>NZ_CP108938.1 GCF_036347135.1 Streptomyces sp. NBC_00775
GCAGACACGACGCGCCGCCGCTACGCGGCGGGCCAACTCCCTTGCTTCGCAAGGGAGTTGATATGTCGTCACTCCGTGACGACGGCTCGAATCGCTCCGCGATTCGGCCCAAGGAATTCGCTCCGCGAATTCCTGAAAGCGCACTAAGGCGTAGTGTCCGACTTTCTCTGACGATCGGTCAATAACCTTACGGGATATACTCATTCCGAACGTCTCCTCTCCTGAATCAGGCTGCTTGAATTCCCTTCCGAGAAACGGAATTTGACCATTCCTCAATTCTGCCCATTTTCAATTTAATTACGCGTGGACGAGATTACGCCCGCCGGGTCTCTCCGGCAACCTGTGGCCACAGGTTGCGACGAGCGTGGACAACCCACCGCCCGGCAGTTCCAGCCCGCACCAGCAGGCCGGGAGCGCACCCACCACCCCCACGCACCGGAGCCGGATACTGGTGAGAGAGCCCGCATCCGGGCGAGAGCCCTGGCGCGCGACCGCACCGAACGGAGCAGACGTCAGCCTGCTCGAGTGATGGCACGGCGAAGGCTCCGGCGTGGGGGCTGTCCAACGGCGCGTCATATTAGGTGTGGGGGAAGTGATCCAGATTAGTGTTTCCATTGCGTGGACTTAGTGGTGCGCGGGAGAGAGGGCGGGAGCATGCCAAATGGCTTCAGTGACTTCGATCGTTTCGTTGAGTGGCCAGCCGTTGCCAGCGGTTACCGCCGTGGGATGTCCTACCTTGATGAGTATGGGCTCGATACACCACCCGATAGGGTCGCGTCGGCCGTCGAGGTGGCGATGGGTGTGATCCGCGAGAGCTTTCCAGAGGGATCGCCGCCCCCAGACCGGGCAGTAGATCTCTTCATTGCCAACGTCGTTATGGCGGCCGCATGTCGGTTCACCTTCGATGATGGGGCTGCTTTGGATCAGAAGGAAGTTGCAGAGAGCCTGACCTTCTTCAAGGGATTCTTCAACAGTGGCTGGCATTACTGATCGGTCGCCCAATGAATCCGCGAAGATCAGCTGGCCGGTTGCCGAAAGTACGTGTGCGTCCCCGTCGCCTACACCCTGCAACACGAAGGCGGACGCCCAGCCAGGCTCAGCCCGAGGTGGCGCGCGAGGACGCCGACCGGCAAGTTTGGCGAATTTTGGCCGACACTGTCGTGCAGGCTGGCCGGCTGTTCTCCGAGACCACGGCCAGAGTGGATGCCTTGCAGGCAGGGGCGAGACACGAGCAAGCTGAAGGACATCGGCCTCCCGCCGTCGAACAACCCGTCAATCGCCCTCCCAACCAGCCCTGTTGGTTAAAGCGCATCTGGCGCCATTGGCGAGTTCCGGGCCCTAAAGGGAAGCGAGAGTGTCAGAGGCTGGTCGAACTCATTATCTTCTTCGGGGGCGCGCTCGCTGGGCTGATTCTCTTCGGAGAACTGGCCCGAGATTCGTTCGCGGAGAGCACCGCGTGGCTTCGGGTGGCCTTTGTCACCGCCGTGATCGCCGCGGCTACCCTCTTGGGCCTCGCCCGACTCTCTGTGCAATGGTTCATTACCCAATGCGAACGTGGTCGGGTCGCAAATCCGGAGAATGGAGCACCACAGAAGCCGTTCCGCCTCTACGAGCTCGCTACTGTGACAATCGGCATCGCTGGGTTCATCCTGCTGTTCGCAACGGTGTGGGCCGCCGTGGCGCCCGCGCATCCCAGAGAGGTCGCCGTCATCGAGGGGACCACCACTGTTCCGCACCGTCAGTCCGACACTCAACGGCCTTCTGAGCCGCGGGGCGGCCATCGGACTGTTGATAGGACCAGCCACTTCATCCGGCCGCCCTCCCCGGCACCCTCGCCAGTGCAGTTGCGTCCATGAGACGCCTTTGCTGCTTACAACGGCTATAGCCGTTGTAAGCCCTTTCACTATTCATTTGCGCCGCGAGGGCAAGGCTGCATGCTCATCCATCCCAGTAGATCTGCGCAGGACCAGTGCTCACAGCAGTGGCATGGCGGGGGTGGCCATGTCGTACGGGGACGTTCTGTTTCCCGGTACACGGACGACGACGGCCCATCGGTCTCGCTGGTCAGGGGCTGGAGCCGGGATGTGCTCGGCCCACATGTTGTCCCGGATATTCGGGATCCAGTCCTTCTTGAGGGTGAGGTCGAGGACGACGAGCATGCCGAGTGCGATTCCGCCGGCCTGGTAGGCGATGGTTTGGCCCAGGTAGCGCCGTAGTCCCTTGCGGGTGGTTCTGCCTTCGGTCCGCTTGCACTCGATGATGATGGTGAAGCCTGGGAAGCGGACTTCGATGTCGGCCCGGCCGCCGCTGCGGTCGGCCAGTTCGATGTCGACGTCTTCCAGGTTGCCGTCCAGATAGTCCTGGAGGTCTTCCTGGATGGTGTTCTCCAGGGGGAGCTTCTTGTCTGGTTCGGGAGCGAAGAGGTAGGCGAAGCGGGGCGTGTGGTGGGCGCGGGCGCGGTTGGTCCGGTTGTGCAGGAAGCGGATGGTCTGGGTGATCAGTCGTACGAAGCCCTGCCGGATCACCGGTTGCCGGAAGTCGGGGCAGTCGTCGAGGACGGCGAGGATGTCGTAGAAGATCTCCTGCTGGGCTGCCGGGAGGCGGGCGGCCAGGGTTGCTTCGTCATCGGTCAGGCCAGCTTGAAGGGCGTCGAGCATCTGCGTGGGCAGGCCGGCGAGTAGATGGTTACCGAGGACGGCCGCCAGTTGGGGGTAGGCCGCCTGTGGGGCTTTTCCCAGGCCCCCTGGCGGCGCCGTCGTGTTCCCGGTCTGCAGGCGTTCGTCGACGGCCTGGAGGAGTTTCTGGGCGGCGTGCGCGTCCCAGTCCGGGGGTGCGTCGGCGAGAAGGCCACGCAGGTGAAGGAGGAGCCCTTCGCGGTGGGCGAAGGCGTCCTCAATGCGTGGGGCGACCAGGACTTTCAGGCCTGGGACGGCGTCGGCGGGCTGTAGGCGGACGCTTCGGTGGGCGGTGTAGGCGGCCAGGATGTGCTGGATGGTCTGGTTCGGCCACGTGGTGAGGGGCTTGTCGAGGTGAGCATCAGCGTGTTCGAGGTCGGCGCTGAGGGTGTACCAGGCGGCCTCAGTGTCGTAACGGCCGGCCCGCCAGTGGGTGCGGGTGCCGGTCAGCCACATGGCGTGCTCAGTTAGCGAGCGGCGTAGCTGCTGGGTGGCGGTGGTGAGAGCGGGGGTGTGGCCGGTGTCGAAGGCGAGGACTGCGTCGATGGCGGCGAGGTAGGCGATGGCGTCGGGCCGGTCCTCGTCGGCGTGGACGGCCTGTTGTAGGAGGCTGCGCGCGGTGGTGAATGCCTGCAGGAGGGTGGGGCGGTCAGGGGCGTTGGCGGCGTCGGCGAGGTGGCACATGGCGAGCTCGTAGGCGGCGTCGCCATGTACGGCGGTGTTGGTGAAGCGTTGTAGCGCGGTGAGGAGATCGTGCTCGCGCCAGTGTTCGTAGGCGGTGCCGAGGGCCCGGACGGTGCGGCGGGCGAAGGCAGGGGGCGCGGTGGCGGCGGTGGGATCGACGAGGCGATCGAAGAGCCCGTAGCGGCTTGTGGTGCCGGGCAGGGCGAGGCGGAGGGCCGCTTCGAGGAAGATGCCGGCCAGTTCGGCGTCGAGGGGTGCGCTGTGGTTGCGGCTGCGCTCCAGCGCGATGTTGTTGAGGGGGCCAGCGGCGTGTTGGAGGTAGCCGGGGTGCTCGACGATCTGGTCGAGGATGTCGTCGGCGGCTGCTGGGCTGGTGGTTGTGGTCAAGGCGCGGGTGATGAAGGTGGCCGCGTGGTCGGGGTGATTGAGGGTGTCCCATTCCGCAAGGAGGGTCTCGGCGGCGCGGAACCACAGTCGGGAGGCGGCAAGGTCGTCCATGTGCTGCCAGAGGGTGTCTTCGCCGCCGAGCTCAGCGACGGTAGGGGGATCTCCGTCTTGGGCGAGGAGGGTCTCGAGTGGGGTCACGGTGGGTGGCCTTTCTCGAGTGCGGGTGGGGTGGCGAGCGGACAGCTAGGTTACTGGCCGGTCTACCAGATGTAGTCGCGTGGACCTGCGGCCTTGAGGTTGTCGGCGGAGATGATCGTGGTGGCGACATCGCGTTTGGCGGTGGCGGTGATGAGCTGCAGGTCCGGTGTTTCTGCACAGATGACCTTGAGCTCACTGAGGACTTCGGCCAGGTCGACGTCGACGGTCTCCTGGGCGCCGGCGGAGTCGAGGAGCAGCAGGCCGGGGTGACGGCCCACGCCGGTTTCCTTCCCCACACGCAGGAGGGCGAGGAGCGTGGCAATCCGCAGCCGCACGTGTTCGCCTGGGGTGACAGCGGTGAAGGTGGTCTTGCTGTCACCTTTGGTGACGCTCAAGGTTCCGTTGCCCTGCAGCTTGACGGCTTGGAGTTCGGTCATGCCCAGGCGGATCGCCAAGCGGCAGATCTCGGTGCTCACTTTGCCCAGAAGCGCCTCCGAGGCGGCAGTCGCACGCTTGTTGGCTTCCTTGTGTGCCGCGTCTAGGACGGCCTCTTCCATCGACTGCGTCTGGGGCTGCTGAGCATGGCGTTCGGCTGCTTGACGTTCGGTGAGGGCGCCTTCGAGACGGGCGACCTCCAGGTGGGCGCGCAGGGCGGACTCGCGGGGCATGGCGGCTTGCGCCGCGGTGAGCGCGGTATGGGCCTGGGTCATGGCGGCTTCGGAGACTGTGACGGCGTTGGCGGCCTGCCGGGCCGCCTTCTTGGCCTGCTGGTGGGCTTGGCCGAGGGTGTCGACGGAGGCGGCGAGGTCGTCGGTCGCGGCCGTGTCCACGGGTGCCTCGGTGGGGGCGGATCCACATATTCGGCAGTGGTGTTCGTCGAGGCCCGAGTGGGGGATCTGGTCGAGTGCGGTCGAGCAACGGGGGCAGCAGGTGGGCTTGAGGGCTCCGAAGAAGCGCTGTGCCACTGCCGTCTCGCGAAGGTCTCTGAGGCGGGCCTGGTCCAGGACGAGCGTCTCGTGGAGTTCGTCCTCGGCCTGCCGCGTCTGCTGCATCTGCTGCACCAGGTCGGTGTGCCGGGCCGTCAGCTCAGCCAGGTGGGCACCGGCTTGTTCGATGGCTGCGGCGGCGGCTTCCAGGCTGGGGGCCGCGTCGGTCTGGGCGGCGGCTTCCCGAGCTCGTGCGAGCTGGTCTTCGAGTTGTTGTAGGGAGGTGCCGCGGGCTTGGAGGTCTTGCTGGGCGCGTCGACGCTGCCCTTTCACCGACTGCTGGAGCAGGTCCAGTGCTGCTTTGGCGTCGCGGCGTGTGGTCGTCCAGGGCAGGCCCACGAACATCTGGAGCAGGCTGATCATGGTTCCGCCTTGGGCGGTCTCTCCCAGTAGCGCGTCGCCCTCGCGGTTGCGGGCCAGGAGAGCGTGGCTGAAGGCGGGCCAGGACGTGACGATCACCTGGCCGTCAGCGTCTTGTTCGTCGCCGGCGGCGGAGGCGGTCCTGTCTTTGCGCCAGCCGCGCAGAAACTCCAGGCCCAGCCGGTCCATCATGAAGGCGCCCATCACGGAGGCGAATTCAGCCTCCCCGGCGAACGGTGTGACGTACTCCTGGGCCCCGATGGTGAGGCTGCCAGCGAGCTGGTCGCCGGTGGTGTCGACGTTCACGGTGAACGGCTCATCGTCGATCTGTGCGTTCAGGTGCACGTGGTGGATCCAGTGCCGTACGTCTGCTTGTAGGTCGTTGGAGCCGCGTAGGCACCACCAGATGATCTCCAGGATGCTGCTCTTGCCGCGCAGGTTGTCCGCCGTCACGCACCACAGGCCGGCATCGAGGTCCCAGGAGAAGTCGACCGGCCCGGTCGACTTGCCGGCTTTCTCTCCGGTGAAGGCGATGCGCTTGACCAGCAACCGGTGGGGGCGCGGCAGGATACTGCTCTCCCGCACACCGTGCCGTGCGAGAACCTCCCCGGCCTGTTCCCCTTCGGCGCCGACCCGGCGGGCCACTGCCTGAACGAAGTCACTCATGCGTCGCTCCCCGTCCTCTGCCCGCTGATGCGCTCCAGCCGCTCACGTACCCGCTCGGTGATGCCGCTGATGCTGGCCTTCCACACCGTGCGCTCGTACTCGGCCTGCTGGTACTGCAGTTCCTTGAGCTGGGTGCCGCTGCGCTGTCCCGCCACTGCCAGGACGATCGCGGCCCGCTCGTCGTACCAGGCGAGGTCCGGTGCGTCGGCGCGCAGCTCGGCGGCCAGATCGCGGCCAGCGGCCAGGAGGTAGTAGTCCCAGCGCTCCACCTTGGCCGGCGGTTCCCCGACGGCCTCTACCGCGGTTAGGCCGTGGGAGAACAGGAGTGCCAGGGCGTCGTCGAGCGCCTCCCAGGCGCCGAAGCGCCAGCGCAGCATCGGGTACCGGGAGATGTCCGGCTCATCGCCCTCCAGCAAAGCCCGCGCCTTCGTGAGCGACCAGTCGGCATCCGGCGCTGTACCGTTCTCGACCTGATTGAGCAACTCGTCCGCGAGATAGTCCGGGTTCCGCAACCAGAAATCCAGCGCCTGCAGGCGTTTTTGACCCTGCACCACCGCCACCGAGCCCTGCGGCACCCGCCCGTTCGTATCCGGCCCGCACTGTGCGCCGCACCTGTCGAGCACAAACAGCAGCCGCACCGCGTCCTGCACGCGCGACGCGCGCCGCATTCCAGACTCCGCCACGCAGCCCCCGCCTCGGTCCCGCCGGTGAATTCGAAGATCCCAGACTTAGCACACTCCAGATGCAGTCCGTAACCGGTTGAACACATCCACGCTGCGCCAATAGGCCGCCCTCCCCGACGAGTTGGTCTGAGAAATGACCGTGCGTCAGATCGCGCCGTGCGAGGCCCGTCACGCCGCGGACAGGACTCAGGCGCGCGAGGCCTTTCTGGACAGCACCAGATATAGGAAGGGATGGCGGGCAATCCAGGAGGCGAAGCGCGTCGAGCGCCACCGCGGCGGCAGGCGATCTGCCCAGTACAGCTCCACCGTCGCTCGTGCGTGTTGCTTCGCATCGCAACCTGCGCCGGTCGGCTTTTCAGGCAGGTAGCGGCCGTAGACGGGGACGCGGGTGACGCCAGCCGCGCGCATCGCACACAGACGGTGCTGGCCGTTGGTCAGGGCCGTGTTCCCCTCGCTCCAGGCGATGTGGTCGTGGAGAAGGTCGCGTGCCCACTGACGGTCTTCCTCTCGGCTGTTGCCTCATTGCCTGTGGCCTGGGCGGCGGCGAACTCAAGCGCGGTCTGCGCGATCGCTTGCCAGTTGGCCTGGTGATACGGGCAGGCGGCAAAGTCACGGTCCCGCAAGCGCGCGAAGAGCTCGGCGTGGGCAACATGGATGGCGCGCTCACCCTTGGGGTAGGCGGCGGCGAGTTGCTTCCAACAGGCTGAGTGGGCCGCACAGGACCAGTGCGTGTGGCCATGGCAGGTCCGCGGCCGCAACGGGACGCACGCCGAGAGTGCCGCGCAGGAACAGGTCGCGCTCCACCGGGTCCTCGAACAGGCTTGGGTACAGGTCGAGTTCGTCGTCGGGAGCGGCAGGCCGCTGGATCTGGTCGGCGGCTTCGAGGGTGTCAAGGTCTGGCTCGTGCGCTCCGGTCAGGATGTGTGCGGGCTGGATGTTCCAAGGGCCTTCCTCGTCGTTGCGCGTGCGTTCGGGATTTGGGGCGACGAGGATCTGCTGGCTGGTGTCGGGCAGGACGAGGGTGCCCGGCAGTCCGAAGACACCGGCCAGGACGGCCCGGCCGTGAGCCCATTGTGGGTGAGCGAGCAGCCCGCCCAGCGATTCTGCGGGCAGATGCGCGATCCACTCAACGCGGTGGAATGGCGTTAACGGTCTGAACTGGCCCCACTTTTCCGACGCGGCTTGGTCATCGCAACATCCCTCAGGACTGGTGTTGCAACGACCTATAGAACCCAAGCCGGAAAAGTGGGGCCAGTTCAGACCGTTAACGCCACAAATGGTCGGCAGGGCGCTGCGTATGAAGCCCGGGGGAGGGAAAATCGCGTCTTTGGTCGTTCCGGTATTCCTCGGACCTGGCGAAGGCACAGGCGAAATTCTGACCTCGAATGCCTACAGCACCCTCGCGAAGATCCTCGGAGGGCTCAGGGCGCACGATGCCGAGACGATCGAGGCGCTTGCCGACCCTCGCGTCCGCAGCGGCCGGTCCCAGCGTCCCGGAGGCGAGGCGGAAACCGTCGGCGGCGAGGAGCAGGAGCAGGCGCGCGCGGACGAGGATGCTGGGGAGGCGTGGGTCAGTCAGTCGGCTGCCGGGCTGCTTCGGTTCTCGGAGCCGCGGGATGCGGCGCTGCTGGCCCAGTTCGTGCAGTTGCGGGTGATCGACCCGGAGAACACCTACAGGCGGCGCGGCATCGCCGCCGCCAGTAGGTGGCTGCGTGAGACGGGCAGCGACCAACTGCGGGTCCCCTACGACTACGTCACCCCTCAAGACCGGGCCGGGGCGTTTCCGCTGGGGGTGTGGCTGGCCGACCAGCGCAAGTACTACAACAGCGCGATGCTGGAGGCTGCGCGCGTGCAGCAGCTCGAGGCACTGGGCATGGTGTGGTCCCACCATGACGTCGCCTTCGAGGAAGGCCTCGCGGCGGCCAGGGCGTGGGCGGCCGCGCACGACGGGATGCTGCTCCCGCCGGCCAACGCGGTCGGCGAGGGCGGGTTCCCTATCGGCATCTGGGCGAAGAATATGCGGGCCGCGGCGCGGCGGACGCTGCAGAACGCGGAACGGCGCGCGGCGGGCGAGCGCGTGTCCAGCACCGGGGAACTTGCGCCCAGCCGCATGGAGGCTCTCGAAGCCATCGACCCCGGATGGTGCCCGCTTGGATGGGACATCGCCTGGCAACGCCGCTTCCGCCTCGCCCGCGTGGCGGCCGGAGGCCCGCTACCGGCGGCCGCGGGCGAGGTCATCGTCCAGGGCGAAGACCTCGGAGCATGGGTGCACGCGCCGCGACTGGACTGGGACGATCTCCTGCCCGCCCAGCAATGGCTCCTGGAGAGCACCCTCGGACTCGAGCCCGCCGCGCCGGAAGAGCGGCCGGTGAAGCGGACCCAGGACGACAAGTGGGCGCTCAACATCGCGGCCGCCCGGCAGTTCCACGCCCGCGAAGGCCACCTCACAGTCCCGAGGAAGCATGTAGAAGACGTCGACGGCACACCGGTTGGGCTGGGCTCGTTCATCAGCAACACCCGCAGGCGTGCCGGGAAACTGAGTACGGAGCGCCGCGCCGACCTCAGCCAACTCGGCATGCGCTGGTAGACGAGTACGGGTGACTACACCCGTTGACTAAATCTCCCTCCTTGTGAACCCTGTTGGGCTGATGACGGCCGCTCTCCGCCGCAGTGTCCGCGGCCCCGTTGATGGTGTTGCGAACCCTTCTGGGCTGGTCGCGGCGGGCTTCTGCCACTGGCTCGACGTGGAGCGCTACACGTTGCGAACCCTTCCGGGCTGATGACGACCACCGACCTGGGTGCCGGGTGGGTTGAGGTGAGCGGGTTGCGAACCCTTCTGGGCTGATGACGACCTCGGTGCAGCACATGTACTGCGCCCCGCCGTACTGGGAGACGTTGCGAACCCCTTCGGGCTGATGACGATGACACTAGCCACGTCCTCATACTCCAGCGAGCGCTGTTGCGAACCTTTCTAGGCTAATGACGACGCCTGCGGTGCCCGGGGAGAGCTGGTTGGAGACGATGTTGCGAACCCTTCTGGGCTGATGAGGACCGACACCGACGCCGATCTCATCCCGCTCACCAAACAGTTGCGAACCCTTCTGGGCTGATGACGACCGGGGAGGTGGGGATCCCCTTCGAGTGAGTCGGCGACCTCGAGTTGCGAACCCTTTCGGGCTGGTGACGACGCGGGCGAGCTGTCCGTGTCCGCGGTCCTCTCGCAGTTGTGAACCCTTCTGGGGCTGATGACGACAGCTGTACGCGCCGGCCGTGGTGTTCTTCGAGGACATGTTGTGACCCCTTCTGAGCTGATGACGACCGGCATCTACGTGCGCGAAGCCGCGATCCAGACCATGTTGCGAACCTTTCTGAGGTGATGACGACGCGGTACAGCTGGTGCTCGTGGGCGTGGTAGATCGTGTTGCTAACCCTTATGGGCTGATGACGACCCCGATGGACTCGGCGCGCGTCCCCTTCCCGATGATGTTGCGAACCCTTCTGGGCTGACGACGACGTTGGCGGAAGTGTTCGAGTCGAAGTGGCTGCTCGCGTTGCGAACCCTTCCTGGCCATACCGAGAGCTGTACGCGACGGCGGTGGTGTTCTTCGAGGACGTGTTCCTGAACCCTTCTGGGCCGATGACGACCGACCTCTACGACCCCACCGCCCTCATTGAGGTGGCCGCCATCGGGTAGTTGAGAACCCTGTTGAGCTCATGACGACGTGGTGGGACAGCCCCGACTGCGGCTCCACCATCACGTTGCGAACCCTTCCGGGACTGATGATGGCCACGGCCGCACGCGCCAAACTCGCCGAGATCGTCTTGTTGTGAACCCTTCTGGGCCGATGACGACGCGCCGCAGAAGGCCGTCGGGATGTACCTGGTCACCGCGTTGCGAACCCTTTTGAGCTGATGACGACTGTCGCCCTCGCAACCCCGGCGGAATTCATCGTGATGTTGCGAACCCTTTGGGCTGATGACAACCAGCCAGGCGGCGTGGCGTGTGCACCTAGGCACGGTGTTGCGAACCCGTCTGGGTTGATGACGACCTGTGGAACCGTAGCACCGGATGTTGGCCGCAATGCGCGGCTATTTCCAGCTCGGCGGTCGTTGTCAGTCCCCCCGTGTACGTTGCTCCTCGGTAGGCCAACACCCCCGTTCTGGGGCGTTTTTGGCGTTTCCTGACGTGGACTCATTTGCCCTGGGTGGGGAGAGGGAGAGGGGGATCGTGCGCCTTCGTTTGGAGATCAGCACACGGGCTCGGGAGATCCCATGGGAGAACATCCTTGCTCCCGGGCGGGGCATCGTATATGACGCGCTGCGCCGGACTGCGCCCGATCTCGCCGAGAAGATCCATGAGAACGGATGGGGTCCGTATGGGATGGCTCCCTTCGGGTACAGCGCGCCCATGTTCCCGAACGCGCGCCGCGTTCGCGGGAAGTATGCGGCGGGCGGGGCCGGCTACCTGGAGATCGGTAGTCCGCTGCCCGAATTCATACAGGCCCTGGCCCTGGATTTCATGGACCCTGCCCGCTCGTTGTTGGACTGGGGCGGGGTCGCCCTGCAGGTCGGCAGCATCACCGTTCTGCAACCGCCCCACTTCACCGCTGGCCGGGCCCGGTTGCGCACAACCAACCCGCTGCACCTTTCCGACTACCGGGCGCCCGAACCCGGCGGCGAGCAAACCCCCGTGCGGGCGCTGCTTCCCGAGGACGCGGCGTATCCGGTGGCCCTCGAACGCAATCTCAACCGTCGGGCCGAGACCTTCGGCCACGCCTCGGATATCACGGTTGAGGGGATCACGTGGGTGGGTGTGCGCCGTTCGTTCCGGGTGACCGGCCAGGGGCGCTCGGGGCAGCGGACGGGTGCGCCGGTTGAGGTGGAGCTCAGCGGCAGTGCCGACGGGCTGTCCGCGCTGTGGTCTGCGGGGCTGGGCCAGCAGACCGGGGCCGGGTTCGGCTGGGTGACGGCATGAGCGAGTTTCCCGTCGAGCAGACCTCGCTGAGACTGACCCCTCACCCCTTGCAGAGGGTCGGGGCCTTCGCTCTCGCGGCGTTCGCCGGAGCGGGGCATCCGGACATGGTTGCGGGCCCTTTGTTTGCAGCGGCCACCGAGAAGGTCACCGAGGCTGCGGTGCAGGCCGCGCTCGTGCGGGACACCAAGGCCGAGGCCGGGTTCCTGCTGAAGTGTTCGTACAGCCTGTGGCCGAACAGCAAGATGAATCACCCGCGGAACAAGAAGCTCTCCGATGCGGAGGTCAGCGCGGCGGTCCGAGCCTGGCGCACCATTCCCGCGCCGGAGTGCTGGCCCGAGGCCGGGTGCGTTCTATGTGGTGCTGCGGCGGTCGGGTTCTACGGGAAGAGCGATGTCGTTCTCGCCGAGTCGATCGCCTATCGCAACAGCACTCCCCGCGGGCACTCGGGTGTTGCCCTGTGCTGGCCCTGCGTCTGTTCCTTCCACGCGATTCCGTTCGGCAGTCAGCTGTCCGGTGGCCCGAGCACGGTTGTGCACACCTGGGATGAGCGTTTGGCGGCACACGCAACTCGCCGGCAGGTGCAGCGCAACGGGTTGCTGATCACGGCCGGAGCGAAGCCGTCCAGTCCGCAACCGGAGGTGGCCGCGCTGGCGGCGCTGCGCGGCTATGAACACCGCGTCGCGGCCGGAGTGGAGTTGCTGGTGTTCACCAACAACAACCAGGACCAAGTCCTCACGTCGCATGCCGTAGATCAGCCGCTCGCCGAGTGGCTGCGCACCACGACGCGGCTGCCCGCCCGGCGTACCGGGTTCGCGTGCCTGCTGCGTGCTTGCCGCACCGACAAGGGCAGCGGCGCGCAGAACCTGGCCTGGCGGGTGTTCCACCGGTCCGACAGCCTGCCTGGTGTCCTCGCATCCCACCTGGTCGCCCGTACCGAGGCCTGTGGCCTGCCGGCACCCGAGTCCCCGGCCGTTGCCGAACTGACCGGCTCCTACCTGCACGAGGTGATGCATATGGAAGAAAAGGACCTGACGGAGATCCGTGGGACCGCCCAGCGGATCGCCGCCCTGTTCAAGAGCGATGACACCGGGGGCAAGCTGACCGGCTTCCACGCCCTGTTCCGCGCCGGCCGCGGCGCGGATCTGCGCAGCTGGCTGCAGCGCCACGGTGTCGAATGGGTCCTGACGCGGCCGGAGGACGGCGCACCGCTGATCACCGAGCGCGGGTTCGAGCTCTTGTTCTCCCCCAGCCAGGACGGCAATGCCTGGTTCTTCCGGCAGTACCTGTTGACGTCCGTGCTGGCTGAGCTGCACCGCCGCGGCTGGCAGCCGAAAGACGCCAAGAGCATCGTCGAGGACTTCGATCCCGACGCCATCGACCCTGCCGACACCGACGCCCTCGAGGAAGGAATCACCCTGTGACGCACCTTGCCGGAAAGCTCGCGCTAGACATCCAGGCCGGCGCGCCCAATAACGGCCGCGGCCAGGACAACGTCGGCGTCGTCAAGAGGATGCAGGTCGGCCGGGACACCTACCCCTACATCTCGCCCCAGGCCGTACGCCGCTGGCTGCGCAACAGCTTCCCCGCCGACGAGCCCGTCTCCCCCGTCCTGCGGGAGGGTAAGGGCAAGAAGCAGCAGGCCTACACCAAGGGCCGCCCCGACCTGTACGCCGACGACGACCTGTTCGGTTATATGGTCGCCGTCAAGGGATCGGACAGCTCCTGCCAGCGGGACACCGTCCTAGCGACCGGCACGTTCGTCAGTGTCACCCCCCAGCGGCCCGCTTCCGACTTCGGCACCATGACCCGCGGATTCGCCGCCGACGACAGTCCCGTCATCCACGAGCACGAGTTCTACACTGCCGTCTGCGCCGGTGACCTCAACCTCGATCTGCCCCGCATCGGCACCTTCGAGACCGACGGACAGGGCATCCGTATCGCCCTGCACCCGCAGGCCGCCGAGGAAGCCGCCGCCGCGGGCGCCGCCACGGCCACCTTCCGCGGAGTATCGGCCCTGGTCCTGGGCATCGCGGAGCGGCGCCGCCGGGCCGCGCTGGTGCTGCGCGCGCTCGCGACGCTGCGCGGCGGGGCCAAGCCCGCCTCGCATTACGGTGACCGCACCCCGGCCTTCATCCTCCTGGCACCGGTCAAGGGCGGCGTCAACCCCTTCACCCGGGTCCTGGCCAACCAGGACGGCAAGCCCGTCTTCTCTGCGGACACCCTGGCCGAGGAGATCGCCGCCTGGCGCGACGAACTCGACGGAGGCGTGCGGATCGGGTGGGCGCCCGGATTCCTCGGCGACCAGCGCGACCGCGCCCGCCGCGACCTCGCCAACCTGATCGAGGACGGCACCGTGGTGATCGACCACCCGCGCACCATCCTCAACGGCCTGGCTAAGGAGATCGAAGACGGCGCCCACGACGCCTGGTTCGAGGACGCCAAGGCATGACCGCGGGAACCGTCACGGCGCTGCAAGCCACCTTCACGGCCCCCGTCGCCAGCTTCCGCAACCCCCTGTACTCCGGGGTGCAGGTCGGACTGCCATGCCCGCCGCCGTCCACGGTCGGCGGCATGCTCGCCGCCGCAGCCGGCGGCTGGCAGCACATCCCCCACACCTTCCAGTTCGGCATGGCCTTCCACGCGCAGGGCCAGGGCGTCGACCTGGAGACCTACCACCCCCTGGACGCCGCGGGACGGCCCACAACACCGGTGCCCAAAGAGCGGGAGTTCTTGGTCTTCCCCACCCTGACGGTCTGGATCACCGACCAACCCGAGCGGTGGCGCAGCATCCTGCGCCGCCCCGTCTGGCCGCTCCGCCTCGGCCGCAGCCAGGACCTCGTCGGCTTGCGCTTGGACACCATCGAACTGGCCCACTACGCCGGCGAGCAGCGCGGCGCTGTTGTCGAGGACGCACCCGGAACGGCCGGCACCGCGCTGCGCCTGCCCACCGCGATCCGGCTGGACCGGACCAGCACCGTCTGGGGCACCTACCGCCACGACCCCACCGGCGCCACGTCCGCCGTCGTGCCCGGCAGCTACCGCACCCCCACCGGGCAAGCGGCCAGCCTGCTGCCCCCCACCCACCCCGCGACCGCGGAGGCGTAGCCCCCTCATGCCGACACAGCCACGTTCGTCGACGGCACCGACCACGGCAAGGGAGGGTGTGCTGCACACGGTCCTGGCCAAGAGCGCCCGGCGGAGCCGACCGGCCGAGCAGCTCACCGCCCATCTCAGCGCGGCCTTGGACGCGGCCGGGCTCGTGGCCCGGCGCACCGGGCGGATCGCCGCGGTGGCCGGCATCCTCCCCCAGTTCTGGGACACGGTGTGCCTGGCCGATCTGCTGCACGACGCGGGTAAGATCCCGCCCGGCTTCCAGCAGATGCTCGCCGGGGGCCCGATGTGGGGCGAGCGGCACGAGGTGCTGTCCTTGGCCTTCATGCCGCTGGTGCCGAATATGGAACTGCGGGCATGGGTGGCGGCCGGGGTGGCAACTCATCACCGGCCGCTGACGAATTCCCCCCGGTCGCTGGCCGCGCTGTACGGCACGGCGGCACTGGACGAGTGGCGGGCACGCTTCAAATCGCTGGAGCAATCCACCGCCGATGAGCTGGCGGTGTGGCTGTACGAGACCGCCGCTGCAGCCAGCCTGCCGGTCACACCGCTCCAGGCCGGCACCGACTGGGTCGCCCAGGCGCACGCCGAACTGGGTGAGCTGCTGGACCGCTTCGAGTACGGCACCGACCCGGACGAGGGTCTGGCAGCGGTGCTGGTGCAGGGCGCCGTCACCATGGCCGACCACCTCTCCTCCGCCCGCACTCGCCCCCACCTGGTGCAGCCCATGGGCCCGGCCTTCGCCACCCGGCTGGAAAACACCATCACCGCCAAGGGCTACACACTGCGGCCACACCAGCAGCGCGCCGCCGCCACCGACGGCCACCTGCTGCTGCGCTCCCGCACCGGCAGCGGCAAAACGGAAGCCTCCTGGCTGTGGGCCTGCCGGCAGACCGCCGCCATGCAGGCCGCCGGACAGGGCATACCCCGCGTCTTCTACTCCCTGCCCTACCTCGCCTCCATCAACGCCAACGCCGACCGCACCACCCGGGAACTCGGCACGGCCGAACAGGTCGGAGTGGCGCACGGGCGGGCAGCCGCCTACCACCTGGCCAACGCAGCCTGCCCCGAAGACGGCGACGAAGAACGGGTCACCGCCGCACGCAAAGCGGTGGCCCGAGCAGCCGCCACCCGGCTCTTCAAAGAAACCGTCCGGGTCACCACGCCCTACCAGCTCCTGCGCGCCGCCCTGGTCGGCCCCGCCCATGCCTCGCTACTGGTGGACGCGACGAACTCCGTGTTCATCATGGACGAGCTCCACGCCTACGACACCAAACGCCTCGGCTACATCCTGGCCATGATGGGCCTGCTCGAACGGCTCGGCGGCCGCTTCGCAATCCTGTCCGCGACCCTGCCCAACGCCCTCGCCGACCTGATCACCGACACCCTCGCCCAGCCCGTCACCCGCACCGACGACGCCGACAGCCACCCACCGGCCAGACATCGCATCCGCACCCGCCCCCACCACATCACCGACCCCGCCACCATCACCGATATCACCCACCATCTACACCGGGGCGATTCCCTCCTAGTCATCGCCAACAACATCCGCCAGGCCCAGCAGCTCTACGACCAGCTCGCCCCCACAGCGCGCGCCCTGCACGGATTGCAGGCGGCGACCATGCTGCACTCCCGATACAAGCGCCGGGACCGTTCCCGAATCGAACAGCACATCACCGCCCGGTACAGCACCGACCGCACTCGGGTCGGCGAGCGGCTGCCCGGCCTGGTCATCTCCACCCAGGTCCTCGAAGTCTCCATGGACGTCGACTTCGACGTCCTGTTCACCGCCGCCGCAGACCTCGAAGCCCTCGCCCAGCGCTTCGGTCGGGCCAATCGGATCGCTGCCAGGCCGCCCGCCGACGTGATCGTGCACGCCGCTCGCTACACCCCTCGCCAAGACGCCCCGGGCCAGTGGTTCGCCGACGGTATCTATCCGCAAGCCCCCACCGCAGCAGCGTGGCGCATCCTCACGGCCCACGACGGACAACCCGTCGACGAAAACGAGATCAACGGCTGGCTGGACACCATTTACGCAACCCCCTGGGGCGCCACATGGCGGGAAGAAGTGCTGCGCCACCGAGACCAATTCAGCACCACGTTCCTCGACTTCACCTACCCGTACGACAACCGCACCGACCTCGCCGAGCGATTCGACGAACTCTTCGACGGAACCGAAGCCATCCTCGCCCAAGACCGTAACCACTACGCCGCCGCACTCCAACAAGCCGACGGCCACGCCAGCCGACTCCTCGCCGACGACTACCTCATCCCCCTCCCCGCTAGCGCCGTCCCACGATCACGCTTCGATACCCGCCTCAAAGTTCACGTCATCGAAGGCGACTACAACAGCGAACACGGCCTCATGGCCGTGAGAGGCCCAGGCTCCAAGTACCAGCCAGAAGAAATAGCCTGACCCCAAATCATCCCCGAAGGGATCGCAAGATGTATCCGTCGTGATTCTTTTCCTTGCCCTCGTACATCCTCATCAGCTTTGAAAGGATCACAACCTCGCCAGGCCTTCCTGAAAGCACAGCGGGCCTCGAGTCGTCATCACCCCACTGGGGGATTGCAACTCCCACACGTCGTACTCGACAGGAGCACCCGGCGTGATCATCATCAGCCCAAGAGGGCTCACAACATCATCGGAAACGGCACCGTCAGCGTTTCCAGCGGCACTGCACCTCATCAGCCCAGGAGGGTTCGCAACGCCAGGTAGCCGGGCACCAGGACGCCCTCCACTCACTGTCGTCATCAGCCCAGTAGGGTTCACAATTTGATGGTGCCGAGCCACCAGAGGCAGTCCGTGGGGGTCGTCATCAACCCAGAAGGGTTTGCAACCCGGATACCTCAACCCACGCAGCACCCAGGTCGGTGGGCGTCATCGGCCCTGGAGGGCTTCGCAACACGGTGGAGGGCCGATAGCGGCGATCACCTCGTCCGCGTTCTTGCACCACCACCGTCCCGGCAGGCGCGTTGCGCACCAGGGCGATCAGGGTTGTTCGCCGCTGCCATTCCGCCACCACAGCCGACCGCTGGCAAGGACGGCAAGGAGACAGTCCCCCAACCAGACCCTGGGCTGCGATAGGGCCATCCACAGCCTGCCTGTCCAGCGCTCCAGAAGAGTGTTCACGCCATGGAGTCGAACGAGGGGCCCAAAGCGCTGCCTATCCGCGTCAAGATTGAAGCAGGCGCTCTCCGCGGGCCGTGCCGCCGACTTCCACCAACAGGCGAAGAAACTGCCCGCGATCGGCATGCGCTGGGCGTGGAAGGGCGCACGTCACATTCCGCGCCTCTGCCCCGGCATCGGGCGGAGCGGCGCGGTCTGCGTCGGCGGCCGGGCGGCCTCTGCGATCGGTACGCGTCGTGTCCTGTTTGTGCGCAACAATCGGTCCTTCGGGCGTTGTGCCCGGTGGGCACGATGCTCGGGTGGGGCGATGGAGGACGTACGGGAACTGCTGGCCGAGTACGGTCAGTGCCACAACAGCGAGCTGCCGGAGCAGGTCCGGCAGCAGCTCCTCGTCAAGGTGGTCACGGCACTGATCCGGCGCACCGACGCGGACGCGACTGTGGACCAGCGAGCGCCGGACGAGCCGGCTGTCTTCTCCGAACTCGCCGGACGCGACTACGTGATCACTGTGACCGCTGCATCAGGACCCGATGTGGTCGCCACGGCCCGGGCTACTGTGCGGGCCTTCGATGAACAGGGTCTTGGGCCAGGGGTGCGTCGTGTGCTGGTGTGCGCGCGAACTCCCGGTCGTGCGGTGGACGATGACCTGCGTGCGGCGCTGGGTGAGGAGGGCGTGCTTCTCGACCAGGACCACTTGGAAGCAGCTGTGTGCGGGCTTGTCCCGCTCGCGACGCTGATCCGTGCTGCCTTCCGCACGCCGCGGCCGCCGTACACGCCGCTGCACGAATTCCTGCTGCAGGAGCCTAAGGAGTCGGCGCCACCGCTGTCTCTGCGCACGCGTCCGGCGGGGTTGGCTACTGTGCCGACTCGGACGGAGCCGGGCATCGCGGCCTCCGTGGTTCTGGCCGGGGAGGACTGGCCGCTGCGGCCGAGCGGACTTGCCTGGGAGACGCCGAACAGGGCGCTGGTCACCACCGAGTCGGGGCTTGCAGAGGTGGATCTGCAACGGGGCGGGCTGCGGTGGCGGCTACCGCTGCCCGGCGTGCACGGCGCCGCCGTCGTGATGCCGGACGCAGCGGTGTATGTGCTGTGCGGGCCGGCGGTGGTCATGTGGCATGACGGCGTGCTGCAGGCGGTGGGCGGAGGATTCGATGCCAATGCCAGCCTGCTGAGCGGCCCCGATGAGAGTGTGTGGGTGCTGTCCGGATCCGGGGCTACGTTCGGCGCCGGCACCGGCTCGACGTTGGCGCTGACCCGGCTCGGCGACCAGGTAGGCGATCAGCAGCGGTTCTCAATCGCCTTCGACGCGGCAGTGCGGTCGGCTGTCTGGCTGGACGGTCGGCGCTTTCTCCTTTCGGCCAGTGGGCACAGCGCCGTCGTCGACCTCGACGTCGGCACGAGCGCCGGCGGACGAGAGGACTGGGTGGTGACCCCGGTGTCCTACCCGGGGCACGTGGCCCGAGGCGGCCGCGGTGTCGTCCTGGTGGCCGGGCGAGCCGGCTCCGGCATCGGCGTGGAACTGCATACCGTCAACGCGGCCACCCGCACGAACTACCCGGTCGCCGAGGTACAGCTCGGCGAGGTGCTGGGCTTGGCGCAGAGGCCGGAGGGCGGGCCCGCGTATCTGCTGGGTGCGCTGCCGACGAACGATATCGGCATGCTCCACCCGGTCCTGATGGAGATCACCGGCCACTTCCCTGCCACCTCGGCCGCGGTAGAGGAGCAGCCGCCGGTGCCCGCCGCCGATCTGTACACCGTGGTGCGCCGGCAGGCCCGCGGCGTGAAGAAGGACTACGCCCTGGAGACGTTCCCGCTGCCGGGCGGCGAGGGCGGCATGGGGATCGTCCACGAGGCCGTGCACAAGGCGACGCAGACCGTAGTGGCCTTCAAGAAGGCCAAGTCGCTGCGCGAGAAGCTCACCGCGCGGATGCTGTGTGAGATCGAAGTCGCCCAGGCACTCGGGGACAACCGGCACGTCATGCCGGTCCTCGACTTCAGTCCCCGTGCCGAGTGGTTCGTCATGCCGATGGCCCAGGCCACCGCCGAACAGCGCCAGCCGGAACTGCAGCGCGACGGCAAGGAACTGCGGGCCCTGGTGGACGCGGTGGCGGCCGCTCTGGCAGACGCCCACCGTCTCGGTTACCTGCACCGGGACATCAAGCCCGCCAACATCCTGCATCTCGACGGCCGGTGGGTCCTCGGCGACTGGGGCATCGCGCGTCGTCCCCGCGGTCAGACAACGACCCCCGGACGCACCGGCAGGATGATCGGCACGCTCGAGTTCGGTGCCCCCGAACTGTCCGTTGATCCTCACAACGCGACGTTCGCGAGCGACATCTACAGCTTGGGAAGAGTGATCGGCTGGCTGCTGACGGGCACCGACCCCGAGCCGAACGTCCCCCTCCTGCCGCCACCCGGTCCCTGGCGTGCGGTGGTGCGGCAGTGCACGTTCCATGAGCCGTCGAACCGTCCGGAGACCATCGCCGAATTCCTTGATCTGGTCGAACACGCGACCTCCGCGGACCTGGACCTGCCCATCGCGCGGGCCCAGCAGCTGGTGCAGGACGTCGAGGACGGGGACACCGAGGCGGCCCGCCGGCTGCTCGCTCTGGTCGCCGATCATGACGGCGACTACGAGCTATACCTGGATGTCCTGCCGCGCCTGGACATGGACCTCGCCGCGCCGCTCCTGCTCGCCAACACCGAGCGGGCCCTCACCCTGGTCGCGGCGATGGTCGGGCACGTGCACGGCGACGGCACCGGCTGGCCGCACTACAGCGAAGCCAAACGAGCCATCGCGTGGCTGCGCCGCGTCGCCCGGCACGCCGCCCAGGAAGAGGAGTGGGACCTACTGGAGGAGGCGGCCCGCGGCATGTGCACCTGGGACGAGGCCTTCAACGAGTTCGACCAGCAGAACGCGACCCGGGACTGGCTGCGCCAGGTGCACGGCCAGGCCGCTCAGATCCTTGCCGGTGTTCTGCGGGAACACCCGGGCAGCGCACGTTTCTATTACGAGCTGATCGGCGAGCGGTCCGTGGACATAGCCATCCGTAGCGCCATCAAGACTGCGACCAGCAACTGACCAGGGGCCGCCGACGCGGCGACAGTCCGCACAGTCCTGCGGGGTGGCGGCCTGGCCGTGGCTGCGCCCGGCTGCGGGACGCCGCGGGGTACCGGCGGCCCAGTGCGGGGCCGCGCAGCCGCAGGCGGGTGTGGTGGGCGGGCGGGCAGCCCATCAGGTGGGTGATCGCCTGGTGCGGGCTCACCTGCCAGGGAGTAAGCGGCTGGTGGAACTCCTGTATGTGCCGGAGGGTTTCCTCGCGGTAGTGGGCCAGGCCGGTGTGCAGGTCGGCCGGGCGTGGCGGGGCTTGTTGGCCAGCCTGTTCCAGGGCGTCGTGGAGTTGCTGGGCGATCTGGCGGCGGCTGAGTTTGTTGCCGTGGAGGTCGAAGACCAGGCCGTCCAGGTCCACGGTGACGAGGTTGTCGGTGACGGCTTCGATCGCGGCGCGTTTCTCGGCGACGAACAGGACGCGTTTGCCCAGGGCCGAGAAGGTGGCGATCAGGTTGGCGATGGTCTGGCTCTTGCCCGTTCCCGGCGGTCCTTCGATCACCAGGTGGGAGCCGGCCAGCGCGGCACTGATGACTTTCTGCTGGGAGGCGTCCGCGTCGAGAACCAGGTACTCCGATTGGGGCGGGATGTCGTCGGCGCCGGCTGGAGCACGATAGCCGGTGTCGTCCTCGGCCAGGGCCCGGTTTGCTTCCGGGTCACCGGTCAGAGCGGCGATGACCGGGTGGCCGGCCAGCAGTTCGGTGGCGCTGCGCAGGTCTTGGACCATAGGGAGCCGGTCGAAGCTGAAGACGCCCGCCACGATGCGCTCTTCCAGCTCGGCCGTCAGGCTGCTGCGTGCGAGGTCGGCCTCGAGGATCCCGTACGCGATGCGGAGGCGACCGGCCGGATCCGCGCACTCCTCCAGGGCGGCGGACACCTTGTCAGCGAGAGCCTCCGTGTCGCCGTCCATGCCGTACTGACGGCTGAGCGCGTACAGCAGCACCGGGTTGATCTCCGCCTCACCGGCCGTCTCGAGGACGAAGTCGTTCTCGGACGCGGTGCGCGGCTGGATGACCAGAGGCTGCAGCAACAACGGGGCGCGCAGCGCCGGCACCGGCGTACTCCCGCGCGTGGGCGGCGGGTCGACACGCAACAGACCAAGAGCCAGGCGACCGGCCTCGATGCCCTGCTCCTCATCCAGCTCCACCATCCTGCGGCGCAGGCTTCGTGCCCGGGTGCAGGCAGCACCGTGGTCGGCAGTATCGGGAAACAGGCCGATCAGGCGGGTCTTACGGCCGTCCAGGAGCGAGGCCAGGGCCGACGGAGGAGCGTCGGTCACATCCAGCGACGCGGTCTTGGTGTCCTTGAAGTGCAACAGCGTGTTGTAGGGCCCGAAATCGACCAGCGCATCAGCCCACTGCTGCGCCTCAGCCGCCACTTTCTCCCGACGAGCATGCCGCACTATGGCATCCACAAGTCACCCCTTGGCTGGTCCGTCCACCGAACCCGGCCCACCGAGCACCGGAGCCCGCCCCCTGCAGGCGAACAGACCAACGTACGAATCCCAAAGCACCTACAGGCAGAGGGAGTTGCAGCGCACGCAGGGCGTGAAAGAAGCACACACGGCGCACCAGGAGCGCCCGGAAGACAGGGCTCCATTCCCGGCCAGCCGTCGTCATCGACCGGTTCCCTGGCAGGCAAGAGGACTCCATCAGGCCGGTCACAGATCCAGAACCACTCGCCTACGTCAGGGCGCTGGCGGAGACGCGTGACGGCTACATGCCCCGGAGCCTGGTCCGTCGTAGCAGCCGTCACATGTCCTGGGGTATCGGTCTACCCCACGCGAGATTCCTCGGCCGTTCCTCGCCGACGATCGCTGGCGCGAATTCCCGCGCCGCGTGCAAGGGTCCACTGCAGATCTCCCGAGTCCGGGCAGGCCTGCCATGACCCCAGCAGTCCTGTTGCCTCCAGATGGTCAAGCGCGCCGGCCAGTTCCGCGGGCCGGGCACCGCAGGCGCGCGCCATCTGGTCGAGCTCGCCCAGGCCGCTGCCGGATTCCGGGTCCGTGTGCGCCGCAAGGTACACGCCTGCCAGTTGGGGCAGCGGTTCGATCGTCCCTACTGCAGCGGAGGAGCTGGCGCGCAGCGCCCAGTCCGCGGCGCGCCGCCGGTCGGGGCGGGCTGAGGCCTGGCCGAGCAGTGTGACGTCGAGCAGTTCAGCGGCGATCTCGTTGGGCGCGTTGCCGGGATCTGGACGCAGCCATCGCGCGTGCTCCAACTCGCGCCATGGACCCGAGGCGGCGTTGAGGCGGAGGCTGCGCAACACACCCTTGGGCAGCCGGACTTGCATTCTGGCGTTCATGCGGAGCGCGCACTGCAGCGCCAGCAGGCGCGCGACGGCCGAGGTGTCCTGCGGGAGCGCGGTGGCGAGGTAGCTGAGCATTTCGTGGACCCGGACCCGTTCACCCGGGCCTTTGGGGCGGCGTCTGCCGCGTCGCCGGCCGGTTGTCGGCTGCAGAGGTGCGCGGGCGAGGGCCGTGTCGGGTACGACGGCGGCCTGGGCTGTCGCTGCGGCGCAGGCGCTGCAGGCGTCGACGAGTCGCCATAGCCGTCCGCCGTGTTCGCATGCGAGGAGGAGGCGGATGGGGCCGGCGCAGCCGCGGTGGCGGGAGTGCCAGCGGCAGCCGCGTTCGTGGCACTGGCAGATCCGCAGGTGCGGGGGGCGCAGGTCGCCGCGCACGTGCCGTGCGAGGTGGGCCAGGGCAGCCGAGCGAGCGGAGGCTGCGGTGATTGGCGTGGTGCCGTGGGGGCAGTGCTGGCATACGAGGACGAGCCCGCTGGGGTGCGAGCGCAGTTCCACGCTCCAGGCGCGTGGTGTCGCCGGACATGCTGTGCGCAGCCTCATGGGCGCGTGTTCCTCCGGTTGCTTCCGCGCTGGTCTCGTCCTTGGTGGTGGGGGCGACCGCCCACCGTAGTGCAGACCTCTGCCCTCCGATGGCCGCTGCCACCTGGGAAAATAGGGCAGAGGTCTGCACTGACAGGGCAGGGGTCTGCACCGTCGGATGGACGGGTGACGATCTTGCCGCCCGATCCGGACCTCGACGCGCTGCGGTTGGAACTCGCGCGTCTGCGGGCCGCGCGCCGGTGGACCTACGACGAGCTCGCCGCCCGCAGCGGCCTGGCCAGACGCACCGTCATCGAGATCGAACAGGGCCGCACCATCGGCACCCTGAAGACCTGGCACGCCCTCGCCCACGCCCTGGACACCCCGCTCGACGAGCTCTTCAGCACCCTGTGCCGCAGACACGACCTACCGGGGTCCGGCGGAGACTGACACCCCGCCCGAGCGGCCGCCACGGATCACCCGAACCGGCGAGACCATCTCAAACACGCGACCGCCCATTCGCGCTCCAGTTCCACTGCGTGCGGCCAGGCGGGGGATCCGGCGGCAGCGCCGCCCCGGATGCGGCGTGTTGGCTGGCAGGTTCACGCGCATGCGCTCCACACCTCCCGCCTCCCGCCACTGGGACGGCAGCCCGGTCCTCGCCCACCGCACGCGCCGTTCCCTGCAGGTCACCCCCGACGGCGTCAGCCGGCTGCTGCGCTGCGGCCAAAGCGACCGGTGCCGCGAGTGCGGCAACCGGATCGAGTGGTACCACTGCGGCAACCGCCGGCCGGTACGCCTCCATCCGCACGAACTGCCGGCCGCCAGGGTGCCCGTCGCCTGCCGCTGGCACGTCAGCTCCGGTGTCGCCCACCCGGCCGGGGACGGCAGCAGCTGGTGCCGTCTGCCGCACGCCGTCGTCTGTCCCGCCCGAGACACTCCCCCGTCCCCCCGCGAGCTGGCCGGGCTGCGCCGGTCTCTGGCCGTGCGTTCCCGCCGCCTGATCGACGCAGGCGCCTTCACCCCTCCCCCGGCCTCGCCGGAGAGCCCGGCGCCCCAGCCGTCCGCCTGCCGCCCGGCCCGGCCCATCGTGCAGCTGCTGTATGTCCGCTACCTCGCTGCCCGGCCGGTGGATGAGATCCAGTGTGTCGCCCAGACCCGGCGCCGCCACCGCTGCACCAGCCCACTGCTCGCCCCCGATACCCCCGGCGGCACCTGGATGCTGATGCCCGCCACCGCGACGAGCAGCCAACTGGCCCTGCCCGCTGAGGTCATGGCGGTCTACGACCTCGGCCGCGTTCCCTACGCCGAGCAGCTGCGCTGGCGCGCCCAGCGCTGCCCGCAGCACGCTGCCTCGCCCACGGCCGCCGACCTGGCGGTGGCCGAGTGGGAGCCCTTCGACCCACTGCGCCACCACGAGCACATCCACAGCCGACTGCCCGCCCCCGCCCGGCGCCCCGGGTCTACGGGCCGCGCTCGGCAGGAGGCCCGGCCGTGACGCCGCACCACGCCGTCGAGATCACCCTGACCAGACCCGCCACCCCCCGGCGAACTCCGGCATGCGCGCTGCGGCGTGCCCCTGGCCGCGAACGCGGACCGCAGCCGGCTGATGGCGGTCCACAGCACACGCCGTCCCGGCGGCGCTCTGCATGCGCTTCGGCGTCAACTGGGTACACGCTTGCCGATCGACTTCCTGACCACGCACTACCCAGACGGGCGCGGTCAGGTCCTGCTCAACGTCACGCTCACCCACGCCGCCGACAGAGCCCTGCACCAGGCCGCGGCGGTCCTGGGACGGAGGCCCCAGGACGTGCTCCGCCGTCGCGTGACCGCGGCGCTCGCTCGGGACGAGCAGGAACGCGCCCGGCGGCTGGAGGGCCGGCTGGAGAGCCTGCTCGCCCACCACACGCCCGACGAAGTACTGGCCTGCGTGTCCGGCCTGCTGTACGGCCGTCAGCACCACTCCACCCGCACAGCGCCGTAACCCCTCCTCCCCCGCAACACCCCCGGCACAGCGGTTGCAGATCCCACTTTCCGTTCCTCGATCCCTTTGCCTCGGAGCCCTTGTTGCACACGCCCACCGACGAACAGGCCCATGCCGTCGATGCCTTCCGGGCCGGTCACCATCTCGTCCTGCAGGCCGGCGCCGGGACGGGGAAGACCAGCACGCTCGGCCTGCTCGCCGACAGCACCCGCCGCCGCGGCCGCTACCTCGCCTTCAACAAAGACATCGCCCGGGATGCCGCCACCCGCTTCCCGCGCACAGTGCGGTGCAAGACCGCCCATGCCACGGCCTACGCCGCCCTCGGCCACCGCTTCACGAACCGGCTCAACAGCCCCCGCCAGCCCGCATGGAAGACCGGCCAGGCACTCGGCATCACCCGGCCGGTCCGCATCGGCGATCACGAGATCAGCCCCCGGGCGCTCTCCCACTCCGTGGTGCGCACCGTGACCCACTACTGCTATTCCGCCGACCGCACCCTGGCCCGCCACCACGTGCCGCGCATGCGCGGCCTCGACACACCTGCCGGGCACGCCCAACTCGCCCACCAGGTCCTGCCGTTCGCCCTCAAAGCCTGGGCCGACCTGCACAACCCCGAGCGGGGCGTGGTCCGCTTCGAACACGACCACTACCTGAAAATGTGGGCCCTCACCGAGCCCACGATCGAAGCCGACTTCCTCTTCCTCGACGAGGCCCAGGACACCAACCCGGTCCTCGAGGAGGTCTTCGCCGCCCAGCGCGGCCACGTCCAGCTCGTCATGGTCGGCGACTCCGCCCAGGCCATCTACGGCTGGCGCGGCGCCCGGGACGTGATGACCGGCTTCGACGCCACTCCCCTCACCCTGACCCGCTCCTTCCGCTTCGGCCCCCCGATCGCAGAAGAGGCCAACCGCTGGCTCACGCTCGCCGACGCGCCCATCCGCCTGACCGGCACCGACACCATCGCGACCGAAGTCGGCAACCTCGACCGGCCGGACGCGGTGCTGTGCCGCACGAACATCGGCGCCATGGCCGAAGTCATGCGCCTGCTCGCCACCGGCCACCGCGTCGCCCTCACCCGAGGCGGACAGCAGCTCGCTGCGCTGGCCCTCGCCGCCCGCGACCTCAAAGACGGCCGCCGCACCACCCACCCCGAACTCGTCCTCTTCCCCTCCTGGGGCGAACTGCAGGACTACGCCGTCTACGATCCCGCCGGTCGTGACCTGCAGCCCTTCGTCGACCTCGTCGACACCCACGGCCCCGACGCCATCCTCACCGCCGTCGACCAACTCTCTGATGAGACCCACGCCGATGTGACCGTCTCCACCGCCCACACCGCCAAAGGCCGCGAATGGCCCACCGTCCAAATCGGCAACGACTTCCCACCGCCCAAGGACACCGACCAGCACGACGACCAGGGACACCCCATCCCGGAACCCGTCAACGACACCGACGCCCGCCTCGCCTACGTCGCCGTCACCCGCGCCCGCCAGCACCTCGACCTCGGCGGCCTCTCATGGATCAACACCCACCCCACCGCACCGAACTCGTCTTTGCCGCCTGGGCACGCTTGACTTCGAAGAGCAGTCCGGCCGGGGCTGTTGGAGGACCGTCCACTGCTCCTCGTACTCGTTCCGTTCCTTGTCCACGCACCCACCGCAAATGAACGTCGCCATCTTTGAATGAATCTCGCGGGGCTGAGATTGCCGAGGTAGTGGGGCAGGCTCGCTGCGTCCCCAGGACGAGAGCAGGTCGCCGGCATGCGGCTGTGGGACCCCCCCCCTCCGGGACGCCTCGTGCATTTCCTACTCACCGCGGCACCAGTCACCAACATCGTGCACACCACCGGCAACAGGCAGCGTGTGCACATTGCCGGGCCGGCAGGACTTGCCGCTCTCGGCTGGCCGCTGAAGGTAGAGCCGTCGTAGAGACGGCAATCACCCGGCGGATAGTCTCCGGTAGGTGATGAACGACGGTCTCATGCGTACCACCACCCGGCTCTTCGACGCCTTCTGGGCAGCGGGAGTCTCCAGTCCGTTGGAGATCGTGGAGCAGATATCCCATCTGTTGTATCTCCGTGAGCTAGACGGCGTGCAGGAACTCTGGGAGCTGGAGGCAGTTCGGCAGGAAGCACCGGAGAGGGCGCCTGTCTTCGCTCAGGACGAGCAGCATCTGCGCTGGTCCCGTCTCATCCGCCTGACGCCTCAACGCATGTATACGTCGATGACCGACGAGGTGTTTCCCTGGCTGCGTAGCCACGCTTTCGCCGAGCTGGCCTATTCGCAGCACGTCAACGATGCTCGCTTCGCGATCCCGACCCCCAGTCTCCTCGCCAAGGTTGTGGGCCTTCTCGAGGAGGTGCTCACGGCCGGGGATGCCAACGCGGGCGGTCTGTACGAGCACCTGCTCGCCCGGGTCGCAACGGCCGGTCCCTTCGGCGCCTTCCGTACGCCTCCTCATCTGGCAGCTCTGATGGCAGCGATGACTGAGCCCGGAGCTGCCGACGAGGTGTGCGATCCGACCTGCGGCATGGGGGGTCTGCTCACTGCTGCGGCTCGGTTTATCCACCGATCCGAGCCGGACATCGCGCAGCGGAGCGCGGCAGAGCGCGGCAGGATCCACGGGTCTGACTTCGACACGACCATGCTGCGGTTGAGCAGCATGCGGCTGGCTCTTCAGGGCTTCGAGGGTGCTGACCTGCGGTACCGGGACAACCTGGCGGAAGGCGCCGGGAGCGGAGAGTGAGCGCTACTCGGTTGTCCTGGCCAATCCCCCGTTCGCAGGCAGCCTCGACTACGAGGCTGTCGCACCGGAGTTGCTCGGGATGGTTCGTACGAAGAAGGCCGAGCTTCTTCATCTCGCCATGATTCTGCGGCTGTTGAGGCCAGGGGGACGCGCGGCCGTGATTGTCCCTGCCGGGCTGCTGTTCAGCTCGAGTTCCGCGCACATCGAACTTCGGCGCCTGCTGGTGGACCAGCACGGGCTGAAGGCTGTGGTGAAGCTGCCCGGCGGCACCTTCAGGCCGTATGCGGGTGTGTCGACGGCGATCCTGTTCTTCACCAAGGACGCCGGGCAGGCAGACAGCGTGTGGTTCTACGATCTCACGGCGGACGGCTGGAGCCTGGACGACCGGCGTGAGCCGTTGCTGGCGCAGGACAAGCTCGGGCTGGCTCCCGACAGTGTTCTGGATACCGTCGATCACACGCGCAACAACCTCCCGGATCTCATGCGGCGTTGGCGGCTGCGGCACAGCAGTGAGCGCCGGCGTGCCCGGTCTGAGCAGAGCTTCTGCGTGACCAGCGCGGAGATCGCCGCGGAGGACTACAACTTGTCGCTGGAGCGATTCCGTCAGATACATGAGATGCAGCGGGCAGCTCAAGAAGGCATTCGTCTGGGGGACTTCGCTGAGATCTTTCCCGGGTCTGTGCGCAGATCCGATCTGGACGAGGAACCGGATGCGACGGACACAGAGGGGCGCCGACGGATTCTGCCCCCCACCCTGCTGACCAGCACGCTGCCGGATGTGGCAGACCTGCCCCTGCGTGCGGACCAGCGCGAACCCCCTCGCCGGTTGCGGCAGGGCGACATCGTCGGACGGGATCTCGCCGGTATCCGCTACTGGACGTGCGTGCCGAGCCAATACGACGGCGTGCAGCCCGGCCAGGGCCTGATCGTCATCCGGCTCACCGAGGAGGTTCTGCCCCACGAGTACGTGATCGCCTACCTGTCCAGTCCCCTGGCCGAGCAGCAGCTGCCGAAGTACGGAACCATCCCGCGTATCAAGGCCCGCGAGATGGCCGACATCTGGATTCCCAAGTGTGACGGCGACCTGTCGGAAATCCGCGCCTCCCTCGCCATGCTCGACGAAGGGGAACAAGAAGCCGCACGCATCCAGGACGACCTCCACCGGATGCGGATGCGGATCTTCGAAAGCGGAACGGGTTCAACCCGCCGCGGGCGGCTCGATGACGCCGCCGCGATCAGCTCCTTGACCGCGCAGAACCTGCGCCGACACAACGAGCCCTACAAGCTGTTCCAGGACTCCTACCCCTACGCTGTAGCCCGTGCGGTCCGCAAGTTCCGGCACTCCCTGTCCCTGGCAGAAAGACACGAGGCGGCCATCCAGTGCGCCGAGTCTTTGATCCTCTCTCTGGGCATCATGGCCCTTGCCTTGGCTGCTGATCGCGGCCGTCAGGATCTGCCGGCCATCGCCCAGTGGAGCCAGTCCGTTGAGCGGGGTGGTGTCTCCCTCGGCCACTGGGTGGGGGTGGTCAGGGCAGTGGCCGAAGACGCACGTCAGCACGGTGACCCCGCCGCTGGCCTCGTCGAGGCAACAGCTCGTAAGAAGGGCAGGAAAGGCCTGGTCGCCGATCTCGACCAACTGGTCGAGCTCCGCAACAAGATCCGGCACGGTGCGGGCCCCCGAACACGAGCCGAGTTGGAGAAGAGCCTTGGGCGCATCGAACCGCTGATGCTCAGCAGCCTGTCGGGATGCGCATTCCTCGCCCACACCCGATGGGTTCACACCGACCGGCTCCAATGGATGCCTGCCGCCGGGAAGTTCCGCGTATCAGGCCTGGCCCTGATGGGTGACCATCCCGACTTCGCAACGGTCTCCTTCGACACGGCACACCCTCTGGCAGACGACCGGCTCTACCTCATCTCCCCCAACGACGAACCCCTCCCGCTCTCGCCGTTCTGCCTCCTGAGCGACTGCCCCGCGTGCCTGGCACCCGAGCTGTACTACCCCGACCGCATGACGAGTTCCACAGCTCTCCTCAAGAGTCTGGACCGAGGCCACGAACTCGACAGTGACTCCGTTTTCAAGGCGCTGCGCGAGTGGGGCACACCGTGAACCTACGGCCAGTTCCTCCACGAGCCAGGAGCAGTCCCGCGTGAAGCGGTGCCGGATCAGCAGAGGCGAAGTGACAGCGAACCACTACGCCGACGCCGGCCCCGGAGGATGAACCTCAGTGGCGACAGAGCAGCCGTCTGACTGGCTCGTTCCCGAATATCGTCTGCGTCCTGTGCTTCGATGACAGTGCCGCGTACTCCTCCCGCGCCACCTGCGCCCACCTGGGCAGACGCAACATCAAGGCAGTGATCCCGGACATCGACGTGTTTGGCCACCGCCTCGCTGTCAGAGGACAACGTTACGCTCGCTTGCTCCAGGACCAAGAACGGGTGGGGCATGACGGACAACGCATCGATCAATGTCGGCAGTCTCCTCAACGGAGATGAACCGATCGATGACGCCAGCCAGGACTTGCTGCAGCGGACAGACCTGGCTGATGCGTTCGCGGCGGAAATCCGTCGAACGTCCGCGAAGCACGGCGCAGTTGTAGCTCTGACGGGGAAGTGGGGTTCGGGCAAGACGTCGCTGGCGAATCTCACCTGCAGCGCTCTGGACACGGTCAACGACGTGCAAGTCGTCAAGTTCAACCCCTGGTTCTTCTCCGGCACCGACCAGCTCATACGGTTCTTCTTCGATGAACTTGCCGCGCAGCTGCGGGACGGACGCCGTCTGAAGGACAAACTCAAGAGCGCGGGCCGCACCGTCGCTGAACGGCTGGGCAAGTACTCGGCCGCCCTGTCGCCGCTGAAATTCGTCCCCGGGGCCAGCGCCGTCCTGGACGGCGCTGGCGCTGTCGCCACGGGGACGTCGAAGCTCCTTGGTGAGGAGCAGGGAACCGTCCATGAACAACGAGCGCAGCTGACTGAACTCCTGGGCGCGCTGCCGGGGCGGATTGTGGTGTTCATCGATGACATTGACCGGCTGTCGCAGCAGGAGATCCGCGACCTCTTCCGTCTGGTGCGTCTGACCGGCTCGTTTCCAAATATCGTCTACGTCTTGTGCTTCGACCGCGAAGTGGTGGAGGCGGCATTGACGGATGAGGCGGTCAGGGGGGCCACGTACCTCGAGAAGATCGTGAAGATGTCGATGGAGGTGCCGCCGCTGCCCTCGCAGGCACTCTCACCGGTCATCGCCAAAGGACTGACCGAGGCGCTCGACGGGATCGAGTCCGGACCGTTCCACGCGGCGCGGTGGCCGGACGTACTCGTACAGGTGATTCTCCCAATGTTCTCCACCATCCGGGATGTGAAGCGGTACCTGGCATCGGTGCCACTGACCGTGCGAAGCCTGGGTCTGGAGGTGAATCTGGTCGACGTTCTGGCGCTTGAGGCCCTTCGCGTGCGCTACCCCGCAGCGCACGCGATGCTGCATACCGCCACGGATTTGCTGACGCCAGCCAAGACGATGTACCGACCCGGAACGGACCGGCCAACGCGTGAGAAAGCGTTCGTGGAAGAGTTCACCGGCCTCTTGAACGGCCACGCCCAGCCGGTCATCCGCCTGTTGTTCCCCGCCGCCGACAGGATTTTCGGCGGCCAGAATTACGGTTCTGACTGGATCCCGACCTGGGAACGGGACCGGCGGGTCGCCTGCAGCACGGTGCTGGACTTCTATCTCCATCGCCAGCTGCCGGCCGGACGGGCACCCGCTGCATTCACCGACCAGGTCGTGGCCTGCATCGGCAACGAAAGCATGCTCGACGAGGCATTGGGGCAGGTACCGGACGCCCTGCTGGACGACACGCTCAAGCGTCTGGTGCCCCATTGTCGCGACGTACCTGAGGAAACGGTGCTGCCGACGGCCGCGGCTCTGGTGCGGCAGCTGCCGCGGATCCGGCTGGGCTCCTCGGGCATGTACTCCCTCGGTGGTGAATGGGCGGTGCTGAGCCCGGTGAGCGTTCTGCTGCGCAACCTCAGCAGCGACGTGGCCGACCACACCGTCCGCAGCCTCTTCCACGGCATCCCGAGCCTGTACGGGAAGGTCCTTCTGCTCGACATCGCTGCGGGCCGTCCAGACAAGCAGGGGTTGATCCCGGAGGAATCCGCCCGGTTGCTGAAGCGGGAACTTCTTTCCCAGCTCCACGCGGCCCGTCCCGAGAACCTTGCCGACGAGCGGATGCTGCTGCGGACGGTCCTTGTGGCAACAGCCGACACAGACGGCTCTCCCGTCCTTGAGCCGGTCTTCGATGCCCGCGTGGTCGCGCGCCTGCTGGAAAGCGGAGTGGCGCCGGTGCACAGCCAGACGATGGGTAGTGTGGCCGTGCGGACCGAGCAGCGGCTCGTGTGGGACTCCCTGGTGAGTGTCTATGGCGGGGAGGTGTATCTGGCCGAAGCCGTCGCGTTGTTGCACCAGTCCCTGCAGGAGGGGACGGTCGAGCTGAACGAGGACCTTGCGGCCGCTCTGGCTCTGTACGAGAAGTACGCGACAGGCTGGCGCCCGGAGTGACGGCGCACCATGTGCGGGTGGTGGCTTGCGAGCCACGTCTTCCTGTCACCGACTGCCTGCTCACCGTGCTCCGTTGAGGTCTTGCACCGGCTTCACAAGGCACCGTCAGCGCGACGGCCTACGGTAGAAGAGCGCATCGCGTTGGTGTCGGAGTAATTGTCAAAACCTGTGGATCAGTTGAGGTGGATCACACTGCGAGGGTCTCGTCTCGTTCAACGAGGAGGCCGTTCTCGAAGTGGGCGCCGGCGGGCGAGGCTCCGTGCGGATCTCCATGCTGTGACGGCCACCCAGCTCCTGTCGCACGACGAGACGGTTGCCCGGCGGGAGGCGCTCCACCAAGGCCACCAGCCCAGCATGCCGTTCCCGCTCAGCTCGCACCGCTTCGCGGAAGCGGACCGCTTCCTTGAGAAGCTCTCACGCGTGCGCTCCGCCGACATGCCGGGCTGCCAGACCGGCAGCTGCGGCGGCAAGTACTGGTGTCACGTCAGTCAGTGTTCCCACACCGTCTCCATCCGCCGGTTACGGCACCCGCCCACTGGCGGTCCTCAACACAGGAAAGGCGAGAGTCGGTCAAAACGCTGCACTAGGAGTGAAGTTGATGCCCGGCACCCGGACATCTGCATCAACCGGCCTGTGTAGCGCGCTGGTTGTGACGGGCTGTCCTAGCCCGGCACCGCGGATGGATGTGCTGGCCACTCCCCCCACGCTGACGGCCACCGGGAGTGGGGGCATGAGCGTGGCAGCCGTCAGCGTCGCGGGATTCCCGTACCGCTGGTGCAGCCAGAATTCCGGGGTCATCAACCCTGGCCCCGTTCAGTCAGTGTGGCGTTGGGTGGGGTCGAGGCGGCTGAGGACGGCGCGCACTAGGTTCCGGCTGTAGGCAGGGGCAGGGAACGGTGCGGCCGCGTCGTGTGGCGTGGGCTGGTGTGGCGGATCTGCGGTGTGCCCCTTCGTGTCGGGGCCGCCGTGCTCTTCCCAGAGCAGGTAGGTGATTTTGGCCCACTGGCGGAAGTTGCCGTGGCAGGCGGCGTCGTCGATCCACAGCAGTTCGTCGGTGGGTACGTCCGCCCAGAGCGGGTGGTACTGGGGAATGACGGTGAGGACTTCTGCGGGGGTGAGGGGCTTGTAGCGCTGCCAGATGAGGATGCGGGAGTCAAGGGCCGGCCGGTTCTTGATTTTCTGGTAGCAGGTTTCGGCTCCGACCAGGACGACGGCGAGGCGGGTGTCCTCGTCGTCCCAGAGTTCGCGGATGAATTCGAAGGTCCGGGTGTCCAGCCACTGTGCTTCGTCGACGACCAGGACGCGTGAGGTGTCGGACAGTGCTTCTTTGAGCATGGCTTCGCAGCGGGTGCTGTTGAGGGGGGCCTCGCCGGGCAGGTCGAGCTTTTTGTACAGGGCGGCGCGCAGGGCCTGGATTTTGGCGGAGCCGACTTTGATGCGGAGCGTGGTGTGGGGGGCGAGGTCGTCGAGGTGGCTGTTGACGGCGAAGGTCTTGCCCAGGCCGACGCCGCCGTGGATGCACATGATGGCGCCCTTGCCTGCGTCGGCGTTGAGGGTGGTGACGAGGTTGGCGTAGGTCTCTGCGCTGGCGTCGGTCAGCATGGCGCGGGCGCCGGGCAGGCCCATGTAGTGGTAGTTGGGGCCGGTGGCCAACTGGCCTTCGGGCGTGGTGGTCGGGTGGGTCACTCGGTGTCCTGGGGCTTGGGGTCGGGCAGGGGTTTGGTCCAGCGGGTGGAGGAGGGTGTGGGCCGGTTGAGGAGGTCGGGCCGGGCCTCGATGTGCAGGTCTGCTTCCGGTGTCTGCAACTGACGTAGCTGTGCGGCTGCTTGGCTGGCGGTGAGCCGGTTGAGGGGCTCGGGTGTGGCGGCGACGCTGGTGGCGGCGTAGCGGGGTTTGGCGTTCTTGCGGGCGCGGCGGGCTTTGGCGGCGTAGCGGTCGGCTTCGCGCTGGCGGGCGTTGCGCAGTGCGCGGGCTTGGCGGGGGCTCATCTCGTCGCTGCGGAAGGCGGGGCCGCGGTAGGTGAGGGTGTCGGCGTCGTAGAGCTCGACGCGGTGGTAGTGGTGGGGTTCGTGGCGCAGGCGGACCATCTCGCCTGCGCTGCCGTGGCCGTGCATCCATTCGCCGACGTAGTAGGCGCTGTTCCAGCGGACGCCCTTGCTGGTGATTTTCAGGGGTGGCCCGGCGTCGTTGAGGGTGTAGGTGTGCAGGTCGCCGGGGTCGAGGGTGTCGATGGGGGTGAGGTCGGCGTGCCAGGCCTGGGCGGGGGTGCGCCGGTGGAGGCGGGCGATGGTGTGGTCGTTGTTCCACCAGTCCACCCAGTCGAGGACGACGGTGACGAAGGTTTCGTAGTCGAGGAGTTCGTTAAGGGCCCACAGGGGCTGTCCGCGGCGGTCGCGGCGGCTTCGGGGGGTGTGGGCGTAGCCGGGCAGGCCCTTGAACAGCATGTGCTTGGCGGCGCCGTTGATGGCTTCGACGGTGCCTTTGAGGTGGGGGCTGTAGGGCGGCAGGACGATCAGTTCGGTGCCGAACTTCTGGAAGGCCTCGGCTACGCACTTGCCCAGGAAGTCACGGCCGCGGTCGACTCTCACCTTGCGGGGGATGCCGCCGAAGGGCCGGTGGTGATCGGTGCAGAGGATGGCGTCGCGGGCGGCGGCCAGGATGGCGTCCTGGCTGGGCTGGTGGGGGGTGATGGCCAGGCCGCAGATGACGGCGGTGGCGTGGTCGATGAACCAGGTGATCCACGGTTTGCTGCGGTGTCCGTCGACGTTGACGAAGACGCTGGCTTCGACGTGGTCGGTCTCCCAGACGTCGTTGCGGTTGCCGTGCGGGCGTAGGGCGTGGACGTCGTGTCGGCGGCGGCCTGCTTCGCCGTTCTTGAGGGCGGCGCGCTGCCCGGCGCTGAGTTCGCGGTTGACGGCGCGGTAGAAGGTGGCCTGGGAGGCCCGGGGCGGGGTGCCGAGGTGGCCGTCGGCGACGAGTGCGAGGTAGGCGCTCGCCACGTTGCCGTGCCATTGGGCCAGGGCTTCGTGCATGGCCGGGGTGAGGGTGAAGTGGCGACGGCCTTGGGGGGTGTAGGTGCCGTTGTGGGCGCCGGCGTTGTCCATCCAGCGTCGCACGGTGCGCCAGTGGACGGTGAAGGCGTCGGCGATGGTGCGTACGTCGTGGTGGGTCAGGCGTTCGGTGTCGCGCAGACGCAGCAGGCGGCGGACCGCGGCGGCGCGGAGGGAGGTGGTGTCGTAGGGGCCGTCGGGTGAGGGCGTGGCGGGCACGGGGTCCGGGATCTTCCTTGGGGTGGTGGGTGGGGGTGGGTCAGGCGGGGGCGAGGGAGAGCAGGCCGGCGCCGTAGGGCTTGCCGCGGCCGATGCCGGTGAGTACGGCGTGGCGCAGTTGGTCGGGGTCGGTGATGGTGGCGAGGCCGTCGAAGCGGGTCAGTGCGTGCCGGAAGACGTCTGGTTGCTTGTCGCCGCCGTGCTGTCTGGTGACGGGGTGGCGGGATCGGCGTACAGGGGTGAGGGCGGTGCTGTGCAGGGCGAGTCCTGCGTGGGTGGCTTTGCGCTTCCACCAGGTGAGGGCGTCGTCGCCGTGCAGGGGTACGTCTGTGTGGCGGGGTTTGGTCTCGGTGTCGAAGAAGGGGTCGCTGTCGGTGCATTGGCGGCGGGCGCTGGCGTTGGCGGTGATGCGGTAGCGCACGCGTCGGCCGGGGGTGAGGGCCGTCAGCATGGGGGTGAGGTCACGGGTTTCGGCGCTGCCGTAGGTGGCGGGCAGGCGGGTGAGGTCGGGCGGCAGCTGGGACTGGACGAGCAGGGTGGGCGGGGTGTGGCGGGTGGCGTGTTCGAGGCGGAAGAGCAGTCCGGCCTGCTGGCGGGGGTGTTCGCCCAGTCCTTCGGGGGCCAGCAGCATGATCGTCTTGTGCAGGCTGCCCGGGTGGGCCAGGTCGCGGCGGACGTCGGGGTTGCGGAGGTTGAGGTGGATGCGGATCAGGGTTGTTGTGCTGGTGTCGGGTTCGGTCTGAAGGCTCATCGGGGGGTGTCCTGCTGGATGTAGGCGGCCAGGGCGTTGATCGTGGGCTGGGCGGCGTACAGGGTGGCGGGCAGCTGTTCGGTGGTGCGCCAGACCCGGCGGGTGTGGTGGAAGCGCCGGGTGGGGGTGAAGTCGACGGGTACGTCGGCGAGTTCGCGGTGCACGTTGGCGGCAGGGGTGTGCACAGGCGGGTGCTCCCAGACGAAGTCGGCCGGCACGGTGTCCTGTTCGGGGCGGGGTGGGGCGGGAAGGCTGAGCGGGGCCCGGGTCAGGAGTTCGTGGACGGGGTCGGGATGCGGGCCGCGCAGGACGAGGGGTTCGTCGGGGGCACAGGCGCGGCGCCCCAGGTAGGGGGCGAAGGCGGGCTGCTCCAGGCGGCTGGTGATCTTTTCCAGGAGCGGGTCGGGTCCTTGGACGGCGACGGTGAAGACGGCGTCGGCCAGGTAGACGCGGTGGCTGATGAAGGTGGATGCCTTCTGGCTGCGGTAGTTGCCGCTGCTGGTAGACAGGCCCTGTTTGTGGGGGCGGCCTCCGCCGGCGGTGTGGTAATCGGTGTGGCGGTGGCCGGGTCGGTCGATGCGGACGGTGAAGCGCAGGTCGGCGTAGGGGACAGTCCCGGTGGCCGGGTCGGGTGTCAGGGCCTGTTCGCGAGGGCGGCCGTCGGCGGCGGCGAACAGGCCGATGAGGGCGGAGCGGGTGGGGAAGGCGACGGTGTCGCGGTAGCGGAAGGCGGCGTGTTCTCCGAAGGCCATGAGCGGGGCGGCCAGGCGCAGCAGGATGCCGTTCATGCGGCCGACCGTGAGGGGGACGGCTGGGCGGCGGCTTTGGTGAGGGCGTCGGTCAGGTCCTGGAAGGAGGTGTGGGCGGTACCGATGTGGTCGACGGGGGTGTCTTGCAGGGTGGCGTAGCCATGGGTGATGCGGCGGCGGTCGCCCAGTAGCCGGTTGAGGGCGTCGGCGTGCTGGGACAGTGCGTGGACGGCGGGCTGGGTGTGGCCGCCGCCGCGAGCGTGTTTGACGGGCTGTTCGAAGGCGGCGGCGTAGGAGACCGGGCGGCGGTCGCGGATGGCGTAGTGGACCAGGTGGGGCAGGGTGTGCGGGGCGGTGGAGGTCTTCTTCGCCTGGGGCAGGGCTTCGATGAACGCCTCGGTGAACAGGGCCAGTAGGCACAGGGCCTGGTCGTCGTCGCCGTCCAGATTGCGGGTGAGTTCGGTGAGGTTGACGGTGGCGTAGCGGTAGAGGATGCCAGTGGTGAAGAAGCCGGTCTGCAGGTGCGCGCTGCCGGTGTCGTGCGGGGCGGCCCAGTCCTCGACGGCGGTGAAGTAGTCGGGCTGCGGGTCGCTTTGATGGACGGTGAAGGCGTGGGCCATCTGCACGGCGCCGTCCACGTGGGCGCCGGGGAGCTCGGCGAGCATGCGGCCGAACAGGTTGATGGTGGCCGTCCGTCGCTTGATGAGGGATGCGACCGTGCGGGTGGGCAGGACGGCGGGCACGGTGCTGTCCTTGGGCTTTTTGCGGCCGCCCTTGGACTCGGCGGCAGCGGCGACCGCTTGGGTGCGGGCCTCTTCCAGCTGCGGTCGGTGTTCCTGGCACAGGTCGACCATGTCGGAGAGGGTGTCGCGCGGCAGGTAGAGGAGGGCGGAGGTGATGCCGCCTTGGTTTTCTTCGGTCTTCAGGCCCTCTCTGCTGGCTGAGCGGGCGATCTGGGCGCCGGCGAAGGCGGCCAGCTCCGCCGGCCAGCCGGTCTCGCTCAGGGCGTCGGCCACGCGCAGGGGAAGCATGCGGGTGCGGGCGGCGTGTTCGTCGAGTTCCTCCTCCAGCATGAGGCGGATGGCCCGCTTCCAGGCCTGCGAGGAGACCATCCCTCTGACGGCGCCGCCCAGCAGCAGTGTCTTGGGCTCGTCGTCCTCCCCTCGGTTGAGCAGCGAGGCGGGTACCGGGTGCAGGGCGTGCAGGTCGATGTAGCGGGCGGGTGCGTAGGGGGTCATGTCAGTCTTCCTGGGACGCGAGGCGGTCGAGGGTCTGGAAGTAGGAATCGCGCCAGCGGGCGGCGGTGTGCAACCGGTCGTCGTCCCACCAGGCCAGGTCTTCCAGCAGGACGGCGAAGTCGAGGCGGGCGGCATGACGGCTGCTCAGGTGGGCGGCCAGGGTCCACAGCCGGGGGTGCAGCAGCGGGGTGGACAGCCGGGTGAGGGTTTTGACGCGGTCGTCCATGCGGGGTTGTTTGAAGCCGTGGCGGCCCACGGCGAGGGCCAGAGTGGTACCGAGATTCGGGCGGGCCCGCCAGTGCGGTCCGGGTGTCTTCTGCCCTGGTGCGGGATCGTCTGCCGCCGTGGCGCCCGGGGCGGGCGCCCGGAGCGGTTCCTGCCGCTGGGAGGCGTTCTCGATGTCCGGCAGAAGCGGATCGTCGGCTGGGCCGTCGGGGGCGGGGTGAGCGGACTCCGGGGTGTAGGGGCCGTCTTCGTGGGCGAGGTGGCGCTGCATGGCGATGAGGCTGGCGACGGTGTAGTGCGCGCGGCGGGCACCGAAGCGGGCGGTCCGGGCGGAGAGGTATTTCTGCATCCGCTCGCATTCTTCGACGGGGCGTCCCCGGCCGGAGGCGAGGTCGGCTCGGACGCCGTTGAGGGAGCACAGCTCGATGACCTCGGCGACGAAGTCGTCGTAGTGGGCGCGGCGTTGCGCGGTGGTGAGCGTGGGCAAAGGGGAGTTCCTCGGTGCGGAGGGCGTCTGGTGAAGGCGGTGGCCGGCAGGGGGTGTCAGGAGGTGCGGCGGGGGGTGGGGTGCGGCGGGCGGCGCAGTTCGGTTACCGCTGCGGCGACCGCGCGGGCGGTGAGGAAGTGCTGGGTGATCGCCGGGCGGGTGACGTCTTGCAGCACGGCGACGGCCTCGGCGGCGAACGCTGCCCGTGCGTTGTGGTCGGGGTGCTCGAGCAGGCGCCAGAAGACGGTCTCGGCGCGGGGCCAGTACGCGGCGCGGGCTTGCTTCGTCCATGCAGGCAGCCGTTTGGGGGGTCTGGAGCTGCGGTGGGTTGCGGTGGAGGGTGTGGTGACGGTGCGCCAGGCCTGGCGGGAGACCTCGTCCAGGCGTGTGCCGATGTCTTCGGCCGCGATCCGGCATTCGGCGATCCTCTCCGCGGTGTCCGGGTCGTGTTCCTGTGTCCAGGGCCAGATCGGCGGGGTCAGGGCCGTGTACCAGGTGCGGTTGTTGGTCCGGCCTTCCTGGTCAAAGCCGTGGACGCGGACACGGAGGCGGGCGCGCAGGTCGGGGGGCAGGTCGTTGAGAGTGGTGAAGGCGTCGGGGCGTTGGACGGTGGAGGTTTCGTCGCCGGCGAGCAGGAGGGCGTCCAGGTCGCGCCACAGGGCGCGGTCGGCGTCCGCGCGGCGGGGCTTGTGGCGTTCATTGACGGGTTTGTTCGTGTCGAGGTGGTGGATGAGGAACGGGTCTGTGGCGAGGAGTTTGGTCTCGGTCGCCCAGGTCACGTAGGCGTCGGTGACCTGTCGGCCGTCTGCGGAGGGGATCAGGAGGAGGGCGTGGCAGGAGCGGCCGGTCAGCAGCCGGCCCGGCCAGGTCACTGCGGGCGGCGGTGCCAGTGGGTCCGGCAGTTCGGGTTCTTCCCACGGGCACCGGTCTGTTGCGTCGGGCCAGTGGTCGGCGGGTTTGGGCAGGCCCGCGAGGAGCGTTTCGTACAGGGTGCGGCCCAGGGGGTGGAAGGAGAGGGTGGAGCGTAAGGGGCCGGCCGTTGCGTTGCCGAGGCGCCGGTCTCCGATGGCGCGCACGGAGCATGTGCCGGAAGCGCCGTAGTAGTGGTGGATGAGCAGGTGCCACAGTGCCTGTGCGCTGGGGACGGGCTGCGGGTCGGTGTCGGTGTGTGGGCTCAGCCAGGCCAGGTTGTTGCCCTCTGGGCGGCCGAAGACCAGTTTGTTGACTCCGGCCCGGTCTTTGCACTGCACGGCCAGCCTGGGGTCTTGCAGGAAGGGCCGTGCGGGATCGAACAGGTCCCAGGTGTGCTTCTCGAAGTAGCCGTGGATCGCGTCGGCGTCGAAGCCGTCGGGTTCCTTCAGCAGCGCGCGGCGGCGGGCGGCCCACTCCCCCACGCCCATCTCCGGATCGTCCAGCCCCGTCGTGCGGGCCACGATCGCGATCAGCAGGCGCAGCACCGCGGAGGCTGCCGGTGGCAGGGGCAGTGCCAGATCCTCGATTTCGTGGGCGCGCAGCAGCAGCTCGCGCCATCCCAGGTATTCCTGGTGCCCGTCGAGGAACAGGGCGGGAATACAGGGCTCTTTGTCCGTTGGGTATAACGGCGCAGGCACAGAGGCGCTCCAAATGCCGGGCAGAAGAAATGGCGGGAACGGTGAGGGAGAGGGTTTCCCTGTCAGTACTGGGGCTGGTCCGTCGTGTGACGGCAACCAGGCAGCAGCAGAAGGCCGCCGGTCCGGTAAGGATGCAGGCGACGGTCAAGTCGCGCCCAGGAGACCGGAGTTGCCGCCGGTAGAGCACCAGGGGGTGCGGTGCTTACCAACGCGGCAGCGCAGGAGGGAATGCGTGACGACGGGTTCAAACGTGCGCCCCGTTGCCACATTTCCATATTAGCCAGCGCCGACAGTTCTCCGAACCACACCGTTCACCTTTTAATTACCGGCGGGTCCACCTCTTTTGAGTCGTCATCACCGGCTCAAGAGCGCAACTTGCCTGGCTCCGTGCGCACTTGACCGCACGTGCTTTCGCAGAACGGGGCGGACGGGGTGGGACGTCCAGGTCAGCTGTCTGGCAGAGACGACACATTCGCACGGCCGGCGACGAGGCATTCATTCCCTGCCGTGAACCAGTCCCAGCACGGGGTCGAGGCGCAGAGTGTGGCGGCCGAAGCGCACGGCCTCGTGGGGGTGGGCGGCGGTGTGCGGCAGCAGCACCAGGTCTGCGAGCAGGGCGTGCTTCTGCCAGGCCGTGGGGGCGTGATGTTCGCGGCGCAGGTCGGCGACCCAGGCGGCGGGAACGGGCAGGGTGTGCCGCAGGATGGTGCGGATCTGCGCGAGGGTCGGCTCCCGGTCCAGGGAGAGCAGCTGGGCGCCGTCCGCATCGAGGGCGAAGCGGCCGGCCGGGGTGCGGTAGAGGGGCAGGAGGCGGCGGGGCATGATGCCCAGGCGGGTGGCGGCGTCGCGGGCGTTAAGGCGCTGTCGGTGCAGGTCGGCCAGCGCGAGCGTGTGTCGTTGGGTGGGGATGAGGTGCAGGGCGCTGCGGTGTTCCTCGACGCGGCGTCGGGTCTGATAGGCGCGGTAGCGGTGTTCGAGGGCGGGTGCGGTGCGGGCGAGGTCTTCGGCGTCGCCATGCACGGTTTCGACCAGGTGGTGGACGTCGTCGGGCAGGTTGAGCGTGAGGGTGCCCTCGGGCTGGCGGGCCAGGTAGGCGGCGGTGGCGTGGGGCAGGAAGGGAGGGTCCAGGGTGCGCCAGGCGGCCGGGAGGAGCGTGTCGCCCTCATGGCCGGTGGGCTGCAGGACGATCAGCCGGGCGTGCGTGCGCCGGCGCAGCCAGGCGGGTCTGCGGCTGGACGCGGGGCCCCACAGGTGCTCGAAGCGCCAGAGGCGGCCCAGGCGTTGCAGGAGGGTGTGCAGGGGGCGAGGTCGCTGACCATGACGTCGACGTCGACGTCGAGACTCATGTCGAGAAGGCTGGTGGTCACGACGACGAGGCGGGCGGGGCGTTCGCCGGTGCGTCCGAGGCGGCTGCGGATATGGCGGGTAAGGGTCTCTCGCTGGTGGCCGGGCAGGCGGGCGTGCAGCAGCACCAGCTGGTCGTTAGGTCCGCCCTGCCAGTCCAGCATGTCGTGGAGGTGCTGGTAGGTGCGCTGTCCGTCGGCCACGGTCGCGCACACCACGACGGCGCAGCCGCCGTTCTCAACGACGGGCGCGATCTCGGCGGTGATGCGCTCGAGTCGGCTCTCGCGGGCGGGCGCATTGCCGGGGTCGGTCTGCGTGTCGTGGCGTACCGGGTAGAGACGGATCTCAGCAGTGCGGCGAAAGCGCCGGGCATGCTCGTCGGCCGCCTGCGGGTCGATGCGGGTGAGTGAGGCGTCGGCGGCCGCGGCGAACAGCCAGCCCGGGTAGGCGGGCGTCCAGTCCCGGTCTGCGAGCACGGTGCGGGAGTGGCCTGCTCCGGCGAGGTAGCTGCGCACCAGCTCGTTGCTGGTGCGGGCCGGGAGGGTGGCGGACAGCAGGACGACGGGGCAGCCCAGTGCCCCCAGCCAGTTCAGCAGGCGGCCCAGCATCTGCTGCATGAACGGGGTCAGGGCGTGCACCTCGTCCACGATGACGGTCCGCCCGGACAAAGCCAGCTGGCGCAGCATGCTGAAGCGGACTGGGAGCGCGGCCATGAGGGCCTGGTCGACGGTGGCGACGGTGAACTGGGCCAGCAGCGCGCGGTCCCAGCCGCGCAGCCAGCCGTCCGGCACGGTCACCCGCTTCTCGGGCCGCTGCGCCGTCCCCTCCCCGTCGCCTTCTCCACCGCCGAGATCGTCGGGCCAGAACTCGTCGGTGGTGGACGGCTCGTGGGCGGCGAGGCGGTGGTCGGTGTAGGCGGTGTTGAGATAGTCGTAGCTGTGCACCAGGGAGACCGGGGCATGCTCGGGGCGGTGCGCGGCCACATACGCCTCAAGCACGTCGTAGGCGGCGTCCGTGGTGGCGGTCGTCGGCAGCAGCCAGACGATGCCAGCCGTATCGCCCCCGGCGTTGAAGATACGGGCGGCTTCCAGAGCGGTGATGGTCTTGCCGCCACCGGTGGCATCGGTGACCACCACGATGCCCGGCCCCTTCTCCCCCACGACGGCGGTGAGCTGCCGAATCAGGGAGGCCTGCAGGTCGTTCGGTTGCGCGACACCGCGGTGGGCCTGGGCGAACGAGGTGTCGGGCAGGGTGATGCGGGCCAGACCCGACTGGTCGAGCACGGCCGCGGCATCCTTGACGGCCTGGGCGTAGTGCTCGCCGGCACCGAAGGCGGGCGCCTGCGCCTTGGGCAGCCAGTAGTGGCGCTGGCTGGCCAGCCGGTCCGCGACAACTCCGACACCGGTGATCAGTACCGCGGCCGGTACCGAGACCCTGGCGGGCACCGCGGTGGCACCGGTCAGGTGCCGCAGGAGGAAAAAGTAGCGGCGCCGCAGGTCCTGCCAGAGCGGGCCGCCCAACGCGCCATTGACCCGCGCCGCCTGGGCCGCACCGTCGAGGTCGAGCTGAAGGAACCGGCCGTGATGGCCGCCCAGCATCTGCGCCACCCGCACCCCAGGGCTGTCCGAGGTGCCGACCGGGTAACCGGCCTCCGCCAGGAGCTGCAGCACACCGTGCATGGAAGCCCGCTCATGCCGCATGCGCCGCCAGCCAGCAGTGTCCGCGCGCAGCGCCTCGCTCACCCGCGCCCACGGATGCTCCTCTTGCTCCTGGAAAGCAGAGAGCTTGCCCAGATCATGCAGGCCAGCGATGAACATCACCAGGCAGCGGGCCTCCGCCACCGCCACCCCAAGCCCTGCGGAAATCAACTGCCGCTGCCCGCACGTCAAGAACCGGTCCCACACCTCACCAGCGATCGCCGCGGTATCCAGCAGGTGAAACAACAGCGGATACACCGCCAGCAGACCCCGGTCGAACTTGCCCCACGGCGTCAGGTCAATCCCACCGAACCGGGCGTCCTCCCGTACCCCCACAATCACCCTCCGCACTCCAACTACCGCCTAGAACCGTTGCGTTAAGACATCCTGCCCTGTTGTGATCACCACCCCGGCCACCGGCCGCCCGGGCGGGCTCTTCGACCACGGTGCCGGAGTCTCTCCGGGGCGAGACGTCCCCACTCCGTGAGGATCTATTACTGCTGGTCATGACGCCATCGTGCATGTGCCCACCGTTCCCCACGTACGAGCGGTTGCCCCATAGGAGGCCCGCGCGCGGCGGCATGGCATGCGAACTCATAGGCGAACGCCACAAGACTTTCGACCGAAACCTCGTTCTCGCACTGCAACCGCTCGGGGCAAAGCACTTTCACAGGCGCGCTACCCCGGTATCATCGGCCCGGGTAAAGCGAGCAACTCGTCCCGTAGATCTTTGAACCTGCAGGCGGGCGAGGGCGCTCCCCACACGCGTGGGGGTCAGCCGTACAGCAGGGCGGCGAGCTGAGCGATGCGCGGCCTTCCCTACGCCAGTGGGGGTCTGTCCACGAAGGCCCAGGCCAGCAGCACGCTCTTCAGGTTCTCCCCACGCACGTGGGAGACAGTCCAGGGACTTGTCGTCCCGCCAACTCGGCTAAAGTAGGCAAAAATCGGCTGGCTGATCTTCAAACTCGCAGGTGAATGAGGGGGTTCCCCACACGCGTGGGGGTCTTTTCGAGGCCGCCCGGCTCAACGGCCGGCACGATCTGGGTTCCCCACACGCGTGGGGGTCTTTCCCCGGCCATCTACGGCGTGAGGGCGGGTAACTGGGGTTCCCCACACGCGTGGGGGTCTTTCCACCAGACCCCTCCGTCCGTGTGGCCGCAGCGAGGGCTCCCCACACGCGTGGGGGGTCTGTCGACCCTGGCCGTCAACACCTGCCTGCGCGAGTTGCTCTCCCCACAGATGTGGGGGTCTTTCCGTGGCCTCGTCGACGAATCGGGAGTTGTCGTTAGTCTTCCCCACACGCGTGGGGGTTTTTCGTACGCCGGTCCCTACCGGCTGACCCTCACGCCGTCTTCCCCATACGCGTGGGGGTCTATCGGTGAACTGGGCCCACCCAATCCAGCCCACCGCGTGTTCCCCGCACAGTTGGGGGCCTATCCATAGCGCGTGAGCCTGCAGCGACCTGAGGCCGAAAGCCGTCGCAGATCCTGCTGTGTGGACACCCGTTGTCAGACCCCGTGCCTAGTCTTACGGCGACAAGTCGGCTTCAGCGCAGGGGGTTTGCGTGGCGTTCGACGGTGGGCGGGTTGCTGCTCGCGGATTCCAGTACCAGTATCTGCGCACGGTGGAAGCGCTGCTGGCCAGTGTGCGGAACGGCGAAGCAGCTGGGTGCCGTATCGAGGGGCCTGGGAACGCGGTGTCGCTCCAGCATGTGGATTCGGTCGATTTCGATCTGGCCGACGCCGCTGGCCGCTCGTTGATGGCGGTACAGGTGAAGAGCGCCGGAGCGGGGCGGACTGTGAGGGCGCGAGAGGCGGTGACGGTGCTGGTGCATCTGGTCACCGGTTTCGAGGCCGAGCAGTACCGGTTGATCACCTCGGCTGCGCCGGACGAAGGATGTCTGCGGCTGGCTGAGGTGTTGCGCCGTCATGGCGGTGATGTTCCTCTGCTCAAAGCGGACTTGCGGGAGCTTCTGGTTCGGGCGCCGACCGCGTGGGGTATCTGTCAGGCTTTGTCCGAGGAGCACTGGGAACGTCTGGGGCGTGCGGGGATCGAGTTCGATGGCCGCAGCGACGGGCAGTTGCGTGAGGATCTCCACAATGCGCTGCGCACCGAACGGGAGCATGCCGGGCAGGGGTTGTCGCACAGGGCCGGGGGGCTGGTGCTGGGCCACTTGGTGGCCGAGGTCATGCGCCGGGCGGCCGACCCTGACCTGGCGCACTGGGACGTGCGGGAGTTTCGCCGGTCGGTGCTGGTCAGCGACGAGGAACTGACCTCAGCTGTCGGCCGGCACGAGCTCGGGATCGTCTACGGACAGATGCCGCCCCTTCCTGAGGTTGAGCGCGCGGATCTCGTCGATGGAATCGGAGAGATCCTCTCTTCCGGTGGGGACGGCGCCGTGGGCATCCGAACGTGTGTCATCACCGGGCTGTCGGGACTGGGCAAGTCGAGCCTGGCCGCGGCACACATCGCTGATCAGGCCTTCCGCTATGACGCGGTGTTCTGGGTAGACGCCGAGAGCGAGGAGGCCTTGGTCGCGTCGTTTGCCCGCGTGCTGGCACATCTGACCGGCAGTGAGGAACCGGCCGAGGTGCGGGATCCGCGGCTGGTGCGCGAGCGGGTGCATGCCGAGTTGCAGTCCCTGCCGGGGCCGTGGCTAATGGTGTTCGACGACGCCAGTGCGCCCGTTGCCCGTGCCTGGATACCACGTAGCGGGCGGGGCAGGATCATTGTCACCACTCTGGGCGGCCACTGGCACGGTGTGCAAGGGCGCATCGATCTGAGCCCGATGAGCAGCGAGGAAGCACTCCGCTTGGTGCAGCTGCGGCTGGACTTGAGTGAGGGCCAGGTTGAGCAGTACGCGTCGTCGCTGTCCGGGCTGGCCCAGGTCCTGGAGTGCTGGCCGCTGGCGATCGAGGTGGCCTGCGGCTATCTGGTCACCTGCGGTATCGGCCTGGACCGGCTTCCCGCCTACACGAATACGCTGATCCACCGGGCCGCGGACGATGAGCGGTTGGTGCCTGCCGGGTATCCGCGGACGCTGGCGGCGGCCGTCGCGCTGAGCACCGAGCGTCTGATCAGCAGTGCCCGCTCCCGTGGCTTGCTACAGCCAACCCTGGCCACGGTGGCCGCACTGTGCTGGCTCGCCCCGCGCCGGGCACCGGTGCATCTAGCGTTGGCGAGCACGTTCGTCGGCCCCACAGACCTGCCGCCGGCTCCCGGATGGGTGGTGTTCGACGAGGCGCAGGTCCCGGTGCGCGAGGTCATCCGCGAACTGACCGATGTCTCCCTTGTCCGGTACGACGAGCCGCTACCAGCCCGCAAGGAGGCATTTCCCGGCAGTGAGGACACCGTGTCGATGAACGCGGTGCTGCAGGACATCCTGGCCCGACACCTGGGGCTGTCGCAGTCAGACGTAGCTGCGGGTCTGGCGCACGTGGCCTGCCACACCGACCGCTGGCTGCGCGGGGCCTTGCTCTCCGGGCAGGCCGAACGGACCTGGGAACTGGCCCAGCACGCCACCGCGCTGGTCGGGCACATCCGCTCAACACACACGGCCGACGGGTACACGGCCCTGCTCATGGGCAATCTGGCAGCGTTTCACCATGCTCACGGCCAGTACGACGCCGCCCACGCCCTGCTGGAGCTTGAGCTGGAATGGCTGGCACGAGCTGGCGACCCGGACGAGGGGATGGCCGCCCAGACGCACACCCTGCTCGCGCACCTCACCCAGCTGCGCAAGCAGGCCGACGCCGGCCACCGCATTTCTGCCCATTTGCTGCCCGTGCTGTCCTACCTCCGCCGGCTCGACGGGCCGCCGCCCGAGCCCGTCGCCCACCTCGCAGCCGAGGCATCGCGGATCCTGCAGAGGCACCTGCGCGACGAGCCGGACCCTGCGCTCGCGCAGCTGCTGGAGGACTTCCGTGTCCTGGCAGATGCACTGCCCCCCACCGAGTCAACGCAGGCGACGAAAGACCTCCTCGCCATCCAGGACCTGTTGGGACACAGCAAAGGCGAACGCGCCGAACACGCCGCAGCAACAGCCTTGACCAGGAGCACCGATCCATGGTCGCGGGCCACGGCCGACCTCAAACGCCTCCTCATCGAGGCGCTCGTCCTACAGGACAAGTGGGAGCAGGCCGATGCCGCGCTCAGCGACTTCCTGCCCTATGCCGGCCCCCGCACACTGTACGGATTCGCCCTGCACCACCTGGTGCACAACGTCGGCTGCCACTGCGCCTGGACGTGGGTGACCCAAGGAGAACAGCGTGCAGTGGAACTGCTGGGACGGCTGCTGAAGGAAACCAGCATCGCCGAGAATCCGGCGCTCGAGACGGCCACCGATGAGGCCCGGTTCATCCTGCTGCAGGTGGTGCACGACAGTTGGCGGGCCATGAACGGAAGCTCCCAGGACGAAGGGTTCCTGGAGCAGATGAGCCGGCTCAACGACAAGACGTTCACCGAACCCTACGACCCGGACAACGTGTGGGAGCGGATCTACTCCGGACTGATGCCGCGGCTGGCGGCCGTGATGGGTGAGACGGTGCACCGCCACTACCAGGAGGAGGGAGACGCCATCCTGGCCACCGACCTGCCCTCGCTCGAACGGGATCCAACAGTCAAAGACGCCTACGAGGCAGCCCGCTGCCACGCGGTGCTGTCGCTGTCCACAGATCCGGTCTACGGCAGCCTCGCCGGACGCTCCACCATCGACCTCCTCCTGCCGGAAGCCCGAAAGTTCCTGCCCGGCCCGAAGGCTCTGGCCATCCTGCAACCCCACAAGATGGTCGGCGCCACCTCCCCCAACACCGGCAAGTCCATCGAGCTCCAGGTCCACCGAGCCTGCGACAAGGGCCTGCGCCGACTGGCCGGACCGCAGCCCACCCTCATCTCACCCCAGCACCTCACCCTCATGCTGACCGGCCAGCAGCTGACCCTCGAACACGACGACGGCACCGTCATCGCCCGCGCGACCGTGCAGGCCTCCAGCCAATGGCGACAGGCGGCCCGCTCCCGCCATAGCGCGGTGGTCTACTTCGGCTACGGCTTCGCCCTCCACGACTCCCCCACGCACCGGCGACTCATGGCCTCACCCGCCGAACTGGGCCGCCACATCAACAGCGCCAGCGACAACGGCCTCCTCGCCGCAGGACTCGTATCCGTCCACCTCCAGCTCGCACCCTCCGTTCAGCACCGGCCGCCGGCTACAGCCCGCCAGCAACCCCGCCGGTCAACCCGCGCCCAACGGAAGAAACCCCACAGGTGAGCGCAACTACCGCGCTAGTGGCGATCCCAAATCCACCTACCGATCGGGCAGTTCAGGCCGAACCACCAAAGGCAACCGCCGCCAGGCAGCGGCTCTCACCAGCACGGCCAAGTCATGTAAAGTGACCAAAAAATGCCCTACCGGTCTCCAAAACCACAGGTGAGCAAGGGTCTTCCCCACACGCGTGGGGGTCTGTCCGGCGTGGCCGGCCTGCAGCCGGAATAGGAGGAGTCTTCCCCACACGCGTGGGGGTCTGTCCATGGTGACGTCCTGGTCGACGCCGCCCGGCTGGGCTTCCCCACACGCGTGGGGGTCTGTCCCCGGCTCAACACCCCCTGCCCCAGAGGGAAGACGTCTTCCCCACACGCGTGGGGGTCTGTCGACATCGACGTGATGGGGCTGAAGTCGCAGCTCGTCTTCCCCACACGCGTGGGGGTCTCTCCGGGTCGATGGAGAGCTCTGCCTTCGCGGCGTCGTCTTCCCCACACAGGTGGGGGTCTGTCACTACGGACAAACCGTCGGAGCACTGTGCTTGCGTACTCTCACTCGGTCCCGGCCCGTGAGCTCGTCCCGGCCCTCAGCGGGACGGTGATGGCTGATCAGCCGGCGGACGGACACAGCAACCTGTAATGCCCGGTCACAGCGCTCGGGTTCATTCGCCCCCAGCGGCGGTCCTTGGGGATCAGGCTTCTCAGCCATCACGCACGGCTCTCACCTAGCAAGGTCAAAGCACAAAATAGCAGGTCAGATAGCCACTCCTACGGCCTTCTCATTTCAGTGCGCTGGGGATTCTCACACGATGTCACCAAGACTCCTCACTTGATGTCACCACTTCTGCGCTCTGACCAGTAGAGATGCACGACATCCAGATGAGAACCACTGGTGACACCAAAATGAGAAGCCGCAGGCCGGCGGCCTCTACGTGCCGCGCCGCAGGTCCGGCGAGGACCCCTACCGGCTCTCCGACGGCGTGCGCTGCGACTGGACCCGTTTCCTGCAGCTCGTCGAACGCGCGCTGCCCCAAGGACCGGCCGGCCTGAGCGAATTGGAGAAGGCGCTCACTCTGGTGCGGGGCAAGCCGTTCGGGGGCAAACCCCTGCCGTGGGCTGAGCCCTACCAGCAGGAGATGGTCACGCGGATCATCGACGTGACACACACCGTGGCCACCTACCGCACTCCCGCGGGACCGCACCACGACCTCACCGCCGCCCGCCAGGCCGTCGCCACCGGTCTCGACGTCGACGACACGGCGGAGCTGCTGTACCGGGACTGGCTCCGGATCGAACACGCGGCCGGAAACCGGCGAGGGCTGCACACGGCCATCTCCCGCATCCAGCAGGTCAACCGGACGCTCGATGTCTCACTGGAATTCGAGACCGAACAACTCATCAACCACGTCCTGCACCCAACCGACGGCAGACAAGCACACGGCCTATGACCAAGCCAGTACGCCTCACACGGATGCACCGCATTCTCATCGGCGTGGTCGTCGCCGGTGCGCTCGTCATCGCGGGAATCGGCTTCGCCGGTTCGTATGCCGCCGTCCGTGAGCTCGCCATCAAGAAGGGCTTCGGGAACTTCTCGTACGTGTTCCCGATCGGTATCGACGCGGGAATCTGCGTCCTGCTGGCCCTGGACCTGCTCCTCACCTGGATCCGCATCCCCTTCCCGCTGCTGCGCCAGACGGCGTGGCTGCTGACCCTCGCGACGATCGCGTTCAACGGCGCGGCGGCCTGGCCGGACCCGCTGGGCGTCGGCATGCACGCCGTCATCCCGGTCCTGTTCGTGGTCTCGGTCGAGGCGGCCCGCCACGCAATCGGCCGCATCGCGGACATCACCGCGGACAAGCACATGGAGGGTGTCCGCCTCACTCGCTGGCTGCTCTCCCCGGTTCCGACGTTCCTGCTGTGGCGCCGGATGAAGCTGTGGGAGCTGCGCTCCTACGAGCAGGTCATCAAGCTGGAGCAGGACCGTCTCGTCTACCAGGCCCGCCTCCACTCCCGCTTCGGCCGCGCATGGGGCCGCAAAGCCCCGGTGGAGTCCCTGATGCCCCTGCGCCTGGCACGCTACGGCGTCCCCCTGGCGGAGACGGCCCCCTCGGGCCTGGCGGCGGCTGGCATCGAACCAGTACTGGTTGCCGGCGCATCCCCGCCCACAGCAGGCGGCAACACCCCATCCGTGAAGCCCAACCCCCTGCCCAGCCCGGCACATGAAGCAGCGAGCTCACCCCAGCACAGCCACTCCCCCACCAACAGCCGAGCGCGGCCGGCGGAGCATCACCTGTCCCTGACATCCCCGCGCTTGCCCCACTCCCCCGCCAGCGAACACAACAACCCGGCCACGGCCGGTCCCCCTCACACCCATGGTCGGCAGACAGCACCCGCCGCCGCCCGGGCTCTGCCCGCCCAGCAGAGACCGCAACCCCGCCTAAAAGAGGACACTTTCGCGCCCATCGAGAACCCGCGCGAAGACCAGCAGACAGCCCAGGCTGGCGAACTGAGCCCGGTCGACCGCTACTACGTGGCCTGGCACGACTTCCAGCAACAGCACCAAAGGGAACCAGACGGCAGCGAACTGTCCGCCCGCCTCACACAAGACGGGATTCTGGACCGGGAAGACCAGCCGATCAAACCAAGAACGCTAGCCCGCTACTTCCTCCAATTCCGCATCTACACAACATGGGCTCAGCACCGCACCATCACCGACAATCCATCCATCGACCAACTCGTCAAAGAACTCACCCAACGCGGCATCACCGCCCAATACAACAAACCCATCCACGCAACCGACCTCGAAAGACACCTCAGCAGCTTCGAACGACGCTGGCAGGCACTCACCGCCCGCCAACACACATATTGATCTCCCCCTGTACGACCGGACACTGGACGAAGGGCCCCTTCTCACGTGTGCGAGAAGGGGCCCTTCGTCATCTGTGGACCAACGGGAGGACGAGAGCGTCGTACAGTGGCGCGTCCGGGAAGGGCAGCACCTCACCGAGCCACGCGTAGCCCCAAGCCTCGTAAAGTGCGCGCACCTTGGGATGGTCTCGCTCAACGAGCAGCGTCGCCCGCTCCTCGGGCCGCCCCTGCAGCAGCTCGTCATGGATCTGTCGTGCGGCGCCGGTACCGCGAACCTTCTCGACGACCATGAGCTCAGAGAGCGCGAATGTCCGGGCCCCGGTCTCGCTGGTCGCACCATCGGCGGCCGGCGTGCGCAAGCCGCTCCACCAGCGAGTGGTTTCCTGCAGCGTGCAACCGTAGGCGTAGCCAATCGGGCTGTCGTCGAGGTAGCCGACGACAGCGGCGAAGCCGGGTATTTCGGTGTTCCATCCGAGCCGCTCGTCGAACCGCGCGACGCTGTGGAAGTCCGCACCGAGCCGTGGTCGGCTCAGGGGCAGGCGGTGAAGCGGCCGTCCCAGTACAGTTCGCCGCCGAAAGCGAGGAGCGGGACCGGGGCGCCGCTCGGCCTTCGGCGGCGGACTCTGTGGGAGGCCGGCATTCTCCTTGCGAGTCATAACCGGGGCGCCAGAAGGGCTCAGACAGGGCGTCATGCAGCCAGGGGAGTGGACCCGACCACAGAGAAACGATCAGGCATCGCTGTTTCATGCGTGATCGGATAAGACATTCGATGTGGTCAGACTCCCACTCAAGGCCTGGCCCTCGCTTTCGTTGCGGCACTGCTGTCGTACAGCGCTCGGTGCGGCATATGTCAGACATGAGATTGGTGGCCGGGATCGCTGGTGACCCAGCACGACAGGCGGAGGAGGCGTCTTGGCACCGCTAATGCGTATTCCGTTGGAGGGCGGCGGCTGCGTTCTGGTCGAGGCACCCGCAGCAGTGGAAGGGCCGGTCAAGGCCGGCCGTATCGGCGATGCCATTCACGAGGCAACGGGCACTCTGCAGCAAGCCCTGGAACCGGTCACCGAGGCTGCGGGCGCGGCACTGGACCGGCTGCGCAAGGCCCGGCCCGACGACGTGACGGTCGAGTTCGGGGTCGACCTCGCCTTCGCGGCCGGGGCCGTGATCACTAGGAGCCAGGCCGGCTGCCACCGGAAGGTGACCGTGTCCTGGAAGAGCCCGGCCTGATCCCATGAACGGCGCGCAAGAGAGTTCGTACGACGGCATGACGTCGGATCTGCCCGCTGCCGTGGCCAAGGTCCTCGGGCCGGACGGCAGAGCGGCCGGTGCCGGGTTTCTGGTGGCCGAGGGCGTGCTGGTCACCTGTGCGCACGTCGTCCAGGCCGCGGGGGGCGGGCCCGGGCAGCAGGTGCGGCTGGCGTTCCCTCACGTGGAGGGTGCAGACGGGCTGGAGGGGCTCGTTGTGGACCGGCTCTGGCGTGTCCCCGAGGACGAGGACGTCGCCGTCGTCCGACTGAGCAGAACGCTGCCCGGCATGCGGACGCTGCCGCTGGGCTCGGCCAAGGGGTGCCGGGGTCACGACGTGCGTTCGTTCGGGTTTCCCGCCCAGGCCCCGTCGGACGGACACTACGGCTTCGGTAAGGCGGGGGAACTGCTGCCGGCCTCCGCGAGGAGAGGCGCGCATCTGCAGCTGACCGACGCCAATGACCTCACGACTGGGTTCAGTGGCGGGCCGGTGCTGGATGAGGTGACTGGCCTGGTCCTCGGCATGCTCACCGAGATCACCGCCCCGGACGCATACGAGCGGGGACAGGGGGTTGCCTACGTCACTCCGACGCAGGTCCTGCGGCAGATCATCCCAGAACTGGCCGAGAAGGAGGTATGCCCCTACCTGGGACTGGAGCCGTTCACCGCCGACCACGCACAATGGTTCCACGGCCGGAAGGACGCAGTACGGCAGGTTGTGACCAACCTGGCCCTGCAGCGACGGCTGACTCTGCTGCTCGGGCCATCCGGATCGGGCAAATCGTCCCTGATTCAGGCCGGGGTGCTTCGTGCCCTGGCGGAGGGGGAGCTGCCGGGCAGCGACCTGTGGCTGCCCGTCCTCGTGCGGCCCAGGCAGGATCTGCTCGCCGAGGTCGGGCGCGCCGGACTCCCCGGGGCCGCCGCCGACGGGATCGCCGCGGCAGCCACCCGCAGACTGGCGACCGAGCCTGCATATCAGCGCATCTTGCTGGTCATCGATCAGTTTGAAGAACTCTTCATCCAGACGACCAACAGTCGATTGCAGCTCCGCATGGCCGCCGCCGACCAAATCACCGCAGCGACCGAATCGGACGCCAAGCTCAGCGTGATCCTGGTCATGCGCGACGACTTCTATCCCCAACTGGCCGCCCTGGCACCCAAGCTGCTGGACTTGGCAATGCCCGGGCTGCTGAACGTACCCGGCACCCTGAGCCAGCACGACCTGCACGACATCATCACCCTGCCCTCCCGCGACGTGGGACTTCGTTTCCAGCCAGGACTACCCGAACAGATCATCACCGACGTCCTGGCCAGCGCCCCGGAGGCGGCCGTGACCCGTCAGGCCTCCGTCACCGCGCTGCCCCTGCTGGAGCTGACGCTCCGCCAGTTGTGGCGCCGACGGAAGGACGGCTTCCTCACTCACGAGGCTTACCGGCGCATCGGAGCGGTCAGCGGCAGCATTACCACCTGGTGCGACAGCGCGCTGACTGAACTTGCTCCCGATCACCGGCCCATCGCCCGGCGGGTTTTGATCTCACTTGTGCACCCGGCCGACCCCAGCCGCAACGTCCCCCCCGTACGTGCGCAGGTCCCCATCAACGACCTGCGCGACCTGGCCACCGACCCCGGTCACACACCTGGCGGCGCCAAAGCCGTCGACGACGTCATCGCCGCCCTCACACACCATCGCATCATCACCACTCAAACCCTCCGCACGTCCGAGGACGTCGATGAGCCTGGCGGGCGGCCGGCGGCTGAACTGATCCATGAGGCTCTTATCCGTGACTGGGGCGCACTGCGCGCCTGGGTCGACCAGGACCACCGGTTCCAGGACTGGCTCAACCGCACCCGCGACCGGCAGGCCCGCTGGGCTGCGGAAAAGAACCCGGGAGACCTGCTCGGCGGAACAGCACTCGCGGAAGGCCTTGACTGGTCACGGCAGCGTCGAGTACCGGGCGACGTCGCAGCGTTCCTCTCAGCCAGCAAGCAACGCCAGCAGGCCGTCACTCGGCGCACCAGACGCATCAACTCGGTCCTTGCGTCCCTCCTGGTCATCGCACTCATCGCCGCAGCGGGCGTCCTCTGGCAATGGCGGACGGCAGTCGACGAACGACAGGCCGCCCTGCACCGCCTGTCCCAACAGCTTGCCGCCCAGTCCACTGGGCTGATCAGTACAAACCCGGAGCTCGCTTCGCTGCTGGCCATTCAGGCTTACCGCACGAGCCCCACTTCCGAAGCCATCTCAGTCCTGCAAACTGCCGCGGCGCTCCCGCCGAATCGGCCCTTGAGCAGCGACTACTCGGTGGATTCGGTCGCATTCAGTCCGGACGGCCGTATCCTCGGCACCGTCAGTGACACGGTGCGGCTGCGGAATGTGGTTACCGGCAAGCCCGTCATCAGTCTGATGGGAGACCCGAGTGGGATTCTTTCGGTGGCGTTCAACCGCGATGGGACGGTGGCTACCGGCGGTTGGGACAACATCGCACGCGTGTGGGATGGCCACACTGGCGAGATCCGTAGAAACCTGAAAGGGCATACCGGGGCAGTGAATTCGGTGGCGTTCAGTCCTGATGGCCACACGCTCGCCACCGGCAGCGCCGACCACACAGTGCGGCTTTGGGATGTTGTAACTGGCAGGCTCATCAGGATCCTGAGGGGCCACACGGGCGAGGTGTACTCGGTGGCGTTCAGCCGCGACGGACACACCCTCGCCACCGGCAGCGCCGACTCCACGGCGCGGCTGTGGAATGTAGGCACTGGCAAGCCCATCGGCACCCTGATCGGGCACTTCGGCCCGGTGTATTCGGTGGCCTTCAGTCCTGATAAGCGCACCCTCGCCACCGGCAGCGCCGACAAGACAGTGAGGCTCTGGGGTGTCGCCAGCGGTACGACCCGCACAGCCCTGATCGGGCACACGGGCGTGGTGTACTCGGTGGCGTTCAGTCCTGATGGCCACACGCTTGCCACCGGCAGCGCCGACCTCACAGTGCGGCTTTGGGATGTCGCCAGCGGTACGACCCGCACCACCCTGGCCGGGCACACAGGCGAGGTGTACTCGGTGGCGTTCAGTCCTGATGGGCGCGCTTTCGCCTCGGGCAGTGCCGACATGACAGCGAAGCTCTGGGACCTGGGCGCTGTAGCGACCCGCACCATTTTGTCCGGGCATACCGACGCTGTGGATGCCGTGGCGTTCAGTCCCGACGGCCGCACCCTCGCCACCGGCAGCGCCGACCTCACAGTGCGGCTTTCGGATGTCGCCACCGGTGCGACCCGCGTCACACTGGCCGGGCACACGGACAGGGTGGATGCGGTGGCGTTCAGTCCCGATGGGCGTTCGCTTGCCACGGGCAGCGCTGACAAGACAGTTCGGCTGTGGGATGTCAGCACGGGCAAAACCCGTAGCGTCCTCACCGGCCACACCGACGCCGTGGATGCGGTGGCGTTCAGTCCCGATGGGCGTTCGCTTGCCACGGGCAGCGCTGACAAGACAGTTCGGCTGTGGGATGTCAGCACGGGCAAAACCCGTAGCGTCCTCACCGGCCACACCGACGCCGTGGATGCGGTGGCGTTCAGTCCTGACGGCCGCACCCTCGCTACGGGCAGCGCCGACCAGACAGCGAAGCTCTGGGATCTGGGCACTGGCAGACTTAACACCACTGCCCTGACGGGGCACACTGGCGCAGTGGATTCGGTGGCGTTCAGTGCCGACGGCCGCGCGCTCGCCACCGCCAGCGTTGACCACACGGTGCGATTGTGGGACGTGGGCACTGGCAAGCTCCACACAGTCCTGATCGGGCATACCGGCGCTGTGGATGCGGTGGCCTTCAGTCCCAACGGCCGCACCCTCGCCTCCGCCAGCGCAGACTTCACGGTGCGGCTATGGGATCCGGGCACTGGTGTGCCCCGCACCGTCTTGTCCGGTCATACCGGCACTGTGGATGCGGTGGCCTTCAGTCCCTACGGCAGCACCCTCGCCTCCGCCAGCACTGACAAGACCGTGCGGTTGTGGAATGTAGTCCTCTCCACACCCACGGGTGCGATCCAAAAGATTTGCCGCACCGTCCGCCGTGACCTCACCACTCAGGAGCGAAACATATATCTGCCAGGCCGATCAGTGACGCCCTCATGTCCAACCCAGCACCACTAGCGGTGGTTTGTTGACGGCGGACCGTGGCGGTAGTAGGCCGGAGGTGAGAGTTTCAACTCGCCTTTGTGGAGCTTGAGTGGGCGTTCTGTGAGTCGTCGGAGTCGTTGTCCGGTTTGAGGACTTGCGGTTGGTCGGGTGCGCGGTCTGCTGATGGGTATGGGCGGGCGTCAGCCGTACCCGAGTGATCTGTCGGATGAGGCGTGGGAGCTGATCCGGCCGGTCATCACGTCCTGGAAGGGGCAGCACCGCTCGGTCAGCGGGCATGAGGGCCGCTACGAGATGCGGGAGATCCTCAACGCGATCCTGTATCAGGCCCGGGTCGGCTGCCAGTGGCGTTACCTGCCGCACGACTTCCCGCCGTACACCGCCGTGTACTACTACTTCGGCAAGTGGCGCGATGACGGCACCGATCAGGCTATCCACGACCTGCTGCGCTGGCAGGTCCGCGAGTTGAGGGGCCGGCACGAGGACCCGTCCGCGATCGTGATGGACGCCCAGACGGTGCACGCCTCGGTCAATGCACCCAAGGAGACGACCGGGCTGGATCCGGGCAAGAGGAGCCGGGGCCGCAAGCGGGGCATCGCCACCGATGTGCTCGGCCTGCTCATCGCCGTGATCGTGGTCGCCGCGAGCGTCCACGACAACGCGATCGGAATCACGCTGCTGGACAAGGTGGCCGCGGCAAACCCGTCGGTGACCAAGGGCTGGGTGGATGCTGGGTTCAAGAACGCCGTCGTCGAGCACGGCCGGTCGCTGGGCATCGACGTCGAGGTGGTCTCGCGTGATCCGCAGACGAAGGGGTTCGCGCCAATACCGAAACGGTGGGTGGTCGAGCAGACTTTTGGCACCCTGATCCATCGCCGCCTGGCCCGCGACTACGAAGCACTGCCTGCCAGCGCGGTCTCGATGATCTACTGGTCGATGACCGACGTGATGGCTCGCCGGATCACCGGCACGACCACCCCGACCTGGCGTGATCCGCTGCCGGCCGGGGCCAGGGCCCCCACCGGCGAGTCCGTCCATGCGTGAACTGCCGGCCAAGATCGAGGCACGGCAGGCCGCCGCGCGAGAAGAGGCTGACCGCTTGCGGGATCAGCTCGCCCGGCTCGGTGAGCAACTCGCCGCCGTGGAATGCCGGTTGGAGCGGCTGGGCATCACCCGCCAGACCGTCCTGGAGATCGTCGAGGACAGCGACCCCGGCGGCCCCGAGCCACTGCCGTCCGCCTACCGGCAGATTCTCGCCCTGTTCGAGGACGACGAGCAGGGCCTGCGGGCCAAGGCCGTCTGCGAAGCCCTGGGCTCCGGCACCGAGAACCGCCACGTCGAGGGCGCCCGGGCCAAGCTCAAACGCCTCGTCAACCGCGGCATCCTCACCGAACCCGAGCCCGGCCTATTCACCCTGCCCCGACCGGCAGCGTCCCCGCCAACGTAGTCCCGCCCGAAGGCTCACAGAACGCCCACTCAGGGATGCCGTTGGCATCGAGCAGGGCGGCCAGGTGGAGCATGGGGCGAGCCAGGCCGGCCGGGCGCAGGGTGTCGGCTCGGTCGATAGACAGCGACCAGGCGGCGGCCAGGGGCAACGCCTGCTCGTCGGGGAGGGCATCGGGGGCGGTGTCGGCGAGGGCGGCAGTGCGGTCGGCCAGCAGATCACGGTAGTCGGCCACGGTCTCGCCGGTGTCGATGAGGTAGGCGGAGGCCTGTGCGAGGGCCAGGGGCAGATGTCCGAGATCATCTGCCAGAGCGGTGAGCTCGTCGGCGGATTCGTCGCGGCCGGTCAAGGAGGTGGTGAGGTAGGTGAGGGCTTCTTCCTGGGTGAACAGGCCGACCTCGATGGTGTGGCGGCCGGGGCCGACGAGGGCGGCATCCCGGCGTCGGGTGGTGACCAGGGTGCGGCCGTGAGGACTGACCGGTGGCCACAGGCCACGCAGATCGGCGGGGTCGGCGACATCGTCCAGGACGATCAGCCACCGGCACGGCTCCGCTTCCGCCTTGGGGGTGAGCCAGGCCAGGAAGGAGCTGGCGGCTTGCTCGGGGTCGCCTGGATCGGCCCGGCACAGCTCAACGCCGGCCTGAGCGTAGCCGGTCACGATTGGAGAACGGGCGCTCGCGGTGATCCACACAAGGACGTCCAGGCCGTCTGCTGTGCTGGTGTCGTTCCAGGCGGCGCGGGCGTAGTCGGCGGCCAACTGGGTCTTTCCGACACCGCCCATGCCGGTCAGCAGCTGGGTCAGCACGGCGGTGCCGCCGTGCTGGACCGTGGTGCGCAGCCGGTCCGCCTCGGCGCGCTGCTGGAAGGATCGTGCCGCGGACGGGATGACACCGACTTGGTGCGGCCAGGGAGCCGGTTCCTGGGAAGCGCGCTGCTGCAGGGCCAGGGTGCCGATGGACAGGTGGCCGGTGTTGGCGATTGCGCTGTTGGCGGCGGTCGCATTCCCGGTGCCGGAAAGGTGGGCCGGGGCATGGGGAGCGTTGCTTGTTCCCGGGGCGGGGCCGCGATAGCCGGTTATGGCCGTGCTGTCGTCAGTGGCCTGGGCGTTGCCGGTGTCCGTCACGGTCACTGATGGCTCAGGCGCCTCGTCTCGCGCCTTGTGTGATGACGGTTTCGCCATGGGAGCGTGTCCTAGTTGGAGTAGTCGATGCCGGAGACGGAGTTCTTGCCGCTGGCCTCTCCCGTCCGCTTGGCTGTGGCCGAGCCGCGCCCCCGGCCGCCGGGCCGCCTGATGCCGGTGACGCCGCCACGGCTGGCCTTGCCGGTTCGAGTGGCCCTGTCTGTCGGGCTGGTAGAGGACGGGTGCTGGAACAGGGCCCAGACCAGGGCCGCGATGGCGACGGCGGCCTGGATGGAGGCGCCGGCCAGCTGTCCGGCACCGGGGCTGCCCAGCAGCCAGATCAGCGGCGTGGAGAGGATTCCCACCACCGCCAGCACGATGACCGCGATCTTCCGTCCCTGGGTCATGTCGGCCTTCCCCCTTCGCTGCTGACGGGCCCGCCAGACCAGCTGACGGCCCGAAGATTCGTACCATCAGGTCACGAAATCCTGTGACTTAAGAAACGCGCCCTGCGCCGCCGTGGTTCCTGGGCTCCTCACACGCGATGAGTGGCGTCGGCGGCGGTGTGCAGCGGCCGGCGGCCGAGCTCGTCGAGTTGGGCCGAGTTCACATCACTCTCGACGGGCGAGAGGCAGTGGGACGACGACGCCAGAGGGCTTGGCGAGTTGGTCACGGAGGGCGGCGTTCTCGGCGAGGAGGGTGGTCCACGGCCGCCAGACTCCGCTTCGCCGATGCGCGTTGCGTCGACTCCCAGCGAGTGGCGCAGCGGCTACAACACTTGGCGATCGCCAAAGGCGAACATGTCGGCGCCACAAGGGAGATTCCCATCACCATGCCAGAGTGGGCGGCTCTCGCCGGATCAACGGAGCCCACTGCGCAGAAGGCAGTGCGGAGACTACTCCCCGAGGTGGGTGCCGTCTCCACGAGTGACCACACGATCAGCATCGAAGACCACGACCTCTTGCACAGCGTCGCCGCCACTGCATGAGGGCGGCGACAACCTTCTGTGGCACACGCTCAAAGTTCACTGGCACAGGACAGAAGGAAGCCCCACCCTCCCGTACGGGGGCCAGTGTCCCCTCTCTGCCGATCTGGTCCTTGTCTCAGTTGATCGGTTCCGATTCGCTCGTGGTCTCAGACGATCTGGTCCGCAAGATCGTCTGAGACGAACTGTCATGGGGGGACCGGCAGAAGTCACCGAAGATTGTTCCCTGCGAGGAACCGATGGGCTGCCCGCAGGCCTGCCTCGTCCCTAGCCCACAGCCCCCACTTGGCCTGCCTCTCCTGCTGAAACAGTTCCGCGAACGTCCGCCACAGGTGTACTCGAAACCCATCGGACTCCCACCACCACTCCGTGTTCCCGGAACCTTCTCGGATCAAAGACAGCCGTGAAGCCGCTTCCCTGACCCCTGCGGTGGACTGCCCTACCTTCGGCTCCACCACTGGGATCCAGCTCTCGCACTCCCAGTACAGTGCGTCCGCCTCGATCAGCGCGTCGGCCTCCGCGAACACGGCCACGTCTACGGCGAAGCGGTACACCACCGCGCCGTCGCTCCGCAGCATCACGGAGTAGGGGTGCGCCACCTCGTGGTCGATGAACTCCGTCAGCGGCCCGTGGTCCACGCTTTCCGCGTAGTACGGCCACGGCTCGAAACGAATCTCCTCCTGGAACGACCAGGCCGAGGTGGGATAGACCAGCCCGCCGTAGCGGTCTTGGGCCTGCCGGAGCCTGGCGAGCGTCATCGTGGTGTCCACCTCGGGAAACGGCGCGAGCCGGGCGATGACCTCGGTGTCGTCCGGGTTGTCCTGCGCGGGGAAAGGAACGGTGCGGGCCCGTGTAGTGAGGAAGCGCCGCCCCCTGTCCGTCAGCCGTCCCGATGCGTTGAGGATGTGCCGCATCAGGCCATCATCTCCCCGCCCTTGAGGTCATCCATTTGAGCGACTTCACTCCTCTGCGGGGCACGGGGCTCCACGGCCGTTCCACGCTCGCAGTACAGAGGCGGAACGCGGTTGTTCGAAACCGTGGAGCCGGACCAGATCAACACAGAGACAACATCCGGCATCCCCGGCAAGGACCACATCAGCTGAGATTCCCGGCACCCCCGATGTCTCAACTGAACTGGTCGCTGCACGTCAGGGGTCCAACTCGGAACCAGATCAATTAAGACGGGACAGCCAGGGAGGGTGGGGCAGCTTCAGCGGCCGTCAGCCCGCGTCCACGCGCTCCACGAGGTGCTGGAGCCGGTCGTCCAGCAGCTTCTCCGCATCCGGGCTGATCGTGGCCAAGGCCACCATGGCAGTCACGATGACGTCGCTCAACTCCTTCTCAACGTCCGCCCACGTGTGGAGGCACCCTTCCTCGGGTTGGCACCGAGCGCCCCGTGCAGGGCCTCGGTGACCTCCCCGTACCTCCCTGATCTTGAGCACCCGCAGCAGCCGGACGTCCCCCGCCGCGGCCGGGGCCGCCTCATCCGTCCAGCCACTGTCGCAGCTGCCCCGCACGGCTCCACGCTTCTTCCATGCGCTCCTCCTCGTCGTACAGGGTCGGAACAGCGCCGGCACCAGGTAGCCGGGAATGGCCGCGCGGCTCACAGCGTTGTCACCCACCCGCCGCGCGACAGCGTGGTCTCGCCATCAGGGGTGATGGTGGCCTTCGCTATCAGCGCGGTGCTTGGGGCTTCCGGTGCCTGCCCTTGCCGGCGCCGAGCGGGTTCGTCACGGGGCCTGGTGTCGCAACCACTTGCGCCTCGGGGTACAGGATCCGCTTCGCCTCTTCCAGGTTCTGGACGAGCGTGTGGGGCTCCCAAGCGTGCCCGTTCCACCTTTCGATCGCGCGCGGTGCATCCGGATTCAGGTGCGAGCCGCTGGGCCCCTCACCCGAGACGATGGGAACGGCGCGGAGTCGGCCGACCTTCGCGTCACGGCGCTCCGCCCACTCCGACAGCGGTTCGTCGTCCATCCTGCTGTTCCTTACGTCGGCTCAGGCTGCCCTCGACGAGGGTAGCGGCGGCGACCCAGGTCAGAGAAGGCTGAAGGCCACAGCCATCCGCAACTGGGGATGCGGACGACCGGGGCCGGTCTGGGCCTACCAGCGGATGGTCTGGCCGTCCGGTGTGACGCTGACGGTGAACTCCTCCAGTGCCGGTGTACCGGCAGCGTGCCAACGGCCGAGCTGCTCCTCGACAGCGTCCCAGAGTGCATCCGGGCCGTCTTGACGTACGACCCACCGGCCGCCGTGCTCGTAGAGGGCGGCCCAGGAGCCAGACTCGACGTCGATCAACACGTCCTCAGTGCGTCCGTCTCGTTCCATCGTGAGTCGCTGTGCGCGCGGAGCGGCGAGCTGGACGACGAATCGGGTCGTCCAGCCGGTCAGCACACCGGCCCCGATGACGGCCTTGCGCTCCTTGCCCTGGCTCAGGTCGGGGAGGAGACCGAGGGCCGGAGGCATGTGCGGGCGCGCGAGCATGAAGCTGACCTGGCCGCCCAGCAGCGGCCCGGACGCCGTGCCGTCGTCGTGGACTGTGAGCCGCGCAAGCTCCGACGAGTCGAGCCAGCCGCCGATGGTCGTCAGGATCAGACCGCCCGGCCGGGTCTGCTCGATCCACGCGGTCGGTACCGTTCGTACCCCGCAGGTTGCGATGACCCTGTCGTACGGTGCCGATTCGGCGTAGCCGAGGAGACCGTCTCCGGTGACGATCACGGGGAACTTGTCCTGTCGGGCGAGGGCTGTCCGTGCCCGCGAGGCCACGACGTCGTCGTACTCGATCGACGTGACCCGCTCCTCGCCCAGCCGCGCGCACAGCAAGGCAGTCGAGTAGCCGGTGCCGGTCCCGATCTCCAGCACCTGCGACTCTGGCTCAACGCGGAGATCCTCCAGCATCCGAAGGACGAGGGAGGGCAGCGTGCTGGAACTGGTCGGCGCCCGCATGATCTGACCGCGGATGTCGGTCGGCAGGATGGTGCCGGCGATCTGGGTGACCAGCGACTCGTCCTGGTAGCAGGCGTCGAGCCAGCCGGCGTCGCTTTCCAGGACGGATGTCCACGCGCCGGGTGCGGACCCCTCCACGCGGCGGAAGAACCCGTCCCGCAGGAACTCGTGCCGGGGGACAGTCTCGGCCGCACGTTTCCACGGCTCCGTGCGCAGGCTGCCGTTTGCCGTGAGCGTGCCAAGGAGCTGCTTGCGGAGTTGTGCTTGGTCGGTCACGTCTTCCTCTCCAACAGGTCTGCCAGGGCTGCGCACATCGGCAGCCCCGTCTCTGGTTCCAGCCAGTACCACTGTCCGGAGGGGTTGCACTCCAGGAACCGCCATTGCCCGTCTTCGTCGATGCAGAAGTCGAAAGCGCCGAAGACGAGACCGAAGTGGCGCATGTAGTGATGGAGTGCCGGCTCGATCCTCGGCGGCGGCTCCACGGGCGTGTAGCGCAGCCTGCTGTAGTCGGTCCGCCAGTCCAGCAGGTCGGAGTCGATGCGGACGCAGAACGTCTTGGAGCCGATGACGGTCACGCGCACATCGGCGACCTTGCGGATGCGCTGCTGGAACAGGTGCGCCGTGCCGGCCACGCTCTCGTCGATGTCCTCGGCCCCTACCTCGGCGACCTTCACGACGGAGGAGACGCCGTCGATCAGGTACACGGGGTTCCACAGTGGCTTGTAGATAACCGAGTCGTGCCGCTTGACGAAAGCCCTGGCGGCATCGGGGTTCGAGGTGATGAGCGTGGGCGGTACCTGGAAGCCTGCGTCCACCGCCGCGGCGAGGCCCGCCGGCTTGAACTCTGCATCCCCGATGCGGTGCGGATGGTTGACATACAGGCAGCCGGGAAGTGAAGCCAGCACTCCCCCGAGTCCGTATCTGGCCTGGGTGACGGCGAACCGTGCGTCCTGCTCGCTCAGGTGCGGGAAGGCGAACCCCGTCGGCCGGCGGTAGTACAGGGCGCGCACCTGCGCCAGGTCAGCGGTGCGGGAGGGCGTGAGGAGGCGGCCCTGGATGCCCTGCGGGGTGATCTCTGCCTCCACCGACAGTGATGCGGGGAAGTCCCCCGAGTCGAGCCGCACGACCGGGATGTCCCGGCCGTGCAGCTCGCGAATCACCACGTCGGCGGTGGGGTCGTGCAGGCTGGTGACGACCAACACCGGACGCGGATCACTCATTGGTCGCTGTCGCTCCCCTGGTCGGTGTCCGTGTTGCCCTGGCCCTGCCCGTCGGGGCTGGTGCCCGTGGACGGGGTGGTGCCGGTGCTCGTGCCGTGGCCCGGCATCTCCATGACCTGGCCGGCGGCGTCGCAGAAGACCGTGGTCTGGGTGGCCGGGTCCAGCTCGACGCTGGCGTACGCGGGGGCCATCGTGGGGTAGGGCGCCATACGGCTCACCCCCCACGGGGTCGGGGTGACAGTTCCCTGCGGGACTGCGGCACTGGTGGGCAGACGGTCGGAGTGGACGAACATACCTCTCCCTGGTGTCAGTTGTGGATGTGCGTCGATCGGTAGAGCGGGTGCCGGGGCCCAGTGAGGGACGTGACCCCGGCACCGTGTCCGCCCGCGCCGAAGGCCGTTTCTCGTACGGGCGGAGCTTGTTACCTGTCCGATGGCCACGGCCGACATCATCCAGGCCACCGGACAGGGTCTATGCGGAACAGCTTCAGCTCGCGCGTCAGCTCGTTCACGTCGACGATGCGGAAGGAGCTCAGACAGCAGCTGGCTGCCGCTGCCTGAAGTACGCGTTCGCCTGCCGCTTGAGGCGGTCGAGGCAGCCCTCGCACACCATGAACGGGGCGTGCTGGCCGTCCCACTGCACCGGGCCGAGCCAGATCACCGGCACTCCGGTGCGCTCGCACCCGAGCCAGCAGTCACCGATGACCCATTGCGCCTGCATGGGACGACTCCTCCTTCGTGGTTGTCCCGGTGCTCGTACAAGGTGAGGAGCGCCCGGGACAGCGTCGCCAGCTCGAAGAGGTCGCCGGCCGACGACGCCCCGAGGACGGGAATCGCGAGGACGCCACGCGCCCGAGTGATGACGTGCCGGGCGGCGCTCCGATTGAACGGGCCGGCCATGCCGGGCACCAGCCGCTCGACCGGAGGCACCAGCAGCCACATGTGCCCGCGCAGGAGCCCGGCGAAATGCGCCCGCTGCTCCTCGTCCGCAAGGCGCGGGGGGCCCCATCCGCGGGTCTCCGAGAACCGCCTCGTACGTACGGCGTATCCGGGCGACGTCGATACGCGCTGGCGCGGCCGGCGGCCTGAGCGGAGTCATCGGCGCACCGCCGCTCGGGCCGCCGGGGTCTCGATGCCCACCTCGGCCGGGTCGAGGACCGTGCACTTCGAGAGGGACGCCGCCAACTGGCCGCCGACCACCCACTTCGCGCGCCAGTTGCCCATAAGGAACACGTCCTTCTCCCCTTCCAGCATCCCGAGGCCGGGCGGGCCGGTGTAGTACCGCTGCCCGTAGACGCCGTCGAGGATGACGTCACCGATCCGCACCGGCACGGCCCCCCGGCGCCGCAGGTGCGGGCACAGGCGGGCAGCCAGCGGCGCACACGGCAGGCACACCGGAGGGTGCACGGTCATATGCCCGTTGGGCCATTTCGCGCCCTCGGCCCGATCGTCCTCCAGCAGCCACAGCCAGCCCTGCTCGTTGCGGTCCGCTGGCCCCCCGCACACCTGGCAGAGGAACTTGCGCATGGCGCGCCGCTGCCGGGGGCCGTGCACCTGCTTCCAGAGTGGTTCCCCGGCCCTCGGCTTGAGCCCCCACAACTGCCACAGCACCCCGTCCGAGCTGCGGCCCGGCGTCGGGCCCGCGTAGGCGACGCCCTCGCCCATCGCGATGAGAGACGGCTGCTGCACCGTCTCACCGCTCCAAGCGGCGATGTACGGGACGGGACGTCCCTTGTACTTGAGCGGTTCGGACATGTCTCTTCTCGCGGTCAGGGAAGGGAGTTGGAAGGCGCCGACCGTGCGCGACAGGGGACACACGCGCGGCCGGCGCCGGTCTATGTGCTGGCGGCCGGCTCCTTGAGACACTGGATCGCGACCAGGCGTTCGAGTAACTCGTTGACGGACCAGGCCATCCGGCGCAGGTGCCCAACGGCCTGCCCGTGGTCACTCGGCATGTCCTCGGAGCGCACCTGGCGGGCTCGGCGTATCAGCTGCTCAGCCTGCCCGTCCTCCTGGTCAGCCTCGGCGGCAACAGCGATACCGACGAGCTGCATCAGGTGGCGGCGAAGCCGTTGGCCGAGTTCTTCGAGACGCTCCTCGGGCGGTACGACGTCGTCCAGCACGACGCCGACGTCGTCGAGGAGGGCATCGCCGTCAAAGGGCTGCCACCGGCGGATCTTCGATAGCACGTCCTCCAACGCCTCCCGGCCCAGGGGCGGCTCACACGTCTCCACAGGGCCGGGCCAGCACGGAATGGTGGCCGCGCCCGTCACGGCCGCTCTCCTAACCGAGGGCGGCAGCTCATGTGATCACCTGCGGTGCGCTCGGGATCTCGCCCAGCCTCGCCGCCTCGTCCACGCGCGCGGAGCACCTGGAACAGGTGCTGCGGGTCGGTAAGGTGGCCGGTACCGTCCGGGAGCGTCACCCAGTACGGGCCCGGAGGGGAGATCAAGTCCAGGCGCGGCACGCCGACGTGGTGGATGTACGGGCGGGTACCGCCCAGGCACTCCACCCCCGCCGGGGCGAGGGTGCGCGGCCACTCCCGGTCAGTGCCGGGCGGCACCAAGACGTACAGGTGCGGCCGGTAGGGGTCGCAGAACACCGGCCCGGTCACCCGCAGTTCGTCAAGCCGGCGGTGCAGCTGGTCCGGGTCGGCGTCGCGGTCCAGGTCCGCGCCCAGGGGCGCGTACGGCAGGCGTACGGCGTCCCACACGATGCCCGCGGTCAACAGGGCGACGCCCTGCTCCGTCCACTCCATGCCCGCCGCCTCGCGGGAGGTGGCCGCCTGGGACAGCCACGCCTCGGCCACGGCTCTGCGTTCCCGGTCCTCCCCGCGAAGAACGGGCATCGGGACCAGCCGGGCCGGGCTCCCGGGCTTCACCGCGCCACCCCTTCGGGCGCGGCCGGTGTCGCCGCCACCTGGGAGAAGAACGCCTGGTGCTCACCGAGCCAGCTCTCCAGCGCCGCAGCGTCGGTGCACGCAGTGATGACAATGCCCTTTGCCCGGCCGCTGATGACGGCGGTCTGGGCCGCAGGCCAGCCGTGGCGGTCCTCAAGCGGAGTGGTGGCCGGCGTGGTGTCGATCGTGTTCACGGTCCTGTTCCCCTCGTCTGCTGCGTGGTCGCCCCGTCCACTACTGGGGCGGCCCTCACCAGACAACCGCTGGGACAGCGAGGGGCCCAGGCAATTCCGGGAACAATCGAGGCGCCAACGACCGGTAATTTTTACCTTCGCGGTGACGTGACGCCCGTCACGCCGCTACCGTCTGCACATGACGGGGAACGTCTTACTCGCGGCCCGCATGCGGGCAGCCGAACTGGGCCAGCAGGAACTCGCCGACCGCCTCAACAAGCACATCGAGCAGTTCACCGGACGCGCCGGAACCCTCATGGACCGGCACATCCGCAACTACCTCACCGGTAAAACCCAGTGGCCGCAGGCGCGACAACGCCGCGCCCTGGAAGAAGAATTCGGCTGCCCGATAGAGGAACTCGGGTTCACCAGACCCCCAAGCCGGACAGCCACCGCCCGACCAGAAACCCCGGAGGACCCCGTGCGGCGACGCACCTTCGCCGGCTCCGCTCTCGGCCTCGCAGCCGCAGCCGCCATGCCTCCTGCACCCACTCACAGCGTGCTGCGCGTCGGCATGAACGACGCCGACCGTCTCGAACACGCATTCCAGCAGCTGATCGCCTCCGACAACGAACACGGCGCCGCTCTCGACATCCAGACGCGTGCCCTCGCGTTCGCCCACCACGCCATGGAACTCCAACAGGTCGGCTCAGCCAGCCAGCGCGTCCGCGCCCGCCTCTACTACCTGGCGGCCGCGTTCACCGGCACCGCCCTGTGGGCCGCCATTGACACCAGACAGCCCGACCTCGCCCAACGCCACCTCGACCGGGCAATGACGCTGGCCAGCCTGTCGGGCAGCGAGGAGATCCGGCTACGGCTGCTCGGGCACGCCACCCTCCTCGCCAGCCAGCAGGACCATCCCCACGACGCGGTGGCCGCAGCGCACGCCGGCCGCGCCTCCTCCACGTGCCGCCGCGACCCCCTGTTCCGTTCCCTGGCCTCAGCCCGCCTCGCCGGGGTCCTGGCAGCACAAAAGGACCATCGCGGTGTGGAACGAGCCCTCGACAGCGCCCGCGACGCCCTCGCCAAAGCGGACCCGCACACCCAACGGCCCGCCTGGGTCGGCTTCTACGACCACGCCGAACTCGAAGGACTGTCCGCCCTCGCACGCACCAAGCTCGGCCAACACGAGCAGGCAGAGGCGCACTTCCACCGCACTCTGGCCCAACTACGGCCCGAGTACCGCCGTAACCGCACCTACTACCGCACCCAACTGGCCCTTTCGCAGATCAGGCAACGCGACGTAGAGCACGCCTATGCCACAGCGAGCTCTGTACTGACCCGCGACAACGATGATTCACTGACCGGGCGATCAGGACGCCTGCTGGACGAGTTCACCCAGGCTCTGGCGGCCATCGCCCCAGGCAGCCGCTATGCAGCCGACTGGGCCGACCAGCACGCGAACGCCAGGAGGGCATGACCATGGCCGTCGAGGTCAAGCACTACGCCGCCGAACAGCTCCCCGAGATCCGGCACATCATCCTCGACATTCATGCTGAAGTCCGCCACGGCGACTTCAAGTTGAACAACGACTTCAACAGCGTGGAACGGTTCGACGAGCGCCTCACCCGCTACTCCTCCCGCCCCGGCTACACCGCAGCGATCGGCTGGGAAGGCGACGAGCCAGTCGGCTTCGCATTCGGCATCACGCTCGGCCCGGACAGCACATGGTGGCGCTCGATGACCACGCCACTGCCCGACGACTACACCACCGAGGACGGAAAACGCACCGTCGCCCTCAACGAGATCGTCGTCCGCAAGCCCTGGCGCGGGCGTGGCGTGGCCTGGCAGATCCACGAAGAATGGCTGGCCCGCCGCACCGAGCAGCGCGTCACCCTCCTCGTGAACCCTGCCGCGGGCAACGGGTCCGTGCAGGCCGTCTACGAAGCGTGGGGTTATCGGGCCGTCGGCCAACAGCAGCCGTTCCCCGACAGCCCCGTCTACGCGTCCATGACCCGCGAACTGGCCTGAACCATCCGGACGTTCACGCATCGACAGCGGCGCTTAGCGCGCCAGCGTCCGGGCGCGGCCCAAAGGCTCGCAGATATCGCGGATGCGACATCGGCCACGCCGCCGCATCCTCCACCGAGCAGAGCGTGTCTGTGGCCTTGTCGGGGTCCTGGTGGCTGGTCCAACCGCACCCGGCACCGTCGAACACCTTCATGAACCGCACGCCCGCCTCACGGGCCCGGTTGAGGGTGCCCGCGTTGTAGGCGACTGCGGACTTGGCGAGCGTCACTGACTCCGCCCACGCCTGCACCGGTACCCATTGCCCGTTGCGGTAGACGACGGTCGTCAGCTGGTGCTCGGCGGCCAGCTGGTCCGCCAACGCCTTCGCGGCCTGCAGGGCAGTGGTGTCGCCCGAGGCGAGGAGAGGCACCTCACGGCGTGCGGCCTCCCGTACGGCCCGGTAGAACGCGCCAGCCATGCGCTGCTCTGCCCCGGAGCTGCGCAGGAAGTCGGCGTAGGAGTCAAAGGCCAGCGACTGCAGGGCCTCGGTGTGGATGAGCGTCCACGAGAAGTGCCCGCCGACCGCCTCAGCTGCGGCCAGGGCGCCCTCCGCATACAGGTGGGGCAGCTGCCGGGCCACGAACGCACGGGCTTCGGTGTCGACGCGCCGCTGGAAGTCGACGATGGCGGCCTGGAATTGGGCGAGGCGGACGGCGACCATCCGGGAGCGGGCGTTGTCACCGATCGCGGCGATGACGGCGGCCTGTTCGGCGGCGAGGCGCTGCCAGGCGTCCTCCAGCACCGCGGCGACCCGTGCCGCGACGGTGGCCGCATCCCCGGGCGTCAGCGGCGGGAACTCGTACGCCACTACCGCCGCCAGTGGTGGTACCGGCGGTGAGCAGGCTCAAGCGGGGCAATGAGCAGGGTGTCCCCGCCGGTCGGGTCGTCGGGCGCGGTCGCCTCCTGCACGGAGGCGATCTGCCGTTCCAGGCCGGTGAGGTTGTTGGACTGGTCGAGGGCGGCGACGCCGTTGACGGTCAGCTGCAGCGGCTCGGCCAGCAGCTTGGCGCGCCGCTCGGACAGCACTTCCAGGGCGACGGCCCTCGCGCTGCCCAGCCGGTCGTAGCGGGTCTGCAGGTCGCTCTGGTCGGTGGCGGGGCCGAGCTGCGCCAGGAGCCAGGCCAGGACGGCGGAGTCCACAGGCGGGGTCCTTCCGGGTAGCGGCTCGGCCGGGCACCCCCGCGCGTGGAACAGGGGTGCCGGGCCGGGCCTGGCTGGGTTACTTCTCGTCCGCCTGCTTGCGGACCCGGGTCCGGGGCTTCGCCTCAAGCTCAGGCTCGGGCGTGGGCTCCGGGGTCGGGTCGGGAGTCGGGTCGGGGCTGGCGCCGCCGGCGGGCGGCTCACCCTCCCCGCCGTCGTCCTGGCCCTCGTCGTCGTCCTCGCCGGGCTCCCACGCGGCCGGGTTGGTGATGGCCTCGGCCAGGTCCTCGTCCGGCTCGTCGCCGGGCTGCAGGATCAGCTGCTCGTTCGTCTTGGGGTGCCGCACGTGCACCGCTACCGCCAGTCGCCGCGCCATGTCACAGCACCTTCGCAGTGACGTGGCAGTCCGGGGCGTAGAGGACGGGCATGGCCACGGCCGCGCCCTTGGTCCAGATCTGCACCGGGTCGTCCTTGCCGCCACGGGTGACGATCAGGCCGGGCGCGTCCTCGCGGGTGATCTGCGGGTTGGAGCCCCGCGACAGCACCAGCGACTCAGCAGTGGTGCCGTAGAGGGTCTGTCCCCACTTCGACCGGTCCGGGGGCAGCATCACCCACCGGTCGTCAGGCGGGCACTTCGTGGACACGCCGTCCACGCGGACCTGCGCCCGGTACAGGGTGATCGGCGGAAGACCGTAGTTGTCGCGAACCACGTTGATCTGCTGCGGCGTCAGCGACGCGGTCGGCGTCGTCGACGGGTTCACCGACCCGTAGTAGGCGGCCCGGTAGGCGTTGTTGCCCGCCAGGTAGGAGTACACGCGCCGCGAGGTGACGACCTGCTCGGGCATGGGCGCGCTGATGCCGTCGAGGTAGGAGATCCAGCCCAGCTCGTCCGCGATCGCATCCGCGGTCGCGTCGGACCACAGCTTCGGCGCAGTCGGCATGTTCGCCGCAGGGACACCGAAGTCGACGTCAAGGGTCAGCCCGTTCTCCGCCGCCAGGCTGAACTTGCCGTCGGTGAGGACGTCGCCGGCGGCCAGCTCCAGACGGGAGTTGATGGCCTCGACGTGCCGCTCCACGTCGTCGTACAGCAGCTGCTCCAGGCGGGACGCGTCCTGGCCGCGGGAGGCCTCCTGCAGCAGCAGCTCGACCTCGCCGACCATGAGCTTCTGGCCCAGCGCGGGCAACATGCCCTGCGTGGACGTCTGCCACGCCTGCCGGTCCGCGAACGGCACCGAGGCGTCGAAGCTGCGGTACTTCGCGGCGTTGACGTAGCGGCCGGTGTTCTTGATCCGCCACATGACGTCCTGGATGGACACCTTCGCGAACACGGTCTGTGTGAGCAGGAAGTCGGCCGGGGTGGGGATGTAGCGGGCGAACGTGGTCAGGTCCGCCGTCTTGACATCCCTGATGAGGTCTCCTGAACAGTCATCGACAGAGCTCCCTTACACGAACCGGATCTGGCAGGAGGCGGACGGAGCAACCGCGGCAACGGCGATCGGCAGCTTCGCCGTCTTCACCGAGCCGTGCCACAGCAGCGCCGCCGGGACCTTCGTCTGCGCCGGCGCGAGCAGCACCTCGGCGAACACGAACCCGGCGAGGGTCTGGCGGCCGTCGGAGGCGCCCGTCGCGTACAGGCCGTACAGGCCAGAAGCGGTGATCTTGCCGACGGAGATGCCGGACAGGAACCGGCTGTAGGGGATGCTCGTGTCCGGGGACGGCACGTAGTGGGTGCCGGACACGAACGTGGACATGTCGAGGGTGATGGAGTCGACCTCGCTGGTGCCGTGGAGGCTGGCAAGCCAGGAACGGTCGGCTGTCAGGTTCAGGGTGGTGGTGACCGGCTGAACGGTCATGAGTCCTCCCGTGGACGATCAGACGAGCGGGGGGCGGTTCGTCCGCTCACCGGCCGGTGGCGTCGTCCACGAGAAGGGGGGCGTGGTCCCCACAGGTCCGGCCTTAACCCGCCGGTGGGAAGTTCAACTGCCCGTCACAAAGCCGCGCTGGCGGGCCATGTCGGCGCCGTGCTGGCCAGGCTTGGGCATGGTGGCGCCGCGCGGCGGCGGCCCGCCCGCGGGGGAGCCCCCGGGTGCTGCGGGTGGCACCGGGGTAGTAGTGGCGGCGAACAGCTCGGGCCTGCGCGCCTTCAGGGCGGTAGCGGCCTCGGCGATGGTGTCCTCATCGGCGTCGTCCTCGACGGCCAGGAGCCGTTCGGCGTCCTTCAGATCGTCGCCGGTCGCACCAAGCGCCACCAGCGCGGAACGCCGTACCGCAGCCCGCTCAGGGACAACGGCCTGCGCCTCACGCCGCTGCGCGGCGGTGGTGGCCTCAGCGGCGACCTGCTCGCGGCGTTCGATCTCGGACAGCTGCGCGACCTGCGCCTCACGCTGCTGCTGCACGAACGACGTCAGGTCGTCGGTCTTGGTGAAGCCCAGCTGCTCAACGAGCTTGCGGACCGCGGCACGTTCGCCCTGCTGCTTCTCGCGGGCCAACAGCCGGTTCAGCGCCCCCTGGTCCGGCACCTGCGCCGGCGGCACGGCCGGGTCGGTGCTGGGGGCGGGCGGCCGCTGCTGGTTGGAGGGGTCGGTGGGATCCGCGCCCAGAATGGGGAAGATGGGTCGGCCGTCACGCCAGTAGCCGACGGGCGTACGGGGGTGGGGCAGCAGCCTGTCCATGCGGGTCCAGTCCTCCAGCAACAGCGCCCCCGCGCCGTCGATCAGTGTAGCCACAGCCCCCTTAGCTCGAGATCTATCCCCACCGTTCGCACACGTCTCTCTACCGCACCGGCTGGGCCTTTTCACCCGATTCGGTCCTGTGTAGGCGGTCGCGAGTTCCCGGCCGTCTGAGCTACTTCCTGCCGCACTCCGACTGCGGCACCACCGTCTTGTTCTCCCCGAATGGGGAGTCACCAAGCCCGAGTCCCGACCAGTACACCCCCACCGACGCCTGCGGGGTGCCGGTCGCGGCTGTGACGAACACCTGTGACACATACCGCTGCCCAGAGGCGGTTTTCCCCTCCACCTTCAGCACACGTCCACCGTCCATCGTGTCGGTGTTCTCCACCACGGCCGAGTCGATGATGTGCGGTGCGGCCCCTGGCTTGAGGCAGAACTCGGCGGCCTGCTTCCAGGTGTCTTCGCATGTCTTGGTCTGATAGGCGTTCGCGCAGAAAGCGTGGGCACTCTCCCCCGGCGCGGCAGCCATCAGGCGGTCCATGACGGCGACTGCCTGCTTCTGAGTGACGGGCGGCGCACTCGCGTGGGCCGTTGCGCCGGAGGAGCCGCCGCATCCTGTGGCGAGGGCTGCGACGAGGGCAGTGAGGCCGACCATTCGTGTGGGGCGCATGTCGGGTGTATCCGCTCCGCTAGGGGGGTGGTGTGGGCGCACTGATGATGCCCCAGCACGGGGGCCTACGTGCAGGTGGCGACTGGTTTTGAGGGAAATCTGAGGTCTTACGTCCGTCATGCTCCGACATGTCTGACAGCAACCTCAAAGGCAGCTCAGAGTTCGTGAGGGAAACGTGCGGATCATGGTCCTGACGTGCAGACTCCGCGATGACCACAGCACAGCAAATGGGGGAGGATCCATGAGTCTGCGCATGCGCAGATGGAAAACGGGCGTCATGGCGGCCACAGTGGCTGCCCTCGCGGGGAGCGTACTCGTCTACCAGCCCGCAGCGGCTGACGAAGCCGCTCCCGTTGACAGCGTTAGCGTGACCGCGTCCAATGCGGACAACATCACCGGCACGGCGGCAGGTACGGCGGAACTCCAGGAGTTCGCCGACCATATGAAGGATGCGACCGAGGGCTCCCCGTCCAACGCCGCAGCGACGGCCGCGCCCAAGAGCATCGTCCCGGCTGCCTATCGGACGCCAACTGGGGAACATATTGCGGTCCCCACCATGGGGCGGCTCACCTCCAGCTACCGCGTCCTCAAGGTCGACATGGAGAAGGTGCAAGCGAGCATCGCGCCCGGTGCCCCCTGCGCGAACGCCGAGGGCGACACCGCCATCGAGGATGTGCTCGTTGTGCCGCCCGGCGCGACCAACATCCGGTACGAGACGACCGACAGCCTGGAGAGTGGCGCCCCCGGCTCCGACGGACAGCCGGACCGCTGTGACGTGAGCGTCGTCTGGGACGAAGCCGACACTGGCAACGCCAACGACGATCTCGCCGCCCCCGCCGCTACCCGCCCCTACGATTTCAAGTACGCGGGCGACTGCTTCGGCCGAAAAAACAACAACGTCACATTGAGCGGCAGGACGATCCGCATCAGTTGGAACGACGGCTGCTACGCGGACAACGTCGTGCGCTACGACGGCAACAGCGCGTGGAACTACTACACCGTCAAGAGCATAAGCACCTGCGCGAACGACCACGCGAGCGTGCTGACCTCCTGTGGCCACGGCATCAAGCAGAACAAGGCGAAGGAAGCCGGCAACCCCCAGTGGCAGGATTGGGCACCCAACTCCGACTCCACGGGCGACTGCCGCACGAAGAGCATCAGCGTGTCAGCGGGCCCCATCTCGATCGGCGGCGACTACCTGCACTGCGATACACAGAAGATCTACAAGTACACCGAAGCGGGCAAGATGTCGTCCTACTGGAAAGGCAAGCGCGACGGCACCCGGGGGACCGAGCACCAGATCTCGGTGAAAATGCCGCAGGTGGCCGGACGCCCTCACTGGACCCACTGGCTCAACTCTGACGCCTGCATCGCCTGCTACCAGCCCTAGTACTCCAACCGGCCTTCATGGATCTGCCCTGATCAACGGCCTGGCGGAGAGAGGTGCAGCGGGTGCCCGATAGTCGCGGGACGGTCTTTTACGGGCCGTCCCACGAACGTGTGCCCGCGCCACCTGCAGGGACAGCGGCAGGAGGTGTGTCAATTGAGACACTCCTTTCGCCAGTGAGGGCGGCACTGATGCACTGATCCTGAGTCCTGCGCGGCCCGCTGCGCAGGACTCAAGGCGTGTCAACGCAGCTGTACGGTGCCAGTAGGGCACCAGACTCCACCACGCCAACTCAGCCAGAAGAACGCTCTGACTTCCTCAATCCGTTGAGAACCCAACCTGTCCGAACAGCACACATAGGTCCCCGCACGGCACACAGATCCGTGCAGGGGGCGCCGGTCAGTGGGGGCCGGGCCCGGTCTCGCCGATCTACCCGGTCGCGCCAAGGGCCTACAGCCGTGTCAACGGCTGCGGCTACGCCGAGGGTGGGCTGGTCTGCGGCCCGTCCGGCGGGGTCTGACCCGGCTGCACGAGGGGCGCGACATGCACCTGGTCGGCCTCGGGGAGGCCCAGGTATTCGCGTACGGCCGTGTTATCGCCGGTCGCGTCGGCGAGCCGGGCGGCCTGGTCGAAGGCCCGCTTCTGTATGCGTTCGATCTCCTCGGCGACGTCCTCGATCGGGTATCCGGCGCCCTGCAGCATCCGCACCGCGGTCTCCAGGGAGAACACGCCTGCCGCGTAGCCGGCCGTGCCGTCGTTGAGGACGGTGGTGCGGTCGGTGGGAGTGTGCGCACCCCACACCAGGCGTGCGGGCAGCGACTCGCCGGCGGGCCACACGTGCCCGGCCTGGTGCAGGCGCTGCACCATGCGCAGCAGCAGCTGGTACTTGTGGTCGCGGGCCAGGCGCATTGCGCCGACGAGGGAGTCCAGCGGGCCAAGGGCGAGCTGCAGCGCGTACCCGGATGGCACCTTGGCCGCGTCGAGGGTGCCCAATCCGGCGGTGGTCAGGCGGGTGTTGGAGGCTAGTCGGTCCAGCAGGTGGTCGATGCGCCGGCGCAGTTCAGCAAGCTGCGCGCAGGTGTCGAGGGTGTCCATGCGCCCGGAGTCGGACAGCTGTGAAGTGACCCCAGCCCCACTCCCCCGACACGCCAAGACCCCGACCACCTGGCAGAGACCGGACGAGGACTGCTCATCGTGGACGCCCTGACCAGCCAATGGGGCTACTCCGAACCCGACCCGAGCGGAAAAACCGTCTGGGCCCGCATCGCCATACCCAGCTCCTGAGCTTGGAGTTTCCCCCAGCGGCGGCCCGGAAGTGCTCCGCCCGGAGCGGTGCAACACCGGCCTGGTGCGGGCTGCGTCAGCGTTCGACCGGCTCGTACTCGAACCAGTCGATGTGGACGGAGCCGGCACCCGCGAACATTCCGATCACCCGGCCGGTGAAGCCTCCGGCGACTTCCGTGGAGAGATACTTCCCGTCCAGAGTGGCGAGTTCCACGAAGGTACCGTCCGGCTCCTCGATGCCGAACGTGACGGAGTCCGGGCCGGTACGCGCATCGTTCACCGCGTGAACGGCGGTCACGTCGATGCGGAGGACCACAGGGCCGGGGGGTGCCGGACGGGACGCGACGAGGGTGCTCAACGGGCCAATGCGGGCCCGCACTTGAACCTCGCCGGACGAGGCCTCCATGTCGTAGTGATGCTGCTCGTCGAGGCGGACGGCCAGGCCGCCGCGGCCGTCCTCGACGTCGACCAGGGCTCGCACCCGGCATGAAGCGTGCTGCTGCCGACGGCCGACGAAGGTCACGTCGGTGTCGTCGAGAGACCCGCCGCGTGCCTGCAGAGTGAGCCAGCCGGGCCTCTCCTTCGTGGTACATGCCTCCGGCGGTCGGTGCCGCAGCGAGATCCAGTGCGAGGCCAGCGCAGGCAGGTCGAAGTCGTCCCGGGCCAGCACCGCGGCCTGCGGCTGCAGCGGCCAGTTCGGGGCCGGCATCGAGGTCGAGAGTTCGCCGACGACCGGCCAGCCCTCGGCCCAGTCGACCGGCACCAGAAATGTCTCGCGCCCCAGTACGTGCCACCCCGGGGTACCACCGCCCGGCCGCACGCCGAGCAGCACCATCCACCACGAACCGTCGGGCGCCTGAACGAGGTCCGCGTGTCCGGTGTTCTGGATGGGGTGGTCGGTGCCCCGGTGGGTCAGCACCGGGTTGGACGGGCACGGCTCGAACGGACCCGTGGGCGTGCGGCTGCGGGCGATCGAGACGCCGTGGCAGCGTTCCGTACCGCCTTCGGCGATAAGCAGATACCAGTAGTCGCCGATCTTGTAGAGGTGCGGTGCTTCAGGCGCCTTGGCACCAGGGGCACCGGACCAGAGCCGGTGCGATGAGCCGAACGTCTCCCCGGTGTGGGGATCGATGCGGATCTGTCCGACTCCGGCGGTGGTGCACCAGCAGTTGCCGTCCTCGTCCCAGGCGAGGTCCGGGTCGATGCCCTGCACTCCGGGCAGGCGGACCGGATCGGACCAGGGCCCGGCCGGATCGGTGGCCGTGAAGAGCAGATTGCCGTCCCCGCTCACATTGGTGACGATCAGCCAGAACCGGCCGTCGTGGTGGCGGAGCGTGGGTGCGTAGATACCGCCCGAGGACGGGGCGTCCAGCGGCAGGCGCAGCTGGCTCGGCCGGTCGAGCGCGTTGCCGATCTGGGCCCAGTTCACGAGGTCTCGGCTGTGGAAGATGGGCACCCCGGGGAAGTACTCGAAGCTGGAGCAGGCGAGGTAGTAGTCCTCGCCTGCCCGGCAGATGGAGGGGTCGGGGTGGAAGCCGGGGATCACCGGGTTGTTGATGGTGTTGGTCTTCTCGGGCTTGCTCGACACCCTCATCGAATCCTTACGTCGGAGATGGGTTGGTTCAGCGATGGAGCTGGACGACCGCGATCGAGTAGGCGGGTACCGTCTGGCTGGTCGCGCTGCCCGTCGTCGCGGTGCCGATCGAAGTCGCGTTCTTCAGGTACGAGTACACGGTCGGGGTGGCGGCGGACGGGCTGAACCCGCTGTACGAGAGCGTGACCGTCGCGGCGTTGACGGGGTCCTTGTTGATGAGCATGACGCTGAGGTCGCCGTTGGCCCGCCGGACGGCGTGCGCGGAGACGGTCGAGGTCGAGCCGGCGGCCCGGACCAGCGTGTCGCCGGGGGCACCCAATTTGGTGATCATCCGGGTGCCGTAGTACGGCGCGAAGGGTGTGTTCAGGGGCGGTTCGCAGGAGGCGCCGCTCGACAGGATTCCGCCGTCGTCGTAGTCCGTGGCGCCTTCGACCGTGGTCACGTGGGTGCAGTCCGTGCCGTTGTGCAGATTCCACCAGTCGACGGTGAACGCGCCGTTCTCCATCCAGGTCAGATACTCGTCCGGTGCGAACAGGCCGTTCGGGGATGTGTCCTTGTAGGCATTTGCGTTGGTTTCGGTCACCGCGATACCCACGTTGGGCGCGTTGCTCCCGGCGTACTGGTTGATGAGTGAGCGCAGGGTGGCGGCCATGTTCGGGATCTCCGCCTGGGGCTTGCCCAGCAGGTCCGCCTGGCTGTTGCCGATCGGGTAGTGGTGCACGATCACGAAGTCGATCTTCGATCCGGCGATCGACAGGACCGTATGATTCCAGTCCGTCGAGTCACCGGCTCCCGTGATGCCGTCCGGCCAGGCTCCGGGAGTGGTCAGCACCGCGCCGATCTTGATGGACGGGTCGACGGCCTTCATGGCGGCGGCGTACTGGACGAGGTTGGTCGCGTACGTCGTGGCGGACTTGTTCGCATGGTGGTCGGTTTCCCAGGTGGCGCCGTAGAGGCCGTTGCCGTAGACCTCGTTGCCGATCTCCCAGTACTTCGCCCCATAGCCCTTGGTTACGTTGGCGTACCGCACCCAGGCCGCGGCCTCCTCGGGTGTGCCCGAGCCGTAGTTAGCCGTGATGATGGGCTGTGCGCCGGCGGCTCGTACCGTGCCCATGAAGGTGTCGAATTCCGTGTTGGGCGCGACGTAGCCGCCCTCGACGGTGTGCGTCTGCCAGTGGTAGCCGTCGGCGTAGCTGCCGCCCGGGTAGCGGACCACGCCGGTACCGGCGTCCTTCAACAGCCCAGAGACGGCCGGGTGATTCATGTTGCCGTCGTAGACCGCGACGTTCATGCCGACACCGGTCGCCGGGATTCCCGCCAGCGCACGGCCCGCGTCGACCGACACCGAGGCGCTGAAGGCGGCAGGAGTAGCCACTGCTGACGGTGTGGCAGCCGCGGCCAGGGACAACACTGCGGCAAGCCCGACCAGGCGGGCGCCATATCTGTGGACCAACCTCCGCATGAGCTCCTCCAAGGGGATGCGACCGAGGTGGGTGAAGTGAGGACGGCGCTCATGCTCCGGTGGGTGGCACACTTTCGCCAGACTCATGAGACGAACGAAACTTTCGCTCTTCATGGTCAGATAATTTCCTGGCCGAGGTTAGCCAGCGGGACCCCGATGGTCAACGGTCGCGCGGTCTGCTCCCTTCGCGGGAAGCCTCGGACACGCCAGAACGCCCGCTGCCACGGGCTGTCGGCAGCGGGCGTCTTCGCAGGTGGCGAGAAGGAGACAGCGTGCAGTCGCTGGGGTCAGCCCTTGGGCGGAGCCGTGCTGCCCCGGACCGTGAGGGTCGTCGCGATCTCCACCCCGACCTGGGGTGCCGCTTCACCGCGGCCGAGCGTGAGGGCCAGTTCGGTCGCGGCCACGGCCATCTCGGTGAGCGGCTGGTGGACCGTGGTCAGCGGCGGGTCCACCCAGGCCACGACCGGCAGGTCGTCGAAGCCGACGACGCTCAGGTCGTCCGGGATCCGCAGGCCGGCCTCGCGCGCCGCCTGGTAGACGCCCAGCGCCTGCAGGTCGTTGGCCGTGAAGATCGCGGTCGGACGCTCGGGCAGAGCAAGCAGCGAACGGGCCGCCGCGCGGCCGTCCTCGTGGGTGAGGGTGGCGAGCACGACGAGTTCCGGATCGACCGGCAGGCCCGCGGCCTGCATCGCGGAGCGGTATCCGTCCAGCCGGGCGCAGCAGTACAGCTGGTCCGCGGGACCGCCGATCATGGCGATGCGGTGGTGCCCGAGTTCGGTGAGATGGCGGGTCGCGGCCCGGCCGCCGGACCAGTTGGTGGCGCCCACGAACGGGACGTCGTCGGGCAGTTCGGTGGCAGGGTCGAAGACGACGAACGGGATGCCTTTCGCCGTCAGTTGCTCGCGCTCGGCCTCGGAGAGCTGGGCCACGGACAGAACACAGTTGGGTCGCCTTGCGACGGTGTCGTCCCAGGTGGGCTCGGCGGTGTCGTGCAACCCGAACTCGGAGACCATGAGGCCGACCCGGTGCTGGCGGGCCACCCTCTCGACGCCCCGGATGATCTCTACCGCCCACATGTGCTGGAGCTCGCGGAACACGAGTTCCACAACGTTGTTCCTGTTGGCTCCCGAGGGTTTGCGGTAGCCGTGCTCGTTGACGAGTGCCTCGACCCGGGCACGGGTGTCCGCGGAAACCCCGGACTTTCCGTTGATCACCTTGGACACGGTAGGGACGGAGACCCCCGCCGACTCGGCAATGAACGCGATGGTCACCGGCCGGGACGTGTCGCCCCGCCCGTCGCCCTTGCCCGCCGGTCCATCAGCTGCGTTGTCCGCCAAGGTCGCCTTCCCGGTCATCGAATCGCTCGCACCAGGCGGGGCCGGATGCAGGAGACAGTTGAACAGCGCTGTCTGGTCGTGCCCGGCCATTCTGGCATCTCTTGCCGACGAACCTGTGGCCCCGAGCACATCTTCATGTTAACTTCTCCGCCGCATAGCGCGAAAGTTTCCTTCACCAAGGCACGACTCGGTCGCGACGAGGCCGATCACTCATGGGCCGAGCGCGTTCGCCACGAGACCCTTCAGGGTCTGCGCCGCCCCAACCGGAAGGTGCACGCGATGGCAAGGAGACGGAATCTGTTCCTCACGCGACGGCGCCGACCGTCGCGACCTCCTCGGAGACTGACGGCGCTGCTCCTGGCGATCGTCATGCTCCCGCTGTTACCCGCCACCGCACAGGCCGACGATCCGCCCGCCCCGCCGCCGAGCGCGCCGGCCGCCCGCAGCGCGGTGGCGGCCATGCAGCCCGGCTGGAACCTGGGCAACACCTACGACGCCATCCCCGACGAGACCTCGTGGGGCAACCCACCCGTGACCAGAGCACTGCTGAGGAAAGTCAGGTCGCAGGGGTTCAAGAGCATCCGACTGCCCGTCACCTGGGGCGTCCACCAGGGCTCCGCCCCCGATTACACGATCGACCCGGCCTGGATGGCGAAAGTCCGGCACGTCGCCGACATGGCGCTGGACGAAGGCCTGTACGTCCTGCTCAACATGCACCACGACTCATGGATGTGGGTCACCAACCTCTCGACCGACCACGACGCCGTGCTCGCCCGCTACAGCGCAACCTGGACCCAGATCGCGGCGGAGTTCCGCGACGAACCGCAGAGACTCGCGTTTGAGAGCATCAACGAGCCGACGTTCAGCGGTACTTCGGGCGACGACGAGAACTACCTGCTGCTGGCCGACCTCAACCGGGCCTTCCACACGATCGTCCGTGACTCCGGCGGCGAGAACACCAACCGTCTGCTCGTGCTGCCCACCCTGTACACGAACGCAGACCAGGGCCGACTCGACGCACTGGCCGCCGAACTGACCTCCCTGCACGATCCCATGATCGCCACGACGATCCACTTCTACGGCTGGTGGCCGTTCAGCGTGAACATCGCCGGCTACACCAGGTTCGACGCCACCGCGGAGCAGGACCTCACCGACACCTTCGACCGCGTCCACAATGCCTTCGTCGCACGCGGCATCCCGGTCATCATCGGGGAGTACGCCCTGCTCGCCTACGACTACAACCGCCCCGGCATCATCGAACGCGGTGAGCAGCTCAAGTACTTCGAGTTCCTCGGCGACTACGCGCGCCGCTGGAAGCTCACCACCATGCTGTGGGACGCCGGTCAGTTCCTGAACCGCGGCACCCTGCAATGGCGGGACCCGGAGCTGTTCGCCCAGATCAAGTCGAGCTGGACGACACGTTCGGGCACCGCTTCCAGCGACATGGTGTTCCTCGCCAGGTCCTCTGCCATCACGAGTCAGACGCTCACCCTGAACACCAACGGCACCGACTTCCAGGGCCTGCGCCACGGCTCCCGCAACCTCGTGCGGGGCAAGGACTACACCGTCTCCGGCAACCAACTCACGCTCACGGCCGCCGCGCTCGGCGACTTGGCGGGCGACCGCTCGTACGGGGTCGACGCAACCCTGGAGGCCCGGTTCTCCCGCGGCGTTCCGTGGCGGATCGACGTGATCACGTACGGCCCTCCGGTCCTGTCGAACGCCTCGGGAAGCACCACCGGCCTGAGCATTCCCACCGAGTTCCGCGGGGACAGACTCGCGACCATGGAGGCCAGGTACGACGACGGCAGCAACGCGGGCCCGGCGAGCTGGACTCCCTACCAGCAGTGGGACAACGCCTTCTCGGCCTACACCGGTGACTCGATCAAGCTGACGGCCGAGTTCTTCGCCTCGCTGAAGGACGGCTCCCGGGTGACGCTCACCTTCCACTTCTGGAGCGGCGCCTCGGTGACATACCACGTCACCAAGTCCGGCAGCTCCGTCACCGGCACGACCGGCTGACCTCGCCCACCGCGGTTCCCCCCTTCCAACAGGCCCGTCGTCGAAGCGCTTCCGACGACGTCACAGCCCCCGTCACATCTCACCGGCGAAAGCAGCCCACCCATGACTTTCGACATGAACCGCAGAACCCTTCTGAGCACCGCCGCGGCCGTCACCGGCACCGCCGTGATGGCGCCGCTGCTTTCCGCGTGCGGCGACGGCGGTCAGACCACCGGCGGTGCAAGCACGAAGAAGGGACTCAAGGCCGCGCTCCCGTCGTTCGTGCCCAACAGCTCGCTCACGCCGGACATCCCGTCCGTCGCCGGCGGCGCCGACATCGCGACCGACCCCGGCTTCCTGACCTACCCCGCCCAACAGGCCCGGACGGTAAAGGGAGTTCCGGGCAAGGGCGGCCACTACACGGCAGTCACTCCGCTGTGGGGAACCGTCCCCTCCCCCGGCAACTCCTTCTACCAGGCCATGAACAAAGCCCTCGGGATCGACCTCACGATCAAACCCACCGACGGCAACAACTACCTGACCATCATCCCCACGATGACCTCGGCCAAGAAGCTGCCCGACTGGATCCAGCTGCCGGCCTGGTGGAACTCCGGCTTCAACACGGGCGGCCTGGCCGGCACCCAACTCGCCGACCTCACCCCGTACTTGGCCAGAGACAGGATCAAGAAATATCCGAACCTCGCCGCCATCCCCAGCGGCGCCTGGCAGGCGGGCGCCTGGGGCGACAAGATCTACGGCATCCCGTCCTACCCCAGCAGCTGCGTCGTCGCGGGCACCACCTTCTACCGCCGCGACGTCCTGGACGCCAAGGGCATCACCGCCGGCGAGATCACCTCGGCGGCCGACCTGCTCGCACTGGGCAAGGAGCTGACCGACGCCAAACGCGGGGTCTGGGCGTTCGACGACGTGTGGACGTACCTCTTTCCCTTCTGGGGTGTGCCGAACAAGTGGAAGGTCGAGGACGGCAAGCTGATCAACAAGTACGAGACCCCGGAGTTCCTCGAGGCCCTCGACTGGCACTACAAGCTCGCCAAGTCCGGCTTCGTGCACCCGGACGCCCTCGCCGGGCAGGAAGCCTCCGGCAGCACCCGTTTCTACTCGGGGAAGGTTCTCATCTCCGGTGGTGGCACCGGCGCGTGGACCCTCACCGACCAGCAGTCCGGTTCGGCCGCGAACAAGGACTACCGGCGCGGAGCCTTCGGCATCTTCGCGGCCGACGGCACGTCCAAGCCGAGCCTGTTCCTGGGCAATTCCACCGGCGTCATCAGCTACCTCAACCGCAGGCTCGGCAAGGGCCAGATCGAGGAACTGCTGTCGGTGGCAGACTACTTGGCCGCTCCCTACGGTTCGGCCGAATACACCATGGTCAACTTCGGCGTCGAGGGCGTCCACCACACCATGGTGAAGGGAGTCCCCACCTTCACCGACGCGGGCAAGAAGTACGTACAGCCCCAGACCTACTCGTTCCTGGCCTCGTGCCCGCAGGTGATCAGCAACCCCGGAGCCGACCAGGTGACCAGGGACTTCACCGCCTGGCAGGCCGCCAACGTCAAGTACCTCTACAAGCCGGTGTTCTGGAACATGAACATCTCCCTGCCCGCCTCCCTGGCCACCGCGGACGCCGCGCAGTCCGTGGAGGACACGATCAAGGACTGCTACCACGGCAAGCAGAAGGTCTCCGACGTCCAGGCCGCAGTCGCTGCCTGGAAGAGCAGCGGCAACCGACTCAGGAACTGGCTGACGACCAACGTCCTGGAGAAGTACGGCACCGGTCAGTGAGGACAGCGCAGACGTGACCATCACCATCTCCCCCGAGACCAAGAAGAACCCGACGCGACAATCGCCCCAGACCCACGTCAGACTTCACTGGCGGATCAGGCTGCGCCGGGACAAGTCCCTTGTCATCATGACGATTCCGGCCGTCGTGCTGCTCGTGGTGTTCAACTACGCGCCGCTTTTCGGCCTGATCACGGCCTTCCAGTACTACGACCCCCTCGTCGGCGTCTGGCACAGCCCGTGGGCCGGGCTGGAGCAGTTCACCACCCTCCTCCAAGACCCCTTGTTCTGGAGGGCGTTGCAGAACACCCTCTACCTCAGCCTCGTCCAGCTGATCCTCTTCTTCCCGATCCCGATCGTCCTCGCCCTGCTGCTCAACACCGTGCTCAGCGAACGGCTGCGCAACCTCATCCAGTCGATCGTCTACCTCCCCCACTTCTTCTCGTGGGTGCTGACGATCACGGTCTTCCAGCAGATGCTCGGCGGAGCCGGCGTGCTCAACCAGTTCCTGCGTCAGCACGATGCCGGCACCTGGGACATCATGACCAACTCGCACACGTTCGCCCTGCTGGTCACCTTCCAGGCGGTCTGGAAGGAGGCGGGCTGGGGCATCATCGTCTTCCTCGCCGCACTCGCCGCGATCGACACCCACCTGTACGAGTCCGCCGCGGTGGACGGCGCCGGCCGCTGGCGCCGCATGTGGCACATCACGCTGCCCGGGATGCGCGGGGTGATCGTCCTGATGCTAGTACTGCGCCTGGGCAACGCACTCACCGTGGGCTTCGAGCAACTCCTGCTCCAACGCGCGGCCGTGGGCCACAACACGGCCGACGTGCTGGACACCTTCTCCTTCTACTACGGCATCGCCACCAACAACTACAGCTACGGAGCTGCGGCGGGGCTCTTCAAGAGCGTCATCTCGCTGCTGCTGATCTGGGGCGCGAACAAGCTCGTGCACGCCTTCGGAGAGGACGGGTTGTACCGCAGATGAGCACTGCCGTCCCACTGCGGCAACGCCGCAGCGACAAACGCCCGGTCTGGGAAGAGCAACCGACGGCCGCCACGACCACGGGCAAGAGCGCAGCTCTCACCTTGGTCGCCGCGGTCGTACTGGTACCGCTGTGGATCATCGTGGTCACCAGCTTCTCCACCCAGGCCGCCATCAACCGGGCCGGCGGCCTGGTGATCTGGCCCGACGGACTCACCGTCTCCGCCTACCGGGAGATGCTCGCCGACCCGACAGTGCGCACCGCCGTACTGGTCAGCCTGGGCATCACTCTCGTGGGTACAGCCGTCTCCATGGCGGTCTCCGTGCTGTGCGCCTACGGACTGTCCCGCGCCCGCTCCTACGGACACCGGCCGATCCTGACACTGCTGGTCGTCACCATGTTCGTCAGCGGCGGCCTGATCCCCACCTTCCTGGTGGTCACCGGTCTGGGCGGCTACGGCCGGTACTGGGCCCTGATCCTGCCCAGCGCGGTGTCGGTCTTCAACATCCTTGTGCTGCGTTCCTTCTACGCCGGCACGTCGGCGGAACTCATCGACGCCGCCCGGATGGACGGAGCCGGCGACTGGCGGACCCTGTGGTCGGTGGTCCTGCCGACCTCCCGCGCCGTCACCGCGGTCATCACGCTCTTCTATGCCGTCGGCTACTGGAACGCCTTCTTCAACGTCATGCTCTATATGCCGACGGAGAGCCAGAAGTGGCCTTTGCAGTACGTGCTGCTGACCTATGTGAACCGCGGCAACGGCCTGCCCGGCTCCGTCAACAGCGGCTTCGGCAACGCCCACGCCGAGACCGCTCCGCTGTCGTTGCAGATGGCCGTCGTCGTTCTCACCCTCGTCCCCCTGCTCGTCGTCTACCCGTTCATGCAGAAGCACTTCAGGACCGGTGTGCTCACCGGAGCGATCAAGGGCTGACGGTGAAAGTGCGACTACCGGCTGAGGAACGGGGTAGTCCGCGGCGGGAGCGGTACGGTCCCCGACCGCGGCAGCACGATGCCGATCACGATCGCCGCCAGCACCTGGACGTACAACTGCCGGTACCACGGCTTCGCCGTGATACGCGCGGCTTGCTCGGCTCGTCCGTTGTCCGGGATACGTGTCTTTGCAGCCTCCCTGATCTCGCGATACCAAGCCCGATCGGTCCGCGCAGACTTTCGCCACAGTGAACCGGGGCACGAGTCAGGGGGTCTAAAACAGATAATCGATGCCCTGTATAGGCCGCCTATCAGTACCAGCACCAACCCCCGGCGCCGCTGCGCGAGTGGAGGGGCCTGCGGTTGACCGAATGCCGAGATGCCTCTCCTCGTACCGGCCTTCCCCCAGAACCGCACGGATGTCGCCGATGGTCAGGTCGCCAGAGGGATTGAGACCGCGCGAGACGACCCTCCCCCTTGGCGGTGGTGTCAGCGGTCATCGGTCCGATCCCCTCATGCGGTAGACGGCTGGGGCACCCCGTCCCCCTGGGGAGAAAGCACGGGGCGCGCGGGTTGGTGCGGTCGGTGAGGTTGTGTTCAGCCGAGCGGGTCGGTGGTGTCGCGCAGGGTCGCAAGAGCCGGGCCGTACATGCGTCCCCGACATTCCCTGCAGAGGCCTTCAAAGACGACCGCACCAGGGGCATCTTCGGTCTCACGTCTTGTCAGGACCCGCCAATCGCGAGACGCCCGGGCTCCACCGCCGATCGGACCAACCGCCAGCACCCCCAAGAGACCCTCGATGCGCCAGCCCTGAGATGGCAGCTCACGACACCAGGCGCCACCGAAGTCCACCCACCAGCTACAGCCAACGACTGACACACCATCAGGAACGTCGGCAAAAGTCAGCAAGCGGACTGCCACAGCCGCCCACACACAGCCGCGCCTTGAAATTGACACCTCGACTGCATCGAGCCCCTCAAGCTCCGGTGCTCACACGATCCCCTCAGCCGCTCAGGCTCAGGGACGGAAAGCCAGCCGCTCCCTCGCCAGGCAGGCTCCTGGGCATGCCCCCACGGCCCCGGGCCCGAGCAGGAACGGGACAGGGAACCGGAACGGGTGGGTTCAGGGGTGTGTGAGGGTGTCGAGTTGCGCAGCGAGGTCGGGGTGGGTGGCGGTCAGGTGGGGGCGGGTGGCGTTGAGGGGGCGGATGAGCTCGGCGGGGTCGTCGTGGGCGAGGGCCGCGTGGAGCTGGCTGAGCGGGAGATGGGCCGGGGTGGGCAGGTCGGTGAGGGCGGCGATCTGGCCGGCGATGCGGCGCAGGTCGGCTGCGTTGCGGCGGGCCCAGGTCGCGGTGGTGCGTTCGGCGGCGCGGCGTTCGCGGGTGGCCTGGACGCGTTGTTCGCCGGTGGTTCCGGCGGGGCCGGGGCGGCCGCGCAGGTAGCGGCGTTCGGCGGCCTGGCGGCTGGCGACGCCGAGGGGGTGGGCGAGGTCGGCCCAGCTGGCTCCCGCGTCGCGGGCGGTTTCGATCAGGCCGGTCTCCCATCCGGCGAGCTGCTCGCGTACCTGCCGCAGCAGCATCAGGGAGGCCAGCGCCTGCTCCGGTCCGGGAGCATCCGGGGTGTCTGGGGACTCTCGCTTGGCGTCGCGCAGGGCGTCGTCTATGGCGTGCAGGGCCGCCGCGGCGGCGAGGAACGATGCCGGGCTGTGGGCATTCGTGCTGGTCGGGGACGGCTGGTCGGCTGCGGTCACGGACACCTCCCTCTCGTTGTCATCCTGTAGACGACATCGTGTTTGTCATCCATTGGATGACATGTTACAACGGTGTCAGTGAAGCGCATTGGCAGCAACTGCCTGAACCTGCTGGAGGTGTTTTCACGATGTTGATGCGCACTGACCCCTTCCGTGAACTGGACCGGCTGGCGCAGCAGCTGATGGGCCCGGGGACCTGGTCCCGCCCGTCGGCGATGCCGATGGACGCCTACCGCGAGGGCGACGAGTACGTGGTGGCCTTCGACCTTCCGGGCGTCACCGCGGACGCGATCGACATCGACGTCGAGCGGAACATGCTCACCGTCAAGGCCGAGCGGCGGCCGGTGGCGAAGACCGACGACGTGCAGATGGAACTGTCCGAGCGGCCGCTGGGTGTCTTCTCCCGCCAGATCGTGCTCGCCGACACCCTCGACACCGAGCACATCCAGGCCGACTACGACGCGGGCGTGCTCACCCTGCGCATCCCGATCGCCGAGCGCGCCAAGCCCCGCAAGATCTCCATCGGCGTCGGATCCGGCCGCAAGGAGATCTCCGGCTGACACCGGCCGGACGGGTGCGGAGGGCGGGCACCTGATCTCCCCTTCACCCCGCTCTCCGCACCCCCCGTGGACAGTCCGAAGAAGAAGGGGTGGCAGCCGAGATGACTCTGCGACACGAAGCGTTCCTCGGCCACGTGAAGGAACGCGGCGAGTACGACTCTGCGGAGGAAGCCGAGCGCGCGGCCCGTGTGGTACTCGCCCTCCTCGGCGCGCACCTGGTCGGCGACATCCGCGCCCAGCTGGCAGCGCGCCTGCCTGAGGCGTTCGCCCTGATCCTGCTCAACCCGCTGCAGAGCGCCGAGCCGCTGCCCCCGGAGCGGTTCGTGCGCGCAACCGCCGCGTGGATCGAAGGCGCCACCGAGCAGACCGCGGCCTGGGACGTCAGTGCCGTGCTGTCGACCGTCGCCGACGCCGCCGGCGAAGACCTGCTGGGCCAGATCCTGCTCCAGCTCCCCGTCGGCTACGACCTGCTCTTCGGCCGCCCCCAGCCCACCTGACCATCCCGTCCCCCGGTGCCCGAACACCGGCCACAGCAAGAAAGGCAACCACCCCGTGATCTCCGACCGGCACGCACCGTCCCAGCAGCCGTACGGGACGGCATACGAGCAGATGCTGGAGAAGGTTCGCTACGAGGGCGCCTACCCCACCCGCGAGAGAGCCGACGAAGCCGTCCGCCTGGTTCTTGCCGGACTGGGGCGCCAGCTGACCGGCGACGAACGCGTCGACCTGGCCGCCTGCCTGCCCCTGGAAGCCGCACGCGTGCTGACCGCGCAGATCCCCGACCCCCAGCCGCTGACCGGCTGGGCCTTCGTCAAAGACCTCGCCGCCCGCACCGGCGCCTCCCTGGCCACCACCCGCTGGGACACCGGCTCCGTCTTCTCCGCCGTCGCCGCCTACGCCGGCCCCCACCTGATCACCCGCATCCTCCACCAGCTCCCCACCGGCTACGCCCTGCTGTTCGGCCGCGCCGAACTCACCCCCGCCGCGTAGACGGCGACGCGCGTACTCGGGGCGGGCGCGACGACCACTACGTCGCTGTCCGCCCTGCGCTCCCGACGCGTTGCCTTCCTGGCCGGGCCCCCGGCCCCAGGGGCTCTTTGACGCATATCTGGGTCACACACCCACCACGTCCGCCGAGGCGGGATACTCATCCCAGGTCCGGCCGTCGAGCTGGCTGCCCCCAGCCTTCGGGGTCAGCCCACCGACCTGCTTGAAGAACAGAGCCACCCGAAGATCGACACACCGGTCTCGAATGTCGCGAACCCAGGTCAAGTCCAGCTCTCGGTGAGCCGGGCCGCTCTCGCCGCCGACGATCACCCAGTCGATCCGCGACAGCTCCAGCGACGGCACTGGCCCAAGCAGCGGCTCCAGCGACAGGAATCGGATGGCAGCCGGGATACCCCGCAGCTCATCAGCCCGCCAGCAGTACTCATCAGACTCGATCGACGTGCCGATCCAGACGTTGGGCAGCGGCCACGAACTCAAGGCGTTCCAGTTGGCCACGCGCTTGCGCACGTCCTCGCGTACGGGCCTGGCCAGCGGGACAGCATCGTCCTCTGACAGCCGTTCCATCTCGGTCCAGACTGCGTCCACGAACTTCTGCGATTCCAGCAGGCGGCGCAGACGCCGCGGCCTCTTGGTAAGTACCTGAAACTGGTGCTGCGGCGCCAGCGCCATCGTCGCGAAGGTCCTGGCCACAAACTCCGTGAGGACACGAGCGTGGCCGATGTCGCTCATGGAGTTCACGAACACCTTGCGCGGGCGACGCCACCGCAGCGGTTTGCGGTGCCGTACGGGGTGTGCACCGAGCCGTCGAACGTTGCGGCCGGCGGTCACGACTGCCCCGTCCGCTTCCGCTGTGTGGGCTGCGGGCACTTCCGCACCGACGTGTCCTACCTTCCCGATCTGGAGGCCTACCTCGCCGATCTACTGCGCAGTCGGGAACGGCTCGCCGCGTTCAGCGCCGACACCTGGGCCAGGGACGAGGCGATGCCGTCCGACGAGGAAATCACTCGTGTACGGCGGCTTATCCGGCGCGTCCGCACCGACCTTGACGATCTCACCCACGAGGACCGGACGCAGATCCAGCAAGCCGTCGCCGTGGTCCGCCGCAGCCGCCAGGTCGTCACCCTCGGCATGCCCCGCGTCGCTGCGCCAGTGCTCAACCCACGTCCCGAAAGGCCCTCCGTGTGACCAGCCGATTGACTGAAGGCAGACGTGCGGACTCCGCCCGCCGCCGCGAAAGGGGCCTCAAGGCCCTCGACACGGCAGTGCGGACGGGTGGAGACATCACCGCCTCCGGTCTCGCCCGCGCTGCCCGGGTTGACCGTACCTTCCTCTACCGCAACCGTGACCTGCTCGAACGCGTCCACGCCGCTGCCGCCGTCCCCGACGGGAGAGGGGGCGATGACAGCAGTCAGCCGTGCCTCGCTGCAGACCGACCTGGCCAACGCCCTGGAACGCAACAACCGCCTGGCCGCTCGTGTGCGGCAACTGGAAAAGCGGCTGTCTCAGCCGATCGGGGTGAAGGTCTGGGCGGATTCCGGGCTCGGAACGTCGGCCGACATTGATCACCTCCAGCGGCGAATCACCACGTTGGAACAGCAGTTATCGAATAAGCAGGGCGAACTTGACGAACGCACCGAAGAGCTCGAAGCGGCTCGTGCGGCCAATCGTGAGACGACCCGGTCGCTGAACCACCGCCCCGCTCGTTTGTGACCACACATAGTGTCCGTCAAGGGCCGGGAGACCCATGCTCCGCTGGTCACCCGGATCCCCGGCGTGACGCGCTACTACCCGGCGGTGCTGACGCCGGCGTCCAGGTGATCGAGGTGGTCCCGCCGGGCGTCAGCGGCGGCCTCTTCGCTCTGGTCTACGGCATCTCCACGGGTGCCGACGCCAGCTGGACCAGCGGCTCCACGCTCCAACGACGGATCCGCCGTTACCGCACAGACTGTGATCCTCGCCACCGGGGTCTCCTACCGGGGCTCCCTGCGCCCGCTCTGGAGGCGCTGACCGGCTGTGGCGTCTTCTACGGCTCAGCCAGGGACCGTCGATCCATGGATAAGCCTTCCTCTCCCGCCCCTGCGCGGGCGCCTCTACGGTCGAGGCTGCGGGCGCTCACCGGCCCGCCGTACCGAAGGAGCAGGACCCCCATGATGATGACCGGCAACACGATCCTGATCACCGGCGGCACCTCGGGCATCGGCCTCGGTCTGGCCCTGCGTCTGCACGAGGCCGGCAACAAGGTGATCGTCGCCGGCCGGGGCAAGGAACTTCTCGACGAGATAACGACCGAGCACCCGGGCATCGACGCGCTCGTCCTCAATGTCGCGGACCCCGACTCGATCGCCCGGGCCCACGAGACCGTGGCGGCGAGCCACCCCGAGCTGAACGTCCTGGTCAACAACGCCGGCATCATGCTGCGGGAGAACCTCCTCGACCCGGCCGGACTCCCGATCGCCGAGGATCACGTCGCGACCAATCTGCTCGGCACGATCCGGATGACGTACGCCTTCCTGCCGCTGCTGGTGGGCAAGGACGACGCGGTCGTCATGAACGTCACCTCCGCGCTGGCCTTCGTCCCATATCAGAGCACCCCGACCTACAGCGCGACCAAGGCCGCGCTGCACTCCTTCTCCGAGAGCCTGCGCATCCAGCTCGCCGGTGCCGACGCCGGCGTCCAGGTGATTGAGGTGGTCCCGCCGGGCGTGCGCACGACCCTGCTGGGCCAGGAGGACAACGACCACGCCATGCCGCTGGACGACTTCCTCACCGAGGCTCTCGGCCTGCTGCGTGAGAAGCCCGACGCGAAGGAGATTGTCGTCGAGCGCGCCAGGTTCATCCGCGACGCGGTGGCCAACGGCTCCTACGATGACGTCCTCGCCATGATCACCAACAGCTGACCGACCTGTTATTTCCGACGGGAAACAACAGCACGCGAGCGCCGTCACACGACGAACCTCGTCGTATCGGCCAGGCCGGGCGACGAGGCCCGGGGCCCGTCCAAAGCGTCAGGCGTCCTCGACGGAGCCCGTCGCCGCAGGCCGCCTTCCATGCCGACGGCCTGCGGCGCACCGCCGACAGCCGGCGAATTTCCCAGCGGGTCACGCAGGGGCAGGTGACCATCGGGTCGTCTCGCCGCGAGCGCCCTCGCGTCGGCCGTGTGAGCGCCTTCGCGCGAGTGGGAGAGGAGTGGCTCAGCCATGGATCGGCGGTCTCTGGATAGGCGGGCGGGATGCGATGAGGATGGGGGTATGGACAAGAAGGAACTGGCGGAATTCCTGCGTTACCGGCGTGAGATGTTGCGCCCCCGCGACGTCGGGCTGGTCGAGGGGCCGCGCAGGCGTACGCAGGGGTTGCGCCGCGAGGAGGTCGCGCAGCTCGCCGGCATGTCCACCGACTACTACGCCCGGCTGGAACAGCAGCGTGCTCCGCAGCCCTCCGTCCGGATCACCGAAGCGCTCGCCCGGGCACTGCGGCTGTCCCTGGACGAACGCGACCATCTCTTCGTCCTCATCGGCCACAATGCCCCGGCCCGCTTCCAGCGCTCCGAGCACGTCAGCCCGACGCTGCTGCGGGTGCTGGACCGCCTGGACGACTCGCCGGCCCTGGTGCAGACCGATCTGGTCGACACCCTCGCGATGAACCCCTTGGCCGTCGCGCTGCTCGGCGACCAGACCCGCCACACCGGCCTGGCCCGCAGCGCCTACTACCGCTGGTTCATGGACCCGGCCGAACGTCTGATGGTTCCCGAGGAGAGCCGCGAGCGTCACGGCCGCGCCCAGGCAGCACGTCTGCGGGCCGCGCTCACAGCCGGCAGCGACACCCCACGAGCCGCCCGGATCCTCGCCGAACTCCAGGAACACAGCCCCGAGTTCGTCCGCATGTGGGAACTTCAGGAGGTCGCCCGACGCTACGACGACTGCAAGACCATCCTCCATCCCGAACTCGGCCGCATCGACGTCGACGCCCAGGTCCTGTTCACCGAGAACCGCGCCCAGACTCTGGTGGTGCTGACCACTCGCCCCGGCACGGAGAGCCACAGCAAACTCGGACTGCTCTCCGTCATCGGGCACCAGCAGCTCACCCCCTGACGTCCTGGACCGGGGAGACGGGCCAGGCTCGGTGCGGGAGGGGCCGGACAAGGGCGCCCTGGAATGGTGCAGCCCGCACGGCTGTGCCCTGCGCTCTGCGGCCAGACGTGTCGGCTCCCTGCTCTGTCCGGGCACCGTGGTCGGGCCGCCCGTTTGACCGGATGCCCCCTCCGTTTTACTCTCGAAAGTATACGGAGGCAGCATCCGTTTTGATGCGGCTGCACGATCACGGCAGGCAGGAGGGCGCATGAGCGCCGGTGAACTGCGGGGACGCAAGCCCCGCGCGGACGTCCAGCGCAACCGCGTGGCCCTCCTGGAGACCGCGCAGCGTCACTTCCTGCAGCACGGGGTCGGCACCTCCCTCGAGGCGGTGGCCAAGGAGGCGGGCGTCGGGCCCGCCACCCTGTACCGGCACTTCCCCACCCGGGAGGCGCTGCTGGCGGCTGTGCTGCAGACGCGCTCCGAGGAGCTGGTGGCCCGCCAGGCGGACATCGAGCAGCTCGGCGACCCGGCCGAGGCGCTGGAGCAGTGGCTGCGGGCGATGGAAGAGTACTTCAGCGCCTTCAGCGGGCTGCCGGACCCGCTCATGGCCGCAGCCCGGGCGCAGGAGCCGGACAACCCGCTCACGATTCCCTGCGACATCCTCATCTCCGCCACCGATCAGTACGTGCGAGCCGCGCAGCTCGCGGGGCGCGTGCGCGCGTCGGTGCGGGGGCACGACCTGTTCCTCGCGGCCTGCTCCGTTGCCTGGATCAAGGGCACCGGTACCGAGGAGGAGTCGCTCGACCGGCTCCGCACGCTCATCGCGAGCGGCTACCGCGAGCGGGACACCCAGGCGTAAACCGCCAGACACCCCGCCCCGACCCCGCAACGCCAGGTGGCACCGCCACACGGCCATCACATCGCGCTGCCCCAGGGGCGGCACAACCATTCAAGGGACAAATCATGAAAATTACTGTCATAGGCGCCGGCGCTATCGGCGGGAACCTCGCTGCCAAGCTCAGCACGGCCGGTCACGACGTCCAGGTGGCCGACGCCCGCGGCCCCGAGACGGTCCGGGCGGAAGTGCTGGAGTCCGGGGCCCGCGCGACGGAGCTCGCCGACGCCGTCCAGGACCGGGACGTCATCATCCTGGCCATCCCCTTCGGGGTCGCGGGGAAGCTGGCCGGCCTGTTCGCCTCGGTCCCCGACGAGACGGTGGTCATCGACACCTCGAACTACTACCCCGGCATGCTCAGCGAGCCGATCGAGGCGGTGGACAACGGCCAGGTGGAGAGCGTGTACACCGCCGAGCTGCTCGGCCGCCCCGTGGTCAAGACGTGGAACGCCGCGCTGGCCGAAACCCAGCGGACCAAGGGTGTTCCGGCCGGAACACCCGGCCGCCTCGCCATCCCCGTCGCCGGCGACTCCGAGGAGGCGCGGCGCGTGGCCATGCGGCTCGTGGACGACACCGGCTTCGACCCCTACGACGCCGGCACCCTGGCCGACTCCTGGCGCCAGCAGCCCAACAGCCCCGCCTACTGCACCGAACTGACCCTCGACGAGCTGCCGGCGGCCCTGGCCGCGGCCGACCGCGCCAAGGACGCGGCCATCCGCGACAGCCTCCCGGAACGCTTCGCCGCCCTCCCGGCCAACCCCACCGTCGACGACGTCGTCGAGATGAACCGCGCCGCCCACCGCTGAGTCACCCGACGCGGCTCTCGTGCACGCAACGGCACGAGGGCGGCAGCGCTGGTACGCCACGAACACACAAGACGAACACGAAGAGCGGCGCTGACTTCGGCAAGGTCGTCATCACTCACCTACACCACCGCGTCCGCGGTCGGCCACAGCCCCGGTCGCGCCGCGGGGACCAAGTCCCGGAACCCCGGTCACCGAAACCGGGGTTCCGTTCCGGACAAGGAGTTTCACCACCAAGATCGGCATTCTCGGCACCGGGAACATCGGCAAGACGTTGGCCAGGCGGTTGAGCGCGGCCGGGCACGAGGTGAAGGCGGCCAATTCGCGCGGCCCTGAGACGATCGAGGCGGACGTGCTGGCCTCGGGCGGACGAGCGGTGACAGTGGCGGAAGCCGTAGTGGACGTCGACGCCGTGATCCTCTCCATTCCCTTCGCCCGCATTCCGCAGGTCGCACCACTGATCGCCAAGGTGCCGGCTGACACGGTTGTCATCGACACGTCGAACTACTTCCCGCATCGGGACAACGGAATCGCGGCGATCGAGGCCGGCCAGGCCGAGAGCGTGTGGGCTGCCAAGCAGCTGGGCCGGCCCATCGCCAAGGCGTGGAACTCGATCGGAGCCGAGTCGTTCGCGCACAGGAACAAGCCGGCGGGAAGTGCGGACCGCATCTCGCTCCCCGTCGCGGCCGACAGTGCGCGAGAGCGTGATGTGGCAATGGCACTCGTTGAGGACACCGGGTTCGACGCCTTTGATGCGGGGCCGCTCGCGGAATCGTGGCGGCAGCAGCCCGGCACACCCGCCTACTGCACGGATCTCACCCGTCAGGAGCTGCCGGACGCGCTGGCGGCGGCCGACGCGGCGCGATCACCGAAGCGACGCGACCTCGGGCTCGCCGTGGTCCAGGAACGCTTCGGGGCCGGCGTGCAACCAGACGCGGAATACCTTGTCCGCCTGAACCGCGCACTTTCCATGTGAGGAGGGACGGGGGGCTGACGTGGTGACCCGTCAGAGGCCCTCGTATCTCTCCCCCCGTCTCCAGCTGCTCCGCGACAAACGCCGCCACCCCCGGCGGCACGTCGGCCGGCGCCGACAAGAAGGTGCCCAGCATCCGTACGGTGCCCCACTGCACCGCCCAGCCCAGCCGGTAATGAGACCGGCGCTTGGCCCGGGCCTGTTCCCGCGTTCTGCCTGAAGGTCAGAGATTGAGACATGCGGGGCCACCCTCTTGCACCGCCATCGTCGACCTCGACCGGGTCTTCACAATCCTCAGTGACCGCAACTGACGCACCCCCGGGCACGCCAGTCACCCACTCAGGTGATGGTGCAACACCTGTGGCGCCAACTACCCTTCCGGTAGCGCTGTTGAGCTGCACTTTTGCGATCCTCGGTCGGCGCACCACTCGCCGACCCCTAGAGAATCGAGCGCGACGCCCGCGGCATCACCGAACTCATCCAGCTGCGCGCGCTCGCCCTGTACGGAGTGCGCAGTGGGGCGGGGACGGCCCCCAACCGGCTGATCGCCGCCATGGCCGCCGTGCTCACCCCGCCCGGCAAGCGGACCGTCATCGAGGACTCGCCCGAAGCCATCGCCGCGTTCCTGCAGCCCCGTCCCGTCCGCGAACTGCCCGGCGTCGGCGCGCGAACCGCGGCCACACTCACCGAGCACGGGCTGCACACCGTCGGCGACGTCGCCGACGTCCCCGCGGTGACACTGCAACGCCTGCTCGGAGCCCGCCCCGGTCGTACGCTCCACGAGCGCGCCCACGGACACGACACCTCCGTCGTCGACCCCGCCCCCGCGCCCGCGCCCGCGCCGGCGAGCATCAGCGCCGAACACGCCTTCCCCCGCGACGAACTCGATCCCGCCCAGCACCGGCGCGCCCTGCTCGCCCTGGCCGACGACCTCGGCACCCGCCTGCGCACCAGCGACCAGATCGCCCAAGGACTGACCTGCACCATCCGCTACGCCGACCAGACAGCCACCCGCCGCAGCCGCACCCTGCCCGAAGCCACCCACCACACCGTGCTCCTGGCGCGCACCGCCTACACCCTGTACGAATCCCTCGGCCTCCAGCGCGCCCGTGTCCGCAGCATCGCCCTGCGCGCCGACGCACTCCAGCCCGCGGCCAAAGCCACCCGACAACTCACCCTCGACACCAGCGACGACAAACCCCTCGCAATCGAAGCCGTCGCCGACCGCGCCCACGCCCGACACGGGCACAGCATGCTCTACCCGCGACCCTCGCACCCGGCGCACGCACACCGCCTGCCGCAGCCCAAGACCCGGACGCTCCCCGGTGGAAGCGGACAGGAGGAGACGGGTGACGTACCACGTCAGAATGCAGTTCACGCCGGACGGCCCGGCCGTCGACGGAACATGCGCCAACCCCGACACAGCTCTCGACCGGTACCGAGAGCGGGTGGGAAGCCACGGGAGCCTGTCCGGGGTGAAGATCTCCCTTGCCAAGGAAACCGACGACGGTCGTCTGCAAACGATCCGAACATGGACGAAGGAACAGGGAGAACAAACCGCTGCACCAATGCCATCCCCAACCTCTGACAGCCCCGACCCCAACACCTCGAATGTCAGGTGAGAGGCAACTGGCCCAACCGACGCACGTGATCGAGGACAGACCCAAGGTTCGCGGCGTGGTGAGGGGGTGATGGTGCCGCCGAAGTCCAAGGTCGACGTGGAGGTAGCGATGAGGGTCGTATTCGTTCATGGGGCATGCGTGCGGGACGGGTCGTGGTGGTGGCACCGCACCGCCGAGCTGCTGCAGGAGCGAGGGGTGCCGAGCGTGGCCCCGGCGCTGCCGAGCTGCGGCGAGGCGGGCCTGCCCGGAGGCGCCGGCGGTCCGGGGCTGTCCGAGGACGTCGCGGCGGTGCGGCAGGCACTGCTGGACAGCGACGAGCCGACCGTTGTCGTCGCCCACAGCTACGGCGGCATCATCACCGCGGAAGCCGCGGCGGGAATCGGGTCGGTACGCCACCTGCTGCTGGTCTCCAGCTACCTGCCCGAGGTCGGGCAGAGCCTGTCGGAGTTCGGGGACGGCAGCCCCGCCCCGTTCCTCGACGTCGACCCCGACGCCAGCACCTTCGGGGTTCGCCCCGAGCTCCTCGTGGACACATTCCTGCAAGACTGCGACCCCGAGGTCCAGGCGCAGGCGGCGGACCACCTCGCCCGGCAGAGCGTGCAGGTGACTGGGCAGCCGGTCGGGGCGGCCGCATGGCAGCAGGTGCCCTCGACGTACCTCATCTGCGCCCAGGACCGTGGCACTCTGCCGCGCCTACAGCGCGAGTTCGCCCGCCGGGCCGGCAGCGTCGTCGAACTCGACGCCGGCCACCACCCGTTCCTGTCCCAGCCCGCCGCGGTCCGGGACCTGCTGCTGAGCTTGTGACGGCAGCCGCGGACGAGCCGGGCCGGCCAAGCAGACGAAGAAGTAGCCCCGAGGTCAGCTGGCCGGTGGAATCTAATCTCCGCTGCCTCGGGCCTGGCGGTCCAGGAACTCAATCAGCCGTGTTTCCGAACGTGCAAGCCCCTCCCGTTGTTCGCGGGGAAGCGAAGCGAGGGCGTCGACCAGGACCCGCTTTCGCGGGACGTGCACCATGTTGCCGCAGTAGATCCGGCAACTGGAACACCAGGCGAGTCCGATGCACCGCTCGAACATGGAGGACTCGGGCGGATGGAATCGGTACCGGTATGAGCGGACGGGCGTTCCACAGGCGGCACAGATCCGACGGTCCCCGTCGGAGACCGTGTCCCAGGTCCCGACCTTGCACCAGTGCTGCCGCCCGGCCGGTGCTCTTCAAGTCGTCATGCCCAGCATTCTCTCCCACAGCGCGTCGCCCGGCACAGCCGTCCCGCTCCCGACGTGTCGGTGTACCCCCAGGTCTTCTTGCCGCTGGTGTCGTCGAAGCCGATGATCTCCTTGCCGCCGGATTCGCCGGACGTGCAGACCACCGCCTTGGCCTGATCGCCCCAGCAGGTGAAGGTGCTCACCTGCTCGTCCACAACCTGTGACTTGGTCTGTACGACGGCGCCGCTGGCGATGTTGACCGAGTGCAGGGCGTTGTTGTACTTGTCGTTGCCCGCGTACGAGTTGGAGGCGAGGTAGGCGCGCTTGGAGCCGCTGCCTGTCGCGTTCAGGTAGTCCTGCTTGGTCGGGGTCTGTTTGGTGATCTTGCCGGTCGTACCATCGGCGATCACGATCGTCCCATCGGCCGCACCCTCCTGGTTGCTGCCCTTTGCGCCGGCGACGACACCGTTCAGCACGCCGGCTGGGGTGACGAACGGGATGACGGTCGACTTCTGGGTCTTGGGGTCGGCATGGACCGTGAACACCTCGCCACCCTTTTTGGCGGCCTCCTCGCCGGCGGCTCCGACACCGACGACGATCTGCCCGGTGGCGGCGTCGTATGCCTGGCTCACCACGTTGTCGCCGCCCTGGCCGACGCAATTCCTCACCACCAACTGAAAAGGGTGTGCATCTTCTGAGGGTGTCTGTGTGATCAGGCAGCGGATATGAGGGCGTTGCGGTAGCGGGCCTGGTGGTTGCGGGTGTACTCCTGTTGTTCGCGCCAGGCCCAGTAGGCGTCGAAGTCGCCGTTGGTGCGCAGGGACCTCGGAGCTTCAAGACGGCTTCGGCACCCGCCAGGCCCCAGCGGGTCCCGGCGATGTCGAGGCGGTCTTTTACCACGTGGCGGCATGCGCCTTCGATGATCCCTGTCGCGATGGCCCAGCCGGCGGCCACCGCGGTGTCGTAGCGCAGGTAGTCAGCCTTGTTGGTGAGGTAGGCCACGGCGTCGTCGATGCCCTTGTTCCCGCCTGGGGCGATTCCTGTGTCGGTGGCGGCCGTTCTGATCGTCTCGGCTGCGGTCAGGACGTCTCCGGCCACGATGGTGCGGGCGGTGCGGGCGACCCATGCCTCGATGTCCTTGCCAGCACCGGGGTGCAGGGCGTGGGCGGCACTCCACAGGTATTCCAGGACGTGGATGATGTCGATCACGATGTGCACCTGCACGCCGCGGGCGGCGGCCTGCTCGTTGATCAGATCGATCTGGTGGGGTGCGCCGTCCACGAGGGCCACCCAGGTGCGCCGGTGGTCGGGGTCGCGGTGTTCGGCCGCTGGCGACACTGCAGGTGTGGTCATCACGTCGGAGACCGACTACGCCGATGGCATAGCCCTAGCTGCAGAACGTGCTGATCGCCAGCCTGGCCATGGCCTCGCTGCCGACGATCGTCTTCTTCCACCCTGTTGAAGAAGCCTGAGGCAATCATCCGAGCTCTGCCTTCAGGCGCAGGACAACAGGGTGGCGCCAGAAGTCTGTCAGTGTGTTTCGGGGAGGGTTCGGGGTAGTCCGAAGCGCGTCATGACGTTGGTGTTGAAGCCGGTGATGGCGGTGATCTGGTCGTCGGCGGTGGTGATGACCAGGAGGGCGTAGGCGCGGTAGACACTGGCGTGGGGGTCTGCCAGGTACAAGCCGAGGGCGGGCTGGCCGTTGGCGCGGGTGGGTACCACGCGGTAGCTGCGGCCGGGGCGGAAGGTGGCGGCGGCGAAGAAGCGCTGGGCTGATTCGATGCCGCGGTATTCCAGCATGGCCGGGGGCATGGAGAGTCTCACGTCGCTGACGAGCAGTTCGATCAGGGCGTCCAGGTCGGCGCGTTCCAGGGCGTCGGTGAGCCGGGCGACGAGCCGGTGTTCGGCGGCGGTGTCGGGTTGGCGTGCAGGCCTGCGGTTGCCGGTGCCGCTGCTGCCGGTGCTGCTGGAGTCGGCGAGGTGGTTGTCGACGGTGGCCCGCGCTCGTTTGAGGGCGCTTTGAACCGATTCCTGGGTGGCATCGAGCATTTGGGCGACTTCGGCGGCGCGGTAGCCCAGGACATCGCCGAGGACGAGCGCGGCGCGTTGGCGTGGGGGCAGCAGTTGCAGGGCGGTGATGAAGGCCAGGGAGATGGCCTCGGTGGTCTCGTAGCGGGCCTCCGGTCCGGGGCGCTGGTCGACGAGGTGGTCGAGCAGGACGTCGGGGTAGGGCTCCAGCCAGGGCGGGGCATCGCCGGCGCCGGAGGGCTCGGGCAGGGTGGCCTCGGGCAGCGGCGGGGCGATGCGGGGGCGTCGGCTGTCGGAGCGCAACATGCTCAGGCACCGATTGGTCGCGATCTTGTAGAGCCAGGTCCGGAGCGAGGACTGCTGGCCGAAGCCGCCAAGGTTACGCCAGGCGGACACGAGGGTCTCCTGGAGTGCGTCCTCGGCGTCCTGCAGGGATCCCAGGATGCGGTAGCAGTGCACCTGCAACTCGTGCGAGTGGCCCTGGACCAGGTCGCGGAACGCGTTGTGGTCGCCGGCCCGAGCCCGAGCGATCAGGTCCGTCGTGTCCATCTCCATCGGCAAGCATCCTCGCTTCTCTTCTTTCCGCAGGGCGCGTTCGGCTTGTCTATCGATACCGACGCCGCCTGGCCCGCGAATTGGGCGGTGTCCGCGCGCCCAATTCATGGCCGTGCCGCCGTCTACCCGATTGGAGGCGGTCCCGGTCCGGGGCGCGCCCCAGACACAGAACAGGACCACAGATCATGGCCAAGTACGTTTTCTCCTTCCGTGTGCCCTCCGACTACGCGCCCCACGCCGGGACGCCGACCGAGTGGCAGGCCTGGTTCGGCGCGTTGGGCTCGGCCCTGGTGGACGTCGGCAACGCGGTGACCGATTACGCCTCGCTCGGCGAGGTCGGCGGCAGCGGCTCCCGGATGGTCGCCTACTCGGTGGTGTCCGCCGAGGACATGGACTCCGCGCTGGCGCTGGCCAAGGACTGCCCGGTGCTGCGGGTCGGCGGCGGGGTCGAGGTCGGCCCCGTGATGGAAGCCGCCGGGTCGTGAGCGACGCCATGACCGGGTCGACGGCGCCGCCGGTGGGGTCGTTCCTGGCGACCGGGCGTGGCAGGGTCACGCTGGCGCTGCTGTGCGCGGTGACCTTCCTGGACGTCGTGGACGGCTCGATCGTGAACGTCGCGCTGCCGACCATCCGTACGCATCTGGGGTTCTCGGTGCAGAACCTGCAGTGGGTGGTCAGCGGCTATCTGATCACCTATGGCGGGTTCCTGCTGCTGGGCGGTCGGGCCGGGGACCTGCTGGGGCGGCGGCGGCTGCTGATCGCCGGGACAGCGCTGTTCGCGGCGTCCTCGCTGGCCTGCGGGTTGGCCGACAGCCAGGGGCTGCTGGTCGGCGCCCGGCTCGCCCAGGGTCTCGGGGCGGCGATGATGTCCCCGGCCGCGCTGTCCATCCTGACCACCACCTTCCAGGACTCCGACCGGCACAAGGCGCTGGGCGTGTGGGCCAGGATCAGCGGGCTGGCCGCCGCAGTCGGAGTGTTCTTCGGCGGGCTGCTCACCCAGGACCTCGGCTGGCGGTGGGTGTTCTTCGTGAATCTCCCGCTGTGCGCGCTGGTGCTGATCGGAGCGTTCCGGATCCTGAAGGCCGACCACGGCCGGTCCGTGCCAGGCGGTTTCGACGCGGTCGGCGCGGTGCTGGTCACCGCGAGCATGCTGCTGCTGATCTTCACCTTGGTGAAGGCCCCGGACGAGGGCTGGGGTGCGGGACGCACCATCGGCGGGCTGGCCGCCTCGGCGGTGCTGACGGCCGCGTTCGGGGTCAACGAGCAGCGGCGCACCCACCCGCTGGTCCCGATGTCGATCTTCCGGATCAAGGGCCTGGCCGCGGCCGACGCCACCCAGGTGATCGCCTGGGCCGGGTTCTACTCAATGTTCTTCTTCGTCACTCTGTACATGCAGAACGTCCTGGGCTACTCCCAACTGCGCACCGGGCTCTCGTATCTGCCGGTGACCGTCGGCATCGGGTTTGGCTCCACCGCGGCGACGAAGATGTTCATCCGGACCGGTACCCGTCCGATCATCGTCTCCGGTGCGCTGCTCGCTGCCGGTGGCATCTTCTGGCTCTCCCGCATCCCAGTGGACGGCACCTATCTCGGCAACCTGCTCGCCCCGCTGGTGGTCATGGCGACCGGATTGGGGCTGCTGTATGCCGGTGCGCAAACGGCCGCGAACGCGGGCGTGCCGGAGGATCAGTCCGGATTGGCCGCGGCCCTGATCACCACCTCTTTCCAGCTCGGGTCAGCGCTCGGCCTGGCGGTGTTCAGCGGGATCGCGACCAGTCGCACCAGCCACCTGCTGGCCGCCCACACCCCGCCCCCGGAGGCACTCACTGCCGGATTCCAGCGGGCCCTGCTCGTCAGCGCCCTCTGCCTCGTGGCAGCCGGAGCCATCGCGCTGCGAGCCTCCAACACCCGCGGCGAACCCGCCGCCACACCAGAAACCCAACAAAACCTGGAACCCTCCTACGACCCCGCATAACACAAGACAACGAAATCCCGGGATGGCGTTCAACGCCATCCCGGGATTCTCTTTGGGTGTGCATCTTCTGAAGGTGTCTGTGTGAATCAGACAGCGGATATGAGGGCGTTGCGGTAGCGGGCCTGGTGGTTGCGGGTGTACTCCTGTTGTTCGCGCCAGGCCCAGTAGGCGTCGAAGTCGCCGTTGGTGCGCAGGGCTCGGAGCTTCAAGACGGCTTCGGCACCCGCCCTGAGTGGGCGTTCTGTGAGCCTTCGGGCGGGACTACGTTGGCGGGGACGCTGCCGGTCGGGGCAGGGTGAATAGGCCGGGCTCGGGTTCGGTGAGGATGCCGCGGTTGACGAGGCGTTTGAGCTTGGCCCGGGCGCCCTCGACGTGGCGGTTCTCGGTGCCGGAGCCCAGGGCTTCGCAGACGGCCTTGGCCCGCAGGCCCTGCTCGTCGTCCTCGAACAGGGCGAGAATCTGCCGGTAGGCGGACGGCAGTGGCTCGGGGCCGCCGGGGTCGCTGTCCTCGACGATCTCCAGGACGGTCTGGCGGGTGATGCCCAGCCGCTCCAACCGGCATTCCACGGCGGCGAGTTGCTCACCGAGCCGGGCGAGCTGATCCCGCAAGCGGTCAGCCTCTTCTCGCGCGGCGGCCTGCCGTGCCTCGATCTTGGCCGGCAGTTCACGCATGGACGGACTCGCCGGTGGGGGCCCTGGCCCCGGCCGGCAGCGGATCACGCCAGGTCGGGGTGGTCGTGCCGGTGATCCGGCGAGCCATCACGTCGGTCATCGACCAGTAGATCATCGAGACCGCGCTGGCAGGCAGTGCTTCGTAGTCGCGGGCCAGGCGGCGATGGATCAGGGTGCCAAAAGTCTGCTCGACCACCCACCGTTTCGGTATTGGCGCGAACCCCTTCGTCTGCGGATCACGCGAGACCACCTCGACGTCGATGCCCAGCGACCGGCCGTGCTCGACGACGGCGTTCTTGAACCCAGCATCCACCCAGCCCTTGGTCACCGACGGGTTTGCCGCGGCCACCTTGTCCAGCAGCGTGATTCCGATCGCGTTGTCGTGGACGCTCGCGGCGACCACGATCACGGCGATGAGCAGGCCGAGCACATCGGTGGCGATGCCCCGCTTGCGGCCCCGGCTCCTCTTGCCCGGATCCAGCCCGGTCGTCTCCTTGGGTGCATTGACCGAGGCGTGCACCGTCTGGGCGTCCATCACGATCGCGGACGGGTCCTCGTGCCGGCCCCTCAACTCGCGGACCTGCCAGCGCAGCAGGTCGTGGATAGCCTGATCGGTGCCGTCATCGCGCCACTTGCCGAAGTAGTAGTACACGGCGGTGTACGGCGGGAAGTCGTGCGGCAGGTAACGCCACTGGCAGCCGACCCGGGCCTGATACAGGATCGCGTTGAGGATCTCCCGCATCTCGTAGCGGCCCTCATGCCCGCTGACCGAGCGGTGCTGCCCCTTCCAGGACGTGATGACCGGCCGGATCAGCTCCCACGCCTCATCCGACAGATCACTCGGGTACGACTGCCGCCCGCCCATACCCATCAGCAGACCGCGCACCCGACCAACCGCAAGTCCTCAAACCGGACAACGACTCCGACGACTCACAGAACGCCCACTGAAGGCAGCCCGCAAGACACGCACCCCGGTGAGCGTGGCCTCCATCGCCAGGGCGGCCGGAGTGTCCACCGACTTCATCTACCGACATCCCGTCCTACGCCCGCAGGTCGAGGCGCTCCGCCGGGCACGACGCGATGCCATCCCGGGCGACGCAGCTCACGCCCCCGACGCTGAGGCTGCCGCCAGTACGCTGGTCCGCCGCCTCACTCAACAGCTGGCCGCCGACCGCCGCAAACACCGTGAAGAAGTTGCCCAACTGCAGGCTGCTCTCGCTGCGGCACACGGCGAACTGCTGGCCCTGCGACGGCACTTGCAGGGGTGAGGCGGCCGCCCTGCGGGCCATCTCAACCGTCAGTAGCCTCCCAGGAATGACGACGCTACAAGATCTCGCCGCTCGCCTGGACCGAGTCGAGACCGAACTCGCACTGCACCGGCTGGCCCACGACTACTGCGTGGGTGCCGACCACCGCGACCCAGTCCGCTGGAAGGCAATTTGGACAGCGGACGCCGTGTGGGAGACCAGCTCGGACCAGATATTCACGGGGATCGAAGCCATCCGCGCGGCGGTCGAGCAGCAGTGGCAGGCATTCCCGATCATGCAGCATGCCACCGCCAACCACACGGTGGAAATCGACGGCGCTGCCGCGACCGGTCGATCTGACGTCGTGGTCCTGGCCCAACTCCGCGATCACCGCTGGATTGCCGGTGGAGGTACCTACGAGGACGAGTACCGGCGCAAGGGAGGGATCTGGCGCATAGCGCGGCGCCGGGTAGTACGTCCTTTCGACCTTGCGCCTTTGGCACCGAGCGATGGACCCGTCTATGTCGACGAACCAGTCCCGGCCAATCCTGGCGATGCTGATGAGCCGTACCAGTAGAAGGCGTTCGTCAGCGGCATACCGCTGGCGAACGGTCCAGGACAATCAATCCTTCACAGCGTCGCGACCCCGGATAAGAGGTGGTCGTACTCGGCATCCCGCATGCTGCCCGTGAAGCCGTAGGAGGCGGCGTTCAGCTCCTTCTCCCTGCCCGTGATGGACGTGGACGGCCGGATGCCGGAGGTGTAGCCGCCCTTGCGGCAGATCGTCATGTCGCCCCCGCCCCGCCGGACCAGCCGAAGCGGCTGCACTTGTGTGTTCGCGGAGCTCCCGGCGCTGTGCGGGTCACCGGTTTCCTTGAGGCTTACCGGGATCTTCTGGTGCGGCAGACACAGGCTGCCATGCGGCGTGCCGCTACCGAATATCAAAAGGCTGGCGACGCAGAAGTCGCGGGCCGGCTGCGGAGCATGGCCGGTGCTTTGCCTGCCGCGAGACGGGCTGCGGACAAGAAGAGCAAGGGCCGCAGTGTGCGGACGGTCTCCGGTGGGCTGCCGACGCTCGGGCACCGCCACTGAACCTCGATCTGTCTGTTGTGCCCGGGCGGCTGTCGGTGTGGGGTCTCAGGACTTCCTTGACGGTTTGTCGTCAGGAGATCCTTAACGGACTCTCTGGGTGCCCATGCCTTTGACGTAGAGCCTGGTGTGAGCTTGTTCTGCTTTGACGGACACTGTCGGTGTGGTGGTCAGGCTGCGAGTGCGGTCTCGTATTCGGCGGGACTGCGGTAGCCGAGGCTGCTGTGCAGTCGGTGCAAGTTGTACCAGCCCTCGATGAAGTCGAAGATCGCGGTGCGGGCGGCGGCCCGGCTGGGCCAGGAGCTTGTGTCGAGCAACTCCCGTTTGATGGTGGCGAAGAACGACTCGGCGAGCGCGTTGTCCCAGCACTGACCGGTGCGGCCGACGGACAGGGGGACGCCCAACTCCTTTGCCAGGGTGGCGAATTGATGGCTGGTGTACTGGCAGCCGCGGTCCGAGTGAAAGATCACCGGACGGGTGGGGCGACGCTGTCGGCAGGCCGCCGTGAGGGCGTCGGCGACCAGCTCGGTTCGCAGGTGATCGGCCGTGGCCCAGCCGACCACGCGGCGGGAGGCGATGTCGATGACCGTGGCCAGATACAGCCAGCCCTCCTCGGTCGGGACATACGTGATGTCGCCGCACCAGCGGGTGTCGACGCCGGCTGGGTCGGGACCGAACTGCCGCAAGATGAGGTCGGGCCGGGCGGCGGCGCGAGGGTCAGGGACGGTGGTCAGGTGCCGTCGTCTGCGGGATCGGCCCTCCAGGCCGCCGCCCGCATCAGTCGGGCGATGCGGCGGCGTCCGCAGACTTCACCCTCGCGTTTCAGCACGGCGTGGATGCGTGGAGCGCCGTAGGTGCCGCGCGACTTGGCGTGGACCTCGGTGATCTGCCCGGTCAGCTCGGCATCACGGACCGCCCGCGGACCGGGCTTGCCACTGCGGCGGGCATAGAAGGCGGTTCGGGAGACCTGCAGCAGTTCACACGCGCGCTTGACGTTGTGACCGTCTCGCTTCTCCGCCTCGATGAACGGATGCACCGTCACCGGGTCTCCTTCGCGAAGAAAGCCGTGGCCCGCTTGAGGATGTCGACATCCTCGCGCAGCCGGCGGTTCTCCCGCCACAGCGCGGCCAGTTCCTCGCGTTCGCTGCTGGTCAGGCCATCGCGTTCGCCCGCGTCGGCCTCGGCCTGGCTGACCCACAGCCGCACCGCGGTCTCAGTCAGGTCAAAGTCCTTGGCAATCTGACCGACCGAGCGGTCACCACGACGGCACAGCTCCACGATCTCGGCCTTGAACTCCGGAGTGAACGAACGACGAGGCCGAGGCTTCTTCCTCCCCATGCTCTCCATGATGGACATCCTCCCGGGGCAGAACCCCTGATCTCGGATGTTCGTCAAAGCGGATCAAGTCCACAGGAGGCCTGCTCCGCTCGGCTAGACAGGTCTCGCGGCGCTGACGAGGAGCAGGCGCTGCGCGCCGCGCTTGTCACCCTGAAGGCACGCCTCGCGATGTTCTACGCCGAGCAAGGCATCCAGCTCAAGAAGGCACATCGCATGGCGAAGAGTGCTCTGAAGAGCGCACCGGACAACCTGGACCCGGGCGGGCTGGCGGTGTGCGAAGATGCCCGCGGGTGGGTCGCCTACCGTGAGGGCCGAGTCCGTGAGGCCGTCCCTCTCCTGGAGAAGGCCGTGGAACATTCCGTGGGCGACGCGCAGGAATGGGCCCACCTCGCACTTGCCCTGGAGGCGCGGTCGGTGTCCCGGCGAGGACATAAAGACGAAGACCTCGACCGCGCACGGGACATCTGGCAGCAGATACTTGAGCACTGTCCTCGCAGTCCTGCCGCCGAGCAGGCCAGGCACCACCTCGACCTGTTGCCCGAGCACCTGCATCCCCCGAGGCCGCTGGCGTCCCGCGGCCTGAAGGCCACCGCACACCCGTTTGCTCGGTAGGTGTCGGCCCGGCATTCCGGAGGACTCTCCCACACTTCACTCTCGCGAGGAGGATGGTCACGTCCAAGCGTCTGGTCGCCTGCTGCGAGGTGGAACTTCGCCGACCAGCCGAGCAACGTCCCCGCGCCAGCTGGGAGCAGCTGCTCCGTGCACACCTTCCAGGGGTGTTGGGAAGTTCAGAGCACAGTGAAGCTGTCCTTCACCACGCTGAATGTCTTGAGCGCCTGGATCTCGACATCCGGCTGGTACCAAGTGCTGATCTGGTAATTTCTGCCGTGGGCGTTGAAGCCGGTGAGCAGGGCGTGCCAGCGCACCCCTCCCAGCGTGAAGGTGTATTCCCACACGACTGAGGGCCAGCCGCGGAAAGTGGCCTTTGTCAGACGGATCTTCCGGTAGTTTTCGGACTGGTGGGCGTTCTGCTCCGAGATCTTCCAGGTGTGCATCAGGTCGCCATGGGCTAGTGAGGACTTGGCCACGATCTCCTGATCGCCGTCCGGGGAGGTGTAGTGCACCTCGGTGCCTGTCTTCACATCTCGCCGCCAGCCCGCGGGCGTAACCCATGCGTACTTTCCGGCCTCCTTATGTGCTCCTGCGGGCAGCGTGGAGGCCGCACCGATGACGGCGGGCGAAGCCGCTGCCTTCTGGTCGTTCAGAGAGAACGAGGTGCCGAACCCGGCTCCGAAGACCAGAAGTACGGAAGCGGCGACGGCCAGCCAGTTCCTACGGACGGGAGCGGCGACGCTCCGGATTTCGGTGGTCGGATTGCGCCTTGCGTTCTCGGATGGCTCCTTTTCGGTCAGTTCGACGTCGAGCAATGAGGCGAGGTACCTGCGCCACAGGGGTCGGTCCTTGCGGCGCCCGTGTTCGATGATGTGGTCCAGCGATTCAAGGGTGTCGTCCTTAGAATCGGTCAGCGACGCCCAATAGCGTTGACGGAAGTTGCTCATGGCCGGACCTCCGCTTCGTCCGGCGAGAGGGTGGAGTGCTGGGCCGGTTCTATGACTGGAGCAGCGGAGTTATTTCCGCTGATCGCTGCTTGGATGGTCTTTGCGCTACCGAGTTGGCGCAGTAGCGCCGGAGCCGAGGCTCCCACCGCGACTGCTGCGAATACTCCGGTCAGTTGCGGGGAGAAGATCCATCCGGCACCGGCGCCGAGGGAGAGCCGGGTGAAGGCCGCCAGCGCGTCGGAAGGTGCGTCGATGTACTTGCCGAGCGGTGGTAGCTGATCCCTCGTCTTGTCCTTCGACAGGGCTCGATGGCGGGCGGCTTGCCACGTCGCGATACGTCCGTAGAACACCACGATCTCCACTACTAGGCCACCCAGTGCGCCACAAGTGATGGACGTCGTCCACTGCATGACCGTCCCCCTGGGCAATGCTCGCAGTTGATTCAAGCTCAGCATTCCAGAGTGGGAGTTTGTCCGGGATGGTGATGCACAGAACCTCTTATGATCTTTTGAGAATCCCAGGTGGGCCGAAGATTTCCTCGGTGCCACACGAAGATCCGTGTGGTCGTGGTTGATCCAGATGACCAGATGAAGCGGCGCACGATCGTGCCGTGATCGACCAGGTCGGCGTCCACTTCGGGCGCGGTGGTCTCCCGGTGATGCCAATGCACCCCGCATGATGTTGCGGCGGTACGGGCGGAGGCTGCAGAGCAGTCAAAGAGGCGGGGCGGGTGTTACGGCAAGTTGGGCTCTGTGTCTGGGCCTGTTGCGGACTCGTCGTGGATGTACATGATGCGCGAGTGCTTGCGGCCGGCGTAGCGGGCGATGGCCTGGTCGATGTCCGTGGTTTCGGCGTCGACGCGGCACTTTTGGAGGGACAGGACACGCAGTCCGCCGTGTTTGCGGGTCAGGCACGACCAGCGGGGTTTCGGGATTTTTGCTCCGGGGCGCAGCCAGACCATGACCGATTCGTCCAGCGGATCGCGTCTGACGACCAGTCCGATGCGTTCGATGTCTCGCCATGGGACGTGCACGCGGTGCTGCAGGAACTGTAGGTCGAAGCCTGCGGCGGTGACGCGGAAGAGCACTTGGTCCGCGTCTTTGAACGCGTATAGCGGTCCTCCGATGAAGAGCAGGGGCAGAAAAATCGTGTTTCTGAGCAAGAGCACCCAGGCGATCGGGTTGTAGGTGCTTCCCATGGCAAGGGTTGGCAGCGCGACTAGGACAAAGGCTGCGCTTACCCAGGTCCTCGGCAGTCGTCCCCGGAAGAGTTGTCCTTCTTCGCCCAGAGAGGTGTGCATCCAGGTGCTCGCGTTGGAAGCGAGCTGTTCATCGGTGCCGAAGTCCGCGAGGGCTTCCTCCACGGCGTTCGTGTGTGCTGTGATCTCGTACAGCGGGCAGATGGTGATTGTCCCGGCTGTCAGTCGGGGCAGTAGGGGGTTTGTTCGGTCTACGGGTTTCTCGGCTTGTGTGGCCGGGCGTATGGCCAGCACGCCGTTTCTGTCGCTTCTGGGAGGCCAGGGGACCACGCCGATGTGGCTGATCTCGGACCAGGCGTAAGCAAGGGTCGTTTCTCCGCGGGTGAATTCGATGCCCGCTCCGTCGACGGTGAGGCGTGCGGGGTGCCGCACGCGCGTCACGGCGAAGCCACAGACTACGAGCTGCGCGGCGCACATCGTCAGGCCGGTCAGGTGTGTCCACGCCTCGGTCAGTAGCAGGCCTCGTGTGAGTTGGCTGAGCGCTGAGGCTCCGCAGACGAGTGCGATGGCGGCCAGGGTGATGCGGCGGCTGGTGAAAGTGATGGAGGTGGGGGCCTGTCGGCGCGGCAGCGGCGCAAGTTCGGGGCACGGCGTCCAGGCCAGGTCGGCGCACTGGGACAGTGCCAGGTCGATTTCTTCGGGGCGGGCTTCGATCCTGCGCAGGTCTGCGAAGCGCAGTGCCCCGGCGCGCCGGTCATTGCGCGGGCCGGCAGTGGCGAAGGCGGCTTCGGAGACGAGGACTCCGGGTTTCAGCCGCACCATCACTTCGTAGCGGGGGCGTCGGCGTAGCCGGCGCCTGCGCGGGCGGATCCATACGCGGGCGACCGCGTGCCAGGGGTAGTAGAAGTGGCGCGAGGAGTTGCAGCGCAGGTCGATGCCGTCGGATCTGACGACCAGGCAGTAGCCGGTGGGGTAGAGAGTGCTCGTCCACCACACCAGGAAGAGTGCGCCGGCGATGCCCGCTGCGAGTTCAGCGCCGCGTGGTGACTCGGCGAAAAGGGATTCGTCCCCTTCTGGCAGGGTGACCAGTACGAGCGTGACCAGCAGTGCTTCGGTGGGCAGCAGCAGTGCCCAGAGGCGTCGTCTGGCGAACTGGCGGTTGGCCGTGAAGCGGATCTCTTTCCTGTGCGGCGTCTCACCCTGCGCCGGTGCGTGCGGCGCGCTCGTCGGCGCGGTGGTGGCGGCGCGGTTGCGTACGAGGCCCAACTCGCCGTAATGGTCCGAGCCTTGCTGCTTGGGCCGGGGGTAGCCTCGTTCCTTGAGGGCTTGGGTCAGCGGCGTGTACAGGGCCGTCAGCGGCAGGGGGTCGGCCGCAGCTGGCACGCCGTCGCGCAGCAGGCGGATCAGTTCGCCGGTGAATGCGGTGTAGCGCTCGCCCGGTGGAGCGATGGAGGCCTCGTCGCGGGAGGCGGACGCGAGCACGTGGACACCGCGGATGTCGAGGTCGATGCGGGCGTCCGGGCCTGGGCCCATCAACTCGTCCAGGGCCCAGCCGCTGTGGCAACAGTCGAGGATGAGGATCTTGTTGCGGCAGTCCGCGTTCTCGAAGATCTCCCGTACGGCCTGGAAGGGAATGGACGTCCAGCGCAGGTCGTTTTGGTCCGTTCCGGTCAGCGCGAGGTGGAGCTGTGTGAGGTCGTTGTTGAGGATGCCGTGTCCGGCGAAGTAGACCAGCAGCGTGTCCGGTGCGTCGGTGGCGGCTTCATGCAGGCTGCGGCATATCTCACGTGGGTCGGAGGCGTCCTGGATGATCTTGCAGCGTCCTGGAAGGAATCCGCCGGTTTGCTCGGCGGTGAGGATGTCTTGCAGGACGTCGAGGTTGTTGCGTACGGCGAGCAGCGGGCGCAGGTCTTCGCTGTCGTACTCCGATGTGCCGATGAGGATCGCCCGTGATCCGCGCGGCTCTGGCAGCCGCATGTCTTACCCCTGGCTACTGTGATCGCGTAGCGCTGACTCCAGCAGTGCCCGTGCGTCTTCTGCCGAACCGGCCGTGATCTTCGCGCTGCGGCCGTCTGGGAGAGTGACCTCGACGGTGGTATCCGAGCGACGGGCTCGCAACAGCGATGGCAGTACGGCGACGAGGGCGCTGACTGCTCCACCGCTACCCAGTGATACAGCAAGCAACTGCGCCATGCTGCTGCCCATGCGTCCTTCAGGTCCGGCGGACGCGTCGTCGGCCGCGATGCGCCTAACCCGGCTGCGGAGTTCTGGCTCGCTGTCCAACTGGCGCTGGAACTGGACGAGTTCCTTGGCTGTCATCTCCTCTGCGATGAACCGCAGGCGTATGTCGACCAGTTTCATCACGTTCCCCGAGGCCTGAGTCAACGCATAGCTGTATCAGTGTGCCCACCTCTCCCCCGGACGTCAGCCGGTTCGTACACACCCACGGTGAAAATACGTCTCGCTTCGCCCTGCCCTGTTGCGGAGGGGTGCAGGCATGGAACTCGAGCTTGTTTGGGCCGCTGCACGGGGCCGGGTTGGGTGATGCCAATCTCGAGTTTTCCCCGTCATGTCGCGCGGGTTTCCCTGGAGCGAGTCAGCCTCTGCGCATGGGAATCACGTCCGGGCTTGTTGCGGGAATGGTGGGGCGAACGGTCGATGAGGTCCTGCACGGTCTGCTCGAAGTGCTCGGCCCGGATGTTGACCAGCGGGCCCTGTCCCTCGGGGGCGATCGTACACAGGGCGACCAGGTGGCGGGTGGCGGCATCGAGATCGACGACGATGTCGCGGCCGGCGTGGTACAGCACGGGGGGGGTGGGGTGGTCGGCCAGCAGGTCACGGTCGGCGCATCCAGCAGGGCCAGCAACTGCTCTGGCTCGGCCGCGAGATGGTCGCAGAACCAGGCGTCCAGTTCGCTGCGCAGCACCGGCAACACCTGAGCGAGATAGTCGGTGGGGTCTGCTGCACGATTGGGTGACAGGTTCGGTCACGCGACCTGGAGGGCCGGTGTGGTCATGACGGTCTCGAATTCGATGGGGGTCAGCCGGCCGAGCGAGGCTTGTCTGCGGCGCCGGTGGTAGGTCCTCTCGATCCAGGTCACGATCGCGATCCGCAGTTTCTCGCGGGTGGCCCACGCCCGACGGTCGAGGACGTTCTTCTGCAGCAGGCTGAAGAAGGACTCCATGGCCGCGTTGTCGCCTGCCGCCCCGACCCTTCCTATCGAACCGGCCATCTGGTGGCCGCCGAGCGCCCGGACGAATTTTCGTGACCGGAACTGGGCGAGTTCAATTGGTCGTTGCAACACCGGGCTGTTGCAGCGAGCGTAGCTGCTCTTCGAAGACCTCGGCCGGCGTCCGCCAACCGAGGTTCTTGCGGGGCCGGTTGTTGATCGCCATCGCGACGGCTTCGAGGTCCGTGGACGACCACCGGGAAAGATCGGTGCCCTTCGGGAAGTACTGACGCAGCAGCCCGTTCGTGTTCTCGTTCGTCGGTCGTTGCCAGGGCGAATGCGGATCGGCGAAGAACACCTTCGTCCCGGTGTCGAGAGCGAACTGGGCATGGCCGGAGAGTTCCTTCCCACGGTCCCAGGTGAGGGTCTTGCGTAGCTGCTCGGGCAGCCGCGTCATTGACGTCGTGAGTGCCGCGTTCATCGCGATCGCGCCATAGCCCCCGAGTGAGGTGCCGTTCTTCACGGGCGGAATCTCGCCCCAGCCCTCGAGCCGAGGCAGGTGCACGAGGAGCGTGGAGCGGCTGCTGCGCTCGACGAGCGTGCCGATTGCGGATCGGCCCGTTCCGATGATCAAATCGCCTTCCCAGTGTCCGGGGACCGCACGGTCCCCAGCCTCGGCGGGGCGTTCGCTGAGGACGACGTCCGCGATGACATGCCCCTGCGGCTTGTTCTGTGACCGTGCACGGGGAGTCCGCAGCGCCCGGCCGGTACGCAGACACGTGACCAGCTCCCGCTTGAGCGCGCCACGGCCCTCGATGAACAGCGCCTGGTAGATGGCTTCGTGGCTGATGCGCATGGACTCATCATCGGGGAAGTCGGCATGGAGACGGCGTGAGATCTGCTCCGGGCTCCATGCCGTCGCCCATCGTCTGTCCTGCCGATGCGGCTTGTTCAGCCCCTTCCACGCGGGCGTCTTGGGGCCGGTGACGATCGTGCCGTCGGGACGACGGACACTGCCGGCGAGCCGATCCTGCACGTACTCACGCAACCTGTCGTTGCCTGCGAGCTTCGCAGTCTTCGGGCGCTTCGCGGCCTGCTGCGCCTTCCACTGCGCGACCAGAGCCCGGTAGACCGGCTTGCCGCCGCGGGTCGCCGCGTTGCGGCGCAACTCGCGTGAGATCGTGCCCGCGTCGCGGCCGATCCTGCGGGCGATCTCGCGCACGCCGAGCTCCTGGGCGCGCAGCAGCGCGATCTCCTCGCGCTCGGCGAACGACAGGTAGCGGCCGGTGGGCTCGTCCAGGCTGATGGGCGGCATGCCGCCAGCGTGACGGAACCACCGGGATCCGACCGGCCATGAAACGCCAACAGCCGCCGCGGCCTCTGCCGTCGTCACTCCTGACGCGATCCGCCGCCAGAAGTCCCGCTGCACCGCACGAGACGGCTCCGGCCGACCCGGTGAACGCATCGGCGGTCGCATCGCCCGATCGGCGGCCCACTGGCGTCGCGCATCCGCAGGCGCCTCCGGCACCTTCTGCTGCTTACCTCGTCCCATCGCGCACCTCCGGATTCTCGAGGTGTTGCGACGACCGGTTGAATCCGCCCTGACAGCCGCGATCGGAGTGGAAGATCACCGGACGGGCGGGACGACGCCGGCGGCAGGCGTCCGTCAGGGCGTCGGCGACCAGTTCGGTCCGCAGGTGATCGGCCGTCGCCCAGCCGACCACGCGGCGGGAGGCGATGTCGATGTCCCTCCCCTCGTAGCGTGAAGACCGTGACTGCAGGGGAAGTTGGGAGTCATGGCGGAGAAGCGACGGAAGTTCGATCCGGAGTTCCGTGAGGGGGCCGTACGGATCGTCACGGAGACCGGCAAGACGATCGCCGAGGTCGCCGAAGACCTGGGGATCAACGAGACCACCCTGGCGAGCTGGGTCTCCCGCGCCCGCCTCGCCGGCCTGCCCGCCACCACGACCCGGTGAGCGCGGAGTCGGTGCTGACCGTTCTGGTGGTGGTCGCGGCCGCGTTCGGCACCGCCGCGCTCTCGGCGGTCGCCGGGTTCGGCGGGGTGCTGCTGCTGCGGGCGGTGGATCCCTCCACCGTCCGTGTCTTCATCAACCGTACGAGTGCTCTTCGCCGGTCGCCAGTGAGACGCCCGTAAAGGGGCCTCCTTGCCGTTCCGCCCCAGGCACGTCGTCGCTTCCGCGAGGTCTGCTCACCTGATGTGCGACGTGGTCCTGTTGACCCATTGAGACAGCGTGAGCTGCCTGGTCAGGGCCGCTCGGTGTGGCCTGCGGTGACAGGGTGACGCGTGGCTGCAGTCAGGCCGGGTGGCCGCGTGCGTCCGCGTGTTTCGGCCCTTGCCGCAGGCCAGAGCGTCGCGCAGAAGAGACAGGTGTGCGGGCACGCCTGCGAGGCGATCGCACTCGCCCCAGCATGTGTTGCAGGTTGCCAGGTGAGCCCGCACCGCGCTTGCCTCATCGGGTGCGCGGGACTTGCGTTCGTTTCCGGCAAGAAGTTCACGGATCGTGCGGCATTCCTCGACGGCCGTCTTCTCGTGGGACTTCTTGGTCAGGCAGTGGGCTTCGGTCATGGTGAAACCTCCGTTCAGGGTTTCACCTTCGCCCAGGAGCGGCCCTCAGCGCGTCGTCCCCACGCAGCGACTTCCAGCTACCACGGCTGCGGTATGCGGTACGTCGGCCTACGGCTGGGACAGAAGATGGACGCACGGTGCTGGCGACTATGCGGGTTCTGGTTCCGTAGCCGGACTGACCAGCCCGCACTGGTAGGCGATGACCACGAGCTGGGCGCGGTCACGAGCTGCCAACTTGGTCATGGCCCGGTTGACGTGGGTCTTGGCGGTCAGCGGGCTGACGCACAGGCGCTCGGCGATCTCGTCGTTGGACAGGCCCAGCGCGACCAGGCTCGTGACGTCGCGTTCCCTCGGCGTCAAGCTCTCCAGCCGCTCGTGTACGGCCGCCGGGCATGGATCCGGCTGGGCCAGAAAACGAGTGATCAACGCTCGTGTCGCTGACGGGGACAGCAGCGCCTCGCCGTCTGCGACCGTGCGGACGGCATCGAGGAGCTCCTCGGGTCTCGCACCCTTGCCGAGAAAGCCGCTCGCACCCGCACGCAGTGCGTCGGCGACGTGCTCGTCATCTTCGAAGGTGGTCAGGATGAGCACTTTCACACCTGCAAGGTCCTCAGACTCAGTGATGAGCCGTGTCGCCTCGAGGCCGTCCATCTCCGGCATGCGGATGTCCATCAGGACCACATCCGGGCGCTGTGCGCCGGCCAACTCGACTGCCTCGCGGCCGTTGGACGCCTCGGCCACGGTCTCCATGTCTTCCGTCGCATCGAACAGCATGCGGAAGGTGGCCCGCAGCAGGGCCTGGTCATCGGCAAGCAGTACGCGAATCATCATGCTCATGTCTCCGATCCGGTGCCGGGCTGGGGCGCAGCGGCAGTTCGGCGGTCACGGTGAAACCGCCCTCGGGGCGCGGTCCCGCATGCAGCGTGCCCCCGATCGTGGTAGCCCGTTCACGCATCCCGATCAGTCCGTGACCGGCCCCCGGGCGAGGATGGTGCGGTCCGGCGCACCCGTCGTCCTCGACGGTGATCGTCAGCCGTTCACGGTCGTAGTGCAGGAACAGCCGGGCATGGTCGGCCCCGGCGTGCTTGCGCACATTGGTCAAGGACTCCTGCACGATGCGGTACGCGGCCAATTCGACCGCCGGCTCCAGCGGTTCGGTGGTGCCCCGCCGCATGTGGCTCACCGCCAGCCCGGCGCGTTCGAACGACGCCAGAAGTGCTGGTACTTGCGCAAGGCCCGGCATCGGGTCGCGGGGCGCCACCGGCTCGTCGGACTGCCGCAGCAGGCCTACGGTCACCCGTAGTTCGTCCAGCGCGGAGCGGCTGGTGTCCCGGATGTTCTCCAGAGCCGTCAGGATTTGTTCCGGGCGCTGGTCCACTAGATGAACGGCGACGCCTGCCTGAGCGTTGATCAAGGCGATGTGGTGCGCGACGATGTCGTGCAGCTCGCGTGCGATCCGAACGCGTTCGGCCGCCACTCGCTGCTGTGCTTCCTGCTCGCGGGTGCGCTCGGCGTGCTCCGCCCGTTCCTCGACGGCCGCCACGTAGGCGCGCCGTAAGCGCAGCCCGTCCCCGACGGCGGCCGGCAGGGTCGTCCAGGCCAGCATCGCAGCCTTGTCCGGGTCCAGCCACGAATTCGAGGTCCACACCGCGTTGGCGCTTATCAGGACGGCAGCCGAGACAGCTGCCGCGGTCCAGGCGGTACGCCGGTCGGTCCGCACGGCCACGTTGTAGACGGACACCAGAACCGGACTTGTCACCAGCGGGCTCTCTCGAAACCCGAGCATCTGAAAAACCACCCCGCAGCCAATGGTGACGGCCAGTACGCCGAACGGGTGGCGACGCCGCCAGACCAACGCGGAGCAGCCGACGGCAGCCAGCACCACGGCGGGCCAGCGCAACACGAACTGGTGCTGGTGCGGGTCGACCGAGGCAGCCACGACCGACAGCACGCACAGCACAGCCACGCCCAAGGCGTCGACCGCGCGGTTCCCGGATCGCCCTTGGCGCCTCCAATTGTTGAGCACCGTCATGCCATCACCGTAGGGTCGGTGGCCGGGGCTGGCATCATCTCACCACGGCAGGGGGCGCCCCAGGGCGCCATTGCCTGATCCGCAGATTCGGGCTGTGTCCCCGCGGGACGTGGCCAGGCTCGGGGCGGGCCGAGGCTGAGCGTGCGGTGATGGCGACAAGCGCCCAGTACGGGGCATGGATGCGTTTGCCGATCCGCCGGCCCGCCGGACCAGACCGGTTGCGCAGGGCAGTCCGTTCGCTGCCCGCTCTGCGGTCCATCGCTCCACCGCGAGTCCGGTTTCCTCACGTCCCTCCCGCAGGACTCAGTCGTCCATGCCCTGCGTAGTGCGGTGGACGAGCAGCACTGTCTGGCCGAGGAAGATGATCGTTGAGCCCCCCGGGGGGCGACTGCGGGTTCAGGCGCGGTGGACACCCGGGCAGCGCAGCGGCCGTCACCGGGGTCTCCGTACCCCTGCTCCCGCATGCCGTGAACTCCGCGAAGAAGCGGGAGTGATCGCTGAACGATGGCGATCACTCGGCCCGTACGCGATTTCCTGGGCTCCACCGCTCGTGTCCACGTCTGCGAAGCCCGTGACTCACACGCGGTCGAGGGGCGGTTCCAAGGGGAAGTCCGGTCCCCGCAGCGCTCCCGTCGGCCGGCCGGCCGTCAGGTGATCTGGCCGGCCGCCCACTCGGCCCACTCGCGGCGCATGGCGTTGAACCGCAGGCCGTACTCCAGGGCGATCCGGCCGTAGACCGAAAGACTGTCGTCGTCCCAGTCGACGGACTCCTCCAGCCGGCGCAGACCCTGGTACCCCTGATCGGACAGCTCGATGAGCTCGGTGAGGTAGCCGCGTGCCTGCTCGGGCGTCAGTACCCCGAGAAAGAACACCCGCAGGAGAATGTCGCTGCGGGTGTTCCGCTGCGGCTTGGTCTCGGTCAGCCAGTGCCGCAGTTCGGCCAGCCCCTCGTCGGTGAGGGCGTACTCCTTGCGGCCTCGCGGACCCTCGGCCGCCACGTTGATCAGCCCTGTGCCCGCCAGCTTGGTCAGCTCGGTGTAGATCTGACTCTGGGTCGCCGGCCAGGCGGTGGCCAGCGACGTCTCGAAGAGTTTCAGCAGGTCGTAGCCGCTGGCGGGACGCTCGGAGAGCAGCCCGAGCAGCGCGTGTCGAAGACTCATGCCCCTCAGTCTACATTCCACTATTGACATGTCAGCATTGGACCTTCTAGTTTTCACATGTCGAAATGGAAACGCTGAAGCGGAGACCCACATGTCCTACCTGCGCACCTTCCTCCCCTGGATCGTCTTCGCCGCGCTGCCCTCGGGGGACTGGCAGTGGGCGGCGCTGGCCGCCCTGGTGGTCGCAGTGGCCGTGATCGTCCAGCAGATACGGGCAGGTGCCGGATTCGACGCGCTGATCATCGAGACCGGCTCCGCGGTCTTCTTCGCCGTGCTGGCCTTCATCGCCTTCACCAACCCGGACTCGGGTGTGCACGACTACTCGGCGGCGCTGTCGGCGGGCACACTGGCGGTCATCGCCGGGGTCTCACTGGCCATCGGCAAGCCGTTCACGCTGGGCATCGCCAAGCGCACCACCCCGCGCGAGGTCTGGGGGCTCAAGCCGTTCATCCAGACCAACGTCATCATCACCGCCGTCTGGACCGCGGCCTTCGCCCTGACCGCTGTCGTGCTCGCCGTCCTGGCGCACGCCGGAAACGCCCACTCGACCCCCGCCACGCTCATCCAGGTCGCCGGCTTCGCCCTCCCGATGATTTTCACCGTCCGCTACGTCGCCCACGTCCAGGCCAAGGCCGGTGCCCGATGACCTCCGCACAACAGGCCCGGCCCCACCAGGCGGGCAACTACGCCCCGGTCGGCGAAGAACTCACCGCGTACGACCTGCCGGTGACCGGGCGGATCCCCGCCGAGCTGGCCGGCTGGTACCTCCGCAACGGGCCGAACCCGGCCGACGCCGCCTCCGGACACTGGTTCTTCGGCGACGGCATGATCCACGGCGTCCGGCTGGAGGGCGGCCGGGCCGTCTCGTACCGCAACCGCTGGGTACGCACCCGCAGTTACACCGACGGGGCCCGGACCTACGACGACCAGGGCCACCGCGACCTCACCGCGGGCCCGGCCAACACCCATGTCGTCCGGCACGCGGGCCGGACCCTCGCCCTGGTCGAGACGGCCCTGCCCTACGAGCTCACCCGCGACCTGGACACGGTCGGCGCATACGACTTCGGCGGGAAGCTGGGCACCGCGATGACCGCGCACCCGAAGGCGTGCCCGGTCACCGGGGAGCTGCACTTCTTCGGCTACGGGATGCTGGAGGCCCCGTATCTCACCTACCACCGGGCGGATGCCTCGGGCGAGCTGGTGATCAGCAGGCCGGTCGAGGTGCCCGGTCCGACGATGATGCATGACTTCAACCTCACCGCGGAGCACGTCGTCTTCATGGACCTGCCCGTCGTCTTCGACCTGGACCTGGCCATGGCCGGGACCATGCCCTACCGCTGGGACGACGGCTACGGCGCCCGGCTGGGGGTGCTGCGCCGCAACGACCCGTACGGCGACGTGCGCTGGTTCGGCATCGACCCGTGCTACGTCTTCCACCCGCTCAACGCCTACGACGCGCCGGACGGCACCATCGTGCTGCACGTCATGCGCTACCCGGAGCTGTGGCGGCGCACCGGCGACGTCATCGACCGCAGGCAGGAGGCCGTGCTCTGGAAGTGGACGATCGACCCGGCCACCGGGACGGTCTGTGAGGAGCAGTGCGACGACCGCCCCGGCGAGTTCCCCCGGGTCGACGACCGGCTGACCGGACTGGACGCCGCATACGGGCACGTGACCTGCGGCAGCTCACTGGTCCGATACGAGCTGGGCAGTGGCGCGGCGACGGCGCACGACTTCGGGCCCCGTCGCACACCCGGCGAGGCCGCCTTCGCCCCCGCCGACGACACGGCGGACGGCCCCGGCTGGCTCATGACCTACGTCTACGACGCCGGCACCGACCGCAGCGACCTGGTCATCCTGGACGCGGGCCACCTCGCCGCCGACCCGGTCGCCACCATTCATCTGCCGACCCGCGTGCCGTACGGCTTCCACGGCAACTGGCTTGCGGACTGAGCGACCAGGCCCGGACGGACCAAGCGGGCTCACGTGGAGTGGCTCCTGCCCGACCTGCCAGAAGCATGGGTGACGGCAAGCCCGGCGCCGATGGGTGCACTGCGTAACGAGCGTACGAGGCTTTCCGCAGGCGCCGGTATGCCTCCACGCGCTCTGTCCGGCACGGCTCGGGGGGTGGAACGATCCCGTTGCTTGGCACCGGCAGGGGGGCACCATTTGCCGTCGTGGAGATGTGTGCGGCAGCGAGTGGATGTTGGCTGGTCCGAGCCCCCCGGCCCCGGAGACGAAGGTGTCGGAACTATCGCAGGTGTCGCAGGTGCTGGCGTACGGTCCTCGCTCGCTAACGACCCGACCCGACCCGCGATTAGCCTGACCGAGTTCTCATCGGTGGTTGAGTTAAGAATTCTGCGACCGGGCGGCCAGGCCGACTCCGCCCGGTGTCGGCCCGGCCGCGTTCACCAGCCGACCAGATCCATGGACCTGCGAGCGAGCCAGTCCATGAACGACACTGGCTGACCGCACAGGTTCAGAGGAAGGATCTGGTCGCAGGTAGCCCGGCCGTCGAACCACAGTGAGCCCCGGTGCGGACCGGTGACAACGAGCAGGGTCGAGAAGCCACAGCCGTTGTCCTGGATGAATACAGCGCCGGACGTCTTGCGCTCCTGGAACACCCCGTACTCGGCGTCCCACTGCTCCCATGCCGCTTGGTAGGCGTTGTGGTCCGGGAAGTCCTGCGTCAGCGGCTCGCGCGCGTCCAGCTCATCCTCGTAAGCACGGTAGGAGTCGGGATGCGGGAAGTCAGTAGTGAGCAAGTCGTAGTTGGTGCTTGAGTCTCCATGCCAGCCCCAGCCTGCCGCGGAGCGGCATAGCCGGTTCACCGCGCCGCCGGCGCTCTGCCGGAGCAAGTACTCTCGGTACTGGTCCGGGAACGCGATGCCCAGCTCTGCCTCCGCTTCGCAGATCTCCGCTTCGGACAGCGGCGGCGGGGAGGCGACCTGAATTGCGGGCGGACTGCTGAGCTCGTCAAAGCGCCGCCCTCGAGCGATGCGATGGTCTTCCGCTATCCAATCGGTCGTCATGCAGGTGAGGGTAGACGCGAGCGATCTGTCGGGATGATGCTCGGCGCGCTCGCCGCCAGCGGCGGCGCCTACGGGTACGCCCGGGGCAGCACCGCGCTCACCGCCCGTCTCGTCCGCGGGACCGGCCGGATGATCGGCGGCACCGCCAAGTTGGCGGCCGACACTACGAAGGCGGCCGCGAAGGGCAGCTTGAAGCTGGGAAAGTTCGGCCTCAAGTCAACGCTTGGCCTGCCCGTGTACGGGCCGCGCGCGGCCCGCCGCACGACTGCCGCTGTCGCCGCTGTACCCGGGCGGGTCACCGGCGGCGTGGAAGGTCTGCAGCAGCGGATCGACCTGTCAGCAATACGCCCCACCCGTCCAGGACTTCACCGGCGAGTACGTCCACAACCTGCGCTCCGTCGGCCGGATGATCACAGGCCGCCGCCCGCTCGGCCCGTACACGCCTCCCCGGAGCCCCGCACCCACCCCCCCCCCCGTTGGCAGACGCCCTGCCCCCGGACGCCGGCCTGTTCCCACTGCCGCGCGCCCCGTACGTCCCACGCCTGTGGTGGCGCCCGCCGCTCCGCCACGGCGTCCGGTGCCGCCCCGTGTGCCCCAGCCCCCGGCCAGCCAGGCACAGTCCGCACTGCAGATGCGACTGCACCGCATCCGCAACCGCCAGGCCACCCCGCCGGCCACTCCCCCGGCCAGTGCCGCTCCGGCTACACGTCGGGCACCCGCCCGTGCAGCGCGGCCCGCTCCCCGTCGCCGCGGCGGTGGCCGGCCGTGACGGGTACGAAGAAGGTGTTGCTCGCCTCCGCTGCTGTGCTCACGCCGATCGGGTTCGTCCTCGGAATCTGCATCCTGTTCGTCGCCGCCGTAGCGGGAGGCGCGGCCGAGCACGAGGACGAGACCGGCAACAGCACCGCCCTGACCGCGCAGGGGGTGCCCGCGAAGGTGGACGGCGTGGACGCGGTGATGCTCGCCGCGTACGGCAGCGCGGCCGAACGCATCACCACGCTGCGCCCCAAGTGCTCCGGGATGCGCTGGTCGGTGATCGCCGGGATCGGCAAGGTCGAAAGCAACCACGCCGGCGGCCGGACGATCGCAGCGAGCGGCGACATCACGCCGCGGATCCTCGGCCCCCGCCTCGACGGCAGCGGAGTTGGCGGCAACACCGACAACGGCCGCTGGGACGGCGACACCGCGTACGACCGGGCGGTCGGCCCGATACAGTTCATCCCCTCCACCTGGGAAGGCCCATCCGGCGCAGACGGCAACGGCGACGGCACCAAGGACCCCAACAACGCGTTCGACGCAGCGCTTGGCACCGCCCTGTACCTGTGCGGCACCGGCAAGAGCGACCTGAGCGACGACGCGCAGCTGCGCAAGGCGATCCTGCGCTACAACCACGCCAGCTCATACGCGGACAAGGTCCTCGGCTTCATCCACCAGTACGACCAGCTCGCCCCCGCCGTCACAACCGGCGACACGTCCGTCGGCGGGAAGGCCGGCGCCGTCATCGCGGCCGCGCTCGCCCAGCAGGGCACCCCGTACGTATGGGGCGGCGGCGACATCCACGGACCGACCAACGGCGGATACGACTGCAGCGGCCTGATGGTGTACGCCTTCTACAAGGGCGCCCACGTCACACTCCCGCGCACGTCACAGGCCATGCGCAGCGTGGGAATCAAGGTGGCCCGCGCCGATATGCAGCCCGGCGACCTGATCGTCTTCAACAACGACGGCGCCTGGGGACACGTCGGCCTCTATATAGGGGACGGGAAGATGGTGAATGCCCCGCGGACCGGGAAGACGGTGTAGACCGTGGTCGTCACCAGCGGCTACTGGACCAAGTACGACTGGTCAATTCACCGAGTTTTGCGAGGTGTAGGGACTCATTTGATCTGTCCACTTCTCATCAACGTGTCCGTCGCGGCATCCGGTCGGACACGATCCCCGGCTTCCGGCCCGCCGACCGGCAGGTGCAAGGCCTGCCCGGCGCGCGTTTGCGGGGCCCGTCCGCGCAGTGCGCGGACGGGCCCCGTGCGCGGTGTCGGCACCGTGAAGGTGGTGCCGCTCTCCCCGCCAGGCACGAAACCTGCCCCGGGACCAAAACCCAGCCACCGGGCCAAAATGTTCAGTTGATGTCGGATGTTGGTGTGGCGTCCACCTTGGTCAGCTGGGTGCCGATGGAGTAGACGGCAGGCTTGCCGTTGGCGGAGATGACGCCGAGCTCGGTCTGTGCGTAGTGGCGGACAACCTTGTACATCTGCGCGTCCGGGTTGTGCTTGACGAACGGCTTGTCCGATTCGCCGAGGTTGATATAGGAGTGCAGGTCCTTGGCGAGGAAGGTCTCATCGACGGCGCTGTCGGACAGCACAAGGGCGCCACCGTCAGCGGTCTTCGCGGCGAAGACGTCCCCGGCGTGGGGGGCGGTCTTTTTGAAGTCGACCCATGCGTGGCCGCCCAGGTTGTTTTCCCGCTCGGTGTACCAGGACCTGCCGGTGCGTCGGGCTGGGGTGTCGGCGAGCGGGGTGTTGCGGCCGCCTGTCACCCACAGATCGGTGACCAGTTCCGGCAGCTGCGCGGGCGCCGTCTTACCGATCTTGGTGTCGGGGGCGACGGCCTTCATCAGCCCGCCCTTGTCGAGGGCGATGTGCGGCACCTTGGCCACCTCAGTCCCTTCGAAGTCGCGGGCAACGACCATCCGCCAGCCGTCACCGGAGCGCTGGAAAACGAGGAACCTGACGTCCTTTGACCACAGCTTGCCCGGCTTGCCGTGGGTGAGGTGCGCGCCTTGGGTGCGCACCAGGAACCAGTCGGCCTTCGAGGAAGCGGGCGGGATGTAGAAGGTGCGGTTGACGTACACGAACGGAGCGAGATTGTCCGCGACGTCGCTCTTGTCGAGGGCGGGGATCTGCGTGAAGTACGCCTGGTCCATCGCGAGGACAGCGCCGTCTTCCGCCCTCGCCATGAGTGAAACGGAACGCTTGGCGTTGGCCTGGTTGTTGGCCTTCTGGTAGGCGTCCACCGTCGTGTTCGCCTCGGCCTTGGTGAGCAACGGCCTCTCGGCCGTCGCAGCGCCCGAGCCCTCGGAGGCGGTGTCGGCGGTGGAACATCCGGTCAAGGAAGTTGCGACTGAAAATACGGCCGCGGCGAACACGCCGATGCGCGTGGCACGGGTTATGTGAGCAGAGCGGGCCGAGTGGGCCATGGCAAGTATCCCCGTTTTCTCGAGTGGTTTCAGCGACCGCCCTGCGCAGCGCGCACGAGACGATCAACGCACCAGGGTATCGACACGCACCCAGGCGGCAACTCCCGCCCCATCCGGGACCGGACCGTAGCGTTCCGGACGGGGGTGAAAAGAGGCCTTTGGTGTCCACCAGCCCTGGGCGTTTGACGTGCACCTCGCCTGACGATGCATCGATTCCGGGCTCGGTCCATGAACAGTGACCCGTGACCGTTGTGCGAACGCCTTCGCAAAGCACCGATCCACGGCCCGACCGGCATCTCGGCCGGCCCGGACGGGAACCTCTGGATCGCCGAACAGTCCGACAGGATCGGGCGGTTCACCACGGCTGGAGTGCTGACGGAGTATCCGGTGCCCACAGCGGGCGCCACCCCCGTCTACATCACCGCCGGGCCGGACGGACACATGTGGTTCACCGAGATCTTCGGCGACCGGATCGGGCGAGTCGAGGTCGACGCGGGCACACCCAGCGCAGACCTGGCGGTCAGGCTGAGCGCCCCGGCCACCGCCCGGATCGGCAGCGAGTACACCTACACGATCACCGTGACCAACTCCGGGCCGTCCAGCGCCCGCGACCTGGTCGTCACGCTGGACCGGCCACTCGGCGTGCCAATCTCGAACGCCTCTCCCGGCACCGACCGGCAGGCTCCCACCCAAGTGAGATGGCGTGCCGCCGCGCTCGGTGCTGGTCAGCAGCGCGTCTTCCACGTGACCGTACGGGCCACCCGCCCACCCACCGTCATGGCTACGGCCCACGTCGCCTCCGCCACCCCCGATCCCCACCCGGCGAACAACACCGCCACGGCCAGTACCCGGGTCAACGTGCGCTGATCCCGCCCACCCGCCGCCCGACCGGACGGCCCTCGCCGGCAACGCATTCGGTTCCGCCCTCGCCGTGGTGGCCGCCATGCAGGCACCGCCCTCGCCCCCGCGCTGAGCCTCGGCCATATCCGCCGCGTGTCACCCCGCGAGGAACCACCGGCTCCCTCGCACCATCGTCCAGTTCCTCGTGCTACCGCGCACCGGCGGCTTACGGACGCCCCGCTGCGCGGCGGCAATGAGGCCAACTGGCACCCAGGGAAGAGAGCGGCGACTTGTTGGCGGGGGCGCCTGTCGCCCTGTCCCGTCTCAATTGATCTGGTTCCGAGTTGGACCCCTGACGTGCGGCGACCAGTTCAGTTGAGACATGCGGGTGCCGGGAATCTCAGCTGATGTGGTCCGGCTCCACGGTTTCGAATAGCCGCGTTCCGCCTCTGTACTGCGAGCGTGGAACGGTCGTGGGGCCCATGCCCCACAGAGGAGGGGTCGCTCAAATGGATGACCCCAAGGGCGGGAAGATGATGGCCTGATGCAGCACATCCTCAACGCACCCGGACGGCTGACGGACAGGGGGCGGCGCTTCCTCGCTACGCGGGCCCGCACCGTTCCTTTTCCCGCGCAGGACAACCCGGACGACACCGAGGTCATCGCCCGGCTCGCGCCGTTTCCCGAGGTGGACGCCACGATGACGCTCGCCAGGCTCCGGCAGGCCCAAGACCGCTACGGCGGGCTGGTCTATCCCACCTCGGCCTGGTCGTTCCAGGAGGAGATTCGTTTCCAGCCGTGGCCGTACTACGCGGAGAGCGTGGACCACGGGCCGCTGGCGGAGTTCATCGACCACGAGGTGGCGCACCCCTACTCCGTGATGCTGCGGAGCGACGGCGCGGTGGTGTACCGCTTCGCGATAGACGTGGCCGTGTTCGCGGATGCCGACGCCTTGATCGAGGCGGACGCACTGTACTGGGAGTGCGAGAGCTGGATCCCAGTGGTGGAGCCGAAGGTAGGGCAGTCCGCTGCGGGGGTCAGGGAAGCGGCTTCACAGCTGTCCTTGATCCGAGAAGGTTCCGGGAACACGGAGTGGTGGTGGGAGTCCGACGGGTTTCGAGTACACCTGTGGCGGACGTTCGCGGAACTGTTTCAGCAGGAGAGGCAGGCCAAGTGGGGGCTGTGGGCTAGGGACGAGGCAGGTCTGCGGGCAGCCCATCGGTTCCTCTCAGGAAACAATCTTCGGTGACTTCTGCCGGTCCCCCATGACAGTTCGTCTCAGACGATCTTGCGGACCAGATCGTCTGAGACGACGAGCGAATCGGACCCGATCAACTGAGACAAGGACCAGATCGGCAGAGACGGGACGTGGTGATCGCGAGGCTTCCGCTGGTGGGCTGGGGTGCAGAGTGCCGGAAGACGGAGGGGTGTTGGGTCTTCCGGGCCGAGATCACGGGCTCGACCAGAGCCCAACGCTAGTCGGAACCCTCTCCGTCCACTACCGCAACGACCAGCCCGTTCTGACCGCCCCCGGCGGCACCCTCATCCCCCGGCAGCTGACCGTCCAGGATGCCGACGGCCAGGCACTCGCCACCCACACCGCCCAGCCTCCCGCGCTCCAGACCAAGGGCGGCCCTGTCCAGGAGCAGGTCATCTTCGCCCACAGCCCGCCCACCAGGACTGACACCCCGGGCAGCCTGGCGCGGGGCGGGCCGGCACCCAGGAGTGGTAGGTCAGTCGCCGCCGCCACACCCCCCGCCGCAGCCATGCCCCCCGCCGCAGGCCCAGCCCCCGCCGTCGCCGCTGCTGCCACCGCCCCTGCGGCGGCGTTGTGAGCGACGGCGGCGTAGGGCCCGTTGGCGGCGCTCCTCCTCCTCTTCCTGGCGTCTACGCCGCTCGCTCGCCGAAGGCGGAGGTGGGGGCGGAGGCGGAGACGTCGGGCGGGGGTTGCGGCGGGCCTGTTCGGCGCGGCGGCGGGCGGCCTCGGCAGCCCCCTGCGCCGGCACCCATCACAATGCGGCTCCGCGAACACGACACGCCACCAGCTAAGCCGCGATCCAACTACCTGGCCCTCCAATGCAGTTGACGGAACCGCGAAGGCACGACTGCCAGCCGCGGTCGAATGACCCACGGCGAGGGCAGGCCTCGAAGCCGGACGTGAATCGAAGGCGAAGGCGTTGGTGCGCCGCAGCACCACACCGACACCCTGTGAGCTGTCTCACGCAGCACTGTCCGCTCGGACACACAAACTGCCTGGCGAGCGCCCCTCTTCCCCGTCCACCGGCCGCTTGTTGGCAGGATCCGTCAGTAATCTGTCATTGCAGCCAGTGCGGCGGTCGATACAGGCTGTGACCGTGAAGGAGCGACGTGTTGTTGTGGTGGTGTTCGCGGGCGCGATGGCCCTGGACATCACCGGACCGATTGAAGTGTTCGATACCGCGAACCGGCTCCTCGACCCCTCGGGCGCCCCTTATCGCATCGACTTCGTCTCCGCCGACGCACCACTGGTGCGCACGAGTTCAGGAGTGGTGGTGGAAGCCTCACCCCTGGAGGCGGGGCAGGGGCCGATCGACACGCTCCTCGTGCCCGGCGGCTGGAGTCTGCACAACGCGCTTCGGGACCGGGGGCTGATCTCCTGGATCGGCGGGGCGGCAGCCCGGTCGCGCAGAATCGCCTCCGTATGCGGCGGATCCTTTCTGGTGGCAGAGGCGGGCCTTCTCGACGGCAGACGCGCCACCACCCACTGGGCGTACAGCGAGGCGATGGCGTACCGCTATCCGGAGGTGACGGTGGAGGCCGAGCCGATCTTCGTGTGGGACGGCCCCTTCGTGACCTCCGCGGGCGTGTCGACGGGCATCGACATGGCGCTTGCTCTGGTGGAGGCCGATCACGGTGCGGCGCTCGCGCTGGAGACGGCACGGTTTCTGGTGCTGTTCCTCAAGCGGCACGGGGGACAGTCCCAGTTCAGCGCCGTCCTCGACGCCCAGTTGGCCGACCATCCGCCGATCCGGGCAGCACAGGAGTGGATTCTGGGCAACCTGGACCACCCGCTGCCTGTGGCCGAGATCGCGCGGCAGGCCAACATGAGTCAGCGCAACTTTGCCCGGGTTTTCCGGCGCGAGGTGGGCACGACACCCGGCCAGTACGTCGAGCGGACGCGTATCGCCCGCGCACGCGAGCTGCTGGAAACCACCGATCTGGCGATCAGCCAGATAGCCGGCCGTTGCGGATTCGCCGCGACCGAGACGTTCTTCCGTTCCTTCGGACGAACCCTGGGACTCACTCCCAAGGAATACCGGCACCGCTTTCAGGTCATCTCGCCATCCGGCCTCATCGACCGGCACCACGAGGGAGAGAGGAGCCCCGCATGACCAGCACGACCTCGAACTTGCGCGAGGCGGAAACGGTACGCCTGGTCGACTATCTGGTCGCGGAACTCGCCAGGGCCGGCGTCACCCACGTGTTCGGCGTCGGCGGCGCGAACATCGAGGACCTGTATGACGCCGTGCACCGCTGCGGCGCCGTCCGCGGCATCGTCGCCAAACACGAGTTCTCCGCCGTCACCATGGCCGACGGATACGCACGTACCACCAGGCGCATCGGCGTTGTTGCCGCCACGTCGGGCGGTGGGGCGATGAATCTCGTTCCGGGTCTGGCGGAAGCCCATGCCTCGCGGGTGCCCGTGCTGGCCCTGGTGGGCCAGCCACCGACCGGCCAGGAAGGCCACGGGGCGTTCCAGGACTCCAGCGGCAAGGCGGGCTCCTTCGATGCTCGGGAGGTTTTCGCACCTGTCTCCCGGTTCTGCGCCCGGGTGGAGGACGCGGACTCGCTCACGGAGTTGCTGCCCCGGGCAGTGGCGGCGGCCCAGGCCGATCCACGCGGGCCGGCCGTGTTGTTGCTGCCCAAGGACGTGCAGCAGGCACAGATCCGGGTGCCCGGCCGGGGCGCGGGCTCGACACCGTGCGTGCCGACGGCACCGGCGGCGCGGCTCGACGGAGCCGCCCTCACCACTGTGTCGGACACTCTTCGCAAGGCCGGCCGCGTTCTCGTCATCGCCGGTGAAGATCTCGCCGCCGCCGACGCGCGTACGGACCTCGCCGAACTGGCTCGGCGCCTCGGGGCATGGGTGGCGGTCACTCCGGACGCCAAGGACGTCTTCGACAACCGTGATCCCCGATTCGCAGGCGTGGCCGGAGTGATGGGCCACGCCAACGTCGAAGACTGTCTGCGGCGAGCCGACGTATGCCTGCTGGTCGGTACCCGACTGCCGATGATGGCACGCGGCGGCCTCGAGCGGGCCCTGGCCACCACCGACGTCGTCTGCCTCGGCCCCGAACCGCCGTTCGTGGCAGGCACCGCGCTGGGCGGGAACCTGCGGGACGCGCTGCGCGCGGTGACCGCCCGCCTGCCGCCCGGCCCACGTCCCTGTCCGCCGCACGCCGGTCCGCTTCCCACCCCCGTGCCGAGCCCGCTTCCTCAGGCCCGTGGGCAAGCCATCCCCTATGTCCAGGCGGTCGCCGCGGTGGAGGCGGCACTCCCCCAGGACGCGCACGTCTTCGTGGACGCCGGCAACGCGGGGGCCAGCGCCGTTCATCTGCTCCCGGCATCGCGCCACGGCCGCTTCGTGGTGGCGGTCGGCATGGGCGGGATGGGCTACACCTTCGGTGCCGGCATCGGCGCCGCGCTCGCCACCGGTCGGCGTACCTACGTCCTCGCCGGAGACGGGGCCTTCTTCATGCACGGGATGGAAGTGCACACCGCCGTGGAGTACGCCGCACCGGTGACCTTCGTGATCTTCAACAACAACGCCCACGCCATGTGCGCGCTGCGTGAGGAGTTCTTCCAGGGCGGGGTCCGCAACGACGACCTGTTCGCCCGGACCGACCTCGCCGCCGGAGTGGCCGCCGCCTTCCCGTCCCTCGATGCCACAGGGGCCGGCGACGCGGCGCAGCTGCGCACGGCGCTGCTGCGCGGCAATACGGGCGGCGGCCCGGCGTTCGTCGCTGTGAACTGCGACCCGCGGGAGATCCCGCCGTTTCTTCCCTTCCAGTCCTTCGCCGAAAACACCGAGAGCACCAACGGCGCCGAGAGCAAGGAGAGTTCAGATGAGCGAGGAGTCGTCCACGCTGGCTGACATCCCCGGTCTGATGCGGATCGAGAACCCAGGCAAGGAGGAACTGACCGCCCACTGCATGGAGCTCACCCACGCCGTCTACCCCCACCATCAGGTCTACGGGCAGTACTGCACCATCCACGAGTACGTCGACTGCCCCCCGGAGTCGGCCTACGAATACCTGCGCCAGGGGCACCACCTGGAGGAGTGGACCTGCAGCCTGCGGGACTTCGCGCCCTCCGGCACACCGGGGCTGTGGATCGGCCACGACCGGCTCGAGGACGACACCAGGATCTACTGCAAGGTGGTCGCAAACCCCGAGGCCATGACCGTGGACTACCACTGCTCCTGGGACCAGGGCGAGAAGCTGTGGATGATCTACCTGATGCGCGTCGTCCCGGCCCGACTGGTGCTCGACAAGCCGGGTTCGGTGATCACCTGGACCAACTGCCGTCACCCCTACTACGACGCCAACCCGCATCCCCAGAACGCGCCCCGCCCGGACCGGCCCTGGGTCGGCGACTACTGGGACCTCTTCTACGCAGGGCACACCGTGGAGATGAACAACCTCAAGGCGATCCTGGAACACCGCCACCGCAACGGCCTGCCGGTCAGCGTGGCTCCGGCACGGGCGGTGGCGCAGTGACGACGGTCAGCCTCACCGACGTCGCGAGCTACCTTCCCGGCGAGCCGGTCCCCGCGGAGTTCTACACCGAGTACCCCGGAGCCGAGGACAAGCTCCGCAACCACCCCATGTTCAAGGTCCCGCCGTTACGGCACCACGTGGCCGCGGACGAGACCAACGCGGACATGGTCGAACGCGCCGTACAGCCTCTGATCGAACGGCACGGCAGGCAAGAGATCCGAGGCGTCGACGTGCTGTTGGTGCACAGCCAGCTGCCGGACCTGCCGTTCGTGGGCGCCGGTACCGAGGTGGCGCGCCGACTGGGCCTGAACCCGGAGTGGCTCGTCGACGTGGCCAACGCGGGCTGCGCCTCTTTCGTGTACATGCTGAAGCTGGCCCGGCAGATCCTCACCACCACCGATGCGAAGACCGCCCTGATCTGCAATGCCCAAAGCGCCGCGGGCCAGTGTTTCACCCAGTCCCAGGTGCGTAGGCTGGCTCAGGCCGCGATCCCGGGCGACGGCTGCGGTGTGGGGTATGTGACGACGTCGTCCGACGCACCGGTCCTCGACGTGGAGACCCGGCACATCGGCGAGTACGCCGGGGACATGACTGTGGCGGTCGACGACGGCCGTAAGTACTGGGAACCGGGAGAGTCCCAACTGCGAATCGGCTTCACCGACGCCAGCGTCGCCAAGGTCCTCGCACGCGGGAACCGCCTCGTCCCCGAGGTGGTCGCGGACCTGTGCCGGCGGCTCGGCGTGGCGACCACCGACATCGACGTCCTCATCACCAACCAGCCCAACCGCACCTTTCTACGGAACTGGCGCGAGGCGCTGCAGCTGCCGGCGGAGCGGCACCTGAACACCTTCGACGAGTACGGGAATCTCTTCGGCGCGGCGATCCCGATCACTCTGGACCGCGCGATCGGCTCCGGGCAGGTCGAGGACGGCAACCTGGTGGTGCTCGGAGGATTCGCCCACGCGGGCGACTTCGCCGGTGCCGCCGCCGTCCGCTGGCACGGCGGACGGGGCTGAGGGATGGACATCCCCGTACTGCACCGACTTGCCCTGAACGAGAGCCCGTATCCCCCACTGCCCTCGGTGCGCGAGGCGATGCAACGGGCCGTCGCACAGGCCCACCGCTACCCGCAGTTCCATCCCGACGACCTCACCGAGCGGATCGCCGCATGGTGCCAGGTAACCTCCGACCGCGTCGCGGTCGGCAGCGGATCGGTGGGCGTGGCCCTGCAGTTGCTCCAGGCAGTGGTCCAACCCGGCGACAATGTGGCCTACGGCTGGCGCGCATTCGACGCCTATCCCCTCTTGGCCACGATGGTCGGCGCGCACCCCGTCCCCGTGCCCCTGTCGCCGGACGGACACCAGGACCTGGGCGCCCTGCTCGCGGCGCTCGACCACCGCACCCGCGTCGTGGTGCTGTGCAATCCCCACAACCCCACCGGAAGCCTCATCACCGCGGACGCGCTGTCGGCATTCCTGCGGCAGGTGCCCCGACACGTCACTGTGCTGCTCGACGAGGCATACGTGGAGTTCGCCCGCCACACCGCCCTGCCGGACACGCCCGCGCTCTTGGACTCGCACCCCAACCTGCTCGTCCTGCGCACCTTCTCCAAGGCTTACGGCCTCGCAGCCCTGCGGGTCGGCTACGGACTCGGCGTCCCCGACCTGGTGGCGCGGGTCCGCCAACAACAGCTGCCCTTCGGGATCAACGCGGTGGCAACGGCGGCGGTCAAGGCCTCACTACAGGCCGGCAGCGAGCTGCGCCGGCGCGTGGACACGGTCGTCGCCGAACGCGAACGGCTGCGGCACGGGCTGGTCGACCTCGGCTGGCACGTACACCCGAGCCACGCCAACTCCCTCTGGCTCCCCGCGCCCGATCCGGTCGACGAGGGCGCCATGGCACTCACCGCGGCCGGCGTGCAGGCACGCCACTACCCCGGCGAGGGACTCCGGATCACCATCGGCAGCCCGGAGGCCAACGACGCCGTGGTCGGCGCACTGGCGGGAGTGGGACACCCCAACGCGTCAGGCAGGCGTGCGCCGAACGCACCGGCGGACGAGGCGGTCGCCGCGGATCGCCGTCTGCCGGTGAGCGGGTGGAGAACACAGATGCGCCAGTCCTGACGGCTTCCTGGGCCCGGCCGGAGCACCAACATTGCGGGGTGTGGCAAGGGCGTGACGGCCCCGCCGAATCCTGCGGACGGTGACCGGCGGTCACCTGCGCGCGACAGCGGCTGTGACGTGGCCGGCTCGGACGGCATCCGGGGGCGCCCCGGAGACCCTTGCGGTCCCTGGGGGCGCCCTCTGCGGCTGCTGCTTTCTTTGACTTGCTCCTCGGGCTGAAGCCCGAGGATTCTGGCCTTCTCGTCCGTTGCTGTGCCGCTACGCGGCACGGGGTTCGGTGGAGAATCCGTGGCTTCCTGTTTCTTCGCGCTGTGCCGGGACGAGTCCTGGTCTTACCGGTGCTCCGCAGGCTGCAACCGCCAGTCCGGCGGCCGTTTTGACGTTGATCGCGGCGTTGTGGTCGCGGTCATGGACCGTGCCGCAGGCGGTGCAGGTCCAGGTCCGGATGTGCAGGGGCTTGGGTCCGTCTTTGATACCGCAGGCCGAGCAGGTCTGGGAGGTCGGTGTGAACCTGCCGATCTTGACCAGGGTCCGTCCGTACCGGGCCGCCTTGTACTCCAGCATGGTCACGAACGCCGACCATCCTGCGTCGTGGACACTCTTGGCCAGTCTGGTGCGCGCGAGTCCTTTGACCGCCAGGTCTTCCACGCCGATCGCTTGGTTGTCGCGGATCAGCTTCGTGGAGAGCTGGTGGTGGAATTCTTTGCGCGCGTCGGTCACCTTCGCGTGGGCGCGGGCGACCTTCAGGCGGGCCTTCTCGCGGTTCTTGCTGCCTTTCTGTTTGCGGGACAACTCCCGCTGGGCCTTCTTGAGTTTCTTCTCCGCGCGGCGCAGGAACCTGGGGGAGTCGATCTTCGTGCCGTCGGAGAGGACGGCGAAGTGGGTGAGTCCCAGGTCGATGCCGATGGTCTGGTCGGTGTCGGGCATCCGGGTGGCGTCGGTGTGCGGGTCGGTGTCGATGACGAAGGAGGCGAAGTACCGCCCGGCCGCGTCCTTGATCACGGTGACCGAGGAGGGCTGGGTGGGCAGAGTCCGTGACCACTTCACCTTCACCGCCCCGATCTTCGGCAGGTTCAGCCGCCCGTTGTCGGTGATCGACCAGCGGGCGTTGGCCGTGAAGCGGATCGACTGCCGGTTGTTCTTGCGGGACTTGAAGCGGGGCGCACCCGTCTTCGCGCCCTGCCGCTGGCCCTTGAGGGAGGTGAAGAAGTTCCGGTAAGCGGCCTCCGCGTCGCGCAGCGCCTGCTGGAGCACCACCGAGGAGACCTCACCCAGCCAGGCCCGTGAAGCGGTCTGCTTCGCAGCGGTGATCAACTTCTTGGACAACTCGCCGACCGCCGGGAAGGCCTCGCCCGCTGTGCGGGCGTGTTCGCGGGCGCGCACGGCGTCGTTGAACACGACGCGGGCGCACCCGAACGCCCGCGCCAGCGCGGCGCGTTGGCCGGAGTCCGGGTACAACCTGAAGGCGTACCGGAGCTGCATGACGGCCACGATACATATGTGGGTTATGGGTGAGATGCAGAAGATCAGAACTGGTCGGCACTGTGTTTTCGTGACGCATGCGCACTTGATCTTCGTGACCAAGCTCCGGCACAAGGTGCTCACCCATGCTCATCTGACCCCCATGGAGGAGATCGAGCCGCCGGTGTGCGCGGACTTCGAGTGCGAACTGGCGGAGTTCAACGGAGAGGACCACCACGTCCACCTCCGGTGAACCTCCCGCCCAAGGTCACTGTCACCAAACTCGTCACCTCCCTCAAGGGCGCTCCTCCCGCCGACTGCGCCAGGAATTCCCCGACCTGGTACGCCACTACTGGCGGGCCAACAAGCTCTGGTCCGGTTCCTACTTCGCCGGCACTGTCGGCGGCGCCCCGGCTCTCGGTGGTCAAGCAGTACATCGAACAGCAGAACCGGCCGGTGTGAGCATCGCCCGGGTCCGCCGCGACGAGCCATCGCGGCGCTCCGCGCCACGGTGGTGAATACGCGGCATCCGGCTCCGCCGGACCGGAATCCGCGACGCTCCGCGTCGCCACCATCAGATTCGCTTCACCCCCGGCCTGAAGGCCGGAGCACTGCGAATGAATCCCGGTAGCTCGGTGACCTGGAGTGTCAGCGAGCCTGGGCGGCTGCTTCCGCCTCGGAGTCGGCGATGCCGAGGTTGGCGTAGGCGACCGGGTTGGCGTACTCCCACACCTTGACGATCTGACCGTCGGCGACGTCGATGCGGAAGATGTAGACGTTGTTGTAGACGAGCTTCTCCGCGCTGGACAGGATGTCGCCGTTGGCCTGCAGGAACACCGAGCGGGCGTCCTGGCTGACCGTCCAGGCCTTGTCCAGGAAGGCGACGTGGTCGAACTTCGCCGCGACCGACTCGATGTAGGCGAGCACGCCGGCGGGGCTGTCGAAGACGTACCAGGGCTCGGGAGTGCCCGCGATCGACAGCGGGATGACGAAGATCGCCTCATCCGACAGCAGGGCCGCCACAGCGGACGTGTCGCGGTTTCATTCCTTCTTGGTCGTGCGGTCCGGCCGCGGGATACGGCCGGACGGAAGGTCGGTGGGGTCACCAGGGCACGGTGCCGGTGGTGCCGACGAAGGCGGCGCTGGGCGCGTCGGGGCCGGCCGTGGCGGCTGCAGCGATCACCGCCGCGCCTTCCTCGACGCTCTGGGTGCCCTGGTGGCCATTGAGGTCGGTCGCGCTGAACCCGGTGAGGGCCGCGGAGCGGACCGCACCGCCTGGACGGCGGCGGGACCGTGCGGCGCTGCGCCCTGTCAGCACCGGCCGCGTCCGGGGCAGGCCCCGGACGCGGAGGTGGGGTCGCGGCCGCCGTCCGTTAGGAATAACGGACTACCGCGTGTCCGCAATCCCCGGCACCGTCCCGCGACGACCATGACCGTGTGCTCGCCTCGCTACTGCCCGGCCTCCGTGAACTCCGCACCCCGCTGGCCGTCGGATACCTCTACGCCCTGTCCCTCTATCTGCTGCTGCTCGACAGCATTCCGACCAAGGTCAAAGACGAGGGCAACCTGAAGCCGCTCTACGACGTGGCGCACTGGCTGGGGAAGCCGGCCGTTCTGGCGGCCGGCGCCTTCCTCGCCTACCTCATCGGAAGCGTGCTGGTGGTCCGTGCCACAACCCTCAGCCGTGGCATCATCACCGCGTTCCTCAAGGTCTTTGACCGGTTTCGCCGGGACACGTTCGAAGCGTCCACAGATGACGAGGACGCGTTGGACACCAGCAAGGCCATGGGCGAGCTGACCTCCGGGGCCATCAAGAACCTCTGGAAGTACAGCGGGGACAGAATCAACCGCAAGCTGCGGCCCCGGCCCTCAGAAGAAGCCCTATTCCACCTTGTGAACCAGGCCATGGATCACTTGCTTCGGGACCTGCCACAGCTGCGCACGCGGCTGTATACCGCCAGCAAGGACATGTACGGGGACTACGACCGCCTGGCGGCCGAAGCCGATCTCAAGGCGAACGTAGGCCTGGCAGGCATCGTGCTGGGCAGTGTGATGACCGCCCAAGTGCACGGGCTGTGGGTGCTGCTGTGGGTCCCCATGGGATTTCTCGGTTACCGGGGTCTTTCCACGGCCCGCCAGGCCAACGACTACCTGGTGCAAGCGGTCGTCACGGACCTTGTGAAGTCGCCCAGCTTCGAAGAATTCATCGACGCTCTCGGCCCCAGCACGGAGGCCCGTCCTGACCCCGACTATCGCGGCCGGACATGCCGAGCAGGAAACCGACGTCAGCCCTCGTCCGACTGAGAGGTCGTTTTCGCCCAGTGTTTCATCCCGGAATCCGCAGTTGATGCGGCTTTGCCGGGTCGCGCCAGGAGATGGTGGCCTCGCCGGTGAGGCGGCGGGCCATCAGGTCGGTCATGGCCAGGTGGATCATGGCTTCGGAGCGGGCCGGGAGGGTCTCGTAGTCGCGGGCCAGGCGGCGGTGGAGCATCAGCCAGCCGTAGGTCCGCTCGACTGCCCACCGCTTCGGTATCGGGGTGAATCCCCTGGCCCCGGGGGTGCGGGAGACGATTTCCATGTCGACGCCGAGGGTGGCGGCGTGCTCGACGAAGTGCTGGCGGTAACCGCCGTCGACCCACGCTTTGCGGATGGTCGGATGGTCGGCGGCGACCTGGTCGAGCAGGCGGGTGCCGGCCATCGAGCCCTGCACGCTGGCCGCGGTGACCAGGACGGCCAGCAGGAGACCGATCGTGTCGATCACGATGCTCCGCTTGCGGCCCACAATCTTCTTCGCGGCATCCGTGCCCTGGCCGGAAGCCGGCACGCTGGTGGAGGTCTTGACGCTCTGTGCGTCGATCACGCAGGCCGACGGCTCTGCGTTCCGTCCCTCCTTCCGCCGCACCAACTCCCTGAGCAGGCCGTTGAGCTGGGCGAACACACCTTCCTTCTCCCACTTCGCGAAGTAGTGGTAGACCGTCTCCCAGGGCGGGAAGTCGTGCGGCAGGTAGCGCCACTGCACCCCGGTGCGGTCCACGTACAAGATCGCGTCCAGGATCTCCCGCAGGTCGTGCTCGGGCGGGCGGCCGAAGTCCAGGGCCCGGCCGCGACGTTCGAAGCGCCAGGCCGCCAGGACCGGCTCGATCAACTCCCAGCGGGCATCGGACAGGTCACTCGGATACGGGCGTCGCTCACTCATGCTCTGGACGTACTGCCAGGAGGCGAGTGCGCCCAGGCGTGAAGTGCCGACCGCGGAAGCACAGCGCAGAACAGGGCGTCCTGGGATGAGACAGGCGCAAGCCGCGTTCCATCCCAGCCGTCACCCCGCCTGACCATCGAAACGCGCTCGCATCAGCAGCCACACCAACACCGCAGCCCCGCACCGCAAGAACCTGGAGATAGCGGGGCGTTAGAGATGAAAACGACCTCTTAGACATCGTTTCTGATGGCTTGTTCGTCGTCAGAAGGGACACGCCTGGTAGTCCCAGAGCCGCGACAGGCACCGGGGAGGCGTCGAGGTGCCCCGCTTGCTGGGGGTCTCGGACGCGTCTGACACGCTGCTGTCCATGAAGGACGATCTGATCGGCACGCAGACGCCGAAGCGCCGCATCACCGATCCGGGAGAGGCTCTTGCGACGCTGGAGCGCGCTGTTCCCGGATTGACCGAGCATCGGCGGTCGGAGCCTGCCGTGCTCGACTGGGCCGTGATCGAGGAGAGCCTGGGCACCGCTCTTCCATCCGATTACAAGCACCTAGCCGAGTGGTACCCGACCTTCGCCATCGGAGACTTCCTTCTCGTCGGTCTTCCCGAGCCGGGCGAAGAGCACCACATTCTTCAGGGCATCTGTACCACCCTTCAAGTACTCGCCGAAGCCTGGCTGGAACCCGCTCTCGGTCTGCTCGCCCATCCTGCCCCTGGCGGTCTGCTGCCCTGGGCGGAGTCGAACGAGAGCGACAAGTTCATGTGGAGCACGACCGGAGCCACGCCGCAGGACTGGATCGTCACCGTGGCTTCCCGTAGCGGAGGGTGGTGGCACTACAGCGGAGGCTCAGTACAGTTCCTCGCGGAGTACTGCGACGGGACGCTGGAACCCTGGGCGCTCCCACCGATCGAGGCCGAAGTCACCCCCTGCTGAGGACAAAGAGCGTCGTCACTTGGCCAGTCGGCGGTAGCCGATGAGGGCTACGGATATGCCAACGAAGGCGAGGAAGTGTTCTGCCTTGCGTTCGTAGCGGCGGTGGAGGCGTCGGCAGCCGACGAGCCAGGACACCGTTCGCTCAACCACCCAACGGTGACGTCCCAGGCGTTGTGAGGACTCGACGCCCTTGCGCGCGATGCGGGGGCGGATACCGCGGCTCCGGAGCCATCGGCGCAGGTGGGCGTAGTCGTATCCCTTGTCGGCATGGAGCTTGCCGGGCCGTCGCCTGCGTCGTCCACGTCGCGAACGGATTGGCGGAATGCCGCGCACGAGCGGCTCCAGGGCTTGGCTATCGTGCAGGTTGGCGCCGGAGATGCCCAGTGACAGCGGAAGACCATTCCGGTCGGTGATCAAGTGGATCTTCGATCCCATCTTGCCGCGATCGGTCGGATTCGGTCCGGTCAGGGGCCCCCTTTTGCCGCTCGGATACTGACGGAGTCGATCGCGCACCGCGACCAGTCCAGCTCTCCGCAGGCGCCGAGCTCGTCGAGGATGACGCGGTGGAACCTGGCCCAGACCCGGTCCCGGCTCCACTGGGCGAAGCGCCGGTAGACCGTCTGCCAGCACGGTCCGAACACGGGCGGGAGCTGCCGCCACGTGCAGCCGGACGTGGCCACGAAGATGATCGCCGCCAGCACCTCGCGATCACCCGCCCGCTGCCAGCCACCACCCTGCGGACGTATGACCTTCGTCGGCGGAACCACCATCCGGAACAACACCCACAACTCATCCGGCACGAGCCGCTCAAGCAGATCCGTCGTGGGCGGCTCAACGACCACCGACGCCATAAGAAACGACGCCTTATCCGGCGAGGGCGAGGTTGTGTAGGCGCGCGATGCCGAGCATTGCGTGATGGACGCCGTCGCCTTTGAGTCGGCAGTCGCGCAGGATCTTCCAGGTCTTCATGCGGGCGAAGGTGTGCTCTACGCGAGCACGAACCTGCTTGTGGGAGCGGTTGTGTTGCCGTTTCCAGTCGGGCAGCTCCTCGCCGGCCCGGCGGCGGTGGGGCATCACGAGTCCGGTGCCTGGATAGCCGCCGTCGGCGATCGTCATGGTCTTGCCGACAGCGGCCTTCGCCCCCCGATTGCTCCCAGGCTCTGCAGTCGTTGCGGTTGCCTGGCAGCGGTCGGCCGACCACGACGACGCGACGGGTGTCGGCGTCGATGACAACTTGGTGGTTGGTGGAGTACCGGTAATTCTTGGACTGCTCTGCGACCTGGTGGTCGCGGGTGGGCACCAGAGTGCCGTCCACGATAAGGACGGCGTCCTTGGCGAAACGCTGTCTGGGCTGAAGCGCGAGCAGCGGGCCAAGATGACCGATGATCCGGTCGACTGCGGACTTCGAGACGCCGAACAACGGAGCGAGTTGGCGCATCGTCAAGTTCGTGCGCCAGTATGCCGCCACGAGCAGCACCCGGTTCTCCAGTGTCAGGCCCCACGGCCGTCCCTGTCGTACCGCTTCCGCACCCTCGCGCCGCAGCGCGGTTACCAACCTGCCGAAGCAACGCGGGCTCAGCCCGGTGAACGGGGTTATCCAGGACGGCTCGGACGCCGTGATCACACCAGCCACACCAAGATCATCACATCGTGACCACGTGGGACTGCGCGCGAAACATCACTCGGAAAGACGGAGATCCCCAGCCCAGCTCGTGCAACGAACCCGGCCGGACGCGAAGGTGACCTCAAGTGCGATGCGGCCGGTCTTCGGCTCGAACTCTTCCCTCACCGTCAGGACGTCCTCTCCGAGGTGGGCGGCGAACGGCGTTCGATCACCAACCGGAGCGACCTCGACGCGCCCCCAGCCGTCCATGTCGTAGCCCTCGTGCGGGCTCGAGGACTCCACGATCAGGCACCAGTCCGAGCCGGTCGTGACGTGCGTGGAACTGCCTTGGCTGTCGATCAACCACACATCCAGCGGATCTTCCGCTTCCTCATCTCCGCTCCGATGCCACGCGGCGAGGACCTCCTGCAGCCGCCGCCCGACCAGAACCTCAGGACGTGCGCCAGACCCATGCAACGGGCACTCATCTACCTTCTCGGACTCCACCCAACGACCGTACCGCTAGCCAACGCCCCAGCTCACACGCTTAAACGGGACAGCCCTTAGGCCGGCTGACCCCCGTCGAATTCGAGACCATCATGACCACACCGGCCCTCCAAACCGCGTGATCGAACCTGTCACCCAAACCTGCAGCAGACCCCAACCTATTGTCGCCGTCGTCGCTGGGCTGCCACGCTGGTCAACATGTCGGTCGATGGCAGCAGCGACCGAGGAGGGAGGGGCCGTGCCCCGGCGTCTCGTCATCGTCATCCCGTCCATCACGGGCAAGATCGCGCCGTGGGAGCCCCTCATAGAACGGCTCAAGCAACTCGACGGGTACGAGGAAGCCGACTGTGACTGGTACGTGGCGCGGCACGGTGCCCGGTGGTACCGGCCTGGCTCCGCGTTGCGGAGTTCGTTGAAGGTGAGCGCGCTGATCCACGAGCAGTGGCTGCGTGGCGGCGGCTACGACGACGTCGTCCTGACTGGGCACAGTCTTGGCGGTCTGCTTGCGCGTCAGGCGTACTTGCTCGGCCTCGACACGGACGGCGAGGGCCGCAGTCCCAGGCCCTGGGCAGAGAAGGTCTCCCGCATCGTGCTGTTTGCCAGTCTGAACCGGGGCATCGAAGTCTCGTTCGCCCGACGGTGGTGGCTGCCGCCCCTGGCATGGTTCAGCCGGGTCGTTCCGGGCCTGCGGCACTGGCTGGTGCAGGACGTGCTGCGCGGATCCGATTTCGTCACCAATCTGCGGATCTCTTGGATCCGCGAGCTCAACGCCCGGGACCATCCACCCCTCGTGACCCAGTTCCTGGGAACCGAGGATGCCCTCGTGACGGCCGACGACAGCAGTGACGTCGAGGAATTCCCCACCGGCAGACAGGAGTTCATCCCTGACGCCACCCACGCCAACCTCGTGTGTCTGGACATCGCCCGTGACCCCGAGGCCCGCTTCCGACTCATCGCCGAGGCTTTCACCGCCCTCCGCGCCCCTGCGGCCGTCCCACAGATCGGCACGCCGAAGAAGCGGGTGATCATGCTGCTGCACGGCATCCGGGCGTCCAACACCACCTGGGTGAAAGACCTCGAGGGCCTGTTGCAGGCAGCAGACCCCGACGCGGATGTGGTGACGGCAAGCTATGGGCGTTTTTCCGTGCGCAAGTTCATTCTTCCCGTCACCCGTCGCAAGTTCCTCGGCTGGCTGGAGGACGTGTACGCCGAACGCCTCGCCAAGAACCCCAAGGCGACCTTCCACTTCGTCGGGCACAGCAACGGCACCTACCTGCTCGGCAACAGCCTCAGCCGGATTCCCGGCATGCGCTTTGACAGGGTGTTCCTGGCCGGCAGCGTGCTGCCAGCGGATTATCCGTGGCACGAGCGGCTGAACAGCGGGCAGGTGAGGCACATCCGCAACGACCGGGCAGCCAGCGACGTCCCCGTCGGCATTCTCTGCGCGGGGCTGCGCGGACTGCGTATGCGGGACGTGGGCACCGGCGGCGTCGACGGTTTCTACGAGTACAACGGCAATGCCAAGACCGAGGTCTTCTACTATCCCGGCGGCCACAGCGCCGCACTCACGGCAGCCAACCTCTCCCATCTCGCCCGCTACGTGCTCCACGGCACCGTCGTACCGCCGTCCGGCGGCCTGCTCCGCGGCACCTCCGCCGCCTTCGGGTTGCTTTCCAGGGCAGCCGGCCCCCTGTTCGTCCTCCTGCTCCTCGCCGTCCTTGCCGCAGCAGTCGCCTTCGGGATGTACGGCCCTTGGGGCCCACTCCTCAACGTCGTTACCGAAGCCGGGGCGTTTGCCGTGCTGTTCCTGCTCCTGGACCTCGTCTGACCCATCTCACTGTGCCCCCAGACCAAGCCCGCCCCTGACAAGCCGTCCACCCGCGCTGCACTCGCGCCCGGCTGGAAACTCGCCACGCCAAGGCCGCCGGCTAATACGACACTGCTGGCCCCCCATACACAGGGCCCTATCCCCCTGCCGCCACAACGGGTCCACCCTCGCTATCAGCAACCACTTCTCACACGCGTAGAAGCCTGTGACAAGCCCAGAATTGGGTGAGGGGCGCTGACACAGCCCCTCACCCGTCGGCGTCACGGCAGACCCATGCACCAGAGCTACGGCACGGACCGTGGACGAGCCGCAAGCGACGGATGCGATCACGACGAACCGGGAGTGGTCATCGATGCCGGTGACCATCTTGCACTCCCGCTGACTCGTCTCAGTGAACTTTGACCGTTCTCACTGAAGTTTGACCGGTATCTGCTTTACGTTCCCGGCTGTCGGAGTCTGCGAGGGGGCGGCGGTGGCGACAGCTGTACGGGCGTTTGGCGACGAGGCACTTTCGGCGTTTGAGCTGGAGTTTTGCCACCCTGATGGTCGGCGTCGGCTTCCGCTCGGGAAGGCCTGGAGTGTCCCGTTCGAGGTGGCCGATCCGGTACGCGAATTCCGTTGGGCTAAGGGAGGCAAGAGCTTCCCGGGCTGGTACTACGCGGTGACGACGGTCGGCCACGTGGGCTACGAGTCGTGGCTGGAGCGAGACCGTCTGATCTTGATGGACCGGGATCGGGAGGTCGTCGGTATCGCCGCTCAGCCCTTCTGGTTGCGCTGGGACGACGGGCACAAGGGGCGTCGTCACGCTCCGGACTACTTCGTACGCCTTGTCGACGGTCGGGCTCGGGTGGTCGACGTCAGGTCTGCGGACCGCATGGACGAACGGACCGAGGAGTCGTTCGAGGCGACGCGGCGGGCTTGCGAGGCGGTGGGCTGGCAGTTCGAGTGGGTGGGCACGCCGGATCCGGTGTTCATGGCGAACGTTCGCTGGTTGGCCCGCTACCGCAGGGCCCGCTCGGGACGCCCGGCATCGGTCGCGGCCGCGCTGATCGATGTCTGCAACGAGCCGATGGGCATGTGGGCCGGGGCCGAGCTCGTGGGTGACCGGCTGCAGGTGCTTCCGGTGCTGTTCCACCTGATGTGGTCGGGCCGGCTCGATGCGGACCTTGAATCGGACCTGCTGGACTCGGAGAGCCTGGTCTGGGCCGCGGGAGGGTCGGCATGAGCCGGCTGAGGCGGCCGGGAAGGCTGACGGTCGGAGACCGGGTCCGGTTCGCCGGGCAGTTGCGGGCGGTGCTCGCCGTCTCGGCCCTGACCGCGACGCTGACCGATGACGGACAGCCGCACCTGGTCGTGTCGTTGCTCGAGTTGTTCGAGGCCGACGACTTCGAGGTCGTGGACACCCCGGCTCGGATGCCGCTGCCGGCTGCCTCGTTGCTGGAGGCCTTTCCCGAACCGGTGGTCGAGCGGGCTCTGTGGTGGGAGGGGCACATCCTGGAGGTGCTGCACGGCCTGCCACCTGGGGCCGATTCCGGCACGCTGCCGCGAGACGAGTACGGCCCGGATCGCTCCCTGAGCGCACGCCAGCGGGCCAAAGCCGCTGAACTGGCAGCCGCCGGGCACAAGGTGACCGCCAGCACGGTCGCCCACCGGCGCCGCCGCTACCAGCAACTCGGGGTGATCGGCCTGGCCGACCGCCGGCCCGTCCGCAGGACGCCGCAGTTCGGCGAGGTCGACGAAACGGTGGTCGACGCGGTGCGGCGGGCAATCGACGAAGGCGGCAATGGGTCCACCCGCACCGGTTCATACATTTTGTGGAGGGCCGAAGAGATCCTCAAAGAGGACACCGAGGGGCAGGAGGTGAAGCTCCCCTCCCGCGCCACGCTCTATCGGCTGCTGACGAAGCTGACCGCGGGCACACACGCCCTCGGATCGGCGGAAACCCGCCGATCCAAGGCCAACGGAGCTACGACACCGCACGGGCAGCTTCACGTCTTCGCGCCGGGCGAGGTAATGCAGATCGACTCCACCCCGCTGGACGTGCTGGTCCTTCTCGACAACGGGGTCACCGGCAAGGTCGAGCTCACCGCCATGATCGACGTCGCGACCAGGACCATGACTGCGGCGGTGTTGCGGCCGACGACGAAGTCGGTGGACGCCAGCGTGCTGCTGGCCCGCAGCGTCACTCCCGAGCCGATGCGGCCGGGCTGGACAGATGCGTTGAAGATGTCCCGTTCGGTGCTGCCGCACCGTCGGCTTCTGGCCCTCGACGAGCGTCTGGCCCATGCCGCGGCCCGGCCGGTGATCGTCCCGGAGGTGATCGTCTGCGACCACGGAAGCGTTTTCATCTCGCGGAACTTCCGCTCGTCCTGCCGCTTCCTGGAGATCGACTTCCAGCCGACACACAAGGGTTCGGGGTTCGAGAAGGGCCACATCGAGAAGATGCTGGGCTCGGTGGCCACGCTGTTCGCCCAGTTCCTGCCCGGCTACACCGGACGCAACAGCGACCGCCGCGGCCGTCACTTGGAACGTGAACGGCTCTGGTCTCTGCTGGAGTTGCAGGAACTCCTGGACGAATGGATCGTCGCAAAGTGGCAGAACCGTCCGCACGACGGACTGCGCGACCCCTCCCACCCGGGTCGGCTGTTCACACCGAACGAGAAGTACGCCACCTTGATCGAGGCATGCGGCTACGTCCCGGTCGCGCTCAGCGGCGACGACTATGTCGAACTCCTGCCCGCGGAATGGCGGGCGGTCAACGAATACGGCATCCGGATCAAGAACCGCACCTACGACAGCCCCGAGCTCGGACGCATGCGCCGCCAGGACTCCGGGATCGTGGTCAAACGCGGCCTCTGGGAGGTCCACCACGACCCCTACGACGTGTCCCGGATCTGGGTACGTGACCACCGCGGCGACAACTCATGGGTCCAGGCCACCTGGAAACACCTCGACCGCGTCCCGGTCCCCTTCGGGGACCTGGCCTGGGACCACGCCAGCGGCAAACTTCCTCGCGCCACCGAGACGGAGATCGCCGACGCGGTCGCCGCCTTGCTCACCCCGGCCCATGCCGGTCCTGAGCCCAAGCAGGGTTCCAAGCCCGGCAAGCGCGACCGGCGGGTGGTCGCCCGCACGAAAGCCGCAGGTCCCCTCACTCCGGCATCCGTTCCCAGCACTCAGGCGGAACCCGAGCAGGAAGAGAGCGAGGACTCGCTCGCCGAGGTGATCCCGCTCGGACTGTTCGACCCGCTGGAAGACCCCTGGAAGCGCTCATGACGCCACCGCCCGCCTTGTCCCAGGACTCCCAGCGGCACCTGACCACGATCGACGGCTGGCGCCGCTTCGTCGACGGGCCGCCGGGGCCACCGCCCCGGCTCGACGACGCTCAGTACGACGCGCTCGGCGAGGCGGGCCAGGCCGCCTTCGACGAAGCCCGCCTCGACCATCACGGCCGTCTGCTGGTGGTCGCCACCTCCGTCGTCCGCCACACCGTCGCCACCGGCCGCCGCCTGGTCGTGCTGAACCGGCACGCGATCAGTGCCCGCCGGGGCCTGATCGTCTCCGGACCCGCCGGCACCGGGAAGACCATCGCGATCACCCAACTCGGCCTGTCTCACGAGCTGCTGGACCGGGCCCGGCACCCCACCGCCACCGACCGCAAGCCGGTCATCTACATCACAGTCCCGCCCGCCGCGACACCCCGCATGATCGCGGCCGAGTTCGCCCGCTTCCTCGGACTTCCGGTGATGGCCCGCATGAACATCACCGACCTCATCGAGTCCGTCGTCGGTGTCTGCACCGACGCCCGCACCGGCATGATCTTGGTCGACGAGCTTCACAACATCTCGCTCACCACCCAGCACGGCGCCGAAGTCGCCGACACCCTCAAGTACTTCTCCGAGCGGATCCCCGCCACGTTCATCTATGCCGGCATCGACATCGAGCACGGCAGCCTGCTGACCGGCACTCGCGGAGCCCAGATCGCCGGCCGTTTCACTCTGATCCCCACCCAGCCGTTCCCCTACAACAGTGAATGGCGAGGTCTGGTCGCGACCATGGAGAAGACCCTCGCCCTGCGGCGCCACGAGCCCGGCACCCTGGCGAAACTCGACCGCTACCTCCACGACCGCACCGGCGGCATGATCGGCGCCCTCTCCCACCAGATCCGCGGAGCCGCGATCGACGCGATCTTCAACGGCACTGAGAAGATCACCAAGGCCGGGCTGAAGGCCGTCTCCCTGGACCGTCGCCGCCGAATCAGCTCAGCTCCGCAGGTCCGGGATCTCTCGATGACCCAGGAGAACATCCGCGTCCTGCCCTTCCAGGTCCGTCCCCAGGGCGGCGAAGGCGTCCGGTCCTTCATCGTCCGCCTGGCCCACGCCAACCATCTCCCGCCCAGCTACCTGCGGACCTACCTCTGCGAACCACCCGAACACCTCGGCCTTCCCAGCTGGACACGGCTGGCCGCTGCAACCGGCCGCCATCCCGAAACCCTCCTCGCCACCCTGGAGACGAGACGCTGCCTGGAGTGCGACGCCGAGATGCCGCCCTCGGACGTTTTCGGACGCAGGGCCTTGCGCTGTTCCCAGGCCTGCCGCGAGAAGGCACACCGGAAACGGCACCCTCGCGCTGCTCCGCTGAAAGCCCCCTGCCGAGAGTGCGGCAAGAGCATGAAGATCCAGCCCGGACAGCGCTACCGCCTCTGTTCCTCCGCCTGCCGACGCGCCAACTACCTCAAACACCAGCAGAAATGGAACGCCGAAGCAGACCCGGCAGATTTATCCGAACCACCCCTCTGCCCCGTCTGTGGCGACCAGATGCCCAAACCACGCCGGACATGCTCGGACCGATGCCGCCAACGAGCACACCGTCAGCAACTCCGGCTGCCTCCTGCGAACCCATCTCCTCCACCGCTGCAGACAGCGCGGCCCGCAGCACCGCCGAAGCTACCTGAACCGGCACCCACACCGTCATCACGACCCTGCGAAGTCTGCGAAGGACCGTTGCCACCAGGGCCTTGCCAGAAACAACGCCGGACGTGCTCACAACGCTGCAGGCAGAAGGCGTATCGCCACCGCCGGTCGAACCCTGGTGACGGCGGGGGAGTCGACGGCCTTCCGGCTCAGACGGGCAGGCCGGTCAGATGAGGTAGTCCGCGCGTCCCTCGTCATCGAGTTCGAAGGGGCCTTCGGGGATGATGCAGAACTCATTGCCCTCGGGATCCGCCATCACCAGGAACCCGCCGGCGTCGTACTCCTCCAGCCGGCGCCCGCCGAGCGCCTCGACACGCTGCTGCTCTGCGGACGGGTTGGGTGAGGTGACATCGAAGTGCATGCGGTTCTTCACAGACTTGGGCTTGTCGCTTCGCTGGAAGCCCAGGCCCAGGCCGTTCTCGCGCTGCAGCCATACATAGGGTCCCATGCGGCCCACGACTGGCCGGCCAAGCAACTCGGACCAGAACGCGGCAAGCCGTTCCGGGTCAGTGGCATCGACGATGAAGGCATTGATCTGCATAGGTGAGTCCGCCATCCCTTGATCCTCTCAGGGCTCACAGGGCCGCTCAGCGCCGGTCGCCACCCGAGCGGTGCGCGGCCGGCGAACCAATCTGATCGGTGGCACAGAACAGCAGCGGTCAAACTTCGGCGAGACGAACCCGCCGGTGGTCAATCTTCAGTGAGACCGGTCGAACTTCGCTGAGACAGGTCACCCGCCCGTCGGCCAGCGGAACCCCTCCGACCAGGTCCATCTGCCACAGGTGCATCGGCGCCTCGCGCTGCCACCGACGGTACTTGCGCGGATGCTGCTGTTCCTGGGCGCGGACCAGGCCGTTGCGGGACAGCACCCGGTGGACGGTGGCCCGTGACGGGGCCGACTCCAGCCCGTGACTGGCGAGTTCGTGACAGATCCGGCGGGCACCCCACCGGGAATGCCGGCGACGCAGCTCGCAGATCTGGCTTTGTCGATGACAAGGAGGTTCTGGCACAGATCTTGGGGGGCGTCGCGGAAAGTCACCTCGCTGTTCGATTGTGAGAGGCGGCAGTGTGTGAGACCGCGTGCGCCTTGCCGTATGGCATCCGAAAGTCACGCTCCGTCAGGTCTCTCGTCGTCGCTGCCGTGGTCGGCAGTGGACGGTGATGGTGCTGGTCATGCTGACCAACGCATCATTCTGGGACTCGCTCGTGTTTGACGGAATCGACGACGTGGATGTCGAGGCGGTGACGGCCACGTTCGGCACGGTCGAGGTGGCAGCAAGAGGTCGGGCGGCTGGGGCGCCGTGTCCGGACTGCGGCCGCTTCTCGGACCGGGTGCACGACCGCTATCACCGCAGGTTGAAGGACCTTCCGCTCGCTGAACAGGGCTTCGTGATTCGGCTGACGGTCCGGCGTTTTATGTGTGGGGCGGGGGACTGTCCGCGTCGGACGTTCGCCGAGCCGTTCTCCAGGTTGACAGTCCCGTACGCACGGTTCACCACCCGGCTCAACCACGTCCTGGAGCGAGTGGGGCTCGCGCTGGCCGGGCGGGCCGGCGCCCGGCTGGCCGCCCAGCTGGGCTTCGGCGCGGGACGGATGACCTTGTTACGCAGGGTCATGGCACTGCCCGATCCGCAGTTCAGCACGCCGTGTGTGCTGGGCGTGGACGACTTCGCGATCCGGCGCGGCCAAACCTACTCCACCGTCTTGACCAGCGTCGAAGACCATCGCGTGGTCGATGTCCTCCCGACACGTGAAGCCGGGCCGCTGGCCGCGTGGCTGGTCCGTCACCCAGGAGTGGAGATCATCTAATGGGTCCTGAAGGCGGTTCACGAGCCTCCTGTCAAGGTGGCTCGGGCCTCATTGGTGCAGGGCCGAGTCCTAGAGATCATCTGGACCTTCGAGTCCTAGTCGGCAGACGGGGCCGGCCCTGCGTCCAGAATCCGCCAAATGCAGTTCATGTAATGAGGGATGGACAGATAGCGGTCTATCACGAGTACGCGGATACGGTCTGGAACATACATTTTGGGATCAGCTTCCCCGATCACCACAGCGATGATGTTCTCTATTCGTGGCCTGAGCCGATCGCGTGGACTACCTCCCACTACATCACGAGCGATTCAGCTCCGAAGAGGACCGAGGCCCACGCGACCCGCTGGGGTTGCGAACGACTGGTGGGATGTCGTGCCTTGAGCACTGCCATTAGAGAGTACGCGCACCCCTCCCCAGGCTCTGGCCCGTGAAGAAGACCGAGGTGCAAGGGAGGCCAGTATGGAGAGTGCGGGGTTACTGCCGAAATTTTTCTGCGGCGTGGACTGGGCGGAGGAGCATCACGATATCGCGTTAGTTGATTTGGATGGAAAACAGCTCGCCAGGCAGCGAATCGGCGACGATGCCTCAGGGATTGCCCAGCTTGTGACATTACTGGCTGAGCACGGGGACACCGAGGAGAGCCCGATTCCAGTAGCGATTGAGACTTCCCGCGGACTGCTCGTATCTTGCCTGCGAGCCACGGGGCGTCCGGTGTTCGCTATCAACCCGCTCGCAGTGGCCCGCTACCGCGACCGACACTCGGTTGCGCGGAAGAAGTCCGACGCCGTCGATGCGACAGCTCTGGCGAACATCCTGCGAACTGACATGGCCATGCATCGGCCGCTCCCTCAAGACTCAGAGCTTGCGCAGGCGATCGCCGTGCTCGCGCGGGCCCAGCAGGACGCGGTCTGGGATCGCAACCAGGCCCAGAACAAGCTCCGTTCCCAACTGCGTGAGTTCTATCCAGCGATCCTGGACGCCTTCGTGAACCACAAGCACGGATTGGCCTCTCACGAGGCCCGCACAATTCTTGCCGTCGCTCCCACCCCGGCTCAGGCTGCCCAGCTCACACGCCGTCAACTGCGGGATCTCCTCAAACGTGCCGGTCGCCTCCGAGGAATTGACGCCGAGGCCGATCGACTCCACGAAGTCTTCCACCGCGAGTACCTGCACCATCTCCCACTGGTCGAGGAGGCCCTCGGACAGCAGACCACAGCCCTGCTTCGACAGCTGGAATCTGCCTGCGCTAATGCAGAGAATCTCGAATCTTCCTGCACCGAAGCCTTCCAACAACATCCTGATGCAGAAATAATCGTCAGCTTTCCAGGACTCGGGTCCCTGACTGGCGCCCGTGTTCTCGCAGAGATAGGTGACGACCGTTCACGCTTCACTACCGCTCAAGGGCTCAAGGCGTATGCCGGCAGTGCCCCCGTGACCCGAGCCAGCGGGAAGAGTCACTTCGTCATGCACCGGAAGGTGATGAATAAGAGACTGGCTGCAGTCGGCTATCTGTGGGCCTTCTCCTCCCTCCGTAACTCACCGGGCGCCAGAGCCCATTACGACCGTCGGCGTGAAGCCGGAGACCGCCATGTATCTGCCCAACGCCACCTGTTCAACCGGTTCGTGGGCATGCTCTTCCACTGCCTTCAGCATGAAGAGCCCTACGCCGAGTCGAGGGCCTTCCCCAATCAGCAGCCCACGAAGACCACTCCGGCCACCGCTTGACACTCAAAGACTTGGGATGTCTGCCGGGACCGGGCAGGCGCCTACGCCGAGGGGGCCCGGCGCGGCGCCCCCGACGCTCTGCAGGTCGCTGACCGGTTTCACTTGTGGCAGGGCCTCGGCCGGGCCGTGGAGACCTGTGTCGCCGCCCACCGAGACTGTCCGCGCAGCCCGTCGACCAGCGGCACACTGCCGGAGGCGACCTGCCCGGAGTCCGGCCGGCCGCTGAGCGGTTCGGGACCCCTCGGCCGGCGGGCCGAACGTAAGAAGGCCGCGCACACCCTGGTCCACGAGATGCTCGCCCAAGGCCACTCACGCCGGGCGATCGCCCGGCACCTGGGCTGGGGCCTGAACACCGTACTCCGGTACGCGAGCGCCACGCGCTGGCAGGACACCTTCCGCGACAACCGTCCCCGACCCAGCAGGCTGGACCCCTACAAGCCCTAATTCCTCTGTAACAGCCTCGGCGGAGCTTCTCACAGCTCCGCCGGACTGTTCGAGCGCGGGACTGTGACGCCTTCCTGGACCCCGGCCAACGAGGCCTCCACTGAGAGGGGCGCCGGTCCCATGACTCGGGTGGTGGCGACCGTGTGGGGGCCAGGCTCCCTGCCTGGATCGACGCGGTCGACGCCAGCCAACTACCCGGCCTCACCGGCTTCGCACTCCACCTGCTCCGAGACCTCGACGCAGTGACAGCAGGACTCACCCTCGACTGGAGCTCCGGCAGCATCGAGGGGGCGGTAAATCGCATCAAGAAGATCAAGAGGCAGCTCTACGGACGAGCCGGATTCGAACTACTCCGCAAGATGATCCTGCTCCAATAGCAACCCGAGACGCCACCCAAGATCTACGCCGGGACCGAGATGCAGGAACACCTGCTGCGGCGGGCGTGCGGATCGAGGCCCAGATAGGTGCCCAGCCGTGGCAGGATGGCGTCATGTTGATCCGAAAGGGCGATGCCGCGTAGGCGTCCCAAGGCCGTCCGCGCAGAGCGGTGCCGGCCACGATGGCAGTGTCCGGTCCTGAAGGTCCACGGTGTCTCCGCGCGGACTCGTGCAGCGATCCGCAGGGTCGAAGACCAAGAGATGTGGCCCAACGCGGTCGCTCACGCGCTCTCTCGTATCGAGTGGACTTTCGAGCAACCTGGCCGATATCTGGATGCCTCCGCGTTCTGCTCGCCCGGGATAAACGATGCCCGTGATGACCTGGAGTGGGCGATGCGGCACCTTCCTCTGGGAGCCAAGCGGGACTTGGGCCGACTGATCACGCGCATCGATGAGGAATTCGAGCGCCGCACTTTGCCTGAACCCAACTACATCGAGTTGGCGACGTTCGGCTGGTGGTGGACCAGAACGTGTGAACGCTGACGTGCCTGGAGCTCGTGTACCTTCCCTCCAATCGAACACACCGTCACTCTCCGCGACAGCTCCCCAAGATCTGTGCCAGAACCGAGTCGTGATGTCGTTTGTCGTTGAGCGTGGATGCCACGTCGTGTCGGCGAAGTCGAAGTCGCTGAGCTTTAACGGCACTTGGGGCCTTGTGGTGGGACGATGGCTGTGCTTTTCCCGCTGGGGGCACCGATGTGCATGTCGAAATCCAAGGCCGATCTGTACGCGGCGATCCGCCGGACAGCGCGTCACAGAGCACGAGTTGAGGAGTGAAGCGATGCAGTACACCCGTCTCGGCAGCTCCGGCCTCATCGTGTCCCGGATCGGCCTCGGCATGATGAGTTACGGCAACACCAGCCGCCGTGCCTGGCATCTCGCCGAAGAGGAGGCCGAGCCGATCGTGCGGCACGCGGTGGAGGCGGGCGTGACCCTGTTCGACACCGCCGACATGTACGACCGCGGCGCCAGCGAGGAGGTCACCGGGCGGCTGCTCGCCAAGCTGTTCGACGACCGCGACGACTACGTGCTGGCCACCAAGGTGTACTACCCGATGAGCGAGAAGCCCGGCGCCCGCGGGCTGTCGCGCAAGCACATCCTCGCCTCCGTGGACACCTCCCTGCGCCGTCTCGGCACCGACCACATCGACCTCTACCAGATCCACCGCTGGGATGACGAGACGCCCATCGAGGAGACCATGGACGCGCTCGATGCCGTCGTACGGGCCGGGAAGGTCCGTTACCTCGGCGCATCGAGCATGTACGCATGGCAGTTCGCCAAGGCGCAGTACACCGCCGCACTCGCCGGCGGCACACGCTTCGCGGCCATGCAGAACCACTACAACCTCATCTACCGCGAAGAAGAACGGGAGATGATCCCCCTCTGCCTCGACCAAGGGGTCGGCATCCTGCCCTACAGCCCGCTCGCACGCGGACTCCTCGCGGGCAGCCGGGCACGCGGCGGCGAGCACACCACCACGCGCAGTGGCACCGACCCGCTCGCCGACACCCTCTACACGGAAGCCGACTTCGACGTCATCGACACGCTCCGCACCGTCGCCTCCGAACTCGGCCTGCCACCCGCGCAGACTGCCCTCGCCTGGCTGCTGGGCAAGGAAGGTGTCAGCGCCCCGATCGTCGGTGCGACCAGGCTCACCCACCTCCAAGACACCGTCGCAGCGCTCGATGTCACGCTCTCCCCAGAACAGGTGGAGCGCCTGGAAGCGGACTACCGACCGCACCCGGTGGCAGGACCCCATTGACTTGCTCCTCGGGCTGAAGCCCGAGGAGCAAGTCAATCGCGTACGTAGCCACGCAGGGCCCAACATGGGGGCTGGCAGCGCGGGTTCGGCCACTTCGTACGGCATCGTGGCCGGTCAGCGATGGCGTACCGGCTCGGCGGGAAGATCGCTGGGTATAGTGCAGGCGTTTCGGGGAACCGGCGACCCGGAGTCGGCCGACCTCACGCGCCACCTCGCGTTCATCGGCATCCGGGACCCTGGCGGAGCGCCGGTGACCCATATCGCTGAGGAGGCCGTCCCATGGAACCCGTCACGCTGATCACCGGTGGCTCGACCGGAATCGGCGCCGCCACCGCCCGCGCCCTGCTCAAGCAGGGCCACCGCGTGGCCGTCACCGGACGTGACGCAGACAAGCTGGCCGCCTTCGCCGCTTCGGCCGGAGCGGGCGAGCGGCTGCTGACGATCACCGGCGACACCAGCGACGAGCACGATGTCGCCTCCGCCGTGCGCCGCGTGGTGGACGCGTGGGGCCGGCTGGACAACGTCATCGCCAACGCCGGTTTCTCACTGCCCGGCAACCTGGAGAGCCACGCCCCCGAGGACATGCGCGCCATGGTCCTCACCAACGTTCTGGGCCCGGCCCTGCTGGTGCGGGAGACCCTGCCGCACCTCAGGGAGTCCAAGGGCCGGATCGTGATCATCGGTTCGGTCGCCGGGGTGCGCAACACGCCTGGCAACCTGTACTCGGTCACCAAGTGGGCCGCGCACGCGCTGGCCGAGAACACCCGGCTGCTGGTCGGCAAGGACGGAGTCGGCGTGACCGTCGTCGCCCCCGGGGTGGTGGACACCCCGTTCTGGGACGAGCGCGGCGGCACCCCCGAGGCGACGCCGACGATGACCGCCGAGCAGATCGCGGACACGATCGTCTTCGCCGTCAACCAGTCCGCGGGCGTGGACATCAACCACATCACCATGCGGCCGACCGGGCAGCTCGGCTGACGCCGCGCTCCCAACGACCGTACGATAAGGCGCCTTGGGCCCCCGCCGCATACCACGCGGTGCGGGCCGAAGGCGCCTTCGGGCGTCCGGATGGACGCGCGGTGACACGGTCGCAGCACGCAGCGCTCACGCCATGAGGGGCGGCCGCAGCGGGCCGCCAAAACCCGGATCAGGCCGCCCCGACCGCCGGTCAAGACGAGCAGGAGCAGACCGTGCGTCCAGCGCGCGCCCGGAAAGGCGGGGCGGCCGGCGCGTCCGGTGCGGGCACCGGGCGGGGATGAGGGCGCCGGGTGGGGATGAGGGCGCCGGGTGGGGATGAGGGCGCCGGGTGGGGATGAGGGCGCCGTCGACCAGCACGACCACGCCCCCTTGCCGGGCGATCCTCTTCCATGTCCGGTCCAGGCGCTCCGCGCGGGCAGCGGACAGCGGGCAGGTGGATCACTTCCAGCAGCCGGCCGCGCACGACCTCGACGGACACCTCATCGGGTGTGGCTCTGCCTGAGTGAGATCGCCGCGTGGGTTGTTGCTGCCAGGGATCGTTTGCCGGATCGTCGTGTCCAGAGTTCGGGGCGGGGAGGCGGCGATGGTGTCGTGGGTGGAGGAACTGGAGCGGCGGGAGACTGCTGTACGGGATCGGATCGCTGAACTGCGTGGATAAATCGAGGAGTTGACGGACCTTCTGCTTGAGCAGGAAGGAGTGGTGTCGCGGCTGGAGATCATGCGGGAGACAATGAGTGAGATCTTCACCGCCCCTCACCGACATTCAAACCATCTTGAACGATCAAGCGAGCAGGCCCAGTTACATCGGCGCCCGTTAGCGCCGACGTGAACCGCCCCAGCCGGGCGACGCCAGCCAGCGCCGCCACCTTCAGGCCCTTATCTGTCATGGTTTGAGCGATGCGCAGCGCCTCGTTGGCATCAACAGCCCTGACCGCCACCACGAGGGCACCCAGTGTCATCTGCTTCCATACTCCGTCGAAGGTCTGGTCATTGCTGCTGATGGTCTGGGCGACGCGCTCGGCATCGGCGGCGATACGCAGCGCCTCACCGCCGTCAACAGCCGCCACCACCTCCGCAACCGCAGCCAGCGCCATCGCCCTCGAGCCTGTGTCGGTGATGCTCTGGGCAGTGCGCAGAGCCTTGGCCGCGTCGAGGGCCGCCATCGCCCCCGCGACGATGACCAGCACCTGCCCCTTCGAGTCGATGCCGGCCAGCGCCGTCAAGCCTCTATTGGTCCTGGTCTGGGCGATGCGCTCGGCATCGGCGGCGATACGCAGCGCCTCACCGCCGTCAACAGCCGCCACCACCCCCGCGATGTCACTCAGCGCCATCGACTTCTGCTGCTTGTTGGTGATGGAGCGGCATGGTGATGACCGCGGCGGACATGCCCAATACCGGCCAGTCCAGGTGGCCGTGGCCGCTGCGGTGCAGCAGGCCGCCTCAGCCGTCAGGTCGTCGCTGACTGGAAGAAGATCGTCTGCCTGGCCTTTCCCGGCGGGCGCTGACACGCGAATACCGGCACGCACCAAGGTGGCCCGGCCGGTGTCCGGGCCACCTTGGACCGATGGGATCAGGCGGGCTGCGGGGCGGGCGTCGCCGCAGCGGCCGCGACCTTGCGGGTCTCGCGCATCATCAGCAGGCCGTTGACCATCATCAGCGTCGCGGTCAGGCCGTGGACGCCGAGTGCGGTGGCCACGGAGCCGTGGTGGGCCAGCACGGTGGTCATGTCGCCGTACGCGGCGAGGGCCTCCACCAGCAGCACCCAGCCCAGCGCCCGGCGGTGGCCCGTCACCAGCAGGATGCCCAGGACCAGGGCCAAGACGACGTCGCGGATTCCCTTGATGATCAGGAAGCCGCCGCCGTCGCCGGACGGCCAGCTCGGCAGGCCGAAGCCCGGCGCCGTCGTCTCCGGTCTCAGGATGAACTCCGTCCCGAACCAGAGGATGAAGAGGATGAAGGCGGTGGCCAGGACGGTGTTGATCTTCTTCAGCGACATTGTTCTTCTCCTTGCGAGTCTTCGTGAGCTTGGTGGAGCCCGGTGAGTCGTATGGGGCCTGGTCAGGCGGCGCGGACGCGGCTGATGTCGCGTACCGGCGCGGAGAGGGCGGACAGAAGCGTGGCGCGCTCGGCCGGGTTCGCGTCCTCCAGGACGAGGCCGAAGAGGGCGAGCTTGGGCGTGTTGGCCACCAGGTGGTCGCCCAGGGAGGCCCATTCCTTTTCGGTGATGTGCTCGGCCGCGAGCGGAAGGAGGGTGGCCACCTCGTCGTCGAGGTGTTCGAGCAGGACTGCCCGGTGATCGGCGAGGGGCGCCAGGGCTTCTCCGGCTGCCCTCCCCCGGCTAGAGCTGCCGTGTCATACGTCGATCTGCTCGAAGATGTGCGGGTACGACACGATGTCGTCGGGGAACTCGGCCGCCATGCGCTGGAACTCCGGGCTGCCGAACACCGTGGCGAGCGCCTCGGTCGACTCCCAGACCGCGACGTTCATCAGAAGCTGACTGTCCGCCGTTCCCATGTGCATCTGCGGGGAGACGAATCCCGGCTGAGCCTTCATGAACTCGGCCTGCCTGCGAAAGAGGGCCAGGAACGCTTCAGTCCTCTCCTTCGGGACGAAGAAGGTGTTGCCCAGGACGCGTCCTGCAGATACCAGCTGAGTTCGAGGGAGTTGGTGTCCGGGTCCTGGATGTGGAGGGAGGTGGCGGTGCCGCACTTCGGGCGCACGGCCGAGCGGTTGCCGCTGACGACCGGGCGGGTGAGTCCGCGGGCTCAGGTGAGGGCGGTGACCAGCAGGGTGAAGGCGGCGATGATGACGGCGACGCGGACGTAGTGGAAGCGGAGCCAGCGGTTCATCTGCTCCTTCCAGTCCTCGGGCCGGCTGTCGGGGGTCCACGTCTTGTTCCGGTTGTTGATCGGGACGAGCAGCAGGAGCGACATGATCACGCTGAGGATCAGCAGCGCGGCGGCGATGACGACCAGGCCCGTGCCGTGGTGATGCCATCCGGCGATGGCCCAGACCGCGGCGAGGACGAGCGAGCCGATGTACCAGAACGGCATCACGGCGCCGAGCATCCGGCCCCCGTGGGCGTGGCCGAGTTGGCCACTGTCCTCGGGGAGGGCGTTGAGGATCGGGTTCATGACGAAGGCGACGCAGAATTCCACCCCCACCATCAGGCCGACGACCACGGTGGTGAAGACCTCAAGTGCGTTGAGCATGACTACCCCTCCTGAAATCTAGTGTCGCTAGGTGATGAGGCAACGCTAGTACTACTGCCGCTTGCTTGTCTAGCGGCGCTAGGATCGAATCATGTCGGTACAGGAACGCAAGGAACGCCAACGGGCGGAGCGCGAGCGCCTCATCGTGGCGACAGCCCGCGAACTCGCCGAGCAGCAGGGCTGGGACGCGGTCACCACCCGCCGGCTCGCCGAGCGCATCGAGTACAGCCAGCCCGTCCTCTACAGCCACTTCCGCGGCAAACGGGAGATCATCGGCGCCGTCGCCCTCCAGGGCGCCACAGAGATGGCCGCGGCGGTGCGGGCCGCGACCGCCGCCGCGAACGGCCCGCGCGAGCAGGTCACCGCCCTCGCCCACGCCTACCTCGACTTCGCCGCACGCAACCCGGCGGTCTACGACGCCATCTTCCAGCTCGACGGCGGTCTGGCGTACGCACAGGAGGACACCCCGGAACCTCTCAAGGACGCCTTCGCCGCCCTGCTGGAAAGCCTCGGCGAGGTCGCCGGGGACGGCGTTGCCCCAGGGCTGTTCACCGAGGTGTTCTGGGCGTCCCTGCACGGGCTGGCCACCCTGACCCGGTCGGGACGGCTGCCGCCGGAGCACACCGAGCCGAGAGTGGAACTGCTGGTGGACCGCCTCGCCATGGCCTGACACACCATCCCGGCAGGCACGCAGCCGGGGCCCTCGGGCCCCGCCGCTGCCTGCCTGCGGACCACACGGCGCAGCCGCAGACCGCCAGGCCCGTACCCCAGACGGGCATCCACCCCGCAAGCTGCGATGCTCATTGATCACCACCCGATGCGCGCCCCAACGCCGCGCCATTCGCCGGTGCCATCGGCCGCCGCCTTCACGCGCTGGCCGCCGGCTGGTGCGGAGGACCGGACAGCCCGGTCCCCCAGAACACCCCGAAGGAGCTCAATAACCCTGCGGACTCCCGGCCATGGACACGCCTTTTGAGCGGTGCGACTTCCCCGCCACTCGGCGGTCCCTGGGCAGCCAGTACGTACGCCACAGGCACCCAGCCCTGCTCCATCCGCTTTGCCACGCAACCTTGGCCGAACGACGTCTCCGTGAGCCAATGAGGCAAGCCGCCCGCCCGAACGGCAGGACACCGCATGCCGGGCTGGGTATAACCAGATGCTGTGCAGCTCTACAGGGGACAAAAGGAGTGGCGGCGGGACATGCAGATCACGGCGCCGTCACTGCGGTCGGGATACTTCAACGACCCGACGATCTGGACCGAGATACAAATCGACCTGTTCACCACGTTGTTGGAGGCTTCGGACAGCGGCGACAAGAAGGCGCGAAGCCATCTGGAGTCCCAGCTCCTGCACATCCAAAGCGCCAAGCATGCAAATCCGTTCGTTTCCTGCAGTCGCAGGTGGTCAGTCGCCCAAGGCTTTGCTCTCTTCAACGACACGCCGGGATACGTGCTGAGCATTGTGGGTAGTGGAGCGGGGTTCGACTTCGCAGCAGTACGGGAGAGGCACGGCCTGTTCGGGGACGCCGTTGACCACCTCTTCGAGTTCGGAGTTCCGAGGGTGCTGGGCAACGACTTCACGGTGGTGCAGGTGCACTACGTCCAACCCTTCGGCCGACCGACGGAGGTGGTCTTCCCATGAGGGTGTCCTCGGTTGGCCTACCCGAGGCCTTCGGATATTTCGCCTGGGCCTTCGAGAACCTCCCTGCAACGTCGGGAATCGCCGAGTCGCTCACCCGCGACAGCGACGACCGTCTCGATGGGCTGGACTACGTGGTGCGACGCTCATTCTTCATCGAGACCGGACAGTTGCCCGGGGCTCTCGAGGACTATCTAGAGCGCGGGCGATGGAGGTTCGCGTGGGAGCCGCCGCCTGGCGGATCCTCGGATGAGTATGGGCTAGCCACACCCACGGACTATGTGGACACCGTTGGCACCTTGCCGAGCAGGTACCTGAGTGCGCCAGAGCAATACTTCGGCGCCGACAGCCAGTCGTTGGGCCCCATGGCGGACGCAGCCGCCTACCGGTTGATGCTCAACTGCTTTTTGATGGCGTTCCTGCAGGAACGCAGCTGTCTGCCCTGGCTTGGCGTCCTCATGCTCCGCGGACCACTTGATCGTCAGTTCACCATCGCCCGCTTCCTTCACCTCATGACCGTCGCCGACGTCGTCGGACGATACGACAGTCCGCCGAGCCGTGACCTGGTGCTCGACTGGGCAAGCGCGATCGACCGTGGGACCGTCTTCCTCCGACAGAACGTCTCCCTGCAGGGGGCGTTCCACACGTATCTGGCAGCACTCCGGCGCACCGACCGATGGGAAGAATGAGCCACAGTGAGTGACGAACCCTCATCGGAGACAGACAGCGACCCGCTGCGGCTCGTACAGGACCAGATCGCCCAGCACATCAAAGCGTTCTCCTCGGCTAAGCGCTTCTTTCGCCGCATGTCCTTGCTACAGACCGTGAGCACCGCGACGCTGGGCGCGGCAACGACATTCCTCATCGGCCTTGCACAGATCTACAAGCACGCATGGCTGAGCGCTCTGTCGCTGGCCTTCTCGGCCCTGGCGACAGTCTCCGCGGCCTGGACCGGCTGGTACAGCGCGAGGGAAACGTGGGTCACGTACCAGGGTGCGCTGAACCGTCTCTACGCGCTGCGTTCTCGCATCGCTTTCGAGTCGACGCAGCCCGACGCAGCCACCGGGGTCGAGAGAGCGAGCGCCTATTACACCGAGTGCCAGAGCATCCTCGATGACGTCAACGGCCAGTGGCAGCAGAACAGAATGAGCCAGTCCTAATTCTCCTTTTGCAGTAACGCTTCCGAGCCGACCTGAAGTGCTCTGCAGGGCGGTCGGGGGTTGCGACTGCATGGGTAGCGGGCTCGCACCGCAGTACGCTCTGCAACCCGTCGGCGCTGCAGTTGGTGCTCGGACGACACCTGGTGCAGAGCGCCGACCCGGGCTTCGACGTCGGTCTTGGCCTGGTTGATGTCCTTTGCGTCGGCAGCCCGGAGTTCATTGAGCCGACGAACGTACGATCACCCTGGGACCGGCACACCTGCCCGGCCCCCTCAGCGCACCCGCTTCGGCGCACCCCGGACCCCGCAGAGCGGCCGGCGAACCATTCCTCCCTCACGGTCACCCACCCATGTGGCGTCCTCCGGGACCGGGAAGAGCACTGTCAAGTTCAGCGTGTCGGGCTTCTACGGGCGCTGGTAGCTGCCACTGGCCGTGCCAGATATGGCTGCCCCGACTGCCATCTGCCAATCAAGGGCGGGAGTGCCAGCCTGGCCGCGCACCGCAGCACCGTCCACACCCACGCCGGGAATCCCCGGCGCCCGATCACGATCCCCCTGGAGTTCTGACCCGTCGTCTCACGGCGTGACGGACGCTCCGTGCCGCCCCGGCCTCCCCACACAACGGGGGCCGGGGCGGTCGCGGTAGTCCCTCACGACCGAGTACACGGGAGGAGTTGGACGTCATGACCCTGCTGCCCTACTTCGAGGTCGACGTCCCGATCAGGAGCACCGCCCAGCCCGGCCTGAGAGGTGTTGTGACTGAGCGCTTCAGTTGGCGAGAGGCGTTACGGTGCCTGCTCGCCCGCCGCGGCGTCACCTTCCAGCGCACCAAGACCTGGAAGGAGTCCCCGGACCCCGAACGGGAGACGAAGCTGGACCGTATCGAGCACGTCCTGGACCGCTTCCCGGACCGGGTATTCGCCTTCGATGAGTTCGGCCCACTCGGGATCCGGCCCATCGGCGGCAGCTGCTGGGCCGAACAGACCCGGCCCGACCGGCTGCCGGCCACCTACCATCGCACCCACGGCGTCCGGTACTTCCATGGCTGCTACTCGGTGGGCGACGACCGTCTGTGGGGCGTGAACCGCCGCAAGAAGGGTGCCGGGAACACGCTGGCCGCGCTGAAATCGATCCGCGCCGCCCGGCCCGACGGCGCACCGATCTACGTGATCCTGGACAACCTGTCCGCCCACAAGGGCGCCGACATCCGCCGCTGGGCAAAGAAGCACAAGGTCGAGCTGTGCTTCACCCCGACCTACGCCTCCTGGGCGAACCCGATCGAGGCGCACTTCGGACCACTGCGGCAGTTCACCATCGCCAACTCCCACCACCCCAACCACACCGTCCAGACCAGGGCCCTGCACTCCTACCTCCGCTGGCGCAACGCCAATGCCCGCCACTGCGACGTCCTGGCCGCCGAACGCAAGGAACGCGCCCGCATCCGCAGCGAGAAAGGCACCCGATGGGGCGGACGCCCCCTCACAACCGCAGCCTGATCCAACCCGGCGAACCTACGCGGTCACAGCACTAGATCGCTGCCGTTGCGGCTCCGTAGGGCGACACGGCCGTCGGCCCACCGGCCGGCCAGGGCGCGGCAACCGTCCCACTTCTGTTATGCGCTGTTGAGCTGTCCACGGACTATCGTCCAGCGTCATGTCGATCACCGGTTGGCGAGCACGGGAGTTCAGCTCCCTGTTGGCCGATCTCGGTGAGGGGTTGGATGATCTGGGGGTGCCCGAGGGGCAGCCGTTCCTGATCAGTCCGGCGGGCGTGTACGACGTGGCGCGGAACCGGTATTTCTCGGTGTGGCCGGCGTCTTCGCCGTGGAACACCCAGGCCGCCCCTGCCCTGGACCTGCGCACGTACTTCGACTTCCTGTGGTTCGCGCGAGGCAGGCGGGACTGGCGTGATGCGCCCATGGACGACCGGGCGGCGTTCGAGTGGTGGGGCGGTCACCTACGACTGCCATGTCTGCCGGCAGCCCTACGAGCGCCCCGACCTGGCCGCCTGCGCCACGCACGACGCGGTAGGACGGCATCATCGCGTCGAAGGCGCCCTTGAACTGCTGAATCGACCCACAAAGCCCTGACCGCATCACACGGGCCTCGACCCGGAATCCTGGGGACAGGGACTGTGCGACGGGGACTCGACGCCACGTAGGCAGGCAGTCTCCGGAATCCCAGCAGCACGCGGTGGCGGTAGTCCTCCGGCCGGCCGCCCCAGCCGTCCAGTCATGCCGGTATGGGCAGCAACGGCCGGATGACCTGTCCTTTGGGGATGCGGGCCATGCCGCAGCCGAGGACTGCCCGGATGGTCGCCTGGGCCTGAGGCCGGGGCCGCGCTTCAGCGAGGCAGCAGGGCGTCGACCTGCCTGCGGATGTCCTGCACGATCTCCTCGACGCTCAAGGCGATGTTCACGCCTGCCGCCATGCTGAGGAACATCACGGCGGACACGATATGTGCCAGCGTCGCGGCGTCGCCCTCTGCGACCCGCTCGTCTCGGCGCAGCACGGCGGCGACGGCCTCCTCGGTCTGCGCGACGATGGCCAGTGCCGCGCCGTGCCGGGGCTCCTCGGGGTCGCCGAAGATAATCTCTCGCAGGTAGGTGCGTCCGTTGTCGATCTGGATGCGGTTGCACTCGACGATCGGCCGGACGATCGCCAGCACCGCGTCCAGCACGCCGGGGACGGTCTCGGCGTCCGCCCGGCCCTGCTCAAGTGCTTCGACGTACTTGGCGTTCTGGACAAGGAGGAGGAGTTCGCCCTTGGTCTTGGCATAAAGGAACAGGGTCCCGGTGCCGATGTCGGCCTTGTCGGCGATCTGCTGGGTCGTGACCTCATCGACGCCGTGTTCGGCGAACAGTTCACTGGTGGCAGCGACGATGCGGTCGAGTTCTTCCTGCTTGTTCCGCTCGCGCCGTCCGACCGACTGGGAGGCGACAGACATGGGTGGTGTCCTCGTGCGTTCTGTGTCGCCCGTCGCGGTTGCGGCGGGTCAGCTGCTGCCGATGACGGCCTTGCCGCGGATGCCACCCTGGGACAGGGCCTGCAGCGCCTGCGGGGTCTGATCGAAGCCGACCACCTTTCCCACGACCGGACGCACCACGCCCTCGTCGATGAGGGTGGTGATCTGGCGGAGCTGGTCGCCGCTTGCGCGCATGAGCATGAACTCGTACGTCACGCCGAGCTTCTTCGCCTGCTTGCGGATCTTGCGGCTCAGGGCGGCGACCCCCAGGCGCAGCAGCGGGTTGAGGCCGGCCTCGCGCGCGAAAGTGGGCTCCGGGGGACCAGCGATCTCGATGGCTTTGCCGCCGGGCTTGAGCACCCGCAGGGACTTCTCGAGAGTCTCCCCACCGAGGCTGTCCAACACCAGGTCGTAGCCGGTCAGGAGCTGCTCGAAGTCCTGGGTGCGGTAATCGATCACCGTGTCCGCGCCGAGCGCGCGCACGAAGTCCGCGTTGGAAGCGCTGGCGGTCGTGGCGACGTGCGCACCGAGGTGCGCGGCGAGCTGGATCGCGATCGAACCGACCCCGCCGGCGCCGGCGTGGATGAGAACCTTCTGCCCGGGCCGCACCTTCCCGCGCTCCACCAGCGCCTGCCACGCCGTGAGCGCCACCAGCGGCAGCGAGCCGGCCTCATTCATGCTGATCGAGGCGGGCTTGAGCGCCAGGTCGCCCTCCGCGACGGCGATGCGCTCGGCGAACGTGCCGATGCGGTCCTGGTCGGGCCGACCGTAGACCTCGTCTCCGGGCTTGAAGCCGCGAACCGCCGTCCCGACGCTGATGACGGTGCCCGCGACGTCGTTGCCCAGGATCAGCGGCAGCTTGTAGGGCAGGATCTGCTTCAACTCACCGGCGCGGATCTTCTCATCCAGCTGATTCAGTCCGGCGGCCTCCACCCGGACGAGCACGTCGTGCTCCCCGACGGTGGGCTCGGGGACGTCCGCCTCCTGCAGCGGCTCCTTGTACTTGGTGACGACGAACGCTCGCATGGGACACCTTTCCTTGTCTTCATCCTATTTATCCAGGTGTGAGGCCAGATCAGCCAATTCGGCGTGACATGGGGCCCAGCCTCACTCCATTAATCCGATTGCACTCAATTATGAGTCTACTCAGTATTACTCAAGGGAGGTCCCGTGGGACGCGGCCCACATGCCGATCGGGCGCCGCGAGCGGGCCAAGCAGGCCAAGCGTGAGCGCATCATGACCGCAGCCCGCGAACTGTTCGCCGCACATGGCGTCAGCGGGGTCACGGCACAGCAGCCGGCCGTGCCCGCAGGTCCGTCCCGTCCCGTTCGGCCGCGCCCGGAGCCCCGGGACCGGTCGGTCCCGGGGCTCCGGTCCCGCTCCACCTGCCCGCAGCCGACCCGGCCGGGGCGGCCGGCGTCAGGCGACGCTCAGGACGATCTTCCCGGTGGTGCGGCCCTGCTCGCCGATCTCGTGCGCCTTCGCGGCCTCGGCCAGCGGGACGACGGTCTCGACCACGGGCGTGAGCGCGCCCCGCTCGGCCAGGGCGGCGATCTCGCGCAGACCCAGGTGGTCGGGCTCGACCAGCATCCACACCGCCCGCACGTGGTCGGGGACGTCGGCGGGGACGTCGTCGGGGCCGGGCAGGGTGATCAGCCGGCCGCCCGGGCGCAGCACCGTCAGGGACCGCTCGGCGTTCTGGCCGCCGAGCCCGTCCAGCACCACGTCCACGTCCCCGACGGCGTCCTCGAAGCGGACCGTGCGGTAGTCGATCACCTCGTCCGCGCCCAGCTGCCGCAGCAGGTCGTGCTTGCCGGCGCTGGCCGTGCCGATGACGTACGCGCCGCGGGCCTTGGCGATCTGCACGGCCAGGTGGCCGACCCCGCCGGCCGCCGCGTGCACCAGCACCCGCTCACCGGCGCGCACCCCGGCGGTGTCCACCAGGGCCTGCCAGGCGGTCAGTGCGGCCAGCGGCAGCGCCGCCGCCTGCACGTGGGTGAGGTTCGCCGGCTTGGGCGCGAGGTGGCGGGCCGGGGCGACGACGTACTCGGCGTAGGCGCCGGCCTGCCGCGGGAACAGCGGCATGCCGTACACCTCGTCCCCGGGGCGGAACATCCCCACGCCCGGTCCGACGGCCTCCACGGTGCCGGAGACGTCCCAGCCGACCGCCGGGACCTCGCCCCACTCGATCAGGGCCCCGCTGGCCCGGGTCTTGAAGTCCACCGGGTTCACACCGGCCGCGTGGACCCGCACCAGGACCTCGTTCAGTCCCGGCTCGGGCCGGGCGACCTCACGCTCCACGAGCACCTCCGGTCCGCCCCACTGCTCCACGACCACCGCACGCATGCTGTCCGCCTCACTCTTTCCGTCTTGATCGGATACCGGCCGCCCGGGCCCTTCCCGGCGCGACGCAGTCCACGATCCGGCACCCGCCCCCACCATGGTGTTGGCCGTCTGGCCACTATGTGACAGGATCTGGCCATGAGCGAGATGCCGTGGCCGTGCACCGACCCCCGCCCCGACCCGAGCGCCGACGCGGCCGGGCGGCACCGCATCGCCGTCCTCGCCCTGCCCGGCGTCCCGCCCTTCGAACTCGGCATCCCCTCCCGCGTCTTCGGCAGCGTCCTGGACGCCGGCTCACGCCCGCTGTACGAGGTCACCGTCTGCACCGCCGACGGCGCCCCGGTCCTCAGCGACGCCGGGTTCACCGTGCAGCCCGCGGCCGGTCCCGAGGCCCTGGCCGCCGCGGACACCGTGATCGTCCCGCCCACGCACGCCATGCCCGAGCTGGGCCGCGGCGGCCCGCTGCCGCCCGAGGTCACCGCGGCCATCGCCGGCATCCGGCCCGGCACCCGCCTGGTGTCCATCTGCACCGGCTCCTACGTCCTGGCCGCCGCGGGCCTCCTCGACGGCCGGCCCGCCACCACCCACTGGCACCTCGCCCCCGAGTTCCGCCGCGCCTACCCCCGCGTCAAGGTCGACGAGGAGGTCCTCTTCGTCGACGACGGCGACGTCCTGACCTCCGCGGGCGTCGCCGCCGGCGTCGACCTGTGCCTGCACATGATCCGCCGCGACCACGGCGCCGCCGCCGCCAACCGCGCCGCCCGCATGTGCGTCGTCCCGCCCTGGCGGGACGGCGGCCAGGCCCAGTACATCGACCGCCCGGTGCCCGAACCCACCGTCGCCACCACCACCGCCACCCGCGCCTGGGCCCTGGAACACCTCGGCGAACCCCTCTCCCTGAACCGCCTGGCCGAACACGCCCAAATGAGCCTGCGCTCCTTCACCCGCCGCTTCCGCGACGAGGTCGGCATGACCCCCGTGCAGTGGCTCACCGCGCAACGCCTGGAACTGGCCAAGCAGTTGCTGGAGACCACCGACCTGTCCATCGACCTGGTCGCCCACCGCTGTGGCTTCGGCTCCGCCAACTCCCTGCGCGCCCACATGCGCACCGCCTTCGGTGTCTCACCCGCCTCCTACCGCCGCACCTTCCATACCGACGACCTGGTGGAAGCGGGCGTCTGAGGACACATCAGCGCCGCACATACCCGCTCCGCGGGCCGGCCGGGATCCGCCTGATCATCCGCTGCCGGTGCCCCCTCCAGCGGAGGCCAGCAGCATCATCGCCCGCCGGTAGCGCACCGAACTCGTGCTGCCCCGGCGCACGATCTGCTGCAGCTTCTGCCCCTCGTGGTCGGTCAGTCTGCGCACACGGACGGGCTCGGCCACCGCGCCTCCAGCGGTCGGATCGGATGTCACCGCACATGCAACCGCCACGACCGCCGACCCGGCGAACCTATGCGGTCACAGCACTAGCCGTCGCCGCAAGGACAGGAGTTGTGACTCCGGGCCCAGAAACCTGCTGGTCAGACCTGGATCCATAGTGGATGCTGCACGCGTGATCGAGAGAGAGACCGCGGTTCGTATCGTCGAGGAAGAGCTGGACCGCGAGAACCAGAAGTGGGCGGCTCTGGGCGTGGAGCCGGTGCCCACAACAGTGCTGCATTTAGAGGAACACGAGCTGGTCTGGAAGGTCTACTGGCAGTCCGAGGAATACGCGCGCACCCGGAACCCCGCCGCCATGTTGATCGGCCACGGCCCCTACCTGGTCGACCGCATCGACGGCGGGCTGCACCAAATTGGAGCCGTATCCGAGATAGAGGGAGCCTGGGAGGCTGACTACCGCGTTCGCATCCGTGGGCTGGCCATCCGCACCCCTGTGGACGATCTACACGAAGAGATGCGCGAAGCTGCCGCCGTACGCGGACGCATGCAAGCGGTACGCATCCTGCGCCAGAGACTGCCGATGCTGTCTCCATCGCAGGCCCTCGAGTACGTGAGTGCGTTGCTGCACGCCGATGCCCCAGCCCACCTGTTGGCTGTTGCTGTTGAACACCTCATCGAACCCATGAACCCTGTGCTCGCTGTGAAGACCATCCGTCAGGGAAAGCTCGACTAGCGAATCTGCCTCACGACAGTTGACTTCCCCATTGGGAAGCCACTGAGCGCGATAGTTGGCCCCACTGAGCGCCGTAGTTGGCCGCCTCGTTGGTCGTGCGGGTGTAGACAGCTGTGGGCTGGCTGGGCCAGGGCCGGGAAGGTCGGTTGGCCTAGAGTCTGTGGTGACCGAACGGCTGGAGGTGCCATGTTCCTGCAGATGAAGGCATGCGCAAGAACGCTCGCATGCACTGAAGAACAGGTTTTGGCGGCGATTTACCAGCCGGCCTCCGGCCTTGGACCCCATCCGAAGTCTGACGCAGAGTTTTCTGGCGGCACCTGTGAGGACGGGCTGTTCATCGGGTCTCAGCGCGTCGAGGACTTCCGGGAACCCGTCGAAGCGGAAGCCGTGGTGGACAGATGACAGCGCAGGGCCGGCGGCGTGAGCTTGCCGAGTTCCTCCGCAGCCGGCGGGCGCGGCGCACGCCTGCCGACGCGGGGCTGCCAACCTTCGGGCGGCGGCGCACTCCCGGGCTGCGGCGCGAGGAAGTCGCGACGCTCGCTGGGGTGAGCATCACCTGGTACACGTGGCTGGAGCAGGCCCGCAATATCCGCGTCTCGCGCCAGATTCTCGGGAGCCTGGCCACGGCACTCGGACTTGATGAGGTCGAGCGTGCCCATCTGTTTCGGCTGGCCGATGAACCGCCTCCGGACGGGGCGCCTTCGCGCGCCGAACTGCCAGCCCAGTACGAGCTGTTGCTCACCCACCTCGACCCGAACCCGGCCTTCATCGTGAACCAGCGGTTCGACATCCTGGCCTGGAACCGCGGCTGCGAACTCCTCTATGGCGACCTGGGCGCCTTGCCCGCATCGCGGCGCAACGTCCTGTGGCTCACGTTCACCGCGCCCGAGGTGCGGGAGATGACCCGAGACTGGGAGACGGAGGCCGCGCTCACCGTCGCGCTGTTCCGCACGCAGGCGAACGAAGGCATCCTGGCGCCCGAGATCACCGGACTCATCGCGGAACTGGCCGACGCCAGCCCCGACTTCGCCCGCCTGTGGCGACGCAAGGAGCTGGCGCCGTTCGTGCCCAAGGCCCGTACGATCGACCATCCGCTGCTCGGCGAGGTCACCCTCGACTACGTGAAGCTGCACGTGGCGAACGACGACAAGACGCTGGTGTCGTATCTGCTGCCACCGGGCTCAGAAGTGGAGAGCCAATTCCTGAAACTCGTCAGGAATCCGGGTGCGTGAACGTCAGGCGACGGTGAACCCGCCGTCGACCGGGAGGACCGTGCCCGTCACATAGTCGGCGCCGATGAGGTAGGCGATCGCGTTCGCGACATCGCCGGGCCGTCCGATCCGCTTGGCCGGAAGGTCCGCCGCCACGGCGGTGAACTGGGCCGCACGCTGTTCCTCCGGCAGGAACGACCACCAGGGAGTGTCGACGGCCCCGGGGGCCACGGCGTTGACCCGCACCGGAGCCAGTTCGGCGGCGAGCGGGGACACGATGCGTTCGATCGCCCCGTTGACCGCGGCGAGCGCCACGCTGCCGGGCAGGGCGGCCCTCGCGGTGGCTGCGGAGATCATCGTGACTGAGCCGGTGACGTCGGCCTTCTGGATCGCGTACAGGTATGGGAAGAGCTTGCCGTCGAAGGCACCCCTGATGCTGGCCAGGCTCACGTCCGAGAGCGGCCCGAACCCGAGCGCGCCCGGACTGAATGCCAGCACGAGATGGTCGATGGCGCCGATCCGCTCGAAGAACTCCGCCACGTCCGTTTCCGAGGCGCCGTCGATCTGTTCGGCACCGGCCACCCGGTCCTTGGCTGCCGCCAGCTTCTCGAGGTCCCGTCCGGTCACGATCACCTCGGCGCCGGCAGCCGTCAGCCTCTCGGCTGCCGCGAGGCCGATCCCGGACGTCCCACCCATGATCACAACGCGCATCGCGTGCGTCTCCGATTCCGTAGGTCTGTGTTGCGTTTGCCCCATCAGCCTCGGGAATCCGGAGACAGTGATCCAGATACGCCTGATGCTGGTGGTCCGGCCACCCCCCAGGTCGTGCCCAGGGGAGGCTCGGATCGGCATCAGTAACACGACATGGTCGCTACCCTGCGGCCAACTGTGACGCTCAGAGTGGCCAACTGAACCGCTCAGTCACAGGTGTGCACGTCTTCACCGGTCACGCCGACAGCCGCAGCGCCGCCGTACGGATCGCACACGAGGTCTACGACGCGGCACGCGCCGCGCAGCAGGCCGGACTCGAGATCCCCCGGCAAGCGGCCGGACGGCTGGGGAGTCCGCGGCTACCGGCCCGGCTGGGACTTCGACTGGCCCGCCGAGAACGCAGACACTGACCGAAAGGCCGCCTGATGACTACCGCCAACCTTTCCGTGGTGCCCGCCCCCGAGAAGAGGGCACACAAGGCATTCAAGGTGACCAGCACCGGGGTACTGCGCTCGAAGTGGACCAAGTTCTGGTCGCTGCGCTCCAGTTGGCTCACCCTCGTGACCTCTGTGGCGGTGCTGATCGTCTTCGGGGCGATCGCCGCCTTCACCTACAGCCCCTCCGGCTCCGCGATGAGCGGGCCGCCCGGCACGGACACCGGCGGTTCCACCGACGCGATCAGCCTCGCCCTGACCGGTTCGACCTTCACGGCCCTGATCGTGGGCGTGCTCGGCGTGCTGATGTCCGCGGGCGAGTACGGCACCGGCATGGTCCGCTCCACGTTCGCCGCGGTGCCACGGCGCCTGCCGGTCCTGTGGTCCAAGAGTGCCGTGATCGGCCCCCTCGTACTGATCGTCACCACGATCGGCGCGCTGGCCGCGTTCCAACTGGGCACCCCGGGCCTGGACGGTGAGAAGATCGCCCTGTCCCTGGGCGACGACGGCGTACTGCGCAGCCTGGCCGGCGCCGGCGTCTACCTCGGCCTGGTCGCCGTGTTCGGCGTGGCGTTGGGATCGCTGATCCGCTCCACCGCCGGGGGCATCGCCGCTCGCCCCGGCCTTCCAGAGATCATTTCGCTGAGAAAACCTCACTGACCGGGTGACAGCGGCCAGCGGAAAATCCGGTACGGCCAGATGGCAAGGTGACCATCCGTATCCGCCAGATCGCATCCGCTCCTGTGCCGTCGGGTCGTGTGCGGCTCTTCAGCGCAGCAGGCGTCGGCATTGCACCCGTGCGTTCACTGCTCGGGGACTTCGCGCTGGAAATGGAACTGGAAGCTCACTCCGTCCGGCTCCCGGGGTGTCGTCACCGCGTGAATGGGGTGAGTGAGCGCGGATCCGGTTGCAGCCCCCTGCGTCGGGAGGGTTTCCACTGCGTACACATGGATCGTGTGGCCACGGCGGACGAGACGGCGGATCTCCACACGGTACCCGGTGGTGGGGCGGGTTCCGGTGGCGACGAACAGCACCCAGTCCATGGACCAGTCGACCTGGGGTACATCGGCCGGCGGCCGTCTGCCGGCAGTCGCACGCCACCACAGGCCTGCCCAGGCGGAGCGGGTCCGGACGGTGAGCGCGGTCGCCTCCGCCACCTGCGACCACACGTCAGCGACCAAATGCCGGAAGGGAACCTCGCGTTCGAGCTCGTCCCCGACGAAAGCGCGCTCCCCCATACGGCATCCTCCCGTCCCGGCTGTCCCACGCACCGGCTTCTCCTGCCCGCCGGTGCGGCAGCAGCATCGCATCGCCATGGTGCCCAATCTCGCGGAAGTCCGCCATTTCCCGGCCGTCCAGCACAGCACCACCCGCCAACTCACGTGACCCGCTGTGACATTCGCGGCCAGATGGCTCCCCCGCCAACTGGCCGCGAACAGGGAATCGGAGCCGGCCGCCCACAACCGGGTGACGGCGCCACGGCACAAAACGCACAAGGCTCCCGCACCGTCGAGAGAGGCGTCCGACACCCCAACCCACCGGCACAGCAGCCCCGCCGGCTCCCCGTCCTGCCGCACCCGGCCTCCCGCACACCCCGGCCGAGCGGGTCACCACGCTCAAAGTCCTCGGCGAGGGTGACCGCCGCCGCACACTCCCGCCGCACCAACGTGCCCCGGCCGCCCCGGTGTTGCCGGGGTACACATGAACGTGGCTCTGGCAAGATCTTCGTAGGCAGAGATCATCTGGGTGCGGCGGAAGCCGGAGCCACTTACATGAGAACGCCGACAGATGTACCCGCGCCGGGCACGACACCCCCGCCCCGGACGGCCGCCGGCTCCGGCACCCCGGCGGGAACCGCCCACGCCTCCACCACCACGGTGACCCACCCGCCCGCCGGCCGCGCGACCGGCCTGCTGCGCACCCTGCGCGAGCGACACGCCCCCACCGGCAGACCCGTCTCGTACTCCAGCCGCACTTCGTGATCACGAGTTGGGTCGTTGCTGGTAGCGGCTGTGGCGGGCTCATGCTTCGTTCGGGGGGGGAAGACTCACTGCCCGCCGAGTCGGAGCGCAACAATCACGTACAGGCACACGGACGCCGTCATCAGCAGAAAGGCGAGAATCGTGTGGACGACAAGTCCTCGCCCCGGGACAAGACCCAGATATGTCTGTGCCGCACGGCTCACCCGGGGCCCGGGGACACCTTGCGCGGCGTTCGCGTCCGCCCTCTCGATCGCTCGCCGAAGCTTCCCACGGCCTCTCCTGGTCGTAACGCCCAGGCGCACACCATGGGTGTCGCGCACCACCACGGTTCGGCACGCACCGCCGTACGAAAAGGTCGTCAGCAGCTGAACGGTGGCGATCCGGTTCAGATCGATGGACCGTTCGCCGGTCAGGCTGTGCGCAGTCAGACGCGACGACGAGTGTCGAAACGGGGCTCGTTCCTCGCACAGCGCAGGCAGGAGGACGAAGCCGACGACCGCGGACAGCAGGCCGAGCACGATCGGTGTGCTTTCGGGGACTGCCCCAGCCCGGGCCAGTCCGTAGCCGCCGAAGGGCAGCAGAAGGACCACCACCGCCAGACCCGATCCCATCCGTGCACGCGCCACGCTGCGGGTTGTGCTTGCTTCCATTGGCGCCCCCCCATTTCTGCCGGCATGCACCAGCATGCATGCGCGGTAGGTCTTTCCGCACTGCCGGTGGCCGGCAATCCTCGGTGATCACGCTGAGGCTGCGGCCTGGCGGTGGCAGTGGCTTGCTCGGGATCGGGTCTGGTGGCGGGTCGCCAGTGGGACCAGCGCAGCCGGTGTGCCGTGTCGTGGACGGGCCCGACAACCAGCGTGATGAACAGGCGCTGGATCTCGTTGCAGGTGAGCGGGATCAGGTTGTCCGGGCAGCGGTGGCGGGCGTGTTCGCCGGCGCGGACGACTGCGAGGAACGCGTGGGCGAGCTTGGCGAGGGTGACCCAGCGGGACCAGGACACATAACGGCTGACCTGGTACTCATCCAGTCCGGCCAGGCCCTTCGTGGACTGGAACGCCTCCTCGACCCGCCACCTTGATCCCGCGACCCGCACCAGGGCCGCCAGGGGCGCGAGCCGGGGCGAGTAGCAGCGGTAGCAAGCGAGTTCGCGTTGGTGCGGTTGCGATGGCGTCCCGCCAAGTGGTGTAGCGGGATATGACTCTGCTCGGGTGGACGTGGCTACGTGAAGGAGCCGTCACGTGAACGCGGCTGCCGGCAGCTCTGCCTCCGTCTCCTCCCAGGGGAGGTAGATGCCGAACTCGCCCTCCAGGAACCGCAGGAACGCGACCTCGCCCACCTCGTTACCGCTGTGAACGAAGCCAAGCGCCACTTCGGCTGGGGCGCCGTTCGTAAGGTGCGGCTGGCCGGGCTCGAAGGACGTCACCGGCTCCCCGTGGAGGGCGTAATCGACGCGGCTGAAGCCCTTCGCGTTGCGATGCACGCAAAACGCCCGCCCCCGCTGGGACAGCGCCGCGAGGTAGGTCCCCGTATGACAGTGGAATTCCTCCAGCGCATACGCCCAGCCCGCCACCGAGCCCGCTCGGACGATGGTGTCCGGCGGGGCGGGCAGAAAACCCCCGTTCGTCAGCCGGGCAACCGCCGCATCGTCTTCCCAGTCCAGGAAGTCGAGGTCACTGATGTGGTCCTCCTCATCCCTGAGCAGCAGCTCGTATGCCGCGGAGCGGGTCAGCGGGACAATGTGACACTCCTCGGCGCCAACGCTGCGCAGCAGCTCGTACGGCGAGAGACCCTCGCTGAGTGTGAGCGTGAAGCCGATGTTGTAGTCATCGGCTATCCAGCGCAGCCCGTTCTCCGTACGTCTCCGGTTCATCAAGCCGCCCTCCCTGCAAGGTGGTCCGCCGCGATGGCGACCCTCGGAGCAGAACCTAACGCTCGGCGCTCACACCCACTGGCGGTGCGCACTACGTGACGGAGCCCTGTGGCGTGCGGCGCCGAGGGCACGGAGGCGAGTAGAACAGGGCAGGGTGGGAGGCGGAGTGTCCTCAGGCGATGTCGCCGCCCGCACCGGGGATCCGGCGGCAGACTCGGCGGACGAGGGACCGGGTCTCCAGCCCCTTCTCCACTGATAGCAGGTACGCGGAGGGCGAGGAGGCGCGGAGTGCCTGGCGTTCGCCGGTCACCGTCCGAGCCAGGCCGGCCAGGGCGAAGGTGACGCCGGTGGCAGTGCTGACCAGTGGGCCGGCGTACACGCCGCCCGCCATGCCCGCCAGCGTGGCCGGGACCGCGAACTTCAGATTCGCGGCGCTGAACGCGGTGTCGATGCCGAGCCCTCGCATGGCTCGCCGCAGCTCCTCCAGGGGACGTTCGAATCTGCGCCCGACCTCCATGGAGACATAGCGGTCGATGGAGGTCGGCAGAGTCACATCGGCCAGATGCTCGCGGAGATCGGCGGCAGCGGCGGTGACTTCCCTGTTGAAGGTGTCGAACTCGTCCTTGTGGCGGCGGCGCAGTTCGACGATCTTCCCTACCGGGACCGCATCGAGGTCCTCGGGCACGACAATGCGCACCGCCAGCATTCCCATAGCGTCCGTGAGATCGCTGGAAGGTGCTTCCCTCGGTTCCCTCAGCACGCTCGGTCTGTCCAGCAGCGCATCTGTGACGCGCTCGGCGTCCCAGCCGTGGGATGCCGCGTGGGCTGCGGCCTGGTCGGTGGTGGGGACGAAGTCGCCCCGGCGGGCGACCTCCTCGGACAGCGCGCACTTGTAGACCCACACGAGCGCCGGATCCATGCCCACCCAGTCGTCTACGCCCGGCTCCGAGAAACGTGTTCCCCGGGAAGGCACGGCCAAGCCGGTGCCGAACAGGGCCTCCCGCACGTCCGGGGCGACCTCGCCCCAGTGAAGGTAAGCCCGTCCAGGTGGTTGCGGTTCCGCGACCGCCCATCCGTAGCGTTGTCTCAGATCGTCCGCGTGAGCCGCGATGACGTCGAGGAAGACGGACGAGACTCCCAGCGCGGACGAGGAGGGCTCGACGGGAACGACGAAGTCGAGTTCTGCCGTGAGCGCGCGGGCGGTGTCCGAATCGGTCACCGGGAAGCGGTCGGGAACGATCCGGGCCAGCTGAGGCCAGTAGAGCGCGGCCGTCTTCAGCCACTGCTCGTCCCTGAAATTGACGTACGGGTAGTAGAGCCCGATCCGCTGCAGCACGCTTCCCCCCCTGTCGCACCCCGCAAATTGAGCCGGCGCCCCCAGAGTGGCAGCCCGCTCCTCTTCCCGCCAAGCGCCCGAGTGGCTGTGAACAGTTCCTCTGGCCCCGGCTGAACGCTTGGGTTCTAGAGGTGGTTGCAACACCTGACCCTCGGGGTTGTTGCGATGACCAGGCCGCGTCGGAAGGGCGGATTCCAGCGATCATCGTGTTGCGGCGAGCTCAGCGAAGGGGTCTGCGGGGGTCTGCCAGCCGAGGGTCCTGCGGGGGCGGCGCCCCGCTCACCGTCATCAAGGAGTACATCGAGAACCAGAAACGTCCCGGCTGAGGCCAATAGCGCAGAACCGTGCACCCGCGCGGGTCAGAGCAGCGTTAAGAAGCGCTTCCTCCCGGGCGTGAACGCCCGGGGTTCCGCACTAGATCATGCTGAAATCAAAGAGCGAAGAGCGGGGTGGCCCGGAAGCAGCCCGCTCCCATTGCCCGGCTCCACGATGAGCGGCAGATGTCGCCCCGTGCGGTCACCGGCGGCACAGGGCGGCGCGAAGGCCGGGGGTCTGTTCACGGACACTGACGGCGACGCCTGTACCGCATCCTGACGAAGCGGGTGGCCCCGGCGACCGCACCAGCCCAAAGCGGCAGGCATGTTGGGCACGTTCGGCGGCTCTGTCGCTGATCTTGTAACGGATCCGATGAACGTGCCCAGCCTGGTGGGCTGAACTGGTCCAGGCTGGTGGGCCGAACGGGTCCGGTGCGACCCTGCTCGCATGAGCCTCGACGACAACGACTACTGGCAGCGCTGGATAGCGAGGTTGCTGGCCGTCCTTGCTGCTGATCCTTCTGATCAGCTGGCCTGGGCCGGCGAGCACCACGTGAGGACTGCCGCCGTCGCCGACGACGCCGCTTTCATCCTGCATCTGGCCGAAGGAATGGCTGAGCGGGGCACTCTCGAACCCCAAGCCCTCCAGGGCCTCAAGACCATCGACCGGTCCTTCGGCGAGATGGACGTCCGCGGCCCGGCCGACCGGTGGGCCGATGCACTGACTGCCTATACGGCCTGGAGTGAGGTACGAACTGTGGCCCGCCGGATCCTCGTCGCCCGGCTGGGCGAATGGCGTCTGCCACTGCCACGCCGCGTGCCGCCTCAGCACATCTATGACTGAGCACGTTCGTCGGCTCTGTCGCTCATCACGTGAGGGAACCGGTCGGGCCCTGGTCAGGATGCGTCTGCGGAGGAGACCGAAGCCGGCGCGGCCGTAGCCCGTCCGTTTGATCAGCTTCGCTCCGGTGCTGTGTTGCTCGACCTCGCCCGAGCTCCATGTCGAGGGCGGGCCGGCGACGACGGCCCGCGCGAAATCCCCTTGCCCAATGGTCAAGGATCGTTGACCATTGCTCGTATGCCTACCGATGATCTTCCCGAGACGTTCCACGTCACCACTGACGCGCAGCTGCGCGCCGTCTCCAACCTCACGCGCCACCGGATCATGGCCGTGCTCCGCTTCGAGCCGGCGACGATTACGCAGATCGCCGCCCAGGTGGGCCTCGCGAAGGGCAGTTCCAGCTATCACGTGCGGCTCCTCGAGCAGGCCGGCCTGGTGAAGGTGGTACGAACGCGGAAAGTGCGGGGGGTCACCGAGCGGTACTACGCCATGGCCGCGCGGGCGATCGTGCTGCCGGATCCCGGAGCGGGGCAGCCGGATGTGCTGATGCGGCATGCGGTGGCAGACCTGGAGGCGGCGCCGGTGGATAGCGAACGGCACGTACGGATGGCGCATCTGCGGCTCACCGAGGAGCAGTTCACGCAGCTGGGGGCGCGGCTGCAGGCACTGGCCGACGAGTACCGGGAGCTGTCCGATCCGTCGCTGCCGGACGCGTCACTGCTCTTCGCACTGTTCCACCCGACACCGCGCGAGCAGGCCGAAGGGGACGCCAAGTGACCTCAGACGTCCGGAAGTTGCCGACCGGGTTCGGGAGGCTGTGGACTGCGCAGACGATCTCCTCGCTCGGGGACGGAGTGTCGCATGCCGCGCTGCCGCTGCTCGCGTTGACGTTGACGCGGGATCCGATGGCGCTCGCCGTCGTCACGGCTACCGGAACGCTGCCGTGGCTGCTCTTCGGGGTGCTCGGCGGTGCGCTGGTGGACCGCTGGGACCGCCGGCGCACGATGTGGGTCATGGACGCGGCGCGTGCGGTGCTGCTCGCGATACCCGCGGCGGCGGCCGCGCTCGACGTGCTGAGCATTCCACTGCTCGCGGCCGTCGCCTTCCTGCTCGGCCTCGGCGGACTCTTCTTCGACACGGCCGCCACGGCCTATCTGCCGGATCTGCTCGGCCGCGACCCCGCGCTCCTGGAGCGCGCCAACTCCCGCCTGCGCGGCACCCAGACCGCCGCGTCCGGCTTCGCGGGGCCGCCCGCGGGCAGTGCCCTGCTCGCGCTCGGGCGGGCGGTTCCGCTGCTCGCCGACGCGGTGTCGTTCGCGCTCTCCGCACTGCTCGTACGGTCGCTGCCCGCCGCACCCCGGCCCGTACCGGAGACCCGCGAGTCGCTGCTGCGGCAGGCGCGGGCCGGCGCCTCGTACGTCTTCCGGGACCGGGTGCTGCTCGGGCTCGCGCTCCGCCCGGCGGTCGGGAACATCGCCTTCCTCGCCGTGGAGACCGTCCTCGCCCTCTTCGCGCACGACCGCCTCGGCATCGACACCTACGGCTTCGGCCTGCTCCTCACGGCGGAGGCCACCGGCGGCCTGCTCGGCGCGGGCATCGCCTCCTACCTTGGCCGACGACTCGGCACCGGCACCGCACTGACCTGCACGGCCGCTGTCGAAGGGCTTGCCATCCTGGGGCTTGCCGTTGCCCCGAACCCGTACGTGGCCGGGCTGGCGCTCGCCGTCTGCGGGGCCGGCATGGGCGCCACGATGGTGCTCGGGCCCTCCCTCCGCCAGGCGATCGTCCCCGCCCACCTCATGGGCCGGGTCGCCTCCACCTCCCGCATGCTCGCCATGTGCGCCGCCCCCATCGGGGCCTTCCTCGGCGGCTGGCTGGCCACCACCTACGACATCCGCACCCCGCTCTACACCGCCGCCGGCCTCCTCCTCACCATGACCGCCGTCACGGCGACCATGACCAGCAACCGCCGGGTCGAAGCAGCACTGCGCGCCGCCGCCCCGACCGGCGGTCCAGGCCACCCGGAATCCCCTGATCCCGCCCAGGCGAGTGCACCCGACTTGTTGTGACACTTTCGCGGAGTCGACGTCCCACGGACGCCGAACCGAACGCCAAGCCTCAACAGGCCCCTCCCACAACCATGCTGGCCTGCGGAAAGAGATACGACACGGCTCCTTACCAAGCTGCCGTCACCGTTGCCTCAATCCTGCTCTGGATCTGACCCTTGAAGGCGATCTCTAGGACTCGGCGGTTCGCGCCGCCGCCACGTAGTCCTGGAGCATCGCTTCGAACTCGTCGGCCGCGATGTCGCAGTCCTCGAACTGCCCGTACAGATCGAGGAGCCTGACGAGTTCGGAGCTAACGCGATGGGCCGCTGCAGAGGCGGTCCCCAGACTGAACCCCGACCCCCAGCGCTGCGAGTCGGCGCGCCAGGCTGCCAGGTACGTCTCCGCAGCCCCGGCCGAGGCGATGCCCATGAGCAGAGTCTCCACTGCCCGCCGGAGGTTCTCGTCTCCAGCGGGCTCCCTGACGGGGACCCAGTCCTCGTCCTCGTCCAAGGTGAATGTCCATATGGCCTGGGCGACGGACCTGGTCATACTTTCCCCTTCTCTGGGCCAGAACAGCTTGGCCACGGCTTCCGTGATCTCATCAGCGGCCTACCGCCGTCGCAACGTCGCCGAGCGCTGCTTCAACCGTCTCAAGCAGTGGCGCGGGCTGGCCACCCGCTATGACAAGGCCCGAGAGTCTTGCCAAGCCGCCGTCACCATCGCCTCAATCCTGCTCTGGACCTGGCCTTTGAAGACGATTTCTACGGCGTCCTCTCGTCCTGCGCCGTCCATGTACGAAGCACGCGCTCTTGGAAGCCCGTCTTCCCGATGAGGCAGACCACGACCTTCGGATTCTTGCCGTATTCACTGGGCTTTTTCAGAGTGGCCACTGATCGAGTGACGGCTGAGCCGATGCACGCCAGTTGTCACATAGGCAGGCTTGCTGTCGCTGTGGCCGAGCTGCATGCGCTGGACTTGACCAGCTGAACACCGATGACACCGACGCCGGTTGAGGCGGCCAGGGGTTGTCAGTGGCTGGTGGCAGGATCACCGGTATGGTTTTCGTACGTACTACTCCCCCGCGGCCCGTGGACGTGACCGCGGTCTTTCCTGAGCTGGCTCCGTTAGCGCGTCCTGCGATCCGGCTGCATCCTCGTCCCGGGTCGCCTTCGACAAGGGAGAGCTCGGTCGGGGGGCCGTTGCTGTGGCCGGCTGAGGAGCCGTGGCCGCACTGCGAAGGCACGCACGTGGACAGCGGATTCCGCGAGTCGCCGGCAGAAGTGCGGCTGACCAGACGCAGGGTGGCCCGGCAGCTCCGTGATCCCCATGGTCCCGCGTTCACACCCGAGGAGGAGGCGATCAAGGAACGGAACGCCGCGATGCTCGCGGAGCGACTCGACGCAGGCCCTCCGTGGCCCGCGGAGTGCCCGGTCCCCATGCTGCCCGTGGCACAGCTGTATCTGCGCGACATACCCCTGTTGCGGCCGCCCGGACAGGCCGATCTGCTCCAGGTCCTCTGGTGCCCCTACGACCACAATCCGGGTCACAAGCCGTCGACCGCACTGTTCTGGCGGTCCGCCGCGGAGGTCGGCGACGTCCTCGTCGCACCGCCGGAACCGTGTGAGGTGAACTGGTGGGGATATGTGCCGGAGCCGTGTCTGCTGGCACCAGAAGCGATCACCGAGTATCCCAACAGCCTCGATCTGAGCCCGGAGATGCGGCTGACGGTGGAAGACTGGAGCAGATGGCAGGCAGCCGGCGCCGGCGTGGACAGCTCGTACGCGGAGTATCCGGCGGAGTTCTACAACGGCAATCTGGCTGACTCTCCCGGCTGGAAGGTCGGTGGCTGGCCTCCGTGGGGCCGCACCGACCCCAACCCCCGGTACTGCGGTGTGTGCGACGTGCAGATGGTCCCGCTGCTGACCATCGCCTCCTTCGAATGGGACGGTGGTGACCTACGCGGCTGGGCGCCGTACGAAGACCGAGCCGCCGCCTACGCCGACAGTCACTACGCCGGCCAGGACCCCGCGCAGCCGACTAAGGTAGAAGTAGGCAGCACCGACAACATGCAGCTCTACGTCTGCCCGACCTCTCCCGAGCATCCGCACACCGACCTGATCCAATGAGCTGTCGGGCCTGTCACACACGCTCCGCAGTCGGTGGCAGAAGTGCCGCCGCGTCAGGGTGTGTGACAAGCCGTTCGCCTCACTGATGCCAGCCGGACTGCTTCGACCAGTCCCCATCACCACGTCATCCGGCTACGCCGGTGACAACTACCGAACCTCGGCACAACGGCGGCGGGACCCGCAACGCACGAGACTCCTGTGCCGTTGGGGGACGTGTTCGAAGTCTCAACCCGTCGGCACAGGAGCCTCATTGGTTCCCCATCCTGCCGCACTCGACCTGCCGCACACGCTGGTTGAATGGGTCACCATGCTCACCGTCACCCGTGAGGGTGACCGCCGCTGCAAGCTCCCACCGCACCACCGCGCTGGTCGCCCTGATGTACCTGCGCAAGCAGGACACCCTCGCGCAGATCGCCGCCGGCTTCGGCATCTCGGTGGGCACCGCCCACGCCTACACCCGCACCCTGGTCGACCTGCTCACGGTGCGGGCACCTGGCCAGCTCAAAGTCCTGCGTGAAGCCGACCCGGACTTCGTCCTGCTCGACGGCACCCTCACCGCATGCAACCGCCTCGGCGACGGCCGCGCGGACTACTCCGCCAAGCACCGCCGCCACGGCGTGAACGTCCAGGTGGTCACCGATCTGGCCGGACGCCTGCTGTGGATCTCGCCCGCCCTGCCGGGCCGGACCCATGACCTGACCGCGGCCCCCACCCACCGGATCATCCGGTTCTGCGAACGCCAAAGCGTCCCGCTCCCTGCCGACCGCGCCTCCATCGGCGCCGGACCGTGAGTCACCACACCGGTCAGACGCCCACCCGGTCGCGACCTGTCACCAACCCAGCGCACCGTCAACCGCGCGCTCGCGGCAGTACGGGCACCGGTCGAGCGGGGCGTGGCCCGCCTGAAGTCCTGGCGGATCTTCCACCACGCGCGCTGTAGTCCGAATCGAATGTCGTCAATCGCCGCTGCCGTCCTCACCCTGGAGCGGCAGCGCTGAAAAGGCTCACTGAACTACGGCCGGCAGGCAGCGCCGTAGGGCGATCCAGCAAGGGGCGCTTCTCGACCGCGAACCCAGTCGTCCTCCGCGGTGGCCCCACTGACAGTCAGCTGTGTGCCGTCCGGCATGGCCGCCGCCATCGTGCCACGACACACCTTGCTGTATGTGCAACCGCCTCGGCCCCTCGCGCTCACCCAGATATTGGCGGCGTGTACTCCGTTGACTGCGGCTGGGGTCAGAAGCGACCGCCGCCGGCGTGGAGCGTCTGGCCGGTGATCCAGCGGCTGCGGTCCGAGGCGAGGAAGGCGACAATGCCGGCGATGTCCCCGGGTTCGCCGAGGCGGCCTGAAGCGCGTTGCAGAAGGCCGTGATCTGGCAGGTCAGGGCCTTCCGCAACGCGCTTTAGGGGGCAGGTGGGGTGCCTGGTCGAGCAGCAGTTGCTCGCCAGCAGCGGCGACCAGGCGCAGCCACTCGGGCCCGTAGTCGAGGAGCTGGGCTGCAACGCGGGTAGGGCAGGCCCCGGCCGGGCTGGCCGGCGGCCGATGCGGGCTGGGCGGTGTCGGCCGCCATCTATTGGTCACACCAGGTGATCAGCCGCCGATGACGCCATCAGCGTGACGTACGGTCGCGGCCGCAACCGAAGCGGCCCTTGCGGCGCTCTGGACCTGTAATCCGCAATTCGCCGGTGAGGAGACAGAGATGACCCCCTGGAGCAACGAGAGCCTCAGTTCGTTCGCCGTCGTCGACCCATACGCCGCACATCCCAGCGACAATGCCTGGCCGACTCCCGCCCAGCCCCGCGATGACATCGACTACTTCCTGCCGCCGCCCAACCCCGCCCACCGCCTCAGCTACACCCTCACCCCACACGACCAGCAACGCCTCGCCCTGCACGCGGCACTCACCGCCGCCGGCATCCCCCCGATGCCCGAAGACCGCGCCGTCATCGACCAGCTCAGCGCCCTGCCGGCAGACGTCAACAACACCCTCCAGCGCTGGCTGCACTACGCCCAATGAGATCAAGGGAGCCGCGCCGCGAGCGCGGCCTCAATTCCCTGAGACGCCATCCGCAGGACTTGACGGCCTGTTGCGCGGCATGCGGCTGCGCGGCCGCAGCGAGCTGTGGCAGGAACTGGAACACGCCGGCTGGCTGCGCCGCGCAGTGGGCAAGCACCCGCATGCGGAGGCACAGCTGCTGGATGCCGCAGTCCTCTCCCAGCAACCGGGCAGCCGAGCACGGGCCCGCGCCGCACACTGGGCTCTGCGCGCGGGCCAGCCGGGTGCCGCTCGGCGAACCCCGCAGCACCTTCCCGAAGTACCCGTCGGCGTCAGTCAACTCCACATCCCACAGCGGTCGGCCAGCCGAACCAGGCCCGCATCTGGTCCAGGTGCCCGACGTCCCCGCGGATGGTGCCGTCAGCAAGCCCCACCGAAGCCCGCGCGAGGACGAACCCGGCGAGCACATCGGTCTCGAACTGTTCCAGTTCCTCCGCCGAGACCGGATCGCGGAACTCGCGCCGGTCGCGTACGGCTGCCAGCGCCAACCCGAGCCTCCTCGCCTTCACCCTGATCACAGATCGATCGGATGAAGTGAGAACGCTTCAGAATCCTGAAGTTACGTCACCAGCTCGAAGAACACCTCAAGGAGACAGAACGCCCTGGCCACGAGGACAAGGGCTCAGTAAGGCTCAGAGGAACTCGCGGGATGTCGCACACATCCGATGCCAGGACCGCTCGAAGTCAGCCCTCACCCCAGAAAAAGCAGGCACACACCAAAAAGGATGAACCAATGGAAAATATTGATTTACCGAGGCATGGCTCCCGCTGTGTGGAAATCCCGCTCAGCTGCGGGGAGATTCCCGCGTGAACCTCCGTGTGCCCGGCGACGCCGGTCTGGCCGATTGCTCCCCATACCGATGCCTGCCAGCATGATCCTGTGGTGATGATCCCGGGCTGGGCATGGCGCGGCGGAACGGTACGCCGCGCCGTGAGCATCGGCCTTGCGGCCGGTGTCTTCTTCGGTGCATTCGTGGTCGCCGAGTCGGGATCGTGGGTAGGCGCGGCTCTGGCGGCCCTGTTCCTCAGCCCCTTCTACGGAATCAGGGTGGCCCGTCGGATGAACCGGGCCTGGCCCGGAGCCAGAGACCTGGACTCCGCCGACCGGACGGCGGTAGTCCGTGCCACCCGACGCGGTGAGGACATCGGTGACGCCAGACTGGCGCCCGCCGTAATCGACTACAGCAGCGCGCTGCGCACAGCCCGAGAAAAAGACCGAGTTTTCCGATGGGTACTCCTGCTCTTCGCCGGACTGGCTGTAGCCCTCGCGCTGAGCGACACGTTCACGGGATCGACCCGGGACGCACTGGTGTCGTGGCTGGTCGTCGCGTTCCTACTCGTGGAACTGACATGGTGGCCCAGGAAGCAGTCTCACGTCATGTCCAACGCCGAGCGAGCGGAGAAGCTGGCCCGAGAGGTCCTGCGACACAACACGCCAGGCGAATGAGACGAAGGAACCTCGATCCCGCGGAGCCGTCCCGGTCCTCCAGCACTGCGCAGGGTACGGCGAGCAGGCTGAGACCGCCGGGCCTGCGATCATCATCCCCACCGACACCACCGTGCGGAGCAGCCCGGCCCAGAGCCCGCGGCCGCTCCGGCCGGCTCTCGCCAGACCTGAATGAACCGGCCCTCGCCGGCTCCCACCGCCCGCGCCGCGGTGAAGACGATCGCCCCGGAACTCGTGAGTCGCGCCAGCGGTGGAAGAGGGCGTAGACCCGGTCCGCGGGAAGTCCGCAGGGACGGCCCGCCACTTGGTTCCGTTGTCGACCAGGTAGCGCACCGCGTCCAGCATCGCCCGGTGGCAGTACGCCTCAAACTGTCCGCCACGTCCCTGAAGCCAGCCCGAACACGGACGACCACCCTCACCCAACCCCACCAAGCTGGCAACCAACCCCCGGAGTCGTCACCCCGGCCCCACCGCAACCCGGCACGCCACACAACTCCCCCGCCCGCAGCGACGCCCACACCACGGCGGCCGGCACCCCGGAAACGGCGCGACACCGCACCCCGCAGACGAAGACACGGCAGCACCCACGGCTTCGCCACACACAAAAAAACCGACCAGCACGCCCTGCTCGGCCAAGTCGCCAGCGCCTGCCCGGAAATGACAGCCCTCGCAACCCAGATCCCTGCCTCCGCCGACCCGCCGGCCCCGGCCGACGGCAATGATGAAGCCCCCACCAGCTGGATCGTTCACGTCCGCTCGGCCGGCCTGCCCTTCCTCCACTCCTTCACGAACAGCCTCGAACGGGACCGCGCCGCCCTCGATGCCGCCCCGAGCACGCTCCACCACAACGACCGGACCGAAAGCGCCAACAACAAGATCAAACTGCTCAAACGCCAGACCTACGGACGCGCCCGACACGCACTCCTCCGCCAGCGCATCCTGTTCAACCGACTGCCGGACCCAGGTCGATCAACGCCTACGAAAATCGTGGAAGACCCAAGAAAAGAGTCTTCCAAGAAAAGGACACCCCCACTCAGTCGTCGTGTCGTCGAATGCAGCCGAAGGTCTTCTTGGATCCGAGCGTGCCAGGATGCCAGGGACACGACCGCCGGCACGTCGACGGGCAGGAGCCAGCCATGATCAGCGGTGCACATGTCATCCTCTACAGCCAGGACGCCGAGGCCGACCGCGCCTTCATCCGTGACGTCCTCGGCTTTCCCGGCGTCGACGCGGGCGGCGGCTGGCTCATCTTCAAGCTGCCCCCAGCCGAGATCGCCGTGCACCCGACCGACGGCCCGCCCCAGCACGAGTTCTTCCTGATGTGCGACGACCTTGATTCCCAGCTCGGCGAGTTCCACGCGCGGGGCGTCGAGATCACCCGCCCGATCAGCGAACAGCGCTGGGGCAAACTGACTGCGATCCGGCTCCCCAGCGGCGCCGAACTCCCGCTGTACGAACCCCTGCACCCCATCGCCCACAGCCTGTGACCCCACAGCACTCAGCCCAGCCCTGACGAATCCCAGGGTGACCGCGGAGCCCTTTTCGGCGGCGCCGCCACAACAGGCAGGCCGTCCGCACGGGAATCGTGTTCGCAGCAGTTCGGAACAGTCCGGCCCCATCGCGCGACACTCGGACGCTATGTCATCGAACTTAATCACCGCAGGTCAAGACGCCGCGATCGACCGACTTTCGACGACACCGGCCAGCCGCCCAGCACGTAACGCGACGACAATCCGACAGCTTCAAAGCGACAGGACAGGCCTGCCCTCAACAGCACGGTGCTCCCTCCGACACGCCGACACGCCGACGGGAGCACACCCGCAAAGGCTTCACTCAGACGAGATACGGCAGCGACCTGCGGATCTCAGCCCCGCGTCGGATCCGACTCCGACACCGACACCGACACCGACACCGACACCGACACCGACAATGAGATTCCGACACGAAATCCGAGGCCCTGATATGTAGGCGTTTTTGTCAAGTGGGCAGCAGCGTATGGACTCGTCGGTGCGTGCGTGGACATCCAGACCGACCGAAGTACGCTCGGAAAACATCCGGTGCCTCCCGGTAATTGCGGCACTACTGAACTTGATTGGTGATGTCGGGTCATCGGCCTGACAGTTGAGGGTCGGGTTCGGTAGGTCTGTGTGGGTGAGGTACGCGCAGGGCGGCGGGCTGACCGACGCCGGGAGGGCCGCGCGGGAGCGCATTCGGCTTCAGGCCGTGGACCGCTTCGAGCGCGGGGAGAGGAACAAGGAGTCGCCGCCGCGTTACGGGTGTCGGAGCGGTCAGTGGAGCGCTGGCGGAAGTCCTGGCGGGAGCGGGGCGCGGGCGGGATCCTGTCGAAGGGGTCACCGGGCCGACCCCCGAGGCTGGGGCTGGCCCAGTTGGAGCGTCTGGAGCGGGAGCTGGAGCGTGGCCCGCTCGCGCTTGGCTGGCCGGATCAGCGGTGGACGCTGCGAGGATCGGGACGCTGATCGGCAGGCTGTTTCGCGTCTCGTACACGGTCGAGGACACGTGGCTGCTGCTGAAGCGGCACGGCTGGTCCTGGCAGCAGCCGTGCCGGCGGGCGATCGAGCGAGACGACGAGGCGGTCGAGCTGTGGAAGAAGGAGGTCTAACCCCGGGTAAAAGAGAGGCCGCGGCCCGGGGTACGTGGATCGCCTTCGAGGATGAGGCCGGGCAGTCGATGACGCCGCCGAGGGCCAGGACCTGGGGCCGGGTCGGCCGCACGCCGGTGGTCAGGGTCCGCGGCCGGGGATCCGGCCGTCTGTCCATGGTGGGCATGTGCTGCTTCGAGCCCGGCTCCAGGTCGCGGCTGATCTATGGGCTGCGGGAGTACCGGGCCGCAAGGACGAGCCGAAGGGCTTCGGATGGAAGGACTTCTGCCGCCTGCTCGTCCTGGCCCGGATCCAGCTGGGCGGGCCGATCGTCCTGGTCTGGGACAACGTCCGCCTGCACCTCACCTACGGCGTGCGAGAGTTCATCGAGAAGAACGCCGACTGGCTGACCGTCTTCCAGCTGCCCACCTACGCACCCGACCTCAAACCCCAGGAGGGCATCTGGTCACTGGTCAAGCGCGAGCTCGGCAACATCGCGGCCGCCGACCTCTCCCAGATCACCCGAGCCGTCAAACGCAAGCTCAAGCAGATCCAGTACCACCCCGACCTGGTCGACGGCTGCCTCGCCGGCACCGGCCTGACCATCAACGCCTGACCGACATCACGAATTCAAGATTCAGTAGTACTCCGTCGCGCCCGCATCGCGTCCTGAGCGCGAGCAGAAACCGGTGGCCCCGCACGACGGCGGCCGTGCACACTGGCTTGGTGATCAAGTCGCAACCGCCTGCCGCTGCCCTCACCTGGGCGGCCGAAATCGCTGGCCCCAATGCCTCCGTGCGCACCGTACAGCGACTGGTCGGCGGCACTCACGCCGCCACTCATCTGTTGGAAACCGTGGACCCGGCGGGGGAGATGGTCCTGCGTCGCTTTCCGCCTGGTGACCGCGCTGCCGCTCGGGAAGCACGCGTATTGGCGGCGCTTGACGGACTGGGTGGCTGGGCTCCTCGGCTTCTGGGCGCCGACCCCGACGGAGAGCGCTTCAGCGAACCTGCAACCTTGATCACCCGTCTCTCCGGCCGCTCGGACATCACATCAGCATCCCCCGACGTGGCAGCGGTCCAACTGGGGCGCACCCTGGCCCGTCTCCACGATGTCCCGCTCGCTGAGCTCACCGGATTGCGCGACGGAATGGAAGCCGCAACGGTCTCGTCCGCCTGTGCCAGTGCCGCCGCTCCCGCCTCAACGATCCTGGCGTCCCATGGTCATCGTCTCGCCGAAGAAGCGCCGGTCCTGACTCATTACGACTACTGGTCGGGCAACGTCCTGTGGCAGGAGGACGAACTCACCGGCATCGTCGACTGGTCAGGGGCATCGTTGGCACCGCGCGGCTTCGACGTGAGCTGGTGTCGACTCGACCTCGCCCTGCTGCACGGCCCGGTCACAGCTGAGACATTCCTGGCCGCGTACGAGGAGACTGCCGGCCAGGCAGTGCCCGCTATGGCGCTGTGGGACTTGTTCGCCCTCACCAACTCGCACCACTCTGTGGAGACTTGGCTCCCGAACTACCACGATCTCGGTCGCACCGACCTGACTGCGGCTGAGCTCCGCAGGCGCCATGCCGCGTGGACCGACGATCGCCTCGCGGACTACCACTCTCGCCCGTCTTCCAAGCGGATCTGAGAGCGGCACTCCCCGACCCAAGCACTCAACCGCACGGGCCCGACATCACGCATTCAATTTCAGTACCCGCCACCGTGCTCACCGGTGGGCAACCCATGTCAACTTCCCTTCGGGGCATCGGCCTTCGGCGCGACAACCGTCCTCAGACACACCTCAGAACGGCCGCTTCATACGGTCTACAAGGGGATCAGGCCGCAAACCCGACGTTGGTCACATACTCGTACTCGCCCCACTGAGAGCCCAAGTCGACCACCACATCATTGACCCAGGCATCATCGAGCGCTTCGTCGTCGTCCTCGACCCAGGCCTGCACAATGCGGTCCCAGTGACGGACATTGAGCGTGCGGTACTCGATCACCCGCTGACGCGGCCTCGGAACCCGGGACTGGTTCAGCGGATGGAACTCCACACAGGTGCCACGGCCCTGGCTGCGTAGCTCTTAACGAGTGTCGTTTGTCGATGAGTTCGGATGTCATCCGAGGGCCTGTGAGCCTCTGAATGTCGGCGAGTTTCGATGTCGCTCGGGCGCGCGGGCATGTCTGCCTCAGGCAATTCATGTTCAGCCTGGCGAGCGCTAGTTCCTCTGCACCGTGCGGGTGACACCCGCGATGACAGCGGTCGTCAGCACCCATCCCAAGGCGATCAGGAGATAAGCCAGCCATTGGAGGCTGCCGTCCGTCCAGTACCAGGCCGTGCGCTGGCCCAAACCGCCGATGGGGATCAAAAGGTCGAGCGTGTAGACGAGAGGCTGGAACGGAGCGCCTTCGCCCTGCTTCACCGGGGTCGGAGAGTGCGCGCCGAAGACCAGAGTGCCCAGCAGGGTCAGTGCCAAGAGCCAGACGCCGGCCAGCCAGGGGCGGTAGCCATAGCCAACGGTCACGTCGAGCAAGTGCCCCCAAGTACGCGTGGGCAGGGACAGGGTGCAGCGCCGGTGGCGCTGCTTGGCCAGGAGCACCCGGCGTGCGTCGTCGTCGTGGCCGATCGTCCGGTACCAGCTCGCCAACTGCTCATACGGCTGCGGGCTGTAGCCCGAGCTGCGCCGTATCCACGCCACGCGGCGGGCCACGGAGTCCCACCGGCCCACCGCCTCCCGCCGCTCGCCGGACTCCACCTTCTTGATAGAGCCATAGACAAAGCCCTCCAACTCCACGACGTCCGGCCAGCTCTGCTCGCTGTCGTGGACGTAGGACACCTGTGCGCCACGCAGGTCCACGGTGCCGGACGGTTGCCGGGCGAGGGTGAAGTCGAAGTCGACAGCCTGCATCAGCAGGGCTGTCAATGACGGGCCGTGGCCGTCAGGCGGCCCGTTCAGGACCGCTCCTTCAAAGGTCAGGTTGTCCGAGATCCGAGCACCTCGCAGCCGCACGGTCCCGTTCGCGGTGAACCCGTCGGAGAAGTCGAGCGTCGAGGCCACGGCGTTGTCCAGGGCGAGCGCGACCCCGCGCCGACCGGGGCGTTCCAGTAGTGCGCCCCGCATGTGCAGTCCGCCTGGCAACTGCGCCCCCATAAGGCGGACTTCACCGTGCGCGATGAATCCGTCCGCGCAGTAGACGCCGCCCTCCGCTACCAGTCCGCCAGCGGACACCGCCCATTCCTCGGGTGCGGTGATCTCGGCGCCGTTGAGGTTTACGGCGCCGCTCACGGTGGCGTTGATGAGCGACAAGGCGGTGACCCTGCGGTGGAAGGGTGAGGCAGAGCCGCTTTCCAGGCGAGAGCGCCGCAGGTCGAGGCGCCCGTCGATACGGATCATGCCGGCTTCCACGCCCGGCACTCGGCTGCCCACAATCGCAATCGACTGGGTCGACGCACCGGAGAGGTCCACGCCCTCCTCGACCCAGCAGTCCTCGAGCCAGAGGGCGTGAGCGACCTGCGCGCCGGCCAGGTTGAAGTGTCCGGATATCCGCGCCCCGGCAAGCCTCAGACACGCCACGGCGCCCGGTCGCGCGGTATTTGTGCCCAGGAGGAGTGCCACGATCACGGTTGCCCGCACCGTCCGCCCGGGGCCCCACTGCCCGCCTCCGTCGACACGGTCATCCTCGGGCACACCCGTGCGCAGGTCCACGCGGCGTCCCTCGGGGAACGCGTCCCACAGCTCACGCTCCGGTGAAGTCAACTCGTCGTATGAGAGCACCCATGCAGCGTAGCGATCTTCCTTCGTGCTCGCCTCGCCCCAAGCGCACGGATCGGAGGGCAGCCCATTTTCATCGGCCGGTCGTTCGAGAGCATTCCTCGGCGCGAAGCGCCGGGGCGGGGTCAGACTGTGGCGGCTTGTTCGGCTCGGGCTTTGGTCTGGGCGAGGCGGTAGGAGTCCGTGCCGGTTTCGAGGATGGCCGCATCGAAGGTGAGGCGGTCGACGATGGCCGTGCAGAGCCGCGGATCGGTGAATGTCTTGGTCCATCCGCCGAAGCTCTCGTTGGAGGCGATGGCGACGCTGTTCTTCTCTTCGCGTTCGGTCAGGACCTGGAACAGCAGCTCGGCACCCCTGCGATCAAGCTCCATATACCCTAATTCGTCAATACAGAGGAGATCGACGCGTCCGTAGCGTGCGATCGTCTTGCTCAGGAGCCGCTCGTCGGCGGCCTCGACGAGTTCGTTCACCAGTTTCGTGGCGAGGGTGTAACGGACGCGGTAGCCCTTCATCGCGGCCTCCGTGCCCAGCGCGATCAGCAGGTGCGATTTGCCGGTGCCCGAGTCGCCGATCAGGCAGAGGGGCTGTCCCTTCCTGACCCACTCGCAGGTCGCGAGGGTGTTGATCCTGGCGGCGTCGACGTTGGGGTTGGCGTCGAAGTCGAACGCCCGCAGTGACTTCTCGCGCGGGAACGCGGCGGCCTTGATCCGCCGTTCCGAGCGGCGGCGGGCCCGGTCGTCGCACTCGGCCAGCAGCAGTTCGGCGAGGAAGCCCTTGTAGGACATCTGATCGCGCTTCGCGGCCTCGGCGAGGTCGGGGAACTGGCCCCGGATGGTGGGCAGCCGCAGCATCCGGCATGCCTGGTCGATGGCAGTGTCGGCGGCTTGTTCGGTCAGGCCGTGATGGCGTTGGGCACTCACGTCACTTCTCCCTCGGTGGCAGGGGCACCGCCTTGTCGGCGGTGTCGTAACAGCTGGTCGTAGGGGGCCACCGAGGGCAGCGGCCGGGTGTCGGCCGGCAGATGGGACATCCGCCAGTCGGACAGGAAGGCGACCGTCGCCCGCTGTCGCTCAGGCGGCTCGGGCAAAGCAGCATGAGCGGGGACGGAGGCCGCCAGTTCGTCGGCCTCAGCGGCCTTGCGGGCCTCCAGAGCGACCGCGTCCGCGGTCAACGCGCCCGCCCGCAGGGCCGTCGCCATCCCGGCGACGATGTGTTCGTGGCTCATGTGACGCCCCAGCAGGAGGACCTCGATCAGGGCCTTGGTGCCGTCCTTGTCGCCGTGGGCCGCCCGGGCGGCCGTCCACCAGTCGTCGTGGACCGGCGTGAACTTGCCCGCGGACTTGGCCTGTTCGACAGCTGTGGCACCGGGGAAGGCGCCGGGCTTGCGGATCAGCGCCTCCAGGTAGTGGTCCAGCTCCAGGCGTGAGCCGGCCTTCGTGCTCAGCCGCTCGTGGCGGGCGACCTCCTGGCCCCGGTCATAGACGATGAGGTGGTTGGCGTGCAGCATCACCCGGACCGTCCTGCCGATCAGCCGGACCGGCACCGAGTAGCGGTTCGTCTGCACGGCGATCTGGCTGTAGCGGTCGACCCGCGGCGTGAAGAGCCGGCCGGTCTCGAACAGCTCGGTCAGCAACGGCTTCAGCATCGGCGCCTCGACGGCGAAGTACTCACCCACCGTCCTCGCCCGCGAGCGGATTCTTCGGCCCTCGTCCTGAAGGTCCCACAGGTCGACCATCTCGTTGAGCTCGGCCAGCGAGGCAACCTCGGGAACGGGGACGAAGTGGTTGCGCCGGAAGTACCCGATCTGCCCCTCGACGCCGCCCTTCTCGTGGGCGCCTTCGAGTCCTGGCCTGCAGTAGAAGCTCTCGATGCCCCAGTGCGTGCGAAACGCGGTCCACCGCTCGCTCTCCTGGCGGTGCCGGGCGAACCCGAGCACCTGGGCGACCGCGGCTTTCAGGTTGTCCTAGCGGACTTTGCCGCGAGGGGCGCCGCCCAGCACGGACAGCGCGTGAACGTGGCCCTCGAAGAACGCCTCCTGGCCGCAGGACGCGAACACCCGGTGGACCGCCTTGCCCGAATACGACAGCCGGAAGGAGAACAGATGGCACCGGGTCACCACGCCAGCGAGCACTATGTGCACGTCACCGAAGTCCACCTCTGCCTCGGTGCCCGGCAGATGGGTCTGCGGCACGAACACCTCCGCCGGCCCCCGCCCCGCCTCCTGACGGATCTCCCCACGACGCGTGGCGATGTAGCCGCGGACCATCTGATACGAGATCCCCATCGCGGCGTACTCGTCCAGCAGCCGGTCGAAAACCCGCTTGGCGGTGTGCCGCTGCTTCGGCGGAGCGTCCAGATCCCTGCGGAGCATCTCGTCGATCACCGGCTTGTAGGGATCCAACCTGGTCGGACGCGGGGGCAGCTTCTTGCGCGGCTCAGGCCAGACCAGGTCCAGTGCCCTGCGGACCGTCTGCCAGGTCACCCCATACTTGCGCTGCAGAGCGCGCATCGACATCCCGGCGCGGTGGTCCCGGCGGATCGCCGCGTACAGATCGGCCTTGGTTTTCGACAGGCGCATCGGTGCCCCCAGCGGGAGAAGCACAGCCATCGTCCCACCACAAGGCCCCAACTGCCCCTAAAACACGGCGACATCGCTCTTGCCGGAACAACGGTGACATCCGCGCTCAACGACAAACGACACTACGACTCACCGACAGAGCCACGGCCCTCACGATTGAGACGCGCAAGCAAGTACCGGGCCACATTGTGGCGCCGCACAGTACGGTACGCGGCCTCGATCCTGTCGAGGTTCTTCCCCGACGGACTCCGCCTGCCATCCAGCCACGCCCTGACCGTGCGATCCGTGACGGTCAGACCCGCATCCCGGGCAGCAGCGCGGGCGTGATCGCTGCGCGTGAGGTAGTGCAACCGGGAGAGGTGCACCACGATGTGGCGCGGGACATCGAGCGCGGCAGCATAGATGACCAACGTGAAGCCTCTGGTTCAGCGGACGATCTTGCGGTGAGAACCGTCCTACCAGGGGCTCCACGTGCATCTGCTCCGTCGCCGACTGGGAGCGACATGTCAACGAGCAACGCCCTGCCATCAGGGAGGGGGTTGCTCGAGATGGTCTGTTTCAGGATGCCTTTTGGTCGGCGGGTTTCTCGATCTCGGTGGTCACCCGTACCCCTCGGAAGAGCACCGGGAGCCACAGGAGACATGCCAGCAGGGGGACCGCGGCGTAGGTGGCCATACCCACACTGGAGCCCAGCCCGTCCATGAGCGCGCCGAGGACGAGATAGCCGATGCCGATGAGCGCCGACTCCACGAATGCGATCATCGACAGCAGGCTCGCCCGGTGGCGCGACGGCACGGCCTCGTTGAACACGTTGTCCACGATCACGGCGGTGATCTCGGGAACCCCGACCAGGGCCAGGAACGCGGCGATGGTGACCCAGACAAGGCCGAGGCCGCTCAGGCCGAGTGCCGCGGAGAGCGTCAGGAGGGACACCGGGACGATGACCCGATACCCGATGCGCCGGTTCGCGCGGTCCGACAGCAGCGGAGTGAGCCCGCCAGTGAAGAATCCCGCCGATATGACCACGCTGACCAATGCGGTGCCCGCTCCCTGATCGGAGAGGGTCTTCTGCGTAAAAATGATGTACGGCGTCAAAGTCGCATGCATCAATCCGGACACCACGACAAGCGTCACGAGCGCCGGCGTGGCGACCCGAAGCATCGCCCGCCATGCTGTGACGTCGCCGTGCTCCTCCTCGGCTCCGTCCTGCTCGTCCACCGCGTCCGCGCCGCGGATCTCGGGCACCCGTGACATCAGCACCACCACGGCCAGGACGAGGCACGCCGCCGAACCGACGTAGACGACTCCCCAGGAAATCTGCTGCAGTTGGCCGCCGAGGACGATGGCGGCTCCCGAGGTGACCGTCCCGAGCATGGTGAACCGGGACTTGATCTTGACGTAGCTGGCCGTTGCACCACGACGCACGAGCAGGTCGTACAGCAGGGCGGTGTCCGAACCGGACACACATGCCATGCCCACACCCTGCCCGATGAACAGCGCCAGGAACACCCAGTAGTTGGAGAACGCCACCTGACCGAGCAGACATCCAGCTATCAGCACCTGGCCGATCACGATGCTGGCACGCCTGCCGATTCGGTCGGCGATGACTCCCGTCGGCAACTCCGCAAGTCCGCTGACCAGGTAGAGCAGTGTCTGCAGTAGGGCCACTTGCCCGGCGGAGAAGCCGCGCTGATAAAGGAAGATGACGAATACGCCGCGCTGGAACAGCGTGTTGGAGAGCACGGCGTATACGTAGAACGGGCGCGTGACACGTCGTGCTGCATCGTCGACTGCAGCCGACCCGCCAAGGGCCTCCGTGGTGCTGGTCATGCTGCGGGCTCCCTGGTGACTCTGGTGATCATTAGTGTTGGGACTCCGCCGCCGACCGGAACCTCCAGTCCATACTTCGCGCAGGATATTGGGCCGGCCATCCGGGAACCGTTGCCAGCACCGCGGCCATCTTCACAGCCCGCAAGCACGGCCTCAACCCCATAACCGTCCTGCGCGACCGCGTCGCTGGAAACGTCTGGCTGCCGCCCGCTCACACGTAATCAAGCACCTGAGCAGTCACCCTCGATCCACCGCGTGAACTCCGGTGATCCTTTTCGGCAGGTTTCCGGAGACTTCTCCAGTCCGAGGCAGCGCGAGTCGCCGGGTGGCAGTCCGGGTTACCTCGGTGAGCGCTCCCTACGGCAACAGCTCCGGTTCACGGCCGACGGCAACCTCCAGCGCCACGACGGCTTCCGGGTGATTGCTCAGGGCGGGCCTGTGCCAGCCGGCTTTGAGGACCCGGCGCCGGACTGCGCGAACGGACCCAGAACGGGGACTACACCTACTACATCGACATCGCGCACTTCATGGCCGGCCTTCCGCTCCCCGCCGAACACACCGCACCACAATGGCTCGACGGAGAACAGGCCACCCGGGAGCGGTGGCGCGACCTTGTCACCGCCCGGCGCGACTTTCTGCGCACCGGGCGATAGACCACGGTCCAGGCCGAGGGATGCTCTCACGGCTGAGGCGCCGGTCTGACTAGGTGGGCTCCGTCGGGCTCAGCGGCGGGTCTCCCACCACAGGATGATCAGCGTCACTGCGCCGCTGCCGAGCTTGGACGCCGCGCCCTGCAGAAACTGCCGCTGGACATCTTGTCCATGCTGGTCAGTCCATTTCCGCAGGTGACAGATGGCGCTCCTAGGCCACCATTCCACGCGGGTCAGGTGTTTCGCCCAGCGTTTCGCGTTACTCTCCTCCACGCGGAGTTCCTCACGTTGCAGGCGTGCTGAAACGCCGCGCAGGGAGCCCTCCCAACACCGTGGCCTGAGAAACCAGTTGAGGATGCAGACCTCCTTCTGTGCATCGGGCAGCCTATGATTCCGCCCCCTCACGTGGGTGAAACCCGTAGCTCAAGTGCCTGGACCGTCACGGCGCAGGTGAGCGCTTCCCTGACCGGGAACGTGCTGTGAATCAGGGACGCAGCTGCGATGGAGGAGCGGAGCTCCGGCGGCACAGAAGGCGCCGTGAACCGCAGCACTGAAAGCCTTCTGAATGGCTGACGCTAGATCAGGACGCCTCTGTTACTGGGCTGTTGAGAACCCCCTCGTACTGTGGTGATCAACACGGCGCCCGCCAGCGCCCCTCATGCAACGGAGAAAACGCATCATGCGCCTGTTCCACGCCGCCACCGCACTCGCCGCCACGTCCGCGCTGGCCCTGACGCTCACCGCCTGCGGGAACGGCAGCGGCAACGACGCCTCGGGCGACCAGTCGTCCGCACCGGCTTCCTCGTCCTCGGCCACTGCGGCCGGCGGCGATACGGCCGAGAACACGGGTGCCACCAAGGACGCAGGCAGCAGCACGGGCGGCGGCGATACGGGCACCAGCATCGGCGGCACCGGCAACAGTGGCGGCACCGGCGCGAGCCGCTGCCACACCGCCGGGCTGGGCTTCTCCTTCGGCTCCGGCGACGGCAAGATCAGCAGCTCGGACGACCAGCAGCAGCTGGCCGTGGTGCTCAAGAACAAGACGTCCGCCGCGTGCACCATCCAGGGCTTCCCCGGGGTCGACCTGAAGTCCTCCAGCGGCAGCTGGTCACTGACCCGCAGCAGCGCGACGCCCAAGAAGGTCACCCTGGCCGCCGGCAGCAGCACGACGTTCACCATCACCTTCCTGCCGTGGACCCAGGGCAGCGGCACCGAGTTCAAGGCCACCTCGGTCGTCATCACCCCGCCGAACGAGACCACCTCGACCACCCTGACCTGGCCCGGTGGCAGTCTCCTGCTCCAGGACGGCGCCACGCACCCGGGCACCTACACCGGCCCCGTCGGCGGCTGACGGCCCGCACCGGCCCACGAGAGCCCCGTCCGCATCGCGGACGCAGATCCGAGGAGACCGGTTCCTCGGACGTCCCAGACCTCTCGGGCACTGGTCGGTCGCTGAGCCGGATGCCCTGGGCGACGTCGGCCCTCAGGGCGAGCCTCCTGTGCTCAATCGACCGGCCCGGGCTCCGGCTCCGACCGCAACATTTCCTGCCGGCCTTCTGCGCGCCTTCGACTCGCGAGCGATGCACGCCGCCGCTCGGCAATGGAAGCATGGCGTGCCAATGGCTGGCCACAGGTGAACAAGCCGGGCTCGGTTTCGGTGCAGACGCCTCCGACGCTCTTCGGCATTGACTTGCTCCTCGGGCTGAAGCCCGAGGATTCTGGCCTTCTCATCCGTTGCTGTGCCGCTACGCGGCACGGGGTTCGGGGGAGAATCCGTGGCTTCCTGTTTCGTCGCGCTGTGCCGGGACGCGTCCTGGTCTTACCTGCGCTCCGCAGGCTGCGACCGCCAGTCCGGCGGCCGTTTTCACGTTCTTCGCGGCGTTGTGGTCCCGGTCATGGACCGCACCGCAGGCGGCACAGGTCCAGGTCCGGATGTGCAGCGGCTTGGGACCGTCCTTGGCCCCGCAGGCCGAGCAGACCTGGCTGGTGGGCTCGAACCGGTCGATCTTGACCAGGGTCCGGCCGTACCTGACCGCTTTGTATTCCAGCATGTGTACGAACTGTGCCCAGCCCGCATCGTGCACGCTCTTGGCCAGTCTGGTGCGCGCGAGTCCTTTGACCGCCAGGTCCTCCACGCCGATCGCTTGGTTGTCGCGGATCAGCTTCGTGGAGAGCTGGTGGTGGAATTCTTTGCGCGCGTCGGCCACCTTCGCGTGGGCGCGGGCAACCTTCAGGCGGGCCTTCTCGCGGTTCCTGCTGCCTTTCTGCTTGCGGAACAACTCCCGCTGGGCTCTTTTGAGTTTCTTCTCCGCGCGGCGCAGGAACCTGGGGGAGTCGATCTTCGAGCCGTCGGACAGGACCGCGAAGTGGGCCAGGCCGAGGTCGATGCCGATGGTCTGGTCGGACTCGGGCATCCGGGTGGCGTCGGCGGCCGGGTCGGTGTCGATGACGAAGGAGGCGAAGTACCGCCCGGCCGCATCCTTGATCACGGTGACCGAAGAGGGCTGGACGGGCAGAGTCCGTGACCACTTCACCCGCACCGCCCCGATCTTCGGCAGGTGCAGCCGCCCGGAATCGGTGATCGACCAGCGGGCGTTGGCCGTGAAGCGGATCAACTGCCGGTTGTCCTTGCGGGACTTGAACCGGGGTGCATCCGTCTTCGCGCCCTGCCGCTGCCCCTTGAGGGAGGCGAAGAAGTTCTTGTAGGCAGCCTCCGCGTCGCGCAGCGCCTGCTGGAGCACTACCGAGGAGACCTCACCCAGCCAGGCCCGTGAAGCGGTCTGCTTCGCAGCGTTGATCAACTTCTTGGACAACTTGCCGGCCGTCGGGAAGGCCTCGCCCGCTGTGCGGGCGTGTTCCCGGGCGCGCACGGCGTCGTTGAACACGACGCGGGCGCACCCGAACGCCCGCGCCAGCGCGGCGCGTTGGCCGGAGTCCGGGTACAGGCGGAAGCTGTACCGAAGCTGCATGACCGTCACGCTAGACACTTGAGTTACCGGCGGCATGCAGAAGATCAGAACTGGTCGGCACTGTGTTTTCGTGATGTATGTGCACTTGGTCTTCGTGACAAAGTTCCGGCACAACGTATTCACGGACGATCACCTGACGCGGATGGAGGAGATCATGCGGTCGGTGTGCGCGGACTTCGAGTGCGAGCTGGTGGAGTTCAACGGTGGGGACAACCACGTTCACCTCCTGGTGAACTTCCCGCCCAAGGTCGCCGTCACCAAACTCGTCAACTCCCTCAAGGGCGTCTCCTCCCGCCGACTGCGCCAGGAGTTCCCCGACCTGGCACGCCACTACTGGCGCGCCAACAAGCTCTGGTCCGGTTCCTACTTCGCCGGCACCGTCGGCGGCGCCCCGCTCTCGGTGGTCAAGCAGTACATCGAGCAGCAGCACCGGCCGGTGTGAGTATCGCCCGGCTCCGCCGCGACCAGCCATCGTGGCGCTCCGCGCCATGGTGGTGAATACGCGGCGTCCGGCTCCGCCGGACCGGAATCCGCGACGCTCCGCGTCGCCACCGTCAGATTCGCTTCACCCCCGGCCTGAAGGCCGGAGCACTGCGAATGAATCCCGGTAGCCCGAGCAACAAGGGCTCTGCATAGGCCGCGGGTTGGCGGGGACGGTTTTCCTGTCTGCGGTGACTGCCAGGTACTTGGGGTAGAGGGGTGTCCGGGCGGGGCCGGTTCGGATTTGTCCGGGGAGTCGTCGCCGTCGAGATCCTCGGTGGTGGTGGTCGCGAGGGTGATGCGGACGTGGTCGTGCTCTTGTGTAGAAGATCGTCAATTGGTGCTGCGCCTATGGAACGATCACCGGCATGGAGATCCTTCGGTACGTGTTCCTTGTCTTCCACCTCTTCGGGTTCGCCGCGATCATGGGTGGCGTCTTCTTCCAGTTGAGAGGGAAGGACCCGGTGACCGGCAGTTACATGCCGATCAGCGCGGTCGTTCAGCTGGTCACCGGTGCGGGACTCATATGGACCCGGACGTCCCTGGACCTGCCGGTGGACAACGCGAAGATGGGGGTGAAGCTGGCCCTGGACGTCCTGGTGGCGGTAACAGCGCTCGTGGGCATGCGCAACAAGCAGCAGTGGGCGTTCTATGCCGTGGGGACGTTCACGGCGGCCGCAGCCATCGTGGCCGTTGCATGGACGTAGTTCCCCAGTGGGCCCTGGCGCGTGTTCGGACGCCATGTCACACACCGTACTTTGAGAGGGTGGTATGCGATCTGGTGTCCGTGATGCTGTCGCCTGAACGTGTGGCTCTGGGGGAATCGGGCTGGTTGTGGGGCGGGGGTTCTGCTGGATTCCTGGCGTGAGTGAGCGGCAGCTATACATGAGCGACTTATTCGAGGAGCGCTGGTCTCTGGTCGAGCCCGTGATCTCGGCCTGGAAGGCCCAACACCCCTCGGTGAGCGGGCATTTGGGCCGGTACGAGATGCGGGAGATCGTCAACGCTCTGCTCTATCAGTCACGGACCGGCTGCCAGTGGGTCTGCCTGCCGCACGACCTCCCGCCGCCGGGCGCGGTGAAGTACTACTTCTGCACCTGGCGCGACGACGGCACGGACAAGGTCATCTATGACCTGCTGCGGTGGAGGGTGCGGGAGCGCCGGGGGCGATTGGAGGACCCGTCGTTGGTGGTGCTGGACGCCCAGAGCCTCCATGCGGCTTCCGGTGTTCCTGCATCCACGACGGGCCGGGATGCGAATTAGAGGGTGCCGGGCCGCAAACGGGCCCTGGCTGTAGACGTGTTGGGCCTGGTGATCGCGGCGGTGGTGGTGCCGGCCTGCACGTACGACAACGCCGCGGGTATCGCCGTGCTGGACAAGGTCGCCGCCGACAATGCGAGTGTCGTCAAGGCGCTGGTGGGTCAGGGGTTCAAGAAGGCCGTCGTGGATCACGGTCAGAAACTGGGCATCGAGGTCGAGGTCGTCACGCGCAACCCTGGTGACGTGGGGTTTGTTCCGCAGGCCAAGCGGTGGGTGGTGGAGCAGACAAACGGGATCCTGATGTTCTTGCGCAGGCTGGTGCGGGACTACGAACACCTCACGTCCTCGGCCGAGTCGTGAATCTACTGGGCCATAAGCGACGTGATGGCGCGTCGGCTGACCGGCACGGCCGCACCGGCCTGGCGCGGCGCATGACCAACCCCGACCTCACCCTCGGTGCCGTCCTGGTCCTGCTTGAGACCCGCGAACAGCAGATCACTGCCGAACAGGAAACTGTCCGCGCGCAGATCGCGGAGCTGTCCGCGCAACTCACCGAATTCGAGCAGGAGGCCGCGAGCGTCACGACGACCCGTCAGACACTCCTCGCCCTGCCCGATCCCGAACCGGCGCCGGCGACCACCCCGGCTCCCATCCCGCCGGATGCCCCGGCCTATGAGCAGATCCTGGCCGTACTCACCCGCGCGGACGGACCGCTACGCGTGCGAAGCATCTGCGAAGAGGTCGGCGTGGAGCTGACGAACAGCAAAATCTCTGGAGCGAACCTGCACGACAGCCAGGCGCTGATCCCGCTGGTGCAGGGCATACCCCCCATCCGCTCCCGGCGCGGACGCCGGCGGCGCAGACCGGGAAAGCTCCACGCCGACAAGGGGTACGACTACGACCACCTGCGGCGATGGTTACGCGGGCGCGGCATCAGGCACCGCATCGCCCGCAGGGGCATCGAATCCTCGACCCGGCTGGGCCGACACCGCTGGACCATAGAACGCACGATGTCCTGGCTCGCCAATGACGCAGACTGCACCGCCGCTACGAGCGCAAAGCCGATCACTTCCTGGCCTTCACCAGCTTCGCCCGCACTCTCATCTGCTACCGCAGACTCACCAAATGAAATGACGTCGTAGTAGAGCACCTCACGGAGCCCTGGCCACCGCGTCCGAGGGCTGATCCCGGGGACCGGGTTGAGCTCACAGCAATCGGTCGACCAGCCCGTCGACGTAGTCCGGTGTGAGCTCCATGCCGAACAAGACGCGGATATACATCGGGGCCAGGATGTGGTCCAGCACGCCGAACGCGTCAGGTGCGTGCTCGCCGCGTTCGCTGGCGCGATCGAGCATGGACTGCAGTTGCCGGGTGCGTTCGGCGCGGAGGTCGTCACGCGCCTGCAGGCCCTGCTGACCGTTGCTCGACAGGGCGACAGCCAGGCGCACCAACAACAGGCCGTCGGGTCCGGTGATCTCGCGGGCCACTTGGGCCGCGTAAGTGCGCAGATCGCCGTCCAGACTCCCGGTGTCGGGCATCGGCGACTGCGCGTTGAGGCGGGTGAGTGTCACGTCGGCGAGCAGGGTTTCCAGGCCGCCCCACCGGCGGTAGATGCTGCTGTCGGCAACGCCCGCGCGGGCTGCGACCTCGCCGACGGTGAAGTTGCCGTAGCCGCGCTCGTTGATCAGCTCGGTGACGGCCCGGTGCACCTCCGCGCCCACGCGGGCGCTGCGCCCGCCGGGCCGCCGGGCTCGCTGTCGCTCGTTCATGCCCCCACCTTAACGCAGTTGGGGCTTGCGTTTACGAGGCAACCCTCCTTACAGTCTCCTAACGCAGCCACCGGCTGCTTTAGGGCGCCCGGAGGCTGACCGCGTCGGCCGTGGAGAGGCGTATCTGACGACTGAGAGGAATCCCCATGGCTGCATCGCCTGCGGCCGTAGGCAGTCGGCCGAACCGGGCCGTGCTGCTCACGGTGACCTGCCTGGGCCAATTCATGGTCCTGCTCGACAACACGATTGTTGGAGCAGCGCTGCCCGATATGCAGCACCGGCTGCACACTCAGCTGACCGGTCTGCAATGGATCGTCGACGCGTACGTACTGCTGGTCGCCATGCTGCTGCTGTCCGGCGGTATCTTCGCCGACCGGTTCGGCCGCAAGCGGGTGTACCTGACCGGCGTGGCGGTGTTCACCGTCGCGTCGCTGCTGTGCAGCCTCGCGCCGTCGGTCGGCTGGCTGGTCGCCGGCCGGGTGCTGCAGGGCATCGGGGCCGCGGCGCTGGCCCCTGCCTCTCTCGCCCTGCTCGCCGCCGCCTATCCCGTGCCGCAAGAACGAATCAAGGCGATCGGGCTGTGGGCCGGACTCAGCGGAATCGGTCTGGCCGCAGGCCCCGTGGCCGGCGGCGTGCTGACAGATGCCTTCGGCTGGCCCGCCATCTTCCTGGTCAATCTGCCCATCGGCGTGGTCCTTCTGCTGGTCGGTCTGCGCAGCCTTGAAGAGACCCGCAATCCGAGCGCCCCCGCGATCGATGTCCCGGGGACGGTGCTGTCCGTTCTGGGGGTGGGGGCGCTGACCTATGGGCTGATCGAGGGTGGTGCCCGCGGCTGGACGTCGTCGGTGATCCTGGGCAGCTTCACCGCCGCGGTGATCCTCCTCGCCGCCTTCGTCGCCGTCGAAGCGCGTCGTTCCGCTCCGATGCTGCCGCTGCGGTTGTTCCGGCAGCGGCTGTTCACCGTGTCCAACACCGCCATGGTCGTGGTGGGGTTCGCGCTCATGGGTTCGTCGTTCTTCTTCTCCCAGTTCTTCGTGTACGTCCAGGGCAGCTCGATCCTGCGCGCCGGCCTGCAGACCCTGCCGGTATCCCTCGCCATGGTGATCGTCAGCCCGTACGCGGGCCGGCTCGCCGCCCGGTACGGCTTCCGAATCGTGGTGACCAGCGGCCTGGCCCTGGCCGGCCTGGGACTGCTGGCGCTCGGCATGGTGCATGCCGACACCGGCTACGGGAACGTGTGGTGGCGGCTGGGAGTGGTCGGCATCGGCTTCGCCCTGGCCATGTCCCCACTGACGGGAGCCGCCATCCAAGCGGTCAGCCCGCAGGAAGGCGGCCTCGCATCAGGCATCAGCAGCAGCACCCGGCAGATCGGCGCGGTGCTCGGCGTGGCGGTACTCGGAGCCATCGTCCGCACCCGGCAATCCGGCGGCGCCTCCTTCGAGACCGGCCTCAACAGCGCCTTCCTCGCTGCCGGCACCGTCACTTTGGCCACCGCCGTGTTCACCGGCCTGTGGCTGGCGAGGTCCAAGCCCGCGGAAGGCTCCGCGGCGCCGCAACGTTCCACCGATCCAGATGCGGTCACCACCTCGAACGAGGCATCCACGAACAGCCGTTGACGGCGACACCGACCTGCGTTCTCCTCACTGACAGCATCGCCGCGACGTCTCGATGGCCACCGATATGCACCCCGCACTTGCTCTCGCCGTCGCCGCTTGACGCCGCAACCGCATCGGATGCCTGATCTGCGACCTGTTCGACCAAGGGGTTGGAGCCATCAGGTACCGGCGGGTGGCAGTGCCGGTGCTTTTGTCTTTGCTGGTGAGGACTGGCTCCGAGGACGTGGCTCGAAGGTGATGGACCCTTCCGGAAAGCACTCGGCACCGACAACGGTACTTACCCCGCACAGGCGGATCGTGAGGTTCGGCATTCCGTGCAGAGGGGTGAGGTCGATGCGTGTGTTCTTGTCCGGTGGGCCCAGTGTCAGGCTTTGAAGGCCGGGCAGCGCGGAGCGGACGATGCTCAGGTCACCGTCTTCTCCCGTCCAGTCACTCTTGTTGGCCATGAAGAATGACTTTATTTGTGGGGCGGGGGGCATACGCAAGAGCATGGAGAGGTTGGCCTCTTTCTGGAGCATGAGAGTTTTCAGCGCCGGCAGGGTCGCCACTTCGGAGAAACCGTCAACGAGGCCGGTCAAGTTCAACACCGCAAGCTGATCCCAGCGTCCTATGCCGCGCAGAGTGAGATTTTTGCACGCCTCGAATGTGAGCATCAGGGTCTTCAGAGTTGAGTTTATTTCGAGCTGCCCTAAATCACGGATCGGCAGTTCCATACCCAATCCTAAATAGCCGACTCCAGCCAGTTTGGCTAGGTGCTCGACACACCTGGGGGAACCGTCGAAAACGAAGAGTGTCTGAATGGGTAGCTCGGTGATGCCTGCCAGGTCTGCAACTCTTGGACAGTCGTACAGGTTGAGCTCCGTGAGGGAAGTAAAAGACCGAAGAAAGTCCAGGTTCTCCAGACTTTTATTGTTCGAGATGGTCAGCGAGGATATTTCCTGCGGGGCGAAGGAAGTGGTCATGATATTCCCATGAAAGGTTTCCCGGCATTTTGCTCGACCTGGAATTTTCATGCGGTGGAATGTGGCCAACTGCTCGGGATTTTCTATTAGCACATTTGAGAGGTTAGGTGTTTGGGAAAGGATTTCACGGGCATAGTCGTCCGTGTCGAAGCGGCTCCACGAGTTCTCTATTGTCCATCGAACACTGTCAAGAGTGCAGTTGCGGAATCTCTTCATGACGGACAGGGCGGCGTCGCCGCCAACATTCCTAGCCGTTTGGACGACGGCCAAGGCCTCGTCGTCTTCGAGTCCGTCAGGACCGGGCAGTAGATCGAGGATGATCGGGCCCACGGCTGCCAATGCCTGGGCCTCCTCGGCACTGCGCGGTGGCAGAAGTTCGGCAGTACGGTTCCGAACCTCCTGGCGTACCTGCGGATCGATCTCCGTGGCGTATTCGAGACAGGCCGTGGCGAGCAGGTGAAGACGGCTGCGGTGTTTGAGCGTTCGGTCGCCACGGTTGACGAGTCGACGCAGAAGCGTGGCTCGTTCGGCAGGGCGGGCGTGTGCCACGGCCATGCGCAGCACGTCTTCCCACTGGTCGTCATGGGCGTTGCGGACCAGGAGGGGAATGTCGCGGGCTTCGATGGCAGCCTTGGCTCCCAGGTAGTCCTGGAAGGTCCGGTGGACGAAATCGATGGTGTCCACCGTAGGAGTGCGCAGCAGGCCGCTGCGGGCGATGAGATGGGCGAGAACCTGGGCGGCGTCGGCCTGATGGGCAATGTCGGGCATGGCGGGGAGGGCCTCGTCGATGAGGGCCCGGGCTGTGTCGTGGTCGAGTTCGGTCTGGCCGTTTCGGATCAGCCAGTAGGCCAGACGCTGGAGGACTTGGACGCTCTGGCGTTCGGTCAGGACGAGGCCTTCGGTGGCGCCGATGCCACGTTCACGGTCTCGGCGGTGCAGCAACATCGACAGGGCAGCCTCGTACAACTCCATGCGTCCGTGCGGCAGTTGGCCACGCCGGTCACGATGTAGGGCGCAGACCAGGGCGCACAGCAGCGGGGTCGTGGTCAGGCGGGACAGGTCGGGCTGGGAACGCACCGTGTCCTTCAGTGCCTCTTCCAGCGCAGCCAGGCCCGCGCGTTCCTCAACGGCGGGGGTCCCCGCAGCAGCCGCCTTGTACCAGCGGGTGACGAACACCGTTGCATCCCGGTTGCTCATCGACCGTACCGTCAGTTCGGTGAAGCCACTATCGGTCAACCATCCCTCAGGTACCGCGGATGGCCGGGTCGTGACCAGGTAGGCGGCCCGCGGGTAGGCCGCGAGTAGATCGTGCAACCACTGTCGGGTTTGCTCGCGTTGCGCCTGCGGGACCTCGTCCAGGCCGTCCACGAGTATCAGGCCCCGGCCGTCGAGGAGGACACGGTCGACCCAGCCCGGCGGCTGGGAGCCCGCGCGGGGGCAGCCGACGGAGGCCAAATACTGATCAGGGACGGGAAGTTCGCGGCGCCGTACCAAACTCCGCAACGGCAGGACGAATGGTAGACAGTCCGCCAGATGCGACAGTTCGGGCGGCAGCCTTCGGCGGGCGGTGGCGACCGCGAGCCACTGCAACAAAGTGGTCTTGCCGCTGCCGGCCAGTCCTCGTACGAGGATCCGCTGACGTCCAGCCAGGGCTTGCTCGGCACGCTCCACTCGAATCTCCGCGCCGCTGTCCGAGCTCATGCGTACGTCCGCTCTCATCGAGCCGACAAGCACATCAGCGCCCATCTCCCCTTGGTGCCCTGCCGGTACTAAGCCCCACATGGGTGTGGTGAACTCAAGACTGAGATAGGCGGCATCCATGGGCCAGGACGCACGGTCCGGCCGGGACAGATCAAGCCCGATCACCGACAACGTCCCGTATTGACGCTCCACATACTGCCGGTACCAGCTCTCGAACACCTGGTGCGTGGCTGGCCCGGCGTCCGCTGTGCCTCCCACCGTCAAGGCAGGTGCCGTAGGGGGCAGGGCACGGGCGCGCAGGCGTAGCAGCGGAGCGGGGTCGGTTCCCACCGCTGCGGCGAGCGCCACCACTGTCACCTCGCTGGGCACACTCGTTCCGTTCAGCGCCTGGCTGACCGTGGTGCGGCTCAGACCGGCCCGGATGGGTAGCGAGGTCATCGACAACCGCTGTTGGACCCGAAGGCTCCGCAGCCGCTCCTTCAGTTCCGCCAATGCCTCCTGCTGGCGCTTACTCGTCTCCACCGGCCCTCCGTGGACAACAACGACCTGCTTGTTCAGGCCTGTTCATCTTTGTCCAACTGAACTCCGTTGTACGCGACTTGAACCATCTTCCTTTCCGTCACCCACGGGACCCAGCCCGTCGGCTCCCCTCCATGGAAACGGAAAACGCCCATGCCTGCCTCGTCCACACATTTGGCTCTGCTGGCGCTCGTCCTGCTTGCCGCCGTACTTCTCGCCCTCCTGACCGCCGTAGTCGCCGCGCTCCTCGCCCGCTGGGACGGTGTTTCTCTCCCTGCCGCGCTGCTCCGGGCCGGAGTCGCCTTCGGCGGAACCCTCACCCTCGTCACCGCTCTGCTCGCGCTGTCAACCAGCCACCTCTGATCCGGCGAGTGGAAGGGGTCCTGGTTCCCCAAACGCGCAGGGGCTTCAGACGCCATCCGCTTTCCGAACGTGGTCGTTTGGTTCGGGCTGGGTGGGCATGAACTCCGGCTGACGGCGGGAGAGATGGGCGTGGCCCGTCCGTTCGTCTCGCTTGTGGAGGTGGCTGGTGCCGTCAGTGCTCGGTCTGCTGGAGGCCCGGGAGAAGAAGGTCCGGGAAGAGGTCGCGCGGTTGCGGGAGGAGGCCTGAGCAGGTGCAGGCCGCCCTCGGTGAGGTGGAACGCGCACTTCAGCGTCTTGTGGATGCCCGTGTGACGGTGGCCGCTCTGCCGCCCGATCCGCGCCCGCTGCCCTCGGTGGCCGCCTACGACCAGCTCCTTCGTCATACCCGGTCGTCGGCCGGGCGTCCCACCAGCTAAGGGAGTCCCGCCATGAGTGCCACCCGTCCGCGCGGCCTGACCGAACCCGCCGCCGATGCCGCCATCGACGCGGCTTGCCGGAACCTGCGCCTGCCCACGATGCGAAGCCAGTTCTCCGAGTTGGCGGACGCCGCGGCGCGCGACCAGATGACTTACCGCGGGTTCCTGGCCGAGCTGCTGATGGCCGAGTGCGACGACCGCAACCGCCGCCGCTCCGAGCGGCGGATCAAGGCGGCCGGCTTCCCGCGCAAGAAGGCGCTGCGCACGTTCGACTTCGACGCAAACTCCGCCATCGACCCGGCGGCGATCCACACCCTGGCTTCCTGCGAATGGGTCCGCAAGGGGCTGCCGCTGTGTCTGATCGGCGACTCGGGGACCGGCAAGTCCCACCTGCTGATCGCCCTGGGCACCGAGGCCGCGATGGCCGGCTTCCGGGTCAAGTACGTCCTGGCCACCAAGCTCGTCAACGAGCTTGTCGAGGCAGCCGACGAGAAGCTGCTGACCAAGACCATCGCCCGCTACGGCCGCGTCGACCTTCTCTGTATTGATGAACTCGGCTATACGGAGCTGGACAGGCGGGGCGCCGAACTGCTGTTCCAGGTGCTGACCGAGCGCGAGGAGAAGAACAGTATGGCCATCGCCTCCAACGAATCGTTCTCCTCGTGGACCAAGACGTTCACCGACCCCAGGCTCTGCGCGGCCGTCGTCGACCGTCTCACCTTCGGCGGCAACATCATCGAGACCGGCAGCGACTCCTACCGCCTCGCCCACACCAAAGCCAGGCAGCGCGCCACCGCAGACTCCTGACCACGATGGCCTGCGGTGCCACCGCTGTCACCGTTCCCGAATGCGCCACCACCACCAGCGCCCTGCCGTCCACTCGCTCGCCCAATCCGGGTTCGGAAGAGTACGACGCTCGAACTCAACATCGATCTGCTCCACCAGGCGGCCCAGGTCGGCTCGGGCTCCCCTCGGAAGGTGCCTCAGAGCCACCTCCAGCGCATCGCGGCCGTCTTCGACCTCGATACCAGGACTCTCACCGGGGCCAGTCAGATAACGTCCCGGCTGCCTGAAGGCCCACTCAAATCGGTTGAGCGCGTCAGCAACGGCGTTCGGCCACAGGTACTCGGCCTCAACACGGCGAACAGCGGCCCGTGTCCGAGCAGATACCCCCGGAATCCGAGGGACCGGCACATGTGTGGGGGGCCGCCACCGCTCCGCTCGGACGGCCTTCGGGCGCCTACGCGGCATCGCCCTTTCGGATGGGAACCATGTCGGCATTCTGCCACGGCCACACCTTCGAGGTGGGGCCAACCGACTCGGTCACGCTTCTCATCGAAGATCCCCAACTGGGGCCATCAGACTCGGGCGGGTTCCAGCGATCATCGCAACACAGTGATCATTCCAGTGTTGCGACGAGCTTGGCGAAGAGGTCTGCGGGGGTCTGCCAGCCGAGGGTCCTGCGGGGGTGGCTGTTGAGTTCGGCGGCGACGAAGGCGAGCCAGCTCCTCCGGTGTCACCCGCGGAGCATATGGCCCGTGACTCCCGGACGGGCGCTCAGCGCCTCGTCTCGTACCTGGTCAGGATCACGCCGCAGGGAAGTGTCCGCGTCTCCACCAGGTTCAGGTTCACCCAGTTGTCCAGCGCGGTGAAGAACGGCGTGCCGCCGCCCACCAGGACCGGCGCGGTGGCCAGCACGTACTCGTCAATCAGCCCGGCCCGCATGGCCGCCCCGGCGAGCGTCGCGCCGCCGATGTCCATCGGGCCGCCGTCCTCGGCCTTGAGCCGGGTGATCTCGGCGACCGCGTCGCCGGTGACCAGGCGGGTGTTCCAGTCGACCTTGTCGATCGTCGAGGAGAACACCACCTTCGACATGTCCCGCCAGCGGCGCGCGAACTCGATCTCCGCCGGGGTGGCGTTGGGCTGCTGGTCGCCGGTCGGCCAGTGGGAGCTCATCGTCTGCCACAGCTTGCGCCCGTACAGCGACAGGTCGGTCGCCTGCAACTGGTCGGACCAAAACTGGAACAGCTCGTCGCTCGGCACGCTCCAGCCGATGTCGTCGCCGGGCGCGGCGATGTAGCCGTCCAGGGTCAGGTTCATGCCGTAGATCAGTTTCCGCATGGCGCCAGCCTTCCGTGAGTCGGTCTCACGCGTGCAGACCGGCGCGGCGCGGGAAACTCATCGGTGCGCGATCTGAGCTCGCATGTAGTCCTCGTGCTCGGTGGCTCAGCCGCAGACTCATTGTTCCGCCGAGGAAATGGCATCGACCTGAGACTGATCTTGGGTGACATCGCGGTGAGACAACAGAGAACCAGCAGGTCACAGAAGATCGACATGTCATCGGCGGCGAGACCCTACAGGCGGCGGCCATGGCCAGGCCTAGGCTCTGCCAGTCGTTGCGGACCACGTACGGGATCTTGAGACCACGAGCAGCCCATGGCAGGCTCATGCCGCATGATCGATGAATTCGCGAAAGACAACCTGCACGGGAGACTGCGGCGGGGCCGCAAGGCGCTGCTCTGGAAACTCGACGGCTTGTCCGAATACGACGCCCGCCGACCTTTGACAGTAACCGGGACCAACCTCCTCGGCCTGGTCAAACACGTGGCCACCGTCGAGGCCAGGTACTTCGGTGAGGTCTTCGACCGCCCTTCCCCGGAACCGCTGCCCCGGTGGCAGGACTACGACGGCAGCGATCTGTGGGCGACCGAGGACGAGACCCGCGATCAGATCACCGGGTTCTACCGGCGCACGTGGGAACACTCGGACACGACGATCAACGAGCTTCCCCTCGACGCCCCCGGCCACGTGCCGTGGTGGCCGGAGCCTTATCCCAACACGAACCTGTTCGCCGTCATGGTCCATGTCCTCGGCGAGTCCAACCGGCATGCCGGGCACGCCGATATCCTGCGCGAGGGCCTCGACGGCCGGACCGGGGTGCGCCCCGAATACGAGAAGCAGATCGACGAGGAAGCCCGTGCAGCCTACTGCGCGAAGATCGAGCAGGCCGCCAGGTCGGCCGCACCAATCAAGGCTTAGATGTTGCGGGTCAGGACGTTGGTGACGTGAGTTGTTGGCAGATCAGATGGTGAGCAAGTTGCGCCGTCGCGAGCAGGTCCTCGCGAGATGTGTCGCCGTTGGATCGCACTGACAATCCGTGCCAGACGCATTGGACGAGCCCGGTCAGGACCGCTGCGTTGGTGCCGGCGGCTAGTTCCCCTTCTTGGATCGCTCGTTCGATGCGTGCGAGGAGGGCCTGCTCGTTCGAGCTGTGCAGTTCGGCGACGTAGGCGCTGGTGTCGAGCGTGCTCGTGCTGTCGCTCATCACGGCACTGCTGATGAGACAGCCGGGGTGTGTGTCGCTTGGCTGGGTGAACTCGTGCACCGAGTCGGCGAGGATGCGTTTGATCACGGTCAGGATGTCGTTCTCGGCGACCGCCTGCTGATAGATCTCGCGGTACCGCTCGGCGTAGGTCCGAACCGCTTCCTCGAACAGTCCAGCCTTGCTGCCGAAGGCGGCGTAGAGGCTAGAGGTGGACAGACCGAGGGCCGCGGTCAGGGCGCGGGTCGAAGTGCCGGAGTAGCCGCGTCGCCAGAAGAGGCGAGCTGCATCAAGGACCACGCGGTCACGGTCAAAGGCTCGTGGTCGCCCACGGTTTCGTCCAGTCACGCTTGCATTATAGATCGTTTGCTCCATAATAAATTTATGGAGCAAACGATCCAGAAGAGGCTGCCGGTCGGCGGGGACAGTTGGGTGACGGTCGATGTGTACGGGGAGCCGGACGCTCCGGGCCTCGTCGTCGTCCCCGGCGTGATGAGCGACGCGCACACGTGGCGCCACGTTGCGGGCTCCGTCGACGCCTGGCCCTCGGTGGTAGTCGTAAACCGCCGGGGCCGCGCCCCCTCGGGGGCGCTGACCAACTCGTACTCGCTGCGGACAGAGATCGAGGACCTCGGCGTGGTCCTTGACGAGTTCGACAGCGCGCGGACGCTCTTCGGCTGGAGCTACGGCGGCTTGATCACCTTGCTGGCCGCCAACGAGCGCCCGATTCCCCAGGTGATCGCCTACGAGCCGGTGATGCGACCATTCGGACGTCATGCACTGCCGGACCTAAAGGCCGCAGAGGGGACGGCGGACTGGGATCGCTGCGTCGAGATCGTCAATCGGCAGATCTCCGGCTTCTCCGCAGCACATATCGACGACCTTCGGGCCGATCCCCACAGTTGGGCGACACTGCGTCGATTGAGCGGACCGCTGTACGCCGAACTCGGCGCCCTCAACGCGGAGCCACCTCCGGATCTGATGGCGCAGCAGGCAGAGCAAGCAGACCTGATCATCGGCCAGCGCAATCGCGGAACGGCCCCCTACGGAACGTCGTTCGATCACGTGCGGCAGCACGTCGCGCACGCCGAAGTCCACGAACTCCCTGGCCAGGGCCACCTGGCCCACATTCAGGCGCCGGCAGAGCTGGGCCACCTGCTCAACAACCTCGCCGCCATCTGATGGGCACCCACGCCAACGCACCGCTCTCCGTTGAGGGCCGCAGGCGACTGGTCGAGCGATGCCAGTCACGTCCGATCGCCCACGTTGCTGCGGAGATGGGCATCTCCAGGGCATGCGCCTCCAAGTGGGTCAACCGGTACCGCCGTCATGGCGAGCTCGGCCTGCACGACCGGTCCTCCACACCGCACCGCCACACCGGGCGAGGTAGTGGAGCGGATCGAGCAGATGCGCCGAAACCACAAGTGGTCCGCAGGACGAATCGCCTTCGAACTCAGCCAAACCGTTCACGCCGTGAGCCGTCGCACCATCACACCACTCGGAAACCACGCACAATCACCGCTCGCCGGCCGGGACACATGGTCCACATCGACGTGAAGAAGGTCGGACGGATACCTGACGGCGGCGGATGGCGAGCCCACGGCCGAAACAGCGACCGCTCCCGGGCAGTCAGCCGGAACAAGAAGAAGACCGGCCGTGGAGAGTACGTGTACCTACACTCCGCGGTCGACGGGCACACCCGCCTCGCCTACACGGAACCTTTGCCGGATGAGAAAGCCTCGACGGCGATAGCATTCCTGCACCGAGCCAGGGCGTGGTTTGCTGCACACGGCATCACCCGCATCGAACGGCTCGTCACCGACAATGGTGCCTGCTACCGCGCCGACGCGTTCACCCGCGCCCTACTTGGCTCACGGCACCAACGGATCCGGCCGTACACGCCCCGGCACAACGGGAAAGTGGAACGGTACAACCGGATCCTGGCAGAAGAGTTCCTGTACGCACGCACCTGGACCTCCGAAACCCAGCGCGTCCAAGCGCTGGCGGTGTGGAACATCCACTACAACTACCACCGACCCCACACCGCCCTCGGCGGACAACCACCCGCAGCAACACTCAGGCAGACCGTCACCAACGTCATGGCCTCATACACTTAGAGGCCTCTAAATCACCCCAGGCCAAGACGCCACGATCAACCGACTTTCGACGACACCGGCCAGCCGCCCAGCACATGACGCGACGACAATCCGACAGCTTCAAAGCGACAGAACAGTCCTGCCCTCAACAGCACGCTGCTCCCTCCGACACGCCGACGGGAGGACACCCGAGGCCGTGATATGTAGGCGTTTTTGTCAAGTGGGCAGGAGCGTATGGGCTCGTCGGTGCGGGCGTGGACATCCAGACCGACCGAAGTACGCTCGGAGAACATCCGGTGCCTCCCGGTAATTGCGGCACTACCCGCCACCGTGTTCACCGGTGGGCAACCCGTGTCAACTTCCCCTCGGGGCATCGGCCTTCGGCGCGGCAACCGTCCTCAGACACACCTCAGAACGGCCGCTTCATACGGTCTACAAGGGGATCAGGCCGCGAACCCGACGTTGGTCACATACTCGTACTCGCCCCACTGAGAGCCCAAGTCGACCACCACATCATTGACCCAGGCATCATCGAGCGCTTCGTCGTCGTCCTCGACCCAGGCCTGCACAATGCGGTCCCAGTGACGGACATTGAGCGTGCGGTACTCGATCACCCGCTGACGCGGCCTCGGAACCCGGGACTGGTTCAGCGGATGGAACTCCACACGTGTGCCACGGCCCTCACGATTGAGACGCGCAAGCAAGTACCGGGCCACATTGTGGCGCCGCACAGTACGGTACGCGGCCTCGATCCTGTCGAGGTTCTCCCCCGACGGACTCCGCCTGCCATCCAGCCACGCCCTGACCGTGCGATCCGTGACGGTCAGACCCGCATCCCGGGCAGCAGCGCGGGCGTGATCGCTGCGCGTGAGGTAGTGCAACCGGGCCAGCAGACCACGCCGCACCGTGACCGGAGTGGCGACAAAGCCGGCGAGTGCGTCGAGCCGACGGGCCACCGCCTCATGCCCTTTAAGGCCATGAGCCCCGTATTTCCCGAACTCGACGTTCCTCTCCGGCACTCTGCCTCCTCAGCCTGCACGTCACGTCATTGACGGGCCTTCAAACTCGCATACCACAGAACAAATCAAGACTACCGGAATTCGGGATACCACAAGAACAGCAACCCTAACTCCGAGAGGGCGAGGAAGCAGCAGAACCTCACCGGCCACGGCAACCGATGCCACACCTCCGGGGAAACGACACAACCGCCCGCTCAGCCCGCGCAATCCGGCCCAGCAGCCCCTTCGACGGTGCCGCACCGGAAGCAAGCCGCAACCCCCACGGCGGAACGGTGACCATGCGCGGCACTCCCCCGGTCCCGCGGGTCAGCGAGGGCACCGAGTCGCGCGAGCGCCTCGAAGACGCCCTCGGCGCCGGCGCACCGATCTCCGTCATCGGACCCGTTGCCGCCACTGCGCCCTCTCCAACCTGCCGGCTGTGACCGAGCGTCGCTGTGCGGGCAGTCGGCCACGACGTCTGGTCACATGTCCGGCAGAAGAAGCCAGACTTCGGAGAAGGCGAGGCCGTGCTCGTGGGTCACCAGCCGGAACCAGCTGTGGTGGCTGTTGCTCGCCGCCGACTGTCCGCTGGGCCCGGGGAGTTCGTGGGCCGGGGGGCACGTGCCGTGCGGGCCAATGCCCCATGGATGTACGCCTTCGCCCTCCTTCACTTCCTTCAGCACCTCTGGAAGCATTTGGGCCGACCTGGCCGCCGGACAAGGGGAGTCCGTCATGAAATCCGGTCTCGGGCTCATTCCGGTCCTGCTGTCCGCAGTACTCGTCAGCGGGTGCAGCAGCACCAGCGGCCCGGGCGAAGCAAGCGGCTCGGGTAGGTCATCCGGGACTCCGACGACCACGGCATCGGCACGGATCCCGGGCTGCGCACCGGCGTGCCTCTCAGGGGGTTCGGATCCCGGAAGCCTGTCGGCGGGCCCGTACCGGACGGCACACTTCTTCAACGGGCAGCTGACGGTGACATTCACAGGCCAGTGGGAGAGCCATGAGGACCAGCCCGTCGAGTTCTCCGTGGCACCGGAGGGCAACTGGGATACCCACCGGGTCCTGTTCTGGTCCGACATCATCCCGGTGGGCAAGGACCGGAAACGTGCCGCCGGAGTGCCCAGCACCGCAACAGGGCTTCTGGCCTGGCTCAGGAGCCGCCCCAACCTACAGGTCTCCGAACCTCGCAGCGGCACGATCGGCACCGGCGCGCTCCCGGCGAAGGTGGTCGACATCGCGATCTCCGGCAAGGCGGTGAACGAAGCCTCCGACTGCCCGGCGCGGGCCTGCGCGGACTTCCTGACCTGGCCGAATTCCGGCGACAACATCTACGGCATCGCCGAGCCGGCGGTGCTGCGGCTGTACCTGTCCGACGTCAAGTACGGAAGCAGAAGCCATCTGTTCGCCATCGGGATCGAAGGCCAGGACCAGACCGACCTCAAAGCCTTCCTGCCCGACGCGGAGGAGCTCATCGCCAGCGCCAACGCACCGATCAACCCAGCCTGAGCAGCTACGTCGCGAGTTTGCCGGCCAACTGGTAGGCCTGCGGTACCCGTTGAGCCTCTCGGGGCTGGGGCGCTCGTGCCGGTCGTGGGCGTGATCGGTAGTAGGTGATCGTCCGTCAACGCTGGACCTCGGCGTTCGTCAGCACGAGGAGAGCCCGCAGGAGCGTGGTCGCGTGGCGGGCGTTCATGCGGATTTTGGTGAGGATCCGCCCCCTGCTTCCCGAGTGAGGCAGGGGGCCGAGCCGTCTCCGCCGTCAGGCGAGCGGCGGAAGCTGCGCCCTGGACGGCCTGGAGGTCGATCCCGACGCGGCGCGTGGTGCCGATGGCGGCCATGCCGGCCTGGACGACCTGGACGACCTGGTTGTAGTTCATCGCGAAGTCCTCGCGCGGCAGTTCCACGGTGGCCCGGAACGCGGCCCGTGGGCCGCCCCACGGGTCGGGACCGGTGCCGAGGTAGGCCAGGTCCAGGTCAACGACCCGGGCCTTGTTTGTTTCCTGACCGCCGACGCCGGCGCGGAGGCCGACGGTCCGGCGCGCACGCCACGGGTGGGTGGCGTTGCTGCCGGGCCGTCAGTCACTCACGCGGTCTCACTTCCCGTGCAAGCCCCTGCGGCGACGTCCGCGGAGCACCAGCAAGCCGCCGGCAGCGATGACCAGCAGGCCACCGAAGGCGCTGTACGTGACAGCGTTGCTCGCCCCGGTGGAAGCCAGGTCGCCGGACGCGCTGCTCGGGGTCGCCTGGCCGACGGGTGCGCCGATCCCCCCCTGCGCACGGGTGCCGATCGTGCCGGAGGCGGTGACAACCGGCACGGCGGCGGTCGGCGTGGCGGCGGGCGTCGGCTTGTCAGTGCCGGCGGTCCCCGACGCGGGCTTCAGCTGAAGAGTCGTGATCGAGTACGGCGGCAGCGTCTGTGCGACCGCCGTGCCCCGCTTCGCCGTCGTCAGGGCAGTGTCTCCCTTGGCGTACGAAACGGTCGTGACCGCCCCTGCGGCCGGGGTGTATCCGGCGTACGAGAGCGACACCGGCGCCGCGTTCCGCGGGCTCTTGTTGATCAGCATGACGTTCAGACCGCCGGTGCTGTTCCGCACCGCGTGCACAGTGACCGACGAGTTGCCCGAGGACGACTTGACCATGGTGTCGCCAGGCTTCGCCAGTGCGGTCAGCGAGCGGATGCCCCAGTAGGTGGGGAAGGTTGTGTCGCGCGGCGGTTGGCACTTCCCCCCGGCGCAGGTGCCGGCGGAGAGAATGCCCCCGTCCTGGTAGTCGGTCTGGCCGTTGACGGTGGTGGGTGCCTGGTCCGTGCCGTTGTGCAGGTTCCACCAGTCCACGTGGGTGGCGCCTTGCTCGAACCAGGTCATGTAGGTGTCCGGCGCAAACAGGGCTGCGGCCTGGCTGGTCAAGGAGGGCGAGCCGACGCCGTCGGTCTCGGTGACCGCGATCTCCACCGAAGCGGCGCGCGAGCCCGCGTAGGTGGCGATCAGCGAGCGCAGCGTGGACCTGACACCGGCGATCCGGGAGGGGGTGTTCAGCAGGTCGGCCGTGGTGGTGCCGCCCGGATACCAGTGGACGATGACGAAGTCGATCGACTTCGCCGCGATGGAGAGCACCGTGTGGTTCCAGTCGGCGCTGTCACCGGGGGCCTTCTCCGTATCCGGCCAGCCGCCGGGGGTGGTGAGCACCGCTCCGATCTTCACCTTCGGGTCCACGGCCTTCATCGCCTTCGAGTAGGCGATCAGGTTCTTCGCGTACGCCGTCGGGCTCTTGTCGGCGTGGTTGTCAGTTTCCCAGCCCTTGCCGTCGCCGTAGTGCCCGTTGCCGTAGACCTCGTTGCCGATTTCCCAGTACTTCACGCCGTAGCCCTTGTCGACGTTGGCGTACTTGACCCAGTCGGCGGCCTCCTGGGGGGTGCCGGAACCGTAGTTCGCGGTCAGGATCGGCTGGGCGCCGACCTTCTTCGCGGTGGCCATGAAGTGGTCGAAGTCGGTGTTGGAGGGGATCCAGCCGGTGCCGTCGCCGGAGGTGTGGGTCTTCCAGTGGTAGTCGTCCGCGCCGGAGCCGCCGGGATAGCGCAGCTGCCGAACTCCCGCGGCCTTCATCAGCGATGTCACCTTGGCGTCCCCCATGTGCTCGTCGCCGAAGCCCGTGTTGAGGCCGACACCACTGCTGGGCACCGTGCCCAAGGAGGTACCGGCATCCACACGGATGCGGACGGTCGGCGCGGCGCCCGCGCTGGGCGCCAGGGCGCCGACGCCGACCGAGGCGGCGAGCACCGCCACCGCCCCCGCGACAAAGCGGCGGCGCATCCGGCTACGGCGGGGCGTGCGACCCCGAGGCATCGGCTGCTCGGCGGATCTCGGGTTGTCTGGTGACACGTGGGGCTCCGATCGGGTGTTGACACAGAGGGCGTAGCGCCGCTGACCACGGCTCGCCCTCGTCGGTACACCCCTAAGTGGCCACTCAGAGCGGAAAGGTTGCCATCTCAATCATTTTTCGCCGAGACGCGGTCGCACCGTCTCACCGGACCCGGTGCCCCTGTGACCTGGTGCCCCGGTGACACGCCCCGGCTCCCTTTCGACCTCGACGGCGCGAACCATCACATGTCCGACCGCACACCGCCCCGCGGTGGCCGAGCGGCTGAAGCCGCACAGGAAGCACAGGAAAAGACAGACGGCGGCCGCCGCCACCGCGACGTCATCGACTTGATCCACCAGGCCGACCAGCCGGGCACCAGCGGCGTTCGGCCACGACTTCCTCGAATGCGGGATCGTCATCGAATCCTGCCGGACTGCGCACGGATGTCAGGTACGGATCAGTGCACGCTTGCCCGTTACGCCGCCATGCGCCCGCGGGGGAAAACCACGAAAGGGAGGAACCCCGACCGACGCGCGGCTGGGGTTCCTCACGGTGGTGAGTATCGGTCAGCAGGTGGAGTTGCCCACGCCGTAAACCGCTCGCCTACGCGTCGGCGGACCGCACCACATCGCGATCACCGTGGATCAGGCGGGTCAGCGCTGCAGGGTGAGCAGGCCCGGCCGGTACGGCAGTTTCATGTAGTTGGGTTCCTGTGTGTTGTTGGGGAGGCCCTGGTAGAGGAACTGCAGGTTGCAGGGATCGATGGTCATGGTCTGGTCGGGGTTGTTGCGGACCAGGTCACCGTGGCTGACGCCCTGGGCCCAGGTGGAACCGCTGTTGGCCTGGCCCGCGAAGGGGCTGCTCTCGCTGCCGGCCTGGACGGTCCACGGACCGTTCAGGCTGGAGGCGGTGAACGAGCGGAAGTAGCGGTTCGTCCCCTGCGCCTCAACGATCATGAGGTACTGGTTCTGGCCCTGGACCTTGTAGACCTGCGGCGCCTCGAACAGAAGGTCCCTTGTGTCGCTCATGACCGTCGTATACGAGGAGCCGAAGTTGCCCGGGAAGTTCCCGATCGGCATGCTCGCCCGGTAGATGTTGCCGTTGTCAGCGGCGAAGAACAGGTACATGTTCTGGTCGTCGGCGATCATGGTCGGGTCGATCGGGGCGTTCTTCTGGTTCGGCCCGGGGCCGTCGGGGAGGCTGCCGGTGAACAGCGGCTGCCGGGCGGACCAGCCGTTGGGGTTGGTGGGGTCGCTGGACGTGCGGTAGTAGAGCGGCCACTGACCCCACTGGTCCACCAGCACCCAGACGTTCTTGGGCGCGAAGTAGAACAGTTGGGGCGCCACCGCGGACTCGTTCATCTTGGTCTGGCCGGCCGTCGCCATGTCCGACCAGTTCGTGAAGGGACTGAACCCCGTCGAGCCCCACGACGTTCCGTCGGAGGTGGTCGCGTAGACCAGGTGCTTGCCGTTGTACGTGGTGGTGGTGAAGTCCTTCAGCGCGACCTGCCCGTTCGCCGGCTCCGCCAGCGGGCCGGTCGATGTCCAGCGGTACGTCGACGGAAGAGCACATGCGTTGCTCGCCCCGGACAGGCCGGTCCACTTCTGGTTGGCGCCGCCGTGGCACGACCAGATCTGCACCGCCGTGCCGTTGGCCTTACCCCAGCCCGAGACGTCCAGGCACAGCCCGGACCTCACGCCGACGATCGTGCCGTCGGGGTTCACCCGCCACTGCTGGTTGTCACTGCCGGTACACGTCCAGATCTGCACCGGGGTCCCGGCCGCGGTGGCACCGCCCCGGACATCCAGGCACTTGTTGCCGTACACAGTCAGCTGGTTGCTGTCCGTCAACGTCCACCGCTGGTTGATTCCACCGTGGCAGTCCCAGATCTGCACGTTCGCGCCGTCGGTCTGGCTGAAGCCCGACACATCGAGACAGCGGCCGGAATCAACACTGCGCAAGTCGCTGGTGGTGGCCGCCTGAGCCGGGCTGGCGACGAGCAGCGCCGCCAGCGCGGCCAGGGCCGCAACCGCGGCGGCGAGCACCGCGGACGGGCGTCTGAGCCTGAAACTACGTCTGCGCATAAGGACCTCGTCATCCTTGAGCAAGCGACTCCGGTGTGGCCCGTCAGGGGCTGTCCGGCTGCCGGTGTGATGCGTCTGTCCGATATACCGAACAGGGGTCGAAGTATCGATCAGGAGAATGCTAGACATCCCATGAATGACGTCAACACTTCTCACACAATTCGCGGGCAGAAACGTTCGCAGGCTGAAACCAGGCGGCTACAAGTCCCGTGGTTGTACGGGTCTTTGGCGTGAGGGGCAGGTAGCGGTGCGGGCGCGGGCTTGGTGATCATTACGGACCCCGACCAGACCGCTCACCTGAGCCTCTGGTTCGGCTCGGTGCCCGACCCGCGCTCGCGGCGGGGCCGGTGGCACTTACTGACGCCGGTCCGGTCGACGTGTGCCTGCGGCGGTCGTCTGCGGTGCGGGGAGCGTGGAGAGCTCGCCGAGCGGGGTGCGAGTGACGGGCGAGCAGTCCTGCTCATTCCGCACCGTAGCGACGCGCGATGAGGGCGCGCTGCCCGGCGACTACCGCAAGATCCTGGCGATCGTGCGGGAGCCCGACGGCCCGGTGCAGGTTAGGGCGGTCGGCGAGCGGCTGGGCCTGGACGCCTCGGTGCGCGGCAAGCTGGAGCCGCTGCGGGCGAAGATGACCAAGCTCGCCGACCGTGGCTGGCTGCACAAGCGTCCCGACGGCAGGTTCACCGCACGCGCGCAGGCGTAGGGAGGCGGGCGCCGACGGGGCGTAACTCGCAGTCCCCCGGCGGCAGTTGAGTTTGGTGTGAAGAAAAACAACCATCCCGTCGAGGGCCCTGACGGCTTTGTCTGCACTGCCCGCGACGGCGGCTCGCCAGCCTTGGTCGGTGAGCCGCCATCTGGACTCGACCGAGCTGATTCAACGCACCGTTGAGTCGGTGATCTGGGCTTCGAGGTCGGCGACGCGTCGGTCCTGGAAGCGGAGATTTGAGCACGCGGCTTTGAGCCGTTCGTCGAGAGTGCGGTTGTCGGTGGTGAGCTGGCGGACCCGTTGCTTGAGCGTGGTGTTCTCGGTGGTGATCCGCTGGATGGCCTCCTCGGTCCACTCGGCTTGCAAGTCGCGGATCTGGCCGAGGAGTTCGCCGATTCGGGTGCGCTGGGTGAGGATCTCAGCGTGGGCGGCCTTGAGGGCGTCCTCGGCGTTCAGTGCGCGTTCACGCCAGGTCGCCTCGTGCTCATTGTCCTGGTCGGCGAGCATCTGGGACCGGCGTTCGCCGGTCTCGGCCACGCCGGTGGCGACCGCGGTCCTGGCCTCGGGATTGTCGTAGAGGAAGGTGCGCGAGACGTCCGCGCGGCGGGCGACGGAGGCGACGCTGACCTGAGCCTTCTCCCGCCGGAGCCGGGTGATGGCCTCGTGGACCCGCTGAAGTGCGGCCTCTGCTCTGCGACGGCGGGCCGCCAGGGCGGCGGCTGTGCGAGGTTCCGGGACGGTGGCGGGATTCATCTGCGTGCTTCCTCGTCGTCGGCCGCTGTGTACTCGTCGCTGTACTTACCCTCGTCGTGTCCAGCGGCGAGGTCGGTGGCGCGGAAGGCGGTGGACCACATGCGGTGGAAGTAGTCCTGGGGTTTGCGCAGGTCCATGGCGAGGGCGTCATCGAGAAGGCCGAGGCCGGCCAGGGCCTTCTCAGGCACCCAGCGCACCGTTGGGCTGCTCGTTCGTCCAGGCCAGGCAGTCGCGGCAACTCCCCTGCCTGGGCCCGTACCACGTCGGGACGATGCGGGCCCGCGGCCAGGCGAGCAGACCGGCACGGTCGAAGGCCTCCTTCAAGGTCGGCGCCATCTGCGGCAGGTCTGCAAGCGCTTCGGGCCGTACCCGCTGCTCATCCGGTGGCCGGGAGGCAAGGGCAAGGCGTGCGCCCTTTCTGGTGTGGAACCTCCAGGTCTCGCCGACGCGGCGCTCTCGGGCCATCTCCTGCAGCACTGCGTCCACTTCGCAGAGCCCCGCCAGGGGCCGGTCGCGGATCCGCGAGGCGTGGGCGCGGGTGAAGGTGCGCGGCCAGGGCCGGAACAGACCCAGCTGGCCGGGGACTTCCTCGACACACACGGCGGGGTCATCGGCCGGCGCGGGCGCCGCGGCCGCGCGCAGGGCCCAGGCGGGCGGCTGCTGGCGCACCAGCGGGGTGTCGGTCTGGCGCAGGGGGTCGGCCCGTGGCAGGCGCACCGGGTGAAGGCGCAGCGCGAGTTGCTGAGGACGTCCCGGTGGCAGGCTCTGGCGCGCGAGCTCGGCGGTGAGCCAGGCATCGTCGCCGCCCAGGCGAACCAGAAGACGACAGCAGCGGCACGTGCCGTCGCTGGACACGATCGCCGGCCACCCGCACCGGCGGCACGACGCCTTCCGGTACCGCACGCCGTGCGTGCCGCCCTTGCGGTAGCGGCGGCGCGCGGTCGCGCACTGCGGGCACAGGCCGCTCAACTCCACCACGCCCCACGTACAGCACAGCTCACAGCTCCCCGCCGCGGGCCGCCGGGTCGCGCTCACGGGTCAGTTCGGAGGCAGGCAACGCGCGCCGACCTCACCGGTCTGCTTGGGCACCGGGCGCTGCCCGCTGCCCGCACGGGGCCGCTCTCCCACCGCCTGCGGCCTCTCGCCCAGATCGCCGCCGGCCGCCAAGGGCTCGGCTTCCAGCAGGTCGGCGACCGTGCACTGCAGCGCCGCACAGATCATGTCGAGGTCGTCGAGCCGCACGGTGAGCGGCTTGGCCGACCACAGCACGCACACCTTGCTCAGCGACGGAGTGAAGCCCACCTCCTCGAAGGCGGTCTTCAGGTCACTGGGCCGCCAGACGTCGCGCTTGGCCGCCACCCAGCGCAGATTCCACTTCACGTCAGGTCTCCTCTGTCAGTCGGCGAACCGCGCGCCGGGACGATTCCGAGCAGGTCCGCTCCGGATCCGCCTTCGCGGAGGCCAGATAGCCGATCGTCGTGGTCGGCCACTGGTGCCCGAGCAGCACCTGAACATCCCAAAGAGGCATCCCCGCCTCATAGTTGTGCGTCGCGCACGCGTGGCGCAGCAGATGCGGGAACAGCACCGTCACCGTGCCGGTCAGATGCTCCTGCGACGCCGCGCGCAGCGCCCGGCGGAACGTATCGGGGTGCATCTCCGGCGCCACCGCGGGTACCGCCCCCAGCGCGGCCGGCAACCGCTCGGAGGAAAACAATGGAGCGTACGGGTCCAGCGGATCGTCGCAGAACAGGCCGCGCACCTCTTCGACGTACCACCACAACAGCTCCCGGCCCTCGGCGAACATGAACGCCTCGCGCTCCCTCGGGCCTGACCCTCTCGCGCCCTTGCCCCGTACCAAGAACCGGCCCCACTGGCCGTTGTCCCAGTGCAGATCGCCCATCCGCACCCGGCACAGCTCGCACGCCCGCACCCCGGAGATGTAGGTGATCTTGGCCATCACGTAGTTCCGCACGGCCACCGGGTACTTGCGTGCCGCAGCGAGACTCTGCCGCCAGGCGGCGAAGAACGCCTCCATCTGCGGCCGCGACGGCGGGATACGCAGCCCGAAGTCACCACGGTGCCGAGGCTGGTTGAAGGCATCGACCCGCGACTCCACAATCGCCGCGAACCGGCGCCGGATCTCTCCGGCATGGCGCTGCTCGAGGAACGCGAAGTAGTGGTGAATGTTCGTGATCTTCTTACGGACGGTCTGACGACCGCGCTTGCCCGGACCGGCGAAGTACTGGCCGAGCATGCGCAACGTCAGCTCCCAAGGGAGCACGTCGTAGAAGGTGCAGACCTCGATCACGGGCTGCACCAACTGTTTCAGCGTGGTCGCCGCCAGTCCCGCCACGTCCCGGGCCCAGCAGTACTCCGCCAGCGAGTCCTGATACAGGCCGCGCTCCGCCTCCCGCGACGACGAAGGCACACTCGGTCGCTGCAGGGTGAGCACGTCCGCGAGCCCCTCGTCCGGGCCCGCGGGAAGGTCTGGCGTACTGCCACCGGAGAGCAGCGTGAAGCGACGGGTTTCGGAATCCCCCACAGACTCGCAATTTAGGGAACTGACTCCTGGAATCTGCGAGTTACTGGCATATCTTCACTCATTCGAGTAGAGCGTGGTCGTACCCCCTTGTACAGCACGAACTGCCCGAACGCTCCCGATGGGACTTGCGAGGAACCCGTCGCCACTCCAGTTGACGACATGCGGAATCAGTCGGCCGCAATCGCGCTGAGCGGCGATGTGCGAGGTGAGGCCGCGGCTGCATGCGTGCAGTGCCTCGTTCAGAAGCCGCCGCGTCTGTCGCCGGGGCCGGGTCAGTTGATGCAACGGGCTTCGATCTCCGGCTTCAGGGTGGGCCGCTGCCCGGTCGGCCGGGCCAACCGCGAGCGGCGCGTCGGCCATCCGGGCGTTGTGGTCGAGGTCAGGAAGCGTCATCGTGTGCCTCTGCGGCCAGCGCGACGCGGCGCAGCATGTCGGACAGAGCATGACGCTCGTCCCGCGAGAGGACGCCGAGAAGCCGGTATTCCTCGTGGCCGACCACGTCCATCGCTCTCAGCCAGGTCGTGCGGCCGGAGTCGGTCAGCTCTACGTCGACGCGGCGCCGGTCGGTTTCCGACGGCTTACGGCGTACGAAACCGCGGCGCTCCAGAGCGTCGAGGCGGCCTGTGATCGAGGCTGGTGCGAGGTCGAGATCGGTGGCGAGCTCGGACGGTGTCGCCCGGCCCGCGCGGGCGGCGAGTTTGTGCAGCGTGTCGAACTCGTGGCGCTCCAGGTCGTAGTTGGCCAGCGATCGCTCGCGGACCTTGCCCAGATACCAGGTGACCTTCTGCATGCGGGTCACCGCGCCCTCGATGTCCGGGTCGAGGTCGGGCAGCACTGTCATCCAGCGGGTGACGTGATCGTCCGTCCAGTCGCGCGCCCCGGGCTCCCTGTGCTCCATGGCTCCCAGCCTACGCCGCGACGCTTCGGCACCATACATTTCGGAGCTTTATATTTCGTTGACGAAAGTTTGATACCGAAATACATTCGGCGGCATGTCACACCGACTGCTGCGCAACCGCGCCTTCCGGCTGCTCTTCCTGGGGCGGTCACTGTCCCTTGTCGGCGACGCCGTCGTGCCCGCCGCGCTGTCCCTCGCCGTCCTGCGGGCCACGGGCTCCACGTCCGCCCTCGCGATCGTCCTCGGCTGCGCGATGGTGCCGAGACTCCTGTTGCTGCCTCTCGGCGGTGTCGTCGGAGATCGGTTCAACGCTCGGATCGTGGCGCTCACCACCGATCTCGTACGCTGTGCCGCGCAGCTCTACGTCGGTCTCCAACTCCTCGGCGGAGCAACCGGGTTGTGGCAGATCGCCCTCGCGGAGGCGATCGGCGGGGCCGCCTCCGCCTTCGCCATGCCGACGCTGCCGCGGCTGATCACCGGCTCAGTGCCCGGCGACGACCGGCAGGCCGCCAACTCGGCGCTCGGCGCCGTCAAGAGTGCCACCGGCCTCGGCGGACCGGCCTTGGCCGGCGCGCTGATTCTCACCGCGGGACCCGGTTGGGCGTTCGTCCTGGACGCCGCGTCCTTCGCCGTCAGCGCGGGGCTGCTCGCCGCGATCCGCATCGGCCATGTCCCGGCAGAGCGCCGCTCGCTGCGTGTCGATCTCGTGGAGGGCTGGCGGGAGGTCCGCAACCGGGACTGGTACTGGACGAGCCTCATCGCGCACGCCATGTGGAACGGAGCCGCAGCCGTGCTGATGACGATCGGCCCCGCCCTGGCCGTACGGCAGTTGGGCGGCGAAGGGACCTGGGTGGCGATCCTCCAGGCGGGAGCCGTGGGACTGCTGCTCGGCTCCCTGCTCGCCGGACGCGCCCGCCCCCGCCGCCCCATCCTCGTGGCCAACCTCGGCCTGGCGACCTACGCGCTGCCGCTCGCCCTGTTCGCGGCCGGCGCCCCGGCTGTCACCATCATCGCCGCTTACGGCCTCGCCCTGGCGGGCCTCGGCTTCCTCAACCCCGTATGGGAGACCTCCGTCCAGGCCGCCATCCCGCCCGGCGTGCTGGCTCGCGTCACCTCGTACGACTGGCTGCTGTCCCTGGCCGCCATGCCCCTCGGTTACGTCCTCGCCCCGCTCGCAGCGAGCGCGTGGGGCCCGCAGGCGCCGCTCTGGGCCGCGGCGATCGCGGTCAGCCTGGCCTGCGCGGGAACCGCAGCCGTACCGGGCGTCCGCCGCTTCACCGTCACGGACAACGTGACCAACGCCCCCACACCGACGACCGCGACCCGCGGCCACTACGAGGACGAACACTCGACCGAAAGTGCTGGTCACAGCCATGCGTAGCGAAAGCACTGGTGCCAGCGCACCGGTTTCGACAAGCTGCGACACATGGACTGGACGCCCCTGCTCTCCACACTGACCGGTGCCGTCATCGGCATCGCAGCCACTCTGATCGCCGACCGCAACCGGTGGCGGCGGGAGGAAGCAAGGCACGCTCTGGAAGTACGGCGCGAGGTCTACACGGAGTATGTTTCCGCCCTCAAAGCCGCGGGTGAGGAGATACGGGCCGTCGCCCTGGGCGACCACATGTCCGAGTCGGCACGCGACGCGGCGGTGCGGGAAGCCGTGCGCGGCACCGGCATCTACACGGCGAGCGAGCGCCTCTGGCTCGTGGGCCCCCCGCAGGTCGTGGAGGCGGGGAACGAGGCGTTCCACCGCCTGCGCGCGATCCGCGACGCCTATGCCCGTGGAGTGACTGTCGGCTCCGCCGACGACGCGCCCCTGATAGAGCGGCGACGCAAGGCTATGGCGCAGATGCGTCGCCTCATGCGTGAGGACCTGGGCATCGGACCCCTCGGAATCGAGTGATGTGTCACCAGCCCTGAGCTCGTCCCAGCCTCGCGAGGTCCCCGCCACCGTGCCGGTCACAGCCATTCATTGATGGCCGCGACCAGCACGGTCGCCTCGTAGCGGACGGCGAGCTTGTCGTACCTCGTTGCCACTGCTCGGTGGCGCTTGAGGCGATTGATGCCGCACTCCACCGCATGGCGCTCTTTGTAATCCGCGGCGTCGAACTTCGGCGGCCGACCACCCTGGGAACCGCGCTTCTTGCGGTTGGCGATCTGGTCGCGCTTCTCCGGGATCGTGCAGCGGATGTCGCGCTTGCGCAGGTAGGCGCGGTTCGCGCGGGAGCCGTACGCCTTGTCGGCACGAACCTTGTCCGGCCGGGTGCGCGGGCGGCCGGGCCCGAGCCTGGGCACCCGGATACACCCCAGGACACCTGGAACTGCGGGGAGTCACCGCGCTGTCCGGCCGTGATCACCAGTGACATCGGCTTCTGGGCCTGCTCGACTGCCAGGTGGAGCTTGGTGGTCAGCCCGCCCCGGGAGCGTCCGAGCCCGTGGTCGTCGGTCCGCGGCGGGGCGTACGTGGCGGAGCCACTGCGCATCACGCTGCTCGCTCAGAGCCCGGCCGGATGGGCGCGGCTGTGCCGTCTGGTGTCCGCCGCGCACGCCCAGGCCGACGGCTCAGTGCCGGCCGTGTCCTGGCCGGTGCTGCGCGAGTACGCGGACCAGGACCTGGTGGTACTGCTCGGATCCTCTTCCACCAGGTCCACCGTGACGACATGTCCCGGGTACGGGTGGCCCGGCCATGTTAGTGACGGTGAGGCCCCGGGCCGGTGGGTTGATCGGTCGGCGAGTCTTGATCGCTTCTGAGTCTGCTGGTTAGGTTGGCCGGCATGACCGACCACAGAGCCCTCGCCTGGCCACCTGCGCCGATCAAGACGGAGCGGCTCGTACTCCGCGAGTCCGAGGCCCGGGACCGCGAGGTGGTCATCGAGCTGAACGCCTCGCCAGAGGTGGGCACTTACCTCGGTGGCCCTCGACCGCGTGCCGAGCTCGAACGCACGGTGCCCGAGGTGCCCGGGCGGCGCCCTGGCTTCTTCGTGGTCGAGCTCGACGGAGCGACGATCGGCATAATCCACCTCGACCCGCAAGACCCCGAGCGTCCGGGTAACCGCCTGGAGCCCGGGGAGACCGAGCTCGGCTACTTGTTCCTGCCGGAGGCGTGGGGACGCGGGTACGCCACCGAGGCGTGCGCAGCGGCACTCGACTGGTTTGCCGGCGCGCTTCCCGGTGAGCCGGTAGTGCTGTACACCCAGACCGCCAACGTCCGCTCGATGCGCCTCGCGGCGAAGCTCGGGTTCACCGAGCTGGAGCGATTCGAGGCGTACGGCGCCGAGCAGTGGTTCGGCGTGTGGTCTTCGGTCGCGCCGCTCGCTTGAGCTCGTGCTCGACAGCGCGGATCCACCGGACCATCGCCCGACGGCCGCTACCTGCCCCCGCGGAGGAACCTGCTGCATATCCCACAGCTGGAGCACACCTCCGGGGATCTCTCATTTGATGCTGTCGGTCAGCCAACAACAGGAGCTGAAATAAACCAACTTGGTCACCCTCGTCCGGTGTCCGCGTCTGGGCCTAGAAGCAGCGTCGCGCGTTGTCCGACAGAGCCCGACTGATGTCAGTGCCGGGTGGAAGACTGCCCGGCATGATCGAGCCGAATCCGAAAGCGGACCTTCTCCGTTACCTACAAGACGGGCGTGACGCCCTGCTGTGGAAGCTCAATGGGCTCTCGGATTACGACATCCGCCGCCCGCTGACCCCTACGGGCACGAACCTACTGGGGCTGGTCAAACACGTCGCCGGCGTGGAGTTGGGGTACTTCGGCGACACGTTCGGACGGCCGTTCTTCGACGAGGAGCCGCCGCCCTGGTGGTATACGGAGAACGCAGAACTCAACGCGGACATGTGGGCCACAGCCGACGAGTCACGCGAAGAGATCGTTGGGCTGTATCACCAGGCGTGGGAGCACTCCAACGGCACCATCGCGACGCTGGCGCTTGACGCGATCGGTCACGTCCCGTGGTGGCCGGAGGAACGGCAAGAGGTGACGCTGCACCACATCCTTGTGCGGGTGATCTCCGATACGCAGCGGCATGCCGGCCACGCCGACATCGTGCGAGAGCTCATCGACGGAGCCGTCGGGTGCTTGGAGGGCAACGACAACATGCCACCAGGAGATCAGGCATGGTGGGAGAACCACCGGCGCCGACTCGAACGCGTGGCGCGGGAAGTCGCCAACGGTTGATCTCGCCGTGCTGCTGTCGACCCAACCGGATCCGGGGTCGGACATGCGGCACCGTTCAGCCGGCTTCGGCCTGCGCTTTCGTGTGAGCGCAGCGGTACACGTCTGCGTCATGGAGCGCGACGGCTGGAGTACCTCGGCACCTTGACTTGCTCCTCGGGCTGAAGCCCGAGGATTCTGGCCTTCTCGTCCGTTGCTGTGCCGCTACGCGGCACGGGGTTCGGGCGGGGATCCGTGGCTTCCTGTTTCTTCGCGCTGTGCCGGGACGAGTCCTGGTCTGACCTGCGCTCCGCAGGCTGCAACCGCCAGTCCAGCGGAGCGTTTTGACGTTGAGGATCGCGGAGCTGACCGCACTGCTGGTCGGGTTCGACACCACTGCCGAAGAGATCCGGATCACTCGCAAGACGCTGCTGGAGCTGCCCGATCCGCCACTGCCCGTGCCGCTGGCCGCGAAGCTGCCGGACCATCCGGCCTACCAGCAGATCATGGCGGTGTTCGCCGCGGCCGATGCCCCGCTGCGGGCGCGGGCGGGGTGTGAGGCGATGGACTTGGAGGTCGCTCCCAGCAACATCAACAACGTCCGTCTGAAGCTCAAGCGGCTCGCCGAGCGGGGGATCCTGGCCGAGACCGAGCAGGGGCTGTTCACCCTGCCACGGCCGTAGCCCCTCCGGCGGGCCGCAACCAGCCTGCTCAGCCCAACCGAAAGGCTAAACCGGGCATCACCTCAGATGCCGCCCTCTGGGGGCGCTCGGTCGCGCCGATGAGCGGACACGTCGTTCTGCCAGCCCGCCGAGAAAACCCGTTGCGGGTGACCCGCAACGGATGTCTGACTGATCGCCCACCGATCAGGGGAGAGAACGTGAGGACGTCGCTGCCCACCCCCTCGTTGCACACTGCTCGCCTTCGACTGCGTGCCTTCGAAGACGCGGATGCGAACGACCTCTTCGCACTACAGAGCAGCGCCTACGTGCTGCGTTACTGGGACGCGCCACCGTGGAGCGAACACGTGCGCGCCGAGAAGTTCATCACGGCTTGCCGGCAGATGGCACAGGAGGGCACCGGGTCGCGGCTGGCCGTAGATCGTGTCTCCGACGGGGCGTTCATCGGCTGGTGCAGCCTGAACAGGTGGAATCCGGACTACCGCAGCGCGTCGCTTGGCTACTGCTTCGACGATGCAGCGTGGGGCCACGGCTACGCGACCGAGGCCGCGCGCGCTCTGCTGCGGTGGGCATTCGACACGCTGGACCTAAATCGCGTCCAAGCTGAGACCGATACGCGCAACGTGGCTTCTGCCCGCGTGCTGGAGAAGCTCGGCTTCGTGCGTGAAGGGACGTTGCGGGAAGACTGCGTCGTCAACGGCGAGGTCTCTGACTCGTGGGTCTACGGGCTGATCAGGCGGGAGTGGCAGCCGTCGTCCGAGCCGGTTCCCGCCCACTGAGTTCCGTCGCTCGGCAGCCGGTATCGGCTAAAGCCTGTTCCAGAAGTCCGTGAGCGGGCGTTGCGGTGCGCTGGCGCGTGCTCGTCGCTCATGCGGCGAGGGCGAGGTTGTGCATGCGGGCGACGGCCCGGACGGCGTGGTGGAGGCCGTCGCCGCGCTGTCGGCAGTCGCGGAGGATCTTGTAGTTCTTCATCCGGGCGAAAGTGTGCTCTACACGAGCGCGGACCTTGCGGTGCTCGGTGTTGTCGGCTTCCTGGATGGGCAGCAGCGGCCGTTTGCCGCGGCGGCGATGCGGGATTGAGAGACCGGTGCCCCAGTAGGCGCCGTCGGCGAGCACCGTGGTTGCGGAGCAGACCTCGGCCAGGCCAGTGTCCCGAAAGACATGGGCGTCGGCGATATTGCCCGCCACCGGGGTTCCGGTGGCGACCACAAGGCGGGTGTCGGTATCGATGACGACCTGCACGTTCGCGGAGAAGCGGTAGTTACGGCTGAAGGCGGCAACGGTGCGGTCGCACACCGGGATCAGCGTGCCGTCCACGATCCACAGCCGTTCCACCGCACCATCGGGGCGGGGCGCCGGCTCGAGCGAGAGGAGCGGGCCCACCTGCTGGATGGTCCGGCACAGGGTCGCCGGGCAGACGCCGAACAGCACCGCCAGCTGCCGCACGGTCAGGTTGGTCTGGTAGTACACGGCCACCAGCAGCACCCGCTCGGCCAGCGGCAGCCGCCACGGCCGCCCCATCCGCGGATGCTCACCACCACACTCCGCACCGCCCGCACCAGCCGGGCGAACCGGTCCGCCCGAAGCCCGGTGAACACCTCGATCCATACCGGCTCGGCCCTCAACACCCCACTCATACAAGGGAAATGCCTGCTCACGGACTTCTGGAGCAGGCTTTAGAGCACGCCGATCAGGGCGTTGTCCTCCCACTGGTCGACGACTTCGAGGTACCCGGCGAGCACCTTGGAGCGCGGGGACCATCCACCCTGCCTGGCGATGACGATCTGGTCGTGGCCCTTGAGGCGAGAGGAGGCGGCCAGTCCTCGGCGGGGAGTGTCCGGTCAGGCTCGCGCGCTGAACGCGACCGGAACAGCGAGTCTTGCGGCGTGGGCGACCGGAGCTGGTACGTCAGCTTGCCGCGCACCGTCAGGTTGCGAACCGGCGGCCCGTGATGACGGCGGCGGCGACCATCAGGGAATAGCCGGTCAGCTCGCCCACGGCGCAGATGACGACCGCATACGTGTAGGAGGACTTCGTGCCCAGCAACGGCCCACCGATCCCATCGGCGGTGTAGACCATGGTGACGGGCGTTCCATCTGGGTGCGGGCAGGCGCCGCCAGACGGCAGTTGATCGACATTGCCGTCGGGGTCCTGGACGTAGCACTGCAGGTACGTGCCGTGGCTGCCCTGCTGACGGTCCTGGTAGTCGATGGAGCCGACGCCCTCCTTGCCGAAGGCGACCAGTCTGGCGGGTGATGCGTAGACGGCGCTTACGGCGAGCGCGATCGACGCCAGCGTGTAGCAGACCTTGACCCGCTTGGGCACCGCGTTCCGGCGCAGGATCAGGCGCCGGACGACCAGGTGGTAGCTCAGGATGAGGGCGATGACTCCGAGGACCCCGCCCAGGCCGGCGTCGAAGGCGCCCAGCAGCGACGTGGTCAGGACGGCCAGCAGCAAGACCAGGAGCCACCCGATGATTATGCGGCTCCGGGTCGGCACCGGCAGGCCACTCACCTTGCCAGAACCCGTCGTCGCCACTCTCGCCCGCCCCTCGCCATACCGGTGATCGGCGAAGACTCTAGTAGGACTCCGTTAGGTCTGTCTCGATCTTGGGGTCCTGCTGGGCAGGGGTTGATGGCAGGTGGTGCAGATGCCGGTCCAGCACCTCAGGGTGTTCTGGAGGGTGTCGAGGACCTGATAGAGGGTGAGGCCGGCCCGGGGGCTTTTGGACCCAGCTCCGCCTCGCCGCCCCGCTCGCCACCGACCAGCGCAAGCCCTGGGAGAAGACCACCCGCCCCGGCGTCGCTCTCGCCCCGACTCGCGTCCGGCGCGGGTTCCGACACCTCCGCCTCACCTGGCCTGCCCGGCCCGCGTGCCCAAACCCAGCCGCGCTGGCCCCGGACGCCCGCCAGGCTCCAAGAACCGGCACCCCGCTGCTCGTCACGACGTGGGTAAAACCGTCAAACGCCCGAGCACCCTCTACGAACGAGACCAAGCCAGACGTTAAGGATCAAGCTCACAGTCACCTGTCGGTGATCTCGGAGAGCCAGGCCGTGTCCTCCGGGCCCGGCGCTTCGGGGTCAGGCGCGGGCAGCCGACGGACTTCGCCCGTGCGCAGGGCGACCGTGGCCCGTGGCCGCATCGGCCCGTCGCCCCTGCGTGAGAGCAGGACGAGTTCCCAGACTGTCGCCGTCATGACGTCGAGCCGGGTGACGCAGTCGGCGGTGACTCGCCGCGGATCCCGGGTCCGGCCCAGGGACAGATGTGGGGCGAAGTTCTTGGCAGGCCCACGACAGCGCGGGAACCGCTGCTGCAGTACGCGGTGCAGGTCCGCCCACGGTGCCTTGCCGGCCGCCGTCGGGTCGAGCCACACAGTGAAGCACGCCCGGTGCCGGAAGGTGCGCACCCCGTCCAGCCGGGCGGTGAAGACCGGCGTCTCGGCTGTCGCCGCGGCGAGCAGCGGGGCCGCCCGCTCGAAGTCGGACTCCGGCACGAAGCCGAAGAGCACATTGACGTGCGGCGGCCAGCGGTGGATCTGCGGATCGTAGTCCCGGCGGATGTCCTGAATCGGCGGCCACAGCTCCGCAGGCGGGATCCAGGCCACCGCCGTGCGGGCCGTCGGGGACATGTCGAGGACGCCGACGGGCTCGCCCCTGCCGGAGCTCGTGTCGAAGCTCAGGTCCGCTTGAGTGTCCCGCACCCGGCCGGCGCCCGACGCGTCGATGCAGTCCACACCCGTGGCCCGGTCCCAGACCACCTCACCGTCCGCCTCGATGAACACCACCCGGTGCCACGGGATGTCGCCCCCGGGCACGAAGGAAGGCAGCGGGATGCGTTTGAGGGCATCCCCGCGCTGGCTGATCCCCAGCACGAACCGGGCCGGGTCGAACCGCGGGTCCCAGCGGACCCGGTGATAGATCTCGTCGCTAGTCCGCATCACCCCTCCTCTCCCGCCTTCGCACCGTCTCTTCCTCCATGGTGCATCCCACCTTGACCTCGACGGTTGTTCCGCTCGCACCGCGACGCATCAGGTGCGGTGCGCCTGACGGGGGGGACGGCAGGGCGAACCGGGGCGCCTGTGTGATGAGCACCCGCGGCAGCACTGCCGCACCTGTTCTCGGCGTCCTGTCGGTTCTGGGACCGGCTTGTTCGTCACAGCCGGTAGCGTGGGCAACGAGACAGAGCCCTGCGAAAGACAAGAGCGGGAAACCATGCGGATGATCTTCAATCCCGCGGAGGAGAACGAGTACGAAGCGGTTCGTGGTCTTCTTGTCCACCGGTTCGAACAGTGGGCCTGGAAGAACGGGATCGACGCCGATCCGTTCGTCGTCGAAACCGCGCTGGACTACCGCCATCTCGGTACGCCGGACGGCAGGCTGGGGCTGTGGGACCAGCGGAACATCGAGGAGTTCCTGCTCGACTGGGTTCCGCGGACGGTGACCGTACTTCCCGACGAGGAGCCCGCCGATGCGCCGGGCACTCTGCGGTGCCTGCTGCGTTATCTGGACGCCGTCCATCTTGCCGATCCCCGAGGGGCGTCCCTGCCCGAGGTTCTGGAGGCCGTCGACGCGGCGGCGCCCCGCTACGCGGCGGCGATGGCCGACCGCAGCCTCTGGGGCCTGGCGAAGTTCTGGATCACTACCGCCGCGGAGCACGGCGTCGACGTCCACGACGAGCAGGCGTTGCAGGACTTCGTGGGGCGGGCACAGGGTGGCGAGGTGCCCTACGACCCGGAGGTGCTTCAGACCATCGTCGAGCGGCACGTGCGGAGTTCCGGGCCCGTACGGTCCGAGCCGCAGCTTCCGGTCGCGCTCCCGGGCGACGACGTCTTGCGGGAGCAGGCTGGCCGGTCACCGGTCCTGCGGCAGCTGCGCGAGCTGGCCGAGTGGGCGGGGCGCGACCGCAGAACGCTCACCGGTTCCGGCAGGCTGCGTCTGTCAGATGCCAAGGAACTCGTAGAGCGGCTGGATACCGGAGACGACACGGACTCGGTCCGCTCGTCCGCGGACCTGCCACGACTCAACCTCCTCGTGGAGTGGGCGAAGAAAGCCAGGCTTATACGAGTCGCCAAGGGGAGGCTGTGCGCGGTGGCCAAGGCCGAGCCTGTACTGAACGACCCGCTTGCACTGTGGCGGCGCGCGTTCGACGCGTTCCGTGAGCTGCCCAGCCCAGTGAGGGGCGGGCACGGCGGCAGGTACGGAGGATCCGTGCTGTTCGACGCGAACGACGTGTACGACGTCGTCCTGCCCGACGTACTGGCAACCCTCTACAGCCTCCTGTACCCCATGCCCTGGCCCGGGCTGCGGGACTCCGTCCACCTCGCCTACCGCTCGAGTTTCCTGCTCGAGGTCTTCGCCACGGGCTCCATCGGATTCGAACAGGCCGATGACGATCTGCGCGCCGTGCTGGGTGTTTTGGAGGAGCTCGGGGCGATCGAGTGCCATCAGGGGATGGCCGACCCTGTCTTTGCGGATCTGGCGATGCGCGAGAACGACCTCGAGGGGTGGGCCGGAGTACCGACCGAGGACGATGACGACTTTGAAACGCCCTCCGGCCTACTGCCAGGGATGCCGACCGGACTTGCCGGGCTGCTGGACGATGCCCTGTCGGGTGACGCCCTGTTGGACGGCGCCCCGCCCGATGACGCCCTTTTGAGTGACGCTCAGCTGGATAACGAGGCCACTCAGCGGGCCCGGAAACTGAAATCCGAACTGAGCTCGGGCCCGGTCGAGTTGATCCGTCTCACTGACCTCGGAACGGACTCCGTGCGCCGTCGGCTGCTGGCCGAAGGCCGGGATGCACCCCTGATCGGCGAGCTTGCCCCGGCCTCGCCGGCCGGCTTGCTGGGCGTCCTCGCCGATCACTACGATCCTGAGTCCGCCCGGGTGGAGCTCGCCGCGTGGATCGCCGTCCACGGCGACCGGTCCGCGGCACTGGAGCAGCTCGTCTGCGCGGTGCGGACCATGCCGTTCCGTACCCGGGCCGAGGCCATGCTGGACGTCCTCGTTTCAACGCTCGACGACGGGGAGCTCCTGCTGCGAAGCCTGCGTTCGGACCCCTCGCTGGCTCCCACCGCGCTGAGCCTCCTGGCCCGCCGTGAGATTCTCACCCCCGAGGACCTCACGGAGCCGGAAAGTCTGCTCATGGTCGCTGAAAGCCTGTTGCAGCTCTGTGAGGCGACCGGCGCCGACGGGGTGAGCGAGGTACTACGCCAACAGGGTCGCGAGGCCGAAGAGGCCCTCCGGGCCGCTCTGGCCTCCGGTCACCCGGACCGGGAGGGCCTCGCGGCCCTTCAGGCCCTCGCCGAGCGTGTGCCCCCGGAGCGCAAGGCCCACCTCGGCCTCGTCCAGCAGCGCGGCCACCGAAAGAACGGCAGACGGGGCGGCAAGCGGCGCCGCTGAGGACCAGCCGCTCAAGGGCGGCGCCGGCGGCCGAGTGACCGCATGACAACAAGTGCCGGCGAGTTCGAGAGGCACCCGGCGACGCCGCCCACGCCCATGATGCGCTCCGCCCGTGTCGGCGGCAGAGCGAGGGTGAGCGCGGCGTGTCGGCTTTTGGGGCCAGACGCTGTTCGGCGGCCAACTGGTCGAGCGTGACGAGTCACGGGCCGCGTAATGACCAAACTCCTGTTCAAGGTGAGTCGCTACCATCCCGGGATGGACCACCCCGCCCAGCAGTACTACAACCCGCATCTCACAGCAGTCGAAGAACGTACACTACTGCGGCGCAACTACCTCCTGCTCCAAACCGGGCAAGCCGCGCTGGGCCTCATCGGACCAGGCATGCTCGGCATGGCCGTCGAGGCCCGGTCAGACGTCGTCGTCATCCACTTCTCCATCGCCACTCGCACCAGCGAGCTCGAAGAAGACATCGACGACATCGTCTTCGAACTAGAGGCGTTCCTCGGGGGCGGGCCTGAGCAACACTCACAGATCGCCAGCCAAGTCCACGTCGGCCAACCCGACGGCACCTGGCCGGGACGGTCTCACGCCCTGCTCTACCTCGCGAAGTCCCCGACCGGGTAGATCAGATCCACAGGTCTTGACTATTTCTCCTCCGCAGCCTCAACCAGCCCTCCCCACCTCTACGGCCAGGTCGTTGTCAACTGTGTAGTAGGGGCGCAGGATGGCACCGCCGACGGTGACCGGTGGGTAGACGAACACCTCCTTGCGGTCCGCCACGTCGTCGAGGAGGCGGGCGACCCGGATGAGAGGTGCTTCCGACGCCGGCTGGATGAAGACGTCCCAGACGCCGCTCCCGGCGCTCACCTCGGCGGCCAACTCCTCGTAGTCGACTGTGAAGGAGAAGCTTCGGTCGTCGTTTCCGGCCTGTGGCTGCAGTGTGCGTACCGTGCCGCCGGCCCGCAGGCGCAGGCGTACAACGGCTCCCTCCAGGAGCGAGGTGCCGTGCAGGCGTGCGCGGACCGTCATCGACCGGTCCGTGACGTTGATGCCGTCGACCTCCGCGTGGGCGGGGCGCAGCCAGGATCGCACGGCGAGGTATCCGTCCTTGGTGACGTACGGGATCCGGACGGCCAGCGGTGACGGCCAATCACGGAGGTGTCCCACAACGAGTGCCCGCAGGTCGCGAAGGCCTGGGCGCACACGCTGCCGCTCGGAACTCGGGTCCCGGAGCAGATACACGTCCCACCGGCCCTCCGGGAGAACGGGTTGCGGGCCCAGGACGGCGCGTCGGCGACCGTCGGCGGCGGGCTCCAGGCCGAGGGTACGGAAGGCCTTTTCGGACTGTCCCTTCTTCGGGCGCCAGCGCAGCAGCAACTGCTGTCCGTCGGCCGGCCCCGGCGGCAGGTCGAAGGTGATCCGGCCGTTCGCATCGACCGCGCAGCCAACGCGTGGTTGCCCATCGTGTTCCGCGCTCACCGCCGTCCCCTCCGAACCAGGCGCAGTGCGTGGCCGGCCGCGGTGAATGCCGCGTCGCGGGCGGCGAAGCCCTGGCCGGCCAGGACGCGGTGAACGCGGGCGCGTTCTTGCGCGATCGGTCGCCCTGCCCTTCTCGCCGAGACCGCCTCGGCGAGCAGTCGCTCGGCCTGCTCGACCACAGGACCGGGAGCGAACCGCCGCGCGTTCTCCAAGGCCGAACGGCCCGAACGACGGCGCCGCTCGTCATCCCGGACCAGTTCCAGCAGGGCGGCGCCCAGCGCGTCACGGTCCCCGACCGGCACCAGTCGGCCGTCGACGCCGTCTTCGATGATCTCACCGGGTCCATAGGGGCAGTCGGTGCTCACCACCGGCAGGCCGCAACGCATCGCCTCGACGATCGTCATGCCGAACGGCTCGAAGTTGGAGGCAGCCGCACCGATGGAGCCCTTGACCCACTCTGCCTCCATGGGGGTCGCCGCCCCCATCAGGAAAACGTTGTTCCACAGGCCGAGATCGGCGATGAGCTGCCGCAGCCGAGCGTGCTCCTCACCCTTGCCGTAGATGCGCAGATGCCAGTCCGGGTGTTCCGCAGCCACCACCGCGAAGGCCTCGATGAGCAGGTCGTAACGTTTCACCGGGACCAGCCGGCCGGCTGCGACGACCACCTTCGCGGCACCATCCGCAGCCGGCAGCGCCGGATCCGGCACGCTGTTGGGGAGTGCCTCCACCCGTACACCAGGCAGCCTCATCTTGCGCCGGTAGGAGGCGGCGTCCGCCTCGGTCACCGTGGTGAGCGCGTCGAGCCGGCGGTAGGCCCGGCGCAGCGTGTTGCGCAGCCGTGGCGGGTGGTTGTCCAGGGTGAGGTGCTCCTGCCCGATGCGTACGACGTGTCGCGGAGACTGAAGCGCGAGATGCACATTGAGCCCCGGCCGGGTACCGATCACCACGTCGGCGTCGATCGTGGCCAGACACCCGCCGATCCGCTGGTCGGTCAACTCGCTGTACTGCAGGTACCGGTACTCGGCGCGGGGGAACACCCTCGCCGGTCTCAGATGCAGCGGATGCTCCTTCTCCTGCCTGAGGTCCACCAGCGGCCGCAGCGACACCCTCGGGTCCAGGGTTAAGTTCGGGTGCTCCCGGTGCCGCAGCACAGAGACGATCTCCACCTCGTGGCTCTCGGCCAGGGCGTGGGCCAGGTTGAAGGTGGTGGTGATCGTGCCTCCGATCCCGTAGGCGTTGTGGAGCAGGAAAGAGATCTTCATGGCGGCTTAGACCAAGACAACTCCCTTACGGTTGCTCCCTGTTACCGCTTCGTAGTGGCCGCTCGATGCGGAGACACGCATTCAAGGAGATGGCTGCCCAGTGGCAAGGACTCCCGCCCTGAGCGTCACTACGTCAGCTCGGCCTGCCCGGCCCCGTTGATCAGGACGCGACGCAGCCTGGCAGCCCGAAGGCCGGCAAGACACTGGTGTCGCCGAGGGGATAGAAGTGAAGGTGATCGTTTTTCCCGTTCGGTCCGGCGTCGGATGGACGCCGAACCGAACGGCAAATGAGAGATCGTCAGGCGGCTGCCGCGAGGGAGGCCAGGACGGGCATCACCCTCACGACCCGCGGCCTCACCCGCCGAAACCGCCAAAACGAGAGGCCCACTGGATGTGGTCGCCGTCAGTCGGCCACCGAGGCTCCGAACAGGGCCCCGGTCGCGGGCAGGCCCATGGTGGACGGGCCGAACGAGAAGGAACCGCTCGCGGTGATGCCGCTGGAGGTGGCCGAGAAGACCCACGCGGCACCGTTGTTCGCGTTCTCCGCCCAGTCGCCGACGACCAGGCCGTCCTTCTTGTCGCCGTTGGCGTCGACGAGGGCGGTCTCGCTGCCGAAACGGTCCAGCTTCTCGGCGGTGCCGGGCACCCCGGCGGTGTTCTGACTGAACGACTTGATGCCGGTGGTGGTCAGACCGTTCACGCTGCCGCGCAGCACGAGCACGGTGCCGGCGTCGGTGAGGCCGTCGAAGTCCTCGCCGGGCAGGCCGGTCGCCACGTCGGGGTAGCCGTCGCCGTTGGTGTCGCCGATCGACAGGGCCGAGCCCATGCCGTCATGCCACTCCCCCACGCCCGGTACGCCCGCGGTGTCCTGGTTGATCCACACCGGCTTGCGGGTGGTGGACACGCCGTTCGGGCCGCCGTGGACGACGGCGATCGCACCGCCCTTGACCGGGTAGCCGACGTCGTAGTCGGTGCCGTCGACGGAGTGGCCGACGACGATCTCGGCGTGACCGTCCTTGTCGAGGTCGCCGATCTCGACGTCGTCGCCGCGGATGAGACGGCCCTGGGCGTCCTTGAGAAGGCCCTTGTTCGTGAACCCGGAAGGACCGCCCACCAGCAGGGCGACCCCACCGGTACCGATCTCGCCGTCCAGCTGCCTGGCGCTGACGGCCAGATCGGCAATGCCGTCGCCGGTCACGTCACCGGCGGCCATCGCGATGGCGTACCACTCCTCGCCGGGGAAGAGCGTGAACCGGGTCGTCCTCGCGCTGCCGCCGTCCCGCTTGAATGGGCCGTGCAGCACCGAGCCGTCGCCCGGCGTGTTCTCGTCGCCGTAGTCGTCGCCCGACGCCGCCACGTCCGGGTTCTTGTCCCCGTCGACGTCGGCGACCACGAAAGAGCCGCGGGAGTTCGCCGGCACGTTCCTCAGCAGGATCGGCGTGACGGACAGCCCCTTGGGGCCGCCCCAGTTGACGGCCAGGAAACGTCCGTCGTAGCCGCTGATCGGCGACATGTCCACGAGCGACAGCAGGTCGGCATAGCCGTCCCGGTCGAGGTCGCCGCTCTGCAGGTCGCTGCCGTAGCGCGTCTGTGGCTGCGCCGTCGACCGGCTCGACCAGGTCAGCACCTGCTTGCGCGAGGTCGACAGCCCGCTGGACGAGCCGTACAGCACGCTGACGGCACCCGCCTTCGCCTGCCCGTTCAACGTGGTGCCCGGCGCGCCGATCGCCAGGTCGGGGTAGCCGTCGCCGTTGAAGTCGTCGTGCAGGCGCTTGGTGCTGGGCGTGGTGGCGGTCGTCGCGGTGGTCGTCGCGGCCGGGGTGGCGGCGTTGACGACGGGAACCAGCACGGCACCGCCGACCAGGGCGATACCGGTGGCGAGGACGAGCCGTCTGCGGCGCCGGGGAAGGGAACGGGAAGCCATGGTTGTCCTGACGTAGGCGGAGAATAAGGCGCGTGGGCGGGGGATCAGCGCGGGAACGCGTCGCCGAGCCAGGCGCCACTCGCGACCGTGCCGAGAGTGCGGGCGCCGAAGGAGATGGAGCCCTTGGCCATGACACCGGCGGACCCAGAGCGGAACACCCATACGGCACCGGCGTACACGTCCTCACGCCGCCCAGTACGACTCGCCAGAGAGACAGTTGGTTGTGCCGGGGTACGCCGCGAATTTACCCGCCGTTAAAAGAGCGTTTCGTCCTGGCGATGGCGTTTGGTTCGGAGTCAGGTGTCGCACCAGTTCGGGGTGGATTCGCGGGTCAGTCGTCTGCTTATGAGGTCGATCATCGCGAGGCGGATTATGGCTTCGGAGCGGTGCGGGTGGGTCTCGTAGTCGCGGGCGAGGCGGCGGCGGTGCATGAGCCGGCCGAAGGTCCGCTCGACGCCCCAGCGTCGCGGGATCACCTTGTTTCCAGGCCAGGCCATCCGGGCGACGACGTCCTCCCAGTTGGTGAGGTCCTCGGCAGCCCACGTGCGGCGCTCGAACTCGGTGGGATCGGGCGCTCCGGTGTGCTTCACGTAGGACGGGTGGTCGGCCAGGGCCTGAGCGGCGTAGTCCAGGGGGATGCCGCCGTGCGCGACGGCCCACCCCCACACAGCCAACGCTTCGATCAGTACGGGCCGTTCGGACGGGGGGTTAGGGTGGAAGGCCACGATCAGAGGGACATCTCAAGCCCCTACCACCAGCTCTCCGACGACCACACAGGCCCCTGCAACGCGGGGGTCACGGAGACCGGACCGTCCTCGACGAACGTCGAAAGCTCGGCACGGAAACGAAGACCCTCCTCGGCCCAATCACGGACCCCCAGCAACTCCGGCCGGGACGCCCCCACGATGACCTGCGCGGACTCGTTGCCCGTCCAGAGCTTCTCGCTGACCTTGTCTACCGGCGCGACAACCACCCGAAGCCACCGGGCGAGCCCGTTCGCGGACACCTGGCCACCCAGAGTCCGGCCCCTCCAGCCCTCAGCCTGCACCCCATCCACGGCCTGGCAACCGAACGCGTCCGCAGACCGCACGAACATCGCCTGGAGGCGCTGAAGAACCACCTGAGAGGGCTCCCACATCGGCACTTTGTCCCCGCAGATCGACCGTCTCTCCTCCGAGCCAGCTTTCCAGAGACGCGTCCCCAGTGTGCTCAGAGCGTCTCCTGCCGATCGCAAGACCGATTCAGGAGTATCGCCGAGGTGAGTCCACAAGAGGCCATGAGGTGATCCCGAAGCCCCAGCACCCCAGCACGCCCTGGCGGTGCCGGCAGGACCGAGAACCGTCACACCGCGGCCGGCAGGTCCCACCACACTGGCAACGGTCCGCTGGGGGGTTATCCCCCGTTCCGATCGTGGGGTGCATCGGATCGCGTCCCGTTGGGGGCGAAACTAGCGTTCGGCCATGACTTCGACCCTGCGCAAGTACCTTGCCGTGGCACTCGGTGTCGCTACCGGGATTCATTCGCAGTGCTCCGGCCTTCAGGCCGGGGGTGAAGCGAATCTGATGGTGGCGACGCGGAGCGTCGCGGATTCCGGTCCGGCGGAGCCGGATGCCGCGTATTCACCACCGTGGCGCGGAGCGCCGCGATGGCTGGTCCGGCGGAGCCGGGCGATGCTCACACCGGCCGGTGCTGCTGTTCGATGTACTGCTTGACCACCGAGAGCGGGGCGCCGCCGACGGTGCCGGCGAAGTAGGAACCGGACCAGAGCTTGTTGGCCCGCCAGTAGTGGCGTACCAGGTCGGGGAATTCCTGGCGCAGGCGGCTGGGGGAGACGCCCTTGAGGGAGTTGACGAGTTTGGTGACGGCGACCTTGGGCGGGAAGTTCACCAGGAGGTGGACGTAGTGGTCCTCGCCGTCGAACTCCACCAGCTCGCCTTCGAAGTCCGCGCACACCGACCGCATGATCTCCTCCATCCGCGTCAGGTGATCGTCCGTGAATACGTTGTGCCGGAACTTTGTCACGAAGACCAAGTGCACATGCATCACGAAAACACAGTGCCGACCACTTCTGATCTTCTGCATGCCGCCGGTAACTCAAGTGCCTAGCGTGGCGGTCATGCAGCTTCGGTACGGCTTCCGCCTGTACCCGGATGCCGGTCAACGCGCCGCGCTGGCGCGGGCGTTCGGGTGCGCCCGCGTCGTGTTCAACGACGCGGTGCGCGCCCGGGAGGACGCCCGCAGAGCGGGCGAGGCCTTCCCGGCGGCCGGTGAGTTGTCCAAGAAGTTGATCACTGAGGCGAAACGGACCGAGGCCCGGTCCTGGCTGGGTGAGGTCTCCGCCGTCGTGCTCCAGCAGGCGCTGCGCGATGTGGAGGCCGCTTACAAGAACTTCTTCGCCTCCCTCAAGGGTGAGCGGCAGGGCGCGAAGGTGGGTGCGCCCCGGTTCAAGTCCCGCAAGGACAGGCGGCAGTCGATCCGCTTCACGGCCAACGCCCGCTGGTCGATCACCGATTCCGGGCGGCTGAACCTGCCGAAGATCGGGGCGGTGCGGGTGAAGTGGTCACGGACTCTGCCCACACAGCCCTCTTCGGTCACCGTGATCAAGGACGCGGCCGGGCGGTACTTCGCCTCCTTCGTCGTCGACACCGATCCGCACGCCGACGCCACCCGGATGCCCGAGTCCGACCAGATGGTCGGCATCGACCTCGGCCTGACCCATTTCGCGGTCCTGTCCGACGGCACGAAGATCGACTCCCCCAGGTTCCTGCGCCGCGCGGGGAAGAAACTCAAGAAGGCCCAGCGGGAGTTGTCCCGCAAACAGAAAGGCAGCAAGAACCGCGAGAAGGCCCGCCTGAAGGTCGCCCGCGCCCACGCACAAGTGACCGATGCCCGCCGGGAGTTCCACCACCAGCTCTCCACTCAGCTGATCCGCGACAACCAAGCGATCGGTGTGGAAGACCTGGCGGTCAAAGGACTCGCGCGCACCAGACTGGCCAAGAGTGTCCACGACGCCGGATGGTCGGCGTTCGTGGCCATGCTGGAGTACAAGGCGGCCCGGTACGGCCGGACCCTGGTCAAGATCGGCCGGTTCACACCGACCTCCCAGGTCTGCTCGGCCTGCGGGGCCAAGGACGGGCCCAAGCCCCTGAACGTCCGGGAATGGACCTGCACCGCCTGCGGGACCCTCCATGACCGGGACCACAACGCCGCGATCAACGTGAAAACGGCCGCCGGACTGGCGGTTGCAGCCTGTGGAGCGCAGGTCAGACCAGGACTCGTCCTGGCACAGCGCGACGAAACAGGAAGCCACGGATTCTCTCCCGAACCCCGTGCCGCGTAGCGGCACAGCAACGGACGAGAAGGCCAGAATCCTCGGGCTTCAGCCCGAGGAGCAAGTCAAGTTGCTCGCCGCAGAGGCGGCCACCGCCGTCGCCCAGCCCGCCAGTCCCTCTCCCCTGGAGCAGTTACGCCAGGACACCGAGGCGATCCACGCCCTCGGTGTCAGCGGCGTGCAGGCCCGCGTGATCGCGTCTGATGGAAGGGCAGTCGGTCGCCACCAGCGGCACCGCAGACCTGAACACCGGCCGCCCGGTCTCTTCCGACGGCTACTTCCCAGTCGACGCGCTTGAGGTTCTCGATCAGCTTTCGCCGCCGGTCCCACTCGGCCCACTGCGACTGAGCAGCTCAGGTGGCACCGTTTGCCAAGTCCGGTGCGCAGTCCGCTGCTGCGCTGTCGACCGAGCCGTTTGCCGGGCGGGATCATCCGCCGAGCGTGGTTGGGCCGAGGCCGGACGGCAGCTGGCGCACTGCCACTGCCACGGCCTCCTGCGCTGTGGCGAATTGGCCAAGGTCCTGGCTGATGAAGCCTTTGCCCACTCCGTACGTGCCGTCGCTGTTGGCGCTCAGGCATGGTTCGACGACAGTCAGGTCCGGGCGGGTGGTGGTCGAGAAGCGCAGTGCCCAGTGGCTCGTGAATGGGTAGAGGGCGCGCAGCGCGTGCTCGGCGTGCGCCGCCTCGATCAGGTTGAGGTACGTCTCCCGCCAGGCGTATTCCAGTTCGGCCGCCTCCTGGCGCTTGCCCTGCCATTCGGATTCCGTCAAGCGCGCGGGATCGTTGTCGGGTACCTCGAACCGGCCGGTCAGGTGCACGAAGGGTGCCGCCTGTCGGATGTCGTCCAGGGTCGCCCCGTCGTGCCACGCTCGGGCGGCCCTGGCGACCTCCGCCAGGTCGTCCGTCGTGCCATCGATGAGGGGCATGCTCTGGAACGGTTCCTGACCGCGGATCGACCACCGCCGTTCGTGCGACCAGGCGCTGATCGCCAGCGGCTCGCGGTGCGGCAGGGTACTTGCGACGGCCGCGTGGCGCAGCGGAGCGAAGTCCGGGGACGTAATGGGGACGGCACCAAGGCAGCCGTCCGCCTCGGCCCGGAGCGCTGCGGCGAGGCTGCCGCAGGCCGCGACGTCGGGGTACAGGACGGAGGGATCGGGAGGGGTAGGCACGGCTCCTGATTGTGCCCGAGTCGCCGATTCCCAGGGCAGGCGGATGGCGCGCCAGCGGCCTGGGCGGCTCCACTCAAGGTGCTGATAGCACCCGGTCAAGGCCGTGCAGGACCCCGCCCGCTGTGCCAGCTGAGGTGCTCCAGGTGCCAACTGAGCTGGTCAGCTGCCAACTGAAGTGCACAGTCTCACCCACTCCATCGCCCACAGGCCGGCTATCTGGTGCCCGGCCTGCCAGTCCATGCAGTGCACGTGCTCAATCAGGCTCCTCATCAGCCCGGCGGCTTCCACGGAGAGTCACGCGGAGTGCGAGCGCATCAGCAGATCCGCGGCCCGGTTGGTGAACTGCCACCAGCCGAGCAGCTGATGGGCGACGTCCTGCTTCTCACGCAGGCCTTCGGGGTTCGACCCGCCGATGGCGGATGCCTGCCCGGCCCGGCTGAGCGTCGGTGTTGGCCCGGCAGGACAGTGAGAGGGTCTCTGGCCTGCGGTGTTTTCGTCCGAGGCGGTACGGCTGGCGTGTGACGTGCACTGCTGCGTCGAGAGGTTCTCGAAGAGGATGTGGCAGAGGATGTCGAGAACGGCCTGGCTGCTCCATCTCAGGGCAGATGCGGCCACCGTGGCCGCACCACACCAAGGAGGACCCAGCATGACGATCCAGCGCATGGACAACGTCCTCATCGTTGTCGACGACCTTGACGCTGCTATTGCGTTCTTCCTCGAACTTGGCATGGAGCTGGAGGGCAAGATGCCCATCGAGGGACGTTGGGTGGACCGTGTCATCGGGCTTGATGGCGCCCGACAGGACATCGCCATGCTGAGGACCCCGGACGGCCACGGCAGGCTTGAGCTGACGAAGTTCCACACGCCGAAGGCGATCAGCGCCGAGCCGGCAATCGCACCGCCGAACACGCTGGGCATTCGTCGCATCATGTTCGCCGTCGACGACATCAAGGACGTCCTTGCCCGCCTGCAAACCCATGGAGCCGAACTCGTCGGCGAGGTGGAGCAGTTCGAGGACAGCTATCTGCTCTGTTACGTCCGCGGCCCCGAGGGCATCCTCGTCGGACTGGCCGAGCAGCTCAGCTGAAGGCTGCTGAAGGGGCCGTGCACCCAAAGAATCATCCGGGCACCCGCGTCTGGGAGCTGCGCCGGACCGCCGGTCGCGCACGCACCCGGGATGGCGCCGGCGAATCGACAGGCACTCAGGTCGACATCCTTCAGCGCCAGGTGCGCGGCATCCACCCTGTCCACTGATGCCAGACGCACACCGGGGGCTGGCCGGACAGCTCCACTTCCGGCAGCGGGCAATCCAATCCGTGGCGGAGAAAGGGATCGGGGCGGGCAGCAACCGTCACCGGGTACTGACGCTGTCTACGACTATCTGGTTGTGGCCGACCACCGCTCGCTGCTCGGCCGCGACCCGGCGCAGGCGGTGGTCTACCTGAGGCAGAACGGTTTCGACGACGTCGGTGCGTTCGTCGCCTTCGACCTGCGGCTCGACCGCCCCGGCCCTCCGGTGCTGCCGCCGGAGGCGGCCCGGGTCTACACGTTGCCCGCCGCGTGGCGGCCACCGAGCGCGGTCGGCATATGGCCGGGCTCGTTGTCGGTGCCGTTGTGGCAGCGGACTTCCTGACGTCTTTGGCCACCTATCGCTGGACGTCACCATGCGACACGGATCGGCGTGTGGTTGCAGCAGTTCGCGGTGATGCACCGCGCCGGCGCCGGCATCATTTCCGGCAGGCGGCCGGTGTCCTGGGCGCGCAGGCTGGTCCTGTGGTGGCTAGGGGGTCAGCCATCGGCCCCGCCAAAGGCGAGTTCAACTGGGCCCAGTTCGCGGATGATTCGTGACGTTCAGACGTCGTGCGGTGGCCCCGGAGGGCGGCTCGATCTGGGACCACCTCTGACGGGGACGGGGCGAGGGGAGCGGCTGAACGGGACTCAGTGCGTGCGGTGATCGCCGAAGCCTCGGGCCAAACACCTCACGCCCTGTTCCCGTCGGTGTTGGTGTGGCGAGGGTGCAGGCAGTCGAAGACGATCTCCGCCAGCCTCCCGGGCCGGTCATTCGTGCCTCGTCGGCGGCTGGCCGTCAGTGCGGCCACGACGATGGCCTGCACATCGGCTGCGTCCACGTCGTTGCGCACCACCCCGGCCTGCTGGGCGCGGGCGAGGAGTGCGCCGAACAACTCGCGTAGCTGTGCCGCCACTTCCTCGGTTGCGGCGCCCATGGGGGCGCCCGCTGCCGTGATGGCTTCGGTCAGGTCCTGCTTCGCATCGGCCTCGGCGGTCATCCGAGCGAGGAAGGCGAAGAACGCCGGCCCGGCCTCCGCTTCGGCCAGGGCGGCGCGGACGTCGAGTGTCAGCTGCTCGAGGTGCTCGCGCACGACTGCTTCGAACAGCGCTTCCTTGGTGGCGAAGTGGCGATGGACCGTGCCGGGCCCAACCCCAGCCCGGCGGGCGATCTCGTCAAGGGAGACCGAGATGCCCTCGGCGGCGAAGGCCGTGCGGGCCGTTTGCAGGATGCGCTCCCGGTTGCGGCGTGCGTCGGCGCGCAGGGGGCGCTGCGGCTCGGTGGTCAAGTGTCCTCCAGGGACAGGGACTTGTGACTTGAGGCGTTGATATACGGGGCCTACGCCCCGTATATTCAATCACGTAACCGGGGCGATCGCCCCGGTTACGTCGAGAGGAGTGTCCCATGACCACTGGCGCACCGCGCGAAGTCCTCCAGCTTTTCCTCCGCCTCACCGCCGACGGGCCCAACGAGGCGATGGCCGACCTGTTCACCACGGACGCCGTCCTCGAGATGCCCTACTTGCCCCCGGGCGCACCCGCGCAGGAGCCGGGGCGGGACGCCTTCCGGGCGCACCTGCAAGAAGGGGCAAAGCTGCAGAAGTTCACCGCCGTGGACCACGTCCACGTCCACGAGACGGCCGATCCCGAACTTGTCATCGCCGACTACCGCCTCCATGGCCGAATCCTGGCCACCGGGAAGCAGTTCACCTTCGACATGGTGCAGTTCGTCCGCGTCAGGGACGGCCTGATCACCTGGTCACGCACCTATTCCAATCCGCTCGACGGGGCGATCGCCTTCGACGCGACCGAGGGACTGCTCGCCGCCATCACGGCTGCTTAGACCGACCGGCAAATGGATCACTTGAGGCGGCGTGTGGTGGGACGCTGATCCCAGCGGTAGTGAATGGTGGCGTGGCGGATCAGCATGCGGAGAGTGACCAGTGCTGCGGCCAGGTGGAGGTAGAACTCGACGACGGTGCTGCTCTTCTCGGTGCAGCGTCGCAGCTTGCCGTAGCTGTTCATCCACGAGTGCGTTCTTTCCACGACCCACCGCTTGCCGGCCTGGATCGGGGCGGCCACGCCCTTGCGGGCGATCTCGCTGGTGAGCCCAACTCCCGGAGCAGAGCGCGGGACGTGTTGCTGCCATAGCCCCGGTCGAGGTTGACGTTCACGTCGTCCGGCAGTGGCCCGACCTGGGCCATTGCTGCGTGGAGCGTCGGTCCGAGCAGGGGCGAGTCATGGCGGTTGGCTCCCGCCGCGACCAGGCCGAGCGGGACGCCGCGGGCATCAGTGGAGACCGAGCGTTTCAGGCCCTGCTTCCCGCGGTCCACCGGGGACCGGCCCGCACTCTGGCCGCCACACGGGGGCCTTGGCGGGTGATGGTCTTGCCGAGCTGCTTGTCATCGGCGGCCTCGACGAGCTCGTTCACCAGTGCTGCGGCGGTGGTGTAGCGGACGCGGTAGCCGGCCATTGCGGCCGCGGTCGATGGAGATCCGCCGCACCGTCTGCACGACGAACGCCATCGAGAGCGTGAACGCCCGCATCCGCCGGGCCGTCCGGGTCCGCGGGCCCTTCCCGTCGGAGGCGGCCGCGTTGAAGTGCGTCTACCTCGCGGTAATGAGCCTCGACCCGACAGACACCGGTCGCAAGCGACGGACCAGCCGCTGGAAGCGAGCCCTGCAGGCATTCGACATCGCCTTCGACGGGCGCCTCTCAGCAACCCGCGTATGAGACCAACTACCCCAGTCACACTGTTAAGTTGAGTCTGGCCCGTAGTCGGTGGTGACGCTGGGTGCTGTCCGTGGTCATGATCTTGTGATGGATCTCAACTCCCTTGTTGCGACGGTGTTTTCCGGGCTGTCGGTGCTGGTCATCCAGGACGTGACGGATGGCGGTCACGCGGTTGTGGTCACGGCCCAGACCCGGGATGTGGCGGTTCCGTGTCCGATGTGCGGAACGCCAACGGCGAAGGTGCATGGGTACCACGGTCGGACGGTGGCGGACGTGCCGGTGGACGGCCGCCCAGTCGTCGTCTACCTGCGTGTTCGGCGTCTGGCTTGTCCGGTCCTGGACTGCGGGCGGCAGACATTCCGTGAGCAGGTCCCGGGGCTGTTGGAACGTCATCAGCGTCGGACGGTGCGTCTGGTCGGCCAGATATCCGAGGTGGCGCGGGAGTTATGCGGCCGTGCGGCCTCCCGTCTCGCCCGCGTCCTGGCTGCGCCGGTGTCCCGCAGCACGGCCCTGTGTCTGCTGCTGCGTCTGCCCCTGCCGCGGCAGACGGTTCCGCGGGTGATCGGCGTCGACGACTTCGCTCTGCGTCGCCGCCACCGCTACGCCACGATCATCATCGATGCCGAGACCGGCAGGCGCGTCGCGGTGCTGCCCGACCGCGAGGCCGCGACGTTGGAGTCCTGGCTGCGCGAACACCCCGGTGTCGAGGTCGTCTGCCGCGACGGATCAGCCGCCTACGCCGAGGCCGTCCGCCGCGTTCTGCCCGACGCGGTGCAGGTCAGCGACCGATGGCATCTGTGGCGCAACCTGTGCGACAAGGCCCTGCTCGAGGTCCGCGCGCACGCCGGCTGCTGGGCCACCATCAACCCGCCCCGTCCCGGCGGGGTCCGCGGGCAGACCACCCGCGAACGCTGGAACAAGGTCCACGCCCTGCTCGACCAGGGCGTCGGCCGGCTCGACTGCTCCCGCCGCCTGGGCGTGGCCCTGAACACCGTCAAACGCTACGCCCGCATGCCCGAACCCACCGCCCTGCGCATAGCCCCCGCCTACCGGCCCACCCTCGTCGACCCCTACCGCGAGCATCTACGTGTTCGCCGTGCCGCCGATCCCGCCGTCCCCGTCACCCAACTACTGCGGGAGATCCGGGAATTGGGCTATCCCGGCAGCGCCAACCTGCTGGTCCGCAATCTCAACCAGGGCCGCGCCGAAGGCGACCGCCCCGTCACGACCCCGCGCCGGCCGCCTGCTGCTCACCGATCCTGAAAATCTGCGGCCGAAGGAAACGGCCCTGTTGGAGAAGATCACCGCGGCCTGCCCGGAGATGACCCAACTCGCCGATCTCGTACGCGGCTTCGCTGCCCTGCTGAAGCCTGCCGAGGGCAACGACGTGAAACTCACCAAGTGGATCACGTCCGCCCACGCCGTCGCCCTGCCCCACCTGCACGGTTTCGCCAACGGCCTCGAAATCGACCGGCTCGCCGTGAACGCCGGCCTCACCTTGCCCTACCACAACGGCCGCACCGAAGGCGTCAACACCCGCACCAAGAGGATCATGAGACAGATGCACGGACGCGCAGGGTTCGACCTCCTCCAGCACCGCATCCTCCTGCCCTGAGGGACACTCAGCGTCACCACCGACTACGGGACAGACCCGGGCCCGCGCAGCCTCACATCCGGGATCTCAGCACGTCGACCTCACAGCCCGGCGCGAACGGGTCGAAGCCGTGCTCGGTCAGCCAGCGAACCACCAGCAGGCTTCGGAACGACCACCACGCGTTGATCACGTCGAGGTCAATGTCGGTGCCGTAGCCGGCGACGACGTCGTCGAGGTGCTCCTCGTGTCCGAGCGTGAAGGTGGCGAGGTCATACAGGGCATCACCCTGGCCGGCCTCGGACCAGTCGATGATGCCCGTGACCTCGTCGCCGTCGACGAAGACGTGCGCGATCTGCAGGTCGCCGTGCGTGAACGCCGGGGTCCACGGCCGGAGCGCGGCCTCGGCGACCTGCCGGTTGCGGGTGACCAGGTCGGCGGGCAGGAGGCCGTTCGTCACGAGCGACTCGCACTCGTCGTCGAGTTCCGCCGCCAGCGCGACGATGCTCCGGCCGGCCTGGCCGGGCCGAGGCGGCAGCGGCGCGTCGTGCAGCTTCCGGATGGCGGCGCCCGCCGCGGCCCACGCCGCCGGCGACCCGGTCGACGGCCCGCCGAGGCGCCCAAGCGTCGTCCCCGGGAGTGCGGCGATCGCGAGCACGTGCGGCTTGCGCCACAGGACCTCCGGGGTCGGGACCGGCGCGAGGGACATCGCCTCGACCTCGACGTCGATGCGCGCCTGATCGGCGTCCACCTTCAAGAACACGCCGCCGACGCGCAGGGTCGCGCGCTCGGAATGGGCGACAACGACTTTGACCTCATCCATGGGCGACCAGTATCCCGGGGACGATCGCCGACGTCGCCGGGTTTATCGCGTGCGATTACGCGGCTGACCGCGTCCTGCCAGCCCTTGTCCGCCAGGAAGTTGAGTCCGCCGCAGGCACTATCGCAAAGATGGACTGGCTCGACGAAGAGCATCTCACCCTGGACGCCGTTGGCCAGGCGGAGCTCAACCACTGGCTTGCCTCCGGCCCTCGACGTCGGCATGACATCCGCTGCTTCCTGACCTGGGCCCACCAGCGCGGCCTAACAGAGCGCCCATCGCCACCTCTTGAGTACCTGCTTCCGAAGCCGTCAGTAATGATCTTCAGGAGATCTGGTCGAGCAGTTCCTGACGGTGTGCGGTGGCCCAGGACTCTAGATGGATGGGCTCTCGGCCGAGCAGCTCCTGGACCGTACTGGTGGTGACCGCGGAGTAGTCGAAGCGGCCCTCGTAGGTCTGTCGCGCCCAGGTCAGTGTGCTGGCCGCGTATGCGGCGTCCATGTTGGCGGGCGCGGTGTCCAGCCCGGCATCGATCATGCGTTGCAGATCGTCCGGGGTCAGGACCAGCGCGGGGATCTCCCGTCCGAGGGCGGCGGAGAGGGCCTCGGCCACCTCGGTGCCGTTGAGGAGATCGGCCGACAGGTAGTAGTCCTTGCCCGCGTGCGTCTCGGGGCCTTCGGCCAGGACCTTGGCCACGACCGATGCGATGTCGTCACCGGCGATCCAGCCGACCTGCTTGTCGCCCATCGGCCACACCATCTGGCCGTCGCGCAGCCGGTTGATGCCCAGCAGGTTCTCCATGAACACGTGCGGATGCACATTCGCCCAGGCCAGCTTGGAGCCGGCGATGTAGCGCTCCACCAGTTCGTGCCACGCGAAGTGCGGGTCGGTGGAGCGTTTGTCGCTGAACACGCCCAGGTGCACCACGAAGCTGACGCCCGCGTCCTCGGCGGCGTCCACCAGGGTCTTGGTCTGGTGGTTCATCGCCGAGGTGTAGCCGGTCATCAGGAATACCCGGTCGATGCCCTCCAGCGCGCTGGGGAAGGTGTCGGGGTCATCGAGATCAATGCGGACCGCTTCCTTCCCCTCCTTGATCCACTGCTCGACGGTCGTCTCGCTGCGTGAAGCGCGCACCGGGACCGCTTGGCCGGGTGTCGTCTCCAGCGCCTTCACGACCGCCGATCCGGTGCGGCCGGTGGCGCCCAGGACCAGCACTCGCGGGGTGTCTGCGTTCCGCATCCGTCTCTCCCTGCCTCATACGACAGCAATCACTTTCGCATGACTCGATAGTGGTTGCTGTCGTATGCTCTGTCAAGTCGACGCGAGACCGGAGGAAGAATCGTGCGTACCTGGGCGGAGAACGACCCCAAAGCGCGCCTGATGGCACGCAAGCGCGAGGCGATCATCAACGCCGCCCTCACGGCCTTCCTGGAAGAGGGGTACGGCGGAAGCTCGGTCAACCGCATCGCCGCGAGCGCAGGCGTGTCCATCACCACCCTGTACCGGCACTTCGACAGCAAGGACGATCTCTTCGTCGCCGTCATCCAGGAGGCCTGCGACACTTCCGCGCAGACCGCGGACCCGGATTGGCTGAACCTGCCGCCCTTGGAAGGCCTGACGGAAGCAGGCTGCGATCTTCTCCAGCACATCCTGTCCGAGCAGCAGTTGGCGCTGTTCAGGGTGGTGGCGAGGGACGCACAGCGCTTCCCCGAGCTCGGCCACCGCTACCAACAGGAGATCCTCGGAGACCGCATAGCCCTGTTCAAGCGCCACCTGTCCCACTGGCCGGCGGGACTGCGCTCCAAGGTCAGCGACCCCACACGGGCCGCGCACGTCTTCTCCGCCCTCCTCCAGGCAGAGATCGTGGACACCGCCCTGCTCGGCGGACCGGTCCCCGACTCGGCGGCCATCCGAATCCGTTCCCAGGAGGCAGCGAACGACCTGCTGGCCCTCGCCGAGGCCGGACGCCTGTAGGGGCGGCGCAGCCCTATCCCTCCTGCGAGTGACGCGCTGATGCGCCGCTGACGGCCGAGGCAGCCATGCTTCCTCTAGGTGAGCATCTGTCAGGTCTGCTCCGCCCACCTCTCCAGTCAACGAGCTTCAGGAGTTCCGGCTCGTCCTTGGCGACGCGGCGGGACAGCAGCGTGTCGCCGCTCTCGTCGAGTACCGGACAGTGGTGGTGGGTCGTGCCGCTGTCGATGCCGGCCCAGATCCGGTTCATCGCGCTCCAAACGCTCATCCCTGCAGGATCCATGCCACAGACGACCTCACCGGCATGGCCTTATACAGCGATCATTCTGGAGTGAACGCCGTCCTCCCGGCCGGGGCGTACCGGCCGTACGCCGGGTGCACCGTACCGCCCCGGTGCGGAGGTTGGACTTCGCAGCCCTGCTGCTACGTCATCAAACTGCCTTGCTTGACGGGGAGTTGGAACGATCCTCCACTGCCCCGTAGGGGCGACGGGCCGTCCGCCGCCGTGGAGGGGGAGTTCCCGTGAGCACGCCCGCGCACGCACCACAGACGGTCGGTGAACTGCGCCGTCTGCTGGACGAGTTGGGCAATCCCTGGACGGTCGATCCGGGGCTTGCCGACGACGATCCGCTGCCCGACCCACCGCGAGGCGCCTTGAAGGAGGACGAGGTACCCGCGGAAGTGCGGCTCGCGGCGCTGCCCGAGGACGTGGACCTCGGCGACCTGATCAGCTCGCAACCGCCCGCCAACCCGGAGCTTCGCGCCCGCTGGCGGGAAGTCGGGCTCCTGCCACCGGAGGAGGGGGACGCGTCATGACCAACGTCGACTGGCGCTCGCGTTTCGGGCGCGGCTGGATCACGAGCGTACGCAACCAGGGCGGCTCGCAGAACTGCTGGGCGTTCGCCACGACGGCCCTGTACGAGGCGATGATCCGCATCGAGCATCTGCTGTGGACCCGCCGCTCCGAAGGGGATCTGGCACGGGGCACCGGCAAACAAGCGTGGGACCTCGGCAACATCGGCGAGGGCACGATCTTCGTCGAACGGTACGGACTGGCCGACCCCGACTGCTTCCCGTGGGGCGAGGCGGCGTCGCTGTACACGTCCAAGCCGCACGGCGCCAACCTGCAGGCGACCCCGCTGTCCACCACACCGGACCGCTCGGGCCGCACCATGCGCATCGCCGCCGGCGCGACCGTCACGCTCACCGATCCCGCGCAGAAACGCCAGTGGATCGACCTGGTCGGACCGATGGCCGTCATCTTGGTACCGCCCGCGGACTTCGGCAGCCTGCGCGACGGCATCTACATGCCCACCACCAGCGCCCTCGGCGGCGCACACGCCCTGCTCGTCGTGGGCTTCAACGACGACGAACGGTACTGGATTGTGAAGAACTCCTGGGGCACCGCCTCCTGGGGCGTGGATGGATTCGGCAAGATCTCGTACGACGCCGGACTGCTGGAGAACGTGGGGTTCACCGGGCTGCGCGGCACCAATCCCGACCCGTGGGCGAAGCGGCGGCTGCGCAACGGGGTCCTCGTCCAGGGCGGCAACGGCGCGCTGCGCAACAACTTCGAGCTTTTCGTCAAGGCAGGCGCGAACATCGACCACTGGTACCGGGAAAACGCCGACTCCAAGACACCCTGGGCGCGCGTCGGCACCGTACGGTCGACCGACGTGTGGCGGGACACGTTCCACGACGACGCCCTCGACTTCCCGGCCGCGGTGCAGAGCTCCTTCAACCGGGACTTCGAGCTCGTCTACCGCTCCAACTACCGGAAGCTGCGCCACGTGTACTACGACCAGGCCGGGGGCCTGTGGAACGACGCGACGCTTCTCGGGCCGCAGGACCCCATCGGCATTCCGGGGTTCGTGCAGAGCAATCGCGGCGCTCCCGGCGACTTCGAGGTCGTCGCGGTCACCGGCGATGGCCGCGCCCACCACCTGACCAAGCACAACAGCACACCGTGGACCCGCACACCGGGCGAATGGTACGAGCAGCAAACGTTCGGCTCCGGCATAGCCTTCAGCGGCCCCTCGCTCGTCCAGAGCAAGCTCGGTGTCACCGCGTCGCCCGAGAACGGGCAGGGTGAACTCCACTACGTCTGCACGCTGTCCGGCGGCGGGATGGCGCACTTCCGCCGCGCCTCCGCCGCGGACGGCTGGACCCAGCTGGGCACGTTCGGCCAGGACACGACGGAGGCGCCCTGCCTCGTCGAGGGCACCTACGGCGCCGGCAACGAGATGGGCGTCGGCAACTTCGAACTGTGCGTGCCCGTCGCGGGCGGGCACATCGAGCACTGGTGGCGCTACAACGCCTCCCCCGGCCCATGGAACCGCTCGGCAGTCTTCGGCAGCGACGTCCGCCGCGTCCTCGGCCTCCTGCAGAGCACGTACGCCACCAACCTGGAGCTGATCGCAGAACGCACGGACGGCCGCTGCCAGCACTACTGGAGGGACGGTGCGGGCTGGCACGCGGGGGCGATCATCACTTAGCTCGACTCTGTCGGGGATCTTCCCGGGCAGGCGGGCAAGCGGGCGTTGGCGCCGGACCATGCGCCGGACCATGCGCCGGCGCTGCCCTGGCGCCGCTCCCGGCCTCGGTCCTCAGCGGGCGAGGAGGTCTCGAAGTGCCTTGGCAATGTCGGCAGGGGCTTCTTCTGCCATGAAGTGGCCGCAGGTGACGGTGGTGTGCCGCAGATCCGGTGCCCAGGCGCTCCACAGGGCTGCCGCGTCGAAGCCGAGGGCAGCGCCCCAGTCCTGCTGGAGCACGGTGACCGGCATCCGTAGACAGTTGGCGGCGTCCCGGTCGGCCTGGTCGTGGTCGACGTCGATGCCGGCGGAGGCGCGGTAGTCGGCCACGATCGAGGGCACCGCGTCGCGGCAGGCGTCCAGGTAGGAGGAGCGGACGTCGGCGGGGATCGCCTGCGGGTTGTAGGTCCAGATGTCGAGGAAGTGGCCGAAGAAGGCGTCCGGGCTGGCGGCGATCATCTGCTCGGGCAGACCAGGGGGTTGGGCCATCAGGTAGAGGTGGAAGCCGACGGCGGCAGTGACACCGCGCATCGCCTGCCACATGTCCAGCGTGGGGAGCACGTCGAGGCAGGCCAGGTGAGTGATCGTCTCGGGGTGGTCGAGCCCGGCGCGGAAGGCGACCAGGGCCCCGCGGTCGTGCCCGGCCAGCGCGAAGTGGTCGTGCCCCAGCGCGCGGGTCAGGGCGACGATGTCCGCAGCCATGGTTCGCTTGGCGTAGGTGGTGGCGTCGGTCTCGGCGGGCTTGTCGCTGGCGCCGTAGCCGCGCAGGTCGGGGCAGATCACGGTGTGGTCGGCCGCGAGGTCGGCGGCGACATGCCGCCACATCAGGTGGGTCTGCGGGAAGCCGTGCAGCAACACGATCGGGGAGCCCGAGCCGGAGACGGCCGCGTTCAGCGAGACGCCGTCGGCGACGGGAACGCACCGATACTCGAAGCCGGCGATGGCAGGCGTCATGATTTCGCCCTTTCGTAGGTGACCAGGCGCCTCAAAGCCTGCTGGACGCGGATGAGCATCGAGTGAGCGCGCTACCGTGACCAGGGGCGATGCCCCCGGAAAGGGTGGTCAAGGGTGCGGGTGGCGTTCGGGGTGCTGGGGCCGGTGGTGGCTTGGGACGGTGCCAGCGGTGCGATCGCGTTGAAGGGGCCGAGGCACCGCGCGGTGCTGGCCCGGCTGATCGTCGCTCGCCGCCGCGTCGTCCCTGTGACGCGTCTGGTCGAGGACCTGTGGGAGGACCCGCCCGCTGATGGGGCAGGTGCGGTGCGCACCTTCGTGGCCGCGTTGCGCCGTGCGCTGGAGCCGCAGCGCCCGCCCCGTGCTCGGGCCCGGCTGCTGGTCACCGAGGGCTCGGGGTACGCGCTGCATGCCGAGCCGGGCGGGGTTGACGCCTGGCGTTTCGAGCAGGCGGTGGCCGCTGCCGCGACGCTGCCGCCCCAGGATGGGCTCGCCCGGCTCGAAGAGGCGCTGGGATGGTGGCGCGGGCCCGCCTACGCCGACTTCACCGAGGAGAGCTGGGCCCGCGCGGAGCGATCCCGCCTGGGCGAGCTGCGGCTGCACGCCGTCGAGCGGCAGGCCGAGGCCCGCCTGGCCTTGGGGCTCGCGGGCGAGGCGGTGCCGGATCTGGACGCGCATGTGACCGAGCACCCTTGGCGCGAGGACGCGTGGGGGCTACTGGCCCTCGCGCTGTACCGCACCGGCCGCCAGGGCGACGCGCTCGCGGTGCTGCGCCGGGCACGAACGCTCCTGGTCAAGCAACTGGGGGTGGATCCGGGCCCGGGTCTGCGCCGCCTGGAGGGGGACATCCTCGACCACGCAGACCACCTCTACCCCGCTTCCGGGCCCAGCGGTCCGGCGGGGCGGGTGTGGGCGCAGGCGGCCGCCGACTACGACCGAACCGTCGCATCTGGCGCTCGGGCGCGACTGGAGTCGACGGTGGGGTTGCTGCGCAGTCTCGCGGTGACCGGAGGCGAGGGCCTTCAGGCCGCCCGCCGGCACCGTTTGGCAGCCATCACAGCGGCGGAGGAGCTGGGCGACGCGGAACTGATCGCCCGTGTGATCGGTGCCTACGACGTCCCGGCGATCTGGACCCGCGTCGACGACCCGCAGCAGGCCGCGCGTGTCGTGGCGGCGGCCGAGCGCACCCTGGCTGTCCTCCGGCCGGGTGCGCACCCCGCGGCGCGGGCCCGCCTCCTGTCTACAATCGCCGTGGAGTCACGCGGCACCGGCTCGGCGCGCGGGCCCCAAGCCGCCCGGCAAGCGGAGCAGATCGCCCGCCGCTTGGACGACCCCACGCTGCTGGCGTTCGCCCTCAACGGCGTGTTCATGCAGACGTTCCACCGCGCGGGTCTGGCCCCGCGCCGGGACGCGATCGGCGCCGAGCTGGTCGACCTGTCTGCCAGGAACGGCCTGGCCACCTGGGAGGTGCTTGGACACCTCATCCGCCTCCAGGCCCGCAGCGCGCTCGGTGATTTCCCCACAGCCGACGGGCACGCGGCGGCGGCGGACCGCCTGGCCGAGCGTCATGAGCTGCCGCTGGTGGGCGTGTTCACCCAGTGGTACCGGGCACTGCAACTCGCCACGACCGGCACGGCATCGACGGCCGAGGTGGAGGCGGCCTACCAGGACGCCGCGGCGCGACTGAGCGGAGCCGGTATGCCCGGGCTGGAACGCGGACTGCTGCCGCTCGCCCTGCTGTCCCTGCGCCTGCAGCACGCACAGCCCGCCCAGGCCCACGAGCGCACCGACTGGGGACCCTACGAGCCCTGGGCCCGCCCCCTGGTGCTGCTGGCCCAACACCGCCCCGGTGACGTCACGGCGGTCCTGCGCCAGCTCCCGGAACCGCCCCGCGACCTGCTGTTCGAAGCCCTGTGGTGCCTCGCCGCACGGGCGGCGATCGCCGTCGGCGACCGGAAGACGATGGAGCGCGCCTACACCGAACTCACCCCCGCAGCGGCGGAACTGGCCGGGGCAGGCAGTGGCCTGCTCACCCTGGGCCCAGTGGCAAAGCACCTCAACGAACTCGCCACCGCCCTCAAGCATCCTCGGTGAGCAGATCGCACCACTCGTCCGTGCCTCATGACGCGGAACTCGCCACGCGCGGCGTCCTCGGAACGGCGCGGGCCGGGCAGAACCCGACCCGCGCGGCGGCGTGCGTGTCCTGCGCGCCTCCTCGACGACAGCATGCCGTGACCACCGCACAGGGTGGCATGAAGCAGAGTGCGCACCAGCTCGGCCATGGCTCCGACAGTCTCCTCGACGGGCGTAGCTGGGTCGACCCGGTGCTGGTGGTACAGGTCGATGCAGTCGGTGCCGAGTCGCTTGAGCGAGCCCTCGACCGCGGCCTTCACGGTGACGGCGGCTGCTGTGGCACGCGCCCCGCCTTGCCGTCCGCGGACCACAGGTGCTGGGCATCGGACACTTCACCTGCCGCCGGTTCAGAGCGGGCAGAGCGGGTCATATGGGCTCGGCTGTGGTGCCGCGTACGACGAGGTGCGGGGCGAGGACGACCTCGCGGGGCTCGGTGCGGCCCTGGTCGAGGCGTTCGACGGCGGCGGTCACCGCGTGGCGGGCCTGTTCATCGGCGCTCTGGCTGACGGTGGTCAGATTGAAGCAGCTCAGACGGGAGAGGGCGTCGTCGTCGTAACCGACCACGGACACCTCCTCCGGGACGGCGACACCCGCACGGGAGAGGGCGGCCAGGACTCCGATGGCGGCCTGGTCGTTGAACGCGACGACGGCGGTGGGCAGTTCGCCGCCGTCGAGGAGGTGGCGGGCGGCACGTTCGCCCGCGGCTTCGGTGTGGTCTCCGCGCAGGACACTGATGTTTGCGTCGAGGCCGTGGCGGCGCATGGCGGTGCGGTAGCCACGGCGGCGATCGGTGGCGATGACGCCCTTGCCGCCGTCGACGTAGGTGATCGCACGGTGCCCGAGTGTCACCAGATGCTCGACGATCTGGCCGACCCCGTCGTCGTCCGCGGTGCGGACGACGTCCAGGTCGGCGTCGGCGATCCGGCGGCCGACGGCGATGACCGGTGCCTTTCGGTCGAGGGCGGCGAGCGTGTCGGCGGGGGCGGTCGGTCCGAGCAGGATCAGGGCCTCGCTGCGGAAGGCGAGCAGTGTCTCGACGGCGGTGTGCTCGCCGCGGGTGCGGGTCTGGGTGCTGAGGACGAGGTCGTAGCCGACGTCCTCGGCGGCCGTGTGCAGATGCTCGACCAGTTCGGCGTGGAAGGGGCTGTGGATGTCGACCATGACGCCGAGCAGCCGGGTGCGCCTGCTGGCCAGCAGGCTGGCGGTGCGGTCGACCTGGTAGCCGAGCTCGGCGGCGGCTTTCAGGACGCGTTGCCGGGTGCGTTCGCTGGGACCGGATACGCCGCGCAGTACCAGGGAGACGGACGCGGTGGACACGCCTACGCGGGCGGCCACGTCCTCCAGCCGGGGGCGTTTGTTCGCACCGTCCCGACGCCGCTCGGAACCGACGTCGTCCACTTGCACCTCCCGGTACATCTCCTCGCGCAACTCCCTTGACACGTTCGCGAAACAAGCCGATAGTACCAGAACTTAAAGCGCTTTAAATTGTCCTGTTGTACCGACCAAGTCAGCCAGGCCGGCTCGGGAGGTCGGAGGCCGAACGACGCCGCCGTCCTGGGCGCCGGGCTTCCTGATACGTGCCGGGTCACCGTCGACGACGCCCACAAGGCGCCCATCCGCCGCCGGACCCGCCGAACCGGATTCAGCCTCCCGCCCCTGCTCCCGCGCCCGTACCCACCGCGGCCGCCGCCATCTCCCCAGCCGGCTGCCGGCAGTCGGCAGCCGCGGATCACTGTCCACCACCCCATCCCCGTTCGCACAGCGAGGTGCATGAACCATGAAGCGCACTCCCCTCCCCCGTTCCCGCAGAATCGCCCCCGCCGTGGCCGTGGCCGCCGCGGCCGCGCTCACCCTCGCCGGCTGTTCCAGCGGCTCCGGCGGCAAGAAGGCCGAAGAGAGCGGGGCCGCCGCCTCCGCCGGCAAGGCCAACACCCCCCGCATGACGATCGCGATGGTCACCCACGCCCCCTCCGGCGACACGTTCTGGGACACCATCCGGAAGGGGGCCGAGGCAGCCGCCGCCAAGGACAACGTCAAGCTCATCTACTCCAACGACGAGACCGCGGGCGACCAGGCCAACCTCGTGCAGAACGCGATCGATCAGAAGGTCGACGGCATCGCCGTCACCCTCGCCAAGCCGGACGCCATGAAGGCCGTGGTCGCCAAGGCGGAGAAGGCCGGCATTCCGGTCGTCGGCTTCAACGCCGGCCTGTCCGACTGGAAGAAGCAGGGCCTGCTGTCGTTCTTCGGCCAGGACGAGTCCGTCTCGGGCCAGGCACTCGGCACCAAGCTCAACACCACCGGCGCCAAGCACACCCTGTGCGTCATCCAGGCCCAGGGCGACGTCAACCTCGAAGAGCGCTGCGCCGGTGTGAAGAAGACCTTCAGCGGCAAGACCGACATCCTCTACGTCAACGGCACCGACATGCCGTCGGTGAAGTCGACGATCACCGCCAAGCTCACGCAGGACAAGTCCATCGACGAGGTCGTCACACTCGGCGCCCCGTTCGCCCTGACGGCCGCGCAGTCGGCGTCCGAGGCCGGCAGCAAAGCGAAGGTCGCCACCTTCGACCTCAACAAGGACCTCATCTCCGGCATCGAGAAGGGCAGCATCCAGTTCGCGGTCGACCAGCAGCCCTACCTCCAGGGTTACCTGGCGGTCGACTCCCTGTGGCTCTACAAGACCAACGGCAACTACAGCGGCGGTGGCGAGCAGCCGATCCTGACCGGACCGGCCTTCGTCGACAAGTCCAACGTCGACGCTGTCGCCAAGTTCGCCGCGAAGGGCACCCGGTGACGAAGATGACCCAGCAGGCTGAGCCGGCGGTGACCATACCGCCGGCCTCCGGCCCCAAGGAGACCGACGGGCGGACCGCGCAGCGCTCCCTGGCGCTGCGGCTGCTCGCCCGGCCCGAGGTCGGCGTGTTCCTCGGCGCGGTCGCCGTGTTCGTCTTCTTCCTCATCGCGGCGCCGGCGGTGCGCTCCGGCAGCTCGATGGCGACGGTGCTCTACCAGTCGTCGACGATCGGCATCATGGCGCTGCCCGTGGCCCTGCTGATGATCGGCGGCGAGTTCGACCTGTCGTCCGGCGTCGTCGTGATCACCTCGGCGCTGACCGCGAGCATGCTCAGCTACCAGCTGACCATGAACGTCTGGATGGGCGTGATCGTCGCGCTCGTCGTGTCCCTCGCGATCGGCGCGTTCAACGGCTGGATGATGGTCCGCACCGGGCTGCCGAGCTTCCTGGTCACCCTCGGCACCTTCCTGATCCTGCAAGGCGTGAACCTCGCGGTCACCAAGCTGATCACCAATAACGTGGCGACCGACGACATCAGCACCATGGACGGCTTCGACCAGGCGAAGAAGGTCTTCGCCTCGTCCTTCGACGTCGGCGGTGTCCAGGTGAAGATCACCATCGTGTGGTGGCTGGTTTTCGCGGCCATCGCGACCTGGGTGCTGCTGCGCACCAAGTACGGCAACTGGATCTTCGCGGTCGGCGGCAACCAGGACAGCGCCCGCGCGGTCGGTGTGCCGGTGACCTTCACCAAGATCACGCTGTTCATGACCGTCGGTTTCGGCGCCTGGTTCATCGGCATGCACCAGCTGTTCTCCTTCAACACCGTGCAGTCGGGCGAGGGTGTCGGCCAGGAGCTGATCTACATCGCCGCGGCAGTGATCGGCGGCTGCCTGCTGACCGGCGGCTACGGCTCCGCGATCGGCCCGGTCTTCGGTGCCTTCATGTTCGGCATGGTGCAGCAGGGCATCGTCTACGCCGGCTGGAACCCCGACTGGTTCAAGGCCTTCCTCGGCGTGATGCTGCTCGGCGCCACGCTCATCAATCTGTGGGTCCGCCGCACGGCGACCCGGAGGTGACCCACATGACAACCACCAACGGAGCTGCTCCGCACGGAGCCGTCCTCGCCGACGCCCCGTCCCGGGAGGACAGTCCCGTCGTCGAACTCCGCAACGCGGGCAAGTCGTACGGCAACATCCGCGCCCTGCACGGCGTCGATCTGAAGGTCCACCGCAGTCAGGTCACGTGCGTGCTCGGCGACAACGGCGCCGGCAAGTCGACCCTCATCAAGATCATCTCGGGTCTGCATCAGCACACCGAGGGCGAGTTCCTCGTCGACGGCGTCCCGGTGCGCTTCAGCACCCCGCGCGAGGCCCTCGACAAGGGCATCGCCACCGTCTACCAGGACCTGGCCACCGTGCCGTTGATGCCGGTGTGGCGGAACTTCTTCCTCGGCTCCGAGATGACCAAGGGCCCCTGGCCCGTGCGCCGCCTCGACATCGCCCGCATGAAGCAGACCGCCGACGAGGAACTGCGCAACATGGGCATCGTCCTCGACGACCTCGACCAGCCCATCGGCACCCTCTCCGGCGGCCAGCGCCAGTCCGTGGCCATCGCCCGCGCCGTGTACTTCGGCGCCCGCGTCCTCATCCTCGACGAGCCGACCGCCGCCCTCGGCGTCAAGCAGTCCGGAGTCGTCCTCAAATACATCGCCGCCGCCCGCGACCGCGGTCTCGGCGTCATCTTCATCACCCACAACCCGCACCACGCCTACATGGTCGGCGACCACTTCAGCGTGCTCCGCCTCGGCACCATGGAGCTCAGCGCCGACCGCAACGAGGTCAGCCTCGAAGAGCTCACCAACCACATGGCCGGCGGCGCCGAACTCGCAGCACTCAAGCACGAGTTGGCGCAGGTACGCGGCGTCGACGTCGAGGAACTCCCGGAAGGCACAGTCACGTGAAGATCGCCCTCGACCCGTACATGATCCGCAACGTCCCGCTGCTCGAACTGCCCGCCGTGGTCGCCGAGTTGGGCTACGAATGGATCGAACTCTCCCCACGGGAGGACTTCATCCCCTTCTTCCGGCACCCACGCGTCGACGACGCGACCGTACGGAAATTCCGCAAGGCTCTCAACGCGGCGGGCGTCGGCATCTCCTCCCTGCTGCCGCTGTTCCGCTGGTCGGGTCCGGACGAGGCCGACCGGCAGGCCGCGGTGCGCTACTGGAAACGGTCCATCCAGATCGCGGCGGACCTCGGGGTCGACAGCATGATCTCCGAGTTCAACGGCCGCCCCGAGGCGGCCGACCGCTCGGAGGCCCAGTTCTGGAACTCCCTCGACGAACTGCTCCCGCTCTTCGAACGCGAAGGCATCCGCCTCACCCTGGAGCCGCACCCCGACGACTTCATCGAGAACGGCCACGACGCGATCAACCTGATCCGCGGCATCAACAACCCGGCCGTCAGCTTCCTCTACTGCGCCCCACACACGTTCCACATCGGCAACGACGCCCCCGGCATCATCGCGCACGCGGGCGACCTGCTCACCCACGTCCATCTGGCTGATGCCTTCGACCACACGGCATCATCCGGCAACCGCTACATCCTCAATCCACCGGGCACTCCCGCCCGCATCCACCAGCACCTCGACATCGGCCAGGGCGAGGTCGACTTCGACGGACTCTTCCGCGAACTGCGCACCAACAACTTCGACGGCACCCTGACGGCCTGCGTCTTCGCCTGGGAAGAACGGGCCAAGGAGTCCTCCGTCTTCATGCGGAAGACGATCGACGCATACCTGGCCGGTGGCCGGCCCTGACGGTGCCGCCATGCCGTGAGCGGCCCGTGTGGACGCCTCACACGGGCCGCCGGCCCCTTCGTCGCACCGCCGATCCGCGTCGGCCAGAGTGCGGTCACCAGAATCGCGAAATCTCGCAATAACAACCTATTGACATGACATATCAGCGCAGGCATCGTACTCCGCTGAAAGTTCCTTTAAAGCGCTTTAAATCCAGTTAGCCCCCGGAGTCTCCGGAGCGAAGGGAAACCGCGTCATGCCGTTGGAAGTCCTGACCATGGGCCGTGTGGGAGTGGATGTGTATCCGCTCCAGACCGGCGTGGGGCTGGCGGAGGTCACCTCGTTCGGCAAGTACCTCGGCGGCAGTCCCACCAACGTCGCCGTGGCCGCCGCCCGCTACGGGCACTCCTCCGCCGTCATCACCAAGACAGGCCGTGACCCGTTCGGGGACTACGTCCGCGCGGCCCTGGAGGGCTACGGCGTCGACAGCCGTTTCGTCGGTACGTCGGACATCGCGCCGACGCCGGTGACCTTCTGCGAGATCTTCCCGCCGGACAACTTCCCGCTCTACTTCTACCGTCTGCCGAGCGCCCCCGACCTGGACATTCACCCCGGCGAGCTGGACCTGGACGCCGTGCGCGACGCCCGTGTCTTCTGGGTCACCGGCACCGGTCTGAGCGAGGAGCCGAGCCGCTCGGCCACCCTCGCGGCCCTGGCGCACCGGGCGAAGTCCGGCACGACGGTCTTCGACCTCGACTGGCGGCCGGCGTTCTGGAAGGACGCAGCCTCGCAGAACCCCGACCAGGCGCGTACGTACTACGCCGAGGCCCTGTCCCACACCACGGTGGCCGTCGGCAACCTCGACGAGTGCGAGGTTGCCACCGGCGAACGTGATCCGTACGCCGCCGCGAAGGCCCTGCTCGCCGCCGGAGTGAAGCTGGCGGTGGTGAAGCAGGGGCCCAAGGGCGTACTGGCTGTCGACCGCGACGGTTCGGCCGTCGCGATACCGCCGGTCCCGGTGGACGTCGTCAACGGCCTCGGTGCCGGTGACGCCTTCGGCGGCGCGCTCTGCCACGGCCTGCTGTCCGGCTGGGACATCCGCCGCACGGTCACCTTCGCCAACGCCGCCGGCGCCATCGTCGCGGGCCGCCTGGCCTGCTCCGACGCCATGCCGACGGAGGCCGAGGTGGAAGCGAGGCTCCACCCGGCGACCCCCGCTCCGACGGCCCCCGATTCCCTCGACGATCCCCAGCGAGAGGTGTGACGACGTGCTCTCTGACCATGTGAACCGGATCGTGGAGGCCCGGGTCAACGCCCCCGGTTCCATCGCGGCAGCGGCCGCGCGACGCGTGAAGGCCACCTCCCCGCTCGGCGGGCACGGCAAGGCGATGATCATCGCGGCGGACCATCCGGCGCGCGGCGCCAACGGCGTGGGCGGCGACCCGAACGCCATGGCCGACCGCTTCGAGCTGCTCGACCGCCTGTGTGTCGCCCTGGAGCGGCCCGGTGTGACCGGTGTGCTGGCCACCGCCGACATCCTGGAGGACCTGCTGCTCCTCGGCGTCCTCGACGGCAAGAGCGTCTTCGGCTCCATGAACCGCGCCGGGCTCGCCGGCTCGGCGTTCGAGATCGACGACCGGTTCACCGGCTACGACGCCGAGACGATCGCCGAGATGGGCTTCGACGGCGGCAAGATGCTCACCCGTATCGCGCTCGACGACCCGGCGACCCCGTCCGTGCTGGAGAACACCGCCCGGGCCGTGGACGAGCTGAATGACCGTCATCTCATCGCCATGGTCGAGCCGTTCCTCAGCGGCTGGCAGGACGGGAGAGTCCGCAACGACCTCTCCCCCGACGCCGTCGTCAAATCGATCACCATCGCCTCAGGGCTGGGCCGCCGCACCGCCTACACCTGGCTGAAACTGCCGGTCGTGAACGACATGGAGCGTGTGCTGTCCGCCTCGACGCTGCCCGCACTGCTGCTGGGCGGCGAGGTCACAGATCCCGCAGCGGCGTTCGCATCCTGGGGCAAGGCTCTCAAGCAACCCACCGCGCAGGGCCTGGTCGTGGGCCGCTCGCTCCTCTACCCCTCGAACGGCGATGTCGCCGGGGCGGTGGACAAGGCGGTGAGCCTGCTGTGACGGACACGAGCAAGTACCACCTGCCGAAAGGGACTTCGTCCGACGGTCCGTACGACCTCCTGGTCACGCCCGAGTCGGCGGGCTGGGGATACTCCGGCCTCAGAATCCTGACCCTGGGGCCGGGCGGGACGCACACGCTCACCACCGGTGACTCCGAGTTCCTGGTGCTCCCCCTGCGCGGCGGCTGCACCGTCACGGTCGGCGGGCAGAGCTTCGACCTCGACGGCCGTACGGGCGTCTTCGCCTCGGTCACCGACTTCGCATACATACCCCAAGGGTCCGTGGCCGTCCTGGGCAGCGCCGCCGGCGGAACCTTCGCACTGCCCTCGGCCCGTACAGGGCAAGGCGGCCTCCGCGCCCGCTACGGCCCGAGGGACACGGTGCCCGTCGAGCTGCGCGGCGCCGGAAACTGTTCCCGCCAGGTCAACAACTACTGCCTGCCCGGCACCTTCGACGCCGAGCAGCTGCTGGTGTGCGAGGTCCTCACACCCGGCGGCAACTGGTCGTCGTACCCGCCGCACAAGCACGACGAAGCGCACCCCGGAGCCGAGTCCGAGCTGGAGGAGATCTACTACTTCGAGGTCGGCGGCGGCGAGCGGGCCTTCGGCTACCAGCGCGTGTACGGCACCGCGGACCGGCCGATCGACGTGCTCGCCGAGGTCCGCTCCGGTGACACCGTCCTGATCCCGCACGGCTGGCACGGGCCGTCGATCGCCGCGCCCGGCTACGACCTCTACTACCTCAACGTCATGGCGGGCCCAGGCCAGGACCGCGCCTGGCTGATCTGCGACGACCCCGCGCACGGGTGGGTCCGCGAAACCTGGGAGTCCCAGACCGTCGACTCCCGTCTCCCCTTCGCCGGCGAGGAGGCCCCACGATGACCACGATCCGCCTCACCACCGCCCAGGCCCTGGTCCGCTTCCTGGCCAACCAGTACAGCGAGCGCGACGGCCAGGAGCAGCGGCTGATCCCCGGTGTGTGGGGCATCTTCGGGCACGGCAACGTGGCCGGGATCGGGCAGGCCCTGCTCCAGGCCGCCGTCACCCGGGAAGCCGACCTCCCCTACTACCTGGCCCGCAACGAACAGGGCATGGTGCACGCGTCCGTGGCGTACGCCAAGATGCGCGACCGGCTGGCCACCTTCGCCTGTACGGCGTCGACCGGCCCCGGCTCCACCAACATGATCACCGGCGCGGCGCTGGCCACGACCAACAGGCTTCCGGTCCTGCTGCTGCCCAGCGACATGTTCGCCACCCGGGCCGCCGACCCGGTGCTTCAGCAGTTGGAGGACACCCGGGGCGGGGACGTCACGGTCAACGACGCCTTCCGAGCCGTATCGAAGTACTTCGACCGCATCTCGCGTCCCGAACAGCTGATCCCGGCCGCGCTGGCCGCGATGCGGGTGCTGAGCGACCCGGTGGAGACCGGCGCCGTCACGCTCGCGCTGCCGCAGGACGTGCAGGCGGAAGGCTTCGACTGGCCGGCCGAGTTCTTCCGGCGCCGGGTCTGGCATGTGGGCCGCCCGGTGCCGGAGCCGGCCGCCGTCGAGCGGGCCGCGCGGCTGCTGCGCGGCGCACGCAGGCCGCTGATCGTGGCCGGTGGCGGGATCGTCTACTCGGGTGCCGAGACCGAGCTGCGTGCCTTCGCGGAGGCCACCGGCATCCCGGTCGCGGACACGCACGCGGGCAAGGGCGCGGTGCCGTGGGACCACCCGTACGCGGTGGGCGGCATCGGCTCCACGGGTTCGTACGCGGCCAACGACCTGGCGAAGGACGCCGATGTCGTACTGGGCATCGGCACCCGTTACTCCGACTTCACCACCGCCAGTCACACGGTCTTCGGCAACCCGGACGTCACGTTCGTCAACCTCAACGTGGCCCGGCTGGACGCCGTGAAGCACTCGGCGGAGCCGCTGGTGGCGGATGCCCGGTTCGGCATCCAGGCGCTGGCGGGTGTGCTCGCCGACTGGGAGGTCGACCCCGCCTACCGGGACCGCATACGTCAACTCGTCGCGCGTACACGGGAGATCGAGAACGAGTGCTTCAACCGGGCGCACGGCCCGCTGCCCGCCCAGACCGAGATCCTCGGCGCACTCAACGACGTCCTCGACGACCGCGCCGTCGTCATCAACGCCGCGGGTTCCCTGCCGGGTGACCTGCAACAGCTGTGGCGGGCCCGGGATCCGAAGGCGTACCACGTCGAATACGCCTATTCCTGCATGGGGTACGAGGTCGCGGCCGGCGTCGGCGCCAAGATGGCCGATCCGTCGCGCGAGGTCGTCGTACTCGTGGGCGACGGCTCGTATCTGATGATGGCTCAGGAGATCGTGACCATGGTCTCCGAGGGGCTGAAGGTCATCGTCGTCCTCGTCCAGAACCACGGTTTCGCGTCGATCGGCTCGCTGTCGGAATCACTCGGCTCACAGCGGTTCGGCACCAAGTACCGCTTCCGCAACGGCGATTCGGGCCAGCTCGACGGCGACGTACTCCCCGTCGACCTCGCCGCCAACGCCTCCTCGCTCGGTGCGGACGTTCTGCACGCCACCTCCGTCGACGAGTTCCGTGCGGCGATGGAGAAGGCGAAGGCGGCCACCCGCACCACGGTCGTGCATATCGAGACCGATCTGTACGGGCCGAACCCGCCCGGCCACGGCTGGTGGGACGTACCGGTCTCCCAGACATCCGCCCTGGACTCCACCCGTGCCGCGTACGAGACGTATGCCTCCCACAAGCTCGACCAGCGCCACTACCTGTAAGGACACCCTCACGTGACAACCATCCCGCACTGGATCAACGGCACGCCCGCCGAGGGCTCCGCCCCGCACACCGCGCCGGTCTTCAACCCGGCCACCGGCCAGGAGCAGGCGCGGGTCCTGCTCGGCGGCGGCGCCGAGGTCGATGCCGCCGTCGCCGCCGCCACTGCCGCGTTCGAGACCTGGTCGGAGTCGTCGCTCGCGCAGCGCACCCAAGTGATGTTCGCCTTCCGGCAGTTGCTCGTGGAGCACGAGGAGGAGCTGGGCCGGATCATCTCGGCCGAGCACGGCAAGACGGTCGACGACGCGCGCGGCGAGATCACGCGCGGCCGGGAGGTCGTGGAGTTCGCGTGCGGGCTCGGTGACGTACTGAAGGGCAGCTTCTCGGACCAGGTGTCGCGCGGTGTCGACGTGCACGACTTCCGGCAGCCGCTCGGTGTCGTCGCGGGGATCACGCCCTTCAACTTCCCCGCCATGGTGCCTCTTTGGATGCACCCGATGGCCATCGCCACCGGCAACACCTTCGTCCTGAAGCCCAGTGAGCGCGATCCGTCCGCCGCGAACTTCGTCGCCGAGCTCTACCGGCGCGCCGGTCTCCCGGACGGCGTCTTCAACGTCGTGCACGGCGGCAAGGACGCGGTCGACGCGATCCTCACCCACCCCGGCATCGAGGCCGTCTCCTTCGTCGGCTCGACGCCGATCGCCAAGTACGTACACGAGCAGGCCACTTCGCACGGCAAGCGGGTCCAGGCGCTCGGCGGCGCCAAGAACCACGCCGTCGTGCTGCCCGACGCCGACATCGAGTTCGCCGCCAACCACATCACGGCGGGCGCCTACGGCTCGGCCGGCGAGAGGTGCATGGCCGTGTCCGTCGCCGTCGCGGTGGGTACGGCGGCCGATGCACTGGTCGAGGCCCTGGAGCTCAAGGCGCGCGAGGTCAAGGTCGGTCCCGGTGACATGCCGGACGTCGAGATGGGGCCGCTCGTCACCAAGGCGTCGCAGGAGCGCGTCGAGCACGCCGTCGGGGTCGCCGCCACGCAGGGCGCGACGGTCGTCGTGGACGGGCGCGGGCTGAAGGTCGACGGTCACGAGGAGGGCTTCTTCACCGGGCCGTCCCTGCTCGACCACGTCACCGCCGAGATGGACGCGTACAAGGAGGAGCTGTTCGGGCCGGTGCTCGCCGTCGTCCGGGTCGACTCGCTCGACGAGGCGATCGACCTCATCAACGCCAATCCGTACGGGAACGGGACTGCCCTGTTCACCGGCAGCGGTGAGGCGGCACGCCGGTTCCAGCGCCGGATCAAGGTCGGCATGATCGGCATCAACGTCCCCGTGCCGGTGCCGATGTCGTACTACTCCTTCGGCGGCTGGAAGGACTCCCTCATCGGCGACTCCCCCGTCCACGGCCCCGAGGGAATCCGCTTCTACACCCGCCCCAAGGTCGTCACCACACGCTGGCCGCAGCCCGCCCAGCAGGTGAATGCAGGGTTCAACTTCCCCACCTCCAGCTGAGATCTCCCGATCCCTCCCCCAAGGACACGCCATGACCACGTCCAGCAAGCCCATCTCCGTCGCGGTGATCGGAGCCGGCATGGCCGGCCGCAGCCACGCCGCCGGGTACCGCAACGTCAACACGGTCTTCGGCGCCGGTCTGCCGCCGGTCCGGCTGGCCGCGATAGCCGACGCCAACATCGAGCTCGGCGTCGACGCCGCCCGTCGTTACGGGTTCGACAAGGCGCTCCCGAGCTGGGAGGCCGTCGCCGAGGACCCGACGATCGACGCCGTCAGCATTGTCGTGGGCAACGCGCTGCACCGCCCGATCGCTCAGGCGCTGGTCGCCGCGGGCAAGCACGTACTGTGCGAGAAGCCACTGGCCGGTTCGCTCGAAGACGCCCGTGCGATGGCCGAGCTGGAGCGCACCGCCGAGGTCGTGACCGCCGTCGGCTACACCTTCCGCCGGTCCCCCGGCATCGCGGCGATCCGCGAGCATGTCCAGCGCGGCGAGCTGGGCGATCTCTCGCTGTTCAGCGGCCGGTACTGGTGCGACTACGCGACCGACCCGAGCGGGCCGCTGAGCTGGCGGTTCAAGGGCGGGCCCGGTTCCGGCGCGCTCGGGGACGTCGGCTCGCACATCATCGACGCCGCCGAGTACGTCGCCGGGCCGATCGCCTCGGTCTCCGGTGCCTCGCTGTCGACGCAGATCCCCAAGCGGCCGCTGCCGCTCGGCACGGTCGTCGGGCACAACTCCGCTCCCGTCTCCGACGAGTTCGGCGAGGTCGAGAACGAGGACACCGCGTCCTTCACCGCCCGCTTCGAGTCAGGGCTCGTGGGCACCTTCTCGGTGACGCGCACCGGCTTCGGTCTGCCCAACGGGCTCTCCTTCGACGTCCTGGGCCTGGGCGGCCGGGCCGCGTTCGACCAGCACCGGCCCGCCGAGTACCTCTTCGACGACGCCCAGCCCGAGGCCCGTACGCGCGGCGCCCGTCAGATCATCGCCGGCCCGCAGCTGCCGTACTTCGCGGGCGGGGTCCCGATGGAGGCGCCGGGCGTGGGCGCCAGCAACGCCGACAACTTCACCTACCAGGCCCGGGCGTTCCTCGACCAGGTGGCGGGGGTCGCCGATCCGCTGCCGGCCTGTGCCACCTTCGCCGACGCGCTGCGGACCATGCAGATCATCCAGGCGGTCGTCGACTCCTCCCTGGGCGGCGGCGCGGTCACCGCGGTTCCGCCCGTCGCCTGACCTCCCGTACAGCTCGTACATCCTGTTCAGAAAGAAGAGACACATGGCTCTCAAGCTCGGCGCCTACACCGCCTGTCTGCACGACCTCACCCTTCCCGAGGCCCTCGACGTCCTCAAGGAGAACGGTCTGACCTCCGTGGAGGTCAACACCGGTGGCTTCATCCCCTCCCCGCACTGCCCGGTCGACCTGCTGCTGTCCTCGGCCACCGCGCGTGCGGAGTACCTGGCGGCCTTCGCCGACCGGGGGATGGAGCTGACCGGGCTCAACTGCAACGGCAACCCGCTCAACCCGCTCCCGGGGGTCGGCCCGAAGCACGCCGACGACCTGCGCCGCACCATCCGGCTGGCGGGCCTGCTCGGGGTGCGGCACGTGGTGACCATGTCCGGCACTCCGGGCTCCGACCCCGACGCCAAGTACCCGTCCTGGGTGGTGAATCCGTGGGACGGCGTCTACATGGACGTCCTGGACTACCAGTGGGGCGTGGCCGTCGAGTTCTGGAAGGAGATCGACGCGCTGGCCCGGGAGAACGACGTCCGGATCGCCATCGAGATGCACCCGCACAACCTGGTGTTCTCCCCCGTCACCCTGAAGCGGCTGGTCGACGAGACGGGCGCGACCAACGTCGGCGCGGAGATGGACCCTTCGCACCTGATGTGGCAGGGCATGGACATCGTCGCCTCGATCAAGTGGCTGGGCCCGCTGGTGTTCCACGCCGCCGCGAAGGACGCGATGCTCTGCCCCGGCGCCGACATCCGTGGCGTGCTGGACACGTCGTTCACCCGCGTGCCCGCCGACGCACCCGGCAAGGTCCCGACCGGCTACGGCTTCTGGTGCAACGCCTGGCCCGAGAACCCGGCGTGGAAGTTCGTCGCCGTCGGCCTCGGCAACGACGTGCCCTTCTGGACCGAGTTCCTGCGCGCCCTTGCGGACATCGACCCGGACATGGCCGTCAACATCGAGCACGAGGACGCCGCCTACTCCCAGACCGAAGGACTCGCCCTGGCCGCCAAGAACCTGCACAGCGCCGCGGCAGCCCTCTGACCCACCCGCGTACGTGGCCCCGTTCCCGCCGGCCGGGCACGGGGCCACGGCCCGGTCGGCCGGTGCACAAAGACTCGCTTCACGTTCCTGCACGGCACCCGGCGCACCGGCACCGTCGACATCGACGGTCGGCGGCGGGTGTGGAGAACGGCCGCGTGTCAGCCGTCGGAGCGCCCGTGGGCGGGCCGGATGCACCGGCCCGCGCACTCGAGCTCGCCTTCCTTCCGAGTCGTCCGTGGTCAGGGGAGCTTGATCAGGGTGTAGTCGTCGCAGTAGCCGGCCGCCGAGCCGGAGTTCTTGTAGCAGTACACGGCGGCCGAGGTGGTGGAGGCGCCCGTGGTGAAGAAGAGGGGCTGCTGGGCGTAGGAGGTCGTCGAGGCCCGCAGATAGGTCTCGGTGCCGCCGAAGCTCTTCACGCCGACCGCGACCTCCTCACCGGCGGTGCCCACCTTGGCCCAGGCCGCCAGCAGGTAACTGCCGCCGGAGGTGAGGCCACTGACCGTCTGGATGCCGCCGCTGGCGCTGGCTCCGGTCTGCAGGGCGTACGTGCCGGTGCGGGCGTTCGACGCGACCACACTCGACGCCGTGCCGGTGCTCTGGGCCCACGGGGTCAGGGTGCCGGTCTCGAAGCCGGGGTTGGTGACCGCGTTGGTGGCGGAGGACAGGGGCTCGACCGCGAGGTCGTCGCAGTAGCCCGCGCCGCTGCCGCCGGCGTTCTTCCAGCAGTAGACGGTGGCGGTGGTGCTGGAGGAGCCGGTGGTGAAGAGGACCGCGGCCTGGGAGTACGACGTCGTGGCGATGTTGGTGTACGTCTCCGTGCCGCCGAAGCCCTTGACGCCGATGGCGAGGGTCTCACCGGCGGTGGCCACCTTGCCCCATCCGGTCAGCAGGTAGGTGGTCGACGGGCTCAGGCCGGTCAGCGCCTGGTTGGAACCGCTGCCGCTCGCCGCGGTGGTCAGGGCGTCGCTGCCGGTGTGCGCGTTGGCTGCGGTCACGGACGACGCGCTGCCGCTCGCCTGGGTCCAGGGGGACAACGCCCCCGTCTCGAAGCCCGCGTTGGTGAGCAGGTTCCCGCCGGTGCCGTTGTAGGCGCCGATGTTGGGGGCGGCCGTCGCGGAGACGGTGTTGCCGAAGGCGTCGTAGCCCCCGTTGGAGCTGATCACGGCCCCGGCCCGGAGCACCGGGGAGGACGCGTGCACCTGGTAGGCGTTCTTGCCGGTGTACGAGGACGAGGTGCTGGCGTTGCCCGCGTTGCGGAATTCGGGGTCCGCGGTCACCTTCGCGGCGTCGGTGGGCTCGCGGGACGGGTGGTTGCCGTAGAAGAGGTTGTTGGAGTAGGTCGAAGTACCGGTGGTGGTGAAGTAGTTGCCGGAGCCGTAGTTGAAGACCGCGTTGTTCCGGAAGGACAGGGCGCCGCTGATGGACGTGCCGGAACGGGAGTACAGGATCGGGGTGCTCAGGCCGTCCCGGACGGAGAAGGTGTTGTTGTAGAACTGCGGGATGGCGGATGAACTGCCGCTCTGGTTCGGGACTCCGCCCACGAAGTGCAGGACTCCGCCGCCGTGGGTCTGGGTGCCGGAGGTGGGGCAGCCGGAGTTGCTGCCGTCGTTCTCGCTGATGTTGTAGCGGACCACTGTGCCGTCGCTGGGCACGGTCGAGGTGGGCTCGTTGGCGATGGTGAAGGGCGGCATCACCAGCAGGAAGCCGCCGAGGTTCTGGTGGCTGTAGTTGTACTGGAACGTGGTGTTGTGGTTGCCCCAGTCCACGTCGAAGCCGGTGCCGTCGGCGCCGTTGATGTGGCAGTAGACGTCGTTGTTCTGGACGACGGTGTTGCTGCTGCCGGACATCCAGATGCCGGCGGAGGCGCCGTTGCAGTACTGGCCGGACGGCGGGCAGGTCGCCTTCGCGCCGCCGTAGCCCGCCTTGTTGCCGTCGATCAGGGCGCCGTCGTTCTTCACCACGAGGATGTCGTCCGCGCCGTCGTAGGTCATCGTGTTGCCCCGGATGACGGTGCCCGTGGTCAGGCCGGTGCCCTGGCCGTCGGCGTCGGGGGTCACGGCCACCGCGATGCGGTCGACGTGGTCGAAGGTGTTGTTCTCGACCACGACGTCGTCCCAGGTGGAGACCGGGGTGGTGTGGTCGGTCTGGACGCCCACGCCCGCGTTGGTGGAGTACCAACCGCCGCCGTAGCCGGTGATGTTGTGGATGTACATGTCGTGCACCCGGATGTGGTGCAGGACGCCGCCGGAGCTGTTCTCGGCCAGGACGCCCGAGCGGTAGGCGGGTGAGGAGGCGTTGTCGATCAGTTCCAGGCCACCGATGTCCCAGTACTGCTGGTTGAGCAGGTGGATGACCGCGCCGGTGGCGCCGGCCGCGTCGATGACCGGCTTGGCGCCGGAGCCATAGGAGCTCATCGAGATGTTGCTGCCCGAGGCTCCCGAGCCGCCCGGGGAGAGCTGGCCGGTGCAGGTGGTGCCGGTGGCGAAGAGGATGCTGTCGCCGGCGGCGAAGGTGGTGCTGTTGACACTGCTGACCGAGTTCCAGGGGCTGGACTGGGTGCCGGTGCCGTTGGCCGTGGCGGAGCAGTTCACGTAGTAGGAGGTACCGGCGGCCAGGGCGGCTGGGGCCGGGAGAAGGAGGACGCCCGCCAGGGTGGCGAGCAGGGTGAGGATCCGGGATGCCCGGCGGCCCGGGCGGTCCGTTCTGCGACGCTTCATCGCGGCGCTCCTTGGTGGGTGAGGTGTCCTCCGCGCTGCGGGGCGCGACGCGGGTCTTCCAGCACCGGGCGGGCCGGCCGAAGCTGCCCTGCCCGGGGTCTGTGGCGGGGCCGTCGCGGTGGTCCGACGAGCGGCCGCCCTACCGCGGGGGAAGTGCTGTCGGGAGGGGCGTTTCGAGGACGGAGGCGTGTCGCATGCCCTGCGGCAGCGCCAGGGAGTCGGGCTCCCAGTCCACGCCGTTCTTGCTGCGGGCGGCTCCGTACCGTCCTTCGAGGTAGTGGTCGAAGATCATGACCATCTCGTCTCCGCGGTGGAAGATCGACGGTCCTTCCACCACCGAGGGCGTGACCGGTCCGGTGGAGTCGGTGTACGGACCGCCGGGGGTCTCGAAGGTGGTCAGGTGGATGTCCTTGTGAGCGGTGGCGAGGTCATTGGTGCCGCGTTCGTCCTTGTAGGCCATGAGGAAGCCGCCGCCGTCCAGCTCCCGCACAGTGGCGTCGATGACCGAGTGACCGGGGTCGAAGAAGAGACCGGGGGCCGAGAACGTGCTGAAATCCCCGGTGGTGCAGTGCCAGATGCGGTGGTTCTGGCCGACGTGCTCGAAGTCGCGGCCCTCGGCCGTGCCCCCCGCCTCGACGACCGAGGACCAGATGAGGTGGTACAGCCCGGTCTTGCGGTCGAGGAAGAACTCCGGCGCCCAGGCGTTGAGGGCGCCCTCCACGTCGGCCATGGCCGGGAGGAGTTCCTGAGCCGACCACGTGACAAGGTCGGCCGAGGTGGCATGGACGATGCGGGGGCTCGTCCAGCCGTCGGTGGCCAGCAGATGGAACAGGCCGTCGGGGCCCACCCCGATGAACGGATCCCGCAGTCTGCCGGTGCCGACCGTGCCTCGCAGCACGGGACGGCCGCCGTTCACCGTCGCGAACTCCTCGCCGTCGTGGCTGTAGGCCAGGTGGAGCGCTTCGTCGGCGTCGGTGAAGTATGAGACCACGTACATCGGTGGTGGGGTCCTTCCGGAACATCGGGGCAGGGGGCACCCCTGGACGGTGAGGTCGTCGTGTGGCTTGGAGCCCGCGGATCGACAGGCAGGTCTGGACGGCCGAGGGAACGGGTGCGGTCGGCAGGCCGGTTGAGGAGCGAGGTACGGGGACGCCGGAGGGTGAGCGGGACCGCTCTGCTCAGGGGCTGGTCCTGTGGATCGCCCGCGAGTGGTTCGGCCGGGTGGCCGCCCTGGCAGGCGCGTTGTGTCTCCATCGAGTGCCGCGGACCGACGGGGCGGGCCGCCGGTCCGGTCGTCCGTGCGCAGGGCGCGGGGCGGAGGCACCCACGGTGCTGGGTCCGATCCCGGCACAGCCCGGTTCCGGGCCGACGTTGCCTGGACTCGGAGCGTGTCGGCCGTTCATCCGGCTCCGGAGCCGACACCAGGGCATCGACGTGCGGCGCAGGAGCGTCCCGGCCTAGGGGCGAGGGACCCGGCCGTGCCCGGGTTCCTCACTTGACCGCCCCGGCGGACATGCCGGCGACCACCTGGCGCTGGAAGAAGACGAAGATGATCAGCAGCGGTACGACACCGAGCAGGGCGGCCGGGAACAGCGTGGTCGGCTGCACGGTGTGCGGGTCGATGAAGGAGTAGGCGTTCACCATGACGGTCCGCTTGCCCGGGTCTTGCAGGAAGACCAGGGGAACCAGCAGGTCGTTCCAGATCTGCAGGGAGATGAACGTCAGGAGCGTGCTGGTGACCGGTCGCAGCAGCGGCAGGATGATGGTGAAGAACGTGCGGAAGGCGCCGCAGCCGTCGAGTGCCGCCGCCTCCTCCAGGTCCGCCGGGATCGAGCGGATGAAGCTGGTGTAGAAGAACACGGCGACCGGGAGGTTCAGGGCCGTGTAGATGAGGACGACTCCCGCATAGCTGTCCAGCAGGTTGAGGTCGCGCATCAGCAGGTACAGCGGCGCGACCACGACGAACACGGGGACGGACGTGCCCAGGATGAACAGCCGGTACACCGCGGTGGACCAGTGCTGGGTGATCCGGGCCAGCGGATAGGCGGCGAGGGAGCCGATCACGGTGACGGCCACGCACGAAAGGCTGGTGATGAGCAGGGTGTTGAGAGTGCTGGACCCGTAGTGGATCTGGCTGAAGGCGTCGGAGAAGTTCTTCAGGGTCAGCGAGTGCGGGACGCCCAGCGGGGAGCGGGCCACGTCCGCCGCCGTGCGCAGCGAGGTGACGACCGTGAACACGAACGGCAGGACGAACAGCAGCGTGCCCAGGCACAGCAGGACGGTGCCGAGGCCGGTGGTCAGCCGGCGCAGCGGGGTGCGGGACGTCCCGGATGTCGTACGACTGCCGGGGAGGCGGGTGGCGGACCGGGTCCCGGAGACCGACGGGACGTCCGGCGCGGTGGTGTCTGAAGTCATGGTGGCGATCCGTCAGCTTCCGTCGGATTTCAGATGCGTCGCTCGCGGAGCCGGAGCAGGGAGGAGGTGGCGCTGGACAGGACGACCACGGTCACGAGAAGGACGACCGACAGTGCGACGCCGTAGGCGAACTTCCCGCCGCCGAAGACGTTCCGGTACACCAGCAGGGTCAGCGTGTCCGTGGCTCCGGCGGGGCCTCCGTTGGTCAGGACGAGGGGGAACTCGAAGACCTTCAGCGAACCGATGAGGCTGAGCGTCACGTTGACCGTGAGCGCCGGGGCCAGCAGCGGCCATTCGATGCTGACGAAGCGCCGCCAGCCGCTCGCGCCGTCCAGCGCGGCCGCCTCCAGCAGTTCGGTCGGCATGCTCATGTAGCTGGCGAGGAAGATCGCGCAGGAGTAACCGGTGAACATCCAGATGTTGACGGCGGCCACCGAGTACAGGGCGGTCGAGGTGTCGCCGAGCCAGACATGGTTGAGGCTGTGCAGGCCGACCAGGTCGAGCAGCGCGTTGATGCCGCCGGTCGGGGCGAACAGGTACGACCAGATGAAGGCCGCCATCACCGGTGAGATCAGCGTCGGCGTGAGCAGCACGACGCTGAGCACCTTGCGGACCCCGGGGCGGCGGAACAGCATGCTCGCGAAGAGCAGCCCGAGGCCGTTCTGTACGACCACGACGACCGCCGCGTAGAGCACGGTGTGCCACAGGGCGTCGGTGACGGCCGGGTCGTCGGCCATGGAACGGTACTGCTGGGTGCCGACGAAGTTCGCGATCGGGCCGCCGAGGCTGTCGGTCATGCTCAGATAGACGCCTCGGGCCAGCGGATACAGCATGAACACGCCGTACACGACGATCGCCGGAAGCAGGAAGGCGGCCATGGTGGCGCGCCGTCGGTGGAACACGGGAACCTCCTCTTGCCCGGAGGGGCCGTGGTGGGGCGGGGCGTGAGCCGTCGACCGCGCCCGCACCACGGCTGACCGGGGGTGGCCGGGTTACTTGGCCTTCGCCGCGGTCTGGATGTCCTTGAGGGTCTGCGCGGCGGACGCGTTGCCCAGCAGATAGGCCTGGATCTTGGAGCCGGTCGTGGTCTCGGCGGCCGTGCCGTACCAGGAGTTGGACGGGAGGATCCGGTAACGGCCGTCGTTGAAGGCCGTGGTGAAGGCCGCCGTCTCGGTGCTCTCCGGCGTCGTGCCGCCCGTGAACGGTGACTCCGCGTGCTCGGCTTCGAGGTACTTGGCGAGGTTCGCGCTCTGCGACCAGAACTTGACGTACTCGCGCGCCGCGTCACCCTGCTGGGACTGGGAGTTGACGGCCCACATGGTGCCGGAGAAGAGCATCCCGTTGGGCTTGGTTCCCGCGGCACCGCCCGGCCAGGGCGCGAAGGAGACAGGGAAGCCGGCCTTCTTGACGTTGGAGACCTGCCACGCGCCCTGGTACCAGAAGGCGCTCTTGCCCGCGCTGAAGTCCTGCGGGCCCTGCGCCCACTCGTCGACGCCGAGTTGGTTCTTCCAGTTGACGTACCCCTTGTCCTCCAGGGTCTTCAACTGCTCCAGCGAGCCCTTCCAGTCCGGGTCGAAGGACGTCTTGCTGTCCAGGAAGTCGGCGTCCCACGTCTTGTTCTTCTGGTAGACGAGGGTCGATCCGGCGGCCTGGAACACCGAGCTGCCGGTCCAGGCGCTCTTGTCGGGCAGCGCGATGGGGGTGATGCCGGCCTTCTTGACCTTGGCGAGGTCGGCGAGGAACGTCGGCCAGTCGGCGGGGACTTCGGTGATGCCCGCCTTCTTCAGCAGGTCCATGTTGGCGTACAGGCCGATGCCGATCAGTTCCATCGGCATCGCGAGGGTCTTGCCGTCGGACTGCGCGAAGGGCTTCGCGTCCGAGGCTATTTTGCTCGCCCACGACTCCCCGGACAGGTCGGCGAGGTAGCCGGAGGCGCCCCACTTCTTCATCTTGTCCGCGTCGACCATGAGGACGTCGCCGGCCTTGCCGCCCAGCAGCTCCGGCTGAAGCTTCTGTGTGTAGGTGGGGTCCGCGGTGGTGTACTCGAAGTCGACCTTGATCTTCGGGTGGGCCTTCTCGAACGCCTTGTTGATCTCCGCGACGTTGGCGGGCTCCGCACCGCCGCCCTTCCACGCCTGCACATGGATGGTCACCGTGCCGTCGCTGGAGGCACCGGACGACCCGCCGCCACACGCGGCCAGCGACATCGCCATGGCGATGACCGTGGTGGCGACCGCGAGACGTCTCCCAGAACGCTTCATTGCACACCTCACTCGTCGGTACGGACCGACTTGTCATGTCTCAAGGGGTTGTGGATCGATCAGCCTGCGCCGTGTGGGTACAGCACTGATACGTGTGGAAAAGGGCCGGTCGACCCGAGTTGCGGCGAACGTTACGTGCCGATGGCCGGGACTGTAACGCAAAACTTAGGCGACATCTATACGTAACTTTGTGTGGCCGACTCGCCCGTTGAGATTGCCGCGTCCCCACCCGCACACCTCAGCTACTGGTAGGGCCAGGGCCTCGCTTCCGGCGGAGGGCTTCATTGACGCCCCTTGACGTTATCGTTAAAGTTTCCCTAGGTATGCAAGCGAGTGGAACGGCCCCTCGCCGGGTGATTCGACGAGCGGCCTTAAGCTGGACCGAGGCCGACAGGCAGAAGGAGTTCGGGTGACGCGGCGGGTGACCATCGCACAGGTGGCCGAGGAGGCCGGCGTCTCCGCGATGACCGTGTCCAACGTCATCAACGGCAAGCCGGGAGCCTCCGAGGAGACCCGACGCCGTGTCATGGAAGTGGCCGGGAAACTCGGCTACCGGCCGAACGTCTCGGCCCGCAATCTCAAAGCCGGCCGCAGCGGCCTCATCGGCCTCATCGCCCTGGATCTGACCAGTCAGTACGGCCTGGAGATCCTCCGCGGAGTCGCCGACGAGCTGGCCAGTGCCGAACAGGAGCTGCTCGTCAACGCCTCGTACCACGACGCGGTGCGGGAGAAGGACCGGATCGAGTTCCTGGCACGCGGCCTCGTCGACGGCGTACTCCTGATCGCACCCGTCCTGGAGGACGAGACGGTCGAGCTGCTGCGCCGCCAGAAACTCCCCTGCGTCATCATCGATCCCCGGCGCCTGGACGTACCGCTGCCCCGGCTGAGCGTGGACAACTACCACGGGATGCGTCAGGGCACGCAGCACCTGATCGACCTGGGACACACCCGGATCGCCTACCTCCGCGGCGAGGAGGACCTCGAAAGCACGTCGATCCGCTTTCAGGGCTTCGAGGACGCGATGCGGCTCGCCGGACTGGAGGTCGACGAGCAACTGGTCGCCACGTGCGACTTCTCCTACGCCAGCGGTTTCCGCACCGCCACTCGGCTGATCACCGAACACGGCCCTACGGCCATCGTCGCCGGAGCCGATCTGATGGCACTCGGCGCCGTCGACGCCGCTCGGGCGTGCGGCCTCAACGTACCCACCGACTTCTCGGTCGTCGGCTTCGACGACCTTCCGCAGGCGGCGCAGAGTTTTCCCGGCCTGACCACTGTGCGCCAGCCGCTGCACGACATGGGCCAGAAGGCGGCCCGCGCGCTGCTGTCCGTCATCGAAGGACAGCAGCTACTCATGGAGCACATGGAGGTCGGCACCGAACTCGTGGTGCGCAACTCGACCGCCGCGCCACCCGGCGGCGGAGCGGCGTGACCTACGCGATGCCGCAGCAGCCCTCACGGCAGACCACGGGCCGGCGTCACTCGAAGACCGGCGGTGCAGTACATCGGTCCGGAACCTGATCTCCGCGCCCCAGAACCCGATACCCGCAAGGCAAGGGCGGGACTTCGACCGCAGTCGCGATCCGGCGGAACCATGGGCATTGGCACTGTCGGTTCACAGCCTCCGGGCCGACTGGTCGCTGCGGGTCAGCCACACACTGCGGCCAGGCACTCGTCGTACAGGTCCATGATGTCGCCCTTGCCGTCGTTGTCGACCCACGTCATCGACGCGGCATCCAGGCACGCGAACGCCGTCGCGATCACCGCGCGGGCCCCCGGATCCGTCCTGCCGCAGCAGCGTCCATACACGCCTTGATGAGCGGCAGCAGGTCCTCCTGGAACCGCAGCCGCTTTTCGAGCCAACCGGCACGCAGCGAGGCGGTGTTGTGCAGGAGACGGAACCGCTCCAGGGCCTGCTCGGCTCTCCCGCCGACATCGCCGAAGCCGTGGCCTTCCTCGCCTCTGACGCCGCCGGCTGCATCACCGGCGACAACCTCACCGTCTCCGGAGGCATCGGCGTTCACGCCCGCCCCTGACACGCAGTTCCGCCTCGGCAATGACCAGGAACGTTCACCGGGTCCGGTGATCAGGCTGTGGCCTTTGTGAGCCGCTGACCCCAGCGCATCGACTTGAGACTCCTGCTTGCAGGAGACCCGGCCAAGAGGCCTGTCGCGGCCCGGGGAGCCGATACGCTGGAGGGCAGCCATGAACCGGGGGCGGGGCTGGGGGCGGGGGCATGGATCCGCGGATGCAGTTGTCGGTGGGCGGGTACGTCTGCGAGCGCGAGCTCGGCCGGGGCGGGCAAGGTGTGGTGTGGCTCGCCCGGGACCGGACGGGGCGGCAGGTCGTGGTGAAATTCCTGCTGCCGGGCAAGGAGTACGACGAGGTCGCGCTCGCCCGCGTACGCCGGGAGTTCGGCGCGGCGAGCCGAGTCGGTGAGCTGGCCACGGCACGGGTCCTCGACGCCGACCTGTCCGGGCGACACCCGTACATCGTCAGCGAGTTCGTCCCGGGTCCCACGATCCACCAGCATGTTGCCGCCAACGGCCCGCTGCCCTCCGGGCGGCTCCAGTCCCTGGCGCTGGCCGTCGCGCACGCGTTGGCGCAGGTGCACCGGGTGAGTGTCGTGCACCGGGACATCAAACCGTCCAACATCCTGCTCTCCCCGGACGGACCGCGGATCATCGACTTCGGTATCGCCCGCGACGACCGGTTGCTCGAGTCGGCGCTCACCACACCGGGCAGTGTGCTCGGCTCGCCCGCGTACATGTCGCCCGAGCAGGTCAAGTCGCTCCGGGTCACCAGCGCCTCCGATGTGTTCTCGCTCGGTGGCACGCTGTACTTCGCCGCCACGGGGCGGCATCCCTTCGACGGGGAGAGCGACTACGAAGTCCTCGTCGCCGTGTGCGAGCGCGACGCGGATCTCACGGCGGTGCCGGAGCCGGTCCGTTCGCTCATCGCCGACTGTCTGCGCAAGGACCCAGCGGAGCGCCCCACCGCTGCCCAGCTCGTCACTCGGCTCGCGGGGGCGGCGGAGGCGACGGAAAGCGCGCAGACAGAGTCGGGCACGCCACCGCAACCGCCACCGCCCGAACGCGGGAGCGGCGCCGGCCCCGGCCCCGGCACGAGTGCCAAGCAGCTGCGGCTGTGGGGGTTGGCGGCCGGTAGTGCCGCGGCGGCAGTGCTGCTTGCCATCGTGCTCAGCACCACCTCGGGGGGATCAGCGACGGAGGGCGGCGCGCAGGCCCATGGCTCGTCCTCCGCCTCCTCGTCCGCGTCGTCCGGGAGATCCGCCGGCTCCCAACCCCGCTCGTACACCGATGATTTGACCGACTCGGGCGACTGGTCGCACAAGGACCCGGCCCTGGGGAAGATCACGCACGAGGGCGGGACCATGCTGGTGGATCCCAGGACCGAACTGGAGGTGTGGCCGCAGGCGCCCTTCGAGCCGTCCTCGTTCGCGGTACGGCTGAGCACCCAGACGGCCTGGTACGGGGGCGAGGGCGGGGTCGGGCTGTGGTGCAACGGCTCGGGGGACTACCAGAAGGGATCCCGCTGGGCGACCTACCTGACTACGGGTCAGGAGGCTCTGATCGTGCGCGAGTTCCGGTTCAAGGGAACTTTCCAGCATGACCGGGTCGTCGAGGTCGACCTCGCGGACGTGGGATTGAAGGTGGAGAGTCAGCAGCAGGTCGACATGTCGATGACCTGTTCCTCGGCGGGCGAGGGCCGGATCAAGGTGGAGCTCGCCGTCGACGGCACCCGGGTCGCCTCGTACACCGGCACGGCCTTCGACGAGCGGGGCTGCGGTGTGGCCGCCTTCCACTACAGCGCGACCGACCCGCAGGGCACGGCCTTCCACGCGGGCTTCGAGCGCTTCACCGCGTCCGAGCCGTCGGCGCGCTGACGGAGCGAGCCGCTCGCCCGGACGGGCGGCTATCCCCGACGTGCGCTATTCCTCGCTGGATGGTGCAGGGTCACCACCGAAGGCCCGCAGCCCCAAGTCGGACGCCGTCTCGGCAAGCCAGACAATTTCACGGTCCTCGGCCACCAGGGCGCTTCTTGCCGTCTCGCACCAGTCCTCCTGATCAAGGAGTGCCAGGTAGCCATCCCGATAGGTCTGCCACCGACGGATGGGTGCGACTGAGCCCTCGTCCCCACTCTCGCCGAGATTCCTCGCGAGCAGGGCAGCGATGTAATACCGGCTGGGGGAAGGCCCCAGTTGCTCAAGGTGACGCAGGTGTGCAGCCAGTACTTCCTCGGCGTGCGGATAGCGCGCGAGCGTCATGCCCATGCCCTGGCAGTAGGTGAGCACATGGACGAGTCTGCCTGCGTGGTCCACGGTCTCGGCATCCGCAGCCGATCCGGTGAGGGCCTCATGGAGGCCCGCCGCCTCGGCTACTTTGCCGGCGAAGTATCCGTTGAGGAAGTCCCCGTCAACGGCTCTCCGCAGCAGCCAGCGCTGAACGTCCGGATCACCGTCGCCCAGCCGGCAGAGCGCCTCGACCACATACACGCGCCCCCAGCCGGCCACTCGATCCGCCAGCCATAGGAGTGGCCCCGCTCCATCTGGCAGCCGCTCGATTGCGTGTGCCGCGAGTGGGCCGAAGGTACAGGAGAGGAGCCCAATGGTCTGGACGTAGGGAATATCGTGAACAGTGCCCACCGCGGCGAGCAGGGCCAAACCTACGACGACGTCGTACGTGTCGGTTCCGTACCTGACGAGCCAGCGGCCGGCTTCCCTGGCCCGTGCTCCTGCTCGCAAGGCAGCTTCTGTGATGCGTGCGTTGGGATGAATGGGCACGTGGACGTCTTGGAAACGGCCGACCAGTTGACTGGGCACGGACCGTGGGTCGGTGAAGTGCTCATCAAGGATCGCCGCGACCTCGGCCCCGACCTGGTCACGATCACGTGGACAGCCTGGTTGCGGACTACGGCGGCGGCGTTCCTCGTCGGGGTACGGCTCGCCGTCACGTGGCAGTGGGACGTCGGGATTCAGCTCATGAAGCCGGAGGGCGTGCTCGAACAGCGGGGTCCTGGTTCCGGAAGGCTCAGTCCCGGGCATCTCGGTCACCGGCGGACGGAGGACTCGATTCTCTTGATCATGTCCCTGAGCATGCCATCACGTCACTCACCACAACAAGGCTCTCTGGGCATCCTGTTGCATCCAAATGCAACCATCAGACGCCACAGACACCGAAAGCTGCCCTTGAAAGATCTCGATGATCTGTTCGTGCCGGATGACGACGCCGTACGTGTCGGCGAGGACGGGTTCGAGGTCGGGGTGCGGGTAGGCGGGGGTGGCGCCGTGGCGATTGAACGCGCCACCGGCCAGCACATCGACCTCGACGACCCCCAACAGGTCCCGCTGGATGACCACTTCGCCTTCAAGCTCTTCCAGGTCGCACCAACCCCGGGTTTTCCCACTTGAGTCACCCGGCCAGCAAGACCTCTTGTCCCGTCTGACGCCGCGCAACGTCGCCGACGCCATCGCCGACATCAGCCTCTTCAGGCCGGCCCGGTCGCTTGTGGCATCCCCGAGCAGTACGTCGCCGCCCTGGATCATGGGGTAGCCGCCGGGGTGAGCCCGGGCGGTGGCGGGGACCACCGCCACCGAGCCCGATCACCGCAACTCACCCCCGGGGCCGGGCTGGACCAGGCTGTGCCGCGGCCCGGCCGTAATTCGATTGACCTGGCCACTGGTCAACGCTGCACTGTGGCGGGACACCACGAGTTGTGGTGCCGATATCCCAAGGAGGCAGCGGCAGCAATGGAGATCCGTCCCACGACCGAGCAGGATCTCGACGTCTTCGTCGACACCGTCCATGCCGCGTTCGGGCGCTTCCCGGAAACCCCGACCGATGGCGGCGGGGTCTTTTGGGCGGCGTACGAAATGGACCGCAGCCTGCTCGCCATGACGGCGGACGGGCGGCCCGTCGGCACCGCCGCCGTCTACTCCTTCGAGCTCACCCTGCCCGGTGAGATCCTGGCCCCGGCCGCCGGGGTGACCGCCGTCGGCGTCCTGCCCTCGCACCGACGCCAGGGCGTGCTCAGCGCGATGATGCGGCATCAGCTCACCGATCTGCGGGCCCGAGGGGAGTTCCTCTCCGTACTGCTGGCCTCTGAAGCCCCGATCTACGGCAGGTTCGGCTACGGACCGGCGACCTACACGGCGCGGCTGACGGTGCCGCGCCACAAGGCCGCCCTCGCCCTCCCCCGTGCGCGCGGAACGGCCGACGCCCCAGCGACCGGCTCGGTCACCGGCTCGGTCGAGCTGCTGCGGCGTGCCGAGTGCGGCGAGATCCTGGAAGAGGTCTACGACCGGTACCGCCGCGCACAGCCCGGCGCGCTGTCCCGACCGCACCGCTGGTGGGCCTTGGGCGCGGGGCAGCCCCCGATCTCTCCCGCGCCGCGCTACGTCGCCGTCCACCGTGACGCCGACGGCGTCCCGGACGGGTACGCCAGCTACTCGATCGGCGAGTCCGAGACCTTGACGGTCGACGAGACCATCGCCATCGACGACGCCGTCTCCACGGCCCTGGCCCGGTTCCTGCTCGGACACGACCTGGTCACTCAGGTCGTGTTCAAGCACTTCCCGCCCGAGCACCCGCTGCGCTGGCAGCTTGCGGACTTCCGCGCCGGCGAGGTGAGCAACGACACCGACTGGCTCTGGGTGCGGCTGCTGGACATCCCGCGTGCGCTGACCGCTCGCGGCTGGTTCATGGACGGCGAGCTCGTCCTCGACGTCGACGACCCGTTCCTCGGCGAGCACGGCCGCTACCTGCTGACCGTCCGGGACGGCAAGGCCGACTGTGTCCTGACGGACCGGGAGCCCGACCTGTCCCTGGACGTGAGCGACCTGGGCTCGGTGTACCTCGGCGGCACCGCCCCGAGCACACTCGTGCGCGCCGGACACATCCGGGCCCACCGCCCGGGCGCGGCCACCCTCGCTGATGCCCTCTTCCGCGCCGAGCGCTCCCCGCACTGCCTGCACTGGTTCTGACCGCGCGCCCGCCGACCCCGCACAACTCTCGTCAGGTGAGTCCGCGGACCTTCACCGGCTCTGCCACTGCGCCCCCACGTAGATGCCCGTGATGATGACGGTCGGAGCGGGACTGTGGTCGAGCCATCTCTCGTCCAAGGTGACCTAGCAATTCCCGGAGCAGTTCGCGACGTTCGACGCCCAGCAGGACCCTGTGCCGCGAGAGCTCGACGAGTTGAGTGCGGAGCTGGTGAAGCGGTGGCGGCTGAGCCATGCGGCGGGCCCGCAGGGCTACAACACGGTCACCCGGGTCGGTGCCGAACAAGAACGGGTACGTGATCGTCGAGACCCCAGAGGGCAATGTCAGCCGCGATTTGGTTGGAGTTGCGGAAGGGCGGCTGCCAATCTCAATACATGGTTATGGGGACGAATGCGGTGGACTCGGTGGGTCGCACGGTGCCGGAAGCTGCGGCGCGAGCGGGGACCGTGGCGGAGCTGGGCGGCGTGCTCTCGCGCCATCTCAGCCGGGTCCTGTCGCACGACGGGTATTTACTCTCCGGGTTCGACCCGGTCACCGGCGCGCGGTGCTTCCTGGCGTGTGAGAACAGCTGCAGCAGCGACGCACGGCGCCGGATGGATCAGGCAAACACCCTCGGGAGGACCCGCAGGCCCGTCGCCGATCTCATCCACGGCCCCTGCCCGGCCATCGTGCTCGGCGCGGGCTCGCAGGACCCGTGCCGCGAGACGCGCCGCCTGCACCGCATCATGGCCGCCGGCAACTACGGCAGCGAGCTGTGCATCGCCCTGACCCAACACGGCGTCACCTGGGGCGTGCTGGTGCTGCTGCGTGAGCGGGGCTCCAGGCCGTTCTCACCGGCGGAGACCGTGCGTGGCGCCGAGCTGGCACAGCCGCTCGCCTCGGCCGTGACGCGGTACGTGACGGACAAGCCGCTGCGCCCCCGGCAGGTGCGGTTCCCGTCTGCCGTCGTTGTCGTCGGTAAGAACGACGAGATCGCGGGGGCGACATCGGCGGGACGCGACGCGCTGCGCTGCGCGGGATCCTGCCCGGCGTCTACCCCGCCAGTGACCAGGAGCTGTTCAGCTTCATCTGGCACATCACCTACACCGTTCGGCGCACGGGCATGCCTGCGATCACGCGCGCCCCCACTCCGCTGGGATGGTTCTCGCTGCAGGCGCAGCTGCTCGACGGCGCGATGGCGGGCGATGTCGTGGTCACCCTCCAGCCCGCCCCGGCCACTGAGCTGTTGCCCGCGCTCGCCCAGTGGTACGGCATCTCCGCCAGGGAGCGGACGGTCATCGAGGAGGCTCTGCAGGGGCAGGCCGCCAAGCAGATCGCCCGCCGGCTCGACCTGTCACCGCACACGGTGAACGACCACTTCAAGGCGGTCTACCGCAAGACCGGCGTGACCAGCAGGGAGGAGCTCATCGCCTGCTTGTTCTGACACGACGGCTGAGTTCGTGATCAGTTCGTACGGCGTCCAGGGATTTCCTCTGGGCCAACTGATCGTTGGCCGGGTGGGACGGGCGGTGGACTGCAACGTGGAAGTCAGCCCGGCCGGTGTGTCGTGTGCCCGGTCCGCGCCGTGGGCGTATCGAGGTCACGCCCCACGTAACCTCTTCCTGTGCCTGCACCCCGCCTGCATCGCGTCGCCGTCCTTGTGCTCGAGGGTGCGAAGCCGCTCGATGTCGGAATTCCCGCGCAGGTTTTCACGACCCGCGCGAGCATGCCGTACGAGGTGCGGGTGTGCGGGGCGACACCCGGTCTCGTGACCGGCGGCGATGGCCTCGCGTACTACGTCGCCCACGGCCTCGACGCGCTTGCGTGGGCCGACATCGTCTTCATCCCCGGCTACCGGTTCCCGGACCGCGACGACCCGCCGCAGGCCGTCGTCGAGGCACTGATCGCGGCCCACGACCGGGGCGCGCGGCTCGCCGCCATCTCGACGGGCGCCTTCGCGCTCGCCGCCACGGGCCTGCTCGACGGCAGGCGCGCCACGACGCACTGGCACTACACGCGGGCACTCGCGGCCAGGCATCCGCTCATCCAGGTCGACGAGAACGTGCTGTTCGTCGACGAGGGCAGCGTGCTCACCTCGGCCGGCGCCGCCTCCGGCATCGACCTGTGCCTGCACATCGTGCGCGGCGACCTCGGAGTGGCCGCGTCCAACCACGCGGCCCGGCGTCTGGTTGCCGCCCCCTACCGCAGCGGCGGCCAGGCCCAGTACGTACCGCACAGCGTCCCCGAGCCACTCGGCGAGCGGTTCGCCGCCACCCGCGAGTGGGCGCTGCACCGGCTCGGCGAGCCCCTCACCCTCGACACACTGGCGCGGCAGGCCGAGGTCTCGCCGCGCACGTTCTCCCGGCGCTTCGTCGAGGAGACCGGCTACACGCCGATGCAGTGGGTGATGCGCGCCCGCATCGACCTGGCCCGCGAACTGCTCGAGCGCTCGCAGCGCAGCGTCGAACAGATCGCCGCCGACGTGGGGCTCGGCACCGGCGCGAACCTGCGCCTGCACTTCCAGCGCATCCTCGGCACCACACCGAGCGAGTACCGGCGCACCTTCACCCGGGGCGAGTGATCCGCCCGGCACCGCGTGGCGGGATCCTTTTGAACCATGGCGATCTCGCCACTGTCAGCGGCGCGAGCCGCGGGCGACCCTGGTGGCGAAGGGAAGGGACATCACTCATGACTCGCATCGCCATCAACGGATTCGGCCGCATCGGACGCAATGTGCTGCGCGCGCTGCTGGAGCGCGACAGCGCCCTCGAGGTCGTCGCCGTCAACGACCTGACGGAGCCCGCCACTCTCGCCCGGCTGCTCGCCTACGACAGCACGGCCGGCCGGCTCGGGCGCCCGGTGACCGTCGACGGGGACGCCCTCGTCGTCGACGGCCGTCGGATCACGGTGCTGGCCGAGCGCGAACCGGCGCAGCTGCCGTGGGCCGAACTCGGCGTGGACATCGTCCTGGAAGCCACCGGCCGCTTCACCTCGGCCAAGGCCGCCCGTTCCCACCTCGACGCGGGCGCGAGGAAGGTTCTCGTCAGCGCGCCGTCGGACGGCGCCGACGTCACGCTCGCGTTCGGGGTCAACACCGACGCCTACGACCCGGCCGTGCACACGATCGTCTCGAACGCCTCCTGTACCACCAACGCGCTCGCGCCGCTGGCCGCGGTCCTCGACGAACTCGCCGGTATCGAGCACGGGTTCATGACGACGGTGCACGCCTACACGCAGGAGCAGAACCTGCAGGACGGTCCGCACCGCGACGCCCGTCGCGCCCGAGCCGCCAGCGTCAACATCGTGCCGACCACGACCGGCGCCGCCAAGGCGATCGGGCTGGTGCTGCCGAACCTCAACGGCAAGCTGTCGGGCGACTCGATCCGCGTACCGGTGCCGGTGGGCTCGATCGTCGAACTGAACACGACCGTCGCCCGCGACGTGACGCGCGACGACGTGCTGGCGGCGTACCGCGCCGCAGCGGAGGGGCCGCTCGCCGGCATCCTCGAGTACTCGGACGACCCGCTCGTGTCGTCCGACATCACGGGCAATCCCGCCTCGTCGATCTTTGACTCGGCCCTCACCCGCGTCGACGGCCGCCACGTCAAGGTGGTCGCGTGGTACGACAACGAGTGGGGCTTCTCGAACCGCGTGATCGACACGCTCGAGTTCCTCGCCACCCGCTGACCGGACGCCGGGGTGGTGCCCCGCCTCCGGCAACCGCGCCGGCCAGCACTTCCTTTGGGCGCTCTGGTTGACCAGTCGGGCCAACCAGAGCGCTCAGTCACCGAAGCGGGTCCGCCCGGCTTCCGGAGGGTGCGGGAGCGCCACGGCCGGTCAAGACACTCTTCGAGCGTCGCCCCGCGATGGCCTATAGCGACCCCTGACAGTCCGCGACGCCCCTCGAATCTGGCGGCTATCAGACGGACCCGCCGCCTGATCCCGTCGATGAGCTGCCGTCTCGTCCACGCTGACGGCCGACCCGAACACCTGGGCACAGGCAACAGCGATTCCAGCCGCGCCCACTGCTCATCGGTCAAGCCAAGCCGCCTCGTCACCGCCAGGGTGGCCACGAGGTCTCCGGTGTTCAGGTTCTTCTTGGCCGATGAACCCTCTACCGGAGACCTCACTTGCTTCACGATCACGACACGCCCGTCGCGCCGGACTTCGCGGCAGACCCCAAGTCCCTGCTGCCGAGACGTGACCGATGAGCATCAGAGTGCGGCGAGGCGGGCCTTGAGCAGACAGAACTCATTGCCCTCGGGGTCGGCCAGGACGTGCCACGGCTCCTCCCCTGTCTGGCCGATGTCGGCCGGGCGAGCACCGAGCTTGAGAAGGCGTTCGAGCTCGGCGTCCTGATCGCGGTCGGTGGCGTTGACGTCGATGTGCAGCCGGGATTTCCCCTTCTCCGGCTCATCCCTGCGACTGAGGAAGATCGTCGGCTGCAGACCGCCGAACCCTTCGCGCGGCCCGATCTCCATCGAGCCGTCGTCCTCGCGACCGAGCACGACGAAGTCCAGGACCTCGCACCAGAACCGCGCCAGCGCCTCAGGGTCGCGGCAACCGAGCACGAGCTCACTGATACGACATGCCATCGACGAAACCTACTCTCAGCGTGGGAACTGCAGGGGAGGCCACACGCGAACCTCGCGGCGCCCAGCAGCGAAAACAATCCCGCGACCGTACCGGACGAGGCGAGCACGGGCGAAGTGATTTCAGGGAGGGCTGCCCCTGTCCGGGCAGCCGGGCAAGGCCGTTGGCCGTGCAGTCGGGAAGCCGACTTTGCGACACGTCCTGAGACCGTGTCCTATGTGGGCGGCGTCGTTGGTCTCGGTATGGGGCGGGGGACGTGGAGCTGGATTGTTCCGGACGGGTTGTGGGAGATCGCAGAACCGCTCATCCCACCGTCGAGGGAGCGGCCACAGGGCGGCGGGACGCAGGACACTCCTGATGAGACGCTGTTCGCGGCCATCATCTACGTCCTGTTCAGCGGGTGCGCTTGGCGGGCTCTACCACCCTGCTTCGGGGTATCGAAGTCGACGGCCCATCGGCGCTTCCTGATCTGGTCGAGGGCCGGAGTCCGGGGCCGGCTCCACGAGGAGATCCTGCACCGGCTCGACGACGCCGGCCTCCTTTATCTCTCACGTGCCGTCCTCGACTCCGCCCACGTCCGCGCTAAAAGGGGGGGGGCGAACTCACAACGCCTCCACGGCGACAAGGCATACGACATCCCCCACCTGCGGAAATGGTGACGCGGCAGACGGATCGGTGTCCGCATCGCCCGCAAGGGCGTCGAGTCGTCGCAACGGCTCGGACGGCGCCGGTGGTGGTCGAGAGGACGATGTCCTGACTGACCGGCTACCGGCCCAAGAATCGCCTCAAGGCTATCGAACGCGACTCCAACGTCGCCTGAACGAGAAACGCGGCCGAGTACTCAACGGGCGGGTAGCCCGGCCCGGTCCCGCCAGTAGTCCGGATCGCGGGGGTCTGCCAGCCAGCCCAACAGCCGGTCGGCGCCTGCCTGAAACGCCTGACTCAGCGATGTCTCACCGCCGATGACCACATGCAGGCCATCGGCGTCATGAGTCGCATGGTCGACGTCACACCAACAGGCCACGTTCACCACCGCGCTGACCGACAGCTCTCCCTGGTCCGTCCAGGAGACATCGAGCAGGAACTCAAGTTGATCGCCCGGACCAGCAGGCCCGGCGATGTCCGCGAGCAAGATCACCGCAGCACCTGGCCCCGGGCCGGGGAACGCGGCGTGATGTGATGCCCACAGCCATTCCGGCTCAGGCTCTCCTATGCGTGCCTCATCAATCGTGCGGGCCGCGCGCCGCAGGACCTCTGTCTCACTGGCCGAGAGCTGTGGGAAAAGCGCGGGCAGCGGGACAGCATCCCAGGGACCACCAGCCATGACCATGAACCCGATCATCCAATCCTCGGGCAGGGGCCACAAGAAGTCCGAGCCTTCGGCCGACCATTCAACCCGTCGCCAAGCCGGGCACGTTCACTCGTACCATGCCGGCCCATTCCCGTCGGCGAGTTTGGTCTGCGTACGCAGGTACTTGTCGGCGACGGGTGAACCCGTGGTTCTGGATCACGTTTGCGGCTGGCTCGGCTGTCAGCGGCCACTCGAATTTCCGCAGGGATGGCCAACTTCGATGTCACGTTCAGTGGCGAACGTGAGGGCTGATCGCAGTACCGGTTGCCCTCGACGTCCAGCCATCCGGACTACGCGCCCCCGCGTTCGTCGATGCGTTGAAGCAGGTCGAGCAGGGTCGCGCGGTCAGCCGGGGAGAGCGCGGAGTAGCACGCGGCGAGGACCTCGTCGGCGATCTGATGCCCTGCTTTGAGGACCCGTTCACCGGCGGGAGTGAGATAGTGCTCGATCCGTCGACCGTTGCCCGGCCGGCGCTCGATGAGGCCCTGGGCCGCACAGCGGCCGGCGAGCGTTCCGAATGCCTGCTCGCTCTGGAACGTCGCCGCAGCAAGTGCGCGGGCCGATGCCCCGGGTGAGCGGCTGATCGCGCGGAGGGCATCCCACTGGGCCAGCGTCGTGCCGGCAGTCGCGAGCCGGCTGTCGAGCGCCCGGTGCTGCTGGTACTGGGCGTACTTGACGGCTCTTCCAAGGGCTTGCAGTTCATCGGGCATGGAACCAGTCTAGGCGATGACTAAGCTAGCTTATATAAACATCTTTAGTTAGGGTGGGGGCATGTTCACAGACCACGCGGTTGCGCAGTACCCAGACCTGTCCCTCACCCTGTCCGAGGCCGGCACCGGCAGGCCCGCCCTGATCCTGCACGGCGGCGGGGGGCCGGCCACCGTCGCCGGGCTCGCGGGCCATCTCGCCGAGACCATGCACACCATCACACCCATACACCCCGGCTGGGACGGCACCCCCCGCCCTGCATGGCTGACCGGCATCGACGATCTCGCGCTCGCCTACCTGCACTACCTCCAAGACCTCGGGCTACGCGATGTGCTCGTCGTCGGCTCCTCGCTCGGCGGCTGGACCGCCGCCGAGATGGCCGTGCGCGACACCGCGGGAATCATCACGGGACTCGTCCTGATCGACGCTGTCGGAGTGCACGTCGAGGCCGAACCGATCACCGACTTCTTCGCCCTCGACGCCCACGGCGTAGCCGAGTACGCCTGGCACGACTCGGCCCGCTTCTACCGTGACCCCGCCGGCATACCCGCCGAACAACTCGCCGTTCAGCAGGGCAACATGGCCACCATGCGCGTCCTCGCGGGCGACCCCTCCATGCATGACCCCAAACTGCTCCGCCGGCTGCGGCGTATCGACCTCCCCACTCTCCTGCTCTGGGGAGAGAGCGACCGCATCGTCACCCCCGCCTACGGCGCGGCATACGCCAACGCCTTCGGCAACGGTCGACTCCAGGTCATCCCTGAAGCAGGCCACCTGCCCCAGATAGAACAACCGGAAGCCACCTTCGCCTGCATCGACAGCTACATTCGCCACCTGAGCGCCAACTCCATCAACTCGCATTGACCGTTGGAGGCGGTCGATCCGACGGGCCAGCGCCTGATAGCGGGCCAGCCAACTGATCCGGGTATTCGTCCCGGCGTCACGGTGTGCCCCTGCGTGCCCCCGCGGAAGACAACCTCGCCGCAGCGGGTCCAGATCTGCTGCGCGCGACGGGGAAGGCGGAGGAGCCCTACAGGCTGCTCGACCCCGCAGACGTCGTCATCGAGCCGGCGGCGGAATGGTTCGCCGGACTGCACGCGTGCTCCAAGCCGGCGACCACGATCCGGTCGTACGGCATGGATCTGCTGCGCTGGTACAGGTTTCCTGTGGATGCTGGAGATCCTGTGGGACAAGGCGCCCCCTGCTCAGGGAGCGGGAGGCGCGGCCGCGATCCCAGGTCCAAGTGTCTTGGAGCCGGGGAGGGCCAGGACGTCGGCGAATAAGTCGGCGAGGGTCTGCTTGCTCTTTCCCCAGTCGTAGAGCTGCCCAGGGATCTCCGCTTGCGCGTCCAGGGTGGTGCTGCGGTTGGCACTGCGGTCGATGCGTACCTGTAGTACGCCGCCGAAGGTCTTGCGGTCGGAGGGGATCTCGGCGATCAGGGTGCATCCGTCCTCCCGCTGCTCCACGGACTGAACTACTTGGCCGTGGAAAGCCATGGAGCACAGAACGGAGGCGATGACTCGGCCTATGGGTGCACGTATCTCAGCCGCCTGCGATTTGCCGGTTCGCCAGCCCCGCTTCAGTGCCCGCCCGCGCCCACGGGCTACGGCCCCACGGTGTATGGCCTTGCCGAGGGCCGGGAATACCACGGCTGCCGTCGCGAGAAATTCCTCAGCGCTCATGGGAACGCGTGCGTGTGCTGCGCAACTGCTGACTGCGTTGCGGACCACGGGGATGCTGATGATCACCTCGAAGCGGTGCTCATCGGCCCAGTCGGCGCTTGCGTCGACTCCATCGCCGTCTTGTGCTGCCGACATGGGCGCCTCGTGTCCGTGTTGTGGGACCAGAGCCAGGAGTCAACCACCGTGGGGCTGCCGAGATCAACACGCGCGTTCACGAACCTTGCCCGGCTACACCACGCGGCGGGACGCCATCGGCGACCCGAGCCGAGGCACGGGACTTCACCCGGTGGCTCCAACTCGCCCACGCCATGTGTGAGGCCGGTGAGATCCCCGATCCTCGCGAGGCCCAGATCGCCCGGCTCAAGGGCTCAAGGGCTCAAGGGCTCAAGGGCTCAAGGCAGAGAACACCAAGCTCAGGAACGGCTGCCTCAGGCAGCGCAAGAGGTCGATCAGCTCACGGACTTCCGCACCCAGGCCCCGGCCCGGCTCGCCGCACAGTACGAGGAGATCATCCGGCTCCGCGAAGCCGCCGCCGCAACAACAATTTGGGTCAGCCGCCTGCCGCCGCCCCGAACCACCGCCATCGGGACATGCAGTTGATACCGCAAGCCCGACAGGGTGCTCGCTCTCGCATGCTGGAAGTAGACCTCACCAGCGATCAGGCCGGGTCCTCGTCAGCCGGCGAAGGCGTCGCGTGTGGACGCAGGACCATGAGCGAGCCTTCCAAGGTCGCCACCATGGCAAAGGGGAACCGGTCGACCTCAAGACAGAGCGCAACGTCATCAGGATGGACTCCTTGGCGCACCCCCTCCGCCAGTTCGGCGGCGGCGCGCGACTCGGCAGCGCGGCGGAGGAACTCAGCAGCATCCGTTCCAGCCTCGGTGGCCCTCCGAGCGATGTATTGAGCGCACGCCAGATCTTCATCGGCCTGCCCATCGTCGCCAGTGACCACGAACGTGACACTGACACTCTCGCGCGTCCGCAAGAGCTGAGCCGTTGCCTCCGCCACCACGAAGCTGGCGCAGAGCACCAGCGGCGCCTCCTTGACGGCGAGGGCGCCGACCGTGCCTGCCGTGGTCTTCTGGACAACAGTCCGTCCGCCAAGGTCAACAGACCGCAGCAGGCCTGGTGAGTTGACCATGTCGAACCCGGGCGCGGGAGGACCGTCTTTGAGCGCCACCCAATCCGGGTGGCGGGCCTTGAGCGCCAGGGCTTGGTCCAGCGACTCAGCAAGAACGATCTTTTCCGCCCCCTGGGCAAAGGCCCAGGCAGCCACCGTGAAAGCACGCATGACGTCGACTACGACCGCCACGGACGGGGCTTCGACCAGCTCAGCGATGCCAAGGAAACTAGCGTCCATTCCGGTCATGATCGCGCATGCCTGACGCGAAGCCCCCGGAGAGTGATCCACATCACATCGACGGTATCGGAATGCGACACCTCCGACTGCCTGCGTCGCGAAAGCGGTCCGCAGCTACACGCCTGCTCAATCGCCACACCTGGGCTGAAGAGATGTCCAGCGGGCGGCGACGGAGTTCCAGGTCGCTGACGTGGACGCACGCCACGAGCGTCTGCTGGCCCGGGGTGTTGAGATTCTCAAGCCGCCGACAACCCAGCCGTGGGGACGCCGATCGGTGTGGCTGCGTGACCCAGACGGCAACATCGTCAACCTCTACCAGGAGGCGTGACGACTGGTCCCCACGCATCACTTCGATCATTGCCAGGACAGCCCTCAGGCTTTGCGGGCGAGCAGTTGAATCTCCTGGAACTGCCGTCGGTCGGTGGGCTGAGGCTCGCGAACCATCCGGGCCACTTCGGCCAACCCGGACTCGCGCAGCATCGCGGCGAGGTGATCAGGCCACCATCGATAGGCCGGCACGACAGCGTGATCGAAGACCTGCGTCGGGTGAGACGGATCATCGCTTGCCGAAAAGCCGACCAGAATGTGGCCGCCAGGTGCCAGAACGCGGTGGAACTCCGCCAAGATGGCGGGGAGTTCTTGCGGCGGAGTGTGGATGATGGACCAACGTGAGAGTGCGCCACCCAGCACGCCGTCAGCGATCTTCAACGCGGCCATCGAGCCCACGTCGAACCGCAGGCCCGGATAAGCCTGTCGAGCCAACTCGACCATCGCAGGAGAAGCATCAACACCAAACACCGCCAACCCCAACTCACCCAGATAAGCGGTGATATGGCCAGGACCACACCCCAAGTCGGCGACACGACCGTCCCCATCCGCACTTACGACCTCGGCGAAGGCACCCAGGATCGCGCGGTCCAAAGGCCTGTTACGCAGCTCGTCGCGGAACAGCTGCGCATAGGTGGGGGCAGCAACGTCATAGGCCTCGCGGGTGGCACTGAAGGCATCGTGTTCGACCATGCTCGCGACAGTAGTTCCTGGCGCTGAGACGGGCCGACAGAATCACGATCCCGCCAGTTCAGAGAAGCGTGTGTCAGATGCCCTCAACTCCGGTCCGATCCCGGCCAGATGCCCCGGCCAGAGGAGTTCGAGGACAGCGTTCTCGACCGCCTGAAGGGAGCAATGGAGCAGGGGTGGCTCGGCGAGGTCGCCGCCATCGGGACGCGCGTCGCCGACCCTGGTCGCCGCCGAAGGCGAGCTCTCCTCGATGCGTGAGATGACCGACAAGCACACCACCAGCAGCCTCGCTCAGATGCTGGCGCGGTTGCGGGTTCTTAGCCCGGGGTGGTCGGCGGTTCTGCAATGCCGATGAAGTTCCCGCCCATGGGCCGGATGCCGATCGACCACCCCAGCGCTGTGAGGTCGTCCGTGAGGGTCTGAGCATCATGGAATACCTTCACGATGCGGTACTGGCTGCCGTCATCGAGTCGGCGCAGCGCCGCCGGGGCCGGCTGGTTCGCGAGGACTTCCTCGTACGCGGCTGCGGCGGGGCCGTCGTCGATGAAGATCGCTTTGCCGCCTGGCGCGAGTGCGCCGGCGACGGTGTTCCAGAAGTCGGGCAACCGCGTCGGCGGGACATGGGAGAGCCAGAAGGCGAAGAACACGGTGTCGTAGCGTCGTGGCGGCTGCCACTGGAACAGGTCGGCCTGAAGGAACTGGACGGAGGGGGATGCGGTACGCGCCCGAGCGAGGGCCAACACTTCGGTTGCCGCGTCGACAGCTGTCACCGAATGCGCCCGCGCGGCGAGCAGGGGGGTCCACTGGCCCGTTCCGCAGGCCAACTCCAGCACATCCCCGGCAATCGGGAGGTCATCGACGACAGCCAGCAACCTCTGCAGGTCTTCGTACTCTGCATAGGGCCGGTCGTATTCGGCCGCGCCGGCCCTGTAGTAGGCCATCTGTTCTGCCAGGAGAGCATCGTCGTCCACGCAGGCTCCCTCTCATCCGGGTTCGGTCAGAGACAAGGGCTCAGGTCGCCGGCTTGATCGCCACAGACAGTGTCGGCCTTCACCTTTGGGCAAGGTCAAGAGCCATGAGGGCCTGGGGCCGCCCTCGCCGACTGACCCCGCACCCGCTGTCGCCAGAAGGACCACGCCAGGGGATAGCGAGTGGTGCCCGTTGACGTTCTTGTGGCCAGCGCGGGTCGAGAACACGCACTGAGCTTGCCGTTTAACCTCCAGCGCCCGGCGAGGCGGTCTCGTTTCCGGCCGCGAGGGTGACTTGGGCGGTCCACGACCGAGGCTCCTGGGGTAGATCCCAGTTCACCTCAACGTCGGTGCCGTGGAAGTCGCGTGCGAGTCCCGTCACCATCGCGGCCGCCGCGGCCCGCGCGTCTTGTGGGTCGGCGTTGATCGGCACGTCCAGGCGCCCGCAGAGCACTCCGCCTTCCACGGTGAGGACGCTGTGGCGCCAGCCGTCCGGCGTCGCCAACAGGACGATCCCCTTCGGAATGCCGAAGGGAGGCCGCTTCTCCTTCTCCTTCTTGCGCCTCACCATGCCGCTATCCAACATCGTCGGGTTCGCGGCGATGAGTTCGCGTGGAGGCTCAGCTGCCGCGGCACGGTTTGGTGCCTGTCTTGTGGTGAGCGGGGCGGACGTATGCCTCGCCGGTGGCGAGGCATACGTCCGACGTCGTGTTTCAACGCTGGGTGTCGGTACTTCACCCCGGGCGGCCGCCCGGGTCCCGCCCGGGCAGGTTTTGGTGTACGCGCTCATCGACCACATCGCCGAGGCCCAACGGGAAAGGCTGGCTCGGCGACGGGAAGGGCTTTGAGACCACCCTTGAGGGCGCCAAGGAAAAGCTAGCCCAAACGCTCAGTCACTGACGCCGCTGGCCAAGGACACAGAACTCGTTGCCCTCGGGGTCTGCCAAGACAACCCACGACTGATCACCCTGGCCGATATCAACACGCCGTGCGCCGTGAGCCACCAGACGAGCCACCTCGGCAGCCTGGTCATCAGGCCTGAAGTCGAGATGCAGTCGGCTCTTGGCCTTCTTGCTCTCTTCAAGCCGGACGAAGTCCAACCCCGGCAGGCGATCCGGCTCCGGGCGGATCTCGAACTCCTCATCAGAGGAGTGGACCACAACCCAACCAAGAGCATCGGCCCACCACTGCCCCAAGGCCACCGGATCCACCGAGTGAACAATTACCTGTTCCCATTCCAAGGTCATCCGCCGACCTTAGACCTGCCAGGGATCCGACAACAGACTCGCATGAAGAGGGCCAACTGACCTGCAGTTTGGCTTAGTTCGGAGAGCGGGTTCGCCCCTCGCCGTACTACTGCGCTGAGGAATCTTCACGTGAGACGGCTCGGCCGCGGAGTGTGGCCAGGGCCAGCAGGGCGGAGACCAGTGCGGCCGATCCGCAGACCACGAAGCCGATCGAGTAGCCGTGGCCGAGGGCGTCCATGGCAAGTGGGTGCAGGTCGGCCAGCTTCGGTGACGCCTCCGAGGCGCCGTTCACCGCGAGGGGGCCGCCCTCTTCCAGTACGGCCGTGCCCGCGCCCTTCAGTGCTTCTGGGAGGGCGGAGTCGTGCAGGGAGTCGGAGAAGTTGCTTGCCGCGCGGCTCAGGGCCACCGCACCGATGACGGCCGGGCCGAGGGTGAAGCCGAAGTCGCGCAGCAGGTTGGTGGTGGCGCTCGCCATGCCGGCCAGGTGCACCGGCACGGTGTTGACGGCCGTTGCCGTGATCGAGGAGACGGTGATGGCGAAGCCCAAGCCCACCAGGCCGAGCGGCAGGATCAGCGAGGTGAAGGCGGTGTCGGTGATCGGCAGTGTGGCCGCCAGGTAGTCGCCCGCCGCGATCAGCAGCAGTCCGCCGCCCAGCAACAGTCCCGGTGCCACCGTCCGCAGCAGCCGCTCCGTCAGCGGCAGCATCGCGAGCGTGATGCCGTTGAGCAGCACGAATGCCAGGCCCGTCCGCATCGGCGCCTGGTCCTGCACCGGGCCCAGGCGGATGCTGACGGAGTAGGCGGTGCCCAGGAAGGCGAACATCCCCACCACGGCCACGATCGAGGCGACCGCGAAGGCACGGTTGCGGAACAGGTCCAGGCGCAGCAGTGGGGACTTGGCGCGCTTCTCGGCCAGGACGAACGCGGCGAGGAAGAGCGCGGCCAGCACGAAGGCGATGACGATCGAGGGCGAGGCCCAGCCGTCCGTCGGGCCCTGGATGATGGCGTAGAGCAGGGAGAAGAGGCCCAGGCCGATGGTCAGTTGGCCTGCGATGTCGAGTGAACGGCCCTCGGGGGCACTGGAGTTGACGGCGAACCGGGCACTGACGGCGGCGCTCGCCGCGGCGACGGCGGTGACGACGACGAAGGACCAGCGCCACGAGCCGTAGGTGGCGGTGACGCCGCCGAGCAGCGGGGCGAGGAACCCGCCGGTGGACAGCAGGGCCGCCCACATCGCGATGACCCGGGCCCGCTGTGCGGGCGAGGTGGTGCCGGCGGCCAGGATGGCCAGCGAGGTCGGGAACAGGGCAGCAGCGCCCAGGCCGGCCAGGGCCTGTCCGGCCCACAGCTGGTGGACGCCGGAGGCGGTGGCGCTGACCAGCTCGCCCACGGCCAGCAGCGATGCGCCGCCGACCAACAGCCGCTTGCGGCCGAAGAGGTCGCCTAGCAGGCCGAAGGTCAGCTCCAGTACGGCGACCGGGAGCAGGAAGGCGTCGGAGATCCAGGTGAGCTGCGAGCCGACCGGGTGCAGGTCGGACTGGAACAGGCCGTTGAGAGTGGCCGGTATGGCCAGGCCGATCTGGGCGAGGCAGACGGCGAGGAGACCGGCGACCAGGGTGCCGGTGGTCAGGCCGGGGCCGGTGGCGGTGGCGGTTTTGGCGGAGGGTTCGGTCGTCATTGACACGGAGGGCTCCTGAGGGGCGGGAAGCTCGGGGTACGGAGGGGACGCTTCGCGATCAGCGGATGCCCGTCAGGCGACTGGGCCGGTAGTCGGTGAAGGCGGCGCCGTCGAGACCCAACTCGTCGGCGCTGTGCTGGAGTTCGCGCGCGGTCGCGGCGTCGTCCCAGTGCCCGGTGTCGAGCCGGTGCTCCACGGCGTGCAAGGCGGCGACCACTTCGGCGGTGGTGAAGTTGCAGTGGCCTTGGCGGGCGACGTAGGCCTGGCGCAGCAGCGCGGAGTCACCGGCCCTGCGCACCCGCTGGGCGAGGGCCGACTCCTGCTCGACGGGCACCAGTTGGTCGGCGGTGGTGTGGATGTCCAGCAACGGCACGGCCAGGCCCTGTCCGGCGGTGGAGGTCCGCTTCAGATGAGCCACGGCGGCCGGGTCGGCCGTGATGTCCGCACCGCGGGTGAGCTGGTTCAGGTCGGTGCGCAGGTTGAGCCCGGCGTCGCGGTAGAGGGCTTCGACCTGCTTGGCGTGGGCGGACTTGTGCAGGAGCCTGGCGTAGTCGACGCCCTTGTTCCAGGACGTGTTGCCGCCGGCGGACTGCTCCACCGACCAGCGCGCCGGGACGATGAAGCCGAGCAGGCCCTGGGCGAGCCAGGCGTACTGCTGCTGCTCCTGGCCCGCGAAGTCGTCGCGCGCGGGCGGCTGCTGGCCGGGAGCCCAGTCCGCCAGGTTGAGGTAGGCGGCGGCCAGGGCGATCCGGGCGCGCCCCGCCGGGGTCTGCTGCGCCGCCTCGACGGCCTTCGTGAGGCGGTCGGCGAGCGCGGTGGCGTCGGCCTGGCTGTCCGGGTTCACCAGGGCGTCGGCGTCGGCCGGGTCGAAGAACGTGGCCAGGGTGTACTCGGCGTCCAGTTGGTAGTTGTCCAGGTCGACGCCGCCCGCGACCAGGCCGCACAGGCCGAGCGCACCGTCGATGCGTCCCGCGCCGTCCCGGGCTGTCTGGGCGTTGATCAGGCCGCCCATGGACTGGCCCACCGAGATGACCCGGGTCGGGGTGCCGACCTGCCGGCGGAAGGCGGTGAGTGCGGCGAACTGGTCCCGCTCGGCCGAGTCGAGCGCCCACATCGAGCCGTTGGGGTCGTAGGAGGAGCCGACGAGGGCGTAGCCGGCGTCCAGCAGGGCCTGGTGCGCCGCGGTCGACGGGGCGTCGGCGGCGATGGTCGGTCCGAAGCCGTGGCTGAACAGCAGCAGGGTGCCGTTCCACTGCTCGGGTTTGTCCGCGATCCAGGTGGCGCCGTCGGACAGAGCGCCGGAGTAGTGCTCGGCGGTGGTGGCGTGGGCGCCGGTCGCGGGCCCGAGCAGGGCAGTCGCGAGGGCAGTCGCGCAGGCGGCGGCGAGGGTCGAAAGACGGGGTCGGGGCATGGCGGCGGCTCCGCGGGTCGAGTGGGGACCGAGTGGAGGAGCTAGTGGCACTAGCTGGAAGAGCGCTGCGAATGTAGGGCTCTTTTTTCATCGCCGTCAATAGACTGACCAATAATGAGCCAGACGGGTCCGCGTGCGGACGCGCGGGGCCCGGGAGCGGGGGTCAGTCCAGCGTCAGGGTGTCCAACAGGCGTGCGGCCTCGCGCGCCGCCGGGCGCTCCCAGCGGCTGGCCAGACCGCGGAAGACGGTCTCCGCCTGGGCGGCGGGCCAGTCCGCCGGCAGGTGCTCTGCGGGCAGATGCGGGTCCCGTCGCACCAGGTCCAGCCAGTCGGTGTGCAGCAGGAGCTGGCCTGCAAGCTCGTCGCCGGAGGCCGCGGCGGGCAGCGGGTCGGTGCGGTCCCAGCGCTCCAGGAACACCCGGTACCGTGCACCGATGGCCGGCACGTCGAACGCCTGCTCCAGCACCTCGCGGACGTCGGTCGGCGACTCCACCTCGGCCCGGAACACCCTCAGATACGCCTCCAGGCCGAGACCCGCCACCATCTCGCGAACGTCGACGCGCGCCGGGGCCACCCACAGGCCGTTCTGCAGCGGACCGAAGCCCGCCCAGATCAGGCGGGAACGCAGATCGTGCCGTTCACGGCTCCACGCCTCGGGCAGCGAGAAGCCCACCATCGTCCACCGGCCGTCCCAGTCCCGGTTGACCGCGCCGGTGCGCCAGATGCGGTCCCTGCCGTCCGTCAGCACCTGCACGGCGTGTGACGTCAGCCCGAAGTAGGTCTTCCGGCCCTGGCGGTGACGCTCCAGCAGACCTCGTTTGACCATCCGGTTCAGCGTGGTCCGCACCGCGTCCTCAGTGCTGCCCACCCGCCCGAGAGCAGCGATCACGCTGCCCGACGACACGGCGATGGGCCGCCCCAGCACGTGAGCGCCGAAGAAGGTCAGCATCAGGGACTGGGTGCGCGGCTCGGGACCGCTCTCGGCGGTGGCTCCCGCTGCGACATCGACACTGGTCACCGCCACAGCGTAGGCCCGGAGCGGGCGCGAGCCGCCTCAACCCCAGAAAGCGTGTCATTTCCGTGACGGACATCGATGAATAGACCAATATTGCTGGTCGGGGCACGAGGTGGAGGGCGAAAGGAAGAGCCGCATTCCGCCAGAAGGCCCTGAGGTGGCCTTGTTCGGCAACGCGCGGCAGCGGCGGCCCGATCAGACCGTCGCCGCAGGAGGCCGCGGTCAGGGCAGGATCTTGATCGCGCTGCCCCAGTTGGTGCCGAGCGCCTGCTGCATGGCCATGTGCAGGAACTGGAGTGCCTCCAACTCGCGGGCGCGCCGGAGCGGGCCGGCGTCGAGCGGCCGCAGGCCACCGGAGGTGACCAGGTCGGACACCTTCTTCTTCGCCATCTCGTCGTCGCCGGCGATGAACACGTCCAACGGTGTGCCGTCGACCTCACCCGCGACGAGCAAGCCGGCGAAGGTGGTGTTGAACGCCTTGACGACGGTGACGCCGTCAGCGGCGGCGGCAGCGACCTCCTCGGCCGCCGAGGTGCCGGGCGGGGTCACCAGCGAGTCGAACGTGGCGAAGTCGACGGGGTTGGAGATGTCGACGACGACCTTGCCGACGAGCTCGTCACCACGGGCGGCGACCACATCCCTGCCCGCCGGATACGGCAGCGCGAGGACGACGATGTCGGCACCGTCGACGCCGTCCGCGGCCTCCACGTCGGCGCCCGGGACCCGTTCGCGCAGCACGTCGACGAGCGCCTCGGTTTTGGTCGCGTCCTTGCCGACGAGGCGGACACGATGCCCGCCGGTGAGCGCGCGGGTCGCGATACCGCCGGCCATGTTGCCGGGACCGATGAGGGTGATCTGCATGTCAGGGCTCCTTCGGGGACGGCCGCTCAGGGGTGTAGCCCGATACGGAGACGCGGCCGCAGCAAACGAAATATCTGCTTCCTCAGACAACCCTGCGTGATGTGCCGTGGCCGCGCATCCAAGGTCAGCCAAACAGAGCGCGGACGGTGCAGCATCTTTACGGACCGCTCAGGACAGCGGTTCTCCGTGCGCCGCGCGGAGCAATGGTCAAGACCCGTGGAGGGGAGCCGCACCGACCCAGCGGTGATAGGCGGCTACGTCGACGTTGCTGCCGCACACGATGGTGACTACGTGCCGGCCGGCGAAGCGGTCACGGTCTTCGAGGATCGCCGCGATGCCGAGCGCGGCCGACGGTTCGACGACGAGGCCGGCGTGGTCGAGGAGCATCCGCATACCGGCGATGATCGACGCCTCCTGGACCAGGACGGCGTCGTCAGCGACCAGGAGGAGGTCGTCCAGGACCGCCGGAAGGGGACACCGGCCGGCGACGCCGTCAGCGATGGTGTCGGTCGAGTCGGTGGTGACGACGCGCCGCCTGCGCCACGAGTGCGTCATCGCCGGTGCGCCCAGCGGCTGGACGCAGATCACCTCGGCTTCGGGCGCCAAGGCCTTCACCACATGACCCACACCGGTGGCCAGCGCCCCGCCGCCGAGAGCGATCAGGACGGCGTCGAACGACGACACGGTGTCCACCAGCTCCAGGCCGATGGTCGCCGCGCCCTCACAGGTCTCGATGTCCAGGCTGTCTTCGACCAGCCGGATGCCGTCGTACCGCGCTATGGCCGCCGCCCGCTCGCGAGCCATCTCGTGGTCGCCGTCCACCAGCTCCAACCTGGCGTCCAGCGCGCGGATGCGATCAAGCTTGGCCACTGTCGCAAAGCGGGACGCCACCACGGTCACGTCGAGCCCCCGGCCGCGACCGGACCAGGCGAGGGCCTGGCCAAGATTGCCCGCGCTGGCGCACACCACGGCTCGCGAGCCATGGTCGGCGAGCAGACTCGCGACGACCTCGGTGCCGCGGGCCTTGAAGCTGCGGACCGGATTCGCCGTTTCGAGCTTGATGCTCACCGTGCACCCGAGGTCGGGCTCCAGCGCCTCGCAGCGGTACAGCGGAGTGTCGAGAAACATCGGGTCGATGACCCGGCGAGCCGCCCGGATCCGAGCGGTGTCGAGGCGCGTCTCCTGCACGACACGGCAGCGTAGTGCCGCCGGCGCTGTTCCATCGAGTAATTGTCAATTCCTGCGGGTCGGTTGAGGTTGATCAGGCCGCGTGAGCCTCGGGGCGTTCGAGGAGGTGGCTGCGTTCGAAGCGGGCTCCGGCGCGGACGAGAGCGACGAGGTGGGGTGCGTTCACGGATCGCCGGCGTGCGCCCGCGGGGCCCGGGTGCCCCCGCCGTGGCCGGTCTCGCGGTCGACTCGTGGCTGCGCCCCACGCCGGGGCTGCGCCATGAGGAGCCGGCCACCCTGGCGGTGGCGCTCAGGTGAACCGTGCGCCGGGCGTGAAGCTGCTGCCGGCAAGCGCGGCCGAACCCAGCGCACGTGGTGAGCAGCACGAACGACCTGCTCGCGGCCGACCCCGGCGGGAGGTGCTGGCGGCGATCATCTTTGCGGTGGCCTCGGGCTGCACGTGGCGGCGGCTTCCTCCTTCGATCGGACCGTCGGGCTCCACTGCTCACCGCCGATCGGCACGCCGGTGGAAATTCTCTACCGTGGTGGCCGGGAAGGGCGCAGACTCGTCTCGTGGCTGACATGGGGTCGTTCCGGGAGGCGGTCATCGCGTGGGCGGCCGGTGGCCCCGGTGATCCCGCGCGCGAGCTGGCCGCGCAGCTGCCCGTCCGGGCAGCCGTCCTGCTCGAAGGGCCGAGCGACGTCGCAGCGGTCAGCGCGCTGGCCGCGAGCCGCGGCCGGAACCTGGCGGACGAAGGAGTCTGCGTCCTGCCGATGGGCGGTGCGATGAGCGTTGGGCGCTTCGCCCGCCTCCTCGGGCCACCCGGCCTGGGCCTCCGCCTCACGGGACTGTGCGACGAGGCGGAGTATCGCTACTACGCCCGCGCCTTGGAGCAGGCCAGTGCGGCACAGCAAGGGTTCTTCGTCTGCGCGGCGGATCTGGAGGACGAGCTCATTCGCGCACTGGGCGTGACACGGGTGGAGGAACTCGTCCGGGCGGAGGGCGACCTGCGCGCCCTGCAGACCTTCCTGCGCCAGCCCGCACAGCAGGGCCGCACCTCGCAGCAACAGTTGCGGCGCTTCCTCGGCACGAAGAAGGGGCGCAAGATCCGCTACGGCCGCGTCCTCGTCGAAGCCCTCCACCCCGACCGCGTTCCCGCCCCACTCGACGGCTTGCTCACCAGCCTCTGACCGCTGGGCGACGTCAAACTCGGCGTTGCAGCGCGGGCCGGGAAGGCACGCCCGTGCTGAGCGGAGTGAACGCTGCCGGCACCACAAGTCCGGCTCCCTGATCGACAAAGAACGTCCGCGAAGGCGCCCGCCGAACGCCGGCCGCCGCGCTGGAGGCGGAAGTCAGCCAGTACATAGCCGAGTTGGCCGCCGAACGCGATGAGCGCGGGCACCGCCTGGTGGTCCGCGACGGCCGCCACCGGCCCCGCACGGTCGTCACCGCGGCCGGTCCGGTCGAGGCCGCCGCGCCCCGGGTGAACGTCCCCGAGGCCCAGCTGGCCGCGCTGGTCCGCTCCGGCGCGAGATTCGAGAACGGCGCCTTGGTCGAACGCACCGAGGGGGCCACCTCAGCCTGATCACACAGCACCCGATCCACCACCCTTGACAACGGTTCATGCACCTGACAGCAGTGGCACCGCACCACTTCCATGAACGGCACCACACCCCGAGGGGGGGCGATCAGCTCATGACCAAGCCTGAGAGCGCGGGATACGACTACGACGTCGTCATCAGCGGAGCCAGCCTCGCCGGCAGCGCCGCGGCGCTCTTGCTCGCTCGACGCGGTGTCCGCGTCGCACTGCTGGAACGCCGCTCGGACCCCAAGGCGTACAAGGTCCTTTGCACCCACTCCATCCAGGCCGACGCCTACCCGGTGCTGGACGAACTCGGCCTCATCCCCGCTCTTGAGAAGGCGGGAGCCGTCCGCAACGAGGCTCGCTGGTACACGCGCTGGGGATGGATCGAGCCGAGGGCCGCGCCGGAGGGCCCCGAGCTGCCGTACGCGTACAACATTCGGCGCAGCACCCTCGACCCGCTGATCAGGTCGCATGCGGCGGAGACCCCTGGCGTCGATCTACTTCTCGGTCATCATGTGACCGGGCTGGTCCGGGAAGCCGGGCGAACCTTGGGGGTGCGCGCGGCGACACCACAGGGCGAGCGCGAGATCCGGGCCCGCCTGGTGGTCGGCGCCGATGGCAAGGACTCGGCCGTGGCGAAGTTCGCCGAGGTGCCCGCCCGGCTGTACGAGAACGGGCGGTTCGGCTATCTCGCGCACTTCCGGAATCTTCCGCTGCACGGCGGGATCGGTCACGCCTGGTTCCTCGAGCCCGACATGGCGTACGCGTTTCCGAACGACGACGGAGTGACGGTCATCGCGGTGCTCCCGGACAAGAAGCGGCTGCCGGCCTTCCGGGAAGACCTGGAGGGCAGCTTCTTCGAGTTCGTCCGCGCCCTGCCCGAGGCACCGCCCATCGACTCCGCCGAGCGCATCACGAAGATCACCGGTGCCGTCAACTACCCGCTTCACAGCCGCAGTCCGACCGCACCGGGCGTCGCGTTCATCGGCAACGCCGCCCTGACCGGCGATCCCCTGTGGGGAGTGGGATGCGGGTGGGCTCTGCGGTCCGCGCAATGGTTGGCAGAGGCGGTGGCCTCGGCCGCGACCGGTCGGGGCGACCTCGACAGGGCGCTCGTGATGTATGCGCGCAGACACCGGCGCCGACTGCGCGGTCACCAGTACCTGGCCGCCGACTTCGCCAAGGCCCGTCCGTTCAATCCCTTGGAGCGGCTGATGTTTTCGGCGGCAGCGCGCGATGAGTCGATGGCGCGGCACGTGCATCTGTTTGCATCCCGCCTGATCGGTCCGCTGCGGTTCTTGAACCCCGTGGCGCTGGCCAAGGCTTCGGCCGTCAACATCAGGCATCGCGGGGCGACTGGGCCAACCGCGCACCTGTCACACACAGGGTCATGACCGGCTGCCCTCCTCCCCCTTCACTCGCCGACGAAAGCTTCCACAGAAAGGAGAGCACTGAACCTGGCCGACACCGGCGGTGGGCTCACTGCAGAGCCGCGCGGGCCAGCCCACTGAGGTCGAGCAGTCCGTGAAGGCGCTCGGTGGACACGCTCGGGTTGGCTGCCGCCCCTTCTGCCGTCTCGGAGTTCTCCAAAAGTGTCCAGGTCAGATCGGGAGGCAGGAGGGGGTTGGCGGCGGCGGCTCGACGTACACGGGCCTCGGGGTCGGTGAGCAGGCGGATGGGCGGCTGGTCCAGTGTGGTGTCGGCGGCGGCCAGTGCGCGCACGTCGGGATCCTCGTGGTCGAGGAAGCGTTGCAGTCCGGTGCGGGGCAGATGAGGCAGCGTCAGCAGATACGGGCGCCGACGGGGAGCGGCGAGGAAGGCGTCGAGGACGATGTCGGGCGGCGCGAGCGGGTGGTTGTAGGCGAGCAGGTGCCGCACATGCGGGTCGGGGTCGCCGGCCAGACGCTTCACCAGTTCCTCCGGGAGGCTGGGCCAGGTTGCGGCGACTCGGCGGAGCAGGGGATGCACGGAGACGGCGCACGCTTCGTACCAGCTCGCGTCCGGCTCTGCGAGCATCTCGGCGACCGGCCCGATCTCCTCGGCAGTGCGGCCGACTATCCCGTCGATGGCACCGCGTTGCGCCCAGGTGCGCGGCAGCGGCTGCAGCAGTGCCCGCGTGCGCACCGCGCCGTGGGGATCATCGGCCAGTTCCGCCAGCAGTGAAGGATTGAGGTCGGCCCTGCCGGCCACGCGTGCGCGCACGCTGGGATCGGGATGGCGCGCAAGACGCGCGACGGCGTCGGCGGGTGTGTGACGGTTGCGCGCCAGACTCAGCAGGTCGCGTCCGGCGGCGAGGCACGCCTCGACCACAGCGCGGGAGACGGCGTATTCGCCGAGCAGGAGACCCCGGTGGTGGCAGTCAGGTTCGGGCAGTTCGGCCTCCATGCTCGCGGCATCCAGGACCCGGCTTTCCACTCGCGCGGCGTCGCGCACTCCGGGGTCGGGGTCGGCCAGCAGGGCATCGCGATGGCCGGGGGTGAGCCAGAGCCACAATCTGGCCGCGCGGACTCGGAGTTCGGGGTTCGTGTGATCCGCCATCTTGTGCTGGTAGGAAGGCGGTATCTGCCCTGAGAACTCCAGTTCCTGTCTGATCTCGTCCGCTGTGAGGATCCGGTCCTGCTCGATGTCGCCCTGCGCGGTCAGCAAGGTTTCCAGGACATCTTCGGGAAGTGCTTCAACCCTGCCCAGCCGCGGGTAGGGGCCTGAGGCGAGAGCACCGCGCACGCGAGGGTCGGGGTCGTTGACCAGCCGACCGCGCTGCACGGGACCAACATGGTGATTGCGGGCGAGTCCTCGGCGGACGGCCCGCTCCGGATGTGTGATCACCGCGTCGACGACGTCCGCGGGAAGATCGCGCTCCTCGCAAAGGACCTTCCAGGCTGCGCACGCAGCCGGATCCAACAGGCGTAGCAGGACCTCGGACGGCGCGGCTGGGTTGGCCGCGACGCCCCGCAACCACAGTTCTGCAAGGGAGGAGGGCATCGGGACATCGTGCCAGCGATCACCGGGCCAAGTCGACACTCCCAGCAGCCGCCGCCGACCTCCGGAAACTCATGGGAGCGCGTGGCAGGCCTGGCGAACGTCAGGTCGCCAGGCCCTGGTGACCGGTGACGTCGACCGGTGAGCCGGCCGGCCACTGGCTTCTCCGCAGTGAGACGACGTCGGGATGAGAGGGGACGGCCGGTCGGGCGGCTTCCAGGGTGGCCGGCAACCCGGAGTGCAAGCGTGGGCGGCCGGCCCGCTACCAGGATTCATTCGCAGTGCTCCGGCCTTCAGGCCGGGGGTGAAGCGAATCTGATGGTGGCGACGCGGCGCGTCGCGGATTCTGGTCCGGCGGAGCCGGATGGTGCATCTTCACCACCGTGGCGCGGAGCGTCGCGATGACTGGTTCCGGCGGAGCCGGACGGTGCTCAAACGGGCCGGTTCTGCTGTTCGATGTATCGCTTGACCACGGAGAGCGGGGCGCCGCCGACGGTGCCGGCGAAGTAGGGCCCGGACCAGCACTTGAGGGAGTTGACGAGCCTTGTGGCAGCGATCTTGGGCGGGAAGTCGACCAGGAGGTGGACGTGGTTGTCCTCGCCGTTGAACTCCACCAGCTCGCCCTCGAAGTCCGCACACACCGACCGCATGATCTCCTCCATGCGTGTCAGATGAGCATCCGTGAACACCTTGTGCCGGAACTTGGTCACAAAGACCACGTGCACATGCATCACGAGAACACAGTGCCGGGCAGTTCTGATCTTCTGTATCCCGCCCATTGATCCAAGTGTCTAGCGTGGCTGTCATGCAGCTCCGGTACGCCTTCAGGTTGTACCCGGACTCCGGCCAGCGTGTCGCGCTGGCGAGGGCGTTCGGGTGCGCCCGCGTCGTGTTCAACGACGCCGTGCGCGCCCGCGAACACGCCCGCACAGCGGGCGAAGCCTTCCCGAAGGCAGGCGAGCTGTCGAAGAAGCTCATCACCGAGGCGAAACGGACCGAGGCACGGTCCTGGCTCGGCGAGGTCTCCGCCGTCGTGCTCCAGCAGGCGCTGCGCGACGCGGAAGCCGCCTACCAGAACTTCTTCGCCTCCCTCAAGGGCGCACGCAAGGGCCCGAAGGCGGGTACGCCCCGCTTCAAGTCCCGCAAGGACACCCGGCAGTCGATCCGCTTCACGGCCAACGCCCGCTGGTCGATCACCGACAGCGGGCGGCTGAACCTTCCCAAGGTCGGCGCGGTGAAGGTGAAGTGGTCACGGACCCTGCCCACCCAGCCCTCCTCGGTCACCGTGATCAAGGACGCGGCCGGGCGGTACTTCGCCTCCTTCGTCATCGACACCGACCCGCACACCGACGCCACCCGGATGCCCGACACCGACCAGACCATCGGCATCGACCTGGGACTCACCCACTTCGCCGTCCTCTCCGACGGCACGAAGATCGACTCCCCCAGGTTCCTGCGCCGCGCGGAGAAGAAACTCAAGAGGGCCCAGCGGGAGCTGTCCCGCAAGCAGAAAGGCAGCAGGAACCGTGAGAAGGCCCGCCTGAAGGTTGCCCGCGCCCACGCGAAGGTGACCGACGCGCGCAAAGAATTCCACCACCAGCTCTCCACCCAGCTGATCCGCGACAACCAAGCGATCGGTGTGGAAGACCTGGCGGTCAAAGGACTCGCGCGCACCAGGCTGGCCAAGAGTGTGCATGATGCGGGCTGGGCGCAGTTCGTGGCCATGCTGGATTACAAAGCGGTCAGGTACGGGCGGACCCTGGTGAAGATCGGCAGGTTCGAGCCGACCAGCCAGACCTGCTCCGCGTGCGGGGCCAGGGACGGCCCCAAACCCCTCCACATCCGGGAATGGACCTGCGCCGCCTGCGGCACGGTCGATGACCGGGACCACAACGCCGCGAAGAACGTCAAAACGGCCGCCGGACTGGCGGTTACAGCCTGCGGAGCGCCGGTAAGACCAGGACTCGTCCCGGCACAGCGCGACGAAACAGGAAGCCACGGACTCTCCACCGAACCCTGTGCCGCGTAGCGGCACAGCAGCCGGTAGGGAAGGCAGAATCCTCGGGCTTCAGCCCGAGGAGCAAGTCAATGGCTCAGTTCAACTGAAATGTGCGGGGCCAGCGCGCGGAGGAAGTCCGGCGCGTCGAAGATCTCACCGGCGGAGGCGACACCGACCGTCCTGGTCCGCCCCGTGAGGATGCGCTCAACCGCTTCCACCGCGAGCGGTGCGGTGACGGCGTAGATGTCCCGGCCCCTCGCCACAGCGCGCCGTTCGGTGCCGCCGGAGCGCACAACGACGTCGACGAGGAAGGTCTGCTCGGACCGCCCCCGCTCGTCGACCGCACTCGGCGCCGGGGTGTCCGGGGCCGACAGGTCCGTGGCCGCCTCGACGGTCATGTAGCTGCGCACCTCGGGGACGGCGAGGTGGCTGGGCACGGTGACCACGTCAGCCATCGAGAACTCCCCGATGACGGCCCGCGGGCCCATCGGGTCGGGGAACGGCCACGTGAGGGCCGGCGGGGCGTCCTGGTGGTACTCCAACTGCCCCTTCGTATAACGGATGCGCCGGCCGCCCCGCCGCTCCCGGGAGACCGCGCCTGCTTCGCGCGTCCCGGCGGTCGGGTGCCAACCGCTGAGCCCGTACGCGATGTGCGCCTCGTCGGCCGCCGTCCAGGCGCCCATCGCCGCGGTGGCCAACAGGTCACCGAGGCCGCCGTAGAAGGCCATCGCGGGGACGACCACCGCTCCCGCGGCGCGGGCGCGGTCCGCAAAGAGCGCGAATGTGTCGACGTTGGCCTCGATCTCGGCTGCCACATCCACATACGGGATCCCGGCGCGCAGTGCCGCCTCGATCACGGGAGCAGCGGTCGTGGCGAAAGGCCCGGCACAGTTGATCACAGCCGCCGCACCGGCCAATGCGTCGTCGAGCGAAGCCGGATCGTCGACCGACGCCGGGCGGATGTCCAAACCGGGCTCGGATGCCGCCAGTTCCTTGAGCTTGTCGGCGTCTCGGCCGGAAAGAACCGGAACGAACCCGCGCTCCCGCAGCTGCGCCACCACGAAACGTCCGGTGTGCCCGTACGCGCCGAACACCGCCACTGCCTGCCCCGACCCCATGGGTTCTCCTCCGTGCTCAAATGTCCGCCGCGATCCGTCACGGACATCCTGGCAAGGGCGGGCATCCCACACTAGTGTCCGGAACGACACGCCCCATACAATTCCGGACATGGACACAGTCGCGCTGGCCGTCACCGACGGAATGCTGCACTTTGAACTGGCCCTGGCCTACGAGGTCTTCGGCCCCGCCCCGGCCGCCGTGACGGGCCCCTGGTACGACATCGCCCTCTGCGGGCCGGACGCCGTACAGGTCGGCCGCTTCCGACTGGAGCCCGACCGCGGCCTCGACCAGCTCCCGCGCGCCGACACCGTGATCGTCCCGGGCTGGGCCGACGTCGACCAGGACCCACCCGCCGACCTGGTCGACGCGGTGCGCGCGGCCCACGATGCCGGCGCACGCGTGGCGTCCCTCTGCACCGGCGCGTTCGTCCTGGCCGCCGCCGGCCTGCTGGACGGGAAGCGCGCGACCACGCACTGGGCGCACACCCAAGCCCTCGCCGCCCGCTACCCCCAGGTGACGGTGGATCCGGACGTCCTCTACGTGGACAACGGCAGCGTGCTCACCTCCGCAGGCAAAGCCGCCGCCATGGACCTGTGCCTGCACCTGGTCCGCCTCGACCACGGCTCGTCGATCGCCAACACCCTCGCCCGCCACCTGGTCGTGCCGCCGCACCGGGACGGCGGCCAAGCCCAGTTCGTCACCACCCCGGTGCCCGCCCCGGACAACCACCCGCTCGCCGAACTGTTCCCCTGGGTGATCGAACGGCTGGACCATCCGCTGACCGTGGAGGACCTGGCCCGCCAGGCGCGGATGAGCTCGCGTCACCTGGGCCGCCACTTCAGATCGGTGACCGGCACCACCCCACTGCAATGGCTGCTGACCCAGCGGATCCGCCACGCCCAGGAGTTGCTGGAGACCACCGACGACAGCGTTGACACCATCGCGGCGGCCACCGGCATGGGCACCGCCACGACGCTGCGCCGGCACTTCAACCGCACAGTCGGCGTGCCTCCGGACACCTACCGCCGCACCTTCCGCTTGCGGACCCGCCCGGTCTGAACGACAGCGGGCAACCCCGTCCACGCGCCTGAGCCATGAGCAACAGCACTGCGGCGGCATGCTCCCCCGCCCCAGGGTCGGCGCCGAGGCCGCGGGCGGCAGCCTTCCGAGAGGACCTCTCAAAGGTCGCGTACCGCGCGTCCCATCCTCATCAGTGCTTCGCGCAGGACGGCCGGTGTCGTCGCGAAGTTGAGGCGTACGCATCCCTCGCCGCCGGAGCCGAAGACATGCCCGGAGCTGAGGGCGACCCTGGCTTCGTCGAGGAACAGCTTCGCGGGTCCGGACAGTTCGCTCACCACGCCGGGGCCACCGGCGCCGTAGTCGCTGTGCAGTCCCAGCCAGGTGCAGTCCAGCCAGGCCAGGTAGGTGCCCTGCGGCCGGTGATACCGCACGTCAGGGAGGTGTTCTTCGAGCAACTGCCCCAGCAGGCGCCGGTTGGCGTCGAGCCCGAGCAGTAGTTCGTCGAGCCAGTCCCCGCCCTCGCGGAACGCCGCGGTGTGAGCGATGACCCCGAGGTGGCTGGGGCCGTGGCTGACTTCTTCCGGCAGGAGCCGGAGTTCGTCGGCGGCTTCGCGGCCCGCGATGGCCAGGGCGGCCTTCAGGCCGGCGAGGTTCCACGCCTTGGAGGCGGAGGTCAGCGCGAACGCGTTCTCGGCCCCGGGAACGCTGAGGAAGGGGGTGAAGGTGGCCCCCGGCAGCACCAGCGGAGCGTGGATCTCGTCGGACACCACCCGTACGCCGTGCTTGCGGGCGAGGGCCGCGATGGCCTCCAGTTCCTGGCGGGTGTGGACGACACCGGTCGGGTTGTGCGGGTTGCTCATCAAGAACGCGGCGCGGCGGCCCTGACTTCGTGCCCGTACGAAGGCGTCCTCCAGAGCGTCCAGGTCGACGCGCAGGTCCGGACCGAGGCGTGCCTCGATGACCTCACGGGCGTCGTGGGCGACGAACGCGTAGAAGGGCGGGTACACCGGGGAGCACACGACCACCGCGTCACCGGGACCGGTGATCAGCCGGAGCACTTCGACGATGCCCATCATCACGTCGGGCACGATCGCCGTGTGCTCGACGCGCAGCCCGTCCCACTTCCAACGCTCCACAGCGAACGCGGCGAGGGCCTCGGCGTAGCCGCTCCCGTACGCGTATCCGGTGTCGCCGAGGTCGATCGCGGTGCGCAACGCCTCGGCAATGGGCGGAGCCATCGGCACATCCATCTCCGCCACCCAGAGCGGAAGTACGTCCTCGGGGTGGGCGCGCCACTTCATGCTGGTGCGCTGTCGCAACTGTTCCAGGGACAGTTGAACGAGAGGATCCGTCCGGTCGGCTTCGGCGACATCGGGGGCCGCTCTCTTCGTGGCGTCTGCCATTCCGCGCTCCAATCCCCGGGCCCGCCGGGTCTTTAGGTGGGTTACTGCGCCTCTGGTCAGCATCCCTGCGGCGCCGGCTGCCGCACAGAAGACGTCCGCGGTCACGCAACTGCCCCGCGCCTGCTCCAGAGCCTCCTATCCCCTACCCCAGGCCCGCATGGCCGACGACGGCCTCGGTGCGTTGTGGCACTGATCGGCCCAAGGCCCCTTCACGCTCGATGATCCGGTCGCGTCTTGCCGAGCTGCGGCAGGACGGGCGGCTGACCATGACGGGACCGTAGGAGATTGAGTGTCGCCGCCTTCTGCCGGCTGGCTAGAAGAGGCCGGCGCGCATGTGCTGCATGAGGTTCTCGAGGATCTCGCGCAGCCACGGGCTGCGGACGGCCGGCAGCCGGACCAGGGTGTGCCGGAACGCTTCCGGGTCAGCCCGGAACAGGTGACCTGGGCGCTGCGCGGGCGGGTCGTCGCGGAGGACGCCGCCGGGCATGCCGCCCGACGCGGGGACGGGCAGGTACGGCTCGGGGAAGGCCAACCACAGCCACACCCCGAACGGCAGTGGCACCGAGTATGCCGAAGCGGCCGGGTTGGCCGGGGCCCAGGTCTCCCCCGTCTGCGGATGGTCCGGCACGAGGAGGATGTCGGCGTCCGCGTCGGGGGCGGGCAGTCCCGGTCCGGCCAGAACGGCGCGCCGCGCCGGCGGCCCCGCGGGCAGCAGGGCGTCGAGGGCGCGTTGGAACACTTCCTCGATCAGGCCGTCCGGGACTGTCACCGGTCGGCCTTCCGAAGCCGCCAGCAGGTGGGCGAGCGCCCGGCCGGCTGCCGCGTCCCATTGCGGGCTCCACGACCACCAGTGGTCCATCCCTATCCGCGATCCCCACCTGGCCATCGGTTCGAACGGGGGCGTGCCCTTGCCCTCTGTCATCAACTCCGCCCAGGAAAGCGGTGCGGAATCGGCGTCGTCGACGGGGCGGCGACGCACGGCGCTTGGGGCAAGCCAGACCGCCTGCCAGAGCGAGCAGTCGTCGACCCTGCTCGCCACGGGCAGGCCGCACGCCTCGCAGGCCATGTTGGGGCCGTCGGCCCCGCCGAGGCCGCAGCAGTAACCGCCGCTCTTCTCCGGGATCAGGAGGGTGCCGCGTGTGTCTCCGGGTGCGATGACGATCGCGCCCGGCGCGGCGTCGGACAGGGCGTAGACCGGCGCATAGATGCCGCGGGCTGCCGCCTCGTCCGGGTCGATCTCCTCCCACCTCCGCCACGGCGGCCCCCAGGGCTCCGGGTCCACGGCGAACGTGCCCGACTCCATGAGCACCGGGAGCTGAATCCCGTTCCCGTACTTCTGATGGGCGTGGACCGGCAGGGCGACCTGGGACAGCGGGGTGGTCAGCCTGGCACCGCACCCCGCACACACAAAAACGAACAAATATCCTCCACTTGGGAAACAGGGGCATCGTCGCAGCTCGGCGGCGGCCGGCCAACGTGTTTTTCGTCCGCTGCGGGGCCGGAGCGCCGCCACGGCGTGGAGCATCGGCTCCAGCGCGAACCATGAGCCGGAGGTGCTGGTCGATCGTCACCCTGTGTCGGTGCTCCGCGGCATGATGACCGCCGTGGACACCGAGATAAGCCTCACGAGCAGTCGGAGATCGCTGTCGGGCTGTTCGGACGTTCCAAGCGCCATCGCGATGGCACCGAACTTCACGTCGTCCACGTGGAGGACAAGCGAGGCTCAGCGGACCGAGCGTGAGTACCTGCGCGAAGCACGAGCACCGGGGCGACCGGGTTCGAGACGCCGTTCGACGCCCCAGGTCAAGAACAAGCGCAGGTCGGTGCCAGGCAGGGACGCCGTCGCCTCGCCGTCGCTGTCAGTGGCTGTCAGTACCGTTGGCCGCTGGTGAGCAGACGGGCAAGGGTGGGGCGGTAGTGAAGGATTTCGCGGGGGAGTTCGAAACTCATCTCACAGTGGTGTGCACTTCCATGGCCGGTGATGAGGGCCGCATACGCCGCTGGGCGGAGCGCCACCGTGTGAAGTACACGCGGATCGTGCTCGACCGGGGCGCGGCCCCTGACCAGCCGATGCTGACGGTGCGGGGCCACAGTGTTCTGTCGGCACAGCGGGAGGCCGCGCTGACATGGATCGAGCGGCTGGGTGCCGAGGGGTTCGGCGTCGCCCGTGTGAAGATCGAGGCAGCACCGTGGAACGAGGACGTGCCGCGGACGGCCGCCGAGGCCCAGGGGCTCCCTCCCGGCTGCTACTTCGAGCACCACGTCAAGCTCGCCCTCCCCGACGAGACCGAGATGGCGGCGGTGCGCGCACTCGCCGAGCGGCACACCGCCCATGTGTCGCGCAACGCCCGCCGCGATCTGGGCGATCGCGGTCACGAACGCTTCGTCACCCAGCGCTGCCGTGGCGTCGGCCGCACCGAGGCCCGCCGCCGTCTCGACGCCCTCCTCGATGCCCTCGCGACGGCGGGATTCAAGGCCGTCGAGGTCGAGGAAGAGTTCGTCGTGCACGACGACCACCCGGCACTGGACAGCGGGTGGATCGACGAGAAGACGGATGTCCGGTGACCTGGTCCGTGGACGGCGAACGACGGCGCATCGCGCACCGGGCTGTGCTCGATCACCTGCTCGGCCTCGTCGTCGGGTCCCCGTTGGGTGACGCCCTGGTGCTGCGGGGAAGCATGGTGATGCCGGCGTGGGTGGGAGCAGACGCGAGGGAGCCGGCGGACCTCGACTGGATCGTCTCCCGGCCCCTACTGGTCCCGGTCGATCCCGAGCACCCGTATCCGTACGTGGAGGAAGTGGAGGTCGTACAGCAGTGGCCGGAGGCGGCCGACGGCGCCGACCGGTACGAGATCTGGAAGTTCGAGGAGTTCGACACCCCGGGCATACGCCTGATCGTCCCGTGGGAAGCGGAAGGCCTCCCGCCCGGCGAGGTGCGGCTGGACTTCGCCCGCGACGAGTGGCTTCCGGAGCCCCCCGTCCTGACGGCGATACCCCGTGCTGACGGCGCCGGGCCGACCGTCGTGCGCACCGCGGGCCGAGAACTGTCGCTCGCCTGGAAGCTGCTGTGGCTGCACGTCGATTGCGCCACGGAGGGCCGGGCACAGGCCAAGGACCTCTACGACGCCGTACTCCTCGCGGAGGCGGAGGCCACGAAGCTGTCCCCACGGCTGCTGCGCAAGGTGTTCCGCCACGAGCCGGGCAACACGGCGGCCGCAGGCGCCCTGCGCCTGGACGCGGTGGCACTGTGGTCCGTGGACTGGGAGGATTTCCGCGCGGAGCCACCCACAGGTACGGGGTACGGCCGAGGAGTGGCTTCAGCGCCTGAGCCGGGCGCTGGAACCGGTGTTGAGGCGGTAGGAACCATGGAACCGCTGTTGGCAGTGAGCGGTTGATCTCGCCGCTAGGGGCTGTCCGGCGGACAGTCGCTAGGGCCGGAGCACGATCTTGCCGTGTGCGTGCCCCCCTTCCAGCTCGCGGAACGCGTCCCGCACCCGCTCCAGCGGGTAGGTACGGGCGATCGGCACCTCCAACTCCCCTCGCGCGGCAAGCCGGGCCAGCTCGCCGAGCACGACCGCGCACGCCGCCGCGCCCTCTCCGTAGGTTCGCGCACCAACCCTGGCCGCGGCCTGCCAGTCGCGGATCGTGTTGATCCGCTCGGGCCGCACGCCCAACTCCACTGCCAGCTCCACGTAGCCGTCGCCGAACGTGTCGATGAACGCGTCGACGTTCCCGCCGGACGCCTGCCGGATCCGTTCGGCCACGCCCTTCCCGTACTCGACCGGGACGACACCGCGATCCTTCAACCAGGCGTGGTTCCGCTCGCTCGCCAGCCCGATCACCGTGGCGCCGCGCCGCCGCGCGAGTTGCACGGCAAGGGACCCTACGCCGCCCGCCGCACCCGACACGACGACCGTGTCGGCCGGTCCGGGGTCCACCGCGAACACGGTGGCGTATGCGGTCGTGCCGGCCACGTACAACGACCCGGCCACGTCCCAGGACAGCTCCTCCGGACGCGAGGTCAGCTGCACGTCGTCGACCACGACGAACTCCGCATGGCTCGCCCTGTTATGGGTGAAGCCCAGGACCTCGTCACCCACCGCGAAGCCGCGCACCTCCGGACCGAGCTCCACCACGACGCCGGCCAGATCGCTGCCCTGCCCGGAGGGGAACGTCGCCGGCCAGCGTCCGTGCCGTGCGCCCTTGCGGATCATCGCCTCGCCGGGCTGGATCCCGGCCGCGCGGACCTCGACCAGCACCTGCCCGGGGGCGGGCGCCGGCCGTTCCACCTCCTCCACCCGCAGCACATCGATCCCGCCGTACTCGTGGAACCGCACCGCCTTCATCGCGTGATCACCGCTCTTCCTCGTTCGGACAAGCCTTGGACGGCCAGGCCCAGGAGGGCCACACATCGAACGTGCCGTCGCAGTCAACGGCTCAGGAACAGAGCTTTCTTCCCAGGATCAACGGTCCGAGGATGCGGAATCGCACGGTGGTATCACAGCGGGCGGGGACTTTGGCCGTGCTCGGGGTTGCCCAGGTGTCCGTAGGGCGGCCCGTCGCGAGGGTGGAGCCGACGCCCTCTTGCGCATTGTGGTCGTGTCCCTTCAGCAACCCCCTTCACAGGAAGCTCACATGTCATGCGAGGATGCGGCTCCCGGTATCGAGTACCGGCGTAGAGGGGAACATCATTGAGAACAAGGAAACTGAGCCGTAAGCGGCGACGGGCGACCATAGTCACGGCGGCGGCAGCCTCGGTTGTCGCCGGCGCGGCGCTGCTGCCCAACTGGAGTGCGGGGGCGGCGAGTGTCGCCGGCGACGTCAGGGTGGATCCGTCGACCAGGGCCACCTTCCAGAAGCTGGCGGACGCGGTCTTCACCGACCGTACGGACATGTTGGTGGACAGCGGCAAGACCAGGCAGAACACGTCACTGGCGTCGCGGTTCTCGGGCGATGTGCGGCTGTCCTCCGCGCTGTCGCGCGAGGAGAACTCCGCGTTGTCGCAGCTACAGGGCCGCAAGTCCCGCCTGGCGTCGCTCGGCGAGAAGTACAGCTCGGCCAACACGAGCGTCGCGCTGGACCGTACGCGGGTGAAGGGCCGTCACGCCACAGTCGACGTCACCGAGACGACGACGCTGACGTACCAGAAGGTCCAGGGCAACGAGCCGAAGACCACCGGCTTCCAGGCGCACCACAAGTTGACGTTCAAGGCCGACCGCAACGGCGACTGGCAGTTGACCGGGATCCGCGACACCGACGACGGCGTCGCGGTCAATCAGGTCGCCACCACCACGTTCGTCGCCGCGCCGAACACCGCTGACGACGGCAACCCGCCCGCGGCGGCTCGCTCGGCCACTACATGGCCCGCGGCGGCCAAGCCGAAGAGCTTCTCCGCCACCGGCTACGACTACAAGGCCATGGCGGCGTACGCGGCCAAGTACTGGAAGAACTACAACCCGGCCTACCCGGATTTCAACGGGCAGGGTGCCGGCGGCGACTGCACGAACTTCGTCAGCCAGTCCCTGAAGGCGGGCGGCTGGAAGCATGTGCCCGGCTACACGTACGACTTCCACAAGTGGTTCGGCAACTCTGACATCCAGTCGGACTCGTTCGTCGGCGTCAACGAGTTCTCGTGGTTCGCCCTGTCCTCCAAGCGGGTCGCCAGCCTCGCCAACGTCTACCAGCTGGACGTGGGTGACGTGCTGCAAATGGACTTCAACAAGGACGGGTCCAAGGACCACACCATGATCGTCACCTACCGCAGCCCGCAGGGCGTGCCGTACGTGACGTACCACTCCACCAACACCTACAACAGGTCGGTGGCGAGCATCGTCGCGTCGTATCCGAACGCGGCGTACTACGCCTACCGCACCTGAGCGGTCTCTTGTAGGGCGGGAGCCGGCCGACGGCAGGAACACACCACAGGCACGGCACACGTGAGAAAAAGCCAGCCCCGCCCCCGGTACACCGGGGGCGGGGCTGTGTGGAGCGCCGGGCAGGCCTTGCACCTGCATCTCCCCGCAGGAAGCGGGACGTCTTTCCTTGGACCACCAACGCCGGGCTCACCACCGCACGTTCCGGCGGGAAGCTCAAGATCAATCATAGCGCAGCCGCCCCCGGGCAGGCAGCACGATCCCAGGCACAGGCACGGGCATGGGCATGGGCCGCAGAGCGCAGGCACCAGGCCGGGGTGCCGGGCAGCACGGGCCCGTACCGGCGGTCCGGGGACGTGACGCGTCCTCAAAGAGCCGTCCCGGCATGCGCTGCCGGTGCCATCGGACAGAGCGTGCCGGGGCCCAGCCCGGCCATGGCCGGGCTGGGGTGGCGGGAGTCAGTCCCAGTCGATGTCGCTCAGGTCCGCCAGGGGTGCCCGGTCGGCTGCGGCTTCGGGGACGATCAGCTGGTCGCCCTTGTGGAGAGCGGCCGGGAAGCGGATGTGGGCGCGTTCCTCGATTTCGTCGAGGCCGACCTGGAAGACGCGGAACTCGTCGAGGTCCAGGGCTTCGAGCTGGTCCAGGTTCTGCGTGAGCAGGAACCCTTTGGTCTTCAGCTCGCTCTGCGCGACGAAGGTGATGACCTTCCAGAACTCGCGGGGAATCATCACCCCCCGGTAGGTGTGATCGTCGTCCCGGAAGACGGGCCCGCCGAAGACACTGACCTTGAGATCGTCGACCTCGACGTCGGCGAAGATGGCGTCCTCCAACTGGCCCCACAGTCCGTTCTTGGCGCTCTGGTTGAAGTCGTCCATCTGCGGGGTGATGTTGGGGTAGAAGAACGAGTCTGTGTTGGCCTTCTTGGCTTCCGGCAGGCTGCCCCACAGCAGATCGGCGCGGCGTGCGATGTGGCCGCGGTCGAGCCGGTTGCCCTCATACAGTTCGTTGCCCACCTGCGTGTCCGCGGCGAGCCGCGGGTCCTTGGTGAAGGGGATACCGGACCGGCTGAGCTTCTTGAGGCTGCCGCCGTCGATGTTCCAGGCCACCCAGAACGGGAAGCGCCGCTTCTTGCTGAGAGTCAGCGAGAAATGCGTGTAGGGGATGACCTCCTTGCCGTCCAGCCGCACCGCGTCATTGCTGATGTCCGCGGTGAGCTGCGGGACATCTATCTGCGCGCCGAGGAACTCCGCGTCGTAGCCCTGCAGCGGCTGCACCTCCTCGGCGGAGGGCGGCTGCAGGCTGATCTCGAGTTTCTCGAAGACCGAGCTGGCCAGGCAGGCCAGCGCGTGCTCGTCGGGGTCGCCCGTGCTCTCCCCGCCGAAGTGAACCCCCGCGATGACCTTGCTCGGCTTGCCGTTCTGCTTGAACAGCCACACCGCGCCCGAGTCGCCGCCGCTGCTGATCTCGCCGTCCGTCGGCGGATGGTCGTCGTCGGGGCCTATCTCGAAACAGCCGATGGTCTTCTCGCCGACATCGCCCTCGTAGTCGATCTTGACCATGGTGTCGATACGGCGGACCACACCATGGGTGACCCCGGTGGTCCGTCCGCTCTTGATCACCTTGTCGCCGAGATCCGGATCGCCCAGCTCTTGCGGTGCCACACCGAGTTCGCAGATCTTCTGCTCGAAGGTCCGCCCCTCGTCGATGCTCGCCACCGCGCAGTCGCCGGCGGGGCCCAGGTGGGACCTCTTCAGGGCGCCGAGGTGGTTGCGGTCGATCCGGTTGTCGTCGAAACGGCCGGGCTGCACGATCTCCTCGCCCAGCCTGCCGTCCGGGCCCTGCAGCACATGCCAGTTGCTCAGCACATACGGAGTGCCGTCGGCCCTGTCGAAGACAACGCAGCCGATCGTCCCGGCCGTGACCGTCACCCCGCCCACGCTCGCCCCGGGAAACACCGGGTTCAGCCGGGTCTTGCGCTCAGGCTTCTCGACCTCGGCCACCCTGCGGAAATGCGCCTTGTAACTGCGCTCGATGACATCGGTGGGCACCTCAATACCGTCCACCATGACGGTCTCGGGTATCCGGGCGGTACCCAGCGCCTCCAGCGCCTCCGGCTCGGCCTTGCTCTTCACCGTGAACTGCAGCACCACCTGCTTGCCCCGCGTGCCGTTCCTCACCTTGTGCCCGATGCCTACCGACGACACATTCGGATCCTTCAAGAGGTCCGGCCCCCGCGAACGGATGTACTGCCGGAGCGAAGCAATCAGCTTGTCCTGTGCCAGAGCCGACTTCCCGGATGACGACGCCGCCTTCTTACGGGTGTTCGTGACCATCTACGAGGGTGTCCCTTCACGGAGAGGAAAGGGGGACGGCACAAACCACACGCACCGCCCCCCAGCGACCCCCCAGCGACAACAGGCGCGGCAGCCACCCGGATGACCACCACTCCACACCCAGCGAAACGCACAAATGCGTCATATGCCGCAAGATAATGACCCACTCGGGTGAACACCCGTACGCACAGGACGTCACACCGCGCCCCGGACACCCACTACCGGAACCGACCGCGCCCCCACCGCAACCAGCCGCCCCTCCCCCACCCCCGCCCCGCAGTCACACGGCCGCACCCGTCACACAGCAGCCCTCGCATCCTTCACACACAGGCCAGCAGCAGCCACCACTCTCCCGACCGACCGGGACCAGCCTGGTCAGGGATGGCGCGCGAAACGGCAGAACCGGCCGGCACGCAACTCCGCAGCCCGCCACGACAACCACCGCAGCCACAGGCCGCCGCAACTCCCGCTGCACGACCAGGGCATTCGGGGGCGTGTTACTGTCGCGCGATGTCCAAGACCGACATTGACTTGGTGACCGCCGACTTCTTCGGCGCCTTTGACAACCGGGGCGGCAAAACACCCGACGTGACACGAATCCGTCGGCTCGTCCTTCCCTCCGGCATCATCGTCAAAACCGGCCCGGAATTCACCGTGTACACCCTGGACGAGTTCATCGAACCCCGCCAACAGCTCCTGACCGACGGCCGGCTGATCGAGTTCTCCGAATGGGAGACCACCGAACGCACCGAAATCGCGGGTGACATCGCCTCACGATTCAGCGGCTACGAAAAATCGGGAACCCTGGACGGCAAACCCTTCGAAGGAAGCGGAACCAAAACCATCCAATTCGTCCGCACCTCAGAAGGCTGGCGCATCACAGCGCTCTCCTGGCACGACCGCCCCTGACCACCACACCATCCGGCCGCAGCCATGCGGCACGGCCCGAGCTGACGCAGCCCGCCAAACCGGACCCCGACATCCCCGGCCCGGCCCAGAACACCGAGTACCACCGCAAACGGGCTCTTGCGGTCAACCGCCAGGTGCCGTCGGCGCGGCGCGTCCTTTGCCATGCGGCAGAGCCAGAACCCAACATCTTCATGGGCCATCCAGGGGCGGACGTGGGGCGGACGTATTGATCGTTAGGCCGGGAACCGGACTGATGCAGCACATGTCTCTCGCACCATGACTTCTGACGAGCAGCAAGAGCACGCGAGCTCCACCGCGCTCACCTCGCCGTCCGCTGTGACTGTGGATCCGCCGAAGGTCAACGACTACAACAGCTTCGCCGAGGCGTACACGGCCGAAAGTGAAACCAACCTCATCAATGGCTACTACCAGCGGCCCGCGATGCTGGCCCTCGCCGGAGACGTGGCCGGCCGGCGGATCCTCGACGCCGGCTGCGGCTCCGGGCCCCTGTTCGCGGCGCTGCGCGACCGTGGCGCCATCGTGAGCGGCTTCGACGCGAGTGCCGGGATGCTGGAGCTGGCCCGGCGGCGGCTCGGCGACGGTGCGGACCTACAGGTGGCCGACCTGGGCAGCCCCCTTCCCTACCCTGACGACACGTTCGACGATGTCGTCGCGGCCCTGGTGCTGCACTACTTGGAGGACTGGGGGCCGGCGCTGGCCGAGCTACGACGCATACTCAAGCCCGGCGGTCGGCTGATCGCGTCCGTCGACCATCCCTTTGCCATCAACCTCATGCACCGCCAGGCCGGCCGCGAGGCCGAGTACAACTACTTCGACACCACCAACTGGACCGAAGAGTGGACCATGGGCGGCCAGACCGCCCTGATGAGCCTCTGGCACAGGCCGCTGCACGCGATGATCGAGGCCTTCACCGCGGCAGGCTTCCGGATAACGGATATCAGCGAGCCGGAGCCTGATCCAGCCGCCCGCGAGCTGTTCCCCGAAACCATCGCGGCCAAGCCACGCTTCCTGTGCTTCCTGTTCTTCGTCCTGCAAGCCGACTAGGTCCCGTCCGGCAAATCATGTGACCGTCATGCCGGTTGCTCGTCGGTTCGGGCATGGGCCGGGGGGATCTGACGAATCGCGAGTGGTCGCTTCTGGAGCCGCATCTGCCGCTGTCGGGCGGTCAGGGCGGCCGGAGGAGCGACCACCGCACGGTGATGGACGGGATCCTGTTCCGGGTCCGGACCGGCGTTCCGTGGCGTGATCTGCCGAAACGCTACGGCTCCTGGAAGACCGTCTATGAAGGGCATCGCCGCTGGTCGGCGGACGGAACGTGGGACCAGATGCTGCAGGCGGTCCAGGCCGAGGCCGATCTCGCGGGCCGGATCGACTGGGGCATCGTCGGTGTCGACTCGACGTCCTACCAGGCCCATCAGCACACGGCCACCGCCCGCAAGACCAGGCCCCGGGTCCCGAAAAAAGTAACGACGCCCCGGCACCACCGCCCCGACGAGGGTCTCGGGCGGTCCCGTGATCCGTCGAACGGGAGAACCTGGCGCACTTGTCGGGGCGATGACGCTCACCGCGCGTCGAATGCTGCCTGGAACGCGTCCGCCGTGGGGGCTATGACAATGGCCTCCCCCTGGAGGTCCGCAGGAAGATGACGGCGGTCGTCCTCATGGAAGATCAGCGCGCCACCGTCCTGGGGCACGATCGAGGCCCCCAGCGCTGCCGCCAGCCGGACGAGCACGCCGCTCATCGCGCCACGGGCGAAGTGCGTCGCCGTCACGCACGACATCCCGTCCTCGCCCTGGGACGCGTGGTAGATATCCGCCTCGCCCCCGTCCTCCGCGCGGAACTGGGAGAAGCCCTCCTCCGGGCCGCCCGCCACCACGTACGGCTCCGTCACCTGCCGGAACCGCTCGACGTCCAGGGCGACGACCTCGCCGTCCACGAACCGGAACAGGAAGATGCTGTAACTCACGGACACACTCTGACATCAGCATGATCCGCCGGACAGGCCCTTTTGTGGGACTTCACCAAGTGCCACGAAACCGGCAGTTGGAATGCGGTTGGTGACGTGAACGAGTAGGCCCAGACCGCGCGATCGAAGCGCGGGGTACTGTCACGGACATGCCCGATGATCACCCTGCCTGCCGATGTGTGATCTGCCATGACTATGGCGATCGAGACGAGGCCGACCGCATGGACCTGCGGACAGTCGACCAGGTCCATGAGCACGGCTGGAGCGTCGTGATGGTGCCGGCGGATGACGAGGGGCCCGGCTTCGCTTACACGATCGGGCTTTGGCATACACACGGGGTGCCCGAGCTGGCGATGTTCGGGCTGGACATCCAGACGATGCACATCCTGCTCAACACCCTTGGCCATCAGGCGGCAGCCGGGGCTGTACTGGAGAACGGGCGTACATGTCACGACGTCATTGAGGGTCGGCCGGTGGTCTTGAAGGCGGCCGATCTCCGCTGGTACCGGGAGTTCTTCGGGCGCGCGATCTCCTTCTACCGACGCCCTCCGTTCCCGGTCCTGCAGGTGGTGTGGCCCGATGCAAAGGGCCGCTTCCTCTGGCAGCCAGGGGCCGACGAGCACTATCTGCAGTCCCAGCCCCAGTTGTGGCTGAAGCCGACCGAGCACCCTGAAGGGGTGTGGGCCACACTCGCGTCCGGCTGAAGCCGCTGCGGCTCGGCGGACGGCAGTTCAGACGAGTAGGGCTCGGTTGCGACGAAAATCATGCGGCCGCGATCATCCGTCGGAGGTCCACGTCCGCGGTGACCTGCACGGTCGCGGAGAACCGGTGGTTACGGCTGGACGCTGCCGTTCCCGGACGGCACCCCGCCGAGCTCGGACCCGGAGCAGTGTGTCCACCCGCTCCCCCGCCACCTTCAAAAGGCGTGCAAGCGCGGCAGTGGGGAGTCATCCCGATTCTTGGACATACCCGCAGCGTCACAAGCTCAACTGCCGGGCGTCTTGGAGAAATGTTCCCCCGTGACCAGCGCCACCGCCCTCACCCCGGCCGGTACAGACCGCCGTATCAAGCCTTCGAGAGGTATTCGGGGGCGGGACCGATCGCCGCCCGCCCGTCAGGTGAGGACGGAGACGCTCCCCAGGGGAGTCCGAATCCTCGGGCATACATCCGCGTGCTGCCAGTCCGGCGCGGCAGAGAACGGCACCCCCGCACTCGGGCTCGCGATGGGCGCCGGACTCCGGCATCTCGGCGATCAGCGAACAGAACGCCTTCACCAGCCCGATCCCGTGCGGGAGTTGTCAGGCCGCCCCCTGACAGCACCACACATCACCGGCTTGGTCATCGAGCCAACGGAGACTGCCGGGCGAAGGCGAGAATGTCGGGGACGGCTTCGCGCAGGCTCCCGAAGTGACGGTGCACGCCGGCCACCGCAACCGCGGCGTTGACGCCCCACACCGTCATGCCGGCCCGCAGCCCTGCCTCGACTCCGGACGGGGCATCCTCAATGACCAGGCAGTTCTCAGGCTGGGCACCAAGCTGCTCGGCGGCCAACAGGTAGGGCACGGGCGACGGCTTGCCTTCCGCCACTGCGGCGGCGTCCACAAGGACGCGCGGAACCGGCAGACCCGTCCGATCAAATCGGCCACGCACCCGGTGCTCGTAGTTCGAGGTCACCAGCGCCCACGCCCCCGACGGCAGGGTGCCCAGCAGCTCCGACGCACCGTCGAAGGCCGCATAGACGCCGGACCGGACGTCGTCGTCCTCCAGTTCGTGCAGCGCTGCCAGGCACTCCTTTGGGTCCTGGTCCGGAGCCACCTTCGCGAAGGTCTCCATCGGCCGCGTCCGCAGCGCCACCCGATAGACGTCATCGGCGTCCAGTCCGTATCGCCCCGCCCATGTTGCCCAGACCCGGCGCTGGTTGTCCACGGCGTCGATCAACGTGCCGTCGACATCGAAGAGGACGTACTGTCTGGGGCCGGGCTGCACATGCTCATTGGTCACGCCATGATCATGCCAGGAGATGTCTGAAGTGCAGCTCGCCCATCCCCGTCCAGGGAAACAATTGTCGCAAGCTCGGCTCCGCGTAGGCCGCTACCAGGAGTTCGGCGCGTACCCGTCCGTCGTCCCGTACGGCCTGCCAGCCGGCCAGCCTGCTTCCACGGCCTCGTCACCCGACGCATCCCCGTTCACGGCCCCATCATGACTGTCGGGGACGGCCGGCCGGGACTACTTGGCTGATCGAACCGCCTCATCGGCAGTCCAGGGCACAGCGACGGCCGACCGGCGCCGTGGCCATGGCCGAAGACAATTGCCCCCCTCCCCCGTCAACTGCGGACTCGGCATGATCCTCGGACCGAGGCGTTGTCAGTGGTGGCGTGCAGGATGGCGGGCATGACAACACATGCTGCTGTGATCGTGGATGCCGCCGCCTACGCGCGGGCGGTCGAGGACGCGGTGAAGGCGTCCGCCGCCTACTACGCGGGCGGCACGTCGGCGTTGGACGACGACGCCTACGACCGGCTGGTGCGCGGCATCGCGGCGTGGGAGGCCCAGCATCCCGGGCAGGTGCTGCCCGATTCGCCGACCGGAAAGGTCGCCGGCGGTGCCGTGGAGGGAGATGTCCCGCACACGGTGGCGATGCTGAGCCTGGACAACGTGTTCTCGCCCGAGGAGTTCACCGCGTGGAGTGCGTCGCTGGCCCGGCGGATCGGTCACGACGTGGAGCGGTTCAGTGTCGAGCCGAAGCTGGACGGCCTCGCGATCGCCGCCCGCTACACCCACGGCCGCCTCACCAGACTGATCACCCGTGGCGACGGGACGGCCGGAGAGGACGTCTCACACGCGATCGGCACCATCGAGGGTCTGCCGAATGAGCTGGCCGAGCCGGTCACGGTGGAGGTACGCGGTGAAGTCCTCATGACCACAGCCCAGTTCGAGCACGCCAACGAGGTACGTACCGCGCACGGCGGGCAGCCGTTCGCGAACCCGCGCAACGCCGCGGCGGGCACACTGCGCGCCAAGGACCGCGCCTACACCGTGCCCATGACGTTCTTCGGCTACGGCCTGCTCCCGCTGGCCGACACCGAGGCGGGGCCGGCCGGGCGGCTGGCAGAGGCCGCGCACAGCGACCTCATGCTCCAGGCCGCCGCGTACGGGGTGAACACCACCGCGACCACCGCCGTGCCCGGCATCACCGCCGACACCGCGGAGCGGGTACTGGCCCGGGTGAAGGAGATTGCCGCCCTGCGTGCGGAGTTGCCCTTCGGGATCGACGGGATCGTCATCAAGGCCGACCTGGCCGCCGACCAGCAGACCGCCGGATCCGGTTCGCGTGCCCCGCGCTGGGCGATCGCCTACAAGCTGCCCGCGGTGGAGAAGATCACCCGGCTGCTGGAGGTGGAGTGGAACGTGGGCCGCACCGGCATCATCGCCCCACGGGGCGTGCTGGAACCCGTCGAGATCGACGGCTCCACCATCACCTACGCCACCCTGCACAATCCGGCCGACATCACCCGCCGCGACCTGCGCCTGGGCGACCACGTCATGGTCCACCGGGCCGGGGACGTCATCCCCCGCATCGAAGCCCCCGTCGCCCACCTGCGCACCGGCGACGAGCAGCCCATCGTCTTCCCCGAGGTGTGCCCTCGGTGCGGCTCCGGCATCGACACCAGCGAGCAGCGCTGGCGCTGCGAGAACGGTCGCAACTGCCACCTGGTCGCCGCCCTCTCCTACGCCTGCGGCCGCGACCAGCTCGACATCGAAGGCCTCGGCCACACGCGCGTCGTCCAGCTCGTCGAAGCAGGCCTGGTCGCCGACCTGGCCGACCTGTTCACCCTCACCCGCGACCAGCTCCTGAGTCTGGAACGGATGGGCGAGACCAGCACCGACAACCTCCTCGCCGCGATCGCCGCGGCCAAGGGGCAGCCGCTGTCGCGGGTGCTCTGCGCGCTCGGTGTGCGCGGCACCGGCCGCTCCATGTCCCGCCGCATCGCCCGGTACTTCGCCACCATGGACCACATCCGCGCCGCCGACGCAGAAACGATGCAGCAGGTCGAGGGCATCGGCACCGAGAAGGCGCCGTCCATCGTCGCCGAACTCGCGGACCTCGCCCCGCTCATCGACAAACTCGCCGCGGCCGGGGTCAACATGACCGAGCCCGGCGCCACCCCGCCCTCCCCTGCCACCGGTGACGCCGGTGACGCCGACAGCCGTTCGGAGAGCGTGGAGTCGGCGAGAGGGCCGCTGGCCGGGATGACGGTCGTCGTCACCGGCGCGATGACCGGGGCGCTGGAGAAGCTCAGCCGCAACCAGATGAATGAACTCATCGAGCGCGCCGGCGGCCGCTCCTCCTCCAGCGTCTCCAAGAAGACCACCCTGGTCGTCGCCGGCGAAGGCGCGGGCTCCAAGCGCGCCAAGGCCGAAACCCTCGGCATCCGCCTGGCCACCCCCGACGCATTCGCCAGCCTCATCGCCGACTACCTCGACTGACCCCGATCCACGAGGGCGGGGGGCGCCGCAGTTCAGGGGACGCTCGATGCCAAGGGCGGTACAAGCAGGGGTGGTTGACCGTACATCCGATTGATCTCCGTGGATGGCATCCCACTCCAGGTCAGCGCCACTCGTGAACGCCCCTACATGGGGGTCTGTAACGCGTCTGTAGGGACTCTGCAGGGGCCGATCCCATCGTCTGTCCCAGTGGGCGCGGCCCAGCGCCCTCCAAGACCGAAGGAGAACCCGATGGTCAAGACCGTGCGTCTCTCCGCCAAGTTCCCCATCAGCGCCCTGTCCACCGCCGTTTTCACCCAGATCATGTGACACCTACGCCGGCCACCACCTGGTCGGCGGAAGGCCCCCGGGGGCACACCCCCGGGGGCACGTCAACGGGACGGAAGGACACAGGGTGCCGGCACGACGGGCACCCCCACGCTGGTGAGGTGCTCCACCTACGAGCTGGAGCTGATGTCGGCCATGGGGGCGCTCTCGCTGATGATGACGGGCGGCCTGCGCAGGGAGCACGTCTGGGCCAATGCAGTCAGCTCGCGCTCCATCGCTCAAGTCATCGCCGCACGGGGGGGGGACCAGGCCCGAAGCAGCCTTCGTCGCTTCCGCCAGTCCCGTTTCCTGGGACCGGCGCGAACCGTCTGCTGCCGCTCAGTTCCGGCGAGTGCCGCGGACGATCCGGCCGACGACGGCCGCGGCCTGCTCCGGGTGCCCCTCCAGCCACGTGCCGAGGTGGTCCCGGACGGCCTCCGCGACGCAGGCACGCACCGCGGCGCCGCCCAGCGTGCCGTGCGTGGCGCCGAGGAACACGGGACTGTCCAGCTTCACCGACACGACCGCCGTCAGGCCCTCGCCGATCCGGTCGGCGCCGAGGTCGGGGTCGGCGGCCGCCAGCAGCCGCCGCTGCCGCGCGTGCGAGGTGACCGCGGCCGCCACCCCGTCGCGGAAGCCCATCGCGTGCGTGCCGCCGTCGGGGGTGAGCACGCTGTTGGCGAAGCTGCGGACCCGCTCCTCACGGGAGCCGCACCACCGCAGGGCCACCTCCACGGTCCCCGCCATCCGCGGGTCCTCCCGCTCGAAGCCGATGACGTCCGGGTGTACGGGGGCCCCGGCCCGCGTGTCGAGGAAGGCGACGAAGTCCCGTACCCCGCCCGGGAACTGGAACCGCACCGGCCGTGACCCGCCCGGGGGACGTTCGTCGGTCAGAGAGATGCTCAGGCCCTGGTTCAGGAAGGCCAGTTGCCTGAAGTGCTCCTCCAGCACGGCGTACGAGCACTCCGCCGTCCCGAAGATGTCGGTGTCGGGCCAGAAGGCGATGGTGGTCCCGCTTCCGGTCGCCGGCCCTACGGCGGTGGGCGGGGTGAGCGCGACGCCGCGCGCGTACTCCTGGACCCAGCGCACCCCTTCGCGCCGCACCTCGGCCGTCAGGCGACTCGACAGGGCGTTGGTGACGCAGGGGCCCGTGCCGAAGAGGCTCATGGCCGCGGTGTGGCGGCCGCCAGGCCCGGCCCCGGCGTGCATGCGGGTCAGCAGGGCTTCGAGGCCGGGTCCGTCGGTGTCCCCGGCGGTGGCCTCGACGGGGACACCCGGCCCGTCGTCGGCGACACGCACACCGCCGTGGGGCGTGAGGGCGACCTCAACGGAGCCGGCGCGGCCGGCCAGGACCTCGTTCACCGCCCGGCCGGCGACCTCGAACAGCAGCTGATGCAGGCCGCGTTCGCCGGTCGAGCCGACGTACATCCCCGGCCGCTTCCGAATGGCTTCCCACCCCTCCAGCACCTGGATGTGGCTGGCGTCGTACCTGATGGCTTCCTCACGCACGAAGTCCCCCTCCGATGGTGTCCAGCAGAGGTCCCCCACCCTAGGCGGATCCCCGGAAAACACCAGGTCAGAGCCGATTCGCCGAGGGCGTGGACAGGCGGGTCGGCGCCTTCCCGAAGACGGTCGGCCCAGCGGTTGCGAACCGTGACGAGAGTGCGGCCGGGGGCCTGCCGAGGCCGCGTACGAGCCCATTGCAGGCGGCCCCGGGGGCCCTGATTTCGGTGCGTCGCCCGCCCTCCCGGAACGCCGCGTCCGTATGCTTCACCGCCGCACTTTTCTGCCGAACGTGAGCCATGCGCCGTTCACGGCGATCATTTGGCGGTGGGAGTGTCAGTGGGCGTCCTTATGCTCCCAGCCATGAACGTTGACGATCTTGAGTGGCAAGCCCGGATGTACGGGGGGATCCCGCCGCGGATGGCGGACCTCCTCTGCGAACTCGGGCATCTGGACCTCGTGGTGCAGGCGGCGGCCCAGCGTGGCGAGTGGTTCTGCGCGCTGGCGGCAGTGCGCGAGCTGTGTACGGCGGGGGACTACGAGCGGGCGTGGTCGGTCATCGAGCCATTCGCCGCGACCGGCTGGAAGTCCGCGATGACGCAGGCCGCCGACGTCAGGTTCCGGATGGGGCGGACCGAGGACGCTCTGGCACTGGTCCGTCCGGACGAGCCGGTGACGGAGGGCCGCGAGTGGCGGGACTACGCCCTGATGTTGACCAAAGCTGGACGAGTGGACGATGCGATCGAGATCCTTGTCCCCCATCTTGAGGACTGGTGGCTGCAGTCGACTCTGGTGAAGATGACCGAGGGGCAGGATCAGGACGAGCGTGTCTTGGAGCTGATCGCCCCGTTGGCGGAGGGAGCCAGGCGGGCCAGGGCGGAAGGCAAGTGGCGCCATCCGGGCGAGCAGGCCCTGGACCTCCAGGCCCAGGTTCTTGAGCGTGCCGGTCGCGCCGACGAGGCGATCCGGATTCTCGGGGCGGATGTGGCCGCGCGCCGGTACTTCGCCCAGAACACCGTCGAGTTCTACGCGGCGCTGCTCGCGCGCCACGGTCGGATCGAGGAGCTGAGCGAGCTGGGGACCGGCGACCACGCGACCGCCGCCCTGGAGCACTACACGAAGGCGCTGGAAGACCTGGGCCGGGGACAGGAGGCCGAGGCCGTCCTGCGCGAGATCATCGACGCCACCGACCACTCCAACCATCGCAGCACCCTCATAGGCCTCCTGAGCCAGCAGGGCCGAATCGACGAGGCTGTCGAGGCCGGGCGGCCCACGTTCGAGTACTACGACTGCGGCAACCACCTCGAATGGGCCATACACCTGCTGGTCGAGGACGGGCGACCTGAGCGGGCTCTGGAACTCCTTGACGAGCGCAGCGCGGAGTATGTCAAGGAGCACACGCACTCGGTCCAGTCCAGGCGGCTGGGGCTGCTGGCGGAGGCCGGACGCCACCAAGAGGCCATCGCGGAGGCCATGGCTCTACCGGCGGAGGAGTACTGGGACAGGGACACGACGATCGCGTGGCTTTGGGAGGAGGTCGGACGCGTGGACGAGGCCATCGCCTTGCTCCGATCGTCCGCCGAGTCCCAGGCGCCCCGAGCGCTGGCGGAGCTCCTGATCAGGCAGGGCCGGCCTGCCCCGGCCATCGCGGCCCTCCCCTCCATATCCGCTCAACGCGAGCAGGAGGCCCGAGCCCGACGCCATACCGAGCCCAACCCTTTCGACTGACGACCGGCACGTCATACGAATACCGCGAAGGACACACGGAGCTGAGCATCCGAGTGGGCGAGCACTGCCAACTGGGCTCTTCAGTCGGAGCTTCAGTTTTGGCTTGCGCGGCGTTCCGCGGCTCCACCCGGGCGACTCCAACTGGCCTCAGTTCACCGATGGTTGGTGAAGGTCAGGCGAGGTGAGGCGCTTCCGGAGGACGAGTTCATTTGGGACCACGGGATTGACACGGTCGGTGGCCGTCACGGAAGCGCACGGAATCTGGAGCCGACACGCCCCTGGTGACCACGGACGACCCTAGTCCGGCAGGAGATCCGCTGATCGCCCCTGCTACCACGGCTCCATGCCCTCCACGACGACGAATTCGTGGAAATCCATGTTGCCGATCTCCAAGTTGCACGCCATCGATCCGGCCTCGCGGCACGCAAGGACGGCGGACTGCCCCGGGGTGTCGTAGAGGTCGACGACGGTCAGCGGTCGGCTGGGCTCGGCGAAGGTCCTGGCATCGGCGAGCGCGACCAGCGTGGTGTGTTCCTCGGGCGGGACCAGCGCGGGGACCTGGCCCGGCCGGAGGCCCTCGAAGGCCCGGTCGTCGACGACGAGCGCCCCCAACGGGTAGTGCTCCACGTCGATGTCATCCGGGTCCAGGTCCGAGCCGACCCAGCCGTCGTCGTCGGCCCCGCCCAACTCGTCGAGCAGAGCGCGCCAGCCCCCCTCGTCGTCGAAGGAGGTTCGGACCAGCAGGGCCGCGCCGGTGGAGGGCAGTGCGGGGAAGGACCGGCGCGACGGCGCCGTCGGCGCGGGGACGGCCGGTCGGCCACCGTCCCCCTGGTACATGCCGCATCTGTCCATGTCGCGCACCAGGTCGTCGAACGCGAGCGCGCCGCCCAGCAGAGCGTCCAGGATCTCGCCGAGCCGGGCTGACGGGACCCGGACGCCGCGCCCGGGCATCGCCGCCAGGTCCACCAGCAACGGCCCGTCCCCGCCGTACACCACAGGGATGTCCGCCAAGACGGCGACCGGCGGCACGAGGCCTCCGCCCGGGACAAGCGCCGGTACGTTACCGCCGTGCAGGTAGTCCCATTCGGGGCCTTCGACCAGTTGGAGCCGCACCCCACTGCCCCCGATCTCGTCGAGCAGCCCGCCCCACAGAGCCTTGCCGTCCTCGTAGCACGTGCAGACCAACAGCACTTCACCAGGCGCAGGCTGGGGAAGCTCGGGAAAGGACATGACTCTCCTTACTCTCCTTCGAAAGGACCGGCGCGGGCACTCTGTCGGCCGAGCCGGCTCCGCGATCCCTCGGCGCGTCAGCCGGCCGTCGCACATAACGGCCATGCACCCGGCCAGTGAGGCTGAACGCTGCCACGGTCACGGTGACGCCGGCGTGCTGGGCGACCAGGCCGGGCCTCAACCAGCTGAAGGGGTTCCGCCAGCTGAAGGGGTTCCGCGGTCTGGCAACCAGGCACGACAAGACCGCCAACTCGTACGCGGCAGCGGTCTGCCCGGCCTCGTTCACACTCTGGGCGAGATCCGTTTGACGAGGGACCCTAGCGCCACTCCCAGTAGTGGGTGGTCACAGTTGCGTCGCTGCCGCTGGGGGCCTCTTCCGTCGTGAAGCTCGTCAGTGGAAGGCCGCGTACCTGTGCGGCGATGGTGTAGAGACGGTAGCTGGTCGGCAGGCCGGGATAAGAGGGCGATTCAAGCTCCTCGACGACCACTGACGCGGGCTCCGGGGCGATGGCGACAGCCGATTCATCAATCCTGAGTTCCTCGACCACGCACCGCAGCGCGGCGGCGGTGACGGTCTCGCCCGGCTTCATCTTCTCGGTGGGTGGCGAGTTCCGCTCTCGCACGGCGCCGTCGGCCATGAGTTGCCTGGCTTCGGTGAGCTGCTTGCCGCCTACCTGGATGTTCAGGCTGACGACCGCGACCTGACGCAGCGGCGGGTTCTCCGACAACGTCGACTCACCCGACGAGATCTCGTTCCACAGGTGCCGCACCGACTTGCTGCCGCCAACACCCCATGACTCATGGGGAATCCCTTGCCGCGCCAGCCATTCCCGAAGGTCGGTCAGGCCCCGAAGGCGTACAGCCTCTCTGTTCCCATCCAAAGCAATCGCACCTCTCGGACTCGGTCGTTGGGGGGGTGGCGCGGGACCATCCTCGGAACTGGTAACGCCCGGACGGTCGTAGCCGAGGTGCGGCATGCGGCTGACCGGCACCGGCGGTGTCGTACTCAGCGCAGCCCCCTGGCCCGGGTCGGCGAGCGCTTCCTGCAGGAACGGCAGGATGCCACACTCCAGGCTTCTCTGGCCCGGGCCATCTCCGCGCCCATGTCGTCCTCGTCAAGGGGCCGGAAACGAGTGAGGCCCCGTTGCGCAGTGCGGTGAGCAGCAGTGCGCCGAAGGCAAGCAGGATCGCGGCTCCCGTGATCACGCCGGAGATCCATCCGACGGTGAGGAAGACGTGGGTGAACGCCGGCTTGGGGACGAGCGCTAGCAGGATGAGCCCCACTAGCGTGGAGAGCACTGCCAGCACGCCGCCCTGGCGGACACCACCAGCGCGCCCGGCGCCCAACGGCCGCAATTGCCCGACAACGCTGCGGGACCCAGGCGCCGCTCGCGAGCCATTCACTCGGATACACATCTGGTGAGGCACGAACGGATCGGGGGCCATAGCCTGCGGGTATGGCGGAGCGGAATCCGGCGTTGAGGGTCCTGCGCGGTTTGTCGCTGGTCGAGCACGAGGCGGAGAGCGCGACGCTGCGAGCCCAGGGGTTCTATCCGCTGGATGTGACCGGGTACACCGTGAACGACATGGACCGGCACGCGTCCATCTGGGAGCAGTCCCCGGTTCCGTACGCGTGTCAGGTGCTGCCCGGCCTGACGGGCGATGCCTACAGTGCGCTCTTCGACGAGCTTGTTCCGCAGGGATACATTCCGCTCACCGTCAGTGCCTACGGGACCGGCGACGGTCCCCGTTTCACCTCCTTGTGGGCGACAGCCGCTTCGGTACCGCCACTCATCGCTCGGCACGGCCTGAGCGTCGACGAGTTCCAGGCGGTGAACAACGAATTGTCCTCGCGCGGCTTTCTGCCGTACGACGTGTCGGCCTACATGGCGCCGGACGGCCGGCTCGCCTTCGCGGCGCTGTGGAAGCCGGCGGCGCCCTCCGAGCGACTCGTCGAGCACCTGATGTCGGAGGGCTTGCTGGAGCTGCGGCGTCATGACTGGGAACCGGCTGGCTACATGCTGACTGCGCTGACCGGATACGACATTTTCGGCGAGGCGCGGTACACGGGGATCTGGCAGCGCGGCGATGCCAACAGCCAGGTGCGGGCAGGGCTGTGGCAGGACGCGTTCAGTGTCGAGCACGACGCTCTGTTGGCCCGTGGCTTCCGGCCGGCCCGGATGCGCGCCTTCAACGTGCTGGGGAGTCCGCTGACGCAGTACGCCGGGATCTGGCGCAAGACGTACCTCACCGACTCGGAGGAGGCGTTGCTGGACGACCTGATGAAGCCGTTCATGACCAAGTACCAGGTACCCGGTGCGGCCGTGGCGCGTGCCGAGCGCGGCCGCCTGGTCCTCTCTCGCGGGTTCGGCGTGGTCGAGCCCAGCACGGCCGTTCCCGTCCGCCCCACGTCGCTGTTCCGGATCGCGAGCGTGTCCAAGCCGTTGACCGCCGTCGCCGTCTTTCGGCTCATCGAGCGGGGCCAACTGGCTCTGACGGACCCGGTGTTCGGGCCGGGCGCGCTGCTGGGCACCACGTTCGGCACCCAGCCCTACGAGAGCGACGTGTTGCAGATCACGGTTCAGAACCTGCTGGAGCACACGAGTGGCTGGGCGGCGGGCCAGGATCCGATGTTCGGTCATCTTGAGCTGGGTCAGCACGAACTGATCGACTGGATGCTGGGACGCCAGGCCGACGGCACCCTCAACGCCCCGCTCACCCGCCCTCCGGGTGAGGTCCACGATTACCTCAACTTCGGCTACTGCGTGCTCGGTCGTGTCATCGAGGCCCGGACCGGCCAGTCCTACGAGCAGGCCGTACGCGAGCTGGCACTCCAACCCTGCGGCATCACGGACATGCAGCTGGCCGGCGACACCCTCGGCGACCGGCGCCCCGACGAGGTCGTCTACACCGAGCACCCCAGCACCAACATCACCCCCTACGCTTTCCGCATCTCCCGGATGGACGCACATGGCGGCTGGCTGGCCACCGCGGAGGATCTGGTCCGTTTCCTGGTGCACGTCGACGGGTTCCCGGAGGTAGGGAACATCCTCTCGCCCGACTCCCTGGCCACCATGTTCACCCGCACCACCGCGCACGCCCCCGATGGCACTCAAGTCCGATACGCCAAGGGCTGGCACATCAACGACGAGGGAAACCGCTGGCACGACGGCGACCTCCCGGGCACGATGGCCCTCCTGGTCAGCACCGCCGACAACCGCTGCTGGGCCGTGCTCCTCAACGCCCGCGACTTCCCCAACAGGGCTCGCCTGGAGGAGATGCGCGGAGAACTCGATGCCTTGATGTGGCAACTCGGGAACGTCACCGCCGACTGGCCCATCCTCTCCGCCTTCCGCGACCGGTAGGCAGGGCACGCCCCGGCTCCCGTCATCGCGAAGAAAGGTGGAGTGCGCTTCAACGACACCAGGCCGGCACCGCGCCCGCCGCTTCGGCACCCGATTCCGGAGCCTTTGCCTGTCCCGTTCATGGTGCTCACCGTCTCGCATACCTGCATGCTGGAAACGGGAGTTCGCCCGTGAACTGGGAAGGGGGCGTTCGTGAGGATGGGGTCCGTGAAGCGGCCTGAACGTGTTGCTGTCATCGGAGTGGGCATCCTGGGAGCCAGCGTGGGCTGGCACCTGTCCCGGCACGGCGCCAAGGTGGTCTTCATCGACGCGGGCCAGCCGGGTGAAGGCGTCACCAACTGGTCTTTCTCGTGGGTCAACGCCAGCAACAAGACCGCGCGCAGGTCCTACTTCGACCTGAACGTCGCGGGCATGGCAACGTACCGTGAGCTCGCCAGGACCATCGGGCCGGACTCATGGTGGTATCCCAACGGCCACCTGCGCTGGGCAGACGATCCCGCGGCGGAGGCGAAGCTCCTGAAAACAGCGGGACTGCTGGAAAGCTGGGACTACCGGGTCGAGGTGTGCACGGGGGCCGAGGTGCGCCGCCGCCTCGAACCCGCTCTCACGATGCCCGGCGAGGTTACAGTCCTGTTCTACCCCGACGAAGCCTGGGTGCACGGACGTCATCTCGTCGGCCGCCTGGTCGGGCAGGCCGTTGCATCCGGCGCCGAGCAGCGGGCCGGCACCGCGGTCTGTGACATCGGCACCGGTGCCGACGGGAGCATCCGGACAGTTGCTCTGTCCGATGGGAGCTGTCTCGACGTCGATATCGTCGTGAACGCAGCAGGCCCCGGCGCCTCCCACGTCGCCGGGCTCATCGCACGGCACTTGCCGATGCGCCGGGAACCCGGCGCCGTCACCCGGGTCGGCTGTGCTCAGGTCCCGGTTCACCGGGCCATGCACGCGCCTCACATCGAGATCCGTCCTGACGGAGACGCTTCGGTGGTCCTCCACAGCCGCGAGATCGACGCACTCATCGACACAGGCGAAGAACCAGCGGAACTCGCACGGCTGCTCCACGAATCGGCGCGGCACGTCGTTCCCGAACTCGGCAACTCCCGCATCACACAGACACGGGTGGCCAACCGGCCCATCCCAGCCGACGGATTCCCCTCGGTGGGAGCGGTGCCGTCTGTGCCGGGCTACTACGAGGCCGTCTCCCACAGCGGCATCACGCTCGGGCCGGTAATCGGCCGGCTGCTTGCTTCGGAGATCCTCAGCGGGAAGAGAGACGAGCTGCTTGCGGACTTCCGCCCGGAGCGGTTCCCCCCGTGACAGCCCGGGCAAGCGCCACCAGTACCCCGACCGGTCGGGTACGTCTCCGTGCGCCCGAAACGGGCTCGTAAAGCCGCGCCGCCGCGTCACGCGAGCCGGAAACTCCGAACGGTCCTCTACCTCTGCCGCTACACCCCGCGCACGAGTTGCCCGCGTCTCGCGTCCTTCTGGCGACGTGATCAGCGCGGCGCCCGTGCGGGCGTCCAGGAAACTCGGTGGTGGAACGGCGACCCGGTCGTGGCACGATCAGCTTTCCGCCAGCTGAAAGGAAGCCGAGGGCCGTGACCAAGGAAGAAGCCATGAGGCAGCTGCGGAGACTCGCCCAGGCTCGCGCGTTCGGCCGCCACGTGGGATCCGACCAGCTCATTCAGGCGGGCCTGGACGCACTCCTCGCAGATGTCGACAGCCCGTCCATCCCACTGCTGGCCGGCCTCGTACGAAGCGAGGAGCCCGAAGCACCCGAGCTCTTTGATCAAGTGCTCGACGAGCTGGGGCTACTCTTCGAGGCTCCAGCAGACCCTACGGCCGCGAAGTGGGCCCTCGCCTACTGGCTGGCTGAGCAGATCACCGACGGCAGCCTCGATCCGGCCACCGGCGCCCAGCTGATCTGGACCGAGGTCGTCTCGGACCTCAACTACCCAGACATACTCCAGCCGATCCTCCACTGCGCGATCTCACTCGACGACTGGGACGACAACTGGACCGTGTCCTTCGAGGCCCTCAAGAACGACGCACTCCAAGCCGCAAGGGACCTGCTGAGCAACCGGCCATAGCCTCAGCCCGGCCAACAGCCCGGCAGGCGACGCGGCCCATGATGAGTGCCTCGGCCGCGGCGACGAGGTCACCGTCAGTCCGTACGAGATGCACGCATGCCAGCTCGTAACCGAGCCCCTACACGATGCCGTCGGAGAAGGTCTGCAGCCTGTCAGCCAGGCTCCGCGCCGTCAGGTCCGCGACCGCCTGGCGCAGCTGCCTCACCGCCGGACAGGCAGGCGACGCGGCCGCCTTCATGGAAGTGATGGCACGCCTGCGCGCGCCCCGCCGCCGTGGACGGCCCCACACCAGGCCGGACAGGGTCCTGGCCGACAGGACGTGTTCCTCCCTCGCGATCCGCAGCCACTTGCGCAAGCGCGGTATCCGGACGGTGATCCCCGTCCCGGCCGACCAGCGACGTCACCGACTGCGGCGGGGAAGCCGGGGCGGCAGGCCACCGGCCTTCGACCGCGAGACCTACAAGCAGCGCAACACCGTCGAGCGGTGCATCAACCGCCTGAAGCAATGGCGCGGCATCGCCACCCGTTGCAAGAAGACCGCGACCATCTGCCTGGCCGGACTCCACGTCGCGGGCATCTTTCTCTGGTCCGCTCGGTGATCCAGACGAAACCGCCTAGTAGCTGTCGTAGCTGGGCTTACCGTTCGGCCGGTAGACGCCGACGATGGTGCCGCCCTTCGTCGTCGAGACGCTGACCGGCTCCAGCGCAGTGGGGATCGCTCCGTCGGCGAACAGCCGCTTGCCGGTGCCGATGATCACCGGATGGATGGTCAGCCGGTACTCGTCGACGAGGCCGTGCTGCATGAGGGTCTGGGCGAGGTCGCCGCTGCCGACGACGTTGATGTTGCCGCCGTCGGACGCCTTCAGCTTGCGTACGGCATCGACGGTGTCGCCCTCCAGCAGCGTGGAGTTCTGCCACTCGACGGACGTCAGGGTCCGAGACGCCACGTACTTGTGCATGCTGTTCATCCGATCGGTGAACGGGTTGTCGGGATCGGCGGTCGGCCAGTACGACGCGAAGATCTCGTACGTCTTGCGGCCGAGCAGCATCGCGTCGGAGTGTTCGTACCAACCGGCGATGGCCGTGCCGACCTCGTCGTCGGCCACCGGTTTCTGCCAGCCGCCGTGCTCGAAGCCGCTCTCAGCATCCTCGTCCGGACCGCCCGGCGCCTGCATGACGCCGTCCAGCGTCAGGAACGTGCAAATGATGATCTTGCGCATGGTGCGCTCCCTTCGTCGATGGGTAGACGGCACAACCGCCGGAAACTCATCGGCGGAACTTCCGCGACGCAGCACAAGGGCCGTCGTTTGGATCAGCCCGGCTGTGAGGTGCGGTACCTCTTGGCAGACCCCGCGCCGCCGGGATGATCCAAACGACAGGCCCTGGTACGGACGCCTCGGTCATCGGTGGCGGACTAGTGCTTCGAGCGGGGCTCGGGCCAGGTCAGGCGGTTGCTGGTGGCGGACGTGCTGTCCGCGGTGACGGTCGCCGCCACGGCGGTGGCGATATCGTCGTCCGAGCTCTCCGGCTGTACGCCCGGGCCGCTGTTGCCGTCGGGGTTTCCGGAGCTGAAGTAGCTGACGATGTGGGTTGCGCACTCCGGCACCATCCCCGCGGAGCCGTGGATCCAGTCGTCGACGGTGAACACCTGGCCGCCGATGGTGTCCTGCATCTGCCAGACCCACGGGCGACCCGCGTTGACGTGGCTCTAGGACCGGAGCCCGATGTTCCGGCGGTCGTCCGCCGCTGGTTCCGCACTTCGCGGGTCGTTGATTCAGGTCGATTCGTGTGCTGGCCGGTGTCTGACGGCAGTATCGGCGCCCGCGCGATCGGCGAGTTCGGTATCGATGTGTCGACCATGCCCTGGGACATGACGTCCATGTCCTTGCACGGCGCCTCCCCCACCGACGACCAGGACGAACACCATCCCCAGGTCAAGCATGGGCACCCCAAAGACCGCACCGCAACCATCGAGGCGACCAGAACCGTCTTCAGGCGACTGCTGCGAGAGGGCAGAAAACCGCATGCTCGGCGCCGGCCCCTGTTGCTAGCATCGGCCTCATGATCACGCTTTCGCCTCAGCAACAGATGATGCCCCGCCAACGGGGCTGCTGAGCACGGACGCGTACCGAATCCGAGGCCCCGGGACGGGGCCTCGACGTGTTGTGCGGACCGGGCCTCGGTACCCGGTTGGAGGACCGATGAGCACACCACGTCACTACATCACCACGACCATCCCGTACGTCAACGCGCGCCCACACCTGGGCTTCGCCCTTGAGCTCGTTCAGGCAGACACGCTGGCCCGCCACCGGCGCCACCGGGGCGATCACGTCCGGCTGCTCAGCGGAACCGACGACAACTCCCTGAAGAACGTCCTGGCCGCCGAAGCCGAGGGTGTGGACGTGCGGTCGCTGGTCGACCGCAACGCGAATGCGTTCGCCGCCCTGCGCGGCCCGCTGGCTCTGTCGCTCGACGACTTCATCCGCACCAGCAGCGACCCCCGCCACCGCGTCGGGGTGGAACGGCTGTGGCGCCAGTGCGCCGCGGCGGGCGACCTGTACCGCAAGGAGTACGAGGGCCTGTACTGCGTCGGCTGCGAGCAGTTCTACACCCCGGACGAACTGGTCGACGGGCGGTGCACAGAGCACGGCACCGAGCCTCAGCACGTGGCGGAGGAGAACTGGTTCTTCCGGCTGTCCCGCTACGCCGACCGGCTTCACGAGCTGATCTCGGGCGGCAGCCTGCGCATCGAGCCTGCGGCCCGCCGCAACGAGGTCCTCGCCCTGATCGCCGGCGGCCTGCACGACTTCTCCGTCTCCCGCTCCCACAGCCGCGCCCGCGGCTGGGGCATCCCCGTGCCCGACGACCCCAGCCAGGTCGTCTATGTGTGGTGGGACGCGCTGGGCAACTACGTGACCAGCCTCGGCTACGGCAGTGGCGACGTCGCGTACGAACAGTGGTGGGTGGGCGGCGAGCGCCGCATCCACCTGGTCGGTAAGGGAGTGGTGCGCTTCCACGCCGTGTACTGGCCGGCCATGCTGCTGTCGGCCGGACTGCCGCTGCCCACCGACATCCTGGTACACGACTACCTCACCGTCGGCGGCCGCAAGATCAGCAAGTCCGGCGGGACCACCGTCGACCCGGTCTCCCTGGCCGCGGTCTATGGCACCGACGCGGTGCGCTGGTGGCTGCTGCGCGACGTTCCTCGGGTCGGGGACGCCGACTTCACCCCCGACCGGCTGACCGCGCGTGCCGACGCGGACTTCGCCGGAGGGCTCGGCAACCTGGTCCACCGCATCGTGACGATGGTCCACCGCTACCGCAGCGGTGCGGTTCCCTCTCCCGATGCCGGTCAGCCCGCTGTGGCGGCGCTGGTGGACGTGTGCCAGAAAGCTCCCGGCCTGATCGATACCGCTCTCGCCGACTTCGACTTCCGCCGCGCCATCAGTGCGGCTTGGGGCATTGTGGAGGAGGCCAACCGCTGTATCGACACCGCGCGGCCCTGGGAGTTGGCCCGAGCGGAGCGGCAGGGCGAGGACGTGGCAACCAGTCAACTCGACGCGGTGCTCGCCACGCTGGTCACCGCGTGCCGCGTGCTCGCCGACGAACTACGGCCCTTCATCCCCGATGCCGCCACACGGATCGCGCAGCAGGTCACGCCGGTCGACGGGTGTCTGCCGACCGCCCACCCGCTCTTCCCTCGCCTCCAGGAACACACACAGCACGCGTGACACCTGCCTCAGTTCCGCCGACTGGCCACGCATCCATCCCAGCTTCAGGGCTGCCGCGAGAGGGCATCTGCCCTCGCGCCCGGTGGTGGGGCCGGGCCAGACGGCGGGACATGAGGGCGGGCAAGGCCAGTAAGGTCGAACATCCACCCGTAGGGGAGGTCACAGATGACGGCCCGAACCATGGTCCGGCGGGGTATGCGCTTGGGTGCGTGGATCGGGGCATGGCCCGCGGGAATCATCGGTTCCGGGTGTCTTGTGGGTGCGTTCGTCTTCTTGGTCGGGGGCCAATGGGGAACCGTGCGGGCGCTGGTCTCTGTGGGCGCCCTCGCCGTACTCGGCAGCATGGCGGTAGGCCTCGCGCTGGGCACCGCCACCGGGTTCGTATTGGCGATCGCGCCCCGTTGGCTGCTCACGCGCCCGCTGTTGCGGGGGCTCCTCGCGGCGCTCACCGCGGGCCTGCCGCTCGCGGTGCTGTCCGTCGCTTTTCTGGTCGGAGACGGCTACTCCCTTGCGAGCTACCCTCCTTCGGTTCACCTCCTCATCTGGTCCGTGTCTCTGGTAGTTGCTCTGGTGGTGGCCGCGCGCAGTGGAGACATCGCCGACGGCGGCTACTGGGCGCCGGTGCGCTCGTCCCGCACCGCAGACGGCGAGGCCAACAGCACCTGAGTGCGCCCGCGTCGAGCACGCCCTGTCCCGACTGAAGAACGGGAGGATCCTGCGGGGCTGCCGGCTCAAGGGCAACGGCGTCCACCAGGCCATGCGGCGAGCTCGTCCTGGATGCTCGGCAGTGCGATGTTCACGGACGAGTCGTCCAGCACCCGCGGTAGCTGGGCTGTCGCGATCACCAGCGGCGGGGCCAACTCACTGCCGGCTTGCGCCAGTTCCTTGATGCCGGGGATTCCGTGTATCGCGGGCGTATCGAAAATCGCATACGCCACCGCAACGGCCCTCCGTATCCAATCGGGGCATGAACCACAACGCATCCCTGCCGGCACCGCCCCGCCGCGCGCACAGGATCGTGCTTCTCAGCCTGGCGATCCTCGGCATGGCAAGCGCCGCGTTCGTCGTGCGGGGGCCGCTCATGATGTCCGCTCCGAGGTGCATGGCCGGGCGGTGGCACGGCTGCTTCGACACGTTCAACGGTGTGGTGCTCATGACGTTGGTCGCGCTGCCGTTGGCCGTGCTGGTGGTGTGGGTTCTGGCGCGCCGTCGGTGTGCCGCCGGCGTCACATCGGCGTGGCGGATGTCGCTGGCCGAGGTGGGCATGGTCCACGGGACGGTGCCGTTCCTATGGCTGACCATGATGCCGGGCGCCGGGGCCGGCACCGTCCCCGCCCGGGTGAGTCTGGTACCGCTGCGGGACCTGGTCACGATGGGGCCGCTCGGGATCGTCGGCAACCTGCTGGTCCTGGCGTCGCTGGGGTTCTTCGCCCCGATGCGGTTCACGGCGCTGGCGTCCGTGCCGCGGATCCTGGCCCTCGGGACGGGCTGCTCGGTCCTGATCGAAACCGCACAGTACGTCCTGCGGCTGGACCGGGTGTCCTCCGTGGACGACGTACTGGTCAACGCCGCCGGTGCCGTGCTGGCCGCGCTGGCGTCGCGCCGCTGGTGGCGCACTACGGCACAAGCGGCGTCGGACCAGCCTCGCCCCGCGCCGGCACCTGCAGCCTGAGTCGCGTGTCCGGTGTGCACACGTCTTTGCATACGTCGGCGATAAGTTGCGCCACTTAGGCTTCTGACATGCGCGTACTGATCGTGGAGGACGAGCCCTACCTGGCCGAGGCCGTCCGTGACGGTCTGCGGCTGGAGGCGATCGCCGCCGACATCGCCGGCGACGGCGACTCCGCCCTGGAACTGCTCAACGTCAACTCCTACGACCTCGCGGTCCTCGACCGCGACATACCCGGCCCCTCCGGCGACGAGGTGGCCCGGCGCATCGTCGCCTCCGGCAGCGGCATCCCGATCCTCATGCTCACCGCTGCCGACCGGATCGACGACAAGGCTTCCGGATTCGGGCTCGGCGCCGACGACTACCTCACCAAGCCGTTCGAGCTTCGAGAGCTCGTCATGAGGCTGAGGGCACTCGACCGCAGACGCGCGTACGCCCGGCCCCCGGTCCGCGAGATCGCGGGCCTGCGGCTGGACCCCTTCCGCAGGGAGGTCTTCCGCGACGGACGCTACGTCGCGCTCACCCGCAAACAGTTCGCCGTGCTGGAAGTCCTCGTCGCCGCCGAGGGCGGGGTCGTCAGCGCCGAAGAGCTGCTGGAACGGGCCTGGGACGAGAACGCCGACCCCCTCACCAACGCCGTGCGCATCACCGTCTCCGCCCTGCGCAAACGGCTCGGCGAGCCATGGATCATCGCCACGGTGCCGGGCGTCGGCTACCGGATCGACACCGGTACGGACGCCACCGACCCCGGCGGAACTCATGAATAGACGCCCAGGGCGCAGTGCCCGGCTGAAGCTCACCCTCAGCTATGCCGGATTCCTCTTCGTCGCGGGCACTCTTCTGCTGGCCGTCGTGTGGGTATTCGCGCTGCGCTGGCTACCGACCAGCGACCCCAGATCCCTCCAGAACAAGTTCGGCGCCGTGATCATCGTCGGGCCCAGCCGCTCCGACCTCCTGCGCGGCGTCGCCCCCGCCGCGGCCGTGGCGATGGTCTTCCTGCTCGTGTTCGGCCTCCTGGGGGGATGGATCCTCGCCGGCCGGATGCTCGCACCGCTCACACAGATCACGGATGCGGCACGGATGGCCGGGAACGGGTCGCTGTCCCACCGGATCCGCATGAAGGGCCGCCAGGACGAATTCCGTGAACTCTCCGACGCGTTCGACTCGATGCTCGAACAACTCGAGTCCCACGTCGCCGAGCAGCAGAGGTTCGCCGCGAACGCCTCCCACGAACTGCGCACCCCGCTGGCGATCTCGCGGACGCTCCTAGACGTCGCCCGCAAGGACCCCACGCGGGACCGGGGCGAACTCATCGAACGCCTGCACGCTGTCAATACGCGGGCGATCGACCTCACCGAGGCCCTCCTGCTGCTCAGCCGCGGCGACCGCGGAACCTTCACCCGCGAGAACGTCGACCTCTCCCTCATCGCCGAAGAAGCCGCCGAAACGCTGCTTCCCCTCGCCGAACAGCGCCGGATCACGCTCGACGTCACCGGCGAGACAACAGTGACCAGCGGCTCCGCCGAACTCATCCTGCGGATGATGACGAACCTCGTCCAGAACGCCATCGTCCACAACCTCCCCGCCGGCGGCACCGTAACGGTCCACACCGAGGCGCACGGCGACACGAGCGTGCTGCGGGTCGAGAACACGGGCCGTCGGCTCCCACCGGAACTGGTACCGACCCTCACCGAACCCTTCCAGCGCGGAACGGAACGCGTACGCACCGACGAGCACGCCGGCGTCGGCCTGGCCATCGTGCACAGCATCGTCCGCGCCCACGACGGAACCCTCGACCTCGTCCCCCGCCCCGCCGGCGGTCTCCTCGTCACGGTCCGGCTTCCCGGCACGCCGTAGGCGTCGTCTCCGAGCGGGGCCGCTAGATCATTGACTGGAAGTTCGGCGCAGGCCAGGGCGACCCGCGGCTTGGCCAGCAGGGCGGCCAGCACCAGCTCCGGCGTGCCGACCGGAGCGGAATCCCGGGTGTACCGGGTCTCGCCCCCGTCCGTCTCTGTGGAGATGCCGTAGTCCGTGAGCAGCACGCGCGCGTACGGCGTCCCGGTGCGGTCCGGCGCCAGCAGGATGTTCGCCGGCTTCACGTCCCGGTGCGTCAGGCCCCGCTCCTGCCCGGCTGTGAGCGCGTCGAGGACGGCGAGCCCGATGCGGGCGCACTCGTCGTGAGCGAGCCACACGTTTCCTGCCCCGCATGGAGCCCGATGCTGCGTACCGGTTCGTCGTCCGGGCGGCAGTGAGCCGAACCCATGGCCGCCCGGTCCGGCTCACCACAGTCATGCGGTCCTTGCGTCATCCACCCGCTCACCCTCAGCCTGGGACGGCTCGGTCCTGGGGACGTCCGGGTGCTGCTCCATCGCCGAGCGCTCGGCCGGTTCGTCGCGCTCTCCCTCTGCCTGGGAGGGTGTGTGCGAATACAGCCCGTCGTCGAAATCCGAGGCTCCGGTCTTCATTGTGGGCCTCCCTTGGTCGCTCATCTCCCATGTTCCACCCTCAACCGCACCAGGGGCGAGGGCAGCCAGCACTACACCTGGCACGAGCAGCGCGAGCAGCGCGAGGTAGCACCGGCTGCGACCCAGCTCGCCTCCATATCGGACAGGAACTGACCTAATTCATCCCTATCGTCGCTGTCGGCAACCAACGTCAGCGAAAGGACCGTGATGCCCGTGCACTCCAACGCCACGCCGAAGGGCTACACCACCGTCGCACCCTGGGTCGTCACCGACGACACGGGGGCTTTCCTCGAGTTCGTCGCCCAGGCGTTCGGGGGTGAGGAGCTCGGGCGGGTGTCGACCGAGGATGGCTTGATCGGTCACGGTGAGATCCAAGTCGGCGACACAGTCGTGTTGGCCTTCGACCGACATGCAGACTGGCCCACCATGCCGAGTTTGCTGCGCGTGTTCGTCGCCGACGCGGACGAGGCGTTCTCACAGGCCGTCGCAGCCGGCGGCCATGTCGTGACTCCCCTGGCCGACGACGCCTTCGGACAGCGCGGAGGGCGTATCAAGGACCCCTTCGGCAACATCTGGTGGGTGGTCAGTCGTATTGAGGACGTCTCTGAAGGCGAGATGTGGAAGCGGCTGCAGGACCCCGTCTACGCCGACGCCATGCGCGTGGCTCAGGAGACACTCGACGCCGAGCTCAGTGGTCGAGACCACGGACACAGCAGTGCCCCTGTGAGGACAACCAGCTGACTCGTGCGGGTCGGGGTTCGCATGCGACAGACCGGTAGCCGGTGAGCGTTTCCAACCGGCACCGGCAGCTTGCCAGTTGGCCTGGCGCAGATGCGGATCTATCGCCAGCGCGGACGCTGAGGTGAACTGGGCGGCTTCGGGCACTCGGAGCGCCTGGAGCTGGCGTCCGATGCGTTCGAAGACCCGCAGCATGGGCGTCTGCCGGGGTGCGCGGGGTTCATCACCACGTCGACTCGGCCGAAGCGGTCCAGGGCGAAGGCCTTCAGCTCCTCGAACGCGGTGTCCTCGCCCACGTCGCAGCGCACCCCGACGGCCGGGCCTCCGGTCCCGGCGATCTCGGCCGCGACCAGCGGAGGGCGGAAGTGCCAGAGACTTCACGTGCTTGTTTACCCGTCCGGGCTGGACGTGCCCACCAGCTACATCCTCGGGGTGGCGGGCCAGAACGCCGACAACACCCGAGCGGCCGTCAACCTCAATGCCTGTTCACAACGTCCTGGTTACGGGATCTCCTGCTCGGCCCAGATGACCTTTCCTCCAGCCGTGTACCGAGCACCCCAGCGGTGGGAGAGCTGGGCTACCAGGAAGAGGCCGCGGCCGCCTTCGTCCATGCTCCGGGCATGCCGCAGCCGAGGGGCGGTGCTGCTGGCGTCGGCGACCTCGCAGGTCAAGCGGGCGTCGCGAAGCAGTCGTAGCCGTATGGGCGGTGCGGCGTAGCGAATCGCGTTCGTGACCAGCTCGCTCACGATGAGCTCGGTCGTCATGGCCAGTTCCCCAAGGCCCCAGGCTTCCACCTGGCGGGTCGCCTGGGCTCGGACCTCACCGACGGCGGCCGGGAGCGAAGGCACGTCCCACGAGACGACGTGGTCGGCGCCCAGGGCGTGCGTGCGGGTCAGGAGCAGGGCGATGTCGTCGGGTTGAGGCGTGGGCACCAGCTGCTGCACCGCTGACGTACACAGTGTTCCGAGGTCGGATTCGGACTGGGACAGCACGTCGCCCAGCCGGGACATGCCCAGCTCCATGTCGTCGCCGGCTCCCTGGATGAGACCGTCGGTGTAGAGACCGAACAGACTGTTCTCGGCGAGCTCGATCTCGGTGGCTTCGAACGCCATCCCGCCCAGCCCGAGCGGAGGTCCGGCGGGGGGCTCAGGGAAGTGGACGTGCCCGTCGGGGTCGACGACGACAGGGGGCGGATGTCCGGCCCGGGCCATAGTGCAACGCCTTGTGACCGGATCGTAGACGGCGTACAGGCAGGTTGCTCCGAGGAAGGTGGCCGTACTCTTGACGGCCGCCTCGCCACTGGTCTCCTCCTCGCTCAGCCGCAGCACGAGGTCGTCGAGGTGAGCCAGCAATTCGTCGGGAGGCATCTCCATGTCGGCGAGGGTCTGGACCGCCGTGCGCAGTCGGCCCATGGTCGCTGCCGCGGTGATGCCGTGGCCGACCACATCGCCGACGACGAGGCCCACCCGGGCGCCGGACAGCGGGATCACGTCGAACCAGTCGCCACCGACCCCGCCTGTCGCGTCCGCCGGCAGATAGGAGGAAGCCACCTCCAGCGCTGTTCCGCCTGTCAGGGCGTGCGGCAGCAGACTGCGCTGAAGGGTCACCGCTGCCGTGTGTTCCCGGGTGTAGCGGCGAGCGTTGTCGACGCACAGTGCTGCTCGCGCCACCAGCTCTCGGGCCAACAGGACGTCGTCCGTCTGAAACGAGACGGGATTGAGCGACCGTGCGAACGTGGTGAGGCCGAGGGCGGTGTTGCGCGCCCGCATCGGCACGGAGATGAGGGAGTGCAGTCCGAACTCGCGGATGCTTGCCACCCTGGCGGGCTGTTCCGCAACCCACAGGATGTCGTCCGGGTCGAGGACCGGGATGATGATCGGTTCGCCATTGATGAGCAGGTCCACGCCGTGCGGCGGAGGAAGGAAGTACACCCTGTCCCCGATCCGCGCCACTGCCTCTGGGCAGCCCTCTCGCACTGAGCTCAATCCGGCGCGGCGCATCACCGGCCTGGCGGGCGCCGGTCCCGCGTCGGTCAGCCACGTTCCGTGTCCCTCGGTGCTTAGGACAGCCTCCAGGAGGTCAACGATGACGAAGTCCGCGAAGCGGGGAACAGCGAAGTCGGCGAGCTCCTGAGCGGTCCGCATCACATCGAGCGACCTGCCGATGCTGGCCCCGGCTTCGTTGACCAGTGTCAGGAGCTGGCGGGCGTTCCACCGCTCGGTGACGTCCTGGACCATGTAGCAGACCCCGGTGATGGAGTTGGCGGCGTCCACCAGGGGGAAGAAGGAAGTGGAGTAGGCGTGTTGGCGGTGCGGATCGGCCCAACTCCATCCCACGTATTCGTAGTCGGTCACCGGGACTCCGGTCTCCAGGACCTTGCGCATCAGTCCCTCGATGGTGTCCGCCTGCAGCCCTGGCAACAGCTCGCTCAGACGACGCCCCAGCCGCTGCTCGCGGGGCACTCCGCCGAAGCGTTCCAGGGTGTCGTTCAGCCATACGTAGCGCAGCTGCAGGTCCATGACCGCCATGCCGACCGGCGAGCGAGTCAGGAAGCCGTCGAGGACGGACTGGCCCACGGTCCATTGCGGCCTCAGCTCCCGTGCCGAGATCAGGAAACACTCGTCTCCGCCGATGCGGAAGGACGCGGACACCCGCAGGTCGACTTCGATACGGTCGCCGTCGCGGTGCCGTACGGGGATGAGACCGTTCCACCCCATTCCGGCGCGGCAGCGTTCCGCGACGCCGGCCACGCGGGCCGGATCCCCGGGCATCGCCAGCAGACGGGCGGCGGAGCTGCCCACCACCTCGGGCGCAAGGTAGCCGAGAAGTGCTTCGGCGCCCCGTGTCCAGCCGACCACGACGCCGCCCGCGGACACCACCGCCGCCGCGTCGGTGGACGCGTCGAGGAAGTCGCCCGGTCCTGCGGGCGTGGGCGCATCGGAGCCTTTTCGCACAGAATCCATTGATCCCATCCTCTACACGACTATGTTCCTGCTTGTCCGGCCGATGTGCACGGCCCCGGCGGGCCGCGGGTGGCCCGCCGGCCCTGGCCGATGCCCGCACACGTCCGCACACACGTATCCGCACACACTCAGGGGGCCCGCGACCGGCCCGAGGCAATCCACGTCGTCGTGCTGCCGTCACGACGGCAGGCGGCGGCGCCAGGAGATCCCGGAGAGCGGCCGAATACCCGCAGGGTCAACGGTGCCCGGCCCGCCCCGCCCCAGGAGCAGGCAAGGCCCGAGCCGTAGCGGATCACAGGCGAAGCGCCCTCACCGGCGAGCGGCGGCGCTTCGGCCAAGCGGGAGTCGCCGGGCGGCGTCGCGCCCACTTGCCTCGGCTTGGACATGCCAGCGTGCTGCCGTTACGCAAGGCAAGGGGCAGCATGGAAGCACGGGTATTCAGAACCCGAGCGTGCGGCCTTGCCGGCGGAGGCCGGCAGGTCCTGCCGGCTGGTGGAGGAGGATCTGGGATGACAGCCGAATCCTTCCCGTCCAGCACTGACGAGTCGGGCACCGAGCCGTCCCGGCGGATCGGTCTGCTGGATGTGCTGAGCGTTGCCGCGGTGGTCCTGGACACCAGCGGGCGCATCGTGTTCTGGACTCCGCAGGCCGAGGATCTCTTCGGCTACACCTCGGAAGAGGCCCTGGGTGAGTACGCAGCGCGACTGTTCATACACCCGGAGCACCTGCAGGCCGTCCAGAGTCTGTTCGCGGAGGTGATGGCGACCGGCCGGAGCTGGGCCGGCGCCTTCCCCATCCGGCACAAGGACGGCAGCACCCGCCTGATGGAGTTCCGCAACATGCGGCTGCTGGACGATCTCGGGGATGTCTACGCCCTCGGCATCGCGGCCGACCACAACCTGCTCCAGCGCGTCGAGACCGACCTGGCCCTCTCCGAGCGGCTGATCAACCAGTCCCCGATCGGCCTCGCCCTCATGGACCCCGACCTGCGCTATCTCCTGGTCAATCCCGCACTGGAGCGCATCGACGGCATACCCGCCGAAGACCACATCGGCCGCCACCTGAGGGAGACCCTGCCCTTCACCGACGTCGAGACCATCGAGTCCGCCCTGCGCCAGGTACTCACCACCGGCACCCCGCTGCTCGACCAGTACCACGTGGGCCGCCCCCCGACCGACCCCGACCATGACCACGCCTGGTCCCTCTCCTTCTACCGGCTGGAGGACCCGGGCGGACGAGTCCTGGGCGCCGCCACCTCGGTCGTCGACGTCACCGAGCGGCACCGCGCGGCCATCGAGGCCGACCGGGCCCGGCGCCGCCTGGCCCTCATCGCCGACGCCTCCACCCGTGTCGGCACCACATTGGAGGTGGAGCAGACCGCCCACGAACTGGCCGAGATCGCCACCCCCGAACTCGCCGACGTGGTCGCCGTGGACATTCTCGACTCCGCCCTCGCTTGCCGCCGCGCACGCAAACCGGACAACGGCCCGGAGCTCTTCCGTGCGGTCGCCCTCAAAGCGGCCCATCCCACCGTGGCCCTGCACGCCGCCGACGCTCCCGGTGACCTCGCCGCCTACGACGGCGACCGCCTGGTCACCCTGTGCGTCCACACCGGCCGACCCGTCCTGGTACGCCACGTCGGCGACCATGATCTGCGGCGCATCGCCCGCGATGACGAGGCCACTACGCTCCTGGCCCGCGCCGGCGTCCACTCCTATCTCGCCGTGCCGCTCATCGCCCACGGCGAGGTGCTCGGCGCCCTCGACCTCAAGCGCACCCGCAACCCGGTCCCGTTCGACGACGACGACGTCGTCCTGGCCACTGAGCTGGCCAGCCGAGCCGCCGTGGCCATCGACAACGCCCGCTGGTTCCAGAGCGTGCGCAACACCGCCCTCACCCTCCAGCGCAGCCTGCTGCCCGACCACCCTCCGCACCAGACAGGTCTGGAACTCGCCTCCCGCTACCAGCCCGCCCAGGCCACGAGCGAGGTCGGCGGCGACTGGTACGACGTCATCCCGCTGATCGACGAAAAGACCGCGCTGGTCGTGGGCGACGTCATGGGCAACGGCATCGACGCCGCCGCCACCATGGGCCGGCTGCGCACCGCCACGTGCGCCTACGCAGACCTCGATCTCGCCCCGGACGCAGTGCTCCAGCACCTCGACAAAATCACCTGCGACCTGGAGCACTACATCGTCACCTGCCTCTACGCCGTGTACGACCCCCACACCAGGCAGTGCCGCATCGCCAACGCAGGACACATGCCGCCCGCCCTGGCCCGCCCCGGCCAGGCCCCCGTACTGCTCGACCTGCCCTCCGGAGCCCCACTCGGCGTCGGCGGCATCACCTTCGAGACCACGACGGTGGACCTCGGCCCCGGCGACCTGCTGGTCCTCTACACCGACGGCCTTGTCGAGACCCGGCAACACCCCATCGACGACCGCCTGAACGTGCTTCTCACCTTCCTCGACGAACCCCAACGACCGCTCGAAGAGACCTGCGACCTCCTGCTCTACGGCCTGCGCCACCCCGACGACCACGACGACGTCGCCCTCCTCGTGGCCCGGGCCCTCTAGGTCCCCCTCCCCTGCCGCGCGTGGAACCGCCACGTTCTGCACAACGCTGCCAACATGCGGCAGGACGACGTCTGTTCACCGCGGGTGACTCGACCGAATCGAGCACCTCCAGCCAGGCTTGGGAGTTTGGAACGTCTCCTGCCGAACGAGCGTCGCAGGGCGAGCCCGCGACACCTGAGGCTGGGGGGCGGGGGTGGCCGTGCTGCGGAATCGCCACGTGAGCGGCCTGGCGACTTCCACATTGACCCATACGAATGATTCACCGGCGCCGCCGGGTGAACGATGAGACTGTGTGCCCCGCGCCGACGGCAGTCGGCCGCTCGCGACCGTTAGCGTCCCCTCTTGTGTCGATGAGCCATGCCTTTGTGAACCTGAAACCCGGAGTGGGGAAGACGACCAGCGCGGTCTGGCTGGCTCACGCATTTCACGAATCGGGCTTCTCACCGCTACTCGTGGACAGCGACCCCGCCTCCTCCGCGCTGCGTTGGAGCGAACTGGCAGGTGGCTTCCCGTTTCCTGTGATCGCCCTTCCGGTGGGCGACGTGCACCGGCGCGTCAACGACTTCCTCGGCAACAGGCAGGCCGTCGTGTTCGACGCCCCGCAGCTGGAGGACCACGCCCACATCGCCCGGAGCATCATGCGGTACGCGAGCGAGTGGATCGTGCCGGTGACCCCGGCCCCCATCGAGCTGGACCGCATGGCACCCATCGGGCGCGAGATGGGCGACGTACAGTCCCTGCGCGCCCAGCCGGCCCGCGCCACTGTCCTGCTGAACCGCACAAATCGCCCCGAGGCCACGCGCACCGGTCCCGATGCCGACGCCCGCGAAGCTCTCGCCGAGCGGGGCTTCGACGTGTTGTCCACCCATATCCCACGGCTCGACTTGTACTCCCAGTCGTTCGGCAGCCCGGTCGAGGTCAAAGGCTCGGCGTACATGGACCTCGCAGACGAGCTCATCAAGCGTCAGGACACGATGTGAATCAGCGCAAGGACACCTACCGAGCCGCGTTGCAGCGCGAACCGGACGTCGCCGCACCCCGCCACACCAAGGTCACTCAGCTGCACACCCGATACGTCCGAGTGACCATCGAACTCGATCCCGCCTGGCCACGCGACCTCACCCGATGGGTGCGACCACCTGTTTCCGCGCTCCTGCGCGCCACCGCCGCTGCGCTGCGCCCCTGAGAGGACACAGACAGCCCGGCAGCAGCACGAAGACCGTTGGGGCGGCGCTCCTCCGTACGGCTTCAGGGGCGCCGCGGGATTTGAGCACATGCCCGACAGGCCTCACACGACTGAGGCCCTTGGCCTTCTGCGTGGAGGGCTGGAGGCCCGGCGATCGCCGATCAGTGAGTGGCCCGCCCAGGACGTCTGGCTGGGCTTCCTGTGCTTCGGGCGTCAGCGTTGCTTGCGGCCCTGCTCGCCGGCAAGGTGCGGCTTCGTGGTCCATCCGCCGCGCGAGCGCCCGACCGCGTGATCGTGGGGTCGGACGAGACGTCCCATGTGATCAGCCCGCGGGCATCCGCCCGTGCCTGCAGCGCGGTGACCGGCTCGCCCACACTGCGGCCGGCTGCCACCGCCGGAAGAACGTGTACACGCTTTGCCAGAGGCCGTCGCGTTCGGGCACGTCCCGCCAGGCTCCGGCACTGATGGTCATCCTGGTCGACGACATCACCTACCGGAGACAAGCTCGGCCAAGTGGTGCAGTGAGTTGGTGAGATGCTCAGGGCCGAACGGCGGGAACTGGATGCCGCGATCGCGGATGAACTGCGGCACCGCCGACCAGTCGTAGGTGAGCGTGACCTCAGTCTCGGACGGACCGAGCGGCGCAAGGTCGTAACGCCAGATCCAGCCGCCGAACTCCAGGTGACCGTCGCCCTTCTCGTGCCCCGTCAGCCAGCCGATGGCGTGCGGCGGGTCGAGCACTTGGACTTTGTTGACCACCTGGTAGTCACCGTTGGGATGGTTGGCGTGATACATGTCCATCCGGAAAATCTGCCCCACCTCGGTCAGCGGCGCCCGGTCGACAGATTCCTGAACCCAGCCGGTGCCATCGATCGCAGAATGGGTCGTCGGGTCCGCGAGCACCGCGAAGACCCTCTCGGCGGGCACGGCGACAGTCAGGGTGGCGCTCACGTTCTCCTGGTCCACGGTGTGCACGCTCCATGCCTCTCATCTCGGGCCTCCCGCGGGCGCGGAAGGGGACGTTGCCAACATGCAGACGACGCGGCGAGGCTGAACTCATCGGTGGTGTGGGCGGAACCCGCACCCGTGCCACCCATCGACCTCACCCACGAAGGCGCGAATCCATTCCTGTGGCGGGCGAGGGCTGCTACCGGCACCAGCCCTCGCCGGCCCACTCAGGAATGGCTCTGGCGCCGCGCACCGAGCGCGCTGTACGCCTCGTCGCCGATCACGCGCCTGTGTCAGCCGCCCAATGCGGCCGAGACCACGGCTTTCGCCTCCTCCTGTACCTGGCGGAGGTGATCGGTTCCGAGGAAGGACTCGGCGTAGATCTTGTAGACGTCCTCAGTGCCCGACGGACGGGCCGCGAACCAGGCATTGGCGGTGGTCACCTTGATGCCGCCGATGGGCGCGCCGTTGCCCGGAGCCTCGGTGAGGACCGCGGTGACCGCTTCTCCGGCCAGCGTGTCCGTGGTGACCTGTGCGGGCGAGAGCTTCGCGAGGAGGGCCTTCTCCTCGCGGGAGGCCGGGGCGTCGATGCGCTCGTACGCGGGCTCGCCGAAACGCGCGGTCAGTGTGGCGTAGTGCTCCGACGGCGTCTTCCCGGTCACCGCGGTGATCTCGGAGGCGAGCAGGGCCAGGATGATGCCGTCCTTGTCGGTGGTCCACACCGAACCGTCGCGCCGCAGGAACGACGCGCCGGCCGACTCCTCGCCACCGAACCCGAGTGAGCCGCTGACCAGCCCGTCCACGAACCACTTGAATCCCACGGGCACTTCGACGAGTCGACGGCCCAGGTCGGCGGCGACCCGGTCGATCATCCCGGACGACACGAGCGTCTTGCCGATCCCCGTGTCCGCGGGCCACTGCTCCCGGTGGGAGTACAGATAGGAGATGGCGGCGGCGAGGTAGTGGTTGGGGTTCATGAGCCCGGCGTCCGGTGTGACGATCCCGTGGCGGTCGGCGTCGGCGTCGTTGCCCGTGGCGATCCGGAAGCGGTCGCGCTGCCCGATGAGCGAGGCCATGGCATAGGGCGACGAACAGTCCATACGGATCTTGCCGTCCCAGTCCAGCGTCATGAATCGCCAGGTGGGGTCGGTGAGCGGGTTGACCACGGTCAGGTCGAGCGCGTGCTGTTCGGCGATGCGTCCCCAGTAGGCGACCGAGGCCCCGCCGAGGGGGTCCGCGCCGATGCGTACCCCGGCCGCGCGGATCGCGTCCAGGTCCAGCACGTGCGGCAGGTCGGCCACGTAGGTGCCGAGGAAGTCGTAGCGGCCGGTGCCGGGGGCGGTCAGCGCCCTGGCGTAGGGGATGCGCCGTACGTCCTTGAGGCCGGCCGCGATGAGTTCGTTGGCCCGGTCCTGGATCCAGGAGGTCGCCTCGGAGCCTGCCGGGCCGCCGTTCGGCGGGTTGTACTTGAAGCCACCGTCGGCGGGCGGGTTGTGGGACGGGGTGACCACGACCCCGTCCGCGAGGCCCGAGGACCGTCCGCGGTTGTGGGCGAGAATGGCGTGCGAGACCGCCGGAGTGGGCGTGTAGCCGTCCGCGCTGTCGAGCAGCACCGACACCTCGTTGGCCGCGAACACCTCCAGGGCAGTGACTTTCGCGGGCTCCGACAGCGCATGGGTGTCGGCGCCCAGGAAGAGGGGGCCGTCGATGCCCTGGCTGTCGCGGTACTCGCAGATGGCCTGGCTCGTCGCGGCGATGTGGTCCTCGTTGAACGCGGTCGCCAGTGACGAGCCGCGGTGTCCGGACGTGCCGAAGGCGACGCGCTGGCCTGGCTCTGCCGGGTCGGGGTGGAGCGCGTAGTACGCGGTGACCAACCGGGCGACGTCGACGAGATCCTCGGGGCCTGCCGGACTGCCCGCTCGCTCGTGCTGCATGTGCCCGCACCTCCACATCGGTTCTTCTTCGTTTGTGGTCTCATCTTTCCTCAGCGAACGCCGCGGCCGTGTGCGGGGAGGATGACTCCGGCCGCGCCGGGAGGCGCTCTCGGCACAACCGGGCCGCCCTTCGCGGGAAAGCCGGGGAGTCTGCTGTGTGACGACGGGAGCGACTCACTGGGCTCCGTGCTGTCGCCGTCGGCCGTCGCCGGCCGCAGGCGGCGGCGTGGCCGATGGATTCCCGAGGTGTTCCAGGACTTCCACCAGCTCTTGGCAGGCCAGTTCCACGGAGCGTCTTGTATTGCGCTGCTCAGTGATCACGGCGGACAGGAGCAGCGCGGTCAGGGCCATGGATCCGTTGAAGGCCTGAAGCTTCATCATCACCTCGACCTCACTCAACCGGGCGAACGGGCCGACCCCGTCCGTGGCCGCGATGGTGGCCATGACGGAGGCGAAGAGGGCGCACAGCACGCTGCCCGTATGCGGGAAACGCAGTGCCGCCCAGATCAGCAGCGGATAGACGAGGAACAGCAGACTGATCGGACTGTGCGTGGCCAGCGGCACGAGGACGCAGGCCACCAGAGTCATCGCCGTCGCCTCCTTCCATCGCGACAGGTTCAGCGGCCGGCGTGCCATGTACAGCATGAGGAGCACGGGAGCGACGATCAGGACACCCATCGCGTCGCCCACCCACCATCCCAACCAGACCGTCCAGAAGCTGTCCGCGGCGAGCTTGCCCGTGAGGACCAGAAGGCCGACGCCAACGGTCGCGCTGATCAGCATGCTGACCAGGGCCCCCAGGAACACCAGTGCGAGTCCATCGCGCAAATGGTCGAGTTCCATACGGAAGCCCACCGCGCGCAGCATGAGATAGGCGCAGACCGGGGCGACGGTATTGCCCGCAGCGATGCCGATCGCGGAGGGATCGAACGAGGTGAGGGACAGGACGACGAGGAGGGCACCGAGTGCGATCCCGGGCCAGCAGCGGATCCCGAAGATCAACAGACTGGCCACCGCCACGCCCGTGGGCGGCCAGATGGGCGTGAACACCGCGCCCTCGACAACGAGCTGCCGCAGGAGTCCCAGCCGCCCTGCCGCGTAATAGCAGGCCGCGACCGCCAGCGTCTGGAGAGCGACGACGACCGGTCGGCGCAGCTCAGGTGTAGCCACCACAGCAGCCATCAGACACCGACGGCAGCTCGTCGGCGAGGCGAGAGTGGCGCCCGGCCCTACGTTTGAAGGCCGGCGGCGTCGTGGCCGACCACCAGTACGGCCGCGTCGTCCTCGTGTCCCACACGCTCGGCACCCTTGATCACCGCGGCGGCGAGCGAGCCTGCCGACATACCCGCCACGGCAGCGATGCCCGCGAGCCGCACCACCTGGTCGAGCCCCTCGTCGACACTCATCGAAGGTCCCTCCACCACACCGTCGGTCAGCAGGACGAACACTCCCCCCGTGGTGAGCCGGTACCGGGTCACCGGGTACTCCATGCCCACCTGGATGCCGAGCGGCGGCCCCCCTTCGTCCTCGGCGATGCCGGACTTTCCGTCCGCCGTCGCCCAGACGAAGGGGATGTGTCCGGCCCGTGCGCTCTCCAGCACTCCGGTGGACGGGTCGAGCCGCATGAACGTGCAGGTGGCGAAGAGGCCTGCGCCGATCGACAGCAGAAGGTCGTTCGTCCGGGCGAGGAGCTCTCCCGGCTCGCTCGTGACGGAGGCGAGTGCGCGCAGGCCGACCCGGACCTGCCCCATGAACGCGGCCGCCTCGATGTTGTGCCCCTGAACGTCGCCGATGGACAGACCGATGCGTTCATCGGGCAGCTTGAAGGCGTCGTACCAGTCTCCGCCCACATTGAGGCCGTAGCAGGCCGGTGCGTACTGGACGGCCACGTCGAACCCGGGTGCGGTCGGCATGTCTCCCGGGAGCATGCCGCGCTGCAGCTCGATGGCCAGCTCGACCTGCGAGCGCTGGAACTCCGCGCGTTCACGCGCCTGAGCGGTCAGCCACCCGAGTCTGGCCAGCAGCTCGTCACCGTCGCCCGACGGGCGCTTGCGGGACATCGACCACCCCGGGAGGAAAGCTGCACTATCAAGGCAAAAGTATGGATTGCCCATCAATCAGATGATAACGACACGGGCGGCGCGCGACCCGACTTCGATGCTCACACTGGCCGAGCGCCGCTCGTCCACGCTGACGCGCACCGGTCTCAGACATCTCGCAGAAAGGTGGCGAGCGGGTGGGCTGTCGCGTCGTTCGTGGACCGTGACAGGTGTACCGATGTGTGGAAGTAACCGGCGGTCTCCTTCCCGCGAGGATCCTCGCCGGCGGCGGTCACCGCGTTAACGGCGTGCCGCTGCTCGTGCGCGCTCGTGAAGCGGCGTTGCGGGTACGTCGGGGCAGCCGCCTTCTCGGTGATCAGACCGTACGGCGTCAGCCCGTCGGCGATGGGCTGGTAGGAGCCCGTACGCAGAACGAACGCCGCGACCCACACCTGTCGGTGGGCGGCGGCAACGAGCGGCTGGAAGGTGCGGGGGGACAGGAAGCTGGCTCCGCCCGTGACGGTGATCAGCCGTGTGGGCTGCGCGGCGCGCCGGAAGGCAGCGGTGGGAGGAGCCACTTCCAGGTTCTCGGCGAAGCCCTCGTCCAGCAGACCGACGGCGAGCGCGTAGTCGATGGCGTTCGCAGCTGTGTCGAGTCCGATCACTCGGACCGCGTCGGGACGTCGATGTGCTGCGTAGTAGGCCCGGTCCCACTCGATCAGCTCAGCCGTGGTGAGCGCTGCTGCCTGCGGGGACGTGTAGTGGGCATACAGGTCTTCCAGCGTCAGATCGTGGTTGAGGAGGGCCGCGTTGATGCCGTACGAGGAGCAGATGTCCAGCACTGTCACCGGGTCGGTGGCGCGGGCGGTTCGCGCGCGGGCTGCGGCCATGCGGCGGAACACCCCCTGGGCGTGCTGAGGCGTCTGATAGTCCCAGCGGCCCAGGACGCGAAAGAAGTCTCTGGGGTCCGGCTGGTCGTAGATCTCGTCGAACGACGTCATTTCCTCCTGGCTGGAGGCGGCCCGCACCTCGGGTTTGGCCATCCTCAATTCGCTCTCGCCGGTGCTCCCCGTATGAGTCATCGCATGTGTTCCCTCTCGATCGATCCGGACCGCGCCCTGCACATCGTCAAGCAGTAGTGCTCGACCCGCAGGTGAGAAAGGGGGCGTCGACGAAACCAGCCATGCCGCGCACGGTCACTTCTGGCAGCAAGCGATCTCGGCGATGCCGGTGCCCCGGCTGGGAGGTGGAGCGAGTCGGCCCGAATGCCCGCCGCGGCTTGACTTCGAGCGTTCTCCAAGTCCTAGCGTCGCGGTCATGAGTGCTTCAACGCGGCCGACGACCACGGCCGGCGAGCACGAGGGGGCCGTTCGTGGGACTGGGGTATCCGATGAAGATTCTGGTGACCGGTGGGACGAGCGGACTGGGACTCGCGATGGCCTCCGCCCTGGCCACGGCGGGAGCGACGGTCGCGCTGACCGGCCGATCCGGCCGGCGCGCGAGCTCGGCCGCCGCCGAACTGCCGGGGGCGGTCGGCATCGAGATGGACGTGCGAGACGAGTCATCGGTGGCCAAGGCGGTCGACCAGGCGTGGTCGCGGCTCGGCGGCATCGACATGCTGGTGAACAACGCCGGGATCGGCATGCGCACCGTCAACCCGCGCTTCATGACGCACCCGCAGGGCTTCTGGGAGGTGCCGGTCGACGGCTTCCGTGCGGTGATCGAGACCAATCTGACCGGCTACTTCCTGGTGGCCCGCGAGGTCACGCCGCGCATGCTGGCCGCCGGCGGCGGCCGCATCGTCAATATCTCGGTGAGCGATTCGACCATGCACCGGGCCGGGTTCGTCCCCTACGGGCCGTCGCGTGCCGGCAGCGAGTCGCTGTCCCGGATCATGGCCGCCGACCTGCGCGACACGGGCATCACTGTCAACCTGCTCCTGCCCGGGGGCCCGACCGTAACGGGGATGCTCCCCCTCGACACCATGCCCGAGGGCCGGGAGTTCCTGGAGCCCACGGTGATGGGCCCGCCCATCGTCTGGCTGGCGTCCGACGACGCGGTCGGCGTGCATGACGAGCGCATCGTCGCCGCTGAATTCGAGGGCTGGCTGCGTGACACGAAGGGCAGGCGGTGAGACGTCCTCGCCGATGTCCAGGGTGCGTGGGGGCCGGGCGCAGGCGACCAGCCCTGTGAACCCTCACGGCCGACAGTCGGGCTTTCGATCACTTGACTTGGGCGGCGATAGCCTGCGCGCAGTCCAGGGACTCCGTGTGCGTGGTGTCCACCTCCAGGTCGTAGACCACGCCCCGGTGAACCATCTCCGCCTGCGATGCGGCCATTCCCTGGCCCCGATCCCCGCGGGCGATCTCGCGGCCCGCGGCGACCGTACTCTCGCACCTGACGCCAACCCACAGCACGTCCAGTCCGCCCAAAGCCTTCTGCCACCGCTCCTGGGACGTGGCTCCGCCGAGGAAGACGTCATCGACGATGACCCGGGCACCTGCACGGGCCATCGCGGCAACCCCCTCCATCCATGCTGCTTCCAGCGCCCGGAACTCCGATCCGACATTCACACCGCCATCCGCGGCGAATTCGATCCCTGCGTCCGATGTCTGCAGGGAAGCCGGCATCGCCTCAATCAGCGAGTCGACCGCGGCGGCAAGCCACGGATTCCGCAGTACCGCCTGCAGACACCGGACGATCCCGGACTTGCCCGAGCTGGACCCGCCGTTCAACACGATCACCTGAGTTGTCATCAGGTCACGCTAGAGGCAACCGCCACGGCGCTCGAAGCGATTTTCGGCAAACCGCCCTGTGGACAAGATCGACGAACTCGGCCGGCGGGGTCTTCCCGTCCATCCGTCACATTCTCCCGTCGAGGTCCGTCAGTGAAGTGACGAAGCAACACGACCCCCTAGATGGACAGGACAACACGATGCTGACAAACATCATGTATGTGACGCTGCATGTCACCGATCAAGACCGCGCGCTGACGTTCTATACGGATCAGCTCGGCCTGGAGAAGCGCGTCGACCATCCGGGTCCTGAAGGACGCTTCCTGACCGTCGGCGTCCCCGGCAGTTCACTCGAGATCATCCTTTGGCCTCGCGCTGCTGCCTCGGGGCAGCCGGCCGAGGTGGAGCCGGGCACCGGGCTTGGTGCGGTCTTCCTCGAATCGGACGATCTGAGGAAGGACTTCACGGTGCTTCGCGACCGCGGTGTGACATTCGACCGGCCCGAACCGGAGGACTACGCGTTCGGCGTCCGCATCGAGGCAGTGGACCCGGACGGCAACCAGATCTCGCTGCGCCAGCGCAGCCGAGCGAGCGGTAGCGATGGCTGACCGTCCGTAGGTTCCCGCGTGGCCGGCGCCGCACGGTGCCGGCCACGCCACGATCCGGGGCCCCGTTCGTGGGGTGCGCTTGTGTGTTCATGTGGCCTGGGAGGGCGTTCCACGAGGCTTCGCCGGATTTCAGGGAATCGTCGGTGCAGATCGGCGAGTACACGGATTCCTGAGGACATCGGCGGCGGCCTCTCGGCTGCGCTCCCGCACACTCCCCTCCGTGCCCTGAGCTCGGATCCCTGCGCTCCAGTCCGCACCAAGAACCCGGATCCGCGTACCCCGTCAAACGGCTGATCCTGGAGCGCGCGCCGGTCCAGGAACGGTGGCCGGTCAGCCCTGTCAGTGCCCACTGCCATGATGACCGGCAGCATCGACAAGACGGGGGCATCACATGGTTGAGCGGGCCGCGCGGCGGATCGCCGAGGAGATCGTCGCGAGCGCGCCGGCAGGCTGGACGCGGGCGATACTGACCAGCACGGCGGGCCGGGGCGGAGTCTCGGTGTCCGGTGGCTACTCCGTCCCCGGCAGACCCCTGTGGCGCAGCCCGGTGCCCAGCCCCTTCGCGGAACTGGGCAACCTGGCGGAGGCGTTGAGGAAGGTCCGGGGCTGGGAGCGGACCAGCCTGGAGATCGAGTGCCGGCCGTCCGGCGAGTACGGACTGGTCGCGACCACGGACGCGATCACCAGCCTGCGCGGACGGGACGGCGGTTTCCAGGCCGTTCTGGACACCGGCTACCGGCTCCCCCAGCCCGGTGGTGAGCATGAGGGGGGTACGGCCGCCCCGGAGGGCGATCCCGAGCTGGCGGTGGCGCGGTTCCGGGAGTACTTGCGGCGGCGAGCCGCAATCCTGGGGCGGCCCGAGCAACTGCCGCCGCCCGCGTCGGCAGCGGCACTCGACGAGGCCGAACGCCGCATCGGCCGGCCGCTGCCCGCCGACCTGCGCGCGCTGTACATGATCGCGGACGGCGACGGCATCGGCTACGAACAGCGCTACCTGTTCGGGCGTCACGCCTGGCTGGCGCTGGAGGACATGGTCGCCGTCCACGCCGGCCAGCGCGAACCGGTCTGGTACGGCTGGGAGTTGGCCTGGAACTCGGTCGTCTTCGACCCCGCCCCGCCCGGCACCGTCCGTCGCTGCGGCGGGCACCCTGCCTGGCTGCCCTTCGGCACCGGCGAGGACGGCAACTATCTGGCGGTGGACGTGTCCCCTGCCCGGAACGGCCGCCCCGGGCAGGTCATCTGCATCGGCCGCGACTACGACGACGGTCCGGCCCTCGTCGCCGACTCGGTGACCTCGCTGCTCGGCCACTACTTGGAGTTGCTGAAGCAGGGAGCCTACGAGGAGCACGACGACCACATCTCCCTGCTGGAGCCCGCCCGCGGCTCTGGCCCCAGCAGGATCATCGGCGAGATCCCCGACGAGATTCCGCCCACCCTTCAGGCCATCCACATCAACGACGCCGTCGGCCCGGTCGATCTCACCCCACTCATCGCCGGACCGAACCTGCGCCTGCTGCACCTCAACCGCTGCTCCACCGCCGACCTGGCGCCGCTTCGCACACTGCCCGTCGAGTCGCTGCGCGTGACCCTGGACGGCGGTGACCTCACCCCGCTCGAAGGCCACCGCGATCTCACCTCTCTGGGCCTGGGGACCACCGGCCCTGTCGACATCGCCCCGCTGCGCGCCGTCCCGAACCTGCGCGGCCTGGATCTCTCCCGGGCCGATGTCCGCGACTTGACCGTCCTCGCCGACCTGCCCGACCTGCGCTACCTGTCCCTCACCGCACGGCAGTGGACCGTCCTGCTGGACGAGGGCAAGGCACCGCCCACCCTCGCTGCCGCCCGCCTGGCCGACGACGACGCCCCGCTCGACGAGGCCCTGGCGTGGTCGGCCCGCCTCGGCCTCGACACCAGCGACGCGCTCCGCACCACCGGCACCCTCGAATCCGACGGCGGGTGATTCCCGGCACGTGATCGGCGTCAACGGCGAGACGAGAATCCCCGAGCGCACCCTGGAGTCCCATCTGCGCTTCGCCACCTTCACGTTCCGCGACATGGTCCACAACCGCCTCGGCGGCCGTAACCCGTTCGGCAATCAGAAGGTGTCGTACGCCGGATCGCACGACGACGAGGCGCTCAACGCCGGAGTCGAACGGTTCTCCGCCGATCCGACCGCGGTCCGGGACCTGTCCTACGACAGCGACCTCACGGGCAAAGTCGCCCTCCCCGTGCTCACCCTCCACGCGATCGACGACCCGACGGCGTTCGTCGAGCACGAGGCGGCCTACCGTGCCACCCTTCAGGGCGCCCACCGGGACAAGTACCTGGTGCAGACATTCACCGAGGAACACGACCACAGCCAACTGAGCGACTCCGAGTACGCCAACTCCCTCTCCGCCCTGGACACATGGGTCCGCAGCGGAAGGAAGCGGAACCCGCGGTCGATCGCGGCGTCCTGCGCCACGTTCGACCGCGCCTACGGCACAGGATGCTTCTACGATCCGGGCTTCCACCCCTCGCCGTACGCCTCCCGTGTCGCCGCCCGCCCGGGCGGACTCGACTGGCCGGCCTTGACCACGGCACAGGAGAAGGCCTGGAGCCGCATCGAGGGCGTCGGCATAGCCCCGTAGGACACAAGCCGGGCGGACGCGGGGCCGGTCTGTTCCTCCCGAAGCCGGCGGTCACGGGCCTGGGGTGAGCGTGCGATCGGGTGCTCGTGGTGGAGGCTGAGGGTCAGGGGCGGTTCCGGCCCCACGTCTGCAGGGCGTAGGGCCGCCCCTTCTCCTCACCCGTGATCAGCGGCACGTCGAGCAGGTGGAAGCCCGCCTTGGTGGCCACGGCGACGCTGGCGGCGTTCTCGGCTTCCAGTTCCAGGATCACCTGCCGTGCGCCCAGTTGCTCGAAGGCGTACGCGGCCATCACCCGCACCGCCCGCGCCGCCAGCCCCTGGCCGCGGTGCGCCGGGCCGACCGCGTAGCCGAGCTCCGTGCCCTCGGGGGCACGCCGCAGCATCACCTCGCCGAGCGGTGCGCCGCCGTCGACGGTGATGGCGAGCAGGATGGTCGTGCCCTCCGCCCGCAGCTGCCGGTCCCGGTCCAGCCGTGCGCGGGCGGCCGCGTCGTCGAAGGGGGAGACGATCGGCGTCCAGTACGCGATGTCGGGATGGTCGAACAGCTCCGGCATCGCGGCCAGGTCCGCCTCCGTCCAGTCGCGGAGGACGAGACCCTCCCCCGAGAGCTCGATCCGCTCGGGAAAGGACGATGTGGTGCTGCTCATGGTGGGGGACCTCCCTGGCCTGTTCGGGACGAGGCAGGATAACCGGGGGCAGGCAAAGGCTCACCAGTACCTCATTCGGCGGAGAGTCATCCGGCCGCGAAGGTCACGGAGAGTGATCTGTGCGGCGGGCGTACCGGGGGCTGACCTTCAGTGGTGGCCTGGGACAGGATGAGGGTCATGACGTTGTCGACGGCGTTGACGAAGCTGTTCGGTGTGCGGCATCCGATCGCGCTGGCGCCGATGGGGGGTTCGGCCGGTGGTGAACTGGCGGCGGCCGTGTCACGCGGCGGGGGGCTCGGGTTGCTGGGCTCCGGGAACGGGGACGCGGACTGGCTGGCCCGAGAGGTGCCCATCGTGGCGAAGGGCACCACGGGCCCCTGGGGTGTCGGCTTGTGGACCTGGGCGATCGACGTCGGCGCGGTCGAACGGGTACTGGAGCACGGCCCCAGGGCGGTGATGTTGTCCTTCGGGGACCCGAGCCCTTTCGCCGAGCGCATCCGCCGGGCGGGCGCGGCACTGATCCTTCAGGTCACCGACCTGGAGGAGGCCAGGCAGGCGGTGGACCTGGGCGCCGACTTCATCGTGGCGCAGGGCACGGAGAGCGGTGGGCACGGCTCCCGGCACGGACGGTCCACCTTGCCGTTCGTGCCGTTGGTGGTGGACCTGGCGGCACCTGTGCCGGTGCTGGCGGCCGGCGGGATCGCCGACGGCCGCGGTGTGGCCGCGGCCCTGGCCCTGGGTGCGGCGGGGGCGGTCATCGGCACCCGCTTCCAGGCCACGGCCGAAGCCGTCGTCCACCCGTCGATCACCACCGCGATCGTCGAGGGACGCGGGCAGGACACGGAGCGAAACCGTGTCCTCGACATCGCCCGCGGCTCCCAGTGGCCCTCGCGGTACACCGCTCGCACCCTGGGCCATCGCTACCTTGACCAATGGCGGGGCCGGGAAGCGGAACTCGCCGCGGATCCCCAGGCGCAACGGGCCTACCAGGTCGACGTGGCACGGGGCGAGGTTCCCCCGCTGCCCGTATGGGCCGGCGAGGCGGTCGACCTCATCACCGACCTCCCCCATGCGGCGGACCTCGTCGCCGCCCTGGCCGCGCAGGCCGAGGACGCCCTGACCCGAGCCGGGAGGCAGTGACCGAGAGCGCCCGCCCGGCTGTCCTCCTCGCCGCGGCCCCCGCTTGTCAGCCGTGCACAGCGGAGAACGCCGGCACCTTGCCGGCTAGGAGCGTGGGTCAGTAACTGTGACTGAGCACGCTGGTTGGCCACTGAGCGCCGTAGTTGGCCATTCCGGCGCTCAGTGGCAAAGAGCACCTGAGCCGGGACACGATAGGTGGAACCTGGCCAGGCATGTTGGAACTACTAGAGACGTGTCGCAGTCCGGACAAGGTCGGCGACTGCTCTGGACCGGCTGTGTGGGGGCCAGGCAATGACGGTGGTAACTGCTGGCGCGTCCAGCACGGGCACGGCGGCGAGGTCATCGTGCAGCTGGGCTCGGCACGACTCCGGTGCGACCGCGCACGCGCGGCCGAGCGCGACGAGCTGCAGCAACTGTGCTTGGTCGCGGACTTGTGGGCCGGGGCCGGGCGGGTAGGTGCCGTCGGAGTCGGGCCAGAGTGGCAGGGGCAGGCCAGGCAGGGCGGTGATGTCGGCCATGTGCACATGGGCGCGGACGGTGAGCGGGTGCCCGGCCGGCAGGACCACAACCTGGCCCTCCGTGCTGAGTTCTTCGGTGTGGAACCCGGCTGTCGAGTCGAACGGCCGGTGCAGCAGCGCCACGTCGGCCCGGCCCTCGCGCAGGAGTCGTTGCTGCTCGGCAGGGCCGCACAGGATGACGTCGACGGGGACCGCGCCGGGTTCGGCGGCGTACGCGTCGAGCAGTTTGGCCAGCAGTTCTCTGGACGCGCTGGCCTTCGTGACCAGGGCCAGGCCGGGACGGCCGGTCGCGGAAAGGCCTGCGCGGCGGGTCCGGCGCTCGGCGGCGTCGACCGCGTCGAGGGCCGCCCGGCCCTCGGCCAACAGCACCGAGCCGGCCGCGGTCAGCGTGACGGCGCGGCTGGTCCGATCCAGCAGTGCTGCCCCGAGCCGGCGTTCGAGCTGCTGGATCGCCCGTGACAGAGGCGGCTGCGCGATCCCGAGCCGCTGCGCGGCCCGCCCGAAGTGCAGCTCCTCAGCGACAGCGACGAAATATCGCAGTTCCCGGGTCTCCATGCCGCCACGGTACTCCGGATCAATACCCTGACGGTATCGCTGCCTACCCGATCGGTCTTGGACCCCCGCCGGGGTCCGAGAGCAGCATGGTCCCCATGAGCGAACGAACGATTGCGCTGGTCACCGGCGCGAACAAGGGAATCGGCTACGAGATCGCCATGGGCCTGGGCGCCCTCGGCTGGAGCGTCGGCGTCGGCGCCCGAGACGATCAGCGCCGTGAGGCAGCGGTGGAGCAACTGCGCGCGGCCGGCGTCGACGCGTTCGGCGTACCGCTGGACGTGACCGACGACGCGAGCGCCACCGCCGCCGCACAGCTGATCGAGGAACAGGCGGGGCGCCTCGACGTGCTCGTCAACAACGCCGCCATCACCGGCGGCATGCCACAGGAGCCCACCCGGGTCGATCCCGCCACCATCCGGACGGTCGTGGAGACCAACGTGATCGGCGTCATCCGCGTCACCAACGCGATGATGCCGCTGCTGCGCCGCTCTGCCTCACCGCGGATCGTGAACATGTCCAGCAGTGTCGGCTCCCTCACCCGGCAGTCAGGAACCGCTGCTGAGCAGATGACGGGTCCGGTGGCCGTGGCGTACGCGCCGTCGAAGACGTTCCTGAACGCCGTCACCCTCCAGTACGCCCGGGAGCTGCGCGGCACGAACATCCTGATCAATGCCGGCTGCCCCGGCTATGTCGCGACCGACCTCAACGGCTTCCGCGGCGTGCGTACCCCCGAACAGGGCGCAGCGATCGCCATCAAACTGGCGACCCTGCCGGACGACGGCCCGACCGGCAGGTTCTTCCAAGACGCTGGCGTAGTCCCCTGGTGATGTGCACGGCGGTCATCAGCCGCCGGGTGAGGCAGCTTCGCCCGCGCGTCTCGAACCGGTATATCGACGCGGGTTCCAACATGAATGGCAATTCACCGCAGGTTGCAAGCAGTGTGACTATGTGGTTCCAACAAGCGTGACCTGCGGGGTCCGAATCGCAAGGTCACCACACCCTCATGGTTCCAACTACCGCGTCCCGTCACAGCACCTGTTCAGTCGAGGACCGCGGTGGCTTCGATCTCGACCAGATGGTCGGGGACGTCCAGTGCCGCAACGCCTATCAGCGTGGTCGGCGGGGCCGGGGTGACCCCCAGCTTCGCGGCTGCCCGGGAGATCCCTTCCAGGAGCGGGGGCATCTTGTCGGGGGTCCAGTCGACGACGTAGAAGGTCAGCTTCGCCACGTCGTCGAAGGAGCCACCGACCTCGGCCAGGGCGGTGCCGACGTTGAGATAGCTCTGCTCGACCTGGGCGGCGAGGTCGCCTTCGCCGATCGTGACTCCCTCGGCGTCCCAGGCGACCTGCCCGGCGATAAAGACCAGCCTCGACCCGGATGCGATCGACACCTGCCGGTAGACGTCGATCTTGGGCAATCCGCTGGGGTTCACAAAGGTGATGGCCATGCTGCCTGTCTCCTCGTCCTGAGCGCCTGTGGGCTCGCGTCCGCGCCGACCGAGACGCTTACTCTCTTGTGGTTACTCAGAAACTGTAAGAGAGTGGACGCTGACGTGGAAGAACGCACTTTTCAGTGACTGGAGAACCTTATGGTGACCAAGCAGTTCACAGGCTCGCCCGAGGATGCAGACCTGGCGCGTGCGGGCTCCTTGGCGCGGGAGATCTTCTCCGACGTCGCCAACAAGTGGGCGTTCCTCATCGTCGAGGGTCTCGGTGATCGCACCCTGCGCTTCAGCGAGCTGCGGAACGAGATCGAGGGCATCAGCCACAAGATGCTCACCCAGAACCTGCGCATGCTGGAGCGCAACGGCCTGGTCGAGCGCACCGTGCACCCCACCGTCCCACCGCGGGTCGAATACACCCTCACCGAGCCGGGTCAAGCCCTGCGCGCAACGGTCGACGGAATGTGCGGCTGGACCCACCAGTACTTCGGTCACATCGAGGCCGCCCGCCGCCGCTTCGACGCCTGACAGCTGGCGCACGCGTCGCCGTGGGCCGGCCAGCTGCAATGCTCAGAGTGGCCAACCAGCGTGCTCAGTCACAGTAACCGGCAACCCGCGCGTGTCTGGTGATCACTTGTGCGGGATGATCCCGGTATGCGTGATCAGGAGGGGCTGTTCGAGGTCGAGCCGGCCGAGGGCAAACAGCCGCCACGTTGTGCGGCGGCGGTGGATAAAACGTTCCGGGCGTTCGACCCGCACCAGATCCTGCTGCTGCCGCCGTCGCTGGATGCCTGGCTGCCCGAGGATCATCTGGCCCGGTTCGTCGCCGACCTGGTCGACGAGGTGCTCGACCTCTCACCGATCCTCGCGGAGTACACCGAAAAGCGCGGCTTCCCGCCCTACGACCCGCGGCTGATGCTGCGGCTGCTGATCTACGGCTACACCACCGGGGTCCGCTCCTCCCGGGCGATCGAGCGTCGTTGCGTGGACGATGTCGCGTTCCGCTTCCTGGCCGCCGACCAGGCTCCGGACTTCCGGTCGATCGCCCGATTCCGCCGCCGCCACCTGGACACCCTCGGCAGCCTGTTCCTCCAGTCGCTGCACCTCGCGCAGAAGCTCGGCATGGTCAAGATGGGCCGCGTCGCCCTGGACGGCACGAAACTGGAGGCCAACGCCTCCAAACACAAGGCGATGAGCTACGGCCGCCTGGTCGACAAGGAGGAGCGGATCGAGGCCGAGATTGCCGAACTGGAGGCCAAGGCCGCCGCTCTGCTGGCCGACGCTGAGGCCACCGACGCCGCCGAGGACCAGGCCTTCGGCGTCGGCGGCAAAGAGACCGACCTGCCCGCCGAGCTGGGCCGACGCGAGAAGCGCCTCGCCAGGCTGCAGGCCGCCCGCGCGCAGATCGAGGCCGAGGCCGCTGCGAAGGCACGCCGCCACGCGCAGGAGAAGGAACGCCGCCGCCAGGACCGCACCGGCACCAGCGACGATCAGGCTGTCACCGACGCGGGCGACAAGGCTGCCGCCAAGGCCCGGCCCAAGCCCAAGGCCCAGGCCAACTTCACCGACCCAGGCTCGCGGATCATGAAGAACAGCGACGGCGCCTACATCCAGGCCTACAACGCCCAGGCCGTCGTCGACGAGGCCCACCAGGTCATCACCGCCGCCGACGTGACGACCAACGCCTCCGACGCGCTGAACTACACCAGCATGCTCGACCAGTCCGCCGTCAACACCGGCGCCCACCCCAAGCAAGCCCTGGTCGACGCCGGCTACTGCTCCGAGGCGAACCTCGAAGCCGCGAAGGAACGCCAACTGGCCTGCGGAACCGACACGTTCATGGCCACCGGCCGCCTCGGCCACGACGAACAGGTCCCGCCCGCACCCCGCGGACGCATCCCCAAAGACGCAACCTTGAAGGAGCGCATGGCCCGCAAGCTGCGGACCAAGCCCGGCCGGGCCGCCTACCGCCGCCGCAAGGCCATCGTCGAACCCGTCTTCGGCCAGATCGTGACCTGCCAGAACGGCCGCCAGCTACTCCTGCGCGGCGAGGACAGTGCCCGCAGCGAGTGGCAGCTGCTGGCCGCCTGCCACAATTTCCGCAAGATCTTCCGACACGCCGGATCGGCCGGTCTCACCGCGGCAATCGCCTGACCGGCCCGGCCGTCAGCCCCTGTCCAGTCGATTCCCGAACCGGAAGGACCAGCCACCGCCGCCGCGGGACACCGGCCGGGCGACCGCGAGCGATCCCAGCGATCACGACCACCCGGTCAGTTGCCCGTTACTGAGACACGCTCCTAGGGCCTCTTCGGCGGATCTTGGCTGACCGTCGCCAGAAGGCTTGCGGCCAGGGGGCTTGGGTCGTTCTCGCGCCAGGCGACGGCGACTCGGGTGCGGGCGGTGCTGGGCTCGATCCCGCGGAAGGCGATGCCCTTGAGGCGGATGCGCCGGATGCTCGCCGGGGCGAGGGAGACGCCCAGGCCGGTTTCCACCAGGGCGCAGACGGTCTGCCACTCCACGGCATGCTGGGCCACCCGGGGCGTGAAGCCCGACGCGGTGCACAAGCCGACGATCTGGTCGTGCAGCCGCGGGCCGACATGACGGGGCAGCAGCACAAAGGGCGAGTCCGCCAACTGCCCTACCCGGATGGTCCGCTGGGCCGCGAGCGGATGCGCGGAGGGCAGCACGGCCACGAAGGGCTCAGTGAGTACGGTCTTGAAGCCGAGCTGTGTTTCGTCGGCGGGCGGCTCGCGCAGCAGGCCGATGTCGATGGTCTTGTCGTGCAGGGCCGCGAGTTGCGGTGCGGTGGTCATCTCGTGGATGTCCAGGTGCACGGCGGGGAACCGCTCCCGGAAGGTGCGCAACACGCCGGGCAGGACGGTCAGGGCGAGGGAGGCGGCGAAGCCGATCCGCAAACGGCCGGCCCGGCCGCTGCCCATGTCCCGGGCCGCGGCGAGGCCGTCCGCGAGGTCGGCGAGGGCTCGCCGGGCCGCGGGCAGCAGTTCCCGGCCCGCCGGGGTGAGGGTGACGCGTCCCGGTTCGCGATGGAACAGCGGGTGGCCGACCTTGTCCTCCAGGCGGCGGATCTGCTGGCTCAGGGGCGGTTGTGCGATGCCCAGAAGGGCGGCCGCGTGGCCGAAGTGGAGTTCCTCGGCGAGCACGATGAAGGCGTGCAGCTGCTGCAGGGGAAGTTCGGGGCGCTCCATACGCCTAGAGATATCAGGTCATGCCTGTTGCGGTATTAGACGTATCCGCGCTGGTTGCTTAGCGTTCCGCGCATGACGGAGCGACGTGCGATCCTCAGCGGCTCGACGTTCGAGGAGCAGATCGGCTATGCCCGTGCCGTGGTCGACGGCGACTGGGTTCACGTGTCCGGGACGACCGGTTTCGACTACGCCACCATGACCATCTCCGACGACGTGGTGGAGCAGACCGCGCAGTGCCTGCGCAATATCGAGGCCGCGCTGGCCGAGGCGAAGTGCGGCTTCGCCGATGTCGTGCGGGTGCGGTATCTGCTGCCCGACCGCGAGGACTTCGAGCCCTGCTGGCCGGTCCTGCGCCGGTGTTTCGGCGAGGTCCGGCCGGCCGCGACGATGCTGATGTGCGAACTTTTCGATCCCCGTATGAAGATCGAGATCGAGGTGTACGCGCGACGGGCCACCGCGTAACAGGCTGCGCGAACGGGCCGGCGGGCGGGGGTGTCGTGCCCGGGGGCGACTACCTGGTGGAACACCCCGAGTTCATGGCAGCGTGAGCCTCTCCCCGAAACGCCGATGGAGGGATCCGCCGTGTCCGAGCTCGACAGCCAGACCGCCTACTGGGACGCCGCCGCGGCGACGAAGCGGTTCACGCACCCGCTGCACACACCGTGGCTGGACGGCGTGGGCCCAAGCGCCGCGATCCTCGACTACGGCTGCGGGTACGGACGAACCCTCGAAGAGCTGGAACGGCAGGGCTTCGGCAATCTCTCCGGCGTCGATACATCGTCAGGGATGATCACCCGGGCCCGCGGCCTGCACCCCGCGATGCGCTTCGCGGTGCTGGACACCCCGCCGACACTGGCCTGGGCGGACGCGAGCGCCGACATGGTCGTGCTCTTCGCGGTGCTGACCTGCATCCCCAGCGACGAAGCCCAGCGGCGCCTGATCGGCGAGCTGCACCGCGTACTCAAGCCCGGCGCACTGCTGTACCTCAGCGACCTGCCGCTTCAAGACGACCGGCGCAACCGCGAGCGCTACGCGCGATTCGCCGAACAGTACGGCACCTACGGGGTGTTCGAGACCAGCGACGGCGCGGTCTGCCGCCACCACGCGACCGACTGGTTCACCTCCCTGCTCGCCGCATTCGAGACGGTCGACACCCGACGGACCACCGTGAACACCATGAACGGCCATGAATCGGCGGGGCTGCAGATCCTGGCCCGCAAGGCGGCCTCAAGTCACCAGGCTCCTCCCCGCCGAAAATGAGATGCGCGCACCGACCGGCGCTGCCAGGCTGCGCCGGTGAATCATGAACAGATGTCCAAGCTCGCTCACGCCGACCACCCGATCAAGTCGCCCGTCGACGACGACTCCGTACGCCGGCTTCTGGAACGCGGCCTGCCGCCCGGCAGCAAGCGTGTACTCGACCTTGGTTGCGGCAGCGGGGAATGGCTTCTGCGCGCGCTCGCCACAGACCCTCAGCTGTACGCCGAGGGCGTCGACGTCTCCGAGGGCTCCCTGGCGGACGCACGCCAGGCCGCGATCCGCCTCGGCGTCGAGGAGCGCCTCGTACTCCACCACCAGGAAGCCGAAGGCTTCACCTCCCCGCACCCGTTCGACCTGGTGCTCAGCGTCGGGGCCACGCACGCCTTCGGCGGCCTGCTGCCCACTCTCGCGGCGGCACGCACTCATCTGGCACCCGGGGGACGCGTACTGATCGGTGACGGCTTCTGGGACCGCGAGCCCTCCCCCGAAGCCATCGAGATGCTCGGGGACTACTCCGACCTGGCGACCACGGTGGACCGTGTCGTCGCCGACGGATGGACTCCTGTCCACGGCCATGTCAGCACCCGCGGCGAGCTGGACGCCTACGAGTGGGCCTGCTGGGGCTCGCTCGCCTCATGGGCCCTGGATCACCCTGCCGACCCGGACAGCTCTCAGGTACTTGAGGCAGCGACCACCCGGCGCTCGGAATGGCTACGCGTCTACCGCGACACCTGGGGCTTCGTCAGCCTGATCCTGCGTCAAACATCTGACTGACAGGCGAAGTTGCCTTCGCGGTGGTGCGTGGGCGATGTAGTGGGTCGCGTCGGTCTGCCGGGCGCCGGTGAGACGCGGGGCAGACCCGGGAAGGCCCGCCCGGCGAGCGGAGTGTGGATCCACGCGTCGGGCGGGCCGAGTTCCCGGTGCCGCGTCGCTCAGCCGATGACGCGGTCGGCGTCGGCCGGCGGGCGCGGTGCCGGGTGGCGTCCCGTTCGCTTGGCGGCGAGACCTGCCGCCCAGGACGGTGCGACCCCGATTTCCAGCGCCCGGGACAGGGCCCGCGAGTGGAGTCGCCCCTCCAGCAGCTGAAGGGTGGCCAGTGCCGCGGCACCAGCACGGCCGCGACGAGCAACGGCACCGCGCCGCGCCGCGCGGGAGGACGGCCACGGCGAGCACGAGACACAGCGCGCAGACTCCGACGGCGAAGCCGTAGACGCCGAGCGGCGCGCCGTCCCGGTGCAAAGGCAGACGCCTGAGGCCGCACACGACGAGCGCGGCGGCCGTGAGCCACCGCGGCCAGTCCGGGAGCGTGGTGGTCCTCGCCGGGTCGCGCTCATCCCGTTCCCGGGCCTGCCGTGCGGCACGGTCGTGAGGCGTGCTGCGGTCCCGCCCTGCTGCCGGCCGCGGCGTCGGACCGACGGCCTCCCCGGGCAGCGGCGCCCTGGTGTGCGGGGCCCGATCGGGAGTTCCCGCCCCGGAGTGCCTGTGGCGGCGTGCCGCTCGGACAACTGGCCGATGAGCCGCACGAGTTCCTCGACGGGCCGGCGTGCGGCGACCGTCCGGACGGCCTCCTCCGCGCAGTGCGATGCGACCGAAGGCTGGTGCAGCAGCGGCATCACCCGGGTGACGTCCTCGACGGGGCGTGACTCCGCCGCCGAGCGGATCGCCTCGTCCGCGCTGTCGGGGCTGCGGGGCGAACTCGCCAGCCGCACTTCTTCCAGTGGCCGATCAGCGACGGCTGCGTGCACGAGACTGTGGCACCCCGCCACTCGGACGGGGCATCGGTGTGAAGCCACCTCACTCGCTCAGGAGCCCACAGCGAGCGGCGCTCGGGTCGTGAGCGAACGGCGGGAGGGTGCCGGGCTTCTTGTAGGGCAGAGCACCGGCACCCTCGTGCCTGTCAGTCGACGGCGCCTGCGGTCACGGGAACTGAGTGACCTTCGACGGAACGGTGTCCGTCCCTGATGTGGGGGCGCCGGTGTCATTGATGACGTGGGCGTACTGGCCCTTGCCGCCCAGGGAGATCACGAGGATGTCGTGCATCTTGATCCCCGTTTTGACGGGCACCTGGAAGCCGTGGGCCTGCACGATCGTCGGGTCCGACGTGTAGTTGCAGTAGCTTCCCAGGCCCCATGCCTCGTGTACGGCGACGGAATCGGCGACCTTGTAGGCCGCGTAGCCGACGATGCCGTCGTGGGTGATGGCGGCCGCGTTGGGCGCGTCGTACGCCTTCTCGTTCTGGAAGAAGATCGTCCGTCCGCGTTCGCCGTTCCACAGCACGTCGTACTTGTTGAAGTGTTCGACGAACAGGCCGGTCGCGAGGACGTCGTCGCCGTTGACGCGCAGGCCGTAGTCCGCCCGGTTGGTGTCCCAGCCGACCCCGTCGCCGTGGTCGGCGCGCCAGAGCCAGGTGTGGTCGATGACGACGTCGTCGCTGTTGACGACAACGGAGTTGGTGGCGAGGCCGGGGCCCGCGCCGCCGATGCGTACGAACACGTCCTGCACGGTGGTGGGGTTGGCGGAGTGGTCGGCGGAGGCGTCGGACGGGCCGATCTGCAGCAGGGTGTCCGAGTTGGCGCGTCCGGCGTCGATGAGGAATCCGGCGAGCTTGACGCCGTCCACGTCCGCCACGTGCAGGGCGTCGATGCCGTTGTCCGGCACGATCGTGGCCAGGCCGAGGCCGAGCACGACGGTGTCGGCGCGGGTCACGTTGATCGTCTGGTCGAGGTGGTAGACGCCCGGGGTGAAGAGGAGGTTGAGGCCCTGGGCGAGGGCCGTGTTGATGGTCGCCGCGGTCGCGCCGGGCTTGACGACGTAGAACTGGTCCAGCGGTATGGACGTACCGGCGGTGTTGGGCCAGGAGACGCCGCGGGCGCTCGTGCGCTTGGCCGGTACGAACACCTTGTACGCGCTGCCGTCCAGGTAGAGGAAGGGCTTCTCGCGGGAGACCGGGGTGGTGTCCAGGGTCGTGTACGGGCCGCTGTCGAAGTTGGTCGCCGGGGCTCCCTGCACACCGGTGAACGTCATGTTCCACACGCCGTTGGTCCAGCCTCCGACCGAGCTGTCACGCGTGTACCACTGCTGCTGGGAGTACGGGCCGACCGTACCGTCGATCTTGGAGTCGGCGATGTAGCCGCCCGACGCCCATCCGTAGCCGGCCGGGGCGAGGTTGAGCCCGCCCTGCACGTGGATACGGCGGAAGGGCGCGGCCTGGGCCACCGCCCAGCGGTCGGTGCCGTTGGAGGGAGTGAGCGAGAGGTTCTCCGCCGAACGCCAGAAGTTCTGGGTGGCGTTGCCGTTGAACCAGCCCGCGTCCACGGTGATGTCACCGTTGATGTGGGTGTCGTCGGGGTTGAGGCCGAGCCCGGAGATCGAGGTGTAGAAGCCGAGTTGGGCGTTGATGCCGTTGTAAGTGCCGGGCTTCAGCAGGAACTGGTAGCGGCCCGAGCCGAACTGGCTCGATTCCTGCTGGGCGAAGACCTGGTCGAACTGCTGTTGCAGATTGGGCGTCGACGGGTCCACGACGATGACATTGGGGCCGAGGTCGCCGCCGCCTTGCACGGGCGGAGTGCCTCCTGAACCGGTGTGGACGGCGACCTCCCACAGCGAGTACCCGTAACCGGTGGCCCGGGCCGTCCCGTAGATCCGTACGTAGCGGCCCTGCCCGGTGACGTTGTAGGAAGCTGTGCCCCCGGTGCCGTCGGTGACGGTCTTGAGGGTGGTCCAGTTCTGGCCGTCCGTGGAGGCCTGGATCTGGAACGCCTTGCCGTACGCCGTCTCCCAGTTGAGGTCGATTCCGCAGAGGTCCTGGGTTGTTCCCAGGTCGGCCTGGACCCACTGCGGGTCGGAGGCCTGGCTGGACCAGCGTGTGCCGGTGTTGCCGTCGAAGGCCGCGGACGCCGGGGTTCCGGCGTTCTCGGTGGAGGAGGCGGTGGCCGGCCGGCCCTGCGCCGCGTTGGCCGAGTCGCAGGTGGTGGGCGGTGTCGTGCCGGTGTCGCCGTAGACCTGGAACTCCCACAGGGAGTAGCCGTACTGGGTGGCGCGGTGGACGCCGTACATCCGTACGTAGCGGCCCTGGCCGGAGACGTCGAGGGTGTCCACTCCCCCGTCGCCGCCGGTCACGGTCTTGATGTCGGTCCAGGTGCTCCCGTCCGGGGAGATCTGGACGCGGTAGTCACTGCCGTACGCCGCTTCCCAGTTGAGGACGACCTTGGTGACCGAGGCCGTGGCGCCGAGGTCGACCTGCAACCACTGGGTGTCGGTCGCGGCCGACGACCACCGGGTCGCGGTGTTGCCGTCGACGGCGTAGGGGGCGGTGGTGCCCGCGTTCTCGTCGGACGAGGACGTGGCCGTCTTGCCCTGGGACAGCGGTAGGTCGGCGGCGGCGGCCGGTCTTTGCAGGGGCAGGGTGATGAGCGCGGCCATGGCGGCGAGCGCGACACCCAAGGATCTGAGTCTCATGTCGTGGCTCCATGCGGGTGGGGTGAAGAGCAGAGCGAACACAACGCGTTCGGAACAGAGGGGTCAGCTCCGTTCCCCTTGACGCCTGGGGGTGAACCGGCTTCCCGTGGCGCTTAGTTCACGGTTTGATTTAAGTAATGAGCCATCAAGGGGGCAAGCCCTCTGACGCGATTTTCTTCACCTCGTACGCGCTGCGGCGCCGCGCTGATATCGGGATGCGAAGGGGCCCGGGAGAGTGTCACAGTCACTGTCGTGACCTTGATGGACGTGCTCGTCGACTTCGCCCGCACTGGCCGGATCGGGCCCCTGAACTGCGGAATGTCCCTGGCTGAGGCTGAAGACCTCCTCGGCCCGGGCCGCCCGCACCCCGCCCACATCCTCAAAGGGCCCGACATCGACGGCTACCCGTACTCCTGGAACGGGCTGCGGCTATCGGTCACTCAGCGGGCCGTCAGCGGAATCTGGATCAGCCTCTGGCCCGGTTCGACCGCCAGCCTTCCGCCGCTCGTCCTGCCCGATTCCGAGTCATGCGACGCCACCGTCCTCCGCGAGGAGCTGATCGCCGCCCTGGACGCCGCAGGCTGCCGGCATGCGGTCAACAGCACCCTCACCTTCGGCGAGCAGTCCAGCCTGATCACCCAACCCGCCGACGTCTGCGCGGTCTTCAGCCTGCCGGGACGGGACAACCACGTGCCGCACCGTGATCGGCACTACCTCGACGTGATGCACAAGCACACGGTTGGTGCATAAGCTCGGTACGTGGGTCGCCGTGGGCATGGATGTGCTCCTGTGGTGCACAGGCCGATTCCTTGGGGGTTGCCTTGATCGACTCCAGCCGTCGACACCGTCCGTACATCGCGGTGGCCGGGCCGGGCGAGGCGACCGCCCGGGAGACAGAGCTGGCCCGGCAGGTCGGCGGACTGCTGGCGCAGCGTGGTGCGGTCGTCGTGTGCGGGGGGCTCGGCGGTGTCATGGAGGCCTGTGCCGAGGGCGCCGGCGCGGCGGGCGGCACCGTGGTCGGCGTACTGCCCGGCGGAGACCGAACCGCCGCCAACCCGTACCTGACCGTCGCCCTGGCGACCGGTCTGGGCGAACTGCGCAACGGCGTCCTGGTGAATACCTGCGATGCCCTCATCGCGGTGGGAGGCAGTTGGGGAACGCTCAGTGAGGTGGCGCTGGCACTGCACGCAGGCAAGCCGGTTGCCGCGCTGCGCAGTTGGACTCCGCCGGCTGAGGCCGCTGCTTCTGGGCAGGCCGGACTGCTGGTCGAGGTCTCGACGCCCGCCGAGGCCGTCGACAACGTACTGTCGCGTCGTTGAACGTACTGTCGCGTCGTTGACGGATGGCGACACACGGACCGCGTGAACCACTTCCAGAAGACGGGGCTCAGCAACAGCCGGTCTCGGCGGTGCCCGAGGCAGTGCCCGAGGCGGTGCCTGCGCCGGTGACGGCTTCGAGGCGGCAGAAGCAGGAGGCCTCGATCGGTACGTCCGCGAGGGCGAGCGCGATCTTCAGCTGTTGGGCCACGATCTGCGCCTCCCCCACCTTGCCCAGACGGACGAGGCACTCATGGAAGCCGTGCAGGGCCCAGACGTTGGCGGGGTGTTGCGAGGCCCGGGGCAGGGTGCCGTCGAGTCCCAGGTCGGCCCGGTAGACGGCTTCCGCCTCCGCTACGCGCCCCTGTTCGAGGAGCAGCGCTCCGTACGCGTGTCGAGTGGGCTGCATCCAGCCCCACGGCTCGTCGTAGGGAAGGCTGTCGTCCAGCGCGATCGACCGCTCCAGCATGGCGAAGGCGATGTCGTGGTTGCCCTTGCGGTACTCCAGCTCTCCGTCGAGCATCGCCGACGCGATCGCGAGGATGTCGGCGCAGGTGTTGTTGAACAGCATGCGTGTCTGCGGGACACGGGAAGTCGCCGCACGGAACCTGTCGCGCTCGTCCTCGGCCTCGGCGATCCTGCCGGTGGCCGAGAGAGCGACGCCGCGGGCGTAATGAAGCATCGCCGTCGTCACGCAGTACAGCCGCGGTTCCGCGGGCATCGGCAGCCGCAGGATGTCGGACCAGCGGCCGAAGCGGATCAGGACATGGACCCGCATCGCGAGGAAGCCCTCCAGCCAGTCCGCCATGGGCGGACTCTGCACCCGCAGCAGTTCTTCCGGGATGGACGCCTCGAGTTGCGCGGCAGTATCCAGGGCGGTCGTCGACTGGCCGAGGAACATCGCCCCGTAGATCTTGAAGTGATAGTCGTGCGACCGGTAGAGCGTGTAGAAGTTCATCGCACCGGCGCGCGCGTGGAACTTCTCGTCGGCGACGATCGCGCGGCTGTTGTCCGCCACCACGCGCCGGTAGTCGCCGCACAGCACGTCCAGATGCGTGGGCATGTGCTGCAGATGGCCGGCGTCGGGCACCAGGCCGCGCAGCCGGTCCGCGACGGGCAGGGCGGTCTCGGGGGTGGGCGACATCTCCATCCCTTGTTCTTCGCAGGGAATCCCGGCCTTTAAGCCGGGCGGGAATGCGATCCTCGGCCCGGAGGCGCGAAGCGCCGGAGATCTCTGCGCCTGTGTGGTGACGGTCAGGCTGGGCGCTTCTGGCTCTCGATGTACTCCTTGACGATGCTCAGTGGTGCGCCGCCGCAGGACCCCACGAAGTAGGACGGGGACCAGAACACCGAGCCCGTCCCGGTCCGGTTGATCCGGCCGGTGTACTCCGCCCGCAGGTATCGGGAGCTGACACCTTTGAGGGAGTTGACGAGCTTGGACAGGGCGATTTTCGGCGGGTAGTGCACGAGCAGGTGGACGTGATCGCCTTCGCCGTTGAACTCCCGCAGCTCCGCGCCGAAGCTCTCGCACACATCGCGCATGATCTCCTCGCAGCGTGTCAGCATCTCGCCGTTGAAGACTTCACGCCGGTACTTCGTGACGAACACCAAGTGTGCGTGGAGGTTGTAGATGACGTGGTTTCCGCGTCTGATATCGGGATCTGGTTCCCATCGTGGTGACATATGCCAAGTGTAGTAGGATCAAGCGATCCCGACCGGAGGGGGTGGGCTGGATGATCCGTGCGTACAAGTTCCTCCTGCGGCCCACCGTCCGCCAGGAGCAGGCGCTCGTCGAGATGCTGCGGGATCACTGCTTCCTCTACAACGGGGCCTTGCAGGAACGGCGCGACGCCTGGCGGCACCCGTCGAAGACCAGCGTCACGTACGGCATGCAGTCCGCGCAGCTCAAGGACATCCGGGCATTCGACCCGGAGCGTCAGGGCCGCTGGTCGTTCTCCTCGCAGCAGGCCACCTTGCGCCGACTGGACAAGGCGATGCAGGCGTTTTTCCGCCGGGTCAAGTCCGGTGACACGCCCGGCTATCCGCGTTTCCGTGGGGTGACCTGGTTCGACACGGTGGACTTCCCCAAGGACGGGGACGGCTGCCGGTGGGACTCCACCCCGCACGATCCTGTTACCCGCGTCCGCTTCCAGGGCGTCGGCCACGTCAGGGTCCACCAGCACCGCGCCGTGGCCGGCAGGGTCAAGACCGTGTCGGTCAAGCGTGAGGGCCGTAAGTGGTTCGTCGTGCTGAGCGCCGAGCAGGACCAGCCCGAACCGCTGCCCGCGACCGGCTCCGTGGCCGGCATCGACCTGGGCATCGCCAACTTCCTCGCCGACTCGAACGGCGAGTTCGTGCCCAACCCGCGCCACGGCCGCCGTGCAGCCGCGAAGCTCGACGCAGCGCAGCAGGCCCTGTCCCGGTTCCCGCGCCGCAAGGCGAAGGACCGAACCGCCAACCACCAGCGCGCGGTGGAGAAGGTCGCCCAGCTCCACGGCAAGGTGCATCGCCAGCGGCTTGACCACGCGCACAAGACCGCGCTCGACCTGGTCCGCGCACACGACTTCATCGCGCACGAGGACCTCAAGATCCGCAACATGAGCAAGGTCCCTGCGCCGAAGCCCGACCCCGACCAGCCGGGCAGCTTCCTGCCCAACGGGGCGGCTGCCAAAGCCGGGCTCAACACGTCGATCAACGATGCCGGATGGGGGGTGTTCCTGACGATCCTGCACGCCAAGGCTGAAAGCGCCGGACGGGAAGTCATCGCCGTGGACCCCCGCAACACCTCCCGCACCTGCCCCGAATGCGGGCACACCGCGAAGGAGAACCGGCCCACACAAGAGAAGTTCCACTGCGTTGCCTGCGGCCACAACGCGCACGCTGACACGGTGGGCGCTCTCAACGTTCTACGGGCCGGGCTGGTCCGTCGCGACGCCAACCCGGCATAGCGAGAAGCCCCGTCCTTCAGGACGGGGAGGAGTCACGAGGTGGATGTACAGGTGCAGGACCCCGGGGTGCTCCTGCTGCTCCTGTACGGCGACGGTTTCGGCGAACTCCCGCGGACCGCCCGGAAGTTCTCGCAGGGCCACGTCGACACCTACATCATATGTCGCCCCGACGCACCCGCCCTGGCGTCCACCGCGCCGGTGTACCGCGACGCTCGCGGTGAGTTCGCCCGTCTCTACGATGTGGCGGATCAGCCCACGGCGTTCCTGATCCGTCCCGACGGATATATCGGCGCCCGCCTCTCCCCGCCGACCGCGTCTCACCTGGCCACTCACCTCGCGCTCAGCTTCGCCGCGGCCGCCGAGGTGCAGGACGCCCCGTCCATCGCCGGTGCGTCCCACCCAGGTCGGTGAACTGCCGCTCGGATCAGCCCATCAGCTGGGCGGCGAGCGTCGCTCCCAGTTCCCAGCACGCCTCGACATCGGTCTTGCCGGGCTCACCCGTCACCGTCACCGCCTCGGCATCGCGCCGCCAGCCGAGGCCTGTCGTGATCGACTCGATGCCGCGCACCGCCCCCGTGACGTCGTTCCCGCCGTGTACGTAGTAGCCGAAGGGCCGACCGCGCGTCTCGTCCAGGCAGGGGTAGTAGACCTGGTCGAAGAAGTGCTTGAGGGCGCCTGACATATAGCCGAGGTTCGCCGGTGTGCCGAGCAGATAGCCATCGGCACCGAGTACGTCCGAGGCGGTGGCCGACAGGGCCGCCCTCCGCACGACCCGGACGTTCTCGATCTCCGGCGCCGTCGCACCGGAGACGACGGCTTCGAACATCGCCTGGCAGTTGGGCGAGGGCGTGTGATGCACGATCAGCAAAGTGGGCACACCCCGAACCCTGCCGCCACGCCCCTTCGTACCGCAAGCGGCGCCGGTTCGCGGCGGCTGCCAGGTCAGCCCGCTGTTACGTCGACGTAGTCACCGGCGGCGCTGGTCGCTCCGGTCGTGCCGGTCCCGGCGAAGCTCCAGCGCCAGTAGCCGTCCACGGAGGCGGTCGCGGTGGTCTTGAGAGCGCCTCCGGCACCGCTGGTGACCGTCTTCACCGTGTTGTACGTAGTGGTGCCGGCCTTCCGGAACTGCAGCTTCGCCGACTGTCCCACGTAGCCTCCGTAGGTGAGGTTGTCCCAGTTGGCGCGGCTCAGGGTGCCCTTGACGGTGATGACCTTGCCCGCGGTCACCGGCTCGGGGGAGGCATCGGCGGTCAGCTTGGCGGCACGCTTCATCAGGAAGGTGCCCGCGCTGTCCTTGTTGATGAAGTCGAAGTCGTTGGCGTCCACCGAGGTCCAGACGTGCCACGTACCGGCGTTGGCGTTGATGAGGGCCGCGTTGGGGTCGATGGTGATGCTGGCCGTGCAGGTGGAGTCGGTGACGCTTCCGGGGACAGGGGTGCAGGTCAGCGGAGTGTCGGAGCCGGGCCCCGCGAAGCCGTCAGGATTGTCGAACGAGCCGTGGTAGAGCCACCCGTAGGCTTCTTTGATCCCCGAGTTGTCCCTGGCGGTAATGCTGAGCGTGATCGTCTTCTTCGTGGTGGCGCCGACCACAACCGACTTGCCGTTGTTGACGAGGACCTGGACGACCTGGGTGTCCCCTTGGCCGGCGTCGGCGTCGGCGGTGGTCACAGCGAGGGCGGACAGGGCCAGCGCGCCCGACAGGGTGGCGACGGCAGAACGTATGAACATATGTCCCCGTAGAGAAGAGTTGTCCGCCCGAAAACAGGGCAGGAGTCGAAACTGAACGAATAGTAGTGATCTGCCGCTCTCTCAACTGCCATTTCAGTCACTTGGCAGGAACAGGATGGTTGAGCGAGTGCGTCGATCACGGGTGTGAGCAGCCGACTCGGACAGGTTCTGAGCGCGGACATGCGATGGTCGTGTACGGAGTACGTGTGCCTCGTAGGTGTACGCCGATGTCAGCGATCGGCGCTCGCGCCGGCACCGACACCCGTGGCCGCCATCCGTCGCCGCTGCTGGAGAGCCGTAAGGCAGAACTGCGCGAGCCCGGCGTCGGTGTCCAGGATGATGCGCTCCATCTCCGGCCACGGCGGGTGGAAGCTCTTGCCCCACTCGATGGTGAAGGCGAGGATCTTGCCCTTCCGGGGGTCGACGAGGTGACGGGAGTACGCGTAGTCGTCGCTGGTTCCACTGGTCGGGTACAGGTGGAAGGCGGACATCGGGGTGTAGGCACGGCCGCGTACGCCCCGCAGTCCCGCGCAGAACTGCTCGGCGAGCACGGCGGCGTCGTCGGCGTCGCCCGTCGGGATGAACTCCGCGTAGGCCGGGTCGCCGGCCACTCCGCGCGTACCGTCGAAGGCGCGGTTGAGGAAGTTCATGGCCTGGTCGAGGGACTGGTTCTCGTCGTCGCCCCAGACGAAGAGCATGTCCTCGGAGTAGCTGTGCACGTCGACGAACCAGCGGGTCCGCGGGAATTCGTCCAGCAGCCAGCGGACGTTACGGGTCTCGGGCTCCGAGAAGGGGCTGGGGCCCTGGTACACCTCGAGATCTCCCGGGTCCGCCGAGACCCGGGGCCCGGCGGTCGGGTCGAAGGCGGTGGCGAAGTCGAAGAGGAAGTCGAAGTTGCGGTTGATGTCGACGCCGATGCGGGCGGGATCCCCGCCGGAGTTGGCCGGGTTGCGGTTCTTTCGCCACATCGGGTCGACGTTCTGGCTGTAGTTCCGGCCGTCGGGGTTGACGAGCGGGAAGACGACGAGATCCAGGTCGTCCAGGAGGCTCCGCACCTCGTCGGAGGTGAAGCTCGTACCGCCATAGACGAGGCCCGTACCGCCGCTGTAGGCCTCCAGCAGGTCGGCGGCGAGGTGGATGAGGACCTCGCAGCTGCCCCATTCGCGGGCGTGCACGCCTCCTATCAGTACGACGCAGTCGTTGGTGCCGGCGGGGCCCGTGCCGATCCGCAGGGCATGGCCGCTGCGGCCTTCGAACGAGGCGTTGGGCAGGTCGATGATGTCGCATGCGGACGGGAACGCGGTGGCCAGGCTGGTCACGGCGGACTCGACCTCAATGGTGTTCAAGTACGTCATGGTGTCCCTCCTAGGCGTCTTTCACCTTGAGGGCGAGCCCGCGCGGAACCGCGTCCTCGGGGGCGAACCGGTCTCCCTCGCCGACCTCGGCCTGGCGGGCACGCCCGGTGGCTGCGGCGTCCTCGATCGTCGTGACCGACACGCCCTCGCGTTCAAGGGCGGCGGCCTGCTTGGGGGAGACATAGGCCTCGATGCTGAAGCTGCCGTCGTCGCCCTCATGGGCGCGGCCCCCGACGTCGGGACGGGCCTCGCGCAGGAGAGTGCGCAGGGTTTCGGCGTCCTTGGCTGTGACGCGGACACGGAGAATCTCGTAACGAGTGGTGGACATGGCGGCCTTCTTCCGGGCGCCGAGGGCTCACATCAGCGACGCCGACGACGCCCCTACTGACGTAGAGATATGTCCGATGTGTACCTCGTATCCTCAGGGTGCGCTTCCGCCGTAGAACGAGTCAAGGGGCGCCTCGGGCATCCGGCTCAGCAGGCTGTCGAGGCCTGCCATCAGTTCTTGCTCGTCGTCGTACTCGGCCAGTCGCGGGACGAGTGCGCGCAGGCGCGGGTACTCGGCGGCGGGCAGCCGGTGCAGGCCCAGGCGCAGCAGGAGGTCCGGCTCATCGGGGTTGTCGACCACCTGACGCTTGTCCACCAGGAGACAGCCGAGGTTCCACGCCACGAAGGCGCGGTAGATCGACAGCACGGTGGCGTCGTCGAAGCCGGCCCGGCCCAGCACGGCGAGGATGTGTTCCGTGAGCTGGAGCAACGGTGCCGGGCGCCGGGCCACCGGCAGGCTGAGCGGGCGGGTGGCCACCACGGGCAGGATCTCGGGGTGGGCGTGCACCACGAAGGCGAAGGCACGTGCGATCCGGCGCAGTTCGGCGCGCCAGAGCAGACCGGCGGATTCGGCATCCCGGTCGGAGTGGATCTCCCCGGCCGAGGTGCGCAGCCGTTCGTTGACCTCGGCGAAGAAGGCCTCGACCAGGCCGTCGACCAGTGCCTCCTTGCCGGCGGTGTACCGGTAGATGGCCATCGGCTCCACGCCGAGGTCGGTGGCCAGTCGCCGCATGGTCAGCGCCGCGAGCCCGTCCCTGTCGACCAGGGCGACGGCCGCGGCGAGCACCAGCGGGCGGCTCAGGCGCCCCCGTTTCTCCGGGCTGCCCCGCTCAACCATGTCCGTACTCCCGCGTAGGGATACACAGTAAATTTCATCGATAATTGTACTAAATATCCTGCCTCCGCTCGCCGGACATCCACTGACGCGCGGCTGAGGGTGTCGCCGTGCAGGGTCTTGTCGCTGCCCTCGTTACCTGCTCTTCTGTACGCCGGATGATCCGAAAAGAGGATGGGAGCGGCGTGGAACCTGTGGCTGGGCGGGTGGCGATACGCGAGACCGCTGAGGACATTGCCGCGCTGTTGCGCGGCGGCGCCGACATGGAACGTCGGGTACCCGGGGCGGAGTGGAGCGTCGGGGAGGCGGCGGCGCATCTGGCGCTGGCCAACGAGCTGATGGCCGACATCGCCGCGGGACACGCACGCAGCTACGGGGACGGCACGCCGCAGAGCCTCGCCGCCGCCAATGAACAGGCGCTCGCCGAGTTCGCCGAGCGTGGGGCTCAGCCGTTGGCGGCGATGATCGTGGCGCAGGCCGATGCTTGCCTGAAGGCGTTGGAGGAAGGTGCCGCGGAGGAAGGTGTTGTCTCTCCGCTGGGCCCGATGAGCCTGGAGGTGCTGGGCTCGTACCTGCTCACGCACATGCTGGGCCACGGTTACGATCTCGCCCGCGCCCTGGGGCGTACCCACATGATCGACCGTGCCCGGGTGAGGCTGACCCTGCCGTTCCTGATCACGGTCATGCCGCGGGTGACGAACAGCGCCCGCACCGCCGGGCTGACCGCCTGCTACTCGGTCCGCCTGTGGGGCGGTGGCCAATTCGGTGTGACGGTCAGCGATGGCGCGGTGTCCGTCGACTCACGGCCGCCGGCCCGCCCGGACTGCACCATCCTCATCGAGCCGGTCACCTTCCTCCTGATGGCCCTCGGCCGCCGCGACCAGTGGAGCGCCATCGCCCAGGGCCGGATCCTCGTCTGGGGGCGCAAGCCCTGGCTCGCTCCCCGCTTCCCGGCTCTCTTCACGGCGCCCTGAGCGCCCTGAGCGCCCTTGCTAGCCGAGCATGCGGTCGAGGTTGAAGGCCGCGCTGATCAGGGCGAGATGGGTGAATGCCTGGGGGAAGTTTCCGTGCTGTTCGCCGGTGTGGCCGATCTCTTCCGCGTACAGGCCGAGGTGGTTGGCGTAGGTGAGCATCTTCTCGAACGCGAGGCGGGCTTCGTCGAGTCGGCCCGCGCGGGTCAGTGCCTCGACGTACCAGAAGGAGCAGATCGAGAAGGTGCCTTCTTCGCCTTGGAGGCCGTCGGGGCTGGCTTGCGGGTCATAGCGGTAGACCAGCGAGTCGGACACCAGGTCCTCGCCCAGCGCGTCCAGCGTGGCGAGCCATTTCGGGTCGGTCGGGGAGATGAACTTCGCCAGCGGCATCATCAGCAGTGCTGCGTCGAGGATGTTGCTGTCCTCGTACTGGACGAAGGTGTGCCGCTCGTCGGACCAGCCGTGCCGCATGATCCGGCGGTAGATGGTGTCCCGGGTTTTCCCCCAGTGCACCATGTCGGCGGGGAGGCCGCGGTGTTGGGCCAGTCGCATCGCGCGTTCGATCGCCACCCAGCACATCAGCCGTGAGTAGAGGAACGGCTTTCGTCCTCCGCGGGTCTCCCACACTCCCTCGTCGGGCTGGTCCCAGTGGTCGCAGACCCAGTCGACGAGCTCGCTGATGCTGTCCCAGTGCGCGCTGGAGATGGGTTTGCCCCACTTGTCGTACAGGTAGAGGGAGTCGACGAGCGCCCCGTAGATGTCCAGTTGCAGCTGGCCGACGGCGGCGTTGCCGACGCGTACGGGTGCCGAGCACCGATAGCCCTCCAGGTGGGGCAGTTCGCGTTCGGGCAGGTCACGACTTCCGTCGATGCCGTACATGATCTGCAGGGGGCCGCCGGGTTGGGGCGTCCCGGTCGCTGTGAGCCGGACGTGCTCGGACAGGAAGCCCATGAAGGCTTCCGCCTCGTCGGTGAACCCGAGTCTGAGCATCGCGTACACGCAGAACGCGGCGTCGCGGATCCAGACGTAGCGGTAGTCCCAGTTGCGCTCGCCGCCGATCTGTTCGGGCAGGCTGGTGGTGGGTGCGGCGATGATGGCGCCGGTCGGGGCGTAGGTGAGCAGCTTCAGGGTGAGGGCGGAGCGGTGCACCATCTCCCGCCAGCGGCCGCGGTAGCGCGACTGGGACAGCCACCGCCGCCAGTAGCGGACGGTCGCGTTGAACTCCCTTTCGGCCTCGGCCACTGCGCAGAAGCGGGGGCCCACATCGCCGCCGACCCGGTCGATGGTGAAGACGGCGGACTCGCCCTCGTGCAGCTTGAACAGCGACCACACGTCCTGGCCCGAGACCTCGATGGGCACGGTGGACGTCAGCGCGAGCCGGAGCGAGGACGACGTGAAGACCGCCTGGCCGGCTTGTGCGTGCACGGTGTGCGGGGCGGCCCCGTACTCGAAGCGGGGGGCGACGCGCGCGCGGAAGGGCAGCGTTCCGCGGACGCACACCACGCGGCGGATCAGGCGGTGCCGGTCGGCCTCGCGTGAGTCGTCGACGACTGGCATGAAGTCCTGGATCTCGCCGACTCCGTCGTCCGCGAAGAAGCGGGTGATCAGCACATTGGTGTCGGGGAAGTAGAACTGCTTCGTGCGTGCCGGGACGTCGGCGGCGAGTTCGAAGGATCCGCCCCGGTCGGCGTCGAGGATCGAGGCGAAGACGCTGGGTGCGTCGAAGCGTGGGCAGCAGTACCAGTCGATGGTGCCGTTCGTACCGACCAGGGCCGCGCTGCGCAGATCGCCGATCAGGCCGTGCTCGGCGATGGGCAGGTAGCGGAGTGTGTCGGCGCCCCAGGGCTCGCCAGGTCTGCGGCGCACCCCGTCCCTCGCTCCGGCCTCAGGAGTCATGTCAGCCACGTCGACCTCCTTGGGCTGTCGCCCGAGCCGCCCCCTGTTCCACCACTCGACGTTACTCCGTACGAGTGGTGCATCCCCCGACACGGCCGTAGCGTCAATACAGTGACGATCGGGCGAACGATCGGGCCGATCGGGCGGCGTCGCAACGGCACGGAGCGGACATGCGCAGACACACGGTAAGAACGACGGTGGGACTCTGCGCGGCCGCGTCGCTCGCCGCGGTCATGGGAACGGCCTCCGCCGCCCCTCCCGGCGCGCAGGCCGTGAAACAGCAGCCCGCCGCCTCCGTGCTCGTCGACTGCTTCTGGCATCCGGACGTACGCCCCACCGACTTCATCCTCGCCTGCGGTGACGGCAACAGCCGCCTCGTCTCGATGCACTGGTCGCAGTGGCTGCCGGACGCGGCGACCGCCGAGGGCGTCAACGTCGTGAACGACTGCGAGCCCTACTGCGCGGCGGGCAGATTCCACCCGTACCCGGTCACCGTGCGGCTCGACCACCCGCAGCCCTGGAAGAAGCACCCGGAACTGCAGCACTACACCCGGATGACCCTGGTCTACACCGACGCCAGGCCTGAGGGATACGAGCAAGTGGTCAGCTATCCCCTGTGGAACTGACTCCGCCGAGGGCCGTCGCGGCGCCTTGTGCCCGTGTCCAGCAGGAACAGTCGCCCGGAGAACAGGCGCAAAATGGGGTATGTGGATATCCGGCGCGTGTCAGTGGACCGCCTCGTGGAGGAGCCGTCGGGCCGTGGTCTGGTGGCGATCCCGCTCGCGCTGATCGTCGTGATCACTGTGGTGGACATCCGCTCCCCCAGCGACATCCATCTGGGCCCGTTGCTGGTCATCGCGCCCGCGCTCACCGCTTCTCTCGCCGGGGCGTCGCTGACCGCTCTGGTCGGGGTACTGGCCGTGACCGCCCAGGTGGTTATCGCGGTGCTCCACGGCGGACTGACCACGGCCAACCACATCGCGCAGATCATCGCCCTGACCGTGCTCTCCGCACTGGTGGTGTTCGTCTGCCATGTACGGGAGCGGCGCGCTCGGGAGCTGAGCCGGGCCCGGTCGGTGGCCGAGACGGCGCAGCGGGTTCTGCTGCGGCCTCCACCCCGCCGGATCGGTCCGCTGCGCGTGGCCTGGCTGTATCTGGCCGCCGAGGACGAGACCCACATCGGGGGCGACCTGTTCGCGGTCGCCCGCGCCGCCCACTCCTCGACCCGGGTGATCATCGGCGATGTCCGGGGCAAGGGCCTGGCCTCCATCGGCGAGGCGTCGGTGGTGCTGGGCGCGTTCCGTGAGGGCTCCCATCGGTACGCCACCCTGCCGGCGCTCACGGCTGCCCTCGAGGTGAGCGTGTGCCGGGACCTGGACGAGGTGGCCGACACCGAGCACGATCCCGGCGAACACTTCATCACCGCGCTCGTACTCGACCTCCCCGACCAGGGCCCGCAGGCCGAGATGATCAACTGCGGTCATCCCCCACCCCTGCTGCTGCACGATCACGAGGTCACGGTCCTGCACGCGCGCCGCCCCGTACCCCCGCTGGGCATGTGCGAGCTGCCCGCCTCCAGCCACCACCCCGACCCGTTCACCTTCGAAACCGGCGACATCCTGCTGCTCTACACCGATGGCGTCATCGAGGCCCGCTCACCCACGGGCGCCTTCTACCCACTGGCCGAGCGCGTCGCCTCCTTCCCCTCCTCCCATCCCGACACCCTGCTCCGTCACGTCTACGACGACCTGCTCGCCCACGTCGGCGGCCAACCCGCCGACGACGCCGCGATCCTGGTCATCGAACGCACCACCTCCCACCACCTCCACCGACCGCACTTCACCCACCCCGTCGACGGCCACCACCGGCTGCGCCCCAGCGGATCGTCCTCACCCGTGGAACACTGACCGGCGCTCAGGGGGTCGGGATGCCACCCGGCCGGGCCGGACGGCCGAGCCGCACTGGGACACCCGGCGAGTACAGGACGCTCACCGGCTCGCCGAGGGGCACGGGCACTCCGGCCGCCGCGAGGACGTTCTCCTCGCACGCGACCAGCCGCGCACGGTGCAGCGGCCAGCGCGGATGCTCGTTCGGCAGATACCCGGTGTCGCCGAAGAAGGTGTTGTGCATGCCCCACCGGGCGGTCAGGAAGTGCTCCAGCTCGGTGGGCTCCACCACCGGTTCGCCCCGCCGCACGACGATCCGGCTGTACGCGCCGCGCGGCCCGGGCCAGCGCCGTGAGCTGGTGTAGGTGACGACGTCGTCGTCGGCACGGACGGCCATACGGGACCACAGGTACGGAAGCCCGAAGACGGCCCGTCCCATCAGTACGGGCACGAGCCGGGCCGCGTCCATCGACCGGAACACCACGCCGCGCCGACCGTGCGCGTCCACCGAGTACAGGCGTACGTTCGTCTCCGGGAAGGTCCCCAGATACGGCACTCCCGGCGAGCGGAGCCAGCCGACCCGGTGCATCCGGAAGGCGACCAGGCCGATATAGGTGACCCCGTCGAGCACGTCCGGGACCGTTCCGCCCGGCAGGAGCCCCGCGACGCTGTCCGGGTCGACAGCCCAGTGGACGAAGGTGAGATCGAGCCACTGCTGGGTCAGCAAGGGCCGCCTCAGCACCGTGGGCGCGTCCGGGGTGACAGGCTCGGGTATCCGCGGTGGGGTCGACACCGCGTCAGCATCCCAGACCGGCGCCCGCCGGCCTCCGTCCGGGCACGAGCCTCAGGGAGGTCTCGGTCGACACCCGTGGCGAGCCCGGAACGGCTCCGTGTCAGCCGAACCGCTCCGTCCGTGTTGCCCTCCGGCGCGCGCTGTGACGTAATCGGAGGACCCGCAGGGTGGAACTTGGCGGTGCAGGTGCCGCGCCAGAAGGAGCGGCCGGTATGGACGGGTATACGACCGGGGACGACGAAGGGGTCGCGGCAGCGCCGGGAGGGCTGCTCGACCTGTTGAAGGTCGCGGCCGTGGTGCTCGACAGCGACGGACACATCGTGTTGTGGAGTCCGGAGGCCGAACAGCTGCTCGGATTTCGAGCGGAGGAGGCTCTGGACCACAGGGCCGACGACCTGCTCGTGTCGCCCGACCACCGTCAGCAGGCCCACGACCTGTTCGCGCAGGTGCGCTCGGGAGCCCGCTGGGCGGGAGTCTTTCCCCTCCAGCACAAGGACGGCACGGAACGCCCGGTGGAGTTCCGCACCATGCGGCTGCGGGCCCGGGACGGGCGGGCCCATCTGCTGGGCCTGGCGGCAGACGCCACGACCGTACGCCGGGTGGAGCGGGATCTGGCCCTGTCCCACAGCCTGTTCCGCCAGACCCCGCTGGGCATCGCGGTCTTCGACAACGATCTGCGGTGGGTGAGCGTCAATCCGGCGCTGGAGCGGATCAACGGTCTGCCCGAGGAGGCGGTGCTGGGGCGCCGTGTCGGGGAGGTGCTGCCGCATCTGGACGTGGAGGCCATCGAGTCGCGCATGCGCCTCGTCCTGGCCAGCGGCAAACCCCTGCTGGACCAGCAGACCGTCGGCCGGACGGCGACCGACACCGAGGAGCATGCGTTCTCGGAGTCGTACCACCGCATCGAGGACGCCGACGGCCGGGTGCTCGGGCTGGCGATGGCCGTCATCGACGTCTCCGAGCGGCAGCACGAGGCGGCCGAGGTCTCCGAGGCGCGTGAGCGCCTGTCCGTGATCGCGGACGCCGGTGTGCGGATCGGCACCACGCTGGATCTTCAGCAGACCGCGCGGGAACTGGCCGACGTGGCGGTACCGCACCTGGCCGACCTGGCGGCCGTCGACGTACTGGAGGCGGTGGTCGCCCACGGCACCACCGCCTCGATCACCGGTGAGGCTCATGCCGAGTTCAGGGCGCTGGCCGTGGCGGCCGGTTATCTGACAGACGCCATTCACGCCGCGGACCCGGTCGGCGAACTGGCCACCTACAGCTCGACGCGGATCATCACCCAGTGTGTCCGGGAAGCGAGGCCGATCCTGGTCGAACAGGTGGACTCGGCCATGATGCGGCGCATCGCCCGGGACTCCCATGCGGCGCAGACCCTGCGGCTGGCAGGCGTCCACTCCTACCTGGCCGTCCCGCTGATGGCCCGGGGCGAGGTGCTCGGCACGCTCAGTCTCTACCGCACCATCAACTCCCGCTCGTTCGACGAGCAGGACCGCATCCTCGCCTCGGAACTCGCCGCACGCGCGGCGATCTGCGTCGACAACGCCCGCCTGTACGGACGCGAGCGCACCGCGGCCCTGACCCTCCAGCGCAGCCTGTTGCCCCCTGCCCCCGTGGAGCACGAGGGCCTCGATCTCGCCGCCCGATACCTTCCGGCCCTGAGCGAGGTCGGCGGGGACTGGTACGACGTGCTGCCCCTGAGCCGGGGACGCACCGGTCTGATCGTGGGCGACGTGATGGGCAAGGGTGTCCAAGCCGCCGCGATCATGGGGCAGTTGAGCACCGCCACCCGTGCTCTGGCGCGTCTCGATCCGCCTCCTGCCGAGCTGTTGGGCCACCTCGACGACATCGCGAGGTCGCTCGGTGACGCGATCGCCACGTGCGTCTACGCCGTGTGCGACCCTCGGCGCGGCAGCTGCGAGCTGTCCAGCGCCGGTCACCTCCCGCCCGTCATGATCCGCCCCGACGGCCGTGCGGAGCTCCTCGACATCCCCGGCGGTGTGCCCCTCGGTGTCGGCGGCGTGGACTTCGGGACCATGGAGCAGGAGCTCCCCGCGGGTTCCCTGCTCGCCCTGTACACGGACGGGCTGGTCGAGAGCCGTACCGAGCCCATCGACACGGGGCTGGAGACCATGATGCGGCTGCTGCAGAGCACGCACTACTCCCTGGAGAGGACCAGCGACATGCTGCTCAGCGCGCTGCGCCCCGAGCCCGACGACGACGTCGCCCTCCTGCTGGTGCGCACGCGTACCTGAGCGGCCACCGGGGCCGGGCGCCGACCGGACCTACTTCTCGCCCGCGGAGCCAGGCGGGGCGGCCCCCAGCCCTGGTGGCATGTTGTACGGCGTCACCACCTGGATCGCCGACGGGAGGAACGGCCCTTCGTCCGGCAGGGCCTTGTGGGCGCGCATGATGGTCTGGCAGGCGCGGCGCATGTCCTGCCGCAGGTCGTGGTGGAGCACCGCGGACAGCCGCCCCTCCCCCAGCAACCGGGTGTTGTCGTGGTCCAGGTCGTGTGCGACGAAGGCGAAGACCTTCCGGCCCAGCGCGTCGAAGGCGTCGATGGTCGCGGTGTTACCCCCGCCGATGGAGTAGACGGCGTTGATCTCGGGATCGCGCTCGAGGGCTTCCAGGACGAGGTCGCGCTGGGTGGCGTCGAGTCCGTCGCTGTCGGTGACCTCGACGAGAGGGCGCGCGGGCCGAGCAGTGCGCATGGCACCGCGGAAACCCATTTCGCGTTCCTCCTCTCCGCGGAAGGAGCCCCGGCTGATGGTGACGAGCACATGACCGGGCCGCTCGCCGAGCCACTGCCGGATCAGGTACGCCGCCGTGGCCCCGGCGGCGCGGTTGTCGATGCCGACGTACGCCGCACGCGGGCTGCTGGGCAGGTCGGTGACGAGGGTGACGACCGGGATGCCGGCCGCCGTCAGCCGTCCGACCGCGGCGGTGACCTCGGGGACGTCGGGGGCCTTGAGGATCACTCCCTGCGATCCCCGTTTGGCGATCTTGTCCAGGTCCTTCACCAGCTCCGGCACGGGGGCCGTCTCGCGGAAATGGAACCGCGAGCGCACGACCGCCGGGTGCAGGGACGGCAGTTCGGCCTCCAGCGCGTCGCGCACCGCGGACGAGAACCGTCGCGGTGTCTGCATGACGATGTCGATCATGAAGGTACGGCCGCCGATGCGCACCTGGGCGCGCTGCCGGTCCAGGTCCTTGATCGCCTGGCGCACTTCCAGGACGGTGCTCTCGCGCACACCGCCGCGGCTGTTGAGGACCCGGTCGACCGTCGCCTCGCTCAAGCCGGCCTGACGGGCGATCTCCCGGATCGTATAGGGGTGTCCCATGGCTGTTCCGATGACTTTCCGGTGACTGTTCCCGAAGACCGATGAAGATCAATGATGGCTTTTTGATGGATCGCTGCGGATTGAATGACGGGGCTGGGTTCATAAGACTGACAGAAGGACAGGCACTTCGAAAGGACCCACCATGGCCCTCACAGCCCGCGGACCGCGGACTTGGCTGACGGAGGAGGACTGCCGTCTCGTCGAGCTCCGCTCCCTGGTCGAGCAGGACACCGAGTCCCGCGCATACCCGTTCGCCGAGGCGGTCGAACAGGGCGTCCTCGTCTACGACAGCGATCGGCTCCGGGCGGTGGCCGACCGCCGGGCGGTGCGGGCCGAGTTGGTGCACGCCCTGCTGGACGGGCCGGGCATCGTGGTCCTCAAGCGCGCTTTCCCGGACCTCGACGTCGTGGACCGGGCCACCGCCGCCTTCAACGCGCTCATCGAGGAGGAACGGGTCTCCGGAGCCGCCCGGGGCGACCACTTCGCCAAGCCGGGAGCCAACGACCGGGTGTGGAGCGCGCTGGACAAGACGGCCCGCCGCGCCCCGGAGGTCTTCGCCGACTACTACGCCAACGACATGCTGGCTCTCGTCTCAGAGGCCTGGCTGGGCCCCGGCTACCAGGTCACCTCACAGATCAACGTGGTCAACCCCGGGGGTGCGGCGCAGAGCGTGCACCGGGACTACCACCTCGGGTTCCTGAGCCAGGAACAGGCGGCCGCGTATCCGGCGCATGTGCACCGGCTCTCGCCCGTACTCACTCTGCAGGGTGCGGTGGCGCACTGCGACATGCCCGTCGAGTCCGGCCCCACGCTGTATCTGCCGCACTCCCAGAAGTACGAGCCGGGCTATCTCGCCTGGCGGCGCCCGGAATTCGTCGACTACTTCGAGAGGCACCACATCCAGCTCCCCCTGGACAAGGGCGACGCGGTCTTCTTCAACCCCGCGCTCTTCCACGCGGCCGGCCACAACCGCTCGGCCGGCATCAAGCGCATGGCGAACCTGCTGCAGATCTCCTCCGCCTTCGGCCGCGCCATGGAGACGGTCGACCGGGACGCGATGGTCAACGCGCTCTTCCCGGTGCTGCTGCGCCGCAAGGCCGACGGCGTCGGCGAGGAATGGCTGCGCCGGGTGATCGCCGCGAGCGCCGAGGGCTACCCCTTCCCGACCGACCTGGACCTCGATCCGCCCGTCGACGGTCTGGCCCCGCCCTCCCAGGCCGACACGGTGTGGCGGGCGGTGGCAGAGGAGTGGAGCCCGGAGCGGCTGCGCCAGGAACTGCGGGACGGCGCCCAGCGCCGCCGGCGCTGACAGGGAGGGCATCCCCATCATGAGACCACTGCTTGAGGACAGGGTCGTCCTCGTCAACGGCGGCAGCCAGGGCGTCGGCGCGGGCATCGTACGGGCAGCCGTACGAGAAGGAGCGCGCGTCGCCTTCACCGGGCGCCGAACCGACGTGGGCGAGCGGCTCGCGGCGGACACCGGCGCGCTGTTCGTACGAGCCGATCTCAGCGATCCGGCGCAGGCGCGGGGCAGCGTGGAGCAAACCGTGGCCGCCCTTGGGCGGGTCGACTGCCTGGTCAACGCGGCCGGGCTGACCTCGCGCGGCTCGCTCCTGGACACCACGCCGGAGCTGTTCGACGCGCACATCGCCATCAACCTGAGGGCCCCGTTCTTCGCGATGCAGGCGGCCGTGCGGCATCTGCTGGACCGTGAGGCGCCGGGCACCGTCGTCAACATCATCACCTCCTCCGCGCACGGCGGGCAGCCGTTCCTCGCCCCGTACGTCGCCGCCAAGGCCGGACTTGTGGGGCTGACCCGCAACGCCGCGCACGCGCACCGCTGGGACCGGATCCGGATCAACGGCCTCAACATCGGCTGGACGGACACCGAGGGCGAGGAAGCGACTCAGCGCGAGTTCCACGGCGCGGGCGACGACTGGCGGGAGAAGGCCGCGCGGAGTGTCCCGATGGGCAAGCTCGGCCAGGTCGACGAGATCGCCGACTTCGTGGTCTTCCTGCTCTCCGACCGCAGTGGTGTGGTCACCGGCTCGGTCATCGACTGGGACCAGAACGTCTTCGGCGGACTCGACTGATGCCCCCGACCGGGCTTTAAGGAGCGACTTCTCATGCGTATAGGCATCTTGGGACTCGGCCGCATCGGCGCCTTCCATGCCGCGACTCTCGCCGGGCTGGAGGCCGTGGACTCCCTGGTGGTCACGGATCCCGTGTCCGCGGCGACCGCGTCCGCCGTGGAACGCTTCGGGGCCACCGCGGTCGACTCCCCCGAGGCGGTGCTCGCCGCCGGCGTCGACGGCGTCGTGGTCGCCGCCGCCACCGACGCGCACCCCGCGCTGATCCTCGCCGCGGTGAGGGCGGGCATCCCGGTGTTCTGCGAGAAGCCGGTGGCCCGGACCGTCGAGGAGAGCCTCGACGTTCTGCGCGCGGTCGAGGGCAGCGGCGTCGAGGTGCACATCGGGTACAACCGGCGCTTCGACGCGGGCTGCGTGGCCGCCCGCGAGGCGGTAGTGAGCGGCGAGCTCGGCAAGCTGCACACCGTACGGTCCACCACACTCGACCCGGCGCCGCCGCCCGCCGCCTATGTGGCCGTCTCCGGCGGCATCTTCCGCGACTGCGCCGTGCACGACTTCGACATCGTCCGCTGGGTCACCGGCCGCGAGGTCACCGAGGTGTACGCGACCGGGGGCAACCGGGGTGCCGAGTACATCGCGGCCGCGGGCGACGTCGACACCGCGTCCACGATCCTCACCCTCGACGACGGAACCCTCGCCGTGGTGTCCAACTCCCGGCACAACGCCCGCGGTCACGACGTACGCCTGGAGCTGCACGGCATGAAGGACAGCATCGCCGTCGGCCTGGAGGACCGGCTGCCGCTGCGCTCCGTCGAACCCGGCGCCGTCTTCCCCGCCGGCAGGCCCCACCACTTCTTCATGGACCGCTTCGCGGACGCCTACCGCGCCGAACTCACCGCCTTCACCGAGGTCGTCGCGGGCCGCGCCACCTCGCCGTGCACGGTCGCCGACGCCGTCGAAGCGAGCTGGATCGCCGAGGCCTGCACGCTGTCCCTGGCCGAGCACCGTCCCGTACGACTGGAAGAGGTACGCACGATATGACCCCCTTGCGTATCGGCGTCCTGGGCGCGGCCCGCATCGCCGAACTGTCGATCGTGGGCCCCGCCCGTGCGGGCGGCCACCGTCTCGTCGCGGTGGCCGCCCGCGACCGGGCCCGCGCGGAGGCGTTCGCCGCCACGCACGGCGTCGAGCGGGTGGCCGGCTCCTACGCCGAACTGATCGTCGACCCCGAAGTGGAGGTCGTCTACAACCCGCTCGCCAACGGCCTGCACGGGCCGTGGAACCTGGCCGCCCTCGCGGCGGGCAAGCACGTACTGACCGAGAAACCGTCCGCGAGCAATGCGCGGGAGGCGGCCGAAGTACGCGCCGCCGCCGAGTCGGGCACGGTCTTCATGGAGGGCTTCCACTACCTCTTCCACCCGGTCACCCTGCGTCTGCACGAGCTCCTGGACTCCGGGGAACTCGGTGAACTGCGGCACGTGGAAACGGTGGTCGCCATGCCCGCCCCGCAGGACGACGACGTGCGCTGGCAGCTTCCGCTGGCGGGCGGGGCGTTGATGGATCTGGGCTGCTACAGCCTGCATGCCCAGCGCACCCTCGCCCCCTGGGCCGGCGGTGCGCCTCGACTGGTCGCGGCACGCGGCGGCGAGCGGAAGGGCGCGCCGGGCATCGACGAGTGGCTGGACGCCGACCTGGAGTTCCCTGGCGGCGCCACCGGTTCCGCGCGCTGCCACATGGCGTACGACACATGGCGGATGAGCTGCCGGGTGGTCGGCACCCGGGGTGAGGCCACGGCGGTCAACTTCGTGCAGCCGCACCTGGACGACCGTGTCCTGGTCCGCACCGCCGCGGGCGAACGCGTCGAGGAGCTGGGCCGTCGCTCCTCGTACACGTATCAACTCGACGCTTTCGCCGCCCACCTGCGCCACGGCGCGCCACTGCCGCTCGACGCCGAGGACGCACTGACGACCATGCGTCTCATCGACGCGTGTTACGGCGCCGCCGGATTCGCTCCCCGGCCGCGGACGGACATCTGAGCCCCGACGGGTGAAACGCGAGCCGCTCGATCGGCTCGACCTCGACATCGACTTCAACCCTCGAACTCGACCGAGTGCCTTCGGTCTGGATCAAGCGATGGAATGATGTCGCCGCCGGGCAGGTTTGCGTTTCTCCGAAGGATGGTGGATGGGTGGGTGTGATGGCCGGCTGGGAGTGGGACGACACTCTGTTCAAGGGAGCGGCCTCCTACTACCGGCGCGGGAGGCTTCCGTACGCCCCCGGGCTGGCGGACGTACTCGCCGAGGTGCTGCGGCTCGACGGTCAGGGGCGGCTTCTCGATGTGGGATGCGGACCGGGCATCCTTGGGCTGAGTCTGGCGCACCTGTTCGGTGAGATCGTCGGTGTGGATCCGGACAGCGGGATGATCGATGAAGCCAGGCGTGGGGCCGCCGAGGCGGGCGTGTCCGGAAAGGCGCGGTGGGTACGGGTCCGGGCCGAGGAACTGCCCGCGGCCCTGGGGACGTTCGACGTGGCGGTTTTCGCTCAGTCCGTTCACTGGATGGATCGCGACCTGGTGGCGGGAAGCGTCAGGGACATGCTCCGGCCCGGCGGGGCGCTGGTGCACATCTCGGATCTGAAGACGGAGAACCGGACCGTCGACGATCTCCCGCATCCGGCGGTGCCCTATGCGGCGATCGACGAGTTGGTCAGGCGATACCTGGGACCGGTCCGTCGAGCCGGTCGCGGGGTGCTACCGCAGGGAACACCCGGCGGTGAGGCCGCGGTGTTCACCCGAGCGGGATTCTCCGGCCCTCAGCGCCATGTCGTTCCTGGCGGGCAGGCGCTCGAACGCACCTGGGACGACACCGTCGCCTGGGCGTTCTCGATGTCCTCCTCGGCTCCGCACCTGTTCGGCGCGCGCCGTGCCGACTTCGAGGCAGACCTGCGTCGACTGCTGCGGGAGGCCTCCCCGTCGGGCCGGTTCTCCGAACGCCAGCCGAGCACCGAGGTCTTCGTCTGGCGAAGGAACCCCGCCGCCACGACGGGATAGCGGAGCCGCCTCCTCTGCCAGAATGCCGTCATGACGATGATCTCGGCCGGCGCCGAGCAACTCGCGGCCGCAATCGACGCCCTCGGCCGTGAGAGGTCCACCCTGGTGGCCCTTGACGGTATGGGAGGCTCCGGCAAATCGACCCTGGCGGCTGCCCTTGCCGAGTTGCGCGGTGCCGTGGTCGTGCACGGCGACGACTTCTACCGTCCCATGGACGCGGAGGAGCGCGCCCGGCTGAGCCCTGCCCAGGGCTACGACCGCTACTTCGACTGGCAGCGGCTGCGCGAGGAGGTGCTGGTCCCTCTCACCGACGGTCACGATGCCGCTTACCGGCGCTACGACTGGGAGACCGGAGCACTGGCGCCGGACGAGATCCACGCCGTCTCCCGTTCCGGCATAGTCGTCGTCGAGGGCGTGTACACCGCCCGGCCCGAACTCACCGACTACTACGGCCTGGTGGTCTACGTCGACACGCCACCCGAGGAATCCATGCGACGGCTCCGCGAACGCGGCCACGACCACGGCCCGATCGACTGGGAGTCCCGCTGGCGCCTGGCCGAAGAGCACTACCTGGCCACGACCCGCCCCCGGGAGCGCGCGCACTTGGTGGTTCCCGGGCACTGAACCGCCTTGTCCTCACACGGAACCGGCGTGTCAGTGGTGCGCTGTACGTTGCTGGCATGGGCATTTACGTAGTCAGTGTCGACGCTGAGGACTGGTTCGGTGAAGGCGAGGACGGATGGGGAGATGTCGCCTCGGCGCTGAACGTCGAGTTGGGACGGCGTGGTCTGCCGCCGTATGACTCCGTACCTGAAGAGACAGAGTTCGTCCGAGGTTCCGGACAGGCCTTCGAGGAGAAGCTGATCCCCTCCATGGACGGGTTCGCCGCGCTGTGCCGTGCCCGCCTTTCCCAGGAGGAGACGGAGCTGGTGTGTGGCTGGACGGTCATGGTGCCGCCGTCCCTGGACGAGGAGATCTGGTTGCCGGTCGAGTCTTCCTATACGGAGTCGACCATGGTCGCTGGCGCGCCTCAAGTGCTGGCCATCGCGGAGAAGTTGGCGGCTGCCACAGACCTGCCGGCCGAGGTCCCGATGATGTGCGACAACCTCGATCTGACCATGTGGTTCATGAACGGGGCGGCGAAGGAGCTGGCCGCGGTCCGGCCGGGGGCGTGGAGCGACGACCTGGACACCGCCTTCTATGTCGCCCTGTACCTGCGCGCCGCGCAGCACTCCATACGACGCGGCTGCCCCATCGTCTACTCCTAGTACTCCCAATGCTCCTCATACTCCTGAGCGTTGACGAGCGTCATCGGGGGGTCAGCACGATGCGCTGGCCGGGGGCGGTGGGGGTGTTCCACGCCTGCTCGACCTGGGAGAGGGGGAGGACGAGAGGGTTCACGGCCAGGGTGCCGGAGGTGATCTCCGTGGCGAGGGAGGGAAGTTCGGCGAGGATTCCGGCGGTGGTGACCGAGCCCTGACCGCTGCCCATGATCTGCAGGTTCGCCGCGCGCAGCAGGGACGAGGGCAGGGCGATCTCCGCTCCGGCCATGGAGCCGATCTGGATCCAGGCCAGCGGTTTGGCGCGCTCGGGACGGGCGGTGAGCAGGGCGGGCATGGCGTGTTCGGCAGCCGGGCCCCAGAGGTAGTCGATGACGACGTCCGCGTCGCCGGCGCTCCGGCCGAGGCGGTCGGCGACCTCCTTGGGCTCGCCCAGCAGGGAGACCGTCTCGTCCGCACCCAGGCCCGGCAGAAGGTCCAGGCGCTCGGCGTCACGGCCGGCGGCCACGACGTGGGCGGCGCCGAGGTGCTTGGCGATCTGGACGGCGAGCTGTCCGGCGTTGCCGGTCGCACCCAGGACCAGGACACTCGCGCCGGGCGGGAGGGTCACGCGGCGGCGGAGGGCGACCCAGGAGGACATGCCGGGGTTCATCGCGGCGGCCACCGTGACCGGGTCGGTGTCCGTCGGCAGGGTGATGGCGCGGCGGCGGTCGACGACGGCCTGCTCGGCCATGGTGCCCAGGGCGGTGTCGGGGGCGACGAAGTAGAGCAGTTCCCCTTGTTCGCTGCGGCCGACCGCGTCGATGCCCGGGACCAGGGGCAGGACGCCCTCGGAGGTGTAGTGGCTGCCGTTGGCGCTGGAGCGCACCCTCGGGTGGAGTCCGGCGGCCAGGACGTCCACCAGGACTTCGTGCCCGTCGCGGGGCCGGGGGGTGTCGATGGTGTCGAAGCGGGGCGGGGCGTCGAAGGAACGGACGACGGCGGCGTACATGGCTGGCCTCCTGGCATCGGACGGGAACGGACGCGGCACACAGATGGTTTGTGCCGCGTACTACTTCGACAGTAGTTTGTGCCGCGTACTAGGTCAAGGTAGTTTGTGTCACGTACCAGGACGAGCGGAGAAAGCGGCCCAGGCCGTACGGAGGAAGCCACCTTGCCCCCCAGTCACCAGCCGGACCCGGCGGACCGCCCGCAGGCCGACGAACCTCACGACCGGCAGGTCGACGAACCGCAGGACACCGTCGACGCCCTGGTCCAGCTCTCGTTCCTGATCCAGGGCGCCCTGACGCGCATCGCGTCCGAGCACGACCTCTCCCTCATCCAGGTCCGCCTCCTCGGCATCCTGCGCGACCGCCGCCCCGGCATGCTCGAACTCGCCCGCCACCTGGGCCTGGACAAGTCCTCCATGACCGGCCTCGTCACCCGCGCCGAGAAACGCGGTCTGGTCCAGCGCACGCCCTCACCCCACGACGGCCGCGCCGTCCTCGTCGACCTCACCCCACTCGGCCGACAACTCACCGACCAGTGCACCGCCGAAATGGACGAGCAGATCGCCGCCCTGACCGCGCCACTGACCACCACCGAACACACCCAGATCCGCGCACTGGCCGCGAAACTCCTGCGGAGGTAGCCGGCCAAGTCACCAGAAGCCGTTGGGGACATAGCATGCTCGGACGAGGCAGCAACCCCAACCCCGCCTCACGAACAGGCGTGTGACAGACGTTATTTGACAAGCGGAATCCGCCAAGGTTGTCATGAGCACATGCTGCGACGCCTTGGGACCTGCTGCACTCGTCGAGCCGACGGCTGTGCCCTCGACGCCGGTTGTAGCCCGTCACTGGACGCAGCGTGCACGAAGACCGCGGGTGCCACCGCCAGGGCAAAGGGCGGGCGGCTGCCGTGGAAGTACGGTCATTGACCGGGCGCCGCGAGCTGCTCGACACCGCCCGGGCCGAGTTGACGGCCCGTTCCGGAGTGCTCTTCCACGGTCCCGCGGGGATCGGCAAGTCCACGCTCGTGGCCGCCCTCACGGCGTCCTTGGCCGCGCATGACCGGTCGGCCGGCACGGTGCTGCACTGCTCGCCCGCTCAGGAGGACGCCCGGCTCCCGTTCGCCGGCCTCATCGACCTGTTCGCGCGGGTGCCGGAGAGCTGCCTGGAGGCCCTGGCGCCCGCGCCCCGGGCGGCGCTGAGGGCAGCCCTGCTGCGTGGCCGTGAACCGGACGCCGACCGGAGCCGTCTCGCGGTGCGCGTCGCCGTCCTCGAAGTGCTGCGAACTCTCGCCGCCACCGGCCCCGTTCTGCTGGTCATCGACGGTCTCCAGTGGCTCGACGAGCCGAGCGCCGAGGTGCTCGCCTTCGCCGTACGTCGTGTCGGGGGCCTCGGCATACGGGTGGTGGCCGCCGAGCGGGTGGCCGACGGCGAGCAGCCGGAACGGCTGCGCTGCTGCCCGCCGGGCACCGTCGAACTTCCCGTGCCGCCGCTGACGGACGGCGAGGTGGCGTACCTCGTACGCACCGACATCGGTGCCGATCTGCCACCGGCGGTGCTGCGCGCGATCCAGGACGCCGTCGCCGGAAACCCTTGGTACGCACTGGAGTTGGGGCGGGCGGCTCAGCGCGACGGAGCGCCCGTCGGCTTCGGCCGGACGCTGGCCGTACCCCGAAGGCTGCGTAACCTGCTGCTGGACCAGGTGCGTACGCTGCCGGAGACAGCGCGGCGCACCCTGCTCGTCACGAGCGCCGCCGCCCGCCCCAGCCTCACTCTGCTGCGTGCCGCCGGGCTCCATGACCCCGCCGCGGATCTCGCGGAGGCCGAACGACTCGGCGTCGCGACGGCCGACGCCGACGGAACCATACGTTTCCGGCATCCGCTGCTCCGGGCGGCCGTCTATGCCGACGCCCCGGAGTACAGCCGCCGGCAGGCCCACGCCCTGCTGGCTCGCGCGGTCACCGAGCCCGTGGAGCAGGCCCGCCACCTCGCTCTCGCCCACCCGCACGAGGACGAGGCCACCGCCCGCACGCTGATGTCCGCGGCCGAGTCCGCACGCCGCCGCGGTGCACCCGATGCCGCCTGTGAACTGGCCGGGCTCGCCGCCCGACGCACTCCCGGCGACCGCCCCGCGGAGCGCGCCGACCGGCTGCTGGCCGCGGCCGAGTACGCGTGCGACGCCGGACAACTGGAAGAGGCGGGGCAGGCGGCCGAGACCGTCCTCGCCGAGTCGGGCTCCGCACGGCAGCGGGTGCGGGCGCGGCTTGTCCTGCTGCGCAACGCCGGACAGGCACTGGAGGGTACCCATGACCTGATCGGGGAAGGCCTCCGGGACGCCGACGGCGACCCGGAGGCCGAGGCGTGGCTGCACCACTGGGCAGCGGTACGCGGCCTGCTGTGCGGGGAGTTGGAGGAGGCGTCCCGGCATGCCCGGCGCGCTGCCCGGCAGGCGGCCGTGGCAGGCGACACGGACACCCGGATCGGGGCACTGGCCACCCTCGCCCGGGTGCGGTCCCTGGCCGGGGAACCGGTCGCCGCCGACGTCGCGCTCGAAGAGGCGCTCGCCCTGGTCGGCGGCGCCGACGCCGGCCCGGAAAGCTGGGGACTGATCCGGATGCGGGCGATCCTCGCCCTGGACTCCGACAAGGTGACCGAGGCCCGGGACCAGGTCACCCAACTCCTTGCGCAGATCGGCGAGTTCGCCGGGGTCGAGGAGGTGATGGCGACCTTGGTGGCGCTGACCCGTATTCAGGTGCGCTCCGGGCATTGCCGGGAGGCGCTGCGCACCGCCGCCCGCTGCTCACGTGCCCTGGCCGAGACCGGCGTACAGGCTGCTCCGGCGCTGTATGCGGCGGCGCTCGCGGCGACGGCGGGCGGTACAGCAGACGAGGCCCGGCACCTCGCCGAGCAGGCGGTACGGGCCTCGGAGGCTGACGGCGACCGGCTGTTCCTGCTGCGAGCGCTGGCGGTGCTCGGGCAGGCCGAGCTGCTCGTCGGCGACCCACGGGGGGCAGCGGCCGCGGTCGAGGCGCTGCAACGCGTCAGGGAACTCGGCGAGGCCATGTCCGCCGCCGACCCGCCCTTGCTGCACTGGTACAGCGACTTGGCCGAAGCGCTGGTCGTCCTGGGCGAGACGGAGGCGGCCGGGGCCGTGATCCGCGAGGCCCGCACGCGGGTGTCCGGCGATGCGCCCGGGAGCGTACTGGCAGCTCTGGAGCGGGCGGAGGGGCTGCGTGAGGCGGGGCTCGGCCGGGCGAAGGAGGGGGCGGTACGGCTGCGTGCCGCCGTGGACCGCCTGCGTCATCTTCCGTTGCCCGTGGAGCTGGTGCGCACCCTGATCGCGCTCGGCACGGTCGAGCGCCGCTCGCGCCGCAGGAGCGCGGCGCGCGTGGTTCTCGGTGAGGCGCTGGAGACCGCGGCGCGGATCGGCGCCGCTCCGCTGGCGGCGCGGGCCGGGGACGAGCTGAGGCGACTGGAGGCCGGAGACCGGAGCGTCGAGGCAGGCGCGGGCGGACCCGAACTCACCCCCACGGAGGCCAGGATCGCCGGACTGGTCGGCGGCGGGGCCACCAACCGGGAAGTCGCCGCTGAGCTGTTCATCAGCGTCAAGACGGTGGAAGGTGCCCTGTCGCGGGTCTACCGCAAGCTCGGGGTCCGCTCGCGCACCGCGCTCGCCCATGCGATGGCGGTCGCCGTCATCGCATCCGGGGCGGCCGTGGATTCCGGCGATGAGGACCAAGTGAAGTCCCAGACGCAGATAGTGACGGTGAGTCAGTCCGGCAGCCGTGTCCGGACTCCCCGTGCGCTCGACATCCGCCGTTGACATGACATCTGTAGTTAACACGTAAAGCAAGGGTTCCCCCGCTTATGCGGGTGGGGCTGATGTTCCTACGTTGAAGCCGTTCCGCTTCCGGGACACCACCCCCCACTCTCCGGAGGACCTCAGTGAGTTCACGCCTGAAACTGGTTGGTCTGGTCGCCGTGCCGGCCCTGCTCGCCGCCGCCGTGCCCGCCGCCTACGCCGTCGGCACCCCTCAGCCGCACTCAACCCGCGCGGCCATCACCGGAGATGTCCTGAAGGGTCTGAAGCAGGACGCGACCCGCACCGGCAACGTCGCCACCGGGAAGCGGATATCGGTGGCGATCAGCCTGACCGCCAGAAACGACAAGGCACTCGACACCTTCGTCGCCAAGGTCAGCAACCCGCGGTCGAGTTCCTACGGCCATTACCTGACGAAGCGGCAGTTCGCGGCCCGCTTCGGCCGGACCGATGCCGAGATCAAGCAGCTCAAGGACTATCTGCGCGCGCAGGGACTCACCGTCACCGCCGTCCACACGGGGAACCTGCTGGTCGACGCCAGCGGCACCGCCGCCCAGCTGGAGAAGGCCTTCGGCACCAAGCTGTCGACCTGGAAGGACGCCGCGTCGGGGCGCTCGTTCTACGCCAACGACACCGCGCCGACCCTGCCGACCGCCATCGCCTCCCTCGTCAGCGACGTGGCCGGCCTCAACAACCGCGCCCAGCTGCACCACCAGTCGGCCTCCACCGTCGCCCCCCGCAACGGCCCGGGCGGCGGCTACACCCCGGCCCAGCTCAAGGGCGGCTACAACGTCTCCGGTACGTACACCGGCAGCGGCCAGAAGATCGCGCTGATCGAGTTCGACGGCTTCCAGCAGTCCAACATCACCAAGTACGACACCAACTACAGCCTGGGCTCGCCCACTCCGACCGTGCAGAAGGTCGACGGCGGTTCGGGCGCGCTCGGCGACGGCCAGGTCGAGGTCGAGCTGGACATCGAGGTCCTGCACGCGATCGCCCCCAAGGCGAACGTCACCGTCTTCGAGGGCCCCAACTCCGACGCGGGTGAGGTCGATACCTACCAGGCCATCGTCGACAGCGGCATCCCGACCACCTCGATCAGCTGGGGCGCCGCCGAGAGCGCGCGCACCACCTCCAACATCAACGCCGTGGACGCCGTCTTCAAGGCGGGCGCCGCCCAGGGTCTCGGTTTCTACGCGGCGTCCGGGGACAGCGGCTCCGACGACGCGGGCGACGGCGGCACCTCCGTCGACTACCCGGCCAGCGACCCGTACGTCACCGGCGTCGGCGGCAAAGCTGACCGTCACCTCGGCCAACGCCTGGAGCAAGGAGGTGGCCTGGTCGGGCGGCGGTGGCGGCAAGTCCTCCGTCTTCAAGATCCCCAGCTGGCAGACCGCGGTGCAGAAGAGCGCCGGCGGCGGCTACCGCCAGGTGCCGGACGTCTCGGCCCACGCCAACCCCAGCCCCGGCGTCTCGATCTACTCGCAGGGCTCCTGGTCCTCGGTAGGCGGCACCAGCGCGGCAGCACCCGAATGGGCCGCCTTCGCCGCCCTCTACAACCAGCAGGCCGCGGCGGCCGGCGACGCCAACCTCGGCTTCGCCAACCCCGCCCTCTACACGGCGAGCGGCACCGGCTTCCACGACATCACCAGCGGCAGCAACGGTGATTACTCCGCCGCCACCGGCTGGGACTTCACCACCGGATGGGGCTCGTACAACGCCGCGACCCTGGCGAGCAAGCTGCTCGGCTGACCCTCAGCGACTGAAGGCCAAGCAATAAGGCGCGGGCCGGGATCACTCCCGGCCCGCGCTGCGCGTCTGTTCCTGTCCTGCGTCCCGAACGCGCCCCGAATCCGTCGCACATGGACGAGCGCCGCGGCGTCTTCCGCTACACCGGCGCCCTCCGTTCGATCACCCTCCCCCGGGCGCCCCGGGCCCCGACTCACCCAGGCGGAGTCGCAGGCACTGCGGGAAGCGGCGGCCGCGGTCGAGCAGCGACCCGCTGACTCGTCGATGGCCGAGTCCGCCCAGGACGTGTTGTCGTTGTGGGTGAGGGTCACATAGCGGACGCCGAGTCGGGCGTACGACCGCAGGACGCCCGGGGACTCGGCGAGGCTGTGGCCGCCCTCGATGCCCAGCGGGGAGGCGATCCGTCCGTCGGCGACCGAGCGCGATCACCACCTCCGGGGACGTCACGTCGGCGATGGCGCCGCGAGCGTCTTGGTGAACGGGGTGACAGGGCGCTCCAGGCGTTCGCCATCCACCGTGATGTCGACGGCCTCGTTGTAGAACGCCAGGAGGTCTTTGACGGCGCCCACCGCGGGCAGTGGCTCCGGGTAGCTCCAGACGACGTTCGGCGGGACGCCGGCCTCACCCCGCCACGACCAGTACTCGGCGGTGCCCTTGTAGGGGCACCCGGTGCTGTGGTCGGTGGGTTCGAGCAGCTCCAGGCGGACGTCCTCGCGCGGGATGTAGTACCGCGTCGGCAGGCCGGTCTCGAAGAGCAGGACCGGGCGGTGGGTGTCGGCGACGAGCGTGCCGTCGATCTCGACCCGGACGTGGCGGCTGCTGGGGATGGCGTCCACCCGCTTGTGCGGGTCACGGGGGTGGATGAAGATCTCTTCCTCCTCCTCGTACCAGTGGTCGAGCCCCCTGCCGCTGCGCCGGAACCACTCGAAGGCGATGTGCCCGGCCAGGTCGGCGGCGGGGAACGTCCAGGCCGCGTTCTCCAGCAGCTCGCCGTCGACTTCGAGGTCGTAGAAGATCTGCGATCCGGTGTGTGTGCCCGACGGGGGGTTCTTGGCCGGGCGGAGCAGGTCCTCGCGGACCTCCTCGCGCGGGAAGGCGTACAGCGGGACGGGCACTCCGGGTTCCCACACGAGGACGGGATGCCGGCTGTCGACGACGGTGACGTCACCCTTGCGGCCGCGTACCCAGCGTTCGCCGGGCTCCCACAGGAGGCCTTCAGGGGTGGTCCTGACGGCGCGCGCGGTGGGGAATGTGGTCATGACCGGCTCTCCTTCGGCTTGCTCACGCGGTGACTTCGGCGACGTAGGCACGGTTCTCGCGCCAAGCCGCGACCTGTTCGGGGCGACCGAACACCCGCAGGTACTCGTCGGCGTTGCTGCCGGCCCGTTCCCACACTGACACGGGTTCGAAGTCGGAGTCGTCCGGGTCGGCGAACGCCGGCAGCGGTTCGACGACCGTGTCCAGGCTCGGGTGGACGAACACCGCGGAGGAACGGCGCGTCACCGACCCGCCGGCCACCACCCGGTGCCGCCCGGGCCGCAGCCGGCCCTCCGTCCAGTTGGTCAGCAGGGTGCCGGGAACACCTGCAGGGCGCCCGGCCGGATCGGCACGGGGATCCAGGTGCCGTCGGGACGCTGGCCCTGCAGGCTGGCGTACTCGCCCTCCTGGTGGAGCACGGCGATGGCGGAACTGTCGGCGTGCTCCAGGAGAAGGAGTTTCTCCTCATCCTTCTCCGCGTCGGAAGTGCCGGCGTCGTGGGGCCACTTGGGGCAGTAGGCCCTTGACGAGGCGCCAGATCTCCGAGCGCAGCTCGACGTCGACGCCGGCCGTCGGCTCGTCGAGGATGAGCAGACGAGGACGGTGCATGAGCGCCCGCGCGATGACCAGGCGCCGCTGCATACCACCCGACAGCTCATAGGCGCGCGCGTTCGCCTTCTCGTCGAGGCGCAACACCTCCAGCAGTTCGTCCGCCCGCCGGACGGCCGTCTTGCGGCCGATGCCGTGGTATCCGGCGTGGTAGATCAGGATCTGCCGGATCGACAGGAACCGGTCGACGTTGATCTCCTGTTCGGCAAGGCCCAGCAACCGTCGGGCCTCGCGGCTTCGGTGGTCGTGGCCGAAGACGGCGAGCGTGCCCGTCGTGGGACGGACGATGTTGCACACCGAGCCGATCAGCGTGGTCTTGCCGGCACCGTTCGGGCCGAGCAGCCCGAAGAAGGCACCGTCGGGGATCTCCAGGTCCAGCCCGGCGACCGCGGTATGGCCGTCCTTGTACGTCTTGCTGAGCCCGTGGACGAGCAGCGCCGGCGGTGTCCCGCCGGTCCGGGAAAGGGCGGGAGCCGCAAGCGCGTCAGACATGGAACTGATTGGTGGGCACCGGCAGCCCGTAGTGCTCGCGAAGCGTCGTGCCTTCGTACTCCTCGCGGAACAGGCCTTTGCCGCGCAGGATCGGCAGCACCTGCTCGATGAAGGTCTCCAGGCCCGACGGCAGTGCGGGTGCCATGATGTTGAACCCGTCCGCGGCGCCGCCCTCGAACCACGCGGTGATCGTGTCCGCCACCTGGTCGGGCGTCCCGATGAACTCGAAGTGACCGCGTCCGCCTCCGAGTCGGGAGATGATCTGTCGGACTGTCAGCTTCTCGCGTACCGCGAGCTCGATGATCAGGTCGGAGCGGCTCTGCGAGCCTTCGAGCTTCGGCCGCGCGAGGATGAAGTCCGGCAACGGTTCGTCGAGTTCGAATACCGACGGCTCGGTCTCGAATACGGCGGCCAGCTGGCGCAGCCCGTACTCCGGGACGCGCAGGTCGTCGAACTGCTTCGCCAGCGCGCGGGCCTCCTCCTCGGTCGACCCGATGTACGGGACGATTCCCGGCAGGACGATCACACCGTCCGGGTCACGCCCCGCGGCCCGGGTCCGCGCCTTGATGTCGCCGTAGAAGTCGGCCGCGCGCTCGTACGTCCGGTGAGCGGTGAAGATCGCCTCGGCGTGCCGTGCCGCGAAGTCCTTGCCGTCCTCGGAGGATCCCGCCTGGACGAGCAGCGGATGACCCTGCGGCGGGCGCTCGACGTTGAGCGGGCCTGCCACCGAGAAGTACCGGCCCCGGTGGGCCGGCTGGTGGATGCGTGCGGGGTCGGCATAGCGGCCCGTGGTCTTGTCCGCGACGATGGCCTCGGACTCCCAGCTGTCCCACAGTGCCTTGGCGATGTGCAGGAACTCGTCGGCCCGGGCGTAGCGTTCGGCGTGGTCGGGGCGGTTGACGAGGCCGAAGTTGGCCGCCTCGTCGGCCCCTGCCGAGGTGACGATGTTCCAGCCGGCGCGGCCGCCGCTGACGTGGTCGACCGAGGCGAGCCGACGAGCGAGGTTGTACGGCTCGTTGTACGTCGACGACACGGTCGCGATGAGGCCGATCCTGCTGGTCGCCTGGGACAGGGCGGTCAGCAGCGTCAGTGGTTCGAGTTGGCCCGGCGGCCGGAACTCGCCGGTGCCGATGATCGCCGGTCCGTCGGCGAGGAACAGCGAGTCGAACTTGGCGCTCTCCGCCAGCTGGGCCAGCCCGATCCAGTGCCGCAGGTCGAAGTCGGCCCGTGGATTGCTGTCCGGGAGCCGCCACGCTGCTTCGTGGTGGCCCGCCTCCATGAGGAAGGCGTTGAGGTGGAGCCGGCGTCTTCTCTCGCTCACGAGTGCTCTCCTTTCCGTGCTGAGTCGCTGAGTCCGTGGTGAGGTGGACGACACGGCTCAGCCGACCTTGAGCTTCGAGCTGTCGTAGCCGGCCGGGAGGAGGTTGTCGGTGATCGACGAGACGTCGACCTTCTTGGTGATCTGGCCCGCCTCCAGGAAGGCGTCGGCGAGCTTCTGCTCGGCCGCGATGTCCGACTTCTCCACCTGGGTCACCCGGGTCTCGAAGGTCTTGAGGGAGGCCTTGGCGTCGGCCAGGGGGATGCCTTCCTCCTTGGAGATCGCCTGCGCGTACTTGTCCTCGTGCTTGATGGCCCAGGCGAACTCGTGGGCCAGCCGCTTCAGGACGTCCGTGAGGGCGGCCCGCTTCGTCTTGTCGTTCAGCGACTTGTCGGTCGCGACGTAGTAGCTGCTCGTCTGGTCGATGGGCGGGAGGCCCTTCGCCAGGATCCGCGCACCGTTCTTGACCGCGATCGCCGACTGGGGGTTCCAGATCGACCAGGCGTCCACCTTGCCGGTGTTGAACGCGGTGGCGCCGGCCGCCGGGTCGAGGAAGACCAGCTTCACGTCCTTGGGGGTGAGGCCGACGCTCTTGAGCGCGTTCAGGGCCAGACCATGGGCCGAACTGCCCTGCGGGACAGCGAGCTTCTTGCCCTTGAGGTCCGCGAGCGTCTTCAGCGTCGAGCCCTTCGGCACGATGATGTTCTCGTTCGCCTGGGTGGGCCTGAGTGAACGGTTGACGGCGACGACCTTGAAGCCGTACTCCTTCGCGGCGCCGGTGATCGGTGGTACGTCGCCGACGCTGCCCAGGTCGATGTCACCCGACGCGGCCGCCTGCACCAGCGGGGGGCCGTAGGTGAACCGGGCGAACTTCACCTTGTAGGGCGCGTTGTCGAACACGCCGGTGATCTTCGCCAGCTCCTGGCTGCCGTCACCGCCGTTGTCACCGATGGTGAAGGTGTACTTCTTCCACTCGGGGTGACTGTCGGCGCTCGATCCACCGGCACTGCTCAGCGGCGCGGCGGCCTCCGACGTCGACGCGCAGGCGACGAGGGTGCTTCCCAGTGCGAGCAGGCCGACGGCGGCGGCGAGTCGGGACGTTCTTCCGGGCAGGGACATGGACATGAGTTCTCACGTGCCTTCTGTGCTGTGGGTGGGAGAGATCAGTGCTGGTTGGCGAGACCGAGGTCTCCCAGGAGGGCGGAGCGGAGCTCCTCACGGGCGAGGCTCGCCTCGCGGCCGGCGGGCGAGAGCCCGACGAGGTGCGACGTGCCGATGCGTCCGTTGCTCATGACGACGATGCGATCCGCCAGCGCGATCGCCTCGTCGACGTCGTGGGTGACGAGCAGCATGGCCGCGTGGTGTTTGCTCCGCAGAGCCCGCACGAGGTCGTGCATGCGCAGCCGTGTGATCGCGTCCAGCGCGGCGAACGGCTCGTCGAGCAGCACGAGTTCGGGCTCCGAGACGAGCGCCCGCGCCAACGACACCCGCTGGGCCTCGCCGCCGGAGAGTTCCTTGGGCCATGCCTTCTCGCGGCCCGCGAGGCCGACCTCGGCGAGCACGTCGAGGGCTCGCTGCTCAGCGTCGGCTCCGTGCAGGCCGAGGGTGACGTTGCGCAGAACCCGCTGCCACGGCAGCAGACGGTCCGCCTGGAACACGATGGCGCGCTTCGCCGGGACCTCCACCCGCCCTCCGTCGGGACGGTCAAGACCGGCGAGCAGTCGCAGGAGTGTGCTCTTGCCGCAGCCGGAGGGGCCCAGCAGGACCACCAACTCCTCGTCGGCGATGGTCAGTTCCAGGTGGTCGAGGACGACCCGGTCACCGAACTGACGGACCACCTTCTCCACGACCGCCCCGGCCTGCCGGCGGGGCCGCGTCTCAACCGTCGTACTCATGCCGCCTCATAACTGGGACGCCACCGCAGCAGCACCCGCTCGAGAACCCGGACGAGCTGGTCGGCGAGCAGACCGAGCAGCGAGTAGATCACCAGCCCCACGAAGACCTGGTTGGTCTGGAGGTAGGTCTGCCCTTGAGTGATGAGAAAGCCAAGTCCCTTGTCGGCGTTGACCGTCTCGGCGGCGACGAGGCCCAGGACGCTGTACGCGAGGGAGAACCGGAGGCCGACCAGGAACCCCGGCAGGGCGCCGGGCACCAGCACCCGCGTGACCAGGCGCCAGGTGCCCGCGCCTGTCGTGCGCGCCATCTCGATCAGCCGCTGGTCGACTCCGCGGATCGCGGCGAACAGGTTGAGATACATCGGGACGCCGGCACCGAACGAGATCAGCAGCACCTTCGTGAGCTCGTCGATGCCGAACCACACGATCATCAGTGGCAGCACGGCCAGCAGCGGGATCGTGTTGAAGATCTGCACGACGCCGTTGAACAGATACTCACCGCTGCGCAGCAGCCCGCCGAGCACCCCGGTGAGGATGCCCACCGTCAGACCGAGCGAGAGACCGATGCCGGCTCGTTGCAGCGAGATGGCCAAGTCCGGTCCGAGTACGCCTTGTTGCCACAGGTCGACGGCGGACTTCACGATGGAGGTCGGTGCCGGAGCGTAGGTCTTCGCCAGCACTCCGGCCCTGGCGAGGAGCTCCCAGGCGATGAGGATCACGACGGGAGTCGTGTAGATCCCCAGCGGCCAGCGCAGGCGCTCGCGGAGCGTGCTGAACAGCGTCCGTCGGCGGGCGTCGCGCGGCAGGAAGACCTCGCGCCCCCGCACGCTCGCCGTCTCGGCCGCCGCCCCGACGGCTCGCACCTTGAAGCTGATCTCGGTCATGCCGCCACCTCCAGCACACTGCTGTAGTGCGAGGCGTCACCGACGAGTTGCTCGCTGCGACGCCCGTCCACCCCGACCGGAACGTCTCCCGCGACCGTCACCCGGTTGAGGCGACGCGGGTGATCGTCGTAGTTGTCGACCGCGTAGTGCTGGGTGATCCGGTTGTCGAAGACCAGCAGCTGGCCGGGGGACCAGGTCCAGCGCAGGATGTTCTCCGGACGCGTCACGTACGACTGGAAGATGCGCAGCAGATCAGCCGACTCGCTGCTCGACAGCCCCACGATCCGCTTGGCGAACCCACCGATGAACAGCCCGCGTTCACCCGTCAGCGGATGCACCCGCACCACCGGGTGCTCCGCCTCGTACGGCGTCGACACGAAGGCCCGGTCGTACTCCTCGCGCAGCGCCGTCGTGGCCGAAGTGCGCGCGTAGTCGTACTGGTTGGTGTGGACGACGCGCAGCGAGTCCGCGAGAGCGCGGAGCGGCTCGGGCAGGTCGCGGTAGGCCGCGGCCGCGTTCGCGATGAGCGTCTCGCCGCCGTACGGCGTGGTCACGAGGGACCGGAGCGTCGTGAGCTGCGGCGGGTTGACCACGAAGGTGACATCCGTGTGCCACACGTTCGACTTGGACGACTCACTGTCGACGGCGAGTACGTTCGTCGTACCGTCGGCGGCCGGCACGTTCGGGTGGGCGGTCGTGAGCTCGCCGAACCAGCCGGCCACGCGCTCCTGGCCGGCGTTGTCGAGGCGCACGCGGTCGAACACGATCGCCTTGTGCTCGTTGAGGGCATCGCGGAGCGTCGTGATCGTCGAGGCGTCGGGCGGCGCCGTGAAGTCGACGCCCTCGACGACCGCGCCGATGCGGCCCGTGAGTTTGCGGATGGATGGAGACATGAGGGGATCCCTCTCGAGGATTTGGGCGCGACGAAGTCAGTGGTCGGTCCCGTCACGATGCGAGGGACCGACGACTACGCGAGAAGAGCCGGATACAGGGCGAGCCGCGGGGCGGAGGTCGTACGACGGAAAATTCGCCGAGTCCGCACCGCTACCACAACAGGCCATTGGCTGACGGCACATCGCTTCGCCGGCCTGCGCACTTCTCCCCTGAACAGAGAGGGAAGACGGAGTGAGAAGCCGGAAGAAGGGAGGCGGTCAGGCGGCGGGTACGACGTTCCGGGCAGGCACCGCCGTGCGGGCCGCTTTCCGGGTCAGCGACAACAGAACGCGCTGGAGACGTGCGCCAGGTCGATGTGGCGCCGTCGAGTCAAATCAACGCGCGGGGTCATGGAACGGGAGTTCAGCAGACGTCCACCACTTCGGTCAAGAAGTTCCGGAACAGGTCTTGCATTGCGGACACGTGGAGCTTCTTCGCCCCTGCGGATCCGCCGGAAACCCCTCCCTGATCCCAGAACAACCATGACGTCACCTTCGGCAAGGGCAGCCCTCACCTCTGCCTGGGCACCCGTCATCCGCAACAGCAACCGGACGGGCGTGGTCTTGCCCCCCACCTCTCCGGTCATGCCGGGACGGCTGCCGGTCCCGTGCCCCGCGCCGAACCAGTGGCTTCGGACCGGCCGTCCGGACTGTCCGCGGAGGCGGTCTCCGCGGCCGGTCGCCAGCCGAGCTCGGGCGCGATCAAGTGCCGGACATCGTGCAGGATCTGCTCGTAGTCGGCCCGATGGAACTCGTACGGCAACTCCAGGCGCAGCTCCGACACGGCCGAGACCACGGGATCCGCGGCCAGTTGCTCCAGGATCTGCTCCGCGGTCCCCACCACGTCCGGGGCGAACAGGATCCGCTTGTCGCCCTGCGGTGCCAGGGTGCGCCGGTGCCGGCCGGCCGCGTAGTCCCGGTAGCGGGCCCGGGTGGTCGCGTCGGCACTGTCGAACGGCACGATCACCCGTCCGAGCGCCACCCGCGCCGGCCGGCCGTCGGAGATGGCGCGCCGGTACTCGGAGATCAGGGTGAGCTGGGCCGTGGTGAAGTCGTCGGTGCCTTCGCCGGTGACGATGTTGCCGCTCAGCAGGTTGAGGCCGTGCTCGGCGGCCCACCGGGTCGAGCGCAGGCGGCTTCCCCCGTACCAAGTGCGGTCCACCAGTCCGGGGTTGTGCGGTTGCAGCCGCGGCCGCTGGGTGTTGCCCGGCGACTGGATCACCGTGTCCGGTTCCCCGAGATAGTCGCCGCGCAGGTTGTCGATGACGCGGGCGACCCTGCCGTAGGAGAGGTCGAAGCTGCGCCAGTCACCGTCGTACACGAGATCGCCGAGCAGCTCGGCGTGCGGCATGCCGGTGCTGAACCCGACCTGCAGTCTGCCTCGGGACAGCACGTCGGCCAACGCCAGGTCCTCGGCCAGCCGGAACGGGCTCTCGTAGCCGATCGGGATGACCGCGGTCCCCAGCTCGACCCGCTCGGTGCGCTGGCCGGCCGCGGCAAGGAACACCGCGGCCGAGCCGACACCGTGTTCGAGATGGCGCTGCCGTATCCAGGCGCCGTCGAAGCCGAGCCGTTCGCCGTACTCGAACAGCTGCAGCGTCTCTTCCAGACCGGTGTACGGGTCGTCGTCGGCGAAGTTGCCCGGGGTGAGGAAGGCCAATGAGCTGATCGTGGGGGTGCTGCTGTGTGTGGGGATGCTCATGACTCGCTCCGCGCGCTCCGCTCGTGGGGGATCTTCTCCCCGGCCTCGATCGACACGGGCAGCCGGTTCTCCGCCGGCGGCAGTGGGCAGGTGGCCAGATCGGTGTAGGCGCATGGCAGGTTCGCCGCGCGGTTGAAGTCCAGTTCGACGGTGCCGTCCGCGGCCGGTGGAGCCAGCACGAGGACCCGGTTGGCCGCGTAGGTGGTGACCCCGGAGGTCGCGTCGGTGAACAGCACGTTCAGACTGCCCGGAGCGTGCCCGGGGAACGCGGTGAGTGCCAGCGCCTGCCCCGCCAGCTCGAACTCGACCCGGCCCGGCGCGTCGTACACGTGCTCCAGTCCCTCGACTGCGGCGCCCACGGTCGTGGGGCGCGGCTCGGCGAAGGCCACGTAGCGGCCGGTCACGGCCCAGCGAGGGTGGGGTGCGTAGGCGGGCGTTCCGGTGAAGGCGGTGCGCAGCGGTGCGTTCGGGTGCCGGGGGCGGACGATGTCGTGCCCGCCGCGCTTGGCCACCTCGATCACGGCGTCGCCCCAGACCGCGCTGACACTGCCGCGCTCCGGGAGCACCCCGAAGCGGTGCTCACCCTGAACGGGGGTTCCGTCGACGACCAGTTCCTCGCCGTCGTCGAGGACTACGGTGATCCCGTCGGCGTCGGCCGACCAGACGCCCGGAGCGTCCGGGAAGCGTTGCGGCTGGTCGCTGAGCCAGTGCAGGTGGGTGATCGCCAGGAACCCGTGCGGGTCGCCTATGCGTGCTTCCTGCCCGCGATGCCACTCCTGCCAGTCGTGAGTGAAGGCCTGAAGGTCCGCCTGGGCATCTTGAACGGTCACGTGTGCTCCTTGTCGTGGGCCGGCGTACGTCCTGATAGCTGCTGGCTGGGATCGCCGCGAGCGGCTCGCGGATGTAGGCGTGGCCGGGGTTGGTGAACAGCGAGTGGAACCGGCCCACCCCGAGGGGGTGGGCCAACGTCGCGGAGGAGGCGCGGTCAGCCGGCCTGTCGCCGGTCGGTCGTGGATCGGTGGGTGAGGGGTTCCCGCAGGCCCAGGTGCTCGCGCAGCGTCGTACCCGTGTACTCGGTGCGGTAGACACCGCGTTCCTGCAGTGCGGGGACGAGCAGGTCGACGATGTCGTCGAGGCCGTCGGGGATCAGATACGGCGTGACGTTGAAGCCGTCGACGGCGCCGTGCCGGACGAAGTGGGCGAACTTGTCCGCCAGTCCCGCCGGAGTGCCGACGTGGCCGCGCTGGGGACCGAGCGCGATGACGGTCTCGCGCAGCGACCACCGGTGCGTCTCGGCCTTCTCCCGCCACTCGGCGACCACCTTGCGCGGGTCGGTGATACGCCGTGCGCCGAAGGAACCGTCGTTCTCGGCGACGACCGGATCCTCCTTGGGCAGCGGCCCGTCGGCGTCGCGATCGGAGAGGTCCAGGCCCCACAGGAGTCCGGCGATGCCCAACGCGGTTGCCGGGGTGACCTGTTGGAGGCGGATCCAGTGCTTCTTCTCCAGGGCCTCCTCCTCCGTGGCCCCGATGATGATCTCCGTACCCGGGAGGATCCGCAGGTCGTCGTCGGGCCGGCCGACGGCCCGCAGGCGGTACCGGAGGTCGTCGGCGAAGGCGAGCGCGTCGTCGAAGTCGCTGCCGTGCGCGGAGAAGATGACGTCGGCGTTGCGGGCGGCGAAGTCCCGGCCGTCGCCGGAGTCCCCGGCCTGGAAGATCACCGGGTGGCCTTGGACGCTGCGCGGCAGCGTGGGCGCGAGATCGACGTCGAACTGCGGCCCCTTGTGGCGGACTTGGCGTACGGCGCCGGGTGCCGCCCAGGCTGGGGCGCCCGGGGAGCCGGAGACGGCCCCGTTCTCCCAGCCGTCCCAGATCGCGCGGGCTACGGTGAGGAACTCCTCGGCACGCCGGTAGCGGTCGGCGTGGTCGAGGTAACCGCCGCGGCGGAAGTTGGCGCCGGTCCAGGCGTTGTCGGTCGTCACCACGTTCCACCCGGCGCGGCCCTCGGAGAGCAGGTCGAGACCGGACAGACGGCGGGCGAGGTCGGCGGGTTCGTTGAAGGTGGTGTTGGAGGTGCTGACCAGGCCGATCCGGTCGGTGACGGCGGCCAGTGCGGCGAGCTGGGTGATGGCGTCCGGCCGTCCGGCGACGTCGAGGTCGTGGATCTGTCCGTCGACCTCGCGCAGCCGCAGCCCCTCCCCCAGGAAGAACGCGTCGAACAGGCCCCGTTCGGCGGTCTGGGCGACGCGCCGGAAGTTGGCGGGGTCGATCTGGGAGCCGCTGGCCGGGTCGGACCAGATGGTCCAGTGGTTGACGCCCTGGAAGAAGACGCCGAAGTGGAGCTGGGCGTCCGGGCGGGGGACGTCGAGGGGGTCGGTGCGGGTCATCGGGTCTCCTCAAGCGCCTCGAACGCCGCACCGGCGGCGTAGCGGTTGGCGGGCCGCTCAAGGCCCAGGTGGGTGCGCAGGGACGCGCCGGGCAGCGGGCGGACTGCGTGGCGCCGCTCGAAGAGGTGGGGCAGGACGAGCCGGGACAGCTCGGGCAGGTCCTCGTCGAGCACCAGCGGGTGCAGGCGCACTCCATCCACAACGCCTCTCAACTCCCCAAGGAGCGCGGCGAGTCCGGCGGCGGAGCCGATGTGGCGCAGCCGTCCGCGGTCGGTCCAGGGTGTGTGCCGTTCGAGGTCGGCGACGCGTTCGTCGGCCGTGGCGGCCACGGTGTCGAGGGCGACCTCGACCTCGGCGAAGGTACGCGGAGTTCCGGCGGCGGCCGCGGCCGCAGTGACCGCGGCGACGTCGCGGCCCTCGACGAGGGCGACGTCCAGTTGCTCGGCGGGCACGAGGTCGGGGCGGCCGAGCACGACGAGTTGGCCCTGGGGCGAACGCGGCACGATCGCCGGGCCCTTCACGGCGTAGGTGTCGCCGGTGAAGTCGACGTAGTGGAGCCGGTCGCGGTCGAGGTAGCGGCTGGTGGCCACGGAGCGGATGACCGCGTCGTCCTCCCAGGAGTCCCACAGGGCGCGGACGACCTCCACGCCGTCGCGGGACTCGCGTACGCGGGCGGCGGCGCCGTCGACGCGGGGGCGGTCCCAGGCCCGGGCCGCCTCGGGACGTGCCTCCTCACTCACCGCCCATCCGGCACGCCCGATCGAGATGTGGTCCAGGGACGCCAACTGGCTGGAGATGTGGAACGGTTCGGCATAGGTGACCGGGACGACCGGCGCGATGCCGATGACGCTCGTCGACGAGGCGAGGAAAGCGGCCCGCTCCACCGCGCCGATGCGGCCGACCACGTCGGGCGTGGCGCCGGGCGGGAGTGCGCCGTCCTCCAGGGTGAGCAGGGTGAACCCGGCATTCTCCGCGGCGGCGGCGACGCGGGCCACTCGGCGCGGGGTCAGCAGGTGGTCGGGCGAGTGGGCGGCGCGGCGCCAGGCCGCGGGGTGGGCGCCGTCACCGTCGAGTTCGACGGCGAGCCGCAGGGCGGGGCCGGACATGGGGTTCCTTCCGAGGGCACAACGAGACGGCCGGCCCGACGGGCCGACAGGGGTCAGAGATGTGCGGAAGGACAGACGGCGGAGGCGGTGCGGCAGTAGTCGACGTGCCGCCGGATGATCAGCCACGTACCCGTGCCGGCACCGTGCGGTGCGGCGCCACGTACGCGCATCGGGGCCTCCACCCGTCCGGGACTTATCGCTTCAACCTACGCCGCCGGCCCTGGAAGATGTCAAGACCATTAGATGTACGCGCATACAGCAGCCGCCACGGCGGGCCCGCCACCCCCGTCGGCAGCGGCCTCGCTCACAGCGTGTCGAACAGGCGTGCCGCATGGTGCAGGGTGTGCGCCGCGACCCGCTTCCCGAGGACGAGGCCGGCCTCGTCGGCCGAGCGGGTGTGGATACCGGAGTACACACGGGCATCCAGGTTGTCCTGGGACAGCTGGCTCCAGGCCGTGTAGGTGCGGGTCACTCCGGGAGCGGTGGGGCTGGTGAGATCGAAGGGGGCCGTACGAGGCCCGGTGAGCGCCGTGAGGACCGTCTCCGCCGACCCCGCGTACGTGTTGTGGCCGCTGGGGTAGTCCGGGTGCGCCGGCGTGACGTGCAGTGGCGTCCACTCGGAGTCGGGGTCGATCGTGCCGGTGCGGATCGCGGTGACCGGGCGCCAGCGCAGGTAGGCGTACTTGCTGTCGGAGGTGGCGATCTGCGTGTCCACCAGGGCGACGTGGAACAGTGCCACCAGGCCGGCCTGACCCGCGGTGGACCGCGATGACCGGGCGAGGGCGACCCGCAGCGGCTCGGTGTAGAGCGTCAGCGACGAGCCGAACCAGAAGACGGCGGTCTCGGTCTGCCGCTGCGTACGTATGGTGCTGTCCACGGCCCCGTACGCGCGGACCTCGGCCAGGTCGGCACGGTAGCGCGCGGAGTCCAGGGCGGGCGGCGCGGGCAGCCGGTACTGGTCGGGGCCGTTCAGCAGGAAGGGCCTGGCGATCCTGTTCCCGTACTGCGCGGCCGGGGCGTAGGCGGGCGGGGTCGGCTGCCACACGCCGGGCGCCGCCGGCGGCACGGTGAACGCCGCGTTCACCGACGCCGGGTCAAGGCCGTCACCCTCGCGCGAGGCCCGGACCAGCCGTGCCTGGCGGGCCCCGGCCGCCACGCCCCGCGACTTGGCCGGTCCGTCGGGAACACCGGCCAGCGTCGCAAGCAGCGCGGCATCCAGTTCCTGGGCGCGGGACGGGACCAGGGCCACCAGGGAGTCGTGCACGGCGGACGCCAGGGCCGCGTCCTGGAAGTCGCTCCGGTCGACGCCGGGCGGCAGCTCACGGACGGCGCGGGCCGCCGCGAGCCAACTGATGGCCCAGGTCCGGTTGTTGGTGATCTGGGTCGTGGCACCGCCGGCCGCGACGGTCGCGGCCGTCGTGTCGTACCAGTCGAGCGCGACGGACGGGCGCGGCCGCCGTTCGTCCGCCACGGCGGGCGTGGGGGTCGGGACGGGCACGGAGGCTGCCAGCAGGGCGGCCGAGCCCAGCGTCACAAGAGCGGAACGGCGGGTTCTGAGCGGGTTCACGAGTACTCCTTCGTGGACGTGCGGGTGACTGCTGTTTCCGGGCACGCACAGGCGCGCACGCACACCAAGGGAACCGATGCGAGCGGCGGGGCGGCGTAGGAGCGGCGGCGGTGTGGTGAGGAGTCAGCTACACAGCGCGGTGGCCACACGCATCAGATCGACGGCGCGCCGCCGAGTGAACCACCGAGAGAACCGCATGCCGGTGACGCTATCCACGGCCCAATTCCCGGTCAACGGGCGGCTGTTGGTCACTCCGCATTGCAACGACGTCTTCGCATCACCGCCATGCGCCCGTCACCCGGACAGGTGGCGCGGACCCGATGGCTGCACGACAGCCCCGGCCGGCAGAGGCAGGAGGACCGCGTTACCGAACGTCGTGTGGTCGCTTTGCCCAGCTCGGCGTTCTCCATAGGTCTCGTCCCGCCTTCGCGCCCTGATGCCGACCGGAAGAGACCTCAACCCGCCCCGGTCCAGGGCGCCTCAGCCGTTCGCCAGCTCTCCGAGCAGCTTCCAGGTACGGCGTCGGTCCGCCTCACCACCCAGGTCCGTCGCGGTGAACACCACCTCCGTCGCCCCGGCCTCGCGGTACCGGCGCACCTCGGCCGCGACGGTCTCCTCGTCGCCGATGACGGCCAGGTCCGCGGCCCGGGTGCCGCCGGAAAGCCCGATGACCCGCTGGTAGGACGGAAACTGCTCGTAGAACGCGAGGGTCCCGGTCGCGGTCTCCCGTACCGCCTCGACGTCCGCGGTGACCACGCCGGGCACGAAGGCAACGATCCGGGGCGCCGGCCGGCCCGCCGCCTCGGCCGCCGCGGTGACGGCCGGGACGATGTGCTCGGCGAGGGCGCGCGGGCCGGCCAGGAGCGGAAGGATGCCGTCCGCGAGTTCACCGGAAGCGCGCAGTGCCTGCGGCGCCATGGCGGCGACCAGCAGCGGCACCGGTGGTTCGGCGCCCGGCACCGACGCCGGCAGCGGTGTGGTGGCGGTCAGCAGTTCTCCGTGGAAGTCGGCGCTGCCCGTCTCCACGAGTTGGCGCAGGACGGTGAGGAACTCCCGGAGCCGGGCGATGGGGCGCTCGTACGGAATGCCGAAGCCTGCCTCGGTCAGATGCTTGGTGCCGAGCGCGAGCCCGAGGTGATAGCGGCCACTGGTGGCGGCCTGGGCCGTCTGGGCCTGGCTGTGGACGACCAGCGGATGGCGGCCGAAGACGGGGATCGCAGCGGTCCCGACATGCAGCCCGGGCACCTCGCGGCCGACTATCGCGGCAAGCGAGGGAGAGTCGTACGCGAAGGTCTGCCCGAACCATGCGGAGCGCAGTCCGGCCTCGCGGGCCTCTCGCGCGAGGTGCACCGTACTGTCGATCCGGTTCTGGAGAGCGAGCGTGACGCCTATGGTCATACACCTGGCAACCGGCACCCGCCTGACGGGCATTCCTGCTCGTGCATGACAAGCTCGTGGCGGCCTCGTGACAGCGCTGAAGGACTCAGCGCGCCCGGCGGGAAGTCGTCACCCGGCTGGTCGCAGGCTGCGCCTCGTCGGCGGCCTCAACGCATCCCGCAGGACGCCCTGATACCCCAGACTCACCACCACGGACACGGTCTGCGGTGTCGGGCTCATGGCGGAGTAGCGGAACGGCGATTCACCAAAGGGGAGGCGGTCGGGGCGGGCATACCGCCCCGACCGCCTCCCCTTTTCGACTCTTCGGTTCATCGATCTTCTACTTGGCGCTCCGCATCGTGGTGCTGCTCGCGATACCGAGGAAGGCCCGTACCGGATCCTCCGGATACTTGAAGTCCGCGACGAGCTCCCGCTTCGCGAAGTACACGCGGCCCTGCTCGACGATGACGTCCGACTTGTCCGGATCACCGAACTGGCGGTCACTGCTGTCGTCGTCCGGCAGACGGAACAGCAGGAACGGGGTCTCCTTGCCCGTACGCGGATCCAGGCTGATCACCGCCGAGGGGCCGATGTCGTCGCGAGTCGCCCGGTAGACCAGGAGCTGGTCGCCGCTGGTCCTCAGCGGATAGATCGGCTGATCCTCGCGCCCGTCGAACTTGCGCAGCGTCTTGCCCGTCGCGACATCGAACCCCACGATCCAGTTCGCCTCCTGTCCGCTCTCGGACCCCACCTTGCTGGCGACGAAGATCTCGGTGCGCCCCACGACCATCGCGTCACAGTTCTCCACCACGCCGAAGCGCGACGTGCTGGAGTACCGGACGCCGCACATCGGGTCGTAGCTCTCGCCGTGCAAGGAGATGGTGGCGCTGTGCTTGCCGTCCGCGTCGAGGGTGATCAAGTCGGTCACCGTGGTGTCCCCGGCCCCGACGGCGAGCACCGGCGGATCGGACGAGGGGAGATAGACGGTCGTGATGCCCTTGCCGACCTTGTACGTCCACTTGGCCTTGCCCGTACGGGGATCGAGCTTCTGCACCTCGTACGTGACGTCGGGCATGGATCCGCATCGGACCAGGGCGAGAAGCGCGCGCCCTCCGGCGAACCCGTGGTCCTCGCACTGGGAGACGCCCGTGCTCTTCCAGAGCTGCTTGCCGTCCTTCATGTCGTACGCCACCGAGCCCTGATCCCATGCCACGGCGACGGTGCCCCGCGTCATGGTCAGGTTCGTGTTCGTCACGAACGCGGAGGCGGCCTCGGGCATCTTCGACTGCCAGAGCTTCTTGCCGGTGTCGATGTCGAAGAACACCACCTCGTCGCAGACGCCCTCGGTCGGGGACCCCTTGGGCTTGGGGGGCTGGACGACGACGGCCGTGCGACCGTCCGCGGTCACATGCTTGGTCGTCGCGCAGATATGGCCGCCGAGCTTGAGGGTCCATGCCTTGTCGCCGCCGTACCGGTCGACCTTGAAGCCCAAGACCTCGTCGGCGATGCCCTTCGCGAAGATCTTGCCGGTTGCCCAGGTGCCCGGCGTATAGCGGGGGTTGACGTCCGTGGTCTTTTCGAGGTGCTCCACCATCCAGCCGGCGGCCAGTTCGCCCTCGGGCGTGCTCGGGAGCTTCTCGACCGTCTCCCTGATCTCGTCGGGGGCTTGCGGAGCCGCCGTCGCCTTGCCGCTTGCCGGGGTCTTGTCGCCGGTCTTGTACATCAGGAGCCATCCGCCCGCGCACAGCACCACGACGAGTACGGCGGCCACGGCGCCGATCAGTCTCGTACGGCGCCGTCTTCGGTCGGTGTCCGCCGCCAATGCGGATTGGGTGTACGGAGAAGGAGGCGGGCCGAAGCTCACGCGCGGGAGTCCTTTCGATGAAGGCAGTTCGGTCTTGGGGGAGCCCCCTACTATGCCCGCTCGTTGATCGTGTACATGCGGGGGGCAACGTCGCTGTCTCGATCGCTTCGTTTGTCCGCATTGGTGGTCAATAGTGGGCGCGCGTACGCCACTTCTGGGAGTGCCGTGGACTCAGCCCGGTGAACAGGGCTGTCCAGGAGCGCTCCGACGCGGCCACTGACAGCACAGCCGGTCCGGGGCCAACGCCTGTCGCCGGATGTGACTGCTGAACTCGTCTCGGAGATCGGCCCGTTGCGCCGTAGCCCGAGGTTGAGGAACAGGCTGAGAAGCCGCGCACGAACCTCCCTGCACTGGTCACCGCCCGGAACGGGTGCGGGTCATTCGCCGCCGGGAGGGCGCGGATGTTCCATGCGGGAGAGCCAGGTCGTGAGCAGTGTTTCGAGCGTCTTGGCCTCGGCGGGGGCCAGCAGGTCCAGCAGGTGGCGTTCGTTGTGCATGTGGTCGGTGAACGCGCGGTCGATCAGCTCGCGCCCGGGCTCGGTGAGGGCGACGATCCGGCCGCGCTGGTCGTCGTCGGAGCGGCGGCGGGTGACGAGTCCGGCCCGCTCCAGGCGGTCGATTCTCTTCGACATCGCGCCGGTGGTGACCATGGTGTGCGCGGCGAGCTCGCCCGGTGCCCGTTCGAAGGGCTGACCGGCGCGGCGGAGGGCGCACAGGACGTCGAACTCCCCCTCACTGAGACCGTAGCGGCCGTATACGAGGCAGAGTTCTTCGGTGAGCTGGTCCGCCAGGCGGTGCAGCCGGCCGATCACCCCTTGCGGGGTGACGTCGAGGTCGGGCCGTTCGCGGCGCCAGTCGGCCTGGATGCGGGCTACACGGTCCAACGGTTGCCGGTCTTCCATGGACACCATGATAGCTTCCCAGGAAGCTATATTATCTTCCATGGAAGCTAATGCACGTGGGGTGGCACTGACCGCGGTCGCACCGGTGGCATGGGGGACCAACTATTTCGTCACACACGAGTTCCTCCCCGCCGACCGCCCGCTCTACGGGGCTGCTCTGCGTGCGCTGCCCGCCGGCCTCATCCTGCTGGCCCTGTGCAGGCAGCGGCCGCGTGGCGCATGGTGGCGGCGATCCGCGGTGCTCGGGCTGCTCAACGTGAGCGTGTTCTTCGTCCTCGTCTACGTCGCTTCCCAGCTGCTGCCGACGAGCATCGCCTCGACGGTCATGGCGGTGTCTCCGCTGACGATGATGCTCATAGCCTGGCCCCTGGTGTCCGAGCGGCCCCGGACCGCCCACCTGGCCGGGGCCGCGATCGGGCTCGCCGGGGTGTGTCTCATGCTGCTCACGGGGGTGGAAAGGGTGAGCGTGCCGGGAGTCCTCGCCTCCGCCGCCGCCATGCTGGTGTCGTCCTTCGGCCACATCCTGGCCAAACGGTGGAGCGCCGACGCCGACGTACTCGCCTCGACCGCCTGGCAGCTCACCGCCGGAGGCCTGTTCCTGCTCCCCGTCGCCGCAACCGTGGAAGGCCCTCCCCCCGCGCTCTCCACGCCGGCGCTCCTCGCGTTCGGCTACGTCACCTTGGTCGCCACCGCACTGGCCTTCGCCGCCTGGTTCACCGGACTGCGGCACCTGCCCGCAGGGACCGTCGGCCTGATCGGACTGCTCAACCCCGTCACGGGCGTACTGCTCGGCACTGCGGTCGCCGCCGAGGTACTGACCATTCAGCAACTGTGCGGACTGGTCCTGGTCCTGGCCGGAGTCGTCCTCGGCCGGCCCAGGCGCGCAGGCCGGCGCGGAAGCAGTCAGGCACCCGCCCATCCTGTCTCTGACGAGAGTCTCACGCGAGAGCCATCTGCCGGCAATCCCCGATGAGTGCGCGGGGTCCCGGGGATCAGGCACAAATTCGTGAGAACGAAATACCCAAGGGACCCTAAAGTCATCGGTGACCTTCAGCACCTGGAGAGGCACCTAGAGAGGCACCTGCATGCATGACGCAGCCGACTTCATGGCGGACATCTATGCGCTCGGCACCGGGCCGTGGACGATGACGCCCGTCACCCGTGGCGCACTGGGCCAGATCTGGAAGCTAACCGGAAACGGCTCGTCATGGGCAGTGAAGGAACTCCTTTTCGGCTGCGACAAGCAGCAGGTCCACCAGGAAGCCACGTTACGGAACGCCACAGAGAAACTGGGGATCATGTCGCCACGATTCATCCCGAATCGTGATGGCGAATACGTCTCACAACTCCCGCCCGCGTTGGGCGGCTCCTATGTAAAGCTGTACGACTGGGTCAACGGTACTGAGGCAGACGCCTCCGACCCGGAAGTCCTGAGCTGGTTCGGCCGAACCCTGGCACTCCTCCACATGGCCGGAAAGGACGCGACCGCGACACCGGACTCCTGGTACGAGGCGTGCCACCTGGACGCCGACTGGACAGAACTGCACAAGAGGATTCGCCAGGCCGGCCTGCCGTGGTCGGACGCGCTGGGCCAATTCCTCTCCACCTCGGCGGCAGAGCTGACGCACCATGTGACCACGTCGGACCCTGGTGATTTGGTGACGTCACATCTCGACCTACAGCCCCAGAATGTTCTGGTCGGTCCGGCCGGGCCGGTTCTCCTCGACTGGGACAACGCAGGATCCACATCGGCGGAACGCGAGCTCGCACGAGCCATTTACGTATGGTCGGGCGGGAACCAGTTCAACGCGGATTCCGCTCGGCGCTCGGCACACGCGTATGTGGACGCAGGAGGTCGTGCGACCGTGAAAGGCCTGGACTCGTTCTCGATGCTCTTCGCAACGGCCTTGAACTATCTTTATGTGCAGGCCGAGTGCGCGATCGATCCGACCGTGACCGCCGCGCAGCGGGAGTTCGCGAGCGGCCAAGTCGTCGCCTCCCTGCGGAACATGCCGGACCTGGCCGCGGCCTCCCGATTGATCAAGGTCCTTGAGGCCGAGTGGTGACCGGTCAGTCACCGAGGTCCTCGCAGACCACTCACGCGTTGGCCGACACTCCGGCACTCGCAGGCTCGGCGCCGCGCTGCTATCGGAGCGCGCACTGGATCGGGAGAGTGTCACAGTCGCTGTCGTGACCTTGTACTCCTGGGACGGGCTGCGGCTGGTGGTCACTCAGCGGGCCGTCAGCGGCATCTGGGTCAGCCTCTGGCCCGGTTCGACCGCCAAGCTTCCGCCGCTCGTCCTGCCCGATTCCGAGTCAGTCGAGGCCACCGTCCACCGCGAGGAGCTGATCGCCGCCCTGGACACCGCAGGCTGCCGGCACGCGGTCAACAGCACCCTCACCTTCGGCCGGCAGTCAAGCCTCATCACCCAACCCGCTGACGTCTGCGCGGTCTTCAGCCTGCCGGGACGGGACAACCACGTGCCGCACCGTGATCGGCACTACCTCGACGTGCCCAGGGTACGGAGGACCCCTGAAACGGCGGCCGGTACCAGGTCGAGTCCTATCTCGACCACCACGCCGCCAAGCTGGTCCGCCGCTTCGACGCGGGCAGCTACGTCGTGCCGGCAGACGCCATGAACACGCACGACATCGGTCGCGGTCGCGGCGGTACGCGCGCCGCCCTGCGCCGCGTGACCGCCAGGACGGTTGTCGCCGGAGTGAGCTCGGACCGCCTGTATCCCCTCGCCCAGCAGGCGGAGCCGGCCGCCGGCATCCGCACAGCGGATCACCTCCGAGTGATCGAATCCCCCTACGGTCACGACGGCTTCCTCATCGAAGTGGAGCAGGTCGCCGCGCTCGTACGCGAACTCGTCAATTAGCGGCGGCCGTTCAGCTCCGTCGATGTGAACTCCTCGGTTCTCCGCTCGGGCCTTCGCGGCTGCCTTGCCTTTGACGCGCACGTCAGGGGTTAGCGTCTGCGCGCCGGCAGCCGGACCGGTCCGGCTGTCACAGTCCGCGCTCACCCCTCGAACCCGTTCAGGAGCCCCGACATGGCCGCTGTCCTGCCCTCCACGACCCGCGAGATCCTGCTGGCCGACGTCCCCGGCGGGCTGCCCGGGCCCGAGCACTTCACGGTCACGCGGAAGCCGGTCCCCGTCCCCGGTCCGGGACAAGTCGTCGTCCGGAACCAGTACTTCCTCGTGTTCCCCGGGCTGCGCACCCTGATCGGCGGCCAGGTCGACGGCGTGCCGCTGCCCCGCATCCACGCCGGCGACGCGCTGTTCGGTCCCGCTGTCGGTGAGGTCGTCGCGGCCGCGCCCGGCGGTCCGTTGCGCCCGGGGGACACGGTCACGCATCTGTTCGGGTGGCGCGAGCACGCGCTGGTGGCGGCGGCCGACTGCACTCCGCTGGGCGATGTCCTGCCCGACCCGGTGGCCCACCTGTCGTCCGGGTCGGCCGCCTACGGAGCACTGACCCGGCTCGCCGAAGTCCGCCCCGGCGACACCGTGTTCGTCACGGGCGCGGCGGGAGCCGTGGGGACGCTGGCGGGCCCCGTCGCGCGTCTGCTGGGCGCCACGAGGGTCATCGGGAGCACCCGTTCGCCGGACAAGGCCGAGCGGCTGCGGGCCGAACTGGGCTACGACGCGGTCGTGGTGCCGGGACCCCGGCCGATCGACGAGCAACTGGTCGCGGCGGCGCCGGACGGCATCGACGTGCTGCTGGACACCGTCGGCGGTGACCAGCTGGCCGCGGCTGTTCGCGCCGCGCGCCGGGGTGCCCGCTTCGCACTGGTCGGCACGCTGTCAGGACAGTTGTCGCCGAGCCGGGACGGTGGCAGCGCACCCGCGGAGATCGACACCTTCCGGCTCGTCACCCAGGGCGTCTCGCTGCACGGCTACAGCGGCCAGGACCATCCGGAAGTGACGGAGGAATGGACCAAGCGCTTCGGGGACTGGCTGCGCTCCGGCGAGATCACCTTCCCGCATGTACGGATACCGGGCATGGATCACGCGGCTCGGGCGTTGCAGGAACTGTTCGAGGGGCGGCACTTCGGGACCGTCGTCGTGGAGTTGCCGCCTGTGTGACGCGTCGTCGCGCTCGGTCGCGGCGACGGAGACTGAGGCGTGAGGTCGGACATGCGGATCGGAGATGCGGCGGCAGCGGCGGGGACCACCCCGCGGGCACTGCGGTTCTACGAGGAGCGCGGCCTGCTGCCACCACCGCTGCGCACCGCCACCGGGCAACGTGAGTACGGGCCGGGTGAGGTGGCCAGAGTCCGCGTCATCCGTGAGCTGCTGGCACTCGGGCTCACCGTCGAGGATCTGCGCGGCGTCGCCGACCGGATCGACCTGCTGGTCGAGAATCCGCAACGGCAATGCGGGCGCCCCGACTCCGATGTCCCCGGCTCCGGGGTGGTCGACCGCAGACTCGCAGCCCTCGACGCCGAGATCGACCGCCTGACCCGTCTGCGCACCCGCCTGGCACTACGCACCTTCGGACAGCCGTGAGGACACGTCCCATGCAATCAACACAATCGGCGCAAATGGGAAGAAATCGATAATAGTTACCCAAGACTGGACGTATGTGATCCATGCGGACCTCGCCTCTCGGCCGGTGACCCGCGCAGACCATACTGGGAGGGCACACCGCTCCCCAGCCGCAAAGTGACCGATGCCCAAGTCCTCCACCGACCGTGCCACGGCCCCGGAATCAGTCTGGCTGGCAAGCGGGCGCCACACCGGACCCGCCCCGCAGAACGTCCTTCGGGACAACCTCCGCAAACTGAAGGCCGCCGGGACCATCCAGGACTTCCTGGAGGCGGAGAACTCCGCGGCCTCCGACGAGCATGTCTTCGAGGCCCGCTGGCTGGTCGCCGACGCCGTCACCGTACGGGCGCGGCTCACCACCGACCCGCGCGAGCACGCGGACGAAGAGCGGCGCTGGACGCTGGCGGCCGAGGCGGAGGGGCCCTGGGATGCCGCCTGGCCCTCCCCCGCAACCATGTTCTGGCCCGAGGACAGCGACTTCTCCTGGGACCACGACAGGGTGGAAGGGCTCCGTCTGCGGGACATCAACCCGCTGCCGAAGGACGACGCGGCGCTGCGTCGCCTGCTGAGGGATGCCGCGCGCCACAGCTGGAGCATCAACGTCGTCGTCCACGAGGCGATGACCACCGACGACCGCGGCCGCCTCCCCCTGGCCCGGCTGCTTCCGCCCGGACTGCGGCATCGCGTCGTGGAACACCGGGCCGCGCCCGAGCAGTTCCAGGCCGTCAACTGGGCGCTGTACGACGTGGGGACGCGGGTGCCGCGCGGTGGCGCCGTCATTCTGCCCGGCACGCCTGCCCGGCTCGGGTACGACGAGCAGGACTTCAGCGTACGCAGCGTGTTCCTCGACGGCTCGGAGCCGACCGAGCTCCTGGACAAGGTCGTACGGTATGCCGCGCTGCCCTGGCCACTGCCGGACGAAGCGGCGGAAGCGCTCAACGCTCTCCGGCAGGACTGGCATCTGCTGACCCTCGAAGAGGAACTGGCGCACGCGCGGTCGCTGGTGGACGCCTATGCCGAAGCGCTCGACGCCATGACCAAGTCGCGCGACCTGTACCGCGAGGCGACCGAACGCGCCCATGCGGCACTGGCCGAGGTCGAGGAGCTCCGGGGGACGGCGTCCTCAGCGCTCGGGACATCACGCCGACAGGACGGGCGCTCGCCGCACCCGCTGGCGAAGACGATTCAGCGCGTCACGGACACCATGAGGGCCCGGCGCACACCGAGCGACGACGGGTCGAGCCGCCCGGACCACTGACGACGCGCCCGTTCCCGGCCTTGCCGCGCGAACCGCAGGTGGCCGTCACTCGTGCGGGTGCTCGTCACGCGCCTCGCCAGATATTGGCGAACGCCGCGTTTTCGAAGGTCCGCCTCTGGCGTACGGTCTCCAGTTCCAGTACCGCCTCGTCGACGGCGGCCAGCACGGTCGTCACCGTGTCGTCGACGGCGCCCGGGGAGTCCGTGCCGTGCACGTCGTGGATCCCGACGACCGCCGCGAGGGCGGCGAGGACGGGCTCGTCCGCTGCCCAGCGGTTCATGGCCCGGCGGCGAGCGGGCGAGTCGGCCAGCGCCATTCGGGCGGCGCCGAGGGACAACCGGCCGCGCCGTTGCCGGGTGAGCAGTCCGGCCTCCTCGAAGGCGGCCAGATAGGTCGCGGACAGGTCACGGCCTCGGCGCCACAGCCAGTCTTCGACGCGCTCGTACGGCACCTGCCGGGCAAGCGACGACGCTGCCTCGGTCAAGAGGGGATCATCCGTCGTCGGCTGCCGGGTCGGCACCATGCGGTCGCCGGCCAGCATGAGGGCCTCGGCGCGGAGGAGGTCGATCACCTCGGCTCCGGCGAGCGCGAGCGACAGGTCGCCCTGCCCCACGGGACAGCTCGGCTCCGCGTCGACGGCGATGATGAACAGGTCCTTGGCCGTGGTCATGAACGGCTCCCCTCGGAGTCATCGGCAACGAAACGATACGTCGCCGCGCGGTCGGCCCGGCGTCAGGCGGGTGACGCAACGCGGGGCGAGCCCCGACGCGTGCCATGCTGGAACTCCGGATCATGACGGAGAACGGGGAAAAGCGGCAGCGTGAGGACAGCGACACGGCCGAGCCGGACGAGGATCTGGGGCCGGATCCGGCACCGGATCTGGGACCGGTTCGCGGCCTCCGACCCCGGGCTGTTGCGGCTCATGGCGGGGCTGCGGACCGTCGGCGCCATCGCGCTCACGCTCGCGGTCCTCGCGCTGCTCAAGGCCGATGTGAGCCACATGGTGGCCGGCGCCATGGCGGCCATGGTCGCGACCTTCGCCATCAAGGAGAAGCAGCGGCGCAAACAGGCCCTCACGCTCGCGCTCGGTCTGCCCGTGGCACTTGTGGCCATGTCGCTGGGAGCGCTCTTGAACAGCAGGGTCGTCGCGGGCGACCTGTTCTTCATCGCCCTGATCTTCGCCGCTGTGTACAGCCGCCGCTTCGGTGATCGCGGTACGGCGCTGGGGCTCATCGGGTTTCAGATCTACTTCCTCTCCCTGTTCGTCGGAGCCAGTTTCTCCGCTCTGCCCGGGCTCTGCGGAACACTGGCCATCGCGTTCGCCTGCAGTGCGGTGGTGCGGTTCGGCCTGGTCGTCGAGACGCCCGAACGCGTCCTGCTGCGACTGCGCGAGGCCTTCCGGGCTCGTCTGGCCCAATTGGTGTCCGCCCAGATCGACCTGCTCGACGCCGGGCCCGACGATGTCGAGAAGGCCCTGGAGGACGTACGCCGGCACACCGCGCGCCTCCACGAGAGCGCGCTGATGATCCAGGGGCGGCTGGAAGTGGGCACCAGCGACAGCGCCACCGCCTCGCTCGTCCAGCGCCGCGTGGCCGACGCCGAGATCGCCGCCGAGCGGCTCGACGTCCTCCTCCTCAGCGCGCGCAGCGCCGAACGCGCCCCCACGCTCACCCTGCACCTCCCGGACGCTCCCGTGCCGGCGCCGAGCAACCGGCTGCGGGCACACGACGACACCACCGCGACACTGCGCCGCGACCTCGACGCACTGCGCCTGCTGGTCGTCCGCCCGGTGGCGTTCGACCGCGGCACCGCGCTGGCCCATCTGCGCAACCGGCTGCTCGGCTACCGCGACGAGGAGAATCTGCCGCGCGCCTCGGCCGCCGTCCAGGACGTCTTCCGCGGCATCGGAGAGGCGGCACGCTCCGTCCTGGGCCTGCGGCTGGCCCTCGACGGCCCCCAGGACGAATCCGACGACACACCGTCGACGACCCGTTCGCGCGAGGAACTGGAGGCCGAGGACGTCGCCATCGCCGGGTCCGAGGAGAGCGAGCCGGACGAGGACCGCCCCAAGGGCCTGGAGCGTCCCACGACCCGTGCCGCTGTCCAGGTATCGGTGGGTTCGGCCCTGGCCATCGTCGGCGGGGAACTCCTCTCCAGCCAGCGCTGGTACTGGGCCGTGCTGACCTGCTGGGTCGTCTTCCTGAACACGGCGTCCACCGGGGAGATCCTCGTCAAGGGCTACCGCCGGCTGCTGGGCACCGTTCTCGGCGTCGTCGCCGGTGTCGTCCTGGCCGGCGTGGTCGGCAAGCACACCTGGACGGCCTTCGCCCTCGTGCTGCTGTTCATCTTCGCCATGTTCTTCACCGCGCCGCTGTCGTACGCCCTGATGTCCTTCTTCGTCACCGCGATGCTGGGGCTGCTGTACACGCTGCTCAACACCTACAGTCCCGCGGTGCTCGTCCTGCGGATCGAGGAGACCGCGCTCGGCGCCGCCTGCGGTGTGATCGCGGCCGTCCTGATCCTGCCGGTCAATACCGATCGCCGCACCGATGAACTCCTCGGCACGGTGCTGACCCGGCTCGGTGACGTCACCGGTGCCGCGGTGGAACAGCTGAGCGGCGGGCCCGCGCTCGATCTGCTGGACATGGCCCGGGATCTCGACAAGGCACTCGACGATCTACGGTCCTCCACGCAGCCGTTGACCCATCCGATCACCCCGCTGCGGGCCCGCCGGCAGACCGCTCGCTACGTCGTGGCCCTGCTGGAGACGTGCGCCTACCACGCGCGTTCACTGGCGGCGACGGCCGAACTCCTCCCCTACAGCAAGACCGTCGCCGCGGACCCGCGTCTCAAGGTCGCGGGACAGCGCATCGCCCACAACATCGACGTCCTGGTCGCCCGGGTCGAGGACGACGACACGGGCGGGGTGGCCGAGACCGGCGCGAGCCTCGCGTCCATGCTGGAGACGGACGGAGGGGGTGCCCCTCGGCACGACCGCGTCACGCACCGGGTGCTGCGGCATCTGCAGCGCCTGGACGAGGGCGTGATCGGCCTGGCCCGCCCGCTGGGGGTGCCGGTCTCGACAGCCGGCAGAGCGAGCTAGCCGGCCGCCGCGAGCACGCTACGGGAGCACCCGTCAGCCCACGTTCCACAGGAACCGGTGCGTGTGGATCCCGAAGTACGGGAACGACTGCACCTGGCGGACCCCTTCGATCGGACGGACGACGTCGTTGACGAAGTCCAGCAGATCCCGCGGCCCCGGGCAGACCACCTCGGCGAACAGGTCGAAGCCGCCGGAGGTCAGTACCGAGTAGACCACCTCGGCCCGTTCGGCCAGGGCGTCGGCGACCGTTCGTGGGTCGCCGTCGACGGCGATGCCGAGCAGGGCCATCGACTGTCCGCCCATGCCCATCGGGTCGGTGACTCCCACCACCTGCACGGCCTGGGAGTCGAGCAGTCGTTGCAGTCGCTGGCGGGCCGCCGACGCGGACAGGCCTACTTTGGGGCCGAGTTCGGCATACGCGATACGGCCGTCGATCTGCAGTTCGCGCAGAATGGCCCGGTCGATCTCGTCCACGCTGTTCCTCTCCCGCTCGTCGGCTCCAGGACCAACGGCGCTGTTCAGCCGACCAGTTCGGCCAGGGCCGCGGCGAAGACACCAGTGTGCGTGTCCACGTCCTGCTCCGTGGTGGCGGGGCACATGAGCGCCATGTTGTGGAACGGGGTCAGCAGAATGCCCCGGTTGGCGAGATAGAGGTGGAGGAAGTCCTCCAGCTCCGTGTCGGCGGCCCCGGCGGACTCGGTTCCGTTGCGCGGCGCGGGGTCGGTGAAGCGGTACTCGGTGCGGGCGCCGAGCCGGCTCACCGACCACGGGAGGGCCCAGGTGTCGATGCCGGCGCGCACCCCTGCCTCGAACCGTTCCGACAGCTTCGCCATCGAGTCGAAGGCCTCGTCGGTGAGGACGTGTTCCAGGGTCGCCCGCATCGCGGCGACGGAGAGGGCGTTGCCGGCGAGGGTGCCGCCCACGCCGCCCATGTCGACCAGGTCCAGGTCGTCACGGTCCAGCAGCTGCTCGGCGAGTTCGGCCGAGAGCCCGTACGCGCCGGCCGGGATGCCTCCGCCGATCGCCTTGCCGATGGTGAGCAGGTCCGGCTCCAGGCCCCAGGCGGCGGTGCAGCCACCGGGTCCCGCGGAGAAGGTGTGCGTCTCGTCGTTGATGAGGAGGGTGCCGTACTGGCGCGTCAGTGCGCGCACGCCCTCCAGGTAGCCGGGCTCGGGCAGCACGATGCCGATGTTGGTGAGCGCGGGCTCCATGAGTACGGCGGCCACGTCGCCGTGGGCGAGTTCGCGCTCCAACTGCGCCAGGTCGTTGAATTCGGCGACCCGGCTGGTGAGCGTGACGTCGCAGGGGGCGCCGACGTTGCCGGGGCGGGCGGTGCCGTGCCCGTCCGGGCCGACCACGATCAGCGACTCGTCGACGCTGCCGTGGTAGCTGTAGCTGTTCACCAGGATCTTCGGACGTCCGGTGACCGCCCGGGCCAGCCGGATGGACCAGCGGTTGGCGTCGGTCGCCGTCAGCGAGAAGCTCCAGCGCGCGAGGCCGAAGCGGCGGGTGAGCTCGGCACCGACCCATTCGGCGTCCTCGGTGGGCAGCATCGCGGTCGCGCCGCCGAGCTCCGCGAACCGGCTCTGCACCGCGTCGGCCACCACGGCGGGCGAATGACCTGCCATCGCTCCGGTGTCGCCGAGGCAGAAGTCGATGTACTCGTGGCCGTCGATGTCGGTGACGCGGGCGCCGCGCGCGGTGTCCAGGTAGCGGGGGAACGCTCCCGCGGTCTTGTTCATCCACGTCATCGGTACCCGGCCGAAGAGGTGGTCGGCCCGCTGGTAGGCGGCCTGGGAGCGCGGGTTGCGGCGCTCGGCCTCGGCACTCTCGCGGGCCAGGAGTTGCTGGAGGCGGGTGCGGTCCATGTGAGGTGCCCTTCATCAGGTAACCGAATGCAGCGATGCTACGAATGAAAGCGTCGCTGAAGCAAGGCCCAGCGATCGATTCAGCTGCATCGACGATTGAATCGTCGGCGAGGAGGGGCCGTGATGGTCGCCGGGCTAGGAGGAACCCTCCGGCGCCCACACCCGGTCCGCGTAGTCCAGGAAGTTCCTGCCGAGGATCTTCTCGATGCGCTCGGAGCGGTAACCCCGCCGTTCCAGGAGGCGGATCAGCTCCCGGAACTGGTCCACTCCGCGCAGGTCGAGCACGAAGGGGAGCGTGTCGCCGCGCTCCCCCGCCGCGCCGACGCCGGCCTCGCGACGCAGGGCCACGTGCTCGGCTAGATGCGCCCGGTAGGCGTCGAGGTCGTCGATGGACGTGATGGTTCCGTCGGTGCCGATGCCGACGTGGTCCTCTCCGCACACGTTCACCGCGTGGTCGATGTGCTCGACGACGTCCGCGGCACGGGCGTGACCGGAGAGGTTGAGGAAGGGCATGAAGTAGATGCCCACGAAGCCGCCGCGCGAGGCCACCAGCCGGAGTTCCTCGTCGGTCTTGTTGCGCGGCAGGTCGGCCAGTGCCCGGCACCCCGTGTGGTTGATCGACACGGGACTGCGCGAGATCTTCGCGGCCTCCAGGCAGGTGCGTTCCCCGCTGTGGGAGAGGTCGACCATGAGGTGGTGGTCGCCCAGAGCCTCGACGACGCGCCGGCCGAAGTCGCTCAGCCCCCGGTTGGCGGCCGCCATCGAACCGTCGCCGATGTGGTTGGCCTGGTTGTAGGTGAGCTGGACGACACGGACACCCAGGTCGGCGAACGTGGCGATACGACCTGTGTCCTCGCCGACGGCCACGGCGTTCTGGAAGCCGTAGATGACACCGATCCGGCCCTCCTTCCTGGCCCGGTGGACATCGGCGACCGTGCGGACCTTCGTGAGATCCGCCGGGTTGTCACGGATGATCGCGTCCCATACGGCGATCTCGTGCAGCGTGTGCTCGTACGGCGGCAGATCGCCCATGGTGTAGCCGAGCGTGATGTTGACGGCGGTGAGGCCGGAGGCGTGGGCGTCGGCCAGGGTCCGGGCGTCGACGGTGAGTTGCTCGCTGGAGGGGTTGAGCTGTGCGGCGGCCTCGGACGACCGCGGTGCGTTGGGATTGTCGAGCTGCCCGAGCGCGTTGATGATCATGGGGGTGGTGGTCATCGGGTCTCCTCGTCGCGGCCGGTCTCTTCGGCGTGGCTGTCTCCGGGCACGAACTCGCCGCGTTCGAAGCGACGGCCACGCTTGACGGTCAGCGTGACACTGCGCAGATGGCCGATGTCCCGCAGCGGATCGTCGTCCAGAACGACGAAGTTGGCGAGCTTGCCCGCTTCGACGCTTCCCATGACGTCCTCGGCACCGGCGCTCCGGGCGCCGATCAGCGTGGCCGAGCGCAGCACCCGCTCGGGCGGGATCCCACAGCGGCGTACGAGGAAGGCCAACTCCTCGTACAACGCGGGGAAGGGGTCCTTGGGATCGGTCTCGTAGTCCGTGCCCGTGGAGATGTCGACGCCGGCGCGGTACGCCTGGGCGGTGATCCGTGCGGCGAGTTCGGTGTTGGCGGCCGCGCGGGCCGCGTCCTGTGGACCGTCGCCGGCCAGGGCGTCGCTCGCCCACATGCCGGCGGTCGCGTCGAGGACGGTCCCGCGCTGTCGCATCAGGGCGAAGAGTTCCTCAAGACGGGGATCGTCGCCGGTGGCGAACCGCTGATGGTCGACCTGCGGTTTGTCCTCGTAGCTCGTCAGCTGTCCTTCGGCGCCCTCGAAGGCGAGCAGGGTGACGTGGGAAACGCTGTCGGCGCCGGCCATGACGACCTGTCGGGGTGTGGCGGGGAAGACGGTGGCGTGGGCCCAGACCGGGATGCCCTGCTGGTGTGCCTCCGCGGCGATCGCGGCGACGGCGGTGTGGTCGAGATCCGCGTAGACCTTGATCGCGCAGGCGTGCGTTCCGCGCGCCAGGGCCACGGCCAGTCGCAGGTCCGTGTCGTCCGTGATGGCCTGCATCCACGGCACGGCGCCCGGCGTCTCCCCCTGGGACACCTGGTGGGTGCGTGGGTCGTCGAAGAAGCCCGGTCCCGCCATCAGCGCGGCGTAGCGGATGTCCGGGCCGGGGATCTCGCCGACCAGCGTGGCCCGCGCGAGGTCGCCCACCTGCCGCAGGTCGTCGGCCATGTCGCGGATCGCCGTGACACCGCTGTAGACGAGCCGGCGCAGCACCGCCTCAGCCGACGGCCGGTCCGGAGGGGTCGCGATGTGCTGATGTGAGTCGATCAGGCCGGGCATGACGAAACGTCCGTCGAGATCGAAGACCTGCGCGTCCGCGGGCAGATCCTCGGCGATCACGGCGTCGTCGGCGACCGCGCGGATCGTCGGGCCGTCGATCAGGATCGACGTCGAGGGCCGGGGCGGCCGGCCGGTGCCGTCGAACAGCGTGGCACCGCGGTACACCGCGACCGCCCCCTTCGGCGGGGGCGCGTGCGGGGTGGGTGCGCCCGATACCTCGTTCGTCATCTTCACCTCAGTCTCTGCTCGTTGCGGTGCTTGCTGCAGTGCTTGTTGCGGTGCTCGCCAGAGCACTTGTTACGCTCTACGTAACAGATGTATCGCCTGTAGAAACATGCGTTACCGTACGCTCGCACCTCCCGACGCCACAAGGAGTGGTCGGAATTGCCCGAAGCGCCTCGCACCGCGGTGGACAAGGCCCTTGACCTGGTCGAGGCAGTGGCCCGTGCGTCCCAGCCGCCGCGCCTCACCGACCTGGCCGAGGAGGTCGGCCTGCACCGTGCCACCGCCTACCGCGTGCTCCTCGACCTCGTACGCCGCGGCTGGGTGCTGCGGGCCGGCGACCGCTATCTGCCCGGCACCGCGGTGCTGCGGTTGTCGTCGTCCGCGGCCAGGAACTCCCTCACCGCGCTCGCCCGTCCGGTGCTCACCACCCTGTCCGAACGCACCGGCCTGATGGTCAACCTGCAGGTACCGGAGGCCGACAGGTCCCGGGTGATCGACGTCGTGCGGCCCGATCGCCTCGCCATGATCAGTCACCTGATGGGCGAGGCCCTGCCCGTCCACCGGTTCGCCGGCCCCCTCGCCCTGGTCGCCGCGCTCGACCCGTCCGCTCGCGCCCCCTATCTCCGCCCCGCGGAAGAGGCCGGATACGAGCTGACCGGGCCGGACGGGCTGCTGGCCGACATCGAGCGCACCGAGCGGTCCGGATTCGCCGTCGAGTACGGCCGCAACGAGCAGCCCGTCGCCTCCCTCAGCCGCGCCGTCGTCCCCCAGCCGGGCGCACCCGTCTGTGCCCTGACCGTCGTGGGACTGAACGCGGAGTTCGACGCTTCCCGGCTTCCCCGGCTGCGACAGGACCTGCGGGAGGCGACCGACGAACTGCGGCGGATCCTCTCCGGCCCCGGCGCACCCACCACACCCTCGGACGGTCCGTCATGAACGAGATCCGCTTCCTCGACGGCGCGCAGACGCGTGCCGCGCTCGACCCGCACCGCGTCATCGACGCCGTGGCGACGGCCCTCATCGCCATCAGCCGGGGTGAGGCCTCCGCGCCACCGCGGATCGCGGCCCGCGCCCCGGGTGGACTGCTGGGCGCCATGCCCGGTTACGTTCCCGGACTCGGGCTCGCGGCCAAACTCGTCTCCGTGTTCGCCGACCCCGCACGGCCCGGACGCAGCAGTCACCGCGGCATCGTCGCGCTCTTCGACGCCGAGAACGGCCGCCCGCTGGCCCTGATGGACGCCGAGCCCCTCACCGAGATCCGCACCGCGGCCGCCGCCACCCTCAGCGCCCGCGTCCTGGCCCGGCCCCACCCCACCCGCGTCGCCGTCATCGGGACCGGCGCCCAAGCGCGTGCCCAGATCCGGCTGCTCGCGGCCATCGATCCCACGACCCCGGTCAGCGTCGGCGGCCGCGACCCGCAACGCGCCGAGAGCGCCGCCGCACTCCATCCCGCGGGCCGGGCCGCACCCGGTATCGAGGCGGCGGTGCGCGAGGCCGACACGGTCTTCTGCTGCACCGGAGCGGTCCAGCCCGTGATCCTCCGCGCCTGGCTCGCCCCCGGCGCACACATCAGCTCGGTGGGGGGATCCCACGGGCCCGAACTGGACGCCGGCACCGTCCACGACGCCACACTCTTCGCCGAGTGGCCCGGCGCCGCCACAACCCAACCCCCGTCCGGCGCACACGAGTTGCAGGGCCTCCCTGCCCAACGGCCCGTCACACTCCTCGGCTCCGTCCTTTCCGGCCACCACCCCGGCCGCCGGACCGACACCGAACTCACCCTCTTCAAATCCACCGGCCATGCCGCGCTGGACGTCGCCGCCGCACATGTCGCCCACACCGTCGCCGAAGCCGGCGACGTGGGCACGCGCATCGCGATGTGACTCCCCCGGCGCCACGCTTCGGCAGTCACTCACCGCTCAGCGTCAGGGAAATGCGCTGCGCCGTGCTCGATGTCGACGTGAACTCCTGGCAGTTGACCACGGCCCGCATGGCCAGTGTCGCCGCCCTGATGAGGTCCAGTCGGGGCGACCGGTCCGTGCCGACGACGAGGCGGGCCTCCATCCAGGTCGTGGTCGTGCCGACGTCGGTGTGTTCCGTGCGCTGCCCGGTGAACCAACGTGTCGACGCTCCGGCTTGCGGCGAGCCGTCGTCCCCGCAGCCGGTCAACGTGGCGGACATGAGCCCCAGGCAGACCGCTGCGATCAGGCGGGCCCGGGTGAATCCGGGCAGCACTCCCCCACCTGTCATGACGGACATGACATCCCCTCCCCCACACCTGATGGCTCCCCCACGAGCCCTCAGGACAGGGGACGTTACGCTTCGCGGTCGATCCATTACGCCGCACAAATCCTTCGTTACCGTTTCGTGCCTGCGGACGGCGAGCTGATGCACCATGGGCGGCGAACAGGAGCGCGACAGCCTGTTCGACCGAGCTGGGGGTGTGGCAATGAGCGGAGACCTGGGCCGTGTCCTGGTCGTCGACGACGACGCGGCGATACGCCGTTCGCTGGAACGCGGTCTGCGGCTCGGCGGGTTCACCGTGGACCTCGCCGACGGCGGCCGCCCGGCACTGGCCGTGGCCCGGCGGACGCCACCGGACGCGATCGTGCTGGACATCTCCATGCCGGACCTCAGCGGCATAGACGTGTGCCGGACGCTGCGCGGCGAGAACAACGACGTACCCGTCCTGATGCTCTCCGCGCTCGACGAGACCGCCGACCGGATCGCGGGACTGCAAGCCGGCGGTGACGACTACCTGGTCAAGCCCTTCGCCCTGCAGGAGCTGGTCCTGCGCCTGCAGGCGCTGTTGCGGCGCCGGCCTCCGCGGGACACCGACACCGTACGGGTCGGCGGGCTGCTGCTGGATCCCGCGGCCCGCCGGGTGATGCTCGACGGGAACCCCGTGGACCTGACGCGGCGCGAGTTCGAGCTTCTCCATGTCCTCGCGCGCAATGCCGGTCTCGTGCTGAGCCGCGACCAGCTCCTCGACCGCGTCTGGGGGTACGACTTCGATGTGCGCACCGACGCGGTGGACACCTTCGTGAGCTACCTGCGGCGCAAACTGGAGACATCGGGCCGCTCCCGGATCATCCAGACGGTACGGGGAGTGGGCTTCGTTCTGCGGGACGACAGTGCGGGTTCCGGGCGATGAGGCTGTCCACGCGGATCGCCCTGGCCGTCGGGGCCAGCGTGCCCGTACTGGTTCTGGCCACCGGCTGGCTGCTGCTGCGGCTGGTGGCGGCGGATCTGCACGACCAGCAGGACGCTCACCTGCGCGAGCGCGCCACGGCCGTGGCCAAGGACGCCCGTGGGCTGCTGCGGGCGAGCGCCGCCGACCGGTCGGCGGCGGTGGAACAGGCCCGCGAGCGGCGGCTGTTCACCTCCGCCCTGGACGTCGGCGTACGGCTGATCGGTCCCGAGGAGACCTTCACCGGCGGCCCGCAACCGGACCAGGAGGTGTCGCTGCCCCAGAGCGCGCCGGTCCCGGTCACGCTGCGGGCCGGCGGCCGGAGCTGGCGGGTGCTGTCGACGCGGGTCACCGGCGCTCGGCCCGGCGTCCGCGGCACGCTCTGGCTGTTCGCGCCGGACACGGCGGGTGAGGCGCAGCTGCGTCTGGTCCGCAGACGCGTGGTGACCGTCGCGCTGCTCGCCGCGCCGCTGTCCGGGCTGCTCGCCGGGGCCGTCGCCTCGCGTGCGAGCCGTCCGCTGCGCCGCCTGCGCGACAGCGCGAGCGGCCTGGACCCGCGCAGCAGCACCGCCCGGCTGGACCACGCGCCGACCAGGATCGCCGAGGTCGACGATCTCGCGCACACCCTCCAGACGGTCCTGACCCGCTATGACGAGCAGGCCGCCAGAACCGCCGAAGCACTCGCCACGGCCCGTTCCTTCGCCTCGGCCGCCTCGCACGAACTGCGCACTCCGTTGATGAGCATGCAGACCAACCTGGAGATCCTCACCGAACATCCGGAGCTTCCCGGGCCCGACCGCGACGAAACCCTGGGCGACCTTCGCCGCGAACACGCCCGACTGCTGGGGCTGTTGGTGATGCTGCGCGAGCTCGGTCGCGGCGATCTGGTCGAGGCGGACGCCTTTGGCCCGGTGGACCTGACGGACGTCGTCGAGGCGAGCGCGGGGGACCAAGTGCGACGCCATCCGCTCGCACGGATCTCCAGAGACTGCCCGCCCGGTCTGCGTGTCCACGGCTGGGAGCCCGGGCTGCGCACGGTCGTGGACAACCTCCTCGCCAACGCGCTCGTGCACGGCTGTGAGGACGGTCGGCCCGCGCGGGTCGACGTCACGCTGCGCGCGAGCGGCGGCCACGCGATCCTCGTCGTCGACGACCAAGGTCCGGGCATCCCGCCCGATCGTCGCGCCGAGGTCTTCGAACGCTTCAAGCGCCGCGCGGACAGCCCGGGTTCCGGCCTCGGACTCACCCTCGTCGCCCAGCAGATCGACCTGCACCGGGGCCGCATCCGTGTCGTTGACCCGCCGACAGGGCCGGGCACCAGGATCGAGGTCACCCTGCCGCTCCTCGACGGCGCGGCCGGCACGGAAACGACGCTTCCCCTCCAGCGCAACTGGATGATCTCGACCGCGGGCAGGCCACAAGAATTCCACAAAGAAGACTCCTAACTTGCCGGGGCGTGAGGGCCTGTGAGGGCTTCTGCGGGCCCGAGAGGGCAACCGCCGCGCGACACGGAGGAGTTCGCCATGCCAAGGACCAGGACAACCGTCATCTCGCTGATCGCCGTCGGCACGCTGCTCGGCGCCGCGGGCGTCGCCACGGCCGACGACCCGCACCCCGGGCCGTCGGGCACCCCCACGGGTGACGGCGCGCCGGGGCTCTGCAAGCGCGCACCGAAGATCGACCACCGGATCGACCGGATCCTCGACCGGCTGCACGCGGACGCGTCACGGCGTGGCTCCATCGCCCGCCTGGAACAGCGCGTGGCCGCCGCCAAGTCGGCGGGACACACGGAGATCGAGACCTACCTGAACGACAGGCTCACCTTCCGGCGTTCCCTCGTTCCCACCCTGGAAGCCCGTCAGAAGGATCTGGCGGACGTGCAGAAGTGGTGCAAGACCCACGACAACGGAGCCGACAACTGATGCGCGCCCCCCACGCCGGCCTGGCCGCCTGCGCCGCCGTACTGCTGCTGTCGCTGACGGCATGCGGCGGCCACGCCGAGAACAGGCACAGCCCGGCGTCTTCCTCCTCTCCTTCCTCTTCCTCCTCCACAGACCTCGCTCAGCTGCGGAAGCTGGTGAACGACGCCGAGTCGGCGGCGAGTTCGGCGGAGTCCGAGATGGCGCGGGAGTGACGGCGAGCGCGCCACGCCACCAACGACCGTAACGAGACCGGCACCGGGCACGGCATCGCCCGCAGCGGCGTCCCTCGCGAGGAGATCGTCGTCACGACCGAGCTGCCGGGCCGGTGACGGGCGAACTCCCCAACCCCTGGGCGTGGTTGACGCCCGCGCTGGGCGAAACGGATCAGTAGGACCACTTTCACTCACTTCGATGGCATGTCTCCATCAAATCTGCCACGCTTCCGGCAGCCGTCTCCCTGATCCCAGGGAGGCGCAACGGACATCTCACCGGCCGCCCTCCGGCGCACCCCAGCCTCCCGGCGGCCACCGAGCAGGCCGGAACCCCGGCCGCCTCAAAGGAGATTCGCGTGAGACCAACCCCCCACAGGGCCCTCGCGGCGGGCGCACTCGCCCTCGTCGCGTCGGCCGGAGTCCTGCTCCCCGTCACCCCGGCGGCGGCAGCACCGACCGCGGCGCCACTGGCCGCCGCCTGCACCCCGGCCCAGGTGGTCACCAACGGCGGTTTCGAGAGCGGCACTTCGCCCTGGACCCAGTCGTCGACCAGTGTGATCACCAACCGCACCGGCCAGACCGCCCATGGCGGCAGCAGCTTCGCCTGGCTGGACGGTGTCGGCAGCACACACACCGACACCCTTTCGCAGAGCGTCACGATCCCCTCCGGGTGCAGCAGCGCCACGCTCACCTTCTGGCTGCACATCGACACCACCGAGACGACCTCGTCCACCGCGTACGACAAACTGACGGCGAAGATCGGCAGTACGACGCTGGCGACGTACTCGAACCTCAACAAGGCCACCGGCTACGTACAGAAGTCGTTCGACGTGTCGTCGTTCGCGGGCCAGACCGTGAGCGTCGCCTTCACCGGCACGGAGGACTCCAGCCTCCAGACGAGCTTCGTCCTCGACGACATCGCGCTCAACACCTCGGGTGACACGACCCCGCCCGCGGACTCGACGCGCACGCCGGCTGCGCCGTCGTACACCGTCAGTCTGAGCAGCAACACCAGCGGCACCGTCTGGACCGGCCACGAGAGCGTGACCTTCACCAACGCCTCCTCCACCGCGCTCAGCGAGGTGTACCTGAGGCTGTGGGACAACTACCACGGCACCTGCTCCGCGATGCCGATCGCGGTCAGCAACGTCACCGGCGGCACCGCGGGCGCTCTGTCGGTCGGCTGCACGGCCCAGCAGATCGCCCTGCCGACCCCGCTGGCACAGGGCCAGAGCGCCACCATCGGCTTCGACCTGGGCATCACCGTCCCGAGCGGCGCCGACCGGTTCGGCTACGACGGGGCGTTCAGCATGATCGGCAACGCCCTGCCCGTGCTCGCGGTCAAGGACGGGTCCGGCTGGCATCTGGACCCGTACACGAACAACGGCGAGTCGTTCTACTCCCTGGCCGCCGACTTCAAGGTGACCCTCGACCACCCGACCACCCTGCTGGTGCCCGCCACCGGCGCCTCGGTGGACACCCCCGGCTCCAGCGGACGCACGGTCACCACGGCCACCGCCTCCAAGGTGCGTGACTTCGCCTGGGCGGCGGGCCCGTTCACCAAGATCTCGGGTACGTCGACGGCGGGCACCCCGATCAACATCTACTCCGTCTCGGGCATCAGCGCCTCCGACGCCCAGTCGATGCTCACCACCGCGAAGACCGCCGTGGACGCCCACGCGGGACGCTTCGGCGCCTACCCGTACGGCGAGCTGGACGCGGTGATCGACAACAACTACTGGTTCGGCGGCATGGAGTACCCCGGGTTCGTCCTCGACCTGGTCAGCACCACGGCGCTCACCCACGAGATCGGCCACCAGTGGTTCTACGGGATCGTCGGCGACGACGAGTACAACAGCCCCTGGCTCGATGAGGCGTTCACCGACTACGCCACCGATCTGGCGCTGAACAAGACCGGCACGAGCTGCTGGAACAGCGTCTCGTGGGCCTCGACGGCGGAGAAGATCACCAACTCGATGGCGTACTGGGACGCCCACTCGTCCCGCTACTCCACCGTCGTCTACGGCTACGGCAAGTGCGCGCTGCACGATCTGCGGCGCGTACTCGGCGACACCGTCGTGGCCAAACTCCTGAAGGACTACGCCACTTCGCACTGGTACGGCGTCTCCACCACGGCCGAGTTCAAGGCGGCCGCCCAGGCCGCCACGACCACGGACCTGACGTCGTTCTGGACGACCCACCGCATCGAGGGCTGACCCGGGATCGGTTCACCGCGGCCGGCGCCCTGGGGCGCCGGCCGCGGCTGTCAGTAACTGAAGCCCGTCGTATAGGCGCACTCGGTGTAGATGTAGCCGGGTGACAGCTTGACCGTGTCCGATGCCGGCGACTTTCCGCTGCTGTCCTGCGACTTGTGCACGAAGTACGTGGTGCCGACCGGCAGCCGGATGGTCCGTTGCGGGTAGTTCTTGCCGCTGTCGTCGCACGGTGTGAAGCCCCGCACCAGGGTGCTGGTGAGGGAGTAGGACGTGCAGCTTCCGCAGCCCTTGAGGGTGAAGCTGCCGGTCACCGGCCCGGTGTAGAGCACCCTGATGTCGTCGGGACTGTCGTTCTTGACGGTGACGCTGATACTGCCGCCGGATGCCGTCGTCGGGAGGCGTTTGCCCGCCGCGGGCACCGTCTGCGCGACCTCCGCGGCGATGGCGATCTTCTGGGCGCGGGCCCGGTTCTTGTGGTGCGGGTTGTTCTTGACGAAGTCGTCCATGGTGGTGACGGCCTCGTCGAAGCTCCCGTCCTTGTACTGGTCCACGCCGCAGGCGTAGGTGCCCGAGGAAGCGCTCCGGTCGGCGCGGGAGGCATCCTTGTCGAGGGCTTCCGCCACTCCCGCCTGCTCCCCCGGCAACCCGCCGGCCTGGGAACTCAGGCTCTCCAGGCGCTGCACCGCAGCACAGGGGTCGTCGCCGCCGACCTGCTTCACGGCCGCGTCGACAGCGGAGGAGACGGCAGGTTCCACCTTCGCGGCCTGCGCGGACCGCGGGAAGGTCGACAACAGGTCGCTGAACTGCACGGTCCAGTCCGCCTCACCGCCGCTCAGGGACTGCGACGCACAGGCGTAGAGCGAGGTGGCCAGGCGGTCGTCGGGCCAGGTGGACAGCGTTCCGAGGTCCTTCTTGCCCATGGTCCCCGGGACGGTGCGAAGGTACTTCAGGGGTGCCACGGCGTCGCAGTACCGCTCCTGCTCATAGGGGGCGCCGACCGTCGCGTAGTAGGTCTTGAGCCGGTCGGGGACGTGGGCGGCCGCCCGCGATCCCGGGTGGTCCGCGCGCAGGGCGTGGTAGGCGGCGAGTGCCCGGCGGTAGTCGGACTCCGCGGTGGCGAACGGCTGCTTCCCGGCGGCCCGGACGACGGCGTCCGCCCGCTCCAGCCGGTCCATGAGCATCTGCTCGGTGGCTTCGTCGCGTGCACCGTCGTACAGGACGGCGCCTCCGGCCGGTACGGCCAGGAGGACGACGCCGAGCACGAGCGCGACCGCCGGACGCGGCGGCCACGACAGCCGGGTCCGCAGGCCCACGGCCGCGCCGTGGACGGCCGCGAGCGCGAGAAGGACCAGGTAGAGGACGAGGGCTCCGCCGGGGAGACCGTCCGGGTCCGCGGGAAGGGCCACCACGAGCAGAATCGCCGTCGCGGTCCAGCACACGGCCATCAGTCCCCAGCGGCGCAGGAGCGCGTAGCCGATCCCGAGACCGGAGAGATTCAGCAGGCCCACCGCGGCGGATCTCCATCCGTCCGCGGGAGCGGGAGGAGGAGCCGGAGCCGGAGAAGGACCAGTTTCGGGTGGAGGTGCGGTGGGTGGCGGCGCGAGGGGCATCTGCGGTGTCGGTGGTGCCGACGGCATCGGTGGTACGACGGCATCGTCGCGCGGGCCGTGCTGGTCCCAGGACATGACGTTCCCCCCGTCAATCACGCCTGAAAATCTATGACTTGTCACTGTACGGTCAATTGTGCGACGGCAACAGGGGACGCGCGCCTGGGCTCCCGCACCGCATGTCGGACCCCTGGCCCACGCATTCGGCTGACGTACGGTGGCCGGATGGCACAGGGCGGCGTTGGGGTGGGGATGGCGGGTTCTCAGGGCGAGTTGGTGCGTGCACTGCCCGTCACTCTGAAGGAGCACGCGGCTCGACTGGAAGGCAAGACCGCCTACGCGGACGCTCACCGCGCCGTCACCTACGAGGAGTTGGAGCGGCGCACCGGCCGGCTGGCGGGGCATCTGGCACGGCTCGGGGTGCGGCGCGGGGACCGGGTCGCAATCCTGCTGGGCAATCGGGTCGAGTTGGTGGAGAGCTGTCTTGGCGCGCTGCGGGCCGCGGCGGTCGGTGTGCTGCTCAACCCCGGTGCTTCGGAGGAGGAGTTGGCGTACTTCCTCGACGACAGCGGCGCGGTTCTGGTCGTCACCGAGGAGCCGCTGTTGCCGCGCGTCACCCGGCTGGCGGCCGAGCGGCCCGCGCTTCGGGTGGTGGTGGCAGGGGCGGGCGCTGCGCCGGTGGGCACGGTCGCCTTCGAGGACCTCGCCGGGACGGACCCGGGCCAGGCACCCCGTGACGACCTGGGCCTCGACGATCCGGCCTGGATTCTCTACACCTCGGGCACCACCGGCGAGAGCAAGGGCGTGGTCTCCACGCAGCGTTCCGCCCTGTGGTCGGTGGAGGCGTCCTACGTGCCCGCGTTCGGGTGGCGGGAGCAGGACCGCCTGCTGTGGCCCCTGCCGATGTTCCACTGCTACGCGCACTCGCTCTGTCTGCTGGGCGTGCTCTCGGTCGGTGCGAGCGCCCGTCTCCTCGACCGGGGCGCGAACGTCGCCCGCGCGCTCGCCGCGGAGCCGTTCACCGTGCTGGCCGGAGTTCCCGCCACCTACCGTCTGCTGCTCGACTCGTTGCACGAGACGGCGGCCCCCGTGCCCCCTTCACTGCGGGTGTGCGTCAGCGGGGGCGCGCCCTGTCCCCCGGAACTGCGGGCCGCCGTCGAGGACGCGCTGGCCGCTCCCCTCCTCGACGGTTACGGCTCCACCGAGACCTGCGGGAAGATCGCGCTCACCCTGCTCGACGGGCCCCGGCACAACGCCTCCAGCGGTCCCCCGCTGCCCGGGCTCGCGGTGCGGTTCACCGACACGTCCACCGGCGCCGAGGTCAACGACGGGGACGAGGGGGAGATCTGGGTCCGCGGCCCCGGCCTGATGGCCGGCTACCACCAGCGCCCGGAGGCCACCGCCGAGGCGTTCAGCGACGGCTGGTACCGCACCGGGGACCTCGGCCGGCGACTGGCGCACGGCCACCTCCACATCACCGGCCGCGTCAAGGAGTTGATCATCCGGGGCGGTGAGAACGTCAACCCGTCCGAGGTGGAGCGGGTGCTGCTCGCCCGCCCCGATGTCGCCGACGCCGCCGTCGTCGGCCGGCCGCACGACGTGCTCGGCGAGGTGCCGGTCGCCTTCGTCGTGCCGGGACCGCACGGGGTCGACTTGGCGCGGGCGCTCGCCGACTGCCGGGAGCGGTTGTCCGCGTTCAAGGTGCCGGACGAGTTCTACGAGACCGACGCCATCCCCCGCACCCCGTCGGGCAAGGTGCTCCGGCCGGCGCTCGCCGAGCAGCTGGCGCGGCGTCTCTCGGCGGAGCGGACGGCGGCCTCGGCGAGGCTGCGTGAACGGCTGGCGGCGGTGTCCGACGCCGTGCTGGACCTGGTGCTCGAAGAGACGGCGCGTACCGCCGGGCTGCCACCCCACGACATCGATGTCGACCGGGCCTTCACCGAGCTCGGGCTCACCTCGCTCGGCGGGGTGCTGCTGCGCGACCGGCTGGGCGCGGCGACCGGCCTTGACCTGCCCGCGACGCTCGTGTTCGACCATCCGACGCCCGGGGCTGTGGCGGCATGTGTGCGCGACGCGCTGCGGGGTGAGGTACGCGCGCGGCCGGCTCGGACGTCCGGCACGGAGGCCGGGGAGCCCGGCGGCGGGGAGCCGATCGCCGTGGTGGCCATGGCCTGCCGTTACCCGGGCGGAGTGGAGTCGCCGGAGGACTTGTGGCGGCTGCTGGCCGACGGCGTCGACGCGACCTCCGGCTTCCCCGCCGACCGGGGCTGGGACGTGGCCGCGCTGCACGACCCCGATCCGGACCGGCCGGGTACCTCCGTCACCCGCAGGGGCGGTTTCCTGCACCGGGCCGCCGAGTTCGACGCCGCCTTCTTCGGGATGTCGCCGCGCGAGGCGCTGGCCACCGATCCACAGCAGCGGCTGCTGCTGGAGACCGGCTGGGAACTGCTGGAGCGCGCGGGCCTCGATCCCTCGGGCCTGCGCGGCAGCGACACCGGTGTCTTCGTCGGCGTGATGCACGCCGACTACGCGGGCCGTCTGCTGCATGGCGCCGGGCACGAGCTGGAGGCCCATCTCGCGCTCGGTTCGGCGGGCAGCGTGGCGTCGGGCCGGATCGCGTACACCCTGGGGCTGCGCGGGCCCGCCGTGACGGTGGACACCGCGTGTTCGTCGTCGCTGGTGGCCCTGCACGCGGCCGCGCGGTCGCTGCGCGAGGGCGAGTGCTCCCTGGCCGTCGCGGGCGGGGTGACCGTCATGGCCTCGCCCGCGCCGTTCATCGCGTTCAGCAGGCTGCGCGGGCTGGCCCCCGACGGCCGCTGCAAACCGTTCTCGGCGGCGGCCGACGGCACGGCCTGGGGCGAGGGTGTCGGCCTGGTGCTGCTGGAGCGACTGTCCGACGCACGGCGCAACGGGCATCCGGTGCTCGCCGTGCTGCGCGGCTCGGCGGTCAACTCCGACGGAGCGTCCAACGGACTCACCGCACCCCACGGGCCCGCACAGCAACGGGTGATCCACGCGGCCCTCACCGACGCCGGACTCTCGCCGGCCGACATCGACACGGTGGAGGCGCACGGCACGGGCACCGCGCTCGGAGACCCGATCGAGGCGCGGGCACTGCTGGCCGCGTACGGGCAGGGCCGCTCCGCCGAACGCCCGCTGTGGCTGGGCTCGTTGAAGTCCAACCTCGGCCACACCCAGGCCGCGGCGGGCGTCGCCGGCGTCATCAAGACCGTACTGGCGATGCGACACGGGCACCTCCCGCGCACTCTGCACACCGAGGAGCCGTCACCCCGGGTGGACTGGTCGTCGGGCGCCGTACGGCTGTTGAGCCGGGAGGAGGAGTGGCGGCCCGAGGCGGGGCGGCTCCGGCGGGCCGGGGTGTCGGCGTTCGGGATCGGCGGGACCAACGCGCACGTGATCCTGGAAGAGGCCGAGGAGAGCACCGTCGTACGACCACGCCGCCGCTCGGCGGTGCCCCCGCTGCCGCTCTCCGGGGCGAGCCCGGCGGCCCTGCGGGCGCAGGCCGCACGCACGGCGGCAGCGCTGCGGGAGCGGCCCGAACTGGAGCCGCTGGACGTGGCGTTCACCCAGGCCATCGCGCGGGCCGCGCTCTCCCACCGGGCTGTCATGTCCGCCGACGACCGCGAGGAGCTGCTCGGCGCGTTGGACACCTTGGCCGCGTCCGCTCGGCCGCGGCCTGAGGTGTCTCCCGGTCGGCTGGCCCTGCTCTTCACCGGCCAGGGCGCCCAACGAAGCGGGATGGGCCGGGAGTTGTGCGAGACCTTCCCGGTCTTCTCCGCCGCCTTCGACGCCTTGTGCGAGCGTTTCGACGCCCATCTGGAGCGTCCGCTGCGCTCGGTTCTCTGGGGAGCGGACGAGGAAGGGCTGCTGGATCGGACGGACTTCGCCCAGGCGGCCCTGTTCGTCTTCGAGGTGTCCGCCTTCCGGCTGCTGGAGTCCTGGGGCGTGCGACCGGACTTCCTGACCGGGCACTCCGTCGGCGAGCTGGCGGCGGCCCACGTCGCGGGCATCCTGTCCGAGCAGGACGCGGTCGAACTGGTGGCGGCCCGCGGCCGGTTGATGCGGGAGCTGCCGGAGGGCGGCGCCATGGTGGCACTGGACGCCACCGAGGCCGAGGTGAGCCGCGAGCTCACCGACGGTGTCTCGATCGCGGCCGTGAACGGCCCGCGCGCGGTCGTCGTCTCCGGTGCGCGGGAGCCCGTCCTCGCGCTCGCGGAGCGATTCGCCGTACGCGGACGCCGCATCGCCCGGCTGCGGGTCAGCCACGCCTTCCACTCCCCGCTGATGGAGCCGATGCTCGCCGAATTCGGCCGCCTCGCGGGCAAGTTGGCGTACGGCGTGCCCCGCATCCCCGTGGTGTCGGGGCTGACCGGACGTCCGGCCACCGGGGACGAGCTGCGGTCGGCCGCGTACTGGGTGGGGCACGCCCGCGAGGCCGTGCGGTTCGGGGACGCCGTGCGGTGGCTTGCGGGCGAGGGGCGGGTGACGGCGTTCGCGGAGATCGGCCCGGACGCTCAGCTCACGGCGCAGGCCATGACGGGTCTGGCCGGGACGGACGGGGACCCGCTGTTCACGGCCGTCGCCCGCCGGGGCGCCCCCGGGCCCGAGCCGCGGACACTGTTCACCGCGCTGGGCCAACTCCATGTCCACGGCCTGCCGGTGGACTGGCGGCGGGTGTACGCGGACAGCGGCGCCCGGCGGGTCGACCTGCCGACCTACCCCTTCCAGCGGCAGCGCTACTGGCTGTCCGAGGCCACCGCCGGCACCGGAGCCGCTTCCGGGCATCCGATGCTGACCCAGACGGTCACTGTGCCGGGCACGGAGCGCGTGCTGTGCGGTGGCTGGCTGTCCGGCGCCGCCCAGCCCTGGCTGCGCGACCACGCCGTGGGCGGACACGTCGTCGTGCCCGGTGCCGCGTTCGCCGATCTGGTGCTCCACGCGGGCGACGCGTGCGGTCTCGACGTACTGGAGGACCTCGCCCTCCTGACGCCGCTGGCACTGCCCGCCGCCGAGGGGGACCGGGTGCAGCTCCAGGTGGTCGTGGGGGAACCGGACGACACCGGGCGCCGCACCGCGGACGTGTACTCCCGGCCGGAGACGTCCGGGGCACTCGGCGCCTGGACCCAGCATGCGACGGGGCGGCTCGGCCCGGCCGTCCCCGGCGACCGGGACCGAGCGGCCGCCCTCACCTCGTGGCCGCCACCGGACGCGATCGCCGTGGATCTCACCGGCGCGTATGAGCGGCTGACGGCCACCGGCCACGCGTACGGGCCCGCGTTCCAGGGCGTCACGGCCTTGTGGCGGCGCGGCGAGGAACTCTTCGCCGAGGTCGGCCCGGTGCCGGGCACGGAGGCCCGCCGCCACGCCCTCCACCCGGCGCTCCTCGACGCCGCCCTGCACAGCGGGCTGCTCGCCGAACCGCCCACCGGACCCGCCCGGATGCCGTTCGCATGGCAGGGCATGACGCTGTACGCCACGGGGGCCACCGCCCTGCGCGTACGCGTCCGGACGACCGGCCCGGACACGGTCGCCGTGGACCTCGCCACCCCCTCCGGCGCCCCCGTGGCCCGGCTGGACTCGATGACGACGCGTCCCGTCCCTGAGGGAGGGCCGGCACCGGCGGGAGAGTTGTACCGGCTGAGCTGGACGGGAGTTCCGACGACTGGACAGGGGCCCGCCCTGGCGGTGGCGGACACCGACGACCTGGGCGTGGGCGCGGTCCTTCTCTCCGTGGAGACTTCCCAAGGGGTTGGGGCATCACTGTCCGAGAGCGGTTCGCAGACGGTTGTCGCGTCCCTGGCCGCTCCCGTCGCCCCGGGCGGCGATCCGGCCGTCGCGGCGTACGAGCTGGCCGTGCGGGCCTTGGAGTTGCTGCGGACGCGGCTCGCCGGTTCCGGGCGGCTGGTCGTCGTGACGCGCGATGCCTCCGCCGAGATGCCGGACCTGCCCGCCGCCGCCCTCTGGGGGCTGTTGCGGGCCGCGCAGGCGGAGTATCCCGGGCGGCTCACGCTCGTGGACGTGGACGGTCGTCCCGAATCGGTACGGCTGCTGCCTGCCGCCGTCGCCGCAGGTGAACCTCAACTGTCCATCAGGGAAGGCCTGTTGCGCGTTCCCCGGCTGACAGCCGCTCCCGGATCGGCGGCCGTCGGCTCCCTCGGCCGAGGCACCGTCCTGGTCACGGGCGGAACGGGTTCGCTGGGCGCGATGCTGGCCCGTCATCTGGTCGACCGGCACGGGGCCCGGCATCTCGTGCTCGTCAGCCGACGCGGATCACAGGCACCGGGGGCGCAGGCACTGCGCGCCGAGCTCGAACAAGCGGGAGCTCATATCGACCTGGTGGCCTGCGACATCGCCGAGCGGCGCCAACTGGCCTCCCTGGTCAAGGAGTTCGGGCCCGACCTCACCGCCGTGGTGCATACGGCCGGGGTCCTGGACGACGGCGTACTGGAGGCGATGACGCCCGAGCGGCTGGCGGCGGTGCTGCGGCCGAAGGCCGACGCGGCCTGGCATCTGCACGAGCTGACGAAGGATCTGCCGCTGTCGCACTTCGTGCTGTTCTCCTCGGCCGCGGGTCTGCTCGGCAATCCCGGCCAGGCCAACTACGCGGCGGCGAACTCCTTCCTGGACGCGCTCGCCCTGCACCGCGCCGCGCTCGGACTGCCCGCGCTGTCGCTGGCCTGGGGGCCGTGGGCGGACGAGGAAGGGATGGCGGCCCGCGTCGGCCGGGTCCACGGCGGCCCCGTGCGCGCGGTCTCCCCGGAGCAGGGATTGGCCCTGTTCGACGCCGCGTTGGGCAGCGGCGAACCAGCTCTCGCGCCGCTGCCGCTGGACCGCTCGCCGGGGGCGCCGGCCGCCGGGGCACCGGTTCCGCCACCGTTGCGCGGGCTGCTGCGTCCGGCTCGGCCGTCGGCCTCGCCCGCGGCGGCGGCCGGGGGCGACGAGCCGGACGGCACCGCCGGAGCCTGGCGGGAACGGCTGGCGTCGCTCCCCATGCCCGAACGGGCCCCCGCCCTGCGGGAGCTGATCCGCGCCGAAGTCGCCAGCCTGCTCGGGCACCCGGATGCGAGCGCCGTCGACCGGGGATTCCCCGAACTGGGCCTCGACTCGCTGATGAGCGTGCTGCTGCGCAACCGGCTGAACCTGCTGGCGGGTGTCCCGCTGGCGGCCACCGTCGCATACGACTGGCCGAGCGTGGAGGAGCTGGCGGATCACGTGTACGGGGAGATGCGCGGGGTGCTGTCCGAGGGGGCGGGTACCGCCGGTTCGGGGGCGGGTGATCGGGAGAGGGTGCACGGGGATCATCCTGGTGACACCGCCCTGTCCGGTCCCACCGAGGCCCTTCCTTCCGAGGCCGCCGAGGCAGTTCCTTCCGAGGCCGCCGAGGCCGTTCCTTCCGAGCCCGCTGAGACCTCGCTGCCCGCTTCCGGGGAGACCGCGGCTCCGGCCTTCTCCGCGGCTGTCCCCTCCACTCCCCCACGCACCGCTCACGCCGATCACCTCGCTCGCCCCGCTCACCCCGCTCACCCCGCTCCGTCACCGTTCGCCTCGCCCGAGCCGGGCGGCACACGCGGCACACGCGCGGGTCAGTCCTTGCCGAGCCTCTACCGGCAGGTCTGCGAGACGGGCGACGTGGTCTCGGCGATGCACCTGCTGGTGACCGCGTCGGTCGCCGCGCCCTCCTTCGGTCGCGATGACAGCGCCCGGCACACGCTGTCCCCGCTGCGGCTGGCCACCGGCGGGGAAGGCCCGGCGCTCGTGTGCGTTCCGGGCTTCGCCACGACCCTCGGCCGACCGTGGCACGCGGGGCTCGCGCCCCGGTTCGACGGCGAGCGGGACGTCTTCGAGCTGCGGCACCCGGGGGTCGACCACGGGGACGCCGTGGCGCGGGACCTGGAGACGCTGGTCGAACTGCACGCCACGACGGTGCGGCGCCGGCTCGGTGAGCGCCCGTACGTCGTCCTGGGCCACTCCATGGGCGGTTCGGTCGCGCATGCGCTGACCGCGCGTCTGGCGGCCGACGGCACTCCCCCGGTGGGGCTCGTCCTGGTGGACTCGTACCACGTCACCCCGGACCGGGAGGCCGAGTCGTGGCTGCTGGCGCTGCCCGCCCGGATTCCACTGGCGTTGCGCGAGCGGTTCGACACCGCGGTGGACGATCTGACGCTCCTGTCGCTGGGCGCGTACACCCGGATGTTCCGCGGCTGGCAACCGGAGCCCACGGGTGTGCCCACTCTGCTGGTGCGCGCCACCGAGCCGCTGCCGGACATGCCGGAGCGGTCGTCGTGGCCGGTCGTCCACGACACGGTGGATGTCCCCGGCCATCACCTGGGCGTGCTGGAGGAGCACGCCCCGGCGACGGCCGAGGCGATCCGCGACTGGGTCACCTCAACTCACCGAGTGGCGGCGGCGAACCGCGGCGCCGTGGACTGACCGTTCCACACCTACCAGGCATCCTGCGTCGCGAAGTACCGCTTCCAGAAGTCGAGCTTCTCGGGGGATGCCACGCGCATCGGTCCGTAGTGCTCGCCGATTTCCATCACGGTGGGTGAACCGGGGCTGTAGGCGGGCCACTTGGGCAGACCGTGACCGTTCGGATCGCCGGTGGCGATGTAGTTCGCCAGGTAGGAGGACAGGGTGTCGGCGATCGCACGGTCCTGGTCGGTCCAGCCCTGGGTGTCCGGGTAGAGGTTGCCGAAGAAGTAGACGATCTCGGATCCGTGGTACGCCCCCCGGATGTCGTGGCCGGAGCCCGGCGGGCGGTGTGTCCAGAAGTAGGTGTACACCGGCCTGTCGGCGCCTTTGGTCCACTCCGTGCCCCACAGGTACGTCGAGACCCGCGAGTTGTCGCGGATCGCGTCGTTGCTGGCGACGGCCGCCTCGTCGTCCGTGCCGGCCGGGTAGAGCGCGAGGAACTCATCGGCCATCGTGCCGAACTTCTGGCGCGCGGCGCTCACATAGTCGTCCAGGGTGACGTGGACGGGCGGGGCGCCGGGGCGGTCCGGGTAGCCCGCCTCGCGCCAGTACTCGAAGGCGGTCTCGGGCACGGCCCCGCTTTCGTCGAGATTGTTGCCGGCCAGGTACCAGACGTCGTTCTGCGCACGGGCCTCGTAGGTCGCCATGTAGCCGGCCGGCAGCACCCAGCCGTCGACGACCGGCCTGAACAGCGGCGGCTTGGCGACGGACTTGGTGTCGACCGTCTCGTCCTTGAGCGAGGCGCCGTCCGTGAGGTCCTGCCACGGCAGGGCGCGCAGCTCCTCCAGCGTGGTCGCGCCCTTCCCCGCCCCGTAGGCGGGGCCCTGCTGGAGGGCGGTGTCCATCGTGCGGAGCGACACCCCGAGATAGCGCAGCTCCGGATCGCTCGGGTAACGCACCTGGCTCTCGGCAAGGGCACGCCGGAAGAGTCCCGTGGCGAGCGGGGACATCGACAGCATGTCCGTCGAGCCCGCACCGGCCGACTGGCCGCCCACGGTGACGCGGCGCGGGTCACCACCGAACGCGGCGATGTTCCGCCGGACCCACCTCAGGGCCGCGATCTGGTCGAGCAGGCCGTAGTTGCCGGACACGCCGTGGCCGGACTCCGCGCTCAGTTCGGGCGTGGCGAGGAATCCCAGGGCTCCGAGGCGGTAGTTGAAGGTCACCACGACGACGCCCTTGCTCGCCAGGACGGAACCGTCGAAACCCGGGTCCGAGCCGCTTCCCGCGGAGAACCCGCCGCCGTAGATCCACACGTAGACCGGACGCGGCTCCGAGCTGCTTCTGGCGCCGGTCCAGATGTTGAGGTTGAGGCAGTCCTCGCTCATCGTGAGGGTGCTCGACGCCTGTGGGGGTGCGTCGCCGAAGGTGTCGGCCTTGCGGATGCCCGTCCAGGACGGCGCCGGCTGCGGCGGGCGCCACCGGTTCTTCCCCGCCGTGGAGGCCGCGTAGGGAATTCCCTTGAAGACGGTGACGCCGGACGCCGCGGCGGGCACACCGGACACGAGGCCGGATTCGGTGCGCACCGGCCGGTTTCCGGGCGACTCCGCCGCCGACGAGGCGTGGGCCCCGAGGGCGTCGACGAGGGCGGCCCCCGCGGCGACGCCCGCGGTGCGGCCGAGGAAATCCCGGCGGCGCAGCGCCGGTCCTGCCGGGCAGGGACGGTGGCTCTCTGGCACGGTCATGGGAATCTCCCGATCACTCGGTGGAGGGATGGTGCGCGGAGCCCGGCCCTGCGAAGACCGGGGTACGCCGGTTCAGTCCGTCACGGGCGGGAAGAACGCGGTGCTCGTGAGGAAGGCCTTGAGGTTGAGACGCCACGCGAACCAGTTGTGGCCGCCGTTGACGAAGCCCGGCGTCACCGGGACGCCGAGGCCGGTCAGCAGAGCGACCTCGCCGGCGTGGTAGTCGTGGCTCGGGTCCTGCCATCCGCCGCCGACGTAGATCCGCGCCTCTTCGAGCGCGGCGACCTGGGTGCCGGTGAGGGTCGACGCGTCGGGCAGCGTGTAGTTGCCGCGCCGGCCGGGGCTGAAGACCCCGTACGAGCCGAACTGAGCGGTGTGTCCGAAGAGAAGGGAGTTGGTGAGGGAGGCCCCGTAGCCGAGCCCGGCGGCGGCGCGGCCGGAGGCAGCCCGGGAGACGTGGTAGTGGGACTCCACGTACGGGACGAGCGTGTCGGTGAGGTTCCGGTCGAAGGACTCGTAGCCGGTGGAGTCGGGAAAGCCCGCCGTGTTGGGCATGACGACGACCATCGAGGCGATCTGCCCGGTGGCGATGAGGTTGTCGAGAATGTCGCCCGCGTCGCCCTGGGTGCTCCAGTCCATCTCGGTGGCGTCACCGCTGAAGAGATAGAGGGTGGGATACGGCTTCGCGCGACCGGGGTCGTAGCCCGGCGGGGTGTAGACGGAGAGGTAGTTCTCGCCGGACGGCGTGACGGAGGTCGGGGCCGGATACGTGACGTGGGTGAGCGTGCCGTGCTCGCCGGTCGGACTCGGGCCCTGCCAGGCGTAGCCGGCGGTCCCGAACGACGGGTCCGAGGGCACGTACACCTGGCTGGTGCGCTCAACGGTTCCGGAGACCTTGCCGTTCCTCTCGTTCCACGGCGGGTTGCCCGGGTCGGAGACGGCGGTGCAGGTGGTCTGGGTGTCGTCGTCGCAGTCGACGTAGAAGGAGTAGGTGAAGACCCCGGACGGCAGGGGTGTGGTGTAGGTCCACATGCCGTCGGGGCCCCTCTTCATGTCGACGACGGGCCAGTTGGCGGCCGGGGAGTTGGGGTAGGCGAGGGGGATGTCGCCGGGCCGCCAGCGGGTGGGCGGTGTTCCGGGGGTTTCGAGCGCGGTGCCGTCGTCGGTGGTGAGCGCCGACAGCTCGTAGGGGTTGGCGAAGTACCACTCGCCCTTGATCTGCACACGGGTGGCGCTGGGGTCCTTGTAGCGGAACGTGACCCGGTAGCCGGTGGGACCGGTGCCGGTGTGGACTACCCGCGGGGAGAGGCGGGGTGCGCTGCCGGGCCGCTTGCCGGCGTGTGCGGTGCTGCCGGCCGCGACCAGGAGAAGGACGGTGGCCAGGGCCACGAGGGTGTGAAGTACGGCTGGTCCTGGGCGGGTTGCGGGGCGGGACATGGCGGCGGAACCCCCCGGAGGGTGGGCGGGCGTGGGAAGCGGTCGGTGGCTTCGGAACAGGCCATCGCGGCCCGGCGGCTCACTGCGGAGCATGCGTCACGGGTGGCGTGTGTCAGCTGGGCGTGCTGCTGCGTGTGCTGCTGATGTGTACGAGAACGTAACGCGCGGCAATATTGTGAGCAATACACCTGACGAAACTTCCGACAATCTCCGGTCGGCCGAACATTGTCCAACAATCTTGCCTGGCCCGGGACTTGGGCTTTCTGAGAAGTGTCTCTTCTTCCTGCAGACATCTTGCAGGCGTGGGTCAGCGGCGTTACGTTTCCTGCAGTTCTTGTCGGACAATCTCACGCCGACAGCCGGACACAGACACCAGCGCAGGACCGCCCGACCCCATCCCTGGAGCGGTCGAGGAGACATGGATGTCGACCAATCAGCGCACCCCTCAGACGGAAGCCCTCCGCTTCGAGCACGTCACTCTGGAGTTCCCGGGCAGCCACCGGCCCGCGATCGAGGACGTCTCGTTCCAGATCGACCGCGGCAAGTTCGTCGCCGTGATCGGGCCCAGCGGCTGCGGAAAGAGCACCCTTCTCAACCTGGCCGCCGGCCTGCTCACTCCGACCGGCGGGCGGGTCTCGTTCGGCGGCGAGCAGGTCGCCGGCGTCAACTCCGAAGCGGCGTACGTGACTCAGCAGGCCAACCTGCTGCCCTGGCTGAGCGTCAGGGCCAACATCGGACTGGCGCTGAAGTTCCGCAACGTACCGAAACAGGAGCGGGAGGAACGCGTCGCCCGGTGGGTCGGACTCGTCGGCCTCGACGGGTTCGAGAACCACTACCCCCGGGAGCTGTCCGGCGGTATGCGCAAGCGCTGCGCGATCGCGCGGGCGCTGATCTACAACCCCTCCATCGTGCTGATGGACGAACCCTTCGGACCACTGGACGCCATCACCCGGCTCAACCTCCAACAGGAACTGCTCAACCTGTGGGAGGAACAGCGCGGCACGCTCGTCTTCGTCACCCACGACCTCAACGAGGCCATCTACCTCGCCGACGAGGTCATGGTGATGTCCGACGGGCCCGGAACCATCCGCCGCACCCTCCCGGTCCCCTTCGAGCGCCCCCGCACCATTGGTTCCCTCATCGAGTCACGCGAGTTCGCGGAGCTCTACAACGACCTCTGGGGCCTGTTCAAGGCGGACCTCCGCACGTCGGACGCCGCCTAGCCGCCCAGCCGCCTGGCAGATCGCGAAGCGAGGATCACAGCGTTGATATCGATCGCGGAAGAGATCACCGTACCGAGCCCGCCACAACGTGTCTGGGACGTCGTCTCGGACCCCTCCGCCGTCGTGACCTGCATCCGCGGCGCCGAACTCGGCGAGTCCCACGACGACGGCTCCTTCGACGGCGTCCTGGTCGTCAGGTTCGGGGGAATCCGGGTCAGATTCGCGGCCCTGGTCACTCTGGAGCTGGACGAGTCGGAGCACGAGGGCCGCATCACGGCCCGCGGCAGGGACGGTCAGGGCGCCACCCGCTTCGGCAGCACCGCCGTGTTCCGGGTGGCCGACGAGCCGGCGACGGGCTGCTCACGCGTCACCATCAAGGGCGAGGTGACCCTCTCCGGAAAGCTCGCCCAGCTCATCGAGTCGGGCGCCGGCGTCATGGTCTCACGGATGGCCAAGGAGTTCTCGGCCGAGCTGGTCCAGCGGTGCATCGAACCCGGGGAAGCATCAACTGCCGTACCGACCGGGCGAGTTGATGGCACACCGACCCGGCGCGGCCGACTGACCCGACTCCGAGCCTGGTGGTCGCGGCTGCTGCGCGGGCGACGCGTGGCCGATGCCGCGCGGACCACGCCGTCGCACGCCGCGCCGGTGCACCCCGCGCCACCACCCTCCGCGCCACCACCCTCCGCTTCACCACCCTCCGATTCACCGGGCTCCGCGCCATCACCTCCCGCACCACCACGCCCCGGCCCACCTCACCCCGCACCGAGCAAGGAGAGCCTGTGACAGCGCAACGGCTCAACCGGGTCGTCGCCGGTCTGGCGGCCGGGCAGCACGTCTTCGCGTCCTTCGCCCCGGCCGAGCCGACCGCCGCGATCGAGTTCTCCACCACCCCGTACGACGCCCTGGTCTTCGAGACGGAGCACAAGCCGTGGGACGCGGCCGCGCTCCGCGACAGCCTGCAGTACCTGCTGAACCGGCGTCAGATCTTCACCGCCGACGGCCTGACCCCGGCACTCACCCCGCTGGTCCGCATCCCCGCCAACGGCGGCGAGAAGGCCCAGTGGCACGCCAAACAGGTCCTCGATCTCGGTGCGTACGGTGTCGTCTGGCCGCACATCTCCACCGTCGAGGAGGCCCGCAACGCGGTCGCCGCCTGCCGCTACCCCTCGCTGCCCGGCGCGCCCCGCCACGAACCCGCCGGTCTGCGCGGCGACAGCCCGGCCGCCGCCGCCCGCTACTGGGGCCTTTCCCAGCAGGAGTACTACGTGAAGAGCGACGTGTGGCCGCTCGACCCGGACGGGGAGATCCTCGTCGCCCTGATGATCGAGGACCAGCTCGGCGTCGCGAACCTGCCCCGCATGCTCGACGAGGTCCCGGGTATCGGCCTCGTCATCGTCGGCGAGGGCGACATGAGCCAGGAGCTCGGTGTCCCACGCCAGTACGACCACCCCCGCATGACCGAGAGCAAGCGCCGCGTCCTCGACACCTGCCACGCACGCGACATCGCCGTAGGCCACCCCCACGTCACCGCCGACAACGTCGAGCAAGTACTCGGCGACGGCTACCGCTTCCTGATGTCCGCCCCCGTGCGCAGCCACCCGGGCCTGGACCTGGGCCGTGCCCTGACCGGCCGCTCCTGACCCTTCTGTGCCCGACCGGCCGCCTCTTTCCTGCCCGGACCGGCCGCACGCCTCCGTCCCCGCGACCTCACCCGTGCTCACGCGAACCCCGGAGACCCCTATGCTCATCGACTGCCACGGCCACTTCACCACGGCCCCTCCCGCCCTCGGCAGATGGCGGGAACGGCAGATACAGGCGTTCTACGAAAAGGGGGCGTCGGGCGCACGCATCTCGCCCGACGAACTGCGCATCGGCGACGACGAGATCAGGACCGCCGTCGAACAGGGCCAGCTGGCCCTCCAGGACGAACGCGGCGTCGATGTGGCGCTGTTCTCGCCCGGCGCGGGGAAGATGGCCCACCACTACGGCGACGAGCAGACCAGCCTGGTCTGGTCCCACGTCAGCAACGACCTGATCGCCCGCGTCTGCGGGCTCTTCACCGGCCGCTTCGTCGGCGTGTGCCAGCTGCCCCAGTCCCCCGGCGACGCCCTCGCGTCGTCCGTCCGCAACTCTGTCGCCGAACTGGAGCGCTGCGTCACCGAGTTGGGGTTTGTCGGCTGTCTGCTCAACCCGGATCCGTCCGACGGCTACTGGCAGGCCCCGCCGCTCACCGACAAGGTCTACTACCCGCTCTACGAGAAGATGGCTGAGCTCGACGTCCCCGCGATGCTGCATGTGGCGATGTCGCGGAACCCGGCCCTGCAGGGCACCTGCGCCCACTACCTGGCCGGTGACACCGCCGTGTTCATGCAGCTGTGCCTGTCTGACCTGTTCGCCGACTTCCCGACCCTGAGGTTCATCATCCCGCACGGCGGCGGCGCCGTCCCCTACCACTGGGGCCGCTACCGGGGCGTGATGCAGGACCTGGGCCGCCCCCCGCTGGAAGAACTCGTGCTGGACAACGTCTTCTTCGACACCTGCGTCTACGACCGACGCGGCCTGGAACTGCTGGTGGACGTCATCCCCGCGCACAACGTCCTGTTCGCCTCCGAGATGATCGGCGCCGTCCGCGGCATCGACCCGGAGACCGGCCACCGTTTCGACGACACGAAATACCTCCTCGACTCCATCGACACCCTCGCCGACGAGGACCGCCGTCTGATTCAGGCCGGCAACGCGCTGCGCGTGTTCCCGCGCCTGAAGGACGTGTTGGGCGTCGAGGACCTCGACCAGGCGGAGGAGGTCCGGAAGTGAAGGTCTACGAAGCACTCGCCGAGGCGTTCGTCCAGGAGGGCACCAGCGACGTCTTCGGCATGATGGGCGACGCGAACATGCACTGGATGAACGCCCTGGCCCGGCGCGGGGTGCGACTGTACGAGGTGCGCCACGAGGGCTCCGGCCTCGGTATGGCCGACGGGTGGGCGCGTGCCGCGGGCCGGCCCGGAGTCCTCACCACCACCAGCGGGCCGGGTGTCACGCAGCTGGCCACCTCGATGGTCGTCGCCGCGCGGGCACGCACCCCGCTGGTCGCGTTCTGCGGCGAGACCGCCTGGGGCGACCTCGGCGCCGCCCAGTACCTCGACCAGGGCCGCTTCGCCGCGGCGATCGAGTGCGGGTTCGTTCACCTCTCCCGCGCGGACCAGGCGGAGGATGCCGTCCAGCGGGCCTTCCACCTCGCGCGCACCGAGTCCCGCCCGGTGATGCTCAGCGCCCCCATCGACATCCAGCAGCACGCGTACGCCGATGACGCGGACCTGAGCCCGTACACCCCGTCCACCCAACTGATCGACCACCAGCGGCCGTTGCCCGACCCGACCCGAATCGCACGCGCCGCCGACATCGTGCAGGCGAGCAAACGGGTCGTGATCGTCGTGGGGCGTGGGGCGCGCGAGGCCGACGCCGGTGAGCACATCCTCCGTCTCCAGCAGCGCACCGGCGCCTTGCTGGCCACCACCCTCCAGGCGAAGAACTGGCTGTGCGACCGCACCGAGTACCACGTCGGCATCTCCGGCCTGTTCGGCAACCGGACGGCGATGGAGCTGTTGCAGGAGGCCGACTGTGTGATCGCGGTCGGAGCCAGCCTCAACCACTACACCACCGAGCACGGCTATCTGTTCCCCGAAGCGAAGTACGTGCAGATCGACACCACCGAGCACCTGGTCATGGGCAACGGGGCCGCGGCCGACTGCTACGTCCGCGCGGACGCGGTCACCGCCCTCACCGAGTTGGAGCGGGAGCTCGGCCGACGCTCCGCCGGGACGGACGGCTTCCACACCGTCGAGGTGCGCCGCCGACTGGCCGCCCCACCGGAGGAGTCCGGCGGGTACGTGAACGAGCCGGGCCGTCTCGACCCGCGCGAGGCGATCCGTGTCATCGACGCCGAACTCCCCGGTGAGATCGGTCTGGTCCTCGGCAGCGGTCACCAGACCGACTTCGGCACCATGCTCTTCCAGCGCTCGCGCGAGGTCGTCTCCAACTACGGCATGTTCGGCGCCATCGGACAGGCGCCCCTGCTGACCATCGGGAAGATCGTCGCGGACGGCGGGCGGCCCTCGTTCGTGGTCGAGGGCGACGCCAGCTTCCTGATGCACCTGCCCGAGTTCGAGACGGCCTGCCGCTACGGCATACCGATGCTCGTCGTCGTCATGAACGACGAGGGCCTCGGCGCCGAGTACCACAAGTCGGCGGCGAAGGGCCTCGATCCGGAACTCGCTGTGATCCCGACCCCGGAGCTGGGCCCGGTCGCGGTGGCGCTCGGCGGCTCCGGTGCCACGGTCCGCACCGCCGACGAGCTGCGCGCCGCTCTCGCCGGGTACGTGCGCGACCCCGGCCCCACGGTCGTCGACGTCCGTATCACCCGCCGCGTGCTGAGTGTCCCGTACCGCCGTCTCTGGCACGGCGAGGACGTGTGAGGAGAACCATGACCAAGCTCCCACGGAAGACGGCGCAGAGGCCGCTCTCGGTCCTGCTCGGGGACTACCCGCACACCCGCCCGCTGAAGGACGGCACGATCCCGTTCGAGGGGACCGACTGCCGCTTCGCGACCGCCACCCCGCTGTACTCGGCCTTCCCGCGGATGGTCCGGCACCTGGAGTTCGACGTCTGCGAGATGGCTCTGGCGACCTACCTCCAGGCGCGGGAGGCCGGTGTGCCGGTCACGCTCCTCCCGGTCGTCATGATCGGTGCCGCCCACCACCACTCGCTCACCCGGCTGCCGGACGGCCCCGCACTCGACCCGTGGCGGCTGGGCGGCAAGCGGATCGGCGTGCGCTCCTACAGCCAGACCACCGGTCTGTGGGTGCGCGGCATCCTGCGTGAGGACTACGGCGTCGACGCTTCGGAGGTCACCTGGGTCACCACCGAGGAGCCGCACGTCGCGTCGTACCGGGAACCCTCCTGCGTCGAGCGGTCGGCGGGCGCGAGCGTCCCGGAACTGCTGCGCGGCGGTGACGTGGCGGCGGCCGTGCTCGGCCCCCGCGCGATCGGGAGCCGGGGCACGCCTCTCGTCCCAGTCCTCGAGGACGCCGAGGCCGCGGGCCACGCGTGGATCGAACGGCACGGCACGGTGCCCGCGAACCACCTTCTGGTGGTGCGTGACGACGTCCTGAAGTCCTCGCCGGACGCGGTGACCGCGTTGTACCGAGCCCTCGCGCGGGCCATCGCGGACACCGCGGGAGAGCGTGACGCGACTCCGGCCGGCCGCGCGGTCGCCGCCGGCTGGAGCGACGCCCTGGCCCGGTGCCTGGAGACCGCGGCCGGATACGCCCTGGAGCAGCGGGTCGTACGCACACCCGTCGACCTCACCCGCATCGAGAAGGACGCGGCGTTCCTCGCCGCCTGAACCGGGCCCGGCAGACCGGAAGGAGGAAGAAGGAGATGGGACTTCGGATACGGGGGGCGGCGCCCACCCGCACACCGCGCGAGTGGACGCCGGAGCTGGAAGCGAAGGTCGCGTGGCGCCGCCGGGCGGCCGACGAACCCTTCCACGGGGTGGCCGCACCGGGCGGAGTGCGGCCAGGACTGTTCCCCCTGACCGGCACCGGCGTGGACACCACCGGCATCCGCCGGGCGGCCGAGGACTACCTGGCCACGCTGTCCCCGAAGGAGCTGGCCGAGGGCCGCTTCCCGATGGACGACGTGTCCTGGCGGCACTGGGCCAACGGGGCCCGCTACTTCCTGCGCCACGGTCTGTGCCTGGCGGACCTGGACGACACCGGGCGGCGGCTCGCCCTCGCCGTCATCCGCGCGAGCCTCAGCGAGGCCGGGTTCACGCAGGTCGTCGATCTGATGCACCTCAACCTGACGATCGGCGAACTGCGCGGCGAGACGGACCTGCTCAACGAGTGGCTGTACTGGTTCAGCGTCTACGGGGAGCCCGAGCGGGGCGGCCCCTTCGGCTGGCAGCTCGACGGCCACCACGTGAACGTCAACTGCGTGCTCGTCGGGGACCACATGGTGCTCACCCCGACCTTCCTGGGCGCCGAACCGGTGGTCGCGGAGTCGGGCGCGTACGCGGGAACCACCGTCTTCCGGCGCGAGGAGGCGGTGGGACAGGAGCTGTTCGCCGCCCTGGACGCCCGCCGTCGCGCACGGGCGGTGATCGCCGACGAGTTACCGGACGATCTGTTCGTCGGTGCCTTCCGCGACAACTACGAACTGGACTACCAGGGCCTGCCGTTCGGAGCGCTGACCACCGGTCAGCGGGCCCTGGCCCGGGAGTTGACCGCGCTGTACACGGGCCGGGCGAACGCGGGTCACGCCCGCGTCCGGATGGCCGAGGTCCTCGCCCACGAGGCCGACACGTACTTCGCGTGGATCGGTGACGGCGATCCGGACGGGGTCTTCTACTACCGCGTCCACAGTCCCGTGCTGCTCATCGAGTTCGAGCACCAGGCCGGGGTGATGTTCGACAACGACGTGCCGTCGCGGCGCCACATCCACACCGTCGTCCGCACACCGAACGGCAACGACTACGGCGTCGACCTGTGCGGCAGCACCACGAGCGCTTCCACTCCAGGAGGAGTCAGTCATGAAATGGGTCCTGGGCCGCGACGACCTCGCGACCGCGGCCGAAACGGCCGTCCGCGAGACTGGGGCGCGGATCGAACGGCTCGATGTCCAGCCGGTCCACAAGGCCTCGCGCGGCTTCGTCGACGACGCGGCCGTCGACGTGTGCGAACTCGCGGTCGTGACCCTCCTCCAGGCGGTCGCGCACGGCAGGCCCGTGGTGCTGCTGCCCGTCACCACGCTCGGGCGCCATCAGCACCAGACGCTCGTCACCCTGGGCGATCTGACGGTGGGCGAGGTCGAGGGCCGCAGCGTCGGCGTCCGCTCCTGGAGCCAGACCACCGGCGTGTGGGTGCGCGGGTTCCTCACCGAGCAGTACGGGGTCGACCTGCGCAAGGTCGCATGGCGGACCTACGAGGACGCGCACGTCGTAGGCGCCGAGGACCCGGCCTGGGTGACTCGTGCGCCCCAAGGGGCCCGTCTCCAGGCGGAGTTCCTCGACGGCGGCCTCGACTTCGGGATCATGGGCAATGAGCTGCCGGCGGACGACCGTATCCGTACCGCCGTCACGGACGCGCGCGAGGTGGCCGCCGAGTGGTCCGCGCGTAAGGGCTTCACCCCCGTCAACCACGTGGTCGGCGTCACCGAGGCGGCCGCCCGCGAGCACTCCGCCGCGATTCTCGCCGCCTACGACGCGATGCGCGCCACGGCCGGGTCCGCCGGCCTCGGCCCGGTGGGCTTCGCGGCGCTCCGCGGCCCGGTCACCCAGGTCGCCGCCTACGCGCTGGACCAGGAAGTGCTGCCCCGCCCTGTCGACTTCGACGACCTGGTGGAGCGGTCCTGCGCGGCTCTCGGAGTCCCCCCGGCCCGCCTCGGCGGCTGAGCACACGCCATGGACGCATCGAAATCGAGCGAAAGGCAGGAGATGGACAAGCTCTCGGTGGTCGTCGGCGACTACCCTCACGCGCGGGCTCTGCTCGACGGGACCGCCGCCGTGGCCGGCCACCTCGTCGAGGAGGTCGAGGTCAGGCCGGTCATCAGCGCCTACCGCCGGATGATCCGCGACCTCGAATTCGACGTGTGCGAACTGGCACCGGTGTCCTATCTGATGGCCCGGCAGGCCGGCGTCCCCCTCACCGCGGTACCCGTCTTCCTCAACCGCCGCTTCCATCACGGCGACATCCAGTGCGGCGTCGGCTCCGGTATCCGGATCCCCACCGATCTGGAGGGCCGTCGGGTGGGGGTCCGCGCCTACTCGGTGAGCACCGGTGTGTGGGTGCGCGGCATTCTCGCCGAGGAGTACGGCGTCGACCTCGACAAGATCACCTGGGTGGTGGACGACGACGACCACGTCGAGGGCCACCTCCGGCCGAACATCGAACGGGTCACCGACGGACGGTCCCTGGGCGAGCTGCTGCGGGCCGGGGAGATCGACGCCGCGTTCACCGGCAACGCCGGCACCGGCCGGGCGGGCACACCCCGCGCCGGCTGGACCGCGACGGCCGACGCCGGAGCGGCCGAGGGCGACGCGCCCTACCCGCTGTTCCCGCTGGGCGACGTGGTCGCCGCCGACTGGTACCTGCGCACGGGCACCTACCCGCTCCACTCACTGATCGCCCTGCGCACGGAGCTCGTCGCCCGCGACCCCGGGCTGCCCACCGCGCTGTACACGGCGTTCGCCGAGGCCAAGCAGCGGCAATTGGCCGTCGACCCGGAGTGGACGGCACTGCCGCGGTTCGCCCGGCAGGCCGAGCAGATCGGCGGCGATCCCGTCCCCTACGGGGTGGCCGCCAACGAGCGGAGCCTGGCCGCGATCGTGCGCTACTCCCGCGACCAGGGCCTGCTCGACGCGGACTTCCCCGCCGAGCCGCGGGCGCTGTTCGCCGACGGCGACTACCCGGACGCCTGACAGGAGCCGAAGCCATGGACATCGTCGACACGCACTGCCACATCATCTCCGAGGACCGGGTCGGGTACCCGTGGTCGCCGATCGGCGGGAAGCCATCGGCCTGGGCCGCCTCCCGCCCGGTCACCGCCGAGGGCATGGCCGCCCGCATGGACGAGGCGGGCGTCCGGCAGGCCGTCCTCGTCCAGGCGACCACCGCCTACGGCTACGACAACTCCTACGTCCTCGACAGCCGGCGCCGGCGACCGGACCGTTTCCTCGCCGTCGGCACCTTCGACCCGCTCGCCCCGGACGCCGCTTCGCGCCTCGCCGCCGCCGTCGGCGACGGTGGGCTGGCCGGAGTGCGGCTGTTCACCAGCGGCAGCACCGTCCCCACCCAGGGCGAGTGGTTCGCCGCACCCCAGACGTACGAGTTCTGGCGGACCGCCGGCGAGCTGGGCGTCACCGTGTGCCTGCAGATGCGGCTCGGCCCGGCGACGCGGCAGCTCGTGGAGGTCCTGGAGCGGTTCCCCACCGTACGGGTACTCCTCGACCACATCGGATACCCCGACATCGCGTCCTCCCCGGGGCGCGCCAGCAAGGAGGTGGCCGAGCTCGCCGCCCATCCGGGCCTGTATCTGAAGCTCACCCACCGCAATCTCGAACCGCTGCGCGATGTCGGGGACGAGGCCGTGGAGTTCCTCACGCCCGTCGTCGAGTCGTTCGGCGCCGGCCGTATCGCCTGGGGCTCGAACTGCCCGGCCGCCGAGCAGTCGCTGCCGGACCTCCTCGGCCTCGCGCGGAGTGTCCTTGCGCCGCTGCCGACGGCGGCGCGGGAGGAGATCTTCGCGGGAACGGCCCGGCGGCTGTATCCGGCGCTCGCCGGATCAGGGGGCTGACGTGCGGTCGGCTAGGGTTCCCGCCGCGGTTCTCATCCTCACAGGACACAGGGGCGGTCAAGGTGCAGCAGAGCGACGGCGACGAGGTCGAGGGCGGGGCGAGGACGTCGACCACCCGCTACAGCCAGGCGTACGAGGGGCTTCGCTCGCTGCTGCTGTCGGGGAGCATGGCGCCCGGCACGCGGCTGACCGAGGCGGATCTGACCAGGATGTTCAACGTGTCGCGGAGCACCATGCGCGCGGTGCTGGTGCGCCTGGCCCAGGAGGGCTATGTCCTCAGCGAGGTCAACCGCGGCGTACGGACGAGGAGTTTCTCCGTCGAGGAGGCGGTGGACATCCTGGAGGCCCGCGAGACGCTGGAGTCCGCCCTCGCCGGGAAGGCCGCGGAACGGGCCACCGAGGAGGAGATCGCCGAACTGCGGCGCACCCTCGCGGAGATGGAGGACGCGCAGTCCCGCGGCGACCAGGACGCCTACTCGCCACTCAACCGGCGCTTCCACCAGCAGGTCAAGCAGGCCGCGCACCAGACCACCCTGGCCCGCGCCTACGACACGCTGCTCTACCCGCTCGTGATGCGCCAGTACCGCAACCTGGCCGCCCAGCACCCGAGGTCCGGGTCGCTGGAGGAGCACCAGGCGATCTTCCTCGCCATCGTCACCCGCAACCCCGACGCGGCCGTCGCCGCGATGCGCCACCACGTCGGCTCCGCCCGCAGGGCGCTGCTGCTGGACAAGCCCCCAGAGCCGTAGGTCACCTGACGGCCCGCCGGGGCGGGAGGGACCCCATGCGCGACCCCGTGGACACCGAATCGGGCCCGGTCGAGGGCATTTTGGGCCGGGACCGTTCCGTCACCGTCTTCCGCGGTATCCCCTACGCGGCCCCGCCCGTCGGGGAGTTGCGCTGGCGCCCGCCCCGCCCGCCACTGCGGTGGGAGGGGGTGCGGCGGGCCGACCGCTTCGGCCCGATGTGCCCGCAGGCACCCACCGACGCGGCCGCGACCGGCGTCGACGTCCCCATGAGCGAGGACTGCCTGAACCTCAACATCTGGACGGGCGCGGCCACTTCGGCGGAGCGCCGCCCGGTGCTCGTCTGGATCTACGGCGGCGGTTTCCGCGAGGGCACGGGCGCGCACCCCCGCTACGACGGTGCGAACCTGGCTCGCAGGGGCCTCGTCGTGATCACCTTCAACTACCGGCTCGGAGCGTTCGGTTTCCTCGCCACTCCCGAACTGAGCGGCGAGTCCGGGCACCACGCCTGCGGCAACTACGGGCTGCTCGACTGCGTCGCCGCGCTGCGCTGGGTGCGCGACAACATCGCGCACTTCGGCGGCGACCCCGACCGGGTCACGATCGCCGGCCAGTCCGCCGGCGCCGGCACGGTCAACTTCCTCGCCATGTCCCCGCTCGCCAAGGGCCTGTTCCACCGCGCCGTCGCACAGAGCCACGCCCGGTACGCGCGGGACCCCGAACTCCGCTACCTGGCCACCTCCTACCGCCTCCCGCACGACGCCGAGACCGCCGGAGCCGCATACGCCCGGGAGCACGGCGCCCGCACCCCGCGGGAACTCCGGGCGCTGCCCTGGCGGAAGCTGGTCGACGGCCACCACCCGGTCGACGGCGCCGTCCAGACCGGCAGCACGGCCGGACCACCACTGTTCCGCCCGGTCGTGGACGGCTGGGTGATTCCCGCCGGTTACGACGAGACCTACGCCAAGGGCCTGCAGAACGACGTCGACTATCTCACCGGGAACAACCTCGACGAGAGCGGCGCCGTCCCCGAGGCCGCGGTCACCGCCCTTCGTACCGCACGGCGGGCGACCCGGCCCGGTGCCCCACCCGTCCACCTCACGCTCGACGCCCACCGCGCGGCGGCCCGGCGGAAGTTCGGCGCGCTGGCCGAGGAGTTCCTGCGGCTGTACCCGGCCGCCACGGACGACGAGGCGGCGCGGGCGAGCAGCGCGGCGGTGCGCGACAACTCGCGTATCTCCACCCACCTGTGGGGCGCGGAGTGGACCCGGCACACCACCCGTCCCGTCCACACCTACTTCTGGACCCACCGCGCCCCAGTACCGGGGAGCGGCCCGCGCCGCGCCGCCCACGGCTGTGAGATCGACTTCCTCTTCGGCAACCCCGCTCCCGGCACCGCGCGGTGGACCGACGAGGACCGGGAGATCGCGGAGACCGTCTCCTCGTACTGGGTCAACTTCGCCGCCACCGGCGACCCCAACGGCGCGGGCCTGCCCCACTGGCCGGCCTATTCCCCCGACGCGGGCACCGTCATGGAGATCGGCGCGCGCTGCCGGCCGATCCCGGTTGCGGACCCGGACCGCACCGACTTCTGGACCCGTTTCTTCCGTACCCAACAGGCTTGGTGAACAGGAGTTCCCATGAGACACCACACCAGCGCCCGGACCCTCGCGCTGACGTCCGCCGCGGTGCTCGGCGCGGCACTGCTGACCGGCTGCGGCGGCGATTCCTCCTCGGTCGGCTCGGACGGGAAGACCACCGTCTCGGTGGGCATCAGCGGGAACATCTTCGACCTGTCCATCCGCGTGGCGGAGGAGAAGGGCTACTTCGCCCAGCAGAACATCAAGGTCAAGTACGTGACGCTGACCGCCTCGACGGGCACTTCGGCCCTGGAGTCGAGCTCGGTACAGTTCCTCAACGACAGCCCGACGAACTTCCTTTCCGCCCTCTCCAAGGGTCTTCCGGAGCTGGCGATCGGCACCAACGGCGGCGGTAACCCGCTCGGTCTGGTCGCCAGTGACGAGTTCGCCAAGAAGCACAACCTCACCGCCGGCACCCCGGCGGCGGAGGTGGCCAAGGCCCTGGCCGACTCGACGGCCGGCGCCAGTTCCGCCAACACCAAGGCCGAGGCGGGGCTGTTCCTCAAGGCCAACGGCGTCGACCCGACCAAGCTGAAGTGGGTCTCGCTGCCGAGCCCCGCCGCCGACAAGGCCGCCCTCACCAAAGGTGAGATCGACTGGTTCGTCACCTCCGAGCCGATCCCGCTGCAGGTCCAGCACGACGGTGACGGGATGGTCGTGGCCGACCCGCTGAAGGTCCCCCAGTGGTCCTACGAGGACGCCGGATACGGCCAGCTCGTGGTGGTGAAGAAGAGCTACGCGAACTCGAACGCGGCCACCGTGCAGGGGTTCGCCACGGCTGTCCAGCAGGCGACGGCCTACATCGCCGCGCACAAGGACGACACGACGGTGCTGAGCGTGGCGCGCAAGACGATGACGGGCGCGTCCGACGACGTCCTCAAGGCGAGCATCGCGCAGGTCGAATGGCCCAAGGACGACCGTCTGACCGACGCCGGCATGAACAAGACCATCGCGTTCGTCAAGAGCATCGGAGCCGTCCCGGACGCGAAGGCCGCCACGACCGACTGGACCAACAAGTACCTGCCATGACACGGCCGACCCCAACCGCAAGGAGCAGGCGATGGCGACCACAACCGAAAACGCCGTGATCAAGCCCGAGCCCGATACCGCGGCCAGGCAGGCCAAGCGCAGGAACGACCGGTGGCGGGGCGCAGCCGTCGTGGTGCTGCTGCGCATCGCGGTGATCGTGGTCGCCCTCGTCCTGTGGCAGGTGATGAGCGGCCCTGTCGTCCCCGAGTACGCGGTCAGCAATCCGACCGACGTGGCGCATGCCCTGACCCGTCTGCTCGGCTCGGCGTCCGGGTGGACGGACGTCAGGGTGACGGCCGTCGAGGTGCTGGCCGGCTTCGGCCTGGGCGTCGCCGCCGGGACGGTGATGGGCCTGCTGCTGGGCTCCTTCCCGCTCGCGGGCCGGGTCCTCGAACCGCTGGTCGCGGCCCTCAACGGCATCCCGAAGATCGCGCTCGCGCCGCTGTTCCTGCTGTTCTTCGGAATCGGAGCCTGGTCGAAGATCACGATCGCCATGACCGGCGTCGCCTTCGTGGTCTTCTACAACGTCTATCTCGGCCTGCGCCTCAGGGAGCGCGAACTCGTCGAGGTCGTCCAGGTGATGGGCGGGCGCAGACACCACGTGCTCGGCTATGTGACGATCCCGACGCTCGCCGCGCCGTTCTTCGCCGCGCTCAAGACGGGCGGGCCGCTGGCCATCCTCGGCGTCATCGGCGGCGAGTTCATCGCCTCCTCCGAGGGCGTGGGCCACGAGCTGTTCACCGCGGCGCAGAACCTCGACGCGGCCGGCGAGTTCGCCGGCCTGATCATCCTCGTGGCGATGACGCTCGCCCTGAACGGCGTCCTGACGGCACTCGACACCTACGCCCTCAAGCGCCTCGGTCTCGCGGCCCGCCGTCAGGCGCCGCGTCGCACCCGGGCCACGGAATCCCCACGTTGAGAGAGGCTTGCCCCGAGATGAGCGATGCACCGCGAGTCCCCACCGCTGCCCGGCCCGACGCGCCGAGCAGACCGCCGTCCCGCAGAACCGTGTTGGGTGCCGTGGCGGCGTCGGCCGCGGCGTCGGTTCCGCTGCTCGCCGCCGCGCCGGCCGAGGCGGCGGCACGGAGCCGGACAACGGACCTCCTCTACATCGGCACTTGGGGCCGGGGCCAGGTGTACGCGGTCCGGTTTGACCCGGCCCTGGCGACCCTCACACCGATCGGACCCGTGGCGCAGGTCAGTTCGAACTGGGTGGCCGTTCATCCGACGCGCCCAGTCCTGTACGTCGCCGGCAGTGAGCAGGGAGGGTTCATCCGCTTCTTCCACATCGACAGGGCCACGGGCGGTCTTGGGCAGCTCGGCGAGATCGAGACGGAGACCGTACCGGCCGGCAGCGGCGGCCTCTCGTACATCGGCGTGGACCGCCGCTCGGACACCCTCATGGTCGCGGACTTCGCGGCGGGCACCGTGGTGTCCGTTCCCCTGGGCAGGGACGGCGGGCTCGGAGCGCCGGCGTCCCTCGTAGTGGACACCGGCTCCGGACCCAGCCCACGGCAGCAGGGTCCACACCCCCACCACGTGGTCGTCGACCCGAGCGGCCGGTTCGCGCTGGTCGCGGACTTCGGCGCCGACCGGGTCTTCGTCTACGGCTTCGACGGTGCCACGCGCGCCCTGTCCGCGGGCGCGCCGGACGGCCCGCGCTCCTACGCGACGGCACCGGGGTCGGGTCCGCGACGCCTGGTCTTCCACCCCGACGGCACGACCGTCTACCTGCTGAACGAGCTGACCGCGGACATCCAGACCCTGTGCTGGAACGCCGAGGAAGGCCTGCTGACACACCGCCAGACTCTGCCGACCAATGCGCCCGGCCACACCGGGACCACGAGCGCCGCCGAACTGGCCATCAGCCGCGACGGCCGCTTCCTCTACGTCTCCAACCGCGGCGAGAACGCCCTGGTCGTCTTCTCGACCGACCGGAGGACCGGCCTCCTCACGGAGATACAGCGCATCCCCTGCGCGGGAACCACACCGTGGAGCTTCTCAGTGCACCGCGGCGGCCGGTGGCTGTTCGTCGCGAACGAGGCGAGCAGCACGGTCAACCTTTTCAGTATCGACCCACGCTCCGGTCGCCTGACAGACACCGGCACGTCCGTACCCGTGCCGAACCCTGACTGCATCACCTTCGCCTACCACTGACCCACGGATGAGGAGCGTCGGCGGCACACGGACCGGCTCGGCGCCGCCGGCCTGGAACGCGTCAAGGTCCGCGGCCCGTCCGGCCGGCCCCGCACCCGTCCTACCGCGTGGCCGCGGGACAGGCGTACCCCGCTCTAGGCCGAGGCGGCACCGCTCGCCTGCACGGCCGCGACAAGTGCGTCGAGTTGCCCGCGGACTCGGGCGGCGGTGACATGGGCGGCCAGTCCGCGTCCACCGAGGAGGTGGCACGCCGGGCCAACGTCGGCATCGCCACAGTCTTCCGGCACTTCCCCACCAAAGCGGCGCTGCTGCAGGCCGTTCTCGTACAGCGGTTCGATCACCTGCGCGAACAGGCCGAAACGCTGTTTCACGCCACTGACCCGGGTGCGGCGTTCTTCGACTTCTTCAGCCACCTCGTCACCGACGCGGCCGGCAAAATCGCCATAGCCGAGGCCCTGCTCGAAGCCGGTGGCGACCACGGCGGCGACGCCGCTCAGGCATCGGACGGACTGCGTCGAGCCGTCGGTGCGCTGCTTCAGCACGCCCAACGCGCAGGCGCCGTCCGAGACGACGTCGAACTGCCCGAGGTGTACGCCTTGCTCGTGGCCACATCACAGACATCCGCACACGCCCACCTCAAGGAGGAGGTACGAGACCGGATGCTCGCCATCGTCTTCGACGGCCTCGCGCCAGTCCGGGCTCGCGGCCGCGAATGAAGATCTGAACTCGGAACATGCTCTGGTCAGGAATCGGCGCCTGGTCGGACGGGAAGCTCGTGGGCATCGCGCACTATCTGTTCCACCTATCTGTTCTACGCGACGCTCTGGCTGGAGGACAGCTGCTGTCTCCAGGATCTCTTCGTCGACGAAGCGGCGTGCGGCCAGGGCCTGTCGGGCTCATGAACGGAGCCGGAGCCGGATCCCTACCGACGAGCCACGGCGGCGATACGGTCGAGCGCCCGCCGCACGTCGGCGCGTGAGACGTCGCAGTGGGTGATCAGGCGCAGGCGGCCGCCCAGTGACAGGGCGAGTACTCCCGCTCGTCCGCATTCCTCGACCGCCTTTGCCGCATCGGGAACGTGGACCATGACGATGTTCGTCTCGGGTACCGCTACGTCCCAACCGAGTTCACGCAGACCGCCGGCGAGCAGTTCGGCGTTCTCGTGGTCCTCCGCGAGCCGGTCGACGCGTTCCAGTGCCACCAGCCCGGCCGCGGCGAGCACGCCGCCCTGGCGTACTCCCCCGCCGAGCATCTTGCGCACCCGCCGGGCCTCGCGCACGAAGTCGGCGCTCCCGCCGACGACCGAACCCACCGGTGCCCCCAGCCCCTTGCTCAGACATGCCTGGACGGTGTCCACACCCCGGGTGAGCTCGGCCGGGGTGGTCTTCTGTGCCACAGCCGCGTTCCAGATCCGGGCGCCGTCCAGATGGACCAGCAGGCCCGTCTCCCTTGCCGCGGAAACCAGTTCGGCGTGCTCCCGAGGCGATGTCGTCGTGCCGCCGGCCGTGTTGTGGGTGTTCTCCAGGCACAGGAGCCTGTTGCGCAGGGCGAAGTACGGGCCGCGGCCGGACGCCGCGGCGCGGATGGCCTGTGCGGTGATCCTGCCCGGACCGGCCGCCCAGGGCAGCGGCTGCGGCATGCCGCCGGCGAGCCATGCCGCCGTACCGATCTCGCTGTCCAGCACATGGGCCTGTTGGGATGCGAAGAAGCGGTCACCTCGTTGCAGGTGGAGGAAGAGAGCCACGAGGTTTCCCATGGAGCCGCTCGGCACCCACAACGAAGCTTCCACGCCGAGCCGTTCAGCCGCTCGCTCCTCCAGAGCGCGCATGGTGGGGTCGCCGTCGAGGACGTCGTCCCCGACCTCGGCCGCGGCCATCGCGGCACGCATCTCCGCGTCGGGGCGGGTCACGGTGTCGGATCGCAGGTCGATCGGTGCTGCGCTGCTCATCATGGCCTCTCGGGTGAACTGTGGCCCGGCCGAAGCCGGTCCCTCGCGGTTCATGGACCACGGAAGACCGCCCGTGCTCCTGGTGGATCAGCGCCATTGTGAGCGCAGACCACCGGACACGGGGCCCTCCCGGTCTGCCCACAGTGATCGCCTGCCAGAATTGGGGCAGCATTGGTGTGCGGCAGAGCTTGCCGCGGACGATGGAGGAGCCCTGTGCCACTGCCCTCAGACCCTTTGCGGAAACTGGGATTCCTGACCATCGGGCTGTTCGACCAGGACAACCCCGGCCGCGGCCACGAGTCGACACTCGACATCATCGAACTGGGTGAACGGCTCGGTTTCGACAGTGCGTGGGTGCGCCACCGTCATCTCCAGTACGGCATCTCCTCCCCCGTCGCGGTCCTGGCAGCGGCCTCCCAGCGCACCCGCCGCATCGAACTGGGGACCGCGGTCATCCCGGTCGGATGGGAGAACCCGCTGCGGCTGGCCGAAGACCTGGCAACCGTGGACATCCTGTCCGCGGGCCGCCTCAATCCGGGCGTCAGCGTCGGCCCGCCGATGCACTACGAGCAGGTCAAACACGCCCTCTATCCCGACACCGCGGACGCCGAGGACTTCGGCTACGAGCGTGTGGAGCGGCTGCTGGACTTCGTACGCGGCAAGTCGGCCACCGACTTCAGCGGGGTCGAGGGCTTCGAGGTGTTCTCCGACCGCGTCCAGCCCCACTCCCCCGGTCTGGGCCGCCGTATGTGGTACGGCGGCGGCAGCCTGCGGTCGGCGCAGTGGGCCGGTGAGCACGGAATGAACTTCCTGACCAGCAGCGTCGTAAAGGCGGAGGAGTCCGAGGACTTCGCCGAGGTCCAGCTCTCCCACGTACGCGCCTTCCGCGCCCACCATCCCGACGGCGACCGGGCCCGTGTCTCCCAGGGACTCGTCGTGATTCCCACGGACAGTGCCTCTCCCGAGCAGCGCGCGAAGTACGAGGAGTACGCCCGCAAGCGGATGCCGCGCACCGCGACGCCGCAGGGGCCGGCGCGCATGATGTTCGCGCCCGATCTCGTGGGAACATCCGATCAGATCGCCGAACGGCTCTATTCCCACGTCGCGTTCCGCGAGATCGACGAGGTCGCCTTCGCACTGCCCTTCACCTTCGACCACGACGACTACGTCCAGATCCTCACCGACATCGCCACCAGGCTCGGCCCGGCGCTCGGCTGGCGACCGTCGGCCTGAAGGCCGACGCCGCTGACCGGTGGAGCGGGCCGGCCTGGTCGCCTCACCCTGCCGACGGCGCGGCTCCGTGTCGGTTGCGGAAGGTACGGCGCAGGTCGTCGACCCAGGCGTCCGGGGTCTCCCAGGGGATGAAGTGGCCGCCGCTGTCGTGAGCGGTGAGGTTGACGTGGTGGTACCAGTCGGCGCGGTCGCTGGAGAGCCAGTTCTGGACGCGCTGCTCGGTGGTGGTGACGCCCGGCGGGTTCTCGTAGCCGACGAAGGTGATGCCGGTGGGGGCCTCGATGGCCGGCCGACGGTCGTGGGAGGGCGTCCAGGGGTAGCGGTTGGCGTTGGCGTAGTAGCGGATCGAGGTTCCGATGGCGTTGTTGGCCCAGAAGATCGTGGCGTGAGTGAGGAGGTCGTCCTTGGAGAAGACGTTCTCCACATTGCCGTGATCGTCACTCCAGCTCGCCCAGCGTTCCAGGATCCAGGCGAGCAGCCCGACCGGTGAGTCGGAGAGCCCGTGGGCGAGGGTGCTGGGGGCGAGGAGGTGGGCGGCCAGGTGGACGGCGAAGCGCCGCTCGAAGGCGACCAGTTGCCGGCGTACGGGCTCGGGCAGGCCTTCGGGGATCGGGTGCCCGCCGCTGAGGTCCCAGGCCCGGTCGCCGTTGAAGAAGGTGAGTTTCAGTCCGGAGCCGATATGGATGCCGTGCAGTTCGTCGGCGTACTTGTGGCCGAGCTGGCCGGTGACGAGGGCGCCGACGTCGCATCCGCCGGCGGCGTATTTCTGGTGGCCGAGCGTGCCGGTCATCAGGGTGTGCCAGAGGTCGGCGACCTTCCAGAAGTTCATGTCCGGGTGGTCCGGCAGCGGGGTGGAGAAGCCGAAGCCGGGAAGGGAGGGGACGATGACGTCGAACGCGTCGGCCGGGTCACCACCGAACGCGGCGGGGTCGGCGAGCGGGTCGACGACCTTGGACCAGTGCCAGAACGTCCAGGGCCAGCCGTGCGTGAGGATGAGTGGCGTGGGGTCGGGGCCGACGCCGGGTTTGCGCATGAAGTGGACCGGAACGCCCTGGACGTCGACCTTGTAGTGCTCGTAGACGTTGATGGCGGCTTCGGCCTTGCGCCAGTCGTAGTGATGGAGCCAGTGGTCGGCGAGTTCCTGGAGGTAGCCACGGCTGACGCCGTAGTACCCGTCCTCATTGCCCGCGTCGTCGGCCCATCTCGTGAGCCGCAGACGCGTCTTGAGGTCGTCGAGGACGGCGTCGGGCACATGGATGGGCACGGGCTCCAGCGGGAACCGCGCTGTGGCTGCCATGAGGATTCCTTCCGGGTCGGTCGGGAGAAGGCACCGCGCTGCCGGTCAGCGCTCAGTGTCCATGAGCGCGGCCATCCGTGCCGGCGCGGGCAGGGCGACGCCGATGGCGCGGCGTTACTCGGGAGTCAGGGCCTCGATCAGCTGCGAGAGCCGGCGGACGCGGCCCTCGTACCGGGTCCGAACGATCTGCGCCCCGGCCCGGGGTCACCCGAACGAGTACCGCACGGCCGTCTTCGGGGTCCGGCTGCCGCTCAACCAGACCCTCAGACCCTCAGTCCCTCAGTCCCTCAGTCCTTGAGACGGTCGATCTGCCGGATCTTGTTGGTGGCGTCGAGGGCGGCGATCTTGTAGGACTCGGCGAGTGTCGGGTAGTTGAACACCGCGTCGACCAGGTAGTCGACCGTGCCGCCGCAACCCATGACGGACTGGCCGATGTGGATGAGTTCAGTGGCGCCGGTGCCGAAGCAGTGGACGCCGAGCAGTTTGCGGTCGTCGGGCGAGACCAGCAGCTTGAGCATGCCGTGCGAGTCGCCGATGATCTGACCCCGGGCCAGTTCGCGATAACGGGAGATGCCCACCTCGAAAGGCACGCATTCCTCGGTGAGTTGGTCCTCGGTCCGCCCGATGAAGCTGATTTCCGGGATGGTGTAGATGCCGATCGGCTGGAGGTCGTGCATCCGGTTCACCGGCTCGCCACAGGCGTGGTACGCCGCCGTGCGCCCCTGCTCCATCGAGGTGGCCGCCAGGGCGGGGAAGCCGATGACGTCACCGACGGCGTAGATGTGCGGCACCTCGGTGCGGTAGTGCTCGTCGACCGTGATCCGGCCGCGCCGGTCGGCGGACAATCCGGCCTTGTCCAGGTCGAGTTCGTCGGTCAGACCCTGCCGGCCCGCCGAGTACATGACGGTGTCGGCGGGGATCTTCTTGCCGCTCTCCAGAATGGTGAGGGTGCCTCGGGGGTGGCGCTCGACCGCGGCGACGGTCTCGCCGAAGCGGAAGGTGACGGCCAGGTCCCGCAGGTGGTACTTCAGCGACTCGATCACCTCGACGTCGCAGAAGTCGAGCATCCCGGGCCGCTTCTCGACGACTGTGATCTTGCTGCCGAGGGCGGCGAACATGGAGGCGTACTCCATGCCGATCACACCGGCCCCGACGATGACCATGGAGCGCGGCACCTGCTCCAGGTTCAGCACGTTGTCCGAGTCCATGATCGTCCGCCCGTCGAACTCGACGGTCGCGGGCCTGGCCGGACGGGTGCCGGTGGCGATCACTATGTGCTCGGCGCTCAACTGCCGTTCATGGCCGTTCACTTCGCGCAGGGCGATGGTGTGGTCGTCCAGGAAGCTGCCGGTGCCCGCGAAGAGCGAGACGTGGTTGCGTGACAGTTGGCTGCGGATGACGTCGACTTCGCGGCTGACCACGTGCTCGGTGCGCGCGGTCAGATCGGCGACGGTGATGTCCTCCTTCAAGCGGTAGCTCTGGCCGTACAGATCGCGCTGGGTGAGGCCGGTGAGATACAGGACCGCCTCACGCAGAGTCTTTGAGGGGATGGTCCCGGTGTGGATGGAGACCCCGCCGACCATGTCGGGGCGGTCGACGACGGCGACCCGGCGGCCGAGCTTGGCCGCAGCGATGGCAGCCTTCTGGCCGCCCGGGCCGGATCCGATGACGAGCATGTCGAAGTCAGGCACCCTCCGGAGTCTGTCAGTCGCGAGCCCTCCGTCGAAAGGGTGAACGGGGGATCATTCGCAAAGCATGGACGCCGAACCTGTCCCGGGGGCCTCCGCCAGGGACGGCCGGGCCGGGCGGAGTTGGGGGTGAACGCCCGGGGCGGCACCGCCGCCGTGCCCGGCCGCCGTCGCCTACGGTACCGAGCAACAGGCGCACACATCGGCCAGGAAGGGCGTGGTGAACATGGGCGATCTCCTGCCGTACGTCGATGAACACACGACGGCGATCGCGGCCGGAACCGAGGTTGTCTGGCAGGTGCTGGGCAACACGCTGGACCGGTCTTCCTCACGTCCCGGCGCGGTCGGCTACGCGAGGCTGGTGAACTGCGCGGACCGGACGGCGTCCGGACCACGCCCCCTTGCCGAGGGTTCGACGTTCCCGGGCTTCCGGGTGACGGCGGCGCTACCGGGACGTGAGCTGGTCCTGGAAGGGCGCCATCGATTCTCGACGTACGCCCTGACCTTCCGCCTCGAAGAACTCGGGCCGGACCGAACGCGCCTTCGGGCCGAAACGAGAGCCTCCTTCCCCGGCCTGACCGGCGGGCTCTACCGGCGGCTCGTCATCGGGACGGGTGGGCACGGAGTGGGCGTGCGGCGACTGCTCGCGGGGATTCGCCGTCGATCCGAGGAGCGCTCGGGCGACGGTCACCGGGGTCGGTGACCTCGCGGGAGGCGGGGGCGCGCAGCGCACGGGCGGGACGCGCCGCCGGGGTGTCCGGCCCGGAAGGTATCCCTCATTTCCGGCTGAGATGACGGCGGTTGGAGTCCCAGCTCGGTCCTCGCGAAGCGGCATGACGGGGCGTTGTCACACCCGTCTGCGAGGGTGTGTGTACGGGCGCCATGAGGAGTCGCCCTGATGGGGACCGGAGGGGGCATGGTGGCAGGTCGGGTTGGCGGCTGGGCAGGCGTGAGTTGGGAAGACTGGCGGGACTACGACGGCATTCGGCGGCGTCTCGATCAGGGCGCCGATCCGGAGGCCTGGAGCGGAGGGCGGCCTCTGCACCGGGCGGCGGGGTTCGGCTCGCCGGAGGTCGTCGCGGAGCTGGCCGGACGGGTCGCGGACGTGGACGCGCTGGAGAACGGGACGACCGCGTTGTGGGAGGCCCTCTTCACCAGCCGACCGGACAACGCGCGGGCCCTCGCGGCCGCCGGAGCAGATCTCTGGCGCCCCCAGATCGGCGGTTGGTCGCCGGGCCGGCTCAGCCTGGCCGGGCCGACGCCGGACCTGTTCGCGGTACCCGAGGGGGAACGCACGCTGACCGAGGCCGAACGCGCGGTGGCCAAGGAGGGCGGACGGCTGGTCACGGCGCTGGGAGGCATCGACTACGACGGCACGGGCCTGGCATGCGTGGCCGGGATCGACGCCAAGGAAGCGATACGCCGCTTGGAGGCGACACCGGCGGAAGGCGAGGAACTGGACGAACTGGTCGAGGATCCGTACGCGTACGACATGGACGAGACCCTGCAGATCATCGGCGTGACGACCGTGCCGGGCGGCTGTGTCGTCACCCAGCCGTGGGGGTACGCGCCACAGATGCCGGGCGTGCTGAGCCGGCTGTCCCTCGGCACCGTCTGCTACCGGGATTCATTCGCAGTGCACCGGCCTTCAGGACGGTGGTGAAGCGAATCTGGTGGTCGCGACGCGGAGTGTCGCGGATGCGTGCCCGGCGGAGCCGGGTGCTGCTCACGCCGACCGGTTCTGCTGCTCGATGTACTGCTTGACCACGGAGAGCGGGGCGCCGCCCACGGTCCCGGCGAAGTAGGAACCGGACCACAGCTTGTTGGCCCGCCAGTAGTAGCGCACCAGGTCGGGGAACTCCTGACGCAGACGGCGGGAGGAGACGCCCTTGAGGGAATTGACGAATTTGGTCACGGCGACCTTGGGCGGGAAGTTCACCAGGAGGTGGACGTGGTTGTCGTCACCGTTGAACTCCACCAGCTCACACTCGAAGTCCGCGCACACCGACCGCATGATCTCCTCCATGCGTGTCAGATGAGCATGGATGAACACCTTGTGCCGGAACTTGGTCGGGAAGTTCGCGTGCACGTGCATCACGAAAACACAGTGCCGGGCAGTTCTGATCTTCTGTATCCCGCCCATGACCCAAGTGTCTAGCGTGGCCGCCATGCAGCTCCGGTACGCCCTCAGGTTGTACCCGGACTCCGGCCAGCGTGTCGCGCTGGCGAGGGCGTTCGGGTGCGCCCGCGTCGTGTTCAACGACGCCGTGCGCGCCCGCGAACACGCCCGCACAGCGGGCGAAGCCTTCCCGAAGGCAGGCGAGCTGTCGAAGAAGCTCATCACCGAGGCGAAACGGACCGAGGCACGGTCCTGGCTCGGCGAGGTCTCCGCCGTGATCCTCCAGCAGGCGCTGCGCGACGCGGAAGCCGCCTACCAGAACTTCTTCGCCTCCCTCAAGGGCGCACGCAAGGGCCCGAAGGCGGGTACGCCCCGCTTCAAGTCCCGCAAGGACACCCGGCAGTCGATCCGCTTCACGGCCAACGCCCGCTGGTCGATCACCGACAGCGGGCGGCTGAACCTTCCCAAGGTCGGCGCGGTGAAGGTGAAGTGGTCACGGACCCTGCCCACCCAGCCCTCCTCGGTCACCGTGATCAAGGACGCGGCCGGGCGGTACTTCGCCTCCTTCGTCATCGACACCGACCCGCACACCGACGCCACCCGGATGCCCGACACCGACCAGACCATCGGCATCGACCTGGGACTCACCCACTTCGCCGTCCTCTCCGACGGCACGAAGATCGACTCCCCCAGGTTCCTGCGCCGCGCGGAGAAGAAACTCAAGAAGGCCCAGCGGGAGCTGTCCCGCAAGCAGAAAGGCAGCAAGAACCGTGAGAAGGCCCGCCTGACGGTCGCCCGCGCCCACGCACAAGTGGCCGACGCCCGCCGGGAGTTCCACCACCAGCTCTCCACCCAGCTGATCCGCGACAACCAAGCGATCGGCGTGGAAGACCTGGCGGTCAAAGGACTCGCACGCACAAGACTGGCGAAGAGTGTGCACGATGCGGGCTGGGCACAGTTCGCACACATGCTGGAATACAAAGCGGTCAGGTACGGGCGGACCCTGGTGAAGATCGGCAGGTTCGAGCCGACCAGCCAGACCTGCTCCGCGTGCGGGGCCAGGGACGGCCCCAAACCCCTCCACATCCGGGAATGGACCTGCGCCGCCTGCGGCACGGTCCATGACCGGGACCACAACGCCGCGAAGAACGTCAAAACGGCCGCCGGACTGGCGGTTACAGCCTGCGGAGCGCAGTTAAGACCAGGACTCGTCCCGGCACAGCGCGACGAAACAGGAAGCCACGGACTCTCCACCGAACCCCGTGCCGCGTAGCGGCACAGCAACCGGTAGGGAAGGCCAGAATCCTCGGGCTTCAGCCCGAGGAGCAAGTCAAGGCCTGTACGCCAATCCCAAGAGCGGTAACCAGGGCAGCATCGCCCGCGACGGAGTCATCGAGGCGTGGGACCTCCACCCGGGCGGCGCACCGGACCTCGACGCCACATCCGGGGAAGTCCTGGCCGCCTACCTCTTCCAAAGCAGCGCGGTGGCCTACTCGTGCTCCTACGCGGGACTGCGGCCGACGGACGCCCGCGCCGTCGCCGGGCCGCCCGACGCATGGGTTGAACTGCCTGAGCGGGACTACTGGAGCAGCTGACCCAGGACGCGCCACGAGCAGCTAGGGGTGACGCCCCCCTGGTTGAATCGCCGCCGCCTGACCGGATTTCGGCCTGCGTCGATCACGTCCCGCGGTCGTTCGTGACCCATTGTCAGTGGTCCTTGCCATGATGGGTGATGGCACGGTGAGCGATCACACGACTACGGGGGGTACGGGTGCTTTCGATCGACGTGTGCGGGAAGAGCGGCAAAGCGTGTCGGCCGGGCGGTGCCCCGTGACGCGCCGTCGGCCGCCCGTCCGGTGGCTCGGGCGGAGGCCCAGCAGGCGGCAACGGGAGGCGGACGCACGACTGTTGGTGATCCTGGTGGTCGCCGGCGCGGCCGTCCTGGTGGTCCGATGGCTCGCGGACCACTGGTGGGTGGTCGTGACCGCTGTGGTGTTCGCGGGTCTCGCGGGGGCCGGGTGGCTGTACCGGAGTCGGCAGCGGGCGCGGTGGGAGGAAGTGCGGTCGCGCAGGCTGCGGTACGCGCTGGCGCAGCTGGACGGGCTGCACCACCAGGAGTTCGAGCAGGCGGTACGGGAGTTGATGCGCCGTGACGGCTGCCCGGATTCCGCGCGGGTCGGTGGCCGTGGGGATCTGGGCGCGGACGTGAAGGCGACGGACCCGTTCGGGCGGCGCTGGGTGATCCAGTGCAAGCACCGCCGCGACGGGGATCGCGGGTCCGCGGTGGGCACACCGGATCTGCAGGTCCTCAATGGCACGGCGCGACCCGTGCACCGGGCCGATGTGGCGGTCATGGTGACCAATGGCCGGATAACGGGCCCCGCGCGGGACTTCGCGGAGCAGCAGCGGCTCCACCTCGTCGACCGCCGGCTGCTCGCCACCTGGGCGGCGGGATCGCAACCGCTGTGGGAGCTGCTGCGGGCACTCCCACCGCCGCGCGGACGATCCGCTCTGTCCTGACCGTCCGTGACGAACAGGATGGAGCCTCGGGGAGCGCGCCTTGGGGAGCCTTGGGGAGGGGCTGGAAATGAAGAACCGTCCCGTGCGAGCGACGGTCCGTGGGCCGGGAACTCGGCCTCGGGCGAACTGCTCGGTGAATCGTGCACGGTTGTCGCCGGTGTGGGCTACATTCGGGAATCCTCGACACCGGCGTCTCTGGGTGAGGCCACGTTGAGGAGAATTCCGGAGCGGCGAATGCACCAGTCCGAACTTCCTCCACCGGCCACAGCACTGATGCAGGGGGGACTCGCCGACAGCCTCTTCGAAGCGGCACACCGCACCCCTGACCTTCCGCAGCTGGCGCGCCGCCCCGATGTCTCCTCCGCGGCCTGGACGCCCGTGACCGCGGCGGAACTGTGGGGCGAGGTGGTCGACCTGGCGCGGGGGCTTGTCAGCTCGGGCATACGCCCGGGCGACCGCGTGGCCATCATGGCGCGTACGCGCTACGAGTGGACCGTGCTCAGCTATGCGCTGTGGTCGGTGGGCGCCGAAATCGTGCCGATCTATCCGACGTCGTCGCACGAGCAGGTCGCGTGGATTCTGAAGGACGCGCACTGCGTCGCCGTGGTGGTCGAGGACGAGCAGGGGGTCATGACAGTCGGCTCGGCGTGCGCCGCGCTCCCATTCCTGCGCCACGTCTGGCAGTTGGACAGCGGGGCGCTGACGCAGCTGGTCGAGCGGGGCCGGGCGATACCGGCGACGGCGGTCGACTCGCTGCGCCGGATCGTGCTGCCCGACTCGACCGCGGTCATCGCCTACACCTCCGGCACGACGGGCCACCCGAGGGGCTGCGCCTTGACGCACCGCAACCTGGCGAGCCCCTGCGACACGCTGCTCGAAGGCTGGAGACATACGGCGGCTCCTCCCGGAGAGCAGCCCGCCGTCCTCGCCTTCCTGCCCTTCTCCCACGTGTACGGCCTGATGATCCAGGGGCTCTGTCTGCGTGGCGGCATCCTGATGGGGCACGAGCCCGATCTGGGCGAGGGGGCACTCTCCGCGGCGCTGCTGTCCTTCCGGCCGACCTACCTGTACGCGGTTCCGTCCGTCTTCGAGAAGATCTACAAGAACTTCCTGCGGGCGGCCCAGCAATCGGGCCGCGCCTCACTGTTCGAGCGTGCCGTCCGCACCGCGCAGGATTTCGCCCTCGCCGAAGAACGTCATCGGCTGGGCAAGGGCTCGGGCCCCGGCTTCGACCTGCGACTGCAGCACTCGCTCTACGAGAAGACGGTGTACAAGAAGTTGCGCGCCGCGCTGGGCGGACGGGTATGTGGCGCGGTGTCGGGCGGCTCGCCCCTGAACCGTGAACTCACCCTCTTCTACGCGGGAATCGGAATCTTCGTGCACGACGGATACGGGCTCACGGAGACAGCCGGAGGAATTACCGCGCAGCCCGTGGGACGCGAGAAGTTCGGAACGGTCGGGCGCCCGCTGCCGGGCACGGACATCCATGTGGCCGACGACGGGGAGATCTTCGTGTCGGGGCCCTCGGTGTTCCAGGGATACCTCAACGACGCCCTGGCCACTCAGGACTCGTTCCTGGACGGTTGGCTGGCCACGGGCGACGTCGGGCGTCTCGACTTCGAGGGATATCTGACCATTACCGGGCGCAAGAAGGAGATCATCATCACGAGTAGTGGAAAGAGTGTGGCTCCCGCGGCTCTCGAAGAGCGCCTGCGGGTCCACCCGCTCATCCACCAAGCCGTGGTGGTGGGTGACAACCGCCCTTGCGTGGGGGCCCTCATCACTCTGGATCCCGAATTCGTCGCGCACTGGCGCGCGTCCCGGTCCAGGGGGGAAACACCGGTCCGGGACGCGCGCGAGGAGAACGAATTGCGGGAGGAGGTCAGACGCGCGGTCGCCGCGGCCAACAGCACCGTGTCCCGCTCGGAATCCATTCGGGTGTTCCGTGTCCTCCCGGAGGCCTTCGATCTGGCCAATGGATTGCTGACGCCCTCGATGAAGTTGCGCCGGGACGCGATTACTCAGCGGTTCGCCGCCGAGATCGAGGCGATGTATCAGACGTCGTCGCGGGTTCCGCGGGAGTACGCGTCCAGTGACTCCTCGATCTGGGAGGACTCGGACAACGTATTCCGGTGAAGGTGAAAGGGGCGGGCGCCGTCGCGGTGCGGGACGTATGTGCCTCCCAGGAGGGACCTCAGAGGCGTCACACGGCTCCTGACTTCCGGCTGCTTGGTGGTGGTGTTCATACGGACACCTTGCGCGAAGGCGGTCGGGGCAACCAGATCCCTCCGGAGAGCAGGACTGCTGGTCCTGGTAGCGACGCCACCACGATCGGCGGGAATGCGCCCGTCACAGGTCAGTCGGCCCGGCGGCGGAGGAGGCGGGCTCCATCGTGCAGGGTAGCCGCAGGGTGAAGACCGAGCCCGCGCCGAGGTCGCTGGTCACGGTGACGGTTCCGCCGTGGGCGGCGACGAGTTGGCGGACGATGGGCAGCCCGAGTCCGCTGCCGCCGGTGCGCCGGCTGCGGGACTTCTCGGCCCTCCAGAACCGGTCGAAGACGCTGGGCAGATCCTCAGGAGCGATACCGCTGCCGGTGTCGGCCACCTCGAGGACGACCTGACCGTCCTGGCTGCGGGCGGACAGGGTGATCGTGCCGCCGGAGGGAGTGTGGCGTGTCGCGTTGGACACCAGGTTGCCCAGCGCCTGCCGCATCCGCACCGGGTCCGCGTCGAGCCACGGCGTGCCGTCCACTCGCGTGAGCAGGCGGATGCCCGCCGCCTCGGTCCCCACGCGGTGTGCCGCGGCGACCTGTTCGAGAAGCTCGTCGGCGCGGACCTCCTCGCGGTGCAGCCCGAGGGCCCCCGCGTCGGCGGCGGCCAGGTCCTGCAGGTCGTCGATGACGCGCTGGAGGAGCACGGCCTCCTCGTGCAGGGAGGCGAGCAGTTCCGGGTCGGGGTCGACGATGCCGTCGCGGGTCACTTCCAGCCAGCCCCGGATGTTGGTGAGCGGGGTGCGCAGTTCATGGGCGATGTCGCTGACCATCGCCTTGCGCTGGGCCTCCATGCGTTCGCGGCGCTCGGTCAGTTCGTTGAACGCCAGAGCCAGGATGCCGGTCTCGTCCCGCGTGGTGACGGGAACCCGCGCATGCTGCTCCGGCGGCTGCTGTGCGGCCTGCGTCAGCGCGCGCAGGGGGCGTACGAGCCTGGTGGCGACCAGCGCGGTCACGGCCACGGTGAGGGCGAGGACGAGACCGGCGACACCCACGACCTTGGCCTTGTTGGCCGTGGACAGGTTGAAGCGCGGGACGGCGCTGTCCCCCGTGCCCAGGAACAGCTCGGCGGCCGGGGCGACATAGGGAGCGAGCTGTTCCCGGCGTGCGCTGTCGACGCACTTGTTCGTCGTCGCGGTCGCCGTGTCGTGCTGCTCGCTCCGGGCCTTTTTCGCCAGGAAGAGGGGCCTCATGGTCGTGCCCGTGAAGTCGACGGTGATGGCCGTGGGCGAGGCGAGGTGCATATCGTGGCGGTTCAGACACGCCTCCGTGCCCTTCGTCAGAGCGGCCAGCGCCTTCTTCTCGGTCGGGGTGGGGGTGTAGAGCTTCCCGTCCGCGCACTCATCCGGCACATATCCGGACTCGGGGCTCCCGTCCGCGGTCGTGAGGACGGAACGGCCGCTGGGTGTACGCGTGATGTCGGTGTCGATTCCGTGGCGCGCGAGGCAGTCGTGCCGCACGAGGGCCAGCTTGGCCACGCGGAGGCGCTCGGTGGCCGTCAGCCGGTAGGGGCCCACCGCCCGCGCATCAATGCCGCTGAGCTGTGCTCCGGGCTCCGTGAAGGTGTCGGTGTGCAACGGGTCGACCGTGGCGGCGGCACGGGGCGGCAGGGCGGTCTTCTGAACCGCGGAGTCCGTGATCGCCGTACGGTCCGAGGTCGTCAGCGCGATACGCCGCCCGGTCCTGTCCGACAGCGTCCGTACGGTCTTCTCGACGCCGGACCAGTCGGGATGGGTGGCCGCGTATCCGCTGAGCTGCCGGAGGATGTCCATGTCGTCGGCGAGGACCTGGCCCTGCTCCTCCTGGAGGGCGCGGGTGGTGATCTGCATCGCGAGCCAGGCGGTCGCCGCCACGGAACACACGGCGATGAGCACGGAGGTGATCAGCAGCCGGACCAGAAGGCTCTTGCGCAGCGGGATGGCGCGGCTCCTGCCCCGAGGCGTTCCGCGGCTCACGCCCGGTCTCCCTTGAGCTTGTATCCCACGCCGAAGACCGTCAGCAGGCGGACCGGTCTGCGGGGGTCCGCCTCGATCTTCCTGCGCAGGTTCATGATGTGCACGTCGATGGCCCGCTCGGTCGACGCCCGGTCGATGCCCCTGGTGCGGTGCAGCAACTGCCGGCGGGAGAACACCCGCTGGGGTTCGGTCACCATCGCCAGCAGGATCTCGTACTCGGCCGGGGTGCATTCGACGGGCGAGCCGTCGCAGACCACCTCGTGCCGCGCCGGGTCCACCGCGATTCCGGCGGCGTGGACGACCGGATCGTCGCGCTGTTCGGCGGCGGGGCGTCCGCTGCGCCGCAGTACGGTGCGGATGCGGGCCATCAGCTCACGCGGACTGTACGGCTTGGTCATGTAGTCGTCCGCGCCGAGCTCCAGGCCGAGCAGTACGTCGTCCTCCGTGGAGCGGGCGGTCAGCATGAGAACGGGAATGTCGTCGTTCTGCCGCAGCACCCGGCACACCCCGAAGCCGTCGACCACCGGGAGCATCAGGTCCAGGACGACGAGATCCGGACGGTGGCGCCGAACCTCGTCGAGAGCCGCCCCGCCGTCATGGACCACGGTGGCGGTGTGTCCCTCCTTCAGCAGTGAGCGGCGTATCAGCTCCGCCTGCTTCTCGTCGTCCTCCGCGACCAGCACATATGCGCACACACGGCCGATGCTAAGCGCACAAGGACGGGAAAAGTGCGGGTGAGAGGGGCTTGCCACACCCTGACACCTTCCTCACAACTGCCTGCGACGCTCGCGGGCAGACCCTCATGTGCGGACCCCGCCGGCCTGCCGCGCCGGGTGGTTCAGCGTCTGAGGGAGGCGGCGTCGCCCATCACGACGACGGGGTCGCGGTCGGGATCCACAGCGCGCGGCAGCTCCCTGGCGGGTCCAGTCCCGGGGTGTGGTGCCGGGCCTGCGGTTGTAGTTGATGGCGATCACATAGTCGAAGGAGCCGGGTACCGGGGTCGGACAGCAGCCCGCCGGCGTCCGTGAGGGTGTAGACGCCGATGGGCGAGTGGAGGTCACCGGCGCGGTGGTGGTCGGTCCATCCCCTCAGGGCGTTGTGCGCGGGCCAGCTCGGTCCCGCCCGCCGGCCCGCCTCCGTGCGCTCGTACAACACCACTGTGGATATGGGGGAGTTCCTGCCCCGGCCCGTCACCACGACGGCCTGACGGGTCGTCGACGGGACGGCGGCCAAAGTCTTGGGCCCGAGACCGGGCAGCTGCTGAGGTGCCACTTCCAGGGATGCGGTGGGCGCGGGAGCGGGGGTTGCCACGCGTTCCCTCACCGAGGGGCCACCGGCTCCTTGTCCCATCGTTTCCACCGTGCCGCCGGCTCCGCAGCCGACGAGCAGGAACCAGGCGGCCAGAAGCACCGCCGGAACACGCTGTACGGGATCGATCATGTGTCGACCCTGACCAACAGATATGAGGAACGCGTCAGGTCAGGCCACCCGGGCGACCGCACCCCTTCTGCACACCCACCCGAGCAGGGCCACCGAACTCACCGCCGCGAACGCGCACCACGTGGAGACGAACTCCAGCTGCCACAGCGCCCAGCAGATCACCGCCCCCACGGCGACCAGGCCACCGAGCAGCAGCAGGCCGCGATCACCGGAGAGCAGCAGTGCGCCCACGGTGGCGAGGAGATAGCCCGCGATGAGCAGTTCCGCGTGGGACAGGTCGACGACGTAGCCGACGGTGTGGCCGCGGATCTCGGCCGTGACGGGACGGGCGGCGAGAGCGTACGCGAGTGCCGCCGCGGTCGCGAGACCGGACGCGAGCGGGAGCGTCAACCGGCGCCGGGCGTGCCGCGGCGCCGCGCAGAGCACGCCCACCGGTACCCACACCGCCAGCAGCGGAAGGGCGATCACGGCCCAGACGACAGTGGCGGGACCGCTTCCTCCACCGGAGTCCCAGACCACGGACTCGACGATCTGGTGGGCCCCGAGCAGCAACGGCAGCGCGGCCAGCGGGAGATCCCCTGTCCTGCGCACCCGCGTCACACAGGCCACTCCGACAGCGGCGATACCGGCACCTGCTGCCAGATCGGCCGTCGCACTCCAGCACATCGCGTCACCCTGGGTCCGCCGTCACAAGATCCCGCCTTGGGGTGCGCCACGCTACGGGGCCCAGAAGCCATGCCCGTCGTTGACACGAACGCCGAGGAACCCCGATCCGCGTCCGCGTCACCTTCCGCCGAAGCGTGTTGGTGCCAACAATCCCTGAAGCTTCAACAAAGCCTTGTGTCAGGAGGGACCCGCCCCTGTGCCGCGCCGGAGAACAGTGATTGGGTGGGCCCGGCCACGCCCAACGAAACGCAGGAGAGCCTCGCAGCCATGAGCAGCCCCTACACGTACGAGTACAAGGTCGTCACCTTCCGGGAGTCGCTGATCGGCGACGCGCTGGACAGCGGCAAGCTGGAGAAGGTCCTGAACAAGCACGCCGAGGACGGGTGGCAGCTCAAGGCGATCACCTCCGCCGACGTCAAGGGCCGCATAGGCCCCGGCGCGGTCGAGGGGCTGCTGCTGACGCTGGAGCGGCCGCGCGGATAGCCCGCGCGGAGTGCGCGAGGCGCCGAGGCGGGGGATGCTGGAGCTGATGGGACAGCGGATCCGCAGGTGCTACTGACGCCGTCGGAGGCCTTCCGGCACGGGAGGCCTCTTATGGCTGGGCTGATGCCGAGGGTCTGGCATGCACCCCGCGACCGCTGCCGGCCAGTAATGTCAGGACGGTACGGCGATGAAGAGCGACGGAACACTCCACCATGAGGTCGTCACCAGTCACTCGGTGTTCGGCGCGCCGTGCTGGGTCAGTCTGACCACACGCGATCTGCGGGCCGCGGAGGCCTTCTACCACGCCGTGCTGGGCTGGGAGTGGGCCTCGGACACCAAAATGGGCGATCAGTACAGGATCGCGCGCGTGGACAGAGTCCCGGTCGCGGGGGTCTCCGAGGTGGATTTCGTGGCGAAGACGGCCGTCGCCTGGACTCCCTACTTCGCGGTGTCGAGCGCGGACGAGACCGTCTCCAGGAGCCAGGAACGCGGGGGTACGACCGCGGTGGGGCCGATCTCGCTGCCGCCGGGGCGGGCGGCTCTGCTGGCCGACCGGGACGGAGCGGTCTTCGGTATCTGGGAGGGCGAGCTGGTGGCCGGCTGGGAGGCGTGGCGCCGCGCGGCACCGGCCTTCATCCGGCTGCACACCCGCGACGCCTTCGACGCCGCCATGTTCTACGGAGAGGTCCTGGGCTGGGCGTCCAAGGCCTCCGGATGCTGCGAGGTCCACTACGAGGAGAACGAGGTCGTGCTGCGCAGCCAGGGGGACATCGTGGCCCGGATCCACTCGGGCGCGGTGGAGGCGGCGCCCGATCCCACGATCAGGCCGCACTGGCAGATCCACTTCGCGGTCTCCGACGTGGAGGCCTGTGCCCGGGCCGCGCGGGCCCATGGCGGCACGGCTCACCAGCAGGGGGTCGGCTCCACGGAGGCGGTCCTCATCGACCCCGACGGGGCGCACTTCACCGTGACCTCCAAGGCCGACGTGTAGGGGCTCAGGCCCCTGCTGCCAGCGCCTCCCCCAGTGCCGTGCGCCCGTAGAGGACGTACGGGCCCCGCCGGTGCGACACCAGCAGCCCCGCCTCGCGCAGCACCGACAGATGGGCCGAGACGGACGAGGGAGCAAGGCCGTGGCGGTCGGCCAGGGCCGTCGTCGAAGCGGGCGTGTGGAGGCCGGTGAGGATGGCGGCGCGATGGTGGCCCAGCAGCCTGGCCAGAGCCGTGGGCGCCTCGGCGGCCGGGGCGTACGGGAGGCCGGCCGGGCCGCGCGCCGGATAGATGACCGTCGGCTGCCAGGGCCGGGCGAAGCCGCTCACCACGTCCGGCCGCACGAAGACGCTGGGCATCAGCAGGATGCCCCGGCCGTCGGCGCCCTGCGCCTCCTTGTGGTCGGCGTACATGCGCAGGGTGAGGGTGTCGTCCGCCCAGTCGATCCCCGGGTGCAGGTCGCCGAAGAGCGCTTCGAGGCCGCCGTCCGCCAACTGCCGTGTGCGGTGGGCGATATCGGCCTCCAGTACGGCCTGGTGGCGCGGCCAGTCCGGTGCGAGCAGCGCCTGCCAGGCCCGCTCGGTGAGGTCGGCGAGCCGTCGCACGGTGGCCGCGGGATCATCCAACGCAGCGCGCCCGTACGGCGATTCGGTGGCGCCCGGCGTGCACGCGAGCGAACGCGCCAGCTCCGCATGGGCCATGGCCGGGTCGGTGGCCCGCATCCGCGCCAGTTCCTCCTCGAAGGGGGCGTTCGGCGTCCGGGGCGGCGGCCCCAGGAAGTCCGGGGTGTAGCCGCCCTTGCGGGGGATGAACAGCCACAGCTCCGACAGGTCCAGGCCCGCCACGACATCGCGTACCCACCGCAGCCAGTCCCGGTGGAAGGCGTGCCGAGCCGGTCGCCGCAGCATGCGCAGCGCCTCGTGCGTCTGGCAGAGCGGGGACACCGCGAACCGGCACCGGGTCAGGTCGTCGGTGCCCAGGCGCAGGGTCAGCGGCAAAACGGCCTCCGGTGAGCCTCAATGAGCCTTCGACGAGCCGTCCACGAGTGATTCGGCTCCAGGCGAAAGAGTAGAAGGCCGGGCGAGCGCCCCGCACGCTTGCCCGTGGCCGCAATCGGCCACTCTCAACAACCCATCGCAGAAAGGCTCGTTGATGGGGAGCGAACGCCTCACCGCCTGGCGCAGAGCCGCCGTCGTCGCGGCGCTCATGCTGGCCGCCTTCACCTTCAACACCACGGAGAATCTGCCGGTCGGGCTGCTCTCCCTCATCTCGGACGACCTGCGTGTGTCGCTGGCGTCCGTCGGAATGCTGGTCACCGGCTACGGCCTGACCGTGGCCGTCGTCTCGCTGCCCCTCGCGCACCTGACCCGGTCGATCCCGCGCCGTCATGTGCTGTCGGGCCTGCTGGCGCTGCTCGTGCTGGCCAGCTGGGTCTCGGCACTGGGTGCCCTCTCCTACGGGCTCCTGCTCGGGGCACGCGTGGCGACCGCGCTGGCCCAGGCGCTGTTCTGGGCGGTGATGGGTCCGGTCGCGGTGGGGCTGTTCCCGCCCGAGCGGCGCGGCCGGGTCATCGGGCTGTTGTCGGTCGGGGGTTCCCTCGCCACGGTGCTCGGGGTTCCGGCCGGTACCTGGCTGGGCGGGCACAGCGGCTGGCGAACGCCGTTTCTGGTCCTGGGCGCGATCGGTCTCGTATCGCTCGTCGCGATCGCCGTCCTGCTGCCGACCTCGCGTCCGGAGGAGGGGCATGCCGCGTACGGGGCCGCTCCCGACGCCCGCCGGTTCGCCGTGGTGCTGGCCACGACCGCGCTGTCGGTGACCGGAGCCTTCGCGGGATTCACGTATGTGGTCGCCTTCCTCGACGAGGTGAGCGGGTTCTCGGAGGGCTCGGTGAGCGCGCTGCTGATGGTGTTCGGGGTGGCGGGGATCGCGGGCGTCACCGCGGCCGGGCCGCTCCTCGACCGCTTCCCGCGCGGGACACTGTGCGTCCCGGTGGCGGCCCAGGCGGTGGCCCTGCTCGGCCTGTACGCGGGTGGTGGCAGCCAGCCGGTGACCGTCGCCATGCTGATGCTGCTCGGCGCTTCCGTGGGACCCGTGTTCATGGCCACGCAGAGCCAGGTGCTCCATGTCGCTCCCGGGCGCACCGAGTTGGCCCTGGCGGCGAACTCGGCCGCTTTCAACGCGGGGGTGGCGGCGGGCGCTCTGACCGGAGGCGCCCTGCTGTCCGCCGTGGGGGTGCGCGGAACGTTCCTGATCGGCGGGCTGCTGACCGTCGGGGCGCTGGCGGTGCTGACGTGGCCCGTGCCCGCAGCGCTGACCGCCGGTTCGAAGGCCACTCCCCCGGGCCTCAGTTGGTGGCGGAGGCCTTGTGCGCCGCGGGAATCCGGTAGACGAACGACGGGTACGGGTCCGCGGTGACCCGCTGCCAGGCCGACCTGACCTCATCCGGAGCCTGCGCGCGGGCCACGGCGAAGGCGGTGAGGCAGGCGGCATGGACGTCGGTCTGGTCGGTGCGCCGGGTCAGGGCCAGCAGACTGCGCAGGGCGGTGACCGCCTCGTCGACGCGGTCACCGGTGAGGTGGGCCTTGGCGGCGGTGCGGAGGGTGGTGGCGAGGGCGGAGAGGGTGACGGCGAGCCCTGCCTCGTACCGCTCGGGGTCGGTGCCCTCCATCAGCTCCCGCAGGATCGTCTCCGCCTCCTCGTAGCAGGCCAGTGCCCCCGCGTCGTCCCCGGCGTGTCGCAGTGCGCGGGCGAGGACCCGCAGACGGCGGGGGGTCAGCGGCTGATAGGTGTCCCAGTCGGACTCGGCCAGCCGACGGGTGATGGCCAGGGCCTCGCGGCCGGCGGCCACGGCTGCGTCCGGGCTGCCCGTGCCGTAGTACCGAATGCTGAGATTGGCCAGCGCCCGGGCCAGTTCCGGTTCGTAGGTCTGGGGACTGCGCTCCGCGGCGCTGCGATACGCGGCCACGCTCTGTTCGCCCGCCTCGACGGCCTCACGGTCGGCGCCTTCCGCCTCGCAGCAGAAAGCCAGGTCGTCCAGGGCCTGGGCGAGTCTCGGTTCGTAGACTTCGGGGCTGCTTACGGCGAGCCGGGTGCACAGATCGGCCAACTCCCGCAGCGCCGAGCGCTCCTCGCCGGTCTTCTTCAGCCGGCCCAGGCGGTGGGCCAGGCACTCCAGGGCCTCGACCAGCCACGGTTCGCCGATGGCCGCATTCCGCTCGGCCAGCGTGCGGCTCACGGCGACGGCCTGCTCCGCGGTCTCGCGCGCCCGGGGATGGTCACCGGTCACGTCCTGGCACCGGGCCAGGTCGGTCAGGAGCCGGGCACGCAGGGGCAGCATGATCTCCGGGTAGATCCACGCGGGGAACTCGTCCGTCGCTTCCCGGGCCTCGGCTCCGACCTCGACGGCCTCGCCGTACCGACCGAGCGCGCGCAGTCCGCCGGTCAGCTCGGCCAGCACGCGGGGCTTCACCAGCTGCACGCGTTGCTGCTGTCCGAACGACATGTCCCGAAGCAGCCCGGCGCACTCCTCGTAGACAGCGACGGACTCCTCCGCACGACCGAGGCCGCCCAGCACCAAGGCGTAGGTGCGCAGGGCGCCGGCAAGGGTTCCCAGTGACCTGTCCCGGCGCCGGGACACGGCATGCCGGTACGCCGCCACGCATTCCCGGGCCGCCTCCAAAGCCTCCTCGAGCGGGCCGGCCTCGGTCAGCGTCTGAGCTCGGGTGTGCAGGACAGAGGCGGTCTGGGCCCGGGACGTTCGGGCGCCAGGGACCGTCAGGGACTCGTCGGCCGCCATCAGCGCGTCCTGATGACGGCCGGCCAGGAGCAGCGCGCCGGCGTACAGGGCAAGGGCGCGGGCCAAGCCGTCCCGGTCACGTCGCCGAGGGTGCTCACCCGCGAGAAGGACGCGGTACGCGGCGACGGCCTCCGCGCTCCATGCGAGGCGTCGTGCCGGCGGCTGTGGCCGCATCCACACCCACCCGGGTGTGAGGCACCGCAGCAGCGCGGCGCCGAGCAACGGCCGACCCACCCGCGGGCTGACCCGGGCCAGCGCGCGCGGCAGGGGCAGCAGGATCCGCACCACACCCATCCGCTCCCCCTCACCCCTCATGCCCATGACGATCGGGCCCGCTCCCTGGTTGCACGCCGGCTGCCATGAGTTCCACAGTCGTTGTCCGCCACCGATCACCGAGGGGTGTCACGCGGTCGGCACCCTGTCCGCGGTGGGCGAGGGCGAGCGCGGGTGGGCGCCGCGATGACGGAGCTGGTCGCCGCCTGCCTACGGTCGCTCGAAGACGGCCCGGTGTCCTCGGGCGCGCCCCCCGACGTGGTGGCGCTGTTCGCGGGGCCCCTGCCGGATGAGCGGCCCGGCCGGCGCCCACCGTCCTTCAGGGGCGCGAAGGCCCCATCGCCGCGGCAGCATGGTGGGCGCGGTTCCTGAGCCCATTCCTACGGATTCCTGCCCCGACGCGCCGGATCCCGTAGAACCGGCTCCAATAGAGACTGACGGGATACGACCGGCACGACATCCGCGGAACGAGTCGCTTCTCCGCGGCGGTGCGATGGAGGTCCGCGATGTCCACTGCTCTCCGGCTTCTGCCCGCCCTCGCTCCCGAGCATCGCGAACGGCTGATGAGCGTGGCCCGCGAGGTCTCGTTCCCCGCGGACGGAAGGATCTTCGAGGCAGGGGGTACCGCGGACCGTTTCTGGGTGGTCCGCTCCGGGACGGTCTCCTTGTACCAGCAGGTCGTCGCGGACAGACGTATCTCCGTCGCGCAACTGGGCCCCGGCGATCTGCTCGGCTGGTCGTGGTTGTTCCCGCCACACACCTGGGATTTCGGCGCCGAGGCCTTCAGTCCCGTACGCGCCTATGAATTCGACGCGGCGCAGGTGCGGACTCTCTGCGACCAGGATCCGACGCTGGAGCTGTCCCTGACCCGGACGATCGGCGCCATCCTGGCCCACCGGCTGGAGACGACGCGGGCGGCGCTGATCGAGCACTACGCGCGCCACGGTGGCAGTCGGTGAGGGCGGGCCCTCGGGCCGGCCGGGCTGGGATAGGAATCTCGTATGGACGACACCCTGGATTCCCCGGACGCCCGTGATTCCTTCCAGCTTCTGCCCGGCGCGGCCGACTCGCCCGTGATCCTGCATGTGCCGCACTCCTCGCGGTACATACCGGTATCTCTGCGCGACGGCATCGTGCTCGACGACGCGGGGCTGGAGCGCGAGTTGGACCACATCACGGACGCGCACACCGCGCAGTTGGCCGCGGCCGTCGCCGAGGCGGCCGACGTCACGCCGTGGCGGTTCGTGAACCGGCTGTCCCGGCTGGTGATCGATCCCGAGCGCTTTCCCGACGAACGGGAGGAGATGCTGGCCGTCGGGATGGGCGCGGTCTACACCCGGACCACGCATCGCGCGCCGCTGCGGCCCGCGGACGTCGATCCGCGGCCGCTGATCGACCGCTACTTCCACCCCTACGCACGGGCGATGACGGCGGCGGTGGCCGACCGGCTGGCCGCCACCGGGCGGGCCGTGGTCGTCGACGTCCACTCGTATCCGACGGCCCGGCTGCCCTACGAGCTGCACGGCGACGGTCCACGGCCGCCGGTCTGTGTGGGGACCGACTCCTTTCACACGCCGCCCGAGCTGGTCGCCCTCGCGGAGAAGGCGTTCGCGGGCGTGGGGGGCGTGGGGATCGACAGCCCGTTCTCCGGCGCGTACGTGCCCCTGCGGTTCTACGAACGGGAGCCGCGGGTCGCGGCCCTGATGGTGGAGATCCGGCGGGACACGTACATGACCGAACCGGGCGGTCCGGCGGGTCCGGGGCTCGCGCGCCTGGCCGCGGCGCTGACCGCGCTCGTCGATGCCGTGTCGACGTAGCCGCTGGGAGGTATCACATGGAGGTGGCCCTCCGGCGCGATCACCCCTAGGGTCGGGGTAAGCAATCGCTTAGTCAGGGTGTCCGACCCAGGGGAGGCACGGGACCATGCCGGTCGTCGACGCGTGGATGCAGCACCCCACACTCCGTCACTCCAACCACGAGATGTTCGAGTCGCTGCGCCGCTGGACGGGCATGGAACTGCTGAAGGAGCCGCTGCCGGTCGAGGTCACCGTCGCCGCGATGGCGGAGGCCGACGTGGAGATCGGCCTCTCGGCGGCCTGGTACGGGCCCCAGGGCGCCCTCATCAGCAACGACGAGGTCGCCGGGTTCGTCGCCCGGTCAGACGGGCGGCTGCGCGGCGTCGCGGGCGCCGATCTCACGAAGCCCGTCGCGGCCGTCCGGGAGCTGCGGCGGGCCGTCGAGGAGCTGGGCTTCGTCGCCCTGCGGATCGTGCCCTGGCTGTGGCAGCTGCCGCCCACCGACCGGCTCTACTATCCGCTGTACGCCGCCTGCGTCGAGCTCGGCGTCCCCTTCTGCACCCAGGTCGGGCACACCGGACCGCTGCGCCCCTCCGAGACCGGCCGGCCCATCCCGTACATCGACCAGGTCGCGCTCGACTTCCCCGAACTGACCATCGTCTGCGGGCACATCGGCTACCCGTGGACCACCGAGATGATCGCGGTGGCCGACAAACACGCGAACGTCCACATCGACACCAGCGCGTACACCGCCCGCCGCTATCCGCCCGAGCTGGTGGAGTATCTGCGCGGCCGGGGACGGCACAAGGTCCTCTTCGGCACCAACTACCCCATGATCACGCCCGCTCGGGCGCTGGAACACCTCGCCGACCTGCGCCTCGACGACGAGACGACGGAGCTGTTCCTGTCGGGCAACGCCCGATCCGTCTTCCGCCTCCCGGATCATTCGTAGATGCTTGAGCCCGACACCGTTCGACCCTGAGGTGAGGGCAGCCCAGCGATGGCTTTGCAGATCAGCGCCACCAACCCGGAGCATCCCGCGCTCCTGCTCGAACTGCCCTGGCAGCTGCCCCTGGAGGAGTGGCCCGAGCACTACCTGGTGCCGCTGCCGCGCGGCATCTCCCGGCATGTAGTGCGCTACGCGCGCGCCGGGGACGAGGTGGTGGCCGTCAAGGAGCTCGCCGAGCGGCCCGCGGTGCGCGAGTACGAGCTGCTGCGCAGCCTGGACCGGATCGGCATCCCGGCGGTCGATCCGCTCGCCGTGGTGACCGGGCGCACCGACGGCACGGGCGAGCCGCTGGAGCCCGTACTGATCACCCGGCATCTGGGCGGCTCGATGCCGTACCGGTCGATGTTCGAGACGACGATGCGGCCCGCCACCATGCACCGGCTGATGGACGCGCTCGCGGTGCTGCTCGTGCGGCTGCATCTGGCGGGGTTCGCCTGGGGCGACTGCTCGCTGTCGAACACGCTGTTCCGGCGTGACGCCGGGGCGTACGCGGCGTATCTGGTGGACGCCGAGACCGGGGACCTGCACCCTCAGCTCAGCAGCGGACAGCGCGAGTACGATCTCGATCTCGCCCGGGTCAACATCAGCGGGGAACTGCTGGACCTGGAGGCGGCCGGAGCCCTGCACCCCTCGGTGGACCCGATCGAGTTCGGCATGGAGATCTGCGCGCGCTACCGGGGCCTGTGGGAGGAGCTGACCCGTACGTCGGTGTATCCGGCGGGCAAGTACCACTACATCGACCGCCGGATACGCCGCCTCAACGACCTCGGTTTCGATGTCGCCGAGATGCAGATAGCGCACTCCGCCAACGGCGACACCGTCACCTTCGTCCCCAAGGTCGTCGACGCGGGCCACCATCAGCGTCAGCTGCTGCGGCTGACCGGGCTCGACACCGAGGAGAACCAGGCACGCCGGCTCCTGAACGACCTGGAGAGCTGGATGGCCACCCAGGACGACTACGCGCCGGGCGACCCCCTCGCCGCCCGCCCGGAGGTCCTCGCCCACCGCTGGGTGCGGGACGTGTTCCGGCCGACCGTCCGGGCCGTGCCGCTGGACCTGCGCGGGTCCATGGACCCGGCCGAGGTCTACCACGAGCTCCTCGAACACCGCTGGTTCCTGTCCGAGCAGGCCCAGCACGACATCGGCCTGGACACGGCCGTCGAGGACTACGTCACGACCATCCTGCCCAAGGTCCGTGACACCCTGCCGCCCCGGGCGGACGCCCCCGCGTCGCCCGCCTGAGAAGCCGGTTTCTGAGCAAAAGCGACCGATCGTACATACGATTGGGCCTGTACCGGCCGAGCGGAGCCCGAATGCGTCCGTGCGGCCGGAACGAAACTGACCTGCTCGGGGTGGGAGACGTATGGCACAGGCCGCCAGTCCAGCGCGGACCGTCATTCTGACCGTCGATGACGATCCCGGAGTGTCGCGCGCCGTCGCCCGCGACCTGCGACGCCGCTACGGCGAGGCGCACCGGATCGTGCGCGCCGAGTCCGGGGAGACCGCCCTGGACGCGCTGCGGGAGCTGAAGCTGCGCGGTGACCAGGTGGCGGTGATCCTCGCGGACTACCGGATGCCCCAGATGAACGGCATCGAGTTCCTGGAGCAGGCCCTCGACGTGTATCCGGGCGCGCGGCGGGTGCTGCTGACCGCGTACGCGGACACGAACGCGGCGATCGACGCGATCAATGTGATCGATCTGGACCACTACCTGCTCAAGCCGTGGGATCCGCCGGAGGAGAAGCTGTATCCGGTCGTGGACGATCTGCTGGACGCGTGGCGGGCCAGCGACTACCGGCCCGTGGCGACCTGCAAGGTGGTCGGGCACCGGTGGTCGGCGCGTTCCTCGGGCGTACGGGAGTTCCTGGCCCGCAACCAGGTGCCCTACCGCTGGTACTCGTCCGACACACCGGAGGGGCTGCGGCTGCTGGCCGCCGCCGGGCAGGACGGTGAGCGGCTGCCGCTGGTGATCACCCCGGACGGTACGCCGCTGGTGGAGCCCGAGGACCCGGATCTCGCGGCGCGGGTGGGGCTGGCGACGACGCCGACGGAGGAGTTCTACGACCTCGTCGTCATCGGCGGCGGTCCGGCGGGGCTCGGAGCGGCCGTGTACGGCGCGTCCGAGGGGCTGCGGACCGTTCTCGTGGAGCGCCAGGCGACCGGTGGACAGGCGGGGCAGAGCTCACGCATCGAGAACTATCTCGGCTTCCCCGACGGTGTGTCCGGGGCGCAGCTCACCGACCGGGCGCGGCGGCAGGCGGCGAAGTTCGGCGCCGAGATCCTCACCGCGCGCGAGGTGACCCGTCTCGAGGTCACGGGCGCGTCGCGCACCATCCACTTCTCCGACGGTTCCGCGATCTCCGCGCACTCGGTGATCCTGGCGACGGGTGTGTCGTACCGGCAGCTGGAGGCTCCAGGTCTGGCCGATCTGACGGGATGCGGGGTCTTCTACGGGTCGGCGCTGACCGAGGCGGCCGCCTGCCAGGGCCACGACGTGTACATCGTGGGCGGGGCGAACTCGGCCGGGCAGGCCGCCATGTACCTGGCGCGGGGCGCCAAGTCCGTCACCATCCTGGTCCGGGGTTCGTCCCTGTCCGCGTCGATGTCGCACTATCTGATCCAGCAGATCGGCGACGCGCCCAACATCAGCGTGCGCACCGGTACGGTCGTCGAGGCGGCGCACGGCACGGACCATCTGGAGCAGCTCACCCTGCGCGATGTGGCGAGCGGGCACACCGAACTCGTCGACGCGCAATGGATGTTCGTGTTCATCGGCGCGGCCCCGCTCACCGACTGGCTGGAGGGGACCGTGCTCAGAGACACGCGCGGATTCATCATGACCGGCCCGGACATGACCCCCGACGGGCAGCCGCCCGCGGGCTGGGAGCTGGACCGGCCGCCGTATCACCTGGAGACCAATGTGCCCGGCGTGTTCGTGGCCGGGGACGCGCGCGCCGAGTCCGCCAAGCGTGTCGCCTCCGCCGTCGGAGAGGGAGCCATGGCCGTGATGCTCGTCCACCGTTATCTGGAGCAGTCATGAGCGGGCGGCCGATGCCCTGCGACATGGCGGAGCTCGGCACGCTGTTCCTGTTCGAGAAGCTGAACACGGAGCAGCTCGAACGGCTGTGCCGGGAGGGCCGGGTGGAGCTGTTCGAGCCCGGATACATCTATCAGGAGGGCGAACCGGCCACCTGCTTCTTCGTGCTCCTCAACGGCACGATCGTGATGTCGCGCCGGGTCGGCGGCGACGAGGTGGAGATCAGCCGCACCTCGCAGCGCGGGGTGTACGCGGGCGCCATGCAGGCCTATCTCCCCGGATCGGGCCAGGCGAGCTACAAGGGTTCCGCGCGGGTCACCGAGCCGTCCCGCTTCTTCATTCTGCCCGCCGAGACGTTCGCCTCGATCCTGCGCGACTGGTTCCCGATGGCGGTGCATCTGCTGGAGGGGATGTTCTTCGGCAGCCAGAACACCCAGCGGATGATCGGGCAGCGCGAGCGGCTGCTGGCGCTCGGCTCGCTGTCCGCCGGGCTGACACACGAGCTCAACAACCCCGCCGCCGCGGCGGTGCGGGCCACGTCCGCGCTGCGGGACCGGGTGGCGGGGATGCGCCACAAGCTCGGCATGATCGCGTCGGGCCGGTACGCGCGCGACGCCATGGAGACCCTGGTCGAGCTCCAGGAACGTACGGCCGAACAGGTCGCCAAGGCCACCCCGCTCAGCCCGCTGGAGGCCTCCGACCGGGAGGACGCGCTCGCCGACTGGCTGGACGACCACGGCATCGCTGGCGGCTGGCAGCTCGCGCCGACGTTCGTGCAGGCGGGGCTGGACACGGACTGGCTGGACCAGATCGCGGGGGCCGTCGACGAGGAGACGCTCGAAGGCGCGATCCGCTGGCTCAACTACACGGTGGAGACCGAGCTCCTCATGAACGAGATCGAGGACTCCACGACCCGCGTCTCGAACCTGGTGAACGCGGCCAAGCAGTACTCGCAGCTGGACCGCGCGCCCTACCAGGTCGCCGATGTGCACGAACTGCTCGACAGCACACTGATGATGCTCGCCGGGAAGATCGGCTCCGGGATCTCGGTCGTCAAGGAGTACGACCGGGCGCTGCCCAACATCCCCGCCTATCCGGGCGAGTTGAACCAGGTGTGGACGAATCTCATCGACAACGCCGTCTCGGCGATGGCCGGGGAGGGTGTGCTCACGGTGCGCACCGCGCTCGACCACGACCACCTGATCGTCGAGTTCCGCGACACCGGTCCCGGGGTGCCCGCGGAGATCCAGGGCCGCATCTTCGACCCGTTCTTCACCACCAAGCCGGTGGGTGAGGGCACCGGGCTCGGCCTGGACATCTCGTGGCGGATCGTCGTCAACAAGCACCACGGGAGCCTCCAGGTGCAGTCCGTGCCGGGTGACACGCGTTTCCAGGTACGTCTTCCACTGACCGCCACGGACACCTCCGAGGAGTCGTCATGACCGCGCCGACCGGAATCGACCCCGCCGTTCCGCCGAGCGGCACCGGCTGTACCGAGTGCGACGCCGCCGGTGGCTGGTGGTTCCACCTGCGGCGCTGCGCCCAGTGCGGTCACATCGGCTGTTGCGACGACTCACCGTCCAAGCACGCCACCGCGCATGCGCAGAGCACCGGGCATCCCGTCATCCGCAGCTTCGAACCGGGCGAGAGCTGGTTCTGGAACTACGACACCTCCGAGCTGTACGAGTCCGGGCCCGACCTCGCTCCCCCGGTGAGCCACCCGGCCGACCAGCCCACACCCGGGCCCGCCGGACGGGTCCCCGCGAACTGGGCCGAGACACTGCGCTGAGGGGAACTGTCCTTCTCGCGACGGCAGTTGTGGACGGAAAGGATGGGAAAGGGTTGGAAGGGCCGCAAGGGCTGGAAGATTTGGAAGATTTGCAAGGGTCGGCTGCCTTGATCGGCATTCCGGAGATCCGGACCGTGGCCGAGCGGATCGGCGCTCATGTCGTGCGGACGCCGACGGTGACGAGTCCGGGGCTGTCCTCGCTGCTGGGCGTGCCGGTCACCGTGAAGCTGGAACTGCTGCAGCGCACCGGGTCGTTCAAGGCGCGGGGTGCGACGGCGAGGCTGCTCGCGCTGAGCGAGGCCGAGCGTGCGGCGGGTGTGGTGGCGGTGAGCGGCGGCAACCACGGGATCGCGCTCGCGGTGATGGCCGCGGCCCTGGATGTGAAGGCGACCGTGGTGATGCCGCGGTCGGCGTCGGCCCGTGCTGCCGAGATCGTGGAGTCGGCCGGCGCCTCACTGCGGCTGACCGATGACATGGACGGAGCGTTCGCGCTCATGGCGCGGTTGCGGGCCGAGGGGCTGACGCTCGTCCACCCGTTCGACGATCCGCTGGTGATCGCCGGGCAGGGCACCGTCGGCCTGGAGTTCGCCGAGGACGCGGGCGAGTTCACCGATGTGCTGGTCAGCATCGGGGGCGGCGGCCTGATCTCCGGTGTCGCCGCGGCCCTGCGCGCGCTACGGCCCGGGGTGCGGATCTGGGGTGTGGAGACGGAAGGCGCGCAGGCCATGTCGGAGGCGCTGGCCGCGGGCGGTCCGGTGCCGGTGGCGCTGTCCTCGATCGTGACCACACTCAGCGCGCCGGCCGTTTCGCGGCTGACGTACGACCATGTGTCCGCCCTGGTCGACGAGGTACTGGTGGTCCCGGACCGCGAGGCCGTACGGGGCACCCTCGATCTCGCCGACCACGCCAAGGTGTGGGCCGAGCCGGCCGCGGGCTGTCTGCTGCCCGCGGCCCGGCGGGTGCTGGAGCGCGTGGGTGACGGGGCCCGGATCGGGCTGGTGCTGTGCGGGGGCAACGCGACCACCCGGGACGTCATGAACTGGGCGGAGCGTTTCGATCTGCGCTGAGCGTGCGTCGGCTCCTGGTGTGCGCCCGGCCGGCGTCGGCCAGGAGCCGCGCCGTCAGCGCACCGACCTGCCGTACATCTCGCCGAGCGGTTCGGCGAGCAGTTCGACGCGGGCGCCGTCGGGGTCCCGGAAGTAGAGGGATGTGCCGCTCTCCTCCATGTACTCGACCCCGGCGGCGTCGAGCCGGTCGCGCAGCCCCCGCCAGGTGGTGGGGTCGACCGAGATGGCCAGGTGGTGCAGGCCGCCGAGCACCTCCGCGTACGGGCCGAGGTCGAGTCCGGGGAAGTCGAAGAAGGCGAGCATATTGTTGTTGCCGAGGTCGAAGAAGAAGTGGGTCGAGCCCTTGTAGTCGCGGTTCTCGATCATCTCCGTGAGGGGGAACCCCAGGATTCCCTGGTAGAACCGCACGGTCCGCTCGACGTCCGAGGAGAGCAGCGCGACATGGTGCACTCCGCGGGCGGAGCTCGCCGGCCTCTCCTGGTGCAGATACGCGTCCCGGATCCGCTGACGTTCCGCCTCGATCGCTGCAAGGTCCACCGCACCCATCGGGAATCTCCTCAAGTAGGGAAGTAGTGACACGGTTGGTATGTAATCCAACCACTTCAGGACAGTGGTTCCTCCTGATCCGGCGACATTCGCAGGCCGTCGCGGCTACGTGTCGGCCATTGCCCGGGGTCGACCAGGTGGAAGAGGGTGGCGGTGACCGCGACGAGACCCGTCCAGCCTGTCTGGTGGCTCGCGCCGATGCCTGCGCCGTTGTCGCCGTGGAAGTACTCGTAGAACAGCGGCAGGTTCTGCCAGTGCGGGTCCGTCTGGAACCTGTGCTGTGCTCCGTGCACCGGGCGGCGGCCGGTGTCGTCCGCGAGGAAGGTGTCCGTGAGCCGGGTGGAGATCTCGCGGGCGACCTCGTACAGGTTCATCTCGTGGCCGGAGCCCGTGGGGCACTCGATGGTGAAGCGGTCACCGTGGTAGGCGTACAGGTTCAGCAGGGCACGGACGATCAGCAGGTTGATGGGGAACCAGACCGGTCCGCGCCAGTTGGAGTTCCCGCCGAACATCCCGGAGTCGGACTCGGCGGGCAGATAGGCGACCTGGTGGACTTCGCCGTGCAGGTCGAACGTGTACGGGTGCAGGGCGTGGTGGCGTGAGAGCGAGCGGATGCCGTACGGGCCGAGGAACTCCTCCTCGTCCAGCATCCTGGACAGGACCCGGCGCAGCCGGTCCTCCCCGAACAGTGCGAACAGGTGCCGTCCGCCCGCGCTGTCGTCGAAGGGCCGGTGGGAGGCGACGACCGCCTCCACGGCCGGGTGGCGTTCGATGAACTCGCGGGCCCCCGCGATCAGTTGGGGGAATCGCTGATCGGCCCAGTCGCCGATGACGGTGGTGGCGGCGAGCGGGATCAGGCCGACGAGGGAGCGCACCTTGAGCCAGGTCGCGGTCCCGTCGGGCAGCCGCAGCAGGTCGTAGAAGAAGCCGTCCTCCTCGTCCCAGAGGCTGTCGTTGGCGGCGCCGATCCGGTTCATGGCGACGGCGATCCACGCGAAGTGCTCGAAGAGGGCCTGCGCCTGCTCGACGTAGACGGGGTTGTCGAGCGCCAGCTCGATGGCGATCTCCAGCAAGTTCTGGCAGTACAGCGCCATCCAGGCGGTGCCGTCGGCCTGGTCGAGGGTGCCGCCGGTGGGCAGGGGCGCGCTGCGGTCGAAGACACCGATGTTGTCGAGGCCGAGGAAACCGCCCTGGAAGACGCTGTTGCCGTCGGGGTCCTTGCGGTTGAGCCACCAGGTGAAGTTCTTCATCAGCTTCTGGAAGGCGTTCTCCAGGAACACGCGGTCACCGCGGCCTGTGCGCTGTTTCTCCAGCTCGTAGACGAAGAGGGTCGCCCAGGCGTGCACGGGTGGATTGACGTCGCCGAAGTTCCATTCGTACGCCGGGATCTGCCCGTTGGGATGCAGATACAGGCGGCGCAGCAGCAGGTCCAACTGCCCTTTGGCGAAGGCGATGTCGACCATGGACAGGGCGATGGTGTGGAAGGCCAGGTCCCAGGCGGCGAACCACGGATACTCCCAGGTGTCCGGCATCGACAGGATGTCGCCGCCCACCATGTGGTACCAGCCGCTGTTGCGGACCGTGGGGTCGGCGTCGAGCGGGTCGACGCCATGGCCCGCGAGCCAGCGTTCGACGTCGTACGCGTAGTACTGCTTGCTCCACAGCATGCCGGCCAACGCCTGCCGTACGACGAGGCGTTCGTCGTCCTTCATCCCGGGGGCGCCGAGCTCGTCGTAGAACTCGTCGGCCTCGGCCCTGCGTCGGTCCATGATGCCGTCGAACTCGGCTTCCCAGTCGGCGAGTTCGGTGTCGCTCAGGCGCAGACGCACGGTGGTACTGCTCCCGCCGGGAATGGACAGGACGTGATGGACGGCCGCCTTGGTCCCGGTCCGTTCGGGGTTGACGGCCGCGCTCTCGCCGTGGACGACGCAGCGGTCGATGCCGTCCTTGACGTACGGGGAGGGGTTGGGGCCGCCGAAGACGCGCTCGTCGTTGGTGTCGTTCTCGGTGAAGAGGGCCGGGGTGCCGGTGGCGCCGTGGAGCCATCGCCGCCCGATTTCTTCGTGCTCGGCGCGGATCCGGCCGCCCGGTTCCTGCCGCAGGCTCGGTACGGCGGTGCCGCCGGCCCAGGACCAGGTGTGCCGGAACCACAGGGTGGGCAGCACGTGCAGGGTCGCCTCGTCGGGGCCGCGGTTGTGCGCGGTGATCTGGATGAGCAGGTCTTCCGGGCCTGCCTTGGCGTACTCGATGTACACGTCGAAGTAGCGGTCGTCGTCGAAGACTCCCGTGTCGAGGAGTTCGTACTCGCCCTCGTGGCGGCCGCGTTTGCCGTTGGTGGTGACGAGGTCCTCGTACGGGTATGCCGCCTGCGGGTACTTGTAGAGGTACTTCATGTAGGCGTGGGTGGGCGTGTTGTCCAGGTGGAAGTAGTACTCCTTGACGTCCTCGCCGTGGTTTCCCTCGGCGTTGGTCAGGCCGAACATGCGCTCCTTGAGGATCGGGTCACGGCCGTTCCACAGTGCCACGGCGAAGCAGAGCCGCTGCTGGTCGTCGCTGATGCCGGCGATGCCGTCCTCGCCCCAGCGGTAGGCGCGGGAGCGTGCCTGGTCGTGGGTGAAGTGCGACCAGGCGTCGCCGTCCGGGCTGTAGTCCTCCCGGACGGTGCCCCACTGACGCTCGCTCAGATAGGGGCCCCAGCGGCGCCAGGGCACCCCGGAGCCGTCCGCGTCGGCCAGCCGCCGACGCTCGGCGCTCTCGGTGCGTTCGTCCATCTCTCCCCCGGTTCAGGTCAGTTGACGAGGTGCGTGCGCACCTGGAGGCCGTGCGCGATCTCCAGCACGCCGAGGGCGGCCTGCCGGCCGCGGGTCGGCAGGTCCTCCGCGGAGATCGCCCCCGCCGTCGTCATGGATCCGTGGATCAGCCGGCCGAAGCCGATCCACAGGGCCGGCAGCAGGATCGACTGGGCCGCGCCGCGGAAGCAGACCAGCGAATAGATCCCGAACAGCACGCCGCCCACCAGCACAGTGGCGCCGGGCCGGGCCAGGGTCGGTGCGCCCAGTGCGAGCGTGACCACGCCCATGGCCACCTGCCGCTGCCAGGCGCCACGGGCGAGGAGGCCCAGCACGCCGGGGTACGCGTCGGGATCCGGGGGCCCGCTCCCCCGCCGGGAGGGAATGCGGTGTGCCGGAGGAACTCATGGGCTTCCCGCCTCTCCGAGGGAACACGCCGAGTTCGGGGCCCGGCGCGAGGAACGCGGGGCCGGGCCCGCCGTTGCGTGAACCCACCCAGCATCCCCCGGACCCGGGCGCCTGCCCATCGGTCGGGCGGCGGCTCTTCAGCGCCCTTTCTCCGCGCCGCTCGCCTTGAGGACATGCCGGAAAGGACGCGGAATCCGGCGTTCCTCGTCCGGGAGGAAAGGAGGCTCCTGCCGAGCGGTTACCCGTCCGGATGCGCGTTGCCGCGCTCAGGACGATGCTGGAGACATGTCCGGACGGGCTCCTTTGATCGTTCATCCATCGCTCGGCACCGGCGGTCGCCAGGTGACCGCACGGGGCGAGAACCTCGGCGTGGCGTTCTCCGACGAGGATCTGCTCGAGTTCCTGGGCCGGGCGGGGCTGCCGGACGCGGAGGATCTCCTGGACGATCCGGCATGGGTGAAGTGGCGCGGGGGGCAGGCCCACTACTACGGTGCCGCATAGTAGCGAGGCGGGCGGGCCACCGACGGGGACGGCCGCGGGGCGACCGCTTTACTCCGATCGGGGGGGCGCGCTCACTCGACCTGGTGGGCGGCGGCCCCCACACGTACCACCGGCGCGCACGGAGACGTTGCCCCGGCATGGACAGCACTCACACAGCACTGCGACCCGTCCCGGGCCGCGCGATCACGGGCGGCCCGTTCGCCGAACTGACCAACGACTACCGGAGCCATCCCCCGATCTACGCGCAGCTCGTCGTGGAGTGGCGGGCCAAGGGACGTGGGGTTCCGGAGCGTCGTGATGTCCGTGAGGTGCTGTGGGCTTCCTTCGCCGCACCGGCTCCGGAGACCCACGAAGACGAACCCGTGCCGGCGGTGCCCGTGCCCCGTGGCCTCCCCGGCTGGTGAGGACTACTCCGCGCTGAGCGGCGCCAGGACGGCCAGTGTTCCATTGGCCTGACGCAGCGCCAGCTCCAACGGGACGGCGGGATGCAGAGCGCCCGTCCCGTCCGGAGGGATGATCCACTCCAGGAACCCCGCGGACCGGTACGGCGGCGGCACGGCGACCCATGAGCCCCTGCCGAGGTGGCGCAGTCCTGACCCCACCCAGCGGCTGGCCGGATCGGGCGGCAGGAAGAAGCCGACGCGATGGGCCGCGCAGTCCACCAGCGTGGGCCCCGGCACCTGAAGCGGATCGCACCACAGGATGTCCAGGGCGAGCAGACCCAGTTGTTCGGGAACGCTGAGCACGTCCCAGAAGCGCCCGGCCTCCAGGAGCACACCCCCGCTCCCCCGGTCCCACTCCCGTTTGCACGCCCGGGGGTTCGTGGCGGCCGCGGCGAGCCACTCCACACTCTGCATCCACATCGCGTTCGTCATCGCCCACCCCTGGGATATTCCACTCCGCGACAGGCGCGGAGAAAGACACGGCCGGCGGGGGACTGCGATTGCCCATCACCCCCTAGGCATATGCATGTTGGTAGATATTTCTAGGCGGCGGAAGGGGTGGCGCGGTCTGGCGTTTTCCGGCGGCCGTTACGGCACGTGCCGCGGAGCGTGGAGTGAGCGCAGTCGGCCGCCGTGCAGCGGGGTCGTGTGCCACCGCGCCGTGAAGGTACGGTCCGGGAGCGAGCAGGTCACCGTCAGGCGGTGCGGGGTCTCCAGGAACAGCACGTCGACGTGCAGGGTCTCCGGGTCGGTCCAGCCCCCGCTCACCGCCGTGGGAACCGGCCCCGGGTCGACGGTCCAGTCGGCTTCACCGAGCCGCAGGTCCAGACGCCCGTCCCCCTCGGCCAGCGACACCCGCCAGCCCTGGTCGCCCGCCGCGACCGTCACTCCCGTCAGTGTCCGCTGAGCCGCACAGACGCCGCCCTCCGGAAGGAACTCGGCGCCCGCCCAGGCGTCGCCGCGCGCCGGGGGCTCCTGATGCGCCTTGACCGGCGGGAGGGCGAGCCCGGCGAGACGTCGCCGCAGCCCGTCGTCCTCCCTGCCCGGCAGCGGAGCGGCAGTGAACGCGGGCAGCAGGTGACGCCACACCAGGTTCAGGAGGTCCTGCATCTGCTCGGTGGCCGCGGTGGTCGCGATCACCGCGTCGTGCTCGGGCAGGACGACACAGAACTGCCCATAGGCCCCGTCGCCCCGGTATCCGTGCCGGGACCTCCAGAACTGGAATCCGTACCCTTGCTGCCAGTCCGACAGCGCCCCCTCGGCCGTACCGTCGGCGTTGGAGATGTGCGCGCGGGTGGCCTCCGCGATCCACGAGGACGCGAGCAGCCGCCGGCCCTCCCAGACGCCGTCCCGCAGATACAGCTGGCCGAGCCGGGCGATCGCGTCGGTCGCGGCGTGCAGGCCGCTGAAGCCGAGGTCGCGTCCGGCCGGGCGCTGCTGCCAGGCGGTCTCGCCGATGCCGAGGGGGTCGAACAGCCGGGGCCGCAGATACGCCGTCAGCGACTGGCCGGTCACGCGCTGCACGATCGTGGCGAGCGTGTACGTGGCGGGGTTGTTGTACGCGAACACGGTGCCGGGGTCGCGGTCCGGCGGGATCAGCAGGAATCCGCGTACGGCCTCCTTCCGGTCGAGCCGGAACGCCTCGGCGTAGGTCTCGGCGAGATGACCGCTGGCCATCGACGCGACATGCCGTACGCGCATGGCGCGGCTGCGCGGGTCGGTGATGTCGGCCTCGAACTCGGGGAAGTACGAGATCACGGGGTCGTCGAGACGCAACAGCCCCTCGGCGGCGGCGAATCCCGCGGCGGTGGACGTGAAGCTCTTGCTCAGCGAGTAGAGCAGCTGGAGGCCCTCGGGGGTGTACGGCGCCCACCAGCCGGAGGCCACGACGTGGCCATGGCGCAGGATCATCAGGCTGTGCGGTTCGATGTCCGGGGCGGCCTCGACGGCATCGAGGAACGCGTGAACGCCCGACGCGTCGACGCCCTGTTCGCCGGGCGAGCTGGCGGGCAGGGAACGTGCGCTCATACGGGCGGCCTCCGGGCGGCTCGGGGTGGCGTGCGGTGGTACCGGCGGCGCTCGGGCCGTGGCCGTGACGCGACGGACGGACACCATGTGCATGCACCATCCTTCCCGTTCGGGCTGCCGCGCGTCCATGGGGGCTCGGCGGGAGTGAAGTGGTGGTGCACGCGGGCGTGCGCGCCGACTGGACGTCAGCACACGGGCGGATGTCAGGTGTTGACGGAGCACCGCCATAATGCTCGGGTGATCATCCCCTCCCCCACACCCGTACAGCGCGTCCCCGTCGTCATCGTCGGCGCGGGACCGGCCGGTCTCACCCTCGGCAACATCCTGCGCGCCGCGTCCGTCGACTGCGTGGTCCTGGAGACCGAGAGCCGGGAGTTCATCGAACAGCGGCCCCGGGCGGGGTTCATCGAGGAGTGGGCGGTACGCGCGCTGCGGGAGCGTGGGCTGGCCGACGGGCTGGGCGAGCGGGGGCAGCCGCACAGCGAGTGCGAGTTCCGGATCGACGGCGAACGTCACCGGTTCGGGTACGCCGAACTGACCGGGGACCGCCATTTCGTCTATCCGCAGCCGCTGCTGGTGACCGATCTGGTGCGTGAGTACGCCGACGTGCGGGGCGGCGACATCCGGTTCGACGTACGGGACGTGGCCCTGCACGCCATCGACGGCGACCAGCCCTCGGTGCTGTACACGGACCCGGTGACGGGTGAACGCCGGCGCATCGAGTGCGAGGTGATCGCCGGCTGCGACGGCGCGCGCGGAGTGACCCGCACCTATGTGCCGCCGGAGCGCGGCTCGACGGCCCGGTACGACTACGGCGTCGGCTGGCTGGCGCTGCTCGCCGAGGCCCCACCGTCCTCCGACTGTGTCGTCTTCGGTGTCCATCCGCGCGGATTCGCCGCGCACATGGCCCGCAGCCCCCAGGTCACCCGCTACTACCTGGAGGTGACGCCGGGCGAGGACCCGGAGAACTGGCCGTACGAACGGGTGTGGTCGGAGCTCCACGCCCGGCTGTCGGTGACGGGTGCCCCACCGCTCACCGAGGGACGGCTGATCGAGAAGCGGGTGCTCGACATGCACAGTTATGTCGTGGAGCCGATGAGGTACGGGCGGCTGTTCCTGGCCGGCGACTCCGCCCACCTCGTGGCGCCGATCGCCGCGAAGGGCATGAACCTGGCGCTGTACGACGCGCTGCTCCTGGCGGACGCCCTCGTCGCCTACTTCGGGACGGGTGACGGCAGCGGGCTGCGCGACTACTCGGCGGCCTGTCTGCGGCGTGTGTGGGAGTACCAGGAATTCTCCCAGTGGTTCGCGGAGTTGCTGCACGGGCCCTCGTCGGGCGATCCCTACCGGGCGGGGTCCGCGATCGCGCGGCTGCGGCGGATCCTCGGCTCACCCGCCGCGGCGGCCACCTTCGCGGACTCCTACATAGGCAGGGCACCGTGAGGTGAACCACCGTGGACCGCTGGCCTGAACCTTTCGCACTCCTGGGCGACGGCGACGGAGCCGAGGAAAAACAGGCCCCTGGAACCGCCGCACGTTGAACACACAACGTCACACCCTCCGTACTTCCGGGAAAGGTGAGAGCCCGGTGCGCAGCGAGGGATGACCATGGTCAAGGTGCAGGACCCCACGGGCGAGTTGGTCGCCGGAAGATACCGGCTGTCCGAAGTCGTCCATCGGGAAGAGGGCCGCGACGGCTGGCTCGGTCAGGATGTCGGCGTCGAGCGGCCGGTCTCCCTGATCCGGTCGCGGCTCCCGGAGCGTCGGCGCGAGGAGGCGGAACGCGGTACCGCGGCCCGGATCCTGCGCGCGTCCGAGCGTCTGGCGCTGGTCTGCCCCGGCCGCGTGGCCACCGTCCTCGACGTGATCGAGGACGACGACGCCGTCTGGACGGTCACGGAGCGGCCCCCGGGCGCCCCGCTGACCGAGCTTCTCGGGCGCGGTCCCGTGAACTACGTCCGGGCGGCCCGCATCGGGCTCGGCCTCCTCGATGTCCTCGCGGCCGCCCATCTCGCGGGGGTGACGCACGGCGATCTCAGCCCCGGCCAGGTGTCCGTGGACGAGCGGGGCGCGGTCCTCGTGAGCGGATTCGGCCTCATGGGGGCCACCTCCTCGCCACGCGTCACCGCGCCGTCGTACGCCTCACCGGAGCAGGCCCGCGGCGAGGGCACCGGACCGGCGGCGGACCTGTGGGCGCTGGGCGCGATCATGTACGCGATGGTCGAGGGCCGGCCGCCGATCCGGGACCGGGGACGGCTCGACGCCACGCTCCGCGCCGTGGACCGGCTGCCCATCCGGGCCCCGCTGAACGCCGGACCGCTCGGACCCGCCATTCAGGGTCTGCTGCGCTGGGATCCCCTGGAACGGGTGCCCGAGCCGGTCGTACGCGAGGCCTTGACGCGCATCCTCAAGGACGACCTCGACAATGCGACGCCCACGGAGCCGCTGCCGCCCTTCCAGGACATCGATGTCGCCGCCCGGCGCGCGGGACGGACCTGGGGCGGGCGGCACGTGAGCCGGCCGGTCGTGCTGGGCGGGGCGCTGGCCGTCACCGTCGTCTGTTTCGCCGTGCTCACCGCGGCGGGCGGACTGCCCGACGGTGACACGTCCGCATCCGGCGCGGCTCCGGGACGGACCGCTTCCGGCAGCCCGTCCGCCGGCCCCACCGACCCCGGCACGCTCCCCCAGCGGACTCCGTCGGTGTCGCCCACGGCCTCCCCGTCCTCCTCTCCCTCCCCCTCCCCCTCCCCCTCGTTCACCGTCGGCGAGAAGGTGCCGTCCGGCTTCTTCCGCTACAAGGCTCCCCAAGGCTTCTCCGTCGACCTGCCCAAGGGCTGGACACCCGTCCGGACCACGAGCTCCGCCGACGGGTCCTACCGAGTGACCTTCGGCGCGAGCGGTGACCCGCGCACGCTGGCCGTCACCTACAGCACGCAACTGGGACCGGACCCCGTCGCGGTCTGGAGCGCGCTGGAGCCGTCCCTGCGCAGCGAGTCCACCGGCTACGAGCGGGTGGGTGACATCCGCGCCGTGAACTATCTCGGCCACAAGGGTGCCGACATGGAGTGGCTGTCCGCGTCCCAGGGGGTCCGCGAGCACACGTACGGCCGGGGCTTCCTCATCGGGGACCACCGGGGGTTCTCCCTGCGCTGGACGACCCCGGCCGACGACTGGAACACCTCCGCCAACCGGCGGGCGCTGGACGTCTTCTTCCAGTCCTTTCAGCCGGCTTCGCGGTGATGCCGGGCCGCCCGCCGGTGGATGCCGGCCTCAATGCCTCTCGCGGACGCGGAGTTCGGGTGTTCGCTGCGACAGCCACAGGGCGACCTCCTCGGCGATGGGCTGTCCGGTCTCCAGCTCGATGAAGCCGAACTGGCCTCCCTGATTGCCTTCCAGGAACCACCAGACGCCGTCCTCGTCCTCGGCGAAGTCGAAGGCCGCGTACGCGAGTCCGGTGTAGACGAGGTAGTCATGGACCGCGCGGGCGATGCGGTCGGGCACCGCGGTGATCTCCCAGCCGTGTCCGGTGTCGCCGAACCGTCCGTCGATCTGTCCGGGCACGGCGGCCTTCCGGGCGGCGAACAGGCGGCTGCCGATGCCGGTCAGCCGGATGTCGGCGCGTTTGGGAATGTACTGCTGGAGGAGCGCCGGACCGGCCGCGACGCCCGAGAAGTCCGCGCCGGGTCCGATCAGGGTGGTGGGCAGGGCGGCCGTCGGTTCGCCGGGCGGAGGCCCCGAGGCCGATTTGACCACGACGTCCCGGTACTCCTCGACGAACTGCTGGGCCACCCGCGGAGCGGTCGTGATGATGGTGGGCGGCACCGCGAAGCCGCTGCTGTGGGCGACCCGCAGCTGCCAGGGCTTGTGCCGGGCCTGCTCGGCCCGGCGTGGGTGGTTCATCCAGCGGGTCGACGCGGAGTAGAGCATGCCGAACAGGGCCTGCCGGGTCTCGGCGGTGAGCCATGGCGAGGGCTCGGCGGCGTGGGCGGCCGGCTCGCCCGGCCGCCGCACCCACACGGATCGCAGGCCGCCCATGCTGAGCACATGGCCGTTGACCGACAGATAGCCGTCGAAGTCACCATGGGCGTAGTCGGCGGACAGCACCGCCTTGCCCGGCAGATCGGCGGGGTCGAGGCGCACCATCGGCACGCCCCGCTCATGCAGTTTGGCCACCACCATGTCGGCGGTGACGTCCTGCTCGGCCGTGAGAATGAGGACAGTCATGTGCGCGGGCGGCCGTCAGTCGTCGAAATGCGTCTGGGAGCCGGCCGTGGACGTCGTGGTGCCGGTGGCCATCAGCAGCGCGCGGTCGCTGACGGCCGGGCGGCCATCGGGCAGCACGTTCAATTGCAGGGACACATCGAAGTGGTACGGGGGTACTGCGGCCGACTGCCCCGTAGGCAAGGCGTAGTTGAGAGTGAACGGTCGCACGAAAGATCCTCCCGCGGTCTCACGATGCTCGACGCCCACCCGTACGTGTCATGACCGTAAGGAATTCATCACTTTCCGCCACATCGGGGTGAAGGTCATCACATCGCGTCGTTTCCCGCTTGCTCGTTTCCGGTTTACTGGGGTGTCCGCTTGGTTCCGGTCCACTCGTTTTTCTGTCTGATTCCGACCAGACCTTCGGCCAACGCTTCGCCCTCAGTGACATGAACGCCGCACCATCCCAGGAGAGTTCCCGGTGACCGTAGCCATCGCTCCATCCGAAGAATCCACCGCGCGCCAGGGCGTGTTGGACCCCGTCGCGAGGGACGCACGCGACTTCGGGGCCTACGCGCGGACCGGCGGCTGGGCCTTCGCGCTGAAGGTGGCGCGCAGTGTGCGTCCCGGCGGGCAGTCCGCCGACGAGACGCCGAAGGTGTCCGCGAAGGAGTTCGCCGAGCTGGCCGGATGCTCGCCCGAGCGTGTGATGCGGTACTACAAGGCGTGGGACCGGGCCGCCGACGACGGTCTCGTCCCGCACTTCGAACTCCTGGTCCCCGGTGCGGACATCGAGCTTCCGGACGCCGAGGTGTGGCACACCTACTACGTCTCACGCTCCAGCGCCGCCTCGGAGCGCGGCACCGCCATCACTCAGGCCGCGGAGGCCGAGGGCATTCGTCCCACGAAGGCTCTGGAGGTCGCCGAGAACCCGACCGCACTGCGCGCCGCGATCCTCGCCGACCCCTCCACCGCCCAGGCCGCGCGGCACGCACTGCTCGACCGGGTGAAGGAGGACCCGGCGCTGCAGGCCGAGTTGGCCCGGGACATCGCCCGCACCGACGAACTGAAGAAGGCGGTCGCCACCGAGAGCAGGGCGGCCGACCGCATCGGCTATGTGCGCCAGATCGCGGAGAAGGGTCAGATCAGGACGCCTGCCGGGCAGACCCTGGACGCTCCGGCCGGGCTCCGCTCCGAGGCCGAGCGCCATCTGTCCCTGCTCGACGAGCTGGACGAGGGCGAGGACTCGGGTGAGTGGGCGACGGAGGCGTACGACACCATGAAGCACCTCGTCGTCGAGACCGTCGAGGCCGACCCCGAACTGCGCGTCCAGGAACGGCGGACGAAGTTCTACAACAGCCTCCAGAAGGCCACGAAGGTCTTCGAGGAGCTGACCTTCGACGACGCCGACGACATCTACGAGGACGACATGGTGCAGCGTCTGGAGGACCTCCAGCAGGCGATCGGCTCCGCCATCGCGGCGCTGCGCGGGGCGGCTCCCCAGCAGTGACCAGGGGCGGCGCGCCCTCCTCGGCGGTGGGCGGTGCACACACACCCGCCGCCTCGTGCCGCCGCACGGCCGCCCTCCCTCAGGCGGACTCGGCGCGGTAGCCGGCCATCACGTCGACCAGGCTCTGCGGGGCGTCCGTACTGAAGCAGATGTCGAGGTTGACCGCGGAACCGGTCGCCGCCTCCTCGGCGCGCGGGAAGAGTGCGCCCTCGTACTCGGCCAGGGCCTTTTCCACGTCGTCGGGGTGGGCGGCGATCGCCGTCGCGAGCTCGGCGGCGTCGAGCATGGCGAGGTTGGCGCCCTCGCCCGCGAACGGGGACATCAGGTGGGCGGCGTCGCCGAGCAGGGTGACGCCGGGGGTGCGGTCCCATCGGTGGCCGACGGGCAGCGCGTGGATCGGCCGGGCGACGAGCGCGCCGTCGGCGTCGGCGATGAGCGACCGCAGACGCTTGTCCCAGCCGTCGAAGTAGTCCAGGACGCTCTCCTTGGCCGCTTCCGTGTCGGCGAAGTCAATGGCGCCGGCGGTGGCCCAGTCGGCGGGCGTCCTCAGGGCGGCGTAGACGTGCAGCGAGCCGTCGGGGTCGCGGTGGGCGAGGAAGCCCCTCTCCTCACCGAGCGCGAACAGCATGCCTCCGCCGACGACGGCGGCGCTCTCGGGGTGGCGGGTGTCGGCGTCGAGGAGGTGCACCTCGACGAAGGAGATCCCGCAGTAGACCGGGGTGGCGTCCGAGACCAGGGGCCGCACCTTCGACCAGGCGCCGTCGGCACCGATCAGCACATCGGCGGTGAACGTCTCCCCGTCGGCGAGCGTCACCTCGTGACGGCCGGCGTCGAGCGTCCGTGTGCCGGTGACCTTGGCGCCCCAGCGGACGGCGCCCTCGGGCAGGGAGCCCAGCAGGAGGTCGCGCAGGGCGCCCCGGGAGACCTCGGGGCGCGTGCCGCCGTCGCCGTCGTCCTCCATCCGGACGGTGGCGTCCTTGTCGAGGATGCGCATGGCCTCGCCGCCGGTGTGGATGACCGCGCGGAACTCCTCGTAGAGCCCGGCGGCCCGCAGTGCGGCCTGGCCGGAGTCCTCGTGCATGTCCAGCATGCCGCCCTGGGTACGGGCGGTCGGTGAGGCGTCGAGGTCGAAGACGGCGGCCTCGATGCCGTTCAGACGCAGTACGCGGGCGAGCGTGAGTCCGCCGAGACCGGCGCCGATCACGGCTATGGGGTGGTGGGGAGGTGTCGACATGGCAGATTCTCCTTGTGGATCGACATACGGATCGATATGTGGATCCATATATGGATCGATAACGGTCGAGGGTTGGCGGCGGCCGGGGCGTCCATCAAGACGTCCCGGGTGTGTCCGGCCCGGGTGCCTCCGGCCTGGGCGTGTGCAGGACGCCGTTGATCAGGACGTGGAAGCCCCAGTTCAGGCGGGCCTCGCCGGGGCCGGAGAGCAGTTCGGTGCCCAGCGCGGCGATGTGCGGGTGCCGGTGCCCGGAAACCCCGCGCAGCGCGGCGGCGAGCTCCGCCCACTCGCCCTCGGCGTCCGTGGGGTCCTTCTCCCCCGCCGCGTGCTCGGCGGCGGTCGCGGTGGCGAACTGCAGCAGCAGGTCGACCGCCCATGCCGCCCGCGCGTCGGGGACACCGCCCTCGCTCAGCAGGGACAGCAACGCTTCGAGCAGGTTCAGATAGCGCTCGCCTGACGGGCGGGCCACCAGCGCGGAGCGGGCGAGGCCCGGATGCTCGAAGAGAACGTCCGTATAGGAGCCGAGCACCCGTACGAGCCGATCGCGCCAGTCGCCGCTCGCCCCGGCCGGGCTCAGGTCGACGGCACCGAGCAGGTCGTCGAGCACCGCCGCGTGCAGTTCGGCGGTGTTGCGTACGTAGACGTAGAGCGAAGCCGGACCGGTGTCGAGCTCCTGCGCCAGGCGGCGCATGGTGACGCGCTGGAGGCCTTCGGCCCGCATGAGCGCGACGGCGGTCTCGATGATGCCGTCCCTGGTCAGGGCCGGTTTCGCCGGGCGTTCGCGACGGCTGGGGCGGGGAGTGGGGTGTGCTGTCACTCCTCCAAGGTAACGAACATGTTCGTTACGAACAAGTACGCCACGAACGTGTTCGTGAAAATCTGCACGCTCCCCGGGTGAGTAGCCGTACTCATGTCCTCGTTCCCGCGCTCCAGCACGATGGGGCCACCTGGACCAAGGAGCCCTTCCCATGCCCGGACCTGGCCTCGCCCCGCCCGCCCGCCACCCCGCATCCGGGGATCGCGTCCCGCACCGGACGCTCCCGACCGCACTCCTCGTCATCGTGATCGCGGGCATGGCGCTCTCCGCCTGGCATCCGCACGACCCGACGACATGGCTGCTGGAGACGGTGTGGGTGCTGGTGGGCCTGCCGCTGGTCGTCCTGAGCCGACGGCGGTTCCCGCTCACCAATCTGCTGTGCTGTCTGCTCGCGGCGCACGCGCTGGTGCTCGCCGTGGGCGGCCACTACACCTACGCGCAGGTGCCGTTGGGCGACTGGGTGCGGGACGGGCTGGGACTCGACCGCAATCCCTACGACCGGTTCGGACACCTCATGCAGGGCTTCGTACCCGCCGTCCTGGTACGGGAGTTGCTCAGCCGGACCTCACCGCTGCGCGGCAGCCGCTGGCTGGCGCCGCTGACCGTGTGCGCCTGTCTCGCCTTCAGCGCGGTCTTCGAGATGTTCGAGTGGGCGGCCGCGGTGATCGGCGGCCACTCCGCGGACGCCTTCCTCGCCACCCAGGGCGATGTGTGGGACACCCAGTGGGACATGTTCTGCGCCCTGATCGGGGCCACCGTCTCCGTCCTTCTTCTCAGCCGCCTGCACGACCGGCAGCTTGCGGCGCTCGGCGGCGTGGGGACGGAACGGCTCGGACCGGTGGGTGTTCCCGTCCAGCGGCCGGTACGCGTCCCCGGGCCCGTGGCCGAGAGCTCGCCGCGTGCGGCGGGGCCCATTCGGTGACCGGGCCCGCGCTGCCCGCACTGTCGGCGTGGGTGGCCGAGACGACAGGAGGAGGGCGCGTCGAGCGGTTCACCACTCATCCGCTGACCGGCGGCGCGGTCTCCGGCCTGGTCGAGCGGTTCACCCTGCACGTGGTCGATGTCCCGGGTGCCGGCGGCGGGCGCGCCCAGGACATCCAGGTCGTGCGCAAGCGCGCCTTCCCGCACGAGACGGCCGGGCTGCGGGCGGCTCAGGTACTCCGGCCGGCCGCGACCGCCGTCCCGGAGTTGATCGCCTTCGGCGAGGACGCGGAGGGAGTGTGGCTCATCACCCCGTTCTTCCCGGGAACGCCCCTGCCCGACCGGGACACGCCGGTACCCGCCAACCTCTTCGGTTCGCCGGCCCGGCTGCACGCCCACTTCCACGGCGCGGCGAACATACCGGGCGCCATACCCCGCGTGACTCCCCAGTGGTGGCAGCGGCTGTGCCACCACTGGGTCCTCCCGCAGGTGGGCCGACATCGCGGCCGCCATCCCGCGGGCACCTTCACCCGCGCGGACACGCTGATCAGCCGTGCCGCCACCCATCCCGCCGTACGGCGCGCACTCGGCCGAACTCGGCTACCGGTGGGCCGCGCTGCAGATCCCCGTCCAGTACCTGCCCTGGACGATGGGGAACCTGACGGACGCCGAGGTCCACGACGCGCTCGACCGCGCCGAACAGGCACTCGCCGCGCTGTGAACGCCTACCAGCGGCCCTCCACCTGCTCCTTGATCCGCCGCTCGTACAGGTCGTCGATCGCGTCCAGCGTCTTCTGCGACAGCTCGGGCAGCTTCGCGGCCGCCGCGTTGGCGCGGGCCTGCTCGGGTGAGCGGGCGCCCGGGATCACCGTGGTCACGCCGGGCTGCCTGGTGATCCAGCACAGCGCGAGCTGGGCCGGGGTGCTGTCCTCCGGGGCGAGGGCGGAGAACTCGGCCGCCGCCTCCACGCCCGTCACGAAGTCGACCCCGGAGAAGGTCTCGCCCTGGTCGAAGGACTCTCCGTGGCGGTTGTACGTGCGGTGGTCGTTCTCCGCGAAGACCGTGTCCTTGGTGTACTTGCCGGAGAGCAGGCCCGAGGCCAGCGGGACGCGGGCGATGATGCCGACGCCCGCCTCCTGGGCCGCCGGGAGCACCTGGCGCAGGGGCTTCATACGGAAGGGGTTGAGGATGATCTGGACGCTCGCCACGTTCGGGCGGGCGATCGCGGTCAGGGCCTCGTCGCACGTCTCGACGCTCACGCCGTACGCGGCGATCCGCTCCTCCTCGACCAGGGTGTCGAGGGCGTCGAACACCTCGTCGGAGGAGTAGACGGGCGTGGGCGGGCAGTGCAGCTGCACCAGGTCGATGCGGTCGACGCCCAGGTTCCGGCGGGAACGATCGTTCCAGGCACGGAAGTTGTCGAGGACGTAGTTCTCCGGGATCTGGTCGACGCGGCGGCCCATCTTGGTCGCGACCAGGACATGCAGGTCCGGCCGGCCGCGCAGAAACGTGGCGATCGTCTCCTCGCTCCGCCCGTCGCCGTACACGTCCGCCGTGTCGAAGAAGGTCACCCCCGACTCGGCCGCCGCCTCCAGCACCGCCAGGGCGTCCCGATCGCTCACATCGCCCCAGTCGGCGCCCAACTGCCAGGTGCCGAGACCGATGACCGAAGCATGCTGACCTGACCTGCCGAATTCGCGCTCGTCCATGCCGTCAGTCTGACACTTCCCCGCCGTCGCACAGGACGCCACCCGCCGCCCGGTGCCGGGCGCCGTTCCCCCGGTCTTGTCTGTGCGTCTGCAAAGAGCTCCCTGTGAGGGTTTGTCACTCGTATGGGTGAAGCGCTTCGACGAAAGGTTGATTCGTGTCAACTGCCGCCTAGCGTGCAGCACATGACCGCCCCTCTAAGAAGTGAAGGGCGACCCGCCTGGTCGCGCCGTGGGTTTCTGCTGAGCGCCGCCGCGCTCCTCGCCGGGCCACCGATCGTGGTGGCGGGCAGTGCCGCGGCGGCCGATCTGCCCGGGTTCCCCGAGGGCGTCGACGTCTACCGGTCGGCGTACCGCAACTGGGTCGGAGAGATCACCGCGGACGGACTGTGGGCCTGCGCTCCACGCGACGCGGACCAGGTCGTGCAGGTCGTCAACTGGGCCTGGCAGCAGGGCTGGACGGTCCGCGCGCGGGGCTGCTCGCACGGCTGGTCGCCGCTGACGATCCCCGCCGGGACCGGGGCGGACGCCCCCGTGCTGCTGGTCGACACGGCCACCCGGCTGACCGGTGTGTCACTGGAGTCGACGGAGCCCGCCGCCGTACGAGCCGGCGCCGGCGTGACCCTCGAAGCGCTGCTCGGCTTCCTGGAGGACCACGGCCTGGGTCTCACGGCGACACCCGCGCCGGGCGACCTGACGCTCGGCGGCGCGCTGGCCATCGACGCGCACGGCACCGCCGTACCGGCCGACGGCGAGAGCCGGCTGCCCGGGCACACCTACGGCTCGCTCAGCAATCTCGTGCTGTCGCTGACGGCGGTGGTCTGGGACGCCGACTCGGACGCCTATGTGCTGCGCACCTACGACCGTGCCGACGCGGACGGCGCGGCGCTCCTCACGCATCTGGGCCGCGCCCTCATCACCGAGGTCGTGCTGCGGGTGGGCGTGAACACCAATCTGCGCTGCGTCAGCCGCGTCGACATCCCCGCCACCGAACTGTTCGCCGCGCCGGGCGGTGACGGCCGTACCTTCGCAAGCTTCCTCGACGAGTCCGGGCGGGCCGAGGCGATCTGGTTCGCGTTCACCGAATTCCCCTGGCTGAAGGTGTGGAGCGTCGCCCCCACCCGGCCGCTCACCTCGCGCCGCGTGACCGCGCCGTACAACTATCCCTTCTCCGACAACATCCCCACGGCCGTGGCCGATCTCGCCGGGCGAATGGTGTCCGACGCGGCCTGGTACCTGGCTCCGGCCCTGGGCACCGCGCAGCTCACCGCGGCCACTCTGGGGCTGACGGCCACGTTGTCGGCGGACATCTGGGGGCCGTCCAAGAACACGCTGCTCTACATCAAGCCCACCACCCTGCGGGTGACCGCCAACGGCTACGCGGTGCTGACCTCGCGGGCCGAAGTGCAGCGTGTCGTCTCCGAGTTCACCGCCTACTTCCAGGAACAACTGGCCGCCTACGCCCTCCGTGGGAGCTATCCCGTCAACGGCCAGGTCGAGATCCGGGTGACCGGACTCGACGACCCCTCCGACGTCGAGTCGTCCGGCGCCCGCGCCCCCCTGCTGTCAGCGCTGCGGCCCCGCGCCGACCACCCCGAGTGGGACACGGCCGTCTGGCTGGACGTGCTCACCCTGCCGGGCACTCCCGACGCGGAGGCGTTCTACCGGGAGTTGGAGCGCTTCCTGCTCACGACGTACGACGGCGGGTTCGCGCTCACGCGTGTCGAGTGGTCCAAGGGCTGGGGCTACACGGACGAGGCCGCCTGGACCGACACGGAGGTCCTGGGCACCAAGGTGCCCGGCACGTTCGACGACGGCGTGGGTCCGGACTGGGGAGAGACGGCCGCGGTCCTGGAGCGGCTCGATCCGCATCGGGTGTACGACAACACCCTGCTCGGGAGGCTGTTCGCCTGAGACGAGAGAGCCGCGCCACGGGATCATGCCTTCAACTCCTTGTACCGATGGAGCATTTGAAGGGTGTTACTGCTTCACATCTTGACGTGTCTGGTTCAGACCTTTAGGTTCACCGATCACCAGCGTCCCATGAATGCACTTGTTGTTCACGGACGTGAACTCGCGTGGACCCCCCACCAGCCACCTGTGAAGGGCTGTGATCCCTCTGATGGCCAGACATTCCCTTGCGCGTTCCACCGCATGGCGCGGCACTCTCACCACCGCCGTACTCGCTCTCTCGGCAAGCGCTCTGAGCATGACGCCGGCCTCCGCCGCCACCGGCACGATCACCGGTCTCGCGGGCAAGTGCCTCGACGTGGCCGGGGCGAACTCCGCGAACGGCACGGCCGTACAGCTCTACGACTGCAACGGCACCGCCGCCCAGCAGTGGACGGTCGGCTCCGACGGGACGATACGGGCGCTCGGCAAGTGCCTTGACGTCACCGGCAATTCGACCGCGGACGGGGCCAGGCTCCAGCTGTGGGACTGTTCGGGCGGCGCCAACCAGAAGTGGACGGTCACCTCGGCTCGCGACATCGTCAATCCGCAGGCCAACAAGTGCGCCGACGTCACGGGGAACACCTCGGCCAACGCCACACCCATCCAGATCTGGAGCTGCACCGGCGCCGCCAACCAGAAGTGGACCGCGCCCGCCGCGGACGGGGGCACGACCCCCTCCGCGCCGATGGCCGTCGCCCCGTACCTGTACAACGGCTGGGGCAACCCGCCCAGCCCCACCACCGTCATGAACGCCACCGGCGTCAAGTGGTTCACGCTGGCCTTCGTGCTCAGCAACGGCTACTGCAACCCTCAGTGGGACGGCGGCCGCGCGCTGACCGGCGGCGTCGACCAGCAGACCGTCAACACGGTGCGGGCGAACGGCGGTGACATCGTCCCCTCGTTCGGCGGCTACAGCGGCAACAAGCTGGAGAGCTCCTGCTCCAGCGCCGGGGAGCTGGCGGCCGCGTACCAGAAGGTCATCAACGCCTACGGGCTCAAGGCCATTGACATCGATATCGAGGCCGACGCCTACAGCAACACGACGGTGCAGCAGCGCACCGTGGACGCGCTCAAGACGATCAAGGCGAACAACCCGGGCATCAAGGTGTACGTCACCATCGGCACCGGGCAGAGCGGGCCCGACACCGGCCTCATCAACCGGGCCGCGGCGTCCGGGCTGACCGTGGACGCCTGGACGATCATGCCGTTCGACTTCGGCGGCGCGGGCCAGAACATGGGCACGCTCACCCAGCGGGCCGCGGAGGGCCTCAAGACCGCGCTGAAGAACGCGTACGGCTACAGCGACGACCAGGCGTACCGGGACATGGGCATCTCCTCCATGAACGGGATCACCGACAACAACGAGACCGTCACCACCGCCGACTTCCAGACCATCCTCGGCTACGCGCAGACGCACCACCTCGCGCGGCTGACGTTCTGGTCGGCCAACCGTGACCGTCCCTGCCCGGGCGCCTACCCGAACGACGACACCTGCTCGGGCGTGGCCCAGAGCAACTGGCAGTTCACCAGCATCTTCGCCCAGTACACCGGCTGACGGACGCGCTCCGCCCTTCACCCCCCACCACCACAGGAGAAATCCGTGCTCAGACGGAAGAGACTGTCCGGCCACCACCGGATACCGAGGGTTCTGACCGTGGCCGCGCTCGTGGCGACCACCGTGACCGGCATCGAGTTCGCCTCACAGGGCTCGGCGAACGCGCAGACCGCGGCGGCCGCCGCCATCCCGACCGGGTACACCACCGTGGTCAACAAGGGCAGCGGCAAGTGCGTCGACGCCCGCTCGGCCGCGAGTGCCGACGGCACCGCCGTCCAGCAGTACACGTGCAACGGCAGCACCGCCCAGAACTGGCAGTTGGTCGCCACCAGCGACGGCTACTACCGCGTGAACAGCAACCTCGACACCACAAAGGCATGGGACGTCACCGACGTCTCCACCGCCGACTCCGCGCTCGTCCAGCTGTGGACGTACTCCAGCGGCAACAACCAGCAGTGGCTGCCCGTCGCCGAGTCCGACGGCGCCTACCACTTCGTCAACCGCAACAGCGGGAAGTGTCTGGACGTCCCCAGCGCCTCCACCGCGGACAGCGTGCAGCTGGCGCAGTACACCTGCAACGGCACCGGCGCGCAGTCCTTCACTCTGGGCGGCGGCACGACGAACCCGCCGGGCACCCCGGACTTCGGTCCCAACGTGACGGTGTTCGACCCTTCGATGTCGGCCTCCAGCATCCAGTCCAAGCTGGACTCGGTCTTCGCCCAGCAGGAGACCAACCAGTTCGGTTCGGCCCGCCAGGCCCTGCTGTTCAAGCCCGGCACCTACAGCGCCAACGCCAACGTCGGCTTCTACACGCAGGTCGCAGGCCTCGGCTTCTCGCCGGACGACGTGACCATCAACGGTTCCGTGCACGCGGAGGCCGACTGGTTCCAGGGCAACGCCACCCAGAACTTCTGGCGCGACGCCGAGAACCTGTCGGTCAACCCGACTGGTGGCACCGACCGTTGGGCCGTCTCCCAGGCCGCCCCGTACCGGCGCATGCACGTGCGCGGCAACCTCGCGCTCGACGACGGCGGCTGGTCCAGCGGCGGCTTCATCTCCGACACCAAGGTCGACGGGCAGATCCAGTCCGGCTCCCAGCAGCAGTTCCTCACCCGGAACTCGCAGATGGGCAGCTGGTCCGGCTCCAACTGGAACATGGTCTTCGTCGGCGACCAGGGCGCGCCCGCCCAGTCCTTCCCGACGTACACCAACGTCGCCAGCTCACCGACGATCCGTGAGAAGCCGTTCCTGTACGTCGACAGCGCGGGCGCCTATCAGGTGTTCGTGCCCGGGCTGCAGTCCAACGCCGTCGGCACCACGTGGAGCGGAAAGACCCCGGCGGGCAAGTCCCTGCCGATCGACCAGTTCTACATCGTCAAGCCCGGCGCCACCGCGGCCGATATGAACGCGGCCCTCGCGGCCGGCAAGAACCTGCTGGTCACCCCGGGCGTCTACCACCTCAACCAGACGATCAACATCACGCGCCCCGACACGGTGGTGCTGGGCATGGGCCTGGCCACCTTCGTGCCGGACGGCGGGATCACCGCCGTCACCACCGCAGACGTGGACGGCATCGAGCTGGCGGGCCTGCTGATCGACGCGGGTACCACCAACTCCCCGACGCTGATGCAGATCGGCCCGGCCGGTTCGTCCGCCACCCACGCGGCCGACCCGACGCAGCTGTCCGACGTTTTCATCCGGATCGGCGGCGCGACCGTCGGCAAGGCGACCAGTTCGCTGGTGATCAACAGCGCCAACACGATCATCGACCACACGTGGATCTGGCGGGCCGACCACGGCAACTCCGGCACGGTCGGCTGGACGACCAACACGGCGGACAACGGCCTGACCGTCAACGGCACCAACGTGACCGCGTACGGCCTGTTCGTCGAGCACTTCCAGAAGACCCAGGTCACCTGGAACGGCAACGGCGGCAGAACGTACTTCTTCCAGAACGAGATGCCCTACGACCCGCCGAACCAGGCCTCCTGGATGAACGGCACCGGAAAGGGCTATCCCGCCTACAAGGTCGCCTCCTCCGTCACCAACCACGAGGCGTGGGGTCTGGGCAGCTACTGCTACTTCAGCGCCAACTCGAGCGTGGTCGCCGATCACGCCTTCGAGGTGCCGAGCGTGTCAGGGGTCAAGTTCCACGACATGGTGACCGTCTCGCTGGGCGGCGTCGGCACCATCAGCCACATCATCAACAGCACCGGCGGACCCTCCAACTCCAGCACCAACGTCGCCTACCTCACCAACTACCCGTAGACAGCACGGAAAGGATCGATCACCAGATGCACATCATCAGATCCGGATCCGCCCGCGCGACCCTACGAGTCCTCCTGCTGCTGGCGGCGCTGCTCGGCCTCGCGGTACCGCCCGCCGCGCAGGCGACCACCGCGGCGACACCGTTCAAGGTGCTCGCGCTCTACAGCGGCACCTGGGACGCGGCCCACATCGACTTCGACAAGGAGGCGAACGCCTGGTTCCCGCAGCAGGCCGCGGCGAACGGTTTCACCTACACGGCCAGTACCAACTGGGACCTGCTCAGCAACGGCGGCGTCAATGCCTACCAAGTCGTCCTGTTCCTCGACGACTTGCCGCAGACGTCCGCCCAACGGGCCGGTTTCGAGGCGTACATGCGGGGTGGCGGTGCCTGGATGGGATTCCATGTCTCCGCCTTCACGACCGACGCGGCCAGCTGGTCCTGGTACCACAACCAGTTCCTCGGCTCCGGGAACTTCCAGTCGAACACCTGGGGTCCGACGTCGGTGACCCTGAAGGCCGAGGACCGTACACACCCGGCCACCAAGAATCTGCCGGCCACGTTCACCTCGTCGGTCAGCGAGTGGTACAGCTGGTCCAACGATCTGCGGCAGAACCCGAACATCAAGATCCTGGCCTCGATCGACGCCAGCAGCTTCCCGGTGGGCACTGACCCCAACCAGTCCTGGTACAGCGGCTACTACCCGATCCTGTGGACCAACACGCAGTACAAGATGCTGTACGCGAACTTCGGCCACAACGCGATGGACTACTCGACCAACACGCGTCTGTCGTCGACGTTCGCGAGCGCGACACAGAATCAGTTCCTGCTGGACGGCCTGAAGTGGCTCGGCGGGGCCGACACCGGCACGCCCCCGGCGGACTCCCCCTCCGAGACCGCCTGGTACTCGCTGACGAATGCCGGCAACGGCACCTGCGTGGACGCCCGTTCGGCCGCCACGGCGAACGGGACCGTGATCCAGCAGTACGCCTGCAACGGCACTCAGGCCCAGCAGTTCCAGCTCCGCCCGACCGACAGCGGGTACCGGCAGGCCGCCATCCGCGCCAATCCCCAGCAGGTCATCGACGTGACCGGTGTCTCGACGGCCGACAACGCGCCACTCCAGTTGTGGAGTTACTCGGGTGGACAGAACCAGCAGTGGCTGCCGGTGAAGGAGAGCACCGGGCGCTACCACTTCACGGCCCGCCACAGCGGCAAGTGCCTGACCGCGGCGAGCGCCTCGACGAACAGCGTCCAGCTCACCCAGCGCACCTGTGACGGCTCCGCGGCACAGAGCTTCACGCTCACCGCGCAGCCCTGACCGGCCGACCCCACGGTGCCCCCGCCGCGACCCGCGACGGGGGCACCGGTCCGTGGCCGTCAGGTGCGGGACAGGCGGGCGACTTCCGTGCCGGCGAGCAGGAAGGCGCCGACGCCGAAGTTGGCGGTGGTGTCGTAGGTCACGGGCTGGCTGGACTCCGGTCGGTCGCCGACGTTCTGGACGTAGCCCAGGAAGCCGTCGGGGTGTACGGCGGTGGTGACCAGGCCGTTCCAGGCCCTGGCCGCCACCGGGAGGTAGGTGGACCGGTCGACCAGGCCCGCGCCGATCGCGTACGACGTGCCGTAGAGGAAGAAGGAGGTGCCGCTGGTCTCGGGTCCGGGCAGATGCGTGGCGTCGGCGAGGTTGACGTTCCAGAAGCCGTCGCCGCGCTGCACGCCGGCCACGGCCGTCACCAGGCGCGTCAGGGTGTCGCGGTATTCGGCGGTGTGCGGTTCGCCGGGCGGCAGGGCCTTGAGGGTCTTGGCGTGTCCGCCCGTCACCCATCCATTGCCGCGGGACCAGAGGACCGGCTTGCCCGTGGGGGAGGTGATCCCTCCGGGGAGGAAGCGCTTGTCCCGGTACCACAGGCCGGTGGCGGCGTCGTACAGGCCGGGGCCGCCCTCGACGCGCTTGGTGTGGTGGTAGAGGGCGTACAGCTTCTCCCCGTACTGGGGGTCCTGGCGCAGGACGCCTAAGCGGGCGAAGGGCGGCATGGCCATGTGGAGGGCGTCGTCCCACCACCAGTCGTCGTTCTTGTCCGGCTGGTCTTCGTAGACCATGCGGTGCAGGGACGTCTCGATCGCGGTGAGCTTCTGCTCGTCGGGTTCGCGTTCGTAGAGGTCGAGGTAGGCCTGCCCGGCGTTGTGGTTGTCCGCGTGGCGTGTGGTCACTCCGCCGTTGAGGCCGTACGCGTGCTTCTCCGCCCAGCCGCGCGCGTAGGCGAGGTAACGGGCGCTGCCGGTGAGACGCTGGAGGGCGAGCAGCCCGCTGAAGAAGGTGGCGTTGGCCCAGCCGTTGTCGCCGGGATCCGTGTGGGCGCCGATCCACTGGTCGGCGACACGCCGCAGGACAGCGGTGATCTCGGCCCTCGACGGCAGCCCGGGCGAGGCGGCACGCGGGGCGGCTTGTGCGGTGCCCGTCAACGAGGGCAGCAGGGATGCGGACGCCGTGAGCGCGACCGCGCCGGAGAGCAGGTGTCGTCTATGCATGTGAACAACTCCTACGGATGGGGACTCTCATCCTCAACTCCCGCCTCACGCGGTGTCCATGGCCCGTCGCCGACTTGTCGGCAGGCCGGCTCGGCCGCGCGCTGGCCTGCCGATACCCCGCGGATGCGGGCGAAACGAGACCGCACGCATTGCATGCGGCGATACACGCCCAGGTCAACACGGTCCGTGAGCTATGTTGAGTTCTCATGGGGCATGAAGGAGGCGCACCGGTGCCATCGCCGCAGCAGGCACGCGCGCAGGCATCTGCGATCACCTCGGGGAAGACCGCCCCGGAGGCGGGTGCGGCACCCATGTCCCAGCTCAGGGAGCTGTTCGACGGCCCCCGGCTCTCCCCGGGACAGCGGCGTATCGCGCAGTACCTGATCGAGCACATCACCGAGGCGGCGTTCCTGTCGATCACCGATCTCGCCGAGCGCGTGGGCGTGAGCCAGCCCTCGGTGACCCGTTTCGCCGCGGCGGTCGGCTTCAGTGGTTACCCCGCGCTACGGGAGAAGCTCCAGTCGATCGCGCTCAGCACCCTCGGCAGCGCGCCGGGCACGCCGGCGGAGGCCACGAGCAACGAGTTGCAGGCGGCGGTGGACGCGGAGATCGCGAACCTGGAGAACCTGCGGCGGGACTTCGCCGATCCGGACGAGGTGATCCGCGTCGGCCGGGCGCTGTCGAAGTCGACGCCGCTGACGGTCCTGGGGCTGCGGATCTCCGTGTCGCTGGCCGAGTACTTCGCGTACGCCGCGCGGCGCATCCACCCGGACGTACGGCTGGTGACCCGGGGCGGCAGCGTCGCCTACGACTCGCTGCTCCAGTCGCGCGAGGCCGGCGGCACCTGGGTGCTGGCCTTCGGAATGCCCCGGCACGCCCAGGAGACGCTCACGGCGCTGCGGGTCGCGCACAGCGCGGGGTTGCAGGTGGCGCTGATCACCGACCTGGGGCTCGGGCCGCTCGTGGACGAGGCCGACGTCTCGTTCGCCACCGGCACCGGGTCGCGTCTCGTCTTCGACTCCTACGCCGCGCCCGTCGTGCTGTCGGCGGCATTGCTGCAGGCCATGACCGACGCCGATCCGGAGCGGACGCAGGCCCGCCTGGAGGAGTACGAGCAGGTCGCCGAGCAGCACCAGTTCTTCCTCAAGGACTGACGCTTTCCCGCGCAAGGCCGGAGGCCGTCTCCCCCAAGGACCGAGGCCGCCTGGCCCTTGCGGAACCCCCTCCCCCGTACCGCCTGTCACCACGGCATCACGGGATCATTCACACCATTTCACGCATGAATGTTTTCATGTTCTTGCGCTACCGGCGGTATATATAAATACTGCTCGCGGATCGTGACCAGGAGGCCTCCTGGTCACGTCCCACGACCACCCGGGGCCGTCCGCTCCTACCCGCATCGGGCCCCGGGTGTTCAGACGGGCCCCGCTCGCGCGGGGTCCGTGGTGGCGGCCCCGGCCAATCCCCTAGACCGGGGCCGCCCCCAGACACCCCCACGACCCCTTCCCGCCGACGTAACCCGGAAGCGATGAACATGGCCCTGACTTACTCACCGATCACCTCGGACTGGCCGTGCCAGGTCAAGACACCCGGCAGCTACGACTGGGAGCGATCGGCGGTCAAATGGCTGCGCGAACTGGTCCCGACCCGCTACGCGAGCTACCCCGTCCTGCTCAAGCACCCCGTGCTCCTCGCCCGTCACGCGCACATCCAGGTGCAGCACGAGATACGGGTCGCCCGGACCGCCCTGCAGACCGCCCGGGCCGAGCTGCCCGCGCTCGGCCTGCACGAGGGCGTCATCGAGCACACCATCAAGCTGTACGCCGCCGAGGTCATGCAGCTCCAGCACATCGCCCGCAGCATCCGCGCGGTGACCCAGGCTCTCGTGGACAGCAACGTCGCGCGAAACTGAGGTCCCGGGCCCAGGTCGTGGTCCCGGCGGACCGTGACCGAAGGAGACATGGTGGACGGGACCCTCGACGTACGGTGGATCCATGGCTCGCCGTCGGCCAAGCACAACACGGATCCCGACATCCAGGTCCACACGTACGACGAGCACACGGTCGTCCTGCGGCAGAACATGGCGATCAACTACGAAGCGCCTTTCCTGTTCCTGCTGTTCGGCGAGGAACAGGCCGTTCTGATCGACACCGGCGCCACGGCTTCGGCCGAGTTCTTCCCCCTGCGGCGAGTGGTCGACGAGGTGATGGAGAGGTGGCTGGCGGCGCATCCCCGAGAGGGTTACGAGCTGCTGGTGCTGCACACCCATCCCCACGGCGACCACATCGCGGGGGACGGCCAGTTCGCCGGCCGCCCCGGCACGAGGGTCGTGGACGCGGCCCTCGACAGCGCCTGGGAGTTCTTCGGGTTCCGGGACGACCCCGACGGCGTCGCCGAGGTCGATCTCGGCGGCCGGGTCCTCGAATGCCTCGCCACCCCTGGGCACCACAAGGCGGCGGTGACGTTCTTCGACCCCTGGACGGGGTTCCTGCTCACCGGCGACACGGTCTACCCCGGCCGTCTGTACGTCGATGACTGGCGGGCGTTCACACGCACCCTCGACCGGCTGGTCGGCTTCTGCGCCGACCGGCCGGTCACACATGTGCTCGGCTGTCACATCGAGATGAGCCGGAAGCCCGGCCAGGACTATCCCGTCCGCACGACGTACCAGCCCGACGAGCCGCCGCTGCAGATGACGACGGATCAGCTGCGGGACATCCGGAGGGCGGCCGAGTCCGTCGGCGAGCAGCCCGGACGGCATGTGTTCGACGACTTCGTCATCTGCCGCCTCGACGCGCACGGGAGCGATTAGGGCCCCGGTTCCCCTCGCACGGCCGAACCGGGGTGGTAGGTGTCCCCTGGGCGGGAACACGAAGGGGAAGAGCAGCCCTACGTGCCCCGGGACGGACTCATGGATTCCACCGTGTGGACAGTGATCCTCATCGTCGCCGTCGTGGGAGCCGCCGCGCTGGCGGTGGCGCTCGCGCTCCTGGTCCGGCTGGTCCGCGCCCGCCGTGATCTGCGGCGCGCCGGACTTCCGTCCGGACCCCGCTGGATCTTCTGGGGCGCCGTCGTCTATCTCGTGCTCCCCACCGATCTGCTGCCCGACCCCATCTACCTGGACGACATCGGCGTCCTGTTGCTGGCCCTGCGCTCGCTGCGTGACACACCGAAGGAAGCGCTGCCCGGAGCGCGCGGGAACCCGCGCGCTCCGACGGGACGTTGATGCCTGTAACGAGCACCACGTCGACGGGCGGCACCATGAGCGAGCTGGTTCCCGGGGGCAACATGCCCCTGCCGGGCGGCATCCTGACCCTCAGGGTGCCGGGCCCCTTCGACGTGTCCGCGCTCATCACCGACGACAGCGGAAAGGTGCGCGGGGACGGCGACTTCGTGTTCTACAACCAGCCGACCGCGCCCGGTGCCCGTCTCCAGGGCGAGCGCCTCACCGTCGATCCGCCGAGACTGCGGGCCGGAGCGAGCCGCGTCACCGTGGTCGTCAGCCCCGCCGACCCCGCGACGCCCCTGGGCCGCCTGCCCGCACCCACCCTGCACGTCACCGCGCCGGACGGTCGTCCCCTCGCCCGGTTCACCCCACCACGTCCGCAGCGGGAGACCCTGCTGCTGCTCGCCGAGCTGTACCGGCGCGGCACCGGGTGGAAACTCCGCGCCCTGGGCCAGGGGTACGCGGACGGACTGGCGGGCATCGCGCGGGACTTCGGGGTCGATGTCACCGAGGACGACGCCACGCCCGGTGCTGTCCCGGGTGCCGTTCCGGGTGCGACACGCGGTGCGGCCCCCGGTGCGATGCCTCGTGGCGCGCCCGACACGGACGGGTTCCTGGGGCTGGTGAACTCCGCCCGCGCCGCCGCCGGTTCCCCACCGGTGTCCCTCGACGCACGGCTGGCGGCCGCGGCCCGGGCCCACGCCTCCGCCATGGCCGTGCGCGGACTCCTCAGCTCGGAGAGTCCGGACGGCACCTCCGTCTACCAGCGCGTCACCTCGGCCGGATACCCGTATCTCACCGTCGGCGAGCACCTGGTCTCCGGCCCCCGCACACCCGGCGAGTTCGTGGAGTACTGCCTCTCCGCCGAGCAGTCCCGGCGCACGCTGTGCGATCCCGTCTTCAGCCAGGCGGGTCTGGCGTACGTCGCCGACGATCGCTCCGGCGACCTGTACTGGACGGCGCTGTGGGCGCACCCGTTCAGCTCCGCGGGCCTGACGCGGACGGCGAGTGAGGTCATCGCTCTCACCAACGCCGAGCGGAGGGCGGCCGGTCTGCCGCCCCTGTCCGGCGACCCTCTGCTCACCATCGCGGCCCAGGCGCACAGCGCCGACATGGTGGCCCGCGCCTTCTACTCCCACACCTCCCCCGACGGCAGCCAGCCCTGGGACCGGGCCGCCGCCGCGGGCTGCACCCGCCGGACCATCGGCGAGAACATCGCCTGCGGGCAGCGCTCCCCGGCCGAGGTCGTACTCGGCTGGATGAACAGCCCCGGCCATCGCGCCAACATCCTGAAGCCCGACTTCACCCACATAGGCATCGGCCTCGCGGGCGGCGGCAAGGCGGGCACGTACTGGACGCAGCTCTTCGGCGGCTGACCCTCCTCCGCCGACCCCGCAGCGGCCGACCCGCCTCGACTGCTGCCTTTCCGCCAATTCACCGATTCGAATTCACCGTTTCTGATTCTTCCCCGGGCAATGCAACCCACGTGCCCCTCCGGCGCGTACAGATGGTGCCGACGCCCGCATCCGCGGCGCGGCTCGTGCCGGGCACCCGCACCGGCGGACGGAACTCGGGAGAAGAATCAGATGGTCTCAGGAACGGTGGGCACGGGTACGGCGCTGGGCGCGGTTCTGGTGTCCCTCCTGGCAGCCCCCGCGCAGGCCGCGGCACCCGCGGCCACGGACGGCGCCGACGGCGAACAGGTCGCGGCCTCGGCGGCGTTGGCGGCGCCCGACGACGCGGGACTGCGCAAGGTGCTGCGCGCGGCGCTGACGCAGGGAGCCCCCGGCGCGATGGCGAGGATCGACGACAACGGCACGGTGCACCGGCTGACCGAGGGAGTCGCCGACCGCGCGAGCGGACGGGCCATCAGCACGAACGACCGGTTCCGCGTCGGCAGCGTCACCAAGAGCTTCTCCGCCGTGGTGCTGCTCCAACTGGTCGACGAGGGCAAGCTGAAGCTGGACCACTCGGTCAACAGCTATCTGCCGGGGCTGCTGCCCGACAACGGCATCACCGTGCGCCATGTGCTGAGCCACCGCAGCGGCCTGTACGACTACACCAACGACATGTTCGCGCACACGGTCCCGGGCTTCGAGGCCGTCCGCAACAAGGTGTTCAGCTACCGGGACCTGGTGAAGCTGTCCTTGAAGAAGCCGCGCACCAACGCGCCGGGCGCGGCCTATGCGTACTCGAACACCAATTTCGTCGTCGCGGGCATGCTCATCGAGAAGCTCACCGGCCACTCCGTGGGCACGGAGTACAAGAAGCGCATCTTCACACCGCTCAACCTCACCAACACCTTCTACGTCCACCCCGGCACCGCGATCCCGGGCACCCACGCCAAGGGATATCTCACCCCCGACGAGGCCGGCGCGGCGCTGGTGGACTCCACCAAGCAGACGGCCTCCTGGGCGCAGAGCGCCGGCGCGATCATCTCGACCACGCACGACCTGGACACCTTCTTCTCGGCGCTGATCCGCGGAAAGCTCATGTCCGGCACCCAGCTGACGCAGATGCAGAAGTGGACGACGGTCAACAGCACCACGAGCTACGGCCTCGGTCTGCGCCGCCGCACCCTGTCGTGCGGGGTCTCCGTCTACGGGCACACGGGCACCGTGCAGGGCTTCTACACGTACGCGTTCACCTCGAAGGACGGTAAGCGCAGCGTCAGCGCGCTGGCGAACACCTCCAACAACACCAATGTGCTGAACACCATGTACGGCACTCTGGAATCCGCGTTCTGCGGCAAGTCCGCGACCAAGGCCGCCACGCGCAGCGCGGCGCCCCTGGAGCGGAACGAGGACATCGCCCCCGGCATCGCCCGCGACTGACCTCTCGCGCTGCGCCTCGCTCCTGAGGGTCGGCCGCCGGTGCGTGGCGGCTGGTCCGGGGCGGGGCGCAGCCTCGGGTCCGGACGGAACACCACCGGTCGTACGCCGGGTCAGTCGTGCGGGAACGAGTGGTGCTCGTGGGCGACCGTCCAGCGGCCTTGTTCCTTGCGCAGTCCGAGGGTGAGCCGCAGGCGCCGGGCGGGCTTCTCGGCGAATTCCTTCGGCGTTCCGCAACGCAGCAGGGCGTGCGCGTACGCCACCTTGTCGCCCGCGGTGATGTCGAGGGACTCGATCTCGACCGTCGCGCCCTGCGCCTGCCATTCGAAGAACGGCGGCCAGGCCTCGCGGTACGCCTCGATACCGCGGACCCCCGCGTAGGGCGGCGGCACGTCGTACATCACGATGTCGTCCGTGTGGTCGGCCAGCACACCGTCGAGGTCGCCGCGGTGCACGGCGGCGGCCCAGTGCTCGATCAGGGTGCGGATCTGGTCCTCGTCTTGGCTCATGGTCCATGCATGCCCCAATACTGGTCGCATGGAATTCGCCGTCTGCATGACTCTGCCCGGACTGGTCATCCTGCTCACCCTGGTGGCCTTCGCGGATCAGCCGCTGCTGCGGGCCGGGCGCGCCGTCGTACGGATGCCGCGGGCATGAGCTTCGACGATCTCCTGGAGCGCGCGGCGTCGCTCGTGCGTCCGGGGCGGCGCGCCCTGCTCGGTATCGCCGGCGGCCCGGGTGCGGGCAAGACGACGCTCGCCGAGCGCCTGGTGCGGGAGCTGAACGGGGACGGGCCCGCCTGGGTCGCGCATGTGCCGATGGACGGGTTCCATCTCGCGGATGTCGAGTTGGACCGCCTCGGCCGCCGCGACCGCAAGGGCGCCCCCGACACGTTCGACGCGGCGGGTTACGCCGCGCTGCTGCGCCGGCTGCGCGAGGACGAGGACGACCTCGTCTACGCGCCCGGCTTCGAGCGGACTCTTGAGCAGCCGATCGCGGGTGCCGTTCCCGTGCCCCGCACCGCCCGTCTGATCGTCACCGAGGGCAACTATCTGCTGCTCCGCGACGACGGCTGGGCTCGCGCGCGGTCGCAGCTCGACGAGGTCTGGTTCTGCGAGGTCGACGAAGCCGAACGTCTGCGGCGGCTCGTCGCCCGGCACGAGGAGTTCGGCAAGGACCACGACACGGCGGTGGCGTGGGTGCTCGGCACGGACCAGCGCAACGCCGACCTGGTCGCCGCGACACGGGACCGCGCCGACCTGGTCGTCGAGGCGGCGGTCAGCGAGGCTGGAGCTCCAGTTCGGGTTCCCCGCGCGCATCGCCCGCGGGATCACCGATCAGTGCGGTGAACTCCTCGGTGCGGACGGTCAGTCCCGCCGGGGTGCGCGCGAAGGCCGGGGTGAACGGGCCGCCGGGGCCATGCCGGACGGCGAAGACGTGCAGGTCCTCCGGGGCGCCGGGAGCCGGGTCCGCTTCGAAGGCCGTGGAGGCGACCAGGTGCCGCCAGCCCTCGTCCGGGTTGCCGTAGCCGCGCGGGTCCGCCGCCAGGGCGAAGGCCGCCTGCTGCTGGGTCGTCTCCGAGCGGGCGTCGAAGTGGTCCGCGCCCTCCGTCGCCGGGTGGGTCAGCCGGAGGGCACCGGCGGCGGTCACGTCGGCCTCCGCGGTCCTGCGTACCCGGTCGCCGTCGTCCTCGGCGTACGGCATCCCGGCGAGCAGATACGGCGATCCGTCGAGGCGTTCCACGACGACCGTCACCCACAGGCTCGTGCCGTCCGTGACGTACAGGGACCGAATGTGGCGCAGCACATGATCGCGGCCGACGACCGGCTTGGTGACCAGCTTGGCCGTCAGGGCGTCGGTGCGCAGATCACGGACCCGGGTCTCGCCCATGGGCCGGCACAGCAGGAAGCCGTCGGTGACCGGTCCGAAGCCGTGCTGGCGGTTGACCGCGGCGGGCAGGTAGTAGGTGCCCGCCGCCTCGACCAGCGACGGGGTCATCCGGTCGTCGAAGGCCACCGAGACGATGCCCGCGCGCAGTTGATGGCGTACGGGGTCCTTCGACGGGGTGCGGTGCCAGCGCGTGGCGTCCTGGATCTGCCAGACCAGCATGAAGGCGAAGTGGCCGTCGATGCCGCCGTCCTGGTTGACCGCGTGCCGGCCCCAGCGGGTGTCTCCCCGGTAGCGGCCGAGGTCGGCGCCGATGCGGTGGCCGAAGTAGCGCAGGCCGAGGACGGACTCGAAGCCCGAGTGCTGCTCGCTGTAGCGGGGGCCGCCGTTGTCGTAGCCGCCGGCGGTCAGGCGCGCGTCGATGTAGCGGGCCAGCGCGTCGCCGTCCTCGGCGAAGATCTCCTCGCCGCTGATCCGGTGGGCCTGCGCGAGGAAGGAGAGGGAGATCGGGCCGTAGTTGTTGTCGTAGGCGCCGCCGTGCTCCGGGGGGAGAAGGGCGCCCCGGTCCCGTACGCGACGGGCGCGGATTTCGTCGACGTACAGACGCATCGCCCGTGAGTGGACCAGCTCCCCGTCGGCGGGCGGGAGATGGCGGGCCAGCATCAGGCCGCCGACGACGCAGCCGATGGCCTGGTTTCCGGCCTCCTGCGGGTTGAAGAAGGTCGACTCGGTCAGCCAGTGCCAGTAACCGCCCGCCAGCTCGACGAGTTCACGGCGCTGTTCGTCGTCGATGAGTCCGTCCGCCGCGTCCAGGACGTTCACCGCCTGGAGCAGGGCCCACACCGTGCTCGGCCAGTCGCCGATGGGGTGCGCGCCCGCTTCGAGTACGTATCGGGCGTACGGCTCACGCGTGTCGCGTCGCCGGAGGTTCGGGTAGCCGGGGTTGTCCTCGGTGAAGACCCGTTCGCGCAGATGGAAGGCGAGGCTGCGGTGCACGGCCGCCGGCAGGCGCGGGTCCTTCGCACGCTGCCAGGCGAGTGCGAGGAGGGAGGTGATGCCCAGTGACGTGTCCCCGATGTCGTCGAGGGCTGCGGGGTGTTCGAGGTTGCCCTCGGGGGTGAGGCGGGCCAGGGCCTCCTCGGTGACGGCGGCGAGGACGGTGTCGTACGCGGCCGGGTCGTCCGGGAGATCGTGCAGCGGATCGCGCTGGTGGGGAAGATGCACCGGATGTCAGCCCTTCATGCCGGAGGTCGCCAGGCCCTCGACCAGCCTCTTCTGGAAGATGAGGAAGCAGATGAGCGTGGGCAGGAGGGCGAGTGTCGACATGGCGAACATCGCGCCGTACGAGGAGCCGCTGGTCTGGTCCAGGAACAGGGTCAGGCCGAGGGGGACGGTGAACTTGTCGTTCTGCTGAAGGTAGACGAGCTGGTGGAGGAAGTCGTCGTACGTCCAGATGAAGGTGAAGATCGTGGTGGTGATCAGAGCCGGCTTCATCAGCGGCAGGATGATCTTCCAGTAGATCTGGAAGGGGTTGGCGCCGTCCATCATGGCCGCGTGGTCGAGCTCGCGCGGGATGGAGCGGATGAACTGGACCATCAGGAAGATGAAGAAGGCGTCCACCGCGAGGAACTTCGGGACGATCAGCGGCAGGTAGGTGTTGATCCAGGTCAGGTTGTAGAAGATCGTGTACTGCGGGATCAGGACGGCCTGCGTGGGCAGCATCAGCGTGCCGAGCATCAGGCCGAACCAGATCTTCTTGCCGCGGAACTCGAAGCGCGCGAAGGCGTAGGCGGCCAGCGAGCAGGAGATCACGTTTCCGATCACCGCGCCGATCGTGACGATCAGCGAGTTGGTGATGTAGAGGGAGAAGGAGTTGCCGGAGCCGCTCCAGCCCTCGGAGTAGTTCTCCGGGCGCAGCTTGGCCGGGATGATTCCCGGGTGGGTGAAGATGTCGGTGTCGGGCTTGAGCGAACTGCTCAGCATCCACAGCAGCGGATACAGCATGACGATCGCCACGCCGATGAGCAGGGTGTGGATGAGGATGCGCCGGGAGCCGGTGGCCGAGCGCAGCTTCTGAAGCGGCGACAGCGACGAACGGGGCGGGGTGATGGCGGACATGGTGGGAAGGACTCCTCGCTCAGACGTCAGGCGGCGTTAGTCGTCGTAATGGACCCAGTAGCGGCTGGCGATGAAGTTGACCGCCGTGAAGCCTGCGATGACCAGGAACAGCACCCAGGCGAGGGCCGAGGCGTATCCCATCTGGAGGTCGGTGAAGCCCTTCTTGTACAGGTAGAGGGAGTACAGCATGGTCGAGTTGAGCGGCCCGCCGGTGCCGTTGCTGACCACGTACGCCGGGGTGAACGTCTTGAACGCGTCGATGATCTGCAGGACGACGTTGAAGAAGACGATCGGGGTCAGCAGCGGCAGGGTGATGCGGAAGAACCGGGTGACGGGCCTGGCGCCGTCGATCTCGGCCGCCTCGTACACATCCTTCGGCAGCTGCTTCAGACCGGCGAGGAAGATGACCATCGGGGTGCCGAACTGCCAGACGGCCAGCAGGATGAGGGTGTAGATCGCGGTGTCGGGGCTGGAGATCCAGTCCTGACCCTTGATGCCGAACCAGCCGAGGAAGTCGTTGAAGAGCCCGTCGCCGCCGAAGACCTGCCGCCACACGATGGCGATGGCCACCGCACCGCCGAGCAGCGAGGGCAGGTAGAAGGCGGCCCGGTAGAGGCCGATGCCCTTCAGGTCGCGGTTGAGGAGCATCGCGACGCCGAGGGCGAGCGCCAGCTTCAGCGGAACGGAGACCACGACGTACAGGAGCGTGGCGTGCACCGAGTCCCAGAACACCGGGTCGTCGGTGAACATCCGGGTGTAGTTCTCGGTGCCGACCCACTTGGCGGGAGACAGCAGGTCGAAGTCGGTGAACGACAGGTAGAGGGAGTCGAGCATCGGGTAGATCGTCAGCCCGAACAGGCCGACGAACCACGGGGCCAGGAAGAGGTACGGCCACCAGCCTCCACCGCGCCGTCTGGCAGCGCGGCGACGCATCCGTTCACGCTCGCGCTGGTCGGACGGGGTCGCGGGAGCCGTCGGCTCCTTGACGACCGCGTCGGTCTCGGTGGTGGTCATGCTCATCTCCCTGGCCCTTTCCCGGTCCTTCTGTGCACCGCGGCCCACAGCCGCGCCGACGCCTACTGCGACAGAATCGATCCCGCCTGGTCGAAGAACGCGGTCAGCTGCGCCTTGATGGACTTCTTGCCGAAGGCGATGGCGAGGTTGGACTGGAACAGCAGGTCCCAGATCTGGTCGGCGCCGTTCGGCGGCGGCTGGGGGGCGGCCAGCGCGTCGGTCGCCTTGGCGACCCGCTTGGAGATGTAGTCGGCGATGTCCATGGACTTCTTGTCCGTGTCCGACAGACCGGCGGCTATGAGGGAGCGGGCCTTCTCGGTCGGCGGGATGCCGCGCAGCAGCTGCATGTCCTTGATAGCCGTCGCGTCCTGGGCGAAGTAGCTCATGATCTTCACCGAGTCGGCGATGTGCTTGCTGGCCTTGGTGGCGCTCAGCAGGACACCGCCGTTGACGAAGTTACCCTCACGGGCGCCGGACCAGTCGCCCTTCGGGGTGGGCAGGAAGTCCAGGACCGCGTCGGTGATCGCGCCGCCCGCGCCGTAGACACCGGAGTCGAAGGTGAACAGGGTCTTGCCGATGACCACGCCGTTCTTGGTGAGGTCGTTGTGCGCGGCCGAGGTGATCGCGGCCGGCGGGGACGCCTTGTCCTTGCGCATCTCGGCCCAGAACTCCCACCACTCCTGGAGGGTGTCCGCGGTGAAGCCGAGCTTCTTGCCGTCCGTGGCGAAGAAGGTCTGGCCCTTCTCCCGGGCGAACACCTCGAACGCCTGGAGGGTGCCGCCACCGCCGTCGTCGACGCCGAACTGCTTGCCGCCGCTCTTCTTGTTGACGTCGACCGCGACCTTCTTCAGGTCGGCCCAGGTCCACTCGCGGTCCGGCAGCTCCAGGCCCAGCTTCTTCAGGCCGGTGACGTTGACCGTGAGGATGTTGACGCCAATGCCGGACGGCACGCCGTACAGCTTGCCGTCGACCGTGCCGGCCGCGAGGAGCGTCTTGGAGAAGCCGGTCAGGTCCAGGGACTTGCCGACGTACTCGTCGATCGGGGCGAGGACACCCTTGCGGGCGTACTGCGCCACCAGCGCGGTGTCCATCTGGAGCAGGTCGGGGGCGCTGCCGCCGGCCACGTTGGTGTTGAACCGGTCGAAGTAGCCGTCGTAGCCGGAGTAGCGCTCTTCGATCTTGATCTTCGAGTTGCTCTTCTGGAACGTCGCGAGCGCCTTCTTGTAGGCGTTGTGACGGTCGTCGCTGCCCCACCACGTCATGGTCAGCTTGGAGCTGGTGCTGCCGGCGCCGGTGCCTCCGCCGCAGGCGCTCAGCGAGCCGCCGAGCGCGCCGGCAACGGCGAGTCCGCTCGCGGTGCGGAAAAGGGTTCTGCGCGAGATCTGGTGACCCACCGGGTCCTCCCTGGATGTGCGTGATGGAATTCCCGGCCAGTCGCTGCGGGCACGGGTGCGTCCTTCTCGGAATGCGCCTCCCGGGGCACGGCCTCGCCCGGCCGCACCATCCTGACGGGTGGGATCCCCGGCCACCATGGCCGTCGTCACGCGAGCACGCCCTCGCGTGGCTGCCGTACGTCTCGTACGGGCGGGACGCTCACCCCAAGTCGGCGTCCCGGCCAACTTAGAAAGCGCTTGTCCGGACATTGGCAGACCGAGTCGGAGGCCGTCAATCCTTCGTCTGCGCGGCCTCGGTCACGGTTTGGACTCCCCGGGCGACCGCGAGCCGGGCGGCGCCCACGACGGTGCCGAAGTCCCCGACCGTGCTGCTGACCACCTCGGTGGGCCAGCTCAGCCGCTCCAGTTCGGCCCGCACACCCGGCAGGAGCTGCGGGTCCGCGCCGGTACTGCCCCCCAGCACGATCAGTCCCGGGTCCAGCACGGCGACCACGGCGGCGGCGAGCCGGCCGATGTCCGCGGCATGGCGGCCGACGACAGCCCGGGCCGTGGCCCGGCCCTCTCCGGCGAGGGCGAAGAGCCGCTCGGCCGTGCGGGGGCACGGCCCGTCGGCGTTCTGCCAGGCCTCCGCGGCCCGGCGCAGCAGGGAGCGTGCGCCGATGTACTCCTCCAGGGCCTCCTGGCGCGGCTCGCGGCCCTCGTCCCAGGGGTAGGGCAGACGGGCCAGCTCTCCGGCGGCGCCGTTCGCCCCGCGCAGCACCTGACCCCCGACGACGATGCCGAGGCCGATACCCACGCCGATCCGCAGATAGCCGAAGGTGTGGCGGCCGCGGGCGGCACCCTCGTGCAGCTCCGCGAGCGCCGCGCAGTTGACGTTGTTCTCTAGGTGGACGGGAACACCCGGCGGCAGCGCGACGGCCATGGCGTCGAAGACGGGGCCGGCCTTGGCGGTCGCGGGGCGCACACGGGCGCCCTCCTCCTGCCCGGTGACGTCGCCGACGGCGACGACGATGGTGCGCAGCGGGGTGTCGGCGGGCAGCGCGACGAGGGCCTCGCGTACGACGGCGGCGGCGTCCGCGCGGGAGCCGGTGGCCTGGGCGAGCAGGGTGCCGTCCAGGGCGCAGCCGCGTACCCGGGTGAGCGCGGGGCCGAGGTCGACGGCGAGCACGGCCCCGGCGGCCGCTCCGAGACGGTAGACGGCGGCGGAGCGGCCCGTGCCGCTGGACGCGGTGCCGGAATGCGCGGCGAGCCGGGCGCTCTCCAGTTCCGAGACGGCGGAGGACACCGTCGGCTTGGACAGGCCCGCCAGGCTCGCGAGCTGCGGCCGGGTCGCACTGCCCGCCTGGGCCAGCACGGCGAAGACCGTGCTCGCGCTCTCGGTCAGGCGGGTGGCTTCCGCCACGCCATGTTCCACAGTTCCCCCACACGGGTCGAGGGCCGCGCTCCCAGGTCGATCGGCTCCGGGGATGCGGCGATGGATTGCCCTGACGTCACGCGTTTCCCGCCCCACGGCGGCCCGGACGGTCGTCCCGGTGGTCGAGTGCGCGATGCCTCTTGACGCACCATACTTCGTTAGTTAGTTTCCTAACGAACTTCACGGTACTCGCCTGCCGTGCTCCGTCAGAGGCCCGTCCCGGGGCTTCCCTAGTTCTTCTGCCCCCTGTCCAGACACGGTTCGCCCGCCGTCGCGGCTCACTGCAACGACGAAAGAGGATCCGTGCAGGACGCACCCCCCTCGTGCCCCATCGTGGTCGGTATCGACGTGGGCGGCACGAAGACCCATCTCCGCGCGGTGGCCGAGGACGGCACGGTCACCGATCACCTCCGTACGAGCAGCGGCTGGCGGCCGCACGACCCCGAGGCCGCCGCCGCCTGGCTGGCCGCGCTGGTCCATGAGGCCCTGCCGGCCGGCACCCGTCCGTCCGCCGTCGCCGTGGGCGGGCACGCCTGCGAGACACCCCGCCAGTGCGCCGGGATCCGTGTCGCGCTCCGGGAGCTTCTCGATGTGCCCGCGCTCGTCGTCGGCGACGCCGAACTCCTGGTCCCCGCCGCGGGCCTGGACAAGGGCGTCGGTCTGGTCGCCGGTACCGGCTCGGTGGCGGTGGGCCGGCTCTCCGACGGCAGCCCCGTTCAGGTCGGTGGCTGGGGTGCGGTGCTCGGCGACGAGGGCGGCTCGGCCGGTCTCGTCCGTGAGGCGGCGCGCACCGCGTGGGCCGCGCACGATCGCGGCGAGGACCCGGACGAGCTGGCCCTGGGACTCATCGCCGCGTTCGGGGTGAGCGAAGTGCCCGCCCTCGGCGCGGCGTTGGAGAGCGCCACGGACGTCTCGGCCGAGTGGGGCCGGCACGCGCCGGTCGTGTTCGCCGCCGCCGGGGCGGGCTCGGCCCTCGCCCGCCAGGTCATAGCCGAGGGCGGACGATCCCTCGCCACGCTCGTCGTACGACTCGCCCAACGCGGGGTCGCCGTCGACGACGTCGTCGTGGCCGGCAGTACCGTGCTCGCCCAACCCGCCCTGTACGACGCCTTCGCGGCATGGCTGGCCGAGGCCGTCCCGGGGGCGCGACCGAGGCCCCTGCGGGTGCCGCCGGTCGAAGGGGCCGTGTCGCTGGCCCGTTCACTCGTATGACACGTCTCGGACGCCGAGCCATACCCAGCCCGACATGACTCGGCCGTAGATCTTCGCTCGTACGACACATCCTCGCCACGGGGCACCTGCGACTCACGCGTCTCACCTGCCTCCTGGCGTTCGGTTGCTCGAACGACCTCCTACCGGCCGCACGGCCGAAGAACTCAAGAGAGGCACACCCATGCCGTCACCAGCCGGGCACCACACCACCTCGTCGGCCGGTCGACTCACCGTCAACCGGCGGGGGTTCCTCAGAACCTCGCTGGGCGCCTCGGCCGGTCTGCTGGCCGCGCCGACCCTCGTCACCTGGCTCGCCGCCGCGGACGCGAAGGCCGCCACGAGCCCCGCCGCGTTCGTCGACGACTACACGACCAACGTCCTCACCAACCTGACGCCCGAGACCAACGCGGTGGTCCGGATCCTCGGCGGCATGGCCGAGGTGTGGAAGACAGGCGGCGCGTGGAACACGGGCACGCCGCTCATGCCCGAGGTGCTGCGCGCCAACATGCGCTACTGCGCCCGGATCACGGCCGCCCGCACCGACGCACAGGCGAAGGAGGCGTTCATCTACGACCGGCAGCACCAGAGTTACGCGATCATCGCGGGCCTGGGACCGCTGGCCGACCTCTACAAGTCGGGCTCCCAGGCGGTCACGTCGATCACCAGCGCACCCGACGGCACCCCCTCCGGGAAGATCAACGACGCCGTGCCGTCCGACGCTCCCGCCGGTTCCACGCTCGGCGCGGGCTCGCACGACTCGGCGCTCGGCAAGGTGGCCGAGCTGGTCGACACCGTGCGCGGCAACTACGCCTCGGGCAACCCGTCCAAGTACGCCTACCAGTACCCGCGTCCATGGCGCATGAACGAGGACAGCGAGGTCGTCGACACGGGCAAGGTCGACGCGCTCGGCTACCCGGTGTACGACTCCGCCGTGGTCGTCGCCCCGCAGTTGCTGTGGCAGCGCAGCACGGCCCCGGTCGACGACGGCGGCTTCCCCAGCGGGCACACCAACGCCTTCCATCTGGCGGCGCTGGCGTACGCGTACGCCGTTCCGGAGCGTTTCCAGGAGCTGGTGACCCGCGCCTTCGAGCTCGGCCACACCCGCATCATGGCGGGCATGCACTCCACCGTCGACGTCCTCGGCGGCCGCATCATGGCCACCGCGCTGGCCGCCGCCACGCTGGCCGACCCGGCCAACGCCGCCCTCAAGGCGGCGGCGCGCGCCCAGGCCGCCGCGTACTTCCAGCAGCAGACCGGCACGACGGCGGACACCCTGTACGCCTACGCGCACTCGGCGGGCGTCGAGGCCGACCCGTACTCCGACCGGGCCGCCAACGCCCGCGCGCTCACGCCCCGGCTGACGTACGTCCTGACCCGGCACGGCCGCTCCGAGGACCTGACCGTGCCCAAGGGCGCCGAGGTTCTGCTGGAGACGCGGCTGCCCTACCTCGACGCCGCGCAGCGCCGCGAGGTGCTCCGCACGACCGCGCTCCCCTCCGGGTACGTGCTGCTCGACGGCTTCGAGCAGTGGGGGCGCCTCAACCTGTTCGCCGCCGCCGACGGGTACGGCGCCTTCGACTCGGACGTGACCGTCACCATGGACGCGGCCGCTGGGGGCTTCGACGCGGCCGACACCTGGCGCAACGACATCTCCGGCTGCGGTGGCCTGGTCAAGCGCGGCAGCGGTGCGCTGGCCCTGACGGGAGCCAACCGTCACACGGGCGGCACGGTGCTGGAGCAGGGCACGCTGACGGCCGGTTCCGCGGGCGCGCTCGGCCACGGTGACGTCCGGGTGGAAGGCGGCACGCTGCGGGTGGCTCCGGGCACGGCGGCCCGGGTGCGCGGCGCCTACGCGCAGGCGTCCGGGGCGACCCTTGAGGTGACGCTCCGCGAGGGCCGCATACCCGCGCTGGTGGTGGACCGACGGGTGCTGCTGGGCCGGGACAGCGTGCTCTCGCTGCGGCTGGACGCCGACCGTCCGCCGGCCTCGGGAACCACGGTTCCGGTGATCTGGGCGCCCGCGCTGCGGGGCCAGTTCGGTGGCATCACCGTGCAGGCCGACGGATACCGGGCAGTGCCCGTGTACACGGGCGAGGGGCTGTCCGTACGACTGATCAAGCGCTGATCCCCACAGGGGCGTGAGTGAGGGGCCGACGGCGGACGCCGTGGGCCCCTCACCTGTTCCTGCGCCAGGTCGGTGTCCGAATCCCGCCGGACGGAGCCTCGGGGAAGCGGCAAAATGGCTGGTGAAGCGATGCCGGCAACGCTTGAGGACTCTCGAAAGGACACTTCCGATGACGGTCTGCACGACCATCGACAGCCCCTTGGGCGAGCTGCTGCTCGTGGGCGAGGCGTCGGTCTCCGCGAAGGGCGGCACGGCGCTGGCCTCACTGTCCATGCCCGGCCAGAAGCGCGGGGCCGTCGTCCAGGACGGCTGGGTCGAGGACGCGGACGCGTTCGCGGAGATCGCCTCCCAGCTGCGCGCCTACTTCGACGGCACGCTCACCGACTTCGACATCGAGTACGTCACGAGCGGCAGCGACTTCCAGCAGCGGGTCTGGAAGGCCCTGGAGACCATCCCGTACGGGACCACGCTCAGCTACGGCGAGATCGCCGCGCGGATCGGCGCGTCCAGGGCCGCGGTGCGTGCCGTGGGCACGGCGATCGGCGCGAACCCGCTGCTGGTCGTGCGCCCCTGCCACCGGGTGATCGGTGCGAACGGAGCCCTTACCGGCTACGCCGCGGGGCTGGAGCGCAAGCGGCAGCTCCTTGATCTGGAGCATGTGCCTTCGTGATCGGCACGCGGCGCCTCAGCGCAGACGCTCCGCGATCCTGGTGTTTCCGCCGAGCGGGGGCTATTTGATGAGCGCGTTGGCGACGACGACGATCACCCCCAGCAGTGCGTCGAGGCTGCCCATCACCAGCGCCGTACGCCAGGGCCGCCGCGCGGCGCGTGCCGCGGTCAGGCCCCAGCCGAAGAGGAACACGATGTTGAACGCGAAGGCCTCGTACTCGATGTCCTCGGACGGCCACCAGCCCCAGCCCGCGCCGAGCAGTATCACCACCGTGGGCAGGGTGGCCATCACCAGGGGCCATTCGTCGAGCAGCAGCCGCAGCGCGCCGGTCAGCCCGGGGTGGGACCCCTCGCCGCGCCGGGCGATGATGTGCGCGTACCCGTGTGCCGACGCCGAGGCGAACGCGGTGAACAGCAGCCACTGGGCGTCGTACAGCCGAACCTCACGTGCCGTCGGACCGTATTGGGTGAGCGCGGCGACCATCGAGCTGGCCAGCACGGCACCGTACACGCCGCCGAACAGCACGTTGGGGCGCGTGGCCTCGCGGCGCAGGGCGCGACCGCCGCGGCGGAGGATGTGCGGAGTGTGCATCGTGGACGTCCCTCGACTGTCGGCGTCTGTCATGTGCGGGCAGGAATCATCTACCTGAACCCATGACAATCGAGTCATTGAGGACGCCGCCGTCCGTCGCGCCGCCGGAACAGCCCCACTGGGGCGCCGCGCCAGGGGTCAGGCCGTGCGGGCGCGGAGGCGGCGCAGCATGCGCGGGTCCTCGAAACCGACCGAGCGGGCGGCGGCGTCGATCGTCGCGCCGTGGCTGATGAGGTGCTGGGCGCGTTCCAAGCGGAGGGTCTGCTGGTAGCGCAGTGGGGTGAGCCCGGTGGCGCGGCTGAAGAGGCGGGTGAGGGTGCGTTCGCTCACGCCGACGGCCGAGGCGAGGGTGGGCAGGGGAAGCGGTTGGTCGAAGCGGGCGTCGATGAGGTCCTGGGCGCGGTGCACGGTGTCGTCGAGGTGGGACCGGTGCCGGAGCATCGCGCTGGACTGCGGTTCATGGCCGTTGCGGCGGGCGTAGACGACCATGTCGCGGGCGACCTGGGCGGCGACGGCCGGGCCGTGCCGGGTCGCGACCAGGTGCAGGGCCAGATCGATGCCGCTGGCGATGCCGGCCGAGGTGATCACCCGGTCGTCGGCGGTGAACAGGACGTCGCGGACGACCAGCGCATTGGGGTGGCGCAGGGCCAGCTCGTCCTGCACGTCGTGATGGGTGGTGCAGTGGCGGCCGTCGAGCAGACCGGCCTGGCCGAGCGCCTCGGCTCCGGCGCAGACGCTGGCGACCGTCCCGCCCCTGGCGTGGTGGTCCCGGAGGACCTGGAGGGCGGCGGCGCCGACGGCGGGACTGTCGGCCAGCGCGACCGAACGCCAGCCGGGCACCACGATCAGATCCTCCGGCCCGAGCTCCGGCCAGTCGAGCCCGGCCACCAGCGGCAGCCCCTGGGCGGTGGAGACCTGGGGCTGCTCGGCGACGTAGGAGAGCGTGTAGGGGTGCCCGAAGTCGGCGGCGGTGGAGAAGACCTGCGCGGGACCGGCCAGGTCCAGCAAATGGACTCCGGGCACCAGGAAGAAGACGATGTGGCTCACGATCCGGTCATCATGCCCGAGGTTCCGCCGCGGCCTCCAGCTCGTCGACCGTCGCGATGGTGGCGAAGCGTCCCGCGAGGGCGTACTCGGTGCGCCTGATGACCTCGTCGGCAGCCAGGGTGCGGGGGTCGGCCAGCAATTCGGCGACGCTCTGGCCGGCGGGAGCGTCACGGTGCGGGATGGGATTGGTCGCGGTCGCGTCGACGACGAAGGTGACCCGGTAGCCGAGGTCACTCGCGACGCGGGTGGTGGTCTCCACGCACTGCTCGGTGCGGATACCGCAGACGGTGAGCTCGCGGATGCCGTGTTCGGTGAGGAGTTGCTGGAGGTTGGTGGTGGTGAAGGCGTTGTGCGAGGTCTTGTGGATCAACGGCTCCCCGTCCGCCCGCTCCAGCTCCTCCATCAGCCGGACATGGCCGAGGGCCGGGTCGAAGACATCGCCGCTGCCGGGCTCGGAGTGCAGCACCCACACCACCAGCTCCCCGGCCTCGCGGGCGAGCCGGACCAGGCGGTTCACCTGGTCGGCGATCTTCAGGTCGGAGGTGGTCTCCCACAGCGGACGGGCGCGGAAGGACTCCTGGACATCGATGACGATCAGTGCTCGGGTCATGCCCCAAGCCTGAGCCGCGCGGACGGGGCGGCGACAGGCCGCATCGGGTCCGGCAGCGGACCGATCCGGTCAACGTTGAGGGCGCAGCCGTGACGGGCACTGATCCGAGGCGGGGGCTCACATTCGGCCGATCTCGTCTCTCCGCTCGTCCGACCCCGCCGAGATGCCTTACGGTGCGCCACTGAACCGGTTCAGTGTCATCGCCGGAATCCCGGGAAACAGGGAGGGCGCACCATCCATGAATCGAAGACCGTCGCTAGTGAGCCTCGTGGTCGCGGGGATTCTCGCGGCCTCCGCCGCCTTGACTTCTCACTCCGGCCTCACTCCTCACTCGGCCTCCGCTCCTCACACGACCTCCACTCCTCACTCGGCCGAGACGGCCGACTCCCCACGCGAGAACGCGCGTTGGGTGAACACCTGGGTGTCCATGCCGCAGCTCACGGAGCCCGGCAACATGCCACCCGGCCCGTTCACACAGGACAAGCTCGTACTGGCCGATGCCACGGTGCGGCAGACCGTCCAGGTGTCGGTCGGCGGACGGCACATGAGACTGCGCTTCTCGAACGCGTTCGGGGGTGCGGTGCTGCCGATCACCGCCGTCTCGGTGGCCTTACCGGTCGACGGACGGGCGGGCGTCAGTGCGATCCGGCCGGGGACCTCCCGGTCGGTGACGTTCCACGGCCGGTCCTCGGTGGTGGTGCCGGTCGGAGCGCAGATGGTTTCCGATCCACTGGACTTCGACCTGGAGCCGGGCTCCAATCTCACCGTGACGACGTACCTGGCCCAAGGGCAGGCGTCCAACGACATCACGTCCCATCCCGGTTCCCGAACCACCTCCTACCTGCAGGCCGGGAACCACGTCATGGACGACGACTTGGCCGGCGCCACGCCGGCCAACCACTGGTACTTCCTGAGCGGCGTCGAGACGTGGTCCAGGGCCGGCACCGCGGCGGCCGTCATGCTGGGCGACTCGCTGACGGACGGCCGCGGCTCCACGACCAACGGGAACAACCGCTGGCCGGACCAGCTGCTCAAACGCCTGCGGTCCCAGGCAGACACGGCGGGCACCGCGATCCTCAATCAGGCGGCGGGCGGCAACCGGATGCTCAACGACGGTCTGGGCCCGAGCGCGCTCGCGCGCCTCGACCGTGACGTGCTGGCGCAGAGCGGGGTCAACTGGCTGCTCGTCTTCGAAGGCGTCAACGACATCGGGACCGCCGAGCCCACGCAAGCCGCCCAGAAGCAGGTCACGGACGACCTGATCGCGGCCTACGACCAGATCGTCGTCAGGGCGCACGCGCAGGGCATCCGGGTGTACGGGGCCACGCTGACTCCCTTTGGAGGCAACGCGCTCTACGACGACGCGGACGGGTACCGCGAGGCGTCCCGGCAGGCCGTCAACCAGTGGATTCGCACCAGCGGCCGCTTCGATGCCGTGGTCGACTTCGACAAGGCGGCCCGAGACCCGCTGCAACCCGTACGGCTCCTGGCGACGATCGACGACGGTGATCATCTGCATCTCAACCCGGCCGGCTACCAGCTCCTCGCCGACACCGTCCCTGCCCGGCTGTTCCAGCCCGGGCCGCTCCCCAAGGACTCCGGACTCGATGAGGCCTCGCCGTCCTGAAGTGATGTCACACTTCGGCCGCTTGGGGTCCTCTTGGTTGGAGACACTCACAGGAGGCCCGTATGCAGGAGAAGGTCCGCGCCACGATCGAGCTGTCCGCCGGGACGATCGAGTACGAGGACACCGGCGGTGACGGTCCCGTGCTGGTGCTGCTGCACGGTCTGATGATGGACGCCTCGCTGTGGGACGGGCCTGTCGCGGACCTCGCCGCCGACCATCGCTGCGTCGTCCCGACGCTCCCCCTCGGCGCCCATCGCCGGGCGATGCGCGCGGACGCCGATCTTTCACTGCCCGGGGTGGCCCGTCTGGTCGCCGAGTTCCTCGACCGTCTCGGCCTGCGGGATGTCGTCCTCGTCGGCAATGACACCGGCGGGGCGCTCGTCCAGCTGCTGATGTGCGACGGCGCGGATCGCGTGGGCCGGGCCGTTCTCGTCTCGTGCGACGCGTTCGACAACTTCCCGCCCGGGCTGACGGGCAAAACGCTCGTGCTCTCCGGCAGGCTCCCGCCCCGGCTGTTCGGGCTCTTCATGCAGCAGATGCGGCTCCGGATGCTCCGACGGCTCCCGATCGCCTTCGGGTGGCTGACCCGACGAGGGGACGCGGCGACAGCGCGTTGGATCGGGCCGGTCCTGCGGCAGCCCGACATCCGCCGCGACGCCGTACGCGTCCTGCGTGCCGCGGCGGCCGACACGGGCCTCCTGCTGTCCACAGCCGCACGCCTGCCCGGCTTCAAGCGTCCCGCCCTGGTGGTCTGGGCCGCCGAAGACCGGGTGATGCCGCCCGAGCACGGCCGACGCCTCGCCGCACTCCTGCCGCAGGGCCGGCTGGCCGAGGTCGCGGACAGCTACACCCTCGTCCCACTGGACCAGCCGGCGGAACTCGCCAGGCTGATCCGGGAGTTCACCCGCGCACCGCACACCGGCTGACCATCACGCCCACGACATCCGGCCGTTCCCCTCCCGAGCACCTCGCCCTGAGTAGAGCGCCGCTACCGAACGCTTGCCCAGTGCTCCACCCTTCAGGGTGGAGGTGTAGGGCATCCTCGCCCTGGTGGCCCGGAGGGCCGCAGAACCATGGCACTATCGCCTTGTCCGACAACGCAGTTGTCGGACCTACCGCCGGACGGGCGGGAAGTCAGGCCTGTGGAGGTCTGGTAAGACCGGTCCTCACGGACCGGCGCGGACCCGTGAAGCAGGAACCCAAGGTGGTACCGCGAAGCGGTACGGACCGGAATCTCCAGCCCTCGGGCTGGAGAGGACGTCAACGTGGCGCTATGCCTCACACCACCGCCCTCCTCGTCATCGACATGCAGAACACGCTGGTGGCCATCGCGCACCGGGCCGCCGAGACCGTCACCGTGATCGCCGGGTTGCGTGAACGCGCCAAGGCGGCCGGTGTGCCGATCGTGACGATCCAGCACCGGGGTGACGGTCTGGAGGCCGGGACCGAGGGCTGGCGGGTCGCGCCCGCTCTCGCCCCCGCCGACGACGAGACGGTCATCCACAAGACCGCGGTGGACGGTTTCCTCGACACCGACCTCGACAAGACCCTCAAGGCCCTGGGAGTCACCGAGGTCGTCGTCACCGGGTTCGCCACCGAGATGTGCGTCGACACCACGGCACGACAGGCCTTGAGCCACCGGTACGACCTGGTACTCGTCGCCGACGGACACACCACGTCCGTCCGGCCCGACACGGGCGAGCTCGCCTCGCCCGAGCGGTCGATCGCGCATCACAACGAGCTCTTCCGGCATATCGGTTACCCCGGGCGGAGCATCCGTGTGCTGCCCGCCTCGGAGGTGGACTTCGCCGCGGGCCGGAGCGCCTGACGACGAGGACGTCCCCCATAGAGGCCATGTCACACCGTGGTGGCGCTACTGCCCCGTCCGGGATTCGAGGTCGGCCCGGGTGTCGTTGCCGTAGACGCCCGTCTCGTCGCCCCGGATGCCGTACCAGAGTTGGAAGCGGGCGACGGCGGCGGTGAGGGTGGCGTCGTAGGTGCCGCTGGTGGTGCCGTTGTCGTAGACGTTCGGGATGCGGAGCAGCCGTTGCTGGAGCTCCGTCACCTCGGGGCCGCTGTCTCCTTCGCGGAGGGTGCCTGTACCGTCCGGGTCGGCTGCCCCGGACGGGGCTCGGGCCGCGGGCGTGGTCGATGGCTGGGCCCCGGTCGCGGGTGCGTCGTCCTGGGCGCCGCCCGGCAGCAGGAGTGCGAGGGCGAAGCCGACCAGGGCCGCCGCCGTGACGGCGACCGCGATCGCGGCGCGCCGCAGGCCGAAGCCGCGCCCGGGTCCGTGACCGCCGCCGTACCGCCTCCCGGGCGCGGGGAACTGCCCCGCTGTGCCCCCGGCGTAGTTCTCCCCCGCCAGGACCGGCGGCAGTTCCTGCGTCTCGTACTCCTCCGGGGGCGGCAGAAGCCTCGTCGCGGTCGAGGGGACCGCGATCGACTCGTACCCCTCGTCCGAGTCGGCTCCACCGTCGTCCTCGCGCACCTGCCTCACCAGTTCCGCGAGCGCCTGCGAGCGGCGGCGGCGCTGGACGTGGGTGGGTTCGAGCGCCGGGCGCCGCACCGGCTGCCCGGGCTCGGTCGGTATCGACACGGTCTTCTCCTTCCGTTCCTTCCGTGCGCGCGGTCTCCCTCCATCCCCGTGGAGTGATACGCGGGTGTGCGCCCAGTGGTTCAGCGGAGACCACACCTCATCAAATGATCGATACGTTCAATTCGGTAAGAGTAGTTGAGCGTTTGAGCGTCCGCGTGCTAGAAACCGCCGTCATGACGACTCGTTGGTCACGCCGTGGCTTCCTGGCCGCAAGCAGCGGTACCGCGCTCGCGCTCGGGATGCACACCACCGCCGATGCCCTACCCCTCGCGTCCGCCGAGAGCGCCCAGACCGCTGAGGCCGCGGACGAGTTCGCGACCCTGCGGGCGAAGTGGCGCACGCTGATCCTGGGCGAGGGATTCAGTCCCACCGCCGAGCCCTTCACCACCCGGCTCACCGAACTGGGCACCACCGCAAGCCAGTTGCAGTCGACGATGGCACCGACGACCGGCTCGCTCTGGCCGGATCTGGTGTACGCCGATCCGGAGCCCGACACCGACCAGGAGTCGTACGGCTACTCCGGCAACCTCAACTCCAGCTACAACCGGCTGAGCACGCTCGCCCAGGCCTACTCCCAGGCAGGCACCGGACTCACCGGCGACAGCGGCCTGCGGGACGACATCCTGACCGGTCTCGATCACCTCTACTCCGAGGTCTACAACGAGAACCAGACCCGCTACGGCAACTGGTACAGCTGGCAGATCGGCGCACCGCAGGCGCTGCTCGACGTGTGCGTGCTCATGTACGACCAGCTGTCGGCCGCGCAGCTCGCCAACTACGTCAACGCGGTCGACCACTTCGTGCCGGACTCCGCGGTCTCCAGCTACAGCGGCACGAGCACGGGTGCCAACCGGGTGGACCTGTGCCGGGTACTGGCCCTGCGCGGGGTCGTCGGCGCGAGCTCCGCGAAGATCGCGCTGGCCCGGGACGCGCTCTCGCCCGTCTTCCCGTACGTCAGCAGCGGGGACGGGCTGTACACCGACGGCTCGTTCGTCCAGCACACCACCGTCCCTTACACCGGTTCGTACGGTTCGGTGCTGCTGGGCGGGCTCGGGATGCTCTTCGCGCTGCTTGCCGGGTCCACGTGGGAAGTCACCGACTCGGGCCGGCAGATCGTGTTCGACGCGGTGGAGAACGCCTGGGCGCCGTTCCTCTACAACGGTCTCGTCATGGACGGCGTGTCCGGGCGGGCGATCAGTCGCGGCCTGTCCGCGTCCGACGCCAAGCAGATCCAGCAGGACGACCACCGGCGCGGTCATCCGATCCTCGCGTCGATCGTGCTGCTCGGGCAGGGGGCGAGCAGCACGGAGAACGCCCGCTGGCGCGGTCTGGTGAAGGGCTGGATGCAGCGCGACTACTACAGCCCGCCCATGAGTGACCCCTCGCTGGGCCTCACACATCTGGCCCGGCTCAAGGGAGTTCAGGACGACACCACGGTCTCCGCGATCGCCGAGCCGACCGGGCACCGGCTGTTCACCAACATGTCCCGGGCCACCCACCGCCGCCCCGGCTGGGCCGCGTCGATCAGCATGGCGGACCGGCGGATCACGTACTACGAGACGGGCAACGGCGAGAATCTGCACGGCTGGCACACCGGTTCCGGAGTGCTCTACTGGTGGGGCGACACCTTCTGCAACGGCCAGTACAGTGACGCGTTCTGGCCCACCGTCGACCCGTATCGTCTGCCGGGCATCACGGCCTCCCGCAAGGTCCTCGCGGACGCGGCGGGCGGTGACTGGGGCGCCTCCCTGCCGGACGTCAACTGGGTCGGTGGCACCACCGACGGGCAGCGGGCCGCGATCGGCCAGTACCTCAAGGGCCTGCAGAGCACACTGCTGGCGAAGAAGTCGTGGTTCTGTCTGGACGACTCGATCGTGTGTCTCGGCGCGGGGATCAAGTGCACGGACGGCACGGCCGTGGAGTCGACGGTCGAGAACCGCAACCTCGGGCCCACCGGAAGCAGCGCCTTCACGGTGGACGGCACCGTCAAGTCCACCGCCTACCCCTGGTCGGAGACGCTCACCGGCGCGACCTGGGCGCACATCGGCGGCCACGGCGGCTATGTCTTCCCCGGCGGGGCCACCGTCAAGGCGCTGCGCGACGCCCGCGACGGCACATGGAGCGCCATCAACAAGGGCGGCGCGACGACCGTCCTGAACCGCAAGTACCTGACGATGTACGTCGACCACGGCACCGACCCGACGGCCGCCACGTACGGCTATCTGGTCATGCCGGGCGCCACCGCCGCCGAGACCCAGACCCGCGCCGCCGCGACGAGCTGGCTGACGATCCTCGCCAACACGGACAGCCAGCAGGGTGTGAGCGTTCCTTCGCTCGGCTTCACCGGTGTCAACTTCTGGTTCGGCGGCACGGTCGGCGATCTCACGGCGAGCAATCCGTGCTGCGTGATGATCAACGAGAAGAGCGACGGCACCGCGGTGATCTGCGTCAGCGACCCGATGCGCATGCAGACCAGCCTCACCCTCACCTGGAACAGGGCGGTCTCCTCGGTGACTTCGAAGCCGTCCACGGTCACCTCGGCGACCACCGGCTCCTCCCTGACGCTCACCTTCGGCGACCTCAGCACCACCGCGGGCGTCACCCAGAAGATCACCGTCAAGCTCGGCTGAGCCGAAGGGAATCGGCCGAGCCGAACTCGTGTGAGGCTCGGCGGTACTGCTGCAACGGCCGGCCGTCGAGCGTCCAGTGCCGGTCGGCGTCGACGCCCAGGGACGCGAACACCTGGGCGGCGACGTCGACATGGCGTATCCGCTCGGGTGCCGCGCGGAGGCCGGGGCCGGTGGCGATCAGCCAGGCGGTGCGTTCCTCCTCGGAGCGGCCGCCGTGGCCGCCCGCGTCGACATGGCCGTGGTCGGTGACGACAAGGAACGTCCACCGCTCACTGTCGTACGCGGGCCGCGAGCGCACGGCGTTCAGCAGGCGCCCCACGCGTTCGTCGGCGCGCAGCACCGCCGCCTCGTACGCGTCGCCGCAGCCGACGAAGTGCGCGGTCTCGTCGGGAGAACCGAGGTAGACGAACGACGCGTCCATGTCGTCGCCCCCGAGGACGCGCACCGCCTCCTCGGTGATCCGCTCGTCACAGGTCTCCCATGCTTCGGGGGTGTCCGCGACCGGGGAGACGTAGGTGCTCCTGGACGGAGCGCGGAAGAGCGGGCCACCGTCGCGAACCTGCATGAGCGGCTGCCAGCCCGCCGCGACGAAGGTGCGCCGGCCGCTCTGCGCGGCGAGCCGGGTGGCGAATTCGGGGAAGACGTCGAGGCGGTGGCCGGTGAAGTCGTTGCTCCACACGCCGTGCTTCTCGACGCCCACTCCGGTGAGGATCGTCGCCCAGCAGGGGCCCGACATCGTGGGCGTGCGGTCGTCGACCTCGATCGGCGCGAGGAAGCCGTCGGCCGCGAGGGCGTCCAGGTGCGGGGTCGGAAGGCGGCGCAGCGTATCGAGGCGGACGCCGTCGATGCCGACGACCAGAACGCGGGGGACGACAGAGGAAGGCAAGGGCATTCCCTCAGAAGTGCGCGACATGGCACGGCTCCTACGAGACCTCGTGCGGAAGAGGTGGACGCAGGACATCTTTTGTGCGCATACGATCAGAGTCAAGAGCGTTCGACCGAGACAATCAAAACGATCGCGCAACGCTCATGAGTCGAGCGCTTCACCGCCGCAGGAGGAACGGATTCTCAACTCGGGAAGAAGTTCGAGGTGTTGACGGGGCGCCGGGCGCCGCCCACTCGTGCGCTCCGCGAGCCGCTGGAGCAGCAGCTTCGCGGCCAGTTCCCCCACCGAGCGCTTGGGCGGGGCGATCGCCGTGAGGGGGACGTCCGAGAGGCCCGCCACCTCGTCGTCGTACGCGATCAGCGCGAGGTCCTCGGGCACCCTGATACCGCGCGCCTGGAGCTTGGGCACCAGCACGATCGCGTCCTCGTCGCTGTGTACGAGCGCCGCCGTCACGCCGCGCTTCTCCACGGCCTCGACGAGATAGTCGATGCTGGCCTCGTAGTCCCCGTGCTCGCGGACCGACGGCGCACCGGAGTCGACGTCCAGCCCCAGGGACTGCACGGCCGCCAGATAGCCCGCCGAGATCTGCGTGGCGTGCGGGCCCTCCTGGAGCACCGCGGTGATCCTGTGGTGTCCGAGGGACGCGAAGTGACCGACGGCCACGGCGGCGCCGTGCGCCCGGTCCGTGCGCACCCGGTCGAGGCCCGCCGCGGGGTTCCCGGCCGGCGCGGAACGCTCGACCAGGACGGTCGGCACCGTGCATTCGAGGAGCCACTTCTCCTGGCCGCCCAGGGGCACGCCGCCGAACCAGCTGGGCGCCACGAGCAGCCCCTCCGCACCGCCCGCGATCAGGTGTTCCGCCTGTACGGCGTCCTCGGAGTCGACATATCCGGTCATCCCGAGAACCAGGCGGCCGCCCTGGGCCCCGATGGCCTCGCGGGCCCCGCGGACGATGTCGGCGAAGATGTTGGTGGTGGTCGGGACGATCATTCCGATCACGGCACCCTCGGCGGACTCCTGCCGGGGCTGGGCCTCGGCGGCCGCGTCGCCCGGCCACACCACCGCGCCGTGCAGCCGCCGCACCCGGCCCTGTGCGGCGAGCGCCTCCACGTCACGCCTCAAGGTCACGGCGGAGACGCCGAGTTCGGCCGCGAGGTCGGCGACCCGGAGGCTGCCGCGTTCCCGGACGAGTTCGAGCACCCGCTCATGGCGCTGGTCGACGTGCAGTCGCATGGGCTCCCCCTGAGGCAAGGCCGGACGGACGAACTACGGGCGATCGCGGAGCGTGATCCCGTGTGCTCACTGTACGCCCACAATCGTATCGATCATTTCGATCGATACGATCAGACAAGCCCGGACATCCCTCGCGTTGGTCATACAACGTGAAGAATGGGCGCCACGGGGTAAGACCACCTTCGGGGAGCGGAGAGGGTCGCAGTGGGTGCGAGCGAGGAACGAGATGTGCTGGCCCGTCGGCGCTTCGACATGGCGGACGCCGCGCCACTGCTGCTCGACGCCCGGATGGCGGTCACCAGCTGGACCGCGGACGCCGAGCGGCTGCTGGGGTACCCGGCCGCCGAGGTGCTGGGACGGCGCGCTGCCGATCTGCTGCTCCCCGAGGACGCGGCGCGGATCCCGGAGCTGGCCGAGGGGTGCGACGAAGGCAGCGGCTGGACCGGACTGATGTCCGCGCGGCACCGGGACGGGCACGCGGTCCTGCTGATGGTGCGGGTCGTTCCGGTCCAGCGCAGCGACGGGCCCGCGCACTGGGTGGTGCTGCTCGCGGATCTGGCGGGCGGTCCCGGCTGGGACATGAGCCGGTCGGTGCTGGAGCGGATGGCCACGCGCTCGCCGGTGGGCATCGCGATCGTGGACACGGACCTGCGGTATGTGTGGTCGAACGCGGCGCTGGAGCAGTTCGGCGGGGGCCCGCCGCAGCAGCGGCTGGGCCGGAGACTCGCCGATGTGCAGCCCGGCCTGGACGCCGAGCGGCTCGAGGCGCAGATGCGCCGGGCTCTGGAGACCGGTGATCCGGTGGTCGCCTACGAGCATGTGGGCCGGATACGGTCCGCGCCGCACCGCGAGACAGCCCATTCGCTGTCGTTCATCCGGCTGGAGGACGACCGCGGCAACCCGATCGGCGTCTACTACACCGTCGTCGACGTCACGGAACGTTACCGCGCCCGGCGGCGGCTCGCTCTCCTCGACCGGGCCGGTGAGCACATCGGCCGCAGCCTGGACGTTCTGCAGACCGCGCAGGAACTGGCCGACGTGGCGGTGCCGGGGCTGGCCGACCTGGTCGCCGTGGACCTGCTGGATTCCGTCCTCCGGGGAGTCGAACCCGCGCCCGGTCCACAGGACGACACGGACGCGGTGCCGCTGCGGCGCGCCGGGCATCAGTCGGTGCGGGGCGGGGTTCCCGAGAGCGTCGTGAAGGTCGGCGACGTGGCCCGCTACCCTGCCGGGTCTCCCCCGATCCGGTGTCTGGCCGACGGCGAGTCCTGGCGCGAGGAGCGGCTGGACCCGCTGGCCAGGGAGTGGGCCACGGGCGCCCTCGAAGGGCGGGCCGCCTCCTTCCTCGAGCTGGGGCTGCACAGCGTCATGATCGTGCCCCTCCGCGCCCGCGGAATCACCCTGGGCATCACCACGTTCTTCCGGCGCGGCCGCCAGGACCCGTTCGACGAGGACGATCTGGGCCTGGCCGAGGAGTTCGTCGGCCGGGCGGCCCTGTGCGTGGACAACGCCCGCCGGTACACCCGCGAGCGCGACGCCGCCCTTGTCCTGCAGCGCAATCTGCTCCCCCACCGTTTCCCCGAGCAGGGCGCGGTGGAGGTCTCCGCCTGCTACCGGCCCGCCGACGAACTGACGGGACTCGCGGGCGACTGGTTCGACGTCATCCCCCTGTCCGGCACGCGGGTGGCCCTGGTGGTCGGCGAGGTCGCCGGGCACGGCATCGACGGCGCCGCCGCGATGGGACGGCTGCGGGCCGCCGTGCAGACCCTCGCCGACCTGGACCTGCCCCCCGAGGAGGTGCTCGCCCACCTCGACGATCTGGTCAGCCGCGCCGCCCGGGAGGAGGGCTCGGGTGCGGACACCCTGACGAGCGGCATGCAGGCGGTGGGCGCGAGTTGTCTGTACGTGGTGTACGACCCGGTGAGCGGACAGTGCTCCATGGCGGGCGCGGGCCATCCCGCGCCCGCGATCGTCAGCCCCGACGGCACCGTGACGTTCGCCGACCTCCCCCACGGTCCCGCACTCGGTGTGGGCGGACTGCCCTTCGAATCGCTTGAGTTGACCCTGGCGGAGGGCAGTGTGCTCGCCCTGCACACCGACGGTCTGATCGCCACTCCTCGTACCGGACGGGATCCGGAGGCGGGCCGGGAGCGGCTGCGCCGCGCGCTGGCCGCGCACCCGCAGCCGCTCGACGGACTGTGCCGCACCATCGTGGACGATCTCGTGCCGACGCGTCCGTACGACGACGTGGCGCTGTTGATGGCCCGCACCCGGCGTCTGGGAACCGAACAGGTCGCGACGTGGGACCTGCCGCTCGACCCGGCCGTGGTCGCCGATGCCCGGAAGGCGACGACCGCGCAGCTCTCCGTCTGGGGCCTGGACGAGCTGGCGTTCACCACCGAACTGGTCGTGAGCGAACTCGTCACCAACGCCATCCGGCACGCCTCCGGCCCGATCCGGTTGCGACTGATCACCGAACAGACCCTGATCTGCGAGGTGTCCGACGGTGGCGCCACCGCCCCTCATCTGCGCCATCCGAAGACGACCGACGAGGGCGGCCGGGGTCTGTTCCTGATCTCCCAGGTCACCCAGCGGTGGGGCACCCGCTACACCCCGGAGGGGAAGATCATCTGGGCCGAGCAGTCCCTCACTGAGCCACCGATCTGACGTATCCGGCGACGGCTGACGTCTCCGGCGACGAACCGGTGGCTCGCGGGAGTCAGCAGTCGCGGAACTCGGGTGACTGGTTGAGGATCTGCGAACGTAGGGAGATGAAGCGGGCATGGGTGTCTCCGCCCTGGGCCTCGGGACGGAAGACCGCGACCCGGTGGCAGTTCATGAAGGCCAAGGTCACCCCGAAATGCCGTTCCAGACTGCCGCGGATCGCGTCACTGGCCAGCGCCCGCAACAGCTGCCCCCGCTCCTTCTCGGAGGGCGGCGGGGTGTGGTTGTCGGCGAACTCCCTCACTCCGCCACGGAGTTCGCCGACCAGGCCGGCGATGAGGTCGTACGCGTACGGCAGGGACGTACGAACGGTTTCCACGAAGTCCTCTTCGCGGACCTGACCGTGTTCGGCTTCGGCGAGCAGCTTCGGGGAGACGTCGAGTGACATGAGGAAGGCGGTCCTGTCGCTAGAGGGTCTTTCCGCTGCCGCCCTTACCGACGAAGGCGGCGCGCACGTCAGCCCTCCGGGCGCAGCAGCCCGCGCTCGTAGGCCTTGGCCAGTCGCTGCGGGACGAGGTAGGAGGAGCCGTCGACGGTGACCGGCGCGAGCTGGGGCGAACACGCCGAGTTGACGGAAGATTGACCAAATCGCTGGCGATCACTGACGCACGCGTCTATATGGTCTGGCGCATGCCCCCACAACCTCCGAGAACACCGGCACTCCCGGTCCTCCCCTATCGGAAACCCACCCGCGATCGCGACTACTGGGTCTTCGACAACGTGCTGCCCGACATGGATGCCGTCCGGGCCCGGTGCGTCGCCAAGGACGACTGGGTCAAGGGCTTTCCGTACACCTCGGAGAGCTGGCCCGGTCTGCGGACGATGCCCGGGCTCGAACCGGAGGAGTTGACGCGCGTAGAGCGACTGGTGAAGAAGGCCACCGGCGCCCAGAAGCTGTGGCAGCAGGCAACGCCGTCCGGCGCCACCCTCAACCACAACTGCATCCAGGTGGTCGGCAAGGACGAGGGAGAGCCGCGTCCCCACACCGACTCACGCGCGCTCTGCCGTTACGCCGCGGTGCTCTATCTGAACCCGAACGTTCCCAAGGACTGCGGGACCAGCTTCTACCGGCAGAACCTGCCCGGCGGCCGACTGGGCGGGAACGTGGTGACCGCGCCGCACAACAACCTGGTCGAGGCGCTGGGTACGCGCTTCGTCCCGCCGGACTCCTTCGTCGAGGACATCCGCGTACCGCACCGGTACAACCGGCTGCTGCTCTACAACGCCAACCTGATGCACAGCGCCACCGAGTACTGCGGCAGCACCATGGAGGACAAGCGGATGACCGCGGTCTTCTTCTGGATGGCCTGATCCCGTATCCCGTAGGGATGGCCCGCGACGCCGAGCGGCCCCGGACTTTTGAGTCCGGGGCCGCTCGGCGTCGCGTGCGAGCTTCGGCCGCCTTTCATGAGCGCGTGTCAGCCGCCCATGAGCTCGCGTTCGATGGAGGCCAGCTCGGCCGCGCTGCCCTGGACCTTGGGGCCGTTGAACCACTTGCGGGCGGAGAGCAGCCACCAGGCGCCGGCGAAGCCCACCACCACGGCGACCGCGACCGGCGCGTAGTTGAAGGTCTTGGCCGTGACCGGGCTTGCCTGCGGCAGCATGAACAGGATGGTGACGCAGGCGACCCAGCCGACGGCGATCACCGCGATGGGCTTGCTCCACCGGCCCAGGTTCCAGGGCCCGGCGGCGAAGTCGTCGCCCTGACGCAGCCGCAGGTAGATGGGGATGACGTACGCGATGAAGAGGCCGATGACGGCGATCGAGGTGACGGCGGCGTACGCGGTGGGGTTGATCAGATAGGGAAGGCCGAGGAGGAAGGCGCCGCCGGAGGCGAGCCACACCGCGTTGGACGGGGTGCGGGTGCGGTCGCTGATCCGGTGCCAGATCTTCGAGCCCGGCAGTGCGCCGTCCCGCGAGAAGGCGTAGATCATGCGGGAGTTGGCGGTCACGGAGGACATCCCGCAGAAGAACTGGGCCCCTATGACGATGAGGAGCAGCAGCTTGCCGCCGGTGTCACCCAGGGCGTCGAGGAAGATCTGGACCGGGGGTACTCCGGTGCTGCTGCCGAGCGCGCCGTCGTAGCTCTGGATGGCGAAGGTGACGCCGATCAGCAGGATCCAGCCGGCGACCAGCGAGACGAGTATCGAGTTGACGATGCCGCGCGGGCCGGAGCGGGCCGCGTCGTGGGTCTCCTCGGTCATGTGGGCGGAGGCGTCGAAGCCGGTCAGGGTGTACTGGGCGAGCAGCAGGCCGAGCAGGGAGACGTACAGGCCGGATCCCCAGCCGGTGTTGTTGACGAAGTGCCCGAAGACGAAGCCCGCCGACTGGTGGTGGTCGGGGAGGAACACCAGCGCGAGCACGACGACCGCCACACCGATGACCTGCCACCACACGCTGATGTTGTTGAGCAGGGCGACGAGCTTGACGCCGCGCACGTTGAGCAGCGCGTGGACCAGCAGGGTGATGCCGAAGAGGAGCACCGTGTGGCCGGGGGTGGCGGTGAAGCCGAACTGAAGGTCCAGGAAGGCGTTGAGGAACTGCGCCAGCCCGAAGTCGATGCCCGCGGTGACCGCGACCTGGCCGAGAAAGTTGAACCAGCCGGTGAACCAGGCCCAGGCCGGGCCATTGCTCTTGGCGAGCTTGGCCGCCCAGTAGTAGAGGCCACCCGCGGTCGGATAGCTGGAACACACCTCGGCCATGCCCAGGCCGACGGTGAGGGTGAGGAGACCCACGATCGGCCAGCCCCACACCATGACGGCCGGACCGCCGGTGTTCATGCCGAAGCCGTAGAGCGTCATACAGCCGGAGAGGATGCAGATGATCGTGAACGAGACGGCGAAGTTCGAGAACGGCGACATGCTGCGCTCGAGTTCCTGCGCGTAGCCGAGCTCGTGGAGCCGGGCCTCGTCCTCGGTCATCTTGGGTGCTGCGGTGTCGACCGGATCGGGCGATCCGGCCTTGTCCAGGGTGTTGTCCGAAGCCACGGGTGATCCCCTTGTCTGCTGGGCCGGTTGGGAGGGTGTACGGCGCGGACGGTGTGCGGCGGTTACTGCGAGGTCATGCCGCCGTCGACCGCGACGACACTGCCGGTCATGAAGCTCGCCTCGTCGGAAGCGAGGAAGAGGGCAGATCACGTTGCAGCGGATGCCCTGCTTGACGTAGTCCAGCGCCACCCCTTTGGTGAGCATCACACTGGCACCTTTGGACGCAGAGTAAACAGTGAGAAAGGGCTCGCTGACCAGACCATTGACGCTGGAGATGTTCACGATCGAGCCGCCGCCCATGGCAAGCATGTGCGGGACGACCGCGCGACAGCCGTACAATCGACCCTTCACATTCACATCGAGCGTCTTGTCGATGATGTCGTCGGGGACTTCGTGCGGCAGCCCCGGCAGATTGACTCCGGCTTTGTGACCAGGGCATCTACCCCTTCCCAGCGGGAGGCCACGGCGTCAGTCTTCGCGTGGGCCTCGACGCTGGAGGAGACGTCGACACCGCGCCACGCGGCCACTTCGTCAGCGGCGGCGAACTCCACCGCCGTCTCTTTCGCGGTCTTCTCCGAAAGGTCTGCACACAGAACTTTTCCGCCCTCACGACGCAGACCTTGTACCCGACACGGCCCCTCGGGACGGCGGAGGGGGTGGTCGTGGTCGGAGTTGCCATGTCACCTTCGCCGGCATCCGCGTCGCCGGCGAGGTACCGCGCGTCCGCTCGAATCTCGTCAACGGCATCAAGCGGCTGCCGTTCGAGGTCACCCCGGCCTGACCCGGTGGGCCAGGGGGTCCGACGCCGTAGCGCCCGCTGATTCCGAGTCCGTATCCGGACATTCGGGCGCTACGGCCTGGTTACGTCTTCCTCAATCCCTGGTGGCCGTGTGGTGAGCTGGTCATGATGGCAGCATGACATTGGCCTTGAGAGCCATGACGCGGCTGGCGAACTGGCCGGACCTCGCGGAGGCCCAGCCGAGTTGCGGCACGGGCCGAGCGCTCTGCTCGGCCCAGAGCGAGATCGTCCACTTCCATACGGACCACGACGTCGACCTGCACCTCACGGTCCGGGCCATCCGCCGCTTCGAGGACCACCTCAAGGGCGCGACCGCGGTCCGGATGGTGCCCGGCTCGCGGTGGGTGACGATTCACCTCGAAGTCGACACGGACATCGACCTTCTGCTGACCCTGGTGAGCCTCGCGCTCCAGGCCCACCAGACAAGTCCGGTTCCCGTCGATACGCCGTCGGCGAGCTGCAACGACCAGTGAGCCCCTCGATCATCGGCATCGGCACTCAGAAGCGGGCGCCGATCTCGGTGCCGTCGCGCGGGACGAGGAAGGCCGGTGCGGACGGGAGGGAGCCGTCGGAGCCGCGTGCGCCGGTGATCGCGCTCGGATCCGTACTCAGGACGGAGGCGGCGTTCCACGTGCCGCCCAGGTCCCAGGAGTTGCCGCTGGAAGTGGCGGTGGAGGCGAGGGCGACCGCGCGGCCGTCCGCGAGGGACAGGTTGGCGGTGAGTACCGCCTTCGAGGCCGGGACGTCGGCGTCGAAGCCCGTGCCCTGGTTGCCGAACGCCGTGTCGCGGGACAGGGCGAGGGCACCCGGATTGCCGTTGTCGGTGAAGCCGTGCGCCGCGTTCTTGAACGAGATCGAGTTGCGCACGGTATGAGCCACCGCCGGGGCCGGGCTGCCGCCACCGAGCTTGAAACCGTTGCCGTCGCCCGCGAAGTCGGGGAAGTTCCAGCGGTTGAAGCCGTTGCCGTACGCGATGGTGTTCTCGATGAGGATCGGCGAGGTGAACTTCCAGGCGTCGAAGCCGTCGTCGACGTTGTTCCAGAGCCGGGCGCCGCGCACCACGTTGCCGGTCCCGCTGCCTTCCTTGATGGCCAGGCCGTCCGCGCTCTCGCCGTTCTTGCGCGGGTCGCGATTGGCGTAACTGTCCAGGTCCAGGATCTGGTTGTTGCTGGACGTGCCCTGGAGCTGGAAGCCGGACTCGTAGTTGTCGTGGGTGGCGAGCCGTGCGAAGACGTTGTTGCCGCAGCTGTCGCAGTAGACGCCGTACGGGCCGTTCACGATCTCCAGGCCGGAGATCCGCCAGTACGAGGCCTCCTGGTGGAGGGCACCGCGCTCGGCACGCGGGATGCTGCCGCCGACGGGTGTGTGGCTGGCCGGCAGCGCCTCTCCGTCGACGACCACGCGCTCGCCCGGGTACGCGCCCAGGGTGATCGGCTGGGACGCGGTGCCCGACGTGGCGATGGTGATGTTGTCGGTGAGCGCGTACGTCCCCCCGCGTACGGCGATGACATCGCCGGGCTTCGCCTTGTCCACTGCCTTCTGGATGGTCCGTAACGGGTGATCCGGCGTGCCGGCGGCCGCGTCGTCGCCGTTCACTGCCACCACGATGGTCGGCACCGCGGCGGCGGACGCCTGCGTCGGCACCACCACCGCCCCCACTGCCAGTGCGGCTGCCCCCAGCGCTGCCCTCTTGAACCTGCCTGCGGCTCTCATACGACCTCCCGTTGCGGTGCCCGACTGCTGGTCACCCGGTCAGTGGTCGCACGCGGGGCGAAGGTTGCCGCCCTGGCTGCCCGCGCCGAAAGACGAGACCCCGGCACTCACGTACGCGGCGAGTGCCGGGGCTCGTCAACAGGTCATCGAGGGCCGATGACGACGATCGTCAGGAACGGGTGCCCGTCGAGCGCCGACGGCGGGTGGCGACGGTGATCGCGGCACCGGCCGCGAGGACCGCCACGGCGCCGGCCGCGATCGGCAGGGTGTTGCCGCCGCCGGTCTCCGCGAGGTCGCCGGGCGTGGTCGACGAGCCGCCGTTGGGCGAGGGAACCGACGAGGCGCTCGACTCGGACTCCGACGGGGTCGCGGACGACTCGGACGCCGAGGGCGTGGCCGTGGTCGCGGGCGTCGACTCGGTCGGGGTGCCGGGCGTCTCAGCGGGCGTCGTCGAGGCGGGCGGCGTCGTCTCCGGAGTGGTCGGCTGCGACGTGCAGTCGTTCTTGCCGCCGTTCCACGCCATGATCAGCTTGTCCTTGATGACCGCGTGGTCCGGGCCCGCGGGCAGGTCACCGTGCTCGAAGCCGTCATTGGCGTCGTACTTGCCGTCGAACTTGACGGCGCCACGGTAGAGGTCGATCTGCGCGAAGCAGCCGGCGTCCGGCACCGAGATGTCGAGCGAGTCGGTGGCACCCGGCTTGACCGTGACGGAGTCGAAGTCGTGGAAGACCTGGACACCCGAGGTCTTGAAGGTGGCGCCGTGGGTGCGGTACGCGGCGAGCGAGGCGGTGCAGGTGCTCGCGTCGCTCGCCGTGCGGACCTTGATGTGGACCTTGCCGTCGTCGGTCGGCTTGAGGTTCTCGTCGTCGACGCGGACCGAGTCGTAGAAGTTCGTCCCGTCCAGGGAGAACTGGCAGCGATCGGTCGCGGTCGCCGTCCCCGCGCCCTGTCCGGGGGCGTAACCGCCGGCGGCCTTGTCCCATCCGTCGCCACCGGGCTTGTCGGTGGCGAAGGCGGTGGTCGTGGCCGCTGAGAGGGCGAGCGCCGCCGCGCCCGTCCCCAGCAGGCAGCGAAGGGTGACACGTCTCGCTATGGACATGCAGATCCCATCTTGATGATGCGAAACCCCGGTCGACGGCAGCAGGGCAGCACGCGGCAGCCGGGGGCCGCACCGGGGGAAGTGGTCGAAGAAACACTGAACCCATTGGTCACATGGGTCACAGCTCGACCACATAGTCGATCACCGCGCAGACGCTGTCAACCTCGTTGAATACACGATGACTTCACGGTCGATCACATTTGGAGCACATGAGGAATCAGAGGGTCCGGAGCGGTCGGCCACACCTCCGAGCGGGCATGCACCGGCTCTCGTCATGGCCGCGCACCATGCCGGTCACGCCGGCGAACACCACAAGGAACTCAGTTCCCTCCTGGGTGCGCACTGAGTGCCATCGCTCTCGCTTCGATGCTAGTTTCCCGTTCATGAACGAGGGACCCCGGCGCCGCGAGCCCGCCGACGCGACGACCGTGAAGCCGCCGATGCGGGACGCCCTGGTCGCGGCGGCCTTCCAGCTCTTCCTAGAGCGTGGCTACGAGCAGACCACGGTCGACGACATCGTGACGCTCGCCGGGGTGGGCCGCCGGTCGTTCTTCCGCTATTTCCCGTCCAAGGAGGACGTGGTCTTCCCGGACCACGAGCGCTGCCTGGCCGACATGACGGCGTTCCTGAGCGGCGGCGCCGACGCGGACGACCCGGTGCAGCGGGTCTGCGGCGCCGCCCGGCTCGTGCTGCGCATGTACGCCGAGAACCCGACGTTCTCCGTGCAGCGCTACCGCCTCACCAAGAAGGTCCCCGGCCTGCGCGCGTACGAGTTGTCGGTCGTCTGGCGGTACGAGCGCGCCCTCGCCGAGTATCTGCGCGGGCGCTTCGCCGGACGGCGCGACGGCACGCTGCAGGCCGACGTCATCGCCGCGGCCGTGGTCGCCGCGCACAACAACGCCCTGCGCTCCTGGCTGCGCTCGGACGGGCAGGGCGACGCGACGGCGGCGGTCGACCACGCGCTCGGGTATGTCCGGGACACCTTCGGGAGCCCGCCCGGTGACGCGGCGGACGAGGAGCGGGAGGACGTGGTGGTCGTCGTCTCCCGGCGCGGAGTGCCGATGTGGCGCGTCGTCCAGGAGATCGAGACCACGCTCGGACGGGACTGACCACTCCCCCGCTCCGGCCAGATTGAGGGTACCGAGTGCCTTTACGAGTGGCACTGAGTGCCATACTCTGTGGTCGTGCACGGCGATCCGGGCACCTTCAGACTCCGGCCGAGCGCAGGGAGATGACATCGTGTACCACCCAGGAATCGCCCTTCATCCGGGGCTCGGAGCCGCGCCGGACATGCTCGACGCGGCCCCCGCGGAACACAAGGCGGACGCCCTCCTCTTCCAGCGTTGCCACTGGTGCGGCACCGCGATGTACCAGCGCCTCCTCTGCCCGGTCTGCGCGGGCAGCGACCTGCGGACCGAGGCGAGCGCGGGGACGGGCATCGTGCGCCACTCCACCGTGATCCACCGCAACACCCCGGCGGCGCGCAACGTCTCCCTCATCGAGATGGCCGAGGGGTTCACCGTCCGGGGCCGGGTCATGGGCTCGCCCTCCGACGTCCACAGCGGCGACCGGGTCCAACTCGCCACCGCCCAGGACCCGGTGCGCCGACAGCCCGTGTTCCAGCTCGTCGACGGGCCCTACCGGAGCTGGGTCTGACGGTCCCGGCGCGGCCGCGGCCGCCGGAGGGCAGGACTCCCGCTACGAACAGGCGCCCTTGAAGACGTCCACCTGCCCCCCGGTGCTGTTCGCCACGGCGATGTCCCGCACCCCGTCACCATCGAGGTCGGCCGCCGCCGCGTCATAGGCACCGGTGGCGGACAGCTCGGCGAGCTGGGTGAGGGTGCCGTCGTCCGAGCCCTGGAAGAGGGTGACGGAGTTGCCCTTGAGGGACGAGACCAGGATGTCCGAGGCGCCGTCGCCGTCGAGGTCCCCGGCGGCGACCGCGACGGGCAGACCCGGCGTCGTGTACGCGGCGGCGGTCCCGAAGGTCCCGTCCCCCTCCCCCAGCAGGACGTCCAGGGTGTTGGAGCCGTTGCTGACGGCGGCCAGGTCGGTCGTGCCGTCGCCGTCGAAGTCGCCCTGGGTGAGGGAGTAGAGCCGGGAGGCGGTGGCGTAGTCGGTGCCGGTGCCGAGAGCGCCCGTGCCGTCGCCGAGCAGGACGCTCACCCCGTCGCTGCCGACGCTGGCGGTGGCGACGTCCGCGGCCCCGTCGCCGTCGAAGTCGGCGACCACGATTCCGTGCGGCTGACCGCCGGTCGAGGTGTCGCCCTGGTCGTCGAAGGTGCCGTCGCCGTTGCCGAGGAGGACGCGTACGGCGCTCGGTCCCTGCTCGGCCACGACCAGGTCCGCGTTCCCGTCACCGTCGAGATCACCCGCGGCCAGGGCACGCGGGGCCTCGCCGACATCCAGGGCGCCCGCCGCCCCGAAGCCGCCGGCCCCGTCGTTCAGCAGGACACTGACCTGCGCTCCCCCGAAGTCGGCCGTCGCCAGGTCGAGGCTTCCGTCGCCGTCGAAGTCGGCGACGGCTGTCTGGTACGGGCGGGTGCCGACCGCGTAGGTGGTGCCGGTGGCGAACGTACCGTCACCCTGCCCCAGCAGGACCGTCACCGAGTTGTCGTCGAGGTTGGCGGCGACGACGTCCCGCGTACCGTCGCCGTCGAGATCCGCGACGGCCACGTGCCGGGTGTTGGTCGAGGCCGTCGCGGAGGTGCCGAGCTGGGTGTAGGAGAGGGTGCCCTCGCACACGTCGCCGGTCGTGACCGACGCGCTGGGACGGGTCGACCCCTGTCCGTGACCGTGCCCGGGACCGCCCGCCGCCACGGCCGGCCCCGCGGCGCCCGTGCAGGCCAGGACCAACCCGGCGGCGCCCGCCAGGGCAACACGGTGGGTGCGTTGGTGCTTCTTGCGTTTCATGCGGCTCCTTGTGCCTTGCGTACGTCGTGAATGGGGCATCCGCGGCCTCAACCGGCCTGCGCCGCCCTGGACTTCGATCGGCTACGAGGTCGGCGGCCTCGGCGACCGGTCGGCTGCCGCGTCATCAGCGCTACGACTGATCGGCCGCGACCCGGATGCCGACAGTCAGATAACCGCCGCTGCCGTCACGGCCCTCTCCGCGATAGCTCGTGGCGCAGCTCCTGCCGGTGGCGTACCAGGAGCCGCCGCGCACGGCGTTGACCTGTTGTCCGGCCTCGCCGCCATTGGTGGCCGTGATGATGCTCGACGTCCACTCGAAGCAGTTCCCGGCCATGTCGTACGCACCGTAGGAGCCGGCTCCGTCCGGATAGGCGCCGACGGCCGAGGTGTTGCCGCCGCTCGCGGTCAGCTCGTCGAAGACGTCCGTGTAGACGAACCCGGTCCAGGTGGTGTGGTCGATCCAGCCGCTCACCCCGCCCGTCGAGGTGACGGCGATGATGTCGGAGATCGGTTCGCTCTCGCCGTAGCGGGTGGAGTTCTCGTTGTTGTAGGTCGCTTCCGTGGAGCCGTAGTTGGCCAGGTAGTACGCCGCGCAGACGGCGTTGTAGTTGTACTTGCTGGTGAGGACACCGGATGCGTACGTCGTGCCGGCGGTGTCGCCCCACGGGTACGCGTACGCGTCGGGGCCGCGCGCGGCGTTCTCCCACTCGGCCTCGGTGGGCAGCCGGAAGGTCCAACCGTCCGCCCGGCCGGTGAGCCAGTCGCAGTAGGCCTCGGCGTCCTCCAACGAGACGTACAGCACAGGGTGTTCGTCCTTGCCGGAGGGAAAGTCGTCGCCGTCCCAGTAGCTGGGGGCCGTACGCGAGCTGTCGTCCAGGAACGCCTTGTACTGGGCGTTGGTGACCTCGTACGCACCCAGCGAGTACGCGGACGCGATGGCGGAGGCCTCGCCCGCGCCCTCGTTGTTGGACAGGTCGGTGGCGAAGACGAAGGAGAGGTTGGCGGGGATCTCGACGAGCGTCTGTCCGGCGACGGTCGTGGCCGCCGAGGCGTCGGTCGAGGCACTCGCGGAGGCGGAGGCCGACGGACTCGCCGTGGTGGAGGAAGAGGCCGAAGGGGAAGCCGCGGGGCGGGGGCGGCGCCCGTGGGCCGGCTTCGCCGTGGCCTGGAGGGCGAGGGTGGTGCCGAGCAGTCCGGCGGCGCCCGCGCCGCCGAGTGCGAACAACTTGCGTCTGCTGAGCAGGGGTTGGCGCGTGTGTGTACCGGTCATGGCGTGACCTTTGGGGAGAGGGAACGAGCAGGGTGGGGCCGGTCACGCGGCGACAGGGGGAGAACCGCGTGACCGGCCGTCGGGGGAGGCGGACTCAGCTGGTGCTGACGCCGACGGTCAGCGTCGCGGCGTAGCCGGAGGACACGGAGCTGCCCAGCGCGGTGAGGGTCAGCAGGCCGGAGGAGGCCCCGCCGTCGTCGTAGACGGTGTCGTCGGCGAGCGCGGTCTCCTTGGTGGTGTTGGAGGAGTACGGCGACAGCGCCTGGACCTTGGTGTTGAGGGTGGAGTCGAAGAACAGCTGGCCGGTGTGGATGATCGAGCCGCCGGTGTACGAGTCGTCGGTGAGCGTGACGTCGGTGTGGACCCGCATGTGGACGTGGACGGCGCGGGAGACGTAGTGGCCGGGCCAGATGGAGGTGATCGAGACCTGGCCGTTGGAGTCGGTGATCTGCCCGCCGCGCAGGAAGGTCCCGTCGTCCGTCTCCGAGTGACCGTTGCCGCCGACGAACCCGGAGTACTCACCGAGGGTGTCGGCGTGCCAGATCTCCACCAGCGCGCCCTCCAGCGGGGCGCAGCTGTTGTCCTCGTCGACGACGGTGAAGGTGTACTTCACCGGTACGCCGGTTTTGCTCTCGGTGATGTCGGTGCGGATCAGGGCGCCTTCCAGGGCGTACGGGCCCTCGGTGACCTCGGCGGTCAGCGAGCAGACGCCGCTGGACGCGGTCGCGGTGGCGGTCGCCGTGGCGGAGGCCGACGCGGAACGGGTGGGCCTGGTCGGCCGCGCCGCCGCGGCCGCGGCCGAGGTCGCGGGGGTGGCGGAGGCCGTCGCCGCGAGGCCGAGGCCGGCGGCGGCCGCGACCGCTCCGCCCGCGGCGATGACATGACGGCGGTTCACTGTGCCGGGAGCCTGGTGGGTCGCTTCGTCCTGCTGCTCGGCAGGAGAGTTCTCAGTCATGGACGCCGGAACGTAGGGGCGCCTCCTATGGCCCAGGTGTCACTCGGCTGTCATTTCCATAAGTGCCTCCGGGCACCACTCGATTTCCGGTCATCATCGGCAGACTGTCGACAGTTAGGCCCATTGGTGACGTCACAACCCTTGACCGCGCCATTGTGTCGACACTAGGAAGGAGTGCGGGGCCCGTTCCGGCCTCGATCGGCAGCCCCTGACATGGGAGGTCCACGTGACCGGCAGGCTCTCCGGCAAAGTCGCTCTCGTCACCGGCGCGGGCGCCGGGATCGGTCAGGGATGTGCCCTGCTCTTCGCCGAGCAGGGCGCGACGGTCGTCGGCTGCGACATCGACGAGGGCGCGGCGGAACGCACCCGGAAACTCGCGCACGACAGGGGCCTGGATCTCGATGTGCTCGCGCCCCTGGACATGACCGAGCCCGCCGACGCCGACCGGTTCGCGGACGAGGCGTACATCCGGCACGGCCGTGTCGACGTCCTGGTGACCGCGGGCGCCATCGCCCCGCACATGGCACCGGCCGCGACGATGGATTTCGACGACCAGTGGACGCCGACGCTGCGCGGCGAGATCGATGTGGTCTTCCTGCCCGTACGAGCGGTCTGGCCGCACATGGAGGCGTCCGGCGGCGGCTCGATCATCAACTTCGCCTCGGTGAACGCCTTTCGGGGCAGCGGTACCTTCGGCATGGTCGCGCACTGCGCGGGGAAGTCGGCCGTCCTCGGGCTGACGCGCCAACTCGCTGTGGAAGGCGGCCCGTTGGGCATCCGGGCGAACACCGTCTCGCCCGGCATGGTCCGTACCCCCGCCACCGAGTCGGCCGGAGCGCACGACGGCGCGGCCCGGGACGCGCTCCTCGCCCGGATCCCGCTGGGCCGGGTGGGCAGGCCCGAGGACATCGCCTGGTGCGCGGTCTATCTGGCGTCCGACGAGTCCGGGTGGGTCACGGGCGGCAACTTCCCCGTGGACGGCGGAGTGCTCGCCAAGTGAACGCCCCCGGGTACGCCCGCACGTCAGGACGCGGTGCGGCGTCTGCGCGTGGGCTTGCGGGCGCCCGCGGTGTCCTGTTCCACCTGCTCCTCCACCGCCCGCAGCGCACGGACCGTCGCCCCCGCGATCAGCGCCGAGGCCAGCTCGCCGTCGCGTTCCTCGCAGGCCTGGAGGAGCCGCTCCTGGTCGTCGACGCTGTAGGCGAGGCGGCCCGCCCGGGTCAGGCTCAGGTGCCGCAGCATCAGGGTGCGCAGGGCCAGCGAGTCGAGGATCTGCTTCAGCGTGGCATTGCCGACGATCTCGGTCATCCGCTCCTGGAGCTGCACATGACTCCAGAAGTACGCGTCCACGTCACCGTCGTCGGCGAGCTTCCGCATCCGCTCGACCCGGGTGCGCAGCCCGGCCAGCTCCTCGTCCGTGGCGCGCTCGACCAGCAGCCCGGCGAGCATCGAAAGGAGCTGGCGCCGCACCTGGTAGATGTCGCGGATGTCCTGGAGGGAGGGCGCGGCGACCCGGGGCCGGCGACGCGCCTTCATCTCGACCAGGCCCTCCTGTTCGAGGAGCATCAGCGCCTCGCGCACGGGCGTGCGGCTGGTGTCGAACCGGCGTGACAGGTCGACGCTGTTGAGGTCCTGGCCCGGTTCGAGGCGGCCCTCGATGATGCCCGCCCCCACCCACTCGGCGATCTGCGCGACCAGCGGTTCACGACGGTCCCGCAGCCGCAGGAGGCGCCCGAGCACGAGGTGCGTGTCCTGATCGGTCATGCGGCGATTCTCCCTGTCCGGCCCGCGCTGGCAGGTCTGGTCCAAACGCACAGGCAATCCAACGGTGTCGACACTATCTCACCGTATGGCTGATACACATCCCGGTCCAGCGTTACCTGTCGACACAGAAGCGACACAGAAGTCGACACACAAGAGTTCCGGCGGAGTACGAGAGTTCAGGAGGAACCATGCGGAGAGAACGTACGACGGCCACCCCCGGTCCGGGGCCGAGCCGACGCGCGGTCGTCGGCGGCGCCGCGCTGGCCGCGTTCGCGGCGACGGGCGCCGGACAGGGCGCGGCCCACGCGGCTTCCGGATCCACCGAGGACCCCTGGCAGCCCGTGCCCGTTCCGGAGCAGCTGCCGGTGACCGAGTATCAGATACCCGTCTCGGGCAGCGGCAGCCTGTGGTGCTGGGACACCGGTGGCAGCGGGCAGCCCGTCGTCCTGCTGCACCCCGGCTCGGGGAGCGGTGAGAGCTGGCCGTACCAGCAGCCGGTCCTGGCCCGCGCGGGCTTCCGGGTGATCGGGTACTCGCGGCGCGGTGCGTACGGCTCGGTGGCCGGGACCCGGGCCGAGGCCGACACCGCTTCGGGGGACCTCAACACCCTCGCCGACCACCTCGGCCTGGACCGCTTCCACCTCTCCGGGTCGGCGGCCGGTGGCCCGGTGGCCCTCGACTACGCCCTCTCGTACGCGGACCGGCTGCGCAGCCTCACCGTCTCGGGCAGTGTGATGGGCATCCAGGACACCGAGTACCAGGAACTCACCTCGACCCTGCAGCCCGACCCGTTCGGCGACATGCCCGTCGACTTCAAGGAGTTGGGGCCCTCGTACCGGGGAGGCGACCGGGACGGTGTCGCGGCCTGGCTCGCCATCAACGCCCGGGCCAGGACGGCGGACGCGTTCGCGCAGTCACTGGCCCATGAGATCACCTGGGCGGCTCTGGAGACGCTGACCCTGCCGGTCCAACTCATCACCGGCGACGCCGACCTGTACAGCCCGCCCTCCGTGATGCGGCTGAACGCGGCGCATGTGAGCGGCGGCGAGACACACGTCGTCCGCGAGGCGGGCCACAATCCGCACTGGGAGCAGCCCGCCGCGTGGAACCGGCTGCTGGTGCGCTTCATGAAGCGGCACAGCCGGTAGCGCGCGGGAAGAGCAAGTCCCAGGTATGGACGAGCAACTCCCGCGCGAGGACGAGTGACTTCTAACTGAAGTAATGGCCTTCGTCGAGGTCCGGGATGAGCGCGGGCCCCTCGGGATGCCATCCCATGCGCTTCTGGGTCAGGGCGCTGGAGGCCGGGACGTCCCTCGCGAAGAAGGCTCCGGGCCAGCCGAAGTGGCCGGGAGCCTCCTCCGGGGCAATGGCGGTCACGGGCAGCTTCAGGTGCCGGCCGATGACGTCGGCGATGTCGCGGACCGGTACGCCCTCGTCGCCGATCGCATGCAGCCGCGCCCCCGCGGGCGCCGTCTCCAGGGCCAGCCGGAACAGCCGCGCGGCGTCGCGCCGGTGGACGGCCGCCCAGCGGTTGGACCCCTCACCCGGGTAGGCCGAGACGCCCTTCGCGCGGGCGACGGCGATGATCTGCGGGACGAAGCCGTGGTCGTCCTCGCCATGCACCGACGGCGGCAGTCGCACCACAGAGACGCGTACACCGCGCGTGGCCAACGACAGCGCCGCCGCCTCGGAGGGGAGGCGGGCCGGCGCGGGCGACGTGGACTCGTGCTCGTCCTCCTCCGTCACGAGACCGGCGGTGCCGGAGGTGACGACGAAGGGCCGGCCGGATGCCGCGAGCGCCTCACCGAGCGTCTCGATCGCGCGCAGATCCGTCCGGGCCGCGCCCGCGTAATCGGTGAAGTCGTCGTGGATGAACGCGGTATGGATCACACCGTCCGCCGCGGCCGCTCCGGCGCGCAGGCTGTCCAGGTCGTCGAGGGCGCCGCGGTGCACCCCGGCCCCGGCGGCCTCCAGCGACGCGGCGGCCTTCTCCGAGCGGGCGAGGCCGACGACCTGATGCCCCGCGCCCAGCAGCTCGCGGACGACGGCGCTGCCGATGAATCCGGTCGCCCCGGTGACGAACACACGCATGGTGCACTCCTTATGACACAACGTTGAGGCCGGCCCGATGCGCCACTCAGGTGGTGCCGGGCCGGTGCTTCCACGGTGCGACCGCAGGGAGTTCCACGTCCAAGACTTGTTCCGCATCAGTCCATACGCTTCAGGCATCGCCACAGGTCAAGGTGTCAGTCTGGTGTCAACTGGCGCGCACGAGGGGTTACGCTCGCAGCATGTCCGACTCTCCGCCGCCTCCGGTGGACCTCGATCTGCGCCTGGTGAGGTACTTCACCGTCGTCGCCGAGCACCGGCACTTCGGCCGCGCCGCTGCCGCCCTGCACATCGCCCAGCCGTCCCTGAGCCGGCAGATCCGCCGCCTCGAACAGCAACTGGGCGCCCGCCTGCTGGACCGCACCCCGCAGGGCAGCCGGCTCACCGAGGCCGGCGAGGTCTTCCTGCCGCACGCCAAGGCGTTGCTGCGGTCGGCCGCCCAGGCCTCGGCGCGCACCCGGGCCGCCGCCCAGCCCAGCCGCATCACCATCGGCTACACCGCGAACCTCATCGTCACCCCGGCGGTGCGTGAGCTGCGCCGCCGGCACCCGGACGCCGACGTACACACCCTGCATCTGCCCTGGAACGAACAGCGCGCGGCTCTGCTCGATCACCGCGTGGACGCGACGGTGACCCGGCTGCCGTTCCCGACCGGCCAGCTGCACGTGACGGTCCTCTACGACGAGCCGCGGGCGCTCCTCGTCCCTCGCGGCCATCGGCTGGCCGGCAAGGGGTCCGTCACCCTCGACGACATCGCCGACGAACCCCTGCCCCGGGTGTCCGACGCGGCCTTCGACGCCTTCTGGCGCGTCGATCCACGACCCGACGGGAGCCGGGCACCCGACGGCCCCTTCGTGGCGGCCTTCGAGGACAAACTCGAGGCCATCGCCACCGGGGAGGCCGTGGCCATCGTCCCGGCCGATCCGCGCGTCGACAGTCTCCGCCCCGATCTCACCACGGTCCCCCTGTACGGCGTCGAGCCGAGCCACGTCGTGCTGGCGACCCGCGCCGGCGACCCTGGCCGCCTGGTGGCGGCCTTCCGCAAGTACGCCCAGGCCCACCTCACCGGTCCCGGTCCCGGCCCCGCCGCACCGGACGGCCTCGGCTAGGGCTCGCTCGGCTGTACGTCCAGGGCGACCAGGAACCGGGAGACCATGTTGTACGCGGCGACGGTGGCGGTCAGTTCGACCAGCTCCATGTCGCTGAAGTCGGCCCGCAGGGCGTCGAAGAGCCCCTCCGGGACATGGACGTCGCGGGTCATCGCGTCGGTGTAGGCGATGACCCGCCGGTGGCGTGCGTCGAGTTCCGGGTGCTCGGCGGCGTTCTCGGCGCGCACCGCCGCGAGTTGGGTGTCGTCGAGGCCGGCGCGGCGGGCCTCGGGCTCGTGTGCCGTCCACTCGTACGCGGCCCGGTTGAGGACGGCGATCCGCAGGATCACGAGTTCGCGGATGTCGGCGGACAGGGCGATACGCTGCCGGACCGCGCCGAGCAGGCTGTTCCACCCGTCGGCCAGTTGGGGGCTGTGCAGCAGCATGCGGTCGAGCGGGCGCAGGGTCCCGCCCCGCCGCTCGCGGATGCGTTCGGCGATCTCGCCGGTGCCGTCGGTCTCCGGCAGTCGTGCCACGTAGCACTCCTTTCACAGAGGGCGAGCTGTGCGCGCCAAGAGATTCATCGCCTCCAGGCGGTCGAAGACCCCCGCCTCCACGGTGTCGCCGAAGAACATCACTTCGGGGCCGGTGAAGACCGGCCACGCGGGCAGCGCGCCCCCGTTCGGGTCCCCCGTCCGCACGAACCGCGCCCACGCGTCGGCCATCGTGCGCGCCAGCTCGCGGTCCAGCTCGCTCCAGGGCCAGGGGCGCTGGTCCAAGTTGTCGAGTACGTAGGGCAGTTCGGCGGTGTGGTGCACGCCGTATCCCGGCAGACCGTCGGGTGGGGCGGCCAGGTCGAGTCCGGCGGGCAGCGGAGGTGTCCGGGTGAAGCGGTACATCCACGTCCGGGCGCTCGCCCGGTGTGCCGTGGCCCAGCGCCACACGGGGTAGGTGAAGCGGCTCTCACCGGTGAACTGCCGTACGGTGCGCCGGGCCTGGCCGGCGTCACGGACCGGGTACACCTCGTCCGAACCGGGTTCCACCGGCAGCCTTCTCAGGGCGTCCAGCGAGGTGTACACCGATCCCTCGTCGAGATTGGTGCCCACCAGCAGCGGTACGGCGTGCTGGCGGCCCGAGGCGAAGACGTCGTCCGTGGGCTCGGTCAGCAGGCGACCGTCGACGACCGGGCCGAAGTGGCCCTTGAGGACCAGCTCCACGCCGCTCGTCCGCCGCAGTCCGGTGATGTCCCGGTCCCCGAACTCCCCCGCCCAGCACAGCCCTTGCTTCTGTGCCGCGCTCTGGTCCGGGAGCGGCCCCTCGGCGCGGCCGATGCCCGAGGCGCTCTGCCCGACGGCCGCGCGGAAGAGGGGCCGGGCCGCCGCCGATGCCATGAGGTGGCAGATGTGCGCGGCCCCTGCCGAGTTGCCCGCGAGGGTCACCCGGTCGGGGTCGCCGCCGAAGGCCGCGATGTTCTCGCGGACCCAGGTAAGGGCGGCGACCATGTCGAGCAGGCCGTAGTTGCCGGATGCCCCGAGGTCGTCCTCCGCGGCCAGTTCGGGGTGGGCGAGGAAGCCGAGGGCGCCGAGGCGGTGGTTGAGGGTGACGACGACCAGACCCCGGCGGGCCAGGGCGCGACCGTCGTGCAGGTCCAGCCCGCCGTGCCCGTAGCGGTTGCCGCCGCCGTGGATCCACACCATCACCGGGAGCCCGCGCCCGGCCGGGTCGGGGGTCCACACATTGAGGTAGAGGCAGTCCTCGCTCATCACCAGGGCCCGCCGGTCGGCGAAGTTGGTGTGGTACATGATCGAGTCGCGGGGCGGCTGTGGCTGCAAGGGGGCAGGGCCGAAGTCGTACGCGCGTCTCTCGCCGTCCCAGCCGGCGGCGGGCCGGGGCGGCCGCCAGCGCAGTTCGCCGACCGGTGGCTCGGCGTACGGGATGCCGCGGAAGACGGCGATGCCGGTGTCCCACTCCCCCACGAGCCGCCCGCCCGTGGTGCGCGCGCGGATCACGCCCGCGCCTTGTGCAACACGCCGTCCTTCATGATCGCCACGAGGCGGTCGCGGTCCTGGAGGATGCGGATGTCGGTCAGGGGGTCACCGTCGACGAGGACGAGGTCCGCGAGGAAACCCTCCCGTATGAGGCCGAGTTCGTCCTCCATGTCCATGATCTGGCCCCCGTACTGGGTGGCCGCGCGCAGTGCTTCGGCGGGAGTGAAGCCGAACCACTCGACGAAGAGTTCCAGGTCCCGCAGGTTGCGTCCGACCGGGTTCCAGGCGAAGCCGTAGTCTCCGCCCGGGACGACGCGTATCCCGCGCCTCACGAGTTCGGGCACGACCTGGCGTACGGCCTTGGCGGTCGCCTCGACCTCCATGCCGGGCTCGGGTTCGCTGTCGGCCTCGTACAGGTTGGCGTGGATGATGCCGGGGGTCGGGGCGACGAAGACGCGGTCGCGGGCGGCCTCCAGGAGGTCGAGGGCCTCCTCGTCGGCGAAGGTGCAGTGGTAGAGGGCGCGGATGCCTTGACGTACGGCCATCTTGACGGACTCGGCGGCGTGCGCGTGCGCGGTCAGCCAGACACCGCGCCGCTGGGCGGCGCGTGCCGCGGCGGCCACCTCCTCCTCCGTGAACTGCACGATCCGCGAGCTGCCGGCGACCACCGCGCTCTCGCCGGAGAGCGACAACTTGACGATGTCGACGCCCAGTTCGGCCATGCCCTCGACGAACCGGGCGACCGACTCCGGGTCCGAGGCACGGCCGTCGATGCCCGGGAAGTCGTACACCCCGGGTTCGACCATGCCCGCGCTGCCCTCCCAGGACGCGGCCTTGAGACGCGGCCCCGGCATCCAGCCCTCGGCGAACGCCTTGCGGGCCGCGATCTCCGTGCGGGGCAGCCGGTTGCCGCCCGAGTAGGCGCTGGTGATGCCGTGGTCGAGCAGGACGCGGCCTGCGTGCGCCACCAGCAGGGCCTTCTCCTCGTCCGGTTCGTCGCGGCGCCGGGAGCGGTGCTCGACGGTGGAGCCGAAGCCGAGGTGGGCGTGCGCGTCGACGATCCCGGGGAGCAGGGTGCCACCGCCGCCGTCGATGACGCGGGCCGAACGCCGTTGGCCGGCGGGGATGTTGGGCGCCACAGCGGTGATGCGGCCGCCCTCGACGAGGACCTCCGCGGGGAAGGGATCGCGTCCGGTGCCGTCGAAGACCCGGACGTCGGTGAAGAGGGTCGCGGTCATGGCGGCTCAGCCCCTCCCCCAGAGGGAGTGCCCCCACTCGGCGGGCGGCTCCGCGGTCCCGTACGCGTCCTGCCAGGAGACCACTGGGTTGCGCAGGATGCCGAGGCCCTCGATCTCGGCCTCGACCACGTCGCCCGGGCGGAGGTAGTTGGCGAACGGGTCGGCGGTGCTCGCCGCGACGCCCGCGATGGTGCCGGTGGTGATGAGGTCGCCCGCGCTGTAGATCTGCGGCGAGTGATAGGCGACCAGTTGCGGAATCGACACCGACATCCGGGAGGTGTGGGACTTCTGGCGGACGTCGCCGTTGACCCGCAGCTCCATGTCGAGGTCGTGCGGGTCGTCGATCTCGTCGGCGGTGACGATGTACGGGCCGATGGGGCAGAACGTCTCGATCGCCTTGGAGAAGGAGAAGACGCCCGACTCCATCTCCTTGCGCTGGATGTCGCGCGCGGTGATGTCGTTGAAGACCAGGTATCCGGCGATGTGCTCGGCGGCCTGTTCGGCGGAGAAGAACCGGCCCGGCTTCCCTATGACGACGGCGAGTTCGAGTTCGTAGTCCAGCTCTCGGGTGAGGTTCGCGGGGTACACGACGGGTTCGTCCGGGCCGATGATCGCGTCCACGTTCTGGAAGAAGACGATGCCCTTGTTCACCGGATGGGACCAGTCGACCCGGACCAGGTCCTCATGGTGTTCACGGAAGTTGCCGGCCGTGTGGAAGAACTTCTTCGGCACGATCGGAGCGCGCAGCCGCACATCGGCGAGCGCGAACGTCCGCCCGGTCTCCCCCACTTGGCCGTCGCGCTCGAAGAACGCGCGGGTCGTCGGGACATCGAGTTCCACGACGGTCTCACCGTCGAGACGGCCCACGAGCCCGTCGTCGAACGTCACCAGTTTCATCGAACCACTCCTTAACTGTCGACAGTCAGCCTGCCCAGAGGTGGGTTTGGCGTCAAGAGTCGCGCAAAGTGTGGACACAAAATGCGGCGGTGGCTTACGGTCCGAGCATGCGGACGACATGGGACTTCACCGGGGCGCGCGCACTGGTCGCCGGCGCCGGAGGGATCGGCGCGGCGGTGACCAGCGCGCTCGCGGAGGCGGGCGCCGACGTACTCGTCCTCGACGTGGACGAGGCGAAGGTGGACAAGGTCTGCCAGGGTGCGAACTCCGTCAACGGCCTGACCGCCGACCTCACTTCGGCGGATGCCTGCCGTGCGGCCGTCGACAGATCCGTGCAGCTCCTGGGCGGAATCGATGTGTTCGTGCACGCGGTCGGCGTCAATGACCGCAGGCCGGTGCTGGAGACACCCGACGAGGTGTGGGAGCGGCTGCGCGCCGTCAATCTCGACAGCGCGTTCTGGCTGGGCCGCGCCATCGGCGCGGTGATGGTGCCGGCCTGCCACGGACGGATCGTCTTCCTCTCCTCGGTGTCCGGTCTGCTCGCCCACAAGGACCATGCGCCGTACGCGGCCACGAAGGGCGGCGTCAACCAGCTCATGCGGGTCATGGCCCGCGAATGGGCCGCGGCCGGCGTCACCGTCAACGCCGTCGCGCCCGGCTACACCGAGACGGACCTGACCCGCGCCTACCTGTCCGAACCCGGGATCCGCGCGTCCCTGGAGGCGCTCGTGCCCGCCGGACGACTCGGTCGCCCCGAAGACCTGGCGGGGCCGGTGCTCTTCCTCGCCTCCGACCAGGCCGCGTTCGTCACCGGTCAGGTGCTGTACGCGGACGGTGGCCGGACCCTCGTATGACGCGCGCTCTCTCCACCCACGGACGACCGCGTTGCGTCCGCACCTCTCCACCTCCTCTTCTGCCTCTTCTGCCTCTTCTGCTCATTCGAACGGAGATCACATGACTGCCGTCCCCGAACGCTTCACCGGCAAGACCGTCCTCGTCACCGGAGCGGGCACCGGATTCGGCGCCGAGATCGCGGTGCGGGCCGCCCGGGAGGGCGCCGACGTCGCCATCCACTACCGCAGTTCGAGCGCGGGCGCCGAGGCCACCGCAGAGCGGGTCACCGCGCTCGGCCGCAAGGCCTTCATCGTGCAGGCCGACATCGCCGAGCGCGCCCAGATCCGGCGTCTGGCCGACGAGGTGTGGGCCCGCTTCGGCCGCCTGGACGTGGCCGTCAACAACGTCGGCGACGTGGCCCGCGAGCAGATGTCCTGGCGTGACATCACGGAGGAGTCCATCGATCACGTCCTCGCCGTGGACGTGAAGGGCACGCTGCTGTGCACCCATGAGTTCGGTGCGCGGATGCTGGAGCAGGAGGGGGGCGGGGCCATCGTCAACATCGGCTCCACCGTGGTCGTACGGGGCAGCGCCCGGGCCCCGCAGTACGCCGCCGCCAAGTACGGCATCATCGGCCTCACCAAGTCGTACGCCCATGCGTTCGCGCCGGCGGTTCGGGTGAACGTGTTCGCGCCCGGGTTCATCGAGACCCCGGCGACGCTGGGGCGCCAGGACTGGAAGAACGGCCGCGGGGAGCAGTTGCGTGCGGCGACGCCCATGGGGCGGATACCCGGGCCTGAGGAGCTTGCGGGGGCCGCGCTGTTCCTTGCGACGGAGGATGCGCAGCACATCACCGGTGGGTTCCTTGTTGCTGATGGTGGCTACAACATGATCGGGGCGTAGGCGCTCCGCTGAGGGGTGCGGTTTTCGGCTGCGGGTTCGTGGGGGCTGGTCGCGCAGTTCCCCGCGCCCCTTTCGGGGCGCTCCAGCTCGCCCAAGTGACAAAGAAGCCCTCTAGAAATGGAAAAGCTCCGGCTCCCGGGAAAACGGTTCGCATCCTCCCCTCCCGGGGGCCGGTTTTTTCATGGGGTTACGCCACGGTCAGTGTGAGCGCACCGGTGTAGCTCTTGCCCGGGGTGATCGTGGTGGTGGTGCCGCCGACCTTCAGGGTCACAGTCTTGCCGCTCGGGGCGCTGACGGAGGCGTCGGAGGCGATGGTCAGGGCGCTGAGGTAGGACGTGCCGGTGACCGTCCAGTCGGCGCCGTTCTTCAGGGTCACGATGACACCGTTGTTCACGACCGTCTGGGCGGTGTTGGTGACCTCGCCGATCTGCAGGTACTCCGCCGAGGTGATGGTGGAGACGCTGTGCTTGGCCGCGGAGGCGGAGATGACGCCCTCGACGGTGGAGCCGTCGAAGGTGAGCACCAGGTTCTGGCCCTGGATGCTCGCGTTGCCGCCGCCCCATACGGAGTTGTAGAAGTTGCCGGTCAGGGCGATGTCGGTGAACGTGGCGGTCGAGTCGCCGGTCTGGGCGCTGGTGGTGACCCAGCTGGACGACTTCGTGGCACTGCCGGTGGGCTCGGTGTAGGTGCCGATCGTCTCGCTGCTCCACGGCTCGCCCGACACCGACACGCTGCTGGGACGGTCGGTGTCCATCAGCTGGAAGATGACGCCGTTGCCGGCCTCGATGGTGGCCCCTTCGGAACCGTCCACGACGACGGTCGCCGCCGAGGCCTTCGAGAGGAACGTGGTCTTCTCCGTGCTGACCTGGGTCCCGCCGTCGATGGTGACGGTCGAGGCGCCGTACCACATGAAGCCGAAACGCCCGGAGTTCAGGGCGCAGGACTTCTCGCTGAGGGCCGACAGCTCGGTGCTGGTGAGCCCCAGTTCCAGCGAGTCGTTCAGGTCGGAGACCGTGCCCGCGACGCTGTCGCCGTAGTGAACGGTTCCGCTCCAGGTGATCAGGACGTAGTCGCCGACGTCGTAGGTGCTGCCGAGGATGTGCTCGGTCACGTTGCCGATGGCGTACGACCCGTAGCCGACCCCGCCGGTGTTGGCGATGGTGCTGTTGATGACGGTGAGTGTGCAGTTGCTGCCACCGTCGACGGACAGTGCTCCCCAGTTCTCCGAGGAGACGGAGGAGTTGATGTACGCGGCACGGGTGTTGGCGCCGAGGAGGTTGGTGGCGCGGACGTTGCCGGACAGACCCAGCATCCACGGCACGGTGATCATGTACTTGGTGTCGCCGGTGCCGGAGGCGGGGTACTCGTCGGGGACGGTGCCGTCCGCCGTGTGGATCGTGGAGTTCTTCACGATCACATGGGCGGTGGCGTCGGCGATGACGGCGGTGCGGACCACGCCCTGGTTGGTGATGGTGGCGCCGTTGACGACGAGGGTGGTGCCGTCACCGGTGCCGACGACGGACGCGCCGTAGCCGATGAAGTCGCAGCGGCCGTTGCCGGTGAAGGCGATCTTCGCGTTCTTGAGCGTGTACGTGCCGCCGCCGGTGACATAGACACCGTTGAACGCCTCGCCGGTCGAGGTCAGCCGGATGCCGGTCGCGGCGGTGTTGGTGGCCGACCCGCCCTTCACGTTCGCCAGTACCGACTTGGACTTGTCCACGCCGTCGGAGTCGACGTAGATCGCCTGGCGGAAGGGGAAGGTGAGGGTGCTGTACGCGACCTCGTTGGCCTCGGCGACGGTGATGACGACGGTGCCCGTGTAGGTGCCGGCGGCGATCGCGGTGGCCGCTCCGCCGTAGCCGTCGGTGAGCAGGGCCAGCTCGCTGCCGGTCTCCACGCTGTTCACGGTGAGGCTGATGCTGTAGCCGTCGGGGGCTGCGAGAATGCCGCCCTCCTCGATGGTCAGCGAGCTGAGCTTGGTGGTCGCGGTGACCTCGACGGTCTCCCCGGAGCCGACGGTGAGCGTCGCCTTGGTGCCGACGGCGTGCGCGACGGCGGGGGCCGCGAGAGTGGGGGCGAAGGCGGCGGCGACCGCCACGAGCAGGGCGCGGGGACGAGCTCTGAAGGTGACCTCGCGCTCGCCAAGAGACTTCTTGTGATCCACCGTGAACTTCCTTGTCTTCAGGTGTTTTCGGGCAGGGTCGACCTGCTCGGGGCAGGGGTGAGCTGCCTTTCGGGCAGGGGTGAGCCAGGGAGTGGGACGGGGTCTTCGGACGCGCCCCGGTCGTGGGGGCGCGGTGGGTGCGCCGGCTCTCAGGCGCGGTCGATGAGTTCGATCAGGTTGCCGAACGGGTCGGACACGAACGCCATTCGGGCGCCGGGGCGCGGTGCCGGGCGCGGGCTCATTCGTACGCCCGCGCCGGCCGTGACGAGTCGGTCGAACGTGGCGTCGACCTCGTACGGTGTGCCGACGCACAGGCAGAGGTGACCTAGGCCGAGCGTGCCCGCCGCCTCCAGCGGGCTGTCGGCGGCGAGTCCCGGCCGGGCCTCAGGGCGGTGGAGCAACTCGATGCGCCAGCCGCTGTCATGACGGAGCATCACTCCGCTCAGATCCGTGCCGGGGACGGAGAACGTGTGCTCCTCGACGAGGTCCAGGGCCTCGCGGTACCAGGTGGTCGCGGCCTGCAACTCCGGTACGGATAAGCCCACATGATCGAATCGCATGGTCAGGCCACCCCCGTACGGTCGGCCCCGACGGTCTTGTCCGGGGACTGGGCCGGGTCCCGGTCTGTATCCGTGTCCGTGTCCGTGTCCGTGCCCGTGCCCGGGGCGCGCTCCCCGCGGATCAGGGACAGCACCCGCGTACGCAGTTCGGCGAAGCGCGGGTCGGCCCGTGTCGACAGCTGATCGCGATCGGTCCCCAGGGGAATGGCCAGCGTCTCCAGGACGGCGGTCGGCTTGCCGCCGAGGACGATCACCCGGTCGCCCAGGTAGACGGCCTCGTCGATGTCGTGCGTGACCACGACGACGGTGATGCCGAGCCGTCTGCGCAGTTCCAGCGTCAAGTCCTCCAGGTCGAACCGGGATTGGGCGTCGACCGAGCCGAAGGGTTCGTCCATGAGGAGCACCGGCGCGTCGTACGCGAGTCCGCGGGCGATGGCCACGCGCTGCTGCATGCCTCCGGAGAGCTGCCACGGGTACTTGTCGCCGACGTCCGGCAGCCCGACCGCGGCGAGGCAGTCGAGCGCGCGGCGCTTGCGCTCCGCGCGCCGTACGCCTCGTCCCTGGAGCGGGAAGGCGACGTTGTCCCACACCCTCAGCCAGGGCAGCAGTGAGCCGCGGTAGTCCTGGGAGACGACGGCGATGTCCGCGTGCGGCTCGGTGAGCGACTGATCGCCGTAGCGGACCGCTCCCGAGGTCGGGCGGGTCAGTCCGGCGAGGCAGCGCAGCAGGGTCGTCTTGCCCGCGCCGGAGGGGCCGACGATGCAGACGGCCTCTCCGGGGTCGACCCGCAGGGACAGGCCGTCGAGGACCAGATGCTCCTGGGGACCGTGCCCGAAGGCCATGCGGAGTTCCTCGACGTGCAGGCTGGATCCGCGTGTCATACGACGACTCCGTTGCTCTTCTCGATGGTCACGGGCTTCGACGGACGGGCGCGCGGGGCGCGTTGGTGGTACCAGCCGAGAAGGCGGTGCTCGCACAGCAGGAGGAACACGCTCAGGCCGTATCCGAGGATGCCGATCAGGATGGTGCCGGCCCAGGTCTCGGCGACGTGGAAGCTCGATCCGCTCTGCAGGATGAAGTTGCCGAGGCCGACGGGCGAACCGTAGATCTCGCTGACGACCATGAGGACGACGGCGATGGACAGGGAGACACGGATGCCCGCCAGGATCTGCGGCAGCGCGCCCGGCAGGATCACCCGGCGCAGCCGCAGCCGCCACGGGATGCGGTAGCCGCGCGCGGTCTCGTGCACGGCCGGGCTGATGGCCTGCACTCCGCTGACGGTGTTGAGGAGGATGGGCCACAGCGAGCCGAGAAAGATCAGGAAGATCTTCGGGCCCGAGCCGATGCCCAGGGTGAGGATGATGACGGGCACGAATCCCACGGTCGGTGTCGCGCGCGCGAAGTCGAGCAGGGGCGCGGTCGCCAGGCGCAGGGTGCGTATCTCGCCGATGACCAGGCCCGCGCCCACCCCCACGACGGTGGCGAGCGCCAGTCCGCTCACTATGTTGCGCAGGCTGTAGAGCAGGTCGCCGACGAGGCCGCCGTGGACGAGCTCGGACCACAGGGTGCTCAGGACTTCGGTCAGGGGCGGGAAGTAGAAGCTGGTGTTGCCCGCGGTGGCGACGAGCAGGATCGCGAACACCAGGGCGGGCAGCCAGAGTTGACGCAGGATCGGTTTCCAGGGCACACGGCCGCGGTTCATGGGTCTACTCGCCTCCTGTGTGCACGGGCGGCCGCCAGCGCAGCAGCCGGTGCTCGGCGAACTGTGCCAGCAGAGTGATCGAGTAGCCGATCGCGCCCGCGGAGAAGATGTAGGCGTACGCCCGCGCCGACGCCCCCGCCTGCTGCGACTCCATGATCATGTGGCCGATGCCGGGGAGCGTGGTGAGCACTTCGACGCCGATGGACACCAGGACGGAGGTGGTCGCGGCGAGCCGCAGCCCGGTCATGATGGACGGCACCGCGCCCGGCAGGACGACCCGCCGGAAGCGCAGCAGCCTGGGGATGCGGTAGGACCGTACGGTCTCGTGCACGGCCGGGGGCACGCTGCGGGCGCCGTACTGGGCCTGGAGCAGCACCGGGAAGACGCAGGCGATGAAGACGACGGTCGCCTTCATGCCGGGCGTCGAGCCGAGGACCAGGAGGAAGACCGGGAGCAGGGCGATGACCGGGAAGGAGCGGAGGATCTCCATGAGCAGCCGTGAGGACTCCTCGGCCGCCGCGTACACCCCGGTCACCAGGCCCACAGGAATCCCTACGGCGATCGCCACCACGAGCCCGGTGACCGCTCCGCGCAGGGTGTCGCCGACCGCCTGCCAGAACGTGCCGCTGCCGGCGAGCTGCCACAGGGCGGAGGCGACGGAGCCGGGGCCCGGAAGCGCGGTCGAACTCACCACGCCGATCGCCGCGATCAGCGCCCAGAGCCCCAGGACGGCGGCCAGCGCCCCGAGTTGAAGCAGTCGGACCTTCACCATGCCCGCTACTCCCCACCGGAGGTCGGCGCCTGGTCCCAGTAGATGGCCGAGTCCTTGGGCTCCTTGTCGAGGAGGTCGAACTCGTGCATCTTCGTGACGACCGTGCGCATGACGGTGGTGTCGAGGTTCTTGTCGTAGTAGTTGGTGTCGTGCTTGTCGATGTACGCGGCGGGGACCTGGGTGTACTTCTTGTCGATCGCCTTGACGGCCGTGGGGTGTGCGTTGGCGTAGGTGATGGCCTTGGCGACGGCGTCGATGAACTTCTTCGCCGTGTCGCCGTTCGATGCCAGGTACTTCTGGCTGGAGAAGAGGACGCCCTGGACCATGCCGGGGAGGTCGTTCATGCCGTTGCCGATGGTGCGCAGTCCGCTCTCCTTGGCCGCCGCGTAGAACGGGCCGAAGGAGAAGATGGCGTCGGTCTTGCCGGAGGTGGCGGCGTCGGTCAGCGAAGTCGTCGGCAGCGCGACGAACTTGACCTTCTTCGGGTCGCCGCCGTCCTTCTGCACCAGGTACTCGCAGATGAACTGGATGGTGCCGCCGAGCGCGGAGATCCCGACGGTCTTGCCCTCCAGGTCGGAGAAGGACTCGATGGAGCTGCTCTTCTTGACCAGCAGTCCGTCGGTGGGGGCGGTCTTCGTCGTCGCGGACTGCAGACCGGTGACGATGCGCAGCGGCATGTCCTGGGCCGCGCTCTTGAGGAAGCCGGAGCTGTCCGTCATCGCGAACTGGGCCTCGCCGTTGAGGACGGACGGCGCGTTCTGCGAGGTGTCCTGCGCGCCCGCCTTGATGGTGACGTCCAGGCCGGCGTCCTTGAAGTAGCCCTGCTGCTCGGCGATGTAGAGCGGCTCGAAGATGGCTCCGTTGGAGCGCAGGACGGTGACCTTGGCCTTGCCGTCGGCGCTCCTGGCCTCGCCGGCCGCGTCGCCGCCGCAGGCCGTGGTCGCGAGGGACAGGGTGGCGATCACCGCGGTGAGGGCGAGCAGGGTACGGCGCCGCGGGCTTCTCGAAGTCTCCATGGAACGGCTCTCCTTCAGTACGGGCTTCAGTGCGTCCGGGCGGGTGCCGCGGCGGCGTAGGCGGTGGTGGATTCCAGCGGGGACATGTACGTCCGGAACAGTCCCGCCGGGTCGTACGCGGCCCGGATCTCCTCCAGGCGTGCGGAGTTGCTCGGGCTGAGCCCGTGATCGAAGCGGTCGGCGAGGTTGTTGTCGGAGAACTGCAGGCCCTTCGACAGGTGCTGGATCGCGGCGAGTTCGCCGTGCGCCCACCGCTCGTGGGCGAGGTCCTCGGCCGGGTCGGTCCAGCCCGCGTTGGGCGAGAGGTAGACCTTGGCCTGGCTGGACCAGCAGGCGTCGGTGCGCGGCGGGTAGTGGCCCCAGAGCATCCACAGCACATGGCTGGTGGTGTCCGGGATGGAGTCGAACAGCGGCCCGGCCGCGGCCAGGATCTTGTCGACGGGGCCGTCGGCCCAGATCCCGTCGAGGGCCCAGCGCATCCCGGCCGGGGTGAGCCGGTCGGCGGCGTCGTACAGCTCGGCCATGCTCGTCTCCTGCGCGATCACCGCACGCACGGCCCGGTCGCGGAAGGGGGCGGCCTCCAGCGGGGCGAGCGGGTTGTCGCCGGTCTCGCAGAAGGCGGTCGCCGTGAGGGAGGCGGTCTTACGGTCGAGGCCGGGAGTGAAGCCCACCTTCGCCGAGAACTCGACTGCGGGCGACAGGCTTTCGAGCGTGTCGTACGCCCAGCTCAGCACCTCGTCGCGGAGTTCGAGCGGGTAGCTGTGCACGGTGCGCAGGATGCGCTGAGGCCGTTCGTGGAGGCGGAGGTGGAAGCGGGTGACCACGCCGAAGAAGCCGGGGCCGCTCCCCCGCGCCGCCCACAGCAGGTCGGGGTGCGAGGCGTCGGTGGCGTGCACCAGGCTGCCGTCGGCGAGGACCACGTCGATCGCCTCGATGCTGAGACAGGCGGGGTCGAGCCTGCGTGAGTCCCAGCCGTAGCCGCCGCCGAGGAGGAAGCCGCCGAGGCCGACCGTCGGTGCGTGCCCGGTGGGGAAGAACAGGCCGTGCGGTGCGAGGAGTTGGTCGAGTGCCGGTCCCTTGACGGCGGGTTGTACGGCTGCCGTGCGGGCCACCGGGTCCACGGAAGCCTGCTGCATCCGTGACAGGTCGAGCAGCATTCCGCCGTCCCGCACCCCGTTGCCCACCCAGCTGTGACCGCCCGAGCGGATGCCGATCGGCAGTCCTTCCCGGCGGGCCAGACGGACGGCCGCGACGACGTCCCGCTCGTCCTCGGCGAGGGCGATCACCTCGGGAAAGCGGCTGGGCTTGCGTTCGTTCCAGACGGCGTCGAGGCGGGCATGCTCATAGGCCTCGTCGCCGCGACGGATGAGGGTGCCCTGAGGCAGGTCGTGCATGGACGTCTCCTCACGCGGGGTTCGACACGCGACAGTACTGTCGACACTTTCGGCCTTCAAGGGGTGTGACGGCGAAATAGTTGCCATCTCTGCCGACACTAGTGAGTTTCTTCGAAATCGAAGAGCTCCGCCGGGTTGTCCACGAGCAGCCGCCGCAAGTGCGTGGCGTCCGGAGCCAGTTGCTCAAGGAGGTCCACGAGCAGCCCGTCGTCCGGTGCGGGGCCGGTGATGTTCACATGCGGGTAGTCGGTCCCCCACAGCACCCGTTCGGGCGCGTACGCCACCAGGGAGGCGGCCACCGCGACGGCGTCGGCGTACGGCGGCCCCTGCCGGGAGACCCGGTCGACCCCGCTGACCTTCACCCACACGTCCCCGGTGTCGAGGAGGGCGCGCAGGCTGCGCAGGGCGGGGCCGCCCCGTCCGGCGCTGACGTCGACGCGCCCGATGTGGTCGATCACGGCCCTGCCGGGCAGCGCGCGCACCAGCTGCTCCAGGCCGACGATCTCCTCGTCCCTGACGTGGAGTTGGGCCGACCAGCCGAGTCCGTCGACGCGTTCGAGCACCGAGTCGATCTCGGCGCGGGTGGGCGGGGTGCGCAGATGGGGCAGGAAGTTCAGCCGGAAGGCCCGTACTCCCGCGCGGTGCAGTTCCTCGATCTCGGCTCTGCTCGTCGCCTTGCCGATCAGGGCCACTCCGCGCAGCCGTCCGGCACCGGAGGCCAGCGCGTCCAGCAGCACACGATGGTCGTGGCCGTGACAGGAGGACTGCACGACGACGGCCCGGGTCAGCCCCAAGTGGGCGTGCAGGGCGCGAAGTTGTTCCTTCGGTGCGTCGAGCGGGGTGAAGGTGCGCTCCGGCGCGTACGGGAAGACCTCGGCCGGGCCGAAGATGTGGCAGTGGGCGTCGCAGCTGTCCGGCGGGAGCACCAGCGTGGGGGTACGGGGCGCCGGGTGCGGGGGCGGGCAGCCGGGCGAGGGGGTCGACTCCGGCGCCTGGACGGATGGCTGAGTCAACTCCGGTGCCTGGGCGGAGGGTTGGGTCACCGCCGGCTCAGTCACAGCGCGCCGTCATTCCACCGTCGACGACGATCTCCGTGCCGGTGACGAATCGGGCCTCGTCGGAGGCGAGGAACAGGGCGGCGTACGCCGTGTCCCGGCCGTCGCCCATGAACCCGAGCGGGATCCTGGCCTGCCGCTGCGCCAGCAGCTTCGCCACGTCACCGCCCGCGCGCTGGCCGGCGAGGCGGGCCTCCACCATCGGGGTGTGCAACTGCCCGGGGACGACGGTGTTCACGCGGATGTTGTCGGGGGCGTACTCGACGGCGGTCACCCGGGACAGCTGGATGACCGCCGCCTTCGCCGACGCGTAGCCGACCTGGGCGGCGCCGGTCCAGCGCAGCCCGGACGCCGACGCGGTGTTGACGATCGCGCCTCCGCCGCCGCGCCGCATCACCGGGATGGCGTGCTTGCAGGCGAGGAAGGCGCTGGTGAGGTTGGTGCGCAGCTGGCTGTCCCAGTCCTCCAGGCTCAGGTCGACGGCGCCGCCCGCGCGGGAGCCGCCGACGTTGTTGACGAGGATGTCGATCCGCCCCGCCCGCTCCTCGCATTCGGCGAAGAAGCCCTGGACGGCGGAGGGTTCGGTCATGTCGAGGACGGCCGTGTGGGCGGTGCCGCCTTCCTCACGCACGTGCCGCGCGGTCACCTCCAGGGACTCCTTGTCCCGGTCGGTCAGGAAGACGGTGGCGCCCTCCCGGGCGAAGATCACGGCGGTGGCGCGGCCGTTGCCCCAGCCGGGACCGACGCTGCCGGCGCCGCCGATGACCGCGATCCGGCCGGCCAGCCGGCCCGGCCGCTGATGCGGGATGTCTTGGGTCACGGGAACTCCCTCGGTCGGAGCGATGGGACAGGCTGCGAAACCGGTCGACGCGTCTACGGCGGACGGTGACCGCGCACGCGGGGCGAGCCGTCGAGCCTGTCGACAGTCTTAGCCAGGTGTCGACAGAAAGTAAACATCGAGGCATCTGAAGCACATCTATTGCCTTTAGTGTCGACAGGTGGCTTGGATGGGCTCGGGAACGCACCACGGATCCACGCCCCGCCGATCCACGCACCACGGATCCACGCCCCGCCGATCCACGCCCGACCGATCCACGCCCGGAGGACGCCATGGACAAGCCGCCCGTGTTCACCGCCGAGGAAATCGCCCGGTTCCGCGCGGAGTTGGCGGCACGGCGCGCGCCCGGCGCCCACGAGCCCGGCCACTGGTCGGTCAGTCCGCTCAACCGGCGCCCGGACGTGGTGGGTTCACTTCCTCCGGCTGTCCGGCTGCGGGACGCGACCCTGCGCTCGGTGGAGACACTGCCGGGCGTCGTCGCCTCCGCCGAGGCGAAGGAGACGTTTCTGCGCGGGCTCGTCGGCAGCGGGGTTCCCGAAGTCGTCACGGCCGGCATCGGCGGCCGTGACGACACCGCGCTCAAGTCCGAGGTGAGCCTGGTCAAGGGCGAGAACCCCGACTGCCGGATCGTGTGTCCGCTGATGCGCTCGACGGACGACATCGACCGTGCGGCCGAGGCCGGTTACGACGCCGTACAGGTCTGGGTGCAGGGCTTCGGCGAGATGTCCCTCATCTACCAGCCGATGATCTACGGCCGGGCATGGCGCGGCGAGGAGTGGCGTACCTCCGGGACTCCGCGCGACCGTGCCGCCGTACTGGCCCGCGCGACCCGGCTGATCCAGCACGCGCGCGGCCGCGGCCTCGATGTGATCGTGCCGCTGCTGATGGTCTCGTACCTGACCGAGGAGACTCACGAGGAGTCGGTGACCGTGCTGGCCGGAGCCGGCGCCACCGAACTCACCCTGTTCGACGGACCCGGCGCCATGAGCCCGGAGGCGTACGCGTACCTGGTCCGCCGCACCCGGACCCTCGCTCCGGACGTCGAGGTCGGGCTGCACCCGCACAACACCTTCGGCCTGGCGGTCGGTTGCGCGGTCGCCGCCGTACGGGCGGGCGCCGCGGCCGTCGAGCTCTCGGTGAACGGCTACTGCGGCGGGCCCGGCAACGCCGACCTGGCCGCGACGGCTCTGGCCTTCGAGGCGCTGTACGGCGTACGGACCGGGATCAGGACCGAGCGGCTGACCGAACTGGCCAGGGCCGGCGAGTCCCTGACGGGCTATCACACCGCGTGGAATCACCCGGTGACCGGCACCCACGCCTTCTGCTGGGGAGGCATGGACCTCATCACCCAGGAGACGGAGGTCGACCCCCTTCTGCACAACTGCCTGGAGCCCACCCTGGTCGGCAACGGCCGCAAGGTCCCGTTCACCCCCGACAGCGGCCCGTACACCCTGACCGACAAGCTGACGGCGCTCGGCTTCGAGCTCACCCAGGCCCAGGTCGAGGAAGTACTGGTCCGTTCCCGGGAGTTGATGGCCGACGGCGGCCGCCTGCTCACCGACGAGGACCTGGCCGCGCTGGCGAGCGAGGTCCGGTGAGGCGCACCCCCGCCCGAAGACAGCAATGCGGCTGAACGAACCGGCGTGCGGGGGACCGGTTCGTTCAGCCGCCGGGGAAGGGACCGTCAGCTGTAGGTGATGTCGGACGCCGCGTACTTGCAGTACGTGCCGTCGGCGTCGGTGCCGTTCTTGGTCGGCTCCGCCCCGGTGTTGTTGCCGATGTACTTCTGGCAGGGGATGATCTTCTTGCTGGTGTCCCCGACCATCTTGATGCCCTTCAGGGTCGCGCTGTCGCCGTAGTTGGTGTTGATGCCGACGATCCGGCCTCCCTTGTAGGTGGCCTCGATGGTGTTGAGGTTGATCGTCCGCTTGTACTGGGTCTTGCAGTTGCCGCACGACCGGACGAAGGTGCCGAAGGTCTGCACCGCGAAGTTCGAGACGTTCAGCGTTCCGGCGCCGTTGAACTGGAACACCTTGTCGCTGGCCTCCTTCGCCCCACCGCCGGACACGGTGTAGACGTTGGAGGACGAGGAGCCAAGGAACGTCGCCGCGTCCTCGCCGACGTCCTCCCACCAGACGTTCTGCAGCGTGCAGCTGCCCAGACAGTGGATGCCGTCCGCCGCGGGGGAACCGATGATGACGTTCTTGAGAACGGTGCCGGCGGCCAGTTCCAGGATCGGCCCCTGATCCTCCTCCTGGCTGCCGCTGCCCAGGTCACCGGTGCCGTAGAGCCGCAGCATCCCGTAGTCCTTGGTTCCGGAGACCGAGATGGTGGAGGAGACCGCCTGACTGCCGCTCGCGGTGGGCCAGGTGGCGGCACTCGCCGGCGTCAGCGCGCCTTCTGTCATGATCATGGCAACCGAGAGGCCGAGTGCGGCCAGGGTGCCGGTCAGAGCGCGCCGGCGGGCGCGCGCACGTACGGGTGAAGTCATGTCCCGTTGCCTTCTTCCAGGTGGGGGGTGGTCAGAGCTGCCCGGCGCCCGCGCCGGACGTGACCGACGCGACGACGGTCGAGGCGGGTTCGGCGGTGTAGCTGTAGGGCGGGGTGGTGAAGCTGCCGACCTGCGAGACCTCGGTGGCGGCTCCGCCGAGGTCGTTGCCGGTCAGGTTGGCGTAGCCGTCCACATCGCTGTCCCGGTTGGTGGTGACGGCGACCTCCGTGTCGCGGAACACGTTGTTCTCGACGAGCATCTGGGCGCCCATCCGGGAGTGCACGGCGGTCTCGGCCCCGACGACGTAGTTGTCGTAGAAGTGCCCGGTGCCGAAACGCAGGCTCGGGATGCGGGAGTTGACGTTGTTGAACCAGTTGTGGTGGTACGTCACCCGCAGATGCCCGGTGTCCTCGCTCGCGTTGTTGTCGCTGTGGCCGACGAGCGAGCCCTTGTAGTGATCCTTGAAGGTGTTCCAGCTGACGGTGACGTAGTCGGAGCCATGATTGATGTCGAGCAGACCGTCGTAGTAGTCCTTGCCGTGATCGAGGTCGGACGAGAAGGAGTTGTGGTCGATCCACACCTTCGTCGACGCCTGCACGGTGATGCCGTCGGCGGGCTTGAGCGGCTTGCTGATGTTCAGATTGCGGACGACGACGTTGGTGACCTTCTTCAGGCGCAGTCCGCCGCCGGTGAACCCGGACGACGAACCGACGCCCAGGACCGTGGTGTTGGAGCCGATGTCGACCTGACCGGTCAGCGAGATCAGGCCGTTGACCTTGACCACCTTGGCCGCGTCACCGGTGACCGCCGTCTTGAAGGCGTCGAGCGTGGTGACGGTGACGGCGGTCGCACTGCCTCCGCCGGTGGTCCCGGCGCCGAAGCCGACCGGCGAGGTCTCGGCGGCGCCGGCGGACTGCGGCAGAACGAGAACCGTGGTGACGGCCAGGGAGGCCGTCGCGGCCGCCGCCAGGGCCAGTTGGCGGGCGCGCCTTCGTGGGGGGCGAGTACGCATGCGGGTGTGTCCCTTCGGGAGCATCCGTGGGTCATGTACGCGAACGACGTACTTCATACGGAACAGCATGTGGCGCGCGGCAATACTCGTACGGGGACTCATGGGGCCCTGGTGCGTTCACTTGCCCAGGTGGTGCGGCTCGGAGATCTGGTGTCTCGTATACGAGATGTCACACGCGGGTCACGCTGCTGAACGGGAAACGTAAGGGGCAAGCGCTTTCTAGTCAACGCTTCACACAGAACACATCCGGCCAACTCCCGCATCACGCGGATTCCCGCGGAGCTCTGGAGCCCGGTGCCGCGGTGCTCGAGCGGAGCCCTGGAGCCCGGTGCGGCGGCGCTCAGGGCGGCGACACGGTTATGCGGTCGGCTTCGTCTTTCCCTGAGCGGCCTTCAGGTCGGCGAGCAGTTCGGCCTGCCCCGCCAGCACTCCGGAGAGGATGGTCCGCGCGACCCTGAGCAGCTCCGCCACATGCGGGCTGGTCAGCGAGTAGTAGACGGTCGAGCCTTCCTTGCGGGTGACGACCAGGTTCGCCCGCCGCAGCACGGCCAGCTGCTGGGACAGGTGCGCGGGCTCGATCCCCACCTCGGGCAGCATCTCCGCCACCGCGTACTCCCGCTCGCTCAGAAGCTCGAGGACGCGGATACGTGCCGGATGCCCGAGCGTCTTGAAGAACTCGGCCTTCAGTTGGTACAGCGGCGTACTCATGCTGCCGTCCCCTCTCCGACCCGCCGGCACGGACGTACCGACCGCTCCTCGGCGCCTCGCACCCGCCCACTCGTCACACCCATGCGGACCATCCTCGCCTGCCGGGCAGGCAGGACCCAATTCGCGTCCCTTTTTGCGCGGGACCCCCCTTCACAGCGGCAGGGTGATCCAGATGCTCTTGCCGTTGCCGTCGGCGTCGCCGCGAACCACCGCTGAACCGCCGAGGCCGAGAGTGACCTCCATGACCGTCGCGAGGCCGCCGGTGCCGGACGCCGCGACGCTCGCGTCCAGGGCCGGCCGGAACGGGTGACGGTCGTGGACGGCGAACGCCAGACAGTCCCGGCCCGCCGCGTAGACGATGGTGATCTGCGGCGAGAGCGCGGCGGCGTGCCGGACGCTGTTGGTGACCAGTTCGCCGAGGATCAGCAAGGCGGGGTCGACGGCGGGATGGCGGCGGCTGATCCCCCACTCGATCAGGGCTTCCTCCGCGGTCTCGCGGGCCGTGCGCACGGCCGACGGTATGGCGGGCAACGTCAGGACATGCCGGTAGGGCAGGGCCTCCAGCCGCGTGCTCATCGGCGCTCCGAGCTGTCGCCCAGGCGGAATCCCGCGAGGGACCGGGGATGGATCCGGATGACGGCGTCGTGCGGGCCGTGGGCCCAGCCGCTCAGCGTCCGGTGGTAGTGCGCGGCTTCGTCGCGGTCGGTGATCACTTCGGCATGCCCGGTGGCGGTGACGCTCCAGCCGGTGCCGGTCCGGGGGTCGATCTCCTCGACGTGGTACGTCGCTGTCGGCGGGACCGCGGCCGCCTGGACCGGGGTGCGCACGACCAGGTTCCCGAACTCCCACACGTGCCGCGCCGGACGGACGACGGTCAGCTCCCGCCGCACGTACACCAGTCGTCCCAGCGCGGCCCCCTCCAGCAGCCACAAAGCCTCCGCACCGGAGACCTCGACCATGCGCGGTGATGCGGGGGTGGTGCTCATCGGGCTCGTTCCTCGCTCGCGGCCCGGGGATCCGGGTGGGTCTTCGGGGTGGGTACGGCGGGCAGCAGGCCGGCCAGTTCCAGGTGTTCGCGGGCGCCACGGATCGCCTCGGGGGTGGTGGCGTACTCGCGGCCCTCCAGGCGCAGCAGGTCGAGCGCTCCGACGGAGTCCAGTACCTGGCGCTGGCCCGGGCGTATGCCGGAGGTCATGACGGCGATGCCCCGCCGGTGCAGTTTCTGCACCGCGTCCTTGAGGACCAGGGCACCGGTGGCGTCCATGGTGCTCACCCGGGACATGCGCAGGATGACGACCCGGACGTCGGCGACATCGGTCAGCTCCAGCAGAAAGCGGTGGGCGGCGGCGAAGAACAGCGGACCGTCGATGCGGTAGGCCACGATGTGTTCGGCCAGCAACGCGTGTTCCTCCGCACTGTGGTCACCGCGGTCCAGCGGCACCTGGTCGAGGCTGGCCTGCTGGGCGACCGCGCGCAGGGCCAGGGTGCCCGCCACGACCAGGCCGATGATCACGGCGTAGACGAGGTCGAGGGCGAGCGTGGCGACGGCGGTGAGGACGAGGATCAGCGCGTCGGAGCGGGTGGCCCTCGCCATCGCCCGGAGCGAGCCGACCTCGACCATGCGGATCGCCGTGGCCAGCAGCACACCCGCCAGCGCCGCGAGCGGGATCTTCGAGACGAGGGGCGCGGCCGCGAAGACGATCACCGCGAGGATCGCGGCGTGCGTGAGTGCGGCGAGCCGGGAGCCCGCGCCCGTACGGACGTTGACCGCGGTCCGTGCGATCGCCCCCGTCGCGGGCACTCCGCCGAACAGCGGCGCCGCGATGTTGGCCAGCCCCTGTCCGAACAATTCCCTGTCCGGATCGTGCTGCTGCCCGACCGTCATGCCGTCCGCGACCGAGGCCGAGAGCAGCGACTCCAGGGCGGCGAGCGATGCCACGGCGACGGCGGGGGCGAGCAGCGTGCCGAACGCGCTCAGGTCGAGGAACCCGAGGGAGGGAGCGGGCAGCCCGGACGGGAGGGTGCCGATCGCCTTGGCCGAGTCGAGCCCGGCGAGCCGGGCCACGAGCGTGGCCGCGACGACGGCGATGAGGGAGAAGGGGAGAGCCGGCCGCCATCGCGCCCCGACCAGCATGACCACAGCCACGGCCGCCGCGAGGGCCACGGCCGTCCAGTTCGGCTGCCGTACGAACTCCTCGACGGCACGCCAGGTGACCACCAGCACGCGGTCGCCGTCGGGTTTGGCCACACCCAACGCGTTCGGCATCTGTTGCAGCCCGATCACGCAGGCGATGCCGAGCGTGAAGCCCTCGACGACCGGCGCGGGCACGTATTGCATGTACCTGCCGGCCTTGAGGGCTGCCAGGGCGACCAGCATCACGCCCGCCATCAGGCCGACCGTCAGCACGCCCGACGGCCCGTGCTCGGCCACGATCGGCACCAGCACCACGGTCATCGCGCCGGTCGGTCCGGACACCTGAAGATTCGACCCGCCGAAGAGCGCGGCGAGCGCCCCGGCGACGACCGCGGTCGCCAGCCCCGCCTCCGCGCCGAGACCGGAGGAGACCCCGAACCCGAGGGCCAGGGGCAGCGCGACGACGGCCACGGTGAGCCCGGCGAGCAGATCACGCCGGGGGGCGCGCGCCATCTCCGCCAGGTCGGCGCGGGCAGGCAACAGCGCGGAGATCCGGGTCCGGGCCCGGTCGAACGCCCCGCTCATCGTGTGCCGACCTCAGCTTCTCGCAGCTCGGCCAGGAGTTCGTCGCGCCCGGAGAGCATCTCGGTCAGGATCCGCCGGGCCGCCCGCATGAGATCCGCGACGTCCCCGCCGGCCAGTTCGTAGACCACTGTGGAGCCGTCGCGCTTGGAGGTGACGATGCCCGAACGGCGCAGCACCGCCAGTTGCTGCGAGAGCGCGGACGGCTCCACTTCGATGGCGGCCAGCAGATCGCGCACCGGCTTCGGTCCGTCCTGCAGGAGCTCCAGGACCCTTATGCGCACGGGATGCCCCAGCATGCGGAAGAACTCCGCCTTGGCCTGGTACAGCGGTACCGACACGACTCCTCGACTTCCCCATGCGAGCGCCTGCCCCGGGCACACGGTCGCGGCACCGGGACTCGCTGCGGTTGCAGCCGACACAGCATCTAAGCAATTGCGAAATTTTGCAATTACGCATCTGTCGAGGATCCTGGTACCCCGGACATGGATCAAGGAGCAGCGGTGAGCGAGACCAAGGACAGCAACGGGAACCTCCTGGCGGACGGCGACTCCGTCACGGTGATCAAGGACCTGAAGGTGAAGGGCACCTCGGAGACCCTCAAGCGCGGGACGCTGGTGAAGAACATCCGCCTGACCGGCAAGCCCGACGAGATCGAGTGCAACACGAAGAAGGTCAAGGGCCTGGTCCTGAAGACCACCTTCCTGAAGAAGGCCTGACATCGGGCCCGGCCCACGGAGGGGACCGGGCCCGATGCCGACGCGTCAGCTGAGGCCGAGGTCGGAGAGGGCGGTCGTCCAGTCGGTGATGATGGCGTCCTGGGCGTCGGTGAGGCTGACGGTGCCGGCGCAGACGGCCTTCTTGAGCTTGTTCTCGACCGTGTCCTTGTTGGCGGCGGTCTTCGTGCCGTACTCGGGCTCGGGCCAGAGGTTGAGCGCGCTCTTGGGGGAACCGCCGAGCTCGAGGGGGACGAAGTGGTCTTCCTCGTAGTCGGAGGTGGAGGTGTCGGTGTAGCCGTACTCGACGATCTGCTTCTTCTTCAGAGCAGTGGTGTACGAGCTGGAGGGCCGTACCGTCGCGGTCCAGCCGGAGACGCAGATCGTGGAGTCGATGGTGTCCTGGGTGACGTCCGGGTTGAGGTCGCCGGGCTGGCAGCTGGGGTCGGGCAGCGGAAGGTAGTCCTGGCTGCAGCTGGCGGCGTGCGCGGTGCCGGCGGTGACGGTGAGCCCGGCGGCGGCGAGGGCCAGCGCGGACAGACTGGTGACGAGGGGACGGGATATGCGGGACATCGTGGGGGTCTCCCGATGTGGTGCCCGGCAGAATTCCGGGCGGTCGTGGGCATGACAGCACCGGGAACTTCTATGCGGGTAGACCCTTTGACTCGACCGGGAGACCCTTGGTTGAAGATTTATCCATGGCCTGACCGCTGTAGGTGAAGTCATGGCCTGGGCTTGGTTGTTGGGTGAGACACCACCGACGAGGGCCAGAGAAGTTAGCGTGCACCTGTCATTACTCAGGTGAAGGTGCACCACGTGCACAAGGGGGAAGTTCCCCTGGGGAAGACGCGCGCGCCCGCAGTTCTGGGTCGCCTGGCCCTCGCGTTACTCGCGGGGGCCGTTCTCGTTCTGGCGCAACTCACCAGCGCCGGCGGCTACTTCACGGCATACGCGGACACCGCGCGCACCGGTGAATTGCCCCGACGGCATGACCCCTAGCGGTACGCGGCACGTCGGGGCGTCAGGGCGTCAGCGTGATGCGGATGCCCACCGTGCCGCGCTCGCCCCGGCGCAGGCGGCTGCCGAAGAGGGTGAGGCGACCGACGAGACCGTACTTGCGGGCGACGAGCTGCCGGTAGTGGGCGGTCGCGGCCGCGTCGACCACCTCGGCGGTGGCCGGGACCTGTTCGCCGGTCGGATTGCCCCGCACGTCGCAGGGTCCCACCAGAACGTCGGCGCGGTTGCGGATCCGCTTCACCTTCCAGCTGTCCGCGGGGGTCCAGGCGCCGAGCGCCGCACCGTCCCGCACGACCCACACCGGCGTGGCGACTCCCGTGCCGTTCTTGCGGTAGCTCGTGATCAGCAGGTACTTGCCCGAACCGAGCGTGTCCAGCGAAGCCTCGTCCATGGCGGAAGTCTAAGCGGCCGGTCCGGGCGCCGCAGGGCGCCCGGACCGCTCGGTTCAGGACAACTGGCCGTCGTAGTCGGGCAGCTTGAAGGTGCGCTCGGCGTGGCCTCCGACGAGGTCGGAGGTGTTGTTGCCGACGTTGGCGATGATCGTGTAACCCAGGGACTCGATCTGCGCCCGCTTGCTGGTCTTGTAGGCGCTGACCTCGTCGAAGAGATCCGGCAGATCACGCACGTAGAGGCCGGAGACCGGATAGCCGACGGTCTTCAGGTTCCACTTCGTCTCGCTGGCGATGATGCCGGGGCGCGCGGTGACGAAGAAGATGTCGACGCCCCGGGAGTGCGCGTAGCGAGCCAGTTCCAGGGAGGCCTTGACCGCCGGGGTGGGGAGCGCGTACCAGGGGTGGAAGTCCGTCTCCAGCGTGGTGTTGTCGATGTCGAAGACGAGGGCGAGCTTCTGTCCGCCGGCGTTCGCGGTGCGCTGTTCGACGTACGGCAGCGCCTGGTCGATAACGGCCTGGACGTCACCCTGCCAGGTGGCGTAGTCGACGTCGGCCTGGGCCGCGGTGGTGCTCACCGCCGCCTGGACCGGGGCCGCGGCGGCGGACCCGGCCGCGGTGACCGTCCCTCCGATCCCCAGCGCCACGACCGCCGAGACCGCGCCTATCCTGCGCCCCACACCGCGTCCTGTCATGCCCGTCCCCTTCTCACGCCTGTACACGTCGGAGCGGCGAGCTGCCTAAGCCGGTCTCGCCGCGCCCGACATGATCGCGTGCACGGATGTACGAAAGGAGAAGGAAGAGTTACTGCTCGGTAGAGAATGTCGCCGCCGCCCTCCCCCGCTCCGGTCGCGCGGTGGCAGACGCGGGCGTCCCGTGTGAGCCTGGGCTCGCGGTCGGCGGGCCGCGGTGTCGGCTCGTGGAGAGAGGCTGCTCGGATGGACGCTCCGAAGATCGTCATCGTCGGCGCGGGTTTCGCCGGCGTCGAGGCCGCGCGGGGCCTCGAACGGATCCTCGCTCCCGGCGACGCCCGGATCACCCTGGTCAGCCCCACCGACTACCAGCTCTATCTGCCGCTGCTGCCGCACGTCGCCGCCGGTGTCGTCACCCCGCAGTCCGTGGCGCCCTCGCTGCGCCGGATCCTGCACCGCACCGTGCTGGTGCCGGGTGGGGTGATCGGCGTGGATCCAGGGGCCAAGGTGTGCGTCGTCCGCAAGATCACCGGAGACGTCGTCGACCTGTCGTACGACTACTTGCTCCTCACCCCGGGCAGCGTGACCCGCACCTTCGACATCCCGGGGCTGCTGGACGAGGCGCGAGGCATGAAGAACCTCGCCCAGGCCGTGTATCTGCGCGACCACGTGATCGCCCAACTCGACCTGGCGGCGGCCACGTCGGACGAGGACGAGCGGGCCGCGCGACTGCAGTTCGTGGTGGTCGGCGGCGGCTACGCGGGCACCGAGACCGCGGCCTGTCTGCAACGCCTGACCACCGCCGCGGCGAAGCGCTACCACCCGCGGATCGACCCCCGCCTCATCAACTGGCATCTGGTCGACCTCGCCCCCAAACTCCTGCCGGAGCTCGGCGACAAGCTGGGCAGGAGCGCACTGCGCATGCTGAGCGAACGCGGGGTGCAGATCTCGCTGGAGACGTCCGTCGCCTCCGTGACCGAGGACAAGGTCTCCCTCACCGACGGGCGGGTGCTGCCCTCGCGGACGCTGGTGTGGACGGCCGGTGTCGCGGCGAGCCCGCTGGTCGACTCGCTGGGCGCGGAGACCGTACGCGGCCGGATCGCCACCGAACCCGACTTCCGGGTGCCGGGCCTGGACGGGGTGTTCGCGCTCGGCGACGCGGCCGCCGTCCCCGACCTGGCCAAGGGCGACGGCTCGTACTGCCCGCCCACCGCCCAGCACGCCGCCCGGCAGGGCCGGCACGCGGCGAAGACCCTGACCGCGCTGATGCGCGGGGAGCCGACGACGCCGTACAAGCACAAGGACCTCGGTCTCGTCGTCGACCTCGGCGGCCACGACGCGGTGTCCAAGCCGCTCGGTATCGGTCTCAAGGGCGTGCCCGCGCAGGTCGTGGCCCGCGGCTACCACTTGTACGCGCTGCGCACCGGCGCGGCCCGGTTCCGTACGAGTGCCAACTGGCTGCTCAACGCGGTCGCCGGCGACGACTTCGTCCGCACCGGGTTCCTCGCCGACAAGAAGGGAACCCTCCGGGACTTCGAGAAGACCGACGTCTGTCTGACTCCGCAGGAGGTCGCCGCCCGCACCCGTGTCTAACGCTCGGCGGTACTCGTGAGCAGGTCGAGGTAGCGGCGGCCGAAGAGGTAGGCGTCTCCCGGCCAGCGGGCCGAGAGGTAGTGGCCGTCCCGCACGACGAACGCATGCGTGTCGTCGGAGGCGGTGCCCCGCCTGGTGAGCGTGCGAGGCCCCCGCTCGAACTGCGCGGCCGGGTCGGCGAGGGCCGCTCTGACCTCGTCCTCGACGTAGGCGGGGTAGGTGCGGTAGTAGCGGCCGAGACGCCAGGCGGTGGTGAAGTAGGCCGTGCGTTCCATGTACTTGGGCAGACAGGTCGTCCGCCGGTCGGCCAGCACGCTGCGCCCGGTCGCGGTGTCGCGGGCCCGGGCGAGCACGAGGACGCCGTGGCAGATCGCGCCGACCGGCCGCTCCAGGGTCCAGAAGCGGGCGATCCGCTGCTGCAACGCCGACGAGCCCAGGTACTGCCGCATGCCGGGCGCGTGTCCGCCGGGCAGCAGCAGCCCGTCGAACTCCTCGACATCGACGTCCGCCCAGGAGACCGTGGCGTCGAACTCCGGGGATTCGGTGAGCTGTTGATAGCACCGCCGGGGTTCCGCCTCGGCGCCGAGCTGTCCGAAGAGCACGCCTGTCAGCAGCTTCGGGTCCGCCTCGGGCCGGGTACCCGCACGCTCGGTCGCGAAGACGACCTCGTGCCCCGCCTCCGTGAGGATCCGCCAGGGTACGGCTACTTCGGTGACGTCGAAGTCTCGGTCGGGGACCGGCATGAGCACGCGCATCCACTCATCATGACAGGGCTGTTCACCACGCGAGAGGGCCCGGGGCCGAGCCCCGCGAATGCTTCGTGCGCCGCGGTGAACGCGGGGGCCTGGGCGCACGTATGAGGGGAGGGCTCTCGACCGGGGCCCTCGGCGGTGGTGACGCCGCGCCGTTCGGCTTCGGGAGCCCATGGATGAGGCACGCACGACGACGGATCGTCCGACGGGGGGCGCGACTCGCGGCCGTCGGCGGGCTGCTCTGCGGAGGGCTGATGGTGACGCACGCGATGGCGAGCGAACCGTCCGACACGTCGCGTGCCACCGAGAGTTCGGCGCAGGCAGCCGCCGATACGGGCGCCTCCCTGGTCTCGAGCCTCGGCACCTCGCGTACCGCCGGCAGTTGGATCGCCGCCGACGGGCGCCCGGTCGTCGCGGTGACCGACTCGGCCGCGGCGGCCGAGGTGAAGGAGGCGGGTGCCCGCGCGAAGGTCGTGCGGCACAGCATGCGGGACCTCAAGTCCGCGACTGCGAGCCTGAGTTCGGCGCCCCGGGTGCCGGGCACCGCCTGGGCCGTGGACTACACGAAGAACGAGGTGGTGGTGCAGGCCGACAGCACGGTCTCCGCCTCCGACTGGTCGCGTATGACGCAACTCGCGGACGGCATCGGGGACTCCGTACGCATGCAGCGGACCCAGGGCGCGTTCACCACGCGGCTGAACGGCGCGCAGCCGATCTTCTCGACCGGCGGGCGCTGTTCGGCGGGCTTCAACGTGACCAACGGGCAGAGCGAGTTCATCCTCACGGCCGGGCACTGCGGCCCGGCAGGATCCGTCTGGTTCGCCGACAACCGGGGCACTCAGCAGGTGGGCCGGACGATCACCACGGCGTTCCCCGGCAGTGACTTCTCCCTCGTGCAGTACGACAACGGTCAGCAGACCACGGCCGGGAGCAATGTCGTGGCCATCGGCGGCGGAAACGGCGTACGCATCACGGGCGCCGCCGATCCGACGGTCGGCCAGCGGGTCTTCCGCAGCGGCAGCACCAGCGGGCTGCACGACGGGAAGGTGACCGCGCTCAACGCCACGGTCAACTACCCGGAGGGCACCGTCACCGGACTCATCGAGACCACGGTGTGCGCCGAACCCGGCGACAGCGGCGGCCCGATGTTCTCCGAGGGCATCGCACTCGGAGTGACCTCGGGAGGCAACGGGGACTGCACCGCCGGCGGTACGACGTTCTTCCAGCCGGTCACCAAGGCGCTGACGGCGCTGGGTGTGCAGCTCGCGGGGCAGCCGCAGGCCTCCGCCGGCGGCGCGGCCCAGGCCTCCCCCGCTCCTTCGCTTTCGGCCGCATCACCCTCGGCGTCTCAGGGCGCGGCGGTCGCGCCCGGGTCGGCCGCGCCGGGCGCCGTCGAGCCGGTGGGGACGACGGGCAACGCCCAGACGCTCGTCTCCCGGCTCACGAACCCCCAGAACGTCGGTCCGGGCCTACTGATCATCGCGGGAAGTCTGATCGCTCTGGTGGCGACGCGGTACATCCGCACGGAACAGGACCGCAAAGCCTATCGGCGTCAGTATTCGCAGAGTTGGGGCTGAGATCCGGGTGGTCACGCCGCCTGCGTGGGCGACTCCAGGGAGGCTTCCGCCCACTCCAGGACGAGCCGCTGGTACTCCCGCCGCTGCTCCATGTTCAGCGTCCCGCCCGTCCGGAACCAGAGGGCCCGGATCTCCTCGTTGACCTCGGCGGCTGAGCGCTCAGAGTCGCTTTCAGGAGTGGTGGACATGGTGTGAATCATACGGGTCCTGGCGTGAAGGTGATGTGAGTAAAGGTGCGCCCCCTGACATTACGGACCGTGAAGCTCATCACTCACGAGCACGGTGTCCTCGACGAGTTGGGCGGGCTGGACCTCCGGATCGGCGCCTGCGGCCGGGTGCCGTCAGGTGCCCGGCTTGCGGCCGTACACGAAGACGTCGTCGCCGGTCTTGAGCAGTGACCAGTACTTCTTGGCCGTGTCCTTGGTCATGTTGACGCAGCCGTGCGAGCCGGGCGGGTTCCACATGCTGAGGCCGACCGAGTGGAAGGCCTCGCCGCCGTCGAAGAACTGGCTGTAGGGCATGGGCACGTTGTAGATGTCCGAGACGTGGTCGATGTCCCGCCAGTAGATCTTCTTCAGGCCGGTGCGGGTCTCGTATCCGTCGCGTCCGGTACGGACCGGCACCGGACCGTAGACGAGCCTGTCGCCGTCCTGGACCCAGCTGAGCTGGAGTGTCAGGTTGACGCAGGCGATGCGGCCCTTGTTGACCGGGCACTTGCCGTCCTTGTTCGGGTTGTTCCCCACGGCCTTCTGCTTGTTCATGAGGTCCATCACGCCCCAGGTGACGGGTCCCGCGTACCCGATGTTCGGGGTGATGCCGTGCTTGGTCTGGAAGGCCTGGATCGCCTTGCAGTCGGCGGTGGACTGGCGGCCGTCGACCGGACGGCCGAGGAACTTCTCCACCTGCTTCTGGTACGGGCCGGTCTGTGTCGTGCAGCTCGCGGCCTGCGCGGGCGTCGTGCCCAGCGCGAGGGTCAGCGGTGCGAGCAGTCCGGTGATCCCGAGCGCGACGGCTCCTCGTCGGCGTATGTCCCCCATGGCGGGCCTTCCCTTCCTTGCTTTCTCCGTTTTCTGCCTGCTAGACCCGCATCGGGGGGTATGAGTTGTAGGGCTGGCGACGCTGCGACGAAACGGTGACATTGGCCCGTCCTGACGGGCTTGTCCCTGGCGCCGGCGGCTACCGCAGCAGCCCCACCGCCCGCGTGAGCACGTCCGGCGTCGCCGTGAACGGCAGCCGCAGGTGGTGTGTCAGCGTCGCCCGGTCCACGGCGAACAGCGGACCCGGCGACACCGCGAGCCCCCGTTTCGCGGCGCGTGCCGCCAGCCCCGTGGCCGTCGTGTCCCCGCCGAGGTGCAGCCAGAGCGAGAGTCCGCCGTCCGGGAGGGTGTACGTCCAGTCCGTCTCCGTGAGGAGTCCGGCGAGGTGGTCGCGCTGGGCGCGCAGCCGGCTCCGGCGGTCGACGAGGACCTCGTCGAGCCCGTCGCCTTCTCCTTCGTGCAGCAGCTCGGCGGCGATCAGCTGCTCCAGTGGCGGTGGCGAGAGCTGAGCCTGCAGCGGATTGCGCGCCAGCTCGCGTACGAGGGCCGCGCCCGCCCGGATCCAGCCGACCCGGAGGCCGCTCCACAGCACCTTGCTCGCCGAGCCGATCTGGATCACTCGTGTTCCACAGAGATGGGGCTCCGGTCGGGGCGGCGTCCGCAGGTCCAGGTCGCGCATGGTCTCGTCGACGACGACGGTCAGCGCATGGCGTTCGGCGAGGGCGGCGACCGCGGCCCGGGCCGGGGCGGTCATGTGCGCGCCGGTGGGGTTGTGGAAGTCGGGGATGAGATAGGCGAGTTGGGGCCCCTTCCCGCGTACGGTCCCGGCCAGGTGCTCCGTGTCCCAGCCGTACGCGGCCGTCACGGGCACCGGCAGCAGGCGGGCCCGGCGCCGTCGCAGGATGGCCAGCGCCCCCGGGTAGGTGGGGCTCTCCACCACGACCGGCGCTCCGCGGTCGTGGTGGAGGTGGTCGAGCAGGAGTGTCAGCGCGGCCTGCGCGCCGGAGGTGACCAGGATCTGCTCGGGGCGGGTGGCAAGGCCCGAGCGGGTGTACCGCTCGGCGAGCAGTGCGCGCAGTCGGGGCAGTCCCGGTGTCGCCACTCCCGAGTCGACGAGCAGGGCCGCGCTGCGCTCGACGGCACGGCCCACGGCGGCGAGGTAGGCCTCGTGGGGTGCCGCCGTGACGGCGAGGGTCAGGTCGAGGTCCGCGTCGCCCGCGCCGCCCCGGTCCAGCGACCACGGCGTGGTGCGTTCCGTCAGGCGCGCGGGCAGCCGTACGACGCTGCCGCTGCCGTGCCGGGTGTGCAGCCAGCCGTCGTCCCGCAGCAGGGTGAGGGCCGAGACGACGGTGCCGCGGCTGAGGTCCAGGGTGCGGGCGAGTTCGCGCTCGGACGGCAGCCGGGTCCCGGCCGGGAGACGGCCGTCGACCACCGCCTCGCGCACGGCCGCCGACAGCGACCGCGCGAGCGGGCCCTCTTTCGTACGCCAGGTGCCGAGCGCGGCGGCGAATCCCCTCTGCATTGGTCCAGTTTCCCTCAACTGGACCAGGACTTCCGCCCGCCGCCCGCCTACGCTGCCGCCATGCACCCCACGCTCGCCGACGACCTCCACCGGCTCCCCGAACTGCTGCAGTCCGCCCGCGATTTCGCCGCGCGGGAGGTGAGCGGTCTCGACGGGCGTCCGGTCGCCCACCTCGGCAAGGCGCCCGGCCCCGAACCCCTTCCGGTCGGCGGAACGGGCGCCGAGGGCGCTCTGGCCCGGTTCGCCGAACGCTGGTCGCCGGGTTTCTCCGGCTCGGCCGGCCCGCGCTACCTCGGCTTCGTCACCGGCGGCGCCACTCCCGCCTCGCTCACCGGGGACTGGCTGACCAGCACGTACGACCAGAACGTGTCCGGCAGCGGTGGGTCGTCCGCGGCCGCCCTGGAGCGCGAGACGCTGGGCTGGCTGCGCGAACTGTTCGGGCTGAGCGAGGCGCACAGCGGAGCGTTCGTGAGCGGGGCGACCGTCTCCAACACGGTCGGCCTGGCGATCGCGCGGGAGTGGCTCGGCGAGCGCCGGGGCGTGTCGGTTTCGCGGGAGGGGGTCGGGGCGCTCGGTCCGGTCGACGTGCTGTCCGGCAGCCCGCACTCCAGCGTCGCCAAGGCACTGTCCGTGCTCGGCATCGGGCGGGACCGGCTGTGTCCGGTGCCGGTGCTGTCCGGGAACCGCGAGGCCGTCGACGTCGAGCGGCTCGCCGCCGCCCTGGACGCGCTCGACGGGCGCCCGGCCGTGGTCGTGGCGAACGCCGGGACCGTGAACACCGTCGACTTCGACGATCTGCGAGCCATCGCCGCCCTCAAGGAGCGGTACGACTTCTGGCTGCACGTGGACGCCGCGTTCGGCGGCTTCGCCGCGCTGTCACCGTCGTACGCGCATCTCGTCGAGGGCCTCGACGCGGTCGACTCCGTCTGTGTCGACCTGCACAAGTGGCTGAACGTCCCCTACGACGCGGCCGTCCAGTTCACCCGCCGCCAGGACCTCCAGGTCCGGGTCTTCCACAACGCGTCGCCGTATCTCGGACTCCCCACCGGCGACCCCGACTTCCTGCACCTCACGCCGGAGAACTCCCGCCGGCTGCGCGCGCTCCCGGCCTGGTTCTCGCTGACGGCGTACGGACGCGACGGGCATCGCGAGATCGTCGAGCGGAATGTCGCGCTCGCCCGGCGTCTCGGCGAGCGGATCGCGGAGGTTCCTCAACTGCGGCTGCTGGCACCGGTCCGGCTCAACGTCGTCTGCTTCACTCTCGCCGACGATCCGGGCGAGGAGCGGGTGCAGGCGCTGGCGCGGGAGATCGCCGCCTCGGGTGAGGGCTACGTGACGCCGACGTTCTACGGCGGCACGCATGCGCTGCGGGCGGCGTTCAGCAACTGGCGTACGACCGAGGCGGATACGGACCGGGTGTACGAAGCCGTCGCGCGCCACTGTGCCCTTCGACGCCCCTGATATCCGCCGGTTCCACTAACCCCCCTCAACATCACCATGGCGCTTGATGGCCTGCTGGAAACCGGTGTTGACCGCCAGCAGGCCCCCGTCCACGCTCAGCGTCGTCCCGGTGATCCAGGCCGCGTCCCGGGAGGCGAGGAAGGCTACGGCGGCCGCGATGTCCTCGGGCTCGCCGACCCGGCCGAGCGGATACACCTCCGACGCCAGTGCGAGGTCGGCCTCGCGGCCCTCCCACGCCGTGGTGCGGACCGTGCCCGGTGCCACCAGGTTGACGCGCACACCGCGCGGGGCGGCGTGCCCGGCGAGGGTGCGGGTCAGCGACATGAGACCCGCCTTGGCCGCGCTGTAGGCGTGGTTGGAGAAGGACTGGATGCCGTTGACGGAGCCGATGCTGACGATGGCTCCGCGGCCCGAGGCCACCAGGTGCGGGAGCGCCGCGCGGGCGCAGCGGTAGGCGCCGGTCAGGGTGAGGTCGAGGTCGCGGGCCCACACCTCGTCGGGCTCGTCCTCGAAGAGCGGGGCGTCGGGGGTGCAGCCGTACGCGTTGTTGACCAGGACGTCGAGCGAGCCGAAGGCGTCCACGGCGTACGCGACGGCCGCCTCGACCGTCGTACGGTCCCCCACATCGCAGCGGAACGCCTCTGCGCGCCCGCCGAGTTCACGGATCGAGGCGGCCGTCTTCTCCGCCTCGGCCAAGTCCACGTCGGTGACGAGCACGTGGGCGCCTTCCTCGGCCAGTCGTCGCGCGGTGGCCGCGCCGATACCGCGGGCCGCGCCCGTGATCAGAACCCCGTGTCCCTCGAAGCGCCTCATCGCAGTCATGGCGGGGACGGTACTGCCGTGATCGTCCCGGGGACAGATACCGTGCGCCCATGTCCGCGTTCATACAACAACTCCCGGCGCTGATCGGCGTGGTCATCGGTGCCCTCGGCTCGTATCTGGCGATCGTGCGGGGCGAGCAGGTGCGGTTCCGTCGCGAACAGGCGACCCGCTGGGAGGAGCGCAGACTCGCGGTGTACTCCGACTACGCGAGGTCCCTCAAGAAGGCCATCACCCTGACGTACCGCGTCGCCGCCCACCTCGGGAACGACCCTCACCCGCACCCGTTGTCCCCCGAGGAGGCCGCCCCTCTCCTGGCGGAGGCCACCGTCGGCCGGGACCCGGCCGGCGAGGCGCTGTTGCTGCTGGGCACGCAGGAGGTGGTGGACAAGGCGCGGCTCTGGGTCCTCTCGGTCATCGACATGGAACGGTTCCTGAGCGATCGCGTCCACGATCCGGGGGCATGGCAGGTCCTGCTGGACCGCCAGCGGGCCGGGCGCGAGGAGTATTACGCGGCGGTCCGCCGTGATCTGGCGCTCCCGCCCGGCCACTCGGCGCGCTGGGAGGTCCCGCCGCCCCAGGTACGCGCCTGACCTCAGCGGTAGCCCATGGTGTCCGCCGGCTTGCCCGCGTCCTGGACCTCGACCAGGTAGCGCCAGGCGTCCGGGCGGCTGCCGTCGCGGTCGGTGAAGCCGTACACCTGGGCGAGCCGGCCGCTGGAGAGCGACTCCCCGTTCCAGCGCGCGACGTCCGGGTCGGCGGCGAGGACGGCGACGGCGCGGCCCACGTAGTACGGGGTCTCGGAGATGGCGAAGTGCGGGACGCGCTCCAGGGCATCGCGCCAGTTCGCCTCGGTCACGCCGAAGTTGTCGAGCATCATCTCGGAGCGCAGCCAGCCGGGGGTGAGCGCCACCGCGGTGGCTCCGCGCGGGCCCAGCTCCTGCCCGAGGGCGAACGCCATGCGCAGGACTGACGACTTGGCCAGGTCGTAGAAGAACGAGACGCGGTAGGTGTTCCGGTTGTACTCGGCGGTGCCGTCGGTCATCTCGACGACCAGGCCGCCCGGTTGGCGCAGCAGCAGGGGCAGCGCGTGGTGGCTGGTGATCGCGTGCGTCTCGACGGCGAGGCGGAGCAGCCGCAGGCCGTGGTCGAGGTCGTGCTCCCAGAGCGGAGTGTCCCACTCGAAGAGTTTTTCGCCGCCCCAGATGTCATTGACGAGGATGTCGAGGCGGCCCTGTTCGTCCGCGATGCGTGCGACCAGGGCCTCGACCTCGGACGGGACGAGGTGGTCGGTGGGGACCGCGATGCCCCGGCCTCCCGCCGCCGTGACGAGGTCCGCCGTGTCCTCGACGGTCTCCGGGCGGTCGTACTCCGAACGCCGCTCGCGTGTGCTGCGCCCGGTGACGTAGACGGTGGCACCGGCCGCACCGAGCTCCACGGCGATACCGCGACCTGCTCCGCGGGTCGCGCCCGCGACCAACGCGACCTTGCCCTCCAACGGCTCTGACATGTCCGGCCTCCGTGCTCGTAGCGCTCACGGGCTGCCTCCGCCCATGTGTCCCTACGAGCGTGCCCTGGAAGCCGGACACCTTCTGTCAGGATTCTGACCGCCGTTCCCTCGTGTCAGTGACCGCGCGCGATCCACTCCTCCAGATGCGGGGCCTCGGCGCCGATCGTGGTCGAATCCCCGTGTCCCGTCCGGACGACCGTGTCCGCCGGGAGGCCGAGCAGCCGCTCGCGGATCGACTCGACGATCGTCGGGAAGTGGGAGAAGGAGCGTCCGGTGGCTCCCGGGCCGCCCTTGAAGAGCGTGTCGCCGGTGAAGACGGTGCCCAGGCCGGGGTCGTACAGACACACCGCGCCCGGCGCGTGGCCGGGGGTGTGCAGGACGGTCAGGTCGGCGCCGGCCGCCTCGATGACCTGGCCGTCCTGGAGCCAGGTGTCGGGGAGGCGGTCGGGGTGGGTCTGCTTCCACAGCGGCAGGTCGTCGGGGTGCAGCCAGATCTTGGCGCCGGTGCGCTCGGCGAGGGCGGGCGCGGCGTCGATGTGGTCGTTGTGGGCGTGGGTGCACACGATGGCCCGCAGCCGCCGGTCCCCCACCGCCTCGGCGATGGCGTCGGCGTCGTGGGCGGCGTCGATGACGATCGCCTCGTGGTCGTCGCCGACGATCCAGACGTTGTTGTCCACCTCCCAGGTGCCGCCGTCGAGCGAGAACGTGCCCGAGGTGACGAGGTGTTCGATGCGCGCCGTCATCACAGCACCACCACCGAACGCAGCACGTCGCCGTGGTGCATCCGCTCGAAGGCCGGCTCCACCTCGTCCAGGGCGATCGTCTCGCTCACGAACGCGCCCAGGTCGAGACGTCCCTGGAGATGCAGGTCGATCAGCATCGGGAAGTCCCGGGAGGGCAGGCAGTCGCCGTACCAGGACGACTTGAGGGCGCCGCCGCGTCCGAAGACGTCGATCAGCGGCAGTTCGAGCTTCATGTCCGGAGTGGGTACGCCGACGAGCACGACCGTGCCGGCCAGGTCACGGGCGTAGAAGGCCTGCTGGTAGGTCTCCGGGCGGCCGACGGCCTCGATGACGACATCGGCGCCGAAGCCGCCGGTCAGCTCGCGGATGGCCTCGACCGGGTCGGTCTCGCGGGAGTTGACGGTGTGGGTCGCGCCGAGCTTCTCCGCGGTCGTGAGCTTCCGGTCGTCGATGTCCACGGCGATGATCTTCGCCGCGCCCGCGAGCCGGGAACCGGCGATCGCCGCGTCGCCGACGCCTCCGCAGCCGATGACCGTGACCGTGTCGCCGCGGCCGACGTTCCCGGTGTTGATGGCGGCTCCGATGCCGGCCATGACTCCGCAGCCGAGCAGTCCGGCCACCGCCGGGGAGACGGCCGGGTCGACCTTGGTGCACTGTCCGGCGGCGACGAGGGTCTTCTCGGCGAAGGCGCCGATGCCGAGGGCCGGGGACAGCTCCGTGCCGTCGGTAAGCGTCATCTTCTGCTTGGCGTTGTGCGTGTTGAAGCAGTACCAGGGACGACCGCGCAGACACGCCCGGCACTGTCCGCACACCGCACGCCAGTTGAGGATGACGAAGTCGCCGGGCGCGACGTCCGTGACACCGTCGCCGACCGACTCCACGATCCCGGCCGCCTCGTGGCCGAGCAGGAACGGGAAGTCGTCGTTGATGCCGCCCTGCTTGTAGTGCAGGTCGGTGTGGCAGACCCCGCACGCCTGGATCTGCACCACGGCCTCTCCCGGCCCGGGGTCCGGCACGACGATGGTCTCGACACGCACCGGCTCGTTCTTGCCCGGTGCGATCACGCCCCGTACTTCCTGCGCCATGTGAGTAAGCCCTTCCATGGGTCGACGTTCCGTCAACCGACCCTACGGGGTGACCGACCGGTAGAAGGCCAGGTGGCCGCGCCTCGCTGTGTGCCCCACTCCACGAAAATATACCCCCGGGGGTACCTCTGCTACCGTGGATATATACCCCCGGGGGTAATTTCCCGGGGTCCACGAGGAGAGGAGTGCTGCCGTGTTCTTCGTCGACACCATCGAGGTGCCGGGCCTGGGAAACCGCAGCTATCTGGCGGGCGGCCCGGCGGGCGCCGTGGCGGTCGATCCGCCGAGGGACGTCGACCGGGTGGTCGCGGCCGCGGCCCGGCGGGGCGTGCGGATCACGCACGTCGTGGAGACGCACCTCCACAACGACTACGTGAGCGGCGGCCTGGAGCTGGCCCGGCTCACCGGGGCGCTCTACCTGGTGCCGGGCGACGCACGGGTCACCTTCGAGCGGGTGCCGGTGGCCGACGGGGACCGTGTGGAGGTCGACGCCGGACTGACCCTGCGCGCACTGGCCACGCCCGGACACACGCCGCACCACACCTCGTACGTCCTGGAGGAGGCCGGCCTCGCGGTGGCGGCGTTCACCGGCGGTTCCCTGCTCATCGGCACGGTCGGGCGGCCCGACCTGGTCGAGCCGCGGCTGACCGGGGAGCTGGCCCGCGCACAGCACGCCTCCGCGCACCGGCTCGCCGCCGAGTTGCCGGACGACACCGCGGTGCTGCCCACCCACGGATTCGGCAGCTTCTGTTCCGCCGGGCATGCCTCGGGTGACTCGACGACCATCGGGCAGGAGCGCGGCAGCAACGAAGCGCTGGTCAAGGACGTCGACACCTTCGTCGCCGAACTGCTCGCCGGGCTCGACGACGTGCCCGCGTACTACGCGCACATGGGCCCCGCCAACGCCGAGGGCCCCGCCCCCGTCGACCTCACCCCGCCCGCGCTCGCGGACGCCGAGGAGATCGCCGCCCGGCTGGCCGCCGGTGAGTGGGTGGTGGATCTGCGCAACCGGGTCGCGTTCGCGGCGGGCCACGTCACCGGGTCCGTCAACTTCGAGGCGGACGGCTCGCTCGCCACCTATCTGGCCTGGCTGCTGCCGTGGGGCAAGCCGGTCACCCTGCTCGCCGAGTCACCGCGCCAACTCGCCGACGCCCAGCGGGAGCTCGTACGCGTCGGCGTCGACCGTCCCGCCGCGGCCGCCGTCGGTTCGCCCGGCGGCTGGGTGCGCGAAGGCGAACGGCCGCGCTCCTTCCCGCGCGCCACCTTCGCGGACCTCGCCGGGGCACACTCCGGCGAGATGGTGATCCTGGACGTCCGGCGCGATTCCGAGCGCGCCGAGGGCCACATCGCGGGTTCGGTGCACCTCCCCGTCCACCAGCTGCGCGACCGGCTCGGCGAGATACCCGCCGGAACCGTCTGGGTGCACTGCGCCGGAGGCATGCGGGCAGCCATCGCCGCCTCGCTCCTCGACGCGGCCGGCCGGGATGTCGTGGCCGTGGACGACGCCTTCACCGCCGCGGGCGAGGCCGGTCTGCCCATGGCGCGGATCACTCCGGCCGAGGCCCGGGATCGCACGGGCCCCGGCACCGATGCCGTGCTGCTGGACGTCCGCGAGCCGGACGAGTGGGCGGACGGGCACGCGCCGGGTTCCGTGAACGCCCCGTTGTCCGCGCTGGCCGCCGGCGCCGCGCTGCCTCCGGCCGCCCAGGACCGTCCCCTCGTCGCCGTGTGCCGCTCCGGGAAGCGCTCCCGGGAGGCCGCCGTGCTGCTCGCGGCCCGTGGCTTCGACGTGGTGGACGTCATCGGGGGAATGCGGGCCTGGGCTCAGGCGGGCCTGTCCACGGTGACCGCGCCGGGCCAAGGGAACGAACACGGCGGACCGGCCGCGTGAGTGTCCTGATCCTCGCTCTCCTCGCCGGTGGCGTGATCGGGCTGGCGCTCGGCGCGCTGGGCGGCGGCGGCAGCGTACTGGCCGTACCCGCCCTGATCTATCTGCTCGGTTTCAGCCCCGCCGCGGCCACCACCGCGAGCCTGGTCATCGTCACGGTCACGTCCGCGACCGCGCTGACCGCGCACGCCCGGGAAGGCGCCGTGCGCTGGCGCGGCGGCGCACTGTTCGCGGCGGCGGGACTGGTGCCCGCGGCCCTGGGCGGAGCCGTCGCCGGACATCTGCCGTCCGGTCTGCTGACCGCCGCCTTCGCGGTGGTCGCCGCCCTCGCGGCGGTGCGGATGCTGCGGCCTTCGGCCGCCGTGCCCGATGCGGCGCCACCGCGTCCCGGACTGATCGCCGGAACGGGCGCGGGGCTCGGCGCGGTGACCGGTGTGCTGGGGGTGGGCGGCGGCTTCCTCGCCGTACCGGCCCTGGTCGGTGTGGTGGGTCTGCGGATGCGGGCCGCCGTCGGCACGAGTCTGCTGGTCATCACCGTGAACTCGCTGGCGGCGCTGGCTGCCCGCGCCGGGACGGCCGAGAGCCTCGACTGGTCGGTCGTCGCACCGTTCGCGGGCGCCGCGATCCTCGGCGCGTGGGACGGCAGGCGGCTGGCGGCCAAGGTGTCCGGTGGCATGCTTCAGCGGATCTTCGCCTGCGTCCTGCTGGCGGTGGCGCTGTTCATGCTGGTCGACGCCGTCGTATGACGACGGCACGCCAGTGAGCCGTCACGCCAGTGACAGGAACAGCTTCTCCAGCCGGGCGCGCATCACGTCCTTGTCCTCGCCGTTCTTCATGCCGCCCTCGACGTCGGTCAGGCACTGCTGCAGACCGGTGGCGATGATCGCGAAGCCGGCCCGGTCCAGCGCTCGGGAGGCGGCGGCGAGCTGGGTGATGACTTCCTCGCAGTCGCGCCCCTCCTCGATCATCTTGATCACTCCGGTGATCTGCCCCTGCGCCCGGCGCAGCCGGTTCAGCACGGACTTCAGCTCGGCAGCCGCGAGATCCAGTTCCACGAACACTCCTCTACCTATACCCCTAGGGGTATGATACTCCGCCCTTCGGGGCACCCTCGAAGATCAAGGATGACACCGACATGAAGACCCCCCTCTCCCTCGACGCCGACCAGGCCCGCACGCGCCTGCCCGAGCTGACCGTCCTGGACGTCCGCACGCCCGGCGAGTACGCCTCCGGGCACCTGCCCGGCGCCCTCAACATCCCCCTGGACCAACTGCACCGGGCGTTGCCCGCCCTCAAGGAGGCCACGACCGACCTGCTCGTCGTGTGCGCGTCCGGCGCCCGTTCCGACAGCGCCCGCAAGACGCTCGCCGAGCACGGCGTGACGGCCGCCACCCTCGTCGGCGGCACCAGCGCCTGGGCCGAGCGCGGCCATGAGCTGCATCACCCTGCGGCCGGTACGCGCACCACCTGGTCCATGGAGCGCCAGGTCCGCTTCACCGCGGGAAGTGTCGTCCTGGCCGGGCTGGGTCTCGGACTGCTGCACCCTGCCTGGCAGTTGCTCTCGGCGGGGATAGCGGGCGGCCTGGTCTTCTCGGCGGTCACCAACACCTGCGGCATGGCGGCGATACTCGCCAAGCTCCCGCACAACCGCCCCCGGCCGGCCGATCTCGACGCGACGCTGGCCGCGCTCGCCGGGCGCTGACACCAGCCGCCGGGTGACGGCGAGCCCCCGCTCGCCCTCTCGACGGCCCCGGACTGGCCCACCCTGCGCGGAAGTTGAGCGGTTCTCGGTCCGCGCCCGCGCCGACGTAGCCTGAATGCTCCGCACCGAGGCCCGCAAGGAGCACCGTGAGCATCACCGCCGCCGAGCCCGAGGTGCCCGCGTGGCGCCTGCTGCTCGAGTACGTTCGACCGCATCGATGGGCCCTGCTCGCGGGCGCGTTGCTGGCGCTCGCGACCGGGGCCACCGGTCTGGTGCTGCCGCTGGTGGCGCGCGGGCTCATCGACGATCTGTCGCACGACCGGCCCATCGGGCGGGCGCTGCTCGGCATGGCGGCACTGGTGGTCACCAACGCGGCGGTGGGGGCGCTGGGTTCGTATGTGCTGCGGCGCACCGCCGAGTCGGTGGTGCTCGGCGCGCGGCGCGCCCTGTCGTCGTATCTGCTGCGGCTGCGGATACCGGCCGTGGACCGCAGCGAGCCGGGCGACCTGATGGCCCGGATCACCTCCGACACGACGCTGCTGCGCGAGGTCACCACCGATTCCCTGGTGGGCCTCGGGACGGGCGGTCTCACGCTCGTGGCGACGGTGGTGATGATGGGCCTGGTCGACGTGGTGCTGCTCGGCGTCACCCTGGGCGTGATCCTGTGCGCGGGGACGGTGCTCGGGGTGATCGTGCCGCGCATCAACCGGGCGAGCAAGCAGGCCCAGGACGCGGTCGGTGTGATGGGTGCCTCGCTGGAGCGGATCCTGGGCGCGCTGCGCACGGTCAAGGCGTCCGGTGCCGAGCACCGCGAGGAGGCGACCATCCACGCGGCGGCCGAGGAGTCGTGGCGGCAGAGCGTGCGGGCCGCCAAGTGGTCGGCGGCCGCGGGCAACACGGCCGGTCTGGCGATGCAGATCGCCTTCATCACGGTGCTGGCGGTGGGCGGCGCCCGGGTCGCGACCGGCTCCATCGACGTGGGCACGCTGGTCGCCTTCCTCCTCTACGTGTTCTATCTGATGTCGCCGATCCAGCAGGTGGTCGGCGCGATCACGCAGTACCAGACCGGTGCCGCCGCGCTGGCCCGGATCCAGGAGGCACTGCGGCTGCCCGCCGAACCGGCCGCCCGGCCCGCGCCGTTGCCCACTCCGGGCGCGGAACCCGCGGCGCTCGCCTTCGACGACGTCCGCTTCCGGTACGCCGACGATCTGCCGTACGTCCACCACGGTGTGACCTTCGCCGTGCCGGCCCGCGGCATGACCGCGTTCGTCGGCCCTTCCGGCGCGGGCAAGACCACCGTCTTCTCGCTCATCGAGCGGTTCTACGACCCGGAGGTGGGCGTCGTCACGGTCGACGGCCGTGATCTGGCGCAGTGGGATCTGCCCCAACTCCGTTCCGCCATCGGCTATGTGGAGCAGGACGCCCCCGTCCTTTCGGGCTCGCTGCGCGACAATCTGCTGCTCGGGAATCCAGAGGCCGACGAGGCCGACCTCACGCGCGTCCTGAAGACAACCCGTCTCGACGGCCTGATCGCCCGGCTCCCGCGCGGCCTGGACACCCTGGTCGGCCACCGCGGCACCAAGCTCTCCGGCGGCGAACGCCAGCGCGTCGCCATCGCCCGTGCCCTGCTGCGCCGCCCCCGGCTGCTGCTCCTCGACGAGGCCACCTCGCAGCTCGACGCCGTCAACGAGGCCGCGCTGCGCGACACAGTCGCCGATGTCGCCCGTACGACCACGGTCCTCGTCGTCGCGCACCGGCTGTCCACCGTCACCATGGCCGACCGCATCGTCGTCATGGACGCCGGGCGCGTCCGCGCCGTGGGCACCCACCGCGAGCTCGTCGCCGCTGATCCGCTCTACGCCGAACTGGCGGCCACGCAGTTCCTCGCCACCGCCGGGTAGCCGCCTCGTTCGGCATGCTCATCGGCGCCCTGACCACCGGGAACGGCCTGGTCCGCCCCACCCCAGGTCGCCGCTCCGGCCGCGGGCGCAGCGGGCCGTCTCGCCGCCGTAGGGGCGCTCTTCCGTCCCGAGTCCCGCTGGGCCACTCCCCTGCTCTGGCCGGCCTCCTTCTCGGGGCTGCCGCTCGTGTACGGCGTCAGCACCTGGCTGCCGGGCGCGCTGCTGCTCAAGGCACATCTCCCGTTGGGCGTGACGTACGCCGTGGTCGCGATCACGGGAGTCCGGCTCTTCAGTGCGCAGGTCATGGTCTACGCCACCGCCGACACCGTCTACCGCGAGAGTGAGCGCGCGGCCGGGCTCGGCCTGGTCACCGGGGTCGGCCGCACCGGCGCCGTCGTCACGGCCGACGCCTGAGCGACGGCGAGCCCCGGCAGAACGTCATTGTTCTGCCGGGGCTCGCCCTGCCGCCCGTGTGCTGCCGCGCTACTCGATACCGGGAAGCAGCCCGGTGACGGGCGCGGCCAGGTCGGTCACCTGCTGCAGCTGGTTCAGGTCGTTCAGCCGGCTGAGTCCGCGGAGCTGGCGGGAGGGCAGCGGGATGTCGGCCTGGTGTTCCGCGGGAATGTCACTCAGCGCCAGCGAGTCGAGCTCGGCGATCGGGCTGAGCTTCCCCGCGTTCTGGGCCTCGGCGCCCGCCGCGCTCGCCAGCGGCGCGGCAAGGCCTGTGACACCGATGGCGAGACCAACGGCGGCGACCATACGTCGTGTTGAGATCATGCTTTCTGCAACGGCCCCGGGCCCCCGGCGGACACGGCCCTCCCCCGTCGCTCACCCGTCAGGCGCATCGGGCCGTTGCGCTTGCCGACCGCCCCACAGCGGAGGAGCCTCGAAGGAGAGGCCCTTCGCGGCCCACTCCTCGCTGGGCCGCGGCCTTCCAAGGAGGTCACTATGGGCACTGCGGCATTTCCCACCTTCGACACCGAAGCGCTACGCCAGGGCATCGAAGGACAGAGTGCGACAGCTCTGCTGTCGCTGTACGCGGACGACGCGGAACTACGTGTCATCGACCGCAACACCCAGCCCAGCCACCCGATGGTCAAACACGGTCGCAGCGAGATCGGCGACATGCTCAACGACGTCTACAGCCGCGACATGACGCACAAGCTGGAGCAGTGCGTCATCCAGGGCGACCACGTCGCCTACACCGAGTCCTGCGAGTACCCGGACGGCGTGCGGGTACTGGCCAGCTCGATGATGGCGCTGCGCGACGGCAAGATCGTCGAGCAGACGCTTGTGCAGGCATGGGACGAGTAGGAAGGAACTGGCCGAGGGTCCAGATCAGGTCCCGTCTGACCTGGACCTTTTCGGCGAGTACGGCGATGGGCCGGTCGCGTACGCACCGGACTCGGCGGATAGGACCAGTTTCCGCAGCAGGTCTGCGAGCGTCCGCTTCTCTGCTGGGCTCAGTACTGCGAGCAGCGCGTTCTCACCCTTGTCCTCGGACACCACATGCTGCTCGAACGCATCGAATCCGGCGTCGGTGAGCCGTACCCGTACGCGCCGACGGTCGCTCCTCTCATGCGTGCGGCTGAGCAGGCCCGCATCCTCCAGCGGTGCGAGCCGCGCCGACAGGGCGCCCCGGGTCAGCCCCAGCATGTCGGCGAGCTGTGACGGGCTGGCCTCGTAGGGCGGGCCGAGCCTGCGCAGCATCAGCAGCACCTTGAACTGCCAGTGCTGGAGGCCGTCCGAGTCCAGGGTGTCCCGGCGGGCCTGCGCCGCGTGCCGGGCCAGGATGGCGAGCCGGGCGATGATCGCCTCCTTGACCGGGTCCATCCAGTCGAGCTCCTTCGACCAGAGCGCGACGTGCCGGTCGACCGAGTCCGCGGTCGCCGCGTCGGACGGTTCTGTCATGCGGGCCCCCCACATAGTTTTCTTGTGGATAGTTTTTCGAATTACTACTTTCCTCGCCATGACGAACACCGCAAGCACGATTCGTACAGCCGTATCGCTGGACGAACTCCTCGCCGCTGTACGTGAGTTGAGGATCAGCGGTCGCTGGGAACGCGCGACGAACCTACTGGACGCCACCGATGCGACCGATCCGCAGGCGCGCGCCCGACTGGCCGTGGCCGCCGCCGAAGTCGCGCTGGAGAGCGACTGGTTCGGCGGGACCGGCCTGGCGCGGGCTCGGCTCGGCGCCGCGGAGAAGGCCTTCGGGGAAGCGCGCCTGGACGGCCGTTGGGACCTGGACTTCCTGTGGCTGCGCCACGACTACTCCGGTCTGCTGCGCGCCGACGGCACGTTCCGCGCCGGCCCCGACGGCAAGGACCCGGAGGCCCTCGCCGCGCTGCGCCATCTCGCCGGGCTCCTGCGCGACCAGGCCCCGGACGCGGTGCGCCGCGGCTGGGCCGAGATGTATCTGGGCCTGATCGCGGACAACCTGTTCGCCGAGCGGGCCAGCGCGCCCGCCCACTACGAGGCCGCCCTGCGCGCGGGCGAGTCGGGGGACGACCTGCTGTCCCGCGAGGCACTGCGCCACCTCGGCGATCACGACCACGACCACGGCGACCACGCACGGGCGCTGGAACGCTGGAACCGGGCGACCACGCTCGGCGCCCGGGCCGGAACCGTCCCCGGCACCCTCTCGATGCAGATGCTCCTGGCGGTCCTCGCCCGCGACACCGGCGACGAGGCCGGAGCCGTCGCACTGGCCCGGGAGATCGCCCGCTGGGCGGGAGCCGTCGGAGCCGTGACCACCGAGGCGCAGGCCAACGGTTTCCTGGCGGGAGAAGACCCGACGGCACCGCCCGCCGCCCAGGCCGTTCATCCTACGAGCTAGGCTGATCGGCGGGCCGTGACTGGCGCTGAGGTGGAGTACCACCGGGGAGCGGCCTGACGAACGGGTCTTTGCCGCGCGCCTGGGCGATGGTGTCAGCAACGCTCAGGAGAACCCATGTCCCAGGCCCAGCTCATGGACGGCGCCGGTCTCGCGCGCCGCATCGTCGAGGAGACCGCCAAGCGCGCGGCCGGCCTCAAGGACCGTACGGGCATGGCGCCCTGTCTGGCGACGGTACTGGTCGGCGAGGATCCCGCCTCGGTGACGTACGTCCGGATGAAGCAGAACCGCTGCCGCAAGGCCGGTATCGAGTCGCGGCACGTCGCACTGCCCGCCGGCACCACGACGGCCGAGCTGGTCGACACGCTCACCGCCCTGTCCGCCGATCCGACCGTGCACGGCATCCTGCTCCAGCACCCCGTCGGGCCGCACATCGACGAACGCGCGGCGTTCGAGGCCATCGCGCCGGAGAAGGACGTCGACGGTGTGACGCTGAGCTCGTACTCCGCGATGAGCTTCGGCCTGCCCGGCTTCGTGTCCTGCACGCCCGGCGGCATCATGCGGCTCCTCGACGAGTACGACGTCGACCCGGCCGGCAAGCGGGCCGTCGTCGTGGGGCGCAGCGCCATCCTCGGCAAGCCGGTCGGCATGCTGCTGCTCGGGCGCGACGCGACGGTGACGTACTGCCATTCGCGTACGGCGGATCTGTCGTCGGTGGTGCGCGAGGCGGACATCGTGGTGGCCGCCGTGGGACGGCCCCGGCTGATCCGCGGGGAGGACATCAAGCCGGGAGCCGTCGTGATCGACGCGGGCTACAACGAGGGGAACGTCGGCGACGTCGACTTCGACACCGCCGTCACCCGGGCCGGGCTGATCACGCCCGTGCCGGGTGGCGTCGGCCCGATGACGATCGCGGTCCTGCTGGAGCAGACCGTGACCGGAGCCGAACGCCAGGCAGGCGTCTGACCGTCGCGGCTCAGCGCATCCACGCCTTGTACGACATCACGTCCCCCGCCTTGACGCCCCACTCGGGATCGGCCTCGGTGACGGTGTCCTCCAGGCCGAGGACGGCACCGGTCGCCGGGTCCAGGATCAGCATCCGGCGGCCGGAGCGGGCTGTGTCTTCGTACACGTACGCCTGCCCGGGGCGGCCCAGCCGGTCGGTGACCGCTCCGGCCGGGCGCAGCCCCTTCGCGTCGGCGAGGATGCGCGCGAGTGCGGCGTCCTCACGGCTGCCGAGCGTCCAGTGGTCCAGCAACTCGGCGACGGCGTCGAGGAGTTGGGGGGTGTCCAGCTCCTCGGTGGTGTCGATCCCTTCGAGGTAGGCGCGCAGCCGCTCGGCGTCGTGCGGCGGTCGTGCCTGGGGCGGGGCGTCGCTCCAACTCGGCGGGTACGTCTGCCTGCTGAGGACATGGCCGTCCTCGACGGTGCGCGGGACGGGGTCGGCGTCGGTGATGACCGGCCTGCCGGGGTGGCGTGGATCGGTCGCGACGACGAGTTCCGTGTGGCTGCCGTCGGCCTTCCAGCGCACGACGCGTTCCTCGGGAAGCGTGAGCGGCGGCCGGGCCTGGGGACCTGAGGTCATGCTCAGGCTCCAGGCCTGGAAGTGGGTCCCCTGGCGCAGCCTGAGCGCGCTGTCGGATGCCGCCGCGCGGTCGGCGAGGCGGTCCAGGGGTACGGGGGTGGAGCCGGCCTCGACGACCAGCGGGCGCGGGGCGGCCACGGCGGGGGTGGCGGCACTGCGGGCGGACGGCATGTTCGGGCCGCTTGCGTCCGACCCGACCATCTCCCGCCTCGTCGACACGCTCGCCGCGGCAGGTCCCCGCGCGCTCGCGGCCGTGCGTCAGGCGCCGGTGTCGACGTGATGCCTCACAGCCGCCGGACGCGCAGCACGCCGGTCAGCATCGGGAGAGTGAACTCGCCGCGGGCGGTCTCCGGTCTACTCGCGAGGAAGGCGCGGATCCGTCCCAGCGTGGCCTCTTGTTCCTGTTCCGGCATGACCAGAACCCCCGCGCGCGTCGCGATGGTCGCGACGAGAGAGTCGGCGGTGCGGCGCTGCCCGTGCGGGAACTCGGCCTGTTCCGGCGAGCCGAACCGGGCCGCCACGCCAGTCTTGGGAAGGTGCATGTCGGCCGTCTCAGCACGCCAGCTGGTGGGCGTGTCACGCGGGCCGATGGCCGCGCTCCCGCTGACCCGCGCCAGCCCGGCAACCCAGTCGACCTGGTCGTCCATGACGTTCCACAGGCCGGCCAGGATGCCGCCGGGTGCGAGGACCCTGGCGATCTCGGGTCCCGCGACGGCCATGTCGAACCAGTGCATGGCGTTGCCGGCCAGCACGGCATCGACGGACGCGTCCGGCAGCGGTATCGCCTCGGCGCTGCCCGGCAGGGCGCGGACAGCCGGCAGCGAGCGGCGCAGCTCGGTCAGCATCTCCGGGTCGGGCTCGACCGCAATGACTTCGCCGCCCAGCGCGACCAGCGTGGCGGTCAGCTTGCCGGTTCCGGCGCCGAGGTCGAGCACCCGCGGGCCCGGCGCGGGCTCAAGCGCCCAGCGCACCGCGGTCTGCGCGTAGTCCGGACGGTGCTCGGCGTAGGCGACCGCCGCCGCGCCGAACGACGAGGCGTGAAGCAGCCGTTCATCCTGGTCCATGCGGTGACGCTATCGGTGGTGCCGGCGGTCGGCCACCCCGTCTCACCACCTCGGCGACGGCCACCCGACAGCGCTACGACGCTAAAGGAGCATGCGGGCGGACTGGTCCACGAGGTGCCGCAGCACACGCACATAGGCTTCGTCGCCGCCCAGTTCGTCCAGGATGCGGTGAGCTTCGGCGCGGAACTCGTCGATGTCCTTCTCGTACCGGCCAAGAACGGCGGGCGCGAGAAGGACGTCGGTGAGTTCCGCTCGGGATCGCGCGGAATTCCGCGCGGCGGCGTGCAGCCCCAGGACACGCTCCGTGGACTCGGGGGATGTCTCCTCAAGGGCGCACGCGAGCAAATACGTGACGGTGCCGTTCAGGAGGTCTTCGTTGCGGCCGGACAGGATGTCTTCCTGATCGTTGGATATCTGCCACAGGATGCCGAAGACATTGCCGAACTCGCGCCAGAGCTCCGCTCTCCCCTGCTCCACACCCGCCAGTTCGGCGGCCATTGCCGTGATCATGCTGAAGGGTGCGCCGGATTTTCCTCTGTACGCCGTGATCACCGAGTCGCGCGTGGCGTCGCCCGCATCTCCACGGAGGTCACTCAGCTGCCCTTCGGTCGCCACGATCCAGCACGTCACGATCTCGGCGGACAGAGCGCCGCGCACCGACTCGGGAATCCGCCGCGACTGAACGACGAGATGAGGGAGGGCAGTTCCGCTGATGACCGCCGCGAGCTGCGCCGCACTCTCGCTGAGGCCACCGGCGACGAACGCGCCCTGCCCGTCGGCCAGGTCGTCGAGGTAGCAGGCGGAGGTCCACCACAGCTCATGGACGACGGCCAGTGGAACGGCCGGTTCGGGCGCGCCGGTCTCGACGGCGTGGACGATCATCGGGAGGACCGACAGGGGGTACTTGAACGTGCGATGCTCCAGCAGTGCGGCGACCGCCGCTCGAACCGATGACGCCGACGGACCGAGTCGGTCAAGAGCGGATTCCGTCTCCGCTTCGATGTCCGCGGACATCTGGCGATGCAGATCCACGTACGTCATCGCCTTCACGTTGCCCCACCCCGCCGTCGAGATCAATCGGGCACCGATTCGATCATTCCGGATGGACAGGAGCCAGAGCGGCTTTCGGCCGTGGCCGGTTCCTTGTCCCGGAGCCGGTTCAGCGGCAGCGGCGCCGTAGATGCCGTAGATGCCGAGGGCACAGAAACAAACCGTGCGGCCGCGGGCCACCAGCCGTGAACCCCCGCCATACTGACCATCGTGCGAGTAGCGATCATGACCGCGGGATCGCGGGGCGATGTGGCGCCGTACACCGGACTCGGGCACGGCCTGGCGCGTGCCGGGCACGAGGTCACCCTGGTGACACATGGGTGCTTCGAGCCGCTGGTGGCCGGTTCGGGCGTGGGGTTTCACGCGCTGCCCGTGGATCCCCGGGCGGAGCTGGAGTCCGCGCGGGGACAGGCGCTGCACCGCAGTACCACCGGCGCCGGGAAACTCATCCGCGTCGTCGAGATGGCGCGTGCGCTCGTCGGGCAGATGACCGAGGACCTGATCGAGGCCGCCGAGACAAGTGACGTACTCCTGTTGTCGAGTTCCCTGGGGCCGCTCGGGCACGCCGTCGCCGAGGGGCTGTCGCTGCCCAGCATGGGTGTCTACCTCCAACCACTGGCCCCCACAAGGGAGTTCGCGCCTCCGGTGACCGGGGTCCGCTCCTGGGGGCCCGCGGTGAACCGGGCGGCCGGGTACGGCGTGAACATGGCCGTCGAACGCGTCTTCGCCGACACCGTGGGCACGCTGCGGGCCCGGCTCGGCCTGCCGCGCATCGGCCCCGGCGACACGCGACGCGCCCGCGAGCGGCAGGGCTGGCCCGTGCACCACGGTTTCAGTCCCCTGGTGGTGCGGCGGCCCCGCGACTGGCGGCCCGGGCTCGACGTGACCGGATACTGGTGGCCGTACGACGCCGCGCACGCCCAACTTCCCTCGCCACTGCGGGACTTCCTGGACGCCGGCCCTCCCCCGGTCTTCGTGGGCCTGGGCAGCGCCACCGTGCCCGATCCCGAGCGGCTGAGCAACGAGGTCGTACGCGGCCTGCGGGCGGCCGGGCTGCGCGGGGTGATCCAGCGGGGGTGGGGCGAGCTGCGCGCCAGCGGCGACGACATGTTCACCGTCGGGGAGGTGCCGCACTCCGTGCTCTTTCCCCGGATGGCCGCGGTGGTCCATCACGCGGGGGCCGGCACGACGGCGGCCGGGCTGCGTGCCGGCGTCCCGGCCGTGCCCGTGCCGATCCAGTTCGACGAGGGGTTCTGGGCCAACCGTCTGGTCTCCGTCGGGGTGTCTCCGGGGGTGGTGCCGCTGCGGGGGCTCCGGGCGGCGCGGCTGGCGTCGGCGCTCGTCCGGGCGACGGGGGAACCGTCGTATCGGCGGCGTGCCGAGGAATTGGCGGGGCGGATTCGTGCGGAGGACGGGGTGGGGCCGGTTGTCGCGGCGCTCGGCCGACTGGCGGGTCCACCGCCGTGATGGTTTCGCCCCCGCCGCCCCTACCCGTCCCATCCCTGGGGGCTGCACCCCCAGACCCCCGCTAAAAGATTGCGCAGTTCCCCGCGCCCCTTTTAGGGGCGCGGGGAACTGCGCAATCTGTTGGACCAGCCCCCACCCACCCGCAGCCAACACACAACCGAACGGGGTCGAAGGGGCAGAGCCCCTGGGGATGGGACGGGTAGGGGCGGCGGGGGCGATGTCAGCCCGCCCCGCCCCACCCCGCCGGTCGCAGAATCCCCAGCAGCTGCCGGACCAGCTCCTCCACCGCCTCGTCGAGCGTCGCGTCCACCCAGCCCGCGCTCCAGTCGTGCAGGAGCCCGTTGACGCTGCCGATGAAGGCGGTCGCGGCGATCCGGTAGTCGCGCGGTGCCGCTTCGCCACGTGCGGCGGCGGCCGCTGCCGCGGCGCAGATGAAGTCCACCCAGCGGGCGCGGCGGGCGAGTCGCTGTTCGTCCAACCGGGGGCTCACGCCGATGATTTCGACGAAGGTGATGCGGATCCGGCGCGGATCACTCGTCACGTTGGCGGCGTAGGCGCGGAAGATCGCGGTGGCACGCTCGGCCAGCGGCAACTCCTCCGCATCGGCGAGCGCCGCCAGCGCGGCCTCTTCGGCCCAGTCGTTGACCTGGAGGTGCAGAGCGGCCAGGACGTCTTCGAGGGTGCGGAACTCCTCGTAGAACTGCCGTGTCGACAGCCCCGCCGCCTCGCTCAGCGCCGCGACCGTCGTGGACCGGAAGCCCGGGCTGTCGCCGAACAGCTGGAGCGCGGCCTCCAGGAAACGTCGGCGCCGCTCGGCCTGCCGCTCCTCGGCGGTCCTGCCCCCGTAACGGCCGGTCGGCTGTTTGAGCCTGCCCGCCACGCGTTCCTCCCTCGCCGTTCCGACGAACCACCGTTCGACCCTCCGACGATTTTGTCGTGTACGGACCCTTGTGGAGAGGTGGGTCCCCTCCTTACTTTCCAGTAAGTCAACTCTGAACGCGGGCGTGTTCAGATTTTCCCTTGTCATGCCCCCGCCACCCGCACTCCCCACGACGACAAGGACCCACCATGTCTGCCCTCAGGCCCAGACACCTCTGTTCCCTCACCGCAGTCCTCGCCCTCACCCTCGGTGGCACCGCCACCGCCGCCACCGCGCAGGCCTCCGCCACCGATCTGCGCGAGGTGATGTTCGTGGGCAACAACTGGGAGGGCACCGCGGACGTCATCAAGTCCACCGGTGACTTCGCGAAGGTCGGCCGGATCAACGTCATCCCGGACAAGGACGAACGGATGGCCGCGATCAACGCCGATCCGATCAAGTGGGCCTACTTCATGGCCATTCGCAACGGCGTCGGCGAGGGCCACGACCAGTTCGTCGACGACATGTACTCCACACCCGACGGCCAGTCCGTGGTCGTCTCCCGTCCGAGTTTCGCGGACGTCGTCTCGATCAACCTCGCCACCGGAGCCATCAACTGGCGCTTCCCGGTGTCCGGTTACCGCTCCGACCACATGGCCGTCTCCCCCGACGGCACCCGCGTCGCGGTCTCGGCGTCGACCGCCAACACCGTGCACGTCCTGGACATCAGCACCGGCAAGCAGCTCGGCTCCTTCGCCACCGGCGACAAGCCGCACGAGAACATCTTCACCCGCGACGGCAAGTACATCTGGAACATGGCGATCGGTGACGTCAACACCGCTCTCGACGACCCGTGGCTGGACTGGACGAAGGGCGACCGGCACATCACGGTCGTCGACGCCACCACATACAAGCAGGTCAAGGTCATCGACATGCGTGAGCGGCTGGACGCGATCGGCCTCAAGGACTTCTCCGACGCGGTCCGGCCCGCGGTCTTCTCCCCCGACGAGTCCAAGCTCTACTTCCAGGTCTCCTTCTTCAACGGCTTCCTGGAGTACGACGTCGCCTCCGACAAGATCACCCGGGTCAAGACCCTGCCGATGAACCCCGCGACCAGCACCGACCGCACCACCTGGGTCAACGACTCCCGCCACCACGGCATTTCGATGAACCCCGCCGGCACCAAGCTGTGCGTCGCGGGAACGATGGACGACTACGCGACCGTCGTCGACCGGGCGACCCTCCAGGAGGGTCCGCTCGTCACCGCCTCCAAGCCGTACTGGGCGACCGTCAGCGGTGACGGCAAGGACTGCGTCATCTCCGAGAGCGGTGCCGACCAGGTCACCGCCATCGACTTCGCCACGGGGCAGAAGACGGTGTCGGTGCCGGTCGGCGACCACCCCCAGCGTGTTCGCCTCGGCCATGTGGAGGCGAACTGGTCGGGCCCGTCGGCTAGTTGACCACCGTCGCGGCCCATGACGCCAGTTCGGTCCGGGCCGCGCTCAGCAGGTCGGCGGACGGAGCCGTCGCCCCGTTCGTGACCAGCGCGTAGTGCAGTGTGCCCGAGCCGGGTGCGGTGAGCAGCAGCCGACGGCTGCCGGTGCCGCCCGGCTCGGGAGCCACGGCGATCGGGGTCGTCGTCGTGTACGACGGCGGCCCGAACGACGTGCCCAGGTCGGAGACCACGGTCGTGGCCGAGGTCGGGAAGGAAGCCGGCAGATGGAGTTCCGTGGGGGCGGTGCTCCCGCTGGAACGCCAGAGCAGCAGCCCGTACTGGCCGGAGCCCACGAGCTGGGAGACATGCGGCAGGGACGAGGGAACCGGGTTCCAGGTCAGGGTGGTGGAGCCGTCCCGGGAACGGTCCTCGTAGGTGAAGGCGACCGTGGTGCCCGCGGTGGCGCTGGGGTAGAGGCGGTCCAGGAGGCGGGTGTCCTGGCGCAGGACGGCCGTGCCCGAGTCGTCCAGGCGTACGGCGGAGAGGTCCTCGTCGTTCCAGGCGTCGCCGGTGGTCAGGACCTTGTCGGGGTTGTTGTTCATCAGCTCGTGATGGCGGCCGTTGTAGATGTCCCACTGCCACTGGGTGCCGGAGAGGACCGGGCCGGACGACGCCGGTTTCGTCCACCAGGTCGAGCCCGGCAGACGGGAGTCGAGGGCCTGGTACATCGCCTTGACGACCGTCGGGGCCTTGTCCGAGACGGATCCGCTGAGCGGGTGGCCGAATTCGCTGACGATCGCCGTCGTGCCCGCGGCCGACGCCCGGTCACGTACCGTCCCGAAGTCGGTGGCGTACTGGCCGTCCCCCGCCTTGCCCCACATGAGGACGCCCGAGATCGCCTTCTGGTCGTAGAAGTGGGTGTTGAACACATAGCGCGGGCCCAGCGTTCCCGCGTCCAGCAGGCCGCCCTCCTGCTTCTGGGAGTCGATGTTGGCGTTCCAGAAGAGGTTCGGTTCGGCGAAGAGGGGCTTGTCCTGCCAGCCCGCCGCGTCCATCCGGGCCCGGAACTTCACATAGAAGGGCCAGAGGACGTCTCGCTCCCAGGTGCGGCTGGCCTGCCCGGAGTCGTAGGTGCCCGCGTACGGCTCGTTGAACGGGTCGAAGCCGACGACGCCCGCGAATTCGGCGGTGGTGAGGTGCTGTCTGACGTAGGCCATGGTGGCCTGGGCCGTGGTGAGGAAGGCGTCCTGGAGTGTGTACGTGTTGTGCCAGAAGTCGTACGACGCCTGTTTCACGGCCCCGTTCTGGGTGATGTTCTGGCCCCAGAAGAGGCAGATCCCGCACGACTCCTGGGGGTAATTGCCCGCGTCCACGGCCCACTTGGGGGCGCCGTCGCCGCTGTACCAGCTGCCCGTGTTGAAGAGATAGCGGGAGTAGAGGTCCTGGTGGAAGTCGGGGTAGACGCGGATTCCCGCGTCGAGGAAAGCGCGTATCTGATCGGTGGCCGCGGCGAGATAGGTGGTGTCGACCTGACCCCGCGCGGGTTCGGCGTGCGCCCACGAGAGCAGGAAGCGCACGGAGTTGCCGCCGCCGAGGGCGCGCAGCGCGGTGGCGGACTTCTTGGCGTCGGCGACCGAGGCGAAGGGCAGTCCGCTGTTCTCCTCCAGCTTGGTTTCGCCGGAGACGTTGTAGCCGCGGAGCACGACCTCGCGGCCGAGACCGTCGGTGAAGTGGCCGTTCGCGACCGTGAGGGTGGCGGCCGCGGGTTCGTCGAACCAGAGGGAGTCGGGGAGTCCGTCCGCGGCGGCGGGCTGGGCGCCCGCCGCCGTGAGGAAGCCGGTGAGGAGTACGAGGACGCCGAGCAGACGCGCACGTAACTTCGACATGTTCACAACATGCGCTGCTGCCCCAGGGGCGTCAACACCCCTGACTCATGAGTAAGTTTCTCGTTTCACCGGCCTCGGGTCACCCACCGACCCGTCGCGTCACGTTCAGCAGGTACTCCTTCCGGTCGAGCGGGTTGAGGTCGGTCCGCGGCCGGTCCGGCACCGTGTCGCGGACGACCGGGGCGTAGTGGTCGAAGGCGCAATCCAGCTCGCCCTCCCCTCGCGTCAGCCCCGGTAGCTGCTGCTCCAGTTCATGGAGCCGGGCGACCGGGACGACACCCTCGAGCACGCAGGAGGCGCCGCGCATCTGCGTGGTCTGCGGCACGGCGCGCTGTTTCGCCAGCACCGGCAGCACCGCCGCGAGCGTGTCCGCCGGAGCCTCCAGACGGAACCGGTGCATCGGCTCGTACACCTGACTGCCCGCCTCCCGCAGCGCGCTCATCAGCACCAGCGGTGTCAGGCCACGGAAGTCGGCGCCCGTGCTGGACATGCTCTTGTCGAAGCCCTGATGGGCGTGGCTCTGCCGGGGTGAATATCCGGAATGGGTCATGGTGACGGTGCAGTCCGTGACCCGCCAGCCATGGATTCCCTGCTCCAGCGTCTCTTTCACGGTGTCTTCGACCGCCTTGAAGAACGCGTACGGCATCGCGCCGAGTTCGACCTCCAGCCGGAATTCCACACCGGACTCGACCGGCGCCGGATCGATGCGCAGTCCGACCGTCGCGAGAAAGGGATTGGGGTCCTTTTTGTTGAACTCGACCGCCGTGCCGGTGCCCACGGGCCGTTCGATGCACAGGGGTGTCGTCTCGCGGAACATGACGTCGATACCGAATTCGTCCGCCAGCGTCGCCTGGATGACCTCCTTCTGCACCTCGCCGTAGAGCGATACGGAGGTCTCCTTGCGCACTTCGTCCTGCCGGAGATTGATCAGCGGGTCCTGTTCGGCGAGTTGCGTGAGCGCGAGATGCAGGGCGCCCTTGTCGGCCGTACGGCAGGGGGCGACGACGGTTTCGAGCGTCGGCGGGGAGAAGTAGTGCTCCTCCGCGCCGTGCCCGTCCGCCCGCGATGTCCGCGGTACGCCGATGGTGTCGCCGATGCGGATGTCGCCGAGCCCCCACAGCTTGCCGATACGCCCCGCCGCCACAGCTCCGTCCCGGACGGCCGCCCCCTGGTCGAAGACGCTGATCGCGGTGACCTTCCCCTCCTCACCCTCACGGAAGGCCAGCCGGTCGCGCGTGCGCAGGGTCCCGGAGAACATCCGCGCGTAGGCGATCTTCTCCCCCGCGGGTCCGCGCTCGACCTTGAAGACGGTGCCCGAGACCGGGCCGCCGGCGTCGTCCTCGGCCGGGGGCAGCAACTCCTTGATCCCGGAGATCAGTTCGGTGATGCCCGCGCCCGTCATGGCCGAGCCGAAGTACACGGGGTGCACCAGGGCCTCCCCGGTCTGCCGTGCGAGGGCGGTGCGGAGTCGCTCGCGGGAGACACGGCCCTCGACGTACGCGGCCAGCAGGTCGTCGTCGTGCTCGGCGAGCAGATCGAGGAGGGGCGCCTGGAGGCGGGCATCGTCGAACAGGGTGAAGTGGGCGTCGCGCGCGCCCGGCCCGGCCACCTCGCCCATCGGGACGATCGCCGGAGTCAGCCGCGCGGCGATGCTCTCCAGCACTCGCTCGTATTGCGCCCCACCACGGTCGATCTTGTTCACGAAGACGAGCGTGGGAATCCGCAGCCGCTGGAGCGTCCGCATCAGCACCCGGGTCTGCGCCTGGACACCCTCCACAGCCGAGACGACGAGCACGGCCCCGTCGAGCACGCTGAGCACGCGCTCCACCTCGGCGATGAAGTCCGGGTGGCCGGGGGTGTCGATCAGATTGACGGCGACGTCGTCGATCGCGAAGGAGACGACGGCTGATTTGATCGTGATACCGCGCTGTCGTTCCAGCGCGAGGGAATCGGTCTGGGTGTTTCCGTCGTCGACGCTGCCGATCTCGTCGATGACCCCGACCGTGTGCAGCAGCCGCTCGGTCAGGCTTGTCTTACCGGCGTCTACGTGCGCCAGAATTCCCAGGTTGAGCATATGCACCGGGCGTCATGTCCTTTGAAGTGGGAGTGATTCCTTCCTGGGTGGACATGAACGCTGTGCGCATTGCTGCTCCTCGATCTTGGTGGACGCGTCCCCGGTAGTGCAGCAGGCGGCGGCACACGACGGCAACGGATTAACGCTCAACAAATGCGTGCCGCAGCGCTCGCCCCCCTCGGCACTCAGCCCTAGAGTGACGCAGGTCACGTAAAATGGCTGATACCCCTCACCTGGCTCTCTGGGAGGGCACATGACCCGCATATCGGTGAAGGTCGACGGCACCACATACGAGGACGACGTCGAACCCCGCTTCCTCCTGGTCCACTACCTGCGAGACCGCCTGGGCCTGACCGGCACCCCGATCGGCTGCGACACCTCCAACTGCGGGGCCTGCACGGTCGACCTCGACGGAGACAGCGTCAAGAGCTGCTCGGTCCTCGCCGTCCAGGCCGACGGGAGCGAAGTGACGACGGTCCAGGGGCTCGCCCAGGACGGCGAGTGGCATCCGCTGCAGACCGCGTTCCACGAGCGGCATGCCCTGCAGTGCGGGTACTGCACCCCAGGGATGATCATGGCCGCCCGCGATCTGCTCCGCGAGAACCCCGCCCCGACCTCTGACGACGTACGCGAAGCCCTGGAGGGCAACCTCTGCCGGTGCACCGGCTACCAGAACATCGTGCGTGCGGTCCTCGCCGCGTCCGGGCAGGAGGTCTCGACATGACCGACCAGGTCACCGAACGCGAGGTAGGCCGCTCCCGGCCCCGCAAGGAGGACGCCCGCCTCGTCACAGGGCAGACCAACTGGACGGACAACATCAGCGTCAACGGGCTGCTGCACCTGGCGATCCTGCGCAGCCCGATGGCCCACGCCCGCGTCAGCCGGATCGACGTGGCGCCCGCCCTCGATCGGCCCGGCGTGGTCGCCGCGTTCAGCGGCCGTGACCTCGCCGAGGGTCTCGGCTCACTCCCCTGCGCCTGGCCGGTCACCGAGGACATCGTCCTTCCCGACCACCCGCCGATCGCGGTCGACGAGGTCCGGTACGCGGGCGATCCGGTGGCCGTGGTCGTGGCCCGCGACCGGTACGCGGCCGCCGACGCCCTGGAGGCCGTCGAGGTCGACTACGAGCCCCTGCCTCCGGTGCTCGACCTGGAGGCCGCCCTCCAGGACGACTCCCCGCTCGTCCACGCGGACAAGGGCACCAACCGCTGCTACGACTGGCCCCTGGCCACCGGCGAGGACTACGCCGCCGCACGGCACCGCTCCGATGTCGTCCTGCGCCGCCGCTACGTCCAGCAGCGGCTCATCCCCAACGCGATGGAGCCGCGCGCGGTCGTCGTGACTCCGCTGGCCGCGTCCGGCGAGTACACCGTCTACTCGGCCACCCAGATCCCGCACATCCTGCGGATCATGCTCTCCATGGTCACCGGCGTCCCCGAGCACAAACTGCGCGTGATCGCCCCCGACGTCGGCGGCGGCTTCGGCTCCAAGCTCCAGGTGTACGGCGAGGAGGTGCTGGCCCTCGCCATCGCCCAGCGGCTCGGGCGGCCGGTGAAGTGGACCGAGTCGCGCTCCGAGGGATATCTCGCCACCCATCACGGCCGGGGCATGATCCAGGACATCGAGATCGCCGCCAACAACGACGGCAAGCTGAACGGTCTCAAGGTCCACCTCACCGCCGACATGGGCGCCTATCTGATGCTCGTCACGCCGGGCATCCCGATCCTGGGCGCCTTCATGTATCCGGCGATCTACAAGATGGACGCGTACGACTTCTCCTGCACCGGCGTGTTCACGAACAGGACGCCCACGGACGCGTACCGAGGCGCCGGACGCCCCGAGGCGACGTACGCCATCGAACGGATCATGGACGAGCTGGCCGTCGAACTCGGCCTGGATCCCATCGAGTTGCGGCGTCGCAACTGGATCAAGCACGAGGAGTTCCCGTACACGTCGATCGCAGGACTCACGTACGACAGCGGCAACTACGAAGCCGCCACGGACAAGGCACTCACGCTCTTCGGCTACGACGAGCTCCGCTCCGAGCAGCAGAAGCGCAACGAGCGCGGTGACGTCGTACGCCTCGGCATCGGGGTGTCCACGTACACCGAGATGTGCGGGCTCGCGCCGAGCCGGGTGCTGCGGGATCTGCGGTACGCGGCCGGTGGCTGGGAGGCGGCGAGCATCCGCATGCTGCCGACCGGCAAGGTCGAGGTGGTCACCGGCACCAGCCCGCACGGGCAGGGGCATGTGACCTGCTGGAGCCAGATCGCCGCCGATGTACTGGGGGTGCCCTTCGACGACGTCCAGGTGGTGCACGGCGACACGAAGGCGGCACCGCAGGGCATGGACACCTACGGCTCGCGGTCGCTGGTCGTCGGCGGGGCGGCCGTCCATCACGCCGCCCAGAAGGTGGTGGAGAAGGCACGGAAGGTGGCCGCGCACCTCCTCGAAGCCAACGAGCACGACCTGGAGTTCACACACGGCGTCTTCTCCGTGAAGGGCTCGCCCGAGGCACGCAAGTCCATCCAGGAGATCGCCTTCGAGACGTTCTCCTCGCACGACCTGCCCGACGGCATGGAACCCACCATCAACGCCGAGCACCTGGTCGACCCGGAGAACTTCTCCTACCCGCACGGCACCCACCTGTGCGCCGTGGAGGTCGACACCGAGACCGGGCGGACCACCATCCGCAAGTACGTCTGTGTCGACGACGTCGGCCGTGTCATCAACCCGATGATCGTCGAGGGACAGGTGCACGGCGGGGTCGCGCAGGGCATCGCGCAGGCCCTGTACGAGGAGGCGGTGTACGACGACGAGGGCAACCTGGTGTCGGGCACGATGGCCGACTATCTCGTGCCCTCGGCCGCCGATCTGCCCGAGTTCGTGACCGACCGGACGGAGACGCCCGCCACCTCGAATCCCTTGGGCGTCAAGGGAGTCGGCGAGGCCGGGACCATCGCCTCGACGCCCGCGGTCGTCAACGCGATCGTGGACGCGCTGCGCCCGCTCGGGGTGAGCGAGGTGGCGATGCCCTGTACGCCGCAGCGCGTCTGGGAGGCCATCGAGCAGGCCCGCTCAGCGAAGGAGGTGTCGGCATGATCCCCCCGGCATTCGATTACGCCAGGCCCGCGAGCGTCGACGAGGCCGTGCGCACCCTCGCGGACGCGGGCGAGGACGCGAAGGTGCTGGCCGGCGGGCAGAGCCTGCTGCCACTGCTCCGGCTGCGGCTCGCCTTTCCCGAACTCGTCGTCGACGTCGGCCGGATCCCCGAACTGCGCGGGATCCGCGAGGACGAGGGCACGCTGATCATCGGCGCGCTGACCTCGCACCACGACGTCATCGGCGACCCCCGGGTACGCCGGCACGCCGGGCTGCTCGCGGCGGCCACGGCCACCGTCGCCGATCCCGCCGTACGCCATCGCGGCACCCTCGGCGGATCGCTCGCGCACGCCGATCCGGCCGGTGACCTGCCCGCCGTGATCCTCGCGCTCAACGCGACACTGATCGCGGAGGGACCGGCGGGGCGGCGCGCCATCCCGGCCCGCGAGTTCTTCGTGGACTATCTGCAGACCGCGCTGCGGCCGGACGAACTGCTGGTGGAGGTGGAGATCCCGACGACCGACGGCTGGGGCTTCCACTACGAGAAGTTCCAGCGGGTCGCGCAGGCCTGGGCGGTCGTCGGTGTCGCGGCGCTCGTGCGTCGCGACAACGGGCAGATCACCGAGGCACGGATCGGGCTGACGAACATGGGCTCGACACCACTGCGGGCCGGGGCGACCGAAGAGGCGCTCGTGGGCGCCTCCGCGGAGGGTGTGGTGCGGCGGGCCGCCGAGGTGGCGGCGGACGGCACGCACCCGTCGTCCGATCCATCGGCCTCGCCCGAATACCGCGCGCACCTCGCCCGAGTGCTCACGCGGCGGGCGGTCCTGTCCGCCGCCGGAATGGGGTGAGGAGCCCATCACCGGCATGGCCATGGACGGCTTGAGCGGTCCGGAGGAGGTGCGGGCCCGCCTGGAGAAGACGGGGTATCTCGTCGACGACGGGCTGGCCGTGGCCTGCTTCCTGGCGCTGCGGCTGCACCGGCCGATCTTCTGCGAGGGCGACGCGGGCGTGGGCAAGACCGCGCTCGCGTCCGCCCTCGCCGAGGCAACCGGTGCCCCGCTGATCCGGCTGCAGTGCTACGAGGGCATCGACGCGTCCCAGGCCCTGTACGACTGGGACTTCCCGCGCCAGCTCCTGCACCTGCGGGCCGCCGAGGCGGCGGGCATCACCGACGCCGACCGGCTCGAAGGGGAGCTGTACGACCGGCGGTTCCTCATCACGCGGCCCCTCCTCCAGGCTCTGGAGACCCAGCCGTCGGTGCTGCTGGTCGACGAAGTCGACCGCGCGGACGACGAGTTCGAGGCGTTCCTGCTGGAGCTGCTGTCGGAGTACGCCGTCACCATCCCCGAACTGGGCACGCTGCGGGCCGAGTCGCCGCCGGTCGTGGTCCTCACCTCCAACCGCACCCGCGAGGTGCACGACGCGCTGAAGCGACGGTGTCTGTACCACTGGTTCGACCACCCCGGGTTCGCCCGCGAACTCGCCATCGTGAGAGGGAGGTTGCCGGAGGTGACCGCCCGGCTCGCCGAGCAGGTCACCGCGCTCGTCCAGGCTCTGCGCGCCGAGGACCTGCTCAAGCCGCCCGGGGTCGCGGAGACGATCGACTGGGCGGAGGCCCTGCACGCGCTGGGCGCGACCGAGGTGGACGCCGAACTGGCGGTCGCGACGCTGGGTTCGGTGCTGAAGTACCGGGAGGACGCGGAGCGGGCCCGCGGGCTCGATCTGTCGGCGATCCTCGCGGCGCGAGGGGTGTGAAAGGTGAGGGGCGTCGACGCGTCCGCCGTGGTCGTCGGTTTCGCCCGTGCGCTGCGCGCGGCCGGTGTCGACGCGGGGCCCGACCGTGTCCAGGCCTTCCTCGGCGCGCTCACTCTCCTCGCACCGGGCCTGCGCTCCGACGTGTACTGGGCCGGGCGGCTCACACTGTGCGGAAGCCGGGACGATCTGGAGCGGTACGAGCGGGTCTTCGCCGCGTACTTCGGCGCGCAGGGCGACGGGGTGCCGAAAGGGGCCGCTCCCGCGACCCGGCTGCGCATGGTCGTCCGCGATCCCGGTTCCGCTCCGCCCACGGCGACGCGGGCCGCGGAGGACGGCGTACCGACACCGGTGCTGGCCGACTCCACCGACGTACTGCGCCACCGGGACTTCGCCGGGCTCACGGCGGCCGAACGGGAGCAACTGCGGCGGCTGCTGGCCGCTTTCCGCCTGCGCGGCGAGGTACGGCGCTCCGCGCGGCGGCACCCGGCCCGGCGCGGGAGCGTCGATCCGCGGCGTACCGTACGGGAGTTGCTGCGGCGGGGCGGTGAGCCGGCCCGGCTGCGGCGGCACGCCCGGGCCGAGCGCCCGCGCCAGGTCGTGCTGCTCGTGGATGTGAGCGGCTCGATGGCCCCGTACGCGGACGCGCTGCTGCGGTTCGCGCACGCGGCCTCGCACGGCACCCGTACGGAGGTGTTCACGATCGGCACCCGGCTCACCCGGGTGACCCGCGAGCTCGCGCACCGCGACCCCGACACAGCGATGGCGGCACTCTCGGCGGCGGTCCCGGACTGGCGCGGCGGCACCCGGCTCGGCGAGATGCTGCGGGCCTTCCTGGACCGCTGGGGCCGGCGGGGCATGGCGCGCGGCGCGGTCGTGGTGCTGCTCTCGGACGGCTGGGAGCGTGGCGATCCTGCCCTGCTCGCGGCCCAGATGCGACGCTTGCACCGGCTCGCGCACCGGGTGATCTGGGCCAATCCGCGCAAGGCCCGCCCCGGTTACGCACCCCTGGCCGCCGGAATGGCGGCGGCGCTGCCGAGCGTGGACGCGTTCGTCGAGGGGCACAGTCTGGCCGCGCTGGAGCGTCTGGCGGCGGTGGTGAGAGGAGCGGACTCTTGAAAGAGACGCACTCCACGGTGAAGGGAGCGGGCGATGCGTGACATCCTCCCGGCGCTGAACGAGTGGTACGCGGCGGGGTCCCCGTTCGGGCTCGCCACGGTGGTCTCGGTCAGCCGCAGCGCGCCGCGCGACCCGGGCGCGGCCATGGCCGTGGGCCCCGGCGACGAGGTCGTGGGCAGCGTGTCCGGCGGCTGCGTGGAGGGCGCGGTCTTCGAGCTGGCCCAGGAGGTCGTGGAGTCCGGAGAGGCGCGGCTGGAGACCTTCGGATACAGCGACGAGGACGCGTTCGCCGTCGGGCTCACCTGCGGCGGCGAGATCACCCTGCTCGTCCGCCGGGTGTCCCCCGCCGACGACCCGGCCTTCGGGGCGGTGGCCGAGTCGGTGACCGCGGGCCGGCCGGTGACCGTGGCGACGGTGATCGACGGGCCCGTCCCGCTCGGGGCCACGCTCGCCGTGTGGCCGGACGAGGAGTCGGGGCCCTCGGGCTGGGTGTCGGGCTCCCTCGGGTCGACGGGTCTGGACGTGGCCGTCACCGCCGACGCACGCGGCGAACTGGCCCAGGGCGCCACGATCCGGCGGCACTACGGCCCGCACGGCGAACGCCGCGAGGACACCGTCACCGTCTTCCTCAACTCCTTCGCGCCACCGCCCCGCATGCTGGTGTTCGGCGCGATCGACTACGCGGCCGCGGTGGCCCGTATCGGCGCGTTCCTCGGCTACCGGGTCACGGTGTGCGACGCCCGCCCGGTCTTCGCCACGCCGAAACGGTTCCCGGAGGACGTGGAGGTCGTCGTGGACTGGCCGCACCGCTATCTGAGCGGTACGACGACCGACGCGCGCACCGTGATCTGCGTCCTCACCCACGACCCGAAGTTCGACGTGCCGCTGCTGGAGGAGGCGCTGCGCCGCCCGGCCGCGTACATCGGGGCGATGGGCAGCCGTCGTACGCACGACGACCGGATGAAGCGGCTGGCCGAGGCCGGTCTGTCGGAACGCGACCTGTCCCGGCTGCGCTCACCCGTCGGGCTCGACCTCGGGGCGCGTACGCCCGAGGAGGTGGCCGTGTCCGTCGCCGCGGAGATCGTCGCGCTGCGGTGGGGCGGCAGCGGAGCGCCCCTGACGGCGACGGGCGGGGCGATTCATCCGAGGTAGCGCGGTCCAGGGCCGTCCGAGAAGGCTCCGTCCAGCCCGTCCAGCCCGTCCAGCCCGTCCAGCCCGTCCAGGAGGAGAAAATGGATCTGCACCACGAGTTCACGGTCCCCGTCCCGCTCCAGGACGCCTGGCGGGTGCTCCTCGACATCGAACGGGTGGCGCCGTGCATGCCGGGCGCGATGGTGGAGGACTTCGACGGCAAGACCGTGACCGGCTCGGTGAAGGTGAAGGTCGGCCCGATCACACTGACCTACCGGGGCACCGCCGTCTTCGAGGAGCAGGACGAGGCCGCGCACCGCTTGGTGCTGACCGCGAGCGGCAAGGAGGCGCGCGGCCAGGGCACCGCACGGGCCAGGGTCACGGGCACGCTCAGCGAACGCGACGGCGGCACGGCCGTCTCGGTGCGGACCGATCTGACGGTGACGGGGCGCCCGGCACAGTTCGGTCGCGGCGTGATGGCGGAGGTGGGCGACAAGCTGGTCGGCCGGTTCGCGGCCTGCCTCTCCGAGCGCCTGGAGGAATCCGGCCCACTCGAAGACCCTGGACGCCTCGAAGAACCTGGGCGACTCGAAGAATCCGGCCGACCGGAGGCATCCGGCCGGCTTCGGGAGCCCGGTCGGCTTCAGGAGTCGGAGCTGCTCAACGAGCCGACGGTGGCGGTGCGTTCCGAGGCGGAGCCGATCGACCTGATCAGGACGGCCGGGATGCCGGTCGCCAAGCGGCTGGTGGTGGCGGTCGCCGCGGCCGTCGTGGCTGCGCTGGTGTTCATGCGCGTACGACGCCGTCGGCGCCCCTGAGTCGGTCAGCCGGCCTCGTCGCGGTGATCGGCGATGACCTGCTCCAGGTGGTGCAGTGCCGCGGTCACCCGCGCCGGGTCCTCCTGGAAGAACGGGTCGTCCGGCACGGGCAGGGATCCGGCGAGCGCCCAGCCGCGCCCCCGCGCCCAGGTCGCGTCGTCCAGTCCGACCGCGGTACGGAACACGCCTCGGGCCTCGGCGGGCAGGAACTTCCAGGCGGGCAGCAGATCGACGGCGGGGTCGCCCACGGCGAGCGTCCCGAAGTCGATGACCGCGCTCAACCGGCCCTCGACGGCGAGGAGATTGCCGGTCGCCAGGTCGCCGTGGATCCACACCGGCGGCGCGTCCCAGGCGGGCGCCGCGAACGCCGCTTCCCACACCTCCGTCACCACGTCGGTGTCGACCATGCCCTTGAGCGCCGCGATCTTGGGGCGGACTCGGGCCTCGGCCGCCAGGGAGTCCCGCTCGTCGCCCATGGGCACACCGCGGAACGCGTTGCTCGCCTCGGGGCCGGGACCGCCGGTCGGGTCGATCTTCTGCAGGGCGTTGATGAACTCGGCGAGTTCGAGGGCCGCTTGGACGGGATCGGCAAGGCCTTCGGTGGTCGCCGTCTCCCCCTCCAGCCACCGATACACGGACCAGGGGAAGGGGTATCCCTCCCCCGGCTCCCCCTTCGCCAGCGGTTCGGAAACGGGCAGCGGCAGATGGGGCGCGAGGCGCGGCAGCCACGTGTGCTCGCGTTCCACCTGGCCGACCCAGTGCGAGTAGCGCGGCAGGCGTACGGACAGGTCGTCGCCCAGCCGGAAGGTGGCGTTGTCCATGCCCGACAACGGGACGGGTGAGAGGGGCAGTTCGGCCCAGTGGGGGAACTGCGCCGCCAGCAGACGGCATACGAGATCGGTGTCGATCAGCACGCCGTCCATCCCAGCCGCCGGGCGGCCGGCTGTCCACTCAATTCCGGTGTGGTGACCCGTCCCTCCGGTTCACCGACGCCCGCCACTCCGGGGGTGACGCAGCGCTACGTCATTCCCGGGGCGGCAGCCGGTGCAGCTGTACGTCCGTCAGTTCACCCTCCGCCACAGTCGCCGTCATGTAGGTGCAGTGGGGCTGGCGGCGGCGGTCGGTCGGGGAGCCCGGGTTGAGGAGGCGCAGGCCGGTCGGTGCGGTCGTGTCCCAGGGGATGTGGCTGTGGCCGAAGACCAGGACGTCGAGGTCGGGGAAGCGCTCTGCGCAGCGGCGCTCGCGGCCCTGGGCGGCGCCGGTCTCGTGGACGACTCCGAAGCGCAGGCCGCCCAGGTCGGCGCGGGCGACCTCGGGGAGGCGGGCGCGCAGGGCCGGGCCGTCGTTGTTGCCGTACACGCCGAGGACCCGGCGGGAGCGGTCCTCCAGCAGGTCGAGGGTGGCGGTGTCCACCCAGTCGCCCGCGTGGATGACCACGTCGGCGAGCGGGAGTTCGGCCATGAGCTGCGCGGGCAGCTCCTTGGCACGCCGGGGGAGGTGGGTGTCGGACATCAGGAGCAGACGCACACCCTCAGGGTGTCACCCCAGGACCGTCTCGCAGGTGTCACTCCAGCAGGACGTCGCTCCACACCTGCTTTCCCCCGCTCACCGGCACCGTCCCCCAGGCCGCCGACATGGCCTCGACGAGAAAGATGCCGCGGCCGCCGGTGGCCTCCCAGCCGAGGTTGGTGGGCTTGATCGGTGTACGCGGCGAGTTGTCGGCGACCGAGATCCGCAGCCGGTGGTTGATCAGGGTGAGGTCGAGTCTGACCTGGCCGTCGGTGTGCACGAGGGCGTTGGTGACGAGTTCGGAGACGACGAGGAGCACGGCGTCCAGGTCGTCGCTCACGCCCCAGGCCCGCATGACGCGCCTGGTGTAGCGGCGGGCGTGCCGGACCGCCTCGGGGACGCGCCAGACGGTCCAGGTCTCGCGGCGCGGGCGGACCGCCATGCCGTCGTAGCGCATCAGGAGGAGGGCCACGTCGTCGCTGCGGTTGGCGCCCGTGAGCAGTGCGTCGGCCACGAGTCCGAGGTGGGCGGGGTCGGAGGCGGCCAGCTTCTCGGCGAGCCGGTTCAGGCCGTCCTCGATGTCGACCTCCACGGACTCGACCAGACCGTCCGTGGTCAGCGCCATGATCGTGCCGGGCTGGATCCGCAGCGGGCTCATGGGGAAGTCGGCCTGGGTGACGACGCCGAGCGGTGGCCCGCCTTCCGATTCGGGGATCTCCGTGCGGCCGTCCGGGTGGCGCAGCACCGGTGGCAGATGTCCGGCGCGGACGTACCAGGCGGAGCCCTCCTCCATGTCGACCTCGACGTAGCAGCAGGTGGCGAAGAGGTCGGTCTCCAGGTCCATGAGGAGACGGTTGGCGTGCGAGACCACCACGTCCGGGGGGTGGCCTTCGATGGCGTACGCGCGCAGGGCCGTGCGCATCTGGCCCATGAGGGTCGCGGCCGAGGCGTTGTGTCCCTGGACGTCGCCGATGACGAGGGCGACGTGGTTGTCGGGCAGCGGAATCACGTCGTACCAGTCGCCGCCGACCTCCAGACCTGCCGTGGTCGGCAGATAGCGGGCTACGGCGACCGCGCCGGGCAGCCGGGGCAGGCGGCGCGGGAGCAGGGTGCGCTGGAGCATGCCGATGAGTTCGTGTTCGGCGTCGAAGGCGTGGGCGCGGACCAGGGCCTGGCCCGCGAGGCCCGCGGCGGCGGTCAGCAGGGCGCGCTCTTCGGGGCCGAAGTCGTGCGGGGCGTCCCAGCCGATCAGACAGGCGCCGGCCATGTGTCCGCCGGCGGGCAGCGGCAGGATGGCGAGGCCGCCGGGGCCAACCTCGGCGAGCGCGGGTTCCAGGGGCGCCCCGGCGGGCCAGATGACGGGGCGCCCCTCGCTGAGGGCCGCGGCGAGCGTCGGCATGGAGCGGACGGGCGCGTCCGGCCACTCCGAGCGCCATTCGGTGCGCCACAGCTCGGGCCAGGACTCGGGCTCGGGCGGGTCGAGGACGGTGACGACGAGACGGTCGCCCTCCAGTTCGGCTAGGGCGATCCGGTCGGCCTGGAGGGGCTTGCGCAGGGCGGTGACCACGGCGCCGCCGACGTCACGGACGGTGCCCGCGGTGGCGAGGGCCGTGTCGAGCCGCTGCACGCGGCCCACATCGTTGACCCCGGAGCGCAGCTTCGAGGCGTCGGAGACCGTGCCCACCAGCCGCGCGGGGCGGCCCTCGCCGCCGGGCAGCAGGCGGGCCCGGAGCCGCAGCCACTTCTGTCCGCCGGAGGGCCCCAGGATCCGGAACTCCAGCTCGCGGTCCCCGAGGGACATGGGGTCCGGCTCCACCGCGGACATCAGCGAGGGCAGGTCCTCCGGCACCGTCATCGACAGCAGCGTCTCCACCTTGCCGTCGAATTCGTCCTGGCCGAGGCCGAACAGCTCCAGAATCTCGTCGCCGACCTCGACGTGCCCGGTGTCCATGGCGAGGCTGAACGAGCCTGCGTGCAGTTCCTCGGTGCCCTCCGCCGTCGCGGGCGGCGGACAGACGACGGCCTCGGCGAGCAGGCCCAGGCACTCCCGGTCGTCGGAGCCGAAGCCGTCCGGGTTCTCGGTGACGGCGACCAGGCAGCCGTCGTCCCGCAGTGGCAGCACGGCCAGTGAGAAGTCCTGGGACGGCAGCCGCCGGGCGTCGGCGCAGCGGCCGAGCTCCTCCGGCCCCAGCCAGAGGGGCTGTCCCGAGCGGTGGGCGTCCACCGCGGGGGACCCGCCGGAGAGCGGATAGCTGTCGCGCAGCCCGTACAGCGTCCTCGGCACCCCGGCGTACTCGGCCAGGTGCAGCTCGTCGCCGCTCTCGCTCGGTGAGTACACCGCGGCGAAGGCCGCGCCGCTGAAGACGAGCACCTGTTCCAGGACGCGGCGCAGCCGCTCGCGCGGGTCCCGTTCCGTGGTGAGCGTCTTGAGGGCAAGTTCGGCACGCAGCGTTCTCTTTCCGCGTTCCGCTGCGCCCTCACTGACCACGTCCGCAATTACAGCGCTTCCGGGACGCTCGCGCAGCCCCTGCGACCGTTCCGGGGCCGTCAGGCCTGCGCCGGAGCCCAGCCTCTCGAACGAAGCCGAACATGACTTTACGCATGCGTTCCGCACGGTGATCTCGTGACAGGTGTGACTGTCCGCGCCTCTGGCGGGCTGGAAGGCTCGGAATCACAGGGCCGAGGGGGAATGGCATGGACAAGCGGTACGAGGTGTACGCGCTGGCGGACCGGTACTTCTACGATTCGCCGGACCGGCCGGGCACGGGTGAGCGCGGTGCCCCGCCCTCGTACCCGACGGCGCTGCGTGAGGTGCCCGCGGGATGGCGTGCGGCGCGGATCGGTGACTGGCTGACACTCACGCCGGTCGACGACGACGGCACGCCGCGCTCCGGGCCCTCCCAGGGCTGGAAGGTCCACGCCTCCGCCACCCAGGAGAACGCGGACCGGATCGCCCAGGTGGTGTGGGACTACTGCGTGCCGCGGCTGATCCCGTTCAAGTTCGTGCCGGGTCCTCATCTGCTGCACCTGCGGAACACCAAGTACGCGGCCCGCGACACCAGCGGGAAGTTCGTCACGGTCTACCCGGCGGACGAGGAGCAGCTGCACCTCGTGCTGCGTGAGCTGGGCAGGCTCCTGGACGGCTTCGAGGGGCCGTACATCCTCACCGATCTGCGCTGGAACGACGGGCCGCTGTACGTCCGCTACGGCGCGTTCGCGCGCTCCTTCGTGGTCGACGAGCGCGGCTCGCTGGTCCCCGCGGTCCGGGACGGCGAGGGGCAGCTGGTGCCGGACCGGCGGCAGCCCTCCTTCCAGGTACCGGAGTGGGTGACGCTGCCGGCCTTTCTCGCGCCGCAGCTCGCGGCGCGCAACACGACGACGGTGGGCGAGCTGCCGTACCGCATCGAGAAGGCGCTGCACTTCTCCAACGGCGGCGGGGTGTATGTCGGCACCGACACCCGTGACGGTCGCAAGGTCGTCCTCAAGGAGGGGCGGCCGCACGCGGGGCTCGCCGCGGACGGGGCCGACGCGGTCGCCCGCCTCGAACGCGAGAAGGAGGCGCTGGAGCGGGTGTCGGGGCTGGATGTGGTGCCCGGGGTACGGGACTGGTTCACGCTCGGCGACCATCGCTTCCTCGTCATGGACTTCCTGGAGGGGCGGCCGCTCAACTCCTTCTTCGCCGAGCGGCATCCGCTGCTCACCCCGGAACCGGCCCCGGACGCCGTCGCCTCGTACACCGCGTGGGCGCTGCGCATCCACCGCGCGGTCGAGAAGGCCGTCGAGGCGGTGCACGCGCGCGGGATCGTCTTCAACGACCTGCATGTCTTCAACATCATGGTCGCGCCCGACGGGGAGTCGGTGTCCCTGCTCGACTTCGAGGCCGCGGCGCCGATCGAGGAGAACGGCCGTCAGGTGGTCGCCCATCCGGGCTTCTTCGCGCCGCCGGACCGGACGGGCCCGGCCGTCGACCGGTACGCGCTGGCGTGTCTGCGGCTCGCGCTGTTCATGCCGGTCACCACCTTGTTCGTGGTCGACCGCCAGAAGGCCGCCCATCTGGCGGAGGTCATCGCCGGGCAGTTCCCGGACATACCCGGGGAGTTCCTGGCGGCCGCGGTCGCCGAGATCACGCGGGACGGCGGCGGCCGGCGTGCGTCGGCCCCCGAGGACGGAACGGCCGGCACGCCCCTGCCGTCCGCCGTCCCTCGCGGGTCGGCCTCGTCGCGCTTCGCCACGCTCCCCGCTCCCGGCGACTGGCCGTACAGCCGCGACTCGATGGTCAAGGCGATCCTGGCCTCGGCGACACCGGAGCGCGACGACCGGCTCTTCCCCGGCGACATCGCCCAGTTCTCCGACGGCGGCGGGCTCGGGCTCGCGCACGGGGCCGCGGGCGTGCTGTACGCGCTGGCCGCGACCGGGGCGGGGCGCCACGAGGAGGGCGAGCGCTGGCTGCTCGACCACACCGACCCGGCGCCGGTCGGCACGCCGCTGGGCCTGTACGACGGGCTCGCGGGCGTCGCCTACGTCCTGGACCTGCTCGGACACCGGCAACGGGCCCTCGATCTGATCGACTCCATCCTCAAGGAGCGGTGGCAGAAGCTCTCCTCCGATCTCCACGGCGGGCTCGCCGGGTTCGGCCTGGTCCTTGGGCAGCTGGCCCGCACCACCGGCGAACCGGAGCTCGCCGAACGCGCCGCGGAGGCCACCCGCCTGCTCCTGGAGCGGCTCTCCGAACCCGGCCCCGACACCCCCCGGCGGCGCGCCGGCCTGCTGCGCGGCGCGAGCGGGCCCGCGCTCTTCCTGCTGCGCCAGTACGAGGCCACGGGCGCACCCGAGCTCCTCGACGCCGCCGCGCGGGCGCTGCGCCGGGACCTGGACCGCTGTGTCGTCCAGAAGGGCGGCGGTCTGGAGGTCGACGAGGGCTGGCGCACGCTGCCGTATCTCGGTGACGGCAGTGCCGGGCTGGGGATGGTCGTCGACGACTGGCTCGCCCACGGCGGGCGCGGCGCCGAGGAGTTCGAACGGGCGCGCGCCGGCATCCTGACCGCCGCGACCTCGCGCTTCTACGCACAGCCCGGGCTCTTCCAGGGCCGCGCCGGAATGGTCCTGCACCTCAGCCGCACCCGCGCGCCGGGCGCCACCGAGGAGCGGCTCGCCGAGCAGGTCGCCGGGCTCGGCTGGTTCGCGATGTCGTACCAGGGGCAACTCGCCTTCCCCGGGCACCAGATGATGCGGCTCTCCATGGACCTGGGCACCGGAACGGCAGGGTGCCTGCTCGCGCTCGGCGCGGCCCTCGACGGCGAGGTCCCGGCTCATCTGCCCTTCCTGCCGCCGCTCACGACGGCGGCCCCCACACGCGGCTCCGCAACCTGACGGAGTCGTGACGCAACCCCCCGTCCCCAATCAAGGGAAAGGACACGAGATGGCACTTCTCGACCTGCAGACGATGGAGTCCGACGAGCTGACGGGCGGCGGCGGCGCGAGCACCCTGAGCCTGCTCTCCTGCGTCTCCGCCGCGAGCGTTCTGCTCTGTCTCTGACAGCACGGCGCGGGTACGGCTCCGGGCGGTTCCCTCCCTTCACGGGAGGGGCCGCCCGGGGTCCGTCCGGCGCGAGGCACCCGGGATGCGAGACCTGCACCGCATGACGACACCCGCCGAAAGCCCCCCGCCCGCCGACACCTCCGTGCCGCTCCTGCGCGCGGCCGTCCGCCACAGCGGCCTGCGCTGCCTGGCCCTCGGCGCGGCGGCCACGGCCGCGACGGGAGCGAACCTGCTGCTGCCGGCCGCGCTGGGCCGCGCCCTCGACCTGCTGCTGACGGATCCCGGTGGGGCACGGGCCACGCGCTGGGTGCTGGGCTGCACCGGTCTGGTGCTGCTGCTCGCCGTGCTCGACGCGTGCGAGACCGTTCTCGGCGCCACCACGGACGCCCGGACCACCGCGTGGCTGCGCGACCGGCTGGTGGGGCATGTGCTGGCCGTCGGGCCGCGGGCCGTTCGCCGGTTCGGGCCGGGCGAGCTCGTGGCCCGGCTGGTCGGCAACGCCGCGCAGGCCGGAACCGCGCCCGCCGGCGTCGCCGCGCTGCTCGCCGCGTTCGCCGCACCGGTCGGCGCGATGGTGGCGCTCTGGCTCGTCGATCCATGGCTGGCGGCCGTGTTCCTCGGCGGCGCGCCGCTGCTCACCCTGCTGCTGCGGGCCCTCGCCCGCGACTCGTCCCAGTGCGTGGCGCGGTACCAGGAGGTGCAGGGCCAGATCGCGAGCGGTCTGGCGGAGGCGATCGGCGGGTTCCGTACGATCGCGGCCGGCGGGACCGCCGACAGGGAGGCGGCGCGGATCCTGCGCCCGTTGCCCGAACTCTCCCGCGCGGGCCACCGGATGTGGCGGGTCCAGGGGCGTGCCGCCGCGCAGGCGGTCGCCGTGGCGCCGCTTCTGCAGATCGGGGTGCTGGCCGTGTCGGGCGTCCTGCTCGTCCACCACCGGCTGACCGTCGGCGAGTTGCTCGCGGCGTCCCGGTACGCGGTGCTCGCGACCGGCGTGGGTGTCCTGGTCGGCCGGCTGTCGGGGCTGGTCCGGGCGCGGGCGGCGGCCCGGCGGCTCGGTGAGGTGCTGGGCGAACCGCCGACCGCGTACGGAACACGCCGACTGCCGTACGGGCAGGGGCGGTTGGAGCTGCGTGGGGTGACCGTGCGGCGGGGTGGGCGCACCGTGCTCGACGGAGTCGACCTGGTCGTGCCGGGCGGCACCACGCTCGCCGTGGTCGGGCGCTCGGGGTCCGGGAAGTCGCTGCTCGCGGCGCTCGCGGGCCGCCTGGCGGACCCGGACGACGGCGATGTCCTGCTCGAAGGGACACCCCTGCGCGAGCTGGACCGGAGCGAGCTGCGCCGTGCGGTCGGGTACGCCTTCGAACGGCCCGCTCTGCTCGGCGACACCATCGAGGACACCATCGGCTTCGGTGTCGCCGCCCCGGACCCCGACCGCATCACGGAAGCCGCCCGCACGGCCCACGCCGACACCTTCGTCCGCCGGCTGCCCCGGGGATACGCCACCCCCGTCGCCGAGGCTCCCCTCTCCGGCGGTGAGGCCCAACGCCTCGGTCTCGCCCGGGCGTTCGCCCACGACGGCCGGCTGCTCATCCTCGACGACGCCCTGTCGAGCCTCGACACGGTCACCGAACACCACATCAGCGAAGCGCTCTTCCGCAGCGCCACCAACAGCAGCCGGCTGATCGTCGCCCACCGGGTGTCCACGGCGGCGCGGGCGGACGCGGTGGTATGGCTGGACGACGGGCGGGTGCGGGCGCGGGGCTCGCATGCCGAGCTGTGGCAACTGGCCGGCTACCGGGGCGTGTTCGGGGCGGGCGACGCGCGCGGGCTCGGAGGCGGCTCATGACGGTGTACCGGCAAGGGCTGCGGTTCCTGCGCGACCGGTGGCGCGTGGTCGTACGACTGATCGCCTGGTCGGTGCTGGAGACGGGGCAGACCTTCCTCATGGGGTACGCCCTGGCGCGGGCCCTGGACGACGGGTTCCTGGCCGGGCGGACGGGCGCCGGGCTCGGCTGGCTGGGTACGGGCGCGCTCGCGGTGTGCGTCGGGGCGTTCGGGACGGGGCGGGTGTACGGGGCCGTCGCCGCGCTCGTGGAGCCGTTGCGGGACGCTCTGGTGCAGCGCGTGGTCGCCCGCGGGGTGCGGGAGGGGGACAGCGCCGCGTTGTCCGGGCTCACCCAGCAGGTGGAGATCGCCCGGGACACCTTCGCCGGCGTGGTGATGGTGTCGCGCTCGTTCCTGTTCACCGCCGCGGGCGCCCTGATCGGGTTGTTCTCGCTCGACCCGCTGCTCCTGGTCGTGGTCGCGCCGCCGCTCGCGGCCGGGGTGGCCCTCTTCGCCGCGACACTGCGGCCGCTGGCCCGCAGACAGGAGGTGTTCCTCGTCGCGGACGAGGCCCTCGCGGACCGACTGGGCACCGTCTGCCCGGGGTTGCGGGACATCACGGCGGGGGGCGCGGAACCGCGGGTCGCCGCCGCCGCGGGCGTGCGCATCGATGCCGAGCTGGGCGCGGCGCGGTCCCTGGCCCGCTGGGGGATTCTGCGGGTGGCGTCCCTCGCCGTCGGCGGGCAGCTCCCCCTCGTCCTCCTGCTCGCCACGGCTCCCTGGCTCCTGGACCACGGCGTGAGCGCGGGAGCGCTGGTCGGCGCCCTCGCCTACGTCACCCAGTCCCTCCTCCCGGCCCTCCAGAACCTGGTCCACGGCCTGGGCACCAGCGGCTCCCGCCTCGCGGTGGTGCTGCGCCGACTCGCTCCGGATCCGGCGGACCCCGCCGACGCGCAGGACCCGAAGACGACGCCGCGCCTCGCGGCCGTCCCGCGCCCGATCTCCCCGGCCCCTCTCGGGGAGAAAATGGACCCCGCCGCCGTACAGCGGCCGGAGGCGCCGCCGGCCGCCCCTGCACCCGAAGCCGCCGCCTCCCCGCCGCCCGGCGCGCGCCCCGCCCTGTCCCTCAGCGCCGTCACCTTCGCCTACGGCCCCGCCAGTGCCCCGGTCATCGACAACCTGGACCTCCTGCTCCCCCAAGGCACCCACCTGGCCGTCGTCGGTCCGAGCGGGATCGGCAAGTCGACGCTCGCGGGACTCGTCGCGGGGCTCCTGGAGCCGGGGCACGGCACGATCCGGGTGTGCGGACACCAGGTGCCCGGGAGCGGGGCCGCCGCGCACCGGGTCCTCATCCCGCAGGAGGCGTACGTCTTCACGGGGACGCTCGCCGAGAACCTGGGCCAGTCGCGGCCGGATCCCGTGCCGGAGGCGGAGCTGCTGGCGGCGACGGAGGCGGTCGGGCTCGCCGGGCTGATGGGGAGGCTCGGCGGTCCGACGGCCGAGGTGGATCCGGGGGCGTTGTCCGCCGGTGAGCGCCAACTGATCGCGCTGACCAGGGCGTATCTCTCGTATGCGCCGCTCGTGCTGCTCGACGAGGCGACCTGTCACCTGGATCCCGCGGCGGAGGCACGCGCGGAGCGCGCCTTCGCCGCGCGCCCCGGCGGCACGCTGGTCGTCGTCGCCCATCGGATCAGCTCGGCACGGCGTGCCGCGAAGGTGCTGGTGATGGACGGACAGCGTGTCGACCTCGGGGATCACGAGGCCTTGCTGGAGCGGTCCTCGCTCTACCGGGACCTGGTCGGCACCTGGTCGCGGGCGGGCTCAGAGCCACCCCTCCCCCTGCGAGATCCGGATGGCGTCGATGCGGTTGCGGGCACCGGTCTTCCGCGTGATGGCCGCCATGTAGTTGCGCACGGTCCCGTGGGACAGATGGAGACTGCCGGCGATCTCCGCGACGGAGGCGCCCTCGGCGGCGAGGGTTAACACGCTCAGCTCGCGCCGGGTCAGCGGCATCTCGGCGGCCTTGAGGAAACCGAAGCCGAGCGAGTCGTCGACGAAACGTTCCCCCTCGGCGACCCGGCGGATCCCGAACACCAGCCGCTCCGGCGAGCCCTCCTTGTCGACGTAGCCGAGCGCGCCGGCTTCCGCGGCCCGCCTCAGCAATCCGGGCCTGTTCGCACTGGCAAGCACGAGAAGCCGTGGCGGCCGGGGGCCGGCGCCGCGGCCGCACAGGTCGGCGAGCGGCGGAATGCCGTAGGAGTCGGTGCACTCCAGGTCCGCCGCGCACACGTCCGGCCGTAACGACCGGACGCGGCCCGGTGCGCTGCGCCACGGGGTGTCGTACACCCCGAGGTCCGGCTCGCGGCGCAGCCACTCCGCCAGCACCAGTCGCACCAGGCACGCGTCGTGCACGAGTAGTACACGGATCACGTCGGCTCCTCCAGGTCCCCGTTCGGCGGCGCCCTCGTCCTGAGCGCGTGCCCATTGTTGGCGCCTGCGACCGTTCATGGGCGCGAAGAACCGGCCAACAGGGTGCGCGGGGGCGCACGGGGAGCGCCTGTGCGCCGCGTCGCGCTTCGACCCTAGGGGCATGCCTGCACGCCACCGGGGTAGAAGCGGCACCCCCACCGGAACGGCCTTCCCGCACCGCTCGCCGTGCGGGAAGAGCCGCCAAGAGGGAGCCTTGATCCCTGGAAGCTGTCGCACGGCCCTGCGAGGAGGTGGTCGGCGTGTCCGGCTGGCAGGGGTCCGAGCAGGCGCCGGCGGCCACCGCGGTGCCGGTCGGACGGCCGCTGCTGTCGCTGTCGCTCGCCGCGATGCTGGACGACGTGCATGCCCACTCCGGCGCGGTGTATCTGCTGGCGCCCCGCGAGCCGGTGCTGGAGATGGCGGTGATGGCGGGGCTGCCCAGGGCCTTCGCCGCGCCCTGGGAGCGGGTGGGGCTGAGCGCGCCCATCCCGGTCGCCGAGGCGGTACGGGAGCGCCGGCTGGTCTGGGTCAGCGGCGAGGAGGAGATGGCCCTGCGCTATCCGCGGATCGCCGTGGTGCTCCCCTATTCCTTCGCACTGGCCGCGCTCCCCGTGGCGACCGCGCACAAGGCGTACGGCGCCGTCTATGTCACCTGGCCCGGTTCGCATCCGCCGGAGCTGTCCGACCGGGAACGCGACCACCTCACCGCCGCCTGCGAGCGGCTCGCGCTGCGCCTGGAGCGGGCCGCCGAGGAGCGGCGTCCGGTCCACCCCGAGCCGGACCTGCTGGCACCGTCCGCCGCGGCGACGACCATGACCGGCGCGCTCGGCACGATGGAGGCCTCGCGGATGGTGTCCCGGCTGCCCTACGGACTGTGCGCGCTGGATCTGCACGGCCGGGTCAGCTATGCCAACCCGGCGACGGCCGAGCTGCTCGGCATCCCGGTCAGCGGGCTGCTGGGCGCCCAGCTGTGGGCGTCCGTGCCCTGGCTCAACGACCCCGTCTACGAAGACCGCTACCGTGCCGCGCTGCTGAGCCAGCACGTCACGTCGTTCGTGGCGCTGCGGCCGCCCGGTGACTGGCTGTCGTTTCGCATGTATCCCAGTACGAACGGGCTGAGTGTGCGCATCTCACGGGCCCGGGCGGTGGCCGAGATGACCCGTGCCGGACCACAGCAGGGCGACGGCACCCGGAGCCTGGTGACCATCTCCCATGTGCTGAGTCTGGCGAGCGCCCTCACGGAGGCGGCGGGCGTGCAGGACGTGGTGCAGCTGGTCGCGGACGAGATCGCGCCCGCTGTCGGCAGCCAGGCCCTGGTCGTCCTCGGCACGCGGGCCGGGCGCCTGCATGTGCTCGGGCATCGGGGGTATCGGGACGCGCAGGTCGTGGAGCGCTTCGACGGGCTGCCGCTCAGCGAACAGACCCCGGGGACCCATGCGCTGACCTCCGGGGTTCCCGCCTTCTTCGACTCGCGTGAGCAGTTGGAGCGCCTCTACCCGTCGCGGGACGCGACACCGGACGGCATGGCCGCGTGGGCGTATCTGCCGCTCATCGCGTCCGGGCGTCCGGTGGGCACCTGTGTCCTCGCGTACGAGCAGCCGCGTCCCTTCCCGGCGGACGAGCGTGCCGTACTGACGAGTCTGAGCGGTCTGATCGCGCAGGCGCTGGAGCGTGCTCTCCTCTATGACGCCAAGTTCCAGCTGGCGCACGGTCTGCAGGCCGCGCTGCTGCCCCACTCGCTGCCGCCGCTGCCCTTGATCGAGGCCGCCGCACGCTATCTGCCGGCCACTCAGGGCATGGACATCGGCGGGGACTTCTACGACCTGGTGCCCTCGCACGGCCTGGCTTCGGCGGTGATCGGCGATGTGCAGGGGCACAACGTGACGGCGGCGGGGCTGATGGGGCAGCTCCGCACCGCCGTGCGGGCGTACACGACGGTCGGGCAGACGCCGGAGGAGGTCATGCGGAGCACCAACCGGCTGCTGATCGACCTGGGCACCGACCTCTTCGCGAGCTGTCTGTACATGCGCCTCGACCCGGCACGGGAGGTGGCCGTGATGGCGCGCGCGGGCCACCCGCCGCCCCTGCTGCTGCGGCCGGACGGCAAGGTCCGGGTGCTCGACCTGGCCGGTGGGCCACTGCTCGGGATCGACGCGTCGGCCACGTATCCGACGACCGAGGTGCCGTTCGCCCCCGGGTCCATGCTCGCCCTCTACACCGACGGTCTGATCGAGTCCCCCGGTGTCGACATCGAGGACGCCTTGGCCGACCTCGGCCGACGGCTCGCCGAGAGCGGCGACCAGCCCCTGGACGCGCTCGCCGACAGCCTCGTGAAGGGCGGCGAGAAGGCGACGCGGGAGCGGCTCGACGATGTCGCACTGCTCCTGCTGCGGGCGCGGGCTCAGGACTGAGCCCGGGCGCGTGGCCACGAGGACCCTGTCCGCGCAGCCGGCCGGTGGAGCCGGCCCCGTGTACGCCGGGTGATCCGGCCCTCCCGCCGGAGGGCCGGACCCTTCCACGTCCGGCCGGGACGGCTGTTCCGCGGCCGGGTCAGTGGCTCTTCGTCACCGGCGTCAGGGGTTGGAGGACACCAGGCCCGAGCCGTCGTCCATGCCGGTGGCGGACTGGTCGCCCGTCTGGTCGGCCCCGCCTGTCTGGTCACCGGCGCCCGCCGCGTCACTGGCACTGGCGCTCGGGTCCACCGCTCCACCGGCGTCACCGGCGCCCGCCGCGTCACCGGCGCCCGCCGCGTCGCCGGCACTCGCGCTCGGGTCGACCGCGCCACCGGCGCCGGCGTCGCCCGCGCCGAGCGTCGCGCCGACCGCCTGCAGCGCGGTCGTGACGGGCTGGAAGAACGTCTCGCCGCCGACGGTGCAGTCGCCGCTGCCGCCGGAGGTCAGGCCGATCGCGCTGCCGTCCTGGGTGAACAAGGAGCCGCCGCTGTCGCCCGGTTCGGCGCAGACGTCGGTCTGGATGAGGCCGGTGACCGTGCCTTCCGGGTAGTTCACGGTGGCGTCGAGGCCGGTGACGTTGCCGTCGTTCAGACCGGTGGTGCTGCCCATACGGAAGACCTGCTGGCCCACGGCGGCGTCGGCGGCCTGGTTGATCGTGACGGTCTGGCCGTTGCCGACGTTGACCACGCTGTTCGTCTGCGTGTTCGGGTCGTCGTACTTGACGAGGGCGAAGTCGCCGTTGCCGGGGAAGGTGGCCTGGTCGACGGTGGCGATCGGGGCGCCGTCCTGCGCGTCCGACCACTGGGCCGCCGCGACACCGCAGTGGCCCGCGGTGAGGAACGCGGGGCTGCCGTCGCCGGCGGTGACGTTGAAGCCGAGGGAGCAGCGGGCGCCGCCGCCGAAGATGGCGTCGCCGCCGTCGACGAACGTCTTGAAGGTGCCCGCGGACTTCTTGAGGGTCGCCACGTCCGAGCCGAGGCTCTTGACGGTCGACTCCACCGTGTCCCACTTGGTGCCCGTGACGGTGGAGTCGGCGGTCACGCGGATCTCGTTGGTCTTCGGGTCGACGGACCATGCCGTGCCCGGGACCGTCGCGTCCGTCTTCAGCGTCTTGGCGGCGGCCTGGAGCGTGGAGGTGCTGTTCTGCACCTCGTTCGCGACGGCGCCGGCCTTCTCGATCTGGTTGACGACGTTGCTGTTGTCGCCGACGACGTTGATGACGAGCTGCTGCTTCGACGCGTCGTAGTACGAACCGGCGAAGGCGTCACCCAACTGGGAGGCGAGCTGCGAGGCGACGTCAGCGACATCGGTCGCCTTGAACGTCTTCGGGGTGGCGTCCTCCGAGTTCGTCTGGGACGCGTTGGCATTGGGCAGCAGAAGTGCCGCCGCTCCGAGCGCCGCCACGCTTCCTGCCGCGAGGGCGGCCTTGCGCTTGGGTATCCGCTTGTGACTCAACTTCTGACCTCCTGGGGACGGGGTCGATGCCGCCGTCCGGCAGCTGACTTGGGGGGCGCCTGGATGCTTGTTGGTACGCGTGAGCCACGTGGGTTGTTCAACTCCCTTTAAGAAAGGCAGGAGTTACGCAGGCCAAAGGCGTGGATTACGAGGCAATCGGGCCCTTGGGCCAAGCAGACGGGGAACAATGCCCCGTATGACACTGAACCTCACCGAAGCCGACAAGATCCTCGCCGACCACTTCGCCCCCTGGGTGCTCGACCTGGGTCTGTCCGTGGAGGAGTTGGGCGAGGACCGCGCGGTCCTGCGACTGCCCTGGTCGACGCGGCTCTCCCGGGAGGGCGGCTCCCTGTCGGGCCAGGCCCTGATGGCCGCCGCGGACACGGCGACCGTGATCGCGGTGTCGGCGGCGCGCGGCGCCTTCGTGCCCATGACCACGGTTCAGCAGTCCACCAGCTTTCAGCGGGCGGTGACGGACGCGGACGTGCTGATCGAGGCGGTCCTCACCAAGTTGGGCCGCCGTATGGCTTTCGCGGACATCACGATGACCGCGGAGGGGGCGGACGGGATCGCGGCGCGGGCGAGCACGGTGTACGCACTCCTGGACTGAGCGGCACAGACCGCTACTGATCGGTAACGGTCCGTCTTCGACCGAGAACGGAATCCCGGCTTCAGCGAATCTGCACATCGAATACTCAACCAAGTCACCGTGTGCGAGGGATCTGCACAGTCGCGCGCCCCCCTCCGCGCCATTGGGACGGGACTGTCCCATTCGATCCCCGGGCGGCAAGAGCCCGCACGAAACGACGCCGTGCAGCATGTGAAGAACTCGCCGTCGAGACGTGTGCACGTCATCACGGTTGACCGGCCGGAGCACTCAAGTGCCCAGGTGAGAGCCCTGGTTGATTGGATGCACGCCGTCCGGGCGTGCTTTGATCCGTTGCACCGCGGGGGTCGCACCAAGGCTCCCCGAAACGGGTGCCGCGCGCTCGCGGTGGCGGCCGTCATCTGTCCCCAGAGGGGGGCCGCTCTCCCCCTTATGAATTTCTTTTAGGAAGGGAAGTTCCATCATGAACTCCACCCCCCGTGTTGCGACCGCCGAGATCTCGGACGCCGACCTCGACAACGTCTCCGGCGGCCTGTCGCTGAACGCCGTTGGCACCGTGACCGGCCTGGTCGACAGCGTTGCCCCGGTCTCCGGCCTCGTGGGCACGGTCGTCGGCACCGTCGAGGGTGTCACCGGCCTGAACACCGCCCCGGTCACCGGCCTGGTTGCCGGTCTCTGATCGCATCTCATGCCGTTGAGTCCCGGAACCGCTTCCCGGTTCCGGGACTCTCGGGTGCCGTAAATCTCTCGAACAGGTGAGGGAAGTCCCGTGCAGTTCCGCCAACAGGCCCTCGCCAAGCTGCAGTCGCCCGAAGAGCTCGACCTTCCGGTGCGCTTCGCCCGCCCCCAGGGCTGGCTCGTGCTGTCCGTGACGGTCGTCGTCATGGCGGCCGCCTCCGTGTGGGCGGTGACGGGCACCGTCGCGTCCACGGTCAGCGCACCCGCCATCCTCACGCACGGGGAGGGCAGTTACGTGTTGCAGAGCCCCGTCGCCGGGCAGGTCACCGAGGTCCTCGCCAAGGAGGGCGAACGGCTCACCGCGAACGCCCCCGTACTGAAGGTCCGTACGGCGCAGGGCGAAACGGCCGTCGTCCGCACGGTCGCCGCGGGTCGCATCACGGCACTCGCCGCCACCATCGGCGCGATCATCCAGACCGGCGCGAACGTCGCCGCGGTGGAGAAGGTCGCCCACGCCGGCGATCCCTTGTACGCGACCGTGTACGTCCCCGCCGAGAGCGCCTCCACGATTCCCGAGAACGCCGCCGTCGACCTCACCGTCCAGTCGGTGCCGACGCAGCAGTACGGGGTGTTGCGCGGCCATGTGAAGGCGGTCGACCTGACGGTGCAGAGCCAGCAGCAGATCGCTTCCTTCCTCGGTGACAGCCAGCTGGGCGAGCAGTTCACCAAGAAGGGCAGGCCGGTGGCCGTCCTGGTCCGTCTCGACCGTTCGTCCGGCACGAAGAGCGGCCTCAAGTGGTCCTCGCAGGACGGACCGCCGTACGCGCTCACCTCCATGACCCTGGCCACGGGTTCGATCCGCCTGGCCGATCAGCGCCCGATGGATTGGCTCCTGCCGTGACCACCACGCAAGACACCCGGGGCAGACGCCGCGCCGCCGCGCCCAAGCGCACGGTCCCCAAGGGCAGCCGGAAGTCCGTCCGCACCCCCACCGTGCTCCAGATGGAGGCCGTCGAATGCGGCGCGGCCTCCCTCGCCATGGTGCTCGGCCACTACGGCCGCCACATCCCGCTCGAAGAGCTGCGCATCGCCTGCGGTGTCTCCCGGGACGGCTCGCGCGCCAGCAACCTGCTGAAGGCGGCGCGCAGTTACGGCCTGACGGCCAAGGGCATGCAGATGGACACGGTCGCGCTCGCCGAGGTGAAGGCGCCCGCGATCCTGTTCTGGGAGTTCAACCACTACGTCGTGTACGACGGCATGGGCCGCCGCTTCGGACGGCGCGGCGTGCACATCAACGACCCCGGCAAGGGCCGCCGCTTCGTCCCGATGGAGGACTTCGACACCAGCTTCACCGGCGTCGTCCTCGTCATGGAGCCGGGGCCGGACTTCCGCAAGGGCGGCCGCAAGCCCGGCGTCCTGGGCGCCATGCCGGCCCGGTTGCGCGGCACGTCGGGCACGATGCCCGCGGCCGTGCTGGCGAGTCTGCTGCTGGTGGCGGTCGGTGCGGCGCTGCCCGCGCTCAGCCGGACGTACATCGACCAGTATCTGATCGGCGGTCAGTCCTCGCTGCTCGGTGTGCTGTTCGCGTCGATGGGCGCCTCCGTGCTGCTCACAGTGGTGCTGACCTGGCTGCAGCAGGCGAATCTGCTGCGCGGCCGCATCATCTCCTCCACGCTCAGCAGCGCCCGCTTCCTGCGCCATCTGCTGCGACTGCCGGTCACGTTCTTCTCGCAGCGCAGCCCGGCCGACCTGGTGCAGCGGCTCCAGTCGAACGACGCGGTCGCCGAGACCCTGGCCCGCGACCTCGCGGCGGCCGGTGTGGACGCGATCGTGGTGGTGCTCTACGCCGTACTGCTCTACACCTACGACCCGCAGCTCACCGCCGTGGGAATCGGCGTCGCCCTGCTCAACGTGGTGGCCATGCGGGTGGTGATCCGGCTGCGCGCGACCCGCACGGCGAAGCTGCGCGCGGACACCGCCCGGCTCACCAACACGGCGTATTCCGGGCTCCAGCTGATCGAGACGATGAAGGCGACCGGCGGCGAGGACGGCTATTTCCGCAAGTGGGCCGGGCAGCACGCCACCACACTGGAGGAACAGCAGCGCCTCGGCGTGCCGAGCGCCTGGCTGGGCGTGGTCGCGCCGACGCTCGCCACCCTCAACTCCGCGCTGATCCTGTGGATCGGCGGTCTGCGGGCGGTGGAGGGCCATATCTCGGTCGGTCTGCTGGTCGCCTTCCAGGCCCTCGTCACCCGCTTCACCGCGCCGATCACCCGCCTCAACGGCGTCGCGGGCCGCATCCAGGACTTCGCGGCCGACGTGGCCCGCCTCAAGGACGTCGAGAACTTCCAGGCGGACCCGCTCTACGCCCGCTCCGGCACCGGCGACTCCACCCGCCGCCTCCAGGGCCATGTCGAGCTGGAGAACATCACGTTCGGCTACAGCCCGCTCGACAAGCCGCTGCTCACCGGCTTCTCCCTGACGGTCGGCCCCGGCCAGCAGGTCGCGCTGGTCGGCGGCTCCGGAAGCGGCAAGTCCACCGTCTCCAGGCTCATTTCGGGGCTGTACGCACCCTGGGAGGGCACGATCCGTATCGACGGGCAGCGTCTGGAGGACATCCCGCGCGGCGCGCTCGCGGCCTCCGTCTCCTTCGTCGACCAGGACGTCTTCCTCTTCGAGGGAACGGTCCGCGACAACATCGCGCTGTGGGACCCATCGATCCCGGACGACGCCGTGGTGGCGGCGCTGGAGGACGCGGCGCTGTACGACGTCGTCATGCGCCGCCCCGGCGGCATCCACAGCCGGGTCGAGCAGGACGGCCGCAACTTCTCCGGCGGCCAGCGGCAACGCCTGGAGATCGCACGGGCGTTGGTGCGCAGGCCCAGCATCCTGGTCCTCGACGAGGTGACCAGCGCGCTGGACGCGGAGACCGAGCAGACCGTCATCGACAACCTGCGCAAGCGCGGCTGCGCCTGCGTGGTGATCGCGCACCGGCTCAGCACCGTGCGCGACAGCGACGAGATCGTCGTACTTCAGCACGGCACGATCGTGGAGCGCGGGCGGCACGACACCCTGGTGACGGCCGGCGGCCCGTACGCCGAGCTGGTCAAGGAGCGATGAGATGACCACGGTTCACGAGGGCGTACGCGACGGAGACCTCGTCCTCGGCGCGCTCGGCGGCATGGGCACGGCGATCGACTGCTCCGGCCTCAACCGCCTCGACCTGGAAGGTCCGCAGGTGCTGTGGCTGGTCGCCGCGGGCGCCATGGACCTGTTCGCGGTCGACGCCGTCCAGCAGGGCCACTGGCACCACCTCGGCCGCCTCGAAGCGGGCTCGCTGCTGCTCGGTCCGGTGGCAGGCCCCCAACACACGCTGGTCGGGCGGCCGTTGCGCGACTGCGTGGTGCACCGGATCGTGCTGCGCGAGCTGTACCAGCCCGTCGACACGCAGACCTGGTCGTACGACGAGTACGGCAACGCCCAGTACGTCCCGCCGACTTCGAGCCCACTGGAGTACGCCCTCGCCCTGGGCGTCGGCCGCAGCCTCTCCATCCTCTTCCAGGCGCCGATGGCCACGGAGAACGCTGCCGCGCTCACGGACGACGACGTCTTCTGGATGCAGGTGCCGCCCGGCAGTGTGCAGTACGGCTCGCTGTACGGCGCGGAGGCCGCGGCCGACCTGCTGATGGACTCCGGTGTCTGGCAGGGCATGGTCGACCAGCAGTACCGGCTGCTGTCCACGCTCGACCGCTGGATCGAGCAGCTGGAGGCCCGCCACGAGGACCGTACGGCGGCGGGCATCAAGGCGGGCGAGGCCGTCCGCGCCCAGGCCGACCGGACCCTGCTCGCCTCCATCGGCAAGTCGTCGGCGAAGCGCCCGACCGCGGCCGACGCGGACGCCACGTACGCGGCCTGCAAGCTGGTGGCCCAGGCCGGCGGGATCACCCTCGCCGAGTCCGCGCAGAGCGGCACGGAGAGCGACCGGCTCGACCCGGTCGAGCGGATCGCGCTCGCCTCGCGCGTCCGGACCCGTGCCGTACGCCTCGACGGGCGCTGGTGGCGCGACAACATCGGTCCGCTGATCGGTCACCGGGCCGTGTCCGGCGCGCCGGTGGCGCTGCTGTGGCGGCGCGGCGGATATGTGGCCGTACAGCCGTCCTCCGGGCGGGAGACGCCGGTCGAGAAGGCCAACGCGGCGGAGTTCGAGCCGCGGGCCGTGATGTTCTACCGTCCGCTGCCCGAGCGGAAGCTGAGCCCGCTGCGGCTGCTGCGGTTCTGTCTCCAGGGCACGGGCGGCGATCTGCGCAACCTCGCGATCAGCGGTCTCGTCACGGTCGCGATCGGCGCACTGGTGCCGATCGCCACCGGCAAGGTGCTCGGCGAGTACGTGCCGAAGGCCCAGCACACCCTCATCGTGCAGGTCTGTCTGGCCCTCATGGTCACCAGTGTCGTGTCGGCGGCGTTCATGCTGCTGGAGAACCTCACGATGCTGCGCATGGAGGGGCGCATCGAGGCCACGCTCCAGCCGGCCGTGTGGGACCGGCTGCTGCGCCTGCCCACGAAGTTCTTCACCTCACGCTCGACCGGTGAGCTCGCCAGTGCCGCCATGGGCATCAGCGCGATCCGCCGGCTCCTCGCGGGGGTCGGACCGACGGTCGCGCAGGCGGGCACGGTCGGCGCGATGAACCTGGGGCTGCTGTTCTGGTACAGCGTGCCGATGGCGCTGGCCGCGATCGGCATGCTCGTCGTCATCGCGGCGGTGTTCCTGGGGCTCGGTCTGTGGCAGGTGCGCTGGCAGCGGCGGCTGGTCGTACTCAGCAACAAGCTGAACAACCAGGCGTTCCAGACCTTGCGCGGTCTGCCCAAGCTGCGCGTCGCGGCGGCCGAGAACTACGCGTACGCGGCCTGGGCCGGCGAGTTCGCGCGCAGTCGTGAGCTCCAGCAGAAGGTCGGCCGGATCAAGAACCTCACCACGGTGATGGGCGCGGTGTATCTGCCGCTGTGCTCGCTGCTGATGTTCATGCTGCTCGCGGGCCCGGCGCGGGGCACGCTGTCGGCCGCCGCCTTCCTCACCTTCAACACCTCGGTGACGATGCTGCTGACCTCGGTCACCCAGATCACGGGAGCGGCCGTCTCGGCGGCGGCCGCGCTGCCGATGTTCGAGGAGATCAGGCCGGTGCTCGACGCGACCCCCGAGGTCCGCACGGCGAGCACCCGCCCAGGTCTCCTCTCCGGGAGCATCGAGGCCCGAAGGCTCTCCTTCCGGTACGCCGACGACGGCCCGCTCGTCCTCGACGACGTGTCGTTCGACATCAGGCCGGGCGAGTTCGTGGCGATCGTCGGCCCCAGCGGCTGCGGCAAGTCCACGCTGCTGCGGCTGCTGATCGGCTTCGACAAGCCCGTCTCGGGCAGTGTGCTGTACGACGGCCAGGATCTGGCGGCCCTCGACCAGTCCGCCGTACGCCGTCAGTGCGGTGTCGTGCTCCAGCACGCCCAGCCGTTCACCGGATCGATCCTGGACTGCATCTGCGGCACCGAGCCGTACACGCCCGAGGAGGCGATGGCGGCGGCCGAGATGGCCGGCCTCGCCGAGGACATCAAGCGGATGCCGATGGGGCTGCACACGATCGTCTCCGGCAGCGGCGCGATCTCCGGCGGCCAGCGCCAGCGCCTGATGATCGCCCAGGCGCTGATCCGCCGTCCTCGCATCCTCTTCTTCGACGAGGCGACCAGCGCCCTGGACAACGAGACCCAGCGCACGGTCATCGAGAGCACCCGGGCGCTCAACGCCACGCGGATCGTGATCGCCCACCGTCTGTCCACGGTGATGGACGCGGACCGCGTGATCGTGATGGAGGACGGCCGGGTCGCCCAGCAGGGCCCGCCCGCGGCGCTGCTGGCGGACACGGGCGGGCGGCTGCACGAGCTGGTGCGCCGGCAGATGCGGTAGGCGTTCAGTCGAGTCCGGGGACCGGGGCGCCGGAGGGAACCCCGGCCTCGACGTAGCCGCGGTAGAACTCCTTCCACGGCGTACTGGCCCCGGCGTGCGGTCCTGCGGACTCCTCCCCTCGCGCACGGGCGTCGAGGGCCGCGAGGCACATCTCCCAGCCGGCGCCGTTGCGGGCGGCGGTGTTCTCGGCCGCGAGGACATCGGTGAGCGTGAAGTGCGTGCGCTTCTCGTCGAGGGCCTCGAGGTCGAAGTGCAGCTCGTCGCCGCCCCAGTCGAAGGAGAGATGCCGGGGCGGGTCGACGGCGAGGACACGGCCGGTGGACTCCGGCATGTTCGGGTCACCGCTGAACGTGATGGTGCCGCCGGGCCGCAGCTCGATCTCGGCGCGGGACGGGAACCAGTGCGCCAGCTCGTCGGGGTCGGTCACGAACTGCCAGACCCGGTCCACGGGGTGGTCGTAGGTCCGGCTGAAGCGGACGGCGGGGCGGCCGTCGTCGAGGGTGACGTAGGCGCCGGTGAGGGCGGCGGGTTCGGCGGACATGGTGGCTCAGTCCTTCGGGGAGAGTTCTTCGTGGTCGTCCGACGGCTCCCCCGCCGCCTCGTCCAGGCGACGGCCGAGGGCGTCGAGGCTCTCGTTCCACAGCTTCCGGTACGGGGCCAGCCAGGCGTTCAGCTCGCCGATCGGAGCCGGGTCGAGCGCGTAGACGCGGCGTTGCGCGTCCTGTCGTACCCGCACGAATCCCGCGTCGCGCAGCACCCGCAGATGCTTCGAGGTGCTCGGCTGACTCAGACCGCACGCCTCGACGATCTCACCGACGGCTCGTGGCCGCTCCAGGAGCAGCGCGACGATGGCGCGCCGGTGGGGGTCGGCGAGTGCGGCCCAGAGGGAGACATCGGGCATGGTTTTAATATGCCTCACCGGTTATATGCCCGTCAAGGAATGAAGAAGCGACCCAGCTCACTTAGCGAAACTTTGCCGTTTCGCTGAAGGGGGTCTAGTCTCGTACTGTCGATGTGTACGAAACCGTTTCGTTTACGTGCACGTAACCCCTGAGCGACTTTCCCTGGAGTGGTTCTCCCATGCCTCAGACCCTGACCAAGGGCCCCCGCACCGGTGCCGTGGACGCACCGCCCGCGGACGCGTCGAAGCGGCGCTGGTGGATCCTCGCGATCATCGGTATCGCGCAGCTGATGGTGGTCCTCGACGCCACCATCGTGAACATCGCCCTGCCGTCAGCCCAGGCGGACCTCGGTTTCTCCGACGGCAACCGGCAGTGGATCGTCACGGCGTACTCCCTGGCCTTCGCCTCCCTGCTGCTGCTCGGCGGACGCATCGCCGACCTCTTCGGACGCAAGACCGCCTTCCTCGTCGGTATCGCCGGATTCGCCGCGGCCTCCATGCTGGGCGGCGTGTCCACCAGCTTCGGGATGCTGGTCACCGCCCGCGCACTGCAAGGTGTCTTCGGCGCGCTGCTCGCACCCGCCGCGCTCTCGCTGCTGAACACGACGTTCACCGATGCCAAGGAACGCGCCAAGGCGTTCAGCGTGTACGGCGCGATCGCCGGCGCCGGTGGCGCGGTGGGCCTGCTGCTCGGCGGTGTGCTGACCGACGCGCTCGACTGGCGCTGGACGCTGTTCGTCAACGTCGTCTTCGCGATCGTCGCCTTCGCCGGCGGCTGGATGCTGCTGACCAATCACCGTGACGCGGCGAACTCCAAGCTGGACCTGCCGGGCACGCTGATGGTCTCCACCGGTCTCTTCTCCCTGGTCTACGGCTTCTCCAACGCCGAGACCCACGACTGGAGTTCGCCCGCCACCTGGGGCTTCCTGACCGCGGGCGGAATCCTGCTGACCGCGTTCGCCTGGTGGCAGACCCGCGCCAAGCACCCGCTGCTGCCGATGCGCGTCCTGCTCGACCGCAACCGCGCCGCCTCGTTCATCACCGTCCTGATCACCGGCGCGGGCATGTTCGGTGTCTTCCTCTTCCTCACCTACTACCTGCAACTGAACCTGGGCTTCAGCCCCACCAAGACAGGTGTGGCGTTCCTGCCGATGATGGCCGCCCTCATGGTCATGGCGCAGGTCTCCACCACGATGCTGGTGCCGCGCATCGGACCGAAGGCCGTCATCCCGGCGGGCTTCGCGATCGCCGCGGTCGGTATGGCGTGGCTGACCGGCATCGATGTCGGCTCGTCGTTCTCCACGGCGGTACTGCCGCAGCTGCTCCTGGTCGGCGCGGGCCTCGGCATGGTGATGCCGCCCGCGATGTCGCTGGCCACCAGCGGGATCGCCCCCGAGGACGCCGGTGTCGCCTCCGCGACCGTCAACACCATGCAGCAGGTGGGCGGTTCGATCGGTACGGCGCTGCTGAACACCCTCGCCGCGAGCGCCGCCACGAGCTACCTCTCCGGCAAGGACGCGACCGACAAGCTGGTCCAGGCCCAGTCCACGATCGAGAGCTACACCACCGCCTTCTGGTGGTCGTCGGGCTTCTTCGTGGCGGGCGCGCTGATCGGCTTCCTCCTCTACCGCCGCGGGAAGCTGGAGCAGGCCTCCGACGCTTCCGCCGCACCGGTCGTCCACATGTGATCGGTCGCTGATCCGATCACCCACCAGGCCGAGGGGCCGCCGTCTGCAGGGAGACGGCGGCCCCTCATCCGTCTCCGGTGGCGGAGCGTCTCATCCGTCTGCGGTAACGGGCTGTCGCGGCGGCCAGACGGGCCTGCTGGACCAGCTCGTCCTGCGGCTGCGCGGGCCGGTACACGACGAGTGTCCGGTGCTCCTTCTCCAGCGTCAACTCCGCGGGCACGGGGGCGATTTCACCGTCGTACGCGAGTCTGTCCATACCGGTGAGCCCCTCCAGCCGCACCCATGGGACGTATTCGGCGCCGTAGACCCGGGAGCGGTGCAGCGCCCCGACGAGCGCGGAGGCGATGACACGGGTGCGGGCGAGGCGGTGGTCTCCGTCCACCAGGCGCACGTCGAGCAGTCCGTCGTCCAGGCGCGGCCTGAACGCCGGGGCGAAGCCCTCGGGGACGTACCGGCCGTTGCCCGCGAAGAGCAACCACAGGCGGCGGGGGCGGCCGTTGACGCTCAGCTCGACGGGGGTCGCGGTACGCAGCACCCGCACGAGGGCGACGGCCGCGGCCGGCCACTTGCCCCACCGCTCCTCCAAGTGCTCGCGGAGCTGGACGAGTTCGGGGTACAGGCCGATGCTGAAGGTGTTGAGGAACCGCACCTCCTCTCCGGCCTCCGATCGCGCAACGCCGATGTCCACAGCCACCGCCTCCCCTTTGGCGACGGCCACGGCGGTGTCCTCGAAGTCCGGTACGCCCACGTCCTGGGCGAAGTGGTTGAGGGTGCCGCCGGGGAACACGGCCAGCGCGAGGCCTCGTTCGGCCGCCGCGCGGGCCGCGGCGTTGACACTGCCGTCGCCTCCGCACACGCCCAGCGCGCCGCCCGTCGCCGCGGCCCGGTCGACCGCCTCGGCGAGCAGCGCGGTGAAGTCGTCGTCAGGGCCGCGCTCGATCAGCTCGGCCCCGGGCAGCAGTTCACGCAGCCGCTCGGCGGGCGGCAGCGGCGCGGCGGGCGCGCCGCTGCCGGCCCGGCTGTTGACGAAGACGACCAGTCGCTCGCCGCGGGGCAGCGCGGGCGCGTGGGCGGTGGGCCGTTCCCGTTCCGGGGAGGCCGCGCGCGGCGGCCACCAGCGGCAGGTGAGCGCGGCGGCCCCGGCGCCGATCGCCACTCCGGCCAGCACGTCTCCGGGGTAGTGCACTCCCACGTAGACCCGCGAGAAGGCGACCGCGGCGGCGAGTGGCGCGACCAGGGCGCCGTAGCGCGTGGACTCCAGGGCGACTCCGGTGGCGAAAGCCGCGGCCGACGCGGAGTGCCCGGACGGGAAGGACGTGGTGTGCGGCTGGCGGGTCAGGTGCCGGATCGGCGGTACGAAGTCCAGCAGCGGGCGGGGACGGCGGGTGCTCCACTTCACGACCGTGTTGACGGTCAGCGAGGCCAGCGTCAGCGAACCCACCCCACGCAGAGCCGCCCGTCGGGCGGTGTGTCCGCCGATCAGCGCGAGCCCGGCCGCCGCTCCCAGCCACAGACGTCCGTGGTCGGCACTGTGGCTGAGCCGCCGCAGCGCCGGATCGGCCCCGGGCACCCGCGCCCCGGCCACCCGTGTGAACAGCCGCTGGTCCAGCTCGCCGAGTACACCCATGGTCCATCCTTGCGGTCTCGCGCCCGTCTCGGCATCCCGGACGGCTCGGACCGGTGACGTGTCTGCTCCGGGCGGCGCACGTTTCCCCAACCAGGGACCGCGTACGTTTACGCCGCGCCGCGCGGCGGCCATGGTGAGCGTATGCGCAGATCTGCGGCGGCGGTCGGCAGTTCGCTCTTCCTGGCCCTGGCCCCCGGCACGGTGGCCGTCCTTCTCCCCTGGGGGCTGACCGGCTGGCGGGCCGGTCACTGGTGGCCCCCCGTCCGTGTGCTGGGCCTGGTGCCACTGGCCGCGGGCGCGGTGGTGCTGCTGTCCGCCTTCACGCGGTTCGTCGCCGAGGGCCTCGGCACTCCGGCGCCGGTCGCGCCCACGGAACACCTGGTCGTGGGCGGGCTCTACCGGCATGTCCGCAATCCGATGTACGTGGCGGTCGTCGCGGTGATCGCCGGGCAGGGCCTGCTGCTCGCGCGGCCGGTGCTCCTGGTGTACGGGGCGGTCGCCGGGCTCGTGATGGCGGCGTTCGCGCGCTGGTACGAGGAGCCGGAACTGACCGGCAGATTCGGCGCCGAGTACGAGCGCTACCGCGCAGCGGTGCCGGGCTGGTGGCCCGGACTCCGCCCCTGGCGCGGCCCCGGGTGACGCGACAGCAGCGCGAGGGACGCCACCGGGACCACACCACCCACAACAACGGTGCACGCGGGGCGTGCCACCCGGTTACCGGGGGTACATGCAGCGGCATGCGAGTGAGCGTGGTGGATGTGGGGTCGAACACGGTGCGTCTCGTGGTGGCGGACGCCGAGGGCGGGGTACCGCTGCCGGTGCACACCGCCAAGTGGCGGCTGCGGCTGTCCGAGCGGGTGGCGCACGGCGGTCCGATTCCCGAGGAGGCCGTGGAGCAACTCATCGAGGCGGTGCGCGCGGCGGGCACTACGGCCCAGCGATGGGGCGCGGCGGGCCCGTTGTCCTTCGCGACCGCCGTGGTGCGCAACGCCCCGAACCGTCAGGAGGTGCTGAGGGCCGTACGCGCGGGGACCGGCGTGCGGCTGTGCACCCTGCCGGGCGAGGTGGAGGCCGAGCTCACGTTCCTCGGGGCGCGCCGCTGGATGGGCTGGCGCTCGGGGCCGCTCGCGCTCCTCGACATCGGCGGCGGCTCGCTGGAGGTGGCCTTCGGGCGGGGCCGGCTGCCGGACTTCGTGGCCTCGCTGCCGCTCGGCGCGGGCCGGCTGACCCGCGAGTACTTCGAGGGCCAGGATCCGCCGTCGGCGGACAGCGTCAAGGAGCTGCGCCGCAACGTGCGCCACCAGCTGCGGGACGTGGCCGCACGGATCCGCTGGGAGGGACCGCGCACCGCCGTGGCGACCTCGCGGACCTTCCAGCAGCTGGCCCGGCTGTGCGGGGCGCCGCCCGGACGCCACGGCCCTTTCACGGAACGGGAGTTGCGGCGGGCGGACTTACGCGACTCACTCGACCGCCTCGCCCTGCTCACGGCCGCGGAGCGCGCGCTGCTCCCGGGCATCTCCGCACCGCGGGCCGCCCAGAGCCTGGCCGGTGCGGTGGTGGGACACACGGCGATGAAGCTGACGGGCCTCAAGAAGGTCTCCATCTGCCCCTGGGCGATCCGCGAGGGCATCCTGCTGCGGCACATGGAGGAGGGCGCTTCGTGGTGGGCGGACATCACCCGGCAGAGCGACGAGGCCGCGCCGCCGACCGGTGGGGCACATCTGCGCATAGCGACCCCGGTGCGCTGAGCGGGCGCCTCGCAGGCACCCGTCCCGGCCCCGCCGGCACCCGTGCCTGCCGCCGGCCGCCGTCACGGCCGGCTGCCGCCGGGCGCTTCCACCGACAACATCCGCTGGAACAGGCCACGTTGAGGCGGGGCCGCCTTCGCACGTCGATACCTCAACCCTGATTCACCTGGCCGAGTGAACTGGATCTTGAGGACGGCGCCGTATGGATGTTTCCGGCCGCGCCGGGCAGCTACCGGGATCGAACAGCCTCTCCCCCGCCGAGGTGGAGCCACTGTGCCGCCGGAGTCCCGCGATCGTGCCGGGCGGAGAGCCGGGTGCGGGAGCCCGGCGGACGTCTCCGCGTCGTGTCCGACCAGCCTCGCATCCACCGCCTGCCGCGCGCCTCGGGCCTGCTCGGCCGCTTCCCACCGCTGCCGGAACCGCCCTGAAACACACGCTTCCCGGACCACCCCACAGGGCACACACACAAATGCCGAGGGCCGGCCGACAGCCCCACTCTGTCCGGCCGACCCTCGGTGCGAAATCGCGTGGCACCCCGCGACGGGGCCCGCACTCCCCAGCAACGGACCTCGAACGTCATTCACGAGGACCGCGCGATCCCGGTCCCTCAGAACGTGAAGACGGTCATCCCGTAGGAGTTCTTCACGCACTCGTTGGCGAAGGTGCGCTCGTACGAGACGCGCTTGCCCTGCCAGACGCCGTCGACCGTGACGACCACGGGGTCGAACTGCTTCGTACAGGCGACGTCGTCTCTGACCGCCAGGGCGTCGAAGTCACCGCCGGCTACCCGGAGTTCGGCGCAGGCCTGGCGGGCGGCGGGGTGGGTGCCGGAGGCGGTCGGGGCGCAGTTCAGAGTGACCGCTCGTTCCGGGGTGACGGTGGCCGCGCTGTTGCCGTGGCCCACGGTGAGCACCAGGGCCGAGGGGGCGTAGAGCCCGGACGGGCCGAGGGCGGGGGCCGCGAGGGCGGACCCGGCCACGGGTCCGAAGACGGCGGTCGCCGTCAGGGTGAGAGTCGCTGCCCAGCGCGCGGTGGTCGGCATTGTGTGCATCCTTCCGCTCGATTGAATGCCATACCGGCTCGGTTGTGTGCCGGTTCGGCGAGCGCGAGTCTGCCGAGTCCACACCGGAAACACACATCGACCCCATGCGTTTCGGTAACTTTGAGTGTTGAAGCAGTGGCGTGAAGTTACAGAATTCGAACGTGCAAGCCCCGGAACTGAGCGGTTGTTGATCGCCAGGAGTCCCCTCCTGGCCAGATTGCCATGGCTCAGCAATAGGCCTGAAACATTCCGCTTCAGCCCATGGCTGACCCCCTTGCTTTCGTCGAGCAATGGAGTAATCGTCATTACATGATTACAACGGAGCAACGCGAGAAGCTGCGCGGCTGGTTCGCCGGCCGCTTGCCCGACGATCTCTTCGAGAGCCTCGCGGAGGTGACGGTCGACCGCGAGGAGATCACCGTCATCGGCCGCATCCCCGAGCCCCGGCTCGCCGAAGGTGCCTCGGACGCCGAGAAGGAGGCGGCCGTCCAGTCACGTATCCAGGAATTCCGGGAGCGCACCCGCGAGGACCGGGTCGCGGTGGCGCGCGAGGCGGAGCACCGGTTCCGCAAGAAGGTCTCCTGGGGTGTGGAGTGCGGCGGCGAGCGCGCCCTGTTCACGCACATCGCCGCACCCGTCATGACCCGGCTGCGCCAGCCCGAACGCCAGGTCCTCGACACCCTCATCGCCGCCGGTGTCGCCCGCAGCCGCAGCGACGCCCTCGCCTGGTGCGTACGCCTCGTGCAGCGCCACACCGACGACTGGCTCACCGAGCTGCGCGACTCGCTGGAGCACGTGCAGCGGGTCCGGGCGCAGGGTCCCGACGCGGCACCGCAGGACACCGCACCACAGGACACCGCACCACAGGACGCCTCGGCCGACGAGGAGTGAGGGACCGCGCCACACTGGCAGCAGTAGCTGCCGATGAGACGAGGTGGTCGCGGATGAAGTTCGGAGTGTCGACGTTTCTCACCGACGAGGGCATCGGCCCCGCGGCACTGGGGCCGGCCCTGGAGGAGCGCGGGTTCGACGCACTGCTGCTGGCCGAGCACACGCACATTCTGGTGAACCGGGAGACGCCGTACCCGGCCGGTGGCGATCTGCCGCGCATGTACTACCGCACGCTCGATCCGTTCGTGGCGCTCGCCGCGGTCGCCTCCGTGACCGGCGATCTGCTGCTGGGCACCGGGATCGCGTTGGTGGTCGAGCGTGATCCGATCATCACCGCGAAGGAAGTGGCCACCCTCGATCTGGTCTCCGGCGGCCGCGCGGTCTTCGGTGTCGGCGCCGGCTGGAACCGGGAGGAGATGCGCAACCACGGGACGGATCCGGCCGGACGCGGGCGGCTGATGGACGAGCGGATCCGGGCGATCATCGAGCTGTGGACCAAGGACGAGGCCGAGTTCCACGGCGACCTCGTCGACTTCGACCCGGTCCACAGCTGGCCCAAGCCCGTCCAGCGCCCGCATCCGCCCCTCTGGATCGGCGGCAACAGCGAGCGCACCTTCGCCCGCGTCGCCGAGTACGGGTCGGCGTGGATGCCCAGCGGCGTATCGCCCAAGGAGCTGGGCGCGCGGATCGACCGCATGCGGGAGACGGCCGGCGACCGGCCGGCCGTGGTGGTCTACGCGGCCCGGCACGACCGGGAGTCCCTCGACATCTACGCGGAACTCGGCGTCGAACGCGCCCTGCTCTATCTGCCGACCCGGCCCGAGGACCAGACCCTGCACACGCTGGACGACCTGGCCGAGGCCGCGTCCGCCTACCGGTGACGACGCCCGGCTGCCGGGGATTCGGAGCTCACCGTGCCGGACATGGACGAGAACGAGGCGCGCCGCCGGTTCATGACGGCTCGGGTCGCACACCTGGCGACGGTGGACGCCGCGGGACGCCCCCACGTGGTGCCGGTCGTGTTCGCCGCGCACGGCGGTGAGATCGTCACCGCCGTCGACCGCAAGCCCAAGAGATCACAGCGGCTGAAGCGGCTGCGCAACATCGTGGCCCACCCCGCCGTCAGCCTGCTCGTGGACGTGTACGACGACGAGGACTGGGACCGGCTGTGGTGGGTACGGGCGGACGGTGACGCCCGCGTCCTGCCGCCCGGCACCCAGGACGCGTACACCGCGGCGATCGCCCTGCTGCGGGAGAAGTACGCGCCGTACCGGCAGCAGCCACCGGACGGCCCGGTGATCGCGATCACCGTCCACCGGTGGCACGGCTGGCGCGCCGCACCGGACCGCGGCCCGACCGGCTGAATCCGGGAGCAGCGGGCTGAACGCCGGAGCGCCGTCGGTGATGGACGAATACTCCACCTCCGGCGTGAAAGATGGATGATTTGCCTTCTGGCGGCGACCGCATGCCCGGCCTTAGCTTCGGCAGACCCCTCAAGGACGGCATCCGCTCACGCCGCGCACCCCAGCGGCGGCCACCGGCCATCCCTCCTCCCCTCCGCGCCACAACGCGCTCCACCGCCCGTCCGGGTACAGGCACTTCGCTGGAGCACTCTTGTCCGTCAACTCCCCGACCACCCCTCCCCCGTCGCTCACCGAGGTCGAGACCCACGGTGTCGAGCGCATCCCCGACGCGGACCGCACCGCGTCGCCGCTCGACCTGTTCCGGGTCGCGTTCGGCGGTGCGAACACCTTCTCCACCTGCGTCCTCGGCGCCTTCCCCATCCTCTTCCGCCTCTCCTTCTGGCAGGGGCTCGCGGCAACGCTCCTCGGAGTCGTCGTCGGCGCGCTGATCCTGTGCCCGATGGCGTTGTTCGGCCCGGTCAACGGCACGAACAACGCGGTCGCCTCCTCCGCGCACCTGGGTGTGCACGGCCGGGTGGTCGGCTCGTTCCTCTCCCTTCTGACGGCCGTCGCGTTCTTCTCCATCTCGGTGTGGAGCTCGGGCGACGCCCTGGTCGGCGGCGCGCACCGGCTGTTCGGCCTGGAGCGCAGCACGCTGTCGTACGTCGTCGCGTACGCGCTGTTCGGCGCTCTGGTGCTCGCGGTGTGCGTGTACGGGTTCCGGTTCATGCTGTTCGTCAACAAGATCGCGGTGACCTCGGCGACCGTGCTGTTCCTGCTCGGTGCGATCGCCTTCGCCGGTGACTTCGACCCGTCGTACGCCGGTGTCTTCACGGCCTCGGCCGACTCGGCGACCCAGGCACTGTTCTGGCCCTCCTTCATCGGTTCGGCGCTGATCGTGCTGTCGAACCCGGTGTCCTTCGGCGCCTTCCTCGGCGACTGGTCGCGCTACATCCCGGCGAACGCTCCGCGCCGCAAGGTCGTGGGCGCCGCGTTCCTCTCCCAGATAGCGACCCTGCTGCCGTTCGTCTTCGGCCTCGCGACCGCGAGCATCATCGCGACGAAGGCGCCGAAGTACGTCGACCCGGCGGCCCCCGACTTCGTGGGCGGGCTGCTGGCCATCTCGCCGAGCTGGTTCTTCCTCCCGGTGTGTCTGCTCGCGCTGATCGGCGGCATGTCGACGGGTACGACGTCGCTGTACGGCACGGGGCTCGACTTCTCGTCGGTGTTCCCCCGCCTCTCTCGGGTCCAGGCGACGTTCCTGGTCGGCGTGTTGTCGATCGCGTTCATCTTCGTCGGCCGCTTCGGCTTCGACCTGGTGCAGTCGATCTCGACGTTCGCCACGATGATCATCACCTGCACCACGCCGTGGATGGTCGTGATGATCCTCGGCTTCTACACCCGGCGCGGCTGGTACGACCCGGACGCGCTCCAGGTCTTCAACCGCCGTCAGCGCGGCGGCCGTTACTGGTTCGCGCACGGCTGGAACTGGCGTGGCATGACGGCATGGTGGGTGGGCGCCGTGATCGGTGTCCTCTTCACCAACATCCCGGGCCAGTTCGTCGGTCCGCTGGGCGACCTGGCGAACGGCATCGACATCAGCCTGCCGCTGTCGCTGGCCGTCGCCGCCGTGCTGTTCCTGTCGCTGCTGCGGCTGTTCCCCGAACCCCGGGCTGTGTACGGACCGGAGGGAGCACGACTGGCCCGTACGGTCGACTCCCCGGTGCCGCCGATCACCGGCCCCGGCACGGCATCGGACAACGAGCCCGACGACACCCCGCCGGTCCTCGCCGTCGAAGGCAGCTGATGGAGTCCTGGCTCGACCTGTCCGTGCCCGTGGTCACCGGGATGCCCGTCTATCCCGGTGACCCGCGGGTGGAGGTGTCCAGGGCGCTGCGGGTCGCCGAGCACGGCGTCAACGTCCTGCGGCTGCACATGGGGTCGCAGTCCGGGACGCATGTCGACGCGCCGTACCACGTGGACGAGGCGTGGCCCACGCTGGACGACCTGCCGCTGGAGCGTTTCGCGGGACCCGCGGTCGTCGCCGACGTCCGCGGGCTCCCGGCGCGGGCGCCGATCGGTCCTGACCTGCTCGCGCCCGCGCTGGGCCGGCTGCGGCTCCAGCCCGGTGCGATCCTTCTGCTCGCCACGGGCTGGTCGGCGTACTGGGGGACGGACCACTACCTCGCGCATCCCTGGCTCACTCCGGAGGCCGCCCAGGCGGTCGTCGACGCGGGCGTCCGCACCGTGGCCGTCGACGCGCTGAGCGTGGACCCCACCGGTGGGGACGGCCTGCCCGCGCACCGTGTCCTGTGCGGCACGGGAGGCGTGATCGCCGAAAACCTCACCCACCTCGACCAAGTGGCCGAGGCACACGCCGCCGGCCACTCGATCGAGGTCTTCCTCTTCCCACTCCGCCTCCCCGCCTCGGACGGCGCCCCTGTCCGCGCCACCGCCCGCGTGACACCACCCAGCCACGCGTCATAGCCGATTCCGCCCCCGCCGCCCCTACCCGTCCCATCCTTCTGGGGCTCCGCCCCAGACCCCGTTCGGTTGAGTGTCGACTGCGGGCCGGTGGGGGCCGTTCGCGCAGTTCCCCGCGCCCCTAAGGCGCGGGGCTGCGCCCCGCGATCCCCCACCCACCCGGAGCCGACTGTCTTTAAGGGGCGCGGGGAACTGGGCAATCTTTTAGGGGGGTCTGGGGGCGCAGCCCCCAGGGATGGGACGGGTAGGGGCGGCGGGGGCGAGAACCCCGTTCTACGGCCTGATCGTGCGGGCGATGTCCAGAGTGAGCCGCTGCCAGGGATCTCGGGGATCACGGGACGTCAGTTCGTGGATGCGCCGCAGACGGTAGCGCAGCGACTGCGCATGGAGATGCAACGCACGGGCGGCGGCATTCGCCGAACCCGTGTCGATGTACGCGGTGAGCGCCTCCAGCAGGTGCCGCTGCCCCGCATCGATGAGCGGCCCGAGCACCAGACGCGCGATATGGTCCGGCGCGGCGACCGGATGCCCGGCGAGCAGCGCGAGGACATGGGCGTCCGCGTCCGTGAGAACACGCCCGGGCCGGTGGGCGTGGCCGGGCGCCGTGTCGAGGGCATCGGCCGCGAGGCGGTACGCGACGGCCACCCGGTCCAGACTCTCGCCGGTGATCGCACAGCCTCGCCAGGACCGCCCGCCCAGCACCGCTGCGACCCTCGCGGAGACACCGGCCGGCAGCAGCAGAACGGCACGTGAGCCGCGTACCGTCGCGAGCGAAGTGACCTCGTCGCCCGGAACGGCCAGCGCGTCGAGCAGTCCCGTCGCCGCGTCGTGCGCCATGTCGGGACGGTCCCCGCCGACCGGCTCCGCCACCAACAGGCAGTACGGGTCCGGGAGTTGGATGCCCAGGCGGGCCGACCGGTCAGTCAGGGCGCCCACGGAGGCGTGCCGCCCGGCGATCAGGTCGTCGAGCAGCAGCCGCAGTGCCCTGTCGTGGTCCCCGGCGAGATCCTCGTCGGTGGCGGCGTACGCCGTGGCCATCTCCTCGGAGAGCGTGTCGAGGGTGGTCAGCAGCATCCGGGCGAGCGCGAAGGCGTCCGCGGCGGTGAGCCAGGGCGCGCGGGCCGCGATCTCGTCGGTGAGGACGGTCCCCGCCACGCGGTAGGCGCGCAGCACGGCCTGCACGGGCCGCCCGTCCGCCGCGCGGGCCGCCGCGATGCCCCGGAACCGCCTGAGGTCGGCCGGCCCCAGCGTGCCGTCGGTCGCCCAGAGGTGGAGCAGCCGCTCCAGCCCCCAGGCGGCGATGGCCCGTACCTCCGGCAGGCGGCTGTCGTCGAGCGCCGCGTACACCGGAACCTGTTCGTGCACGGCCGCGACGATCGCCTCCACGACACGCGGGTCGGCGACCATCTCCTGCCGGATGCGCTCTCTGATGTCTGCGGGGTTCTGTGCCGCGACCTCCACGGTCTTGTTACTCACAAGGTGATAATCCCAGCCGCACGATGTGCGCACCACAGTGGACGGACCTTGTCACAGTCGCCAGGATCGACGTCGTACAGCGCGGTCTCAGGGACGAGAGGCGGGACGTACGGATGGCGAAGCATTGGGCCGACTTCCAGTACGAGATCTATCTGAACGGAATGACGGGCGCCGTACCGCGGCTGCCCACCGATCTGACCCGGCTGGAGGAGCTCACCGAGCAGCGGCTCGGCCCCGGTCCGGTCGGCTATGTGGCGGGCAGCGCGGGCAACGGCAGCACCGCGCGGGCCAACCGGGAGGCCCTCGACCGGCGGCGGATCGTGCCGCGCATGCTGCGCGATGTGCAGCAACGCGATCTGTCCGTCGAGGTGTTGGGGCGTCCGCTGCCCGCACCGGTGGCGCTCGCTCCTGTGGGCGTGCTGTCGATCATGCACCCGGACGCGGAGTCCGCCGCCGCGCGGGCCGCCGCGGCGCAGGGTGTGCCGTACATCCTGTCCTCGGCGTCCAGCACCCCCATGGAGCAGGTCGCGGAGGCGATGGGCGACGCGGAGCGCTGGTTCCAGTTGTACTGGGCGAAGGACCGCGAGGTCACCCGGTCCTTCCTGGACCGGGCGAAGGCGGCGGGGTACACGGCGCTGCTCGTCACTCTCGACACTCCCCTGCTGGCGTGGCGGCCGCGCGACCTGGACCAGGCGTATCTGCCGTTCCTGCACGGTGTGGGCACCGCCAACTACTTCTCGGACCCGGCGTTCCAGGCGGGCCTGGCCAAGCCGGTGCACGAGGATCCGAACGCGGCGGTGATGCACTTCGTGGGGATGTTCGCGGATCCCGGCAAGACCTGGCCGGACCTGGCCTTCCTGCGGGAGAACTGGGACGGGCCGATCGTCCTCAAGGGCGTCCTGCACCCGGACGACGCCCGCCGTGCCGCCGATGCCGGGATGGACGGCGTGGTCGTCTCCAACCACGGCGGGCGGCAGGTGGCGGGGTCGGTGGCGGCCGCCGACGCGCTGCCCCGCGTGGTCGAGGCGGCCGGTGACCGGCTGACCGTTCTCTTCGACAGCGGGATCCGCACGGGCGACGACATCTTCAAGGCGCTCGCGCTCGGCGCCGAGGCGGTGCTCGTCGGACGCCCGTACGCCTATGGGCTCGGCCTCGACGGACAGGCGGGCGTCGAGCACGTCATCCGCTGTCTGCTCGCCGAGTTCGACCTGACGCTGGCCCTGTCCGGGCACGCCCGCCCCGCCACCCTCGGCCCCGACGACCTGATCGAGGAAACCGCATGACCGTCACGAAGAACGTTCTGGCCGTCGTCTCGCCGCATGTCGGGGGCCGTACGGCAGGCGCGGCGCTCGCCACCGTATTCCCGGGCGAGGCCCACGTCACCGTCGTGGAGGCGACCGACGAGGACCCCGCCGCGCTGCGCGAGGCGCATGTCATCATCACGGGACTCGGCCCGGTGACCGCCGAACACATCGCCGCGGCACCGGAGTTGGAACTCATCCAGTGTGCCAGCCACGGCTTCGACTACGTCGACCTGGACACGGCGCGCGCCAAGGGCGTGCCCGTGTGCAACATCGGCTCCAGTGGCGCCGAGAAGCAGAACGTGGCCGAGCAGACCTTCGCCCTCATGCTGGCTCTCGCCAAGCAACTGGTCCCGGCGCACACAGCGTTGGTCGACGCCGACTGGGCGCTGCCGCGGCTCCAGCGGTCCATCACCGAACTGTCCGGCAAGACCCTCGGCATCGTCGGGCTCGGACACATCGGCGAGGAGGTCGCCCAGCGCGCGGTCGCGTTCGACATGAGCATCGTGTACGCCGGTCCGCAGCCCGTCGGCGCGGAGACCGAGGCCCGGCTCGGCGGCGCCCGCCATGTCGAACTCGACGAACTCCTGCGCACCTCGGACTACATCACGCTGCACGCGCCGCTGACCGACGCGACCCGGCATCTGCTCAACGCCGAACGGCTGGCGCTCCTCAAGCCGACCGCGTTCGTGATCAACACCGCGCGGGGCGCCCTGATCGACCAGGACGCCCTCGCGGACGCGCTGGAGGCGGGCACCCTGGCCGGAGCCGGCATCGACGTCTTCGACCCCGAACCGCCCACTCCGGCCCTGCGGTTGCTCAAGGCCCCGAACGTGGTGCTGTCACCCCATGTCGCGGGGGTCACGCGCGAGACGCTCGTCCGGATCGCGCTGGCGGCGGTCCAGAACGCCGTCGAGTTCGTGGCCGGCAAGCCGCTGCGGGATGTCGTCTCGTAGCGTCACAGTCCAACCCCCGTGATGACGTCGGGAAGTTGGAGGGGCAGCGGCAGCGGCAGCGCGGGCGCCGCGCTCGCGCTGCCGTTGTCGTCGCCGTCGCTGACGGCCACGGCGCGCGGTTCCTGGTAGGTCTCCGACGGAGTGGCCTCCGGCTCGACCGGCACTCCTGTCGGCTGTTCGTTCGGCGGTTCGCTCGGCACCTCGGGCGTGCCGACGACCGACGGCGGGGCACTTGTGGGCTGCGTCGAGGGGCTGGTCGTGCCCGCGATCGACAGCGACTCGGGGCCGGCCGACGACGCGTCGGTGCGCCACCGCTGGACGTCGGAGCCGTCGCGCACCTTGACGACGATGTCGGCGTCTGGATCGGTGGAGGCGGGCGCGACGGCGAGGCCGTCGTTCCAGCGGGGCAGCAACTCGCCCCGCACGGTGAGGTCGTAGCGCTCGTCCTCGCCGCCCGCCGCGCTCTTGGCGGCACAGCGGTCCAGGAACACGACACCGTTGTCAGCGTGCGAGTCGAGGCACAGCTCGGGGTTGGCGATGCTGCGCAGCAGACCGTCTTCCTCGTACGACCACTGCTGGGTCCAGGCGGACGAGCACACCGCCAGCTTGGTCGAGGCGCCGGCCTTCGCCTTGCCGCCCCGGATGTCGAGGCACAGGTCGGCGGCGAGGTTGCGCAGCCGGGTCTGCTCGGTGGTCGTGGGGAGCCCGGCCGAGTCGGGCGGCGAGGACATGGCGGGCGGGGCCTGGGAGCCGGGTGTGGGCGACAGGGTGCGGTTGCTGCTCGCGCCGGTGGAGGCCGTGGGGTCGGCGCCGCCGTCGTCGTTCGACCACAGGCTGGTGGCGAGCACGGTGACGAGGAGGACGGCCGAGACGCCCGCCCCCGTGAGCAGGGCCTTCGGGGGCCGTTCTCCCGGCTGGGCCGTGCGGCGGTCCTGGGTGGGAATCCGGGACAGCAGGCGATGACGGCCACCGCTTCCCGGACGTCCACCGCTGCCGGGAGTTCCGTCGTTTCCCTGCCGCCTGCCGCCGAAGGGGGATCCGACCCGGGGGCGCACCGCTTGCCCCGCGCGCCCCGGGCGTGAGTCGAGATACCGCCGTGCGCCCCAGCCGAGTACCGCTTCGGCGAGCAGTACGCCCAACCCGCCCTCGAAATGGCTGAGTTGCTCGGCCGCGTGGCGGCAGTAGGGGCACTCCATCAGATGCTGTTGGACATCGGGCAGCAAGGCGCCGCCGCGGCGAATCGGTACGTCCAGCAACCGGTTGTAGAAGCCGCATTCCTTGGTCGGCGCGAGTTCCCGGTGGGCGCGTACACAGCCCTCCCGGAATTGTTCGCGGGCCTGCTCCAGAGCGGCCGACGCGCTGTCGGTATCCATGCCCGACAGACCAGCCGGTACGGATATGGGCTCGGCCTCGACCTCGGTGTGCCACAGCAGACACCGGGCGAGTCCCGGGAGGGCGTGGAAAGAGCGCTCGGCGAGCTTCCGATTTTCGGCCGTCATGGACTTGGCCACGCGCATACCGCGACCGCCCGCGGGTTTCCTCAAGTCCGGCAGAACACCGGATATCCGATCGTCCGCGGACCAGTCCTTGACGGTGTCCCTCACGGTCACGAGGAGGTGCGGCCGGAGCGCGAGACCGGAGTCGCCTTGCATGAGGCGGTCGAGCATCTGGTGGAAGGAGGTCGCGGTGACCATGGAGGCGACGTTCGCCGAAGAAGCGAGGCAGATGACCGCATAGTCGTAGGCCGGCTGCCAGTGCCGGGCCATCAGCAGGGCGACGGGATGGGCGGCATCGCTCTCCGGCCTGCCTCTCAGCCCGGCGGCGAGACTCTCGTCGGATTCACCGGGAACGCCACCGGGCGGATAAGGGGGACGAGGGGGGTGGGGGGTGTGCACAGAGCGGGTTCCTTCCAAGGTGCAAGGTGGCACACAGAAGTTCTTGTCCGCCGAAAAGGAGCCCTGATTGGTGCGTACCTTTTTGACGGAACGTCGGGAAAACGGCCGGGGCGCGAAGGCCGTACGGCGACCGTCGGCCAGGAGCCTTATCAGCTCGTCGACAGACCGGAATAGTGAACGGCGATTCAGACCCGGCCATTGACCCAGCGCATGACGTTCACCCTCGCACAACACGCTCGTGACCAACAAGGCACTTGAGCAACATCAGCCCTATTGAAAGAAAGTCAGAAGCAGGGGCAACTCACGTGACTCGCACCAGCTTTCGATATTCCATGCGCCCCGTGTGAACCGCGCGCACGCGCCGGCGGCCCGCGCACGCTCCCGGCGCGCAGAACTCCGTAGTCCACTGGAACCGGCCCTTCTCGGAGGCCCCGCGCAGGACGGCGGCTCTCCCGCGCGAAACCGGCCGCCGGCCCCGATCCTCCCGCCCTCGGTCGGCGGCCCCGAGGGCGGGTCCGTTGCGGGCCCTCGGTCAGGTGGCTGTGGGCCCTTCCGTGCTGAGCAGGACGACGGTCGAGTCGGGTTCGAGGGCGAGCCCCTGCTCGACGGCCGCCCGGATCCCCGCCAGCGATGCCGCACCGCAGGGGCCGGAGGAGACACCGAGGGCGGCGAGGTCGTGGACCGCGCGAGCGCTGTCGGCGTCGGTGACGGCGACGGCGGCGTCCAGCCCGTCGCGGAGGAAGGGCCAGGCGAGACTGGACGGGGTACCGCAATTGAGCCCCGCCATGATGGTGTCGCCGGTGGTCACGCTCATCGGCCGGCCGTGGGTGAGACTCGCCAGAACGCAGGACGCCGCTTCGGGTTCCACGGACAGCAGACAGGGGCCGGGTGTACGGCGGCTGCGGTAGTGCGTGACGGCCGCCTGCGCGAGGGATCCCACACCGGCGGGGACGGCCACGAGATCGGGCAACTCGACTTCCTCGGCGGCGAGTTGGGAGTCGATCTCGGCGAACAGGGTGGAGTAGCCCTCGACTATCCAGCCCGGGATCTCCTCGTAGCCGGGCCAGGCGGTGTCCTGCACCAGTACGGCGCCGGGCGCGTCCGCGACCGCGGCGGCCCGGCACACCGCCTCGTCGTACGGGCCCTCGACCCGCGTCACCCGTGCCCCTTCGGCGGCGATGGCGTCCACGGCGCCCGGCCCCACCCCGTGCGGCACGAGGACATGGGCACGCTGCTTGAGGAGACGTGCCGTACGGGCCACGGCCCGGCCGTGGTTGCCGTCGGTGGCGGTGACGAGAGTGAGCGGACCGTCGGCCGCAGCGAGGATCCGGTGGATCGCCCAGGACGCTCCGAGCACCTTGAAGGCGGGCAGTCCGAGCCGCGCCGACTCGTCCTTGACGAAGACGCGAGCGACTCCCAACTCGACGGCGAGGGCGGGCAGTTCGGTGAGCGGAGTGGGGGCGTGGCCGGGCAAAGCGGCGTGGAAGGCGCGCACTTCGTCGGGAGCGGGCTCACAGGTCCAGTCCCGCGCGGCGGGCCTCATGATCAGCGGCATACGGCCATAGTGCCGCCCGTCGGCCGCGGATCCCGTGCGCCGGCCTGAGATTCAGGTGTACGGATTCCCGGGCGCCGGCCTGAGATTCCGGCGTATGGATGCCCGAGCGCCGCCACCGCGCAACGGCCCCGCCACCCCCGAGATTCCCGTCCGCCGGGTTCAGATCTGCCAGGATCGCAGTCGGTCGGCCGCTCCGTAGACATCCGTCTTGCCGGAGATCAGATCGCGGGCGAGGTCGACCAGGGCTCCGTACGGCGGGTCGATGCCGACGCCGCTGACGAACATGTACGCGACCGCCGCCGAGCAGGCGAAGCGGGCGTTGGCGGCCGGTAAGGGCTTCAGCAGGGCAAGGGTGTGCAGCAGCGCGGCGGCGCGCCAGGCCGGGTCGGAGTCGACGCCGAGGCGGGGCGGGTCGACGCGGTGGCGGGCCACGGCCGCGACCAGTGCCGAGAAGTCGTTGACCGTGGGCTGGTCGGGCAGTACTTCTTCGTGGCGCTGGAGCAGCCAGGGCACGTCGATATGGATGACGGGAGCCATCGGTCAGGCGACCCGCCCCTCGCCCTTCGCGGATGGTTCGTCCTCGGGGAAGGCGGCGGCGAATTCGTCCGCGTGCGCGGCGAAGAACCGGCGGAACACCTCCGCGCCTTCCTGCAGCGCCCGGTGCCGCACGATGTCGGCCGCGGCGGCCTCCCGCACCAGGGCTTTCATCGACGTACCGCGCTCCTTGGCTATCTGCCGCAGGTCCTCTAGCTCGCGGTCACTGAACTCCACGTTGAGAGCTGGCATGACCTCACGGTACCGCTCGGGTACTTACTCGTAAATACCAGCAGGTCAGCACCCACGCACTGCGGTACCTGGACCGGTTCAACGCGGCTGGGCGCGCGCGGCCTCGGTCAGCGAGAGCTTCGCCCCGCGCGGCTGGAGGTCCTCGGCGAGCCGGGCGAACAGCTGGTCGGCGTCGTCGGCCATCAGACGGCCTTCCGCCCGGTGAAGGCCAGCAGACGCTCCAGCGGCGTGGCGTCGGCGGCGGGCTCGACAGCCGGCCCGAAGGATCCGTTCGCCCGGGCGCCGTCGGCGATCTGTCCGACAACGTCCGTCACGGTGGCGATCACGTCGTCGTCGGCCGTGAACGGCTGCCCGGTGGCGGTGGCCAGGTCCCAGCCGTGCACGGTCAGTTCCATGATGGTGATCAACCCGGCGAGCTGCGCGGGGAAGGTGCGCGACGCGAAGGGTGTCTCGCCCTCCCAGGCTCCCGGCTCGGCCCACGCGGCGGCGAGCCGCTCGACGAGCGGCGGGAAGGCCACCCAGGGTGCCTCGGTCAGGGTCATCGGGGCGTCGGCGGGGAGCGGCTTCTTCGCGGCGGCGTACGCGCCCGTCACGAGTGCGCCGAGCAGGTGCTCGCTGAGCCGATGGACATCGAAGTCGGGGCAGGGCGTGGGGAGTTCACGCTTGCCGGTGAGGGCGGGCTGCTGGGTGTACGCCTGGAGGTTGCGGGCGGCGCGGGCCAGCTGGTCGGCGAGCTCTGCGGGGGTGGTGTTCATGATGTGCTCCGATTCAAGAGGGGTCGCGCACCCGGGAGGGGATGCGGCCGGTCGGGGACGGAAGGTGCTTCAGCAGGTACTGACTCGACTCAGTCGAAAAAGGGAGCGGGCTTGCCGGTCTCCGCGTACGCCTTGAGGGCCGTGAACTTGGTCGCCCAGCCGTAGGTGAAGTTGCGATAGGCGTCGTCCTGGGCCGGGAACCCGGCGTGCGTGAAGCGCAGCAGGACCCCGCCCTCGGGAACGTCGAGGATCTCGTACGTCTGCGTGGTGCCGGCCCACGGCCCGTTCTCGCCCGCGAGGACCAGGCGTCGGTCGCCGGACTCGGTGATCCGCAGCCGCCAGGACTCCGGTACGCCGGGGAAGCTCAGCGTGTGCTCCGCGCCGACGCCCTCCCCTATCTCGGCGTCCGCCGTGAACCAGCCGCGTACGCCGGTCTCGGTGGTGAGGGCTTCACGGACGGTGTCCGCCTCGGCCTCGATGGTCAGCTGCATCGCGATGTCGGCCATCGGATGTCCTCTCGGGATCGTCTGGATATGTCGCGAGTGTCCGGTATTGCCCCGAACCTCGTTCTTTAGTCGACACTAAAATAAGAACCAGTGCGGCGCAAGTTAAAGCCATGACTAAAATAAGCAGCGTGGACCAGGTGAAGGCGATCAGCGAGCCGCGACGGCGGGCGATTCTCCAGCTCGTATGGCATGAGGAGCTGTCCGCCGGAGAGATCGCCGAGCGCTTCGACGTCACCTTCGGCGCGGTCTCCCAGCATCTGAAGGTGCTCCGCGAGGCGGCCCTGGTCGTCGTCCGGAAGGACGGCACCAAGCGGTACTACCGCGCGGACCGTGCTGGGATGGGACCGCTGGCCGCCTACCTGGAGTCCATGTGGGGCGACTCCCTGGACGCCCTGGCCGCGCTCGCCGAACAGGCCGAGCGGGAGGAGGAGCAGAAGTGACCATCACCCCCGACGGCTCCGTCGTCGTACAGCGGCACATCAAGGCCCGCCCGGAGACCGTGTTCTCCTTCTTCACCGACAGCGAGCGCTGGCTGTCCTGGCAGGGCATCGAGGGCGTGCTCGACCCGACGCCCGGCGGCGCGTACCGGATGCGGGTCGTCGGTGACGCCACCGCCGCCGGGCACTTCGAGGAGGTCGAGCCGTACACCCGGATCGTCCTCACCTGGGGCTGGGAGAACGAGGGCGACCCGGTGCCGCCCGGCAGCAGCCGTATCGAGGTGACCTTCTCCCCCGAGCCGGACGGCACCCTGCTCACGCTCACCCACTCCGGTCTGCCCGAGCCGGCCCGCGAGCCGCACCAGGAGGGCTGGGAGCACTACCTCGACCGGCTCGCCGTACGGGCGCCCGGCGGCGACCCCGGCCCGGACCGCTGGATGCAGCAGGGCCCCGCCTGAGCTCCCGCCGCCAGGTCAGCTCCCCCACAGTCCGCGCCTGCGGTAACCCGCCTCCCAGAACAGGCGGTTGAGGACACGGGCGGGCGGGGGCAGCGCGCCGAGGAACGCGGCGCGGTCGGCGGGCGGGATGCCGTCGACGATCCACGGCACGAAGACGGCGGCTCCGCGCAGGCCCTGCGTCTGACGGATACGTCCCGTGAAGGCGCCCCAGTCCGCGGGCGTCAGCACCTCCTGGATGAGCGGCAGGGCGCTCGCCTCCTCGTGCGCGAGGTGGTCGTCGAGGGTCGAGGCCAACGCGTGGACCAGCTCGGGGAGTTCGACCGACCGGTCCTTCAGGGCCGCGTCGACGGCGCTGAGCTGCGGGTCGAGGAGGCCGTGCTCCGCCTCCATCTCCGCGAGGAGGGCGATGTCCTGGGGACGGCCCTGTACCTCGCGCCGCACCCGGGGCCACAGGTCGCTGTCCTCGGCGGTGTGGTGGATGTGCAGCTGGTGCGTGAAGTTGTCCCAGCCGGCGCGGACTTGGGGGGTGAAGGCGGTGCCGTCCGCGGCGGCCTTTCCGAGGCGTACCAGGTCGCGCCGGAACGCGTCGTGGGCGGCGTACATGACGGTGAGGTCGATGCTCATGAGGTGGCTTCCTCCAGTGCGGGCTCGGACACGGGCAGGGCGTGCGGGTTGGCGGACGGGCCGCGGTGACGGCGTACGGCGAGACAGGCGAGCGCGCCGGTCAGCACGACCGCGGCGGAGACCAGGACGGCGGGGCCCATCGCGTCCACGAAGCCGTGGCCGAAGACCTGGCCGCCGAGCTCCCGCATCCGGTCGGCGACATCGTGCGGCACTCCGGACGGGGCAGCGGCCGTCTGCCGGGCGTTCACATCAGACTCCGCCTTGGAGAAGGCGGCGACGAAGCCGTCGCGGTACGCGGCGGGGAGCTGCCCGGCGCGCTGCCGTGCCTGGTCGGTGAGGGAGTGGGCGAGCTGAGCCTGGAGCACGGCTCCGACGACGGCGCCCGCGAGGACCGAACCGACCTGCCGCAGCGCGTTGTTGACACCCGAGGCCGCACCGGACAGCCGCGCGGGTACGTGGCGCATGACCTCGGTGGCCATCGGCGCGAAGGTGCAGCCCGCGCCCAGACCCGCGAGGAAGAGCGGGAAGGCGACCGCCGTCCAGCTCGAACCGACGTCGGCCGCTGCCACGATCCACACCAGCGCGGCCGCCCAGGCGAGCAGCCCGGTCATCAGGATGAACTTGCCGCCGATCCTGTCCGCGAGGACGCCCGCGGGTCCCGCCATCACGAACGAGCCGAGCGCCAGGGGCAGCAGCACCAGCCCGGACTTGAGCGCGCTGAAGCCCAGGACGGACTGAAGGTAGATCGTCAGCGGCAGGAACATCCCGATGACGCCGAAGGACACGGTGATGCCCACGAAGTTGATGAGGGTGAAGTTGCGATCCTTGAAGAGCGAGAACGGGACGAGCGGGTCCTTCGTCTGCTGGCCGCGCTCGTGTGCCAGGAAGCCGGCGAAGAGCACGGCCGCCGCGCCGAACAGCGCCAGGATCCAGCCGTTCCAGTCGTAGCGCTGCCCTTCCGTCAGACCGAATGCCAGGCAGAACAGGGCACTTGAGGCGAGCAGTACGCCGAAGGTGTCGAAGCGGTGGCGGACCGTGCGCCGCGAACCCGGGATGATCGCCACGGCGAGACCCAGCACCAGCACTCCGAGCGGCAGATTGACGTAGAAGATCCACCGCCAGTCGAGATGGGTGATCAGCGCGCCCCCGATGATCGGGCCGAGGGCTCCGGAGATCCCCGCGACCGCGCCCCACACGCCCATCGCGACGCCCCGCCGGTCGGCCGGGAACACCTCCGCGATGATCGACAGGGTCTGCGGCATGAGCAGCGCCGCGCCCAGGCCCTGGACCGCCCGGAAGGCGATCAGCTGGGCCGGGTCCCGCGCGAGGCCGCAGGCCAGGCTGGCGAGCGTGAAGAGGGCGACGCCCGCGATGAACAGGTTCCGTTTGCCCCGCAGGTCACCGAGGCGGCCCGCGGTGATCAGCAGGACGGCGAGGGCGAGGGTGTAGGCGTTGACGACCCACAGGATCTCGTCGAGGGAGGCGTCCAGGTCCTGGCCCATGTCGGGGATCGCGATGTTCACGATCGTCAGGTCGAGGAGCGTCATGAAGAACCCCAGGGAGAGTGTGATGAGGATCGCCCATGGGTTGCCGCGCCATTTCTTGAACACGATGTGTGTCTCCTTGTGCCGAAAGCGTCGTACTCGCGTTCAAGAGGGCGGTCCTGACGGCCGGTGTGACACGAGGACAGCTGCCTGAGACGTACGTCACATTTCGGCCGTCGGATGTCACATTCGGACTCCCTCCTCCCGTCGCAGTAGTGAGCGCATCAAGGGAGGCAACGCATGTCAGAAAGCTCCGGGGCCGGTACCGACGGCGCGACGCGGGTGTTCGTCGACCACCGCGAGCTGCTCTTCGCGATCGTCTACAACATGCTCGGCAGCGTCGCCGACACCGAGGACGTACTCCAGGAGACCTGGCTGTCCTGGAGCAGCCGAACCCACCGCTCCCCGCTCGACGGGATCGACAACCCGCGCGCCTACCTCGTCCGCATCGCCGTGAACCACGCCCTGGCACGACGCGCCGCCATCACCCGCCGCCGCGAGACCTATGTGGGGCCCTGGCTGCCGGATCCCGTGCTCGACGAACCCGCCGCCGACGACTCCGCCGACGAGCGCACCCTGCGGGCCGAGTCGGTGTCGCTGGCGATGCTCGTGGTCCTGGAGTCGCTGAGCCCGCTGGAGCGGGCGGTGTTCGTCCTCAACGAGGTGTTCGGCTACCCGCACACCGAGATCGCGAAGGTCATCGACCGCAGCCCGGCGGCGGTGCGCCAGCTCGCGCACCGCGCCCGGGAACACGTGCACGCCCGCCGTCCGCTGTACCGGGCCCATCCCCGTGTACGGCGGCAGGCGACCGAACGGTTCGTGGCGGCCGCACTCGGCGGTGACATCGCCGCGCTGATGGAGATCCTCGCGCCGGACGTCACGGTGTGGACGGACGGCGGCGGCAAGGCCCGCTCGGCCGGGCTGCGGCCGGTGCACGGACGGGACAAGGCGGCGCGTCTGTTCGCCGGTTACGCCAGGCGCCGCGGGACCGACCTCGACATCAGCTACCGCCGGGTCAACGGCGACGACTCCGCGGTGATCTTCATGGGCGAGTCGCCGTACGCCGTCATGGTCATGGACCTCACCCCGGACGGCGAGCAGGTGTCCGACGTCTACATCGTCACCAATCCCGAGAAGCTCACGCACGTACGACGGAACAACGAGGAGACCCCGGCCGAGGAAGGGGAGCGCGCGTGACCACCACCGAACGGCCCGCGGAGAAAACGTCGTCCGGGGAGCGCGTCGCCGACTGGTTCGACGGCCGGCTCGGCATCTACTCCCTCGGCAGGCGGTATCTGCGCAAGGTCTTCCCGGACCACTGGTCCTTCCTCCTCGGCGAGATCTGCCTCTACAGCTTCGTCGTCCTCGTCCTCACCGGCGTCTATCTCACGCTGTTCTTCCATCCCTCGATGAACGAGGTGGTCTACCACGGCAGTTACGTCCCGCTGAACGGCATCCGCATGTCGGAGGCGTACGCCTCGACGCTGGACATCAGCTTCGAGGTACGCGGCGGACTGCTGATCCGGCAGATCCACCACTGGGCCGCGCTGATCTTCCTCGCCGCGATGCTGACGCACATGATGCGGCACTTCTTCACGGGCTCGTTCCGCAGGCCCCGCGAGGTCAACTGGGTGTTCGGCTGGACGCTTCTGCTCCTCGGCCTGTTCGAGGGCCTGTTCGGCTACTCGCTGCCGGACGACCTGCTGTCCGGGACCGGGCTGCGGTTCGTGGACGGGGCGCTCCTGTCGGTGCCGATCGTCGGGACGTACCTCTCGATGTTCCTCTTCGGCGGGGAGTTCCCGGGCCATGACATCGTGGCCCGCTTCTACTCCCTCCACATCCTGCTGATACCGGGGATCATGGCGGCCCTCGTCGTGGCGCATCTGATCCTGGTCGTCTACCACAAGCACACCCAGTTCGCGGGTCCGGGAAAGACCGAACGCAACGTCGTGGGCACGCCGTTCATGCCGGTGTACATGGCGAAGGCGGGCGGTTTCTTCTTCCTGGTGTTCGGTGTCATCGCGCTCATTTCGGCGGTCGCGACGATCAACCCGGTCTGGGCGTACGGCCCTTACCGCGCCGACCAGGTGTCGACGGGCGCCCAGCCGGACTGGTACCTGGGCTTCGCCGAGGGGCTGGTCCGTGTCATGCCGGGCTGGGAGATCACCGTGGCGGGCCACACGCTCGTGCTGGGCGTGCTCATCCCCATCCTCGTCTTCCCCACGCTGCTGGTCCTGATCGGCGTCTATCCGTTCGTGGAGGCCTGGGTCACCAAGGACCATCGCGAACACCATCTGCTGGACCGCCCGCGCAACCGGCCGGTCCGTACGTCGATCGGGGCGGCGTGGATCAGCGTCTATCTGATCCTGCTCGCGGGTGGCGGCAACGACATCGTGGCGACCCGCTTCCATCTGTCGATCAACACCGTGACCTGGACGGTACGGATCGCCCTGTTCCTGGTCCCCTTCCTGGTCTTCGTCGTGACCCGCCGCATCTGCCTGGGCCTGCGGCAGCGGGACCGCGAGCTGGTGGCGCACGGCCGTGCGACAGGCATCATCAAGCGCCTGCCGCACGGCGAGTACGTCGAGGTGCACCGCCCGCTCGGCCCGGCCGAACTGCACGCTCTCACCGAGCACGAGCACCGGGGGCGCTCAGACCACCGGGACCTCCAGGCGGCTGATCCGCAGCCCGCCGTCGGCGGCCCCCGGGTGGCCGCCGGCCATGACGAGACGCAGCCGTGAACCGCGTACGGCATCGAAGGTGATCACCGTCGGCGCGTCGGACGTGGTGGCCCAGTCGACGGCCGCACCCCGCACCGCCACATAGTCCTCGCCATCCCAGACCGAGACCGCGACCGACGCGGGCAGGGCGTGGGTCGCGTCGACGGTGAAGGAGACCTCGACGCGGTCGACGGTGCGGGGGCGCGCCCAGGTGACCGAGACCCAGTCCTCGGGGCGGGCCCCGCTGAACGCGGGCAGCAGGGCCGTCGCCGACTTGTAGAAGGCGTTGGACCAGCCGGTGGCCGCGTCGCCGTCGAGCATGGCGGCGGGGAGGGTGTCGGTGCGGCCCGAGTAACTGGCGTCCGCGAAGGGGTAGTTCGGGGCCGCTGGATAGTCGGGCTCGAACGCCGTCGCCGCAGTGGTCGCCTTCGGCCCGGCAGGGGTGGTGCGGACGGTCGTGGAGTCCGTACGCAGGCCTTCGGCGCGGGCGGTCACCTTCACCGGGCCCGCCTTCGTACCGGACCGGACGATCGCGAGTGCCTTGCCGTGGAAGGCGGTTCTGGTGCTCGCCTGGTAGCGCTCGGCGCTCTCCTCCCGGCCGTTGTCGAGACCCGCGAGGGAGCCACCCGCCACGTCGAACGCGAGCAGGTGCTCGGCGTCGGGCACCACGACACCATGGGCGTCGATCACCTCGGCGGTCACGAAGAACAGTGAACGGCCGTCCGCCGCGAGCGTCTTGCGGTCCGCTGTGAGACGGATCGCGTGGGGCTTCCCGGCGGTCCGCAGCACGTCCGTCGCCACCGTCCTGCCGGCACGGCGGGCGACCGCCTTCAGCTCACCCGGTTCGTACGGCACTTTCCAGCCGAGGTGCAGCTTGCCCGCGCTGCCGTTCGGGCTGGTGTAACTCCCGGGGTAGGGGCCGTCGGTGAAGGTCTTGTCGTCACCGGGCGCCTCCGTGGTCTCCAGGTACGTACGGCCGTCGGTGGTCTTCTTGGTGTCGAACTCCCTTGTGCCCAGGGACTTTCCGTTGAGGAACAGCTCGACGGTGTCGACGTTCGCGTAGGCCCAGACCTCGACCGTGTCCCCCGCTTCGTGGTTCCAGCTCATGGGCAGCAGATGGACCATGGGCTCACCCGTCCACTGGCTCTTGAACAGGTGGTACATGTCCTTGGGGAAGCCGGCCGTGTCGACCGCGCCGAAGAAGGAGGCCTTCACCGGGAAGACGTCGTACGGCGTGGGCTCGCCGATGTAGTCGATGCCCGACCACAGGAACTGCCCGGCGAACCACTTCCGGTCCCGGTCCTTCTTGTGCCCGTACTCGCCGCTCATCGTCCAGGAGGCGAGGTTGTTGTCGTACGAGGAGACCGCGCGCCTGCCGGGGGTGTGGTTCTCGCCGGTGTTGAGGTGCTCCGGTTCCTGATAGGCGGAGCGGGTCGAGGTCTCGGACGACGACTCCGACTCGAAGAGGAAGAGGTGCGGGTAGGCGGCGTGCAGGCCGTCCACCGACTTGGCGGTGTTGTAGTTGAGACCGAGCCCGTCCAGCTTGGCGAGCATGAGGTCGGCGGCGGAGCCCTTCGTGGGGACGCGGCGGTATTTGTCGGAGCCGATGACCAGCGGGCGGGTGTCGTCCGCGGCCTTGATGGCGCCGATGATCCGGTCCGCCATGGCGAGCCCGGCGGTGGAGGTGGAGTCGGGGACCTCGTTGCCTATGGACCACAGGACCACGGCGGGCGAGTTGCGGGCCGCGAGGACCATCTCGGTCGCGTCCTTCTCGCACCACTCGTCGAAGAACCGGCCGTAGTCGTACGTCGTCTTGCCGGTCCGCCAGCAGTCGAACGCCTCCACCATCATCACGATGCCCAGCTCCTCGCAGACCTGGATGATCTGCGGCGAGGGCGGATTGTGCGACGTGCGGAAGGCGTTGACACCCATCGACTTCATGATGGTCATCTGTCTGCGTACGGCGTCGATGCTGATCGCCGCGCCGAGCGCGCCCTGGTCGTGGTGCAGGTCAACGCCCTTGATCTTGGCGTGGGTGCCGTTGAGGTGGAAGCCCTCGTCCGGGTCGAAGCGGAACGATCGGATACCGAAGGTGGTGCGGCAGGTGTCGACGGTCTCGCCGCCGACGCGCAGCTCGGTCACCAGGGTGTAGCGGTGCTCCGGGGTCGCGAAGTCCCACAACTTCGGCTTGTCGACGGTGAGTTCATGGGTCTCGTCCGCCTGCTCGCCGACCGTGACCGTGGTGACCGTACGGGCGGCGGTGCGGCCGTCGGGGTCGAGGACCGTTGAGATCACCTGGACATCGGCCGAGGCTCCGGATGCGTTGACGACGGTGGTACGCGCCCGTACGACGGCCCGGTCGTCGCCGACGTCCGGAGTGGTGACGTAGGTTCCCCAGCGTCCGACATGGATCGTTTCAGTGACGACCAGGCGGGCCTCGCGGTAGATGCCGCTGCCCGAGTACCAGCGGCTGCTGGGGAGTCGGTTCTGGACCTTGACGGCGATGACGTTGTCCGTGGTGCCGTCCGTATGCAGCAGGTCGGTGAGGTCGAAGGCGAACCCGGTGTAGCCGTAAGGGTGGCGGCCGGCTTCCGTGCCGTTGCAGTAGACGTACGAGTCCATGTACACGCCGTCGAACTCCACGGAGATCCGCTTGCCGGCGAGGGCGGGCGGCAGCGTGAACGTGGTGCGGTACCAGCCGAGGCCGCCGGGGAAGAAGCCGGTGCCGCTGGTGGTGCCGTGCTCCGTGGTGGGGGTCTGCTCGATGCTCCAGTCGTGCGGTACGGCGACCTCACGCCACGCCGAGTCGTCGTAGCCGGGCTGTGCGGCGCCCTCGTACGCGCCCGTGGGGTCGGTGACGCCGCCCATGTTGACCAGCGCGAAGCGCCAGCCGTCGCGCAGCTCGACCGTGCGTCGCCCTGGGGCTCGACCGGGCGACGCCGCCCAGGCGTCGGCGGCGCCCGGGAGTGCACCGGCCGCGGGTACGGCCGTTCCTGCGATCAATACCGATCTTCGACTGACCGTCATGGCGGCTCTCCCTCATCAGGGCCCATAAGTCATCACAACTGATCGTGAACAAACAGATTCTGACGGGGTGGCACACAGGGCCGTCAAGGGGTCGGCACCCACTTCCGCCCCGCACGACACATCGGCCGGAAGCCCACCGCACGGATGTGCCGCGTCGGCCGTCCGTGTTCCGGGGTGCGGAGGGCGCCCACGCACTAGGCTGGAACCAGAGTGAAGCGGTTTGTTCACGGTGACTGTGCGCAATGGAGTGGCGACGATGAGCCCGGTCCACCCCGTCGAAGAGGCCGCCACGGCACGGGCAGTCATCGACGAGAACGGCACCCTGGTCCGCTGGAGCGAGGGGGCCCACCGACTGCTGGGGTACGCGCCGCAGGAGGTCGAGGGCCGCCCCGCCGCTGACCTGCTGGACCGCGCGGGCGCCACGGCGCCGACCGGGCCCACCGGTAACCGCTGGGACGGAGTGCTCCCCCTGCGCCACCGTGACGGACGCGTCCTGTCCGTGTGGCTGCTCGCCCATCGCAGACAATCGGAAGGCGGATGGCTCGTGGTCACCCCGCTGGAGGGAGAGGAACCACGCCCACCGGACGACCCGCTGATCAGGGCGGTGCTCACCCAGTCACCCTGCGCGATGGCCATCTACGACGAACGGCTGCGGCTGTACGGGATCAACGACGCGATGGCCGAGGTCATCGGTCTCCCCGAGGACCGTATCCGGGGCCTGCGGATCTCCGAGATCGGCGGCAAGCGGACGAGCGAAGAGCTTGAGGAGCACATGCGCGGCGTGCTCGTCTCCGGCGAGGGGCGCGACGTGGAGACGTACACGCGCACAGGCGGCGAGGACCGCGCGCACGCCTGGATGTCACGGATCGCCCCGCTGACCGACGCCGACGGACGGGTGCGGGGCGTGTGCCTGGCCGCGCACGACTTCACCGAGCAGTACCGGGCCCGGGAGCGGCTGCAACTGGTCAACGAGGCCAGCGTCCGCATCGGCAGCACCCTCGACGTCACCCGGACGGCGCAGGAGCTCGCAGACGTCTTCGTGCCCGCAGTCGCCGATTTCGTCAGCGTCGACCTGCTCGATCCGCCGGAGCACGGGGGCGAGCCGGACTCCGAGCTGCCGACCGCCCCGGTCACACTCCGCCGCGCAGCCCATCGATCGGTGAATCCGGGCTCCCCCGAAGCGGTCGTCATACTCGGCGAGGTCGACGTCTACCCCGCCGCCTCACCGCAGGGCGATTCCCTGATCGCCGGTCGGACGATCGTGGTGCCGGACGCGAACAACACGATGGAGGAGTGGCTGACCTGGGACGAACGCCGACGCGAGCGCGTCGCGAAGCTCGGCATCCACGCCACCATGTCGGTGCCCATCCGGGCCCGGGGCCAGACTCTGGGCGTGGCGGTGCTCACCCGGTTCCGACAGCCCGGCCCCTTCACCCCCGACGACGTCCTGCTCGCCGAGGAGGTCACCGCCCGGGCTGCCGTCTGCATCGACAACGCCCGCCGCTTCTCCCGCGAGCGCCAGACCGCACTGGCCCTGCAGCGCAGTCTGCTCCCCCAGTCGCTGCCCCGGACGGCGGCCGTGGACGCGGCCTCGCGGTATCTTCCCGCGGCGCGGGCCGGGGTGGGCGGCGACTGGTTCGACGTGATCCCGCTGTCCGGGCTGCGGGTCGCCATGGTCGTCGGCGACGTCGTCGGCCACGGCATCCAGGCCTCGGCGACCATGGGGCGGCTGCGCACCGCCGTCCGCACCCTCGCCGACATCGACCTGGCCCCGGACGAGCTGCTCACCCACCTCGACGACCTCGTCGTGCGGCTGTCGGAGGAGGCCGGGGCCGGAGGCACCACCGGTGAGGTCGGCGCCACCTGCCTGTACGCGGTGTACGACCCTCTCTCCCGGCGCTGCACCCTCGCGCGCGCAGGGCATCCGCCTCCCTTCATCGCCCCTCCGGACGGTCCGCCCCGGCAGCTCGAGCTCCCGGCCGGACCGCCGCTCGGCCTGGGCGGACTACCGTTCGAGTCGGTGGAACTCGAGCTGCGCGAGGGCACGGTGCTGGCCCTGTACACCAACGGGCTGATCGAGAGCCGCGGGCGGGAGCTCGACGTCGGCCACCAACTGCTGTCCCGAGCCCTGGAGCAGTCGTCCCATTCCCTGGAATGGGCGTGTCATGCGATCCTGCAGGCGCTGCTTCCGGTGGGCGGCGCCCAGGACGATGTGGCCCTGCTGCTCGCCCGCACCCACGGCCTGCCCCGCTCCCAGGTGGCCACCTGGGACATTCCCGCCGACCCCGCCCTCGTCGCGCCGATACGCAAGCAGGTGGACGAGCAGCTGGACAACTGGGGTCTGAGCGAGGCGACGTTCACGGCCGAACTCGTCGTGAGCGAACTGGTCACCAACGCCATCCGGTACGGCGAGGCACCCATCCGGCTGCGCCTCATCCACGACGACGCCACCCTCATCTGCGAGGTCTCCGACAGCAGCCACACCGCCCCGCATCTACGCCGGGCGAAGATCTATGACGAGGGCGGCCGCGGGCTGCTCCTCGTCGCCCAGCTCACCCAGCGCTGGGGCAGCCGGCACACGCCCGACGGCAAGACGATCTGGGCGGAGCTGACGCTGATCGGGGAGGACTGACGGCCTCGGGGGGGGGCGGCCGGCGCGACGTCTGATGCTCCCCCACGGCAGCAGTCCGCCCGCGCTGCTCACGTGGCCCACGTGCCCTGCCCGGTGCTGCTGGGCTGGCCCGAAGCGGCACCGGACATCACGGCCTTGCCGCCGTCTCCCCCGCACCGTCAGCGGTTCTGGTCCGGTACGCGCCCGGCGGTGTGCCGTACCGCCGGCGGAAGACCCGGTTGAAGTGGAAGGCACTGGCGAAGCCGGACGCGGCGGCCACCCGCTCCACCGGGAGTTCGGTGGCTTCCAGGAGCCGGGCCGCGTGCAGCAGCCGGGCGTCTCGCAGGGCGCGCATCGGGGAGCGGCCGAGCTGCTCGGTGAAGAGGTGGGCGAAGCGGGACGGTGAGAGGGAGACGGCCTCGGCGAGCGACCGTACGGTGTGCGGCGCGGCAGGGTCGGCGGCGATCAGGGACTCGGCCCGTCGGATGCGCGCGTCGAGGCCGGTCCGGGGCCGCTCGGCCCGGGCGGTGGCGAGCAGCACGATCTCCTCCAGGGAGCAGAGGGTCAGCTCCCTCGCGGCGGTACCGTGCGCGACCGCGACCTCGCCGCCGACGGGCTCTTCGGGGGCGGGCGGCGGGCCGTCCGCGGTCCAGCGGGCGTCGGCCAGCATACGGCGGAAGGCGGCCTCGGTACGTTCCTGGCTCCGGGCGGTACGTTCCTTGCTCCGCTCCGGTCCGACGGCGTACACCCCGTCATCGAGAGCGTACGGCCGCAGCCACGCCGACCAGGCCGCCCGTGCCTGGCAGTGCACCCACCAGAACGCCCAGTGCCCTGCGCCCGGTTCGACGGAGTAGCGGTGCGGCACACCGGGCCCGAGGACCACCAGGTCGCCCGCGTCGGCCACCGTCCGTGTCGCTCCTTGCGTGATCCGTCCCTGTCCGCCCGTGGTCCACGTGAACAGCCAGCTGTCCGCCCCGCGCGGCCGGTTGACGCGGTAACCGGGCCGTTGGTCGAAGCGGCCGATGGTCACCAGGCCTGGCGGCGGGGACGGATCAGCAGGCTCGGACAACTCCTCAGCACGCACAGGCATCCTCCCGAAAGGCGCATCGGCCTAGCGTGAGGCACCTGGACACCGGTGAGAAGGGGTGGTCGCATGACAGTGACGGACAGGAGCGGGCCGAGGAACCTCGGGGGCGAGTTCGAGGAGAACGGCTTCGTGGTGGTGCGCGGCCTGTTCGCCGCCGCCGAGATCGACGAGCTGTGCGCTCAGTTCACGGCGCTGCGCGCCGCCGGTCCGGTCCCGGGGCACTTCGAACCCCGCGCCACGGAGACCGGCGGCCCGGCCGATCCACTGCACGCCCACCCCCGCGTCATGCATCCGCACCGCATCAACGCCCTGTTCCTGCGCCTCCTTCTCGATCCCCGGCTGCGGGACGTCCTGGAAGTCCTGCTGGGCGAGGACGTCCTGGCCGCGCAGAGCATGTTCTACTTCAAGCCGCCCGGGGCCCGCGGCCAGGCGCTGCACCAGGACAACTTCTATCTGCGGGTCGAACCGGGCACGTGCGTGGCCGCCTGGATCGCCTGCGACGCGATCGACCGCGAGAACGGCGGCCTGGAGGTCGTGCCGGGCACGCACCGCATGGACCTGTTCTGCCCGGAGGAGGCGGACGCGGCGCTGTCCTTCGCGCGCGAGTACGTCCCGCCGCCGCCCGGCCTCGCCGCCGTACCCGTCGACATGGCACCGGGCGACGTCCTCTTCTTCAACGGCAGCCTGGTGCACGGCTCCGGCCCCAACCGCAGTACCGGCCGCTTCCGCCGCTCCTTCATCGGCCACTACGTCGGCCGCTCCACACAGCGCATCGGCGGCTTCTACCGGACGCTGACGATGAGCGGCGAACCCGTCGCCCTGCCCGAGAGTGCGGGCGCGGGGCCGTGCGGCACGGAGTTCGCGGCGAGTAGTCCCCACTGACCGGTCATGTGGGGAACCCGGGGATCGTCTCGGAGGTGAACGCGAGGATCGCGTCGGCGACCGCCCTGGGGTTCTCCAGCAGCATCGCGTGGGTGCCGTCGATCCCGGCGACCGTCACATCGGCACGCTGCTCGGCCAGTTCGGCGAGATCCCGGGCCAGCCCCTTCGCGTACGCCGTCATCAGTTCGTCGAACCACTCCATGCCCGGGACCGACCGCTCCGGCCGCAGCGCGCGCCCCAGCAGCAGCGGTACGGGCACCTGGCGGAAGAGCGCGAAGAGGTCCAGCGAGTCGACCGCGTCCAGCATCTCCAGGGCGAACTCGCGCTCCGGCCTCACCTCCAGCCGGCCGTCCGGCCCCTCGCGCACGGAACGCAGGGCGGCCGCCTCCAACAGCTCGTAGGGGATGCCCAGTTCTTCGGACATCGCACGCTGCCGGGCGAGCAGTTCCCTCAGCCCGTCGGTGGGAAGCCGCTCGCCCGACACCGACGCCGCCGCCTTCCGTACCCCGGTGAGCCGTTCCTCGACGTACACCGGATCCAGGCCCACATACTGGTCGGGGCGGCCCCACCCGAATCCGTCGAGGTTCACCGCGCCCGGCGTGACGTCCCAGTGCTCCACCGCGTACCGCGCGGCGATCATCCCGCCGAGGGAGTGGCCCACAGGAAGGGCGCCGGGGATGCCGTACTCCTCCAGGACCGCCTCGATGTCGCCGAGCACGTGGTGGAAGTCCCAGGTGCCGGAGGGTGAGAGACCGTGTCCGCGGAGGTCCACGGCGAGTACCCGGTGACGGGGTACGAGGAGCGGGGCGACGGCGGCCCAGTCGGCGAGGGTGCGCCTCGCGCCGTGGAGCAGCAGCAGGGGCGGTCCGTCGCCCCCGTGGTCGTGTACGGCGAGTGCGATGCGGTCTCCGGTCATGTCCTGACAGTAGAGCCGAGATGCCCCGCGAGCCGGACCACGCGTTCGTCGGCGCCGACGTGGCTCCCGAAGGACCGATTTCCCTCTATATGCCCACATCGTCGATTTCGGCCCTTGACGTGGGTGTGCCCGCACGATTTGATCCTGCCGTGCCGTGGTGCGACCCGGCACGCAGAGGTGCGCCCAGCCGGTAACGGACCAGGTTCAAGTCCGGCCAAAGTCGCCAGGATCGCGGGAAGCGTCCGAGGCGGGGACGTACTCGCGATTGATGGAGCGGACATGCCGGCCAAGCGTGTTTCCGGCGTCGGAGGTCCGGGGACAGCCGCTGTCCTGGCGAGTCTCCTGACGCTGGTCGGCTGCGGTGCGGGGAAGGACACGGGGACCTCGCCGCACAACCCGCCGGTGTCCTCCACAGCGCCGGCCACCTCATCGAAGCCCACGCCGAAACCGGGCGCGACCGCGACGGCCGTCGAACTCCCCCCGCTCCACGCGGGCTTCGACTACCAGATCGGCGGCGCCTATCCCCCGCCCGCCGGCGTCCGCATCGTCAGCCGCGACCGTGCGGCGTCCCCCGCGCCCGGCCTCTACAACATCTGTTACGTCAACGCCTTCCAGACGCAGCCGGACGAGCGGAAGCAGTGGCCGGCCGATCTGCTGCTGCGGGACGCGCACGGCAAGGTCGTCGTCGACGAGGACTGGGGCGAGGCGCTGCTGGACATCCGGACGCCTGCCAAGCGCAAGCGAGTGGCCGCGCGGGTCAACCGCTGGATCGACGGCTGTGCCGACAAGGGCTTCGACGCGATCGAGCCGGACAACTACGACAGCTACACGCGCTCGCGGCATCTGCTGACCGCCGACGACGCCACCGCGTTCATCACCCTGCTCTCGGCGCACGCGCACGCCCGGCATCTGGCCATCGGGCAGAAGAACACCGTGGAGCTGGCGGGGCTCAGGGCCCGCACCGGGCTCGATTTCGCGGTGGCGGAAGAGTGCGGCGAGTACGACGAGTGCGGGACGTACGCGAAGGCGTTCCACGACCGGGTGGTCGTCATCGAGTACACCGACAGCGGTCTGCGCAAGGCCCGTTCGGCCTTCGGGGGCCGGCTGAGCATCGTGCGCCGGGATGTGCTGGTGTCGACGCCCGGCAGCGCGGACTACGTCCGCAGGACCCGCTGACGGGAGGCCGGATGACGTCCACGATCGCGCGCCGCGGTCTGCTCGTCGGTGCTGCCTCCGTCCCGCTTCTCACCGCCTGTGGCAGTGGCCCCTGCTGTTGAGCGCCGCGCACGGCGGTGGAAGCGCCCCGACACGAGAAACCCTGACCGGGCGGATCAGGGCTTCAGGAGCCCGCCCACCCACCAGTCGTGGGGTTGGCCGTTGACGAGGCTGCGATTGCGGAGGGTTCCTTCGAGGGTGAAGCCGAGCTTCTCGGCGAGAGCGCGGGAGGCCGCGTTCCCGGCCATCGCCCACCACTCGATCCGGTGGGCCCCGAGCGTGGCGAACCCCCAGTCGCACAGCGTCCGCGCGGCCTCCGCGGAATATCCGCGGCCACGCTGCTCCTTGGCTGCCCAGTAGCCGAGTTCGTAGACGCCCTGGGAGAGCTTGGTCAGGCAGAAGGAACCGACCAGGGCGCCACTGTCCGCGCGGAAGGCACCCAGGATGTAGTCACGGTCCGTGGCCCAGCCCTGGGGCCCGGTCTCCGCGACGTACTTCTCGGCGTCCTCGCGCCGGAACGGTGTGGGCGCGGGCGTGTAGTACTGGATGTCGGCGTCCTGGCAGGCCGCGTGCACCGCCTCCGCGTCGGAGGGGCTGAACGGCCTGAGCAGGAGGCGGGCGGTCTCCAGGGTCACGGGATCCATGGCGGCAGTATGGCCAGGGCCCGCGAGAGGGACCAACGCATTTATCGCGCACGCAGGCCTCTGCTACCCGGGTCTCGGTGCGATGGGGAGACGCGCATCACATTGGCCGATGTCACAACTCGCGGGAGCTGTTCCGTCCAAGGAGGTGTAACCGCCGACAACGACACAGGAGTGCACCATGGAAGCTCGGCTGAACGTTTTCGCCAGCCCGGTCGCGGCCAAGTTCGGGAAGCACCTCGTCGCCGCGGGCAAGGTGCTCGCGGACTCGACGCTGCCGGCCGCGACGCAGGAACTGGTGAAGCTCCGCGCCAGCCAGATCAACGGCTGCGGTTTCTGCACCGACATGCACACGAAGGACGCCGCGGCCGCGGGGGAGACGTCCACGCGCCTGAACCTGGTCGCGGCCTGGCGGGAGGCCACGGTGTTCACCGAGGCGGAGCGCGCCGCCCTGGAGCTGACGGAGCAGGGCACCCGCATCGCCGACGCGGCCGGCGGCGTCACGGACGAGGTCTGGGCGAATGCCGCCAAGCACTACGACGAGGAGCAGCTCGCCGCCCTGGTGTGCACCATCGCCCTCATCAACGCCTTCAACCGCGGGAACGTCATCATCCAGCAGCCCGCCGGCGACTACCGGCCCGGCCAGTTCGCATGACCGGGAGCGCCTGGCCGGGTGCACGGGCGTCCCTGTCGCCTAGTCGGGCGGGTTCGGGTGGGCGAGTCCGAGGTCGTAGGCGAGGATGACCGCCTGGACGCGGTCGCGGACTCCCACCTTCGCCAGGACGCGGCCGACGTGGGTCTTCACGGTGGATTCCGCCACGACCAGGCGCTCGGCGATCTCACTGTTGCTCCAGCCCTGGCCGATGGCGACGAAGATCTCGTACTCCCGTTCGGTGAGGGCGCGCACTCGGGGGTCGTCCGCCGCCTTTCGGCTCGACGACTCGTGGGGCAGGTGCCTGGCGTAGGTGTCGAGGAGGCGGCGGGTCAGCGCGGGGGCGATCACGGCGTCGCCCGCCGCGACCGCGCGGATACCGGCCAGGAGTTCCTCGGGGTGGGCGTCCTTGAGCAGGAATCCGCTGGCTCCCGCGCGCAGTGCCGCGTGGGCGTACTCGTCCAGGTCGAACGTGGTCAGGATGAGAACGCGGGAGCGGCCGCCGGAGGCGACGACGCGGCGGGTGGCCTCGATGCCGTCCATGCCGGGCATCCGTACGTCCATGAGGATCACGTCCGGGCGGAGTTCGGCGGCCTTGCGGACGGCGTCCCCGCCCTGGGCGGCCTCGCCGACGACTTCGGTGTCGGGGGTGCTCTCCAGGAGCATCCGGAAGCCGAGGCGTTGCAGTGGCTGGTCGTCCACGATGAGCACAGTGGTCACACCGCACCGCCCGTGGCGGCCGGTGGGGTGAGGTCGGTCCCGGCCAGGGGGGTGAGGTCGAGGGTGGCCCGCACTGTCCAGCCTCCGCCGGGGGCGGGTCCCGCCGTGACGGTGCCGTTGTAGAGGGCTGCGCGTTCTCTCATGCCGGCGAGTCCGTGTCCTTCCTCTTGGGGCGGCCCGGGACGGACGGTACCGCCGCCCCGGCCGGTGTCGTGGACGTCGATGTGCAGCCGCGTGTCCTTGACGCTCACCGCGAGTTCGACGCGGGTGTCGTGGCCCGCGTGCTTGAGGGCGTTGGTGAGGGCCTCCTGGGCGATGCGGTAGACGGTCAGCTGGACACCGCGGTCCAAGGTGTCCAGTTCGCCGCCGGTGCGGTAGACGACCTGGGGGCCGGCGGCCCGGATCCGGGCGCACAGGGCGTCGATGTCCTCGATGCCCGGCTGGGGGCTGAGCTGGGGCGCGGTGGGGGTCTGGGTCTGCTCGCGCAGGACGCCGAGCATGCGGCGCAGTTCGCCCAGCGCCTGGCGCCCGGTGTCACCGATGAGCAGCAGGGCCTGTTTGCCGCGTTCCGGGGAGTGGTCGCTCGCGTACGCGCCACCGTCGGCGAGCGTGATGATGACGGAGAGGTTGTGGCCGACGATGTCGTGCATCTCGCGGGCCACCCGGGTGCGTTCGGCGGCGGCGGCCAGCTTGCTGCGCTGGTCGCGTTCGATCTCCAGGCGGGTCGCGCGGTCGCGCAGGACGGCGAGCTGGGCGCGCCGGATCCGTACCGCCAGACCGAGCGCGACCGCCGCGATGATGGTGCTGAACAGGAAGAACAGCGCGTCCAGGACGTGCACTTCGGGTGCCAGCCGGACGGCGGCCAGCCCCAGGGCGGCGGCGACGACGGCGCAGGCCACGGGCAGTCGCCGGAGCTGTCCGTGCAGCACCAGGCTGTAGAGGGCGATCAGCAGGGCGACGTCGGCGCGCAGCCAGACTCCCAGAGCCAGCTGAACGAAGAACACGACGGCGATCACGGCGAAGGCGAGGGACGGCCTTCTGCGCCGCCACAGCAGGGGCAGTACCAGTCCGGCCTGGAGCGCGACGGTTCCCGGCCAGGGCAGGTGGGTGAGCTGGAGGTCGAAGCCACGCCGGTCGCGGTTGCCGTCGTGCACCAGGTCCGGCACGCAGAACATCAGCGCCACGACCGCGATCACCCCCGCGTCCAGAATCCACGGGTGGTTCCGGTCGCCCTGCTTGAGCCGTCGGCCGAGCCGGGACAGCCGACGGGCCAGGGGATGATTCCACGGGAGGTCCGCCTCCGCGAAGGGCGGCTCGGAGAGTGCCGTCCGGTGGGCGGTGTCGTCGATGCTCATGGGGGTCACTGGTTCGCGCTCATGGGTGTCACCTGTCCATTGTGTGTCCGGCCGCGTCCCCGTACGCGTGTCCCTCCCCGTGTCCGTGGTGGCCCGGAACGCGGTCCGACCGGCGCGGCACCCGGTCCGGTGACCCGGTCGGGTGCCGCGCCGGTCGCGAGGAAGCCGGCGTCAGGGTCGGGCGTCAGGCCTCAGCCGCCAGGCCTCGGTCGTCAGGCGTCGGTGCGTACGAGGCGGTAGGCGGCGCCCGCCAGCGCGAGCACGGTCCAGCCGAGGAAGACCAGGAGCCCGGCGGTGGGCGACAGGGCCGTCGAGTCGTGGGTCAGCGCGAACATCGACTCGCCCGCGTTGCTGGGCAGGTACGGGCTGATGTTGTCCTGCCACGAGCTGGGCAGCAGCGAGATCAGGCCGGGGATCAGCATCAGCGAGGCGACCAGGACCGAGATGCCGCCGGCGACCGAGCGGAGCAGCGCGCCCAGGGCGGTGCCGATCACGCCGACCAGACCCAGGTAGAGGCCCGCGCCCAGCAGGCTGCGGACGACGCCGGAGTGGGAGAGCGAGAGGGCCGCGGGGGTACCGGAGACGATGCCGCCGGCGATCAGGAACGCGACGAAGACGCCGATGGTGGAGACGACGAGGGCGACCAGGCCGAACACCCCCGCCTTGGACCACAGCACCGGAAGGCGGCGCGGGACGGCGGCCAGCGTCGAGCGGATCATGCCGGTCGAGTACTCACCGGCGGTGACCAGCACGCCCAGGACGCCGAGCGCCAGTTGCGCGAAGTTCGTGCCGAACACGGACAGGCTCAGCGCGGTGGCCGAGGCGTCGTCCGGACGCAGCGGATGACCGGAGTTGAGCTCGGACTTGTAGTGCGCGGCGGCGATCACGCCGAACGCGATCAGGAACAGCAGCCCCAGACCGAGGGTGATCCAGGTGGAGCGAAGCGACCACAGCTTCGCCCACTCGGAGCGCAGCACCCGACGCCCGGTGACCTTGTACTCCGGACGTGCCGCCCGCACGGGTGCGGGCGCGGGGCTGTCGGTGACGGTGACGGTGCTCATGCCGCCCTCCCAGGGGCCTCGATGGTGGCGGTGGCGTGGTACTCGACGGCGTCGCGGGTCAGGTCCATGAAGGCCTGCTCCAGGGAGACGGTCCGGGAGCTGAGCTCGAACAGGGGGATGCCGTGCTCGGCGGCCTTGAGGCCGATGGCCCGCGCGGACAGACCCGTCACGTGCAGTTCCTCGGAGCCGACCTCACCGGTGATCTCCACGCCGGGGCCGGCCAGCACCTCGCGCAGGCGGGCCGACTGGTCGGACGCCACGGTCACGGTGTCTCCGCCGGCCTGCCGGACCAGATCCTGCACGGTGGTGTCGGCCAGCAGGCGGCCGCGTCCAACGATGATCAGGTGGTCGGCGACCAGCGCCATCTCGCTCATCAGGTGGGAGGAGACGAAGACCGTACGTCCGTCCGCGGCGAGCCCGGTCAGCAGGTTGCGGATCCACAGGACGCCCTCGGGGTCCAGCCCGTTGACCGGCTCGTCGAGCATGATGGTGGCCGGGTCGCCGAGGAGTGCCGCGGCGATGCCAAGGCGCTGGCCCATGCCGAGGGAGAAGGCGCCCGCGCGCTTCTTGGCCACGGACTGCAGCCCGGTCAGCTCGATGACCTCCTCCACCCGGCGGCGCGGAATGCCGTGGGTGTAGGCCTGCGCCATCAGGTGGTCGAACGCGGAACGGCCCGGGTGGATCGACTTGGCCTCCAGCAGCGCACCGACCTCCTGGAGCGGCGCGGTGTGCTGGGCGTAGTGCTTGCCGTTGACCGTCACGCTGCCGCCGGACGGTGCGTCGAGTCCGACGATCATGCGCATGGTGGTGGACTTGCCCGCGCCGTTGGGGCCGAGAAAGCCGGTGACCGTGCCGGGCTTGACGACGAAGTCGAGCCGGTCGACCGCCGTCTTCTCCCCGTACCGCTTCGTCAGCTGTTGTGCCTCGATCATCGCTCTTCCCTCGTGCTCGGGGGGCCGGAACCCGCCTGGCTGCTCACCCGCCACGCTAAGGGCCCGCGAACCGGGATCCGTGGTACCCGGGAGGTCACTGAGGGGAGGGCCGTAGTACTTCGGTACGACGGAGTCATCCGCGTCGGATGACATCGCCGGCCGCGTGAGGCCGTCCGACCACGCGACGGGCCTTGTGCTCGTTACCGGATGATGGCCGCTATGCGCATCCGTATCGACGCCGTAGACCTGCCCGGTTCCACCTGCCCGGCCCCCGCCGACGCCGCCTTCGCCACGTACGGCAACATCCATGTCGCCGTACAACGCCGCGACCGTCCGGCCGAGGTCCTGGAACCGCACCCCGGCGACGCCGAGTCCGCGACCTGGACCCTGGACTGCACCGCGACCACCTCGCCGACCGGCACCGACGTGACGGGCCCCTACGTGCAGAACCGTCTGGGCCGCCGGTTCATCTACCTGTCGTGGGGGACGGTCGACGAGTCGGGCGTCTTCACGATGTTCCGCCGCGCCAAGCTGATGCTCGACACGATCCCCGCCGAGGTACTCGCCGCGGCCGCCCGCGACGGCCTGCTGGTCGGACGCCTCGGCCTGACCGACACCGGCGGTACACCTCTGTGCGCGCGGGTGGAGCCCCCGCGGATCACCTGGACCGCCGAGGCGGGCGACTAGGGCGGACGTCGCGGCTCTCACGGTCGCGGGCCTGTGGCTGCGGTGCATACTCATGGCTCCCCTGTCGTGATTCCGGTGCCCGAAGCCGGGTATCACCCGGTTGAGCAGGCTCGTACGGAACGGACGTAACAAAGGGCATGCCGACCTTCATAGCCAGCAGGCACGTGGACCGCGTGCCGGTGAGCAGCGCGGAGCCGCCGAGGCGATTCGAGTGGCTTCGGCGGCACCGGCGGTGGCTGTTCGTGGTTGCGGTGGTCGCGCTGCTCGCCGAGATGGCGGTCGCGATGGTCACGACGGCCGTGGAGCAGACGCCGACGATCGACGAACCCGTGTACGTGGGCACGGCGGTGGTCTACGTCCAGCAGCACAGCCTGCGCTACAACCCCGAGCATCCGCCGCTGGGCAAGCTGATCATCGCGAGCGGGCTGGTGTTCGCCCATCCGCATCTGGACGCCGGCTTCAAGGGTGATCAGACGGCGCTCGGCCGGCGGGTGCTGTACGAGTCGGGCAACGATCCCTGGCGGGTGATGTGGTGGGCACGGCTGCCGGTGATCGTGCTGACGCTGCTGTTCGGCCTGGTCGTCCTCGCGTTCGCCCGTGAACTCGTCGGCCCCGCGGGCGGGTTGGTGGCACTCGCCCTGTACGCGTTCTCGCCCGACGTCATCGCACACGGCTCGCTGGCCACGCTCGACGTGCCGGCGTCGGGTTTCCTGCTGACGTCGGTGTGGCTGCTGTGGCGGGCCCGGCGCCGACCGCTCCTCCATCTCCCGCTCGCCGGGGCCGCGCTCGGGGCGGCGGTGGCCACGAAGATGAGTACGCTGCCGGCCGTTCCGGTGCTGTTGCTCCTGGCGGTGGCGTCGGTCTGGCATGCGCGGGGCCTCCGCACGCCCGCGGGGACACGGCCCCTCGGCACGTCCGCGGAAGCACAGGCCCTCGGCGCATCCGCGAAGGCGCGGCTCCTCGGGCTCGCCGCGGCCGGCGCGACCGGTATGGCGCTGGTGGCGCTCGCCGTGGTGTGGGCCACCTACTTCGCCGTCGACCCCCAGCTGCGCTGGACGGCTCCCGCACACCTCCCGGCCGTCCATGGGCTGCGCGGGCTGCTCGTCGACCGGCTGCCCTTCCCGCAGCCGTACCGGGACGGGATGCGCGTCCAGTTCGGCTTCGAGAACGCGACGTGGCAGGGCTTTCTGTTCGGCCGGCTCTATCACGGTGGGCTCTGGTACTACCTGCCGGCCGCGCTGCTGGTGAAGACGCCGCTCGGCATGGCGGCGCTGTGGCTCGCCGGTGCCGTCGCGATGGTCTCCATACCCCGGCTGCGGCCCGCCGCCCCGTACCTCCTGCTCCCCCCGGCTCTGCTGCTGGCCGCGGCCATGAACGGCTCCCGCGATCTGGGGGTGCGCTACGCGCTGTTCATACCGGTGTTCCTCTCGGTCGCCGCTGCCGGTGTCGTCGCCTTCCGACGGCGGTGGGCGCACATCGCCACGGCGGCGCTGGTCCTGTTCGTCGCCGTGAGTTCGCTGCTCGCGTACCCGTACTACCTGCCGTACTCCAACGAGGCGTTCGGCGGCCCGTCGAAGACCCATCTGCGGCTGCACGACTCGAACGTCGACTGGGGCCAGGACCTGGGGCGGCTCGCCGACCGTCTGGACCGGCGTTACCCGCACGAGAAGGTCTGGCTCGTCTACAAGGGCGCCGGTGTGCCGTCGTACTACGGGATCGACGCGGCCGATCCCCGCGAGGCGCCACCGGGCGAGGTGCACGGGCTGCTCGTCGTGTCCGACACCTCGGTCGCCAAGGCCGACGGCCGGCTGGCGGCGCTGCTCGCCACCAGCCGGCCGATCGACGAGGTCGGCCACTCGATCACGATCTACCGTCGGTGACCGCCCGAGGGGTTTCTGCCCTCACGTGCCGGGGGTGAGCAGGTCCAGCACCCGTTCCCAGTGGAACTCCCGTCGCCCGCCGTCCTGTTGCGGCTCCCCGGAGTACGGGTCACCGAACCGGACGCCCATCCCGCTCAGCCGCTCGATGCTCGCGTGGTAGGCGGGGTGGGTCGCCAACGCCTCGTTCACGCAGGGCAGTACGGCGATCGGGACACCGAGGCCGTACGCCTCGCACAGCGTTCCCAGGGCGAGGGTGTCGGATATGCCGGCCGCCCATTTGTTGACGGTGTTGAAGGTGGCCGGTGCGACGGCCACCGCGTCGGGGGCCGGGAAGGGGCGCGGGTCGCCCGGGGACCGCCAGGCGGACCGGATGGGGCGTCCGGTCTGCGCCTCGACGGCCGTCGCGTCGATGAAGCCGAGGCCCTGGGGGGTGGCGATGACACCGACCTCCCAGTTCCGCTCCTGGGCCGCGGTGATCAGTTTGCTGATGTCCTCAGCGATGCCGGCCGCGCAGACGACGACGTAGAGGAAGGGCTTCTCGGCGTGTTCACTCACCCGGAAACCCTAATGAACACACGGGACTTCTACCGCACCGGGAAGGAGTCCCCGCGCTCCGGCTCAGGCCGCGGGCCGAAGATCCGCCGCTCCTTCTCCTCGATCCGTACGTCATTGATACTGGCCTCCCGACGCGTCATCAGACCGTGCTCGTCGAACTCCCACAGCTCATTGCCGTACGACCGCCACCACTGGCCGTCGGCGTCGAGCGACTCGTACTGGAAGCGGACGGCGATGCGGTTGCCGTCGAAGGCCCAGAGGTCCTTGCGCAGGGCGTACTCCCGCTCGCGTGCCCACTTCGCCGTGAGGAGCTCCACGATCTGGGCGCGGCCGGTGACGAAGGTGTCCCGGTTGCGCCAGACGGAGTCCTCGGAGTAGGCGAGCGAGACCTTGTGGGGATCGCGGGTGTTCCAGGCGTCCTCGGCGGCCTGGACCTTCTGGGCGGCGGTCTCACGGGTGAACGGGGGCAGGGGCGGACGGTCGGTCATGGCGATTCCTCGGGCTCGACGATCTCGAAGCAGTAGAGAACGAGCGTTCTCCGTCATGACTGCTAACGTAGAGAACGACCGTTCTCACGTCAAGGAGTCCCCCGCATGGACAGCACGACCGCCCGGGACCAGGCCCTCACCCTCGCCCGGGAACAGGCGCTCGACGCCGCGGAGGAGCTGTTCTACGGCCGCGGCATCCAGACCGTCGGCATGGACGACATCCGCGGCGCGTCAGGGGTGTCGCTCAAACGGCTCTACCAGCTGTTCCCCGCCAAGGAGCGGCTCGTCGAGGCGTATCTGGAGCGGCGCGATGTCCGGTGGCGGCAGCGGCTGGCCGAGCACGTCGACCGGCACGGGGAACCCGAGGAGCGGATCCTGGCGGTCTTCGACTGGCTCGGGCAGTGGTTCGCGGAGCCCGGCTTCCGGGGCTGCGCCTGGATCAACTCGTACGGGGAACTCGGCACCACCTCGCCCGTCGTCACTGCCCAGGTCACGGCGCACAAAGAGGCGTTCAAGGACTACCTGAGAGGCCTCGTGGCCGACGCCGGGCTTCCGTCCCCCCTCGCGGACCAGCTGTATCTGCTCGCCGAGGGCGCCATGGTCACCGCGGGCATCACGCGGAGCACGGAGACCGCCGGCCAGGCGGCCGACGCGGCGCGGGTACTGATGTCGAGGGCGAGGACGAGCGGGTCACGGCGTAAAGGGTGATCGCCGACCCGCACGCCTGCGCCGACTCGACCTCGCCGTCGTCGAGAAGTGATCCTCTTTCAGGTCCCGGACACCGTGATGGCGCCGACCGGACAGGCCCGTGCCGCCTCCCGCACCATCGCGTCGCCGCCGCCGTCCTCGCGGCCCGGCAGCACCTCGCTGAATCCGTCGTCGTCCTGGGTGAAGACGCCCGGGGCGGCGAGGGCACACTGGCCCGCGCCGATGCAGACGTCCTTGTCGATGGAGATGTCGATGTTCATGCCCGCAGCCTCTTACCAGGTCACGGGGAGTTCCAGCATCCCCTGGATCGTGTCGCCGGGTTTGAACGGGATGGCGTCCACCGGTGCGGCGAGCCGCAGCCCGGGGAACCGGTCGAAGAGCGACAGCAGCGCGATCTCCATCTCGGCCCGGGCGAGGTTCTGGCCGAGGCACTGGTGGATGCCGAAGCCGAACGCCACGTGATGGCGGGCCGGGCGGTGCCAGTCCAGGGCGTCCGGTTCTGCGAAGGTGTGCTCGTCGCGGTTGATGACGGAGGTGGAGAAGACGACGCCCTCGTCGGCGCGGATGGTCTTCCCGGCCACCTCGATGTCCTCGGTGGCCACGCGCAGCAGCCCGTCGGCGATGGAGAGGAAGCGCAGCAACTCCTCGACGGCGGCGGGCATCAGCGTCGGATCGGCCCGCAGTTCGGCCAGCTGCTCCGGATGCCTCAGCAGGGTGAAGGTGCCGAGCGAGATCATGTTCGCCGTCGTCTCGTGCCCGGCGACGAGCAGGATCGTCGCCAGCGAGATCAGTTCCTGACGGTCCACCGTCCCCTCGCGCAGCTGATCGTGGATGAGCTCGTCGAGGAGTCCGTCCCCGGGATCCTTCTGCTTGCGGTCGATCAACGACTCGAAGTACGTGTCCAGTTGGTCGCGTGCGTTCTCGATGTCGGCCGCGGCAGGACCGCGCAGCAGTCTGCGGGACTGTTCCTCGAAGAAGTCGTGGTCGGTGTACGGGACGCCGAGCAGGGCGCAGATCACCATGGAGGGCACGGGCAGCGCGAAGGCGTTGACCAGCTCGGCCGGCGGGCCCTGCGCCGCCATCCGGTCGAGGAGCCGGTCGACGGTCTCCTGGATGCGCGGGCGCAGCGCGGCGGTCCGTTTGAGGGTGAAGCTCGGGACCAGCATGCGGCGTTGGGTGTGGTGCTCGGGGTCGTCGAGGCCGAGCAGCGCGACACGGCGGTTGCGGGCCGCGGCGAACCGCTCCGTGGGCGACGGGAACGCGGGCCGGGTGCGGTCCGACGACAACCGCGGGTCGGAGAGGAGTTCACGGGCGGTGGTGTGGCCGGTGACCACCCACACGCCGCGCCCGTCGAACAGGGAGATCCGCGAGAGCGGGCGCGCCTCGCGCAACGGATCGTAGGCGGTGGGCGGGTGGTAGGGACACGTACGGTCCTGGGGGAAGGCGATCGGCCCTGTCGTGACATGGTCTGTCGCGGCGGGCTCTGTCATGGCGGGTTCTGTCATGGGGGGTTCTGTCATGGGGGGTTCTGTCATGGTGACCTCGCAAAGCGATGGTTCCCTCTTGCCGATCTTCATTAGATGCCCCGGGCATCTACACGGCCACGCGAAGTTCGGCCAGATGCGCCGGACGCGTGATCTGGCCGAAGCGTGCGGGGACCGACGCCGCTCTCCTCGGGTTTCCCGTCCGTGTCACGGTCCCGGGGACGCACGCATGGCCTGATCTCTTCCGGAGCGGCCCCTGGGTAATTGGCTTGCGTGGGCAGATCCGGTGGCCCCAGGATCTGCCCATGTCCACGATCGAAGCCTTCCTGCCGCCGACCTCCGCCGCCGCTCGTCCGGTGCGGGTCCAGCAGCAGCCCGGCCGACCGCGGAGGCCTACGCTTCGCCGGTCGTGACCGCCGCGCTCGTCGCGGGGCTTCTCGCGGGCTATGGCATCGCCATGCCCGTCGGAGCGGTCGCGACCTACCTCGTCTCCCTCACCGCTCGTACATCCCTGCGGATCGGCGCATGCGCCGCGCTGGGCGTGGCGACCGCCGACGGGCTCTACGCCCTGGTCGCCGCGCTCGGCGGTTCCGCGCTCGCGGCCGTGCTGCAGCCGATACTGCTCCCGCTGCGCTTGGCGTCGGGACTGGTGCTGGCCGCGCTGGCGATCCGCGGCGCGGTCACCGCGTGCCGCCAGTACCGCGGGCGACGGCTCACCGCCCGCTCCGGCGAGGATCCGCCTCGCCCGGCGCGCGCCTATCTGGCACTGCTGGGGATCACCCTGCTCAACCCCACCACGGTGATCTACTTCGCGGCGCTGGTGCTCGGCAGCCGTACCGCCGAGGCGGTGCGCCCCCTGGAGCAAGGCGTGTTCGTCCTCGCCGCGTTCGCCGCGTCCGCGAGCTGGCAACTCCTGCTCGCCGGGGGCGGCGCGCTGCTCGGCCGGACCCTGACGGGGCGTCGGGGACGACTGATGACGGCGCTCGCGTCGAGCGTCGTGATCACGGCGCTGGCCGTACGGATGCTGATGGGCCCGCAATGAGGGTGACGAGGGCGGAGAGGCCCCCTGCCATCTTTCCTCGAACTTTCTTCGCCGGGCCTGTCACATTCCCCCGCCGGGCTCCGTCAGTGCAATGACAGCGCAGCAAGCGCAGCGAACTCTTGAGGAGAACGTCATGCAGGCACGGATGAAGAACCCGGCGATGATCCTTCCTGGCGCCATGGAGGCCATCCAGGGTCTGTACAAGGCCACCTCCAAGGGCGGTGTCCCCCAGCAGACCCTGGAGCTCGTGCATCTGCGGGCCAGCCAGATCAACGGGTGCAGCGCCTGTGTCGACGCCGGTGGCCGGGGCGGGAAGAAGGCGGGTGTGACGGACGAGCGCCTGTGGTCCGTCGCGGCCTGGCGCGAGGCGCCGTACTACTCGGACGCCGAACGGGCCGCGCTGGCGCTGGCCGAGGAGATGACCCGGCTGAACGATCGTTCCGGCGACGCGGTCTCCGACGAGCTGTGGGACGAGGTCGCGGACCACTACGACGAGCAGCAACTCGCCGCGCTCATCCTCTGGATCGCGACGACGAACTTCTTCAACCGTCTCAACGCGACGATCAAGGAGCCGGCGGGGGCCACCTGGGGGTGAGCCGGGCGCCTGCTCGGAGTCGGCCCGGGACCAGGGCTGGAACTCGGGCTGACGGACGGGGCCGGGACCGTCGTCCGATGCCTGCGGCGCAGGCGCACTCCGGTGAGCCCGATGGTCCGCACGACGCGGGCGACGCGCTGGTGGTTCACCGCCCGGCCGTCGTCGCGGAGTTCGGCGGTGATCTGCGGGACGCCGTAGGCGCCGTCCGAGTCCTGGTGCACGTGACGTATCCGGGCCGCTCGGCCTCCACCGGGTTCCGGGCCTGGGCCGGCGCGGCCGGAAGCGTCATCCGCTCAGCGTCTGCGTGTCGGCGACAGCGGGATCCGTGGCCGGGGCAGTCGCGGGAGCGGGTCTCCGGACTCCTGAGAGGGCCCTGCGGCGGCGAGATGGTGCTGCAGGTCGATGTGGCGGAACTGGTGGACTGCTCCTACTTGGCGCAATACGCCGCGTCGTTCATGGGCGTCGATGAGGAAGGCGGTCAGGTCCCGGGGAAGCTGTCGGCGCGTCGCCAGGTGGTGGCGGGTGAGGGTGTAGCACCACCAGGCGTTGTGACTGAGCGCCGCGGCGAGGCCGACGGTGAGTCCGTAGGCCAGGGAGCGGTCGAGGATGTGGGGCGGGCCCATCGAGATCGCCTGCCCGTCCGTGGTCCCGCGGCCCAGACCGTAGGAGAGCCCGCCCTGCGCGCCATATTCGAGGCCGTAGCAGAGAAGGAACGCGGCGCCGATCGCGAGGCCGACGACGATCCACAGTCTGCGGAAGATCCTTCGGTCCTGCTCCAGGAGGGCGACCGGTCCTACCGAGGTGGCGAGATCGGCCGGTTTGCCCGTGAGGCCATGGGCGATTCCGACGGCGAGCCCGATGGCGCATGAGAAGGAGAGCATGGTGGCGATGGTGTAGGAGGGCATGCCGGTGAGGAGCGACTGGATCCTGAGGACGGCCCAGTGGGTGACGCCGATGCCGGAGCCGCTGGCGAGGCCCGTCGAGAAACCCCGCCAGTCCCAGGCCCACCGCGTGCGGACGGTCGGGATGGCGCGCGGGCGGTGTGCGGACAGGCTGCTTGCCCGGGCGCCGGTGGCTCCGCCGGCCAGTGCGTAGACCGTTCCGTTGGCGAGGGCACCGACGGCCGCGGCCATCGGGCCGTAGTTGAGGCGGTACGGGAACCAGAGGGTGGCTCCGGTGGTGAAACCGAGGGCGCACATGCGCCAGTCCCAGGCCCAGCCTTGCCGGTGCCCCGAGGCCGTCCCGGGCTGCCGGACCGCGAGTCTGCTGGACAGCGCACCAACGATTCCGCCGGCGAAGCCGTAGGCGAGACCGTTGGCCGTCGTGGTCGCCAGCCATTCCGGCTGCCCGGTGGTGAACACGTGGGTCAGCCCCTCGGCGATGCCCCCGGTCACGCCTGCGACAAGGCCACAGCCGATGCCGCCCGCGATCCCTCCGGCCAGGCCCGCGACGATGGCTGCGGGCGGGCCGGTCAGCCACCCGGAGTCGAGACCGGCGAGCAGTGCCGTGAGTCTGCCCACCACGGTGGCGGCGGCCCAGGCCACGACACCGAGGACAGTCCCCGTCACCACCTGGGCCACGCGCGACGGCAACGCGCGGCGCAACTGCCACCAGACCAGGTCGGTGGTACCGCCCAGGGTGTGCTGCAGGTGTCGCGCCAGATACCGCAGGGCGCGCTCGGCCTGCTGGGGGGACCAGCGGCACGGGTAGCGGGGATGGGGCCGGTAGGCGGCGGGCACGTACGCGTCGAAGAGATGGGCCCGGACGGCCGCGGCGTCGGGGAAGCGGGTCGGATCGCACAGGTCCGCAGGCTTGGGGAGGACGCCGGCTCGTTCTTCCGGCCGGGGGTTGTACACCGTCCGGGCCAGGAAGAGCATCAACGGTGTGGTCAGCGCGCGTGCCACCGGGGCATCGGTGCCGAGCAGGCGGATCACCGGCTCCCAGCGGGCGGCCGCCGCGTCCTGGCCGCCGGCGTCCCGCTCCAGGTAGTCGGCGATGTCCGGCGCTCTCAAGGGGTGTAGTTCCACAGCGGCGGCGCCACTGAGCTTGACCGGTACCCCGTGGGCCGGGGACAGCGTGTCCCCGTACTCCGTCACCCGGCTGGACAGCACCAGCGGCTGCCCCGGCGGCAGGGCGGCGTTGATCGCGTCCAGCGCCACGGCGCGGTACGGTGCCGGGATCTCGTCGAATCCGTCCAGGATCGGCAGGATCAGCCGGTGCTCCAGCAGTGCCCGGGCGTGGCTGACCCGCCCGGTGCGATCGGCGGGCCCCGTTCCCGGGTCGCCCAGACCGCTGTAGTCACGCGCGAGCTGTTCCGCCATCCAGGATTCCAGCGTCTGTTCCGCAGGATTCCACGAAGCCAGAGGGAACAGCACCGGAACGGAGCCGCCCTCCGCCCGTTCGGCGACCAGGGCCAGCAACAGGCGGATCAGCAGCATCGTCTTCCCGCTGCCCGGTCCGCCCAGGACCACGAGGCGGCGTGTCGGCACACGCTCCAGGAACACCTCGGCGATCTCCCCGCCGGTCCCGGCCAGGCCGGCAGACTCGGTGACCTCGGCGGAGCGAGGAGCCGACCGTCCGTCCGGCCAGTGCCTGGCCATCTCCCGCAGTAGGGACCACGACTCTCCGAACCGCGCGTCGGCCGCCTGCCAGGAGACCGGCAGCGGATAGGGGTCGTTCAGCCGCCGCACCCGGGCCTCGGACTCCCACTGGCGCCGCACGGCCACCGCCAGCCGGTCGGCGACCCCTGCCACGCCGAAACCCTCGGCCGCCTCCCGCCGATCGGCCCCGAACGTCGCCCAGGACAAGTACATGCCGCCCAGGGACGGAAGCAGAGCCGCCACCGTTTCGGCCACCCGCAGGTCGAAACGGACGGCCATGCCCAACGCCCCGGCCATGCCGCCGATCGACAGTAGGAGATAGAGCACGCCGACCCGTCGTGTCCGCCAACCAGTCCGCATGGCCGGATTTTCCAGCGGCAGGAAGGGGAAGTGCGCCCGAACAGTGGCTTCGCCCCACGTACGAGTGACAAGTTGCAGCCTGTGGTGGCGGGCCGCCTGGGCCTGTCAACGTCTCCAACAGGCCTTCACCGCCTCCCTGCTGGAGTACTAGGACTCGGGATCGGGCTCGAAGGCACGGGCCACGGCGAGGCTGTCCTCGTACACGTGGTGCCGTACGACCAGGCCGTTCTCGACCGTGAGGTGCAGGGCGAACCGGGCGCGATAGGCGCGTCCGGTCGCCCCGGCCGTCTGGCGGATCTCGCCGAGTACGACCGCCTCGGCGCCGTCGACAAGGATCCGTTCGATCTCGGTGGCCGCCCGGCCTGGCACATGATGCTCGGCCAGTGCGCGGTAGTGGTCCGCGATGTCGGCCCGCGTGGACCGGTGGCGGATCCACGGTGTGTCCGCGCGCCCGTGCTCGTCCTCCGGCCAGCTCAGTTTCCAGTCGCCCCGCTCCGCGTACAGCTCGGCGATCCGTGGGGGATCGCCCTCCCCCATCCGGCGTAACAACTCCTCGACCACGGCACGTGTCGTCGAGGCGTGGTCGGTGACTACGGACATGGAGCGGCCCCTTTGTCGTCTCGGTGCGGGAACGGCTCCACCGTGCCGCACACGTGGGCCGGACGCGATTACACGCGAGGTAATGGTGCGGAAGATTCGCGTCCGCACTGGTGTTGAATCGTGCCGGGACAACATCGGTACGACGCGACGATGGGACGGAAGTCATGCCTCTTCAGGGCGAGTACGAACCCAGCCCGACGCAGTGGGTGCGGGAGCAGGTGGAGCTGTACGAGAGCTCCGGTGGCACCAAGGGCACGACATTGATGGACACGGGTCTCCCCGTCATCATTCTCACGACCCGGGGCGCCAAGAGCGGCAAGATCCGCAAGACCCCGTTGATGCGCGTCGAGCACGACGGAAGCTATGCGGCGGTCGCCTCGCTGGGCGGCGCCCCCAAGCACCCGGTCTGGTACCACAACGTCAAGTCCGATCCCCGCGTGGAGCTCCAGGACGGCCCCGAGCGGCGGGAGTTCACGGCCCGCGAGATCACCGGTGACGAGAAGGCCCAGTGGTGGGAGCGCGCGGTCGCCGCGTATCCCCCGTACGCCGACTACCAGACGAAGACCGACCGGGAGATCCCCGTCTTCGTGCTGGAGCCGACCGGCTGACGGGCGCGCACACGGCTGTGGCCCGTACCGGCCCCCCCGCGCCGGTACGGGCCACTCCCCCTGGTCAGGCGGCCGTCTGCCGCCACGCCTGTCCGGCGATGAGGATCGCCGACACCGCGCCCGGCAGCGCCGCCACCGCTCCCGAGGTCCCCGACGCGAAGACGAAGCCCAGCGGTCCGCCGACGAGGAACAGGGCGGAGATCCACCACGGGATCACCCGCGAGCGCAGCAAAGCCACGGCGATGAGCAGTGTCGCCAGGATGGTGGCCAGTGCGCCGGGGCCGACCAGGCCCATGACACGGCCGTCGTGGTCGTTGACGTAGTGCACGAAAGCGCGTCCGGCCGTCTCGTCCAGGGCCGCGGTGTCGGTCGCGTACGAGTAGACGACGGCGATCGCGGCGAGTCCCGCGGCGAGGAACGCGCCCGAGAGCACCGCCACCGCGGCGCCGATCCGGGCGAGTACGGCGCCGCGTTCACGCACCAGGACGCAGACGGCGATCGCGAGCCCGACCGTGAACACGGCGATGCCCACGCCACCGTAGGCGTAGAGCGCCCAGAAGGAGCCACGGTTGTCGGCGACCTTGTCGTAGGAGTTGCCGTTGCTGGGATCACCGCCCGGCGCCAGCCAGGTCAGCAGGAAGTTCATCACCTGTCCGATGACGACCGCGACGAGGGCGCCCGTGGCGAACGGCCGCAGGCGGGGCGAGGGCAGGGTGTACGTGGGGCGCTCGGGGGTGGTGGTGTGGGCGGTCATGGCGGTCTCCCGACGTGTGACGTGATGGGGCGTCACCGCACTGTCGCGCGCCAGGAGTTGGTGGCACATCAGGGCTGGCACTGGGAGATCCTGCGTGTCAGTACGGATACCGACGCCCGCCCTCCGGTCCTACCGTGAGCGCATGGCCTGGCCTCGCCGACTCTCCCTGGTCACCGCGTCGTCGACGGCGATCGTGGCCGCAGGGGGCTGCGCGCTGCTGTTCCTCGACCCCGGCCCCGCCGTCGGAGACGTTCTCACGGTCGTCGGCGCGGCTGTGGCGGGGGCCTTCTCCACCGGGCTGGGCCTGTTCGTCTCCGGCCGCCGCCCCACCAACCCCGTCGGCTTCCTGCTCACGCTCATCGGCCTGGTACCGCCGCTGATCATGCTCAGTGACACCTACGCCTATGTGAGCGTCGACCGCTCGCGCCTGCTGCCCGGCGGCTGTGGCTCACCGAGCGCACCGTGGAGACTCACGTCGGCTCGATCATGGCGAAGCTGGGCCTCGCGACGGGCGAGGAACACAATCGGCGGGTACTGGCGGTGCTGGCCTGTCTCACGGCGTGAAGACAGCGGGAATCGGGGACAGTTGGGCGGGCAGCCTTACATCCTTGACCGGAGAGGCGAAGGAGACCAGGTGTCCAAGAAGAACAAGCAGAGCAAGAAGCTCAAGCTCCCCCTCACCCACAAGCCTCTCGGCCTCGCGCTGAGCTGGGCGAGCGGTGCCCTCGCCGGACTCGCCTTCCAGCAGACATGGAAGGCGATACGTCACGAGGAGGACGCGCCGGACGCGCTCGACCGGGACCGCGGCTGGGGCGAGGTACTGCTGGCTGCCGCTCTCCAGGGCGCGATCTTCGCCGTCGCCCGCAGCGCGGCGGACCGTACGAGCGCGAAGGCCGCCGAGCGCTCCACGGGTGTGTGGCCGATCTCGGACAAGGGCGCCCGGGACGGCGGGGACTGAGGAATCCGCGCTCCCGGGCACCCCCGTACGGCGAAACTCAGTCGGTCACGAGCCACTCGCCGTCGCGCATGAGGTCCCGTCCGGAGATCTCGTCGGCCTCGCGCCAGGCCTGCACGCGCCGCGGGATGACGCGGAAGTAGAGGTAGGCGGTGGTGAGTTGACGCGGGTCGAAGCCGGTCTTCGCGGCGAAGGCGTCGCCCACCCCGTCCGCCAGCTCGGCGGCCTCCAGCGTCTCGACGGTCCCCTCGACCATGACCACGTCGCGGGTCGGGCCGATGCCCAGGCGTGTCCTCCCCGTCGTCCGCAGGTTCCGGCCGGTCGGACTGGCGGCCGGGGTGGCGAACAGCAGGGTCGTGCCGTCCCAGAGGAAGGACAGCGGGATCAGATACGGCGGTCCCCCGTCGCCGTCGGCCGTGGACACCCAGGCGTCCTCGTCGTTCTCCAGCCGGTCGAGGGTGTCCTGCTTGCGCTGCTTCGGGGTGCGGGCGGGCGGGTTCATCGGCGGGCAGCCTCCTGGTGGCCGTCGTACGGACAGGTCTACTAGGGATGACGTAGGAGCGCCCTTCAGTGTGACGCGCCGGGTGTTCTCGGCGTGAGCCTCTACGCGTTCCTCTGCTCCGCGATCTCGTCTACGCACTCACGTTCTCCTGCTCCCGGATCTCCTCCAACCGGGCCGCCGCCGCGGTCAGCAGCATGTCCAGTGCCACCGGATAGCCGCTGCGCCGCATGTCCGCCACCAGGTGGCGGGCCGTCGCCGCGATGTTCGGGTACCTGTCGGCGGGCAGCCGGGCGTATGTCGCCCGCCAGACGCCCGCCTCCGCCTCGCGGGCGGCCTGCGGGAGGGCGAGGCCGGCCGCGTCGAGCGCCGCGAAGGCCAGCGCCTGGTCGACGAACGCGTGGTAGATCCGGACGGCCTCGGGGTCGGGGAAGCCGGCGCCGCGCAGCACGCCGATGATCATCTCCACGGCCTCGATCTCGTGGACCCGGCCCGTCACCCGGTAGGAGCTGAGCACGGCGGCCTGTGGGTGCGCGAGCGACCCGGCGTGCATCCGCAGCCCCAGGTCCCGCAGGTCGGCGCGCCAGTCCCCGGTGGGGTGCCAGGTGCGCAGGTTCCGGCCGATGAGTTCGTCGGCGATGGCGAGCAGCAGGTCGTCGGTGTCGCGGAAATACCGGTACAGGGCGCTCGGGTCGGCGCCGAGGGCGAGGCCGAGGCGGCGCACGGTGAGGGCGTCGGCGCCGTGCTCCTTGAGCAGCCGCAGCGCCGTCTCGACGATCAGCTCCTCGGAGAGCACCACGCCGGTCTTGGTGGGGCGCCTGCGCCGCCGGGCGGCGGGCGGCACGACTCGGTCATTCGTGGACGTCATGGGCTCTCCCACCGGTTCCTGAGGGGCGCTGCCTCCGGTGCGGGAGACCTTATGACAACAGCGTTGACGTGTTAAGGCCCCGGGCAGTTTCATTTCCGGTCATCGGGCCGGAATCAGGCCCCGGGTGCGATCGGAGCAGGCCATGACGCAGAAGCCGTACGGTGTGGATCCCCCTTCCCTGCGCAAGACCCTCGGCGTCGCCGACGGCGTCGCGATCGCCGCTTCGAGCACGGCGGCGACCACCAGCATCGGCATCGGTCTCGGGGTCACGGCCGGGGTGGTCGGGCTGCATCTGCCCGCGATCATGCTGCTGGCCTTTCTGCCGATCCTCGGGATCGCGGGCGCCTACTCCCGGCTGAACCGGGTGGAGCCGAACGCGGGCAACGGCTATGTGTGGGTGGGCCGTTCGCTCACTCCCTGGCTGGGTTTCCTGGTCGGCTGGGTGAGCATCGTGGCGACGGTGGCGTTCCTCGCGTACACCACGGCGGTGACCGGTTCGGCGATGATCCAGCTCGCCGGTGAGGCGGGGCTGCACCAGGTGGCGGGCCTCGCGCTCGACCCGGATTCCACCGCCCAGACCACCGCCGTGGGCATCCTGGTCCTCGTCGCCGTCACGCTCACCGCGATCACCGGGGTCAAGACCGCCGCACGGCTGCAGAGCGGGCTGCTGGTCTTCGAGTACGTCGTCCTGCTGGGCTTTTGCGGATACGGCATCGTCACCGGGCCGCACCCCTTCAGCCTGAGCTGGTTCGACCCCTTCGCGATCCCCTCGGCGTCGGCGCTGGCACAGGGGCTGCTGCTGTCGGTGTTCTGTTACTGGGGCTTCGAGGCGGCGTTCACCGTGAACGAGGAGGTGCGCGACCCCCGGGACGCCTCGCGCGCCGGGACCATCACGCTGGTGACCATGCTGGGGCTGTTCCTGCTCGGCTCCATCGCCTTCCAACGTGTGCTGTCCGAGGAGGAGTTGGCCGGGCACGGCGCCCAGGGTCTGGCGTTCTTCGGCGACCGGCTGGCCTCGCAGCCGCTGGCCGCGCTGCCGCTGGTGGCCCTGATGTTCTCGGCCGTCGCCTCGCTCCAGGCGGGGGTGATCCCGACGGCCCGCGGGATGTTCGCGATGAGCCGGGACCGTACGCTCGGGCCCGTGTGGTCGAGGGTCAGCGCCCGGTACGGGACTCCGGCGATCGGGACACTGCTGATCGGCGCGATGGCGACGGTGGTGGCCGCCCTCGCTCTGGTGATCCCCCGGCTCGCCGACATGATCATGGCGACGGTCAACGCGGTCGGGATCGTCGTGGCCCTGTCCTACGCGCTCACCGCTCTGGCGGCCGCCGTCCGCTTCCGGGGGCTGCTCCGCGAGGACTGGCGGCAAGGGATACGGGCCGTGGTCCTCCCCTCCTTGAGCGCCACGTCGCTGCTCGCGCTGGGCGGCTACCTCGCCTGGTCCTTCTACACCTCCACCGACCACTTCGAAGTCAGCGCGGACAACGGGTGGTTCCTGCTGCTCACACCCGCTTTGATGATCTTCTCCGGTTTTGTGGCCGCCGCGTGGGCGAAGTGGGTCCGCAAGTCCCCGTACTTCCGTACGGGACACGGCACCGACGCCGACGCGCCCCAGTTGCTGGCCACACCCAACTAAGGAAACAGAACATGCACGCAGACCTCCTCTTCACCGGCGGCCCGGTCCTCACCCCGGCGGGCCGCACCGCGACGGCCGTCGCCGTCACCGGCGACCGGATCACCGCGGTCGGGAACGCCGAGGTCCACGACCTGGCCGGCCCCGGGACCGAAGTGGTCGACCTGGCCGGGCGGCTGCTCCTGCCGGGGTTCCAGGACGCGCACGTCCACCCGGTCCCGGCGGGCCTGGAGCTCACCCAGTGCGACCTGACCGGGGCCAGGACGGCCAAGGACACACTCGCCGCCGTCCGCGCGTACGCCGACGCGCACCCCGACCGGGAGTGGATCACGGGCGGCGGCTGGTCCATGGAGGCCTTCGAGGGCGGTACGCCGACGAAGGAACTGCTGGACGCGGTCGTACCGGACCGGCCGGTGTATCTGCCCAACCGCGACCACCACGGCGCCTGGGTCAACAGCCGTGCCCTGGAGCTGGCGGGCGTCACCCGGGACACACCCGACCCGGCCGACGGTCGGTTCGAGCGGGACGCGTCGGGCGAGCCCACCGGCATGCTGCAGGAAGGAGCCATGCAGTACGTCGGCCGGATCACCCCTCCGGCCACCTCCGCGGACCGGCTCGCCGCACTGCTGCACGCCCAGCGGCATCTGCACGCGCTCGGCATCACCGCCTGGCAGGACGCGCTCGTCGGGACGTTCCTGGGCATGCCCGATCCGTCCGAGGCGTATCTGACGGCGGCCCGCGACGGTTCGCTGACCGCGCGGGTCGTGGGCGCCCTGTGGTGGGACCGCGCACGCGGGGCCGAGCAGATCCCCGAACTCGTGGAGCGACGCGCCGCGTTGAGTCACGGCCGGTTCCGGGCCACCAGTGTCAAGCTCATGCTGGACGGAGTGGCCGAGAACGGCACCGCCTCCCTCCTCGACCCCTACTTGGACAAGTGCGGCTGCGCTACCGCCAATCGGGGCACCAGCTTCATCGACCCGGCCCGACTGCCCGCGTATGTGACCGAGTTGGACGCTCTCGGCTTCCAGTGCCACTTCCACGCGCTGGGCGACCGGGCCGTACGCGACGCCCTGGACGCCGTCGAGGCGGCACGGAAGGCGAACGGGCCGAGCGACACGCGTCCGCACCTGGCGCACCTCCAGGTCGTACACCCCGACGACGTGCCCCGTTTCGCGCACCTCGGCGCCACGGCCAACATCCAGCCGCTGTGGGCCGCGCACGAGCCGCAGATGGACGAGCTGACCATCCCGTTCCTCGGGCCCGAACGCACCGCCTGGCAGTACCCGTTCGGTGCGCTGCTGCGCTCCGGGGCACGGCTCGCGGCGGGCAGCGACTGGCCGGTCAGCAGTCCCGATCCGCTGCAGGGCATCCATGTCGCGGTCAACCGTGTCACCCCCGACGCCGGCGACACGCCGGTGTTCCTGCCCGCCGAACGCATCGGACTGGCCGAGGCGTTGGTGGCGTACACGGCGGGCTCGGCGTATGTGAACCACCTCGACGACACGGGCGAGGTGCGGGCCGGCGCGCTGGCCGATCTCGTGGTGCTCGACCGCGATCCGTTCGACGGGGCGGCTGAGGCGATCGGCGACACGCGGGTCGCGCAGACGTATGTGGGGGGCGCGCGAGTATACGCAGCCCAAGAGGCGTAGGCAGTAACGGACGTCACGGTGAGGTCACGCGTAGATCATTTACGCTCTGGGAAGCCTCGTAGCGCTTCACGGTTCAATTTTCGGCCATAGAAGCTGAGTTCGAGTGCACGGGTGGCCATGTCGGCCACCCGTTCGCAGGGCGGGGGGATTCTGTCTCGCCGTCTCCCGGAAGGAAGCGCATGCCTCAGGACGTCACGTTCGACCTCCCCTTCGACATGCCCGTCAGCAGACATCTGGAGTACACCCAGAATCTCCCTGGCCCTCGACTGACAGGCCGAGCGCTTCCTGATCAACACAGCTGAGCCGGAGAGCATGAATCCGGCATGGACGAGCGGCTCGCAGCGCTCGGGAACCGAGCGGGCCCGGGGCGGTTCGTCCTCGAAGGTCAGATAGGCGATCCGCTCCACTTTCTCGGCTTCAAGACGCGACCGGCCAGCAACCACGGCCGATCGCTCCATTGTCATGACCACAGCTTGTTGGGAGACCGGCGTGAAATCTCGAGTCGTAGATGCCGCTTCGAAGGCGTCCGCCGACAGCTTGATCCCGGCGCAGCCAAGCGCCCAGGTCCAGCCCACAGAGGCGGGGAACGCCCTGGCCCGCCTCTTCGTGGAACGCGTCCATGGGAGTACGCAGGAGCACCGAAGGTTCCAGAACGCCGCTCAACAGCGGCTGAACGCACTCGGATCCCCGCACGCCGGCACCACGCTGCATGTGGAGGGAGCCGTCCATCTGGCGCAGCCCGCGTTCCTCCCGCCCGACGAGGCGGGATACGCCAGGCTGAGGCACCTCGACGCCGGCCTGCGCGTCATCGAAGCAGCCTTCCCCCAGGTCAGCACCGATATCGAGATCTGCCGGCTGACCTGCACGATGCTGGAAGGGGCCTGGCGGAGCCGGGCCCTCGCCCCGCCGCACGAGGAGGAGCGGACAACCGGCTGCGCCTGCCCTCTGTGCCGTCGGTTGCCCACGCCCCCCGCACGCACGCTGGATGACTACGGCTGGCGGCAGAGCGCCGGTCGTCCCCTCACCGTCAAGGCCTGGCCATACCGCGAGGAACTCGACAGTGTCCTGACCGGTGGATGGACCTTGGCCCGGCAGATGAACGACCTGGAACAAGACCTTGGCCTCCGGCACTCGTTCGAGGACGACATCCTCCTCTTCCACGAATACAAACGCGTGATCGACACCATCGACACCGCGCGCCTCACCCAGCTCATCGAAGGCCGTTTGGCCGAGAGTTTCAGCACCAACAGCGCCAGGGCCCTGGTCTGCGGGCTTTTCGCAGCCCATAAGCGATCCGTCGACGAGTACTGGCTCCAGCAGCACCACGCGGGCAGCGTCTCGCTCCCTCAGACCAACCCACTCAGCCAGAGCACCTACTCACTCCTGCAGATGCTGGACTGCCTGTTCTGGCACGTCTCACCCGACACCGAACTCTGGCAGGAAGAACACCTCGCCTCCCTGCTGCTGTGCCGCGTCATCGACGACATGACCGACGTACGAGCCGACGCCCTCACCGGCGAGATCAGCAACTTCTGGCTCGCCGACATACCCACCCACACCAAGGTCCTCTACGCCGCCTGCGCCATCGCCAGCGTCAAGTACGGCTGCATGCCCGAGGCGCATCCCCCCATGTGGAACACCTGGCTGATGCCCAGCACCGTCGTCTGGCTAGGGCTGACGGGCCGCCACGCCCTGTGGTTCGACGGCATCACCGAGGGCCTCCCCCCGGCCGAGGACTGCCCGCTGTGCGACCTGCAGCCCAACGCATGCACCGGCATCCTCACCCACGGCACCACCCTCACCTTCGCCCCGCGGCCCACCGCGCCGGCACTGAGCGCCCGGACCGCCGAGCTGTCCGCACGCTGCCGAGCCGAACACCCCGAGACGTGGCCCCTCTTCGACGCCGAGCTCCATGCCTTCGAAGCACTGCACGGCCCCTGGTACGGCAACATCGACAGCACATGGGAGATCCTGCGCCGCACCTACATCGCCGCCGTGGAGGCATCCAGCGCCGCACCGTCCCCGGAGCGCGCTCGTCATGTCCAACAAGACGCCGGCGTAGTCGGATCCGAAACGTTCTACACCCTGTACGACCCGCAAACCGGGAGGGAAGACACCGCGCTGCTCGCCTACATGTTCGGCTGCGCCCACCCGCACTTCCTCTGGAACGCCACGGGATACCGTCCCACCGGCGTCGAGGGCGACTGGCTCGACGGCTGACGTCTCAAAGCCGGGTAAGACAACGCGCTGCCCGGTCGGGTTTCCGACCGGGCAGCGGCGTGTTCACACCGGGAACTCGACGGGCAGCCTGTCCAGCCGGGAATCCCAGGTGGAGGCGGTCGCGGTGAGCTCATCCGCCGGCACAGCCAGCCGCAGGCCCGGCAGCCGGTGCAGCAGGACGTCCACCGCAACCTCGATCATGGACTGCCCGATGCTCTGCCCCGGGCACTCGTGCGGGCCCGCGCCGAACGCCAGGTGCGACTGGTTGCCCTGCACCGAGACACCCGGGTCGGGCCGGACCTCGGGGTCGAGGTTGCCCGGGCCGAGACCGAGAACGAGCAGGTCGCCCTCCTCGATGCGGTGCCCGCCCAGTTCGACATCGCTGGCGGCGAAGCGCCCCGGCAGGACGGCCAGCGGCGGAGAGTTCCACATGACCTCCTCCACCACCGCCGAGATGTTCAGCTCACCGCTGATCAGCCCGGAGAGCCGGGAGGCGTCGGTCAGGACCAGCTGCAGCACCCGGGCCAGCAGATTGGTCGTGACGTGCGCGGCGATCAGCACCACGCGCAGGTGATGGACGACTTCGTCGTGGTCGAGGGCCGCGTGATGCTCCAGCAGGCCGGTGGCGAGGTCGGAGCCTGGTTCGGACCGCCTGCGCTCGGCGAGTTCACCGAAGATCTCTCTGATCATGCCGTCGTGCACCACGGCGTCCTCGCCGCCCTTGAGCACCTGGGCGCAGGACTTGACAAGCCGGCGCCCCTCCGCCTCGGCCAGCCCCAGAATGCGGGACATCACGAGCATCGGCAGCAGGTCGGCGTAGTCCGCCACCAGATCGGCGCGGCCGCTGTCCGCGAACGTGTCGATCTGCTTGTTGGCGAAATTCGTGGCGTGGCGCCGGACCCCGCGGCCGGCAGCAGCCTGCAGTACGTCGTTGACGGCGCCGCGCAGCCTGCGGTGCTCCTCGCCGTCCAGGGACACGCAGTCGGGACGCCAGCCGAGCATCGGAACCAACGGAGAGGTCTCCGCGATCCGGCCCTCCCGCCAGTCCCGCCAGTTCCGCGAGTCCCGGGCGAACTGGCGGGGGTTGTCGAGCACCCGCCGACTGTCCCGGTACCCCAGCACCAGCCAGGCCGGGACGTCACCCTCCAGCAGTACCGGCGCCACGGAGCCGTGCTCCTTGCGCAGCCGCTCGTAGATGCCGAGCGGGTCGGTCGCCGCCTCCGGCCCGTGCAGCCGGGTGAGCTCGGCCGAACCGTGGGCGACGGGGCAGCCGCGCGGTGCCTCGGGATCGTTTAAGGGCTGGGCGTTCATCGGGACTCCAGTGCGACGGCAGAGCGTTCCTTCAAGTGACGTATCAGGGCGACGAGGACGTCACGGCTGGAGGTCCGGTCGCGGGCGTCGCAGGCCACGATCGGGGTGTGCGGGGGGATGTCCAGGGCGTCGCGGATCTCTTCGATCGGGTGGTCCTTGGAGTCGGGGAAGACGTTCAGGGCGATGACGAAGGGGACGTCCTGCCGTTCCATCTCCTCGATGGCCCGGAAGCTTGAGGCCAGCCGCCGGGTGTCCACCAGGACCACCGCCCCGAGGGCGCCCTTGAACAGCCCGTTCCACAGGAACCAGAACCGTTCCTGCCCCGGCGTTCCGAACAGGTACAGCACCAGCTGGTCGTTGATGCCGATCTTGCCGAAGTCGAGGCTGACGGTGGTCTCCTGCTTGTCCGCCACCCCGATCAGGTTGTCGACGTCCGCACTCGCCTGGGTCAGGGTCTCCTCGGTGGTCAGCGGCTTGATGTCGCTGACCGAGCGCACCATCGTGGTCTTTCCGGTGCCGAAACCGCCGGCGATCATCACCTTCACCGAGCGGGTGCCCCCGTCCGTCTGCCGGTCGGGATGGTCAAAGCCTTTGAAGTCCACTGAGTACCTCCTCAAGGAGCGCGAGGTCGGGCCCGCTGCCGGCGCCTGACGCCGGAATGGGATCGCGGGCTTCGACGCGGCCTGCGTCCAGCAGATCGGCCAGGAGCACCGCGAGAATGTTGAAGGGCAATCCGAGGTGGGCGCCCAGTTCGGCCACCGACAGCGGATCGCGGCAGCGCCGGAGGATCTCCTCGTGCTCGTGCTGCATGCCGGGGACGGCCGCGGCGTGCGAGACGATGAGGGTCGCCACGTCAAGAGTCGACGCCGAACCGCCCGGTCCGCTGCGGCCACCGGTGAGGACGTAGTAGCGCTCGAGACCGGACGGGTCCGTGGGCCGGCGGGGACCACTCATCCAGAGTGCTCCTCCAGGCGCGGAGTGGTGCCGAGAAGCTCACCCATCCTTCGCGCCAGGTCCCTCATCTGGTGTCCGAGCAGGCCCTGGTCAAGCCCTTCCTTGGCGAGGACTCCGAGGTACGTCTCCACGCCGGCCCGCACCACGAAGAGATGGCCGCCGTCCACCTCGATCATCGCGAGGCGCAACTGCCCCGCGTACTGCGGGAACTGCGCGGCGACGGGCTGGGCCAGCGCCTGCAGGCCCGCGACCACGGCGGCGAAGCGGTCCACGTCGTCGGGGTCGTCGGCGCCGTAGGAGGTGATGGCCTTGCCGTCGCTGGAGGCCACGAGGGCGAAGCGGATCTCCTGGATGCTCTCCGTCAGATCGCGGAGCGCCCAGCTCACGTCGGTTCCCTGTTGCGTCATGTGGACTAGTCGCTCTCTTCAGTGCGGTGCTCGTTGGACTCGCGTCCGGCGGTCATCTCGCGTACGGCGTCCGCGGCCGGCTCACGCGGCGGGGCGCTCTCGCGTCCGGCGGTGGCGAAGGCCGCGAGACCGGCGAACGAGGTGTCCGGCGGCACGGCGGCCACGGGCTCCTCGGTCCGCTCGACGGACCTCACCGGTGTGGCCGGCGCGTCGGTACGCCTGCTCCTGCGACGCGGCAGACCGCCGGGCGTGGTGTCCACGTCGCCGGCGCCGGCCGCGGGCGGGGCCTCCACCGACTCGCGGGCGGACGCGGTCTCGACCGCGGCGGCCGGGGCCACCGGTTCCGCGACGGGGGCGGCCAACGGGCTGAAGTACTTGTGGGGAACCACGACGACCACCGAGGTGCCGAGCCAGGGCGAGTCCGAGAAGGTGACCCGGATGCCGTACCGGCGCGCCAGGGCGCCGACCACGCGAAGCCCGAGGTTGGCGTCCTCCGAGAGGCCGCCGAGCCCGGGGCCGGCCGCGACGCCTTCCAGTGACTGCTCGGCCTCGCGCTTCTTCTCCTCGTTGAGGCCCTTGCCCGCGTCCTGGATCTCGATGCCGACGCCGTTGGGGACCTCCTTGCCGGAGACGACCACGGGTTCGGTGGGCGGCGAGTAGCGCACCGCGTTGTCCAGAAGGTGGGCGAAGATCAGCGTGAGGTGGTCCACCAGACCGCCGTCGACGCCGAGTTCGGGCAGGTGGCGGACCTGGACGCGGTCGAAGTCCTTGATGCGGCCGATACCGCCGCGGACCACGCTGAGCAGTCGCTGCGGTTCCTGCCACTGGCGTCCGGGCCGGTCCGAACCGCCGAGCACGCCGATACTGGCGGCGAGACAGTCGGCGGGGCCGATCTCCTGGTCCAGTTCCATCAGGCCCTGGGCCACCGCGGGCAGCCGGCCGTGCTCGCCCTGCATCTCGTGCAGACGGCCGCGCAGCTTGCTCGTCAGCACGTGGATACGGTTGCCGATGCTGATCACGGCCTGCTCGGCCGAGGTGGAGCGGTCGAACTCCTCCTCGACACCGATCAGCGCGGTCCTGAGCACCTTGCGGATGTCGGCGCGCAACTCGGGGCTCGCGTCGCTCTCCTCGGCGACGGACATCAGGATGTCGTCGATGGCGTCACCGGCCCGCAGCCGCTTGAGCGCGTCGGGCAGACGGGTGTCACCGAGCCGGGCGACCGCGTCCTGTTGCAGGGCGAGTTGCTCCTGCCAGACCTGCGCCTCTTCGGTGAGCCGGGACTCGTAGCCCCGCGCCTCTCCGGTGAGCCGCGTCTCGTAGGCCTTGGCCTCCTCGGCAAGTCGCGTTTCGTAGGCGTCGACCTGCTCGGCGAGCCGCGCTTCGAAGAGCTGGGCCTGCTCGGACAGCTGGCCCTCCAGCGCGGACCGCTCGGCCGCGAACTTCCGTTCCAGACCGGCCACATGCTGCTGCCACTGCTGCGAGTGCTCGGCCTGCTGGGCGCGGAAGTCGCCGCTGTTGCGGCGCAGTTGGTGCTGGGCGCGGAGGAGAAGTCGTACGCAGACGGCGCCGGCCGCGGTGGCCGCGGCGCCGACGAAGGTCGCGGGTATCTGGATCTGGTCGGGTCCCGCGACCGCGGTGACGACCGTTCCTGCTCCTAAGGCGACCGGCATCAGCCACCAGCTGTACCAGCCGACCGGTGCCCGCGCCGCCGGGGGCGGAGTGGCAAGTTCCATCTGCATCCTTCGAAAGCAACACGATCGAACGGGGGGATATGCAGGCGCCGAATGTGTCGAGCACGCGGCGCGAGGGCGACCGAGTGTGTTCGCGTCAACTCGCAGCGCCGCAGGGGAGCTTATCGGGTTTGAGATCGAAAGGATCAACTCCCCTCCGCATAACGGCGAGTAATCGATCACGTTCCGACAGGAGTGCTCATCTCGACAATTCCGTGCGCTATCACCGCAATCGCTGACACGGAGCTGCGATCCAATCGGCGGGGGGCGTCGCCCACACTCCCGGGTCCGACCGGCCGGGACTCCACGTGGCCGACAACACGCGACCGGAGGGGATTACGGCGGGCGCCGAGCAGGGAAGTGATCACGGCGCCATCATCGTGAAAGGACTCACTGAACGCCGTGACTGCCGCAACACCTCCCCCATACCCAAGGCAGCGGTGTCACTCCCGCTGCTCGGCCACGCGATACCGCTCATGCGCGACCAGGTCACCACCACCATGACCGCCTGGCGGCCGGGCCAACTCCTCGACGTACGCGAGGTCATGGTCAAGCTCAGCCTGGACATGCTCGCCGCGACCGTCTTCTCGGGCAGCATCGACGAACAGGCCTTCCACCAGCTGCGCCGGGACCTGTCGGTCGTCATGAACGGCGTCGGCACCCGGATCCTGCCGCCGGACTGGGCGGAACGCCTGCCGCTGCCCGCCAACCGGCGCTTCACCGCCGCGCGCGACGCCGTGCGCGCCACCATCGGCGACGCGGTCGATCAGCTCCGGGCCTCCCGGTCGTGACAGCGGCGACATGCTCTCCATGCTGCTCCAGGCCGAGGACGAGGGGAGCGGCAAGCCGCTGACGGGGCACCAGATCTGCTCGGAGATCCTCACTCTCGCGGTGGCCGGCACGGAGACGACCGCGTCCGTACTGTCCTGGGTGATGTACGAGCTCGCCCGCAACCCCGGCATCGACGAGCGGGTCCAGGCCGAACTCGACGAGGTCGTCGCCGACCGGCCGGTCACCTTCGACGACTTGCCCCATCTGCCCTATCTGGGCCGCGTCATCACCGAGGCCCTCCGTCTGCACCACACCGGCTGGCTCGTCACCCGCCGCACCCTGCGGACGACCCGAATCGGGGCGTGGGAGATCCCGGCCGCCCCCGGCCAGAGCATCCGCCCCGTGGCCCGCGCCACGGTACGGCCCAGCACCCTGCAGATGACCGCCCGGCCCCGCGAACGGACCCGGCGGAGCTCCCACGCCACAGGGGGCTGACACCGCGAGCCACCACCCGCGGCCCCGACCTGTCTCCCTACGGCGCAGCTGCCAGGAACCCCACCCCGGGCTCGGCGTCCGTGATGCCGAGCCCGGGGCCGGGTGCCAGGGACAGGACTCCGGCCTTTCGCAGGGCCACCCGAGTTGTCACGAAGTGACAATCAACACCCCGATGTCCGCCCGCCGTTGATGAGCCACGACTGGTTACTTGCGAGTATCGTCGCCGAGCCCCTGACCGGTGCGCAGGAGGGAGCCCGACCGATGGACGACGAAGAAGGCGGCCCGTTCAAGGCGTTCCCCTCGGATCTGCACGACCACCTCAGACCGTTCTTCGACGACATCGGGGAAGAGGTCGTACGGGCGATCCGGACCGAGATCCCCGAGTACGCGCGCCCGACGGACGACACGTACATGCACGTCGTGCACCGGGGTGTGGAGCACGCGTTGCAGGGGTTCCTGGAGCGGATGGCGAAGCCGGACACCGACTGGGAGCCGGTGAAGGAGACGTACCAGCGCATCGGGCGCGGTGAGGCGGACGAGGGGCGCAGTCTCGATTCGTTCCAGTCCGCGCTGCGCCTCGGCGCGCGGGTGACCTGGCGCCGGGTCAACGCGCTGGTCGACGCCGAGCTGCTGCCCCGCAATGTGCTGGCCGCCTTCGGCGAGGCGCTGTTCCTGCATCTGGACGAGATGGCGGCCGCGACGACCGCGGGCTACACGGAGGCACGGCTGCACGCGGCGGGCGAGTTGCGGCAGCGGCGTACGCGGCTGATCGATCTGCTCACCGCGGATCCGCCCGCGTCGGCCGAGGCGATCAGCGATCTCGCGCACACGGCGCGCTGGCCGCTGCCGCGGGCGCTGGCGGTCGTCGCGATCGACCACGGGCCGCAGCCCGCGGCGACGTCGTGGCCGGTCATGTCCAAGGCCCGGGCGGCGGCGGCGCCGATCGTGCCGCCGGAGTTCCTGGCGCGGTTCGATGTGCAGCCGTCCGTCCTGGTCGTGCCTGATCCGGACGGGCCGGGGCGCGCGCGGGCCGTCGCCGGGGCGCTGCACGGGTTGCGGGCGGCGATGGGGCCGACCGTCGCGCTCCAGGAAGGCGCGCGGTCGTTGCGATGGGCGGCCGAGGCGCTCGATCTGGTGCGGCGGGGCATCCTGCCGGACACGGAGATGGTGCGCTGCCAGGAGCATCTGACGACGCTGCTGCTCTTCCGCGACGAGGCCCTGGTGGACGCGATGGCCGAGCGCCGGCTGAGCCCGCTGGACGCGATGCGCTCGCCGCAGCGGGAGCGGCTCACGGAGACGCTGTTGAGCTGGTTGCAGTGCGGGCACAACGCCAGTGAGGTGGCGGCGCGGCTCGCCGTGCATCCGCAGACGGTGCGGTACCGGATGCGGCAGCTGGACGAACTGTTCGGGGGCCAACTCCACGATCCTACGGCCCAGTTCGAGATGCAGCTGGCGTTACGGGCGCTCGCTCTGCGGCTTGCGGCCGCGACCCGTTGAGCTCACTGAGGTCGCTCGAACCACTGGGCCCCGAGCGCGCCGCGACCGCCGGGCTCATGCTCTGCGGAGCATACGGTTGGCGCCCGCGGCGGCCGTCGTGGCGAGCAGCCAGCCCAGGCAGACGAGGACCACGGCCGCCCATTGCAGGCCGCCGCGGGGGCTGAAAGCCTGCTCCTGCCCGAAGTCGACGAGCGGCAGCACCAGGTCGAGGGTGTAGATCGCCGCCTGGAAGTGGGGCGGCTTGCCCGGATCGACCGCTTGCGGGGGCCACCGCGTGAACAGCAGGATCCCACTGAGCATGATCGCGTACAGCCACCACATGGCGCGCATGGGCCGATAGCCGTAGCCGACGGTGACGTCCTGGAGCCTGCTCCACACCCGCCCCGGCCACGGCAGGGTGGTGCGCAGCCGCCGCTGTTTGGCGAGCAGCACCGTGCGGGCGTCGCCGTCGTGACCGTGCAGCCGGTAGGCGGCCGCGAGTTGCTCGTACGGCTGCGGGGTGAAGCCCTCGGGATCGCGGGTGAGCAGCGGAAGCCGTTGTACGGCGGGGAGTTGGGGCAGCAGGCTGTCGTAGACGACCGCTTCCAGCCGCACCGTGTTCGGCCAGCTGTCCGGTGTGCCGCGCAGGACGGTCAGGCGGGTGTGGCTGAGGTCGACGGTGCCGCGCACGGGCTCGCGCGTGGTGAGGGCGAGTTCGGACGCGGTGGAGCGGCGACAGGTGAGGGCGGGGGTGCCGGGCGGTACGTCGATGACGGCGTCCTGGAAGCAGACCCGGCTGCGTACGGTGATGCTGCTGAGCGTGACCCTGCCGCGCGCGGTGAACCCGTCGCAGCAGTTGAACACGGCACCCACGTCTATGCCGTGGGCACGCAGCGCGGGCCCGTGTTCGGCGGTGAGCGAGGCGCCTTCGAAGAGGGCGCCGCCGCCCACCCGGGCGTCACACAGGTCGACGGTGCCTTCGGCGACGAGCCCGCCGCAGCTCAAGTTCCCCCCTATGTGCAGCCTGTTGGCCTTGAGCGCGATGCCCGACGGGTTGAGCAGCTCGGCGCGCTTGAGGACGACGCTGCCGCGTACCGAGGTGTCCCTGAGGTCCGTGCAGCCGTCGACGTGCAGCCCCGTGCCCGCCTGGATGTCCCCGCCGATGGTGGCGCACAGCAGTTGCAGCGCCCGCTCGCCGCGTCGCTCGCCGTGTCCCGTCAGACGGCTGTTCTCCAGGTGCAGGGTGCCGCCGATCGAGGCGCCGTAAAGGTCGATGGGCCCCTCCACCCGGCACCCGGAGATCTCGCACTTCCAGCCGATCGTGACGCCCACGGCCGACAGTCCGGGCAGCACACAGTCCCGCATCTCCAGCGCCCCCACCGACGCGCCGTCGAGGCAAGGGGCCTGCTCGAAACGGCAGTTGCGCAACCGCAGGGTCCCGGGGACGACCGCCTCGGCCAGGTCCAGCCGCCCGGTGATCCGCACATCCCTGAGCCTCAGCCGCGGCAGATGTCCCGCCTCGGCCGGCGGCGGCGCCAGCAACAGTCTCCGTACGACGGACGCCCGGACCTCCCCCTCGTCCGCGAACCACTCCCCCCTCCGGAAAGCGGCCCACATCCCGCGTTCACTCCCGCTCCACCCACCCGGCGCGAGGCTGCCCGACACGTCAACTCCCCCTCAGCGAACAGAAATCGGGGGCATCGCTACCCCGGGGGCGCGCGAGACAACCGGACGCGCCCCTGGACTTCATGGACAGACGTCCAGCTATAGTGGACACCTGTCCATGAAATGACGACGAACGACGGAGCTTGCTGACGATGGAAACGGTTGCGAACGTGCTGGTGGGCCTGGTGGCCGCGCTGCACGCGTACATCCTGGTGCTGGAGATGTTCCTGTGGGAGAAGAAGCCGGGGCGGGGACTGCACGGGTTCGACGCGGAGATGGCCCGGGCGACCGCCCCGCTGGCCGCGAACCAGGGGCTCTACAACGGGTTCCTGGCGGCGGGCCTGGTGTGGGGACTGATCGCGGCGGATCCGACCGGCTTCGACGCACAGGTCTTCTTCCTGTGCTGCGTCGTGATCGCGGGTGTGTACGGATCGGTCACCGCGAACCGTCGGATCCTCTTCGCGCAGGCCCTGCCCGGCGCGCTCGCCCTGGCCGCCGTCCTCGTCGCGCGGTGACGCCGGAGGACCCGCGGGCCGCCCGGACCCGGGCGAAGCTGCGGCAGGCGCTACTGGAGGAGTGTGCCGAGCGACCGCTGGAGGAGGTCGGCGTCGCCGCACTGGTGCGGCGGGCCGGCGTCGGCCGGGCCACGTTCTACGTGCACTACGCCGACCTGGAGGCGCTGGCCGTCGACGCCTGCGCCGATGTCGTACGGGACGCCGTGGAGGCGCTGCACGCGTGGCGCGGACGGCCCGACCCGGTGTCCGCGCCGCCCGCGCTCCGCACGTTCTTCGCCGAGCTGGCCCCGCGCGCCGGCCTCTACCGCGCGCTCCTGAGCCCGGGCGGCGGCGGCCCGCTCGGTCTCGTGCTGCACCGGGATCTGCGCGCCCGCAGCCTGGCCGAGCGCACCCTGGTGGGCGCCCCGGACGCCCCGCTCGTGGCCTCCGCGGTGGCCGCCACGTTCGCGGGGGTCCTCGCCGACTGGCTGCACGGGCTGCTGGAGGGCACCCCTCAGGAAATCGCCGATCGGGTCTGGCAGCTGCTCGTCGCGCTGCACATGAGCCGCTGACGCCTTACATGCAGCCCACTCCGTCCTTCGTGGCGGGCCATGCCTCCACCCCGTCGGAGGTGCGGACGTAGGCCGTCGCCTTGTCGGCCGCCAGCCACAGTTCCCAGTCGTGGTAGTGGTAGCCGGTGTCATGGGCGTCGGCGGGCATACGGACGTCCCCGTCGTACGGGGCGGTGAGCGACTCGGTCCCGAGCACCCCGTGCGGGTCGCGCACGTACTGCCTGCCCTTCTCGCCCTGTCCCAGGCCGAGGAAGTGCGTGCTCTCCCAGTCGCAGTGCTCCGGACCCACGGAGCTGCTCACGACGGAGGTGGGCACGCGGTTGCCATCGCGGTCGAGCCAGATCTCGTAGCCCTTCGAGTCGGTGTAGCTCGCCGGGAATTCGGCCGGGTCGCAGGAGGCACTGGTCTCCGGGCCCCAGCCGGGGCGGTTCGGCTGGTCCTTGGCGACGACGACGGCGACCTTGGTCCTGCCCTTGACGTCGTACGAGAACAGCACGCGGTCCTTCTCCTTGCGTTCCACCCGGTAGCCGTGATCCGGCACCTCGGGCTTGTACATGTCGAAGTACGTGTTCAGTCCCTCCTCCGGCGTCGAGCCTCCGTCACCCTTGCCCCACCCGTCGCCCCCGGTGCCCTCGAAGATCCCGTGGTCGCATTCCAGGGCCTGCCCGGCCGAGCCCGAACTCGTCTCGGCCTCGCGCGGGCTGCCGTCGGCGCTCTCCTTGAAGGGCAGGTCCAGCCGCCCGGCGTACGGCGTGGCCGGGGGCGTACCGGTGACCACGAGGTCCTCCCGGATCCCCTCGTCACAGCCCACCGCCGTCAGACCGACCAGCACCACCGTCGCCACGATCCGCTTGCGCATCCCCACCCCTGTTCCTCCGACTCGCGTGTGCCCTCCTACGACGCACGAGTGGCCGGGATCGTTCGGTGGCTAGCGGGTCGCCTGGAACGTGCGCCGGTAGGCCTGCGGTGAGACGCCGATCGCCGCGTGCAGATGCTGGCGCAGCGAGGTGCCGGTCGCGAAGCCGACCTCGCCCGCGATCTGGTCCACCGACAGGTCGCTGGACTCCAGCAGATGGCGGGCCCGGGAGACCCGCTGCTGGATGAGCCAGCGGCCGGGGCTCATGCCCACCTCGTCGTTGAACCGGCGGGCGAAGGTGCGCAGGCTCATCCGGGCGTGGCCGGCGAGATCGGTGAGTGTCAGCGGGTCGTCGAGCCGCGCCAGGGCCCAGGCGCGGGTGGCGGCCGTGCTCGTCGCCGAGGGTTCCGGGACGGGCTGCTCGATGTACTGGGCCTGGCCGCCCTCCCGCAGCGGCGGGACGACACAGCGCCGGGCCACCTTGTTGGCCAGCGCGCTGCCGTGGTCCTTGCGCACGATGTGCAGGCAGACGTCGATGCCGGACGCGGCGCCCGCCGAGGTGAGGACCGAGTCGTCGTCGACGAACAGCACGTCCGGGTCCAGCGACACACGCGGGAACAGACGCCGGAACTCGTCGGCCACCTGCCAGTGCGTGGTAGCCCGATGCCCGTCCAGCAGACCCGCCGCCGCCAGGACGAACGCACCCGTGCAGATGGAGACGAGGCGGGCGCCGGGCCGGATCTGCCCGAGCGCGGCGGTGAGCTCGTCGGAGGGCTCCACGGCGAGCCTCGCCGGAGCGATCGCCGCGATCACCACCGTGTCCGCCGTGCGCAGCGCCTCGGGACCGTGGTCGACGGTGACCGAGAAATCGGCGTTGGTGCGGACCGGCCGTCCGTCGACGGTGCAGGTCACCACCTCGTACCGGCCGTCCGCCGCGCCGAAGATCCGGCTGGGGATGCCCAGCTCGAAGGGGTAGACGCCGTCCAGCGCCAGGACCACGATCCGTTCCACATGTCCCATGGCACGATTCTATCGAAGGTTGGCAATCATGCCATTTTCTTGCGGGGCGGGCCCCGGCAGGCTGGTTCACCATGAGCACTGTGAACACGATGCGAGCCATCAGCCAGGACGTCCTCGGCGGTCCCGAGGTCTTGAAGGAAGTACAGGTGGAGCGGCCCGCGCCGCGGCCGAACGAAGTGCTGGTCCGGGTGCGGGCCGCCGGGGTCAACCCGACCGACTGGAAGCACCGCGCCACCGGCGGATTCCTCGGTGAGCCGCCCTTCGTCCTCGGCTGGGACGTCTCCGGCGTGGTCGAGGCGACCGGGATCGGCGTCGCCCTCTTCCAGCCCGGCGACGAGGTCTTCGGCATGCTGCGCTATCCGTTCGGCCACGGCTCGCACGCCGAGTACGTGACCGCCCCGGCCCGCTTCTTCGCGCTGAAGCCGTCCGGAATCGACCACGCGCAGGCGGGCGCGCTCCCGCTGGTCTCCCTGACCGCGTGGCAGGCCCTGACCGAGCAGGCGAACCTCCAGCCGGGGCAGCGCGTACTGATCCACGCCGCGGCCGGCGGGGTCGGCCATGTGGCCGTGCAGATCGCCAAGGCGCTCGGCGCGTATGTGATCGGTACGGCGAGCGCGGGCAAGCACGACTTCCTGCGCGGGATCGGCGTGGACGAGGCCATCGACTACCGCGGCGTCGACTTCACCGAGGCCGTGCGGGACGTCGACGTCGTGCTGGACACGATCGGGGGCGAGACCGCGGTCCGCTCGCTGCGCGTGCTCCGGCCTGGCGGAGTGGTGGTCTCGATCCTGCCGGTCGGGTCGGACGAGTTCCCCGAGGAGGCCGAGCGGCTCGGCGTACGGGCGGTGCGGATGCTCGTCGACGCCGACCACACCGGCATGACGGCGATCGCGGACCTCGTCGAGGCGGGGAAGCTGCGCGCCACGATCGCCGAGACCTTCCCGCTGGCCGATGCCGCCAAGGCGCACGCGCTGGGCGACACCGGCCGGACCACGGGGAAGCTGGTGCTGCTGGTCGACTGACGGATCGGCCGACGGGCCTGGGGAGACCGGTCGAGGGACGGATCGGCCGTCTCAGCACGTGAGGACGGGCGTCTCAGAATGTGAGTACGGGCTTGATCGTCTTGCCCGCACTCATGTCCCGCACCGCCTGCTCGATGTCCTCGAACGGATAGTGGCTGATGAGTCGGTGCAGCGGGAGCCGTCCGTCCTGGACGAGCCGGACCAGGGCGGGAATGGAGGTCTGGGTCTCGCTGTCGCCGAGGGTGAGGCCCACGACCTTCTTGCCCGGCAGCAACGCGTTGACGTCCAGGGCGACTTCGGTGCCGAAGGGCGGCGCGCCGACGACGACCAGGGTGCCGCGCGGGGCGAGTGCGTCGGCGCCCTTGCGCAGCACGGCGACGCTGCCGGTGGTCTCCACGACACCGTCGGCGCCGCGGCCGTCGGTGAGGGCGAGCACCGCCTCGGCGACATCGGCCTCGCCCGCGTTCACGGTGTGCGTGGCGCCCAACTCCCGTGCCAGTTCGAGCCGTTCGGCGACCTTGTCGACGGCGATGACCGTGGTCGCGGGGGTCAGGGCCGCCGCCATCACCGCGGACAGGCCGACGGCTCCGGCGCCGAGGACGACGAGGCTGCTCCCCGCCGCGGGCTTCAGTACGTTCCAGACGGCGCCGACCCCTGTCTGCACCCCGCAGCCCAGTGGGGCGATGGACTCCAGCTGGACGTTCGGGTCGACCTTGACGAGGCTGCGCTCGTCGACCAACGCCCGCTCGGCGAAGGAGGACTGGCCGAAGAAGTGGCCGCCGAGCGGCGTCCCGTCGCGGCTGATCGTGCTGCTTCCGTCGGCGCGCCGGCCGCCTATGAGGTTCAGCGGCAGCCAGGTGGCGCAGTACGCCGGGTGCCCGTCACGGCAGTTGTGACAGCCGCCGCAGGAACTGAACGAGAGCACGACATGGTCGCCGGGGGCCACTGAGGTGACGTTCGGGCCGACTGCTTCGACGACACCCGCCCCCTCGTGGCCCAGGACCCCGGGCAGCGGGAAGGGCAGACCGCCGCTCGCCGCACCGAGGTCGGTGTGGCACAGCCCGGCGGCCACCATACGGACAAGGGCTTCGCCCGGACCTGGCTCGTCCAGTTCGACGTCGGCGAGCGTGAACGGCGCTCCCCCGGACTCGACCACGGCGGCGCGAGTGATGGTGGACATCGCATGAACTCCTCTGTGAGCGCGCTCAGTCGAGCGAGACGACAACGGACTTGACCTTGGTGTAGGCGGCGAGCGCCTCGGGCCCGTACTCCCGTCCGAAGCCGGAGTCCTTGACCCCGCCGAAGGGAACCGCGGGGTCGAGCATCGCCCAGTCGTTGATCCAGACGATGCCCGCCTGGAGCCGGTCGGCGACGCGGTGCGCGCGGGTGAGATCGGTGGTCTGGATGCCCGAAGCCAGTCCGTACGGGGTGGAGTTGGCCAGTTCGACGGCCTCGTCCTCGGAGTCGAAGGGCTGGACGGTGAGGACGGGACCGAAGATCTCCTCCTGGACGACGCGGGAGTCGTTGGACAGGTCGGCGATCACGGTGGGCTTGTAGTAGTAGCCGCCGTTCAGGTCGAGGCGCTCACCGCCGCAGACGATGCGGCCGCCCTCCTTGCGGGCCAGGTCGACGTACTCCTCGACCTTGCGCAGATGCTTCTCCCCCGCCATCGGCCCGACGACGGTCTCGGGCTGCCGGGGGTCGCCGACGGGCACACCGGGCACGGCGTCGGCGAGGATGCCGACCACGGTGCTGTACACCTCGCGCGCCACCAGCAGCCGGGGGCCGCCCATGCAGAACTGTCCGGTGTTGAAGACGAAGCCCTTGATGATCGCGCCGATCGCCTTCTCCAGGTCGGCGTCCGCGAAGACCACGTGGGCCGCGTTGCCGCCCAGCTCCATGGTGACCGGCTTGAGCGCCTCCCCGGCGACGCTCGCGGCGTGCCGGCCGACCGCGGTGGACCCGGTGAAGGCGACCTTGTCGATGCCGGGGTTGCGCAGCAGCGCCTCGCCCGCGACCGGGCCGCTGCCGGTGACGACGTTCACGACGCCGTCCGGGACACCGGCCTCCTGGAGCAGGCGGGCCATATGGAGGGCGCTGAGCGGGGTCTCGTCGGCGGGCTTGTGGACCACGGCGTTGCCGGCCGCCAGTGCCGGGGCGAGCTTCGAACTGGACAGGATCAGCGGGAAGTTGAAGGGCGTGATCGCGGCGACCACGCCGAGCGGTCCGCGGCGCGTGTACGCGAAGGCGTTGAGCGGGGTGTCACGCGTGGCGCCGTCCAGGGTCTGGGCGAGCGCGGCGCAGTACTCGTACTCGTCGGCGGCGGTGAGCACGTCGACGGGGCGGCACAGGGAGAGGGGCTTGCCGACGTCGAGGCTCTCCAGGGCGGCGAGCTCGTCGGCGTTCTCGCGGATCAGCTCGGAGACGCGGTGCAGCACCCGGCCGCGCTCACGGCCGCTCATCGCGGCCCAGGGGCCGTGGTCGAAGGCCTCGCGTGCGGCGCGTACGGCCGCGTCGACATCGGCCGCGCCCGCCTCCGCGACGGTCGTGACCACCCGGCCCGTGGACGGATCGATCACGTCCGTACGCGCCCCGTCGGCCGCCTCGCGCCACTGTCCACCGATGAACAGCCGCCCGGGCCCACTCTCGAAGGTGGTCGTCATTGCCCACTCCTCAGCCTTGATCGCCAAGATTTCAACCAACAGGATTCCTGTTGGTTGGCAGTCTCGTTACAGACAGGTTTCCTGTCAATGCCTTAGGCTGAACCCATGGTCGGCACCCAGGCAACCAAGGCACCCCCGTCGCTGCTCTACATGGTCAAGCAGGTGGAGCTCGTCGTGCGCTCACACCTCGACGAGTTGGTGAAACCGGCGGGAATCACCGCGTTGCAGTACACCTCGCTCACCGTCCTGGAGCGGCACGACGGCCTGTCGGCGGCGCAGCTCGCGCGCGACTCGTTCGTGACGGCGCAGTCCATGGCCGATCTGGTGCGCTCACTGGAGAACCGCGGCCTGGTGCGCCGCGAGCGCAATCCGCGCAACCGACGCGAGCTGCTGATCCTGCTGACCGACGAGGGACGCGAAGTGCTCGGGCGGTTCGCGGACGCCGTACGAGAGCTGGAGGAGCGCATGGTCAAGGACCTCACCTCGCACCAGAGCGACCAGTTCAGGCAAGCGCTGTCCAAGGCATGGCACGCGCTGTCGTAACTCGGTTACCCCACCCCGCAGGACCCCGGTATCCACTCCGAGGGGCGACTCGCCGCGCAAATCGAAGACATATGTCAATCGAACATGCTGGAATTCGCTCCAACGAGGGTAACTTGCAAAGCAAGGAACGGTTTTGCAACCACCGGTGCCCTGGTGACGTCTCCAAGCTCGCTGGATGTCGTCACCCCAGCCCCCGGTGCACCTGGCCCCTGCCCTCGGGAGCAGGCAGCTGCCGGTTGGAGGTGATGACTCGTGGCGCACGACCCCGCACCGCTCACCCGGCATCTGCGCATCCACCAGGACCGCGGTCACCTGGTGCTGGAGTTCCACGGGGAGATCGACATCCTCGCGTCGCTGGAGATCACCCCGGTCCTCGACTCCGCGACCGGGGGCCACGCGCCGCAGGTCGTCATCGACCTGCGGCCCGTCGACTTCTTCGACTGCTCGGGCCTGCGGCTGCTCTACCGGGCCAGGCGCCGCGTCCTCGCCCGCGGCGGACGGCTGCACCTCGTCTGCACCCAGCCGCTGACGTTGCGCATCCTCCGGGTGACCGGCCTCGCTCGCGTCCTGCCGCCCTGCTCGTCGCTGGACGAGGCGCTGAGCCGGCCGGAGGCTACTTCCGGATCTTGGTGACCTGCCCGGCGCCGACCGTCCTGCCGCCCTCACGGATGGCGAACTTCAGCCCCTCCTCCATGGCGATGGGCTGGATCAACTGCACATGCATGGTGGTGTTGTCGCCGGGCATGACCATTTCCGTGCCCTTGGGCAGGGTCACGACTCCGGTCACGTCCGTCGTACGGAAGTAGAACTGCGGCCGGTAGTTGTCGAAGAACGGTGTGTGCCGGCCACCCTCGTGCTTGGACAGGATGTACGCGCGCGCCTCGAACTCCGTGTGCGGGGTGACCGAGCCCGGCTTGATGACGACCTGCCCCCGCTCCACGTCCTCGCGCTTCACACCCCGCAGCAGCAGTCCGACGTTCTCCCCCGCCCGGCCCTCGTCGAGGAGTTTGCGGAACATCTCGACGCCGGTGACGGTGGTCTTCGTCTTCTGCTCGTGGATGCCGATGATCTCGACCTCGCTGTTGACCCTCAGCACACCGCGCTCGATGCGACCGGTGACGACCGTGCCGCGCCCCGTGATGGTGAAGACGTCCTCGATCGGCATCAGGAACGGCCGGTCGACATCGCGTACGGGCTCCGGCACGAACTCGTCGATCGCCGCGAGGAGTTCAAGGATCGACCGACTCCACTTCGGGTCGCCTTCGAGGGCCCTGAGCGCGGAGACCTGCACGACCGGGACGTCGTCGCCCGGAAACTCGTACTCCGTGAGCAGTTCGCGCACTTCCAGCTCGACGAGTTCCAGGATCTCCTCGTCGTCCACCATGTCCGTCTTGTTGAGTGCGACGACGATGTACGGGACGCCGACCTGCCGGGCCAGCAGCACGTGTTCCTTGGTCTGCGGCATCGGGCCGTCGGTCGCCGCGACGACCAGGATCGCGCCGTCCATCTGGGCGGCGCCCGTGATCATGTTCTTGATGTAGTCGGCGTGCCCGGGACAGTCGACGTGCGCGTAGTGCCGGTTCTCGGTCTGGTACTCGACATGGGCGATCGAGATCGTGATGCCGCGCTGGCGTTCCTCGGGAGCCTTGTCGATCTGGTCGAACGGCGTGTAGGGGTTCAGGTCGGGGAACTGGTCGTGCAACACCTTGGTCATGGCCGCGGTGAGCGTTGTCTTACCGTGGTCGATGTGACCGATGGTGCCGATGTTGACGTGCGGCTTGGTCCGCTCGAATTTCGCCTTCGCCACTGCAAGCCCTCCTGATCACCTGGGTGACGCCGAGCGTTGCTTCGCGGCTTCCCGGCCGGGCGATCGGCAGGAACTTCCGCTCCCTCCTGTCTATTCGCTCTGGGGCGCGTCGAACAGGGCGCTGACGGACTCACCGTTGTGAATGCGCCGCACCGCCTCGGCGAGCGCCGGGGCGATGGACAGGATGCGCAGCTTCTCCGTGTGCTCCGCGACCGGGACCGGCACGGTGTTCGTGCACACGATCTCCAGGACGTCGCTCTGGTCGCTGAGCCGCTTGAGCGCACCGGCCGCGAACAGGCCGTGGGTGCAGGCGACCCGGATGGACCGCGGCCCCAACTCCCGCAGCCGCTCCAGGAGTTCGAGGACCGTGCTGCCCTTGGCGATCTCGTCGTCCAGCACGATGACGTCCCGCCCGGTGATCTCACCGATGACGGAGCTGATGCTCACCCGGTCGTCGGCGAACCGCTGCTTGGCACCGGCGGCCACCTGGGCGCCGATGAGCCGCGCGAACGCCGCCGCCTCCTTGGCGTTGCCGAGATCCGGCGACACCACCGTCGTACGCGAGAGGTCGTAGTTCCTGAAGTGCGCGGCCAGCTCGCGCAGGGCGTGCAGATGGTCGACCGGCACCGAGAAGAAACCGTGCACCTGCGGAGAGTGCAGTGTCATCGCGAGGACACGGCTCGCCCCGGCGGCCACCAGCAGGTCCGCCACGAGACGGCCACCCATGGAGATCCGCGGCATGTCCTTCTTGTCCGAGCGGGCGTACGAGTAGTGCGGCATGACCACGGTGATCCGGCCGGCGGAGGCGCCGCGGGCCGCGTCGCACATCATCAGCAGCTCGACGAGGTGCTCCTGGACCGGTGTGACCAGGGGCTGCACGAGGAAGACATCGCGCTCGCGGCAATTGGCCTGGAGCTGGACCTCCAGGCAGTCGTTCGCGAAGCGGCTGACCCGGGTCGGGCTGAGGGGCACACCGAGATGCGCGCAGACCTCGGCCGCCAGCTCGGGATGGGCACTACCGCTGAACACGGCGATGTCACGCACGACCGCTCCTCGCATGAGAGAACCGGGTTGCGTCGCCGGTTGGCAAGATCGACCCGGGGTGCGTGCCTCATGCTACTGGGCACCTTTCGGGCACTCGACCCGGGGGAAAACCGGTTGCGGACGACCGTCCGGGCCACGCCATGATGGCGTGGCCAGCGCCCCCTCGGATTCAGGAGAACCCGCATGCGCCGATTCCTCGGAACTTCTCAGCGCCCCTACCGGACGACTGTTCTCGAGGACTCGACCACCCATGCACACCCTGAACATCGGAATTCTGGCCCACGTCGACGCGGGTAAGACCAGCCTCACCGAGCGGCTGCTGTTCGACGGCGGCGCCATCGAACGGCTCGGCAGCGTCGACGCCGGGGACACCCGCACGGACGACGGGGAGATCGAGCGGCAGCGCGGCATCACCGTCCGCTCGGCCGTCGCCGCCTTCACCGCCGGGGACGTCCAGGTCAACCTGATCGACACCCCCGGGCACTCCGACTTCATCGCCGAGGTCGAGCGCGCCCTGGAGGTCCTGGACGGCGCCGTGCTGCTGCTCTCCGCCGTCGAGGGTGTCCAGGCGCAGACGCGCGTCCTGATGAAGACCCTGCGGCGGCTCGGCCTGCCCACCCTCGTCTTCGTGAACAAGATCGACCGGGCGGGAGCACGGCAGGACGGGCTGCTCGACGACATCCGGCGCCGCCTCACGCCGTACGTCGTCCCTCTCACGCACGTGACGGACATCGGCACCGCGTCCGCCCGTGTGCTGCCGCGCCCGCTGGACGACCTCGCGGCCGGCACGCTCGCCGAGGTGGACTCCGACGTCCTGGCCGCGCTCGTGGACGGCCCGCCGCCGACACGCGACGAGCTGTGGGCGGCGCTCACCGCGCGCACCGCCGACGGCTCGGTCCATCCGGTCCTCTTCGGATCGGCGCTCGGCGGACAGGGCGTCGCCGAGCTGGTCGAGGCGGTGATCCGGCTGGTTCCCCGCCCGGAGGAACCGCCCGCCGATGAGCCACGCGGCACGGTCTTCGCCGTACGGCCCGGACCCGGTGGCGAGCGGACGGCGTATCTGCGCCTGTACGAAGGTGAGGTGACGCGCCGTCAGCGGCTCACGTTCCTGCGTCGCGAGGCCGACGGCCGGACCGTGCCGGTGCCCGGCCGGGCGCTCGCACTGGAGGTGGTCGGACAGCCCGGGGCCGCCTCCCTCACCGCGGGGAACATCGCCGCGCTGCGAGGAGTCGGCGGCATCCGCGTCGGCGACCGACTCGGCCACGGCACCGACCGGGCACCGCAGTTCGCGGCCCCGACACTGGAGACGCTCGTACGGGCCAGGCACCCCGCCCAGGCCGCCCCGCTGCGCTCGGCGCTCCTCACCCTGGCCGATCAGGACCCCCTGATGCACGCCGGGCCCGCCGCGTCCGGCAGCACCGCGCTGCTGCTCTACGGCGAGGTCCAGAAGGAGGTCCTCGCGGCCACGCTCGCCCAGGACTTCGGCATCGAGGCCGACTTCGAGCCGAGCAGGGTGCGGCTCCTGGAACGCCCGGAGGGCACCGGTGAGGCGTCCGAGGAGATCCAGCGGCACGGGCACCTCGGATTCTGGGCGACGGTCGGGCTGCGCGTCGAACCGGGACCGCGCGGCTCCGGCGGTGTCTTCACCTACGAGACGGAACTCGGCGCGCTGCCCCGGGCGTTCCACCAGGCGATCGAGGACACCGTCCACGCGACCCTGCTCACCGGTCCGTACGGCCGGCCGGTGACGGACTACCGGGTCACGCTCATCCGCTCCGGGTTCGCCGCGCCGCTCAGCACGGCCGCCGACTTCCGCGGACTGACCCCGATCGTGCTGCGGCGCGCCCTGGAGCGGGCGGGGACGCGGGTGTACGAGCCGTATCACGCGTTCGAGGTGGAGCTCCCGCTCGACGCGCTGGCCCCGGTGACCGCTCAACTGGCGTCCTGCGGAGCGGAGTTCAAGGAGACGACGGGAGGGCGCACCGCGTGGCTGGTCACCGGCGAGCTGCCGGCCCGGCAGGTGCGGGACGTCGAGCTGCGGCTGCCGGGGCTGACGCGCGGGGAGGGCGTGTGGTGGTCCCGCGTCTCGGGCGACCGCCCCGTCTAGCGGATTCGGTGGACGAGCAGACACAGTGCGTTCTCGGCCTACAGCCAACTACGGCCGGAGCAGGGGGCCATATGTACCTGACCTGGCCGCGCGAGCCCGGCACCGGCATCAATCCGCCAACACAACGGCCTGTCAAGGGACATGGAGGGTACACGAACGGTTGAAAGGAGGACCGTCGACATGACGACGTCCATCAAGCAGACGCCCCCCTCGACGTCCACCAAGCGGAGGATGCCCGGCTGGGCGAAAGTGGTCACCGCGTTCGTGCTGGTGCTCGTGGTGCTGTTCGCCGGGCTTCGGCTGGCCGTATTGCCGGGGCTGCGCGATCTGTTCGGCACCGAGACGCACGACCGGTCGGGCCCCGCACTCCTCACGTCGATCCAGGACATGAGCCGTTACGACGCCGCGACGGGCAACTTCCAGGTGGTCGTGGACCTGGAGAAGGACGCCAAATACCTGCCCGACGCGATCCGCGGCACCCGCACGCTGTACGTGGGGGCCGGCACGGTCGACGCGTATGTCGACCTCGGCACGCTCGGCGAGAAGGACGTGACGGTCAACAGCGACCGTACGTCGGCCACGCTCCGGCTGCCGCACGCGGTGCTGGGCAAACCCGCGCTCGACCCCGACCACTCCTACGCCGTCTCCAAGCAGCGCGGTCTCCTCGACCGGATCGGCGACATCTTCTCCGGTAACCCGAACAGCGAGCAGGCCGTGCAGAAGCTCGCGGCCAAGCACATCGGTGAGGCGGCGAAGGACAGCCGCCTCACCTCGCGCGCCGAGGCGAACACCACCGGCATGCTCAAAGGTCTGCTGCACTCCCTGGGCTTCGAGGAGGTGACGGTCAGCTACGGCGCCTGACCCGTCGAGGCCAGGACGCCTTGGTCAAGTGACGCTGCAAGCCGTGCCGTTGAGGGTGAAGACGGTGGGCGACCCGGCGTTGCCGCTGTGGCTTGCCTGATAGCCGATGGTGACGGCGGCGCCGGGGGCGATCGTGCCGTTGTACGTGGCGTTGGTCGCGGTGACCGTGCCGGTGGCCGACGCGTAGGTGGCGCCCCAGCCGTTGGTGATGGTCTGGCCGGAGGGAAGCGTGAAGCTCAGCTGCCAGCCGTTGACGGCGGTGGTGCCGGTGTTGGTGAGGGTCACGGAGGCGGTCAGGCCGGTGTTCCAGGCGTTGGTGGTGACCGCCACCCGGCAGCCGCCCGGCTGGGGCTGGGGTGCGGGGCCGGTGCTGTCCAGGCCGAAGAAGGTCAGGACGCGGGCCGCCATGCCGGTGGTCATCAGGTTGTGTCCGACGCCCTGGAGGCTGATCGCCTCGACGGGAGCCTGGTCCCCGGTGGAGCCGTAGCGGGTGCGGGTCCACCCGGACTGGGGCGAGTCGGTGGCGGTCGGCGCCTGGCTGACGCCGAGGACGTTCGTCCACTGTTTGATCTCTTCCCCGAAGTTGGGGTACTGGAGCGTGGCGTCGTCGGTACCGTGCCACAGCTGCATCCGTGGCCGGGGCCCGCTGTAGCCGGGGTAGGCGGCGCGGACCAGATCGCCCCACTCCTGCGGGGTGTGGGTCACGGTGCCGTTCGCGCACGCGCTGTTCCACTCGGATCCGTCGGTGGTGGCGAAGCAGCCGAACGGCACCCCGGCGAACGCGGCGCCCGCCGCGAACACGTCGGGGTAGTCGCCGAGCAGGACGTTGGTCATCATCGCGCCGGAGGAGATCCCGGTGGCGAAGATCCTTCCGGTGTCGGCGCTGTACGTACGGGTGACCCAGTCGATCATGGACTTGATGCCGACCGGGTCGCTGCCGCCGCCGCGGCTCAGGGCCTGCGGCGAGGAGACGTCGAAGCACTTGCTGCTGCGGGTGACCGACGGGTAGATGACGATGAAGCCGTAGCGGTCGGCCAGTGAGGCGTACTCGGTGCCGGAGTACATCGCCGGACCCGAGCCCGTGCAGTAGTGCACGGCCACCAGGACCGCCGGGTGGGCGGTGACGCTGTCCGGCACATAGAGGTACATCTGGAGGTTGCTGGGATTGGTGCCGAAGTTCGTCACCTCGGTGAGGGAGGCTGTGGCGGCCGCGGGGGCGGTGGTCGCCACCGGGGCGGCGGAGGCCGGGGGTGCGGTGAGCAGCACCGCGGCGAGTAACGGCACCAGCGCCGCGAGCAGCGCGCCGAGCGCGGACCGGAGCGGTTTCCTTGTACGTAGTGACGTGGACATGGCATCCATGGAAGCGCTCCCACGACCCACGGGGCAACCGTCCTGCAGCGGTCGTCTTCCCGGATGGCAGTCCCCTGTCGGCGGGCTGACGATGGAGGGGGCAAGTGAAGGGAGCCGTCATGCTGGAGATCAAGACGGTCGACAAGCCGGATGAACGACGTGATTTCCCCCGCGGTCACCTCGAAGCGGTCCACATGACCGGGCTCGACTTCGCCGTGGGGACCTTCGAACCGGGTTGGCGCTGGTCCGAGTCCGTGGCCCCCCTCGCGGGGACCGAGAGCTGCGAAATCCACCACAACGGCTATGTCGTCCAGGGACGGATGCACATCCGCATGGACGACGGCGGCGAAGGAGAAGTAGGACCCGGCGATGTGTTCGTGTGCCCGCCGGGGCACGACGCATGGGTCGTGGGCGACGAACAGGTCATCGTGTACGACTTCGCGGGAGGCATGGCGACGACGTACGCGAAGCCGACGAACGACTAGGCGCCGCGGCGAGGGTCCAGTGGCGTGAGGGTCCAGTGGGGTGAGGTGATCGCCCCACTGGACCCTCGCCGCGCCCTCTGGCCGTCCCTCTCACAGCCCCCTCGCCGCCCCTTGGTGCACAGCTCCCCCAGTCGGCGTGCCAATCGGCATCTATGCCTCCATCCGGGGTAACCGCCTTTATCCAGAGGGCAGTTGAAACCGGGAGGATCGCATGGTCCGTACGGCGTTACGCAGCGGTGCCGCGAAAGCCGGGCGCCGGACACCGACAGCGAAATCCGGCCGCCGCACACCGACAACGAAGTCCGAGCGCCAGACACCGGCGGCGAAGTCCGGTGGCCGGGCCTCGGCGCCGCCCCGGGAGCGAGGGGCGCTCCCGCTTCCGCTACGACTGCTGACCATGGCGCTGGCCTTCGCGGCCATGGTGGCGTTCGCCGCCGCGCTGGCCCGGCTGACGTTGGAACCGTCTCCGGCGTCAACCGCACTGGTCCACAGCAATCTCCACCCCGGCCGGTCCCTGAACGCCTACCTCTCCCAGCCTGAGCTGCGCGACGCCGTCAAGCAGATCGGCGGGAACCTTCTGCTCGGGGTGCCCTTCGGTGTGCTGCTGCCCGTGCTGGCTCCAAAGGCCCGGGGAATCCTGCGCGTTCTCGCGCTGACCGCCGCGGTCATGCTGCTGGTCGAGCTGGTCCAGGGGGCACTCATCACCGGGCGCGCCTTCGACGTCGACGACGTCATCCTCAACACGGCGGGGGCACTGGTGGGTTATCTGCTACTGGGGCGCCGGCTCGGCCGGGCGGTGCACCCCAAGAGTGGTCGTCGCGCCTGACGAGTCACCTCAAGTAAAGGTCCGGACCAGACTCTTGACACCCCCTTACCTCACTTCTTAAATCAAGAGGCGAAGCATGCACCCCCACCTCAGTCGGCCCACCCGTCTCCCGGGTCGCCGTACGGAAGGGAGAGTCATGGACTCCCCGCGCCTGCTCCGAAGATGCCTCTTCGCCGCGTTGTCCGCCGTTCTCGTCGCGTCCGCGTCCGCCGCCGTCGCACCCGCTCACGCGGGGGCCGCGGCGGCCGCAGCGGCCGTGACGTTCCAGGACACCTTCGACGGGCCCGCCGGTTCGGCCGTCGACTCGTCCAAGTGGCAGATCGAGACCGGCGACAACGTCAACAACCACGAGCGGCAGTACTACACGTCCGGCAGCAACAACGCGGCCCTGGACGGCCAGGGCCATCTGGTGATCACCGCCCGCAAGGAGAATCCGGCCAACTACCAGTGCTGGTACGGAACCTGCCAGTACACCTCGGCCCGGCTGAACACCGCCGGGAAGTTCACCACCGCGTACGGCCATGTCGAGGCCCGGATGAAGATTCCGCGTGGGCAGGGCATGTGGCCCGCGTTCTGGATGCTCGGCAACGACATCGGACAGGTCGGCTGGCCGAACTCCGGTGAGATCGACGTCATGGAGAACGTCGGCTACGAGCCGTCCACCGTGCACGGCACGATCCACGGTCCCGGGTACTCGGGCTCGGGTGGCATCGGCGCCGCGTACTCCCTGCCGAACGGCCAGGCCTTCGCGGACGCCTTCCACACCTTCGCGGTCGACTGGGCGCCCGACTCGATCACCTGGTCGGTGGACGGGACGGTCTACCAGCGGCGTACGCCCGCCGATCTGGGCGGCAACTCGTGGGTGTTCAACAAGCCGTTCTTCCTCATCCTCAACCTGGCGGTCGGCGGCTACTGGCCCGGCGACCCCGACGGCTCCACCGTCTTCCCGCAGCAGCTCGTCGTGGACGAGGTGAAGGTGACGACGAGCGACAGCTCGGGCGGCACCGGCGCCCCGATCACGGGTCTCGGGGGCAAGTGCGTGGACGTGGCCGGGGCGAACCCGGCGAACGGCACCGCCGTACAGCTCTACGACTGCAACGGCACCGCCGCCCAGAAGTGGACCGTGTCCTCGGACGGCACCCTTCGCGCACTGGGCAAGTGCCTGGACGTCACCGGCAACGGCACGGCGGACGGCTCGACCGTCCAGCTGTGGGACTGCACCGGCGGCCCGAACCAGAAGTGGACGGTCACCGCGGCCCACGACATCGTGAATCCGCAGGCCAACAAGTGCCTGGACGTCACCGGGAACAACTCGGCCAACGGTACGCGGCTGCAGATCTGGTCGTGTTCCGGTGGAGCCAACCAGAAGTGGACGGTGGGCTGACGGCGGACTGAGAGACCGCTCGGGCGGGCGGGCGGAGGGTCCGGCCGGGATGCCCCGGCCGGACCCTCCGTGTCGTTCGGTCATCGGTCCCAGGGCTTCTGACCGTCCGCCCGCGGCCCCCACCGCGGGCGGACGGAACCGAGGCGGCCCGGTGTCGGCCGGTCAGCAGCCCATGGACCAGGTGTGGGAGTCGCCGCGGTCGTTGGCGACGGCGTTGTAGCCGACCTCCTCGCCCGGTGCCAGGCAGATCGTCATGTCGCCGCCCTGCCAGGCGTCCTCGTAGACCTTGACGTGGTCCTTGACGCCTGGTCCGGAGATGCCGTGGTTGGCCCAGGAGGAGTCGGTGTCGGCGATCCAGCTCTCCCACCAGCCGTCGTCTCCCGACCAGTTGGCGCGCTGACCGTCGAAGTTGGCGTTCTCCCAGGCGCAGAAGTTGCCGCTGGGACAGTCCGCGGCGCCGGACGGCGTGGCGAACGCCAGACCGCCCCCGAGGGCGAGGAGGGCCGCTGCGGCGGAGGTGGCGAGACGCTTGATGATCACGAAGAGGTACTGCCTTTCTCACGGGTTACCGGAACGGTCCGCTCGGCGTACAGGGCCGCCGCGCGGTGCAGTGCGCGGGTGCGCAGCTGCTCGTAGGTGGTCAGCTGGTCGCGCCGGTCGGCGCGGACGCGGGCCAGCAGCGCCGGCTCCAGCCGGGCGCGGAGCCGGGCCAGGCCGCTCTGGCGCGCACAGCGCGCGGAGACGGCGGTCTCGGGGCGTTCGGGCCGGGGGGCGTGCGCCGGGGTGGCGCAGCGGGCCCAACGGGTGGTGGCGGCGCGGTAGTCCGGGTCGCGTCGCATGCGCTGCTGGGCCTCGGCCCGCAGATTGTTCACCACGACCCGGGTTCGGAACCATCGGGCCTGGTCCCCGTACAGCTCACGTTGCGCGGCGGCCAGGCAGCCGTCGGTGTGGGCGGTGACGGTGTAGCCGGTGGCCAGGGTGACGGAGAGTTCGGGTCGGCCGCGGCCGAAGAGGGCGGCCTGGAGCGCACGGTCGTCCGCGGGCACAGGGTGGCGGTTCGGGTCGCCCGAGGCGCGCCGCTTGTCCCACGGGTGGCGCGGGGTCAGGCCCTGGCGGGTCAGGCACTGGTCGACGAGCACCTGCTGGGCGGTGTCGATGAGAGCGTCCTTGCCGCGCTCGGTGGTGGGCAGCGCGAGGGCGCCCCGCCCGGCCGTCGCCCCCGTTGTCTCCGTCGTCGTGGCGCATCCGGTCAGCGTCAGCGCTCCCAGCAGGGCCAGCACCGCGGGCGCGGTGGCGCACAGCGCGCGAAGTGATCGCACGCGTCAGCCGACCTCGCAGCCCATCGTCGTATCGGCGACGCCGTCGAGCCGGGCGCCCCAGGGCCAGTTGTCGGCCAGGTCGTGCGCGCGGATCAGCCGGTAGTAACAGGTGTCGCGGCCCCAGTCGATGGCGTACACGGCGCTGTCGGCGTTGGAGCGGAAGGAGGCGGCCTTGTCGTGGAGGAAGTCGGGCACATCCGTATAGCCGGGTGGGGTGTAGCACCAGGACGAGCCGTGCTGTCCCGCGGCGGTCCAGAAGCAGACGTCTCCGGCCAGCGGCCTGCCTGCCGCGGTGGCGGGGGAAGCGCTCAGGAGGGTGGTGGCGGCCAGGACGGTGGCGGCGAGGGCGGCTGCGGGCACGGCGAAGCCACGGAACATGACGACTCCCGTAGGGAAGAGGGGGCGCCGGGGCGGTCGTGATCACCCGGCAAGATCAACGTGCCCTGGCGGGTGCGAGCCCATGCCCGGTTCCCGCCGAATGATGATCTTTGCTGGGGTGCGGGGGCATTCGGCCCCCAGCGGCTCACACCGGCGCGAAACCCGCAGGTCCGCGCGCTCCCCCGGCCTCCACGGGCCGCTCGGACTTCATGGCCGGGCGCTGCGGCGTCAAGCGTGAGCACTGCCGTTTCATGGCCGTGCGCCACCGCTTCGTGGCCGTGCGCCGCCTCGTCACGGCCGTACGCCACCGCTTCACGGACGGGTGTCCCGGGTCCCTGCCCAGCGCTCCCGAGCCTCTGCCCGGCCCGCGCGAGCCGTGCCCGGTGTCAGCGCGGTCTCCAGGTGAGCTTGTCGCCTCCCACCCAGCGGACGACCTCAGGGTCGTCGAGATCGTGGACGGTGATGCCGTAGGCCGCGGCGGTCTCCAGGACATCGGTGATCGCCTTGGCCGCGCCGACCACTTCGCCGTCGATTTCCATGATCCGGAACGGCGGCGTGCCCGGCTGTACCCCGAGCACCATGATCCGTGGGTGGGAGATGTGGGGGCTCGCGATTTCGGTCATGAATAGAGCGTAGATCGGTTCCCCCGGGGCAGCGGCTGAGCGGTGGGAGCACCTCGGCCCCGGCGGCCCCTCGTGTGGCCGGACGGCCGGAGTCGGCGTGTTCGCCCAGCCGGGTGAGCGGCCGGGTGGCGCCCCAGTCGCAGGGCCGCCCGTCCTCCGCCGTGCGGGCCCCCGAGGGCTGGGCAACGCTGGAGGCAGGAGGTGCCGATGGACCCCGTCGAAGCCCTGGACCGGATCGCGTTCCTGCTGGAGCGGGCCCTGGCCCCCACCTATCGCGTACGTGCCTTCCGCACCGCGGAGGCCGTACTGGCCGCGCTGCCCGCCGACGAGGTGGCGGAGCGGGCCGCCGCCGGGACGCTGGAGTCGCTCAAGGGGATCGGTCCGAAGACGGCGCAGGTGGTACGTGAGGCGCTGGCCGGTGAGGTGCCCGCCTACCTGGAGAAGCTGGAGCGGGAGACCGGGGCTGCTCCGCTCGCCCGAGGGGGTGAGCGGCTGCGGGCGCTGTTGCGCGGGGACTGCCATCTGCACTCCGACTGGTCGGACGGCGGCAGTCCGATCGAGGACATGGGCCGCACCGCCGCGCGGCTCGGGCACGAGTGGGCGGTGCTCACGGACCACTCGCCGCGGCTGACCGTGGCGCGCGGCCTGTCCCCCGAGCGCCTGCGCGAACAACTGACCGTGGTGGCGGAACTGAACGACCGCTGGGCCCCCTTCCGGCTGCTCACCGGCATCGAGTGCGACATCCTCGACGACGGATCGCTCGACCAGGAGCCGGAGTTGCTGGAGCGGCTGGACGTCGTCGTCGTGTCCGTGCACTCCAAGCTGCGCATGGACGCGCGGTCGATGACCCGCCGCATGGTCGCCGCCGTACGCAATCCACTGGCGGACGTGCTCGGGCACTGCACCGGCCGGCTGATCGGCGAGCGCGGCCGGCCCGAGTCGGACTTCGACGCGGACGCGGTGTTCGCGGCCTGCGCCGAGTCCGGGACGGCCGTGGAGATCAACAGCCGTCCCGAGCGGCTCGACCCGCCGCGCCGGCTGCTGCGCCGGGCGGTCGACGCGGGCGTGCTGTTCTCCGTGGACACCGACGCCCACGCCCCCGGCCAGCTCGACTGGCAGATCCTCGGCTGCGCACGGGCCGAGGAGTGCGAGGTGCCGGCCGAGCGGGTGATCACGACATGGACCGCGGAGGAGCTACTGGCCTGGGCGGCGGACCGGGAGACACCGGCACGCGCGACGAGCCCCTGACGTGTCCCTCGCGCGGAACCGCCCACCCGGCACGCCCGTGCCGTCGAGCGGGCGGACAGGGACCCGCCCGGTTCCCCGGACACCGAGATCGGCGGGCGGCACAATGACGGCGACGGTCCGGTGCCGCCGTGGCGGCTGTCGCATGCGCCCGGCACACCCGCTCGGCGCGCGGAGAGGGGAAGACGTGAGCGCGAGCCAGGGCCCGGTGGGCGGTTCGGCGAGGCTGAATACCCGCGTGGCGCACAACGCCCGGGTCTGGAACTACTGGATCGGCGGCAAGGACAACTACGAGGTCGACCAGGCGGTCGGTGACCAGGTCGCGGCGATGTTCCCGGTCATCCGGGACGTGGCACGCGCCGACCGCGACTTCCTGGGCCGCGCGGTCCGCCATCTGACCGCCGACCGCGGGGTGCGGCAGTTCCTGGACATCGGCACCGGACTGCCGACCCTGGACAACACCCACGAGATCGCCCAGCGGATCGCGCCCGAGTCGAGGATCGTCTACGTCGACAACGACCCCATCGTGCTCGTCCACGCCCGTACGCTGCTGACCAGCACGCCCGAGGGAGCGACCGACTACCTCGACGCCGACGTCCACCGCCCGGACAGCATCGTCGAGGGCGCCGCCGCGACCCTCGACCTCGGCGAACCGGTCGCGGTCATGATGCTGGGCATCCTCAACTTCGTCCTCGACACCGGGCAGGCACAGGACATCGTGCGCCGGATCATGGCCGCGGTCCCCTCCGGCAGCTGTCTCGTCCTCACCCACCCCACCACCGAGGCCGATGTCGGCGGCGAGGGCAACATCGAGGCCATGAAGTTCTGGAACGAGAACGCCACCCCGCCGATCACGGCCCGTAGCCGCGCGGAGATCACGGCCTTCTTCGACGGCCTGGAGGTGATCACGCCGGGAATCGTCCCGTGCTCGCAGTGGCGTGCCGATGCCGGCTCCCCCGCCGTACTTCCCCAGTTCGGCGCGGTCGCCGTGAAGCTGTGAACACCCCGTGACGCACGTCACCGGGGTCGCCGCGGTCCCGGGGAACACCTGCCGGTGGTTCTCCGTTGAACAGGACGTGGGTGCGGATGGAACAGTGTCCCCGGGCCTAACCTTTTGCCCACAGGGACGATCGTTCGGCTGAAGCCCTGTGGAGCCCCCGCCGTGAGGCGACCGCCGTCCGTGCCCACCACAGGCGACCCCGACCGAGATTCCCCCGTCCGGTCGGGGTCTTTTCTTTGCCCTCTTTGCCCGGGGCGCGGAGTCACCCCTCACCGGCACGGCGGCGTCCGCTTGACTTCGAGTCCGCTCCAATTCGTAGCGTGCACGTCATGACCACTGCACAGCACAAGATCGGCTCGGGTTTCGGTGCCCGGAGCACCGCCGACGACGTCCTTCACGGCATCGACCTCTCCGGAAAGCTCGCGATCGTCACGGGCGGCTACTCAGGCCTCGGACTGGAGGCGACGCGCTCGCTCGCCAAAGCCGGCGCCCGTGTCGTCGTTCCCGCGCGGCGCCCGGCCGTCGCCCGGGAGGCGCTGGACGGCGTCGACGGGGTCGAGGTGGACGAGCTCGACCTCGGCGACCTGGAGAGCGTGCGCACCTTCGCCGAGCGGTTCCTCGCCTCGGGCCGCGTCATCGACATCGCCATCGACAACGCCGGAATCATGGCCTGCCCCGAGACGCGGGTCGGACCCGGCTGGGAGGCCCAGTTCGCGACCAACCACCTCGGTCACTACGCGCTCGTGAACCGGCTCTGGCCGGCGATCGAGCCGGGCGGAGCGCGCGTCGTGTCCGTGTCGTCCGCCGCTCACCACTTCTCCGGCATCCGCTGGGACGACGTGCACTGGAAGAACGGCTACGACAAGTGGGAGGCGTACGGCCAGGCGAAGACGGCGAACGTGCTGTTCGCCGTGCACCTGGACCGGCTCGGCCGGGATTCCGGCGTACGGGCCTTCTCCCTGCACCCCGGTGGCATCCTCACACCGCTCCAGCGTCACATCCCCAGGGAGGAGATGGTCGAGCGCGGCTGGATCGACGAGAGCGGCACCCTGCTGAACCCCGAGGGCTTCAAGACGCCCGAGCAGGGCGCGGCCACCCAGGTGTGGGCCGCGACCTCGCCGCAGCTGGCCGGCATGGGCGGGGTGTACTGCGAGGACTGCGACATCGCCGAGCCCGCTCCGGCGGACGGCACCCGGGTCGGCGTACGCGACTACGCGACCGACCCCGAGCAGGCCGCGCGCCTGTGGGAGCTGTCGGCGGAGCTGACCGGGGTGAACGCGTTCGCGTGACGGCCGTACGACCGCAGGACCGCAGGACCGAACAGGGTCATGAGCGGGTGATGAACTCCCGCAGGTCCGCCGTGAGTCGCTCGGCGTGCGTGGCGAACAGGCCGTGGCCCGCGTTCTCGTAGACCTTGAGGGTGCTGTCGGGCAGCAGTTCCGCCGACCGCCGGCCGGTCAGGTCCAGGGGCGCCGACGCGTCGTGCGTGCCGTGCACGACGAGGACGGGCAGGTCGAGCTTGGCCAGTTCGGGGGCCACGTTCAGGGTGACCACGAGGTCGCCCAGGGCCGCCCCGGCTCGCGCGGTCGCTCCGTGGCAGCGGTCGACCATGGAGCGCACGTACGCCTCGGAGAGGTCGTTCCCCGGGAGGTCGAGGGCGAAGAACGCGCGGGCGCCGTCCGCGAAGAACGCGGCCCGGTCGCGTCGGAAGGTGTCGTTGCCGGCCCGGATGAGCGCCGGGTCGACGCCTCCGGGGTGATCCACGGACCGGACGGCGCCCGGCACCATGCCCGCGACCAGCGCCACCCCGGCCACCCGCCCGGCTCCGTGCCGGGTCAGGCAGCGCACGATCTCGGCGGTCCCCAGCGAGTGCCCGGCCAGCGTCACCTCCCGCAGGTCCAGGTGCCTGAGCAGCCCGTCGAGATCGTCGGCGAGGCTGTCGAGGTCGAAGCCGCCCCACACGTCGTCGGACCGTCCGTGCCCCCGCCGGTCGAACCCGACGCAGCGGAACCCGTCCTCGGCGAGCGGGAGCATCTGGTACTCCCACATCTCCGTACCGAAGTAGGAGCTGTTGACGAACACGACCACCTGGCCGTCGGCGGGCCCGTAGTCCACGAAGTGCAGCCGGGCGCCATCGACGGGGCTCTCGAAGTACGGCATGGGGATCCTCCCGGAATCCGGTGACGGGCGAGTGGGTACGCCCTTCATGGTTCCGGGAGGCGGTGGCCTGGTCGATTACCTCACAGGTCATACGAACGGGAGCGGGGAGGACCCGCTGACGTCGATCAGTGCGGAGCGCGCTCCTCCAGGGCCGTGCGCCAGGCCGGGGGCGGGCCCTCGCTCGCGGGTTCGGCGCGCCGCCCGCCCCGTGCGAAGAAGTCGGCCAGTGGCAGGATCGCGGCGCCGACCGTGACGGCGTCCGGGCCGAGTCTGCCGAGGTCGATGGAGACGCGCTCGGCGGGGTAGCGCAGGGCGTACGAGGCGGCGTACCGGCGTACGGCGGGCAGGAAGCGGGTGCCGAGCTGGAGGCCCGCCCAGCCGCCGATGAGGATCCGCTCGGGCTGGAAGAGGTTGATCAGGTCGGAGAGGCCCGCGCCCAGGTACTCGGCGGTCTCCTCCAGGACGGCGAGCGCCACCGGGTCGGGCTCGGTGTCCCCGGCCGGGTACGCGGCGGCGAGCATCGCGGTGAGCGCCGTCTCCTCGTCGGTGCCCTCGGGCGGGCGTCCGCCTGCCTCACGCCAGCGGTCGAGGAGCGCCTCCGCCCCCGCGTAGGCCTCCAGGCAGCCCAGGGCGCCGCAGCGGCAGCGGCGCCCCCTGACGCGTACCGTCAGGTGCCCCCATTCGACGGACCGGCCGTTCTCCACCTCCTCGGTGACGAGGCAGGCGCCGACGCCGGAGCCGAAGAGGACCACGACCGCGTTGCGGGCGCCGCGTCCGGCGCCGAACCACATCTCGGCCTGGCCGAGGGTCCGGGCGCCGTTGTCCGCGAAGTACGGGACGGTGTCGGGGAGTTCGCAGGTGGAGCGGAGCAGGGATTCGAGCGGGACGGCGTCCCAGCCGATCGTCTGGCCGTGCACGACCGCGCCGCGCTCCGGGGTGCGGGCCACGATGCCGGGGACGCCGATACCGACGCCGAGGAGCTGCTCCGGGGCGATCCCCGTCTCGGCGAGGACCTCGGCGATGCCGTCGCGGATATGGCCGACGATGACGTCGACGTCGTACTCCTGGGGCTTCAGCGGCCGGTCGGCCTCGTATCCCTGGCGCTCCAACGGCCGTTCGGTGCGGGCGAGTTCGGTGAGGGTCAGGTCGAACAGCTCGACGCGGACGCGGGTTTCGCCGACGTCTACGCCGATCATGTGGCCGCTGCCCGGCACCACGCGCAGCAGGGTGCGCGGGCGGCCGCCGTCGGAGTCGACGCTGCCCGCCTCCTCAACCAGTCCGTCGGCAACGAGTTCGGCGACCACATTGCTGATCGAACCGGAACTCAGACCCGTGGCCGGCCCCAGCTCGTAGCGGCTCATCGGTCCGTCGAAATACAACCGTTGCAGCACGGCGGTGCGATTGCCCCGCCGCAGGTCACGCACTGTCCGCCCGTTCCGCCCCGCCATGAGAATCCCTTCCCGCCTGCCCGACCTGCAAGATACCCCTGCGCGATCCCTTGACGCGACTTTCTTCCGGGTCTTAACTCACGTCCTAAATTAAGCCATGAGGGTCGTTCGGGAAGTGAACGCAGACGGCTCTCGTGGCTCTCCCTCCGGGAAAGGGACATACCCAGCCATGCGCAGAATCCGAGCCGCGGCCGCCGGTGCGGTCACCATCTCCCTGCTGACCGCCGTGACCGCCTGTGGCGGCGGCTCGTCAAATGGCGGTTCCAACGACTCGCCGAAGACGCTCACGTACTGGGCCTCCAACCAGGGCGCCAGCATCGAGGTGGACAAGAAGGTCCTCCAGCCCGAACTCAACAAGTTCGAGAAGCAGACCGGGATCAAGGTCAAGGTGGAGGTCGTGCCCTGGTCCGACCTGCTCAACCGGATCCTCGCCGCGACCACGTCCGGTCAGGGCCCCGACGTCCTCAACATCGGCAACACCTGGAGCGCCTCGTTGCAGGCCACCGGGGCGCTGCTGCCGTGGGACGCGAAGAACTTCGCCAAGATCGGCGGCAAGGACCGCTTCGTCGACTCGGCGCTCGGCTCGACGGGGGCTCAGGGCAAGGACCCGGCCGCGGTGCCGCTGTACTCGATGGCGTACGCGCTCTACTACAACAAGAAGATGTTCGCCGACGCGGGGATATCCCAGCCGCCGACCACCTGGGACGAGCTGATCGCCGACGGCAAGAAGCTCTCCAAGGACGGCAAGTGGGGCCTGGGAGCCGAGGGTTCGAACCCGTCGGAGAACATCCATCACACCTTCGTCTTCGCCCAGCAGCACGGCGCCGGGTTCTTCACCGCCGACGGCAAGCCCGACTTCACCTCGGACGGCACGGTCGCCGCGGTCAAGCAGTACGTCGACCTGATGGCCAAGGACAAGATCATCGCGCCGGGCAACGCCGAGTACGCGCAGAACCAGTCCGTGAGCGACTTCGCCAAGGGCAAGAACGCGATGCTGCTGTGGCAGTCCGCCTCCGCCAACCTGAAGTCCCAGGGCATGAGCGAGGACGCGTACGGCATCGCGCCGGTGCCCGTGCAGTCCGGCACCCCGGGGACGGGCACGAACGTCAACTCGATGGTCGCGGGCATCAACCTGGCCGTCTTCAAGAACACCGACAACCTCGACGGTGCCACGAAGTTCGTGAAGTTCATGACCAGTGACGCGGAGCAGAAGGTCCTCAACACGGCGTACAGCTCGATCCCGCCGGTCAAGACCGCCCAGACGGACGCCACCTTCAACACCCCGGCGAACGCGGTCCTCAAGGACACCCTGGCCAAGAGCGCCGCAGCGCTTCCGCAGGTCGCCGACGAGTCCCAGTTCGAGACGGCGGTCGGTACGGCGGTCAAGGAGCTGTTCGCCGCTGCCGCCGCCGGACACCCGGTCACCACGGCGTCGGTGAAGGCGGCGCTCCAGAAGGCCCAGCAGCAGATGCCGACGAAGTGAGCGCGAGCACCGACATGACCACCACGACCGCCGCCTCCGCCGACTCCGGCGAGCGGACGGTGCGCAAGAGCTCCCCCGGTGCGGCACGCGGTCCCCGCCGCACCGGGCGCGTCCGGCGCATCGGACTGCCCTATCTGCTGCTCCTGCCCGCCCTGCTCCTCGAACTCCTCGTCCACCTGGTGCCGATGGTGATCGGCATCGTGATGAGCTTCAAGGAACTCACCCAGTTCTACATCCGCGACTGGGGCACCGCGCCCTGGTCCGGCTTCGACAACTACAAGGTCTCCGTGGACTTCAGCGCGCCCATCGGCAAGGCGCTGCTCCACTCGTTCCTCGTCACCGTCGGCTTCACCCTGCTCTCGGTCGGCCTGTGCTGGCTGATCGGCACGGCCGCCGCGGTCTACATGCAGGACGCCTTCCGCGGCCGCGGCCTGCTCCGGGCACTCTTCCTCGTCCCCTACGCACTGCCGGTGTACGCAGCCGTCATCACCTGGGTGTTCATGTTCCAGCACGACAACGGCCTGGTGAACCACGTCCTGCACGACCAGCTGCACCTCACCGACAAGCCGTCCTTCTGGCTGATCGGCGACAACAGCTTCTACGCCCTGCTCACCGTGTCGGTGTGGAAGGGCTGGCCGTTCGCCTTCCTCATCGTCATGGCCGGCCTGCAGAACATCCCGGGCGAGCTGTACGAGGCGGCGGCCCTCGACGGGGCCGGCATGTGGCAACGGATCCGCCGCATCACCCTGCCGTCACTGCGCCCGGTCAACCAGGTCCTGGTCCTGGTGCTGTTCCTGTGGACGTTCAACGACTTCAACACGCCGTACGTCCTGTTCGGCAAGACCGCTCCGGAGGCCGCGGACCTCATCTCGGTCCACATCTATCAGGCCTCGTTCGTCACCTGGAACTTCGGCACCGGCTCCGCCATGTCCGTGCTGCTGCTGCTCTTCCTGCTCGCCGTGACGGGCGTCTACCTGCTGCTGACCTCCCGAGGAAGGAAGACGGCCGATGTCTAGCACCTCCACGACGAGCCGCCGCTCCCCGATGGCGCCACCGCGGTCCTTCCTCTGGTCCCGGCGGATCTTCCTCACCCTGCTCACCGGGTTCGTCCTGGTGCCCGTCTACGTGATGGTCTCCAGCTCCCTGAAGCCGCTCGCGGACGTGTCGGGGAAGTTCCGCTGGCTGCCGAGCGGGCTCACGTTCCGCCCGTACATCGACATCTGGTCGACGGTCCCGCTGGCGAGGTATTTCGTGAACTCGCTGATCGTGGCGGGCGCGGCGACGGTCTGTTCCGTCGTGATCGCGGTCTTCGCGGCGTACGCGGTCAGCCGCTACTCCTTCCGCGGCAAGCGCGTCTTCACGGTCACCGTGCTGTCGACGCAGATGTTCCCCGGCATCCTCTTCCTGCTCCCGCTGTTCCTCCTCTACGTCAACATCGGCAACGCCACCGGCATCGCCCTGTTCGGTTCGCGCGGCGGCCTGATCCTCACGTATCTCACCTTCTCCCTGCCGTTCTCGATCTGGATGCTGATCGGGTACTTCGACTCGGTGCCGCGCGACCTGGACGAGGCGGCGCTGGTCGACGGCTGCGGGCCGCTCGGGGCCCTGTTCCGTGTGGTCGTGCCCGCCGCGGTTCCGGGCATCGTCGCGGTCGCCGTCTACGCCTTCATGACCGCCTGGGGCGAGGTGCTGTTCGCGTCGGTGATGACCAACGACACCACGCGCACGCTCGCCGTCGGGCTCCAGGGCTACTCCACGCTCAACGACGTGTACTGGAACCAGATCATGGCCGCCTCGCTCGTCGTCAGCGTGCCCGTGGTCGCCGGGTTCCTGCTGCTCCAGCGCTATCTCGTCGCCGGGCTCACTGCCGGAGCCGTCAAGTGACCAACTCCTCCCAGAACGAAAGGACTTCCGTGACCATCGACCTTGCCGCACTCCCCGAGGACTTCCTGTGGGGCACGGCCACGTCGGCCTACCAGATCGAGGGCGCCGTCGCCGAGGACGGCCGCTCCCCCTCCATCTGGGACACCTTCTCGCACACCCCCGGCAAGATCGACAACGGCGACGACGGGGACCTCGCCTGCGACCACTACCACCGCTGGCGCGAGGACATCGCACTGATGCGTCAACTCGGCACCAACGCCTACCGGTTGTCGATCGCCTGGCCGCGCGTGATGCCGGGCGGCGACGGCCCGGTCAACGCGAAGGGGCTCGATTTCTACGACGGCCTGATCGACGCCCTCCTGGAGGCGGGCATCACCCCCTCGGTCACCCTCTACCACTGGGACCTGCCGCAGGTGCTCCAGGACCGGGGCGGCTGGCCGGTACGCGACACCGCTCACCACTTCGCCTCGTACGCGGCGGTCGTCGCCGACCGGCTGGGCGACCGTGTCCAGCACTGGACCACGCTCAACGAGCCGCTGTGCTCGGCGTGGATCGGACACCTCGAAGGGCGGATGGCTCCCGGTCTGGCGGATCTCACGGCCGCGGTCCGCGCCTCGTACCACCTCCTCCTCGGCCACGGTCTGGCGGTGCAGGCGATCCGTTCGGCGGTCCCGAACGCCCAGGTCGGCATCGTCAACAACCTGGCCAGCGTCGAGGCCGCCACCGACCGCCCCGAGGACATCGCGGCCGCCCTCCGAATGGACGGTCACACCAACCGCTGGTGGCTGGACCCGGTCCACGGCCGCGGCTTCCCGGCAGACATGCGCGAGGTGTACGGGGTCGAACTCCCGGAGCTTCCCGGCGACTTGGAGACCATGGCCGCGCCGCTGGACTGGCTGGGCCTCAACTACTACTTCCCGTCCACCGTCGCCGACGACCCCAGCGGACCGGCCCCGCGCGTGCGTACGGTCCGCCGTCTCGGAGTGCCCCGCACCGGCATGGACTGGGAAGTCGACGCCGCCGGCATCGAGCGCCTGCTGCTCCGCCTGACGGACGACTACGGCGCCCGCAGGATCTACGTCACGGAGAACGGCTCCGCCTATCCCGACGTCGTACGCCCCGACGGAACCGTCGACGACCCCGAGCGCACCGCGTACCTCGAACAGCACCTCGCCGCCTGCACATCAGCCGTCCGCAAGGGCGTTCCGCTCGCCGGCTACTTCGCCTGGTCGCTGCTCGACAACTTCGAGTGGGCGTACGGCTACGACAAGCGCTTCGGGCTCGTGCACGTCGACTACAAGACACAGAAGCGCACGGTGAAGGGCAGCGGGCACCGGTACGCGGACATCATCCGGGCGCATGGCGGGAGGGGGCGCAACGCGGCCTGACACCGGCCGGCGGACGGCCCCTCGCGGGACTCCATCCCCCGGGTCATCTCATGCGGATCCTTGGCGCGGGTCTCCCAGGGGGCGCCCGCACGCCTTGCCCTAGGCGATCTCGTCCAGGGCCGCGACGAGTTCCGGGGCCACCGCCTCGCGTCTCCAGGCGACGTGTTCGTCGCCTGGTGCGCGGGGCACGGTCTCGACGAGCATGATCAGGTAGAGGTAGCTGCGGTAGAGGGCGAGGCGTTGCCGGGCCGGGGCGTCGAACTCGACTTGGCCGCGCTCCTCTTGATAGCCGGTCAGGAAATCCTCGTCCTGCCTGATGTCGCCGAGCAGGGCCAGCGAGACGAAGTCGGCCAGGGGGTCGCCCCAGAACATGCGCTCGCCGTCGATCAGACCACCGATCCGGGGTCCCGCCTCCGTCCGCTCGACCAGGATGTTGCCCTGCCACAGGTCGAAGTGGACGAGGCGGGGCACGGCGACCTCGTCCAGCGCGTCGTACGCGGTCTTCGCCGTGCGGGCCACCTCGTCCACGGGGCGGGGCAGCCAGGCGCGGTAGCGGCGGGCGTCGTCCAGGACGGCGTCGTACATGGCGGTGAAGGCGGTGCGCCAGTCGGGGGCGAGGGGGCCGAGGGCACCGGAGGGGTAGCCGAAGCCGGGACCGGTCACGTGGTGAAGGCGGGCCACCAGGCGGCCCAACTCCTCGCGCAGGGCGGCCTGTTCACCTGGCGGCAGGTCGCCCCAGGGCGCGCCGGCGCAGTGCGTCATCAGCAGATGGCCGTCGAAGCGGTCTCCGACAACCCGGGGCGCCTGTACGCCGACCGTAGCCGCGCCCCGGTAGAACTCGGCCTCGGAGACGAGGAGTTCCTGTTCGTGCGTCAGGCCGGGAGTGGTGGCCGACGGAGGGACTTTCAGTACGTACCGGGTGCCGTCGGTGAGTCGCAGCTCCTCGACCTCGTTGTACGTCCCGCCCGTCAGGGCACGGCGGTCGGCGAGACCGCCGGACGGCAGACCCGCCATGTCGAGAACCTGCCGCGCCCGCTCCCAGCCGTCCACCACAGCCCCCTAGTCGTCTGTGGGCCCACTCTGCCACGTGGGCCCACAGACGGACACGGCTTGTCCGGCTGCGTACACGTCCTCGACGTGACGGCCCGACGCGATCAGGTCGCTCAGCGCGAACGCCACGCCGTCGGCCGGGGCCGCACTGAAGGCCGGCCGCGGGGAGACCGCACCGGCGGCCTCGGCGGCGCGGAGTTCGTCGGCGTGCAGGATGTCCCTGTCCGGGGCGTCGCGGCCGAAGTAGCAGGCAGCCGGGGCCAGTTGCGCGCCGGCGCGACCACGGCCGCGGGCCGCCCGGGGGACGGGCCTGACCGTGGACGGTGTCACCTACCACCTTCGGCGCCTGTCCGAGCGCTGGGGAGCGGCCACCCGTACGAACTGGTCGCCCGCGCCTACGCGTTGGGGGTACTGGCTCCCGGGGTGTGGCCGCCCACGGCCGTTCCCGCGCCCTGAGGAGCACCGAAGCGGGCGAGGCAGTGCCACACCATCTTCAGGTCCTGCGGTTCGTAGCGTCCCGTGCGTGCCGCGTGCCCGATGATCCGTGGGTCGAGGTAACCGTCCACGGCGATACTGGCGCCCAGTTCGACGAACTCCGGCCCCCGGAAGTCGGGGTGGCGGCGCAACTCCTCGACGGAGAGCCGGTATCCGGGATGCCACTCGACCGGGCACGGCAGCCGCAGGGCCGCGGCCTCGACGGGAGTGCCGCGGTACGACGCGTCGAGGACCAGGGCCTCCATGTCCAGGGCCAGGACGACCTGTCCGTGCACCTGCGCCTCGATGTAGTCGTTGAGGGCGTCCTGCTCGTCCGCCTCGGCCAGCTCGATGAGCGACATGCCGGCCGCGACCCCGAACGCGGAGGGCTCGGCCGCGCTGTCGGGGTAGCAGAAGGTGGCTCGCCGCAGCGCCTCGCCGGTCATCCGGAAGTGCGAGGAGCCGAACCGGGGTGACGCGCCGACCAGTTGGCGGCGGAAGTTCAGCCCGCCGTACACGGGGCGCTCGTGCGCGGGCGCGTAGTCGTACGCCGTGCCGAAGATCCGGCTCTCCCAGCGCCAGCGGTCGCCGCCGGGATGCGCGGTCAGCCCGCCGTTGCTGGTGCCCGTGACGAACTGCGAGCGGTACGTGCCGTCCTGGGCCAGAGCCTCCAGGATCGGCAGCCCGTGCACGAGCCGGTCCGGGTGGAAGTTGAGGGTCACCCGCAGCGCCGGGTCCAGCGCGGGGCCGCGCGAGTGGGCCGCGACGTGACGCAGAGCCTGCTCCTGCGGTGTGCGGCAGCTGTTCCCCGGCGTGCCGCGGCTCCCCGCCGCGCCACCATGACACGGCGACGTACCGACCCTCTCGAAATCCATTGGACCGCTCCCATGAGGCTAGGTAGCTTCGGACAAAACCTAGTACCCCTAGGTTTTGCCGAAGTCAGCGCACCGCCCCCCAGGAGGACTCCCCCATGAGATCACTCACCGAGCAGGACATCCGCAACTCCTTCATCAACTGCTCCAAGGGAGAGGGCAAGCGGCTCGCGATACCCCGCGATCTCGACGAACTCCCCTGGGACGACCTCGACTTCCTGGGCTGGCGGGACCCCGGAGCCCCCGACCGCAGCTATGTCGTCACCGAGCGGGACGACGCCCTCGTCGGCATCACCCTGCGCCTCCCCTCCTCCCAACGCGGCTTCCTGCGCCGCAGCATGTGCTCGCTGTGCCTGACGACCCACCCGGGCGACGGCGTCTCGCTGATGACGGCACGCAAGGCGGGCGCGGCCGGCCGCGAGGGCAACTCGGTCGGCGTCTACATCTGCGCCGACCTCGACTGCTCCTTGTACGTACGCGGCAAGAAGGTCCCCCAGCCAGGGAGCCGCTTCGAGGAAACCCTCACCGTGGAGGAGCAGATCGCCCGCACGGTGCGCAATCTCTCCGCGTTCCTGGAGAAGCTCATGACCTGAGTCGCCATGCGGAGGTGACGGGCGACTTGTTAACCATGGGGAAACTGGGGCGCGAGCCCGAGGGAAACATGAGTGGCGCATTTTTTCTCTACGTACGTAGAAGAAAAACATCGCACCGCTCCCCTGGAGACTTCATGAGCACTCCGCCCCACCCGCTCGACCCGCTGACCCCCGAGGAAATCTCCGCCACACGCGACGTCCTCCTCGCGGCGGGCCTCCTGACGGACACGACCCGGTTCGCCTACCTCGGCCTGGAGGAACCGGCCAAGCAGGATCTGCTCGGCCGCACACCGGACGCACCGGTCGACCGTCGCGCTCGGGTCCTGCTCCAGGACACGGACGGAGCACCGGCCCATGATGTGATCGTGTCGCTGTCCCGCGCGTCGGTGCACCGCGACCGCTTCCTGGACCCCGTCGCCGATGGACAACTCCCGGTACTGGACGAGGAGTTCGGGCTCGTCGAGGAGATCCTCGCCAAGGACGAACGGTGGCTCGCCGCCCTGCGGGCCCGGGACCTGGACGTGGCCCGGGTCCGGGTCGCGCCGCTGTCCGCCGGTGTGTACGGCGACGAGTATCCGCGGGAGTCCGGGCGCCGCATCCTGCGCGGGCTCGCCTTCGTCCAGGAGCACGAGAAGGACCACGCCTGGGCCCACCCCGTCGACGGCCTCGTCGCCTACGTCGATGTCATCGGCCGCACCGTCGACCAGGTCGTCGACCTCGGCCCCGTCCCGATACCCACCGAGTCCGGCAACTTCGACGACCCGGCCGTCACCGGTCCGCTCCGCACCACCCAGAAGCCCCTGGAGATCACCCAGCCCGAGGGCCCCAGCTTCACCCTCGACGGCCATCTCCTGCGCTGGGAGAACTGGTCGCTGCGCATCGGCTTCGACGCTCGCGAGGGCCTGATCCTCCATCAGATCGCCTTCGACGACCGGGACAAGGGATGCGAGCGACCGCTCATCCACCGCGCCTCCATCGCCGAGATGGTCGTCCCGTACGCCGACCCCTCCCCCGTACGGTCCTGGCAGAACTACTTCGACACCGGTGAGTACTTGATCGGCCGCTACGCCAACTCCCTTGAGCTGGGCTGCGACTGTCTCGGCGACATCACCTACGTCGACGCCGTCATCGCCGACGAATCCGGTGCTCCGCGGACGCTCACCAACGCAATCTGTCTGCACGAGGAGGACTACGGCATCCTCTGGAAGCACACCGACCTGTGGGCGGGCTCCACCGAGACGCGCCGCCAGCGCCGTATGGTGCTCTCCTTCTTCACCACCGTCGGCAACTACGACTATGGCTTCTACTGGTACCTCTACCTCGACGGCACCATCGAGTTCGAGGCCAAGGCCACCGGCGTCGTCTTCACCTCCGCGCACCCGGGCGGCGACTACCCGTACGCCACCGAGATCGCGCCGGGTCTCGGCGCCCCTTACCACCAGCACCTGTTCTGCGCACGGCTCGACATGACGCTCGACGGGACCGTCAACCGGGTCGAGGAAGTCGACGCCGCTCGCGTGCCCATCGGCCCGGACAACCCGCGCGGCAACGCCTTCAGCCTGCGCCGTACGCCGCTGACCAGGGAGAGCGAGGCCCAGCGCAGCGCGGATGCCTCCGTGGACCGGGTCTGGCACATCTCCAACCCCACCGAGCTCAACCGACTCGGCCATCCGGTCGGCTACGCGCTGTTCCCCGAGGGCAAGCCCGCCCTGCTCGCCGACCCGGCGTCGTCCGTGGCCGCGCGCGCCGCGTTCGCCACCAGGCACCTGTGGGTCACCCGCTACGACCCCGCCGAGCGCTACCCGGCCGGGGACTTCGTCAACCAGCACCCGGGCGGAGCCGGGCTGCCCGCCTACACCGCCGCCGACCGTGACATCGACGGCCAGGACATCGTCGTCTGGCACACCTTCGGCCTCACCCACGCACCGCGCCCGGAGGACTGGCCGATCATGCCGGTCGACTACACCGGCTTCAAGCTCAAGCCGGTCGGCTTCTTCGACCGCAACCCCACCCTCGACGTGCCGCCCAACGCCTCAGCCCACACCGCCTGTTCCACCGGGAGCTGCCATGAGTGAACAGACAGAGGTCGTCGAGGCCGGCACCGCACCCGCGTCCGGGCTGCGCGGCTCGGTCGGGGTCGCCGGGATCGTCTTCCTGGTGGTCGCCGCGGCCGCCCCGCTCACCGCGATCGGCGGCGCGCTGCCGGTGATGCTCGCCATCGGCAACGGCCCCGGCGTGCCTGCCGCCTATCTGGTCGTCGCGGTCGTGCTGCTGCTCTTCAGCGTCGGTTACGCGGCGATGAGCCGGCACGTCGTGGACGCCGGCGCCTTCTACTCGTACGTCACCGCCGGACTCGGCAGGGTCACCGGCACCGGAGCGGCGGGGCTGGCCCTCCTCGCCTACAGCGCCGTCCAGGCGGGCGTCTACGGCCTCGCGGGCACCACACTCGACGGCCTGGTCGTGAAGTACCACGGCCCCGACCTGCCCTGGTGGCTGTGGAGCGGGCTGCTCCTCGGCTGTGTCGCACTGCTCGGGTACCGCAACATCGACGTCGGCACGAAGCTGCTGTCGGTACTGCTGATCCTGGAGGTCGGCATCGTCGCGGTGGTCGCGGTCGCCGTACTGGTCCAGGGCGGCGCCGACGGCATCGACCTCACCTCCTTCACCCCGGATGCCTTCACCACCGGATCGCCCGGCATCGGCGTGATGTTCGCCGTCGCCTCCTTCATCGGATTCGAGGCGACCGCGATCTACGGCGAGGAGGCCCGCGACCCCAAGCGCAGCGTCCCGAAGGCCACTTACCTCGCGGTGATCCTGATCGGGGTGTTCTACGCCCTCTCCAGTTGGGCGGTGGTGCTGGCCGTCGGCAGCGACACGGTGCAGGAGGCGGCGGGCAAGAACACCTCGGGGCTCGTCTTCGCGATCGCGGAGCAGTACGTCGGCCCGGCGGCCTCCGACCTCATGGAAGTCCTCCTGCTCACCAGCCTGTTCGCCGCGCTGCTCGCCTTCCACAACGCCATCGCCCGCTATCTGTTCTCGCTGGGCCGCCAGGGCAGCGCCCCCTCGGTGCTCGCCCGCAGCCATGCCCGGCACGGTTCGCCGCACACCGGTTCGCTGGCCCAGACCGTCTCGGCGGTGGTGATCGTCGGTGTGTTCACACTCGCCGGTGCCGACCCCGTCCTCGACCTCTTCACCTGGATGAGCGGGCTGGCCACGCTCGGGATCCTGGTCCTGATGATCCTGGTGGGCGTCGCCGTCGTGGCCTACTTCGCCCGCACCGGCGTGGACCCCCGGCCGTGGCACACCCGGGTCGCGCCGGTGCTCGGCGTCGTCGGCCTGGCGGTCGTCCTGTGGCTGGTGCTGGCCAACTTCACCACACTGATCGGAGGTTCGGCCTGGCTGGCGCACGCCTTCGAGGCGCTGGTCGTGCTCGCCTTCGCGGCGGGCGCGCTGTCCGCGGTGCGCCGTCGTGCGTGAACTGCTGTGGGTGACCGGTCTGGCGGGCGCCGCCCTGTGCCTGGCCGGTCACCTGCCCGGTCCGGTACGGCGGTGGGGTCCGCACGCGGTCGCGCTCGCCGCGATGACGGCGACGGCCCCGGGAGCGGACGTGCGTGAGCTGCTGTTCGCCTGTGCCGCCACCGCCTCGGCCTGCGCGTGGAGCGCCCGCGGCGGGTGCGCCGCCCGGAGCGTCGACCTCGCCGTGATGGCCGTACTGACGGCGGCGATGGTGCCGTCCCACGGGCCGCACGCGCACGGCGACGGTTCCTGGCCGCTGCCCCTGTTCTTCCTCGCGTGCTGGGCCGTCGCCCGGGCCGGGGCCATGCTGTTCACACGGATCTGGCGTGACGTTCCCGCGCCGCCCGGCCGCACCCCGCTGCTCGGCGAGACCGGCGGCCTGCTGATGATCGCGGGCATGGCCGGGATGCTCGGCTGACCACGGGCGAGGGCACGGACGTGGTCGCGGGCGTGGTCGCGGTCTTGGCTAAGGTCGAGTTGGACGAAGGCCAGGCTCGCAGCGGCCGAGGACGAGAACCGGGACGAGGGGCGACACACGGATGCCGAAGATCGTCGACCATGACGTACGACGTCGGCAGATCGTCGAAGCCGTGTGGGCCCTGATCGCACGCCGCGGCCTGGACGCCGTCACCATGCGGGACCTGGCCGCCGAGGCCGGGTACTCCAACGGCGCGCTGGCGCCGTACTTCCGCAACAAGGACGAGATCCTCCAGGCCGCGTTCCAGTACGCGTTCGAGAGCACCAACACGCGTGCCGAGCAGGCCATCGGGGACGCGAGCGGTCTGACCGCCCTGCGCAGGCTCTGTCTGGAGATCATGCCCCTCGACGAGGTCCGGCTCCTGGAGGCCCGGGTGGTCATCGCCTTCTGGGACCGCGCACTGCACGACCAGCGGATGGCCGACGTGCACGAGCAGGCCATGAGCCTCTGGCGCGACCAGATGCGGACCTACTTGCGGCAGGCCCGCGAGGCCGGAGAGGTCACCGCGACGACACCGGACGAACCCGTCATCGACACCCTGCTGGCGACCCTCATGGGGTTCCAGATCAACGCCCTGCTCGCTCCGCACACCACCGGAGCCCGGCGGCAGGAAGCGGTCCTCGAAGGGCTCCTCGGCACGCTCGCCTGAGCCTCGCGTCCCCGGTGGTGTCAGTTCTCCCCGACGGCGAGCACGATCTTGCCCCGGTTGTCGCGCCGCTCCAGGCGCTCGTGGGCCGCGCGCGCCCGGTCCAGCGGCAGCACGGTCTCCACCGGTACGCGGTAGGTGCCGGCCGCGACCCGATCGGCCAACTCCCGCAGATCCTCGCGGGGGTCGTAGCCGTGGATCTGCAGATTGGTGAGCTGGAAGCCGAGGACGGCCACGTTCTTGGGGTAGAAGTCGCGGGTGTCGATCGTGCTCGGCTCCAGCGCGACATTGGCGAGGGCCACCACCCGCCCGCCGTGCCCGATCTCGCGCAGGCTTCGCCCGAAGGCGCGGCCACCGACGGTGTCGAGCACGACGTCCGCGCCGCGCCCCTCGGTCAGCCGGAGCACCTCGTCGACCTCGGCGTCGTCGGGGTGCGCGGAGGTGTCGAGGGTGACGTGGGCGCCCAGTTCCGCGGCCCAGGCGGTCTTCTCCGGTGAACCGGCGACCGCGATGACCCGGGCGCCGGTCTCGGCGGCGATCTGCACCGCCGCGCTGCCGACCCCGCTCGCGGCGGCCTTCACCACCACGGTGTCGTCCTTGGTCACCTTGGCCAGGTGGCGCAGGCAGTACCAGGCGGAGAGCCAGGCGACGGGCAGGGCCGCGGCCTCCGTCAGTTCCACGCCGTCCGGCAGGACGGTCACCTGCGTGGCCGGTACGACGGCGAACTCGGCATAGAAACCGGGGGCGTTGACGCCGTCCAGGGCCATGACCCGTTGCCCGACGCGGAGGCCGGTCACGCCCTCCCCCACCGCGGCGACGATGCCGGCCGCCTCGACGCCGGGGATCAGCGGCGGCCGTCCGGCCCGGTGGTAGAGCCCGGCGCGGACCAGCGCGTCCGCCCGGTTCACGCCCGCCGCCACGACCTTCACCAGCACCTGGCCGGGCCCGGCGACGGGGTCGGGCACCTCCACCGGCACCAGCACCTCGGGCCCGCCGAACTCATCGATCCGCACCGCACGCATTTCCCTACCCGCTCTCTCATGGCGACGCCGGATACCGCTCCCCACCCGGGAGCGGTGACACCGGTTCAACTGGTGTCACCATGCGACACCCCATGAACCAGTGTCAAGCGCTAAGCTCGGGTCATGACCAGTCCCGCCCCCGACCCGATGTCGGCGTTCCCCTTCATCGGCGGCCGCCCGTGCCTGAACTTCGTCGCCACGCTCGGCAGACGCCACGGCGACACCCCCTTCGAGCGGCTCCCCGACACCGGCGCCCTCGCCCGCTGGATCGCCGAGGCGGACCTGCGAGCCGGGGCCGACGACGCGCCGGCGCGGGTCACCGAGGGCGATCTGGCGTACGCCCGCACCCTGCGCGAGGCCCTCTACCGCCTCGTACGCACCGCGATGGACTCGGCCGCCCCGGACCCGGCCGATGTCGCTCAGGTCAACGAAGCGGCCGCCCGTCCCGACCTCGCTCCCCAGCTCGGCGAGGGGGACGACGGCCCGCGGTCGCCCCTGCGGTGGAAGGCCGCAGATCCCGCCCCGGCGGCCCTGGCGACCGTGGCCCGGGATGCCGTTCTCCTGGTCGCCAGTCCCCTGCTGGCCAGGGTCAAGGAGTGCGAGAACCCCGGCTGCTCGCTGCTCTTCCTGGACGACTCCCAGGCCCGCCGCCGCCGCTGGTGCTCCATGGACCGCTGCGGCAACCTCGCGAAGGTGGCCGGTTACCGGTCCCGCAGCCGCGCCGCCTCGACCCGGTGAGGGCGGATGAGGATGTCGTGGCTGCGGCCGAGCGCGGATCCTCCCGGCCAGGGGCGTGCCGAGGCAGATGAGCAGGGCCAAAGCGGATGCGGGCCGGTGCCATTTGATGATCCGAGGGTCCCGTGCGGGGCTCCCGCGGACCATCCGGCAGGCGTCCGTATGGGGGCGGGAGAAAGCCTCGCGGGCGGCCCTGCACTTTTCCCGAGCCCGCTTTCCAGAGCCTGCTTTCCAGAGCCTGCTTTCCCCGGCCGGCTTCATCAGGCGGGTTTCCCCCGCCGGCGTTCCTCAGCCCCGACGGGAGTACGTCAGGACGCCGCGGGCGTCCAGTGCGGGTCCCGGCCGAGGAAGGCGAGCAGCGCCTCGGCCCGGCTCTGCCCCTCGGACACCTCGCGCGCCGCGGCGAACACCCCGAACGAGTCCCGGAGATGATCGGCGAGCCGCTCCGCCGCGGCCCAGATGCCCTCGGCCAGCTCCTCGTCCAGCGGCGCGTCCTGGCCTGTCGCGACGGCGATGTCCCAGGCGTGCACCGCCGCGTCCATGGCGCCCGCGGCGGCGGCGAGACGCAGCGGCAGCGGGCCCAGCGGGGTCGCCACCTCCTCGGCGCGGGCGGGCAGTTGCGCGTAGGTGTCGGCGACGTCCCGCAGCACCTTGGCGAGCGCCGCCCGCGCGTCGGCGTCCAGCGCGTCGGCGGGGTGGAAGGGGTCCGAGTCGGGCCATCCCGCGCCGGTGATCGCGGCGCCGTACGCCTGCTGATCGAGTCGCGCGTGGTTGAGGACCTGGCGTACCGTCCACTCACTGCACGGCGTCGGTGAACCCCATGCCCCCTCCGGTACGGCCGCGACCACCTCGCGCAGGCAGGTGTGTGCCCGCCTCAGCAGTTCGACGCCCTCGACCTTGCTCATCCCCTGGTCCCCTCCTTGTGCCTTCCGCCTGATGAGAACAAACTAGGCCGACTCGCGGACAGATACGGTCCGCAATGAAAACGTTCGGTACGGCTGTGGAACGGGAAAAGCCCAAGGATGCAAGAGGTACGTGGTGAGTGGGCGGCGTCCGTCGCCCGGTTCGTGGAGCGGCGCCGGGAGCCCGTGGTCGTCCAGACGTTGCGGTCGGCGGCCGCCGCGACCATCGCGTACGTCGTCGCGCTGCACCTCAGCCCCGAGCCCGCGCCGCTCACGGCGCCACTGACCGCGCTGCTGGTCGTGCAGGTCACGGTCTACGCCACGATCACCACCGGAATCCGGCGGGTGAACTCCGTGGTGGCCGGCGTCGTCATCGCCATCGTTTTCAGCAGCCTCGTGGGGCTGACCTGGTGGAGCCTGGCCCTGATCATCGTCGCCTCGCTGGCCGTGGGACATCTCGTACGGGTCAGCGAGTTCGTGCCCGAGGTGGCGATCAGCGCCATGCTGGTCCTCGGCGTCACCAGAGTGGGCGACACCGCGTGGGCGCGGGTGCTGGAGACGCTGATCGGGGCGCTCGTGGGCTTCGCCTTCAATCTGGTGCTCGCGCCGCCGGTGTGGGTGGAGGAGGCCGGTGAGTCCATCGAGGACCTGGCGCGCCGGATGCGCCAGTTGATGCTGCGCGTCGGCGAGGAGGCCGCCGGCCGTACCCCCTTCGAGCTGGCGGCCGAGCGGCTGCACGAGGCGCGCCGCCTCGACCACGACATCGTCGAGGTGGACGCGGCGCTGCGGCAGGCCGAGGACAGCCTGAAGCTCAACCCGCGCGTGCGCGAGGGACTGCTGCACCGGGTGGTGCTGCGCACCGGGCTCGACACGCTGGAGATCTGCACCGTGGTCCTGCGCGTCCTCTCGCGCAGCCTCACCGATCTCGCCAAGGAGCGCGAACCCCAGCCGCTGTTCGAGCCGCAGGCCGGGGCCGCCCTGGAACAGCTGCTGTCCGAGGTCGCCGACGCCATCGTCAGCTTCGCCGTCCTGGTGACCACCGATGTGAGCCAGAGCGCCGCCTCGGCCGAGGAGCGGCTCAGCGCGGAACTCACCACGGCGGCCGCCACCCGCGACAAGCTGGCCCAGCTGTTCCTCGAAGAGGTCCAGCGGGACGCCCGTCAGTGGCAGCTGCACGGCGCCGTCCTGACGGAGGTCAACCGCATCCTCGACGAGCTCGACACGGAGCACCGCACCCGGCGGCTCCTGGAAGAGCTGGACCGCTGCACCCGCGAGGAGCGCGAACGCCGGCCGCACCTCACGCGCCTGCGGCGACACCTGCGCGTCCCACGGCGACTGCGCCGGAAGCGGAACCGCCCCGCCGCCTCTCGACGTTCTAGGTAAGGAAGCGGTACGACATCGCCGGAGCCGTATGACGTCGGGGATCGAGACTCGTCCGACGGCGTGGAGGCGGCACGACGTCGGCCGAGCGATACGACGAGGGGTCGGGCGGATGACCGAGGACACCGTGCGGATCGACGGGAACACCCTGCGGCTGCCGGGCGGGGTGCGGGTCCGGTTCATACGGACCTTGCGGCTGCCCGAGACGGGCACGCACGCGCTGCCTCCGGGGCTCGGTGAGTTCCCGATACGGCGCGTCGAGGACTACGCGGACACGGTGCCCGCCGAGTGGCGGGCGCGCGGCGGTGTGATGCTGCCGGTGTATCTGCGCGAGGCCATGTGGCTGAGTTTCGGCGGGACGTCGGAGCCGGCCGCCTTGCAGGTCGGCGTAGGCAAGGTGTGCGCGGTCTCGGGCGAGCCGTGGAGTTCTCGTCTCACCAGGAAACCGCAGAACTATGTGGTGCTGCCCCGCCAGCCGTGGCTAGACGGCATCAACTCCGGGAAGGGGACCGTCCGCCAGTTCGTGGCGGTGCCTCTCGGTCTGGGCGCCACCGTCGAGGGTCAGGTCACCGGCGAGGAGGTGTGGGGCGGCGTACAGCTGCAGTCGTTCCCGCTCAACGACCGGGAGCTGGCCGCGTGGCGCGAGGCGGAGCGCCGCAGGGCCGAGGAGCGCAGGGAGCCGACCCTGGCGGCGGGCGGCTACGGCGCCGCGTTCCCCATGGCCGCGCCGGCCGCACCGGGTGCCGCTCCGCCTCCCGTGGGCGGAGCGGCGGGACGTCCACGGAGCGCTCCGGCGATGGGCCTCGGCGTCGGCGGTTCGATGCGCCAGGAGGTCTACCGGGACGACCGGCCGCTGAAGTCGTGGGCCAAGGAGCCGGCCGGGCGCGTGTTCGTCCATCTCGTGACGCCTCCGGAGTGGCGTCGCATCACCGGAGAGGCTCCCCCGCCGTCCCCGGTGGACCGCGCGGCCTACACCCGGGCCGGGCTCCCCTGGTTCGACTACTACGACCAGGACGCCACCGACCTGGCCCCCACGAACACGCTGGGCTCGGTGCAGCCGGTCGGCGACTGGCTCGGCGACGACCACGAGCCCTGGCAGCAGCCCGCGCCCCACCAGGTGAAGCCGCTCAAGGACGCGCCGGGCAAGCCGGTCGAGGACGGTGACTGGTAAGCGAGGAAGAGACAAGGACGGCCGTTGCACAGAATGCAACGGCCGTTGCCGGTCTTGCACTTCACGGGTCTCTCACGCCAAGGTGGCTGTCACAGCTGAGGCAACCGACACCCGAGGTGCAGGCATGAGCAGTGGTGCAGAACCGGCGCGAGGCGCGGGCGGCGGCTGGACCAGGCGCCGCTTCGTGGGCGCGCTGGCGGGAGCCGCCGCCGTGACGACGGTCCCGGCACCGGCCGCGCCCGAGGCGGACCCCGCGGCGGCTCCGACGACACCCGCGACACCCACAGCGCCGGGCACCGGCGCCTCCCCGTCCCCCACTCATCGCTCCGGCCCCCGCCCGCTGTACCTCGGCACCTACACCTCGGTCGACGGCGGCGGCACCGGGATCGGCCTCGCCACCTACGACCCCACGACGGGCCTGATCACCGGCACCGGCACCATCACGGGCGTCGGCAACCCGTCGTATCTCGCGACGCATCCGGACGGCCGCACGCTGTACACCGTCAATGAGCGGGACGAGGGCGGCGTGACGGCCGTACGGCTCGCCAAGAACAAGGTGCTCGGCACACGCGGCACCGGCGGCGCGGGCCCCTGTCATCTGTCGGTGCATCCGAGCGGGAACTGGCTGCTGAGCGCGAACTACACCTCGGGCAGTGTCGCGGTGCACCCCATCGACGCCTCGGGCGCGCTCGGCGAGCGCACCGACCTGGTCACGCACTCCACTCCGGCGCCCGGCCCGGGTCAACAGGGCCCGCACGCCCACCAGTTCGTCACCAGCCCCGACGGCGGCCATGTACTCGCCGTCGACCTGGGCACCGACACCGTCTACAGCTACCGGCTGAACCAGTCGAAGGGCACGCTCACCGAGGTCTCCCAGGCGCACACACGGCCGGGCGCGGGCCCGCGCCATCTCACGTTCCACCCCGGCGGCCGCCACGCCTATCTCGCCAACGAGGTCGACAACACGGTGGTGGTCTGCGCCTACGACCGGGCCACCGGCAGGCTCACCCCGGGCGACCCGCAGTCCACGGGCACGGGTGAGGGCACGAGTTACCCGGCGCAGATCCTGGTGACGTCGAACGGGTCGTACGCCTATCTCGCCAACCGCGGCCACAACAGTCTGACGCGCTACGCGATCGAGGCGGACGGGGCCCGCCTGAGGCTCCTGGACACGGTTCCGGCCGGCGGCGACTTCCCGCGCCACATCGCGTTCTCACCGGACGAACGGCTGCTGTTCGCGGCGAACCAGAGGTCGAGCACCGTCAGCGTCTTCCACGTCGACGGCGGGAGCGGCGAACTCCGGCTCGCGGGCGAGCCGTTCGCCTCACCGGTCGCCGTCTGTGCGCTGCCGCTGTAGCGCGCGGGGACAGGACGCGGCGCTCGCCTGCGTCAGCAGGACGTGCATGCGTTCCGTGAGCGAGGCGACATCGTCGGCGGGCGCGTGGAAGGGCAGGCGTACGTCGCCGTTGCCGCGCGCCCGTTCGATCCGCAGCGTGAGTCCGTGGCGGTCGACGGCGAGCGGCTGGACGCGCACCGCGCCGTGCAGGCTGTCCGGTTCGACGAGGCGGGTGAGCCGCTCGATGGCGTCCGGGTGGGCGTCGGCGAGATGGGTGAGCAGCTGGGCCTCGGCGAGGGCGAGGGGGTCGGGCTCCGCGTCGGCGAACTCGTCCAGGTCGAGCACGACCGTTCCGGACGGCCGGCGCAGCACCGCGCGGGTCGGCCGGAACGCCAGGTGACCGTCCTCGGGGATGAACCAGCCGGCGAGCCACAGGCGGGCGCGGATCCGGTTGCGTACCGGAACCGGCGCGACATCGGCGAACTCGAGGACGGCGGACGGCTCGCCGCGCGGCGCGCAGATCGCGGCGGCGAGCAGTGCGCTGTCCTCCGGCACATGCAGGAGCACCCGGCCGTCCACGGCGACGGTGTGCGCGCCGACGAACTCCTCCCGGCCGCCTTCGGCGGTCACCGCGCAGGACCATGCCGCGGCGAGTACCGAGCGGGCGCGTTCCGCCGCGGAAGGCGCGGCCGTCCAGGTGTGACGGTCACCCATCAGTTCCTCCTTAGGTAAGGCTTGCCTAACCTATCGAAGATCCGGGTGTACGCCAACCACGCCTCGCCAGCTGTGAGCACTCTGTTCAGGATGCGACCGGGCGGGATGAATGTTGACTCAGGGCGTGATCGCGCCCAGCAGTGCCCGCGCGCACAGCTCGCGCACCTGCTCCCGGGTCAGCTCCGCCCCCCTGAGCCACTCCAGGCACACGGCCGTGGTGAAGGCCAGCCACCCCCGGACCGCGATCCGGAGTTCGGGGCGGTCCTCGGGCGCCCAGCCGAGCTCGGGGTCCGCGGCGAGCGCCTCCAGGATCTGCCGCTCCTGTGCGGCCAGCGCCTGCCGGTAGACCTTGCGTACGGCCTGGTCGCCCGCCGCGTCGGCACGGTGGAAGGCACGGAAGCCGTGCGCGTGCTCCTCGACGTATCCGAGGAAGGTGTCGAGACCCGCACCGAGCTGCTCGCGCACCGGGATTCCGGGCACGGCCGCCGTCATTCGCAGCATCCGCCCGCTCTCGCGCTCGACGACGGCCGCGAAGAAGTCCCGTTTCGTGGGAAAATAGTGGTACAGCAGCCCACGCGAGACTCCGGCGATCTCCGCTACCTGCTCGATCCACACCTCGTCGTACGGGCTCTCCGAGAACAGACAGGCCCCGACCGACAGGAGCTGCTCCCGGCGCTCCTCGGTACTGAGCCGACGACGCGCGCGCTCCCCCTGTTTCCCGGCCATGCCCGCACTTTACTTGACGTCGGTTCAACAACGGGACCAGACTGGTTTCCATTATTGAACCCACGTACAACAGACTCAATCCGCCCCGGGCACAAGGGAGATGGCGTCATGACGGAGACGACGGGGACCGCGCTGCCCAAGGGGTTCCGCAGCGCGGAACTGGGCTGGCCGGAGCTGCACCGCATTCCGCATCCGCCGCGCCGCGTCCCCCTGGCCGGCGACGTACTCGGCGTCAACGTCCGTACGCCGCTCCAGGACTCGATGCGCTTCGGCCGCCGGCTCGGACCGGTCTTCCGGCGCAAGGCCTTCGGCAAGGAGATCGTCTTCGTCTGGGGCGCGGACCTCGCGGCCGAGCTGGCGGACGAGTCGCGGTTCGCCAAGCACGTGGGCCTCGGGGTCGCCAACCTCCGCCCGGTGGCCGGCGACGGCCTGTTCACGGCGTACAACCACGAGCCCAACTGGCAGCTGGCCCACGACGTCCTGGCGCCCGGCTTCAGCCGTGAGGCCATGGAGGGCTATCACCCGATGATGCTGGCCGTGGCCGAGCGGCTGACGGACCGCTGGGACCGGGAGCAGGCGGCGGGGCGCGACGTGGACGTGCCCGGCGACATGACGAAGCTGACACTGGAGACGATCGCCCGGACCGGCTTCGGCCATGACTTCGGTTCCTTCGAGCGCTCCAGGCCGCATCCCTTCGTGAACGCGATGGTCGGCACCCTGACGTACGCGCAGCGCCTCAATGCCGTCCCCGCGCCGCTGGCCCCGCTGCTGCTGCGCGGCGCCTTCCGCCGCAACGAGGCGGACATGGCGTTCCTCAACCGCACGGTCGACGCGGTGGTGGCGGCACGCCAAACCTCAAGCGGGGAAGGGGACTTGCTCGACCGGATGCTGGAGACCGCTCATCCGGAGACCGGGGAGCGTCTGGCGCCGGAGAACGTCCGCCGTCAGGTCATCACCTTCCTCATCGCGGGCCACGAGACCACCTCGGGCGCGCTCTCCTTCGCCCTGCACTACCTGTCCCGGCACCCGGACATCGCCGCGCGCGCCCGGGCCGAGGTCGACCGCGTCTGGGGCGACACCGACCGGCCCGGCTACGACCAGATCGCCAAGCTGCGCTACGTCCGCCGGGTCCTCGACGAGTCGCTGCGCCTGTGGCCGACGGCGCCGGCCTTCGCGCGCGAGGCCCGCCAGGACACGGTGCTGGGCGGCGTCCACCCGATGCGGCAGGGCGCGTGGGCGCTGGTCCTGACGCCACTGCTGCACCGGGATCCGGAGGTGTGGGGCGCCGACGCCGAGAAGTTCGACCCGGACCGCTTCGACGCCCAGTCGGTACGGGCCCGGCCCGCGCACACCTTCAAGCCGTGGGGCACCGGGGCGCGGGCCTGTATCGGCCGCCAGTTCGCGCTGCACGAGGCGACGCTGGTTCTCGGGCTGCTGCTGCGCCGCTACGAGCTGCGGGCCGACCCGGAGTACCGGCTGCGCGTGGCCGAACGGCTGACACTGATGCCGGAGGGGCTGCGCCTGCACCTGGAACGCCGGGTGCCCGCCGAGCGGGACTCCTCAGCCCTGGGCCGACCAGTGGCCCGGGCGGGTGACTGACTCCGGGAGCCTGGTGCCGACGCTGCCGCGGGCCGCGTTCAGCTGGGGCTGGGTCAGGAAGAACGCACCGGTCAGATCGGCGTCCGTGAGGTCGGTGTCCCGCAGGTCCGCGCCGATCAGGTCCGCGCCGCGCAGATCGGCGCCGGTCAGGTCGGCCGCGATGAGGTAGGCGCCGCGCAGGTTGGCTCCCCGCAGATCGGCTCCCTTGAGACGGGCGCCCATCAGGTCGGCTCCCCGGCGGTCCTTGGGGCGGCCCTTCTTCCCCCGACCGGCTCCCGCCCGTACGAGTTCACTGGTCCGCAGCAGCAGCACATTGACGTCCTGCCGGTGTGCGCCCACGTCCAACTCTCCGAGCTCTTCGGGGGTTTGGCGGGTGAGCCGCTCCGTCTTGTCGAGCGCGCGGCGGACGTCGGCGTGCACGGGGCCGGCGGCGGGGAGGGTCAGCGCCTCGTTGAGGTACCAGAGCAGTTCGTGGAGCTGGCGTACGACGGGGAACACGTCGAACATCTGCCGGGCGCGTTCCTTCGAACCCGAGCGCCAGTCCTTGCCGCCGAAGGTGACCTGGGAGACCTTCTGCCCTGCGCCGAAGCAGTCGTACACCGTGCAGCCCGTGAAGCCCTTGTCGCGCAGCTGGGTGTGGATGCCGCAGCGGGAGTCGGTCTTCAGGTTGGGGCAGGGCTTTCCGGCGTCCTTGTCGATGGCGAAGTCCGCGGAGCGGGCGAAGGGGAGCGCGACGCAGCACAGCCCGAAGCACTCACCGCAGTCGGCCCGCAGTTCGAGGCGTCGGTCGTCCTGGACTGTTCCGCTGTCTTCATGCATGCCCCCAGCGTACTGAGCCCGGAGGGTGCCCTGAACAGGCTCGATGTCATGGTCTGGACCATTACCGAGGAGATCGGTAGCCTCTCCGCATGCCTGACGGTGGTTTCTTCGCCCCCGCCGCCCCTACCCGTCCCATCCCTGGGGGCTGCGCCCCCAGAGCCCCCTCCTGCAGACCGAGCTGGGCCTCTTCGGCCCGGCGCCCGACGCGTTCGGGCACGCCGGGGCGTGGGGATCACGGCACGGGGCGTGGCCCGGCAGCACTGTGCCGCCCGGCAGGCCCGGAAGGCTCAGCGTCACCCGGCCCTCCTCTACGACGCTGTCCACGCCGACGCGCGCAGGGCCGACGGGACCGAAGCCGTCGGCAGCGAGCAGCACACAAGACACGTACGTCCTCGTGCCGCCGGCGTGACGAGCGGTGAGATAGGGGACCGCGGACTCCCTCCCCATGGCGTCGGCTCCTGAGTCCCGGTGCAGTCCGCCGTGCTCGAAGCCCCAGAGCGAGGCGATCGCGCTCGTCGTGCCGTCGTCCGTGACCGCGGCCCGCCAGTGTCGCGTATCGCATGTCTCGGGGGCGGTCGGGGAGGCCAGGCTGTAGCCGCCGTCCCGGACGCCCCATCCCGCGGGAGCCGTCACGAAGTGGACCCGGATCTCGTAGCGCAACCAGGCCACCGTGTGCGTCTCGATGCGGCACTCGCTCACCGGACGAACTGGTGGGGCCGGCCGTTGCGCAGAAAGCCGGTCTCGTTCGTGGTCAGGGTCAGCGGGCTGATCTCGGTCACTTGGCGGCGTATCCGTTCACCTCGGTCAGGGTGGCGCCGTCGCCCGTCAGCCGGACGCGGAGTTCGCGTACGGTGCGGGGCTCGAAGGCGTGGACTCGCCGGACGCCGACGGTGTGGCCGCTCAGCAGTGGCTCACCGTCGGCGAGTACCTCGTGGTGGGTGACGCGCTGGCCGGCGGTGAGGTCCTCACGCAGTTCGAGGTGGTCGATGCGGACGGGTTCGGGGAAGCGCGCGAGCACGTCACCCTCGTCGACGACCGACAGCTCGCAGGTCCGGGGCTCGGCCAGGCGCCGGGCGAGTTCGCCGGTGAAGTCGAGCAGGCGGTCGCGGTCGACGGGGTCGATCAGACCGCGGCGGTCCGGTGGCACGTTCAGGAGCAGACCGGCGCCCAGGCCCACCGAGCGGTACCAGATGTCGAGCAGCTGGTCGCGGCTCTTGAGGGTGTCGAGGTCACCGGGCTGCCAGAACCAGTTGGCGCGGATCGGGACGTCGCACTCGGGCGGCAGATAGCGGGCCGTGTCGAGCGCCTCGCGGCCGTCGTCGTAGACGCTGATGCCGGTGGACTCGGTGACGTACCGGCAGGGGTCCTCGGCCAGACCGTCCTCGTTTCCGGCCCAACGGATCGTCGGACGGCCCATGTTGAAGACCATGGCGTCGGGCTGGTGCTGGTCCACGACGGCCATGATCGCGTCCCAGTCGTAGGTCCGGCCCTCCGAGCCCGCGCCGTCGAACCACAGCTCGTACAGCGGTCCGTAGCGCGTGCAGAGTTCGGTGAGCTGGCGGAGGTAGAAGTCGTCGTACGCGGCCGGGTCGTCGTAGCAGTGGGCGTTGCGGTCCCAGGGCGAGAGGTAGAGCCCCAGACCGAGGTCTGCCCCCCGGCAGGCCTCGGCGAGTTCGGCGACGACGTCGCCCCGGCCCTCGCGCCAGGGCGAGGACGCCACCGAGTAGGTGGTGGTCGCGGTGGGCCACAGGCAGAAGCCGTCGTGGTGCTTGGCGGTGAGGACGACGTACTTCGCTCCGGCCGCCCGGGCCGTCCGCGCCCACTGGGACGCGTCGAGGCCGGTGGGGTCGAAGGTCGCCGGGTCGAGGGTTCCGTCGCTCCATTCCTCGCCGTTGAAGGTGTTGACGCCGAAGTGCAGGAAGAGGCCGAACCCGTCTAGCTGCCAGGCGAGTTGCTGAGGGGTGGGGGCGATCGTCACGAGGTGGTTCCTTGGGTCACGTGCCGTTCATGCGGAGCGGGACAGGGCCGTGGGCTGGACGGCGTGAGCGAAGGCCAACCCCCGTGTGTAACGGTCCAGTTCGTCGGCCGCGGCGTCGGCGAGCCGGGTCAGTTCGGTGCCGAGGGAGCCCGCGATGTGCGGGGTGAGCAGGACGTTCGGCAGGTCGTAGAGCGGCGAGTCGGCGGGCAGGACGTCCGGGTCGGTGACGTCGAGGATCGCGTGCAGACGGCCGGAGACCAGGTGCCCGGTGAGCGCCTCGGTGTCGACGAGGGAGCCCCGCGCGGTGTTGATGAGGGTCGCGCCGTCACGCATCAGAGCGATGTGCCGGGCGTCCAGCAGGTGCCGGGTCTCGGGGAGTTCGGGGGCATGCACGGTCACCACGTCGCTGCGGAAGGCGAGTTGGTCGAGAGTCGTCTGCTCGACGCCGAGGGCGGCGGCGTCCTGCCGGTCCAGGTAGGGGTCGTACACCAGCACTTCGACGTCGTAGGAGCGCAGCAGATCGATGACGCGCCGGCCGATCCGGGAGGCGCCCACGACACCGACGGTCCTGCGGTAGTTGCCGATCGCGGGGTAGAGGCGCAGCGGGTCGAGCTGGGCGCGGGCCGCGGCGTAGGCCCGGGCAGCGTCGAGGATGCGCTTGTTGGCGAAGACGATCGCGGCGACGGTGTACTCGGCGACGGGACGGGCGTTGGCCTCGGCGGCACTGGTGACGCTCAGGCCGCGCTCCCAGGCCGCCTCGGTCATCAGACCCTTGACCGTGCCCGCGGTGTGCACGACCGCACGCAGGGCGGGCATCAGGGCGAGGGCCTCCGCGGTGAGCGGCGGGCAGCCCCAGCCGGTGACCAGGACCTCGGCCTCGCGCAGCGCCGCCGCGGCCTCGGGTGCGGTGAAGTCGGTGACCAGCAGATCCGGGTCGAGGCGGGCGAGTGAGCGCAGGCGCAGCAGGGCCCGCTCGTCCAGCACGGCCGCCCGGGAGTCCGCGTCCATGGCGAGGACGGCGCGGGGGCGGTGGGTGCGCCCGGACGGAGACGGGGGGTGGTTCACTTGACGGCTCCTGCGGTGAGGCCCGAACGCCAGAAGCGCTGTAGTCCGACGAAGGCGAGGATCAGCGGGATGATCGCGACGAGGGCGCCTGTGATGGCGAGCCGGTACATCTCGGGGTTCTGCAGCACCATCTGGTTCCAGCTGTAGATACCGAGGCCGGCGGGGTAGAGGTGTTCGTCGTTGAGCATGATCAGCGGGCCGAAGAAGTTGTTCCAGCTGCTGGTGAACGAGAACAGGAACAGGGTGATGAAGCCGGGCGTGAGCATCGGCAGGGCGATCGAGCGGAACGTCTTGAGCTCGCTCGCGCCGTCGACCCGGGCGGCCTCCAGCACCTCGCCGGGGACATAGCCCTCGGAGAAGACCCGGGCCAGATACACGCCGAAGGGGTTGACCAGGGACGGGATGAGCACGGCCCAGTAGGTGTTGACGATGCCCACGTCGGAGGCGAGCAGGTACTGGGGCAGGGTGATGACGACGGCGGGGACGAGCGTGCCGACCAACACGAGCCCGAAGAGCTTCTCCTTGCCGCGGAACTCGTACTTGTCGAAGCAGTACCCGGCGGCGACGCTGATCAGCGAGGAGAGCAGCGAGCCGATCACGGAGTAGATCAGGCTGTTGAGCATCCAGCGCAGGAAGATCCCGCCGTTGTACGTGAACACGGCGTGGAGGTTGTCGACGAGGTTGAAGTCTCCGAACGCGAAGCCCGAAGTCCCGAAGAGGTCCCCGGAGTTCTTCGTCGCCGCGATGAGCAGCCAGGTCAGGGGCATGAGCGTGTAGAGGACGGCGACGAGGAGGACCCCGTTGACCGCCGCCCTGGAGACCGCTCCGCCGCCGGTGACGCGGCGGCGGCGCCCGGTGAACTCCCGCTCCGGGCCGGCCTTTTGGGGCGTGGTGACCGGCGAGTCGCTGGGCGAGGCCGAAGTCGACGTCGAGGAAAGAGTGCGTGTGCTCATGCTGCCTTACCTCGGTTCCCGAGCCTCGTGACGATGAAGGAGAGGACGCCCGCGACGAGGGCGAGAAGGAGGGACGCGGCGGCGGCGAGGCCGTAGTCGTGCTTTTCGAAGGCCGCCTTGAAGACGTACATCATCGGCGCCCAGTCGGAGCCCATCGAGGGGGCCCGGTCGGCCAGCAGCTTCGGCTCGTTGAAGATCTGGACGACGCCGACGCAGGTGAACATCAGCGTGAGGACCACCGCGGAACGGATCATCGGCAGTTTGATCTGGAGGGCGGTACGCAGTCCGCCCGCGCCGTCGACGACCGCCGCCTCGATGATCTCGCGCGGTACGGCCTGGAGGGCGGCATAGAAAATGATCATGTTGTAGCCGGTCCACTGCCAGGCGGCGATGTTGACCACCGACGGCAGGGTGTGCCCCTTGGCGAAGAAGCTCCAACTGCCGCCCGCGGCCTGGATCCAGTCGAGGACCGGGCTCAGGCCCGGCGTGTACAGATAGATCCAGATGATCGCCGCGATCATGCCCGGAACGGCGTGCGGCAGGAACACCGCGAGCTGGACGAAGCGCTTGGCGCGGGCTGCCGCGGAGTCGACGAGCAGGGCGAGGGCGAGGGCCGCGCCGATCATCACCGGGATGTAGAGCGCGCAGTACCCGGCCAGGCGCAGGAAGGACGAGAGGAAGCCCTCGTCGCTCAGGGCCTTGGTGAAGTTGCCCAGTCCGCTGAAGACCCGCTCGCTGCCGCCGAAGCCGAGGCCGGAGGAGCGTTCCTCGTGCAGGCTCATCCAGATCGCGTAGCCGATGGGCGCGACCAGGACGACGGCGAAGAGAGTGAAGAACGGGACGAGGAACACAGCCACCGCGCTGCGCTGGCCCGGTCTCGGCCGGGGGTGACGGCGCGTCGACCGCTGGAGGGAGAGTGCCACGGGGGCTCCTTCGGACATGGGGGGCTTCGGCTGCCGTGAGGGACTGGGCGTCGCCGGGCACTCGGCTGAGTGAGTGCCCGACGACGGCGGGAGGGGCCGGGTCCCGTTTCCCCGGACCCGCCCGGCTCTACTGGGCGAGGTTGAGACCGCGGTCCTTGATCGCCTTCTCGGCGGCCGACTGGCCGGCCTTCAGACCGTCGGCGACGGTGCCCTTGGACGAGGCGTCCGTGATGGCGGTGTTGGTCGCGGTCTGGACCGGGCCCCAGGTCCAGTCCGGGACGATGGTGTCGGCCGCCGCACCGGCGATCTTGTAGACGTCGTCGCCGCCGAAGTAGCCCTGGTCGTCGAAGACTCCGGCCGCCACGTCACGGAGTTCCGCGTTGGCGGGCAGGGCGCTGCTCGGGGTCTCCAGCTTGCTCAGCCGGGCCTTCACGGCCGCCGGCGTGGTGGCCGCCCACGCGGCGAACTCGGCCGCCGCCTCGACGTGCTTGGTGCCCTTCGGCACGGCGTAGGAGGTGCCGCCGTACATGCCGGAGGCGGCGGTGCCCCAGTTCGGCAGCGGGGCGATGCCCCACTTGCCGGACTGCTTCGGGAAGGCCGTCATCTGGCCGCCCGCGCTCCACGAGGCACCGATGTAGCTGGCGACCGTGCCGTCGTTCCTGGCCTTGGTGAACTCCGGGCTGGTGAAGCCGGCCGTCGCGACGAGGTCGTCGTCGACCAGGCCCTGCCAGTAGTCCGCGACCTTCTTCGACGCGGCGTCGTTGATCCCGACCTTCCAGGCGTCGCCCTCGGTGCCGTACCACTTGGCGCCGGCCTGCCAGGCGAGCGCGGGGAGCAGCGCCGGGTCGTCGTTGGCCCAGTCGCCGATACGGACGTTCTTGTCGGCCTTCTTGATCTTCTTGGCGGCCGCCTTGTACTCGTCCCAGGTGGTGGGGACGGCGACGCCGGCCTTCTTGAAGATGTCCTTGCGGTAGTAGAGGAGGTTCGGGGTGGCGTCGTAGGGCACGGCCCAGGTCTTGCCGCCGAGGGTCACCCGGTCCTGGATGGACTGGGAGAACTTGGCCTTGACGGTGTCACCGACCTCGCCGCTGATGTCCTCCAGCATTCCCTGGCTGGCGAACTCGGGGAGCTGCGGGTACTCGATGCCGACGACGTCGGGGGCGTTGCCCGCCTTGATCGCGTTGGTGATCTTCGCGTAGCCGTCGGGGCCGCCGGTGATCGCCGAGAACTTGACCTTGATGTCCTTGTGGGTCTTGTTGAACTCGTCGGCCACCTGCTGGGCGCCGAGGCTCCATCCCCAGTAGGTGAGGGTGACCGGCTTGGCGGCGGTGCCGGCCTTGTCCGAGCCGTCGTCGCCGCCACAGGCGGTGGCGAACATCGCCAGCGAGAGCGAGACGGTGACCGCGGCAAGGGCGGAACGGGACGTACGAGAGGTGAGCTTCACTGCTCGGCTCCTCAGAGGGCGGGCCGCGGAACTGCACGTCGCGGCGGGTGAGGCACATCTTTGGGCCCAGCCCCACAAGGAGTCAATAGAAAAGCAAGATTTCCGAAAGGAAACAAAAGTGAAGCAGCGTTTCACTTACGCTTCACTGGAAGCGCGCACGCGCAGCTCCGGCAGGATCGCGATACGGCGCCGCGGACGCCCCGGTTCCGCCAGCCTCAACAGCAGCAACTCGACCGCCGTGGCGCCGACTTCGTGCTTCGACGGGGCCACCGCACTGAGCGGGAGATCGGCGAGTTCGGCCACCTCGTCGTCGTACGAGACCAGCGCGACGTCGCCGGGAACCGACAGGGACGCGGCGCGCAGGCGCTGGAGCAGGAGCATCGCGTCGTTGTCGGTGTGGACCAGGGCCGCGTCGATCGCCCTGTCCCGCACGCCCCGCACGAACTCCTCCAACGCCCGTTCGTAGGCGGGCTCCCCCACGTCGTAGTTGCTGAGGTCGATGAACGCGGTGTCCTCCGGGGCGTCGAGGCCCGCGGCACGCATCCCGGCCAGGTATCCCTCCCGGATCCAGGGCGCCGTCGGAGTCCCCGAGCGCAGCAGCAGGGCGACGCGCCGCCGTCCGCCGTCCAGCAGATGCCGTACGGCGAGACGGGCGCCGTAGGCGTGGTCGGTGCCCACGTGCTCGGCTGCGGCGTCACCCTGTTCCGGCCGGCGCTCGACCAGCACGACCGGCACGTCGAGATCCTCGTACCACTGCCGGCCCACGGCGCCCCGCGTCTCGGACGGGGCGAGCAGCAGGCCCGCCACGCCTTCCGCGATCAACTGCTCGGCCTGCGCCTTCTCCGTCTCGGGGTCGTAGGCGGAGACGCCGAGCAGCAGCCGGATTCCGCGCGCCTCGGCCACCTCGCGGGCACCCTTGATCACCTCGGGGTAGTAGTAGGCGGAGGACGGAACGATCAGCCCCAGGGTCTGCGTTCGCCGCTCCACGGCCTCGGCCCCGGCGGCGGGAGACGCACCCTCCGTCCAGTCCTTCGGAAGCATCGCGCCGCCGTGCACCCGCACCAGCAACCCCTGCTCGGCCAGCACTTCGACGTCCTTGCGCACCGTGACCGGGGAGACCCCCAGCTCGGCGGCGAAGTCCGTCACACGCATCGATCCCTGCTCGCGCACCCGGCGCAGGATCACCTGGTGCCTCTCTTCCGCGTGCACGGCGGCTCCCCTCTGCTCGCATGCCCTGATCAGGGCCAGACTATCGCTTCCGCACCCACCCTGACGTTTTCTTTCGAACGAAGGTAAAGCAAGAATTCCGTGTGTTAACCATTGCTGGCGCGTGGATGAGCGTGTTAGAACCCCTGGACCGCCCACGCCGCCCGGCTGCCGAGCACGCCGTCGGATTCTTCCGCCGGCTCACCATCCCTCCCGCAGAGGACTCAGTCATGCCTTCTTCCTGGTCCCGCCGACGATTCCTCCAGGGATCCACGGCGACCGCTCTCGCCCTCGGCGCTGTGAGCACCGCCTCCTTCCCCTCTGCCGCCGCCTCCGAGGACGACGAGTTCGCCGCCCTTCGCGCCAAGTGGCGCGACCTGATCCTCGGCACGGACTTCGACCCCGCCTCCGAGCCGTTCCGCACCCAGCTCGCCACCCTCGGCAGCACGGCCGCGGGTCATCTGGCCGCGATGGCCCCGGCGACGGGATCACTCTGGCCGGACCTGGTCTGGGCGGACCCGGAGCCCGACACCGACGCGGAGTCGTACGCGTACTCCTCGAAGATCTCCGGCAGTTACAGCAGGCTCAGCACACTCGCCCAGGCATACGCGCAGCCCGGCACCGGCCTCACCGGCGACCCGGCGCTCCTGAACGGGATCGTCACCGGCCTGGACCACATCAACTCCCAGGTCTACAACGAGAACACCACGCGCTACGGCAACTGGTGGGACTGGCAGATCGGCGCCCCGCAGAACCTGATGGACGTCTGTGTACTCGTGTACGACGCGCTGACGGAGGCTCAGATCGCCGGCCACTGCACGGCGGTCGACGCCTTCGTGCCCGACTCGGCGGTCGGCGCTTACACCGGCACCAGCACCGGCGCCAACCGGGTCGACCTGTGCCGCGCGATGATGGTGCGCGGGGTGGTCGGGCGCAGCCCGGCGAAGATCGCCCTCGCCCGGGACGCCCTCTCCCCCGTCTTCCCCTACGTCACGACGGGCGACGGTTTCTACGCCGACGGCTCGTACATCCAGCACACCTCGATCCCTTACATCGGCGGGTACGGAACGGTCCTCAACGACGGCCTCGGACGGCTCTTCGCGCTGCTGCGCGGCTCCAGCTGGGAGGTCACCGACCCGAACAGCGCGCTGTTCCTCGACACCATCGAGAAGGCCGTGGCGCCGTTCCTCTACAACGGTCTGATCATGGACAACGTCGCGGGCCGCGGCATCAGCCGCAGCGCCGCCGACGACCACACCCGCGCCCACGGACTGCTCGGCTCGATCCTGCTGCTCGGCCAGGGCGCGAGCCCCGAACAGGAGGCCCGCTGGCGGGCGTTGGTGAAGGGGTGGCTGGAGCGCGACCGCCACGAGCCCGCCACGAGCAACCTCAATCTCAGCATCGTGCGCCTCGCGCCGCTGCGCGCCCTGCTCGCGGACACGTCGGTCGAGGCCGCTCCCGAACCGGTCGAACACCGGATCTTCGCGAGCATGGACCGGGTCACGCACCGCCGCCCCGGCTGGGCCGCCTCGCTCAGCATGGCCTCGAAGCGGATCGCCCACTACGAGTACGGCAACGGCGAGAACGCGCGCGGCTTCCACACCGGCGCCGGCTGGGTCTCCTGGTGGGGCGACGACTTCGGCGAGGCGCAGTACTCGGACGCCTTCTGGCCCACCGTCGACCCGTACCGCCTGCCCGGCATCACCGCTTCCAGGAAGCCCCTGGCCGACGGCGAGGGTGGCAACTGGGGCAACCCGAAGCCCGACGCGGCCTGGGTCGGCGGCGCCACCGACGGCGAGTACGCGGCGGTCGGCCAGCACCTCAAGGGTCTGTCGAGCACGATGAGCGCACGGAAGTCCTGGTTCTTCCTGGACGACTCGGTCGTCTGTCTCGGCGCGGGCATCTCCGCCGCCGACGGGTACGCGATCGAGACCACCGTGGACAACCGCGCGCTGGGCACGTCGGGCTCACCCGCTCTCACCGTCGACGGCGAGACGCAGCCCAACACCCAGGGCTGGGCAGGGAAGTTCGGGAACGCTTCCTGGGCCCACATCGAGGGGCACGCCGGCTACGTCTTCCCCGGTGGGGCCGCGTTCAACGCGGTGCGTGAGGAACGGACCGGCGCCTGGCGGGACATCAACACCGGCGGCTCCACCACCGCGCTCACCCGCCGCTATCTGACCCTCTGGACCGACCACGGCTTCCTCCCCACCAACGCCGGCTACGCCTACGTCCTCATGCCCGGCGCGAGCGCAAGGGCCACGGCGCATCGCGCGCAGGACGCGGGCCGGCTGAGGATCCTCGCCAACACCGCCCGCCAGCAGGGCATCCGCAGCCCTCAACTGGGCGTCACCGCCGTCAACTTCTGGGAGCCCGGCAGCCTCGGCCTCCTCACGGCCAGTGCCCCGGCGGCCGTCCTCGTGCGGGAACACCGGGACGGCACGGCCACTGTGTGTGTCGCCGACCCGGCCCGCGAAGCCACCGCCCTCGACGTCGTGTGGCACCGCCCGGTCCGCGAAGTGCTCTTCCAGTCCCCGGCGGTCGCCGCCGCCCGCACCGGGCACGGTCTCAAGCTCACCTTCGGCGATCTGACCGGAGCCGCCGGCGCGACACACACCGTCAGGGTGCGGCTCGGCTGAGGACTCCGGCCGGTCCGCCCCTACGCCCACGTCACACCCGTACGACCTTTCAGGAGCAACGATGCACTGGAACACCCAGCCCACCCTTCGTCACCTCCTGTGCCGGGCCCTCGGCCGGAGCGTGCTGCTCGCGGCCGCACGATCCCGCTCCGTCTCGCCCTCGGTGCTCAGGAGGTGTGCCTGGGCATCGTCGTGGACTGAGCCGAGCGAAGCGCGCCGAAGGCGGATGCCCGCCGATGTCCTGGTGTCTCTGGCGGATTGCGGGGACAGCGGGTATCGAGACGGCCATGGACGACACCCCTCTCCCCGGTCTGCCCGCCCCTCCCCCGCCCGGCGCGAGCGCGCTGCCGCCGGGGACGTACGACGGCTCGCTCGTCCTGGTCACCGGCGGCGGGACCGGGCTCGGCAGGGCGGTCGCGGCGGAGTTCGCGCGACTGGGCGCCGATCTGGTGCTCGTCAGCCGCGGTGAGGAGCATCTGCGGTCCGCACGGCGGGAGTTGGCGGCGCTGGGCACGCAGGTGACGACGGCCGTGTGCGACGTACGGGACGCGGAGCGCATCGCCGACGTGTTCGACGCGTGCGGGCTGCCCGACGTGCTGGTCAACAACGCGGCCGCCAACTTCCCCGTGCCCGCCGAGGACATGTCCCCGAACGCCTGGCGGGCGGTCGTCGACATCACCCTGACCGGAACGTTTCTGATGAGCCGCGAGTTCGGCCGCCGCCATCTGGCCGCGGGTACGCCCGGTTCGATCATCGACGTCGGTGCGTCGTACGCCTGGACGGGCGGCCCCGGTTTCGCGCACAGCGCGGCGGCCAAGGCGGGTGTGCGCACCCTGGTCCGGACACTGGCCGTGGAGTGGGGGCCGTACGGCATCCAGGTCAACGGCCTGGTGCCCGGGCTGATGCCGCACGAGGACATGACCGACGACATCCGCGGGAACCTGGACCGGGCCGACGCGCACGACGCGCGCCAGCCCGCCCTCCGGGTCGGCGCGCCGCGCGAACTCGGCTGGGCCGCCACCTTCCTGGCGTCCCCCTACGCCCGTTTCATCACCGGCCACACGCTGGTGGTGGACGGCGCGAACTGGCAGCGCAGGGGGCTCGTCAGCCCGCCGGTGGTGCCAGTGCGGGAGCAGATGGGGCGTGGGCCCTTCACCGGCTGACCGTCACCCGGCCCCTGCACCGGCCGGCCGTCACCCGGCCAGTGCCCCGAGGTCGAGCCGCGCGAGCCGCTCGGGGTCGGCCAGGATGTTCATGGCCACGATCCTCCCGTCGGCGACCGTGACACCCATGACCGACATCGGCTGCCCGTCGAGCAGCGCGACGACACCGACCTCGCCATTGATGAGCACGAGCCGCGAGGACGCCGCGAACCGCGCGAACGTGAGCGCCTGTCGCGCCACGGCCGCCGCACCGCGGACCAGCTTGGAAGCCGCCGCTCCGCCGACCAGCGGGCCCGAGTCCGCGCGCAGCACGACATCGGGGTCGAGGACGGAGAGGAGGGCTTCGAAGTCTCCGCCGCGCGAGGCCGCGAGGAAGGCGTCGAGGACCTTCTTCTGCCGGGCGAGGTCGGGCTCGGGTTCCGGAGCGGCTCCCTGTACCCGGCGGCGGGCCCGGCTGGCGAGCTGCCGGGTCGCGGCCGGGGAGCGGCCCACGATGGCCGCGATGTCGTCGAAGGGCACCGCGAACATGTCGTGGAGCACGAACGCGAGCCGCTCGGCGGGCTCCAGTGTCTCCAGGACCACGAGGAGGGCGAGCCCGACCGAGTCGGCCAGCAGCACCTCCTGCTCGGGGTCGATCCGCGTCAAGGGACTGATGACCGGGTCGGGGACGAAGGTGTCCTCGATGGGATCCTCCCTGCGCGAGGCCCGGGAGCGCAGCATGTCCAGGCAGACCCGGCCGACCACGGTGGTCAGCCAGCCCCCAAGGTTCCTGACCTCTTCGGCGTCGGTCCGGCTGAGCTTCAGCCAGGCCTCCTGGACCGCGTCGTCCGCCTCGCTGAGCGAGCCGAGCATCCGGTAGGCCACCGCTCTCAAGTGGCCCCGGTGCGCCTCGAACCGGTCCGCGAGAAGTTCACTGTCGTGCATCGGTCCTCCCCCATCCTCCGTCGTACGGAACGCCGTACAGAACGCGTGCAGAACAGTGACTGATCAAAACATGCCGGTCACCTTCCCTCGAAACGCGGCACGCGCCGGGCACCCTTCGCCTCGTACCCCTCGCGGGCGTCCTCGGACGTCAGGGTGAGCGCCGCCGACATGGCCGTGCGGTCGAGGGCCGCGGCGAGGCCGGCATCCGCGTAGGTGTCGATGTCGTGTTTGATGCCCTGCACGGCGAGGGGCCCGTTGGCCGCGATCTCGGCGGCGACAGAGCGGGCCGTCTTGTCCAACTCCTCGGGGGCGACCAGGAGTTGGACCAGATGGAGACGCTCGGCCGTGACCGCGTCCAGCCGGCGCCCGGTCAGCGCGAGGAACTTGGCCCAGCCCGCGCCCGCCTCGCGGGCGATCCGCAGATCACCGCCCGCGTCGACCGCGACCCCGAGCTGTGCCTCCGGCAGCGCGAACACCGCGTCGTCGGCCGCGACGCGCAGGTCCGCCATCAGCGCGAGTTCGAATCCGAAGCCCAGGCAGTAGCCCCGTACGGCCGCGACGACCGGCTGCGGCAGCCGGGCGAAGGCCGCGAACCGTTCGTGCGCCCAGCGGATGCCCTCGTAGTAGGCGCGGGCACGCTCCGCGGCGGACCGGCCGGTGATCGCGCCGCCCGGTGCCGTGACGTCGATCCCCGCGCAGAAGGCCCGCCCCTCGGCCCGCAGCAGGACCACCCGGATCGACTCGTCGAAGCGGATCCGGTCGGCGAACAGCCCGAGTTGACGCGTGGACTCCCAGCTCCACGCGTTGAGCTTCGCCGGGCGGCAGAGGGTGAGGACGCCGATGCCGTCCTCGACGTCGAGGCGCAGCCGCTCCTCGCCCTCCGGGATGTCCGTACGCGTGGTGTCGATCATCCGTACCCCCTAAGGCTTCTGACAGTGCGTCAGAATTTTAGAGGGGTTCGGAGACCTCAGACCTCGTCGCGCGTCAGCGCCAGCAGGCGGTCCAGGACGCGGGGCCCGCCCGCACGTACGCCGTCGTGCTCGAACTCGTCCGTCACCCAGGTGCGCAGGCCGCGAATCGCCCGTGCCGTGCGCAGGGAGTGTTCGGCGTCCACGTACATGTCGTCGTGGTAGACCGCGGCGGCGATCGGCACCTCGTTGGCGGCGAGGCGGGCGGGGTCGTACAGCGGCTGCCAGTCGGTGCGGGCGGCCAGATGCTCGGCGGTCTCGCGCAGCGGGCGCAGCGCCGGGTCGGTCTCGAATGTCCAGGGGTGCACGGATTCGCCGGTGAACAGCAGCGGTCCGTCGTCCGCGAGGGTCTTGGCCGCGTCGAACTGCGGGAACTCGCCGCGCACCCGTTCGGCGGACCAGGCGGTGGGGCGGTCGCCCTGGGCGTAGCAGGCCTCGTGGACGAGCGCGTACAGCGGGTGGCCGGCGTACGACAGGAGGCCCTGGACGTCCTCCTGGAAGGCGTCGGAGAGGGCCGGGCCCTGCGGGGTGCGGACGAAGGCCTCCTCCAGGAGGTAGTGGAGGCGGTGGCTGCCCTCGCTGCCGCCGAGGACGATGCCGAGCGACTGGAAGGCCTCGACGGTCAGGCGGTAGCCGCCGTTCAGGACCGGCTCGTGCTGGAGCAGGTAGTCCGCGATCTGGCGGGCCCGCTCGACGTCCTGCGGGTAGCGCGCGTAGTGCGCGGCGACCTTGCGCTCGATGCGGGGGTACGCGGCCCGGTAGACGTCGTCCGCGTGCCCGTCGAGGGTGGGCAGCCCGCCGGTGATCACGGCGGCGCGCAGTCCTTCCGGCGCGGTCGACAGGTAGTGCACCGCGCAGAAACCGCCGAAGCTCTGGCCGAGGACGGTCCAGGGGGCGCCGCCGGTGAGCCGGGGCCGGATGGCCTCGCAGTCGCGGACGATGGAGTCGGCGCGGAAGTGCGTGAGGTAGTCGGCCTGTTCGCGCGGGCCGCCGCGCAGCGGGAGGGTCTGCCGGTTGGCGGGCGTGGAGTGGCCGGTGCCGCGCTGGTCGAGAAGCAGCACCCGGAACTCCTTCAGCGCGCGGCCGAGCCAGGCCTGCTTGCCGACGAAGCGGTTGGCGCCGAAGCCGGGGCCGCCTTGGAGGTAGACCAGCCAGGGAAGGTCCTGCTGCGCTTTGTCGGCCCTGTCGCTCGCGACGACCTCACGGGCGAACAGCTCGATGCTCTCCCCCGCCGGGTCGTCGTGGTCGAGGGGCACGGTGAAGCGGTGGTCGGTGAGGACGACACCGGGCTGGCGGTAGCTGACGGTCAACAGGGCTCCCGAGACGAACGGATTCCAGGCTGCGTCCCAGTTGAGCACATGTTCCGCGGGCGGCGGAGCCCGGGGATCAAGAAAACTTACTGAACACCGGCTCAGCCCGCTCGCCGGCGGGGGCCGCCCGGCAGCCCCTGCTCGCACTGAACCGGCGGTCAGCGCGCCGACAGACTGGAGCGGCGCACCACCAGCTCCGGCTGGAGCACGACCCGCCGGTGCTCGTGCGGCGCGGGCGCGGTCTCCGCCTCGATCTCCTCAAGGAGCAGCTCGGCGGCGAGGGCTCCCATGGTCACGGCGGGCTGGCGTACGGAGGTGAGCGGGACGGCCGCGGCGGCGGCGAACTCGATGTCGTCGTAGCCGACGATCGCGAGGTCGTCGGGTACGCCGACCCCGGCCGCGTACATGGCCTGCAGGACGCCGAGGGCGAGCAGGTCGTTGGCACAGAAGACGGCGGTGGGGCGCTCGGCGAGGCCGAGCAGCCGGGCTCCGGCGTCGCGCCCCGCGGCCACGTCGAGCCGCTCGGTGGGCAGCTCGCGCAGGCAGTCCGGGCCGAGTCCCGCCTCGGCCAGGGCGTTCAGGGCGCCGGTGCGGCGGTCCCTGACCTGGTTGAGTCCGGGCGGCCCGCTGACGTACGCGATGGAGCGGTGACCGGCGTCCACGAGATGCCGTACGGCGAGCGCGCCGCCGGCCACGTCGTCGACCGAGACGGAGCACTCGGTGGTGCCCTCGGCGACCCGGTCGACCAGCACGAACGGGATGCCGTTGCGGCGGAACGCCTCGATGTTGCGCCCGCTCGCGTCGGTGGGCGTCAGCAGCACCCCGCGCACCCGCTGCTCGGCGAAGAGCGACAGATAGTCGGCCTCCTCGCTGGAGCTCTGCGCGCTGTTGCAGACCATCACGCCGAGCCCGGTGTCCCGCGCGGCGCGCTCGGCGCCCCGCGCGACGTCCACGAAGAACGGGTTGCCCATGTCGAGGACGAGCAGGCCCATGATCCGGCTGCGCCCGGCCCGCAGCTGTCGCGCGGATTCGCTGCGGACATAGCCGAGCCGGTCGATGGCGGACAGCACCCGCGCCCGGGTCTCGGAGGCGACCGAGTCGGGGCGGTTGATCACGTTCGAGACCGTACCGACGGAGACTCCGGCGGCACGGGCGACGTCCTTGATACCCACCGACTGGGCCATCGGGCGGGAACCTCCAGGGAAACGAGAAGCGGCGGGCGCGGCCCTCACACTACCCGCGTGAGGGCCGCGCCCGGTGGTCACGAAGGCAACTTGAAATCGACGACGTGCAGGGCCGACGGCGTCGTACCGCTGGACTTCTCCTGGTACATGAATGACAGCGTTCCATCCTGCGAGACGCGCATCTCGTCGATCACGACCTCACCGAAGGCGTTGAGGGCGCTGCCGTCGTAGAGGAGCGCCCAGTCGGTGTACCCGGACGACTTCGAGGCGCCGGCGATCCGGCCGAACGGCATGATCGCGTACGCGTTGTCGTACTTGTCGAGGACCAGCTTGGTGCGCTGGCTGGAGTTCAGGGCGATCGGGATCTCCGTCTTGGTCCAGGTGCCGGAGGAGTTCTTGCGGACGTGGAAGGCGCGCCCGTTGGCCGTCCGGTCGGTGACGTAGTTGGTCGTGCACTGGCCGAAGCGGCCGGGTACGTAGCTGATGATCGCGTGCGGCAGGCCGGTGGAGTCGGTGGCCTGGCTCTCCTGGTTCATCAGGGAGTGGTCGGGGTTGAGGGAGTCGATGACGAGTCCGCTGTCGGTGACGGCGACGGTGTCCGACGCCCCGGTGGTGCCGACGAGGGTGCCCGCGTCGTTGCGCCAGGTGCGGCCGCGGTCGGTGGAGTAGACGTAGCCCGTGTCGTGGTTGGTGATGCCGCCGCTGTTGCACATCACGGCGGCGTTCTGCTCGCGCCAGGTGAAGAAGGAGTGCAGCCGGCCGTTGACGTCGTAGTCGATGCCGTGCAGATACATGTTGCGGACGGTGCTGGAGCCGTGCGAGCTGGTGTACGTACCGGTCGAGCTGGACCACTCCCCGAGAGCCGTCCAGGACGAACCGTCGTACTCCGCGAGGGCGTTGCGGCCGTTTCCGGAGATGCCGACGCGATAGCTGAGCTGGAGCTTGCCCTCCGGTGTCGAGATGAACTGCGGATAGGTGAACTGCGTCGTGAGCGCGAGGCCGTCGAGGGTTGTCTGTACGGAGCCGAAGACGGCGGAGGTCCAGCTGGTGGAGGCCGGGTTGTCGAGCAGGCCCGCCACCGACTTCACGTAGAAGAAGCCGTCGCTGTGGGAGTCCATGTTGAGGTGCAGCCGGCCGTCGGTCTTCGACACGCCCATGGAGATGACGTTGTGCGAGTCGGAGCTCTTGAGCGTGTGCGCGAGGGTGACCGTCGACCAGCTCGACGCGCCGAGCACCCGGCGGGCGACGACCGCGCTGCGGTCGGTGGTGTACCAGGCCGCGTACTGGTAGCCCTTGTAGGTCAACAGCCCGTTCTTCTGGAACGAGTTGTTGTTGACCAGGCCGTCGTAGGACACGAAGAACAGGGCCTGGGCGTCGAGTTGGGTGGTGCCGGTCAGCGTGACGGACGGGCCGGGGTCGGCCGCCCGCGCCGTACCGGCTCCCAGACCGGGGCCTGCCACCGCGCCCAGCAGTGCCGTCGTGAGCAGTGTGCGTCGTCTCATCGTGCGGAGCTCCTGGTCAGGCTAGATGGAACACTTCGGTGAGGGGCTTCATGGCTTCGTCGGGTCTGGCGCCGTCCAGCGACTCGAAGAACGGCGCCATCTCCGCCTGCCAGCGGGCGTTGATGCCGGTGGCCTCCATGCCTGCCTGTGCGGCCGCGAAGTCCTCGGTCTCCAAGTAGCCGACCAGCAGGCCGTCTTCGCGCAGGAAGAGCGAGTAGTTGTGCCAGCCGGTGGCGGAGAGCGCTTGAAGCATCTCGGGCCACACGGCGGCGTGCCGCTCGCGGTACTCGTCGAGGCGGTCCGCACGGACCTTCAGCAGAAAGCACACACGCTGCATCAATGACCCTCCGGGCCCTACAAGGTGAACGTCTAGAAGTTGAACTGGTCGATGTTCTTCGCGTTGAACACGGTCGGCTTGCCCAGGCTGATCACGCCGTCCTTGCCGATGGTGAAGGAGCCCATGTCACCGGCCTTGAAGGTCTCGCCCTCCTTGCCGGTGATCTGCCCCGAGGACAGCGCCACGGCGGTCCGCGCGGCCAGCTCGCCCAGCTTCGCCGGGTCCCACAGCTCGAAGCCGTCGACGGTGCCGTTCTTGACGTACTTGCGCATGTCGTTGGGGGTGCCGAGGCCGGTCAGCTTGACCTTGCCCTTGTACTTGGAGCCGGACAGGTACTGGGCCGCCGCCTTGATGCCGACGGTGGTCGGGGAGATGATCCCCTTGAGGTTCGGGTGCTCCTGGAGCAGGCCCTGGGTCTGCTGGAAGGACTGCTGGGCGTCGTCGTTGCCGAACGCGACCTTGACCAGCTTGACGTCCTTGTACTTGGAGCCCTTCAGCTCGTCCTTCATGAAGTCGATCCAGGTGTTCTGGTTCGTCGCGGTCTGCGCGGCGGAGAGGATCGCTATCTCGCCCTTGTAGCCGATCTGCTCGGCGAGCAGCTGCACCTCGGTACGGCCCAGGTCCTCGGCGCTGGCCTGCGACACGAAGGCGTTGCGGCACTCGGGCTTGGTGTCCGAGTCGTACGTGACGACCTTGATCTTGTTGGTCATGGCCTGCTTGAGCGCCGTGCACAGGGCGCCCGGGTCCTGCGCGGAGACGGCCATCGCGTCGACCTGCTGCTGGGTGAGCGTGTTGACGTAACTGACCTGGCCGGAGGTGTCGGTGGCGCTGCTCGGGCCGACCTCCTTGTACGTGGAGCCCAGCTCCGTCAGGGCCTTCTCGCCGCCCTTGTCCGCGGAGGTGAAGTAGGGGTTGTTGACCTGCTTGGGCAGGAAGCCGACGGTCAGGCCCTTCTTGGTGGCCGCGTTCGGGTCGGCCTTGCCGGTCGCGGCGGCCGAGCCGCCCTCGTCCTTGACGTCGTTCTTGGTGGTGCCGCCGCAGGCGGTGGCGGCCAGGGCGAGCGAGGTGACGGCGGCGAGCGCCGCGCAACTGCGACGGATCGATGACTTGCGCATGGCGGGGTCCTTTACCGGGGATGAGTGGGTGCGCCCCGAAGGGGCGCGGGGAACTGCGCGACCAGCCACGGACGGCCGGCGGCTTTTCGAACGGCCGATCCAGCGGAGCGCTTACGCGGCTTTGCGGCCCGCCCTTGCCAGGGAGATCTGCCGCGCGACCCGGGGGCCGAGCACGGAGACGACGAGCAGCACGCCGGTGACGACGATCTGCGACTGCGCGGAGACATTCAGGAGGCTCATCACGTTCTGCAGCGCGCCGAGCAGGAAGACTCCCGCGATCGCGCCGCCGAGCGTGCCCTTGCCGCCGTCGAAGTCGATGCCGCCGAGCAGCACGGCCGCGACGACGGAGAGTTCGAGGCCGGTGGCGTTGTCGTAGCGGGCGCTGGCGTAGTGCAGCGTCCAGAAGACGCCGGTCAGGGAAGCCATGACGCCGGTGGCGACGAAGAGGATCAGCTTCTGCCGCTTGACGCGGATGCCGGCGAACCGGGCGGCCTCCTCGTTGGCGCCGATCGCGAAGGCCGAGCGTCCGAACGGGGTGGCGTGCAGTACTACCACGGCGATGGCCAGCAGCACCAGGAAGGGCAGGAAGGCCTGCGGGAGGAAGGTGTTCCCGAGGCGTCCGGCCGCGAAGTCCAGGTACTGGGTGGGGAAGTCGGTCACCGAGTCCTGACCGAGCACGATCTGCGCGATGCCACGGTAGGCGGCGAGCGTACCGATGGTGACGGCCAGCGACGGCAGCCCGAGCCGGGTCACCAGCAGACCGTTGACCAGCCCGCACACCACGCCGAGCAGCAGGCACAGCGGGATGATCGACTCGATCGACATGCCCTGGTTCCACAGGGCGCCCATCACCGAGCCCGACAGGCCTGCCGTGGAGGCGACCGAGAGGTCGATCTCACCGGCCACCACCAGCAGGGTCATCGGCAGGGCGACCAGCGCGATCGGCAGGGTGTTGCCGATCAGGAACGACAGGTTGAGGGCGTTGCCGAAGCCGTCGACGAAGCCGAAGGAGAACAGCAGCAGGACGATGAGGAGGGCGCCCACGACCGTGTCCCAGCGGACGGCGCGCGCGAGAGCGGAGTCAGCCATGGCGGGCGTTCCTCTTCTTCAGGGCGGAGGCCACGCGCAGCGCGACGATCCGGTCGACCGCGATGGCGAGGATGAGCAGGATGCCGTTGATGGCGAGCACCCAGACGGAGCTGACGCCGAGGGCGGGCAGCACACTGTTGATGGAGGTCAGCAGCAGTGCGCCGAGGGCCGCGCCGTAGACGCTGCCGGAGCCGCCGGTGAAGACGACACCGCCGACCACGACCGCGCTGACGACGGTGAGTTCATAGCCGGTGCTGGTGCTGGAATCGACGCTGCCGAACCGGGCGAGATACATCGCGCCCGCGAGTCCGGCGAGCCCGCCGCAGACGACGTACGCGGTCAGGATCCGCTTGCGGACCGGGATGCCGGCGAGCCGGGCGGCCTCGGGGTTGGAGCCCAGCGCGTACAGCTCTCGGCCGCTGCCGAAGTGCTTGAGGTAGTACGCGGTGACCAGCAGCACCGCCAGGGCGATCAGGGCGAGGTACGGGACGGCCGAGATGCCGCCGGAGCCGAAGTCGACGAAGCCGCCCGGGAGGTCGGCCGCCGTGATCTGCCGGGAGCCGACCCAGATGGAGTCGATGCCGCGGATGATGTAGAGCGTGCCGAGGGTGACGACGAGCGCGGGCACCTGACCGAGGCTGACGAGCAGCCCGTTGACCAGTCCGCAGCCGACGCCGAGCAGCACCGCGAGGAGGACGGCCACCACGGGGTTTCCGCCGCCCTGCAGATAGGTGCCGGCCGCGAAGGCGCTGATGCCGAGCGTGGAGCCGACCGACAGGTCGACGTTCCGGGTGATCACCACCAACGACTGGCCGGTGGCGACCAGCACCAGGATGGTCGCGTTCAGCAGCAGGTCCTTGATGCCCTGTTCGGACAGGAACTGGCTGTTGCCCATCTGGGTGATGGCGATCATCACCAGGAAGACGACCAGGATGGCGAGTTCACGCATCTTGAAGACGCGGTCCACCAGCCGGGTGCCGCTCGACCTGGGCACCTCGGCGGCGGGAGCGGGGTTGGGCGCGGTCACCGTCATACGGCGGCCCTCCGGGGGATGTTCGGGGTCATACGGGCAGCCCTCTCCATGACTGTCATGCGGCGGCCCTCCCGGTGGCTGCGGCCATCACGGTTTCCTCGGTGGCTTCGGAGCGCGGAATCTCGGCGGTGAGCCGACCCTCGTGCATCACGAGCACGCGGTCGGCCATGCCGAGGATCTCGGGCAGGTCGGAGGAGATCATCAGGACGGCCACCCCGTCGGCGGCCAGCTCGCTGAGCAGCCGGTGCACCTCGGCCTTCGTACCGACGTCGATACCGCGGGTCGGCTCGTCGACGATCAGCACCTTGGGGCCGGTGGCGAGCCACTTGGCGAGGACGACCTTCTGCTGGTTGCCGCCGGAGAGCGTGGAGACGGTGTCGGCGATCCGGGCGTACTTCACCTGGAGCTTGACCGCCCAGTCGAGGGAGCGGCTGCGTTCGGCGCCGCGGTCCATCAGGCCCGCCTTGACCGTCGTACGCAGCCCGGTCAGGCCGATGTTGCGTTCGATGGACATGTCCATCACCAGACCCTGGGCGCGCCGGTCCTCGGGGACGAGGGCGAGCCCGGCGGCCATGGCCGTGGAGGGCGCTCCGTTGGTCAGCGTTGTGCCGTCGACCTCGACCTCACCTGCATCCCAGCGGTCGACGCCGAACACGGCCCGGGCGACCTCCGTGCGCCCCGCGCCGACGAGTCCGGCGAGACCGACGATCTCGCCGCGCCGGACGTCGAAGGAGACGTCGGTGAAGACGCCCTCGCGGGTCAGCCGGCGCACGCTCAGGGCGACCTCGCCCGCCTCGACGTCCTGCTTGGGGTAGAGCTCGTCGAGGTCGCGGCCGACCATCCGGCGTACCAGGTCGTCCTCCGTCATGCCCTCCAGCGGCTCGCTGGAGATCCAGGCGCCGTCCCGCAGGGTCGTGACCCGCCGGCAGATCTGGAAGATCTCCTCCAGGCGGTGCGAGATGAACAGCACCGCCGAGCCCTGCTCGCGCAGGGCGCGGACGACGCCGAAGAGCCGGGCCACCTCGCTGCCGGTCAGGGCGGCGGTCGGCTCGTCCATGATCAGAACGCGGGCGTCGAAGGAGAGCGCCTTGGCGATCTCGACGATCTGCTGGTCGGCGATGGACAGACCGCGCGCCGGACGGTCGGGGTCGAGTTCGACGCCGAGGCGCTTCATCAGGGCGGCGGTCGCCGCGTGGGTGGCCTTGTGGTCGATCCGGCCGAACGCCCGCCGGGGCTGACGGCCCATGAAGATGTTCTCGGCGATCGACAGATCGGGGAAGAGCGTGGGCTCCTGGTAGATCACCGCGATGCCCGCGTCGCGGGCGTCGGCGGGACCGTGGAAGACGGTGGGTTCGCCGTCCAGCAGCACCTGACCGGCGTCCGGTCGGTGCACGCCGGCGAGCGTCTTGATGAGGGTCGACTTGCCCGCGCCGTTCTCTCCGGCGAGCGCGTGCACCTCGCCGGGAAACAGTTCCAGGGACACGTCCCGCAAGGCTCGTACGGCGCCGAAGGACTTCGAGATGTCCTTGAGCGCCAGCACGGGGGCCGGTCCCGTATCGGACGGGTGGGTCATGAGGGGCTCCTCGACGACGCCGGCAGGACTGCCCTCACAGCGTCGTGAAAGGTTTCAATTGGGTTGCCGGGACGTTAGGCAGGTCACCCAGGTCGCGTCAATGGGTTCGTGTCGAAATTTTTCGATGCCCGACGGTCACAACCGAGTCACGGTCAACGGCCTGCGCCGCAGGGGTTGACAGCCCTTCGGGGGGCTCATAGCTTCGGCTCCTGAATCGTTTCAGAGTGAGCTTTCAAGAAGCCCTTTCACATTCGAAGTCGTAGGAGCCCCGAAGTGACCGAGCTCGCAGCGGTGAAGACCGCGCTCAAGACCCAGGCCGTCGAGACGCCGTCATGGGCGTACGGGAACTCGGGAACCCGTTTCAAGGTGTTCGCTCAACCCGGAGTGCCGCGCGATCCCTTCGAGAAGCTGGACGACGCCGCGAAGGTGCACGAGCTCACCGGGGCGGCGCCGACCGTCGCCCTGCACATCCCCTGGGACAAGGTCGACGACTACGCGGCCCTGGCGAAGTACGCGGAGGACCGCGGCCTGAAGCTGGGCACGATCAACTCCAACACCTTCCAGGACGACGACTACAGGCTCGGCTCCATCTGCCACCCGGACGCGGCGGTGCGACGCAAGGCCATCGACCATTTGTTCGAGTGCGTCGACATCTTGGACGCGACGGGGTCCAAGGACCTGAAGCTGTGGTTCGCGGACGGCACGAACTATCCCGGGCAGGACGACCTCCGTGAGCGCCAGGACCGGCTCGCCGAGGGTCTGGCCCAGGTCTACGAGCGGCTCGGGGACGACCAGCGGATGCTGCTGGAGTACAAGTTCTTCGAGCCCGCCTTCTACTCGACGGACGTCCCCGACTGGGGCACGGCGTACGCGCACTGCCTCAAGCTCGGCGACAAGGCGCAGGTCGTCGTCGACACCGGACACCACGCGCCCGGCACCAACATCGAGTTCATCGTCGCCACGCTGCTGCGGGAGGGGAAGCTCGGCGGGTTCGACTTCAACTCGCGGTTCTACGCCGACGACGACCTGATGGTGGGGGCCGCCGATCCCTTCCAGCTGTTCCGGATCATGTACGAGGTGATCCGTGGGGGTGGGTTCACGCCGGATGTGGCCTTCATGCTCGACCAGTGCCACAACATCGAGGCGAAGATCCCGGCGATCATCCGTTCCGTCATGAACGTCCAGGAGGCCACGGCGAAGGCGCTCCTCGTCGATCGTTCCGCGCTCGGCGAGGCCCAGCGGAGCGGGGATGTGCTGGCGGCGAATGCTGTGCTGATGGATGCGTACAACACTGACGTGCGGCCGCTACTGGCCGAGGTCCGCGCCGAGCTCGGGCTGGACCCGGACCCGGTTGCCGCGTACCGCCGCTGCGGGTGGGCGGAGAAGATCGCCGCGGAGCGGGTGGGTGGGCAGCAGGCGGGTTGGGGGGCGTAGCGGGCTGCATCGCGTCTGCCGGGTGACGCCGGTTGCAGGCTGCGGGCCGGATGTGGCTGGTCGCGCCCACGCGGCGGAGCCGCATGACGACGCAGCCCCGCGCCCCTGAAGGGGCGCTCCCCTCGGCCCGCGGCTGAGATATCCACCCTCTTGATCTACTAAGGACTGAGAACACCATGGCAACCCATCCCGAGGCCGCCGCTCTGCTGGCACGGTCGCACCGGCTCGGCGCCGACCCCCGTAACACCAACTACGCCGGTGGCAACGCGTCCGCGAAAGGCACCGATACCGATCCCGTGACCGGTGGTGATGTCGAGCTGATGTGGGTCAAGGGGTCGGGCGGTGACCTCGGCACGCTCACGGAGGCGGGGCTGGCCGTGCTGCGGCTGGACCGGCTGCTGGCGCTGAAGGACGTCTACCCGGGTGTCGAGCGCGAGGACGAGATGGTCGCGGCGTTCGACTACTGCCTGCACGGCAAAGGGGGCGCGGCGCCGTCCATCGACACCGCGATGCACGGTCTGGTGGACGCGCCGCACGTCGACCACCTTCACCCCGACTCCGGGATCGCGCTGGCCTGCGCGGCCGACGGGGAGAAGCTGACCGCCGAGTGCTTCGGTGACAGCGTGGTGTGGGTGCCGTGGCGCCGGCCGGGCTTCCAGCTCGGCCTGGACATCGCGGCGGTCAAGGAGGCCAACCCGCAGGCGATCGGCTGTGTCCTGGGCGGGCACGGCATCACCGCGTGGGGCGCGACCGCCGAGGAGTGCGAGCGCAACTCGCTGCACATCATCCGCACCGCAGAGGCGTTCCTGGCCGAGCAGGGGAAGGCGGAGCCGTTCGGGCCGGTCGTCGAGGGGTACGAGGCCCTGTCCGAGGCCGAGCGCCGGGAGCGGGCCGCGGCCCTCGCCCCGTACATCCGGGCCATCGCCTCCCAGGACCGCCCGCAGGTCGGTCACTTCACCGACGCGGACGTCGTCCTGGACTTCCTCGCCCGCGCCGAGCACCCGCGGCTCGCCGCGCTCGGCACCTCCTGCCCCGACCACTTCCTGCGGACGAAGGTCAGGCCGCTCGTCCTCGACCTGCCGCCGGCCGCCGACCTGGACACGGCCATCGCCCGGCTGAACGAGCTGCACGGCGAGTACCGCGAGGAGTACGCCGCCTACTACCAGCGGCATGCCCTGTCCGACTCCCCCGCGATGCGCGGCGCCGACCCGGCGATCGTGCTCGTGCCCGGTGTCGGCATGTTCTCCTTCGGCAAGGACAAGCAGACCGCGCGCGTGGCCGGCGAGTTCTACGTCAACGCCGTCAACGTGATGCGCGGTGCCGAGGCCGTCTCGGCATACGCGCCGATCGAGGAGTCGGAGAAGTTCCGGATCGAGTACTGGGCTCTTGAGGAGGCCAAGCTCCAGCGGATGCCGAAGCCCAAGCCGCTCGCGACGCGGGTGGCGCTGGTGACGGGCGCGGGCAGCGGCATCGGCAAGGCGATCGCCGAGCGGCTGGTGGCCGAGGGCGCGTGCGTGGTGGTCGCGGACCTGAACGGGGAGAACGCCGACGCGGTCGCCTCGGCCCTCGGCGGTCCCGACAAGGCCGTCGCCGTCACCGTCGACGTGACCTCCGAGGAACAGATCGCCGAGGCGTTCAAGGCGGCGGTGCTGGCCTTCGGCGGGGTGGACCTGGTGGTCAACAACGCGGGCATCTCCATCTCCAAGCCGCTGCTGGAGACCACCGCGAAGGACTGGGACCTCCAGCACGACATCATGGCCCGCGGCTCCTTCCTCGTCTCGCGCGAGGCAGCCCGGGTGATGACCCGGCAGGGCCTCGGCGGCGACATCATCTACATCGCCTCCAAGAACGCGGTCTTCGCCGGCCCCAACAACATCGCCTACTCCGCGACCAAGGCCGACCAGGCCCACCAGGTGCGCCTGCTGGCCGCCGAGCTGGGCGAACACGGGATCCGGGTCAACGGCGTCAACCCCGACGGGGTCGTGCGCGGCTCGGGGATCTTCGCGGGCGGCTGGGGCGCGCAGCGGGCGGCGACGTACGGCATCGAGGAGGAGAAGCTGGGCGAGTTCTACGCCCAGCGGACCATCCTCAAGCGGGAAGTGCTGCCGGAGCACGTCGCGAACGCGGTGTTCGCCCTGACGGGCGGAGAGCTGACGCACACCACGGGCTTGCACGTCCCGGTCGACGCCGGCGTCGCCGCCGCGTTCCTTCGGTGACGCGGGTGACGCGGGTGACACGGAGACTCAATTGACTGCTCCCCTCCCTGAAGGGAGAGGAATCCTGGCTCAGGCTGCCTCCTGGAGCAGCGCTCCGGGAGGTCTCACGCCCTCGACACCAGCCGGGTTCAGACCAGCCCGGACGAGCATCACGCGGGCGGAGTTCTTGTCCCTGGGGGACACGGTTCCGCACGCGGTGCAGGTGAAGGTACGTTCCGAAAGAGGAAGTGCGTGCTTGGTTCTCGCTCCGCACGATGCGCAGTCCATGGTGGTGTGCGCGGGGTGCACGAGGCGGACGTCCCGCCCGTGCTTGCGGCCCATCTCCAGCAGGGCCTTCTTGGTGGCGCCGATGGCGGCGTCGGCGGCCTTGCGGGCCATGGTGGTTCTGGCGAGGAATTTTGGGCGGAAGTCCTCCACGGCGATCGCGTCGTGGTCGGTCACGACACCCTTGGCCCACTTACGGCCGGTGTCCTGCCGCTGCCGGGCGACGTTCTTGTACGCCTTCGCCCGCAGCTTCTTCGCTTCGCGGTAGCCCTTCGACGCAGCCTGTCCCTTGGCGGGTTTGCGGCGGGCCATCATCCGGTCGTACCGCGACAGTTTCGCCTTGGCCTTCCGGCCGTGCTGGGCATGGGGGAGGTCATGAGCGTCCGAGGTGGTGGTGGCGGTCTCCTTGACGCCCCAGTCGATCCCGATCACGCGGCCGGTTGCGGGGAGCGGCTGGGCTTGGGCGGGGACAACGAAGGAGGCGTACCAGTGGCCGACGCTGTCGCGGTACACGCGCACGCTGGACGGGGCGGCGGGCAGCTCGCGCGACCACACCACGGTCAGGGCGATGCCGCCCGCGAGGTACAGGCGGCCGTCCTTCAGCCGGAACCCGCGCTTGGTGTAGTTGAGTGTCGGGTCGGCCTCGCGCTTCTTCTTCCACTTCGGCATCCCGGCCCGCTGCCGCTGCGGCAGGCGTTCCCTGATGTCCTTCTGCGCCTTCGCGCGGGACTTGCCGAAGTCCCGGATGATCTGTTGCTGCGGAACACTGGCACCCTCCCGCAGCCACGGCGTTCTCGCGCGGGCATCGGTCAGCATCATGTCGAGCTGGGCCGGACCGCAGGTCTGCCTGTCCTCGGGGGGCGCCTTGTTGTGCGCGTGCACGGCCTGGGACTTGGCCACGCACTCGTTCCACACCCACCGGCACCGGTCCCACTCCGCAAGCAACCGCGGGCGAGCGGTCGACGACACGCGGAGCCGGTAGGTGTACCGGGCATGCCCGATACCCTCCACCGCCGCTGGTGTCGTCATGACACCAAACTACCACTACGATTCGGGACATGACCGATGAAGTACGCATCACGCTCAGACTGCCCGCCGACCTTCATGCCTGGCTGGCCGCTCAGGCCAAGTCCGCCCGCAGGTCCCTCAACTCCGAGATCGTGTACCGCCTGGAGGGCGAGCGCACCACCGTCGAGCCAGACAGCGAATCGCCCTGACGGCGATTCACCTTTCCCCGCCCTGCTCCGCAGAGGTCCGATCCCTCCCCGACCTGAAGGCCGGCGCATCCTCGGAGGAACCCGGTGACGGCTGCGAAGTCGTACGCCGCGGTCGACCTCGGCGCGTCCAGCGGACGCGTCATGGTCGGCCGCGTCGGCCCCGACACCCTGGAACTCACCGAGGCGCACCGCTTCCCCAACCGCCCGGTGCGTGTCCCCGAAGGCCTGCGCTGGGACATCCTCTCCCTGTACGCGGGCGTCCTCGACGGTCTGCGCGCGGCCGGGCAGGTCGACTCGGTCGGCATCGACAGCTGGGCCGTGGACTACGGCCTGCTGGACGCCGACGGGGCGCTGCTCGGCAACCCGGTGCACTACCGCGACGCCCGCACGGAGGGCGTCGCGCAGAAGGTGTGGGCCACCGTGCCCGCCACCGAGCTGTACGCGGCGACCGGGCTCCAGTACGCCCCGTTCAACACGCTGTACCAGTTGACGGCGGCCCGCCATTCGGCACAACTCGCTTCCGCCGAGCGCCTGTTGCTCGTCCCGGACCTGCTGACGTACTGGCTCACGGGCGAGGCGGGCACCGAGCTCACCAACGCCTCGACCACCCAGCTGATCGACCCGCGCACGCGCGACTGGTCGTACGACCTGGCGACGCGGCTCGGCATCGACCTCAAGCTGTTCGCGCCGCTGCGCCGCCCCGGCGACCCGGCGGGTCTGCTGCTCCCGCACGTGCTGGAGGAGACCGGGCTGACCGGTCCGGTCCCGGTGACCACGGTCGGTTCCCACGACACCGCCTCGGCGGTGGCCGCCGTGCCCGCCACCGGGGAGCGGTTCGCGTACATCTGCACCGGCACCTGGTCCCTGGCGGGCCTGGAGCTGGACGCGCCGGTGCTCACCGAGGCGAGCCGGGCGGCCAACTTCACCAATGAGCTGGGCCTCGACGGCACGGTCCGCTATCTGCGGAACATCATGGGGCTGTGGCTGCTCCAGGAGTGCGTACGGGAATGGGGACACCCCGACTTGGGGGATCTCCTGTCGGCCGCCGCCGAGGTCGCGCCGCTGCGGTCCGTCGTGGACGCGGGCGACGCGGCGTTCCTGGCACCGGGCCGGATGGTGTCCCGGATCGCCGACGCCTGCCGGGAGTCGGGGCAGCCGGTGCCCGAGTCGCCCGCCGAGGTCACGCGCTGCATCCTCGACTCCCTCGCGCTCGCCCATCGCCGGGCGGTCACCGAGGCCCAGTCGCTCGCCGGCCACCCGGTCGACGTCGTGCACATCGTCGGCGGCGGCACCCGCAACGCCCTGCTGTGCCAACTGACCGCCGACGCCTGCGGCCTGCCGGTCGTGGCGGGTCCGGCGGAGGCGGCCGCGCTGGGCAACGTCCTCGTCCAGGCCCGGGCCCACGGGCTGGTGGGCGACCGCGCGGAGATGCGTGAACTGCTCGCCCGTACCCAGCCGTTGCGGCGGTACGAGCCGCGGGGTGACACGGCGGCCTGGCGGGCGGCCGAGGCGAGGCTCGCCCCGTAATGAACCGCGAGGCGCGTACGCGGCGGTGCGCGGTGTCTCCCGTACCGCGCACCGGCCGCGTAGTCTGCACTCATCCGATGATCGAGAACGAGGAGCCGCGATGCGTGTCGCTCTGTTCCTGACCTGTGTCAACGACACGCTGTATCCGGACACCGGCCGCGCCGTGGTGAAACTGCTGACCAGGCTGGGTGTCGACGTCGACTTCCCGATGGGTCAGACATGTTGCGGGCAGGCGCACTACAACACCGGGTATCGCCATGAGGCCGAGCCGCTGGCCCGGCATTTCTCCGATGTTTTCGGGGAGTACGAGGCGATCGTGACACCGTCCGGCTCGTGCGGGGCGATGGTGCGGGAGCTGTATCCGCGGATGGGTGAGCGGGCGCGCGCCGAGGGGCGTGGCGACACCCTGGCCCAGACGCTGGCGCCGGTCGTACCGAAGACGTACGAGCTCACGGAGTTCCTCGTCGACGTCCTCGGTGTGACGGACGTCGGGGCGTACTACCCGCACACGGTGACCTATCACCCCACCTGTCACGGCCTGCGCAGTCTGGGTCTGGGCGACCGGCCGCGCCGACTGCTCCAGGCCGTCAAGGGACTTGAACTGCGCGAGCTGCCCGGCGCCGACGAGTGCTGCGGCTTCGGCGGCACCTTCGCCGTCAAGAACTCCGATGTCTCCGCGGCGATGGGCGCCGACAAGGTGCGCAACGCCGAGTCGACGGGCGCCGATGTGCTGTGCGCCGCCGACAACTCCTGTCTGATGCACATCGGCGGCACGATGGGCCGCCTCAACACGGGCATGCGGCCCGTGCACATCGCGGAGATCCTGGCGAGCACGGAAGAGGAGCCCTTGGTATGAGCGGGACCTTCGTCGGCATGCCGGCGTTTCCCAAGGCCGCGCACGAAGCGGTGCATAACGCCACCCTGCGCGGCAATCTGCGCCACGCCACCCACACGATCCGCTCCAAGCGTGCCAAGGCGGTCGCGGAGGTGTCCGACTGGGCCGCGCTGCGCGAGGCGGGCAAACAGATCAAGGACCACACCCTGCGTCATCTCGACGACTATCTCGTCCAGTTGGAGGAGTCGGTCACGGCGGCCGGCGGCATCGTGCACTGGGCCGCCGACGCCGACGAGGCCAACCGGATCGTCGTGGAACTGGTCAAGATGACCGGCGAGACGGAGGTCGTCAAGGTCAAGTCGATGGCCACGCAGGAGATCGGACTCAACGAGGCCCTCGAAGCCGAGGGCATCCACGCCTACGAGACCGATCTCGCCGAACTCATCGTGCAGTTGGGCAAGGACCGGCCGTCGCACATCCTGGTCCCGGCGATCCACCGCAACCGCGGCGAGATCCGCGACATCTTCGCCCGTGAGATGAGCGAGTGGGGCCGGCCGGCCCCCGAGGGACTGACCGACACGCCCGCCGAGCTGGCCGAGGCCGCCCGGCTGCATCTGCGGGAGAAGTTCCTGCGCGCCAAGGTCGGTGTCTCCGGCGCCAACTTCATGGTCGCCGAGACCGGCACGCTCGTCGTGGTGGAGTCCGAGGGCAACGGCCGTATGTGCCTGACGCTCCCCGAGACCCTGATCTCGGTCGTCGGGATCGAGAAGATCGTGCCAACCTGGCAGGACCTGGAGGTGTTCCTCCAGACGCTTCCCCGCTCCTCGACGGCCGAGCGCATGAACCCGTATACCTCGACCTGGACGGGCACGAGGGACGGCGGAGCCGGGGAAGGGGACGGACCCCAGACCTTCCACCTGGTCCTCCTCGACAACGGCCGCACCGACACGCTCGCCGACGAGGTCGGCCGCCAGGCGCTGCGCTGCATCCGCTGCTCGGCGTGTCTCAACGTGTGCCCGGTGTACGAGCGGGCGGGCGGTCACGCCTACGGCTCGGTCTACCCGGGCCCGATCGGCGCCATCCTGAGCCCCCAGCTCCGGGGCACCGGAAGCGAGATCGACGCCTCACTCCCCTACGCCTCCACGCTGTGCGGTGCCTGCTACGAGGTCTGCCCGGTCGCCATCGACATCCCGGAAGTCCTCGTCCATCTGCGGGAACGGGTCGCCGAGGGCGGTCAGGCCACACGGGGCGGCAACAGGGTCGTCCTCAAGCCCGCGAAGGGGCATGCCGCCGAGCGGGCGGCGATGCGGGCGGCGCGCTGGGCGTTCAGCCATCCCGGCGCGCTGCGCACCGGCCAGCGGCTCGCCTCGCGGACACGCCGCTTCCATCCGCGGACCCTGCCGGGCCCCGGCAGGGCGTGGAGCGAGACCCGTGATCTGCCGGCGGTGCCCGCGGAGCCGTTCCGCGACTGGTGGCAGCGTACGCAGGGCGGCAAGGAGGCGGAGGCGAAGTGAGCAGCAGGGATGTGATCCTGGGCCGGGTGCGGCGGGCGATCGCCGACGTACGACAGGACGACACGCCGTACGAGCAGGCCGTCGACCGGAGTTATCTGCGCGAGCACGGGGCTCGGAGTGTCGCGGAGACGGTGGATCTGCTCGCCGAGAACCTGGCGGACTATCGCGCGCTCGTGCACCACTGCGACGCCGACGGTCTGGCGGCGACGATCGCCGGGCTGCTCGCCGAGCGGGGTTCGGCGTCGGTGGTCGTACCGGCGGGGCTGGACGAGGCGTGGCTCGCGGCGACCGAGGTGACGCGTGTCCCCGACCGGCTCGACAACACGCCGCATGAGCTGGACGCCGTCGACAGCGTGGTCACGGCGTGTGCGGTGGCGATCGCGGAGACCGGCACCCTCGTCCTCGACGGCTCCCCCGACCAGGGCCGCCGCCGCATCACCCTGGTCCCCGACCATCACATCTGTGTCGTACGGGTCCCCGACCAGGTCGTCTCCTCCGTGCCCCAGGCCCTGGAGCGCCTCGACCCGGCCCGCCCGTTGACGTGGATCTCCGGGCCGTCGGCGACCAGTGACATCGAGCTGGACCGGGTCGAGGGGGTGCATGGTCCGCGCACCCTGGAGGTGGTGCTGGTGAGCGGGGAGTGAGGGCCGCGGTTAGCGTGAGGGAATGATCCGGTTCGAGCAGGTCACCAAGCGCTATCCGGACGGGACGACCGCCGTGGACGGTCTCTCTTTCGAGGTCGCCGAGGGTGAACTCGTCACGCTCGTCGGTCCGTCGGGCTGCGGCAAGACGACGACCATGATGATGGTGAACCGGCTGATCGAGCCGACGTCGGGACGGATCCTCGTGAACGGTGAGGACATCGCCACCGTCGACCCGGTGCGGCTGCGGCGACGCATCGGATATGTCATCCAGCAGGCCGGCCTGTTCCCGCACCGGACCATTCTCGACAACACGGCGACCGTGCCGACACTGGTCGGCTGGAAGAAGGCGAAGGCACGGGCGCGCGCCGCCGAACTGCTCGATCTGGTGGGCCTGGATCCGAAGACGTACGGATCGCGCTATCCGGACCAGCTGTCGGGCGGTCAGCGTCAGCGGGTCGGGGTGGCGCGGGCGCTGGCCGCCGACCCGCCCGTGCTGCTCATGGACGAGCCGTTCGGGGCCGTCGACCCGGTGGTGCGCGAGCAGTTGCAGGACGAGTTCCTGCGGATGCAGCAGGCGGTGCGCAAGACGGTGCTGCTGGTCACGCACGACATCGAGGAGGCGGTGCGGCTCGGCGACCGGATCGCGGTGTACGGGCAGGGGCGCATCGAGCAGTTCGACACGCCCGGCGCGGTGCTCGGCACGCCCGCCACGCCGTACGTCGCCGAGTTCGTGGGCGCCGACCGCGGTCTGAAGCGGCTGTCGGTCACCACGATCGAGGTCGACGACCTGGAGCAGCCACCGATCGCACGCCTGGACGAACCCGCCGCGCAGGCGGCTTCCCGACTGCACGCGGAGGGTGCGCGCTGGGCCGTCGTGCTCGACACGCAGGGCGATCTGCACGGATGGGTCGGCGTCGACGAGCTCGGGGCGGGCGGTGCTGTCGGCGACCTCGCCCACCATATGAACTCGTGGGTACCGGTGGGTGCCCCGCTGAAGCAGGCCTTCGGCGTGATGCTCCAGCACGACGCCGGCTGGGTCGCCGTGCTGGACGGGGCGCGCTTCCTCGGCGTGCTGACCCCGGCGAAGCTGCACGAGGCGCTGCGACGCTCGGTGGACGCGGACGCGCGCGGCGTGCCGCGGGGTCAGGTGGAGTTCGACTCGGTGGCGGACGCCTGAGTCGTGGACCGGGCGGTGCGGTCCGGCCGGTTCGAGCGGTCGAGGAGTCCGAAGGCCCAGCGTTCGTTGAAGCCCGCCAGGAAACCGACGGCGCACCAGAAACCCCAGAAGGCGGTGCCCTGTCCTTCCGTGTTGTCGGCGCAGATCTCGGCGGGCGTGGCGGGCATGTCGAACAGGGTGATGAAACCCGCGTTGAGCAGGAAGTAGACGGCCAGCGCCAGGATCCAGCCGACGAAGACCCGGTAGACGCCTTCGTGCCGCATACCGCGGGCCAGCTGGCCGGGAGCGACCGCACCCCGGTCGCCGTTCGTCCTGCGGCGCGTCAACTCCTCGCCGCTGTTGCGCAGCCGTACGAGCACGCTGAGCACCGCGCCGAAGGCCCCCACTCCTCCGCAGACGAAGGCGCCCATGAGGCTCCAGCGGTCGGTGCAGCCCACCTCGACCCGCAACAGGTCGAGCAGCCCCGCGGCTCCCACCACCAAGGGCACCATCAGCAGCACGACGCTGATGAGCGCCCCCAGACTGAGCCCCACGTTGAGGCCACGGCTGACGGCCAGCGCGCAGTCCTCGTCGATGCGCGCCCGCAGTCCTGAGATCTCCTTGTGGAGATAGTCGGCCAGGTGACGGTCGGGTTCGGTGTCGGTCAGCCGCCCGTCGCGCAGCACGTTGCTCAGCACGCTGCCGACGGTGATCCGCAGCGACTGTCTGGTCTGCGACTCGAAGGCCCGCTGCGATGCGCCGTAGAGCAGCTGAAGCTGCACCTGCTGCTTGGGATAGACGCTCTCGAACCGCTCGTACGCCGTCTCGCGGCCGGGCTCGACGAGATTCGCCAGCCCGTCGGCCTTGGTGTCGGTGCGGGCCCCCAGGACCGCTTCACGTAATGTCTGCCGCCATGTCCGGCGGAATCCCCCGTAATCCCCCATGGAGAACGTGTACCGAGGACCGGCCCTGGCGGGAACCCACCGCACCGCACCAGTCCGGTCACGGACGTCACGGACCTGTCACTTCAGCAGGCCCTTGTCCTTGAGACGGGTCCGCGCCACGTCCGCCGGCAGCCGTCGCCAGCTGTCCACCTGCTGGTTCATGGACGCCAGATCGGCGGTGGTCAGTACGTCGTTGAGCCTGCCGAGCGCCTTGGTGACGCCCTCGCCGCCCGCGCGGGAGCGGTTGACGACGGGGACGATGTAGTCGGCGTTCTGCAGGTGCTTGTCGTCGGCGAGCAGGACCAGCCCGAAGTCGTCCAGGGTCGCGTCCGTCGTGGTGGTCAGCACCATCTGGTCCTGGCCGCTCTGCACGGCCTGCTTCGCCTGGGTGGTGCCGACACCCTTCGGGTCGACGGCGGTGATGTCGATGCCGTACGTCTTCTTCAACCCCGGTTCGCAGTACGGCCGTTGCACGCACTCGTCGCCCGCGGCGAGCCGCACCTCCAGGCCGGACCTTCCGAGGTCGCCGAGCGTCTTGAGGTGATGCTCGCGGGCGTACTCCCCGGTCACCGCGAAGGCGTTCTGGTCGACGGCCCTGCCGGGGTCGAGGACGGTGAGGCCGCGAGGCGTGGCCAGTTCATGCAGGGCGGCCATCGTGGTGTCGAGGTCGGGCGAGCCCGCGGGTGGCGCGCCCGCTCCGTTGGTCTTGGCGTTCAGCCAGTCCGCGAAGGTGGCCGCGTATTCGGGGACGACGTCGATCTGGCCCGATTCCAGGGCGGGTTCGTACAGTTCCCGGTTGGCGACGGTGAGCATGGACGTCCGGTAGCCGGCCTGGTTCAGCAGCTGCGCGTACATCTGGGCCAGCAGGTCGCTCTCGGTGAAGCCGGCCGAGCCGATGGTCAGGTGCTTGCTGTCGCCGGGCGCGGCGGTGACCGCGCTCTGGTTCTCCAGGGCCGGGCCTGTGGTGCAGCCGCTCAGCAGGAGCAGCGTCAGCAGGGCGGCGCCGCGCCGTCTCGTCGCGAGCCCCTTGTGCGGCGCGAGGCGACGGCTCATCGCGAGCCCCTCACCCAGTGCGGTGCCAGCCGTTCCGTGACCTCGAAGATCCCCTCGACGATCAGCGCGAACACGGCGACGAGGACGGCACCGGCGACGACCTGGGGCGTACTCGCCAGATTGAAGCCCGCGGTGATGATCCGGCCGAGCCCGCCGCCGCCCGCGAGCGCGGCGATGGTGGCGGTCGCGACGAGCTGGACAGCGGCGATCCGTACCCCGTTCATCACCATCGGGAGCGAAAGGGGCAGTTCCACGTGAAACAGCATCTGTCGCCCGGTCATCCCCATCCCGCGTGCCGCCCGCACCACGTCGCGGTCGACCTCGCGCATCCCGACGTACGCGTTGGTGAGCAGGGGCGGCACGGCGAACAGGACGAGGGCGACGACGGTCGGGCCCTCGCCGTACTTGCCGAGCGGGGTCAGGAGCAGCAGGACCAGGACCGCGAAGGTGGGGACGGCGCGGCCGACGTTGGAGATGTTGACGGCGAGTGCGCCGCCCTTGCCGAGGTGGCCGAGGGCGAGGGCGACCGGCAGCGCGATCAGACAGCTGACGATCAGACAGACGACGGTCAGCACGAGATGCTGGGCGAGGCGGTGCCAGATGCCGTCGTCGCCCGACCAGTGCGCGGGGTCGGTGAGCCAGTCCCAGGCGTCGGTCAGGGTGGTCATCCGCGGGCCGCCCTGGTCCAGGGGGTGATGAGCCGCTGCACGCCGAGCAGGACGAGGTCGGCAGCGACGGCGATGACGACGCACAGCACGGACGCGGTGAGGACCTGGGCCTTGAAGTAGGTGTTCATGCCCGCGTAGATGAGGTTGCCGAGCCCGCCGAAGCCGACGATCGCGCCGACCGTGACCAGCGAGACGGCCGAGACGGTGGCGATCCGCAGCCCGGCCATCGCGGCGGGCACCGCGAGCGGCAGCTCCACGGTGAGCAGCAGCCGGATGGGCCCGTATCCCATGCCACGCGCGGCCTGCCGGGTGTCCTCGGGAACGGCGCGCAGGCCCGCGAGGATGTTCCGTACGAGGAGGGTCAGCGAGTAGAGGACGAGGCCCGCGACGACCAGGGCGCCCGACAGTCCGTAGACGGGCAGGAGCAGCGAGAACATCGCCAGCGACGGGATCGTGTAGAGGACCGTGGTCACCCCGAGGACCGGACCCGCCGCCAAGCCCCAGCGGCGGGCGAGCACGGCCAGCGGCACCGCGAGGGCGAGCCCGATGAGGACAGAGACCGCCGTGAGCTGGAGGTGCTGGCCGACGGCGTCGAGGAGGATCTGGCGGCGCGTGCTCAGATACTCGCCGCAGATCCACTCGTTGCGCGCGAGGCAGTCGTCCGGGGGCGCCGTCATCTGTCCATTGCATCGGGGCCGCCGGGAGGTCGGCGCGTTCTGGTGACCCGTACGGGGTGTCACTGAGTACACCCCGGAATACGGGTTCTGCGCCCCATGTGGCCCGGCCCGGCTCTCCGTAGCGTCGTGGGCGAGGCACAGGGCGTGCCGGACGGAGAGTGATGACGATGTTTCGCCAAGCGCGACGTACGCACGACTCGGGACCCGCCCCGGAGGCTCTGCGGCTGGTCAAGGTCAGCAGGACGTTCGGCGCCGGGGAGAGCGCCGTGACCGCCCTGGACGGGGTGACGCTCAGCCTTGCGCGGGGCACGTTCACCGCCGTGATGGGGCCCTCGGGGTCCGGCAAGTCCACGCTGCTGCAGTGCGCGGCCGGGCTCGACCGGCCCGACAGCGGCATCGTGATGGTGGACGGCGCGGAGATGACGGGCGGCGGCGAGGCCGAGTTGACGAGGTTCCGGCGCGGCCGGATCGGCTTCGTGTTCCAGCAGTACAACCTGCTGCCGACGCTGACCGTCGCGCAGAACACGGTCCTGCCGCTCAGGCTCGCCCGGCGGCGCGTCGACCGTGCACGGGTCCAGGAGATCCTGACGGCCGTCGGTCTCGGTGACCGGCTCGGCCACCTGCCCGACCAGCTCTCCGGAGGACAACGGCAACGTGTGGCCATCGCCCGTGCGCTGGTCACCGAGCCCCGGGTGATCTTCGCGGACGAACCGACCGGTGCGCTGGACACACGCAGTGCGCGCGATGTGCTGCGCCTGCTGCAGGAGGCGGTACGGGTGCACGGCAGGACCGTGGTCATGGTGACGCACGACCCGGTCGCCGCCTCGTACGCCGACTCCGTGGTGTTCCTCGCGGACGGACGGCCGGCGGGCCGGATGCAGGCGCCGACGGTGGACGCGGTGGCCGAGCGCCTGGCGCACCTGGGCGACGACGCGTTGCTGGGGGTGTGAGGTCATGTTCGCTCTGGCCCTGCGTTCGATCCGCAAGCGCCCCGGGCGCTTCACGGCGACGCTGCTGTCCGCGTTCCTCGGCGCGGCGATCATCATGACGTTCAACTCGATGCACGACACGGCCGGGCAGTCGGGCGTCGACCCGGTGAGCGCGGAGTCGCTGTCCACCGCGGCGAGTGTCGTCGGCGGCTACGGCACCCTGCTGGTGTTCTTCGCGGTCGCCTCGACGCTGACGGTGAATGTCCGTCAACGCGGCGCCGAGATGGAGCTGTTGCGGTGCTCGGGGGCGACTCCGGCGCAGATCAGGCGGATGGTCGTCGGTGAGTCGGTGGCGGTCGCGCTGGTGGGCTCGGTACTGGCGACCGGTCCCGCGATGCTCGGCGGACGGGCCCTGCTCACCGTCTTCCAGGACAGCGGTCAGGTGGCGCGGTCCGTGGACTACTCCTTCGGTCCCATCGCCCTCGTGTCGGGCATCGGCATCACGGTGCCGGCGGCGGCGGGCGCGGCGTTCCTCGCGGTGCGACGGGCGACGCGGCGGCGCCAACCCCGGGGCGGGGCACGGAAGTTCTTCACGTACGCGGCCCTGACCGTCGGCGTCGTGGCCGTCTGCTCGACCTTCGCCTTCTCCGCGAACGACGCCGCGCTGATGGCGCCTCCCGCGTACGGCGCGATCCTGCTGTCGGTGGGGCTCGCGCTGCTGTCCCCGAGGCTGCTGAAGGGGCTGCTCGACCGGCTCCCGCTGCCGGGCCCGAGCGGCAGTCTGGCCGTACGGAATCTACGGCGGCGCGCCGACGAGCTGTCCGGCGTCCTGATGCCGCTGATCCTGTTCACCTGCATGGCGACGGCGACGCTGTGCATGCAGGCGGCCGAGAACGAGGCGATCGACGCCGCGGGCGTACCCAAGTCCATCGACGCCAAGAACCTTCAGACCCTCAACCTCGTGGTCGTCGGCATCATCGTGGTCTTCTCCTGCGTCATGCTGATCAACTCCCTGTACGCGGCGACGACTTACCGCGGCCAGGAGTTCGGCCAGCAGCGGCTGGCCGGTGCGACACCGGGCCAGGTGCTCGCCATGGTCGGCACCGAAGGTGTGATCCTGACGGTCACCGGAGTCTTCTTGGGCACCGTGGCCGGGCTCGCGGGGATCCTCCCGTTCACCCTGGTCCGTACGGACACGACATGGCCGGGCCGGGGCCTGGGAATCTGGCTCGCCGTCGTGACGGTCGCGGCGACGGTGACACTGGGGACCAGCCTGTTCACGGCCCGGCGCTCCTTGCGGACGCCCGCGGTGGCGGCGGTGACGCTTGCCGCGTGACCGGACGCCCGATGCGCCGATGGGGCACCCGCCCGAGCGGGTGCCCCATCGGCGGGTGACGCCCGCGCACCACCGCGCGGTCGCCTCGGCCGCCGGGCAACCGCTCTTCGTATCACCGCGATCACGCCGCTGACCAGGTGTTCCGTTCAGGTGTTCAGGTTGTGTTCAGGCCCGTCGCCGCCCCTGGCAACTCCTGCACCAGAAGCCCCCAAGCGATGGCAAAGACCCCTGTGGCAACGTCTGTTCGCCATGTCATCGTGCGGGCATGAGCACAGAGCACCTCACCCGTCACCGTCGCCTCGCCGCCCCCTCCGCCACCGCCCTGGCGAGCAAGGTTCCGGAAGTCACCGTCTACTTCTGGGTGATCAAGGTGCTGACCACCGGCATGGGCGAGACGGCCTCCGACTTCCTCGCCCAGAACCTCGGCCCCGTCCCCGCCGTCGGCCTCGGCGGCGTGGCCCTCGCGCTCTCGCTGGCCGTGCAGTTCGCCGTCCGCCGCTATGTCGCCTGGATCTACTGGACGGCGATCGTCATGGTCAGTGTGTTCGGCACGATGGCCGCCGACGTGCTGCACGTGGGTCTCGGCGTCCCGTACACGCTCTCGACGCCCTTCTTCATGATCGCGCTGGCCGCCGTGTTCGCCGTCTGGTACGCGTGCGAACGCACGCTCTCCATCCACAGCATCCGCACCCGCCGCCGTGAGATCTTCTACTGGGCCACCGTGCTGGCCACCTTCGCGCTCGGCACCGCCGCCGGGGACCTCTCCGCCACGATCGGCCTCGGCTACCTGGGCTCGGCCGTCCTGTACGCCGTCGCCATCGCCGTCCCGGCCGTCCTGCACCGCTGGGGCTCCCTGAACGCGGTGGCCGCCTTCTGGTCCGCGTACGTCATCACCCGTCCGCTCGGCGCCTCCGTCGCCGACTGGATGGCGCTCGGCCACTCCCGCGGCGGCCTCGCCCTGGGGCTGGGACCCGTCACCGTGTCCTGGACCGTCGCCATCATCGGCTTCGTCGGCTACCTGGCCGTCTCACGAGGCGATGTCCAGGACACCGCGGACTCCCTGCCCGGCGCCGCGTAAGCACGTCGGAGTCCTGGGGGGGGGGGGGACGGATGGTGCCGTTCTGCGCCCCACCCGCTCCACCAGCGCACCGAGTTCGTCATCGCCCAGGCCGGCGAGGATGCACTTGGCGGTGGGCGCCGGCTTTGGGTGCTCCGGCGGCCGCGGCGATGTCGCCCAGGTGGTGCGGGTGGCCGGGCGCCGCGGCGGATTCCAGCAGGTTGAGGGCCTTGTCGGTGGCGTTGACCGCGAGCGGGCTACGTCCCCGCGACCCCGGTCGCCTGACCAGCGGGCACGGCCGGCGCCCGGCAGACGCGTTCCCCGCAACCATTGATTCCCCGCGCCGGCCTTGCCGGTGCCTTTCGCCGCTGAGAGGGTCGTGCGCGGAGGCGGCGCTTCACCACACCGGGCACACCCGGTGCACGCCGGGCTCCGCAGGAGGACGGTCCGACGAGGCGTCCACGTCCGACGCGCCGATTCCCGGACGGCGCGTCCCGGTCCGGATCATCGTCCACGGCCTGGTGCGGCGCCCCGCCGCGGCCGAAGGCCCCCTCCCCCGGTCCGTGGCCACCCCTTCCCCACGATGCGCCGGCACATGCATGACGAATTGAGGGGTGTTGTCGATGAAGGAGCCTTGGTGACAACGCATTTGACCGTGACGAGCACAGAGATGATGACGCCCAGCCTGCGCCGGGTGTGGTTCCACAGTGAGGATCTGTCGGCCTTCGCCGACAGCGTCCACACGGACCGCTACGTCAAGCTGGTCTTCCCGAAGCCCGGGGTCAGCTACCCGGAACCGCTCGACGTGCGCGCCCTGCGCCGTGTGCTGCCGCCCGAGGACCTGCCCGCCGTCCGTACCTACACCGCGCTCTTCCCGGACGTCGCGTCGGGGACCATGGCCATCGACTTCGTGGTCCATGGTGACGAAGGCGTCGCCGGCCCCTGGGCCGCGGCCGCCGCCCCGGGTGACCGGCTCATGGTCAACGGCCCCGGAGGCGGATACCGACCCGACCCGTCCGCCGACTGGCACCTGCTGGTGGGCGACGAGTCGGCCCTGCCGGCGATCACCGCCGCCCTGGCGGAACTGCCCCGTGACGCGGTGGCCAGGGTCGTGGCCCTCGTCGACTCCCCCGCGCACGAACCCGCCCTCCCTCTGCCGGAGAACGGCGAGGTCACCTACGTCCACCGGCGCGGCACAGACCAGGAGAACCCACTCGAAGCCGCCGTACGGGACATGGACTGGCTGCCCGGCCGGGTGCACGCCTTCGTCCACGGTGAGGCGCAGGAGGTCATGCACGGGCTGCGGCCCCACCTGCTCACCGAGCGCGGCCTGCCCCGTGACCAGGTGTCCATCTCGGGCTACTGGCGGCGCGGCAGGTCCGAGGACGGCTTCCGGGTCTGGAAGTCCGAGTTCGACCGCAAGGAAGGCACGGGCCGCGCACCCCGCCCCGGCACACCCGGCGGCCGCCGCGCCGGGATGGGAACCCGGCCTTGACCTCTTCCCCGCACCCCTACCCCCTGCTCTCAGGGTCTGTTGGGGCAGGACCGGTAGCTGTGAGGGGGTGACCAGCGCGGCGCCCCCATCCCCTCGGGCGTGACGGCGTTGGACACGAATCCGGCAACGTCTCGCTCGTGGGCTTCGACGACACGGCTCGCCGTGCCCGGTCAGACGGGGAACAGCAGGCAGCTGCTGGTGGTGTGGGCGAGCAGTCGGTCGGCGGAGTCGAAGAGCTCGGCCTGGGCGAGGGCCGTGCGGCGCCCGCTGTTGAGGACGGTGCCGACCGCTCGGATCTTGCCCGTGTCCACGGTGACCGGACGCAGGAACTTCACGTTCAGGTCGAGCGAGGTGTACCCCGTGCCCTGCGGCAGGACCGACTGCACCGCGCACCCCGCCGCCGAGTCCAGCATGGTGGCGTACACGCCGCCGTGAACGCTGCCGATGGGGTTGTAGTGCTCCTCACCGGGCACCAGCGCGAAGACCACCCGGCCGTACTCGACTTCCTCGAGCGTCATGCCGAGGGTCGCCGAGATCGGGGGCGCGGGGAGCCGCCCGGCCTGCATCTCGCGGAGGAAGTCGAGACCGCTGTGCTGTCCGACCGCGCCGGCCGAGACGGCCGGGTCCTCCCAGTCGACTGTGCGTGACCTGCCCATGGCGCTCCTCAAATGATCTAGCTTCTGCATTCGAAGCTAGCCAGCGTCAGGCCTGGATGTCAATGTCGAAGCCAACCTAGGATGGGGGGCATGACGTGGCTCGACACCAGCACGGAGAACTGCACGGTCCAGCGCACCCTCGACCTGGTCGGCGAGAAGTGGTCGCTGCTGGTCCTGCGGGACGCCATGAACGGCGTACGGCGCTTCGACGACTTCAGGCGGCACGTCGGGCTGTCCGAGTCCGTGCTGGCGGACCGGCTGCGCAAACTGGTCGCGGCCGGGATCCTGGACACCGTCCCCTACAGCGAGCCCGGCAGCCGCACCCGCTACGAGTACCGGCTCACCCGCAAGGGCTGGGAACTGTGGCCGGCGATGATCGCCCTCAAGCAGTGGGGTGACCGCTACGCGGCGGATCCGGAAGGTCCACCCCTGGAGGTCACGCACGCCGACTGCGGCGAGCCGGTCGAAGCCGTGGTCGTCTGCACCGCGGGGCACGGTGCGCTCACTCCCCCGCAGGCGCGCACGCGCCCCGGCCCGTCGGCGAAGCCCGCGGGCCTGACCGCTCGCTAGGCCCTGTCGTCACATTCCCGCCCGCCGTGCGGCGCCATGCGCGCTCCCCCACTGCCTCAAGGGCGTGGGAGGTACCCGCACTCGCCCCGGTCGCGTCCGGGCGGCGCCGATACGATCCGTCGTATGAGAGCTGCCGGAATGTTCAGCGTCAAAGCCTTCGTGCCGACGGAACTGGGCCCGGACCCGGCCGTGCCCACCGGACTTCCGGTCGGCGTCGCGCGGATGGAGAAGCACTACGAAGGCGAGGTCGCCGGCCGCTCCGCGACCCTGTTCACCGCCGCGTTCGACCAGGCCACCGGAGTCGGCACATACGTGGCGATGGAGTCCTTCGAAGGCTCCCTGCACGGCCGCGGCGGTGCCTTCAACTTCGCGCACTCGGCGACGACTTCCGGCAGTGACCGCACCGCCGAGTTCTTCACCATCGTCCCCTCCAGCGGCACGGGGGAGCTGCCGGGGATCTACGGCGCCGGCGGGATGGCGATCGACGCCGACGGCACGCACCGGATCTGGTTCGACTACTAGCTCGGCGAACTCTCCTGACCCCGGCGCCCTGACGACCGGCCTCGAACCCTGGGCCGCGACGCTCGTCGGCCCGGCTTCCCGAGCCGGTCACCAGCCGGTCACTGCTCGCGAAGATCCTTCACCCGGCGGAGCTTGCCCAGCGAGCGCTCCAAGGTCTCGGGGTCGACGATCGCCACCTCGACGGTGACCCCCACCCCGTCCTTCACACCCTGGACGATCGCCTTCGCGGCCGCCTCCCGCTGCTCGGGCCCGGCCCCGGGGCGTGCCTCGACACGGACGGTCATGTGGTCCATCCGGCCGCGGCGGGTCAACTGCACCTGGAAGTGCGGCGCGACTGCGGGCGTTGCCAGCACGATCTCCTCGATCTGGCTGGGGAAGACGTTCACTCCCCGCAGGATGATCATGTCGTCGGAGCGGCCGGTGATCTTCTCGATGCGGCGGAAGGCGGGCCGGGCGGTGCCGGGCAGCAGCCGGGACAGGTCGCGGGTCCGGTAGCGGATGATCGGCAGGGCCTCCTTGGTGAGGGACGTGAACACCACTTCGCCCTCCTCGCCCTCGGCCAGCACCGTGTCCGTGAACGGATCGACCACCTCGGGGTAGAAGTGGTCCTCCCACACGTGCAGCCCGTCCTTGGTCTCGACACACTCCTGGGCGACCCCCGGGCCGATCACCTCGGACAGGCCGTAGATGTCGACCGCGTGGATGTCCATGCGCTCCTCGATCTCGCGGCGCATCGCCTCGGTCCACGGCTCGGCCCCGAAGATGCCCACCTGAAGGGAGGTCGTGCGCGGGTCGACGCCCTGCCTCTCGAACTCGTCGAGCAGGGTGAGCATGTAGGACGGGGTGACCATGATGATCTCGGGCTTGAAGTCCTGGATGATCTGCACCTGGCGGGCCGTCATACCACCGGAGGCCGGGATCACCGTACAGCCGGCCCGCTCGGCGCCGTAGTGCGCGCCCAGGCCACCGGTGAACAGGCCGTAGCCGTAGGAGATGTGCACCTTGTGGCCCGCGCGGCCGCCGGCCGCGCGGATCGAGCGGGCGATCACGTCCGCCCACATGGAGAGGTCGTTCTCCGTGTAGCCGACGACCGTGGGGCGGCCCGTGGTGCCGCTGGAGGCGTGGATGCGCCGCACGTCCGCCATCGGGACGGCGAACATGCCGAAGGGGTACGTCTCCCGCAGATCCGCCTTGGTGGTGAAGGGGAACCGGGCCAGGTCCTCCAGGGAACGGCAGTCGTCGGGCTTGAGCCCGGCCGCGTCGAACTTCTTGCGGTACAGCTCCACGTTGTCGTACGCGTGCCGCAACGTCGCCCGCAACCGGTCGAGCTGAAGCTCCCTCAGCTGCTCGCGGGTGAGGCGTTCGCCCTCGTCCAGCAGATCCTGGGGAAGCGGCTCACCCAGGCGGGCCGGGCTCGGTCCCGTGGCCGCGCCGGGCGTCGGTGCGGTACTCATCGCGACTCCTTCGTCGTCGTGCTCCGGATGCTGCGGCTGCGTCCGCGGAACTCCGCGATCACCTCGTCGCCGCGCAGAACGCTCACGTCGTAGATGCCGCTGCGGCCGAACCGGACGCGCTCCCGGGCCGTGGCCACCAGGACGTCGCCCTCGTACGCCGGGGCGACGAAGTCGATGTCGGCTCCGGCCGCGACGGTCACGGGTCCGTGGCTGTTGCAGGCACAGGCGAAGGCGGTGTCGGCGAGCAGGAACAGATAGCCGCCGTGGGCGATGTGGTGTCCGTTCACCATCGCCGGGGTCACGGTCATCCGGAGCGTGGCGGTTCCTTCGCCCTGCTCGCGGAGCTCGATGCCCAGCGCCCGGGACGCCTCGTCCGCGGCGAACATCGCCTCGGTGGGTGTCTCCCCCGCCGATGTCGCGTCCGTGGTCTGCGTCACCTTTTCCACCACCTTGTGGCCCGACCGAACATTCGGTTAGCGTGCGGCACGGCCAAGTAATCCAGCATCACCACTGCCTGTCAAGAGGTGGAACGCATGCCCAGGAAAGCCCCCGAGCGTCCGGACTTCTTCGCCCGCCAGCGCACCCCGCTGGGGCAGGCCGGGGAGTCCACAGAGGAGTCCGTCCATGCCTGACGAGGTCTTTCTGATCGACGGAGCCCGCACCCCGCAGGGCCGGTACGGAGGCGCGCTGGCCTCCGTACGGCCGGACGACCTCGCCGCCCTGGTCGTCGGCGAGGCGGTGCGGCGCAGCGGGATACCGGGCGACGCCGTGGACGAGGTGATCCTCGGGGCGGCCAACCAGGCCGGTGAGGACAACCGGGACGTGGCCCGCATGGCCGTGCTGCTCGCCGGGCTCCCGGACACCGTGCCCGGTTACACCGTGAACCGGCTGTGCGCGTCCGGGCTGACGGCGGTCGCGAGTGCGGCCCAGGCGATCCGGTCCGGTGAGGCCGACCTGGTCGTCGCGGGCGGGGTGGAGTCGATGACCCGCGCGCCCTGGGTGATGGCCAAGCCCGGCACCCCTTGGGCCAAGCCGGGCGAGGTGCACGACACTTCGCTGGGCTGGCGCTTCACCAACCCGCGCTTCACGGCCGCCGACCGGGCCATGGCCGCCGACGCGGGCCCCGAGACGGCGAAAGTGACCCTGTCGATGGGGGAAACCGCCGAAGAGGTCGCCGCCCTCGACGGCATCACCCGCACCGACTCCGACGCCTTCGCGCTGCGCAGCCACCAGCGGGCGGTGGCCGCGCGGGAGGCCGGCCGGTTCGACCGCGAGATCGTGGCGGTGCCGGTGAAGGACGGCGCGGTCGTACGCGACGAGGGCCCGCGCCCGGGCACGACGCTGGAGAAACTCGCCGGCCTGCGGACCATCTTCCGCCCGGACGGCATCGTCACCGCCGGTTCCTCCTCCCCGCTGTCCGACGGCGCCGCCGCGCTGGTGGTGGCGAGCGCGGCGGCGGTCGAGCGGTACGGGCTCACCCCGCGCGCCCGGATCATCACCTCCGCCTCGGCCGGCGTACAGCCGAACCTGATGGGTCTCGGCCCGGTCCCCGCCACCGAGAAGGCCCTCGCCCGCGCCGGATGGCAGACCGGCAGCCTGGACGCGGTCGAGCTGAACGAGGCGTTCGCCGCGCAGGCACTCGCGGTGATACGGCGGTTGAAGCTCGACGAGGAGAAGGTCAACGCCGACGGCGGCGCCATCGCGCTCGGCCATCCCCTCGGCTGCTCCGGCGCCCGCATCCTGCTCACGCTGCTCGGCCGGCTGGAGCGCGAGGACGCCCGCCGGGGCCTGGCGACACTGTGCGTCGGCGTCGGGCAGGGCGTCGCGATGCTCGTGGAACGCGTATGAGCGCCGCTGACGAGTCCCGGCCGGCCAAGGGGCGTGTATGAGCACCACGTACGAGACGCTCCTGGTCGAGGAGCGCGACGACCGGGTCGTCGTCACCCTGCACCGGCCCGAGGCCCGCAACGCCATCAGCGGGCTGATGATCCGCGAACTGCACGCCGTCTGCGAGCTGTTGGAACATGACCCGAAGCTCCTGCTGCTCACCGGGCACGGCGGGGTCTTCGCCGGCGGCGCCGATATCGCGGAGCTGCTGCGGCGCGGCCGCGACGAGGCCCTGCGGGGCATCAACAGCCGTCTCTTCGAGCGGGTGCGCAGGCTGCCCATGCCGACCCTCGCCGCGGTCGACGGCTGGGCGCTGGGCGGGGGCGCGGAACTGTCGTACGCCTGCGATCTGCGCATCGCGGGACCGGACGCCGTGTTCGGCAACCCCGAGCCGGGACTCGGCATCCTCGCCGCGGCCGGAGCCTGCTGGCGGCTGCCCGAGCTGGTCGGCGAGTCGGTGGCCAAGCAGGTGCTGCTCGCCGGGCGGAATCTGGACGCGCGGGCGGCGCTGGCAGCGGGGCTGGTCATCGATGTCGTACCGGGCGACAAGCTCCTCGACGCGGCGCACGCGCTGCTGGACCGCATGGCGCGCTCCTCGGCCGCGGCCCTGCGTCTCACCAAGCTCGTGGTCGACTCGCCGGGCGCCCACCCGGTCGCCGACGACCTGGCGCAGGCCGTGCTGTTCGAGGGAGAGGACAAGCGGGAGCGGATGAGCCGCTTCCTGGAGAAGAGGAGCAGGGCATGAGCAGCGCCGCAATGAGCACTCCGTCCGCACCCGCCGTCGTGGGCGTGATCGGCGGCGGCCGGATGGGGGCGGGCATCGCCCAGTCGTTCGCGGCCGCGGGCTCGTCCGTGACCGTCGTGGAGAGCGGTGAGCGAGCCGCGGCCGCCGCTCTGGAGCGGGTCGCCACCGGGATGGAGCGGGCCGCCGGGCGCGGCAGGCTCAGCGAGCCCGCCGCGGACGCGCTCGGCCGGGTCTCCGTCGTGGGTTCGGTCGACGAGCTGCCGCGTACGTGCGGCCTCGTCGTCGAGGCCGTCCCCGAGGACGCGTCGCTGAAGGCCCGCCTGCTCACCGCCGCCGAGCGGGTCGTCAGTCCGGCGACCGTGCTGGCCAGCAACACCAGCTCCCTGTCGGTCACCGACCTCGCGGCGGCCCTCTCCCGCCCCGGGCGCTTCCTCGGCATGCACTTCTTCAATCCGGTGCCGGCCTCCGAGCTGATCGAGATCGTCGTCGCGCCGGAGACCGGGGAGGAGACCCTGCGGCTGGCCCTCGACTGGACACGCGCGCTGGGCAAGAAGGACGTCGTCGTCAAGGACTCCCCCGGGTTCGCCAGCAGCCGCCTCGGAGTGACCCTGGGCCTTGAGGCGATCCGCATGGTCGAGGAGGGGGTCGCCGAGCCGGAGGCGATCGACGACGCCATGAGTCTCGGCTACCGGCACCCCATGGGCCCGCTGCGCCTGACCGATCTGGTCGGACTCGACGTACGCCTCGCCATCGCCGAACACCTGCACGCCACGCTCGGGGAGCGCTTCGCGCCGCCGCGGCTGCTGCGTGACAAGGTCGCGCGCGGCGAGCTGGGGCGGAAGACGGGACAGGGTTTCTACGCCTGGCCGTGAGCCGCACGGGTCCGACCGTGCCCGGCCCTGATCGTGCCCGGCCTTGATCGTGCTCAGGTCCTGCCCGGCCGGGCGAAAGTCTTGCCCGGCCGGAAGAAAACCGTCACACTAGAACCGAACGAATGGTCGGTAGGGAAGCTGGTATCGATGACCACGACACACTCCGCCGCCGCGAGCGCCGACGGCGTCGGGCCGGCGGCCGAAGAGCAGCTCCAGGAGCACTTCGACGCGACCATCGCGCGCGACCAGCGGGTCGAGCCGCGCGACTGGATGCCGGACGGCTACCGCAAGACGCTCATCCGGCAGATCGCCCAGCACGCGCATTCGGAGATCATCGGCATGCAGCCGGAGGGCGATTGGATCACCCGCGCGCCGTCGCTGCGCCGCAAGGCCATCCTGTTCGCCAAGGTCCAGGACGAGGCCGGACACGGGCTGTACCTGTACTCGGCGGCGGAGACCCTGGGCGCCGACCGCGCGGACCTCACCGAGCGGCTGATCGAGGGCCGGCAGAAGTACTCGTCGATCTTCAACTACCCCACCCTGAGCTTCGCCGACGTCGGCGTGATCGGCTGGTTCGTCGACGGCGCGGCGATCTGCAACCAGGTACCGCTGTGCAGGAGTTCGTACGGGCCGTACGCGCGCTCGATGGTGCGGATCTGCAAGGAGGAATCCTTCCACCAGCGCCAGGGGTACGAGCTGCTGCTGACGATGATGCGCGGCACCGACGCCCAGCGGGCGATGGTCCAGGACGCGGTGGACCGCTGGTGGTGGCCGTCGCTGATGATGTTCGGTCCGCCCGACGACAACTCGCCCAACTCGGCCCAGTCCATGGCCTGGAAGATCAAGCGGCACTCGAACGACGAGCTGCGCCAGCGCTTCGTGGACATGACCGTCCCGCAGGCCGAGAAGCTGGGCGTGATCCTGCCCGACCCCGGGCTGCGCTGGAACGAGGAGCGCGGACACCACGACTTCGGCACCCCGGACTGGGACGAGCTGATGCGCGTCATCAAGGGCGACGGACCGTGCAATGCCGAGCGGATCGCCCGGCGGCGCACAGCCCACGAGGAGGGCGCCTGGGTCCGCGAGGCGGCCACCGCCCACGCGGCCAAGCAGAACGAGCGAGCCCGGAAGGAAGCGGCGGCATGAGCGACACCGACGGCAAGAAGGACGGCTGGCCGCTGTACGAGGTGTTCGTACGGGGCAAGCGCGGCCTGAACCACGTACACGTCGGCTCGTTGCACGCCGCCGACGACGCGATGGCCCTGACCCACGCCCGTGACCTGTACACCCGTCGCAACGAGGGCGTCAGCATCTGGGTGGTGCGCTCGCAGCACATCGCCGCCTCCACCCGCGACGAGAAGGACCCGTTCTTCGCCCCCAGCGCCGACAAGGTCTACCGCCACCCGACCTTCTACGACATCCCCGATGACGTCCCGCACATCTGAGGAGCAGGGCATGAGTGACGACCACGTCTACCTGACCCTCGCCGAGGGACACGAGGACGACGCCCGCTGGGCGTACGGCACCGGCTTCGAGGACCCCCTGCACGGAGTCGACACCACCGTGCCCGAGGGGGTCGACGCCGGGGAGCTGGCGGCCTCCTGCGTCGTGCTCGCCGACGACGCGCTGGTCTCCGCCCAGCGACTGGCCGAGTGGACCACCCGCGCCCCCGAGCTGGAGGAGGAGGTGGCGCTCGCCAACATCGGCCTCGATCTGCTCGGCCAGGCCCGCCTGCTCTACGCGCGCGCCGGCCAGGTCGACGGCTCGGGCCGCGGCGAGGACGCGTACGCCTATTTCCGCGACGCCGACGACTTCCGCAACGTACGTCTGGCCGAACTCCCGTGCGGGGACTTCGCGTTCTGCGTCGTGCGGCTCCTGGTGCTGTCCAGCTGGCGGCTCGCGCACTTCGAGCGGCTCACGGCCTCCCCCGACCCCGTCCTCGCGGCGATCGCCGCGAAGGGCGTCAAGGAACTGACCTACCACCGGCAGTACGCGGCCGAGTGGGTGGTCCGGCTGGGCGACGGCACGGAGGAGTCGCACCGCCGGACTCGTACGGCTCTGGAGCAAGTCGCCCCGTACCTGGGTGAGTTGTTCACGGCGTACGACGTACGGGACGAGGTCGTCGCCGTGCTGCGTCAGGTCACGGAGGCGGGCGGACTGCCCATGCCCGTGTACCGGCCGCTGCCCGGAGCCGGCCGCTCCGGTGACCACACCGAGCATCTCGCGCCGCTGCTGGCCGAGTTGCAGAGCGTGGCCCGTGCCCACCCGGGGGCGACATGGTGACCGTACTGACCGACGTGCGGCGGGCCCGGCACATCGCCGAGCAGGTGCCGGACCCCGAGCTGCCCATGCTGACGCTGGCCGACCTGGGCGTGCTGCGCGAGGTGTCGCTCGGCCCCGACGGCACGGTCGTCGCGAGCCTGACGCCGACCTACTCGGGCTGTCCGGCAATGGCGGAGATGCGGGCGGGTGTCGCCGCGCGGCTGAAGGACGCGGGGTACGCGCGCGTGGAGATCCGCACCGTGCTCGACCCGCCGTGGTCCAGTGACTGGATCACCCCGACGGGCCGCCGCAAGCTCGCCGAACACGGGATCGCCCCGCCCGGCGCCGCACCCCGTCGGACCGCCGGTCCGGTACCGCTGGTGCTGACCCCCGCCCGCCGGACGGTGGCCTGCCCGCGCTGCGGCTCGGTGGACACGGAGGAGACGTCCCGCTTCGCCGCCACGTCCTGCAAGGCGCTGTGGCGTTGCCGCGCCTGCCTGGAACCGTTTGAGTACGTCAAGGAGATCTGATGGACGACCTGATGGAGCCGGCCGGCGCCCCGGCGGTACGCCCGCGTACCCGCCGCCGGCCGGCCTTCCACTCCCTGCGGGTCGCCGCCGTGCAGCCCCTGTGCGAGGACGCGGCGGCGGTCAGTTTCGACATCCCCGCGGAGCTGGCCGAGGAGTTCGCCTTCGCCCCCGGGCAGTCGCTCACCCTGCGGCGCGCGATCGACGGCCGCGACGAGCGCCGCTCGTACTCCATCTGCTCTCCGGCCGGATCGGTACCGCGCATCGGGGTGCGGGTGGTGCCGGGCGGGCTGTTCTCCTCCTGGCTCGTGAAGGAGGTGCGCCCCGGTGACACGGTCGAGGTCATGGCCCCGACCGGCGCCTTCACGCCCGACCTCACCACCCCGGGCCACCATGTGCTGATCGCGGCGGGCTCCGGCATCACCCCCATGGTGTCCATCGCCGAGTCGGTCCTGGCCGCGGACTCCCGCTCGACGGTCACCCTCTTCTACGGCAACCGGCGTGCCGGCACCGTGATGTTCGCCGATGAGCTGGCCGACCTGAAGGACCTCTACCCGGCCCGGTTCGAGCTCGCCCACGTCCTCTCCCGCGAACCGCGCGAGGCCGAGGTGCTCTCCGGCCGGCTGGACGCCGAACGGCTGTCCGCGCTCGTGGACTCGCTGGTCGACGTGGCGGGCGCGGACCACTGGTGGCTGTGCGGCCCGCACGGCATGGTCCGTGACGCCCAGCAGGTGCTGGCCGGGCTCGGCGTGCCCGGCGACCGGGTCCACCAGGAGCTGTTCTACGCCGACGACGAGCCCGTACGGGAAGTGCACCACCAGGACGCGGCCACCGAGGGCCCGGTCAGCCAGGTCACCATCACACTCGACGGCCGCTCCACGGCCTCCGCCCTGCGCCGCGACCGGAGCATCCTCGACGGCACCCAGAAGACGCGGCCCGACCTGCCCTTCGCCTGCAAGGGCGGCGTGTGCGGCACCTGCCGGGCCCTGGTCACCGACGGCAAGGCCGACATGCGCCGCAACTTCGCCCTCGAACCCGCCGAGGTCGACGCCGGCTATGTCCTTACCTGCCAGTCCTTCCCCGTCTCCGAGACCCTGAGCGTGGACTACGACAGCTGACGGTCGCCCCGCGTAGCGGGCGGGCCTACAGCTGCGTCGGCATCGCCGGTTCCGGGACGGCCGGTCCGGGAACCGCCGGCCCGGGAGCGGCCGGCTTCTGGAGCAGAAGCAGCGCCGCGTCGTCGTGCAGCCGGCCGCCCACATGGGCCAGCAGTTCGTCGTGGAGCGCGGTGAGGGTGCGCGCGGGCTCGTCGGACAAGTGGCGTGCCAGCCCTTGGGCGAGCGGGTAGAACTCACGGCTGTGGTTGCGGGCCTCGGTGACCCCGTCGGTGTAGAGCAGCAGCTGATCCCCGTCGGCGAAGGGCAGCACATGGAGGCTGGGAGTCTCGCTCGTGAGGGCGCGCAGCCCCAGGGGCGGGGCCGGATCGACGGGTTCGACCGCCACGACGCACCCGGACGCGCGAACCAGCAGCGGAGGCGCGTGTCCGCAGTTGACCAGCTCCAGATGCCCTGCCTGCGGGTATCCGGCGACCACGGCGGTGACGAAGTCGTCGGGACCGAGGTTGCGCGCCAGGCTCCGCTCGATCCTGTCGACGACGGCGAGGAGATCGGGCTCGTCGTAGGCGGCCTCACGGAAGACACCGAGCACCAGTGCGGCGGTGCTCACGGCCGGCAGCCCCTTGCCGCGCACATCGCCGACGATCAGCCTGACTCCGTACGGGGTGGGCACGAGTGCGTAGAGATCCCCGCCGATACGGGCCTCCGCCGCCGCGGCGCTGTAGCGGACAGCCACCTGGAACGGACCCACGGTCGCGGGTACCGGCTTGAGAAGCGCGTGCTGGGCGGCCTCCGCGACCGAACGGACGGCCGCGAGCACCCGCTCACGACGCCCGCGCAGCGCACTGGCCAGACCACTCGCCAGAGTGACGGCCACCAGGGCGGACAGCACCGCCGACAGCTCGTGGGCCGGAACACCGTCCCTGGCTCCGAGCGTCGCGCCCAGCACCGCGGCGAGCAGGCCGACACAGAGGACTCCGCGCGGCCCGCTGGTGGTGGCGGCCAGCGCGGGGCCGACCGCGAACAGCGGCAGCCAGATCATGCCCGACACACCGACGACGCCGATGAGCACGATGGCGCAGACGAACAGCACGGGCAGGACGGGCGCAGCGGCGGCCATCTGTACGGCGATACGCCTCCGGACCGGCGCCCCGGGACCGGCCACTCGGTCCCTGAACGACCGCATCGGCCAGTGGTCGCGACCATGGTCTCGGGCCTGGCTCATGTCTTGTCCGCAGTCCTCATCTGTGCGCCGGCCGCACTCCTGAAATGTCTGTTTCATCCAGCAAACGGGTTTGGCTCGGGTGTCACAAGAACAGGATTTTCAGATAGTGAGCGACAGGCCCCTGGTCACACGATTCGCCGTCGGGATCAGTCGCTCCAGGACGTCCTCGAGCTGGGCGAGCCGGTTGGCCGGCATGGAGACACCGAGCGAGCCGAGCGTGTCCCCGCTGTAGACGGGCACGGCGACACAGACCGTGCCGAGGGCGTACTCCTCCAGGTCCGTGACCGCGGGGGCCAAGGGTGAGGAGTCGAGGCGCCGGAGCAGTTCCGGACGGCTGGTGATGGTGCGTGGCGTGAGGTCGGCGAGGTGATGCCGGGAGAGGTAGTCCTCGCGGGAGCCGTCATCCAGTTCTCGCAGCACCGCCTTGCCGAGCGCGGTGGCGTGCCCCGCGTCCTCGAATCCGACCCAGAGGTCGACCCGGGGCGCCCGGGGGCCGTCGACGATCTCGGCGACCCGGATCTCGCCCTCCTCGTAGAACGTGAGGTAGGCGGCGGTCGCGAGTTCGTCCCGCAGAGCGGCGAGCGTGGGACGGACCCGGCTGAGCAGCGCCTGCCCGCGCCCTGTGGTGTGCAGTGTCTGCACCTTGTCACCCAGGACGAACCCGCCGTCGTCCAGCTTCCGTACGTATCCGTCGTGGACCATCGTGCGCAGCAGGTGATAGGCGGTGGCCAGGGGCAGACCCGTCTCACGTGCCAGCTGCTTCGCCGGCACGCCGTTCTCGTGCTCGCCCACCGCCTCCAGCAGGCGGAAGGCCCGCCGTACGGACGTGATGAGCGTAGGCCCGTCGTGACCAGCCATACGACCAGCGTGCGCCGGGCGCGCGGCGCGGGCAAGGCGCGCGACCCTTCGCGACTACGCGGCCTACGCGGCGTCACGCCATGGACGCGTACGTCGCCTTCCCGAGAGGAGCGTCCTGGCTCCTGCGTCCTAGCCCTTGCGTCGCAGCCGTGCCGAGAGATGGTGCTGCAACGGCTGACCGACCGCCTCCAGGTCGTGGACGAACGTGAGCGTGCCGTCGTCGGCCAGCGTGTAGTGGCGGCGGGTGGCGCTGACCTTCTTGGCGGTGGGGGCGAGGGCCACCTCGTGGGTGGAAAGGTCGACCGTGTTGTCGGCCGCACGACCGACCATGATCTCCGCAATGCCGGTGGGCTGGGTGATCAGCGCCTCCACCCGGCCGTCGGGCTGAAGCCGCCACCAGCCGCTCTCGCGGGCCGACGGACGCAGCGGTGCCTCATCGGCGTCGAGCAGCCAGGCCCGGGCCTCGTAGCGCAGGAAGGGGCGGCCGTCGTGACTGAAGGTCACCTCCTGCGCGTACGCGAACTCCTCGGTGAGCGTCGGGTACCCGCCCCGACCCCGGCCGTACCAAGTGCCCAAGAGGCCGAGCACGGGCTTGAGCAGTGCGTGCGGTGTGGGCGCCTCGTCCGGCCGGTCGGCGTCGGGGTACGGGTGCTCCGGTGCGGGGTCGAACACGGTGTGCGCTCCTGGGGTCGGTGCCGGTGCCGGGTGGAAGCCTAGGGTGCCGATCCCCTCAAGGAGACGCACGGGAGGTGCTCCTTTCCACCGATCGTTCGTTATAGTGAACGCATCGTTTGGTGAAGTGGAGAGTGGCATGCAGGTCAGCACATACCTCAAGGACACCTACCGGGAACAGGCCGACACACAGGTGATCGCCGTGGGAAGCCAGGAGGGAGCGCCATGGGTGGCGGTCGCGGACTGCCTGTTCCACCCGCAGGGTGGTGGCCAGCCCGCCGACCGGGGGTGGCTGGACGGGAGCGAGGTCGTCCCGGTGCGGGACCACGAGTCCGGGCTGATCGTGGTGAGGGCGCCCGAAGGGGCTGGATTGCCGGTCTTCACGGAGGGACAGCCGGTCAAGGCCCGGATCGACCTGGAGGCGCGTAAGACGCATGCGGCGCTGCATACGGCCGGGCACCTGATCGAGGCGGCCGGCCGCGCCCAGGGATGGACCTGTGCCGGGAACATCCACTTCCCCGGTCAGGCGCGGATCGAGTTCACCGCGGACCGGCCGGATGCCCGGCCGGCCGACCCGCAGGGGCGGGAAGAGCTGACCGCCGCCCTGCGGGAGACGGTCGCGGCGGCCATCGCCGAGGACCTGCCCGTGACCGCGGACCACGACGAGCAGGGGCAGCGCATCGTGCGCCTGGGGGCCCTGCACGCCGCGCCCTGCGGTGGTACCCATGTGCGCAGCCTCGCCGACCTCGCCGAGGTGGCCCTGCCGACACTGAAGGTCAAGAAGGGCCGTATCCGCGTCTCCTACACCGCCACGCACAGGCCCCGTTGATGGCGGGGGCAGCGGCCGACCGGCGGCCGGCCAGCAGCACCGCCGCCGCGGTGGGCGCGCAGATCCGGCGGCGCCGTGAGCAGCGCGGCATGAGCGGTTCCGAGCTGGCCCGGCGCGCCGGTCTGAGCAAGGCGACGCTGTCACAGCTGGAGGCCGGCAAGGGCAATCCCACGATCGAGACACTCGACGCGCTCGCCGTCGCGCTGCGGATTCCGCTGACCGACCTGCTGACCCGGGACACCGATCCCGGCCCGGTGTTCGTGGCCGGTACGGCCACGGTGGAAGGCGAGGTCGGACGGGAACTGCTGCGCCGGATCAGCAGCGGCAACAGCCTGGAGATCTGGCGGCTGCGGATGCCGCCGGGCACCGAACTGGAGGGCGTGCCGCACGCGACCGGGACGGTCGAGCACCTGCTGGTCGCCTCCGGTCACGTCACCGCCGGACCCGCCGACGCCCCCCATCGCCTGGGCCCGGGAGATCTCCTGGCCTTCGCCGGAGACGCCCCCCACATCTACCGCACCGGCACGGATGCCGCGGACATCACCGTCGTCATCGCTTCGCCCATCATCAACTGAGCGTCAGAATGCCTCCTCTTTCTCCTGACTGAGGGCCCGTCAGGGAAATGCGCCCCGTCCGAACACGACGGTTACCGTCCGGACGGCGCGCCACTGCGAGCGGTGCCGCAGCTGCTGCGCCCGGAGGCCGTGAGGGCGCCCCTGTGGCGCCGTGTGCCCGGGACACAGGACGAGGTGGGTGAACCGTCCACGGTCTACCCGCCGGACGACCGCACCGTCATCTACGACACGTCGTACCCGTGGCGGACCTGCGGCCGCGTCGCCACTCCCGGCGGCTCGGCCTCGGGCGTCATGGTGGGACGCCGTCACATGATCACCGCCGGCCACGCCATCCCCTGGCTGGCCGGGGGCGGGTCGGACTGGGTCACCTTCACGCCTATGCAGTACGACACGAGCACTCCCTACGGATCCGCCTACGCCACACGCATCTACGTCTGGCAGCACGTGAACGGATCGGACGGGATCCAGTCCAACGAGGCGGCGTTCGACTACGCGGTCTGCGTGTTGAGCAGCGGCCTGGGTGACACCACCGGATGGATGGGCTCACGCGAGTACTCGGGCAGCTGGAACGGACAGGCCCTGTGGGCGCACATCGGCTACCCGGTCGACATCGGTGCGAGCATGCGGCCGGTCTACACGACGAACGGCATCATGGACAGCACGGTGAGCGAAACCTTCGGCGGCCACAACGCGCTGCGGATCATGCACCGCAACGACGTCAAGCCCGGCCAGTCGGGCGGTCCGTACTTCGGCTGGTGGCCGGGCGAGAACTTCCCGCGCGTGGTCGCGGAGCAGAGCGCGGAGAACTGGAACATGGCCGGAGGACCGAACGCCGCCGGCGGCGGGCGGTCACTGCCGGATCTGATCTCGTACGCGATCTCGACCGAGCCCTGACCCGCGCCGGCGCCGCCTGTCGGCGTCAGCCGCCCGTACTCGTCGGCTCGCCCTTGTCGTCCCGCTGACCAGCGGGACGGCGCCACAGGGGCCGCCGCTCCCCCTCCGGAGGAAGCGGTGCCGACGTCATCCGTGGAGGGTGATTCCCCTCGGGACCCGGATGCCCCTCGTGGCCGGCCGGGCCTTCATCGTCCTGGGCGGGCTCCGCTTCCGCGACCTCGACCACCTCCGGACGCGGTGGAACCTCGGAAGGGACGCGCGCCTCCCACTCTGCCGGGGGAATGGGACCGTACATCAGCAACCTCCCGACCAGACGAAAGTCCTGTATCCGACATTACAGGGGGACAGGAGCGAGGGGGCCGACCCTGGGTCGGCCCCCTCGCTGACGCATCCCCTCACTTCGGCGGTTCGACGACGAAGGTGCCCGGAGCAGGCCTGTTCTCGGCCATCGCCTCACCCGAGGCGGCCAGTCTGGCCCTCGCACGGATGGTGGACCCCGGCACCGCGTCCGCCAGGAGCGGGCTGGGCACGGCGAGCGGCATGCGCTGCCCGACGTTGCCCGACAGCAGGTCGGCGTAGCCGGCTACCGGCTCCGCGTCGAGTACCTCGACTTCTGCCTGGTCCCAGCCTGCCAGCCGCGGATGGGGGCCTGTCCTGACCAGCCGCGCGACCAGATCAGTGCGGTTGTCGATCGACTGCACCATGTCCGACGGTCACCGTTGGGGCGGTCCCTCGTGCCGGTGCGTGGCGTGCGCGTCGCTCGCCCTGGCGAAAGGCTGCGGGCCGCCCGTCGTACCTCTGAGCTCGGACCGCAGACTCTGTTCGAGGAACGCCTCGGCGCCCGCCCAAGGCGCCACGGCCTGCTCCAGAGCGGTGAGCCGGTCCTGAAGATCGTGGATCGTCTTGACCAGCCCGGGTACGTCCTCCGTCTCGTGCCTCGTCACGGCATGGACGGGCGCGCGCACGGCACCCGCCGCCGAGACCGACACCGTGGCGGTCATCGTGGCGGCCGGCGCCGAGATGTCCGTGACGGAGACACCGGTCGCAGCCCCGGTGTACGACCGGGAACTGGGCTGGCTCGACGGGCTGAACGAGCTGTTGCCAGTACTCCCGGGGTAGGTGTCGCCGTCGTCACCGCGGTTCGTCGCCCCTTCCAGGTCGCGCTGGTTGTCCGCCTGGACCAGGCCCACCATGTAGTGGTTCTCGTTCGTGTTGTCCGACTGGCCTTCGTCTACGTGCCAGATCAGCATGCCCGAGGCGGGCAACGAGCTGTCGTATCCCGTCTGTTGACGGTTCTCCACCAGGAAGTACTCCTTCCCCGGCAGGCCGTCCCTCCACAGCCGCTGCACCTCGAAGCTGCTCTTGACGTCAGGGATGGACAGCGTCCCGTTGCTCGTGACGTTGACGGCCTTGGCCCAGCCCTGCTGGATCTTGCACCACGCCGACGGATGCGTCGGGATGTCACCGCCGCCGCCCCACGAACCGGCGCCCATCAAGCACCAGTTGCCGACCCCTTCCGACGATCCGTCGATGTCGTACAGGTCGGGGAAACCGAACAGCAGGTGCCCCAACTCGTGGGCACAGACGCCGATCTTGGCGTCCTCGGGAATCGTGAGGTAACCGTAGATCCGGGCGCCGTCGGCGTTGTACGCGTTCGGCAGGACCCACTTGTGCGACCACATGTCCCCGCGGTTGCCGGTGGCTTCGCCCCCCGCGCCGGCGTGCAGGACGATGAAGGCGTCGACGAAACCGTTGCCGTCGTTGTCGTACGGCGCGTAGTTGATGAGAGGGTCGGCGCTGACGGCGGCGTCCCGGGCCATGATCTGCGCGCGCGCCTGCCCTGCCGGGCGGCCGATGCCGAAGTTGTTGTTGGCGTACCAGGAGAGCTTCTGCGGCAGCCGTACGGGACCGGTGACCTCGCCGACGATGTCCACCAGACCGTGCGTCACTTCGCGGTAGTAGTCCCGGACACTGCCGTGCGGGAGCTCACCGAGGGAGAAGAACAGCTTCTCGAAGTGCTCCCTGTCCGCGGTCATCGGCTTGTCCGCGAAGTCCGCCAGGACGACGACGACCCGTATCGCGCCGGTCAGCGAGGCGCGGGTGGCGGCCGCGGTGCGGATGGCCTCGTGCGGTGTGCCCGGCGGGAATTCGTCGGCCGGGATGATGGTGCCGTCGTCGAAGCCGAGCATGCGCGGGGCACCACCAGGCCGGAACATACTCGCCACGTCCGATTCGCTTCGGACTCGCTCCAGTTCCTGCAGCGTCCTGGCGCGCAGTTCCGGACTGGGCGCGATGGCGCAGAAATCCGACCAGACGGCGACCGTGGAATCCTGCACAGTAGAAAGATCAACCATGTCAAATCCTTCCCAAAAGGGACGTTTTGGTTGCATCTACAGCCAGTGACGCACACATGTACGACACCTGCAACGCGATCACCTGGGCAGCCGTGACCATGCCGCCGCAGGCACCGCAACAGGAAATGCCTCTTCGCTGCGGGCAATTGACGTAAAGAGCGGAATAAATGCCGGTAAGGATGCCACCGAATTCACGGTGAGCGTGAGCCCGACCGCCGATTTCGGCGCATCGTCAGACGGTCCCAAGGTCCGGAAGTCGCTGAGCGTGTCGCACCGTCCCGGACTGAGCGGGTCGGAGCATTCCCCCAGCTGGTCCGAGCAGACCGCAGGGGCGGAAAACAGAGGGCCTGCCGTACGACCGCAAGTTGAGGGGAACGACTGATGCTGAAATTCATCAACCAGTACCCGCAAAAGCTCGCCGTGACCATCATGTGGTACACGCCCAACTGCGTTGACGGGGGAGACTGGACGAAGAAGGCCTGGTGGAATCTGGCTCCGGGACAGAGCGCTGTCGTCCACGGCGGTGATCTGTCGGACATCAACCGCTACTGGTGCTACTTCGCACACGCCGCGGACGGCGCGTTCTGGGCCGGCGACCTCGCCCGGCAGGCTCCGTCTCGCGCGTTCGACTGGTGCGAGTGGACGAGCAGCACGGATTCCACGCAGATCGGCTACCGCATGCAGGACGTCGGAGACCACGACGACCTGGACATCACGCTGACCCCCTGATGGTCGGCTCTCGCCCGCGGCCAGGCCGACGTCACCGTGCCGGACGCCACAACCGCACAGTCGGCCCGGCTGCAACTGCTCGGTCCGGCCGGCTCGCCGCCGGCCGGACCGAGCAGTTGCAGTAACCACGTCACGGTGCCGCTTCAACCGGCGTGATCCGACCATGAATGGCGATCTTCCAGACCACATGCAAGCCTGAGAGAGGCCAAGGAGAAGTCCCTCACGGGAACGACGGACGAACTTCGCAACGGAGATGATCCCGATGCCGATCGTCGAGCCGAAGGCTTCCCATGGAATGGTGGTACTGGGTGAGGGGACCGTCTATCTGTCCCACATGCCCATGTTCATGGATCCCCACGCCGTTCAGTACGTTCTTGAAGTCACCCTGAAGAGCGCGACAGGTGACGCGCGGCAGATCTACGCCGATGACCGCCGGACGACGGGAACAGCTGTCTACACGCTGGCCCCCGAACCGTTCCGCATCTCCGATCTCGTCGCCCCGGAAGGCCAAGAGCCCCAACTCACCTCATTCACCGGTACGTTGTTTCGAGGTCATTTCGAGCGAGGCGGCACCGAAATCATCGACCCGGTGACCGTCGAGGTGCAACGCGTCATCAATTTCCGGCATTTCGACCATCACGACTCCCGGCCCCCGGCCCTGAATTACCTGGCCTTCGGGAAGGGAAATGATCTTTTCCTCGCGCATTGGATCACCAAGGCCCCGGACTTCGATCATCACATCGCGATTCGGCAAGCCTCGGGCAACGGGGGCACTGTGCTCACCGATGACATCCTCCGGAAGGGCCCGCGGCTTGAGATCGCCGGAAGGGCAGATCGCCCGGCAGACAGACTGCACGAGAGCAACCAGGTGACCGCGAAGTTTCTGGACGGCGGACCGGTTGGCGTTGATCTGCAGCTCGCGATAGGGCGGGAGTTCTACGAAGAAGAAGGGGATCTGGCCACCGAGATGCATTTCCACTGAGCGCACATGAACCTCGATGACATCTCCCACTGCGAGATCCACCCCACGGTCGGCATCGCCAGGTTGGGCGACAGTCCCGACGGCTTCTTCATCGGTCCGGAGGCCCCCGGCGTTCCGCCGCGGCCGGACGGCGGCTTCAAGGACACCGCCGGGCGGATCAAGCGCCAGGCCGCCCGGTTCCGCCTGTACGCCTATGACCGGGCCGGCACTGTTCTGGGCGAGCTCACCTCGGCCGACGCGCAGGTCACCTGGACCGTCGAGCCGGCCAACGCCAAGGGCGAGTGGTTCAACTTCGCCGGGCGGTTCCACGAGTCCGCCGCGGACGCCAACCGCCGTAACCGGCACATCGATCCCGCCGATCCTTCCGCTCGGGCGCGGCTGGTCGTCCGGCCCGGCCCCCGCAGCGTGACCGGCCCCTCCCAGGACGGCACGGGTGCCCGGTTCGACACCGGAACCTTCCTGGGCACCCCGGTACCGCTGGGTGAACTGCGCACGGACGAGGCCGGCCGGCTCCTCGTCCTCGGCGGCTTCGGGAAGTCCGCCTCGGTCAAGCCCGCCAATCCGATCAGCCACTTCGCCAACAACGATTTCTGGTTCGACGACATCTCTGACGGTCCGGTCAGCGCGACCGTCCGCCTGGGGCCGCAGGGTCGCCCGGTGCCGGTGACTCCCGCTTGGGTCCTGGCGGCCCCTCCCGATTACGCCCCCCACACAGCAAGCCTGATCACCCTGTACGACGTCGCCTTGGAGACCGCCCGCGCGCTGGGCAGGCTGCCCATACCGCCGGAGGTCTCCTTCACCCGGGACATCTACCCGTTGCTCGCCCGGCCGGTCGGATTCGCCTGGGTCAACGCGGTCGCGCGCATCAAGCACGGCGTCGCACGGAACTTCCTCGCGTCCGACCGCCTCGCCCAGCTGTCCTCGGACGCCGACGTCAACGCCAAACACCGGCAAGCCGTCTTCGACCGCTTGCGTACGCCGAAGCCCGGGCTCTTGGACATCGGCCAGGCCGACGCCGGATTCATGCCCGTCCTTGCCGGCGACGGCGGCGATCGAGACCCCGAGCATCCGCAGACCTGGCTGACGCTCCTGCCCGGCCAGTACGAGCGAATGCGGCGCTGGGCCGTCGGCGACTTCCTGGCCGACTGGCCAGGCGCGCCCGCCCCCGAGGTCCCGCTCGAGGCCCTCGCGCCTGCGGACCAGCCGCACGCCCTGGTCCGGGCCGCGTTGGAGGCCTGCAGCGGCGGGGGATTCTTCCCGGGTATCGAGATGACGTACATCGCTGACAACCCGGCCACCTGGGCCGCGCCCTTCCGGCTGCGCGAAGACCTGTTCGCCGGAGATGTCACCAAGTACATGGCCCTGCCCTGGCAGGCCGACTTCGACGCGTGCCACACCCACTGGTGGCCTGCTTCCCGTCCCGACGAAGTGCTTCCCGAGCCGGAGCACGACGCGCTCATTCAGGTCGCGGCCGACGCGTTCAGGGAGTGGGACCGCGGGATCGCCGACGCTGACGAGATGGTCGCGAAGTGGAGCACTCTCGGGTTCGTCGTCGCCCGGCCCGGTCCGGACGGCCGCGAGATCCTGGTGGAGACCGAACGGACCGCTCCCGAGCCCGAGTAGGCCGGGCAGAGGCCGGAGCGGAGCGTTGAGCGGCAGCGGATCGACCAGCGGCGCGGGGACGCGGCACTGCGACGTTCTGGTGGCCGGTGGCGGCCCTGCCGGGTGTGCGGCCGCGCTGAGCCTCGTCCGGGCCGGTGCGGAGGTCGTCATCGTCACCCCGGTGGTCTCCCCCGGCTGGAGGGTCGGGGAGAGTCTTGCTCCCACCGCCCGTCCACTGCTGCAACGGCTGGGAGTGCTCGACCGTATCGCCGCCGATGGGCACGCGCCCTGTCACGGCAACCTGGCCGCTTGGGGCGAGGACGCTCTCAGCGTCGCGGGCTGTCAGTTCGGGCCGTACGGCGACGGCTGGCACCTTGACCGAGCCCGGTTCGATGCCGCCCTCCTGCAGGCAGCCCTGGCCGGTGGTGCCGGCCGGCACGCCGGGCGCGTCCGCAGTGTCCGACGGCAGCAGGACCGTTGGCAGGTCACCACAGATGACGGCAGCGTGCTGCGAGCCGGCCATCTCGTCGACGCCACCGGCCGGGCGGCGCGGCCGGCCCGCCGGGCCGGAGCGGGGCTGGTCCGATCCGACCATCTGATCGCGGTAGCCGGGCTGTTGGGTGCGCCGAGGGCGGCGGCGGCTGAGCTGGAACGAACGTCGCTGGTGGAGTCCACTCCCTGGGGCTGGTGGTATACCGCCCCCCTGCCCGGTGGTGAACGGATCGTGATGGCCATGACGGATGCCGACCTCGTCACCGATCTGCATCTGCTCGATCCGGGCGTGTGGTGGGCCCAGATGCAGCTCGCCGGTCACATCCGGGACCGCACCGCCCGTTGGGAGGGTCCACCCCGGCGACTGCGGGTGCTGGCCGCCGGCTCCGCCTGCGCCAGCCCTGCGGCCGGCCCGGGCTGGGTAGCCGTCGGTGACGCCGCCACCGCTACCGACCCCCTGGCCGCCCGGGGGATCGTCACCGCGCTGGCCACCGGCTTGGTGGCAGCACGGGCGATCCTGGCCGACCGGGCCGGAGAGACCGGCGCGCTGGATGCCTACGCCCGGCGCATCGCAGCCGTACATGCCGAGTACCTGAACGCACGCACCGCCCAGTACCGACGCGAACAACGCTGGGACACGCCGTTCTGGCGCCGTCGGCACTGAAGCCGAGCTGACGCGCCGACGGGAGCGCGTCCCCGAGCTGAAGCGGCACCCGCCGTAACTGCCGAACGCTCGGCCTCGCTTGGCCGCCGGATTCAGGCGGGCGACCATGGCCGAGGCCGAAGGAGAAAGGGCGGAGGCCGCGGCGCCCTGGCCGAGGCGAGCCGCCCACAGCCGGCCGAGACTCTCCGCGACCGCGTACAGCACGGAGGCGCCGGCCGCCGGGGCCACGGTAATGATCTTGTAGGGCAAGGGCCCGCCGCCGCGCGTACGGTGGACATGAGGCCTGACGGGACCGCCGGTGCAGGCACTGCCGGCAGCCGCCGCAGGCGACCGCACACAGCCCGATGGTGCTCCCGCACAGGAGGGAGAAGGCAATGCCACAACACAGGGTCGGCACACAGGAGGAATTCGAGGCAGCCCGCCAGAAGCTGCTCGTGGAGGAGAAGGAACTCACCCGGCGCAGCGACGAGCTCGCGCGGAAGCGGAGGGAGCTTCCGTGGGTGCCGGTCGAGAAGGACTACCGCTTCGAGACCGAGGGCGGGACCAAGTCCCTCGCGGACCTGTTCGACGGACGTTCGCAGCTGCTCATCTACCACTTCATGTTCGGTCCGCCGTACGAGGCCGGATGCACGGTCTGCTCCTCGATCGCGGACACCCTCGCGCCCAACGTGATCCACCTCAAGGCCCGCGACGTGACGCTGATCTGCTCCTCGCGGGCGCCGATCGACAAGCTCCTCGCCTACCGGGAGCGAATGGGCTGGAGCTTCGACTGGGTCTCCGCCGGCGGCAGCGACTTCCACCGCGACCTCGGCCTGCAGTACACCGAGGAGGAGCTCAGGCCGTTCCTCGACGGCGACATCCCGCCGACCGTGAATCAGATGGCGAAACTCTCCGGCACGGACGTGCTCGGGTACGTCACCGAAGGGCCCGGGATGAGCGCCTACGCGCTCTCGGACGGCAGCGTCCACCGGACGTACGTCACCACCGCGCGCGGCCTCGAACCCGCCATGGCCTACTACGGCCTCCTCGACCGGACACCGCTGGGCCGCCACGAGGACGGCGAGGAAGCCCTCTGGCTGCGCCGCCACGACGAGTACGGCAAGGCCTGAATGGCCGTCAGGTCCCGGCCTGCGGGCAGGGATCCGGATTCCGTTTCCGTACAGCGGGGTTGATCAGTCGGGGCCGCTCCAGTCGAACGGGAAATGCTTGCTCGACTTGCCGCTGCGGTCCCAGCTGAAGCCGAAGGCGTCGGCCCGGTCCGTCGTGGCGCGGCCCCATGTGGCGATCTGGCCCGGGCCGACCTCGGCACCGCCGGCGTTGTGTACCTGCACCCGCGCGCCGGCGGGCGTGGTGGGACCGGCCAGGGCCTCGACGCGGGCGGTGACCCGGCCTGGGACCTCGACGCTCCACGATCCCAGGTCCTCGTCGATCTCCACGATGACAGGGGCGACTTCCATGCCGCGCGCCTCGAAGGGGGCGAGCTCGCCGAACTCCTTCGGCCAGCCCCCCACCTCACCGCTGAAGATCGTGCCGAGCGCGGCGCGCTGCTGGTCGTCGGCGCGCTCGTCGACGAAGAAGGCGGCATACGAGTCGGTGGCGGCGCCGGCCCATATGTTGCCGGTGAAGGACCCGAGCATCAGGAAGTTCAGGCCGTCGAGCCGGACGTCCCCGTACTGGCCCTCGCGTATGTGCCAGACGAGCACTGCCTCGCAGTCGCCCTCGGTCGGGGGCTGAGCGAACGTGCAGGGGCAGGGTATGGCGCATTTGCAGGTGTCGAACCAGTCGCCGACCAGACGCCAGGCAGGGCTGGTGGTTGTTTCGGTCATCTCGCTGACCTCCTCGTCCCCCGTTACCGCAAGGTCCTGGGGGCAGCGGAGCTGTCCCGCACAGAGCCCGCCGGCCACGAAGCCGAGCGGATCGGCCTCATCTCCAGCATGCGCCTGCGCGGCGAGGAAACCCCAGTCCTGGGCGGTGCCGGCCACGGCACAGGGGAGGTCCGGTCACCGCCGAGAGCCGCTTCCCCTCCGTCCGCTTTTGGGCCCTCCGATTCTGTGCTCTGCTGGAGGTGTCTTCGGACTGCCCACCGCTGTCCGTGGTGGGCGTTCCCGGGAGGCACGCCATGCTGCATCCTCACCTCGCCGCGCCGGAGCCCACCCGGCCCGGGGTCCTGCTGCCGAGGCGTGATCTGGCCCTCGGCTGGACTCTGCTGACGCTCATCGCCGCTCTGGCGTGGGTGCTCACGGTCGCTCAGTCCCGCGACATGGGAATGGAGCCGGGCACCATGGGCCTGGCACTCCCACTCTTCCTGCTCCTGTGGGTGGTCATGATGGCGGCGATGATGCTGCCGTCGCTGGCGCCCGTCGCCCTCACCTGGGTCCAGGCGATCAATCGCAGCGCGGCGGGCGGTGTCCGGGCCCTGCGCATCAGCGAGTTCATCGGCGGCTATCTGCTGGCCTGGGCCGGATTCGGGCTGCTCGTGTACGCGGCCCTGGCGGCGACCGGGCAGCTGGTCGACAGCCACCCCGACGCGGGCCGCTGGATCGGCGCGGCAGCCTTCCTGCTCGCGGGAGTGCAGCAGTTCGGGCCGCTGAAGGGGGTCTGTCTGCGACACTGCCGCAACCCGATGTTCCAGTTGCTGCGGTACGCGCGCTTCCGGCCGTGGGCGAAGGATCTGCGGGTGGGCGCGCACCACGGGCTCTACTGCGTCGGCTGCTGCTGGGGCCTGATGATCGTCCTGATCCCGCTCGGCGTGATGAACGTAGCGGCGATGGCGGGACTGGCCGCCGTGATCTTCTTGGAGAAGCTGTGGCGCGGGGGTCCTTGGCTCAGCTGGGCGGTCGGCCTCGCCTTCCTCGTGCTGGCCGTGCTCGCCCCGTTCCAGGACTGGCTGCTGCCCGGTCTGCAGATGAGCGGTCCGTCGATGGACCGGATGATGGCGGGCCCGGCGCTGTGAGCGGACGTCGCTCGCCCCGCCGGGCGGCACGGCGGCAGCCGAGGAATCCGGCGCTCGACACGCAGAACGGCACGGCGGACAGAGACAGCCGCGTCCCGCGCGAGGCCTTCACAGGAACTGGAACCCCAGGTCAGCGCACCCTTCCGCGCGGTTTCAGCGGTACGGGCGGGAGTTCAGGAGCAGCCAAGGGAGCCCCGTCGTAGCCCACGACCTCACCGAATCGGGAGCCCGTCATCCAGTCCGAACGGGCCTGCTCGATGTCCTCGTTGGACCGCCCGATGAAGTTCCACCACATGATCAGCTCCTCCTCGAAGGGCTCGCCGCCCAGGAGCATGAGCGCGGCGTCCGACTCCGCGCGCAGAGGGAGTTCGCTTCGGCCGCAGCCGAGGTAGAGCATCGAGCCGGGGAGTACCGGTACGCCGTCCACGTGGGCCTCGCCGGACATGGACAGGACGGCGTACTCGAAGTCGGGTTCCAGCGGCAGTCGTACGTCGGTGCCGCTCGCCAGGGCCAGGTCGGCGCCGACGATCGGGGTGTACGTCGTGCCGGGCGAGGTGGTGCCGTCGACGGTGCCCAGGATGAGTGTGGCCTTGAGGCCGGGAGCCGTGACGACGGGCAGTTCGGCGTGGTGCTCGAAACGCGGGTCGGTGTGGCGGTGGCCGTCGGGGAGGGCGACCCAGAGCTGCGCGCCGTGCAGGAGGCGGGCGTGCGACTTGGGGCTCTCCTCGGAGTGGCTGATGGCGCGGCCCGAGGTCATGAGGCCCAGTTCGCGCGGGCGGATGGTCTGCAAGCTGCCCGTGGAGTCGCGGTGCAGCACCTCGCCCTCGTGCAGCCAGCTCACCGTCTGCAGGCCCATGTGCGGGTGCGGCGGGACCTGCATGCCGGGCTCGTCGGCGATGTCGTCGGGCCCGTAGTGATCGACGAAGCACCACGCGCCGACCATGCGGCGGCCCAGGTTGGGCAGCAGGCGGCGGACTTCGGTGGACTCGCCGAGCTTGACCCGGCGGGGGCTGAGGAGTTCACGCACCGGCTCGGCCACCACGAAACCGCGGCCACCGCAGAGTGCGGGAACCGCCTCGCGATCAAGATTGCTCATGGCGCCCAACCTAGCCCCGTCGGGGACCCTCCGTCAGGCCATCGACCCGCCCATCGAGGGGCACTTGGCTCAGAACGGCGCGGGGCCTAGGACCTCGGTCGCAGGCGCGTACGCCGTTGGTCGGACCCGTCCGAAAATAGTAGCCATGGATATAGTAGCCATGTACGGTTTCTCTCATGAGTTCGGTACCTGAGAAGGCGACGCCAGGTTTCCTGGTCTGGCGCCTGTCGATGAAATGGCGTGTGGCCGTCGACCGCGCGGTCGCCCCGCTGGGCCTGACCCACGCGCAGTACTCGCTGGTGGCGTCGCTGTACGGCATGGACAGGGAGGGGCTGCGGCCCAGTCAGCGCCGGCTCGCCGACCACACCGGACTCGAAGCGCTCTACGTGTCGAAGCTGGCCCGCGCCCTGGAGGCGGCAGGCATCGTCGACCGCACCCGGGATCCGGCGGACCCCCGGGCGATCCAGCTGACCCTCACGGACGAGGGACGCGAGATCGCCCGCCGTGCGATCCGGGTGGTCCAGGGACTCCTGGAGCAGCTTCTCGAACCCCTGGGCGGGCTCAACGGCGAGCGCACGAGGACGTTCAGCCGCGAGCTGGCCACCCTGCTCGACGTACCACTCGATCCGCAGGCCGAGATCGACGCGCATCGCGGCATCGGCCCGCACCGTGACAACGACCGACATCCCGACAAGGAGCAGTCATGACCATCACCACTCCCCCCGTTGGCGGCCAGGTCATAGGTCTGGCGCACTACGCGAGCCGAGCCCTTCTGGAGAGCGTGCTCGCCCGCAGCGGCACCACCTTCAACCAGTCGGTGGCCCTCCGGGCCGTCTCCGACAACGGCGGGACCGTCGAGCGCGACTGGCTCGTGGGTCGGCTGACCGGGGCACTGAAGATCGAGGAGCCCGCGGCCCGGACCACCGTCGACGAGATGACGGCCGTGAAGCTGCTGGAGGAGCCGACGGCCGAACGGGTGTCGCTCACGGACAGCGGCCGGGAGCTGTTCGAGGGGATCCGCACCGCCGGCAACGAGATCGCGGCCCGGCTGTACGCGGACATTCCGGCCGAGGACCTGGCGACCGCAGGCCGCGTACTGACCCTCGTCACGGAGCGGGCCAACGCGGAGCTGGCGGACGCGTAAGCAAATGCCCGCAGCACAGCGGGCAAGGACCTGTTGTGGAATATTCAACCAACCCTGGCGGTTGTGGCCTTCCGAAGGAGGTCAGCAGTGGAAACGACGTACTACGACCACGGGACGGCCGCGGAGCGCTGGGAGCGGGCGCGGATGTACTTCGACGCCAAGGACTACGCCGCCGCGGCGCGGATTCTGGGCGGGCTGGTCGAGGAGGTGCCGGAGCAGGTCGGACCCCGGCTGCTGCTGGCGCGCTCCTACTACCACTCGGCTCAACTGCGCCGCGCCGAGACGGAGTTGCGCGCGCTCGTGGAGCTCGACCCGGTCGAGCACTACGCCCGGCTGATGCTGGGGCGCACGCTGCAGCGCCAGGGTCGGCATGACGAGGCGGAGTCGCATCTGCGGATCGCCTCGGCACTGGCGGGCGACTTCGAGCAGGTGTGATCACACCGTTCAGGTCCCTTTCGACGACAGGCCGGTCACCTCGGTGACCGGCCTTTTCGCGTCTCCCTCCGGCGTTCGCCTCTTCGCGTCTCCCTCCGGCGTTCGCCCGTCCGGTCACGCCACCGGGCCGCCGTAGGTGCGCTTCCCCTTCCGGTACGCGATCTCGCCGAGGAGGACGTCCACGGCGATGAACACCGCGAGCGGGATGCCGAGCAGCGGGACGAAGTAGCCGAGGACGGCGACGGCCGCCATGGCCGGGACCAGGATCTGCGGCGGGACCTGCTGCCAGGTGCCGCGCGGGATGGGCCGGCCGAACGCGGAGGCGCGGCCGCGCTGCCACCACATGCGGTAGCCCCACACGATGAGCAGGATCAGCGAGAGCCCGAGGGCCATCAGGGCGATCTGGTTCACGAGGCCGAACAGGACCCCGGTGTGCGCGTCGATGCCCCAGCGGGTCAGCTTGGCGAGCAGCGGGTAGTCGGCGAAGCGGAGTTCGTCGATGACCTTGCCCGTCGCCGGGTCCACGGCCACCGAGTCCTGCTTCTCGGGCCAGCTGCGCTGGATCTGCTTCACGACGTAGGCGGAGGAGGCGTCGGCGGGCGCGACGATCTCGACGGGGTCGCCGAGGCCCTTGGCGCGGGCGGCCGCGAGGATCTTGTCGACGTCGAGGGCGATGTCCGGTGTCGTGGCCTCCGCGGTCCCCATGCCGGCGTGGCCCGCGTGCTCGCCGCCGGTCGCCGACGAGACCGAGGGCGTCGCCTGGCCGAGCGAGGTCCTGAGGGTGTCGATGTTCGCCCCGGCGTACGTCGACCAGGTCAGACCTGTCGCCGAGAGAAAGATGAACCCGGCGGCAGCCCAGACACCGACCGTGCCGTGCAGCCCGAGCGTGCGGCGGCGCCCACTGGTGCCGCGCACCTTGCGCTGGGCACGGCGGCGGCCGAACCACAGCACCAGGCCGCCGCCCGCGATCACCCACAGCCAGCTGGCGGCGAGTTCGCTGTAGAGGCGGCCGTTCTCGCCGAGCTGGAGGTTGGCGTGCAGCCCGTCGATCCAGGTGCGCAGCGGAAGCGCACCTGTGGACCCGTACTGTTCCAGGGCTCCGCGGACCTTCCCGGTGTACGGGTCGACGAAGACGGCGAGGGTGTGGTCGGCGCCGACGCCGGGGACGCCGGAGAGCAGTACGCGGGTCGTGGCGTCCGCCTCCGGTGAGGGGCGTACGGCGGAGACCGTGCCCTCGGGGTGGGCCTTGCGGGCGGCGGCCACCTGCTGGGACAGCGGAAGCTTGTGGTCGCCGGCCGGGACGGTCAGCTCATGCGCGTACACGATCTTCTCGGCCTGGAACGAGGCGGCGTACAGCAGGCCGGTCGTGGCGGCGACCAGCAGGAACGGGGCGACGAGCAGTCCGGCGTAGAAGTGCAGGCGCAGGATCAGGGGGCGCAGCGGGGACCAGATTCTTCGGGACGGTGTCGGCGCTACGGACTGCGGGGACTCGTCCGTCGTGGTCGAGGGAGCGGTGGACATCGGCGGGGTTCTCCGGTCGGGCAGGGGACGGAAACGGGCCGTGGGCCTGGGAGTTGGGCTCCCTTCGCCGGTGGCGGTCCAGTAGTCGGGGCGCGAAGCGGTCGAGTTCCCGGGCGCGTGAGTGGCGTGCGTCACATGCGGGAAGATGCGGGACTCGCCCGGCGCCGCCTCGCTCGGCGCGGGCCGGCTTGGCATCCTGGCGCGATGGCATCCGAACGTGACCCCAGCACCTCCCGCCCCCTGAGCGACCTGGTCGAGGAACTCCTCTCCCACGAAGGCCCGTTGCCGATCGTCGCCGCCGGTGACCCGGTGCTGCGCCGGCTTGCCGAGCCCTTCGACGGTCAGCTGGACCCCGGGCTGCTGGCCCGCTTCGTCGCGGCCCTGCGCGCGACGATGCACGCGGCGCCGGGCGTCGGCCTCGCCGCGCCGCAGGTCGGCGTACCGCTGCGGCTCGCCGTCATCGAGGATCCGGCGCCGGTGCCCGATGAGGTGCGCCTCGCGCGCGGACGGGTTCCGCTGCCGTTCCGGGTGCTGGTCAATCCGTCGTACGAAGGGGTCGGCGCGGGTCGGGCCGCGTTCTTCGAGGGCTGTCTGAGCGTTCCGGGCTGGCAGGCGCTGGTGGTCCGGCACGCCGAGGTGCGGCTGACGGCGCTGGACGAGCACGGCCGCCCGGTCGACGAAGTGTTCACCGGCTGGCCCGCGCGCATCGTCCAGCACGAGACGGACCACCTGGACGGCATGCTCTACCTCGACCGCGCGGAGCCTCGCTCACTGTCCTCGAACCAGGCGATGGCGGACCGCTGGAACCAGCCGACGCCGGAGCGGGCGGCCGCGGCTCTCGGCTTCACGCTGCCCGGCTGAACACCGGCCTCGGCCGCACCACGGCGCGAGTCGAGGCCCGGCAGGGACTGACGGAAGGCTCGCGCCCGCGGAAATCCCGTGGCGCCGGCCCAAGTCCCTTCACTAGCCTGGCCGCATGTCTACGCCCCGCATCTCTTAGCTCAAGGACCCGCTTCCACGCCACCCGTGTGTCCTTTTGCCGATTGATTCCCCGGAGCGTTTTCCCATGATCACCGTTCGCGGTGTCGACGTGCGCGTGGGCGCCCGTCTGCTGCTGTCCGACATCTTCTTCCACGTCTCCCCCGGCGACCGAATCGGTCTCGTCGGCCGCAACGGCGCGGGCAAGACCACCCTGCTGAACACCCTGGCGGGGCAGGCGCGGCCCGCCGCCGGGTCCATCTCCCGTACGGGGGCGCTCGGTTACCTGCCCCAGGACCCTCGCGCGGCCGACCCCGCGGTGACGGTCACGGACAGGATCCTGTCGGCGCGCGGCCTGGATCATGCCGTACGGATGCTGCGCGCGGCGGAGGCCGCGATGGCCGACGGCTCCGAGCGCGCGATGAACGCCTATGTGCGGGCGGAGGCCGAGTTCCTGGCGCGTGGCGGGTACGCGGCCGAGGCGGAGGCGGCCCGGGTCGCCGCGGGCCTCGGGCTGCCGACCCGGGTCATGGACCAGCCGGTCGGCGCTCTGTCCGGCGGTCAGCGCCGCCGGGTCGAGCTGGCCCGCATCCTGTTCGCGGACCACGGCACCTTGCTGCTGGACGAACCGACGAACCACCTGGACGCCGACTCGGTCGGCTGGCTGCGCGCCTTCTTGACGAACCATCAGGCCGGGCTCGTGCTCATCAGCCACGACACCTCGCTGCTGGCCGACGTGGTCAACCGCGTCTTCCACCTCGACCCCTCGCGCGCCACGCTCGACGTCCACAACACGGGCTGGCACGCCTACCTCGCCCAGCGGGACGCCGACGAGCGCCGCCGGGCCCGGGAGCGGGCGAACGCCGAGCGCAAGGCGGCGACGCTGCACGCGCAGGCGGACAAGATGCGCGCGTACGTGTCGACGGCCGTGGCGGCGAAGAACATGGCCCGCCGCGCCGACCGCATGCTCGCCGAGCTCGAACCGGTCCGGCAGACGGAGAAGGCGGCCAGGATCCGGCTGCCCGAGCCCGCCCCCTGCGGACGGATGCCGCTCGGTGCGATCAGCCTGACCAAGGCGTACGGCGATCTCCGTGTCCTCGGCGGAGTCGACCTGGCCGTCGACCGGGGCAGCCGGCTGGTGATCCTCGGCCTCAACGGCTCGGGCAAGACCACGCTGCTGCGTCTCCTCGCCGGCCACGACACCCCGGACAGCGGGCGTGTGGTGCACGGTCATGGGCTGCGCCTCGGCTACTTCGCGCAGGAGCACGACACGCTCGACCCCGCCGACACGGTCCGGGGGCAGCTGGCCGCCACGGCGCCGCATCTCACGGACGGCGAGGTGCGGCGGGTGCTCGGCTCGTTCCTGTTCACGGGCGACGACGCCGACAAACGCGTCGGCGTCCTGTCCGGAGGCGAGAAGACCCGCCTCGCCCTGGCGGGTCTGGTCCACTCCGGCGCGAACGTGCTGCTCCTCGACGAGCCCACCAACAACCTCGACCCGGTCTCCCGGGCCGAGGTCCTGGCCGCGGTGGGCACGTACCCGGGCGCGATCGTCATGGTCACCCACGACGTGGGCGCCATCGAGGCCCTGCGTCCGGACCGGGTGCTGCTGCTCCCGGACGCGGACGAGGATCTGTGGAGCGAGGAGTACCTGGAGCTCGTCTCCCTGGCCTGACGAGGTGGCGGGCGGCTGCCGCGGCTACGCGTCCCGGTACCCCTCCAGCAGCCGCAGCCACACTTCGCTCACCGTCGGGTAGGACGGCACGGCGTGCCAGAGGCGGCCGATCGGCACCTCACCGGCGACCGCGATGGATGCCGAGTGGATCAGTTCGCCCACGCCGGGGCCGACGAAGGTGACGCCGAGGAGGATCTCGCGGTCGAGGTCGACGACCATGCGGGCCCGGCCGCGGTAGCCGTCCGCGTACAGGCCCGCGCCCGCCACCGAGGACATGTCGACGTCCACGGCCCGGACGCGGTGCCCGGCGGCTTCCGCCTCGGCGAGGGAGAGGCCCACGGCCGCGGCCTCCGGGTCGGTGAAGACGACCTGGGGGACGGCCGCGCGGTCGGCGGTCGCGGAATGGGCTCCCCAGGGGTCGGTCTCCAGGAGGGGCACCCCGGCGGCGCGGGCGGCGATGGCGGAGCCCGCGATCCGGGCCTGGTACTTGCCCTGGTGGGTGAGGAGTGCGCGGTGGTTCACGTCGCCGACGGCGTACAGCCACTCGCTGCCGACCACCTGGAGGCTGTCGTCGACGTCGAGCCAGGAACCGGGTTCCAGGCCGACCGTGTCGAGGCCGAGGTCGTCGGTGCGGGGCGCGCGCCCGGTGGCGAAGAGGATCTCGTCGGCCTCGATCCGGTCGCCGGAGTCGGTCAGCGCAACCACCGTGGAGCCCTCCCGGGTCACCGCGGACACCGAGGTGCCGGTGCGCACGTCCGCGCCCGCCTCCTGCAAGGCCTCGGCGACCAGCTCCCCGGCGAAGGGCTCCATGCGGGGCAGCAGGCCCTTGCCGCGGACGAGGACGGTGACCTCGGAGCCCAGGGCCCGCCAGGCCGTGGCCATCTCGGCGGCGACCACACCGCCGCCCACCACGATCAGCCGTCCGGGCACGGCGTGCGCGCTGGTGGCCTCGCGGCTGGTCCAGGGTTTGACCTGGGCGAGTCCCGGCAGATTGGGGAGGAGGGCGCGGCTGCCGGTGCTGACGACGACCGCGTGCCGGGCGGTCAGCACCTGCCGCTCGCCGTCCGGTCCCTCGACGGTCACCCTGCGCGGCCCGTCGAGCCGCCCGTGGCCGCGGTACAGATCGGCGCCGATGCCGTCCAGCCAGGCGATCTGGCCGTCGTCCTTCCAGTGGGACGCGTAGTAGTCGCGGTGGGCGAGGACCGCGGGGGCGTCGAGGGGGCCCTGCACGGACTGCCTGAGTCCGGGCACACGGCGGGCGTCGGCGCGGGCGATGGCCGGGCGCAGCAGTGCCTTGCTGGGCATGCAGGCCCAGTACGAGCACTCGCCGCCGACCAGCTCGCTCTCCACGACCGCGGTGGACAGACCTGCCGCGCGGGTGCGGTCGGCGACGTTCTCCCCCACGGGCCCGGCCCCGAGCACCACGACGTCGTACGCGATGGATTCCGTTTCCGTCATGGGCCCAGTCTGGTTCCTGGTGTGCGCCGTGGCCACACGGGTACGCACGCGGAATACGCCCCCGGGAGGTGGCGTTGTGCAAACCGGCATGACCCGGACGCGAGGAAGAGGGATAGACGTATGAGCAGCACCGTGGAGCTCACCAAGGAGAACTTCGACCAGACGGTCACGGACAACGAGTTCGTCCTGATCGACTTCTGGGCGTCCTGGTGCGGGCCGTGCCGTCAGTTCGCCCCCGTCTACGAGAAGGCCGCCGAGGCCAACCCCGACCTGGTGTTCGCCAAGGTCGACACCGAGGCGCAGCCGGAGCTGGCCGCGGCCTTCGACATCCAGTCGATCCCGACGCTGATGATCGTCCGCGACCAGGTCGCGATCTTCGCCCAGCCGGGGGCGCTGCCCCAGGCCGCCCTGGACGACGTCATCGGGCAGGCCCGGAAGCTGGACATGGACGAGGTCCGCAAGTCCATCGCGGAGCAGCAGGCCCAGCAGGACGGTCAGTAAGGCCGCGTACGCGGTCTAGAACGGGTACGCCGCCACATCTCCGCGCACCGTCGTCCAGCGCACGTCGGTGAAGGCCTCCAGGTTGGCCTCACCGCCGAAGCGGGCGCCGGTGCCGGAGGCGGCGATCCCGCCGAACGGCGCCACGGCCTCGTCATTGACGGTCTGGTCGTTGATGTGGACGATGCCGGTGGGGATGCGCTCGGCGAGTTCGAGGCCGCGCGCGGTGTCCCGGGTCACGATGCCCAGCGACAGGCCGTACGGTCCCGCCGAGGCGAGGGCCGCGGCCTCGTCCAGGGCGCCGAACGCACGGACCGGCGCGACCGGACCGAACACCTCCTGCGCGTACGCCGGAGTCGTGTCGTCGACTCCCGCGAGGACCGTCGGCCGGTAGAACAGCTTCTCGTGCGTTCCGCCCGCCGCCAATTTGGCGCCGCGTGCCGTGCTGGACTCCACCAGCCCCTGGATCTTGGCGAGTTGGGCGCTGTCGATGATCGGCCCGAGGTGCACCTGCTCGCGGTACGGGTCTCCCACGGCGAGCGCGTCGGCCTTAGCGGCGAGCCGCTCCACGTATTCCTCGTAGAGCGAGGCATGGACCAGGTGTCGCCCCGTCGTCATGCAGATCTGGCCCTGGTGGAAGAACGAGCCCCAGGCCGCCGTGGAGATCACCGCGTCGATGTCGGCGTCCTCCAGGACGATCAGGGCGGAGTTGCCGCCCAGCTCCAGGTGCGCGCGCTTGAGATGACGGCCCGCGGCCTCACCGACCGCGCGTCCGGCGGCAGTTGATCCCGTGAAGGAGATCACCGGCACCTGAGGGTCGGCGACCAGCGCCTGACCGGCCTCGGGGCCGCCGGGCAGGATGTGCAGCAGCCCCTCGGGCAGGCCCGCCTCGGCGAAGACCGCGGCCAGTGCGAGGCCGCCGCACACGGCGGTGCGCGGGTCCGGCTTCAGTACGACTCCGTTGCCGAGCGCGAGCGCCGGGGCCACCGAGCGGATCGAGAGGATCAGCGGGGCGTTGAAGGGGGCGATCACCCCCACGACACCGACCGGGACGCGCCGCGTGTACGACAGGCGCGGCGCCTCGGACGGCAGGACCTGGCCGGTCGGACGCGAGGCGAGCGCCGCGGCTTCGTAGCACTCCTGGGCGGCGACGTGCAGCTCGAAGTCGGCCTTGCCCGGGATGGAGCCGGACTCGCGGACGATCCAGTCGCGCAGTTCGCCGGCGTGCGCGGCGAACAGGTCCCCCGCCTTGCGCAGCACGGCGGCGCGGACGAAGTGCGGGGCCTTGGCCCACTCTGTCTGGGCGGCGCGGGCGGTCCGCGCGGCCGTCGCGACGTCCTCGGCGGCGGCGAGCGTGACGGCGCCGAGCGGCTCGCCGGTGGCGGGCTCGGTGACGGTGTACTCACCGCCCGACAGGGTGCGGGACTGCCAGGTCGTGGGGTCGAGCAACGGCATGACGGCTCTCCGATCGTTCACTGATCACCAGCGGGGCACAGCGGGCTCGTAGGACTCGTGGATCCCCTGCGGCCCTTCGAGCTCATAAAGCCAGCGGAAGTCCCGTGTAGTTCGCGGCCAGTTCGGCTGCCGCGGGGCGGGATGCCGTGATCCGGCGCAGTCGCGCGAGCTGCATCCGGTGTTCGAAGGCATCCCCATCTGGTTGAGCGTGCAACATCCTAGTCATGTCGTACGAGAACCGTGTGGCCTGCCACACCCGGGCGAGGCACAACTCCGAGTAGCGGTCCAGGAGTTCGGTCGATCCCGTGCGGTGCAGCTCGGCGAAGCCGCGCGCCAGGACCCGGACGTCGGACACGGCGAGGTTGAGGCCCTTGGCGCCGGTCGGCGGCACGATGTGGGCCGCGTCCCCGGCGAGGAACAGGCGTCCGTACCGCATCGGCTCGTGGACGGAACTCCGCATCCGGGTCACGGACTTGGAGGTGATGGAGCCGCGCGCCAGCCGCCAGTCGCCGTCGATCGCGAAGCGCGCGTCGAGCGCGTCCCAGATCCGCTCGTCGGGCCAGTCGCGGACGTCGGTGCCGTTCGGGACCTGCAGGTACAGCCGTGACACGGACGGCGAGCGCATGCTGTGCAGCGCGAAGCCGCCCGGGCCGCGCGCGTAGATCAGCTCATCGCAGGAGGGCGGCACATCGGCGAGGATCCCCAGCCAGGAGTACGGGTACTCGTGCGCGTAGACGCGGCCCACCTCGGCAGGGAACGCGTCGGCCGCGACGCCGTGGGAGCCCTCGCAGCCCACCACGTAGTCGCAGCTCAGGGTCTGCTCGCGGCCTTCGTGCAGGAACCGCACGACAGGTGAGTCGCTCTCCGGCTTCTCGACGGCGAGCGCCTCGGCTTCGAACAACAGCGGTGGCCCCGCGGCGAGTTGGAGGGACACGAGGTCCTTCACGATCTCCGTCTGGGCGTAGATCGTGACGGTACGGCCGCCGGTGAGCCAGGGGAAGTCGATGCGGTGGCGCTCACGGTCGAAGCGCAGCTCGATGCCCTGGTGGATCAGGCCCTCGGCGTCCAGGCGGTCGGCGGCGCCGCACTCGCGCAGCGCGTCCACCGTGCCCTGCTCCAGCATCCCGGCCCGCTGGCGCTGCTCGACGTACGCGCGCGTTCTGCTCTCCAGGACGACGCAGTCGATCCCCGTTCGGTGCAGCAGCCGGGCCAGCAGGAGCCCGGCGGGGCCGCCGCCGATGATGCCGACCGTGGTCCGCATGAAGCGCCTCCGGTGTCCGATGCGGTCGGGGGACCAGATCCAGCCTCTCTCAGCTCGACTCGCGGTGCACGACCCGCGCTCCCAGTACCTCGTGGGTCTCGGGCCCGGCGCCGGGTTCGCGGACCGCCCTGTCGACCAGCTCGGCGAGGTCGCGTCCGGACGGCAGTTCGATGTGGACGGTGCTCAGCCGGGGCCGCAGCAGCCGGCCGAGCATCAGGTCGTCGGCGCCGATGACGGCCGTCTCGTCCGGGATACCGATGCCCTCGTCCTGCAGGGCGCGCATCAGGAGCATCGCGTACTCGTCGTTGTACGCGAACACGGCGTCGAGGCCGAGGGAGCGCCAGCGCGCCGCGAGCCGCGCGGCGGCCTCCTCCTCGTACGCCAGCGGCAACTCGGTCGCCGACGCGTCGGTGCCGTGCAGGGCGCGGCGTACGCCTTCGAGGCGGGGCTTGGAGAAGATCTCCAGGCCGGCTTCCTCGGGCACCACTACGCCGATGCGGCGGCGGCCGCGGGCCACCAGGTGGGCGCCCGCGCTGTGGCCGACCCGGTCGTGGTCCATGAGCAGCGCGTGTGCGCCCTCGACGCGCTCGGGGCCCAGGGTGACGACGGCGCGGGCGCCGGAGCGCTTGAGGACGGCCACGCCCTGCGGGCCGAGCCCGCTGCCGGGGACCAGTACGGCGACCGGCCTGAGCTCCGCCCAGGCGCGGGCGGCCTCGTCGCCGTGCAGGCCGACGCTGCCGAACTGCACGACGGTGTAGTCCAGACGGCTCAGCGCCCACTGGAGTTCGTTGAAGAACTGGCTGTAGAGGGGGCCCACGGGCACGGACGGCGCGGGCATCAGGACCATGCGGCTGTGCCCGGCGCGCAGACTGCGGGCGGCGGCGTGCGGGACGTACCCCAGCTCCTTGGCGGCCTCGTGGACGCGGCGGCGGGTGGGTTCGCTGATCCGGACGGCGCTGGTGTTGTTCAGGACGTACGAGACGGTCGCGCGGGAGACGCCTGCCAGGCGCGCCACATCGGCGCTCGTCGGCACGGGTCGTTGTGCGGGTGACGGCGGGGCGGACTGCTTCGGTATCTGCACCATGACGTATCGCATCCTTGCAGAGGCACTGCGTGCCGTTCTGTGCCGGGGGGAGTCCAGGGACCCCGGACGGCGGAACTCCCGCTTCCACAAAGGAACTTCCGCGTCCGGTGTCGGATGGCCCGTCCGGAGGTTACCGTTCGGTAGACGACATGCTTCGGAGGTGACCCGGATGGCTCCCGACCGTGCCGCAGGTCTGGCGGAGTGCGCCCGCGCCCTCGCCGACGGCGAGGTGACCGCGCGCGAGGTGGTCGAGCGGGCGCTGGCCCGGATCGAGGCGACCCAGCCCACCCTGAACGCCTTCCGGCTGGTGCGCGCCGAGGCGGCTCTCGCCGAGGCCGACGCGGCGGACAAGGAGCTGGCGGCCGGTGTGCGGCGGCCACTGCTCGGGGTGCCGGTGGCGGTCAAGGACGATATGGACGTGGCGGGCGAGCCGACCGCGTTCGGCTGCCGGGGCGACCATCCGCCGCAGGCCGAGGACGGTGAGGCCGTACGCCGGCTGAGGGCGGCCGGGGCCGTCGTCGTCGGCAAGACCAACACCTGCGAGCTCGGCCAGTGGCCCTTCACCGAGGGTCCCGCCTTCGGCTCCACCCGCAATCCGTGGCACAGCGATCACACCCCGGGCGGCTCGTCCGGGGGCTCCGCGGCGGCGGTGGCGGCGGGTCTGGTCCCGGCGGCGCTCGGCTCGGACGGCGCGGGCTCGGTGCGCATTCCGGCCTCCTGGACCCATCTGATCGGCATCAAGCCGCAGCGCGGCCGGATCTCGACCTGGCCGCGCCCGGAGTCCTTCCAGGGCATCACGGTCAACGGAACGCTCGCCCGCACGGTCGCGGACGCGGCCCTGCTCCTGGACGCGGCCGGCGGCAGCCACGACGGCGATCTGCACCGCCCGCCCGCGCTGCGCGTCTCGGACGCGGTGGGCCGCGATCCGGGCCGGCTGCGGATCGCGCTGTCGCTGAAACCGCCGTTCACCGCGCTGCCCGCCCGGCTCGACCCCGTCGTACGGGCGAAGGTCCTCGCGCTCGCGGAGCGGCTCGCGGCGCTCGGGCATGTCGTCGAGGAGGCCGAGCCGCGGTACGGGCAGATCGGCCTCACGTTCATCCCACGTGCCACGGCCGGTCTCGCCGAGCGGGTGCGCGATGCGCCGTTCCCCCATCTCCTCGACCGGCGCACCCGTGACGCCGCCCGCCTCGGCCGGCTGCTCGGCGGCGCGCCGCTGCGGGCGGCCCGGCGGGCCGAGGCCACGCTGCACCGGCGGATCGGCGCGCTCTTCGACACCTACGACGTGCTGCTCGCGCCGACGACCGCCGCTCCCCCGCCGCGGATCGGCTCGATGGTGAACCTGAACGGTCTCGGCACCGACCGGGCCATGATCGCCGCCTGCCCGTACGCCTGGCCGTGGAACATCCTCGGGTGGCCCGGCGTGAACGTCCCCGCGGGTTTCGTGGGCGACGGCCTGCCCGTCGGCGCCCAGTTGCTCGGCCCGGCGAACAGCGAGCCGCTTCTCGTGTCGCTGGCCGCCCAGTTGGAGGCGGACCGGCGCTGGCACGAATGGTGGCCGCCGCACCAGGCTCCGGCGGACTCTCCGGCGGCGTAAGCGAGTTCCGGCCGTACTCTGTGACCATGGACGATGCGTCGATGGTCGGGTTGATGGGGCGGGTGACCGGCACGGTCGGACCCGGGCTCGTCGGCGAGGTGATCGTCCGGGTGCGCGGCGGCGCCGAGCACTTCCTCGCGTATCCCGCCGCCGCGAAGGACCGCATCGAGCGGGGCACGGTGGTGATGGTGGTGGAGTATCTGCCGCCGCGAACGGTGTACGTGTCGGCCGCGTACGACGCCTGACACACGCCCCGCACACGCCAGTTGACAGCTCGTCTGTGACGGGTTCGCCCCAGGTGAGAGCCGTACGCGTCAAGATTGCAACAAGGATCCGTCAGCGTCTGTACCCCGGCCTTGCACAGGAGCACACTCCCGTTCGTTCGGTGCCGATAGGGCACCATGCAAAGGGGGCGTATGCCGATGGTTGTCGGCGTCGTGGCGGGGGCGGTTGTCCTCGCACTGATCTTCATCGTTGTGGTCTTCAAGCTCATGTGGCGTGTCGCGGAGCCCAACGAAGCACTGATCATCTCCGGTTCGAAGCATCGGACCGAAGGCCTTGAAGAGGGCATGGGATTCCGCATCGTCACGGGGCGCGGAACGCTGGTCCTGCCGGGTGTGCAGGCGGTGCGCAAGATCTCGCTCGACCTCAACGAGACCGAGCTGCACGTGGACTGCGTGACCCACCAGGGCATTCCGCTGAAGGTGCGGGGCGTGGTCATCTTCAAGGTGGGCGACGACTTCGTGTCGATCGCCAACGCGGGCCGCCGCTTCCTCGACCAGCAGAAGATGATGGCCGAGCGGGTGCACAACGTGTTCGCCGGTCATCTGCGGTCCATCGTCGGCGGGTTGACCGTCGAGGACATGATCCGCGACCGGGAGAAGCTGACCGGTCAGACCCGGGCCGCGTGCGGTACGGAGATGGAGAAGCTCGGCCTGATCGTCGACTCACTGCAGATCCACGAGATCGAGGACCCGACCGGGTACATCAAGAACCTCGCCATGCCGCACGCCGCCGCCGTACAGCGCGACGCGCGCATCGCGCAGGCGGAGGCGAATCGTCTCGCCACCGAGGCCGAGCAGAAGTCGTTCGCCCGGATGTCCGAGGCCACCAGGGACAGCGAGATCCTCCAGGCCGGTTACCAGGCCGAGCGCGACAAGGCGGCGGCGAAGGCCCGGCAGGCCGGACCGCTCGCCGACGCGGCCGCCCGGCAGGACGTCGTCGTCCAGGAGACCCGCATCGCCGAACTCGACGCCCTCCGCCGGGAGCAGCAGCTCCAGGCGGACGTCCGCAAGCCCGCGGACGCGAGGGCGTACGAGATCCGGGCCCACGCCGAGGCCGAGCGTGACGCGCGTATCTCTTCGGCGCAGGCCAAGGCCAAGGAGACCGAACTCGCGGCCGCGGCCGAGGCGAGCCGGGTCAAGTCGGCCGCCAACGCCGAGGCCGAGGCGACCAAGGCGAGGGGTGCGGCCGCGGCGACGGCGACCCGTGCCACCGGTGAGGCCGAGGCCGCCGCCGCGCAGGCCAAGGGTCTGGCGGCCGCCGAGGCGACGCGTGCGCAGGGTCTGGCGGAGGCCGAGACCATCAAGGCACGGGCCGCCGCCCTCGCCGAGAACCAGGAGGCCGTGGTCGCCCAGCAACTCGCCGAGAACTGGCCGGAGATCGTCCAGGCGGGCGCGAGCGCGTTCGGCAACGTCGACCACATGGTGCTGCTCAACGGTGCCGACGGCATGGCGGACATGTTCGCCAAGGCGCTCACCATGGGCGGCACCGGCCTGGGCCTGGCACGCCAGTTGCTCGCGTCGATGAACCAGGACGGCGCGACGGGCAACGGTGCGGGGGCCGCGGCTGGGCTCAACGGGGTCGTGCCGCCGCGTACGGAGAAGGTGACGGTGGAGAAGGACGAGAGGTGAGCCGTTGAGGCCGTGAGGCCATGAGTCGGTGAGGCTTCGGGGGTACGGGAGTTGGCTTCCGTACCCCCGAAGTAACGTGTGCCCCGTGACTGCCTCTATCGACGAAGACGTGCCCGGCCGCTACGGGCCCACCGCGACCACCGAAGCCGAGCCCCGCGAGGTCGGCCGGGTCAAGACCGAGTACTCCCCCGCGCACGACGGCGATCCGGATCCCGGCGAGATCGTCTGGACGTGGGTGCCGTTCGAGGAGAACGACGGGCGGGGCAAGGACCGGCCGGTGCTGGTGGTCGCTCGCGAGGACGGGGGGACGCTGCTTGCCGTGCAGTTGTCCAGCAAGCGGCACGACGGGGACCGGGAGTGGGTGCCGATCGGCTCCGGTCCGTGGGACCGGTCAGGGCGCGATTCGTGGGTGGACGTGGATCGTGTGCTGCGGTTGTACGAGGACGGTATGCGGCGCGAGGCGTGTGCGCTGGATCGGATGCGGTTCAATCTCGTGGTGCATCGGTTGCGCGAGCGGTACGGGTGGCGTTGAGCGGGGCGCGGTAAAGGCCGGTGGGATGCTGCGGGTCCGTTGTGGCTGGTCGCGCAGTTCCCCGCGCCCCTAAAAAAGGGGCGCGTTACGGGGCCGGAGACTAGATGCGAACTGTTGCTCGAAGGCACTGCGTGTCGCACTGCCCGGCGTGCGGTCCAGGATTCCGAAGACGATGTGCTCGAAGTGGGCCTCGAAGCGGCCCTTGATCAGCAAGTCGTGGAAGGCCTTCGCCACCTGGGCCGGGTCGTTCCGGAAGACGCCGCAGCCCCAGGCGCCGAGGACCAGGCGGCGGTAGCCGTGGGCCGCGGCCACCTCCAGGACGCGCTCGGCGCGGGTGGCGAGGGCGCGTGGGAGGTCGTGCGCGCGGTCCGGGGCGGTGCGCAGGACCACTCCGGCGTTGGGGGCCGCCGCGGTCAGGAATCCGGCCGGGTACGGCTCGTCCAGGAGCCGGCCGCGGTCGTCACGGAAGACGGGCACGGCGGGCGAGTGGATGACACGGTCCGTGTAGAACGGGTCGCGGTGGGCGCGATGGTGGTCGTAGAACTCCCTGGCCCCCAGCAGGCACGTGTACAGCGCGGAGGCCCGGCACAGGGCCTCTTCCTGGGCCTGCGCGCCGTTCAGATAACCGCCGCCGGGATTGCGCGCGGAGGAGAAGTTCAGGACGGCCACCGGGTCGTCGGCCAGGGCCGTGAGGCGCCGGGCGGCCTCCAGGCTGCTCTCGGCCGTGACCTCGAACAATGTGTCCGGGAGAGCGGCCGACGCGCCCTCCGCAGCGATCTCCGGTGTTTTCACCGGATCCGGGCCGTACATCCGCGTCCCGGCCCGCGCGGCCTCGACCGCCGCGGCGATCGGTACCTCGCGCCCATGGGACGCGCGGTACCCGCCCGCCGCGACGATCTCCTCCGTCTGCTGGGCGATCGCACGCAGGCGCGCGCTCATGGCGCGACCCCCGTACGCGCCACGAGCGCCCCCCGCGCGATCTCCCCCGTCGTGCCCATGAACGCATCGTGAGCGATGCTGGTCGTGCGGCGCAACAGAGTTTCGCGGCTCCGCAAACAGTGTTTCCCGGTCCCGAAAGCGGCGATCCGCACCCTTGTGCGAACCGCCGAGAAGGTCTTGGGTGGGACGAGCGATTGCCGGTTCGGCCCAACAGGACGCCGGGCCGGCGACATGGTGGAATCTCAGGAGGATCCCGACATGTCCGATTCGGTAAGTGGCTGTACGGAGCACCGCTCCGTTGTCACCGAGGCCGAGGTGGAGGCGCTGGTCCGTGGCATCTGCTTCAAGACCGGTCCACCCCGCTTCCTCGGTGTCGAAGTGGAATGGCTCGTCCACGAGCTGCGGCAACCGCGGCTCCCGGTACCACCCGCACTTCTCGAAGCGGCCTACGCCGCACTGCGGACCCTGCCCCTGAGTTCGGCGCTCACCGTCGAACCCGGCGGCCAGCTGGAGCTCAGCTCCGCTCCCGCCGCCTCCCTCATGGAGTGCATCGGGTCCGTCTCCGCCGACCTCGACGCCGTACGCGCCACGCTGCGCGAGGCGGGCCTCGGCCTCAGTGGCTACGGCCACGATCCCTGGAACCCCCCGAGCCGCTTCCTCCATGAACCGCGGTACGACGCCATGGAGCGGTATCTCGACCGTGCGGGGCCCGAGGGCCGCGCGATGATGTGCAGCTCCGCCTCCGTCCAGGTGTGCCTGGACGCCGGGTACGAGGAGCCGGGCCCGCTGGGGCACGGGCGCCGCTGGTGGCTGGCGCACCAGCTGGGCGCGGTCCTGGTGGCCGCGTTCGCGCACTCCCCTGTGGCCCACGGGCGGCAGACCGGCTGGCGCTCCACGCGGCAGTCGCTCTGGGCGGCGATGGATCCCGGGCGGAGCAGCGCACCTCCTCAGGGCGGCGAGCCGCGCGCCGCGTGGGCCCGGCATGTGCTGGACGCGCCCGTGATGTGTGTACGGGCGCCGAGCGGGCCCTGGGACGTACCGGAGGGCATGAGTTTCCGGGCGTGGACCCGGTCCGGCGCGCCGCCGGACCGGGCGGACCTCGACTATCACCTGACGACCCTGTTCCCGCCGGTGCGTCCGCGCGGTCATCTGGAGCTCCGCATGATCGATGCCCAGCCGGGCGACGACGGGTGGATCGTGCCGCTCGCCGTGGCGGCGGCGCTCTTCGACGACGCGGAGGCCGCCGAGACCGCCTATCGGACCGTGAAGCCCCTGGCCGAGCGGGCGGACGCGCGGCCGGCCCCGTGCAATCCGCTGTGGCGGGACGCCGCGCGGTACGGCCTGGCCGACCCTGAGCTGCGGGAGGCCGCCGTCACCTGTTTCGCGGCGGCGTCGGAGGCTCTGCCCCGGCTGGGCGCCACGACCGAAGTCCTGGACGCCGTGGCGGAGTTCACCGACCGCTATGTGGCGCGGGGCCGCTGCCCCGCCGACGATCTGCTCATCCGGTTCAACGGTCAATCTCATGGCCGGTCCCACGGCCAGTTCCACGGGAAGGACATCCGCACATGACCGCGCCCGATTCGCTCACGGATCCTGAGTCGCTCAGGACACGCGCGCTGGACGCGCTGACCACGGCCCGCGATCGCACCGCGCTCCTCACGTCCTGTGTGGAGGATCCCGAACTGACCGCCCAGCACTCGCCGTTGATGTCCCCGCTGGTGTGGGACCTCGCGCACATCGGCAACCAGGAGGAGCTGTGGCTGCTGCGCGAGGTCGCGGGGCGTGAGGCGATGCGGCCCGAGATCGACGGGCTGTACGACGCGTTCGAGCATCCGCGCGCCGCGCGGCCCTCGCTGCCGCTGCTGCCGCCCGCCGAGGCCCGCCAGTACGCGGCCGAGGTGCGCGGCCGGGCGCTGGACGTCCTGGAGAGCGCCGCGTTCCAGGGCACACGGCTGACCGAGGCGGGCTTCGCCTTCGGGATGATCGCGCAGCACGAACAGCAGCACGACGAGACGATGCTGATCACCCATCAGCTCCGCAGGGGGCCCGCCGCCCTGACAGCCCCGGACCCCGATCCCGCTCCCCTGTTCACCGGGCCCGCCGAAGTCCTGGTGCCCGAGGGCCCGTTCGTGATGGGCACGTCCACCGAGCCGTGGGCCCTGGACAACGAAAGGCCCGCGCACCGGCGTATGGTCCCGGCGTTCTTCATCGACACCACGCCGGTCACGAACGCCGCGTACCAGGCCTTCGTCGAGGACGGCGGCTACGGCGACCGGCGCTGGTGGACTCCGGAGGGCTGGGACCACATCCGGGCGCACGACATCGAGGCGCCGCTGTTCTGGCGTCGCGAGGGCGGGCAGTGGCTGCGACGCCGTTTCGGTGTCACCGAGGTCGTACCGCCCGACGAGCCCGTGCTGCACGTCTGCTGGTACGAGGCCGACGCGTACGCGCGCTGGGCGGGGCGACGGCTGCCCACCGAGGCCGAGTGGGAGAAGGCGGCCCGCCACGACCCGGCGGCCGACCGCTCCACCCGCTATCCGTGGGGCGACGCCGACCCCACCCCGGAACACGCCAACCTCGGCCAGCGCCATCTGCGTCCGGCCCCGGCCGGCAGCTATCCGGCGGGCGAATCACCGCTGGGCGTACGGCAGTTGATCGGAGACGTGTGGGAGTGGACGTCGAGCGATCTTCTGCCCTACCCCGGCTTCGTGGCCTTCCCCTACCGGGAGTACTCGGAGGTGTTCTTCGGGCCGGAGTACAAGGTGCTGCGCGGCGGCTCGTTCGCGGTGGACCCGGTGGCCTGCCGGGGCACGTTCCGCAACTGGGACTATCCGATACGGCGGCAGATCTTCTCCGGGTTCCGGACAGCCCGGGACGCCGCGCCCGGGAGTTCCTGATGTGCCGCCATCTGGCGTTCCTGGGACCCGAGGAGCCGCTCGGCGCGCTCCTCGTGGAGCCGGAGCACGGCCTGTTCCGGCAGTCCTGGGCACCTCGGCGACAGCGGCACGGGACGGTCAACGCCGATGGTTTCGGGGTGGGTTGGTATGCCGAAGGGGATGCCGTGCCCGCCCGGTACCGCCGTGCCGGGCCCATCTGGGGCGACCAGTCGTTCGCGGACCTGGCCCGTGTCGTCAGGACCAGGGCACTGCTCGCCGCGGTGCGCGACGCCACCGTGGCGGGGGCCGACGGGGAGGCCGCGGCGGCGCCGTTCGCCGCGGGCCCCTGGCTGTTCAGCCACAACGGCGCCGTGCCCGGATGGCCAGGCTCCCTGGCGCCGCTCGTCCAGACACTGCCCGCGCTGGAGCTGCTGTCGCTGGAGGCCCGCTGCGACTCGGCACTCGTCTGGGCGCTGGTCCTGCACCGGCTGCACGGCGGTGACGACGAGAGTCAGGCGCTGGCCGACACGGTCCTGGAGGTCGCCGAGGCGGCCCCCGGGTCCCGGCTCAACCTGCTGCTCACCAACGGCGAGACGATCACCGCTACGGCCTGGGGCGACTCCCTCTGGTATCTCACCGAGCCCGGCCGGCGCACTGTCGTGGCCTCCGAGCCGTACGACGACGACCCGCTCTGGCAGGAGGTCCCCGACCGCACACTGCTCACCGCGAGCCGCACCGAAGTGCTGCTCACTCCGCTCAAGGACATGAACGACGACATGGCATCCGCACCGTCGAAGGAGCCCCGTACGTGAGTCCGTTCCTTCTCACCCGCACCCTGCCCGAGGACGCCACGGAGGCCGCCCTGCGCGCCGACGTCCTGCACGGCCTCACCCGCACGCCCAAAACGCTGCCGCCGAAATGGTTCTACGACGCGTACGGCAGCGAGCTGTTCGAGAAGATCACCGAACTTCCCGAGTACTACCCGACGCGCGCCGAGCGCGAGATCCTGATCCGCCGCGCGCCGGAGATCGCCGCGACGACCGGGGCACGCACCCTCGTCGAGCTGGGTTCCGGCTCGTCCGAGAAGACGCGGTATCTGCTGGACGCGCTGCCGGGACTGCATACCTACGTGCCCGTCGACGTCAGCGAGAGCGCGCTCACCCAGGCCGGGCACGCCCTGATCGAGGAGCACCCGGGCCTCGATGTGCACGCACTGATCGCCGACTTCACCGGCGGTCTCGCCCTTCCGGGCACGCCCGGACCACGGCTCGTGGCGTTCCTCGGTGGCACGATCGGCAATCTGCTGCCCACCGAACGCGCCGCGTTCCTGACGTCCGTACGGGCGCTGCTGTCGCCCGGCGACGCGCTGCTGCTGGGCACGGACCTCGTCAAGGACGAGTCGGTCCTCGTCGCCGCGTACGATGACGCGGCCGGAGTGACGGCCGAGTTCAACAAGAACGTGCTGGCCGTCGTCAACCGTGAGCTGGGCGCCGACTTCGACCCCGACACCTTCGACCATGTCGCCCTCTGGGACACCGAGCAGGAGTGGATCGAGATGCGGCTGCGCTCGCGTACCGCGCAGACCGTGAAGATTCCCGCCCTGGACCTCGCCGTCGACTTCGCGGACGGCGAGGAGCTGCGCACCGAGGTCTCGGCGAAGTTCCGCGAGGAGGGAGTGCGCGACGAACTGGCCGTCGCCGGCCTTGAGTTGACGCATTGGTGGACGGACGAGGAGGGCCGCTTCGCGCTGTCGCTGAGCATGGCCGGATAGCGGCTGCCAGTGCGCGGGATGTGACCACTCACGACGGTTGTCACATACGGATGTCTGTTGCCAACATGATCGGCTTGCCGGCCGACCGTGAGACTACGGCGACCGCAAGCTGGTCATGTCGGCAGACATCACGACTTCGCGCCGAAGCAAATGGCCGAGGGGGCGCCACAGATTCACCCGGTGTTCCCCGCCAGCGTCTCCGTGATGCGGCGGGCGGCGCGCCGGGCCTCGGTCGCTGGGTCCGATCCGGTGAGGACCTTGGTCATGTAGTCCTTGATCGGGTTGTCGGCCTCGACGGCGGCCCACTCGGGCGAGGCGGGGGTGGCGCGGCCCTGCGCGGCGCCCGCCGCCATGGCCGCGGCTCCCTCCTCGCCCGCCACCGCTCCGGCGAGGGTCGTCTTGTTGGGCACGTAGTTCATCGTCCGGGCCAGTTCGGTCTGCCACTTGGCGCCGGCGAGCGCCGAGACGACGGCCGTGGCACCGGGACGGTCGTCCGTGTTCTTGGGCACCACGAGGTCGGAGCCGCCGGTGAAGACCGCGCCGGGCGCGGCAGCGGTCTTGCCCGGCACCGGGAAGAAGCCCAGCTTGTCCTTGAGGTCGGGATTCGTCCGCTCGATGGCCTGGACGAGCCCGGGCACGGCGACGAGCTGGGCGACCCGCCCCTTGGCGAACACCCCGGCCTGCGGCGGATGCTCCTCGTCGGCGTTCACGGGCCCGTCTCCGAGCGCCTGGAGCCGCCGGTAGAAGTCCATGCCCCGCAGGGCGGCCGGTGTCTGCAGAGTGCCCTTCCAGACCCCGGCGGAAGCCTCCTTCGCGAGGTCACCGCCCTCGTCCCAGATGAACCCGGAGAGGGTGTACCAGTCCTGCCCGGCCAGATAAATCCCCTGGTTGCCCGAGGAGTTGAGCAGTTCGGTGTCCGCGAGCCACTGGTCGCGGGTCTTCGGCGGCTGCTTGATGCCCGCCCGTGCGAACAAATCCTTGCGGTAGATGACGACGCGGTTGGCCGCGTACCAGGGGATGCCGAACTGGCGGGAGCCGAAGCTGCCGGGCTGGGCAAGGCCCGGCAGCCAGTCCTCCCTGCCCCAGTCGCGCATCGATTCAAGGGTCAGGTCACTCAGACCTCCCCCGTCCACGTACTGCGCGACCTGGGTGTTGCCGACCTCGATGACGTCGGGTGCGCCCTTGTCCTCCCGCTTGAGCGCCGACTGGACCTTCTCGCCGATCCCGGTCCACTGCTGGATGCGGATGTCGAGCCGGAGGTCACTGTGCGTCCGCTCGAAGTCCGCGGTGAACCGCTTCAGGAACTCCTTGGACGCGCTGTCCTTCATCAGCCACACCGTGACGGTCCGCCGCCCGGACCCCGCTTCCGGCAGGGCACCGCAGGCGGTGAGCAGGGAGGTGGTGACGCATACGACGGCGAGGAGGCGATGTCTCACGAGGGGTCCTGTTCTGCCTTGCGGACAAGGATGAGGGGCCCGGCGTGGGGGACGAGCTCAACGCTCGTACGGGAGTTCTGATTTTGGTATGGACCAATCAGCCCCGTCAAGGGGTTCAGGTTCCGGGCACTGTGTCCTGGAAGGTGGTCCCGGCGCTCCGGTACGCGGCGACCTTGGCCGCCACCTGGGCGGGGCTGAGAACCTGGTCCTTGACGTGCAGCACGTAGTCGACCTGCTCGTCGTAGGCGCGGGGTGTCGTACTGGTCTGCCCGGCCAGGTCGATGAGCCACTGGTTGAAGTTGATCGACATGGGCCGCTCCGGCAGATACGCGGCGTCGTGCGTACCGAAGAGCTGTCCGTCGATGAAGTACGTGATGCCGCTGCCGTCGATCGTCAGGACCAGGTCGTGCCAGCCGTCGTAGCTCCGGCGCCCCTCGGTGTGCTGGTTGACCGCCTGCCACGGGTCCGGGTTGTAGGTCTCCCAGGACGTCGTGTAGAGGATGTTCGAGGGCTCGCCCCAGCCGCCGTTGGGCAGATACTCGAAGTCGTACTCGGCGTAGTCGTCGGCCATCGGCGCGGTGAGGTCGTTGATGGTGAAGAACGTCTGGACGAGGTGGTCGCCGTCGGGCCCGGTCTTGGGCGCGTCGGAGAACCTGACGCGTGCCGCGTACGTGCCGTTCTTGAACTTCATGGCCTTGGTGAGGACTTCGGTCTGTTTCGTCGAGTCGCCGGTCCCCGCGGTCGATGTCTCCAGGTTCATCACCGAGCCGGCGCCGGAGCCGGTGAAGGTGACGTTCTCGGGGGCCCAGGTCGCACCGGAGACGCCGGGGCCACCGGAGTTGGAGCGGACGTTCCAGCCGTGCTCGGAGATCCTCGGGTCGGTGTGGCCGGTGTAGGCGAAGTCGTCGAAGAGCGCGGCGCCGTCGGTGGGCGGGTCGGTCGGATCGGGGTCCGGGCCGGGCTCATTGCCCGCGGGCGCGGTCCCCCAGACGAGCGTGTTCGCGCGGGTCGCCGTCACCTTGTCCCAGTTCGCGTACGAGGTCCGTTCGGCGCCGAAGGAGTAGTCGTCGCTCTGGTTCAGGGTCTGCCAGTCGGAGCGGTAGAAGCGCAGCTGCATGTCACCGGTGTCGGCGCCGGCCGCGAGACTGCCCGCGCCGGAGGTGAAGGCGATCTCCAGATAGCGGTCGGCCGTCGCCGTCGGCTGCGTGAGCGTGCCGAAGGTGCCGGTGATGTTCGCGCAGCCCTTCACGGCCCACGAACACGCGAAGCGGTAGGCGGTGCTCGCCGAGTCGGCCTTGAAGTAGTAGCGGACCCTGACCTCGCTCAACTGCACCGATCCGCTGCCGGTGTTGGTGACCTTCAGCCAGGGTTCGCTCTGGTCGGCGCTCGCACCGGTCGCGCTGGTGCGGTACTGCACGCTGAGCCCGTCGGCGGCGGCGGTCGCGGGCTGAGCGGTGAGTCCGGCGAGGGCGAGCCCCGCTGCCGCCGCGACGGCGATGGCCGTACGTACTCTGTTGCCTTGTCGGTTCATGGATGTGTCTCCTCTCGGAGGGCCGGCAGCCGTGGCTCCCGGTGTGGGGGATGAAGCGGTACGCCGAGGGCGTGCAGGCGTACGCGGTGATGCCGCAGCCGGTGCGCGAAGTCCGGCCAGGGCCGGGGCGCCGACCAGGCGTTCTCGGCGAGAGCGCACAGCCGCGGGAACGCCCGGTACTCGATGTGCGCGGGCGTGGGCAGGTACTCGGTCCACAACTGGGCCTGGGTGCCCAGGACTTGGGCTGCAGCCTCGGGCTCCCAGTCAGCGGGGGCCGGACGGAAGGCGTGCACGGTGTCGAGGCCGATCGGCGGGCCCGGCTGAGCGGGCGGCTCGCCGCGCCGCCCGGACTCCCGGTAGTCGAAGTAGGTGGACCGGTGGGGCGCCATCACCACCTGGTGGCCGCGCCGGGCGGCGGCGAGACCGTCGGCCGCGTCCCGCCATGGCAGCACGGTGAACGAGCGCGGCAGGGTCACGCCGTCCTCGCACCAGCCCAGCGGCTTGCGCCCCCGGCGGACGAGGAACTCCCCGATCTGCCCCATGAACCAGCCGTGGAGCTGCTCGGGCCCGGCGAGCCCCTCCTCGCGCGCCCGCCGCCGCGCGGCCGGATGCGCCGCCCATTCGGTGGTGGGGCACTCGTCGCCGCCGACGTGGACGTACGGCGAGGGGAAGGTGTCCATGACCTCGTCGAGGACGGTGCGGCAGAAGTCCAGGGCCCGGTCGTGGACGCCCAGCACCTGCTCGCACACGCCCCACTGGGTCCACACGTCCAGCCGGCGGTCCGGATCGTTGCCGAGCTCGGGGTAGGCGGCGAGGGCGGCCCGGACATGGCCGGGCATGTCGATCTCGGGTACGACGGTGACACCGCGCGCGGCGGCGTGGGCGACGAGGCCGCGCAGCTCGGCCTGCGTGTAGCTGCCGCCGTGCGGGATGCCGTCCCCGGCGGTCTCGGCACGCCGGGCGCCGATCTCGGTGAGCTTCGGGTACGCGGCGACCGGCATGCGCCAGCCCTGGTCGTCGGTCAGGTGCAGATGCAGGGTGTTCAGCTTGTGCAGCGCCAGCAGGTCGATGAATCGCCTTATGTACGTGGCGGGTTGGAAGTGCCGGGCCACGTCGAGCATCGCCCCGCGCCACACGTGGCGCGGTACGTCGGTGATCCGTACACAGGGGAGGGTCCAGGCGACACCGCGTACGGGGCTGTCGGTGAGAGCGGCGGGCGGCAGCAGCTGGCGCAGGGTCTGCACCCCCCGCAGCAGACCGGTGGGGCCGGCCGCGTGCAGGTGTACCGCGTCGGGGGTGACCCTCAGCCCGTACCCCTCCCGGCCGAGGGCCGTGAGCGTCGGGTCGAGGGTGAAGGCGATCTGCCCGTCGGTCGCCGTGGGCAGCGGCAGTCCGGTGGCCGGGGCGAGGAGCTCACGCAGCAGCGTGACGGCCGCTTCGGCGCCTGGGGCCGCCGTGACTGCCGTACGCCCGTCAAGGGTGAACCGTCCGGGGAGTACGACGAGTCCGCCGGGCGCGGGCAGAAGCGAGACGTCGGCTGCGGGCATGACGGAGAACCCTTTCGCGGCGGGGCGCGACCTTACCAATTGGTCACCTGACCTCTTGCGCGACTTGAAGGTGGCATAGACCAATAGGCGCGTCAAGAGGCCGTGCAGGGACGGAGATTGGGGAACCTGGGGTCCCCTCGTATCGTCAACTGGTCAGGTGGGCGGTTACCATCGGGGCTGACCAGCCGAAGGACCGCCGGGCGCTGATCGGCGTCATCGAGCACGGAGTGGGGAGCACATGGACGGCGTACTCAAGCGGGAGCGGGTCCGCGACTTCCTGCTCGGTCTGGTCGAGGACCGCGGTCCGGGGGCCGCCATTCCCTCCGAGCGCACGCTCTGCGCCGAACTCGGCGTCTCACGCCCCACGTTGCGGGCCGCCGTCGACGAACTCGTCGCCACGGGGCTGCTGGTGCGCGAGCACGGGCGCGGCATGTTCGTGGCGCCGGCGAAGATCACCCAGGAGATCGTCCCGGACCGGCAGACGGCGAGCGTGCCGCTCGCCACCGGCAGCTGGTCGAGCCGCGTACTGGAGCTCGCGACCATCCGGGCGGGCGCCAGGATCGGCCGGAAGCTGCGGATGTCACCGGCCGCCGAGCTGATCTACATCGCGCGGCTGCGACTGGTCGACGGCTCCCCCATGGCGATCGAGCATCTGCACATCCCGGCCGCGCTGGTGCCCTCGCTCACGCCCGCCGAGCTGGAGGCCGGGGACCTCTACGCCCACCTGCGGGAACACCACCGGATCCAGGTCCACGAGGCGACCCAGTCGATCGAGCCGACCGTCGTCAGCGAGGCCGAGGCCAAGGTGCTGGGGGTCCCGGTCCTCTCCCCCGCTCTGCTGATCGAGCGCCTCACCACGGACACCTCGGACCGGCCGGTGGAGTACGTCCACTCCCTCTACCGGGGCGACCGCTACCGCATCGTCTCGCGGCTGTCGCTGGCCGCGCACCACGGCCGTACGGCCCGGGACGCGCCCGACGACTTCACCCAGGGCATCCCCGACATCTCGCGGACCGCCGCGCTGTGGGGCACCGTGGAATGACGCGTGGCACACCCGCCACGGCGAGAGGAGTACCCGCATGTCCGAGAACACGTACCGGGTCACCGAGATCGTCGGCACCTCCCACGAGGGCATCGACCAGGCCATTCGCAATGGGATCACCCGCGCCTCGCAGACCTTGCGCAACCTGGACTGGTTCGAGGTCACGCAGGTCAGGGGCCAGATCGAGAACGGGCAGATCGAGCACTACCAGGTCGGCCTGAAGGTCGGTTTCCGGCTCGACGAAGGCGAGTGACGCGGCCCCGGCTCCCGGGGCCATCACCCCTGCGCGGACCCCTCAGGTCCGCCCCTCCCGCTCCTGCGCGTCCCTCAGCGCCGCGGACGCGGCCGCCCAGCGCGCCCTGACGACCCTGAAGCCCGCCCGCTCCGCGTCCTCGCAGACCAGCTCGTCGTCGTCCACGAGGACGCGGATCTCGCGGTCGCGGGCCAGCCGGCGGAGGATCTCCAGTTTGGTGCGCCGGGCCGGCCTGCGGTCGTCGTTGCGCCGCATCCAGATGCGCCCGGCCGGCAGCCCCTGCGCGGCCAGCCACTCCTCGGTGTCGCGGCGGCACCGCTCGGGGCGGCCGGTGAGGTAGACCACCTCGCACTCCTGTGCGCTCTCCTGCGCCAGCGCGATGCCCTCGGCCAGCGGTGGATCCTGCGACGCGGCCGCGAAGAACGCGTCCCAGTCCCGTGGCTTGCTCTCCAGGAACCGCTGCCGATGCGCGGTGTCCGCGAGTGTGCCGTCGAGGTCGAACACGGCGAGCGGTCTGCTGATCTTCTCCTTCACGCCGACCACCCTAGACAGGGCCCGGGACGCCCCGCGCACCGCGGCGGCCGATCTCCCTCGTGAACACGTCCAACTTCTGCCTCGTCAGGCTCTGTTCACATCACCCAGCAAGCCCTTACCGTAATGCCTCGCACAGCATGTCGCACAACATTCGGTATTTCGAACAAGAGCAGGGTGGTGGAGGGACACCACCGCCCGGTTCTTCGGCATGCGGAGGTCTTGGTGTACCCCCCTCTCGACAGACGTGGCTCCCTCCCCGTCGACGACTTCCGCGTGTACGGCAAGACCCTCACCGCCGCGGAAGTCGCCGCGCCGACTGAGTGAGCGAACCAAGGAGAGCCGCACATGACCACACCAGACAGTCCACCACGCCCTGTTCAGCCGTCCCGCCGGGGCCTGCTCCGCGCGCTGGTCGCCCTGCCCGCCACCGCCCTCGTCCTCGGTGAACTGCCCGGACTGCTCGGCACCGCAGCGGCGGCGGCACCCGCCAAGGGTTACGCCACCCGCTACACCATCGTGCCGTTCCTCAACAGCGACGACGGCACGGTCAACGTCTACGAGTCCGACGACGCCACCGACTTCCGGCTCCTGAAGGCATCCGCGTACACGCCGCCCAGCAACCGCATCCGCGACGCCAGCGTGTTCAAGCACACCGACGGCTACTACTACGTCACGTACACCACGCACACCTGGCAGGACGTCAGCACCACCATCGGCTTCGCCCGCAGCTCCGACCGGGTCAACTGGACGTTCCTGTACGACTACACGGTCCCGATCACCAGCCTGTCCCGCGCCTGGGCGCCGGAGTGGTTCGTGGACAGCGACGGCAGCGTGAACATCATCGTGTCCTGCTCGCTCACCAGCGACGAGTGGATCTTCACGCCGTATCTGCTGAAGGCCACCAACTCCGCGCTCACCACGTGGAGTTCACCCGTGGCGCTGTCCGGCATCGGCACCAACCACATCGACACCTTCATCGTGAAGACCGGGTCGACGTACCACGCGTTCACCAAGAACGAGACGACGAAGTACATCGAGTACGCGACCGCCTCCAGCCTCACCGGCTCGTACACCATCCAGAAGACCGGCGACTGGGCGGGCTGGGGCGGCACCCGTGAGGGGCCGGCCCTGATCCAGCTCGACAACGGCGGCTGGCGGATCTTCTTCGACGGCTACGGCGACGGCAGTTACTACTACAGCGACAGCTACGACACCTTCGCCACCTGGAGCGCCCCGAAGAAGCTGCCGGGCATCTCCGGCACCGCACGCCACTTCACCGTCATCAAGGAGACGGTCTCCGCAGGACCGACCCTGTCGACCGGCGTCACCCGCTCCCTCCGGTCGGGCAACTACACCACCCGCTACTGGCAGGAGCAGTCCTCCCTGCTCAACCTGCCCGTGGTGACCAGTTCCAGCACCACCGCGGAGAAGCAGGCGTCCACGTTCACGGTCGTGGCGGGCCTGGCCGACGCGAACGGCTACTCCTTCCGGGACGCGGCGGGCAACTACCTGCGGCACTACGACTACCGGGGCCGGTTCGACGCCAACGACGGGACGTCGACGTTCGCGAAGGACGCCACCTTCATCGCCCGGACCGGCACGGCGAGCGGCTCGATCCGCCTGGAGTCGTACAACTACCCGGGCTACTACCTGCGCCACTACAACTACCAGCTCCGCGTGGACATCGCTGACGGCACCGACCTCTTCCGGCAGGACGGCTCCTTCGTCCCCGTCACCGCCTGGGCCTGACCGACACCGCACGAGAGAGGGAGACCCCCATGAGTGAAAGCCCGCTCCAGCCGTCCCGCCGCACCGTGCTCGGGGCGATGGCCGCCCTGACCGCGACCTTCGCCATCGGCTCCACGCCCGCCCGCGCGGCGACCACATCCGCGTACGTGATGGGCTACTTCACCGAGTCCCCGAGCGGCAACGGCTCCGACTACGGCCTCCACCTGGCCGTCAGCCCCGACTCGCTCCAGTGGACGCCGCTGAACCAGAACAACCCCGTGGTGACCCCGACCGAGGGCACCGGCGGACTCCGCGACCCGTTCATCCTGCGCAAGCAGGACGGCACGTTCGTGGTGCTCGCCACCGACCTCAAGGGCACCGACTGGAGCCTGCAGAGCCAGTACATCCACGTCTGGAACTCCACCGACCTGCGGTCCTTCACCGGCTACCACCGGCTGAAGCTGCACGAGATGGCCACACACAGCTGGGCACCGGAGGCGTTCTGGGACGCGGGCCGGAGCCAGTACGGGATCGTCTACTCGGCCGTCAACTCCAGTGGCCACAACGTCATCATGGTCAACTACACCACCGACTTCGTGACGGTGACGGATGCTCAGGTCTTCTTCGACCCCGGCTACGACATCATCGACGGCGACCTCGCCGTGGGCGTGAACGGTGTCAACTACCTGTACTTCAAGAAGGACCAGACGCTGGTGGGCGCCAAGTCCAGCACCCTGGACCCGGGCAGCTTCACCGTGTTCAGCACGCCGGTCGCGCACGGTGGCACCGAGGCGCCGATCCTCGTCAAGTCCCAGACAACCAGCGCTTGGTACCTCTGGGGAGACACCTATACGCCGAACGGCGTCTTCTACGCCTGGCAGTCGACCGATCTCTCCACCGGCACCTGGACGGCGGTCGACCAGAAGCTCTACACCCAGCCGCTCAACTCCAAGCACGGCACCATCCAGCCCATCACGACGACGGAGTACAACAACCTGCTGGCCGCGTACGGAGCGCCTGCCTGGAACCGGCTGAAGTCGTACAACTACCCGGACCGGTACGTCCGTCACTCCAACTACGTCGGCCGCATCGACGCGTACCCGTTCGACCCGTACACCGACTCCCAGTGGAAGCTCGTGCCCGGTCTGGCCGACAGCTCCGGAGTGTCCTTCCAGTCGGTGAACTACCCGACCCGCTATCTGCGGCACTCCGACTACCAGTTGGTGCTGGACGTGAACGACAGCACCACGACGTTCGCCCAGGACGCCACGTTCTACCGGACCGCGGGGCTGGCCGACACCTCGTGGTCATCCTTCCGCTCCTACAACTACCCCACGCGTTACATCCGTCACTCAAACTACGTACTGCGCATCGATCCGATCTCCACCTCCACGGAAAAGTCCGACGCGACGTTCTCGGTCGGCTACTGACCCCCCTTCGTCCCCAGGAGGCACCCCCCATGTCCCCCCTCCGCAGAGTTCTCGCCTGTCTGGCAGCGACAACGGCCGCTGTCGGCGGGCTCACGGCGATCGCCTCCCCCGCGGCCGCCGCCGACTCGGGCACCTTCAGCGTGCTCAGCTACAACGTCGCCGGACTGCCGGAGAGCCTCTCCAGCGCGTCCACGCCCCGCGACACGAGCACCACGGCGATCGGCCAGCGGATCGCCCCGTACGACATCGTCCACGTCGAGGAGGACTTCAACTACCACGCCTACCTCTACGCGGCCGACACCGCGCACGCCTACCGCACCCCCACCAGCGGCGGCGCCGGCATAGGCAGCGGACTCAACACCCTCTCGAAGATCTCCTACGACACCGACGACTTCGAGCGGGTCGGCTGGAACTCCTGCCAGATCGACTCGGGTGACTGCCTGACGCCCAAGGGCTTCACCTTCATGCGGGAGCGCCTCGCCGAGGGCGTGTACGTGGACTTCTACAACCTGCACACCAACGCCGGTACGAACGACGGTGACCTGGCCTCCCGCGCGGACAACCTCAACCAGCTCACCGCGTTCATCAAGAGCCACTCGGCGGGCAACGCCGTCGTCGTCATGGGTGACACCAACACCCGCTACACCCGCTCCGGTGACACCATCGCCGAGTTCGGCGCGGCCAACGGTCTGACCGACGCCTGGGTGCAGCTCATCCGCGGCGGCACCCCGCCCGTCAAGGGCAGCGACGCGCTGGTCTGCGACCAGACCGGGGCCACCGTGCCCAACACCTGCGAGGTCGTCGACAAGATCCTCTACCGGGGCAGCAAGCTCGTCTCGCTGAACGCCACCGGCTACAACAACGAGCACGCGAGCTTCCTGACCTCCGACGGGCTGATGCTCTCCGACCACGACCCGATCACCGCGAAGTTCAGCTGGTCGCGCACCTCCGCCTTCCAGCTGAGCGACCAGTTCGGCGGCCCGCACGGGGACTACTTCAACGACATCGACAGCGTGCCCGCGGGCGCCCGGGCCATCACCGTCTCGCTGCACGCCGGTTCCCGCGTCGACCAGATGGGGCTGACGCTCAGCAACGGCACGACGCTGGCGCACGGGGGCACGGGCGGCACCGCCTCGTCACTCACCCTCGGCAGCGGCGAGTACGTCACGTCGGCGCAGCTGTGCGAGGGCCAGAAGGACAGCCAGACGAGGATCTTCTACGCCAAGTTCACCACCAACCTCGGCCGCACTCTCGCGGGCGGCACGACGACGTCGGACTGCGTCACGCGCACCGCGCCGTCGGGCTGGCAGATCGCCGGCTTCCACGGCCGCACGGGCGACGAGGTCGACAAGATCGGCTTCATCTACACCCAGCGCTGACCGTTCTCCGTACCCGGCAACGGCCCTCCCCGCCACACTCGTTCACGCGTGGCGGGGAGGGCCGTGTGTGTGGTGCTACCTCACGAAGAGAGCCACTCGGTGGCGTTCAGCGCGAGCGAGGCGTTCGTGGCGCCGGTGTCGTTCCAGCCGTCGTACAGCGTGTTGCCGGACTGGCCGGTGCCGTCGTCGATCGGCGAACTGTCGCCCCAGAAGGCGACCTTGCCGCTGCCGAAGGTGCTGGTGGCGAAGAACGCGCCGGTGTTGCCGGAGTAACCGCTGCGGTAGAGCAGGCCCTTGACGGCGGAGTTGTCGGCGGGCTTGAGCGTGGCCGTCGTACCACTGGCGATCAGGCTCTTGGTGACCGTGCCGAACGAGCCGTGCAGGACCGCGTTGGTGCTGTCCGATATCGCCGCGGGGTAGCCGGAGCTGATGCTCAGCGAGTCGATGGAGAAGCCGAACGGGTCGGTGGCGTCGACGCTGTTGTTGGTCATCAGGTCGTTGAGGATCTCGACCGCGTCGTAACCGTCGCTGTTGCGGTCGGCGCCGGTGTGGTCGGAGATCATGAACAGACCGCCGCCGTTCTTCACGAACGTCATGATCGCGGTCTTCTCGGCGGTCGTGAAGAGGGTGTTCGGCTCGGGCAGCACCAGGGTGTCGAAGTTCGACAGGTCGGTCGCGGCCGTACCGCCGTACGTCAGCTTGGAGCCCGAAGGCAGCGTGTCCAGCGAGTAGTCGCCGGTCTGCTGCAGCGCCACGCCCCAGGACGAGAGAGCGCCGGTCCAGTCCGTCTCGGAGGACGGGGAGGAGTCCTGGCCGAGCGGGTCGGGCTGGCTGGTGGAGATGATCCAGTCGGCGTTGCCGGCCGTCTCGGCGTGGCCGTTGTCGAACAGGACGCGGTGCGTGGTGGCCGCGTGGGCGGGGGCGGCCGAGGTCGTCTGGAGTGCGGCGCCCGTGAGCAGCACGCCGAGCGCGGTGAGAGCGGTGGCGAGTCTGTGGCGGGGCTTGGTGGGGGTGAGCATCCGGCATTCCTCCATGAGTGGGGGGACGGTGGAAGAGGCGGTGCGGGTCGCCGATCTGCGCGCGTAGAACGGCCGTTGAACAACTGCCGCTCGACACAGGCGTGGACAGTACACACAAGATCACGGGCACCGGGAGACCCGTACGCCACTTCTTAGAAAGCTCTTACCGTGCGACACAACCACCCCACGGCAAGGGTGAATTGACGCTCCGTCAGGAAACGTCGGCCAGCCAGGGCCTGACCTGCTTGCGCGCCTCGTGGAGACGCGACTTGAGCGTGCCGATCGGGATGCCGACGCGCTCGGCGACCTCGGCGTACTCCAGCTGGCAGATGTCCCGGTAGACCAACGGCGCGACCAGGTGCGGATGTTCGCGCTCCAGTCGCTCCAGCGCCTCCAGGAGGTCGACCCGGGAGCCGGCGATGACGCTCGTGGTGCGCGGATCGACATGCTGCGACGCGTCGATCGCGCCCGGCTGCTCGGCCGCGCGCCGCTTCAGCTCGCGGTACTTCTGGCGGGCGCAGTTGGCGACGACCGTGTACAGCCAGGTGCTGAACCGGCTGCGGCCCTCGAAGGTGGTGATCTTCCGGGCCACTTGGAGGAGCACGTCCTGGGCCGCCTCCTCGGCGTCCTCACGGCAGGGCAGGAAACGACCGCAGCGCCGTACCACCTCGGGCCGGACCTTCTGGAGCAGCGCGTTCAGTGCCGGCCCGTCACCGGCGGCCGCACGCAGAGCGAGCTCCTCGGTCTCCGCCACGTCCTGCACCGGTCGCTCCCCTCGGTGTCGATCAGAGGCCAGGCATCCTATCCGCCCGCCGCCCGCTGCACGCCGGGGCTTACTGGCCGGCCGCGCCCTCGTCCAGGGGGTCGTCCGCGTCAACCGGTGTCAGGCCGGGTTCCTCGATGGCGTCCGGCAGCGCCTGTTCGGCCCAGATCACCTTGCCCTGGGGGGTGTACCGGGTGCCCCAGCGCTCGGTCATCTGCGCCACCAGGAACAGGCCCCGGCCTCCCTCGTCCATCGTCGCGGCGTACCGCAGATGGGGCGAGGTGCTGCTGCCGTCGGCCACCTCACAGATCAGCGTGCGGTCGAGGATCAGCCGCACGTGGATCGGCTCGGAGGCATAGCGGATGGCGTTGGTGACGAGCTCGCTCAGGACGAGCTCCATGCTGAAGCCGAGCTCGGACAGGCCCCACTCGTCCAGCTTCTGGGACATGACGTCGCGCATCCCCGCGACGGCGGCCGGGTCGAGCGGCACATCCCAGTCGGCGATCCGGTCGGGCGCCAGCACCCGGGTGCGGGCGATGAGCAGGGCGACGTCGTCCTGGGGACGCCCGGGCAGCAGCTCGTCCAGCACGGCCTGGCAGCTGTCCTCGGGTGACCGGTCGGGGTGGCCCGCCAGCGCATCACGCAGCAGCTCCATTCCCACGTCCAGGTCGCGCCTGCGGTCCTCGATGAGGCCGTCGGTGTAGAGCACGAGCTGGGTGCCCTCCGCGAGGTCCAGCTCGGCGGTCTGGAACGGCATACCGCCGAGGCCGAGGGGAGGCCCGGCCGGCAGGTCCGCGAAGGTGACGGTTCCGTCGGGGTGGACGAGCGCCGGGGCCAGATGCCCCGCACTCGCCATGGCGCAACGGCGCGTCACGGGGTCGTAGATCGCGTACAGGCAGGTGGCGCCCACGACGCCCGCGGCACGCTCCGTACCCGCCTCGTCCTCGTCGATGCGGCCGACCAGGTCGTCCACATGGCTCAGCAGTTCGTCGGGCGGCAGATCCAGTGTGGAGAAGTTGTGCACCGCGGTGCGCAGCCGCCCCATCGTGGCGGCGGCATGGAGGCCGTGGCCGACCACATCGCCGACGACCAGCGCCACCCGGCCCCCCGGCAGCGGAATCACATCGAACCAGTCTCCGCTCACGCCCGACTGGGCGGGGAGGTAGCGGTAGCCGACGTCGAGGGCGCTCTGCTCGGGCAGGGCCCGCGGCAGCAGGCTGCGCTGGAGGGTGACCGCCAGGGCGTGCTCGCGGGTGTAGCGGCGGGCGTTGTCGATGCTGACCGCGGCCCGGGCCACCAGTTCCTCCGCCAGTGACAGCTCCTCCTCGTCGAAGGGCTCGTGCTGCTCGCAGCGCCAGAAGTTGGCCATGCCCAGCACGACACCGCGGGCCTGGATCGGAGCGGTGATGAGGGAATGGATGCCGTAGTCCATGATCGCCTTGGTGCGCTCCGGGTCCTGCGCGTGCCAGCCCGTGGCGGTCGACAAGTCGGCCACCAGCTCGGAGTGGCCACTGCCGTAACCGCGCGCCTGAGGCGTGGAAGGCAGAAAGTTGATCAGCCGGCCCATCTCATAGAGCGGATGGTCGTCTCGGATGCCGCACACGGCCGTGCGTCGCATATCCGTTGCCGTGGGCGCCGGCTCCTCGCCGTGCAGCACGGCGTCGGCCAGGTCCACGGTGACGTAGTCGGCGAAGCGGGGGACGGCGACCCGCGCCAGCTCGTCGGCGGTGCCGAGCACGTCCAGGGTGGTGCCGATGCCGAGTCCGGCGTCGTACAGCAGCTTGAGCCGCTCCCGTGCTACCTCCGCCCTGCCGGTCAATGCCTGGAGCTCGGTGGAGTCACGCAGCGTCACCACCGTTCCCTTGGGACCTCCGCCGCGATCCGTGGGGCGCTGGTTGACCGCCAGCAACCGCTCTCCGGCGAAGTGCACCTCGTCAGTGGCCTCGCGCCCGGAGACGAGCAGCTCCATCGTCTCGGGGTCGAGGCTCGACAGCTCGGACACGAGCCGTCCCTCGACGTCCGGGGGCAGCTCCAGCAGCCGTCTGGCCTCGTCGTTCGCCAGCAGCAGTCGCCCGTCGCCGGCGACGATGAGCACCCCTTCGCGCACGGAGTGCAGCACCGCGTCGTGGTGGTCGTACATGCGGGTCATCTCGTCCGGGGCCAGGCTGTGGGTCTGCCGTCGCAGCCGCTTGGCCACCAGTACCGTCCCGCCGGTGGCCACCAGGAGCGCCCCGGCCCCGGCGCCCAGGATGATCGGTAGCTGCCGGTCGACCTGATTGGTCACGTTCTTGACCTTCAGCCCGGCGGAGACGAGGCCCACCACCTTGCCCTTCAAGTCATCGATCGGGACCGTGGCCTGCACCTCCTGGCCGAGCGGGCCGTGGACGCTTTCCACGTAGACCTTGCCCGCCAGCGACGGCCCGATGGTGCCCACGAACCGCTTTCCGATCCGGCTCGGCAGGGGGTGGGTGTAGCGGATGCCATGGGTGTCCATGACCACGATGAAGTCGACTCCGGCAGCCTTGCGCGCCGCCTCGGTGAGCGGCTGGAGAATCTTGCTCGGGTCGGGGGTCTGCAGTGCCGCGAGGACACCGGGAGAGTGCGCAAAGGTCTCCGCCACGGCCACGGAGCGGCGCCTGGCCTCGGCGTTGGTGTCCCGCTTCGACTGCAGGGCGACGGCGAACACGCCGCAGGCCACGAGCACCACGACCAGCGCCACCTGGAGAACGAGCACCTGCCCGGCAACGCTTCGCGGGCTCCTGCTCACCAGTGACTTCAGCGATTTGCGTCGAAAAAGGGCGAAAAAGCTCGCCATGCGACCTTTCTAGCACTGGTGATCCCGAGTGACCAGAGCTCGCCCGAGGAGCGATGCCCACCCGGATCCCCCTCGGGCGACCGCTCGGGCATGTACCGCACGGCTTCCACCCTGTGGCCACCACGGCGCCCCGGCCGACGGAAATCCTGGACGCTCCCGTACCGCTTCCCGACCGCGCCGTCGGCCGGACGAGAACGGGCGGCGGGGCGATCGAGGCAGTGGGCGGCAACAGGTGGATGCGGGCGTGCGCCCCTGATCGCCGCACCTAAAGCATGATCCCCCCGAGCCCAATGTCGGCTTTGACCGATACAATGCACTTTGTGACCATGTCTGGGCGGCTGCGGCGCCGTCGTCCGTCCTACCGCGGCCGATGGGAAGCCGCCCAGCTGTCACCGGTGATCCTCACCGTCCTCATCGCCGGCTTGGCCTTTTCCACACCGCGGCAGATCGCCGTCAGTCGCCTTCTGCCCGCCGCCCCCGCACTCGCCGCCGCGATGTGGGCCGTGCTCCCCACGATTCTGCTGGGGACGTTCTGCCTGATGATCATGATCATCCTCAGCTTCTTCTACGCCGACCTGGGGACGCAGTACACGTCGGCCGCGATCGTCGCGGTCACCTTGGCGGCCGCGTACGGGAGCCACGTCCGGCTTCAGCGGGAGGAAATACTCCTCCAGGTCCGCCTCGTGGCCGACGCGGCCCAGAAAGTGCTGCTGCGCCCCCTGCCACGCCACATCGAGAACGTCGAGATCGAGTCGCTGTATCTGGCGGCCCAAGTGCAGGCCCGGATCGGCGGCGACTTCTACGAGGCGGCCGGCACACCGTTCGGAGTCCGGCTGCTCATCGGCGATGTACGGGGCAAGGGCCTGTCCGCGGTGGGGGCGGCCTCGGCGGTGATCAGCTGCTTCAGGGAGGCCGCATACGAGGAGCCCGACCTGCGGGGCATCGTCCATCGCCTGGAGACCAGCATCGCCCGCCACAGCGCCGCGTTCCCCGGCCCGGATCTGCCGGAACGCTTCGCCACGGCTCTCATCGCCGAGATCCCGCACGGCGGCGGCCTCGTCAGGCTTCTCAACTGCGGACACCCTCCGCCGCTGCTCGCGCACCACGGGAACATCCGCGTCCTGGACCCCACCGTCCCCTCGCCGCCTCTCAACCTCTCAGCGCTCATCGGTGACCACTACTGCGTCGATACGGTTCCCTTCGCCCCGGGCGACCAGTTGCTGCTCTACACCGACGGCGTGTCGGAGACCCGGGACCGTGCCGGCGAGTTCTTTCCGCTGCCGGACTGGCTGCGGCGGCAGGGCCCGGAGCCGCCCCGCGAGCTGCTCGAGCGGCTTCACTCGGACCTGCTCCACTTCAGCGGCGGAGGGCTCGACGACGACATCGCGGCCCTCTCGGTAAGGTCCCGACTGACGTGACAGGTAGGGTTCAACAACCCGACCGTTGCCAGGAGCAGCAGCCCGTCTACGGACAGCGGCCACAGCGCCGCGCTCGTGGCATCCGCCTCGCCCTGGAGAGCCAATGCCCGCTGGTGAAAACAGGAGGCGTACGCCGCCCCGGCCGCGACCAACAGGGCACAGCCACTGCGCACCCCCACGTCGGCTCCAGCTGGGTGAGCCCCTGCTCACGGGTCTTCCGGCGGGTTGTCCATGCTGAGGGATCCCCTGGAGCGCATCGGCCGCTACCGTCTGGACCGGCGCCTGGGCGCGGGCGGCTTCGGCGTGGTCTGGCTCGCCCATGACGACGTCCTTGAGGCGGCCGTCGCGGTGAAGGTGCTGTCCGAGAACTGGGTCGACCACCTGGACATCCGGGAACGCTTCCTCTCCGAGGCACGGCTGCTGCGCCGCGCCGACTCCAGCCGGGTCGTCCAGGTCTACGACATCGGCGAGCTGCCCGACGGCAGGCCTTACTTCGTCATGGAGTACGCCGACGGGGGCACCCTCGCCGACCGGCTCGAGGCCGGACCGTTGCCCGTCGCCGAGGCCCTGCGGCTGACGGCCCTCGCGGCGCGGGGAGCGGCCGCGCTGCACGAGGCCGGCATCGTGCACCGGGACATCAAGCCGTCCAACGTGCTGCTGCGCACCGCGCCCGGGGGCCTCGACCGCGTGCTGTTGGCGGACCTCGGTCTGGCCAAGAGCCTGGCCCAGGCATCCGGGCTGACGATGGCGGCGGGCTCCGCGGGCTACACGCCGCCCGAGCAGGCCGCGCCCGGGTCGGGCATCGACGCCCGGGCCGACGTGTACAGCCTGGGCGCCCTCGGCTACCACCTCGTCACCGGCACGGTCCCCGGCCCGCCCGGCAAGGTCGTACGGCCCGACCGGCTCCGTACGGACCTGGCCCCCGACGTCCAGCGGGCGTTGCTGCGCGCCATGGAACCCGACCGTGAGCGGCGCTGGCCCACCGCCGCCGGTTTCGCCGCGGAGCTGGAGCGGCTGGCCGACCCCGGCGCCGGCCCCCGGCCTCCCCGGCGCCGTCGGCGGGCGGTGATCACGGTGCTGGCCGCCGCGGTCGTGGCCTGCGCCGTCGGCGTCACCGCCGCGATCGTGACGCGAGGATCCGCCGCCGGAACCGTCCGGGTCGAGGACAGCACCGGCCGGGTCACGGCCGAGGTGCCCGCCGCGTGGGGCCACCAGCTGCGCGACTCCGGATGGAATCCACGGGCCTTGGGCCTCAAGGCCGCGAAGGAACCCGGTCTCGCCGTCGCGGACGACCTCACCGCATGGCAGGACCTCGGTTCGGACGTCAACGGAGCCTTCATCGGCCTGAGCGAGCAGGGCGACGTCACGGCCGAGGTCCGCGCGGTCGCGCACACCGGATGCCACTACGACGGCAGCCGCACCTACACCGGCGCGCAGTGGCACGGTCTGATACGGACCTGGAGCGGCTGCCCGGGCAGCGGCGGTTCCCTCTCGGAGGCGGGTCTCACACCGGCGGGCGGCGCCGAGCAGCCCCAGGTGTACGTCCAGATCCGTCAGGACGACGGCGACCGGAACGCGACCGACCGCGTGCTCGGGTCCGTACGAGTCGGAGACTGACCGGGAGGGCGAGCGCGGCGAAAATTCCCCGACGATCCCGCGAACCTTTCCGGGTCCCGCCGCATCGAAGACTGATGACGGGGCACAAGGCGCCGTGCGCACGCGTCAGGACGCGTGCGGTGATGCTCAAGGAGTGGTGACATGGCGACCTTCCGGCGCGGCGCGGCGGACACGGACCGGCTCGGCGCGGTTCCCGCACCCCGCACTTCGACTCCCGCCCGGCGGGCGGCGCTGCTTGCGGGTGTCGCGCTGCTGGGCGTGCTCACCGCCTGTGGTACCGACAACAGCGGGGCCGGTACGCCGCAGAAGCTGCCCGGCACGGCCGAGCCGGCCTCCGGAGACCGGACCACGGACGCCGGTTCGCCCACCACGGCGAACCCCACCGGGAGTGCCGCCCCGACCGGATCCGGTACGACGTCGGGATCGGCGTCCGCCTCCTCCGGGAGCGGCTCGACCGGCACCCGCTGCCACACCTCCGAACTGCGCGCGTCGGTCGGGAACAACGACCCGGGCGCGGGGCAGGAGAACTTCCCCGTCGTCCTGACCAACGGCTCCGGGCGCAGCTGCACCCTGCGCGGCTACCCCGGCGCGGCGTTCGTCGACGCGTCCGGCAAGCAGCTGGGCCCCGACCCGCGGCGCTCCTCGGGCACACCGACGACCGTCACGCTGGCGCCCGGGCAGAGCGCGTGGTCCGGCCTGACGTTCTCCAACCCGGAGATCAGCGGGGCCGGTACGGCGACGCCGGCCGCGCTGCTCGTCACACCGCCCGACGAGAAGGACTCGCTCAAGGTGACGTGGACGCAGGGGAAGGTGCCGGTGTCCGGCAACGCCTCGTCGGTCTCCTTGACGGTCGTCCAGGCCGGCACCGGAGCCTGAACCCACCGGCCTCATTCCCCTCTGCCCCGCCACCTGCCCCGCAGGTCGGCGGGGTTTGTCACGGAACGGCTACATGGCCTGAATCACACGACCCTTTCCGGAATTCCGCGCATCCCACCGTTTGACGCACCCCGCAGAACGGCGCGTCACAGGAACACAGGCTCCCGCCGTACGGCGGGGGCCGTACCGAGGAATCGGGGGATGATCATGAGCGGTATCTCACGCAGGCGGCTGCTGACCGCGACGGCGTCGGCGGGCGCCCTGGGCGCGCTCTCCGCCTGCTCCGCGAACGACTGGTCCGTGGGGACCAGCAACGGGGGCGGGCACACCTCGGCGCCGAGCCGGCGGCCCAAGCTCATCGGCGACGGCTCCACCGCCGACACCGGAGCCCAGCCCAAGCAGCCGAAGGCGGAGCGGCTGAAGCCCGGCGAACGCCCGCCGCAGTTCGTGGTGTTCTCCTGGGACGGCGCGGGCGAGCTCAGCAACCAGCTGTTCTCGCGCTTCCGCAAGGTCGCCGCCGACCACGGCGCCTCGATGACGTTCTTCCTCAGCGGCATCTACACCCTGCCCGAGTCGAAGAAGCACCTCTACAGGCCGCCGCAGCACCCCGTCGGCGCCTCCGCGATCGGATACCTCTCCGACCGGCACATCCATGACACGCTCCAGCAGATACGCGCGGCCTGGCTGGAGGGCCACGAGATAGGCACCCATTTCAACGGCCACTTCTGCGGCACGGACGGGGTCCGCCGCTGGTCCCCCGCCGAGTGGCGCAGCGAGATCGAGCAGGCGACGCGCTTTGTGACCGAGTGGAAGACCAACACCGGCTTCACCGACCTCGATCCGCTCCCCTTCGACTACCGCAAGGAACTGATCGGCGGCCGCACCCCGTGTCTGGAGGGGCAGGCCAACCTGCTGCCCACCGCCGCCCAGCTCGGCTGGAAGTACGACGCCAGCTCGCCAGGTGGCCTCCAGATATGGCCGGGCAAGGTCCAGGGCGGCCGGATCTGGGACTTCCCGCTCCAGTCCATCCCCTTCCCCGGCCACTCCTTCCAGGTCCTGTCGATGGACTACAACCTGATGGCCAACCAGTCGAACGCGAACCCGCTCGGCGACCGCTCCCAGTACGACGCCTGGCGCACCCAGGCCCGCGACAGCTACCTCGCCGGTTTCCGTCGCGCCTACGAGAGCAACCGGGCCCCCTTCTTCATCGGCAACCACTTCGAGCGGTGGAACGGCGGGATCTACATGGACGCCGTCGAGCAGGCCATCACCGAGATCGCCACGCATGACGACGTACGTATGGTCTCCTTCCGGCAGCTCGTGGAGTGGCTGGCGGCTCAGGACCCGGCGGTGCTGCGGAAGTTGCGCACGCTCAGCCCCGGTCAGTCGCCGCTCGGCGGCTGGGCGGATTTCCTGGGCACGGCTTCCGCACCGTCCGGCGCCACCGCGTCCTGACGATCAGCGGTGGCCTCCTTGGCCTCCCCCGTCTCCGGAGCCGTATCCGCCGTACCCATAGCCGTCTCCGGAGCCGTACTGCCCGCTCCCCTGGCAGTAGTCGTAGTACGGGTAGGAGCAGTAGCCGTACGACGGAACGGCGGACGACGGAGCCGGCTGGGGGGTCGGCGTCGCCGAGGCCTTGTCCGTGGCGGCCGGCGACGGAGTCGTCGACGCCTTGGGCAGGGCGGGGGTCGCGGGCGCGGCCGATTCAGCGGCGGAGTCCCAGTTGACCACCTCCAGCTGGAGCGAGGGCGAGGAGGTGTCGAGGGTCCAGCGCTCGGCCGGCTCGTCCTTGCGGAGTTTGAGGACCAGCGCCGCCTCGGCCTTGGCGGAGGCGGGTGCGAGGGCCAGGTCCTGGTTCCAGCGCGGCACCAGCGTGCCCTGGAGGGTGAAGTCGTAGCGCACGTTCTTGGTGCCGGGCTGCGACTCACCCGAGCAGGGAGCGAGTTGGACCGAGTAGCCCAGGTGGGAGTCGAGGCAGAGGCCGGGGTCGGCCACGTCGCGCAGCAGCCCGTCCGCCTCGTACGTCCACCGCTGGGCCGACTTCGAGGTGCACGAGGTGAGTTCGGTCTCCATGCCCTTCGCGGGCTTCTCGCCCACGATGCCGATGCACAGCCCGGTCGCGGCGTTGCGCAGGCGGCCCCCGGTGCCGTTCGCATGGTTGCCGGTACCGACCCAGGACGGGTTGGCGCCGGGCACCGTGCCCGAGCCGGAGCTGGGCGCCTCCGAGGAGTTGGTGCCCTCGACCATGCCGTTCCGGCCCTCGGAACGGGAACCGGCCACCCACAGGACCAGCGGGACCAGGATCAGCGTGCTCACGGTCAGCACGCCGAGGGTGACGTTCCGGCGGCGCGGGGCGCGTCGGGGGGCCTTGTGCGTCGTGGCCCGGTGGGTCGACGGGCGGGAGCCGGCGGGCGACTGGGCGCGCCGCGCGGTGCGCGGGGGAACGTCGGGGCGGCGAGGGACATCTGCCGGAGAGGGGAACTCTCCCTGTGCGGCGGCGAGTTCGGACGTCGCGCCCACGGCGGCCTCGACGGCCCCGGGCGGTTCCGTCACCTCCACGATCGCGGTGGCTCGTCCCACGCGGGTGTCGAGGTAGGCGCGCGCACCCCAGCCGAGCACGGCTTCGGCCAGCGGGAGGGCGAGTTGACCGTTGAACTGGTTCAACTGGTCGGCGGCGTACCGGCAATGCGCGCATCTGGCCATGTGGCGCCGCAGATCGGGATCGAGTTCGACTCCGCCGCGCCGGAGGGACACGTCCAGCATGCGGCTGTAGCGGCGGCACTCCTGCTCGGGGGCCAGTTCGCGATGGATCTCCAGACAGCCCTCGCGCAGGCGTTCACGGGCCCGCCGCAGTTCTACGGCGGCGTCCTCGACGGCTAGGCCCAACAGGGCTGCGGGCACCTCGAGTTGTTCGGCCTCCGCCTCCATGTGCCAGAGCAGACAGCGGGCGGGCTCGGGGAGCCGCTGGAACGCCCGGGAGAGCAGGCGTCTGCCCTCCGGCGGAAGGAGGCGCGCCGCGGCCCGGCCCTCACGGTCGGAGCCGGAGACCAGTTCGGGATGGAGCAGCTCGCTGCGCTGGTCCATGAGCCACTCGGCGGCTATGCGGCGGACGGTGACCAGCAGCTGCGGACGCCACGCCGCCGTCGGCCCGGCCTGCCGCAGTGATTCGCCGAACAGGCGCGTGAATGAGGCCGTGGTGAGTATTCCGGCGGGACGCACACCGTGGGTGCACAGGCGCGCATAAGAGAAGACCGCTTCCCAGTGGCGGTCCAGGAGTTCTCCGACGGGATGGTGCGCGGGCGTGGTCGCCGGGCTCTTCTTCAGGTCTGCCGCAAGCCTCTCATCCGAAACCTCGAACGATCGAGCGGGCGTTGGGGAATGAGACAGCGATGCGTCATTCACGTCCACTTTCCTCCCAAAGGTAACGCAGGAATTAGTCCATACCAATGGGTATGTAGCCCGCCCGCCGAGGCGGAGGGACTACCCATGGGGGGTTGCGCCGCGAACGACCGCCTCTGGCAGCTCTTTTGAAGCGAGGGGGGAACGGGCGCACCGTACGCGCACAGAAGGAAGTTGAAAGTTTGTCTGCACGCCGACAACGCACACCTTTGCACAGGGCGGCGAGCCGGAACAAGCTGTCTCGCCTTTTTCCCTTTCCCGTCACCGGACGGGATATTGACCAAACGTCAGCAGGAGACTCGCAAAGGAAATTCGGATTCCCGTAGCCGCCACGAACCGCCACACAACTCACCACATTGGGAGCGCTCTCACGCACCCCGCCGGCTTGCGCCTCAGTGCCCGCTGATCGCCCGAGGCGTGTACGGCCGCTCCAGTTCCTCGATCTCCTTGTCCGTCAGCTCCAGGGCGAGGGAGGCGACCGCGTCCTCGACGTGGTGCGGCTTGGTGGCGCCGACGATGGGTGCGGTCACGGTGCTCTGGTGCAGCAGCCAGGCGAGAGCGACCCGGGCGCGCGGGACCTCGCGCTCGGCGGCGATACGGGCGACGGCGTCGACGATCTCGCGGTCGCCGTCCCGGTAGAGCCTCCTGCCGAACTCGTCGGTCCGGCTGCGCGCCGTGTCCGTGTCCCAGTCGCGGGTGAGGCGACCGCGGGCGAGCGGGCTCCAGGGCAGTACACCGACGCCCTGGTCGGCGCAGAGCGGCAGCATCTCCCGCTCCTCCTCGCGGTAGAGGAGGTTGTAGTGGTTCTGCATGGAGACGAACCGCGTCCAGCCGTGCAGCCGGGCCGTGTACTGGGCCTTGGAGAACTGCCAGGCGTACATCGAACTCGCCCCGAGGTAACGGGCCTTGCCCGCCTTGACCACGTCGTGCAGCGCCTCCATCGTCTCCTCGACGGGCGTGGCGGGGTCGAAGCGGTGGATCTGGTAGAGGTCGACGTAGTCGGTGCCGAGGCGGCGCAGACTGTTGTCGATCTCCGTCATGATCGCCTTGCGGGACAGGCCGCGGCCGTTGGGGCCGTCGTGCATCGCGCCGTTCACCTTGGTCGCGATGACGATCTCGTCGCGGCGCGCGTGGCCGGCGAGCACCCGGCCGACGATCTCCTCGCTGGTGCCGTCGGAGTACACGTTCGCGGTGTCGAAGAAGGTGATCCCGGCCTCCAGCGCCTGGCGGATCAGCGGGCGGGAGGCCTCTTCGTCGAGGGTCCACTCGTGGGTGCCGCGGTCGGGAAGACCGAAACTCATGCAGCCCAGGCAGATCCGGGAGACGTCCAGGCCCGTCGAACCGAGCTTCACGTACTGCATGCTCACTCCTGCTCTCGCCGGCGGTGGGGTGGGGAACTCCGACGACTTGTTCCCTGCCCGCCACGAGCGCCGCGAAGCCCTACTCCACGGGGGCCGCCACGTCGTCGTACACATGCGCGGCCGTGATCAGGCCGTCGCCGCCGCGCGTGTAGACGGCGAGGCCCGCCTGCGGCGGCAGGTCGGCGTCGCCCCAGCGGTCGCAGATGTACTCGAACGCGCTGCGGGTGCCGTCCTCCGTGACCGTGCACAGCTTGAGCGGGATACCGCCGCCCGCGGAGAAGAAGCCCTTGTAGAAGCTGGACAGCACCTCGGTGCCGGCATACCGGTAGGCGTCTCCGGACGGCTCGCGGAAGTAGCCGTCGGCCGCGAAGGTGGCGACGACGGCAGCGGCGTCGCCCGCTCCGAGGGCCGCCTTGTAGGCGCCCACCACATCGGAGGCGTGCGCGTCCGGGTCGTACGGCAGCACCGGAGAACGTACGACGTGATGGCCGAGCAGCGGCCACCGGGAGTGGTAGATCCGCACCGGCAGCGCGGCCGCGGGCTCCACGGCGACGGCGACGGGGAGCCCGATGCGTGTGCCGTCCGGACCGCGCAGGTGCACGACCCATTCGCCGACGGCCCGCGGCTCGGTGACGGTGGTGGCGACCGGCTCGATGTCCACCTCGTGCTCCGCGCGCCACTTCTCCTGCTCGGCCAGCCAGGCGGCGAGCACGCCCGCGCCGCTGATACGGCCGGCTTCCGGGTCGTCGAGTGCGACGGGAACCGTGGCCGCTGTCGCATGGTGCAGGGCCTCCGGGTCGCGCAGGGCGGCGGCCAGGTCGGCGGCACCGAGACGGTCGGCGAGATCGGCGATCTGCGGGATCCAGACCATGAGGACTCCAGAAAAGTGTGTGTCGGGTCGTCTTCGCATCGTGTGCCAGTACGGGGCGGCGCGCGACCTCAGCCGCGCAGCGCCCGCGGGGGCGGCCGTGTGCGCCCTCCGACGAGTTCGCGGCCGCTGACCAACTCGGGCTCGATGCGTATGAAGACGTCCTGAGGCGAGGCCAGCCAGGAGCGTGGGCCGGTCCGGGACAGTCGGCCGTGCTCGACGGGGTCGGTCACCACAGTGGCGCGACCGGTGACGACGACACTCCAGCCGGAGTGCGCGCGGGCGTCGACCTCGTCCGCTTCGAAGGCGACGACCACACCGTCGATCGCCTGGGCCAGTTCCGATTCCGCCGCCGTACGGAGCAGTACGGCGGAATCCGCGTCCAGGCAGAAGTTGACCGGTAGCACCGCGGGCAGAGCGTGACGCGTGTGCACGATGCGGCCGACAGGCGCGGTGCCCAGCAGACCGAGGCACTCCTGCCGGTCGAGTTCACGGAAGCCGTCATGGGGATTCATCACCGGGGTCAACTTTCACGAATACTGCCGCGCGCGTCTCGCGTGCTGCGGGGCGACGGTGGTCAGGAGCAGGGGCCGTCGGTCCCTGGCGGCCGAAGACTGGCCGCCCTTCGGCGTCGGCGTTCAGCGCACGGCGATCCGGCGTCCGGAGATGTCGACCGGATCGATACACACCCACATGTCGCGCTCGCCGCCCGCCCAGGGCGCGCTGTACGCGAGTTCCTCCAGTCGGCGCACGGTGTCGGGGGCGGACACGGCCCGGGCCCGGCCGCGTACGAGGACGCTCCAGCCCTGGCTCAGGGCCTCGTCGATGTGGTCGATCTCAAACGCGACCCGGGTTCCGACGGCCATGGCAGGCGTTGCCCCAGGTGCCGTCCTGAAGGCGACCGCACCGTCGATGACGCTGTAGTTCAGTGGCCCGATGAACGGTCCGTCGGGCGTGTCCATGCCGATCCTGCCGACGCCGTGTGTCGACAGCCGCGCCCGGCACTCCTCGTCACTGAGATCGATCATTTCCGGATGGCCCGCGGCTCGTCCGATACCGGGTGGCAGGTCGGCGTCGCCGCCGCGCAGGGCCGCCACGCTGGTATCCAGGACGTCGGCGAGCCGGACGAGCACGCTGGTGCCGGGAGTGGCGGTGGCGTTCTCCTCCAGGTATTCGACGTATCGGGGAGCCGCACCCGCCCTTTTGGCGGTCTCTTCCCGGGTCAGGCCGAGTTCCTCGCGTCGCCGGGCGATGCGACGCCCGATGTCGCTCTGTGCGCGGTCCGCTGTGGCGGACACCGCGTTCGGCGGTGTCTGTTCGGACATGGCCTCTCACTTCCTTTCTTGCGGGAAGCCCTCACTGCCAGGGCGTCGTGCCGCGGACCGCCGAGGACGACCGGCCCGCACCTCCTGCGCGCATGCCCGTGGATTCCTCTTGTGCCCTCCAGCCTGCTACCGGCGCGATCACGGGTGCAGGGGCCGGGCAGACCCTTCCGGATGCCATGCGGCCCGGCCCCGGGGCCGGGTGGCCCATGGCGAAGGCGAGGTGTCGGAGCGAGATTGGAGTGGGCAGAACCACGCTCCAGGAAGAGGCCAGGATCATGAACGCTTCCCCCACTGCCGGCAAGCTGCGAGCGTTGTCCGCCGAGCACAGCGGGCGGCTGATGGGCATCGCCCGGGAGGTGTCGTTCCCCCAGGGAACCCGCCTGTTCGAGGAGGGACGGCGCGCGGACCGGTTCTGGATCATCCGGAGCGGCACGGTGGCCCTCGACATGCATGTGCCCGGCCGCCGCGCGGCGGTCATCGAGGTCCTCGGACACAACGAACTCATCGGCTGGTCCTGGCTGTTCGGACCGCACACCTGGCATCTGGGCGCCGAGGCCACGAGCCCGGTGCGCGCGTACGAGTTCGACGCCGAGACGGTACGGGCCATGTGCCAGGCCGATCCCGCGCTGGGAATGGCAGTGGCCCAGTGGGCGGGTGACATCGTCGCCCGCCGTCTGCGGTCGGCCAGGAACCGGCTGCTGGACCTGTACGCGCCCTACGGCAGCGGAAGTCTTCGCTGACCGCGTCGGAATCCACCGAGGAGTCACCGTGCGGGGAGGAATACCGCGACGTAGCCGTGACCCGTGGCGAACGGACAACTACGCTCTGGTTGGGCCGGTCGGCCCTAGTGCATCCGGTCCCGCACGCCGATGATCGTCGTCACAGTCAGCTCGTGGTCCGCAGTCCACCACTGAACAAGGGGTCGTCATGGCCGAGGCGCGTACCTTTTCGGAACAGAACCCCATCCGGGTCTTCCTGCTGGACGACCACGAGGTGGTGCGCCGCGGTCTGACGGACCTGCTGGACGCCGAGCCGGACATCGCAGTGGTCGGCGACGCCGACAGCGTCGAGCACGCACTGGTGCGCGGGCCGGCGCTGCGCCCCGATGTGGCCGTCCTCGACGTACGTCTGCCGGACGGCGACGGGATCAGTGTCTGCCGGGAGCTGCGCAGCCAGATGCCGGAGCTGTCCTGTCTGATGCTGACCTCGTTCGACGACGAGGAAGCCCTGCTCGACGCCATCATGGCCGGAGCCTCGGGCTATGTGCTCAAGCAGATCCGCGGTTCCGACCTGGTCGCGGCGGTACGCACGGTGGCATCCGGGCAGTCGATGCTGGACCCCACGACGACCGCCCGGCTGATGCGCTCCCTGCGCGCGGACCCCACCGAGGCACCGGCCCTCTCACCGGAGCTCGCCAGTCTCTCGCCCCGCGAGCGGGACATTCTCGCGCTGATCGGTGACGGACTCACCAATCGTGAGATCGGCAAGAAGCTCTATCTGTCCGAGAAGACGGTCAAGAACCACATCTCCCGGCTGCTCGCGAAACTCGGTGTCCAGCGCCGAGTCCAGGCGGCCGTCCTGGCCAGTCACCTCGAACAGCCCGACTCCACCGACCATCCGACGCGCTGAGCCCCCGGCCCTCCCTCTTCGTCCTGGCCCTCGGCACGAACCGCGCCCTCCGACAGGTCAGCGTCCCGCCGCGCCGCCGTCCGGGCTCACGGGAACCCGCCACACCAGCCGTGTGCCGCCGCCCTCCGGCCGTTCGGCGAGCGTCAGTGTTCCGCCGAGTCCCACGGCCCGCTCCTCCAGGTTCTTGAGCCCGCTGCGCTGGACGTCGCTGGGCACTCCGCATCCGTCGTCCGTCACGGTGAGCGTCAACTCGCCCCCGGCGCACCGGAGTCGGACGTCGACAGCTTGCGCCCCGGAGTGCCGGGCCGCGTTGCTCAGCGCCTCGCCGAGCACCGCGACCGCGTGGTCCGCGATGTCGCCGGGGACGTCCGTCTCGACGAGCCCCTCGATCCGCAGCGCGGGCGCGAAACCGAACGACGTGGCGGATGCCGTGACCGCCTCGGACACCCGGCCGCGCAATCCGTTGCCCTCCCGGCCCCTTCCGCCGTGTGTGCGCAGGCCGAAGATCGTGGACCGGATGATCTTGATGGTGTCATCGAGGTCGTCGACGGTTCGCGTCAGCCGCTCCATGCCCTCGGGGTGCTCCATGAAGCGCTGGGCGCTCTGCAGCGTCATCCCGGCCGCGAAGAGCCGCTGGATGGCGAGGTCGTGCAGGTCACGAGCGATACGGTCGCGGTCCTGGAGCAGCGTGATCTGTTCCGCGTCCCGCCGTCGCTCGGCCAGCTCCAGTGCGAGCGCCGCCTGGTCGGCGAACCCGAGCAGCGGCCCGGTGTCCGCGTCGCCGAACGGCGTACCGCCCGGTCCGCGCCCGAGCAGCAGCACGCCCCTGGCCTTCCCGCTGGTGCCGAGCGGCACCGCGACCACGGGTCCGAGCCCGGCCCACTGGGGCTCCCCCTCACCGGTGCGGGAGTCGTGCTCGATGTCGGTGCTGACCACCGGCTCCGCGGAGCTCAGTGCCGCCGCCACGAATCTGTCCCCGGCGGGCAGCACCAGTCCGCTGCGCTGCTCCGCGCCCAGGCCGACCGCAAGCACCGGCCGCAGCGCCTCGTCACCCGTCTGGCGTTCCGCGATCATGCCCATGTCCGCGGAGACGATCTTCCGGGCCTCGTCGACGATCAGCTCCAGCACCTCGGCGCTGGGCGCCCCGGTCAGGAGAACACTGGTGACCTTGCCGCTGGCCCGCTGCCAGCGCTCGCGGAGCCTGGTCTCCTCGTACAGCCGCGCGTTCTCGATGGCGACCCCGGCGGCCACGGCCAGCGTCGACAGGACGGACTCGTCCTCCGCGTCGAACTCCCGCTCGCTCCGTTTCTCGGTGAGGTAGAGGTTGCCGAACACCTCCTCGCGTACCCGGATCGGCACGCCGAGAAAGGAGTGCATCGGGGGGTGATGGGCCGGAAAACCGTACGACTCCGGATGCTCCGAGAGCTCCGGCAGCCGCAGCGGCACCGGGTGCCGGATGAGCTCGCCGAGGAGCCCGTGCCCGCTGGGCAGCGCCCCGATCTCGGACCGCTGCTCCTCGTCGATGCCGACGGTGAGGAACTCGGACAGCTTCCGGTCGCCGCCGATCACGCCCAGCGCCCCGTACTCGGCATCCACCAGGACCACCGCGGCCTCGACGATGCTGCGCAGCACCTGCGGCAGGTCCAACTCCCGTCCGACCGACAGAACGGCCTCCAGCAGGCTGTGCAGGCGGTCCCGGGTACCCCGCACCGCGTCGATGCGCACCTGGAGCTCACCCAGCAACTCGTCGAGCCGAAGCTTGGGCAGATGCTGTTCGGAGCCTCCGCGCGCCTCCGCGCCCATCGCTTCCTCCGGCCGTTCAGCGGACAAGAGACCACGCACCAGTTCTCCTGACCTCACCGTACTGCTCGGGATGCCCCGGCATCACTGCACATGGGGCCCAAGACAGGAATCCTGAACGTAGTTCAGGCGATCCGGGTGGCGGCCGGGTCGGCGAAGCGCCGCGCACAGTGACTCATGGTCACCCGTCTTCACGGAACGTATGCAGAGTCAGCACGCACGATTCCCCCGGAGCCAAGGAGACGGTGCGGTCCGCGAGGGCGACGTCGATCGGTTCCCTGTCGGACTCGGGCACCGCGATCCGCAACTCGTCGGCGCTCAAACGCACTCGCACGCCGCGATGGCCCCGGTAGCGGATGGCGAAGCCGTACTCGGACAGCTCCGGCAGCGGCACCGGGTCGAACCGGAGCGCTCCGCCGCGGGTCTCCAGCCCCGTCAGGCCGCGCTGCACGAGATCGAGGGTGCCGGCCATGGCGCCGAGATGGATGCCCTCGCCTGTGGTGCCTCCCTGCAGATCCGCGATGTCCCCGGCCAGGGCCTCGTGCACATACGTCCACGCCTCCGCGCGCCGGGCCCGGGCGAGCACCCAGCCGTGCACCACGCTGCTCAGCGTCGAGCCGTGACTCGTACGGCGCAGGTAGTAGTCGACCGTGCGCCGCCAGGCGGTGTCGTCCAGTTCGTGTCCGAGCCTGCGGAACAGGTCGCCGAGTTCTGCGGGCGAGAAGAGGTAGCCCAGCATCAGGACGTCCGCCTGCTTGGACGCCTGATAGCGGTTGACGGTGTCGCCCTCGGCCTCCAGGATCCGGTCGAGCCGCCGGATGTCGCCGTACCGCTCCCGGTACCCGGCCCAGTCGAGCTCCTCCAGAGCGCCGTAACCCTCGAACTGGCTGATCACCCCGGCGTGGAAGGGCACGTACAGCTTCTTGGAGACGTCCTCCCACCGGTCGAGCTCGGCGGAGTCGAGACCGGTGCGCTCACAGAGGTCCCGGCGCGGCAGTTCGGGCAGCTCGTGCAGGACGTCGAGGGTGCGGGCGAGCACCCAGGCGGCGGTGACATTGGTGTACGCGTTGTCGTCGAGCCCCGGCCGGTCGGCGCCCGGGTAGGCGTCGTGGTACTCGTCGGGGCCGACGACACCGCGGATCCGGTACCGGCCGAGCGTCCCGTCGTACGCCGCGATGCCGGCCCAGAACCGGGCGATCCGCACCAGCATCTCGACACCCTTGGTGTGCAGGAACTCGGTGTCGCCGCTCGCCTCGCAGTACTGCCAGACGTTGTACGCGATCGCCGAGCCGACGTGGTGCTGGAGCCGTGAGTGGTCGGGCAGCCAGCGCCCGGAGCGCGGGTTGAGGTGCAGCTGCTGGGTCTCCTCCCTGCCGTCGCTGCCGCTCTGCCACGGGTACATCGCGCCGGTGTGCCCGGCGTCGCGGGCGGACCGGCAGGCCTGCTCCAGCCGGCGGTGGCGGTAGGTGAGCAGGGCCCGGGAGACCTCGGGGAGGTGCAGATTGAGGTAGGGCAGGACGAACAGCTCGTCCCAGAAGACGTGTCCGCGGTAGGCCTCACCGTGCAGACCGCGCGCCGGGACGCCGACGTCCAGGTCGGCGGTGTGCGGCGAGAGCGTCTGGAGCACGTGGAAGAGATGCAGCCGCAGCACCGGGCCCGCGCTGTTCGGCACGTCCAACTCGGCGTTGCGCCACAGCTGTTGCCAGGCCGTGCGGTGCGAGGCCAGCAGCGTCTCGGCGTCCGGGGCCCGGCCGACCCGCTCGACGGCCGCGTGCAGCGGGTCCTTGATCGCCGGGTCGCGGGAGGTGTGCAGGGCGACCGTCTTGTCCACGGTCACCGTCCGGCCGTCGGTCAGGGAGAGCCGCAGCAGCTGAACAGCCCGGGCGTTGTCGTGTGCGACGCCAGTCCCGGCGGGTGCGTCGGTGACGGTACGCGCCGCCATGCCGATACGGATGTCGGAGCGGCTGGTGCGGCAGCGGAGCCAGACCGTGTCCTGCGGCGATGTGCCGGTCCGGACATCGGTGAGGTGCTGGGAGGAGAGTGAGCGATAGCGCTCCACTCCGGAGTTGGTGACCGTCCCGTCGAGCGCCGACTCGACGTCGATCTCCCCGGACCAGCCCTCGGCGGTCACCTGCGTGCGCAGCAGGGCCAGATGAGGGTCGGCCATGTGGACCAGCCGCAGCTGCCGCACGGCCAGACACCGGCCGTCCTCGTCCTCGTAGCGGACGGTGCGCTCCAGGGTGCCCGACCGGAGGTCCAGGTTCTGGTGGTGGTCGAGGACCTTGTGGGTGTCGGGCGAGAGCCAGGTGCCCGAGCCCGTACGCAGACGCAACGGCAGCCAGTTGGGGAGGTTGACCATGTCCTCGTTCTCGACCCGGCGTCCCGCCACGTCCGACGCGAGGCGGTTGTAGCAGCCCGCCGCATACGTGCCCGGGTAGTGGACGGAATCCGCCGTGCACTCCGGGGCTGCGCCGCGGGTGGCGAAGTAGCCGTTGCCGAGGGTGCAGAGCGCTTCGCGCAGCCGCTCCTGCGCGGGGTCGTAGCCCTCGTACTCCCACGTCCAGTCGGCCATCGTCAGTCCTCCGATACGAATAGCTCCGCGAGGTCGGCGACCACCAGGTCCGCGCCGTGCTTCAGCAGAGCGGCCCGGGTGTCCGGGGTGTCGGCGCGGTCGACGCCCACGACAAGGCCGAAGCCCCCGCGTCGCCCGGCCTCGACTCCGGCGAGAGCATCCTCGATGACGGCCGCACGGTCGGCGGGGACGCCCAGGCGGCGGGTCGCCTCCAGGAAGAGGGCGGGGTCGGGTTTGCCGGGCAGGTGCAGGCGGGCGGCTTCGGTGCCGTCCACGAGCGTGTCGAACAGTTCCCGCACTCCCGCCTGTCCGAGGAGCTCGCCGGCATGCCGGGAGGCGGAGGCGGCGGCCAGCGGAATGCCCGCGGCCCGCAGGGTGCGGAGCAGCCGGACCGTGCCCGGATAGGCGTCGACGCCCTCGGCGCGCAGGTGTTCCGTGAACAGCCGCTCCTTGCGGGCGGCCACGGACTGGATCTCGGCGTCGGTGGGCCGCAGCCCCCGGGCGCGGAGAAACGCGGCGGCCCCGTCCAGGCGCGACTTGCCGTCGACGTACGTCAGATAGTCGTCGCGTACGTCGAAGGGGCGTTGCTCCCCTGGACCGCGGTCGTGCAGGAAGCCGTCGAACGCCGTCTTCCAGGCGGCCGCGTGCACCCGCGCGGAGTCCGTGATGACGCCGTCGGTGTCGAGGACCACGCCTGCCGTACCCCGCAGCGCGCGGGGCACGGCAGGCGTGCCGCTCCGGTCCGTGCTCATCAGTCGTCCACCACCGGTGCCGTGAGGCCGAGGAGCCGGTTGGTGCGGCCGAGGCCGCTGATGCCGACGCATGCCGTCATGACGGTGAACTCCTTTGTGTGACAGGGGTTTTCAGGCGATCCAGGTCCAGTCGGCGACCTCGGGCAGATCGGTGCCGTGTTCGCGGATCCAGGCGTGGTGGCGGGTACGGGCGTCGGCCATCAGCTGGCGTACGGCGGCGGCGCGGACGCCGAGGCCGGGGACGCGGTCGATGACGTCCATGACCAGGCGGTAGCGGTCCATGTCGTTGCGGACGACCATGTCGAAGGGGGTCGTGGTGGTGCCCATCTCCTTGTAGCCCCGGACGTGGAGGTGGGCGTGGCCGGTGCGCCGGTAGGCGAGGCGGTGGATCAGCCAGGGATAGCCGTGGTAGGCGAAGATCACCGGCTTGTCGGTGGTGAACAGCCCGTCGTACTCGAAGTCGCTCATCCCGTGCGGGTGTTCCTCGCGCGGCAGCAGCCGGGTCATGTCCACGACGTTCACGACCCGCACGGCCAGCTCGGGCAGATGGCGCCGCAGCAGAGCGGAGGCGGCCAGGATCTCCTGGGTGGGGACGTCGCCGGCGCAGGCGAGGACGACATCCGGTTCGCGGTCCCCGTCGGTCGAGCCCGCCCACTCCCAGATTCCGGCGCCTCGGGCGCAGTGGGCCCTGGCCTGGTCCATCGACAGCCAGTCGAAGCACGGCTGCTTGCCCGCGACCACGACATTCACGTAGTCACGGCTGCGCAGGACGTGATCCGCCACGGACAGCAGGGTGTTGGCGTCCGGCGGCAGATAGACCCGTACGACCTCCGGGCTCTTGTTGAGGACGTGGTCCACGAATCCGGGGTCCTGGTGCGAGAAGCCGTTGTGGTCCTGGCGCCAGACGTGCGAGGTGAGCAGGTAGTTGAGGGAGGCGATCGGGGCGCGCCACGCCAGCTCCCTCGATGTCCTGAGCCACTTGATGTGCTGGTTGACCATCGAGTCGACGATGTGCACGAACGCCTCGTAGCAGGAGAACAGTCCGTGCCTGCCGGTCAGTGTGTAGCCCTCCAGCCAGCCCTGGCAGAGGTGTTCGGAAAGGATCTCCATCACCCGGCCGTGCCGGTCCAGGTGCTCGTCCACCGGGAGGGTCTGCGCCTGCCAGGCCTTGCCGCTGGCGTTGAGGACGGCTCCCAGCCGGTTGGAGGCGGTCTCGTCGGGGCCGACCAGCCGGAAGTCGCGGCGGCCCGAGGTGTCCTTCATGACCTGTTCGAGGAGGTCGCCGAGGACCCGCGTGGGCTCGTGCAGGGTGGCACCCGGCTTGTCGACGGGCACGGCGAAGCGGTCCAGGGACGGGATCGGCAGATCGCGGACGAGCAGGCCGCCGTTGGCGTGCGGGGTGGCGCCCAGACGCTTCGAACCGTCGGGAACGCAGGCGAGGACGTCGGCGACGGGCCGCCCCTCGACGTCGAAGAGCTCCTCGGGATGGTACGAGCGCAGCCAGGTCTCCAACTGGCGCAGATGTTCGGGGTTTTCACGGACGGCGGCCAGCGGAACCTGGTGGGCGCGCCATGTTCCCTCGACCGGCTCCCCGTCGACCTCCGCGGGGCCGGTCCAGCCCTTCGGCGTGCGCAGCACGATCATGGGCCAGTGCACGCGCTCGGACACACCGTCCTCGCGGGCGGTGCGCTGCATCAGCGCGATGCGGTCCAGGGCCCGGTCGAAGGCGTCCGCCATCGCGTGGTGGACCTGCCGCGGGTCGTCGCCGGTGACGTGGATCGGCTCGTGGCCGTAGCCGCGCAGCAGCTCGTCGAGTTCGGTCTCCGGCAGCCGGGACAGCACGGTCGGGTTGGCGATCTTGTAGCCGTTGAGGTGGAGGATCGGCAGGACGGCCCCGTCATGGACCGGGTCGAGGAACTTGTTGGAGTGCCAGGACGCGGCCAGCGGTCCGGTCTCCGCCTCGCCGTCGCCGATCACACAGGCGACCAGCAGATCCGGGTTGTCGAAGGCGGCACCGTAGGCGTGCGCCAGCGAGTAGCCCAGCTCACCGCCCTCGTGGATCGAACCGGGCGTCTCAGGTGCCACGTGGCTGGGTACTCCGCCGGGGAAGGAGAACTGCCGGAACAGCTTGTCCATACCCTCCGCGTCACGCGACACGTCCGGATACGTCTGGCTGTAGCTGCCCTCCAGCCAGGAGCCGGCGAGGACGGCGGGCCCACCGTGTCCGGGGCCCCATACGCACAGCGCGTCGAGACCGCGGGCCTTGATGACACGGTTGAGGTGCGTGTACACGAGGTTCAGACCCGGCGAGGTGCCCCAGTGGCCGAGCAGCCGCGGCTTGATGTGCGCGGGGGTCAGGGGCTCCGTGAGGAGCGGGTTGGCCAAGAGGTAGATCTGACCCACGGCAAGGTAGTTGGCTGCCCGCCAGTGGGCGTCCAGGGTGCGCAGTTCGTCGTCGGTCAGTACGGTGCTGTCCTGGTGTTCGACCTGGGGCATGGTGACTCCGTAGTCATCGGGCGGAGGAGGCGGCATGGCCGACAAGAAGACGGCGACATTGCCGCGTGCGGCGTACGAGCGGGAGCTGCTGCGTCTGCAGACGGAGCTGGTGAAGCTTCAGGAGTGGGTACGGGCGGAGGGGGCCCGGCTCGTGGTCGTCTTCGAGGGACGGGACGCGGCGGGCAAGGGCGGCACGATCAAACGGGTCGCGGAACATCTGAACCCGCGCATCGCCCGGACGGTGGCGCTGCCCAAGCCGACCGAGCGCGAGCGCACGCAGTGGTACTTCCAGCGGTACGTCGAACATCTTCCGGCCGCCGGGGAGATCGTGCTGTTCGACCGCAGCTGGTACAACCGCGCCGGCGTCGAGCGGGTGATGGGTTTCTGCACCAAGGAGGAACACCAGCTCTTCCTGCGCCAGTGCCCGATCTTCGAGCGCATGCTGGTCGAGGAGGGCATCCTGCTGCGCAAGTACTGGTTCTCGGTGAGCGACGAGGAGCAGCAGAAGCGGTTCCGGCGGCGGCTGAAGGACCCGACGCGGCGCTGGAAGCTCTCCGCGATGGACCTGGAGTCGATCACCCGTTGGGAGGCGTACTCCCGGGCGAAGGACGAGATGCTGGTGCACACCGACGTCTCCGAGGCGCCCTGGTACATCGTCGAGAGCGACGACAAGCGCCGGGCGCGGCTCAACATGATCGCGCACCTGCTCGGCTCCGTTCCGTACAAGGAGGTGTCGCCGCCCGTTCTGGAGCTGCCGCCGAGGCCGCCGTCGACCGGCTATGTGCGGCCGCCGCGCGATCTGCAGACGTACGTCCCCGATCACGCCGCGGGCCTGTGAGCCGCTCACGCGCGTTGTGGTACGACCGCGACCGGGCAGGCGGAGTGGTGCAGGACCGCGTGCGCGACCCGGCCGAGCTGAAGTCCGAAGTGTCCCTGGCGGTGCCGCGCGCCGACGACGAGCAGGTCGGCGTCGGCAGAAGCGTCCAGCAGCACCCGGCGGGCCGTGCCCTCCGCGGTGCGTCGGCGTAGATCCACGGACGGATGGTTCGCCGCCGCCTCGCTCAGCGCCGAGTCCAGAACCTTCACCGCCTGCTCCTCGTGCAAACGGGCGGGTTCTCCCGCGAGCAGAGGATGGTCGGTGCTCTCGTGCGCGGGCCACCGCCATGCCCGTACGGCGTGCAGAACGGCGTTGCGGGCCTCCGCCTCGTCAAAGGCGAAGCGCGTGGCCGCCGAGGCGCGTGACTCCTCGCCGACCCCGAGGACGACGCTCCGGTGTGTCCCGGCCCTGACCTGGTTGTCGTGGCTGCCGCGGAGCACGATCACCGGACAGACCGCGCGGGCCGCGACGGCGAGACCGACCGAGCCGAGCAACATCTCGGCCATGCCGCTGCGCCCACGGGACCCGAGGACCAGCGCGAAGGCGCTGTGCCCCTCCTTCAGCAGCACGCTCACGGCGTCGTCGGGCAGCACCTCGGTGGAAACCTTGACGTCGGCGTTGCGACGGTGGGCGCGCCGCGCGGCGGCCTCGACGATGTTGTCGGCCATCACCTGCTCCGAGGACCTGCCCAGCCCCTCGGCGAGTGCGGCGCCCTCGTAGCGCTCCCACAGCGAGGCGTACACCAGGCGCAGCGGTGCACCGTGCAGCGCGGCCTCGTCCGTCGCCCAGTCCACGGCGCGCAGGCTCGACCCGGATCCGTCGACGCCCACGACCAGGGGCGGCTCCCACGTCTCCACGCGCTTCACCTTCCTTCGCCGAAGTCGAAGACGATCCGGGCCTTGACGTGACCGCGCAGGACTTCGTCCATCGACTCGTTGACCGACTCCAGGGGCCGGGACTCCCGGATGACCCTGGTCCGGCCCGCCGCGTGCAGGTGGAACACCTCGGCAAGGTCCTGCCGCGTGCCGACGATCGAGCCGATCACCGAGGTGCCGTTCAGCACGGTGTCGAAGACGGGGACCTGGATCGTGCCGTGCGCCGGCAGGGCGACCATCACGAGCTTGCCGCCCCGCCGAAGCCCGGTGTACACCGCTGAGAACGCCGCTTCGTTCACCGCGAGCGCGATGGCGGCATGGGCACCGCCGTACCGCTTGAGCACCTCGCCGGGGTCCTCCTTGCGGGCGTCGATCACGAGGTCGGCGCCGAGCTCTGCGGCGAGTTCGAGCTTCTCGTCGGTGACGTCGATCGCGGCCACGGCGGCCCCGGCGATCTTCGCGTACTGGACGGCCAGATGGCCGAGCCCTCCCACCCCCGAGATGGCGACCAGCTGGGTGGGCCTGACGTCGGCGACCTTGAGCGCCTTGTACGTCGTGACGCCGGCGCAGGTGAGCGGGGCCGCGTCGAGCGGGGAGATCCCGTCGGGCACCGGCTGGGCGAAGTCCGCCCAGGCCAGCATCTTCTCGGCGTAGCCGCCGTCGCAGCCGTACCCGGTGTTGATCTGCTGCTCGCACAGCGTCTCCCAGCCGGAGAGGCAGTACTCGCACCGTCCGCAGGCCTTGCCCAGCCAGGGCGCCGCGACCCGCTGCCCCAGGGCAAGGTGCGTGACGCCGTCACCGAGGGCCTCGACGAGGCCGACGCCCTCGTGGCCGGGGACGAACGGCGGGTTCGGTTTGACCGGCCAGTCGCCGTGCGCGGCGTGGATGTCGGTGTGGCACAGCCCGGAGGCTTCCACCCGGACGCGGACCTGGCCGGGGCCGGGCTCGGGGTCGGGGCGCTCCTCGATGACCAGGGGCTCACCGAAGGCTCGTACGACTGCTGCCTTCATGGGGTGTCTCTCCTCGGATGGTGGTGAGTCGTGTCGGGCGTCAGTCGTGCGGGACCACGGCGACGGGGGCGGTGGCATGGTGCAGTACGGCATGTGTGACGGGCCCGATGTGCGCGCCCAGTGGTGAGCGGCGGACGCGGCGGCCCACGACGACCAGGGAGGCCTCGCGGGAGGCATCCACCAGGTGGTTGGCCGCCCTTCCGGACAGGGAGTCCTCGACGACTTCGACGGCCGGGAACTTCTGGCGCCAGGGGCGCAGCACCTCGGCCACGGCGGCGGCTTCCTCCGCGGCGATACGGGCGTTCATTTCGAGGTCGGGGGGCATGCCGTAGGCGATGTAGGGCGGCTCGTTCCAGCCGTGCACGACACGCAGGGAGGTTCCGCGCAGGAGGGCCGCCTCGAAGGCGAAGCCGATCAAGGCGTCGTCCGGGTTCGTGGCGTCGAGGCCCAGCACGACGGGCCGGAAGGGGGCCGAGGCGGAAGGGATGCCGGCCGGGTCCATCGCGTGCTCGTCGGCTGCCTGTTCTCCGGCCCGTACGAGGACGACGGGACACTCGGCGTGAGCCACCACGGCCAGGCCGACGGAGCCCACCATGAAACCGCCCACTCCGCTCATTCCGCGGGAGCCGAGAACCAGCAGCTCGGCATCCTTCGCGGCGCCGGGCAGCACCTCTGCGGGCCGCCCGGAAAGTTGCTCCATGACTACGTCGACCTCTGGGTGGCGTATCCGGAGTCCGTCGGTCGCTTCGCGAGGAATCCCTTCACTCCAGTGCTGCTGCGTCTCGGCTCCGAGGAGCGGGGCCTGAGCCATGGGCTCCGGTACCGGCTCCCAGACGTGGACGACCTTCAGCGGAAGTCCGCGGAGTTTCGCCTCACGGGCCGCCCATTCGGCAGCGGCCAGGCTCTCGTGCGAGCCGTCGAGCCCTACGGTGACGGTGCGGGGCATGGTCTTCACCTCCTGAATCGAGCGATCCGATTCCATCGTCGTATCGCGGGGGGTTCGTGATGCAGGGGCCGCAGGTCCCCGGAAGGGACCGATCGGCCCAATGGAGCCGCCGTCGGCGCGGGAGGGCGGAGCCCCGACCGGGTGCCGCCCTCCCTGCCGTGCTCAGCGCAGCCAGCCGTGGTTCCGGACGAAGGGCAGCTTGGCCCAGAGCTTGCCGACGCCCAGGGTGTCGCCTGCCGCGACCAGTGCCAGGGCGATGAGGACGACGGCGTAGATGAGGTGATAGTCCACGAACGGGTTGGTGGACATGCTGGCCGAACCGTCCGAGAGGTGCCTGGCGGGCGGCCACTCGGCGATCCACATCAGCGCCATCAACGCCGTGCCCGCGACAGCGGCCAGACGCAGCGCGATCCCGCCGATCAGGGCGAGCCCGATACCCAGCAGGCCCGCCATGAACAGCCAGTCGGCCCAGGTGTCACCCGCCCAGGAGTGGAAGGTGGACTCCATCGGACCCGCGGCCACGCCACCGAGGAAGCCCTTCGCCGGCGAGCCGCCGTCCACCCAGCCCTTGCCCGACGCAGTGGCGTAACCGAAGCCGAAGGTCTTGTCGAGGAACGCCCACAGGAAGACGAACCCCGTCAGCAGCCGCAGCGAGGCGAAGGAGTAGGCCCGCAGAGTGTGCGTGTCGGTGCTCGCCGACACGGCGGACTCAGAGGTGGACGCGGTCCGGCTCGTGCGGAACGACGGCAGGTGGAACCCCGGGCTCCGGTGAGGGTGCTCGTGCACGGCCATGGTGGTGATCCCTTCAGGGAATCGGAGAGTGCCGGACCGGTGCCCGACAACAACCACTCTGCTGGCGCGGGACCGTCCCTGCCGGGTGCCGAAGGGCCGCGACCGTGGGGCTGAACGGCCCTATCTGCAAGGCCTGTTGGGCTTGTCATTACGTCTGCCTCGGCTCGTGAGGGCCTCCGCTTCGGTGCCACTCGACGTAGGCGGCCACGGCCGTGGGCAGGGTCGGGAAGATCCGGCCGGTGCCGATGGTCCGGGTCAGCCCGAAGGCGTCCAGGTCGTCGAGCAGGTCCTGCTTGACGCGGGCGAGCGCGAAGACGATGTGGCGCCGCTCGAATTCCTGGCGCAGGGCCTCGACCGCGTCGAGCGCGGTGATGTCCACCTCGACGATGGCCTCGGTGTTGAGGACGAACCACTCGACAGGACCTTCGTGGTGATCGACCGCCACCAGGGCCCGCCGTTTGAAGTCCTCGGCGTTGGCGAAGAACAGGGGCGAGTCGTAGCGGTAGACGAGCAGACCGGGGACCGTGTGGGCCTGCGGATAGTCGTCCACGTCGTGCATGCCGGCCAGGCCCGGCACCAGGCCCTCGACCGCGTCGTGCGGGCGGGCCACCCGGGTGAGCAGCTCCGCGACCGAGAGCCCGACCGCCACGAGCACGCCGTACAGGATGTCCAGGGCGAGCACTCCGGCCATGCAGCCCAGGGCCAGCAGCAGCTCCCGGCGCCGGAAGGCGGCCAGTCGCCGGAACCCGGCCAGATCCATCATGCGGACGGCTGCGTAGACGACCAGGGCTCCCAGAACGGTCACCGGGGTGTGCGCCAGGAGCGAGCTCAGGAACAGCAGTACGGCGAGGACCGCGGCGCAGGCGACGAGCGAGTACACCTGGGTGCGGCCCCCGGCCGAGCGGGCGAGGGCGGTGCGACTGGCGCTGCTGCTCACGGGAAGGCCGTGCAGTACGCCCGCACCAAGGTTCGCGGCCCCCAGGGCCAACAGCTCCTGGTTGGGGTCGAGTTCATCGCCCCGCACCGCGAAGGCGCGCGCCGTGAGGATGACGTCGGTGTATCCGACGAGGAGCACCCCGAGCGCCGGCAGCACCAGTTGCGGCAGGTCACCCGGTGCCGGCAGGCCAGGTGTTGGCAGCCCGGACGGTACCGCGCCGATGACGGCGATGCCGTGGTCCTCCAGTCCGAAGGCCGCGACGACCGCGGTGCCGAGCACCACGGCCAGCAGCGGGCCCGGGGCATGGGGGAAGAACCGCGGAACCGCGAAGAGGAAGGCGATGGCCGCCACGGAGAAGATCACCGTGGCGAGATGGGCTTCCCCCAGATTCCTTACGAAGGAGAGCAGTTGAGGAAAGAACTCTGATCCCGAGGTGCTGACACCGGTCAGTTTGGGGAGTTGGTCGACGATCATGATGAGCGCCACGCCCGTCATGTAGCCGACCAGGATCGGCCGTGACAGGAGGTCGGCGAGGAAGCCCAGCCGTGCCACCCACGCGACCAGGAACATCAATCCGACCACGACAGCGAGAGCGGCGGCGAGCACGGCGTACTTGTCCGGATCGCCCGCGGCGAGCGGCCCCACCACGGTGGCCGTCATCAGTGCGGTGGTGGACTCGGGCCCGACGGACAGCAACCGCGACGAACCCAGCGGCGTGTACAGCAGCAGGGCGGGGATGATCGCCCACAGCCCGGCGACCGGCGGCAGTCCCGCGAGACCCGCGTAGGCCATCACCTGCGGAACGAGATACGCCGCGACGGTCACTCCGGCCAGCAGGTCACCGCGCAGCCACGAGCGCCGGTAGCCGGCCAGTACGGCGAGACCGGGAGCCAGCCGCCGCACGAGACCGCGTCGGCGTTCCCCGGCCGCCTCCTTGGGGCGCTCGGACATGGGGCTCCTTTCGTCACCCCCTTCAGCATCGCCCCGCGGTCGGTCCGCCGCGAGGGCCGGTCGGCCCGGGGTCCGGGCCGACCGGCTCCCGGATCCGCGCCGCCCTGGTCTTCTTGCCCGGGAGACAGAGCGGCTGCTGACGATCCGGTGGAACGAGGAGTTGTACTGCGCGGAGATCATGACGACCTTGCCCGCCCCGGACACCGCGCGGATCATGGAAGCCGCAAGGACCTCAGCGGAGCGACAGCTGAGACGACAGGCACCGAGGCCCCGGAGCAGTCATGCAGAGTCAGCAGAATCCCGGCTCCTCGCAGGAGCCGGGCCCGCGCGCGGAAGCCGCGCGCTTCTCCGTACTCGACCGCTCGCGCACCCGCGAGGGGCACGAGGCACCCGAGGCGCTGCGCGACACCGTGCGGCTTTCTCAGGATCTGGAGAAGCTCGGCTACCACCGGATCTGGGTCTCGGAACACCATGGAGTGCCCGGCGTCGCCGGCTCCGCGCCCACCGTGCTGGCCGCCGCGGTCGCCGCCGCCACGCGGACGATCCGGGTCGGCACCGGAGGTGTGATGCTGCCGAACCACCAACCGCTCGTCGTGGCCGAGCAGTTCGGTGTGCTGGAGTCGCTGTTCCCGGGGCGGATCGACATGGGTCTGGGCCGTTCCGTCGGCTTCACGGACGGTGTGCGCAAGGCGCTCGGCCGGGACAAGGACGTCGCCGAGGACTTCGCGGCGCAGCTCGCCGAACTCCTCGGGTGGTTCCGGGGGACTTCCCCGACCGGCGTCCACGCGCGCCCCGCGGAGGGCCTGACCGTGCCGCCCTTCGTGCTCGCCATGGGCGAGGGCGCCACGATCGCGGCGCGGGCGGGCCTGCCGATGGTCATCGGGGACCTCAGGAACCGGGAGAAGCTGCGGCGGGGCATCGACCACTACCGCGCGGCCTTTCGCCCGTCCGTCTGGGCGCGCGAGCCGTACGTCGTCATCTCCGGCACGATCGCGGTCGCCGAGAGCCCGGAGGCGGCGCGCCGTCTGCTGCTCCCGGAGGCCTGGTCGATGGCGTACTCCCGCACGCACGGCACCTTCCCGCCGCTGCCGCCCGCCGAGCGCGTCGAGGCGCTCACGATGACCGCCAAGGAGCGCGGCTTCTACGAGTCCGGGCTCACCGGCCAGATCGCGGGCACCGAGGAGCAGGTCGCCCACGAGCTGGAGACGGTGATCAAGGAGACCGGCGCCCAGGAGGTGCTGGTCACCACCAGTTCGTACGACCGGGACGCCCTCCTCGACTCCTACCGGAGACTCGCCCGGGTGGCTGGGCTGACCGCGTTCCCGGGGGCCAGGCCTGACCCGGACCCGGCCCAGGCCTGATCCAGGAGACAGGCCCTGGAACCTGGAACCAGTTCGCCCATCCGAAGGTGAAGAGAGAGGACCGGCCCCCGCACACGGTAACGCGCCTGCCCGGGGCGAGAGTTCAGGCGGCCAGTTCCTTCAGCGGGGATTCGATGTGCGTCGGGTGAGCGCCCTGGTGGCGTTGTGCCCAGCGGACGGCGAAGGGCGCCGCCAGGCCCGTCAGGGCGAACAGCGCTCCGACGACGTACCACCCTGGGCGGCCCCAGGTGATGCAGAGCGCGATGAGCAGGCCTGGCCCGAGGGCTTCGGCCAGTCCGGCCCCCAGGCCGAAGACGCCCAGGTACTGGCCGGTGGCGTGCTCCGGAGCGAGGGCGAAGGACACCTCGAAGCCTCCGGCGGAGTGCCACAGCTCGCCGACCGTGTGGATCACCACCGCCGTCATCAGCAGCGTCGCGGCGGCCCAGGCCGGTGCCCCCGCGGACAGCGAGATCAGCGAGCAGGAGACGAGGAAGGCCACGCCAGACCGCCGGTAGGCGGCTCCGCCGGTCAGGGGGGAATCGATGCTGCGGCCGGCCCGTACCTGAAACGCGACGACGATGACGGTGTTGATGAGCATGGTGCCCGAGATGAGCCAGGGCGGAGCGGTCGTCGCCGCGACCAGCCACAGCGGAACGGCCACGGTGAGCACCTTGAACTGGATGGCCATGATGCCGTCGAGGGCGGTGATCAGGAGGTAGGGGCGGTCCCGCAGGGCGATCCACCGAGGGCCGCCGACGGTGGGCCCGGGGGTGACCGGCGGGAGGAGGACCAGGACGGCGGCGGAAGCCGCGAAGCCGATCGCGTTGCCGACCACAAGGAGCTGGTAAGCGGTGTGGGTGCCCACCTGGACGACCCAGCCTGCCAGCAGAGCACCGAGGGATATGCCGATGTTGGTCACGGAACGGAGATGGGCGCGGAATTCCTGCGGCCGGTCCCCTCCGTAGCGCCTGATGATCGGACTGCGTGCGGCCAGTCCAGCCGCCTTCGCCCCGGTGGCCGCGCAGACCGCGAGAACGAACGTCCAGAAGCTGTCCACCAGCACGAAGCCGGCCGTTGCCAGCGCCTGGACCACCAGGGTGGCCGCGTAGACGCCGCGCGCTCCGCGTGTGTCCGCGAGATGGCCGACGACGATGCCCACGGCCAGTGAGACGAGACCGGCGATGCCGAGTCCGAGGCCCACCTGGCCTGCCGGAAGGTGCACCGACTGGGTGAAGTACAGCACCCCGGCGGTCAGGTAGAGGCCGCTGCCGACGGTGTAGACGAAGTTCGAAGCGGCGATGACGCGTTGCGGTCCGGCGTCCGGGATCAGACGGGGCATGAAGGGGCTCCGCATTCGGGCAGGCGGTAAGGACCGGTCAAGCTTGTTGCATGTTACTTGCAAGAGCAAGAGTTTTGTTATTACGCATGCGATGGCCTTGTATCGTGGGCTCTGTCCCAAGCCGCAGGAGTCCACCCCATGCACAGCCCCCACGACCCGTACGTCCGCGTCCGGGGCGCCCGCGAGCACAACCTCCAGGGCGTGGACGTGGACATCCCGCGTGACGTCCTCGCGGTCTTCACCGGCGTCTCCGGCTCCGGCAAGTCCTCGCTGGCCTTCGGGACCATCTACGCGGAGGCGCAGCGCCGCTACTTCGAGTCGGTCGCCCCGTACGCGCGACGGCTGATCCACCAGGTGGGGGCGCCGAAGGTCGGGGAGATCACGGGGCTGCCGCCCGCGGTGTCCTTGCAGCAGCGGCGGTCGGCGCCGACGTCGCGCTCGTCCGTGGGGACGGTCACCAATCTCTCCAACTCGCTGCGCATGCTGTTCTCGCGGGCGGGCGACTATCCGGAGGGCGCCGCGCGGCTCGACTCGGACGCGTTCTCACCCAATACGGCGGCCGGGGCCTGCCCCGAGTGCCACGGTCTCGGTCAAGTGCACCGTACGACCGAGGAGTTGCTCGTACCCGATCCGGCGCTGTCGATCCGCGAGGGCGCGATCGCCGCGTGGCCGGGTGCCTGGCAGGGCAAGAACCTGCGGGACATCCTCGACACGCTCGGCCACGACGTGGACCGGCCCTGGCGGGAACTGCCCGCCGAGGAACGGGAGTGGATCCTCTTCACGGACGACCAGCCGGTCGTCACCGTGCACCCGGTGCGCGACGCGGAGCGGATCCAACGCCCTTACCAGGGTACGTACATGAGCGCCCGGCGCTATGTCATGAAGACCTTCTCCGACACGAAGAGCCCGACGCTCAGGGCCAAGGCGGAGCGGTTTCTCAGCAGCGCCCCCTGTCCGGCGTGCGGCGGCAGCCGGCTGCGTCCCGAGGCGCTGGCGGTGACGTTCGCCGAACGGAACATCGCCGAGCTGGCCGCGCTGCCGTTGGCGGAGCTGGCTCGTGCGCTGCGGGGAACCGGCGAGGCCGCCCGGGTCCTCACCGCCGACCTCAGATCCCGTATCGCGCCCGTCGCCGAGCTCGGCCTCGGCTATCTGAGCCTCGACCGGGCGACCCCCACCCTCTCCGCGGGGGAACTCCAACGGCTGCGTCTGGCAACGCAGTTGCGCTCCGGTCTCTTCGGGGTCGTGTACGTCCTCGACGAGCCGTCCGCGGGACTGCACCCGGCGGACACCGAGGCCCTGCTCACCGTCCTGGAGCGGCTGAAGTCGGCGGGCAACTCGGTGTTCGTCGTGGAGCACCACCTCGATGTCGTACGGGGCGCCGACTGGCTCGTCGACGTCGGTCCGCGCGCCGGCGAGCACGGCGGGCGCGTGCTGCACAGCGGCCCGGTCGCGGAGCTGGAGCGCGTGGCGGAGTCCGCGACGGCACGCTTCCTCTTCGACCGCTCCCCCGCTGCGGTACGCGACGTCCGGTCACCCGGCGGCCAGCTGAAGATCGGGCCGGTCACCCGGCACAACCTGCGCGGGGTCACCGCCGAGTTCCCGCTCGGCGTGTTCACCGCGGTCACCGGCGTCTCCGGCTCCGGCAAGTCCACGCTGATCGGCGAGATCACGGAGGAGCTCCCCGGTGTCGGGCGTCTCGTCTCCGTCGACCAGAAGCCCATCGGCCGTACCCCGCGCTCCAATCTGGCGACCTACACCGGCCTCTTCGACGTCGTACGCAAGGTCTTCGCCGCGACTCCGGAGGCGAGAAGGCGTGACTACGGCGTGGGGCGCTTCTCCTTCAACGTCGCGGGCGGACGGTGCGAGACGTGTCAGGGCGAGGGCTTCGTCAGCGTGGAGCTACTGTTCCTGCCCAGCACCTATACGCCGTGCCCGGACTGCGGTGGGGCGCGCTACCACTCCGAGACGCTCGAAGTGACGTACCGGGAACGGAACATCGCACAGGTCCTGGACCTGACGGTGGAGGCCGCGGCCGACTTCTTCGCGGACACCCCGGCCGTCGCGCGCAGCCTCACCACGCTCCTCGACGTGGGCCTCGGCTATCTGCGACTCGGCCAGCCCGCAACCGAGTTGTCCGGCGGTGAGGCCCAGCGCATCAAGCTGGCCAGCGAGTTGCAGCGGGTGCGTCGCGGCCACACCTTCTATCTCCTCGACGAGCCGACGACGGGGCTGCACCCGGCCGATGTCGAGGTGCTGATGCGCCAGTTGCACGGCCTGGTCGACGCGGGCCACACGGTCGTGGTCGTCGAGCACGACATGACGGTGGTCGCGGGCGCCGACTGGGTGATCGACCTGGGCCCCGGCGGGGGCGACGCGGGCGGGCGGATCGTGGCGGCGGGGCCGCCGGCGGAGGTGGCGGCGGCGGCAGAGAGCCGGACGGCGCCCTACCTCGCCCGTGCGCTCGGACAGGGGCGGTAGCCGGCAGGTCCCCGAGCCCATGGGCACGGCCGTCAGGGGTGTGCGCCGGCCGGTGAACAGGCTCGTCGCGGGCCCCCTTGTGCCGCGTCCGCGAGAGCACGTCGGTCGTTGTGGGCGCCGGCCGCGAGCACGGGCCGCAGCTCCACCTCGGCCACCAGCCCCCGCGCCGACGCCACCCGCCACAGCGACGCGAGGAGCGAGTCGTCGCCGACGAAGGCGGGCGCGGTGCTCGCCGCTCCCCCGGTGAGCCGGTAATGGAGGCGCACCGGCTGGACGGGCACGCCGGCGTCGAGCGCGGCCTGGAAGACGGCCCGGCGGAAGTGTCCCTGGGCCCGGCCGCACCACGTGCTGCCCTCGGGGAAGGCGACCACGGCCGCCCCGCCGCGCAGCGCCTGGGCGATCCGGTCCACGGTGGCGGGCAGGGCGCGCAGCCGGTCGCGTTCGATGAACAGGGTGCCGCCGCGAGCCGCCAGCGCGCCCGCCACGGGCCAGCCGCGGACCTCGGTCTTGGCGAGCATCCGCGCCGGGCGGACGGCGGCGAGCAGCGGGATGTCCAGCCACGAGATGTGGTTGGCGACGATCAGCAGTCCACCGGTGGGCCCGGCGGCTCCGGTGATCCGTGTCCGTACACCGGCGGCGCGCACGACGGCGAGGCACCAGCGGCGGATCCACCGGTCGCGCGGTACCGCCCGCATGCGTGCCGCGAGCGGGGTCAGGAGGACGCCGACGAGGACCACCAGCAGCACCGCGGCGAGCCGCAGAACGGCGCGCGGCACCGCCGCCCAGGATGTCGTGGACTCCACGCAGCCGTGCGGGGAGCAGGGTGCGGTGGGCAGCCAGGCACTGGTCTGCGGGGCGGGGCGGGGCGCCACAAGCCGCGGCACCGTGGGCACGGGACCGGGAAGCACCGCGACGCCCGGCCCGCCACCGAGGCGTGGGCGGCGGATGACCGCGAGGCGGGGCGCGCTCATCAGGCGGGGACGAGTGAGAGGAAGTGCCGCAGATAGCGCGGGTTGACCCGGCGCATCGACAGCAGCACGTACAGATCGGCGACCCCGAAGTCCGGGTCGTGCGCGGGTTCGGCGCAGACCCACGCGCCGAGCCGGAGATAGCCGCGCAGCAGCGGGGGCAGCTCCACGCGGGCCGGTGGCCGGGCTACGCCTTCCGCGCTCCAGGGCAGCAGCGGACGTACCCGGTACTCCTCGGGCGCCAGGTGCTTGTCCTGGACCCGGTCCCAGGTGCCGGCGGCGAGCGCGCCGCCGTCGGCGAGCGGGATGGAGCAGCAGCCGGCGAGCCACTCGTGGCCGCCCTCGACCATGTAGCGGGCTATGCCGGCCCAGATCAGCCCGATGACCGTGCCGTCGCGGTGGTCGGGGTGGACGCAGGAGCGGCCGACCTCGACGAGCCCGGAGCGGATGGCGGCCAGCGGGCCGAGGTCGAACTCGCTCTCCGAGTACAGGCGTCCGGCGATCGCGGCACGCTCGGGCGGCAGCAGCCGGTAGGTGCCGACCACCTGGCCGGTCACCGTGTCGCGGACCAGCAGGTGATCGCAGTACGCGTCGAAGGCGTCGATGTCGTGGCCGGGCTCCGGGGTGGTCAGGAGGGCGCCCATCTCCCCGGCGAAGACGTCGTGGCGCAGCCGCTGGGCGGCACGGACGTCGGCCTCGTCGCGGGCGAGGGTGACGGTGTAGCGGGTCGGGGCGACGGGTTGCGGGGGGCTGTCGAGGGTGGAAACGCCGGTCATGGCACTCTCCTGGTCACGGGCCGGTTTCGGCTCATCGGCGGCAGACCGGATCGGTGCGGTCTGCGCGCTCCTGTTCTTCCGATGCCGGTTGGCGTGCGCGTGACCTGCGCCAGGAGGGCGGATGTGAGGATGTTGAATGCCAGGGGTGCCCGGGAACGCGAGACGGGACCGGGGCTTGAGCACCACACCCGGTCCCGCCCGTCCGCACCATACGGCGAACGACGTGTCGGCTAACGCTTGCCCGCCTTGCGGGTCGCGCGCAGCCACTCCTTGTTCATGCTGGTGATGGAGACCAGCGGGATGCCCTTCGGGCAGGCGGTCGCGCACTCGCCGGTGAGGGTGCAGCCGCCGAAGCCCTCGTCGTCCATCTGCGCCACCATGTCGAGCACGCGGGTCTCGCGCTCGGGCGCGCCCTGCGGCAGGACGTTCAGGTGGTTGACCTTCGCCGAGGTGAACAGCATCGCCGCGCCGTTCGGGCAGGCCGCGACGCAGGCGCCGCAGCCGATGCACTCGGCGTGCTCGAAGGCGAAGTCGGCGTCCGGCTTGGGTACGGGCGTCGCGTGTGCCTCGGGCGCGGCGCCGGTCGGGGCGGTGATGTAGCCGCCGGCCTGGATGATCCGGTCGAAGGCCGACCGGTCCACCACCAGGTCCTTCACCACCGGGAAGGCCGAGGCGCGCCACGGCTCGATGTCGATCGTGTCGCCGTCCTGGAAGGACCGCATGTGCAGCTGGCAGGTGGTGGTGCGCTCGGGTCCGTGTGCGTCACCGTTGATGACGAGCGAGCAGGCACCGCAGATGCCCTCGCGGCAGTCGTGGTCGAAGGCGACGGGGTCGTCGCCGCTCAGGATGAGCTCCTCGTTGAGGGTGTCGAGCATCTCCAGGAAGGACATGTCGGCCGAGATGTCGTCCACCTCGTACGTGGACATCGCTCCGTCGGCGCCGGCGTTCTTCTGCCGCCAGACGCGCAGGGTGAGCTTCATGCGTAGCTCCGCTGGGTGGGGTGGACGTACTCGAAGACCAGGTCTTCCTTGTGCAGGACGGGCGCGTCACCGGTGGCGGTGAACTCCCAGGCGGCCGCGTACGAGAACTCCTCGTCCCTGCGGGCGGCCTCGCCGTCCGGGGTCTGTGACTCCTCGCGGAAGTGGCCGCCGCAGGACTCGGAGCGGTGCAGTGCGTCGAGGCACATGAGTTCGGCGAGCTCCAGGTAGTCGACGACGCGGTTGGCCTTCTCCAGCGACTGGTTGAACTCTTCGCCGGTGCCTGGCACCTTGATGCGCCGCCAGAACTCCTCGCGGATCTGCGGGATGCGCTCAAGTGCCTTGCGCAGCCCGGTCTCCGTACGGGCCATGCCGCAGAACTCCCACATGAGTTCGCCGACTTCGCGGTGGAAGGAGTCGGGCGTGCGGTCGCCGTCGACGGCGAGGAGCAGCCGCAGCCGGTCCTCGGTGTCGGCCAGCACCTCCTGTACGGCGGGGTGTTCGTCGGTGACCTGTTCGTGGTGCGGATGGCGGGCGAGGTAGTCGTTGATCGTCGACGGCAGGACGAAGTAGCCGTCGGCGAGCCCCTGCATCAGGGCCGACGCGCCGAGCCGGTTCGCGCCGTGGTCCGAGAAGTTGGCCTCGCCGATCGCGAACAGGCCGGGGATGGTGGTCTGGAGGTCGTAGTCGACCCACAGTCCGCCCATCGTGTAGTGCACGGCGGGGTAGATCCGCATCGGCACGCTGTACGGGTCCTCGGCGGTGATCCGGGCGTACATGTCGAAGAGGTTGCCGTACTTCTCCTCGACCTTCGCCCTGCCCATGCGCCGGATGGCGTCGGCGAAGTCCAGGTAGACGCCCTGGCCGCCGGGGCCGACGCCGCGACCCTCGTCGCAGACGTTCTTCGCGGCCCTCGACGCGATGTCGCGGGGCACGAGGTTGCCGAAGGACGGGTAGATGCGCTCCAGGTAGTAGTCGCGCTCGTCCTCGGGGATCTCGTTGGGCGGGCGGGTGTCGCCCTTGGCCTTCGGGACCCAGATGCGGCCGTCGTTGCGCAGCGACTCGCTCATCAGGGTGAGCTTGGACTGGTGGTCGCCGGTGCGCGGGATGCAGGTGGGGTGGATCTGGGTGAAGCAGGGGTTGGCGAAGTAGGCGCCGCGCCGGTGGGCCCGCCAGATGGCGGTGGCGTTGGAGTTCATGGCGTTCGTCGAGAGGTAGAAGACGTTGCCGTATCCGCCGCTCGCGAGGACCACCGCGTCCGCGTAGTACGTGTCGATCTTCCCGGTGATCAGGTCGCGGGCCACGATTCCGCGCGCCCGTCCGTCGACCACGATCAGGTCGAGCATCTCGGTCCGGGGGTGCATCTCGATGTTGCCGGCGGCGATCTGCCGGGAGAGCGCCTGGTACGCGCCGAGCAGCAGCTGCTGGCCCGTCTGCCCCCGGGCGTAGAAGGTGCGGGAGACCTGGACGCCGCCGAAGGAACGGGTGTCGAGGAGGCCGCCGTACTCGCGGGCGAAGGGCACGCCCTGCGCGACGCACTGGTCGATGATCTCCACCGAGATCTGCGCCAGGCGGTGGACGTTGGACTCGCGCGCCCTGAAGTCACCGCCCTTGACGGTGTCGTAGAACAACCGGTGGATGGAGTCCCCGTCGTTCCGGTAGTTCTTCGCCGCGTTGATGCCGCCCTGGGCGGCGATCGAGTGGGCGCGGCGCGGCGAGTCCTGGTAGCAGAACTGGACGACGTGGTAGCCCTGTTCGGCGAGTGTGGCGCCGGCCGAGCCGCCCGCGAGGCCGGTGCCGACGACGATCACCGTGTGCTTGCGGCGGTTGGCCGGGTTGACCAGTTTGGCCTCGAAGCGCCGGGTGTCCCAGCGCTCCTTGACCGGGCCCCGCGGGGCCTTGCTGTCGGCGACCGGCTCACCGGTCGGGTATTCGGCGTATGTGGTCATGTCAGCTCACCACTCCGGTCATGACACCGACGGGTACGGAGATGAAGCCCGCCGTGAGCACCAGCGCGAGGACGTTGGCGACGGTTTTGAAGGCGCGGTCGCGGGTGCGGCTGCCGACGCCGAGGGTCTGGGCCGCGCTCCAGAAGCCGTGCCGGATGTGCAGGCCGAGCGCGAGCATCGCGACGATGTAGATGACGTTGCCGTACCAGGTGGAGAAGGTGTCCACGACGTTCTGGTACGGGTGGCCCTCCTGGAAGCCGCCGGAGTGCACGGTGCCGGTCGTCAGGTCGAGGATGTGCCAGACGATGAACAGGCCGAGGATGGTCCCGCCCCAGCGCATGGTGCGCGTCGCGTAGCTGGACCTCGGCTTCTTGTGCACGTACTTGCTGGGGCGCGCCTTGATGTCGCGGCGGCTGAGCTGGTACGCGGAGACGGCGTGCGCGACGACGGCGACGACCAGCACCACGCGGACGAGCCAGAGCGTCCATTCGTAGTGCATGAAGGGCTCACCGACCGTGCGCAGCCAGTGCCCGTAGTGGTTGAATTCGCCGGCCCCGAAGTAGATCTTCAGGTTCCCGATCATGTGGGCGACCAGGTACAGCACCATGATCAGGCCGCTGACGGCCATCACGGTCTTCTTGCCGACGGAGCTGTCCCACACGGTGCGCGCCATGGACGGCCGTCGGTCCGTCCGCGTTGCCAGAGCCATGTCACGGAACGCTAGGGCCCGAGGGGCCGATCGGTCCAAGACATGGTGCGGCTCGATTCCATAGGCATGCCCTATCGTGGCTGTGTGCAGTTCACGCAGCTCCAATACTTCGTGGCCGTCGCCGAGACCCGGCACTTCACCCGGGCCGCCGATCTGGTCCATGTGGCACAGCCGTCCCTGTCCCAGCAGATCAAGGCGCTGGAGCGGGAGTTGGGGGCGGATCTGTTCCTGCGGGCGCGCGGGAACATCACGCTCACGGACGCGGGCGAGGCGCTGCTGCCACTGGCCCGGCGCATCCTCGCCGACGCGGACACGGCCCGGCACGAGGTGCAGGAGCTGGCCCAGCTGCGCAGCGGCCGGATCCGCCTCGGTGCGACCCCGAGCCTGTGCACCGGTCTGCTCCCGGACGTGCTGCGCGCCTTCCACGACCGCTATCCGGGCATCCGGCTGCTGATCGAGGAGGGCGGTTCGCACGATCTCGTACGGGAACTCGCGCGCGGCGCCCTCGACCTCGCCCTGGTCGTCCTCCCCCTCCCGACGCCGTCCCCCGCACTGACCACGGTGGAGCTGCTGCGCGAGGACCTGGTGGTGGTGTCGTCGCCGGAGGCCCCCGCACCTGGCCGCGGCCGGCGCACGGTCCGTGTCGCCGATCTGGAGGGCGAGCGTCTGGTGATGTTCCGGCACGGCTACGACCTGCGGGAACTGACCGTCGCCGCCTGTCGCGCCGAGGGCTTCGAACCCGACTTCGCCGTGGAGGGCGGCGAGATGGACGCCGTCCTCGGCTTCGTCCGGTCGGGGCTGGGCGTGGCCGTCGTGCCGCGCATGGTGGCGACGCGGTCCGGGCGGGGGCTACGGGTGACACCGCTGGCCCGGCCCGGACTGCACCGGACGATCGCGCTGGCCCACCGCAGCGATGTAGCTCCCCCGCGCGCGGCGAGGGAGCTGCAGAGGATGCTGCTGGAGCGTTGAACCGTCAGCTCGGCTCGGAGGGGAACAGGGGCAGGGGGTGGGTCACCAGGTCGGAACGAAGCCGCCGTCGATGATCAGGTCACTGCCGGTGATGTTCCGTGCGCGGTCACCGGCGAGGAAGAGGACCAGTTCGGCGACCTCGGCGGGCTGGGAGAAGCGGCCGGTCACGGTGGACCCGGCCACCTGCGCGACCACGTCGTCGGGAGCGATGCCGGCGGCGGCCGACACGGTCGCGGCCACTCCGTCCCCACCGAGCCACAGCTCCGTCTCCACCGGGCCGGGGCTCACGGTGTTGACCCGGATGCCCCGGGGCCCGACCTCCTTCGACAGCGCCTTGGAGAAGGCGACCAGGGCGGCCTTACCCGCGCTGTAGTCGATCACCATAGGGTCGGGCAGCGTCGCGTTGACCGAGCCGACGGTCACCACGGAGCCCTGGCCGGCCTCCAGCATCAGGGGCAGGGCGGCCCGGGTGACCCGTACGGCCGTGAGCAGGTTCAGATCGACGGTGCGCGCCCAGTCCTCGTCGGTCACAGTGAGGAAGCCGCCGGTGCGAGCCGGGGCCGAGCCCACGTTGTTGACGAGGACGTCGACGCGCCCTCCCGCGGCCTCGACCAGCCGCTCCGCCGCACCGGGTTCGGCGAGATCGACGGGCACCCAGGTGACGGAGCCCTCCTTCACCAGCGCGTCCAGCCCCGCCGACATGGTGCGGGACCCTGCGACGACCGTCGCCCCCGCCCTGGTCAGCGCCTCCACGACGGCCAGTCCGATGCCCTTGCTGGCTCCGGTCACCACGGCGGTCCGGCCCTGCAGTTCCGTGCTCATCGTCCTCAACTCCATTGCTACGGCGCCTGATTCGGGGCGCCTGGTGGTGTTCGTTCCGGCGGTCCGGCCGTTGGCCGGCGGTAGGGGTGGCTCGTCGATCGTCCGACGCCGTCGGCCTCCTTTCCGTCAGGCGCGCGACGTGTCCCGGCCGCAGACGCCCTGGCGGGCCAGCCACCGCAGCGTGTACTCGGCCACCGTCCGCCAGCCGTGGTCGACGACCAGCGAGTGCCCGCGGTCGGGGAACCGCTTGAGGTCGGTGACGGCGGACGAGTCGCCGTAGAGCTTGTATGCCGAGCGCGTCACGACGTCCGGCACGGTGTGGGCGGCCTGGCCGGAGATCATCAACAGCGGGCCGCGCTCCGCGGGTTGTCGGTGGCCACGGCCGCCGAGGAGTTCCGGCTGAAGGTGGCGAAGGCAGCTTCGAAGAGCGGTCGGCCCGGCGAGGGAACACTGAACCGCTCGTACAGGTCGTCGGACTCGGCCGGCGGCAGCGCGTTGCCGAAGCCGTAGCGGAACTGGGCGGCGGTCAGGGAGACGGCCCGGCGCCGGTCGGCGGGGTTGCCCAGGACCGGGAGGCCCACACGCAGCTGCGCCAGGGGCACCGCCTTGACGCCCTTGATCGGGGCCGGGTCGATGGCCACGGCGGCCCTGCCCAGGCCCGCGCCCAGCAGCCGCTGGGCGACCAGGCTGCCGAAGGAGTGCCCGGTGAGAACCGGCGGACGGTCGAGGGGGCGGATGATCCCCGCGTAGTGGTCGGTGACCTCGTCGACCCCGAGTCCCGCGACGGCCTCAAGGTGTCGCCGCGACTCGAGTACCGCGGCTCGGTCTCCGCCTCCACACCGGCCTCGCGGATCACCCGATGGCCCAGCTCGGCGGCGCGTGCCGCGGCGACCTCCAGCGGGACGCTCTTGCCGGCTCCCGGCTCTCCGCGCAGCAGCGGGGCCCGCCCGTCGGACGACGTGGCGAGCCGGGAGACCTCGGCGATCTCCGGCTCCCGGCCGACCAGAGGCCCTGCGTCCGCCATCGGCCCTCTCTCCCCCTGCGCTCCGGCTGACACCGACGGCTTCCATGTGCCCGGACAGCGCTGCGGCGTGGCTCCCGCTGGAGGAGACCACGCCGCCTACGACGTCTCAGCCCGTCGCGTCCACCAGCGCCAACTCGTGCAGCCGCTCCGGCGGTCCCGGCCGGGCGTAGTACCAGCCCTGGGCGGTGTCGCAGCCCAGTATCCGCAGCTGCTCGGCCTGGGCGCCCGTTTCCACGCCCTCGACGGTGACCGCGAGGTCGAGGCTGTGGGCGAGGGAGACGATGCCCTCGACGATCTTCAGGTCGACCGGGTCGGCGGGGAACTGCTGCATGCTCTGGGTGAAGGACCGGTCCAGCTTCAGGATGCTGACCGGCAGGCGGCGCAGGTTGGCGAGGTTGGAGTAGCCCGTGCCGAAGTCGTCGAGGGCGATGTCGACGCCCATCTCGGCCAGCCGGCGCAGCGGCTTGAGCAGGTCGTCGTCGGCGCCGATCAGCGCGGACTCGGTGACCTCCAGGCACAGCACGTCCGCGTCGAGCCCTTCGCGCTCCAGGATGTCGACCGTGTCCTGGACCAGGCCGGGATGGGTCAGCTGGCACGGCGACAGATTGACGTTGATCCGCAGCGGGCCCGCGTCGGAGTGTCGTTCCTGCCACGCGCGGGCCTGGCGCACCGACTGCTCCAGGACCCAGCGGCCGAGCGGCACGATCAGGCCGGTGTGCTCGGCGAGCGGGATGAACTGGTCGGGGCCGAGGACGCCGTGCTGCGGGTGCAGCCAGCGCACCAGCGCCTCCGCGCCGTGCACACTGCCGTCGCCGAGGTGCACCAGTGGCTGGTACTCGATGAAGAACTCGCCCCGCTCCAGGGCGGCGGGCAGCGCGGTGGTGAGTCCGTGCCGGGTGATGGCGCGGGCGTCCGCCTCGGGGTCGGCGAGCTCGAAGCGGTTGCCGCCCGCGGACTTCGCCCGGTACATCGTGATGTCGGCGCTGCGCAGCACCTCGGCGGGGCCGCGCTCACCGGCCGGTCCCTCGACGATGCCGATGCTGCCGCGCACGGTCAGTTCGCGGCCGTCGATACGGACGGGGGTGACGAGCGCGTTCATGATGCGGTCGGCCAGCGCGTCGACCTCGCGCTCGGTGTCGGGACCGGTGGTCAGCGCCACGAACTCGTCGCCGCCGAGCCGGGCGACCATCTCGCCGGGGGCGGTCGCGCAGGACTGCAGCCGGTCGGCGACCTCGACGAGCAGCCGGTCGCCGGCCGCGTGCCCGAGGCTGTCATTGATGGTCTTGAAACCGTCGAGGTCGAGGTAGCACAGCCCGAAGCGCTGGCCCTCGCCCGCGGACAGCGCCTTCTCCAGGCGCTCGAAGAACAGGGTGCGGTTGGGCAGTCCGGTGAGCGCGTCGTGCGTGGCCTCGTAGCGCAGCCGCAGATTGAGCAGCCGCCGCTCGGTGGTGTCCTCCATCAGCGCGAGCTGGTACTGGGGTTCGCCGTCCGCGTCGCGCAGCAGAGAGACCGTCAGGTTGGTCCACAGGGCCGTGCCGTCGGGACGGTAGAAGGCCTTTTCGACGTGGTAATGCTCGCGCTCGCCGCGTACCAACTCCTCGTACAGGCGCCAGACCTGGGGAGCGTCCTCGGGGTGCGTCCACTCGGGGACCTTGCGTCCGCGGACCCCCTGCTCGGAGCCGCCGAACATCCGCAGCAGTGCTCCGTTGACCTGCAGTATGTTGCCTTCGAGGTCGGCGATGCCGATTCCTATGGCCGCGCCCTCGAAGACCGCGCGGAAGCGGGCCTCGCTGGCGTGCAGCGCCTCGGCGACCGCGCTGCGGGCGTTCAACGTCGCCTGAGCGATGGCCTCCTGCTCGGTCAGCGTCCGCTCGCGCAGCGCCTGCGCGAACCCGGCGGCCATGGCGTGCTGCAGCCGCGCCGACCGGGTCCGCAGCGCGTCCTGGGGCCCGTCCTCGCCGCAGTAGAGCACCAGATAGGCGTCCACGCAGTCGAGGGTGCGGCTGAGCACCTCCGGGTCGGTGCAGTGCGCGGCGATGAGCGCGGCGCCGACCGCCTGGCCCTCGGCCGCGTCGAAGGCCCTGGCCCGCAGCGCGTCGCTCAACCGCCGGGCGAGCGGCACCAGTTGCTGCTCGAACTCCGGCCGGGTCAGCGACGTCGAGGTGACCGGGAAGACCGCCCGGCTCCAGATCGTCGCGAACCGGCGCAGTCTGTCCTCCGGTCCGTCCGGCTCGGCGGTCACGCCGTGCGCCCCACGCCGGCGAACCCGGAGAAGGAATAAGGATCCTCGTCCTCGGGTGCCGTGTCGGGCCGCCAGTTCGGCATCGGCACCAGTCCGGGTTCCACCATGTCGTACCCCTCGAAGAACCGCGCGATCTCGTCGCGCGTGCGCATGATCAGTGGATTGCGGATGCTCTTGTAGACGTCGACCGTGCCCTCGGCCCGCTCCGGGGGGAGCGGAATTCCCTCGAACGAGGCATGCGTGACAATGAGCAGGCTGCCCGGCGCGAGCGCGTCGCGCAGTTCGGCCACCGCACTGTACGGGTCGTCCGCGTCTTCCACGAAGTGAAGTATGGCAACGAGAAGGAGGGCGACCGGCCGGTTCAGGTCGATCAGGCGCTGCAACTGAGGGCTCGCCAGGATCTCCTGGGGCTTGAGCAGATCGGCGGCGACGACGTCCGCGTCCTCGTTACCCTTCAGTACGGACTGGCTGTGCGCGACGGCCACCGGGTCGTGATCGACGTACACGACGTGCGCGCCGGGCCGTGCCGCCTGGGCGACCTCGTGGACATTGCCGAAGGTCGGAATGCCCGAACCGATGTCCAGGAACTGGTCGATGCCCTCGTCGGCCGCGAAGCGCACGGCGCGGCGCATGAACGCGCGGTTCGCCTGCATGATCTTGGGAAGTCCCGGCAGGAACTCCATCGCCTTGCGTGCCGCTTCCCGGTCGACCTCGAAGTTGTGCGAACCGCCCAGGTAGTAGTCATAGATACGGGACACGCTCGGCACCGAGATGTCGATGCTCCGGGGGGCCCAGGCGGGACGCTCCATCTATCTCTCCAAGGCGTAGTCGACGGTGTAGGCGATCCAGTGTTCGAGCTGAGGCTACTGATCGCCCGCCAAAGGAGCGAGCCAAAACGGAAATTGACCGTCCGTTCCCGGTCACTGCCTCCGGCAAGTGCCGAATTGGCGCCCCGTGAGCGCCACCCGAACACGCCTCTCACCGCCCCTGCGAAATCGCTCCGAAGCATTCCAAAAAGCTCCGGGGGGTTTCCCGCCCGGACACGCCAAGCGGCCCGCCCCCTCCGTGCGGTGCGGAGGGGGCGGACCTTGGGTCGCGCGCGTTGCTGTGTTCGTCCGGCACACTTGCCTGTCTGTTCCACTCCCTTCCGCGTTCCGTTGTCTTCCGGGTGAGGCGATCAACCCTGGGGAGGTGATCCGCTACTCCGACGCGCCGACCGGCTTTCCTTCGGGCGAGACGGCGTACCACGTGCCGCCGACGCCCTGACCGTTGGTGTCCCCGGGAGCCGTGTCACCGGAGAAGGTGTAAATGGGCCAGCAGTTGACCGTCATCTGCTTGATGCCGTCCGGGCGGGTGAAGCCCATGAGGCCCTTCTTCTTGACGCCCTTGGTGTCGTTCGCGGAGACCGGCGCGACCGCGGGCCACTTCTCCAGGCAGGCACCGGTGCAGGCCGACTTCGAGACCGGCCAGGCCTGGTCCTTCATGAAGCGGTAGACCGTCATGCCGTTCTTGTCGACGACGATGTCACCGAGCTTCGGGTCGTTGCGGACCGACAGGCCGGGCAGGTCGGCCAGCGTCGCCTTCTTGCCGTTGGGGGCCGACGCGAACCAAGTGCCGCCCACACCCTGGCCGTTGGTGTCCCCGGCCTTGGTGTCCTTCGCGTACCGGTACATCGGCCAGCCGGCGATGGTCAGCTGCTTCGTGCCGTCCGACCGCGTGACCTCGCCAAGAAGCGCCTTGTCCACACCGGTGGCGGCCTCGGCACCCTCGGCGGGCACGGGCGGCCAGGCCTTCGCGCAGTCACCGTCACAGCTCGACTTGGGCGGCTCGGCCGTGTCCTTGTCGAAGCGGTAGAGGGTGAAGCCGGCACTGTCGGTCAGCACCTTGCCGAGCTGCGTGCTCTCCGCAACGGTGAGCTGACCCGCGGCTTCCGCCTGGGCCGCGGCGCTCTGCTGGTCCTTGGAATCGGCGCCGTAGCCATTGCCGGCGGTCGTGCTCGTTCCGTAATCACCGGCGGCGGCGGTCGCACCCACGTTCTGGCTCCCCGTCGACTGGGTGCCCTGTTCCTGACCGCACGCCGTCGTGAGCGCCAGCACGGCCGCAGCTGCCGCTACGAGTGAGGCGCTCCGCCAGGAGGTCTTCATTGGTAACTCCCGCTGTTCGCATAAGTGTTGCAGCGCCCTGCTGCGCCGCGCATGGCCCTAGGTACGGGCGGGAGTGGCGGGAGTGTTCAACCGGCTCACAAATTTCTTTCCGGAACCTGTGACGCGAACCGCGAGGTTCGCACACATGTGCGCACGCACCGGCGTTTCCCGCCCGGTTCGTCAAACCACCGGGGGGTGCACGTCCTCCCTTCGGGGGCAATCCCCCGGCACTCCGGCGTGCGCGGGCGCTGCGCGCCCCATGATCTCCGTCGTGCATGGACTCACGCGGACCCGATCCGCCCTCGTCATACGGGTGTTGGCGCTGCTGACGCTCACCTGGATTCTCAGCGGCGCGCCGAGCGGAACGGCCGCGGCCGACTCCTGCGCGTATGCCTCCACGGGCCCGGACGGCGAAGGGACGACGGCGGTGGCCGTCGCGGGGAGCGGCGCGGTGGCGGTCGCCGGGAACACCACCTGGTGCCCGACCCCGACCCCCACCCCCACCCCCACCCCGACACCACCCTGCCCGACCCCGACGCCCACTCCGACCCCTACGCCGACGCCCACACCGACCCCGACGCCCAAACCCACGCCCACACCCACCCATTCGCCGAGACCCCAACCACCGCCTCCCCCACCCCCGCCTCCTCCGACGCCGACACCACGGCCCGTGGCACCGCGGCCCACCCCGCCGCCGAAGCCCACGCCCATGCCCACGCCCACACCGAGCGCGCGCCCCAAGCCGTCGCCGTCTCCGGTGAGTTATCCGGCGTACCGCATCCCGCCGCGCAAGCACCCGCCCCGCAGCGGCCCGTCGCTGGTCTCGCTCACCCTGCTCATCACCGCGCCCGCGGTGCTCGCCGTAGCGGCGCTGCGCCCGCGCTGACCCTGGAGGCATCCTTGTCGGAATGGCTTGTTCTCGTCCTCGCGATGGCGGCCGCATGCGTCGTCGTCCTCATCGTGACCCTCGTACGCCATCGGGCGGCCCCGGTGGACGAGGATCCGTCCGAGACCCCGGACGTGATCGAGTACATGAGCATGATGATCGGCGTGGTGTACGCCATCGTCCTCGGCCTGGCCATCGCCGGCGTCTGGGAGGGACGCGGCGTCGCCCAGGACCATGTGCAGACGGAGGCCCAGGCCCTGCACGAGATCTCGGAGCGGGTCCGCGTCTACCCGCCCGACGTGCGCGACCGCATCCGCGCCGACGTCAACACGTATGTCAGCCACGTGGTCCACACCGAGTGGAAGACCATGGCGGACGAGGGTCATGTGACGGCCCAGGGCGGCCGGCTCTTCGACCGTATCCGTCAGGACGTCACCGACTACGAGCCGAAGACGGACTTCGAGGCCCAGGCGTACCAGCCGCTCGTCGACCAGGTCACGGCGGCGGACGCCGCGCGCAACTCCCGCGCCGACTCGACGGGGGCGACCATGCCGGGAGTGGTGTGGTTCGGGCTGATCACCGGCGCCGTGGTCACCGTCGGCATGATCTTCGCCCTGCAGATCCGGCGCACCACCCGCGAGCTGATCCTCGCCGGGCTGTTCTCCGCCCTGATCGCCTTCCTGCTCTTCCTGATCTGGGACTTCGACGCGCCGTACAGCCGGGGGATCACCGCCTCGGCGGAACCGTTCACCGCGCTGTTCCCGCACCTTCCCGGGTGACGGACGCTCAGTAGGCGCTCGGCGCCGAGGGGGGCGGGCGCCACGCCGCGTCCGTCCCCCGACTACACGCACACCGTCCCCCGTGCGGCCCACACGGTTGACCCATTCGCGCGACTGCGATCGCGCGCCCGCGCACCCTTTCCTAGCGTTCCGCTCATCGAGGTGCATTTCTGGCGCAAGCGGAAAAGGTCCGCGGCACGGCTCCTCGGGGACCTGGAGGCTCACCATGCGCGCGATACGCGTCGCTTCGGCCGCACTGCTGGGCCTGACCGCCCTGACCTTCACCGCACCCAGCGCCTTCGCAGATGACGGGGACACCCACAACATCACCCCGTTCGGCTTCAGCGTCCAGCCGTCGACCATCGCCGCGGGCGGCCGGCTCTCGCTGCTGCTGAAGAGAGACGGGGGCTGCAACGGGACCGTCAGGATCTCCTCGGGTGTCTTCGACACCGTCTCCATCCCCTCGGGCCGGTCCTCGGCCACGGCCACGGTCGACCGGGACGCCCGGCAGGGCGCCGTGTACGAGGTGACGTTCCTGTGCGACGGCGTGAGCGGCCACACGGACATCACCATCGGCACCGGCACCGGCACCGGCCGTTCCGACGACCTGTCGCCCGTCCAGGTCCCCGCGCAACAGGGTGTCAGGGCCGGTGTCGGCGGCAGTGTCGGCGGCTTCGACGTGAAGGCGATCGGCCTGGGAGCCGCGCTCGTCGGCGGCTCCGTCGGTGTGGCGTGGTACATGTCGCGCCGCTGCGGCGCGTCCGACGACTCCTGACGCTGTGAGACAGCCCTTCGCCCCGGACCCCCTCGGGAGGGTCCGGGGCGAAGGGCTGTCTCGTGCGGCTTCCGAAGGGGGTTCCGGTCCCGAAGGGGGAGGACCGGCCTTTCGGGGCGATGCCGGTCAGGTCCTCTTCTCGGACCTGCGGCGCAACCAGAACACTCCGCCGCCGACGACGGCCGCGGCCAGCAGGCCGCCGCCGATGGCCATGTCGGTGGGCGTGGCGCCGGTCGAGCTGCTGCCGCCGAGACCACCGCGGACACCGCCGATCACCGTGAAGGCGGACGGACGGGTCAGCGCGCCCGCACCCACGCAGTTGACCGTGATGTCGTACGAGCCGGGGCGCGCGTCACGGTTCACGGTCGCCCTTCCGCTCGCCCTGTCGCCGTTGGTCGGGATCCGCGAGAGAGTCGCGCGCCGGAACGCGGGCGAGGTCATGGTGCCGCCGTTCCGGCACCCGTCGACCGTCACCGTCAGCTGGCCGCCGGCGGCGATGACGCTGGGCGTGGCGACGATGTTCCTCGAAATGCCCCCGAAGTTGCCGCCGAGCCCGTTCCCGTTGTTGCCGCCGAACCCGTTCCCGTTGTTGTTGCCGAGCCCGTTCCCGTTGTTGTTGCCCGGTCGGCCCCCGTCGTTGTTGCCGAACCCCCCGTTGTTATTGCCAAATCCGTTGTTGTTGCCGAACCCCCCGTTGTTGTTGCCGAACCCCCCATTGTTGTTGCCGAACCCCCCGTTGTTGTTGCCCGGCCGCCCCCCGTCGTTGTTGCCGAACCCACCCCCGTTGTTGTTGCCCGGCCGGCCCCCGTCGTTGTTGCCGAACACGCCCTCGTTGTTGTTCCCGAAGTCACCCGCATTGTTGTCGCTCTGACTGCCCGCCCCGCCCATACCGTCCGCGACGGCCGCGGGGGCGGCGAGCCCGAGGACGGCGACCGCTGTGGCCGCGGCCGCCAGGGCACGTGAGTTTCGCATGTGATCCTCCGCGGAAGACGCCCCGGGAACCGTCCCCGGTCGATCGGCGAGAAAGCGCCTCCCAGACAGACCCTCAGATGCCGTGCACAGGGCCGCATTTCGAGAATGGTCCGTCCTGGTGAGAGGACACGCCGAGAGAATTCCACACAATCGGATATTGCCGCAGGTCACGGACCGTCAGAAAATTCCTGCCCGTGGCAACTCGGATGGCTCACGACGGATGTACTCCGCCACCCGTTCGCCCGCGCCCCGTCGCCCGCCGGACGTGCTGCACTTAGCGTTCTCATATGCGCGACGGACGCGGCGACGGCCGCGTCGAGAGGGGATTGCGAATGTCTGCGTCCGAGCTGGCCGAAGAGGAGGAACGGCAGCGGAAGCGCGCCCCGTGGGGCGTGATAGCGCTTGTCCTGCTGACCGGCCTCGCACTCATCCGGAATGGTTCCGGTGAGTTCGACGTGGGCCCTCCGCAGCCCGCTTCGGCGGCGGCAGCAGACAGCCGCACCTCCGGTGGCACCTTCTCGAGCGTGCCGGCCCCGCTGCCGTACTCCGTGGCGGACCGGATCAGGATCCCGGCGATCCAGGTCGACGCCCCGGTCATGCCGGTGGGCCTGGACGTCGACGGATGGGTCGGGGCGCCGCCGCCGGACAACCCGAACCTCGCGGGCTGGTTCACCGGCGCGGTCTCGCCCGGCGAAAAGGGCACGGCCGTGATCGTGGGCCATGTCGACAACATGCAGGGCCCCGCCGTCTTCTACGGGCTCGGGGCGCTCAAGAAGGGGAACCGGATCGAGGTCCCGCGCAAGGACGGGAAGACCGCGGTGTTCGAGATCTACGGCATCGAGGTCTTCGCGAAGAGCGGTTTCCCCGGCGACCGCGTGTACAGCAGCAAGGGAGCTCCCGAATTGCGGGTCATCACCTGCGGGGGCGGTTTCTCCAAGCAGCACGGCTACGACGGAAACGTCGTCGTGTTCGCCCGCCTGGTCGAGGTTCGCTGAGCGTTCCCCGACCGGGCGGGCGAAAGCCCGTCGGTGGGCCTTTTCCCTGTCCTGCCGACGGGCCGACGTGGAGGACCGTCGGCCCGTCGGCGGTCGCTACACGAATTGCCGTCGCGGCACGGTGAGGTGATAGCCGGAATCCAGCAGCCGCGGCAGATAGCGACGCAGCGCCCGTACGGTCTGCGAGCGGTCGCCGCCCGCGTCGTGCGAGAGGACGACGACGCCCGGGGCGGCTCCGCTCTCGACCCGGTCGATGATGGTGCCGGTGCCCGGGGTCTCCCAGTCGAGGGAGTCGACCGTCCAGGCCAGCGGCTCCATGCCCAGTTCGGCGCCGATCTGGAAGGTGGCCCGGTTCCAGGCCCCGTACGGCGCGCGGAACCAGACGGGCGGCTCACCGTAGGCGTCGTCGATGACCTCGCAGGTGCGCTCGATCTCGGAGTGGATCGCCGAGCGGGAGAGCTTGGTCAGCAGCGGGTGGGTCCAGGTGTGGTTGCCGACGATGTGGCCGTCGTCGGCCATCTCGCTCAGCAGGTCCTTGTTGTCGACGGCCATCTCCCCGCACACGAAGAACATCGCGCGCACGTCGTACTCGCGCAGGGTGCGCAGGATGTCCGGGGTGTAGCGCGGGTCGGGGCCGTCGTCGAAGGTCAGCACCATGCGGCGGCCTCGGCCGGACACGCTCAGGATCGGCTCGTGCCGGACGGCGGTGCGCGGGTGTGCGCTGTGCGGTGGGCCGTATCCGGCCATCGGCTGGAGGCGGTAGGCGGACGGCTTCAGGGCGCGGTGCGCCGGTGGGCCCGATACCGCACGGGCACTGCGTACCGGCTTCACGGCCGGTTCGGCGGTCAGGACGCGGGCCGTGCCCGCCGCCCCGGCCGCTCCCAGGACGGCGGCGCCGGCGATCAACGCCCGGCGCCGGGTGAGCAGCTGATCCTTTTTCATGACTCATCAGTCACCCCAAAGAGGGGCGGCGCAGCTCAGCAACACCGGCGCGGACCTACGAAAACACCCGCCCGGCCCATTTCAGCGACGGCGCACCAAGGGGAACGGCAACGTCTCACGGATCGTCAGCCCGGTGAGGAACATGACCAGCCGGTCGACACCGATGCCGAGCCCTCCGGTGGGCGGCATCGCGTACTCCAGCGCGTCGAGGAAGTCCTCGTCCAGCTCCATCGCCTCAGGGTCTCCCCCGGCGGCGAGCAGCGACTGCGCGGTCAGCCGCCGGCGCTGCTCGACGGGGTCGGTCAACTCCGAGTAGGCGGTGCCCAGTTCGGTGCCGAAGGCGACGAGGTCCCAGCGCTCGGCGAGGCGCGGGTCGACGCGGTGCTGCCGGGTGAGCGGGGAGACGTCGGTCGGGAAGTCCTTGTAGAACGTGGGCAGCCGGGTCTTCTCCTCGACCAGTCGTTCGTACATCTCCAGTACGACGTCGCCGCGTCCGTCGTCGGCGGTGTACGGCACGCCCGCGCGGTCGCACAGCCGCTGCAGCGTCTCCAGCGGCGTATCGGCGTCGGCCTCCTCCCCCAGGGCCTCGGAGATCGCGCCGTACACCGTCTTGACGGGCCAGAGCCCGGAGATGTCGTACTCGGTGCCGTCCTTGCGTGCGACGGGCGCGCCGAAGGCGGCGGTCGCGGCGCCCTGGATGAGTTCGCGGGTGAGGTCGAGCATGACGTCGTAGTCGGCGAAGGCCTGGTAGGCCTCCAGCATCGTGAACTCGGGGTTGTGCTTGTAGGAGACGCCCTCGTTGCGGAAGGTGCGGCCCATCTCGAAGACCTTCTCCAGGCCGCCGACGCACAGCCGCTTGAGGTAGAGCTCGGGTGCGATGCGCAGATAGAGGTTCAGGTCGTAGGCGTTGATGTGGGTGGTGAAGGGCCGGGCGTTGGCGCCGCCGTGGATCTGCTGGAGCATCGGGGTCTCGACCTCCAGGTAACCGCGGTCCAGCAGGCCCTGGCGCAGCGCCTGTACGGCCGTGGAGCGGGCCCGGACGACCTGGCGGGCGTCGGGGCTGGAGACCAGGTCGAGATAGCGGCGGCGCACCTTCGCCTCGGGGTCGGCGAGGCCCCGGCGCTTGTCGGGCAGCGGGCGCAGGCATTTGCCGGTGAGCTGCCAGGACGTGACGAAGACGGTCAGTTCGCCCTTGTCGCTGACGCCCGCGAGGCCGTCGGCGGTGATGTGGTCGCCGATGTCGATGTCCTTGCGGAACCGGTCGAGGGCGGCTCCGGAGTCCTGGCGGGTGAGGGCGAGCTGGCGGTCCCCGGACCAGTCGCGCAGCACGGCGAAGACGATGCCGCCGAAGTCGCGTACGAGGATGACGCGCCCGGCGACGGTCACCTGGGCGCCCTCGCGGACCTCGGCGAGGGCGTGGGTGCGCGGGGGGATGCCCACCGGGTAGGGGTCGGTGCCGTCGGCGCGCAGCCGGTGGAGTTTTTGGTGCCGGATGCGGACCTGTTCGGGCAGGCCCGTGGTGGGATCTCCGGCCCCGGCCGCGTCCCCTCCGTCGAGCCCGAGGGCCGACAGCGACGGCAGGCCTTCGGTGCCGGCGGGCCTGGGTCCGCTCCTGGCGTGTCCCTTGCCCCAGAGCTTGCGCAGCGAGGGCACGGAGACGAAGCCCTCGGCGATGCCGGACGCCAGGCCGATGCGAGCGAGGGCGCCGGTCTCGCCGTAACAGATGAAGCGCGGGTACCACTCGGGGTGGTACTTGGCGTTGGACCGGTACAGGGCCTCCAGCTGCCACCACCGGGAGAAGAACAGCAGCAGCCTGCGCCAGAGCCTGAGCACCGGCCCCGCGCCGATGCGGGCGCCCTCCTCGAAGACCGAGCGGAAGGCCGCGAAATTGAGGGAGATACGCCGTACGCCGAACTTCCCGGCGGCCGCGCACAGCTCCGCGACCATGAACTCCATGACCCCGTTGGGGGCGCTGCGGTCGCGGCGCATCAGGTCGAGCGAGATGCCGTCCAGGCCCCAGGGCACGAAGGAGAGCAGCGCGAGGAGCTTGCCGTCGGCGGTCATCGCCTCGACGAGGAGACAGTCCCCGTCCTCGGGGTCGCCGAGCCGGTCGAGCGCCATCGAGAAGCCGCGTTCGGTCTCGGTGTCGCGCCAGGCGTCGGCCCGGCCCACGATCTCCTCCATCTCCTCGTCGGTGAGGGTGGAGTGGCGGCGTATCCGGCAGGTGGCACCGGTGCGCTTCACCCGGTTGACGGCCTGGCGGGTGACACGCATGTCGCGGCCCTCCAGGTCGAAGCCGGCGACGTACAGGATCGCCTCGTCGCCGAGTTGGAGCGCGCCGAGCCCGGAGCGCACGAACGCCTTCGCGCCGTCCTCCGAGGCACCCATCACGGCGGGCGCCCAGGCATAGTGGCGGGCCGCGTCGAGCCAGGCGCCGATGGCGTGCGGCCAGGCCTCGCGGTCGCCTACGGGGTCGCCGCTGGCGAGGCAGACACCGGCCTCGACACGGTAGGTGACGGCGGCCTTGCCGCTGGGCGAGAAGACGACGGCCTTGTCGCGGCGGGTCGCGAAGTAGCCGAGGGAGTCGTCGGCGCCGTACGCCTGGAGCAGCGCCCGGATGCGGGACTCCTCGTCGCCGTGCAGGGCCGCCTCCAGGCGCTGCGAGCGGAAGAGCGTGGTGGCGGCGTTGAGCAGGGCGAGGGCGCCGAACAGGCCGAGGACGAAGGACAGGGCCTTCGGCGGGCGCCCGTCGAAGGAGTGTCCGGAGACGATGCCGCCGCAGACCCGGTTGGCCGCCCACAACAGCCGCTGGCCGCGCGGCAGCGTGCCCGGGAACAGCTCGACCAGGCCCCAGCCGACCAGGATGGCCACGGCGAGCCCGAGGAGGAGCACGGTGAGGGCCTGCCAGACGGCGCCGCGCCGGTGGGCCGCGTAGAACTCCTCACGGGCCACGATCAGCAGCGCCAGCGCGAGCAGGCAGACGACGAGGGACGGGACCGACGAGCCGTACAGGCCGAGCGCGACGCCGAGGATGTCGCCGAGGACGAGGAGACCCAGGTAGACGACGACCAGCCACCAGGCGACCTTCTTGCGGGCGGCGGTCGCGCCGGCGAGCAGGAAGAGGAAGACGGCGTACGCGAGGTTGGCGCTGACCGGGACGGTCAGCAGGTCGAGGAAGCGCACGACGGGGCGCAGCAGCCGCCGCAGCGGCTCGATGAAGGCGAGCAGAGCGCAGAGCAGTCCGAGGGCGCCGAAGAAGGCCGCGAAGCCCTCGGGCACCTTGCTGAGGAACCCGCCCCGGGACGGCCGTATCGGACCTGTGGCGTCCTTCGGTGCGCGGGCCTCCACGGTGGCACTCATGGTGTCGACTGTAGGAAGAGCGGCGCGTGGCCGCCCGTCGAGCGGCGTGCCCGGCTCCCCGGCGGGGGCGGGACCTGCGGTTTCCGATAGCCTCACAGCCGTGACGGAACAGCAGGGCTCGCATCGCTTCGAGCGGGGCACGGACGGTCCCAAGGTCATCCTCGTCGGCGTGGACGGCTCCGACTCCTCGCTGCGCGCCGCGGCCTATGCCGGTGGCCTGGCCCGACGGCAGCACGCGCTGCTCGCCGTGGTCTACGTCCAGCCCGTGATGGCGGCGGGGGCGGCGCTCGGGGTGCCGGTCGCGGAGACGACCGACGAGATCGCCGAGGACCTGGTCCAGTACATCCGCGACGCGACCGAGCGGGTGAAGGGGATATTCGAGGTGCGCTGGGAGTTCCACACCTTCCGCGGCGACCCCTACAACGGACTGGTCACCGCGGCGGACGAGCTCAAGGCGGACGCCGTGGTGGTCGGCGCCTCCGAGCAGGCGGGACACCGGATCATCGGCTCGGTGGCGATCCGGCTGGTGAAGGCCGGGCACTGGCCGGTCACGGTCGTGCCGTAGACCGGCCGACGAGCGCCCGGGTTCCCGCCGGGCGCGACGGCTACTGGCCCATGACGAGCCCGTCCTGGGCCGCGCGCCGGCTCAGGACGACGTCCCTGATCCGGTCGCGTACGCCGCCGACCCCGGCCCCTTGGTCCAGGGCGGCGTTGAGGTTGACGACGCGACCGGCGTCGAGGTCGTACGCCTGCGGAATGAACTCGGCCTTCGTCACCTCCCACCGCCCGCCCTTGTGCGCGGGCGGGGCGAAGGTGAACCGCCCCATGGTGCTCTCGTTGCCGCGCGGGTCCTGGACGCCCTGGTGGTTGTACATCTCGCCGGCGACCTGGTCGCCCATGCCGTAGATGACCCAGGTGCCGTTGACCTTCTCGTACGCCTGCGGGACGTGTGCGTGGGTGCCGAGGATCAGGTCGATGTCGGGCCTCCCGTTCGTCACGGAGGCGGTCAGCTCCTTGCTCAGCCTCAGCTGCTGCTCGTTCGGCGCGTCCTGCCATTCGGTGCCCCAGTGCAGGGATACGACGACGACGTCGGCGCCCGCCTTCCGGGCGGCGCGGGCGTCCGCGATGATTCTGACCGGATCGATCAGGTTGACGGCCCAGGGCTGCCCCATCGGAAGCGGCAACCCGTTCGTGTCGTAGGTATAGGCGAGATGCGCGACGTTGGCGTCGCCCGCGCGCATCATGGTGACGCTGTTCGCCTCGTCCGCCGTGCGCGCCGTTCCCGCGTGCCGTAGGCCCACCTGGTCGAAGGCGTCCAGAGTGCGCCGGATGCCGGCGGCGCCGTCGTCCAGGCTGTGGTCCGAGGCGGTGGAGCAGGCGTCGTAGCCGGTCGCGGCGAGCCCCACGGCCACCTGCGGCGGGGACTTGAACGTCGGGTAGCCGGTGTAGTGGCCGTCCGCGCCGTACACGGTCTCCATGTGACAGATCGCCAGATCGGCACCGGACACGACGGGCATGACCGCCGCGAACATCGGCCGGAAGTCGTACCCGTGACCTCCCGCGTCGAAGTTCGCCCGTTCGATGACCGAGGTGTACGGCAGCACGTCGCCGGAGGCGACGAGGGTGAACCCGGGTGGGGCGGAGGGGGCCGGGGCCCCGGGGAGTCCGCTCTGCGGGGCATGTGTCGCCGGGGCCTGCTGCGCTTGGCAGCCCGCGGTGGCCGCGATGAGTACGGCCGCGAGGGCCGCGGTGGTGTGTCGCCTGCGTGTGGTCATCAGCCTCGCCCCGATGCGGTCATATCTACCTATGAATTGACACGAATCCACATACGAGGGCGGCCAAGAGTCAAGGAGCAACACCCACTGCTAGCCCGTCCGGCGCCTGCGACGAGCCCGTCAGGGCGAACGGGGGTCTCGGGGCGGAGCCCCGGCGGGGCTCACCGAACCGTTCGGCGCACCGTTCACCGACGGCTTCGACCGCCCACCGCACAACCGTGCCCCGCCCCTGTCCCCGTGGGGCGGCACCCGCTGGCATACACGCCATGACGGCCGGAACCATCACCATCACCCGCGGAACGACCGCCGAGCACGAGCTGGCCGCGCTGCAGCGCGAGCACGGCCGCCCCCTCTTCGCGCTGCTGCTGCGCCTGTCCGACGGCGACCGGCAACGCGCCGAGGACCTGGTGCAGGAGACCTTCGTACGCGCCTGGCAGCATCCCGAGGCGCTGCGTGCCGACGACTTCGACTCCGTACGCCCCTGGCTGCTCACCGTCGGACGGCGGCTCGCGATCGACGCGCGGCGGGCGCGCCAGGCACGGCCCGCGGAGGTCGGGGACGCGGTGCTGGAGAGTGCGCGTGTCTGCGCCGATCACGCCGAACGGTCCGCGGCGACGCTCGATGTACGGGAGGCTGTGAAGACTCTCACTCCCGAGCACCGTGAAGTCCTGGTGCAGGTGTACTTCCAGGGGGCGAGTGTGGCGGAAGCCGCCGCGGCGCTGGGAATTCCGCCCGGTACCGTGAAGTCCCGCGCGTACTACGCGCTCCGCGCCCTGCGCCGGGTTCTTCCAGGATATGCGGCCGACCTGCGGTGAAACCGAAGGCCGAGTCAAACCTCCGTAAAGCGCCTGCCGAGGACCATGGTTGAGTATTCCGCTTGTCCTCATCCGTGTTCCGGACCGAGAGCCCGGGGTCGGGCGACGCGCACGCACACCGGAGGAAGGCAGGAAGGGATGCTGCACAGAGGCCAGGAGAGCACGGACGGCACCGGCGGTGGGGAACTCACCGTCCCCATGGCGTGGTTGTACGCCGAATACATCGCCGACGAACTGCTGCGGACCGGCGACCTGATGCCGCCCACGTCCTTCGAGTTCCGCGCCGGACGCGACGCGCTGGCGCTGACCATCTTCCTCTCCGACAGTGGCGGTGAACTCTCCGGGATCCGGGTGGTCACGCAGCTGGAGACGTGGCTTTCGCTGACGGCGTACGACCAGCCGTGGCAGGACTGGGTGCGCGAGCGGATGGCGGGGCTCGCGGCGGAGGCGGTCGAATCCGGCGCTCCCGCGCCGGACTTGGAGCTGGCGTCGGCGGCCTGGCGTTGGCTGGAGGAGACCGAGCTGCTCGCCCCCGACCTGGACGCGGTGCCTGGTGGCGGGCCGGTGCCGGGCGAGGACGACGGTCCGAAGGTGTGGACGCCGGCCTGGCGGCTGGGGCTGCCGCTGGGGCATCTGGCGATCCATCTGTTCTGACCACCCTGTCCGACCGCACGTCCGGGCAAATTTTTCGCGCTCGTACCAATCCGCGGGCCGTCGTGCTCCGAATGTCTTGGCCGCTATTCCGGACGGGGCTTGAGTGATTCGACGGTCTGGTGCGTACCGGTGGGCAACAGCAACACCACCCCACCCCGCACCATCGCCACAAGGATTCGGTATTCGGTATGAGGTCCCTGGAACGGCATCGTGACGTCGGCGCCTACGCGCTCGGCGTGCTGGACGAGGCGGAGGCCTTCCGCTTCGAGGACCACCTCATGGAGTGCCGTAGCTGCACGGCGTACGTGAGTGAGTTCCGGCCCGCCGCACGGCAGTTGATGCTGTACCGGCGAGCCACACCGCGCTCCGTGCACCCCTTCGCCGCCCCCGGTCCCCGGCTGCTGGACCGGCTGCTCGGCGAGGTGGCGACACGGCACAGGAGCGGGCGCAGGCGCTTCCTGTACGCGGTGGCGGCCTCCGTGGTGTTCGCGGCGGGCGGGCCCGCGATCGCGATGGTCACCGCGCAGGGTCACCAGTCGGCCGCGGTGGCCGCGACAGACGCGAAGACCGGTGTATGGGCCCAGGTCACGGCCGAGGACCGGGACTGGGGCAGCGAGGTCGAGGTCAAGGTCAAGGACGCCGGGGGCCCTCGCCCCTGTCAGCTCGTCGTGGTCGGCAAGGACGGCTCGGAGCAGACGGTGGCGAGCTGGATGGTGCACTCGCACGACGGCAAGGCCATCAGCGTGCGGGGCGGCGCCGCGCTCCGGTCCGAGGAGATCAGCCGGTTCGAGGTGCGCACGACGGACGGCAAGCACCTGGTGACGCTCAAGTCCCGCTGACCGGCTACTTGAGGAGGCGGGACATCCGGCGGTCCGCCAGCGGCTTGCCGCCCGTCTGGCAGGTCGGGCAGTACTGCAGCGCGGAGTCGCTGAAGGAGACCTCGCGGATGGTGTCGCCGCACACCGGACAGAGCTCGCCCGCCCTGCCGTGCACCCGCAGCCCGCTCTTCTTCTCCGCCTTCAGACGTCCGGCGGCCAGTCCGCGGGAGCGCTCGACGGCCTCGGTGAGCGTGGAGCGCAGCGCCTCGTACAGGCGTCGTGTCTCCTCGGGTCTCAGCGAGGAGGCGAGCTTGAAGGGCGACATCCTGGCGGCGTGCAGGATCTCGTCGCTGTACGCGTTGCCCACACCCGCGATCAGGCTCTGGTCGCGCAGCGCGCCCTTGAGCTGTCGCCGCTCGCCCTTCAGCAACTCGGCGAACCGCACCTCGTCGAAGTCGTCCGCGAGCGGGTCGGGGCCGAGCCGGGCCACGCCGGGGATCTGCTCCGGGTCCCGCACCACATACACGGCGAGCCGCTTCTGGGTGCCGGCCTCGGTGAGGTCGAAGCCCTCGCCGGTCTCCAGCGCGACCCGCAGCGCGAGCGGGCCCTTGCCCGGACGGGGCGGTCCGTCGGGCAGCGTGTCCTTCCAGTGCAGCCAGCCCGCACGGGCCAGGTGCGTCACGAAGTGCAGGCCGTCCGCCTCGATGTCGAGGAACTTGCCGTGCCGGTGCACGGCTGTCACCTCGCGCCCCTCGAAGGCGCTGACGGGCGGGTCGTACGTCTTCAGGACACTGATCGCGACGGGCAGCACGCGCACGACCTCACGACCGACGAGATGGTCGGCCAGAAAGTCCTTGAGCGCTTCGACCTCGGGCAGTTCCGGCATACGTCCAGAGTGCCATCCGCCACCGACAACACCAGGCGAGGGAGCTCAGTTCCGTTCCGGGACGATGAACTCGCACCACACGCACTTGCCGCCGCCGCGGGCCTCGACGCCCCAGACGTCGGCCAGCCGGTCGACGAGCAGGAGGCCGCGGCCCGAGACGCCGGACTCGCCGGCCTCGCGGCGGCGCGGCAGGGCGCTGGAGGAGTCCTCGATCTCGGCGCGCAGCCTGCGGTCGGGGCCGGCGAGGACGCGCAGGGTGACGATGGCGGAGCCCTCGGTGTGCATCAGGGCGTTGGTGATCAGTTCGTCGGCGACCAGCTCGATCTCGTCGGAGCGCTCGCGGGCACCCCAGGCACGGACGGCGGCGCGGATCATGTGGCGGGCCTCGGTGAGCGCCTCGGGGTCGCCGGGCGCCACACGCTGCTGGAGCCGGCCGCCGGACTGCTGGGTGGTGGCGCCGCGGCGGCGCAGGACCAGCAGCGCCACGTCGTCGTCGCCGCCGCGCTCCTCGGCCATGTCGATGAGCCGCTCGGCGAGGTCGGCGACGTCGTCCGGGCCCGAGCGGATGAGCTCCATGAGGGTGTGCATGCCGTCGTCGAGGTCGATGCCGGGCTGCTCGACGAGGCCGTCGGTGAACAGCAGCAGGCTCTGGCCCGGGTCGAGTTCGACGGTGTCGACCGGGTATTCGAGGCGGCCGAACTCGGCGGACAGGCCGAGCGGCAGGCCCCCGTCGACGGCGAGCCGATGGCAGCTTCCGTCGGTCCCCCGGATCAGCGGGTCGATATGGCCGGCCCGGACGAGCTGGACGACTCCGGTGGACAGGTCGGCCTCCGCGTACAGACAGGTCGCGAAGCGGTCGGTGTCGAGTTCGTGCAGGAAGACCGAGGCGCGGGCCATCACGGTCGCGGGGGTGTGGCCCTCGGCGGCGTAGGCGCGCAGCACGATGCGCAGCTGGCCCATGACGGCGGCGGCGTGTGTGTCGTGGCCCTGGACGTCGCCGATGACGGCGCCGACGCGGCCGCCGGGCAGCGGGATCACGTCGTACCAGTCGCCGCCGATGTCCCGGCCGAGGGAGGCGGAGCGATAGCGGACGGCTATGTCGGCGTCGGGCACGCTGGGGATGGAGCGCGGCAGCATGGCCTGCTGGAGGCCTTGGGCGAGGTCCTTCTCCTGCTCGTAGAACATGGCCCGCTGCAGGCTCTGCGCGATGCTGCTGCCGAGCGCGACGAGGACGTTGCGCTCGTCCGCCGAGAAGCCGCGCCGGTCGTTGTAGAGCAGGCCGATCGCGCCGATGGGTCTGGCCTGCACGATGAGCGGCAGATACGCGGCCGAGGTGATCTTCAGATCGGTGATGTTCGGCCACAGCAGGGGATACGACTCGGCGAACTCCTCCGGCGACTCGATGAAGTGCGGCGCGAGGTTCCGTACGACCTCGTTCATCGGGTACTGCGCGTCGATGCGCGTGACCCGGGTGCCGGGCACGTAGCTGTCCGAGGGGCCCGCGGCGACCATACGGATGCGGCCGGCCTCCACCAGGCCCATGACCAGGCTCTTCGCCCCGAGGTGGGTGAGGCCGTGGGTGTCCTCCAGGACGTCGATGACGTCCTGAACGGTGCGGGCGTGCGCGAGGGCCGCCGTGGTGATCTGGACGACGTTGGTCTGCTGGCGCCGGGCCTCGTCCTGGGCGGCCTGATCACGGCGCGCCGCGCTCTCGCCCAGCTCCTCGGTGGCGTCGCGGACGATGCCGATGATCCGGCGCGGGCGGCCGGTCTCGTCGCGGCGGATGTAGCCCTGGGTGTGGGTCCAGCGCAGGGAGCCGTCGCGGCGGCGGACGCGGAAGTAGGCGCCGTAGTTCTCGCTGCCGTCCTTGATGGCCTGCGACACCACGGCGTCGAGTCTGCGGCCCTCCGTCGGGGGCACGCGGATCCCCAGGCTCTCCGGCTGGCCGTCGTATTCGTCGGGGCGCATATCGAAGATCTCGTGGGCCTGGGCGTCCATGTGGAACAGACCGGTGTCCAGGTCCCAGTCGAAGCTGCCCATGCGGTTGAGCGCCAGGATCGGATCCGGGTGGGCGGGCCAGTCGTCCGGGAGTGACAGGGCGCTCGCACCCCGATCAACCATGGGGCCACCTTGCCAGGATTTGCTCGATTGTTCGACTTCTGGGGAGCCCGTTTCCGGGCTCCCCCGCCGAGCGGGAGCTCAGCTGTCGAAGACGTCGGTCGGGGCGTCGAAGATGCTGTCCGACGTGGACGGGTCGTCGGGGATCAGACCGCCGCCGTCGGGTACGTCGGGGCTGTCCGGAACGGTGTCGGGGCCGATGTCCTCGCCCGAGGGGCTGGATGTGTCCGGCTCACTCGACGGGGCCGGCGGCGAGGAGGGCTCGTCGGACGCGGACCGGTCGGGGGAGGTCGTGCCGGTCTCCGGAGCGGTGCTCCGGTCCGAGGGGGTCCCGTTCGACGGCGTCCGGTCCGAAGGGGGCGGCGTGGACCCGGGGTCCGCGGTCGGCGGGGCCGTGACGGTGGCCGTCGGGCACTCCGGGGGCTCTGCCGCCCGGTCCGCCGGGTCCGTCGGCTCGTCCGCCGGGTCCATCGGCTCGTCCGCCGGGTCCATCGATTCGTCCGCCGGGGACTGGAGCTTCGCCGTGTCGGAGAGCGCGGAGTCGGAGTCGAGGGTCTCGCCCGGGGCGCTCTCGGTCGCTCCCGGCATGTCGGTCACCGTCTCGGTGGGCGTGACGCAGTCGGACGCCGATGCGTCGGGCCGGGGGCTCTCGTCGTGCGGGGCGGTGCCGGCCGAGTGGTCCGGCCTCGGGGCTTGCGTCTGCGTCCAGTCGTCGGCCGGCGGAACGACGTGGTCGTGGTGGCCGTCGTCGCCGATCCTGCGCTCGATCCAGGTGTTGTCGACGATGTTGATGATCGTGATGTTGGTGATCACGGTGGGCGCCGGGGTCACCACGACGACCTGGGCCGGCCGGTATCCGTCCCAGGCCCGCCCCTGGGTGCCCGGGTTCCCCTCCAGCGCGGAGGGCGGGTTCAGCGGGTTGCCGCAGGCGCAGCGGACGCGGGGCACGCCCCGGTTGTCGACGAGGACGGCGGTGCCCGCCTGGAGCACGGACTGGTAGCTGGTCGCCTCCCCCTTGCTGAACCCGTGGTTCGTGACCCGCGTGTCGGCGCGCAGCAGCACCGAGGTCAGTCCGCGCAGGAAGTCCGGTACGGAGGCCTGGGAGATCCCCGAGGCCTGCGCGAAGGCACGCGCCTTGCTCCGGTCCGCGGCGAGGAACCCGATCTGCTTCTCGACGTCGCAGCTGCCGGCGTTCTGGGTGCCGCCGTAGAGGCCCGGCGTGGAGCCCGAGAGGGAGCGCTCGCCCTGGCCGCCGGAGGCGGCGCCGGTGGACGCCGGTTGCGGCATTCGGGTGACGGGTGGCGGGGTCGCGGAGGAGTCGGTGAAGGGGTGGGGGCCCTGGTCCGCGACGGGCTGGAGGAAGACCTCGCTGCCGGATCCGCCGGATGCCACCTTGTCCTTCTGGTTGTCGCTGCCGCACCCGGCGACGAGGAGCGCCGCCGAGAGTGCGCAGGCCGTGACGAGGGTTCTGGTGGGTATGTGCACCGCGTTCTCCCGTTCCTGCCGGGCTATGCGTTGATCCCCCGCCGATTTCGCCCACCATTGTCTGCGTCCCTCGCTTGGCTCACGCAAGCGGAGGCAGTCACCCAGCGTCACAATGGAAGGGAGAGGAGCACTCGACGTGCAGTGGTTCGTCGCCCCCGAGTACTGGCTGAGCCGGCTGGTCTTCCAGCGGGCGCTGGCCGTCGTGTACCTCGTCGCGTTCCTGGGCGCGGCGGTGCAGTTCCGCGCGCTGATCGGGGAGCGCGGGATGCTGCCGGTCCCCCGTTTCGTGGAGCGCGTGGCGTTCCGTCACGCGCCGAGCGTGTTCCACTGGCACTACTCGGACCGCTTCTACGCGGCCTGGGCCTGGACGGGCTGCGCGGTGTCGGTGGCGTTGATCGCAGGCCTGGACTCGCAACTGCCGCTCTGGGGCGGAATGTTGCTGTGGCTCGTTCCCTGGGCGCTGTATCTGTCGATCGTCAACGTCGGCCAGACGTGGTACTCGTTCGGGTGGGAGTCGCTGCTGCTGGAGGTGGGTTTCCTCGCGGTCTTCCTCGGCAACGACGAGGTGGCCCCACCGGTCGTCGTCCTCTTCCTGCTGCGCTGGGTGCTGTTCCGGGTGGAGTTCGGCGCCGGGCTGATCAAGATGCGGGGCGACGCGTGCTGGCGGAAGCTGACCTGCCTGTACTACCACCATGAGACACAGCCGATGCCGGGCCCGCTGAGCTGGTTCTTCCACCATCTCCCCAAGCCGTTCCACCGGGCCGAGGTGGCCGCCAACCACGTCACCCAACTCGTCGTCCCCATCCTGCTGTTCACCCCGCAGCCGATCGCGACGGCCGCCGCCTCGCTGATGATCCTCACCCAGTTGTGGCTGGTCCTGTCCGGCAACTTCTCCTGGCTGAACTGGATCACCATCGTGCTGGCCCTGTCGGCGGTCGAGTTCCCCACCACCGCCCCGCACGTGGCCGGGACACCCCTCTGGTTCGAGATCGTGGTCCTCGCGGTGGCCACGGGCCTGGTGGCCCTCAGTTACCGCCCGGTGCGCAATCTGTTCTCCCGGCGCCAGGTCATGAACCGCTCCTTCGACCCGCTCCACCTGGTCAACACCTACGGGGCGTTCGGCAGTATCAGCCGGGTGCGGTACGAGGTGATCGTCGAGGGCACGGCGGACGGCATCCCGCTGGAGGATGCGGAGTGGCGGGAGTACGAGTTCAAGGGCAAGCCGGGTGATCCACGGCATTGGCCGCGCCAGTTCGCTCCGTACCATTTGCGGCTCGACTGGCTGATGTGGTTCGCGGCGCTCTCCCCCGCCTACGCCGGTGAGTGGTTCGCGGGTCTCGTGGAGCGACTCCTGGAGAACGACCGCGACACACTGCGGCTGCTGCGCCGCTCCCCGTTCCCGGCCGACGCCCCGCCCCGCTATGTCCGTGCCCGGCTCTTCCGCTACCGGTACACGACCTGGCGCGAACTGCGGGAGACGGGCGCGTGCTGGCACCGGACGTACGTACGCGACTTCCTGCCGCCGACACGGTTGGAGACGGAGGCCGAGCGCCGTGTCCGGTACTAGACGGTTCCCCCTGGATTCACGGATACCGGCGGGCGAGCGCGGCCGTGCCGGGAACGTCGCCGGTCCGTCGGCCCAGGTCGAGACTGGTGGACAGGTACCAGGGCAGACGCAGGGTGCGGGGCGAGCGGCGCTGACGCCTCGGCCGAAGGTCAGATGTCGTACACGCGGGTGGCGGTGCCCCCGAAGATCTCGGCGCGCTCGTCGTCGCTCAGCTCGACGATCAGCCCGGCCGCGATGTCACCGACTCCGGAGTATGTGGCCGCCAGTGTGCACACCGGCCAGTCGGAGCCGTACATCAGGCGGTTCGAACCGAAGGCGTCCAGCACGGTGTCCGCGTAGGGGCGCAGCTCGGCCAGTGGATACGTCCCCTGCGGCCAGGACCTCCAGTTCGCCTCCGTCACCAGGCCCGAGAGCTTGCCCACCGTGTTGGGGAGCGCGGCCAGCGCCCGGACGTCCGATGCCCACGGTTCGAGTTCGCCCGACGCGATCGGCGGTTTGCCCAAGTGGTCCAGAACGAACGTGAGTTCCGGCAGAGCCTCGGCCGCCTTGACGCAGGCGGACAGCTGGTGGGGCAGCACGACCAGGTCGTAGACCAGGCCGGCCCCGGCGACCGCCGCGAGTCCGCGCCGGACGTCCGGACGCAGCAGCCACTCGGGGTCGAGCTCGCCCTGCACCTGATGGCGGATGCCCTTGAGGTACCGGCCGCCCGTCATCTCCCGCAGCCGGGCCAGCTCGTCGGCGGCGTCCGGGCGGGTCAGGTCGGTCCACCCCACGACCCCCGCCACCAGTTCGCTCTCCTCCGCGAGGGCGAGGAACTCCGGGGTCTCCTCGGCCACGGTGACCGTCTGCACCAGGACCGTGCGGCCGAACCCGGCGGCCCGCGCCTGCGGTTCGAGATCCGCGAGGGTGAAGTTCCGTCGCAGCGGCAGGAGTTCGGGCCCGGTGATCCAGTCCTGGTCGCGGACGGAGAGGTCCCACACATGGTGGTGCGCGTCCACGTTCACGGCAGCTCCCACACGACGGGCAGCCCGGCGCCGGCACCCTCGCCGGAGTAGTCGTGGACGACGTCGAGGAGTTCGGCCATGCGGGCCTGCCAGGCGATGTTGACCGGCAGCTTCTCCAGTGCGGCGAGCATCCGCGCGTAGTCCTCGCACTCCAGGACGTGGAACAGATCGGTTCCGCTGCGCCAGATCGTCCAGGAGGTGGCTCCGGCGGCCTTGATGGCCGCGGTGAGCTCTTCGGGGACCTCGCGGTGAGCGGTCTCGTACTCGGCGACGCGGTCCGCGCGGACCGTGGTGTGCAGCGCGACTCTCATGACGGCTCCTGTGCGGGTACGGGAGCGGCGGCGGGCAGCAGGCCTTCCGCACGCAGTTCCTCCCAGAACTCCAGGGGTACCGGCGCCGCGAACTGCTCGGCACAGTCGCGGACTTCGTGCGGGGAACGCGCACCCACCAGGACGCTCGCCACGGCCGGATGTGCGGCGGGGAAGGCCAGCGCGGCGGCACGCAGGGTGCTGCCGTGCCGCTCGGCGATGGCTTTGAGGCGCAGAGCGCGCTCCAGCAACTCACCGGAGGCCGCCGTGTAGTTGTACGTCGCTCCAGGTCTCGGGTCCGCCAGCAGCCCGGAGTTGAAGGCGCCGCCGATGACGACGGACGTGCCGCGCTGCTGGGCGGCGGGCAGCAGGCCGGTGAGCGCGCGGTGGTCGAGCAGGGTGTACCGCCCCGCGCACAGCACCACGTCGACGTCCGTGTCGCGGACGAAGCGGGTGAGCATCTCGGTCTGGTTCATGCCCGCGCCGATCGCCCCGATCACGCCCTCCGAGCGCAGCTTCTCCAGGGCGGGGTAACCCTCCCGGAAGGCCTGCTCGGCGTGGTCGTCCGGGTCGTGCAGGTAGACGACGTCCACGTGGTCGAGGCCGAGCCGTTCGAGGCTGGCGTCCAGGCCGCGTCGTACGCCGTCGGCGCTGAAGTCCCAGACGCGGCGGTGTGTGGCGGGCACGGCGAAGCCGTCGGCGAGGTCGTCGCCGCCCGCGTCCGTGGGCTCCAGGAGGCGGCCCACCTTCGTGGAGACGGTGTACTCGGCGCGGGGCCGCTCGCGCAGGGCCGCGCCGAGGCGCCGTTCGGAGAGGCCGATGCCGTAGTGCGGCGCGGTATCGAAGTAGCGGATGCCTGCCGCCCAGGCCGCGTCGACCGCCTCGTACGCCTGCTCGTCGCTCACCGCGGTGAACAGGTTGCCGATGCCCGCGGCGCCGAAGGACAGCTCGCTGACCTCGACGCCGCTTCTCCCGAGCGTGCTCACTGGCCCACCGGGCGCAGTCGCAGTCCCTGCATTCCGCCGTCGACGGCGAGTGCCGTGCCGGTGGTGGCGCCGGACAGCGGGCTCGCCAAGTAGGCGACCGCGCCCGCGACTTCGGCTGCCGAGACCAGCCGGCCGGAGGGCTGACGGGCCTCCAGCGCGGCCCGTTCGGCGACCGGGTCGTCGGCGGCGTCGAGCAGACGGGCGATCCACGGGGTGTCCGCCGTTCCGGGGTTCACGCAGTTGACGCGGACGCCCTCGCGGAGGTGGTCGGCGGCCATGGCGAGGGTGAGGGAGAGGACGGCGCCCTTGGAGGCGGAGTACAGGGCGCGCTGGGGCAGGCCCGCGGTGGCGGCGATGGAGCAGGTGTTCACGATGGCCGCGTGCTCGGATTCCCGCAGATGGGGCAGGGCGGCCCGGGTCGTACGGACCATGCCGAGGACGTTGACGTCCAGGACCCGGTGCCACTGCTCGTCGTCGTTGTCCTCGACGGTTCCCTGGGCGCCGATGCCCGCGTTGTTGATCAGTACGTCGAGTCCGCCGAGGTCGGCGACCGCCGCGGCCACGGCCTCCCGTACGGACGCGTCGTCGGTGACGTCGGCGCGATAGCCGAGCAGTGGCTTCTCGACGGACGACGGGTCGAGGTCGAGAACGGCGACCTGGGCGCCGCGCGCGGCGAGCAGGTCGGCGGTGGCCCGGCCGAGGCCGGAGGCGCCGCCGGTCACCAGCGCCCGGAGGCCGGCGAAGTCCTGAGGGTCCGTCATACTGCTGCGCCCTTCTTGTCGTTGAGCTTCTGCTGTGCCAGGTCGGCGGCCCAGAAGGTGCCGCCGGGGTAGGTGAACTCCTCGATGGACCCGGGCCGCATGGTGGCCGAGAAGCCCGGCGCGGCGGGTGCCGTGTAGTGGCCCTCGCGGATCACGACCGGGTCGAGGAAGTGGTCGTGGAGATGGTCGACGTATTCGATGACCCGGTCCTCGGTGGTGCCGGAGAGTGCCACGAAGTCGAACATCGACAGGTGCTGGACGAGTTCGCACAGGCCGACACCGCCGGCGTGCGGGCAGACGGGCACCCCGAACTTGGCCGCGAGCAGCAGGATGGCGAGGTTCTCGTTGACGCCGCCGACGCGGGCGGCGTCGATCTGCAGGACGTCGATGGCGCCTGCCTGGAGGAGCTGCTTGAAGATGATGCGGTTCTGGACATGCTCGCCGGTGGCGACCTTGACGGGGGCGACGGCCTTGCGGATGGCGGCATGGCCGAGGACGTCGTCGGGGCTGGTCGGCTCCTCGATCCAGTACGGCTGGAACTCGGCGAGCGCCTTGGTCCAGGTGATCGCCTCGTCGACGTTCCAGCGCTGGTTGGCGTCGATCGCGATGCGGATGTCCGGGCCGACCACCGAGCGGGCGACCCGGCAGCGGCGCACGTCGTCCGCGAGATCCGCGCCCACCTTCAGCTTGATCTGGGTGAACCCCTCGGTGACGGCCTCGGCGGCCAGTCGGGTCAGCTTCTCGTCGCTGTAGCCGAGCCAGCCGGGCGAGGTGGTGTAGGCGGGGAAACCCCGCTCGACGAGCCGGGCCCTGCGCTCCTCGGCGCCTTCCCGCCCGTGCCGCAGCAGCTCCAGCGCCTCCTCCGGCGTGAGCGCGTCCGTGATGTAGCGGAAGTCGACCTGGCGTACCAGCCATTCGGGCTCGGCGTCGGCGAGCAGCCGCCACAGCGGCTTGTTCGCGCGCTTGGCGGCCAGATCCCATACGGCGTTGACGACGGCGCCGATCGCCATGTGCATCACGCCCTTCTCGGGTCCGAGCCAGCGCAGCTGACTGTCGCCGATCAGGTCCCGGCCCAGGGAGCCCGGGTCGGCGCACAGCTCGTCGACGGACCGTCCGACCACATGCCCGCGCAGCGCGTCGATCGCGGCGACCTGGACATCATTGCCCCGCCCGATGGTGAAGGTGAAGCCGTGCCCCTCGGCGCCGTCGGCCGCGTCGCTGCGCAGCACGACGTACGCCGCCGAGTAGTCGGGGTCCGGGTTCATCGCGTCGGAGCCGTCGAGCTCGCGCGAGGTGGGGAAACGGATGTCGTAGGTGTCGACCGCGGTGATGCGGGCGGGGGTCGGGGACACGGAAGGCCTTTCGATCGGTGGCAAGGGATCCTCGGACTCGGGGATCCGAGAAGTCAGTCCTGGGCGCGTCCTGTCGTCACGCGGGCGATCATCAGGGCGACCAGGATGATTCCGCCGTAGATGGCCTGGATCCAGAAGGACGGCACCTGGGCGAGGGTGAGCAGGTTCTGGACGACGCCCAGGAGGAGTACGCCGGTGAGAGCGCCGAACATGGTGCCCTTGCCGCCGTCGAGGCTGATGCCGCCGATGACCGCGGCCGCCATCACCGTGAAGATCATGTTGTTGCCCTGGTTGGCGCTGATCGCACCGACGTAGCCGGTCTGCATGATGCCGCCGACCGAGGCGAGGACGCCCGCGACGACGGACACCCCGAGCAGCACCCGGTCGACACGGATGCCTGCCGCGCGGGCCGCTTCCGCGTTGCCGCCGATCGCGTACAGGGCGCGGCCGATCCGGTGGTACTTGAGGATCAGCCCGGCGACACCGAAGGCGACCGCGGCCAGCCACACCGACAGCGGGACGCGCAGGAAGGTGGAGGTGGCCAGCGAGAAGAACGCGTCGGGCATGCCGAACAGCGTCTTGCCCTTGGTGGCACCGACCAGCAGGCCGCGCAGGACGATCAGCATCGCGAGGGTGACGATGAAGGCGTTGAGCTTGAACTTCACGACGAGGATGCCGTTGAAGGCGCCGATGAGTCCGCCCACGACGAGGATCGCGAGGAGGGCGAGCGCCGCCGGCCATTGGGTGCCCCAGCCGGACTGCGCGGCCGGCAGCACCAGCAGGGCGCCGATGGCGGGTGCGATGCCGACCACCGACTCCAGCGACAGATCGATCTTGCCGGTGATCAGTACCAGCGACTCGGCGAGGACCACCATCGCGAGCGCTGCCGAGGCGCCCAGGATGGAGATCAGGTTCCGTTCGGTGAGGAACGAGTCGTTGACGATCGCGCCGAGCACCATGAGCACCAACAGGGCTGGTACGAGGGCGAGTTCGCGGGCGCGGCGGAGGAGTACGGCCTTGGCGGTGCGGGGGTCCGGAGTCCGCGGTGGGGTGAGCGGCGGGGCCTTGGTGTCAGCCATGGTCCACTCCTTCGATGGAGGCGATCAGCTCGTGGTCGTGCCAGCCCGCCGGGTGCTCGGCGACGACACGGCCGTGGAAGAGGACGAGGACGCGGTCGCAGCGGCGCAGGTCGTCGAGTTCGTCGGAGACGACGAGCACGGCGGTGCCGTCCTCCCGGGCGCTGTCCATGCGGGAGAGCAGGGACTCCTTGGACTTCACGTCGACGCCCGCGGTGGGGTTGATGAGGACGAGCAGGCGCGGGTCCGAGGCGAGGGCGCGGGCCATGACGACTTTCTGCGCGTTGCCGCCAGAGAGGTCGGAGACGGGCTGCTCGGGTCCCTCGGTGTGGATGTCGAGGCGTTCGATCAGCTCGGTGGCGAAGCCGCGTCTGCGGTCGGTGCCGATGAAGCCGTAGCGGCCGAGGCGGCCCAGGACGCTCATGGTGGCGTTGTCGCCGATGCTCATCCCGGAGACGAGACCCTGGTCGTGCCGGTCGCGCGGAACGCAGCCGACGCCCGCCTTGAGCGCGGCACGCACATCGCCGAACGGCAGCCGCTCGCCGTCGAGTCGAGCGGTTCCACCGGTCGGGGTGTGCAGTCCGGCGAACGACTCGGCCAGCTCGATCTTGCCGCTGCCGCTGGACCCGGCGAGGCCGAGGACCTCACCGCGGCGGACGGTGAGGTCGATGCCGTCGTACGCGTGCGAGGTCAGCCCCTGGACGTCGAGCATCACCCGGGCTCCGGCGGCCACGGACCGGCGCGTGTCCCCGTGTTCGGTGATCGACTCCCCCGCCATGGCCTCCACCAGCGCCGGGCGCGGGAGTTCGGCGACCGGCGCGGTGGTGATCCAGCGGGCGTCGCGGAGCACGGTGACGGTCTGGCACACCTCGTACACCTCCTGGAGGTGGTGCGAGATGAACAGGAAGGTGACGCCGGACTCCTGGAGTGCCCGCATGCGGGTGAAGAGCCGCTCGATCTCCCGGTTGTCGAGCTGCGCGGTCGGTTCGTCGAGGACGATGAACCGGGCGCCGAAGCTCAACGCCCGAGCGATCTCGACCATTTGGCGGTCCTCGACCTTGAGGTCGGCGGTCCGCGCCTCCGGGTCGACCCGCACGTCCCAGGTCTGAAGGACCTCCGCCGCCTCGGCCCGCAGCCGGCGCCAGCTGATGAAGCCGCCCCGGCCGACCGGCTGCCGGTTGATGAAGAGGTTTTCGGCGACCGTCAACTCCGGTACGACGGTGGGCTTTTGGTACACGCAGGCGACCTTGCGGCGCCAGGCGTCGCGGTCGGCGAGCGGGGGTGCGGGCTCGCCGTCGAAGCGGACCGTGCCCTCGTCGGGGGCCTGGAGGCCGGTCAGAATGGTGACGAGGGTGGACTTGCCCGCGCCGTTGCGCCCGACGAGGGCGTGCGACTCGCCCGGCAGGACGGTGAGTCGGCCGTCTTGGAGTGCGACGGTGGGGCCGTACCGCTTGGCCACGCCCCGCGCCTCCACCAGTGGGGTGCTCATGTGACCGTGTTGCCCCAGAGCTTGGGGTCGTCGACGTTGTCCTTGGTCACCAGCGGCGCGGGCAGCTGGTCCTCCAGGATGCCGCTGGGCAGCTTGACGATCTCGGAGTCGTGGTCGGTCGGGCCGGTCTTGAACGTCTTTCCCTGCATCGCGGCCTTGATGTAGTACATGCCGTACTTGGCGTACGCGTCGGCGGGCTGCGAGACGGTGGCGTCGATCTCGCCCTTGCGGATGGCGTCGAACTCCTGCGGGATGCCGTCGTTCGAGACGATCGCGATGTGGCCCGCCTGGCCCGTCTTCTTCAGCATGCCCTTGGACTTGAGGGTCTGGAGGGTGGGAGCGAGGTAGACGCCGCCCGCCTGCATGTAGATGCCCTTGATGTCGGGGTTGGCGTTCAGCAGGGTGTCCAGCTTGGAGGCCGCGGTGTCGGACTCCCACTTGGCGGGGATCTCCAGGACCTTCAGCTTCGGGTAGTTCTTCCGCACGCAGGTGCGGAACGCCTCGGAACGCTCACGGCCGTTGACGGACGCCAGATCGCCCATGATCTGCACGACCTTGCCGGAGCTGATCTGCTTGCCGAGGTACTGACAGGCCTTCTCGCCGTACGCGACGTTGTTGGCGCGTACGACCATGGCGACCTTGCCCTTCTCGGGCGCGACGTCGACGGCGACCACGGGGACGCCCTTGCGCTCGGCCTGGTCGAGGCCGGCGGCGATGGCGGCGCTGTCCAGGGGAGCCACGACCAGGCCCTTCACACCCTGGTTGAGCTGGTTGTTGATGTCGGTGATCTGCTGCGACGGATCACTGTTGGAGTTGACGGTCTTGAGCGCGTCCACGCCCTCGGACGTCGCCATCTTCGGGACGTAGTCGTTGTACGACTGCCAGAACGGTGAGGTCAGCAGGGGCAGGATCACCCCGACCTTGCCGGTGCCGCCTCCACCGCCGCCCGAGGCCCCGGTGTCCTTGGTGCTGCCGCACGCCGTGAGCGCGAGGGTCGCGCAGGCGGCCACAGCCACCGCACTGAGGGAGATCCGCCTGTTTCGCAGTTTTCTGCCGGCCATCTAACAGCTCCTCGTTGAGCGAGATCGAGCAGGTGACCGCATATTTATCAGACCACTTCGCTGCCGCAACACCCTCCGGAGCCAAATTTCCCCGCTTTCAAGCGATAGTGGTCCGACCACTCCGGTGGTTAGACTGCGGCGCACCCGGCGACAGGAGGAAACGGCGTGGACGAGTCCGCCCCGCAGAAGGGCACCGTGACACAGCGCGCCATCGAGCAGATCACGGCGATGATCGGCGAGGGCCGTCTCGAGCCGGGCCAGCGGCTGCCGACCGAGCGTGATCTCGCCGCCCAGCTGGGCATCTCCCGCAGCTCGATGCGCGAGGCGATCCGCGCGCTCACGGTCATGGGCGTCCTGGAGGCACGGCACGGATCGGGCATCTACGTCACGCAGTTGGAGGCCGGGGACCTCCTGGAGACCTTCGGTGTGGTGGCCGATCTGTCCCGGGGCCCGCGCCTGGTCGAACTGCTGGAGATCCGCCGGATCCTGGAGTCGACGGCGACCGCGCTCGCCGCCGCCCGCATCTCGGCGGACGAGCTCGCCGAGGTCGAGAAACACCTCGCGGCGATGAACGCGACGGACGATCCGGAGGAGATCCTCGCCCACGACCTGGCCTTCCACCGCGCCATCGGGGCGGCGGCGGGCAACGAGACGATGGCGGCCATCCTGGAGGGCCTCTCCTCACGCACCTTCCGCGCCCGCGTCTGGCGCGGTTACCAGGAGGAGGGCGCCTTCGAGCGCACCCGGCGCGAGCACGCGGCGATCCACCGCGCGCTGGTGGCGCGCGATCCGGAGGCGGCACGGGCGGCGGCGGCCGCGCACGTGGGCGAGGTGGAGGAGTGGCTGCGGACCCAGCTCAAGCCGTAGTGGCTTGAGCTGGGACCTGCTTCGTACGGGGGCGGCGCGGCCTCGATCAGGCGACCTCTGCGCCCGGTGGCGGAGCGGCCTCGATCCGGCATCCGCTTCCCCTCGTGGCGAAGCGCCCCGGTCAGGCGCGCTTCAGCCTGAGTGTCACCAGCTCGAACGGGCGCAGCCGCAGCGTGATCCGGTCGCCTTCCCGCCCCGGTGCCGCCGCGTCCGCGAGCGGCCGCTCCAGCAGGTCGGTGACCGCGACGGCCGCGACCTCGAAGCCCGCCGTGAGCGAGACGCGCGTACGGCCGCCGCGGGACTCGTGGAAGCGGACGACCACGTCGCCACTGCCGTCGTCGGCCAGCTTGACCGCCGTCACGACGACCGCGTCCTGGTCGACGGTCACCAGCGGGGCGACCTCCTGGGAACCGGTCAGCCGCCGCTCCGGCACATTGATCCGCCACCCTTCGCGCACCGCGTCGCCGATCGCCGCACCCGGCACCAGCGCGTGCCGGAAGCGATGGACGCCCTGATCGGTCTCGGGGTCGGGGAAGCGCGGGGCGCGCAGCAGCGAGACGCGCACGGTGGTGGTCGTACCGGAGTCGGTGTCGCGGACGGTCCGGGTGACGTCATGGCCGTACGTCGAGTCGTTCACCAGGGCGACGCCCCAGCCGGGCTCCTCGATGTGCACGAACCGGTGGTTGCACGCCTCGAACTTGGCGGCCTCCCATGACGTGTTGGTGTGCGTGGGCCGGTAGAAGTGCCCGAACTGGGTCTCGGACGCGTACCGTTCGGCGTGCACGTCGAGCGGGAAGGCGAGCTTCAGGAACTTCTCGGTCTCGTGCCAGTCGACCTCGGTGTAGATGCCGAGCCGCGGCTCCCCCGGAGCGAGCGACAGCACCTGGGTGACCCGCGACACGCCGAAGGACCGTACGATCCGCACCGACACGCCGTCCTCACCAGGCACGACCTCGTCCGCGTCGACCAGGTCGGTGACCGTGTTGCGGTAGAACTCGTCGACGTCCCAGGCGTCCCACATGTTCGGGAAGTCGGGGTGGAGCTGGAGGAGGTTCGCCGCCTGCCCGGGCGCGATCGTCTCGCGGTCGGCGAGGAGGTCGTACGCGGAGACGACGAGCCCCCGTGCGTCGATCTCGACGTGCAGCAGGCCGTTGTCGAGGACGTAGCCGCCGTTCACGCGCGGCGCGAGCGCGGCCTCACCCTCGACGAGGGCCGCACCGGCTCCGCCCGCCGCAACCCCGTCCCTGCTGTGCGGCGCCGAGTTGAAGACCAGGGCCGCCGAGCCCTCCCCGGCCAGGGCGCGCTGGGCCGTGCCGATGATGCCGTCCAGCTCCTCGGCGACCTTCTCGTACGTCTTGCGCGCCTCCCGGTGCACCCAGGCGATGGACGACCCGGGCAGGATGTCGTGGAACTGGTGGAGCAGCACCGTCTTCCAGATACGGTCCAACTCCTCGTACGGATACGGGAACCCGGTCCGTACGGCCGCGGTCGCCGCCCACAGCTCGGCTTCGCGCAGGAGGTGTTCGCTGCGGCGGTTGCCCTGCTTGGTCCTCGCCTGACTGGTGAGCGTGGCGCGGTGGAGCTCCAGGTACAACTCGCCGGTCCACACGGGTGCGTTGGGGTATTCGGCCGCCGCCTTCTCGAAGAACTCGGCGGGGGTCTCCCACACCACGGTCGCGGAGCCTTCGAGGTCGCGGAGCCTGGCCGCCTTGGCGACCATCTCGCGCGTGGTGCCACCGCCTCCGTCGCCCCAGCCGGTGGGGGCGAGGGAGTGCCGGGCGACGCCCTTGTCCTTGAAGTTTCGGGCCGCGTGGGCGATTTCGCTGCCCTTCATGGAACAGTTGTAGGTGTCGACGGGCGGGAAATGAGTGAAGATCCGGGTGCCGTCGATGCCCTCCCACTGGAAGGTGTGGTGCGGGAACTTGTTGGTCTGCGACCACGAGATCTTCTGCGTCAGCAGCCACTTGGAGCCGGCCGCCTTGATGATCTGCGGCAGCCCCGCGGCGAAACCGAAGGTGTCGGGCAGCCAGGCCTCGTCGTTCTCGACGCCGAACTCGTCGAGGAAGAACCGCTTGCCGTGCACGAACTGACGGGCCATCGCCTCCGAGCCCGGCATGTTGGTGTCCGACTCGACCCACATACCGCCGGCGGGCACGAACCGCCCGTCGGTCACCGCCTTCTTCACCCGGGCCCACACCTCGGGGCGGTGCTCCTTCACCCAGGCCCACTGCTGGGCCTGGGACATGGCGAAGACGAACTCGGGCTCGTCCTCCAGGAGCGCGGTCATGTTGGAGGTCGTGCGGGCCACCTTGCGGACGGTCTCGCGCAGTGGCCACAGCCACGCGGAGTCGATGTGCGCGTGTCCGACGGCGCTGATGCGGTGGGCGGAGGGGACGGCGGGCACGGCCAGGACCTCCGCCAGCCGGGCGCGGGCCGCGGCCGCCGTACCGCCCACGTCCTGGAGGTCCACGGCGTCCAGTGCCCGCTCGACGGCGCGCAGGATGTCCCAGCGCCGCGCGGACTCCACCGGCAGCTCGGCCATCAGCTCGCCGAGTACCTCCAGGTCGATGACCAGCTGCCAGACGGCCTCGTCGAGGACGGCGAGGTCCATGCGCTCCAGCTTGTACTGCGGCTCGCTTCCCGCGGTCTCCTTGTCGCCCAACCGCGTGGGCAGGAAGGGGTGGTAGTCGAGGATGACCGGGTTGGAGGCGGCCTCGATGTGCAGCCTCACCTCCTCGCCGCCCTCGACCGGGGCGCCGATCCGCACCCACTGGTTGCGCGGGTTGAGGCCCTTCACCGGAGTGCCGTCGGGCCGGTAGACGAGCCCCTCGCACTGGAATCCCGGCATGTTCTCGTCGAAGCCGAGGTCCAGCAGCGCCTCGACGGTCCGGCCGGCCCACGCCTCGGGCACGGTCCCGGTGACACGGAACCAGCTGGTGCCCCACGGAGCACCCCAGCGCGCGCCCACCTCGATCGGTTCCGGCGCGGCGGCCAGCCCTTCGGCGACCGGCACCGGCTCGCCGGGCGCGTGCCACACCGCCACCTCCAGCGGTACGGACTCGGGGTACACGGCGGGGCGGATGCGCTCGTCGAGGACGCGCCGGAGGCGGGCTTCGACCAGGGTGCGGTCGTCATGCATGAGAGTGCTCCGTGGGGTGAGGGTGCGGGCTACCAGGTGTGGGTGGTCGTGGCGGCGGTCGAGATGGTGAACAGCTCCCCCACCGCGCGCAGTTCGAACCGTGCGGCGGTCTCGCCCTGCTCGGGGACGAGCCCGCCGGCGTAGAACGCGCGCTGGCAGGTGCCACCGAGGAAGCGGCGCGTGCCATCGGGGAGTGTCCGGTACAGCTCGTAGTGGCGTACGGGGCCGGTGGCGCCCTGCCAGGCGAAGCGCAGGCCGCCTCCGTCGGCGTCGGTGACGCGCAGGTCGGTGGGCGCGGCGGGGGTCACCACCGCGTCCCGGACGGCGAGCCCGCCGAGGCGCCAGCGCACGGGCCCGCCGGCGGCGGTCAGCCGGACGCCGATCGCGTGCACGGTCCCCGACAGGCCCGTCAGCCGCACGGTCGAGGTACCCCAGCTGCCGCTCGCGCTCACGGGGAAGTACGTGTACGGGGGCGCCCCACCCGCCGTGCCCGGCTCGGCGGTGGCGACGGCGAGCTCGACCCGTGCGCTGCCGGAGTCGAGACGGTGGGTGAGCTCCACGACCGTGTCCGCGCCGAGCGGCAGCCGTGTCGCGTAAAGGTCCAGCGCGGCCGGCGCGTCGAGGGCGCCGTCGACCAGGAGACTGCTGCCGCCGCGCCAGGCGTCCGCGAAGTCGAAGGTGACCGAGGGGCGCCCGCCGGTGGTCCGCACCACCCAGCGGCGGGACGGCAGCCGGTCCTGGAGACCGAGGTGGTTCCAGGCGGCACCCGAGGTGACCTTGCCGTCCTCGTACCACTTCAGTCCGTGCCCGGTGTTGAAGACGGTCGCGAAGGGCACGGAGCTCACGGTGGACCGGTCGGCGACGGAGACGGCGGGGGCGCGCCAGCCGGCGGTCGGGTCCGGCTTGGCGGGGTCGAGGGAGCTGCCGGTCCAGAACGTGTCGTCGGCGGCGTGGAAGTCGCCGGGCGTGCGGCTCGCGGGCAGGTGGTTGCGGGTCCACTCGGGCCGGTAGAAGCCGATGGAGGTGACGTGCGTCCTGGTGGTCGGCACGATGGCGTCCCAGTTCACGGACGTGCCGGTGCCGCCCGCCTCGACGTCGACGCCCGCCCACAACTCGTAGCGGCTGCGGCCGAGTTGCTGGGCCGTCGTACCCGAGGACGCCAGACTGCTCTGGGACCAGCGGAAGTCGATGAACATGGTGTCGGCGGCCTGGAAGAACGTCTTGTTCTGGCTGTTCAGCGCGCCCTGCCAGCTCACCGAGCCGCTTACGGTCATGGAGTCGTACCAGGTGACGCGCTGGCCCTTGGCCGCCCCGAGCGTCTTCAGCTCTTTGAGGAAACCGAGCATGTCGGTGGCGAGCGCGGTGTTCCCGCCGCCGGTCTCGGCGTTGATGAACCAGCCGTCGAAGCCGTACGCGGCGGCTACGGCGACGAGTTGGGCGGCGAGCGGGTAGTGCCCGGTGGAGTCCTTCTGCACCAGGTCGCGGGTCCACTGGAGCTGGCCGCCGTAGGCGACGGGCGGCAGGAAGACATTGCCGAGGACGGGTACGCCGTGCCGGTGGGCCGCGTCCACGATCGGGGCGTTCGGGGCGAGGATCAGGCCCTCGCCGGACGAGCCGCCCCAGAAGACGAGTTCGTCGACGTACGCCCAGTGGGTGAGGGCGTAGTAGTCGGCGGTGGCCGCGCCCTGCGAAGGGTTGCCCGACGTGGGGCCGAAGGAGACCAGGGACTGGATGCGGGCCTGGCCTGAGCGGGCCGTCGTGTTCGCGGGGGTCGGGGTGAAGCGTGCGGCGAGCGGCACGGACGCCGCGTTGAACGCCAGATCCGTGTCGCCGTCGGCGCGCCAGGCATTGAGGCTGCGCCAGGTGATGCCGGTGCCGGGGGTGCCCGAGGGAAGCGAGTCGGGATACCAGTAGGAGGCGTACGGCTGGAGGTCGCGGGTGGCCGCGGCCGCCGTGCCGGACAGGCCGGGGACGAGCCCCGCGGCGACGCCGGCTCCGGCGAGCAGGACGGTGCGTCTGCTGAGGTTCACTGTGTGCTCCGTATTCGTTGGGGGACGGACTACGGTGCTGGGGTCACGCGATGGCCTGACCCGGTGTGACGACCTCGCTGATACCGCGAGCGACGAGGTGCTCCTTGTCGTCGGCACGGCTCGCGAGGACAGTGGTGGGACGGACCCCGTCGGCGGTCAGCCGGGCGAAGGCCTCGAACACCGGGCCTCCCGGCGCACAGACCGAACGGCCCGGCGCGGTGTCGACGACCAGCGCGGTGGTGCGCGCGGCGGGTGTCTGCGGCCGGCCCTCCTTGACGATCCGGGCGAGGGTCTCCCCGGCCGGCTTGGTCTGCCGGTCATTGGTCAACAGGCCCAGGCTGTACTCGAGTTCGGGGAAGTCGGAGAGGTCGCGGCTGACGTCGTGCGAGCACCACCAGGTCACGCCCCACACATCGGGGCAGTCGAGGGCGTTCGCGACGGTCGCCTCGGTGAAGGCGGCCGCGTGCTCGGCGGGGATCAGCGGGGCGGGCGCACCGACCTCCTGGAGCCAGACCGGGCGGTGCGGGTCGTCCGCCCAGGCCTTGGCGAGTTCGATGAGGTACGCGGCGTGGTGCTCGGTGGCGACACCCGTGCGGCCGTGCCGCTGGGCCGTCCCGTTGAACACCCACGAGTGCACGGCGGTGACCGCGCCGAGCCGTGCCGAGTGCTCGGGCGTGAACGGCTGGTCGTCCTGGTACCAGGCGGCGTCGTACGAGGCGTGCAGATGCAGCTTGCCGGGGGCGCCTTCCGCGCAGGCGGTGAGCAGACGCCGAAGCCACGCCCCGGCCTGCTCGGGCGTGACGCGGTCCGGGTCGGGGTGCGGGCCGGCGGCGAACTGGTTGACCTCGTTGCCGATGGTCATGCCGATGAAGTTCGGCCGGTCGGCGAGCGCCGCGGCCAGGGTGCGCAGATACTCCGCCTCCCCCTCCACCACCTCCGGGTCGGTGAAGAGGTTGCGCCGGTGCCAGGTCCGCGTCCAGGCGGGCAGGAAGTCGAAGCTCGACAAGTGCCCTTGCAGTCCGTCGACGTTGACGTCGAGGCCGCGTTCGGCGGCCGCGTCGGCGAGCGCGACGAGCTGCTCCATGGCGCGCGGGCGGATCAGGGTGCGGTTGGGCTGGAAGTAGGGCCACAGCGGGAAGACCCGGATGTGGTCCAGGCCGAGCGCGGCGATCGAGTCGAGATCGGCGCGTACGGCGTCGAGGTCGAAGTCGAGCCAGTGGTGGAACCACCCTTGACTCGGGGTGTAGTTGACGCCGAAGCGCACGGCAGCAGACATGCGGATTCCTTGCGGATCTGAGGTACGGGAGGTCAGCCCTTGACGGCGCCCTCACCCACGCCACGGAAGAAGTACCGCTGGAGACAGGCGAACAGGGCGATCAGCGGCGCCACGGCGATGATCGTGCCCGCGGCGACGAGCCGTTCGTCGTTGGCGAAGGTGCCGTGCAGATAGTTGAGTCCGATGGTCAGGGTGAACTTCGAGGGGTCGCTGAGGACGATGAGCGGCCACAGGAAGTCGTCCCAGGAACCCATGAAGGCGAAGATCGCGACGACGGCGAGGGTGCCCTTCACCGACGGCAGCGCGATCCTCAGGAACCGCTGCCAGGCGTTCGCCCCGTCGACGAAGGCCGCCTCCTCGATCTCGTAGGGAAGGTTGAGGAAGGCGTTGCGCATCAGCAGGACGTTCATGGCGCTGATGCAGGCGGGCAGCACGACACCGATCAGCGTGTTGTTCAGACCGAGTTCCCGCATGGTCGTGAACTGGGCGATGATGATGCTCTCGGCGGGCACGAGCATCGCCAGGATGAAGACGAGTGTCGCGACGCGCCGGCCGCGGTAGCGCAGCCGGGCCAGGGCGTAGCCCGCGAGCGCCGAACCGAAGCAGTTCGTCACGACGTTGGCGGTGGCGACCTTCAGCGAGTTGAGGGCGTAGTCCCAGACCGGAATGGTGTCGGCAACTCGCTTGTAATTGTGGAGAGTTGGCTCGCTCGGCAGAAACTTGGGCGGTGAGCTGAAGATGTCCTCGTGCGGCCCCTTGAGGGATGTCGACAGCTGCCACAGGAACGGTCCGACCGTCAGGGCGAGTACGGCGAGCAACAGCAGGTAGCGCAGGGCAAGTTCCCAGGCGCGGATGCGGCGGCCGTGCTCGTCGGCGACACGGGGCTCCCGCGCGGCCGCCGGACGCTCCACCGGTCGTGTCTTCTCGGCGACGCTCACGCCTCCTCCTTCCGGTCGGCGCGCAGCACCAGCAGCATCAGGACGACGGTGACGGCGAAGACGACGACCGAGATGGCGGAGGCGTAGCCGACCCGGCCGCTCAGCCCGGTACCGGTGCGCTGGACGAGCATGACGAGGGTGGTGTCCTCGCCCGCGGGACCGCCGTCCGGGCCCGCCATCAGATACACCTCGGAGAACACCTTGAACGCGGAGACCGAGGAGAGCGCGCCGACCAGGACCATGGTGGAGCGGACGGCGGGCACGGTGACCGTGAAGAAGCGGCGCACCGCGCCCGCGCCGTCCACCATCGCGGCCTCGTGCAGTTCGCGGGGCACGTTCGCCAGCGCGGCCAAATAAATGATCATGTAGTAGCCGAGGCCCCGCCACACCGTGACGGCCATGGCGCTCAGCAGGAGCAGCCACTGATCGCTGAGGAAGCCGACCCTGCCGACACCGATCGCCTCCAACAGCGCGTTCACCAGCCCGCGTTCGTCCAGCAGCCACACCCAGATGAGCCCGACCACGACGATCGAGGCGACGACCGGGGTGTAGAAGGCCGACCGGAAGAACGTGATGCCGGGGATGTTCTTCTGGACCAGCAGGGCGAGCAGCAGCGGCAGCAGGACGAGCGCGGGGACGACCCCGAGCACGTACAGCGTGCTGTTGCGCAGACCGGTCCAGAACATGTCGTCGTGCAGCAGCTCGCGGAAGTTGGCGAGGCCCACGAACCTGCCCGGGATCAGGGTGCGGCGGTCGGTGAAGGCGTTGATGAGCGTGGAGGCGAACGGGTACAGGATGAAGACGCCGGTGATCAGCAGCCCGGGAGCGGCGAACAGCCAGGGGCTGCTGGGCAGATGGCGCCGCACCCGCGCCGCACGCCGGGGTCCGCCGAAAACGGTGGAAGAACTCGCCATGCCGGATCAGCCCTGCTGCTGGAGCAGCGTGTCGCAGGCCTTGACAGCGTTGTCAAGAGCCGTCTTGGGGCTCTCCTTGCCCTGGAGCGCCTTGGCGACCTCGTTGCGCAGCGCGGTCTTCATCTGCTCGCTGAAGAGGACGGGGGTGTAATTGACCGCGTTCTTCAGGGACTTGGCGGCCGCGATCCGCACGCGGGTCTCGTCGGTGCCGTCCTCCTTGGTGAAGTACGGGTCGTCGAGCGAGCCGGCGGTGCTCGGGAAGATGGCGACCTTCTTGGCGAACGACATCTGGTTCTGGGCGTCGGTGACGTAGTGCGCGAAGGCGACCGCCGCCGGGGTGTGCTTGGTGCGGGAGTTGACCATCACACCCATCACGTACATGTTCACCTTGCCGGTGCTGGTGATCTGGTCGGTGATGCCGATGTTCTTGTACAGGTTGGGCGCCTGCTTCTTGAAGTTGCCGAGGTCCAGGGCGCTGCCCGGGTTCATGGCGACGGCCTCGGTGAGGAACTTCTTGCCGGACGACTCGGGGGTCGCGGTCAGCGCCTGCGGGTCGAGCGCCTTGGCGTCGTACAACTCCTTGTACTTGGTCAGGAGTTCGACCCCCTTGGTGTCGTTGAACGCGAAGCCGGTGCCTTCCTTGTTCATCAGCTCGACGCCATAGCGGCCGAAGTCCTCGACGGTGGGCACATTGGCGAGGGTGGCGACCTTGCCGTCGCTCTTCTTCGCCAGCTGCAGGGCGTCGGCGAAGAGTTCGTCGTACGTCGTGGGCGGCTTGGAGGCGTCGAGTCCGGCCTCCTTGAAGAGCGACTTGTTGTAGAAGAGCGGGCCGGTGTTGAGGTACCAGGGGAAGGCGTACGTGCCGGTCATGCCCGGTATCCGGTGGCTGGCCCAGGCGCCGTCCAGGTACTCCTTCTTGTACTGGCCGGCGGACTTGTCGAGATCCAGGGCCAGGCCCGCCTTGGCGAGCGGGGCGACGAGGTCCGGCGAGACGTTGACGACGTCGGGCAGGGTGCCGCCGGCCGCGTCCGCGCTGATCTTGTCGGCGTACCCCTCGGCGGGCTGGTCGATCCACTTCACATGGGTGCCGGGGTACTTCTTCTCGAAGTCGGCGATCACACCCTCGAAGTACGGCTTGAAGTTGGCCCTCAGGTTCCAGGTCTGGAAGGTGATGTTGCCCTCGACCTTGCCGGAGGCGTCCGTCGAACCGCCGCCGTCGTCACCGGAACCGCAGGCGCTCAGCGGCAGGACGAGGGCGACGGCGGCGACGACAAGTGCGGGTGCTCTGCGAGGCTTTCGCACGGTGACCGGGCTCCTTCGCAACGGTGGGTGAACGGTGCCGCGCCAGACCTTGCATGCAACTCACCAGGGAAGTCAATGGATTTGGTTCAGCTAAATTCATTAGCGGCACAACATGGCTGGTCAGGGATCTATGACAGGCCCCTTGAAACAGATCACTAATGCGCTTTAGAGTGCAGCCACTCAAGCGCATTAGTACTCCGCCCCAGCAGAATGGTGAGCAACGTGCCAGCCAAGCGGTCTCCCGCGCGCCGGCCGACGATGAAGGACATCGCGCGGCGCGCCGGAGTCTCCGAAAGCGCGGTCTCCTTCGCGCTCAACGACCGGCCCGGAGTCTCCGAGGTCACCCGCGACCGGGTGCGCCGGGTCGCCGAGCAGCTGGGCTGGCGGCCCAGTACGGCGGCGCGTCAGCTGTCCGGCGAAGGTGCGGCCACGGTCGGTCTGGTCGTGGCACGCCCCGCCGACACGCTCGGCGTGGACTCGTTCTTCCTCCAGCTGATCTCCGGCATCCAGGAAGTGCTGGCGGAGCGTCATCTCGGCCTGCTCTTCCAGGTGGTCGAGGACGTGGACGCCGAGTGCGCGGTCTACCGTCGCTGGTGGGCGGAGCACCGCGTGGACGGCGTGATGGTCGTGGACCCGCGCGTCGACGATCCTCGTCCGGACCTCCTGGACGAGCTGGGCCTGCCCGCCGTGGTCATCGGCGGTGCGCCGGACGCCCGGCATCCCGGGCTGTCCGTCGTCTGGGCGGACGACGCGGGCGCCATGGCCGCGGTCGTGGACGAGCTGTACGCGCTCGGCCACCGTCGGATCGTGCACATCGCGGGCCTGCCGGGGCTCGCCCACACCGAGCGCCGGATGCGTACCCTGCGCGCGGAGGCCCGCCGGCGGGGCCTGGCCGAGGTGCGTTCGGTGCCGACCGACTACTCGGACGCGGAGGGGGCGGCCGTCACGCGCCGCGTGCTGGAGAGCGGCACACCGCCGACCGCGCTGGTCTACGACAACGACGTGATGGCCGTCGCCGGCGTCGCCGCCGCGACGGAGCTGGGCTTCTCCGTTCCGGGTGACGTCTCGGTGGTGGCCTGGGAGGACTCCGCACTGTGCCGCATGGTCAAGCCATGGCTGTCCGCCCTCTCCCGCGACACCGTGCAGTTCGGGCGCACGGCCGCGCAGGAACTGACCGCGCTGCTGGACGGCGGTCCGGCGCGCACGGTGCAGGTGCCGGTGCCGCGGTTGATCGAGCGGGACAGCACGGGTCCCTGCGGGGCGTGACAGCGGCGCGGGGCCGAAGCGGGGTTCGGGTGGAGCGGGAGGGGTGGACGTCGTGCGGACGTCCACCCCTGAGACGGCGGCAGTCGGACCAGGCCCGCGCGCGGGAGTCAGACCTGCCACTCCACCTTGAACACCCACACGTACTGCCCGGCCTTGCGGGCCGCCTCCGGTACGTCGATCACCAGCGAACCGTTGCTCACCGTCCAGGTCAGCGGACGGTCGTGGCCCAGCAGGGTGACCTTGTCCCCGCCGCGGATCGGCACCGGCGCCTCGACGGTCAGTTTGTTGCCGGGCGCGGTCAGCGAGTGGATGTAGAACGCCTTGTTCTGCCGGACCGTGAACCGCAGGTCCTCGCCGAGCTGGGCCATGCGTGACCAGTACGTCGTGTCGTAGATCGCCTCGCCGTTGGTCCGCAGCCAGCGGCCGGTCTCGCGCAGCCGGGTCTGCATGATCTCCGGGATGGTGCCGTCGGCGCGCGGGCCGATGTCGAGCAGGAAGTTGCCGTTCTTCGACACGATGTCGACCAGGCTGCGGACGACCTCCTCGGCGGTCATGTACGCGGCGTCGGGCGTCGCCTGGTTGTAGCCGTAGCTGAAGGGGTCGAGCCCCCGGCTGGACTCCCACTTGGCGACAACGGTGTTCTCGTACGTCGTGTACTCGGGTGTCGTGAAGTCGTGGAAGCCGATGCCGGAGCGGTTGTTGACGGTGACCTCGTACGGCTTCGGCCGGTTCTTGCCGTGGTTGAAGTACTCGGCGAGGACACGAGCACTGTCGTTCGCCCCGCCGATGTCGCACCACAGCACGGACGGGTCGTAGCCGTGGATCAGCTCCAGCATCTGCGGGGCCTGATAGTCCTTCACATAGTCCTTGCCCGCGGTGTATCCGGTGTACGGGACCGGCTCCTGGGTGTACGGATTGCGCGGGGCGTGGCCCATCCACGGGTTGTCGGGGTTGAACCACTCGGGCATGGAGAAGTACAGGCCCCGGTGCAGCTCCGGAGTGAACTGCCGGGAGGCGTCGAAGAGTTCGCGGATCAGATCGCGCTTCGGCCCCATCTTCACGGCGTTGCGGTCGGCGACCTTGGTGTCCCAGAGGGCGAATCCCTCATGGTGTTTCGAGGTCAGGACGTGGTACTGGGCTCCCGCGTCCCGGAACAGCTCCACCCACGCCCGGGGGTCGAAGTTCTTCGCCGTGAACATCGGGATGAAGTCGTCGTAGGCGAAGTTCTCCCCGTACTTCTCCCGGTGGTAGGCGTACACGGCGTTGTCCGGGCTCTGCAGGTGGTTCCAGTACCACTCGGCGTACTGCTTGCCGACGGGTGACCACGCGGGCACGGAGTAGACGCCCCAGTGGATGAAGATGCCGAACTTCGCGCGGTGGAACCAGTAGGGGGCCTGGTGTCCGGAGAGTGACTCCTCGTTGGGCTGGTAGTCGGGCACGCCGATGGTCAACTCGCGGCTGCTGGAGGTGACTCGCTCGCCGCGTCCGGTGACGACGACCGCGCCGACCTGGGTGGTTCCGGGTGCCGTACCCACCCGGCTGCGGATGCCGACGCGGACGCGCGCCTGCTCACCGGGGTCGAGGCGCGTCACGCGCGCGGGCTCGACCGTGCGGGCGCCCGCCACGTCGACGCCGACCGACACACGGTCACCGGCGAGGACGGCGACCGTGCCCGCGTTGACGACGGTGGCCTCGACGCTCTGGGCGCCGCTCGACTCCAGGAGGGAGAAGGTGGAGTGGGCGTCCCGCAGGGCCAACGCCCGTCCCTGGGCGGCCGGCTGGAGGGACAGGGCGAAGATGTGCAGGGACGCCTTGTTGGCCTCGGCGGGGTTGGTGGTCGGCAGGGTCAGGGCCACCGCGTCCCGCTGTGGATCGATCCAGACCTCGGCCGTGCCGATGCCGACGCGATGCTCGTCCTTGGTGCCGTCCGGTTTGTAGCGGTACGCGGCCGACAGTGAGCCGCCCGCCGCGTACCAGTCCGAGCCGCCCAGCCCGGCGGTGGTCGTCGAGCCGTCGGCGTAGTGGACGGTGGCCTTGCCGGAAGCGTTGCCGTAGCTGCCCGCGGTGAGGAACAGGGCCGACAGATAACGGCCCTTGGGCAGGTCGATGCGCTGGCCCATCGCCACCACGTTGTTCTTGGCGCCCGCGCCGGAGGAGAGGAACTGGAACGCGGTCCCGTCGACCTCCACGCGTCCCGCGGGGAGTTCCTCGCCCGGGAACGTGTAGCCGGAACCGTCGAAGTTCCCGCCGCGTGCCGCGGCGGTGTCGATGCCGTCGTTGTCGACGTAGGTGTCGAGCGGTACGGGTACCGGGTCGGGGACGGGCACCCACTGGCCCTCCTGCCCGCCTGCGGAGGGCACCTCGCCCACGGCCCGCGCTTCGGCCGTGGCGGCGAGGGGAAGAGTGGCCGCGACGGCGACTCCGGCCGCGGCTCCCAGTACCTGACGTCTTGGATGCATGCTCATGAGCGGCTCCCATTCATCGGATGTCTGATGATCGAGCGACCACCAAAAGCTGTCAATGGGGCATGCAGTCAGAGAAGTTGAGTCAGTGATCGGATGATCTCTCGCAGCGTGGAGACACCGGACGGCCCCCGCACGAAAGTCCAGGAGCCTCGGACCGCATATCCGGGCGCGGCAGCCCTCGACGCGGCACCCCGCCCCCGGGCAGAGTGCTCCTCGCACTACTCACCAGTACGACAAGGAGCGCCCGTGACCAGCTGGGTCGGCCGGACCGCCGTCGAGATCGCCGCAGCCGTACGCGAGAAGCGGGTCACCCCCCGCGAAGTGGTGGCCGAACACCTCGCACGGATCGAGCGGCTCGACGGCCGCGTCGGCGCCTTCCGCACCGTTCGGGCGGCGGCGGCCCTCGCGGAGGCCGACGAGCTGGCCACGAGGGATCTGGGCGAACTCCCCCTCGCGGGCGTGCCCTTGGCGGTCAAGGACAACCTCCCGGTGCGCGGCGAGTCGAACCGCAACGGCTCCGCCGCGACCCCGGACACGCCCGCCGACCACGACCATGTGACCGTGGCCCGGCTGCGCGCGGCGGGCGCCGTGGTCGTGGGTCTGACGAACGTGCCCGAGCTCTGCATCTTCGGCACCACGGAGGGCGTGCACGGCACCGCCCGCAACCCGTGGGACCTCTCCCGCACGGCGGGCGGTTCGTCGGGCGGCAGCGCGGCCGCGGTCGCCGCCGGGATGGTGCCGGTCGCGCTCGGCAACGACGGGATGGGCTCGCTGCGCATCCCGGCCGCCAACTGCGGCCTTGTCACCCTGAAGCCGGGCCACGGCGTGGTGCCCGCCGGGATCGGTCACGGCGACTGGTTCGGCATGTCGGAGAACGGTCCGCTGGCGACCACGGTCGAGGACGCGCGGCTGATGTTCTCCCTCCTCGCGGACACCGAGGTGCTCCGCCCCTCGGAGCCCGTCACCCGGAAGATCGCCGTCTCGGTGCGCAGCCCCCTGGCCGGTGTGAGCGTCGGCCGACCGTATACGACCGCGGCCCGGGAGGCGGCCGGGCTGCTGGCCGGGGCGGGCCACCAGGTGCGTCCCGCCGACCCGCCGTACCCGCTGTGGCTGAGCACGACCTCGCTCGCGCACTGGACGGCGGGCACCGCGGTCGACGCGGAGGAGCTCGACCCGCGCCGGCTCGCCCGGCGTACCCGCGTGCACGCCGCCGTCGGCCGCCGCTTCGTGGCCGGCGTCCGCGAGGGCGAGCGCCGTGAGCAGCTGCGCAAGCGTCTGGAGCCGTTCTTCGAGGAGTACGACGTACTGCTCACGCCGGCGCTCGCCCGGCGCGGTCCCGCCGCCGCGGCCTGGCACGAGCGGGGCTGGCTGCGCAATCTGATGGCCAACACGAACTACTCGCCGCTGACTCCGCCGTGGAACCTGACCGGCTGGCCCGCGATGTCGGTGCCGTTCGGGACGCTGCCGAGCGGTGCCCCCTGCGCCGTACAGCTCGTCGGCCGTCCCGGCTCCGAGTCGGCTCTCCTCGATGTGGCGGGACAGCTGGAGGAGCTGCGGCCATGGCGGCGGACGGCTCCCCTCGACCAGGTCGTGGCCGGCAGCTGATCAGTCCCACCAGTTGAACAGCAGGTCTCCCACTGCCTCGGGGCGCCAGTGGCGGACCTGGGCGAGCTCCGCCATCGCCAGCTCGCTCAGGTCCACCTCGGTCATCGGCGCGCTCAGATCACGAGCGTGCAGGACCCGATATCCGACAGTCCCGAAGCATCCAGCCCAGGCCGGCGGGTCGACGAAACGTGCCACCGGCCGGCCGGGGACCGGCGGAGTGCCGGTGAAGGCGACAACGGGCAGGTGATCGTGGCACAGGACGACGAGCGAGGCCCCACGTCCGGCGATCGTGACCGCGTGGAAGCTGGAGACTCCGGCGAAGGACAGCTCGTCGACGCGAGCCCCGATTTCCCGCGCGGCCTCGAAGCAGGCACTTCTGAACGACGCCCTGTCCGCCGGTGCGAGCGGCACATCACGCCCGCCCCAGAACCCGGTCGCTCCCCGCGCCAGTCGCATCGGCACTCTCCCTACAGCGCCCGGTACATGATGTGCAGCCCCACCAGCCCGTGCCGTGCGTGCTCGTACGCGTCCGGCACGGTGCCCAGGATCGTGAAACCGAGCGAAGTCCACAGCTTGACGGCCGGGTTGGTCTCCACGACGGCGTTGAACACCATGCCTCGGTAGCCGTCGGCCTTCGCCGCGGCGAGGATGTGTTCGGCGAGGGCGCGGCCGATGCCACGTCCGGACCGCTCCGGGTCGACCATGAATCCGGCGTTGGCGATCCGGGCGGCGGGACCGCCGTAGTTGGGGGTGACGAAGGCCGAGCCGACGACGGCTCCGGTGTCGTCCTCGGCGACGTACACCCGCTTGCCCGGAGCCATCCACAGGGCGCGAGCGGCTTCCTCGGAGGTGTCCGGGTCCCAGGCGTAGGTCTCGCGGGCGGCGACGATCCGGTGCCAGAAAGGCCAGATCCGCGGCCAGTCGTCGGCCGCGGCTTCTCTGATGAGCATGGGCGTGAGTCTGACACGCCCATGCCGTCATCGATCGCGATGGGTCCTGCCGGGGCCGGTCAGTCGACGCTGGGCAGGATGTGGGGCTCGGCGAGGTCGTCCTCGTACCCCGCGAGGCGGATCGGCGCGGACCTGGCCCACACCTCCAGGCTGCCGAGCTTCTCGGGCCCACGGCTCGCGCGCTCCGTGCGTTCCTTGGGGCGCTTATCGCGATTCGTCTTCTCCGGTGTCACCGCGCACTCCTTATGTGTCGGGTCACCCTCGGGACGTACAGGACCGGTCTACTGCCGGTCGCCTGACGCCCGCTCGGGTCTGAGTGGAAGGCAGTTAGGGACGCGGTGGCGCCGGTAACTCGTATGAGAGCAGGCCGTGGTGACCGGCTTGTCCCGGGACGGACCATGGGTGTGGGTGGAACCCAGAAAGGCTGCCCGTCCGGTACAGGTTAACCAAATGAGCGGCCGCCCGCTCGATGGGGCTGAAAACAAGAAGTTACTGTCTCAAGTCACCGGGCGCCCATCAGGCCCCGATCTGCGGTGATTTGAAACATGATGCCCTCTTCGACACCACCCATTCGGCTCAATACCGACGGTGAGCAGGGTCACTGAACCGGCCACGGGTCATGTCTGATTCCACCGATCGGGAGAGAGTCGAACCCATGGACGCGATCCTCCACGCACTGTCCCTCACGGGCTCGATGACCTGGGAGATCACCTGGGCGCTGATCCTCGGCTTCGGTCTGTCCGCCATCGTCCAGGCGGTGGTGCGCCGGGCGACGGTCGTACGGCTGCTCGGCGACGACCGGCCACGGACACTCACGCTCGCCGCCGGGCTCGGAGCGGCCTCCTCCTCCTGCTCCTACGCGGCCGTCGCCCTCGCGCGGTCGCTGTTCCGCCAAGGCGCGAACTTCACGGCGGCGATGGCGTTCGAGATCGCCTCGACCAATCTGGTGGTCGAACTCGGAGTGATCCTGGCCCTGTTGATGGGCTGGCAGTTCACACTCGCGGAATTCGTCGGCGGACCCGTCATGATCGTGCTGCTGGCCGTGCTCTTCCGGCGCTTCCTGCGCGAGCGGCTGCTGCGGCAGGCCCGGGAGCAGGCGGACCGCGGGATCGCCGGGTCCATGGAGGGGCATGCGGCGATGGACATGTCGGTCCAGGGCGAAGGGTCATTCGCACGGCGACTGTTGTCGGGCGACGGTTTCACCTCGGTCTCGCATGTCTTCGTCATGGAGTGGGCGGCGATCCTGCGCGACCTGGTGATCGGTCTGCTGATCGCCGGCGCGATCGCGGCCTGGGTGCCCGACGCGTTCTGGAGCTCCCTCTTCCTGGACGGGCATCCGCTCGCCGCGAAGGTGATCGGCCCGCTCGTCGGACCGCTGGTGGCGATCGCCTCGTTCGTGTGTTCCATCGGGAACGTGCCGCTCGCCGTGGTCCTCTGGAAGGGCGGCATCAGCTTCGGCGGCGTCGTCGCGTTCATCTTCGCCGACCTGCTGATCCTGCCGATCCTGAACATCTACCGGAAGTACTACGGGCCACGCATGACCGGCTTCCTGCTCGTCACCTTCTATACGGCGATGGTGCTCGCCGGATACGTCGTGGAGTTCGTCTTCGGCGGCCTCGGGCTCATCCCCGACCAGGCCGACGCGGAGATCCCCATGGAGGGCGTCTCCTGGAACTACACGACCTGGTTGAACATCGTCTTCCTGCTGCTCGCGGCCACCTTGGTGTGGCGGTTCGTGCGGACGGGAGGAGTGGCCATGCTGCGGATGATGGGCGGGGCACCGGAAGCGGACCATCCGGGCCATCACGGCCATCCCGGCCATCACTGAACACGGCACGCAGTTCAGGTCCCGTTGGCCGATTCGCAAGGCAGTCATGATCTGCTGACCCCCGGCAACGGCTTTTCCCGCGCGAGGACTCGGGAGGACTGACGCATGGAGCTGCGCAGCGTCGAGGAGCTGATGGATCTGCTGCACGCCTGCCGGGGCGCCTGGGACACCCCAGATCGCGGTGGCGACCCGGTCGATCTGCACGATCACGCCCTGCAGACCGCCGCGCTGCTGCGCCGCGGCCATCCCAGCGACAAGGAACTCCAGGTGGCGGGCCTGGTGCACGACATCGGCCATCTGCTCAGGCCGGGTGACGACGCCGGTCACGCCGACTGCGCGGCCGACGCCGTACGGCCCCTGCTCGGTGAGCGGGTCTCCCGTCTCGTACGACTGCACGTGGCGGCGAAGCGCTATCTGGCCACCACGTCGCCGGGCCGTGGACTGTCCCCGCAGAGCGCGCTGACCCTGACCGTGCAGGGCGGCGCCATGACACCGTGGGAGGCGGCGGCGTTCGAGCGCGATCCGCTCGCCGAGGACGCGGTGACCCTGCGGCAGGCCGACGACGCGGGCAAGGTCGTCGGGCTGGACGCCGGGGTCATGGAGGACTGGCGTACGGTCCTGGAGCTGGTGGCGGCGCGGCACTCACGGCTGGGGGCCGTCGACCGGCGGCACCGATGGCCGGGGACTGTCGGCCGGCAGCGCTCACTGCCGGGGGCTGTTGACTGACGGCCCGTCATGAGACCGTACGCGGATGATGTCGCCGTACGGGATCGAGGGCAGGGCCGCCATCGTCACCGGGGCCTCGCGCGGGATCGGTCTCGCCGTCGCCCAGGCGCTCGCGGACGCGGGAGCGCGGGTGTGCGTGACCGCCCGGGACCCGGACGGGGTGGCCCGGGCCGCCGAGCGGGTCGGGGGCATCGGGCTCGCCGGCTCGGTCGCCGACCCCGCACATCTGTGGGAGCTGACCGAGCTCGCGCTGCGGGAGTTCGGGCGCATCGACGTCGTGGTGAACAACGCGGCGACCAATCAGCCGTACGGCCCCCTCATGGACGCCGAACCGGACCGCTGGCGCGAGGCGTTCACGGTCAACGTCGAGGCACCGCTGCGGCTGGTGCAGTACGTCTGGCGGGCCTGGATGGGCGAGCACGGCGGGGCGGTCGTCAACATCTGCACGGAGGGCGCCGGGCATGTCGGCCCCCACGTGGGCGCGTACGGCACCAGCAAGGCCGCCCTGCTGCATCTGACCCAGCAGCTCGCGGGCGAACTGGCCCCCAAGGTGCGGGTCAACTCCGTCTCCCCCGGCCTCGTCCGCACCGAGATGGCCCGTTTCGTGTGGGAGGACGGCGAGGACGAGCTGGGTGCCGGACTCCCGCTGGGTCGCATCGGGCGGCCCGAGGACATCGCCCGGGCGGTGCTGTGGCTGGCATCGGACGCGGCCGAGTGGATCACCGGCGCCGACCTCCTGGTCGACGGAGGGACGCGGGTCAGGGCCGCGTACACCGCCGCCACCGGCCCCACCGTCCAGGAGCGCCTGCGGACGCGGACGCCCGGTGTCCAGGGGCCCGCCGACTCGGCAGGACAACGACCGTGACCGCGCGTTGAATGGTGACCATGGGTGTTCGGCGACGGGCGAGACACCACGGACGAACGGCGCTGACGGCAGCCGCGGTGGCCTCCCTGCTCTCGGCGGGCTACGCCGCCCCCGGATCCGCGTCGGCCGCGGCTCCGCCGCCCCAGCCTCCGCCCCAGCTCACCCAGTCGAAGGTGGACGACGCGGTGGGCAAGCTCGACGGGATCGTCCAGGACGGCATGAAGAAGACCGGCGTGCCCGGCGTGGCGGTCGTCGTGGTCTACAAGGACCGCGTCCTCTACCTGAAGGGCTTCGGCGAGCGGAAGGTGGGGCAGTCCGCCGCCGTCGACCCGGACACGGTCTTCGAGCTGGCCTCCCTGTCCAAGCCACTGGCCTCGACCGTGGTCGCCGGTGTCGTCGGCGGCAAGGCCATCGGCTGGGACGACCCCGTGGCAGGGCAGCTGCCCGGCTTCGCGCTCAAGGATCCCTGGGTCACCAGGCATGTGACGTACGCCGACCTCTTCTCGCACCGCAGCGGTCTGCCCGACCACGCCGGTGACCTGCTGGAGGACCTCGGATACGACCGGACGTACATCCTGGACCATCTGCGCCACGAGCCGCTGAGCCCGTTCCGCGCGAGCTACGCGTACACGAACTACGGGGTCACGGCCGCGGGCCAGGCGGCCGCGAACGTCAAGGACACGACGTGGGAGAAGCTGGCCGAGGACACGCTGTACGGCCCCGCCGGCATGAACGCCACCAGTTCCCGCTTCGCCGACTACGACCGGGCCAAGGACAGGGCCGTCAACCATGTGCAGAGCGCGGACGGCACCTGGCAGGCGAAGTACGTCCGTGACGCCGACGCCCAGTCGCCCGCCGGCGGCGCGAGCTCCACGGCCCGCGACATGGGCACCTGGCTGCGTCTGCAGCTCGCGAACGGGAAGCTCGACGGCAAGCAGATCATCCCCGCCGACCCGCTGGAGCGCACCCATCTGCCCGAGATCGTGGCCCAGCCCCCGCGTGCCCCGGCGGGCCGCGCCGGGTTCTACGGCCTCGGCTGGAACGTCGGCTACGACGACCAGGGCCGACTGCGCCTCAACCACTCCGGCGCCTTCGATCTCGGCGCGAACACCAATGTGACGATGCTGCCCGGCGAACAGCTCGGCATCGTCGTCCTCACCAACGGAGCACCGGTGGGGCTCGCCGACTCGATCGCGCTGAACTTCTTCGACACCGCCCAGTACGGCAAGCCCACGGCCGACTGGCTCAGCCTGGTCGACCAGGTGTACCAGCAGCAGGAACGGGCGGGCCGCTCCCCCACCGACTACGCCAAGCCCCCGCAGAACGCTGCCGCCGCCCGGCCCGACAGCGCGTACACGGGCACGTACGCCAACGACTTCTACGGCCCGCTCACCGTCACAACCGACCAGGGCGGACTCACCATGAGCCTGGGCCCGAAGCCGATGAGGTTCCGGCTCACCCACTACGACGGCGACACGTTCAGCTTCGAGACGGTCGGCGAGAACGCGACCGGACTGTCCGGCGTCACGTTCAAGGGCGGCGGGCGGGCGACCGAGGTGACCGTCGAGGCCTGGGACCAGGACGGCCTGGGCACCTTCACCCGGCCATGAGACCCTCCGGGGTTACCACTTGCCGGGCGCGTAGTCCTTCAGGAAGACGCCGTACAGGTCCTCGCCCTGCTCGCCACGCACGATCGGGTCGTACACGCGGGCCGCGCCGTCGACGAGGTCGAGGGGGGCGTGGAAGCCCTCGTCGGCCAGGCGCAGCTTGTCGTAGTGCGGGCGCTCGTCGGTGATCCAACCGGTGTCCACCGAGGTCATCAGGATGCCGTCGGTCTGGAACATCTCCTGGCCGCTGGTCCGCGTCACCATGTTCATGGCAGCCTTCGCGGCGTTCGTGTTCGGGTGCCCCGCGCCCTTGTAGCCGCGGCCGAACACGCCTTCCATCGCCGAGACGTTCACGACGTACGCGCGTCCGCTCGTCGCCTGCTTCGCGGCCGCGGCCATCAGCGACCGCAGATTGCTGATCAGGATGAACGGCGCCGTGTAGTTGCACAGCTGGGTCTCGAGGAGCTCCACCGGGGAGATCTGCTCGATGGTCTGCACCCAGGTGTTGGTGTCGACGACGTCGGGGACGAGGCCGCCCGCGTCGATGGCGGTGCCGTCGAGGTGCCGGGCGACGCTGGCGTTACCCGCGACCAGGGCGAGCTCGGCGACCTTCTGTGCGTCGAGGCCGCTGGTCCCGAGGGGCAGCGCGGCGAGGCCGTCGACCGCGCCGGAGTTGAAGGCGCCGATGACGTGGTGGGCGGGCAGCTCACCGGCCGGCAGCGGGGCGCTCTCGCCCTCGACCAGCGCGGCGTACGCGGAGGGCAGGCGGCGCACCGTCTGTGTCGCGTTGTTGATCAGGATGTCGAGCGGACCCTGCTCGGCGATCCGGTCGGCCAGGGCCACGACCTGGGCCGGGTCGCGCAGGTCGGTGCCGACGATCTCCAGACGGTGGATCCAGTCCGCCGAGTCGTCCATGGCCTTGAAACGGCGGATGGCGTCCTTGGGGAACCGCGTGGTGATCGTGGTGTGCGCACCGTCGCGCAGCAGCCGCAGCGCGATGTACATGCCGATCTTGGCGCGGCCGCCGGTGAGCAGCGCGCGCTTGCCGGTGAGGTCGGCGCGGGCGTCGCGGCGAGAGCGGTTCAGGGCGGCGCAGTCCTGGCAGAGCTGGTGGTAGAAGTAGTCGACCTCGACGTACCGCGTCTTGCAGGTGTAGCAGGAGCGCGGGCGCTGGAGTATCCCCGCGATCTGCCCCTCCTCGGTCACCGACGACGGAAGGATGCCCTCGGTCTCGTCGTCGATGCGCTGGGCGGAGCCGGTCGCCGTGGACTCCGTGACCGCCCTGTCGTGGGCGGTCTTGGCGGCCCGGCGCTCCTGGCGACGGCGCTGCTTGACCATGCGGTAGACGCCCGCGGTGGCGCGGCGCACGGCGATGGCGTCGGGGTGGTCGACGTCGATCTTCTCGAGTTCGTCGAGCACGCCGAGGCAGACCGCCAGCCGCTCCGGGTCGATGCCGGGGCCGTACGAGGCCTCCGCGACCTCTGCCGTGTCCACGGCGGGGGTCGCCTGGCTGTCCTCTGTCACCGTCATCGCCGTTGCCGTTCCTCGGGTTGTGCGCCGCGTTCGAACCGCGCTCGCTTTCGAAGGCGGAATTTTACGGACCAATCGTTCGCGGCACCAAACCCGAGATGATCAACGGCCCTCAGGAACCACAGGCGATGATCAGCGTCTCGACCTCCTCGGACAGCGCACGGGCCAGCAGATCGAGGTCCGGCACGGCCTCCGCGTCGGCGACAAGGCCGTAGTGGACGCGTCCGCGGTACGTCGAGACGGCCACCGCCAGCGCCTGCCCGCGGGCCAGCGGGGCGAACGGATAGACCTCGGCGAGCGGGCAGCCGCCGAGCTTCAGGCCGAGGCTGGGCAGCGGCACGCTGGTGACGAGGATGTCGAACAGCAGCCGGGCCGCCTGACCGACGACGGGCCCGCCGAGCCGGTGCCCGAGCGGCGGTACGTGGTCGGCGAGCAGCGCGACGGCGCCCGCTCCGCGGTGGGGCCCCGCGTCCTTGTTGCGGTCCATCGCCGTACGCACCGTACGCAGCCGTCCCAGCGGGTCCGGGTCGTCGACCGGGAGGTGTATCAGATAGCCGGAGAGCCGGTTGCCCTGGGGATGCGCGGTGCGCGGGCGGCGCCTGGAGACGGGGATCAGGGCACGGGGGGTGACCCCGGCGCTGCCGTCGCCGCGTTCGTCGAGCCAGCGGCGCAGGGCGCCCGCGACGACGGCGATCAGGACGTCGTTGACGGTGCCGCCGACGGTCTTGCGGACGCGGTGCACCTCGTCGAGGTCGAGGGCCACGCCCGCGGTACGCCGGGTGCCGGTGGGCTGCGAGGTCAGGGCGGGCGTGGACCGTACGCCCAGGGTCGCGCGGGCGACGGAGGTGCCGATGTCGAGGGCGCGGCCCACGTCGGAGAGGGTGCCGCGGACCAGGCCCGGAAGCTTGCGGACGTCCGGGAAGAGCCCCCGGGGCGGCTCGGCGGGGCGCGGGCGGGGCTCCGGCATGTCCATCGGGTCCATGATGGCGGCGGCGAGCATCAGTGCCCGCAGCCCGTCGGCGAGCGCGTGGTGGAACTTGAAGAGCACGGCGAACGACACGCCGTCCTCGCCGGGCAGCACATGCGCCTCCCACGGCGGCCGGCCGCGCTCGAGCGGGCGCTCCATCAGCCGGCCCGCGACCGTGTGGAAGTCCGCGGTCGGCGCGTGCAGCCGTACGTGGTCGAGCGGCTCGAAGTCGGGCGCGGGCTCGCGGGCCGCGCTCCCGAAGGCCAACGGGTCGAGTGGCTGCCACACGTCACGGATCCGCATACGCAGCCCGGGAACGGCGGCCGCACGGGCCGCGAGCAGGTCGGCGGCGTGCGCGCCCGCGGTGGGCGAGTGGGCCTCGAAGACGCCGAGGGCGCCCAGGTGCATGGGGTGCTGGGCGGACTCGATGTTCCAGAAGGCCAGGTCGAGTGGAGCGAGGAGATCAGGAGTCAAAGGCTTGCTCTCGCGTCGACAAACGGGTGAGAAAGCAGTCAATCGCCGACTGGCGATTACGGTCAAGTACGATCAAGCTACGCATAGTTAACAGCAGATTAAGTCCCGCCCCTCGCGGAAGGGGCGGGGCCCAAGGGTCTCAGGTGGTGCCCGAGGTGCGCGTTAACCCGTCTGCGGTCATTTCAGGGCGGGCGGCGCGGCCTCGGCGGATGTCCCCCAGTCGGACGGCTCGGGGCCGACGGTGAAGGACAGCGAGCGCAGACGTCGTAGCGCCTCGGTCGTCAGATACGTACGAGCGTACGGGGATCCGTCGGCCCGGACCGACTGGATGTACCGGTCGCCGCCCGAGGTGCCCGGCGCCGTCACGGTCAGAGCGCCGTGCGGGTAGTAGCCCCGGTCGAGCGTGAGGTCGACGCGCTCGAAGACGGGCGTCGACAGGCCCCAGGTGTCGTCACCGGGCTGCACCGGAAAGATCCCAATGGACGAGAGCACATTCCAGGCGGACATCGTGCCCAGGTCGTCGTTGCCGGTCATCCCGGTCGGCGTGTCGGTGAACAGGGTCAACGCGGCATGCACCACATCGGTCGTCTTCCACGGCTGGCCGGTCGACAGATAGGTGTACGGGGCGATGAGGTCGGGTTCGTTCTGCGGGTTGTACTTGTCCGCGTTGTAGAAGTCGTACGGGCCGTTCACCCACACCTCGCGGGCGGTCTTCGCCGGGTCCTTGAGCAGCTGCTCGTACGCGAAGAACGAGTCGAGCCGGTCGTTGGCCGTCCGCCGGCCGCCGATCAGGCCGACCATGCCCGGCAGGTCCTGCGGCACGAGCCACTGGTACTGCCAGGCCGTGCCCTCGTGGAAGCCCTCGCTCTCGGCCGGGTCCGCCGGTCCGGTGAAGGCGCCGGAGGCGTCCCGGGCGCGGAAGAATCCGGTCGAACTGTCGTAGAGGTTGCGGTAGTTCCGGGAGCGCGCCAGATAGCGTGCGGCATCCGCGTCGTGGCCCAGGTCCCGCGCCATCTCACCCAGCACGCCGTCCGACAGGGCGTACTCCAGGGTCGCGGAGGCGCCGTGGCCGAAGTCCGAGTGGCCGGGCTTCAGGTTCGGGCGGCCCTTGATGTAGGGCGCGTAACCGTGTCCGATGTACTCGGCGTTGGCATCGCGGCCCACCGCCGGGGAATCGGCGGGCGGCATCCCGTCGGCGTTCTTCTTCAGCGCGCGGTAGGCCCGGGCCTCGTACCCCTTCAGCAGGCCCTGCTGGTAGGCGTTGGTGAGGAACGGGGTGACCGGGTCGCCGGTCATGATGTTCGTCTCGACCGTGGCGTAGCCCCACTTGGGCAGCCAGCCGCTCTCCTCGTCGATCCGGATGACGGAGATCGCCATGTCCCGGGACTCGCGCGGCGCGAGCAGGGCGAGCAGCTGGCACTGGGTGCGGTAGGTGTCCCACAGTGACCAGTTCTGGTAGTACGTGAAGCCTTCCGCGCGGTGGACCTTCAGGTCCCAGCCGGTGTAGCGGCCGTCGGCGTCGCTGCCGATGTTGGGCGCGAGGAAGGACCGGTAGAGCGACGAGTAGAACGTCCGGCGCAAGGTGTCGCCGCCGCCCTGGACGCGTACGTCGTCGAGCCGGTCCTCCCACGCGCGGCGGGCCTCGTCGCGGACGGCGTCGAACGAACGGCCGCCCTCGGAGCGCAGGTTGACGGCCGCGCCGGCGGCGTCCACGTACGAGAGCGCCGTGGTCGCCTCGACGGTACGGTCCTTCGTCGTGTCGAAACGGACGAAGGCGCCGCCCCGTCCCGTGCTCACCGACTCCTTGGAGCCCTCGGTGACGGTGTCGCCGTTCCAGGTTCCCGAGGTCATGAACGGCCGGTCGAAGCGGGTGATGGTGTACACGGTGTACGGCTTGGTCGCCCGGCAGAAGCCGCTGCCCGTGATCGTCGTCCGCACGGTCCGGTCGTCGAGGATCTCGACCTTGGCGGAGACCGCCCTGTGCAGCGACTGCCCGGCGTTGAGCAGCACGTTGGCCTTGTCCGTGGCCGGGAAGGTGTAGCGCTGCACCCCGGTGCGCGCGGTGGCCGTCAGCTCGGCGACGATGCCGGTCTTCAGGCCGACCTTGTAGGAGCCGGGGCTCGCCTTCTCGGTGTCATGGCTGAACTCGGCCTGGTACTTGGCGTAGTCCGTACCGATGACGTCACCCGTCGTCGGCAGCACGGGCAGGTCGCCACCGATGGCGCAGCCGACGCCTGACAGATGGACGAGGGAGAAGCCGCGGATGTGGTTCTGGGAGTAGTCGTAGCCGGTGTAGTGGCCGGTGTCCGGCGAGAACTGCACCATCCCGAAGGGCACCGCGGCGCCGGGATAGGTGTTGCCCTCGTTCTGTGTGCCGATGAACGGGTTCACCAGATCGGTGAGTTGACCGTCGCGCGGCTCGGCGGCCTGGGCGGGGGGCGGGGCGAACAGTGCGGACGCCGTCACCAGCCCGGCCGCGCACAGGCGCAGGCGCCGGGTCCATCTCATGCGGGAGCCTCCGATGGATCGACATCGTTGTCTTCCCGCATGGTCGTGGCTGGGGCCCGGGTTCCCCGGCAAGGACATGAAAAGGGAGATAAAAGAGGCACAAAGGGCGCAGGGACAACGGCCCCGGCGACCGGGGCCGTTGTCCCTGCACGGTGGGCTACGAGACGCGCTGGCCCTTGCCCAGCGCGATCACCCCGCCCTTCGACACCGTGTAGAGGTCGGAGTCCCGCTCCGGATTGACGCCGATGGTCGCGCCCGGCGGCACCTCGACGTTCTTGTCGAGGACCGCGCCGCGCACCACCGCACCCCGGCCTATCTTGACGTTGTCGTGCAGGACCGAGCCCTGGACGACGGCTCCCGGGTCGACGACGACGCCCGGGGAGAGCACCGACCTCGTGACCTGCCCCCGTATCAGACAGCCCGCGCTGATGATGGACTCGCTGGCGATGCCACCGGCGTTGAATCTCGCCGGCGAGAGCTGCCCGGAGCTGGTGTAGACGGGCCAGCTGCGGTTGAAGAGATTGAAGGCGGGGCGTTCGGCGATCAGGTCCATGTGGGCGTCGTAGTACGCGTCGAGGGTGCCGACGTCCCGCCAGTAGCCCTGGTCGCGGGTGGTCTCGCCGGGTACGTGGTTGTCGCTGAAGTCGTACAGCTGCGCCTCGCCCCGGTCGGTGAGCATGGGAAGGATCGAACCGCCCATGTCGTGCACGGAGTGCCCGTCCTCGGCGTCCCGCTGGAGCGCTTCGACCAGGGTCTTGGTGGTGAAGATGTAGTTGCCCATCGAGGCGAAGACGCACTCGGGGTCGTCCGGCAGCCCGGGCGGATCGGCGGGCTTCTCCAGGAATCCCTGTACGGTCTGGCCGTCGGAGCCCGGGCTGATGACCCCGAAGGACGACGACTCGGCGCGCGGCACCCGTATCCCGGCGACCGTCACGCCCGCGCCGCCCTCGATGTGCTGGGCGAGCATCTGCCGCGGATCCATGCGGTAGACGTGGTCGGCGCCGAACACCGCGATGTAGTCGGGCCGTTCGTCGTGCACGAGGTTGAGGGACTGCAGGATCGCGTCCGCGCTGCCCAGATACCAGCGGGGGCCGAGCCGCTGCTGGGCCGGGACGGGAGTCACGTAGTTGCCGAGCAGGCTCGACATCCGCCAGGTCGTGGTCACATGCCGGTCCAGGGAGTGCGACTTGTACTGCGTCAGGACGCAGATGCGCAGGATGTCGGCATTGACGAGGTTGGAGAGCACGAAGTCGACGAGGCGGTACGTACCGCCGAAGGTGACCGCGGGTTTCGCGCGGTCCGCGGTGAGGGGCATCAGACGCTTGCCCTCTCCACCCGCAAGTACGATTCCCAGCACCGAAGGCCCACCGCGCCGCATACCGCCGCCCCTCTACGCCCGGTCGAGCCGCGCCCGCTGTACCGGGGCGGCCCCCTCGCTGAACTACGCCTGTCCGATGGTTACCCCGGTTTGAGGGCTTCCTCGTACAGCTGCACGGTCCGCCGGGCCACCGCGTCCCAGCCGAACTCCCGCACCGCGCGCTCCCGTCCGGCCTCGCCCATCCGCCGGGCGGTCCCCGGGTCGGCGAGCACGGAGTCGAGGGCGATCGCCAGACTCGCCTCGAAGTTGCCCTCGACGGGCACGAGGACACCCGTCACGCCGTCCTCGACCACCTCGGGAATCCCGCCGACCCGCGAGGCCACCACGGCCGTTCCGCAGGCCATCGCCTCCAGGTTGACGATGCCGAGCGGCTCGTACACCGAGGGGCAGACGAACACGGCGGCGTGGGTGAGGAGTTGGATGACGTCGGGGCGCGGCAGCATCTGCGGGATCCAGTGGACTCCCTCGCGTACGCGGCTCAGCTCCTGGAAGAGGTCGCGGAACTCCCGGTCGATCTCGGGAGTGTCGGGGGCACCCGCGCACAGCACCACCTGCACGGCCGGGTCGATGTCCCGTACCGCGCGCAGGAGGTGGGGCACGCCCTTCTGGCGGGTGATGCGGCCGACGAACAGGACGTAGGGGCGGCCGGTGTCGAGGCCGATGCGGTCGAGGACGTCCGTGCCGTGGTCCGGCTGGTACAGGGAGGTGTCGATGCCGTTGTGCACCACGCGCACCTTGGCCGGGTCCAGGGCCGGGTAGCAGCTGAGGATGTCCTCGCGCATGGCGCCGGAGACGGCGATCACGGCGTCCGCGGACTCGATGGCGGTGCGCTCGGCCCAGCTGGAGAGGGCGTAGCCGCCGCCGAGCTGCTCGGCCTTCCAGGGGCGCAGCGGCTCCAGCGAGTGGGCGGTCATGACGTGCGGGATGCCGTACAGGAGCTTGCCGAAGTGTCCGGCGAGGTTGGCGTACCAGGTGTGCGAGTGGACGAGCTCGCGGCCTTCGAGGGCGGCGGCGATGGAGAGGTCCACGGAGAAGGTGCGCAGGGCGTCGTTGGCGCCGTCGAGCGTGGGCCAGGGCCGGTGGCGTAAGACTCCGCCCGCGGCGCCCTCGCCCCAGCAGTGCACATCCAGGTCCGTGAGGCCGCGCAACTCGCGTGCGAGGAACTCGACATGGACGCCCGCACCGCCGTACACGTCCGGCGGGTACTCCCGGGTCAGCAGTCCCACGCGCACACAGAACCCCCCGTCATAGCGACTGGTGTCCCTCATGGTCACTCAGATGGGGCAGTTGGGGAAGAGCACACGGGGACCGCGGCCGTCAGGAACGGCGGGGCGCGGGCCGCGGCGGGCGGTCGAAGCAGCAGTCGCCGCACAGTCCGCCGCCGGGCAGGCGGTAGTAGAGACAGCAGCTGCGGCGGCGGAGTGTGCGGGGGTCGAGGGTGCGGGAGAGGTCGGGGTGCGTGAAGAGTGCGGAGGCGAGGCCGCGGGCCCGATCGCCCACCTCCGTACGGTTGTTGGCCCGCGCCCAGCGGTCGAGCTGGCGTACGGCGCCGGCCAGGGCGGAGCCCGCGTTGCCCCACAAAAGGCCTGGTGAGACGCGGTACCGGGAGTGCAGAGCCGCCGCCAGCGGGACGAGGTGACCGGCTCGTACGACCTCGTCGGCGGCCGTGACGGGCAGGGCGCGCACCTCGGACAGCCACAGATCGTCCGGAGTGCTGCCGTCCGGATCCCAGTGGAGCAGTTTCGGATCGAGGTCGGGCAGCCGGCCGTACAGTGCGGCGGCGCCGACCGCGATCGACCACAGCCGGGCCGCGAGGGCCTGGTGCGCGATCGAGGCCGCGATCCGCGATTCCGGCGCATGAATACTCTGCGTGACCTTGCGCACACGAAAAGTTAGCGGATCCGCGTAAACATCATCGCGGGCGTCAACCTGTGGCGAACCGTACGCCTGCGCGAGGGTCGGCAGCGGGCCGCGCGGCGGTACGCCGGTGCGTAGTACGAAGAATCCGCCGAGCGCGTCGAGCGCCGCGAGTTCGGGGTCGAGGTCCACGAAGAGCAGTAGTACCAAGCCCCCTAGGGGATTCCACCAGCGGGTCGGAGCTCCGTGTAACCCACCCTGGGGAGGACAGTGGGCGATTCGTACTCCATCGGCAGTAGGACCCAATGCCTGCTCAGGTACGACGACGAGAACTAAATCGCGGGGCAGAGTTGTTTGCATGGAAGCCGACCGTTCGCCGCGCCGGGCCGATGGCCCGCGCCGTACGCAGAGGAGGGACTCATGAGCGCCCTCGCTTTGTCCGTGTTGCTCTCGTTCGTTTCCGCCGTGGCGTACGCGGGCGGAGCGATCGTTCAGGAGCAGGTCGCCCTGACCTCCCCCGGCCAGGCCTACGCACCGCTGCGCAGGCCGGGCTGGTGGGCAGCCGTGGGGTTGACCGGGCTCGGCGGGTCGCTGCACGTGGTGGCCCTCGCCTACGGCCCGCTGAGCCTCGTACAGCCGCTCGGCGCGCTGACCATAGTCTTCGCCCTTCCCATGGCGGCCCTGTTCGTCGGCCGCAAGGCCGGGGCGACCGCCTGGCGCGGCGCGATCATGGCCACGGTGGGCCTCGCGGGCCTGCTGTCGCTGGTCGGCGCCTCCGACGCGCAGTCCCTGAGCGACGCCCAGCGGGTGGCGCTGGCCGTGGTGGCCGGCGGCTCGGTGGCGGCCCTGATGGTGGCGGGCCGCGCCGCGCACCGGCACCCGGCCGTGCGCAGTGTGCTCCTCGCGGTCGCGGCGGGCATCGCCTTCAGCATGTCCTCGGTGTTCACGAAGACGGTCGCGGTGGACTGGTCGCAGCAGGTCTCGCTCTCCGACCTGTCCAGCCTCGCCGTGATCGCTGTCTTCGCGACGGCCGGCATGCTGCTCTCGCAGGCCTCCTACCGGGGCGCCGGTCTGGCGGCGCCGCTGGCCACGCTGACGGTCGTGAACCCCGTCGTGGCGGCCGCCGTAGGCATCACGATGTTCGGCGAAACCTTCCGCTACGGCACGACCGGCACCGTTCTCGCACTGGGCTGCGGAGTCGTCGCGGCGGGCGGTCTGATCCTGCTGACGACGGAGCGGATCAGCGGCACGCGGCCGGCGACCGCACCCGCCGCGCTCGCGGTCGAGTCGGACCCCGACGATCTCGTCGGCGAACCGGCTCCTGTCGCCGTCGCATCGGCTCCGGTGGCCGAAGCGGCCGGTCCGGGCCCGCTGCCCGGCACGGTCGAGTCGGACCTGGCCGCGCTCACGGCCGCCGAGGCGGAGCTGCTCGCGGGGCTCCCCGGGCAGCCCGTCGGCAACGACATCTTCGTACCGGCTCCGACGAGGGTGCCGGCGGTGGAGGGCGCGTCGCGGGACACGGTGGCGGAGGACGAGCTGCCGTACTACACCGCCCTGTACGGCGGGCCCTATCTACCGGTGCCGTTCGTCAGCCACCACCGCACGCGCGTCAAATCCTGACCCCGCCCGCCCTCAGGTAGGCCACCGGGTCGATGTCGGTTCCGAAGCCGGGCCCCGTCCGCACCTCGAAGTGCAGATGGGGCCCTGTGCTGTTGCCCGTGGACCCCGAGCGGCCGATGCGCTGGCCGCCCACCACGCTCTGCCCGGCCTTCACGGAGATCGCGGACAGATGGCCGTACTGCGTGTAGCGGCCGTCGGCGTGCCGGATCACCACCTGGTAGCCGAAGGAGCCGCCCCAGCCCGCGCTCACGACATGACCGGCCGCGACCGCCTTCACGGACGTGCCGGTGGGCACCGGGAAGTCGACACCCGTGTGGTAGCCCTTCGACCAGGACGAACCGGCGGCACGGTAGGGCGTGCCGGTCGCGGCGTTCACGGGGGCGACGAAGGACGGGGCCTTCTTGGTCTTCTCCGAGGAGGTCTTGTCGGCCGAGGACTTCTTCGTCGACGTCGGCGCACTCTGGGTGTGCACGGGCGCCTGGGCCTTGCCGCGCAGGTTCAGCCGCTGCCCCGGCAGGATCAGGTCCGGGTCGGAGCCCACGGTCGTGCGGTTCGCGGCGTACAAGCGCTCCCAGCCGCCCTGGACGTGCCGGGAGTCGGCGATGCCGGAGAGCGTGTCGCCGTGGACGACGGTGTACATCTCGGCGGTGCCCGCCTGCGACTGGGGCGTGGTCTGCGGCTTCACGTCCCGTACGGAGCGCTGTGTCGTCTGGGGCGAGGTGCCGGACGGGCTGATGTCGGGGGTGTCGCCGCCTCTGGTCAGTCCGGCACGCACCGAGCACACCGGCCAGGCGCCGGGCCCCTGGCCCTTCAGCACCTTCTCGGCGATGGCGATCTGCTGGTCCTTGGTGGCCTGATTCGCGTGCTGGGCGTAGACCTTGCCGCCGTACGCCTCCCAGGTGGACTGGGTGAACTGCAGCCCGCCGTAGTAGCCATTGCCCGTGTTGATGCTCCAGTTGCCGCTGGACTCACAGGCGGCGACCTTGTTCCAGGTGCCGACATCGGCCGCGTGGGCGACACCGGCGCTGACGAGCGGGAGCGCGATGCCCGCGCCGCCCGCCGTGACGGTGAGCGAGGCGCGGTTGATCCTGTTGGGCTGGTACCGGCGGTGCCGACCGCGTACGGCCATGAGCGAGCCCCCCTCGACATGCGTCAGGAGCGGCAAAAGTAAGCGCTGCGAACAGGCCATGACAAGAGAGCAATCGGTCATGCTGTGCCCCTCCCGTGACCTACGAGGCGGCCGCCTCCCGCTGCCGTCGCGTCACCTCGTCACGGATCCCCTCCGCGTCCTCGACCGTGCTGTGGTACGTCAGTCGGGGCTCGTCCCCGTGCGCCACGGTGACCGTGATGGCGCGTTCGGCGAGGAGCGTGGCGGGCAGGACCGCGCGGGACAGGGCGCGGGAGAGCACCCCTCTCAGCTGTGCCTCGGGGGCGTCGCCGCGGGCGGTGAGGCGGATGGCCAGGTTGTGGAAGCTGCTGGAGATCTCGCGGTGGACGTTGAGCATGCCCCGGGTGTCGATCCGGCCGTCGGCGCGCAGGACCGGGTCGTGGAGTTCCGTGCCGTCGGCGGCGGCCTCTTCCTCAAGGAGCGCGGCCAGCTCGCCGCAGAGCGCGGAGAGCAGGATCTCCTGGGAGTTGGGGCCCTTGTCGATGCCCACCAGCTGCTTGGGCTGGTCCGCGATCAGGGGCGCGGACCGCCTGCGTACGCCGTTCACGGTGAGCGCCGTGCGGTAGACCGCCTCGGAGCCGTTCTCCCAGACGACGTCGGCCTCCACCGGGCAGACGGCGGCCGTCTCCGCCGCCGCGGGAGTCCAGGGGACCGAGACGTCGACGGTGGTGCCGTCGCCGCGTTCCACACGCGCGCTGACGGTGATCGGTGACGCGTCCAGGAACACCCGGTGGTTGGGGCTGAAGGCGGTGACGAGCCGGTTGATCGAGGTGACCGTGTCGGTGGACGTGTCGCCGTCGAGCGCGCAGTGCCACGCGAGGCGGCTCAGGGGTGCGCCCGCGGCCGGCTTCCCGTCCGCGTCGAGCGCGAGGTCGGCCCGTACGGTGACGCGCAGCGCGCCGAGGGTGACTCCGCGGGCCGTGTAGCCGTTGACCTTGGTCATCAGCACGCAGGCGCCGAGTGCCGCGAGCGCGGACTCGTACGGTGTGGGGATGCCATCGGCGTCCGAGCCGTGTGGCGTGCAATCGCCGGCGGCTTCGACGGTGAACGACCGTTGTTTCAGGCGGAAGTCGCGGGCGACCCGGATCGTGCCGGCGCGCAGGGTCTGTGCCCTGGCCCGGAAGACGCCGTGGTCGTCGGTGCGGGCGCTCGCGGCGACGGCGAAGTCGGCGATCGCCTCCTCGGGGTGCTCGCGGAGCTCGTGGACGGTCTCCGAGACTCCGGTGATGTTCAGTCCGTTGCGCATGCCTGCGGGCCCTTCGTCACAGTCCTGAGAGTGCTTGGTCGAGGTCCGCCAGCAGGTCGTCGGGGTCCTCGATACCGGCGGAGAAGCGGACCAGGCCGGGTTCGATGCCCACTTCACGCCGCTGGCGCGCGGTCAGAAAGCTGTGGGAGGTGTTGAACGGCAGGCTCACCAGTGACTCCACACCGCCGAGGCTGGTGGCCACGACGGGAAGCTCCAGCCGGTCGAGCAGTTTCAGGGCCGCCTCGTCGCCGCCGTGCAGCTCGAACGCGACCATGCCGCCCCAGCCGTCGGGACAGATGTCGTGCAGCCAGCGGTAGGGGTACTCGGGGCGCGACGGATGGTGGACGGCCCGGATCGCGGGGTGCTCGGCGAGGAACGCGGCGAGCGTCGTGGAGTTCTCGCTGTGGCGGCGCATCCGCAGGGCCAGGGTCTTCAGTCCCCGCTCCAGCAGGAAGCACATCATGGCGTCCAGGGAGCCGCCGAACTTCAGGAGCTGCGACCAGGTCCGGTCCACGTACTTGCGCGATCCCGCGACGACGCCCGCCGTCACGTCGCTGTGCCCGTTGAGGTACTTGGTGGCGCTGTGGATCACCAGGTGCGCGCCGTGTTCCAGCGGTCGCAGGTGGACGGGCGACAGGAAGGTGTTGTCGACGACGAGCAGCAGGCCGCGCTCGCGGGCCAGCTCCCCCAGTTCCACCAGGGGCACGGCCTTGAGGAGCGGGTTGGTGAGCGTCTCGAAGAACAGCACCTGTGTGTCGTCGCGCACCGCGGCCCGGATGGCGGCCATGTCGGTGGGGTCGGTGAAGGTCACGGACCTGCCGAGCTGGTGCATATCCTCGCGCAGCAGATTGAAGGTGCCGCCGTACACGTCCCGTGAACTGACGATGTGGCCACCGCGGTTGGTGAGCGCGAGCAGGGTCGTGGTGATCGCGGCCATGCCCGAGGAGAACATCAGGGCGCTCTCCGCGTTCTCCAGCGAGGCGATCTTCTCCTGGACCGACCACTGGTTGGGGCTGCCGTACCGGCCGTAGATCGGCACGTCGCGGATGTGCCCCTGGTCGAACGCCTGGTAGGTGTCCTCGGTGAAGGTGAACGTGGTGCTCTGGAACACCGGGGTGCCCACCGCCCCGGTGATCGGGTCCTCGTAGGTGCCCGCGTGCACACTGCGGGTGCTGGGCCCGGTGCCGTCCACCACCCGCTGCTGGGGCAGTCGCGGGCCGGGGACCCGGCCGCGCTGAAGACTGTCCGTCCAGGGCCGGTTCTCCCCCGCGCCCGGGGCGTTCCCCTGGGACCTCGCCATGGTGTCAGTCCTTCCGTTCGGTGGGTACGGCCCGCGGCACCTGGTGCTCACGTACGTCACGTGCGGCCAGCGGGGCGAGCGCGATCGCCAGATGGGAGAGGCCCACGGCGAGCAGCGTGCGCCGGATCCCCAGCACGGCGGCCGCCGGCCCGGCCAGGGTCATGCCGAAGGGCTGTGCGGCGTAGGAGCCGAGCCATTCGTACGCGCTGACCTTCGACAGCGCGGTGGACGGCACCTCCTGCTGGAGCACCGTCTCCCACAAGGGGTTGAAGACCATCAGGCCGATGCCGCCCAGGAACGCGGCGACGGCGACGGGCACCGCGGACGACGACTGCGACATCACGAGTGCGGGAGTCGCGAACAGCGACACCGCCAGTACGGCGAATCTGAGCGGCCGTCGCGGTCGCAGCGCCAGGGTGATCGCCCCGCCGCTCACCGCACCGGCTCCGAAGGCCGTCAGGATCGCGCCCCAGGCGCCGGGGCCGCCGAGTTCACGCTCGCTCAGGGCCGGTCCCAGGACCATGAAGACGGCGTAGCAGGCGTTCGTCAGCGAGGCCGCCGAGATCAGACTCCACACCCAGGTCCGGGAGGTGAACTCCCGCCAGCCCGCCCGGAGATCACCCACCAGGTCCCTGGCCGCCGGTCCGCCGACGCGCTCCGTACGGCTCAGCCGCAGCCGGCTGAGGCAGACCGCGCTCACCACGAAGGTGAGGGCGTCGGCGCCGACGGCCCAGCCCGGACCGACGGTCACGACCAGCAGGGTCGCGGCCGACGGGCCCGCGATCATCGCGGCCGACTGGGCCATGCCGCGCAGCGCGTTGGCGGGCTGGAGCTGCCCGGACGGCACGGTCTGCTGGATGAGGCCGGAGACGGCCGGGGTGAACAGCGCGCTCGCGGTGCCGTGCACGGCCTGCAAGGCCATCAGCTGCCAGATCTCGGCGTGCCCGGACAGCACCAGCGCGGCGGTGACCGCCTGTGTCACCGCACGGGCCGCATCGGCGCCGATCATCACCAGATGCCGGGGCAGCCGGTCGGCGAGCACTCCGCCGACCAGCATGAACAACACGATGGGCACCGTGCGGGCGGCGAGCACCAGACCGATGTCGCCGACCGAGCCGGTGAGGTCGAGCACCGCGAACGCGAGCGCCGGTCCGACCACGTAGTCGCCGAACGCGGAGGTGAACTGCCCGAGGAAGAACCAGCGGTAGGGCGCGATCCGCAGGACCGACAGCCGGGAGGCCGCTACCGCCGGGGTGTCCGCGCCGCCTGGGGTGACCGCGTCGCCGGCCGGGCCGCCCGGTCCGGCTCGTCCATCTGGTTCAGTACGTGCCATGTGCTGTCGGGCCGTTTCTGCTCGCGGGCGGTGACATGGTCGATCTGCGGCATCAGCGCGCAGACGTGCGGGGGCAGCAGGTGAACCGGCCCGGACCCCGGGCGCGGCATCCGCTCGCCGGGGGTCTGCCACGGGTAGGGATACGCGTCGAGCTGGGCGTCGCCGGCACCCGGTTCGGCGGTCACCGACACGGCCACGTCATCGGGCGCGCACACGCCGATCGCGGCCATCCCGGCGTCCTGCAGGGCGTAGGCCCCGGAGCACACCTCGGTCACCCCCTCCACCGCCATGGCGCCTTCCGCCGTGGGGGTGCCGCCGACGGCGACCGTCCGGAAGGCGATCCCGTGGGCCCGCAGCAGTCCCGCGCTGCGTACGGCGTACTCGGCGGCTGCCCGGCCGACGGCCTCGCGGTCCGGCGCGGACTCGGCGGTGGTGAGGGCCTGGTATCCGGTGATGCCGTCGAGGCTCAGGGAGCGTGCGGCGGCAGCCGCACGGGCCAGGTCGAGCAGGGTGTCGTCGGGCGTGGCGGTGATGTCGTCGCCGGTGCCCAGCTGTACGCGGATCCCCACGACGCTGTCGGCCGATGCCGCGGCGGCGGACAGCCCGGCGACGGACTCGAGGCTGTCGACGTGGACCGCGACCCGGCAGTCACGTGCCAGCTCCGCGATGAGCCGCCACCGCCAGGGATCGCGCCAGGGGTGCGCGATCACCACGTCGGTGATCCCGGCGGCGACATAGCTCCGGGCCTGGGCGACCTGGTTCACCGCGATGCCCCGGGCGCCCGCCCGCAGTTGACGCCGGGCGATCTCCACGGTGCGGTGGGCCTTCACATGGGCCCGTACGGCCGGACCGTGCGCGGCGGCGAGGGCGTGGAAGCGGGTGAGGTTGCGCTCCAGGCGGTCGACATCGACGTACGCCGTCAACAGGGGACGGCTCGGGCGCCCCGCGTCATCACTCACGCGTCGCGTCCGTCCCACGCGTCCCCGGCGAAGGAGAAGTCGGCGGTGCCGCCCGCCAGCATGGCCCGTTGCCGGGCGACTTCGTCCTCGGCGGGGATACCGACGCCGTTCAGACCGAGCAGGATCTCCTTGGTCCAGTCGAGACCGAGGGCGTCCTCGATCTCGGCGTCGCGGGTCGCCGCGGTGAAGAGCATGCCGAGACCGAGGGCGGTGCCGACCAGATACGCGGTCTGGCTGAAGTGGCCGAGCTCCATGAAGAGGGTGCGGTAGACGCGTCCCGTCCGGTACTTCCACGCCGTGCGCTCCAGCACCGCCGTATAGAGCAGGAGCACGCCGGTGTCACCCAGATAGGTCTGGTCACCGCACCAGTGGGTGATCCGCTCGCGGTCGAGGGGGCCCGGCCGCAGGGCTTCCAGGGCGTGCGCGCCGGAGTGGTAGTGGTAGATCCCCGGGGCGACGCCCGTGACGTTCAGGACGACGGGGTAGATCTCCAGGGCGTGCAGGGCGCCCGGAGAGGGGCTGGCCTTCAGCACGGCGGGCCGCAGCCCCTCGGGCCGCACTTCGTGCAGTGGGCCACCGACCCAACGCAGTAGGGCAGCGAGCTGGCCCTCCGACAGCGGCTTGCCGGCGTCGAATTTCCGTGTCGAACGCCGGGCGCGCAGCACCTGCGCCAGATCCGACCGCGCGAGCGGACTGTCGTCGCCACGGGACAGCGGAATTCGCTCGGCGTCCGGATATTCCTTGAGTCCCGAAGGCTGCGGGCGATTTGGCAGGTTTTCCACGAGCCAGGCGGTGTCCTCGGCCGCGGACGTGAATTTCTCGTCGCTCGGATTGCGGCTCGCCAGGTGGTAATACGTGGCGGCGGTGCCCCATTGCGCCCACGGGCCCCGGGCCTCCTCGAAGCGGTGCTCCGCGGAGCCCTGCTCGACCAGGACGTGCGCGGCGAGCAGCTGCCCGATCAGGCGGGACTCCGCGTCCTCGGCCCGCTCGACGTCCATCCAGTCCGCGAACCGGTGCAGCAGCCGCTGGGCACCTGAACTCAGTGCCATCTGGCGGCGCCGCACCGGGTCGTCGCAGACCAACTGCCCGTCGCGCCAGGTGAAGACGCACAGGCGTGATATGCGCAGTCGCACCGTGCAGTCTCAGGCCGCCGTCGGAAGCTGACAGGTCTGGGCGACCGCGTACTCGTCCTCGACCAAGCTGTCGAAGGCGGATTCCTCGAATTCCATTTCCATTCCCTCGGACATGGGGACTCCATTTCTTCGAGAAGTCTTAATTCTGGCGCGGCTGACCGTAGTTCAACGCTCTATGAAGCGTCCAGAGCGGTCGGGTGATATCCCGCCAGCTGGGCGGCAGACGAATTGCGCCGATTCCTGCACCGGCAGGCCGCCGCACCGTGCCGCCACACCTGATACGCGCATGACAGAAGCCGCGGCGACGGCGGCACCGGCAGGCGCCCGGCAGCGGACCGGCAGCAAGGGCGTGACTGAAAATCACCCCTGTCCCGCGACGTCGGCCGATGAGGCACCGAGGGGTTCTTCTGCGTACACCTCCCCGACGCGTCAGGATGGCCGGGGGCAATACTGACGAGCAGGACCAGCAGTACGGACGAGCACGACCGGCATCACCGATACCAGGACCTCTTACCAGGACCTCTTAGGAGCCAACCGTATGAGCACTACAGCCCAGATCGGCGTCACGGGACTCGCGGTCATGGGGCGCAATCTCGCCCGCAACTTCGCACGCAACGGCTATACGGTCGCCGTGCACAACCGCACCGTGGCGAAGACGAACGCGCTGGTGGAGGAGTTCGGCCACGAGGGCGAGTTCGTGGCGGCGGAGACCGCGAAGGAGTTCGTGGCGGCCCTGGAGCGGCCGCGGCGCCTGGTGATCATGGTGAAGGCGGGCGAGCCGACCGACGCGGTGATCCAGGAGTTCGCCCCGCTCCTGGAGCCCGGCGACATGATCATCGACGGCGGCAACGCGCACTTCGCGGACACCCGGCGCCGGGAGCGCGCACTGCGCGACCAGGGCATCCACTTCGTCGGCACAGGCGTCTCCGGCGGTGAGGAGGGCGCGCTGAACGGGCCGAGCATCATGCCGGGCGGCTCGCCGGAGTCGTACCAGTCGCTCGGTCCGATGCTGGAGAAGATCTCCGCGAAGGCGGCGGACGGCGCGCCGTGCGTGACGCATGTGGGTCCCGACGGCGCCGGGCACTTCGTGAAGATGGTCCACAACGGCATCGAGTACGCCGACATGCAGCTGATCGGCGAGGCGTACCAGCTGCTGCGTGATGTCGCCGGGTACTCCCCCGCGCAGATCGCCGACATCTTCCGCACCTGGAACACCGGCCGGCTCGACTCGTACCTGATCGAGATCACGGCCGAGGTCCTGTCCCACGTGGACGCGGCGACGGGCAAGCCGTTCGTGGACGTGGTGGTGGACGAGGCGGAGCAGAAGGGCACGGGCCGCTGGACGGTCCAGATCGCCCTCGACCTCGGTGTCCCGGTCTCCGGTATCGCGGAGGCGGTCTTCGCCCGCTCCCTGTCCGGCCACGCGGCGCTGCGCGAGGCCTCGCGCGGGCTGGCCGGGCCGAAGGCGTCACCGCTCGGCGAGTCCGAGGCGGCGGCGTTCGCGGACCGGGTGGAGCAGGCGCTGTACGCGTCGAAGATCGTCTCGTACACGCAGGGCTTCCACGAGATCACCGCGGGCAGCGACGAGTACGACTGGAACATCGACCTCGGCTCCGTCGCCACCATCTGGCGCGGCGGTTGCATCATCCGGGCGGCCTTCCTCGACCGCATCCGCGCCGCCTACGACGCCCGGCCCGACCTGCCGAGCCTGCTGTCCGACGACACGTTCGCGCAGGAGATCGCGGCCGCGCAGGACGACTGGCGCGAAGTTCTGGTGGCCGCCACCCGGCAGGGCGTCCCCACCCCCGGCTTCGCCGCGGCGCTCGCCTACTACGACGCCCTGCGCGCCGAGCGCCTGCCCGCCGCACTCACCCAGGGGCAGCGGGACTTCTTCGGGGCGCACACATACCGGCGTACGGACCGGGAGGGGTCGTTCCACACGCTGTGGGGCGGGGACCGCTCGGAAGTGTCCTCCTAGCAGCCAGCGGGGCCGATGGGCGACCCGGTGCGGTCACCCGTCGGCCCCCATGGGGCGGATGCGTCCTCCGTCGGATGCCCCCGTGAGTGTGCGCTCAGGAGCGTGAATGGCCGCTCAGGAGTAGGGCGACGGCTCCGGAACCGGGTCGGGGCCCGGCGGCTTCGGGATCGGAGACGGAGGCGGAGACGGGACAGGCTCCGGGGAGGGACCCGGGTTCGGGCTCGGGTCCGGGAACGGCGGCGGCTCCGGGAAGGGCTGCGGGTGGTCGGGGCCCGGGCCCGGGGTGGGGCTCGGCTTCACCGGGTCGGGGATCGGATGCGTCATGGTGTCCTCCAGCCAGTCGTACGTCGGCCCTGGACTTGTCCCACGCTACCCGGCCCCCGCACGCCCACTCACCCCGTCGCGCGAGGGATGCGGGCCAGGTGGGCCTACTGGACGTGCGCCACCCTGCCCGGCCGACCGTCCCGCGCCGCTTCGGCCCCGGCGGCCAGCCCCAGGCGGGGGCTGGACAGAACCGGGGTCGAGGTCACGGCCAGCTGCTGGGCCGGAGTCATGGACGCCTGGGCGAGGATGATCGCGTCGGCGTCGGTGACCGCGTCGGCGGCGGCCGCCACGACGTGGGCGGAGCCGTCGATGTCGCCCGCTTCGAAAAGCGCCCATGCGCCCTCGACCAGCACCGTACGGACGTCGACCGGGCGCCCGGCGCTCCGGGCCTCCTCCTCGACGAGAGCGACGGTCGGCTCCAGGGTGCTCTCCACCGTCGCGAGAACGACGACGCGCGGGCCCAGGGCCACCGCGGCGGCGGCCATCGGGCGGTCCACTCGGAGCACGGGCACCGCCCCGGCGCCGGCCCGCTCCGCCACATCGCCGATGGTCGAGCAGGTGCACAGCACGGCCCCGGCCCCCTCCGCGACGGCCTGGTCGAGCAGCGCCCGTACCTCGTCGGCCACCGCTTCGGGACCCTCGCGCCGGGCCCGGGCCAGCAGCTCCTCGACGACCACGTGCCGCAGTTCCAGCCCCGGGTGGTCCTCGTCGCGCAGCGTGTCGAAGACGGGAACGTGCAAAGGCGAGGTGTGCAGCAGGGCGAGCGGTCCGCGCCGGGACATCACCGGCAGGCTCTCCGTCATCAGAAACGCCCCGGGTGCGCCTTGAGCCACTCCACCGCCGCTTCCAGCAGCCGCGGGTCGGCCGCCGGCGCCTCCTCGGGGTGGCGTGCCGCCCACTTCACGACGTACGGGCACAGCGGGGCGACCACGATGCCCTCGCGCGCGGCGATGGCGTACAGCTCACGGGCGAGAGAACCCGCGATGCCCTGGCCCTCGTGCTCGGGTTCCACGATGGTGTGCACGGGGACGAGGGCGCGGGCGGGCGCTTCGAGGACGAAGTACGCGATGTGGCCGACGACTTCCTCCCCGGCGAACGCCTCCAGGCGACCGCCCGCCCGGTCGTCGCGGATCTCTGTGTCACTCATGAACAACTCCTCGGGTCGTCAGGTCCGCCGCGTCCTCGGCCGCCGTCGGTCGGGGTTCAGACGGTGACCGCCTGCGGGCTGCGCTCCTGGTCCGAGCCCGGTACCGGCTCGGACGGATCGGCGCCGAGGGCCACGATCCGGTTGTCGTGGTCCACGTGCACGACCCGCGGCCGCAGCGCCCGCGCCTCGGCATCGGAGACCTGAGCGTAACTGATGATGATCACCAGATCTCCGGGATGGACGAGATGGGCCGCCGCCCCGTTGATGCCGATGACTCCGGAGCCGCGCTCGCCCTCGATGACGTACGTCTCCAGGCGGGCGCCGTTGCTGATGTCGACGATGTGGACGAGTTCGCCCGGCAGCAGATCGGCGGCGTCGAGCAGGTCGGCGTCGATGGTGACGGACCCGACGTAGTGCAGGTCGGCCTGGGTGACCGTGGCACGGTGGATCTTGGACTTGAACATGGTGCGCAGCATGGAGGTACTCCCGGACATAGGCTCCCTGCCTGCGTTTTTGCAGGTCAAGGGCTGTTTCCTCACCTTATCCACAACGACGGCGACCAGCCTACGCACCCGCCTTCACTGGCCTCCGTGACCTTCGCCACTGCCATCCTGCACGGTTCAGTTGTCTGCGCTGGCGGGACCGCCCTGCAGCCACGGCTCCCCCCCGAGGAAACGCGCTCCATCCCCAAGCAGCGACTGAGCCGTCAACCGACCGAGTCTCTGCTCATGGACACCGCAGAGGTCGCTGCGTTGCTTCACATGTCCAGGAGCCGGGTCTACAAGGAAGCCTCCACGACTTTTCCAGCGCTTGACTCGCGGTGCAGCACGACCTTGAGCGCCCCGGTGTCGGTGCCGTGGGAGAAGACCTCGTAGGCCTCCTCCATCCGGTCGAGGCCGAAGGTGTGGGTGACGAGCGGGGAGACGCGCAGGCGTCCGGACGTCACCAGGTCGAGCATCCAGGGAATGGAGGAAGTGTCGACCTGACCGGTGCTGATCGTCACGTTCTTGCGCCACAGTGCCTCGAGGTGGAGCGTGGCCGGCTTGCCGTGCATGCCGATGTTGGCGATGCGCCCGCCCGGCCGCACAACCCGGGTGCAGAGGACGAAGCTGTCGGGATCTCCTGCGGCCTCGATGACCACGTCGGCGCCGAGCCCCTCGGCCAGATCGGCGATCAGCCGCCCGGGCAGCTCGGCGGCGTCGGCACCCAGGCGGGTGGCTGCTTCCAGCCGGGAAGGAGACAGGTCCACCGCGATGATTCTGCGGGGCGAGTAGATCCGCGCGGTGATAACCGCCGCAAGCCCCACGGGCCCGGCACCCACCACGACCACGGTGTCCCCGGATTCCACGTGTCCGTTCCGCACCCCGACCTCGTAGGCGGTGGGGAGGAGTTCGGCGAGCAGGACGGCGTCATCGAGCGCCAGGGTGCCGGGCCGCCGGTGGGTGGAATGGTCGGCGAAGGGCACCCGCACGAACTCGGCTTGTGTCCCGTTGATCAGATTTCCCAGAATCCATCCGCCCCCGCCGCGGCACTGTCCGTACATGCTGTCCTGGCAGAACCGGCAGCGGCCGCAAGCCGAGACGGACGGCACGATCACCTGCTCCCCCGCGCGGACGGAGTGAACCTCGCGGCCGACGTCCACTACTTCGCCGACGGCCTCGTGGCCGAGGACCGTCCCTGGCTTCACCTCGGGGAGCTCTCCGCGCACGATGTGCAGGTCAGTACCGCAGACGGTGGTGGCATCGACCCGCACGATCACGTCGGTCGGATCCTCGATCACCGGATCCGTGACCGTGTCCCAGGAGGTCTGTTCGGGGCCGTGGTAGACGAATGCTCGCATGGTGCTCCCTCGGCTGCCCCCTTCCACCGTCGCCCGCGAAGGACTACCGGGCAACAGGGACTGTCGGGCTCTTTCGAGGGCAGCAGCCGCTCAGGTCGTCCGGGCCCTCCTGAGGAGGCCGTCCACTCCGGCACACAGGTCGCCGCCGCATGGTCGCAGTTCGCCTCCTAATCCGGCTCCATGTAGGGGCGGCGAAAGACCGGGGCCTGGTCGGTGGCGTAAGGGCGTACGGCTGTCATCGCCCGGACGACCGCGGCCTCCAGGGGGCCGCTCGTGTCGACGACGACGGCTTCCGGCCATGGCGGTTCCGTGGCCGCCATGGCGGCGGCCACGTCCAGGCCGGCGTCGGATGCCCCGACCGTGCGGGTGGTCAGGCGGGTGGCCGACACATCGCCCGGAACCTGGCAGTGCAGGGCCACCAGGTCGGCGCTGGCGTGTTCGGCCATGCGCAGGGCGGCTTCACGCTGTCCCGCATTGGACCAGGTGGCATCCAGGACGACGGACTCACCACAGGACAGCAGGGCGGATGCGCGGTCGAGCAGGGCCGCGTAGGTCTTGTTGGTCCACTCCGGCGTGTACAGGCCTTCGCCATAGCCGGCGGGCGCGGGCTCCTCGGCCGGGATGCCCGCCAGCTCCTTGCGGAGACGGTCGCTGCTGAGCAGTGTGACTCCCAGGCGGTCGGCCAGTGCGCCGGAGAGCGTGGACTTCCCGCTGCCCGGGAGCCCGCCGACGAGCGTCAGGCCGACAGCGGACGTACGCAGGTGGCGCAGGGTGGTTGTGATCAGTCGGCGTGCCGCAGCCTGCGCGCCCGGCGCGCCCTGGCGTGACTGGATCAGCGCGACCTTGGCACGGACGAACGCGCGGTAGGCGACGTAGTGGTGACGAAGAGAGGGCGGTGCCGGGTCGCCGGAGTACTCGCTGTACTCGGCGAGGAAGAACGCCGCGGCTTCCGGGACGCCCAGCTGTTCCAGGTCCATGGCGAGGAAGGCGGCATCGTCGAGGCCGTCGACATAGCGCAGCCGGTCGTCGAACTCCAGACAGTCCAGGACGCGGGGGCCGTCGTCGAGACAGAAGATGTCGTCGGCGAGCAGGTCGCCGTGGCCGTCGACCACCCGCCCCTGCTCGATGCGCATGTCGAAAAGCTGCTTGCGGCCGGCGAGATAGCCGCGCACCAGCCGCTCGATCTCCTCCACGCCGTCGGGCGCGAGGCCTTCGTCGGCCAGCGCGCGGGCCTGCGCGAAGCTCGCCTCCCACCGCGACGACAGAGCATCCCGCGTCCCCTGCTCGTCCACATCCCGGCTGCGGGACGTCTCGGCGTGACGGGTGGCGAGCAGCCGGGCGACAGCCCGCAGGGCATCGTCAACGGCCCTGCCTTCTCTCACCAGCCGGGAGAGGCGGCGCTCCGCCGGCATACGGCGCATCACGACGACGGGTTCGGGCGTATCCGTGTCCGGGCTGTGGAATTCCCCCAGCCCGAGGTAGACGTCGGGGGCGAAGCGACGGTTGAGGGCGACTTCCCGCTCGCACGTGGCCCGGCGAGCCGCCACGGCGGTGTAGTCCAGGAACTTCAGGTCAACCGGTTTCTTGATCTTGTAGGCGCGATCCCCGACGAAGAACACCACCGCGGTATGGGTCTCACGTACCTCCGCACGCGGGAGCGGCGGAGTCTGTGGGGCAGCGCTGTGCCGAAGGACGGACGCCTCGGTCCGATACGCCGGCGTCATCGGCTCCCCGTCGCGGCTCAGCTCAGTCATGGGGGACGACGGCGACAGGGCAGCGCGCGTGGTGGGCGGCGGCCTGGGCTACGGGGCCCACGCGTGGTACCAGGCCGGGACGGTGCTTGCGTCGGCCGACGACCAGCAGCCCGGCGCCGTCGGCGGCCCGTACGACGGCCTTGGCGGGGCTTTCGAGAACGATGAGGTCGGCGACCTCGACGCCCGGGAACTTCTCGCGCCAGGGGCGGAGGGCCTGGCTCAGGTCCTTCTGTGCCTCATGCTTGATCTCTTCGGTGACGTCGTGGTCCACGCCCCAGGGAACGTAAGCGTTGACGGGCAGGCTCCGGCCATGGACGACCCGGAGGGGCACGCCCCGCGCCGCGGCGCTGCCGAAGGCGAATTCGAGCAGGTCGTCGCATGGGCCATGCAGTTTCAATGCCACCACTACGCTGCCCGCCGTACGTGGAGGGGGCAGTGGACCCGTTTCGTTGGTTTCGGCACGTACCAGGACCACCGGCCCCTCGGCCCGTGCCACAACGGCCATGCTGATGTCGCCCAGGAAATAGCTCCCGATGGCCCCCAGACCGCGCGAGCCGACCACGGTCATCTCGGACTCCGATGCCGCTTGCAGGAGTGCGTCCTGCGCGTCGTCGGCAACAAGATTGCCGACGATGGAGAGGCCCGGGTGTCGCGCCTGGAGCTCCGCCCGCGCGTTGTGCACGATGCGATTCGCCCAGTAGTTCTGATCCACCTCGGCGGGGATGCGGGTCTGTTCCGGCACCAGCAGGGGCCACGCATGCAGCAGACGCAGCGTGAGATTCCGCCGCTCGGCTTCGTCGGCTGCCCAATGGGCGGCGGCAAGGCTCTCGGGTGAGCCGTCGAGGCCCACGGTGACTGCTGACTCCATGGCGACTGCCTCCGTCGGTTGCTTCTCATCCGAGGAGTACCCGAAATCTTCTTGCGGCGCATGCGGACACCGGTGCGGCAGGGCTCGGGCCGGCGCAGGGTCCAGCCCAAGGAGGAGGTCTTGGACCAACGCCTTGAAAGCCGGCCTCCTCGTCGTGGAGGCCCGCAGGCGACGTGGGTACGGGCTCGTACCGGGCTCGTACCCTCGTGATCCGTACATACCTGACCAGCGGCCGGGCCCGGAGGTTGGGCCCGGAGGCTGGGCCCGGCGCACTGTCACGCGCCCTGCGGCACGATCGCCACCGGGCAGTCCGCGTGATGCAGCAGGGTGTGCCCCACTGGGCCGAGCTGAAAGCCGAAGTGGCTGTGCCTGCGCTGGGCCCCGATGACCACAAGGTCCGCGGCGGCGGAGCGGTGCAGGAGCACGTTGCGGGCCGGCCCTTCGACCGTCGTCCAGTGGACCCGGACACCCGGATGGTCTGCCACCGCGTCGTGGAGCACGGCGTCGAGCAGGACCGATGCCCGCTCCTCGTGATGGTGCTCCGGTTCGTCGGCGAGCCGGGGATGGTCAGTCGTCTCGTACGAGGGGCAGCGCCAGGCACGTACGACATCGAGCGTGCACTTGCGCGCCTCGGCCTCGCGGAAGGCGAACCGCACCGCCTCCACACCGGTGGAAGGGTCTCCCGCACCGAGCAGGATCCGCTCGTGGGTGCCCTCCAGTCCGGCCTTGTCGCCGCGGACCACGATCACCGGGCAATGGGCTCGAGCCGCCACCCCCAGGCCGACCGAGCCGAGGAGAAGGCCCTTGAGCTCGCCGCGGCCGCGTGATCCCGTCACGAGAGCCGTCGCACTGCCGCCTTCGCGCAGCAGCGCGGACACCGCCTCTTCAGGCAGTAGCTCGGCCGAGACCTTCACCTCCGGGTTCCGCCGTCGGGCGCGCTCCGCCGCGGATCCGACGATGTTCTCCGCCATCACCTGCTCAGAGGGACGTTCCCGGCTGCCCGGTAGCGCGGCGCTTTCGCAGCGCTTCCACAGTGACGCGTACACGAGCCGCAGCGGGAGACCGAGCCGGGCAGCTTCGTCCACTGCCCAGTCGATCGCAAGAAGGCTTGAATCCGATCCGTCGACACCTACGACCAGGGGCAGTTCCATCTTTCCCACCGCCTTTCGTCCGACTGCGGACCTAGCACAGCCGAGGGGGTTCACTGTCACCGTCGCACCGTCGGCCGGGGGGAAGTAGGGGCGGTTCGACCCTTGCCGGGGACGTTCGGCCCGTCCTGTCCCAGGCGGAGGGCCAGAGGACGGCCGCCCCCGGAGGAGCGAAGGGAGCCCGGGGACGCCCGCCTTCCCGGCTTCCGGTTCGGTTCAGACACCTCACCGGCCGACAGGAATACGGTGATCCGTGTCCGCCGGCCTCGACGGCGCTGCCGCTAGTGGCCTGCATACGCGAGGGCGCAGCAGCCGGACGGCGAGCGCGTCGAGCGCCGCCGCGGCGACGAACGTCACGCCCATGGCCACAACGAGCAGCACCGCAAACAGCTTCCAGAATTCTGGCGTGAGACTCGTACCCACTGTCCTCACTCCCTTCGAGTCGGCGTCGCTTCCTTCACTCTCAGCCAACTCCGATAGAGGACACGGCGCATGAGCCGAGCGGCTCGATCTGAGGTATGGAAGGGCCCTTGCGCCGCCGAAGCCCGCGCGCGGCGGCCTTGTGCACCGCGTCTGTCGAGCGGCTCACGGCTGCTGGTGTTCAGCACCGTTGATGTGAGGTGTGGATGTCAGCGGCTGAACATCTCCGGAGGCGGGCAGCGCTCCAGGGCATCGTGCGGGCGATCGGCCCAGCGCCACCAGGCGTGTCGGCTGGCGCAGTCCCGGACGACGCGACAGGTCCGCTTGCCGTCGTCCTCGACGAGCGGACGGCCCACGGCCGGACTGGTCGCCCGGGGGCCAGGTGCCCGCCTAGTCCGGCAGGTACGCGGCAGTCTCGGTGCGGCGTCCCCCTCCGCGCCGCCCGCCGACCTGCGTGTGCGCTCAAGGAGAGATACAAGTGAGGAAAGGAGCCGACGCGACGGGATGCGACGTTTCGCCGCCCTGCGGCCTCTGCTGTGTCTCCCCAGGACCCGAGAGTCTGGGGGGCAGGATGGGCGATGAATGGACATGGAGAACGCGAGCCCCCTCGGAAACGGCCTCGGTCAGCTTCCGGATCCGGTCACCTCGGCCACGGCAGTGGTCGACGCGCGGGGGACCGTGACGGGGTGGAGTACCGGCGCACACCGGTTGCTCGGGTATCCGTACGAGGACGTTGTAGGGCGTCCCGCGAAGCGTCTGCTCGGCTGGAACGCCGACGCCATGGGGGATTTCTCAGAGGTTCTCGACGAACGGAGCCGGACGACCCCGCTGCGACACCAGGACGGCCACCCCATGGAAGTCGAGCTGCGGGCGTACCCGTCACTCGACCACGAGGGCAACGCACAGTGGCTCGTCGTGGCCACGCCGCCACAGCAGACGCGTCCGCGTCAGGAGCCACATCCGTATGAGGGCGAGGCGACGACAGAGGAAGCCTTCGCGCAGTCCCACCTACCTGTGATGATCTACGACGCCGAGTTGCGGGCCCTGCGCGGGAGCGCCGGCGCGGCCCGCGAACTGGGCCTCACGGAGGGGCAGATACGCGGTCGGCGTGTCACCGACATCCTGCCTCCCCATATCTGCACCACGGTCGAAGAGGGCATGCGCCGGGTGTTCGAGACGGGAGAACCGGAGCTGTTTCAGGTGCATGGCCGACCGCGGCGCGGAGCCCACGACAGGTACTGGGCCGTCACCGTGTCCCCCCTCAGGAACCCGGCAGGACAGGTGCGACACGTGCAGCTCATCGCGCTCGACGTCACCGAACAGCACCGGTCCCGAGAGCGACTCGCCCTGCTGAACGACGTCAGCACACAGGTGGGCAGCACCCTCGACGTGGCGCACACGGCCCAGGAGATGGCCGACGTGGCGGTGGGCCGACTCGCCGACTTCATCAGTATCGACCTGCTGGACTCGCTGTTCCGCGGTGTCGAGCCCAGGCCTTCCGCCGAGGGCTCCGTCGCTCTGCGCCGCGCAGCGCAGCAGTCCGTCCTCCCCGGCATCCCCGAGTCGGTGATCCAGCCGGGAGATGTGGACTACTACCCAGAGTCCTCGCCCCCCGCCCGCTGCCTGGTCACGGGGCTGCCCTCGCTGCACCGCACCCTGGACGAAGCCATCGAGAGCTGGCAGACGGCCGACCCTCAGCGCGCAGTGAAGGTCCGCGCCTTCGGAATGCACTCCATCATGGTCGTCCCGCTGCGCGCCCGAGGCATCACGCTCGGGGTGGCCGTACTCGTCCGCCACCGGCGCCGGGAGCCCTTCGACGAGGACGATCTGCTCCTCGCGGAAGAGATCGCCGCACGCGCCGCCGTGGCCGTGGACAACGCCCGCCGCTTCACCCGCGAGCGGACCACCGCCCTGGCCCTGCAACGGAGTCTGCTTCCGCAGCGGCTCGCTGCCCAGGAGGCCGTGGAGGTTGCCTACCGCTACCTCCCGGCTCGTTCCCGGGCCGGGCTGGGCGGTGACTGGTTCGATGTGATCCCCCTGTCGGGCGCCCGGGTCGCCCTGGTGGTCGGAGACGTAGTGGGCCATGGTCTGCGCGCCTCCGCCACCATGGGGCGGCTGCGGACCGCGGTACGCACTTTGGCGGACGTCGACCTGCCTCCCGAGGAGCTCCTCGTCCACCTGGACGACTTGGTCACCCACCTCAGGACGGAGGAGGGCACCGCCACGGATTCGGAGCTCGAGATCGTCACTGATCTCGTCGCCACCTGTCTGTACCTGGTCTACGACCCGGTCTCGCGCCGCTGCACCGCCGCCGGGGCAGGCCATCCCCCGCCCGCCGTGGTGACGCCCGACGGCACGGCGGAGTTCATCGACCTGCCTGTCGGCCCTCCACTGGGAATGGGCGGACTTCCTTTCGAAGCGGTCGAATGGGAGGTGCCCCAAGACACCCTGCTCGCGCTGTACACGGACGGCCTCGTCGAGGTCCCCGAGCACGACCTCGGCAAGGGCATGGCGCTGCTGCGCCGACGCCTGGAACGGCCCGCTCGCTCGCTGGAGGCCCTCTGCGACGACCTGGTCCAAACCCTGCTCCCCGCGCAGCCGTCGGACGATGTCGCCCTGCTCATCGCGCGCACCCGGGCCCTCGATACGGGTCGGGTCGCCACCTGGGATCTGCCTCCCGACCCGGCCGCCGTGGCGGGCGCACGGGGCGAGGTCTCCCGTCTCCTGGCGAACTGGGGACTGGACGAGGTCGCCTTCACCGCCGAGCTGGTGGTGAGCGAGCTGGTCACCAACGCGATCCGCTACGGCGGCCCTCCCATTCAGCTGCGCCTTATCCGCGACACCGTGCTCATCTGCGAGGTCTCCGACGGCAGCAGCACCGCCCCGCACATGCGGCGAGCCCGCATCTTCGACGAAGGCGGGCGCGGCCTGTTGCTCGTCGCCCAGTTCGCCGATCGGTGGGGCACGCGCCACCTGCCCGGAGGGAAGTCGATCTGGGCGGAGATCGGCATTCAGAACGAGCGATCGTGACGGCGCCCGACCGCCTGCACCCGCCGTCCGCCCTGCCTCGCCATCCCGCCCGGAACGGTCATGGCAGGCAGATCTGGGTCCCGTTGCCGTGGGTAATGACGAGGTCGTTCTCATGGGCGAGAGCCGCGAGGGCCGTGACGGCTCGGTCGATGTGGGCCCGCTGGGTCTGCGCGTCGGGGCGTTCGCACCGTGCAGCAGGGCGTTGCCGCCAAGGGCGACGACGATGCGCGTGAATCGGTCCTCCAGGGTGGCCACGAGCACGGCCTTGCTGGTGTGCAGCCCGTGCTCAGCCCGGTTGCGGAGCTCTCCGCCCGGTCGAGGACGACGCGCCCCGTGGACGGGGTCCGCGGCTCGCGGTTGACCGGGACTAGAGGTCCACTCCGTTCTCAGGGCTGGAGATCCACCCCATAGACCGTGCGCCCACCGACGAGTTCACAGCCGGTGACCAGTTCGGATTCGATGTGTATGAAGACCTCCTTCGGTGAGGCCACCCAGGAGCTTGGACCGGTCCGCGACAACCGACCGTGCTCGACGGGGTCGGTCACCACCGTGGCGCGGCCGGTGACGACGACACTCCAGCCGGAGTGCGCCGCGGCATCGACGACATCCGCTTCGAAGGCGACGACCACACCGTCGATTGCTTCGGCCAGTTCCGAGTCCGCCAAAGTGCGCAGCAGTACTGCGAAATCGTTGTCCAGGCAGAAGTTGACCGGCAGGACCGCGGGCAAGGCGTGGCGCGTGTGAACGATGCGGCCGACGGGTGCCGTGGCCAGCAGGCCCAGACACTCATGCCGATCGAGTTCACGGAAACCGTCTTGGGGATACATAACCGGATTCAACTTTCACGCCGTAGAGCCGCACGCTTTTCATCCTGCGCGGCGGAGAAGTTCAGGGGCGAGGGCCCATCGGTCCAGCACGGCTGGAAAGTGGCCCCCAGCGACCTCGACGTTTGGCACGGAACCATCAGCGCACCACGATCCGGCGCCCGGTGGTGCTGAGGGGATCGACACTCACCCACATGTCGCGTTCGCCGCCCGCCCAAGGACCGCTGTACGCGAGCGCCTTCAGCCGACGCACGGTGTCGGGGTCCGTCACGGCCCGGGCGCGGCCGCGTACCAGCACACTCCAGCCCTGGCTGAGTGGCTCGTCGATGTGGTCGACCTCGAAGGCGACGTCGGTTCCGACGGCCGTCGCGGGCGTCGCGTCGGGTGCCGTCCGGAAGGTGATCGCACCGTCGACGACGGTGTAGTTCAGAGGCGCGACGAAAGGACCGTCGGGGGTGTCCATCGCGAGCCTTCCGACGCCGTGCGTCGACAGCCGTGCCTGGCACTCCTCGGCGCTCATTTCGATCAGCTCGGGGCGGCGGGCGGCCTGGCCCATTCCGGGTGGCAGGTCGGCGTCGCCGCCGTGCAGGGCTGCCACGCTGGTCTGCAGGACGTCGGCGAGTCGGATGAGAACGCTGACGCCCGGCATCGCGTTGGGCTGTTCCTCCAGGTACTGGATGTAGCCGACGGCCGTGCCCGCCCTGTCGGCCACTTCCTCCCGGGTCAGGCCGAGCTCCCCTCGTCGCGTGGCGATGCGGCGCCCGGTGTCGCCCCGCGCGCTGCTCGCCTTTGTAGCCCCCGGATTCAGCGGTGTCTGTTCGGACATGGCCCGTCACTTCTTCCTGTCAGGACGTCCTCACCGTCAGGGCGTCGTGCTGCGGCCCACCGAGAACGACCTTGAGCGCGCCGGTGTCGGCGGCCCGTGAGAAGACGTCGTACGCCTCCTCCATGGCGCCCAGCGGGAAGGTGTGGGTGACCAGGGACGACGCCGGCAGGCGGCCGGCGGCCATCATGCACAGCAGGGTCGGAGTGGAGTGGGTGTCGACCAGGCCGGTGGTGATCGTCACGTTCTTGATCCACAGGTCTTCGAGGTGCAAGGTCGCGGGCTTTCCGTGCACGCCGACGTTGGCAACGTGCCCACCTGGCCGCACCATGCGCGTACACATCTCGAAGCTCTCCGGCACCCCGACCGCTTCGATGACCACGTCGGCTCCGAGGCCCTGCGTGAGGTCGGCGACCAGCTGCTCGGCCTCCTCGCCGGCCACTGCCACGGCGTCGGCGCCGAGGTGCTTGGCGGCGTCCAGCCGGGCCGGGGCGAGGTCCACGGCGATGATCATCTCGGGGGTGTAGAACCGCGCCGTGGTGATCGCGGCGAGCCCGATGGGCCCTGCTCCGACCACGGCGACGGTGTCACCGGGCCGCACACATCCATTGAGCACACCTATCTCGTACGCGGTGGGGAAGATGTCGGCCAACAGGACGGCGTCCTTGCTGTCCACCGCGCCGGGCAGAAGATGCGTGGACAGGTCCGCATGGGGCACACGAACGTACTCGGCCTGGGTGCCGTTGATCAGATGGCCGAGGATCCAGCCCCCGCCGTCGCGGCACTGCCCGTACGTGCTTTCCCGGCAGAACCGGCAGCGGCCGCACGCCGTGATGCACGAGACCAGGACACGGTCACCGGGGCGGACCGTGCGGACGTCGCCGCCCACCTCGACGATCTCCCCGACGGCTTCGTGCCCGAGCACCGTCCCCGGGCGTACCTCCGGCACATCGCCCTTGAGGATGTGCAGGTCCGTCCCGCAGATGGTCACCGCGTCGACGCGGACGATCGCATCAGTGGCGTCCTGGATGCCGGGGTCCGCCACGTCCTCCCATGCGGCCTTTCCGGAGCCGTGAAAAACAAGTGCCTTCATGACGATCCCTTCTTGGGCCTTGGGATGCTTGGGCCTTCCGGGTGCCAGTCGTGAAGGACGCCAGCGAGTAGGCGGCCCCCACGCTCAGCCACCCGTTCCCCGTCGGAACCGTCGGCTCCGACGAAGGTGGGACGCCGCTTGGCGGCCCCTCCTCGAACAGAGTGACCTCCCATTTCCACCCTGACCGTGACAGACGGTGTCCGCATGGGCCGGTCGGTCCCCATCGCGGGTCCGGGCGGGACCGTTCAGACCGACCGATCGCTGAACCGAATGTGCTGGAGCCGGTGGTCCCCCGTCGGATCCCGGCGCATCCGCCCTGCTCGGTACGGTGGCCAGCCACCCTTTGCGGACCAGTGCCGAACGGCCCGCCGCCGAACGAAAGTGTGCCCGGACGGCCCCGCGATGCCGTCCGATCGGCCCCTGCCACCGCTCCGGCTCAGGTGTCACCTTCCTGTTTGTGAGGACGAGGAGGTGCAGCCCGATGCCCGAGGCACGGCGTACGAAGCGTCCGAGGCAACTGTTGTGGCGGTGGCGGAACAATCCCTTGCGACGGCACGACGACGTCGTCGAGGCCTGGATCATGCTGGTCGTCTGGGCGGCCATCGCGCTGGGCGGCGCCCTGATCGGCGCGGTGACGGCCCACGCAACCGATGAATCCCTCGCACAACTGCGCCATGACCGGCACACGGTCGGAGCCGTCCTCGCCGAGAGCACGGCCCGGGCGGTGTCGACAGGGGACGGCACGAGGAACGGCCATGTCCGAGCGAAGGTCCGCTGGACGGCGTCGGACGGTTCCCTCCGGTCCGGCCGGGCCCTGGTGGACTCCGGGCAGAAGGCCGGATCGAACGTCCTGATCTGGGTGAACAGCAAGGGACAGGTCACCACCGAGCCGCCGACGGCCTCGGCGGCGGCCACCGAGGCGGCCATGTTCGGCGCCGGGGCCGCGCTCGCCTTCGGTGGTCTGGTCTTCGCCGCCGGACGCGTCGCACAGTGGCGACTCGACCAGCGGCGCTACGAGCAGTGGGACCGCGAGTGGGGCCAGGTCGGACCTCAGTGGGGGCGCCGGACCACCTGATCCGGGGCCGGTTGGGCCAAGGGGGGCCGACAGGCCTTCCGGTCCGGCCCACACAACCCTCGCGGCGTCGCACGGGCAACGGCCAGGCCGGCCACGAGCCCACCCTGGCAACTCATATGCCGAGGTGAAGGAGCTGATCTCGATGACGACCCTGGTGGGATTCCCGGACCGACCGGTCCAGGTGAACGCACGTCTCGACGCGCCGCTGTCCCGGTGGCTGTGGCTCGTGAAATGGATCCTCGCCATTCCGCACTACGTGGTGCTGTTCTTCCTCTGGATCGCCTTCACCGTGGTGTGCGTGATCGCGTTCTTCGCCATCCTGTTCACCGAGCGCTATCCACGCGCACTGTTCGACTTCAACCTCGGTGTGCTGCGCTGGAGCTGGCGGGTCGCCTACTACTCGTACGGCGCCCTGGGCACCGACACCTACCCGCCGTTCAGCCTGGGCGAGGAACCGGACTACCCCGCGCGGCTCGACGTCGCCTACCCGGAGCGGCTCTCCCGCGGTCTGGTGCTGGTGAAGTGGTGGCTCCTGGCCATCCCGCACTACATCGTCATCGGATTCTTCCTCGGCGGCGCCCATCTCGGCTGGTGGTACGGCGGACTCATCCTGGTGCTGACGATCATCGCCGCCGTGATCATGGCCTTCACCGAGGAATATCCGAAGGACCTGTACGACCTGGTCCTCGGCCTCAACCGGTGGGTGCTGCGGGTCGCCGCGTACACCTCCCTGATGACGGACCAGTACCCGCCGTTCCGCCTGGACATGGGCGGCTCGGAACCGAACACCCCGGAGGATCAGCCGTGATCACCGCGCTGGTGTCGGGATTCCTGGTCGTACACGGGCTGCTGCACCCGGCGCCTGGACGGCACCGGTACCGTCCGACAAGCCGCCTCCCTTCGACCCCGGACACTCGTGGGCCCTGACGGCGGCCCACGTCTCCACGGCACCTGTCAGGGCCGCGTCGTCGGCGCTCTCCTGGTACACCGCCCTGCTGTACGTCGTCGCTGGTGTCGGTGTGGCTGCGGGCAGCGACTGGTGGGCCGGCACCGCGATCGTCGCAGCCGCGAGTGGACTCGTCCTCAAGACGATCTGGTTCCACCCATGGCTCGCCGTCGGGATTCCGCTCGACATGGGGGTACCGCACACCGCACGGACCCCGACCCGCGTATCTGCCTCGCCCGCGGCTGGGTCGGCCCGGACGGCTTCCTGGACGCAGTGTCGTAGGTAAGAGCTATACGGCCCCGTGCACGGGGCCAGACGGCCCTGTGCCCGCGATCCGGCGCGAGCGACTGTGGAAACAACAGAGAACGTCGGCAGGACAGCGGGCTCCGCGCCTGCGGCCCCTGGAAACCTGGGGAAGTGAAAGCGATGTTCTGGTATGGCCACGACGGCGGCTGGGGCTGGTTCGCGATGTCGGTGAGCATGGTCCTGTTCTGGGCGGTGATCATCGGAGTCGGCGTGCTGCTCTTCCGGGCCCTGGGCCGCACCGCCGAGCACCCCTACACCCACACCCCGGCTGGGCCCTCGCCCGAGCAGCTGCTCGCCGAGCGGTTCGCCCGCGGCGAGATCGACGAGGAGGAGTACCAGCGGCGCCTTGCCACCCTGCGCGCCTCCCCACCCTCCACAAAACAGGGATGACACGTCGGCCACCACCCGAACCAAGGACGCCGTGATCGCCACAGCCGAGGAGGAGACGCCATAGTCATCCGTCCCACCGCCGTGCACCCGACCCACCGGCGCAGCATCAACGTCACCCCCTGCTGAGCGCGTCGGCCGCGTCGGCCTCGGCCTCGGCCTCGCCGGGATCATCGTCAGCCTCGTCCTGCTCCCCAGCGCGGCCTCGACCGTCGAAGTGCCCTTCGCGGACCGCGAGTCGATCGCCCTCGGCGTCGGCTCCGCATCCCAGCCCTCCGCTTCACCGGTCGCGGCGCGGAGCCGGTCGTGGAACTCGCCGACCAGCCCCTGCCTCCGCCAGCGGGTGAAGACCTGGTGCACCGCCTTCCACGGCGGGTAATCCGTAGGCGATGTAGGCCACTTCACGCCGTTGTCCGCCACGTATCGGATCGCGTCGAGCATGTGCCTGCGGCAGTAGAAGGGTCGCGCCCCGGTGACGGGTACGCGCCGGCGCCCGCCGGGGTACGGCGGGCGCCGGGTCGCTCCCTACGCGACGGCCTCTTCCGCGGCCGCGACATCGATCACGCCGGCGGTGTGCGCCGCGTCACCCGTCCCCGGCTTGGCGAACTGCGTCCGGTACAGCTCCGCGTACCGCCCGTCGGCCGCCAGCAGTTCCTCGTGGGTGCCCCGCTCGACGATCTGCCCCGCCTCGACGACGAGGATCACGTCGGCCGCCCGCACGGTGGACAGCCGGTGGGCAATCACCACGGCGGTCCGCCCTTCCAGCGCCTCGGTGAGCGCCTCCTGGACGGCCGCCTCGGAGGTGTTGTCGAGGTGGGCGGTGGCCTCGTCGAGGATGACGACGCGCTGGCGGGCGAGGAGCAGCCGGGCGATGGTCATGCGCTGGCGCTCGCCGCCGGAGAGCCGGTAGCCGCGCTCGCCGACCACGGTGCCCAGGCCGTCGGGCAGGGAGCGCACGAGGTCTTCGAGACGGGCCCGGCGCAGTACGTCCCACAGTTCCTCCTCGGTCGCGGAGGGGCGGGCCAGCAGCAGGTTCGCCCGTACCGAGTCGTGGAAGAGGTGCCCGTCCTGGGTGACCATGCCGAGGGTCTCGCGCATCGACTCGGCGCTCAGATCGCGGACGTCGACGCCGCCGATGCGGACGGCGCCCTCGTCGGTGTCGTACAGCCGCGGCAGCAGCTGCGCGATGGTCGACTTGCCGGCGCCGGAGGAGCCGACGAGCGCGACGGTCTGGCCGGGTTCGGCGCGGAAGGAGACGCCCTGCAGGACCTCGGCACCGCCGCGGGTGTCCAGGGCGGCGACCTCCTCCAGCGAAGCGAGGGAGACCTTGTCGGCGGAGGGGTAGGCGAAACGGACGTCGTCGAACTCCACGGACGCCGGTCCTTCGGGCACCTTGCGGGCGTCCGGCTTCTCCTCGATGAGCGGTTTCAGGTCGAGCACCTCGAAGACGCGCTCGAAGCTGACCAGGGCGCTCATGACTTCGACGCGGGCCCCGGCGAGCGAGGTGAGCGGCGCGTACAGGCGGGTCAGCAGCAGCGCCAGCGAGACGACGGCGCCCGGCTCCAGAGTGCCGCGCAGCGCGTACCAGCCGCCGAGCCCGTACACGAGGGCGAGGGCCAGGGCCGACACCAGTGTCAGGGCGGTGATGAACGCGGACTGCGCCATCGCCGTACGCACCCCGATGTCCCGCACCCGCCGGGCCCGCGCCGCGAACTCGACGGACTCCTGCTCGGGCCGCCCGAAGAGCTTCACCAAGGTGGCGCCGGGTGCCGAGAAGCGCTCGGTCATCCGGGTGCCCATCGAGGCGTTGAGGTCGGCGGCCTCCCGCTGGAGCTTGGCCATCCGACTGCCCATCCGGCGGGCGGGAATCACGAACACCGGCAGCAGGACCAGCGCGAGCAGGGTGATCTGCCAGGACAGCGTGAGCATGACGGCGAGGGTGAGCAGCAGCGTCACGAGGTTGCTGACGACTCCGGACAGGGTGTTGCTGAAGGCGCGTTGGGCACCGATGACGTCGTTGTTGAGTCGACTGACCAGCGCGCCCGTACGAGTACGTGTGAAGAACGCGACCGGCATGCGCTGCACATGATCGAACACAGCCGTACGCAGATCGAGGATGAGTCCCTCGCCGAGCGTCGACGAAAGCCAGCGGGCAAGGATCCCGAGCGCCGCCTCGGCGAGCGCGATGACGGCGATGAGCACGGCAAGGCGGATGACGGTGCTCTCGTCGCCGCCGGACACGATGGCGTTCACGACGCGCCCCGCGAGCACCGGCGTCGCGACGGCGAGCAGCGCGGTCAGTACGCTGAGCACCACGAACTGCCCGATACGGCGGCGGTGTGGGCGGGCGAAGGCGGCGATGCGGCGCAGCGTCGCGCGGGCGAAGGGTCGGCGTTCCTGCTGCGCGTTCATGACACTGTGCAGCTGTGTCCAGGCTGTGGTCTCCATGCTCATAAGAGAGACGGTATGACCTCAAGCATTATTGAGGTCAATGACTACAGGAAGAAGTTGACGCGCTACGCAAAGAACTTGACGAAGCCGGACCCTCCCGCACCTTGCCCGGCGTGTCAGCCGCCGTCTCCGCTCCCGCAACCCCACGTTGGTGCGGTGTGGAAAACCTCTCCCGATGTGACCGCGGTACGACTCCCCCAGGGACTCCCCAGACGCTTCTCCCTCCGGCCTGCCGTCCGGCCGGCGCTGTGCCTGCTCCCGCTCGCCCTGGTCCTGGTGGTCGGGGTGCGCCACCGGTCCGTGCTCATGGAGGGCTTCGGCCATCTTGAGTCGGCGGAGTGGCCCTGGCTCGCGGCCGCGGTCCTCGCGACCTGCCTGACCTGGGTCGCGGCGGCCTTCACCCGCCAGGGCGCGGTGATGGAGCGGCTGCCCGCACGCCGGCTGCTCGCCACGCAGTTCGCGGCGGGCGCGGCCAACCATCTGCTGCCGACGGGCCTGGGCGCCAGCGCGGTCAATCTGCGGTTCATGACGGTGTGCGGCGTGCCGCTCGCCCGTTCGTCGGCCGCGCTCGCGCTGTACATGCTCGCGGAGTCGATCGCCCGGCTCGGCCTGCTGCTGGGCCTGCTCATCGCGTTCCCCGGGGCACTGCGGATCGGAAGCCTCCTTCCGGACGGTGCGATCGGCCCGCTGCTGCTCGGCGCCGGCCTGGTGCTGTGCGCGGCGGTGACGACGCTTCTTCTCGTGCGCCGGCTGCGTACGGCCGTCTTCTCCTTCCTGCGCACCGCGCTCGGCGAGGCGCGCTCCGTGCACTCCCGCCCGTCCCGCGCGCTCGCCCTGTGGGGCGGCTCGCTCGCCTTCCCGCTGCTCCAGGCGGCCGGGCTGGCCGCGGTGGGGCAGGCGTTGGGGCTGGCGGTGCCGCCCGCGCACATGGCGATCGCCTATCTGGCGGCGACGGCCGCGGTCGCGCTGGTGCCGACGCCGGGCGGGATCGGTTCGGTGGAGGCCGCGCTGGTCGTCGCGCTGGTCGCGGCGGGCGGTCCGGTGGCCGTGGCGACGGCGGTGGTGCTGGCGTACCGGATCATCACGGTGTGGCTGCCGCTGCTGCCGGGGGCGCTGACGCTCGGGGCGCTGGTCCGCTGGAAGGTGATCTGAGCCGACGTCAGGGTGGCGGCACTACCCCGGAGTAACCTCGGCGTACGCCAGCCAGCGGAAGGGGACAGCACGATGCCGGTCCGGATCGAACGTCAGGGATACGTCACCACGGTCGTCCTCTCGCGCCCCGAGGCCCGCAACGCGGTGGACGGGCCGACCGCCGCCGAACTCGCCGACGCCTTCCGGGAGTTCGACGCGGACGAGTCGGCCAGGGTCGCGGTGCTCTGGGGCGAGGGCGGCACGTTCTGCGCGGGCGCGGACCTCAAGGCGATCGGCACCGAGCGCGGCAACCAGGTCACCGAGGACGGCGACGGGCCGATGGGCCCCACCCGGCTGCGCCTGACCAAGCCGGTGATCGCGGCGGTCGCGGGGCACGCCGTGGCCGGGGGCCTGGAACTGGCGCTCTGGTGCGATCTGCGGGTCGCCGAGGAGGACGCCGTCTTCGGCGTCTTCTGCCGCCGCTGGGGCGTCCCGCTGATCGACGGCGGCACGGTACGGCTCCCCCGTCTCATCGGCACGAGCCGTGCGATGGACATGATCCTCACCGGCCGCCCGGTCCCCGCCCCCGAGGCGTACGGGATGGGCCTCGCCAACCGCCTCGTCCCGACCGGCCGCGCCCGCGCCGAGGCCGAGCGGCTCGCCGCCGAGATCGCCGGCTTCCCGCAGTCCTGCCTCCGCAGCGACCGCGCCTCCGTCCTCGACCAGGAGGGCCTGGTGGAAAAGGTCGCCCTGCGCACGGAACTCCACTACGGCATGGGCGTGTTGACCGAGAGCCTGGAGGGCGCCGCCCGCTTCGCGTCGGGAGCCGGGCGGCACGGTTCGTTCAGCGGGCTGTGACGCGGACGGGTCCGGCGGGCAGATGGCGGGGGCGTGCGGGAGCGGTCCCGGAACCGATGCCACCGCCGGTCATGACCCCGCTCCACGATCACCTCGTGCCGGCCCCTTGCGGGACGCACCCGACCGTCCATGAGCACATCCCGCGTCGGTGGCGGCCGTCAAGGGCGGGTCCGCGCAGGCCTGGTGACGGGTGGGCAGGCGCATGCGGCAGGATGAGCGGTCGCCCCGGACGACGAACATCCGTCCGGGTGTGATCGTGCGTTCCCGGATTCGAGCAGGTGGCAAGTGACGACACAGCACATCCGGCCCTCGGGCCTTCTCCACGGCCGCAACGGAGGTCACCGGTGAAGCGCTCCCTCACCCTGGACGATCTGATGGTCGCCGGGATCGCCGTCGCCGCGGGTCTCCTGGCGGCGTTCCTGCTGCGCATGCTGCTGCGCTGGCTGGGCAAGCACGCGCTGCGCACCCGCTGGAGCGGCGACGACGTGATCGTGGACGCGCTGCGCACCCTGGTGCCCTGGGCGGCGATCGCCGGCGGGATCGCGTCGGCGGCCGCGGTGCTTCCGCTGACCGCGCAGGTCGGGCGCAACGTCAACCGGTCGCTGACCGTTCTGCTCATCCTGGTGTCGACCATCACGGCGGCACGGGTGATCACCGGCCTGGTCCGGTCCGTCGCCCAGTCCCGGTCGGGCGTCGCCGCTTCGGCCACCATCTTCGTCAACATCACCCGCGTCCTGGTGCTGGCGATGGGCTTCCTCGTCATGCTGCAGACGCTGGGCATCTCGATAGCCCCGCTGCTGACGGCGTTGGGCGTGGGCGGTCTCGCGGTGGCCCTCGCTCTCCAGGACACCCTCGCCAACCTCTTCGCGGGCGTCCACATCCTCGCGTCGAAGACGATCCAGCCCGGCGACTACATCCGCCTCAGCAGCGGCGAGGAGGGCTACGTCGTCGACATCAACTGGCGCAACACCACGGTCCGTCAGCTCTCCAACAACCTGGTCATCATCCCCAACGCCCAGCTCTCGGGCACCAACATGACCAACTTCACCCGGCCCGAGCAGCAGATGACGCTCACGGTCCAGGCCGGCGTCGGCTACGACAGCGACCTGGAGCACGTCGAGCGGGTGACCAACGAGGTCGTCGCCGAGGTGATGACCGAGATCACCGGCGCCGTCCCGGACCACGAACCCGCCGTCCGCTTCCACACCTTCGGCGACTCCCGTATCGGCTTCACCGTGATCCTCGGCGTGGGCGAGTTCAGCGACCAGTACCGGATCAAGCACGAGTTCATCAAGCGTGTGCACAAGCGCTACCGGGAGGAGGGCATCCGGATTCCGGCGCCCACCCGGACGGTGGCGCTGCAGCCGGGAAGCGCTGCCGTCCCGCATCAGCGAGAGGGCAGTACACCGCTCTCGTAAGTCTGGTATTTCTGGGCGATGGGCGTGGACGAGAGCCGGGTGGCGGAGATCACCGTCGGCGCACGACTGACGGGATCCGGCTACCTGGTCGCCAACGGCCTGGTCCTGACGGCGCAACACGTCGTCGGGTTGAACAGCACCAACAGCGACCGTCTCGCGGTGCGCTTCACGGACGAGGACGACTGGATCGCGTGCGCCGTGCGGTGGCGCAGTTCCGAGCGTCTGGACGCGGCGCTGCTGGAGATCACCGATGAGCGGTGGCTTCGCGGCCGACGGCATGTCTCGACCCGGTGGGGGACTCTCGCCGGCAGGGACACAGTGGAATGCACGGTGACGGGCTTTCCACAGTTCGCCCAGCGGCGGACCGGCCTCAGGGACATCGAACTGCTGACGGGCCGCATCGAGCCGATGCAGGGATCCGCCACGTCGGGCTGGATCATCCGGGGTGTTCCGGACAACGTTCCCGGCGGTGGTCCTCTGGACGGGATCACGGGAGCTCCCGTCTTCGTCGACGACCTCATGATCGGCGTGGTCAGCGCGCTCGGCGCCGACGGCCGATTGCGGGCGGCGCGTACGACTCAGCTGGCGCGCGACGATGAGTTCGCCCAGCTGGTGTCGTCCCGGACCGGTGTGCCGCTGGTGCCCGAGGCCGTGGAGCTCACGCGCATCGCCCGACCACCACTCCCTGTGCGTACGTTCACATCACTCGTGTCGCTCCTCGCCCCCGAGGCGCGGGTCCTGCCCTTCAGCGGACGAGAGAAGGAACTCCAAAGGCTGAGGGACTGGTCCGGGGGTTCCGGCATCCAGGTGTGCTTGTGCACGGCTCCGGCCGGGTTCGGCAAGAGTCGGCTGGCCCTCCAATTCGCCGTGGAACTGGGCCGGCGTGAGTGGGCCGTCGGCGTACTGCGGCCGGATGCGCCCTCCCATCGACTGGCCAGGATCGCCGAACTTCAGGCGCCCACGCTGCTGATCGTCGACGACGGCAAAGCGCAGACGGACCAGCTGCTCCCTGTGCTCGAACAGGCTGCGCGCCGCACTTCCGAAACGCCGTTCCGTCTGCTGGTCCTGGCGCGTGAGGAAGGCCCGTGGTGGGACGCTCTCATCAAGAGAACCAACGACGCCGGGGCACGAGAAGCGCTGAGCACAGCACTCGGCATGCCGCTGCCGCTTCAGCACATCTCGGAGCCGGGCAGGGCCGAGGCGTTCGACAATGCGGTACGCGGCTTCATACCGCTGCTCTCACAGATTCCAGATCTGTCGAACCGGCACTGGCAGGGAATCGCCGAGACGATCTCCAAACCGCCGCTGGACAACCCCGCGTTCGACACGGTGGGCAGCCTTCAAGTAGCCGCGCTCCGCGCGTTGCTGGCGGCCGCACCGGATACCGACGAATTGCTCCGCTCCCTCGACGAGTTCGTATCCCGCAGCCACAATCCTCCGCAAGCCCTGCCCGAAAGCCAGTCCGCCCAGGACCCCGCCTCCTCCCCAGGCTCGCTCCACACCCGGGGCTTCGGAGACCGCCTCGCCGAGGCCGACCTCATCGGCAGAACCGCCATGGTCGCCGCCATCACCGACCTGCTCGCCCCGCCGGAGCCGGACGAGTCCGCCACCGGAGCCGACGCCCACGGCCCTACCGTCGTAGCGCTCGAAGGACCGTGGGGTTCGGGCAAGTCGACCACGATGCGGTTCATCGAGCAGGAGCTGATCCGCCGTCGGCCACAGCCGGAGCCGAAGCCCGAACGCTGGTCGCGGCGCTGGTGGTGGTCCTGGTGGTGGCGCTTGCCGATGCCCCGGCATCTCTCCGTCAGATCGGCACTGCGCATCCTGGGGTCGGGCAGGAAGGAGACCACTCGTCGGGGCCGACATCGCGCCGAGGCCCTGCGGGGCTTGCCTGTCATCGCCCACTTCAATCCCTGGGCCCATCAGTCCAACGAGCAGATCTGGGCGGGCCTGACGCGCTCGATCATCGAGGCCGCGCACCCCGTGCTGGGGGCGGACGACAGGGCACGCGAAAGGTACTGGCTGTTCCGCAACCGGCTGCGTCTGGAGCGCCGCCACCTCAGGCGGAAGCTCTGGCGGAGTCTGGCCTCTCCGCTGCTGCGGCTGGCCGTGTTCGCCCTGCTGCCCCCGCTGATCGCGCAGTTGGTGAAGGCGGATCAGACCTACACCGTGTGGGGATTCACGCTCACCGCACCGAAACTGGCCCTGGCCATCCCCGCCGGGCTCCTCGCAGCCGGGCTCTTCCACACCGTCGGCCGGTTCCTCTTCGGCCGTGCCAGGTCCTTCCTGCCGGGAGACGTCCTCGACGGCCCCGTACTCAGCGGCGCGCTGGCCCCGGGGATGGGCGGCGCCGCCGACCCCGCTCTGCGCGACCCCTACTTCAACGCTCGCTCCGGATACCTCTACCTGGTCCAGCACGACATCCGTGAACTTCTGGCGAGCCTGCGCGGCCGCGGTCATGAGCTGATCGTGTTCATCGACGACCTCGACCGATGCTCGCCGGGCACGACCGCCCAGGTCTTCGAGGCGATCAACCTGTTCCTGTCGGGAGCCCTGCAGGACGCCGCGCCGTGTCAGACCGCCGACCAGGCAGAGAAGACAAAGTGGATAGTGAAGGTATGGCGGGAGATAAGGGAGAAGACAGGGCATAAGACAACGAAGGCGGAGCAGGCCCAGCAGACACCGAAAGCGACGGACGCGCGGGCACAATGCCGGTTCGTCATCGGGCTCGACCCAGCCGTGGTCGCCGGTCATCTCGACCAGGCGTTCAAGGACCTCCAGCCGGAGAAGTCCCGTCCGTCCAACGGGGACCCCTCCTGGGGCTGGACGTTTCTGCGCAAGCTCATCCAGCTCCCGGTGATTCTGCCGCCGATCACCGACACCGGGATAGACGAGGCGCTGTCGGGACTGCTGGGGTCCGTCGCGCAGCCCACGGCGCCGCCCACGCCACAGTCGGCGGCACCCACGGGCGGCGGGGAGACCGAGCCGGCGGCGCAGCCCACGGCCGAGGCCCCCCAGACGGCATCGCTCGTATTCGCGCCCGCAGCCGACCCCGAGCCGGACATCCGAGCCCGCGCCCTGGAGACCAACCCCGTCGTCCGTGCCCTCATCCAGCAACGGCTCTACGACCAGCCCGACCTGTCCATCCGGGAGACCAAGCGCCTGCTGACGATCTGGCAGTTCTACCTCCGGGTCGTCGGCCACAAGGAGCGGGGAGCGGACCAGCTCGACGTGGAGCAGGCCCTCCACCTGGTCGTGCTCGCCGAGATCGCCGCCCGGTGGCCCGCCCTCCAGTCCCACCTCCGGCGACCGGTGGACGGGCGCCCCGGACTGCACTGGCTGGCCCTCGCCAGGCATGAGGACAAGGCGTGGGAGGAGGCCCGCGCACGCACGGCCCTCCAGGACGAGCGGTACAAGCACGCGTGCGACGCGTTGCGCGCGCTGCTCCAGAAGCACGACGGGGCGCAGCTCGCGGCGATGGCGGAGCGGCTCTAGGCCCGCGGTCTCGCACCGCCGCCGAACGGTTCAAAGGGGCGCAGGAACGGCCCGCCGGCCCGCGGTTCGCCCCAACTCGGCGGGCCCCACGAGGGGCGGGAAAGCCGAGTCGAATGGCCGCCGCTCGGGCGGTGGGCCGGTGGGTCGCGCGGTAGTACGACACCGCCAGGCAGGGCAGCCCCGCCCTCGGGGATACGGAGCGAGCCCGGCCGGGGGTGCGCAGGCGCGACGCGCCGAAGGGGTGAAGCGCGTCGCGCCTGGTCCTCGGCGACTCCCGCCTTCGGCACCGGACCGGCGGCCGCGCCTCGGCTGCCGGCGACCGGTGCCTGGGAGGGTACGGATCATCCCGGACGTCGACACCGCGGGACATCCACCCCGAGGGCCCTGTCGAGAGGGGGTCGCTCACGAGATATCTTGATGTCGAGCAATGTTGCAGACGTGGAGCGGAGCACCCGGTGACTGACTCGACCATCATTTACACGCACACTGACGAGGCCCCGGCCCTGGCGACGTATTCGTTCCTGCCGGTGGTCCAGGCATACGCCTCGCAGGCGGGTGTCACTGTGGAGACCCGTGACATCTCGCTGGCCGGGCGCATCATCGCCCTCTTCCCCGAGTTCCTCCAGGAGGGCCAGCGCATCGCCGACGCCCTCCACGAGCTCGGCGAACTGGCGAAGACGCCCGAGGCGAACATCATCAAGCTGCCGAACGTCTCGGCCTCGGTCCCGCAGCTGAAGGCCGCGATCGCCGAGCTGCAGGGGCAGGGCTACGCGCTTCCGGACTACCCGGACGAGCCGAAGTCGGACGAGGAGCGCGACATCCGCGCCCGTTACGACAAGGTCAAGGGCTCCGCCGTGAACCCGGTGCTGCGCGAGGGCAACTCCGACCGCCGCGCCCCCGCGTCGGTCAAGAACTACGCCAAGACCCACCCGCACCGCATGGGCAAGTGGTCGTCCGAGTCGAAGACGAACGTCGCCACCATGGGCGTCGACGACTTCCGCTCCACCGAGAAGTCCGCGGTGATCTCCGAGGCGGGCTCGCTCCGTATCGAGCTGGCGGGCGAGGACGGCTCCACCACCGTGCTGCGCGAGTCCGTACCCGTCCTCGCGGACGAGGTCGTGGACGCGTCCGTCCTGCACGTCGCCGCGCTGCGCGAGTTCCTCACCGCCCAGATCGCCCGCGCCAAGGCCGAGGACGTGCTGTTCTCGGTGCACCTCAAGGCCACGATGATGAAGGTCTCCGACCCGATCATCTTCGGTCACGTGGTGCGCGCCTTCTTCCCGAAGACGTTCGCGGCGTACGGCGAGACGCTGGCCGCGGCCGGTCTGTCCCCGAACGACGGCCTCGGCGGCATCCTCAAGGGCCTTCAGGCGCTGCCCGAGGGCGACGCGATCAAGGCCTCCTTCGACGCGGAGATCGCCGAGGGCCCGGCCCTCGCCATGGTCGACTCGGACAAGGGCATCACCAACCTGCACGTCCCGTCCGACGTGATCGTCGACGCCTCCATGCCGGCGATGATCCGCACCTCGGGCCACATGTGGGGCGCGGACGGCCAGGAGGCCGACACCCTCGCGGTCCTGCCGGACAGCAGCTACTCCGGTGTCTACCAGGTCGTCATCGACGACTGCCGCGCCAACGGTGCCTTCGACCCGGCGACCATGGGCTCGGTCCCGAACGTCGGTCTGATGGCGCAGAAGGCCGAGGAGTACGGCAGCCACGACAAGACCTTCGAGATCCCGGCCACCGGTACGGTCCGGCTCGTCGACCAGGCCGGCAACGTCGTCCTGGAGCAGGCCGTCTCCGCCGGCGACATCTTCCGCGCCTGCCAGACCAAGGACGCCCCGATCAAGGACTGGGTGAAGCTGGCCGTCAGCCGCGCCCGCGCCACCGGCGTCCCGGCGGTGTTCTGGCTGGACGAGGACCGCGCGCACGACGCCGTCCTCATCGAGAAGGTCAAGCAGTACCTGCCCGAGCACGACACCGAGGGCCTGGACATCCGCATCCTCTCCCCGGAGGACGCCACCAAGCTCTCCGTGGAGCGCATCCGCCGTGGCGAGGACACCATCTCGGTCACCGGCAACGTGCTGCGTGACTACCTGACCGACCTGTTCCCGATCCTGGAGCTGGGCACCAGCGCCAAGATGCTGTCGGTCGTCCCGCTGATGGCGGGCGGCGGCCTCTTCGAGACGGGCGCCGGCGGCTCCGCGCCGAAGCACGTGCAGCAGCTGGTCAAGGAGAACTACCTGCGCTGGGACAGCCTGGGCGAGTTCCTCGCGCTGGCGTCCAGCTTCGAGCACCTCGCGACGACCACGGGCAACGCGCGCGCCCAGGTCCTGGCCGACACCCTCGACCGCGCGACGGCGACCTTCCTCAACGAGGACAAGTCGCCGACCCGTCGCGTCGGCGGCATCGACAACCGCGGCAGCCACTTCTTCCTGTCCCTGTACTGGGCGCAGGAGCTGGCGGGGCAGACCGACGACGCGGACCTCGCCAAGACGTTCGGCCCGCTCGCGGAGACGCTCGCCGCGCAGGAGCAGACGATCGTCGACGAGCTCATCGCCGTCCAGGGCTCCCCGGCCGACATCGGCGGCTACTACCAGCCCGACCCGGCCAAGGCCGCGGCCGTCATGCGCCCGTCGGCCACCTGGAACGAGTCGCTGGCGACCCTCGCCTGACACACCGTCGGCGGCCCCCGGGCCACCACCGCACCGCCCCGGCCGGATCTTCCGGCCGGGGCGGTCGTGTTCTCCGGTGACGTCCAACTCACCCGTACGCGCGCAGGGAGGTGACAGCGGCGGCCCACCTGGGTGATCAGCGGTGGCGGGCCGGAACAGCCGCTCATAGCTTCGGCAATATGACCAAACGACAGATGGCCTACCTCGCCTGCACCGTGGTCGTCGTGGCGTCGGGGCTGGGTGCAGCCCCGTCCGCCGACCACCAGACGGTGCACTTGGTGAACCCCGGCGAGTCGATCCAGAAGGCCGTGAACTCCGCGCGACCGGGGGACACCGTGTTCCTCTCCCCCGGCACCTACCACGAGAGCGTCCGCATCACGGTGCCGAACCTGACCCTGCGGGGCTCCGGCGCCCAGTACACCGTCATCGTGCCGGGCGCCGCCACCGCCGACAGCACGTGCGCCAAGGCCGGCAACGGCATTTGCGTGACGGGGACGGACAAGAGTCCCGTCAAGGGCGTCACCGTACGCTCACTGACCCTCAGAGGCTTCACCAAGCAGGGCCTGTGGGCGTCGGGGACCGATGGGCTGACGGTCCAGGGCGTGACGTCCGAGAAGAACGGCCAGTGGGGCCTCGCCCAGGAGAGGTCCGTGCGCGGGGTGTTCCGCCACAACCTCGCCCAGAACAACGGCGACGCCGGCCTGTTCCTCTCCAACACGGTCGACACCGAGGAGGGAGCCCGGGACGCCAAGGGGACCGTGGTCAGTCACAACCGTCTGGCCGGCAACCGGATCGGCGTCACGGTGCGACGGCTGCGGAACCTGACCGTCGATCACAACGAGGCGACCGGCAACTGCACCGCGGTGTTCATCGTGGGTGACGAGAACAAGCCGCGCGTCGGGGCACTGAGCGTGCGCCGCAACTACATCCACGCCAACAACAAGCTCTGTCCCAAGACCGCCCGGCTGCCCTTCCTGCAGGGCTCCGGCATCGTCCTCACCGGCGCCGAGGACGCGAAGGTGACGGAGAACAGGGTCGAGGACAACGCGGGCACCTCCCCGCTGTCGGGCGGCATCGTGCTGTTCAAGAGCTTCGTGGGCGCCCTCAGCCAGCACAACGAGATCCGCGACAACGTGCTGGCGCGCAACAGCCCGGCCGATCTGGCCAACCGTGACACCACCGGCAAGGGCAACACATTCCACGGCAACACGTGCGCGGTCTCCCAGCCCGCCGGAATGTGCTGACCGGCCCGCTCCCGAGTCCCCCCACACAGCACGACAGCAGAAGCGAGGCAACAGATGACGACCGTTGACCCGGTGACGAGAGTGGATGCGGCTCCCCCGCCGCCCATGCGGCTGAGGGAGCTGGTCTTCGGAGCGGCGGTCGCCGCCGCCGTACGCGCGGCAGCCCGCCTGGGTGTGGCCGACGCCCTGACAGAAACGCCCATGAGCGTGGAGGATCTGGCGGCGGCGGTGAAGACCCAGCCGAAGACCCTGCGGCGGCTGCTGCGCGCGCTGTCCTGCCGGGAAGTCTTCACGGAGCTCCCGGACGGCAGCTTCGCGCATACGGAGATGTCCCGGCTGCTCCGCGAGGACGATCCGCACAGCCTGCGGTACATCGCCCTGTGGTGCACCGAGCCGTGGACGTGGAACGTCTGGCCGAAGCTCGACGAGGCGGTGCGCTCCGGCCGGAACGTCTTCGAGGACGTGTACGAGCGGGAGTTCTTCGACTATCTCAACGAAGAGGCCCCGGAATCGGCGTACGTGTTCAACCGGGCCATGACGACGTCCAGCGAGCAGTCCGCGCGGGACGTCGCGAACCTTCTCGAACTGCGGGGCGTGTCCTCGGTCGCGGACATCGGGGGCGGCCAGGGACAGGTCCTGGTCAGCCTGCTGGAGAAGCACCCCGGGATGCACGGCACGCTGCTCGATCTGCCGGGAGTGGTGCAGAACGCCGATCCGCGCCTGCGGAAGGGCGGTTCGCTGGCCGAGCGGGTGCGCATCGTGCCCGGGGACTGCCGCGAGGACATCCCGGTCCAGGCGGATGTGTACATCATCAAGAACATCCTGGAGTGGGACGACGACAGCACCCGCAGGGCGCTGGCGAACGTCCGCAAGGCCGCACGGCCCGGTGCCCGTGTCGTCGTCATCGAGAACCTGGTGGACGACACCCCGTCGATGAGGTTCACCACGGCCATGGACCTGCTGCTGCTCCTCAATGTCGGCGGTGCGAAGCACACCCGGCAGAGCATGGTCGACCGGCTGACGGACGCGGGGCTCGTCATCGACGAGTTCCGTCCGGTCAACGCGTATCTGCACGCCTTCGAGTGCACGATCCCGGGCTAGCCCGGGAGACCCGGTAAAACCCGAGGCCGCCGGCTCCGCGTTCTGCGCGGGGTCGGCGGCCTCGGGTTGTGTCCCGGCGCTCGCTTCAGGAGGCGGCGTCGCGCTCCCAGCGGTAGAAGCAGTGCGCCATGGCGTCCTTGGGGCTGCGCCAGGTCTGCGGGTCGTACGCGCTGACGTACGCCGAGAGTTCCTCGCTGATGCTGCGGAACTCGGGATGCCCGGCCACCTTCGCGATGGCGGGCGCCGGGTCCTGGTCGGCTTCGATGAGGTGCATATACACGTCACCGAACTGGAAGAGGCTGCGCCGCTTGACGCCGATCAGGTGCGGGAGTTCGCCGCGGTCGGAGGCGGCGAACACGTCAGCGATCGCCGGGGCCGAGTCGGGCGCCATGCGGGCGACGATCAGGGCGTGGTGCATCGGGTGTCCTTCCTGAGCCGGGGGTCAGCGGGGCAGGGGCGCGTTCTGGCGGTCGCGGGCGGCCTGCTCGATCTTGTCCCGGATGAGGGCCATCTGCGTGACGGAGTTGCGGTTGATGTTGTCCGTCATCCAGGCGTCGTCGACCGGGGCCTCGGGCTTCATCGCGAAGTCCTGCACCCAGTGCATGTGGGTGCCCTGCGGGGTCTCCTTGTACTCCCACCGGATGTTCATGTGGGCGAAGGGGCCGGTCTCGACGCGGCGGGCCAGGACGGTCCGCCCGGCGCGGTCCATGGTCCGCTCCGAGACCCAGCTCCAGACCTTCCCGTTCTCGTCCGGGTGCATGGTCAGGCGGAACGTCGTCGTGTCGCCCTCGCGGGAGAGCACCTCCAGGGACGCGTACTCGCTGAAGAGCTGCGGCCAGTTCTCGATGTCGTTGGTCATGTCCCAGACGAGGTCGAGGGGGGCGTCGATCGTGATGCTGTTCTCGGTGTGTCCGGCCACTTCAGGCTCCAGCCTTGAGGGTGCTGTTGACGAGGTCGAGGAATTCCCTGGGGGTCTTGCAGCGCTCCGCGTCGGGCGGGAGCGGCTTGCTGTACCGGTTCTCCAGCTCGCCGACGATGCCGAGCAGGCCGAGCGAGTCGAGGCCGAGGGTGCCGAACGGCGAATCCGACGCGTGCTTGAGGTCCTTGGGGTCGACGGAGACTCCGGCGGCCTTCTTCATCAGCTTGGCCAGTTCGTCGACAGTCACTTCGATGATCATGTGTGTGTTCTCCTTCCCGCCCGGTCCTACCGGGCGGATTCGCTGCCGCGGCGCACTACCAGCGCCGCGTTGGAGCCCATGAGTCCCCTGCTGAGGACCAGGGCCGTGTGCAGCTCGGCGGGGCGAGCGCTCGACATCACCAGGTCGAGGTCGTGGCAGATGTCGAACACGTTGGGGGTGGGGGGTACCTGGCCGTTCTCCATGGCGAGCACCGCGGCCGCGGTGTCCAGCACGGGTGCCGCGCAGTAGGTCCGTCCGATTCCGGTCTTGGGCGCGGTGACGGGTACGCGGGTGCCGTGCGCGCCCAGGGCATCGGCGATGGCCAGTGCTTCGGCGCGGTCCGCCTCCGGTACGCCCAGGGCGTCGGCGAACACGACGTCGATCTCCTCCGGGGCACAGCCGGCCTCGTCGAGGGCGCCCCGGATCGCGTGGGCGAGCCCCTCTCTGGACCGCTCCCAGCGGGAGGCGCCGGTGAACGTCGCGGCATGGCCGGCCACGGTGGCCCGGATGGCCGCACCGCGCTCGCGGGCGCGGTTCTCGTCCTCGACGACGAGCATGGCGCCGCCCTCCCCGGGAGCGAAGCCGCAGGCTCCCGCGGTGAAGGGCCGGTAGGCGCGGTCGGGGTCCTCGACGGTGCTGAGCTCGGGGTAGCCGAGCTGGCACACCATCGAGTACGGGGCGAGGGGCGCCTCCGCGGCTCCGACGAGCACCGCGCCGGTTCCGCGCCGTACGTCCCGGGCGGCGTGCGCGATGGCGTCCAGGCCACCCGCCTCGTCGCTCGCGACCACTCCGCAGGGCCCTTTGAAGCCGCCCCGGATGGAGATCTGTCCGGTGCTGGCGGCGTAGAACCAGGCGATGGACTGGTACGGGCCGACGTACCGGGAGCCCTGGCCCCACAGCTTCTGGAGTTCCCGCTGGCCGAACTCGCCGCCGCCGGACCCGGCCGCGGTGACGACGCCGATGTCGTACGGGTCGTCGAGGTCACCGCCGCCGAGGCCGGCGTCGTCGAGGGCGAGGACGGTGGCGGCCATCGCGAAGTGGCTGAAGCGGTCCGTCTGGACCAGGAACCGCTCCTCGATGAGGGCCGCGGCGTCGAAGGACCGGACTTCGCCCGCGACACGGAGCGGCAGGTGCTCGCATCCCTCGCGGGTGATCCGGTCCAGGACGCCGAGGCCTTCCCTGATGGACTTCCAGTACGCGTCGGCGCGCAGTCCGTTGGGCGCGATCACACCGATGCCGGTGAGGGCCGCGCGCCGGGGGCGCTGATTGCTCATCGTGTCCTCCCGCCCGGCCTGGTCAGCAGGACCGCGGACTGGAAACCGCCGAATCCGCTGCCCACGGAGAGCACGTTCCTCAGCTTCCGCGGGCGTGCGGTGCGCGGCACGTAGTCCAGGTCGCACTCGGGGTCGGGGGTCTCGTAGTTCGCCGTCGGCGGTACCACCTGGTGCTTGAGAGCAAGCACGCAGGCGACGACCTCGATCGCGCCGATCGCGCCCAGCGAGTGCCCCACCATGGATTTGATGGAGCTCATGGGCGTGTCGTAGGCGTGGGCGCCCAGGGACCGCTTCACCGCGGCGGTCTCGTGCCGGTCGTTCTGTCGGGTGCCCGAGCCGTGCGCGTTGACGTAGTCGATCAGCGTGGGGTCGAGGCGGGCCTGGTCGAGCGTGGTGTCGATCGCCCGGGCCATCTCCAGCCCCTCACCGGTCAGACCGGTCATGTGGTAGGCGTTGCCGTAGGTGGCGTAGCCGCTGATCTCGCAGTAGATGTGCGCGCCGCGGGCTCGGGCGTGCTCGTACTCCTCCAGGACCAGCACCGCGGCGCCCTCGCCCATGACGAAGCCGTTGCGGTGGGCGTCGAAGGGCTTGGAGGCGTGCTCGGGGTCGTCGTTGTTGGGGGATGTGGCCTTGATGGCGTCGAAGCAGGCCATGGTGATCGGTGATATCGGCGAGTCCGACGCCCCGGCGATGCAGACGTCCGCCCGGCCTTCCTCGATGGTGTGGAAGGCGTAGCCGACCGCGTCGAGTCCGGAGGTGCAGCCGGTGGAGACGGTCTGCACCGGTCCCTGGGCACCGAACTGCTCGGCGACGACCGAGGCGAGCGTGCTGGGCGAGAACGCCATGTGCAGTTGGGGGTCGGCCGCGTGGTGGTCCACGTCCCACCGCCGGCCGCCCTCACTGACCAGGACGTAGTCGTGTTCCAGGCGGGTGGTACCGCCGACGGCGCTGCCCAGGGATACTCCGATCCGCCAGGGGTCTTCCCTGTCGGCGTCGAGTCCGGAGTCGCGTACGGCTTCACCGGCGGCGACCACGGCGAACTGGATGTACCGGTCGGCGTGTTCGCTCAGCTCCGGGTCCAGGCCGTGCGCGAGCGGGTCGAAGTCGCATTCGGCGGCTATGCGCGAGCGCAGGCCCGCCGGATCGAACAGCGTGATGCCGCGGGTCGCGGTACGGCCGCCTGCGAGGAGGTCCCAGAACGCCTCCGCCCCGGTGCCGCCCGGAGCGACCACACCGATACCGGTGACGGCCACCCGCCGGGTCACTTTATGGCCCCACTTCGCTCGGACGGCTGTCCGTGGTCCGGCGCGGACAGGTCCGCCCCGGCGGTGGCGAACTCGGGGCCGGGCGCGGTGTCGTCGGTCACCTCCGTGTCGACGTGGCCGAGGCTCGGACGCGGGGCGAGCGGGCCCAGGTGGAAGACCATGCGGGCTTCCGTGTCGCCGATGTTGCGGAAGCGGTGCCGCATGTTGATCGGGATCAAGAGGCCCTGATCGGGCTTGAGCCCGTACGTGTCGCCGTCCAGGTCCACTTCGAGCGCGCCGGTGACGACGTACACGAACTCCTCGGAGTACGGGTGGTAGTGCTCGCCGATGCGCTCGCCGGGCTGGACGATGGCCAGGCCCATGAAGCCGCTGGTGGAACCCGCGGTGGCGGGCGTGAGCATGGCCCGCAGGTCACCTCCGCGCCTGCGGTTGGGTTCCGTCTCGCTCAGGTCCACGATGCGTGGATGCTTCTTGAACATGGTTGATACCTCCGGGTGTGGCAGTGACGTCCGGGTGAGACGGCCCCGGTCAGGGGCCGTCGTGGTCCGTCAGGAATCCGTCGAGCTGCGGTCGGTGATGGGCATCATGTCGGCGTGCGACAGGAGGCGGTTGATGTTGCGTTCCGTCTCCAGGGAGCCCTCGACGCCGATCGCGGCACCATCGAGGAGGCGCTCCAGCTCCGCGGCCTTCTTGCGGCCGCTGAGGCCGAGGGAGGCGACGGGGTCGAGGTCGAGCTCGCCCGTGATGTCGATGAGGCGCACCACGATGTCGTCGCGCTGGAAGACCGTGCTGCCGTACACCGGGCTCTTCGGGTCCTCCGCCGCGGCCTCGTCCTGATGGGCGAGCAACCGGGCCAGCTCCATACCGCAGCCCGCTCTGGCCGGGTAGTAGAGCGCGTGACGCCGCAGGTCGGCGGGTGCCTTACGGCCGGACACCACATGGTGCACGGCCGGGAGCGCGGCCCGGGTGAAGAAGACCCGCGCCGAATCGCCGTCGGTCAGGTCCCGGTCCTGCTCCAGGTACGGGTTGATGGCCTCTTCGACCGCCCGCACCTCGGGCTGGCGCGCCACGTGGCGCAGTGCCGCGAGCAGGTCGCCCTCCACTTCGACGGCCCGCACGACGCGGTTGCCGTGCATGAAGAGCGAGGTACGGCGCAGCTTCGTGGTGTCGTCGACCTGGGCCTGGGGTGACTTGTACCCGGCCAGGATCTCCGCGACCTTCGACTCGGAGCCCGGCTTGACGGTGAACGTGAGGGCGTGGCGTGCCACACCGTCACCCACGCGGGCCTCCACCTGCATCGCCGACCTGGCCGATTCCGGCGTGAGCGGCTGAGCGGGGGTCGTCTCCCGGAGGATGCTGTAGCGCATCGACCGGGTGTCGCGGACGCAGCTGTGCATCGGCCGGACCGTTTCGACGTGCTCCTCGCTGTTCACCCACGCGAGGAAGGGCGGTGCGCTCTCCCACTCGCTGGTGATGAGCCACTGCGAGGGGTTCTCGATCGACTGGCAGAGCTGGTCACTGAGGTGACCGGGGACCGACGCGACCTGATTGCGCATGTGCTCGTACGCGTCGAGGAATTGCTGCTGGGCTCCTTCGTACAGATCGAGCAGCAGGATCACCCGCAGCCTGGAACCGTCGAATGCCGACTGCGATATGCGTCCCGAGATGGTCATCCGGCACACCTCTCCTCTTCTTCCACAGAAGGTCAGGAAACGACCGCCGTGTCCGAAAGGCCGGGGTCGCCATGTGCCGATCGTTGACGGGAGCCCGGATGCGCGCGAGCCCCACGGGGCGGACGAGTGAACCGCGTGCCATCCGGGTGCCCCGAGCGCGCGAACCGGTCCACACAGGGCATGGAACCTGGTGGCCGTTCAAGTCGGCCGGGCATCCCATTCCTGACTCACGTCGCAGGTGACGCTGGAGGCAAGCAATGAACCGATTGAAAGAGGCCGGCGAGGTCGGTCACCACACGCCCGTCCTCATCGTCGGCGGCTCTCTGGTGGGCCTGTCCACCTCCCTGTTCCTGGGGCGACTCGGCGTGCCGCACATGCTCGTCGAGCGCCACTCGGGCACCTCGATCCATCCGCGCGGACGCGGAAACAACGTGCGCACGATGGAGTTGTTCCGGGTGGCCGGGGCTCAGCGGCGCATCGAGGAGGCCGCGTCGGTCCTGGCCGAGAACCACGGCATCCTCCAGACGCCGACCCTGGTGGGCGATGCCGGCGAATGGCTGTTCAAGGAGATCGACCCCGGCGGCGGTCTGGCCCGCTTCAGCCCCAGCGCCTGGTGTCTGTGCAGCCAGAACGACCTGGAGCCGGTGCTGCTGGAGACCGCGCGCGAGCTGGGCGGAGATCTGCGGTTCCACACGGAGCTGATGTCGTTCGAGCAGGACTCCCAGGGGGTGACCGCGCAGGTCAAGAGCCGGGACACCGGCGAGCACAGCACCATCCGCGCGGATTACCTCGTCGCGGCGGACGGTCCGCGCAGCCCCATCCGCGAGCGGCTCGGCATCGGGCAGACCGGACCGGGCGACCTCTTCCACAACGTGAGCGTCACCTTCACCTCCCGCGGCCTCGCGGACGTCGTCGGTGACCGGCGCTTCATCGTCTGCTACCTGACCAATCCGGAGGCCGACGGGGCCCTGCTGCCGGTCGACAACAAGGAGCACTGGGTGTTCCACGCTCCCTGGCACCCCGAGCACGGCGAAACCCTGGAGGAGTTCACCGACGAGCGGTGCGAGGAACACATCCGGCGAGCCGTGGGCGTACCCGACCTCGATGTGCGGATCACCGGCAGGGCCGCCTGGCACGCCGCCGAGCGGGTCGCCGAACGGTACGCGGACGGCAGGGTGTTCCTGGCCGGCGACTCGGCCCACGAGATGTCCCCCACCGGGGCGTTCGGCTCCAACACCGGTATCCAGGACGCGCACAACCTCGCCTGGAAGCTGGCCGCCGTGGTGGGCGGCTGGGCCGGCCCCGGACTGCTGAAGTCCTACGACGCGGAGCGCCGCCCGGTCGCGGAGGCAACCAGCGCACGCGCCTCGTCGCGCTCGGTCGAGCACAGCCACCCCGGGTACACGCCCGGCCCCGAAGCCGGCAGGCCTGGCGGACCCGGTGGATCCGGTGTCACCGGCGGCCCCGGCCGACCTGGGGGACCCGGTGGCCCCGGGGCACCTGGTGCCGCCGGCGGCCCTGGTGGCCCCGGCCGACCCGGTGGCCCCGGCGGCGGTCCTGGCGGTCCTGGCGGCCCCGGTGGCAAGGGCGGAATCCTGAACGTGGCGCTGGGCTACCGCTATCCGCGCGGCGCGGTCCTCGGCGCCGATCAGACGATGCCGGTCGTGCCCGAGGGCATGCGGTTGACGGGCGAGCCCGGGAGCCGGGCACCCCACATGTGGCTGACCGACGCGGGCGCCCGGATCTCCACCCTCGACCTGTACGAGCGGTCCCTGGTGCTGCTGAGCTGCGCGGACGGCGCCGGCGGGTGGCACGCCGCGGCGAAGGCGGTCGCGAAACAGCTCTCCGTGCCGCTCGACTCGTACCGGGTCGGCAGCGGGTCCGACGCGGAGCTGTCCCCCGCGAGCGAGATGGACTGGGCGGAGGTCCACGGCGTCACCGCGGACGGTGCGGTGCTGGTCCGCCCCGACGGATTCGTCGCCTGGAGGTCCGAAGGGGCTTCAGCTGATCCCACCACGGCGTTGCGGGAGGCCCTCGAGGCGGTCCTGGACCGGCGCTGAACACTCCGCACCACCCTCCAGAGGCCGTATCGGTGTTTTCCGATACGGCCTCTGACCTGCGCCGTGGAAGCGATCGACGGCAGAGCACACATCACCCATTCGGCCCAGTCCCGTTTGCGACCCCACCCCGGGGACCCTAGAACGGGAGGGGAGAATTTCACCCATTTGGGCTCACATCTTCCGCAGTTCCCTCTCGGAGAGAAGGTCCGCTCATGGACGCTCCGCTCAATGGACAGGTCGGCGGGATGGGCTGGATACCCGACCACCCCGACATCCGCGACTACACCAAGGACGCACCGCAGGTCGACAAGTTCCTCGGCTCGGCAGGGATACTCTCCCGGGCCATCAGTGCGCCGCCTCCGCTCGTCGACCTGCGGCCCAGGTGCTCGCCCATCGTGGACCAGGGCAACCTCGGCTCCTGTACGGCCAATGCGGCCGCCGGAGTACTCGAGTACTTCGAGATCCAGTCCTCCGGCTCGTACACCCCCGCCTCTCGCCGGTTCATCTACAAGGCGACGCGCAACTTCCTCGACCTCCACGGCGACACCGGTGCGTACCTCCGCTCCACCATGGGCGCCCTCGCGCTCTTCGGCGTCCCCCCGGAGAAGTTCTGGTCCTACGACATCACGCACTTCGACGACGAACCGCCCGCGTTCTGCTACGCCTTCGGCGGGAACTACCAGGCACTGCTGTACTACCGGCTGGACCCGCCGGGCATCAACCTCAACGAACTGCTCACCGACATCAAGGCCACCCTCGCGGGCGGGCTGCCGGCCATGTTCGGCTTCCCGGTCTACACCAGTATTCGGCAGGCCACCGGGGGCAACATCCCCTTCCCCGCCTCGCACGGCGAGAGCGTTCTCGGGGGCCACGCGATCGTCGCCGTCGGCTACGACGACAGCCGCACGGTGACCAACCCCGTCGACAGCAGCACCACGACGGGCGCACTCATCATCCGCAACTCCTGGGGCACGTCCTGGGGCGACCACGGCTACGGCTACCTGCCGTACGACTACGTCACCAAGGGCCTCGCGGATGACTTCTGGGTGCTCGTGAACGCCGAGAACGTCGCCGTGAACCCGTTCACCGCACGGTCCGGCTGAGAGTCCGAAAGCGTGACCCGACCGCCCGGGAGAATGGTCGAGGGCCCTGCATCACGTGAGTGAGGCAGGGCCCTGACCTCCGTCTCAATGCAGGTCGGCCCGCGCGGGGGTGTCGTCGAGGAAGCCGCCCGACTGGTGCTGCCACAGCTTCGCGTAGGCACCCTCCGAGGCGAGCAGCTCCTGGTGCGTGCCCTTCTCGACGATCCGTCCGTGGTCGAGGACGACGAGCTGGTCCATACCGGCGACCGTGCTCAGCCGGTGCGCCACCACGAGCGCGGTCCGTCCCTCCATGAGCCGCCACAGCGCCTCCTGGACAAGGATCTCGCTCTCGGAGTCCAGGGCGCTGGTCGCCTCGTCGAGCAGCAGGATCGGCGCGTCGCGCAGGATCGCCCTGGCGAGGGCGACCCGCTGGCGCTGTCCGCCGGACAGCTTGATACCGCGCTCGCCCACCATCGTGTCGAACCCGTCCGGCAGCGCGTCGGCGAACTCCGTGACGTGCGCCGCGTCGGCCGCGCGACGGATCTCGGCGTCGGTGGCGTCCGGCCTGGCGAACGCGATGTTGTCCCGCAGCGTGCGGTGGAACATCGCCGGGTCCTGCGGCACGTAGGCGATCAGGCTGCGCAGGTCGCTCTGGCGCAGCCTGCTGATGTCCTGACCCCCGATCAGGATCCGGCCGGCCTCGATGTCCGTCAGCCGCAGCAGCAGCCGGGTGAGGGTGGTCTTGCCCCCGCCGGACCGGCCGACGAGACCGATCCTCGCGCCGCTGGGCACGGCCAGGTCGAGGCCCTCGAAGAGCGGCTCCGCGCCCGCGTGGGCGAAGGTCACCCGCTCGAAGTGGACGTCGGCGGCCCGGGACCGCAGCGGCTCCGGTGACTCCGGGTCGAGTACGGTGGGCGGCGACAGCAACAGCTCCGTGAACTGCGCGGCCTCGGTCATCGAACTCTCCAGGCGACGGTAGATCTGGTTGAACTCGAACATGATCCGCGTCGCGTTGGAGTAGTACGTGAAAGCGACCACGACCGCCTCGACGCCGTGCTCGCCCCCGCCGAGCGCGACCGCGAGCAGCAGGCCCAGCGCGTTGGTCAGCACGGACAGTGGCGCGACCAGCGTGTCGATGCGCAGGTTGCCGTAGTCCCACGACCTCAGCGTGAGCCGTCGCGACGCCGCGACGCGGGACCGGTGCTCGGCGGCCTCGCGTTCCTCCGCCGCGAACGCCCGGACCGTGTCCATGTTCATCAGGCTGTCTGCGACGTGACCCGAGACCCGGGCGATCGCCGCCTCGCGCTGAACGACGAGCGCCTGGCGGCGACGGATGAGGGGTATCACGCACAGCGCCGTCAGGGCGATCATCGCCAGGAGTCCGACGACGAGCAGCGGTTCGTAGCGCCACAGCACCACCGACCCGAACAGCAGCGGCACGAGGCTGCCCATGACCGAGAAGGTCAGTGTGTCGACGAACTCCTCGAAGCGGGAGGCGAAGCTCAGGACCCGCTTGGTCAGCGATCCGGCGAAGTTGTCGTGGAAGAACGCGGCGTCCTTGGCGAACAGCTCGTCCATGCCGATCACGTACAGCTGCTCGATACCAAGGGCGTCGAGTCGGTTCAGGCAGTGCAGACCGATGCGCCACAGCAACTCCGCGGCGAGCAGGGCTCCGGCGAAGCCGAGGACGTACGGCATCGTGGAGCCGATGGAGATATCGGCATCCCCGGCGATACGGCCGACGAGCTTCGCGACGATCAGTGGCGCGATGTAGTTGATGCCGATGTTGCCCATCGCCGGCAGCAGCATCCCGGGGACGGTCAGCCGCCGCAGGCGGGCTAACTCCCGTCCGTAATAACGAAGTGCGAGCAGCACCGGGCCCCTGCCCGGCGGAACCTCGCGCGATTCAGGCGATCCCATCTCAACCCTGTGGTGTTGTACGGCGGCCCGCCCTGTGCTTCTCCGGAGAGATGCCGTTGCCTCAATGACCGTGCGGAGCTTCGGCACGACGACGGAGCCCCCGCGCAGTTCGCGGCGGCGCCGACGTGCGAGTACGGGCAGGCCAGGAAGCGCAGTGTCCCGCGAGGGCGCGCGCACCGTCCAAGCGTTTTTCTCAGCCATCGGCACGCGCGCCGCGCCCCGCTCCGTGCGGGACGCGGCGCGCGTATCGAGGCCGGGGGGCGTATCGAGGTCGGTGGGGACGCCACCCTCTGCCCGGGAGTTTTGGGCTGATTCAGACGTATTCCGCGGCCGCGTCCAGCAGCCAGTCCGCCAGATAGCCGGCGAAGGACGAACGGACCAGCACCCAGAATCCGGTCCCGGGTTCGTCCCGGGCGACCAGCACGATCTGTGCCCGGGCCAGGGTGGTCTGGGCGCAGCGTCCGGCCCCGAAGGCACGCGGGTGCAGATCCAGCGGGCAGCCGTGTGCCAGCAGGTCGCGGGCGCGGGGACCCGCGACGAGGAGGGTGGTGCGCTGGGCGGAGACATCGGTGACGGACACGGGCTCGGCACCGGCCGCCGCCCGGATCCGGCTCTCGACGTCCCGCTGAGTGCCCGCCGGGCCGACCACCAGCCACTCGTCTGGGCCGAGCCACACAGCGGTCAGCTCGCCGGCGCGTACGACGGTGTTGGGTTCGAGGGGCAGTGGGAGCGCCAGCGCGAGCGCGATGGCGTCCGCTGCCGCTCCCTTGGCGTCGAGCCGGACGTTGACCTGGGCCAGGAAGGGAAGTTCGGCCAGCCGGACCGCGCCCCCGGAGGCACGCGTCACGGCGGCCAGCCGGTCGGCGGCCCCTGCCAGGGGACTGCGGCGCGGGACGGAAAGGGCGGTGTCAGCCATCGCGGCGGGCTCCCTCGGGGTCGTAGAGGACGGGGCTGGCGACGGTCACCGGGACCAGCCGGTCGCCCACGGGGGCGTAGAGCCGCTCTCCGATGCGGTCCCGGCCACCCTTGATCAGGGCGAGCGCGAAGGTCCGGCCGAGCGCCGCGCTGCGGTAACTGGAGGTGACATGGCCGAGCATCGGGACGGGCGGGGCCGGCAGCACGCTGTCCGCCACTAGTTGCGTGCCCTCGGGGAGGAAGGTGCCGGGGTCCTCGGGGAGCAGGCCGACCAGGTGCTTGCGGTCGGGGCGGACGGCGTCGGCGCGGGCGTAGGAGCGCTTGCCGATGAAGTCGGGCTTCTTCTTCGACACCGCCCAGCTCATGCCGAGGTCGTGCGGCGTGACCGTGCCGTCGCTGTCCTGGCCGATGATCGGGTAGCCCTTCTCCGCGCGCAGGACGTGCATGGTCTCGGTGCCGTACGGGGTGATGCCGAAGGGGGCACCCGCCTCGTACAGCGCCTCCCACAGGACGAGGGCTTCCCACGGGGACACGTTGATCTCGTAGGCCAGTTCGCCGGAGAAGCTGATCCGGCACACCCTGGCCTCGATGCCCGCGACGGTCGTCTCCCGCCATGCCATGAACGGGAAGTCCTGGTTTTCCACGGCCAGTTCGGGCGCGAGCGCGCCGAGGACCTCACGGGAACGCGGGCCCACCAGGGCGACGGTGGCCCACTGCTCGGTGACGGAGGCGCAGTGGACGCGCAGTTCGGGCCACTCGGTCTGGAGCCATTCCTCCATCCAGTCCAGTACGGCGGCCGCGTTGCCCGTCGTGGTGGTGACCAGGAAGCGGTCCTGGGCGAGGCGGATGACCGTGCCGTCGTCGAAGATCATGCCGTCCAGGCGGCACATGACGCCGTAGCGGATCATGCCGACCTTCAGGTTGCTCATCATGTTGGTGTAGAGCAGGTCGAGGAAGGCGGCGGCGTCCGGGCCCTGTACGTCGATCTTGCCGAGGGTGGAGGCGTCCATGAAGCCGACGCCCTCGCGGGCGGCGGCGCACTCGCGCAGCACGGCGGTCTCCATGTCCTCGCCGTCCTGCGGGTAGTACCAGGGGCGCTTCCACTGGCCGACGTTCTCGAACAGGGCTCCGTGCATGACATGCCAGTCGTGCAGGGCGGTCGTACGAACCGGGTCGTGCAGCGCGCCGCGGTCGCGGCCGGCGAGCGTGGCGAAGGAGACCGGCGTGTAGGGCGGGCGGAACGTCGTCGTGCCGAGGGCCGAGACGTCCACGCCGAGCAGTTCGGCGACGACACCGCTGGCCAGGACCCCGGAGGTCTTGCCCTGGTCGTTGGCGGTGCCCGCCGTGGTGTAGCGCTTGGTGTGCTCGACCGAGCGCATGCCGGCGCCGGTCGCGCGGGTCAGGTCGTCGACGGTGACATCGCGTTGGAGGTCGACGAAGCGGGGTGCGTCGGTGGCTCCGGGGACGAGGAAGACCTGCATGGGTGGAGTCTGCGGCTCGGCGGTCGCGTCGGGGAGACGGGGTGCCTCGGAGGCGTAGCCCTCGGCCTCGATCGCCCGGGCTCCGGCGGCGGCGCCCTGGGCGAGGACACCGGCGAGGTCGAGGACGCCGTTCGCGCTGCCCGCGACCTCGACCGCCTGGCGGCAGGTGTCGGGGACGAAGGAGCCGAGCGTCTCGTCGTAGCGCAGCTTTCCGCCCGCCTGGCTGAACAGGTGGGCCACGGGGTTCCAGCCGCCGGAGACCAGCAGGAGGTCGGCGGCGAATTCGCGCGTCCCCGCGGACTCGCCGTAGGGGGCGGCCGTCACGGCGGTGAGCCGCGGGGCGCCTTCGGTGCCGACGACGGCGTGCCCGGTCAGCACCTCGATGCCGGCCTCGCGGGCTCGGCGCGCCCACTCCCCCGGCTCGGACGGCCGGGTGTCGACGATCGCCGCGACCTGCACGCCCGCCGCCGCGAGATCCAGCGCGGCTGCGTAGGCGCTGTCGTTGGTGGTGAAGACGACGGCGTGGCGACCCGGCAGGACACCGTGGCGGTTGACGTAGGCGCGGGCCGAGGCGGCGAGCATCACACCGGGGCGGTCGTTGTCCGCGAAGGCCAGCGAGCGCTCGTGGGCGCCGGTCGCGAGGACGACGCGACGGGCGCGGATGCGCCAGACGCGCTCTCGGGAGGCATGCTCGGGGGCCTCGGCGCCCAGGTGGTTGGTGCGGCGCTCCACGGCGAGGAGGTGGTTGTCGTCGTAGTGGCCGAAGACCGTGGTGCGGCGCAGTACGCGCACTTCGGGCGCGGCGCCGAGCTGCTCGTTCAACTCCTCCACCCAGTCGAGGAGTTGACCCGTACCCAGCAGGCTGCCGCCCAGCTCGGGCTGGTCGTCGGCGAGGATGACGCGGGCTCCGCTGCGGGCGGCTGCCGCGGCGGCGGCGAGGCCGGCCGGGCCCGCGCCCACGACGAGCAGGTCGCAGTGTGCGTGCACGGCGTCGTAGCGGGCCGGGTCCGGTTCGGTCGCGAGGCGTCCCTGGCCGGGGAGACTGGTCGCGACCAGGCCGTCGTACAGCTCCACGGTCGTCGCGGGCAGCATCGGCTCGGGGAAGGGTTCCTCGATCTGGATGACGGCGTTGGGTTCCTCGACTCCGGCGGAGAAGATGCCGCGCGGGCGGCCGAGTTTGATGCTGGTGCCGGTCTGGATGATGCCGTTGGCCAGGAGGGCGGAGGCGAGGGTGTCGCCGCGGACGCCTTCGTACTCCGTGCCGTCGAAGGTGAAGCGGAGGCGCTCGTCGCGGTGGACACGGCCGCCGGTGGGGAGCCGGAACGGTTGGGTGGCGGTGGGAGTGGTTTCTTCCCCAAGCCCACCCCTTCCCGAAACTGGGGCTGCCGCCCCAGACCCCGCGAGGTCCGTCGTCGAGTGCGAGCCGGTGGATGGGGTGTGCCCACCCTCCCCCAGTCTCGACTTCGCTCGACCGGGGGGACCCCCATCGCCCTGCGGAACGCCTGCCCACACCCCAGGCCGGGTGGGATTGTCCGGCCGCGGCTCGCCCGAGCGGTACACGGCCAGGATCTCGTTCGTCCCCGTGTCCCGCACCGCGTTGAACCAGCGGCGGCACCCCGCCGCATGGCTCCAGCGTTCTGCGAACGGGCCCTTCGGGTTGTCGCGGAAGAAGAGGTAGCTCGCCCATTCCTCGTCGGTCAGGTCCGCGGAGTTCTCCGGATACGGCACATGGGCCTGGCCGCCGTAGTGGAACTCGGCTTCGTCACGGGGCCCGCACCAGGGGCAGGGGATCAGCAGCATGGGTTCGGCTCCCTAGTGGGCCACCGCGGCCGCGCCGTGCTCGTCGACGAGCGCGCCGGTGGTGAAACGGTCGAGCGAGAAGGGGGCGTTGAGGTGGTGAGGGGTGTCGTGGGCGATGGTGTGGGCGTAGACCCAGCCGACGCCCGGAGTGGCCTTGAAGCCGCCGGTTCCCCAGCCGCAGTTCAAGTAGAGGTTGTCCACCGGGGTGAGGCCGACGATGGGTGAGGCGTCGGGGCTGACGTCGACGATGCCGCCCCAGGTGCGCAGCACATGGGCGCGGGCGAAGACCGGGAAGAGTTCCAGGGCGGCGGACATCTGCTCTTCGATGATGTGGAAGGCGCCGCGCTGGGTGTAGGAGTTGTACGAGTCGATGCCCGCGCCCATCACCAGCTCGCCCTTGTGGGCCTGGCTGACGTACACATGGACGGCGTTGGACATGACGACCGTCGGGTGCACCGGCTCCAGGAGTTCGGAGACGAGTGCCTGCAACGGGTGGCTCTGGAGCGGGAGTTCGATGCCTGCCATGGCGGCGAGGACCGAGGAGTGGCCCGCCGAACACAGCGCCACTTTGCCCGCCGCGATCGGGCCGAGCGTGGTCTGTACGCCGACCACCCGGCCGCCGACGATGTCGAGGCCGGTGACCTCGCAGTTCTGGATGATGTCGATGCCGGCGGCGTCGGCGGAGCGGGCCAGGCCCCAGGCGACGTGGTCGTGCTTGGCGATGCCGGCGCGCGGCTGGTAGGTGCCGCCCATGACCGGATAGCGCACGTCGGGCGAGATGTTGACGATCGGGCAGACCTCCTTGACCTGCCGCTCGTCGAGCCACTCGGCGTCCACGCCGTTGAGCCGGTTCGCCTCGACGCGGCGCACGCTGTCGCGGACGTCCTGAAGGCTGTGGGCGAGGTTCAGCACACCGCGCTGGGAGAAGAGGATCGGGTAGTCGAGCTCCTCCTCCAGTCCCTCCCACAGTTTGAGCGCGTGCTCGTAGATGCCCGCGCTCTCGTCCCACAGGTAGTTGGAACGGATGATCGTGGTGTTGCGGGCCATGTTGCCGCCCGCCAGCCAGCCCTTCTCCAGCACGGCGACGTTGGTGATGCCGTGGTTCTTCGCCAGGTAGTGGGCGGTGGCGAGGCCGTGGCCGCCGCCGCCCACGATCACCACGTCGTACGACCGCTTGGGCTCGGGTGTGCGCCACAGCCAGTCGGGGTGTTCGGGGAGCTCGGCGCCGGGGGTGCGGGGGCTCATCGGGCGTCTCCGGCTTCTGTTCCTGTAGCTGCTGCTGCGTCTTCTGCTTCTGCTTCTGCTTCTGCTTCTGAAAGGTGCGGGTAGAGCGGGTGCTTGGCCGCCAGCGCCTCCGTGCGGGCGCGCAGGGCGGCGATGTCGGGCTCCGGCTGGAGGGCCGACGCGATCACGTCGGCGACCTCTTCGAAGTCCTGCTCCGTGAAGCCGCGGGTCGCCAGCGCCGGAGTGCCGATGCGCAGCCCGGACGTGACCATGGGCGGGCGCGGGTCGAAGGGCACGGCATTGCGGTTGACGGTGATGCCGATCTCGTGGAGCAGGTCTTCCGCCTGCCTGCCGTCCAGCTCGGAATCACGCAGGTCGACCAGGACGAGGTGGACGTCCGTGCCGCCGGTGAGGACCTTGACCCCGGTGGCCGCCACGTCGGTCCGGGTGAGCCGCTCGGCGAGGATGCGGGAGCCGGCCAGCGTACGGGCCTGGCGTTCGGCGAACCCGGGTGACGCGGCGACCTTGAAGGACACCGCCTTCGCGGCGATGACGTGCTCCAGCGGGCCGCCCTGCATCCCGGGGAACACCGCCGAGTTGATCTTCTTGGCGAGGTCGGCCTCGTTGGTGAGGATGACTCCGCCGCGCGGGCCGCCGAGTGTCTTGTGCGTGGTCGTCGTGGTGACGTGGGCGTGCGGGACCGGGTTCGGGTGCAGCCCGGCGGCGACCAGGCCCGCGAAGTGCGCCATGTCGACCATGAGGAGGGCGCCAACCTCGTCGGCGATCCGGCGGAAGGCCGCGAAGTCCAGCTGCCGGGGGTACGCCGACCAGCCCGCGATGATCATCTTGGGGCGGTGCTCCTTGGCGAGGCGCTCCACCTCGTCCATGTCGATCAGATTGTCCGTCTCGGCCACGTGGTACGGCACGACGTTGAGCATCTTGCCGCTGTAGTTGATGCGCATGCCGTGGGTGAGGTGCCCGCCGTGCGCGAGGTCGAGGCCGAGGATCGTGTCGCCGGGCTGGAGCAGGGCGAAGAAGACGGCGGTGTTGGCCTGGGCGCCCGAGTGCGGCTGGACGTTGGCGAATCCGGCGCCGAAGAGGGACTTGACGCGCTCGATGGCCAACCGCTCGGTGACGTCGACGTGTTCGCAGCCGCCGTAGTAGCGGCGGCCAGGGTAGCCCTCCGCGTACTTGTTGGTGAGGACCGAGCCCTGGGCCTCCAGCACGGCGGAGGGTGCGAAGTTCTCGGAGGCGATCATTTCGAGGGTGGACTGCTGGCGGTGCAGCTCGGCGCGGAGTGCGGCGTGGACCTCGGGGTCCAGTTCCGCCAGGGGGGTGTTCAGCGCGTTCATACGGCGTTCGCGTTCCTCTCGGCGGCCTCGACGACATTGGCGAGCAGCATGGCTCGGGTCATGGGGCCCACGCCCCCGGGCATCGGCGCGAGCCACCCGGCGACCTGGGCCGCGTCCGGGTGCACGTCGCCGACCAGCCCGTGGTCGGTGCGGGTGATGCCGACGTCCAGGACCGCCGCGCCGGGGCGCAGCATGTCCTTGGTGATCAGCCCGGGCGAGCCGGCCGCCGCGACGACGATGTCCGCCTCGCGTACGTGCCAGGCCAGGCCCTTGGTGCCGGTGTGGCAGAGGGTGACGGTGGCGTTCTCGGACCTGCGGGTGAGCAGCAGTCCGAGGGGCCGTCCGACGGTGATGCCCCGGCCGATCACGCACACCCGCGCTCCGGCGATGGGCACGTCGTACCGGCGGAGCAGTTCGACGATGCCGCGCGGGGTGCACGGCAGCGGGGCGTCGACGCCGAGGGTGAGCCTGCCGAGGCTGACGGGGTGCAGGCCGTCGGCGTCCTTGGCCGGGTCCATGCGTTCCAGTACGGCGTTGGCGTCCAGGTGGCGCGGGAGCGGGAGTTGAACGATGTAGCCGGTGCAGGCGGGATCGGCGTTGAGCTCGTCGATCACGTCCTCGACCTGCTCCTGCGTGGCGTCGGCGGGCAGTTCACGGCGGATGGAGGCGACACCGATCTGCGCGCAGTCACGGTGTTTCCCGCCGACGTAGGCGCGGCTGCCGGGGTCGTCGCCGACCAGGACCGTACCGAGCCCCGGCGGACGGGCGCCCGTGGCGGTCAACTTGGCCACGCGCTCGGCGAGTTCGCCGCGGATCGCGGCGGCGGTCGCCTTGCCGTCGAGCAGTTGTGCTGTCACCGGCGGTGCTCCTTCTCTCGAAGCTGACGCTGAGTGCTAGCCACGGAGGCGGGACATGGTCGGGTCGAACAGGGGCTCCTCGGCCACGACGGCCTCGACGCGCTGGTCGAAGTAGCCGATGTGCACGGTGGTGCCGGGGGTGGCGAGTTCCGCCGGGAGCCAGGCGTAGGCGATGCCCTTGCCGATCGTGTAGCCGTAGGCCGCGCTGGTGACATAGCCGACGGCGCGGTCACCGTCGTACACCGGCTCCTTGCCCATGACGACGGACCGCGGGTCGTCGATGGTGAGGCAGGTGAGCTTGCGTCGTACGTCGGCCTTGCGGCGCTCAAGGGACGTCTTGCCGAGGAAGTCGCCCTTGTCGAGCTTGACGGCGAAGCCGACGCCGGCCTCGTAGGGGTCGTGCTCGTAGGTCATGTCGGTGCCGAAGGAGCGGTAACCCTTCTCCAGGCGGAGGCTGTTGAAGGCGCCGCGCCCGGCGATGATGCCGCCCAGCGGCTTGGCCGCCTGCCACAGGGTGTCCCACAGCTTCTGGCCCAGGTCGGCGGTGGTGTACAGCTCCCAGCCGAGCTCACCGACGTACGACAGGCGCATCGCGGTGACGGGGACGGAGCCGATGTGGGCGCGCTTGGCGCGGAAATACTTCAGGCCGTCGTTCGAGAAGTCCTCGTCCGTGAGGGGCTGGAGGACCTTGCGGGCGAGTGGGCCCCACAGGCCGATACAGCAGGTGCCGGGCGTGATGTCACGGACCTGGACCGTGCCGTCGGCGGGGAGGTGGCGGGTGAACCAGTCGAGGTCCAGGTTGCCGTTGGCGCCGACCTGGAAGAGGTCGCGGGCCAGCCGGGCGACGGTGACGTCGCTGCGGATGCCGCCGTCCTCGTCCAGGAGGAGGGTGTAGGTGACGGAGCCGACGGACTTGTCGATCTTGCCGGTGGACAGCCGCTCCAGGAAGGCGGCGGCCCCGGGTCCGGCGACCTCCAGGCGCTTGAGGGCCGTCATGTCGTACATCGCGACGGTCTCGCGGGTGGCCTGTGCCTCGGCGCCGACGATGGGCGACCAGTAGCGTGCGGCCCAGTCGTTCGGGGTGGGTATGGAACGGCCTTCGACCAAGCTCGCGTTGGCCTCGTACCACTGCGGGCGCTCCCAGCCGTTCGCCTCCAGGAAGAAGGCGCCCAGCTCCTGCTGGCGGGCGTGGAAGGGGCTGGTGCGGATCGGGCGCGGGTCCCCGGACGGCTGGAGGGGGTGCAGGATGTCGTAGACCTCGACGAAGTTCTGGCAGTCGCGGGCCAGGACGTACTCCGGGGCGAGCTGGTGCAGTTCGAAGCGGTTGACGTCGCACTCGTGCAGGTCGAAGGACGAGCAGTAGCCGTCGACCAGCCATTCGGCCATGGCCCGGCCCACTCCGGCGGAGTGGGTGACCCAGACGGCCTCGGCGACCCAGAAGCCCTTGACGTCCGGGGACTCGCCGAGCAGGGGCAGGCCGTCGGTGGTGAAGGAGAACAGGCCGTTGATGCCCTCCTCGACCTTGGCCTCCCTCGTCGCGGGGAGCAGGGACTGGGTCTCGCTCCAGGCGTCCTCGAAGTCGTCCTCGGTGAACTTCAGGACCGACGGCATCTCGTTGGCCTCGTCCACGGACAGGATGTCGTCCGCGGAGATCGGCATCGGGCGGTGGCCGTAGTAGCCGATGCCCAGGGTGTCGTAGCGGTCGCGGTAGTAGAGGTCGGCGTCCTGGTGGCGCAGGATCGGGCGCACGGCCTCCTCGGTCTGGCCCGCCAGCGCCGGTACCGGGCCGGTCCAGGCCAGTTGGTGACCGAGCGGGGTGAGCGGGAGGTTCATGCCGGCCATGCGGGCGATCTTCGGGCCCCAGATGCCGGCGCAGCACACGACGATGTCGGCGGGGATCTCGCCCTGGTCGGTGAGGACGCCGGTCACCCGGCCCTCGCTCTGCCGCACGTCGAGGACTTCGTGGCGGGCGAGGAAGCGTACGCCGCGCTCGGTGGCCCGGCGGATCTGGGCCTCGACCGCGAGGACGGCCTTGGCGAGGCCGTCGGTCGGTACCAGGAGGCCGCCGAGGACCTTGTCCGGGTTCACGAGCGGGTGCTGTTCGACGCACTCCTCGGCGCTCAGCAGCCGGGCCTCGATGCCCCAGGCGGTGATCCAGCCGTGGCGGCGGTGCAGTTCCGCGACACGCTCGGGGGTGGTCGCCACCTCGAGGCCGCCGACCTGGAGGAAGCAGGGCTGCCCGTCGACGTCGAGGGAGCAGAACTTCTCGACGGTGTAGCGGGCCAACTCGGTCATGGTCTTGGAGGAGTTCGTCTGGAAGACCAGGCCCGGGGCGTGCGACGACGACCCCCCGGTGGCGGGCAGCGGGCCCTGGTCGACCACGGTCACTTCGGTCCAGCCTCGCGCGGAAATCTCGTCGGCGAGGGCCGCTCCCACGACGCCCGCTCCGATGATGACCACTCGGGGTCCCGCCATCGCCGCACCTCCGGCTTGAAAGCCATCCAGTTGCTGTGTGCGCAACATGCTTCAGGTTGCGCAACTCAATGTGCCCGTCGCGGGGATGAGTGTCAAGAGGTCCGTGACGTCGGAAAACAGCCCGAAACGCGACGAGGCCCGGCAGGCTGCCAGCGCAGCCTGCCGGGCCCCTCCGGCGGGTTTCCGGGTCACTCGTGCGGCAACGGCTCCGCCGCCGGCCCGGGGGCCGGAGACGGTGCCGCCTCGCGTTCTACTTGATCCAGGCGTCGACCTTGTCGCGGTTGGCCTCGACCCACTTCTTCGCCGCGGCGTCGGCCGACATCTTGTCCACCGCGATGTACTTGGCCACGGTGTTCTGGTCGTCGTTCGTCCAGTTGAACTTCTTCACCAGGTCATAGGCCGGGCTGCCCGACTTGGCGAACTTCGCGCTGACGACCTTGTCGAGGTCGTACACGGGATAGTCGCAGGCGACCTTCGCCGCATCCGCGTCACAGCCCGTCTTGTACGTCGGCAGATTGACCTTGACCAGCGGCACCTCGGACAGGAACCACTGCGGCTCGTAGAAGTAGCCGATCACCCATTCCTTGTTCTTCTCGGCCTTCCGGTAGGCCTGGATGAGCGCGGTCTCGCTGCCCGCGTACACCACCTTGAAGTCCAGCTTCAGGTTCTTCACCAGCGCCTCGTCGTTGGTGACGTACGACGGGTCGCCGTCGAGCAGCTGGCCCTTGCCGCCCGACTCCGAGGTCTTGAACTTGGACGCGTACTTGTCCAGGTTCTTCCAGTCGGTGATGTCCGGGTGCGCCTTCGCCAGCCACGGCGGTACGTACCAGCCGATGATGCCTTTGTTGCCGGTCTGGCCGGCCTCGACGGCGGTCTTCTGCCCGGAGATGTACTTCTTCTTCAGATCGTCGTGACCCCAGTTCTCCAGGACGGCGTCGACCTCGCCGGTCCCGAAGCCCTGCCAGGCGATCTCCTCCTTCAGGTCCTTCTTGTTGACCGTACAACCGAGGTCGTGCTGCGCGACATACGCGACGACCGCCGCGTCCGCCTCGTAGCCCACCCACGGGTTGACCGCGAGGTTGAAGGTGCCGCACTTGCCCGAGCTGCTGTCCGAGCCGGCGGAGCTGTCACCGACCTTCGCACCGCCGCAGGCGGTGAGTGTGAGGCCGAGGACCGCTATGCCGGCCGCGCCGACTCTCCACTTTTTTGCTTGCGTTGCCATGGTCCGTGCTCCCTTATGCGCTCGTACGTCGCGCCGCTGCCTGAGTGATCCGGTCGAACATGACACCGAGCAGTACGATGGCGAGCCCCGCCGCCAGCCCCTTGCCGTACAGCTCTCCCCGCGAGAATCCGGCCACGACGTCGTAGCCGAGGGCGCCCGCTCCTACCAGGCCGCCCACAACAACCATCGACAGCACGTAGATCAGGCCCTGGTTGGTCGCGAGCGTCAGGGCACTGCGTGACATCGGCAGTTGAACCTTGGTGATGATCTGCCAGGTGTTGCACCCGGCAGCCGTGGCCGCCTCGACGGTGGTCTCGGGCACGGCCCGGATCCCGTCCGCGACGATCTTGATGGCGACCGGGACCGCGTAGACGACCGCGGCGACGATCGCCGTGAAGCGTGTCGCGCCGAACAGCGCGAGGAACGGCACGAGATAGACGAACGGCGGCATGACCTGCGCGGCGTCCAGGGTGGGCCGCAGCAGCCGGTCCACGAGCTGGCTGCGCCCCATCCACACCCCGAAGGTGACACCGAGCAGCATCACCAGCACCGTCGCCACGAAGGTCGACGCCAGCGTCGTCATGCTGTCCGACCACATGCCCGTGCCGACCAGCAGTCCCACGCACACGGCCGTGGTGACCCCGGCGCGCCATCCGCCGAGCACCGCGCCGAACGCGACCAGGGCCCCGCCGACCAGCCACCACGGGGAGTCGGTCAGCAGCGTCTGGAACGGATTGAGAAGGCCGTTGGTGATGGCGTCGCGGAAGGCGTTCGTGACGCCCGACAGATTGTCCTGCGCCCAGGTGGTCACGTTGTCCGCCGCGCTCGCGATGGTGCTGCCGGTGCTGCCCTCCCCGGGGAACTCGGCCGCCCATACGTAGGTGTGCGACAGATACGCCAGCACCGCCGCCGCCACTCCGCCTGCCACCAGCAGCTGCCGTCGCCACTTGAGGAAGCGGTTCCCCGAGCGCCGGGCCGCCTCCGCCCGTCCGCTCGCCGCGGTCGTGACGCGGTCGAGGAAGATGGCCATCACGACGATGGCCAGGCCCGCGTTGAACGCCGTGCCGACGTCCAGCGACTGCAGGGCCTGCACGACGGTCTTTCCGAGGCCGGGCGCGTCGATCAGGGCCGCGATGGTCACCATGGCCAGGGCGGCCATGATGGTCTGGTTGACGCCCATCACCACGGTCCGCTTGGACATCGGCAGCAGGACCTTCAGCAGCGTCTGCCGCCGCGTCGAGCCCAGCGAGTCGGCCGCCTCGACGGTGGTCTCCGGCACGGAACGGATGGCGTGCGCGGTGATGCGGATCGCCGGCGGTGCCGCGTAGATCAGGGTGGCGATCGTGGCGGAGGCCGGGCCGATGAGGAAGAACAGCGTCAGGGGGGCCAGGTAGACGAAGGTCGGCATCGTCTGCATGAAGTCCAGGAAGGGCGTCATGATCCGGTTGAACCGGTCGGACAGTCCCGCCCACACGCCCAGCGGGATGCCGATCAGCAGCGCCACGAAGACCGCGGAGAGGGTCAGCGCCAGCGTGTCCATGCTCTCCTGCCACAGGCCCTGGAACCCGAAGAAGGTGAACCCGGCCACGGCCAGGAGGGCGACCCGCCAGTTGCCCACGGCCCAGGAGATGTAGCCGACGATGCCGACGACGCCGAGCCAGCCGATCTGCGGCAGAGGACGGCCGGGGGGCGGCTGGGAGATCAGGTGCTGGATGAAGGTCACCAGGTTGTCGATGACCAGACGGATCTCGTTGAAGAAGTACAGGAACAGCGGGTTGGAGTTGCGGTCGGCACCGATCGAGTCGTTGACGTCGTTGAACCAGCGGTGCAGACCGGTGAGGTCCGCCGCCGCCAGCGTCAGGGTCTGCTTTCCGCGCAGCACGGCGAAGAGCAGCAGCCAGACGACCAGGATCGCGGCCACCATCATGCGGCGGCTGACCTTGCGCACGCCCACGACGGGCGCGGTCTTCTCCGCCTGCTCCGCCGTGTCGGCGTTCTCCGGCTTCTCCAGGGCGACGGTCATCACATGTCGCCTTCCTGCCCGGCGACGACCGCGAGGATCTCCTCGTCGCCGACGATGCCGAGCAGCTTGCCGTTCTCGACGACCTTGACCGGCTTGTCCGCCGCCAGTACGGCCCGGGTGGCTTCCCGCACCACGACGTCCGGGCCCAGCTCGGGACCGTCCAGGGCGTCGCCGTCCACCGCCGGACGCATGATCCACCGCAGGGTCAGTACGTCGCCGCGCGGCACGTCCTTGACGAACTCCCGTACGTAGTCGTCGGCGGGGGCGCCGACCAGTTCGTCGCCGGTGCCGCACTGGACCATCTTGCCGTCGCGCATGATGAGGATGCGGTCGCCCAGCTTGAGGGCCTCGGAGAGGTCGTGGGTGATGAACACCATGGTCTTGCCGACCTCGTGGTGCAGCCGGATGACCTCGTTCTGCATGTCACGGCGGATCAGCGGGTCGAGCGCCGAGAAGGGTTCGTCGAAGAGGAGCACGTCCGGATCGCCGGCCAGCGCCCTGGCGAGGCCGACGCGCTGCTGCATACCGCCGGAGAGCTGGTCGGGGTAGGAGTTCTCGTAGCCGGAGAGTCCGACCAGTTCGACGACCTCCAGGGCTCGCTTGGTGCGCTCGGCCTTGCTCATGCCGCGTATCTCCAGGCCGAAGGAGACGTTGTCGACGACCCTGCGGTGCGGCAGCAGCCCGAAGTGCTGGAAGACCATGGAGAACTTGCGGCGGCGCAGTTCCCGCAGGCGTTTGTCGTCGGCGTCACGGATGTCCTCGCCCTCGAAGACGATCTCACCCGCGGTGGGTTCGATCAGCCGGGTCAGACATCGCACCAGGGTGGACTTGCCGGAGCCGGACAGGCCCATGACGACGAAGACCTCGCCGGGCGAGACCTCGAAGTTCACATCGCGTACGGCGGCGGTGCATCCGGTGCGGTCCATCAGCTCGCGGCGGGTGAGCCCGCACAGCTCCTCGGATTCCGGTACCTGGTCGGCCTTCGGCCCGAACACCTTCCACAGGTTGCGCACGGATATGACCGGGGTGGGTGCCGAGTCCTGGGGCGTGCCGCGCCGCTGCGGCACCTCGGTCTGTGCTGGGGTCACGATCGACCTCTTTTCGGCGTTCAGCCGCGGAACCAGTGCTGCGGCCGGGGTTGGATGTTCTGCCAGATGTGCTTGGGCTCTCGGTACTCGTCCAGGCCGGTCGGTCCCAGTTCCCTGCCCACGCCCGAGTGCCCGAAGCCACCCCATTCCGCTTGCGGCACGTAGGGGTGGTAGTCGTTGATCCACACCGTGCCGTGGCGCAGCCGCCGGGCGACCCGCTGGGCCTTGCCGGCGTCCTGCGTCCAGACGGCGCCGGCGAGTCCGTACTCGGTGTCGTTGGCGATCCGTACGGCGTCGTCCTCGTCGGTGAAGCGCTCGACGGTCAGCACGGGCCCGAAGGACTCCTCGTGCACCACCCGCATGTCCTGCGTGCACGCGTCGAGCACGGTCGGCGGGTAGTAGTAGCCGTCCGCGAGGGCGGGGTCGCCCGGCCGTTCGCCGCCGCAGCGCAGTACGGCGCCCTCGGCGAGCCCGGCCGCGACATACGCCTCGACCTTCTCCCGGTGCGGTGCGGAGATCAGCGCACCGGTCTCGGCCTCGGGGTCGAAGGGCCCGCCGAGCCGGATCTGCCGGGCGCGACGCACCACCTCGTCGACGAAGCGGTCGTGCAGCGAGTCCTCGACGATCAGCCGGGCGCCGGCCGAGCAGACCTGCCCCGAGTGCAGAAAGACGGCCGTGAGAGCGAAGTCCACGGCCGTCTCGAAATCGGCGTCGGCGAAGATGACATTGGGGTTCTTGCCGCCCAGCTCCAGCGCCACCTTCTTCACGGTCGCGGCAGCGGTGGCCATGATGCGCTTGCCGGTCTCCAGGCCCCCGGTGAAGGAGACCATGTCGACGGCCGGGTCCTCGGAGAGCGGTGCGCCCACCTCGGGGCCCGTGCCCAGGACGAGATTGGCGGCGCCGGCCGGGAGCCCGGCCTCCTCCAGCGCCCGCATCAGCAGGATCGAGGTGGAGGGGGTGAGCTCGCTGGGCTTGAGGACGATCGTGTTGCCCGCGAGCAGGGCGGGCGCGACCTTCCAGGACGCCTGGAGCAGCGGGTAGTTCCAGGGGGTGATGAGCCCGCACACGCCGACCGGTTCGTAGACGACGCGGCTAACGGCGTCGTCGCGGCCGGTGTCGATCACCCGGCCGGCATCGGTGCCGCCGATCCCGCCGTAGTAGCGGAAGCAGGAGACGACGTCGGCGATGTCGTACTCGCTCTCCACCAGCCGCTTGCCGGTGTCCAGCGATTCGGCGCGGGCGAACTCCTTGGCGTCACGCTCGATGAGATCGGCGGTGCGCAGCAGCAGCGCACCGCGCTCCCGCTCGGGGGTGCGCGGCCAGGGTCCTTCGTCGAAGGCCCGGCGGGCCGCGGCGATCGCGGCCTCGGTGTCGGGACGCGTCCCCTCGGACACGGTCGCGGCAAGTGTGCCGTCAGCGGGACAGCGGATCTCGCGATGGCCTCCGGCCACCGCATCGCGCCATTCTCCGTCCACATACAGGTCTTCCACGCGTGGAGCCCTTCGAGCGAATTTCGTTGCGCATCGTGCACCGTATTGCTTGTGGTGGAACACCCTGGCGAATGTGCGGACATACGTCAAGGGGTTGGCGGATGACGATTTCACCATGCGGGCAGTTGCGTGGCCGCTCTTGACCATAAGCCGCGCGTAGCCCAACCATGTTGCGTATCGCTCACCATGTTGTGCAATACGCACCGACGGAGGCTGCACATGTCCCCTCGACCGCATCCTGGCCGTGAGTACGTCCTCACTCTCTCGTGTCCGGACAGCGCCGGACTGGTCCACGCCGTGAGCGGCTTTCTCGTCAGGAACTCCGGAAACATCCTGGAGAGCCAGCAGTTCGATGACCGGCTCAAGGGCCGTTTCTTCATGAGGGTCCACTTCGACGTTTCCGATCCAAACGCCGATCTGAAAACTCTGCGTTACCGATTCGGCCCCGTCGCCGAGGCCTACCGGATCTCCTGGACCCTCCGGGACGCCTCCACTCCGACCAGGACGCTGATCATGGTGTCCAAGTTCGGCCACTGCCTCAACGATCTGCTCTTCCGCCGGCGCACCGGCGCCCTCAACATCGAGATCCCCGCGATCGTCTCCAACCACCGGGACTTCGAGGGGCTGGCGGAGACCTACGGCGTCCCCTTCCACCACATCCCGGTGACCAAGGACACCAAGGCCGAGGCCGAGGCCCGCCTGCTGGAGCTCGTACGCGAGCTGGACATCGACCTGGTGGTGCTGGCCCGCTACATGCAGATCCTCTCCGACGACCTGTGCAAGCAGCTGGAGGGGCACGCCATCAACATCCACCACTCCTTCCTCCCCAGCTTCAAGGGCGCCCGCCCCTACCAGCAGGCGTACGACCGCGGGGTGAAGCTCGTCGGCGCGACGGCACACTATGTGACACCGGACCTGGACGAGGGACAGATCATCGACCAGGACGTCGTCCGGGTGGACCACTCGCTCGACTCCGAGGAACTGGTCACGGTCGGGCGGGACGTGGAGGCGCAGGTGCTGGCGCACGCGGTGAAGTGGCACAGCGAGAGCCGCGTGATGGTGGACGGCAACCGCACGGTGGTGTTCCGCTGAGCGGTGCGCACGATCGCGGGGCGGGGCTGGATTGATTCCAGCCCCGCCCCGCCGTTGTATACGGGCTCCGGCCGGAGCCCGTGGATGTCTTGAGGGCGCAGGCCCGCACCACTTGGGCGCAGGCCAGCACTACTTGGGCGCGGCCCGCACCACTTGGGCGCAGGCCGCACCACTCGGGCGCAGGCCGGCATCATCCAGCCCGTCCGGCGTTTGAGGACGAGGCCGTTCAGGCCGATAGGGGGGTCTGGGGGCGCAGCCCCCAGCGAGGCCCACTGCAGCCAAGCAGCACGAGCGAGACTCCCTCAGCCGCCCAACCGCTCCAGCACAGCGCAGCGCCACCGTTCGGTCTCGGCGACCTGATTGAACGTGAACACATGCAGGCCCGCCACCCCCGCCGAGGGCGCGCTGAGTGCCTCGGCGCTGCGGGCGAGCAGGCGGTCGGGCGAGTAGCCGCCGGGGGTCGCGAAGCGCAGGAACCAGGAGGCGTGCTTGGTCAGGAAGCGGGTCGACTCCCCCACCCCGATCTTCGTCGCCATGGACAGCAGCTTCGCCCGCTGCACGGGCCCCGCGACGCCCACATGGACGGGCAGGATGACATCGCGACGCCGTATCCGGCCGACCCAGTCACCGAGCACACGCGGGTCGAAGCAGAGGTTGCTCACGATGTACGTGGCGTGCGCGCGCTTGTCCCACATGGCCTGGATGGTGAGGTCGTCGTGGATGAGCGGGTGGCTCTCGGGATAGCCGGTGATGCCGACGCGGGCGAACGGGCCGCCCAGCTCGCTCAGCCTGCGCAGCACCGGCAGAGCCCCGTCGTAAGCCCCGGCCGGCGGATCGGCGTCGCCCGCCGGGACGAACACGTCGTCGACGCCCGCCTCCCGTAGCCGCTCGACGACGTCCTTCAGGTGAGCGTCGTCCCGCAGCAGCCGCGCGGGCAGGTGCGGGACCACGCGATAACCGTGCGCCGCCAGCCGGCCGACGAGGTCGAGGGTCGGTTCCAGGCCCTTGACCGGCGACGCCGTCACGGTGACGACGACGTCGCGCGGCACATGGGCGAGGACCTTGTCCTCGGTCGCTTTCGCGGGCAGCACCTCGTAGCGGACGCTCGACAGCAGCGCCCGGAAACCTTCGCCGCCCAAGGGTTACCCGGCCTGCTTCTGGGCGTCGCGGTACCGGTAGTACGCGGCCTTGGAGGCGGGCAGCGGTTCCTTGCCGAGGATGAGGTCGGCGGCCTTCTCGGCGATCATCATCACCGGCGCGTAGATGTTGCCGTTGGTGACGTAGGGCATCACCGACGCGTCGACGACACGCAGCCCCTCCACGCCGTGTACACGCATGCTCGTGGGGTCGACGACGGACATCTCGTCGGTACCCATCTTGCAGGTGCACGAGGGATGCAGGGCGGTCTCGCCCTCCTTGGCGACCCAGTCGAGGATCTCCTCGTCGCTCGCCACGGACGGGCCGGGCGAGATCTCCCCGTCGTTGTACGGGGCCAGCGCGGGCTGGTTGAGGAGCTTGCGGGCGACCCGGATGGACTCGGCCCACTCGCGGCGGTCCTGCTCGGTGGACAGGTAGTTGAAGCGCAGCGCCGGGTGCTCCTGCGGGTCCTTGCTCTTGATCTTCACCGAGCCGATGGCGTCGGAGTACATGGGCCCGACGTGCACCTGGTAGCCGTGGCCGCCGGACGGCGAGGAGCCGTCGTAGCGGACCGCGATCGGCAGGAAGTGGAACATCAGGTTGGGGTAGTCCACGTCCTCGTTGCTGCGGGCGAAGCCGCCGGCCTCGAAGTGGTTGGTCGAGGCGGGTCCCTTGCGGAAGAGCCATTGCAGGCCGATGAAGGGGGCACGCCACTTCGCCATGTACGGCTGCATGGAGACGGGCTGCTTGCAGGCGTACTGGATGTACACCTCCAGGTGGTCCTGCATGTTCTCGCCGACGCCCGGGAGGTCGTGGACGACGTCGATGCCGAGCGCGCTCAGTTCCTCGGCGTTGCCGACGCCGGAGAGCTGGAGCAGCTGCGGGGAGTTGATCGCGCCGCCGCAGAGGATGACCTCCTTGGCGCGCACCTGCTGGACCTTGCCGCGCCGCCGGTACTCGACGCCTACGGCCTTCTTGCCCTCGAAGAGGACGCGGGTGACCAGGGCGCGGGTGGTGATGGTGAGGTTGGGCCGCTTCTTCACGGGCTTCAGGTACGCCTTCGAGGCCGACAGCCGGCGGCCCCGGCTGACGTTGCGGTCGAAGGGGGCGAAGCCCTCCTGCTGGTAGCCGTTGACGTCGTCGGTGCGGGGGTAGCCCGCCTCCTGGACGGCCTTGAGGAAGGCGGTGAACAGCGGGTTGGAGGCGGGGCCGCGTTCGAGGACGAGCGGGCCTTCGTGGCCGCGGAACTCGTCGTCGGGGTCGGCCGCGAGACAGTTCTCCATGCGCTTGAAGTACGGCAGGCAGTGCGCGTAGTCCCAGGACTCCATGCCGGCGTCGGCGGCCCAGCGCTCGTAGTCCATGGGGTTGCCGCGCTGGAAGATCATGCCGTTGATGCTGCTGGAGCCGCCCAGTACCTTGCCGCGCGCGTGGTAGATGCGCCGGTCGCCCATGTGGGGCTCGGGTTCGGACTCGTACTTCCAGTCGTAGAACCGGCTGCCGATCGGATAGGTCAGCGCCGCGGGCATGTGGATGAAGACATCCCACGGGTAGTCGGGCCGGCCGGCCTCCAGGACCAGTACCTGGTTGCCCGGGTCGGCGGAGAGTCGGTTCGCCAGTGCGCTGCCGGCCGATCCACCGCCGACGATGACGAAGTCGTATTGCAGGGGAGCCATGGTGCCTCGTCTCGCTCGCGCCGTAGATACGCGAGGCATGCTAGTACGAGTATCGCTATACGCACTAGGTTGCGAGGAACGCAACTTGAAAGGTCTACGTTTCCGAGCTGTTTCTTGCCACGGTGTTGTTTACTGCGCGTATAGTTTCGCTGTGAGCAACTACAGTCCAGATACTGAAACGACAGGTTCGCAGTCCGGCGGCGTCCAGTCCGTCGACCGCGCCATCAGCGTGCTGGAGATCCTGGCCCAGCGCGGCGAGGCCGGCGTCAGCGAGGTGGCCGGCGAGATCGATGTTCACAAGTCGACCGCGTTCCGGCTGCTCGGCGCCCTGGAGGCGCGCGGTCTGGTCGAGCAGGCGGGCGAGCGCGGCAAGTACCGCCTCGGTTTCGGCATCGTACGCCTGGCGGGCGCGGTCACGGGTCGCATCGACATCACCCAGCAGGGCCGCCAGGTCTGCGAGCGCCTCGCCGAGGAGATCGGCGAGACCGTCAACATCGCCGTGATGCAGGAGCAGTACGCGATCAACCTCTACGAGGTGCGCGGCCCGGGGGCCGTCACCGCGCACAACTGGGTCGGCGAACTGACCCCGCTGCACGCCACCTCCAGCGGCAAGATCCTGCTGGCCCACATGCCCGCCAAGGAGCGCGCCGCGCTGCTGGCCGACGCCGGCCAGAAGAAGCTGACTCCGCAGACCCTGACCTCCAAGGTGAAGCTCGAGAAGAACCTCGCCGAGGCCCGGGAGCGCGGTTACGCCTGGACCCTGGAGGAGCTGGAGATAGGGCTGCACGCCATGGCCGCACCGGTCCGCGACCGGGACGGAGAGGTCATGGCGGCACTGAGCGCCTCCGGACCCTCGTACCGGTTCACCGAGGAGCGCATGCACGAGCTGGCTCCGGTGCTGGTCAAGGGCGCGGAGGAGATCAGCCACCGCATGGGTTACCTGGGCTGAGTCACCCCTGTGGCGTCCCCAGACGCTCGTTCACCCAGTCGTGGAAGGCACCGATGTGGTGCTCGCTGGGCACGAGGACCCCGCCCTTGGCGTACATCCGGGAGCTCATGCCGGGCTGCGTACGCTCGCAGGCCTCGAAGTCCTGGCGGTTGACCCGGTCGAAGAGCTCCACGGACCGGCTGACGTCCTTGCCGCTCTCGACGACGTGCGGGAGGTAGAGCCAGTCGCACTCGACGATCGTGCGGTCGACGGCCACCGGGTACATCCGGTGGAAGATCACGTGATCGGGGACGAGGTTGATGAAGACCTGCGGCTTGATGGTGATCGCGTAGTAGCGGCGGTCCTGGTCGTCGGACACGCCGGGTATGCGGTCAAGACCCTCGGAGCCGTCGACGGTGAAGCCCTGGACCTCCTCACCGAACTCGGCTCCGTGGCCGACGTAGTACTGGGCGGCGTAGCCGTCGGCGAACTCGGGGAGCACCTCGGTGAGTTCGGGGTGGATCGTGGCGCAGTGGTAGCACTCCATGAAGTTCTCGATGATGAGCTTCCAGTTCGCCTTGACGTCGTAGACGATGCGCTTGCCCACCGAGAGGTTGTCGACGTCGTAGTGCTCCAGCGACTCCACGTCGCCTAGACGGGTGACGACCTCACTGAGGACGTCCTCCTCGAAGGACGGCGGGTTCTCCGCCAGGCAGACCCAGACGTAGCCGAGCCATTCACGGACGGCCACGCTCACCAGGCCGAACTCGGTGCGGCCGACGTCGGGCATCTTCGTGAGGTTGGGCGCCGCGACGAGCTTGCCGTTCAGGTCGTACGTCCAGGCGTGGTACGGGCACTGGAAGGCGCGTTTGACCTCGCCGGCCTCCTCGGTGCAGAGCTTGGCGCCGCGGTGCCGGCAGACGTTGAAGTAGGCGCGTATGGAGTTGTCCCGTGCGCGCGTGATCAGGATGCTCTCGCGGCCCACCTCGACGGTCCGGAAGGCGCCGGGCTTGGCCAGGTCCGAGGAGCGCACGGCGCAGAACCACATCGTTTCGAAGATGCGCTCCTGCTCCTGGGCGAAGATCTCCGGATCCGTGTAGGAGGAGCCGGGCAGGGTGGCGATCAGGCTGTCCGGCAGGCTGGTCGAGGTCACAGTGCACTCCTCGGAGAACGTCGTGGATCGGTCATTCACGCGCCGGGAAGAGCGACTCCGGACGGCGTTTTAGGTGGAGCGATTTTGCGATTCACATGGGGCGTTTTGCATAGAGCAACGCTGCGTGCCATACGCAACCGCAGCATGAGATGCCGCGTCGGCGGTGTCAAGATGTCGCGGCGGAGAGCTGCTTGCGCCAGCGCATGAACAGCCGCGGCTGGTTCATCGCGAGCACGGCGACCGGTTGCCCGGCACGCCGGTAGACGGCCAGGAAGCTGCGGTCGCCCGCGGCGCCTTCTTCGACCGTCACACTGTCTGCACCGGCCGAATGACCGGCGAACTGGATCTTCACGCCGTACTGGTCCGACCAGAAGTACGGCGGCCGGGGCACACCCGGTTCCGTCGCACCCCATGCCAGCAGCGTGGCCACGGCCGCGTCGGGCCGTTCCCGCGCACCGGTCCAGTGCTCGACGCGACGGTGGATCCCCGCGTGCGGGTCGTACCAGGAGGCGCAGTCACCGACCGCGACCACACCGGCCAGGCTGGTGCGGCCGTCCGCGCCGCACTTGACGCCGTTGTCGAGGACGACGCCGGAGCCCTCCAGCCACTCGACGCACGGGCGCGCGCCCACACCGACGACGACGATGTCGGCGGGGATGCTGCGACCGTCGTCCAGCAGGACGGCGTCGACCCGGGTCTCACCGCTGAGCCCCTTGACTCCCACGCCGCACAACAGCCGTACGCCGTGGTCCGCGTGGAGGGCGGAGACGATCCCGCCCATGGTCTCGCCGAGCGGTCCGGCCAGTGGCGTGGGCGCCGCCTCGACCACCGTCACATCAAGTCCCAGGGCGTACGCCGTGGAGGCGACCTCGGCACCGATGAATCCGCCGCCGATCACCACCAGCCGCCCGCCCAGGGCCAGTTCGTCCCGCAGGGCGCGGGCGTCGTCGAGGGTGCGCAGGGTGTGCACCCCGGCCAGACCGTCGGTGCCCGGCAGCGTCCGCGCCACCGCACCGGTCGCGATGACGATGCCGTCGGCCCGGACCTCGCGGCCGTCGGCGAGCCGGACGACACGGTCCGCGCCGTCGGTGTCGAGCCCGGTGGCACGGGCGCCGAGCAGCCACTCCGCTCGCAGGTCCTCGTCGTCCGACTCCAGCGCGAGATCGGCTTCGCCGATGCCGCCGGCCAGGAACTCCTTGGACAGCGGCGGCCTGTCGTACGGGCGGTGCGGTTCGTCGCCGATGATGACGAGCCGTCCGTCGTACCCCTGTTTCCGCAATGAGCGCGCCGCCGACAGTCCGGCCAGCGAGGCACCCACCACGGCCACTGTCCTCACGCGGCGCCTCCGGCGAGCCGGGACGCGACGCACGGCGGCAGGTTGGGGGCCTCCGTGGACGGCCGGACGTAGATCATGCCGTCCGCGACGATGACCTCATGGGTGCGGACCGGGCGCTTGGCCGGCGGAGAGTCGACGGCTCCGGTCCGGAGGTCGAACTTCGAAGCATGCAGCGGGCATTCCACCTCACAGCCCTCCAGCCAGCCGTCGGCGAGCGAGGCGTCCTGGTGGGTGCAGGTGTCATCGATGGCGAAGACCTCGCCGTCGTCGGTGTGGAACACCGAAACCGGCGGATCGATGTCGAGCCGGTAGGCCTCGCCTCGCGGCAGATCCACGAGAAGGCACGCGGGAATCATCATGACACCTCGGTGCGTATAGCGAAACGGATTGCGGTAAGCGCAACGCCAGTTTGAGGGCGGCCCCAAACCCTTGTCAAGGCATCCAGAGGACAGGCCGACCCCTTGTTCAATGTTGCTTTTTACGCAACGCTTTGCGCCATAAACAACACATCGCATGAAGGAGCCGGCGTGGCGATCAGCGTCTTCGACCTGTTCAAGGTGGGCATCGGTCCGTCCAGCTCCCACACCGTGGGGCCAATGAAGGCCGCCCGTCTCTTCGCCACCGGACTGTACGAGGACGGCCTGTTCCCCCGCACCGCCTCGGTCCGGGCAGAGCTCTTCGGATCGCTCGGCGCCACCGGGCACGGCCACGGCAGCGGCAAGGCCGTACTCCTCGGCCTCGAAGGCGAGGATCCGGAAACCGTCGACACCGGCACCGTGGACGACCGGGTGCACCGGATCCATGCGACCGGCCGGCTGCGGCTGCTGGGCCGCCGGGAGGTGGAGTTCCGCGAGCGCGAACACCTGGTGCTGCACCGTCGCCGCGCGCTGCCGTTCCACCCCAACGGCATGCGGTTCACCGCCACGGACGGCGAAGGCGGCGAGCTGAGGGCGCGCACGTACTACTCGGTGGGCGGGGGCTTCGTCGTCGACGAGACCGCGACGGGCGCCGACCGCGTCAAGCCCGACGACACTCCCGTACCGCTCCCCTTCGGCTCCGCGTCCGAACTGCTGCTGCGCGCCTACGAGACCGGCCTGCCGATCAGCGGGGTGATGCTCGCAAACGAACTGGCCCGGCGGAGCGAGAGCGAGGTGCGCGCCGGTCTGCTGCGGATCTGGGCGGTGATGCAGCAGTGCGTGGAGCGCGGCTGTTCCCGGACCGAGACCACCCTGCCCGGGCGGCTGAGGGTGCCACGCCGTGCCCCGCAACTGCTGCGCAGCCTCGCCGAGGACGACTCCCAGGATGTGGATCCGCTGCACATCCTGGACTGGGTCAACCTCTTCGCGCTGGCCGTCAACGAGGAGAACGCCTCGGGCGGCCGTGTGGTCACCGCGCCCACCAACGGCGCGGCCGGGATCGTGCCCGCGGTGCTGCACTACTACACGCGCTTCGTTCCCGGGGCCGACGAGGACGGCGTCGTCCGCTTTCTGCTCGCCGCCGGCGCGGTGGGTGCACTGTTCAAGGAGAACGCGTCGATCTCCGGCGCCGAGGTCGGCTGCCAGGGCGAGGTCGGCTCCGCCTGCTCCATGGCCGCCGCCGGTCTCGCCGAGGCACTCGGCGGCACACCGGAACAGGTCGAGAACGCGGCGGAGATCGGCATGGAGCACAATCTCGGGCTGACCTGCGACCCGGTCGGAGGCCTGGTCCAGATCCCCTGCATCGAGCGGAACGCCCTCGCCTCCGTCAAGGCGATCAACGCGGCACGGATGGCGCTGCGCGGCGACGGCACCCATGTGGTCTCGCTCGACAAGGTCATCAAGACGATGCGCGAGACCGGCGCCGATATGAAGGTGAAGTACAAGGAGACGGCTCGGGGCGGGCTGGCGGTCAACATCATCGAGTGCTGAAAGTCCCCGAGCCCCCCCCCCGGCCCACCGAAGCCATCGCCCGTCACGCCCCGCGCCCGCGCGCCCGCCCGGGGCACGGTCGCGCACGGCTCCCATGGTGCGAGTGAATCCGCCGCCCGTCGGTCACCGTGTTTCGCGTTGCCTGCCCAAGTACCGTGCAGGGCACCGGATATGCCCGCGCGGCATCAGTCCTGGCGTCGCCCGGATACGAGGCACGGACCGCTTCCGGCCGTCCGTCGGACCGGTTGAGGACTATGCTGCTGTAAGGACGTCCCAGACCCCGGCGGCTTGTCGTCGCTCAACACAGATGGCTGCGGGAAGCGGATCTTTCGTCCGTCACCCGGCGCATCCCTGGAGGGAACTGGGTGGATCCGCTGTCCTGTCGCACAGGCTGTCGGACCGGCCGTTGCTCCGCCTCCGCCGAACGTACGCCCCTCCCGGGAGCGCGCCCAGGGGGCCGGGAAACCCGGCGTCGCCACGTCCGCTGCCGAATGGTCTTCTGAACCGAGGCGTCATGCCCCTCCCGCAGCTCACCGTCTACCGCCATGACCGAAGGCAACGGGCGCTGATCACCCTGGCCGGCGAGATCGACCTGGAATCGGCCCCGCTGGTGCACATGGCACTGGCGCGGTGTCTGAGCGACGGCATCCGCACCGTCGACGTCGACCTCACCCCTGTCACCTTCTGCGACTGCAGCGGCCTCAACGCCTTCCTCCACGCCGCGCAGAAGACCACCGAGGCCGACGGAACCCTGCGACTGCACCACCCGTCACCGGCACTGCGCCTGATCCTCGACACCACCGGCTCGGGATTCCTGCTCCTCGGCGTTCCGTTCGGGCATCTGTCACCTCCTCTCGGGGGTGTCCCAGCCCCGACCGCCCAACCCCCGCCGCACCGGACTGTTCCGCTCACCTCCCTCCTCTCGGGTGAAGTGCGGTGACGGCCCGGTCGGGGCGAGGGCAGCCACGAAAGCCCCGTGGCGGGGATTCGTCCACCATGGACGCGGTCCGGTTACGCCGGGTAAACCGCCAGCTGGCACAGGGCCTGAGCGGGAAGGTGGTGGATCTGTACGTGGACTCCCGCGAGACGTCACCTCCGGAGGCGTACCGCCGTCCCAGCCGCCAGCAGTTTCTGAACCGTCTCACCGCCGAGATCCGGCGGCCGGGGTTCGCCATGGTGATCGCGGAGACGGACGGCCTGGTGGGATGCGCTTTCGGATTCCCGGTGCGCGGCGACGGCTTCTGGCGGCTCGGGTTCGGCGGGGCACTACCGCGCAGCATCGAGCAACTCACCGCGTCCGGCGGCGTCTTCGCGATCACCGACATCCTGGTCCGCCCGCACCTGCAGGACGAGCACGTGGCCCGCCGGTTACAGGAGCGGCTGCTGACCGACCACCAGGCATCACTCGGCGTCACCCTGGTGGACCAGGCCGATCACCCCGCCCTCACCGCGCTCCATTCCGGGGGGTGGCGTGACGTGGGAGAGATCTGGAAGCCGGTCAGCGCCACACTGCTCCGGGTGCTGGTCCTTCCCGTCGGCGAACGAACCGCGGCGAGGCACACCCTGACGGAACAGCGGCGCGTTCTCCGCGAGAGTTGGCAGGAACCGGACACCGCAGAGCAGACCGAGGAACTACGGCTCGCGCTGAGGCAGTACCCGGAGACCACCGAACGGCCGCACATGTCAGCGCCTGGTGGTCAGTGACGCTGTCACTCCGCAAGAAGCAGAGTCGCCGCAGCGAGCCGGTACGTGGACCACATCGGCGGAACAATTCGGGCCGCACGTGCACGGACACGGCGTGCGCTCAAACGGGATTCGGCCATGGTGCGACGGACGGGCGCGGAATTCGTACGCCTTGCTTCCGAAGTCCTTCCACGTGCGCCGGGCGGGATCACCCGCGTCGCTCGGCGCGAGTGGAGGGAGTGGCGTGTGGGTTGGCCAAATCTCGTTCCGCGTCCGCCGCGCGTCGTGTCGTTGTGGTTCTCTGGCGGGACGCCGGCCGCGGCCCGCCACCCAGGGGCCGACGTACGTGACCGAGGCGGTCCCGAGTACGTGATGCGGTGATGCGCCCTACGAGATGACGTGCCCGACGCGCCCGGCCCCCGCGTGTGCCCTGTGGTGAGAGAAGGGTTCCCTCCCATGCCGGTTCTGCGCGCGCCGACGCCGTCGGCCGTGTCCGGTACGACGGCCGGATTGTTCGCTGCTCTCGTCGGTCTCGCCGACAGGCTCGCCGAGTGGGGCGGCGGCCTTGTGCCGACGGTGGCGGGCCGGATCACCGGTGCTCTCATGAGCCCTCTGGTGAGTCCCCTGGCCCCGGACGACTACCTCGGCCTGATCGACCCGCTGCTGTCCGCCCGCCATCCCGCGGGCCGGGTGGTCACCGTGCGGCCGGAGTGCGCCGGCGCGGCCACGCTGGAGATCCGTCCCGGCCGCGGCTGGGCGGGGCACCGGGCCGGGCAGTACCTGCCGGTGGGAGTGGAGATCGACGGCGTACGGCACTGGCGTACGTACTCGATCACCTCACCCCCCGAGGCGCCAGGCCGAGCGCTGACGATCACGGTCAAGGAGGAACCCGGCGGCCGGGTCTCCCCGCACCTCGTGCACCGGATCCGTCCCGGCGCGGTGCTCCGACTCGGCCCCGCGCAGGGCGAGTTCACACTGCCGGAGGATCCGCTGCCGCCGCGGATGCTGATGGTGACGGCGGGCAGCGGCATCACCCCGGTGGCCGGGATGCTGCGCGCCCTCGCGGGCCGCCGCTTCCCCGGGCCCGCCCCCGACGTCGTACTCCTGCACTGCGCACCCGGCCCGGACGAGTTCCTCTTCCGTGCCGAACTGGCCGGGCTGGCAGCACGGTTGCCCTGGCTGAGCGTCCACGCGCGGTACACCCGTACCGCGGGCCGGCTGGTTCCGGAGCACATGGGCGTGCTCTGTCCGGACTGGTACGACCGGGAGACCTGGGCCTGCGGTCCGGACGGACTGCTCGACGCACTGGAGCGGCACTGGGCGGCGGCCGGCGCCGGTGAGCGGCTGCGCGTGGAGCGTTTCCGGCCGGCCCCCGTGCTGTCGCCGGGCGTCGGCACGACCGGCGGCCGGGTCCGGTTCGAGCACAGCGGCGTCGAGGTCGAAGCGTCCGCGGCCGTGCCCCTCCTGGAGACCGGGGAGGCGGCGGGTGTGGCGATGCCGTACGGCTGCCGCCGGGGGATCTGTTTCGGCTGCCTCGTCCCGCTGGTCCACGGCCGTGTCCGCGATCTGCGGACCGGTGAACTGCACGGTGAACCAGGCGAGTTGATCCAGACCTGCGTCAATGCTGCGGCAGGTCCGCTCGCCCTCGCTCTCTAGGCCCCTCAAGGAGCCTGCGATGTCCACAACTGCCGTACCAGTCACCCTCTTTGAGTCGCTCGAAGATCACATGGAGCCGCTCGGCGAGGAGCTCGACCGGATCCGCGCCGAGATCGTCGCGGCGCGCGGCGCGGAGGACGCCCGCTACATCCGTACGGTGATCGCCGTCCAGCGCGGCCTGGAGACCGGCGGCCGCGCCGCCCTCGCCGTATCCCTCTTTCCGCCCGCCTGGCTCGTGGGCACCGCGATGCTGACCATCGCCAAGATCCTGGAGAACATGGAGCTGGGCCACAACATCCTGCACGGCCAGTGGGACTGGATGGGCGACCCGGCGATCCACTCCACCACCTGGGAGTGGGACTTCCTCACCCCCGCCGACGCCTGGAAGCACACTCACAACCACCTGCACCACACCTACACCAACGTCGTCGGCCTCGACCGGGATCTCGGCTACACGATCCTGCGCATGAGCCCGGACCAGCCCTGGCATCCGGTCCACCTCCTCCAGCCGCTGTACACCGCACTGCTCGCCCCCGTCTTCGAGTGGGGCATCGCCGTCTACGACCTGGAGGCCGACGCCCTGCCGTCAGGGCGCAAGAGCGTGCGGGCCTTCCTCGGCGACCTGGCCGGCCTGGCCCGCAAGGCCGTGCGCCAGGCGGCCAAGGACTACGTCCTCTTCCCCCTGCTCGCGGGCCCGTCCGCGCTGCCCTGCCTGGCCGGCAACGTCACCGCGAACGGGCTTCGCAACATCTGGGCGCACACCGTGATCTTCTGCGGCCACTTCCCGGGCGACGTCCAGACCTTCTCCTACGAGGAGGAACAGCTTGACGGAGAGACCCGCAGCCAGTGGTACCTGCGCCAGATCCAGGGCTCGGCGAACATCGAGGGCGGCTCCCTCCTCCACATACTCACCGGCAACCTGAGCCACCAGATCGAGCACCACGTCTTCCCCGACCTGCCCAGCAACCGCTACGCCGAACTCGCGCCACGGGTGCGCGAGATCTGCGCCCGGCACGAGATCACGTACGCGAGCGGGCCGCTGTGGCGCCAGTACGCGTCCATGTGGGGCCGCGTCCTTCGGCACGCGGTGCCGGACGGATCACGGAAGCCGTAGCAGAGCGTGGTGGATGCGACGCTCGGAATAGTGCGCGCCGCACCAGCCGCAGTAACATGGACCGTGGGTTGGCTCACTCTCATGTGCAGCCGCCCGGAAGGGCGACTCCGGCGTGTTTGCGCCGGAGTCGTTGTCACAGCCGCACTGGCGGTTCCGGCCAGGCCGCGACCTTCCAAGGGACGCGGCCCGCATCGACGGGTGTCCCGCTCAGGAGGGACAGCGCATGATCCAGGCAGCCGACATCCGCGAGTGGCGCACCTATGACGTGGTCGACCCGAAGGGGCACAAGATCGGCGTGCTCGAAGCGGTCTACGTGGACACCACCACCGACGAACCAGCCGTGATCACCGTACGGACCGGGCTGCCGGCTCGCCGACGCCTGGTCTTCGTACCCCTCGACGACGCACTCCTGGGGCCGGACTACGTAAAGATCTCCTACACCAGGAGCCTGGTGAGGAAGGCTCCTTCGATCGGCACGGACGACATCCTGCCCGCCGAGCAGGAGGAAGCGATCTTCCAGTACTACGGCATGACATACCAGCCGGGCGCGGGCGGCGAACGAAAGCTCGCACGCCGCTGAGCGGCGGCACGGCCCAAGGGAGGTGTCCGAGTCGTGGCGTTCTTCCTCCTGTTCGTCCTCGTTGCCGTCGTTCTGGGAATCATCGGCGCGACAGCCGAAGGTATGGGCTATCTGCTGATCATCGGCATCGTGGTTCTCGTGGCCGATGTTTCCGTATTCGCCGTGCGGTTGTCCCGGCGCGCTCGGCGGCGTCCTCTCCGCTGACGACGACGGACCGGGCGCCTGACGCGGTTGCCTGGGCGCGGCCGTCTCATCGGTTGAGGATGTCCATCGGTCATCTGTGCGCCTAGGCCCCTGCGTGCCGTGGCGACGAGCAGCCCGAGGCCCAGGGTGTCGCAGGAGGTGACGCCCGCACCTTGCGGACAGCCAAGGCTGTGCGCGCGGCTGCGCGTCGGCGGAGAGGGCTAGGTCTGGTTGACCCGGCCGGCCACCGCGTGACCGATCAGCAGGTAGACGACAGCGGGCAGACCGTAGTTGACCACGGTGCGCCAGTTGTCCGAGTGGATGGTGAAGAGATTGCGCGACCAGCCCGAGAGCCAGTTCGCCGCGTCGTGGACCCAGGAAACCGTACTGTTGGCGGTGTTGGCGTCGAACAGGTAGAGGGCGATCCACAGGATCAGGATCAGTGCCGCGATGTCCGCGATGATGGAGATGACCGTCCCCGCGGGGTTTCCGCCGTAGCGTCTGGACATATCCAACGACTAGCCCTGAAAGCAGAGTTGAAACCTCCTCAACCCTACTGTCCGTGGCTTTGGGGGCGAGGGGGCCCAGGCCGGTGTTCGAGTTCCAGGAGGCGGGCTGCGCAAAGGGCCACGTCCCGGAGCTTGTCGTTGCAGTGCTGCGACACGTCCACCAGCAGGTCCCACGCCCGCTCGCTGGAACACGGCGCCATGGCCATCACCATGCCGCACGCCCGGTCGATCACTGCACGACGTGCCGGCGCTCTCTTCAACTGCTCATTCCTGTCCCGCAGTTCGAGGAGTTGCCTCTTACCGGCTGCATCGAAGGAGCCTGCTTCACCAGCGTTCTGACATAACCGACCTTGAGACAACCCGGCGAGCGCACCGATCTTGTGGCCCTCAGGTATCGACGATGTCGCAGTTGGGCCACTCTCGGACATCCGCTGCGTGAATCATGACCTTCCCTTTCCGGACGGCTCATCCACCGGTGGCGAGTCACACCCTCGGTCTTCCCCGTAGAGCCGCCGCAGCGCACGCCGCAGCCCCCGCTGCATCACCCGCGAGAGCGGCTCCCCCTCCCAGGCGGCGACCAGAGCCGCTGCCACGTCCGGAAGTTTGGTGTTGCACTGCCGCGAGATGTCCACCAGCAGGTTCTTGGCCGGCTCACGGCGGCAGGGGGCCAGGATCATCACCATGCCGCAGGCCTGGTCGACGACCGCACGGCCGGCCAGCGTCCGCCGCAGCTGATCGATCTCGGCGCGCAGCGCCACGACATCATCCTGACCCGCCGGGTCCTCCGCCGAGGTCTCGGCCCGCGGATTCCACCAGTCCTTCGGAAGCATGGCTGTGCGATGCATGGCATCTACCTCTCCATGATTTCCGCGCGTCCGGCGCGGCTGAAGCCGCCCCGGAACCTCTCGATGCCAGGCCGGTTCATCGGTCACCCGCGGTGTTCGCGGTCCCGACGGTCCTCGCGCCTCCAGCGCGCCCGGTACTGACGGCTGTAGCGACGGTCCCAGCGGTCCTGACGGTCCGAGCGGTTCTCGTAGTCCCGGTACGCCCCGAAATCGGAACCGTCACCACGGATCCAGCCTCCCCCACGATCGCGACCGTAGCGGGTGGCACCGAAGACCATCACGGCCGCGGCCACCCACCAGAGGGGATGGAGAAAACCGAGGCCGAACAGAACCACGATCAGGATGAGAAGCAGAACGAACACGGCGGGCCTCCCCGGAACGAAGCAAGACATCACTGCCGGGGGCCGGGGCCTGTGCGAACAGCGTAGCCCTGCCCAGAGGTTACGGATAGCGACCATGTCCGCGGCTTCGGCGGAACTGGTGGGAACCAAATGGCCACTTGGCATCTGTCCGGGGAGTGCGGCGACGGTTAGCGTACGCGGTACAGCCCGAGCCCCCGGCAGTGTCGATCACCTCTCGTGCTCCTTCGGGGGCGCTCCTCGCGCATCAGTGCCGGAAGCCGTCCCGTCATCAACGGGCCGCTCCCGCATCCGCCGTCGCCACTCGATCCTGGCGCAGCATCGATGCGCCCCATGCGGGCACCCTTCTGCTGTCCGCCGCGTCGCACGCATCCCACCGCAGGCGGTACACATGTACGCGCTGATCGTTCCGGCTTCGACTCCCTTCGTCCTGCTCGCCACCGTGCTGGGCCTGTCCTGGTGGGAGGACCGCATCCTGCCGACGGCCGAGCGGGTCGAGCCGGTCGAAGCCCCCGCCGAGGCTCCGCTCACCCCGATGCCCCCTGCCCCGCTCACAGAACTCCTCAGTGTCGACACCCCGTTGACAAGGGAAGTCGCCCGGCGTTGACTGACAGCACGGCGTAGGGCTATGCCACTCCGGATCACTCGGGTGACGCATTCCACCTCCCCCGCTTCGCCCGGACCCCGCGGAACCAGGAAATTCCCGCGATCTGGAGGCCCGGCAATGATCCTGTGGATCCTTCTCCTTCTGCTGATCCTGGTGGTGTTCGGGTTCGGCTTCACCCTGCAGGTCCTTTGGTGGGTCGCCGCCGTCCTGCTGATCGTCTGGATCGCCGGCTTCGCGATGCGCGGGCGCGGCGGTGGCAGGCGCCGGTACAGCCGCAGGTAGTCCGCTCCGAGGCTCGATCCCGCCCGCGGGAACAGCGGCCTGTACGGCGATCACACGCGGGAGCCCACTCGGCACACCAGTAGGAGGCGCCGACCATGAGTGCCGGACGGACGATCAAGCACAAGACGCAGGCATCAAGGGCCTGGTCACCGAACGCATCGGCCGGACCACCCGCAACCGGCGACAACGCCAAGGGCGGCTCCAGGCTGTGACAGAAGGTGCCCCGGGCCGTTCCCACACCGTGTGGACACCACCCGGCAGACCTCAACGCTCAATGAGCCGACAGGAATTGACGGCAATGAAGCAGACCAACGTGCGAACCGAGAGTCAAAGAAGGCGGCCATGTTCACCGTCGTGATCATCGCTGTGATCGTCATCGCTCTGGCCGCCCTCCTCTACCTCGGACGTGGACGAGTGCGGGGCGGTGGCGGGCACGGGCTGAAGCGGCGCTTCGGCCCCGAGTACGACCGTGCCGTCGCCGACCACGACGGCGACACCAAGGCTGCCGAGCGGGAACTCGGCGAGCGCTTGAAGGAGCACGGCTTCCTCACGGAGCTGCCGTTGTCGCCCGAGGTCCGCGAGCACTACGTGACGCAATGGGCCTCCGTCCAGGAGCAGTTCGTCGAATCACCGCAGAAGGCCGTCACCGAGGCGGACGCGCTGCTGGCGCGCCTGGCAGGGGACCGCGGCTTCCCCGACGGCGAGCAGTTCGACGAACAGATCGCCGCTCTCTCCGTCCACCACGCCCACTATGTCCAGGGCTACCGCGCCATGCACGCAGCGGCCCGCGACCAGAGCGGCACCGAGGAAATGCGGGAGGCCATGGTCGAAGCCCGAAGCCTCTTCGAGGCGCTGGTCGGCGAACAGCCGGCCGACCCGGACCGGCGCGACGCGTCGTCCCGCGACGACCAGGGCCATGCGCCGTGGGCACTGACCCGACGCCACGCGAAGGGAAGCAGCACATGATGTCGCACAACGCCGAACACGCACCGCACCCCCAGCCCGGGGCCCCGGATCCCGCGATGCAGCGCGCTCCGCAGGCACCCCGCACCGAACCCGCTCACGCACCGCGTGAGCCCGGCACCAGCGCCGACAGCCCCGATCGCGAACTCGGCCCGGACCTGATCCCGCAGGGCGACCGGGACAAGCTCACCCTGCGCCTCCAGCAGGTTCTCAGCACCTTCGTCGACAGCCCGCGCCAGGCGGTGGAAGAAGCCGACGCCGTCTTCGGCGAGGCCGCCACCCAGTTCACCCACACCCTCGCAGAACGCCGGCGCGTCCTGCGCACAGGCTGGCACAACCCGGACACCCATGCGCAGACCGAGGAACTACGGCTCGCGCTCAAGCAGTACCGGGAGATCACCGAACGGCTGCTGCACATGGCTGCGCCTGCAGGCCGCGTATAGCGAGAGCGAAGGACAAGGAGACCTCGCGCGGCGGCCTCGCCGTCAACGCCATCGAGTGCTGAGACGAGGCCGCCGCACGGTCGGCAGCGGTCAGAACCCGCGGTCGATCCACTCCTGAAGATGCGGGGCCTCGGCGTCGACGGTGGTCGTGTCCCCGTGGCCGGTGTGCACGACCGTGTCGCCCGGCAGCGTCAGCAGCCGGACCCGGATCGAGTCGACGATGGTCGGGAAATGGCTGTACGACCTTCCCGTCGCCCCCGGTCCGCCCGCGAAGAGCGTGTCACCGCTGAAGAGTGCCTTCAGGCCCGGCGCGTACAGGCACACCGCGCCGGGGGCGTGCCCGGGGGTGTGCAGCACGGTCAGCTCGACACCGGCCACCGTGACGACCTGCCCGTCGGCCAGTTCGCCGTCGGGTGACCGCTCCGGGTGGGTCTGCTTCCACAGCGGCAGGTCGTCGCCGTGGAGCAGGATCGGAGCGCCGGTACGGTCGGCGAGTTCGGGGGCCGCGTCGATGTGGTCGTTGTGGGCGTGGGTGCACACGATGGCCCGCAGCGCACGTCCGCCGAGGGCTTCGGCGATCGCCGCGGCGTCATGCGCGGCGTCGATGACGACGGCCTCGGTGTCGTCGCCGACGATCCAGACGTTGTTGTCGACGTCCCAGGTACCGCCGTCCAGGGAGAACGTCCCCGAGGTGACCAGATGCTCGATGCGCGCGGTCATCAGAACACCACCACCGAGCGCAGCACATCTCCGCCGTGCATCCGCTCGAAGGCCTTCTCGACATCCTCCAGCGCGATGGTCTCCGTGACGAACGCGTCGAGGTCCAGTCGGCCCTGGAGGTACAGGTCGATGAGCATCGGGAAGTCGCGGGAGGGCAGGCAGTCGCCGTACCAGGACGACTTCAGTGCGCCGCCCCGCCCGAAGACGTCCAGCAGCGGCAGTTCGAGCTTCATCTCCGGGGTCGGCACGCCGACGAGGACGACGGTGCCCGCCAGGTCGCGGGCGTAGAAGGCCTGCTTGTACGTCTCGGGGCGGCCGACCGCCTCGATCACCACGTCGGCGCCGAAGCCGCCGGTCAGCTCGCGTACGGCCTCGATGGGATCGCCGTGCTTGGAGTTGACGGTGTGGGTCGCGCCGATCTTCTTCGCGGTGTCGAGCTTCCGCTCGTCGATGTCAACGGCGATGATCTTCGCCGCGCCCGCGAGCCGGGCACCGGCGATCGCCGCGTCGCCGACCCCGCCGCAGCCGATGACCGCCACGGTGTCACCGCGTCCGACGTTGCCGGTGTTGATGGCCGCGCCGATGCCCGCCATCACTCCGCAGCCCAGCAGTCCGGCGGCGGCCGCCGATGCCGCACGGTCGACCTTGGTGCACTGCCCCGCCGCCACCAGCGTCTTCTCCGCGAACGCGCCGATTCCCAGGGCCGGGGACAGCTCGGTGCCGTCGAGCAAGGTCATCTTCTGCTTCGCGTTGTGGGTGTTGAAGCAGTACTGCGGCCGTCCGCGCTGACAGGCCCGGCACTGCCCGCACACGGCACGCCAGTTGAGGATGACGAAATCGCCGGGGGCGACATCGGTGACGCCCTCCCCCACCGACTCCACGACACCCGCGGCCTCATGACCCAGCAGGAACGGGAAGTCGTCGTTGATACCGCCCTCGCGATAGTGCAGATCGGTGTGGCAGACCCCGCAGGCCTCGATCTTCACGAGCGCCTCGCCCGGTCCGGGGTCGGGCACGATGATCGTTTCCAGGCTGACGGGGGCACCCTTCCCCCGCGCGACGACAGCACGGACCTGGTGAGTCATGGCCACTCCTCGGCTGGTACGAGACCTGAGTCGAACGTTGCTCATTACGGCACGCATCTCATGTGCCGCAACACAGCATCGTGGAGGGGCGGGCGGCGGTCAAGGATTCGGCACGGAGAACGCCGACCGCACAGGGCGGTTCTCCTCACCGCGGGCGCGGCTACCCCGCCGTACGGCCAAGCGCCGCGACAGGACCCTTCAGAGGGACTGCTGGAGGAAGGCGATGAGAGCGGCGGTGAGCTCGGCGGGCGCGTCCTCTTGGACCAGGTGGCCCGCGCCGCTGATCGGCTCAAGTCGCGCGCCCGGGATGCGGGCGACGAGCTCCCGTCCCTTCTCCGCGGGAATCCAGGTGTCGTCCTGCCCCCAGCACACCAGCGTGGGGATGCCGATCTCGCCGTACCGGTCCTGAATCTCGTCCGTGTAGAGCTGGTCGGCCTGAGCGATCTGCCGGTAGAAGGCCGCCTGGCCGACGTCGCCGAGCCAGGGCCGGACGAGTCCGTCGAGCACCGCGGGGTGCAGGCCCGGGCTGCTGGCCGAGCTGATGTACTCGCGCACCAGGGCGCGGTGCAGCGCGGATGGCAGCTGCTCGAACACCTCGGAGTGCTCGCCGACGAGCCGGAAGAACGGAGACCCCCAGGGCGCCAGTGCGACGGGGTCTACCAGAGCGAGTGCGCGGTAGTGGGCGCCGTGCAGCAGATGCGCCCGCAAGGAGACGGCACCGCCGAAGTCGTGGGCGACCACCAATGGCTCGTCCAGGCCCCAATGGGCCAGGAGTTCGGTGAAGACCTTGCCCTGGGCGGCCAGGGAGACGTCCTGCCCGGCGTACTTCTCCGATGCTCCGTAACCGGGCATGTCCCACACGAACACCTGGTGCCGGCGGGCGAGTGAGCGGGCGACGGCGCGCCACACATAGGAAGAGAACGGTGTGCCGTGCAGAAGGACCACCGGATCCTGGCCGAGTTGTCCGAGGCCGTCCCAGCGAACGTCACCCGAGGTGCTGCGGAATGTCCGGGTCAGCTGCCACTCGCTCACAGGTGTTGTCCCTCTCGGTCGTGGTTCCGGCTCAACGCGGTGATCAAGCCGGCGTCGGCCCGGGCGGCAGTCGAAAAGCCGTCGGCGCCACGACCACCCATTGAACTCTCCGCCTGTCCGGGCACCCATCGGGGTGGCGGGTGCCGACGTTGCGCCAACGCCCGCACACCGACCCACCACATCGAACCGGTTCGACGAAGCTAGCACCGGGGAAACCGGCCAGCAATACGCACGGCCCAGATCCCCCGGCTCCGCACGGCCGCCTTACCTGCCGGTTTCCACGTCATTGCGGAAAGTACCGCGCAAGGCGTTGACACGTCGTTCGCGTTGCTCCTACCTTCCCTTCACGCGAACCGGTTCGACAACGGGTCGCCATCGTGACCCGCCCGCCGTCCCCCGTATCCTGCGACCGGCGATGACGCCCTCCCGGGGCTCATCGAACCGGTCCGAGCTAGGAGCCCCCGTGAACATCGGAGAGATCGCCCAGCGGGCCGGTGTCTCGCGGAGCACCGTGTCCTACGCACTGAGCGGCAAGCGCCCCGTGTCGGACGACACCCGCCGGAAGATCCAGCAGGTCATCGACGAACTGGGCTACCGGCCCAACGCCAGCGCGCGTGCCCTGGCCAACGGCCGGACCAGCACCATCGGTCTCGTCTTCCCGCCTGCCGGGAACCACTACACCGGCATGCAGCTCGACTTCATCGGCAGTGTCGTGGAGGCCGCCGCGGCCTACGACTACGACGTGCTGCTCTCGCCCAGCGGCGTGGACAGCGACCGCTCGTTCCAGCGGCTGCTGGGAGAACGCCGGGTCGACGGCGCGATCCTGATGGAGATCCGGCTGGAGGACGACCGGGTGGACCACCTCACCTCGCTGGGCTTCCCCTCCGTCGCCATCGGCCGCACCGCGCATCCGGAGGACGGCTGGTGGGTCGGCCTGGACCACACCGCGCTGGTGGAGGCGTGCGTCCATCACCTCGCTGACCTGGGCCATCGCCGGGTCGCCTTCGTCAACCGGCCCGAGCAGCTGCTGCGGGCCGGGTACGAGTCGGCCCACCGGGGTCTGGACGGATTCACCAAAGCCGCCGCCGAGCGCGGGCTGACCGTCCGGACGTACTGCTGCGGGGACGACGCCTCTTCGGGCCAGGCCTGCGTGGAGCGGATCCTGTACGACGATCCGGCCACCACAGCCCTGGTCACACTGAACGAGGCCGCGCTCGGCGGCCTCTACCGAGGGCTGGCCCAGGCCGGCCGCCATGTGCCACGCGACTTCTCCGTGACCGGCGTGGTGGCCAGCCGGTGGGCGGAGACAGTGACCCCGCAGCTCACGGCGGCGGACGTACCCGCCGAGGAGATGGGCCGCCGCGCCGTCGACCTGCTGGTCGAGCGGCTCGACCATCCCGACGCGCCCGGTCGGCACCACCTTCTCGCGCCACCGATCTCCTTGCGGGCCAGCACCGGGCCCGCCGGCGTCGCTCCGCGCGCCGCCGACACGACCGTCTGACGCCTCTCCCCGGCCTTCCCCGCTCCTCCCCGGAACGACCGCCCGGCCACGGAAGACGGACACCCCGTCCCCGGCGCCTCCCCAACACCGGCCGCCGAACCGCCCATCGGGGCCCTCGGCATGCCCGGATCACCCCCATCGCCTCTCCTACGGCACAGCTGTGCCCAGAACCAAGAGGGACCCGCCATGAACAGCTCCTCAAGACGACGCCGTCTCACCGCCGCAGCCGTGGCCGTCGTCGCCGTCGCCACCACCGCGACCGCCTGCTCCTCCGGCTCGGGCAGCACCTCCAACTCGTCCTCGAACAGCGGCACTTACACGATCTGGGACCCGTATCCCCAGTTCGACAAGAGCTCGGCCTGGGCGAAGCTGCTGGACGCCTGCGGCACCCAGGCAGGCGTGAAGATCAAGCGGACCGCCTTCGACACCAGCGACCTGCCGAACAAGGCGCTGCTCGCGGCGCAGCAGGACAACTCCCCCGACCTCCTCATCGTCGACAACCCGGTGGTGTCGACCCTGGCCGAGGCCGGCGTGCTCACCACGACCGACGACAGCAAGCTGGACACCTCGGCCGTGGACCCCAACCTCCTCGCGGCCGGCCAGTCGGGCGGCAAGACGTACGGCACGCCGATCGGCGCCAACACGCTCGCCCTCTACTACAACAAGAAGGTACTGAAGGCGGCCGGGGTGGACGTCACCTCGGTCAAGGACTGGACGTCACTCACCGCGGCACTGGCGAAGGTCAAGAAGGCCGGCAAGAAGGGCATCACGTTCTCCGCGATCGGGACGGAGGAGGGCAGCTTCCAGTTCCTGCCGTGGTTCTGGGGCTCGGGCGCGAAGCTCACCGCTCTCGACTCGGACCAGGCCGTCTCCGCGCTGTCGCTGTGGAAGGGCTGGCTGGCCAAGGGCTACGCCCCGAACTCCGTGCTCAACAACACCCAGACGACCAGTTGGCAGGAGTTCGCGACCGGCGACTACGCGTTCAGCGAGAACGGCACCTGGCAGCTCGCGAACGCCGCCAAGGCGGGCTTCGACTACGGCGTCATCCCCGTCCCCGGCGCCTCGGGAGGCAACGCCGCGGCCCCGACGGGCGGCGAGTTCGTCACCCTCCCGGTCCAGGGCTCCACCGGCCGTTACACCACCTCGCAGAAGCTGGCGACCTGCCTCACCAGCACCAAGAACCTGTACGACACCGACACCACCCTCTCCTACGTGGCGCCCACCGGCGAGGTCCAGGACAAGCAGGTATCGGCCGACGCCCAGTTGAAGCCGTGGGTCGACGCGGTCAAGGCCGCCAAGGGGCGTACCAGTGACGACCTGGGCACCAAGTACCCCAAGATTTCCGAGCAGTTGTGGAAGGCGATGCAGTCCGCCCTCAGCGGCTCCAAGTCGCCGGGGGACGCGCTTACCGCGGCCCAGTCCGCGGTCAAGTGACCGGTAGCCGAGGCCCGTTGATGAGCCCGACGACCGAAGCCCGCCGGGCCGTACGCCACCACAGCGGTGCGGCCGACACGGCACCGCCACCCCGGCCGCGACGCCGTCCCGCTTCCCAGCAGTGGGCCGCCTGGGGGTTCCTCGCCCCGGTGACCGTCTATCTCGCCCTCTTCTACGCCTATCCGCTCTACCGCAACATCGACCTGAGCCTGCGCGACTACACGGTGCGCTCCTTCGTCCAGGGCAACGCGCCGTTCACGGGCCTCAAGAACTACCTGACCGTCTTCGACGACCCCACGTTCGCCCCGGCGCTGCTCCACACCGTGGTGTTCACGGCCGTGTGCCTGCTCTTCCAGTACGCCATCGGTCTGGCCCTCGCGGTCTTCTTCAACCAGCACTTCCGGCTGTCGGCGACCTTGCGCGCCCTGTTCCTGGTGCCCTGGCTGCTGCCGCTGATCGTGTCGGCCTCCACCTGGTCGTGGATGCTCAACAGCGACTCCGGTGTCGTCAACGCCGCCCTGCACGCGGTCGGTATCGGCCCGGTGAACTGGCTGACCTCACCGTCCTGGTCGCTGGCATCGGTGATCATCGCGAATATCTGGATCGGTGTCCCCTTCAACCTGGTGGTCCTCTACAGCGGTCTGCAGTCGATCCCCGCCAGCCTGTACGAGGCCGCCGCCCTCGACGGCGCGAACGCCTGGCAGCGGTTCTGGCGCATCACCTTCCCCCTGCTGCGCCCGGTCTCCGCGATCACTCTGCTGCTGGGCCTGGTCTACACGCTCAAGGTCTTCGACATCATCTGGATCATGACCAAGGGCGGTCCCGCGGACTCGTCCACCACCTTCGCCACCTGGTCCTACCAACTCGGCTTCGGCAACCTGCTCCCCGCCTTCGGCCCCGGCGCGGCCGTCGGAAACCTGCTCGTCGTCGCCGCCCTGATGTTCGGCCTGGTCCATGTGCGGGCCCAGAGAAAGCAGGCGTCCTCATGAACCGGCACAGCCGTACGGGCTGGAAGGCGGTCCTCGGCGTCCTGCTGACCGCGATCATGCTCTTCCCGGTCTACTGGATGCTCAACGTGTCCTTCACCCGCGACCAGGACATGCGCAAGTCGCCGCCGGACCTGTTCCCGGTCCACGGCACCTTGGAGGGCTATCGGGCCGTCGTGGACCAGCAGTTGCCGTATCTCGGTACCAGCCTCGTCATCGGCCTCGGCACCGTCGCCCTGACCGTGGCCCTGTCCGCACCCGCCGGATACGCGCTGGCCAAGCTGCGGCCACGCGGCGGCGGCATCTTGAACTTCGTCCTCCTGGCCGCCCAGATGATCCCCGGAATCATCATGGCGATGGGCTTCTACGCCATCTATCTGAGCCTCGGCCTGCTGCAGTCCGTGCCCGGCCTGATCGTCGCCGACTCCACGCTCGCCGTCCCCTTCGGCGTGCTCATCTTCACCGCGTTCATGTCCGGCATCCCCGGCGAACTGCTCCAGGCCGCGAAGACCGACGGCGCCGGCCCGTGGCGTACCTTCCGGTCGATCGTCCTGCCGATGAGCCGCAACGCGGTCGTCACGGTGTCCCTGTTCGCGTTCCTGTGGTCCTGGTCCGACTTCGTCTTCGCCGGCACGCTCGTCAACGGTGGCGCCCACGAGCCGATCACCCTCGGCATCTACCACTACATCGGCAACAACAACCAGCAGTGGAACGCCATCATGGCCACCGCCGTCGTGGCCTCGCTGCCGGCCGCGATCATCCTCGTCCTCGCCCAGCGCTACGTCGCCGCCGGCGTGACCGCCGGAGCCGTGAAGGACTGACACTCCGTCACCTTTCCGCTGTGCGCCCCCCGTTGAAGAAACGAGTCACACTTCATGACCGCCGCCTCACCCGGCCCGGCCTTCTCCGTCCACGACATCCCGTTCAGCACGCACGGATCCTGGTTCGGCATCTCCCCCGTGGTGGCGGAGCAGACATACGCGGAGGACCTCCATCTGGTCTCCCACCAGAACGGCATGCACGCCGTGCTGCGTCTGGTCCCGCTGGACACCGCGACCGGCGACCGGGCCGCCGCCCGCGTGGAGGCGACCCCCGGCCTGCTCAGCTGGATCCACCCGGGCGGACGCATCGACCTCGCCTACGAGTCGCCGGACACCGTGCGCCTGCGCGGCACCGGGATCGGCCTGCGCGTGGCCGCCGCGGCACAGGCTCTGACACCGTTCAGCGGCACGTACTTCTTCCCCGAGCCCGTCAGCGGCGGGTACGTGTTCACCTCGTACGAGACCGGGCGCCGTTACGGGATCACCGTGCTGTCCGGGACCGTGTCCGACGTGACCGGTGCCCAGGCGCTGGGCACCGGGGACCGCGGTGTCACGGTCACCGCCGAAGACGGCGGAGTCTGGGAGATCGCCGTCGAGGAGTACGAGACCGGACGTCGCCCCTATGTCCCGTCCGCGGCGTTCGGCAAGGTCGCGGAGGCCGCGCGGAACTCCTTCGCCGACTTCGTCGACGCGGTCGCGCCCTGGCGCTCGTCGGCCACTCCGGCCGCCGAACTCGCCGCGTATGTGGTGTGGTCCGCGACCGTACGCCCGGCGGGCCTGGTCACCCGGCCCGCGGTGCTGATGTCGAAGCACTGGATGGACAAGGTCTGGAGCTGGGACCACTGCTTCAACGCCCTTGCTCTGGCGCCTGGTTGTCCGGAGCTGGCCTGGGACCAGTTCGCGTTGCCCTTCGACCACCAGGACGGGGGCGGGGCGCTGCCCGACTCGGTCACCCACTCCGAGGTCCTTCACAACTTCGTCAAACCACCCATCCACGGCTGGGCCCTGCGCCGCCTGCGCGGGCGCCTGCCCGAGCCTCTCCGTCAGGCGGAACTGGCCGTGGCGTACGACAGGTTGGAGCGCTGGACGGACTTCTGGCTCACCATGCGGTGCGCGCCCGGTGCCGCCCTGCCCCACTACCAGCACGGCAACGACAGCGGCTGGGACAACGCCACGACCTTCGACCCCGAGCGAGTGGTCGTCACCGCCGACCTGGCGTCCTTCCTCATCCTCCAGCTGAGGGAACTCGCCGACCTGGCAGCCGAGTTGGGGCGTACGGACGACGTCCTCCGCTGGACGCGCACCGCCGACGCGACCCAGGCCACCCTGCTCGACCGGCTCTGGACCGGCGACCGGTTCGTCGCCCGGGGAGTCGGCGACGAGAACACCTGGAGCAGTTCCAGCCTGCTCGACCTGATGCCCATCGCGCTGGGCGAGCACCTGCCGGAGGACATCGCCGGCGTGCTGGCCGACCGCATCGAGACCCATCTGACCCCGTACGGCCTCGCCACCGAACTGCCCACCTCACCGCACTACCTCGCCGACGGCTACTGGCGCGGGCCGATCTGGGCGCCCGCCACCGTCCTCATCGAGGACGGCCTGCGCCGCGCCGGCCACCACCGGCTGGCGGACGACATCAGCGCACGCTTCCGCGCCCTGTGCGAAACACATGGCTTCGCCGAGAACTTCGACGCCCTGACCGGCACGGGCCTGCGCGACCGCGCCTACACCTGGACCGCCAGCAGCTATCTCCTGCTGGCCGAAGCGCACGTACGCGGCGGTGACCACTGACCGAACCGGCCGGCCGCGTTCCCCACAGCCCGGGCCCGTACGAGCACGGACCCGGCCCACCCCACCTCATCGGGAGCCGCACATGCACGCGCCACGCCCACTTCCCCGCCGCAGAACCCGACCCGGACGCCGAGCGGTCTCAGCCGTCTCCGTCCTGCTGGCCGCACTGGCCGGGACCCTGCTGCCGACCACTCCCTCGCAGGCTGCCGACACCAGTGTCACCGTCGACTTCTCCACCGCCGGAGGCGCCCCGACGTACCACGCCTCGGGCATGATCTACGGGATGACTCCGGACGGCTCGCTGCCCCAGGACCACTTCTTCAAAGACATCAAGTGGCACTTCATGCGGGCGGGAGGCGCCCAGCTCAACAGCGGCGGCTACGCCACCAGCCTGGCCGACTACCAGACCCGATGGGCCTCCACCCTGGCCCAGTACCAGCGCACCGCGGCCCTCGGCGGCACCTTCGTCCTGCTGCCGCACGACCTCTGGGGCGCGGACGGCACCACCAGCCAGGGCTGGCCCGGCGACAACGGTGACTGGACGCAGTTCGACGCCTTCGTCACCCAGCTCATCAGCGACGTCAAGGCCAACAACATGACCGTCCAGTGGGATCTGTGGAACGAGCCCGACGGAAGCGGCTTCTGGGGCGCGTCGCAGACGCAGTACCTGGAGATGTGGTCGCGCTTCTACGCCAAGGTGCGTACCGCCTTCCCCTCCCAGCTCATCGTCGGCCCCAGCATCGCCGGCCAGCCGAACTCCTCCAACAGCTGGTGGACGACATACCTGACCTACGTCAAGGCGAACAACGTCGCCCCCGACATCTACAGCTGGCACGACGAACCGGGCGACCCCGCCACCGATGTCGGCCGCGCCAACTCCACCCTCTCCGCCGCGGGTCTGACCAACACCCGGGCCTACCAGATCAACGAGTACGCCACTTTGTCCATGCAGTCCCCGGGCGGCGGCGCCTGGTTCATCGGCCGGCTGGAACGGGCCGGCGCCGACGGCCTGCGCGGCAACTGGGCCTCGGGCACCGCGCTGCACGACAACGAGGCCAATCTGCTCACCAAGAACAGCGCGGGCCAGTACCTGCCGCTCGGCGAGTGGTTCATGTACCGCTACTACGGTTCCCAGACCGGCAACATCGTCAAGCTCACCCCGGGTACCGGCACCGACGGCCTGGCCACCAAGGACAACTCCGCGGGCAACGCCAAGGTGCTGCTCGGCAGCAGCGGCAACACCGGGACCGTCACCGTCAACCTCACCGGCCTGAACACCACATCGGTGGTGGAGAGCGGCCAGGTCCGGGCCGTCGTACAGCGCATCCCCTACAACAGCGGAGGCGCTGTCACCGGCCCGGAGACCGTCTCCGACACCACGTTGACGGTGAGCGGCAACGCCGCCTCGGTGAGCCTTCCCTGGACGAGCGCGAAGGACGGCTACACCGTCACCCTGCTGCCGCCGTCCAACACCACCGTCTCCACGGTGGCCGTGAGCCAGAACAGCGGCCAGTGCCTGGACGACACCAACGTCAGTACCGCCAACGGCACGCAGTATCAGCAGTACTACTGCGAGGGCGGCTACCAGCAGATGCTCGACCTCAAGCCGGTGAGCGGCAAGAGCAACACGTACGCCGTGGTCGACGAGCTCAGCGGCAAGTGCCTGGACGTCTCGGGCGCGTCCACCGCCGACGGCGCCGCCGTCATCCAGTACACCTGCAACGGCGCCACCAACCAGCAGTTCACCCTCACCCCTGTCACCGCGCTCGGCAACAGCCACGACTACCAGCTGACCGCGGTCCACAGCGGCAAGTGCGTCGACGTCAGCGACGTCTCGACCACGGCCGGCGCGAAGGTCCACCAATGGACCTGCGATGCCGCGAGCGTGCTCGGCACCAAGAAGAACCAGATCTGGCGCCTGCTCGGCAAGGCCTGACGGACAACGGAAAGGGCCCCCGCAGGCTCTCGCCTGCGGGGGCCCTTCGCACCGTCGGGACGACAGGATTTGAACCTGCGACCCCTTGACCCCCAGTCAAGTGCGCTACCAAGCTGCGCCACGTCCCGATGCGTTTCACTCGCGGTCGCCCGCGTGATCGTGCAGGTAAACCCTACCGCACATGGGTGGATGGCCGTGCACGGGCGGTCATCGTCCCTGGTGCGCGGGGACATCGTCAGGCCGGAGTGTTCCATTCGGCGGCGGCGGCGCGGAGCGCGTCGGCCAGGCGGGCGGCCGGTTCCGGCAGGGGGCGCGGGAGACGGGCCAGCACCAGGCGGCGCCGCTCCTCGGGGCCGCCGTGCACGGACAGGATCCGTACGCCGGGTGGTGCGGCGGGGGCGAGCGAGGCGGGAACGGTGGTCAGGCCGCAGCCCGCGGCGACGAGGTGCAGCTTGGCCAGCCAGTCACGGGCGGTGTGCGCGATCACGGGGCGCTCGTCCAGGCCGGGCCAGACGCCCATCAGCTTCTCGTCGCCCGAGGAGGAACCGGCGATCCAGCGCTGTCCGCGCAGGTCGGCGACGTCGACTGAGTCGCCGGCGGCGAGCGGATGCGTGGCGGGCACCGCAAGACGGAGGCTGCGTTCACTGAGCGTCCGCACGGTGAGCGGTGGCGACTCCGTGTCGAAGGGGCGGAACGGCGGCATCGAGGCGAGCAGCGCCAGGTCCAGGGTGCCGGCCCGCAGCGCGCGGACCAGGGCGGGGGTGCTGCCCTCCCGGGTGCTCACCGTGATCGCGGGGTGGCTGCGGCGCAGCGCGGCGATGGCCCGGGGCAGCAGCACGGAGCCCGCGCTGGCGAACCAGCCCAGGCGCACGGTCCCGGCCTCGGCGGGCAGCCCGGCGAGTTCGCGCGCCGTCGCGTCGATCTGGTCGAGCACCGTCACGGCCCGGCGCAGCACGATGTGCCCGGCGGCGGTCAGCCGTACCCCGTCCCGGCGCCGTTCCAACAGCGGCGCCCCCGCCGCCCGTTCGAGCGAGGCGATCTGCCGGGACACCGCGGACTGGGTGTAGCCGAGCGCCGCGGCCGCCGAGGTGAGCGTGGACCGCTCGGCCACCTCGCGGAAGACGCGGAGCCCGACGAGAGAGACATCCGTGAAGTCCATGACGTTTACGCATACCAGACGTGAGCAACTTTCGTTGGACGCATGGCACAGGTGTTCCTAGCGTGGTGGGCATGACAGTTGCACGTATCGCTCTCGTCACCGGCGCCAACCAGGGGCTGGGATTCGCTCTCGTCGAGGGGCTCGCCGCCCGGATGGAGCCCGACGACCTGGTCCTGCTCACCGGGCGCGACACCCAGCGCGTCTCGGATGCCGTCTCGCTCGTCGCCAAGGCCCCCGGCACCAGGAGCCGGGTGGAGGGCCGGGTGCTCGATGTCACCGACGCGCCGGCCGTGGACCGGCTCGCCACCGAACTCCGCACCCGGTACGGCGGGGTGGACATCGTGGTCTCCAACGCGAGCGCCCTGCTCACCCCGGACCGGTCGCAGGCCGAGCAGGCGGACGAGTTCATCGACGTCGCCAACGGGGGCGCGCACGCGGTGCTGCGCTCGTTCGGCCCGGTGCTGCGTCCCGGTGGACGGCTGATCGTCGTGGCCAGCTCCCTGGGCACGCTCGGCCACCTGGATCCTCGCTTCCACCACCTGTTCGACGGCGCCTCGCTCGACGAGGTCGAGGAGGCGGTCGAGTCCTGGCGCGCGGCCGTCCGTGCCGGCACCTCGGAGGAACTCGGCTGGCCCCACTGGATCAACGTGCCCTCCAAGGTGGCCCAGGTCGCCGCGGTGCGGGCGGTCGCCGCCGAGCGCCGGGCCACCGACCTGGACCGGAACACCCTGGTCGCGGCGGTCTGCCCCGGGCTCGTGGACACACCGCTGTCCCGGCCGTGGTTCCCCGACTTCAGCCAGGCGCAGACCCCGGGGCGGGCCGCGGTGGCCGTACTCGACCTGCTGCTCTCCGAGAAGGCCGACGCGACGGCGTACGGGGAACTCGTGCGCTTCGGGGAGGTCGTGCCCTGGCAGGAGGGACGGCCGCCTGGCCACCAAGAACGACTCCTCGCCGAGTGATCAGGAGTGCCGGTCGGTCGGGGTGGGCGGCGACGCACGCGCCACCCACCCCGTACCCGCCGATCAGGCGTTGGGGTCGAACGCGATTCCGGCCGGCTTGGCCTTCTCCAGGTGGTAGTTGAAGTTGCCGTCCTTGAGTCCGAAGACGGCACTGCCGAAGTCGTAGGCGCTCAGCTTGTCGCGCAGACCCGCGGGGTAGCCGTCCCAGCCGACCAGGCTGGGGAACTGCCAGGTGTGGTAGTCGTTCTCCGGCGGTTCGTCGTTGGAGTTGGCCGGGCGGAAGCAGTGCGTGCTGATGCCGTCCTTGTGGTAGACGACCTTGGGGTGTGTGCCGTCCCAGCGGATCTGGTCACGGCCGTAGATGTTGAAGTTGCCGTGGGCCGAAGTGGACACGTACTTGGCCTCGTTGTCCTGCACCCACACCACGACGTGTTCCCAGTCGTTGCGGTGTCCGCCGAGGCCGCTGCCGGCCACAGCCTGGTCCTTCTCGAAGTACAGGCCGTACATGATGGCGCACCAGCCGTTGTTGCACTTCTCGCGCGAGTAGCCGTTCGTGTTGTCGAGGTCCCAGGAGTCGTGGCACTGGCCGTTCAGGGCCCCGGAGGGCTTGAGGCCGCCGTTGATGGTGCCGTCGGGGCCGATGGCGGGGGTCGGGTAGCAGCCGTCCGTGTCGTAGTCGTAGGCCGGCTGGAACGTCTGCTCCAGTCCGTCCGCGTTCGCGGGCAAGGCCTTCGGCGGGTCGGCGAGGGCGCTGCCGGGGAAGGCGACGACCAGCGCGACGGCGCTGCCGAGTATGAGTGAGACCTTGCGGATCCGCGAGCTTTTCTTCACTGCGTCCTCCTGATCGACCGCGGTGTGGGGGCGGGGCAGACCAGGGTCGCGTTGGCATGCCCAGCTCAGCTTTCCGGGGCGGTGCGGAAAACGCCAGTGTCTGGAGGTGTCCTAGTGATGAAGGATCAACCAATGAGGTGAGCGGCACCGCCCGTTGGGCGCCCAGGACGCGCGCTCGTCGCTCAACTCCCGTGTCCGGTGGCCTGGTTGCCACCGGACACGGAAGGGCCTGCTCGTACGGCTACACCTTGCCGTCTGCCAGCTTCCACTCCCGGTGCAATGTGCCCAGGGGAATGCCGTGTTCGAGGACGGGTGTGCCGAAGATGGACAGCTGGATGCGCAGGGTGCCGGTCAGGTCGACTCCGCCGTAGACGGCCCAGGAACCTGTCGCGCCGGCCCCGGTCTTCGCCGTGGAGCCGGACGCGGACGTGGCGTCGGCCGAGCCCGCGGCCTCACCGCGCAGATACGGGGCCAGGTCTGCGGTGACACCGACCGTGCCGTACAGACCGACGGTGGCCTCCGCGCCGAGGGACGCCTTCACGCTTCCGGCCGTGGTGACCGAGGTGCGGACCGGCGTGCTCGACATGTGCGACTCGTTGACCGGCGACCAGCCCTTGGCCTGGCCGAAGGTGCCGCCGGCCTTGAAGTCACCCTTGAGATCCTGCTCGATGTCGACGGTGACGCTTCCGTCGGCGCTGATCTGGAAGTAGCAGGTCAGATCGAGGTTCACCACGACGGGAATCGGGCCGACCTGGAGCACCGGGTCGGCGTGCAGCTTCGCGAACGGCAGCCGCACCGGCTGGGCGGAGGCGGCGGCGCGGCCCTTGACCGCCCACTGCGAGGTCCAGTCGCCGGAGAGACCGAGGTAGGCGGCCCCCGGCCCGGAGTCGGCCGCGTCACCGCCGTAGGAGAAGTCGACCTCGGGTGCGACCTGCACGAAGCCGGACACGGACGCCGTCGCGGAGGCGGGTGCCCCCTCGGCGGTGCCGACCTTCGCGCCGACATCGATCCGCAGGCTGCCGAGCGGGACCTTCGTGCCCTCGGGTCCGGAGTGGATGTCTCCCGTCTTCGCCCAGGAGACCTTCACATCGGGCAGCAGCCGCTCCACGTCGAAGGACGAGGGGTCGACGGGGACGGAGCCCTTCGCGTCGTCGTCACCGAGGAGCGTGTCCAGGGTCGTCGGCGCGGTCTGGACCTCGGTGCCGTCACCGCTCTCGCCGATCACCTTGGTGACCTTGGCGAGAAGTCCGTCCGGGGCGCCGGGCGCGGGGGCGCTGGCGATGACGTCGCCGACGGCGGTGCCGTGCGGCTTCGCCGTACTGGCGGCGGACGGGGACGGGGACTGGGACGGGGGCTGGGATGAAGTCCCCTTACTGACAGGGGATATGACGGCCCGTCGGGTGCGACTGTCGTACGACGAGACCTTCAGCGCGGCCTTACGGGCCTTGCCGCCCGCCGCGCCCGGCCGCGCGACGGCGGTCGAGGTGGCTGCCGCCTCGGGGGCGGCGGCGACGGCGAGCGACTGGCCGGCGTCCGCGGTCGCGGCGGCGGAGGCGTCGGCGTTCCGGGCGCGTTCGGCGCCGGAGGAGGAGTGTGTTCCGGGGTCTGCGGAGCAACCGGCGGCGAGAAAGAGGGCGGTTGCGGCGAGCGCGGGCATGACGGCGCGCAAGGGCCGCTTGCGGATACGCAAGATCAGTCCTGAGGGGGGTGGGGGGTGGCTATGGATTACCAGCGGGTAACCAGTGGCGAGCGTGTCATGAACCTGTGAAGTTCCGCTTCACGTTTCCGCACACTTCCCGGGTGATGTGCGCCACGCCTACAGGGTGTCGCTTCGGGGCTCCCAGCCCTCGTACGCGGCTGTCAGCAGGCCGAGCACACCGTTCGCGGTGACCTCGCGGGGGTTGGGATACGCCTCGGTGGCGGCCTGGGCGGCCGCGACCGTCAAGTCGGCCTCTTTCAGGCCGAGTTCGGCGAGGGAACGGGGAGCGCCGAGACCCAGGGCCAGCGCGCGGAGGGCGTGCGGGACGTCGTCGGTCTCCAGGGCGCGGGACAGGGCGGTGATCGCCCCGGGTGCGGCGGACGCGTTGTAGGCGAGGGCGTACGGGAGGACCACGGTGTGGGTCTCGGCGTGCGGCAGGCCGAAGGTGCCGCCGAGAACATGGCAGAGCTTGTGGTGCAGGCCCATGGTGGTGGCACCGAGGCAGGCACCGCAGAGCCACGCGGCATACAGGGCACGGCTGCGGGCGTCGAGGTCGTCGGGCGCGGCGGCCACCCGGGAAAGGGCCCCGGCCATGGCCCGTACGCCTTCCTCGGCCATCAGGGAGACGAGGGGCGAGGCGTCGGGCGCGTAGAGGGCCTCGGCCGCGTGCGCGAGCGCATTGATGCCGCTGGTCACGGCGAGCGGGACCGGGAGCGTGAGGGTGAGCTCGGGGTCGTAGACGACACTGCGGGGCTGGACGGCGGCGTCGCGTCCGGTGCGCTTCGCGCCGTGCTCGGTGAGGCCCCAGACGGGGGTCATCTCGGAGCCGGAGTAGGTGGACGGTACGGCGATCAGCGGCAGGCGGGTGCGCAGGGCGATCGCCTTGCCGAGGCCGATCGCGGAGCCGCCGCCGACCGCGACACAGCCGTCGGCACCGATCTCGCGCGCCACCTCGACGGCCCGGTCGGCGACCTCCACGGGCACATGCATACGGGCCTCGGCGTGCAGCCCCGCGCAGTGGTCGCCGAGCGCGTCCGCGACCGCCCGCGCGGTGGCCTCGCCCCGGCTGCCGCACACCACCAACACCCTGCGCAGACCGAGGCGCGCGGCCTCGCCCGGCGTCGCGGACACCGAGGCACCGGGACGGAAGACGACACGCGCGGGCCGGGTCTCGTACGAGAAGTCGAGGGGGGTGCTCATCCCGGTTCCTCCAGCCAGTCCAGTCATTGCGGCTCCAGTACGAGGTCGAAGCGTGCGTGCCGGAAGGGGTTGGGGATGCCGAACTCCCGTGCCAGGGAAGGATCGTCGGTCTCGGCGAAGTCGTGGACCAGGCTCTTCTTGACCGCGAACACCGCGTCGGAGCCGAGGTAGTCGCTGCCCGCCACGAAGATGTGTGTGGTGATGGGGGTGTGGCCGTCGGCCGTGGCGATGAAGTGGATGTGCGCGGGGCGGTACGGGTGGCGGCCGGTGGCCCGGAGCAGGTCGCCGACCGGGCCGTCCGTGGGGATCGGGTACGGGCTCGGCACGCAGGTGCGGAACCAGAAGCGGCCCTCGGCGTCCGCCGTGAAGAGCCCGCGTCCGTTGCCGGGTGGCTGGACGTCCGGCCGCTGCACGTCGTAGTAGCCCTCGGCGTCGGCCTGCCAGACGTCGAGGACGGCGCCGGGCAGCGGAGTGCCGTCGCGGGACAGCACCCGGCCGCTGATCACGCACGGCTCGCCGCTGCCCACCAGGTCGATGTCGGCGCCGAGTGCGCGTACCGGTGACTCGGTCATGTGGAAGGGACCGAGGACGGTCGACTCGGTGGCAGCCGGATCGCGGTGGCCGTTGAGGGTCTCCACGAGCATCGAGACGCCGAGCACGTCCGACAGCAGGATGAACTCCTGCCGGGTGTCGGTGCACTTCTGCCCGGTCGCCGTCAGGAAGCCGATGGCGCGCTCCCATTCCTCCGTCGTCGGCTCCGTCTCGCGGACGAAGTCGTGCAGGTGACGGGTGAGCGCGCCGAGCAGCTCGCGCAGCCGCGGATCGGCCGTGCCCTTGAGGCTGTCGACGACCGCGCCGGTGATGTCCGTCGTGAATTCCGTGGTCATGCCGCTCCCCTGGTCCCACAGATCATCCTGCCAGGCATGCGCCTCAGGCTACGAGGCTGTCGGAACTCATAGTTCGAAGCTGACGAACCCGTCCTCCGCGTCCGGCTCCGGCGCCGTCACGGTGTAGTTGAAGCGGTTCTTGAGGGCGGTGACGTCCCATATCGCCGCGCGGTCACGGTAGTTGAAGACGATCTCCTTCTCGTCTCCGCCGTGCTGGAGGATGCGGGCGACGGCGATCTCGTTGGGGTGGTCGTGCCGTGCGCCGCTGGTGGAGATCAGATAGCGGTCGCAGTCGATCAGGCCGAGCAGCTCGTTCGAGAGGTTGTGGTCGCTGCCGTGGTGGGCGACCTTGAGGACGTCGAGGTGGAGCCGACCGCCCGCCGCCTCGGCCAGCGGCCGTATCGACGCCACCAGTCTGCGGTCGTCCGCGTCGCCGGTGAGCACGATGCGCTTGTCCTCGAACTCGAAGAGCAGGCCGATGCTGGTGAGGTTCGTCTTCGAGGTGTCCGGCTTGAAGGGTGACGCGGCGAGCTGCTCCACGTTGGGGGCGCCGAAGTGCTCGAAGCCCTCCACCGGCGGGAGTTCGTCGGGATCCCGGCCCGGGATCAGCCCGTTCTTGGCGCATTCCGCGCTCCAGAGCGGGGCCAGCCGCTCCAGTTGCCCGCGGTCGGGCGAGAGCACCTCCATCGTGGAGCCGTCGTCGAACCAGGCGAGCTCCCGCCCGACTTCGACGCTGCGCCCACCGAACGCGTCGTTCCACGGCACCTTCTGGGCCAGCAGGGCACTGGTGAGCTTCTCGCCGTCCACGGCGCCGAACCCCTCGCTGTCGAGGAGTTGGTCGAAGCCGTTGAACCACACGTCCGCGAACTCCACCGACCTGTCGGGGTCGTCCATCAGGGCGAGCACCCCGAGGATGTGGTCCTGGTCGACATGGGTGACGACGAGGAGGTCGACCAGGCCGTCGAGCCCGGCGAGCGTCGGCCTGATGAGCGGGTACGTGCCCGAACGGCCGCCGTCGACGAGGATTCGGCGTACGAAGGTGTCGTCGCCGTACTCCAGGAGCAGGCAGTCGCCGTCCTCGCCGGGCATCATGGTGAACCTGATCATCGCGGCCTCCCGGACACGCCGGTCATCATGGCCTCCCGTGCGGAGCGGTCATCGCGTCCCCGGTGCCGAGCGGTCATGGCGTCCTCCCGCGCAGAGTGACAATCACGAACGGCTCGCGCGTGTCGACGCGCCACGACAGCCGGCGGGCCTGGTCGAGCCGGGCGGCGCACTCCGGGTCGTCGGGGAACTCGGAGAGGCCGTGGATGAGGCGGCTCAGGCCCAGGGTGAAGACCGGTACGCCGCGGTCGAAGGCCTCCAGGAGCGCGTCGCGCGCCGCCTCCCGCTCCGCCTCGCTGTGCGCCCGGCGCAGATGGCGCATCGCCCACAGCAGGGATCCGTCGCTCATCCAGTCGAACTCGTGCCGCAGCCGGGACAGCCACGGGTCCCAGCGGTGCGGCCGCTCGGACAGCTCGCTGCCGACCAGGACGTACGCACCGGCCACCGCCGCGAGCGGGTTCGTCATCTTGCCGTAGAGCATGCTCTCCGCGTCCTTGACGAGGGTCGCCGCCGAGTCGAAGGCGCCGCGGACCATGTAGCCCAGGGCGGGTCCCACCCGGCTGTCGCGCACGGTCACCGAGACGGCACTGCCGGTGGGGCTCTGGCGTTCGTTGACGAGGGCCTCGATCTGCGCGGTGCCCCACGGTGCTGGGAGGGTGACGACATAGTCGCTGCCTGCCAGCGAGACGACCAGGAACTGCCGGGGGCCGGTGGGTCCGTCGTGCGTGGGCTCGCCGTGCTCGTCGACCGGGCCGTTCGGGCCGAAGCGGTAGAGCCGCGCGGCCGCGTCGCCCAGATCGAGGCTGGGGATGGAGTGCGGCGCGGAGTGGGCGATCTCGAACACGACCGGTCGCTCCGGGGGCTCCTCGGCCAGCTTGAGCATGGAGGCGAACTGCCAGCTCGACGGCTTCGGATCGCCGACCCAGGCCGCGTGGCCGGGTTCGACGACCGAGTTCCACTCCCAGACCCCGGAGCTCGACCCCTGGGAGCGGGGCACCGGAATCGCCTCGCCGTCGTGGTAGGCCCCGTACGACTCGATGTTTCCCATGAGGTACTGCCAGGAGTGCGACTCATAGGGCGAGCGCGCAGTGCGGAGCGTCACGTTCGTGTCCGCGCCTTCCCGCACCTCGGCGTCCTTGGAGAGCACGACCCCGGAGGGCAGCGTTGCGGTCACGATGTGGGGGCCGGGTTCGACCTCGAAGCGTGCCGGTGTGGCCGAAGCCCCGCAGGGGAACAGGACGTTGCGGTGCGCGACACCGGTGCCGCCGGCCGGGTAGATGTTGCCGACGACCTTGGCCCCGTCGGAGACATCGGTTTCGTCGAGGCTCAGGGCGACCCGCACGCGCAGGGCGGCGCTCATGGCTTCACCAGATGCACACGCCGGAAGACCGGTCGTACGGTGATGGACTTGGTCCGCACGTCCCTCTCACCGAGTCTCGCCTCGAAGTCGTAGTTGCCGAAGCGGAGTTCGATGGCCCATTCGCTCTGCGGATCCGACCCGTTGACGTCACCGGGTGCCCGCCGCAGGCGCTCGTGGCCGTCCTCGCGGCAGACGAATTCGGCGTCGGCGTTCTCCTCCGCGCGCTCGCAGCTCACGTACACGGGGACGACCGGTGGCCCGGGCAGCTCGTGGAGGACGAACACGGGCAGTTCACCGACCGAGGGGACCTGGACACCCGCGACCGCTCCGGCGAACTGCGGCTGGTGCATGAAGTGGTCGATGGCTTCGAGGAGATGGGAGGTGTTGACCCGCCAGTCGCCCTCGGGATCGTCGCTCGCCGCCCCGGCGAGGCTCTTGAGCAGGGCCTCGGTGAACACGCTCACCTGTCCGGGCCGCGCGTGCGAACGGTCCCCGGCCAGCGTGGCGTAGTACGGAATGTGGAACCGTCTGGGGAGATCGAGGGGGCGCGCACCGGCCCCGAGCGGTGTCCGTCCGGCGAACCGTGTGCCCGAACTCTGGATCAACACATCGGAGTTGGACCGGCAGGCATCGACGAAGAACACCTGCTGGGTGGCCTTGCACCGCTTGAGCCCGTTCATCAGCCCCCCGAAGTCCAGTGCTCCGTTGAGGGGGTTGTGCTCGTCGGCGAAGATGTCGGCCGCAAGGAGCGCCATGTCGTCACCCTGCGAGACGCCGTGTCCGCAGAAGTAGAAGACGAGCCGGTTGTCGACGTTGCTGTCACCGCGGTCGTACCACTCCGTGATCGCGGCGAGGATGTTGTCGATGGTGGCGACGTCGACGTCGTGGGCGGTCTGGGTGCGGGGGTCCTTGAACGGGGCCGGCTGCTCCTCGCTCAGCAACAGGGCCACACTGCCGAGCGGTCGCTGCGGATCGTTGTACTCGGCCAGCAGCCAGGTCGCCAGGGCCCGGGCGGAGACGGGGGGCGAGCTGAGCTGCCGCATCCCGTCGGAGTCCGCCACCGGCGCCTCGCCACCGGCGAGATGCGGGTACTTTCCGACGCCGATGACCAGCGCGTGGGTACGCGGAAGGCCGGTGTCCTCTTCGAGGTGAACTATGGAACCGGCCATGGATCCTCCGGAACCCGACTGCGCCGGACGCTGCCCGGAAGGACGGAGACGCCCACGAGCAGCATTTCCCTTATTATATTTCTGTAAGTCCTGTATGTCCTGGTATGTCCCGACCCATCAGCGTCCTGGTCTGTCAGTGAACGTGAGGCCCGGCATGGCCAAGAATCTCGTCGTCTGTCTGGACGGCACGGGCAATCAGTTGAAGGCGAAAGGGAACACCAACGTCGTCCGGCTCTACGAAATGCTGGACCTCTCCGATCCCGCCCGGCAGATCGCCTACTACGACCCCGGCGTCGGCACCTTCTCCACCGCGGGCGCCTGGACACCCCTCGCCCGGCGCCTGTCGAAGCTCCTCGGCCTCGCCGTCGGCTCCGGCATGAGGGAGAACCTCGCCGAGGCGTACACGTATCTGATGGGGCATTACGAGCCCGGCGACCAGATCTACGTCTTCGGTTTCAGCCGCGGCGCGTACACGGCCCGCGCACTCGTGGGCATGCTCAAGGCGGTCGGCCTGATGCGGCCCGGTATGGAGAACCTCGTCCCGTACGCCGTGTCCGTCTACGCCAAGAACAAGGACTGGACCCGGCAGGACTGGGACCAACTCCACCATTTCGCGGGCGCCTTCAGCAACGCGGTCGAGGGGCGCGTCGGCATCTCCGTCACCTACCTGGGGATCTGGGACTCCGTGAAGGCGGCCGGCGTGCTGCGCTGGAACCTTCGGTGGCCGTACACCCGTCAGCTCCCGAACGTCCGCCGCGTCCGCCACGCCGTGTCCCTCGACGAGAAACGCAGACCCTACCGCGAGTACCTGGTCACACCCGACAAGAAGCACCCCGCGCCCGGCTCGGTCGAGCAGGTGTGGTTCGCCGGGGTGCACTCCGACGTCGGCGGGACCTTCGAGGACGATCCCCGGCTCCCCACCATCACCCTCAAGTGGATCGTGGACGCCGCTCTCGACGAGCACCTGCTGCTGAAGCCCGGGGCCTACGCGCGCGAGGTCACCCTCGTACCCGAGGACGCCCTGGGGAAGGTGCACCGGATGGGCTGGATCTGGTCCCTGCTCACCTACCGGCGCCGCAGACCGCCGCAGGGTTCACACGTGCACGCGAGTGTCCGTGCCCGCATCGAGAAGGACCCGGACTACGCGAACCGGATTCCGAAGACAGTGGAGTGGTCGGACAGCGACTGGCTCAAAGCAAGGGGTGTTCGGTGACGGCTTCCGTGGGGAACGGTTGACCTGGAGCGGCACGCGCACGGCAGGAGACACGGAAAGTATGATCAACCAATGTCTGACATGACCGAAACCACGCCCGGCTGGCTGTCTCCCGACGAGCTGGGAATGGCCCGCGAACGCATGCCGATCCTGTACGTCGAAGCGGTACCCGTACGCGTCGACGACAACGGCGAAGTCACCCACATCGGACTCCTGCTGCGCATCGGGCCGGACGGGACGGTCACCCGCGCCCTCGTCTCCGGCCGAGTGCTGCACCACGAGCGGGTCCGGGACGCCCTCCTGCGCCACTTGGAGAAGGACCTCGGCCCGGTGGCACTGCCGCGGGTCCCGGCCTCCCTGCAGCCCTTCACCGTCGCCGAGTACTTCCCGACGCTGGGAGTCACGCCCTTCCACGACCCCCGCCAGCACGCCGTGTCCCTCGCGTACATCGTCCCGGTGACCGGCGACTGCCGCCCCCGGCAGGACGCGCTCGACCTGGTCTGGTTCAGCCCCGAGGAGGCCTCGTCACCGATGGTCATCGACGAGATGCCCGGCGGGCAGGGCGTGCTGCTGAAGCAGGCCCTGGCACATGTCGGCTGCCTGTCCTGAACGGGGGCATGCGGAAAGGCCGTCTTCTCATCGCTGAGAAAACGGCCTCCGACCTGCTCAAAAGCTGGTCGGGACGACAGGATTTGAACCTGCGACCCCTTGACCCCCAGTCAAGTGCGCTACCAAGCTGCGCCACGTCCCGATGCGTTTCACCCGCGGTGCCCCGCGTGATCGTGCGAACAGAACTTTACCCCACGTCGGGGGCTGCTCCGAAGGGGGCGCGGGACGCGCGACAATCGGCGTATGAGCGGGACATCTGAGGCGCGGCAGGGCGACGGGCGCGATCGAGACACGCAGGGGCGGGCGCGGAGCGCCCGGCCGCGCGACGGGCTGGGGCGCCCCCTGCCGTACGGAGCGGACGGGGTGGAACGGCAGCCGGAAGGTGTCGTACGCGGCCCCGAGGAGACGGTCACCGAGGCGCAGGCGCTGCTGGAGGCGGGGAAACCGTTCCACGCGCACGAGGTCTTCGAGGACGCCTGGAAGACCGGCCCCGAGGACGAGCGGGCGCTCTGGAAGGGGCTGGCCCAGCTCGCGGTGGGGCTCACGCACGCGGCCCGCGGGAACACGACGGGCGGCGCCCGGCTGCTGCGGCGCGGCGCCGGGGCGGTCGAGGAATGGGCGTCGGGTAACGGCCGCGAGCGGCCGTATGGGCTGGATCTCGCGGAACTGGGCGCCTGGGCACGGGAGTTGGCGGGGGTCGTGGAACGGGACGGCACGGCGGTCAGCGCGCGGGAGTGGGCGCCACGGCTGCGCGGGCGGGGCGTCTGACCAGGAATCCCCGTGCCGGGTCACCGGTCCGATCCCGGGTGCGGTGCGTCCACTGTCAGTGGCGTGCGGCAGACTCTCGGTGTGCGAAAGATTCATGTCATCGGCATCGGGGCGGGCGACCCCGATCAGCTCACGCTGCAGGCGGTCAAAGCGCTCAAGGGCACGGACGTGTTCTTCATCCTCGACAAGGGCGAGGTGAAGTCCGACCTCGTCCAGCTTCGCCGTGACATCCTCGACGCGCACATACCGGAGGGGGCGTACCGCCTGGTCGAGGCCCGCGACCCGGACCGCGACCGTTCCGCGGGGGGCGCGGCGTACTCGCCGGCCGTCGGGGACTGGCGCAGCGCCCGCGCGGACATCTACGAGCAGCTGATCGCCGAGGAGCTGGGCGAGGACGAGAGCGGCGCGTTCCTGGTGTGGGGCGATCCCGCGCTGTACGACAGCACGCTCGGCATCCTGGAGGAGATCCTGGACCGGGGCGCGGTGGCGTTCACCTACGACGTCGTGCCCGGCATCAGCAGCGTCTCCGCACTCGTCGCCCGGCACCGCACGGGGCTGAACCGGGTCGCCCGCCCCGTCCAGATCACCACGGGCCGCCGCCTCGCGGAGGGCTTCCCCGACGGCGTCGACGACGTGGTCGTCATGCTGGACGCCCACCAGACGTTCCGGCAGTACGCCGACGAGGACATCGACATCTACTGGGGCGCCTACATCGGCACGCCCGACGAGATCCTCGCCTCCGGCCCCATAGCCGAGGCGGCTCCCCGTATCGAGCGCCTGCGGGCCGAGGCCCGGGAACGCAAGGGCTGGATCATGGACACGTATCTGCTGCGCAGGCATCCGCGGGGGTAGCGCACGCCCCGGCGACGGTACGCCGGGCGGGTGACCCCGCATGCAGCGGGCGTCCGCCGGTGTGATGGTGGCGAATGTGACGACCATCGAGGAAACCGCGCCGCCCGCGGCGGAGGCACCCGGGCCGCCCTTGCTGGACAAACGGCGCCGCAACGTCGTCTTCGTGACGATCATGCTGGGCATGCTCCTCGCCGCGCTGGACCAGACGATCGTGGGCACCGCCCTGCCGACGATCGTGTCGGATCTGGGCGGCGCGGCACATATGTCGTGGGTGGTGACGTCGTACCTGCTGGCCGAGACCGTGGCGACGGTGCTGGTCGGCAAGTTCGGTGATCTGTTCGGCCGCAAGGTGGTCTTCCAGGCGTCGGCGATCATCTTCATCACCGGTTCCTTCCTGTGCGGCCTCGCCACGAACATGTCGCTGCTGATCGCCTGGCGGGCCATGCAGGGCATCGGCGCGGGCGGTCTGATGGTGACCGCCATGGCGCTGATCGCCGATGTCATTCCGCTGCGGGAGCGGGGCAAGTACCAGGGTGCGATCGGTGCCGTCTTCGGCGTGGCCACCGTCATCGGGCCGCTGCTCGGCGGGCTCTTCACCGACCATCTGTCCTGGCGCTGGGCGTTCTACATCAACGTGCCCATCGCGATCCTCGTGGTCTTCGCCGCGGCCCGCACCATCCCCGTGGTGAAGTCGGCGGTCCGCCCCGTCATCGACTATCTGGGCATCGCGCTCGTCGCGGTCGGCGCCAGCTCACTGATCCTGGCGACGAGTTGGGGTGGCAACGAGTACGCGTGGGGGTCGGCCACCATCATCGGCCTGTTCGTGGGCGGTGTGCTCGCGCTCGGGCTGTTCTGCTGGGTCGAGACGCGCGCGGCCCAGCCGATGCTGCCGATGCGGCTGTTCAGCAACCCGGTCTTCACGGTCTGCTCGATCCTCAGCTTCATCGTGGGCTTCGCGATGCTCGGCGCGATGACGTTTCTGCCGACGTATCTGCAGTACGTCGACGGGGACTCGGCCACCGTCTCCGGTGTCCGCACGCTCCCCATGGTCATCGGTCTGCTCATCGCGTCCGTCTTCAGCGGCAACGTGGTCAGCAAGACCGGGCAGTACCGCATCTTCCCGATCATCGGCTCGCTGGTGATGGCCGTCGGGCTGTACCTGCTCTCGCTCATGGGTCCGGACACGGGTGCCTGGCTGGCGTCGCTGTACATGTTCGTGCTCGGTACCGGGATCGGCCTGTGCATGCAGGTGCTGACGATCGCCGTGCAGAACACCGTCGAATACGTCGACCTCGGCACCGCGACGTCCGGCGTCACCTTCTTCCGTACGCTGGGCAGTTCGTTCGGCACGGCCGTCTTCGGCACGATCTACACCAACACGCTGAAGCCGAACCTCGCCGACGGGGTCAAGGAGGCCGCGGCGACGGGCGCGGCGGACGTGGCCACGATCACCCAGGCCGCGCAGAGCCCGGAGGCGCTGCACCAACTGCCGTCGGCCGCGGCCCAGCCCATCATCGAGGCGTACGCAGACACGCTCCAGACGGTCTTCCTCTGGACGGTGCCGGTCGCGCTCCTCGGCTTCGTCGTGGCGCTCTTCCTCAAGCAGGTGCAGCTGCGCGACAGCGCGCGGATGGGCTCGACCGACATGGGCGAGGGCTTCGCCTCCCCGTCCACCGCCGATTCGCAGCGGCTTCTGGAGGCCTCGGTCGGAAAGATCATCGGCACCACCGAAATGGACACCGCGCGCCGTATCGTCACCGGCTCCAACACCCGTCTCGACATGGCGGGCGCCTGGGCCGTGATGCAGGTGGAGCTGCTCACGCGGCTGGTCGGCCACGCCAACCTCGGGTTGATCGCCACTCGCCGCCATCTGCCGCCGGAGGTCCTCGTGCCGGTCTTCGACCGCATGGTCGAGGAGGGCTATCTCACCCGCCACGGCTCGCTCTTCTCGCACACCGAGGCGGGCGAGCGCGAGGCCCGGGTCCTCAGCGACGCCTGGGGCACCTGGCTGGCCGAGTGCGTGGAACAGGACATCGGGCGCCCCTCCGGCAAGGACCTCCGCGCCGCCGTCGACACCATCGCCAAGCGTCTCCTCGTCGAGGACCTGACGAACGGCCTGCCGACCCAGACCCGGGAGCCGGCCTCCATCACGACGAGCTGACGGGCGGAGCCACCGCCACCGCCACCGCCACCGCCACCGCAGGAAAACGACGTGCTTCCCGCCGCCCGCGGTCGCCATACTCGTGCGATGGCCAGGCCCCAGTCCTCCGCTCCCGTCCGTTTCCGCGACCCGCGGCGCACCAAGTACGACTTCACCGAGTCGATCCTGGTCCGGTGTCCGCGGTGCGAGCGGATCGCTCACGTACAGCCGGCGCCGGACGAGGAGCGACAGGGCAGACCCGGCGGGGTTTTCGCGCCGCGGCGCCTGATCTGCCGGGGCTGCGGGCTCTCACGGCAGACGGACAGCAATCGCATCGCTCTGTGGCGGAGTTCCGCCGGGCCCGCCCTGGACCCCTACTTCGGCACCCCCCTCTGGCTCCAGACCGAGACCCGGCACGGCTGGCTGTGGGCCTACAACCTCGAACACCTCACATTCCTCCGGCAGTTCGTCGCGGCCTCGCTGCGGGAGCGGGCGCCCTGGTACGACACGGGCCAGAAGATGACGGTGGTCGCCCGGCTGCCGGTGTGGATCAAGAGTGCGAAGAACCGGGACGAGGTGCTGCGGGCCGTCGAGCGGATCCGGGGGTCCGTCAGCGCGGGCTGAGGTCCAGCCGGGCCAGGGCCGATGCCACGTCCGGTACCGCCGTCACACCCTCCGGGAGTGGTGGGCGGCGTACGACGACCACGGGGAGGCCGAGGTCACGGGCGGCGGTGAGTTTGGCCGCCGTGGCATCGCCTCCGCTGTCCTTGGTGACCAGGACGTCGATGCGGTGCTCGCGGAGCAAGGCCTTCTCTCCGTCCGGCGTGAACGGGCCGCGCGCCAGCAGCACTTCGGCGTCGGGGGGCAGCGGCGGCTCGGGCGCCTCCACCGAACGTACGAGGAAGTGGAGTCCGGCGAGATGTGCGAAGGCCGCCAGGCCCAGCCGGCCCGTGGTGAGGAAGACGCGGCGGCCCAACGCCGGGAGCAGTGCGGCGGCTTCGGTGAGGGAGGCCGCCGAGTGCCACCGGTCGCCGGGGCCGGGGCGCCAGCCCGGGCGGCGCAGCACCACGGCCGGAACTCCGGTGACCGCAGCGGCCCGCGCGGCGTTCGCCGTGATGCCGGAGGCGAACGGGTGCGTCGCGTCCACCACGGCAGCCACGCCGTGCTCGCGCAGCCACTCCGCCAGCCCTTCCGACCCGCCGAATCCCCCGATCCGTACGTCCCCTTCGAGCGCCCCGGGCCGGGACACCCGTCCCGCGAGGGAGGTCGTCACCCGCACCCCGGGACGCGCCGCCAGCCCGGCGGCGAGCTCGCGCGCCTCGGTGGTGCCGCCGAGGACCAGGACGTGGGGGGACATGGGGTCGAGCGTACGGGGGTGGGGTGGGGAGCGGAGGTTCGGGTGGACTAGTAGGTGCGGGCGTCCGGCGGGTCCGGCGGGTCCGGCGGAGTGAGTCGGCGGCGCAGGGCGCCTGCGTGCACGTGCGTCGCGGTCGCTGATCGGTATCGTCCGGACATGGAGTCGGTACGCGCGGTCCTGATCGACATCGACGGTGTGCTCACGGTCTCGTGGGAGCCGCTGCCCGGTGCGGTCGAGGCGCTACGGCGGATCCGGGCGTCCGGGCTCGGTGTCGCCCTGGTCACCAACACGACGTCCCGTACACGCGCGTCGATCGCCGCGACCCTGGCCGGAGCCGGCTTCCCCGTGGACGCCGAGGACATCCTCACCGCACCCGCCGTCACCGCCGCGTATCTCGCCGAGCGCCATCCGGGCGCCCGGTGCACCCTGCTGAACAGCGGTGACATCGCCGAGGACCTGGCGGGCGTCACGCTGCTCGACGACACAGACACGGGCGCCGACTCCGACACCGACACCGTGCCGGATGTGGTCGTCGTGGGCGGCGCGGGTCCCGAGTTCGGCTATGCCGCGCTCAACCGGGCCTTCGGGCACCTCCAGCGGGGCGCCCGGCTGGTCGCCATGCATCGCAATCTGTACTGGCGGACGGACCGCGGGCTACAGCTCGACAGTGGTGCGTTCCTGCTCGGTCTGGAGCGGGCGGCCCGCACCGAGGCGGAGATCACCGGCAAACCGGCGCCCGCGTTCTTCGAGACGGCGCTGGCACGTCTCGGGGTCGGTCCCGGGGAGGCGCTGATGGTCGGCGACGACATCGAGTCGGACGTACTCGCGGCGCAGCGCACCGGCATCACGGGTGTCCTGGTCAAGACCGGCAAGTACCTGCCGGAGAGCCATCGCGCGGCGAGCGGCGAGCCCGACCACGTGCTGGACTCCTTCGCGGATCTCCCCGCCCTGCTGAACGCCGCCGCCGGCCGGTAGCGGTCAGCGCAGCAGCAGCTGCACTCCGCCCACCACCGTCGCCGCGATCACCAGCCGTTCGAACAGCAGCTGGTTGATCCGGTTCACAGCCCATTTGCCGATGAACGCCCCCGGCACGACGAACGCCGCCAACGCCGCGTCCAGCAGCAGCGAGTGGCCGTCGATCAGCCCGAGGCCCACGCTGAAGGGCACCTTGGAGACGTTGACGATCAGGAAGAAGAAGGCGGAGGTGCCGAGGAAGCCCAGCTTGCGGAAGCCCGCCGAGAGGAGATACATCGACATCACCGGGCCGCCCGCGTTGGCGACCATCGTCGTGAAGCCGCCGAGCACCCCGTACGAACGCGCCTTGATCCGGCCGGTGCGGGTCGCCACCGAGTCGGGTTCGTCGTCCTGGGCGGCAGCCCGGCGACGCCACATGGTGACCGCCGCCATCAGCAGCAGGATCGCGCCGATCGAGGTCCGCACGACCCCGTCGTCGGCCCACACCAGGAACAGCGTGCCGAGGACGACGCCCGCGGCGACCGCCGGGAACAGCCGCCAGAGCGTCGGCCAGTGGGCGTGCCGCCGGTAGGTGAGTACGGCGAGCACGTCCCCGACGATCAGGATGGGCAGGAGCACCCCGGTCGAGGCGCGGGCGGGCAGCACGGCGGCGAAGATCGCCAGGCTGACCGTGTTGGCCCCGCTCACGGCGGTCTTCGAGAAACCGACGAGCAGGGCCGCGGCGGCGAGAGCGGCGAACTCCCAGATGGATATGTGCCAGAGCGTCATCGTGTTCATGCGGGGACCGATGCTATGCGCACGCATCTCACCGCGTAAGCAGCGTCTCGCCAGGTGACCTCCGCGGCACGTCGCGGCGGTCCCGCCGACGGACCGTCCCGCCGACGCCTGGTGCCCCCGCGTCAGCTCCCGTGGCGCGCCCGCGGCTCCCGCTTGAGGACCTTCGCGCTCGGGCCCAGCGGCAGCGCGTCGGTGGACTCCACGCGGCGCGGGTACGTGTGGCGGCCCAGGTGCTCCTTGGACCAGTCGGTGATCTCCGCCGCGTCCGAAGTGGTTCCCGGGGCGCGTACGACGACCGCGCACGCCTCCTCTCCGTGCGGCTCGGCCGAAGGCGTGGAACTGCGGCAGCGCGCCGAGCGCCATGTCGTCGGGTCGGATGTCTCCGTTCCTTGCTGCGGCTCTGGTTCCGCATGCCCTCGCGGTCAGCCGGGCGGCCGCGAGTCGCCCGGGGGTGGCAGACTGCTCGCACGTCGTGTCGAACGCGGGTCGGCAGGGCGAACTGGACAGCCGAGCAGAGGAGTTGACGCATGACGGGGACCGAGCCCGCCGCCCACCAGATCGACACCAGCAAGCCGCATCCGGCGCGGGTGTACGACTGGTACCTGGGCGGCAAGGACAACTACCCGGTCGACGAGCAGCTCGGGCAGCACATCATGTCGCTCGATCCGGGCGCCAAGCGTGCCGCGCACAGCAACCGCTGGTTCATGCAGCGGGCCACCCGCCACCTGGTCCGCGCGGCGGGCATCCGCCAGTTCCTCGACGTCGGCACCGGCATTCCCACGGAACCCAACCTGCACCAGATCGCCCAGTTCACCGCTCCGGACGCACGGGTCGTGTACGTCGACAACGACCCGATCGTCCTTGCGCACGCCGAGGCCCTGTTGCGCGGAACCCCGGAGGGAGTGACGGAGTACGTCCAGGCCGACGCGCGCGAGCCGCGGAAGATCCTCGAAGAGGCGGGGCGCGTACTCGACTTCGACCGTCCCGTAGCCCTGTCGCTCATCGCCCTGATGCACTTCATCGCCGACGAGAGCGGCGCGTACGAGCTGGTGGAGACCCTCGTGGAGGCGCTGGCGCCGGGCAGTTGTCTGGTTCTGTCCGCGATGACCGCCGACTTCGAGCCCGAGAACGTGCGGCGGGGCATCGAGACGTATGCGAAGGGAGGCGTGACCCTCGTGGGCCGCTCGCGCACCGAAGTGAGCCGCTTCTTCAAGGGACTTGACCTGGTCGAGCCGGGAATCGTGTCCGTGAAGGACTGGCATCCGGAACTCGGGGAGGGCGAGACCCCGATCGGCGACGCGCCTGTCTCCTTGTACGGCGGAGTCGGTTTCAAGGCCTAGCAGGGCCCTCGGCCCCAAGGCGGCACGGGGGCGAATCCCGGGACGACGGTGCGGCCCGTCATGTCGAGCACCTCGGCATCGGCGGTGATCTCGCGCTCCATCGCCGCGATCCTCCCGTCCTCGGTGAGGACGTCGCCCTGGGGCAGGTCCCCGATGTCGGGGTCCAAAAACGCTGTGCCGCACGGACGGCGACAGCCTCCTGGAGCATCTCGATCTCCTGGAGCACCCCGATCAGCTGCCTGATGGCGGGCCCGCGGGCCGCGCCCGGCCGGATCACGGCGAAGACGGTACGGCTGACGGTGAGAACCGTACGGCTGACGGGCTGCGCGAGCGGACAGCAGTGGTACGCGCGAGTCGGACAGCAGTGTCAGCAGGACTCCTCCGCCCCGGCGCACGACTCGTCCACGATCCCGAGCGTGACAAAGGCGCGGGTGAACGACATGAAGCCCTCCTCGCCCAGGGGCTCCACCACACGTCGGCGGACCGCCTCGGCGAACACCTTGGCCGCAGTCGTGGCGGTCTCCCGGCCGAGCGGTGTCAGCGCGGCGTACGTCACCCTGCGGTCGGAGCTGGACGGGCGGCGCTCGACGAATCCGGCGTCGGCCAGCCGGTCGACGACTCCGGTCGTCCCGGCGGTGGAGAAGCCGAGCGTCTGGGCGAGGAGCCGCATGGGGGCGGCCTGATCGGGCGCGGTGACCAGGAAGCAGAGCACTTCGAGCGACGAGGGCGGCAGACCGACCTCGCGCTGCGCCTCGGCGAGCAGTTCGTCGGTGAGGTCACGGAATCCCGACGCCAACGCATTCCAGCGCTGCAGCAGCTCGGTCAACTCGGCGCTCGGGCACGCCTCGTCGGCAGCGCCGGGGCACTCGACCTCTTCGGCTGACTGCTGGGACTCCCCCATGCGCTGACTCCCGTCGTCCAATCCCAAGGCCTGCCCCGTTCTTGATCCCAAGGCCTGCCCCGTTCTTGATTCCGGGGCCCGACCCGCTTGCCGAGGATACCTCGCACAGCTATTATCTCGCCAACTACCTAATAGCTGCCTAGGTAATAGCTAGCGGTGTATTGATCCTTCAAGCAACCCGCACCCGTCCCCCGAAAGGCATGAACGACCATGTCCCACACCACTTCGCACTCCCCCCAGTCCGGTTCGCTCGCGGAGGTCGCCGCCGGTCGCTGGACTCTCGACCCGGCGGGCACGACGGTCCGTGTCCAGCACAAGACGTTCTGGGGCCTGGTCAACGTCAAGGGCGTCTTCACCGAGGTCAGCGGCGACGGCGAGGTGCTCGCCGGCGGCGGCGCGCACGGCAGCGTGACGATCGACGCCGCTTCCCTGGACACCAAGAACGCCAAGCGCGACAAGCACCTGCGCTCCGCGGACTTCTTCGACGTCGACAAGCACCCCTCGCTCGTCTTCACCGCCAACGAGGTCACCGCGACCGGCAACGGCAGCGCCCAGGTCACCGGCGAACTGACCGTGACGGGCGTGAGCCGCGAGCTGTCCTTCACCGCCGAGGCGTCCGAGATATCGGCCGACGCGGTCACCCTCACCGCCGAGATCCCCGTGGAGCGCGCGCAGTTCGGCATGACCTGGAACCAGGCCGGCATGCTGAAGCCGCTGACGTTCGTCACGATCACCGCGCGCTTCACCCGCCAGGCGTCCTGACACCGCGCCCGTCCCGGCCGTCCTCCCCCGCTGCCACGCCGAACTACTCCACTAGGGTGAGCGTCTACGCGGGTGCGCGGGGCGGAGGGAAGCGAGCGGTGGGCAAGAAGGCGGTGACCTCGCCCCAGGGCGATACCTCGACGGTCAGGGACGTCGCGGCCCGGGCGGGCGTGTCGGCGTCCACCGTCTCCCGTGTGCTCGGCGGCACCTACCCCGTGGCCAAGGCCACCCGCGCCAAGGTCCTCAAGGCCATACGCGAGCTCGACTATGTGGTCAACGCACACGCCCGGGCGCTGGGCGGCTCCACCAACAACACGGTGGCGTTCGTCGTAGACGACGTCACCGGATCGTTCTACGCCCATATCGCTCGCGGTGTGGAGGAGCAGGCGTCCGCCGAGGGCCGGCTGTGCATGCTGTGCACCACGCACAACGACCCGCAGCGCGTTCTCGCGGTGGTCGAGACGATGCGTGAACAGCGCGCCGACGCCGTCATCGTGGTCGGCGGCGCCTGGGACGACCAGGCCTACCAGGACCGCATGACCCACTTCGCGCACGCCCTCGACCGGGCGGGCTCGCGGCTCGTCCTCGTCGGTCGGCCGCCGCTAGGCCCGGGAGTGCCCGCGACCGTCGTGGACTACGACAACGAGGGCGGCGCCTTCGCCATGACGACCCATCTGCTGAGCGCGGGCCACCGCCGGGTCGCCTATCTCGGCCGGGTGCCGGGCCTGTCCACCAGCGGCCAGCGCATCAGCGGCTTCACCCGGGCACACGAGATGCTCGACGTCGAGCCCGACCCCAAGCTGATCATCGACGGCACCTTCAGCCGCGGCTTCGGCTACCAGGGAATGCGTGAACTCCTCATATCCGGCGCCGAGTTCAGCGCCGTCTTCGCGGGCACCGACATGGTCGCGGCGGGAGCCCTGCAGGCGCTGAGGGAGGCCGGAGTGCGCGTTCCCGAGGACGTCGCGCTGGCCGGCTACGACGACATCCCGACCGCCATCGACGTGTACCCGACGCTGACCACCGTCCACGTACCGGCCGAGGCGCTGGGCCGTGCGGCCGTCCGGTTGGCGCTGCACCGCGAGGAGTTCCCGGAGAGCCAGCACCACGTGCTCGGCACCCACATCGTCGTACGGGACTCGACGCGGCGCCACGGCCGCTGATCGCACCCCCTTCTCCGATCGCGCTCCCTTCTCTGATCGCGCCCCCCTTCACGGAACGCGCCGACCGGTACCGCCGCACGGGTACGTCGCCCTGGCCAAGGCGCGCCGGGACTGGTGCATTCGGCCGACGGCAGGCAGACGGCCATTGCACGTGATGGTGTCCCGCCGCGCATACGAGGAGTGCCCGGCAGTGGCAGTGCGCCGATTGAACTGGCCCAAAATGCGTCAATATCACCCATATGCGAACTAACGTCAGGGGCGCGCCCTGATGGCGATCGGCCTGGGCGCCCTGACCGCGGGTTTCGCGCTGCTCGCCCTCTGGCCGGAGCCCACCGGCTACGGCGTGATCGCCGTCGTACTGACCTCGCTCGGCCTGGGTGACGGCCTGGCCATCACCACGTCCGCGGCCGTGCTGGTCTCCGCGGTTCCCGCCGAACGGGCCGGGCAGGCCGGCGCGGTCTCGGAGACGAGCTACGAGCTGGGGGTGGGCCCGGGCGTCGCTCTGCTCGGCTCCATCCATGCCGCCGTCTATCACGCGAGGCTCGGCCCTCTCCCCCTGGAGGGCGAACAGCTCCGCACCGCCAGGGAGTCCGCGGGCGGCGCCCATGATGTCGCCCAGGACATCGGCGGCGCCCAGGGCGCGGCCGTACTGAGGGCGGCGAGTGACGCCTTCGACAGCGCGCTCACCACAACCGCGTACGTCTCCGCCGCCCTCGTGGCGGTCGCCGCCGTCCTCACGGTCGCCCTCGTGCCCAAGGACTTCAAAGTGACCGGCACCCACTGACCGCGACGGCGAGCGGTCACGACCCGCGCAAAAAGGGCCTCCGCAGGCTCTCGCCCGCGAAGACCCTTCGCACCGTCGGGACGACAGGATTTGAACCTGCGACCCCTTGACCCCCAGTCAAGTGCGCTACCAAGCTGCGCCACGTCCCGGTGCCCGTCTGACCTGGTGTTTTCCCTGGCCGAACGTGCACCGAAACAATACCGCACTCGTGCCGGTGGTCGCGCACTCCTTTATTCGGGGCGAACGCGCCCTACGGGTTCGGCGCTACGGTTCGATGTTGACCTCAAGTTTGGTTGAGGTTGCACGATCGTCAGCATGAAGATCACGGCTCAGCGGAGCTACGCGTACACGGACCTGCCCCGGCTGATGGGGCTGATGACGGGCGACGAGAAGCACGGACCGGCGGCGACGTCCACCATGGACGCGCTGTGGGTGCTCTATGACCGGGTGCTGCGGCTCGGGCCCGGGCGGATGGAGGATCCGGGGCGCGACCGGTTCCTGCTGTCCAAGGGGCACGGGCCGATGGCGTACTACGCGGTGCTCGCGGCCAAGGGTTTTGTGCCCGTCGAGTGGCTGCCCGGCTTCGGCTCGTACGACTCGCCGCTGGGGCACCACCCGGACCGGGTGCTGGTGCCGGGTGCCGAGATCGGCAGTGGATCCCTCGGGCACGGGCTGCCGATCGCCGTGGGCACGGCGCTCGGGCTGCGGGCGCAGGGGCTCGACGAGCCGCATGTGTGGGTGCTGATCGGTGACGCGGAGCTGGACGAGGGCAGCAATCACGAGGCGATCGCATACGCCGGGCCCGCCGGTCTCGAACAGCTGCACACCGTCGTGATCGACAACTCCTCCGCCAGCCATGCCCGGCCCGGCGGGATCGCCGCCCGGTTCGAGGCGGCCGGCTGGTCCGCCGCGACGGTCGACGGCCGGGACCACGAGGCGCTGTACGACGCCTTCACCGCCCCTCATCCGGGCCTCCCGCGCGTGGTCGTCGCCCAGGTCGAGCCGAAATCCGCCTGAGCCGCGCCCGCCCCTCTCGTACGCCTTCTGGAAGGACACGACATCTCATGGACACCATGCGTGACCGATTCGCCCCTGTCGTCTCACGGCTGCTCGACGAGGACCCGCGCGTCGCGGTCGTCCTCGCCGAGATCGGCAAGGACGGATTCACGGAGGCACAGCGCCGGCACCCGGATCGGGTGATCAACGTCGGGATTCGCGAACAGCTCCTGATCGGGGCGGGCGCGGGACTGGCCCTGACCGGGCTGCGCCCCGTGGTCCACACCTTCGCCAGCTTCCTCGTCGAGCGCCCCTTCGAGCAGGTCAAGCTCGACCTCGGGCACCAGGACGTGGGCGCGGTGCTGGTGAGCGCCGCCGCCTCCTTCGACTGGCCCGCCGGCGGCTTCACGCACATGGCGCCCGGTGATGTGGCCCTGCTCGACACGCTGGACGGCTGGACCGTGCATGTCCCCGGCCACCCCGACGAGGCCGAGACACTGCTGCGCCATGCCGTCGCCGCCGGGGACGACAAGGTGTACGTGCGGCTGTCCGCGCAGTCCAACACGCACGGGCACGCGGTCGACGGGACACGCTTCCTCACCGTCCGCGAAGGCCGTGCCGGTGTCGTGGTCGCCGTCGGGCCGATGCTCGACGCCGTACTGGCCGCCACGGAAGGGCTCGACGTCACCGTGCTGTACGCCACCACCGTGCGCCCGTTCGACACGGCCGCGCTGCGCCGCGCGACGGAGACCGCGGGCACCGATGTCGTCCTTGTGGAGCCGTACCTGGCCGGTACGTCCACGACGGCCGCGAACGACGCGCTCGTCGACGTACCCCACCGCGTCCTCGGTCTCGGCGTGGGCCGTCGTGAGCTGCGCCGGTACGGCACCATCGAGGAACACGTCGCCGCGCACGGCCTCGGCGCGAGGTCCCTGCGGGAGCGGATCGACGGCTTCCTGGGGGCACGGGTCGGCGTCTGATCCCCGCGCCCGGTCCCTCACACGGCTCGACGGTCGTCCCGCCGGGCCGTGTGAGCCGCTTCAGGCATCACCGCGGTCGTACGCGACGGGGGTATAGGGGTATCGACGCGCACCAGGTTGCGTATCGCGGGCACCGACAGCAGGGCCGTCGAGACGACGAGGGTCATGACGCCTGCGATGAGGAGGACATGGTCCGCGCCTAGGGCCGTGGCGGCCGGTCCCGCCAGGGCCTGGCCGACGGGCATCATCGCGAGGGAGCCGGCGACGTCGTAGGCGTGGATGCGGTTGAGGACGTCCGGCGCGACCTGCGTCTGCACGCTGGTCGCCCACATCACGCCCCAGAGCGACATCCCCGCCCCCGCTATCACCGCTCCGGCCGACATGGCCGCCACACCGAGCCCCGCCCCGACGGACGCGGGGAAGCAGGCGAAGGCGAAGAGGGCGAACGAGCCGGCCCGCAGCATACGGCGGGGGCACAGCCGCAGTGCGATCAGTCCGCCGATGACGGTGCCCGCGCCGAGGGCCGAGTTGACCAGGCCGTAGGCGCGCGGGCCGTGCTGCTGGACCACCTCCGTCGCCACCAGTGGGACGGTCGGGCCCCAGATGGAGATCATGTAGACGCACCAGATGACGATGACGCCCCATAGCCAGGTCCGGGATCTGAACTCCCGCCAGCCCTCGGCGAGATCGGCCTTGAAGCTGCCGCCGTGCGCCTGGCTTCCCGGCGCGACCGGGGGCAGCCGGAGCAGCAGCAGGCACAGGGCGCTCAGCGCGTACGTGGCCGCGTGGGCCGCGAAGACTCCGCCGGCCGAGGCGAAGGCGACCAGCAGACCCGCGAGGGCGGGGCCCACGAGCTGGGCGGCGGACTCGGCGATCCTTATGGCTCCGTTGGCCCCCTGTACGTCGGTGGCGAGGCGCGGCACCGTGCTCGCGACGCCGGGCTGGAAGACCGCGCCCGCCACTCCGTTGACGGCGCCGATCGCGCAGATCTGCCAGAGGACCACATGGTCGGCGAAGAACAGCACGGCGGCGAGGGACTGGGTGGCCAGCCGCACCAGGTCGGCACCGATCATCAGCTTGCGCGTGCTGAACCGGTCGGCGATGACCCCGCCGAAGATCACCAGGCCGGCGAAGGAGGCGGCCGACGCGGCCATGGCGAGGCCGACCGCGCCCACCCCGTACCCGTACTGCAGCAGTCCCGCGGCGAGCGCCACCGGCAGCATGGTGTCGCCGAGCCGGGCGAGGGCCCGCGCGACGAAGAACAGGGCGAAGTCCCGTGACCAGACGGGCCGACGGGGCCCGTCCTCGGCAACGATGTCAGGGCGGCCGGGACGTTCGTGCGACGTCTCGGTAGTTCCGGGCAGCGTCGCGAAGTCTTCGTGCGGTGCTCCGGAAGCAACGCGTCGCCCCTCAGAAGCTCCGCGTCGATTCTCCGAGGCTCCGCTCCGTGTCTCGGAAGCACATGACGGCTTCTCGCCCGATGACGTGCCGGCCATCCCGCTCGCACCCCTCCCCTGTCGCGCCCTGTCCTGCCGATGCCCCACCACTCCCCCGCGGAGTGGAGCGTCCCGCTCTCCACTCCTGCTGCCGGATCATGCCACGGGGCACTGACAACGCCGGAAGAATTTCAGTCGCCGGACGGGAGGCCCAACTCCGGGTAGGAGTCGAGCAGTCGGGGCGGGGCCGCCTGGCGCCAGGAGTCGGCGAGGATGTCGCGGAGTTCGTCGTCGTCCTCCAGGGAGGCGAGCCGGACCCGGACCCAGGCGAAAACCGCCTCGTGGTCGGCGATCCAGAACTTCCCCGGCTCGGCCAGGACGAGTTCGTCGCGCTCCTCCTTCGGGCAGCGCACGGCGATGGAGGTCTCCTCCTCGGGCAGCGTGGCGAACATCTTTCCCGCCACCCGGAACGTGGGCATGCTCCAGGCGATCTTCTCCGTCGTGTCCGGCAAAGAGAGGGCGATACGGCGTACGTCTTCGGCATCCGGCATGAGACGCACCGTAGCCAATGGCACTGACATCGCGGCTGCTCGGAGCTCGCGCCGGACCCGGTGCGGGTCTTCGAGACAGGTGACACCTGATCCTGGTGGTTGGCACCACCCTGAGAAACGCCGAAGCCGTACCTGATTTCCGCTGTGCCCGTTTCCGCGGTCCGCACTGCACTAGCGTCGGGTCCCGTGATCGTATGGCTCAACGGCACCCACGGTGCGGGCAAGACGACGACCAGTCCACTCGTGCAGCAGCTGATCCCGGATTCACGGGTGTTCGACGCCGAGAAGGTCGGCGAGACACTCATGGACATCACGCCGGGGCTGCCCAGAACGGACAACTTCCAGCACTGGCCGCCGTGGCGGCAGCTCGTGGTCGAGACCGCCCGCCGCGTACTCGACTACACCGGCGGCACCCTGGTGATGCCCATGACTGTCCTGGTCGAGGAGTACTGGCGCGAGATCAGCACGGGCCTCGCCCAACATGCCATTCCGGTACGGCACTTCGTCCTCCACGCCGACCAGGACACCCTCCGCGGGCGTATCGAGGGGGACGCTCTTCTTGGCCCCTCCCCGTTCCGCCTCACATACCTTGAGCCCTACGCCGAGGCGGCCCGCACGTGGCTCCACGGCGAGGCCGAGGTCGTCGACACCACGCACCTCACGCCCGCCCAGGCCGCCCTGCGGATCGCAGAGGCCGTCAAGAGCTGAGGTCGTCACCTGCCGACGGCCGCCGCTTCCGCCCCGGCTTCTCCTCCCGCTCCTGCCCCCTCTCCGGCCCCCACGTGCTTGTAGAAGATCGTCGTCGGGCGCAACTCGCCCGACGGCGAAGCCGCGTAGTCGGGTATCGCCCCGAGCCGGGTCCAGCCCGCCGAGTGATAGAGGGACTCGGCGGGGCTGTCGGTCTCGGTGTCCAGATGCAGGAGGGTCACTCCCGCGGCGGCCGCCTCGGTCTCGGCGGCCGCCAGGAGCGTACGGCCGAGGCCTTGTCCGCGGCCGTCCCGGTGCACCATCAGCTTCACGAGTTCGGCACGGTGGCGGCTGTTGGGCTTGTCCGGGAAGGCGAGGCTGACGGTGCCGAGCAGCCGGGCCTCGTCAAGAGCCACCCACACGGCGAGATGACCGGCCGACACCGCGGCCGCGCGCCCCTCCCACCAGGCGACGGCCGCCGCGCGGTCGAGCGGCCAGAGGAAACCGACCGAGGCCCCGCCGGCCACGGTGTCCGTCAAGACGTCGGCCAACTCCTCGGCGGACGCGATGAGTTCGGCCGCACTGAGCCGGGAGACGGTGGTCACGGCAGCACCACCGCCAGCGCGTACCGCACGTCCTCGGGGCCGGGGCAGCGAAAACGCGTCGGGCCCCACACCCGCAGCCGGAGGCAGTCGCCGGCGGCGAGGCGGTGGTCGACATCCTGCGCCGTCACGTCCAGCGTTCCGTCGAGGACCCAGATGTGCTGTTCCAGGCCGGGCACGGGAGGACGGTCGTACGCGATGTCGGCGCCGGCCGCGAGCCGTCCCTCGACGAGTTCGCCGCGCAGCCCGGCGTGCGGCGGCGACACCGATCGCCGTACGAAACCGGAGGCCTTGTCCTCCCAGATCACCTGGTCGGCCGCCCTCACCAACAGCGCGGGTTCCGCCTCGATCTCGCTGAGCAGCTGCGACATGGTCCGCCCGTACACCCCGCACAGGCGGTTCAGCAGCGAGGCCGTGGGGCTGATCTCCGCGCGCTCGGCACGGGACAGGGTCGAGCGGCTGACCCCGCTGCGCTCCGCCAGCTCTCCCAAAGACCAGCTGCGTTCGGCCCGCAGCTCGGCCAGCCGGGCCCCGAGCCGGACGTCGACGGCATCCTCAACATCGTTTCCCATATCCGGGATGCTATCCCAGATGCGAAACACACGACAGGGGAGGCATGCCCGTCATTCCACGGTCGCGGCCTCCGCCAGTGCCTCCAGTACCGGCCGGATCAGCGGGTGCCCCTCCGCTCCGCGGCGTACGGCGGCGAAGACGCGGCGGGTGGGCGCGACGCCGTCGACCGGGCGTACGAGGACCCCCGTGAGATCCATGCCGCGCAACGCCGAGCGGGGCACCAGAGCCACGCCCGCGTCGGCCGAGGCGAGGGCGACGACGGCGCGGAAGTCGTCCGAGGAGTGTTCGAGGCGCGGCTGGAATCCGGCGTTCTCGCAGGCCAGGACGACCACGTCGTGGCACGGGTTGCCCGGGTACGGGCCGATCCACGGGTCCTTGGCCAACTCGGCGAGCGGGACCTCGTCGGCACCGGCCAGGCGATGGGTGACCGGGACGACCGCGTCGAAGGGCTCGGCGTACAGGGGCACGTGCGTGAGGCGCGGGTCGTCCGCGTCCGGGCCGCCCCGGTATTCGACGGCGACCGCGATGTCGACCTGCCGGTCGAGCACCATCGGCAGGCTGGCGTCACCCTCGGCGTCCTGGACGCGGATGTGGATACCGGGCGCCGTGGTGGCGAGGCGGGCCAGCGCGGGGGCGACGACCAGGCCGATGCCGGTCGCGAAGGAGGCGACGGTGACGGTACCCGCGGAGCCCGAGCTGTACGCGGCCAGCTCGGCTTCGGCGCGCTCCAGTTGGGCGAGCACGGCGTTGGTGTGGCTGAGCAGGATCTCGCCGGCGGGCGTCAGCCGTACACCCTTGGCACCGCGCTCGACGAGCCGGTGCCCCGTCTCCTGTTCCAGCGCGGCCAGCTGCTGGGAGACGGCCGAGGGCGTGAGATAGAGCGCGGCGGCAGCCGCCGTCACCGTGCGGTGGTCGGCCACCGCACGGAGGATGTGGAGCCGCCGCGCTTCGATCATGTGACCGATTCTCTCAGGTCACGCGCGCCTTTCAGCTCTCCAGCTCCGCGCGTGCGGCCACGAACGCGTCCACCGCCCGGTTCACATCCTCCGTCGAGTGCCCCGCGGACAGCTGCACCCGGATACGGGCCTGCCCCTGCGGAACCACCGGGTACGAGAAGCCGATCACGTACACCCCGCGCTCCAGGAGCAGCTCCGCCATGCGCCCGGCGACGGACGCGTCGCCGATCATGACGGGGGCGATCGCATGGTCGCCGGGGAGGATGTCGAAGCCCTCCTCGGTCATCCGGGAGCGGAAGAGCGCGGTGTTCTCGGCGAGCCGGACGCGCAGGTCGTCGGCCGACTCCAGCAGGTCGAGGACCTTCAGGGAGGCCGCCGCGATCACCGGGGCGAGCGTGTTCGAGAAGAGGTACGGACGCGACCGCTGGCGCAGCAGGGCGACGATCTCGGCGCGGGCGGCGACGTAACCGCCGGACGCCCCGCCGAGCGCCTTGCCCAGGGTGCCCGTGATGATGTCGACGCGGTCCATCACGCCGTGCAGCTCGGGGGTGCCGCGGCCGCCGGGGCCGACGAAGCCGACGGCGTGCGAGTCGTCGACCATGACCATGGCGTCGTAGCGGTCGGCGAGGTCGCAGATCTCCTTCAGGGGCGCGACATAGCCGTCCATCGAGAACACGCCGTCGGTGACGATCAGCCGGCGACGGGCGTCGGAGGCCTCCTTGAGCTGGGCCTCCAGATCGGCCATGTCACGGTTGGCGTACCGGAAGCGGCGCGCCTTGGACAGCCGGATGCCGTCGATGATCGAGGCGTGGTTGAGGGCGTCGGAGATGACCGCGTCCTCGGCTCCGAGAAGGGTCTCGAAGACACCGCCGTTGGCGTCGAAGCAGGAGGAGTAGAGGATCGTGTCCTCCTGGCCGAGGAACGCGGACAGCCGCGCCTCCAGCTCCTTGTGCACCTCCTGCGTACCGCAGATGAAGCGCACGGACGCCATGCCGTAGCCCCAGCGGTCGAGCGCCTCGTGGGCGGCGGCGACGACCTCGGGGTGGTCGGCGAGGCCGAGGTAGTTGTTCGCGCAGAAGTTGAGGACCTCGCCGGGGCGGCCGCCCGCGGTGACGTTCACGGTCGCGGACTGCGGGGTGCCGATGACGCGCTCGGGCTTGTGCAGTCCGGCGGCGCGGATCTCGTCGAGGGTGGTGCGCAGGTCGTCGCGTACGGAATCGAACATCATCAGTTCCTTAGAGAGTTCCGTGGAGATCGTGGAGGTCTCAGACAGTCCAGTCGAGGATGACCTTGCCGCCGCGGCCGCCGGCCGCGTCCGCGAAGGCCGCCTCGTGGTCGCGGTAGCCGTACCGGCCGGTGATGACGGGCGCGAGGTCGAGGCCGCCTTCGAGGAGGACCGACATGGCGTACCAGGTCTCGAACATCTCGCGGCCGTAGATGCCCTTGATCGTGATCATGGAGGTGACGATCCGGGACCAGTCGACCGGGAACTCCTGGGCGGGCAGGCCCAGCATCGCGATACGGCCGCCGTGTGTCATGTTGGCGATCATGTCGCGCATCGCTTCGGGGCGGCCAGACATCTCCAGGCCGATGTCGAAGCCCTCGCGCAGACCCAGTTCGCGCTGACCGTCGGCGATCGTCCCGTGCGCGACGTTCAGCGCGAGGCTCACGCCGATCTTGCGGGCCAGCTCCAGGCGCTCCTCGCTGACGTCGGTGATGACGACGTTGCGGGCACCCGCATGGCGGGCCACGGCCGCGGCCATCAGGCCGATCGGGCCCGCGCCGGTGATCAGGACGTCCTCGCCGACCAGCGGGAAGGACAGCGCCGTGTGCACGGCGTTGCCGAACGGGTCGAAGATCGCGGCGACGTCGAGGTCGACGGGGACGCGGTGCACCCACACGTTGGCGGCGGGCAGGACCACGTACTCGGCGAACGCGCCGTCGCGGCCGACGCCCAGGCCGACCGTGGCGCGGCAGAGGTGGCGGCGCCCGGCCAGACAGTTGCGGCACTTGCCGCAGACCAGGTGACCCTCGCCGCTGACGCGGTCGCCGACCTTGATGTCGGGGACGTCACGGCCGGTCTCGACGACCTCGCCGACGAACTCGTGCCCGAGCACCAGCGGCGTGTCGATGGCCTGCTGCGCCCAGCCGTCCCAGTTGCGGATGTGCAGGTCGGTGCCGCAGATCCCGGTCCTGAGGACCTTGATCAGTACGTCGCCGGGGCCGGCCTGCGGCTCCGGAACGTCCGCGAGCCAGAGCCCGGGCTCCGCCTTCTCCTTGACCAGCGCCTTCACGCTACGGCTCCTGTGGGTGAGGTCCCGGGGCAGGGCACGCCGAAGGAGCCCGTACCGGGGAGAGGGGTGAATTCCCGTAGGAATCTGCCGTACGCCGGTGCTCTTGGTCCATCGAGGTTTTCTTAAGCGCGGCCGCAGCTTTCCTTCACGCCTGTTCCCTGAGCAGCGGCCGCGGCTTCTTTCACGCCTCCCCGCGGACCTGCCCCCGCTCGAAGTAGGCGACCAGTTCCGCGGCGAGCGGCGGCACCTCGCGCGCGCTGCCGCCGTCCCGCAGTGACTCGGTGGCCCGGAATCCGGCCGCCACCGCCATACGCGCGGCGACCGGGGAGGTGTCGGTGCGCCCGCCCTCCCGCACGAACCGCAGGAATTCGTCGATCAGCAGCGGGTCGGCACCCCCGTGCGCGGTGTCCTCGTCGGCCTGCGGCACCGGGTACTCGGCGTCGGCCCGGTCCCGCTGCCCCGAGCGGCGGCTGTTCCACACCTTCACCACGCCGCCGGGCCCGTCCCCGAAGTTCTCCAGGCGGCCCGCGTCACCGATGACGGTGTAGTTGCGCCAGTAGTCGGGGGCGAAGTGACACTGCTGGTAGGCCGCCAGGACCCCGTTGTCCAGGCGCATGTTGACGAGCGACACGTCCTCGACGTCGATCACAGGGTTCAGCGCCCGCTGGGTGTGCGGGGGCCAGTGGCCGTCCTTCGTGTACCAGTCGGCCGTCTTGGGCTCTCCCGGCGCCCGCCTGTGCGGAATGTCCCCGTACACCATGAGGTCGCCGAGCGCCTGCACCTGCCGGGTGTAGCCACCGGCCAACCAGTGCAGTACGTCGATGTCGTGGGCGCCCTTCTGCAGCAACAGGCCGGTGGTGTACCGGCGTTCGGCGTGCCAGTCCTTGAAGTACCAGTCTCCGCCGTAGCCGACGAAGTGGCGCACCCACACTGTTTTGACCGTGCCGATGTCGCCGCGCTCGATGATGTCGCGCATCAGCCGGATCACCGGCATGTGGCGCATGTTGTGGCCCACATACAGCCGGCTTCCGGTCTCGAAGGCGGTGCGCAGGATCCGGTCGCAGCGCTCGATGGTGATGTCCAGAGGCTTCTCGACGAAGACGGCCTTGCCCGCGCGCAGCGCCTCGCACGCGATGTCGGCGTGTGTGTGGTCCGGGGTGAGGACGAGCACGGCGTCGACTTCGGGGTCGCCGATGACCTTGTGGTGGTCGTCGACGGTCCGGGCGCCGGGGATGCGGTCGGCGGCGCGGTCCCGCAGCACCGGGTCGTGTTCGGCGACGACGGTCACGCGGGAGCCCCGGCCGGGACGGTGGGCGATGCGCGCGAGGGAACCGCGCAGGCCGAAGCCGAGGGCACCGAGACGCAGGTCGGTCATGGTGTGCCTTTCCATGCGGTGTCGAAGAGGCTCGGTGCGCAGCGTTCCTCCGTACCGGGCGGGTCAACCTCTCCTGGGCACCGACATACGACTGCCGACATGCGACTACGGAGACATGCCGTACGTACATCCCATGTGGGCGCATCACACACACCAACGCCGGGCGCCGACTGCCCGGCCCCTCGTCAGAACCCCAGGCCGCCCTCCCGCCGTGCCAGCAGCTCGACCAGTTCCGCCGCCAGCGACTTGATGGTCTCCAGCCCTGCCTTCCCCCAGGGGCGCGGCTCGACGTCGACGACGCAGACCGTGCCGAGGGCGATGCCCGTGTGGTCGATCAGCGGGGCGCCCAGGTAGGAGCGGACGCCGAAGTCGTCGACGACCGGGTTCCCGGCAAAGCGCGGATAGTCGCAGACGTCCTCCAGGACCAGCGCCTTGCGGCGGACCACCACATGGGGGCAGAAGCCGTAGTCGCGGGTCATGTAGCGGCCCACCTGGGGGGCGGCGTTGTCCTCGGTGCCGCCTGCGGGCAGGACGCCCGGGCCGCCTGCGTCCGGGGTGTGCAGACCGGCGAAGAACTGCCGGTTCTCATCGATGAAGTTGACCATCGAGTAGGGAACCGCGGCGACCTCGGCGAGCCGGTCCGCGAAGGCGTCGAAGGCCGGTTCCGTGCGCTCCCCCAGCCCCAGTCGGCGCAGCCGCCGCACCCGGGCCGGGGCGTCCTTGTCCTCAGGGGTGAGCAGCAGACGACCGGCCGTACGCGGCGGGTCGTAACTCATGTGCGGGCTCCCTGGCTCGGGGTGGGTGTCATGTGTGGGCTCCGTGGCTCGGGGCGTGTGCGGGCGCGTGGGCGAGCAGGTGGCGGACCAGGGTGAGCAGGGTCTGCACGCCCGAGCTGGAGATCCGGGCGTCGCAGCGCACGACGGGGATCCCGGGGTCGAGGTCGATGGCCGCGCGCACCTCCGCGGGGTCGTAGCGGTACGAGCCGTCGAACTCGTTGATCGCGACGATGAATCCGAGGCCGCGCTGCTCGAAGAAGTCCACGGCCGCGAAACAGTCCTCCAGTCGGCGGGTGTCGGCAAGGATCACCGCGCCCAACGCGCCTTCGGAGAGCTCGTCCCACATGAACCAGAACCGCTCCTGCCCGGGTGTGCCGAACAGATAGAGAACGTGTTCCGGATCGAGGGTGATGCGGCCGAAGTCCATCGCCACGGTGGTCTCGACCTTGTTCTCGATGCCGTCGAGACTGTCGGTCGCTGCGCTGACCGTGGTGAGCAGCTCCTCCGTGCTGAGCGGCGCGATCTCGCTCACCGCGCCGACGAAGGTTGTCTTGCCGACTCCGAACCCTCCCGCCACCAAGATCTTCAATGCGGTGGGGAAGGGATCAGAGCTGTCGTCGTAGTCCATCGAGCACTGCCTCCAGAAGAGACCGGTCAGTGGGGTTGTGGTGGAAGGACGGGGGCTTCGTGGTGAGCGCCCCGCAGTCGACGAGGTCGGACAGCAGGACCTTGGTGACCACCGCCGGGAGCTTCAGATGGGCGGCGATCTCCGCGACCGAGACGGGCATCCGGCACAGTTCGAGTGCCTGGCTGTGCTCGGGGCCGAGGTAGCCGAGGGGGGTGGCTCCGGTGGCCATGACCTGGGACAGGAGGTCGAGCGCGGTCGTGGGCCGGGTCCGGCCGTTGCTGACCGTGTAAGGGCGCACCAGCCGTCCGGCCGCGTCGTCGAGCCAGGGCCCGTCGCCGGCCGCGGCCACGCTCAAGGCCTCATCGCCGAGGGGCCGACGGCGGGCTGCCGGGGCGCGGTCATCAGATACGGCCGGACGCTCTTGACGAGCATCGCCATCTCGTAGCCGAGCACCGCCGCGTCCGCCTCGCGTCCGGCGAGCACGGCGAGACAGGTTCCGGAGCCCGCGGTGGAGACGAACAGCAGGGTCGAGTCGAGTTCGACGACGACCTGCCGTACGTCGCCGCCGTCCCCGAAGCGGACGCCCGCGCTGCGGCCGAGGGAGTAGAGGCCGGAGGCCAGCGCCGCCATGTGGTCGGCGCTGTCCGGGTCGAGGCCGTGGACCGACTTCACGAGCCCGTCGCAGGACAGCAGTACCGCGCTGGTGGTGTGGGGTACGCGCTGTACGAGACCGCTCATCAGCCAGTCGAGATCGGATACATGGCCGGTCGGCGCATCGCTCGCCATGGTGGATCGACTCCTTGGGGTACGAAGGTCTGCGGGAGCGGAGGAAGTGGGGGTGGGGGTGGTGAGGGGCGTCGTCATCCGGCCGGTGTGCTCCCGTCGTGCCGGGCAGTGAGGTCATGTCCGGGCGTGGGCGCGGTGTCCCGCGTCCCCTGCGCGTCGTGCGGCGCCGGCGCGTGCGCTTCGGCTATCTGCGCCGTGGGCGCGGGTGTCGCGTCCATCAGCGGTACGTCCCTGAGGGCACCGACGTTGGGGGTGTCGGCGGCGGAGGACGACCCGTCCATCTGGGCCACGCCATCCATGTGCAATACATCCAGGTGCGGTCGCTCCATGTGGGCGTCGTCCATGTGCGAGTCGTCCATGTGCGCGCGCGTCACGTGGGCGTGGTCCATGTGCGCACCATCCAGGTGGGCCGCGCCCACCGGCGGCACGTCCACCCGGACCACCTCCAGAGGCGGCAGCGGATCCGTGTGCACCAGGTCCAGGTGCGCCCGGCTCTTGGACGATGACTGCACGGGCGATGCCCCCATGCGCTCCGTCTCCGCGTGAGCCGCCTCCGCGAGACCGATCCCCCGCTGGAACGCCGCCATCAGGCCCGGGTCGTGGCCGGCGACGTACTCCGTCTCCTGGCGGGGTGCGGGCCCGTCGCGCAGTTGGGGCGCGATGTGCTCCTGGGCACGTCGCCTGGGCAGTTGGGGCTTGCCCATGGTGCCGCGGACGGCGCCGCCGCGCGGCGTGGGCGGCACGGCCGCGTTCTCCGCCGCGGTGCGCCGGTCTTCGGGGCGGATGCCGGGCAGGGCCTCCGCCGGGTTGGGCCGTTCCCTGTGGGTACCTCGCACGGGGAGCGGCGCGGGACCACTGCCGCCCACGACCGGTGCGAGCGGCGTGCCCGGTACGGCGGGCGGTGGTGCCTGGTCCCGCCGGGACTGCCGCGGCATGGGGGACACCGCGCGGCCGCCGGGCGACGCGGGTGCCGGCACCGGCTGCGTGACCTGCGGTCTCGCGGGCGGGCGCCCTCCCCCGGGCACCTCCTGCGGCTGCCCCTGCGTGACGTCCCCGGGGGTGCCCGGCGGGGTACCCAGCAACGCCTGCGGCACGACGAGTACCGCCTGGACACCGCCGTAGATGTTGGTCTGCAGCCGGACATGGATACCGTGCCGCCGGGCGAGCTGCGAGACCACGAACAGGCCGATGCGCCCGTCCTGCAGCAGGCTGGCGACATTGACCTGGTCGGGGTCGGCGAGCAGGGCGTTCATCTTGTTCTGCTCGCCGAGCGGCATGCCGAGGCCCCGGTCCTCCACCTCGACGGCGAGTCCGGAGGTGACCAGGTTGACGCGGAGCAGCACTTGGGTGTGCGGGGCCGAGAACACCGTGGCGTTCTCGACGAGTTCGGCCAGCAGGTGGATGACGTCGGCGACCGCGTGCCCGCGCAGGGTGCCGTCGATCGGGGGCACCAGCTTGACCCGCGAGTACTGCTCGACCTCGGCGATCGCGGAGCGCAGCACCTCGGTCATGGAGACGGGGTTGCTCCACTGACGGCGCGAGACGGCGCCGCCGAGGACGGCGAGGTTCTCGGCGTGGCGGCGGATGCGGGTGGCGAGGTGGTCGACGTGGAACAGGCCCTTGAGCAGGTCCGGGTCCTCGATCTCGTTCTCCAGCTCGTCCAGGATGGAGATCTCGCGGTGCACGAGGGACTGCAGGCGGCGGGCCAGGTTGACGAAGACCTCGACCTTCTGTTCGCTGCCCGCCTGGCTGGAGAGCTGCGAGGCCTGCACGACGGCCACGACGGCACCGTCGTGCGCCCGCGAGAGGTCGGCGGCGAGCAGCTCGAAGTCGTCGGCGTCCGCCGGGGGTTGGCGACGGGCCTTGCGCGCGGGCGGGGTCTCGCCCCGGCGCAGTCCCTCGACGAGGCCGCGCAGGTCGTCCTCCGTCCGCGCGCTGGTGCGGCGCAGAGCGCCGATGCGGTCCCGTACGGACTTGGCGGCACGGTCGGCGGCCACGGCGGCGATCAGGATGCCGGCCAGGGCCACGCCCACGGCTCCGGCGAGTACGGCCCACAGGATGAGGCCGGGCCGGGCGCCGGTGGAGCGGACGGTGAACAGTACGGCCGCGCACGCGCTGAGGGCCACCGCGATCGGTGGCAGGACCGCCAGACGCAGCAGCTGGGGCCGCAGGTGGGTCTCGGGCAGCGAGGGGGCGGTATGGGCGACCGGTCGCCCGTGCCGTCCGCCCTCACGGCGGTCTGCGCGTGCGGCCGGTGCGCGAAGGTGAGACATCGGTGTCCTCGTACTGTGGCGTCGGAAGCGCGGGGGCTCCCGCGGTCTGCGCGACTCGGGCGTGCGCCATCGCGGTGTCGGTCGAGAGTGCCGAAAAAATCGGCCCTGCGTCGCCCGACGGCAACTCACAGTAGTCGGCAACGCATCATGTGCGGTGGGCAGTTGACAAAGTCCCACGGTCAGCGTCCCGCTCTGGTATGAGGCCTCGTACGACAGACCGATAACTCCATCGGACACGCGTTCCAGCGGGGCGTCGATCCGATCGGAGCTGGTCAGGAGTGGTCATAAACAGGCAGCGAGGGCCGGGGAGCAGTTCGCTCCCCGGCCCTCGCCGTCCATCGGAAATTCAGGAAATTCAGCCCGCGGGCACCGTCTCCGGCTCCCCGGTGCCCTCGGTCGCGTCGGCGGCGACGTCACCCGGTGTGGCGGCGACGGCCTTCTCGACGGCCGGCCATCCGCCCGCCGGCGGGAGGGACACGCCGCGCCACCAGGGTTCGGACGGGATGGTCTCGGCCGTGGGTTCGAAGGGCTCGCCGGGGCGCGGCAGCGCGACGCGCGCGCCGACCGCGTGCGCGGCGGCCATCGTGCCCTCGCCGGGCTCCGCCCAGGGGTGCGTCGCCAGGTTGAACGTCGCCCAGTGGATCGGCAGCATCACTCCGGAGGGCCGCCCGCTCTGGAGGTCCAGGTGCGCGCGCATACCCTCCTCGGGCGTCATGTGGATGTCGGGCCAGAACTCGCTGTACGCGCCGATCTGGATCATCGTGGCGTCGAACGGGCCGTGCTCGGCGCCGATGTCCTTGAAGCCCTGGAAATAGCCGGTGTCGCCGCTGTGGTAGATCCGATGCTCGTCGCCCGCGACGGCCCAGGAGGCCCACAGTGTGTGCTGTGTGTTGCGCAGACCGCGGCCGCAGAAGTGACGCGCCGGTGTGGCGGTCAGGGAGATTCCGCCGATCTTCGTCGTCTCGTTCCAGTCCAGCTCGCGCAGCCGGTCCGCCGAGACACCCCAGTGCTCGAGGTGGGCGCCGACGCCGAGCGGCACCGCGAACACCGTGTCCGTGTCGGCCAGGGCCTTGATGCTGGGCAGGTCGAGATGGTCGTAGTGGTCGTGCGAGATGACGACGACGTCGACCGGACCGAGCGCCGCCAGCGGCAGGGGCGCCGGATGCAGCCGCTTGGGCCCGGCGAAGTTGAACGGGGAGCAGCGCTCGCCCCAGACCGGGTCGAAGAGCACGCGGTGCCCGTCGATCTCCGCGAGGACGCTGGAGTGCCCCATCCAGGTGATCCGCAGGCCGCTCGCCGCGGGCCTGGCCAGGTCGGCGAGCGTCGTCGCGTGCACCGGCACCGTCCCAGTCGGGGCGCGGTGGGCGCGCTCCTCGCTGCGGAAGTAGACCTTCGCGAACTCGACCATGGAACCGTCGGGGCGGGTCCGGGCACTCTCCGGATTCTGGAAGACACCGTCCGCGAAGTTCGGCGACCTGCGGATGCGCTCCATGCGCTCACCACCCGGATCCGCGCCGAAGGCGGCGGGCCGCAGCGAGCGGAGCCCGGAGCTCAAGGTACGGAAACCGGTCACGGATACCTCCATATGGAGTCGGTCAGGCTTTCATTATGGTCGTCGCCTCTGACAGCGCCGGGTCGCCCCTGTCACAGCACGATGTCCGTGGCCCTGGGTCTGTCTCTCCTCAACCCCACCGCGCCCGCACTTCTTCCGCGCCAGGGAACCGTACTCGAGCACCCCGGGCACAGGGGTGCTCACCGGTGACGGAGGCGAGTACAACCTGAAGTCGCCGGGCGGACCCGCTCCGCTCCCTCACTGACCCCCCTCGGAGGGGTGCGTCCGACGGACCGGGCCCGCGCCGCCCCAGCCGCCCTCTACTGATGATCCATTCAGTACGTTGACAGGACCCCGCGCCAGTTCCGATACTGACCAATGATTCAGTAACCGCTCCGGTGACCCGTGTGGAGGCTGACAAGGACGCTTTCGCAGGCGCGCGCCTTGCGGGCCGCCCGTGATGCCGGGACCGCCGAACGCGACGCGCGCTGGATCCCGTACCTCCCGCTCGGTGCCGAAGGCCGCTATCTTCACCCGACCGGCTTCGGCACGCTCGGCCACGCGCCGCCCGTCTTGGTGTTCGACAACGGCGGCTACCGCGAGAACCGCGCCGAGATGGCCGCCCGGGGCGACACCCCCACGGCGGCCGGCCACGCGCCGGTCGACCTGCCCGCCCTGGCCCGCGCCTACGGAGGGCAGGGCACGCGCGCGCGGCGCGGACGAGCCGGCCGCCGCGCTCACCGAGGCACTGCGTACCCCCGGCCCCACCCTGATCGCCATCCCCGAGGAGAACCGATGACCGCCCCCCTGATGACGCTCACCTGGACGGACCATGTCACCGGCCGCCAGGGCTTCCTCGTCGTCGACCGGCTGGTGCGAGGTGTCTCCAGCGGCGGTCTGCGGATGCGTCCCGGCTGCACGCTGGAGGAGGTCGCCGGGCTCGCCCGCGGCATGACCATGAAAGAGGCCCTGCACTACAACCCCGAGGGCCGCTATATCCCGCTGGGCGGCGCCAAGGGCGGCATCGACTGCGATCCCCAGGACCCGGCGGCGTACGGCCTTCTGGTGCGCTATCTGCGCGCCATGCGCCCGCACATCGAGAACTTCTGGACCACCGGCGAGGACCTCGGCCTCACCCAGGACCTGGTCGACCGGGCCGCCGAGGAGGCGGGGCTCGTCTCGTCCATCCAGGCCGTGTACCCGCTGCTCGACGACGAGGCGACGGCCCGGCAGCGGCTCGCCGACGCCTTCGCGGTCGAGGTGGACGGTATCGGCCTCGACGAGCTGGTCGGCGGCTGCGGTGTCGCCGAGTCGGTGCTCGCGGCCCTGGACCGCGCCGCGGTGGCCTACGCGGGGACGCGCGTCGCCGTCCAGGGCCTGGGCACCATGGGCGGAGCCACGGCCCGCTTCCTCGCGCGCGCGGGGCTCGACGTCGTGGCCGTCGCCGACATCAAGGGCACGATCGCGAACCCCGGTGGCCTCGATGTCGAGGCGCTGCTCGCGGCGCGTGACGCGTACGGGACGGTCGACCGCTCGGCCCTGCGCGCCGCGGACCGTGAACTCCCCGGCGACGCCTGGCTGTCCGTCGACGCGGAGGTGCTGGTGCCCGCGGCGGTCTCGTACGCGATCGACGCCGTGAACCAGCGGCGGATCAGCGCCCGCTGGATCGTCGAGGCGGCCAACATGCCCGTCCTGGCGGAGGCGGAGGAGCTGCTCGCCGCGCGCGGGGTCACCGTCCTGCCGGACGTGGTCGTCAACTCCGGGACGAACGCCTGGTGGTGGTGGACGCTGTTCGGCGACATCGGCGCCGACGCGGACGAGGCGTTCGCGTACACGCGGCGCTCCATGCGCGCCCTGATCGACCAGATGCTGGCCCGCGCGGAGGCCGACGGGACCACCGCGCGGGCCGCCGCACACGCCATCGTCACCGACCGGCTGCCGGTGATCGCGGAGCGGTTCGGGTGGTACAGATGACGGACGGGCCGCCACGGGCGGGCCTGACCGCCCGTGCCGGCCCGCGCTCGGTGGCCGTGGTGGGCGCTCCGACCACGGAGTCCTGGCACAGGGCAGCCATACCCTGCGGGGAATTGAGGCGCGGGCCGTGCGGAAGCAGAGTCGGTGGTGTCAGAAACCGCAACCGAGGTGACGTCGGAAACCCCATCCCGAGGTGACGTCAGACCTCGCGTACCGACCCGCGCAAGGAGCACCATGTCCGCCATCGACGCACAGGACCTGATCGAGCGCTACATAGGCGTGTGGAACGAGCCCGACCCCGAGATCCGCCGCAAGACCGTCCACGAACTGTGGGCGGACGACGGTCTGCACATCCTGCGGCCGCCCCAGGAGATGCACGAGCGGGCGGTGGGCCTCGGCTTCGCCACCGCCGCGCTGGAGGCCCGCGGCCACGACGAGCTGCACGCACGCGTGACGCGCGCCTACGAGGAGTTCGTCGCCCCAGGGACGAATGTGTTCAGGATCCAGGAGGCCGCCCGGCAACTGCGTGACGTGATCACGTTCCGCTGGGAGTCCTTCCACACCGGGGAGGGACAAGCGACGGGCGGTGGCCTGGAGTTCCTCGTCGTCGGCGAGGACGGTCGCATCAAGGTCGACTACCAGTTCGTGGACTGATCCGCGCGCGGGCGCCGCGGTCCCGTCCAGCCGGGGAGACCGGAGGAAGCGGCCTCCTCCGGCGCTGTCCCCGGCGGAGGATAGGGTTGCCGCGTGGCGAGAGTGCGGTTGAGCGTGGCGGAGCGGCGCGAGGAATTGCTGCGGGCTGCCGTCGAGCAGATCGAGGCGCGGGGTGTGGCGGCGGTGCGGATCGCCGACGTGGCCTCCTCGCTCGGGGTGAGCAACGCGCTGGTGCTGTACCACTTCTCGACGAAGGAGAAGCTGGTCGCCGCCGCGTTCACCTACGCGGCCGAGGACGACCTCGCCCATCTGCGCAAGCTGCTCGGCCGCCGTACGACGGCGCTGCGGCGGCTGCGGGCGGCCGTGCGCTGGTACGCGCCGACCGGGCAGGCCAAGGGCTGGCGGCTGTGGATCGAGGGCTGGGCGGCGGCGCTGCGCGAGCCCGCGCTGCGGGAGGTCACCCGTGATCTCGACCGGCAGTGGAAGGCCGCGATCATCGAGGTCATCGCGGAGGGTGTGGCCGCGGGCGAGTTCCACTGTCCGGATCCCACGGGTACGGCCCTGCGGCTCACCGCGCTGCTGGACGGACTGGCCGTCCAGATGACGGCGTACGCGGGCGCGGTGTCACGGGCGCGGACCCACGAATGGGTGGACGAGGCGCTCGCTCGCGAACTGGGACTTGAGCGGGCTGCGTTGGTGGCGGCGGTGCGCTGACGCGTGCCCAAGCGCTCCGCCGGCAGTCCGGTGCGCCGGGTGCGGGTTCGTCGTGGCTGGTCTCGCCCACGCGGCGGAGCCGCGTGATGTCACAGCCCCGCGCCCCTTCACCACCGTCCGTCCCCCTCAGTCCAGCTCGTACACCACCGTCACCGTGATCGTGTCCCGGATCTCCCCGGGAGCCACCGGTACGCCCGACCCGCCCTGGTCGAAGGCGGCCGCCGCGATGGGCACGGGACGGAGGTCGCCGCTGCCGCTCTCGGTGAGGGAGACGAGTCGGGCGAGGCGCCGTCCACTGAGGCGGGCGTAGTCCAGAGCCTTCGTATGGGCGTCGTCGTGCGCGGCCTCGCGGGCGCGGGAGTGCAGCGGGGCCGGGTCGGCGATGTCGAAGGCGACGGAGTGGATGCGGCCCGCGTCGCCGGTCGCGTCGGTGACGGCCTGGAGGACCGCACCCGTCGTACCGATGGCACGGACCTTCACCGAGAACGACTGCGTGGCCTCGTAGCCCTTCAGCTGGGAGACGCCGTTCTGGTCCTCGTAGACCGGGGACAGCGAGATGCCCTCGGTACGGATGTCCCGCTCTTCGATGCCTTGGGCGCGTACGGCGTCGAGCAGGGCGTTCGACGCGACGCTCTGCGCGGCGAGCGCCTCCTTCGACGTCTTGGCGATGACGTCGACACCCGCGCCGATGACGGCGATGTCCGGCGCGGCGGTGGCGCTGCCCTGGCCGGTGACGGTGACCGTCGAGGGGCTGGGCTCGGCGGTGAGCCCGGGCCGGCTGGGCAGCGCGAACGCGGGTGCCGCCGCGGTCTGCGGAAGGGTGAGGGCGAGGAGGGTCACGGCGAGTGCGGTGGACGCGCGGAGGGCGGGCATACGGAAGTCTCCTTCGGCGCCGCCCCTCGGGACGTCGGGGCGGTTCGCGGTCATCCCAGCACCGCCGACCGCGCCCCGCCCCACGCCACTCCCGCGCTGTCACCTCACCGGTCGAGCCACCGGCGGCCCGTCCCGCCGCCGCTTCTGCCGCTCAGGCGACCGATTCGATCCGCATCTTGATGTCGTCGGGCGAAAGGGCCCCCTTGGCCGCCACGTGGTCCCCCGACGACTCCCCGCGCAACCGCCGCCCGATCCACGGAACCAGGTACTCGCGCGCCCAGTGGATGTTGTCGCGCCGCATTTCGAGCGTGCCGCGCGGAGGCAGCGGCGGCCAGGGCTGGTCCGGGTCGGCGGGCACTTCGAGGCCGAGGACCTGGCCGGCGCGGAGCGCGACCCTGGTGTGGCCCTCGGGTGAGAGGTGCAGGCGGTCACCGTCCCAGGCACGGCGGTCCTGGATCGTCTTGAGCGACCACAGGTCGAGGACGGGACAGCCGTACCGGTCCGCGATGGCCCGCACATGTCCGTTGTACGTGGCGATCTTGCCGCGCAGATGCTTGAGCACGGGGACGCCACGGGTGTCGAAGCCGGTGGTCACCAGGACGGTGCCGACGGCGGCGGTGAGGTCGGCGATCGCCCGCTCGAAGCGCTCCGCGACCTCGTCGGGGTCGGTGCCGGGCCGGATGATGTCGTTGCCGCCCGCACAGAACGAGACCAGATCCGGGGCGAGTTCCTTGGCCCGCTGGAGCTGGTCCTCGACGATCTGGTCGAGCAGTTTGCCGCGCACGGCGAGATTGGTGTAATTGAAGTCGCCTTCGGGCCGCCGGTCCGCGAGAAGTACCGCGAACCGGTCGGCCCAACCGACAAATGCCCCGTCAGGGCCGGGGTCGCCGACGCCTTCGGTGAAGCTGTCCCCCACCGCCACGTACGACCCGATCACTGATCTGTTGTCACTCTTCGAATCGTCTGCCACATCGGCCCATGATTCACCTTTCGATGTGAGCTACGCGACCGTAAGGAAGGGTTGACGGATGGTGAGATAAACCACTCGTCAAGTGTTGTCCAAACTCGGAATAAGCCTCTGATCAGGGGCGTTGAGACAGCCGCCACACACGGAAGTCCGTAATCCGGAAGTGGCTCCACACGGTACGGAACGCGAAGTGCCCGCTCGCGTAAGGCTCCGGGTCGGTGTAGTCGAAGACCAGTTGCCCGTTGTTCCACCATTGCACGAGGGAGCCGTCCGAGACGATCCGCACGCGGTTCGGCTCGTTCGCCGTGAGCAGCGGTTGCGTGTAGTCGTAGATCAGCGGACGGACGCCCGCCTCGCCGACGTACCGGCGCAGCCGTGTCGTGGTGTTGGTGTTGGCGCCGTATCCCACGTAGTAGGTCTTCAGATAGTCGTACTCCGCGAGGGCACCTGCCCGGGGTGTGGCGAAGAGGTCGTCCGGGGAGCGCACGTCGACGGCGTTCCAGAAGTTGTTCAGGTCGGAGACCCGGTCGTTGACGCCGCCCTCGGAGACGGGTGTGGCGGTGTACTCGATGGCGTACGGCCCTTCGAGCTTCCGCTTGAACCAGACCGTCGCGCCGCTGGGTACGTCGATCTCCAGGACGCCGCGCGAGGCGGTGACCGTGCCGCCGTCCTGGAGTTCGGTGGCCCACTGTCCGAGTCCGTGCCGGAAGTCGTCGGCGGCGAGCAGCCGTCCGTGACGGTGACGGGGCGAGGCGCTCGCCTCCTGGACCGGGACGAGCGCGGCCAGCGCGGCACCGGCGGCGAGTGCGCCGAAGGCTCTACGAGTGGTTGTCATGAGAGGCGTCTCCTTCAGTCGAGGTGGTGGTGATCGCGGGCTTCGGCACCCGCCGGGTCCCGGTGCCCAGGTAGTAGTCCGTGTACGTCGACTGGAGATAGCCGCGTACGGTCCAGCCGAGGCGGTACTCAGGGTTCTGGGCGAGCGTGTAGAGGCGGGTCTTCGTCGGTTCGGTGGTGGTGTAGAGGCGCAGCGCGGTGTGGTCGCCGGTCTCGGCGAGGATCTCCTCGCGCCAGTCGCCGAGCAGGTCGCCGTAGAACGGGGTCGCGTTGCGGGCGCCGGAGACGACGCCGTCCGGGTCGAAGAGCCTGGCGCTGGTCTCGGTCTTCGGGTCCCACTCGTCGACGTGCGTGGAGTCGAGGAGTTCGGCGCCCTTGTCGCCGTCCCACCAGATGCGGAAGTTGACGCTGGGGGTGGTCGTGGAGACCTTGCCGTCCTGGACGTTGAAGACGCCGGCGCCGGGCCGGGTGACGTCGGCCGTGGAGGTCCAGTACTCGTAGCCGGGGTGGGACGGGTCGATGTCGGCGGCGCTGCCCCGGCCGACGTCGAGGTCGGCGTCGCTGGTCGGGTTCGCCGGGTGTTCGCCGGTCACCAGGCGCTCCCCGGTGTCGGCGTCGTAGTAGTACCAGGGGAACTTCGATACGACGCCCAGTTCGGACTGCTGGATGGCGAAGCCCTCCAGGCCCGGCCGGTCGGGGTCCAGGTCCGCGATGTCGAAGCGGTCGCCGTGTCCGGCGCCGTCGACCACGTACCGCAGCGTGCCGTCACTGTTGACGACGTAGTTGCCGTCGGCGATCTCGTCCTTGCCATCCTGGTCGACGTCGACGGTCCGGATCTGGTGGAAGCTGGTGGCGCCGCTGTCGGACGGGACGACGTACTTCCAACGCCGGGTCAGATCGGTCCCGTTGAAGTCCCATGTCTGGAAGAGGATCCGGAAGGAGCCACGCCTGGCGCCGACCCGCGTGACCAACTTCGTGACCAGGCTGGGGTGTTCGCCGTCGAGGTACGCGATCCCGAAGTGGCCGCCGGAGGGGCCGTCGGCCACGAGGTCGTCGGGCACGGGCTGCCGGGTGCGTTCGGTGCCCCTCTCGCCGTCGATCACCGAGATGAACTGGTTCGCGGGCGAGTCGGCCGTCACCTTCGAGCCGTCCGCGAAGGTGGTCCCGTCGGCCGTGTGCACCAGCACCTCGGCCTTCCCGTCGCTGTCGAGGTCGTAGACGGTGACGTTGTCGTCGTTGCGATAGCCGCCGATCGCCGTCGAGCCGCTGATCGCGGCGGGCGCCGGGTCGTTGGCGCCGTTCCCGGACACCTGGGTGTACGAGCCGGGCCCGAGGTCGACGCGCCACAGGCGTTCACCGGTGAGCGTGTACGCCTCCAGGAGGTCGGGCTTGGTCCGGTCGGTGGCGAGGCGGCTGACGACGAGCTCGTACCGCCCGTCCCCGTCGAGGTCCCCGGGCCAGGCGTGCTGCACGGTGTAGCCGTCGGCAGTGGCCAGCGGGATTTCCGCGTACCCCTCGGCGAAGCCGAGCGCCGCTGAACTCGGTTTCTGCTCATGACCGTTGACGACGGCGCGCACGGTGTACGTGCCCGTGCCGGGGCTGTTGTCCTGGTAGGTGGTCGACTTGGTGACCGGTTCGTGGTTGAGCCGTCGGCCGCCCTTGTAGACGTTGAACGCGATGGCGTTCCCGTAGCGGGCGTACTCCGTGCCGAGCAACCGCCAGCTCAGGAAGGTGCCTTGGCCCGAGGGGACGGCGACCAGGCCGCGGTCCAGGTTCTCCACGACGCGGCGCGTGGAGGCCTCGGCACCCTGAGACGGGGTGGCGACGAGGCCGGCCAGCAGCGTGACGGCGGCGATCGCTCCGAGTCTTCGAGGTCTCACGATGTCAGTGCTCCTTGCTCTTGATCAGTGAAGCGAGCCGGTCGGCCACCTTGCGGTGACCCTGGGCATTCGGGTGGACGGTCCCGTTGAAGTCCCCGTCCTCCGGGGAGATCCAGCCCGTGGTGTCGACGAACTCGGCGTGCGGGTCGGCGAGTTCACGGACGACGGCGGCGATGTCGTCGGCGTGCTCACCGCCGAAGGGGCGCAGCGCGAGGATGCGGGCGTGCGGGGCGGCCGACCGCAGCCGGTCCAGGTACGCCCGATAGGCGGCCCGGAACTCCTCCGTGCCGTACGCCGCGTCGTTCGTCCCCTGGTTCACGACGATCACATCGGCGCGGCGGTCCGAATCCGCCCTGGAATCCGCGTAGTTCCAGCCGTACGCGTCCCCGGCGGCCGGGACTCCCCCGTTGCCGGTCCGGAGGACGCCCTGTCTGCCGAAGCCGACCTGGGTGAGGGAGGCGTGCAGATCGTCGGCGACCAGGGTCGGATAGGCGGCCGTGCCGTCGGCGCAGTCGGAGGTGTTCACCTCGCACAGCGCCATGACGCCTTGGGTGATGGAGTCGCCGTAGAAGGCCAACCGGGGCCCTGGCAGGGCGTGTTGGGGAAGCAGGCGCGCGCCCTCGTCCAGCCGCAATCCGGTGAGGACGACTCCGGTCTCCAGAGGCGGAGTCCAGCGGTTGGCCCGCGAGGAGACGTCCTTCACGGAGATCTCGGCGGTGTGCGTCCCCCGGCCCGGCAGGGCGATGTCGAGGTCGTCCCGGTCGACGGCGTACAGCCGCTTCGGCCCACCGTCCACCGACACATAGATCTGTGCCGGCACGGTGATCGACGAGACGTCGAAGAGGGCGTGCAGGGTGCCGCCGGTGAAGCGTAAGCGCAGCCGCGAGCCGGAGTTGACGGTCGTCGCGGACGTCGCCGTCCTCCCCCAGTGCCCTTCGTAGGCAAGACGCCGGTCATCGGGGCGTACGACGTTCGACGTGCCAGACACAGAGACGGGCGATGCGGACACCGCAGGAGTCAGCGCGCACAGCACACCGGCCGTCACCGCCCCGATCAGGAACGTACGACTCATGACGGGATCCGATCGCCGATGAGCGCCAGGTTCTGGATCGCCGCGAGGGCCCACTGCGCCGAGGAGTTGGTGGAGATCCAGGGAATCTCCTCGGTGGTACGGAGCACGGCCGGGGTCCTGATGGTCACGCGCGACCAGTCGTTGGACGGGAAGTACGTGTCGGTGCCGGTGTAGAACTCGTTCCACGCGCGCTTGGCGAGCGTCGGATCGTCCTTGTGCCGTGCCGCGTAGGCCGTGATCCGGGAGTGCGCGGCGGGCAGCGCGGACTTCCAGGTCGAGCCGGTCAGCGCGGTCTTCTCGGCGTTCGTGGCGTTGTAGTACTGCGCGTAGTCCAGCCAGGCGGCGGCGAATTCGGGCTCGTCGTCGCCGAGCAGCGACACGATCTCGCTGTTGGTCTCGACGAGTCCGAAGACGGCGGACAGATGCGAGACGTTCACCGCCTTGTCCGTCGTGACCGCGAACTCGCCGGTGTCGGCGTCGAGAAGACCGGTGCCGGTGAAGAAGCCGTTGGGCTGGGCGGCGATCGTCCGCAGGGAGTTCACCAGTTTCGTACGGGCCTTGTCCGCGTGCGGGCCGCGTCGCTCCCACTCGGTGAGCCAGGCCGCCGACAACCCGCCCCAGTCGGTGCCGAATCCGACGGACAGGGCGTGCCGGTCGCCGGGCGCGTAGCCGTCGTTACGGACCTTGCGCTGCGGGTCGACCTCCAGGAACGTCAGCTCCACGTCGACGAGTTCGCGCAGCAGGTCGCCGGTGCGCTCGTCGCCCGTGAGGAAGTAGTAGAAGCGGCGGTTGGCGGCCGTGGAGATACGGACCTGCTTGGCACTGTCCGCGTAGTGCTGCACCCCGTGCCGGGTGCCGAGCCCGGCCCGCTTCCCCAGGTGGTACACGTCGACCTCACCGGTGTGCCGCGTCATGGCCTCCGCGAAGCGGAACACCTCGGCGGAGCCGGTGCGCAGGAAGTGGTACCAGAGCCACAGGTCGGTGCCCAGCTCGGAGTTGTCCCAGGCGAAACCGCCGACGTCGTAGCGCCAGACGTGCCGGTCGTTGTCGTAGGTGTGCTGCACGTCGCCGTAGTCGAGGAAGCCGTACCAGCGGCGGTCCTCGCGCTGGTCGCGGTAGTAGGCGAAGAGGTCGTCGAGGTGGTCCTCGATGACCTCGCGGGCCGCGTTCGAGCGGTCGACCGGCGCCCAGTCGCCGAAGATCCCCGCGGAGTGCAGGCGTTCGGGGGTGGCGGTGAGCAGCGGCGGGGTGGCGACGGCGGCGGCCTGCGCCGCGAGATCCGCCGCGCTCGGGGTCGACTCGTGGGCCCAGAAGGTCAGTTCACTGGTCCGGGCGATCCCGTACGGGGTCCCGAAGCCCGGCTCGTAGTCCTCGTATGTGATCTCCAGGCCCTCGGCCTGCTTCTCGTATGTGTCCTGGCCGAGGCCGTCGTGGTAGAAGCGCAGGTCGAGCGGTTGTGCCTCGGGCGAGTAGAGCCAGAGGGTGACCTCGGCCGTGTCCGTGGCGGCGCCCCTGATGTCGAGCTGCGTGGGGTGCCGTTGCCAGAAGTCCCGCAGCCCGAAGGAGAGTCCGCCGCTCGGGCCACCGACATGGCCGAAGCCACCGGCCCGCCGTCCGGCCGCGGCCTGGATCCAGCCGTGTCCGTCCTTGGTGCGCTTGCGGATCACATAGCCGTCGGCCGTCGGCTGGGTGAGCGTGAAGTCGCCCCACCGCGGGATGTACGCGAGGCGGCTCGACACGCGGGTGTCCCAGGTCGAGGTGTCGGGCAGCTTCTCGCCGGCGATCTGCGCGGTGCGCACCGCCTCGCCGGGATCCCTGCGCAGTCCTGTGACGCCCTGGACCGCCTCGCTGAAGAGACCCCCGCCGGAGTCTGCGAGGCGGATGTGGCGGTCGTACGGCTGATCGCTCAGCGGCACGGAGAAGCGGACACCGAGGCCTCGCAGGAAGTCGCCGTCCGCCTTGCCCGGCTCCTGCTCGCCGTCCCAGACGAAGGAGTGCACCAGCCGGAAGGACTCGGCGCCGGCGTGGAAGGAGAAGCGCAGCACGAAGGGCAGCCAGCCCCGGCCGCCGTGCCGGTGCCTGCCCTCGACCCGGATGACGGCGCGGACCGGCCCGTCCTGCTCGACCTCGGCCCTCTCGATCCGGCCCGTGAAGTCCTCCGTCGCGACGCCGTCGCGCAGCGAACCCTGGCGCAGGGCGACCAGCCGTCCGTCCCGGGCGATCTCGGCCGCGCCGCGTCGGACACTGCGTACGACGGTGTCGGAGCCCTTCGCGCCGAAGGCCACCGTGATGACACCGGTCGACACCTCGATCCGGCCGCCGGAGCGGGTGACTCTCAGCTGCTGCGAGGGAGCGGCCGGGGTACCCGCGGAGAGTGTGTACGTCTCGGCCTTGGGCGCGCCCGGCGCGATGGCGTGCGCGGTCCACTTCACCGAGCCGTCGGGCCAGTGGCCGGTGACCCAGCTCTGCACGGGCACCTCGTCGCCGGAGGCGGTGGCCAGCCGGAACGTCTGGCCGGGCTGGTGGGTGCCGCGGGACCAGGGCACGCCCCAGACGGTGCCCGCGTGGGTGTCGGGCGCCGTGCCCTCCAGCCAGCGCAGTGCGGTGTCGCCCCCGGCCGGCGGCGCGGCGGCGGCGCTTCGGGAGAGCGCCCAGGAGAACGGAGCGGTGGCGGCCGCGGCTGCGGCGCCCTTGATGACGGTGCGTCGGTAGACGCCGGGCACGGGGACCTCCGAAGGCATAGAAAGCGCTTGCGGAGATCACTGTGGGGCCACTGTCGCACGCCTGTCGATACCTCGTGCAGGCATGCCACAGGACCGCAATGTGCCGATCATGAATCGCTCACGAAAGACCAAAGGCCGAACCCCGGGGATCGTGGGGTCCGGCCTTTGGCTGCTGTCCTGCCTTGGGGAGCAGGGAGTCCTGCTGTGGGGAGCAGGGGTCGTGCCTTGGGGGGCACGGAGTCTGCCGTGGGGGGCAGGGTGTCGCGCCCTGGAGGCACGTGGTCCGCCTTGGGGGGCGGCAGGGGGAAGGCGTCAGCCGACGGCGACACCGTGCGAGCGCAGGTACGCGACCGGGTCCACGTCCGAGCCGTAGTTCGGGGTGGTGCGGATCTCGAAGTGCAGGTGCGGTCCGGTGACGTTGCCGGTCGCGCCGGAGAGGCCGATCTGCTGGCCCGCGGTCACCGTCTGGCCCGCCGAGACGGAGAGCGCGGACATGTGGGCGTACTGGGAGTACTGGCCGTCGGCGTGCTGGATGACGACCTGGTTGCCGTACGCGCCGCCCCAGCCGGCCGAGACGACGGTGCCCGCGGCGATGGCCTTGATCGTGGTGCCGGTCGGGACCACGAAGTCCACGCCGGTGTGGTAGCCGCTGGACCACATGCTGCCCGCCACCTTGTAGCCGGTGCCGACGGTGGCGCCCTCGACCGGCAGGGTGTAGCCGGAACTGCTGCTGGTGGAGGCGGTGTTGGCGGCCGTGGTGGCCGTGGCGGTGTCCGCGGCCGACGTCGTCGACTTGGTGGACGAAGGCGTCGTCTTGGCGGACGACCGGGTGACGCTGCCGGACGCGGCCTTCTTGCCGATCGTCAGCTTCAGACCGGGGTGGATCAGCGACGGGTCGCTGCCGACGGCCGAGCGGTTGTCGGAGTAGAGCTTCTTCCAGCCGCCGCTCACGTTCTGCTCGTCGGCGATCTTCGAGAGCCAGTCGCCGGCCTTCACCGCGTAGGTCTTCGTCCCGGCCGCCTTCTTGGCGGCCGCGGGAGCGGCGGTGGCGGTCTTTTCCGCGGCCTTCTCGGCGGCCTTCGCGACGGTGGCCGTCGGGGTCGCGGCATGGGCGCCGGTGGCCCCCATCAGAGGCAGCGCGAGCGCGGCGCCGCCGGTTCCGGCCACGGCGATCGAGCGGGTGAAACGCTGGGACTTGGGACGGCGGTGCTTACCCTTCGCGGGCATGACGAGTTCCTCTCCGGCGCCTGCGGGGTGAGCTGTCGGGTGCGGACTGGAGATGCCCGGCCGCGCTGGTGCGCGGCTGTACCCCTAGCCGTTCCGGAGACCGGAACAGGCACGGAACCTGTGGGTCCCCCGCTCCTGCCGTGTGCGGGTGAGTGTGCGGGTTCCGGGCGGCGGCAGGATTGGGCGTCCGTCCGGATTGGGGCCGAACGTAGGCGAGATGAGAGCGCGGCGACAACCATGTGCCTTTTCTGCGCGTCCGCCCTTCTTGATCCACGCCGGAATTCCGGTCACCCTCCGTGGATCGACGATCTTTCCGGCCCCGCAACCCGCCCGGGAATTCGGGCATGTTGCGAAATAGGGGTCGCAACACATCGTCACGAATATGACGCTGCTCACGCACCTCGGCCCACGATGCTTTATTCCAGGGCCAGTTGGAATGAAGCCCCTAATTCGGACAGAACAGTCACATGCGACGCAGCCGGATAACTGCCGCATCGAGATCCCCGCGCAGCCCCGTCCGCACCCCGTGATGCAGCAGCACCGCACCTCGGTGCACTTCGCCCGTTTCGCGGCACTCATACGCTTGTGTCGGGTCGAGCCCGCGCAGCCGCAGCGGGGCGACCGGCTCGCCGTACCGCTGGGCCTGGAGCCAGGCGAGGACGACGGTCTCGTCGCCGTGGACGTACTGCACCGCACTCAGCCCGCCCTCCGGGGGCCGCAGCCGGTAGAGGTCGCCGCGCTGGACGACGGGCCGGATCTCCTTGTAGAGATCCACCCAGTCCCGCGCCTCGGCGAGCTCCTCCTCGCTCCACTCGGCCAGGTCTCCGCCGACGCCGAGCACCCCGGCCATGGCGCTCACAAAGCGGAAGCGCAGCGAGCTGACCCGCCCATTGAGCTGCGTGTTCGGGCTGTCCGTGACCCAGGCGGCCATGATCCGGGCCGGGTGGATCTGACCGAAGCCGTGCTGGATGGCGAGCCGGTCGAGCGGGTCGGTGTTGTCGGAGGTCCACACCTGGTCCGTACGCGCCATGACGCCGAGGTCGATGCGGCCGCCACCGCCCGAGCACGACTCGAAGGCGACCTTGGGGTGCGCGGCCCGCAACCGGTCGAGAAGGGCGTACAGGGCCTCCACGTGCTCGACCCACAGCTTCTGCGGGTAGCGCTCGCCGGGCCAGCCGGCGTCCGTGAAGCAACGGTTGAAGTCCCACTTCACATAGTCGATCGGCGCACTGGAGAGCAGGCCGTCGAGCTGCCCCCACAGGTACTCCTGGACGTCCGGGCGGGCGAGGTTCAGTACGAGCTGATTGCGGTACTCCGTCCTGGTTCGCCCCGGCTGGAACTGCACCCAGTCCGGGTGGGCGCGGTACAGCTCGCTGTCCGGATTGACCATCTCCGGCTCGACCCAGATGCCGAACTGCATCCCGAGCGCGTGCACGTAGTCGCCGAGCGGCTTGAGCCCCGCCGGAAAGCGGTCCGGGTTGGGGGTCCAGTCGCCGAGCCCGGCCCGGTCGCTGGTCCGCGTCCCGAACCAGCCGTCGTCGACCACGAAGAGCTCGACGCCCATCGCGGCGGCCCGCCGCGCCAGCACCCCCTGCTGGTCCTCGGAGATGTCGAAGGTGGTGGCCTCCCAGGAGTTGAACAGCACCGGCCGGTCCTGGTCCGCGTCCGGGATGACGTACGCGCGCTGGTACGCGTGCCAGGCCCGGCTCGCCCCGCCGAAGCCGCCGTCGCTCCACAGTCCGGCGAAGACGGGGGTGGTGAACGACTCCCCCGGCTCCAGTCGCAGCAGCCCGGAATCGTCGTACCCTGCGCCGCCGGAGATCTGTACGCGCGCGTCGGGGAGCTGGGCCACGGCGATCCGCCACGAGCCGGACCAGCCGAGCGCGCACCCGTACACCTCGCCGCTCTCCTCGGTCGCCTCGCTGTCGAGGGCGACCCAGGGCAGGTGCTGGTGACCGGTGTGTCCGCGCCGGCTGCCGATGACCTTCTCACCGTAGGTGAGGGGGGAACGCACGAGCCGGGACTCGGCAGCCCAGCGCCCGTGCAGCTGGGACAGCCGCCAGCCGTCGCGCTCGGGCAGTGTCCAGGTCGCGGAGTCGGCGCGCAGCAGCTCCAGGGCGGGGCCCTGGTTGGCGAGGGTCACCCAGCGTTCGACGACATCGCCGCGCATCCGGTAGTGCAGGGTGATGCCGAGCCCGGCGTCCGAGAAGCGCAGCCGCAGCTCGTCGCCGTCCGCCTCGTGCTCCTCGAAGCGCCACTCGGTGCCGCGCCGCTCGTCCGTCCGCACGGAGAGGGCGGGGCGGACGAAGCGGGGGCCGCCCTCGACCGGGTATTCCTCGCGCCCGTCGAGCGGGGACTCGAAGGGCCAGTACTGCGGCGCGGGCAGGGCGGCGAATGCCTCGGCGTCGGCGAGCGCGATCCGTGGGCCCCAGTGCAGATGCAGCAGCTCGTCGAGGTCGGTGAGCCGTAGCGCGTAGCTGCTCGTCGGCCCCGAAAGAAGCCAGGTACGACCGTCCGTGCCGACCTCGATCATCAGTCCCCCACAGATTCGAACAGGTGCGATCAGGCCCCAACATCATCATGGGCTCGGCGCCCTGGAGGCAACGCCTGTGGACAACTCATTGCCCCAGGAACCCATGTCGTATCGTCGAGAGCGCAACCTCCGTCGGCAGGCAACGCCGAGCAGCGCCGACGGCCGAAGGGGAGGAGCCCCAGTGACGCAGCAGGTCCCGTCGACCGAGCCCGAGCTGGCAGGAGTGCGCAACTTCCGGGACGTGGGCGGCCTGCCCACCACGGACGGTCGGCGGGTGAAGCACGGGCAGCTGTTCCGCAGCGGCCACCTGGCGCACGCCACCGAGGAGGACGCCGCGTTCCTCTCCTCCCTGGGCCTGCACACGATCTTCGACTTCCGCAATGCCTCCGACCAGAAGCTGGAAGGCCCGGACGTCGAGCTGCCGGGCGTGCGGAACATGAATCTTCCGCTGACCGACCCGGCCGACGGCTCCGAGTTCTGGAAGATGGTCCGCGACGGCGAGATCGACCAGCTCCGCTCGATCCTCGCGGACGGCAAGGCCGCGAACCGCATGATCACCTCGTACCGCACGATCATCAAGGAGCGCACGGCCGAGCACTCCCAGGTGCTGCACGCGATGGCCGAGGACAGCGTGCCGGCGCTGATGCACTGTGCGGCGGGCAAGGACCGCGCGGGCCTGTCGATAGCCGTGACGCTCCTCGCCGTCGGCGTCGAGCGCGACGCGATCGTGGCCGACTACCTGGAGTCGAACGCGAAGCACCGCCGCTACAAGGTGCATCGCAACGGCAGCTCCGCCTCCGCGTACTCCCCCGAGGTCATGGAGCTGCTGAGCCCGCTGTTCGACGCGCGCGCCGAGTACCTGACGGCGGCCTTCGAGACGATCGAGGAGACCTGGGGCGGGGTCGACCCCTACCTGGAGCGGGCGCTGCGGATCACCCCGGAGCTGCGGGAACGGCTGCGCGAGCGGCTGCTGGACTGAGCCGGCTCCGAAGGGGATCCACTGCCCGAGAGGGATCTACTGGTTGTGCGCGCCCAGCGTGAACAGCAGGAAGATGAAGGCCGCGAAGAGGTGGCCGACAGCGATGTAGATGATCAGTCGCACCCAGAGGGAGCGGGGGAACCGCTCCTCCATGGACCGTCGCGTGCCAGGTTCCGTGGGTTCGGTCATGACGTCTCTCCCGAGGTCGGGTGCCCCGTCGCCGGGCCGAGGCACAGCGCGGCGGTGGGGCTCTGCAGCAGGGTGTGGACGAACAGGAGCTCCGCACCGCCGCGATCGGCGGCGGCGATGCGGTGCGGGGTGAGTGAGTCGAAGTGCGCGCTGTCGCCCGGCGCGAGCTGGTGCGCGGTGTCCCCGAGGCGCAGCCGCAGCCGCCCCTGGAGGACGTACAGCCACTCCTCGCCGGGGTGGACGCGCACGATGTCGCCCTGCGAGCCGTAGGGAACGTGTACGCGCAGCGCCTGCATGCCGCGACCGGGCGCGCCCGCCTGCCAGTAGGTCCAGCCGCCCGCGGGGGTCGGGTCCATGTCGGCGGCGCGCACGATCGCGTCCCGGTCGGCGACCGTCTCACCCAGCAGTTCGGAGACCGTCGTACCGTAGATACGGGCCAGCGCGAGCAGCATGGGCAACGACGGCTGGCGCTGCCCGGTCTCCAGACGGGAGAGGTGGGCGGGCGAGAGCCCGGCGGCACGGGAGGCGGCCTCCAGGGTCAGGGAGGCGCGGCGGCGCAGCTCACGCAGTTGTGGTGCGACGGCGGGAAGCTCGACGGACGGCTCTTCGACCGCCCCCGGCTCGGCAGGGCTCATGTGTTCATTGAGCCCGACGCTTGCCTCTGGGGCAATTTTCTTGCCCCAGAGGCAAAAATTCGCTCAGCGGTTCGCCACCGCCTGCTTCACGAGGGTCTTCCCGAAGTCCCACATCAGCCCGCCCCCGTTGTGCGCGTCGTCCATCACCGCGGTGAAGGCCTCGACGAAGCGGTCCACGTCCCGCTCGCCGATGATCAGCGGCGGGATCAGCTTGATCACCTCCAGGTGGTCGCCGGAGACCTGGGTGAGGATGCGGTGCCGTTGCAGCAGCGGTACGACCACCATCTGCGCGAACAGGCCCTTGCGTGCGGCCTGCAGCATCGTCCAGCGGCTGCGCAGCTTCAGTGAGGTGGGCCGCCCGAACTCGATGCCGATCATCAGGCCCCGGCCGCGTACGTCACTGAGCAGCTCGTACTTGTCCACGAGGGCCGCCAGCCGGGACTTCAGCTGCTCCCCGGTGGCCCGGGCGTTGGCCACGACCTGCTCGTTCTCCATCACGGAGAGCACGGCCAGACCGGCCGCCATGGCCTGCGCGTTCGACCCGAAGCTCGCCGAGTGGACGAGGACCCGGTCCATCGACGAGTAGACCTTCTTGAAGATCCAGTCCTTGCCGAGGGTCGCGCCGACCGGCACATAGCCGCCGGAGAGCGCCTTGGCCACGCACACCAGGTCGGGCTCGACTCCGTCCTCGTGCTGGTAGGCGTAGAAGTCCCCGGTCCGCCCGAGGCCGGTCTGCACCTCGTCGGCGATGAGCAGCGCCTTGTGCTTGCGCAGCAGCTCCTGGGCGGCGCGCAGATATCCGGGCGGGGCCTCGTGCACGCCCTTGCCCTGGACGGGCTCGACGATGAGCGCGGCGACGTCGCCCTTCTTCAGCTCCCGGGCCAGGACGTCGAGATCGCCGAGCGGCACGGCGGTGTCGGGCAGCAGCGGGGCGAAGCCGTCTCGGAAGCCGTCCTCGCCGTTCACGGACAGGGAGCCGGTGGTCAGCCCGTGGAAGGCGTGCGAGCAGTACAGGATCCGCGGCTTCCCGGTGGCGTACCGGGCGAACTTCAGCGCGGTCTCGACCGCCTCCGTACCGCTGTTGCCGAAGAAGACCCGGTCCAGATGCGGGCTGTGGGCGAGCAGCTTCTCCGCGAGCAGGCCGGGCAGGGGCTGGCAGTCGAAGCGGGTGAGGTCGGCGAGCGAGGCGTCCAGGACATCGTGCAGCGCCTTGCGGACGACCGGGTGGTGGCGGCCCAGGCCCATCACCCCGAACCCCGCGAGCATGTCCAGGTAGTCGTTGCCGTCCGCGTCCCAGAAGTGCGCACCCTCGGCCCGCTCGTACACCTTGTCGAAGCCGATGGTGTGCAGCATGCGCGGGAGCTGGTGGTTCAGGTACTTGGTGTGCAGCTCGTAGCGCTCGGCTCCACGCTCGGCGAGGAGCGCGCCGAGGTCGAACTCCCCCTTCTCAGCAGGGTCGCTCATTCCTGTTTCTCCTTGGACAACTCATCCTCGGACAGCGCGCCCTTCGACAGCGCGTCCTTGACGGCCAGGCCGGCACCGATCCGCCCGGCGATCTCGACGGGCGTGAGACCTATGTCGGCCAGCACCTCACCGCGCTTGGCGTGCGCGAGGAACTGCTCCGGGATGCCGAACCGCCGTACGGGTACGTCGACTTCGGCGTCCCCGAGCGCCAGCTCGACCGCCGCGCCGACACCGGCCGCCCGGCTGTTGTCCTCGACGACCGCGACGAGCCGGTGCTCGGCGGCCAGGCCGGGCAGCGACGGATCGACGGGCTTGACCCAGCGCGGGTCGACGACGGTGCAGCCGATGCCGCGGGCTTCGAGCAGCTCGGCGGCCTGGAGGCAGACGGGCGCCATGACGCCGACGGCGACCAGGAGGACCTGCGGTGTCTCCGGGGAACGGTGCAGGACGTCGAGCCCGCCCACATGGCCGACCGCGGGAATCACGGGCCCCACCGACTCCTTCGGGAAGCGGACGAGCGTCGGCGCGTCGTCGACGGCGACGGCCTCCCGCAGCTGGGCCCGCAGTTGATCGGCGTCGCGCGGCGCGGCGATCCTGAGGCCCGGCACGACCTGGAGGATCGACATGTCCCACATGCCGTTGTGGGAGGCCCCGTCGACACCGGTGACGCCGGCCCGGTCCAGCACGAAGGTCACACCGCAGCGGTGCAGCGCGACGTCCATCAGGAGCTGGTCGAAGGCCCGGTTGAGGAAGGTGGCGTAGACGGCGACGACGGGGTGCAGGCCGCCGGTGGCGAGCCCGGCCGCCGAGACGGTGGCGTGCTGCTCGGCGATGCCGACGTCCCACACCCGGTCGGGGAACCGCTCGGCGAACTTTCCGAGCCCCACCGGATGCAGCATCGCCGCCGTGATCGCCACGACGTCCGCGCGCTCCTCACCGATCCTGACGATCTCGTCGCCGAACACCGAGGTCCAGGAAGGCCCGTTGGAGGGCGCGAGCGGCTCGCAGGTGAGCGGGTCCATCACGCCGACCGTGTGGAAGTGGTCCTCCTCGTGCGCGAGCGCGGGCTCGTACCCCCGGCCCTTCTCCGTCAGACAGTGAATGACCACGGGCCCGTGGAAGCGTTTCGCGCGCCGCAGCGCGGACTCGACGGCCCCCACGTCGTGTCCGTCGATCGGCCCGACGTACTTGAGCCCGAGGTCCTCGAACATGCCCTGCGGCGCGAACGCGTCCTTGAACCCCTTCTTCGCGCCGTGCAGCGACTCGTAGAGGGTGTGTCCGACGACAGGTGTGCGCAGCAGTACGTCCTTGCCCCAGGCGAGGACCTGCTCGTAACTGTCCGTCGTACGAAGCGTCGCGAGGTGATTGGCGAGACCGCCGATGGTCGGCGCGTACGAGCGTTCGTTGTCGTTGACGACGATGATCAGCGGACGGTCCTTGGCCGCGGCGATGTTGTTCAGCGCCTCCCACGCCATGCCGCCGGTCAGCGCGCCGTCGCCGATGACCGCGACGACATGGCCCTTCTCGCCCTGCACCTGACGGGCCTTGGCGAGCCCGTCCGCCCAGCCGAGCGCCGTGGAGGCGTGGCTGTTCTCGATGATGTCGTGCTCGGACTCCTCGCGCGACGGGTAGCCGGACAGGCCGCCCTTGCCGCGCAGCTTGGAGAAGTCCTGACGTCCCGTCAGCAGCTTGTGCACATAGCTCTGATGGCCGGTGTCCCACAGGATCCGGTCGTCGGGTGACTCGAAGGCCCGGTGGAGCGCGATGGACAGTTCCACCACTCCCAGGTTGGGCCCGAGGTGACCGCCGGTCCTGGCGACCGCGTGCACCAGGAACTCCCGTATCTCGTCGGCCAGTTCACCGATCTCCGCCTCGGACAGCGCCTTCAGGTCGCGTGGTCCCCGGATGTTCTCCAGAATCGTCACGTCGGGCCCCCTCTCGGTCCGTGCTGATCAACTCACGGTGACGGCCGGTTCTCCGGACGCGACGCCGTCGTGCTCCATCTGTTCGGCGATCTTCATCGCCTCGTCGATGAGGGTCTCGACGATCTTCGACTCGGGTACGGTCTTGATGACCTCGCCCTTGACGAAGATCTGCCCCTTGCCGTTGCCGGAGGCGACCCCCAGGTCCGCCTCCCGCGCCTCTCCGGGGCCGTTGACGACGCAGCCCATGACCGCGACGCGCAACGGGACCTCCATCCCCTCCAGACCGGCCGTGACCTCGTCGGCCAGCTTGTACACATCGACCTGGGCGCGCCCGCAGGACGGGCACGAGACGATCTCCAGGCGCCGCTGACGCAGCCCGAGCGACTCCAGGATCTGGATGCCGACCTTGCACTCCTCGGCGGGCGGGGCCGACAGGGACACCCGGATCGTGTCCCCGATGCCCTCGCTCAGCAACGCCCCGAAGGCGACGGCCGACTTGATGGTCCCCTGGAACGCCGGACCGGCTTCCGTCACGCCGAGGTGCAGCGGGTAGTCGCACTGGGCGGCGAGCTGCCGGTAGGCGTTGACCATCACCACCGGGTCGTTGTGCTTCACCGAGATCTTGATGTCCCGGAACCCGTGCTCCTCGAAGAGCGACGCCTCCCACAGCGCCGACTCGACGAGCGCCTCGGGCGTCGCCTTGCCGTACTTCTGCAGCAGCCGCCGGTCGAGCGACCCGGCGTTCACCCCGATCCGGATCGGGGTGCCCGCGTCCCTGGCGGCCCGCGCGATCTCCTTCACCTTGTCGTCGAACTGCTTGATGTTGCCCGGGTTCACCCGGACCGCCGCGCAGCCCGCGTCGATCGCCGCGAAGACGTACTTCGGCTGGAAGTGGATGTCCGCGATCACCGGGATCTGCGACTTGCGGGCGATGGTCGCGAGCGCGTCCGCGTCGTCCTGCGTGGGGCAGGCGACACGGACGATCTGGCAGCCGGACGCGGTGAGTTCCGCGATCTGCTGCAAGGTGGCGCCGATGTCCGACGTACGCGTCGTCGTCATCGACTGCACCGACACGGGTGCGCCGCCCCCGACCGCCACCGGTCCGACGTGGATCTGCCGCGACACACGGCGCTCCGCGATCGGTCGGACCGGCACCTCGGGGAGGCCCAAGGAAACGGCGGTCATGACGTCACCCGCGGCTTTCCGTGAAGGTCTCACGGGCGGCGCGCAGGGACTCCTTGAGGGAGCCCATGGTGGCGAGGACCGCGGTCGGCTCATAGCCGCAGTGCGCCATGCAGTTGGCACACCGGTCGTCCTTGCCGCGGCCGTAGGAGTCCCAGTCGGTCTCCTCCAGCAGCTGCTTGTACGTCTGCACGTACCCGTCGCTCATCAGATAGCAGGGCTTCTGCCAGCCGAAGAGCGAATAGCTCGGGATCGCCCACGCGGTGCACGGGAAGTCGACCTTGCCCTCCAGGAAGTCCAGGAAGAGCGGGCTCTGGTTGAGCCGCCAGCGGCGCCGGTTGCCGCCCGCGAAGGCCTTCTTGAACAGTTCCCGCGTCTGCTGGACGCCGAGGAAGTGTTCCTGGTCGGGCGCCTTCTCGTAGGCGTAGGCGGGCGAGAGCATCATCTCGTCGACCTTCAGGTCGTCGTTGAGGTAGTTGAGGACCTCGATGATGGTCTGCGGGGTGTCGGTGTTGAAGAACGTCGAGTTGGTGGTGACCCGGAAGCCGCGCCGCTTGGCCTCCTTGATGGCCTCGACCGCCTCGTCGAAGACGCCTTCCTTGGCGACGGATTCGTCGTGCCGCTCACGCAGCCCGTCGATGTGGACGGCCCACGCGAAGTACGGCGAGGGCTTGAACTTGTCCATCTTCTTGCGCATCAGCATCGCGTTGGTGCACAGGAAGACGAACTTCTTCTTGGCCACCAACTGCCGCACGATCTCGTCGATCTGCGGGTGCATCAGCGGCTCGCCGCCGGCGATGGACACCATCGGCGCACCGGACTCGAGCACCGCGCCCACCGCCTGGGCCACGGGCATGCGCTGCTTGAGCACACCCGCCGGGTGCTGGATCTTGCCGCAGCCCTCGCAGGCGAGGTTGCACGCGAAGAGCGGTTCCAACTCGACCAGCAGCGCGAACTTGTCCCGCTTCCTGAGCTTCTGTTCAAACAGGTACGCAGCGACCTTCATGGTCTGCCGAAGGGGCATGGCCATCTGGCTCACCTCCGAGGGAGCAGCAAAGAACGGTGCCATTCAAAAAAAGCGGGAAGCACGGCACGAAGAACACGGAAAGCTGATATTCCACCGCGGACTGTGCCGATACGGACGAGTTCATGTTCTGGAGCGTCCACGACCACCCGTACGGCCGCAACCGGGCGCGTGCCCGTGCGGACGGCGCTGTGGAGTGTGGACGCCGACTCCATGTCGACCGCGATTGCGCCGGTCGCGAGCAGATCCGACCGTTCGTGACCGCGGACGACGTGATCGGAGCCGGTGAGCGGCCCCGTGTGGACAGTGCGCCCCGGCAGGACCCGTACGAGTTCCTTGACCAGCAGCTCGGTGCCCACGCACGGCGTGGTGCCGCGCGGGTCCCGGGTCTCCTCGGCGACCACCAGGTCACCGGGGTGCATGCCCGGGGCGAGCCCGGCACAGAAGCCCGTGGCCAAGACGGCGGCCTCGCACAGCGCCGGATCGGCGAGGACCCGGGTGACCGAGCGCTCCGCGGCCTTGGGCCCCATGCCGGTGCGCAGCACGGTGACGGGCCCGTCGGCCCCGGTCCGGTCGCCGCTGCGCAGGGCGAGGTGCTCGATGCCGAGCGCGCAGGCGATCAGAAGCGGGACCGGGTCGGGCTTGGTGCTCATCAACCCCCCTTGGCCTCGGCGAACGGCTCGCCGTGGACGTACCGGCCGAGCGCGGTGAGCGGGAAGACCTGCCGGTAGAGGTGGTAGTTGATCGAGAAGTCCCACGGGAACCCGGTGCCGGTGAAGTACGGCTCGTCCCAGGAGCCGTCCGCCAGCTGGGTCTCCGCGAGCCATTCGACCCCGCGCTCCACGGCCTTGGAGTCGCGCTCCCCCGCGGCGAGCAGCGCGAGCAGGGCCCACCCGGTCTGGGAGGCGGTCGAGGCGCCACGCCCGCTCCACTCGGCGACGTCGCGGTAGGAGCGCAGATCCTCGCCCCAGCCGCCGTCGTCGTTCTGCACGGTCTCCAGCCAGGCCACCGCCCGGCGGATCGCCGGATGCGAGGCGGGCAGCCCCGCGGCCATGAGCGCCGGGACCACCGACCCTGTGCCGTATACGTAGTTGACGCCCCAGCGGCCGAACCACGAGCCGTTCGGTTCCTGGTGGGCGAGCAGCCACTGGATGCCCCGGCGGGTGCGCGGGTCGTGCGCGAGTCCCTCGACCGCGAGCATCTCCACGACGTGTGCGGTGACGTCCGCGGACGGCGGGTCGATGACCTCCCCGAAGTCGCAGAACGGCAGCCGGTTGGGGAAGGTGCTGGTGTTGTCGACGTCGAAGGCCCCCCAGCCGCCGTCCTTGGACTGCATACCGAGGTTCCAGCGGATCCCGCGCCCGATGGCGTTGTCCACACGCTCCGGATCATGGTGCTTGACGCGGCGCAGCGCGAGGGCGACCTCGGCGGTGTCGTCGATGTCGGGGTAGTTGTCGTTGTGGAACTCGAACGCCCAGCCGCCCGGCGGCAGTTGGGGGCGCTTGACCGCCCAGTCCCCCGGCCGGACGATCTCCTCGCCGAGCATCCAGTCCGCGGCCTTCACCAGCTGCGGATGGTCGGCGGGCAAGCCCGCGTCGGCGAGCGCGATGGTCGCCAGGCAGGTGTCCCACACCGGCGACTGGCAGGCCTCGATCATCCGGGCGCCGTCCTCGCGCCATACGGCGAAACGGTCCAGCGACGCCAACCCCTCGCGCATCACCGGGTGTTCGAGGTCGTAGCCGAGCAGATGCAGGGCGATGACCGAGTACACGGCAGGCGGCTGGATGCCTCCCCAGCAGCCGTCGTTCTCCTGCCGCTCGATGATCCAGCGGGCGGCCGTGCTCATCGCCGCCCTGCGGAGCCGGCGCGGCGCGACCTTGCGGTACTGGTGCAGCGCCCTGTCGAGACGCTGGAAGACACCGTCCCAACTCGCCACCGGAGCGAGGGGCTTGACCGGGTTGGGATGGTTTGCGTCGGTGTGCAGCTCGTCGAGCGGGAACGGCGCGGGCCGCACCGGACGCTTCGCCGAGACGACGGTGAGCGGCACGATCGTCTGCCGCGCCCAGCAGCCGAAGTCGTAGATGTTGAGCGGCATCCACTTCGGGAAGTAGATGAGTTCCGGCGGGAGTTCGGGCAGGTCGTCCCATTTCCACCAGCCGAACAGGGCGAGCCAGATCCGGGTGAAGACCCGGGCCGAGGCGATGCCGCCCCGCTCACGGATCCAGGCGGACGCCCGTGCCATGTGCGGTTCGTCCGGGGCGTCCCCGGCCAGCCTCAGGGCGACGTACGCCTCGACGGTGGTGGAGAGTTCACCCGGTCCGCCGTAGAACGTGGCCCAGGCGCCGTCCTCCCGCTGCTCGCCGCGGATGAACAGCCCGGCGGCGTGCGTCGTCGACTCGTCACGGATGCCCAGGAACTGACGGAGAAGCAAGTCCTCGGCGTCCATCGTGACGTTCGTCTCGAGGTCGCCCTTCCACCAGCCCTCGGCGTCCTGCCGCGAGAGCAGGAAGTCGGTGGCGCGCCGCATCGCGTGCGTGGCGACATCTCGGGTCTCGACTGTCCCGGCCGCCACGGGAGTCGTCTGTGTCTGGATTTCGCTGGCCGAGGCAGCGCGGGGCGGCAGGGCCCCGGTGCTTCCGTCGGTCGTCGCTGTCATGGCTTCCCCTTCGTGCAGTGGTACGTCTCTGCTGTGGGTCCGCCGTCGGCCGGTGCGTCCTTGTCCCGCGGCACCGGCCGGCGACTACGCGAGGTTTATTCGACCGATAGTGATCATCTCTTCCGTACGACGACGAAGTCGGCGAGCGCCACGAACTGGGCCCGCACCTGGTCGGGCATCTGGACGGCGTCCAGCGCCTCGATGGCGATGGTGTGCTGGCGGCGCGCCTCCTGGGCGGTCCACTCGCGGCCGCCCGCCTCCTCGATGAGCGCGGCGCGCACGGCGAACTCCTCCTCGGAGAAGTTCTCGAAGTCGCTGGCCTTGGCGTCCTTGGCGAGCAGTTCACCGAGGCGCTCGGAGGCGGGCCCGCCCGCGGCGAGCGCGGCCACGACCGGCAGGGACTTCTTGCGCTGGCGCAGATCGCTCCAGGTCTGCTTTCCGGTGGCCTCCGGGTCGCCCCAGATGCCGAGGAGGTCGTCGACGGCCTGGAAGGCCAGGCCCAGGTGGTAGCCGTACTTCTCCAGCGTGTCCGCCGTGAAGTCGTCGGCACCGCCGAGCACCGCGCCGATGGAGCAGGCGCAGGCGAGCAGGGCGCCCGTCTTGTTGCCCTCCATCTCCAGGCACTCCTCGACGGTGACGCGGTCGCGATGCTCGTAGGAGATGTCCTGTGCCTGACCGTCGATCAGGGCACGGGTCGCTGTGGTGAGGCGGCGCGTGGCGCGACCCGCCTCCACGGTGCCGAGCTCCAGGAGGATCTCGTTGGCCAGCGCGAACAGGGCGTCGCCGACGAGGATGGCCTGCGCGGGGCCGTGCACCTTCCAGACGGTGTCGCGGTGGCGGCGCTGCTCGTCGCCGTCCATCAGGTCGTCGTGCAGCAGCGAGAAGTTGTGCACCAGTTCAACGGCGACCGCACCCGGCACGCCCACCGCGGGGGCGGCGCCGGCGGCCTGCGCGGACAGGACGGCGAGCGCGGGGCGTACAGCCTTGCCGCCGTCGCCGTCCGCGGGGTTGCCCTTGGCGTCGATCCAGCCGAAGTGGTAGGCGGCAACGGTGTCCATGGGCGCTGCCAGCCGGTCGACGGCCGCCTTCAGCACCGGTGTGGCCAGGGTCCGGCCGCGCTCCAGGAGCGCGGTCACGTCCACCGCGTCGGCAGCCGTTTCGGCCGGGGGCACAGTGGGCACAGTCTCTCCTCTTGTTGCGGTACCGGGGGTGCGGGGGTCGGTCGCGCGCTGATCGAGCATCAGGCCGCCTCCTCAAAGACGTCGAAGAGGTGATCGCGAGGCCGGCCCAGGGCGCCCAGCGCGGCTCCCGCCGCACTGATGCCACTGCGGACCGCACTCTCCATGGTCGCGGGCCACCCGGTGGCGGTCCACGATCCGGCCAGGTACAGGCCGGGTGCCTTGGTGCGGGCGCCGGGCCGCAGCCGCCCGACGCCCGGGGTGGGGGCGAACGTCGCCGTGCGCTCCCGGGTCACGAAGAAGTCCTTCACTCCGGCGCCGCGCGCGGCGGGCAGCAGCCGTTCCAGCTCCGGCAGATAGCGCTCGCGCAGTACGGCGACGGGCTCGTCGATCTCGTCCTGCGCGGCCGACTGCGACAGCGCGAGGTACTGGCCCTCGCGCAGACCGGACGCCTCGGTCCGGTCGAACACCCACTGCACCGGGGAGCCCAGCGCCGCGAAGAACGGCCGGGCGAGCACCTTGCGGTCGTAGACGACATGGATGTTGAGGATCGGCGCGGTGCCGATCTCCAGGAGCCGCTCAGGGGCGTCGAGCGCCCCCTCGGGCAGCAGATCGTGGGCCTCGCGCTGGGGTACGGCGAGCACGACCGTGTCGGCTTCGAGTGTCTCGCCGGGAACCTGAACGCTCCAACGCCCGTTTTCGTTGGGGGAGATGGAGGTGACGCGTGTACGGACTTCGGTACGGACGCCCGCGGAGTCGAGCGCCTTGCGGGCCAGGGTGTCGTGCAGTTCGCCCAGCGGGACGCGCGCCCAGCCGATGTCGGCCGCGCCCGGGTCGGACAGCAGACCGGTCTTGAACACCATCGCGGCGAGCGCCAGCGACGAGTCGCCGGCCACCGCGTTGAGGGTGGCGACCCCCACGAGGTCCCACAGTGCTTCGACGGCACGCTCCGACTGACCGTGCGCGGCGAGCCAGTCGCCGAAGTTCTGCGCATCGAGCGCCAGATCGGAGAGATCCAGGCCCTTGAGCGCCAGCGCGGCACGGCCGACCTTGGCGCGCTCGGCGAGCGACAGATGCTGGTACGTGGCGAGGCTGCGCGCGAGATGCAGCGGTACGGGCAGTGCCGTGCGGCCGATTCTGCCGAGCCGTCGTCCCGGTGTGCCCTCGGCGTCGAGAACGGGCACGTCGAGACGATCCTGCAGGGGCGCCAGCAAGGCTCCGTCGACGCGGTCGAGGAACCAGCGGTAGGCGGTGCAGCAGCGCAGATAGACATGCTGGCCGTTGTCGACCGTCAGCTCGCCGCGCTGGAAGGAGAACGCGAGACCGCCGAGCCGCGGCCGCCCTTCGAGCAGGGTGACCCGCACCCCGGCGTCGGCGAGCGCGAGCGCCGCGGTGATCCCGGCGAGCCCTCCACCGACCACCACGGCAGCCGCCCCGTCCGGGCGGCCCGAAGCCCCCGCGGGCTGCGTGACCTCGCTCATCGTGCACCCTCCCCTGCGGCCGTGCCGCGGTGCTTGAACGGTGCACGGCAGGCCGTTGCAGTCAGGGACGCCACCCGGCCCCGGAGGGTTGCGTGCCGCTTTTCGCCGGTTGAATCACCTTGGACCGGATTGTCCATCAGGCGCGCCTCCTGACGGTACGGCGGGACACATGCCGGGCATCGAGGCCGGAGAGGCCGCGCACGGCGACGTACGCCTTCTCACGTCCGGGCAGCGAGACCCGGCCGCGCAGCACGGCCTCCGGCTCGCGCTCGATGCGGTCGAGCAGGCGGCGGTAGATGCCGGCCATCGCCGCGACACACGCGCCGCTGCGCCGGTCGAGCATGGGCAGCAGCCGGTAGCCCTCGGCGAAAAGAGCGCGGGCCCGACGCACTTCGAAGTGCACGAGGCCCGCGAAATCGGAGCCGGGCGGTGGAGTCGGTCCGTTGAACCCGGCCGAGCAGCCGAACTTGGCCAGATCGTCGGCGGGCAGATACGTGCGCCCGCCCTCGGCGTCCTCGCGTACATCCCGCAGGATGTTGGTGAGTTGGAGCGCGAGCCCGAGCGTGTCGGCATACTCCGGCGCGCGCTCGGCGCCGCGCGCCCCCGGTTCCGTACCGAACACGCCGAGCGAGAGCCGCCCGATCGCCCCGGCCACGCAACGGCAGTAGACCTTCAGGTCGTCCCAGGTCTCGTACGTCTCTCCGCGTACGTCCATGAGGACGCCGTCGATGAGTTCGTCGAGGCCTGCGAGGGGCACCGGGAAGTACTCGGCGGTGTGGCTGAGGGCGACCGCGACCGGGTCGGTGTCGTCCTCGTCGACGGACCCGGCACGGACCCGGGCGAGCAGTGCCCGGGTGTCCTCCAGGCGGGCCGACTTGACGTCCGCTGCGAGCGTGCCGTCGCCGATGTCGTCGACACGCCGGGAGAACGCGTAGAGCGCCGACATGGCGCGGCGCTTGGGCGTCGGCAGAAGTCTGATGCCGTACGCGAAATTACGGGCCTGCTGACCGGTCACTGCCTCGCAGTAGCTGTACGCGGCGAGTACCGGTGCGGGCACGTGTTGTTCCGACTCCACGGTCCGGATCACCCCTCTCCTCGCAGAGTCACTCCCACCTCGCGCAGCAACTGGAGCTTGCCGGGCTTGGGCGGGCCGGGAAGTACGTCGTATTCGGCGGCGGCAATCGCACGGATTGCCGCCCTTCCTCCCGCAACGAACCCCGCGAGCAGCAGCTTCAGCCTGCCGTGGACGCTACCCACGAGGGGGGTGCCTTCATTCAGGAGGTTCAAGGCGTGTTCTGCTTCGTATGCAACCAGTGCTCGCATCGATGCGCCTGCTGTGGCGGCGGCGAGATCCGCCTCCTGGACGTGGAAGCGTTTCATGTCCTCGGCAGGCAGGTAGATACGGTCGCGGCCGAGGTCCTCGGCGACGTCTTGGAGGTGTTCGACGATCTGCAGCGCCGTGCACACCGCGTCGGAGCGGCGGACGCGATCGGGCGTGGAGGTTCCGGTGACGGAGAGGACCAGACGGCCGACGGGATTGGCGGACAGCTCACAGTAGGCGAGCAGGTCGTCATAGGTCTCGTACCGCTTGACCAGCTGGTCCTGGCGGTTGGCCGCGATCAGGCCGAGGAAGGGCTCGGGGGTGAGGCCCGCGCGGCGGACAGTGGGCTGGAGCCGGCGCAGCAGCGGGTGGCGCGGTGTCGAGTCGAACACACGGTGAAGATCGGCTTCGAAGGCGTCAAGGAGGAGGAGACGGTCCTCGGCCTCCTCGGGCGACGCGCCGAGCAGGCGGGCGTCCGCGCCACCCGGGGCGAGGTCGCCGTCACCGATGTCGTCGACGAGACGGGCAAAGCCGTACACGGCCATCAGATCGTCGCGCCAGGCCTTGGGCAGGAAGAAGGGTGCCACGGGAAAGTTCTCGTCCGCGGCCTTGTCGAGGGTGCCGCGCTCCGGATCACCAGTACGCGCCGTGCCGGCTTCGGTCACCGCTCGCCGCCCGGCGCGGGGACGGCACACGCGTCGCGGAGCTGGAGAGATTCCGTAGCCATTGCCGTCACATCTCCCGTTCTACACTGCCGACCCAATAGTGCCCTTTTCGGACACGCCGCCCGGAGGTCCGCGCGGCGCGCGGTGCCGGGTGTCGCGCATTATCGCCCTACTTGCCGCGAATCAGCACCGGTACAGCTTACGTTGTACAACGCGGCACGCTCCGTCGGGGTGTCCTGCACATCACAACAACACACCGATTGATGTCAAGATTCCTAAGGCCAGGCGGAGTTGGCGTTTCCTTTGCAGACGCAGGGCCCCGCCGAAGAGTTCCGGCGGGGCCCTGGTCGAAATGGGCTACTTGCCCGTGAACTTCTCGTACTCCTTGAGGACCTCTTCGGTCGGGCCGTCCATGCGCAGCTCACCGCGCTCCAGCCAGAGCACGCGGTCGCAGGTGTCGCGGATCGACTTGTTGTTGTGACTGACCAGAAACACCGTGCCCGCGCTCTTGCGCAGCTCGCGGATGCGGGCCTCGGAGCGCTTCTGGAAGGAGCGGTCGCCGGTGGCGAGGGCCTCGTCGATCATCAGGACGTCGTGGTCCTTGGCGGCCGCGATGGAGAAGCGCAGGCGGGCCGCCATGCCGGACGAGTAGGTGCGCATCGGGAGGGTGATGAAGTCGCCCTTCTCGTTGATGCCGGAGAAGTCGACGATCTCCTGGTAGCGCTCCTTGATCTGCTCGCGGGTCATACCCATCGCGAGCCCGCCCAATATGACGTTCCGCTCGCCCGTCAGATCGTTCATCAGGGCCGCGTTCACGCCGAGCAGCGAGGGCTGGCCGTCGGTGTAGACCTTGCCCTTCTCGGCGGGGAGCAGGCCGGCGATGGCACGCAGGAGCGTGGACTTGCCGGAGCCGTTCGAGCCGATCAGGCCGATGGCCTCGCCGCGGTACGCGGTGAAGGAGACGCCCCGGACGGCGTGCACCTTGCGTACGCCGGGCGACTCGCCGCGCTTGATGATGCGGCTGAGGGCGGCGGTCGCGCTGCCCTTGCCGGTCTTGGCGCCGTTGACGCGGTAGACGATGTGCAGCTCGTCCGCGATGACGGTGGGGATGTGGGAGTCGGTCCTCTGCTCAGCCACGGCCGTACCTCTCCTCTGCCTTCCAGAAGTACACGAACCCGCCGAGGGCGACGACCACGGCCCAGAAGACGGCGATGGCCCACACATGCGGGGGCAGGTTGGAGGAGCCGTAGCCGTCGATGAGGGCGTAGCGCATCAGGTCCATGTAGACGGCGGCCGGGTTCGCCTGCAGTGCGCGGGCGATCCACTCCGGGCGGCCGGCGAGCATGGTGCTGATGGAGAACATGACGCCGGACGCGTACATCCAGGTCCGCAGGATGAACGGCATCAGCTGGGCGAGGTCCGGGGTCTTGGCGCCCATCCGGGCCACGATCAGCGAGAGTCCCACGTTGAAGAGGAACTGCAGCACGAGCACCGGCACGATCAGCAGCCAGGACGCGCTCGGGTAGCTGCCGAAGCCGATCGCCACGACGAACAGCACGATCATCGAGAAGAGCAGCTGCTGGAGCTGCTGGAGCGCGAAGGAGATGGGCAGCGAGGCGCGCGGGAAGTGCAGCGCGCGCACCAGCCCCAGGTTCCCGGAGATCGCACGGACGCCCGCCATGATCGAGCTCTGTGTGAAGGTGAAGACGAAGACACCCGTCACCAGGAACGGGATGTACACGTCGTGCGACATACCGCGGTTGGCCTTCAGGATCAGGCCGAAGATCAGGTAGTAGACGCCCGCGTTGAGCAGCGGGGTCGCCACCTGCCACAGCTGGCCCAGCTTGGCCTGGCTGTACTGGGCGGTGAGCTTCGCCTGCGAGAAGGCGAGGATGAAGTGCCGCCGCCCCCACAGCTGACGAACGTATTCGGCGAGTCCGGGCCGGGCGCCGCTGACCGCGAGCCCGTACTTGGTGGCCAAGTCGGCCGCGGAGAGCCCGTCATCGGGCGACGGTCGGTCGCTCACCGCGACTCCGCCGTCATGCGTTGTCTCACTCACAGTGGAAACTTTCGTCTTCAAGATGCGCACAGCCAGGACGGGCGTAGGCATGAGCCGGGGACCGGGGTACGGCCACGAATGCTCTCAGAAACGAGCTTGTCAGATCACAGGAGGTCGGCCCAGTCGAGTCAGCCGCCACACCGTACGCCACTTCATGGGACGCCGGGGCCCGCACGGAGTGGTCCAGCCCTCCTTGAAGCCGCCGAACCAGGCCTTGAGCGCCGGTTTCGAGGGGCGGCGCAGCAGCGTCAGGAGCATCCAGACACCGAGGTAGACCGGAACGAGCGGCGCCGGAAGGTTTCGGCGCGCGAGCCAGACGCGGTTGCGGGCCACCATGCGGTGGTAGACCGCGTGCCGCGAGGGCGCGGTGGTCGGGTGGTACAGCACCATGTCGGACCGGTAGTCGATCATCCAGCCCGCGTCGAGGGCCCGCCACGCGAGGTCGGTTTCCTCATGGGCGTAGAAGAACTCGTCCGGGAGCCCGCCGACCTCGGCGAAGACCTCCGTACGGACGGCGTTGGCGCCGCCGAGGAAGGTGGTGACCCGCGAGGAGCGCATCGGGTCGGAGGCGCGCAGCCGCGGAACGTGACGGCGCTGGGTCTCGCCCGTGTCCGGGTCGGCGATGCGGAAGCTGACGATGCCGAGCTTCGGGTCTGCCGTGAAGGCCCGGCGGCACAGCTCGGCGGTGTCGTGCGTGGCGAGGAGGCCGTCGTCGTCCAGGAAGAGAAGGACGTCCACGTCGGTGCCGCCGGGGCCGAAGGCCTCGATGCCGACGTTGCGGCCGCCGGGTATGCCGAGGTTCTCGGGCAGCTCGACGGTCCGCACTCCGGCGGGGACGTCCGGGACGGGCGAGCCGTTGCCGACCACGACCACCTCGACGCGGTCGCCGTCCTGCTTGGCGACGGAGTCCAGCAGGGCCCGGAGTTCCTCGGGTCGGTTGCCCATGGTGATGATCACCGCGCCGACCTTCATCGCGGCACTCACTTCAGCCTGCTGGAGACGAGGATGGACACGAGGTGCAGCAGGGTCTGCAGGAGCGCGATGGCGGCCAGTACGGCGACGCCGAGCCGGGTGAAGAACAGGTCCCCGCGCACCTGGTCCAGGATCGCCAGGACCAGGATCAGCAGGGACGCCTCGATCCCGAGCACCAGCCGGTGGAACTTCAGCGCCGCGGCGGCCTTGCGGGCCAGCGCCATGCCGGACGAGCGCGGCTCGGACGCCGCCTCCTTGACCGGCGGCAGCCCGCCCTGGTGGCGGGCGACGCCGACGAGGTCGGTCTCGGCCTTGATCAGGATCGCGCCGAGGGCCGCCAGCGTGCCGAGGAAGGCCCAGAGCCAGTCGATCCGCCCGGAGCCCCACAGATCGGCGGCGCGCAGGCCGAAGCCGACGAGCACCGCCGCGTCGGTCAGATAGGCGCCGACCCGGTCCAGGTAGACGCCGCTGAGCGAGAACTGCTGCCTCCAGCGGGCGATCTCGCCGTCGACGCAGTCCAGCAGCAGATACAGCTGGACGCACACCACGCCGAGCACGGCGCCCGCGATCCCCGGCACCAGCAGGGCCGGGGCCGCGAGCACGCCGAAGACGGTCATCAGGTACGTGAGCTGGTTGGGCGAAACCCTGGTGTTCACCAGGTAGCGGTCGACCCGCAGGGACACCTCACGCATGTAGAGGCGTCCCATCCAGTGCTCACCGCTGCGCCGGTCCTTCACCCCCGGGGGGTGAACGACGGGGCGGAGTTCAGCTACCGATGGCCTTGGCATAGTCGGTGTAGATGTCCTTGATCTGGTTGGTTTTCAGGTCGAGGTGTTCGAGGATCGTGTAGCGGCCGGGCCGGGTCTGCGGAGCGAACTCCACGACCTGCACGAACTCGTCCACGGTGAAGCCGATCTCCTCCGGCAGCACCGGCAGTCCGTGCCGGTGCAGCACCTCGGCCATGTACGCCGACTCCTCGTGTGCCCCCCGCAGATACATCGCGAAGGCCGCGCCCAGACCGCACTGCTCGCCGTGGCTCGCCGCGCGCTTGGGGAAGAGGAGGTCGAAGGCGTGGTTGATCTCGTGGCAGGCACCGGACGAGGGCCGTGAGTCACCGGACACCGACATGGCGATCCCGCTGAGGACCAGCGCCTCGGCGAGCACCTGGAGGAAGGCGTTGTCACCGATGCCGCCCGGGTGCCGCAGCACGGCCTCACCGGCCTGGCGGGCCATCGCGGCGGCGAGACCGTCGATCTTCTCGCCGTTGACGCGGTTCGCCAGCTCCCAGTCCGCGATCGCGGAGATGTTGGAGACGGCGTCGCCGATGCCGGCGCGCACGAACCGTACGGGGGCCTCGCGGATCACATCGAGGTCGATGACGACCGCGATGGGGTTCGGCACACCGTACGAACCGCGGCCCGCGTCGTTGTCGAGGGTCGCGACGGGCGAGCAGAGGCCGTCGTGCGCGAGGTTCGTGGGCACGGCGACCAGCGGGAGGCCGACGCGTGCCGCGGCGAACTTCGCGCAGTCGATGATCTTGCCGCCGCCCAGGCCCACGACCGCGTCGTAGTGCCCGGCCTTTATGGCACCGGCCAGCCGGATCGCGTCGTCGAGGGTGCCGCCGCCGACCTCGTACCAGGTGGCGCCCGGCAGGGCAGGGGCGATCCGCTCGCGCAGCCTGGCGCCGGAGCCGCCGCTCACCGCGACGGCGAGCTTGCCCGAATGCGAGATCCGCTGGTCGGAGAGCACACTCGCCAGGTCGTCCAGGGCACCCGGCCGGATGTCGACGACGACCGGCGAGGGGATGAGCCTCGTCAGTACAGGCACGCGATCTCACGTCCCTTGGCGAGGTCGTCGTGGTTGTCGATCTCGACCCACTTGACGTCACCGATCGGCGCGACATCGATCCGGAAGCCGCGGTTGACGAGTTCCTGGTAGCCGTGCTCGTAGAACTGCTGCGGGTCGGTCTCCCACACCGTCTTCAGAGCGTCGGTCAGGTCGGCGGCGGCGTCGCCCTCGATGAGGGTGACACCGATGTACTCACCGGTGGCCTCGGACGGCTCCATCAGCTTGGTGATCTTCTGGACGCCCTTGGCGGGGTCCACGACGACCTTCATCTCCTCGTCCGCGAGGTTCTTCACCGTATCGAGGGCGAGGATGATCTTCTTGCCGTCGCCGCGGGCGGCGAGCAGCGTCTTCTCGACGGAGACCGGGTGCACGGTGTCGCCATTGGCGAGGATCACACCGTCCTTGAGGGCGTCACGGCCGCACCACAGGGAGTAGGCGTTGTTCCACTCCTCGGCCTTGTCGTTGTCGATGAGGGTGATCTTGAGGCCGTACTTCTCCTCAAGGGCCGCCTTGCGGTCGTACACGGCTTCCTTGCGGTAGCCCACGATGATGCCGACCTCGGTCAGACCGATCTCGGCGAAGTTGCCGAGGGTCAGGTCCAGGACCGTGATGCTGTCCTCTATGCCCGCGGGCCCCACCGGCACGAGAGCCTTGGGGAGGCTGTCGGTGTAGGGACGCAGACGCCGTCCGGCGCCGGCCGCCAGCACGAGGCCGATCATGCGGGTTCTCCTTCATCGTGTACGGCGGGCGCCCCGGAGGACACCCAGAAGCGGATGCTCTCGACGAGCACCAGCAGCGCCACGGCCACGGCGAGCACCGTGAGCGCGACCTTGAACTGTTCGGCGGTGAGCAGCGCGGCCAGGACGGTGACCAGCAGCGTCCTGCCTTCGTGCCCGCCGATCGCCCGCACCAGCCAGTGCGGGGGGGCTCCGGCGTTGCCGCGGATGCGGTACACCGTGTCGTAGTGATGGTAGGCGACGGCGGCCACCAGGCCGAAAGCCGCAGGAAGCGCTCCGTTCACGTCGGCGTTGGCCGCCAGTACCAGAACGGTGAGGTATTCGGCCGCGCGGAAGAACGGCGGGACCAGCCAGTCGAGGGCGCCCTTGAGGGGGCGGACGACGGCCAGCGGCGACAGCAGTACGTAGAACACGGCGCCCAGCACGGGCCACCAGCTGCCGTAAGGGGCGAGCCAGGCCGCGAGGACGACGACGGCGCCGCCGGCCAGCGCGGTGACCGCCGGTGCCCGCAGGGGCACGCGGCGCGCGAAGCGCGTCAGCAGCTCGGCGAGCGGTCCGCTGTCCGTGAGGTCGGCCAGCGCCTGCGCCGCGCGGTCCGTGCGTCGCGCCTTGCGGGTCAGGGAGCGCAGTACGCGGCCCGCCGTGGTGTACGTCGCCGCGAAGGCGCAGCCGATGATCAGCGCGTAGAAGGTGATGCGCGGGGTGGTCAGCGCCGTGAGCACGGCGATCATCGCCCAGCGTTCGCCGATGGGCAGGACTATCATCCGGCGCACCCAGACCGTCCAGCCGACGCTGTCGAGCTTGTCCGAGAGGGCCGCGGTGGGGCTGGTGTTGGCGGTGGCGTCGTGGTTCGCCTCGTTGAAGGAGAAGTCGACGACATGCCGGCAGGTCTGCAGGATCATCGCGCCGAGGGCGAGCGCCCACACGTCGTCGCCGCCACGGGCCGCTCCGAGGGCGAGGCCCGCGTAGTAGGCGTACTCCTTGGCGCGGTCGAAGGTCGCGTCCAGCCAGGCGCCGAGCGTCGAGTACTGCAGGGCGTAGCGGGCGATCTGACCGTCCACGCAGTCCAGGACGAAGGAGAACATGAGCAGCAGACCGGCCGCGACGAACCCGGCGCGGGTGCCGGTGGCGGCGCAGCCCGCTGCGATCAGCGCGGTGATCAGTGAGGCGGTGGTGACCTGGTTCGGAGTCAGGCCGCGGCGGGCGCACCAGCGGGCGATGTAGCGCGAGTACGGGCTGATGCAGTACGTGGTGAAGAAGCCGTCGCGGGCCTTCACGGCGCTGCGCAGTCGTACGGCCTCGTCGTCCACGGCCGAGACGGCCTGCCGGGCCTCGTTGCGCTCCTGCGGGTCGGCCGGTACGGCCGCGACCAGCGTGCCGAGCTCGGGGCGGTACACGGCGACGCCGTCCGCGTCGAGCGACGCGGTGAGGCGTTCGGCGAGGTGGTCCGTGGCGACGGCGAGGCCGCCGGAGGCGGAGCTCTCGCGGGCCACGGCCCGGGTCAGGGCCTTGCGGGCCTCGGGCTGCACCGATATGGCTCCGGGCAGCGCGGAGGCCGCGAACCGGGGGTCCGTGAGGCCGAGGCGCAGCGCGTGCGGGTGCCCCACGAAGCGGGCGTCGACGACGGCGACCCGCTGGTCCAGGGGGACGGCGGCAAGGAGCGTCTCGGCGTCACCGGCGTCGGCGGCGAGCCGTACGTCGAAGCCGAGCGACCGCAGATCGCCCTCAAGCGACGATCCGGGAACCGGCTGGCCGGTGAGGATGGCGGTCGACAGCGAACTCACTCCCTGGGTGCCGACGCGTCCGCGCCGGGCAAGTGCGTGGTGGGATGGCCCCGCGCCAGGCGACAGGGCCTGTCCGGGCGGCATGTCGGCAGAGGTTATCGGATGGACGGCAGCGGGCGTTCACCACCCGTTCACGGCCCGATCCACCCGGTTTTGCATGGCCTCCGCCGAGATCATCATCAGGGATCCGGGGCCCGCGCCACAAACCGTGCCCTCAGACCGGCGCATTCTCGGCATCGCACACGGCACCCGGCGCTCCGCCCGGAGCGGGACAGGACGGACACCGCGCGGGACCGGCATAGGGTGGGCGTCCATGACATGGCTGATCACAGGCGGAGCCGGATACATCGGGGCCCACGTGGCGCGGGCGATGGCGGAGGCCGGGGAGCGCGTCGTCGCCCTCGACGACCTCTCGTCAGGGGTGCCGAAGCGGCTTCCGGAGAGCATTCCCCTCGTGCAGGGCTCGTCACTGGACGGAGATCTGCTGAAGCGGGTCTTCGCGGAGCACGCGGTGACGGGTGTGGTGCACCTCGCCGCACGCAAGCAGGTCGGCGAGTCCGTGGCCCAGCCGACGCGCTACTACCAGGAGAACGTGGGCGGGCTCGCGACGCTCCTGGAGGCGGCCGCCGGGGCGGGCGTCAAGCGGTTCGTCTTCTCCTCGTCGGCGGCCGTCTACGGCAACCCTGATGTGGACCTCATCACGGAGGACACCCCCTGCGCCCCGATGAGCCCGTACGGCGAGACGAAGCTCGCCGGGGAGTGGCTGGTGCGGGCGGCGGGCCGGGCGCACGGCATCGCGACCGTGTGCCTGCGCTACTTCAACGTGGCGGGCGCGGCCACGCCCGAGCTCGCCGACACCGGGGTGTTCAACGTGATCCCGATGGTCTTCGACCGCCTCACGCGCGACGAGGCCCCGCGGATCTTCGGCGACGACTATCCGACGCCGGACGGCACCTGCGTCCGTGACTACATCCACGTCGCCGACCTCGCCGAGGCGCATCTCGCGGCGGCCCGGCGGCTGGCCGACGGCGCGACGGGCGATCTGACGGTGAACATCGGCCGCGGCGAAGGCGTTTCGGTCCGCGAACTCATCACCCTCATCGGCGAGGTCAGCGGGGACACCCGGGAGCCGCTCGTCGAACCGCGCCGCCCCGGCGACGCCCCGCGCGCGGTCGCCTCGGCCGAGCTGGCCGCGCGGGAGCTCGGCTGGAGCGCGCGGCGCGGGGTGCGCGAGATGGTCGGGTCGGCGTGGGAGGGCTGGCGGCTGCACCGCCCCCGGACACAGGATTAGCGATCTTCCCCATGCCCTGACCTGCGGATCGTTTCCGCAGGTCAGGGCACATGACAACGGTGTTCAGTGCCGCATTGCCCGATACCCCCCGCCCGTAGTTCACTGTGAGCCCGAGCAGAACACAGGAGGCGGCTTCCATGGGGGCTGGGCACGACCACGGGCATGCGCACGGCGCTCCCGCCACGGGTACGGCGACAGCGGCGTACCGCGGGAGGCTGCGCGTCGCGCTGTCGATCACGCTCACCGTCATGGTGGTCGAGATCGTCGGCGGTCTCGTCGCCGATTCGCTCGCGCTCATCGCCGACGCGGCACACATGGCGACGGACGCGCTGGGCCTGGTCATGGCGCTGCTGGCCATCCACTTCGCGAGCCGCCCGCCGAGCGAGACCCGCACGTTCGGGTACGCGCGGGCCGAGATCCTCGCCGCGCTCGCCAACTGCCTGCTGCTGCTCGTCGTCGGCGGGTACGTCATGTACGAGGCGATCCAGCGCTTCGTGACGCCCGCCGACACCGACGGCGCTCAGGCCATCGTGTTCGGTCTGATCGGCCTGGTCGCGAACACGATCTCGCTCACGCTGCTCATGCGCGGCCAGAAGGACAGCCTGAACGTGCGCGGCGCCTTCCTGGAGGTGGTGGCGGACGCGCTGGGTTCGGTGGCGGTCATCATCGCCGCGGCGGTGATCATGACCACCGGCTGGCAGGCCGCCGACCCGATCGCCTCGATCCTGATCAGCCTGATGATCGTCCCGCGCACCTGGAAGCTGCTCCAGGAGACGCTCAACGTGCTCCTGGAGGCCGCCCCCAAGAACGTCGACATGGCGGAGGTGCGCGCCCACATCCTGGCGCTGCCGGGCGTCGAGGACATCCACGACCTGCACGCCTGGACCATCACCTCCGGCATGCCCGTGCTCTCCGTGCATGTGGTCGTCAGTTCCGACGTCCTGAACGCGATCGGTCACGAGAAGATGCTCCACGAACTCCAGGGCTGCCTCGGCGTGCACTTCGACGTCGAGCACTGCACGTTCCAGCTGGAGCCGAGCGGGCACGCGGAGCACGAGGCGAAGCTGTGCCACTGACGGAGGCGGGGAGCCGCCCAATTCGGGGGCGGGACAGCCGGTCGTGTTGCTAACGTGGCCGGCGATTGGAGGAGGTGGGTTGATGACGGTCGCTTTCGGCGCTGCCGCGCGCAGCGACACAGTCGTCCCCGTTTCCCGGGCCCGAGGCTGACCCGCAGCTCATCCGTGCGTCGGCCGGGCCCCTCACCCAAGGGTTTCCACGTTGACCGACAACGCTGAACACATCACTGCCTGGCGCACCCGCCGGGAGACCTCCGCCGATCGCGCCGAGGTGTACGCCGTGACCGCCGCCGCCTTCGAGAGGGCGGCGGAAGCCGATCTGGTCGACGCTCTGCGCGCCGATGCCGGGGCGTGGTTCCCGGACCTGTCGTACGTCGCCGAGGCGCCGGACGGCACGATCGCGGCGTACGCGCTGATCACCCGCTGCCATGTCGACGGCGCCCCCGCGGCCGCGCTGGCCCCCGTCGCCGTACGACCGGAGCAGCAGCGCCGGGGCGCGGGATCGGCCGTCGTACGCGCGGTGCTGGAGGCGGCACGCGCGCGTGGGGAGCGGCTGGTCCTCGTACTCGGGCATCCCGGGTACTACCCGAGGTTCGGATTCCGGCCCGCTGCGGAGTACGGCATCCGGCCCGGATTCGACGTGCCGTCCGAACATTTGATGGCCCTTGTCCTGAGCGATTCCCTGTCCGTGGCACCGGGCACGATCAGGTATCCGGCCGCTTTCGGCGTCTGACGCACGTCGGCCGTACGTCCCGCTCCGGGGTTCCGGGGCGGGACATGCGGGAGTCGCGAAGTGCCGGGAGTGCCGGTTTCGTACGGCAGACTTGGGGCTCGAAGACCGATGCGAAGGATGGGTATGCCGATCACACCTGCCACCGCGACGCACAGTTCGTCGAACGGCACCGTTGAAGCGATCTTGCTGGAGCTGGTCGACGAGGACGGCAATACGATCGGCACGGCGGAGAAGCTCGCCGCGCACCAGGCGCCGGGACAGTTGCACAGAGCGTTCTCGGTGTTCCTCTTCGACGAGCGCGGGCGGCTGCTGCTCCAGCAGCGCGCCCTCGGCAAGTACCACTCCCCCGGGGTCTGGTCGAACACCTGCTGCGGCCACCCCTACCCGGGCGAGGCACCCTTCGCGGCGGCGGCCCGGCGGACGTACGAGGAGCTCGGGGTCTCCCCGTCGCTGCTCGCCGAGGCGGGGACGGTCCGCTACAACCACCCGGACCCGGACTCGGGCCTGGTGGAGCAGGAGTACAACCACCTCTTCGTCGGGATGGTGCAGTCGCCGCTCGGCCCCGACCCTGACGAGGTCGGCTCGACGGCCTTCGTAACCGCCGCCGAGCTGACGGAGCGGCACGCGAAGGACACCTTCTCTTCGTGGTTCATGACCGTGCTGGACGCGGCCCGTCCGGCGATCAGGGAGCTGACGGGTCCGTCCGCGGGCTGGTAGCGCGTCCCCTACACGACGCTCGGAGTGAGCGGCAGGGCTGCCCAGATCACCTTGCCGCCGCTCGCGGTGTGCTCGACGTCGCACACTCCGCCCGATTCCCTGGTGACCTCCCGGACCAGCAGCAGGCCCCGGCCGCCGGTCTGCCCGTGGTCGGCCTCCAGGGCGGTCGGGCGGTAGGGATGGTTGTCCTCCACGGAGACGCGCACCCACTCGGCGCCGACGGCGACCTCCACGGCGAGCATCGGGGACAGCAGGGCCGCGTGCCGGACCGCGTTCGTCACGAGTTCGGAGACGATCAGCAGGAGTCCCTGGACGAGGTCGTCCGAGACGGGCACCCCCTGGCGGACCAGCAGATCACGGACGGCGTGCCGCGCCTGCGGCACCGAGGCATCGATGGCGGGAGCGGTGAACCGCCACACCCCCTCGTACGGCAGCGGGCCCGGCGGTCTCCGCTCGGGAGCCATCTCTCCGCTGCCTTCAGGGCTCGGGTCGGACCCCCGCCCGAGGTTCTCCATCGTCCGGTCGCCACCCTTGCGCTCGATTGTCACCACACGTCGAGTGTTGACAATGCGCTGGTCCGGACCGGATGACTGAACACAAGTCAGCTGGTATCGACGCCTTCTGATCGTCGGCGTATGACACGGTCAGTTGTGAGACTGCTCCTGTCCCTGTTGTGCCCGCTTCGCGAACTATTCGGGTTGTACGGGTTTGGCACCGGGCTCGCCCGATTCGTTCCCCGGGTCTCGTCGTCCGCCTGCCCCCTTCTTGATCGTTCGTTCGGCGGGTGCGGATAGCATCCGGCATATGGAGCCTCAGCTGCTGCACAGCACCGGCGACGGGGTCGCCACCGTCGTCATCCACCACCCGGCCAAGCGCAACGCCATGACGGCCGGCATGTGGCGGGCGCTGCCACCGCTGCTCGACGCGCTGGCCGCCGACCCCACCGTGCGCGCACTTGTACTCAAGGGCGAGGGCGACACCTTCTGCGCGGGGGCCGACATCTCGACGCTGCGGGGCTCCCCGGACGAGGCGCAGAGCCTCGCCGTGCTCGCCGAGGAGGCGCTCGCCGCGTTCCCGAAGCCGACGCTGGCCGCGATTCGCGGGTACTGCGTGGGCGGCGGGTCGCAGCTCGCGGCGGCCTGCGATCTGCGGTTCGCCGAGGAAGGGGCGCTGTTCGGGGTGACTCCGGCGAACCTCGGGATCGTCTATTCGGCCTCCTCCACACGGCGGCTGGTGTCCCTGGTGGGGCCGGGCGCCGCCAAATACCTCTTGTTCTCGGGCGAGTTGATCGACGCGGAGCGTGCGCTGCGCACCGGTCTGGTGGACGAGGTGCTGCCCGGGGGCGAACTCGACAAGCGTGTCGTGGAGTTCACTCGCGTACTGACCACGCGCTCCCTGCTGACCCAGGCGGCGGCCAAGGAGTTCGCGAACGGGCGCACGGACCGGGACGCGTACTGGGCGGAGCGGGCGCGGGGCAGCGGCGACACCGCTGAGGGGGTCGCCGCCTTCCTGGAGCGCCGGCAGCCGCGCTTCACCTGGACTACGTCAGGATGAAGCGGCTCTTCGCGCGGAACTCCTCGACGAGGTGCGCGGGCGCCTTCTGCGGGGATCCGGCGTCGTAGGGCGGCTGCGGGTCGTACTCGGTCAGCAGTTGTACGGCCTGGGCGTGTTCGTCGCCCGCGATCCGGCCGAGCAGGGTGAGCCCCATGTCGATCCCGGACGACACACCGGCCGCCGTCACGTACTTGCCGTCGAACACGACCCGCTCCCCCGTCGGCTCGGCGCCGAACTGCTTGAGCATGTCGAGCGCCAGCCAGTGGGAGGTGGCGCGGCGGCCCTCCAGGAGCCCCGCGGCGGCGAGCAGCAGCGAGCCGGTGCACACGGAGGTCGTCCAGGTGCTCGTGGCGTCGGCGGCGCGCAGCCAGTCCAGCAGGACCTCGTTCTCCATCTGCGGGGTCTGGCCCGGGCCTCCCGGGACCAGGACGATATCGGGGTTCGGCACCTCCGCCAGCGTCTTGTCGGCGGTGATCGCCAGGTAGCCGGTGTCCGCGCGTACGGGGCCGGTGTGCTCGGCGACGAAGACGGTCTCCGCGTCGGGCAGCCGGCCGAGGGTCTCGTAGGGGCCCACGGCGTCCAGGGCGGTGAAGCGGTCGAAAAGGACGATGGCGATCTGCATCGGGGTTCCTTTCAGGGGATCAGTGGGTGGGATTCCAGAGGGTCAGTGGGTGGGTTCGGGGCGGATCGGGCCCAGGGGCGCCGGGCGGAAACGGCGCCGGTACTCGGCCGGCGCCGAGCCGAGCGTCCTGACGAAGGCGCGGCGCATCGCCTCGGGCGTGCCGTAGCCGCAGGCGCGGGAGATCTCCTCGATGCCGTCGGCGGTGTCCTCCAGGAGGCGCCGGGCGTGTTCGAGGCGGACGCGGTCGACGTAGCGGCCGGGCGTCATGCCGGTCTCGGTCTGGAAGGCGCGGGCGAAGTGGCGGGGCGAGAGCCGGGCGCGGGAGGCGAGCGACTCGACGCTCAGGTCGTCGCCGGGGTGCTCGGTGATCCACTGCTGGACCTCGCGCAGGGGTTCGCGCTGCGCGGTCTGGGCGGCCAGCTGGGCGCTGAACTGAGCTTGGTTGCCGGGGCGTCGCAGGAAGACGACCAGGTAGCGGGCGATCAGAAGGGCGGTCTCGCGGCCCAGGTCCTCCTCGACCAGCGCGAGGGCCAGGTCGATTCCGGAGGTGACACCCGCCGAGGTGGAGACCTGGCCGTCCCGGACGTAGATGGGGTCCGGGGCGACCTCGACGGCCGGGTGGTCGCGGGCGAGCTTGTCGCAGTAGGCCCAGTGGGTCGTGGCGCGGTGGCCGTCCAGGAGGCCCGCTTCGGCGAGCAGGATGGCGCCGGTGCACACGGACACGAGACGTTCGGCGCGCGGGCCGTGCTCGCGCAGCCAGTCGGTCAGGCGCGGGTCGGGGACCCGGGTGCCCTGCCCCCCGGGCACGAGCAGGGTGTGCGGATCGGGTACGTCGGCGAGCGCGTGGTCCGGGACGATCGTGAGGCCGCTGGAGGTGCGCACCGGCGCGCCGTCCAGGGAGGCGGTGCGGATGCGGTACGAGCCGGCGTGCTGGGCCTCGGCGCCCGCGAAGACCTCGAGGGGACCTGTCACGTCGAGGCTCTGCACCCCGTCGAAGAGGACGATCAGGACGGTTCGCATGTCCTCGATTCTTCGCGGGCCCGGGGATGACCGCAACGCCGAATACCCCACCTTTCCTGCCATCCCAGGAGCTGCCGTTCCCACCGTACCGACCAGTCGGTAATGTGCCGGGCATGACCACTCCACTGCCGGAGCGCGCCGGGCGGCGCTGCCACAACGTCCTCAATCCGCTGCACTCGACGCACTACTTCTCGCCCGATCTGGGGCGGGAGCTGGCCGCGGTCGGGATCGAGGACAGCAGGGCCGCGTACTTCGCGGTGCGGGCCGCGGCCATGGGAGCGGTGGGCCCGGGCACGGTGACGGCGACGTTCTACAACTTCCGCCACGAACTGGTGGCCAAGCACCTGCCCGAGGTGTGGCGGACGGCTTCCCCGGAGGCCGTGCTCGCGGCACGCGCGCGTGCCGTCGACGCGACGCTGCGGCGGCTGCTCGGCGAGGACGTCATCGCCTCCAAGGAGATGGCGGAGGCGGCGGAGCTCGCCCTGCGGGCGGCCGAGGCCTGCGGCAGGACCGCGCGCCCGCTGTACGCCGCCCACGCCGACCTCCCCGTGCCCGACGCGCCGCACCTCGCGCTGTGGCACGCGGCCACCCTGCTGCGTGAGCACCGCGGCGACGGTCACCTCGCGGTGCTGCTGGACGCGGAACTCGACCCGGTGGAGGCCCTGGTGAGCCACACCGCGACCGGCAAGGGCATGGCCCCGAAGTGGGCGCTGGGCACGCGCGGCTGGTCCCGGGCGGACTGGGAGGCGGCGGCCGGGCGGCTGCGGGAGCGTGGACTGCTCGACGCCGAGGGCGAGTTGACGGAGGCGGGGGTGGCCCTGCGGGGCGAGATCGAGGCGCGGACGGACCGGCTGGACCGCGCCCCGTACGAGCATCTGGGCGCCGCGGGTGTCGAACGCCTCACCGAACTGGCCAAGGGCATCCTCATGACGGCCCTCGCGGCCGGCGCCTTCCCCGAGGGCATGACCGGCAAGGGCTGACACCGCCGAGCGGTGCCCTGATCCCCCGTTGTCGGTGCCACCTGCCACAATTGGCGCGCAACCCCAGTGGAGAAGGCGGTACGGGATCGTGACGACACCCCTCGTAGGGTCCATCGAAGGCAGGATCGCCGAGGAACTCGGCGTACGGGAACGGCAGGTCAAGGCCGCCGTCGACTTGCTCGACGGCGGTTCGACGGTGCCCTTCATCGCCCGCTACCGCAAGGAAGCGACCGAGATGCTCGACGATGCGCAGCTGCGCACCCTCGAGGAGCGGCTGCGCTATCTGCGGGAGCTGGAGGAGCGGCGCGCCGCGATCCTCGACTCGGTGCGCGAGCAGGGCAAGCTCACCGAAGAGATCGAGGCGCAGATCCGGGGCGCCGAGACGAAGGCGCGGCTTGAGGACATCTATCTGCCGTTCAAGCCGAAGCGGCGTACGAAGGCGCAGATCGCGCGCGAGGCGGGCCTGGAGCCGCTGGCCGAGGGCCTGCTCGGCGACCCGTCGGTCGACCCGCTCGCCGCGGCGCTGGCCTTCGTCGACGCCGACAAGGGAGTGGCCGATCCACAGGCCGCGCTGGACGGCGCCCGGTCGATCCTCACCGAGCGGTTCTCGGAGGACGCCGACCTCATCGGCGAGCTGCGCGAGCGCATGTGGGTGCGGGGCCGGCTGGCCGCCAAGGTGAAGGACGGCAAGGAGGAGGCGGGCGCCAAGTTCGCCGACTACTTCGACTTCGCCGAGCCCTTCAAGGAGCTGCCCTCGCACCGCATCCTCGCGATGCTGCGCGGCGAGAAGGAGGACGTCCTCGACCTCGTCCTGGAGCCCGAGGAGCCCTCCGAGCAGCCCGGCCCTTCCTCGTACGAGGGGATCGTCGCCCACCGCTTCCAGATCGCCGACCGCGGCCGCCCGGCCGACAAGTGGCTCACGGACACGGTCCGTTGGGCCTGGCGGACCCGCATTCTCGTGCACCTCGGCATCGACCTGCGGCTGCGGCTGCGGACGACCGCCGAGGACGAGGCGGTCAACGTCTTCGCGGCGAACCTGCGGGACCTGCTGCTCGCCGCCCCGGCGGGCACCCGCTCGACGCTGGGCCTCGACCCCGGGTTCCGTACGGGTGTGAAGGTCGCCGTGGTCGACGCCACCGGCAAGGTCGTCGCGACGGACGTCATCTACCCGCACGTCCCGGCGAACAAGTGGGACGAGGCCATCGCCAAGCTCGCGCGGCTCGCCAAGGAACACGCGGTCGAGCTGGTCGCGATCGGCAACGGCACGGCGTCCCGCGAGACCGACAAGCTCGCCGGTGAACTCATCACCAAGCACCCGGAGTTGAACCTCACCAAGGTGATGGTGTCCGAGGCGGGGGCGTCGGTGTACTCGGCGTCCGCGTTCGCCTCGCAGGAGCTGCCCGACATGGACGTGTCGCTGCGCGGCGCCGTGTCCATCGCGCGCCGGCTCCAGGACCCGCTGGCCGAGCTGGTGAAGATCGACCCGAAGTCCATCGGTGTCGGGCAGTACCAGCACGACCTGTCCGAGGTGAAGCTGTCCCGGTCGCTGGACGCCGTGGTCGAGGACTGTGTGAACGGCGTGGGCGTGGACGTCAACACGGCCTCCGCCCCGCTGCTCGCCCGCGTCTCCGGCATCACCTCCGGGCTCGCGGAGAACATCGTGTCGCACCGCGACGCCAACGGTCCCTTCACGTCCCGTACCGCCCTCAAGGGCGTGGCCCGGCTCGGCCCGAAAGCGTACGAGCAGTGCGCGGGCTTCCTGCGGATCCGGGGCGGGGACGATCCGCTGGACGCGTCCAGCGTGCACCCCGAGGCGTACCCCGTGGTGCGGCGCATGGTGAAGACGGCGGGGAGCGAGGTCGCGTCCCTGATCGGCAACACCGGTGTGCTGCGCTCGCTGAAGCCGAACGACTTCGTCGACGAGACGTTCGGCCTGCCGACGGTCACGGACATTCTGAAGGAGCTGGAGAAGCCCGGGCGCGACCCCCGGCCCGCGTTCAAGACGGCCACCTTCAAGGAGGGCGTGGAGAAGATCTCCGATCTGGCCTCCGGAATGGTGCTGGAGGGTGTCGTCACGAATGTGGCCGCGTTCGGGGCGTTCGTGGACATCGGTGTCCACCAGGACGGGCTCGTGCATGTCTCCGCGATGTCCAAGACCTTCGTCAAGGACCCGCGGGACGTCGTGAAGCCGGGCGACATCGTCAAGGTGAAGGTGCTGGACATCGACATTCCGCGCAAGCGGGTCTCGTTGACGCTGCGGCTGGACGATGAGGCCGCGGCTCCGGCCCAGGAAGGCGGGGGGCGGCCTCAGCGTGGGGGGCGGCCGCCGCAGCAGCGGGGACAGCGGCAGGGCCAAGGGCAGGGACAGCGGCAGGGCCAGGGGCAAGGGCAGGGCCGTGGCGGCGCCGGTGGCGGGTCGCGTCAGGCTGCGCCGCCGCCCGCCAACAGCGCGATGGCGGATGCGTTGCGCAAGGCCGGGTTGGTCGACCCCAAGCGGGGTCGGCGCTGACGTTCGGCGCCGGGTGCCCTGGTGACAGGGCACCCGGCGCCGGGGCTGAGCTCGGGGTGGGTCGCGCAGCCCCGGCGCTTACCGGGTGCCGCTCTCTTGGGGACGGACGCCGCCCCTGGCGGCACGCATGCCCACAGCGAGGACGGTTACGGCAGTTCCGTCACCTTGCCGTCCGCGACCTCCAGGCGGCGGGTCGTCCGTACCGCGTCCAGCATGCGGCGGTCGTGGGTGACGAGGAGCAGCGTGCCCTCGTACGAGTCGAGGGCCGATTCCAGCTGCTCGATCGCGGGGAGGTCGAGGTGGTTGGTCGGCTCGTCGAGCACGAGAAGGTTGACGCCTCGGCCCTGAAGAAGGGCGAGGGCCGACCGGGTGCGCTCGCCCGGGGAGAGCGTGGCCGCCGGGCGCAGGACGTGGTCCGCCTTCAGGCCGAACTTGGCCAGCAGCGTGCGGACTTCAGCGGGTTCCGTGTCCGGGACCGCCGCGCAGAACGCGTCCAGCAGGGACTCCGAACCGTGGAAGAGCCGGCGGGCCTGGTCGACCTCGCCGACGACCACGCCGGAGCCGAGGGTGGCGTGCCCGGCGTCCAGGGGGACGCGCCCGAGCAGCGCGCCCAGCAGGGTCGACTTGCCGGCGCCGTTCGCGCCGGTGACCGCGACCCGGTCCGCCCAGTCGATCTGCAGTGTCGCCGGGCCGAAGGTGTACTCGCCGCGCCGCACCTCCGCGTCCCGCAACGTGGCGACGACCGCACCGGAGCGCGGGGCCGCCGCGATCTCCATGCGCAGCTCCCACTCCTTGCGCGGCTCGTCGACGGTGTCGAGGCGCTCGATCATGCGCTGGGTCTGCCGGGCCTTCGCGGCCTGCTTCTCACTGGCCTCGCTGCGGAACTTGCGGCCGATCTTGTCGTTGTCGTTGTTCGCCTTGCGCCGGGCGTTCTTGACACCCTTGTCCATCCAGGAGCGCTGCATCTGGGCGCGGCCTTCGAGCGCGGACCGCTTGTCGGCGTACTCCTCGTAGTCCTCGCGGGCGTGCCGGCGCGCGGTGTCGCGTTCCTCCAGATACGCCTCGTATCCGCCGCCGTACAGCGTGATCTGCTGCTGTGCGAGGTCGAGTTCGAGCACCTTCGTCACCGTGCGGGTCAGGAACTCGCGGTCGTGGCTGACGACGACGGTCCCGGCGCGCAGGCCGGACACGAAACGCTCAAGGCGCTCCAGGCCGTCCAGGTCCAGATCGTTCGTGGGCTCGTCGAGCAGGAAGACGTCGTAGCGGGAGAGGAGCAGCGAAGCGAGTCCGGCGCGAGCCGCCTGGCCGCCGGACAGGGAGGTCATCGGCTGGTCCAGGTCGACGGCGAGTCCCAGGGAGTCGGTGACCTCCTCGGCACGCTCGTCGAGGTCGGCGCCGCCGAGGTCGAGCCAGCGCTCCAGGCTGGTCGCGTACGCGTCGTCCGCGCCCGGCGCCCCGTCGACGAGCGCCTGTGTCGCCTCGTCCATCACCCGCTGGGCCTCGGCGACGCCCGTGCGGCGCGCGAGAAACTCCCGTACGGTCTCGTCCTCCCGCCGCTCCGGCTCCTGCGGCAGATGCCCGACGGTCGCGGACGGCGGGGACAGCCGCAGCTCCCCCTGCTCCGGCGTGAGGAGGCCGGCGAGGAGCCGCAGCAGCGTGGACTTGCCCGCGCCGTTGGCACCGACGAGTCCGATCACATCGCCGGGTGCGACGACGAGGTCGAGCCCGGAGAAGAGCGAGCGGTCGCCGTGTCCGGCGGCGAGATTCTTGGCGACGAGAGTGGCAGTCATCAGGAGGCCGATCCTAACGGCCCGGCGCCCTGGGCCGCGCCGCGGTTTCCACCCGCCCCATCCCTGGCGATCACCGTGCCATGGCCTCCACCAGCACACTCCCCGATGTCCGTGCCACGATGAACGACTCCCCCTTCACCGCCTTGGCATCCAGCGCGACCCGGTGCCGGCCCGCCTCCAGGATTCCGTCGAAGACCTCGTGCGCGTGGGTGCGGTACAGGCGGTCGAGCCGGTACGCGGTCAGCTGGACCCGGCATGTGGAGGTGACCTCGATGCCCGCCTCGCCGTCGGTGGCGACGAGCCGGGTGAGCCGGCGCAGCTCCCGCGGGCTGCGGTCCAGGGCGTGCTCGATCTGGGCGACCAGGAGCGGAATGATCGGGGCGAGGCCCTCGACGTACGCGACATCGACGTCCGCGCGCCGGAAGGATTCCCGTACGGCGGCACGATGCTCCTCGCTGATGGCCCGGCCGAAGGCCACCGCACCGTACGCACGGAGTTCGTCGGCCGGGACGTCCGTGGCGTCGTGGGCGATGTCGGCGCCGATGCCGATGGTGCGCAGGGCGGCGGCGAGCTTGGCGAGCAGCGCGACGCGGGCACCGATGAGCAGGACACGGCGGCGGGGTCCCGTATCGCCGTCGAGGAGGGAGTTCAGCGCACTGCGGTACTCGGCGCCATGGAAGCGGAACGGTCCTATGCCGTGGTAGCCGTTGAGCTCCAGGTCGGCCCATTCGTCGGTCTGCCAGGCGAAGTCGCGCCACACATAGTCGTCACCGTCCTTCTCGATGACCGCCGTGACGGCACCGCATTCGAGGCCCTGGCACTCTGGGCAGCCGTAGATGACGTACCGGCCGCCGTCGAGCGGAGCGTCGGCCTCCAGGAGGAGGCTGCGCACCTGCGCGGTGAAGATCGCGGGTGGCACGTCGGAGGCGAGCGGGGACACCGCGTCGAGGTCGGAGAGCTGGAACAGCAGCGGGCGCCCGTCGACGATGAAGTCGACGAAATCCCGGTGCACCTGGTAGTCACCGTTGGCGAGGACTCCACCGGCACGCATCGCCGGTGCCAGGCCGAAGGTCGCGTACTCGGCAGACATGCTGTGAGTATCCCCAGACTGGGAGTGATGTGAGCACGGCATGACATATTCCGCTACCGTCCACGCGTGAAGAGCTCTCGCGGCGGTGAAGTGATCGTGGTCGGCAGCGGTGTCATCGGCCTGACAACGGCCGTTGTCCTGGCCGAGGCGGGAAGGCGGGTACGCGTGTGGGCGCGGGAGCCCGCCGAGCGGACCACCTCGGCGGTTGCCGGCGCGCTGTGGTGGCCGTACCACATCGAGCCCGAGGCGCTGGCCGGAGAATGGGCCATCCAATCACTCTCCGTGTACGAGGAGTTGGCGGCCCGGCCCGACGAGACGGGCGTACGCGTGGTCGAGGGCGTACAGGGCGAGACACGGCTGGACGCGCTGGGCCCGTGGGCCGCCCGGGCGCCGGGGCTGCGAGCGGCGACGGACGAGGAGTACGCGGGAACGGGTCTGTGGGCGCGGCTGCCACTGATCGACATGCCGGTGCATCTGCGGTGGCTGCGCGAGCGCCTCCTGCGGGCAGGGGCGACGATCGAGGAGCGCACGGTGACGGACCTCGCGGAGGCCGAGGCGCCGGTCGTGGTCAACTGCACTGGGCTGGGCGCCCGCGAGCTCATACCCGATCCGGCCGTACGGCCCGTGCGCGGACAGCTCGTGATCGTGGAGAACCCCGGGATCCGCACCTGGCTCGTCACGACGGACTCGGACGCCGGGACGACCACATACGTCTTCCCGCATCCGGACCGGCTGGTCCTGGGCGGCACGACCGACGACGGCGCATGGTCGCTGACACCCGACCCGGCGGTGGCGGCGGAGATCGTCAAGCGATGCGCGGCGCTCTGTCCGGAGATCGCCGGGGCGCGCGTGCTCGACCACCGCGTGGGGCTGCGGCCGGTGCGCGACACGGTCCGGCTGGAGCGCGAAGTGCTGCCGGACGGACGGGTGCTGGTGCACAACTACGGTCATGGCGGTGCGGGCGTCACGGTGGCATGGGGGTGCGCGCGGGAGGCGGCCGAGCTCGCCCGCCCGGCCACCTCCGCCTGAGTAACCGTCCTCAGCAGGCACTCTCGGGCTCCCCGGCCGTGAGGTGGTACGGCGCGCGCTCGTCGAGGAGCAGCGGGACGAGGGCGCGCAGGGACTGACGCAGGGGTACGAGAACGCCGTCACCGTCGCCGTCCGGTCGTACGCGCACGCCGTGCAGGGCGAGTTCGTCGCTCACGTCCGCGTACTGGTCCGCCGTGAGCCGGTAGCCGCAGGGCGGGTCCTGGATCACCTCGGCGGGTTCGGCGGGGTCGTTGTCGGCGCCGCCGAGGTAGACCGGGCCGATGTCGCGGTAGCCCGCGAGCCGGGCCGCGCTCGTGGCGGCCGCGACCTGTCCGCCGCGTTCGCCCGCGAAGCCGAACAGGCCGCCCAGCGCGGCCAGTTGGGAATGGACGCGACGCCGGTTGTTGAGCGTCTGATCGGCCTTCTCGGCGTCCGTCATCGGATCGACGCGGCTCTCGATGAGCAGTCCGGCCGCGTGTTTGACGCCTGACATGTTCCGCAGGATGCGCTCCTGCCCGTCGCCGGCCGTCTGTTTGACCGGGTCGCCGGTCACGGGGTCGGTCCAGATGCCGTACGTGCCCGTCGAGTACCCCGACTCCTGGGCGGCGGGCCGTACGTAGTCCCTCGACAGGGTCTCCGCCTCGTCGTGCACGGCCGTGTCCGTGTTGAGGTTGCGCGGCCAGAGGTCGAAGAGGTCCTTGTCGTAGTACTTGGGTGTGGCGCCGTACTCGTGCAGGTCGTAGACGACGTCGGGCTCACGGTCGCGCAGGACCGTGGCCATCGCGCGGGCCTCGGCCGTCCTGAGGGCGAGGTGGTCGCGGTTGATGTCGACGCCGTCGCCGTTCTCCCGGGTGTCGGCGGCGCGGCCGTCGGGGTTGGCGGTGGGGACGACGAGCACGGTGGTGCTCTTCAGCAGGTGCCGGGTGCGCCGGTCCTTCGCGTACGCCAGGTCGCGGATGGTCGTGAGACAGGCTTCGCGGCCGGACGGCTCGTCGCCGTGCTGGCTGCACACAAGGAGCACGGTGGTGGCCGTGCGGTGGGTGCCGATCCGGACGAGCTGGAGGGGGCGGCCCTGCTTCGTGATGCCGATCCGGGCCACGGACACCTGGTCGCTCGCCTTGTCGACGGCGGCCAGGAAGTCCTGTTCTTCGGGCTCGCTGGTCCAGCGTGCGCCGTCGGTCCGCTCGAATCCGGTGCGCGGCGGGGTCTGTGTCGCGTACGCCGGTGCTGTCGTCAGGGGCGCGGCCAAGGCCGTGGCGGAGACCGCCACGGCCAGGGCGCGGATGCGTAAGGGGATCAACGGGTCTCCCCCGGGACCCGGACGGCGGTGCGCGGATCGCGTACGCCGTCGAGGACGGAGGCGGTCGGCGTCGCGGCCGAGCCCGCCGTCGCCCTCGTGAAGGAGTCGGCGCCGCCGACCAGCGGGACGCGGGCCGACGTACGGGACAGGTCGAGCGTCAGGGTCGGCGTGCTCGACGGAGGATCGATGAGGTCCTTGTCGGTGCCCGCGACGATCAGCGCGAGCCGGTGGCCCTTGGGGACGACGTGGTCGGTGGCGGCCAGGTCGAGGGTGATGGTGTACGCCGTGCCGGGGGTGAGCGGGACGCCCTTCAGGTCCGAGGCGTAGGTGCCGAGGTCGGCCCAGCCGCGGCTGAAGACGTTGTAGTCGACGTCGGTCTTGTTCGCCTGCGTCTCCTTGAAGCAGGGGCTGTCGCCGGTCGTGCTCGCGCCCCAGCAGGTGCGGTCGGTGAGCGTGGTGATGCCCTCGCCGGAGGCGGCGTAGTCGCGGATGGTGTCCGGGCCGAGGTCGACGAGTACCGCGGAGAGATGGGCCGTCGAGGTCGTCGGGGTGGCGGTGACGGTCACCTTGGAGGAGCCGGACAGCCGCAGGTCGTGCGCGAGCGGCTTGGTGACGAAGCCCGCCTTGTCGGGGGTCGACCGGTCGATGTGCGCGGCCCAGTCGGTCTCGCTCAGCTGCGGGTCGTCGGTGAACGTCTCGGTGCCGGAGCCGGTACGGAGGCCGAGGGTGCCGACGCCGGCTGCGGTGCCCGTGCCCGGGCGGAGGGTCGTCGTCGCGGTGGTGCGGGGCGGCCAGACGCTGGAGGTGACCCACTGGTCGGGGTGGCGCTCGATGTCGGCCATGGGCTCGTCGTCGATGCCGTTGTCGTAGCCGAGGAGTTCGTGGTCGAACCAGCGGTGCAGGGTGTCGACCCATGCGGCGCGGCGGAAGTCGAAGGGGTCGACGTGGCCGGTCTGGGAGAGCCAGATCTTGCGCTCGACGCCGTTCTTGGCGAGGGCGCTCCACCACTGGCCGAAGTTCTTGGTGCGGACGTTGAGGTCCTGCGTGCCGTGGACGAGGAAGACGCTGGCCTTGACCTTGCTCGCGTCCTTCACGTAGTCGCGCTCGGTCCACAGCGACGTCCAGTCGCCGGTGCGCGGCGCCTCGTCGACGAGCTTCCGCTGGACGGCGGCGCACTTGGCGCGGGCGTCCGGGCTGTCGACGTAGTCGGAGAGCCAGTCGGGGCCGGAGTCGTAGAGCGGGGCGCCCTTGGCGAAGTAGTAGTCGTACCAGGAGGAGATGGCGCTGATGGGCACGATGGTCTTCAGGCCCTTGACCCCGGTGGCCGCGACGCCGTTGGCGATGGTGCCGTCCCAGCTCTTGCCGATCATGCCGGTCTTGCCGTTGGTCCAGGTCGCCTTGGCCGCGGCGCCGCCGGTGCGGGTGGTGTAGCCCTTGGCCCGGCCGTTCAGCCAGTCGACGACCGCCTTCGCGGACTGGACGTCGGAGCGGCCGCCCACGTCCACGCAGCCGTCGGAGCGGCTGGTTCCGGCCAGGTCGACGCCGACGAAGGCGTAGCCGCGCGGCACGAAGTAGTTGTCGTAGAACAGCGGCATCTGGACGACGTCGCCGTTCGCGTCGTACGTCTTCTTCTGGCCTTCGTTGCCACGTCCACAGCAGGAGTAGTAGGGGCTGGCGTCCATGATCACGGGTATTTTGCGGCCCTGCTGGGCGAGTTCGCGGGGCCGGACGATGTCGACGGCCACACGGTCGGTCTTTCCGTCGCCGTCGCCGTCGAGGCCGGTGTCCACCCAGACGGATTCACGGATCGCGTTCTCGTACGAGTAGACCGGGGTGCTCTCCCGTGGGGCGCCGTGTGCGGCGACAGGGGTGAGGAAGGCGGCCATCAGGGCGGCTGTGGCCGCCGTCGCGAGCGATCTCCAGGTCGTGAAGCGCCTGCGGCGCGATGGTATCGGCATGCGCGGAAGGTACCCCGGTCAACTCCCGCACAAAAGAGGGTCTGTGAAAGGACTGTGGGGCTCGATCACTCATGTCGGCCGAATGGCGATCGTGTGACAGGGGTGGCCGTGGACATGACCGGGGCCACAGGGACTGAATAGGCTCCGGACAGACTTCATGCCCCTACCACTTGGAGCTTGACGTGCACCGCAGACTCATCGCCCCGGGCGCGCTCGCGGCCTCCCTCCTGCTGGCGATCCCGGCATCGGCGGCCAGTTACTCCCCCGGGGCGCCGGGCATCGGCGACCCTTACTACCCGGCCTACGGAAACGGCGGCTACGACGTCTCGCACTACGATCTGCGGCTCAAGTACCAGCCGCAGACGGACGAGTTGGAGGGCACGGCGACCCTCCTGGCCACCACCACGCAGGATCTTTCGCGGTTCGATCTGGACTTCCTGCTCGATGTGAGCGAGGTGCGGGTCAATGGCGCGAAGGCGTCGTTCGCGACCTCGGGTCAGCACGAGCTGGAGATCACTCCGGCGAACCCGCTGCCCAAGGGCACACCGATCACGGTCGTCGTCCGCTACAGCGGGGTGCCGTCCACGAAGAGCGCGTACGGCTTCTCGACCTGGCACCGCACTCCGGACGGGGCGGTCGCGGCGGACGAGCCCGAGGCGGCGTGGTGGTGGTTCCCGAGCAATGACCATCCGCTCGACAAGGCCACGTACGACGTGTCGGTGGCCGTCCCGGACGGCACCCAGGCCATCTCCAACGGCACGCTCCAGTCGACGAGTTCACGGCTCGGCTGGACCCGCTACAACTGGCGCTCCAACAAGCCGCAGGCCACGTATCTCGCCACGCTCGCGGTCGGCAAGTTCGACATCACGACCGGGCAGACGTCCGACGGCGTCCCGGTCATCAACGCGTACAGCAAGGACCTGGGCGACAACGACGGGGCGGCGCGGGCGAGCGTCGAGCGGACCGGGGAGATCGTCGACTGGCTGACCGGGTACTTCGGCCCCTACCCCTTCGACTCGGTCGGCGGATACGTCCCGAACACCACCACCGGGTACGCGCTGGAGACGCAGACCCGGGTGTTCTACAGCCCGCGGCAGTTCGCGAACGGCTCCAACACCTCGGTCGTGGTTCATGAGTTGACGCATCAGTGGTACGGCGACGACGTGTCGTTGAAGGGCTGGAAGGACATCTGGATCAATGAGGGCTTCGCGCGGTACGCGCAGTGGCTCTGGTCGGAGCACGAGGGCGAGGGGACGACGCAGGAGCTCGCGGACTACGTGTACGCGTCGCATCCGGCCGACGACACCTTCTGGACGGTGAAGCCCGGCGACCCCGGTCCGGACGACCAGTTCGACATCGCGGTCTACGACCGGGGCGCGCTGGCGGTCCAGGCGCTGCGCAACGCGGTCGGGGACGACGCGTTCTTCGCCATCCTGAAGGGGTGGCCGAAGGATCACGCGTACGGGAACGCGTCGGTCGGCGACTTCCAGAAGTACGCCGAGCAGGTGTCCGGCACGTCGCTCGCCTCGCTCTTCGACACCTGGCTGTTCCAGCCGTCGAAGCCGGCGGCACCCGCGGCGCAGGGCGCGTCGATCGCTCGGAGCTCGGCGAAGGCGGGGGCTCCTTCCCGGCCGAAGTCGTGGAAGAAGATCGAGGCGACGAACGACCTGCACGCCGGGTAGAGGACGGCAGGGCGGCCCGGGGGTACGACCACCCCGGGCCGCCTAGTGCGTCACGGACGCCGACTCCAACTCGGCTACCCGGGTGAGGAGTTCCTCCCTGCCGATCGCGTCGGTCCGCGTCGACGGCACGGTGCAGGCATGGGCACCGGCCACCGTGCCGTAGAGGGCGCAGCGCTTCGGCGGCTCACCGTTCAGCCGGCCGAGGAGGAAGCCGGCCGCGAAGGCGTCGCCGGCCCCGTTCGTGTCCACCACCGGCGTGCGGGGCACGACCGCCGGGATGTGGGTCATCTCGTCGTCGGCCAGCAGGTACGCGCCGTCGGCTCCGGCCGTGGCGACGACCACCTCGGCCCGGCCCCGCTCGACGATCCGGCGCATCGTCCGCTCCGGGTCCGTCAGGGCGGTGGCGGACAGGAACACGACGTCGGCGGCGTGGGCGAACGGCTCGTGATAGGGGTTGGCGCCGTCCCAGTCGTGCAGGTCGGTCGAGAGGGTCACCCCGGCCTCCCGCAGCGCCGGCAGGGCGAAGGCGCAGGGGTAGGTGATGGAGACGTGCGCATGGCGGCTTGCCCTGGCCAGCGCCCGGACCTTCTCCTCGGGCAGCCGGTCCGATTCCCGCGAGCGGCTCTCGTCGTACAGCGACAACCGGCGCCCGTCGGGGCCCACGAGGTTGACCGCGCGCTTGGTGCCGCCGGGCTGGAGGACGTCGGTGAGCGCGATGCCCCGGTCGCGGTGCAGTGCGCGGACCAGCTCGCCCTCGTGGTCGTCGCCGATCAGGTCGAGGTGGTGGGTGCGCAGGCCGAGAGCGTGCACGCCGAGCGCGACGAAGTCCCCGGTCTGGCCCGCGCGGGTCTCGATCCCGGGCCTGATCATGTAGCTGTCGGCGAACGGGAGCGGCAGTTCGGGGACGTGGACGATCGTGTCCACGCCCGCGCCGCCGAGTACGAGGACGTCGATATCGCGGCTCATGGCTCTTCCTCTCGGCCCGTCTCCGGTCCTCTCGGATCCCCTCGGATGCGAGCCGTGAGTCAAGCAGGCTCCGCCGGTCACCGCAAGGACTTGCGGAATTTTCCGCAAGTCCTTTCATCCGCCTGCCCGTTGGGCCGCGACGCCTCCTGCGGTGCGCGTACTGCGGCCGCAGGTCAGTCCCCGTGGTCGTACACCGTGACCGCCACCCCCCGCTTCACCAGCCGCTCGATGATGAGCGGCTCCACGCGTGACCACTTGCCGCCCGCGAGGCCGCAGCCGATGCGGGGCATATGGACGGAGGCGCCGAGCTCGGCGGCCTTGTCGGCGAGCCGTCCGAGTGCCGTGTCGATGGCCTCATAGCGCACGGGAACCCCCTTGCTGCCCGTGCGTATGCCTCGCTGCCCCACCAGGTTCGCCACCCACACGTACCGGTCGACCTGGACGAACTGGGCGGCGCCCAGGCCGAAGTCGTTGTGCGCGCGGTCCCGGTGCCAGGCGCGGTACGCCGCCTCCGGCTCCGGCCAGCGGCGGGAGACGGCGAGCACGAAGCCCTTCCCCCATCCCCCGATGTCGTTGCAGACATGGGCGATCACCTTGACGCCCTTGCCCAACGGAACGGTGGCGTCACCCCGGACGTACGTGATCTCCGACATGACGCCACGGTAGGCGCTGCCACTGACAGTTGCCTGTGACCTGCTGGGCGGACGCTTTCACAACTCCGGTGGGACAGCAATACTGTTGCACCGCGTCGCCACCGGGCCCGGAGGGCGGACGCGGCACGACCCGGAGAGGCGAGGACCTGCCATGACGACGGACACCGAGGAGCCGACGCTCACGGTCGACGAGCTGGCCGCGCGGGCGGGTGTCACGGTCCGTACGGTCCGCTTCTACAGCGCCAGGGGCCTGCTGCCGCCGCCCGTCATCGGTCCCCGGCGCGTCGGCCACTACAGCCAGGAGCACCTGGCCCGGCTCGCGCTCATCGAGGAGTTGCAGCACCAGGGCATGACGCTCGCCGCGATCGAGCGCCATCTGACGCAGCTGCCGCCCGGCCTGAGCGCCCACGACCTCGCCATCCACCGTGCCGTCGTGGCCTCCTGGGCGCCCGACGCGGCCCAGGACGTGACGCGCGAGGAGCTGGAGCGGCGGGCCGGGCGCTCCCTGGGCGATGAGGATCTGGAACGGCTGGCCGCGATGAACGTCATCGAGCGGACCGCGGACTCCTTCCGTGTGGACCCGGGGCTGCTGCGGCTCGGCGTACAGCTCCTCGACGTACCGCTCGCGCACGAGACGATCCTCGCGGCGCGGACCGTGCTGCTGGAGCACTCGCGCGCGGCGGCCCACGAGTTGTCCACGCTGCTGCGTGACGCGGTGGGCGGGCGGGAGTCCGTGGCGGCGGTGAAGTCGCTGTCGGCGCACATGCAGCCGCTGGTGGTGCAGGCGCTGCTGACCACGTTCCAGCGCTCGCTCAAGGAGGAACTGCGGGAGTGGCTCAAGGAGTCCTGAGCCACTCCACCCGCCCTACGCCATCACGTCCTAGGAGACCTTGAGCCCCGCCGCCGACGCCGTGGGCGTCTCGCCGGCCACGACCTGCCTCAGCCGCTCGGCGTACATGCGCGCGAGACCGGCCAGCGCGTCGGAGGCGCCCGCGTTCGCGAAGTCGGTGTCGTCACGGTAGTCCAGGGTGCCGATGAACTTCCCCTGGAGGATCACCGTCTCCCGGACGTTCGCGTCGGAGGCGGACTTGAACTGGAACGTGACGCTTCCGGCGTCGTAGGTCGCCGCGTCGAGCACCTGGTACTTGCTCGCGCTGTTGCGGATGTGGTTGTCCCAGGAACCGAAGGCCTTCTTCGCGGCCCGCGCGTTGCTGTACACGATGACCTCGAAGCTGGTGATGTCGGTGCCTCTGTACCCGACGTCACCGTGCGCCACGGTGTTCTTGCACTTCGAGGACGGTTCCTTGCAGCTCGTGGGGGCCTTGGCGCGGCTGGAGAGCGGTGAGGTGACGGTGCGCAGCGCGGTGGGCATGCTGTCGGTGGGCGGCAGCACGGACTGCGCCTGCCGGGCGCCGCTCAGCGAGCCGCCGCTCTTGTTGCCCGATCCGCCGCTCGTCCCGCCGACGGTGCGGCTGCGGGAGGTGGATGACTTCCCCCGGCTCTTCTTCTTGCTCTTCTTGCCCTGGCATCCCGTGAGCGCGAGCGACAGGACGAGAACACCGACTCCGGCTCCTCGCAGCACTCGCTTGGTGGTGCACCGCACGTACGGCCCCTCCGTTGGCGTGATCATGATCTACGGCAGCGTAGGACGTGGGAGGGGCTCATCCGGTTGCGTCGCCGCGGTATGTACAGGAAACCCTCACAAGTAGGCCGATCCGCCCGCCACGTTGAGGGTCTGACCGGTCAGGAAACCGCTGCCCGGGTCCACCACGTACAGGAGGGTGGAGACGAGGTCGGACGGCTCCTGGGTCCTCGGTACGGCCTGCTGGTCGCGGACGTGCTCGAAGCCGCCGTCCGCGCCGACGGTCCGCTCGGCGGTGGCGGTGCGCACCATGCTCGGCGCGATGGCGTTGACGGTGATGTCGTACGGCCCCAGCGCGGACGCCAGTGCGCGCGTGAAGCCGATCAGGCCCGCCTTCGAGGAGACGTAGGCGACCATCGTGGGCGGGGCGGTGAGGACGGCCGCCGAGGTGATGTTCACGATCCGCCCCCAGCCGGCCGCCTTGAGATACGGCAGGACGGCGCGGGTCACCAGGAACGGCGCTTCCAGGTTTACGCGCATGATCCGCCGCCAGTCCTCGGGAGTGGTGTCCTCGAAGGGCAACTCCGGGTAGACACCGGCGTTGTTGACGAGCACGTGCAGGGTCCCGAACCGGTCGATGACGCGCTGCAGTGCCGCCCCGATCTGTTCCTCGTCGGTGACGTCGGCGATCAACTCCACATAGTCCAGCACCCGCTTGGCCGTCTCGGGCTGCGGGACGAGATCGATCCCGGCGACCCGGTAGCCGCGCCCGGCGAGCGCGACGGCGAATTCCTGCCCGAGGCCCTGTGCCGCTCCGGTCACCAGGGCGGTACGTGTCTCCATGGGCCGAGTGTGAGGACCCGCCAGTCGCCCGGCAAGAGCGCATTTCACTCGCTGGAACGGGCCTGTTGCCGTGGGCGTTCGCGAGGCCCACGCTGCGGGGCGACCGCCCAGCGTCAGCCGTACCGGGAGCCGTGCCCGATGACCGAGACCGAGCGTGCCGTGGACGACACCGAGCGCGCCCGCGAACAGGGCGGCGGACGACGGCAGTTCGGGTCGATCCCGAGGCGGCTGACCCATATGGTGCTCGCGCGGCGGCTGATCAGGGACGAGCTGGGCGTGCTGATCGTGCTCGGGCTGCTGATCGCCGGCATCGGCATCCCGTACCCCGACTTCCTCGACAGCGACAACCTGCTCACCACCGCCCACAACTCCGTCTACATCTCGCTGATGGCGTGCGGGATGGTCTTCGCGCTCGCCATGCGCGAGGTCGATCTGTCCGTCGGCGGCACCTACGCGATGTGTCTGGTCGTCGGGGCCCTGCTGGTGCGGGACGGTACGCCGCCCTGGCTGGCGGTCCCGGTGATGCTGGTCACCGGGATCGTCCTCGGTGTCTTCAACGCGCTGGTCACGACGTTGCTCGCGCTGCCGTCGTTCATCGTGACGCTGGGCACGCTGATGCTCTTCCGGGGCGTCGGGCTCGCGCTCGCCGACGGCAAGCAGATCACCGATCTGCCGCTCGACGACTCGTTCTTCACCTTCGCGGGCGGCGACGCGGCGGGGGTTCCGTTCGCGCTGTGGGTGCTGCTGGCCGTGGTCGTGGTGCTGGCGGTCGTGCTGACCCGGACGCGTTTCGGGGCGCGGGTGCGGGCGATCGGGTCCAACCCCGACGCCGCCGCGTTCAGCGGCATCCCCGTCGTCCGCACCCGTGTCCAGGCGCTCGCCCTGTCCGGACTGACCACGGCCTGCGCGGCGGCGCTCGCGCTCGCCTTCTACGGGGCCGGTGACCCGACGCTGGGCCAGGGCTACGAGTTGCAGGCCATCGCCGCGTGCATCATCGGCGGCACCCCGCTCGCGGGCGGACGCGGCTCGGTGGTCGGGGCGGTGGCCGGAGCGATGATCCTGTCCGTGGTCGCCTCCGGGCTCGTGTTCTTCGAAGTACCCATCAACTGGACGTCGTTCGCGACGGGCGGGGTGATCCTCGTCGCGGTCGCGGCGGACAGCGCGCTGCGCCGTACGGGGCGCCGACGCCACTGAAGTCCCCTTGGACCGCAGCCTGTTCAGCTGTTCAGAGCCTGTTTGGAGGCCGTGATGCACCCCCGATTGCGTACGCTGCTGGCCGTGCCCGCCGCGCTGGCCCTCCTCGCTGCCGCCGGCTGCGGCAGCGGCAACGGCTCCGACGGCAAGAACGGCAAGCTCGACATGGGTATCGCCGTGGCCAACATCAGCCTGAACTTCGCCCACGAGATGGTCCTCGGCGCCGAGAGCGCCGCGAGCCACGAGGGGAACGTGAACTTCAAGGCGGTCGGCCCGCCCAACACGGACGGACCTGCCGAGGTGCAGCTCTTCCAGAACCTGACCGCCCGCGCCAAGGACGGCATCGTCCTGGAGAACCTCGACCCGCCGATCTTCACCCGGCCCGCCGCACGCGCCGTCGACCAGGGCATCCCCATCGTCGCCCTGGACACCTCGCCGACCGACGGCAGCAAGGTCGGCTTCTACGTGGGCAACGACAACTACGCGCTCGGCGAGCTGATGGCGAAGGAGGCGCTGAAGCGGCTGGGCAGCGTCCCGAAGGGACAGATCGTCATCGGCGTACCCAACCCCGGGACGCCGGTGCTGGACAACCGGGCCAAGGGCATCGCGGACACCTTCAAGAAGCAGGCCCCGAACGTCGAGGTCCTCGGCCCCTTCCAGACGTACAGCGATCCCGGACAGAACTACAGCTCCTGGTCGGCGCAGGTGAACGCGCACCCCAAGGCGCTCGCCTTCCTCGGTGTCGGTGACGCCGACAGCTACAACCTCGCGAAGATCAAGAAGGCCGAGAAGGGCACCTGGCTCACGGCCGGCTTCGACGTCGACCCGAAGACCCTCGACGCGGTCAAGGACGGCTCGAACTTCGTCACCATCGACCCCCAGCACTTCCTCAAGGGCTATCTCTCCACGGCGATGCTGATCGAGGCCGTACGCGACAACGACGGCAAGCTGCTCAAGGGCTGGTTCCTGTCCCCGGGCGGAGTCGTGGACCAGTCCAACATCGACGAGATCATCACCCGGCAGAAGTCCCCGAAAGCGGCGTACGACTGGTACAAACCGACCCTCGACAAGCTGCTCGGAGACCAGAAGGCCCAGCTCAAGCCCTTGAAGGACGCACGCTGAGATGAGTGACGGCGACATGCTCGCGGCACGGGGCCTGGTCAAGTCGTACGGCGGGGTCAGGGCCCTGGACGGAGCGGGCATCAGTCTGCGCGGCGGCGAGGTCCACGCGCTGGTCGGCGAGAACGGCGCGGGCAAGTCGACGCTCGTACGGATCCTGTCGGGCACGGTGGCTCCCGACGACGGCACGGTACTGCTCGCGAAGGAGGCGCGGGCAGATGGAATCGCTGTCGTCTCCCAGGAGTTGAGCCTCTTCCCCGACCTCACCGTCCGCGAGAACCTCTACCCCTACCGCCCGCCACGCCGCTTCGGCCTGCTCGACCGGGGCGCCATGGACCGCGCCGCCCGCCCGGTCCTCGCCGAACTCGGCCTCGACGTCGACCCCGGCACGCTCCTCGGCGAACTCCCCTTGGCCGACCAGCAGTTGACGGAGATCGCGCGGGCGCTGCTGCGGCGGCCCAAGATCCTGGTGCTCGACGAGCCGACCTCCGCGCTGCCGGGCGCCGCCGTGGACCGCCTCGAACAGGTGCTGCGCACCCTCACCGGGCAGGGCATCGCCGTTCTGTACGTCACCCACTTCCTGGAGGAGGTGATGCGCTTCGCGCAGCGGGTGACCGTGCTGCGGGACGGGCGGGTCGCGCTGGCCGGGGCGCGACGGGAGGACGTCGACGTGCCGGAGCTGGTCACGGCGATGCTGGGCGGCCGGCCTCCGCAGCCCGTACGCCGTGCACGCGCCGTCGCGGAAGGCCCACCGCCGGTGGTGCTGTCCGAGGTGAGCGTGCCCGGGCGGCTCGCCGACGTCACCTTCACCGTGCGCGCCGGCGAGGTGGTCGGGGTCGCCGGGCTCCAAGGGGCGGGCCATCTCGCCGCGTTGGAGGTGGTGTGCGGGCGTACGGCGATCTCGGCGGGGCGCGTCGACGTGGGCGGGCGGGGGCTGCCGCGCTCCCTGCGCGCCGCCGTCCGCGCGGGCGTCGCGTTCGTCCCCAGCGATCGCAAACGGTACGGGCTGATGGCCGAGCGCATGGTGTGGGAGAACGCGACCGCGGTGAGCTGGCTGGCCCTGGGGCGCGGCGGCGTGCTGCCCTCACGCACCGAACTGGTGCGCCGAACCGCCGACTTGACCGACCGGCTGCGGCTGCGCGGCGGGCCCTACGACATCGTGGCCCGCCTCTCCGGCGGCAACCAGCAGAAGGTCGTCTTCGCCAAGTGGCTCGCCACCGAGCCGCGCATCGTCGTCCTCGACGATCCGACCCGGGGCGTCGACGTCGGCGTCCGCGCCGAAATGCATCGCATCGTCGGCGAGTTGGCCGCGGGCGGCGCGGCGGTCCTCATCGCCTCGACCGACCTCGCCGAGCTGACCGAGGTGTGCGATCGGGTGCTGGTGTTCGTGCGGGGGCGGATCGTGGGTGAGGTGCACGGGGAGCGGCTCACCGAGCATGCGTTGGCGGTGGCGGTGCAGTCGGGACTGACGCGACGGGGCTGACGAAGGGGTTTTCGCCCCCGCCGCCCCTACCCGTCCCATCCCCAGGGGCTCCGCCCCTTCGACCCCGGGAGCTTGTGCTTCGGCTGCGGGTGGGTGGGGGCTGGTGCAAAAGATTGCGCAGTTCCCCGCGCCCCTAAAAGGGGCGCGGGGAACTGCGCAATCTTTTTAGCGGGGGTCTGGGGGCGCAGCCCCCAGGGATGGGACGGGTAGGGGCGGCGGGGGCGAGGAAGGTCTGTTATGCCGACAGCGCGCGGGTCAGAGCCCGAGCCGCCGCACACACCCTCGCACCGATGCGGTCCACATCCAGACGACGCGTACCACCGGTGACCGAGATCGCGGCGACCGGCCGCGGCCCACGCCCCCGTTCGTACACGGCCGCGGCGACGGCCGAGACACCCACCTCGGCCTCCTCCAGATTCACCCCGTACCCGCGGGCGCGCGTCGCGGCAAGGTCGCGAGCGAGCTGCCCCGGCAGCACGAGGGTCCGCGGGGTGAGGCGGGGCAGGGTGAGATGCGGTGGCCGGGGATCGTGGGCGAGGAAGACCTTGCCGGTGGCCGTGCAGTGCGCGGGAAGCCGGCCCCCGGCGCGCGAGACGATCGGGGTGGCGCGACGGCCCGTGATCTTCTCCAGGAAGAGGGTGTCGGACCCGTCGGGCACGGCGAGGTGCACGTTCTCGTGGGTCTCCTCGTGCAGATCGCCGAGGTAGGGCAGCGCGGCGTCCCGCAACTCCCGTGCGGACGGCGCCGATTGACCGAGGACGAAGAGGGCGAGCCCGATCCGGTAGTGGCCTTCGGGCGTGCGCTCGACGAGCCCGAGCCGGACCAGCTCGCCGATCAGGCGGTGCGCGCTCGGTTTGGGCAGCCCGGTGCGCAGTGCAAGCTCGGCAAGGCTCAGCGCACCCTCGGACTCCCCGCAGGCACGCAGCAGCGCCGCCCCGCGCGCGAGCACCGACTTCGGCGCCGGACCGTCCGTCATGGACCGATGGTCGGGTGCCTGACGACGGTTGACAAGGTGCCGGTCACTGCGAGTCGGTCACCGCTGCCGAAGTGGTATGTCGAGCAGCAGGGGGCGCGTCAACTCCGCTGCTCCGGAGACGAGTTCACGCACATGGTCCGCGCTCCCCGCCCGCACCGCGTCGATCCCGAAGAACCGCGCCGCCTGAGTGAAGTCGAGTGCGCCGAGCTCCGTGCCGGGACAGGGTCCGTGGCCCCCCATCGCCTCGTAGGTGTCCTGAAGTGTGCGGTAGGCGCCGTTGCTCATCACCGCGAACAGCACCGGCACCGCGCAGCGCGCCGCACTCCACAGTCCCTGGAGGCCGAAGAGCGCGCACCCGTCCCCGAGGACGGCGACCACCGGCCGCCCGGGCTCGGCGAGCGCACGGCCGACGGCTGCCCCGATCCCCCAGCCGAGACCGCCGCCGACTGTGTGCGTATAGCTGCCGGGCCGGTCGAGGTGTACGAGCCGGCGCAGCAACAGGCCGACGGTGATGGCCTCTTCGACAACCGCGGCGTTCCGCGGTAGTCCGCGCGCCACGGCGTGGGCTGCGGCCCAGGGTGCGAGCGGCGCCGCGGAGTACGCGGCCCGGGCGGCGGCCTCGGTACGGCCGCGTTCGGCCGTGTGCCGCTCGCCCGCGCGCAGCACCCGCGCTTTCGCGGTGTGCGCGGGCACGCGTTCGCGCAGCAGCTCGGCGAGCCGGTCGAGCGAGGGGGCGAGGGCGCCGACGAGTCCGGTGTCGGCGGGGAAGTTGCGGCCGATCTCGTCGGGGTCCGAGTCGAGCTGGACGACGGTGAGGCCGGGCGGCAGCGCGGGGCCAGGGCTGTAGTGGTGCGGGGTGAACGCGTGTGCGCCCGCGATCAGCACGGTGTCGTACGGGGCGAGCGCGGTACGGATCGCGTCGTGGCGCGGCGGCAGCATGCCGGCGTACAGGGGGTGCGTGGTCGGGAAGTTCAGGCAGTCGGCCATCGGCTGGTGGTGCACGGGGGCGCCACAGGCCTCCGCCACGCGCGCCAGCGCCGGGACAGCGTTGTCGCGGCCCACTCCGTCCCCGGCGACGATGACGGGCCGGGCGGCCCCGCCGAGCAGGAAGGCGGCGCGCTCCAGACCAACGGCCGGCCCCGTACGCGGTGTTGGCGTAGGAGGCGGAACCTCGACCTCGGTGTCCTCGGTCAGCAGGTCCATCGGTACGGAGAGGAACACCGGGCCCGCGGGCGGCCGTACGGCGAGGGCGAAGGCGCGGCGGACGGCGAGCGGCAGGTCACGGGCGTGCTGGACATCGACGGCCGCCTTGACCGCCGGACGGGCCAGCCCGAGGAGGTCGCCCGACAGCATGGGGTCCTGCTGGAGGTGGCGGCGGTCCTGCTGGCCCGCCATCACCACCAAGGGGGTGCGTGAACGGCGGGCGTTGAGCAGGCCGATGAGCCCGTTGGCGAGCCCGGCCGCGATGTGCAGGCTGACGAAGGCGGGCCGCCCGGTCGCGCGGGCGTATCCGTCGGCCATGGAGACGACGGCGCCCTCGTGGATGCCGAGGACGTACTCGGGCGCGTCCTCGGCATCCACGAGGGCTGCCAGGAACGGCAGTTCGGTGGTGCCGGGGTTGCCGAAGACGCGGTCCACGCCCTCGCCGCGCAGGATGTCCAGCAGGGCGAGGGCGGGGCGGCGACCCATGGGAGCTCCTCGATGGGGACGAGAACCGGTTCGCGGGTCAGCGTCCGGTCCCGCCCCCCGAGGAGCAAGCCCTGCATGTCACTCAGCGATACGTGACCCCATACGGTTCAGCGGCAGTCCGCCGACCGGGTCACTTCGCGTCGCTGGGCGTCGCGCCCTACTTGTCGCTGAACTTCTCGCCCTTCTCCGCCTTCTCCACGAGCAGCGCGGGCGGCGTGAACCGCTCCCCGTAGCGCTCGGCGAGTTCACGCGCGCGTGCCACGAACCCGGGCAGCCCAGCACCTGCCCCGGCGCCGCCGTCGTACCCGTTGATGTACTGGAGGACACCGCCGGTCCAGCCGGGGAAGCCGATGCCGAAGATGGATCCGATGTTGGCGTCGGCGACGGAGGTCAGCACGCCTTCCTCCAGGAGCCGGACGGTGTCCAGCGCCTCGGAGAAGAGCATGCGCTCCTGCATGTCCGTGAAGGGGATCTCCTGGCCCGGCTTCGTGAAGTGCTCGCGCAGGCCCGGCCACAGCTTGCCGCGCTTGCCGTCCTCGCCGTACTCGTAGAAGCCCGCGCCTCCGCTGCGGCCGGTGCGGCCGAACTCGTCGACCATGCGGTCGATGACCGCCTCCGCCGGGTGCGTCTTCCAGGTGCCGCCCGCCTCCTCGACGGCCTGCTTGGACTCCTTGCGGATCTTGCGCGGCAGGGTGAGCGTGAGCTCGTCCATCAGGGAGAGGACCTTGGCGGGGTAGCCGGCCTGGGCGGCGGCCTGCTCGACGGACGCGGGCTCGATGCCCTCGCCGACCATGGCGACGCCCTCGTTGATGAAGTGCCCGATGACACGGGAGGTGAAGAAGCCGCGCGAGTCGTTGACGACGATCGGGGTCTTCTTGATCTGCCGTACCAGGTCGAAAGCGCGCGCCAGTGCCTCGTCGCCGGTGCGCTCGCCCTTGATGATCTCGACGAGCGGCATCTTGTCGACGGGCGAGAAGAAGTGCAGCCCGATGAAGTCGTTCTGCCGCTCCACGCCCTCGGCGAGCGCGGTGATCGGCAGGGTCGAGGTGTTGGAGCACAGCAGCGCGTCCGGCTCGACGATGCTCTGGATCTCCTGGAACACCTTGTGCTTGAGGGCCGTGTCCTCGAAGACGGCCTCGATCACGGCGTCGCAGCCGGCCAGGTCGTTCGGGTCGGCGGTGGGCGTGATGCGGGCGAGCAGCGCGTCGGCCTTCTCCCGGGTCACACGGCCCTGGGAGACGTGCTTGGCGCAGAGCTTCTCGGAGTAGGCCTTGCCCGTGGCCGCCGCGTCGGCCGACACATCCTTCAGGACGACCTCGAGGCCCCCGTGGGCGCACGAGTAGGCGATGCCCGCGCCCATCATCCCGGCGCCGAGGACGGCGACCTTGCGGACCTGGCGCGGCTCGATGCCCTGGGGCCGGTTGGCGCCGGAGTTGACCGCCTGGAGGTCGAAGAAGAACGCCTGGATCATGTTCTTCGAGGTCTGCCCGGTGACCAGCTCGGTGAAGTAGCGCGCCTCGATGATCAGCGCGGTCTCGAAGTCGACCTGGGAGCCTTCGACGGCCGCCGCCATGATGTTGCGCGGGGCCGGGTAGGGCGCGCCGTTCAGCTGCTTCCTCAGGTTGGCCGGGAAGGCGGGGAGGTTGGCGGCGAACTTCGGGTTCGACGGCGTACCGCCCGGGATCCGGTAGCCCGGCTTGTCCCAGGGCTGCTGCGACTCGGGGTTGGCGTCGATGAAGGCGCGCGCCTTGGCGAGCATCTCCTCGGGGGTGGCCGCCACTTCGTGGACGAGACCGTTCTCCAGGGCCCGCTGCGGCGAGTACTGGGTGCCCTGGAGCAGCACCTTCAGGAGGGCGTCCGTGATGCCCATCAGGCGGACGGTGCGGGTGACGCCGCCGCCGGCGGGCAGCAGGCCGAGGGTGACCTCGGGCAGGCCGATCTTGGAGCCGGGCGCGTCGAGGGCCACGCGGTGGTGGGAGGCGAGGGCGATCTCGTAACCGCCGCCGAGCGCCGCGCCGTTGATGGCGGCGACGACCGGCTTGCCGAGGGTCTCGATGCGGCGCAGGCAGGACTTGATGTCCGTACCGAACTCGAAGGCCTGCTGGGCGTCCTCCGGGCCGGCCTTGATCATGTCCTTGAGGTCGCCGCCCGCGAAGAAGGTCTTCTTGGCGGAGGCGTAGATGATGCCGCGGATGGAGTCCTTCTCGGCCTCGGCGCGGTCGGCGATCGCCGCGATCGAGTCCTTGAAGGCCTGGTTCATGGTGTTGGCGGACTGGTTGGGGTCGTCGAGGACGAGGGTGACGACGCCCGTCTCGTCCTGTTCCCAGCGGATGGTGGTGCTCTCGGTCATGAGGAGGGTCTCCGGTCTCCGTTGAAGTCTGATGGTCCGCTGGGGAGTTACAGGCGCTCGACGATGGTCGCGATGCCCATGCCGCCGCCCACGCACAGCGTGGCGAGGCCGTAGCGCTTGTCCTGGCGCTCCAGTTCGTCGATGAGGGAGCCGAGGATCATCGCGCCGGTGGCGCCGAGCGGGTGGCCGAGCGCGATGGCGCCGCCGTTGACGTTGACCTTGTCCAGGGACAGGCCCATGTCCCGCGCGTAGCGCAGGACGACGGCCGCGAAGGCTTCGTTGATCTCGACGAGGTCGATGTCGTCGATGGTCAGCCCGGCCTTGGCGAGCGCCTTGCGAGTCGCGGGCGCGGGGCCGGTGAGCATGATGGTGGGCTCGGAGCCGGAGACGGCCGCGGAGACGATCCGCGCGCGCGGAGTGAGGCCGTAGCGCTCGCCGACCTCCTTCGAGCCGATGGCAACGAGTGACGCGCCGTCCACGATGCCGGACGAGTTGCCCGCGTGGTGGACGTGGTCGATCTCCTCGACCCAGTGGTACTTCTGCAGGGCCACGGCGTCGAAGCCGCCCAGCTCGCCGATGTCGGCGAACGACGGCTTCAGCTTGGCGAGCGAGTCGGCGGTCGTGCCGGGGCGCATGTGCTCGTCGTGGTCGAGGACGACGAGTCCGCTGCGGTCCTTCACGGGGACGACGGACTTCTCGAAACGCCCGTCCTTCCAGGCGGCGGCAGCGCGCTCCTGGGACAGGGCCGCGTACTCGTCGACGTCACGCCGGGAGAAGCCCTCGATGGTGGCGATGAGGTCGGCGCCGATGCCCTGCGGTGCGAAGTTGGTGGCGATGTTGGTCATCGGGTCGGCGAACCAGGCGCCGCCGTCCGAGGCCATCGGCACCCGGGACATCGACTCGACGCCGCCCGCGAGCACCAGGTCCTCCCAGCCCGAACGGACCTTCATCGCCGCCATGTTGACGGCTTCCAGGCCCGAGGCACAGAAGCGGTTCTCCTGGACTCCCGCGACCGTGTCGGGCAGTCCGGCGGCGATCGCGGCGATCCGGGCGATGTCGGAGCCCTGGTCGCCGACCGGGCCCACGACGCCGAGCACGATGTCGTCGATGGCCGCCGGGTCGAGCCCGGGGAAGCGGCGCTGGATCTCGTGGATGAGTCCGACGACCAGGTCGATGGGCTTCGTGCCGTGCAGGGCGCCGTTCGCCTTGCCGCGGCCGCGCGGGGTGCGGATCGCGTCGTACACGTACGCTTCGGTGCTCACTGGTATGCCTTTCAGGAGAGCTGGGAGGGCTGAGCCGGGCCGGGAGGGTCAGCCCAGCAGGGAACGGCCGATGATCTCCTTCATGATCTCGGTGGTCCCGCCGTAGATGGTCTGGATACGGCCGTCGGTGAAGGCCCTGGCGACGCGGTACTCCGTCATATAGCCGTAGCCTCCGTGCAGTTGGAGACAACGGTCAGCTACCCGCTTCTGCAGCTCGGTGGACCACCACTTGGCCATCGAGGCGTGCACTGCGTCGAGTTCGCCGTTCGAGTGATCGACGATGCAGCGGTCGAGGAACGTCCGGGTGACGGCGCACTCGGTGGCCATCTCGGCTATCTCGAAGCGGATGTGCTGGAGCTTGGAGAGCGGCCGTCCGAAGGCCTCGCGCTCCTTGACGTACTCGGTCGTGATCTCCAGCAGGTACTCGGCGGCGGCGATCCCGGCGACGGCGATGCCCATGCGCTCCTGCGCGAGGTTCGTCATGAGGTGGCCGAAGGCGCCGTTCAGCTCGCCGAGGAGGTTCTCCTTGGGCACGCGTACGTCGTTGAAGAACAGCTCGGCGGTGTCCTGCGACTTCTGGCCGATCTTGTCGAGGTTGCGGCCGCGCTCGAAGCCCTCCGTGCCGCGCTCGACGACGAGCAGGGAGAGCCCGTGAGCGCCGCCTTCGGGTGTCGTCTTCGCGACCACGATCACGAGGTCGGCGAGGATGCCGTTCGAGATGAAGGTCTTCGAGCCGTTGAGCAGCCAGTGGTCGCCCTGGTCCTCGGCATGTGTCTTGATGCCCTGGAGGTCGGATCCGGCGCCGGGCTCGGTCATGGCGATCGCCGTGATCAGGGAGCCGTCGCAGAATCCGGGCAGCCAGCGCCGCTTCTGTTCCTCGGTCGCCAGGTCCGTCAGATACGGCCCGATGATGTCGTTGTGGAGCCCGAGGGCGAGCCCGGCGGCGCCCGCGCGCGTGAACTCCTCGGCGAGTACGGCGCTGTAGCGGAAGTCGGCGTTGCCACCGCCTCCGTACTCCTCGGGCACGGCGAGCCCGAGCAGCCCCTGCTTCCCTGCCGCCCGCCAGGCGTCGCGCGAGACGATGCCGTCCTTCTCCCACTGCTCGTAGTGGGGCAGTACTTCCTTGGCGAGGAAGGTGCGCACGGTCTCGCGGAACGCGTCGTGCTCGGCGGTGAAGATCTGCCGCTTCATGCGGGAAACGCCTTCCTGGAGTTCATATACGGGCGAGCCCCTCTCAGAGCCAGCCCTTGACGGTTTCGATCAGCCTGGCCGGTTCCGGTCCGACGGGAATGACGTTGAGCATCGTCACTCCGGCCGCGCGGAAGGCCTCGACACGCTCGCGGACGTACCCCTCCGGCCCGCACAGCGACATGAGCTCGCAGAACTCGTCCGGCACGGCGGCCTCGGCCTCCTTCTTCCGGCCGGACAGATACAGCTCCTGGATCAGCCGGGCTTCCTTCGCGTAGCCGTACGCCACCGCGAGGTCGTTGTAGAAGTTCTTGCCGGGCGCGCCCATGCCCCCTACGTAGAGGGCGATCTTGGGTCGCGCGAGGTCGCGTACGGCCGCCGCGTCCTCGCCTATGGCGAGCAGTCCGCCGGCGACGGTCCGGAGCGGGCCGAGTTCGGGGTCCCGGCGCGCGGCGCCCTCCGCGAGCGGCGCACCCCAGACCTGGTGGGCCTTCTCCGGGATGAACAGGGTGGGCAGCCAGCCGTCGGCGAGTTCGGCGGTCATCCGGACGTTCGCGGGGCCCAGCGAGGCGACGTAGAGGGGTACTTCGGGGCGTACGGGCTTGGTGAGGATCTTCAGGGGTTTGCCCAGGCCGCCGGGGCGGGGCATGTCGGTGATGCCGTGGTGGTCGATGACCTCGCGGCGCAGGATACGACGGGTCAGTTCGATGACCTCGCGTGTCCGGCCCAGGGGCTTGTCGTACGCCTTCCCGTGCCAGCCCTCGACGACCTGTGGGCCGGAGGCGCCCAGGCCGATGATGGCGCGGCCTCCGGAGATCGCGTCGAGCCCGGCGGCGGTCTGCGCGATCAGGGCGGGGGTGCGCGAGTAGACGTTGAGGATCGCGGCGCCGATCGTCATGCGCTCGGTGCGGGCGGCCAGATAGCCCATGATCGTCGGCGCGTCGAAGCCGTAGGCCTCGGCGACCCAGACGGCGTCCAGGCCCGCGGACTCAAGGGCGGCGACGTCATCGGCGGCGCGGCGCGGGTCGCCCGCGTAGTCGAGCGGAAGGGAGAGCTGCATCAGGCGCCGTCCTTCCTCGGGTCGCTGTCTTTCATCGGGTCGCTGTCCTTCAGAAGGTGGGGTACGCCCCAGTCGCGGGCCACGTCCACCGTGTCGGCGCCCGGCTGAGCGGGGCCGGTGCGGACGGCGGTGTGGGTGACGGAGAAGCGGGGCGCGGGGGCCGGCTGGGTGATGCCGCCGTGGTCGACGAAGGTGCCGCGGGCGGCGAGATGGGGGTGGGCGGGCGCCTCGCGCAGCGACAGGACGGGGGCCACGCAGGCGTCGGAGCCCTCGAAGACCGCGGTCCACTCGTCTCTCGTACGGGTCTTGAAGCGGGCGGCGACCGCCTCGCGCAGCTCGCCCCAGCGGGCCAGGTCCTTGCGGGCCGAGGCCAGTTCGGCGATGCCGAGCAGTTCGGCGAACTCGGCGTAGAACTGCTGCTCCAGGGCGCCGACCGCCATGTACTGCCCGTCGGCCGTCTCGTACGTCCCGTAGTACGGGCAGCCGCCGTCCAGCAGGTTGGCGCCGCGCCGGTCCTGCCAGCCGCCGGCGGCGAGCATGCCGTGGATCATCGCGGCGAGGTGTGCGGCGCCGTCGACGATGGCCGCGTCCACGACCTGTCCCGCTCCGGTCGCGCGTGCGTGGTGGAGTGCGGCGAGGACGCCGACGACGAGATAGAGCGAGCCGCCCGCGTAGTCACCGACCAGGTTCGCGGGAACCGTGGGCGGCTCGTCCGGCCGGCCGATCATGCCGAGGGTGCCGGTGAGGGCGATGTACGCGATGTCGTGCCCGGCGCGCTGGGCGAGCGGGCCTTCCTGGCCCCAGCCGGTCATGCGCCCGTAGACGAGCTTCGGGTTGCGGGCGTGGCAGGCACCGGGGCCCACGCCGAGGCGCTCGGCGACGCCGGGGCGGTAGCCCTCGATGAGGATGTCGGCGCGTTCGACCAGGTCAAGGACGCGTTCCTGGCCGTTCTCGGTCTTCAGGTCGAGGATCACGGACCGCTTGTTGCGGTTGGTGACGTCGTACTCCGGGTTGATCGCGAGCCCGGCGCCGCCGGGCCGGTCCACTCGGACGACATCCGCGCCGAGGTCGGCGAGGAGCATGGCCGCGAACGGGCCGGGACCGATGCCCGCCAGCTCGACCACGCGCACCCCGGCGAGCGGGCCGTGTCCTGGCGTCCCTGCCACTGCCATCAAGCCCCCAGCACTGTGACACTACTGATGTGACATCAGCGATGTTAAGAACGTGTTCCACATCGGGCAAGCCCTGGACGAGCAAGCGCTTAGTTAAATTCCGGTCGGCGGATGATGACGAAACAGGCCAGAACGGGCCGCGTCAACGCTCGTCGAGCTCGGCGATCAGCTTCTTCGGCGCGATCGTCCGGTAGCTCTCCTCCACCCAGTCGCACAGCAGCTCCGCGGCCGGAGCGCCCCGCTCCGCCAGGGGTATGCGCACCCAGCCGGACGTGCCGAGGCCGTATCCGGCGGGCTCGGCGCCGGGCGAGGTGAGGGCGTGGGCATGCGCGGCGTCGTCCTTGAGCTTCAGGGTGACGCCCAGCGGATAGCTGCCGTCGTCGACGCCGAGGAAGACGAACACCTTCTTGTTCACCTTCGCGACGGCCTCGCCCCAGGGGAACTCCTCCGAGGCGCCGGGCAGGCCGAGGGCGAACTCGCGTACCTTCTCCCACTTTTTCAGGGCGTTCTTCGGCACGGCCACCGCTACCTCCGACCTCATCGTCCGGCTGCTCGTACCTCACGCTAGCCTCAGCCACCGACAACGGCGCTTCGCGCACGGCTGAGAGGTGTCATGAGCAGGCTGAACGGGACGGATCGCGCGTACGACATCGTGCTCTTCGGAGCCACTGGGTTCGTCGGGGAACTCACGGCGGAGTATCTCGCCGCCCACGCGCCCGAGGGGCTGCGCTGGGCGATCGCGGGGCGGAGCGCGGAGAAACTGGAGCGGCTGCGCGAGCGGCTGTCCGGCGCCCCCGGGGTACTCCGGGCGGACGTGGCCGATCCGGAGTCACTGCGTGAACTCGCCCGGCACGCGCGTGTGGTGGCCACGACGGTCGGGCCGTACATCACGTACGGCGAGGAGCTGGTGGCCGCCTGCGCGGACGCCGGGACCGACTACGTGGACCTCACCGGTGAGCCCGAGTTCGTGGACCTGATGTACGTCCGGCACGACGCCCGCGCGCGGGAGACGGGGGCGCGGCTCGTGCACGCCTGCGGCTTCGACTCGATTCCGCACGACCTGGGCGCGTACTTCACCGTGCGGCAGCTTCCCGAGGGGGTGCCGCTGAGGGTCGACGGATTCGTACGCTCCCAGGCGATGTTCTCGGGCGGCACCTTCGCCTCGGCGCTCAACCAGTTCGCGCGCGGGCGGCACATGCTCGCCGCGGCGCGGGACCGCAAACGCCATGAGCCGCGTCTGATGGGGCGGCGGGCCATAGCGCCGCTGGGCGCTCCGCGGTTCGCCAAGGAGGTCGGGGCGTGGGCGCTGCCGCTGCCCACGATCGACGCTCAGGTGGTCCAGCGGTCCGCGCGGGCCCTGGAACGGTACGGGCCCGACTTCCGCTACCGCCACTACGCGGCCGTCGAGCGGCTGCCGTTCGCCGTGGGCGGGGTCGCGGCGGTGAGCGCGGTCTTCGCGGCGGCTCAACTGCCGCCCGCGCGCCGCTGGCTGTCCGACCGGGTCAAGCCCGGGGACGGGCCGAGTGCCTCGCGGCGGGCGAAGAGCTGGTTCTCGGTGCGGTTCGTGGGCGAGGGCGGTGGACGCCGCGTCTTCACCGAGGTCGCGGGCGGCGACCCGGGCTACGACGAGACCGCCAAGATGCTCGCCGAGTCGGCCCTGTCCCTCGCCTTCGACGACCTGCCGAAGACGTCCGGGCAGGTCACGCCGGCGGTGGCCATGGGAGACGCGCTGATGGAGCGCCTGCGCGAGGCGGGGATCACGTTCCGGGTGGCGGCTGTCCTGTAGTCGGGGCAGTCCGGACAGTCGGGGTGGTGCGGGCGGCCGGGAAGGTCCGGGCGGTCGGGATGGTCGAGGCAGTGGTAGCTCAGGACGACCATCCCGTGACCGTGTAGATCATCCCGCCTATCCAGGCGAGTCCGGCGATCACGGCGAGGACCAGTGCGGCCATCACGGCGCGCTCGACGGGCTGGGCGGGGTGGGCGGCGGTCTTCGGGGCACGGTGCGTCGTCATGCGGCACAGCCTGCCGATCATGACGGTGGAGCCACATCCGTACAGGTACTCAGAACACGTACTCAGTCAACGGATGGGGACCATCACGGGGTTGCCTCCTGGAGGGCCCGCCTGCAGAGGGAGTCCGCACGTCGGGTGGACTCCGGGAGGCGGTACTTCGGGGCGAGCGCGAGCGTGTGCGCGCACGCGTTGTCGAGGCTCACCCGGTGGCCGACGGAGACGAACACCGGCTTGACGCCGTCCTGGGTGCGCAGCGCGCGGCCGACCTCGTCCTCCCCGGAGACCAGTGCGGACGCGCTGCCGCGCCGGGTGCCCGGCTCCTCGTACGAGAAGGTGAAGGGGTTCTTGGCGACCCCGATCGTGGGCAGCCCGGTGAGGACGCCGAGGTGGCTGGCGAGGCCGAAGCGGCGCGGATGTGCCAGGCCGTAGCCGTCGCAGACGACCAGGCCGGGGGCGCAGGGCAGGGCGTCGAGTGCGGCCAGGACGGCCGGGATCTCACGGAAGGCGAGCAGCCCGGGAACGTACGGGAAGGAGACCTGGCCGACGGCGGTGGCCTCGGCGACGACGTCGAGGGTCGCCGCGTCGAGCACGACGGCCGCCGCCACGACGACGTCCCGCTCGTCGTCGTACGCGACGTCGACCCCCGTCACCCGGCCGGTGCCGGGCGGCGGCCCCGGTTCATCGAGCACCACCCGCTCCCGCAACTCGTCCTGTACGGCACGGGCTTGCTCTTCGGTGGCGGGCCAGCCCGCGGGAATCCTTACGGTCGTCATGGTGAGGACGAGCCTAGGGGCCCGCGGAGCAGGGTGAGCGGTCAGGGGTAGGCTCGCGATCATGTTCGTACTGGAGCTGAGCTACACCGCGCCGCTCGAAGCCGTCGACGCCGCTCTGGAAGCCCACGTCGCCTGGCTCGACGAGCAGTACGCGGCCGGTGTCTTCGTCGCCTCCGGGCGCAAGAACCCCCGCGACGGCGGCATGATCCTCGCCGTCGCGGAGGACCGGGCGAGGATCGAGCAGATCACCGCGGGCGACCCGTTCGTCGCGGCGGGCGTGTGCGCTTACCGCATCACCGAGTTCATCGCGACCAAGACGGCGCCCGGCCTGGAGCGCTACCGGGAGACGCCCGGCTGAACCGGGCATGGGTTCACCGGTCGCCCAGCGCGCGCTTCAGCTCGCTCTTGTCCATGCCCGATCGGCCATGGATGTTGCGCCGCTTGGCCTCCTCGTACAGCTGGTCGTAAGTGGGACCCTGGGCACCTTCGTGGGAGCGCAGGCCGCCGCGCCTGCCGGAGGAGATGTCCTCGGTGGATGTGCGGCTCGCGGTTTTCGACTCGCCGGACCGGGCGCGCTCCTTGTTGACGGTGCGCGCGGCGATCTCCTCGGCGCGCTTCCTGCTCTCTCCCCGCTCGAGCGCGCTCTCCTTGACGTGCTCGTACTGGCGTTCCCGCTTGGGGTTCGAACCGCGGGGCATGACGGCTCACTTCCTTTCGCAGCACGGAACGGGTACGCCGCCGCCTCGGACAGGTACCTGGTTCCCACGCAACCACAGCCGTCTCCCCGCCGCACAGCGGGCCGCGGGTCAGCGCTCCAGGCGGGCCACCCGTCCCTTCTCGCCGGAGGCCCAGCAGCCCAGGTCGGGGGTGCAGTCCACGGTGTCGTACGAGCCGGTGTCGAGGGTGCGCCAGGTGCGACCGCCGTCCGTCGTCAGGTCGGTGCCGGTGGGGCCGACGGCGAGCGCGGCGGTACGGCTGTGCGGGAGCCAGGTGACGCCGGAGCGGTAGGCGGGCGGGGGCTGGGCGGCGGGTGTCCAGGTGCGGCCGCCGTCGGAGGTGAGGGCCGCGGCCTGGGGTGAGGCCTGGTCGGCGCGGTAGTCGCCGCCGACCGCGAGGCCGTGAGTGGGGTCGCGGAAGGCGACGCCGAAGACGCCGCGCGCCGGGTCGCCGGCCGGGATCGGCGTGTCGGTGGCCGTCCAGGTCAGTCCGCGATCCGAGGAGTGCAGCACGCGCGCGCGTGCACCCCCGCCGGTGGCCAGCCACACGTCACGAGGCCCCGAGCTGACCAGGCACTGCCCGCTGGCCGCGAAGCCCGCCTCGCCGTCCTGGGCGGCGGGCATCCCGTCACTGGGCAGCACCTTCCAGGAGCGGCCGCCGTCACTGGTCGACAGGATGCGGAACTTGCCGTCCACGGGGTCGCTCATCGCCAGTCCGTGGCGCCGGTCGAAGAAGGTGAGGCAGTCGTAGAAGGCCTTCGCGTCGGTGTTGCGGAAGGACTCCGTCCAGGTGGCGCCGCCGTCGTCCGTGCGGAAGACACGGGAGGCCTCGCCCTCACCGATGGCGAGGACCACGGCGCGCCGCGTGTCGAACGCCTCGATGTCACGGAATTCCAGGTCCGCCGCCCCGGGCGGCGAGACGTTCCGCCAGTTCGCGCCGCCGTCGGTGGTGCGCAGCACGGTGCCCTTGGAGCCGGCCACCCAGGCCGTGTCCCGGCTGACGGCCGAGAGTCCGCGGAACCGTACGTCCGTGCCGCTGTCCTTGAGCTGCCAGTGGGCCGCCTTCCCCGCCTCGTGTGCCTGCGCGGGTGATGCCGCCGTCAGCGCGGTGGCGAGCGCGGCAGCGCACAGTCCCACGGCGACCATCCGACTCGTACGTCTCGTCTTCCCCAAGCCCCTCATGGCGGGCGAAGCTAGCCCACTCCCCCGGCGCCGTCCAGATGGCGTCCTCCGGGAACCTCGGGGCATCGACTGAGTGTCCTCTCGGATGTCCGGAGAGCACGGGACGGGAAATGGATCACTACAGGGATCACCCCAGTGAAGGGACTCGGTGACAGAGGTCACTCGGGTCTCAGGTGCACGCGGTGGCCCATTTCTTCGTCTCTTCATGTGACCGGCCTCATCCGCCCGGAGTTCGTCCAGCCGTCACAAGGGAGCAAGGCGTTGTCCACCGTCATCGAGCAGCCCGTAGAGGCCCGCCTCGTCGCCGCCGCGCCGCGGATGCCGAGCATTCCCGCAACGCTCCACTACGACCGGAGCGATCCCTTCGCCGTCCGTATGACCTTCCCGGCCCCGGCCACGCTGGAGGGCGTCGACGTGTGCTGGACCTTCGCGCGCGAGCTGCTCACGTCCGGGCTGGAGGAGGCCGTGGGCCGGGGCGACGTCCGGGTGCGGCCGTACGGCTACGACCGCACCGTCCTGGAGTTCCACGCCCCCGAGGGCACCGCCGTGGTGCATGTGCGCTCGGGCGAGGTGCGACGCTTCCTGCAGCGCACGACGGACCTGGTGCCCGTCGGTCTTGAACACCTCCAGGTGGACCTGGACCACGATCTGGCCGAACTCATGCGGGGTACGTGCTGAGCGCACCCGCCGGCGCATCTGCTGAGCGGCGCCCCGCCCTCAGTTGCTCCTGCCCATCAGGGTGTTGAGCTCGCCGTAGTCGAGGCCGTCGGTCAGCGAGTCGTAGGTCCCCGCGTCCAGCAGCTCCCGCGCGGCACGGTGGACCAGGGCGTGTGCGGCCTGCGCGATGCTCGAACCCGCGCTGATCCGGGCCACTCCTAGCGCGGCCAGCTCGGCGACGGACGGTGCGCCGGGGCCCACCAGTACGTTCAGCGGGCCCTCGATGCCCTCGACGAGTGTCTTGACGGTCACCGGATCGACGGTCCCGGGGACGAAGACACCGTCGGCTCCGGCGGCCAGAAAGGCGGCCGCCCGCTCCAGGGTCTCCTCGATCTTGCCCGCGCCGCGCAGATACGTGTCGATGCGGGCGTTGATGTACAGCGGCACCCCGGCCGCGTCGGCGGCCACGCGGGCCGCCGCGATGCGCTCCGCCTGCTCGGCGACCGGCCGCAGCGGCGCGCCACCGCCTTCGTCGCCGTAGAGCGCGTCCTCGATGTTCACGCCCACCGCACCCGCCGCGAGCACCGCACGGACCGTGTCCGCGACGCCCTGCGCGTCCTGAGCGTAACCACTCTCGATGTCCGCGCTGACGGGAACCCGCACCGCGGCGACGATCCGCCCCACCACGCCGAGAGCCGCGTCCCTGTCGAGCCGGTCCCCGTCCGCCGTACCCAGCCCCCACGCGAGCCCCGCACTGGTCGTCGCCACCGCGGCCGCGCCCGCCCCTTCGACGATCCGGGCACTGGCCGCGTCCCACGCGTTCGGCAGGACGAGCGGACGTCCGGGCACGTGCAGGGCATGGAAGGCGAGAGCGGTTTCGCGCAGGGAATCGGGGTTCACGCGGAGGGAATCGGGGTTCGTCATGGGGGTGAGCCAAGCATGGAGCGAGGTGGGGGGCTGGCAGGAAATCGACATGTACGTGAGGGAGGAACGCGGGCGGCGGGCGTTAATCCTTTGACAGGGTCCAGGGCCGCTCCTACGGTGTATATCAGTCCTGTTGCCGTCGATTGGAGAAGGACGTTGCTCGTCTGAGGTCTGAGACACCGCGTCACACACAGCCAGTGCTTTCTGGCCTCTGTGTGCGCAGCGTGCGACCTCGGCGTATGAGCCGTCCTCCGGTGCGGGGCCTTCTTGCTGCCCTCCTGACTGGATCGTCGTCACCTCGCGGTGTCCCGAACGCGTGCCCCTGACCGCATCCAGCAACCGCGAGGCCTTCATGTCAACCTCTCCCACCTCCATCACCTGTATCGACCTCTCCTTCACCTGGCCGGACGGCACCGCCGTCTTCGACGGCCTCCAGGTCTCCTTCGGTCCCGCCAGGACCGGGCTCGTCGGCGTCAACGGATCAGGAAAGTCCACCCTGTTGAGGCTGATCGCCGGGGAACTCACCCCGGTCGACGGCACGGTCCGGGTCGCGGGCGAGGTCGGTTACCTGCCGCAGAACGTCACCCTCGACACCGGTCTGCGCGTCGACGAGGCGCTCGGCATCGCCGCCGCCCGCGCCGCGCTGCACGCCATCGAGGCGGGCGACGTGGCCGAGGAGCACTTCGACCTCGTCGGCGACGACTGGGACGTCGAGGAGCGGGCGCTGGCGACGCTCGGCGAACTCGGGCTCGGGCACATCGGGTTGGACCGCACGATCGGTGAGGTCTCCGGCGGCGAGTCGGTGCTGCTCCGCCTGGCCGCGCTCCTGCTGCGCCGACCCGACGTACTGCTGCTGGACGAACCGACCAACAACCTCGACCTGTACGCGCGGCGGCGGCTCTACGCGGCCGTCGAGGCCTGGTCCGGGGTCATGGTCGTGGTCAGCCACGACCGCGAACTCCTGGATCTGGTCGACCAGATCGCGGATCTGCGCTCCGGAGAGGTCACCTGGTACGGCGGCAACTTCTCCGCGTACGAGGAGGCGCTCGCCGGCGAGCAGGAGGCGGCGGAGCGCATGGTGCGCGTCGCCGAGGCCGATCTGAAGAAGCAGAAGCGCGAACTGGTCGACGCACAGGTCAAGTTGGCCCGGCGCAAGCGGTACGGCCAGAAAATGTTCGACATTAAGCGCGAACCCCGCGCCGTGATGAGGATGCGCAAACGTACGGCACAGGAATCCGCGGGCAAGCACCGCATCATGCACGAAGAGAAGCTCACCGAGGCGAAGGAGCGTCTGGACGACGCGGTGGAGGCCGTACGGGACGACGACGAGATCCGCGTCGACCTGCCGTACACGGCCGTGCCGCCGGGCCGCACCGTACTCACCCTGGAGAAGCTTGAGTTGCGGTACGGCGCGCGTGTGGACGGCGTGTTCGAGCTGCGCGGGCCCGAGCGGATCGCGCTGATCGGGCGCAATGGCTCGGGCAAGACCACGTTGCTGCGGACGATCCACGGGGAGCTGGACGCGGTGTCCGGCGACGCCCGGGCCCATGTGCCGTTGCGTTTCCTGCCGCAGCGGCTCGACGTGCTCGACGACGAGCGGACGGTCGCCGAGAACGTGGCCCGGTACGCGCCGGCCGCCACCAACAACCGGATCCGGGCGCGCCTGGCCCGCTTCCTGTTCAAGGGGGCCAAGGCCGATCAGCGCGCGGCGACGCTCTCCGGCGGCGAACGCTTCAGGGCGGCGCTCGCGGCGCTACTGCTGGCCGAGCCCGCGCCGCAGCTCCTGATGCTCGACGAGCCGACGAACAACCTCGACATGGCGAGCGTCCGGCAGCTCACGACGGCCTTGGACTCCTACGAGGGGGCACTGATCGTCGCCAGCCACGACGTGCCCTTCCTGGAGTCGATCGGAATCACGCGGTGGCTGCTGCTGGAAGGAGGAGAACTGAAAGAAATCACGCCGGAAGCTGTCGGGTATCCCTCATAGCGCTGGGCCTGGGGGACGCCTAGCGTCTGATTCGGGGGCTGCCCGGCGTCGAGCCGGGGGCTTTCGTGCGCGCGGACCCGCGCTGCATGATGTCCGCCGACGCCCCCTGCCGATTCGGAGATCCATCCGTGCCCAGCCAGAAAGCCCTGATACGCCGTCCCAGCCCCCGCCTCGCCGAAGGGCTGGTGACGCACATCGAGCGCGCGAAGGTGGACGTCGACCTGGCGGTCGAGCAGTGGGAGGCGTACGCGGAGGCACTGCGTACGCACGGCTGGGAGACCGTCGAGGTGGACCCCGCCGACGACTGTCCGGACTCGGTGTTCGTCGAGGACACCGTGGTCGTCTTCCGCAATGTCGCCCTGATCTCCCGCCCCGGCGCCGAGTCCCGGCGCGGCGAGACCGCCGGGGTCGAGGAGGCCGTGGCCCGGCTGGGCTGCTCGGTGAACTGGATCTGGGAGCCGGGCACCCTCGACGGCGGTGACATCCTGAAGGTCGGCGACACGGTGTACGTGGGCCGCGGCGGGCGCACGAACGCGGCCGGGGTCCAGCAGCTGCGGGCGGCCTTCGAACCGCTCGGGGCGCGGGTCGTCGCCGTACCCGTGAGCAAGGTGCTGCACCTGAAGTCGGCGGTCACCGCGCTGCCCGACGGGACGGTTATCGGCCACGAGCCACTGGTCGACACGCCGTCGCTGTTCCCGCGCTTCCTGGCGGTGCCGGAGGAGTCCGGGGCGCACGTCGTGCTCCTGGGCGGAGGAAAACTTCTGATGGCCGAGAGCGCCCCGAAGACGGCGGAGCTGCTCGCGGACCTCGGCCACGAGCCGGTCCTCGTGGACATCAGTGAGTTCGAGAAACTCGAAGGCTGTGTGACATGTCTCTCGGTCCGGCTCCGGGAACTGTACGTCTGAACGGGTGATCGGGACGTCCGTCGGGCGCTCGTACGGTGCTGGGACCTGGGCTTGCAGGGCCCCTGCCCGCGGGCCTCCGGGAGTGCGTGATCTCCCGTGGGGACCCCCGCTGACCAGGGGGGCTTTACAGCACACTTAACCTACGGTTTCGTAACCTACGGATACGTAGCCTACGATGCCGTAGGTTGCGTCCTCGCTTGTTGTACACGTCCCCCTGGAGCACCCGTGACGATCACTTCTCCCCACCTCGGCAGCCCGTCCGCCGCCTGGACCGACGCTCGACTGCTGTACGCGCTGGAAGAAGTGGTCGAGACCGAGCTCAACCGCCACCTGAAGGTGGCCAAGGACTGGATGCCCCACGAGTACGTGCCGTGGAGCGACGCCCGTAACTTCCCCGGCTTCTTCGAGGACGGCGAGGCCTGGGGCAAGGAGCAGTCCAAGGTCACCGAACTCGGCCGGATCGCGCTGGTCGTCAACCTCCTCACCGAGGACAACCTGCCCAGCTACCACCACGAGATCGCCTCGCTCTTCGGCCGTGACGGCGCCTGGGGCACCTGGGTGCACCGCTGGACCGCGGAAGAGGGCCGGCACGGCATCGTGATGCGCGACTACCTGCTCGCCTCGCGCGCCGTGGACCCCGACCAGCTCGAGGCGTTCCGCATGCAGCACATGAGCGAGGGCTTCGAGTCGGACAACCGCCACTCGATGCTCCACTCGGTCGCCTACGTCGCCTTCCAGGAGCTCGCGACCCGCGTCTCGCACCGCAACACCGGCCACCAGTCGGGCGACCCGGTCTGCGACCGCATGCTGGCGCGCATCGCGACCGACGAGAACCTGCACATGGTCTTCTACCGCAACCTGCTGAAGGCCGCGTTCGAGCTCGCCCCCGACCTCACCATGCAGGCCGTGCGTGACGTCATCGTCAACTTCCGGATGCCCGGTCACGGCATGCCCGGCTTCGAGCGCGCCGCCGCGCAGATGGCCATCGGCGAGGTCTACAACATGCGCATCCACCACGACGACGTGCTCCAGCCGGTGCTGCGCCACCTCAAGGTCCTGGAGATCGACGGCCTCGGACCCGAGGGCCTGCAGGCCCAGGAGGAGCTCGGCTTCTTCATGGGCGGTCTGGACGCGGAGGCCTCCAAGTTCGACGAGAAGCTCGCCGCCCGCAAGGCGCGCATGGCGGCACGCGCCGCCGGCTGACGCCCCCGGCGCCCGCTCCGCGTCACCTCACTCCTGCGCCGTCACCTGGTCCAGCGCCGCGTCCCGCACGTCGGCCACCGGGTGGCGGCGCAGTGCTCTCAGCTGCTGCCGCCAGGGCGCGGCCCAGCCGGTACGGCTGCCGATCGCCCCGGTGACGGCCGCCGCGAGCAGCCCCTCGCCGTGCCCGCCGTGCGCGGTCAGCCTCCGTACCGCGACGAGCAGTGCCTCGGGATCCCCCTCGTGCGCCTGCCGCCGCAGCCGCTCCCCGAGCTCCCCGGCCGTCCGGGCGGCGAGCGCGGGCCGGCCCTCGGTGAGGGCGGCCAGCCGCTCCAGCCGCCCCAGGTCGGCGTCCAGGTCCAGGTGGTACGCCGTGATCGCGGCCGCCTGCGGTACAAAGGCGTCGTACCCGGCGAGCAGCTCACCGGCGGCGAGAGCCGCGGGACGGATGGGTCCCGGGACCGTCCTGGCCTGCAGGGCCAGGCGTGCGACGAGGTGGTCGACGCGCTGCCGGGCCGGCCGGTCCCGCCGCTCGTCCGCATCGGCATCGGCCTCCGCCGCGCTGCCGGTCTCCGTGTCCACCTCGGCCAAGGCCCTCAGCGCCTGCTCAAGCCCCAGGCCACCCCGTGGCGAACCCGCCGCCGCGGTCACCAGACCGCCCGCCGCCGCCCGCCAGCTCGTGCGTCCCGTCAGATCGGTGACGGCGTCGGCGAGAACCGTCGGGGCATCCGGGGACCAGGGCGCCCAGCGGGCCAGGGCGTCGAAGGCGAGGGTCGCCGTCTCCGCGTCGTCGGTGGAGGACACGTCGCGGATCAGCCGGGCGTAGCGCTCGCGGTGCGGCTCGGGCAGGTCCAGCGGGGTGACACGCAGGACCGCGGTGCGGAGCACCGGTTCGGCGCCGGCGGCGGCGCGCAGCAGGTCCCAGACCGGTTCCTCGGCGAGCAGGCCGCCCGCGAAGGCCACGATGGCGGCGCGGACGTCGAGGTGGGCGCCCGGCGCCGCGTACACCTCGGTCAGCAGCGCCGCCGCCCGCGGCATCGGAAGCCGTACGGCGGCGAGCCGGGCGGCCTCCTTGCGGCTGGTCACCTTGGCGCGCGACGCGAACAGCACGGCGCGCAGCTGCTCGGCGAGGCGCGACGGCGCCGCGTACCGGGACGCCTGCGTGGCCGCGTACACGGCGACCCGTGCCCGCTCCCCGCCCGCGTGCGCCAGCAGCTCGGGCAGCGCGTCGGCGGGCCGGTCGGTGCGGGCGAGCGCGGCGAGGGCCGCCTCGGCGAGCACCACGTCCGGCGAATCCGTCCACCGGCGTACGAGATCGGCGCCGCTGCCCGGGACCAGCGCGCCCCGCGCGACGGCCGCGGCCCGCTGGTACAGCGGCAGCCCGGCGTCCTCGGCCTCCGCCGTCAGCTGCCGGGCCACCGCGAGGTGTTGGCGCGGAACCCAGCGGCGTACATCGCGGTCCACCGGTACGGTCCAGGGGGTGCCCTTGGTCAGAAAGCGCCCGTACGGCGGGGCCTCGGCGAGCAGCGGGTCGAGCAGATCGGTGCGGCGCCGGGTGACGATCCCGAGGACGGGCCACAGCGCACCGGCCGACGGTTCGAGCGCGAGAACGCGCGCCACGCGCTCGTCCCGTGTCGCGGGCGACTCCAGCCACAGTTCGACGGCGGAGCGCACGGTCCCGTCGTTGCCGTATCGGATGGCCTGCCACAGGAGTTCCTGCAGCTCGGGCATACCGGCGGCGCGGCGGCCCACCGCGCGGGCGAGTGCGAACGCGAGGCTGTAGTCGGCCTTCTCGGCGCCCGCCTCGACCCAGGGGCGCAGGGCCTCGTACACCTGGTGTTCCTGGCCGCGGCGCAGCCTCGCGTCGAGCCGGCCGAGGTCGGCGCCGCCGGTGTTGCCGGATATCCGGACCAGGGTGCGCAGCGCCCAGTTCACCAACTCCCGGCGCCCGCTTGCCGCGTGCTCGCGCAGGACGGACACCGCGAGCCTGCTGAGGTTCTGCCGGGTGGCGGGCGAGGAGTCGCGGGCCTCGACAGCGTCCAGGGCGATCCGGTCGAGGTGCGGCTCGGCGTCCTCGGTGAACAGCGCGGGCCGCACCCCGGAGAGCGCGCCGAGCGCGGCCGAGCGCACCGGGTCGTGTTCGTTGCGCAGCCGCCCCATCTCCCGCAGTACGGAGGTGACGGCGGCCGAGTCGCCGGAGCGGGCGGCGTTGCGGATGAGCAACGGCCAGGCCTCGGCGCGGTCTTCGGCGGCCGGGCGGCGGGTGGCCTCGACGAGCCGGTCGCGTACCTCGGCGACGGGCAGGAAGGAATCGGCGAGCAGCAGGGAGTTCCACTGGGCGCCGCCCTCACGCGCGGCGGCGGCCATGCGGCGGGCCTCCTCGGCGACGCAACTGCGCGGCAGCACTTCGAGGATGGCCGCGTCGATGGTGACGTGTCCGGCTCCGCGGCCTTCCTGCGCGGCCCGGTAGAAGGCGTGGCGTCGCGCCGGCGGCAACGCCTTCACGAGCGGTGCGAGATCACCCCAGTCGGCCAAGGCCCGCCCGTACGACCCGAGTTCGGGCGCTCCGGAGCGGGCCAGCCTGCGCAGCACGGCGGGGCCCAGGGACCGGCTGCGGCGTGCGGCGAATCCGGTCGGCGTGAGCAGCAGTCTCAGCAGCCGGCTCGGGTCGGCTGCCGCGAACTCCGCGAAGCGCTCACGGAGTTGGTGCGGAAGGGTGGCGGGCCCGAAGCGTTCGAGCAGGTCGAGCACGCGCAGCGGCTCCGCCGCGACCGTGGCGGCCACACCCGGCGCGTACCGGCTCCACCAGGTGGCGTGCGTCGCCTCGGGCAGCGCCGTCAACTCCCGTTCGGCGACGTCGAGAAGGAGGCCAGGATGCCGCTTGGCGAGGGTCTTCCAGCCGGTGACCGCGTGGAAGAGTTCGGGAAGCAGTCCGCCGACCGTCTCCGCCGTGCACCCGGGGAGCAGTCGGGCCGCCTCCGCGTCGCCCCAGTCGCGCCGCAGGCCGTCCACGAGCCGGTCGGCGAGTGCGGTGCGCCGTCCCGCGACGATGGCGCGCAGCAGCTCTCTGCGGACCGCCTCGGGGGCGTCGTCGAGAGCCGACTCGTAGGCGGAGTCGGGCACGTGCAGGCTTTCGGCGACGCGCAGGGCGTGGCCGCGCACGAAGGCGTCCGGGTCGGCGACGCGGTCCGCGATCCACTCGGCGTCCCGGCCGACGGACGCCGCGACGACCGCGATCCCGCGTTCGTGGGGTCCGCGCACTTCGAGCTCCTCCAGCACCGGCCGCAGCGGCACCATCTCCCTCACCCGCAGGGCGAGTTCGCGCATGCGCTGCGGGTGAGGGAGCGGATCGAGGGCGTTCAGCAGACTGTCGGCATCCTGCCGCGGGGTGCGGGCCATGCGGGGATTGTGCCTGCTGGAAGCCGTACCGCGTACTGATTTCCCGGTGCGGACCGCCGGGCGGCCGGGGCATCATGCGCCCATGCATGACATCAGTACGTCGAGACGCGCGATCGAGTTCCTGCTGGGTCTGATCGGGTCCGACGACGCCGAGCGGGTGAGGGGGCGGATCGGGCTGCCCGAGCCCGATGCCGACGAGCGCACGCACAACCGCCGCGTGCTGTACTCCGTTTGGAAGTCGATCGCCCTGCCGTCCTCCGTTCTGCTGTGGGCACTGGAGGAGGACGATCCGGAGCGGAACGTCGTCGTGTGGGGGCACAAGTCGGCGGACGACGCGATGCGCCGGGCCGTCATGCTGGGCGTGCCCCACGGCCCCGGCCGCACCCATGCCGTACGGGTCGACAAGGTGCTGCGCCACGAGCCGGAGCTACCGGTGCCGCGGCACTTCAGCACGTACGGGCTCATCGGTGCGCTGCGGGCGTCGACGTCCATGGGGCCCGCCAGGTCGGCCGCGTCCATGGTTCTGGGGCGGCGGGGATGGCAGGCGGTCGCCGACGCGGACCGGGAGCGTCCGCTGCCCGGTTACGCGCGCTGGGCGCTGACCGTGCGCCCCGACTGCCCGCCCGCGCTGCGCGCCCGGTTCGGCTCGCACGCGAAGTTCACCCACCGGGTGCGGCAGGCGGGCGTCATCGACGGTCCCGCGCAGTACGCGACGGCATGGAGTCCCGCGAGCCGCGTGCTGACGGTGCTGTTCCTGGGCGTGACCTTGTTCCCGACGCGCGTCGGGGAGGCCGAGGACGCGCTACGGCCGCTCGTACGGGACCATTTGGGAGACCGTGAGGACGCCTGGGCGGTGCTCGGCCAGCTGATCGGGACGTTCCAAGGGAGCGTTCCGGAGCTGGTGATCACGGCGGGGGCGATCGCCTGACCGGCACCTTCGTTGTGGCGAGGGGGCGGGAGGGGGCGGGGCGGCTGGATTCGAACCAGCGTGTTCTGGTTTTGGAGACCGGTGCGCCTGCCTCTGCGCTACGGCCCCGCCCTTGGCGCCGAGGGTAATGCCTTGGCCCGATGTCAGTGCGGCCTGGTACCAAAGAGGCAATGGGGGAGATCGGACACGGGGGCGGGCATGGCGTACGGAGAGCGGGGGCGACGGCCTGTCGTCGATCTGGCGGACCGCAGGGCGCTGGAGCGGTTCCGGCCGGCCGACGCGGAGGTCGTCGAGCAGGCGCGGCGGCTCAAGGAGGCCGCGCTGCTGGACTTCGGGCTGACGGAGTCGGCGGTGGCCTCCTGGCTGTACGCGAAGTGCCACCACCAGCTGGCGACGACAGCGGTGGACACGGCTGCCGTGGTGGCCTCAGGCGACGGTTCCTGTCTGCTTCTCTACAATCCGGGCTTTTTCGTACGACTCGGCCTGGACGGCGTGAAGTTCGTGCTGTTCCACGAGGCCCGGCATCTGGTGCAGCGGCATCTGTTCGCCGACCCGGAGCTGCGCGCGGACCCGGTCTTCGAGGTGGCCACGGAGGTGTCCATCAACCATGTGGCGCTGGTGCGGCTCGGCAGGGACGGCCTGCCCCTGCTGGACGGCCGTCCGACGGGCATCGATCCGCGCGAGATCCACGAGGCGTACCGGGAGGACCTGCTCGCGCAGGGTCTTGAGCCGGTCGCGTACGACGAGTTCACCCAGACCGACATGACGGTGTACGGCGAGCTGAAGAGGATGCGGCATCCTCCGGTTCCCGCCGGACGGCTGTGTGTGCATCTGACGTCCGACGTGCCCGCCGACCAGGAGACGGTCGACGAGGTCTCCTCCTCCGCGCTGCTCAACGCGCTGCTGGCGGCCCGCCGCGGGCACGCGGGCGCCGAGCAGGAGCTGCTGGATCTGATGGGCCGCACCGAGGACGCCTCGGCGCGGGCCGCGAAGATCTGGGGGCAGCTGGGCGCCGGTGAGCTGCGCGGCGAGACCGCGCGGACGCGGACGGTCGACTGGTGGCAGCGCTGGCTGGTCGACGTGCTCGGTTCGAAACTGCGTGACGGCGAGCGGCTGGTGTACCCGAAGAAGCGGGGTGCGCTGCTCGCGGCGCTGGGCCAGGACCCGATGCTCTCGCGGCGCGGCCCGGTGCGCGACAAGGTCCTCGTCATCGCGTACGACACCTCGGGCTCCATGCCCGACCGGGTGGTCGACTGGCTCACCGACCTCGTCGGACGGATCGACGGGGTCGAGGCGCACTGGCTGTCCTTCGATGCCGTGGTGATGCCCTTCGAGCCGGGCGGCCGGGTCTACGGCGGAGGCGGCACGAGCTTCCAGGCCGTCGCGGACTACGTGGAGGGGCGTACGGAGGTGAACGGCCGCCGCTGCGAGGTGAGTCCGGACGCCGTGGTGATGCTGACCGACGGATACGCCCCGCCGATCACGCCCGCCGAGCCCGACAAATGGATCTGGCTGATCACCGAGGGCGGCCATGAGTGGCCCGACAGCCACATACCGGCGATGGACTGCCATCGCGTGAGCACCGGATCGCACTAGTGACTCCCCACAGCACAGGACCAGGACGGATGACTACCGCCATCAACCCCACCCACCCCGACCGCACCGCACCCGCGCCCTCCCGCCTCGAGTCGTTCATCGACGCGCTGATCGACATGGGGCAGACGGGCCAGATCTTCGGCGAGCACGGCATCGGCAAGACGGCGACGTTCTTCTCTCATGTGGCGCGCGCCCACCCCGACGCCACGCTGGTCTACGTACCCGCGGCGAACCTCACCCCGGACGACCTGCTCGTCAACGCGCCGGTACGGGACCCGCGCACCGGCGAACTCGTGCTGCGCCAGCTGGTGATGAGCCAGCTCAAGCCCGGCACGCCGTTCGTGCTGCTCATCGACGACTCGCTCCAGGCCGGTGAGACGATCCAGTCGCAGCTGATGCAGATCGCCTGCAACTGGACGCTGGGCGAGCACGATCTGCGCGCCCTGGGCTGCATCGGAGTCTTCCTCACCGACAACGAGTCGCTGGGCGAGACCTCCGCGCGGCGCAGCGACCTGGCGCTCCTGGACCGCATGGTCACGATGCGGATCACCGCGAACGACACCTCGTGGCGGCGCCATCTCGTGGCCAAGTACCGCGAATGGGACCTGGATCCGGTGTTCTCCCTGTGGGCGTCCCTCAGCCCCACGCTCCGCGAACGGCTGTCGCCGCGCACGCTGGACCATGTCCTGGCCAACGCCCGGGAGGGCTTCCCGCTGCGCTGGGCCCTGCCGCTGGTGGGCGGCGAGCGGCTGCGGCTCGTCGAGCCCCGCCCGGACGGAAAGCCCGGTCAGAACCGTACGGCCGAGATCCTGGACCGGATCGCCGAGCACGTGGGCGTGTCCAATCCGTCGACGATCCCCGATCCCGTCCGTCAGGTCCTGCGGGCCGCGCTGCGCAATCGCTGGACGGTGCTGCTGCAGGGCCCGCCGGGCTGCGGGAAGACGGAGCTCGTACGGGAGACGGTGCGCGAGGGGCTGGGCCGGGAGCCGCTGTACTTCTCGCTGCCGGTGACCAATGTCGAGGACCTGTGCGCGCCGATCCCGTCGGCGGACGGCACGCTGGACAACCTGCTCGCGGCGGGCTTCACGGGGCCCGAGCCGAAGGCGATCGTCTGGGACGAGTACAACCGCCCCAAGGACAAGGCCGCCTTCGCCAAGCTGATGGAGATCACCCAGGAGTGGTCGCTGGCGGGGCGCCGGATCGAGAACCTGCGGGCGCAGATAGCCGTGCAGAATCCGCCCTACCACCTGGGCCGCAAGCTCCTGGTCTCGCGGAACAACATCGCTCAGGCGACCCGTTTCACGGCCTCGCTGACGGTCGAGCCCGAGGACATCCCGGCCAATGAGTGGCTGCTCGCGCGGTACGGCTCGGACGCCGAGACCGTCCTGGAGTGGTGGAAGCACGACATCGACGACGACGGCCGCGCCTGGATCACCAAGCGGACCCTGGAGCGCCTCATCAAGCTGCACCGGCGCGGGCTGCCACTGGAGATGGCGACGGTCTATCTCGGCGACGGCGAGTACGCCCCGGTGCCGCTGACGGCGCTCGTCGACCGCCTGAGCGGACGCCCGGTGACCGGTCTGCGCGAGCTCGCGCGCGAGGCGGACGCCTGGGAGGCCCGGCTGCGGCGCGCGGCGGAGCACTCCGACGAGGGTGCCAATGACAGCGATGTGGTGCACCAGGTGCTTGCCAACGCCGAGCTGTCCCAGCTGAAGAAGCACCGGAAGGTGGTGGCCCGCCTTGTGCCGCTGCTGCCGCCGAAACTGCGGGCGACGTATCTGGTGGGGGCGACGCAGGAGCAGCAGCGGTTCTGGACGGAGATATTCATGGGCATGCGGCGCTGATCACCGGTGGTCGTCGCCGTCCGGGGGCGCCGTGCGGTGCACGCTGCGTACGGCGGCGACGTCGGCCGGGACCGACGGCATCGGGACGTGCGCGCTCAGCGCCTCCAGGCGCCGCTTGACGCTGGTCGCGATGCCTTGTCCGAGGACGAAGCGGGTGGCCGTGACGGCGCTCGGTGCGGTGTCGAGGAGGCGGTGGGCCTCGCGGCTGCGCATGCCGGTGTGGGTGAGGACCAGGTGGGTGAGGCGGTGTTCGGCGCTCGCGAGGGCGTCCGCGATCGCCTCGGCGGCCGTGAGGTCGACACGGTTGTCGGCCGCGCCGAGGACGGCAGCCGCCCGTACGCGCCCCAGGTCGAGCAGCGTGACCCCGGCCGCGGTCGCCGCTGTCACCAGTCGGGCGGCGGCTCCCGGCCCGATGCCGTTGCTGGCGACGGAGAGCCGGCCGAGCCGTCCGTGCGGCGCCCGCTCCAGCGCGGCGGCGAGCCGGAGCGCGCCCCCGTCGCCCAACCGCGCCGCTGACACATAGAGTTCGCCGATCGCGCCCGCGACGATCAGCGCGGCGAGGGGTACGGCGCCGTCCGCGCCCAACGGGTTGCCGCCGATGAACAGCCGCTCGATGCGGCGGCCGTTCTCCGCCGCGGCGAGGAGGGCGTCGGCGAGGACGACCGTGCCCGCCGCGTCGAGCCCGGTCTGGACGAGGTCGAGGGTGCGCAACGACCGTGCGGCTTCGATGAGTTCGGCGGCGGCCTGCCCTCCCCCGCTGTCGAGCGGGTTGCGCTTGAGCCACACCCCGGTGACGACGCGTGGCGATGCGCGCAGGTTGTCGGCGATGCGGCAGGCGCCGCCCGCGGTGATGCCGTTGCAGCCGAGGTAGAGCGTCTCGACGTCCGCGCCCGCTGACACGGCGGCGGCGCCCTCGTCGCCGAGCCCGTCGGTTCCGAGCAGCAAGTGCCTTACGGGGGAGGGCCCTTCGGACCGCTCGGACAGCGCCTCGGCGACCAGCGCGGCACCCTGCGCTCCGATCCCCTGCTTGCACAGGTCGAGCCGGCCGTCGGGCAGCGCGGTACCCGCCGTGAAGTCCAGCCGCTCCCCGGCCGGACGGCCACCGCGCAACCAGTCGAGCAGCGGTGCCAGTTCGGCCACCGGGCGGGGCACGACCGGCGGCACGCCCGCGAACTTCGCCCCGGACTCCGGCTCTGTCTCCGGATCGGGCTCGCTCACCACTCCGCCTCCCGGTAGTCCTTGAGGAACACGCCGGACAGGGGCTCTCCCGCCTCACCGCGCACGATCGGGTCGTACACCCGGGCCGCCCCGTCCACGATGTCCAGCGGCGTACGGAACCCCGCACCCGCCATCCGCTCCTTCTTGGGAGCGGGGTTCTCGTCGGTGATCCAGCCGGTGTCGACCGCGCACATGTGCACGCCCTGCTGCGCCAGTTCGGCGGCGCTCGTGCGGGTGAGCATGTTGAGGGCGGCCTTCGCCATATTGGTGTGCGGATGGCCGGCCATCTTGTTGCGGACGGCGAAGCGGCCCTCGACGGCCGTCACGTTGACGACATAGCGGCGCGGGTGGGGCGAGGCGAGGAGCAGCGGGAGCAGCCGGTCGCAGAGCAGCGCCGGGGCGAGCGCGTTGACCAGTTGGGTCTCCAGCACCTCGGCCGGGTCGAGTTCGCCGAGCCGGGCCGACCAGGAGTTGTCCGGGGAGGGATCGGGCAGCAGGCCCGCCTCGTCGGCCTCGCGCAGCAGGACGGGCAGCGCCGAGGGGCCTCCCTCCAGCGCGCGCATCGGCGTGAACCCCGGTGCCTGCCGGGCTCCCTCGGGCAGCCCGGCGTACTCCCCCGCGGTCAGCAACGCGTACGACTCCGGGGGCCGTCGCACTGTCTGCGCGGCGTTGTTCACCAGGATGTCGAGCGGCTCGCCCTCCTGCCGCAGCTGCTCGCACAGCCCGAGGACCTGCCGTGGGTCACGCAGGTCGACGGCCAGTACCGTCAGCCGGTCCAGCCACTTCGCGCTCCCCGGCTCGGCCCGGAAGCGGCGCACGGTGTCGTGCGGGAAACGGCTGGTGACCAGCAGTTCGGCGCCGTCGCGCAGCATCATCAGGGCCAGCTGGAAGCCAATCTTGACCCTGCCCCCGGTGAGCAGCGCACGGCGGCCGCTCAGGTCGGTGGCGAGGGCGCGCCGGGCGGTGTTGTCGGCGGCGCAGTCCGGGCACAGCCGGTGATAGAAGGAGTCGACCTGTCGATAGGACGCCTTGCAGACATAGCAGGTGCGCGGCTTGCTGAAGACGCCTCCCGCACGGGCCGCACCGTGATGGTGGGCCAGCGGCGCGTCCTCCCGCCGGTCGAGCGCACCCGTCGCGGTCGCCGCCATGGCGGCTGCGTCGGCGGCGGACAGCTCGGCGCCGCGCACCTTGCGCCTGCGCACCCGCCCGTCACGCGCGAAGGACGCGGCGACCTGCTCGGCCCGCAGCCGCACCGGGTCGTCCACGGACAGCGCCCGCAGCTTTCCGACCGTACGGTGGAAGGCCGCCAGCTCGTCCTCCGTGATCCCGCCGCCCTCACTCATGTGTCCCCGCCCCGACTGTGCGCTGAAGTGGTCCCGGCCGGATTCGAACCGGCGTATCCGCCTGAGCAAGGCGGCGAGTCTGCCTCTGCTCTACAGGACCGACGCGCGCGGGTCCGGGCGGCCGGATTCGAACCGGCGTAATCCTGCATGCCATGCAGGTGCGCCTGCCTCTGCGCTACGCCCGGATGCGCTCCCGGATCTTAACCGCACGCACACTGACCCGCCGTACCGATTTACGGCCCGCCTCCGCGGTGCAACGGTGCCCCCAGGGGGTGAACACCATGGCCCAGACCCATGAGTGGATGTTCTACGAGGTCATGTGGCGCAGCTGGGCGGGGCGGGCGCAGGTCCCGTATCCCGTGCCCTGGTGGGCTCAGCAGGCCTTTCGGCGCTGGAGCGACGACTTCGACGCCGGTACGTACGACTCGAAGGAGGCGGCCTTCGCCTCCAATGCCCTGTACCGCTACTGGAACATGGTCGGCGTCAAGGACCATCGCCAGGAGTCCCTGATCGGGCAGGCGGGCGAGATCGAGCCGGTCTACGACAAGTACTGTCTCTCGTTCTTCCTGTACGACCCGGCGACCGGCGCACTGCGGCTGCCTCAACTGCCGGACACCGGAAGCGTCGAGCAGCGTATGGAGGCCCCGCATCTGCCGGTCGTGCTGACCACCTTCCGTACGCCGGAGGACGTGGAGTTCGTCCAGCGGACGTTCGCCACGACCGTGGGCCCGCGTCAGCGCGACCTCGTCGTCACGCGGGTTACCGTGGGCAGCCCGACGGGGCAGCCGCGCGAGGGGCTGCTCTGCGCGGCGCTGATGCCGGCCGGGCCGAGCGGCTTCCAGCGGCACGACCGCAACGGCCGGCAGATCACCGACCGCCGCCTCACGTATCTGCGCCATCTGCCGGACGAACAGCGCGTGGAGACCAACTCGGGCTGGGGACCGGTCTTCGACACCGCGCCCGACCAGTACGGGGTGTACGGCAATCCGGACTTCTCGTTCGACCCGGACGCGTATGTCTCGCACAGCCCGTTCCACGACCTTGTGACGGGCGGGAAGCTGAACGGCGCGGTGGAGGCGCAGGACCAGGTGGCCGGCTTGTGCAGCGCGGTGTTCGGCTGGCCGTTCCGGGTCGCGGAGGACGAGGTCTTCGAGATCGACGTACGGCTGCCTGTGGACCTGTTCAGCGGGCCGGCCGATCTGGCGGAGCTGCGGGCGACCCCGGCGGCCGAACTGGAGTCCGCCAACCGGGACTTCTGGACGGCCAAGCTTCTCGGCCAAGGCCTGCAACCCCAACTTCCGCGCCCGGTGGGTCATCTGACCGACCTCTTCCGGCAGGCGCGCTCGCAGCTGCTGATCCTCTCCGACGGGGGTGAGATCCATCCGGGCCCCACGGTGTACGACTCGTTCTGGATCCGCGACTCGTCGGTGGAGGCTACGGCGTGCTCTCTCGTCGGCGACTCCGCCCTGGCGGAAACCCAGTTGGGCACGCACTATCCGCTGAAGTTCAACCTGGGCGGCGGGCGCGTCGGGCCCTGCGCCGAGTACGGCTTCTACGGCGGCCCGCACGAGAAGGACGACCACGAGTGGGACAGCAACGGCCAGGCGCTGTGGGCGATCGGCCGCTTCGACCGTACGAGCGGGGCCGCCGCGGCTTTCGGGGCGAAGCTGTATGTGCCGTACGTGCGCGATGCCGCCCGCTGGATCCGTGACAACCGTGACGGATATGGGCTGTTGCACCAGGGCTGGAGCGCCGAACACCTCGGTGAACGCGACAAGCGGCACTTCTGGGACGACTTCTGGGCGCTGGCCGGGCTCTATGAGGCGGCCCGCCTCGCCGAGCGGATCGGCGCGCCCGAAGTACCCGAACTCTGGGGCACCTTCGACGACTTGAAGCGGGCCACCGGCGACGCGATCCGCTGGGTGCTGGGCGAGCAGCGCTCGCGCGGCGCGTGGGAGACGTACATTCCGACCGGCCCCGACGACGTCGGACGGCTCGACTCGACACTGATCGGCGCGGCGGCGTACTTCCATCCGCTGCGCCTGCACATGGGCAGCAAGCTGGGCGACGACGTGGACCGCGCGGCACGCTGCACGCTCGACACGATGTACGCCCACTTCGTGACCGGCGGCTACCGTCACGAGGCGGCCTGGAACGCGTACGGGCCGTATCTCACCCTCCAGTTGGCGCACGCCTGTCTCCTCGCCGGCGACCCATCCCGGATGGACGAGCTGCTCGGCTGGGTGGTCGGCGCGGGCTTCCCGCAGACGGCGGGGCGGCCCGCCGCGCTGGGCGCGTGGAACGAGCAGCACGCCTTCCCCATCGCCTCGGACTTCGCCGAAGTCCCGTACCGGCACTGGTACATGGGCGACATGCCGCACGGCTGGGCAGCCGCCGAGTATCTGCTGCTGATCCGCGACATCCTCTTCTTCGAGGCCGACGAGGACCGCGATCCGCATGTGTACATCGCGCCGGGCGTACGCCCGCACTGGGTGCCGGCGGGCGAAAGGGTCGCGGTGGACGCGGCGCCCACGCTCTTCGGGGAGCCGTTCGGATACCGGCTCACGCACGATCCGGTCGCGCGGACGGTGACGGTGGACATCACGCAGGCGCCGGAGCGGGTGCGGTTCGTCTATCCGTGCCGGTTCGGCGCGGTGCGGTCGGCGGCCGCGGACGGACGGCAGCTGACGGTGACGGGGAACGACGTACAGATACCGGCCGGGACGTGGCAGTTCACGGTGTCGTACGACTGAGGGGGTAGCTGGTGTCGTACGGCGACAAGGACCCGGTCAGTTGTGGTCGGTGCGCCGGAGGCCGAGGCGCTCCTTCTCGGAGAGGCCACCCCAGACACCGAAGCGTTCGTCGTTGCTCAGCGCGTATTCGAGGCACGCGGAGCGCATCTCGCACATCCCGCAGATGCGCTTCGCCTCGCGCACCGAGCTGCCCGGCTCGGGAAAGAAGAAGTCGGCCCCCGTCTGCGCGCACAGCGCCTGCTGCTGCCAGGCGATGTCGGACGGAGTGATCGTTTCCAGGTGCATGGCAAGATCGTGCCTCGGGGCGAAAAACGTTCGATCAACGCGCGATCAACGGCGCGTTCCGATGTGCCCGGCGGCCTCTGATGATGGCGCCGCCGAAGGGGACAGCGCACGGCGGCGCGCGGGGAGCGTGAAAACAAGGCGAACTCTCTCGGTCACCCAGGGTAATCGTGGTCGTCGCCCCATGCCGCCCGCGCGCTCCGGCAGCGATTGTCAGTGGGCGGTGCAAGACTCGGCAGTGCAGGCAACGGGACCCCTCAAAGGAGGGCAATGATGCTCACCACCCGTTTTGTCACGGGCGCGCCGAACTGGCTGGATGTCGGCACATCCGACATCGACGGCGCCATCTCCTTCTACGGAGGCCTCTTCGGCTGGCAGTTCCAGTCGGCGGGACCGGACGCCGGAGGCTACGGATTCTTCCAGCTCGACGGAAAGACCGTGGCCGGCGGCATGCAGACCACTCCTGAGCAGGGCCCGCCCTCCTGGACCGTGTACTTCCAGAGCCCTGACGCCGAGGCCACGGCCAAGGCGGCGGAGCAGGCCAAGGGCGCCGTGCTCATGCAGCCCATGGATGTGATGGGCGAGGGCCACATGGCGATCCTGGCCGACGAGGCGGGCGTGCCCTTCGGCATCTGGCAGCCGGCCCGCACCAAGGGCCTGGACGTGGCGGGGGATCCCGGCTCGCTGTGCTGGGTCGAGCTGTACACCCCGGACATCGCCGCGGCCGCCGCGTTCTACGACTCGGTCTTCGGCTGGAACACCTCGGCGATGCCGTTCCCGGGCGGGACCTACACCTGTATCAACCCCGCGGGGACGGAGGACGAGGCCATGTTCGGCGGCGTCGTCCCACTGGCCGACGACCCTGTAGAGGCCGAGTCGGGCGCGTACTGGCTGCCGTACTTCGAGGTCGGCGACACGGACGCCGTGGTCAGCAAGACCCAGGAGCTGGGCGGCACCGTCCGGATGCCGGCGACGGACATGGAGGGCGTGGGCCGCATCGCGAAGCTCGCCGACCCGTACGGGGCACGCTTCGCGGTGATCAAGAGCGCGCCGCAGCAGAGCTGAGGCCCGGATCGGTGGGGTCCTGGTACACCGGGGCCCCACCGATGCGTCGTCGACTCCCGCGCACGGCGACGGGTCGACGCGGACCGACTGGTACGAGGGCGAGAGCACCCGTCACCGGACGCGCCTGGTGCACGCCAACTCCCCGCCGGGCAGGCCCTTTCCCGGACAACGGCCTATGCGTCAGGGGCCTGTGAGGGCATCAGCCGTGCCACACCTCGGCCACGGACTCCGCGAGGGCGGTGGCCTGGGCGTGACCCGCGCGGGCGGCGGCCGGGCGGCGGGAGTTGTCCGTCATGTCGCGGCCCATCGCGCGGCGGGCGGTGTCATCCGGGGTCAGGAGGCTGATGCGGGCCCCGTCCGCGGCCAGTTCGGCGGCCTGCCGCTGGGCACTCGGGTGTGGGCCGACCGCCTTCGGAATGGGTGAGATCGCGACGATGCGACGGTAGCCGCGAGCGAGATGGATGTTGCTGGTCGAGCGGCTGCCGCCGTCCATCCAGCGGCGCCCCCCGGCGCTGACGGGCGGCCAGATCACGGGCACCGCGCAGCTCGCGGCGACCGCTTCGAGGAGGGTCAGGCCCGAGGACGAGTCGAACGCCTCAAGGTTGCCGGTCCGCGCGTCGACCGCCGTGATCCGCAACTCCCGCTCGGGCCACTGCCGTACGCCGCCGAGCAAGGTGCCGACGGCGCCGAAGACCTCCGACTCGGGGGCGGTTCGGGCGGCCAGCGCGGCGCGGCCGAGGCGCTGGACGGAACGCCTCGGGTCCCGCGAGCCGAGTGCCGCCCACAGGAAGCGAGCCGTCTGCCCCAGGGTGACGGTGAGACCGATGGGGTCCACACCGCCGAGCTGAACCTCGTACAGCTCGGCGGCGGTGACACCGGACGCGAGCCGGGCGCCGAAGATCGCGCCCGCGGAGGTGCCGATCACTACATCGGCCGCCGCCACCTCGACACCGGCCTCGGCGAGTCCGGCGAGCACTCCGGCCATCCACGCCCCGCCGACCCACGCGCCACCGCCGAGTACCAGCGCCGTGTCCCCCATCGATCCACCCCTCCCCCTCAAGTGGGGAGTACTCCCCACTTCCTGAGCCAACGATATCATCGATAACGGGGAATGGTCCCCGGTACTACCGGAGGGTGAGGTCATGACGCTCGGCGCGAACGGGCCGGATGCGGCACCACGGCGGCGCGACGCCCAGCGCAACCGCGAGCTGCTGGTCGAGGCGGCCCGCGAGGTGTTCGCGGAACAAGGGCTTGACGCGCCGCTGGACGTGATCGCCCGCCGGGCCGGCGTGGGAAACGCCACGCTGTACCGGCACTTCCCGAGCCGCGCCGCGCTCGTCGACGAGGTCTTCCAGGACACCCTGACGGGGACCATGGCGGTCGGTGAGCGGGCCCGGACGGCAGAGGACGCCTGGACGGCGCTACTGGACTACACGGAGACGGTCTTCACCGGACTGGCCGCCGACCGCGGCGCGATCGACCTGATGACCACGCGACTGGAGGGCGTCGCCACGCTGGAGGCCGTGCACGCCCACAACCGGGAGACGGTGGACGCACTCCTGCGCCGAGGCCGCGAACAGGGCACGGTGCGCGGCGATCTCAGCACCGAGGACCTCCTCTTCGCGCTGGCCGCGCTCTCCCGCGCCGTCCCGGCGCTCACCGCCACGGCACCGGACGCCTGGCGCCGCCCGCTCGCCCTCCTCCTCGACGGCCTGCGCGCCTCCCCGACCGCCGCCCCGCTGCCCGAGCCCTCGCTCACAGCGGCCCAACTCGGCGACGTCCTGGGGAACTTGGGGCCACACCGGAACTGACTGAACGAGAAGGAGCCCCCAGGCTCAGGCGGAGACCCTTCGTACGAGCGTCGTCGGCAACACCACACTGGACGGATCGCCTCCCAGGCTCTCGTCCCCGGTCCCGCGGTCGAGGCGGCGCAGCAGGAGTCGAGCCATCAACCGGCCCATTTCCTCTATGTCCTGACGGACCGATGTCAGGGGCGGGTCCGTCTGCTCGGCGATCGGCAGCATGTCGTCGAACCCGATCACGGCGACGTCGTCGGGCACGCGCCGTCCCCGCTCGCGCAGTACGCGCAGGGCTCCCGAGGCCGACAGATCGTTCGCGGCGAACACCGCGTCCACGTCGGGGCGGCGCTCCAGCAGCTCCCGCATCGCGCGCTCGCCGCCCGCGGGCGTGAAGTCACCCTCGGCGACGAGCGCTGGATCGCCGTCGACCATGACGTCCCCGAACCCGTCCAGCCGGTCGACCGCGGACGTCTGGTCGAGGGCGCCGGTGATGTGCGCGATCCGCGTACGCCCGAGCCCGACGAGGTGACGTACGGCCTCGCGGGCTCCGCCCCGGTTGTCGCAGTCGACATACACCGTGGGTACGGAGTTGCGGGCGCCGTCGCCCCAGCCGGGCCGGCCGCCGAACACGGTCGGCACGCCCGCTCCGTGGATCAGTCCGGGCAACGGATCATCGAGGTGCAGCGAGAAGACGAGGGCGCCGTCGACATGGCCGCCGGCGAGATAGCGGCCCACGCGTACGTGGTCGTCGCGGCCCTCCGTGAGCAGCAGCACGAGTTGCGAGTCGTGTGCCGTCAACTCCTTGCTGATACCCCTGAGTTGGAGGGCGAAGAAGGGGTCGGTGAAGACCCTGGTCTCCGGTTCGGCGATCACGACGGCGACGGCGTCGTGCCGCCGCGTCACGAGGCTGCGCGCAGCCTGGTTGGGAACATAACCGAGCTCTTCGACGGCCCGCCTGACCCGTTCGACGAGGGGTTCGCGCACGCCGTCACCGCCGTTGACGACGCGCGACGCGGTGGCCCGGGAGACTCCGGCCCGGGCGGCCACGGCCTCCAGTGTGGGGCGCGACGCAGTATCGGTCACCTCGGGGCTCCTCATCGGCGGTTGCGGGTCAGGATAGCCGCGCCACCAGTCACTTCGTGAGAGCGCTCCCGGATCATCGAAATCGGCTTGCGCCAGGGAGCCGGGTACGCCGAAGATCGCCGTATGACCACGAGAAAGGCCCATGAGGCCTGACCGCCCCGCGACCCGGCTGGCCGGGTACGCCCATCTCCCGCGCGCCTATCGGGACCTGCACATCCTGCACAGCACGGTGGACGCCTTCGGGCGCGCCCACTGGCTGCTGACCGAGCGTCCGCCCGAGCCTCGCGCCCAGGAGCCCTACGACGCCGTGGTCGTGACGGTCGAGGACGGCCGCACGTACGAGACGCATCTCAGCGCGGTGCGAGCGCGGTTCACCAAGCTCGACGCGCTGCCCGACGGGGGTTTCGTCCTCGCGAGCGCCCGCAGCCGGCGCGATGAAGAGCACGTCCAGGTCTTCGACGCCCTGGGGCGGTCCTCATCGACCTTCCGCGTGGGCGACGGCATCGAAGATCTCCTGGCCGACGCGGCCGGAGACCTCTGGGTCGGCTACTTCGACGAAGGCGTATACGGAAGCGACGAGTTGAGCTGGCCAGGCCTGCGCCGCTGGAGCAGCACCGGCGTCCCGCTGTGGGAGTACAAGCCCGGGCCCGAGCACGGCACGATCTCCGACTGCTACGCCCTGAACGTCGACACCCGGGCCGTCTGGGCCTGCCCCTACCAGAACTTCCCGCTGCTGGAGATCCGCGGCGACCGTGTCGTGCGCGCACGCAAGAATCCGGTCAAGGGAGCGAGCGGGTTCGCCGTCCACGCCGATCGCGTCCTGTTCTTCAGCCCCTACGGGGACGACCACAGCGCGATCGTCGACTGCCGGATCACCTTGAACGCGGTGGAGCCAGTCGCGTACGGGCGCCTGGTCCGCCCCGACGGCGCCGATCTCGGCCTGCGCAGCGTCGTCTGCCGCGGCCCCCGTATCTACGTGCAGGAAGAACCGTGCACGGACTGGGCCGTACTGGACATCAGGTAAGCGCTCGGGGGCGTCCGTCCTGTCCGAGCCGTTGTCAGTGGCGTGCGGCATGCTGTGATCGGTGGCTGCCGTACGCCGCTGGGGACGGGGAGGTCTGTGTGTTCACGGGGATCGAAGAGGTCGACTGGGCGTCGATGGGGCACGCCTACACCGAGTCGGCGACGGACGTGCCCGACCTGCTGTGGGGCCTCGCCTCGGACGACCCGGCCAGGCGCGACATCGCGCTGGACGGGATGTACGGGGCGGTGCACCACCAGGGAGATGTGTACGACAGCACGGTCGCGTGCATACCGTTCCTCTTCGAACTGATCGCGACGCCCACCGTGGCCGACCGGGACGCGATCGTCGGTCTGCTGCGCAGCATCGCGGGCGAGACGGAGCCCGATCCCGGGCAACTGGGCGGCATCTTCGAGGACGAGGAGGAGGACGCCGAGTGGATCCGGCCCTTCCTCGACGCCTCCGCGCTGATCCGCGGGCGCGCGGACTTCTTCCTCGACCTGCTCGACGATCCGGACGCGGAGCTGCGCGCCGCGCTTCCGGGTGCGCTGGCCCATCTGCACTCCGACCCCGCGCGGGTGTTCGCCACGCTGCGCGACCGGCTGTCCGTCGAGGCCGACTCCGAGGCGGTACGGGCCCTCGCGCGCGCCATCGGCAGACTCGCCGTCGATCACGCGGAGACGCTCGGCACCGAGGCGGGGCCGGTCCTGCGGGACGTCGTGGACCACACGACCGACCCCGAGCTGCGCATGACCGGGCTCGCCCAACTGGCCCGCTGCGCGCCGAGTCTGCTGCCGGCGAACACCGCGGAGCTGGCGGTCGACGTCATGCGGCTCGCGTACGAGACGAAGCACGGAGCCGAGGAGGAGAAGGCACCGGAGCCGGAGCGGCCGCGCACGGACACGATGGTGTCCTATCTCCGGGAGCTCGAAGCCGGGCACCGCAAGAGCGTCGACGCCGATCTGGCCGACGATCTGCTGGAAGAGCTGCACAGAGCCCTCGGGGACCGCACCGGGGAGCGCTTCGACCTGCTCAACGAACAGTTGCGCAGCCCGGACTGGGGCCAGCGCGTCGCAGCCGTCCGCATGAGCGGCCTGCTGCTGACGGGCTGGCGCGCGCCGAACGACCTGTCCGTGTTCCTGGTCGCACGGCAACTCGCGGAAGAGGAACCCGACCTTTCCGAACGGGCCTTGGGCGAGTTGTCCTACGTGGCCCCGATCGCCGGCATCGTCGCGGACGTCCTCGTGGCATGCGTCGAGGAATGGGACGAGGAGTGGGAGCCCGGCGGCTGGCAGCGGACGCTCTACGGCAGGGCGCTGGAGGCGCTTGCCCTCCAGGGAGACGAGCGGGCCGTGCCGGCACTGGTCGACGTCATGGCGGAGGGCGGCGACATACCGGAGTACCTGGCCAGGTGGGTGGAGGAGATCGGCCCCGAGGCGGCGGCGCCGCTGGGCCCGGTGCTGCTCCGCCGGCTGGCCGCGCTCCCGTCCGATGACCGGAGCCAGGACAAGGGGCGCCTGATCGACACGCTGGGCGTGCTCGCGCCGGCCGAGGCGCTGCCGCTGCTCATCGGGTTGCTCCAGGACGAGCAGGGCAGGATGACCGTCTGGTCGGCCCTTCGGGCCCTCACCCAGTACGGCCGCGCGGCGGCCGAAGCAGCTCCGCGGCTAAGGGAGTTGGTGACCGACGAGACCGCCTCGACCGAGGTCGGGCTGGACGCGGCGGAGGCGCTCTGGGCGGTGACGGGGGAGGTCGAGCCGGTGCTGCCCGTCGTACGCGAGGGCCTGGACTCGGACCACTGGTACGGGCGGTCGGCCGCCCTGCGGATCCTGCGCTCGCTCGGCCCTGCCGGCGCCCCGCTGGCCCCGCGGCTTCGGGAGCTGATCGCGGCCCACGGCACGAACGCCCCCGAGGCCGTCGCCCTGTGGAAGGTGACCGGCGACGCCGAGGAGGTGCTCCCGGTGCTGCTGAGCGAGTGGACGGCCACGCCCAGGAGCCGCCCGGCCACGGCGGCCTGTCTGGTCGAGATGGGCCCGGCGGCCACCCCCGCCCTCCCCCTCATACGTGAGGAGTTGGCGTCCGTCCGCCGCCACAACAACGACAACTCAACAGGGAACATGCGCTACGACGTGGCCTCGGACGAGGCACTGCTGAGGGACTGCCGGACCATCGTGGCCGCGCTCGGCGACTAGCGGGCCTCTTCCGGTCCTGACCCCGCTCAGCGGCTAGCCGTCCTCGTGTTTGGCGCGGCTCGGCTGTACGCGCTTCGGCTCGCCCGGCATCTTCGGGTACTCGGGTGGGTATGGCAGGTCGCCCAGGCCGTGGTCGTGCTCGTCGCGGCTGGCGAGTTCCAGCAGGGCCTCCAGGGAGAAGGCGTGGTCGTCCATGTCGGCGTGCACGTCACCCAGTTCGGCGAAGCGGCCCGGCATGGTCGCCAGGTCGAAGTCGCGGGGCTGGGCGTCGTCCACCTCGTCCCAGCGCAGGGGCGCGGAGACGGGGGCGTGCGGGCGGGGGCGTACCGAGTAGGCGGAGGCGATGGTGCGGTCTCTCGCGGTCTGATTGTAGTCCACGAAGATCTTTTCGCCCCTTTCCTCCTTCCACCAGGCGGTGGTCACCTGGTCGGGCATACGGCGCTCCAGTTCGCGCCCGACGGCAATGGCGGCCCGGCGCACCTGGGTGAAGGTCCAGCGCGGCTGGATCGGTACGAAGACGTGCAGGCCTCGCCCGCCGGAGGTCTTGGGCCAGCCGCGCAGATCGCCGTACTCGTGCAGGACCTCGCGCAGTTCGTGGGCGGCGCGCACCGCGTCGGCGTAGTCGGTGCCGGGCTGCGGGTCGAGGTCGATCCGGAGTTCGTCGGGGCGGTCGACGTCGTCGCGGCGGACCGGCCAGGGGTGGAAGGTGAGCGTGCCGAACTGGGCGGCCCACAGGACGGCGGCGGGCTCGGTGGGGCACATCTCGTCGGCGCTGCGGCCGCTGGGGAAGGTGATGTGGGCGGTCGGGATCCAGTCGGGCATGTTCTTCGGCGCCCTCTTCTGGAAGAAGGACTCGCCGGCCACACCGTCCGGGTACCGCTCCAGGGTGGTGGGGCGGTTGCGGAGGGCGCGCAGGATGCCGTCGCCGACGGCGAGGTAGTACCGGGCGAGGTCCAGCTTCGTGAAACCGCGCTCCGGGAAGAAGATCTTGTCCGGGCTGGACAGACGTACGGTCCTTCCGGCTGCCTCGAGTTCCACCGCATCGCCCATGCGAGCCACGGTAGGCGCACCGCGCATGCCTCGCACACCGGGCGGGAGGCCGCGTCACCGCGCAGAATCGGAGCATGGATCTGCCGGTGATGCCGCCCGTGAAGCCGATGCTCGCCAAGTCCGTGGCGAAGATCCCGCCGGACATGCACTACGAGGCGAAGTGGGACGGTTTCCGCGCGATCGTGTTCCGCGACGGCTCCGAGGTCGAGATCGGCAGCCGCACCGGCAAGACGCTCACCAGGTACTTTCCCGAGCTGGTCGAGGCGCTGCGGGAGCGGCTGCCGGAGCGTTGCGTGATGGACGGCGAGATCGTGATCGCCCGGGAGGGACGGCTCGACTTCGACGCGCTCACGGAGCGGATCCATCCGGCGGACTCGCGGGTGCGGATGCTGGCCGAGAAGACCCCCGCCTCCTTCGTCGCCTTCGATCTGCTGGCGCTCGCCGACGAGTCACTGCTCGACGTCCCGCTGGGTGACCGGCGCGCGCTGCTGGTGACGGCGCTGTCCGGAGTGACGGCACCGGTCCATGTGGCGCCCGCGACCACGGACCGCGAGGTCGCCCAGCTGTGGTTCGAGCAGTACGAGGGCGCGGGCCTCGACGGGGTGATCGCCAAGCCGCTCGCGCTGCCCTATCTGCAGGACGAGCGCGCCATGTTCAAGATCAAGCACGAGCGGACGGCTGACGTCGTCGTCGCCGGTTACCGCTTCCACAAGAGCGGGCCGATCGTCGGTTCCCTGCTGCTCGGCCTGTACGACGACGGGGGCACCCTGCAACACGTGGGCGTGAGCGCCGCGTTCCCGATGAAGCGGCGTGCGGAGCTGGTGGAGGAGCTGGAGCCGCTGCGGTTGGAGGATCCCGGGCAGCACCCCTGGGCGGCCTGGGCGGACGAGGCGGCGCACGAGACGGCGCGGTTGCCGGGGGCGCCCAGCCGGTGGTCGGCGAAGAAGGATCTGTCCTGGGTGCCGGTGCGGCCCGAGCGGGTGGCCGAGGTGGCGTACGACCACATGGAGAACGGTGTGCGGTTCCGCCACACGGCCCGCTTCCGCCGCTGGCGCCCCGATCGCACCGCCGAGAGCTGCACGTACAGCCAGTTGGAGGAGCCGGTGGGGTACGACCTCGCGGAGATCTTCTCTGTCAAGTGAGTGTGTTCGGCTCCGCAGGCTGCTCCGGGGGCCAGAGTTATCTCGGGTTCTGCGGAAGCATCAGGCAAGTACGGCAAGTGCCCCTCGGACACACGTGCCTGACGGATACCTGCGGGTCGCGCGCCGGCCTCCCCGACTTTGTACGGAACGGAATGAAGTCTGGCGACCTCGTTTCGGCCGAAACGAGGTCGCAAATCGGGCGCAAGACAGACATGGCGAAACTCCGCCACGAATGTGTCAGCCGTGCGGCACGCCTACTATCGGTTTGCCACCGAGGAAGTCCTCCAGGATCTCGGTAAACCGCGCCGGCTGCTCCTCGGCCACGTAATGGCCGCAATCGTCGAGGACCACCCCGGTGACATCGTCGGCCGCCAGCCGCATCGTCTCGGCGGCCAACGGGCCGCTGTACCGCGCGCCGCCGATGGCAAGCACCGGCAGCGTCAGCCGGGTCTTCTTGCGCTGCTCGTTCTGCGCGATCGTCTCGTCCAGCGCCCGGTAGTACGCGAAGCTCGCCCGTAGCCCGCGAGGATCCGCGACGATCGCATCGACGTAGACGTCGACGGCGTACGCGGGGATCGCGTCCGGGGTGGCTGCTTTCTTGGCGAACTGGTAGCCGAAGAAGAGCCGCTCCCGCCCCCGCACCAGCTCCTCGTTGAGGTCGGTGAGCCGGTTGAAGCCGAAGTGCCAGAGCCGCTGGTTGACCGCGGCCGGGCTCAAGACCGACGGGGTCGGCGTGAGACCGGGGATGATGGCGTCGACGACGGCGAGCCGGCCCACCCGCTCGGGGTGATCGGCAGCGAGGGCATATCCGGTCCACATGCCGATGTCGTGGCCGACCACGTCGAACCGGTCGTGCCCGAGCGCGGCCATCAGAGCGACCAGATCGGCGGCCAGCGTGCCGGCGTCGTAACCGTCGTCGGGCTTGTCGGAGAGCCCGGCCCCGCGCGAGTCGACGGCGACGACGGTGTGCTCGCGGGCGAGCGCGGGCATCACTTCCCGCCAGGCGTACCAGGTCTGTGGCCACCCGCCGACCAGCAGCAGCGGTGGGCCGTCCCCGCCGGTGACCGCGTGCAGCCGCAGCCCGTTCAGCTCCACGAGCCGGCCAGTGAAGACGTCGGTGAACCCGTCGGGCAGCCGCAGCGAACTCAAGCTTGTCGTGCCGTCGGCCATACTCATCATGGAACGATCGGTGCAACTTGTCATGCTGGCGACCATACACATCTTGAAACGATCGGTGCAAGATGTGTAGGCTGACGAACCATGGCGGGCCGCAAGCAATTCGACGTAAACGAGGCGCTACGACGCGCGATGCACGTCTTCTGGCGCTGGGGCTATTCGGAGGCCTCGATCGACCGCCTGACCGAGGGCACAGGCCTGGGCCGCAGCTCGCTCTACGGCACCTTCGGCGACAAGAGCACCCTCTTCCGGAAAAGCCTCCAACGGTACGCGCAGACCTACCACCCGCTGTACGACCAGGCACTGTCCGGCCCCCACCCGAGCCCGAGCGCCGTTGTGGCCGCCTACCTGCAGGTCACCCTGAACCGCATCGCCGACCCGACGGTCCCGGATGGCTGCCTGCTCACGGTGTCGGCAACGCAGTTCCCGGCCCTCGACGCGGAGGGCCGGGCGATGGTCCGCGCCATGATCGACGGTTTGCGGGCGATGCTGGAGCAGGCGTTGCTGGCGGCGGGGGCCGGTGATCAGGAGGCGGCAGAGCTGGCGTTGTGCACGCTGGCAACGAACAAATCCCTTGCGGTGCTGAGCCGCGCCGGCTTCTCGAGCGAAGACCTGGCAACCGTCGCCGCAGCCGCCGCCCGTATCCCCGAGAGACCACATCCACTGCCTTGAGTAGTGCGATGGACACCCAGGGCCCCGGCAAAGTCGTTAGATGATGCCGAGTAGTGCCAGTGGTCGGGTGCTGTCGCGGGCGTGGTGGCGGTTGGCGGCGATGTCGGTGACGCGGGTGATGCAGAGTGCGCCGATGGCGGCATTGCGCAGGACGGCCATGACTTGTGGTCCGGTGCCGGTGCGGATTGGGGAGCGGTCTTCGTCGTAAGTGACATCGCGGACCCAGTGGATCTGGTTCTCGATGTGCCAGTGGCGGCGGATCCACGCGGCGAGCAGCGTCCCCCACCGCCCCGGATCAGGCACCCGCACCACACGGCACTCGCTCAACGAACACCTCTCCTGATGCTTGAACACGCTCAAGCATCAGGGAAGACGTTTCCGGACCACAGGGCTGACCGCCACCGACCCGCCCTCCCGCGATGCCGTCTCCCGCGGAGACCGCTCGCCCCCTCGACCCATCGGCTCGGCTTGCGCACGTAATCAGAATCGAACGGGTATGGCCATCGATAAGCCTATAAGCGCACAATCGATGGCACAGAACGGGGGCGCACGGTGGGCATGCGACAGTTGGCGCGAATGCGGCGCGGCGCGATGACGGCGGCGCTGCTGGCCGCCACTTTGACGGGCTCCTTGATGACGGGCTGCACATCCGGCGGCGGCGCGGGCGGCGGCGCGATCGATGACGGGCGCGGCCAGACCCAAGGGCCGACCGACGGCAACCACCCCACGGCGAGCGGCGGTTCGGTGCTCGCCGTGAAGATCGACAATGTGCGCGCGGCCCGGCCGCAGACGGGCCTGGACGCGGCCGACGTCGTGTACGCGGAGCAGGTCGAGGGCGGTCTGAGCCGGCTGATGGCGGTCTACGCGAGCAAGTTCCCGAAGGTCATCGGCCCGGTGCGCAGTGCCCGCGAGTCGGACCTGGAGCTGCTGCGCCAGTTCGACGAGCCGACGCTCGCCTTCTCGGGGGCGCAGCACAAGCTGCTGCCGCTGATCGACAAGGCCCCACTGCATGCGCGGCCGCCGGGAAAGGTGTCCGGCGCCTTCTACCGGGGCACGGACAAGCCCGCGCCACACAATCTGTATCTCCGCCCCCGGCAGCTGATGGGTTCCGCACCGGGCAGCGCCGCTCTCACCACCGGGTTCCACTTCGGCGCGGCACCCGCGGGCGGCAGCCCGGCGACCTCAAGCACCGTGCGCTTCCCGGCGGCCCGCTTCACCTTCACCTGGTCGGACAGCCGGCAGCGCTGGCTGGTGGACATGGACGGCACGCCGACCGTGACGACCGAGGGCACGAAGGTGGCTCCGGCGACGGTCGTCGTGCAGTACGTGAAGGTGCACGAGTCCCAGTTCCACGACTTCCTGGGCAACAACACGCCGTACACAGAGACGGTGGGCTCGGGGACGGCGAAGGTACTGCGCGACGGCCGTGTCTTCCATGCGAACTGGTCGCGTCCCGGGGCGACGGACGGCACGGAGTTCACGACGACGGACGGTGCGCCGATGAACTTCGCGCAGGGCCAGGTGTGGGTGGTGTTCGCGAAGGCCTGACCGGTCAGGCCCGCCGGGGGTGGCCTCAGGCGCGGTGCCCGATTCGGCGCTCGATCGCCGCTCCCGCCTCCTGGCGGGCGGCGGTGAGCGCGCGCCGGGCGTCGTCGGCCGAGTCGAGTCCGACCGCGGCCGCGATGTCCTCCCAGTGGGCGCCCGCGGTGAGCAGTGCCTCGACCGCGGCACCGACGGCGGCCGTCGACGCACGGCGCGCCCGGTCGAGTTCGGCGAGCGTGCCCAGCAGATCGGGGCCAAGGCGCCCCGCGAACGCTCACCCCTCGAACGGCAGCCCCGCCTTCGCCAACTCCCCCGCGGCCACCGTCAGTCCCTCCGCGAACCGCCCCACCCGCTCCGCCGTGAACCGGGTGCTCGGCCCGCCGAACGACAGCGCGGCCACCACGGCCCCGCCCCTCCCCCGGACCGGAACGGCCACGGCCGACAGCCCCTCCTCGCGCTCCCCGTGGCTCACGGCGTACCCGTGCTCGCGCGCCTCCGCGATCCAGGAGTGCAGGGTGTCCAGATGGGCGATCCCGTGCGGTGAGGCCTCCGCGACCTTCCGCAGCAGCGCGTCCGGCGCGTCCACCAGCAGGGCCTTGGCCACGCCGCCCGCCCACAGGGGGAGTTCGTCTCCGACGCGGACCACCTGACGGAGCGTCTGCGGCCCTTCCTCCTGGGCGATGCAGACACGGTGGATGTCACGGCGTACGTACAGGTGCACCGTCTCCTTGTGCTCGGCGGCGAGATCGCGCAGGATCACGCCGGCCGCGGGCGGCAGCCGCCAGGCCTGTTCGGCGAGGCGGGACCAGCGCAGCAGGGCGGGACCCGCGATGTAGCGGCCGTGTTCGTCGACCCACAGCAGGCCGTTCATCCGCAGGGTCCCCAGGAGCCGCAGGACCGTGGTCTTGGGCAGCCCGGAGGCGGTGACGATCTCGCGGATGGACATCGCGGGGCGGCTCTCGTCGAAGAGCCCGAGGATGTCGATCGCCCGCTGGACGGTCCGCATGCCCGCCTGTTCGGACTCGGCTGTCATCTGTTCCTCCTCGACGCCGGACCGCGGTGCGGTCTCCGTGACGGCTCTGCCCCCGCACCGTACTCCGCGTTGGTCCGCTGGGCGGACCTGAGTCATGTCCCATACTGGAACGGCCGCTAAGGAGCAGCCATGCGCACTGCCGTCCCACCCTCGTCCGCTCCGGCGGATCGGACGGCCCGCCCGGCGAGCAGCAGGGCCCGCTACGGTCTGCTGGTCGCCCTGTTCACGATCACCGCGATCAACTATCTCGACCGTACGAACATGGCGGTCGCCCTCCCCCGCATCACGGACGAGTTCCAGCTGTCCGCCACCGAGGCGGGCCTGATCCTGTCGGCCTTCTCGTGGGTGTACGCGGCGCTCCAGGTGCCCGGCGGCCGGCTGGTCGACAGGATCGGGCCGAAGCTGGCGTTCGGTTACGCGATGATCGGCTGGTCGCTGTGCACGGTCGCGTTCTTCTTCGCCCGCTCCTTCGGCGTGGTGATCGGGCTGCGGGTCGGCCTCGGCTTCTTCGAGACGCCGGCGTTCCCGGCCAACAACCGGCTGGTCAGCAACTGGTTCCCGAGCAGGGAGCGCGGCCGGGCCACCGCCTGGTACACGGCGGGCGAGTACGTCGGCCTCGCGGTCGCCGTGCCGCTGCTCTCCCTGCTGGCCGTGCGCTTCGGCTGGCCGTCGATCTTCCTGGCGACCGGCGTCGTCGGACTGCTCTTCTCGGCGGTCTGGTTCAAGCGGGTCCACGACGCCCCGGAGCAGAGCCCTCGGGTGAGCACCGGGGAACTCGCGTACATCCGCCAGGACGGCGAGAGCACCCCCGCCGAGCAGGCGGCCGGGCGCACCGAGTCCACCCGGCAGGGGCTGGCGATCCTGGTGCGCAGCCGCCGGATGTGGGGCCTGTACATCGCGCAGTTCGCCAACACGTCGGTGCTGTTCTTCTTCCTGACCTGGTTTCCCAGCTATCTCGTCGACGAGAAGCACATGGACACCATCAAGGCGGGCTTCTGGGGTTCGCTGCCCTACCTCTCCGCCATGGTGGGCGTCGTGGTCGCGGGCTGGGGTTCGGACCGGCTGCTGCGCGGCGGCATGTCGCGGACCTGGGCGCGCAAGCTGCCCGTGATGACGGGTCTGTGCCTGGCGCCGGTCATCGTGGCCGCCAACCTCACCGACTCCGTACCGCTGGTCATCTTCTTCATGTCGGCGGCGTTCTTCGCCCAGGGCTTCATGCAGCTGGGCTGGGCGGCGCTGTCCGACATCGCGCCGGTCCGCCTGATGGGCCTGGCGGGCGGCACGTTCAGCTTCGCGGCCAATCTGGGCGGCGCGCTCGCCCCGCTCGTCATCGGCGTGATCATCGATCGTACGGGCTCGATGGCGGGCGGCCTGGTCTACGTCGCCGCGCTCTCGGTGGCCGGATTCCTGGCCTACGCCCTGCTCATCGACAAGGTGGAGCGCCTCGACGCGTGAGACCGGCGCCCGGCCGTGCGCTCAGCGCTGGGCGGTCAGCGGTTCCGTCGGGTTGCGGAGCCCCTCGGCGGCGTCCGAGACACGCTGGATGAGGTCGAAGAACATGACCTGCTCCTCGGCGGAGAGCGGGGCCAGGAAGACCTGGTTCATCCGCGCGGTGCGCACCGTCAGCTTGCGGTGCGTACGCGTCCCCTCGTCCGTGAGGCGCAGCAGGAAGCGTCGGCCGTCCTGCGGGTCGCGCACCTTGTCGAGCAGACCGCGGCGGTCGAGCCGGCTGATGACCTCGGCGATGGTGGACCGGTCGAGTCCCACCCGCTCCCCCACCGTGCGCTGGTCCAGGCCCGGCTCCGCGACGAGCGCGTTCAGGACCGCGAACTGCGGCGAGGTGATCTCCTCGGAGACCATCGTGTTCCACAGCAGGTAGTGGGCCTGCTGCAGTCGCCGGGCCAGGTGCCCGGGGTGAGCGGAGAGGTCCACTGCGGCCATGTGCGCTCCTGTCGTCATATTCGTTGGTGCACTGAACGATACCCGCCCCCCAGCTGAGCTGTCTCCTCGTATGCCGAGACTTTCACCTGCGCATTCCCTCAAGGTCTTGACGGGCCAGGCGGCGGATGGCAGCGTGTTTGAAACCTCGAATTAATAATCAGTGCCCTGACTAATTGAGGCACTGGGCGCTCGGGAGAGATGGGGCTTCACGGATGGACAAGGTGGTCGCCACAGCCCTGGAGGCGGTGGCCGATGTGCCGGACGGCGCGACACTCGCGGTCGGCGGATTCGGCCTGAGCGGTGTGCCGAACGTGCTGATCGAGGCTCTGTACGAGCGCGGCGTCTCGGGGCTCGGCGTGGTCTCCAACAACTGCGGGGCCATGGAGTCCGGCCTCGCGATCCTGCTCGCGGCCGGGCGGATCGCCCGCGTCACCGGCTCGTACATCGGGGCGAACAAGGAGTTCGCGCGGCAGTACCTGGCCGGTGAGCTGGAGGTCGAGATGATCCCGCAGGGCACGCTCGCCGAGCGGCTGCGCGCGGGCGGCGCCGGGATCCCCGCGTTCTACACCCCGGCCGGGGTCGGCACCCAGGTCGCGGACGGCGGGCTGCCGTGGCGGTACGACGGCCAGGGCGGCGTCGCGCTCGCCTCCCCGCCGAAGGAGGTGCGCGAGTTCGACGGCACGGAGTACGTGCTGGAGCACGGCATCCGCACCGACTTCGCGCTCGTCCGGGCCGCCAAGGGCGACCGGCACGGCAACCTGGTCTTCAACAAGTCCACCCGGAACTTCAACCCGCTGGCAGCGATGGCCGGCCGGGTGACGATCGCCGAGGTGGAGGAGCTCGTGGAGCCGGGCGAGATCGACCCGGACGCGGTGCATCTGCCGGGCATCTTCGTGCAGCGCGTCGTGGCGCTCACCCCGGAGCAGGCGAACGCCAAGATGATCGAGCAGCGGACGGTTTCGGCGCCCGCGGCGGATGGAACGGTGAGCGAGTAATGGCCTGGAGCAGGGAAGAGATGGCCGCCCGCGCCGCGCGCGAGCTTCAGGACGGCCAGTACGTGAACCTCGGTATCGGTCTGCCGACGCTGATCCCCAACTACCTGCCCGCCGACGTCGAGGTGATCCTGGAGTCGGAGAACGGCATCCTCGGCACCGGCCCCTACCCGACCGAGGACCAGGTCGACCCGGACCTCATCAACGCCGGCAAGGAGACCGTCACCGTCCTGCCCGGCGCCTCCTACTTCGACTCGTCGCTGTCCTTCGGGATGATCCGCGGCGGGCACATCGATGTCGCGGTGCTCGGCGCGATGCAGGTGTCCGCGGGCGGTGACCTCGCCAACTGGGCGATCCCCGGCAAGATGATCACCGGCATCGGTGGCGCGATGGACCTCGTCCACGGCGCCCGCACCGTGATCGTCGTGATGACGCACACCGCCAAGGACGGCTCCCCGAAGATCCTTCAGGAGTGCGCGCTGCCGCTCACCGGCAAGGCGTGTGTGAACCGGGTCATCACCGATCTCGGTGTTCTCGACGTCACCGAGGAGGGCCTGGTGCTCGTCGAGACCGCTCCGGGCGTCACCGTCGAGGAGATCATCGCCAAGACCGCGGCCACGGTCCGCACCGCAGAGGAAACCGAGGAGATCCCGTCGTGAAGGACGTCTACATCGTCGATGCCGTACGGACGCCGATCGGCAAGTACAGCGGCTCGCTGGCCGCCGTCCGCCCGGACGACCTCGCCGCCCACGCCATCCGTGAGCTCCTCGCCCGTACGCCGGACCTGGACCCGTCCCAGATCGAGGACGTGTACTTCGGCAACGCCAACGGCGCCGGTGAGGAGAACCGCAACGTGGGCCGCATGGCCGCCCTCCTCGCCGGTCTGCCCACCTCGGTGCCCGGCGTGACCGTCAACCGGCTGTGCGCCTCCGGCCTCGAAGCCGTCATCCAGGCCGCGCGGGCCATCGCGCTCGGCGACGCCTCCATCGCGCTGGCCGGCGGCGTCGAGTCGATGACCCGCGCCCCCTATGTCCTGCCGAAGAGCGACAGGCCCTTCCCGGCCGGACACGCCGAGCTGTACTCCACCACGCTCGGCTGGCGCATGGTCAACCCCAAGATGGACCCGCAGTGGACCGTCCCGCTGGGCGAGTCGGCCGAACTCATCGCCGAGAAGCACAAGATCACCCGTGAGCAGCAGGACGAGTTCGCCCTCGCCAGCCACCGCAAGGCGGCCCGGGCACAGGCGGACGGTCTGTTCGACGGCGAGATCGCGCCCGTCTCCCTTCCGCAGCGCAAGGGCGACCCGGTCGTCTTCGGCGCCGACGAGTGCGTACGAGCCGACGCGTCCCTGGCGGCCATGGCCAGGCTCAAGCCGTCCTTCCGCGAGCAGAACGGCACGGTGACGGCGGGCAACGCCTCCCCGCTCAACGACGGCGCCGCCGCCCTGCTCCTGGTCGACGAGGAGGGCCTGAAGGCCACCGGCCGCGAGCCCCTCGCCCGCGTCAGCGCCTCCGGCGTGTCCGCGATCGACCCGCACTACTTCGGACTCGCCCCCGTCGAGGCCGTCCATCGCGCACTCGCCAAGGCAGGCAAGGGATTTGACGACCTGTCAACGCTGGAGCTGAACGAGGCCTTCGCCGCACAGGTCCTCGGCTGCGTCGCCGAATGGCCCGAGTTCGACCCCGCGATCCTCAACCCGCAGGGCGGCGCCATCGCCCTCGGCCACCCCCTCGGCGCGTCCGGCGCCCGGCTCGCCGGAACCGTCGCCCACCAACTCGCCCGCAAGGGTTCCGGAGTTGGTGTCGCCACCCTCTGCATCGGTGTGGGCCAGGGCCTCGCCCTCGTCCTCGAACGATAGGAAGTCGACCATGGCTCTCACTCAGTCGGACATCGACGTCGAGATCAAGGATCTCCAGGACGCCTACGACAAGGCGGTCGCCGGCGGCGCGCCGGTCCAGCACCACCCCGCGCGCGACTACGCCCCGTACCGCAGCTCGCTGCTGCGCCACCCCAAGCAGCCGCTGATCGCGGTGAGCGGCGGAGACCCGGAGACGGTCGAGCTGTCGGGTCCGGTGTTCGGTGTCACCGACATCACCGAGCACGACAACAACCTGACGCTCCAGCACCGGGGCGAGCCGATCGGCGAGCGCATGACCGTCTCCGGCAGGCTGCTCGACCGCGACGGCCGTCCCGTGCGCGGCCAGCTCGTCGAGATCTGGCAGGCCAACGCCGCCGGCCGCTACGCCCATCTGCGCGAACAGCACCCGGCGCCGCTCGACCCCAACTTCACCGGCGTGGGACGCACCCTGACGGATGATCATGGCCGGTACACGTTCACCACGATCAAGCCGGGCCCGTACCCGTGGGGCAACCACACCAACGCGTGGCGGCCCGCGCACATCCACTTCTCGGTCTTCGGCACGGCGTTCACGCAGCGGCTGATCACGCAGATGTACTTCCCCAGCGACCCGCTTTTCCAGTACGACCCGATTCTGCAGTCCGTGACGGACCGGGCGGCACGCGACCGGCTGATCGCCACCTACCACCACGACCTCTCCCAGCCCGAGTTCTCCATGGGCTACGAATGGGACATCGTTCTCGACGGTCCCTCCGCCACCTGGATCGAGGAAGGCCGTTGAGCATGACCGAGCGGTTGCTGCCCACCCCGTCCCACACCATCGGCCCCTTCTACGGCCACGCGCTCCCCTTCCCCGGAGGCGGCGAGGTCGCGCCGCAGGGCCGCACCGACACAATCACCCTGCACGGATACGTGTTCGACGGCGCGGGCACACCGATCCCCGACGCCCTGCTGGACTTCTGGCAGGCGGCGCCCGACGGCTCACTGAAGGGCGCCCCCGGCTCGATGCGCCGTGACCCGTCGACCGGCGGCTTCATCGGCCGCAACGGCGTCGACTTCACCGGCTTCGGGCGGGTCGCCACCGACGCCGACGGGCACTACGCGCTGCACACCCTGCCGCCGGGCAACGCCGGGCTGCCGTACATCAGCGTGTGTGTGTTCGCGCGCGGTCTGGTGCACCACCTCTTCACCCGCGCCTACCTCGCCGACGGCGCCGACCCGCTGCTCGACTCACTTCCGGCCGACCGGCGCGCCACGCTGATCGCGGCCGAGGGGGCGAACCGCACGTACCGTTTCGACATCCGCCTTCAGGGCGAAGGCGAAACGGTCTTCCTGGAGTTCCAGTGACAGCTGTCGACCCCATCGGTTGTGACGCCGGCCTGCTCGCCCCCGGGTGGGCCGGTTCCCCGGCGTCGTCCGCGACGAGCGACGCCGCGTATCTGCGGGCGCTGCTCGACGCCGAGGCCGCGCTGACCCGCGCCCAGGCGTCGCTGGGGCTGGCCCCTGCCGAGGCCGCGTCGGCGGTGACCTCGGCGGCCGACGTCGCCGGCTTCGACGTCGCGGCGATCGCGCTGCGTGCGCGAGGCGGCGGCAACCCCGTGATTCCGCTGGTCGCGGATCTGACGGCCGCGGTCGGCACGGAGTACGGCCCGTACGTCCACCGGGGCGCGACGAGCCAGGACATCATGGACTCGGCGGCCATGCTGGTCGCCGCGAGCACGCTCGATCTGGTCCTGGCGGACCTCGACCGCACGGAGCGGGCACTGGCCCGGCTCGCGGCGGACCACCGGGACACGGTGATGCCGGGCCGGACGCTGACCCAGCACGCCGTGCCGACGACCTTCGGGCTGAAGGCGGCGGGATGGCGGTCGCTCGTCCTGGACGCCCGCGACCGAGTGTCCGCCGTGCGCGGCTCGCTGCCCGCCCAACTCGGCGGGGCCGCAGGCACGTTGGCGGCCTTCACCGTCTTCGGGGCGACCGACCCCCAGGCCCTGACCGCCGCGTACGCCCGTGAACTGGGCCTCGCCGAGCCGGTGTTGCCCTGGCACACCCTCCGTACACCGATCGCCGACCTGGCCGGAGCACTGGCGTTCACCGCCGGAGCGCTGGGCAGGACCGCCGTCGACGTGCTCACCCTCGCCCGCACCGAGATCGCGGAGGTGGCCGAAGGCTCCGGTGGCGGATCGTCCGCGATGCCGCACAAGGCGAATCCGGTGCGGGCCACCCTCGTGGCCGCCGCGGCCCGGCGGGCGCCACAGCTCGCGGCCACGCTGTACGGAGCGATGGCGGCCGAGGACGAGCGTCCGGCCGGTGCCTGGCACGCCGAGTGGGAGCCGCTGCGCGACCTGCTGAGGCTGGTCGGCGGCGCGGCGCGCGACGCCGCCGAGCTGACGGAGGGCCTTCAGGTGAACGCGGACACCATGCGGGAACACCTCGGCCTCACCCATGGGCTGATCGTCTCCGAGCGGCTGGCCGCCGAGCTGGCTCCCGTGCTCGGCCGGGCCCGTGCCAAGGAGTTGCTGACGCGGGCCGCGCGGCGCGCCGTCGCCGGGAACCGGCCCCTCGTGGAGGTGCTCGGTGAGGAGCCGGAGCTCAAGGAGCTCGACCTCGCGGACCTCACCGATCCCACCCGCTACACGGGCTCCGCAGGAGTCCTCACCGACCGTGCTCTGGAGCGACGTTGACCCAGAAACTGCTCAATCACCGCGCCGAGGGTTCCGCCGCCGCTGCCCCGCTGCTCCTCGGGCCCTCGCTCGGCACGTCGTACGCCCTGTGGGACAAGGTCGCGCCCGAACTGTCCGTGACCCACCAGGTGATCCGCTGGGACCTGCCGGGGCACGGCGGCACCCCGCCGGACCTGATCGGTCCCGGTGCGACCGTCGCCGACCTCGGCGAGCTGGTGCTCGAACTCGCCGACTACCTGGGCATCGAGCGGTTCGCGTACGCGGGAGTCTCGCTCGGCGGTGCGGTGGGTCTGCATCTCGCCGCGCACCACCCGGAGCGGGTGTCGTCCCTGGCCGTCGTCTGCTCGTCGGCCCACTTCAACGGCTCGAAGCCGTGGGAGGAGCGGGCCGCGCTGGTCCGCCGCGAGGGACTGGCCGCGCTCGCCGAGAACGCGAACGCCCGTTGGTTCACACCCGGTTTCACCGTGCCGCGGCTGGTCGAGGACCACCGCACCACGGACCCCGGGGCGTACGCCGCCTGCTGCGACGCTCTCGCCGCCTTCGACCTCCGGGACCGGCTGTCGTCGATCAGCGCGCCGACCCTGCTGATCGCGGGCCGCGAGGACCCCGCGACGCCGCCCGCGCATCTGCGCGAGATCGCGGACGCGGTGCCCGGCGCCTCGCTCACCGAGATCGCGGGCGCCTCGCACCTGGCGCCGGCGGAGCGCCCGGAGGCCGTACTCGCCGCGCTGCGCGGGCATTTCGACGGGTACGCGCTGCGGGGTATGGAGGTACGCCGTCAGGTGCTGGGCGACGAGCACGTGGACCGCGCGCAGGCTCGCCAGTCCCCCTTCACCTCCCGTTTCCAGGACTTCATCTCGCGCTACGCGTGGGGCGAGATCTGGACGGATCCGACCCTGGCGCGCCGTGAGCGCAGCATGATCACGCTGACGGCACTGGTGGCGCACGGCCACTACGACGAGTTGGCGATGCACGTCCGCGCGGCACGGCGCAACGGTCTCACGCCCGAGGAGATCGGCGCGGTGCTGCTGCAGACGGCCGTGTACTGCGGTGTCCCGGCGGCCAATTCGGCCTTCGCGGTGGCCCAGCGGGTACTGGCCGAGGAGGAGGCACAGGGGGCCTGACCACGGCCCGACCGTGAGGGTGACCCTGCCAGAGGTAGTGACAACAGCACCTCGTACGAGCGGTCACGGCGTGCCTAGGGTGGCAGGAGATCCTCTGCGGTGGCAGGAGATCCTCTGCGAACCCTGCGAACGGAGCTCCCGTGCCCACTGTCCTGATCACCGGCGCCACCTCCGGCCTCGGCCGTCACATCGCCTTCGAGCTGGTCCGCTCCGGATACGTCGTCCTCGCGCACGGGCGCGACCGCGGGCGGACGGACCGGCTGGTGGCGGAGCTGCGGGCGGAGGGCGGCGAGGCCCACGGGTTCGTCGCCGATCTGGCCTCGCTGGCGCGGGTGCGGCGGCTCGCCGAGGAGGTCGCCGCCGCGCACCCCCGTCTCGACGTGCTGGTCAACAACGCGGGAGTGGGCGCGGGGCCGCGTGGTGCGGGGCGTGAGGTGAGCGCCGACGGTCACGAACTGCGGCTCGCGGTGAACTATCTCGCGCCGGTGGCCCTCACCCGGGCGCTCCTGCCCACGCTCCGCGCGAGCGCCCCCTCCCGCGTCGTCAACGTCGGCTCGGCCGGCCAGGAGCCCCTGGACTTCGACGACCCGGAACTCATCCGGGGCTACGGCGGCGTATCGGCGTACTGCCGCAGCAAGTTCGCGCTGGCGGCACATACGTTCGCGCTGGCCGAGGAGTTGGCGGGGAGCGGTGTCTCGGTGAACGTCCTGCACCCCGCGACCTACATGGACACGGCGATGGTCCGCGAGGCCGGTGTCAGCCCCTGGTCCACCGTCGCGGACGGCGCCGCCGCTGTACTCGCCCTGGTGACACAGGAGTCGGGCACCGGCGGGTACTTCGACGGCACGAGTCCCGCGAGGGCGCACACGGAGGCGTACGACCGCGATGTCCGCAAGCGGCTGGAGGCGACGACGGATCAGCTCCTGAGCTCCTGGACCCAGCCGCCCGGCTAGAGGTTCGCCAGCGCCTCCCTCGCCTGTACCACCAGCCCGTCGGCCCCGCACGAACGCGCCAGCGTCAGGCCCTTGTTGAGCTCCGACGCCGAGCGGGAGACGATGCCGTGCTCGATGCGGGCCGCCGCGTGTTCGTACTGACAGGGGGAGGCTTCCAGGTAGGTGACCGCCTGGGCGGCCAGCCGTACCGCGCGCTGGCCCGATTCGAGGGCCGCTGCGCAGCGGAGAGCCTCGCCGATGGCCGTGTCGGTCCCGAAGCGCTCGGCCTGGCGGCGGGCATCGGCGGCCAGGGCGGCCGCGCGCGCCGGGTCCTCCGTGGCGAGGGCCCGGGCGAGGTCGACCGACCAGGGGGCGAGCACCGTGTTGTGGTGACCGCGGGCGGTGGCGGCCTTCTCGGCTGCCTCCAGTTCGTTGATGCCGTCCTTCGTGCGGCCGGCGGCGATCAGCAGACGGCCGCGTACGGAACGGGTGTCCGGGAGGACGATCGTGGACGGATACGGCGGTGCGAAGCCGTAGCGTTCGGCGATCTCCGCGGCCTCCTGGACATGGCCGCGGGCGAGCAGCGTGTCGATGAGACCGCAGGTCGCGGACCAGTACAGGGGCAGTCCGCGCCCGACCCGCTCGGCGAGGCGCAGCGATTCGCGCTGGTAGCTCTCCGCATCGATGAGGCGGCCCCGTCTGCGGTGCGCGAGGCCGAGGTAGGCGTTGGCCAGGGAGAGATGGCCGCCGCTCCAGCCGGCCTTCACATAGGCGTGCAGGCCCTCGCTGAACAGGCTCTCGGCCCGGTCGAGCCGGTCGGCGTAGGCGTACGCGCTGCCGAGCATCAGCAGGAGTTCGACGCCCCACTCGGTGTCGGTCCAGCCGAGTCCGGGTGCGAGACGGCCGTTGACGAGGGCGCGGTCGCAGAGCTCGACGACCTCCTCGGCGTTCTCACCGCGTGTCATCGCGTCGAAGCCGCGCAGTATGAGCAGCGCGCGCTCGGAGTTGTCCCGTCCGGTACAGGTCCTGGCGAGTTCGGCGAGACCACGGGAGTTGCCGGAGCGCTCCTCGCCCGCGTGGATGGCCTCCCACATGTAGTGCACGGCCTGCAGCCGCATCCGGGCGGGACCCGGTTCGAGCCGGGCGACCTCCGCGTCGACGGTGCGGACGGCCTCGTCCACCTGGTCGTTGTGGAGCAGCGCCTGGGAGAGCCGGAACACGGCGTCCACGCGCGTGGCGTCATCCAGGCCGGGCCTTTCGAGCGCGGCGCGCAGATGGCCGATCGTCGTGGAGGGCGCGGTCAGGAGCGTGGCGCAGCCCAGTTCGTAGAGCACGCGGGCGTGGACCTCGGGCAGCGGGGGCTCGGCCAGTGCCCGCTCCAGGCAGCGCCTGGCCGCGTCGGGGGCGCCGACGGCGAGGTGTTCGCGGGCGGCCTCGCGCATCTGCTCGACGAGCTCGGGGTCGTCGTCCGGATGGACTTCGAGGAGATGGCGGGAGGCCGCGGCGGAGCCGCGCCCGGACTCGGTGACCGCCCACGCGGCCTGGCCGTGCATCGCGGTGCGCAGGGCGTCCGGGATCGAACGGTAGACCGCGGTGGCGATCAGCGGGTGCACGAACTCCAGGTCGCCGTCGGGCACTTGACCGTTCACGGGCTCGGACCTGGTCAGGATGCGGGCGGCGCCCAGCAGTTCGGCGCAGCGCTGGGCCTCGTCGTCCTGCATGCCGGCGAGTTGAGCGGCCACGTCGAGGGAGATGCCGGTACCGAGGATCGCGGCCGCCCAGGCGAACCTGGTGGCATCGATGCCGAGTCCTTCGAGGCGGGCGACGAGTCCGCGACCGCGGGCCGAGCGGTTGAGCGCGCGCAGTTCGGCGGCCGATCCCTCGCCCGGCTCCAGCTCGCTGTCCTGCACCTTGGCGAGCAGCTCGACGGTCTCGTACGGATTGCCGCCGGTGACCGCCCACACCTCGCGGCAGAACGGCGCGTCGGCGTGCTCCCCGAGCGTGGCGCGGGTCAGCCCGGCGGCCGCGGCCGGTGTGAGCGCGTTCAGCGTGGCGACCGGGCGGGCCGTGGCGGCGACCGCGTCGAGCAGCCGGGCGCTGTCGCCGCTGACCCCGCCGGGGCGGCGGGCCACCACGACGAGGACGGACAAATCGTCGAGACGCTCGGCGAACGCGGCGAGCCAGCGCAGGGTCTCCTGGTCGGCCCAGTGTGCGTCGTCGATGAGCAGCACGAGCGGCCAGTCCCGCTTGGCGAGCCGCCGCACCGCGGCGACCAGCCCGTCACAGACGCCCTGCGGGTCGGGTTGCCGGTCACCCGGTTCCGTTATACCGAGGGCGGGGCCGGCGATGTCGTACCAGTCGCCCAGGTATTCGCGTGCTTCCTCAGGCAGCAGCGAGACGAGCGCGGGCTGCAGCAGCTGCCGTACGACATTGAAGGGGACGGACGTGACGGTCTCACCTCCGCGTGCCGACCACACGGCGCAGCCGCTGCTCTCCGCGATCCGGCGTGCCTCGGCCAGGAGCGCGGTCTTGCCGAGGCCCGCCTCGCCACTGAGTACCAGCAGGCTTCCCGAGGACGCGGAGTCCGCGCGCAGCGCGGCGATCGCCTCCTTGAGTGTGGCGACTTCCTCGTCGCGCTCCCACAGGGAAGCCGAGGCGACCACCCCGGGCCGTACCTCCGTCATCCCGCTACCTCCCCAGGTCGCCCAAACGACGTACTGGAAACGAGCGTAGCCCCCGGGAAGGCACAGTGGAGGCCGCTCCGGGCAGCAGTTGCCGAGATGAGTGACAGTGAGGTCGCGGAGGCGACGCGGCGAGGCGCCGACCAGCCCGTGTGAAAGTTATTGACAGTCAACAACCCTCGAAATGAAGCTAACTTTCCCCCATCAGTCTCCGCCGCCGGCCGGGACCGCCCGGCCCCGGCACACCCCGGGAGGAACCGGCATGAGCGCCCCCGCGCACGACACGGACCTGCGCGCCGCCCGGTCCGGGCACTCCCGAAGAGCCCTGCTCGCGGGCTCCGTGGGCAACCTCATCGAGTGGTACGAGTTCGGGGTCTACGGCTACTTCGCGACGGTCATCGCGGCGCGCTTCTTCACCCCGGAGGGCGGCAGCGAGGTCGAGGGCCTGGTGAAGACGTACGCGTCCTTCGCACTGGCGTTCTTCTTCCGGCCCGTGGGTGCCGCGCTGTTCGGCCGGCTCGGCGACCGGATCGGGCGGCGTCCGGTGCTGATCCTGGTCATCGTCCTGATGACGGCCGCGACGACTCTGATCGGCGCACTGCCCACCTACGCCACCGCCGGCGCCCTCGCCCCCTGGCTGCTCACCTTCCTCCGGGTGCTCCAAGGGCTGTCCGCGGGCGGGGAGTTCGGGGGTGCGGTCTCGGTGATGACGGAGTTCGCGCCGCCGGGCAGGCGCGGACTGTACGGGTCGTGGCAGTCGTTCACGGTGGCGCTGGGACTGCTCGGCGGTGCGGGGGTCGCCGCACTGCTGGCCACGCTGCTCAGCCCCCAGGAGCTCGAAGCGTGGGGGTGGCGAGTGCCGTTCCTGCTGACGCTGCCGCTCGGCCTCGGTGCGCTGTGGCTGCGCCTGAGACTGGCGGAGACGCCCGCTTTCACCAGCGAGTTCGAGCGCGAGCGTCCGCCCGGCCGCGAGCTGGCCAGGGCGATCGCTCTCGGTGCCGGGCGCGTCATGGGCTGGGCGGCGGCCGGTTACACGTTCCTGGTCGTGCTCCCCGCGTACCTCCAGAGCACGCTCGACGCCTCCTTCCAGCAGGCGCTGCTCGCCACGGTCCTCGCCAACCTCGGCTTCGCGGCAACCATCATCCCGGCGGGACTGCTCAGCGACCGGATCGGGCGGCGTCCCGTGATGCTCACGGGAGCCGTTCTCGTCACCCTGCTGGCGGTCCCGCTGCTCAATCTCCTTCAGGACAGCGGAACTTCGAACGCCGTGAAGGGCGTCGCCGTCTTCGTGGCGGGTGCCGTCGTCGGACTGATGGCGGGGCCCGGTCCGGCGATGCTCTCCGAGATGTTCCCGACGAGTGTCCGGTACACGGGCCTGGGACTCGCCTACGCCCTGTCCAATGCCGTGTTCTCGGGCTGCGCGGGGCTCATCATCACGGAGACCATCAAGCGGACCGGGAGCGTGGACATCCCCGCGTACTACGCGGCGGCGACGTGCGCGGTGAGCGCGCTGGCACTGTCCACGCTCCGTACGGAGAAAGGGAGTTGAGAAGGTGCGGGTGATCGGCCTGATGTCCGGCACGTCGTACGACGCCATCGACGCGGCGGCCGCCGAGCTGGCCCTCGACGGCGACAGCCTCGTGCTGCGGCCGCTCGGGCTCGTCAGCGAGACGTACGACGACGGACTGCGTGACACGCTCGCGGCGGCACTGCCCCCGGCCCTGACGAGCCTGGCCGAGGTGTGCCGCCTGGACACCCTCATCGGACAGGCCTTCGCGGCGGCCGCCGTCCGGGCCGACCGCGAACTGTGCGACGGACAGGGCGAGTTGGTCGCCTCGCACGGCCAGACGGTCTACCACTGGGCGCAGGACGGGCAGGTGCGCGGAACCCTCCAGCTCGGGCAGCCCGCCTGGATCGCCGAGGCGACCGGGCTGCCGGTGGTCGCCGACTTCCGCCCGCGGGACATCGCCGCGGGCGGCCAGGGAGCACCGCTGGTGAGCCTGGTCGACCTGCTGTGGCTGCGCGGCAGGCCGGGGACGCCGGTGGCGCTGAACCTCGGCGGCATCGCCAACCTCACCGCGCCGGACGGTACCGCCTTCGACACCGGGCCCGCGTGCGCGCTGCTCGACGCGGCGACGCGGGGACTGAGCGGAGGACGCCTGCACTACGACGTGGACGGGGCCCTGGCCGCCCGCGGCACGGTGCACGAGCCGTTGCTGCAGCGCCTGCTCGCGGAGCCGTACTACGCGCTGCCCGCGCCCAAGACGACCGGCAAGGAGCTGTTCCATCTCGGCTATCTGCGGGACGCGTTGGCGGGTTTCGGGACGCTGACCGCCGAGGACGTCATCGCGACCCTCACCCGGCTCACCGCCCGGACGGTCGCGGACGCCGTACGCGCGGTGCGGGCCACGGAGGTGATCGCCTCCGGTGGCGGCACCCGCAATCCCGTCCTCATGGCGATGCTGGGCGCGGAGCTTCCCGGGGTGGCGCTGCGCACCTCCGACGCGTTGGGGCTGCCCTCGGACGCCAAGGAGGCGTACGCCTTCGCCGTGCTGGGTTTTCTGACGCTGCACGGCCTCGCGGGCACCGATCCGGCGAGCACCGGGGCCCGGCATCCCAGCGTGCTCGGGTCGATCACCCCGGGCCGGGACGGGCTGCGGGTGCCACCGCGGGCGGACCGGGCACCCGTACGGCTCGTGCTGAAGTGAGCTGAAGTGGACCGCCGGGGAACCCTCTCATCCGCCTTTCACCCAGGGCTCATACGGTGGGCACCATGACGCAGGTGACTCCTCCCGGCTGGTATCCCGACCCCGGGCAGACAGATGACGCTCCCGCCACCGAACGCTGGTGGGACGGTAAGGCATGGACGGACCAGACCCGCCCCGTCGGGTCGGCCGCCCCATGGGGTCCCCCGGCGCACGCGCCGGCCGCCGGACCGTATCCGGCCCTTCCCCCGGGCTCGCCGCGGCGCGGACTGCGCACCGGCATAGCCGTCGCCGCGGCGATCGCGGTCCTCGCGGGCATCGGCGGCGGTGTGTACGCGCTGACCAAGGACGACGGCAACGGCGGCAACAGCGCCAACGCGCAGAGCCCCGGCGGCTTCAACGGCCAGGGCGGACCGGGTGGCGGACAGGGCGGCTCAGGTGCACCGAGCGGCGCACCGAGCGGTGCACCGAGCGGCGCTCCCGGCGGCTCGGGTGGCTCCGGCGGCTCCGACGGGCAGACCCCGGCGCCCGGTCAGTCGGCACAGCCGCAGGCCGAGGAGGGTTACGCCACCGACGCGCTCAGCGGCGTCAGCATCCCGGTGCCCGACGGCTGGACCGGCCAGGACGGCACGACCGGCGCCGTGATCGCCACCAAGGACACCTACAAGTGCCCCGGTGACACGTCGGAGAAGTGCCAGCGGGGCGGCGCCTACTCGGCCCCCGCGACGTTGCAGGGCCTGAAGTCCACCACGGCGGAGGCGGCGGCCAAGGAGGACATCTCCAAGAACGCCACGGAGTCGTACGGCAAGGGCTACGGCACGATCTCCTCGCACACCGAGCTCGCCTCCAAGGCGGTCACCGTGGCAGGTGAGAAGGGCTACCTGGTGCGCTGGAAGGTCGTGACGAGCAAGGGCGACGACGGCTACGTCGAATCGCTCGTCTTCCCCTCCCCCGCCGACTCCAAGACGCTCGTCGTCGTCCGCTTCGGTGTCGACGTCAGCTCCAAGGCGCCCAAGCAGTCGGTGATCGACACGATCACCAAGGGCATCAAGGTCGCGTCGGGAGCCAGCGGCAACGGGCAGAACGTGTAGCCCGTCCACACATCCGGTCCGGAGACCCCGGACCGGCACAGGGAGCCCGGACATAAATCGGCCGGGTGGGGCGCCCCTCCGCTCAAGGGGAACCCCACCCGGCCGGGGGGTGCGCGCCGCCCCCGTCCCCACGGTGCGGCGCGTTACAGGCCGACGTCCGGTCATCCCGCGGACGGCGACCTGAGTCTTAAGTCAGGCCGAGCAGTCTCATTTCAGGCCCAGTGCCGGCAGCACGACCGCCTCCACGAACTGTGTGAGATACGCCGCATCCGCGTACTGGCCCTCCAGCACGGGGCGCACGCGCACTACGCCGAACAGCTGCGCGGGGATGAACTCCAGCGCCGGATGGTCGGCGGCGATCTCACCTCGGTCGACGGCGCGGGCGATGATCTCCTTGACCGCGGCGATCTCGGGCTCGACGAGCGCGTCGCGCAGCGCCTCCTGGAGTTCCCTGTCCTGCATCACGGCATGGCCGAGCGCCTGGAGGAGCTGGGTGTCGCGGCCCGACCAGTCGCCCGCGGCCCGCGCCGCCGCGCGCAGGTCCCCGGCGAGCGAGCCGGTGTCGATCCCCGCGAACCGCGGACAGCGGTTGGCGCGCAGCGCGGCGGCCACGAACTGGGGTTTCGTCTTCCACTGGCGGTAGAGCGTGGACTTGCTGCAGCGCGTGCTCGTGGCCACGCCCTCCATGGTCAGCGCCTCGTAACCGCATTCGCGGATCTGTGCGAGCACGGCGTCGTAGAACTCCTGCTCACGCTCAGGCGTGATTTTGGAGCGGCGCGAGGCGACGACCGTCTCCGGTCCGTCCGCAGCCTGCGACGTCATGGCTCTTCTCCTCGCTGAATCCGGCTCGTGTGGTGGCCTGCTTCACACAGTCTAATCGATACGCCAGTGTACCGGTACGGATCCGTATCGGTACACTGGCGTATCGGTACACTGTCGTATCGATGAGCCTTGGACAGGATCTACGTTTCTGTCGAGTGGATCCTGTCCTGGGCTCACCGCGCATCACCCCACGCAAGACCGTCAGCAAGGGGGCCGGGGGATGGATTCCCGAACCGAGCCTGCAGAATCCGCGTCAGAGTCCGCTTCAGAACCGGAGCCGCCCGACGCGGCCATACAAGCGGCGGCGTCTCGCGACGCCGCCGCGAAAACGCACACGTCGGACACCACGGCACGCCCGCCGCTCGTGCGGGAGCTTCTGCTCGTCGTCGGGCTCTTCGCCGTCTACAAGGTCGGCCGGCAACTGGCCACCGGCCACACCGCCGAGGCCTTCGGCAACGCGCACAAGGTGTGGGACCTGGAGCGGGCCGTGCACCTGCCGGGCGAGGGCGCCGTGCAGACCGCGCTGCTGCACAGCGACACCCTGGTGCACATCGCGAACACCTACTACGCGACCGTTCACTTCCCGGCCACCGCGGCCTTCCTGATCTGGCTGTACCTGCGGCGCCCGGCCCACTACGTCTGGGCCCGCCGGGTCCTCGCCGTGGTCACCGCCGCCGCCCTGGTGGGCCACCTCACCTTCCCGCTCGCACCACCGCGGCTGCTCGCCGAGGCGGGTCTCATCGACACCGGACAGGTGTACGGGCCCACGGTGTACGGGGCGCACCCGGCGACCGACTCGATGGCGAACCAGTTCGCCGCGATGCCGTCGCTGCACTTCGGCTGGGCGCTGATGGTCGCGATCGGCCTGATCGCGGCGACGAAGTCCCGGTGGCGCCGGCTGTGGCTGCTGCATCCACTGCTCACCCTGGTGGTGATCGTCGGCACCGCGAACCACTACTGGCTCGACGCGATCGTCGCGACCGCCCTGCTCGGCATCGCGCTCGCCGTGATCCACCTGCCGCACCGGACGGTGACGACCGCGGGCCGGGTCCAGGAGCGCGCCGAGATCCCCGTGCAGGAAGTGCCGGAACTCGTGGGGGCGGGACGATGAGCGCCACTCTCGCCGCCGTCGTCCTGTCACTGTTCTCGGCCGTCGCGTACGCCGCCGCGGCCGTCGCGCAGGAACGGCTCGCCTCCCGGTCGCCCGGCTCGGGCACGCTGGCGATGCTGGCCAGGGGGGCCTGGTGGTGGTCGGTCGCGCTGAACGCGTCCGCCGCGCTGCTGCATGTCGCCGCGCTCAAGTACGGCACGCTCACGCTGGTGCAGCCGCTCGGCGCGCTCACCCTGGTCGCCGCCGTGCCCCTGGGCGCGCGAGTCGCCGGACGGCGGGTCAGCGCGGTCGAGTGGCGCGGGACGGCGCTCACACTGATCGGCCTCGCCGCACTGCTCGTCACGGCGTCCGGGCCCGCGCCCGACGACGTGCTGACGGTGCCGCAGGCGCTCGCCGTCGCCGGCACGACCGCCATGCTGATCGGCGGCCTGTCCCGGCCGGGAACGCGGCCGGGACTGCGGCACGCGACCGCCTCCGGGTTCGCCTCGGGGGTCGCCTCGGCACTCACACAGACCGTGACGGTGGCCGCGACGGACCGCTCGGATTCGCTGCTGAGCGCCCAAGTGGTCGTGGTGGCACTGCTCGTGGCGGCCTTCGCGGCCGGCGGACTGCTGCTGTCGCAGACCGCGTACCAGGGCGGGCTCGGCGCCCCGCTCGCCGTCGTGACGCTCGCCAACCCGGTCGCCGCCGTGGTGATCGGCCTGTCGCTGCTCGGCGAACGCCTTCAGGGCGGCGCGGCGGGCGTGCTGCTGGCGCTCGTGGGAGCGGGGATCGCCGCGTGGGGCGTGGTGACGCTGTCACGGTCGACGCCCGATCCCGACCCTCTACCCCTGGCCATGCCCCAGACCCTGGTGGACGACGACCACCCGGTCGCCGCGGTGCTGGCACTGGACGCGGGATCGGCGACGTACGAACCCTCGTTGGTGCCCAAGCAGCCCAACTCGGGGCACCTGACGTCCCTCTAGGGCAAGCGGCCGGCGTCCCGCCGGGGAGAAAGCAAGAAGGGCGGCCGCGGAGATCCGCGACCGCCCTTCCTCATGTCACCGTCATCCCAGTCCGCGGGAGTCCTGCTTGAGCGCCGTGTCGACGGTCAGCGCCGTCGCCACGACGAGGCTCAGCAGGGGCTCGGGGAGCTGGAAGTGGATCTGCAGAACGTAGTTGTCCGCAGTGGTGAACATCGTCTTGGCGAGGCCTTCCCAGGTCTTGGTGATCCGGGCGACCTCGTTGTCCGCGTGGTCGACGATCGCGAAGTTCCACGCCCGCCAGTTCTCCGCCTTGATCGCGCCGACCTGCTGGCCGTTGACGTTCATGGCGAAGTTGATCTTGCCGATCATGTTCTGCTGGACGATCTCGCCGACGGGCGATCCGTCCGGACGCGACACGATGACCCGCGACTTGAGGAACTTCGCGGGGCGGGTCAGCAGCAGCTGCGGCTGGCCGTGGGCGTCCCGGATCTCCAGCTTGTGGGTCATGAACTGGTCGAGGCTGGAGACGAAGCGCAGGATCTTCTTGAACACACCCTGCCCGACCTCGGTGACCGAGCCGAGCTGGTTGCCGTTCTGATCCATGACCTTGTACTCGTTGGTCACCTCGATCAGCTTGGCCTTCTGGTTCACCACCAGGACCGGCTCGGTGAACAGAGTGCCGCCGCCGACGCCACTGGGCGCGACCCCGGCCTGCTGCTGCACCTGACGCTGCACGCGCTGGTCGGGGGCCGGGGCGGGCTGCTGGGCGTACGCCTGCTGGGGCTGCTGGGCCTGGTGCGGTACCTGCGGCGCGCCCTGGGCCTGCTGGTCCGCATTCGTGTGGTCGGTCCACTGAGATCCGTCCCAGTAGCGCAACGTCTGGGGCGCCCCGTGCGGATCCGGGTACCAACCTGCAGGAGTGTTCGAATGCGTGGTCACCGGGGCACACTACCGTGAGATGGCTGGAAAACAACCGGTAGTTGGGTAACCATCAGGCGCTGACGATCGCCGGGTCGCTCACACCGGGCAGACCGTTCTCGACATGTCCGGCGAACCGGCGCAAGAAGCCCGCATCCGCGTCGGACACGACGGTCAGGTCGTACCAGCGCCTGCTCGCCCGCAGTTCGACCGTGTGCCGCACGGTCGCGCCCGCCCGCACCTTGAACGACTGCGGCTTTGCGCCATAGCCGTCGGTGAGCTTGAGGTGGACCGTGCCGGAGCCCTTGTTGGTGAAGGTCAGCTCCACATCGCTCCCGACGTGCCGCGCGGTGACCTCGGGGCCGGCCGCCTTGCCGGGGCCCTTGAAGGTGCGCAGGAAGCCGTTCGGTCCGTGCACGGTGAGGTCGTACGAGCCGTTCGAGTACGCCGAGTTCCAGGTGTCCGAGACCGTTTTGCCCGCCTCGGTGGTGTATGTCCAGGGCCCGTCGGTGCGGTTGCCGGAGGTGACGAGGAACGCGGCACCCGCCTTGGCGCCGGAGCCGAAGGTGAGCGTGAACGTACCGGCGGCGGTGTCCGCCGAACCGTCCACCAGGGGCGCGTACTTCAGCGGGCGGGCCGGGCGCGAGCCGCGCTCCTGCTTGGGCAGGACGGGGTTGGCCGGCGGGGTCGGCACATAGCTGGGGTGGCGGTCGTGGTCCGGCGGCTGATAGCCGTCGGTGTCCGGCAGCGCGACCGGCTTGGTGTCCTTGCGCGCGAAGTCGAAGGCCGAGCTGAGGTCGCCGCTGATCGCGCGCCGCCAGGGCGAGATGTTGGGCTCGTGCACGCCGAAGCGGCGCTCCATGAACCGGATGATCGAGGTGTGGTCGAGCGTCTCGGAGCAGACGTAACCACCCTTGCTCCAGGGCGAGACGACAAGCATCGGCACCCGCTGGCCGAGCCCGTACGGTCCGGCCGCGCGGCTCGCGTCGCCCTGGTAGAGGTCCGGGCCGACGTCGACGGTGGACTTGCCCTGCGCGGCGGACTGCGGCGGGAACGGCGGCACAAGGTGGTCGAAGAAGCCGTCGTTCTCGTCGTACGTGATGAACAGCGCCGTCTTGCTCCACACCTCGGGGTCGGAGGTCAGCGCGTCCAGGACCTGGGCGATGTACCAGGCGCCGTAGTTGGCGGGCCAGTTGGGGTGCTCGGTGAACGCCTCGGGTGCGACGACCCAGGAGACCTTGGGCAGCTTCCTGCCCTGCACATCGGCCTTCAGCTGGTCGAAGAAGCCCTCACCCTTGCGGGCGTCGGTGCCGGTGCGGGCCTTGTCGTACAGCGGGTCGCCCGGCTTGGCGTTGCGGTACTGGTTGAAGTACAGCAGCGAGTTGTCGCCGTAGTTGCCGCGGTACGCGTCCGAGATCCAGCCCCAGGAGCCGTTCGCGTCGAGCCCGTCGCCGACGTCCTGGTAGATCTTCCAGGAGACCCCGGCCGCCTCCAGCCGCTCCGGGTACGTCGTCCAGTCGTAGCCCACCTCGTCGTTGCCGAGGACGGGCCCACCACCCTTGCCGTCGTTGCCCGTGTAGCCCGTCCACATGTAGTAGCGGTTCGGGTCGGTGGAGCCGATGAACGAGCAGTGGTAGGCGTCGCAGATGGTGAAGGCGTCGGCGAGCGCGTAGTGGAACGGGATGTCCTCGCGCGTCAGGTACGCCATCGTCGTCGACGACTTGGCGGGCACCCATTTGTCATACTTACCCTTGTTGAAGGCGGTGTGTCCGTCGCTCCAGCCGTGCGGGAGGTCCTGGATGAACTGCATGCCCAGGTTGTCCGCCTCGGGCCGGAAGGGGAGCACGTCCTTGGTGCCGTCCGACTGGTACCAGACCGACTTGTCGCCCGACGTCGTGGCCGGACGCGGGTCGCCGAAGCCGCGGACGCCTCTCAGCGAGCCGAAGTAGTGATCGAAGGAACGGTTCTCCTGCATCAGGACGACGATGTGCTCGACGTCGTCGATGGTGCCGGAACGGTGGTTGGCCGGGAGCGCGGCGGCGCGCTCGATGCTGTTGGCCAGTGCGGTGAACGCCGCGGTGCCGCCGGCGAGTTGGAGGAATCGGCGCCGATTCACTTGAGGCATGGGTGAGTGACCTCTTGTCCTGACGGGCCCGGTCGGCCGGATGGTGAGGGAACGTGCGCGGTTGGAGTGTTCCAAGAGCACCAAACGTCAGGGAAGGGTCCTGTGGCCCCCATGTGAAACTCGGCGGTACGTGAGACGAACGGTTTCGGACGGATCGTCAGCCGACGGCCGATCGGAAGGGCTACGGGCCTGCCCCGGGCGAGCGCGCGCCCCGTTCGCACCCTGGAATCCGCGTTCCCGTTGGGGCCCTGTCGGTGGACAGCTCCGGTTCCCACCAGGTCGGCGCATGACCGGCGCGCTCGCGCGGGCTGTGTGAGAGCACCTATCCGGACGCCGCCTCCGTCTCGGCCACCTGTCGCGACCGCGGCCGGAGGCGGAGACCACCGCCCTGTTCGGACCCTGCGCGCCGGCGCGCGGCCAGTGTCCAGCCGACGGCGACGACCGCGGCCGACGCGAGGGTGGCCAGCATCAGCGTGGTGTGGGATCCGGCGCTGTCGGCCGCCCGGGCGACCGGGTTGGGCGCGCCGAGCCGGTCGGCCAGCCAGCCGACGGCCGCCGTGCCGGTGAGCAGCGCGCCGCCCACCCGCAGCGCGGGCTGTATCCGCAGCCGCGCGATCACCAGCAGGGTGGGCAGGGCCAGACAGACCAGCAGGAGCTGGACCAGTTCGATGCCCAGGTTGAAGCCGAGGAGGCTGGACACGAGCTGTCCGGTGGACAGATGCATCTCGGCCAGCACGAAGGAGAACGCCATGCCGTGGCCGAGGCCGAAGACTCCGGCCACGACCGCTTCCCGGCCCGGGAACAGGGGGCGGATGGCGTGTACGGCTCCGACGAGGATGCTGGCGGCGATGAACGCCTCGACCGGCCGGCCGGGGATCTCCAGGCGGCCGAGGGCGGTGGCGGCCAGCGCGACGGAGTGGCCGACGGTGAAGGCGAGCGTGATACGACCGATGCGCCCGAGCGCGGTGCGGGCGCCGACCAGGCCTTCCCAGCGTCGCCCGGTGGCCAGCAGCGGTGCGGGCAGTAGCAGGATGAGCAGGAACAGCAGATGGTCGGTGCCGGTGAGGATGTGGTCGCCGCCGAGTTCGACCATGGCGACGAAACCGCGCCAGGCGCTGCCCTTGCCGAGGTCGACGGTCAGCGGCGGGACGGTCATGTGCCGGATGTCGAGACGGATGGTGCCGACCTGGGTGGCGCCGTCGCCGGTGACCCGGCCGGCCGCCCAGTCCTGTCGTACCGACACCAGCGTGACGTGGGTGACGACCTGATGGACGATCACGTCGTAGTCGAGCGTGAAGTGCCGTACGTCGGCGCCGGCCGGCGGGGTGAGCACGGCCTTGGCGACCAGCTCGCGGTACGGGCCGGTGGAGGTCTGCTGGGTCCGGCTGAGGCTCAGCGCGCCGATGCTGACCTGCCACGCCTCGCCCTTGAGCGTGGTCGGGCGGATGTGCTTGCCGAGGTAGGTGCGGATGGCCGTGGCCTTGGCGGGCAGGGCCGAAGCTTCGGTGTCGGCCAGATCGATCCCGCTGGCCGTGGCGAAGTCGCCGACCGGCAGTTCCAGCCTCGCGGTGACGGAGGCCTTGTACACGTCGAGCTGGACCACTGAGTGCGGCATCGGATGCGCGGCGGCCGGCGACGCCCCGAGAAGGAGCGCCGCCGGTACCGCGATCGCGATCCCGGCCACCAGGCGAAGTGCGGTGGTCAGCCAGTTTCGCGGTCGGGTCATGAGAAGGAGAACTCGCTGCCGTAGTCGCGGGTGTGGTCGCGGTACACGGTGTGGTAGTGGATCTGGTCCCGGTACACGACGCCGTTCTGGCAGACGAACTCGATCCACACGCCGGGGCCGTCGATGCGCACGTAGTCGCCCTGGGTGTCCAGGCCGGTGCCGCCGGAGTAGGCGATGTAGGTCTCGTTCAGCTCACGCTCGTACGTCTTCATGAGCTTCTTCGCGGTGGCGTCGTCCACGTTGGCGACCCAGGGGTGGATCGCCTTCAGGACCAGCTTCTTCTGCTGGGGCGACAGCGAGCTGGCCTTGATGCCTTCCTTGGTCTCCGGGAACTGGCCGTCCTCACCCGGGCCGAGGAGCACGTCGCTGAACGACTCGGACAGCTTGGCGGTGGCCAGCTGTTCCGTGCTCAGGCTGCTGGTCAGCGCGAGCAGGCCGTTGCGCTGCTTCTCCAGCGGCGAGTACGTGGTGCCGTCGTCGTCGGTCCAGGTGGTCGGCTCGACTCCGATGAAGAACGGGCTGGCGCCGGCCACCTTGCCCTTCTTGTACGTCTCGTTGACGGCGAGGTGGTGGCCGCCGAAGTGCAGCTGCCAGGTTCCGTCCGCCGAGGGGGTGCCCAGGAACGCCAGGAAGTAGACGCCGCTGCCGTAGCCGCCCATGCCGCCGCCTCCGGTGCCGCCGGACGGCGGGGTGCCGGTCGGGACGTCGGTCGGGGCGTCGGTGGCCGTCGAGCTGGGGGTCGCCGTGGCGGACGGGTCCGCCGAGGCCGAGCTCGACGCGCCGTCCGAGGGCGCCGGCCCCGCGGACTCGGTACTGGTGCTCTGTGCCGAGTTGAGCACGTCGTCGGCCTTGATGATCTGCGTGATCTGGTCGTACCCGGTGCCCTTGCCGGACCCCGTGGCCAGCTTCACCACCTTCATGGCGGCGGCCAGCTGAGTGTCCGTCAGGGTGCTGAGCTGGATGCCGGGACGGCAGGTCGAGCCACACGGCAGGTTCGACCACGCCGTGGCGTTCTCCTCGGAGAAGTCCAGCAGGACCTCCGCCTGCTGGTCGGCGTCCAGCGTGTTCAGGAACGCGTTGGCGGCACTGACCACGGCTCCGACGCCGGTGGCGTCCTTGTCGACCGGGCGCTTGACACCTGCCGCCGATGCACCTGTCTGCGTATCCGTCGAGGCATTTGCCACGGCAAAGCCGCCGCCGACCAGCACAATTGCCGTGGCGGCACCGGCTACGCCCCGCCAAGTCCGTCGTGTACGTACTCGACGGGTTCTTTCTCTACTCACGAACCACTCCTTCAATACTGGAATGACGTCCCGGCCCCATGGGAAGCACCCATCAGCCGACTTCAGGGACGCCACATCCGTACAGATAGCGGACATTTCGCATGATTGAAAGGCACGACAGGCACCCGGTCGAGCGCTTCATGCGATTGTTGACAAGATTATCGACACTCTTATCCAAATCTCAACGCCTCGTCAGGTGAACAAAATATTCTTGATCCACACACAGGAAAATGGCGCAAATTCACGGAATTCACTTATGGATTTGACAGGCTGCTCTTATCGCGTGAATAGATTTCCTTGCTATTGCGGATAACCGGCGGGCAGCAGGTCGGGCGAGCCGGGTGGACCCGTGTCGGTCTGGCCGGGTAATGGCTTGTATCCCCAATGGCCATGCCCCGTAGGCGGATTCACAGGAGCCACGCACTTCTACGGCTCCACGGTCGCTGCTTCACTCCCTCGCACACCGCTCGAAGCCGATCGCCCCATGAACAGCCATGGGGCGCAAGGGAGTTATGCATGCCCGAAGTCACCAACCACGCCATGAAGCAGGCCCTCGCGGAGCGCGGCGTGACGATGCGGTCGCGGGTTCGCGCGCTGATCGCCGTCGCGAGCGTCGTCGCGGCACCCTCGCTGCTCGCACCGGCCACCGCCCACGCAGCGACACCGGCCGCGGCGGCCCGGCGGAGGAAGACCGTCGCCTCCGGCGAGACCTGGGAGGTCGCCGCGATCCGTCCGGCTTCGCCCGTCTGTTCCTGCTGCCGGGTGTCGCCCACTGCGGCGGCGGCCAGGGTCCGGACGGCATCGACGCGCTGTCGGCAATCGTCGACTGGGCCACGGCCGGCCAGGCCCCGGACAGCCTCCTCAGCCAGGCCATCGACAGCGTCGGCGGCGGCAAGGTCACCGCCTCCCGGCCCGTCTATCCGTTCCCGTACATCGCGGTGAACACCACCGGCGGTTCGGACGACGACGCATCCAGCTACACGGCCCGGCTGTCCACCGCCGAGCAGAACCTGACCGTCGACTACCTCGGTTCTTTCCGCTCCGGATACGAGACGGTCAGCGGCTGGGTCGACGGCAAGTGGGTGACTCGCCCAGGCAAGAGCTGAGCCCGTCCCGCTCCGCGCGGCCCGTCACGGCGGCGGCCAGGGCGACTTCACCGCCCGGGCCGCCGTACGCCCGTCCGAAGCAGTCCCGCTGGTGATCAATACACCTGGGGCGTCGATCGCGACTCGGCCAGTCGACGCAGCAGGTCCCTGCTGGCCATGGCGATCAGCGGGGGCACGTCGAGGTCGTCGAGCATGTCGGCGGCAGCCTGCATTTCCACGGTCCGGCGTAGGGCGTGCCGGTGACTGCCCTCGACCAGCCGGTCCAGGGTCGCGGCGCTCGCGCGGGTCAGTTCGTCGGCGATGTTCTCGCGCAGCCAGTCCTCGCAGCCCGCGGCCCGGGCCGCTTCGAGAGCCTCGACGACGGCCGCCGCCAGGCCCTTGTAGAACACACTGCGCAGCAGCTTGCGTTCGGCGGCCGGCCCTGCCGGTCCGTCGAGGACGTCGGCTCGCGCGCCGAGCGGGCGGAGCATCTCGGCGTAGCGGCGGGCTCCGGGTCCGGAGACGAGCATCGGCGTCCACAGGCCCCTTCCGGGCACGGTCGCCATCAAGGACACGTCGACGAAGTCGATCCCGGCCTCCCCGTCGATCACGCCGAGCCGGCGCTTCACTCCGGGAGAGGCGGTGTTGAGGTCGGCCCAGAGACAGCCGGGAGGCGTTCCGGCGAGGGCCGCTCGGAGGGCGTCCACGGCGGCCGAGGCGCTGTTGACGCTCAGCACGAGGTCACTGCCCCGGGCCGCCTCCGCCTCGCTGACCGTGTCCATCACACCAGGGGGCGCCGGGACCTTCGGGTCGTAGCCGCGTACGCGTGCGCCCGCGGCCACCAGATCGCCCGCGATGGCGCCGCCCGCCTCTCCCAGGCCGAGTACGGCGATACGGGGGCCCTGGACGGGAGTGGAACCCACGGGTGCTCCCCCTCTCACGTTCGTTCAGCCGAGGCCGGGAGCCGATCCTTCCCTGGTAGTGCCGCCCTGCCCTGTCCGACGGGGCGGACAGGGCAGGCAAGTTCAGCCGCGCAGGGAGTGCAGCATGGTGCCGATCTTCGCCGCGACGGTCTCGGCCGCGCCCTGGGCGTACGACGAGTCCATCGCCTCGTAGGTGATCCGGGCATAGCTCTGCGCCTCGGCCATGTTCTTCGAGCCGCCCTCGAGCATCGACATGACGGCGGTGTGCGGGAACGGCGAGTGCTTCTTGATGGCCAGCGCGGTGTCGGTGGACAGCTCCGGTTCCACCCCCACGAACGCGCCGTTTCCGACCTGGAGGATCCAGATGGGTACGTCGGTCGTGCCGGTCGGGGTGAAGTCGTACGTCTTCGTCGGTCCCGTCGGGTGTCCACTCGTCATCGTGGCGACCGTGACGGAGTCGGTGAGGAGGCGCACCGTCGAGCCCGAATCGCCGCCGGAGGTCTTGATGGTCTCGCTGACCCGGACGGCTTCGGTCCCGAGGCGCTCGCCCTGCACCGTGAGAAGCAGCCAGCCGGCGTCCTGGGCATCGACCTGGGACCACTTCTTGTCCTTGTCGATGGTGTAGCGCTTCGACCTGAACGCCGGTGACTGGTCGCCGCAGGAGCCGACCAGAAAGAAGCCGACGACATCGCCGTCGTACTGCTTCTCCAGGTGCTGCACCGCCGCGCCCGCCAGGTCTGCGGTGATGGGCAGGTCGCCGTTGGCCATGACCGACTCCATCATGACCGAGGACTGGACGCTGTAGTTCATGAGGATGGCGATCGGGTTGCCGTCGAGGTCGTCGAAGCGGGTCACTCCCACGCTCTTGTCCGACGAGCCCCTCTCGCCGGTGCCGAGCCACCAGCCGTCGGCCGTGAGGACGTCCCGGTTGACGTTCACATCGCACTCGCCGGTCCCGAACCCGACCCGCGCCGGTTGCAGTCCCGCGACCGCCGCCGTGATCGCGGTCGATGTGGCCTGCGTGATCTGCTGCACGTACTGCGCCGCCGCCGTCGAGGAGCCGACCGCCTGCACGTGCGGGGCGGAGAACGTGTGCGTCACGGTCACGACGATGTCGGCCGCCGCCACGCCGGACGCCTTCGCGATGGTCGTCCGCATCGCGGCGATCGCCTCCGCGCTGATCGACGTCAGGTCCAGCACGGCGAGAGCGACGCGGCGCGAGCCGTTCTCCAGCAGGAGGATCCGTACGTAGAGGTCGTCGTGGACCGTGGTGAAGCCGTCGAGCGGCAGGAGCGAGGACGGGATGTCGATCGCCGCCCGGCCGGCCCCCGCCTTCAGCCCCGTACTCGTGGCGGCGTCCGCCGTCGTGGCACCCCCGAGGGACGTCGCCGCCACCGCCGCCGCAATCGAGCCACCCAGGAACGAGCGCCGGTGCAGCGGGCTGCCGAGCCGAATGTTCTCGTTCTCATTCTTGGGAACCACAGATTTCTCCTTCGGATTCAAGAACACATAGTCAGACTTCGGCGAATTTCCGACATCGAATTTCCGCCATCGACAAAGCGAGAGAAATGCCTGATCAGGCCACATCCGCCGGACCGCGGGCAAGCGACGGACGGATCAGGCGGCGCCAGGATCGTCACACCGCAATTCGACGTCGTCAACAATTGCGGCGCGTTATCTAAGATTGCACGCCGCGAATGCATGCACACGACCAGGAAACTTCTGCGTAACCTGTGAAATCAGGGCTTTTTCTTGAATCGCTTCACAGAATTGGGCGGGACAGTGGAACCCGGCAGCCCCGCAACCCACTCTCGAAGGAGCTCACCTTCATGGACAGGCGTACGTTCATGGCCGGATCCGCAACTGCGACAGCCGGCGCCCTGGCGGTGTTCGGCAGCGCGACCCCCAGCTCAGCCGAAGAGGCGCGCGGGACGGGCTCGGGGGGTGACCACGTGCGGAGCGTCACCGCCATCACGCAGGTCTTCGGCGCCGGGCAGAAGCTCGTCGCGGTGGCGGTCGAGTACGACAGGGACATCGACGGTTCGATGCTGTCGACGTCGACGTTCGCGGTCACCGATCGCACCGTGACCAAGGTCTACGCGAACAGGACGGCCGACCTCGCGCAGCGGGGCAGGGCCGGCCGCTACGTCATCGTGGAGCTGTCGCCGGACGACACGGCGGCGGCCCTGTGGGTGACACAGCAGGGTTCCGGCACGCCTCCCACCGACGGTTCCGGCAGCGGGTCGGGCGATTCCGGCGGCGGGGTCGGGGCGGGGGGCCCGAAGGTCGGCGACACCACGCCGGGCGGAACCATCGTCGCGGCGAAGGCCACGCTGACCCAGACGGACACCGTCACCACGACCCGCGGCACCCGCTACGCCGCGGACAGCACGGAGCTGACCACCGACGCGGTGGTGAACCTGATCGTCGACGACTTCCAGCAGTTCTCGTTCGCCGACCCGGCGACCGGGCAGACCCTGAAGTACAACCTGTTCGTCCCGAAGGACTATGACCCCCGCAGGCGCTATCCGCTCGTCCTGTTCATGCACGACGCGAGTGTGGTCAACGTGGCGACGGAAGGCCCCCTGGTCCAGGGCCTCGGCGCCGTGTGCTGGGCGAGCCCGGAGGACCAGGCCCGGCACGAGTCCTTCGTCCTGGCCCCTGAGTACGGCTCCGTGGTGATCGACGACAACTACGAGCCGTCGACGCTGTTCGACGCCACCGCCAACCTCGTCGAGTCGGTGACGCAGCAGTACAGCATCGACCGGAACCGGCTCTACACGACCGGGCAGTCGATGGGAGCGATGATGTCGCTCGGGCTGAACATCAAGTACCCCGACCTGTTCGCGGCCGCGTTCATCGTCGCCGGGCAGTGGCCGGAAACCCAGGCCGCGCCCCTGGCCCAGAAGAAGCTGTGGATCCTCGTCTCCGCGGACGACACCAAGGCATACCCGGGTGAGCAGGCCATCACCGAGGTCATCCAGGAGCAGGGCACGCAGGTCAGCACCGCCCTGTGGGACGGCCAGTCCACGGCCGCGGAGTTCGCCGCGGACGTCCGGAGCATGAAGGCACAGCGGACCCCGGTGAACTTCGCCGCCTTCGAGACCGGCACGGTCGTACCGTCCGGCTCCACCACCAGCGCGCACATGGCCACCTGGCAGGTCGCCTACACCATCCCCGGCATCCGTGACTGGATCATGCGCCAGTCCCTGTAAGCCGTCCCTGTAAGCCCCGGCCCGCTCCGGGCGCCGTCGCCCCGACTCCCGCTTGTCAGGGTGGCGGCGCCAGCGAGGTCACCGACTTCACGGTGCCCCGGCCGCCCAAAACGCTCCGAGGACTTCGAGGACGGCCCGTCGCACCACCACGGGGCGGGCGGACCGATGCCGGTCACCCGCAATCATGCTCCCAACCCGGTCTCCGTCGCCTTCGTGGAAGCCTGCGAGCAGTACGGGATCCCGCACAACGACGACTGCGACGGCGAGGAGATCCTCGGCGTGAACCTCCCGCACCTCAACATCCGCGACGGCAGGCGGGTCAGTGCCTGGACCGCCTTCGTGCAGCCCGTGCTCGGCAGTCCACTGCTGACCGTTGACCGTCGGCGAGCGCTGCGCCGACTTCCTCTGGCGGGAACCGCCTGACCACCGCCGCGTCCAGCGAGAGGCCGGCCCCGGCAAGAGGATTGCCGTTCGGGTTGCGTTCAGCCTCGTTCACAGGCGTCCCCACCCCGGCAGCACTGAAGTCGATCAGCGCCGCACGCCCGGACGGCGCCCCGACCCCAACTACTGGCCGGTCACGGCGGCTGCGATGAGTTTGCCCGGCCCTGGCAGTCTCACCGTTGTCGACAACGCAGGAGGAACACGTGGCTCAGCTGCTGAGGGTCCAGAACTTCAACGTCTCACGCGACGGATTCGGTGCCGGTGAGCACCAGAGCCTCGAGAGTCCGTTCGGCCACGCCGATCCCGAGAGGCTGTTCGCCTGGGCCGGCGCCACGGCGAGCTGGCCCATGCGCACCGACCCCGGGGGGAGCCGCGGACTCGACGACTACTTCACACGAGATTTCGCACGCAACATCGGCGCCGAGATCATGGGCCGCAACAAGTTCGGGCCCCAGCGCGGGCCCTGGCACGACCATGACTGGCGCGGCTGGTGGGGTGCCGAACCCCCGTTTCACACCCCGGTGTTCGTCATGACCCACCACAAGCGTCCTTCGTTCACGCTCTCCGACACCACGTTCCACTTCGTCGACGGCGACCCGGCCACGGTCCTCGAACGGGCCCGGGAGGCGGCGCAGGGCAAGGACGTCCGACTCGGCGGTGGGGTGACCACCATCCGACAGTTCCTTGACGCCGGCCTCGTCGACACCCTGCATGTGGCGGTCTCGCAGGTGCGGCTCGGATCCGGGGTACGACTCTGGGAGTCACCCGATGAACTGCTTGACCGGTTCCACCTCGAGGTCGTGCCCAGCCCGAGCGGCGTGACGCACCACCTGTTCTGGCGAAGGTGACACGAGGGCCCACTCGGGAATGTCAGCGTGGTGGATGTCTTCCGTGCGGCGGAAGCGGAAAGGGCGCCATCCTGCGGGGCGCCGTGGTCAACGGCCCCAACGCCGCATCGAAGCTGGAGGAGTTGAACGGCTTCCCGACCATGAAGAAGTGCACGGCCGCTCCCCCGGCAGGAGCCTGGGCCGACTTCGACGGCAAGGGCGCGCGGTACGTGGACGACGTGGGCGCCTGGCAGACCGTGGAGCCCTCGCTGGACTTCACCACGACGGCACTGCTGGCCTTCGCCCTGACCGCACAGGCCGACGGCCGGTAGCCGGTAGCCGATCCTCTGAACCTCCTCAAGTCACTGGGCAGGAATGGAAGATGAAGGTCACGCTGATCCACATGACTGGAATCGCGGGACTGAGCAAAAAGAACAACTTCGTGCTGGCCATCCGGGACGCGGACGTGGTCGCCGCGGCCCTGCGTCAGGCGCTGGCCGAGGCCTCACCGGAGGAGCGCCCGGGCCTGGAACGCGCTGCCGCTCTCGTCGAGTCCACCGCCGCCGCCACCGAAACCCAGCTGCGCGCCCGCTGGGTCCGCTCCCGGCTGGCCGCCGTCGGTTTCACGGGGGACATCGCCTCGGTCGCGGCGGTGAAGTCGCTGCGCCAGGCGGAACCGAAACTGAGCCTGCTGGCGGCGGTGCAACTGCAGAAGGCGGCCGTGGCCCATCCGGAGTGATCCGGCAGCCCCCGAACACGCGGGGAGGCGGAGGCTGCCGGAGGCGTTGCGCCGCTCAGGATGTGAGGTAGCAGGTCTTGCTCACGCCGGGCAGCGGATCGGTGCCGAACGCCGCCGTCGTGCAGCCGGTGCCGCCGGTGAACGCCTTGTAGAGGAAGCGGCCCCGGGCGCCGTAGGCGATGGTCTGCTGTCCGCTGAAGGCGCACGTGCCGCCTTCGGCGGCGCAGGAGGTGGCGTAGCCTGCCGGGCCGCCGGTGGCGGTGTAGCAGGCTTTCGACTCGCCGGGGATCGGGTCGCCGAACGTGGCGTCGGTGCACGGGGTGTCGCCGGTGGCCGTGAGCGTGGTGAACGCTCCGAAGGCGCCGTACATCACCGGCTGTCCCGCGGCGGCCGAGCAGGTGCCGTTCTGGGACGCGCACTTGGTCCAACCGCCGGCCGGCGCTCCGTCGGGTGGCAGGTAGCAGGACTTGGCGACGCCGTCGATGGGATCGCCGAAGTGGGCGTTGGTGCAGGCGACGGAGCCGTTGGTGACCTGGTGGGCGAAGTTGCCGTTGGCGCCGTAGGCGACGTCACGGTTGTAGCCGGGGACGGCGCAGGTGCCGCCCTCCGCCGCGCAGGAGGTGTATCCGGGCGGGCCGCCCGCGTCGGCGACGTAGCAGGACTTGACGAGGTTCGGCGCGGGGTCGCCTTCGAAGGAGGCGTTGGTGCAGGCGGTGCTACTGGTCGCTGTCTTGTACGTGTACGTCCCGGCCCCGTAGGCCACCGCACGCGTGCCGCTGAAGGAGCACGTACCGCCCTCGCCCGCGCACCGGGTGAAACCCGCCCGCAGCGCACCGGTTCCGGGATCGGCGGGTGCCGACGGATTGCCCAGTCCGCTGGCGGTCACGGTGTAACTGCCGGGGGCGACGCCGGTGAGGTAGACGTAGGTGTCGTCCTGGCTCGCGCCGGTGATGCCGGAGGTGGGCGTGAAGCTTCCGTTGCTCCATACGACGGTGCCGTTCACGGACACCGAGATGTTGCCGCCGCCGAACTTCGGGACGCCGATGCGGCCGGTGGTGCCGGACGGGCTGGTGAGGTGCGCCGAGTAGGTGCCGGCGGCGGGGTCGCGGGACCAGGACGCGTTGATGGCACCCTGGGGCATGGTGATGCGGCCCTCGGCGCTGGTCAGGTCGCCGGGGTGCGGGACGAAGCGGTAAGTGCCGGTCGCCGACTCCGGTGCGGTGCCGAGCACGTCGAAGGTGAGCGTCGAGGTGGGCGCGCTGGACCAGCCGTGGGCCAGACTCATGAACGAACCGCCGTAGGCGAGGCCGCCGTCGGCCTTGATGCCCTCCCAGAAGGTGCTCTTGGTGCCGATGTCGCTGGTCAGCATGTGGCCCCAGGTGCGGCGGATCTGATCCAGGGCGGTGTAGTCGTCATTCGCGGTGAAGCGGGCGTTCAGCTCCACGCCGCCCACGAAGGGCGACACGTTGCCGCCCCACTCGGGGGTGGTGGGCCCATACGCGCCCCAGCGGGTGCCGAGCTGGGTGATGATGCTCCGCGACTTCGCCGTGGAGTCGGTGAGCCCGTACCAGACGGCGAGCGAGTTGCCGTCCTGCGGATACAGGCCGCTGGTCGGGTTGTCCTTGTACATGCCCTTCGAAGCGTCCCACAGGTGGGAGTTGGCGGCGGTCTTGATGGCGGCCGCCTTGCCGGTCCAGCTCGCGGCGAGTGCGCTGTCGCCCTCGACCGTGGCCAGGGCGGCGCCGCCCTTGAGCGCGGCGTACAGCAGCGCGTTGGCGGAGATGTTCTCGCCGCCCTGGCCGACCCGGGCCCAGTCCTGGGTGCGGGTCACATTGAGCAGGTTGTTGCCGTCGATCTTGTTGGTGATGAAGGCCATCCCGCGCTTGTAGTCGGCCCATTCGGAGTCCAGCCATGTCCGGTCGGCCGAGTAGGTGTAGTACGTGGACGTGCCCAGCAGCGTCCAGGTGTGGTAGGTGTCCGAGCCGGTGAGGTTGAACGGCGGGCCCGACCAGGGGATTTCGCCCTCCGCCGACTGTGCGTCGTACATCGTGGTGAGCGCGTTGCGGGTCGAGGTGAGGTCGCCCGAGTACGCGTACTGCGTGGGTACGGCGATGCCCATGTCGCCGGGCCACACCGTACGGTCGCGCTTGGCCCCGTCGACCAGGACCGAGTCACCGACACCGACGGTGGCACTGTTGTCCCACGCCGAGGCCGGCGGGGGCCAGGCGCGGCCCTGGCCGGAGGCGATCGTGTTGAGCTGCACGGTGTAGGCCCCGGCGTACCAGATGCTGTTGAGCAGGTCGTCGCTGGAGGAGAAGTAGTTGGCGTAGTCGGCCGGGTTGGCTTTCCCGGGAGCCGCGGTGAAGTTGAGGCTGACGCCTGTGAGGTCCACCCAGCCCGAGGTGTCGAGGAAGACGGTCAGGTAGCGGAAGCCGCCGCGCAGTTGCGCCGTGGGCATCGTGTAGGTGCCGTTGGCGGAGGCTGTGGCGTAGAGGGCCCCGTCCTCGCCGTCGCGGCCGCTGCTGCGGTCGCTGTTGTTGCCCACGTACAGCGACGACTCGCTGAAGGCAAGGCCGACCCGTTGGCCGCTGTCGCTGGCACTGCCGAAAGACAACGTTGCCAGACCGCCGACCTCCTTGCCGAAGTCGAGAGTGACGGCCGACTGGGAGCCGGAGATCCGTGTCGCCTGCCCGCTGAGGACGTTCTGCGGGTTCGCGACGCTGCCGGATGTGCGGTAGACGGCGGTCGGCTTCAGGGTGCGTGAGGTCGGCGAGTAGTTCAGGGCGTCAAGGGCCGCCTTGTGGACGCCCGTTGCGGTCGTCGCGAACGGCGCGGCGCCGGCGTACGGCGCGGGTCCCGCGGACAGGACGGTGGCCGCGATCACGGCGAGGCCGAGCAAGTGGTGTCGACCTGGCGATCTGCTCAGCGGGGGACGACGACGCATGGAAACCTCCCGGATCGGGTGCGCGAATACAGAAAACGCAATTTCTGAAACGATTCAAAACTGTGGCCTACGAAGCCCAGCGACCGATTGGACAGCTGGATGCACGAGGAGCCTCGCCGAAGTTCCACCGATGATGGGCGCCCGAAAACAGGGTGTCAACCCGTCACGGCCACCCCGAATCACCCCTGAAAGGACTCCCGTTGAGGGCATTGACAGGACCTCGCCAAGCCGGTTCACTGCCTCCGAGAAAGGTATGGACCAGTGCTCGATTCCCGCCCGGCTCGGTGAGAGCCGTCGGCCCCAGCCACGCCCGCCAACCGGCGTCCCCCATCGTGAAATCGAGGCGAGTTCCGGTGCCCTTACGAATCTCCGACATCGTTGTCAGATCACGGCTTCTCAGCTTCCTGCTGACGGCCGCCCTCGCGTTCGCGGCACTGCTCCCGGCCGCGACACCCGCAGCCGCCGCCACCCAGGTGTGCGTACTGGCCTGTGACACGCTGGATCCCTCACAGGCACGACAGGAAACGTTTCCAGTACCGAACAAGGACCTCAACGGCCGTCGCCTCGAACTGCACGTGTCCGACGCGGACGACATGGCCTGGGCCAGCATCGACAGCGGCGTGACCGGCGACTCGGTGTGGCTGGACCGCTCCTGGGACGGCGGCACCACCTGGGAGGGACTGCTCGGCAAGGCGAGCATCCCGAGCACCTGGACCGGCACCAGGACGCTGATGTACAACATCACCGATCCCCGCAACCACCGACGCGGGCTCGTGCGGGCCTGCGGCGACGCCGCAGGCGTCGGCTGCACGAACTGGGTCTACCCCACCGTCTGCGACACCCTCTGCGACAGTACCGGCGCCGGCCAGGCGGCCGGCGACGACCAGCCGGTGCCGTCCACCACCCTCTACGGCCGCACGATCCGGCTGCACGTCGACCAGAAGAACTCCATGGCCTGGGCGAGCATCGACACCGGCGGCGCCGGCGACGAGATCTGGCTCGACCGCTCCTGGGACGGCGGCTCGACCTGGCCGGACGGCTCCTCCCTCGGCCGCACCAGCACCCCGTCCGGGGCCACCGGCACCCGTACCGCCATGTACGCCACCCGAGACCCGCGCGGCCTCCTCTACGGCGGCGCGGTCCGCGCCTGCGGCCGGGAGGCGAGCCACAACGAGGGCAGCTGCACCACGTGGTTCAGGCCCGTGCCGACCAGGGCGCGCGCGGCGGCGGACGCGCTGATGACGTCGTACGACCCCTACAACGGCTGGTGGCCCAGCAGTTGGTGGAACTCGGCCGCCACCCTCACCTCCCTCATCGACTTCGCGAAGACCACCGGCACGCACGACTACGACTGGGTCATCGCGCGCACCTTCGACCGGAACAAGGGCACCTTCGCCGCCGGCGTGCGCAGTTCGGACGCGCTCGAGGGCGACTTCATCAGCCGTTCCATCGACGACTCGGGCTGGTGGGCCATCGCCTGGCTGGACGCGTACGACTACACCGGCGACTCCCGCTACCTCGACGAGGCCGTCACCATCGCCAACTACGTCCAGCAGTACTGGGATCCCAGCACCTGCGGCGGTGGCGTGTGGTGGGACCGTGAGCGCACCTACAAGAACGCGGTGACGAACGGGCAGTACCTGTGGCTGACCACGGCGCTGCACCAGCGCATCCCGGGCGACACCGTGTGGCTCCAGCGGGCGAAGACCTCCGCCGCCTGGTACAAGGCCAGCGGGATGATCAACTCCTTGGGGCTGGTGAACGACGGGCTCTCCTCCGCCTGCGCCAACAACGGCTCCACCGTGTGGAGTTACAACCAGGGGCTGGCCATCGGCGGCTTCACCGAGCTGTGGAGGACGACCGGGGACAGTTCGCTGCTGGCCACCGCGCGAACCCTGGCCGACGCCGCCGTCAGCAACCCGACGCTGACCACCGGCGGCGTGCTCACCGAGTCCTGCGACGTCGGCTCGGCGTCCTGCGACGACAACCAGAAGCAGTTCAAGGGCATCTTCATGCGGAACTTCGCCGACCTCGCGAAGGCCACCGGCTCCAGTACCTACCGGAGTTACGTCCAGAAGCAGGCGGACACCCTGTGGGCGCAGGACCGCACCTCCGTCAACGCCCTCGGTGAACGCTGGGCCGGCACCAGCCCCAACCAGACCGACTGGCGTACCCAGGCCAGCGCCCTCGGAGCGCTCACGGCCGCCGCGGGCTGACGACCGGGCCGCGGCTGTCGCCCAGGCGGCCGCCCGCGTGCACAGCTGTTCAGGCAGGCGGCCACCTAGGTGGCCGCCTGCCTGAGCTGAAGCTCCGGAGCTGTCGGGTCAGGCCGCGAAGGTGAACCAGTGGACGTTGACGAAGTCGGCGGGCTGCCCGCTGGCGAAGGTCAGATAGACCGTGTGCACGCCGGTCACCCTGCTGATGTTCGCGGGGATCGTCACCCAGCTCTGCCAGCCGCCCGTGCTGCCCAGGGAGAAGCTGCCGACCGGGGTGGCCGTGGGGCTGTCCAGCGCGACCTGCACCAGCCCGCTAACCCCATTGGCGGCCCCGGAGGCCACCCGGGCGATGAACTGTGTCGCGCCGCCACTGCCGAAGTCGATGTTCGCGTAGCCGAGCCAGTCCCCGCCGGCGATGTATCCCACGTCGTAGCCGCCGCCGGTGTCGCTGGTGGTCTCGGTGGTGGTGCCGGACTGGCCGGTGTACGAGGACGCCTGGATGGTGGAGAAGGCGCTGGTCCCACCGGAGGGCGGGGTGGTTCCTCCGCCGCCGTGGACGGCGCTCAACGTGACGGTCAGCAGAGTGGGGTCGCCGGCGGTGACGAAGCCGGACTGGTCGGTGCCCCCGTTCGGGGTGACGTCGTCGTAGGGGAAGGCGTAGCCGCGTCCGTCGGTGGAGGTGGCGTGCACCAGGCGTGCGTAGTGGTTGGTGGGTGAAGTCGTGTAGTAGGTGGCGGGGTTCTCCCCGTCCGGCTGGTTGGCGTCGGACAGCAGGGTGCTGCGGTTGAGGGCCGCGCTGATACGGGCGGTGAGGGCGCCCATGATGGCCGAAGACACGTTGAAGGGGCCCGAGTTGCAGCTGAAGATGTCGGGGGCCGACGGCTTCGCGAAGGACCCTGCCCCCGGGAAGGTGAGCAGGCCGCCGGACACGGTTCCGGTGAGGGTGCCCCAGGACGCCTGGGTGTCGACGGTCAGCGGGGTGGACGCGTACTTGGCCCACACCTGGTCGACGTAGGAGGAGTAATACCCGGAGAACAGCGAGGAGTTGCGCACGATGCCGGCGGTGGGACTCAGGGCCCGCAGGTTCTGGCCGCCGGAGGTGACGATCAGCTGGTCCCAGCCCTGGCCGTCGGCGGCGTGTTGCGCGGTCAGCCCGGCGCAGATGGAGTCGAGTCCGCCGGCGGCCAGGCCCGGCACGCTCTGTGTTCCGCCCGAGCCGGTGGTGAGCTTGAGCGCGATGGGCATGGCGGCGAAGTCGACGGCGCTGACGTTGGCGTACAGGACCGAGCTGTTGAAGGTGAACTCGCAGAAATCCCACTGGATGTCGATGTTCGGGTCGGACGAGTTGGTCACCGACGGCTCGACGAGCGCCGGGCCGGGGTTGAGCAGGAACGTCAGCTTCCTGTCGACGGAGAACCACAGCCGGCCGCCGGCTATGCGCGGGATGGTGATCCGCTTGGGGCCGGCGCCCGAGGCGTTCAGCGGGATGGCACAGTCCACCGCGAGCGGGGTGCCGGTCGAGGACGGGGACGAGGGGTAGTAGGGGGTCTGGCCGTCGGCCCGCAGCAGGTACCAGGCGTTGCCGTTGTCGATCGCCAGGCCGGTGACGTACGCGTAGACCGTGTTGGAGCCGGTGTTGTTCTGCAGGTCGATGCTGAGGGTCGACGCGGTGGCGGAGGCACGGCCGGCCACGCCGGTGAGGATCGCGGGGGTGGCCAGTGCGGCCGTGGAGGCTCTGAGAAGACTTCTGCGGGACAGCATGGTGTCGGATCTCCTAGGCCGGGGGAGGGCGGCGGCGGTCGGCGATGACCGGTCAGTTCGCCGCGTTCATCAGGTCGAGTGCGCTCTGCTGGCGGGCGGCGTCCGTCGAGTCGATCGGCCCTGCCCAGTGCAGTCCGTACGCGTCGAGGGCGTTGCGGTCGTTGGCGTAGGCGGAGTTCGCCTGCCGTGTGATGTACGAGGTGTAGGGGCGGTCGGACAGTTGGGCGTTGAAGACGCTCAGCCCGCGGACGTAGGCGCCCTTGAAGGAGGGCCCGTCGCCCCCGCAGCCGTTCGTCTCGCACGGCTCGCGCAGGATTCCGCCGGAGTTCAGCGATGTGGAAGTGGTCGAGGCGTCACCGATCTGGCGGCCGGTGGTCAGCAGGGCCGAGTCCCCCGTCGCGCGGTACAGCTCGGCCAGTCCGCCGAGGAGCACACCCTGGTTGTACGACCATGCCGTGGACCCGTTGTTGCCGCAGGTCGACAGGTCGATGCCGTCGTTGACCAGATGGGAGCCGTTGATCATGCCGGTGCCCTTGAACCACGACCACTCCGCGTTCGCCCGGCCGAGATAGACCGTGTCGCCGGAGATCCGGTTGTGCAGCGCCGCGTTCAGCTCCAGGTAGAGGGAATTGGCGATCGCGTTCTTGTACGTCTTCGCCGTGCTCCACCACACCCCGCCGCCGCACGTCGAGTCCCAGTACCGCGCCATGTAGTCCGCGTCGGCGCGGGCGGTGTTCAGATAGCGGCTGTCTCCGGTCAGGTCGTACGCGGCGACCCAGGCGAGCCCCCACCACCCCGTGTCGTCGATGTAGTCGTTGCGGAACTGGCCGCCCTGGGCGCTCAGTTGGCGGTCGTAGGTGTTGGCGACGGCGTACTTGTAGCTGGGCATTCCGGTGACGCGGATGTTGTCGATGATCGCGGTCAGGGCGTTGGCGGAGTTCCACCAGCCGGTGGTGTCGAACAGGCCGGTGGAGTTGTTGTACGACTGCATCAGCGCGGTGGCCGCCGCGGTGGGCCGGCTGTACGCGTTCCAGGTGGTACGGGCCCATGCCGTGCAGGCGATCTCGGCCCGGTCCCCCGCCTTGCCGCAGGCGCGCAGCGCTCCGACGCCGTTGTTGTTCCAGTCGTCGACGTTGTACATCAGGGTGCGCCAACCCCTTTGCCCCGAAGGGATGGTGGTGTCGCCGAGCTTGCTGCCCGAGCTCCAGGTCCGGCCGCCGTCGAAGGAGCGGTCGAGCCAGACCTCGTCCCCCGGACTGCCGTTGGTGATCGAGGCCCAGCCCATCGCGTCGGTGTCGTCGAAGTGCAGGGTGAGGGTGCGGGCGTAGATGGTGGCGGTGACAGGCTGCCGGTCCCCCGGGGACAGGGCCGGGTCGCGGGTGTCGCAGTACTTGTTGCAGATCGTCGCCTCGGGGGCGGCGGTCGCGACGCCGGTGGTGACCGGGATCAGGAGGGCCAGGGCCGCGATCAGGCCGGTGCCGATTCTCCGGATGCGTCTTGCCGTTGAGTTCATGCCGGCTCCATGGACGTGGGGAGGTGAGGGCCGTCAGCCCAGACGCCACTGCTGGTTGGCGCCGCCGTTGCAGGTCCACAGCTCGACCTGAGTGCCGTTGACGTTCCCGGCGGGCTTGTCGCCTCCGGTGACATCGAGGCAGAGCCCGGACTGGGTGCCGGTGATGGTGCCGTTCCCGTTGAAGCGCCACTGTTGATTCGCGCCGCCGTTGCAGGTCCAGAGCTGCACCTTCGTGCCGGAGGTGGTCCCGCCGCCGACGGCGTCCAGGCACTGGGTACCGCCGTAGAGCCGGAGTTCACCGGCGGCGGTGAGGGTCACGGCCTGGTTGGAGCCGCCGCCGCAGTCCCAGATCTCGATCTTGGTGCCGGGGGTGGTCTGGGCGTCGTACGCGTCGAGGCACCGGTTGGACGAGGCGCCGATCAGCGGATGCGTGGTCCCGATACTGGTGCCGCTCCCGACGGACACCCGGTACATGACCGAGCCGTGCCCCGGGACGTTGGCCGCGATGCTGCCGCTCGTACTGCTGATCACATGCGACCAGAGGTTGTTCACCCGGTACGAGGACGCCGCCGGGAGGCCCACCGCGGAGGCCGAGGTGGTGATCGTGGCCGCGCTCGCGTTCTCGTTGAACAGGACCACCGACACGTCACCGTTCGCGAGGGGTTTGGTCAGCACGTGCAGACCGCCCGACGAGGAGATCTCGGTGCCCTGCTTGCCCAGGGAGTCCTGGTCGATGGCGATGACGTCCTTGTTGCCGTAGAGCGAGAGGGTGGCCGCCGAGGCGCTGCGCATGTCGTTCCCGGCGATCAGCGGCGCGGCCATCTCGGCCCACAGGCTGAAGTGGGAACGGTCCTCGGTGAACGACATGCCGTTGCCGACTTCGAGCATGTCGGGGTCGTTCCAGGCGCCGGGCTTGGCGTACGCGGCGAGCTTCACGTTGGACTTGTAGATCGACACCACTGTGGAGAAGTTGACGTTGATGTCGCCGGTGGTGCGCCAGCTGTTGCCGACCCCCGCGCCCCAGGTCCACACGTCGGCCAGGCCCCAGTTGCAGAGGCTGTAGACGATGGGACGCCCGGTGTTCGCGAGGGCGTCGCGCATGGCGGTGTACCGCTGCTGGTCGGGCACGTTCTGGTGGTTGCAGTTGTCGTACTTCAGGTAGTCCACGCCCCAGGAGGCGAAGCTGTCGGCATCCGTCTGCTCGTGGCCGAGGCTGCCGGGGAAGCCCTGGCAGGTGGCGGTGCCGGCGCTCTCGTAGATGCCGAGCTTGAGACCCTTGGAGTGGATGTAGGCGGCGGTGCCGCTGATGCCGTCGGGGAACTTCGCGGGGTCGGGGACGAGTTGGCCGGCGGAGTTCCGGGCCGAGGCCATCCAGCAGTCGTCGATGTTGACGTACTGGTACCCCGCGTCCTTCAGACCGGAGGAGACGAGATAGTCGGCGGTCTGCTTGACCAGCGTCTCGCTGACGTTGCAGCCGAAGGCGTTCCAGTCGTTCCAGCCCATCGGGGGTGTCCGGGCCAGGCCGTTGTCGAGAGCGTGGGCGCGCGGGGCCGCGCTCATGAGGAGCAGGGGCGGGGCGAGAACGAGGAGCAGCACCATGGTGAGCACTTCGCTCAGGGGTCTCAGCCGGAACAAGGGGACGGTCATGTCTGTGTCTCCTGCTTCGCTGTGGGGGGGGCCGGACAGACCCGGCCATCCGGAGCTATGGAAACGTAACCATGGTGAAGGTCCCACCACCCCGATCGGACGTCAATGGTCCGTACCAGAACGGCCGTTGAGGGCAACCGCAGAGAACTACTGGGGTTGCTCGGGTCGTTGACGTCTCTGAAAGGCAGTGGCAACGTTTCCATTCGCCGTACTCAACGTCCTCCTCCGCAAGGCGACCCGCGACAGCAGGTATCTGCGCCAGGCCGAGCGGATCGCCGAGGCGCTACCCGGGAGCCACCTCCCCCGTGCCGCGGGCGATCAACCGCGACGGCAGCACGGTCCTGCGGAAGGGGGCGTCCGCACCGTCGATGCGGTCGATCAGCAGATGGGCGGCGCGGCGGCCGAGCTCCTCGATGTCCGAGGTCACCACCGTGACCGGGGTGGGGAGCATGTCGGCGAGCTTGAAGTCGTCGAAGCCCACGACGGCGATACGGGCGTGCAGTTGCCGGCTCGCCCGCAGGACGCCCTCGGTGAGGAAGCCCGTCGTCGAGAAGATCGCCGTCGGCGGGTGCGGAGAGGTGAGCAGGGCGTGGGTGGCGGCGGCGGCCTCCTCCATGGTGCCGCGCCGCAGGGTGACCACCAGTGCTTCGTCGGCGTCGATGCCGCTCTGCCGCAGGGCCTTGCGGTATCCGCGCAGTCGGCGGCCGGTGGTGTAGTACGAGGGGGCGACGAGGATCGCGATCCGGCGGTGGCCGTGGTCGATGAGGTGCTGTGTCGCCGTGCGTCCCCCGCCCTCGTTGTCGACGAGGACGACATCGGCCTCGGCTCCGGTGGCGGGCCGGTCCACGAACACGATGGGCACCTGGTCGTGGCCGTTGACCTCCTGCAGAAAGGCGTGATCGCCCTGGTCGGGCACGATGATGAGCCCGGCCACTCGTCGCCCGATCAGCTCGCCCACGGCACGGCGTTCGACCTCCGGGTCCTCGTCGGCGGTGCTGAGGAGAACGGCGTAACCGGCGTGGGCCGCCACCTCCACGGCCGCCTTCGCCAGGGACGCGTAGAACGGGTTGGTCAGGTCGCCGAGCAGCAGGCCGATGGTCATCGACGTCTGCCCGGGGCGCAGGGAACGCGCGATCTCGTTGCGCTGGTACCCGATCTCGCTGATCGCCGCGTTCACACGGTCGGCCGTCTCCTCACGGACGGTCCCGACGCCGTTGACGACGCGGGAGACGGTGACAAGGGCGACGCCGGCCCGCTCTGCGACATCGCGCATCGTCGGCCTGGTGCTCTGGCGCTGCGGGAGACGACTGCTCACGTGGTGTGGAGACCAACTTTCGTCACGTGTGCGGCCGCCTGAGAGGGTGCCGCGCGGGCCTGACGGGGCGAACGCCGTCAGGATACGTTTCCGGTCGCGTCGTACGCCCCGGCCGGCGGGCAGCTTGCCCGCCGACCGCGAGCGGAGGCGAACCGGAGCCGGAGACCTGACTATTCGACCATCCGCCGCCTTGCCGAAGCCACAAACGCGTGACCGGGTGACAGCCCGGCTGTCCTGCCTGCCGTCTTGCCCACGGTGACCTCGGTGTCCGCCCAGACTGCGACCTGGTGCGAAAGGGCTCAGCCGTCTGAGCCCGGCGGAATATGCTCCGCGCGCAGGTTGACCAGCGGGCGCCGGTAGGAGGGGTCGTCCTTGCCGCGCACCGGTGCGCCGTTGCCATGGACGTCCGGCACGTCGGCGAACGGCAGCGGCATGGTCGGAACCAGGCCCGACCACTCGATCACGTTCGTGCGCAGGACCATCCGCCATGCGCCGTCGCGGCGCTCCAGCCGGTCGATGTAGCGCCCACCGGCAATCCAGTTGGATTCATCGCGGTTGCGGCCGACGAAGACGTAATACGTCTCCGTGTGCGCGGTGTCGCCGACGATCTCGCAGGTGTGGTTCAGCAGGTTGTGATGCGTCGCCACCTGACCCTGCTCATGCATGGCCGAGGCCCAGTCGTAGAGCGCCTTCGGGCCGCCGACGAAGACACCCGCCGCGATGGTGGCATCCGGGTGGAAGGCCGACAGGAACAGGTCCCGGTCGAAGCGGTCCATCCCGCGGCTGAACCGGCCGAGGCAGTCGAGGATGTCATGCCGGTCGAGCAGGCTTTCCATGCGGGCCATGCGTTCAGCGTCCATGACGTGCCTCCGCGATCGGGTGCCAGATGGGCGAACCCCGCTCGGCCCGCAGCGAGGGAATGACTTTGCCGTCGATGTCGGTGATGCCGTAGTCCTGCGCCACTTCGGCGGTGATGAAGGTGCCGCCCGACCGCCTCATGACCGCTGGGTCGGCGGCGAGCGCCGCGATCACCCGTCCCGGATGTTCCGGAGTGCAGCCGATCACAGGATTCGTGACCGTCAACTTCTTCATCGCGGGGTTGTGTTCAAGATTGCGGTGGGCCCGTTCGGTGAAGGTGAGGCCCTGCCACAACGACAGCGAGGCGACGTTGTGCGGCTGCAGCTCGATCGCCATGTCGTGGGCCATCCGGTCGACCGCGGACTTGCAGGTGCCGAAGACGACGCCGTAGGTGTACGTCACACCGACGTATCCGGAGATGGCGACGATCAGGCCCGACTTCTGCGGCGCCATGATCTGGGCCGCATGCCAGGCCGCGACGAAGTTGGAACGCACACCCACGTCCACCATGTCCCAGTTGGTCAGCGGCTTTTCCCAGAACGGTCGCGGCTCGGTGAGATCCTCGGGCAGAGCGAAGGCATTGTTGACGAGGATGTCGAGCCGGCCCTGCTCCCGCCCGACCTGTGCGAAAAGCGCCGCGACCTGATCGTCCTCGGCGTGGTCGACCTGGACGGCAATGCCCTTGCCGCCCCTGCGGTCGACTTCCGCGGCAGTTTCACCCACCGTGCCGGGCAGGGGACAGGAACCCGGCGTGACCGTGCGCCCAGTGACGTAGACGGTGGCCCCTTCCGCCCCGAGCGCCAGCGCGACCCCCTTGCCTATTCCACGGCTGGCGCCCGTCACCACGGCGACCTTGCCTGTCAGCAAACCCATTCTGTCGTCCTCGTCTTGCGCATCGTCAGGGAACGGAGACCTGCCGGGTGACGGGGCGGTCACTTGCCGAAGAAGGTCGCGCTGTAATCGCCGACTGCCCGGCCGGCATAGTGCCCGGCGCTGAAAGGCGCACCCATCAGACCGTTTGACCAGTCGGCCGACCGGCCGAAATCCTGGAACCAGTCGTAGAGCATCGTTCGTTCCGCGATGCGCCAGTCGCCGCCGCGCTCTTCCATCCGGTCGAGATAGCGACCGCCGATGGTGACATCGCGCTCTTCGTCACCCATGACGATCCGGTGGTAGGACATGACGTGGGTTTCCACGAGCGCCGCAGTGCCCTGCGAGTTGATCACGCTCTGCCCGAGGAAATGCTGAGTCACCGGCACTGCGGATGATCCCGGCACCACCCAGGCCAGATACTCGTCGAAATCCCCCTGGAACACACCGAAATCAACGGTCGAATCCGGCCAGTAGCCTGCCTTGAGCAGATCGGCGTCGCGGCGGTCTTCACCCCGCGCCACGAGGGCGATGCACGCGCGGATCTTCTCGCGTGCGAGCAGGGTCTTCAGTTCCTCCGGGACGACGTCCATTTCGGTCTCCCTACCCCTGCCTATGAGGTGGCTCGGTCCGGTGCGTAACCGAGAATGCCCTTGGTTTCCAGGTGGTCGTGGAAGCCGAACTCGCCCCGATCCCCGCCCAGACGGCCCCGATCCGCCGGGCGCCGTGGAAGGCCGCGACGAGTCCAGGGGTCGTTGGGCAGGCAGGGCCGCCACGCGGTCGCCGGGGCGCACGCCGCACGCCATCGACGTCAACGCTGCTCACGTCTTCTTGATATCACCACCCTTGCAAATGTTCTATCCTTATAAGGCTTAGACTTATAGTCTCGCCGTCATCGTCCGAGAGGCCGTTCGCGCACCGCGAGCAACACGCTGCAGTTCAACGGCGTCACGACCCAGGCCGCGGGCCCGCACCGCCTGGTCGTGGCCTACGCCAACGGCGGCAACCGGGGTGACGGCGGCAGCGAATCAAGTTCGGCAACAGCTCCGCGTACGCCCCCAACATCGACAGGATCCAGGTCGCTCCGGCCGTCAGCGGCGGGGGCACGTCGTACGTCAAACTGCAGAACCGGACGACCGGGCTGTACCTCGACGGCCTCGGAGCGCGGCCAAAACCTGGGTGTCGCGCGAATGCGCAGCCCGTCGGATGGGCAGTCGTCCTGCTGCATCCGACGGGCTGGCGAGTGGCCGATGCCGGGCATGCTCTCGATCGCCTCGGCGAGTTCGTGCCCGCGAAACCGGCTTTCGACGAGCCTGTCGACCTCGGCGACGCTCTCGTTGAGGGCCATCACCCCCTTGGCCGGCGTGCGCACTCTCGCGGGCGAAGGCCACTGCGCCGAGGACGCGGCACCGGGAGGCGGTCAGCGCCAGGGGCGAAGAGTTCTACCGACCCTGGAGGCCACGAACTCGAGCCGGGATCTACGAAGAAGTGGACGGGCCTGCTCCCCGTCACTCCGCGGCGGCGCGGATCCCGGCGATACGACCCGAACTGATGGCCCAGGACAGCGGAGTGCCGAACCGGTGCTCGTCCAGGCCAATCCAGCCGCCGACGACCGAGCCGGCCCCGAACAGTCCGGGGATGGGGCGGGACTGCGGGTCGAGCACCCGCAGGTTCTGGTCGATGCGCAGCGGCCCGGCGGTGTCGATCATGAGTGGCCGGAACCGCAGTGCGTAGAACGGCGGCTTGCGCAGCGGGACCAGGTGCTCGGGGTCCTTTGCCCACAGCGCGTCACGCCCGGCGTCGCAGTAGCCGTTGTATTCCTGCACGGTCGCGTCCAGCGCCTCCGGGTCGGCACCGATCCAGCGCGCGATCTCCGACCAGTCATCGGCCGAGACGCACCACTCCTTGTTGGCCGGATCGGCCAGAGTGTCACGCAGCGTGGTGCGGTAGCCCCCGGCGATCCAGGTGCCCGGATCTTCCTCGCCGGGACGCGCCTCTCCGGCGAACGGGTCCGGCTGGTCGATGACGTACTGCACCAAGTCGTCGTCGAACAGCGCGAACCCTGCCATGCCGGGCTGGACGATCAGCGCGTTGGTGGTGGCGTTGACCCTGCCGCTCGATTCGTCGAGGAACCGGTCGCCGTGTGCGTTCACCCACAGGCAACGAGGCTCCATGCCCGCGCGGTTCGGCTTGTTCTTCTTGGTCTTGAAGCTGTAGCAGTTCTCCTTGATGAGGAACGAACGGCCGCCTGTGTCGGCCCCGACCGCGCCGGCGAGGGCGATTCCGTCACCGGCCAGTCGCTTGGTGTCGGTCCAGTAGACGTCCTCGTCGTAGACACCGGGGAATTTCTCGTGCAGCAGGTCGACGTTTCCGGTGAAGCCCCCGGTGGCGAGCACGACCCGCGGGGTCTCGATCGTGATCCTGCCGTCCTTGGTGTCGGCCACCACCGCGCTCACCCCGGTCTCCGGCGAGCCGATGATCTCGGCCGCTGCGGCCCTGGTGAGAATCTGGCCGCCGTTGGCGGTGAAGCGCCGGCTGAGCTCCTCCATCACCCGCTGGAAGCTGCCAGGGTGGTTGGACCATCCGCTGGGCTCCACGCCCAGGTCGACTCCCGTCATGGGCCGGTAGCCGATACCGCGGTCCTCCAGCCAGTTCACCGTCTCGTCGGCCTCGTCCACCCACAGCCGGACAAGCCGGGGATCCACGCCGTCGTAATGGTGGTACGCCATCGTGTCCCGGAAGACGGCGTCGGGCGAGTTCCCGAGGCCGGCCTCACGCTGGGACCTGCTCTGCACCGAGAACAGGAACCCGCCGGACATACCGGCGTTGCCGCCCACGAGCGGGCGCTTTTCCAGCACCACGACCCGTTCCAGTCCGTGCTCCTGTGCGGTGATCGCTGCCGGCAGCCCGGCACCACCGGCCCCGATCACCACCAGGTCCGCCTTCAGTTCGCCGCTGAGCTCGCTCACTGGTCCTCACTTCCGTTGTTGATCACGCGCTGCACGCGCGCGGGCTTGTCCGTGTAGCTCGTCGTCCCGTCGAAGCTGTCGTCGGGTCCGATGTCCTCCAACCGCTGGGCGCGGCGTTCCAGGGCCGTATCGCTCATGCGGTCGCTCCCTCAGGTGTGGGGGTGTCGGCGGTGAAGAGGTGGCAGGCGACCGACCGGCCGTCGACGAGGGTGACGGCCGGACGCTGGATCCGGCACGTTGACGTGGCGTGCGGGCAGCGTGGTGCGAAGGGACAGCCTTGCGGTGCGGTTCCTGTCCCCTCACCGCCGGCGACCGGATCGGCCTGCTGCCGGGCTGCCCGCCGTTTGCGTTGGCGGAGCGGGTCGGCCACGGGAGAGCTGGCGATCAACGCCTGGGTGTAGGGGTGCAGCGGCCGGCACAGGACGTCCTGCGTGGTTCCGGTTTCCATGACGCGCCCGCGGTAGAGCACGACCACTCGTTGGGCGATGACTGCGACCACCGCGAGGTTGTGCGCGATGAACAACATCGCTGTCCCCCGCTCGCGGCTGAGGTCGCTCATCAGGTCGAGCATCCGTGCCTGGGTGATCACGTCGAGGGCGCTGGTCGGTTCGTCGCAGATGACAAGCGCCGGATCGGTGGAGATCGCCCTGGCGATGGCGATGCGCTGACGCTGGCCGCCGGAAAACGCGCTCGGGTAGCGGTCGATCGCGTCGGCGGGCAGGCCGACCCGGGTCAGCAGTTCCTCGATCCGCGTTCGGGCGTCCGCGGCACTGAACTTGCCGTGGACTTCGAGGGGTTCACCCAGCGTCCTGCCGATGGTGCGTGCCGGATTGAGCGAGGCGTAGGGGTCCTGGAAGACGACCTGGAGCCCGGTGGGCAGATCCCGCCGTTCGGCGGCCCGCTGGTGGGTGATGTCCTGGCCGCCCAGGTGGATGGTGCCCCGCGCCGCGGCCATCAGGCCGAGAATCGCCCTGCCCACCGTCGACTTGCCCGAGCCCGACTCGCCCACCAGGCCCACGATTTCCCCGTGACCGACCGTGAGGCTCACGTCGTCGACCGCCTTGGTGGGACTGGAGCGCCACCCGCTCCTGTACTCCACACCGAGATCATTGACGTCCAGCAAGGGTGTACTCATCCCCAGCTCCTTTCCTGGCCCGCGTCGACCGGAAGCCGGGGTGTTGCCGCGACCAGCGTGCGGGTGTACTCCTGGGCGGGCGACAGGAGCACCGCCTCCGTGGTGCCCTCCTCGATCAGACGTCCGTCCGACATGACCGCGACCCGGTCGCAGATGTCGGCGACCACACCCAGATCGTGTGTGACCAACAGAAGCGTCAGTGAGGACTCCTCCCGCAGGTGCAGCAGGAGATCGATGATTTCTGCCTGGACGGTGACGTCGAGCGCCGCGGTGGGTTCGTCGGCGACCAGCACATCGGGCTCGCCGCTGAGGGCGAGCGCGATCGCCACCCGCTGTGCGATGCCCCCGGAGAGCTGGTGCGGATAGCGGCCGGCGACCGCTACCGGATCGGGCATGCCGACGCGGGTGAGCAGACTCAGCGCGATCCGCCGAGCCTCCCGCCGACGGACACGCCGATGCAGGCAGATCATCTCGTCCAGTTGCGAGCCGACGGTGAAGGAGGGGTCGAGCGCGGCCATCGGCTCCTGGGCGACAAGGCCGATCCGGGATCCGCGGACCTTGCGCAGTTGCGCCTCGTTCAGGCGGAGCAGGTCCTCGCCGTGGAGCAGCACGCGGCCGGAGGTGACCCGCCCGGGCTGTGGCACCAGCCCGAGGATGGACAGCGCGGTCGTTGTCTTTCCGGATCCGGACTCGCCGACCAGGCCGAACACCTCTCCGCGCTGCAGCTGGAAGCTGACGTCCCGGACCACGGCTCGCTCGCTGCCGTCCTGTCCCGGGTAGCACACGTGAAGCCGATCGACCGTCAGCACCGCGTCCGACGCCGACGCCGGCCCGGGCTGGGCCACCCCGTCCGCGGGCACATCCGGCACCGGCCGTCGCGGGTCAGGCAGTTGCGAGGGACGCCGGTGCCCGCTCACCGCCTCCAGCAGGGCGTTGCCGACGAGATTGAGGGCCAGCACGGTCGCGGTCAGGGCGAAGCCGACCGGCACCATCAGCCACGGGTGCTGATCCAGGTTGTTCGCGGCGTCCAGGGTCATCTGACCCCAGCTCGGGGTCTCCGGTGAAAAGCCGAGGCCGAGGAAGGACAGGGAGGTGAGAAACAGGAACGTGCCGCTGTACTGCACGACCGCCTGGGCGATGAGGGGACCGGTGACGTTGGGCAGGATGTGCCGGGCCAGGATCCGCGGACGTGACAGCCGGGAGACCAGCGCGGCGTCGACGTACGGCAGTTCGCGTGCGGCGGCCGTCGAGGTGCGCACCACTCGGAAGACGGCGCCGCTGGTCAACACACCGAAGGAGATGGCCATCACGGTCAGGTTGTTGTCGGTCACCGCGGCGATGGCCAGCACCACCACCAGACCCGGCAGCGCGAACAGGATGTCGACGACGAAGGTGGAGGCGGTGTCGACCCACCCCGACAGATAGCCCGCGAGCAGCCCGCCGGGTACGGCGAGCAGCAAGGAGACACCCACCGGGATGAGCGCGGTCAGCAGCAGTCCGCCTCCGCCGTGCAGCAGCCGCGAGAAGATGTCGCGACCGAGCTCGTCCGAGCCCAGCCAGTGCCGCGCGCCGGGCCCGCTGAAGCTGTTGGACAGGTCCTGCTCCAGTGGGTCGATGGGCGCGAGCACCGACGCCATCGCGCATGCCGCACTGATCCCGATCAGCCAGATGAGGCTCACCCAGACCGCCGGGCGGGCGAGCGCCCTGCGCAGGGCTGTGATGGACGAGGTCATGAGAACCGGATCCTTGGGTTGAGGGCCGCGGCCACCACATCGGACAGCAGGTTGACGACGACGATGATGAGGCTGAACGCCAGCACCGCGCCCTGCACGATCGGAAGATCATGCTGGCGGATCGCGCTGAGCATCAGCGTGCCCACGCCGGGCAGGTTGAAGATCGCCTCGATCACCATGACCCCGCCGAGCGCGAACACGAATCCGAGGCTGGCCACGGTCACCACCGGGCCGCTGGCGTTGCGCAGCACGTGCCTGCACACGATCCTTCTGCGGGACAGCCCGTTGGCCGCAAGCGTGCGAACGTAGTCGCGTGAGAGCTGCTCGACAACGCCCACGCGCGTCTGGAACGCCACCGGTCCCACCCCCGCCAGCCCCACGGCGACCATCGGCAGGATCAGATGCGACAGCCATTGCCCCGGTGAGACGGTGAAAGCCACGTACCCGGTGGCCGGAAACACCGGAAGCCGGATGGCGAAGACGAACACGAGCAGGCCCGCGAGCCAGAAGCTCGGAACCGCCATGCCGATGCTGGCCCCCCACATGACCGCACGGTCCACCAGGCCGCCCCGCACGGCCGCGACCGTCCCGAGGGTGACGCCGATCAGAAGAGTGAACACCGTGGCGAGCAGGGCGACCGACACCGTGACCGGCACCGCGCTGCCCAGGGAGGCGGCCACCTTCTGATTCGACACCAGCGACACGCCCAGGTCGCCGTGGAACAGGCCGCCGAGCCAGTCGCCGTACTGGACGAGCGCCGGCCGGTCCAGCCCCATCGAGGACCGGAGCCGGGCCACCTCGTCCGCCGTGGCACCCGAACCGAGCAGGAACGACGCCGGGTCCCCAGGAACCAGCTGAACCAGCAGAAACGTCAACGTAGCGACGATCGCCATGATGGGCACCACAGACGCCAGCCGCCGCAAGCACAATCGGAGCATGGTCACTCAGCTCCGACCGGCCGCAGGTGGTACAGCATCGGTGCACCGGCCCTGGCGGGCTCGACCACCTTGACGACTTGCGGGTTGTAGGCGTGCAACTGGCTGCTCAGCGCCGGGATCACGTACCACGCCTGCTCCGCGGCGTACTCGGCCAGCTGTGCATACAACCGCTTCTGCTCGGCTCCACTGGCTGCCACGGCCTTGGCCAGCATGGCATTCACCTTCGGGTTGCTGTTGCCGAGCGGGTTCATCGAGGAACTCTTCGTCATCGTGAAGGTGAAGTCGCTGTAGGGGAGCCCGGTCACCGACAGGAGACCCGTGGCCATCGCCCACTTGCCGGAGTTGACCTGCTGCACGAAGTCGTCACCGTGGTTGCTGAGCTGCACGTCGATGCCGACCTTGCGGAGATAGCCGGCGAGAGCCTGGGCCATCTGGTCCCACTGCGGGTTGTTCAGCACCTTGACCGAGAACCCGTTCGGGTAGCCGGCCTGGCGCAGGAGCCGCTTGGCCTTGGCGACGTCGTAGGTGTAGTAGCTGTCGATGTTCCGGCTGTAGCCGAGGCTGTCCGGTCCGAACGGCGTCGAGGCGTTGGTGACTCCTTGGCCGTCGAGCACGGACTTGAGGAGCGCCTCTCTGTCGACCGCGTAGTTCATGGCCTGCCGGACGCGCGCATCACCCAGCGGCTTGCTGATCTTGCCGGAGGTGTCGAAGATCGTGAAGCCGAAGAAGGCGGATGCGGAGCCCTGGGCGATCTTCCACCCGTTGATTTCCGTTCCCGCCGACACGATCGTGTAGTCGAGCTGGCCGCTGCGCGCCGCGTTGTTGGAGGCGGTGGGATCCGTTATCAACTGCACCACCAGTTTTTCGAAGCGGGACCACTTGGCCGCCGCCCAGTAGTTCTTGTTCTGGGTGAACGCGTAGGTCTTGTTCGTCGTCGTGCCGCTCTTGTCGAGGACGTAGGGGCCGGACCCGACCGGTGTGTCGGCGAGCGTCTTGGGGTTCTTGAGCGCGGTGGGACTCACCATCCAGCCGGCCTGCTGGGAGAACCCGTAGGGCAGGTCGGGCTGGGGAGCCCTCAGGTTGAAGCGCACCTTGCTCTTGGACACCACGTCGACCGACTGGATGTATGAAAGGTAGGGCTGCGCCGCCACGTTCGACGGGGTGACCGACTTGGCGTACTCGATATTGGACTTGACAGCCTCCGCGTCGAAGCTCGCGCCATCGGTGAAGACCACATCGGTACGCAGCTCCATCACCAAGGTCGTGGCGTCGCTGTAATCCCATGAGGTGGCCAGCCACGGGACCACGGTGCCGTCGGCGTCGATATGGGTGAGCGTGTCGTACGTCGCGGCTGCCACGTACTGGCTCAGCTGCGTCTTCCATGGGTCCATCGAGTTTCCGGTCGGAAACGCGGACATCGTGAAGGTCTTCTGTCCGGACTTCGCCGTGCCCGATCCGGCACAGCCGGTGGCGGCCACCAGGACGGATGACCCGATAAGTGACAACGCTGTACGCCTCAACACCCTGAACTCCTCAACGTCGACGCTGACTGAATGAGATATGTGGTGGCCTCGAATTCAACACTCCGTACGACACGGTGAGAACGCATCGGCATCGGCTTCGTGTTGATGGCTGCCATTCCTGGAAACGATGGGGGGAATCCCGGCCTTCTCATTGATGCGCAATTCCGGCTCCGTCCTTCGGTTCCCCCGGGCATCACGTAATGCGATGCCCCTGATTCTGGCTTCTCGGAGAAACGGGATTCGCCGACGGTCAATGGGCGGGTGCTGGAAATTCGGCGACGAGCGGGGCGTCCGCCGATATCGGGCCGGTCCCGGAGGCGCCTCCTGGAGAGCCGAGGCTGGTGAAGAAGACCTCGCCGGCGTTGGCGAAGGCGGCCCATTCCGGCGGCACATCCTCGGAATAGAAGATCGCCTCGACCGGGCACACGGGTTCGCAGGCGCCGCAGTCGACGCATTCCTCCGGGTGGATATAGAGCATGCGCTCGCCCTCGTAGATGCAGTCCACGGGGCATTCCTCCACGCATGCCCGGTCCTTCACGTCCACGCAGGGCTGGGCGATGACGTACGTCATGGGGTATTCCTCCGATGCGGTTCGACGGTCCAGGCGTCGCGGCCTCGCAGCAGGTCCCGCAGAGTGCCGCCGCCCCCGCTCCTGCCCGCCTGCTGCCGTACCAGGTCGTCGTAGGTGGGACGCCGAGCCGCCTGGAATACCCCGACGGGCACGACCGGGCCGTGGTCTCCGCTGTCCAGCCGGGACAGGGCGAACGCCTGCGTGGGGTCGCCGGCCGCGGCGTCGTGCACGATCAGAGCGTCCTCGCCCGTCTCGGCGACCGGGGCCACACGCAGTCCTCCGGTGCGGGGGTCGCGCGCGACGCCGTACTCTCCCTCGGCCCCGAAGCGCACCGGCTCTCCGTCGCGCAGGGGGATGATCCGTTGGACACGCTCCCCGGGATCCTTCACAGCGTCGAAGGCGCCGTCGTTGAAGACCGGGCAGTTCTGGTAGATCTCGACCAAGGCCGTGCCCCTGTGCTCGGCCGCCGCCCGTAGCACCTCGGTGAGTTGCGCGCGGTCGGAGTCCAGGGCTCGGGCCACGAAGGTCGCCTCCGCACCGAGGGCGAGCGAGACCGGGTTGAAAGGGTGGTCGACCGAGCCCAGTGGGGTCGACTTGGTGACCTTCCCGGGTTCCGAGGTGGGAGAGTACTGGCCCTTGGTCAGTCCGTAGATCCGGTTGTTGAAGAGCAGGATCTTCAGGTTGACGTTGCGCCGCAGGGCGTGGATGAGGTGGTTTCCCCCGATGGACAGCGCGTCGCCGTCACCGGTGACCACCCAGACGCTGAGATCCGGGCGGGTGACGGCGAGGCCGGTGGCGAGGGTGGGGGCACGCCCGTGCACGGAGTGCATTCCGTAGGTGTCGAGGTAGTACGGGAAGCGGGACGAGCAACCGATGCCCGAGATGAAGACGATGTTCTCGCGGCGCAGTCCGAGATCGGGCAGGAAGGACTGGACCGCAGCCAGTACGGCATAGTCCCCGCAGCCGGGGCACCAGCGGACTTCCTGGTCCGAGCGGTAGTCCTTGGCGGACTGCGGACCGTCGGCCGGTGGCACGCCGTCCAGGCCGTGCCTGCCCGGCATGCCGAGCTGCTTCGTGGTCATGCCGATTCTCCTTTGATCACGGATACGAGGGCGTCGGCGAGCTCCTCGGCTCCGAAGGGCTGGCCGGTGACCTTCGAACGGCTGACCACGTCCACTCCGTACGCGGCACGCAGCAGCCCGGCGAGCTGGCCGAGGTTCATCTCGGGCACCACCACCTGCCGGTAGGCACGCAGAACCGCGCCGAGATTGCCCGGGAAGGGCCGTAGATGCCGCAGATGGGTCTGGGCCACGGGCAGTCCGCGGGCCCGCACCCGGCGGCAGGCCGCGCCGATCGGCCCGTACGTCGAACCCCAGCCGAGCACCAGTACGTCCGCCCGCCCGTCGGGGTCCTCGATCTCGACGTCGGGCACGTCTATGCCGTCGATCTTCGCCTGGCGCAGGTGGACCATGCGCTCGTGGTTGGCCGAGTCGTAGGAGATCGTTCCTGGGCCGTCGGACTTCTCCAGGCCGCCGATGCGATGCTCCAGGCCTGGCGTGCCCGGGATCGCCCACGGTCGGGCAAGGGTGGTCCGGTCGCGCAGATACGGCCAGAACGCCCCCGACCCGTCGGGGGCGTTGGGCTCGGTCGCGAATTCCACACGCAGGTCCGGCAGGTCGTCAGGATCCGGGATCCGCCACGGTTCGGAGCCGTTCGCCAGCGCTCCGTCCGACAGGAGCAGGACCGGGGTGCGGTAGGCGAGCGCGATCCGGGCCGCTTCCAGGGCGGCGTCGAAGCAGTCGCCGGGCGAGCGCGGAGCGATGACGGGCAGCGGGGCCTCACCATTGCGGCCGTGCATGGCCTGCAGCAGGTCGGACTGCTCGGTCTTGGTGGGCAGCCCGGTGGACGGGCCGCCGCGCTGGACGTCGATCACGACCAGTGGCAGCTCGGTCATCACCGCCAGACCGAGGATCTCGCTCTTCAGGGCGAGCCCCGGCCCGGAGGTGGAGGTGACTCCCAGCGCCCCGCCGAAGGCCGCTCCGAGGGCGGCGCCGATCCCGGCGATCTCGTCCTCCGCCTGGAGGGTGAGGACGCCGAACTCCTTGTGCCGGGCGAGTTCGTGGAGGATGTCGGAGGCCGGGGTGATCGGGTAGCTGCCGAGCAGCACGGGAAGGCCCGCTCGCTGCCCGGCGGCAGTCAGCCCGAGAGCGAGCGCGGTGTTGCCGGTGATCTGCCGATACGTGCCGGGCGGCAGATTGGCGGGGGCGATCTCGTACGTGGTGGCGAACGCCTCCGTGGTCTCGCCGTAGTTCCAGCCCGTCCAGAAGGCGGTGACGTTGGCCTCGGCCACCTCCGGGCGGCCGGCGAACTTCCGCCGCAGGAAGGTCTCCGTGCCGGCGGTGGGGCGGCCGTACATCCAGGCGATCAGACCGAGGGCGAACATGTTCTTCGCCCGCTCCGCGTCCTTGCGGGACAAGCCGCTGTCGGCGAGCGCAGCACGCGTCAGGCTGCTCATGGGCACCTGGTGGACGACGTGCCCGCTCAGGGTCGCGTCCTGAAGCGGTGACGTCGCATAGTTCGCGCGCTGCAGGTTGCGGCGGGTGAACTCATCGGTGTTGACGATCACGGTCGCGCCCGGCGGCAGGTCAGTGGCGTTGGCCTTGAGGGCCGCCGGGTTCATCGCGACGAGCACGTCGGGGCGGTCGCCGGGGGTGAGGATGTCGTAGTCGGCGAAGTGCACCTGGAACGAGGAGACACCCGGCACCGTGCCCTGCGGGGCGCGGATCTCGGCCGGGAAGTCCGGGCGGGTCGCCAGGTCGTTGCCGAATGCGGCGCTGTCGGCGGACAGCCGGTCGCCCGCGAGCTGCATACCGTCGCCGGAGTCGCCGGCGAAGCGGATGACGACGCGCTCCAAGGGCACGGGAGGACGCGGGACGGTTCCTGAGGTGATGCGCGAGGTCATAGCTGTCCTCCTGGCCCGCTGCAGGCGAGCGGGGCACGGCGGTTCTGCGTGGCAGGCAAATGGGACACGAAGGCCTCCAGCACGTCGGGGAAAAGAGCGAGGCGGGATGGCGTCCCGCGGACGGCCGCCCAGGAAGCCGCGTCCTGGGCGGCGGTCACCGGAGCGGCGGGCGGTCAGTAGGCGTCAGACACCTCGTCAGTAACTGAAGGTCTCGCTGAAGGTGCGGTAGGGCTCGGGCATGCGCGGCAGGTCCTGCGGCAGCTGGGTGTGGCTGTAGACCTTGTAGGTCTCCTCCTCGACGTCCGGGCGCGGCAGTTCCACCGCGGGGCCGCCGACACCCATCGGCGCATCGGCGGTCAGGTCCGCCCAGCTCGCGCCGACCGGCGTGAAGAAGTCCGTGTAGACGTGCAGGTGCCAGATCTTCCAGTGGCCCCTCTCGCGGACGAGGTCGACGCCGTACTTCTCCCAGATCCAGTTCGCGACGGGCTTGTAATCAGGCGGCATGACCTCGGTGACCTGGCCCGGGGAGTACCACATGCCCTTGGCGGTCTCTCCGTCGTCGGCGATCTCGATGATCGGGGTGGTCAACGGGTGCATGATCAAGTTGCCGGCGCCCAGGTTGTCGTCGGACTCCGCCAGCTCGGGGTAGTGCTGACGCAGCAGCTTGAGGTTGGCCCGCTGCATGATGCGGTTCAGCTCGCCGTAGTAGTAGGCGATCGACTCGTATCCGACGTAGTAGCCCTGGTTCTGGGCGAAGGTGGGCTCCGGGGTCTCCTTGACCCAGATCGCCTCGAGCTCCTCGGCGTTCTTGCCGAGCCCGTGGTAGTAGGCGTGCCGGCTCATCACGTTCTGGACCTCGTGGATGTCCAGGACCTTCTGGATCTTCTGGTCGGCGGTCAGTTCCGCGGTGTCGCTCATGTACGGCTCCTCGTTGATGGGACTCGCTGACGGGGGCTCAGATGGGCTGGTCGGTGTACGACCAGGTCTCGCCGAACGTCCGGTACGGCACGGGCGGGACCGGCGCCGGCTCCTGGGCCGTGTCGACGCGGTAGGGCTGGTTGAAGCTGACCGGGCGCGACGGGGGCGTCATGCCCTCCATGAGCTGCCCGGGTTCGGGGAAGTAGGGCGGCCGGTGGATCGAGGACTCGACCCAGCTCTGGTGATAGGGCGTGCGGAAGGTGGTGTAGATGTGGAAGTGCCAGAACTTCCACGCGCCGCTCTCCTTGACGAAGTCGATGCCGTAGCGGCCCCACGACCAGTGGGCGATGGGCGGACCGTCCGGCAGGGGAAAGGTCTCGTGGCCCGGGGAGATCCACACGCCCTTGGCGGTCAGGCCGTCCTCGGCGATCTCGATCACGGGGGTGGTGGCGGCGTGCTCGGTCATGAGCCCCGGCATCTCCGGCGGGGCGCCGTCGACGTAGCAGCCCTTGACGGTCTCCGCGCCCTCGAAGACGCCCCAGTCCTCGGGGTCGAAGGTCAGGCCGGGTGCGTCCTTGGCGAAGAGCTTCTCGAACTCCTCGCCGTTGCGCCCCGCGGCGTGCAGGTACTCGTGCATGCCCATGAGGTTGTTGATCTCGTGGATGTCCTCCAGGCGTCGCAGCCGCCTGTCGAAGTCGTCCTGGTCCTGTGCCATGTGGCGGTCCTTTACAGGGGCGGGAGGTCGTCGAAGGTGCGGTACGGCTCCGGGGGGACGGGGTCGTACGTCGCCACGCGGGTGACGGAGTAGTCGTTGAGGGGCGCGGTGGACGGCCGGTCGGACGTCGTGGTCAGCGGCGGCGGCGCCTGCTCGCGCGGCGAGCTCTCGACCCAGCTGACGCCGTAGGCGGTACGGAAGCGCGGCACGACCCGCAGACGCAGGATCCGCCAGGCGCCGTCCTCCCCGTCCTCCTCGTGGACGAAGTCGACGGCGTAGTGCACCCACGCCCAGCCGGCCTCGGGCCGTCCCGCGTCGGGGTTGAAGCCCGTCTGCGCGGCCATCACCATCCACACGCCGCGGGCCGAGCCGCCGTCCTCGGCGACCTGGATGACTGGGGTCGTGAACGCGCTCTCCAGCAGCATCCCCGCGCGGTCGTCCTGGATGTCCAGCTCCGGGTACTCGGCTCGCATGCCCTCCCCGTTGCGGCGGGCCATCTCCAGCAGCGGCCCGACCAGCGCGGCGCGGGCTCCGTCCAGTCCCTCGTACACACCCCAGTCGGCCAGCTCGACCGTCACGCCGGGGGTGTGGCAGGCGAAGGCGCCGATGAGGTCGTCGTAGTGGCCGGCCGCGTTGAAGTAGGCGTGGCGGCCGATGAGGTTGTGGATCTCGTGCACCGCCCTGATCCGGTGCAGCCGCTGGGCCTTGGTCAGGGTCGTCGGGGTCCCGGTCGATGTCGTCACCTCAGGCCTCCTTCGGCGGGTCGGTGTAGCCGGTGGTCTCGTGCCAGGTCCCGTACGGTGCGGGCGGCGGGGGCTGCAGAACGGGGACCGCGCCGAGCGTGTACGGCTGGTTGAAGGTCACCGCCCGGTCCACCACCGGCATGCCGGGAACGACCTCTCCCTCCTCCGGGAGATGGGCGGGGCGGTTGACCGAGGTCTCGACCCAGTCCTGCTCGTACGGGGTGCGAAAAGTGGTGTAGACGTGGAGGTGCCAGATCCGCCAGGCGCCGCCCTCCTTGAGGAAGTCGACGCCGTAGCGGCCCCATGACCAGTGGGCGGCGGGAAGGCCATCCGGCACCGGGAAGGTCTCGTGCCCCGGGGAGATCCACACCCCCTTGGCGGTCAGGCCGTCACCGGCCACCTCGATGACGGGCGTCGTCAGCGTGTGCTCGATGAGCAGGCCCGGGGTGCCGGCGGGGAAGGGGTTCTTCTCCACGTACGCGTTCCAGATGTGGTCCCAGCCGTCCCACACGCCCCAGTCCTCGGCCTCGAAGGAGACGCCGGGGGCGTCCGTCGCCCAGCACTCCAGGAGCTCGCGGTCGTTGAGGCCGGCCGAGTGCAGGTACGCGCGCCGGCCCATGAGGTTGTGGATCGCCTGGACGTCCTCCAGGCGCTGGAGTTCCCTCTCCAGATCGGGTGTGACGGTGTCGTGGTCGTCCAACTTTTCTCATCCTTTGTGGTCGGAGGTCATGGTCGGAGCCGTCGTGGTCGCAGCCGTGGTGGTGGGAGCGAGCGCCCTGGGCAGGCGGGCGCGCGGCACTGCTCGGGATGGGTGTTGACGGGTGTCGCGGCGCAGCACACCGACGGCTTGTCACTTGCCCGGGCACCGGTCCTGCCACCGGCCCGGTCACCGGCGGAAATCAGCCGGGACGCCGTGTTCGGCGGACGCGCGGGGGCCGCGATCGTCGCCGGAGAAGGCGAGGGAGGGGGTGACGGAAATGAAGGGTGCGGTGATGCCGTGTCAGGCGTGACGCGCGAAGCCGCGAACCGGCCCCGGGCGGGATCCGTTTCTCAGCAACGTACGGGCGCTGGGCGCCGCGTGGGCGGGGCGGCACGGCCGGCCCGTGTACATCACCGTGGAAGCCTTCTTGCAGCCGGTCGGCGTGGGCATCGAACCGCCGAGAGCGCTCATGGACGGTCCCGTGTCATGGCAACGGCCGTCGGTGAAGGAAACGCGCCGCCGCGTGCCATCGGACCGGACCGGCACGCACCGCACGGCGAGCATGGCGCCGCAGCGGCCCGGCTCGGACGTGATGGTGGTCATGCGGCGTTCCTTCGGCTCTGGGGACCCCCGCTCACGGAACCGACCGCGAGGCCGGTGCGAGCGGGGCCGCATCGGCGGCTCCGGTGTCGTCACAGTAGCGAGCGCCGCGCGTGGCCGGAAGCGATCGGAAATCGCGTCGCAACATGGATGGCATGCGACATGAATATGTGCCGTACGACCCCTTGTGCGATGTCCGGGAATGGGGAAGGGCCGCCCTCACGGCCCCGGTGGCGCGCCGCGCCTCCCCGCCCGTGGCGACTCTGCAGTGACTTCGAGGTGAATCCGCGCGCGAAGGCGCTTGGCCGGATTTCTTGATTCTCCGCGCCGTCAACAAAAACTTTGACCGTTCGCATGCCGTGCGGCAATCGGTATCTCAGCGGCCCTCTGTCACGGCTCCGGCGCGGACACGCGGAACTCGTCCTTGACGTGGCGCGTAAGCGCCGGGCTGGTGGTGGGCGGCGCGGACAGCGTCGACACTGCGGCGTGCGGCCCGCTGCGCTCGGTCGGCACCCGGATATTGGCCTCGCCCTCGCCCGGTGTGCGACGCGGCCGATACCAGCGTGATCGTGGTCGGCGGCAGGCCGACCTACACCGGTGCGGCGCTCTTCGGACCGGTGTAGGTCGGCCTGCCGCCGTAGGGGACAACTCCCTACGCGGCCTGTTTCTGGCTGCTGGCCCGGCCCGGCTCAAGGGCTGGGCCTACTTCGATGCCCGCCGGTACAACACCGCCTGCCCGTACTTCTACCAGTCCCCGCACCTCGCAAAGAGCAACGGCGACCGGCAGTTCATCGCCAACGTTCTGGCGCGCACGAGCCTGTCGGCCACCTGCGAAGGTGAGTCCGACGAAGCCGTCACGCCTGCCTGCGCCGCGCAGGGCTCCGCCCGCGACACAACGCCTTCTGCGCCGGCAGTCACCCAGCCGGTGTTCCTCGGTGAGGGCGGCGATCAGCGGATCCAGTGCGCGCAGATCGCGGACGTTGACGCCGACGTGATCGAGCCGCGTACTCCCGGCGTTCGACGGGGCATGCCGCCGGTCAGCCCGCCATCGCACTGTCGCCGCCGTCGACCATGAGGTTGGCGCCGTTGACGAATGCGGCCTCGTCGGAGCAGAGGAAGGCCGCGGCGCGTGCGATGTCCTCCGGCTGCCCCACGCGGCCCACCGGGATACGCGCCTCCAGCTGGGCTTTCGGCCCGTTCGGGTCATCGAGGAAGGGAGCGGTCGCGGAGGTGCGGGTCATACCGGGCGCGACGGTGTTGACGCGGATGTGGTGCGGGGCGCCGGCCGCGCACAGGTGCTTGCTCATCGCCAGTACCCCGCCCTTGGCAGCGCCGTGCGGCACCATCGGCATGAACGGGGCGCCCCGCACGGCGGCGACCGACGCGACGTTGAGGACAGCGCCGCCGCCCCGGGCGATCAGGTGCGGCCAGGCCGCCTGCGTGCAGAAGTACGGGATGTCGAGCTCGTTCTTGATGGTGAAGTACCAGTCCTCGGCGAGCATGGTCTCGAACGGCCCGTTCCGCAGCGCCGAGGCGTTGTTGTAAAGGATGTCAATCCCACCGAAGGCCGCTATGCCGGCTTCGATCCACTCCCGGGCGCCGCCCTCGGTCGACAGATCGAGGCCGTCGAAGGACTTCATGACTCCCCCTGCCTTCTCCACCAGCGCCACCGTTTCGGCCGCGGAGTCGGAATCGATGTCACAGCCGAATACGGCGGCGCCTTCCGCGGCAAATATCTGGGCGGCAGCCCGCCCAATTCCGGCCCCCGTTCCGCTGATGAAGGCGATTTTCCCGGCCAGTCGACCCATGATTGCCATATCCCTTGTTCCATGCCGCCGGAGTGCGGTCCTGGAAGCGTAGGTAGGCCGTATTAGCGAGAACAAGGATCCGTGCCGTCCAGGGGCATCGCGCCTTCGGATGGCTGGTATGACCGTGACTGCCGTCGCCCCGTCTGGGGCGCGGCCCCTCGGCGCGTTCATCACCCCAGCGACCTCCTGCGCGAGAAGGTCTTCAGCCTGCAGGGCAATGCCAAGACCCTGGAAGGCAAGCAACACCCCGGCCGGGACGCGCAATTCCACTACCTCAACGAACAGGCCCGCAAACACCAGGACGGCGGGGCTCCCATTATCAGCGTGGACACGAAGAAGAAGGAACTGATCGGCCCCAATTGAGATGGCCTGTTACTGACCTTCAAAGCGTGGTGTCGTGAGGGCTGACAGCTGGTGGTCCGAGCGGTACGCCGTCTTCATGAGGTACGCGCAGGGTGGCGGGCCGGCCGCCGAACGTCGGGCGTTTCGCGAGCGATTGCGGAGAGAGGCCGCCGAGCGCTTCGTCCGGGGTGACGACACCGCAGTCGTCGCCCGTGGTCTGGGCCGCTACAGCCTTCGCGCCACCATCCCGGCCGGTGGCGGCGGGATGAGACCGCGCCCCGGTGGAGGCCCATGCCAACGGCTCGTTACGGATTCGTGGCCAGCGGGTTCAGGAACGTCAGCACGGAGGCGTCCTCTTCGATCAGCGGAACGAGGGCGGCGTTGAAAGGGCCGCCGTACGGGGCCTTCAGGTGCGCCTGGAAGGCGTCCTCGTCCCGGTACACCTCGAAGATCCAGAAGGCGCGCGGGGCGGCTGCCTTGGTGTAGACGTCGAAGGCGAGGTTGCCTTCTTCCTCGCGCACCTTCAGGGCGTAGTCGCCGATCAGACGGGCGACCTCGTCCTGTGCTCCCTCGCGGGCGGTGAACTCGGCGAGCAGGGTTTTCTTCACGGTCTCGTGTCCTTGTCAGTCGTGGGCGTCAGGTGTATGCGTCAGTCGTGGGCGTCGGTCGTGAACGTCACTTGTGGGCGGAGTCGCGGTGGCAGACGACGGCCTTGTCCAGCTTCACCGAGCCGTTCTCGGCGAAGACCTGCGCTCCCTGGCCGGCGGGGTCGGGGAAGATCTGGTCGGTGATCGAAACCTCGCCGCTGCCACCGAACATCTCGACGGACGACCAGTCGAGGAGGATCCGCAGCTTCTCCTTGCCGTTCTCGGCCTTCAGTGCGGTCCGGACGCCGGGGAAGGCGCTGTTGAAGTCCACGGCGCCGGAGTGGGTGCGGTCGACGTACAGCTCCTGAGTCGTGGTGTCGTAGCCGATGACGGTCTCCTCGCCATTCGCGCCGGTGCGCACCTTCAGACCGAAGCGTTCGGCGTCCTTGAGGGAGAAGGTCGCCTCGATGTCGAGAGGCTTGCCCTGCGCCGCGGGGCCGATCAGGGTCTCCGAGAGCATGCCCGGATACACGTCCAGAGCTCATGGTGTCTCCTGTGCTGTGGCCGTCCGCTGGGCGGAGCCTGCGGCTCGTGTGTGGACCGACCGAAACGTGACGCCCTGGTCGACGTCGTCGTCCACGCGGCCGAACCAGGGGTGTCATCGTTGACTTGTGTCATCGGTGACATCAAGTGGCCCGATGATGAGCGGAATCCGGCCGATGCGTCAAGGGTCGGGGCGGAACTGCCCGGCGCGGCCCGCCCGCCAGCCCGTCAGGTGCCGCCGGCGGTCGTAAGCTGTGCCAACTGGCGCCGCCACGGCGGATTGGGACCGGCGACCGAGCAGGTCAGGGCCGCGACCCGGGTGCCGAACCGGCAGGCTTCCGCGACCTCGTCGAGACCGAGATCGGTCAGCCGGCCACCGAGGAGTCCGCGGGCGCCGAGGTGGTGCAGCAGGCCGGCGGTGAAGGAGTCCCCCGCGCCGACCGTGTCGACGACCCGCGTGGCCACCGCGGGCACCCGCAGCCGTTCGCCGTCGAGCGAGGCCAGGGCGCCGTCGGCGCCGAGCGTGATCACGACGAGCCGTACCCCCGCCGCGTGCCAGATGTCGCACGCCTGCTCGGGCGGAGTGCCCGGCAGGAGGAGTTCCAGGTCGTCCTCGCTCAGCCGCAGGATGTCGGCGAGAGCGCACCAGTGCGCCAGCCGGGCGCGGTAGACCTCGGGGCGCACCAGCAGCGGCCGGACGTTGGGATCGATGCTGATGGTGGCCCGCGGAGCAGCAGCCGCCAGGAACTCCTCCACCACCGCCCCGCCGGGCTCACGGACCAGCGCCAGCGACCCGGTGTGCACACAGGCCGTTTCGGACAGATCCACCCCTGCCAGTTCCCCTGGAGTCCACTGCCAGTCGGCCGTGTTCTGCGCATGGAACGAGAACGCGGCCTGCCCGGTGGCGTCCAGCTCCGCCACGGCCAGCGTGCTGGGCTCGGCGGCGGCGACGGCGTACGACAGGTCGACGCCGGACGCCTCCAGGTGGGCCCGGAACAGGCGGCCGAACACATCGCCGGACAGGCGTGCGAGGAAGCGGGCCGGCGTGTCCAGCCGGGCCAGGGCCACCGCCGTATTCGCAGGTCCGCCGCCAGGCAGCACCCGCAGGGCGAGCTCGTTCGAGGCGTTTGCCGGTTCGGCGAAGGCGTCCGCGACGCACTCTCCCAGAACGGTGATCTGACGCGGGCTCATGGGCTGCTCTCTCTCGGAAAGGCTCGGAAAGACAGGGCAAAGGGGCGGCGCGGCGACACAGCCACTGACCGGCCGCGCGCAGCCGACGGCTACGGGCGTTGCCGATTTGTGACGAGTGGAAGGCATTGACGTTGCCGGGATCCGGAGTCCATCATCCTGGCCAGGCAGTGTCAACGATGACATAAGTCAACGATGACACCTCGGGCGGCATGCTCTGATCCCAACCCCCGTGCCACCCGCTATCCCACAGGAGTCGATCATGTCTCGCACCACTCGCCTGTCCTCGTCCCTCCTCCGAGCCGCCGCGGTCACGGGCGTCGCGGCACTCACCCTGACGGCCTGCGGGTCCGGCTCCGGTTCGGGCTCCACGAGCTCCGGCTCGGGCAAGGTGAAAGTCGGTCTGATCACCAAGACCGACACCAACCCGTTCTTCGTGAAGATGAAGGAGGGCGCGGAGAAGGCCGCCAAGGAGAACGGTGCCCAACTGTCCACCGCGGCAGGCAAGTTCGACGGGGACAACGCCGGGCAGGTCACCGCCATCGAGAACATGGTCGCCGCCGGGGTCAAGGGCATCCTGATCACTCCGAGCGACTCCAAGGCGATCGTGCCCGCGATCCAGAAGGCCCGCGCCAAGGGTGTTCTGGTCATCGCGCTGGACACGCCGACCGAGCCGGAGAGCGCGGTCGACGCCCTCTTCGCCACCGACAACCTCAAGGCCGGCCAGCTGATCGGCGAGTACGCCAAGGCCGCCATGAAGGGGAAGACGGCGAAGATAGCCGCCCTCGACCTGGCGCCGGGCGTCTCCGTCGGCGTCCAGCGGCACAACGGTTTCCTGAAGGGCTTCGGCGCCACCGACAAGGACGTCGTGTGTGCCCAGGACACGGGTGGTGACCAGGCCAAGGGCCAGACCGCGATGGAGAACTGCCTGCAGAAGTCACCCGACATCAACGTCGTCTACACCATCAACGAACCGGCGGCCCTGGGCGCGTACACCGCGCTGAAGGCCAAGGGCCGGGAGAAGGACGTCCTGATCGTCTCTGTCGACGGCGGCTGTACCGGCACCCAGGCCGTCAAGGACGGCAAGATCGCCGCGACTTCGCAGCAGTACCCGCTGAAGATGGCCGCCGAGGGCGTCAAGGCCGTCGTGACGTACGCCAAGGACGGCAAGAAGGCGTCCGGTTACACCGACACCGGCGTCACGCTGATCACCAACAAGGCGCAGGACGGGGTCACGTCGAAGGACACCGCCTACGGCCTGGAGAACTGCTGGGGCTGAGCCCCCAGGGCCTGTCGTCACATTCCCGTCGTCCGCCCCAGGCAGGCGGGCAGGTGACGACAGCCCCAGGACCGTACGACACCGCCACTCCCCTCAGCGGGGCGGTCGGCCCACCTCCCCGACCAGGGACGGCCGCCCCCCTTGTCCCGTCGGCGGGGCTTCTGCCCTCGTCCTCCGACCAGGACATCTGTCTTCCGACAAGGACTTCGCATGACAGCCACGACAACGCCGTACTCGGAGCTCAAGGCACCGACCACGGCCCGCAGACTGCTCACGGCGCCGACCACCGGACCCCTGGCCGCCCTCCTCCTGGCCTGCGCCTTCTTCTCCTTCTCGACCGACCAGTTCCTGACCGGCGGGAACTTCTCGCTGATCGTGCAGCAGGTCATGGTCGTGGGCACCCTCGCCATCGGGCAGACCCTGATCATCCTCACGGCGGGGATCGACCTGTCGTGCGGGGCGGTGATGGCGTTCGGCAGCATCGTGATCGCCAAGATGGCCGCCGAGGGCTCCCTGCCCCCGCTCCTCGCCATCGCCCTGGGCCTGGCGGTCTGCGGCGGGTTCGGTCTGCTCAACGGGTTGCTGGTGCAGAAGATCCCACTGCCGCCGTTCATCGTCACCCTCGGCATGCTCAACGTGGCGTTCGCGCTGACCCACATCTACTCCGAGGAGCAGACGGTCACCAGTCTGCCCGGCCCGCTGACGGCCCTCGGGGAGACCTTCCCGCTGGGCCACACGGACATCACGTACGGCTCCCTCGTCACCATCGCCTTGTTCCTCCTCCTCGCCTACGCGTTGAGCAACACCGGCTGGGGCCGGCACGTGTACGCCCTGGGCAACAGCGCCGAGGCCGCCCGGCTGAACGGCATCCGTACCTCCCGCCTCACCATCGGCATCTACACCGTCGCCGGCCTGCTGTACGGCATCGCCGCCCTGCTGCTCATCTCCCGCACCGGAGTCGGCGACCCGCAGGCGGGGCAGACCGACAACCTCGACAGCATCACCGCCGTGGTCCTCGGCGGCACCAGCCTCTTCGGCGGACGCGGCTCGGTCCTGGGCACCTTCATCGGCGTCCTCATCGTCGGCGTGTTCCGCAACGGCCTTCAGCTGATGGGCGTCGCCTCCATCTACCAGACCCTGATCACCGGAGTCCTGGTGATCCTCGCGGTGACCGTCGACCAGCTCTCCCGGAAGAAGGCCCGATGACCGCCACCTCCTCCCCCACGCCCGTGCTGCAGGCCCGCGGTCTGGTCAAGCGGTACGGCCAGGTCACCGCCATCGACGGCGCCGACTTCGACCTGCTCCCCGGCGAGGTCCTCGCCGTCATCGGCGACAACGGCGCCGGCAAGACCAGCCTGATCAAGGCCCTCACCGGCGCGGTGACCCCCGACGCGGGCGAGATACGACTCCACGGCGAGCCCATCACCTTCTCCGGCCCGCAGAGCGCACGCGCCCACGGCATCGAGACGGTCTATCAGGACCTCGCCGTGGCCGCCTCCATGGACATCGCCTCGAACATGTTCCTCGGGCGCGAGCTGCGCCGCCCCGGCGTCCTCGGCAGTGTCTTCCGCATGCTGGACAAGAAGCGCATGCGCCAGGAGGCCGCCGAGCACATGGCCGACCTGAAGATCGGCCTGCGCTCGCTGACGCAGTCGGTGGAGACGCTCTCCGGCGGACAGCGGCAGGCCGTCGCGGTCGCCCGTTCCGTCGCCTGGGCCCGCTCCGTCGTCGTCATGGACGAACCCACCGCCGCCCTCGGCGTCAAGGAGTCCGGCCAAGTCCTGGACCTCATCCGCCGGGTCCGGGACAAGGGCATGCCGGTCGTCCTGATCAGTCACAACATGCCCCACGTCTTCGAGATCGCCGACCGGATCCACGTCCACCGCCTCGGCCGGCGCGCTGCCGTGATCAAGCCGTCCGACTACTCCATGGCCGAGGTCGTCGCCATCATGACCGGGGCTCTCACCGTCGACGAAGCCGGAGATACTGTCGTAGCGGATTCGGAGGCCGCGAAGGCCGCCGGAGTTCGGGCCACCTAACAGCACAAACCAGCTCTCGCTTGTTCCGGCCGAGGCCGCGGCCGGAACCGAGAGCCTTCAGGAGACGGCTTCTCCATGGCAGCGAACCGCCGCCCCACCCTGGCCGACGTCGCCCGCGAAGTCGGCGTCAGTGCCAAGACGGTCTCCCGAGTCCTCAACGAGGACGGACCCGCTTCCGCGCAGACCAGGGAACAGGTACTGGCCGCAGTGGCCAAGCTCGGCTTCCAGCCGAACCTGATGGCCCGCAACATCCGCGTCGGCGGCCCGGACACCACCATCGGCCTGGTCATTCCCGACCTCGCCAACCCCTTCTTCGGAGCCGTGGCCCGCGCCATCGAGGACACCGTCCGCGACCGCGGACTGACCCTGCTCATGGGCTCCTCCGCGGACGACCCCGATCGCGAACGCGCCCTGACGGACAAGTTCCTCGCCCGGCGGGTCAGCATCCTGATCGTCGTTCCGTCCGTCGGCGCCGACCACACCCACCTCAAGTCCCACCGTACGGCGGGACTGCCCGTGATTTTCCTCGACCGCCCCGGAGTCGGCCTCGCCACGGACAGCATCGTCAGCTCCAACCGGGCCGGAGCCCACGACGGCGTCGCCCACCTCGTCGCCCACGGACACCGGCGCATCGGCTTCGTCGGCGACCTGCCCGTGAAGCTGTACACCCGCCGTGAGCGTATGGCCGGCTACCGCTCGGCACTCCAGGAAGCCGACATCCCCAACGACCGCTCGCTCGTAGCCAACGCCCACGACCAGCGAGGGGCCGAGGCCGCGACCGCCCAACTCCTCGGCCTGGCCGATCCCCCCACAGCCCTGTTCGCCGGCAACAACATCATGGCGCTGGGGATAGTCGCCGAACTGGCCCGCAGCAAGCGCAAGGACGTCGCCGTCGTCGCCTTCGACGACGTCTCGCTCGCCGCGGCACTCGAGCCGGCCCTGACCGTCGTCGCCCAGGACCCGGAAGAACTCGGCAGAGCGGCAGCGACCACCGCCCTGACCCGCCTCGACGGCGACCGCACCCGCGCCCGCACCATCACCGTTCCCACCCGGCTGATCGTCCGGGGCTCGGGCGAACTCCCTGTCCCTGCGCTGCAGGAAACGTGACCTGGAGTTGGCTCGCTGACATGGCGCTCTTCGGTAGGGCGGCGAATCCGCAGGTGGTACGTCCCTGAGCGCCTCGGAAGAGCACCGCCGTACGACCGGCCGCGGCACGACCGTCATCGGTGCTCTGCACGCGGGCGGAGGTGGTCCTCCCTTCGCTGCTCCTCGTTGCGGAACAGGCGCGCCTACGCGAGAAGGATCCTGGGCCGTTATCTGTACGGGCCGTTCCTCCCGCACCGCGGCCGGGCGACAGCCCCGCGCCCCGGCCAGGAAGCCCGCCGCCACTCCCACGCGCTCATCGTCGACGCCCTCGGGGTCACACCCGACGTGCGGCCGGCCACCGCGGCGTAGGAGAGCGTGCTGTCGATGACCGTGTCCGCGATGCCCCCTCGGCGCCGCGGACACGGCCGCTTCGTGATGTCGACACCCGCCTGATCGACACCTGTCTGATCGGCGTCTGCCGATCGGACGTCGACAGATCAGCGGAGTCGGGCGGTCAGGTGGTATCGGCCCGAGGGCAACCGGTACGAGGCCACGCCGTCCTCGTGGCCGAGCAGACGCACCCCGTCCACTCGGGCCAGCGGAGTCCGTCCTTCGCGGACGGCATCGGCGGAGACGGCTGAAAGTCGCAGCGTCGCCTCGCTGTTGGCGGGCACGACCGCGTCGTACACAAGGACCCTGCCTCCGTCCTCCACCCTCCACTCGCTCCTGATCGCGCCGTAGGGCGACTCGTGCGAGCCCGACACCTGCGTGATCCTGCCGGTGGGATCGACGTGGGGCTGAAGGACAAAGTGCTTGAAGCCGGGGCTGTCCGGGTCGCGGGCGATGCCGGCCATGTAGGCGTACATCCACTCCATGATCGCGCCGTAGGCGTAGTGGTTGAAGGAGTTCATGCCGACCGGCCCGAACCCCTCTTCCTTGGAGTACGAGTTCCAGCGTTCCCAGACCGTGGTGGCACCGTTCTTCACCGAGAACAGCCAGGACGGCAGCGCGTCCTGGTGCAGCAGCTTGTACGCCAGGTCCGCGCGGCCCTCGTCGGTGAGGACGGGGGCGAGGACGTTGACGCCGAGGAAGCCGACGGACAGCGTGTTCTCGGCGTACCTGACCCGGATGCTGTTCGGGTGCGCGGCCTTGTAGGCGTCGTCGTTGCCGATGTTGTCGGCGAGATGCCCGACGAGCGTGCGGCGTTGAGCCTCCGTTTCGTAGAAGCCGAGCTTGAGGACCCAGAGCAGCGCTGTCTGGCTGTTGTCCTCCGTCTTCTGGTTGGGGTCGGAGCCCGGTTCGATCGGGGAGGCGTCGCCGAGGCTGGACTTGACCGTGACCGTGCCGCCCTCGGTGCTCAGGTACTTGGTGATGAACGCCTGCTTGATGCGTCCGAAGAGCCGGTCGTACGCCTCCCCTTCGGCCGTTCTGCCGATCGCGCGGGCCATCTGTGCCATCAGCCGGGTGCTGTAGCCGTAGTAGACGTCGCTCATCATCTGGGCGCTGGTCTTCTGCGGCCCAAGCCAGTCGCCGGTGAGGGAGCCCTGTCCGGCATAGGTGTCGCCGGTCTGCTCCTGGATCCAGTCCAGGTAGCGGGTCATCGCCGGCCAGTTGTCCTTGACGATGGTCGCGTCACCGGTCATCTGCCACACGGTCCACGGCACGATGACACCGGCGTCGGCCCAACCACTGCCGCCGCCCGGGAAGTTGAAACGTCCGGTGGGGGCGACTCCAGTGAACTGTGCCTTGTCCATGCCGTAGATGGCCTGGGAGTCGACGACCGTGTCCTGGAAGTGACTGAGGAAGACACCAGCGTCCACGTTGTACAGACCGGTCGTGGAGAAGACCTGGGTGTCGCCGGTCCAGCCGAGGCGTTCGTCGCGCTGCGGGCAGTCCGTGGGCACCCAGAGGTAGTTGCCGCGCTGGCCCCAACGGATGTTGCTCGCCAGCTGGTTGATGTCGGCGTCATTGGTGGTGACGGTGCCGGTCTCGCGGATCGCCGACGTGGCGACCTTGCCGGTCAGGCCGGTGATCGTGACGGTGTCCGTCGCGGTGACGGAGACGTAGCGGAAGCCGTAGAAGGTCAGGGAGTCCTGATGGGTCTCGCCCTGCCGGTCGCCCCTGAGGATGTACGTACTGGTGGCCTTGGCGCTGCGGAGGTTGGCCCGGTAGAGGGAGCCCTCGGGGCCGTCCGCGCCGGCGCTGTCGTCGTTGAGCATCTCACCGAACTTGAACTCGACCTTGGCTCCGGCGGAGCCGCGCAGGCTGTAGCGGGCCACGCCGACCATGTTCTGACCGAGGTCGAAGACGCCCGTCTCACCACTGCCGATCGTGACCGAGGCGGAGGCCGCCTTCGCGGGATCGGTCACCGTCCGGTCGGGATCCACGACGATGCGGCCCCGGCCGTTGGGGCTGCCGTCCTGCCCGGTCACCCCAGTGGCGACGGTGATCGACTGCGGCCGTCGGTCCCAGCGGTGCATGAAGCGTGCGGTCTCGCCCGGGTAGGCGAGGAGCTGCGCGTCCGGGAACTTGTCGTCGAAGGCGACTCGCTCCACGTCCGACCAGGCGGCGTCGTCGAACCCGTGCGCCGTCCAGCCCGGCAGCTCCTTGCGGGCGTCGTAGGTCTGGCCGTCGTAGATGTCGTCGGCGCGGTAGGGGCCGGTGTCGGTGGCCCTCCAGTCGTCGCCGGGTGCGGTCACCACGGTCTGCGTCGAACCGTCGGCGTACCGGATCAGCAGCTTGGCCTTGACGGCCAGGGCGTTGCCGTCCTCCGAGTAGTACGTACTGCCGTCGGATATACGGCCGTTGTACCAGCCGTTGCCCAGGACGACCGCGAGGGTGACGTCCGGCTCCCGTGTCACGAGCTCGGTGACGTCATACGTCATGTAGTTGACGCGCGCGTCGTAATTCGTCGAGCCCGGGGGCAGCAGTTCGATCGTAGTGCCGCCGTCCTGCTCCACGGTCACATGGCGTCCGTTGAGGTAGGCCTCGTACACGCCGAGGGCCGAGACGTACAGCCGCGCCTCGCGGACCCCGGGCCGGTCCTTCAGGGCTGCTACCTTCCGCAGCATTGGCGCCCCGGCCGAGTTGGGAGCCTTCCCCTTCATCCCGATCCACTGCGCGCCCTCCCATCCGCCGACGCCGTCGGTGCTCATGAGGCCGGTCTCGAAGAAGGCGGGGGGCGCCGCACCGACCGGACGGCCTTCGGCGTCCCAGACGGTGACGGTCCAGTGGTAGCGGGTCGAGGCGTTCAGCGCCTTACCCGCGTAGCGGACGGCCACGGACTCGGCGGAGCGCACGCGGCCGCTGTTCCAGACGTCCGCGCGATGGGCGGTCAGCCTGTCCGGTGAGCTCGCCACCAGGATCTGGTACGCCCCCTGGCTCCGCCCGCGCGACCCGGACCGCATGCGCCAGCCGAAGCGCGGCCGTTCGGCGTCCACGCCGAGCGGGTCGGTGCGGTGTTCCACGGTCAGTCCGGTCACCGCGGCGTCCGGACGGCGGGACGGTGCCGCCTGCGCGGCGGCCGAGCCGCCCACGACGCCGGCCACTACCGGCACCGCGCCGGCCGTCGCCGCGAGCACGGTTCTACGGCGGACTCCCGCGTGGCGTGCGCTGGCAGCGTCGCTCTCGTCGAGGCCGAGGCCGAGGTCGCGGTCCGTGCCGTCCGCATGGTGGGGTGCATTGCTCACACCTTCGTCCCTTCGGGTGTTGGGGGGGGTCAGGAGCCGGCCTTGTAGTCGGCGTCCATCTCGTCGAGGAGCTTGTCGGGCGTGGACTGCCCGCTGAAGATCTCCTGGAGGCCGCTGAGCATGGTCTGCTGCACCTTGGCGTTGGGCCACAGCTGATCCATGAACGGGACTGTGCGGTCCGACCCGATGAACTTGGACAGTTCGGCCAGCGACGGGTCCACGGAGAAGCCCGTGTCGGGCAGGGACGGCAGACCGCCCTGCTTCTTGACGAACAGGTTCATGCCCTCGGGCGACATCACAAAGTTCACGAACTTCAGGGCGAGTTCCTTGTTCTTCGCCTTGGCGTTGACGCCGTAGCCGGCGCCCGCCGCTGCCGGAATGAGGGTCTGGGACGGCCTGTCGGTGGCCGGCAGCGCCCGCAGCGTGAACGTGCCCTGCGGGTTCTTGCCCTTCAGGAGGGCGATCACCCAGTTGCCCTGGATGATGCCGAGAGTCTTGCCGGAGGCGGCGAGCGCCTGGCTGGCTTCGTAGTTGGTGCCCAGCGGGTTCTTCTGGAAGCAGCCGGTCTTCTCCATCGTCAGGTACTTGTCCAGGGCAGTGGTCCAAGGCGACTGGGCGAAGGTGGCCTGGCCGGCCTGCATCTTCTCGTCGAAGTCGCGGTCCGGGCCGTAGACGGTGGTGGCGACCAGCGCGTACAGAACCAGCTGGGTCACCCAGTTGTCCTGGTTGCCGAGCGCGAAGGCGGGGGTTCCCTTGGCCTTCGCGGCCTTGCAGAAGGCCAGCAGATCGGTCCAGGTGTCGGGTGGGGTGAGGCCGGCCTTCGCCAAGGCCTGCTGGTTGTAGACGGCGCCGATGCCGTTCTGCCCGAAGATGGCGTTGTACGTCTTGCCCTCGTACTGGGCGACGGTCTTGATGGCGTCCGGTATCTTCGCCGCCCACGGCTGGTCCGAGAGGTCTCGCAGATAGCCGGGCTTGGCCAGGACAACCGTGGCGCCCGGGTTGCCGTTGCCCGGCCAGACCGACATCACGTCGGGTGCGGTACCCGAGGACAGCTGGGTGCGGATCTGCTGCTGGTACTGGTCTGCGCCGCTGGTGGTGTAGCGGACCTTGACACCCGGGTTGGCCTTCTCGAAGGCCTTGACGACGTCCTCGACGGAGCCCTGGTCGACCGAGGCGAGCGTCAGAGTCTTGGAGCCGCCGCCTGAGTCTCCTGCCTTGGTACCGCCGCTGCAGGCGGCCAGCACGGCACCGGCCGTCAACGCGGCGATCAGTACCGGCAGTTTGCGTGTCTTCATGATGTCCCCCTCGGGGATGAGCCACCGGGCCTCGGTGACGGGCGGGCGTCGGGTGTCATCCGCGCAGCCCTCCCGCGAAGCCGTTGATGATGCTGCGCTGCAGCAGGAAGTAGACGAGCAGGACAGGCAGGATGCTGATCACCAGTGCGGCGAAGATGAGGTTCCAGTCGGTCACGTACTGACCGACGAAGCCGGCGATGGCGACCGGCATGGTCTGCTGGGCGCTGCCGCTGAGGTACAGCAGCGGGGTGAAGAAGTCGTTCCACACGGCGACCGCGTTGAGCACCAGGGCCGTCACCGTGACCGGCTTGAGCATCGGCAGCACCACGTACCGGAAGCCCTGCAGCGGTGTGCAGCCGTCGATCAGGGCCGCGTCCTCGAAGTCGCGGGGCAGGGCGCGCAGGAAGCCGACGTAGAGGAAGACGGTGAACGGCACCTGCAGGCCGGAGTAGAAGAGGACCAGCGCCCACGGGGTACCGAGGAGCCCCATGTCGCGCATGGTCTGGTAGAGCGGCAGCGCGGCGAGTTGGAAGGGCAGGACCAGGCCCAGGAGGAACGTCAGGTACGTACCGCGGGACCAGCGGGCCGTGACACGGGCCAGCGGGTACGCCGCGAGCGACGAGACGGCCAGCACGATGACGACGCTGCACGCCGTCACCAGCACGCTGTTGCCCAACGCCCCGCCCAGCGAGCCCTGTTGCCACGCCTGCGAGAAGTTGTCCAGGGTGGGCGAGGTGGTCGGTCTGATCGGCGACGAGGTGTCCGACGCCGGCCGCACGGCCAGGTTGACCAGGACGTACACCGGAAAGCCCACGACCAGGGCGGCGGCGATCATCGCCAGTTCCAGCGCGAGAGTACGGCGGCGGTAGCGGTTCACGAGACGGCCCTCTCGTTGCGGGACAGCGCGAGGTACTGTCCGGTCGAGACGACCGCCACGATGATCGTGAGGACGACCGCGAGCGCGATGCTGTAGCCGAACTCGCCGAGCGTGAAGGCGTCCTTGTAGATCAGCGTCGAGAGTGTGTCGGTGGCGTGGCCGGGGCCGCCGCCCGTCAACGCGTATACCTGGTCGAAGAGTTTGATCCCGCCGATGATCGACAGCATCAGGTTGATGGTGAGGGCCGGGGCCAGCAGCGGCCGTGTGACCGACCAGAAGCGGCGCACCGGGCCCGCGCCGTCAATGGCGGCCGCCTCGTGGATCTCCTTTGGCACGGACTGGAGTCCGGCCAGGAAGATGACCATCGAGTAGCCCGCGAACTGCCAGACGATCACCCCGATCACCGACCACAGAGCGACCTGCGGACTGCCCAGCCAGTCCTGCCGCCAGCCGTCCAGACCCACCGCGCCCAGCAGACTGTTGACCGCGCCGTCCGGACCGAGCAGGTTGCGCCAGAGGTAGGCGGTCACGATCGGTGTGATCACGGCCGGGGCGAACAGGAACACCCTCAGCACGTTCCGGGACTTGATGGCCGAGTTGACGCCGAGGGCCAGCAGCAGGCCCAGCGCGTTCTGGACGACCGTGATCGACACCGCGATCAGCAGGGTGTGCCAGATGGCCTGCACCGCATCGGCATCGCGGAACATCTCGGAGAAGTTGTCCAGGCCGATGACGGAGAAGTCGGGATCGAGACCGTCCCAGTCGGTGAACGCGTAGTACACACCGCGGGCACTCGGCACCAGGACCACGAAGGCGAACAGCAGCATCGCGGGCAGCGCGAACGACCAGGGCGGGGTGGTTCGCGCCCGTCGGACCTTCGGCTCCGGCTCCGCATCCGGAGGCCGGCCATGGTCCGGAAGCTGCTCGTGCGGGGCGAGGGTCATCGACGGACCTCCTCTCTTGAAACGTTTCAAACGAGGCGTTGAATCGGGGCTCCGGCACTGCGGGCTGTTTTGCGGGGGTGCCGACCGGTGCCGACCGGTTGTCGTCGTGGGTGATGCGGTCCGGGGGTCGGATGGTCCGATGCCGGGCCGGATGGCCCGGATTCCAGTGGGTAACGTTCCCCAAAGATGTTGCCAGACCCTAGAGAGCGTCCCGCGTGACGTCAAGATGCCGCGCAAGCTGCGCGATTGTTACGGCGGCGGCGCAGCTCAGCCCCTGCGACGGCCCCACCGAGTCGCGCATTCCGTCCTACACTCGCCGACAACGTTTCCCGAAGGGACAAGGAACCGGATGGAGCCGCAGGCCCGGCCTCGACGCGTCACCATCGTCGACGTTGCGCGTCACGCGCAGGTGTCCACCACCGCAGTGTCCAAGGTGCTGCGCAACGCGTACGGCGCCAGCCCCGAGATGCGCGCCAAGGTGCGCCGCGCGATCGACGAACTGGGCTACCGGCCGAACGCCGGCGCCAGGGGCCTGCGCGGACAGACGTACACCATCGGCGTGATGCTGCCCGACATCCGCAACCCCTTCTTCCCCGAGATCCTCGACGGCGTCACCGCCTCGCTGGCGGACACCGAGTACCAGGTGCTCCTGGGGCCGGGCTGCAACGGGGAGAAGGAGGAGGCCCGCGTCACCGAGGCGATGATCGACCGCGGCATGGACGGCATCATCCTGGTCGCACCGGTGTCGTCACGCGCCCATCTGGAGTGCGTCGGCACCGCGGTGCCGACCGTCGTCATCGGCCGCCACGGGTCATCCCCCGCGTACGACACAGTGGCCGACGACGACGTCGAGGGCGCCGCCCTGATCATCGGCCACCTCGCCACCCTCGGACATCGCCGGATCGCCCACATCGAGCATCACGAGACCGACCCGACACGCCTCACGGAGATGCCCAACGCCCGCCGCGCCGACGGTTATCGCCAGGCCATGCGGAAGCACGGACTGGAGGAGTGGATCGACGTGGTCTCCACCAGCTACACCCAGGACGGCGGCTACCGGGGCACGAAGGAGCTGCTGGCCCGTCCCGTCCGGCCCACGGCCGTCTTCGCCGGAGCGGACATCGTCGCCATGGGCGTGCTCGAAGCGGTCGCCGAGGCCGGGCTGTCCGTTCCCGGCGCCATCTCGGTGGCCGGATACGACAACACCACGTTCGCCGCGTTCGGCCCGATCTCGCTCACCAGCGTCGACCAGGGCGGCCGCGAGATGGGCAAAAACGCCGTACGCCTCCTCCTGGAACGGATCACCGACCGTGGCCGCCGGTCGGCCCAGGTCACCCTCTCCCCCACGCTCGTGCCACGACGGTCCACCGCGCGACCGGCGGAGTAGGGCGTCGACACCGAACTGCGCAGTGGGCGTTCAATCGTCCGGTCGAACGTTGGGATCGACTCTTTGGAAAACGTTGCCCATCCGTATGGGGCGGCGCAAGGATGGAGGGCGCCCTACGGCCATGGAGAACCCGTCGACACCACCACCATCGTGCGGAGAGCGCCGTGCCGGGCTGATGGCGACGATCGCCCCGGAGGCGTACAGCGCGTATGTGCGCGTCAAGTCGTCAGCCGCGGCTCGCCGGTGTTCTTGTCGCCCGTCCCGGAGCCCAGCTCATCGTGTTCCGTGTCGAGAAGGGTCAGCTTGTCGTGGTCGGCAGTGCCCGGCTCTGCGAAAAACACGACGAACCGCTGCTTCTGGCTGTGCTCCAGCGGCATCGACTCGTAGCCGAGGTGGAGGTCGCCGACGTCGGGGTGGTGGAAGGTCTTGGCGTCCGGGGCGTGCGGTTTGACGTCGAAGCGGTTCCACAGGTCGGCGAAGTCCGGGCTCTTCGCCAGGAGTTCGTCGACCAGGTCGGCCAGGTCCGGGGCGTCCGGTTCGGTGCCTGCCAGGGCGCGCAGCCGGCCGACGCAGGCGCGGGCCTGCTCGTCCCAGTCGTCGAGTACGTCGCGGGCGAGGGGGTGGAGGAAGGCGTAGCGGGCGAAGTTCCGCCGCGGCGGCGGCCAGTCGGCCAGGCCGGCGAAGAGCCGGAGCGCGCCGGGGTTGAAGGCGAGCAGGTCCAGGGTGCGGCTGACGACGTAGGCCGCGTTCGGGCGCACGGACTCGAGGAGCGCCATCAGCTGTGGTCTCACGGTGTGGCCGGGTGCGGGGGGCGCTTCGGGGGCGTAGGCGGCACGGGAAGCAAGCTCGCGCAGGTGCCGGTGCTCGGACGCGTCGAGGAGCAGGGCGCGGGCGAGGGCATCGATGACCGCGGGGCCGGGGTGGGTCTCCTTGCCGCGTTCCAGGCGTACGTAGTAGTCGATGCTGATCCCGGCGAGCGTGGCGAGCTCCTCCCGGCGCAGGCCCGGCGTGCGGCGCGGGCCGGGGGGTGCGGTCAGCCCGGCCTGCTCGGGGGTGACCTGCGCACGGCGGGCGCGCAGATAGGCGCCGAGGTCGCTCGTGGCACCCGTCGTGTGACCCTTCACCTTCTCCGTTGCGCGCTCCATACGTATATTTTGCCCGTCTTTTTGGGGGTATGTATCGGTGGGTGTGCGTCCCGGCGTGGCCTGCGGGCCCCGGTTCCGGACCAGGGCGATGCGTGCGGCTGGGGCACATCGTTCCTGGCCGGCCGCCTGCCGGGTCCAGGGTCGGGAGCGGTCATGTCCAGCAGGAGCAGGGCGTCGTGATCGGGGGTGCCGGGTTCGGCGGCGTAGGCGACGAGGCGCTGGCCCGGTGTGCCGTCCAGTTCCATGGACTGGGCGGCCAGCGTGATCGCGCCGACCTGTGGGTGGCGGAACGTCTTGTGGGTGGCTTTGCGGCCGGTGACGTCGTAACGCTCCCACAGCCTGGCGAAGTCCAGGCGGACGTAGTAGTCGATGCTGATCCCGGTGAGGGTGGCCAGTTCCTCGCGGCGCAGGCCGGGGTGCGGCGCAGGCCGGCGCCGACCGTGAGGCCGACCTGTTCGGGTGCGGTCTGTGTGCGGCGGGCACGCGGGAACCGGCCCAGCTCGGCGCCGCCGTCCCTGCTCTGCTCAAATGCCATGCCCTTCAGTGTCACACCGCTCTGACCTGCGTGGCAGGGATGTGAGGGGCCCTGCCACTCCCCCGCTCGCCACCCCCTGGCACGGCTCGGCCTGCCACCGGTGGCGAAAGAGCGCGAACGTGAATCCTGGCGGGCTTCGCACCGGTCGCGTATGGACCTCCCGCCCGTGTTCGAGCGTCGGCCGGCATCCGCCCCGTGCTCCGCACCCGTATCTCGCTTGAAAGGCAACCCTCATGCAGAGCGTCACCCTGAACAACGGTGTCGAGATGCCGGTCCTCGGCTTCGGCGTCTTCCAGATCCCGGCGGGGCAGACCGAACAGGCCGTCATCGAAGCCCTCGCGGCCGGTTACCGGCTGCTCGACACGGCCGCCTCCTACGAGAACGAGGAGGCCGTCGGCCGCGCCATCAAGAGCAGCGGCATCCCACGCGAGGAACTGTTCGTCACCACCAAGCTGTACGTCCAGGACGCGCCCGCCGAGGAGAACACCAAGCGGGCTTTCGAGATGTCGCTGGCCAAACTCGGCCTGGACTACGTCGACCTGTACCTGATGCACCAGCCCTACGGCGACGTGTACGGCCAGTGGCGTGCCATGGAGGCGCTGAACCAGCAGGGCCGGGCCAAGGCGATCGGCGTCGCCAACTTCTACCCGGACCGGCTCCTCGACCTGATCATCAACAACGAGATCACCCCGGCGGTCAACCAGATCGAGACCCACCCGTTCTTCCAGCGCGCCGACTACCAGGACCTGATGCGCGAGCACGAGGTCCAGATCCAGTCCTGGGGCGGGTTCGCCGAGGGCAAGAACGACCTGTTCACCAACCCGCTGCTGAGCGAGATCGGCGAGAAGCACGGCAAGTCCGTGGCCCAGGTGGTGCTGCGCTGGCTCGTCCAGCGAGGCGTCGTCGCGATCCCCAAGTCGGTCCGGCCCGAGCGCATGGCGGAGAACCTCGACGTCTTCGGCTTCGAGCTCACCGACGAGCAGATGGCGGCCATCGCCACCCTCGACACCGGGGCATCGCTGTTCTTCGACCACCGCGACCCGGCGATGGTCCAGTGGCTCAGCGCGCGGCGCGTGAACGGCTGAGCCAGAACGCACACGTTCTCGGCCGGTGTGGGGCTCTGCCGCCCATGGCATCCCCTCACACCGGCCCCCGTTGTCCGGCGTGCCGGACGAGCGAGCCGACCGCCCCATCCTTTATCAGCTATCAGCAGAGGCTTCCCATGACTGAGCAACAGGGTCTCGCCGACGTCCTCCCGGCCGGTGCCACCGGCGTGGCGACCGCTCAGCGGCTCGGCATGCGTCCCCGCACCCCGAGCGAGCATCGGCGATGAGCACGCATGAGCACGCCCTTCCCACCGCGCCGCGGCGCCGCACAGTGCTCCGCGGCCTGCTCACAGGAGGAGCGGTCATGACAGCAGGTGCCGCGATCGGCGCTTGTTCCGCCTCCCCCGCCTCGCCACGTCCGGACGAATCCGAGTCCGCCGAGCGGCCCGGCACGCCTGCCCCGGGTGCCCGCACTGTCCTGCTGGCCTATTTCTCCCGGCCGGGCGAGAACTACTACAACGGCGGACGCCGGAACATCGAGGTCGGCAACACCGAGGTCCTGGCCCGCATGATCGCCGACCGGATCGACTGCGACGTCCACCGCATCCAGGCCGCGGACCCCTACCCGGCCGGCTACGACGCGACCGTCCGGCGCAACGTCCGTGAGCAGGACACCGCCGCGCGTCCGGCCGTCGCCAACCCGCTGGCCTCCATCGACCGTTACGACACGATCCTGCTCGGCAGCCCCGTCTGGAACGTCCGCGCTCCCATGATCATGACGACGTTCGCCGAAGCCCTCGACTTCCGCGGCAGGACCGTCGTCCCGTTCACCACCCACGCCATGAGCGGCCTGGGCACCACCGCACGCGACTACGCCGCCTCCTGTCCCGGAGCGACGATCGCCGAGGGCCTCGCGGTACGCGGCGAGGAAGTCCGGGACGCCGGTGCCGCCGTCGACACCTGGCTGAGGCGCATCGGACTGCCCGCCTCGTGACCAGGCACAGGGCCTTTGGCTCTCGTGGTCTGCGCTCCTGTGAACGATGAGGTCGGCACAGAAGAGGTTGGGATCTACGGCCCGGCAGTCGGCGCCCAGCCGGTCACCGCTGCTGCCCGGTCGGACGGAACAGGATCTCGTTGACGTCGACTTCCTGGGGCCGGCTCATGGCGAACTCCACGCTGCGGGCGAAGCTGTCCGCGGGGATGGCGTAGTCCTGGTAGAGGCCGGCGACCGCGTCCGCGACGCCACTCGTCGAACCGCTCCATCTCCAGCGGGGACAGCGGCATGAGACCGGCGTTGTTGAGCATGACGTCGATGCGGCCGCGTCGGTGGACCAGCCCCAGATGGAGCGCGCCTTGCGGAGCGGGTCGCTGTGCCCGTCCCGGCCGTACAGGACACGGTAGTTGTCGATGCAGATCATCTCGCCGGCCTCGACGCGGAACATCGGCCCCGTGTCCCGGGCCTGGTGCACAAGGGCCTCCCAGCTCCTGACGAAGGGCCAGTGGACCTCCTCGTCGGGCCCCTCGACCGGAGCGGGATAGGGCTGGCAGCGCCCCTGGAGCCGCCCGGCCGGGCTGTCAGGCGTGACGGACGGCTTCGAGGTCCTGCCGTACGGGTGCGGGTTCGGCGTCGAGCGGCATGTTGGCGCTGTCCAGGGCGGCGTCGAGGGAGCCGGGCACCTCGGCGGTGAGGGCGGCGAACAGCGGGGCGAGGTCGGAGGGGGCGGGCCCGTGCTCGGCGACGAGTTCGAGGGTCTTGTGGTCGGCCTCGGGCGAGGTGAGCGCGGAGACGAGGACCTGGGCGATCTGCCGGCGGGCGATGACTCCGTCGCTGGGGTCGCCGGCGTGCCGGGTGTCGCCCTGCAGCATCGTCAGGGCGAGCTGGCCGGGAGCGTTGTAGTCGAACCAGCCCGGGCGGACGATCGTGTACGGGCGCCCGCTGGCGCGGACCAGGCGTTCACCGCGGCGCTTCCACGCGTGGGCGTCGGTGATCATGTCGTCGCGGACTGTGCCGTCGGCGTTCCTGGGGCGGCCCGTGACGCCGATCGCGGTCATCAGTGAGATCCGCGCCGCCTGGTCGCCCAGCGCCGTCAGGGTGTTGCGGACGGCCCCGTAGTCGATGAGTTCCGCCTGGCCGGGCCGGCCGTGGGAGCCGTGGGTGAAGACCACGGCGTCGATGCCGTCGACGGCCTCCTTGAGCGTGTCGGCATCGGTGAGGTCCCCGGTGACGAGCAGAGCGGCCTGCGGCAGCACGGTCCGGGCGCGCCCGGGATCGCGGACGAGGGCTTTCACCTGGTGGCCCTGTCGGAGGGCTTCGGCGACGACGAGGGTTCCGATGCTGCCGGTGGCACCGACGACCAGGACGGTCAGAGGGGTGGTGCTTGTCATGGCGGAGGCTCTTCCATGAGGGCAGGGGTCAGCGGTACGTCGATGTGCTGAGGCGTGGCGTCGGCGAACCGCAGCGCCGACACTGCGACTTCACGCCTCGGGGATCTCGCGTCCGTAGTTCTCCAGCGTGATGTCGGCCGGCTCCGGTCCGCCGCGTACGCCGGTGTCGAGCGCGTCGATCGCGGCGAGCTGCTCGGTGGTCAGCTCGAAGTCGAAGACGTCGAAGTTCTCGGCGATGCGGGCGGGCTTGGTCGACTTCGGGATCGCCGAGCGGCCCTCCTGCAGATGCCAGCGCAGCATCACCTGCGCGGCCGACTTGCCGTGACCGCGGGCGATCTCCAGCAGGACCGGGTCGTCGAAGGTCCGCTTCTCGGCGCCGCCGTAGGAGGTGATGCCGCCGATGGGCGACCACGCCTGGGTCAGGATGCCGTGCTCGCCGTGCAGGCGCTGCAGCGCGGTCTGCTGAAAGTACGGATGGACCTCGATCTGGTTGACCGCGGGCACGGCGGACGTCTCGGACAGCAGGCGCTCCAGGTGCTCGGGCATGAAGTTGCTGACGCCGATGGCCCGTACCCGGCCGTCGGCGAGCAGCTTCTCCAGCGCCCGGTAGGCGTCGAGGGTGCGGTCGAAGGCGGAGGGCAGGGGCTGGTGGAGCAGCAGCAGGTCGAGCTGGTCGACGCCGAGTTTGCCCGCGCTCTTGTCGAAGGCGTGCAGCGCGTTGTCGTAGCCGTAGTCGCTGATCCAGAGCTTCGTCTCGATGAACACCTCGTCGCGGGCGAGGCCGGAGCGGCGGATGCCGTCGCCGACCTCCCGCTCGTTGCCGTAGGCGGCGGCCGTGTCGATGTGGCGGTAGCCGACGCGCAGGGCTTCCTCGACCGAGGCGGTCGTGACGTCGGGCGGGGTCTGGAAGACGCCGAGCCCGAGAGCGGGCATCTCCACACCGTTGCTCAGAGTCATCGTGAGGGGGGACATGTTTCGACGATAGGCAGGCGTCCGACGCCCCCGCATCTCCTCTGGGGGGCCCTGTCACTACCCCGTATCCCACACCCCGGCACAGCCCGGCCTGGAACGCCCGCCGGTCGGATCGCACGCTGAGAGAGCTCGAAGGATCACGTCCTTCTCCGGTGTCCCGGCCGTCGGCCGGGGGATCCCGGGGAGACCAGGAGAGTCTCAATGACCAGCACGCAGGCGCCCGCTCCGGGCAGCGCCGCCACCACTCCGGCCGGCGGCAGGACCACCAGTCCGGCCTTCGCGCTCGGTGCCGCACTGCTCGGCTTCTTCGTCATCACCCTGGACGCGCTGATCGTCAGCGTTGCCCTGCCCACCATCGGCGCCGACCTCGGCGGCGGTATGACGGGGCTGCAGTGGGTCGTCGACGGCTACACCCTGATGCTCGCCGCGCTGCTGCTGTCCGCCGGGTCCGTCTCGGACCGGATCGGCGCCCGGCAGGCGTTCGGCATGGGCATGGGGTTGTTCCTTATCGCCTCGGCGTCCTGCGGCCTGGCGCCCACGCTGCCCGTCCTGGTCGCGGCCCGCCTGGTGCAGGGCGCGGGCGCGGCGGTCATGATGCCCGCCACCCTCGCTCTGATCCGCGAGGCGTACCCGGATGCCGCCCACCGCGCCCGTGCCCTTGGGTTCTGGGCGCTGGGCGGCTCGGTCGGCTCGGCCGCGGGGCCTCTGCTGGGCGGCGCGCTGAGCGCCGTGGACTGGCGGTGGATCTTCTTCATCAACCTGCCGGTCGGCGCCGTCGCCCTGGGGCTGCTCACCCGCGTCGCCCGCTCCCCGCGGCGTCCCGTGCCCTTCGACTGGACCGGGCAGATCAGCGCGGTCCTGGCGATGGGCGGTCTGACGTACGCGCTGATCGAGGGCGGCGAGTACGGCTTCCGCCACGCCCCCGTGATCGCCGCCTTCGCGGTGTCAGTGCTGGCGCTCGCAGTGTTCCTGCGGTCGCAGGCCCGCGGCCGCCACCCGATGCTGCCGCTCACCTTCTTCCGCTCCCGCCCGGTGACCGTCACCCTGCTGGCCGGGTTCACCCTCAACATCGGCTTCTACGGTCTGACGTTCCTGCTCAGCCTCTACTTCCAGCAGCTGCGCGGCCTGTCCGCGCTCGCCGCCGGCATCGCGTTCCTGCCGATGACGCTGCTGACCGGCGTCGTGGCCCTCCAAACCGCCCGGCTGGTAGGCAAGTTCGGCGCCCGGCTCGTCATGACCTCCGGAATGTGGATCATGGCGGCGGGCCTGCTGCTCCTGTTCTTCCTGCCCGGGACCACCCCCGTGTGGCTGGTCGCGGTCCTGATGATCCCGGTCTCCCTCGGCGGTGCCCTCGCCGTACCCGCGATGACCGGACTGATGCTGGAGAGCGTGCGGCCGGAGCAGGCGGGCCTCGCCAGTGGCGTCCTCAACACCTCCCGCCAGTTCGGTGGGGCTCTCGCCGTCGCCGTCTTCGGCGCCCTCGTCGCGGACCAGGCGAACTTCCTGCACGGCATGCGCGTCAGCCTGTTCATCGGCGCGGCGCTGCTGGTGGCGACCGCCATGGCCGGCGGGCTGCTGCTCAGGCCGACCGCGAGCACCCAAAGACGGGAGCCGCATCCATGCCGCACATGACCTCCTTTGCCAGGAACCAGTGGTACAGCTAGCGCATCTTTCTGACCTGCGCTTGTGTGGGGGCGATGAGGCTGTGACCTGCTAGGACGGGTTGCAGAGACGAGCGGAGGCAGTCAGAGGAAAACACTCTGATTCGACCCCGGTTCGACCCGGGTCACTCAGAGGCAGTCAGAGGCAGTGACCTCTGCTACTGGCCTGTGAGGGAACCGAGTTGGACGGTGTGGATCACGAGTGGGCGACTCTGGCGGGACTCTGAATCGTCCCCGGTCGAGCTGCGATGGGGACGCCTGCCTCCGCTCGGAGCCAGGCATGCGAAGGCCTCCAGGATGGCCGTCCTGGAGGCCTTGGCCGGCACCGATTGGAGGTCGGTCCCGGACACCACCCGTGGTTTTAGCGGGCCTGGGTGGCGTCCACGTCTTTGCGAGACGACCCCACCGTGTCAGACAGCACTCACCAACCACTCCCCCAACGACGCATCCCCCTTGTACGCGGCCCGCTGGGCCTGTCCCAACTCCCCCCGGCTGCTGCCGATCTCGTCCTGCTCGGCGACCTCACCGGCCGCTACGCCTCCGGCAGCTACAGCAGACTCGCCTCCGACGGGCAAACCGTGTCTCTGCGCGCGGATCACCAGGGTGCGGCCGAGCACGGGCACCGGATCACCGCGGCCATCGCATGCCACGTGGCCCGCGCCGGCGGCACCCTCGACCAACTGACGCAGCTCCTGCTGCACCCCGAGCACGAAGGCGGACGGCACACCCGCACCATCGCACTGCGCTCCGGGCAGACTCGCGCCCTGGACTACATCCGCCGGGTGTGGGCCAGCGCCTCGGAAGCGGTCAGCACCACCAGTGCGCTGGGCTCCCGGCATGACGCGTACGAGGTTCTCGCCGCGCTGCGCGATCGCATCGAGACCACTCCTTGGCGCGGGGAGCGGGGACGGACCGCCCTGCGGGTGCTGCGGGCGCATCTGAACTTCGCCGAGACCGCGGGCGGCCCCCTGCACCACGCCAGCGAACGGCAGACCGCGGAGGAAGCGGGCATCTCCCGCACGACACTGCGGGCCGTCTACGAGACCGTCCTCAAACCTCAGGGTTGGCTGCGCCGGCTGCGGGTCGGCCATGGCCGCGAAGGCTCGACCTGGTACCTCAACGCTCGGCCGTCTCGTTTCCGGACCACTCAGTACCCCCCCGACCCGGCACTTGAGGAGTGGCCCACCCCTGAGACGGCCACGACGGCCGACATCGACTCCACCGTCCTCGGCCGGCTGATGGGTCACGACGCCTTCGCCCACCACGGCCTCGGCAGCTCCGCCCTAGTGATCATCAGCGCTCTGCACCAGCGCCCCGACCAGATCATCGGCGAGCTCGTCGGCACGTCTTCGGTCTCCCGGGCGACCGCCTACCGGACCCTACGGCGCCTGGCCGAGCACGGCCTCGTCCACCACACCGGCGAGACCTGGGCCCTCGCACCACGTGCACTGGAGGGCCTCGGCAGCAGCCTCCCGGTCCCCGGTCCCGGACTCGACGTCGTGCCGGCACAGGGCTGGGACACGGTCGCCGAGCGGTACGACACCAGGGGACTCGCTGCCCAGCGCAAGGCTCTGCACGCCGCCCAACGCACCGCGTACCGGGAGGCGCTGGACCGGCTCGCGGAGCACCGCAGCAAGGCCATGGTGATCGTCCGCGACGGCCATCAGGTCCTCGTCCCCGCGCCACGCCCCGACGAGATCCCCTCCGCGTGGCACGCCCCCGACGGGTGCGTCCTGGATCCGCTCACCGGCCACGCCGCTCCCGACTGGCGGATCGCCACGGACGGTCGCCTGATCCTCACTACCCCCTCCGACCAGCGCAGTTACAACGAGCTGGCCGCCGCCCATGCCGAAGCCCGCAGCGAATGGGAGTCCGCAGCGTGAACCCAACTCTTCGACCCACGGCCGATCACGAGCATCAGGTCACCGCACAAGCACTGCGGGAGCAGTACGAATCCGGTTCCACCGTGGACCAACTCGTGGCGAGCAGCGGCCTGTTGTACGGCACACTCCTCAACCGGCTGCACGAGGCCGGGACCGTGATGCGCACGTCGTGGCAAGTAGCGGTCGAACCACTCCGGCGCCACCACCGTCGTTGATCGTCTGAGGACTGCTGCAGATGGCCTGTCCGCGAACGCGATGGACGCGCCGGTGTCGGCTGCCGCGGGCTCTCGGACGCCCTCCGCGCGCTGGTGTCGGTGGCCGGCACTACCTCGGACGGCCTTGGCCGGTCGGCCGGTGGAGGGAGGTGCGATCGCAGCAGCGCTCGTGTACTGACGGAATGTACGGCGGAGTCGTGGGCAAGCGCTGGGCACCCCTTCGCTCCCACTACCCTTGACCCGTGAGCATTCGCTTGTACGACACCTACGCCAGCCAGGTCCGTGATTTCGTCCCGATCACACCGGGCTGTGTCTCGATCTACCTGTGCGGCGCGACCGTGCAGGCCCCGCCGCACATCGGGCACATCCGCTCCGGGCTGAACTTCGACATCATGCGTCGGTGGTTCGCCTACCGGGGCTACGACGTGACCTTCGTGCGGAACGTCACCGACATCGATGACAAGATCATCGCGAAGTCGCGGGAGACCGGGCTGCCCTGGTGGCAGATCGGCTACGCCAACGAGCGTGCGTTCAACGCCGGTTACTCCGCGCTGGGCTGCCTGCCGCCCACCGGCGAGCCAAGAGCTGCCGGGCACGTGACCGAGATGATCGAGATGATGCGAGACCTGATCGAGCGCGGCTTCGCCTACGAGTCCGAGGGCAACGTCTACTTCAGCGTCACCTCCTACCCGGACTACCTCGCGCTCTCGCACCAGCAGTTGGACAACCTGCTGCAGCCGGAGAGCGAGGGCGAGACCGGCAAGCGGGACCCGCGCGACTTCGCCATGTGGAAGGCGGCCAGGCCGGGGGAGCCGAGCTGGGAGACCCCGTGGGGCCGGGGCCGTCCCGGCTGGCACCTGGAGTGCTCGGCGATGGCGCACAAGTACCTCGGCCGGGCCTTCGACATCCACGGCGGCGGTCGGGAGTTGGTCTTCCCGCACCACGAGAACGAGATCGCCCAGTCCAAGGCGTTCGGAGACGACCTCGCCCAGTACTGGCTGCACAATGCCTGGGTCACCCTGCGCGGCGAGAAGATGAGCAAGTCGCTGGGCAACTCGGTGCTGGTGTCGGAGATGGCGCAGCGCTGGCGGCCGATCGTGCTCCGCTACTACCTGGGCACCCCGCACTACCGCTCGACGATCGAGTACAGCGAGGAGGCCCTGCGCGAGGCCGAGACCGGGTTCAACCGGATCGAGGGCTTCGTCCAGCGGGTCACCGAGCAGCACGGCACGGTCGAACCTGCGCCGCACGTGCCCCCGGCGTTCGCCGAGGCGATGGACGACGACTTCGGCGTGCCGCAGGCGCTGGCCGTCGTCCACACCGCCGTCCGGCAGGGCAACGCCGCGCTCGCGGCGGACGACAAGGAGAGCGTGGTCGCGCGCCTCGCGGAGGTCCGCGCGATGCTCGGAGTGCTCGGCCTCGACCCGCTGGACCCCCAGTGGGCCGGACCACAGCAGGGAGAGGACCTGAATGGCGTCGTCGACGCCTTGGTCCAGCTGGTGCTGGAGCAGCGCCAGGCCGCGCGGGAACGCAAGGACTACGTCACGTCGGACGCCATCCGGGATTTGCTGACGCAGGCAGGCATCACCATCGAGGACCGCGCCGACAGCTCCCGCTGGACCCTCAGCTGAGGTTGCTCGCCAGAACGTTCAAAGCGAAGCGGGACCGTACCGACGGCTGGCAACAGCCAGCGCAGGCCCCCCGGCTCCAAGAAGGGCCCGTCGGTTGGAACCGGCGCCCCGGCCGGAAGGCGCTGGAGGGCAGGGGGCCGACGCCCCCGCCTCCGAGCGCAAGGGCCACAAGAAGAATCGGATGGCGAATGCAGCTGCCAGGCACTACCACCGCCGGGAACAAGTCCTGGGGCAACACGCGGCGCGGCGGCAGGGTCGGCTCCTGACTGGTCTACAGGCACAACTCGGTGGTCGAGGCGCTGCAGGGCGGCGTGCAGTCTCGGCGCTTCACGTGCAGCAGTTCAAAGTCTGCGGCGGCCGGGTTTGCCAAACCATCCCCAACCGAACCTGCGCGCCTTGACGGGGACATAGAGTCACCCCCGCCCGCTTCCGCCACCCCGCCGCGCTGGTCACCGCCAGTCGGCGGCCGAGGAATCGCGCTCGGCGAGCGCGCGGTAGTCCACCTTCCCGCTGCTGGTCAGAGGCAGGGACGCCTCGACACGCCACTCCCTCGGCGTGAACGCCGCAGGCATTCGGGCTGTCGCGAACCTCTGAAGATCACGCCAGGGAGCCGGTGACCCGAGGGTGCAATAGGCGACCAGTTGCGCGTGTCCGTCTTTCGGCACGGCGACGACCCCGCAGTCCTCCACGGCAGGGTGCTGCCTGAGCACCGCTTCCACATGATTGAGGTCCACGCTCACTCCTGCGATCTTCACGTGCCTGTCCGCGCGTCCCCTGCAGAAGACCGCCCCATGCTGGAACACCGCGACGTCGCCCGTCCGGTACAGCCTTCCAGGCTCGCCAGGACGACTGAACGGACTATGGAAGAACGGGTCACCCGCGGGCGCACCTCGGTATCCGGTGGACACAGCGACGCCACCGACGAATAGCTCCCCGAGCTCGCCCTCCCTGGCCGCCCTCCATGAGCCCTCCTCGCAGACGAGTAGGTGGAGGTCCACATTGGGTATCGGCCGACCAGCCGGAATCTCCCCCGCCGTGATGTCGGCGGGGACGACCCGGTGAAAGGCGACGTCGTCCGAGCATTCGGTCATTCCGTACGCGTTGATGAGCGAGACGTGGGGAAGGGTCTCGAGGGCGTGTGCGGCCAGAGCGGTCTCAAGGGGGCCGCCCGTGGAGATCAGAGATCTGAGCGCATCCAGCCGGCCGGTACTCGCCCGTCCGCTTCGCAGCTCCTGAAGGACTCCCCTCATGGCCGTCGGAATCAGCTCCAGGATGGTCACGCCCTGGGACTGGACGCGCGAGATCAGTCGGCGCGGGATCCTCACATCCAGCTCATCGACGATCGCGACCGATGCACCGACAAGCAACGCTGAAAGCATCTGCCACACCGAGATCACATGGCTCGGCGGGGCGGTGAAACCGACGACGTCGAGGGAGGTCAGTTTGAGCTCGTCGATGATCGCCAGCAGATGGTTCACCAGGCCCTGATGCTGAACCATCACGCCCTTGGGCACCCCACTGCTGCCAGATGTGTGTATGACGTATCTCGTTTCGTGGAGATGCCCTTCGCGGACAACCCTGTCCGCCGCTCCCGGCGTCAGCGCTCCATGGTTCGAACCTTCCACGATCGGTACGTTGAGCTGGCGCAGCAGAAGTGTCCAGCGTTCCGTCGACAAGTCGTCCATCCCGTGCAGGACGGCGGCAGCCGGTGCGGCATTGCCGATGACGTCGGCGGCGAAGAGATTCGGCCAGCTCGGATCGATCGGCACGTAGACCGCACCGATGTTCTCTGTGGCCAGCAGGAGGGCGATCGTGAGCACGCCGCGCGGGCCCACGACTGCGACGCTGTCCCCAAGCGCGCAGCCGGCGGCCCGCAGGGCCTGAGAACAGCGATTCACCGATCGCACGAGTTCGTCGTAGCTGGTCGTACGGCCGCCGTGTCGCACCGCCACGGCGTTCGGCTGCCGGTCCCGCTGCTCGGCGATGATGCGGCACAAGCCGACCGGGTCAGGGCCGCGCCTTGTTCCGCGAAGGGCACAGGGCGCTTCGGCGGGACCTTCCCGCTCCATGCCCGGAAGCTCCGAAAGCTCAGCTCCGCTTGGCACATGGCTCATCGGGTCACCAACGAAGGCGTGATCATGCTCCCGTTGTGCGTGGCCAACGGCTCCCGATAGCCGATGCACTCAAAGAGAACCCCCTTCGGGATCCTGCATGCCGGCCAGACGTCGGCGTCCAGGACCCCCCAGCGCGCCAGGGTGCTGATGAAGAACGGATCGATCATCCGCCGACCGCTTTCGAAGGGAACGCTGATCCAGGCGTGCGGCAGTGAAAAGGGTCTCGCCACAAACATCCCCGCCACGGGTCTGGCGTCGATACCCAAGGCCCGCGCCGAGTCGACCAGATGCGCCGTGGCAAGCACGCAGTCGGCAAGTCCGGTGGTGCGCGAGAACTCCCCGTCCAAGCCGAATCCGCGTGGTACGTGATAGAACTCCAATTCCCTCGCGACCTCGATCAACGGCAGCAGTCCGCTCGCCTCGGTCACGAATTCAGGCGGCCCGCAAGGAAGTTCAACCTCCACGCTGATCCGGCCGCTTGTGAGGCCGGTCGCCGGCCGGTCGGTCCGGTACCGCATCAGCGACGGCGCGAAGTGCACCTCGCACACGTGATCGCTGTCCAGATCGGGGCACCTCGCCGCCACCGTGACTGTGCGGACGACACACTGGCCGATGTTGTCGCTCAGACAGTCCCCAAGAAATCTGAGCATCCTCAGCTGCGGAGAGGGAAGGCGGAGCTGGAGCGACAGGTTCACCAGGTCCCGATCATCGAACCTAGGCCCCGAACCCGAGACCTGATGCGGCAGGCCAAGATCCAACAGGTCGAGCAGGACGGATTCCGGGATCCGATGAGCGGTCCATGCGTCATCCGTGCTCCGGGTGAAAGCGCGGTATCGATCCGGGATCGTGAGCGCGCACTCGACAACGTGTTTGTGACTGGCTTCAGTCATGGGTTCGCTCCGCTCATGTTCGTAGCTGCCCGCCACTTCGCTCTCCCAGCGCCAGTTCGACGAACGCCCAAAGGTGACCGGGGGTTGTGAAGGTCTCCAACGTCATGTGCTCCTCGGGGAGCGTGACCTCGAACGCCTCCTCGAGCTGCAGCATCGTGGATACGATCTGGAGTGAGTCCATGCCCAGTTCGACGAGGTCGACATCCGGGCTCAACGGCTTTCCGGCCTCAGCCATCGGGCAGTTCGCCGTCACGATCTCTTCGAACCTGCGGTAGTTCTCGCCCGACATACCGCTTCCTGCGGCGTTCATTCCGCACCCAGGAGGGCGCTGACGGTCGCAGCGAATTCCTCAAGGCTTCCGGCTCCCACCAGCTCTCCCATATCGACCGGTTGACCGACCCAGTTCTCGATTTGCAGACAGAGTTCCAACGCCATCAGGGAGTCGCCACCGAGGTCGAAGAAGCTGTCCGCGGGAGTCACCGTCCGCTGGAACACCTCCTCGGCCATGGACACGACGCGATCAACGACCTGTTGCCTCATCCGATTCAGTCCTCACGTGTTCAACCAACGTTTGACGCCCGGTCAGGGGCTCCTGCTCCGCTGTACCGAGGTGAAGTCAGCAGGCCTTGCTCCAGGAGCGAGCGGCATCCTTCACGGCGGATCTTGCCGCTCGTCGTCACCGGCAGTGTCCCGGCCGGAAGCACTGCCACCTCACGGAGCGAGAGCCCGAAGTCTCTGCTGACGGTTCTGGTGATGCTTCGGGCGATCTCAGCGGCCGCTTCCTGGCGGAGAGTCGTGTGCTCTCTGGCGACCTCCGCGAGGACCACCGTCGAGGGAGACTCATGCGGCGCACCCGGCAGCGCGATGACGGCCGCTCGCCCTGGCCGCAGCCGGTCGTCCGCCGCCACCACCGCATCCTCGATCTCAGAGGGATAGAAGTTCTGTCCCCGAACCTGGAACCTGTCCCGGCTGCGTCCCAGCAGCACCAGCTCACCCCGCCAGCGAAAGCCCAAGTCACCAGTCCCGAGCCCCGTGTGCTCCGCGGCGCGGGACTGGGCAGCCCGGTCCGCGGCGACCTGAGGGCCAGCGATGTGGACCTCCCCGATCTGCCCGTCGCCGTCGAGAACGGAACCGGATTCGTCGCGGATGGTGACCTCCGTATCTCTGAGCGGGGGGCCGCAGGAGACCAGGGCAGTGGCCTGATCGCCGTCGTGCGCTGGAGCCGCTCGGCCGCTGCGCAGCGAGGTGGCCGAGAATTCGATGATCTTCGGCGGATCCTCCGGCCGACACGCGGTGACCGTCAACGTGGCCTCAGCGAGGCCGTACGAAGGCTTGAATGCACTGAACCGGAACCCGGCCGACGCGAACCTGTCGGTGAACGCGTGCAGGGTGGCGGGTCGGACCGGTTCCCCGGCGTTCCTGGCCACCCGCAGCGGACTGAGATCGTACGAGCTGACGTCTGTGACCTTACGAGCGCAGAGGGCGTATCCAAAGTCGGGCGCGGAGGTGTGCGTCGCACGCCAGTCCGTGAGGGCCGCCGGCCATATGTGGGGTTCCCTGACGAAGTGGAACGCGTCCAGGAGCACGGAGGTGTAGTCCGACCACAGCGGACGAAGGACGCTGGTGACCAGTCCCATGTCGTGGTACAGCGGGACCCAGTTCACTGAGACGCTGTCGTGTGTTTCGCCGAATGCCTCGGCAGCCTGCCGCAGTTGGGCGAGCACGTTCTTCTGGGAGATGACGATCGGCTTGGGGACGGAAACGGAGCCAGAGGTGTACTGCTCGTAGCAGGAGGGATGCACCCGAAAGGCCGCCGGGTCGATCCCCTGGCTGGTCGCTGCCTGCCCGATCGGAAGGATGGTGACATCGCACTGGTCCAGCGCCTCTCGAAGAGCACCTGTCCGATCGTCATCGGCAATGACGAACGCTGGTCGTGACGCCTTCACGATGTTCACCAGCCGGGCTTTGTGCCCTGGGCGCGCGTCCACACGCGTGGGCCCGGGAACCGGAACCGCACCGATCAGGGCTACGGCGAAGAACGCGGTGACGAACTCCAGGGGATCCGCGAGGGTGAGAACAATCGCATGTGCCTCCCTGCCTTGCGGAGGATCGCCCGTCTCCTGCGCCAGCCATGTCGCCATTGCACCGGCCCGTTCGTACAGCTGGTTGTATGCGAGCCGCCGAGTCCCGGTCGCGGTCACCGAGACATAGGCGCCTTCGGCTGACTGTCGTGCCTTGAGCAGTTCTGCGAGATTCGCAGGGGCAGCACCTAACAAAGTCCTAACTCCCCGTCCGGTCAGCGGCATACGGCTGGGATCAGGCCTCCCGCCTTCCCGCCCAAGGCAGGTAGGAGCGCGAGACCGGGTCACATGGTCAGAAGGTTCGACAACGAGGCTCAAGCCAGCTATCTCCGATGGTGGTACGCAAACGCCAGCAGCCCAACGCGCAGAAGGGCGGCGCACCACCGGAGAGGTGACCGTTCAGGTGACCGCCTGCCACTTCCCCGTCAACGGGGGTGCGGTTGCGACCTGGAGGCACCAGCACCGCGGGTCGTGGACAGCGGCCGGCTGCATCAGCAGCAGTCGCAACGAAGGTGGTGCGGGACGAAGATCCTCCGCCCACGACTCGGTCCTCCGAATTTACTGGAACTGCCGACGAAGCGTCAATACACCTTATGGCATAAGGCGCTACCCGGTCGGCGTTATCCCGAAACTCTGTCCGGATTCTTCACGCGATGCCAACGTACACGCATTGTGAGACGCCCTCTGTTCGGAGGGCCGAGCAGCCGGCCTTACGCCGTGGCCGCCGCGTGACCGGGTCAGCGTCTGCGACTGCCGCGCCAATCCGGATAAATCGTGATCACCTTGCCGCGCTCGATAGAGAAGTCCCGGGTCATGGCCTTGGTTTAACACTGGAGCTAACCGGAGTGCCTGATTCCGTTTGGAAACGGAAACTTAATGCAGAGCGTTGCAAAGATCCTTTCAGGTGTCTTGACGTGTCCCCGCCGTGAGCGGCAACGTACTTTCTGATCAAGCCGCTTCCCTGAGCGGTCGGTCTAGTGCGATCCGTGCACGAGGTCTGCCCTTGTAAGGAATCGGCGCTTATGATGCGGCCGAACCCGTATTTCCGTTCTTTCATTGGGATGCACCTCGCTCTGGCGGACGAACCAGAGTCATTCGGCGTATAGGAACAGATGGGAGAGTTCGATTCCGTCCCACTACGTACGCTTCTCCGGCACCCGAACCGGTGATGCGGCTCTCGCCTTGGGCCAGCAATGCCTCGGCACCACGCAGGATCGGACGGAAGTTCTTCCTCCGGGCCCAGAGGTATCCCGCCATGGTGGTGATGTCCCTGCGCGTGAAAAAGGCGGTGCTGACGCCTCGCGATGTCGTCACTTTCATGCAAGACATAGCGGAATTGGCCGTGCAGACCTTGGCCGAACACTCCGGAGCTAAGTCCTGATTCCTCGCCGCACGGCTTGAGGGCGGCCGAATCGATGCGCCGCACACGCACGTCGACATTGGGGAGCCCACGCTGCCACCTGGTCGGCGCGCGCGGCCACGGCGTCAACCCATAACCGCTGCGCTGCGCACCGCGCCCGCAACGAAAGACAGAGAGGCCGGCGAACGTTGGCGAGTCCGGAAATGACAACTACGGTGACCGAGAACCATTTCCCACCGGAAATCAAAGCCGAGATATCGCGAATCTGCTCCGGTCTCCCCAGCGGTGCCTCGTGCATCGCGACCGGTTCCATCGTGGAGGGATTCGGGAACAAGAACTCTGACATAGACCTCTACGCCGTCCTCGATGAGGAGGTCCGGGGACAGAGCACCGCGATCGGAATTCGCAAGTCCCGCTACGTGGACTGCGAGTTCATGACGCTGGGCGCGCTCGCCCGCCTCAGCTCCCATGTCGTCGAGTTCTCCTGGGGTGCGGTCGGCGATCGGAAGCTCGCCGACTACGACCGCTACTACCGCCTCTCCATCGGCCTGCCGGTCCTGGTCAGCGAGCCGGCGGCTGAGGTACTGGCGCTCTTTCGCGTCGAAACGGCCAGGGTGCAGTTCGCCCGGTGGGCCCGCTTTCGAGCGTTCGAGCACCTGGCCCGTGCCGCCACCGCCCTCGCCTGCCGCCAGGACGAACAGGCAGGGTTCCTCCTCCGCGCCGGTAGTGCCTGGATCTCCACAAGCACCCTGGCCGACGAGGGCGAAGGCTATCCGTCCCTGAAATGGCTCGGCGAGAAGGCGGCGCGCCGACACGGACGGGGATCCAAGGCGTTCCACGAACTGGTGGACGACTGGATACGCCCGAGCGGCTCGTCGACCGATCGGCTCGCACGGCTTCGCGATCGCGTCGATCTACCCCCGGAAGCGCTGCGGGCGGTCACCGAAAAGTCCGGAGTCCTGGGCGACGGTGTCGCCTACCGAGGCGGCTCCGATGTCAACTTCCTGATCGGCCCCAGGCGCAGGATCATCCGAACCGATCACCTGACATCTCTGCTTTGCGAGCGGCTGGGTGCAGGGATCAGCTGGGGCGAAGCCACGGACGACATCGCCGCAGCCCTGTCCGTACCCGGCAGTGAGGTCGCCGCCGCTCTCTGGTCGCAGACGTCGAACCTGCGCTCCAACGGCTTCATTCAGCAGACATGCTGAGGATTGGAGTTTCGTGAACTCTGAAACGAAGGACCTCGTCGCCTGGCTCCGTGAGCTGCAGCAAGAGACAGACGTACGGCGCGAGATCATGTCCCTCCAATTCGATATCGAAGGAGCCATCGATTCCGCCCAGATCGAATTGGCGTGGTGCTCGCTGCAGGACATGATCGTCTCGAGCCTGGAGCTCTACCTGCGACGCGCCGGTATTCAGCCGGTCGCGGCGGGTGACCAGCCTGAGCGGTCCGGGCTGCTCCTGCGGCACCTGCGGCGCATCAGCCAGGCGAACGCGGCAACGGCACTGGCATTGCTCGAAAAGCCTGCGCCCACCGAAGTGCCGGACCTCCTGGCGCAGATCGAAATGGTCCGGCTGTTCCTTTACGGGGAGCTTGGGATCGAGCTCGCGGCATCGCGGGAGAGCGCCACTCGCTCATGGGCCGACAGCGTCCTTTCACTGCGCCGAACTGCCGGAGAAATCGGACTCGCGCAAGGCGACGGATGGTACCTGTCCAGCGCCGATTCGGCAGATCATACCGGCTGGTACGACGAGGTCATGGAAGCCCTGAGTAAAGCGGACAACTGAACAGAACTCAGGAGGACCCTTGATAATCTGCGGAGTAAAGATCACCCACGACGGTGGCGTGGCGCTCATCGACAATGGTCGCCTCGTGTTCAGCATCGAGATGGAGAAGATCGGGAACAACCCCAGGCACCAGCGCGTCGACGATCTCGACGTAGTGACTTCGCTGCTCGGCCAGTACGGATACACGCTGGGCCAGGTCGACCGGTTCGTGCTGGACGGTTGGCGGAAGACCCCCCGGACAAGGATGTGGGGAGGTCAGGAGGTCGGCATCGACCTGGGTCCCTATCGGCGCGGAATTCTGGACGACGACCTGCTGCGGCCCTACCACTTCCGCCTGATGGATCTGGAGTACACCAGTTACGCCCACTACGCGGGCCATATGGCGTCGGCCTACTGCTCCAGTCCGTTTGCCGCCTCCCGGGAGGCCTCCTACGTGCTGTGCTGGGACGGGGCGATGTTCCCGTTCCTCTACTACTACGACCCGGTCACTGGAAAGGCCGAGAATCTGGGCCCGCTGTTTCACCTGCTGGGCGACACATACCATTCTCTCTCGCGGCTTTTCCCGCCATTCGAGCAGGGCTTCGAGTCGACGCAGACAGCCTCGGGAACGCTGCCGGGAAAGATCATGGCTTATGTCGCGCACGGGAGCCCGGTGGAGAAGGTCGTGGACACGCTCGAGGAGCTGTACCAGGCGGCCGAGTACGCGGTCTTGGGTCCTGGCCCGCTTACCGACGACCAAATCGGCGAGGGCGTGGGGCGGCGCATTCTGGAGCTGATGTGCGACGGCCTCCCACGCGAACTCGCCGCTCCGGACGACATGCTGGCCTCGATTCATGCATTCCTGGGCCAGAAGCTCGTCGCTCGGCTCGCAGAGCGAATCCGGCAGGACGGAAGCCGCTCGGCGAACCTGTGCCTCGTCGGGGGATGCGCGCTCAACATCAAATGGAACCGTGACATCCGGGCCTCGGGAGTCGTTCAGGAGGTCTGGATCCCGCCGTTCCCCAACGACGCGGGCAGTGCCCTCGGCGCCGCCTGTTGTGAGCTGCTGCGTAGCGGCGAGGGGAAAGCGCTTGACTGGTCCGTGTTCGCCGGCCCCGCCCTGGTGGATTCTGGGATCCCGGTCGGCTGGGAGGCGCAGCCGTGCTCCCCTGCCGAGTTGGCCGAGTACCTTCACCGGCTCGGCGATCCGGTCCTGGTGCTCCATGGCCGGGCCGAACTCGGTCCCCGGGCCCTGGGCCACCGCAGCATCCTCGCCCCCGCCGTGGCAGCGGACATGAAGGGGCGCCTCAACCAGCTCAAGGGTCGTGAGGGGTACCGGCCGGTGGCGCCGATCTGCCTGGAGGCGAGTGCCGAGCAGGTCTTCGAGCCGGGGACGCCGGACCCGTACATGCTGTTCGACCACGATGTGCGCCCGCAGTGGCGCGACCGGGTGCCCGCAGTGTGTCACCTGGACGGCACTGCCCGGCTGCAGACCGTCAACAGCACCGATGACCCGGTGGTCTTCGAGATCCTCACCGAGTACCACCGGATCAGCTCGATCCCTCTGCTCTGCAACACCAGCGCGAACCTCAGCGGACGAGGCTTCTTCCCCGACCTGCGCAGCGCCATGGAGTGGGGGCGCATCCCGGCCGTCTGGTCCGAAGGGGTGATGTACCGCAGGGCGAGCGGCAGTCAGACAGCTCCGCGTAGCAACAATCCCCGATCTGAAGACAGGTAGCAGTCGCGATGCAGCAAGTCAGCTTTACCAACCGCAAGCCCACCGACGACGCACGGGCCGCGCAGTTCCGGCAGGCGCGTGACCTGGTCCTGGGCTCGCTGGGCGCCTACCGGATCGACGAGCCGCGTACGGCTTCCACCGCCTATGTCTGGCCGACGGCGATCTGCCCGGTGGGCTGCGGCCACTGCAACTTCGCCGCGCCGCCGAACGTCCGGGATCTGGCCCGGCCGCGCATCACCCGTTTCGGGGATGAGCTGTTAGCGATGCTGCGGGACTCGCAGGTGTGGAAGGCCGTTCTGTCAGGGGGCGGCGAGCCCATGATGGAGCCTGAGTTCTGCAAGCGTTTCATCGCGGAGGTCTCTTCCTCCGCGCTGGAGGAGATCGAGCTCATCACCAGTGCCCACTTCGCCGGTGACCTTGAGGCCGCCCGTGACACGGTGGCTGAGCTCGCGGCCGCGTGGCGGGGCCGCACCCCGGCTCCCCAACCCGTCTCTTTCACCGTGCGGATCAGTGTCGACTGGTTTCACGCCGCGCGCATAGGCCTTGAGCCGGCCGCGAACCTCATCACGGTCCTCTCCGGCGACGAATACCAGGACATCGGCTTCTACGTCCGTTCGGTGCTGCTCGACGGCGATCGGACCATGAGCGACCTGGCAGCGCTCCTGGGCGGCGAGCTCAGTGAGATCGAGGACTACCAGCAGACCATCCGCCTGCCGGACGGAAGGGACATCCTCATCTACTACAAGAACCTCATCCTGGACGGCCGAATCACCAAGCGGAAGCTTGACCGGCTTCCGGTGGGGATGCCGGACGAATCGCGGTCCGAGGAGTTCGGGAAGCGCTTCGCTACCGCTGCCGGGGGGCACATCCCGGCACGCACCTACAACGGTCCGGTGGTGCGCCAACTGGACGGCCTGGCCATGATCTTCGAGGACGACGGGGCTGTGAAGATCCTCGAAGGAAACGCTCCCGACCGGATCCGCCGCCTGGGCGATCTGTCCTCGTGGGCCGCGGTCATGGACCACTACTACGCGGACCCGATCACGGTCTTCCTCGTTCAGGAGGGACCCGACGCCCTCGCTCAGCTCGTCAGCGAACGCTATCCGGACGCCGTGTCCGTGGGCTCTGAGCACAACGAGCTGTATCACCTGGCCAGTCGGATCCTGGAAACCCCGGAGCGGGCGCTGTACGCGACCTTGCGCGTGCTCGACCAGCACCTCGCCTCTGGTCTGGTGAACGCGGACCCCGACGTGCTCGCGAAGGCCTGGGAACTCCTCCAAGAGACGGCACAGACCTGATGACGACCCCGTACACGACGACGCACCCCCTGGACGGCCCGTCAGCCGTGCCCCGCCGAGTGGCGTACGTTCTGACCGGCGTACCGGGCGCGGGCAAGACAAGTGCCGTCAACAGCCTCCTTGACCGCCACCCCCGACTCGCGCACTTCGGCGTCAAGAGCCAGGCACTGGCCCTGATCGCCGAGGGGCACCCCGAGGTGGTGGCGATGAGGCACCCGTTCGAGACCGGGGAACTCGCGGAGGATGCCGAGGTCCGGCGGCTGCTGGAGATCTCACTGCAGCGGCTGTCAGCCGGGCAGCGGCAGATCATCATCGAGGGATACCCGCGCAGCCCCCAGCAGTTCCACGACCTCGACGCCGTGTTGAAGGCGAGTTCCATCACGCTCGGCGGACTGATCGAGGTCGAGATCTCCGACGAACTGTCCCGTCTTCGGACCGCGACTCGTACCGCCTGCGAGGCATGCGGCCGCCCCTCCCCTCCCGTCCCCCACGGTGAGCTGTGCGGTGCGTGCGGGGCCACGATGCGCCGCCGTGCCGACGATGACGATCTGAGAGCCGGTATCCGGCTGCGCGACCACCGACTGTGCCAGGAGTCCATCCACGAGCTGTTCGAGCGCGACTCGGAGCTCTTCCGACTCGACGGCACTCGTGCGCCCGAGGCCATCGCGGACCAGATCGCCTCAGTCCTCGGCCTTCCGCCTGGTCCCGACACCGGTGTTGGCCCGGCGGGGCCAGAGAGCGAGGCGTGCTGATGGCGACGCGTCAGGTGGATGCCCTCTCACCGTTTGCCGGCCTGGAGTCACTGGCCTGGGGCGATCTGGACCAGGTGCGGGAGCGGTCCGACACGCTGTTCGATGCGCTCGTGCAGGACGACTGCCAACCCCTCCGGAAGCTGCTGGCCGCCCTGGCGGACACCCCAGGACTGCCCGAACTGTCCGGGCGGGTCGACTCCATGCGCAAACTGGTCGTCTGGCGATCCCCGGCCGACGCGGTCAGGCTGCGGTTACACCTGTTCACCCCGGGCTACCAGGACCGCCCGCATGACCACCGCTTCGCCTTCGCGACCCGGATCCTCAGCGGCGCCTACGTCCACCGCGGCTACCGGCGGACCGTTCTGGACCCCGACGCCTCGTCGGCCGGGCGCACTGCCGAGAGCATCCGGGTCGAGCAGGAGGGAAGCGGCTACGTCATGGGGCCGGACGCGGTGCACTCACTCACCGCTTGCCGACCGACACTCACGTTGATGCTCCGTGGGCCGATCGTCAAAAGGAGCGCGACCATCGTCGAACAGGCCACCGGCGAGCGCTTCCAGCTACGCGGCGCGGCGGACGCGTCGTCGGCGCAGTCCGGCGACGGTCGGCTGGAGCCTGTCGAACTGCTGGCGACGGTGGCCGAGATGTCTGCGGCTCTGCCGGGCAGCGGACGCCCGGGATCCCGGGGCGCGACCTCGTGAGCCCTCGTGACCTCCCCCTTCCCGATGTGATCGTGGCTACCTGCTCGTCCTTCGAGTCGGCCTTTCCGGAAGCGGCTGAGCTGATCGTCGAGCGCCTGCGCGGCTCGGTCGGCAATGTCCGGCTTCAGCGGAGCATCGACGGGGTCTTCCCCGACGGCGAGCTCTGTGTGGACCTCGCTGACGATCCGACCGGTTGTCATGTTCTGCTGCTGCAGTGCGCCACGAACTTCGGCGCCGATCCCAGCAGGGAGATGATGGCGCTCCTGGCGGCGGCCCGCTCCTACCGGGACCACGGCGCGGCCTACGTGGCCGCCTTCCTGCCGCACCTCGCCTACTCCCGGCAGGATCGGCACGTCCCCACGCAACGAAGGCCGCTGATGGCAGCGCTGGTGTCGGATCTGGCGGGTGCGGCGGGGATCGAGGACGTGATCACCCTGCGGTCCGGGAACGCGGCGCTGCTGGACGCCTCGTTCGCCGGGGCACGGCTGACTTTCCTCCCGGTGGACGGCCTGGTGGACGATCTGCTGCGGCCGCTCGTGGGCGACGGCGCCATCCTGGTGGCGCCGGACGCAGGCATCGAACCTGCGGTCAGTGCTCTGGCCAGGGCACACGGGGTGCCCGTGGTCGCGGCGGTCAAGAAACGCCTGGGCCCGGAGCATGTCTCCCTCGCGCTCTCCGACTCTACGGCGCTGGACACGGCGCGCACGGCGATCATCGTCGACGACCTCATCACCAGCGCCGGCACGCTGATGGCGACCGCGCAGGCAGTGCACGAGCGGTGCGAGAACGTGGCGGTGCACGCGGTCTCGACGCACCTGCGTCCCACCGTGTTCGGCAGCAAGCGGCTGCAGAAGTTGCTGTCTGGAGGGGATCTGCGCAGCTTGCGCGCCTCCGACGCCGCCGGGTCCAAACCGGAACTCGACAACCTGGCCGTGCTGCCCGCCCTGCCCTATGTCTTGGCCGACCTGGTGGACGCGTTTCTGCGGCTCGGCCGCCGGAACGCGCCGTCACCCCCCGCCGTAGCGGCCGGGGCCACGACTGCGACGGTCAGCCTGCTCGTCCCCCGCCCCACGCCCGTCCCCGTGCCACGACCAACCCTGTCCGCTTCGGTCATCTGCATGAACCTGGCAGATCTGCGCGCCCAGGTGCCGCGACTGGAGGACGCGGGCGTGCTACGCCTGCATGTCGACATCGCAGACCCGGGCTTCGGCGGGGAGTTCGGCCTTCCGGTACAGATCATCAGTGATCTGCGATCGGTGTCGGCCCTGCCGCTGGACGTGCACATCATGTACGCGAAGCCGGAGCGCCTGCTCAGGCATCCGGTGCTCCGCATGGCCGATCAGATCTCGGTCCACCAGCGGAGCGTCGACCGGGGCAGGCTGGCTGAGTTCCAGCGGGCGCTCCCGGACGGCGTGTCCCTGGGGCTGGTGATCAACGCAGACGAGCCGATCGACCAGGAATTGGTCGAACTGCTCGGCGTGAAAACCGTCACCGTGATGTCGGTCGTTCCCGGCGGCGCCGGTCGGCCCTTCCAGGAGGCCGCGCTGGATGGGATCGCCCACGCGAGGCGACTGCGCGACCGCGGGATCCTGTCCGCGGTCGAGGCAGACGGTGCCGTGGACCAGGACACGGCCCCTCGGCTGGTGTCCGCCGGGGCGGACCGCCTGGTGATCGGCAGTCGGATGCTGCCCGGTCGCGAAGTCTCGCTTCCACGCATCCGAGCTCTCCACGACTCATTCGACAAGCGCTGACCAGGCGCTGACACTACGACGCGAGGAGCCCGCACCCGTGACCACCTACCCCGTCACCATCGGCGCCCTGACCCGCCGACTGCCGATCGTGGCGGTCTCCCCTGACGTCAGCATCGCCTTCCTCAAGCTCTACGGCGACCCGCCGCTGGTATCGGCGGCGGTCGCCCTCCTGGCCCAGCAGGTGTCCGACGAGGTCGACATCGTCCTGGGCCCCGAGGCGGGCGGGATACTCCTTGCGCACTTGCTGGCCGAGAGGCTGGCGCTGCCCTACGTGGTGGCGCGCAAGAAGGCCCGCCCGAACATGGTGAACCCGCTGTCGGTCCCCGTACGGACCATCGGAACCAGTCAGGCCCAGGCGCTGTTCCTGGGTGAGGACGACTGCGGCAGCCTCCAAGGAAAAAACGTGGCCGTCATCGACGAGGTGGTCAGCAGCGGGGGCACGTTGGACGCGGTGCGATCCCTGGTACACGCCGCCGGCGGCAGGGTCGTCCAGGCCCTTGCCGTCGCTACGGAGGGCGAGCCGCGCCCGGACGTGACGAGTCTGCTGCACCTGCCGCTGTTCACGACGGTGACCACCACCCCATGAGGGCGGCGCGCCCGATCGCCCAGCCCATGCCCAGCCCATGGTCATCCTCTGACTGACACAACACCTACCCCGAGGACCGCATGTCGCGTCTGCACACCTCAGGGGCGGTCTCGCTGCTTCGGCTCCTGAAGAACCTGCCCCTTTCCCTCTTCGCGTTCTTGGTCACCGCTTTCGTCACACTGAACGCGCTTCCTGCCCTCTCGGCGATCGCCTCTCGGGACCTGATCACGCGCGCTCGCTCGGCCGGGACCCACCCCGGAGCGTGGCACGCGGTCGTGACCTCGGTGACGGTGTTCGCCCTGGCGATGCTCGTCCAGCAGTTGGCGGTGCTCGCCATCGATCCGATCGCTCACGCGGCCAGCCGCCACATCGACGGACGTCTCCGCTACCAGGTCGCGGAGTTGGCCTTGTCGCCTACGCAGACCGTCCACCTGGACCGTGCGGACCTGATGGGGACCTTCGCCCTGGCATCCAGCGACATGCAGGGGTATACCCCGGGCCGGGCCGCCGTGTCCTACCTGGGCCAGCTCTGCCAACTCGCGGGGTGCTTGGCCTGCCTGGGGCTGCTCGCACCCTCGCAGCCTTGGCTGGTGGTGGCCTGCCTGGTGGTACTTCTGACCCGCCGCTGGTCGCAGAAGCGCATCTACGTGGACCTGAACTGGCTGATCGTCCGCTCCGCGGCGCTGACCAGGCGGCACCGGTTCTGGGCGCAGTTCGCGAGCAGCGTGCAGAACGCCAAGGAGATCCGGGTCTTCGGCCTGCGCGACTGGGTCACCGACCGCCACCGGACCGCCTTTCTGGCTCAGACCCAGCCGATCTGGGAGCAACGCCGCAGGAAGTTCTCCGAGAACTGGAGGTCCCTGCTGGCCGGGATCGTCGCCATGTTCCTGGGCCTGAGCGCGATCGCCTCAGGTTCGGCATCCCACGATCCGGGGACGGTCGCTCAGGACGTCAGCGCCCTGCTGGCCGCGATGTGGCTGGGCAGCCTGGGGTACGGAAGTTTCGACGTCGAACACGGGATGCCGATGGCGCAGGCGGCTGACCGGCTGCGCCGTGAACGGAACCGCATCGGGGAGAGCTCCCCTGCCGTTCCCCCACCGCGCGATCGGACCAAGACGCCGCCCACCGTCCGGTTCCACGAGCTGTCCTTCAGCTACCCGGGCAGCGGGCAGCCAGTGCTCAACGGGCTCGACCTTGAAGTCCGGGCGGGCGAAGTGCTCGCCATTGTCGGAGTCAACGGCGCCGGTAAGACCACGACGACGAAGCTGCTCACCCGTGCGCTGGCACCGGGTGCGGGGCGAATAACCGTCGGCGGCCAGGACCTCGCCGACCTACCCGCCGCGCACTGGCGAAGCCAGATCGCTGTGGTCACCCAGGAATTCCTCCGACTGGACCTCTCGGTGCGCCAGAACATCGAGATCGGTGCCCCTGAGCACGCGGGGGACGACGCCTTCTTCGAGCAGGTCGTCGACGATCTCGACTTGGACGACTTGGTCAGCAGCCTGCCGCAGTCCTGGGATACCCCGCTGTCGCGCAAGCTCTCCGGAGGGAGCGAGCTGTCCGGTGGCCAGTGGCAGCGCATAGCCCTGGCCCGAGCCGTATTCGCGCTTCGGGCCGGCCGAACCCTTCTCATCCTGGACGAGCCGACCGCTCACCTGGACGCCGAGGCCGAGGGCCGGATCTTCAACCGGTTGATCGCCGCTGCGCGGGGGGCCACCGTGATCCTCATCTCGCACCGGCTGGCGACCGTCAGGCTGGCCGACCGGATAGCGCTGCTCCAGGACGGGCGGATTCAGGAACTAGGCACTCATGAAGAACTTCTGACGGAGCGTCGAATCTACGCGGAGCTCTTTGAGTTGCAGTCTCAGCAGTTTGCCGCCGTGGCCCCGGTGCAGGAGGGCAAGCAGTGAGTACCCGAACCAGGCAGTGGATGTTCCTGCTCCGCCTCAACTGCCGTACCAGTCCGCTGCGTTGCTGGCTGATCGTGGCGACCCTGGTCCTCGACGTGTTCGGCCAGCCGGCCTTCGCACTGGCCCTGCGGAACTTCGCCGACGCGGTCGTCGCCGACCAGCACACCGCGGCCCTGCGCGACGCGGTCCTGGCAGCCGCCCTGTTCTCGCTGAGCACCCAGATGCCCGGGGTACGGAACCTCCTGCGCCGCGACGTATGCGAACGCGCGGGCCTCATCCTGGACGGCGAAGTCCTGGGCATGGTCTCCGGCATTCCCACCGTTCACCACCTGGAGGACCCGCGCAGCCTGGATCGAATCGACGCGGTGGCGGGCAGGGGCGCCGAGCTCTCGAACGCCGTCTTCTCCGCGGCGGAGACCCTGGCCACCGTGCTGGGCATCGGTACGACCCTGCTCGTGCTTGCTACCGTGTCCCCGATCCTGCTGCCGACCGTGCTGCTCTGCCTGCCCACCCTCTGGCTCAACCGCATCGGACAGGCCCGCATCCGCAGCGCCCGCCTGCGCGCCGCTGAGGCCCAACGCACCGCTGACGACCTGCTCCAGGTCTTCTTCGATCCCACCGTGGCCACGGAACTGCGGGTGACCGGTGCTGGACCGATGCTCCTGAACGCCTACCAGCGGCGCTGGCGCACCGCCTCCCGCACCGTCGGCAGCGGCATGTGGCGTGCCGGCGCGCTGCTGGCGGTCGGCTGGCTGGTCTTCCTGGCCGGGTTCACCGTGGCGCTGGGGTTCACCGCTGTGCGCCTGAGCCACGGCAGCGCCTCGGTCGGGGATCTGATCATGCTGCTCACCGTCGCTCGCCAGCAGCAGGGAATGTTGCAGAACATCGTTGCTCAGGTGGCGCAGTTCATGGCGGGAATCCACATCGCCGACGCCTACTGGTGGCTACGTGGCGTCGCCGCGGAATCCGCGCCCTCGGCGACCCTGCCGGTACCAGCTGCGCTCAGCCACGGAATCGAGCTCGACCGGGTCTCGTTCAGCTACCCCGGTACCAAGGTGCCGGTGCTGCGCGACATATCTGCCAAACTGCCCGCAGGCTCCCTGGTGGCACTTGTGGGTTCGCACGGCTCCGGCAAGACCTCGCTCATCAAACTCCTGACCGGGATGTACGCGCCGACGAGCGGTCGGCTCACCGTCGAGCACGGCTCCCTCCAGGAGCTCGACCCGGCTGCCTGGCGCGCGCGCCTCACCTGCGGCTTCCAGGACTTCGTCCATTACCCCACGCTCGCCCACGAGGCCGTCGGCGTGGGTGACCTGCCCGCTGTCGACGACCTCCAGGAGGTTCGCCGCGCAGTGGCCCAGGGCGGCGCGACCCGCGTTGTCGAGCGTCTGGACGATGGGCTGATGACGCAGCTCGACCCGGTCTTCGGTGGCGTTGAGCTCTCCGGCGGGCAGTGGCAGAAGCTCGCCCTCGCGCGGACGTGTATGCGTCGCTCTCCGCTGCTGGTCGTGCTCGACGAACCCACTGCGGCGCTGGACGCGCGCAGCGAGTACGAGGTCTTCCAACGCCAGGTCCAGTTGGCCCGGGAACTGGCCCGACGCAGTGGGACGATCACCATCATCGTTTCCCACCGCTATTCCACGGTGCGGATGGCCGACAAGATTCTCGTCCTGTCCCACGGATCTGTCATCGAGGACGGCGACCACCAGCGGCTGATGGCGCTGGGCGGCGAGTACGCCCGGCTGTATGCGATGCAGGAGGAGGCCTACGCCTGAGCCACGTCCATCGCCTTGCGCGAGGGTGTCGTCATCGGAGCTGGGCGGGAAGGCCGGCTCGACGGACTCCCACGCCTGCTGCACCACCCGTGCTTCGCGGGGTCGGTGGTGCGCAGTTCATTGAGCAGGCCGGCGACCAAGGGCGGCCGGGCCGAACCAGCCGTAATTCGCTGCCTGCAGGTGCAGATGTCGGGACTGCTGCCGCAGCCGGTTCTCCAACCGCCGGTCGCTATCCAGCACCGTCGCTGTTCCTGCGTCGTGGGCGCGAAGACAGGCGTCCACCTGCTCGAACGCCGAGATCAGTTTCCTGGCCCCGGCCCGGCCGGCAGCGGCCCACCCAGTCGACCCCTACCGCGGCCACCTGCGCGCCCGCCGGGCGGAGGAACCGGCGGTCCCCGCCCTCCAACTCTTCAGAGAGGTCAAGGAGTTGGGCTACACCAGGAGCCTCAACCTGTTCTACCGCTACATCACCCAGGGCCGCGCGGCGGGCGACAAGCCAGTCACCACCCCGAAACACTTCGCCCACCTCCCGCTCTCCAACCCCGAGAACCTGGCTGCACTCCTTCGCTAACGGCCTCGAACTCGACCGCGCCGCCGTCGACGCCGGACTCACTACACGGCGCTACCACCGATTACGGGACAGAGCCGTTCGCTGGACAGACCCGACTCGTTTCACGGTTCTCGTTCAGCTCGACGGGCGTGACGCGGCCGTCGTCACCGCGTGGCTGTCGGCGATGTCCGTCAAAGCGGATCAAACCCAGTTGTACTCGGCTTGATGACAGATCAGGGAATGGCTGCTGGTGCAGTGCTCCACCAGATATGACGGAGTGATACATGGTTGACCGGTTGCCTAATGTCGCGGTATTGTCGCGTCATGATCGTGACGGGCGTCAGGAAGTTCCTCGTGAGGCGCGTGTACGTCGACTTCGCTCGATGCGACGCGGGGCTTTGTCCCCTCTACATTTAAGTTGCGCATTCCACCTCGCAGTGCTGGTGTGGTGGCCCCCCGAGCGCTTCGGACGTTCCTCCGGCGTTTCTCCGCACTGTTCCCCTCTTCTTAATCTGTGCCGTCCGCGCGGGCTGTCCACGTCTGCCTGGGTCCCGGCCGTCTCCACGTCATTCATCCCGCCCTTCAACGGTGCGCCGCACGGCTGTCCCGGCGCTCACGACCCTGGGCTGGAGAATATGAACGACGCTACTCAGTAAAATCCCGACATTGATGTGCACTTGATGGTTGTCATGCAGCAGTCAGTTCGGTATTCTCATCGATTTTCCATGCCATTGGTCGCCGATTATCTCAGGGTGGCTTCGGAGAGCGGCCGTTGATGCAGAAAGGATGCCCCGTCCATATTATGAATGTGTATGGCGGAAACCCAAAGACGGTTGTATTGCAGGAGTTATTTACTCGATCATTACCCGATGTCATCGCGTTCTCCGTGACGGGGCGGAATCTCCTTTCCTTCACCGCTCTGGCCGAGCCCTTCGAACAGATCGACAAGCACCATGAGCTGACGGCCGCTCAGGCGCAACAAGCGCAGCTGTACCAGGCTCATGTCAGGGGGTGCCGGTGACCGGCCCTGGACACGGCTGGCGCGAAGAGCCCGTCAACTGGCCCCAGTTGGACTGGCAGGTGGGCTGGCGGGTTGATCAGCCGCCCTCCCTGCACCGGACGGACTCCCATGTCTACAACCTGGTCACCGGCGTGGCCGCCACGGGCAGCACCCGCGACCAGGTGCGTGCGGCGGTTCGCGCACTCATCACCCGGCATGAGGCACTGCGCACCCTCCTCGTCCCCGGTGACGGACCACGAGACGTGCAGTGGGTGGCGCCCGCGCCGACGTCACCGGCCGACCTGGAACCGCTGCTCGAGTTCGCCCCGGCCGACGAAGGCGCTCAGAGGTTCCGCTCGCTGCGCCGCACTGACTTCGACCTCGAGCGGCAGTGGCCTCTGAAAGTGCTTGTCGCGGAGGACCGGGGTGCCGTCACCGAAATCGGTGTCGTCGCCGACCATGCCGCCGTCGACGGCTGGGGCATTGAGATACTACGGAACGACCTCGCCCGGTTCCTGACCGCCGCCCGGCGCGGGCACGCCCCGGAGGAGGCTTTCGGAGCGACCGAACTACCCATGCAGCCAAGGGAGGTTGCCCGGTGGGAACGGTCCTCGGCGGGACACGCCCACCTGGAGCGGGCCCTCGCCGTTTGGCGCGATCAGCTGTCCGGCCTGCGGGCAGCTGATGTACCCCACGTGGGTACCCCGGCCCGAGCCGGGGATCCGCCACCGAGGTACCGGTCCTGCGTCATGGGCTCGACCCGGCTCTTGCAGGCCGCCGACCGGGGCTCCGCGGCTTTGCGTGTGCCTGTCTCCACGCTCTTCCTCACCGCCCTGGGCCATGCCCTGTGCGACGTGGCCGGTGCCGTCCGAGTGGGCCTGCAGGCGCACTTCACCAACCGGCTGAGCCCCGCCCACCGGCGGTCAGTCAGCACTCTTTTCCTGCGCGGACCTATGACTGTCGAGCGGACGCCGCGGGTGAACCTGGCCGACGCCGCGCGCGCCCTGTACCCGATACAACTGCGCGGGGCGATAGCCGCGAACGTGGACCGGCTGCGCGTGGAGGAGCTCAAGCAGGAAATCTACGCCGGCACGCAGGCTTCCGTGCTGACCGGCGCCTGGCTGAACTACCAGGATCTCAGCGCCACGCGGGACGGCGGAGGACCGCCGGCACTGCTCGGGCCCCTTCCGGCGCGGCCGCCCGCAGACGATCGCATCCGTACCGAGGGTCTGAAGCGACGCGGCCGGCCCTTCGTCCTGAAGGTCGACCGGTTCCCCGACCAGATCAGCCTCCACCTGCTGTGGCAGGAAGGTGTGGTGCCAGCCGACTTTGCCGAAGCGGTCCTTGGCTCGCTCACCGAGCGGGTCCTGAACCTCGCCCCATCACTTTGAACCACCACTCGCAGCGCAACACCGCACAGTCAATACACATCATGAGAGAAGAGCTGACATGGGCAATCTGTTCGACGTCGCACAGCACTTGGTCGATCTCGCGGCCGCGCAGCAACATCAGGTGATCGACGACCTCGGTGTCGACGTCACCGGCATAGAGGGCGCCAGCGGAGCCCGCGCGGTCTCGTCCCTTGGCGTCACCATGGGCGTCGACCAACTCGTGCTGCAACCGGGAAGCGCGTTTCCGCCCCACATCCACGAGGGCGACCATCTGCTGTACGTGCTGTCGGGGGCTGGTTCGGTGCACATAGACGGCGTGGACCACCTGTTGCGTGCGGGGCAGTCTGTGTTCATCCCGGCGGTCTACGAGCACGGCCTGCGCGGCCCGCAGGAGGGCGGACCACTAAAGATCATCTCGTTCAGTACGCCTCACCACCCCGTCGACTCCGCCCATCGCATGACTGTGATCCGCACGGAACAGGAGTGAGCACCGTGCCGTAGGTAGTGCCCCTGACTGGCCGTTCTCTATCCGTTCGTGTGCTCGGTCCGGTTCGAACAAGGTGCTGGATCGGGTGAGTTGGCCGGTGTCGGGGCATGAAGGAAGACACCTCACGATGCCAACGAGTCAAGCTGCGGCGACGAGTTCGGTGGGGAACGCGGTGCGTTCGTCGAACAGCTGGCGGTGTTGTAGGCAGTGGTAGAGCTGGCCGATCATGCGGTTGAAGAGGTTGCGCTGGGCGGCGGCGTGCCAGTCGCCGCGCTCGCGTCGTCGCCGGTAGTGGGCGTTGGCTCCGGCGGATGCCCGGAGTGAGGCGAAGGCCCAGAGGTAGCCGGCGTGATTGAGCCGGTCGTTCTTCACCCACCGCCGTGTGATGGACGACTTCTTGCCGGAGGCCCTGGTGATGGGCGAGGAGCCGGCGTATGCCTTCAGGCCGCGGGCGTCGGCGAAGCGGGCGTGGTCGTCCCCGATCTCAGCCAGGATCCGGGCGGCGAGCTGGATACCGAGCCCGGGGAAGCTCAGCAGGATCTCAGCGTCCGGATGCTGAGGGAACGCCTCTTCCACCGCCTCGGCGAGCTGGTCGGCGGCGGTGCAGGCGGCTTCCGGCTGAATAAGGAGGGCGAGCATCTGCTTGCCGAGCGCGTTCTCGACCAGCGGCTCCTGGACGGCCCCTGAAACGCTCAGCAGGTCGGTTTCGGCCAGGAACTATCAATCCCGGGCCGTCACGCATCAGCCGTCCCGCCTGAAGACATTTCCGCAGGACATGATCACGAAAGGCGAACACCACCAGCAGCGAAGAATCCGCTGGCCAGCCCCCGCCCCTGGCAGCCGACCACCGCCACTCAGTGCCTCTTCAGCGGCTCACCGGCCCAACTGCTCCCCGCGCCGCTCCCATCCGCAAGGCGAACCAGCACGCGACCTCACACCACCCTGACCAGCGGCAACATGCTCAACAGCCTGAAAGGGTGCGGATTCGACCCGGATTCGCCCCGAGGGCCCAGACTCCAAAACGAACAGTAGTTGACCTGCAGTGATGCTGAATCTTGCCGCTGTACCGAGCATCCACAGACAGAGGAGTATCACAATTGAAAGTAATTGGACATTATTGGGCGATTAACGCCACGCTGCGAGTAGTCACACTCGTCGTCGCCGCCTCCGGCTCCTCCGAGCGCGAACCGAATGGCCGCACCACGCGGCACTTCACTCTGGCGACTAGGGGCTGACAGAACAGGGCTCTGACCAGCCTCTTTACAGAAGCTCTTCCGCCTGGCAGAAGCCGCCTTGTCAAGCCGATGCAAGCGTCACGACCCTGATTCCAACCACGGCACGCGGGGCGACGACGCCCCGCCGACAGGGACGGAACCCCCATGCCTCACACGACCGCCTTCGCCAGGAACCAGTGGTACGTCGCCGCCTACACGCACGAGGTGGGGCGCGAGTTGCTCGGCCGGACGATCCTCGGTGAGCCGCTCGTCTTCTACCGCGCCGAGGAGGACGGGACGGCCGTCGCGCTGTCCGACCGTTGTGTGCACCGCCGCTTCCCCCTCTCGGAGAGCCGGCTCGACGGCGACAGGATCGTGTGCGGGTATCACGGGTTCACGTATGACACGACGGGTGCCTGCGTGTACGTGCCCGGGCAGAAGCGCATTCCGCGCACGGCCCGGGTCGCCTCGTACCCGGTCGTCGAGCAGGACTCGTTCGTCTGGGTGTGGATGGGCGACCCGGCGCTCGCCGACCCGCTCACCATCCCGCGCGCCCGGCACATGGACTCCCCGGACTGGACCACGGTCTGCGGCATGGAGCCCATCGACGCCGACTACGGGCTGCTCGTCGACAACCTCCTCGACCTCTCCCACGAGACCTATCTGCACGGCGGCTACATCGGCACCCCCGAGGTCGCCGAGACGCCCATCTCCACCGAGGTCGACGAGGGCGCGGGGATCGTGCGGGTCAGCCGGCACATGGCCGACGCCGAGTGTCCGCCGTTCTACGCCCGCTCGACCGGCATCGAAGGCCGCATCACGCGCTGGCAGGACATCGAGTACCACGCACCGTGTCTGTACCTGCTGCACAGCCGGATCGCGCCGGTCGGCGTGCTGCCCGAGGCGGACGGCAGCGACCCGAACGCCTTCCACACCGAGATCACGTACGCCATCACGCCGTCCGCCGACGGCAAGGTGTACGACTTCTGGGCGGTCTCCCGGGACTTCGCCCGCGACGACGACGAAGTCACCACGTTCCTGCGGGACTTCAACCACACGGTCGTGATGCAGGACGTGGACGCGCTCAACCTGCTGCAGAAGACGCTCGGTTCGGAGCGGGCCGGGTACCAGGAGCTGAGCATCAACATCGACACCGGTGGTCTCGCCGCCCGCCGTATCCTCGCCCGGCTGGTCGAGGAGGGCGACAAGCCGATGGAGAAGGTCCAGTGACCAGCCGCACCGGCGAGATCTACCGCGTCGACTGGCTCCCCGGCACGGACGTCCTGCACGGCACCTGCCACTGCGGCGCCGAGCACACCGCCCAGGACCCGATCGAGATGTGGGAGTGGATGCTCGCCCACCCCGACGGACACGCACCACGAGGAAACGGGTCATGACCTTGTACGAAGCCGAACTCGTCGTCGAGCGACGGGAGTCCGTGGCCGACGGCGTGCTCGCGCTCACCCTGCGCCACCCGCTGGGCGAGGAACTCCCCTCCTGGGAGGCGGGCGCCCACATCGACGTCGTCCTCGGGCCGGACCTGGAGCGCCAGTACTCGCTGTGCGGTGATCCGGCGGACCGCCGGGCGTGGCGCGTCGCGGTACTCCGGGAGCCCGACGGGCGCGGTGGATCGGCTTACGTCCATGGGCAGTTGGGTCAGGGCGACAAGGTGCGCGTCCGGGGGCCGCGCAACCACTTCGCCCTCAAGCCCGCCCCGCGGTACCGGTTCGTCGCGGGCGGTATCGGCATCACCCCGATCCTGCCGATGCTGGCCGCCGCGGAGGAGGCGGGCGCCGAGTGGACGCTGCTGTACGGCGGGCGGACGCGTGAATCCATGGCGTTCACCGAGGAGTTGGGCCGGTACGGGGACAGGGTGCGGATCGCTCCGCAGGACGAGACGGGGCTGCTGGACCTGGCTTCCGTGCTCGACGGGGTCCCCGAGGGCACGCTCGTCTACTGCTGTGGCCCCGGGGCTCTTCTCGACGCGGTGGAGGAACGCTGCCCCGCCGGCGTGCTGCACGTCGAGCGCTTCCAGCCGAAGGCTCAAGAGGCGGGCGGGAACACCGAGTTCGAAGTGGTCCTGGAACGCTCGGGGCAGACGCTGACCGTTACGTCGGACGCCTCCGTCCTCGACACCGTGCGGGCCGCCGGAGTCGAGGTGCTCTTCTCCTGCACCGAGGGCACCTGCGGGACCTGCGAGACCGACATACTCGAAGGGACTCCGGAGCACCGGGACTCGGTGCTCACCGACGAGGAGCGGGAGGCGGGCGAGACCATGCTCATCTGTGTCTCGCGGTGTCTCGGGAAGCGGCTCGTGCTGGACCTGTGAGCCGCAGGTCCTGAAGGTCCGCGGCGGGCGGGCCGGGCGCCGATCTCCTCGTCCGGCGGATGGAAAACGGCGGGCCGCCGCGCGGGCCAGGTCGCAGGCGCGCGACCTCACTGAGCGTCAGTTCCGGGTGGTCGGCGCCGAACGCGCGGATGACAGCAGGCCACGTTCGAAGGACCGGACGAAGTGGGGCGCGCGGACTGCCGCGGCATCATCGCCTCCCGATGGGCTTCCGATGGACACAACGCGCTCTCGGTACACGTCAAGAGCGCACTTCCGTAACTGTCAACAATATTGTTAGCCAAAGCCATTGACCCCCGCCGTACGGGGGATCTACCTTCCGCTGAGCACCAGTTGCGGTGTGCGCACAACCTGTCGGAACACTGTCGTCTGCACAGGAGGAGCCATGCGTCGTCTGCTCGCCGGTCTCGCGGTCGGAGCTTTCCTGGTCGCCACCTCGGCCTGCGGTTCGTCCGACGGCGGTGGCGCCTCGGACAAGAACTCGTCGTCCGGCGGGACCACCACCGTCAAGGTGGGGGTCATCCCCATCGTCGATGTCGCCCCCCTCTATCTCGGCCAGAAAGAGGGCTTCTACAGCAAGCGCGGCCTGAAACTGTCCATGACGACCGCACAGGGCGGCGCGGCCATCGTGCCGGGTGTCGTCAGCGGCCAGTTCCAGTTCGGCTTCTCCAACATGACCTCGCTGATGCTCGCCCAGTCCCAGAACGTTCCGGTGCAGGCCATCGCCAACGGCGTCGCCTCAACCGGCGTCTCGGGCAAGGACTTCGGGGCCGTCGTGGTCAAGAAGGGCAGCAGCCTCAAGTCGGCGAAGGAGCTGGAGGGCAAGAAGGTCGCGGTCAACACGCTCAAGAACATCAACGAGACCGCGGTACGCGAGTCGGTGCGCAAGGCGGGCGGCGACCCGGACAAGGTGAAGTTCGTCGAGCTCGCCTTCGACCAGATGCCCGCCGCCCTCGACAAGGGCCAGATCGACGCCGCCATGGCCGTCGAACCCGCGCTCACCACCATGCTGGACCAGGGCGCCACCCAGATCGCCTGGCCGCTGGTCGACGTCGCGCAGAACCTCACCGTCGCCATGTACTTCACATCGACGACGTACGCGACGAAGAACCCGGACGTGGTGAAGAAGTTCCAGGAAGCCACCGCGGAGTCCCTGGCCTACGCCGACGCCCACCCGGACGAGGTCCGCCAGATCGTCTCCACCTACACCCAGGTCCCGTCCACGGTGCTGGCCAAGGTGATCCTGCCCAAGTGGCCGGCCGACGCGAACCGTTCCTCGATCGAGGCGCTGGAGAAGCTGAGCGAGACGGACGGCCTCTTCAAGACGGCCCCCGACCTGGACAAGCTGCTCCCGTGAAAGGACTGAACACCGCACTCGGTGCGGCCGGACTCGCGGCCTTCCTCGCCCTCGGCGAGGTCGTGCCGCGCGTCGGCATCGTCAAGGAGGCCTACTTCCCGCCGACCAGCCGAATCGCGTCCGCGTTCTGGGACGAGATCAAGGACGGTGCGTTCTGGTCGGCGCTCGGCGACACGCTCACCGGCTGGGCCCTGGGCCTGGCGATCGCCGTCGGCGCGGGCATCATCGTGGGCGTACTGGTCTCCGTCGTCCCATATCTGCGCGAGGCGACGGCCTCGACGATCGAGTTCCTGCGCCCGATCCCGTCGGTCGCCCTGATCCCGCTGGCGGTGCTGCTGTACGGCACCGAACTGAAGTCGGTCCTGTTGCTCGTCGTGTACGCCTCGTTCTGGCAGATCCTGATCCAGGTCCTCTACGGCGTCCAGGACGTCGACCCGGTCGCCGAGGAGACGGCACGGTCGTACGGTCTCGGCACCTGGGCCCGGGTCCGGCATGTGCTGTGGCCGTCCGCGCTGCCGTATGTCATGACGGGCGTGCGGCTGGCGGCGGCCGTCGCGCTGATTCTCACCATCACCGCCGAACTGGTCATCGGGGCACCGGGGTTGGGCAAGACCATCGCCGTCGCGCAGACCTCGCAGGCCGTGCCCGAGATGTACGCCCTGATCGTGGTGACCGGTCTGCTCGGGCTGCTCATCAACGTGGGCGCGCGTACGGTGGAGCGGCGGGCGCTGGCCTGGCACCAGTCGGTGCGCGGGGAGGTGGCGGTGTGAGGCGGGCTCTGATCCGGCTGCTGTTCGTGGTCGCGCTGCCGGCCGTGCTGATCGCCGTCTGGTGGCTGGCGTCGGACGGCAGCACCAATGTGTTCTGGCCGCCGCTGCGGACGATCCTGAAGACTTTCCCGGACGTGTGGACCGCCGACCGATTCACGACGGACGTCGTGCCCAGCGTCCTGCGGCTGTCGGCGGGTTACGCCCTGGCGGCCGTCGCCGGGGTCGCGCTCGGCACGGTGATCGGCTCGTACCGGCGGGTGCGGGCGGTGTGCGAACCGGTCCTGGAGTTCCTGCGGGCTGTGCCGCCGCCGGTGCTGGTCCCGGTCATCATGCTGTTCGCGGGCATCGGCGACACGATGAAGATCGTGGTCATCGCGAGCGGCTGCGTCTGGCCCGTCCTCCTCAACACGGTCGAGGGCGTGCGCGCGGTCGACCCGGTGATGAAGGAGACGGCCCAGTCCTACGGCATCACGGGCCTCTCCCGGCTGCGGACCCTGGTGCTGCGCTCGGCCAGCCCGCAGATCTTCGCGGGACTGCGCCAGGCACTGTCCATCGGGATCATCCTGATGGTCATCAGCGAGATGTTCGCGGCCAGCGACGGACTGGGCTTCACCATCGTCCAGTTCCAGCGCAGTTTCGCGATCCCCGACATGTGGACCGGCATCCTCGTCCTCGGTCTCCTCGGATTCCTGCTCTCCGTCGTCTTCCAGGTGGTCGAGCGGCGGGTGCTCGGCTGGTACCACGGGCTGCGCGCCGCCACCCGCCGGTCCCCGTGAACATCGTGAAAGGGCGGTCCATGCTCGACGTACGCGGCCTGAACAAGGTCTACGAGGGTTCCGGACGCCGGGTGGAGGCGGTCCGGGACCTCACCTTCACCGTCGAAGCCGGCGAACTCGTCTGTCTCGTCGGCCCGTCGGGCTGCGGCAAGACGACCCTGCTGAAGTGCATGGGCGGACTGCTCACACCGACGGCGGGCGAAGTGCTGCTGGCTGGGCGGAAGGTGAACGGTCCGCCGCCCGGGATGGCGTTCGTGTTCCAGGAGTACGGGCGCAGCCTCTTCCCCTGGATGCGGGTCGGCGAGAACGTCGAACTCCCCTTGAAGCAGAAGGACTTGAGCAAGGCGCGGCGGCGCGAGCTGGTCGCGGACGCGCTGGAGTCGGTCGGGCTCACGGATGCCGCCGGGGCGTATCCGTGGCAGCTGTCCGGCGGTATGCAGCAGCGGGTCGCGATCGCCCGCGCGCTGGCGTACGAGCCCGATGTCCTGCTGATGGACGAGCCGTTCGCGGCGGTCGACGCGCAGACCCGCGCCGATCTGGAGGATCTCGTACGGGGGCTGTGGCGGGAGCGCGGGATCACGATCCTGTTCGTGACGCACGACATCGACGAGGCCGTGTACCTGGGCGAGCGTGTGGTCGTCCTCTCCGCCTCCCCGACCGTCGTGCAGGAGCAGCTGAAGGTCGATCTGCCCGTCGAGCGGGACCAGTTGCACACCCGGGTGGCCCCGCGCTTCGCCGAGCTGCGGACCCATGTGTACGAGCAGATCCAGTCGGCGAAGCGCGGGACTCTCCCGGTTCAGGACAGGCTCACGAAGTCAGATACGCCTCCACCTCACTGAACTGCCCTGCGGGCCAGCCGGTGTTGGCGGTGATGTTGAGCCGCAGATAGCGCAGGCTCGTGCTGCTCGGCAGGGTCACGGTGACCGTGTTGCCGGTCGCCGGGTCGAAGCGGTAGCCGGCCGAGGCGACCACCGTCGAGTACGCCGAGCCGTCGGTGCTGCCCAGCACGGACAGGGTCTGGGTGCGCGCGCCCCAGGCCGAGGAGGGCGGCAGCTTCAGCACCAGCCTGCGGGCGGCCTGGGCCGAGCCGAGGTCGATGGTGAGGGCCTGCGGGAAGGCGTTGTTGGTGGACTCCCAGTAGGAGTTCGCGTCGCCGTCGACCGCTTTGCCGGGCGTGTAGACGTCCTGCGAGCCGGTCGCGGTGGCCGGGCGGCCCTTGGCCAGGTTGGCGTTCGGGTCCGGGGGCGGGTTGCCCTGGCCCGGCTGCGGCCAGGTCGAGCAGTCCGACCAGGTGCTGCTCCAGCCGGAGTTGCCGCCGCCGTCGGTGAGGTTGAAGGTGCCCGAGCCGGACGGATAGGGGCAGTTGTAGATGCCCGCCGAACCGACGCCGGTGGCCTGGACGTTGCTGAACTTCGCCGCGCCCTGCGCCTCGGCCTGGACGACGACCGTGCCGGTGTTCTGCACGCTCGCGCCACTCACCGTGACGCTGCCGGTCGAGTAGCCGTGACCGCCGCCGGACACGAACTCGAAGGCGCTGTAAGGGCTGTTGGTGATCGTCGTGTTGGTGATGTTGACCGTGGCGTTGATGGCGCTGTCGTACGAGTCGACGCGCAACGCACCCATCGGGTGGTTCCAGTTGGGGTTTATCGCACCGGTGCGGACGAGTGTGTTGCCGTCGACGGTGATGGTGCCGGCGAGAGGGGAGAACGGGTCGAGGAACTTCTGGTTGGAGATCGCGATGCCGCTGCCGAGGGCATTGGTGTCGGAGACCAGGTTGTTCTTGACCGCGATGTCGGTGCCGCCGTAGATCGCGATGCCGTTGGCCAGGTTCGGCTGGGTGATGGTGTTGTTCTCGAAGCTGCTGTTGGTGTCGGGCGAGTAGAGCGACCACATGGCGAGCGCGTCGTCGCCGTTGTTGCGCAGGAAGTTGTTCCGGACGCGGACACCGCGGGCGTTGCCGTTGAGGTTGAGGCCGTCGGCGGTGGTGTCGAGGATGCGGTTGCTCTCCACGACGAGGTTGTCGTTGTTGCCGGTCAGCCAGAGGCCCACCTTGAGGTGCTGGATCCACATGCCGGAGACGCTGGAGTTCGGCCCCAGTGAGCCGTTGACGAAGTTGTCCGGGTTGGAGTCGACGCGTTCGGTGACCTCCCCGATGACCGCGAAGTCCTTGATGTGGACGCCGCCTGAGGAGCTGGACTGGTCTATGAAGCGCGAGGTGTGCACGACCGAGTACCAGCTGCCGGCTCCCTGGAGCGTCACGTTCTGGACACCGCTCAGGGACGAGGTGAGCCGGTAGTCGCCCGGCGGGATCCAGACCACTCCCCCTTGGGCCGCCGAGATGGCGTCGCGGAAGGCCTGGGTGGAGTCCCCCTGGCCGCTGGGGTCGGCTCCCTTGGAGGTGACGGAGACCGATCCGGCGGGCTGCGCGGCGGCACCGGCGACCTGCTCGAAGTCGGCGACATCGACGGTGACTTGGGGGGAGGTGGCCTGGAAGGCGACCTTGTCGCCCGCCTGCACGTTCTGGCCGAGCAGCAGCCGGGCGTTGTCGAAGAGGTGATGGGTCTTGGCTCCGGCGATCCAGGAGGTGTCGACGTACGAGTACTTGGAGGTGACGGCGAGCGTCTTGGCGAGCTTGGTGCCGTTGACGTAGACGTCGAGGGTGCCCGACTGGCCGTCGGGGACGCTGTACGACACGTTCACCGCGTTGGCCGCGCGCGGCACGGTGAACTCGACGCGCTGGCCGGCGGTCAGCCGAACGGCCTGCCGCCCGGAGGCCTCCGAGGCGAGGGTGCCCTGGGTGTAGTCGGGGCCGATCTTCGTGCCCGTGGAGGTGGCGGACTCGGCCTCGACCGAGGTGAAGGGCAGGTCGGCGCCCGCGGCCGTCACCGCGGAGTGGGCGGGGGCGGCACCGAGCATCCCGGCGGCGAGGGCGACGGCGGCAGCGCAGGCGAGTGGCATGCGCCGGGTGGACCGCCGGGTAAGCCCGGCGAGTGGCATGCGCCTGACAGATCTGGTGCTGTGCATGTGCTGATCCCTTCGTGGTGGGGGTGCGGGATAGCGGTTGCGGTGTGGCGGTCTCAGGCGCGCAGCCAGACCGCCGTGTCCTGCGGGAGCAGCCCGTCGGCGTCCAACGGGCCACTGCTGAGCAGAAGTCGGGTGTGTTCCGGGAGCCCGGCCGGACGGTCGGTGAGATTGACGGCGCAGAGCAGACCGTCCGTGCGGCTGAAGGCGAGGACGCCGTCCGGTGCGGGCAGCCAGGTGAGCGGACCGTCGCCGAAGCCCGGTTCGCTGCGGCGGATGCGGAGCGCCGCACGGTAGAGGCTGAGCATCGAGCCGGGGTCCTCTGCCTGGCCGTCGGCCGCGTACGCGGGCCAGTCGGCGGGCTGGGGAAGCCAGGGCTCGCCGCCGAATCCGGCGTACGGGGCGTCGGTCGCCCACGGCAGCGGGACCCGGCACCCGTCGCGGCCGGGGTCCGTGCCGCCGGAGCGGAAGTGCATCGGGTCCTGGATGCTCCGGAGTGGCAACTCCACCTCGGGCAGGCCGAGTTCCTCGCCTTGGTAGACATAGACGGAACCGGGCAGCGCGAGCGAGAGCAGGGCGGCGGCGCGCGCCCGCCGGGTGCCGAGGGCGAGGTCGGTCGGGGTGCCGAAGGCCTTCGCGGCGAAGTCGAAGCCGGTGTCCGTGCGGCCGTAGCGGGTGACGGTGCGGGTCACGTCGTGGTTGCACAGCACCCAGGTGGCGGGCGCACCCACCGGAGCGTGCTCGGCGAGGGTCTCGTCGATCGACGTACGCAGTCGCCGCGCGTCCCAAGGGCAGGACAGGAAGGAGAAGTTGAAGGCGGTGTGCAGTTCGTCGGGGCGCAGATAACGGGCGAAGCGTTCGGTGTCCGGGAGCCAGACCTCGCCGACGAAGATGCCGTCGTAGGTGTCGGCGACCGCGCGCCAGGAGCGGTAGATGTCGTGGAGTTCGTCGCGGTCGACATACGGGTGCGGGTCGCGGCCCTCGACGAAGTCCGGCAGGTCCGGGTCCTTGGCGAGCAGCGCGGCCGAGTCGATGCGGACGCCCGCGACGCCCCGCTCGAACCAGAAGCGCAGGACGTCCTCGTGTTCCTGCCTGACCGCCGGGTGCGCCCAGTTGAGGTCGGGCTGCTCGGGGGTGAAGAGGTGGAGGTACCAGTCGCCGTCGGGGAGCCGGGTCCAGACCGGTTCGGCGGAGCCCGCGAACTGGGACGGCCAGTCGTTGGGCGGGAGTTCGCCGTGTTCGCCGCGTCCGGGTCGGAAGTGGAAGAGCTCGCGCTCGGGGCCTCCGGCCAAGGCGGCCTGGAACCAGGGGTGTTGTTCGGAGACGTGGTTCGGCACGATGTCGACGAGGGTGCGGATGCCCAGCTCCCGTGCCTCGGCGATGAGTTTCTCCGCCTCGGCGAGCGTCCCGAAGGCCGGGTCGATCGCGCGGTAGTCGGCGACGTCGTAGCCGCCGTCGGCCATGGGCGAGAGGTACCAGGGGTTGAACCACAGGGCGTCCACGCCGAGTTCGGCGAGGTACGGGAGTCTGGCGCGGACGCCCGCGAGGTCGCCGGTGCCGTCGCCGTCGCCGTCCGCGAAGCTGCGGACGTACACCTGGTAGATGACGGCGGAGCGCCACCACTGGTCCTGAACGCGAGCAGGGGAAAGCTGTCCCACGGTGCCTGCCTTTCACTGGAGAGCGTGCCGTCAGCCCTTTCGCGCTGTCAGCCCTGGGTGCTGTCAGCCCTTGGTGCCGCCCGTGCTGATCCCGGCGATGATGTGCCGCTGGAACACCAGGAACATCACGACCATGGGGATGCTCGCGATCACCATCGCGGCGATGAGCACGGTCAGCGGGATGTTCTGGGACAGCTGGACGAGTGCCACGCTGATGGGCTGCTTGTCGGTGTCGGAGAAGACCATCAGCGGCCAGAGGAAGTCCTGCCAGACGGCGACCAGGGCGAAGATCGACACGACTCCCAGGACGGGCCGGGACATCGGGAGCACGATCGACCACAGGGTGCGCAGCCGTCCGGCGCCGTCGATCTCGGCGGCCTCCAGGACATCGCGGGGGATCTGGTCGAAGAACCGCTTGAGCAGATAGAGGTTGAAGGCGTTGGCCACGGCGGGCAGCCAGATGCCGAGCGGGTCGTTGAGCAGACTGGTGTGGATCAGCGGCAGATCGGCGACGGTCAGGTACTTGGGTACGACCAGGGCCTGGGCCGGGACCATCAGCGTGGCGAGGATGCCGCCGAGGATCACCTTGCCGAAGGCGGGCTTCAGCTTGGAGAGGGCGTATGCGGCTGCCGTACAGAACACGAGTTGCAGCAGCCAGGCGCCGGTGGCCTGCACCACGGTGTTCCACAGGTGGGTGGGCAGGTCCATCAGGTCCCAGGCGTCGGTGTAGCCGCCGAGGCTCCAGTGCTGGGGAACCAGCGTCGGGGGTGTGCGCGCGACCTCGTCCGGCGACTTCATGGCGCCGGTCACCATCCAGTAGACGGGGAAGAGGAAGGAGAGCGCGAAGAGCAGGACGACGCCCGCGAAGACGGTCCAGTAGAGGGCCTTGCCACGGGGGCGGGCGAGGGCGAGCGGCGAGACCAGGGTGCGGGTGCTCATACGTCCTCCCCTGCCGATCGGGTCAGCCGCAGATAGACCGCCGAGAAGGCGCTGAGCAGGACGAGCAGCATGACGCTCAAGGCACACGCCCCTCCGAAGTCGTTGTAGAGGAAGGCGTACTTGTAGATCAGGTACAGGACCGTCACGGTCGCGTTCTCGGGTCCGCCGCCCGTGATCACGAAGGGCTCCGTGAACACCTGCATGGTGGCGATGATCTGAAGGAGCATCAGCATGAGGATGATGAACCGGGTCTGCGGGATCGTCACATGGCGGATGCGCTGCCAGATGTTCGCGCCGTCCAGTTCGGCCGCCTCGTACAGCTCGCCGGGGATGCTCTGCAGGGCGGCCAGGTAGATGAGGACGGTGCCGCCGAGGTTGGCCCAGGTGGCGACGACGACCAGCGAGACGAGGGCGGTGTCGGCGCCGTTGGACCAGTTCGAGGTGGGCAGGTGCAGGTAGCGCAGCGCCTCGTTGGCGAGGCCCGCTCCGGGGTCGTAGAACCACTTCCACAGCAGGGCGCTGACCACCGGCGGGATCATCACCGGCAGATAGACCACGACCCTGAAGAAGGCTTTGGCGTGCCGGAGTTCATTGAGCACCAGTGCCATCACGAAGGGGACGGCGAAGCCGATGAGCAGGGCGAGGAGGGTGAAGGTGAGGGTGTTGCGCCAGGCGGCAGTGAACTCCGGGTCGTGGAAGACGCGGGTGAAGTTGGCGGTGCCGACCCACTCGGCGCCGGAGCCGGGCGTGTACTTCTGGAAGGCGATCACGACCGCGCGGATCGCCGGGTACCAGGAGAACAGCGCGAAGCAGAGCAGGCCGCCGATCAGGAAGGCGTAGGCGCGGGACTGGTCGGCCAGGCGCCGGCGCCACGGACCCCCGGTCCGGCGCCCGGCCGACCGCGGCACCTCCGGCGCGCCGAGGGCGGCCGGAGGGAGCGCTACGGGCTTCGATGCGGTCTTCATACCCGGTGTCAGGCCCGGGCCAGGATCGAGTCGATCTTGCCGGAGGCGTCCTTCAGCAGCTGGTCGATGTCGGCGTCCTTCTTGGTGAGGACCGCGGAGACGGCGCTGTCGAGGACGGAGTAGATCTGCTGGGCCTGCGGCGGCTCGATCTTCATCTGGAGGCTCTGGTTGCCGTCGAGGAAGGCCTGGTAGTTCTCGACGGGCACATTGGCGTTGGCCTTCTTGACCTGCTGGTCCTTGGCGTCGGCGGCGCCGGTGAACAGGCGCGGCTCGGGCAGGCCCACGGGCGCGTTGTTCTGCTTGGCGCGGGCGTAGTCGCCGAGGAATCCCTTGCCGGGCGTCAGGAACATGTGGTCGAGCCACTTCAGGCCGGCCTTGATCTGTGCCGGGGTGTCGTTCTTGTTGAACATGTAGCCGTCGCCGCCGATGAGCGTGCCCTTGCCGCCCGGCATCGGGGCGAGTGCCAGGTCCTTGTAGTTGCCGCCCTTCTCCTTGACCAGGATCGGGATGTTGTCGGGCGCGGAGAGGTACATGCCGAGCTTGCCGGAGCCCATCATCTGCTGGACGTCATTGATGACGAGGAGCTGTTTGCTGCCCATGGAGTTGTCGCTCCAGCGCATGTCCTTGAGGTTCTGCAGGACGGCCTTGCCCTCGGGGGTGTCGATGGTGGCCTTCTTGCCGTCCTCGCTGACGACGTTGCCGCCCTGCGAGTAGAGCTCGGCCGTGAAGTGCCAACCCCCCTGGTTCTGGGCGCTGTAGTCGGCGTAACCGACGGTGCCCTTGCCCAGCGCGGCGATCTTCTTGGCGTCGGCGCGCACCTCCTCCCAGGTCGCCGGAGGCTTGTCGGGGTCGAGGCCCGCCTGCTCGAAGAGCTTCTTGTTGTAGATCAGGCCCATCGAGTAGCCGGTGCGCGGGACGCCATAGATCTTGCCGTCGACGGTGTAGATGTCACGCAGCTGCTGCTGGATGGTGCCGTAGCTCTTGAGGTCCTTGACGTAACGGGTGATGTCGGCGGCCTGGTTGACGTCGACGACGTGCCCCGCGTCGGTGAAGTACGTGTAGAAGACGTCCTCCATCTGGCCGCCGGCGAGTTTGGCGTCGAACGTCTTGGGGTCCTGACACGGGAACGCGTCGTGCGCGACGACGTCGATGTCCGGGTTGGCCTTCTCGAACGCCTTGATGTCGGCCTCGAAGAACGAGCGGTCGACCTTGGCGCTCTTGGGCGGCATGCAGTTGACGGTGATACGGGTCTTTCCGTCGGCCGTGTCGTCGCTCGAACCGCAGGCGGTGAGCGCGAGGGAGGACGCCATGAGCATGACGAAGGTACGGCGGAACCCGGTGCTTCTCATCGGTGGACCCCTTTGGGCAGGAGCGAGGAAGGCCCACGGCGGCACGCGGGGAGCGCACGCCGCCGTGTCTGGCGCCGCACACTCAAGCACCGCCGACATCTGTCCGCAAGATGTCGCGCAGAATCTGTAATTATTTGACAGCCGACCGGATCTCAGTGGCGGGGAGCTTGCGCGGTGGACCCTCGCACCACCAACTCAGGCTCGAACAGCAGCTCTTCGGCGGTGACACTGCTCCCGCCGATCTGCGCGTTGAGCAACTCCACCGCGGCGCGCCCCATGGCCTCGATGGGCTGACGAACCGTGGTCAGCGGGGGTTCGGTGCAGTTCATGAAGGCGGAGTCGTCGTAGCCGACGACCGACACATCGGCCGGCACCACGAGCCCCTTGCGCCGGGCCGCGCGTACCGCGCCGAGCGCCAAGGGGTCGCTGGCGCAGATGATGCCCGTGACGCCCCGCTCCAGCAGCCGCGTCGCGGCCGCCTGGCCGCCCTCCAGGGAGAACATCGAGCGCGCCACGTGATCGTCGGGCAGCTCGACACCGCCGGCCGAGGCCAGCGCACGCGCCGCCGCCAGCTTCCGCTGCGACGGCATGTGATCGCCCGGGCCGAGGACGAACCCGATGCGCTCGTGGCCGAGCGAGGTCAGGTGGCGCCAGGCCTGTTCGACCGCCACGGCGTCGTCGCAGGAGACACAGGGGAAGCCCAGATGCTCGATCGCCGCGTTGACCAGCACCACCGGGATGTTGCGGTCCGCGAGCCGCCGGTAGTGGTCGTGCGGCGCGTCGGCCTGCGCGTACAGACCGCCCGCGAACACCACGCCGGAGACCTGCTGCTGGAGCAACAGGTCGACATAGTCCGCCTCGGAGACACCGCCCTTGGTCTGCGTGCACAGGACCGGGGTGAGCCCGAGCTGCGCGAGCGCCCCGCCGATCACCTCGGCGAACGCCGGGAAGATCGGGTTCTGCAGCTCGGGCAGCACGAGGCCCACGAGCCGCGCGCGTTCACCGCGCAGCTGCGTGGGCCTCTCGTAGCCGAGGACGTCGAGGGCGGAGAGCACCGCCTGCCGGGTGGCGTCGGAGACTCCGGGCTTGCCGTTGAGCACCCGGCTGACCGTGGCCTCACTGACTCCGACCTTCTTGGCCACCTGAGCAAGTCGTCGCGTCATGCGCGCAAGAATAGCGCAAGAAATGCAAGCCGCTTGCGTAATGGAACAAGCGTCAGGAGGACTCCCCCACCGCGATCCGCGCCGCAGGGATCTCTAACGAGCCGCCCAGAGACCGCGGACATGGCCGAGGTGGCGGGTCATCACTTCTCGTACGGCGGCCTCGTCACGGGCCAGGAGCGCGTCGAGGAGTTCGAGGTGCTCCTCCGCGGAGGACTGCAAGCGGCCCGCCTCGACCAGGGCGTTGAGCCCGTAGAGGCGGGACCGCTTGCGCAGGTCGCCGACGACCTCGACCAGGTGGGCGTTGCCCGCGAGGGCGAGCAGGCCGAGGTGGAAGCGGATGTCGGCCTCGACGTAGGCGATGAGGTCGCCGGCCGCCGCCGCGGTCACGATCTCCCGGGCGGCCGGGCGCAACGCCTCCAGAGAGACGGCGTCCGCGGTGGTGGCCAGCTCCACCACGGTGGGGATCTCGATGAGCGAACGGATGTGGGTGTACTCGTCGAGCTGCTTCTCGGAGACCGCGGTGACCCGGAAGCCCTTGTTGGGCACCGTGTCCACCAGGCCCTCCTTGGCGAGGTCGAGCATGGCCTCGCGCACCGGCGTCGCCGACACACCGAAGCGGGCGGCGAGCGTCGGCGCGGAGTAGACCTCGCCGGCGCGCAGCTCGCCCGCGATCAGCGCGGCCCGCAGCGCGTCGGCGACGCGCTCGCGATAGCTGCTCTTCTTTCCCCCCAGCGTGGGCAGGGCGGGAGCGGCGGAGGGTGCGCTGCTGCGCTGGGCGGCCATGGGGAGTCTCCTCGTACGGGCCGATCCGTCGTCTCCTCGCACCGGCCATGTGCAATATCACGTGCTACCAGTATCTACGCGGCGGAGAGCATCGTGACAGTGCGGGTCCTGGCAGGGACTGGGAGGACCGGCCGGGGCCCGCGGGTCCAGAGGGGTCTGGACGGGTCTAGAGGACGAAACCGGCCGGGAACGGGTCGGTCGGATCGAGCAGGTACTGGGCGGTGCCGGTGATCCAGGCCCGGCCGGTGAAGCTGGGCAGCACGGCGGGGATTCCGGCGACCTCGGTGGTGCCGAGCAGTCGTCCGGTGAACTGGGTCCCGATGAAGGACTCGTTGACGAACTCGGTGTGCAGCGGGAGTTCGCCGCGGGCGTGCAGCTGGGCCATGCGCGCGCTGGTGCCCGTACCGCAGGGTGAGCGGTCGAACCAGCCGGGGTGGATCGCCATCGCGTGCCGCGAGTAGCGGGCGGTGGCGCCGGGCGCGTACAGGTGGACGTGGTGGCAGCCGCGGATCGACGGGTCCTCGGGGTGGACGGGCTCGTCGTCGGCGTTGATGGCGTCCATCAGCGACAGACCGGCGGCGAGGATGTCGTCCTTGCGGGAGCGGTCGAAGGGCAGCCCGAACTGCTCCAGCGGCAGGATCGCGTAGAAGTTGCCGCCGTACGCGAGGTCGTAGGTCACCGTCCGCCCGTCGGCGAGCGTGGCCTTGCGGTCGAGGCCCACGGAGAAGGACGGCACGTTCTTCAGGGTCACCGCCTTGGCGGCGCCGTCCTCGACCGCGACCTCGGCGACGACCAGGCCCGCCGGGGTGTCGAGCCGGATGGTGGTGACCGGCTCGACGACCTCGACCATGCCGGTCTCCACGAGCACGGTCGCGACACCGATGGTGCCGTGCCCGCACATCGGGAGGTAGCCGGAGACCTCGATGTAGATCACGCCGTAGTCGCAGTCGGGGCGGGTGGGCGGCTGGAGGATGGCGCCGCTCATCGCCGCGTGGCCGCGCGGCTCGTTCATCAGGAGCTGTTTGATGTCGTCGCGGTGCTCACGGAAGTACAGCCGGCGCTCGTTCATGGTCGCGCCGGGGATCGTGCCGATGCCGCCGGTGATCACCCGGGTGGGCATGCCCTCGGTGTGCGAGTCGACGGCGTGCAGGACGAGTTTGCTACGCATGACACTCCTGATGGATCGAGAGCGGTGGGGATCAGGCGAGACCGGCGGCGACGGCCCGGTCGGTGGCTTCGCGGACGGCGGCCTCCTGCTCGGGCAGCAGCGGGACGCGCGGCGGGCGGACCGGACCGCCGTGCCGGCCGACGATGTCCATGGACAGCTTGATGGCCTGCACGAACTCGACCTTGGAGTCCCAGCGCAGCAGCGGGTGCAGCTGACGGTAGAGCTTGCCCGCCGTGTCGAGGTCGCCGTCGACGGCGGCGCGGTACAGCTCGACGCTCGCGCCGGGCAGCGCGTTCGGGTATCCGGCGACCCAGCCCTTGGCGCCCGCGACGGCGAGCTCCAGCAGGACGTCGTCCGCGCCGATCAACAGGTCGAGTCCCGGGGCGAGTTCGGCGATTTGGTAGGCCCGGCGGACATCGCCGGAGAACTCCTTGACGGCGTGGATGTATCCCTCCTCGTGCAGCTTGGCGAGGAGTTCGGGCACCAGGTCGACCTTGGTGTCGATCGGGTTGTTGTACGCGACGACCGGGACGCCCGCCTTGGCAACCTCCTCGTAGTGGGCGAGGACGGAGCGCTCGTCGGCACGGTAGGCGTTCGGCGGCAGCAGCATCACGGCCCCGCAGCCCGCGTCCTTGGCCTGCTCGGCCCAGCGGCGGGCCTCGGCGGAGCCATAGGCGGCGACACCGGGCATCACGCGCGAACCGCCGATGGCGGCGACGGCCGTCTGCACGACCTTCACGCGTTCCTCCGGCGTGAGCACCTGGTACTCACCGAGCGAGCCGTTGGGTACGACGCCGTCGCAGCCGTTCTCGACGAGCCAGGCGCAGTGTTCGGCGAACTTGTCGTAGTTGACGGAGAGGTCGTCGTTCAGCGGGAGCGCGGTGGCGACGAGGACTCCGCGCCAGGGGCGGTTCTCGGTGGTGGCGGTCATGAGAGAGATCCCATCTCAATAGGGTGTGACATTTTACTGGTGCTGAGGGGTGTCGGCGAGAGGCCGTACGGCTGTTGCGGCTGTTGCGGCTGTCGCGACTACGGCCGCACGACGGAGGTCAGTCGGCTTCGGGCTCCCCGGAAGGCTCCGGGGACGACTCCCCGGCCCGCGCGAGGACGCCGAGCGGCACCGGGCGGGCCAACAGCCGCCGCGCCGCCTGTTGTTCGCACCCGGTGAGTCCCGCGACCGCGGGCTCGCACATCCGGCCCTGGCACCAGCCCATCCCGGCGCGGGTGAGCAGCTTCACGGTCCGTACATCGCCCGCACCGAGCTCGGCGACGGCCGCACGGATCTCGCCGCCGGTGACCTCCTCGCAGCGGCACACGACGGTGTCGTCGGTGACCTGGTCCGTCCAATGCGCGGGCGGCGCGTACACGGTGTCGAGCGCGGCGATGAACTCCCGCGTCCTCGTACGGGACCTGTCGACCGCGACCCATGCGCGCGCGTCGGGTTCCGTGCCGGTGAGCCTGGCGGCGATGGAACGGCCGGCGATATGGCCCTCGGCGAGCGACAGCGCGGAGCCGCCGATGCCGGTGGTCTCGCCGGCGGCCCAGACGCCGGGCACGTCGGTGCGCTGCTCGTCGTCGACGTACACCTTCAGTCCGTCGATGCGGCAGCCGAGCGACTCGGCGAGATCGGTGTGCGGGAGCATGCCGTGCCCGACGGCGAGCGTGTCACAGGGGATGCGCCGGGCGGTGCCGGGCCGGACGCGCCCGCCCTTGTCGAGCGCGGCGACGGTCACGGCGTCGAGCCGTGCGTCGCCGTGCGCCTCGACGACGGTGTGCCGGGGGATGAACCTGATGCGGTGGCGCAGGAGTTGGGCGGCGTACTGGGCACCCTCGGCGACCTTGCCGGGCTGGGCGGCCAGCGCTGTCGCCTTCCGCGCGAACGCCTTGGGGTCGGCGGACTCGACGAGCGCGGCCACCTCGACGCCCGCCGCGGCCAGCCCGGTCGCCACGGGCAGCAGCAACGGCCCGGTCCCGGCCACCACGGCGGTCCGACCCGGCACGACGAGCCCGCCCTTGAGCATGGCCTGCGCCCCACCCGCGGTGACGACACCGGGGAGGGTCCAGCCGGGGAAGGGCAGCACCTTCTCGTAGCCACCGGTGGCGAGGAGGACGGCGTCGGCGTGGACGGTGGCCGGCTTCTCCTGCTCCGGGCCCAGCAGCGCGTGCACGGCAAAGCCCTCGGACCGCCGTTCCACACACCAGACATGATGGTCCGTCAGTTGATGGATGGTGTCCGCCGCGGCGAGCCCGTCCCGCAGCCGCTCCCACGTCCGCCACTGGTGGTGCAGCGCCTTCGGACGGCGCGCCCCCAGCCCGCTCGCGGGCTGGCGGTAGAACTGGCCCCCCGCCTGTGCCGCCGAGTCGATCAGTGTGACGCGGATGCCGCGCGCGGCCGCCGCCAGGGACGCGGCGAGCCCCGCCGGGCCCGCGCCGATCACCGCGAGGTGCGGTCGGTCAGTCATGGTGGCCCGTGCCTTCCTGCGTGCGGATCGCGTCGCCCGGTCGCACCGGGATCAGGCAAGCCCGTTGGTTGGGGCGGTCGTTGACGGTGACGAGGCAGTCGAAGCAGACGCCGATGCCGCAGAAGACACCGCGCGGGCGGCCCGCGTCGCGGGTGGTGCGCCAGGACGTGACGCCGGCGGCCCACAGCGCGGCGGCGACGGTCTGGCCGGGCAGCGCCTCGATCTCGCGGCCGTCGAGGGTGACGGTGAACGCGGGCCCCGGCTGGGCCCGGACCAGTTCCCGGGGGTTCACGCGGCCTCCTGGACGAAGCGGTCGGGCCGGAACGGCGCGAGGTCGAGGTCGGTGGTCTTGCCGGCCAGGGCCTGCGCGAGCAGCTGCCCGGTGCCGGTGGCGAGCCCGATGCCCGCGCCCTCGTGCCCGCAGGCGTGGAAGAGACCGGGCACCCGGGGGTCCGGGCCGATCGCGGGAAGGTGGTCCGGCATGTACGGGCGGAAGCCCAGGTAGGTACGGAGGGCGCGGACCTCCGACAGGAACGGGAACAGCCGGGTCGCCCCGGCGGCCAGCGCCCGGACGACCGGCAGTGAGAAGGAGCGGTCGAAGCCGACCCGCTCCCGGCTCGCGCCGATGAGGATCGGCCCCGCGGCCGTCCCTTCCACGACGGGCGACGTCTGCAGCGCCGCCGAGTCACTGGCCACGTCGGCGACATAGTCCGCGGCGTACACCTTGTGCCGCACCATCCTCGGCAGCGGCTCCGTCACGAGGACGAACCCGCGGCGGGGCAGGACGGGGAGCGGGACACCGGCCAGCCCGGCCACCGCCGCGCCCCACGTACCGGCCGCGTTCACGATGGCCGGGGCATGGAGGTCGCCCCGGTCGGTCCGCACGCCGCGCACCGCTCCGTCCGTCGTGCGCAGCACCTCGGTCACGGTCCGCCCGGTCAGCAGCCGGGCCCCCGACGCCCGCACCAGATGGGCGGCGGCCAGGGCGGGCATCACCTGGGTGTCCTGCGGATAGTGCACGGCGCCCGCGAGGCCGGGCGCCAAGTTCGGTTCCAGGTCGTGGAGTTGGCCGGCGGCGACCGATGACGTCAGGACCCCGGCCGCGCGCTGGCCCGCCGCGAAGGTCTCCAGCGCGGCGAGGCCCTCGGGGGTGGAGGCCACGACGACACCACCCTTGGCCTCGTATTCGATCGCCGGTCCGAGACCCTCCTCCGCGAGGTCGGCCCACAGCCGCCCCGACAGCAGGGCGAGGTCGAGCTCGGGCCCGGGCTCCTTGTCGGAGACGAGCAGGTTCCCCTCGCCCGCGCCGGTCGTGCCGCCGGCCACCGGACCGCGGTCCACCAGGGCGACGTCGAGGCCCGCCCGGGCCGCGTACAGGGCGCAGGCCGCGCCGACCATTCCGGCCCCGACGACTACAACATCGCAGGTAAATGCCTTGCTCACATCAGTACTATGTCACATGCTTCTCTTGCTTGGAACAGCCCGGGAACAGTCGACAACACACAGAAGAGGTGCCTGACGTGGCAAAGGGCCGAAAGAACGGTCTGTATCAAGGAGTCTCCGACGAGCTGTCCGCGCTGATGCGGACGGGCTGGGCCGACACGGAGCAGCGCGATCTGCGGCCCATCGAGCAGGCGCCGTACGCGGCCCGCCGACGCGCCGCGCTCTCCGCCCTCTTCCCGGGCGAGCGGCTCGTCATCCCCTCCGGAAGTCTCAAGACACGCTCGAACGACACCCCCTACGCGTTCCGCCCGTACTCGGGCTACGTGCATCTGACGGGCGATCAAGCCCGTGACGGTGCCCTGGTGCTGGAGCCCCGCGCGGACGGCGGCCACGACGCGCACTGCTATCAGCTCCCCCGGGACACCCGGGACAGCGACGAGTTCTGGACGGGCAAGACGGCCGAGCTGTGGATGGGCCGCCGCCGTTCCCTCGCCGAGTCGGAGTCGGTGCTCGGCCTGCCGTGCCGTGACATCCGCACGATCGTCGAGGACCTCAAGGACACGGGCGTACCGACCCGTGTCGTGCGCGGCCATGCCCCCGGGATCGAAGCGGCGCTCACCTCGGACGAGGACCGGGACGCCGACCTGGAGACGGCGGTGTCCGGGCTGCGGCTGGTCAAGGACGCGTGGGAGATCGGTGAGATGCGCCGGGCCGTGGACTCCACGGTCCGTGGATTCACCGACGTGGTACGGGAGTTGTCGCAGGCGGTCGCCACCTCGGAGCGGTGGATCGAGGGCACCTTCTTCCGCCGCGCCCGCGTCGAGGGCAACGACGTCGGCTACGGCTCCATCTGTGCGGCCGGCGAGCACGCCACGATCATGCACTGGACGGAGAACGACGGCCCGGTCCGCCCGGGCGAGCTGCTCCTGCTGGACGCGGGCGTGGAGACCCGCACGCTCTACACCGCCGACGTCACCCGCACCCTCCCGATCAGCGGGACGTTCACCCCGCTCCAACGGGAGATATACGACGCGGTGTACGAGGCCCAGGAGGCCGGCATGGACGCGGTGAAGCCGGGCGCCCGGTACCGCGACTTCCACGAGGCCGCCCAGCGGTCGATGACCGAGCGGCTCGTGAAGTGGGGCTTCATCGAGGGCCCGGCCGAGCGCGCGTACGAGCTCGGTCTCCAGCGCCGGTTCACCATGGCGGGCACCGGTCACATGCTCGGGATCGACGTCCACGACTGCGCCAAGGCCCGCAACGAGGAGTACGTCGACGGGGTCCTGGAGCCGGGCATGGTGCTCACCGTCGAGCCCGGCCTCTACTTCCAGCCTGACGACCTGACCGTGCCCGAACCGTGGCGCGGCATCGGCGTCCGGATCGAGGACGACCTGCTGGTGACGGCGGACGGGTACGAGAACCTGTCGGCCGGGCTGCCCCGCTCGGCCGACGAAGTCGAGGCGTGGATGCGGGAGTTCGCCGGATAGCCGGGTCTCGCCGGGGCCCTCACCTCCCCGAGACCGCTCAGATCCTGCTCTCGGTCGCCGTGTCGGCGGACAGCCGCTGCGCCACGTAGATCGGCACCACCGAGAGCAGGACGAGCACCGCCGCCACGACGTTCACGACCGGTGCCTGCTGGGGCCGGGTCATGTTGTTGAAGATCCAGATCGGCAGGGTCTCGATCCCGGGCCCGGCCGTGAATGTCGTCACCACGATCTCGTCGAAGGAGAGCGCGAAGGCGAGCAGCGCGCCCGCGAGGAGCGCCGAGCGGATGAGCGGGAAGGTGACGTCGACGAAGGCCCGGAAGGTGTCCGCGCCCAGGTCCATCGCGGCTTCCTCGTAGGTGCCGGACGTACGGCGCAGTCGGGCGACGACGTTGTTGAAGACGACGACGATGCAGAAGGTGGCGTGACCGACGATCACGGTGAACATGCCGAGGCCGACGCCGAGCGGCTCAAGTACCGTACTGAAGGCCGAGTTGAGCGCGATGCCCGTGACGATGCCGGGCAGCGCGATCGGCAGGACGACCACGAAGGAGATGGCGTCGCGGCCGAAGAAGCGGTGCCGGCCGACCGCGAAGGCGACCAGCGTGCCGAGCACGAGGGCGATGGCGGTGGCGCCGAGCCCCGCCTTGACGGAGGTCCAGAGCGCCGCGCGGGCGCCCTCGTTGTCCCAGGCGACCGACCACCAGTGGAAGGTCAGGCTGGAGGGCGGCCAGCTCGCGCTGCGGTCCGGGTTGAAGGAGTTGATCAGGACGAGCGCGAGCGGCACGTAGATGATCGCGAAGCCGAGCCCGGCGGCGAGGCGCAGCGCGATGCGCGCGGAACGGGAGAGTTGCACAGCGGGCTCCTCAGAGGCTGCTCAGGGCGCCCGTGCGGCGCATCGCGAGCAGGTACAGCACGATGACGACGACCGGGACCGTGCCGAGCGCGGCGGCCATGGGCAGGTTCAGTTCGATGTTGGAGTAGACGAGGTTGCCGATGAGCTGGGTCTTGCCGCCGACGATCTGCACGGTGATGTAGTCGCCGAGGCTGAGCGAGAAGGTGAAGACCGAGCCCGCGGCGACGGCCGGCAAGACCATCGGCAGCACCACCGAGCGGAAGGTGCGCACGGGCCGCCCGCCCAAGTCCGCCGACGCGTCGAGCAGGTTGGCGGGCAGCTGCTCCAGTGCCGCGTGGATCGGCAGGATCATGTACGGCAGCCACAGGTACGTCAGCGCGATGACCGCCGCGGGCAGTCCGAACCCGGGTCCGCTCAGCCCGAAGGGCTCCAGCATCCAGTCGGCGAGGCCTCCCTGAGAGAGGATCAGCCGCCAGGCGTACACCTTGACGAGGTAACTCGCCCACAGCGGGGTGAGGATGGCGACCACGAGCAGCGGGCGCCACTTGGGCCGGGCGATGCGGGCCGTGTAGAAGGCGACCGGGAAGGCGATCACCGCGCACAGGACGGTGACCGCGAGGGCGACGCCGATGCTGCGCAGGATCACCTGCCGGAAGACCGGTGTCGTGAACAGCGCGTGGAAGTTGTCGGTCGACCAGACCTTCACCACCTCGGAGGTGAAGGAGTTGGTCGTCCAGAACGCGGAGACGAACAGCACGGCCAGTGAGCCGAGGTAGAGCACGGCCAGCCAGAGCAGCGGCGCGGTGAGGAGCAGGGACAGCCGCAGCCGGGAGTGCCGGTGCAGGGTCCCGGCGAGCCGCCGGACGGGGGACCGTCCGGCGGCCTGCGTGGTGGACGTCATGTGTCGCTCAGCCCTTGATCTCGGTCCAGGCCTGGACCCACTTGGCGTACGGCACGCACTTGACGTCGGTGCGGCCGTCGAGGCACTGCTCGATGGGCGTGTTCCAGAAGGCGATGTTCTTCCAGTAGCTCTCGTCGGAGGCGTGGTAGGTGTCGCAGAAGGACTTGTCGCTGGTCTCGGCGCAGGCCTTGGAGTTGGCGGGTGCCTCACCGAAGTACTCGGCGACCTGGGCGTTCACCTTCGGGGAGATGATCCAGTCCGCCCACTTGTAGGCGCAGTTGGGGTGCTTGGCCTTGGCGGAGATCATCCAGGTGTCCGACCAGCCCGTGGAGCCCTCCTTGGGCACGAAGGCCTTCACCTTGGCGCCCTCGTCGGCGGCGAGGTTGGCGATGACCTGCCAGGTGGTGCCGACCACGGAGTCACCGCTCTTGAAGGCGGAGATCTCCTTGAGGTAGTCGCTCCAGTACTCCCCCACGTTCGCGCCCTGCTTCTTCAGCAGGGCGACGGCCGCGTCGAACTGTGTCTGGTCCAGCGCGTAGGGGTCCTTGATCTTCAACTCCGGCTTGGTCGCCTTGAGATAGAGCGCCGCGTCGGCGATGTAGATCGGCGAGTCGTACGCCGTCACATGGCCCTTGTACTTCGAGGCGTCGTCGAAGACGGCCGCCCAGGAGGTGGGGGCGGGCGTGACCTTCTGCGTGTTGTACATCAGCAGGTTGGCGCCGCGGCCGTGCGGGATGCCGTACATCTGGCCGTCGACGGAGTTCCAGGCGCCGTTCTTCAGGCCGCTGAAGACGTCCTTGTAGTTCGGTACGAGGGCGGTGTTGACCGGGGCCGCGTCGCCGGAGGCGATGAGGCGCAAAGACGCGTCGCCGGACGCGGACACGGCGTCGTACTGGCCGGTCTTCATCAGCTTGACCATCTCGTCGGAGCTGGCGGCGACCTTGGAGTTGACCTGACAGCCGGTCTGCTTCTCGAAGTCGCTGACCCAGTCGACCTTGGGGTCGTTCGAACCGTCCTCGACATAGCCGGCCCACGCGATGAGGTTGACCTGGCCCTCGGTCTTGCCGAGCTTCGACTGCGCTTTGAGGTCGGGCGGGTTGAGCCCGGTCGACGAGGAGGAGCCGCCCGAGTCGGACGATCCGCAGGCGGAGGCCGCGAGGAGCACCGCGACTGCGGCGGCGGCCTGAAGGGTTCGGGTGAGGCGCACGACGTACTCCATACCTGATGGGGACTGAGCGTGATGGGGACCGAGCGTGGGGGGCGGTGGGGGGCGGTCAGCGGGGGTCGGGGACCTTGAAGGTGTGGCCTCGGCGCCACTGGAGGCGGACCCGGGTGCCGCGGTAGGCGGCGACGTCCTCGGAGGTGGTCTCCAGGTTCTGCTGGAGCGCGGTGAGGCGTCCGCCGGCGTCGAGATCCACCAGGAAGCGGGTGGAGTCACCCAGATAGACGACCTCGACGACGGTGCCGACGGCGGTGGAGTGCTCCGGCTCGTCGGCCTCGGCGGACTCCTTCAGAACCCGGATCTTCTCGGGCCTGATGCTGTACGTGCCCGGGGCGCCGACGACCTGCTGCGCGGACTGGCCTTCGAGCAGGTTGGACGTGCCGACGAAGCCGGCGACGAAGGCCGAGGCGGGGCGCTCGTAGATCTCGGCCGGGGTGCCGACCTGCTCGATGCGGCCCTGGTTGAAGACGGCGATGCGGTCGCTCATCGTCAGGGCCTCCTCCTGGTCGTGGGTGACGAAGACGAAGGTGATGCCGACCTCGCGCTGGATCGCCTTGAGCTCGACCTGCATCTGCTCGCGCAGCTTGAGGTCGAGGGCGCCGAGCGGTTCGTCGAGCAGCAGCACCCGGGGGCGGCCGACGAGGGCGCGGGCGAGTGCGACGCGCTGGCGCTGGCCCCCGGAAAGCTGGCTCGGGCGCCGCCTGCCGAACCCTTCGAGGCGTACGTCGGCGAGCGCCTTGCGGGCCCGCACCAGCCGCTCGGCCTTGGGCACCTTGCGGACCTTGAGGCCGTAGGCGACGTTCTGTTCCACGGTCATGTGCGGGAACAGCGCGTAGTCCTGGAAGACGGTGTGCACATCCCGCTCGAAGGGGGCGAGCCCGGTGACCTCCTGGCCGGCCAGCTCGATCCGCCCGGAGGTGGGGGTCTCGAAGCCCGCGATCATGCGCAGGACGGTCGTCTTCCCGGAGCCGGACGGGCCGAGCATCGAGAAGAACTCGCCGTCGGATATCTCCAGGTCGACTCCGGCCACCGCGGTCGTCTCGCCGAACGACTTCCGCAGATCCTGCAGCCGGATCGTGCTTCCCTCCATGGGCGGGAACCTTTCTGGTGCACTCTTACGTTGACCGGAAAGATATGAAGTCATAGTTCAAAGCTCAAGACCCCCTTATGGTAAAGGTTGAGTCAACGCACAAGGTGGTGGTCGTGAAGCAACACATGGACAATGGCGCCCGGAGGGCCATCTTCACCCCGCTGGACAATCGGGCGCGAGTGGAGACGGTCGTCCGCAGGCTCAGTGATGCCATAGAGCTCGGGCTGCTCTCCGACGGGGAGCAACTGCCCGGCGAGATGGAGCTGGCCGGGCAGCTCGGCGTGTCCACGGTCACCCTGCGCGAGGCGCTCATGGCGCTGCGGCAGCAGGGACTGGTCACCACGCGCAGGGGGCGTGGCGGCGGAAGCTTCGTGTCCCTCCCCGAGGACCCCGGCGAGGAGCGGCTGAAGGCCCGGCTCGCCGGCTGGAGCACCGAGGAGCTGCGCGACCTGGGCGACCACTGGGCCGCCTTGTCGGGCACGGCCGCACGGCTGGCCGCGGAGCGCACGGAACCGGACGATCTTCAGCAGCTGCGCCGCACCCTCGAAGCACTGTCGACCGCCGCGGACGCGGCGGCGCGCAGCCGTGTCTACGGCCGGTTTCATGTCGAGCTCGCCGCGGCGGCGCAGTCGGCCCGGCTGACCCGTGAACAGGTCGCGCTCCAGACGGAAGTGGGCGCGCTGTTGTGTCTCGTGCTCGGGGACGACGAATACCGTGAAGAAGTGGCCGACCGTCACCGCTCCGTAATCTCGGCGGTGCAAGATGGGGCCCACGATTCGGCCAGAGCCCTGGCCGAGCGGTGCGTGCAGGATTCGACGGCGCGGCTCATCGCCCTGCGTCTGTCGATGCCGCGCGCCGCGTCCGGTCCCCGTCCGCTGGAGGGCACCCATGAGCAGGAGCCCCGGCCTGGCGGGCGCCGCGGCGGCGACGCTTGACGCGACGCCCGAGGCGGCCGTCGCCGCCCAGGTCCGCTCCACGCTGGAGGCCGTGTTCGAGGCGGTGGCCGAGACCCGTACCGACACCGCGAGGCTGCTCGCCCGGGTCGCCGCGCAGAACCGGCGCCCCGCGACCGTGGATCTGGCCGCACTGCGCCCGGGGCTCCATCTCCGGCTCACCCGGCAGGAGTTGGTGTCGGGCGCCGGATTCGTCGCGGCGCCGGGGCTGCTGAGTGACGTACCGGCGTGGCTGGAGTGGTGGCAGCAGGGCTCCGACGGGGACGTACGGCCGCTGCTGCTCGACCTCGATCCGGAGCACTCCGCGTACTCCGACTACACGCACTGGGACTGGTTCGCCCTCCCCCGCGACACCGGGCAGCGCGCGGTCGCCGGGCCCTATGTGGACTACCTGTGCTCCGACGAGTACAGCCTGACGCTGTCCGCGCCCGTGCAGGTGGAGGGACGGTTCGTCGGGGTCGCCGCGGCCGACGTGTATCTGCGGCACTTCGAGAACGCCGTCGTCCCGCTGCTCCAACGGCTGCCGGGGGCGGCCCACTTGGTGAACGCGCGGGGCCGGGTGGCCGCGTCCGCCGATCCCGCGCATCTGGCCGGATCGCTCACCAAGGGCCCGGACTTCGGTGCCGTACTGGCGTCGGCGCGGACCGCGCGCTTCGACCGGATGCGGCTGGTGCCGTGCGACGGCGTTCCGCTCGTGCTCGTGGTGCTGGACGACTGAGCCCCGCCGTACGGCACGGCCGAGGACACCCGGCCGTGCGCACCGCCGCGAAGACGCCAACCGCCCGCCCCCGCGGGCTCACACCGCCCGCAGCTCCGCCGCTCCGTTGCGCGTCTTGCGGACCTTGCGCGGTCCGGCCGCCGCCTGCCGCGTCTCGCGCAGGACCAGCGTCATCCGCGTATAGCCCATGTCCCGGAGGGTCTTGGGCGTGTCGTCGACGATCCGGCACTCCGTGCTGCCCCAGCGCGGCTCGGGGTGCACCAGCGGGCGTACGGCGCCGTCGTGCTCGACGGCGCCCGGGCCGACCGCGCGGATCCAGTGCGGCAACCCGTGCCGGTAGGCGGCGTCCATGATCGGGTCCTGGGCGATGTCCCGGCGGATCGACTGGAGTCCGCGGTCCTGGCCGTGGAGCTCCACGGCGGCCGCGAAGTGGGCCAGCATCGGCAGGCACCAGCTCGACTCGTGGTCGCCGAGGACCGTGGCCGCGTCCGGATGGAAGAGCACGAACCGAAGGAAGTTGTCGCCGGGCATGGCCGTCGGATGGGGGCCGACGCCGTCGAAAAGTGTCTCGAACGCGGCGTTGGACAGCACGACGTCCCAGCGGTGATCGAAGACGACGGAGGGGAACGGGACGGCTTCTAAGAGGGCGGCGTAGTCCTGGAGATACGCCTGAGCTTCGAGACTCTCGGGGACAGGTCGCGGCTGGGACCGCTGCCTTCCTGCCTGGTACGCCATCGGGAGGTCACCCCTCTTGCCTCTGCGGCCTTCACGCGGCGCCCCGATCCTGCTGCCCAGGGCACAGGCGTGTCAACTATCGTGGCATTTGGCGCCTGTTGACGGCTGAATCTCGCCACAGTTGTGGCGAGACCTGGATGTGAGTTCGAGCAAGCCGCTAGTCTCCGGTTGGTTCCTGACCTTCGCGTCCGGATGATCGGTTCCCGACCCTCACACCCGGACGGTTCCTGACTTTCGTGAGCGAGACCTGAGAGAGACGTAGGAGATCTGTCGGTGACGGATGGCTTCGAAGTTCCGGGCGCCACGGCGACGGTTCTGCTGCAGGCCGTCGTGGCCCGGGTCACCGCACTCGCCGACCGGCTCGGTGTGCAGCACGCCGAGGTCTTCGACGTCAAGCGCCTGTCGGCCGAGTCCGGCGTCCCCGAACCCGTGGTGAAGGCCCTGCTGAGCGGCCGCCCCGCCGGGGAGCCCGACCTGCAGGCCCGCTTCCTGCAACGCCTGGACCTGCTGCGCCGCACCCGGCTCAAGCCCAACGGACGCCGGTACACCCAGCAGGAGATCGCCGACGGCGCCGGCATGTCGCGCCAGCAGGCGGGCGCCCTCATCAACGGCGACCGGCGCCCCACCATGGAGCACTGTGACGCCATCCAGCGCTTCTTCCGGGTCCATGCCGGGTTCCTGACGGCCGAGGACTCCGAGGCGCTCGTGGGCGCCCTCCAGCGCTCGGAGCAGGAGCTCCTGCAGCGACTCGCCGACCGCGAGCGCGCGGCGGCCTCCGTCGTGAACGACCCGCTGGAGCGGCTGCTCCTGGACCACGGCGTCCGCGGAATCGCCTGGCGGGCCGCGCAGTTGCCCACCGACCAGCACCGGGACAAGGTCGCCGAGTGGCTGGACATGCTCTTGGAGAGCGTCAAGCGGCCCGAGTCGTGAGCCGGGGGAGAACTGTGGGCATCGGAAGGGAAATGCGCCGCCTGTGCGGCGAGTTGGTCGCGGAGCTCTCGCTCCCGGCACCGGCGGAACCCGCCGAGCTGTACGCGGCGCTGTGCGACGCGATGAGCAGACGCCGCGGCCGTCCCGTCCAGTTCCGTACGGCCGCGTTCCCGCCCGGCACCGCCAGCGGGCTGTGGCTCGACATGGCCGAGCAGGACCTCGTCGTCATCGAGGAACGCACCGCGCCCGACCACCAGTTGGTGATCCTCGGTCATGAGCTGTGGCACATGAAGGCCGGGCACTGCAGTCACCATGTCGAGGGCGCGGCCGTCGCGGCCCGCTTGCTCAGCGACCACGCGGACCTCCAGGCGACCGTCCTGAAGGTGGCCGCGCGCACCCACTTCGACCTCGACAACGAGAAGGAGGCCGAGAGCTTCGGTCTGCTGCTCGCCAGCAAGTGCCGTACGTGGCTGGCCGGTTCGTCGTTGCGCCAGCCGGTGAGCCGGGACGGTCTGGCCGGCCGGATCGAGGCGTCCCTGGGCTACCGGGGCACGCAGGGCTGAGGACGTCTCCGAGGACATGGACGCATCCAGCTATTACGTCCCCGCCGCCGCCATGGGGGTCGCTCTCGCCGCCAAGGCGCCCGCGCTGATCAGGGGCTGGCGTGACCCGCTCCAGCGGTCCGTCGGCGTACTCATGGCACTGGCGGGCCTGGTGTTCGTCTTCGCGGCCCCGCCGACGATCGCCGGGGTCAATGACCTCACCGGGGTCCCCAACATCTCGGCGCCCCTGGTCTATTGCCTGCTGAGCGCCTTCTGCGCCTCCTGCCTGGTGCTGATCATCAACTGGCGCGGCGGACCGCCGGAGGTGACCCGTCGACTCGCGCGTCGCTGGATCACCGGGTACGGCGTGGTCAGCGTGGCGCTGGTCGTGCTGTTCGCCCTCGGGGACGCCCCCGTGGAACGGCTGCGGGATCTCGACACCTACTACGCCAACACCCCGTTCATCCGCGAGATGATCGTGCTCTACCTCCTCGCGCTGACCGTCGCGGGCGTCGCGATGAACATCATGTGCTGGCGCTGGGCGCTCCAGGTGCACGGCTGGCTGCGGGCCGGGCTGCTGATCATCGCGGTCGGCTTCCTCTTCAACGTCCCTTACGCGGCAACCAAGTTCACCGCCGTGGTCGCCCGCTGGAACGGTGCGAACCTGGACGGCCTGAGCACCGATGTGGCCCCCATGCTCGCCTCCGTGGGAGAGCAGGTCAGCGCGGTCGGTTTCCTGCTGCCACTGGCCTGCCAGCGCATCGGGGACTGCTGGACGACCTGGTCGACGTACCGCAGGCTCGGGCCGCTGTGGCGCGAACTGAAGTCGGTCTCCGCGCACGAGGACCACGCGGTGCGGATCTCCTGGTGGTCCCCCGCCGAACTCCAGGTCACCCAGCGGGAGTCCGACATCCACGACGGCATGCTCAGCCTGTACCCCTACTTCGACTCCGAGGTGCGCTCCCACGCCTACGACGCGGCCCTGACCGCGGGTTCCTCGCCCGCCCAGGCGCAGGCCGAGGCGGACGCGGTGATGGTGACGGCGGCGGTGCGGGCCAGGGCCGCCGATCCGGAGGGCAGGGTCATCAGCTCGGCGGAGGCGGCCGACGGTCCCCCGGCGCCCGGATCCGCGTACGCGTACACCGATGGCCCCCGCGATCTCGTGCGGATGTCCATCGCCCTGCGTCAGTCACCCGTCGTCGCGGCCGCTCGAGGGCGGGCCCCGACCAGCTCAGAGAGCGACTTCCATGAGCGAACCAGCTAGCGCCTCCCGGGACGCGGCCGAACCGAGCAGACCCGCCGACACCACCCGCCGTCTGCCGCCGGGTGCGGCTTCCCGTCGGGCCGTCGTCGTCGGCGGCGGGCTGGCCGGTCTGCTGGCCGCCGCCGCCCTGCACGACTACGCCGAGGTCACCGTCGTCGAGCGCGACGCGCTGCCCGAGGGGCCCGAGCCGCGGAGGGGCCTCCCGCAGGCCCGCCATGCCCATCTGCTGTGGTCCGGCGGCGCCCGTGCGATGGAGGAGCTGCTGCCCGGGGTGACCGACGCCTGGCTCGCCGCCGGCGCCCGGCGCATCCCGCTGCCGACCGGTCTCGTCTCGCTGTCGGCGCAGGGCTGGCTGCGGCGCTGGCCCGAGATGGAGTTCATGATCGCGTGCAGCCGGGATCTGCTCGACTCGGTGCTGCGCGCGCGGCTCGCCAAGATGGAGCGCGTCACCGTCCTGCAGCGCACCGAACTCCTCGGCCTGGAGGGCGGCGCCTCCCGGGTGACGGGTGTGCGGGTGCGTACGTCCGAGGGCGAGGAGCGCGTCCTCGCGGCCGATCTGGTGGTGGACGCCTCGGGGCGCGGCTCGCGGGCCAGCACCTGGCTCGACGCGCTGGGCGTGCCCGAGGCGCCGATGGACGAGGTGGACTCGGGACTCGCGTACGCCAGCCGGATCTTCCGCGCACCCGCGGGCACTGAGGACTTCCCGGTGGTCAACGTACAGCCGGACGCGGCGCAGCCGGTGCCGGGCCAGTCGTCGACGATCGTGCCCATCGAGGGCGGCCGCTGGCTGGTGACGCTGTCGGGCACGCGCGGCGGGCAGCCGACCGGCTCCGACGAGGAGTTCGATGCGTTCGCGCGCGGGGTCAGACATCCCGTCGTGGGCGAGCTGATCGCGCACGCGGAGCCGCTGACGGACGTCGTCCTCACCCGCTCCACGGTCAACAGACGGCGTTTCTTCGAGAAGGTGCGGGACTGGCCCGAGGGGTTCGTCGTGATCGGTGACGCCGTCGCCACGTACAACCCGGTCTACGGGCACGGCATGTCGGTGGCCGCGCAGGGCGCCGTGGCGCTGCGCGGGCTGGTGGCCGAGCACGGGCTGACGGCGCCGGGGCTCGCGCGGCGGGTGCAGCGTGCCGTGTCCCGTCCGGTGGCGACCGCCTGGGACCTGGCCACGGGCACGGACATCCGCTACCCGGAGGCGATCGGCAAGCAGCCCGGGGGCGCGCAGAATCTGCTCGGCCGCTATGTGAACCGGCTCATGCTGACGGCGACCGGGCGTCCGCTGGTCGCCCAGGCGCTGTTCAGCGTGATGACGCTGTCGGGACCGCTGCCGACCCTCTTCAAGCCCGAGGTCGCCTTCGCGGTGCTGCGCGGCCCGCGCCGGCCTCCGCTGGCCGAGCCGCCGTTCACGGACCAGGAACGGGAGACGGTCCGCACGGCCGGGGCGCCCACCCCGGGCTGATCCCCCGGCCTGCCGGGGCCAGGCCCTGTCGTCAAATTCCCGTCGTCCGCCCGGAGGGCGGGCCGCGCGGCGTCAGGTGCGTGCTCTCGGCGTGCCGGGCACACACCCTCGTACTGGACGTACTTGGGGCTGTGCCCGGTGCGGCGAGTGGGGGTACCTCCCACGCCCTTAAGGCAGTGGGGGAACGTGCATGGCGTCGCGGGGCAGGCGGGAATTTGACGACAGGGCCTAGCGGGACAGGCGGGCGTCAGGTCGCGCTGCGTTCGCTCGCCTCCCGCAGGTCCCGTTCCGCCGCGCGGTTCTGGGCCGTGTCGGGCTGTCCCGCCGTCGTGCCGGGGCGGCCCGCGCGCAGCAGCTCCCGCCAGTGCTCGCGGCTCCAGTCGGCCGGGCTCGTGGTGCTGGTGAACTCCTCGACAAGGGCCAGGAAGCGCGCCGGGTCGCTGTGGAAGGGGAAGTGGCCCGCCCCCTCGAAGATCTCCAGACGGCTGCCCGGCATCGCCTTGTGTGCCCCGTACGCGTGCCGTACGGGCACCACGCTGTCCCGGTCGCCCCAGAGCAGCATCGTGGGCATGCCCTCGGTGAGATAGCAGCGGTCGAGCATGGTGACCGCCTGGCCGCGCCAGTCGACCACGGCGCGCAGGGTGCGGATGAAGGCGCTGCGGGAGGTCGCGTCGGGCAGCGCGTCCACGAGGTTCAGCAACTCCGGTGCGTCCTGGCCCAGATCGGTGTCGAGGAGCCTCATCAGACGGAGGAACAGGCCTACTTGGAGGCGCATCCCGGGCAGTTGCAGCGTGGAGAGCATGAGGTGCGCGCCGGGCAGCGAGACGGCCCGCAGTACGGGGTTGACCTCGCCCCCGACGCCACCGGCGCTGACCAGGATGAGCCGCTCGGTGCGCTCGGGGAACTGGTAGGCGAACTGCATCGCGACGCCGCCGCCGAGCGAGTGCCCGACCAGGGTGGCGGACTCGATGTCGAGCGTGGTGAGCAGATCGCGCACCCCGTTGGCGTACGCGGCCACCGAGTAGTCGGCCCGCGGTTTGTCGGACGCCCCGTGGCCGAGCAGGTCGGGCGCGATCACCGTGTGGGTGCGGGCGAGGTCGGGGATCAGATCCGCCCAGGTCGCCGAGGAGTCGCCTATGCCGTGGATCAGGACGAGCGCCGGGCCCTCGCCCGCCATCCGGTAGGCGCGTCGGTAGCCGTGCACGACGCGGTGGCGCAGGCGCAGTTCCCCGTCGCCCACCGAGCGCAGCCGCAGGGTGCGCCGCGGACGCCGAGACGGTACGTCGACCACGGGCCGACCTCCTGTTCCAGGCCGCCGTAAGGCAGCTTCCAGGCCGCCGTGAAGGCAGCTCCCGGGGCGCCGTGCAGGCGACCGCAGGCTCTCCTCTCCAGCCTAGGGCTCCTGTTCCACCAGGGATTTCCGTGAGGTTTCGCCTCCGCTAAGCGGGCGAACCTCCGCGTACCCAAACGGGATTGTCAGTGCCGGACGGCAAGCTGGAGTGACGTACCGCCATGTACCGCTACGACAAGCCGACCCGGGGAGAGCCGTCCGATGCCGACCGCCGTACTGACCGACCACGAACGCGCCGCCGTGCAGGCCTATCTGCGGCTCCTGCAGACCGTACGAGCCGCCTTCGACGGTCCGCCCGACGGGCGCCGACCACCCGTGGTGCCCCCGTCCGCGCTCGCCGAGGCGGAGCGGGCACTGGCGGCTGCCGGGCTCGCGGGCAACGAGGAGGCGTTCTTCCGGCTGCTGCACACCTGGTGCCCGGAGCCGGCTCCCAGGTGAGGGGCGGTGCCCACGGCCGGCTCAGCCGTGGTCCACGGTGACCGGGGCCGGGCTCAGCCGCGGGGCACGGTGACCGCCGTCGCGACCAGGCCCCGCTGGAGGGTCCAGCGCCCGTCGAAGGCCCCGACGCGCTCGCCGCCCACCAGCGGGCCCGGCACGAGGAGTTGGGCGCGGAATCGCCCTGACAGGACGGGGCCGCCGGTCGCGGGGCCCTGGACGATGTCGATGTCCGCCTCGGAGAAGTCCAGCCACTGCCGGGTGAGCGGGAACCACGCCTTGTAGACCGACTCCTTGGCGCTGAACAGCAGCCGGTCCCAGTGGACGGCGGGGGTCCGCGCGCCCAGCCGGTCGAGGCGGTCCACCTCCGTGGGCAGGGCCACGGCGTCGAAGACCCCCGCCGGGAGCGCCAGGTGGGGTTCGGCGTCGATGCCGAGGGAGACCAGATCGGTGGCGCGGGCGAGCGCGGCGGCGCTGTAGCCGTCGCAGTGCGTCATGCTGCCGATCAGGCCCGACGGCCACTGCGGCGCGCCGCGTTCGCCGGGCAGGACCGGTCCCGGGGGCACGCCGAGCTTCTCCATGGCGCGCCGGGCGCAGGAGCGCACGGCGGTGAACTCGCGGCGCCGCTTCTCCACGGCCCGTGTCAGGAGCGCCTGCTCCTCGGGGTACAGGGTCGCGCCCGCGGCCTCGTCGTCACCGTAGCTCTCCACGGCCACGACCGACTCCGGGAGCAGCTCCTCCATCACCGGCTCCGACCTCCATCGGCAGAATGCGGCGCAGTGTGCCCGGCGTTCCCGGCCGTCTGCGCCATTCGCGGGGGTACCCCACGGACACTTCTTCGAAGCGGACGCCCTCGTGCCAGGTGGTCCGCGGGATGTGGAGATGACCGTAGACCATGGCCTCGACACGGAACCTGCGGTGCCAGTCCGCGGTCAGCCGGGTGCCGCACCACATCGCGAACTCGGGGTAGCGCAGGATGTCCGTCGGGTGGCGGTCCAGCGGGTAGTGGTTGACCGGGATCACGGGCAGATCGTCGGGCAGTTCGGCGAGCCGGCGCTCGGTCTCGGCGACCCGGGCCCGGCACCAGGCTTCGCGGCTCGGGTAGGGGTCGGGGTGGAGCAGGTGCTCGTCGGAGCAGATCACCCCGGTGCCCTGGGCATAGGCCAGCCCCTGGTCCTTGGTCACGCAGCCCTGCGGCAGGAACGAGTAGTCGTAGAGCAGGAAGAGCGGCGCGACGACCGCGGGGCCGCCGGGACCGTCCCACACCGGGTACGGATCCTCGGGGGTGATGACGCCCAACTCCCGGCACAGGGCGACCAGATGCTCGTAGCGGGCGACGCCGCGCAGCTGTACCTCGTCCTTCGGGTGGGTCCACAGCTCGTGGTTGCCGGGCACCCAGATCACCTTGCGGAAACGGCTGCTGAGCGTTTCCAGGGCCCACCGGATGTCGGCGACGATCTCTCCGATGTCACCGGCGACCAGAAGCCAGTCGTCGTCCGTCTCGGGGCGCATCTTCTCGACGAGGGCGCGGTTCTCGGCGTATCCGATGTGCAGATCGCTGATGGCCAGCAGGTTCCCATGACCGCCGTCTGTCGACCGCACCCGCGACACCCCCAAGGAAGACGAATGGGAACACAAGAACACATCCGCCCCCACGGGACAAGAAGGGCCCGCCGCCGCCCCGCGCCCGGTCCGCCGTGCCGGTACTCTGGCCCTCGCCCCGGTCCCCCGTGGCCCGCTCCCCGGCATCCGTACCCCCTCGCCGGGTGTTTCCGGGAATCCGTAACACGCCCGTAGCAGCACAGGGGCCCCACGCCCCTTATGATCGCCCCAACACGGCCGCCAGGAACCTGCTTTGGCGTACGGCGGCTTGGTGTTCCTCCCACTCCCCTGGCCGGGCACGGCCTGCTCCGCCGTGCCCGCGAACCGTGAAAGGTGGCCTGTATGGGCTCTCGCGTACGCGTCTGGCTCAACCGCACGTACGCGGAGAACGTGTTCTTCATGGATCAGCTGCGAAGTAATCCGCAGCATCGCGCGGTCGAGATCCATGCGACGCACGGCGATGCCGACTCCCCCGTCCTGGCCGCCGCCGACGTGGCCTCCATGGAGCCCGAGGGCCTGTCCCCGCGCGCGTATGTCGAGTACGCCCTCGACCACTGCGCCCGCCACTCCATCGACGTGTTCGTGCCGGTCCTGCACCAGGCCGCGATCGTCGCGCAGCGGGCGGAGTTCGCCGCGCTCGGTACGGCCCTGCTGGCGCCGCCCGCCGAAGCCGTGGCCGTCTTCCAGGACAAGGTCACCGCCTATGAGGCGGTCCAGACGGTGGGTGTGCCGGTACCGCCGTGGTGGCGGGTGCGCACCGAGGATGAGCTGGTCACGGCGGTCGAGGCGCTGGAGGCCGCGGGCCACAAGGCGTGCTTCAAGCCGGCGTCGGGGGCGGGCGGGGTGGGCTTCCGCGTCATCACGCGCGCCCCCTTCTCGCTCAATCACCTCAACGGATTTCCCAGTCCGTACGTGCCGCTCGATCTGGTCGTGGAGGCGCTGCGCGCGGCCGACCAGCCCGTCGACTGGCTGGTGATGCCGCGCCTGGAGCAGCCGGAGGTGTCCGTCGACTGCCTCACCGGCCCCGACGGCCGGATCCGCATGGCGGTGGGCCGCACCAAGAACGGGCGCCGCCGCGGGTTCACGCTTCACCCGTCCTGGATCGAGCCCGCGCGCCTGCTCGCGGAGAAGTTCGCACTGCACTACCTGACGAACATCCAGTTCCGCATGTACGGCGACGAGCCGGTCCTCATGGACGTCAACACCCGTCCGGCCGGCGGACTGCACCAGCTCGCCCAGTGCGGCGTCAACGCCCCTTGGGCTGCCGTGCAGTTGGCGCTCGGCGAGGAGACGGGCGAGGTGGTCCCGCCGTTCCTCGGGCAGGACTACACGGTGGTCTCGGGCCCGCGTCCGGTGCGCGCGGTGTCGCTGCCGCACCAGCGGGCCGACACTCCCGCGCCGGCACTGCCCGCCGTGCCCGCGCAGGCCACGGAACCCGCGCCCGGCCCTGTCACCGAGCCCGAGCCCGCCCCCGCGACGGAGAACGCCTCCGCCACCGCCGCCATCGCACCCGCCTAGTCCCACCCCCACCCGACTACCGGTCTGGACCAATTTCCGCTCAGCGTCTTGACAGCGGGATTGGTCCATACCAACTTGGTTGCGCACCTCTCAGCACTCCCGAACACCCCCATTTCTTCAGGGAGATCGCGTGCGCATCACATATCTCAGACGTTCCAGACATCGTTTCCTCGCCCTCCTCGGCACCGCCGCCCTGGCCCTGGCCGGGGCGGTCGCCCTCCCCGGCACGGCCCAGGCGGCCAACATCCTGACCAACCCCGGCTTCGAGTCGGGCAGCCTCTCCCCCTGGACGTGCACCGGGAACCTGGGCTCGGTCGTCTCCAGTCCCGTGCACGGCGGCTCCAAGGCCCTTGCGGGGGCGGTGAGTTCGAGTGACAACGCCCAGTGCAGCCAGACCGTCGCGGTGCAGCCGAACACGGCGTACACCCTCTCGGGCTGGGTGCGCGGCAGCTATGTGTACCTGGGCGTGGACGGCGGTGCCTCGAACTGGACGACGTCCCCGTCGGCGTACAGCCAGCTCAGCGTGTCCTTCACGACCGGTGCCTCGCAGACCAGCGCCAAGATCTACGTCCACGGCTGGTACGCGCAGGGCACCTACTACGCCGACGACATCAGCCTGGACGGGCCCGGCGGCAGCTCCGACACCCAGGCTCCCACCACACCCACGAACCTGACCTCCACCGGCAAGACCTCCTCCAGCGTCTCGCTGTCGTGGGGCGCGTCGAGCGACAACGTCGGCGTGAGCGCCTACGACATCTACAGCGGCTCGAACCAGGTGCTCAGTGTGTCGGGCACGAGCGCGACCGTCAGCGGGCTGTCGGCCAGCACCGCCTACACGTTCACCGTCAAGGCGCGCGACGCGGCCGGGAACACCTCGGCGGCCTCGAACTCCGTGAGTGTCACGACGGACGCGGGCAGCGGGGGCGGCACCGGCTTCAAGCAGGCCGCGCCCTATCTCTACGAAGGCTGGGGCGACCCGCCGAGCCCGACCACGGTGATGAGCGCGACCGGCATCAAGTGGTTCACGATGGCGTTCATGCTGGACTCCGGCGGCTGCACCCCCGCCTGGGACGGCAGCCGCGCCCTCACCGGCGGCGTCGACCAGACCGCCATCAACCAGATCCGCTCCGCGGGCGGTGACATCGTCCCGTCGTTCGGCGGCTGGCAGGGCAGCAAGCTCGGCGCCAACTGCTCCTCGGCGAGCGCTCTCGCCGGTGCGCTGCAGAAGGTGATCGACGCCTACGGCCTCAAGGCGATCGACATGGACATCGAGAACACGGACGAGTTCGAGAACGAGGCCGTCCAGGCGAAGATCCTGACCGCGCTGAAGACCGTCAAGGCCAACAACCCGGGCCTGAAGACGATCGTCACCTTCGGCACCTCGACGACCGGCCCGACCTACTACGGCAACCGTCTCATCGAGCAGGCGCAGTCGCTGAACGCGGGCATCGACGTCTTCACGATCATGCCGTTCGACTTCGGCGGCGGCTCCGACATGTACGGCAACACCGTCAACGCCGCCGAGGGCCTGAAGACCAAGCTGAAGTCGACCTTCGGGTGGGACGACGCCACGGCCTACTCCCACATCGGCATCTCCGGGATGAACGGTCTCAGTGACCAGCAGGAGAACACCACTCCGGCGATCTGGACTTCGATCCGCGACTGGTCGAACTCGCACCACATCGCCCGACTCGCCTTCTGGTCGGTCAACCGCGACCGGCCCTGCCCGGGCGGCGGCGTGGTGAGCAACTGCTCCGGCATCAGCCAGAACAACTGGCAGTTCACGTCCATCAACGCCGGGTTCACCGGCTGACGGACGACCGAAACGGAGTGCGTCGGCGCGGTGGGCCGTCCGGGACATCCGGGCGGCCCACCGCAGCCTCGCGCCCGCCGCCGGCCGGCGGCGCCGGGCCAGCTACGCTGCCGACGATGACGACTCCCTCCACCGACAGCACCCCGCCCCGCGCCCTCCTCGGCACCTGGCCCACCCCGCTCGAACCCGCTCCCCGGCTGGCCCGTGCGCTCGGTCTGGGCCCGGACGACCTGTGGGTCAAGCGCGACGATCTGACCGGCCTGGGCGGCGGCGGCAACAAGGTCCGCAAGCTGGAGTGGACCTGCGGGGCGGCCCTGGCCGAGGGCGCCACCACCCTGGTGACCACCGGCGCGCCGCAGAGCAACCACGCACGGCTGACCGCGGCGGCGGGCGCCCGGCTGGGGCTCCGCGTCGTGCTCGTGCTCGCCGGAGAACCGGGAGCCTCCGCGTCCGGCAACCTCGCGCTGGACGGGCTCTTCGGCGCCGGCGTCGTCTGGGCGGGCGACAGCGGCGAGCGGCTGGCGTCGCGGGCCCAGGAGGTGGTCGAGGAGCTGAGGGGGCGAGGTGAGGTTCCGGCGCTCATCCCGTTCGGGGGATCCAGCGCGCTCGGTGCCCGCGGCTATGTCGAGTGTGCGCGCGAACTCGACGATCAAGTACCCGACTTGGCGACGGTCGTCGTCGCGCTCGGCTCGGGCGGCACCATGGCGGGACTCGTCGCGCACCTCGGCGGCTCCCGTGTGCTGGGCGTGCACGTCGGCGCCGTCGCCGAACCCGCGCGGACCGTGGCCGAGCTGACCTCCGAGCTGTCCGGCAAGCGCTGTGCTCCGAAGGAACTGCGGGTCCGGCTCGACCGGGTCGGCGAGGGCTACGGCACGCTCACCGAACCCGTCATGAGCGCCCTGACCCTCGCCGCCCGCACCGAGGGCATCGTCCTCGACCCGATCTACACGGGGCGGGCGATGGCGGGGCTGGCCGCGGCCGTCGAGGACGGCGACATCACCCCCGGACAGCGCACCGTCTTCCTGCACACCGGCGGTCTGCCCGGACTCTTCGGCCACCCCGCGACGCTCGCACGAGCGGAGGCCGGCCTCCTCGGCGGGTGACGCCGCCGGCCGGACCGCGCCGCCGGTCAGACCGCCGGGTACCCCCAGACACGCGCCAACTCGGCGAGCCTGGGCGGCAGTTCAACCGTCGGATCGGCGCTGCGGGCGGGCTGCACTCGCCCCGACTTGATGGTGTCGCTCCAGTCGCCGAGCTGGGGACGGAAGGTGCCGTGGTCCTGGGAGCCGTAGTCGAGCATGGCGGGCTCCCAGGGGACGCCGAGGTGGTCGCAGATGCCGCGGGTGGTCGCCTCCGGGTCGGCGGTGAGCTGTTCGTACGTGATCACGTGGGCGTCGAGGTTCTGGCGGGCCTCTTCGAGCTTCTCGCTGTAGTCGAGGACCTCGGCACGGATGGCGTCGAGGTCGGGGTCCGTACGCCGGTTCGTCAGCGAGTCGATGACCGCGCCCGGGTGGCGCAGCAGCACGATGTAGCGGGCGCCCGGCCAACATCGGTGCAGACGGGGCCAGACGAGGGTGTTCGGCGGGGTCTTGTCGACGATGATCCGCTTGCCGCTGCGGGTGAGTTCGAGGTGCAGCAGCCGGTCCCACAGGGCGTGTTCCAGCTCGTCCTTGTCGAGTTCGAGCGCCCGCATGGCGTCGGCCGTGAAGTCGCGCGACAAGTGCACGTGGACGGTGCGCAGATGCATCTCGTGCGGGGCGCGGATCTGGCTGTGGCTGTTGAGCAGGACCCGCAGCAGGGTCGAGCCGGAGCGCACGGAGGAGAGCACGAAGACGGGCGAGTCCACCAGACGCGGGGCGCGCGGGGCGACGTACAGCCGCTCGGCGGAGGTTTCGGGAGTCCCCGGAGTTCCTGGAGTCCCCGGAGTTCCGGCGGTTCCGGGGTTCCTGGGTGACGGCACGGCGTCCAGCGTGCGCCGCGGCGGACGCACCGCCTCCGCCATCAGCCTCCCCCGACGCCTCAGCCCCTTGCCGATCGCGGACATATGCGGGTCTCGCACCGTGACACCTCTTTCTCGTCGTTCCCCCGCATCACAAGGGGGAACGGCGAACTCCAGGTGTCACGCAGAAGACGGGCCGTGGTCACGACGGGCGCCAAACCCGCCGTGACCAGGCTTCTTACCGCTTCCTTAATTCTTCGTGGGAAGTGCGGTCACCCTCACGCACGGCAGGGTCACTTCTTCTCCACGGCCAGGCGCAGCGTCTGCACCTCGAAGGGCCGCAGCGTGACCGGGACCGCGTTCCCGTCCGTCTCCGCCTCCGCGAGCGGGCGCTCCAGGAGGTCGGTCACCTGGGCCCCGGCGAGCGGGAAGCCGGTGAGGAGGGTGCCCTCCGCGCGACCGCCCCGGGACTCGTAGAGGCGTACGACGACATCGCCCGAGGCGTCGTCGGCGAGCTTGACCGCCTCGATGGTCACGCCCTCGCCGTCGACGGAGACGACGGGCTCGACCGGACCGGCCGAATCGGCCACCCGCAACGGCAGGTTGAGCGCGTAACCCTCCGCGACCGCGTCCTCGATGGTCGCCCCCGGCAGGAGGGAGTAGGTGAAGCGGTGCTTGCCCTGGTCGGCCTCGGGGTCGGGCACGCGCGGGGCGCGCACCAGAGAGAGCCGGACGGTCGTCGTCGTACCGCCGTCCTCGCGGACCGTGCGGGAGACGTCGTGGCCGTACGTCGAGTCGTTGATGACCGCGACGCCGTAGCCCGGTTCGCCGATGTGCACCCAGCGGTGGCCGTACACCTCGAAGCGGGCCGCCTCCCAGCTGGTGTTGGTGTGGGTGGGCCGCTGGACATGGCCGAACTGGATCTCGGCGGAGGAGTGCGGGGCCCGGATGTCCACCGGGAACGCGGCCTTGAGGAACTTCTCGGCCTCGTGCCAGTCGATGTCGGTCTCGACGTCGATACGGGCGCTGCCGGCCCGGACGGTGATCGTCTGGACGATCTTCGAGCCCTTGCCGAACGACCGCTCCACGCGGATCGCGCCGAGCAGGGGGTCCTGGTCGACGACCGTAATCGAGTCGGCGTCCAGGAGGTCCGTGTACCGGTTCTTGTAGTGCTTGTCGACGTCCCAGGCGTCCCAGTAGTTGGGCAGGTCGGTGTGCAGCCGGAGCAGGTTGCCCTTGTCGGCGAGGACTTCGCGGTTCGCCTTGAGGTCGCGTACGGAGGCCAGGGTCCCGTCCTCGGCCAACTCCACGCGGACGAGACCGTTTTCGAGGACGCGGCCGGTCACGGTCACCGCTTGCGGCGGTTCGGCGACGCCCAGGAGCGCGCTGCCGTTCGCCGGGACCTCGGTGTACATGGGAACGCCCACCGAGGTCCGTACCACCTCGGCCCGGTCGCACGGGCTGGTGTTGAAGACCCGCGTCTCCCCGGAGCCCAGCGCGGCCACGGCCTCGGCGGTGAGCGCCTCGACCTCCTCGGCGACGCGCGCGTACTCCGCCTCGGCCTCCCGGTGCACCCAGGCGATCGAGGACCCCGGCAGGATGTCGTGGAACTGGTGGAGCAGAACCGTCTTCCAGAGCCGGTCGAGCTTCTCGTACGGGTAGGTGTAGCCCGGCGCGTGCAGCGCGGCCGTCGTGGCCCACAACTCGGCCTCGCGGAGCTTGTGTTCGCTGCGCCGGTTGCCCTGCTTGGTGCGGGCCTGCGAGGTGTAGGTCGCGCGGTGCAGCTCCAGGTAGAGCTCGCCGACCCAGACCGGGGCGTCCGGGTACTCCGCGCGGGCGGCCGCGAAGAAGGCGTCCGGATGCTCGACGACGACCTTCGCCGAGCCCTCCAGGTCCGCGAGTCTGCGCGCCCGTTCCATGATCTCGCGGGTGGGACCGCCACCGCCGTCGCCCCAGCCGAAGGGGGCGAGCGAGCGGGTGCCGCGGCCCTTGTCGGCGTAGTTCTTCACGGCGCGGGCCATCTCGACGCCGCTGAAGCGGGCGTTGTAGGTGTCGACGGGCGGGAAGTGGGTGAAGATGCGGGTGCCGTCGATGCCCTCCCACCAGAAGGTGTGGTGGGGCAGCTTGTTGGTCTGGTTCCAGGACAGCTTCTGGGTCAGGAACCACTCGTTGCCGGCGAGCTTGGCGAGCTGCGGGTAGGCGGCGTTGTAGCCGAAGGAGTCCGGCAGCCAGACGCCCTTGGTCTCGATGCCGAAGTGCTCGATGAAGAAGCGCTTGCCGTGGATGAGCTGGCGGGCGAGCGCCTCGCCGCCGGGCAGGTTACCGTCGGCCTCGACCCACATGCCGCCGACCGGCGCCCACTGGCCCTTCTTCACGGACTCCTGGATACGGGCCCACACCTGCGGGTAGTTGTCGCGCACCCACTCGTACTGCTGGGCCTGCGAACAGGCGAAGATGAACTCCTCGTACTCGTCCGCGAGCGCGGTGACGTTCGAGAAGGTGCGGGACGTCTTGCGCTTGGTCTCACGGATCGGCCACAGCCAGGCGGAGTCGATGTGCGCGTGGCCGACGCCGGAGAGGGTGTGGGCGCTGGCGTGGGCGGGCTTGGCGAGGGCGGGGGCGAGTGCCGCGCGGACGTCCGTGGCCGAGCCGGAGATGTCGTCGAGGTCGAGAAGATCCAGTGCCCGGTCGAGTGCGTGCATGATCTCGTGGCGGCGGGGGTCGTGCTCCGCCAGCTCCAGCATCAGCTCGCGCAGCACCTCGATGTCCAGGGCGAGGTGCCAGACCTCTTCGTCGAGGACGGCGATGTCGGCGCGGCGGAAGGTGTAGAGCGGCTTGTCGCCGGCGGTCAGGACGTCGCCGAGCGGGGTCGGGCGCGCGAAGTCATTGGCGAGGATGTCCGGGTTGGAGGCCGCCTCGACGAGGTAGTCGATCTGCTCGCCGCCCGTCGCCGGGTTGCCGATCGGCACGTACTGGTTGAGCGGGTTGACGGCCTTGAGCGGGGTGCCGTCGGTCAGGTGGACGAGCGCCTCGGCCTGGTTGCCGGGCCAGTCGCCGGTGAAGCCGAGGTCGATGACGGCCTCGACGCGCTTGCCCGCCCACTCGGCCGGGACCTGCCCGCGCATACGGAACCAGGTCGTGCCCCACGGCGGACCCCAGGGGGTGTCCATCGTGAAGGGCTCGTACGAGGCGGCCGCGGCCTCCTCGAAGGGGACGGGTTCGCCCGGCGCCTGCCAGGCCTCCACGGCGAAGGGGACGGAAGCGGCGTAGACCGCGGGCTTGATGCGCTGGTCGTGGACGCGCTCTACGCGCTCCTCGATCCGGCGGCGTTCGTCGTGCATGAGAAGTCTCCAGGAAGGTGGAAAGCGCTTACTTAAGATACGCCAGGCCGGGGTGGACCGAGGTGTAGCCCTCGACCAGCCTGCGGGCCACGTTCACGGAGTCCACGAGCGGGTGCAGGGCGAAGGCCTTCACGGCCGTCGTACGGGAGCCGGACTCGGCCGCGGCCAGCACCTCACGCTCGACGGCCTTCACCGCGCAGACGAGACCCGTCGCATGGTCGGGCAGCGGGTCGACGGCGACGGGATGCGCGCCGTTCGCGTCGACCAGGCAGGGCACCTCGATGACGGCTTCCTCGTCGAGCACGCTCAGCGTGGAGCGGTTGCGGACGTTGAGGATCAGGGTGGTGCGCTCGTCGCGGGCGATGGCCCGCATCAGGGCGAGGGCCACCTTCTCGTAGCCGCCGGAGAGGTCGTCGGCGTCGCGTTCCCCGGCGCCGGCCGCGTCCCGGTTCTCCGCCATGTAGGTGGCCTCGCGCTCGGCGCGGGTGCGGTCCCAGGCGGTCAGCGCGGCGGCGTCCGGCGCCTTCATCTCGTCGTAGAAGTGCGCCTGCTGGTCGCGGAGGAAGGCGCCGCGCGTCTTGTCCGCCTCCTGGTAGGCGCGGACCGCTTCGCGGTTGAAGTAGTAGTAGTGCAGGTATTCGTTCGGAACGGCGCCCAGGGACTGGAGCCACTCCGGGCCGAAGAGCTTGCCCTCCTCGAAAGAGCCGAGCAGGTCGGGGTCGGCGAGCAGGCGCGGGAGTTCGTCGCGGCCCGCGACGCGCAGGCCGCGTACCCAGCCGAGGTGGTTGAGGCCGACATAGTCGATCCAGGCCTCGCGCGGGTCGGCGCCCAGGACCTTGGCGATACGGCGGCCGAGGCCGACCGGTGAGTCGCAGATGCCGATCACGCGGTCGCCGAGGTGGCGGGACATGGCCTCGGTGACCAGGCCCGCGGGGTTGGTGAAGTTGATGACCCAGGCTTCGGGGGCGAGCCGGGCGACGCGTTGCGCGATGTCGACGGCGACAGGCACCGTGCGCAGGCCGTAGGCGATGCCGCCCGCGCCGACCGTCTCCTGGCCGAGGACGCCCTGGTCCAGGGCTACCCGCTCGTCCGCCGCACGTCCTTCGAGGCCGCCGACGCGGATCGCGGAGAAGACGAAGTCGGCGCCGCGCAGGGCCTCGTCGAGGTCGGTGGTGACGGTCACCTCGGGCGCGTCCAGCACGCCCGCCGCCTGCTCGGCGAGGACCCGGGCCACGGCGGAGAGCCGTTCCGCGTCCAGGTCGTGCAGCACGACGTGGGTGACGCGGCCCTCGGCGCGGTCCCCGAGCAGTGCCCCGTACACGAGCGGGACGCGGAATCCGCCGCCGCCCAGAATGGTCAGCCTCACGCAACTACCACCTTTGCAGTTCGTGCAGGGACGCAGGTCACGCGGCGAGGAATCACGCCACGACCACCTGTACGCCCGCTTCTTCCAACGAGGACCGCGTCGCCGCGTCCACCGGCGCGTTCGTCACCACCACGTCGAGCTCCTCGGGGCCGCAGACCTTCGCCATGCCGGTGCCCGGGAACTTCGCCCGGTCGGCGAGCAGGACCACCCGCTCCCCGGCCTTGATCATGGCGCGCTTGACCGGTACCTCGACGACGGTGGTGTCCATGACCTGGCCGCCGGGGCGGATGCCGCTGGTGCCGAGGAAGAGCCAGTCGGCGTGCAGCTGGCGCAGATTGTCCTCGGTGAGGAAGCCGACCAGGGAGCGGTACTCGCGGCGGACCATGCCGCCGAGCAGCACCAGCTCGATGTCCTCGTCGTCCACCAGCTCCTCGTAGACCACCAGGTTGCTGGTGATCACGGTGATCCGGCGGCCGTGCAGCTGTCTGGCCAGCCGGTAGGCGGTGGTGCCGATGTCCAGGAGGACGGACTGGCCGTCCTGGACCATCGACGCGGCCTTCGCGGCTATGGCGTCCTTCTCGGGCACGCGGACCTCGGCGACCTCGGCGAAGGGCTGGTCGCCCTCGTCCGCGACCGCGCCGCCGTGCACCCGCGTGAGCAGGCCCTCCTCCTCCAGTTTCAAGAGGTCACGGCGGACCGTGGCCGGGCTCACACCCAGCTGTTCGGAGAGATCGGTCACGGCCGCGGGACCGCCGGAGCGCAGGGCCCGCAGGATGAGTTGATGTCGTCGTTCTGCCAGCACGGAATGAACAGTACTCGTCATTCCTCATCATTTCTATGCTCCGTTCTGCTCGACTCTTGCCAAATTGGCTCGATGCGCGCACGATCCTGTGCACCGCTTGCAGACTTTTGACGAGAGGATGCGCCCGTGGGCGACGAACGGCCCGATGTCCTGCTGACCGGGCTGCTCTTCTACGACCTCGTCCTGACCGGACTGGGCAGGCCGCCGACGCCGGGTGAGGAGATCTGGACCGACGGCATGGGCGTCAGCCCCGGCGGCATCGCCAACCTGGCCGTGGCGGCATCGCGTTTCGGCCTGCGCACCTCCCTCGCCACGGTCTTCGGCGACGACTCCTACGGCGCGTACTGCCACGGTGTCCTCGCCGGCCAGGAGGGTGTCGACCTCTCGCTCTCCCGTACCGCGGACGGCTGGCACACCCCGGTCACCGTCTCCCTGGCGTACGGCCACGACCGTGCCCTGGTCACCCACGGCCAGGAACCCCCGTACTCGCAGGACGAGCTCATGGGTGACCCGCCCCAGGCGCGCACGGCCCTCGTGCACATCGAGGCCGAGCCGCGCGGCTGGATCGCCAAGGCCGCCGCGAACGGCACACAGATCTACGCCGACGTCGGCTGGGACCCCACCCAGCAGTGGTCCCGCGACCTCCTCGACCAGCTCTCCCTGTGCCATGCCTTCCTCCCCAACGAGGCTGAGGCGATGGCCTACACCCGTACCGACAGCGCGATGGGGGCGCTCGGCACGCTCACCGAACTGGTGCCGGTGGCGGTGGTCACGCGGGGCGGCGACGGCGCGGTCGCCGTGGACCAGACGACGGGCGAGTACGCGGACGTCCCGGCCCTTGACATCGATGTCCTGGACGCGACGGGCGCCGGCGACGTCTTCGGCGCGAGCTTCGTCGCGGCCTCGCTCGGCGGCTGGCCACTGGAGGAACGGCTGCGCTTCGCGGTCCTCGCCGCCGGGCTGTCGGTGCAAAGGCACGGCGGCGCCCTCGCGGCGCCCGGATGGTACGGCGTCCACCGCTGGTGGCACTCCCTCGAAGACCCCGAACTGCGGCGCGCGTACGGCTTCCTGGCCGACCGGATCCCGGCGGACCCCGGACCGCCGGTCCGGTACGCGCCCGTCACCCCCCACTGAGCCCTGATCGGTACCTCGCGCAGTCGAAGAACTTCACAGAGCTTCAACGAGCTTCAAAGAACTTCAGAGAACGTCAAAGAAACCGAAAGGCGGTGGGAGCTGTGCGGCTCTCACGAAGAGGCCTGCTGCGTGCGGGTCTGGCCGGTACGGCCGGCGCGGCGCTCGGCGGCCTGGCGACCGGCTGTGCCGTTCCGACCGGGTCCACCGGCCGGAACATGGTCATGTGGTACTGGAGCGGCGGGCTGAGCCCGAAAGTCGTCCAGGACGCCAAGGCCCGCTACGACAGCACGGTGAACCTCCAGGCCATCCAGATCGGCGGCTACTACCGCTCGAAGCTGATGACCACGATGACCGGACGCGCCCATGTCCCGGACATCGCCGGGCTCAAGGGCGAGGACATGGCCTCGTACCTGCCGAACTCCGACCAGTTCGTGGATCTGCGCACGCTCGGCGCCGACAAGCTGAAGGACCAGTACCTGCCGTGGAAGTGGGACGAGGGCATCGCCGAGGACGGCTCGATGGTGGGCTTCCCCATCGACTGCGGTCCGGTCGCCCACTACTACCAGCCGGCCGTCTTCGAGAAGGCCGGACTGCCCCACGAACCGGCCGACGTCTCCAGGGAGCTGGACACCTGGGAGAAGTTCCTCGCCGCCGGTGAGCAGCTCAGGAAGCGCATCCCCGGCACGTTCATCCTGACCGACGCCCTCAGCATCTACGGCATCTCGATCAACCAGACGACCAAGCGGTTCGTCGACAAGGACCGGCACTTCATCGGCGACCAGGAGCATGTGCGCACCGCCTGGGACCGTGCCGTCGAGGCCACCCGCCGCGGACTGGTCTCGAAGATCGTCAACGGCACGCCGGACAACATATCGGCGACGGAGCGGGGTCTGCTGCCCAGCCAGCTCAACGCCTCCTGGGCGGCCGGTGACATCAAGCTCAACACACCGAAGACCAAGGGCAAGTGGCGGGTGGCGGCCTGTCCGGGCGGACCGTCGAACATCGGCGGCTCGTTCCTGGCCATCACCAAGGCGTGCCGGGAGCCGGAGAAGGCCTTCGAGATGATCACCTGGATGCTCGACGCGGGCAACCAGGCCCAGGGCTTCGTCGACTCGGTGCTCTTCCCCTCGACCCCGGCGTCGTACGGCATGAAGAAACTGCGCGAACCCGACGCGTTCTTCGGCAACCAGATCACCATGGACGTCTTCGGCCCGGCGGCGCGGAACATCCCGGTCGCCTACAACAGCCCGTACGACATCGCGCTCAAGACCCCGATCGACGACGAGCTGCGGAACTTCTCCGTCCTCGGCAAGGACGAGAAGCAGGCATGGAAGGACGCCATGAGCAAGTGCCGGCGCATCGCGGACCACCTGGGGGTGAGTTACTGATGACTACCGCACCCGTGGTCGAGACACCCCCGGCGGCAGTGGCAGGCGCCCCCGTCGTCCATGCCAAGAAGGGCATCCTGAGCTACTGGCGGCTGTACGCCGCGATCTCCCCCTTCTATCTGCTCTTCCTCGCCTTCGGTCTGATACCGGTCGGCTTCTCGCTCTATCTGTCGTTCCACCGCTGGGACGGGCTCGGCTCGATGGAGTTCGCGGGACTGTCGCAGTACCGCTATCTCCTGGACGACAGCCAGTTCTGGAGCGCGATCGGGAACACGATCATCATCTGGGCGCTCGCCACCTTCCCCATGATCTTCCTGGCGATGGTCACGGCCGTGCTGCTCAACTCGGCGGTCCGCTTCAAGAACGTCTACCGCTTCGCGTTCTTCCTGCCGAACGTCACCTCGATCGTGGCCGTCGCCATCATCTTCGGCTCGGTCTTCTCCACCAACTTCGGCCTGGTCAACGCTCTCTTGCAGGCGGTCGGCCTTGACCAGGTGGCGTGGCTGAACACTCCCTGGGGCATCAAGGTCGCCATCGCGACCCTGATGACCTGGCAGTGGACCGGCTACAACGCGATCATCTTCCTCGCCGGGCTCCAGACGATCCCGGGCGAGCTGTACGAGGCGGCGCGCATGGACGGCGCCGGACCCGTGCAGACCTTCTTCCGCGTCACGCTGCCGCTGCTGCGCCCGGTCCTGCTCTTCGTCCTCGTCATCTCGACGGTCACCGGGCTGCAGAGCTTCTCCGAACCACAGGTGCTGCTCCAGACGACGGACAACAACTCGTCGTTCGCGGGCGGCCCGGGCCACGCGGGCCAGACGATGGTCCTCTACTTCTTCCAGCAGACCTTCGACAACAACGACTTCGGCTACGGCGCCGCCGTGGCCTGGGGCATCTTCCTCGTCGTCGTCCTCTTCTCGATCATCAACTGGCGCCTGGTGCAGCGCCGGGGCGAAGAATAGGAGCCCGCAACCATGGCATCCATCAAGGGTTCACGGCAGCGGGGCATCATGCTCCACCTGGTCCTGATCGTCGGCCTGCTGCTCTCGGTCTTCCCGTTCTACTGGGCCGTGATCATGTCGACGCACTCGTCGACCGAGATCTTCTCCTATCCGCCGAAGCTGCTGCCCGGCTCGCACTTCCTGGAGAACGTCCGCCATCTCTTCGACAACGTCGACTTCTTCGGGTCGATGTTCAACTCCCTGCTGGTCGCGGGTTCGGTGACGGTCCTCGTCCTGTTCTTCGACTCCCTCGCCGCGTTCGTCTTCGCCAAGTTCCAGTTCCCGGGGCGCCGGGTGCTCTTCGCGCTGATGATGGCGATCTTCATGGTCCCGGCGCAGCTCCAGGCCATCCCGCAGTTCGTGATCATGGCGAAGCTGGGCTGGATCGGCTCGATGACCGCGCTGATCGTCCCGGCGGCGGCCAACGCGTTCGGCATCTTCTGGATGCGCCAGTACATGAAGAGCGCGATCCATGACGAGCTCCTCGACGCCTCGAAGCTCGACGGCGCCGGATTCCTGCGCCAGTACTGGCATGTGGCGCTCCCGGTGGTCCGGCCCGGCCTCGCCTTCCTCGGCATCTTCACCTTCATGGGCCAGTGGAACGACTACGCCTGGCCGCTGATCGCCCTCACCAACCCGGACAACGTGACCCTCCAGGTCGCCCTGTCCCAGCTCAACGGCGTGCACGGCACGACCGACTACGGAATGGTCATGACGGGCGCGCTGCTCGCCCTCGTCCCGCTGCTCATCGTCTTCGCGATCGGCGCCAAGCAGATCATCGGCGACCTCGGCAAGGGGGCCATCCGCTGATGACCGATCCGTCGATCCGCGGTCCGCTGTCCGCCGATCCCCTGATCGTCCTGCGCCCCTGGGAGGCACCCGAGGTGACCTCCTGGGGGCGGTTGCCGATGAACGCCGTGGACCGGCGGGCGGGTGCGTTCTCGCTCGACGGCGACTGGCGGTTCCAGCTGCTGCCGGCGCCCTCGGCGGAGCCCGGCCCCGAGTGGTCCTCGTCGTACGTCCCCGGCGCCTGGACCATGCAGGGCACCGACGACCTGCCGCGGTACACCAACTTCCGCATGCCCTGGGGCGAGTTCCCGCCCGCGTCGCCCGCCGCCAACCCGACGGGCGTCTACGAGCGTGAGGTGGACGTGCCCGCCGAGTGGGCCGGACGCCGGATCGTGCTCCAGGTCGGTGCCGCCGAGAGTGTGCTGCTGGTCCATGTGGACGGGCGGGCGGTCGGCATCTCCAAGGACTCGCATCTCGCCGCCGAGTTCGATCTGTCCGACGTCGTACGTCCCGGAACGCGCGCCCGGCTCAGGCTCACCGTCGTCAAATGGTCGGACGCCTCGCACATCGAGGACCAGGACCAGTGGTGGCACGGCGGGATCACCCGCTCGGTGCTGCTGTACGCCACCGATCCGCTGTATCTGGCCGACGTGACCGTGCGGACCCGGCTCGACGGGGAGCTGCGGGTGGACTGCCAGGTGCGGAACGCTTCCGGCGCGCTGCCGGAGGGCTGGTACGTCAGCGGACAGCTGGACGGCCACCTCCTCGCGCAGGACGTGGAGTTCGACCGTTTCAAGGAGGAGGACGGCCGGGTCTCCGACTTCCTGGGCGAGGCACGGCTGAACACGGTCGTCCACGACGTCCGCGCCTGGACGGCGGAGACACCCGAACTGTACGACCTGGCCGTGCGGCTGCACCGCGCCGACGGTTCGGTCGCCGACACCTCGCACCACCGGGTGGGCTTCCGCGAGGTCGAGATCCGCGGCCGGGACCTACTCCTCAACGGTGAGCGGGTCTACATCCGGGGCGTCAACCGGCACGACTTCCATCCGCTGACGGGCCGGACGGTGTCGTACGAGGACATGCGCGCCGACCTGACGCTGCTGAAGCGCTTCGGCTTCAACGCGATCCGCACCGCCCACTACCCCAATGACCCGTCCCTGCTCGACCTCGCCGACGAGCTCGGCTTCTACGTCGTCGACGAGGCGAACATCGAGGCGCACGACCACGCCCACGAGATCGCCGACGACCCGCGCTACACGGCCGCCTTCGTGGACCGCGTCGCGCGGATGGTGCTCCGCGACAAGAACCACCCCTGCGTGATCATCTGGTCGCTGGGCAACGAGTCCGACTACGGCGCGAACCACGACGCGGCGGCGGGGTGGCTGCGCCGCCACGACCCGACCCGGCCCGTGCAGTACGAGGGCGCCGCCAAGCTCGACTGGGCGGATCCCGCGCTCGCGTCCGACATCGCCTGCCCCATGTACGCGCCCATCGAGGACTGCGTCGCGCACGCCCTGTCCGGGAAGCAGACCAAGCCGCTCATCCAGTGCGAGTACTCCCATGCCATGGGCAACAGCAACGGCACGCTCGCCGACCACTGGGCCGCCATCGAGTCAACCCCGGGGCTTCAGGGCGGTTTCATCTGGGAGTTCTGGGACCACGGCATTCTGCAACGCGTGAACGACGGAAGACCGGCCGGGCGCGGTGGCGCCGGGCTGTATGACAACGGTGTCACGGCACCGGGCCATCGCTGGGCGTACGGCGGCGACTTCGGCGAGACGATCCACGACGGCGCGTTCATCGCCGACGGGGTGGTCTTTCCCGACCGCACGCCGAAGCCGGTGATGTACGAGCACCGGGAGATCGCGGCGCCCGTGCGGCTGGAGTACGCGGACGGCGAGCTGCGGGTCACCAACCGCCAGCACTTCCGCGGGCTGGAGTGGCTGGCCGCCGAGTGGTCGCTCGCCCTCGCGGACGGCGGCACTCTCACGGCTCCGGCCGAGCTGCCCGACGTACGGCCTGGCGAGACCGCGTCCGTGCCGCTCCCCTTCGAGCTGCCGGAGGACGGCGGCGAGGCCTGGCTGACGCTGCGTGTGACGACGGCGGAGGACGGGGCATGGGCACCGCGGGGCACGGAGGTGTGTCTGCCGCAGGTCCGGCTGCGGTCGGCTGCCGTGGCTCCGGTGCCGGCGGATGGCGGGCCGCCCGTCGAGGTCGACGACAGCGGGCTCCTCCTCCATCCTCTGCTGACCGCCGCCCCCGTGCTGTCGCTGTGGCGGGCGCCGACCGACAACGACGAGCTGGGCGGCGCCGCGGTGCGCTGGCGGACGTGGGGGCTCGACACTCTCGTACGCAAGGTCGTCGGCGTACGCCGCGAAGGGGGGAGCGTCACCGTGCTCGCCGAGTACGACACGTGGGCGGGCGTCGTACGCCACGAGCAGGTGTTCACGCGGGTGGAGGGCGGCGTACGGATCGAGGAGACCGCCGAACTGCCGGACCGGCTCGACGATGTGGCGCGGGTCGGCTCCGTGTTCGAGACCGTCGCCGGGCTCGATGTCCTGGAGTGGTACGGGCAGGGCCCCTGGGAGTCCTATCCGGACCGGAGCACGGGCGCGCCCGTGGGACACCACTCCGTGCCCGTCGACGCGTTGTTCACCCCCTATTTGCGGCCGCAGGAGAGCGGCGGGCGACACGGCGTACGGCACTTCAGGCTGTCGGCGCCGGACGCCACCGGACTCTCCGTCGCGCTGGACGGGCCTCGCCAGGTCGCCGTGACCCGGTACCGGGCCGAGGACCTGACCGCCGCCGCACACCATGACGAACTGGTGCCGCGGCCCGGCTGCGTCGTGCACATCGACGCCGCGCACCGGGGGCTGGGCACCGCGTCGTGCGGGCCCGACACCTCCCCCGCCTACCTCATCGAGCCCGGCACCCACAGCTGGTCCTGGACCCTGCGCGTGCTCTGACCCTTCTCGCATCCCCGCTTTCTCCCATGGAGCAGACGTGTGTACTTCGCATGACCAGGCGACGGAGGCCGAGCAGGCCGGCGCCGGCAGACGCAACTTCCTGCGGGCCACGGCGCTGATCGGCGCGGCGGCCGCCACGACGGCCGCACTCCCCGCGACCGCCCGGGCGGCGACCACGCAGGACAAGAGCCGACGGCCCGACCCCGAAAGCCGCCGCTTCACGCTCGCCGTCATGCCGGACACCCAGTACCTCTTCGACGGGCCGAGCATCAACCCCGCGCCGATCGAGGCATCGCTCCGCTATCTCCTGGAGCACGGCAAGGACGAGAACATCGTCTTCCTCTCGCACCTGGGCGATCTCACGGAGAACGGCGCGCAGGCCGAATTCGACGCGGCGGGCAAGGCGTTCGAGCTCCTCGACCGGCACGGCGTGGGCTACAGCGTGCTGGCGGGCAACCACGACGTCCGGTCGTCCACCGACGACCAGCGCGGCGCCACTGCCTACCTCGACGTCTTCGGACCGCGGCGCTTCGCGAGCAAGCGCACCTTCGGGGGTGCCTCGCCGGACGGCTACAACACCTTCCACCTGTTCACGGCGGCCGGCCGGGAGTGGCTGGTCCTCGCGCTGGACTGGCGGCTGTCGGCGAAGGGGTACACGTGGGCGAAGGACGTCATCGCCCAGCATCCGCACACGCCCGTCATCCTGACCACGCACGAGCTGGTCGTCGACGACGACACCCTTTCCTCGTACGGTCAGCGGCTCTGGGACGAGCTGGTCCACGACCACGACCAGATCTTCCTCACGCTCAACGGGCACTACTGGCCCGCCGCCCGTGCCACCCGCGAGAACGCGGCCGGGAACGACGTCCATCTGCATCTGACGAACTATCAGAACCGTTACTACGGCGGCGCGGCGATGATCCGCCTCTACCGCTTCGACCTCGACCGGAACACCATCGACGTCGAGACGATCTCGCCGTGGATCCTGGGCCGGGCGGCCAAGGGGCTCAATGAACTGGAGCGGCAGGAGATCGAACTCAGCGGCGACGCCGACCGGTTCTCCGTCGCCGTCGATTTCGAGAAGCGCTTCTCGGGCTTCGCACCCGTGCCCGCGCGTCCGTCCAGGCCCGCCGCGAAGATGCTGGTCCGGGGCACGGTGGCGTACTGGCGGTTCGACGGGCACGAGGAGGGTACGGCGGTCGAGGGCACGGTCCGTGACCTGTCGGGGCGCGGCAACGACCTGACCGTGGTCAAGGTCGCCGACGGCGCCCTCAGCTGGTCGTCGGCGCACCACCCGGACCAGCCGGGGCACGGCAGCCTCGTCTTCCAGGGCGGCAAGCCTCCGCTGAAGGGCGCGTATCTGCGGACGGTCGACGGCGCACCCCTCAACTCGGCGACCTTCCAGCGCGGTTACACCATCGAGGCCTTCTACCAGCTCCCCGCCGACTGGGACCCCTCCCACCACGCCTGGGCCTCGCTGGTCAGCCGTACCGGTACGGGCGGCGGCGCGGGCAAGACCGCCGACGACCCGGACGAGCCGCTCGCCACGCTCTCCCTGTCCGACGGACCCGGCCCGCAGTGGGCGGTCCGGCCGCTCGACCAGCAGGGCATCGCCACCAACTGGGGCGACGAGACGGCCCGCGAGCAGTGGTGGCACGTCGCCGTCGTCAACGACGGCTCGCACACCACGATGTACGTCCAGGGCTGCCCGGTCGCCCGCAATCCGCACGCCTCCGCCGTCGGACTCACCTCCCTCGGCCTGCCGTGGCTGCTCGGCGGCTACGAGTACGCGGGGAAGATCGACCAGATTCTGCACGGACGGCTCGGCGATGTGCGCATCGTCGAACGAGCCCTGTCCGTCGCACAGTTCATGAACCACTGAGCCGCAGCAGTCGGCCGGCATACCCCCAAAGACTTTTCGACTCCCCGAGGGAGAACGTCCGCATGTCCGAGCAGCAACTGCCCGCCTGGGCCGACCCATCCGTATCCCCCGCCTCGCTGGACCCGCAGGGCATGTCACGGCGCGGACTGCTGCGCCGGGCGGGCCTGTTCGGGGCGGCCTTCGCGGTCGGCTCGCTCGCGACGCCCGCGACGGCCGCCACCGGACGCTACGGCGGTGACGACCCGCGTCTCGCCTATCTCGTGGGCGACCACCACATCCACTCCGTCTACAGCCACGACGCGAAGTACACGTTCTCCCAACTCGCCCAGGCGGGCGCCCGGTACGGCCTCGACTGGATGGTGTTCAACGAACACTCCAACTTCGGGCACGCGAACTACGGCGCCCAGCTGGAGCACCAGGAGATCCTGAAGGCGCGCACCGACAACCCGCGCCAGCTGATCTTCCAAGGCCTGGAGTGGTACATCCCGGCCGCCGAGCACGCCACGGTCTTCGCGGCGCCCGGCCCGCACGAGGTGGACCTGCTCACCCAGTTCGAACTCGCCTACGACGGCAAGCTGTTGGGCTACACGGCGGGCTCCCCCACCAGCCCCGACACGGCGCGCAACGAGGCCCACGCGGTCAAGGCGATCCAGTGGCTCGCCGAACAGCGCCGCACCGGATACGTCGACGATGTCCTCGTCCTCGCCAACCACCCCCTGCGCCTCGGCATCGACTCCCCGCACGAGATGCGGGGCTGGCGTGACGCGGCACCCGAGATCATGATCGGCATGGAGGGCGCGCCCGGCGCCCAGGGCGGCGGTATCCCCGGCTGGGTCGGCTCGGGCCAGCAGCGCGGCGAGTACGTCAACAAGCCGTCCGAGAACTCCTTCGCCGGTTACCCGGCGGACGCCTACGTCCTGTACGGCGGGTTCGACTGGATGACGGCGACCGTCGGCGGCATGTGGGACGCGATGCTCGCCGAGGGCAGGCTCTTCACGATCACCACCAACTCCGATGTGCACCGCGTGGTCTTCGACACCTGGAAGAACGGCGACTGGGCGCCCGGGCAGAACTTCGACAACACCGGGCACATCCCCGACCCGGTGAACACCGACACCCAGCAGCCGGGCGGGGACTTCTGGCCCGGCCAGTTCAGCCGTACGCATGTCGGTGTGACCCGCTACGGCTACCGCTCGGTGATGGCGGGCCTGCGCGCGGGCCGGGTCTGGCTCGACCACGGGCACCTGCTGGACGGGCTCGACGTCCGCCTGAAGCGGGACTGCGACCATGGCCCGGGCGTCACGATGGGTGGTCGGCTGCGGGTCCGCAAGGGCGAGAAGCTCACGCTGTCGGTCACCGTGACGACCGCCTCCCGCCCCAACCCCCAGGGAATCCTGCCCGAGTTGGCCCATGTCGACGTGATCCGTGGCGCTGTGCGCGGCCCGGCGGCCGACCGCGACGACTGGCGGGCGCCCGACACCAGGGTCGTCCACACGCGGGACGTGAGCGGCCGGAACGGGACGTACACCCTGCGCATCCCGCTGGTCGCCGGCGACGAGTCCTTCTACGTCCGGCTGCGCGGCAGCGACGGCAACCGCAATGGTGCGGGCTATCTCGGCGCGTCGATCGACCCGCACGGCCCGATACCGCACGTGCCCGGGAACGGTGACCCGTGGGTCGACACGTGGTTCTATGCGAACCCGGTCTTCGTCGATGTGGCTGGTGCTTGACGTAGCGTCAGCGCGGCACGCCCCGGGCCGAGGCGTTCCCGCCCGGAGCGTGCGTCACGGCCACGGCCACGGCCGCGTACACGTACCGTCAGCGGTAACCCGTCAGGCGTAGAACCGAGACAGACTCTGCAGGACCGCGGCGGGCTTCTGGCCGCCGTCGATCTCTATCGTCCCGTCGACGGCGATCTGCACCCCGCCGGGCACGTCCTCGACCGAGGCGAGCTTCGCGACCAGCCGGATCCGCGAGCCGACCTTCACCGGGGAGGGGAACCGCACCTTGTTCAGGCCGTAGTTGACCTTCGTCGACACGCCCTCGACGTCCAGGAGTTCGGTGAAGAGCGGGATGAAGAGGGAGAGGGTCAGATAGCCGTGCGCGATGGGCGCGCCGAAGGGGCCCTCGGCCGCCTTCTCCGGGTCGACGTGGATCCACTGGTGGTCGCCGGTGGCGTCGGCGAACGTGTTGACGCGTTCCTGGGTGATCTCGATCCACTCGCTGGTGCCGAGGTCGCTGCCCGCGAGCTTCTTGAGTTCGTCGAGGCCGTTCACGGTGATGCTCATATGCGCTTCCCTGTCGAGGAGTTGGTGGTGCCGTACCGCGTACGGACACGGGCTTTGAGGAGCTTTCCGGAGGCGGTGCGCGGGAGTTCGTCCGCGATGACCACCGACTTCGGGATCTTGTACTTGGCGAGGCGTCCGGCGAGCGACGCGAGGACGGCGTCCGGGTCCAGGTCGATTCCCTCGCGGGCGACGACGACCGCGCGCGGCACCTCGCCCCACTTGTCGTCGGCGACACCGATGACCGCGCACTCGACGATGTCGGGGTGGGCGAGGAGCAGGTCCTCGATCTCGGCGGGGTAGATGTTCTCGCCGCCCGAGATGATCATGTCCTTGATGCGGTCGACGATGAAGACATAGCCGTCCTCGTCGATCCGGGCGGCGTCTCCGCTGCGGAACCAGCCGTCGGTGAAGACGGCGGCCGTCTCGTCGGGCAGGCCCCAGTAGCCGGGCATGACGTGCGGGCCGCGGACGACCACCTCGCCCGTCTCCCCGATGTCGACCGGCGTGAAGTCGGGCCGTACGACCCGGACATCGCTGAAGAAGTGCGGCACGCCCGCCGAACCCGCCTTGCTCTCGGCGTGTTCCGCGTCCAGGAAGAGGGTGCCGGGCGCGGCCTCCGTCATGCCGTAGCCCTGGAGGAAGGTGAGGCCGCGCTCCTGGTAGGCGGCGATCAGCGGGGTCGGCACCGGCGAGCCGCCGCAGGTGAGGATGCGCAGCGAGGACAGGTCGGCGTCGGCCCAGCGCGGATGCCTGGCCACCTGGTCGAACATGGTCGGCACGCCGAACATGAAGGTGATCCGGTGCCGTTCGATCAGGTCGAGGGTGGCCGCCGGGTCGAAGGACTCGACCAGGACGCAGGTGCCGCCCTTGAGCAGCACCGGCAGGGTGAGCATGTTCAGCCCGGCCGTGTGGAACAACGGGGCGGAGACCAGGGCGCGTTCGTCGGCGATCAGGTCGTGGTCGACGAGGACGTTGACCGCGTTCCAGGTCAGATTGCCGTGGGTGAGCATCGCGCCCTTGGGGCGGCCCGTCGTGCCCGAGGTGTACATGATGATGCAGGTGTCGTCGGCGGTGACAGGCTGGTCGACCGGCTCCTCGGCGGCCCCGGCGATCAACTCCTCGTAGCGCTCGCCCACTTCGAGGAACGTACGGACGTCGGTGTGGCCCGGCAGCCCCGCGACGAGCCCGGCGAGCGACGGTGCGTACACCAGGGCCTTGGCGCCCGAATCGCCCAGCTGGTAGGCGATCTCGGGGCCGGCGAGCCGGGGGTTGAGCGGTACGAACACCGCGCCCAGGGCACCCGCGGCGAAGAGGGTTTCGAGGTACGCGGGATGGTTGGGGCCGAGATAGGCGATCCGGTCGCCGCGGCGCAGGCCCAGGGCGCGCAGGGCCTGCGCGAGCCGGGTCGTGCGCGTGTACAGCTCGGCGTAGCTGACGTCGCGGTCGCCGTGGATCAGGGCGGTGCGGTGCGGGGTCTTGCGGGCCCGGCGTGCGGGCCACGACCCCAGTCCCTCATTGCGCATCTGTCTGCCCCTGTCCGTCGTCGCACATGGGATGGCACATGGGGTGGCCCCTTACGGTGTGCTCAGCCCGAGCAGTCGGGCGGCGTTCTCCTTGAGGATCTTCGGCTTGACCTCGTCCTTGATCGGCAGCTTCTCGAAGTCGGCGAGCCAGCGGTCGGGGGTGAGGACGGGGAAGTCGGAGCCGAACAGGACCTTGTCCTTCAGCAGCGTGTTGGCGTACTGCACCAGCTGCGGCGGGAAGTACTTCGGGGACCAGCCGGACAGGTCGATGTGCACGCCCGGCTTGTGTGTGGCGACGGCGAGCGCCTCGTCCTGCCAGGGGAAGGACGGATGCGCCAGGATGATCTTCAGATGCGGGAAGTCGGCGGCCACGTCGTCCACGTGCAGCGGGTTGGAGTACTTGAGCCGGATGCCGCCTCCGCCGGGCACTCCGGCGCCGATCCCCGTCTGCCCGGTGTGGAAGAGGGCGATCGTGCCGGTCTCCTCGATCACCTCGTAGAGGTCGTACGCCACTGAGCGGTCGTTGGGGAAGAAGCCCTGGATGCTGGGGTGGAACTTGAAGCCCTTCACCCCGTACTCCTCGACCAGCCGGCGGGCCTGCTTGACCCCCGCCCTGCCGCGGAAGGGGTCGATGGAGGCGAAGGGGATCAGCACGTCCGCGTTGGCGGCCGCCGCCTCCGCGACCTCCTCGTTGGGGACGGGCGCGGTGCCGGTGGCGGACTCGGCGTCCACCGTGAAGATCACGGCGGCCATCTTCCGCTCGCGGTAGTAGGCGGCTGTCTCCTCCAGGGTCGGCTTCCGCTTGCCCTCGACCTTGAAGTAGGCGCTGGAGGCGTCGTGCAGATCGTCGTCGAGCGAGGAGTGGCCCTTCGACGACACCTCGGCATGGGTGTGGACGTCGATCGCGACCAGTTCGTTCAGGTCCATCACGCCTCCGGCAGCTTCGGCGCGGGGATCCCGACGGTCTGCGGCTCGGCGCCGACAGAGGTGGCCCAGGCGTCGGCCAGAGTGTCCGGGGTCCAGCCGCCGTCCGCGTACGCCGCCTTGATCTCCTGCGGATGCGACCAGAGTGCCACCTTGTCGCCGCCGATGCCGATGGCCTGCCCGGTGACGCCGCGGGCGGCCTCGGAGGCGAGGAAGGGGACGAGGGCGGCGCAGTCCTCGGGGGTCCCGAAGCCCTCGCCCTTGCGGAGGAAGTCGGGCAGCGGCGCGCCCTCCCGCATGGCCTCGATGTACGGCGCGAACGCCGGGATGGTCTCGGTCATCGCGGTCGCGGCGACCGGCACGATCGCGTTGACGGTGATGCCCGCGCGGCCCAGCTCCATCGACCAGGTACGGGCCATGGCGGCGATGCCCGCCTTCGCGGCGGCGTAGTTCGTCTGGCCGAAGTTGCCGCGCTGCCCGGCCGGCGAGCCGACCAGGATCAGGCTGCCGCCCTCGCCCTGCTCGCGCATCCGCACGGCGGCGGCGCGGGCGCAGGTGAAGGTGCCCTTGAGGTGGGTGGTGATCACCGCGTCGAAGTCCTCGTCGGTCATCTTCCACAGGACCTTGTCGCGCAGGATGCCCGCGTTGGTCACCAGGATGTCGAGCCGTCCGAACTCCTCCACGGCACGGTTGACCAGGCGGTCGGCGGCCTCGCTGGTGCCGACCGGGACCACCTCGGCCACGGCGGTGCCGCCCGCCTCGGTGATCGCCTTGACGGCCTGCTCGGCGACGGCCTCGTCGACGTCGTTGACGACCACGGAGGCTCCGGCGGCGGCGAGAGCGTGCGCGTAGGCCAGGCCGAGGCCACGGCCCGAGCCGGTGACGACGGCGACCTTGCCGGTGAGATCGATGCTGGGCACGACGGTGTCCCTTCGAGAAGCAGATGCGGCTACGAGAAGCAGGTGCGGCTACGAGATCGAAGCTAAGGACAATAATTGTTGACGTCAATAGTTGTTGCCGTTCGACTTGTACGCCATGCTGTTCTCGTACGGACGTCACTCCGTACCGGAGAAGGACGCAGGACCGCCCCGCCCGGGGCCATGACCAGGGAGCCCGCCATCGCCCGCCAGCCGCACGCCGCCACCCCCGCCTCCATCGACGCGCAGGAGCCGTGGATGCGCGGGCTGCACGCGGACACCGGATATCTCCTGTACCGGCTGGGTCTGCGCTCGGGTCAGTTGTTCAACACGTTTCTGCAGGAGTCCGGGCTGCGCCTGCGCCACTACGCGCTGCTGCGCTTCCTGGCCACCTCCGAGGGCGCGCTCCAGCGGGAGCTGAGCACCCGGCTCGGTTATGACCCGAGCGCGATCGTCGGCCTGGTCGACGACCTGGAGAAGCTCGGGTTCGCCGAGCGCCGCCCCTCGCCGGACGACCGCCGCAGCCGGATCGTCGTCCTGACCGAGGACGGCCGGTCCTTCCTGCGCGACACCGACGAAGCGGGCCTGCGCGTCACCAACGATCTGCTCCAGCCCCTCGGCCCCGCCGAGCGCGAGACCCTGCACGCGCTCCTGCAACGGATCACCGAGACCGAACTCGACTCATGACCACCCTGTCCGCGCCCGACCGTCTGCTCGCCGTGCTCGCCGCCTTCGACCACGAGCACCCGGCGCTGTGCCTGACGGACATCAGCCGCCGGGCCGGGCTCACCCTCACCACGGCCCACCGGCTGGTCGGCGCCCTCACCGAGTGGGGCGCACTGGAGCGGGACGAAGAGGGCGTCTACCACGTGGGCCTGCGCCTCTGGGAGATCGCGGCACTCGCCCCGCGCGGCCTGGCGCTGCGGCAGATCGCACTGCCGCACCTGGAGGACCTGTACGAAGCGACGCACGAGAACGTGCAGCTTGCCGTCCGCGACGGCTCCGAGGTCGTCTACATCGAGTGGATCTCCGGGCGCTCCGCGGTCGGCGTCCGCATCCAGGTGGGCGCCCGCTGGCCGCTGCACGCCACCGGCGTGGGGCTCGCGCTGCTCGCCCACGGCGACCCGGCGCTCCAGGACGCGTACTGCGACCGCCCGCTCGCCTCCTTCACCCCGCACACCGTCACGGATCCGGCCCGGCTGCGCCGCCTGCTCGCCGAAGTACGGCGCACGGGAGTGGCGGTGAGCAGCCGTCAGGTGACCGACGACGCCCTGTCGGTGGCCGCTCCGGTGCGCGGGACGGGCGGGACGGTCGTCGCGGCCGTCTCGGTCGTGGTGCCCCAAGCCGACGCGCAGGTACCGGCGTTGATCCCCGCGGTACGGCTGGCGGCGCGCGGGATATCGCGGGCGCTGGGGTGGCAGCCGCAGACCCCGGTCACGCCGGGCTCGTAGGGCGCCGGTATATCCCTCTCACCGGTGAGGACTTCGCCGTGGCCCGGTCGGGATACTGGGACGGCCCTTGCCCCGAGGAGCCGCACATGTCCGTCCAGTCCTGGTTCACGCCCGACGTCTCGCGCTGGCGGGCGGTCGTCTCACGCGTACGGACGACCCACCCGTACGTCGTCGACAGCGCGCTGGCCGCGCTCGTCCTGTTCGCCGCCTCCCTGCAATGGATGTTCCACGACGAGGGCGACGACCGGCTGTCGTGGCAGGGGTTCCTGCTGGCGGTCGGCACGGCGGTGCCGCTGGTGTGGCGGCGGCGGGCACCCTTCCTGTCCGCCTGCGCGGTGTCGGTGTTCACGCCCGCCATGGCGGTCTACCACGCGCCGCCGCCGAACGTCGCGTACGGCGGACTGGTCGCGCTCTACACCGTGGCCGCGCTGTGCCCGCCCGCGCAGCGCCGCGTCATGCTGGTGGGCTGGCTGGTCGGTGCCGCGCTGACGATGACGGCCAAGGAGCACGCCCAGCCCTTCGAGTACGCCTTCCATCTGACGAGCTACCTCGGCGCGTACGCGCTCGGGATCCTCACCCGCGTCCAGAGCGCGTACACCGCCGCGCTGGAGGACCGGGCCCGCCGCCTGGAGCGGGAGCGCGCCTCCGACACGGCGCGGGCGACGGCGCAGGAACGGGCCCGGATCGCCCGGGACATGCACGACATCCTGGCCCACGCGGTGAGCCTGATGGTGGTGCAGGCCGAGGCCGGTCCCGTGGTCGTCCGCAGCGATCCGGAACGCGCCGAGGCGGCCTTCGACGCGATCGCGACAAGCGGACGCGACGCGATGAGACAGCTGCGACGCATCCTCGGAGTACTCAAGGAGGAGCAGGCGAACGGGACTTCGGCCCGGCTGCCGCAGCCCGGCATCGCCGCGCTCACCGAACTCGTCGGCCAGGTGGCGCAGTCCACCGGACTGCGCGTGGACCTGCGCACGACCGGCACGCCCCGCCCGCTGCCCCCGGACACCGAGGTCGCCGCCTACCGGGTGGTCCAGGAGGCCCTCACCAACACCGTGAAGCATGCGTACGCTTCCTCGGCACGGGTCGAACTCGACTGGGCGGAGGACGCGTTGACGCTCACGGTGACGGACGACGGGCGGGGGCCGGTGCGTTCACCGGGCGACCCGGGAGCGGTGGCCGCGCCCGGCGGTCACGGGCTGATCGGCATCCGCGAGCGGGCCGCCGCCTGCGGAGGCAGCGCGCGGTCGGGCCGCGGTCCGGGCGGCGGCTTCCAGGTCGCCGTACGCCTCCCGGCCGCCGTCGACCGGCAGGCGGCCCTGGGGTGAGCATCCGCGTCGTGGTCGCGGACGACCAGGAGCTGGTCCGCAGTGGCTTCAGCATGATCCTGGAAGCACAGCAGGACATCGAGGTGGTGGCGGAAGCGGGGGACGGCCTCGAAGCCCTGGCCGCGGTACGGCGGCACACACCCGACGTACTGCTGCTGGACATCCGCATGCCGCACATGGACGGACTGGAGGCGGCCCGCCTGGTGTGCGCGGAGTCCGGCTGCAAGGTCGTCATGCTGACCACGTTCGACCTCGACGAGTACGTGTACGAGGCGCTGTACGCGGGAGCGAGCGGCTTTCTGCTCAAGGACGTCCGCCGGGACGACCTGGTGCACGCGGTCCGTGTCGTCGCGGCGGGCGACTCGCTTCTCGCGCCCTCGGTGACCCGCCGCCTGGTCGCCGACATGATCCGGCGCCGCCGCGCCGAAGCCGCCCCGGAACCCGCGCCGGCCCGCCTCGCCGCCCTCACCGCCCGCGAGGAGGAGACCCTGCGGCTGCTCGCCCGCGGTCTGTCCAACGCGGAGATCGCGACGACGCTCTTCGTGAGCGAACACACCGTCAAAACCCATGTCAGCAACGTGCTGAGCAAGCTGGGACTGCGGGACCGGGTGCAGGCGGTGATCTGCGCGTACGAGACGGGCCTGGTGACACCCGGCTCCCCCTAGCGAGTGAGTCACGGGGGCGCCTCCCCCGTACGACGGAGTCCCCGAAACCGCTCCCCCCGGCGATCCGGTGGCCCCCCGTCCGGCACGACGCTGAGTGGCGATGTCACCGACCGCCCCAACCGCCGGGAGGCGTACCGTGCTCGCCACGATCTCCCGGGCGGCGACCCGCCGCCCGCTCACCGTGATCCTCGTCTGGCTGCTCATGCTGCTGATCGGCTTCGGCCTCGGCACCGGTGTCTTCGGCCGGCTCGTCGACTCGGTGCCCGATGTCCCGGGCACCGAGTCGGACCGGGCCGCCGCCTACCTCGACCGCGTCGACACGCACGGTGAGTCGATCACCGCCGTCGTCGCGGGCACCTCAGTCTCCGACCCCGGTCTGCGGTCCCAAGTGGAGCGCACCGTGGCCGACTTGCGTACGGTCGCGGGTGTCGCCGACGTGCCCGACCCATACACCACCCACGGCCTCACCTCCGAGGACGGTAAGGCCCTCGTCATTCCGGTGTCACTCAAGGGCGGCCTGAAGGACGAGGACGAGAAGAAGGCCGTGGACACGGCGGCCGAGCACATCCGGCGGATCGACGCGCCCCAAGTCCACGTCAGCGGCGGCCCATTGCTCGGGCAGCAGATGGGCGGCCGTGCCCAGGAGGACGTACAGCGGGCCGAGTTGATCTCGCTCCCGGTGGTCCTGGCGCTGCTGCTCGTCGTCTTCGGCGGGCTGCGGGCCGCCGGGCTGCCCCTGCTGATCGCGATCAGCGGAGTCGCGGGCGCGTTCCTGGCGCTCTTCGCCTTCAGCCAGGTCACCGACATCTCGGTGTACGCGATCCAGGTCACCACCATGCTCGGACTCGGACTCGCCGTGGACTACGCGCTGTTGATGGTGGTCCGCTTCCGCGAGGAGCGGCGGCACACCGACGACGTCATCGAGGCCGTACACCGCACCGTCGCCGGCGCCGGGCGGACCGTCCTGTTCTCCGGGCTCACCGTGGCGGTCAGCCTCACCGGGCTGCTGGTGTTCCCCAGCCCGTTCCTGCGCAGCATGGGTCTGGCCGTGGCCGCCGTGGTCGTCGTCGACATGCTCGCCGCGGTCACTCTGCTCCCGGCGCTGCTGGCGCGCTTCGGGGCACGCATCGCACCGGCGCGCGCACCTCGCGAGGACGCCGACTCCAAGACCGGTTCCCGTGCAGGTTCCAAGACCGCTTCCAGGACCGGCTCCAGGTTCGGCTTCGCATCCGGCGCCGGCCCCGACACCGAAGGCCGCGTCTTCGCCCGCCTCGCCCGCTTCGCCACCCACCGCCCCGTCGTCGTCCTGGCCACCCTCGTCCCGGCCCTGCTCGTCCTCGCGCTGCCCGTCGCGGGGATGAGGATCAGCATCGGAGACGCGAAGCAACTGCCCTCCACCACCGAGGCACGGCAGTTGTACGACACCGTGGACGCCCACTTCCCGCCCGGCACCGGAGTCTCGCCGGTGACTGTGGTGGTGCGCCCCGGCGCCGCCCCGGACACCGTGGCCCGGATCCGCGCCCTCTCGGACACCAGCGACTCCCGTGCCCTTCCCGGCGGCGCCACCCTGGTGCACCTCCAGCCGACCGGCGGCGTCGACGGCAGGGCGGCGACCGATCTGGTCGAGCGGGTACGGGAGGTACGCGGGAGCGAGCCCGTCGAGGTCACCGGTGTCGCGGCCCGGCTGGTCGACTTCCGGGAGATGCTCGCCGAGCGGGCACCCTGGGCGGCGGTCACCGTTCTCGTCGGCATCTTCGCGCTGCTCTTCGCCTTCACCGGCTCGGTGCTGATCCCGCTGCGGACGATCGCGACCACGCTGCTCAGTCTGGGTGCCGCGCTCGGTGCGGTGGTCTGGGTCTTCCAGGACGGCCATCTGGCCGGGGCGCTGGGCGCCGAAGGCCTCGGCTCGCTCAGCCTGACGGCTCCGCCGCTGATCATCGCGATCGCCTTCGGACTCGCCATGGACTACGAGCTGTTCATCCTCGCCCGAATGCGCGAGACCTGGCTGAAGACCGGCGACCACCACGAGGCCGTGGTGACCGGCCTGCGCCGCTCCGGGCGGGTGGTCAGCTGCGCCGCGCTGCTCCTCGCGATCGTCTTCGGCGCGTTCATGACCGGCGGCTTCTCCCCCATCCTGCAGATCGGCCTCGGGCTGACCCTGGCCGTCCTGATCGACGCGACCGTCGTCCGGATGCTCCTCGTACCGGCGACGATGGCGCTGCTCGGGAAGCGTGCGTGGTGGGCGCCGGGGGCGCTGCGGCGGGCGCACGACCGGTTCGGGGTGAGCGAGGAAGCAACGGCCCGGCCCCAGCTGACCGGCGTCTGACAAGAAATTTCCTGGAGGCGCCATCCCGTGCGCGCTCTCGGACGTATCCCTCATGGGGGATGCATCGAGGAGGGAAACCTATGGCGATCTTCAGTCACCTCATTCCCGCAAAACGCCGTGACCACAAGATGGACACGACCTCAAGGCGCGACGACACCACCGGCAAGCGCCGTCATCGTCGTCACCGCCGCAATACCGGTGACGATCGTCACTGGTAACCGCACACGGCTGAGTGGGCCGGAGCCGGCAACTCCGGTCCGCTGAGTCCGCGATCTTCTAGGAACCCATGCCATGGCGCGTGTCCCCCGGCATGTCCTGCGGCGTCTGCTGTCGGTGGGTGAGGATTCCGACGCCGTCGTCGCCGCCGCACCACCGGTGCCCCTGAGCGGGGTCTTCCGGCGTTTCTGGCCCTATACGCGCGGGGGCAGGCGCTGGCTGGTCGTCCTCCTGTGCTTCAGCCTGATCGGGCCCGTGCTCGACGGGGCCGAGGTCTGGATCTTCAAGATCGTGGTGGACGACGTGCTGGTACCGCGCGATCTGGGCCCGTTCCCCTGGATCGCGCTCGCCTACCTGGGGCTGGTCATCGGTTCCGGCGTACTGGGCTTCGCCGACGACGTGACGTCCACCTGGGTCAGTGAGCGATTCCTGCTGGCTCTGCGGGCGGACGTGTTCCGGCATGTCCAGAGCCTCTCGCTGGGGTTCTTCGAACGACGGCGGCTGGGGGATGTGCTGTCGCGCGTCACGGGCGATGTCGACGCGGTCGAGACGTTCCTCCTGTCGGGCGTGGCGAACGCCCTCTATTACGTGGTCGAGGTGGGCGTCTTCCTCGGTCTGCTCTTCTACCTGCAGTGGGATCTGACCCTCCTCGCGCTCGTCATCGTGCCGCTGTTCTGGAGTGCGGCCCGCCACTTCTCCCGGCTGATCAAGGACGCGTCACGGGAGCGCAGACGCCGGAGCGGTTCGCTCAGCGCGGTCGCCGAGGAGTCGCTCGGCAACGTCGCCCTGGTACAGGCGTACAACCGGCAGGGCTGGGAGGAGCGCCGGTTCGAGCGCGAAAGCGTGGGCAAGTTCCGGGCGGCGATGACGTCGGCACGGATCCGCGCCGTCTACGGGCCGCTCGTCGAGATCATCGAGGTGACCGGCGCGCTGGCCGTCATGGCGCTGGGTACGTGGAAGCTGGCGCAGGGGCAGCTCACGCTGGGCGGTTTGCTGGTCTTCCTCGCGCTGATCAGCAAGCTCTACGGTCCGCTCCGCGATCTGTCCCACCTCAGCAACACGTTCTACGCTGCGTCCGCCTCCGCGGAGCGGATCATCGAGTTGCTCGACCAGCGCCCCCAGGTCGTCGAGGCCGCCGGAGCCCGGCGGCTCGGGCATGCCCGCGGAGATGTGGAGTTCGAGGGCGTCTCCTTCCGCTATCCGGGCACGTCCCGGTGGGCACTCGCAGACGTGTCGTTCCGAGCGGGGCCCGGCGAGACGATGGCGCTGGTCGGGGCGAGCGGCGCCGGCAAGTCCACCGTCGCGAAGCTGCAACTGCGCTTCTACGACCCGGATCAGGGCACGGTCCGCATCGACGGAACCGACCTGAGGGACCTGCGGCTGTCCGAGGTGCGGGACAGCGTCGCGGTGGTCCTGCAGGAGACACTGGTCTTCCACGGCACCGTGCGGGAGAACATCGCCTACGGCCGCCCGGAGGCGACGGAGGCGGACATCGTCGCCGCGGCCCGCGCCGCCGACGCCCACGCGTTCATCCGGCTGCTTCCGGAGGGCTACGACACCGTGGTGGGCCAGCACGGCCGGACGCTGTCCGGTGGGCAGCGCCAGCGCCTCGCGATCGCCCGCGCGATGATCAGGAACGCTCCCGTGCTCCTGCTCGACGAACCGACCACCGGGCTGGACGCCCGGTCGGGTCGGCGGATCATGGAACCGCTGCGCCGACTCATGGCCGGGCGGACCACCATCGTCATCTCGCACAATCTGCTCACCGTGCGCGACGCCACCCACATCGTCGTGCTCGACCACGGCCGGGTCGTCGAGCGCGGCGCACACGAAGACCTGCTGGCGCACGGCGGGGCCTACGCCCAGCTGCACCGCCTGAACGCGGTGACCGGCCACAGCCCCTTCGCCGCCTCCCCGCCCACCGGGAAGGTACGGTCATGAGCCGGGCCACCGCACCACCGCCTCCGCCCGTGCCACCCGGAACGAAACCCGCGCCGGGCTACGAGATCCTGGCGCACCTGGCGCGGACCGGCTGGCTCGACCTGTACGACGCCTGGAGCGAGGAACGGGACTGCCGGTGCGTCGTCAAGGTCGTCCGCCCCGACCGCCGCCACGAGGAACGACTGCGTGACCGGCTGCTGCGTGAGGGCCGCTGGCTTCGGGCCTTCACCCATCCGCACCTGGTCCGCGCGTACGACACCTTCGAGTTCCCCGAGCCGCTCGTCGTACTGGAAACCCTGACCGGTGAGACGCTGTCCCACCTCATCCACCGGTTGCGGCGCCGGCCGGCCGCCGAGGACGTGGCCCTCCTCGGCGTGCACCTGTGTTCCGCGATGCACTACCTCCATGGTCAGGGCCTGCTGCACCTCGACCTCAAGCCGTCCAACGTCGTGGTCGACTGCGGGCACGCCAAGGTGCTCGACCTGAGCGTCGCACGGCCGCCCGGCATCGCTCCCGCGGGCGTCGGCACGTTCTGCTATCTCGCACCCGAGCAGGCGCGCGGCGGGCCGCTGACGGCCGCCGCCGACGCATGGGGCATCGGTGTCACGTTGTACGAGTTCGCCACCGGCGACCTGCCCTACGACTGCGGTGAGACCGTGGACGAGGAGGGGGCGGAGACGGGGGCCGAGGCTGGATACGGGACCGGGGACGACACGACCGGCCGGGACGACTGGTATCCGCAGCTCGAAGAACCCGCCCCGCGGATCGGGTCCCGCCGACGCCTGCCGCGGGACCTCGCCACGGCCATCGACGGCTGCCTGCGGCCCGATCCGGCAGCCCGGCCCGCCATCGGGGAACTCGCCGCCGCCTTCGACGCGGCTCTGTCGTGGCAGCGGCGCCACGTGCCACAGGTATGACGGATCTGCGGGGGCGCGCCGGGGCCGGAACGTCACCGGTCCGACGGGGGGCGGCCAGGACTATGCCGCCTCTTCGAAGTGCGCGGTGGCGAGGACGGTGCCGTCGGCGGAGGTCAGGCGAGCCCCGGACAGCGTGGACGGCTCCACCGGTATCGGGACTTCCCAGGAGCCGTAGCCGTCGTGCAGGGCGAAAGTGCCCACGCGCACGGTTGTGCCGTCCGTACGCTCCAGCAGACAGGTGACCTTCCCGCTGTACGCGATCCCGGCGTCGTCGAGATCGATGGCCATGTACACCCAGCCCGGCGATCCGGGACGGGCGAAGACCTTGCCGGCCGAATGGCCCTGGGCGCCGAGTGTCATCAGATCCGCGGCCATCAATCCCGTCCCGGCCTCGGCGGGCCGCGAAGGGGCGGCCGCGTTCTCGACGACGGTGCCGACGGCCCAGCCGCCGAACCCGGCGGCGAGCGCCAAGGCGGCAACGGCGGACGCGACCCGCAGCCGCACACGTCCGCGGAACCCCGTGCGCACGCGACCCTGCCCGCGCGTGTGCCGGCGCCCGTCGTGCGCCGCCGCGGCCTGGGCCAGCGACCGCGCCACCCGGGTCTCGAAGCCGACCGGCGGCTCGCTGCCCGGCAGCAGGCCGACCAGCCCGTCGCCGACGAGGGTCAGCTGCCCGACGTACTCCCGGCAGTCCGCGCAGCGGTCCAGATGCGCGACAGCCTCGGCCCGCTCCCGGCCCGGGAGAACGCCCAGAGCCAGCTCGGCACCGACCTCCAGCAGCTTTTCGCAGGTCGCGTCCTTAGACATCGTCGCCTCGCTTCGGAGACGTGAGCATGGTCCGTAGTCTCCCCATCGCTGTCCTGATCCGCGTCTTGGCCGTGCCCAGAGGGATCTTCTCCCAGTCGGCGATTTGCTGAGCCGTCATTCCGTAGATGCCCGCCATCACCAGGGCACGGCCCTGTTCGCGCGGCAGTTGTGCCACGGCGGCCCGCAGCCTGGACGACTCCTCGTCCGCGAGCGCGAACTGCTCGGGAGTCTCGGTCACCACACCGAGGAGCGCGTCGAGATCTTCGGGTGCGAGCGGCTCCGGCCGACGCGAGCGGACGGCGTCGATGGCGAGGTTGTGCGCGATGGTCGTCAGCCAGGTCATCACCGAACCGCGGCGGGAGTCATAGATCTGTGCGTGCCGCCACGCGCGCTCGAACGTCTGCTGGGCAATGTCCTCGGCGAGCTGCGGATCACCGAGGACGGCGATGGCGACACCGAAGACCGTGTGCTGGAACCGCCGTACGAAAGCAACCGCGAGTTCTGGGTCGCCAGTGGCCAGTCCGGACAGCAGAGCCTCGTCCGAAAGGCGGCCTACTGGGAGCCCAAGACTATTCATATCCGTACATACGGATCATTCCGGTCAGGGGATTGCCTGGCGGAGACGGAAGATCGCCTTCCCGTTGCCCTCCAGGTCCACCGCCCAATCCATCGGGCCCGGCGGCCCGTACCCCATATGAGCCGTACGAGCCGTACGAGCCCCTTGCGGGACGCAACGCTTTGGGGGTCACAGATGCCAAGGACAACAGCCCGATACCGGACCCGCCTGATGACGGGACTGGCCGCCGGTGTCCTCACGAGCGTGCTCGCCGCCTGCGGCGGCGGGGCATCGACCGGGAGCGGGACGGGAAGTCACACAACGCCGAAGGCCAGTGGTCAGCCGGGAGTGACCAAGGTCGACGTCACGCTCGTCGACTTCCGCATCACCCTGTCGAAGCCGGCCTTCACGGCCGGACGCTATGACTTCGTCGCCAAGAACAACGGTCACCAGGTGCACGCACTCGAGATCGAAGGCCCCGGCGGTGAGCACCGCACCCGGACTCTCGCGCCGGGTGAGTCCGCGAGCCTCGCCGTAACCCTCAAGCCGGGCACGTACGAGGTGTACTGCCCCGTGGACGGGCACAAGGACCTGGGCATGCAGACGAAGATCACCACGGTTGGCGGCGGTGCGTCACCGAGCAACAGCACGAACAGCGGCGGCGGTTACTGAGCCGCCTCGGCATGAGCATCGGCTTTGTGCTGTCGCGCACCGTGGGCCTGCCGGACGGCGAGGCGTCCCCTTCAGCCGAAGCAGTCCGTCCCCGCCACCGGCCGGCGGGTGACGGACCGCCTCGCGAGGTGTGCGCTGAACGCGTAGCAGCCCGTGCTCGTGTGGTTGATGTCCAGGGCGTTGACCTTGGCGACGACGTCCACCTCGGACGGTGACCGCTTCACGCCGACGGGCACGGCGACGGGGGCGTCGAACGAGAGTTCGCGCCCCTCGTCCGTCTGTTGCAGGGCGAGCGCCCGCTTCAACTCGGCGTCGGTCAGGGTCCCGTCCGCGACCGCCCGTTCGAGCCGGTGCTCGATCCGCCGGGAGGCGGCGTCGAGTTCGGCCCGCAGGGCCGCCGCCGCCCGGGCCTGTTGCTCGCGCCGGATGCGATCGCAGCCGTCCGGCCCGAGCTTCCTGGTGGTGACGGTGACGGGCTTCTCCCCGGCGCGGAACTCGTAGCAGTCACGGTCCGCCGGAACGAGCCCCCTGGACAGCAGGGCAAGGGTGATCAGTTGGCCGTGCTTCGTCTCCTGGCCCGTCCGCACGATTCCGCCGGTCTGCCAGACGGGGGCGTTCTGGACGCCGGTGAGCCCGCCGCGGGTCACGGCCGCGCGCAGTTCCACGACCACGTCCGCGGCGACCGCGGCGGGGTCCCGGTAGCGGGTGGTCGCCGACCGGTCCCGGCAGCGGGCGTCGGACAGTTCGTGGACGGAGACGGGAGGCGGGGAGGAGGCCGGGACGAGATCGAACCGGTAGCAGCCCGAGGCCGAGCCGCCGTACCAGCCGCCGCCCACGATCGCGAACGACTCGGTCACCGTGACCCGTCGGCCGTGTCGCTGGACCTCGGCCCCTTCCGCCTTCCCGTTGCCGCCGTGGATCGACCGGTCGATCTCGGTCCCGAGCAGGGAACCGTCCGAGGCGGCCCGCGACAACAGGTCCCGGGTCTGTTCCACGGACTCCTTCATCCGCTCCCGCGCCCAGCCATCGGCTCGTCCGGACGCCGTACTGAGCCGCCACATCCCGAACAGCACCAGGACCAGGGCGGTCATCAGCACGGCCAGACAGCCGTTCAGCACGCATCCCCCGCGTCTCGCCATGCCCGCAGGGTGCCCGCCCCGGGCCCCGCCGACGGGACCCGTGTCCGACACGTGATCGAACGGGGCCCCGCCCGAGACAGCCGACTCAGCCGGGCAGCGCGGCAAGCAACCGCCGGTCCCGAGGCGCCGCCCCGCGGTCGAGGCGGGCGTCGAGGAGCCGCCGGGCCGCGTCGCAACGCCCCGCCGCGACAAGGGCGTAGAGCAGGGTCTCCTCCACGACTTCACGCTGGGCCGCGCTGCCACCGACCTTCCGCAGCACCGGCAGGAGTGCGTCGAGGCCGCGGGCGGCTTCCTGGAAGCGTTCCTCGACGAGGGCGGCGAAGGCCTCGCAGAGCGGGACGATGACCTCGCGCTGTACGGGATCGGCGCCCGCGGCGTGGTCGCGCAGTCGGCGCAGGGCCGCGAGGTCCCCGGCGGCGGCGAGGGCGACCGCGGCGTGCAGCGCGGTGAACGCGGTGGCGGGCCGCTCCACGACCTCGCGCGCGACCGAGCCGAGGACGTCCGCCGCGGGCACCTGCCCCCGCCAGCTGTCGCTCAGCCGGGCCCGCCACAGCAGCGACCCCGAGTCCACCAGGGCCCGCACCCCGCTCACCCGCCCGGGCCCGAGCTGCGCGAACCACCGCTTGCGTACGGCGGCGGGGTCGTCCAGCGCGAGTTCGTGCAGCGCGATGTGCCAGGAGAAGTGCGCCCGGTGGACGGCGCCCCGGCCCTGCCCGGACACCCACGCGTCGAGCCAGTCGCGGCCCATCTCATGGGCGCCGGACTCGTAGTGGACGTGGGCGAGCGCGTGCACGGCGTGTCCGGAGGCGGGCTCGGCGGCCAGCGCGCGGTGGGCCAGTTCGGCGGCCTCGTGGAAGCGGCCCTGTTCCTGGCGCAGGAAGGCGAGGAGCGAGGTGTGGAACCAGTGCCCGTCGTACGCGGGCGAGGTGCCCTCGACCAGGCGCAGCGCATAGCTGTTGTCCAGGTCGTTGATGCCGGAGAAGGCGATGGTGGGCACGGCGGTGGCGAGCGCGAGCGCGTCGGCGGGGTGCGCGTCGAGGTGCCCGAGCAGGGCGCCGGCACCCTCGTCCGCCGAATCGCCGTGCACGCGGCGCGTGACGACGTCCACGAAGGAGCGTTCGCGCTCGTCGGCCCGTTCGCGCGCGGAGCGCTGCGCGTCGGCGAGAGCCCTCGGTACGTCGACGGAGGCGCCGCACTCGTGACCGAGCAGGGCGAGCGCGGCGTGCCCGAGCGCGAAGCCGGGGTCGAGGGCGACCGCGCGCCCGAAGGCGTCCTCGGCTCCGGACCTGACCTTGAGGACGCGATCGAGCCCGGTGCGGTAGGCGGCGGCCGCCTCGGCGTGGGTGGACAGCGCGAGGCCGTGCGCGTCGACGGGCCGGCGGCGCGCCCGGCGGGTCGTGCGCGCGGGCCGGGTGAGCGGTTCGAGCAACTCCTGGGCCAGCGCAGCCGCTTGGACCCGGATCTCCGGGACGGCCGTGGTCTCCCACAGTTCGCCGCGGCGCGGGGCCCCGAGCGTGAACAGCGGGCGCTCGGCCCGGCCCTCGGCGTCGAGGAGCCGGCCGTCACGGGTGGCGACGCCCATGCCGAGGGGGCCGGGCACCGCGGCACCCGCGTCGAACAGCGAGCGCCACAGGGGGTCTTCGGGGCGCGGCCCGGGTCCGGTGCAGTCGATGACCCAGCCGGCCCGTATCTCCCGGCCGCCAAAGAGCGCGACCGTCAGCGCGCCGTCGTCCTGGACGACTGCGTCGGTCACGGCCCCCGCGTGCACCTTGAGCCGGCGGGCCGTACGGGCACGGGACACCGACTCGGCCGTCGCGGGCGCCATCCGATGACGGTGGGTGTTCCACAGCGCGCCCTCCCGCTCCAGGAACGCGGCCCGCTCCTCGGGGGTGAGGCTGTGCCACAGCCGCGCGGTGTGCGGACGCAGACTGTCGAGCGCGGGCCGCCAGTCGCCGTGGGTGCGGACGGCCCTGCCGATGTGCCGGTAGACGGTCCTGCGCAGCGCGGCGAGCGACGGCGTGTCGAGCCCGTCGGGGGCGTCCATCGCCGCGGCGGGGCTGAGCGCGTGCGGCTGGGGCAGCAGCCCGCCCCGGGAGACGGCGTGCACGGTGCGCCCGGGCCGGTCGAGGCTGAGCGCCAGGTCGACGGCTGTGAGTCCCGTGCCGACGAGCAGCACGTCGGCGGTGCCGGCGAGCGGACCGTCGAGGGCGCCGGACGCCCAGGGGGACCGTATGAAGCGCTCGGAGGTTCGCAGTCCCTGTGGCGCCCAGTCGCTCCGCGCGGCGGCCGGCCCGGTGGCGAGCACCGCGCTGTCGGCCGTCAGATGTCCCCCGGCGGCGAGTTGGAGCTCCACCCCGCCGCCGGGGGTGCCGGTACAGCTCTCCGCCCGCGTCCGCAGCCGGCGTACGGCGACCGTGCCGTGGGCGCGGACGATCGCCTGGGCCAGGGTGTCGGCGAGGTAGGCGCCGTACCGGTACCGGGTGGCGAAGTCGGCGCCCTTGACGGTGGGTTCGCCGTGCCGGCAGAGCCAGCGGGTGAAGTGTCCGGGGTCGTCCGGGTAGCAACTCATGCCGCTCGCGGGCACATTGAGCCGATGCCGTGGGTCGGGCGTGGCGTACGCGGTGCCGCGTCCGGCCTCCGGCGCCGGGTCGACCAGGACGAGGTCGAGGGACACCCGGCGGCGCGCGGCCGTCTCGCACAGCTGGACCGCCGTCAGCGCGCCGGCGGCGCCCGCTCCGACGATGGCCACGGTGTGCCGCTTGCGGGCTGAAATCACGAATACCTCCGGCGGGGGTCTGCTGCGGGACCAGTAAGCGGAACTCCTTGTTCACTATTCCGACCGGAGAGGTGGGGAAAGGCCGGCGGGACGGAGATCTCACCGGAAACTCAGGGCGCCGGTCGGCTGTTCATACTCTGTTCACAAACCGAGGCGGCCCGGCAACCGTGGTTTCAGGACGTCTCACAGCGTCTCTTCACAGGAATCTCAGGTGGGGCCCCGCGGATTCAAAGGATCAACCCATGAAAGTGGCACAAGATGCACCCCCAGTGGTGGTGATCTAAGAAAGGCGTGCCGTGGGCGTCCCTGAGATATCGAACCGGTCCGAGCAGAGCGCGAACCGGTCCGGCCGGCCCGCGTGGTCGCGGCGCGGGATCCTCGCCGTCCTCGGCACCGTGCCGGCGGTGGCTCTGACGGGCTGCAGCGGCTCCGCCGACGCCTCGGAGGGGACGAACGCTTCGGCGAAGGCCGCCGCGAGCACGAAGGCCAAGGCCAAGACTCCGAGCGTGAGCGTCACCCCCGCCGACGGCACGAAGAAGGCCGATTTCAGCAGCCCGGTCGAGGTGACCGTGGCGAACGGCACCCTGTCGACCGTCAAGGTCACCGGCAACGACGGTTCCACCCTGGCCGGGTCCTTCAACGACGCCCGTACGAAATGGACCTCCACCAAGAATCCGTACTCCGGCACCAAATACACGGTCACAGCGACACCACAGGGTGCCGACGCACACACCGCGACCTTCGTCACGAAGTCCCCCGGCGAGACCTTCGTCGGTTACTTCACCCCCGAGGCGAACTCGACCTCCGGTGTCGGTATGCCCGTGTCGATCAACTTCACCGAGGCCGTCAAGGACCGCGCCGCCGTGGAGAAGGCGATCACCGTGACGGCGGAGCCCGCGGTCGAGGTCGTCGGCCACTGGTTCAGTGACACCCGGCTCGACTTCCGGCCCGAGGAGTACTGGGCCGCGGGCACGAAGATCACGCTGAGCCTGCGCCTGAAGGACGTCGAGGGCACGGACGGCGTCTACGGCACACAGTCCAAGGACGTCACCTTCCACATCGGCCGTCGCCAGGTCAGCACGGTCGACCTGGCGAAGAAGACGATGACGGTCGAGCGGGACGGCTCGACCCTCGCCACCTACCCGGTGAGCGGTGGCGCCGCCGACCACACCACCTGGTCCGGGATCATGGTGATCAGCGAACGGTTCAAGCAGACCCGGATGGAGTCCTCGACGGTCGGTCTCGGCGACGAGTACGACATCTCGGACGTCCCGCACGCCCAGCGCCTGACCACCTCCGGCACCTTCATCCACGGCAACTACTGGGCCTCGACCTCGGTCTTCGGGAGCAGCAACACCAGTCACGGCTGCGTCGGTCTGCACGACGCGAAGGGCGCGAACGACAGCTCCGTGGCGGGCTACAAGTTCTACAACAGCTCGATGCTCGGTGACGTGGTGATCGTCAAGAACTCGGGCGAGAAGACCGTCGAGGCGTCCAACGGCCTCAACGGGTGGAACCTGTCATGGGCGGACTGGACGGCGGGGAGCGCTCTCTAGCGGCACATCCCGGGAAGTCCTTCCTTCACATCGTGAACTCCCTTCTACGGAAGGGAGTTTCTTTGCTTTACCTCTTGACGACCGGAGTGACAGAGAGCACATTGGCCGCGCAGCTGCCTTTGAGAGCGCTCTCAACAACACCCGCGCACCCCACTCCGTACCCGAAGAGGCACTCATGCGTGAAACTTCCGGCACACCCGTCAGACGCGGCTCCCTGAAACGCGTGCTCATCGCCGTGTTCAGCACGCTCAGCCTGGCCGCGGCCGCCGCGACCGTCGCCACTCTGCCCGCGAACGCGTCCGCCCCCACACCCCCGACCGGCTGGTCCCAGGTCTTCCTCGACGACTTCAACGGGGCCGCCGGAACCGGCGTGAGCACCACCAACTGGCAGTACGACACCGGGACTTCCTACCCGGGCGGCGCCGCGAACTGGGGCACCGGCGAGGTCGAGACGATGACCTCCAGCACCAACAACGTGGCACTCGACGGCAGCGGCAACCTGCTGATCACCCCGCGGCGCGACTCCGCGGGCAACTGGACCTCGGGCCGTATCGAGACCAACCGCACCGACTTCCAGCCGCCCGCCGGCGGCAAGCTCCGCGTCGAGTCCCGGATCCAGATGCCGAACGTGACCGGCGCCGCCGCCAAGGGCTACTGGCCCGCGTTCTGGATGCTGGGCGCGCCCTACCGCGGCAACTACCAGAACTGGCCGAGCGTCGGCGAGCTGGACATCATGGAGAACGTCCAGGGCCTCAACACCGAATGGGCCACGATGCACTGCGGCACCAACCCGGGCGGCCCGTGCAACGAGACGAGCGGCATCGGCGGGAACACCCCGTGCACCGGCACGACGTGTCAGGCCGGCTTCCACACGTACGCGATGGAGTGGGACAAGTCGACGAGCCCCGAGGAGATCCGCTTCTACCTCGACGGCGTCAACTTCCATACGGTGAAGGCGAACCAGGTCGACGCGACAACCTGGGCGAACGCCACGAACCACGGCTTCTTCGTCATCCTGAACGTGGCGATGGGCGGCGGCTTCCCCGACGCCTTCGGCGGTGGCCCGGACAGCGGCACCGACCCCGGCCACCCGCTGGTCGTGGACTACGTCCAGGTGCTTCAGTCCAGTGGGAGCGGTTCCACGACACCTCCGCCGACCGGCAACCGTGACGCCTACAGCGCGATCCAGGCCGAGTCGTACGACAGCCAGTCGGGCACCAGCACCGAGACCACCACGGACACCGGCGGCGGGCAGGACATCGGCTCGCTGGCGAACGGCGACTACGCGCTCTACAAGGGCGTCAACTTCGGTTCCACCGCGGCCAAGCAGTTCTACGCGCGCGTCGCGAGCGGCGCGGCGGGCGGCGTCAGCGGACTGGTCGAGGTGCGCCTCGACAGCCGTACGAGCACCCCGATCGGCAGCTTCTCGTTGGCCAACACCGGTGGCTGGCAGTCCTGGAAGACGGTGCCCGCCAACATCAGCTCGGTCACCGGAACCCACGACGTCTATCTGACCTTCACCAGCGGCCAGTCGGCGGACTTCGTGAACGTCAACTGGTTCGACTTCGGTCACTGAGAGGTGAGTTGACCGACGACCCCACACTCCCCGGCCAGGCCGGCCGTGCCACGCACCGAGGCCAGACGGCTCGTGACAGCCGTCCTGACCGCCCTCCTCACGGTGCCGGCGCCCGGCCTGGCCGGGGCGGTGCCCGCGAGGGCCGCCGCCCCGCCGAGCCGGAACGACAGGAGTGGGCGGTGCTCGTGGCCGTCTTCGGTATCGGCTTCGTCGTCACGCGCAAGCGCGACGCCAGGTTCGCGGCGCGGTCGCAGGCCGCCGGGTTCACGCCCGTGACAGAGGAGGGCGGGCGGGTGCGGTACCTCTCGCCGACCCCGTACGCGTCGCAGATCGCCGGCCCGTACGGGCAGCGGGTCCCCGGCCCCTACGCCCAGCCCGGCGTCGTACCCCAACAGCCCCAGCAGTAACCGCGGCGGTAGCCATCAGCACGGCGTCAGAGTTTGGTCAATGCACGGCCAAAAGGCGGTCGAAACCTGTCCCGGCCCGGCTCCTCCGTGATCGCTTTGGTAAACACCAACCGATCACAGCGGGAGCCGGGCCGAACCCATGAGTGACAGTGATCTGGTCGTCGACGACACGCTGTTGGTCAAGACCGCCAAGAGTTTGAAGAAGATCCAGTACGAGTTCGAGCACACCGAGGAACACCAGAACGACCTCAAGGGCGTCTGGGGGTCCGGTGACATCGCGGGCGCCATGGACGACTTCGCCGACAACTGGGACTACCACCGCAAGCAGCTCCTCGAGTCCGTCAAATCGGTCGGAGAGCTGGCGGAGAAGTGCCATCAGGCCTTCCGCGACCTGGACCAGAAGCTGGCCAAGTCCACCCAGGGCAAGGGCGGCAAGGGTGGCACTGGCAACGGCGGGGGGAAGTAGCGAAGATGGCGCGGCCAACCGACTGGAGTCCGCTCGCCGAGCAGGACCCCATGCCCGGAGATGTGCACGACATACGGGGCGAGTCCCAGCGACTCGGCAAGCTGGCGAAGATGATCAGCGAACAGGTCGAGCGGCTGAACGCCATAGGGCGGGACACCACCGCGCTCAAAGGCCAGTACGCGGGTGCCATGCGCGACAAGGCCGAGGAGCTGTCAGGGCGGCTCGGCAAGACGCATCACCGGTACGACCACGTGTCGGGGTATCTCGGGCACTGGGCGGACGACCTGGAGGACTGCCAGAAGCAGGCCGACGACGCGCTGAGCGACGCGAAGGAGGCGCAGGGGCGTGTCGACGCGCACCAGCCGCCCGACGGGCCGAAGAAGCCGAACAACGAGATGTCCGAGGCGGAGAAGACCGCCGAAACGACGCGGCAGCATGCCCTCTCCCGCGCCGAGGACGCCCTGGGGGCCGCCCGGAACAAGCTCGACAAGGCCATCGGTCACCGGGACGAGCGGGCCGGCCACTGGGCCGGCAAGATCAAGCGGGCCATCAGCAAGGACGGGCTGCACGACAAGGGCTGGGACAAGTTCAAGAACTGGGTCAGTGATCATGCCCGGCTGCTCAACGACCTTGCGAACGTGTTGGTCTGGGTGGCGACCGCCTGCGCGATCGTGGCGCTCTTCATCCCCGGGCTGAACATCATCGCGATGATCGCGCTCGGGGCGACCATCGGCTCGTTGCTGCTGCATACGACCACCGCGCTCGCGGGCGCGGGCAGTTGGATCGACGTGGGGCTCGATGTCTTCGCCCTGGCCACATTCGGGCTCGGGCGGCTGGCGGCGCCCGGGATGCGGGCCGCCGAGGACGGCGTGCGGGGTGCGATGCGCGGCGCCGGGGCGGTGGGCCTGGGGAAGGCCGCCTTCAAGGCCGCCGTGACCGACGGGATGAGAAACGCCGGGCGGGTCTTCAAACTGGGCGTGAAGGGCAGCAAGGAATGGGAGGCGGCCCGCGTGGCCATGAGTGACGGAGCCAAAGGCATGTATGCGGCCAAGAACGCCGCGCTGACCAGTGCGAAGGAGCTGTCCGGGCAGGCACTGCCGAAGCTCGGTGCCCTCAAGAACCTTCTCGGTGGCGGTGCCGACGCCGCCCCCCTCAAGGCCTTCCTCGGCCAGGCGGCGGAGCGGTTCCCCGACTCGGCGCGCATCGCGTCGTCGGTCGAGAAGGGGGCGGGCGCGATACGGCTCAGCCAGGGGGCCTTCGCGGCGGGTACGGGCGTGGACTCGTTCGACAAGGCGTTCGGGATGACGGGGCCCTACTTTTCCGACGGTTCAGTGGTCGGCTCGAACAACCCCTGGATACAGGCCAAGACATGGGCCACACAGCCAGTGGGGTCGTCATGGTGACCAACTCCGGCGGGCCGACGCGCGAGAACGGCACCGCATCGGACGGCCCGCCCCGGGTCCTCCCGCCGCTGACCCGCCTCAACGGCTACATCCTGCTGATCGTCAGCTTCTTCGGGTTCTGGGTCTGGATCGGCCTCAACGCGTTGGTGCTGCTGTTGCTGGGGCTGGACCAAAAGGATCCCGCCAACCAGGGGCCGCTCTTCGTGGGCCTGACGGTCTGTTGGGTGCTGCTGTTGACCGCGACCTTGCTGTGGCATGCGCCCGAGCTTCTGCACCGCCCGCTCGGGCCGCCCCGGACCGATGTGAAGGGTTTTGCGGGCTATCTGCTGCGGCACGCCCATGAGGGGGTGCCGAGCGGGCCCCTGGTACTGGAGGGCGCGGCGCCGCCGCTCCAGTTCTGGATCGTCACCGTGCTGTCCGTCCCCTTCTCAGGCGGCACGGACGCGGAAGCCTTCTCCGCCGCGGACAATCCGGTCGTGAAAGCCCTCGCATGGCTCGGTTTCCTGGCCTCCCTCCTGTCTCTCGCCGTCCTCATCCACGGCGCCCTCTCCCGCCGCCGCTCGGCCCGCAGAAAGAGTGCCGCCTCATGACCACCCCCGGATCCACCCCCACACCGACGCCCCAGCCCCAGCCCCAGCCCCAGCCCCAGCCCCAGCCCCAGGAATCCTCCGCGCCCCCCAACTCGTACTCCCTCGTCCTCCCGCCCGGCTGGGCCCGCATACCCCTGCGCTACGGCACCGACGGTGCCGTCCAGCGGATCCTGGACCGGTCCTTCGACGGCATGCCCCGCGACGAGGTGTTCACGTATCGCAGGGACCTCGAAAGCGGGCTCCGGCGGCGTATTCGTGAGGCGCGTGAGGCGAACGGGCTCGACCTCTACCTTCCCGTCGAGCTGATGCACGGCATGTCCGTGCCCGCCTCGTTCCTGGTCTCCGAGACCCGTACACCCGAGTCGGGCGACGACCTCGACCCCGCCGAGCTCGCCCTTTTCCTGGCCGCGTCCGAGACCGGCCGCGAGGTTGTCGAGCTCGACGGCTCGACCGCCGTACGGACGGAACGGACCGCCCCCGCCGATCCGGCCCGCGGCATCGAATTCCCCTCGCGGCGCGTCGACTATCAGGTCCCCGTACCGCAGGACTCCCGGCGATGGCTGACCATCGCCTTCTCGACCGTCGGCGCGCAGGACGCGGACGGCGAGCTGTCCCTGCTCCTCGTCGACCTCTTCGACGCCGTCATGACGACCCTCCGCTGGAGCACCCGATGAGCAGTGAGTCTCCCGCGCGGGCCATGTCCTTCCCGCCCGACAACGACGGCTGGACCATGGCCCCCGCCCCCTACGGTTCACTCGCCGGGGAGCCCGGCCCGGAGTGGGTCGCCCTCCCCGCCGAGTTCACGGCGACGAGGTGGGCGGACTCCTCGGCATACGCGAAAGACATCGCCACCGCACTCGTCATCCGGCAGCGGGAACTGCTCGGTGACCGGAACATCGCGGACGACCTGCACACTCGCGTCGCCGATCAGATCCGGGACAGCTACGCCCAGCTGTTCGACCTGGTGCCCGCGCACTTCCACCTCCTCTACTGGCCCGACCTGCGCAAGCCGCCCGTGCCGGTCTTCGTCGGTTTCTGGCAGCCGGAGCACGACGCCGGCTCGGCCGCCCTGCATTACTCGGGGTCCGTCGAGTACGAGGAGGCGACCGGAGAGACGCCGATCAGGGAGGGGTTCACCACCGACCGCCTGGGCGACGGGGTGCGCGTCCTCCGGCTCGTACCGCTGAAGCCGGACGACCCGCGGGACCCCGACTTCGTCCTGGGAGTCCTGGCCTACCACTGGCGTACGCGGGATCCGGCCGTCGACGTCCAGCTCCTCGCCTTCACCAACGAGCTGGGGCAGCTCTACGCCGCTCTCCCCGACCTCGACGCCTTCGCCCGCTCCCTCGTCCTCACGGACGAGCCGGTGGGCTGACCGTCACGGACAGACCACCGGCCGACATCCCCAGAGAAGGCCGGTTCACCGATCTACGTCACCGTGGTCGGTCAGGTGACGCCCGGCGAGTGGCCGTACACGAAGCCCGACGGGACCATGACCCACATCAACCAGCTGGACGCGACCGCGCCGTTAAGCGCAGCGTTCAACCGGGGCGGGCCCGACGGCCCGCCCCTCTCAGCGCAGCTCCGCCCGGAACGCCACCGGAGTGGTCCCCGTGTGCTGGTGGAAGAACTTGGAGAAGTTGGCGGAGTCGGGAAAGCCCACGGCGGCGCCGATGCGTCCGATGGGCATGTCGGTGTGCGCGAGGAGGCGCTTGGCCTCCAGGATGACCCGTTTGCCGATGAAGCCCTTGGGAGTCTCGCCGGTGGCCGCGCGCACCGCGCGGACCAGGGTGCGGCGGGAGTAGCCGAGGGCGTCGGCGTACGCGCTGACGCTGTGGTTGGTGGCGAAGCCCTTCTCGACCGCGTCCCGGAAGCGGGTGAAGGTGGTGTCGGTCTGTTCGCGGGCCGCCTCGGCCGAGCTCGCCGCGAGATGGGCGAGGCGCAGCAGGAACGCGGTCAGGGAGTGCCGCAGCACCGCGGTGTGCAGGCTGAGCGGCAGCGTGGTCGTGTCGACGTACTCGCGTTCCAGCTGGGCCAGCGAGTGCTCCAGGGCGGCCAGCTGGCCGGCGTCGGGGCGCAGCAGTGGGGGCAGGTCGTAGCGGTAGAGGCCGGTCGCCTCGACGGTCGCCCGCGGCAGGAAGCCGGGCTGCATGATCAGGACGGTGCCGCGGTAGCGGTCGGTGCTGGAGAAGCGGTGCACCTGGCCGGGGCGGATCCACAGGATGTCGCCGGCCGAGACCTCGTACTCGGCGAAGTCGACCATGTGCTTGACGGGGCCCTCGTGAAAGAGCATCACGACGTGGAAGTCGATGCGGTGCACGCGCTCCAGGGGCGCGTCCGCGTGCCAGACGCGGCCCGTCCCCATCGCGCCGACCTGGACACCGACTCCGGAGAGGCTCAGGTCGACGGGGAAGGGGAAGGTCTTGATCCCGTCCGGGGTCCCGCCTTCGCCCCCTGCACCGCCTTGGGTGGTTCTGTCTGCCATGTCCTTCTCGCGTCGGCTCGGTACGGCACTCCGTGTCCCACTTTCACCGAAGGCTGACACACGGGCACCTTCCCCAGCAAAAGTCAGACTTTTAGGTTTGAAGGCGTTCCACCAGAGATTGCCCATCCAGTGAGGACTTCTTGAAGATGAGTACGCAGACCCCTGACGGCTTCGAATGGACCGAGCTCGACCGCCGAGCCGTCGACACCGCCCGCATTCTGGCCGCTGACGCCGTACAGAAGGTCGGCAACGGCCACCCGGGCACGGCGATGAGCCTGGCCCCGGCCGCGTACACGATCTTTCAGAAGGTGATGCGTCACGACCCCGCCGACCCGGAGTGGACCGGCCGCGACCGCTTCGTCCTCTCCCCCGGTCACACCTCGCTGACCCTTTACACCCAGCTCTTCCTCTCCGGCTACGAGCTCGAACTGGACGACCTGAAGGCGTTCCGTACGCACGGGTCCAAGACGCCGGGCCACCCCGAGTACGGGCACACCGCGGGCGTCGAGACGACGACCGGGCCGCTCGGCCAGGGTGTCGCCAACGCCGTGGGCATGGCGATGGCCGCCCGTTACGAGCGCGGTCTCTTCGACCCCGAGGCCCCCGAGGGCGAGTCCCCCTTCGACCACACCATCTGGGCGATCGTCTCGGACGGCGACCTGGAGGAGGGCATCTCCGCCGAGGCGTCCTCGCTGGCCGGGCACCAGCAGCTCGGCAACCTCGTCTTCGTCTACGACGACAACCACATCTCCATCGAGGGCGACACCGCCACCGCGTTCTCCGAGGACGTGCTGAAGCGGTACGAGGCGTACGGCTGGCACGTGCAGCGGATCGAGCCCTCCGCCGACGGCGACATCGACGTGCACGCGCTGCACGCGGCGCTCACGGCGGCGCAGGCCGAGACCGGGCGCCCCTCCATCATCGCGATGCGCACGATCATCGCCTGGCCCGCGCCGAACGCCCAGAACACCGAGGCCTCGCACGGCTCGGCGCTCGGCGCCGAGGAGATCGCCGCCACCAAGCGCGTCCTCGGCTTCGACCCGGAGAAGTCCTTCGAGGTCGCGGGCGACGTGCTCGCCCACGCCCGCCAGGCCCTCGACCGCGGTGCCGAGGCGCACGCCGCCTGGGACAAGCGGATCGGCGAGTGGCGCACCGCCCAGCCCGAGCGCGCGCATCTCTTCGACCGTGTCGTCGCCGGTCAGCTGCCCGAGGGCTGGGAGTCGGCGCTGCCGGTCTTCGAGGAGGGCACGTCCGTCGCGACCCGTGCGGCCTCCGGCAAGGTCCTCCAGTCGCTCGGCGGTGTCCTCCCCGAGCTGTGGGGCGGCTCCGCCGACCTCGCCGGTTCGAACAACACCACCATCGACAAGACGTCCTCGTTCCTGCCCAAGGGCAACCCGTTGCCGGAGGCGGACCCGTACGGCCGCACCGTCCACTTCGGCATCCGTGAGCACTCGATGGCCGCCGAGATGAACGGCATCGCGCTGCACGGCAACACCCGTATCTACGGCGGTACGTTCCTCGTCTTCTCGGACTACATGCGCAACGCCGTGCGCCTGTCCGCGCTGATGCAGCTCCCGGTGACGTACGTCTGGACGCACGACTCGATCGGCCTCGGCGAGGACGGCCCCACCCACCAGCCGGTCGAGCACCTCGCCTCGCTGCGCGCCATCCCCGGTCTGAACATCGTCCGCCCGGCCGACGCCAACGAGACGGCGATCGCCTGGGCCGAGATCCTCAAGCGGCACGCGACCAACCCGGCCCCGCACGGTCTGGCGCTGACCCGCCAGGGTGTGCCGACGTACGCGCCCAACGAGGATGCCGCGAAGGGCGGTTACGTCCTGCGCGACTCCTCCACCGAGACCCCGGACGTCGTGCTCATCGCCACCGGCTCCGAGGTGCAGCTCGCCGTCGCCGCCCGCGAGCGGCTGGAGGCCGAGGGTGTCGGCACCCGGGTGGTGTCGATGCCGTCCGTCGAGTGGTTCGAGGAGCAGTCCGCCGAGTACCGCGCGAGCGTCCTTCCGCCGTCCGTGAAGGCCCGCGTGGCGGTCGAGGCGGGCATCGGCCTGACCTGGTACCGCTACGTCGGTGACCACGGACGCATTGTCTCGCTGGAGCACTTCGGTGCCTCCGCCGACGCCAACACCCTGTTCGCCGAGTTCGGTTTCACCGCCGAGAACGTCGCCGCCGCCGCGCGGGAATCCCTCACCGCCGCCCGCGGTTGATCCGTTCGCACGAAGGAAGATGATCACAGTGACCGAAGCAACCGCGACCGCGGCAACCCTGAAGCGCCTCTCCGACGAAGGCGTCTCCATCTGGCTGGACGACCTCTCCCGCAAGCGGATCGAGTCCGGCAACCTGGCCGAACTCATCGCCACCCGGCACGTGGTGGGCGTCACCACCAACCCGTCCATCTTCCAGGCCGCCATCGGCTCCGGAGAGGGCTACGAGGAGCAGCTGGCCGACCTCGCCGAGCGCGGCGTGACGGTCGACGAGGCCGTCCGCATGATGACGACCCAGGACGTGCGCGCCGCCGCCGACATCCTGCGCCCGGTGTACGACGCGACCGGCGGCCAGGACGGCCGGGTCTCCATCGAGGTCGACCCCCGCCTGGCCCACCACACGGCCGCCACGATCGCCGAGGCCAAGCAGCTCTCCTGGCTGGTCGACCGCCCGAACGTGATGATCAAGATCCCGGCGACGAAGGCCGGCCTCCCGGCGATCACCGAGGTCATCGGCCTCGGCATCAGCGTCAATGTCACGCTGATCTTCTCGCTGGAGCGCTACCGCGAGGTGATGGACGCCTACCTGGCGGGCCTGGAGAAGGCGAAGGCCGCGGGCATCGACCTGGCCGGCATCCACTCCGTCGCCTCCTTCTTCGTCTCCCGCGTCGACAGCGAGATCGACAAGCGGCTCGCGAAGGCCGGCACGGACGAGGCGCTCGCGCTCAAGGGCAAGGCGGCGCTCGCCAACGCGCGGCTCGCCTACGAGGCGTACGAGGAGGTCTTCGGCACGGACCGCTGGACCGCCCTCGCCACGGCGGGCGCCCACAAGCAGCGCCCCCTGTGGGCCTCGACGGGCGTCAAGGACCCCGCGTACAAGGACACCCTGTACGTCGACGAGCTGGTCGCGCCGGGCACGGTCAACACCATGCCGGAGGCGACGCTGAACGCCACCGCCGACCATGGTGACATCCACGGCGACTCGGTGACCGGCGGCTACGCCGAGGCCCGCGCCGACCTGGCGGCCGTCGAGGCGCTCGGGATCTCCTACGACGAGGTCGTGAAGCAGCTGGAGGACGAGGGCGTCTCGAAGTTCGAGGCGGCCTGGGGAGATCTGCTCGACGCGGTGGCGACTTCGCTGCGCGGCAAGGGAGTTGAGGGGGAATGACCAAGCGTGAGGCGCTTCCCGACAGCACCGCGCAGGATGCGGCCGCCGCGCCGGAGGGATCTGGTGACGCGGCCGTGGAACCGACCATGGTGACTGCGGACTCCGGTGCCGCGAGCGACAAGCCCGCGGACGCGGCACAGCGGGCGCTCGCCGAGGCACTCGGTCTCGCCGCGTCCGACTGGGACAACCCGCTCCGCGACCCCCGCGACCGCCGGCTCCCCCGAATCGCGGGCCCGTCGGGCCTGGTCATCTTCGGTGTCACCGGCGACCTGTCCCGCAAGAAGCTGATGCCGGCCGTCTACGACCTGGCCAACCGGGGTCTGCTCCCGCCGGGCTTCTCGCTCCTCGGGTTCGCCCGCCGCGAGTGGGCGGACCAGGACTTCGCGCAGGTCGTCCACGACTCGGTGCGCGAGCACTCCCGTACGGAGTTCCGCGAGGAGGTCTGGCAGCAGCTCGCCGAGGGCATGCGGTTCATCCCGGGCGACTTCGACGACGACACGGCGTTCAAGCAACTGCGCTCCGCCGTCGACGAGTTGGACTCCTCCCGGGGCACCAGCGGCAACTACGCCTTCTACCTCTCCGTACCGCCGAAGTTCTTCCCGCAGGTCGTCCAGCAGCTCAAGAAGCACGGCCTCGCGGACGCGCCGGAGGGTTCCTGGCGGCGCGCGGTGATCGAAAAGCCGTTCGGCCACGACCTGGCGAGCGCGCGGGAGCTGAACGCGATCGTGCACGAGGTGTTCGACCCGGACCAGGTGTTCCGGATCGACCACTACCTCGGCAAGGAGACCGTCCAGAACATCCTGGCGCTCCGCTTCGCCAACCAGATGTACGAGCCCATCTGGAACCGGTCGTACGTCGACCACGTCCAGATCACCATGGCCGAGGACATCGGCATCGGTGGCCGCGCCGGTTACTACGACGGCATCGGCTCCGCCCGGGACGTGATCCAGAATCACCTCCTCCAGCTGATGGCGCTGACCGCCATGGAGGAGCCGGCCGCCTTCGACGCCGAGTCGCTGCTCACCGAGAAGCTCAAGGTCCTCAGGGCCGTGAAGGTGCCGGAGAAGCTGGGCGAGCACACCGTGCGCGGGCAGTACGCGGCGAGCTGGCAGGGCGGCGAGAAGGTGCGCGGCTACCTCCAGGAGGACGGCATCGACCGCGCCTCGACGACCGACACCTACGCGGCCGTCAAGCTGGAGGTCGACAACCGCCGTTGGGCGGGCGTCCCCTTCTACCTGCGCACCGGCAAGCGTCTTGGCCGCCGGGTGACGGAGATCGCGGTGGTCTTCCAGCGCGCCCCGCACTCCCCGTTCGACTCCACGGCCACCGAGGAGCTCGGCGCGAACGCGATCGTCATCCGTGTCCAGCCCGACGAGGGCATGACGGTGCGCTTCGGATCGAAGGTCCCGGGTACGTCGATGGAGATCCGGGACGTCACCATGGACTTCGCGTACGGCGAGTCGTTCACCGAGTCCAGCCCGGAGGCGTACGAACGGCTGATCCTGGATGTCCTGCTCGGCGACGCCAATCTCTTCCCCCGTCACCAAGAGGTGGAAGAGTCCTGGAAGATCCTCGACCCGATCGAGGGGTACTGGGAGAACCACGGCAAGCCCGCGCAGTACCCCTCGGGCAGCTGGGGTCCGAAGGAAGCCGACGAGATGCTCGCACGAGACGGACGGAGCTGGCGCAGGCCATGAAGATCGACCTGACCGACACCACGGCAAGCAAGATCAACAAGGCGCTCGTGCAGGGGCGCCGTGCCATCGGCACTCCTGCCGTGGGCATGGTCCTGACGATGGTCATCGTCACCGACGAAGAGAACGCGTACGACTCGATCAAGGCGGCCGAGGAGGCCTCGCGCGAGCACCCCTCGCGCACCCTGGTCGTCATCAAGCGGGTCGCCCGCACCCCGCGCGACCGCACCAGCTCCCGCCTGGACGCGGAGGTGCGCGTCGGCTCGGACGCGGGCACCGGTGAGACGGTCGTCCTGCGGACGTACGGCGAGGTGTCCGACCACGCCGACTCCGTGGTCCTGCCGCTGCTGCTGCCGGACGCGCCCGTCGTCGTCTGGTGGCCGGTGGACGCGCCCGACGTCCCGGCCAAGGACCCACTGGGCGCCCTCGCACAGCGCCGGATCACCGACATGTACGCCGTCGAGCACCCGCTCGGGGCCCTGGAGGCCCGCGCTTCCTCGTACGCGCCCGGCGACACCGACCTGGCGTGGACCCGGCTCACGCCGTGGCGATCGATGCTGGCCGCCGCGCTCGACCAGGCCCGGACGAAGGTGACGTCGGCGGCCGTCGAGAGCGAGGCCGAGAACCCGAGCGCCGAACTGCTGGCCCGCTGGCTGGAAGCCCGGCTCCGGGTCCCGGTCGAGCGGGTCGAGACCGCGGGGCCCGTCGTGACCGCCGTACGGCTCGGCACCGCGGGCGGCGAGATCGTGATCGACCGCCCCGAGGGCCCGCTCGCCACGCTGTCCCTGCCCGGACAGCCCTCCCGCACCCTCGCGCTGAAGGTGCGCTCCACCTCCGAGCTGATCTCGGAGGAGCTGCGCCGCCTCGACGCGGACGAGATGTACGCCGTCGCCCTGCGGGGCGAGGGCACCAAGGAGACCCCCCGTCATGTCTGACTCCCCCAAGCTCACGCGGCGCCCCGAGTGGGTGGCCCTGGAGGACCACCGCGCGGGCGGACTGCTCCACCCGCGGCTGCGTGAGCTGTTCGCCGCCGACCCCGCTCGCGCGGAGCGTTACGTCGTGCGGGTCGGCGACCTGCGGATCGACTACTCCAAGCATCTGATCACCGACGAGACCCTCGCCCTGCTCCAGGAACTGGCCACCGCCACCGATGTGTTCGGGCTGCGGGACGCCATGTTCCGAGGCGAGAAGATCAACGTCACCGAGGACCGCGCGGTGCTGCACACCGCGCTGCGCGCCCCGCGCGACGCCGTGATCGAGGTGGACGGCGAGAACGTCGTCCCCGCGGTGCACGACGTGCTGGACAAGATGGCCGACTTCGCCGGGCGGGTCCGCTCGGGCGAGTGGACCGGACACACCGGCAAGCGCATCAAGAACGTCGTCAACATCGGTATCGGCGGCTCCGACCTCGGTCCGGCGATGGCGTACGAGGCGCTGCGGGCCTTCTCGGACCGCGCGTTGACGGTCCGCTTCGTGTCGAACGTCGACGGCGCCGATCTCCACGAGGCCGTCCGCGACCTCGACCCGGCCGAGACGCTGTTCATCATCGCCTCGAAGACCTTCACCACGATCGAGACGATCACCAACGCCACCTCGGCCCGCTCCTGGCTCCTCGGCGGGCTCGGGGGCGACGAGAAGGCGGTCGCCAAGCACTTCGTGGCGCTGTCGACGAACGCCGGGAAGGTGTCGGACTTCGGTATCGACACGGCCAACATGTTCGGGTTCTGGGACTGGGTCGGCGGACGCTACTCCTTCGACTCGGCGATCGGCCTGTCGCTGATGATCGCGATCGACCCGGACCGGTTCCGGGAGCTGCTCGACGGGTTCAGGATCGTCGACGAGCACTTCAAGAGCGCTCCCGCCGAGGCCAACGCCCCCTTGCTCCTCGGCCTGTTGGGCGTCTGGTACGGCAACTTCCACGACGCCCAGTCGCACGCCGTACTGCCCTACTCGCACTACCTGTCCAAGTTCACGGCGTACTTGCAGCAGCTGGACATGGAGTCCAACGGCAAGTCCGTGGACCGCGACGGCCACCCCGTGGGATGGCAGACCGGGCCGGTCGTGTGGGGCACGCCGGGCACCAACGGGCAGCACGCGTACTACCAACTCATCCACCAGGGCACCAAGTTGATCCCGGCCGACTTCATCGGCTTCGTCAACCCGGTCGCCGAGCTGAGCGACGAGCTGGGGGACCAGCACGACCTGCTGATGGCGAACTTCTTCGCGCAGACGCAGGCACTGGCCTTCGGCAAGACGCCGGACGAGGTGCGCGCCGAGGGGGTGGCCGAGGAGCTGGTGCCGCACAAGACGTTCCAGGGCAACCACCCGACGACCACGATCCTCGCGAGCGAACTGACGCCCTCGGTCCTCGGCCAGCTGATCGCGCTGTACGAGCACAAGGTGTTCGTCCAGGGCGCGATCTGGAACATCGACTCGTTCGACCAGTGGGGCGTCGAGCTGGGCAAGGTCCTCGCCAAGCGCGTGGAGCCCGCCCTCACCGAAGGCGCTGACGTGCCCGGTCTCGACCCCTCCACCGCCGCCCTCGTGGCCGCCTACCGCACTCTCCGAAAGTAGTGAACGACATGCAGCTCGGACTCATCGGCCTCGGCAAGATGGGTGGCAACATGCGCGAGCGGATACGCCGCGCGGGCCACACCGTCATCGGCTACGACCGCAATCCCGACCTCGCCGACGTGAGCAGCCTCGCCGAACTCGTGGGCAAGCTCGAAGGCCCCCGCGTGGTCTGGGTGATGGTGCCCGCCGGCGCCGCCACCCAGTCCGTCATCGACGAGCTCGGTGACCTCCTGAAGCCCGGCGACACCGTCGTCGACGGCGGCAACTCCCGCTGGACGGACGACGAGAAGCACGCCGAGGAGCTGGCGGCCAAGGGCATCGGCTTCGTCGACGCGGGTGTCTCGGGTGGCGTGTGGGGCCTGCAGAACGGCTATGCGCTGATGGTCGGCGGCGACGCGGAGCACATCGCGAAGGTCCAGCCGGTCTTCGACGCGCTCAAGCCCGAGGGCGACTTCGGCTTCGTGCACGCCGGCAAGGTCGGCGCGGGCCACTTCTCGAAGATGGTCCACAACGGCATCGAGTACGCGATGATGCAGGCGTATGCGGAGGGCTGGGAGCTCCTTGAGAAGGTCGACTCCGTCACGGACGTGCGCGAGGTCTTCCGCTCCTGGCAGGAGGGCACGGTCATCCGTTCCTGGCTGCTCGACCTCGCCGTCAACGCCCTCGCCGACGACGAGCACCTCGACAAGCTGCGCGGCTACGCGGAGGACTCGGGCGAGGGCCGCTGGACCGTCGAGGCGGCCATCGACAACTCCGTCCCGCTCCCGGCGATCACCGCCTCCCTCTTCGCGCGGTTCGCGTCCCGCCAGGACGACTCCCCGCAGATGAAGATGATCGCGGCGCTGCGCAACCAGTTCGGCGGCCACGCCGTCGAGTCCGCGAAGTAACGGCCATGGGCGACCTCCTGCTGGTCCGCCACGGTGAGACCGAGTGGAGTGTGTCGGGCCAGCACACCAGCTGGACCGACCTGCCCCTCACCCAGCGCGGCGAGGAACAGGCCAAGTCCCTCGCCCCGCTGCTCGCCGGCCGGACCTTCGCCCTCGCGCTCACCAGCCCGCTGGGCCGCGCGGTCCGCACCGCGGAACTCGCGGGCCTGTACGGGGCGGTCCCCGATCCCGAGCTGCACGAGTGGGACTACGGCGCGTACGAAGGTGTCACGACGGTCGAGATACACCGCACCCGGCCGGACTGGTACCTGTGGAACGACGGGGTCGCGCCCGGTCCGGCGGACCATCCGGGCGAGTCACCCACGGAGGTGGGCCTGCGGGCCGACCGCGTGCTCGCCCGGATCGGGCCGGCGCTCGCCGAAGGTGATGTGGTCCTCGTGGCGCACGCCCACTTCCTGCGGGTGCTCGCGGCCCGCCGGCTCGGGCTTCCCCCGGCGGACGGGCGGCTGTTCCAGCTCGCCACGGGCACGGTCAGCCGGCTCTCCACGGAGCACGGGCGCCCCGTGATCGCCGAGTGGAATGCCGCGGGAGCCTCCGCGCCGGCTCACTAGTCGCCAGTCCCCGCGCTGCGGACGTCCGAGAGGCCCCGGCTACAGCACGTCGCCGAACTCGCTCAACACCCCTGGCGGGGCGAGCGCGTTGACGTAGTGGCCGGGGCCGTGGTCGTCGAAGGAGTACGTGAACGGGAGGGTGCGGGTCAGCGCGAGCCGGGTGGCGAAGAAGGCGAGGGGTGCCACGACGGCGAGGCCGGCGAGGCTGTCCATCTGCGGGTAGTGCAGGCCCGGTTCGGTGTTCTCGCTCCAGCCGTCCTCGTGTGCGCCGAGCAGCGGGCGCAGCGAGCGGCGGACCGACTCGGTGACACGGACGCCCAGTTCGCCCCAGCCCGCCATCGGCCGGCCCGCCGTCGGCCGGCTCGTCAGGGTCCGCAGCAGGTCGCCGGGCAGCGAGACCGCCTCGATCGCCGTTCCGGCCGCGAAGGCGAGGGCCTTGTCCATCGGCCCGCGCGGCCTGCGGTAGTGGAACTCCCGGCCGAACGGCGCGTAGGGGCCGACGGGCCGGGGCGGCAGCGCGGGGACGACATCGCGGTCGAAGATGTAGCGGATCAGCCGGTCGCGCAGCAGATGCACGCCTTGGGGGTCGGTCGACTCCTCGCACGCCCGGGCGAAGTCGGGGCCGCCGACCATGGGCTGGCCGAAGGTGTAGACGGCCTTGAGCTTCTCGGCGATGCGCCGGTAGCGGGGTTCGTGGGCCAGGACGACGCCCATCAGGGCGGCCATCGCTCCGCCCAGGCTGTGCCCGGTGATGTACAGGGCCTCCAGGCCGTCGCCGCGGGTGCCCTCCTCGCCGGGGATCACCGACTCGCCGCGCAGGGCGCGCTCCAGGGCCTCGACGATCGGATGGCGGGTGGCGCGGACGTTGCGGTAGAAGCCCGCGTGGACCTCGTAGCGCCGTCCTTCCAGCTCGACGGAGAGCGTTTCGGGCCGTACGTCGGCGTCGGTCAGGATGCTGATGATGTCCTCGGGCTGGGTGCCCCGGTAGCAGAGGATCGCGATCCTGCGGTCCTTGTCCTGGATCAGATAGGCGGCCGAGGCGATGTACATCGCGTCCACACGCTGCTCGAACACCCGGCAGTTGTTCTCCTCCAGGCCGAGCCTCGCCATGATCATGGCGACGGTCCGCGGGTCACTCCGCTGGCCGAATCCGGCGTACGCGTACGCCGCGCAGGTCGCCAGGGTGTGCGGGACGATGCCGTCGGGGTCGGGCTGGGCCTTGTCCTCGACCAGGCGTTCCACCAGGTCGGGGTAGACCGGAAAGCCGGTCGGACCCGGCTCGGTGTCGGCCTTCAGCGGGCGCAGCTCGGCGAAGCCGGGCCCCTTGGCGTAGTCGTCGTCGCGCATGGGCGACCTCCCCCGGATCACAGCGGACGCCCCGGCGCGCTCCGAGGCGGGCCGGGTGGGTGTCCAGACTGTCGAGCGCACCGCCGCCTGTGAATCCGTCGACCGACGTAACCGCCGGTCACACGTCGTCCCCCGGCCATCCCGCGAGCGTCCGGGTGGGGTCGCTGGGAAGCGGAGGCGTTCACGGGGCAGGCACCCCGGTCGGGCGAATGCGCGTTCGCCGCTTTGACGTGCAGGCACCGCGCCTTTCGTCTCATTGTTCGTAGAGGTGACGAGGGGGCGCACATCGGCGGGAACCCCCGCTGTGGGCGCCCAGGGCCGCCGGTAGCGTGCTGGCCCCTGTCCCGTACGCACTCGTACGAAGGAAACGACCGATGGCCGAGACCGGGCAGCACGAACAGCAGTACGAGCAGTACGAAGGCGGCAGCCCCGAGGCGGAACGGCTGGTGTTCGAGCGGCTGGCCCGTGAGCTGATGAAAGTGCAGGTCAAGAACCGGCAGGCGGGTGGCGGCGGGATCTCCCGCACCTTCCACGCCAAGGCACCGGTGGCCGTGGAGAACGCGCGGCTGCGCTTCCACGACGACCTGCCCGCGGCCCTGCGCGGCGGTTTCGCCCAGCCCGGCGCCGAGTATCCGGCGACGGTACGGCTGTCCAACGCGAGCGGTGTACGGCAGGGCGACGGATCGCCGGACCTGCGGGGCGCGGCCGTGCGGGTACGGGTCTCGGAGGGCGAGAGCCACGACCTGCTCGCGACCAGCTATCCGGTCTCGCACGCCCGCAACGCGCGCGAGTTCGTGGCCTTCGCCAAGGCGATGGCGGGCGCCCGGGGTCGGGTCCAGAAGGCCTTCGGACTGTTCGTGAAGCTGCCGCTGGCCGTGGGGCTCGGCACCGCGAACCGGATGCGGCGCAATGTCCAGGCGGCGACGCGGCACACGGTCAACTCCCTGGCCAGTGAGACGTACTGGAGCCGGGGCGCGATCCTGTGGGGCGAGGCGGGTCCGGTGCGCTATCTGCTGCGGCCGGCGCCCGGAAGTCCTCCGTCGGCCGCCGCGGACCGGAGCGACCCGGAGTTCCTGCACCGTGAGATCGCCGGGCGGCTCGCCAAGAAGGACGTCGTCTTCGAGCTGTGCGTGCAGCGGTACGTCGACGAGCGGCACACGCCGGTCGAGAACGCCTCCGTGGAGTGGATGGACACCATGGCGCCCGCGGTGCCGGTGGCCCGGCTGACCATCCCCAGCCAGGACCTGAGCAGCGCCGAGGCCCGCGCGGCAGCCCGGCGCATCGAGGATCTCGCCTTCAACCCCTGGTACACGACCGACGACTTCCGTCCGCTCGGCAATATCAACCGGGCGAGGAAGGCCGCGTACCACGCGAGCAGCGCACACCGGCTGGGCCTGCGGTTCATCACGGAGGAGCCTCTGCAGAACAGGCTGCTCGGCCCTCCGACAGGCGCCGCCTTCTCGCTGCTGAACCGGTTCCTGCCCTGGCACCGGCTGCCGTTGCAGCTGAGCCTGCTGAACCTGGTGTTCCTGCGCAAGGTGCTGCGCCGGTTCAATCTGATCGACACCGAGGTGCGCGAGGCACCGCCGCAGGCGCAGCCCGTGCCGGAGACCGTCCCCGAGCGGCTGCGCACGGAGCGGTCCTACGACGGGACGTACAACGATCTGTCCGCACCGAAGATGGGCGCCGTGGGCGCGGCCTTCGGACGGAACCTCAAGCCGGAGTACCGCCCCGACCTGTTCGACACGCCCAACCCGGTCACGGTCAGCCGCCGGCTCCTGTACCGCGAGAGCTTCGTGCCCGCGACCTCGCTCAACATCCTGGCCGCCGCGTGGATCCAGTTCCAGGTGCACGACTGGGTCAACCACCGCCGCTACAAGCCCGGCGAGCGCACGGTCGAGGTGCCGCTGCCGCCCGGCAGCGGGGGCTGGCACAACACGCCGGGCGGTCCTCCCGAGAATGTCATGCGGTTCGCCGAGAACGAGGGCCTCGAACAGCTCGGCAACCGGCCGCCGATCCTCTTCGGCAATGTCGCCTCGCACTGGTGGGACGGCTCCGAGGTGTACGGCGAGGACGAGCCGACCGCGCGGTTCCTGCGGGAGCCGGACGGCGGCGCCAAACTCCGTCTGGAGGACGGCCATCTGCCGTCGGGCCCGAACGGCATTCCGCTCACCGGCTTCAACGAGAGCTGGTGGATGGGGCTCAGCGCGATGCACACGCTGTTCGCGCGCGAGCACAACGCCGTGTGCGACGCGCTGCGCGCCGAGTACCCCTCGATGAGCGAGGAGCGGATCTACCACACGGCGCGGCTGGTCGTCTCCGCGCTGATCGCGAAGATCCACACGGTGGAGTGGACACCCGCGATCCTCGCCACCAAGGCGATCGACATCGGTCTGAAGACCAACTGGCAAGGCCCGCCGAAGAACTGGCTGAACCAGCTGGGCCTGTGGCTCTTCGAGGCCCACTCCCTGACCGGGATCCCGAAGACGCTGCCCGACCACCACACGGCGCCGTACTCCCTCACCGAGGACTTCGTCACCGTCTACCGCATGCACCCGCTGATCCCGGACGACTTCGAGCTGCGCGAGCACCACTTCGGGCAGCGCCAGGAGACGGTCGGGTTCATGGACATCCAGGGTGGCGCGGCCGAGTCGCAGATCCGCAAGACGGGGCTCGCGAACACGCTGTACTCGTTCGGGATCGCCCACCCGGGCGCCATCACGCTGCACAACTTCCCGCGCTCGCTCCAGCAGTTCGAGCGGGACGGCGAGATCATCGACCTGTCGGTCGTGGACCTCGTACGCAGCAGGCGGCGTGGTGTCCCGCGCTACAACGACTTCCGCGCGGGCCTGCACAAGCAGCGCATCCGCTCCTTCGAGGAGCTGACGCAGAACGCGGAGACGCTGGCGCGGCTCAATGAGGTCTACCGCTCGGTCGACGAGATCGACACGGTGGTCGGGCTGTTCGCGGAGAACCCACCGGAGGGCTTCGGCTTCAGCGACACCGCGTTCCGGATCTTCATCCTGATGGCCACCCGGCGCCTGCAGAGCGACCGCTTCCTGAACGTCGACTACCGGCCGGAGGTCTACACGCCGCTCGGCATCGACTGGGTCGAGAAGGGCGGCATGAACTCCGTCATCCTGCGGCACTGCCCGGAGCTGGCGGCGCTGATGCCGCGCGGGGCGAGCGCGTTCGCCCCGTGGCGGGCGGTGCGGCCGACCTCCGACGGAGGTGCGGGATGACCACGGCCGACGATCATCCCGGGCTGCGTGACCTCTTCGCGCGGCCCCTGCTGGAGACCGTCTGGCACCGTCGCACCCACCGCGTCAGCCGGGGCGCGTCCGTGCCCGCCGGATCCATGAGCTACCGCTCCACGCACACCCAACAGCCCCTGTCGGAGCTGGAGGAGGCGGTGCTCATCGCGCTCACCGGTTCCACGGGGCTGACGATGCCCGACCGGCCCTTCGAGGACCCGCGGAACGGCAAACCCATCATGGCCAAGCCCAACATGACCATGACGGGGCGGACCGCGGGCAGCCCGGACAACGCACAGGGCACGCACTTCTTCCTCATCAACGACTCGGGCACGTACTTCCTGCGCAAGCTGCCGCCCGCGCCTCGCGAGCCGTTCGACGCCGGGACGCTGATCACGCGGGCCCGCGAGTCGAAGGTACGGGTCCTCGACCAGCGCCTCGACGTCACCCAGGGGCTGCGGGACTTCCCGGCGTACCTCGACTCGAACCGGTTCCTGTCCAACCTCCCCGGAACCACGGTGTTTCTGCCGGTGGTCGACCTGTCCCACCAGTACATCAACGCCCTGATGTACTTGCTGACGCAGCCGGACGGGGCACGCCCGACGCTGGTCGACGACCGGAACCTGTACCGCCCGGCCGGGGTGAAGAAGTGGGTCAAGAACGGCTTCCTGAACAAGGACCTCAAGCTCCCCCTCGGCGCGCTCGGCCCCATGCGCACCCAGATCGAGGCGGACCTGCTCCTCCAGAACATGATGCTCACGGCCGAGGCGATGGGCCTGGGCGCCTGGATCCACGCCTCGATCAACCCGCAGATCGCCCTGGGCGACCCCAAGTTCTCCCGCACGTACGGCAGGATGCTCGGCTTCACCTTCGTCACCCCGCGCTGGCGCCTCGCCGATCTGTGGCGCTGGCACGTCCCGCTGCCCAAGTACGCGACGCTGCGCTCGCATCCGGTGGGGCTCACCTCACGCGAGGGCGAGCCGCTCATCGCCGCCGCCTGCCCGCCCACGCACCAGTCGATGTCGGACGCGGTGGACGCGGTCATCGCCGCCAAGTTCGGCACCGGCGGGACGTACTCGGACAAGGACGTCTTCGCCCGTATCTACAAGGAGGACTACGGGCAGCGCTATCTCGCCGAGGCCAGCGAGTACGACGAGCGGGTCATCGACTGCGCCCGGGACATCTGCGAGTACATCATCGGCACGCACCGCCGTTTCCCGGCGCACACGGACGCGATCCACGTCCCGGGCATCTGGCTCCAGACGCACCATGTCGAGAGCGAGTACTACGACCGGTTCTTCGTGAACGGACTGACCCCGGCGCACCGCCGGCACGCCGAGCTCTGGGACACCTGACCGCGGCTCACGCCCTGTGCGAGGGCTTCTTCCGCCACTTCACGAACTCCTTCTCCGGGTCGCCGGTGTACGACCACGGCGTCCTGCTGGCCCGCCGCCCCAGCATCGTGAACAGCGCGGCGGCGATGTCCGTCGTTCCGGCGTAGCTGGCGGCGTGCGTCAGATAGTTGAGGTCGCGGACCTCCCAGGGCGCCACGGGGCCGTCCGGGCGGTCCGTGATCCAGCGCTGCCAGGTGCGTCGTACGTCGCTGACGGCGGCGTCGTGGTTCCAGTGCTGGCCGAGCCCGACGACCGCGTCCCGCTGTCCCATCGCCCCGTCGAGGATGTAGCGGTACTCCTCGACGCGGGCGAACTGCACCAGGACCGGCAGCGCGTAGCCGGCCGGTGCCACGCCGGCCGCGTCGCGGGCGAAGTCGTACATCAGGCCGTGTGTGCCGTGCCAGCGCGACGAGTAGTAGTGCAGGATCTGGAGATGGCCCTCCATGCTGTACGGGTCGCGGCCGTGCAGTTCGTCCCACCAGCGGCCCAGTTCCTGGCGGCGCACCCCGGCGGGATAGAGCCGTGCGACGGAGATCAGGGAGATCCAGGGCGTGGGGTCCTCGGGGTAGGCCTCGGCGGCCTGGAGGCAGGCCAGCACCGCGCGGTCGATGCGCGTCTGGTCGATGGGCACGCCCCGGCCCGCGGCGATGGCCACGTTGAAGGCCCTGGCCACGTCGGTCGCGGCCCGCAGCACCAGGGCGTCGGCGCTGCGGGGTTCGGCGGCGAGCCAGGACTCGACCGTCGAGCTGCCCGCGCAGGCCGGCGCGAGCAGCCGGATCCGGTGACTGCGCACGGCCCAGTCGGCGCTCGTGTCCCGCAGCAGCTCGCGCAGGCCCTGCCAGCGGCCGATGACGATGTCCTGGCGGGCGGAGGTGAGGGGTCTGTCCCCGCAGTCGGGGTCGAAGTCGGGGGTGAAGCGGTCTCCCGCCATCGGGTCCCTCTCAGAAGTCGGTGGGGAGACCCTCGTGGACACGGGACCGTTCGGTCGCCGCCGCGGTGGAGTAGCCGTCGGGGATGTAGTCGCTCTGGACGACCTGGGTGGCGTCCAGCTTGGCGGGCCGGTAGTAGTCGCTCCCCTGCTTCCAGTACCAGAGCATGGGGATCAGGCCGACGGCGATGCCGCCGATGCCGATCGCGATCGACGCGTCGCTCAGGTCGCCCAGCGACTCGACGAAGATCCAGAACATGAACAGGGCGCCGAGGAACGGCCACAGCCCGCCGAAGAGGAAGTTGGCCGGGGACTTCAGCAGCATCTTGCGGTAGGCGACGACCACCGCGAGGCCGGCGAGGCCGTAGTAGACGGCGATCTGCAGGCCGATCGCGGCGATGGCGTCGGAGAGGATGTCACCGACCGAGCCGAGGGCGTTGGACGTCACGAACATCACCAGGGCCACCGCGCCGACCACGACGATGGCGACCCAGGGGGTGTTCCACTTGCGGTGCACGCGGCCCAGCGCCTCGGGCATCGTGCGGTCGCGGCCCATCGCGAACAGTGAGCGGGTGACCTGGATGAGCGTGGTCTCCAGGGTGGCGATGGTGGACAGCATCACGGCGACGATGAGCAGCTTGCCGCCCCAGCCGGGCCAGATCTCCTCGCCGAGCACGCCGAGGACGTTGGCGTCGTTGTCCTGGATCTGCCGGTCGGTGAGGATCACGTTCACCGCGATGGTGAACACCTCGAAGAGGAGGAAGACGATGCCGACGCCGATCAGGCCCGCGAGGCCCGTGGTGCGGCGGCTGTCCCTCGTCTCCTCGCTGAGGTTGCTGGTGACGTCCCAGCCCCAGTAGTAGAAGGCGGCGATGAGCGCGCCGGAGGCGAAGCCGCTCACCCCGTCGAAGTGGCTGAAGCCGAGCCAGGACCACTCGAAGGACCGGGCGTTGTGGCTGTGCAGCAGGGCGCCGACCGCGAAGACGGCCAGGATCGCCAGCTCCACACCGGACATCACGAGCTGCGCGCGTACGGTGAGCCGGGCGCCGCCGAGCACCACGAGCAGCATGACCAGGAACCAGCCGGCGCCGACCGCGGTGGCCAGCGCGGTGTTGTCGGCGAGCCCTTCGTCGAAGAGGGACAGTGTCATCGCGCCCGCGGGCAGCGAACCGGCGACCATGAAGATGGTCGCGGAGATGACCAGCGCCCAGCCGCTGATGAAGCCGAGGAACGGGTGGAGCGTGCGGCCGACCCAGGAGTAGCTGGCGCCCGCGTTGACGTCGATCCGGCCGAGGTAGCTGAAGGCCAGCGCGATGCCCAGCATGGGTATCGCGCAGTACAGGAGCGCCGCGGGGCTGGCGAGGCCCACCGCCCCGACGAGGACCGCGGTCGTCGCGGCCAGCGAGTACGCGGGGGCGCTGCCCGCGACCGCCATCACGACCGTGTCGAACGTACCGAGGGCGTTGGCCTGAAGCCCTCTGCCCCTGTTGTTGCTCATACTCGCGCTGCTTTCCGTCCTGCACGGCGCGCGGGCAGGCAGGCCCGACAACGCCGTGTTGCAAGTGGGGGGTGTGAAGGTCGATGCCGTACAACCGCCGTCATCGGGCAGAGGGTCGCTCCGCAGGTGAGGTGATGATAGCCGTGGTGTTTCACCTTTCAATGTCAACTGGCCGGTAATTTACGGTCACTCGCGCGGCACCGACCTCCGCGCCTTTGACGCGATCCATTGACATGAACCTGCAACCACGGCCACCCTTCATGCTTGAACCTGCACGATCGGACGTTGTTTCAAGCATCAGTAAACATCACGCCGTTGGTTTGAGTGGAGATGCGTACCGTGCGAAGACTCCGACACCGTTCCTGGGCCATGGCGGGGCTCGCCACCGCCCTGGCCGTCACCGCGCTGAGCGCCCCGGCGCGGCCCGCGCACGCGGCGACCCCGGCGAGCGCCGTCCTCGACGACACCCACCAGAGCGTCAGCTGGCAGAGTCCCGTCTACGCCAAGGGCACGTCCGGCGGCCCCGAGAGCTGTCCGTCCGCCGCCGACGATCCGGACAACAAGGTCTGCGACCGCTTCGACGTGAACGTGTCGGTGCCGCAGGGATATTGGGCGGACAACCCCGAGGGCGGCGTACCGGTCTCGATCGACTGGCAGCACCCCACCGACGACTTCGACCTGTACATCTACGACGACACGGGCAAGCAGGTCGCCTCCAGCGCGGGCACCGCCGACCCCGAGGCCACCGTGATCCCGAACGCGTCGGGGACCTACCACGTGCTGGTCGTGCCGTACGACGTGCACGACAACGCGTACACCGGGAAGGCGTATCTGCCGCGGACGACGGACGCGGGCGATCTCACGTCCTTCAGCGGGAGCGACGGCAGCTACACCATCAAAGCCGGACAACTCGAGGCGAGGGCCGACTTCCTGGCGGGTGGCCAACTGCGCCTCCGGGCCGACCCGTCCGGTTCGCTCACCGACCCGGCGGGCACGGCCATCGTCCGCGAGCAGCCCGCGCCCCAGAAGCACACGACGTCCTTCGACGCGGGCACGTACTACGGCGTCCGCTCCCCGGACGCCGTCCTGCGCGTCTACAAGAAGCCACTGCGCTTCGGCCTCTACAAGCCCGACAACCGCACCCCCATCTGGCAGGAGGACAAACCGCTGCGCTGGTCCACCAGCGGAATGCGGCAGAGTCTGACGCGCGGCACGGACGAGCAGTTCTTCGGGGGCGGCGAGCAGAACGGATCGTTCTCCCACCGCGATCAGACGATGTACGTGGCGAACAACTTCAACTGGAACGAGGGCGGCTACAACAACTCCCAGCCCTTCTACCTCTCCAGCGCGGGCTACGGCGTCTTCCGCAACACCTTCGCGCCCGGCGTGTACGACTTCGGCTCACCCGTGCGGACCGGGCAGCAGGAACGACGGCTGGACGCCTACTACTTCCTCGGTGACGCGAAGAAGGTGATCGGCAAGTACACCGCGCTGGTGGGCAAGCCGTTCATGCCTCCGGTGTACGGGCTGGAACCGGGCGACTCCGACTGCTACCTGCACAACGCCAACCGGGGCGAACGGCACACCCTCGACGCGCTGAAGATCGCCGACGGCTACACGGCGAACGACATGCCGCTGGGCTGGATGCTCGTCAACGACGGCTACGGCTGCGGTTACGAGAACCTGGCCGAGACCGCGAAGGGCCTCCAGGACCACCACGCCCAGCTCGGCCTGTGGACCCAGGACGGCATCGACAAGCTCGCCGACCAGGTGAAGGCGGGCCAGCGGGTGGCCAAGCTGGATGTGGCCTGGGTCGGCAACGGCTACGGCTTCGCGCTCGACGCCTGCGACAAGGCCAAGGCGGGCATCGAGGAGAACAGCGACGCGCGCGGCTTCGTCTGGCTGCCCGTCTCCTGGGCCGGCGCCCAGCGCTGCGGCGTCCTGTGGAGCGGCGACCAGAAGCTGTCCTGGGACTACATCCGCTGGCAGATCCCGACGTACGCCGGGGCCACCATGTCGGGCATCGCGTACAACACCGGTGACGTGGGCTCGATCTACCGCCACGACCCCAAGATGTACACCCGCGATCTCCAGTGGAAGGCGTTCCTGCCCGCCATCATGACCATGGACGGCTGGGCCTCCGACCTCACCACCGGCAAGCCCGCCGACCAGCAGCCCTGGCTGGACGGCGAGCCGTACACCTCCATCAACCGCACGTACCTCCAGCTGAAGGAGCGCCTGCTCCCCTACATGTACACGCTTTCGGCGGAGGCGACGAAGACCGGAGTGGGGGCGGTCCGTCCGTTGTGGCTCGAATACCCTGACGACCCCGGGACGTTGGGCGCGAACGCGAAGTACGAGTTCCTCGCCGGCTCCGACTTCCTGGTCGCCCCGGTCTACCAGGACTCCGAGACCCGCGATGGCATCTATCTCCCCCAGGGCACCTGGACCGACTACTGGACGGGCCGCACCTACCAGGGCCCGACCACCGTCAACGGCTACCACGCTCCGCTCGACACCCTGCCCCTCTTCGTGAAGAGCGGCGCGATCGTCCCCATGTGGCCCAAGGGAACGACCAGTTGGCAGACCCGCGACCGGCACGAACTGGACTGGGACCTGTACCCGCGGGGGAACAGCGGCTACACGCTGTACGAGGACGACGGCGTGACCCGGAACTTCGCCGAGGGCGCGTCGGCGACCCAGCGGGTGACGGTCCACGCCTCCGCCGGTGAGACCGCCGTGAACGTCGGTGCGAGCAAGGGCAGTTATCAGGGCAGGCCCGAGGCGCGCTCGTACCGCTTCACCGTGCACGGCGAGTCGGCGCCACGCCAGGTGCTCCTCAACGGGCGCCCGCTGCCCCGCACTTCCTGGTCGTACGACACGGAGAAAGGGGTGACGACGGTCGAGACGCCGAGCCTGACGCTGGACCGGGCGTTCTCGGTACGGCTCCTGCGGTAGAAGGGGGCGTCAACGCCCCGGTCGTCCCGCCGCGTGCTGCGCGGCGAGGCGCACCGGGGCGTTCTGCGCGCCGTAGCCGCGGTAGCCGCCGTCGCGCTGAACGAGTTCGAAGAAGACGCGGCCGACGGTCTCCGTGTAGCAGTGGCGGAACTCGCCGTCCTGGTCACGGTCGTAGAGGATGCCGAGTTCGCGGTACGTCTCCAGCTCGCCGTCGGCGAACTCATGCCGTGCGGCCAGGTCGTCGTAGTAGTTCGCGGGCATCGCCAGCAGGCGCCCGCCGGCGTCGCGGAACCGGCGGGCGGCGGCGACCACGTCATCGGTGGCGAGCGCGATGTGCTGGGCGCGGGCGCCGTCGTCCGTGGGCGCGGGGCCGACGCCGAGGGCGATACGGACACTGCCGTCGGCGTTGGTGACGGCGCGGCTGCGGTGCAGGCCGTACGGGTCGGCGACGTCGACGCTGTCCTGCGCGCTCAGCCCGAGCACGCTGCGGTGGAAGAGGGCGGCCTCGTCGAACTGGTGCCAGGGCTGGGTGAGCGCCACATGGTCGATGCGGGTCGTGGAGGGGGTGTCCGCCTGGTGCTCGACGGGCGCGAAGTCGCCTGTCCAGCTGGGGAGTTCGGGACGGTCGGTGGCACAGAAGAACAGTTCGGTGCCGTCGGGGGCGGCCACCGCGTCGAGGGGCGCGTCTTCGAGTGCGCGGCGGCGCGGCAGGACGGGGGCGAGGAGGGATTCGGCGCGCCGGGCCGCGGCCGCCGGGTCCGGTGACTCCAGGCCGATGGCGGCGAGCGCGGTGCCGTCGCGGCGGGCGGCCGGTCCCGTGTTGACCAGGACGCGGGCCTCGCCCTGCTGCCAGAGGTCGACCGGCTTGCTGCGGTGCCGGGCCGTGCGGGTGAAGCCGAGGGCGCCGAGGAGCGCGGTGACGGGCGCGACGTCGGGCGTGACGAGTTCGGCGAAGGCCACACCGGTCGGCACCACGGGGGCGGGCGGCCTCGCGAGCCCGGTCGCCTCCTGGAGGACGAGGAGGGAGCGCCGGGCGTCGACGGCGGTCGGCCCGGCCTCGGCCTGACGGAAGACGTCGTTGAAGACTTCGAGGGAGAGCGGCCCCCGGTATCCGGCGCTCATCACATGCCCGAGCAGTCCGGCGATGTCGAAGCCGCCCTGGCCCGGGAAGCAACGGTAGTGGCGGCTCCACTGCAGCACGTCCATCGCCATCAGCGGGGCGTCGGCGAGCTGCAGGAAGAAGATCTTCTCGCCGGGGATGTCCTCGATGCCCTTGGGGTCCGAGCCACGGGCGAGGATGTGGAAACTGTCCAGACAGGTACCGAGAAAGGGGTGGTCCGCGGCCTCGACGATGCTCCAGGCATGGTCGTACGTACTCACGTGCCGACCCCAGGCCAGCGCCTCATAGGCCACCCGAACACCGAACTCCCCGGCCACGTCCGCCAGTCGGCGCAGCTGGTCCGCCGCGAGCGCGTCGTCGTCCACGGCGAGCGGGGAGACGCTGGAGCACACGAGCACGGTGTCCGCGCCAAGGCGCCGCATCAGCTCGAACTTGTGCCGCGCCCGCCGCAGATTGCGCGCGAACTCCTCCTCCGGCACGGCCTCGACGTCACGCATCGGCTGATACAAGTCGATACTCAACCCGAGGTCCGCCGTGCGGGCACGGATCTCCTCGGTCGCGAGAGGGCTCGCCAGCAGATCATTCTCAAAAACCTCCACCCCGTCGAAGCCCGCCCGAGCCGCAGCCGTGAGCTTCTCGGTCAGGGATCCGCTGAGCGAGACAGTGGCGATGGACGTACGCACGATGATGCTCCTTAGAAGTCACTACCGAGAACGAGCGACGAGACCCGGGCCCCGTAAGGGACGCGAGGAACTGCGCGACCAGCCCCCACCCACGCGCACCCGCCCAACAGCCAAGCCACCCCGCCCCGTAAGGGGCGCGAGGAACTGCGCGACCAGCCCCCACCGACGCGCAGTCGCCAATACCCCGCAACCACCCCACCCATAAGGCGCCCTCAGCCCAGGGCACCCGCACCCGCACCCGCCAGCTCGGCAATGTCGGCCAGCATCCGCCCACTGTCAGGCTCCCGCCCGGTGAACAACCGAAACGCGTCCACGGCCTGGAACACAGCCATGCCACCACCATCAAGCGCGGCGCAGCCCACCGCACGGGCAGCCCGCAGCAGCTCCGTCTCCAACGGCCGATAGACCACCTCGGCAACCCACAGCCCCGGATGCAGCAACTCGGCGGCGAACGGCAGCCCGGGGTGCGCGGCCATCCCCGTAGGCGTGGCATGCACGACCCCGTCGGCACGACCGAGCAGCGCCCCGAGCGCATCCGGCGTCGCAGCAGCCGCCCGCCCCTCCCCGAAGTGCCGATTCAGTCCGGCGGCAAGATCGGCGGCACGGTCGGGCATCGCGTCGACGACGGTGACATGCCCGGCGCCCAGCGTGAGCACCGCATGCGCGACAGCCGCCCCCGCACCCCCCGCACCCAGCTGAACAACCCGCTCCAGGGAGACATCGGGCAGCCCGCGCGCGAAGGACGCCGCGAACCCGGTGACATCCGTGTTGTGCCCGATCGCCCGGCCACCGTCGAACACGACGGTGTTGACCGCACCGAGCGCCGCGGCCTGCGGAGCGAGCTCGTCGAGGTGCTCGATGACCAGCTGCTTGCAGGGGTGCGTGATGTTCAGCCCGTCGAAGCCGAGGTCCCGTGCGGCGCGCACGAGGTCGCCCACCGCCTCCGGACCGACGCCGAGCCTGTCGATGTCGATCAGCCGGTACAGATAGCGCAGGCCCTGCCGGTCGGCCTCCCGCTCGTGCAGCGCGGGGCTGAGCGAGGGGCCGATGCCGGATCCGATGAGGCCGACGAGATACGAGTTCTGGGGCACGGCGGGCCTCCGGTCGCTGGCTAATGTACGAACTGGTTCGTTAGTAAGTGATACCAGGATGTCGGGCCTCCGGGAAGACCCGGACAGGAAAGCCCGCGGCGGGACCCTGCTTCTACAATCGCGGCACCGGCCCCTCCACCGTGCCCGCCAGGCCCCTCGCCCCAAGGAACCCGATGACCAGCGTCGAAGAACCGGCACGACCCAACGGGCGCATCCGTGACGCCGCCCGCACCAAGGCCGAGATTCTCGACGTGGCGACCCAGGAGTTCTCGCGCGCCGGTTTCGCCGGTGCCCGGGTCGACGAGATCGCCGCCCGCACCCGCACCACCAAGCGGATGATCTACTACTACTTCGGCGGCAAGGAACAGCTGTTCACGGCGGTTCTGGAGCGCGCCTACTCGGTGATCCGGCAGGCCGAGCAGGAGCTGGACGTCGAGCATCTGGACCCGGTCGCGGCCATCCGCCGGCTCGCCGAGCTGACCTTCGACCACCATGAGGCGCACCCCGACTTCATCCGGCTGGTGAGCATCGAGAACATCCACGAGGCGGAGCACATCGCGGCCTCGGAGGAGCTCGGCAGGATCGGCTCGCCCGCGCTCGACGTGATCTCCCGGATCCTTGAGACCGGCCGGAAGTCGGGCCTGTTCACCGCCGACGTCGACGCCATCGACCTGCACGCGATGATCAGCGCGTTCTGCTTCTTCCGGGTCTCCAACCGGCACACTTTCGGCGCCCTCTTCGGCCGTGACCTGGTCGCCCCCGACCAGCGGGAGCACTACCGCACCATGCTCGGCGACATGGTCATCGCCTATCTGACGGCGGACCGCGCGACGGACTGAGGACCCCCGCCGAGGACCGTTCCGCGGACCAGGACCGCGAAGATCCTTCGGCACGACCTCTTGACACCGGGGAAACGTCGGCGCAACATCCGTAGCCCATCCGCTACTAACTATCCAGTGGGTTAATTAACCGGGCATCGTCGTCACGCAGAGGCGCCCCCGGCAACGGCCGGCCCGTACACCCCCAGGGCCCCGGCACCTCCCCCCGCCGCCACTCCCGTCCCCGGAGTTCCCTCCGTCCTCGGAGTTCCCTCGAAGGAGCACGCCGTGTCCGTCCCCGCCGCCCCGCTCGACGCACCTCCCGGCCAGCCCCGGAAGGCCGCCATGGCCGCCTGGATCGGCAGCGCGCTGGAGTACTACGACTTCTTCATCTACGGCAGCGCAGCCGCCCTGATCTTCCCGAAGGTCTTCTTCGACGAGTCGGACCCGGCCACCGCGACCCTGCTGTCGCTGGCCACGTTCGGCGTCGCCTACGCCGCCCGCCCGATCGGCGCGCTGTTCCTCGGCCACTTCGGCGACCGGCTCGGCCGGAAGAAGATCATGGTCTTCACGCTGATCCTGATGGGTCTGTCGACGTTCCTCATCGGCTGTCTGCCGACCCGCGCGCAGGTCGGCGGCCTCGCCCCGGTCCTGCTGGTCCTCTGCCGCGTCCTGCAGGGCATCTCCGCGGCCGGCGAGCAGGCGAGCGCCAACTCGATGACGCTGGAACACGCGCCACCGAACCGCCGGGGCTTCTTCACCAGCTTCACCCTCAGCGGCACCCAGGGCGGCCAGCTCCTCGCGACACTCGTCTTCCTCCCGGTCGCCGCGCTGCCCGAGGACCAGCTGCTCTCCTGGGGCTGGCGCGTTCCGTTCTGGCTGAGCGTCGCGGTCGCCGTCGTCGGCTATGTCATCCGCCGCACGCTCCAGGAGACCCCGGCCTTCACCCAGCAGGCCGCGACCGAAGGCGTCGTGAAACTGCCGCTCGCCGTGCTGTTCCGTGAGCACTGGGCGGATGTCCTGCGGGTCGTGGCGGGTGCCCTCATCGCCTCGGTCAGCACGATCTTCACGGTGTGGGCACTGGCGTACGGGACCAGTGACTCGGTCGACATGTCCCGTTCGCAGATGCTGTGGGTGGGTGCGCTGGCCAACGTCGTCGCCCTCGGCGCGATCCCCGCGTGGGCCACGCTCTCCGACCGCATCGGCCGCCGCCCGGTGTACCTGATCGGGGCCGCGGGCAGCGCCGTCCTGATGTTCGCCTACCTGTGGGCCATCTCCACGGGCTCGTACCCCCTGATCCTCCTCTTCGGCATCCTCGCCTTCGGGGTCGTCTACAGCGCCGCGAACGGTGTCTGGCCGTCCTTCTACGGCGAGATGTTCTCCACCCGCGTCCGGCTCTCCGGCATGGCGATCGGCACCCAGATCGGCTTCGCCGTCGCCGGGTTCGCGGTCACCTTCGCCGCGCAGATCGCGGGGCCGGGCGGCGACGACTGGTCGTCCGTGGCGCTGTTCACCGCGGCCCTGTGCGTCCCGCCGGTGATCGCCGCGCTCACCGCCCGCGAGACGCACAAGGTACCGAGCGAGCGACTGGGCGAGCGTGCGGCGGGGGAAGCCGCGCAGCGTGAGACCGTGACGGCCTGACGCCCACCCCCAGGATCGCCCAAGTCCCCGACCGCACAGGGCTGTTCGGGGACTTGGGCATGCGGACGCCCTGTTGACAGGTGACGTTTTCAGCAAGAGCATCGGCCGGAACGTGCGGGAAGGAACAGCACGGCGGCACGGCAACCCATGACTCTCTCCTCGAGAGCCGCTCCGCGCACCCCGGCCGGGTTCAGGGGCGGCCGGTGTGCGCGGAGCGCTCGTTGACTATCGTTGCCCGATGGGCGGGATACGGGACGTGGGGCGGGACGGCTGGATACGGGTGCCGGTCGGGGACGACGCGGCTCGTTGGGCCACGCGCGGGGACAGCTCCCCTGTCCTGTTCGTCGTCCACAACGTCACCTCCGCCACCCGGCTCCTCGATGTACTCCCGCTGTTCCACGACGACTTCCGGGTACAGCTGCTGGTGACCTGCACCGGCTCGTCGGCCTTCCGGTCCGGGATCGCCGAGCTGCTCGCCGGCACGGGAGTGCCGGTGCTGCCCTGGGAGCAGGCGGTGGAGATCCCGGTCGCCCTGGTCATCTCCGCCAGCTTCGGCGGCCAACTCCAGGCGCTTTCAGGGAAATTGACCGTATTGTCCCACGGTATTGGCTACACTAAGAGGCTGGCGACGCCGGGAGCCGGGAGCCGGGAGCCGGGAGCCGGGAGCCGGGAGCCGGGAGCCGGGAGCCGGGAGCCGGGAGCCGGGAGCCGGGAGCCGGGAGCCGGGAGCCGGGAGCCGGTTCCTGTGTTCGGGATGTCGCGCGCGTGGTTGCTGGACGAGGGCGGGGCGCCGATCGCCGACGCGCTCGTGCTGTCGCATCCGGAGCAGTACGAGAGACTGCGCACCGTCTGTCCCGAGGCGGCGCCCACGGCCGTCCTCGCCGGGGACCCGTGCTTCGACCGCATGCTGGCGGCCCGCCCGTACCGCGACCGCTACCGCCGGGCCCTCGGCGTACGGACCGGCCAGCGGCTGATCCTGCTCAACTCCACCTGGAACCCGGAGTCGCTGTTCGGCGACGGCGGCGGCGATGACGTACTGCCGTCACTGCTGCCCCGGCTGACCTCGGAGTTCCCGGCCGACGAGTACCGTCTCGCGGCCGTGCTCCACCCCAACATCTGGCACGGCCACGGCCCTGGCCAGATCCGCGCATGGCTCGACCGGGCCCGGCGCGCGGGGCTGACGCTGGTCGACCCGCTGGAGGGCTGGCGGCAAGCCCTCCTGGCGGCGGACGCGGTCATCGGCGACCACGGCTCGGTCACCTATTACGCCGCCGCTCTCGGCACCCCCGTACTCCTCGGCGCCGCCCCTCTGGACGGTCTCGATCCGGACGCGCCGATCTCGGACTTCGTACGGGAGGCTCCCCGGCTCGACCCGGGGGCCGCGCTCCGCCCCCAGGTGGAATCCCTGCTCGCCGCCCACCGTCCGCTGCCGGGCCCTGCCGAGTTCACCAGCTCCGTGCCGGGCGAGTCGGCGGCCCTGCTGCGCCGCCTCTTCTACGGGATCATCGGCATCCCCGAGCCGGACGGACCCGCACTGCTCGAACCGCTCCCGCTCCCTGCGTACGAGCCACCGGCGCGCACGGAACCCTTGCGTGTACTGACGCGTCTCCTTGGCTCGGGCGAGGTCTCGGTCGTGCGGCACGCCGACCCGCGCTCCGAGCCGGACGGTGTGGGCGAGGCGCACACGGCGGTGCACGAGGACACCCGCGATCCCGGCCGACTCGCCCTCGCCGACGTCGTGTTCCGGTACGGCGAGCGAACCGATCCGCGCTTCGGCTCTCCGGCGCTGTGGACCCGCGAGGTGCTCGCCCGCCATCCGCAGTGCGCGCTCGCCGCCTATGTCACGGGCGGTGCGGAGTGCGAGGTCCGCACCCGCGCCGGGGACTTCCTCCGGCTGACCGCCGTGCCGTCGGCGGCGGACGCCGATCCGGCCGCGTACGCCTCCGCCCTGCACGCCTGGCTGGCTGCGGGCAAGGCGCTCGACGAGCTGATCGCCCAGGGACTGACCGTGCGCACCGGTCCGACACTCCACCGGGTACGCATCACCCGTGAGGGCGACCGGAGTTGAGGCTCCACGTGCGCGTCATCCTTGAGGCCCGTCGGCGTTGAGGCACCGCTCGCGCAACGCCCGCAGATGCGCGAGCTGATACGCGGCGTTCTCCTTCGCGAGGGCGACGATCGCCTCGTCGATCAGCGGCAGCGCCCGCGCGAACTCGCCCCCGTCGAGGCGGGTTTCGGCGAGGTCGGTGAGGGCGCGTGCCGTGTTGTACGCCTCGCCGCTCTCCCGGAAGAACCGCAGCGCGCGCTCCAGCCGTTCCCGTGCCTCGTCGCGGCGTCCGAGACCGCGCAGGGCGCGACCCCGGTGGCGTTCCAACAGGGCGCGGGCACGCGGCAGATCACCGGCGCCCTCGTCCTCGGGACCGATGCCGTCGAGGATGCCGTACGCCTCCTCGAAGCAGTCGTACGCCTCCTGCCAGCGCCACTGCCGCAGGCGCAGCAGCCCGAGGAACTCGACGGCGGAGGCGTGCCCGCGTGCATGTCCGGCGGCGCGTTCGTCCCGCGCGGCCGCGAGCGCCTCGGGCTCGGCCTCGTCCCAGCGGCGCAACTCGGTGAGGGTGTGAGCGAGTTGGGCGTGCAGCGCACCGGCGGTCCGGGTGCCGGGGAAATGGGTGTCGGCCGTGCGTACGCCGATCCGCAGGGCGGGCAGCAGGATGTCGTGGTGGCCCGCCTTGAGCTGGAGCGGCCACAGGGCCTGGCAGAGCCGCACGACCGCGTTCCACTCGCGGAACTCCTCGGCGGCGTGGACCGCCTGGACGAGGTTGCGCGCTTCGGTGGCGAGCGCGGACACGGCCTCGCCCCGGTCCGCGTACGCGACCGGCGAGGTACCGGAGGGGACCCGCCAGCTCTCGGGGAGGGCCGCCTGCGCGGCGCCGACCGCCAGGTGCAGATATCCCTCGATGGTCCGGGACACCGCGGCCGAACAGGCGGCGATGCCGTCGGTGGCGGCCGCTACGGCTTCCGCGTGCGCGCGGACCACGGGCCGGTAGTGGTAGCGGCCGGTGTCCGTGCGCTCCAGGAGCAGCGCGTCGGCGAGTTCCTCCAGGAGCCGGGCCGCCTCGCTCTCCTCGATGTCCGCGGCCCGGGCGGCGGCCGCGGCGTCGAAGGCGGGCCAGTCGTAGAGGCCGTTCAGCCGGTAGAGCCGGGCCGCCTCGGGTGGCAGCAGGCGGTAGGAATCGTCGGCCGCGGCACGCACCGGATCACGGTCGGGCACCGGCCGCACCTCCACGGATGGTGCGGAGAGTCGGGGCGCCGCGGCCCGCAGGGCGTACGGCGAGCCGCCGCACCGCTCCAGCACCGAGGGCAGCGCGGCCTTCGCCGCGGTGATCGCGGGCTTGCCGACCAGGTCGGTGAGCAGCCGCACGGCATCCCGCCTGGCGAGGGGACCCACCTGGACCGGCAGGGCGTCGACGCCGGTGAACGGGCGCCGGGTGACGACGACCGTGAACACGCCGGGCGCGGAGGTCAGCAGCGGGCGGATCTGCGCGGCGGACTGGGCGTGGTCGAGCACGAGCAGCAGCCGCCGATCGGCCACGTGCCGCCGGAAGCGGTCGATGCGGTCCTCGGCCGAGGGCGGTATCTCCTCGTCGGGGAGGCCGAGTTGGCGCAGCAGTGAGCTCAGGACGGCGCCCGTGTCGATCGCGCCGGGGCCGCGCAGATCGGCGTAGAGCTGTCCGTCCGGGAAACGGTCCGCCTGGCGCCAGCCCCAGTGCACGGCCAGCGTGCTGGTGCCCATGCCCTCCTGGCCGTGCAGCAGTGCCACCCGGGGGCTTCCGTCGAACGTGCGCGAGGCCTCCTTGTCGAGGAGCTTCAGCGCGTCCTGACGGTCCGTGAAGAACCGTGTGGAGGCGGGAAGACGGGGGCGCCCGGAGTGGGATCCGAGGCCGGCATCGGTACCGGACATGCGCACGCCTTGGGCGAACAGGCTCCAGGCGTGCGCGAGTTGCGGATCGCTGCGCACGCGCTCGTGGACCAGTTGCGCGACGGCGGTCAGCTGCTCGGCGGTCGTCGGCGCGGCGACCTCCCGGCCCGCGATCCGGCGCACCAGTCCCCCGGCCGACTCCCAGGCCCACTTGCCCGCTTCATTGGCCATTCCCATTCCGACGGTTCCGAGCACCGTCGTGATGGCCGCCAACGAGATGGGATCCAGCATGCCCCGCACCCCCGCGTCCGACGTGTCGCGGTGCGTCCACGCCACACCGTTTGGATCAACGATAACGTCAGTGAGGGAACCTTCTCCCACAACTCGGCCATGGACAGGGCCCCTTGAACCTGACACCAGTGTCAGGGTCGACGCTACGCGGCATGCGAAGCGAAACGACGACACAACCAGCCCTTTCGCACCGTCCGGTCGACGGGCACGGGCTCCCCCTCAGGGCCCTCCTCGCACTGGCCACCGCCGTGTTCATCACGAGCCTGACCGAGACACTGCCCGCGGGGGTGCTGCCCGCGATGAGCGCCGACCTCGGTGTCGGGGAGTCCGCGGCGGGGCAGTCGGTCACGGTCTACGCGGTCGGGACCGCACTCACGGCGATCCCCCTGTCGGCGGCCACGGCGGGCCTGCGGCGCAAACGGCTGCTGCTCGCGGCGATGGCGGGGTTCGCGGCGGCCAACAGCGTCACGGCGGTATCGACGGGGTACCCGTTGACCATGGTGGCCCGGTTCGTCGCCGGGGTGGCCGCGGGTCTGGCCTGGGCGCTGCTGGCCGGGTACGCGCGGCGGCTGGCACCAACTCACTTGCAGGGCAAGGCGATCGCGATCGTCATGACCGGCGTTCCGGTGGCGCTGTCGCTGGGGGTGCCCGCGGGGACGTTCCTCGGGGACGCGCTGGGCTGGCGGGTGACGTTCTCCCTGATGACCGTGGTCGCCGTCGCGCTGATCGGGTGGATCGCCGTGGTCGTCCCGGAGCGGCCGGGGCAGTCCCGGCAGCGGCGGGGCGACCGGGCACCGATGCTCCGGGCGCTCCGGGTCCCGGGCGTCGTCCCGGTGCTTTTCGTGACGCTGGTGTTCGTCCTGGCCCACACGATCCTGTACACGTACATCGCCACGTTCCTGCGGCACCTCGGCATGGGCGGCTCGACCGATCTCGTGCTGCTGGTCTTCGGCGGTGCGTCCATGGTGAGCATCTGGATCGTGGGCGCGCACATCGACCGGCGGCTACGCGCGCTCACCGTCGCGAGCACGCTGCTCGTCGCCGTGGCGGCCGGTCTCCTGGCGCTCCTCGCGGACAGTCCCGCGCTCGTGTGGGTCGCGGTGGCGCTGTGGGGGCTCGGCTGGGGCGGCGTGCCCACCCTGCTGCAGACGGCCGTGGCCGACGCGGGCGGCGACACCGCCGACGCCGCGCAGGCCATGCTCGTCACTTTGTGGAACGCCGCCATGGCCGGCGGCGGTGTCGCGGGCGGTGTCCTCCTGGACCTGTTCGGCCCGGCATCCTTCCCCTGGACGGTTCTGGGGCTCCTGCTGCCGGTGGCGGCCGTGGTGATCGCGGCCCGCGCCCACGGTTTTCCCGTACGCCGCGTGAGCTCCTGAGACGGGCGACAGGGTCCGGGCCGCATCACACCTGCTGGACGGCGGCGACTCAGCTCCGGGGAATCCCGTACGCCCGCTCCACATGGAGCCGGAGCACGAGTCGGCCGTCGCGGACCATGGCCGCCCGGTAGTCGTCCCAGTCGGGGTGCTCGCCGAGGACGTCCCGGTAGACCCGGATCAGCTCCTCGACGGTGTCGTCGTGCGGGTCCTGGGCCACGGGCGTCAGCTCGGCCGTGCCCTCGGCGACCGTGTACGCCCACCGGTCCTCACTGGTGACGTGGTACGAGGCCCGTGGGTCCCGGCGCAGATTGCGGGTCTTGGCGCGGTCGTCGGTGAGCGAGACCCGGACGATCCGCTCGTCGGGGTAATAGACATGGCTCACGTTCGACAGCTGGGGCCGGCCGTCCTTCTTGAGGGTGACGAGCACCCCTCCTTTGTACTCGGAGAGCAGCTTGAGCAGTGCGTCCTGCGTAGCGTCCTGAGTCATGCCCCCATCAACGCTGGGAACCTCGGACGGCATTCCGCGTAGACACTGTCTACTCAGACTGGTAGACAGTGTCTATGAGCGAGCAAGAGGCAGGACTGAAGAACCGGCTGATCGAGGTCGGCGTCGATCTCGTGACCAGGGAAGGCGCACAGGCGCTGTCCCTCCGGGAGATCGCCCGGCGGGCCGGGGTCTCGCACGGCGCCCCCCGCCGCTACTTCCCCACCCACCTGGAACTGCTGTCCGCCATCGCCCGCCGGGGTTTCGCCGACCTCCAGGACCGTGCGACGGAGGCGGTCGGGGACAGCGAGGCCGGTCCCCGTGCTCAGCTCACCACACTCGCACGGGTCTACCTCGACTTCGCGCTGGGCCACCGCGGAATGTACGAGCTGATGTTCCGTCATGACCTGTTGGAGAGCAATCGGCTGGGGCTCCGGGAGACGAGCCTGCCGATGTTCGGCGCGCTGGTCGACCTGGTCGGCCGGGCGCGCCCCGAGGCCGACGCCCCGGTCGTCGCGGGCGCCCTGTGGGCCAACCTGCACGGGATCGCCCAGCTGTGGGGCTGGGGCAGCCTCCAACTCACCACGGGCACCGACGACTTCGTCCCCCTGCTGCATGCCGCGCTGGACGCGCACCTCGGGCCGGAGGAACGGTGAACTCTCCCGGCTCTCCGGTTCATCGGCGTCTCACCCTCGCGAGCAGCGTCGTCGGTGCCGTGATCGTGGCCCTGGACGGCACCGTGCTCGCCGTCGCGCAGCCCACGCTGCAACGCGATCTGCACGCCTCGTTCGCGCAGGTCCAGTGGACCAGCACCGGGTATCTCATCGCGGTGGCCAGCCTGTTGGTGTTCGCGGGGCGTCTCGGGGACCGGTACGGCCACCAACAGGTCTTCGCCCTGGGGATCCTGGGCTTCGGTGCGACGTCGGCGGGGATCGGTCTGGCGCCCGGCATCGGCTGGGTGATCGGGCTGCGGGTCGCGCAGGGCGTCTTCGGAGCGCTGCTGCAACCGGCCACACTCGGGATGCTGCGCGCCGCGTACCCCGCCGACCGGCTCGGGATGCCCATCGCGCTGCGGACGAGCGCCATCGGTCTCGCGGCCGCCACCGGTCCGCTGGTCGGCGGGGTCCTGGTCACCCATATCGGCTGGCGGGCGGTCTTCTTCGTCAACGTCGTGCCGTCGCTGGTGATGGGCGTCCTGGCGCTCGCCGTGCGGGGCCCGGCCCGGCGCAAGGTCCCGGCCCAGGGACTCGACGTGACCGGCGCCTGTCTGCTCGCGGTGGCCCTGGTCGCTCTGGTGCGGACGCTGGTCGCGCTACCGGAGGCGGGCTGGACGACGACGACCGTGCTCGGCCTGGTCGTGGTCGCCGTCGCGGGAGCCGTGTTCGTACGCCATGAACGGCGTATCGCGAGCCCGCTGCTCCCCTCCGAGGTCCTCGGCTCCGCGACCATCGGTGCGGCGCTCGGCATCCTGGTGGCGGCGTCGGCGTCGATGCTCGGCGCGCTGTTCGTCGGCAGCTACTTCCTCCAGGAGACCCTGGGCCTGGACCCGTTGCGGACCAGCCTGAGGGCGCTGCCCGGCGCCGGGGTGATCGTGCTCGTCGCCCCCGTCGCCGCCGTACTCCTGCGCAGGTTCGGCGCGCGTCGCACGACGCTGGCGGGGACGGTCGTCCTCACGCTGGGCGTCCTCGCGCTGTCCCGGCTCGACGAGGCGTCGACGGTCGTCGCGATCGGCGGTGGCTTCCTGCTGCTGGGCGCCGGTTTCGGGACGGTGATGGTCACCGCGACGGCGGTCGTCGTGCGGCACGCCTCGGTGGAGTCGGCCGGTGTGGCGGGCGGCCTCCAGCAGACGGCGATGAATGTCGGGCCCACGCTGGGAGTCGCGGCGGCGGCCACGCTGATGACGCTCACGACCGGTGTCGCGACGGGTCCCCCGCTGACCGCGCTCGCGGCGGTGTCCGCGATCGGCGTGCCGCTCGCCCTGCGCCTTCCGGGTCGTACAGGCGTCGCAGCCGCCGACCAGGGTCCCCCCAGGGACGCCGCGCCCGTCCGTACGAGACCATGAAGGACACGAGCCGCAGCCCGGAGGAGAGTCATGGGACATCTGCGACAGGAGGTCGAGTCTCGCGAGGCCGGCCTTGATCCGAAGGCGCTGGCCCGCCTTGACCAGCACTTCGCCCATCTCGTCGACGACGGCCGGCTGCCCGGCTACCTCGTGTCCGTGTCCCGGCACGGCCGCGTCGCGCACCTCACCACCTACGGCTGCCGCGACCGCGAGGCCCGACTGCCGGTGGAGACCGACACCTTGTGGCGGCTGTACTCCATGACCAAGCCGGTCACCTCGGTCGCCGCGCTGATGCTGCTCGAAGAAGGGCGCTTCCAACTCGACGACCCGGTGGCCGACTTCCTCCCCGCCTTCGCCGAGCCGCGGGTATACGTCAGCGGATCCGGCCCCGGCACGAAGACCCGCCCGGCCGGACAACCCCTCCTGCTCCGCCACCTGCTGACCCACACCGCGGGCCTCACCTTCGGCTTCTACTACTCCCATCCCGTCGACGCGCTCTACCGGGACGCCGGTCTGGAGTCCTCGGTGCCGCCGGGCGCGAACCTGGCCGAGACCATCGACGTGTACGCCGGGCTGCCGCTCCAGTTCGAGCCGGGCACCCAGTGGAACTACTCGGTCGCCACCAACGTCCTCGGCCGCGTCCTCGAAGTGGTGTCCGGCCGGGACCTCGACGAGTTCCTCGCCGAGCGGATCTTCGGCCCGCTCGGGATGACGGACGCCGGGTTCTGTGTCACGGACGAGCAGGCCGGCCGGCTCGCCGAGTTGTACGGGGAGGACGACGGGGGCCGGATCACCCCGATCGCCGGGCTCCCGCTGCACGGCCGCCCCCGCTTCCTGTCCGGCAGCGGCGGCATGGTGGGCAGCGCCCACGACTACCACCGGTTCATGGAGATGCTCCGCCGCCGCGGCGAACTCGACGGCACCCGCCTGCTGACCCCCGAGACCGTGGACCTGATGGTCTCCAACCACCTCCCCGGCGACGCGGACCGCCGTACCTTCGGCAGCCCGGTCCACCAGGAACCCGGCAACGCGGGCCTCGGCTTCGGCCTCGGCGTCTCCGTCGTCGTGGACCCGGAGATCACCCGGTCCCCGTCCAGCCGGGGCGCGTTCGGCTGGAGCGGCGTGGCCAGTACGACGTTCTGGGTCGACCCGCGCCGCGACATGACCGTGCAGTTCTTCACCCAGGTCCGCCCGACGGCCTCGCACTCCCTCTTTCCCGAGCTGAAGCGGCTGGTGCACGAGGCGGTGCTGGACTGAAGCCCGTACCCTCACGGGCTGCGCAGCAGGGCCGCCCCGAGGTCGCTCGCCGTGTAGTGCACCTCGCGCCGGTAGCGGTGACTCGTCACGAGCCCCGCATCCCGCAGAACGGCGAGGTGCTGCGAGACCGCGCCGAGGCTCAGCCCGGTGCGAGCGGCCAGCTGTGTCGTCGTGCTGGGTGAGCCGGTGAGCGCGAGCAGTCGGGCCCGGCTGCGGCCCATCAGACGGGCGAGACCGTCACCGGCCCGGTCGCGTCGCTCCCAAAGGGTGCCGAGGGCGCGCGCGGGATAGAGGAGGGCGGGCGGCGCCATGCCGTCGCCGGCCAGCAGACGGCAGTCGACCGCGAACACCGTGGGCGCCAGGGTGATTCCGGCGCCCTCCGGACCGGGGGCGGACAGCGGCAGGTGCGGGGAGACCAGCCGGTCGCCCTCCCAGCGCAGTGTCGGATGGAGGTGGGCGAACACCTCCTGAATGCCGTCCTCGGCAAGCTGCCGCGTGCGGTGCGCGATGTCCGCCTCCAGGAGGGCCCGCATGCGCGGCCAGTGCGGCTCGACGGCCGCCCGCCACCAGGCTCGTACGGCATCGCGGAGCTCCGCCGGGCCCGGCACCCTGGCGAGTTCCTCCTCGATCTCGGACAGCGGGCAGCGCGGAGGAGGTGTCAGGGAGTCCGGTACGAGTCCGCGGCGGACCAAGTCGCCCAGTGGTGCGGTCCGTTGAGCGAGGTCGCGTTCCCCGAGCAGCGCCGACGCCTTCTTGATCCAGGACAGGTGGACGGCGTGCCGCCCTGGATCGAGCGCGGCCCGGAAGCCGGCCACGGTCTCCCCCAGCGGCGACATCGCGAACCTGATGTTGACCACGTCGTGCACACCGAATCGCACCATGCCCATGGCCCGCCCCCGCTGGTCTCAGGTTGTCCAAGGTTTTCGCCCAGACTAAAACAATGGCGAAGCCGGGACCGTGGTGGTGATGTTGCCCGCCATGACCCTCCCCACCTCCGGCCTGTTCCGTCACGCCGACTTCCGCAGGTTCTGGGCGGCCGACTCGGTGAGCCAGACCGGCGCCGCGGTGACGCTCGTGGCGCTCCCGCTCGTCGCCATCGGCCCGCTGAACGCCACCCCCTTCGAGGCGGGCCTCCTCGTCGTGTTCGAGTACCTGGCGTTCCTGCTCATCGGACTGCCCGCCGGCGCCTGGGTGGACCGGGTACGGCGCCGTCGCGTGATGATCGCGGGCTCGCTGTGCCGCGCCGCACTGCTCGGGTCGGTCCCGGTGGCCTACGGCCTGGGGGTGATGACGCTCCCTCAGTTGTACGTCGTGGCCTTCGGCGTGTCCGTCAGCACGGTGTTCTTCGACGTGGCCCATCAGAGCCACCTGCCCCAACTCGTCGACGACGCGCAGCTGGTGAACGCGAACGTCAGGCTGGAGGCCACCCGCAGCATCGCGCAGGTGGGCGGCCCCGGGGCGGGTGGCGCGCTGGTCGGGGCACTGTCGGCGCCCGTGGCGATCGTCGTCGACGCCGTCGGCTTCATCTGCTCGGCGCTCCTGCTCTCCCGCATCCGCCGCGCCGAGGCGAGGCCCGAGGTCCGTCCGGACGCGAGTCTGCGGACCGAGATCGGCGAGGGGCTGCGCTTCGTCTTCGGCAACCCGCTGCTGCGCGCGCTCACGCTCACCGGGGCGATCTCCAACATGTGCGGGACGATCGGCGCCTCCATGCTGCTGGTCCTGCTCAACGGCCAACTCGGCCTCTCCCCCTTCCTCTGCGGCCTGGTCTTCACCGCGGAGGCCGCGGGCGGTCTGCTCGGCAGCCTGCTCACGGTGCGCCTCGCGGGCCGGATCGGCCAGGGCCCGGCGATGTGCGCGGCGGTGATCAGCAGCGGTGTGCTGTGGATGCTGGCCCTGCCGATGTATCAGGCCGACTGGCGGTTCGCCGTCGCCGTCGCGCTCCAGGGTCTGGGGTGGGTCTGCTTCATGACGTTCAAAATCAACTCGGTCGCGTTCCGGCAGCGGTTGTGCCCGAAGCCTCTGCTGGGCCGGATGACGGCCACCAACCGGTTCGTGGTGTGGGGTTCCATGCCGATCGGTGCGCTCATCGGCAGCACGCTCGGGCAGAACGTCGGCGTCCGGCAGGCCATGTGGGTCGGCGTCCTGGGCGAACTCCTCGCCGTACTGCCCGTGTTCTTCTCCCCGTTGCGCACGATGCGCGAACTTCCCGATTCCCCCGAAGAGGAACAGCGCGCCCAGCGGCCGGTGGTCACACGCGGTTGACCTCCGGACGCAGGGCATCCGCGGCGAAGCGGTCGACGCTCAGGGGGCTGATGTCGACGAAGGATTCACGGCCCAGGTACAGATCGCGGACGACCTCGCCGACCGCCGGTCCCTGGAGGAAGCCGTGGCCCGAGAACCCGGTCGCGTACAGGAAGCGCGAGCACGAACTCGCCTCGCCGATGAGGGCGTTGTGGTCCGGGGTGATCTCGTACAGGCCCGCCCAGCCGCCCGTCCTGCGCAGGTCGAGCAGGGCGGGGGCGCGGCGCTCCATCGCGGCGTAGAGGTGCGGGATCCAGCGGTCGTGGGTCTCCGTGGAGAAGCCGGGCCTCTCGTCGGGGTCGGACATGCCGACGAGGAGGCCGGGGCCCTCGGCGTGGAAATAGAGGCTGGACGTGAAGTCGATGGTCATGGGCAGGCCGGGCGGCAGTCCCGGGACGGGTTCGGTGACGGCGATCTGGCGGCGCAGCGGCTCCACCGGGAGGTCCACGCCGACCAGCGCGCCGATGGCCCGGGACCAGGCGCCGGCCGCGCAGACGACCGTGTCGGTGGCGATCCGGCCCTGGCCGGTGACCACGGCCGTGATGGCGTCGCCGTGCGTCTCGATGCCGGTGACCTCGCAGTGCCGCAGTACGGTCGCGCCATGGCGGCGGGCCCCGGCCGCGTAGCCCTGGACCACGGATTCGGGCGTGCAGTGCCCGTCGTCCGGGGAGAAGGCCGCGGCCAGCAGCCCGTCGGTGGTGATCAGCGGCGACAGCCGGCGCGCCTCGGCCGGGCCGATCATGCGGCTGGGCACGCCGAGCCCGTTCTGCAGCCGCACTCCCGCCTCGAACGCGGCGACCTCCTCGGGCGTGGAGAGCAGGAACAGATAGCCGACCCGGTGCAGCCCGATGTCCTGGCCCAGTTCCTCGCCGAAGCGGGCGAACGCCTCCAGACTCCGGGCGCCGAGCTGGATGTTGAGCTCGTCGGAGAACTGCGCCCGGACCCCGCCGGCCGCGCGTGAGGTCGACCCGGAGGCGAGTTCGTCGCGCTCGACGAGCACCACGTCGGGCACCCCGGCGCGGGCCAGGTGGTAGGCGATGCTCGTGCCCATCACACCGCCGCCGATGACGACGACCCGCGCGGTCCTGTTCATCGGCACGCCTCCCTGGCTGGGTTCACCGGCACGCTCCCCCGTACGGATTCATCCGCGCGTCCCCTTCGCCCGGGCCGCGTCGATCACGGCCCAGGCCGCGGCGGCGTCCTGGATGCCGAGCCCGACGCTGTTGTAGAAGACGATGTCCTCGGGACGCGTACGCGCCGTGTGCCGGCCGGTGAGGACACCGCCGAGCGGGATCAGGTCCTCCCGGGCGAGCCGGCCGTCGCGCAGCGCCTCGACCACCGGACCGGCGTGCTCCGCCGCGGTCTCCGGATCGTCGACGACCACCGCGGCGGCCCGCCGCACGACCTCCGCGTCGACCTCGCTGCGGGTGGGCTCGAAGGACCCGACGCTCACGACCGTGCAGCCCGGCGCCAGCCATTCGCCCCGCACGACGGGGGTGGCGCTGAGGGTGCAGGCCGCGACCATCGGGAGCCCGGCCACGGCTTCCCCGGCCGTGTCGACGGCCTTGACGGCGACACCGAGTTCGGCGGCGAGGCGCTGCGCCGCGTGCGCCCGTCGTCCCGGGTCCGGGCTCCACACCCGTACGGACCGCAGCTCGCGGACCCGGGCGACGGCCCGCGCGTGGGCGAGGGCCTGGGTGCCGGAGCCGATCAGGCCGAGCTCGGCGCTGTCGGCGGTGGCCAGCGCGTCGAAGGCGACGGCGCTGGCGGCGGCCGTACGCAGGGTCGTCACCGCGGTGCCGTCCATGACGGCGGCGAGCTGCCCGGTGACCGGGTCGAGCGCGTTGATCACCGCGTGAATCGTGGGCAGTCCGGCCGCCGCGTTGCCCGGGTTGACGCTGCCGATCTTGGCGACCGCCCCGGTGTCCGCGGACAGCCGCGCCAGATACGCGAAGACGACGCTGTCGTCGAAGCGGCTGGGGTGCATGATCTTCCCGGGCAGCTCCGCGGTGCCGTCACCGAGCGCGGTGAAGGCCGCGCGTTGCGAGGCGATCGCCGCGTCGGTGTCCAGCAGCTCCGCCACCTGTGCACACGAGAGATACAGCGGGCCGCCGGCGGCGTTGACGGCGGGGTCGTCGTGTTCTGTCATTCCTCAGTGATAACCGTCTTCGCCGATCCGCAAAAGATCGCCTGCGCCCAGTCGCCGCCGTCCAGGTGGGGGAGGTAGTGGTCGAGGCGCTCCCGCTTGGTCAGCAGATAGCTGAGGTTCTCCTCGCACGGCGGGATCAGCAGCGGCACCTGCTCGGCGACCTTGATGCCGTTGCGCAGCAGCGACTCCCGTTTGCGCGGGTTGTTCGACAGCAGCCGTACGGACCGTACGCCGAGGTCGTGCAGTATCTCCGCCGCCACCCCGTAGTCGCGGGCGTCCACCGGAAGGCCCTGGGCGAGGTTCGCCTCGACGGTGTCCATGCCCTCCGCCTGGAGCTTCATCGCGCGCAGCTTGGCGAGCAGACCGATCCCCCGGCCCTCGTGGCCCCGGAGGTAGACGAGGATGCCGCGCCCCTCGGCGACGATGGCGCGCAGCGCGGCGGTGAGCTGGGGGCCGCACTCGCAGTGCGTGGATCCGAAGGCGTCTCCGGTCAGGCACTCGGAATGCAGCCGGGTGAGCACGTCGCCTTCCCGGAGGGTGTCCAAGTCCCCGTACACCAGCGCCACTTGTTCCTCGCCCCGGTCGTGGTCGAGGTAGCCGACGGCATGGAAATCGCCGTACTTGGTGGGCAAGGGGGCAATCACGACTCGTTCGACACCTGTGAGGTGGGCATTCCCGCCGAGTACGCCAAAGTTATCTGTCATGATCTGGTTCCTAAGCAGAGTCGAAAGGGCCGTGAAAACATGGATAGTTCGGGAACGCGCTCGACGGTATCCGGTCTGTTGCCGCTGGACACCACGGAGGATGTACGGGAACGGGGGGCCGGTGTCGCCCGTCAGGTCGCCGTCCTTCCCGTCGGCAGCTTCGAACAACACGGTCCGTTCCTTCCGCTCGCGACCGACACGCTCGTGGCGTGCGCCATCGCGCGGGAGGTTGCCGCCGCGTATCCGGTCCATCTCCTTCCTCCGGTGACGATCTCCTGCTCGCACGAGCACGCGGCCTGGCCGGGGACCGTCAGCATCTCTTCCGTCACGCTCCACGCGGTGGTACGGGACATCGCCGGCTCGCTGCGGGGGTCGGGCGTCGACACCCTGGTGCTGGTCAACGGGCATGGCGGGAACTATGTGTTGGGGAATGTGGTTCAGGAATCCGCGGGGAGCGGTACCCGTATGGCGCTTTTCCCGGCCATGGAGGACTGGGAGGCGGCGCGGGAACGGGCAGGTGTGCAGACCTCGTTGCTCAGCGATATGCATGCGGGAGAAATCGAGACCTCCATTCTTCTGCACGCCCATCCGGAATTGGTCAAAGCCGGTTACGAGACCTCCGATTTCACCGCCGACGACCGGCGGCATCTGCTCACCGTCGGCATGTCGGCCTATACCGATTCCGGTGTCATCGGCCGTCCCTCGCTGGCTTCCGCCGAGAAGGGAAAGGAACTGCTGGCGGCGCTGACCGATTCCTTCGAGGCGTATGTGTCCCTGCTGACGCATTGATCGTGCCCTCCCGCGCTCTCCTCCCGGGGGCGCCGGAGCGCCGCGCACCACCGGACGACCAGGACGACGGCGCCGGGCAGGCTCGCCGCGAAGCTGAGCACTCCATAGACCACGGCGACGGTCAGGCCCATGCTCGCGCCGAGCCCCGCGGCACCGAACGCCCAGGCGGTCGCGCCCTCCCTGGGGCCCCAGCCGCCGACGTTCAGCGGCAGCCCCATGGCGAGCAGGGCCAGCAGCGCCAGCGGCATCAACTGAGCCACGGACGCGGCGGATCCGGCGACCCTGGCGGCGAGCACGAACATGGCCAGGTGACCGGCCAGCACCAGCACCGACGAGAGCAGCACCCCGGGCCAGCTGCCCCGGGCGAGCAGCGCGCCGCGCGCCTCGGCGAGTGCGGCGCGGACGGCTCCGTAGCGCTGGGTACGACCGGGGGCCCGGCCCCTGCGTACGGCGCCCACCGTCACCACTCCGCACGCCGAGACGATCGCCAGGATCACCGCGAAGTGCCGGGTCTCGGCGAGCACCGGCGACGGCTGGGTGAGCAGCACCGCCGCCCCGACGGCCACCAGCACCGCCTGCCCCGAGGTCCGTTCGAGCACCACCGCCCGTACTCCGCGGCCGACGTCCCCGGCGCTCTGACCGTGCCGGACGGCACGGTGTACGTCGCCGAGCACCCCGCCGGGCAGCGCCGCGTTCAGGAACAGCGCCCGGTAGTAGTCCGCGACGGCGGCTCCCAGCGGCAGCCGGATCCGCAGTGCGCGCGCCACCAGACACCACCGCCAGGCGCTGAACACCGTGGTGAGCAGCCCGAGTCCGAGCCCCGCCAGCAGCGTCACGGCGTCGATCCGCCGCAGCCCGTCCAGGAAGACACCGGTGCCCAGTCGCCAGAGCAGCACACCGAGGATGACGACACCGGCGACCGTGCCGAGGTGGGTGCGGAGCCGACGGGAGCCGAGCCGGGCGCGCGCCGGGCCGGCCGTGCCGGAGGCGAGGTCCTCGCGCTCGCTCGCGCCGTCCGTACGCGTGCGGACCACGCCCGCGTCCACCGCCACGGCCTCCACCCCGGCGCTCACACCGCACCGCCCGTCGGCCCGGGCAGCACCAGCACATCGCTGTGGTGGACCACCACCCGCAACTCGCCCGCGGCGCACGCCGTCAGGCGGGAGTGGAGATACGACTCCGCACGCGCCGCCAGGTCGGGCCGCTGCTCGCAGGCCGCGCCGACCCAGCCGCGCAGCCACTCCTCGGTGAGCGCGGCCTCGTCGGGGCCGAGCCGCCAGGGGCTGGGATGCACCCGTACCGTCGCGCCGTACCGGCCGAAGGCCTCGCAGGCCGCCGTGATGGCGTCGGGGCCGAGGAGTTCGCCACGGCGCTGGTGGGTGTTGAACGCCTCGCCGAACTCGGCGTCGAGCGGGTCGGCCGGTGCGAGTTCGATCCGCCCCACGACGGACAGCGTCAGCAGGGCCGGGACCCCGGCGCCCGTGCAGGCCGCCGCGAGCCGGTCGATCTCCTCGCCGGTGAGCACGTCGAGCAGCGCGGAGGCCGTCACCAGCGAGGCGCCGGCGAGGGCGTCGGCGGTCAGCCTGCCGATGTCACCGCGTTGCGTGGTGACCGTGACGCGGCTGCCGTCGGCGGCGGCGCGGGGAGCCCCGACGGTCGCGAAGTGCAGCAGGTAGGGGTCCCGGTCGTGCAGGATCCAGTGCTGGGTGCCGTCGAGGCGGGGGGCGAGCCAGCGGCCCATGGAGCCGGTTCCGCAGCCGAGGTCGTGAATGACCAGGTCGCCGCCGCGCCCCGGCCGGTTCGCCAGCCGGATGCGCAACGGGTCGAGCAGTTCGGCCGCCCGCGCGGCGGCGTCGGCGCCCTCGCGCAACTGAAGCCACTGGGGGGCATATCGAGGGACTTCGTCGGCATCGGCCGCACCGACCCGCTGACCAGGCACACCCGTCCTCGCAATCTTCCCGGACGCGTCGGACACCGCCGCGTCCCGTCCCGGCACCCCCGCGGGGGTCGTGGCCGTACTCACGCCGCCCTCCGGGGTTCCCGGGGAAGCCGGCCGAGCACTCCGGCCAGGCTCCGGGCCGTGGTCGCCCAGCCGTCCAGCGCCGCCCGGCGTCCTCGCGCGGCCGCCTTCAGACGGCGCCGTACGTCGGCCTCGCCGAACCAGCCGCGCAGTTCCGCGGCGAGGGCCGCCGGGTCCTCCGGGGGTACGAGGATGCCGGGCACCCCGCCGTCGGGGGCGCGCCCGACCGCTTCGGGAAGGCCGCCGACGTCCGTCGCGAGCACCGGTATCCCGCGGGCGAGCGCCTCGGTGACGGCCATGCCGTACGTCTCGGCGTAGGACGTGAGCACCATGAGGTCGGCCGCCGCGTAGCTCGCGTCGAGTTCCGCGCCCGCCTGCGGGCCGGCGAGGTGCAGCCGGTCGCCGAGGCCGTGCTGCTCGATCAGCGCTCGAAGCCGGGCGACATAGGCCGGGTCCTGGCCGAGGCCGCCGACGCAGACGCAGCTCCAGGGCAGGTCGGTGACGGACGCGAGGGCCTCGACCAGCCGGTGCTGTCCCTTGCGCGGGGTGACGGCGGCGACGCACAGCAGCCGCGAGACGCCGTCGGTGCCGGAGGCGAGCGGCGCGATGTCCGCGCCGGGCGCGGCGACATGGACGCGGTCGGGGGCGAGCCCGTGGTGGGCGACGAGCCGGCGGACGGCCCAGTCGCTGGTGGCGACGACGGCCGACACGGCGCGCAGCGTCGTGCGTTCCCGGGCGTCCAGGTCGGCGGCCACCGCGGGCGCGAGACCCGTCTCGTCGCCGAGCGGCAGATGCACCAGCACGACGAGGCACAGCCGTTCGGCCTCGGGAACGATGATCTCGGGGACGCCGCAGGCGACGAGTCCGTCCAGCAGGACGACCGTGCCGTCCGGCAAGTCACGGAGCGTACGGGCGAGTTCCGTGCGGGCGGCGGACGCGGGACTCGGCCAGCTGCCCGCGACGGCGTGCCGGTGGACCTGCCAGCCGAAGCCGGGCAGGTCCAGGCAGAGCCGCCGGTCGTAGGCGTTGCCGCCGCTCGGCGCGGCCGGGTCGTCGACACCGCCCGGCATGACGAAGTGCACGGAGCGCAGGGACATGGGGATGATCTCGGCGTTCTTGGGGGCCGTGTACTGCGGGGGCACGTAGCTCAGGGCGGCCTGGTCACCGGTCAGGGATACCCGGTCCATGGTCGTGTCGGTCACAAGGCACGCTCGTAACTCGCCCAGGCGATGTGCGACTCGTGCAGCGTGACCGTGATGCCCGCGAGGCCGTGGGCGCCCGCGCCCAGTGCCCCGGCGTGGACGCGGTCGGCGAGGCGGTCGGCGATGACCTTGGCCAGGAACTCCGTCGAGGTGTTGGTGTCCTTGAAGTCCGGCTCGCTGTCGAGATTGCGGTAGTTCAACTCGCTCACGACGGCGCCGAGTTCCTGGGTGGCCAGACCGATGTCGACGACGATGTTGTCGTCGTCCAGCTCGGCGCGGCGAAACGTGGCGTCCACCAGGAACGTCGCCCCGTGCAGGCGCTGCGCGGGTCCGAAGACCTCGCCACGGAAGCTGTGGGCGATCATCAGGTGATCGCGGACGGTGATGCTGAACAACGGACGACCCTCCAGGTGCGGTGCGTCTGATCCCCTGCCGGGGGCACGTCGTGTAGTACGGCTGCCCCGTTCTCCTTGTTCAGCTGCCTGTTCCCCTTTCTTTGAAGTCTTCAGAGGTCAGGCAGGTTGTTCCGGACTCAAACGTCGTCGTAGACCACGCGGTGACACAAGCCGGGTATCGATCCGGAGGCCAGCTCGGCCATCACGCCGGGCAGTTCCCCGAAGCCGCACTCGCCGGTGATCAGCGCGTCGAAGGCGGGTTCGGCGAGCAGTTCGAGGGCGAGCGCGAGGCGGTCGGCGTAGGTCCGGCCGGCCCGGCTCGCCGGGGAAACGGAACCCACCTGGCTGCTGCGCAGGACCAGGCGCCGCGAGTGGAAGGCCTCGCCCAGCGGCAGGCTGACGCGCCGGTCGCCGTACCAGCTCATTTCCAGCACGGTCCCCTCCGGGGCGAGGAGTTCCAGCGACCGGGTGAGTCCCGCCTCGGTGGCGCTGGCGTGCACCACGAGGTCGCGCTCGCCCTCGGCGTCCCCGGGGAGCGCGAAGTCGACGCCGAGCGCCCGCGCGATCTCACCGCGGGAGGGATCCGCGTCGACGAGCTGGACGCGTACGCCCGGGAAGCGGGCGAGCAGCGCGGCGACGGAGCAGCCGACCATGCCGCCGCCCACCACGGCGATCCGGTCGCCGATCAGCGGCGTGGCGTCCCAGAGGGCGTTCACCGCGGTCTCGACGGTCCCGGCGAGCACGGCGCGTGCGGCGGGGACCGCGTCCGGTACGACCGTTACGGCGCTCACCGGGACGACGTACCGGGTCTGATGCGGGTACAGGCAGAAGACGGTCCGGCCGAGCAGCGACTCGGGTCCGTCCTCCACTCGGCCGACGCTCAGATAGCCGTATTTCACCGGTGCGGGGAAATCCCCGTCCTGGAACGGTGCACGCATCGAAGCATGCTGACTTTCCGGAACACCCCCGCGGAAGACGAGCGTCTCGGTGCCCCGGCTGACCCCGGAGAAGAGCGTGCGCACCAGCACCTCGCCCTCGGCGGGTGCCGGAACGGCGACATCCCGTATCTCGCCGTGCCCGGGCGACCGGAGCCAGAAGGCGCGAGCTGAGAGTTCCATGAGCGTCCCCCTGAACGATTCAGCAGATCTTCACGTACGGAGCAGTGACAAGCCGCGCACTGTACGCGGCGTTGATCGACTCTGTCATACGGCCGGAGGATGTGCGGTGGCCCTGAACAACACATACGACGCGAGGCTCCCTCAGCAGGAGACCATCGTGGGAGCCGGTGTGCAGCTCCTGCTGCTGGTCCTGCTGGGCACGGCGATCGGGATGGGACCCGCGGGCTGGCTGACCGGCCTGGCCTTCGCCATTGCCACCTGGGCGGTACTGACCCGCGCCCTGCGCCGCTCGCAGCCCCGCTCGTTCGGCCCGGCCAATCGTGTGACGCTCGGCCGGGCCATCCTGGTCGGCGGCGTCACCGCCCTGGTCGCGGACTCGTTCCAGAGCTCGCCCCCGGTCAGTCTGCTGGTCGGTCTGACGGCGGTCGCCCTGATCCTCGACGGCGTCGACGGCAAGGTCGCCCGGCGCACCGGGACCTCCTCCGCGCTGGGCGCCCGCTTCGACATGGAGGTCGACGCGTTCCTGATCCTGGTGCTGAGCGTGTACGTCGCGATGTCGCTCGGCCCGTGGGTGCTGCTGATCGGCACGATGCGGTACGCGTTCGTGGCGGCCGCCCGGGTGCTGCCGTGGCTGAACGGCGCGCTGCCGCCGAGCATGGCGCGCAAGACGGTGGCGGCACTGCAGGGCATCGTGCTGCTCGTCGCGGGCGCCGGGATCCTGCCGCGCGAGGCGACCGCGGGGGCCGTGCTGCTGGCCCTCGCGTCGCTGGTGTGGTCGTTCGGGCGCGACATCGCGTGGCTGAGGCGCCAGGGCGGCCGAAAGGCCGTCGGCGGCGCGGCACCCCTTGCCGCCCGACTGCCGCTGCGCCGGCTTCCCGGTCCCGTCAGCCTGTCCTCTCGGCCGGTACCGGCGCGTTCCGAGGGTTGATCACATGCCAGTACAGGTCGACGCCGTTGGTGTCGGCCGGCTGGAGGTCGCCGGTGTACGAGTACAGCGGGGAGCCGTCATACGTCACCTGGTCGCCGCCGTCGGGTCGTGCGACGGTACCGAGCGTCCCGGCGATGCCCGGCGGCAGCCGGAGCTCCGTGCCGGGCGGGTTGAGCAGCGGCTTGCGGGTGTCCGTGCAGGAGCCGGAACAGTCGACCGTCCCGGACTTCTCCACGTCGTAGGTGTAGAGGGTGCGCCCGTCCGGATCCGTGAGGACGCGCCCCATCGTGTCGGTGTCGGCGACCATGACGGTCAGCGGCAGGGGTTCGGGCGCCGCCACCGCGGGATGTGGCAGGCCCAGGCAGGACGCGATGGCGATCGCGGCCAGCAGGGGGGTGACCCGTCTGCGCATGACGCTCTCCTCAATTCTGTGGGACGGTCGGCGGTCTGTCGGCCCGTCGGCGGTCTGTCGGTCGGCCGGATCCTCAGTAGGTGACCTTGACGCCGTTGACCGTGTGGTTGTCCGTGGAACCGCCGGTGGCTCCGCTGAATCCGACCAGCACGTTCGGCGGCAGGGTCACCGCGGTGTCGATGACCTGCGTGCCGTCCACACTCACCAGGATGTGCCCGGCGGTCGTCACGCTCACGTCGACGACGTGCGTACCGGTCCGCAGGGCGGGAACGGCGGTCGAGGTGGCCGCGTAGGTGAAGGGGGACCCGTTCCCGCCGGTGGCCACCCCGACGAAGTTGGCCGAGGGGTCGCCGGTGTTGCGGTGGGTGTCCAGGGTGATGGCGATGCCCGGCAGTCCCGCGTAGCCGAGGCCGCCTCCGCCGCCGCCCAGCGCCTTGGGAGTCGCCTTGGACGAGTCGAGCAGCAGGAGGGCGAGGCCGTCGGCGCCGGTTCCGCCGCCGATCGCGGCGGTGAAGGTCGCCTTCAGTCGCGCCGACGGTACGGCGGTCGCCTGCACACCGGAGCCCTTGGTGTTCTGAACGGTCTTGGTGAGCACCAGGTCGGTGCCGGAGAGCGCGGCGGAGCCGTTGAGGGTCCAGCCGTTGGGTCCGGGCGGCGGCACCGCGTATGAGGTCGCGGTGATGACCGAGTCCCGGACCGTGTGGATGTCGGTCCGCCCGCCGGTCGCGCCGGTGAAGGCCAGCAGGGCCGTCGGGGGCAGCGAGGCCACTGTCGTGTTCAGCAGCCGGACGCCGTCCATGGAGATGGTGAGGGTCTTCCCGGTGATGGCGACGGCGACGGCGTGCGGGCCCGAGCGAAGGTTGGGCACGTTGGTCGTGGTCGCCACGTAGGTGAGGGCGCCGCCGCTCGTGGCGGTGGTGATGCCGACGAAGTTCGACGACGGGTCACTGCCGCCCCGGTAGGTGTCGAAGGTGATCGCCACGCCGGGCTTCCCCGCCCAGCCGAGCCCGCCGCCGTCGGTGCCCAGGGCGCTGGGAGTGGCCCGGGCCGGGTCCAGCAGGCCGAACGTGAGTCCGTCGGCGCCCGTGCCGCCGCCGATGACGGTGGTGAACGCCGCCCTGAGGCCGTCGGTGGCCACCGGCACTGGGAAGACCGCCGAGCCCGCCTGGTACGCGCCGGTCTGGGTGAGCTGGAGGTCGTTGCCGGAGAGCTGCGCGGATCCGTTGAGCTTCCAGCCGCCCGCTCCGGGCGCCGGGACGGTGACCCGGCCGGGCGCGGTCCCGGTGCCCTTGAGGGCTTCGTTCTGCGGGCCCCGGCCGTCGTCGGAGGTGAACTGGTAGGTGCCGGTGACCTCACCGAGGGCGGTCGGGGAGAACGTGACGGCCTGGTGGATCACGTCCTCCGGGCCGATGACCTGGCCCTCGCTCAGCGGATTGGTCACGTTGAACGGGGCCGCGGGTGCCTTCGCCTTGGTGATGGTGAGGGGGATGTTGCCCGTGTTGCTGATGTCGAAGGTCTTGGTGACCGACTTCCCGACCGCGACGTTGCCGAAGTCGGTGGAGGTCGGAGTGATCGTCAGCCGCGCCGCGCCGGTCACCGCCGTGCCCGTGAGGTCCACGGTCGCGGTGCCGTTCTGCCCGGTGACGGAGAGCTCCCCCGGGTCGTCGCCGGCGGTCGTCGGGGCGTACTTCACCTGGACGGTGACGGACTGCTGAGGCTGGACGACGGTGCCGTCGGCAGGCAGGCCGTCCGCGCTGAAGGGGGCGTCCGGTGCGCTGCTCGCGGAGACCGTCTCGTCCTCGGTACCGGTATTGGTGAAGGTCACCCCCAGGGTCTTGGCCGTGCCGGTGGCCACCGTGCCGAAGGCCAGATCGGCCGGGAAGGCAGTGAGGCCGGGCCGGGTCCCGTAGCCGGTCAGCCCGAGACCGATCGCGCCGGCATCGGTGGTGAAGGTCAGCACCGAGCTGTCCGCCCCGGGGGTGGTCGGCGCGAACGAGACCGGCACCGAGTAGGTGTCGCCCTCGTGCAGGGTGACCGGCAGACCGGTGGGCGCGGCGGAGAACTGACTGCCCGACGGCGTACCCACCGCCGTGATCGTCACGTCCTGGGTGGCGGTCACCTTCGCCGTGGCCTCGCCGGTGCTGCCCACGGCCACCTGGCCGAGGTCGACCGGGCTGCCGGTCAGCGCGGTGGTGGACGGCCGGCCGAAGGCGAGCACATGGCCGTCCCGGGTGCCGACGTAGACGCGTCCGCCGTCGGTGGCCGGCACGGCGAACTTGGACGCGGTGCCGATCGGGGCGGAGAAGCGCAGGTTCAGCTTTCCCTTGACCGGTACGGCGTCGTACGCGCGGATCTGGCCGTTGGCGCCGTTGGAGCCGTCCGTGTAGATCGCCCAGACGAGGGCGGAGCCCGGCGTGGTGCCGGTGGAGGTGATCACGGGCGAGCCCGAGGTGTAGCCGAAGGTGCCGGTGCTGGTACCGGTGTTGGTCAGTGAGGGCTGGCCCGAGCCGTTGACGCCGTAGGCGAAGGCACGCAGCGGGCCCCTGCTGCCGATCGTGTACACATAACCGCCCTCGGCGCCGTACGCGGCCGGGTGCCCCCAGACGCCCTCGTACGGGCCGAAGGTGCTGAGCACGGCATCGGTGCCGCCGGGCCCCTGGCTGCGGCCGCCGAGGTTGTCCCGGTCGAGGAGGAAGAGGCGGCCGTCCTTGCCGATCTCCACCATCAGATGAGGGTGCTGGCTGGTCCCGAATGCCGCGTCGGGCAGCGCCATCGGTCCGCCGGAGCCGAGGTCGGTGTCGTTGGTGTCGAGGGTCGGGGCGTTGCTGGGGCTGAAGAAGTCCTGGGCGGACATCGTGCCGTCGCTGTTGACCCCGAGCCGGACCACCGACTCCGCCAGCTGGCCCGGCGGCTTCGAACCGGGGCCGGGCGCCGGGGAGATGCCGTTCCCGGTGGAGACGAAGATCCGGCCGGGGCCGTCGGAGACGAGGCCGCCGCCGCTCATCCAGATGCCGGCCATGCCGTTGGCGGAGGAGTCCTCCGTCGCCCACAGGGTGGTGCTGCGGGTCGTGGTGTTGACGCCGAGGACGTAGCCGACGTACGGGCCGAAGTCGCAGTGCGAGGCGAAGCCCACGTAGACCGATCCGCCCATCAGGAGCAGGCCGGGGCGCTGGGCCGCGGTGAACGGGTTGAAGGGATGGCTGGGGTCGTTGACCGGGGCGCCCTGCACCTTCACCGGCCACCCGCTGCGCTCGGCGCCGGTGGTGGCGTTCAGCGCGTGGACGTACCAGTTGGGGTGCTGGACGTCGGCACCGTCGTTGATCTTGGCGGTGAGATAGACGGTGTTGGTCGCCGGATCGTGCACGGGGGTCGAGGTCACCCCGAAGTTCGGCACCAGGTCACCGCAGCCGATCGCCGAGGCCGGCCAGGGAGCGCCCAGGTTCTTCGTCCAGTTGATCTTCCCGGACGCCGAGTCGAGCCCGTACACCTTGGCGTTCTCGGTGGCCGCGACCACGGTCTTGCCGGCGACCAGCGGCTGGGCGTAGACCTGACCGTCCACGGCCGTGGAGAACTGCTGGCCGAAGTCGGAGCTGGTCACCTGGGAGGGCGCCAGGCCGGGTTCGTTCTGGTCCCAGCCGGTGCGGAGGTTGTCGACCGAGATCGTCGACTCGTCGGCCCGGGACGGGGCGGCCGCGAGCGACGGCAACGTGCCGCCGGTGCCCAGCAGCAGACAGCCCGTCAGCAGCGCGAGAAGCCGGTTCCCTGTCCGTCGTCTGCGCGTGCTGGGCATGTCTCCACCTCGGTACGTGAGTGCGCGAGGGCGGAGACCGACCGGTCCCGCCGGCGATCATCGTCAGCGGGACCGGCCCGATATTCTTATCTTTTCGCTCCTACGTCCGGTGTTGTTCACCCTGATGGATCAAGGACGACCGATGACGTCACGACGCGACCCGTTCGCCCGGTGCCGCCGCGTCGGGGTGCGCCAGGCCGAGGTGGTCGCGCAGGGTGGTGCCCTCGTACTCCGTGCGGAAGACCCCTCGCTCCTGGAGCAGCGGGACCACGGTGTCGGCGAAGGCGTCGAGGCCGCCGGGGGTGATGTGCGGGACGAGGATGAAACCGTCGGCGGCGTCGGCCTGGACGAAGGAGTTGATGGTCTCGGCGACGGTGGACGGCGAGCCGACGAAGGCCTGCCGGTTGCCGGTCTCGATGACCAGGTCACGGATCGACCAGTTGTTGGCCGCCGCACGCTCCCGCCACTCCCGGGCGGTGGCCAGCGGGTCGCGGTACATGCGCACCTGGGCGCGACCGCGGGCGATGGTGTGCTCGCCCAGGTCGGGGTCGATGTCGGGGAGCGGACCGTCCGGGTCGTACGCGGACAGGTCGCGATTCCAGACGAACTCCAGATGCTTGATGGCGGTGGCGCCGCTGACCTGCTGACGCCGCACCTCGCGGGCGCGTTCCTCCGCCTCCGCCTCGGTGTCCCCGAGAACGAAGGTCGCGGCGGGCAGGATCAGCAGCTGGTCGCGGGTGCGGCCGTGGCGGGCCAGGCGGCCCTTGACGTCCGTGTAGAACGCCTGCCCCTCCTTCAGGGTGCTGTACCGGCTGAAGATCGCGTCTGCACTGGACGCGGCGAATTCGCGGCCCTCGTCCGAGTCGCCCGCCTGGAAGACGACGGGGCGGCCCTGCGGGCTGCGCGGAACATTGAACTGCCCCTCGATGTCGAAGTGTTGGCCCTGGTGCACGAAGGCTCCGGCCTTCGCGTCGCGCAGGAAGGTGCCGCTCTCCTGGTCGGCGAGGATCTCGTCGCCGTGCCAGGAGTCGAAGAGTTCGTTCGCGGTGGTGAGGAACTCCTTGGCCCGGGAGTAGCGCTCCTCCTGCGGGAGGAAGCCGCCACGGCGGAAGTTCTCGCCGGTGAAGGCGTCCCAGGAGGTGACGACGTTCCAGGCGGCGCGCCCGCCGGAGAGGTGGTCGAGGCTCGCGAACTGGCGGGCCACCTCGTAGGGCTCGTTGAAGGTGGAGTTGATGGTGCCGGTCAGGCCGAGGTGTTCGGTGACGGCGGCGAGCGCGGTGAGGATGGTGAAGGTGTCGGGCCGTCCGACGACGTCCAAGTCGTAGATCCTGCCGCCCTGTTCGCGCAGCCGAAGTCCCTCGGCGAGGAACAGGAAGTCGAACCTGGCGCGCTCGGCGGTGCGCGCGAAGTGCGCGAAGGAACTGAACTCGATGTGGCTGCCGGCCTCCGGGTCGCTCCATACGGTGGTGTTGTTGACGCCGGGGAAATGGGCGGCCAGATGGATCTGCTTCAGGGGCTTGCTCATGGTCGTACGGTCCCTCCGGCTCAGGCGGTGGCGGCGGCATAGCGGTTGGCGGGGCGGGCCAGCCCCAGCAGCCCGCGCAGGGTGTCGGCCTCGTACGAGTCCCGGAAGGCGCCGCGGCGCTGGAGTTCGGGAACCAGGCCCCGGGTGATCGCCGGGAGGTCGTGGCCGGCGACGGCGGGGCGCAGCCGGAAGCCGGACAGTCCGGCCTGGCCCAACTCCTGGAGCAGATCGGCCAGTTGTCCGGGCGTTCCGGTGAAGATCCGCGCGTCGCTGGTGTACGGGTGTCCCGCGAGGGAGTCGAGACGCTCCCGGCGCGCCGCCGCGGCGGCGGGGTCGTCGTCCAGGAACACCACCAGGTCGCCGAAGAGATGCAGGGGCTCCGCGGAGCGACCGGCCGCGTCCTGTTCGGCGCGGACCGCGGCGACGACGGCACGTGCCTGCTCGGCGTCGTGCGGGGTGAGGTATCCGAGATCGGCGGAACGCCCCACGAGCCGGAACGGCGCACCCGTCCCGGTCTCGTGGGCCAGTGCGGTGACCAGGGGCTGGCCCTGCGGCGGGCGGGGGGTGATGGAGGGGCCCTTGACGCTGAAGCGCGGGCCCTCGAAGTCGACGTAGTGCAGCTTGTCGCGGTCGATGAAGCGGCCGGTGGCGACGTCCCGGATCTCCGCGCCGTCCTCCCAGCTGTCCCAGAGCCGGCGCACCGCTTCGACGTAGTCGGCGGCCTCGTCGAAGATCTCGACGACCAACTCCCTGATCGCCGGGCTCTCCAGGTCCTCGAAACGGAATGGGGGGAAGGTGCGGCGGCCGAAGTGCGCGGCCTCGTTACGGCGTGCGGACACCTGCACCCGGAGGCCCGCACGACCGGTGCTCACATAGTCGAGGGTGGCGATCGCCTTGGATATATGGAAGGGCTCCGTGTGGGTGGCCACCACGGTCGGCACCAGGCCTATGTGGCTGGTCACCGGTGCGACGCGGGCCGCGATGAGGACGGCGTCGAGGCGTCCGCGGACCTGGTCCGTCCGCCCGTCGGGTTCGGTGAGGTGCGAGGACTGGAGTCCGAGCGCGTCCTCGATCGTCACGAAGTCGAGCAGCCCGCGTTCGGCCTCGGTGACCAGGTCGGTCCAGTAGGCGGCGGTGAGCAGCTCCCGGGGGCGGGCCGCCGGTTCGCGCCAGGCGGCCGGGTGCCAGCCGGCGCCGTCGAGCGCGACGGCGAGGTGCAGTTTTCCGGTGGAGGAGGCGGAGGATGCGGAGGAGGGGGACAGCGAAGACGGTGAGGACACGGGAGGAGTGCCTTCCTGATCGACCGTATGAGATCACCGGACCCTCGGCATCGAGGGTGCGGCGGCGGGGTGACAGGTCAGGAGCGACAGAGCGCGCCGGCCACGCGCTGCAGGTCGATGTGCGGCCGGGAGTACAGATGGACGCGGCGGCGCGGCGCCAGGACCTTGGCGGGGAGTCGGGACACACCCGGCACCTCGGTCACCTCCGCCCTCCCGGCGCGGCGGGCCCCTGGCCGCGCCGTCTTCGTGTCGTCGTCCATCTCAACAGCCCGGCTACGCCGTCTGTTCCGGCCCTGTGCCGGGAGTTCTGACCAGGAGGAAGTTCCTGCGGCGGCGCAGGGTGAAGCCGATGGACTCGTACAGCCGGATCGCACCGGTGTTGTCCGCGGCGGCGTGCGGGAAGGGCGTGTCTCCACGCTCCCTGATGCCCGCCGCGACGGCGCGCACCAGCCGGGTGGCCAGCCCCCGGCCGCGGTGGTCCGGGTGAGTGCAGACAGCGCTGATCTCGGTCCAGCCGGGCGGGCGCAGCCTCCCCCAGCCTCCGGCCGGGGGACCCCCATCTCGCTTCGCTCGCCGGCCATGGCGATCAGCCGGCCCCGGTGCCGGAGGCCGGGATAGGTGCCGAGTTCGACCGCGGCGCGTCCGACACGCTCGGCGAACGCGGCATGCGGACCGGTCAGCGCGGCCCAGGCCGCGTTGTCCAGAACGTGGGACGGCGACGCGGGGCCCTTCGGCTGAGGCGGAGTGGCAAGGGTGGACATGGGGTGTCGGATCTCCGTGGCGGTGACGCGGCGACTTCGCCGGATTCACGGCCCGTCGGCTCCCAGGAAAGCCGACGGGCCGTCAGAAGTGCTCCCGTGATCAGGAGTTGTCGAGCGGAAGCCCGGCCGGGTTGACCTCGGAGGTGGTGACGGCCTCGTTGGAGAGGTTCCAGGCGGACAGCCACTTGGCGTACTGGCCGTTCTTGATCAGGTGGTTGATCGCGTCGGCGATCGGCTTGGCCAGCCCGCTGTCCTTCTTCGTGGTCGCCGCGATCAGGCCCTGCAGCGACGCGCCGGCGCCGGAGAACGTGCCCGCGCTACGCGTCGGGTTGGGCGACTTGGCTGTCTGTGTGACGTGGTAGGCGACACCGGGGTTGGCGGCGAAGTACGCGTCGATCTTCCCGCCGGTCAGCGCCAGATAGGTGCTGTTCTTGCTCGCGAAGTTCTTGACCGTGAGCTGCTTGCCCTCCTTCTTGAGCTTGGTCTGCCACTCCAGGAGGATCTTCTCCTGGTTGGTGCCGTTGTCGACGGCGACGGTCTTGCCTGCGAGGTTCTCGTAGTCGCCGTCGAAGTTCCATGTGCTCTTCTTGAGCACCTCGAAACCGACGTTGTCCTTGCGGTAGGAGGCGAAGTCGTACTTCTTCTTGCGCTCCTCGGTGTCGGTGATGTTGGCGAAGGCAGCGTCGAACTTGCCGCTGTCGATGCCGACGAACATGTTCTCCCAAGTGGCGTTCCGCAGCTCGGGCTTGAGGCCCAGAACCGCGGCGACCAGGCGGGCGAGGTCGGGTTCGGCGCCGGTGAGGGACTTCTGGTCCGTGCCGACGTACGCCAGGGGCGGGAAGCCGTCGGGCAGGGCGCCGACGCCGATCTCCAGTTTGCCGCTCCTGCGGACCGACGCGGGCAGCTCCGCGCTGATCGACTTCACCTCGGAGACCTTCAACTCGGCCTGCTTGGCGGCCCCGTTGGACAGCTGTCCCACGGTCACCGTGCCCGCGGTGTCGGTCGTCGTGGCGGCGTCGCTGTCGCCTCCGCAGGCGGCGAGCCCGGCGGCGAGCGAGGCAACGGCGGTGGCCGCGGTGATACCGCGTATCAGGCTGCGTCGGGAGAAGTACGTAGGCATGGCTGGCTGTCCTTTGTCCCTGGGTGAGGGTTGGCTGGGGTGAACCGGCAAGAGGGAGGCGCCCGTTGGAGCGCGTTGCTGAAAAGGGAGGTCAGAGCACCTTGCTGAGGAAGTCCCGGGTCCGCTCGTGCCGCGGGTGGTCCAACACCTGTGCGGGCGGGCCCTGTTCGACGACCTTGCCGTCGTCGATGAAGACGACCCGGTCGGCGACCTCGCGGGCGAAGCCGATCTCGTGGGTGACGATGACGAGGGTGGTGCCGCTGGTCGCCAAGTCCTTGATGACAGCCAGGACCTCGCCGACCAGTTCGGGGTCGAGCGCCGAGGTGGGCTCGTCGAACAGGATGATCCCCGGGCGCAGGGCGAGCGCGCGGGCGATGGCCACCCGCTGCTGCTGGCCGCCGGAGAGCTGGCGCGGGTAGGCGCCGGTCTTCTCCGCCAGGCCCACCCGGCCGAGGAGTTCGCGGGCCAGTTCCTGGGCCTCGGGCTTGGTCAGCTTCCCGGTGGCCACGGGCGCGGCGGCCACGTTGTCGAGGACGGTCAGGTGCGGGAACAGGTTGAAGTTCTGGAAGACGAAGCCGATCCGGCTGCGCTGGCTCAGGATGGCGCGCTCGCTGAGCTCCTTCAGCCGCTCCCCCTGGCGTCGTACCCCGACCAGCTCACCGTTGACGCTGACGTAGCCGATCTCGGGCTTCTCCAGGTGGTTGATCACTCGCAGCAGCGTGGACTTGCCGGAGCCGGACGGGCCGAGGATGACGGTGACCTCACCGGGCCGCACCGTCAGGTCGACGCCGTCGAGCACCCGGTGGGCCCCGTACCACTTGTGCACGTCATGGACCTCGAGCGCGGCCGGACTGACGTCGAGGGTCTGGGCGGTGGTCATACGGCGGCCTCCTTGCGCAGCCGGGCCCGCAGATCGCTGAGGCCGGTCCGCAGCTTCTGCAGCGGTGTCGGCGGCAGGGTGCGCGTGGCGCCCCGGGCGAAGTACCGCTCGACGTAGAACTGGACGACGGACACGGCGCTCGTGAGGATCAGATACCAGACGGTGGCGACCACCAGGAGCGGCACGATGTCGCCGGGATAGGTGCTGCCCATCGTCTGTACCGAGCCGAACAGGTCGAGCAGCGAGACGTAGAACACCAGGGACGTGCTCTTGATCAGGCCGATCAGCTGGTTGACGTAGTTGGGGGTGATGGACCTGAGTGCCTGCGGGAAGACGATCCGGGTGAACTGGTAGGTCTTCGGCAGGCCGAGCGCGGCCGCGGCCTCGTGCTGGCCCTGGTCGACGGAGAGGATGCCGCCGCGGACGACCTCGGCCGCGTACGCCGCCTCGTTGAGGCTGAGTCCGACGACAGCGACCGTCAGGTCGGTGGCGAGCCGCGACTCGTCGAAGGTGAAGAAGGCCGGTCCGAACGGCACTCCGATGCTCAACGTCTGGTACAGGGCACTGAAGTTGTAGAGGAAGATCAGGACGACGATCAGCGGTACGGAGCGGAACAGCCACGTGTACACCCAGCTCACCGCGCGCAGCACCGGGCTTCCCGAGAGCCGGGCGACGGCGAGCAGGATGCCGCCGAGCAGCCCCAACACCGCGCTGAGCGCGGCCGCTTCGAGGGTGACGACGAGTCCGTCGAGGATGGTCGGGCGCAGGAACCAGTAGCGGAAACGGTCCCACTGGTAGAACGGGTTGGTGGCCAGACCGTGGATGATCTGGGCGACCAGGACCAGGACGACGGCCGTGCCGATCCAGCGGCCGGGCCTGCGCAGCGGCAGCACTCGCTGAGCCGTGAGCGGCTTCGACGGGGAGTCGGCGGGCGGTGCCCCGGCGAGGGACACGGCGGCGCCAGGGGGTTCACTCATGAGGGCTCCAGCGGAGAGGGACACCCCGGGGCATGGCGTACGCGACGGCACCGCGGCACGAAGGAGACGGCTGCGGATGGCGGAGCGCGAGGAGACGCCGGTACCGGGGGCTGGGCGGGCAGAGGGCGCACCGCGGCGGCGGTGCGCTTCAGAGATTCAGAACGCCGTCAGCCTTGACAGCGGGCACAGCCCGGAGCGGTACACAGGGCGCTGTTGACGCGGAGCAGATCGACGCAGCGGTCGCCGCACAGCAGGACGCAGCCGCGGGGCCGCTGTGCGGCCTTCCTCGAAGCTGCGTGCATCGCCGTCTCCATCGCTGGTTTCCGGCCGGTGAGCCAGGACTTGTCGCTGACACTCATGACCGATCTGCGGCGTAAGTTAGGCACGCCCGCAAACCAATGTCAACGTGCACCGGCCCGGATGACCACGTGGTGAGACCGGGTGGACGCGTCCTTGACGGCTTCAGGGAGCGCACTGACACTGACGAGGACGGTCACGATTGTCAGCGCCTCAGCACGCGGGTTTTCCTTCGGTGGGGCAAGCGCGGTCTCGCGACTCGCGGGACCTGGAGGCGGGACCGGTGGGAATGCACAGGAACAACCTGACGAGGCGCCTGCACATCGACTTGTTGCGGGTCTCCAGCGCGTACTAGTCCGGCCTCTTCGAGCCGTACGCAAGCGCAGTCACTCCGTTCCGCCGCGCCGCCCAAGAGGCGGCCGGGGCTTCGTCGTTCCCCCATGGAGAGTCATGCCCAAGACCGTTTCGCGCGCTTCGACCACCGGCACGTCAGGCATGTGCACCCGCATCGGCGTCGGCGCCGCCGGTGGTTTCTACCCGGCGCCGCACCGCTATCAGCTGTACCTTTCCCTGAACTGTCCGCGCTCGCTGTGCCTTTCGATCACCCTCGGTCTGCTCGGTCTCGAGGACTCGGTCGCCACCACCGTCGTGGCACTCCCCACCGAGACACCGGACGCGTGCGCCTCGCTGCGCAGCGCCTACGAGGCCACCTGGCACCGCTACGAGGGCCCGCTGACCGCGCCCGCGCTGTGCGACCGCTGGAGCGGACGCATCGTCAGCAACCACACCCCCCACATCCTTCGCGATCTCGCGGGTCTCCTGACCGGCCACGACGAAGCATGCGTCCCGCTGCTGCACCCGCCGGCCCTCGCCGCGGACATCGACGCCCTGCGCGAACTCCTCGACCGGGACGTCACATCCACCGCTGGGCCGGCGGCCCGTTCGGCGACGCTGGATCTGCTGGACCGTCAACTCGCCACACATACCTACGTGTTGGGCGAGGGGCTGACCGCGGCCGACGTGGACGTCTGGGTGGCGCTCACTCATCTCGACGTACCCGACGCCCTCTCCCGGCACAGCCACCTTCGCGCCTATGTGCGCCGCCTCGCCGAGCATCCCGCCTTCCAGCGCGCCGCGTCCGTACGCCCGTCCCCCGAGCGGTCCGCGACGGGCGTCGGCTGACCAGTACCTCCAGCTCGCGCGAGGGGCGGCCACCTCGCGCGGGCCGCGCTTGTCCGACCGAATCAGGCCGGAATAGTTGACGGAACTTGTCAGGTATTGCGGACAAGGTGGTGGACACAGAGACACAGCCACACTGCAAAAGAGGTCGGACATGGCACAGCACACAGTCGAATTCGAGGTGGCCGGTCCGTGGTCGCTGGACACGAGCCGGGAGTTCTGGGAGGAGATGGCACCGCTGGGCCCGGCCTCGGCGGCGGGCGGCGGCGGGGCGCTGCGCACGGTCTTCCACGCCGACGCCGACTGGCGCCGTGTCGGCGCGGAGGTGACCCAGTACGGCAGCACGGCCCGGGTCGTGGTGGCCGGAGACGGCGATCTGGTGGCCGCCGCCGAGCAGGTGCGCCGCTTTCTGTCCCTGGACGTCGATGCCCGCGGCTGGCCCGGGGTCGCCGAGCGCGACCCCGTGATCGCCGAGGTCCAGGCCCGCTGGCCGGGCCTGCGGCCGTGCGGGTTCCACTCGCCGTACGAGGCCGCCGCCTGGGCGGTGCTGACCCAGCGCACGGGGATGACGTCGGCCAGGCGCATGCGTGACGACCTCATCGCCCGCTACGGCACGGGCGGCGCGTTCCCCTCCCCCGAGGCCCTGCTCGGCCTGGACTACGAACTCCCCTGGCGCAAGACGGAATACCTGCACTCCGTGACCTACGCCGCACTCGACGGACTCCTCGACGGCGCCTGGCTGCGCGCCCTGAGCCCCGGGGAGGCCGTGCGGCAGGTCCAGCAGGTCAAGGGGCTGGGCGTCTTCTCCGCCGAGCTCGTCGTGCTGCGCGGCGCCGGCCATCCGGACACCCTGCCGACCCAGGAGCGCCGGCTGGAGGAGGAGGTCGCCGAGCGGTACGGGCCGGGGCGCGGCCTCACCGAGATCGCGGAGAACTGGCGGCCCTACCGCACCTGGGCCGCGCTGCACCTGCGTGTCCTGCGCGGCGAGCGGCTGGGTACGGCCGCCGTCCGCCCCGCACGGGCCGCTTGAGAGACACGGAGGGGACGCTCGCCTGCGGATCCGCACGCGCACCGTGACTCACCTGTGCGTCAGGACACCGGCCCGGGCTCGAAACCGTAACCTGCGGCGACCGCGAACGAACATCAACTGGCTAGACTACGCACCCTCGTACACACGATCGCGCCACGTACGAGCAAAGCCGTTCCCGAAGGGTTTCGACGCTTGATAGCCATCGAAGATGTCAGCAAGCGATACGCCGACGGCACGGTGGCCGTCGATCGCCTGTCTCTCCAGATACCGAACCACTCCATCACCGTTCTCGTCGGACCCTCGGGCTGCGGCAAGACCACCACGCTGCGCATGATCAACCGCATGGTCGAGCCGAGCAGCGGCACGATCCGGGTCAACGGTGAGGACATCCTGCGCCAGCCGGTCAACGCCCTGCGCCGCTCCATGGGTTACGTCATCCAGAACGCCGGGCTCTTCCAGCACCGCACGATCCTCGACAACATCGCCACGGTGCCGCGGCTGCTCGGCTGGTCCAAGCAGCGCGCCCGGGCCCGGGCGGCCGAACTCATGGAACGGGTCGGCCTCGATCCGGGCATGGCCCGCCGCTATCCGTACCAGCTCTCCGGCGGCCAGCAGCAGCGTGTCGGTGTCGCCCGCGCCCTGGCGGCGGACCCGCCGATCCTGCTCATGGACGAGCCGTTCTCCGCGGTCGACCCGGTCGTCCGCCGGGGCCTCCAGGAGGAGTTGCTCCGTATCCAGGGCGAACTCGGCAAGGCGATCGTGTTCGTCACGCACGACATGGACGAGGCCATCACGATCGGCGACCGCATCGCCGTGCTGCGCACCGGCGGCAGGCTCGCCCAGTTCGCCGCCCCCGACGAGATTCTGTCGTCGCCCGCCGATGCGTTCGTGGAGGAGTTCCTGGGCGCCGACCGGGGCATCCGCGGTCTGTCGTTCCTGTCCACCCGCGACCTCGCACTCGACCGCTCCCGGGTCTTCCCCGTCGGCTCCGACTGGCAGGAGATCGCCGGGCGCGAGGGAACGCCGTCGCCCGTCCTGGTGACCGACGCCGACGGAAAGCCGCTGGGCTGGGCCGATCCCTCGGTGTGGGACGGTGACGTCCAGGCCCTGGAGCCGTACGGACAGGGCTTCGAGGTGGGCCGGGACTCGCTGCGGGTCGCTCTCGACCGGGCGGTGCTATCGCCCACCGGTCAGGCCGTCGCGCTGGACGCGGCCGGACGGGTCCTCGGAGTCGCGGGGCAGGAGACGGTCGCCGCCACGATCCGCGCCGCCCGGCAGCGGCGGGCCGCCGACGCCGTGCCGCGCCCGGCGGAGTCTCCGCAGGGCCCGTCGCAGGCGAAGGCCGCGCGATGAACGGGTTCTTCGACATCCCGAGCGACCTGCAGAACAGTTACGCCGGCCTGATCTCCTGGCACATGCAGGAGGCCCTGATCCCGGTGCTCGTCGGTCTGTTGCTGGCGCTGCCGATCGGCCTGCTGTGCGTCCGCTTCAACTGGCTCTACCCGCCGGTCCTCTGGACGACCACGGTGCTGTACGCGATCCCGTCACTGGCCTTCTTCGTGGTGCTCATCGACTACACCGGGCTCAGCCGCCTCACGGTGATGATCCCGCTGTGTCTGTACAGCCTGGTGGTCCTCGTCCCGGCGGTCGTCGACGGCATCCGCTCGGTGCCCGAGGAGACGATCGCCGCCGCGGCGGCGATGGGCATCGGCCCGGTACGCCGCTATTTCCAGGTCCAACTCCCCATCGCGGTACCGGCGATCATGGCCGGACTGCGGGTGGCGACCGCCTCCAGCATCAGCCTGGTCAGCGTCGGCGCGCTGATCGGCAACCAGGGCGCGCTCGGCAATCTGCTGACCACCGCGATGCTCTATCACCGGCCCGTCCTCGCTGTGAACTCGGTTGTCACCACCGCGGTCCTCGCGGTGCTGGTCGATGCGCTGCTCGTCCTGCTGCGCCGGGTGCTCACCCCCTGGCAGCCGCCCACCGGCCGCGGGGCCGGGCGCCGTACGTCCGTTGCGTCCACGACCGCGGGCGCGGCCCGCACCCCGGAGAGCGTCTCGTGAACGTGCTGAATTACATCCAGTCCTTCTTCTCCGACGGGTCCCACTGGCACGGCTACGACGGCATCCCGCAGCGTGTGTGGGAGCACCTCCAGTACTCGGCGGCGGCGCTCGCCATCGCCGCGGCCATCGGCCTGCCCATCGGCCTGATCACCGGACACACCGGCCGCGGCGGCAACGCGCTGGCCTTCGTGGCGGCGGGGGCCCGGGCGCTGCCGACCTTCGGGCTGTTGGTGCTGATGTTCGTCTGGCTCGGCCTCGGCATCCTGCCCGTGATGATCCCGCTGGTGGTGCTGGCGGTCCCGCCGGTCCTCATCACCACCTACGAGGCGGTCCGCAATGTCGACCCCTCCCCCGTCGACGCCGCACGGGGCATGGGCATGGCGGAGGGGAGGATCCTGCTCCAGGTCGAGGTGCCCGCGGCGCTGCCGCTGATCCTCAGCGGACTTCGCTCGGCGGCGATCCAGATCGTGTCGACCGCGACGATCGCGGCCTATGTGGCCCTGGGCGGCGTCGGCCGCTACATCGTGGACGGCCTCTACCAGCGCAACTACGAGAAGGTGGTCGGCGGGGCCACGCTCACGGCGACGCTCGCGCTGCTCGTCCTCGTGCTGTTCTGGGCCGTGGGCCGGGTGACGGTGTCCCCGGGCGTGCGCAGGCGCCGCGCGGTCTGACGGCCGTACGGAACGGGGACGGGCTTCGAGCCCGTCCCCGTTTCATCGTTCGGCGGTGGCCAGCGCGTGTTCGAGTACGACGAGCAACGCGTCCCGCACGGAGCCTCGTTCGCGCGCGTCGAACACGGTGAGGGGCACGTGGTCGCCGACGTCGAGGGCCCACCGTACGTCGTTCAGATCGTGTTCGACCTTGCCGTCGAAGGCGTTGACGGCCACCGCGAAGGGGATCTCGCGGTGCTCGAAGTAGTCGACGGCCGCGTAGCAGTCGTCGAGACGGCGGGTGTCGACTATGACGAGTCCGCCGAGCGCGCCCTCGACCAGGTCGTCCCACATGAACCCGAACCGCTCCTGGCCGGGGGTCCCGAACAGATACAGCTTCAGCGTCGGGTCGAGGGTGACGCAGCCGAAGTCCATGGCGACGGTCGTCGTCATCTTCTCCGGGGTGTGGGTGAGGTCGTCGACGCCCGCGGCGACCGAGGTGATGGACGCCTCGGTGGTCAGCGGCTCGATTTCGGAAATGGCGCCCACCGTGGTGGTCTTGCCCACGCCGAAGCCGCCCGCGATCACCATCTTCACCGGCAGCGGCGGCCGGGGCCCCTCGGCGTCAGCCCTCACGGATCGCGCCCCGGGAGTCGGGGATAGCTCGGAGACCATCGATAACCCTTCGCAATACGGTGACATCGCGGTTGGAGCGGGCCTGCGGTGCGTACAGGGCCAGTTGACCGTCCGCGCGCAGATCATCGGCGAGCACCCGGATCACATTCAAGTGCATCCGCAGTTTCGCCGCGATCTCCGCCAGCGACTGCGGCTCGCGGCAGACCGTGATGATGTCGCGGTGCTGGTCGAAGACGAAGGCGTCCAGCGCGGCAAGACCCAGATCGGTCGCGACCACCTGCGTCTCGATCGGGATCGGTGGTACGAGACTGTCGCCGCCGGCGATCCGCCCCGCGGTCAGCAGGAACGGCCGGACGACCGACGCGGGGGGTTCCACTTCCCACCCTGCGCCGTCGGTGGCTGATGGCTCGCCGGCCGTCATCTCGTCCTCCCCCCTTCGCTTCGCGAACCGTCATCGATCATGTGACGGCCCATGTGACGGCCCGCCGGACGTCAGCCGGCCGGCGCGATGCCCACGGTGTTCTTGAGCTCCATGACCAGCTGCGGGCTCAGGACCGCGCCGGCACGGTTGGCGAAGAGGGTCATCTCGTACGCGATGTTGCCGAGCTTCGCCTCCTTGGAGGCGACCACGCCGAGCACCGCGCCCGCGCCGAGCGCCGACACCAGGACGTGCCCTTCCTCCAGGTCGATGATGACCTTGTTCAGGGCGCCGAGGCCATAGTTGCCGGACGCGCCCATGGCCAGGCTGGTCATACCGGAGACGATCGCGGCGAGCCTCTCCGAGTCGGCCTGTCCGCGCAGTTGGGACACCGCGATGAGCAGTCCGTCGGAGGAGACACCGATCACGTCGACGACCCCGGCCGTCTCGGTGGCGAATCGATTGAGCAGCCAATTGAAGTCGGCAGCGGCGGTCTTCACGTCCGTCACCGGTGCCACGGCTCCGGACTCCGGCTCGCCTGTCCACATGGTCACTTGCTCATGCCTTCCGGGGATGTGGGTCTGCTGTTCTCTGTGCTGGGTCGGTTCGGGGCGCCTCTGGCCGGCTCCCCGGCCGGGTCGCCCCGGTGGTCCGGTCGTCGGCCGCGCTGTCGCGCTCGGCCCGCAGGACGGCTGCCTCGAACTCGTCGATCTCGGATCGTGCCGCCTCCGCGTCCGTGGGCCGCCAGGCGGGCGGACGCGGGTTCGTGACGGTCCGTTCGGGCTGACGGCTCGAAGCGGTGCCGGCCGACAGGGTCGCACCGCGCACCCGGCGGCGCAGCGGACCGGCCTCGCCGGGCCTCGACTCGGTCGCCGTGCCGGAGCGGGCGTCGGCGGCGCCGCTGCCGGGCCGCGCCCTGGACCCGTTCGCCGGGTGGGCCAGGGCGTCCTCGCCGCCGAGGGGTCCCGCGGACTCCGTGCGGCGGGCGTGGCCGGGAGATTCACTGCCCCGGGGGCGCGCGGGAACCCTGCGGGGCAGGCCCGAGGGGCCGGGCGGCGACTCCACCGTCGCGGGGCGCGGCTCGCTCATGCCGGAGCGGCGGGCCGGCGGCAGGATGTGCGGGGCCCGCGCCGCGGGCTGTGCCGGGTCGGTGAGCAGGAGGTGGGAGGAGGGGACCGCGACGGTGGCCGTGACGCCGCCGCCCGGGGTGCGGGTCAGGACGACCTCGATGCCCCAGCGCCGGGAGAGTCCGCCGACCACGAACAGGCCGAGGACCTCGGTCGGCGCCAGGTCGAGCCGTTCACGGCGGATCAGGCGGGAGTTCTCCTGCTCCAGCCGCTCGGGGCTCATCCCGAGCCCGTGGTCGATGATCTCGACGAGGGCGCCGCCGGCGGAGCCGTGCCGGGGGCGCAGGACCACCTCCACGCCGCTGGACGCCGGGGAGAACATCACCGCGTTCTCCAGCAGTTCCGCGAGCATCAGCGTGAGATCGCCAACGATGTCAGGGGCTACGGTGACATCGCCCTCGGCGTGCGGGGTGACCCGCTGGTAGCCCTCGATCTGGCCGAGTGCGGCGCGCACGATGTTGCTGAGCCGCATGGGTTCGGTGCCCAGGCCCGTCTCGCTGATACCGGCGAGCAGCATCAGGCTGTCGGCGTTGCGCTGGAGACGTACGGCGATGTGGTCGATGCGGTAGAGCCGGTCCAGTACCTCCGGGTCGGTCTCGCCGCGCTCCACCGAGTCGATCAGCGCGAGTTGACGTGCCGTCAGGTTGCTGACGCGGCGGCCGACGTTGCCGAACATCTCGGCGATGTTGCGGCGGCTGACGACCTGGCGTTCCAGCAGGGCGGTCGCGGTGACCTGAACCTGGTTGAAGGCTTCGGCGAGTTCACCGATCTCGTCGCGCACCGGCACGGGTACGGCTTCGAGGCGCGGCGGGCTCGCGTCGTCGGCGTCGTCGTCCGCGACCCGGGCCAGCTCGGACCCGGCCGCGGTGGCCACGTACTGGGCCGCCTCGGTGAGCGTCCGCACGGTCCGCACCACGGAGCGGCGCATCAGCACCGAGAACAGGAGCCAGGCCCCGAAGGCGAGCAGGGTGCCGACGGTCAGCCAGGCCACCTGCCACCAGGCGCTGTTGGACGCGTCCTGGGTGTCGGCGGCGATCTCTCCGATGAGCTCATCGACGATCTTCAGCCGGTTCTGGGCCTGGCGCTCATAGGTGGGGTCGGCGCTCAGCGCGTCGCCGAGGGCGTCCCGCAGCTGTGCCGAGCTCTCGGCGACCACACCGCCGGGGTCGACCTGGAGCTCGGCCCAGTGCTGCGTGATGACGCTCTGGTACGGGCTGTGTTCGATCTCGGCGAGGTCGCTGCCCTGTTCGGTGCTGGCGAACCGGGTGAACCGCTCGGCCTGGTAGGTGTACTGGTCGTAGTCGCCGACGGCCGCCGTGAACTCGATGAGCGCGTTGGGGTCCCGGGTACGGGCGGCGAAGACGCTGGTCTCGAAGGAGGCGTGGGCGGTGTCGGCACGCAGCAGCGCGTCGAGCAGACTGCCCGCGGACGACGAGGACTCGCTGCCGGACTGGCCGAGTCCGAGGCCGTTGATGAGGCCCTCGATCACCGATCCGTACGCGGGGTCGATGTTGTCGGCGGGTATCGGACCCTGTTCGACGGTCTTGCGGAGGCTGTCCAGGCCCTCGAGTTCCTTGAGCGCCTGCGCCTCGGCGTCGGGCAGCCGGTCCCCGTAGGCCGACCGGACGGTCTCTGCCTGGGCGCTGACCTTCTCCTGCGCCTGGAGGTAGGAGGAGGTGTCGGGCGGACTGTCGTCGGAGCGGGCGGCCTCGTAGCGCAGGGAGACGAGGAGCGCCTGCCGGTGCTCGGTCTGCACACCGTCGATGAGTTCGGCGACCTGCGCGCTGTCCCGTACGAGTTGGGCGGTGTCGGCGGCGGACCGGGCACGGTCGACCTGGCCGTAGACGACGTAGGAGAGCATCGCGGAGACGACCGCGAGCGGGACGATCACCAGGACGTTGAGTTTCCGGCGGAAAGGCCAGCGGTCGAGAAGAGAAGGCGTCCGGCCTGCTCGGGGAGCCGTGGACGGCTGTCCCGGGGCGGACTTCCTGTGCGCGGGCACCCAACCTCCTTGACTTCATTCCCCCGTGGGAGCCCATTGCCAGGGCGCATGGATCGGCGGTCTCGACAGCACGGTCATGCCCGATAAGTGGAACATGGCCCTCGACGCGGCCAACAGTAGCGGCTGCCGTAAGAGTACGGCCATGATCAACCAAAAAGTGACATGTGGAGACGCCGGATTCGCTCGCATTTTGGTCACGTTGTGCATACGGACTGAAGCCGCGCGATCCCCATCAGTGATCTATTCGTGTCTTGACGGTCCAGGAGGTGGCTCGATTGGATCGTCCGGACGACTGTCAACACCCGCGCCTTCCGGCCACCTTCGCCCCACCATGCCAAGTCTGGATGACCAACGTGACCATCGCCAGAAGCACCAGAACGTCCGCAACGTACGCTGTTTCCCTGCTGGTTGTGGCCACGGCCGCACTGACGGGCTGCGGTTCCTCCGACGACTCGGGCAAGAGCGACCCGTTGAAGGGGGACTCCGCCAAGGCCGGTACGGTCGTTGTCGGTTCCAACAACTTCCCCGAGAGCATCCTGCTCGCCGACATCTACGGCGAGGCCCTCAAGTCCAAGAACATCAAGGTCAGTTACAAGCTGAACATCGGCAGCCGTGAGACCACCTACGGTCTGATCAAGAACGGCACGATCACGGTCCTGCCCGAGTACAACGGGGCCCTGCTCGCCTATCTCGACGCCAAGGCGGCCCCGACGACCGTCGAGGAGACCAGCAAGGCCATCACGGCCAAACTCGACGCGAGCCTGACCCTGTTGGATCCGTCCGAGGCCCAGGACAAGGACGCGATCGCCGTCAACGAGGCCACGGCCAAGAAGTACAGCCTGACGGAGAAGTCGACGATCGCCGACCTCGCCGACGTGGCGAAGGACCTGGTCATAGGCGCTTCGCCCGAGTTCCAGACCCGGCAGCAGGGCCTGAAGGGCCTCAAGTCCGTATACGGCCTCGAATTCAAGTCCTTCAAGGCGCTGGACGCGGGCGGTCCGCTGACGGTGGCGGCCCTCAAGGGAAACAACACCCAGGCCGCGGACATCTTCTCGACGGACCCCGGAATCAGCAAGAACAAGTTTGTCGTGCTGCAGGATCCCAAGAACCTCTTCGGCTTCGAGAACGTGACTCCGCTGGCCTACAAGAGCGGTCTCTCGTCGGCCGGAGTCTCGGTGCTCAACACCGTCTCCTCGAAGCTCGACACGGCAACCCTGGTCAAGCTCAACAGCCAGGTACAGGACGACAACAAGGACCCGCTGGACGTGGCCAAGGCGTGGCTGTCCTCCGCCGGGCTGGTCTGACGGGTGCGTGACGGCCGGGGCGTACACCCGCTCCGGCCAGACTCCCTGACGACGTACGGCTGAGGAGACAACGTCCGTCATGCTCAAGCGCACCGCCGGAACGACCGCCGGCGGCACGACCCGTTGTGCCCCGGCGACCGGTGCGTCACTCGACGGTCACGGCCTCGATGTGGCCACGGTCGCCGGGATCGCCGACGGCGCGCTGCCTCCCGCCGTGCGTCCGGCGGCGCTGGAGGCGATGGAGCGCACCCGGCGGGCCGCGCGCGGTCTGGCGGAGGAGGGCGCGCGGGTGTACGGGCGCAGTACCGGCGTCGGGGCGCACCGGGGCGTCACCGTCGAGGAACGGGACGGCGCGGGCCATGACCTGCGGCTGCTGCTCAGCCATGCGGGCGGCCTGGGCGACCCGCTGCCCGTGCGCCAGGTCCGCGCGATGATGGTGGTGCGGACCAACCAACTGCTCGCCGGGGGCTCCGGTCTGCGCCCCGGGATCGCCGTGGCCCTCGCGCACGCGCTACGAGCGGGGGCGCATCCCCTGGTCAACGAGTACGGGTCGGTCGGCACCGGCGACCTGACGGCGCTGGCCCAATTGGGGCTGGCGCTCTTCGGGCACGGCACGTGGCAACGGGACGGGACGGGCGGCGAGGAGCCGTTCCCCGAGCGACTGGAGATCCAACGCGGCGACGCGCTCGCCCTGTTGAGCAGCAACGCCCTCACCCTCGGCCAGTCCGCGCTCGTCTGCCACGACCTCGGCGGGCTGCTCCGCGCCGCACACACCGTGGCCGCGCTGTCGCTGCTCGCGATCGACGGATCCCTGGAGGCCTACGCACCCGAGGTCCATCGGGCCCACCCGCATCCGGCGATCGGGCGGGCGGCGGCCCGTATGCGGGGGCTGCTCGTGCCCGGCGGGCCGGAACAATGGCTGACCGCGGTGGCGGAGCAGCCGGTGCCGCTGGTCCCGCGCGTGCAGGACCCCTTCGGTTTCCGATGCTTTCCCCAGGTCCACGGCCCCGCGACGGAGGCCTGGGCCGGCCTGGAGCGCGTGCTGTCGATCGAGCTCAACTCCGCCACCGAGAACCCCCTGATCGGGTGGGACGAGCCCACGGGTGTCCCGGTCGCCCATCATCACGGCGGCTTCTTCGCCACGCCGCTCACCCTCGCGCTCGACCAGCTGGGCCTCGCCGTCCTCGGCACCGCCCGGCTGTCCGCGGCCCGGCTGTCCGGTCTCGGCCGCCCCGAACTGACCGGGCTGCGCTCCTACTTGGCCGACGACGCCTCGGCGGGGTCGGGGATGATGATCCTGGAGTACAGCGCCGCGGCCGCGCTCGCCGAGATCCAGGCGTGCGCCAACCCGGCCGCCCTCGGTCACGTGGTGCTGTCGCAAGGGCTGGAGGAGGCCGCGAGCTTCGCCGCCCAGGCGGCCCGCAAGTCACTGCGGCTGGCCCAGGCGTACCGGCTGGTCCTGGGCTGCGAACTGGTCGCCGCGGTACGGGCCCTGCGCCAGCGCGGCACCGTACCCGTTCCGGGGACCCCGGCGGGCCGCGCGTACGCTCGCGCGGCGGCGGTCCTGGACCCGGCGATGGAGGACCGCCCGCTCACGGACGACGTGACCGACGCCGCGGCCCTCCTGGACGAGTTCGCCGAACTCGCGGCAGGGTGCTGATCGTTCCGGGTGCCGGGTCCAGAACCCACGCGACGATCAGCTCCACATGTCCGTCAACTCCACGTGCCCGCCAGCTCCACATGCCCGCCAGCTCCACGTGCCCGTCAGCTCCACGTGCCCGTCAGCTCCGCGCGCCCGTCAGCTCCGCGCGCCGGGCGTGACCGCCTCCGGTTCCGTGCGCGGCACGTCGTGGGAAGCGCGCGGCATCCCGGAGCCACGGCCGGCGCGCTGCACCGGGACAAGGAGCGCGGCCAGCGCGGCGGCGAGGCAGAGCAGGGCGAGCAGGCTGAACCCGTGGGTGTAGCCGGACCCGTACGGCAGGCCGGAGGGCTGGAGGCGGCTGGTCACCAGGACGCTGGTCACCGCGGCGCCGATGGACCCGCCGATGGTCCGGATGTTGGCGTTCATACCGGTCGCGGCGCCGGTCTGTTCGGCCGGGACACTGCCGACGATCAGGTTGGCCATCGAGGCGAAGGCCAGTCCGATGCCGAGCCCGAACACGCCCGCCGCGAAGGCGACTTGCCACTGCTGGTCGTGCCACAGGGCGAGGAAGCCGCAGGCGACCGCGCCGAGTGCGGCGCCGGTGGTGAGCAGCTTCTTGGCACCCAACACAGGCTCCAGACGGCCGCTCAGCACACCCGAGCAGAACATCGCGATCAGCATCGGCAGCATCAGCAGTCCGGCCGCCGTCACGCTCGCGCCGAAGCCGTAACCGGCGGAGCTGGGGGTCTGCACGAAGCCTGGCAGGAAGGACCAGATCGCGTACATGCCCGCGCCGAACAGCAGCGCGGCGGCATTCGTGGTCCACACCGCGGGCAGCCGCATGATGCGCAGATCGATCAGCGGGCTGTGGGAGCGCGCCTCGACGAACAGCCACAGCGCGAAGAGCAGCACGGCGGCGGTGAACAGACCGATCACCCTGCCCGATCCCCAGCCCCAGCGGCTCGCCTGGCTGAGCGGCAGCAGCAGGGCCACCAGCCAGCCCGACAACAGGACGGCGCCGAACCAGTTGACGCTCCCCTCGGCCCGGCGGGGCGACTCGGGGACGTAGCGGAGGGCGATCAGCGTGGTGAGAGCGACGATGCCGACGGGGAGCCAGAACAGCCAGCGGTAGTCGAGCGCGGTCACGATGGGACCGGCCGCCACCATGCCGACTCCGCCTCCGGCGGCGATCACGGCGGACAGGTTGCTGATGCTGCCGCTCACCTGGGACGGGGCGAACTCGTCCCGGATGATGCCGAAGGACAGCGGGAACAGCGCGCCGCCGATGCCCTGGACGACCCGGGCGACGATCAGCACGCCGATGGTCGGCGCCAGCGCGGCGAGCAGACAGCCGGCCATGACGGCCAGCAGGACGGCGACAAGGGTGCGCTTCTTGCCGATCAGGTCGCCGACACGGCCGAGGATCGGTGTGAACACCGAGGCGGACAGCAGATAGGCCGTCATCACCCAGGTCGCGGTGGACTGCGAGGTGTGCAGGGCGTGTTGAACGGTCGGCAGGGCCGGTGCGATCAGCGACTGCAGCATGGCGAACACGCCCGCGCCGGTCGCGAGGACCGCGAAGGTGAGGCGGGTGGATTTCCGGGGCATGAAAAGCCTCTCCGAACAAGCGAACAGGGTGCGGCCGAGGTCATCGGGCGGCGGTCGTCCGGGCTCGGCACGCCGCGGGGCGGCGTCGAGCACGCCGACGGCCACAGGGAGCGGTCGCGGAGGACTGTGGATGTCGGTGTGGTGCGAGTGGCGGGCGGTGCGGTCGGCGCAGGGCCCGCGATGAGATCGAGTCGAGTCGAATCGCCGGCACAGGGGGATGCCGTCGCGGATACGCGAAGGGTGCCGTCGCGTCGGTGATGCGTGCGGCCGCACGCGTCCACGGCGAAACACACCCCGCACTGGTAAAGTGGAGGTACCCCTCCACTGTAGCGGAGGCATACCTCCGCTTCAACCTCGTTCCCCGCCAGGGAGGCAGCAGTGCCGGCTCAGCCGTTCCCCGTCAGCGAGATCGTCGCGTCCCGGCGGCCACACCGCAAGGACGCCGCCCGCAACTACGACGCGCTGCTGGCGGCCGCGCGCGAGGCGTTCGCGGAGAACGGCGCGGAGGCGTCCCTGGAGGACATCGCCCGCCGCGCGGGCGTCGGCATCGGCACGCTCTACCGGAACTTCCCGACCCGCCGCCACCTCTTCGAGAGCGTCTACGCGGGCGAGGTGAACGACCTGTGCCGGGTGGCGCAGGAGGTCGCCGAGCTCGAGCCGTGGGAGGCCCTGACCTCGTGGCTGCGCCGGTTCGTGGACTACACCGTGACCAAGCGGGCCATCCGCGAGGCACTCAACAACGAGTCGGAGATCTTCCTGGCCTGCCGGGACTCGATGTACGCGGCGGGCGGTCCCCTGTTCGAGCGGGCACAGAAGGCCGGGGCGGCCCGCGCGGACATGGACTTCGACGACCTCCTGCGGATGGTCGCCGGGATCACCGCGACCAACTTCCTCGACGACGCCCAGCGCGACCGCGTCCTGACCGTCGCCCTCGACGGTGTCCGCGCGGCACCGGCCGCGGCGGCACCCGCGGCGGAGTCCAAGTAAAGAGATTGCATGGTCTAGTCCAAAGACTTGTCTGGTCTAGTCCAACTCATTGACGTGATCGCGACAGCCCCCAGAGGCTGGGGCCACTCCCCCACTCCCCTGGAGGCACAGTGAGACGTCTTCGCGCATGTCTGGGCGCGGCAGCCGCCGTGAGCCTGGCCGCACTCGGCACGACCGCCCTGGTCGCGGGCAATGCCTCGGGCGCGACCACCGCGCTCAGCAACCGCTGGTATGCCGCCGCCCCCTATCTGATGCCACTGGACAACGACCCGCCGGACCCGGGCGCCATCATGGACGCGACCGGCCTCAAGGCATTCCAGCTGGCGTTCATCCTCGCCCCCAACGGCGGCGGCTGCTCCCCCACTTGGGGCGGCACGGCCGCCGTCTCCTCGGACACCGCCGTGCAGTCGGTCATCAGCACCATCCGCGCCAAGGGCGGCGACGTCTCCGTCTCGATCGGCGGATACGGCGGCACCAAGCTCGGCCAGGCCTGCTCGGACGCGGCCGCCACCGCCGCGGCGTACCAGCAGGTCATCACCAAGTACGGCCTGCACGCGATCGACTTCGATCTGGAGGAGCCGGAGTACGAGAACACGGCGGCCATCAAGAACGAGATCGGCGCGGCCAAGATCCTCCAGCAGAACAACCCCGGCCTCTATGTCTCCGTCACCACGGCCGGTACGGCGGACGGCACCGGCTGGTTCGGCAAGCAGATGCTGCTGGAGGCGAAGTCGCAGGGGTTCACGCCGAACAACTTCTCCATCATGCCGTTCGACGGCGGCTTCAACGGCGCGGCCTCACAGACCAGCGCGCTCACCAACTTCAACACGATCCTCCAGTCCACCTTCGGCTGGGACCAGGCGACCGCCTACGCCCACGAGGGCTTCTCCGGCATGAACGGACGCAGCGACACCGGCGAGTACTTCTCCCAGGCCGACTTCCAGACGGTGCTGGACTACGCCACCAGCCACAACATGGACCGCTTCACCTTCTGGTCCCTCAACCGTGACCGCCAGTGCACCCCCGCCGACAACGGCGGCCGCACCTCGGGCACATGCTCCAGCGTGGCCCAGAACTCCTGGGACTTCGCCAAGTACTCGGTGACGTTCGCCGGAGCCACCCCGCCCACCAGCACCCCCACCCCGACACCCACGCCGACCCCGACCCCGACGTCTCCGAGCACCGCGTGCGCGACCGCCTGGAGCTCGACGGCGGTCTACACCGCCGGCAACGAGGTCTCGTACAACCAGCACAACTGGAAGGCCAAGTGGTGGACCCAGAACGAGGCGCCCAGCGCCGTCGAATGGGGGCCGTGGCAGGACGAGGGGGCCTGCTGACGTCCTGAGGGTGTGAGGCCGGGGCGCCCACCGGGTGCCCCGGTCCGGCTCGGCGGGTCCGGGACGTGTCACGGCAGCCGTGTCATCGCAGGGAGGTGCGCCCGTCCTTCGTTCGTGCGGCCATCCATAAGGCGATCTGTGTGCGCGATCGCATGCCCAGCTTGTCGCGGACCTTGTCCAGATGTGTGGCGACCGTACGGATCGAAAGACCGAGCCGGTCCGCGATCTGACGATTGGTCAGCCCGTCGGCGACCAGGTCGGCCACCATGAACTCCCTTGCGGTGAGCGTGAACTGGTGGTCGGCGACGTGTACGGCGGCCGTCGCCGTTCGGTGGTCACCGCCCCTTTCCCGCAGGGCATAGGCGACCAGCCGGTCCCCGAGCAGCCGGTGGCCGCCGCTGACGGCGGCGTCCCGCGCGGCCGCCGAGAGCCGTGTCCGCGCACGGAGTGCCGTCTGTTCCACCTGGCGTCGCCATGGAGCCTCGGGCTCGGTGTCCATCCGGCGGCGTGCCTGCGCGCTCGCCTCGTACAGGCGCAGGGCTCGCTGCATGTCTCCACTCTCGGCGGCCACGAGGGCCAGGCCCTCAATGGGGTACAGCGCGTGGAAACTCGCTTCAGGGACGATCCGCAGCACTTCGGCGAACAGCGCCTCAGCACTTTCCAGACGGCCGAGGGCCAGCCGCACGGCGCCCGCGGTGTGCAGAGCGGCCGCGGCCCGGCTCCACGGCGCGTGCTCCCTGAGCACGGGCAGGCAGCGGGACATGAGCACGTCGGCCTCGTGTTCCCGGCCGGCTTGGAGCAGCGCCCACGCCAGATGATGGGTGCACCATGCGGTGTCGTGCGGTCTGCCGAGCGCGGCGACGAGGTCCAGGCACTCGCGGAGGTCCGCGACGGCGGCGGCGCATTCGCCGCGGCACAGCCGGGCCGCGGCCCGCGCGTCCAGGGCGTTGGCAAGGCCGGCGGGGTGGTCGCGCGTGCGTTCCATGTCCACCGCCCGCTCGCCCAGGCGCAGTGCCCCGGCCAGGTCGGCCTGCTGGCAGGCAACGCGCGCGGCCAGCGCCGGCACCGCTCCGCCGAGCGCCCGGCCGTCGGCTTCCCGCAGAAGTCCGTTCAGCAGGGTACGGGCGACCGACGGCTGCTCCTGCTGGAAGTGCACACGAGCCAGTTCCAGCACCAGCCGCGGATGCGAGGAACCGTCGTGGCCGGTCGTGCTGGCCAGGGCCGCCGCGAGATTGTCCCGTTCCACTCTCAGCGGGCCACCGGCCTGGTCGGCGAAGACCTCGTCGCCCACCCGGTCCGCCAGTCCGTTCAGCCACTCGACGGCCCGTTGCCGCGTGGTGTGCAGCTCGCCGGAGGCGACCAGGCGCTCCATGGCGTAGACGCGGATGGCGTCCAACTGCCTGAATCGCGCGGGCTGCGCGTCTCCTGGCATACGTGCGATCAGCGACTTGGCCTCAAGGGCGCACAGTACGCGGAGTATCTGCCACGGTGCGACGCCGCCGCCGGCGCAGACCACCTGCGCCGCGGCGGTGTCGAACCCGCCGACGAGGACCGCGAGCCGCCGGAAGACCGCCTGTTCCGCCGGATCGAGCAGCCGATGGCTCCAGTCGATCGCGGCAGCCAGTCCGCTGTGGCGCCGCGGCCCGGTTCGGCTTCCGTCCGTCAGGAGGGACAGTTGGTCGTCCAGTCCGGCCAGGACGTCACTCAGCGGGAGAGTGCCGACCCGGCGAGCCGCCAGTTCGACGGCGAGCGTCAGGCCGTCCAGCCGGCGGCAGATCTCGGCAACGGTCCGGCCGTTGCCGCGGTGGAGCGTGAATCCGGGTGCGCTGCTAGAGGCACGTTCGACGAACAGCCGGACGGCATCCGACCGCAACAGGGCTACCGGGTCGCCCCCGGCATCGGCCGGCGGCAGAGACAGCTCCGCGACCCTGTACACGATCTCGCCGGGTACGCGCAGAGCCTCCCGGCTGGTGGCCAGGATCCTCAGCCGAGGGCACTGGCTCAGGAGGGCCGCGGCCAGTCGGGCACACGGCTCGGCCAGATGCTCGCAACTGTCCAGAATCAGCAGCCGGGAGGCGTCGCCGATCGCACGGACCAGTACGTCGACGCCGGACAGTCCCGCCCCTTCACCCACCGCCAGCGCGGCGGCCACCGTCTGCGCGAGCAGAGCGCCGTCATGCAGCGAGTCGAGTGCGACCAGGTCGACCCGCCCGCCGCGCGGACCGCCCCTGGCGAATTCGAGCGCCAGCCGGGTCTTGCCGACGCCGCCGGCACCGGTCAGGGTGACCAGCCGCGACGTCCTCAGCAAGGTGCGCAGGCGCGACAGTTCCTGCCGTCGGCCCACGAAGGAGTCGAGCGCCCGTGGCAGGACGCGGCCCTGGGCGATCGAGGCGGCAGCGGTCGAGGTCGCGGGCGACGCGGCAGGTGAGACAGATGCGGCGGCCGGCCGCGGCCGGCCGGAATCCCCGCGCGCCGACCGTTGCCTGAGCGCCCGTTGTCTGCACGCGTTGGAGCAGTAGCGAGCCGGACGGCCGCCGTGTGGTCTCGCGGTGAGCGCCGCACCGCACACCTCGCACGTTCGACTCCGGCTCATCCTCGATTCCTGGCCGCACCTTGCGGGGACGAAACCATCGAGTCCATCGCCTTGTCCGTCAGCGCGCGCCCGCTGCCGCCGGCCGCGCGCCGGCGGCAGCCGGGACCGTCGCAGCGCCCCGGCTGCCGTTCGTGGGTGTGTGTCAGGGTGTGGCGGCCGGATCGATACCGAGCACGACGGTGCCGGTCACTCCCTTGCCGAGGTCGCTGCCCACCGGTGTGATGGTCAGCAGGGTCGACGATCCGCCGTTGCGGTAGATGCCGTCCCTCGCGTTGAGCGTGCGGGTGGCCGTGTTGCTCCGGTAGGGGGCCAGGGCCGCGACCCTGCTGTTGTACGTCTCCGGGAAGTAGAGCTGGCCGGTGTGGGACACGTGGCCTCCCCGGTACACCCCGCCCGAGACGGTGCCACCGGCATGCGTCTTGATGTGGATGTGGAGGGCGCGGCCGACGTACCAGCCGGGGTAGACGGTGGTGAATTCCGCGACACCGGCGGAGTCGGTCAGTTGCACGCCCCGCAGGAAGGTCGTGTCCGGGGTCGAGCCGCCCGCCACGTATCCCGAGTAGATCCCCAGTGCGTCACAGTGCCAGATGTCGACCGCCGTGTTGGGCAGCGGGGAGCAGGTCGCGCTGTCGATCACCGTGACGCGGAGGGTGAGCGGCACGCCGGCCTTGCCCTCGGTGATGTTCTTGCGGACCGTTTCCAGGTCCAGGTAGTAGGGGCCCTCGGTCTGCTCGGGCGTGAGCACGCACGCGGCGGCCAGGCGGGCGGCGGGCTGGGCCGCGGAGTTCCGGTCCGCGGCGGCGGCCGGCTGCGCGGTGGCGGAACCCGTGAGACCCAGGGCGGCCACTCCGAGGGTCGCGCCGCCCAGAGCGGCGATCACGGATCTGCGGGTGGCGGCGGCCGGAGCGTCGGCCTGCTCGGGGCCGCGCTGCGATTCCGAGGATATGGGGTGGGGGGTATCAGTCATGCAGTGACTGTGGCGCGTGTGACGGTCTATCGGATCGATCGGATGACCGATGAATTGGGCGCGTTACGAAACTCACCGCGCGGCTCGCCCGACGGCTGCGACCACCCTTGTCCGCAAGGGTTCCCACAGAACTGCATTCTGTATACTGTCGCCATTAATGGCCCCGGCTCGGAGGCGACATGGAAGATCTGGATCCCGAGGTGGTGCTGGCAATGGCTGCCCAGGCACCCGACGGCATAGTGATCGTCGATCGTGAAGGACTGATCCGCTACTGGAACCGGGGGGCCGAGCGCATCTTCGGGTTCTCGGCGGCCGAAGTGACGGGCCGCGATCTCGACATCATCATCCCCGAGAAGCACCGGAAGCGTCATGGGGACGGCTTTCGGACGGCCGTGGAGCGAGGGGCCACCCGGTACGGGGAAGCCGACCTCCTGACGGTTCCCGCGCTGGCGGCGGACGGCCGCACCCTGTCCATCGAGTTCAGCGTCGTGCTGCTGACCGGCTCCGACGGCGGCGCGCACGTCGGTGCGGTCATCCGGGACGTCACCGCGCGACGGGCACGGGAGCGGGAGCTGATGCGGCGGCGCGCCGAGGCCGCCGCCGAGCGCACAACAGTCTGAAGCTGGAGGGGGTTCGACGCCCCCTCCAGCTGCTCCCCTCCCATGCCGGTGCCCCGCGTACGAGGACCGTACGCGGGGCACCGTGCGTGCCGCGGGTCAGGCGACGACCTTGCCCTCGTGCAGCTTGCGGATGTCGTCCGCGTCGTAGCCGAGGTCCGCGAGCACCTCGTCGGTGTGCTCGCCGAGCAGGGGCGCACCCTCGATCTCGGGCTTGAAGGCGGAGAACTTGATCGGGCTGCCCACCGTCAGATAGGTGCCGCGCTCCTTCTGCTCGACCTCGACGATCGTGCCGCTCGCGCGCATGTCGGGGTCCTCGGCGAGCTCCTTCATGCTGAGCACGGGGGCGCAGGGCACCTCCCACTTCCGCAGGATGTCGACCGCCTCGTACTTGGTCTTGTCGGCGAGCCACTTCTCGATCTCGCCGAAGATCTCCATGATGCGCGGCTGGCGGGCCCGGGCGGTGGTGTAGTCCGGGTCGCCGACCCACTCGGGGTGGCCGATGGCCTCGGCGGTCCGCTTCCAGTTCTGCTCCTGGACCGTGAAGTAGATGTAGGCGTTGGGGTCGGTCTCCCAGCCCTTGCACTTCAGGATCCAGCCCGGCTGGCCGCCGCCGCCGGCGTTGCCGCCGCGCGGCACCGCGTCGCCGAACTCGCCGTGCGGGTACTGCGGGTACTCCTCCAGGTAGCCGATCTTCTCCAGGCGCTGCTGGTCACGGAGCTTGACCCGGGTCAGATTGAGCACGGCGTCCTGCATGGACACCGACACCTTCTGGCCGAGGCCGGTCGCGTTGCGCTGGATGATCGCGGTCAGCAGCCCGATCATCAGGTGCATACCGGTGTTGCTGTCGCCGAGGGCCGAGCCGCTGATGGTGGGCGGGCCGTCCCAGAATCCGGTGGTCGACGCGGCACCGCCGGCGGCCTGCGCGACGTTCTCGTACACCTTGAGGTCCGACCACGACGAGGCGTCGTTGAAGCCCTTGACCGAACCGAAGATCAGCCGCGGGTTCAGCTCGTGAAGGTGGTCCCATCCGAGGCCCATCCGGTCCATGGCGCCCGGCGCGAAGTTCTCCACCAGGATGTCGGCCTCGCGGACCAGCTTCTCCATGACCTCCTTGCCCTCGGGGGTCTTGGTGTTGATGGCCAGCGAACGCTTGTTGCTGTTCAGCATGGTGAAGTACAGGGCGTCGAGGTCGGGGATGTCCCGCAGCTGGTTGCGGGTCACGTCGCCGCCCTGGGGGCGCTCGACCTTGATGACGTCGGCGCCGAACCAGGCGAGCATCTGGGTACACGCGGGACCGGCCTGGACCCCGGTGAAGTCGATCACCTTGATTCCGGCGAGCGGCGCGCCCTTGGAAGATGCAGCACTCATGTTGGCTTCCTTCTCGTGAATGATCTCGTGCGGGGAGCGAGTCGAGTTCGGGGTGCAGGCATCTACTTCTTCGCCGGCGTGATGTTGCCGACGGTGATGCCCTTCGGGTTGAGGTGCGCGATGTGGCCGCTCTCGGTACCAGCCGAGGGGTCGATCGCGCAGTCGATGAGCGCCGGGCCGCCCGAGGCCAGTGCCTCGGTGAGGGCGGCGGTGACTTCGGCGGGCGTGGTCGCGCGGTAGCCCTTGCCGCCGAACGCCTCGATCATCAGGTCGTGGCGGGCGGCGAGCATCAGGGTCGTCGGGGACGGTGCGTCGCCCTGCGGGTTGACGTCGTCGCCGCGGTAGACACCGCCGTTGTTCATGACGACGGTGACGACGGGCAGCTTGTAGCGGCAGATCGTCTCCAGTTCCATGCCGCTGAACCCGAAGGCGCTGTCGCCCTCCACGGCCACGACCGGTGCGCCGCTCTCGACGGCGGCGGCGATGGCGTACCCCATGCCGATGCCCATGACGCCCCAGGTGCCGCTGTCGAGGCGGTGGCGCGGTACGTGCATGTCGATGACGTTGCGCGCGATGTCCAGAGCGTTGGCGCCCTCGTTGACGAGGTATGTCTCGGGGCGTGCGTGGATGACGTCGCGTACGGCCTTCAGGGCGCCCATGAACTGCATGGGGTGCGGGTCGGCCTTGAGGCGCTCCGCCATCTTGGCGACGTTCTGCGCCGAGCGTGCGCCCAGTTCCTCGCGCCAGGCGGCGGGGGCCGCGATCTGGCCGGGCTTGGTGCGTTCGGCGAGCGCGTCGAGGACCGACTCGATGTCGCCGACGAGCGGGGCGGCGATGGGCTGGTTGCTGTCCATCTCCTTGGGCTCGATGTCCACCTGGATGAACTTCGCGTCGGGGTTCCACGACGGCCCCTCGCCGTGGTTCAGCAGCCAGTTGAGGCGGGCGCCGACGAGCATCACGACGTCGGCCTTCTTCAGCGCCATGGAACGGGCGGTGGCGGCTGACTGCGGGTGGTCGTCGGGCAGCAGGCCCTTCGCCATCGACATCGGTACGTAGGGGATGCCGGTGGACTCGATGAACTCCCGGATCCTGGCGTCCGCCTGGGCGTACGCGGCGCCCTTGCCGAGGACCACCAGCGGCCGTTCGGCGCTCGCGAGAAGCTCGATCGCCCGGTCCACGGCTTCGGGCGCGGGCAGTTGGCGCGGCGCCGGGTCGACGAGCCGGCTCAACGTCCTGGCACCGGCCTCCGCGGGCATGATGGAGCCGAGCACCGCGGCGGGTATGTCGAGGTAGACACCGCCGGGGCGCCCGGAGATCGCGGTGCGCAGCGCGCGGGCGATGCCGCGGCCGATGTCCTCCACCCGGCTCACCCGGTACGCGGCCTTGACGAACGGCTGCGCGGCGGCGAGCTGGTCCATCTCCTCGTAGTCGCCCTGCTTGAGGTCGACGAGGTGCCGTTCGCTGGAGCCGGAGATCTGCACCATGGGGAAACAGTTCGTGGTGGCGTTCGCCAGCGCGACCAGACCATTGAGGAAGCCCGGCGCGGACACCGTCAGCGCCACGCCCGGCTTCTTGGTGAGGTAGCCGGCGGCCGCCGCCGCGTGTCCCGCGTTGCTCTCGTGGCGGAAGCCGATGTAGCGGATGCCCTGCGCCTGGGCGAGGCGGGCCAGGTCGGTGATCGGGATGCCGACCACCCCGTAGATGGTGTCGACGTCGTTCATCTTGAGCGCGTCGACGACCAGGTGGTACCCGTCGGTGAGCTCGGTCGGAACGTCGGCTGCTGCCGCGGTCTCCAAAGTCGAGGGGGCGGTCATGGTCCGAGGTCCTCCTTGGGCAGGTCATGCCGGTGCGGCTACTCCTCTCACCTTCGGCAGCGCGCCTGCCCGCGTCCAAGACCCATCGACGACCAGCCGATAAACAACATCTATCGATGGCTGGTGGAGGGCCCGCAACTCCCTTGATAGATGGCTGCTATCGGCCGTTCGCCAGTACGTATTGGACGCGCACCGCGCGCCACCGCAGGCTCGCAGAGGACTGCTTCATCAGACCTGGCGCGAGGAGGTGGGGTCATGGCCGTTCCGGCCGCGGCATCCGTGCGCGACGCGAACCGGTACCGGCCCCCGGAGGTCACGGGCCTCGTCGATCTCCTCGACCGGCAGGTGCGGGAACGTCCGCACGCGCGGGCCCTCGTCGTCACCGCGGAACGGGTGCACCTGTCGTACCGGGCCCTGGCGTCCCTGGCCGACGACGTGGCCGCCCGGCTGTCCGGCACGGGGCTGCGCCGGGGCGACCCGGTCGGCCTGATCTGCTCCAACACCGCCGAGTTCGTCGTGGCGCTGCTCGGCGCGGCGCGGGCGGGTCTGGTGGTCGCTCCGCTGGACCCCGCGCTGCCCGCGACCCAGCTGACGGCCCGGCTCGAAGCGCTGGGCGCCCCGGCGGTCCTCCTCGGCCCGCCCGCGGCCGGCGCTCCGCCGGTCGCGCCGGTGCCGGTGCCGAGCTGGCCGCTGCGCGTGGACGTCTCGCGCGCCGGAACGGCGGCCGTGGCGCTCGAACCCGGTGCGCTCGCGATGCGCCAGGTCCAGGGCGCGGCAGGCGAGTTGTCGCCCGACGACGCCCTGGTCCTGTTCACCGCGGGGACCACCGACCGGGCCAAGATGGTCCCGCTGACCCACGCCAACGTGGCCGCGTCGGTACGGGGCATCTGCGCCACGTACGAACTGGGAACCGGCGACGCCACGGTCGCGGTGATGCCGTTCTTCCACGGCCACGGGCTGTTCGCGGCGCTGCTCGCCTCGCTGGCCGGCGGAGGGTGCGTCCTGCTGCCCGAGCGGGGACGGTTCTCGGCCCGCACGTTCTGGGACGACATGCGCGCCGCGTCCGCCACCTGGTTCACCGCGGTCCCGACCATCCACGAGATCCTCCTGGACCGGTCGGAGACCGAGTACCCGGGTCCGCAGGCGCCACCCCTGAGGTTCGTACGCAGTTGCAGCGCTCCTCTCAACACGGCCACGCAGCGGGCACTTGAGCGCACGTTCGGGACGCCGCTGCTGTCCGCGTACGGGATGACCGAGTCCACGCACCAGGCGACCAGCGAGCCGCTGCCGCAGCGCGGGCCGCTGAAGCACGGCTCGGTCGGCCGGCCGACCGGGGTTCAGGTGCGGGTCGTCGGCCCGGACGGGTGCGCCTGCCCCGTCGGCGTCGAGGGCGAGGTGTGGGTGCACGGCCCGACCGTGGCCCGCGGCTATCTCGCCAACCCGGCCGAGACGGCGCGCGGTTTCACCGACGGGTGGCTGCGCACCGGCGACCTGGGCGCACTGGACAAGGACGGCCATCTGTCCCTGACCGGGCGGATCAAGAACCTCATCAACCGGGGCGGCGAGAAGATCTCGCCCGAGCATGTCGAGGACATTCTCGCCGGGTGCCCCGGAGTCGCCGAGGCGGCCGTGTTCGCGATCCCCGACGCGACGTACGGGCAGCGTGTCGGTGCCGCCGTCGTCGTACGCGAGGGCGAGTGCGTCGGGACCGAGGAGATCCTGCGGTACTGCCGTGACCGGCTGGCCGCCTTCGAGGTGCCCGACCGGCTCGCGTTCGTCGACGCCCTGCCGTACACCGCCAAGGGAGGGCTCGACCGGCGGGCGGTGGAGGACCGGTACGCCGCGCCGTGACGCCTGGGCGTCCCGCTCAGCGCACGCGGTGCTCGGCCGGCAGTGGACTGGCGAAGAAGTCGTCCAGCGACAGGCCCGTCGCCGCGTTCACGAACGCCCGGGCGGCGACCGAACCCGGGGTCGCCGCGTGGATCGCCACCGAGACCTGGGCCCCGGCCTCCGGGTCGACCAGCGGCAGCGCTCTGGTCCTGCCGATGACCGGCATCGCGCGCAGCCAGGTGTGCGGCACGATGCTGGCCCACCCTCCGCCGCCCACGTGCGCGTAGAGGGAGGCGATCGAGTCGGTCTCCACCTGCGGGGTCACCACGAACCCCTTGTCCGCGAAGACGCTGTCGACGATCTGCCGGATCCGCATGTCGGGGGTGAGCAGCGCGAGCGGCAGCTGGGCCGCGTCCGCCCAGGTCATGGTCGAGGCCTGGGAGGTCAGCTGGTCGTCCGAGACGAGCAGCATGTACCGCTCCTGGTAGAGGGGGACGACGGTCAGCCCCTCCTGGTCGCCCGGGTCGAAGTGGGCGATCGCCACGTCCAGTTCGAAGTCGCGCAGCTGGCGGTGCAGTTCCTTCGTCGACAGCCGGGAGCGGACCTGCACCTTGGCCAGCGGGTGGGCCGCGCAGAACGCGGCCACCGGAAGGGCCAGGGTCGTGGACGCCGTGGGGTCCGTCCCGAGCCGGAGCGTCCCCGTGATGCCCGACTGCACGGCGGCCACCTCGGCCTTGAACGCGTCCTGCTCGGCGAGGATCCGCTTGGCCCACACGACGAGGCGTTCGCCCTCAGGGGTGAGGCCCTGGTAGTTGTGCCCGCGGTTGATCAGCGTGACGTTCAGCTCGCGCTCCAGCTTGGCGATCGCCGCCGAGAGCGCGGGCTGCGACACGTAGCAGGATTCCGCCGCCCGGGCGAAGTGACGCTCCCTGGCCACCGCCACGAAGTACTCGAGCTGCCGGAACAGCATGAACGGCTCCTCTCCGGATGCCAGGTGATCGGCCGAAGCCTACCCAGCGCGGCAAGCGGCGCCCGGGGCCGGCCGTTCCGGCCCCGGGCGCCGGTGCGGTTCGCCGTTCAGCGCATCAGCTTCACCGCGGCGACCACCAACGGGTCCAGCCCGTCCGCTCCGGCGTCGACGAACTCGTACAACCGCGTGCGCATCCGCGGATCCCAGAACCTGCCCAGGTGTCCCGCGATCGCCTCGGCGGCCACGTCGCCCGGCAGGTGGCCGTGGTGCGCGGCGATGTCGTTGGCCATCCTGGATTCCGGTGGCACTGCGCCCGCCATCTCAGTCCACCACCGTGACCAGCCGGCCGTCGTCGGCGGGCTCCGTGCCGCTCTGCTGGAGCGGGCTCGCCAGCCCGACCTGTACGGCGGTCACCTTGTACTCAGGGCAGTTGGTGGCCCAGTCCGAGTTCTCCGTGGTCACCACGTTGGCGCCGGTCACGGGGTGATGGAACGTGGTGTAGACGACGCCGGCCGGCATCCGGTCGGAGATCTCCGCGTGCAGGGTCGTGCGCCCGACGCGGCTGGCGAGCGTCACCAGGTCGCCGTCGTTGATGCCGCGGACCTCGGCGTCGTGCGGGTGCAGCTCCAGGATGTCCTCGGGGTGCCAGGCGACATTGCCGGTACGGCGGGTCTGCGCGCCGACGTTGTACTGGCTGAGGATGCGGCCCGTGGTCAGGACCAGCGGGTAGCGCCGGGTGCTGCGCTCGTTCGTCGGCACATAGCTGGTGACCACGAACTTGCCCTTGCCGCGCACGAATTCGTCGACGTGCATGACCGGAGTTCCCTCCGGAGCCGACTCGTTGCACGGCCACTGGACGCTGCCGAGCTTGTCGAGCACCTCGAAGGACACCCCGGTGAACGTCGGTGTGACCGAGGCGATCTCGTCCATGATCTGGCTCGGATGGTCGTACGCCATCGCATAGCCCATGGCGGTGGCGATCTCGCTGATGATCTGCCACTCGTGCTTGCCCGTCTTCGGCTTCATGACCGCGCGCACCCGGTTGATCCGGCGCTCGGCGTTGGTGAACGTGCCGTCCTTCTCCAGGAACGAGGCACCGGGCAGGAAGACGTGCGCGAACTTCGCCGTCTCGTTGAGGAACAGGTCCTGGACGACGACCAGTTCCATGGCCTCCAGCGCCGCGGTGACATGCTGGAGGTTCGGGTCGGACTGGGCGATGTCCTCGCCGTGCACGAACAGGCCCCGGAAGGTCCCGTCGATCGCGGCGTCGAACATGTTCGGGATCCGGAGTCCGGGCTCGGCCAGCAGTGTGCCGCCCCAGAGCTTCTCGAACACGTCGCGTACGGCGTCGTCGGAGACATGCCGGTAGCCGGGCAGCTCGTGCGGGAAGGAGCCCATGTCGCACGAGCCCTGCACGTTGTTCTGACCGCGCAGCGGGTTCACACCGACCCCGTCGCGGCCGATGTTTCCGCACGCCATCGCGAGGTTGGCCATGCCCATGACCATGGTCGAGCCCTGGCTGTGCTCGGTGACGCCGAGGCCGTAGTAGATGGCCCCGTTGGGTGCCCCCGCGTACAGCCGGGCGGCGGCCCGCAGTTCTCCGGCCGGTACGCCGCTGATCTCCTCGGTGGCCTCCGGGCTGTTCTCCGGGCGGGCGACGAACTCCGCCCACTCCTCGAACCCTTCGCACCGCTGTGCCACGAAGGCCAGGTCGGCCAGGCCCTCGGTGACCACCACATGCGCCATGGCGTTGACGACCGCGACATTCGTGCTCGGCCTGAGCTGGAGGTGGTGCGCGGCCTCGATGTGCGGCGAGCGCACCAGGTCGATGCGGCGCGGGTCGATCACGATGAGCTCGGCGCCCTCGCGCAGCCGGCGCTTCATCCGGGAGGCGAACACGGGATGCCCGTCCGTGGGGTTCGCCCCGATCACCATGATCACGTCGGCCTCGGCCACCGAACGGAAGTCCTGGGTGCCGGCCGACTCACCGAAGGTCTGCTTGAGTCCGTATCCCGTCGGGGAGTGGCAGACCCGGGCGCAGGTGTCCACGTTGTTGTTGCCGAAGGCCGCGCGCACCATCTTCTGTACGACGTAGACCTCTTCGTTGGTGCACCGCGAGGAGGAGATGGCGCCGATCGCACTCGATCCGTAGCGCGCCTGGAGTTCGCGCATCTTGGTGGCGACCGTGCCGATCGCCTCGTCCCACTCGACCTCGCGCCATGGATCGGTGATCCGGTCGCGGACCATGGGCTTGAGCACCCGGTCGGGGTGTGAGGCGTAGCCGAAGGCGAAGCGGCCCTTCACACAGGAGTGGCCCTCGTTGGCTCCGCCGTCCTTGTACGGCACCATCCGCACCAGCTCGTCGCCGCGCAGCTCGGCCTTGAACGAGCAGCCGACACCGCAGTACGCGCAGGTGGTGACCACCGACCTGGTCGGCATGCCGAGTTCGACCACCGACCGCTCCTGGAGCGTCGACGTCGGGCAGGCCTGCACGCAGGCCCCGCAGGAGACGCACTCGGAGTCCATGAAGGTCTCACCGGCGCCGGGCGAGACCTTGGAGTCGAAGCCGCGCCCCTCGATGGTCAGCGCGAACGTGCCCTGCACCTCGCCGCAGGCCCGTACACAGCGGGAGCAGGCGATGCACTTGGAGGGGTCGAAGTCGAAGTACGGGTTGGACGTGTCCTTCTCGGCGTCGAGGTGGTTCTCCCCCTCGTAGCCGTACCGCACCTGCCGCAGCCCGACCACGCCGGCCATGTCCTGCAGCTCGCAGTCGCCGTTGGCCGGGCAGGTGAGACAGTCCAGCGGATGGTCGGAGATGTAGAGCTCCATGACGCCCTGGCGGAGCTTCTCCACCTTCGGCGTCTGCGTGCTCACCCGCATCCCGTCGGCGCACGGTGTCGTGCAGGACGCCGGGGTGCCCCGCCGTCCGTCGATCTCCACCACGCACAGCCGGCAGGAGCCGAACGCCTCCAGACTGTCGGTGGCGCACAGTTTGGGTATCTCGACGCCGGCCTGCGCGGCGGCGCGCATCACCGACGTGCCCTCCGGGACGGTCACCGGCAGGCCGTCCACCTCCACCGACACCGTCGCCGGGCCGGGCCTTTCCGGGGTTCCGAAGTCGGGTTCCTTGAGGAGTGTCATGCCGTGCCCTCCGTCCTCACGCCAGTCGCTTGTACAGGTTGGATCTCCAGGCTTCGACGGCCGCCGAGGAAGTCGTCGGGGAAGTGCGCGAGGGCGCTGCGTACGGGCATCGGTGTCAGCCCGCCCATCGCGCACAGCGAGCCATCGGTCATCAGGTCGCACAGGTCTTCGAGCAGGGCCAGGTTCTCGTCCCGGTGCGTGCCGGCCACGATCTTGTCGATGACCTCGACGCCGCGTACGGAACCGACCCGGCACGGAGTGCACTTGCCGCAGGACTCCTCGGCGCAGAACTCCATCGCGAAGCGCGCCTGGGCGGCCATGTCGACGGTGTCGTCGAAGACGACGATGCCGCCGTGGCCGACCATCGCACCGGCGGCCGCGAAGGCCTCGTAGTCCATGGGCAGGTCGAACATCGACGTCGGCAGATAGGCGCCGAGCGGCCCGCCGACCTGCACCGTGCGCACCGGGCGCCCGGAGAACGTGCCGCCGCCGTAGTCCTCGACCAGTTCGCGCAGGGTGACGCCGAACGCGGTCTCCACGATGCCGCCGTGCGCGATGTTGCCGCCGAGCTGGAACACCTGGGTGCCGCGTGAGCGCCCGACGCCGAGATCCTGGTACGCCTTCGCCCCGTCCGCGAGGACGACGGGGACGGTGGCCAGGGTGAGGACGTTGTTCACCACGGTCGGTCTGCCGAACAGGCCCTCGATCGCCGGGATCGGCGGCTTCGCGCGGACCGTGCCGCGTTTGCCCTCCAGGCTCTCCAGCATGGAGGTCTCCTCGCCGCAGATGTACGCGCCGGCGCCGACGCGTACGTGCAGGTCGAAGTCGAGCGCCGAGCCGAGGATGCCCTTCCCGAGCCATCCGTGCCCGCGCGCGATGTCGATGGCCGCGCGCATCGTGGCCACCGCGTCGGGGTACTCCGAGCGGATGTAGAGGTAGCCCTCACTCGCCCCGACCGCGTGCGCGGCGATCGTCATGCCCTCGATGAGCAGGAACGGGTCGCCTTCCATGACCATGCGGTCGGCGAAGGTCCCGCTGTCGCCCTCGTCGGCGTTGCAGCAGACGAACTTCAGGGAGTCGGCGCACTCCAGCACGGTCTTCCACTTGATGCCGGCCGGGAATCCCGCGCCGCCCCGGCCCCGCAGCCCGGACGCGGTGACCTCCGCGACCACGTCCGCGGGGGCGAGGTCCAGCGCCGCGCGCAGCCCCACCAGTCCGCCGTGCTCCAGGTAGTCGTCGGTCGACAGCGGGTCGGTGACCCCGACCCTGGCGAAGGTGACGCGGGTCTGGCCGGCCATCCAGGGCAGTTCGTCCACCACGCCCAGGCGCAGCGGATGGTCTGCGCCGTCGAGCAGGCCGGCGGCCAGCAGGTCGTCCACGTCCTCGGGGCGCACCGGCCCGTAGCCGACGCGGCCCCGCGGGGTCGCCACCTCGACGAGGGGCTCCAGCCACAGCATGCCGCGCGATCCATTGCGTACGACATCGATGGCGAAGTCTCCGCGAGCGGCGGCGCGTCGCAGGGCGTCGGCGACCTCGTCCGCGCCGACGGACCTGGCCGCCGAGTCGCGGGGCACATAGACCGTCGCCGCGGAGTGCGAAGAGTTGTTCATGAGGAGACCGTCCCGTTGAGGATCGAGCCCAGCCGGGCCGGGGCCACACGTCCGTACAGCCGGCCGTCGACCTCGACCGCGGGCCCGAGGGCGCAGTTGCCGAGGCAGAAGACCTGCTCGACGGTGACCGAACCGTCCGCCGTCGTCTCGCCGAGCGGCAGTCCGGCCTCGCGGGCGTAGCCCACCAGTCGGTCCGCCCCGAGGGCCTGGCACGCCTCGGCGCGGCAGATGCGCACCGTGGTCCGTCCGGCGGGCTCGCGCCGGAAGTCGTGGTAGAAGGTCACCACTCCGTGGACGTCCGCCCGGGAGAGGTTCAGTTCGTCGGCCAATACCGGAATGGCCTCTTGCGGCACATGGCCCAACTCGGCCTGCACGGCGTGCAGTACGGGCAGCAGCGCCCCGCGCTGATCGCGGTGTCCGGCCACCACCCTCCGGACCACGTCCTCGACCGTCGCGTCACTCCCGCTGGTCGTCATGATCGCTCCGCCTTCCGTCCCACGGGTTCCCGGCGATGCTTGCAGGAGACTGAGACGATACCCCATACAGGCTTCTGTATACAGAAGTCAGTCGTACGGAATCTGGATCGGAACCGGCCCCGCGCAGGGGTTCACGCGAGAGCCGACCGCAGCCGGAAGCCCCCGCCCACCAGGGAATCGCCCCCATCGCACCGTCCAAGACACACGCCATCTTGCATACCAAAACCTGTATGCTGAGGCTGCCGTCGGCGACCCTCTCGGCGGCCACCACTTGGCAGAGCCGTCGGCCCCGCGGGCCCGGTGGCAGAACGGGGCAACCATGCGCGAGGCACTCACGGCCGCCGCGTCCCGGCGCGTCACCCGCCCGGCACCGCTGCGCCAGGCCGTGTACGACGCCCTGACCGAACTGATCGTCAGCGGCTCCCTCAAGCCCGGCCAGCACCTGGTCGAGGCCGAGCTCGCCGAACACCTCGGCGTCAGCCGCCAGCCGGTGCGCGAAGCCCTGCAACGACTGCAGACCGACGGCTGGGTCGACCTGCGCCCCGCCCAGGGCGCCTTCGTCCACTCCCCCACCGAGGAGGAGGCCGCCCAACTGCTCGGCGTCCGCTCGGTACTGGAGACGTACTCGGCCCAGCTCGCCGCCCAGAACGCGAAGCCCGAAGACGTCGAACGCCTTCAGGAGTTGCAGCGGGAAGGCGTCGACGCCCTCGCCGCGGGCGACGTCGAGCGCCTGGTCACGGCCAACACCGCCCTGCACGCCTTCATCACCGCCGTGGCCGACAACGCCGTGCTGGCCGAACTGATCTCCGGGGTGAGCCAGAAGGTCCGCTGGTACTACACGCCCATCGCCCGGCCCCGCGGCAAGGAGGCCTGGAACGAGCACACCCAGCTCATCAAGGCCATCGCCAAGGGCGACGCGGACCGCGCCGGCGAGGTCATGCGCAAGCACACCGAACGCACCACCGACTTCTACCGCAAGCAGATCGCGGCGGGCACGAGCAAGGACTGACCGCGCGGGCGACCGGGCGGGCGGGTCCCGTTCCCCACGCTCTCAGGATGACGCCAGCGAATCCGTGGGGCGGCGAGCCGGCCCGGGAAAGACGCCGGCGGTCGCGGGATGTGCGGCCTCGGTCCCGGCGGCGGCCCGCAGTTCGAGCAGCCACGGCAGCACCGTGCGCAGCACGATGTCGAGCCCGCCGCCGTCCCCTCCGAGCATCGCGTCGGCGGGAACCAGCACCGGATCGGCGAACACCGTGGACGTCGCGCTGCCGTTCGGCCCGCCCCCGCCCGGCCGGGCGGGCACGAACAGATCGGGCGCGTGCGCCGGGACCACCCAGAGCGTCAGGCCGTCCACCGCGGTGAGCGGCCGCGAGGACCAGACGTAACTGTCGGCCTCCCCCGCGGCGACCACCTCGCGTTTACGGGCGCGGAGCGCGACCACGTCACCGGAGCGGGCGGCGCGGGAGTGCGACGCCCAGTACTGGGCCTGCCCGCCCTGCTCGCCGGGGCCGCCGTCCTCCGCCAGCGCGAGACTGCTCAGATGACGTCCGGCGGCGATCTCACCGCGCAGCCAGGGGCTGCCGTACGACTCGATGACGGCGACCGCCGCGTAGTGGGACTGGAGCACGGCCGCGGTCGCCCGGCAGACACGCGCGGTCCTCGCCACCACCTCGGCGGCATCCGGCAGATCCATGCCACCGCCGCCGAATTCCGCGGAGACGGTGAGCCCCAGCAGCCCGGCGTGGCCGAGGGCCGTCACCGCGCCGCGGGGGAACTTGCCCTCTCTGCCGGTGACTTCGGCGGAGGGCGCGATGACGCCGGTCAGGACATCGGAGAGAGAGGTGCGGTACGACACGGGGTGACCCCCTCCTCGGGAGCGGCTTTCGGCAGCACGCATCGGGAGCTAGATTGCATACAGTATGCTGTCTCCCGTACGGAAGCGCCAGAGGCGAGGTGAAGGCAGTTTCCGTGACTTCGCGACACGGGCGGCACACAAATCACAGGGGCTATTGCATACTGAAATCTGTATCCCGAGCCCATTGACATGGCGTTCGCAGTCCGACGACGGGGAGGCCCCATGCCCGAAACGCCCACTGTGGCAGCCCGCGGCCCGATCAACCGGCCGGCCCCACTGCGCCAGGCCGTCTACGACACCCTGACCGAACTGATCATCAACGGCTCCCTCAAGCCCGGTCAGCACCTGGTCGAGGCCGAGCTCGCCGAACATCTCGGTGTCAGCCGCCAGCCCATCCGGGAGGCCCTGCAGCGCCTGCACACCACCGGGTGGGTCGACCTGCGCCCCGCCCAGGGCGCCTTCGTCCATTCCCCCACCGCCGAGGAGTGCGCCCAACTCCTCAGCGTCCGGGGGGTGCTGGAGACCCACTCCGCGCGGGGCGCGGCCGAACACGCCACCGCCGAGGACGTCGCCCGCCTGTGGGAGCTGCAGCAGACGGGCCTCACCGCGCTCGCGGCCGGGGACGCCCGCGCCATCGTCGAGGCCAACGCCGCGCTGCACGGTCACATCACTCATCTGTCGCGCAACGCGGTCCTCGCCGAACTGATCCCGCAGGTCGACCGGCGCGTGCGCTGGTACTACATGCCCATCGCCAAACCGCGCGGCACGGACGCGTGGAGCGAGCACGCGCAGATCATCCGGGCCGTCGCCGACGGCGACCCCGACCGCGCCGAGCACCTCATGGGCCGGCACACCCGGAACACCACCGACTTCTACTGCCGGCAGATCGCGGCGATGACGGCGGCCGAGCGCGCCTGACGACCGCTCAGGACCGCGGGTCGATCTCCCGCAGGAGCCCGGTCGACACGTCGAAGACGAAGCCGCGGACATCATCGGTGTGCGGCAGGAACGGTGACGTACGCACGCGCTGCATCGACTGCCGTACGTCCTGGTCGACGTCCCGGAAGGCTTCCACGGCCCATGCCGGCCGCTGTCCGACCTCCATCTCCAGCTCGTGCCGGAAGTCCTCGGTCAGGCTCTGCAGACCGCAGCCGGTGTGGTGGATGAGTATGACGCTGCGGGTGCCGAGGGCACGTTGACTGATCGTCAGGGAGCGGATGGTGTCGTCGGTGACGACTCCGCCCGCGTTGCGCACGGTGTGACAGTCGCCCAGCTCCAGGCCGAGCGCGGCATGCAGGTCGATCCGGGCGTCCATGCAGGCCACGACGGCGACGCGCAGAACCGGGCGGGCACCCATGCCCGGGTCGGCGAATCCGGCGGCGTACGCGCGATTGGACTCCACGAGCCGGTCGATGACCGTGCGGCTGCCGGGAACGCCGTCGGCGGGCAGGGTGAAACGGGAAGCTGACGTCGACATGCTGGGCTACCTCACTCCGGTCGAATTCGACAAGACCACGGATCGCGTCGCGGACAAGTGGGGTTGAAGACGCCCTCAGCATTCCCACGCGACGGCCACCCCCACGCCCGCGCAGGAGCCGGGCGCCCGGGAAATCAGAAGGATTTTAGTATCAATCTGTATACGGTATGGAGTAGCCAGAAGTCGAGAGGCGCGCCCGGGAGTGTCCCGGGTCGCGCCTCGGGTGTGCCTCACCCCGCGACGGCGGGTTCCAGCCGGACCACGACGCCCTTCGAGGTCGGTGTGTTGCTGATGTCGGCCACGCTGTCCAGCGGCACCAGGACGTTGGTCTCGGGGTAGTACGCCGCGGCGGAGCCGGGGGTGGTCGGATAGGCGATCACCCGGAACTTCTCCGCACGGCGTTCCACCCCGTCACGCCACACGCTCACCAGGTCCACCTCGCTGCGGTCGGCGAGCCCCAGCGCCTCCAGGTCGACGGGGTTCACGAGCACCACCCGGCGGGCGTTGTGTATGCCCCGATAGCGGTCGTTCATGGCGTACGGGACGGTGTTCCACTGGTCGTGGGAGCGCAGGGTCTGCAACAGCAGATGCCCCTCGGGAGCGTGCAGCATCTCGAAGTCGTTGCAGGTGAAGACGGCTTTGCCGCTCGGAGTGGGGAACACCCCCTCGTTCACCGGATTGGGCAGCCGGAAGCCGCCCGGCCGGTCCACCCGGGCGCTGAAGTCCTCGAAGCCCGGGACGACCCGGGAGATCCGGTCCCGGATCGTGCCGTAGTCCGCCTCGAACTTCTCCCAGGGGATGGAGGGGCTGTCGCCCAGGGTGCGCCGGGCCAGCCGCGAGATGATCGCCACCTCGCTGAGCAGGTGCGGTGAGGCCGGGTCCAGGCGGCCACGGGAGGCGTGCACCTCGCTCATCGAGTCCTCGACGGTGATGAACTGCTCGCCGCCCGCCTGGATGTCCCGGTCGCTGCGGCCCAGCGTGGGCAGGATCAGCGCGGTGTCGCCGCAGACGGTGTGGGAGCGGTTGAGCTTGGTGGAGATGTGCGCGGTGAGCCGGCACCGCCGCATCGCCCGCTCGGTGACCTCGCTGTCGGGGGTGGCCCGTACGAAGTTGCCGGCGACCCCGAGGAACACCTTGGCGTCGCCGTCGCGCATGGCCCGGATGGCGTTCACCGAGTCCAGGCCGTGCTCGGTGGGCGGGGTGAACGCGAACTCGCGCTCCAGCGCGTCCAGGAAGGCCTGCGGCATCCGTTCCCAGATGCCCATGGTCCGGTCGCCCTGCACGTTGCTGTGGCCGCGGACCGGGCAGACGCCCGCCCCGGGCCGGCCGATGTTGCCGCGCAGCATGAGGAAGTTGACGACTTCACGGATGGTGGGCACGGCGTGCTTCTGCTGCGTCAGTCCCATCGCCCAGCAGACGATGACGCTGTCGCTCCGCAGGACCCGCTCCCCCACGGCCTCGATCTCCTCCCGGGTCAGCCCGGTGGCTTCGAGGATGTCGTCCCAGGAGGCCTTGCGGGCCCGCTCGGCGAACGCGTCGAAGCCCGTCGTGTGCGCCGCGATGAACGCGTGGTCCAGCACCGCTCCCGGCCTCGCGTCCTCGGCCTCCAGCAACAGCAGGTTGAGCGCCTGGAAGAGCGCGAGGTCGCCGCCGGGCCGGATCTGCAGGAACTGGTCGGCGATGGCGGTGCCGCGGCCGACGATTCCGCGGGCCTTCTGCGGATGCTTGAAGCGGATGAGCCCGGCCTCGGGCAGCGGGTTCACGGCGACGATGTGACCGCCGTTGAGCTTGGTCTCCTCCAGGGCGGAGAGCATCCGAGGATGATTCGTCCCCGGATTCTGCCCCACCACGAGGATGAGGTCGCAGTGGTGGATGTCGTCCAGGCTCACGCTGCCCTTGCCGATCCCGAGCGTCTCCTGAAGTGCGGAGCCGCTGGACTCATGGCACATGTTGCTGCAGTCGGGCAGGTTGTTCGTACCGAAGGCCCGGGCGAAGAGCTGAAGAAGGAACGCAGCCTCGTTGTTGAGCCGGCCCGAGGTGTAGAAGAGCGCCTCGTCGGGTGAGTCGAGCCGGCGCAGTTCCCCGGCGAGCAGACCGAGCGCCTCGTCCCAGCCGACCGGCTCGTAGTGATCGGCCCCGGGCCGTTTGACCATGGGTTCGGTCAGTCGGCCCTGCTGGTTGAGCCAGTAGTCGGACTTCTCCCCCAGCTCCGAGATCGGATACGTACGGAAGAAGTCAGCCGTGACCCGGCGCGAGGTCGCCTCGTCGTTGATGTGCTTGGCGCCGTTCTCGCAGTACTCGTTCTTCGCCCGGTGCCCCGGCGCGGGCTCCGGCCAGGCGCAGCCGGGGCAGTCGAAACCCTTGGTCTGGTTGATGTTCAGCAGCGTCAGGGCCGTCCGCCGGACCGACGTCTGGCCCAGCGAGTACTGCATCGCGTGCGTCACCGCGGGCAGTCCCGTCGCCCAGGTCTTGGGCGCGGTGACTTCCAGCCGGTCGTCCGTCGGGTCTTCGATGGTGCTCATGGTCTTGGCCTGTGCCTTTCTGCCGCTGTCGCTGCCGCGCGTACGGCGGATCCAGCGCCGTGGCCGCTCGGAGATCAGCTTCGGACAGGCCATGAGAGGTAGTCAAAGAGAGAACAACTTCTACGTGATAAACGCCGCCTATCAACTGGGCACGACCTGCGACGACGTATCACCGGCCGGTGCGGCCCCGCCCGGCATCGGGGGTCGGCCACTACGGCCGGGGGCTGTCGGTCAGATCACTCCGCTCGATTTGAGGAGGCGGAGTTCCTCGTCTCCGAGGCCGAGTTCGCCGACGTAGATCTCTTCGTTGTGTTCGCCGAGGAGGGGCGAGGTGCTGATGTCGGCCGGCGAGTCGGAGAGTTTGAGGGGGTTGCCGACCGTGACGTAGGAGCCGCGTTCGGGATGCTCGACCTCGACGACGATCTCATTGGCGGCGAGGGAGGCGTCCTCGATGATCTCCTGGGTGGAGAGGATGGGTCCGCAGGGGATGTTGTGGGCGTTCAACTGCTCCAGCACCTGCCACTTGGGGAGGGTGGCGGTCCATTCCTCGATGAGCTGGAACATCTTGGTGAGCTTGGGCAGGCGGGCTTCGGGGGTGGCCCAGTCGGGGTCGTCGGCGAGTTCGGGCCGTCCGATGAGGGCGCTGATCGGTTTCCAGCCGACGGGCTGGACGATGACGTAGACGTAGTCGTTGGGCCCGCCGGGTGCGCAGCGCACGGCCCAGCCGGGCTGACCGCCGCCCGAGGCGTTGCCGGAGCGGGGAACCTCGTCGCCGAAGTCGTCGTTGGGGTACTCGGCGAGCGGGCCGTGGGCAAGGCGCTGCTGGTCGCGCAGCTTGACCCGGCAGAGGTTGAGCACGGCGTGCTGCATGGCCACGTTGACGCGCTGGCCGCGCCCGGTGTTCTCGCGCTGGAACAGTGCCGCGAGGATACCGGCGACAGCGTGGATGCCGGTGCCGGAGTCGCCGATCTGGGCCCCGGTGGCCAGCGGCGGTCCGTCGGCGAAGCCGGTGGTGGCCATGGACCCGCCCATGGCCTGCGCGACGACCTCGTACGCCTTGAAGTCGGTGTAGGGGCCCTCCCCGAATCCCTTGATGGAGGCGTAGACGATACGGGGGTTGATCTCGCGGATGCGGTCCCAGGTGAAGCCCATGCGGTCGATGGCGCCGGGCCCGAAGTTCTCGACCATGACATCCGAGCGGCGGATCAGCTCGGTGAGGATGTCCTTGCCGCGTTCGGTCTTGGTGTTGAGGGTGATGCTGCGCTTGTTGCTGTTGAGCATCGTGAAGTAGAGGGAGTCGACGCCGGGCAGGTCCCGCAGCTGCTTGCGGGTGATGTCGCCGGCCGGCGCCTCCAGCTTGATGACGTCCGCGCCGAGCCAGGCGAGGAGTTGGGTCGCCGAGGGACCGGACTGGACGTGTGTCATGTCGAGGACGCGGATACCTTCGAGAGCCTTGGTCATGATCGCCACCTCACTGTACGCCGTCGCGTGTAGATTGCATACCGTATGGAATTGCCTTCATGGTTGCGGCAGACGAGGGGGATGTCCAGAGGGCGCCGAGAAGATTTCGCCACGCCCCCGCCCCCGCTCGCCCACCTCAAGGAATCCCTGGACCGCTGCTCAGGACGGGCGGGCGCGAGTGGGGAGGAGCTGCGGGGCGGGGTGCGGTGGGGCGAACTCCCCGGGTACCTCATCCCCGGGGATGGCGAAGTGCTCCTGCCGGTGGAGGTGTTGAGCTGGTTGCAGGGGGTTCGAGGTACGGCCGGCTGTTGCGGCAATTCCGCCGGCCGTAGCGGCTATTTCGTGGGCCGGCGTGCCTGTTGTACGTCGCGGTGGACTGCCCAGGCGTCCGCTACTGGGCCCACGTGCCCGAGCTTGTCGGGGTTGATCACCGCGCGGATCGCCTGGATCTGCCCGTCGAGTACATCGAGCACCAGGGTGTGGAGCACCTTGCCGTCCCGGTCGCGGAAGATGGCGCCCGGCTGGCCGTTCACCTCGTGCGGCTCGAACGTCACGTCGATCCGGGCCAGCAGAGGGAAGACGGACGCGAGCAGCCGGGCCACGTTCTCGGCGCCGGAGACGGCCCTGGCCAACTGCGGGGCCTTGCCGCCGCCGTCGCCGACCATCGACACATCGGCGGCGAGCAGGTCCTGCAATCCGACGACGTCGCCTTCGCGGAGGGCGTCGAAGAACCGCGACGCCAGTTGCTCCCGCTCCTTGCGGTCCGCGTCGAACCGGGGCCGGCCCGCGGCCATATGGCGTCGCGCCCGCACCGCGAGCTGGCGGCAAGCCGCCTCCGAGCGCCCCACCGCCGACGCGACCTCGGGAAAGCCGAAGTCGAACACCTCCCGCAGGACGAAGACCGCGCGCTCCAGCGGGCTGAGCCGCTCCAGCAGCAACAGGGCCGCCATCGACACCGAGTCGGCCAGCTCCGCCGACCGCGCCGGATCCTCATAAGGGTCGGCGAGCAGCGGCTCGGGGAACCACGGACCGACGTACTCCTCCCGCCGGACACGGGCCGAGCGCAGTACGTCGATCGAGAGCCGGGTCACCGCGGCCGAGAGAAAAGCCTTGGTCGACCTGGGCTGTGTCGCGGAGGCCTCGAAGCGCAGCCAGGTCTCCTGGACCGCGTCCTCGGCCTCGCTCACGCTGCCCAGGATCCGGTAGGCGATCGAGAACAGCAGCGGCCGCAGCTCCTGGAACTCCTCGGTCTTGCTCATACCAGCTCCTCCTTGAAGCCCTGGCGCCACGAGGGGCGGCGCAGTTGCCGGCCGAGTCGCCGCTTGGCCACCGCCTCACCGACGGACACCGCGTCCATCCCGTACATCACCACCCCCCGCGCGCCCAGCCGCGGCACCAGGCTCCACGCCATCGCCCCTGCCTGCCTGCCACGAACACTCGCGTGCCCCTCACCCTCCATGATCGACAATCGACTCTCAACCCCCGAGACGAGACGGGGCTCGATCATCGGGAACCGTATGTTGCCGCCGGTCAGCCGGTGAAGGACTCGGGGCCGAAGCGGCCCCACGCGATGAATGCCGCAAGCGCGAGATAGATCAGGTTCAGCACCACGAACTTGAATTCGCCGAGTCGGCCGTGAGTGATCATCGCGCCGACCATCAGCAGGATCCAGCAGACGGCGGTCACCGACACCAGAACCGGTGCGATGTCGAGCGCGGCGGGCAGGACCAAGCCCAGCGCGGCCAGGAGTTCGAGGACGCCGAGGGTCTTGACGAAGCCGCCGCCGACCTCTTGGGTCCATCCCCCGCCATGGACCGCGGCCAGCTTCTCCTTGGGCACGAATGTCTTGCTGACGCCGCCGCCCAGGGCTACTGCGGCCAGCAGTCCGGCAGCGATCCACAGCGCGAGGTTCATCATCTGCTCCTTGATCGAGGATTGCCTGCACCTCGTACGACGAGACAGCGAACCCGCCTGTGACATCTTGTGGGCGCGTCGATGCGCCCCGCGGGCTCAGCTGTCCAGGCGCCGCTTGCTGAGCCAGGTGACGATCTCCGGGTCGTGGTGGTCGAAGAACAAGGACGTTCCGGTGTCCAGGGCGGCGATGGCCGCCATCTGGTCGCCGGTGAGCTCGAAGTCGAAGATGTCGATGTTCTCCGCCATCCGCTCGGCGCGGACCGACTTGGGGATCGCGACGACGCCGCGCTGGGTCAGCCAGCGCAGCACGACCTGCGCCACGGACTTGGCGTGCTTCTTTGCGATCTCGCTCAGCAGCGGGTGGGTGAACAGGCTGTTCTTGCCCTCGGCGAACCCGCCCCAGGACTGGATCTGGACCCCGTGCTCGCGCATGAGCTCCTGGTCGGCGGTGCGCTGGAAGAACGGGTGGGTCTCGATCTGGTTGACCGCGGGCGTGACGTCGTTGTTGGCGATGAGGTCGACGAGCCGGTCGGGGTAGAAGTTGGCGACGCCGATCGCCTTGACGCGGCCCGCGCGCTGGAGGTCCTCCATGGCTCGCCACTGGCCGTACACGTCGCCGTAGGGCTGATGCATCAGATACAGGTCGAGGTGGTCGAGGCCGAGCTTGTTCAGCGACGTCTCGAAGGCGCGCCGGGTGTTCTCCTGCGCGGGCGCGTCCTGGATCCACAGCTTGGTGGTGACGAACAGTTCCTCGCGCGGGACGCCGCTGTTCTTGATCGCGCGGCCGACAGCTTCCTCGTTCTGGTAGGCGGCCGCCGTGTCGAGCAGGCGATAGCCCGCCGCGAGGGCATCGGAGACGGCCTGCTCGGTCTGCTCCGGCGGGATCTGGTAGACGCCGAATCCGAGGATCGGCATCTCGACGCCGTTGTTCAGGGTGACGTTCTGCATGCGGGTGTCCTTCTGTGCGGGATGAGGCGGTGAGCGTTGGAGGAGCCGGGGAGCCGGGGTGGGAGGAGCCGGGAAGCCGGGGTGGTCAGCGTTCGAGCATCCGCAGACCCGCTTCCGTGTGGGTGGCTCCGGCCGCCGGAGGGAGGCTGGTCAGCCTGTCGAGCTGTGCGGCGGTCAGCCGGATGCCGTCGGCGGCGGTGTTCTCCTCAACCCGGTGGACGCGCTTGGTACCGGGGATGGGGGCGATGTCGTCGCCCTGAGCCAGCAGCCACGCCAGGGCCACTTGGGCCGGGGTGGCGCCGGCCTCGGCGGCGACGGCCTGCACCTCGTCGGCGAGGCGCAGGTTGCGCTGGAAGTTCTCGCCGGTGAAGCGCGGGTTGCCGTGCCGGAAGTCGCCTTGCCGGAAACCGTCGGTGGAGCGGATCGTGCCGGTGAGGAAGCCGTGTCCCAGGGGCGCGAACGGTACGAAGCCGATGCGCAGCTCGCGCAGCAGCGGCAGCACCCGCGCTTCGGGGTCGCGGGTCCACAGGGAGTACTCCGACTGCACCGCGGTCACCGGATGGACGGCGTGCGCGCGGCGAATGGTGTCGGGCCCGGCCTCGGACAGGCCGATGGCGCGGATCTTGCCCTGGGCGACCAGCTCGGCCAGCGCCCCGACGGTCTCCTCGATCGGCACCCGCGGATCCACGCGGTGCTGGTAGTACAGGTCGATGCGGTCGGTGCCGAGGCGTGTGAGCGAGCCTTCGACGGCGGTGCGGATGTTGGCCGGGCTGCTGTCCAGGGTCCACGCTCCCTCGCCCGCGTGCGAGACGAGGCCGAACTTCGTCGCCAGCACGACCTGGTCACGGCGCCCCTTCAGGGCACGGCCCAGCAGTTCCTCATTGACGTACGGACCGTAGATCTCGGCGGTGTCGATGAAGGTGACGCCCAGCTCCAGGGCGCGGTGGAGGGTACGGATGGACTCCACCTCGTCGGTCCCGGAGTCGGTGTAACCGTGGGACATCCCCATCGCACCGAGGCCGCTCCGGGAAACCTCCAGGTCACGCAGGGTGATGTAGCGCATCGGTTCTCTCCGCTCCAGTGCCTTCCGGCGGGTTCCACTCTGGCCCGGAAACCACCTTCGCGCCTTTTCCCGCTGTGTGGCAGGCCGCGCTCTTCGGGGTAATGACAGGGCCCCCCACCGCGCTGCCGAGCAGGTCAGCGCGGTGTGACACTGAATCCATGGCATCTGAGCGCACCACCACCGGCGGCGGAAGCGGCGGCCTGGAGCTCGGCCGGTTCCTGCGTGCCCGCCGCACCCAGACGACTCCGGAGCAGGTGGGTCTCACCGTCGGTGCCGGTCTGCGTCGCACCCCGGGGCTGCGCCGGGAGGAACTGGCCACCCTGGCCGGGATCAGCATCGACTACTACGTACGCCTGGAACGCGGCAAGGAGACCCGCCCCAGCCCCTCAGTCCTCGACGCCCTCGCCCGCGCCCTGCACCTCGACGACCAGGAGCACCATCATCTGCGCGAGCTGGTCGCCCGCGCCGCCCGGTACGCACCCGAGCCGCCTCCCGCACCCAGCCGCACGGTGCGCCCGCATCTGAAGCTGCTGCTGGAGTCGATGCGCCCGAACCCGGCCTACATCGTCAGCCGCAGCATGGACTTCCTCGCCTGGAACCCCGGTGGCCTCGCTCTGTACGCGGGTCTGGACGAATGGCCCGCCAAGCAACGCAACCTGGCCCGCTACCTCTTCCTCCACCCCACCGCCCGCACCCTGTTCCCCGACTGGGACATCCAGGTCCGCACCTGCGTCTCCCGGCTGCGTGCCATCGCCGGCACCGCGCCCGACGCCCCCGACCTGACCCACCTCGTCGGTGAACTGCTCCTCAAAAGCCCCGACTTCGCCAGACTCTGGGAACGCTACGACGTGACCGGCCGCAAACCCGTGCGCAAGACCTTTCACCATCCCCACGTCGGCACGATCACCCTCACCGGCCAGAGCATGGAACTGGAGGGCACCCCGGGCCGGCGCCTCGGCGTCTACGTCGCCGAACCAGGCACCCCCGACCACGACGCCCTGCTCCTGCTGGACATGACCGCGCCTCAACCGGCCTCGCGCGGGGCGGAGATGAACCCCGAGCAGTCGCGCAAGCAGCTCTGACCCCGGTCCGGCCACGCGCCGCCACCGCCATCGGCGGACAGAACGCGAGAACGGCGACAGCGGGAGTGTCAGGTGGGCGCCCCGCTCAGCGGCCGCGGCGGACCATGGCCGCCTTGCGGGCCTCGGCGAGCTTGCGGGCCTCGCCGGACTTGCGGGACTTGCCGCCCGTGCCGCCCGTGCCGCGGGAGGTGTCCTTGCTGGTGCCCAGGCCGCGGAAGGGGGCGTTGGTGTTCTTGGGCCGGGGTGCGGCGGGCCCGTCGAGCGGGGCGCCGGAGGGAGTCCTGGCCCCGGTGATCCGGCTCAGCTCCGCCTCGCCCGAGCGCACCTTGGTGACCGTCGGCTCGATGCCGGCCTCGGACATCAGCCGGCTCATCTCGCGGCGCTGGCCCGACAGCACCAGCGTGACGACGCGGCCGGACTCACCGGCCCGGGCGGTGCGGCCCGCGCGGTGCACGTAGTCCTTGGGGTCGGTGGGCGGGTCGACGTTGACCACGAGATCGAGGTCGTCGATGTGCAGGCCACGGGCCGCGACATTGGTCGCCACCAGGACGGTGATCTGGCCGTTCTTGAACTGGGCCAGGGTCCGTGTGCGCTGCGGCTGGGCCTTGCCGCTGTGCAGGGCCGCGGCGTGCACTCCGCTGGCCCGAAGATGCCGGGTGAGCTGGTCGACGGCGTGCTTGGTGTCCAGGAACAGCAGTACGCGGCCGTCGCGGGCGGCGATCTCCGTGGTGACGGCGTACCGGTCGGGGCCGTGGACGATCAGCACATGGTGGTCCATCGTCGTGACCGCGCCCGCGGACGGGTCGACCGAGTGGACGACGGGGTCGTGGAGGTAGCTGCGGACCAGGTGATCGACGTCGCGGTCCAGGGTGGCCGAGAACAACATCCGCTGGCCGTCGGGGTGCACCTGGTCGAGCACCTCGGTGACCTGCGGCAGGAAGCCCATGTCACACATCTGGTCGGCCTCGTCGAGGACGGTGATCCGTACCCGTCCCAGGCGGCAGGCCTTGCGCTCGATGAGGTCGTGCAGGCGGCCGGGGGTGGCGACGACGATCTCGGCTCCGTCGCGCAGCGCGGCGACCTGCCGGCCGATCGACATACCGCCGACGACCGTGGCCATCCGCAGCCGGAGCGCGTCGGCGTACGGTGCGAGCGCCTCGGTGACCTGCTGAGCGAGCTCCCGGGTAGGCACCAGGATCAGAGCGAGGGGCTGCTTGGGCTCCGCGCGCCGCCCGGCCGTCCGTACGAGCAGCGGCAGGCCGAAGGCGAGCGTCTTGCCCGATCCGGTGCGCCCGCGCCCCAGGAGGTCTCGGCCCGCGAGGGCGTTGGGCAGCGTGGCCGCCTGGATCGGGAAGGGCTCGCGCACGCCGAGCTCGGTGAGCGTTCGCAGCACCTCGGCCGGCAGTTCCAGGTCGGCGAAGGAGGCGACCGCGGGCAACGCCGGGGTGAGGGTCTTCGGCTGGGCGAGGTCGCCCTGCGAGGTGTCGGGGCGGTCCGGGTGATTCATGAAGAGCCTTCCGCAGGGGGAACGTACCGAGGAAGGCCCGGCAGGAATGAGCAGTCGACGAACAACGGGAACCGGACGGCAGAGCCGTCGGCCGTCACGACCGTGCAAACGTCTGACGCTACCACAAAGGGTGGCCGGCCACGGACCGCCGGCTGCCCTGGCGGGCCGGTGACCTGGTCAGACCGGCAGCAGCCGGGCGATCAGCCCGCTCAGCTGCTGGGCGTTGCGGCACTCGTACATCTCGACGAGTTCCGCGTAGGCGGGCGCGGCGGAGTCGCCCGTGCCCCATTGGGAGCGCTGCTCGGGGTTCAGCCAGTAGACGCGCCGGGCCCTTTCGGACAGGTGCCGTACGGCCGGCAGGTTCGGGTCGCTCATGTTGGTACGGGCGTCGCCGAGGATGAACACGGTGGTGCGCGGGCCCACCGCGTCGGCGTACCGCTCGTCGAAGGCGCCGAACGAGACGCCGTAGTCGCTGCTGCCGTGCCAGCCCGTGAGGGTCGCCTCGGCCCGGATGCGGGCGCTCAGTCCGTCCGCGTCGGCGGCGCCGTGCACCAGCAGCCCGGTCACCTCGTCGATCAGGTTGACGAAGGCGAACACCCGCACCTTGCTGAACTGGTCGTGCAGCGCCTGCACCAGCAGCATCGTGAAGTCGGAGAAGCCCGACACCGAGCCCGACACATCGCACAGCAGCACCAGTTCGGGCCGGACGGGGCGGCGCCGGCGGAGCACCGGTCGCATCGGCACCCCGCCCGTCGACAGCGACCCGCGCAGGGTCCGCCGCAGGTCGATGGTGCCGCGGGCGGCGCGGCGGCGGCGCGCGGCGAGCCGGGTGGCCAGCTTGCGTGCGAGCGGCTGAACCACCTTGCGCAGCTCGGCGAGTTGGTCCCGTCCGGCGAACAGGAAGTCGACCCGGTCGGCGGTCGTGGCGACCGCCCGACGCGCGATCTGGTCCCGGCCGCGCCGCTCGGCGACCCGGCGGCGCGCCTCCGTGGCGACCTGGCGCCGGAAGCCTTCGATACGCCGCCGGATCTCGTCCTCCAGCAGCCGGTCGGTGAACCCCGTGCCGTCGCCCCGCGCTCGGACGGTGTCCCGCACGCGGGCCATCAGCGTCTGCGGGCGGAGCCGGTCGAGTGTCTGGTACGACGACCAGCCGTCCGATCCGGGCGATGCCCCGTACCCGCCGAAGCCGTCCACCGCCTCGACCGCCAGCCGGGCCAGCATCGCCTGGTCGTTGGCGGCGAGCGCGGCGGCGAGCCGGTCGCGCAGATCCTCCCGGTCCGCGGGTGCTTCGGTGTCGGGTGATCCGACGCCGCGCGGAAAGAACACGTCGAAGACGGGGTCGAACACCCGTCGCTGTCCGCTGGTGTGCAGCAGCGTGGCGGCCAGCCCTTCGCGCAGCCGCTCGCGGTCCGCGAGGCCGAGCGCCTCCAACGCCTGTGCGGCGTCGACGGTTTCCCCGGTGCCGATCCGGACGCCGTGCGAGCGCAGCGCGCCGACAAGACCTGTCAGCCGCTCCGCGACACCCGTCGCCGGCGCGGGAGCGTTCACATGGCGTCCAGGTCGAGCTTGGCCGCCGCCTTGAGGATGTCGTCCTGATGCTTGAGGATCACGCCGAGGCTGTCGCGTACGACGCTCTCGTCGAGGGTGTCCGCCCCGAGCGCGAGCAGCGTGCGCGCCCAGTCGATGGTCTCGGCGACCGACGGAACCTTCCGCAGATCCATCTCGCGCAGCGCCCCGACCACCCGCACCACGGACTCGTTCAGGGTCTCGTCGAGGCCCGGCACCTTCAGCCGTACGATGCGACGCTCCAGCTCCTCGTCCGGGAACCCGATGTGGAGGAAGAGACAGCGGCGGCGCAGCGCCTCGGACAGCTCCCGGCTCGCGTTCGACGTGAGCACCACGAAGGGGCGGCTGGTCGCGGCGATCGTCCCCAGCTCGGGGACGGTGACCTGGAAGTCGCTGAGCACTTCGAGCAGCAGGCCCTCCACCTCGACGTCGGCCTTGTCGGTCTCGTCGATGAGGAGCACCTTGGGGTCGTCGCCGCGGATGGCGGTGAGCAGCGGGCGCGCCAGCAGGAACTCCTCGCTGAAGATGTCCGTGCGCGTCTCGTCCCACGACTCGTCGCGGCCCGCGGTGATGCGCAGGAGCTGCTTGGCGTGGTTCCACTCGTACAACGCCCGTGACTCGTCGACCCCTTCGTAGCACTGCAGCCGGACCAGTCGGGCTCCGGCAACCTCCGCGACGGCCTTGGCGAGTTCCGTCTTGCCGACCCCGGCGGGGCCCTCCACCAGGAGCGGCTTGCCGAGGCGGTCGGCCAGGAAGACGGTCGTGGCGACCGCGGGCGACGCCAGATAGCCGGTCTCGGCGAGGCGCGCGGCGACGTCGTCGACGGATGAGAACAGCAACAGGGCCTCCAGCTCGGCGCGGACGAGGTCGAGACTCGGGCAAGGCCGAGACTCACTATCTAAGCGCTTGTTCACCACCCCTGTCACGTGTGATGGCGCCCACGCGGCACCGGCAGCCGATCGCCCTCTCACCCACTCCGGCCCCTCGCTCCCGAGCATCGCCGGTGGCGGGGTCCGGGGTCCAAAAGGACTGGGGGCGCGACGTACTGGCCGGGGTGGTCATCGACAGCCTCGGCGGTCAGCAGGCGCAGGGTCTCCGGCCGCCGGGCCCTTGTCGGCGAACATCCGCGGGGCCGCGCCCAGGATCCCGGCGTCAGATGCCGACCCGCGGAGCGCCCTCCGGGGCACGCAGCAGGCCTTCCGGCAGATAGCCGGAGCTGAGGCGCAACTCCCACCCGTGCACTTGGACAGCCAGCGCGGCCAGAGCGATCGTGCCGACCGGCAACAGGCTCCGGGGGGCCGCATCGGCTGCCGCGCTCTCACGGTGCTGGACGAGACGACCGGCCAGGGCCCGCTCGAAGGCCGGCTGGTCGTCCTCCAGGAGTACGCGGAGAAGCCGCTGATCCGGCGTCAGCGCATCGAGGGCGTCCAGTCGCCGAGTCGCTTCCAGGCGTTCTTCGGCGTCCGGCTTGCACAGCGTCACAGAGGGCCAGTCCCGGGGCAGGTGCCCGCGTGACGGAGTCAGGTAGCCGCACAGCGCGTCCATCTCCGCGAGGCCCGCCGGATTCGGCCGCGACTCCAGCGGCGAGTACGGCACCCCGTCGCGGATCGCGGGCGCGTAGTCCTCCCGCAGCAGCAGACCCATCACCCGGTCCCGCTCCCAGACCGCGCCACTGATCAGGCACAACGCGAACGCGTCCAGCCAGGTCCCCGGGGTGGGCGCGAGGTCCACCGCGTCCCCGAACCCGAAGTCCTCACTGCTGAGCGTCTCGTCGACGAGAGGGAAGGGGACCTCGAAGTCGCCGTCGGGGAAGGCGCCGAGGCTCAGCACCCCGAGAGCGCACTCGGCCGCGGTACGCAGGACCGTGCGTGCGGAGGCGGCGCCGAGCCCGGGGTCCTCCAGGGCACGAGCGGCGACGTGGTCGAGGAGTTCGTCGCCCATCTCCTGAAGGGACTTCAGGGACAGGCGGTCGTAACGCAGCCCGTGCCAGCGGTCGAACGCCCGCCCCCAGATGTCCTCCAAGGCGTGGGAGATCCGCTGCTCGCTGACGCTGTGGCACGTCACTTCCCGCACGTTGCCGTCCTTCCTTGATCCTTCAGGCTGCCGGCGGCACGGTACCAACGGATCCGTCACCGAGTGCCTCAACCGAACGACGACTGGCTGCCCGCCTGCCTGCCAAGCGGAACCCGTGATCCGGGAGGCAGGCCGGAACGCGTGCGGGCCGAAACGCCCCCGCTGTGGGGGCGAGTTCGGTTCTGCTCCGGGCGGGCTTCCCGGACCGGACCGGTCGGGTACAGCGCGGCTCAGAAGCCGGGGAAGACCCGCCGCAGGTCGTCGAGGGTGAGGCTGTCGCCCGTGAGGGTCACGGTGCTCGGGGTGTACGCGGGGGCGTGACGGCCGGTGGTGAGTCGCAGCCACCACTCGGCGGGGGCGGTGAGCACCGCGTCGGGCTGGGCCGGCTGGTCGGTGAGCGTGACCCTGTCACCCAGGCCGAGCCCGAAGGCCCGCGCGGGGTCGGTGGTCCGCACGGCGAGGTCGGCCCGGCGGCCGTGCAGGGCGTCGGCCTTGCCGAGGAAACCTATGAGCAGGCCGACCTGGTCGAGGAGGAGCTCCGTCGCGGCGGGCGCCAGGCTCGCCGTGTGGTCGAAGGCGACCTCCACGTCCCAGGAGTGGTGGGCGAACTCGCTGAGTCGCAGACCGGCCGCCGTCGCGAGGTCGACGGGCACCGGCAGGAAGCCGAGATCGATGCGCAGTTCCTCGCGCGTCCGAGCGTCGAGGCCTTCGTAGCGGCGTACCAGTGTCTCGTTGGCCGTCACAAAGCCCTCGGCCCTCTCGGCCGGGGACATCGTGTCCCAGCGCGCCCAGACCGACTTGTTGAAGTCGCCGTCCTGCGGGCCGGTGCCGTTCAGTGCGCCTTCGAGAGTGGCGAGGCCGATCTCCGCGCCGCTGCCGAGGTGGCTGAGCACCTGCGACACATCCCACTCCGACGCTCCGGACGGCCGCCCGAGGTCGGCGGCGGCGATTCCGCGCACCACGGAGGTCAGGTAGTCGTGCCCGCTGCGCAGGGCGTCGATGATGTGGTCGGCTCGCTCGGTCATGACTCAACTCCGAAGAAGAGGGGGGCGGACTGCTGCCTGTGGTGATGCAACGCCGCGGAGCGGTCAGGGATTTCACACGGGGGTCTGGAACGAGCGCTTCGAGAAATCCACTCGCCAAGAACTTGAATATTCAAGTTGAACCCTAACGAAAACGCGCAGGGCGCCGACCGGAAATCGATCGGCGCCATGCGCGTATGCAGAGATTGTGTCCGAGGGGGGACTTGAACCCCCACGCCCGATAAAGGGCACTAGCACCTCAAGCTAGCGCGTCTGCCATTCCGCCACCCGGACTAGGTGTCTGCCGCCTGGCCGGGGGTGTTCCCCGCGGCGACATGGACAACAATACCAAGGTTTCGGAGTGCCTTTCACCTGCATATCCGGGCCGCTGGAGCGGATACACGGGACGGGGTGGGGGTGCACTTCCGGTCTCACCATGGGTGACCGTCCGACTACCAGGGGCCGCCTTCCCGGAGGCGAACGACTCCGGGGTCGGCCGCCCTCACGTCAGGGGATGCACCCCCGAATCCACCCCACCGGTCCCGGCCCCCTCCGCGAAGTCCGCCGCCACCGCGCGCACCTTGCGGTGCTGCTTGCGGGAGACGGCGACGAGCATGCGGAACGCGGTCGCCTCATCGCAGCCGCGGCGGGCCATGAGGATGCCCTTCGCGCGTTCGATCAGGGCGCGGCCCTCAAGGGCCTCCTTGAGCTGGCGGTTCTCGGTTCTCAGGGCCTCCAGGTCGTCGATCATGGCGAGGACCGCGCGCATCGCGTCCATCAAGGTGACCTCGTGGTCCCGCGCGGGGAAGGGCGGCGCACCCCCGGGCGCACCGGTGGGGGCTTCCGGCAGGGATGCTGTTTCGTCGGAAGGCATGCGGGTCATGGTTGTCGCGGAACGGTGGCTTCAGCAGGGCGCACGTGAAGAATGCGCAGACTTTCACCTCCATGTAATCGATGCGTAGATCTGCCTACGTCTGACCGGGACAGATGGGACGAGAAAAGGCTCAAGGGGCAACAGCGGACCAACTCGGGTTAACAGCAAGCTAATTACCGTCCGATACGAGCCGAATCCCCGGCGAACCGCGCACGCCCGCTGCTAATCTCTGGCTTCCGCTCCTGACCGTGGAGCCAGGTACGTCCCGTACCTCTGGCACGTCCTGTACCTCCCCGCGCCGCGTCGAGACCGCACGCCGCGAGGGTCACCGCTCACTTCTCCGTCCGTTTCCTCGGGCGGACTCGGTGCCCGTCGCGCTGTGTCGCCGACGGGCGCGCGTTCAGGGGGGACTCCATGACGCATGTCATCAATTCCCGTACGGATGCCCGCGAGGGGGACCATCCGGAGGATCCAGGTGTCCAGGATCCCGGTGTCCAGGATCTCGGCGGGGGCGCACACGGCGACGGTGCCGCGCCCCGGCTGACCGTCCTGGTGCCCACGCGCAATGAGCAGGAGAGCGTTCCGCTGCTCCTGGCCCGGCTCTCGCCCGCGGTCGCGCCGCTCGGCGCGGAGATCCTGTTCGTGGACGACAGCGACGACGGCACGGTCGAGGAGATCGCGGCCCTCGCACCGGGCAGCCGGGTCCCGGTCCGCGTGCTGCACCGTCCGCCAGGTCTGCGCGGCGGGGGCCTGTCGGGTGCGGTGGTCGCCGGCACCCGGGTCGCGCGCGGCGACTGGGTCCTCGTCATGGACGGGGATCTGCAGCATCCGCCGGGGGCCGCCGCGCTGCTGGCCAGGACGGCGATGCGGGAGGGCGTCGACATCGCCGTCGGCACCCGGTACGCCGGTACCGGTCAGTCCGAGGGGCTCGCGGGCGCCGGCCGGCAGGCGACCTCGTCGACCGCGACGCGTCTGGTCAAGGCGGCGTTCCCGCGTCGGCTCGCCACCGTCAGCGATCCGCTCAGCGGACTGTTCGCCTTCCGCAAGGACGCGGTCGACACCGACCGGCTGCGGCCCGTCGGCTTCAAGATCCTGCTGGAGATCCTGGTGCGGCACCCGGCGGCCCGGGTCGCCGAGGTCGCGTACACCTTCGCGCCCCGCGAGGCGGGCCGCTCCAAGGCGTCGCTCCGGGAAGGGATCGCGTTCGTACGGCATGTCGGGCGGCTGCGCCGTGGAGTGGCGGGCGGGCAGCGGCAGTTGCTGCGGATGAGCGCGTTCGGAGCGGTCGGTCTGTCCGGGGTCGCGGTCAACACGGCTGCACTGTGGCTCTTCTTCGATCTGCTCGGCGTCCATCACCTGGTCGGCGCGGCTCTCGCCACGCAGTTCTCCACCGCCTGGAACTTCGTCCTCACCGATGCCGCCGTGTACCGCGGGCGGCAGCGGAAGGGCACCTGGTACGGGCGCGCGGGCCGGTTCTTCGCGATGAACAACCTGCTGCTCGTCGCCCGGCTGCCGCTGCTCCAATGGCTCGTGCTCGCGGGCATGGGCGTGCTCACCGCCAACGCCCTCAGCCTCGTACTCCTCTTCGTGCTCCGCTTCCTGATCAGCGATCGCATGATCTACCGGGGTGGCGAGAAGAAGGTCCAATGGCGGGATCCCGTACGGATGTTGGTGGATCCGGACGCGGAGAGCGCCGCTGAGGCACCCAGCCGCAAGCGGTCCGTGTACCTCCCCTACCGGTACGACGTCGCCGGTACCGTCACCATCGGATCCCAGATCCGGCTGCCCGAGCTGGAGTTCTTCCGCGCCCAGTGGATCCCGGACGCGGAGGTCGACATCGCGGTACGCGTCGGTGACGTCGGCCGGCGCATGCCCCGGCGGCGCGCGGCGCTCACCGAGGACCGCGGCGAGTCGGCCGCACTGCGCTACGAGGAGCACCTGGGCCGGTTCGGCGCCAACTTCCGCGTACGGCTGGGTCCACCGATCACCGTAGAGGTAGGTCCGCTGCTCGCGCGCTCCCCGCACGTCGTCTACACGAACGTAGTCGAAGCGCTGCTGCGGTTTGTGCTCATCTCGCGCGGGCGGATGCTGCTGCACTCGGCCTGTGTCGAACTCGACGGCCACGGTGTGATGTTGTCCGCGCTCACCGACACCGGCAAGACCGCGACCGTACTGCGGCTGCTGCGCGAGCACGGCGGGCGGTTCCTGTCGGACGACATGACCGTGGTGGACGCCACGGGCCGGGCGGTGTGCTTCCCGAAGCCGCTCACCATCAGCGCGCACACCCTGCGTGCCGTGCACGCCGAGGATCTGACGAAGAAGGAGTGGCGCCGGCTCAACCTCCAGTCGCGGCTGCACTCCAAGGGCGGCCGGTCGATCGCGCTGATGCTGGCCCGCTTCAATCTGCCGATCATGGGCATCAACGCGATCACGCAGATCCTGGTGCCGCCGCCGAAGTACAGCGTCGACCGGCTCGTGCCCTGCCGGCTCGGGTCGAGCGTCGAGGTGAAGGACCTCTTCGTCATCGAGCGGGGTACGCCGTCCCTGTACGACCTCGACGGCACCGAGGCGTTGGAGCGGATGCTCGTCAACACGGAGGACGCGTACGGTTTTCCGCCGTACCGCTATCTGGCGCCCGCGCTGCGTATCGGCGGCCTCGACCACGCCGAACTGCGCGCCCTCGAACGGGAGATCCTCGCCGGGTTCCTCTCCGGTGTCCGCACCCGGGTCCTCGCGTCGGACTGCTTCGGCTGGGCGGACGAGATCCCGCGGCTGCTGGCCGGCGAGCGGGACACCGCGCGCGTTGAGGAGGAGCCGCACACCGCACAGGTGCGGGTCGACGCGTGGCCTCGCTGGGGGCTCATGCCCGGCGCCGCCGCATGACCGAACGGTCCATGCTCCCCTCGGGGGCACCCCGCACCACCCCGGCGCCGGCCCCCTCCGGCGCCGGGGTGTCCCTGCGGCGGGCGGTACCCCTGGCCGCGGTGCTGCTCGTCGCGGCGTTTCTGCGCCTGTACCGGCTGACGGACACCGGGTTCAACAGCGACGAGGCGGTGTACACGGGCACGTCGGCCTCGCTCGCCGGAGACGGCCGACTTGGCTCGCTCTTCCCAGTGTTCAGGGCGCACCCCGTGCTCTTCCAGTCGCTGGTGTCGCTGGCGCTGCGGGTGCACGAGAGCGACTGGGCGGCGCGCGCGGTCCCGGCGCTGCTCGGCGTGGTGACGGTCGCGATGACGTACGGTCTTGGCCGCCGGCTGTACGGGCGGCGGGCCGCGCTGGTGGCCGCGCTGCTGCTCGCGGTGATGCCGTACCACGTCGTCGTGAGCCGTCAGGTGCTGCTCGACGCGCCGATGACGCTGTGCGCGACCGGTGCGCTGTACTGCGTCGTGCGCTACGCCGAATCGCCCGCGCCGCGCTGGCTGTTGGCCGCGGGCGGCATGCTCGGGCTCACGGTGCTCGCCAAGGAGACGTCGATCGTCTTCCTCGGTTCGCTCTACGCCTTCTTCGCGCTCACCCCGGCCGTGCGCACCCGCTGGCGGCATCTGCTGCCCGCGCTGGCGGCGATCGCGGTGGTGGCGGTGGCGCATCCGCTGTCGCAGGCGCTGGCCGGGCACTCGAAGGCGGGCGGGAACTATCTGCTGTGGCAGATTTTCCGCCGCGCCAACCACCCCTACTACTTCTACGCGCGCGAAGTCCCCTGGGCGGTGGGCCCGTTGGTGGTCGTCGCCGCCGTCGCCGGGCTGGTGTGGCTACGGCGGGAGAACACCTGGAGGGAGCGGCTGCTGGTGTGCTGGGTGGCCGTGCCCGCGCTGTTCTTCACGGTCTGGCCGGTGAAGGGCTTCCAGTATCTGCTGCCCGCCGCGCCCGTCTTCGCGCTGCTGGCAGGGCGCACGCTCACCTCGTTCCCGCGCGTGGTGCGCGCCCAGCGCGTCGCCGCCGCTGCCGCCGTCTGTCTGGTGGTCGTCTCCCTCACCGTTCCGTCCTGGCTGCGGACCGCGCCGCTGACCGGCACCCGGTTCCTGGCCGGGACCGGCGGGCTGCCGGGCGGGCGCGAGGCGGGGCTGTGGGTGCGGACGAACGCGCCGGAGGGTGCGCGGCTGCTGGCCATCGGCCCTTCGATGGCGAACGTGGTGCAGTACTACGGGCTGCGGCCCGTCTCCGCCCTGTCCGTCTCGCCCGATCCGGCGCGCCGCAACCCCAGCTACCGGGCCGTCGAGAACCCGGACCGCGCCCTGCGGGACGGCCGCTTCCAGTACCTGGTGTGGGACGCGTACACCGCCCGGCGTACCCCCTTCTTCACCGCCAAGTTCCAGGAACTGGTGGGTCGTTACCACGGGGACGCGGTGTTCACCGCGCGGAACACGGACGGGGTGCGGGTCGTGATCGTCTACCGGGTGAGGGTGTCATGATCCCCCGGATCAGGGCGGTGTTCGCCGCGATGCTCCTGCTGCTCCTCACGGGAAGCGGCACGGCATCGGCATCCGGGACCGGGGCGGTTTCGGCGTCAACTCCGTCCACTCGTACGCCGATTGAGCACTTCGTCTACCTCATGCAGGGCGACCGCACCTTCGACCACTACTTCGGCACGTATCCGGGAGCCGAAGGGCTGCCCGCGCGAGCCCGTCAGGCGATCGATCCGAAGCATCCGGGCGACGGCCTGGTGGCGCCCTATCCGCTGCACGACGCGGCACCCGTGTCGCCCGGCGCCGGGCCCCGTCTGGTCCAACAGCAGTACAACGGGGGACGGATGGACTCCTTCGTCGCCGCCTTCGAGCGGCAGGGCCGGGACGGGCGGGTGGCGATGGGCCACTACGACCGCCGGGACCTGCCCTTCTACTGGAACGCGGCGGACCGCTACGAACTCTTCGACCACTACTTCGCGTCCTCGCTCGACGGCACCCGCGCCAACCGCGCCCAGTGGGTGACCGGCGGTCCCGATCTCAGCGGGGCGACCGTCTTCGACCGGCTCGAAGAAGCCGGCGTCAGCTGGAAGTTCTACGTCCAGAACTACGACCCGGAGAAGACCTACCGCACCACCTCTCCCACCGACCCGGCAACGCAGACGGTGCGCGTGCCCCTCCTCGACGTCCCGCGTTTCGTCGACGACCCGAAACTCAACTCCCACATCGCCGATCTCAGCGAGTACTACCGGGACCTGGAGCGCGGAACACTGCCCGCGGTCGCGTACATCGCGTCGTCGGGCGCGGGCGAGCGGTCCGCGCGGTCGATCCCCGCCGGGCAGCGGCTGGTGCGCCAACTGACCTCCCAGTTGATGGTCAGTCAGTACTGGAGCTCCTCAGCCCTGTTGTGGTCGTACGACGGATCCGGCGGCTGGTACGACCATGTGAAGCCGCCGGCCGGACGCGGGCTGCGGGTGCCCGCGCTGCTGGTCAGCCCGTACACGGCGCGCGGCCAGGTGCAGCACGGCCGGTACGAGGCAGCGAGCGCCCTGCGGTTCGTGGAGGAGAACTGGGGACTGCGGAAGCTCGGTGGGCGGACCACCGAAGTGCGCAGCCTGGCCGCCGCCTTCGACTTCCGGTCGCCGCCGCGCCGGGCCGAACTCATCCCCGACGACGCGCGGGAGGCCGCCCTGCCCGTGGCCCACCGGCCCTCGCCCACACCCGTGTACGCGGTGTACGGCGGAGCCTCGGCCCTGGTGGCGCTCCTGCTGTGGGGGGCGGTGCGGCCCAAGTGGCGTACATCATGAGGTGGTTGACGCTGGCCGTGGTCGTCCTGGGCTGCTGCCTGCTGCCCACGCCCGCGTTCGCGGCGGGCCCGATCACCGTCACCGTGCGCACGGCACCGCAACTGGCCGGAGTGCGCTTCGTGTTCGACGGCCGGACGGGCGTGACGGGGACGGACGGCACGGCTCGCTTCACCGGCGCGCACGACTTCAACGGGCACACGCTGGCGGTCGACGACGGTGAACTGGGCTCTGCTGACAAGGAGTTCAGCTTCGCGCGGTGGGCCGGGCAACGGGACCCCGACCAGGCGTTCCGGCGCACGGTGTCCGGTCTGCCGCTGCGGGCGGACTACACGGTGACGGCGGCGTTCACCGCGCGCTTCCGGGTGACTCTGCGCTGCGTCGACCAGGACGGGAAGGCGGTACCTCGGGCGCTGGTGCCGAAGGTGACCGTACGCAGTGACACGGGGCGCACACAGCGGCTTCCGATGGGGCGCCCGGTCTGGCTCGACGGGCTGCGGCCCGTGTACCGCAAGAGCGTGCTCACCTCGCGCAGGGTCGGATACGTGCTGCTGTCGGCCAACGCGTACGGCGCGAACACCGTGGACGCCGGGCGGCAGCGGTTCCGGCCCGCCGAGGAGCGTGAGGTGACCTTGACGACGCCGTTGCACGATCTGACCGTCTCGGCACGTGACGCCGTGTTCGGTTCGGAGGCCGGGAGCACGGCTCGGGTGACGCTGCCCGACGGATCCGTACGCGCCGTGCCGTTCGGCGACGACCGGACGGCCACCCTGCGGAATCTGCCGCACGGGCGGTACGAGGTGGAGGTCACCGGCGGCAACGGGCTGCGGGCCGAGCAGCAGATCCGGCTCTCGCGAACGCAGTCGGTACAGGTACGGGTGGTCAGCCGGGCCGATCTCACCCTGGCCGCAGGGGTGTTGGCGACGGTGGCGCTCGGACTGCTCCTCGCGGGGCGGAGGCTGCGCAGACGGCGGGGTGGGGTGTGAGACGAGCGGCGCTGGTGGTGGTCCTGGCCCTGGTGGTGGCCGGGCTGCTGCCGGCGCCCGCCCCGGCCTCGGAGGTACGCGGGGGCCGGGCGCCGCTTCTCGCGTACTACTACCAGTGGTTCGAGCGCTCGTCCTGGCAGCGGGCGAAGACCGACTACCCGCGCCTGGGCCGGTATTCGAGCGACGACGCCTCCGTGATCCGAACGCATATCGCATGGGCGCGGTCGGCCGGAATCGACGGTTTCGTGGTGAGCTGGAAATCCACTGCCGTCAACAACCGCCGGCTGGAGCTGCTGTTGGCCGAGGCCCGGGCGCAGGACTTCAAGGTCGCGGTGATCTACCAGGGCCTCGACTTCCACCACCGCCCGCTGGCGACGGCCCGTGTCGCCGCCGACTTCCGGCTCCTGCGCGACCGTTACGCGCGGGATCCGGCCTTTTTCCGCCTCGGCGGCAAGCCGCTCACCGTGTTCAGCGGGACCTGGGGGTACGCGACGACGGACATCGCGCGGATCACCGGGCCGGTGCGGTCGCGGCTGACCGTCCTCGGCACCGAGAAGAACCCGGAGGGCTGCCGCAGGCTGGCGCGGGTCACCGACGGGGACGCGTACTACTGGTCGTCGGTGAACCCCGACACCAACGACCGGCATGAGACGAAGCTGCGCGCCATGGCCGGGGCCGTGCACGGGGCGGGCGGCTACTGGATGGCGCCGTTCGCGCCCGGTTTCGACGCGCGGAAGGTGGGCGGCACCAAGTCGGTGCCGCGCGACGGGGGGCGGACGCTGCGGGTCGAGTACGCGGCCGCCGAGACCTCGGGCCCGGATGTGCTCGGGTTGATCAGCTGGAACGAGTTCAGTGAGAACTCGCATGTGGAGCCATCGGTGGAGCACGGCACGCAGGCCCTCGACGAGCTGCGCCGGCTGCGCGGTGTGCCTGCCTCCGCCGCGCCGTCCGTTCCACCCGCCTCCTCGGGGAGCGTCCGGCACCAACGCCTCGGCTACTGGCCGGGGTTGCTGCGCATCGCCGGATGCGCCGCGCTGCTGGTGGGCGCGGTGGCGGGGCTCGCCCGGCTGCGGAGTGTCAGAACGAGAAAGGAAAGAAGAACATGAGCAGATCTTCGCTGAGCGGTTCGCCGGCCGGTTCGACGGCCGGTTCACCGCGCGGCTCGCTGAGCAGAAGGGCGCGTCTCGCCGCGCTCGCCCTCGTGCTGGGGGCGGGCGCGGCGCTGTCGTTCACGGCTCCCGCGCACGCCGATCTCCCTGGCGCCGACGCGCAGTTGACGCGGGCGCCGTACCTCTCGGACGCCACGACGACCTCCGTTCAGGTCAACTGGGCCACCACGACGCAGAGTCGGGGTTCAGTCCGCTATGGACCGCTCGGTGACTGCGCGGCCCAGACGGCGACTTCGGCGTCTCTGGGCAGTCCGATCACCGTCGGGTCGACCCGCGAGTACGCGAACTCGGTGACACTGACGGGGCTGAGCGCGAGCACCGGATTCTGCTACCGCGTCTACACCGCCTCGGGGACGGATCTCCTCGGCACCCTGGCCACCCCGGGCTTCACCACCCCCGACTCCGCGTCCTCGACCGCGCCCTTCACCTTCGCGGTGCTCGGAGACACCGGTGAGACCACGAACAGCGGTGTCGACGACGGCTCGGTGAACGTGAACCAGGCGAACGTGATGAGCCGGATCGGGTCGAGCGGCGCGCGCTTCGTCCTGCAGACCGGTGACAACACCCATCCGGGTACCTCGCAGACGCAGTACGGCGACCTCAACCAGACCGGCCCCGACGTGAGTTCGTGGTTCGGGCCGTCGTACTGGGCCCAGCCCGGCATGCGTATCCCGCTCATCGGCACGGTCGGCAACCACAGCATGACGGCCACCTATCTGTCCGTGTGGAGGCAGCCGGCGCTGACGGCCGCGTCGGGCGGCGTGTTCGGGATGGTCGACTACCCGTCCTACCTCGGCTCGAACGCGATCAGCTATCCGACGACGTACTACGCGTTCACGACCGGCGGTGTCCGCTTCTACGTCCTCGACACGGCATGGGGGAACTCCAACACCGGTTCGGCGACGGGAGGTTCGTGCGGTTCGCACTGCGCGATCTACGAGCAGGACGCGCACGCCCACTGGCAGAGCGGGTCCGCCGAGTACGCGTGGCTGAAGGCCGACCTCGCCGCGCATCCGACCGGGCCGAAGTTCGCGTTCTTCCACTTCCCGCTGCGCTCCGACAGTGCGAGCGAGCCGAGCGACACCTTCCTCGCGGACGTGGAGCAGACGTTGCTGGACGGCGGTGTCGACCTCGTCTTCAACGGCCACTCGCATCTGTACCAGCGCAACAGCGCCGGCGCGGGACGGATCGTCTCGTATGTCACGGGAGGCGGCGGCGCCGATGTGCACTCCGTGGGCGAGAACGGCTGCTCGGCGACCGACGCGTACGGGATCGGCTGGTCGTACAGCCGTAACCGCGGCTCGGCCTGCGGCGCGGCGACCGCTCCCACGGACGACGCGCAGGTCTACCACTTCCTGAAGGTGACGGTGGACGGCACCTCGGTGACGGTCGCGCCCACCGACTCGCTGGGGCAGACCTTCGACGTGCAGACCTACACGGTCACTCCGTGACCAGCCGGGGGCGGGCGGCACCCCGTCATGGACGCCGCCCGCCCTCACCTCACGGCATGAGGTGATAGTCCGGGAAGTTGCCGGGCAGCCGCTCCCCCGCCGGCCCCTGCGTCACCGCGCGCACCAGCAGTTCCCCACCGACGAACGCACCGCTCCACGACGCCCCGAAGCCGCCGAAGAGTTCGTCGCGGTCACCGCGGGAGCGGGGCTTGCCGTGGCCGACCTTGAACGCGCGGATCTGCGGGGCGAGCCGGTCGTACGTCGACTCGTCGTCCGTGGACAGCGTGGCGACGAGCGCGCCGTTCGACGCGTTCATCGCGGCGAGCAGCTCGGCCTCGGTGTCGACCAGGACGATGGTGTCGACCGGGCCGAAGGGCTCCGCGTGGTGCAGCGGTGAGGACGGCGGCGGATTGAGGATCGTGACGGGCTGGACGTACGCCGCCGTGTCCTGTCCGGGCAGGAAGCGTGCGTCGGACAGCTTGCCGCGGTGCAGCGGGACGGCGCCCCGGTCGATGGCCTCGGCGACCTGGTCGTGCAGCTCCTTGGCCTTGGCCGCGTTGATGACAGGGCCGAAGTCCAGCACGGGGTACGGGTCGTCGGGGTGCTCGACCGCGAGCGGGTGACCGACCCGCAGGGTGCGGACGGCCGGCAGGTACGCGGCGAGGAACTCGTCGAACAGCTCACGCTGGACGACGAAGCGCGGATAGGCCGTGCAGCGCTGCTTGCCGTAGTCGAAGAGCTTGGGGATGACCGCCGTGAGCGCGTCCCAGTCCGTGTGGTTCCAGATGCCCCAGGTGTTGAGTCCCTCCTGTTCGAGTACATGCCGCTTGCCGAGGTCGGCGACGGCGGTGGCCACCGCGGCGCCCGTGTCCCGGCCGCCGACGAACGAGACGCAGCCGATCTCGGGGGCGCGGACGAGCGCCTGCGAGAGCTCGCGGCCGCTGCCGCTGACGAGGGTGACGGGGATCCCTTCGCGCGCGGCGAGCGCGGCGGCCAGGGTGAGGCAGGCGACACCGCCGTCGGTCGGGGTCTTGGCGATGACCGCGTTGCCTGCCAATGCCTGTACCAGCATGGCGTGAACGAGCACGCTCATCGGGTAGTTCCAGCTCGCGATGTTGGACACGGGTCCGTCGAGCGGAGCCCGGCCGTCCACCATGGACTCGATGCCGTCGACGTACCAGCGCACGCCGTCGATCGCCCGGTCCACATCGGCCTGCGCGAGCCTCCAGGGCTTGCCGATCTCCCAGACCAGAAGGAGGGCGAGCAGTTCGCGGTACTCGGTGAGGGCGTCGAGGGTGGCCGCCACGCGGGCACGGCGTTCCGCGAGCGGCACATGGCGCCAGGCGCGGTGCTGGTCGAGCGAGGCGCGCACGGCCTGCTGGGCGGTGGCGCCGTCCAGCCGCGGCGGGCCCGCGATGGGGCTGCCGTCGACGGGGCTGGTGGCGGGCAGCGCCCGGCCGTCCGCCTGCCAGGCGGCGCCCCAGAGGTTGAGGACACGGTCGTCACGGAACGCCTCGGGGGCGACGGTGAGGCACCGCTGCCAGGCGTCGGTCCAGGAGGTACCGGACTTCACGACGAGGTGGGTGGGGTTGAGGGTGGTGGTCATTCGGTGTCTCCGCTCTCGGTGCACAGTCGGGGGCGGGGGGCCTGGCAGCTGCCGAACCGCAGGATGCGCGGGCCCGCGCGAGCAGTGGTCGCGTCGCGTACGTAAGGGGGAAGGTAGTGAGGCCGCCTTGTTTCCGGCAGTCACCTCGCATTAACTATGAGTGACGTCACGCTCCGTTTCCAGCTGGGCCAGCACCAGCCGCGCCGTCTCGCTCGGTGTGCCGCCCACGCGCACCCCGACCGCCTCCAGGGCCTTCTGCTTCGCCTGGGCGGTGCCCGACGAGCCGGAGACGATGGCGCCCGCGTGTCCCATGGTCTTGCCCTCGGGCGCGGTGAATCCGGCGATGTAGCCGACGACGGGCTTGGTGACGTGGTCGCGGATGAACACGGCCGCCCGCTCCTCGGCGTCGCCGCCGATCTCCCCGATGAGAACGATCAGTTCGGTGTCGGGGTCGTCCTGGAAGGCTGCCAGGCAGTCGATGTGGGTGGTGCCGACGACGGGGTCACCACCGATGCCTACGCATGTCGAGAAGCCGATGTCACGAAGTTCGTACATGAGTTGGTAGGTGAGCGTGCCGGACTTGGACACCAGGCCGATGCGTCCCGGCTTGGTGATGTCGGCGGGGATGATGCCCGCGTTCGACTGGCCCGGGGTGATCAGGCCCGGGCAGTTGGGGCCGATGATCCGGGTGCCCTTCGAGGCGGCGTACGCGTGGAAGGCGACGGAGTCGTGGACGGGGATGCCCTCGGTGATGACGACGGCGAGTTCGATGCCCGCGTCGACGGCCTCCATCACGGCCGCTCTGGCGAAGGCGGGCGGCACGAAGACGACGCTCACGTCCGCGCCGGTCGCCGCCATGCCTTCGCGCACCGATCCGAAGACGGGCACGGCGATGGGGGCACCTCCCCGGCCGGTCAGGCTCTGGGGGACGTCGAAGCCGACGGTCTGGCCCGCCTTGCGTGGGTTGACGCCGCCGACGACGTCCGTGCCGGCCGCCAGCATGCGCCGGGTGTGCTTCATACCCTCGCCGCCGGTCATGCCCTGGACGAGGACCTTGGACTTCTGGGTGAGAAAGATGGCCATGCCCCGCTCCTTCAGCTGGTGTTGGCGAGTTGGGCGGCGCGGCGGGCGGCGTCGTCCATGGTGGTGGCCTGCTGGACGAGAGGGTGCGCGCGGTCGTCGAGCACGGCGCGGCCGCGCACGGCGTTGTTGCCGTCGAGGCGGACCACCAGCGGCTTGGTCAGCCGCACGGTCTCCAGGGCCTGCACGATGCCGTCGGCGACCGCGTCGCAGGCGGTGATGCCGCCGAAGACGTTGACGAAGACCGACTTCACGGCCGGGTCGGAGAGGATGACCGAGAGGCCGTCGGCCATGATCTGGGCGGAGGCGCCGCCGCCGATGTCGAGGAAGTTGGCGGGCCGGGCGCCGCAGCCGGCGACCACGTCGAGCGTCGACATGACCAGGCCCGCGCCGTTTCCGATGATGCCGACCTCGCCGTCCAGCTTGACGTAGTTGAGGCCCTTGGCGGCGGCCAGCGCCTCCAGCGGATCGTCGTGCGCGGCGTCCTGTTCACCCCAACGCGCCTGTCGGAAGCGGGCGTTGTCGTCAAGGGTGACCTTGCCGTCCAGGGCGAGGATCTGCCCCTGGGCGGTGCGGACGAGCGGGTTGACCTCGACGAGGACGGCATCCTCGCGCGTCAGTACCTCCCAGAGCCGCACCAGGACGTCGACGGTCTGCTGCGGCAGCCCGGCCGCCTCGGCGATCTCGGTCGCCTTCGCCGAGGTGACGCCCTGCGCCGGGTCGATGTGAACGCGTGCCACCGCCTCCGGCCGCGTCGCGGCCACCTCCTCGATGTCCATGCCGCCCTCGGCCGAGGCGATCGCGAGGAAGCGTCCGGCGGCGCGGTCGAGCACGTACGAGACGTAGAACTCGCTGTCGATGTCGACGGGCTGAGCCAGCATCACCTTGCGGACCTTGTGGCCCTTGATGTCCATGCCGAGGATCTGCCGTGCCGTGAGCTCGGCGGCGGCCGGGTCAGCGGCAAGCCTCACGCCGCCCGCCTTGCCGCGCCCACCCGTCTTGACCTGGGCCTTCACGACGACGCGTCCCCCAAGCCTGCGGGCGATCTCCCGCGCTTCCTTGGGCGAGTCCGTGACCTCGGCCCGCGGCACCACGATGCCGTGTTCTTCGAAGAGTCCCCGCGCCTGATGCTCGTACAGGTCCATGATTCGGCTCCTGTCTTAAAAGTGCTGCACGACCCCTGGACATCACCCATCGGATGCGGGATAACAATCTTCATACAGTATCCGTCGACTGTATGCAATGTGCCGGACGTGGCCCGGGAGTGGCGACGCCAGGGTGGCTCGAAGCAACGGACAAGTGAGGTGACCTGTGACGACCAAGGCTCTCGAAGGCATCCGCGTCCTCGACATGACACACGTCCAGTCCGGTCCCTCGGCGACCCAACTCCTCGCCTGGCTCGGCGCGGACGTCATCAAGCTGGAGGCGCCGGCCGGCGACATCACCCGCAAGCAGCTGCGGGACCTGCCCGGCGTCGACTCCCTCTACTTCACGATGCTCAACAGCAACAAGCGCAGCATCACCCTCAACACCAAGACCGAACGCGGCAAGGACATCCTCACCGAACTGATCCGCCGCTCCGACGTCATGGTCGAGAACTTCGGACCCGGCGCCATCGACCGCATGGGGTTCACCTGGGACCGCATCCGCGAGATCAACCCCCGTATCGTCTACGCCTCCATCAAGGGCTTCGGCGAAGGCCCGTACACCGACTTCAAGGCGTACGAGGTCGTCGCGCAGGCCATGGGCGGGTCGATGTCGACCACCGGCTTCGAGGAGGGGCCACCGCTGGCGACGGGGGCCCAGATCGGTGACTCGGGCACGGGCATTCACGCCGTGGCGGGGATTCTCGCGGCGCTGTTCCAGCGGGAGAACACCGGGCGTGGTCAGCGGGTCAATGTGGCCATGCAGCATGCTGTGCTCAACCTCTGCCGGGTGAAGCTGCGCGATCAGCAGCGACTGGCACATGGCCCACTCGCCGAATATCCCAACGAGGACTTCGGCGACGAGGTTCCCAGGTCCGGGAACGCCTCCGGCGGTGGTCAGCCCGGCTGGGCGATCAGGTGCGCACCCGGCGGACCGAACGACTACGTCTACGTCATCGTCCAGCCCGTCGGCTGGAAGCCCCTCAGCGAACTCATCGGCCGGCCCGAGCTGGCCGATGACCCCGAGTGGGCCACCCCGGAAGCCCGGCTGCCCAAGCTGGAGAAGATGTTCCAGCTCATCGAGGAGTGGTCCTCCACCCTCCCCAAATGGCAGGTGCTGGAGCAGCTCAACTCCCACAACGTTCCGTGCGGCCCGATCCTCTCCACCAAGGAGATCATCGAGGACGAGTCGCTGATCGCCAACGAGATGGTCGTGAAGGTGGCGCACCCCGAGCGGGGCGAGTTCGTGACCGTGGGCAGCCCGCTGAAGCTCTCCGACTCCCCCGTGGATGTGACCAGTTCGCCGCTGCTCGGCGAGCACAACGAAGAGGTCTACATCGGCGAGCTCGGCCTCGGGGACGAGGAACTCCGCCTCCTCAAGTCGAGCGGGGTGATCTGACGTGGCGGCCGAGGACCGGGCGTCCAGGGCGCGGGGGGTCGTCGCCTACCCGTACACGACCGAGAAGCCGGTGACCGTACTCGGCGCGAAGTACCGCTGGGCCCGCGCGGCAGGGCTGTTGGGGGGAGCGTTCATGACATGAGTGTGCACGGGGGCGGCCGACGGTGCGCGTCGGCCACCCCCGGGACCCGTGAGCGCACGAAAGGCATTTGGCAGGGGGCGCTGACCAGATCTTTCGACGCAAGGGGTGCTTGAGCTATATGACAACCACCGATGTCTCCACATCCGTCCCCTATCAAGAGGTGACGGACCACAACGGCCGTGTGTATCGCGTCGGCGAGTCCGATGTCGACATCATGGGCCGCAAACGCAAATGGATGGTCTTCCTGCCCTGGGCAGGAATGCTGGGCATCAGCTCCGCCGAGTACGCGTTCACGTCGGCGGAGGACACACTCCACGAGGCTCACCTGTGGAGCAGCGGACACATCTTCTGGCTGATGGGCGTCTGGGTGTTCTTCCAGGCGGCCGTGGCCTTCCCGGCCGGGCAACTGCGGGAGAGCGGCCGCCTCCCCGCCCGTACGGCGATGCTGCTGGGTGCGCTGGGCACCCTGCTGGGCTATCTGTCACTGGCCCTTGCGCCGCATGTGATCGTCGCCTATCTCGGCTTCGGCATGTGCAGCGGCATCGGCGCCGGTCTCGTCTACGCGACCTGCGTCAACATGGTCGGCAAGTGGTATCCGGAACGCAAGGGCGGCAAGACGGGCTTCGTCAACGGCGGTTTCGCCTACGGATCCGTGCCCTTCGTCTTCCTGTTCACCTCGTACATGGACCTGAGCAACTACAAGGGCGTCCTGGTGGCGGTCGGCCTGCTGTGCTGCTCCGTCGTCGCCGTCGCCGGCTGGTTCTTCAAGGACCCGCCGAAGGGCTGGTGGCCCGCGAACGTGGACCCCCTGAAGGCGTCGGACGACCCGAAGATCCGGCGGGCGCTGGAGAAGAACCCGCCGGCGGTGAAGCAGTACACCCCCAAGGAGGCCGCTCGTACCCCCGTGCTCTGGATGATGTGGTTCTGTCTGCTGTGCACGGCCGGGATCAATATCTTCGGCATCGCCTTCCAGGTGCCGTTCGGCAAGGACATGGGCTTCGCCGGCGGAATCGTGGCCACGGCGATGTCCCTGAAGGCCATCGTCAACGGCACCGGACGCGGCGTCATCGGCTGGATATCCGACCGCGTCGGCCGCCGCCACACACTGATCATCGTCTGTCTCGTGCTGGGCTCCGCCCAGTTCGGTGTGCTGGTCTCCGGCCAGATGGGCAGCATGCCGTTCTTCCTGTTCTGCTCCATGGTCTCCGGTTTCGGCGGCGGGGCGATCTTCCCGCTGTTCGCGGCCATGACGGCGGACTACTTCGGCGAGAACCACAACGCCTCCAACTACGGAATGGTCTACAGCTCGAAGCTGATCTCCGGCCTCGTGGGATCCGGTATGGGCGCGATCGTCGTCGACGCGTGGGACTACCACGGCGCCTTCGTGCTCGCCGGATCCGTCGGCCTGGCCTCCGCCGTGCTGGCGCTGTTCCTGAAGTCTCCGGGCCGCCCGCAGGCCCGCAGCATCGTTCCCAACCCGCAACCGCTTGGCGAGGAGATGGCGTAATGACGGCGGAACCCATCGCCGCGAAGGAAGCGTCGGACGACCCCGACGCCTCGCACCGCGCGTACCGTGAAGTCACCGACCCCCGGGGCCGTGTCTACCGGATCGGCGAGACGGACCGGGACATCCTGGGCCACTCACGCAAGTTCATGGTGTATCTGCCATGGCTCGCCATGATGGCGATCAGTGTCTTCGAGTACGCGTACGGCTCGGCCGAGGACACCTTGTCCCACGCCCACGGCTGGACGCAGAGCAACACCTTCTGGATCCTGAGCGTCTGGGTCTTCTTCCAGGCCGGCATAGCCTTCCCCGCCGGCTGGCTGCGGGAGAAGGGAATCCTGACCGCCCGCAAGGCCATGTACACAGGGTCGGTCATGTGCCTGCTCGGCTTCCTCGCCCTCTCGCACTTGAGCAATGTGCTCCTGGCGATCCTCGGCTTCGGTGTCATCGGCGGCATCGGATCCGGCCTGGTGTACGCGACCTGCATCAACATGGTCGGCAAGTGGTTCCCCGAGCGACGTGGCGCGAAGACCGGATTCGTCAACGGCGGATTCGCGTACGGCTCACTGCCGTTCATCTTCATCTTCAACTACGCGTTCGACACGGCCAACTACCACCGGGTACTGGACCTCATCGGCTGCTACGTGATGATCGTGGTGCTGTCCTCCGCGTTCTTCTTCAAGGACCCGCCGAAGAACTGGTGGCCGGCGGACATCGACCCGCTGACCTACGGCAGTACCGAGAAGGGCGCGGCGAGCCTTGCCAAGAACCCTCCCGCGGTGAAGCAGTACACACCGAAGGAGGCCATCAGGACCGGCATGCTCCCCCTCATGTGGATCGCTCTCGTCATGACCGCGGGTGTGTCGATCTTCGGGATCTCCTTCCAGGTCGACTTCGCCAAGGAGGTGGGCTTCGGCCCGCTGGTGGCGGCGTCGTCCATGGGCGTCATGGCCGTCATCAACGGCATCGGCCGGGGCGTGGTGGGCTGGCTGTCCGACAGGTACGGCCGCAAGCAGACCCTGGTGTTCGTCATTGTCGTCCTGGGTCTGGCCCAGTTCGGCGTGATCTGGGCCGGTGACATGCACAGCGAGGCCCTGTTCCTGTTCTTCGCCTTCCTCTCCGGGTTCGGCGGCGGGGCCTTCTACCCGATGTTCGCGGCCCTGACCCCGGACTACTTCGGCGAGAACTACAACGCCACCAACTACGGGCTGGTGTACAGCGGCAAGCTGATCAGCGGACTGTTCGGCGGCGGGCTCGGCTCGATGGTGGTGGCCGCCTGGGGCTACAACGGCGCCTACGCGCTGGCCGGCGGCATCTCCATGGTGGCGGCGGCGATCGCTCTGCTGCTGCGGCAGCCGGGGCGGAGCACGGCGGACACAGCGGTTCCGCAGCCGCAACCGGTGGGCTGAGCAGGGAAGATCACGTGAACGGGCGGGCGCGGCTGCGGCTAGCCGCACTTCTTGCGCAGGGCCGCGAGGTTGTCGTAGCCGATCTTCGCGTGCTTCAGCGACTGAGCGGGGTCGGTGGCGCTCGGGGCGTTGTCCTGCTCGACCATCGGGTTGTGGTAGTTCCGGGCCCCGACACGAGAGAAGAACGTGGTGTAGTCGATGACTCCGGTGCCGAACGGCACCATGTCGTACCCCATGCCGTTCGTCGTGTTGACGGTGCCGTCCTTGGCGTGGAAGAGCGGGTAGCGCTTGTTGTTGCGGGCGACGAGCCCCGCGGGATCGAAGACGTTCTCCTGGGTGGAGCCGTCCTGGGCCGTGTACGTGTGGAACTTGTACTGGGCCACGTGCGCCCAGAAGATGTCCATCTCCAGCCAGACCACCTTCGGGTCGGTGATCTTCAGGAAGTACTCCAGCTTGCGGATGCCGGAGCTGCGGGTCGGACGGCCCTGGGCGTCCAGCGGGCCACCGTCGAGCAGGAAGCCGTACGCCGCGTCATGGTTGTGGGTGTACAGCTTGATGCCCTCGCGACGGGCGATCTCGCCGAGCGCGTTCCACTTGTCGGCGGCCACGTCCCAGTCGGCGCGGTAGGCGCTGCCGGTGGGGTCGCCGCCGGTGCCCATGTGCGCCATGCCGAGGATGTTGGCGATCTCCAGGTGCTTCTTGAAGGTGTCCAGGTCGGGTGTGGTGAAGGGCCAGGACGGCGGTATGAAGCCGTGGTTGCCCTGCGCCCGCAGCCCGTACTCGTCGAGCCACGAACGCAGCAGCTTGGCGCCCTCCACGGACTCCAGGCTCGCGCCGCCCGGGGCGTTGGCGTGCTGGCCGTACCCCGCGAACTCCACCTGGCGGTAGCCGAATCGCGAGAGCTGCTGGAAGACCTCGCGGAAACCGGAGGGCAGTTCGGTGGCGAGCGGGTCGCGGCCCGTCGCGTCACGGACGGTGTAGAGGATGATGCCGCGCCTGTCCGGGGGGACGAGGACGTCGCCGCCGCTGTCCTGGCCTCTGTCCCGGTCCTGGGCGACGGCGGGCGAGGCGCCGAAGACGGGTGCGGCGATCGCCGCGGTCGCGGCGGCGGTGCAGGTGCTGAGGAAGCGGCGGCGGTCGATGCCGAGAGTGCGGCGCAGGGCGTCGCCGGTTCCGGATTCGTCGTTGAACGCGGTCACGGTTTCTCTCTTTCGGGTCGCTGGTGGGCTCTGACGGTGCCGGGCTGTGTGCGGCTCGTGTGCAGGTCAGAGGTGTGCGGGACACGGGCCGGGCGCGTATGGGACGCGTGACCGGACGCGTTGTCAGTGGCGCGTGTTTCACTTTCCGTAGTCGCTCGACACGGGCTCGTCACAGCCCGTCAGGACTCTTCAGGTGAGGCCTGCCAGGTCGAGCAGCAGGGATTTCACATCGGTGGCCGCGACGCGGCCGGTGACTGCGCGGGGGGTGGAGCAGATGATGAGCGGACCTTCGTCGTCGCTCAGGGGGAGGCGGCCGTGGCTGCCGCGGATAGGTGAGGGGTCCAGGGGCACGACCGCCATGCGGTAGCGCATGCCGAGCTTTTTGCGGGCCAGTGCCGTGGCCGCCTTCACCTTGACGTAGGGGTCGAGGGGATCCATGAAGAGTTCGACCGGGTCGTAGCCGGGTTTGCGGTGGATCTCGACGAGCCGCGCGAAGTCGGGCGCGCGGGCGTCGTCGAGCCAGTAGTAGTACGTGAACCAGGCGTCCGGCTCCGCGACGGCGACGAGTTCGCCGGAGCGCGGATGGTCGAGGTGATGGGTCTTCTTGCCCTCGTCGTCCAGGAGTCGCTCGATGCCGGGCAGGCCGGCGAGCGCCGCCTTCGTGGCCTCCAGGTCCTCCGGGCGTCGCACATAGACATGGGCGATCTGGTGGTCGGCGACCGCGAAGGCGCGGGATGCCATCGGGTCCAGGTACTCCATGCCGTCCTGCGTGTGCACATCGAGGAGGCCGGCGCGGCGCAGGGCGCGGTTGATGTCGACGGGGCGGTCCGCGCGCGTGATGCCGTACTCGGAGAGCGCGACGACGGTACGGCCCTCGGCCTTCGCGTCGTCGAGGAGGGGAGCCATGGCCGCGTCGAGGTCCGCGGCCGCCTGGAGGGAGCGCGGGTCGTCGGGGCCGAAGCGCTGCAGGTCGTAGTCGAGGTGAGGGAGGTAGCAGAGGGTCAGGTCCGGCCGGCGGGTGCGGTTGATGTGGCGGGTCGCGTCGATGATCCAGCGGCTGGAGACGAGGTCGGCGCCGGGACCCCAGAAGTGGAAGAGGGGGAACGTGCCGAATTTCTCGGTGAGTTCGTCGTGCAGGGCTGGGGGCCGGGTGTAGCAGTCGGGTTCCTTGCGGCCGTCGGCGTAGTAGACGGGACGGGGAGTGACGGTGATGTCGGTGTCGGCGCCCATGGCGTACCACCAGCAGATATTGGCGACCGTGTAACCGGGATGCGCGCGCCGGGCGGCGTCCCACAGCTTGTCGCCGGAGACCAGGCCGTTGTGCTGACGCCACAGGAGTACGTCGCCGAGCTCGCGGAAGTACCAGCCGTTGCCGACGATGCCGTGCTCGCAGGGGTGGGTGCCGGTGAGGAAGGTGGACTGGGCGGCGCAGGTGACGGCGGGCAGGACGGTGCCGAGCGGGGCACGGGAGCCGGACTGGCCGAGGGCCTTGAGGTGCGGCATGTGGTCGAGGAGACGGGGGGTGAGACCTACGACGTCCAGGACGAGGAGAGGGGTGGGTCGGGGCCGGCCGCTGGAGTGCTCGGGTCGCGGTGTCGGTACCGGCGGCTGGGTCACGGCAGCTCCTTGAGGCCGAGGTCCGTCAACAGATCGCGGGCCAGGGTGAGTTCGGCGGCGATGCCGTCGGCGAGCTGGGCGCGGGCTCGGGGGCGCAGCTCGGGCGGGAGGGCCTGCCAGGTGTAGGTCTCGACCTCCAGGTGGCGGGTGAGCGGGTGCGGGCCGCCGACGAGCTGGGCCAGCGCGGCCCTCAGGACGGGGAGTGTGGAGGTGAGGGGCGCGGCGGGGGCCCCGTGCAGCGGGACATGGAAGTGGGCGCGCCACGGGGAGGCGTCGGGCAGGGCGTCGCCTGCCAGCGCCTCACCGAGGTCGTCGGTACCGCGCAGGCCGGCGGACGTACGGGTGCGGGTCTGGTGCAGGAAGCGGGGTTCGTCGAAGGCGGCGAGGGCCGTGCGGACTTCGGGGAGATGGGGGTGTTCGGCGTGCAGGGCGGCCGAGAGCTGTGACTTGACCACGGGGACGCGGGCTTCGGTGAGCGCGTCCAGGGCGGTGTGCGGGTCTTCGAAGGAGGTGGCGAGATGACAGGTGTCGACGCAGATGCCGATGCGGTCGTGGCCGATCACGGTGAGCGGGGCGAGGGCGTCGGCGGTGGTCTCGACGGTGCACCCGGGTTCGGGTTCCAGGCCGACACGGATGGAGCGGCCGGTGAGTTCCTGAAGGGCGTCGAGGCGTTCGGCGAGTGTGGTCAGCGCTGTGTGGGCGGTCGCCGCGCGCTGGTCGTCATACACGGTGCGCCAGGCGAGGGGCAGCGTGGAGATGCTGCCTTCGGTGACGTCGTCGGGGAGGAGCTGGGCGAGGACGCGGGCCAGGGCGGTGGTGTGGTCGAGTCGCTCCGGGTCGGCCCAGTCCGGCTTGTAGACGCGGTACTTGACCTCTTCGGCGCCGAAGCCCTCGTACGGGAAGCCGTTGAGGGTGACCACTTCGAGGCCGCGGCGGTCGAGTTCGGTGCGCAGGCCGCGCAGCGCGGACGGGTCGGTGACCAGCGTGTGGGCGGCGTCCTTGGCGAGCCACAGGCCGATGCCGAGGCGGTCCCGGCCGAGGCGGCGACGGACGGGTTCGCAGTGGTCGCGGAGCTGGGCGAGGACGCCGTCGAGGGTCTCGGCCGGGTGGACATTGGTGCAGTAGGCGAGGTGGACGGTGGAGCCGTCGGGGTGGCGGAAGCGCATCGCTCACTCCCCGCCGCGGAGGATGGAGTTGCCTTCGTGGGTGACGTCCGTAGTCGTGCTCCCCAGATCCAGCCGCCCGCTGAGCCCGTAGAAGGCCACGGGGTTGCGCCACAGCACCCGGTCGACGTCGTCGTCGGTGAACCCGGCCTTCAGCAGGGCGTCGCCGACCCGGCGGGTCTTGAGGGGGTCGCTTCTCCCCCAGTCCGCGGCCGAGTTGACGAGCACCTGCTCCGGCCCGTACTCGCGCAGGATCGCGACCATCCGCTCCTCGTCCATCTTGGTGTCCGGATAGACGGAGAAGCCCAGCCAGCAGCCGCTGTCCTTGGCCTCCTTGACGGTGGTCTCGTTGAGGTGGTCGACCAGGACCCGGTCCGGGGACAGGGCGGACGCGCGGACGGCGTCCAGCGTGCGGCGCAGGCCGGCCGGCTTGTCGCGGTGCGGGGTGTGCACGAGCGCGGGCAGCTCATGGTCGGCGGCGAGCTGGAGCTGGGCGGCGAGCGCGGTGTCCTCGGCGGGGGTCATCGAGTCGTAGCCGATCTCGCCCACGGCCACGACCTGGTCCTTGACGAGATAGCGGGGCAGCTCGTCGAGGAGGGGGACGCAGCGGGGGTCGTTCGCCTCCTTGGGGTTGAGGGCGAGCGTGCAGTGGTGGGCGATGCCGTACTGGGCGGCGCGGAAGGGTTCCCAGCCCAGGAGCGAGTCGAAGTAGTCGAGGAAGGAGGCGACCGAGGTGCGGGGCTGGCCGAGCCAGAAGGAGGGTTCGACGACGGCACGGACGCCGGCGGCGTGCATGGCCTCGTAGTCGTCGGTGGTCCGTGACGTCATATGGATGTGGGGATCGAAGATGCGCATCAGGACTCCTTGCCGGGGGTGCCGGACGTGCCGGAGGTTCCGGGGATTCCGTGGACTCCGGGCACGTCGGGGCTTCCGGGCGTGCCGGTGGGGGTGGCGGTGGGCTCGGTCAGGGCCAGGACGCGGTACAGGTCCTCGGGTACGGGACGGCCCGCGGCGGCGCGTTCGTCGGCGTAGTCGCCGAGCATCCGGGCGAGTTCGGCGTCGGAGTGGGCGCGCCGGGGCAGGTCGGCCACCTCGTCGACGGGGACGCCGGTGAACAGGCACTTCAGGACGGCGTGGCGCCAGTTGTGCGCGTCCAGGTGCCGCGCGGCGTACGGGCCGACGGCGGCCGTGACCAGCCGGGTGTCGTTGGTGCGCAGGGCGTCCTCGACGAGGGGTAGCGCCTCCGGTCCCGGCACCAGGTGGGGCAGGGCGTGCAGGACGGCTCGGCGTTCGGCGGCGGTGCCCTGACGGTAGACGCGGGCGAGTGCGTCCGGGTCGGCTCGGGCGGCATGCAGGAGGAGTACGCGGGCGGCGTCGGCGTACTCGGGCCCGCATCGGCGCCCGGCCTCGGCTATCCGCAACTCCCAGACGGAGATGGGGCCGTGGATGCCGGGGTGGGCGGCCGCCTCGTCGAGCGCCTGGTCGAGCCAGGCGCGGGCGGCTCCTCCCAGGTGGGTGTTCAGGCGGGTGCGCAGGGCGGCGAGGGCGGGCTGGACGGTGCGGCCGGGCTGACGGTCCCGGCCGGCCTGGCTGTGGTGGCCGCGCTGAGTTCGGTGCGGGTGGTGGTTCACGGGGTTCTCCCTTCGGGGCCGGTGGGGATCGCCCGGGCCGCGCGGTGGAGGAACGGGAGGGACTGTTCGGCGAAGTGGGGGCCCGCGTGGGAGTGGCGGGGCAGTTCGACGACGGTCAGCGCCTGGTAGCCGGTGGCGGCCAGGGCTTCGAGTACGGGCGGGAAGTCGATCTCCCCGTCCCCGAACGGGAGGTGTTCGTGAATGCCGCGGCGCATGTCCTCGATCTGGACGTGCCGCAGCCAGGGGCCGGCGGCGCGCACGCAGTCGGCGGGCGGCAAAGGTTCCAGGCACTGGCAGTGGCCGATGTCCAGGGTGAGACCGAGGGCGGCCGGGTCGCCGAGTGCTCGGCGCAGACGGTGGAAGTCGGCGAGGGAGGAGAGCAGGTGACCGGGTTCGGGCTCGACGGCGAGCGGGACGCCGGCACGGGTGGCAGCGTCCAGCACGGGGGCGAGCGCCTCCGCCAGGCGTTTCCAGGCGGTGTCCTCGTCCGTGCCGACCGGGGTGACTCCGCTGAAGCAGTGCACGGCGTGGGCGCCGAGGTCGGCGGCGACCCGCACGGCACGGATGAGCAGGTCGACACGGCGCGCGCGGGCGTCCGGGTCCGGGTCCAGGAGGGAGGGGCCGTGTTTGCGTCGCGAGTCGAGGACATAGCGGGCGCCGGTCTCGACCGTCACGCCAAGGCCGAGGATCGCCAGCCTGCGTGCCACCTTCCCGGTGCGGGCAGCCAGATCCGGGGCGAGCGGGTCGAGGTGCATGTGGTCGAGGGTCAGGCCCACACCGTCGTAGCCGAGGTCGGCGAGGAGGGCGAGGGCGTCGTCCAGACGGAGGTCGGTGAGGCCGTTGGTGCCGTAGCCGAAGCGGAGGGGGTGGGGGGCCGGGGCGGGGCTCGCGTGGACGGTCGAGCCAAAGCTCGTCCGCGGGGTCGGTCGCCGGCTCGCTCGGCCGGTCGAGTGGGGGCTCGCCTGGCCGGTCGGGCGGGGGCTCGCGGTCATGTGACGCTCACCTTCCTCGCGAACTTGCGGGCAGCTGGGGCGAGCGCGGCCGTCAGGAGAGCGGTGACGGGGGCGCCCGCTCGGGCGGCGAGGGTGGCCTGGAGGGGGATCATGGCGCGGATTCCGCCGCCGACGGCTCGTTGGGTGAGCGGGGGTGAGGGGTTCAGGACGGCGTGGAAGAGCGGGCGGGCGGAGGTCGCGGCGTAGGCGAGGGTGAGGGCTCCGCGGAGGGTGTCTGTCACAGGGGTCGGTGAAAGGCGGGGAGCGGGGCCAGGGCTTGGACTTGGACCTGGGCGGCCTGGGCCTGGACTTGGACTTGGGGTGACGCCGGGTGTTTGGTCGAGGCTCGCTCTCGCTCCGCCAAGGGGCGTCGACTCAGGGGCTGTTGGGGTGTCCCCGGCGGGCTGTGACCGTGCAGCCGCGGGGTGCCCGGGCTGCCCTGTGCCTGCCGGGCTGTTCGCCAATGCCCAGGCCAGCGCACCGGTCGTGGCCAGCGCGGTCAGCGGTGCCACCGGCGAACCACCCTGCGTCTCGCCGCGCGACACCATGGTCATCGCGAGGGTGTGGGTGGCCACGGCGAGGGCAGAGGGGAGGGCGCGTCGGGCGGTGCGGCAGGCGGCGGTCACGCCGGGGAGCATGTGCGCGCTCGGAGAGGTACCTCCGGTCGCCGTAGCGCCGAGCAGTACGTCCAGGCCCCGCGCCGTGGCCATCGCCGCAGGTCCGGCGGGCGTTCGTTTGAGCGCCAGGTCATACGCCCAGACCGTGGCGGCGAGGGGCACGGCGACCGCGAGGGCGGGACGGCCCGCGCGGTCCGCCAGGGCGAGGCCCGCTGCCGTCAGAGCTCCGGCCGCCACCAGCGCTGCGGCCGGGCGTACGCGGCCGGAGGGCAACGGACGGTGCGGGCGTTCCACGGCGTCCTCGGCGCGATCGGCCCAGTCGTTCAGGGCCATGCCCGCCTCGTACAGACAGACGGAGGAACCGATGGCGAGGAGGGTGCGGGAGTTCGGGCGGACGCCGATGGCGGCGGCCCCCGCGAGAGCGTCTCCGGGGACGGTGAACAGGGCGGGCAGCCGGAGAAGTTCAGCCCAGGCCCGGGCCTGCTCCCACGCCCGCGGGCCCAGTCGGGCCAACCCAGCGAACCCGGTCGCCCCGGCCACCCCGGCCACCCCGGTCGCCCCGATCGCCCCGGAATACCCGCCACTCGCGGCCAACGTGCCTGACCCGGCCGACCCACTAGACCCACTCGACCAGGCCGTCACACCCGACCTGGCCAACCTCCCCGCTCCCACCCCTCGCACCGTCACCGGACCTCCCCGGAGAGGGCCCGAAGCCGAGCCGCAAACCCGCCCAGCGCCGCGTACTGCTCCCCCAGCGCAGCGGGCCCCTTCCCCACCGGGTCCTTGAAGTAGAAGCCGAGTTCGGTCAATGGGCCGGTGAGGCCTGCCTCGTGGGCGCGGGCCGTCAGGCGGGCGAGGTCGAGAATCAGGGGGGCCGCGAGCGCGGAGTCGCAGCCCTGCCAGGTGGTCTGGAGGAACATCCGCGTGCCGAGGAAGCCGTCGAAGGCGATGTGGTCCCAGGCGGTCTTCCAGTCGCCGAGGGCGGGGACGTCGTCGATGTGGGTCTCGCCCTCCGGGGCCGTGCCGAGGGTGTCCGCCAGCACGCGCTCCTTGCCGGCGTTCTTGGCCGCGGCGGCGGCCGGGTCGGCGAGGGCCGCTCCGTCGCCGCCGCCCAGGAGGTTCGTGCCGGACCAGGCGCGGACCGCCAGCGCGCGCTGGGCGAACATCGGGCCGAGCACCGACCGGAGCAGCGTCTGGCCGGTCTTGCCGTCGCGCCCCGCGTAGGGCAGCCCGCTGGACTCGGCCAAGGACGCCAGAGCCGGGTGGTGCAGGCCCGTCGAGGGGGTGAAGTTCACGTAGGGGCAGCCGGCCCGCAGCGCTGCCGCCGCGTACAGAGAGCTCGGTGGCAGCGGCGTCCCTCCGCGAGCCCCCGCCACGAAGGCCGTCCCTCCGTGCGCGCGCTCCAGGGATGCCGTCTCGGTGGGCGCGTACTCCGTGGAGGCGATCCCGACGGGCGTCGGCTCCGTCGAGGCCACGTTCACCACCACCGCCCGGGCCAGTCCGCACCGGCGTACGAAGTCCCGTATGTCCGTCGCGAAGGCGTCCACCAGCTCGGTCGGCTCGCGGGTGTCGCCAGGGGCCGGCCCTCCGGGGCGGATCTCCCGGTCGGCGGCCGCCAGTTCGGCCGTGATCGCCGAGGGGAGGCCGTGCGGGAGTACGCCGCCGGCGACCAGGGCCTCCGCGCGCTTGGGGAGCGGGCAGTCCACCGTGTCGTGGCCGCCGAAGACGAGGGACGGCAGGGCGGGCAGACCGCAGTCGGCGAGGAGGTCGGTTTCGGTGACCATGCCCGTCGGGGCATGCAGGCCGGCGGTGACGGCCGCGCAGCCCGCGATGACGGTGGTGGCGACGGAGCCGCGCGCTCCGATCAGCCACACCCCCACCCGGGGTTCGGAAAGGGACGCGGGCATGGGCAGCCTCCTTGTCATACGGCAGCTCGAACGTCGGTTCCTGCGTCAGCTCGTGCGTCGGCCATGGAGAAAGCGAGGGGTGGAGACGGCGGGCGGGAGTACGGCGTCTCCCGCCCGCCGCCGTTCAGTCGCCCGGCGAAGCCGTACCAGCCGAGGGCTTCCAGGGCAGCTCCTTGGTCACCCCTCCCGTCAGCCCGTCGTGAAGGTGAAGTCGTCCACGTCGTAGAGCGCGCCGGGTCCGCTTCCCTTGAAGACGAGGTAGAGCGTGGTGGTGCCGCGCGGCGCACCGGAGAGATCCGCGGTCACGTCCTGGAAGGTGTCCCAGCCACCGGTCACCGGCACGGTCGCGGTGCCCAGTACCCGGCCGGTCTTGGAGCCCGCGCGGACCTCCAGGGTGCCGCCCGAACCGGCGGACGAGATACGTGCCGTGATCTTCTTGGCATCGCTCAGGACGTACGGCGTGAACGAGATCCAGTCCCCGTTGTCGATGTCGCCGACCGTCTTGCCGCCGTGCGCGGTGTCCTTCGACTGGACCGTGATCCCGGAGGCGTTGCCGTAGTGCTCGGCCTGGCGGTGCCTGGGCTGGGTGACATTCTGGTCGTGGCTGGTCAGCGGGGCCTGGCCGCCTCCTCCGCCGTCCGTGTACTCGGCGTCGAAGACTCCGAAGATGTTGGCGTCGTCGTCGTGGCCGTTGCCCGCGCCGGTGTCGATGGTGCCGCTGCATCCGTTGGCCGAGGTCAGCAGGTGGCCGTGACTGTCGTGGCCGAGGATGAAGTTGACCTTCACCTTGGAGCAGTCGATCGTCCCGTCCTCCGGGTCGGTCACCTTCACCTTGAAGGGAACGGTGTCCCCGAAGCTGAACAGCTGGCCGTCACGGGGAAGTTCGAGCGTCACCTTGGGCGCGGTGTTGCCGACCACGACCTGCACGCTCGCGCTTCCCGTGCGCCCGCCGGGGTCCTTGGCCGTCACCGTCGCCGTGTACGTGCCGTTCTTCTTGTACTTGTGCGTAGGGTTCGGTGCCGTCGACTTGCCTCCGTCGCCGAAGTCCCAGCTGTACGTGAGGGCGTCACCGTCGGCGTCGGTCGAACCGGCGGAGGAGAAGCGGACCTTGAGCGGTGCCTGGCCCGAGGTGCGGTCGGCCGCCGCCTGCGGCACGGGCGAGTGGCCGTCGGTGGCGTTCTCGATGCGGTACAGGCCCGAGTTCTCGTCGCCGCCGAACCAGGCGGTGCCGTAGTCGAGGACGTACAGCGCGCCGTCGGGTCCGAACGCCATGTCCATCACCTGAGTGCCGGTCCACGGAACGGAGTTGATGGACTGCACGGCGCCGGAGGAATCGCTCACGATCCGCTTGATCCAGCGGCGGCCGAACTCTCCGGCGAAGAAGTTCCCGTCGTACGCCTGCGGGAACTTCACCGGCGAGTCGAGCGAGGCGTCGTAGTGGTAGACCGGGCCGCCCATCGGGGACTCCGAGCCGCTGCCGAACTCCGGGACGGACGCGCCGTCGTAGGGGATCCAGGCGGGCTGGGCCGGGGGCAGGTCGGTGAGGCCGGTGTTGTGCGGGGAGGTGTTCTTCGGCGCGTCGCAGTCGAAGGCCGCGCCGGAGGTCTTGGTCGCGAAGTCGTAGTCCACGTAGGCGTCGTTCTTGCCGGTGCAGTACGGCCAGCCGAAGTTGCCGGGGGCGGTGACGCGGGCGAACTCGACCTGGCCGCCGGGACCGCGCGTGGGGTCGGCCGCGCCGGCGTCCGGGCCGTAGTCACCGACGTAGAGAATGCCGGTCGCTTTGTCGACGCTGAAGCGGAACGGATTGCGGAAGCCCATCGCGTAGATCTCGGGGCGCGTCTTGTCGGTGCCGGGGGCGAAGAGGTTGCCGTCGGGGATGGAGTACGAGCCGTCGGCGTTCACCTTGATGCGCAGGATCTTGCCGCGCAGGTCGTTGGTGTTGCCGGCCGAACGCTGGGCGTCGAAGGCCGGGTTGCGGTCGGCGCGCTCGTCGATGGGGGTGAAGCCGTCCGACTGGAACGGGTTGGAGTCGTCCCCGGTGGAGAGATAGAGGTTCCCGGCCGCGTCGAAGTCGATGTCGCCGCCGACGTGGCAGCAGATGCCGCGCGAGGTCTGGACGTCGAGGATCTTCTTCTCGCTGGCGTTGTCGAGGGTGCCGTCGGCCTTGAGGACGAAGCGCGAGAGGCGGTTGACGCCGTCGAAGGGCGCGAAGTCCGCGGCGGTGCCCGTCTCCGGGGCATCGCCCGCGGGGGTGTTCAGGGGCGGTGCGTAGTAGAGGTAGATGTAGCGGTTGGCGGTGAAGTCGGGGTCGATGCCGACGCCCTGCAGGCCTTCCTCGTCGTGCGAGTAGACATCGAGCTTGCCCGCGAGCTTGGTGTTGCCCGCCGCGTCGGTGAGGCGGAGTTCGCCGTCGCGTGAGGTGTGCAGGACCGAGCGGTCGGGGAGCACGGCGAGCGACATGGGCTCGCCGACCTCGGGTTCGCCCTTGGCGAGGGTGACTTGCTGGAAGTCCTCGGCCGCGGCGGCAGTGGTGGCGGACGGGTCGGCGACGGCTGCGCCGGCCTGGGGTGTGGTGAGGGTGAGGGAGGCGGCCGTGAGCAGCGCGCCGCTCAGCAGGGCGAGTGCCCCGCGGAGTCTCGGACGTCTGAAGTGGCTGGTGTTCTTCCTGCTCTTCCTGTTCTTCGTGTTTCTGGCGTACGGGTGCACGAAATGCCTCCATGAAGGGGCTGGTCGTACGGGTGGGTGCGTGACGCCGGGGTGCGCCGTCACCCCGGAAGCATGGGAACTCTGTGTCGCGGCCTAGTCGTTGCCGCCGAACGCCGCGTCGAACGAAGCCGACGGCGGCTCGAAGTCGTATGCCTTGAGGCGGGTCAGGGCCTCGGGTGCGCCCTGGAGCCGGTCCATGCCGGCGTCCTCCCACTCGACGGAGACGGGGCCCGTGTAGTCGATGGAGCGCAGCATCCGGAAGACGTCCTCCCAGGGGACGTCGCCGTGGCCCGCGGAGACGAAGTCCCAGCCGCGGCGCGGGTCACCCCAGGGCAGGTGCGAGCCGAGGCGGCCGTTGCGTCCGTCCAGCCGCTTGCGGGCTTCCTTGCAGTCGACGTGGTAGATCCGGTCGCGGAAGTCGTAGAGGAAGCCGACCGGGTCAAGGTCCTGCCACACGAAGTGCGAGGGGTCGAAGTTCAGCCCGAAGGCGGGACGGTGGTCAACTGCCGCCAGCGCCCGGTGCGTTGTCCAGTAGTCGTACGCGATCTCGCTCGGGTGGACCTCGTGCGCGAACCGCACGCCCTGCGCGTCGAAGACGTCCAGGATCGGGTTCCAGCGCGTCGCGAAGTCCTCGTAACCGCGCTCGATCATCGACTCGGAAGCGGGTGGGAACATCGCGACGAGGTGCCAGATGGCCGAGCCGGTGAACCCGATGACGGTGTCGACGCTGAAGGCCGCCGCCGCGCGTGCGGTGTCGGCGATCTCGGCGGCGGACCGCTGGCGTACGCCCTCCGGTTCGCCGTCGCCCCAGATGCGGGCGGGCAGGATGGCCCGGTGACGCTCGTCGATGATGGCGTCGCAGACCGCCTGGCCGACCAGGTGGTTGGAGATCGCCCAGCACCTGAGGCCGTACTTGTCGAGCATCGCGTGCCGGGACTCGATGTACGAGGGGTCGGCGAGTGCCTTGTCGACCTCGAAGTGGTCGCCCCAGCAGGCGAGTTCGAGTCCGTCATAGCCGAAGTCGCGGGCGAGGCGGCAGACCTCTTCGAGGGGCAGGTCGGCCCACTGGCCGGTGAAGAGCGTGAAGTCGCGCGGCATTCCCGGGCCTCCTCAGACCGCTATGGGGGTGTAGACGGAGTTCTTCTCGGCGCTCTCCTCCACCGCCGCCAGCACGCGCTGCACTTGCAGCCCGTCGGCGAAGGAGGGTTCGGGCCGGCGGCCCTCGGCGATCGCGTGGATCAGGTCGCGGGCCTGGTGGACGAAGGTGTGCTCGTAGCCGAGGCCGTGCCCCGGCGGCCACCAGGCGTCCAGGTAGGGGTGGTCGGGTTCGGTGACGAGGATGCGCCGGAAGCCGGCGTGCGCTCCGGGCTCCGTACCGTCGTGGTACGAGAGTTCGTTGAGGCGCTCCAGGTCGAAGGCCAACGAACCCCGCTCGCCGTTGAGTTCGATGCGCAGGGCGTTCTTGCGGCCGGTGGCGTAGCGGGTGGCCTCGAAGGAGGCCAGGGCGCCCGAGGCGAAGCGGCCGGTGAACAGGGCGGCGTCGTCCACGGTGACCTGTCCGGTGCCGGTGGCCGAGACGGCGGTCAGGCCGCTGGTCGGGCCGCCGGGCAGCGGCCGTTCCCGTACGAAGGTCTCGGTGAGCGCGGACACCCCGGTCAGCCGCTCCCCCGCCAGATACTGCGCGAGGTCGACGATGTGCGCGCCCAGGTCACCGAGCGCACCCGACCCGGCCTGCTCCCTGCGCAGCCGCCAGGTCAGCGGGAACTCCGGGTCGACCAGCCAGTCCTGAAGGTACGTCACCCTGACGTGCCGCAGGCTTCCCAGCCTGCCCTCGGCCACCATCCGGCGCGCCAGTGCTGTCGCGGGCACGCGGCGGTAGTTGAAGCCGACCATCGCCAACTGGCCGCGCCCGCAGGCCTCTTCGGCCGCCGCCGTCATGGCTCTCGCCTCCTCGACGGTATTCGCGAGGGGCTTCTCGCACAGCACGTGCTTGCCGGCGGCCAGCGCGGCGAGAGCGATCTCGGCATGGCTGTCGCCCGGGGTGCAGATGTCGACGAGGTCGATGTCGTCCCGTTCGATCAGGGCGCGCCAGTCGGTCTCGGCCGCCGCCCAGCCGTGCCGGTCGGCCGCCGCGCGCACCGCGGCGCCGTCCCGCCCGCAGAGCGCGGCCAGGACAGGACGTCGGGGCAGGTCGAAGACGCGCCCTACGGTGCGCCAGCCCTGGGAGTGGGCGGCGCCCATGAAGGCGTAGCCGACCATGCCGACACGGAGCGGCGGCTTCTCGCCCTCGGTCCCCTCTGACTGCTGCGGCTGTGCCATGCGGAATGTCCTCCTCGTCGTCGTGGCGCGGTGGGGGGTGGGGCCTGACTCACCGGGCGGGCTCCGGGGGCGCTCGCCGCCGCGGCCGGACCCGCCGGACAGATCCCCGGGGCAGGACTCCTCACTTGAAGCCGGTGGCCATGTACTGCTTGACGTTGTCCTTGTCGACGACGGCCGAGTACAGCGTGAGCGACGCGGGGATCTCGAACTCGGCGAGGCCGCCGACTCCCTTGCCCTGGCCGAGCGCGCGGGCGAGGTCGATCGCGGACGCGGCCATCGTCGGCGGGTACAGGACGGTGGCCTTGAGGACGCTGTCGTCCGCGTCGATGGCCTGGAAGGCGGAGAGCGCGCCCGCGCCGCCGACCATCAGGAAGTCGTCGCGCCCGGCCTGCTTGATGGCGCGCAGCGCGCCCACGCCCTGGTCGTCGTCGTGGTTCCACAGGGCGTCGAACTTCGACTGGGCCTGGAGGAGTTGGGCCATCTTGGCCTGCCCGGACTCGACGGTGAACTCGGCGGCCTGCCGGGCGACCTTCTTGATGTTCGGGTAGTTCTTGAGGGCCGCGTCGAAGCCCTGGGTGCGCTGCTTGGTGAGCTCCAGGTTGTCGAGCCCGGCGAGTTCGATGACGCGGGCGTCCTGCTTGTCCTTGAGCTTCTCGCCGATGTAGTGCCCGGCGCTGAGGCCCATGCCGTAGTTGTCGCCGCCGATCCAACAGCGGTATGCCTGCGGGGAGTTGAAGATCCGGTCGAGGTTGACGACGGGGATTCCGGCGCGCATCGCCTGCAGGCCGACCTGGGTGAGCGCCTTGCCGTCGGCGGGCAGGACGACCAGGACGTCCACCTTCTTGTTGATCAGCGTCTCGATCTGGCCGATCTGCGCGGCCGTGTCGTTGGAGCCCTCGGTGATCTCCAGGGTGACGTCCGAGTACTTCTTGGCCCGGTTCTTGGCGTTGTCGTTGATCGCGTTGAGCCAGCCGTGGTCGGCCTGCGGGCCGGCGAAGCCGATGGTGACGTGTTTGCCGGGCTTGTCGTCGGCGGCCGGCCGGCTGTTCGCGGCAGGGTCCCCGTTATCGGTGTTCTTGGTGTCGTTGCTGGTGCAGCCGACGAGGAAGGCACCGGCCGAGACGGCGGCGGTCCCGAAGAGCAGTCCTCTGCGGCTGGTGAGGCTGGTGGGTTCTGGCATGACGGTGGACCCTTCCCATGTCAGGTCTGTGGTGCGCGTGATGCGCTACGGCTCAGGCGGTGTTCGCTGTGCGCCGCTGGACCAGGACCGCGGCGACGATGATCGCGCCCTTGGCGATCTGCTGGACGTCGCTCTGGAGGTTGTTCAGCGCGAAGATGTTGGTGATCGTCGTGAAGATCAGGACGCCGAGCACGGAGCCGGTGATGGTGCCGCGGCCGCCGCTCAGCAGCGTGCCGCCGATGATCGCCGCCGCGATCGCGTCGAGTTCGTACAGGTTGCCGTTGGTGTTCTGACCCGAGCCGGACAGGATGATCAGCAGGAAGGCGGCGATGCCGCAGCACAGTCCGGAGAGCAGATAGAGGTACAGCCGCTGGCGCCGTACGTCGATGCCGGCGAGCCGGGCCGCCTCCGCGTTGCCGCCGACGGCGATCGTGCGGCGGCCGAAGGTGGTGCGGTTGAGGATCAGCCAGCCGATCACGGTGACAACGGCGAAGACGAGTACCAGGGGCGGTATGCCGAGGACGTACGAGTCGCGCTCGCCGAGCTTCAGGATCCCGTTGACGCTGACGATCTGGGTCTTGCCGTCGGTGATCTGGAGTGCGAGTCCGCGGGCCGAGGCGAGCATGGCGAGGGTGGCGATGAACGGAACCATCCCGCCGTACGCGATGAGCACGCCGTTGACCAGGCCGCAGCCGACGCCGACGAGCACCGCGGTGAAGAGGATGCCGGCGAAACCGTACTCTTGGGTGGCGACCGTGGTCGCCCACACCGAGGAGAGCGCGACGATCGCGCCGACCGACAGGTCGATGCCGCCGGAGGTGATGACGAAGGTCATGCCGACGGTGACGACACCGATCACCGAGGCCTGGGTGAGGACGAGTTGGAGGTTGCGGGTGTCGAGGAACTCGTCGGGTTTGGTGATGCCGCCGATGACGATCAGGGCGGCGAGTACGCCGAGGAGCGAGAGGGTACGGACGTCGGCGGCGGCCGCGAGCGTGCGCCACGGGGCGTGTTCCTTGAGCGGTGACACCTTGGGGGTGTCATCCCTGGGCGGGGATACGGGCTGCGTCACGACGCCGGGCTCCCTTCATCGGCCACCGGGCTTCCTTCCATGACGAGATCGAGTACACGGTGTTCGTCGAGTTCGCGGGCGGGCGCCGTATGGACGACGCGCCCCTCGCGAAGCACCAGGACGCGGTCGGCGAGCCCCAGCACTTCGGGCACTTCGCTGGAGACCAGCAGCACGGCGAGCCCTTCGTCGGCGAGGCGGCGGATCACCGCGTACAGCTCGGCGCGGGCGCCGACGTCGACCCCTCGGGTGGGTTCGTCGAGAAGCAGCACGCGGCAGCCGCGCAGCAGCCAGCGCGCCAGGACGGCCTTCTGCTGGTTGCCGCCGGACAGCGTCCGGACCGACACCGACGGGTTGTCGGGGCGCAGGGACAGCTCGCGTGTCGCCGCCCGCGCCGCGCCGCGTTCGGCGCGCCGGTCGATCCAACCCCCGTACGCGAAGCGGGACATGGAGGACACCGACACATTGCGGGTGACGGACTCCAGCATCAGCAGGCCCTGCGCCTTGCGTTCCTCGGGGGCGAGCCCGAGTCCGGCGCGGACGGCGGCGCGAACGCTGCCGGGGCGCAACACGCGGCCGTTCAGGCTCACTTGACCGGCCGTCGACTTACGGGCTCCGTAGATCGTCTCCAGGATCTCGGAGCGGCCGGAGCCGACAAGTCCGGCCAGTCCGACGATCTCGCCGGGACGCAGATCGAGATCGAGCGGCGCGAACTCGCCTTCGCGGGCGAGACCTCGGACCGTGAGGACGGGCTCACCGGGTGGCCGTGACCGGGGCCGTTCCGGGAAGACGTACTCGACATTGCGCCCCGTCATCAGCGCCACGACCTCGCGCGTCGGTGTGGACTTCGCGGGGAGTCCGCCCGCCACGGCGCGCCCGTCCTTCAGCACGGTCACGCGGTCGCCGATGCGGCGGATCTCCTCCAGACGGTGCGAGATGTAGACGACGGCGACTCCGTCCGCGGTCAGATCGCCCACGATGCGGAAGAGGTTGTCGACCTCGTCGGGGTCGAGGGCCGCGGACGGTTCGTCCATGACGATCAGGCGTACGTCGTGGGAGAGCGCCCGGGCCATGGAGACGATCTGCCGCTGGGCCGCCGACAGCTCGCCGACGAGTCGTGCCGGGTCGATCTCCGGATGCCCAAGTCGCTTGAGAAGAGCGGCAGTTGATGCCCGTGCGGTCTTTCCTCGTACGACGAAGCCGGCGGCCGTGGGTTCATGGCCGAGGTGGACGTTCTCGGCGACCGACAGGCCCTCCACCAGGTCGAGTTCCTGGTAGATGGTGGCGATGCCGAGGCGCATGGCGGCGATCGGCGACCTGAGGGTGACCTGTTCACCGCGCCAGCCGATGGCGCCGTCGTCGGGCTGGTGGGCGCCGGCCAGGACCTTGATGAGCGTGGATTTTCCGGCGCCGTTCTGGCCGAGCAGGCAGTGCACCTCGCCGGCCTGGACGTCGAGGTCGACGCCGTCGAGGGCCCGGACTCCGGGGAAGGACTTGGTGATGCCGGACATGGTGAGCAGCGGTGGTTCTGGTGCCATGACGGTTCCCCTTGGCGGGCGTGCGGGCCGGTTTCAGGGCAGGGCGCTTACAGGGCAAGCGACTTCAGGGCGTGGCAGAGCAGGGCGCTGTACTGGTGAGGTGACATGAGGTAAGTGGCATGAGGTACGTGACGGGAGGTAAGTGACGTGAGGCTGTACCGGCCTCGGGCCTTACGCGGGTGGGAACGCTCGGGGCCTTACGCGGGTGAGAACAGGTGGTCGCTGATGAGCCGGGCCGCGCCGATGACTCCGGCGGTGGGTCCCAACTCTCCGAGGACGATGGGGAGATTGCCGGTCGCCAGGGGCAGCGACTGGCGGTAGACCTGGGTGCGGATCGCGGCGAGCAGGGTGTGGCCGAGACCCGTCACCCCGCCCCCGATCACCACCAGGCCCGGATTGAAGAAGCTGACAAGGCCTGCGATGACCTGACCGGTACGATTGCCGCCCTCGCGGATCAGATCGAGCGCGGTGGCGTCGCCCGCGGCGGCCGCGGCGGCGACGTCGACGGCGCTGAGGCTGCCGTTGGTCTCCAGCCGCGTCGCGAGTTCCATCGAAAGGCCCTGCTGGGCGGCCTCCGTGGCGTCCCGCGCGAGCGCCGCGCCGCTGAAGTGGGCTTCCAGACAACCCCGGTTGCCGCAGGCGCACGGTCGCCCGTCGGGCACGGCCTGGATGTGCCCGATGTCGCCGGCGCTGCCCGTCGTACCGCGGTAGACCTCACCGCCGACGACGATGCCGCAGCCGATGCCCGTGCCGATCTTGACGCAGAGGAAGTCGCCCACGGAGCGTGCGACGCCCGCGTGCTGCTCCCCCATGGCCATCAGGTTCACGTCGTTGTCGACCATGACCGGACAGCCGAGGTCCTGGCTGAGCGCCTCGCGGACCGGGAAGCCGTCCCAGCCGGGCATGATCGGCGGTGCGACCGGGACGCCCTCGGGGAAGCGGACGGGGCCGGGTACGCCGATCCCGGCGCCGTCGAACCCCTCCGCGAGTCCTGAGGTCCTCAACTTGGCGGCCATGGCGAGGACTTGCTCGAAGACCGCGACCGGGCCCTCGCGTACGTCCATGGGCTGGTTGATGTGCCCGAGTACTTCGAGTTCCGCGTTGGTGACGGCGACGTCGATCGAGGTCGCGCCGATGTCGACGCCCAGGAAGCGCAGGGCGGGCGCGAGCCGGATGTTGTGGGAGCGGCGGCCGCCACGGGATGCGGCGAGTCCGTCGGCCACGATCAGGCCCGTCTCCAGCAGCCGGTCCACTTCAACGGCCAGCTTCGACCGGGAGAGGTCGATCTGATCGCCCAGCTGGGCACGGGAGTTGGGGCCACCGTCGCGCAACAGGCGCAGCAGCCGGGCCTGGTGCGCGTTCGCGGGTCGTGCCGTCATCCGTCTCACGAGCCCCTCCCCGCCTCAATCGGCTTGCGCCTGCGTCGAGTTCCGGCCACCTCGCCGGTCGTGCTTTCGAGGGGAACGTAGCAGCGGCTGCCGGGAGTGGGAAGAAGTTGCGCACGAATTGCCGTCAACTTTCTCCACTCACAGGACAAAGCGAGGTCTGCAATCAGCCGCGGAGGCGGCTTACGATCTGCGCATCGATCGGTTCAGGGGGAAACATGAACACGGCAGTGGACGCGGCGGAGTACACCGCATCCGACGAGGCAGGGCGCAGAGTCAGCACCCTGGAGCTCTTCTTCGACCTGGTCTTCGTCTTCACCCTCACCCAGCTCACCGTGCTACTCACCGCCGACCTGTCGTTCGCGACGGCGGCGCGCGTGGCGCTGATCTTCGTGGTGCTGTTCTGGATGTACGGCGCGTACGCGTATCTCACCAACCAGGTACCGCCCGACCGGCCTTCGCGGCGGCTCCTCCTGATGCTGGGCATGGGCGCGTTCCTGGTGTGCGCGCTGGCCATCCCGCGCGCCTTCGACGACGGCGGAGTCGTCTTCGGCCTCGGTTTCCTGGCCGTGGTCCTCGTGCACAGCGCGCTCTACACCCGTAGCCATGGCCGCGATGTCATCTGGTACGCGGTGCCGAACTCCCTGGCCGCACTGTCGGTCACGGCGGCGGGACTGTTCCACGGCCTCGTCGCCGACGGGCTGTGGCTGCTCGCGCTGGTGCTGCAGTTCGTCACGCCGTTCATCGCCGAGCACGGTCCGCGGCGCCGGGACGGACGCGACGCCGCGCGGCTGCGCACCCAGTTGGGCGCTCTCGACCCGGCCCACTTCGTGGAGCGGCACGGGCTGCTGCTGATCGTCGCGTTCGGCGAGTCCGTCATCGCGATCGGCATCGGCATCGGCCATCTGCCGCTCACGGCGGACCTGTTCGGCGGAGCCTTTCTCGCTCTCGCGCTGGCCGCCGCGCTGTGGTGGACGTACTTCGTGCGCGACGAGCACGGCGCGGAGGTCGCGTTCACGGCGACGGCGCCGGACCGGCGCTGGCGCCTGGCCATGAACGCCTACTACTACGCCTTCCTGCCCATGCTGCTCGGCATCGCCTACATCGCGGCGGGTGTGAAGAGGACGCTCGGGCATCTCACCGAGCATCTGCACACCGGTCCTGCTCTCGCGCTCGCGGGCGGGGTCGCCCTGTTCCTCACCGGGGACGTGGCGTTCCGCGCGGTACTGCGGCTCTTCCCGGTGAGCTACCGCGCGGCGGCCGTGCCCGTCGCCCTGGCCACCGCGCTGCTCGGCATCCGCCTGTCGGCGGTCGTCGAACTCCTCGCGCTGGTCGGTGTGTTGGTGGCGATGCTGGGCGCGGAGGCTCGGTGGTCACCGTGCCGGCCCGTTGCCGAGTCCCCGGCGGCCGTGGCCTGACGGTTTCGCACCCTCCAGGAACCGGCCGACCACGCTCCAGGAACCGGCCGGCTACTTCTCGCGCTCGTGGTACATCTTCCGCGTGTGTTCCGTGTGGGCGCGCATGACCGCCGTGGCGCGCTGCCCGTCGCGGTCCGCGATCGCCGCGATCAGCTCACGGTGCTCGATCCAGGACTGCCGGCCGCGCTGCCGGGCGACCGGCGTGTAGTACCAGCGGACACGCCGGTCGACCTGGGCGGCGAGCTCGGCGAGGACCGTGTTGCCGGCGAGCTCCATGACCTTGGCGTGGAGCCGGGCGTTCATCGCGACCGCGGCGTCCACGTCGTCGGCGGCGACCGCCCGCTCGCCCTCCGCGCACAGCTCTTCGAGTGTGGCTATGGCCTCGCTGCCCGCGTTGGCGGCGGCGAGCCGGGCGGCTTCGGCCTCCAGGAGCGTACGGACCGTGAGGAGCTGGTCCGCTTCCTCCTCGGTGGGTTCGTGCACGAACGCGCCCTGGGCGGGCCGCAGATCGACCCAGCCGTCGGTGCTGAGCCGTTGCAGGGCCTCGCGCACGGGCTGCCGGGACACCCCGAGGTGCCCGGCGAGTTCGCTCTCGACGAGGTGCTGGCCGGGTTGGAGGGCTCGGGTGGTGATGAGTTCGAGCAGTGCTTCGTAGACACGGTCACGCAGCGGACCGGGCCGTTCGAGCTTGGGCACCGCTCCCTGCGGCAGTCCTGTCGACAACATCACGGTCCCTCCTGGGCAGCGCCGTCGCCGCGATAGGAAAGTCAATTATGAATTGTCTTTCGCCTACAGTCTACGGCGCACAAACGCCGGGAGGCACAGGAGTTGGGCTTGTCGCATGGGGCCCTGTGAGGGATCGTACGAGCAGCTCACGGGCAGCGGACGACCTGGCCCGCGTACGACAGGTTTCCGCCGAAGCCGAACAGCAGGACGGGGTCGCCCGAGGAGATCTCCCCGCGCTCGACGAGCTTGGAGAAGGCGAGCGGAATGCTCGCGGCGGACGTGTTCCCCGAGTCGGTGACATCCCGTGCGACGACGGCGTTCACGGCGCCGATCTTCCCGGCGAGGGGCTCGATGATGCGCAGGTTCGCCTGGTGCAGTACGACTCCGGCGAGCTCCTCGGGGGCGAAGCCCGCGCGCTCGCAGGCCTTGCGCGCGATCGACGGCAGCTGGGTCGTCGCCCAGCGGTAGACGCTCTGCCCCTCCTGCGCGAACCTCGACGGCGTGCCCTCGATGCGCACCGCGTGCCCCATCTCGGGCACCGAGCCCCACAGCACCGGACCGATGCCGGGCTCCTCTCCGGAAGGACAGGCCTCGACGACGGCGGCTCCCGCCCCGTCCCCGACCAGCACGCACGTCGTGCGGTCGGTCCAGTCCGTCACGTCGGACATCTTGTCGGCGCCGATCACCAGCGCCCGGGTCGCCGCACCCGCGCGCACGGTGTGGTCGGCGGTGGCGAGGGCGTGTGTGAAGCCCGCGCAGACGACGTTGACGTCCATGGCGGCGGGGGACGGGATGCCGAGGCGGGCGGAGACCCGGGCGGCCATGTTCGGGGAGCGGTCGACGGCCGTGGAGGTGGCGACCAGGACCAGATCGATGTCGGCCGGAACAAGGCCCGCCGCCGCGAGTGCCTTGGCGGCGGCGTGCGCGGCCAGCTCGTCGACCGGCTCGTCGGGCCCGGCGATATGGCGGGTGCGGATACCCACCCGGCTCCTGATCCACTCGTCGTTGGTGTCGACCAGGCCCGCCAGGTCCTCGTTGGTGAGTACCTTGGCGGGCTGGTAATGGCCGACGGCGGCGATCCGTGAGCCGTTCATGAGTGGTCCCCCTCGTTGCCTTGGGTAGCGGGATCCACCAGTCTGATCAGTGACTCGCGGGTACGGCGGCAGGTGATGCCACAGGAAAGGGGCGCCAGGCTTGTCGGCTTCTGTCAGACCCTCGGACGCCCGAACACCGTCCGTACGTGTGCCTGGATCACCCTGTGAACAATTGCTTCGCTTTCAGCACAAGTTCGTACACTCCGTAACCGAGCGGAGCGCCCACCCAGAGCCAGGCGAAGACGATCAACGGCCTCCGGTCAGGCGGACTCTGGCTGCTGCTGTTCGACATCGACGGCCTCCCTCGGTGCGGGAATATGGTGCCGGACATGGACGGGTCGTACGAGCTCGTTGGCGACGAAGCCGACGGCGAGCAGGCCGATCATGATCAGGAACGAGAGGCCGTAGAGGGACGAGCCGTGCTTGCCCGCCGCCTCCTGGTGGTCCGCGATCCAGTTGACGATCAGCGGGCCCAGGACGCCCGCCGTGGACCACGCGGTGAGCAGCCGGCCGTGGATCGCGCCGACCTGGTAGGTGCCGAAGAGATCCTTCAGGTACGCGGGGATCGTCGCGAAGCCGCCCCCGTAGAACGAGAGGATCACCAGCGCGCAGAGGATGAACAGCGGCTTCGAGGAGTCCCCGAACCAGGCGATGAGCGCGTACATCAGCGCGCCGACCCCGAGATAGACCCGGTAGATGTTCTTGCGCCCGATCAGGTCGGACGTCGAGGACCAGCCGATACGGCCCGCCATGTTGGCGGCCGACAGCAGCGCGACGAATCCGGCGGCCGCGGAGACGGACACGGGCGTGGAGGTGTCCGCGAAGAAGTCCGTGATCATCGGGGCGGCCTTCTCCAGGATGCCGATGCCCGCGGTCACGTTCATGCAGAGCACGACCCACAGGCACCAGAACTGCGGGGTGCGTACGGCGTTCCGGGCGGACACCTGCACACCGTCCAGCGAGCTGGGGCCGGACGCGACCGGCTTCTCGGTGCGCGGCACCCGCACCAGCAGGACACCGAGCGACATGAAGACGGCGTACGTCAGCCCGTGCACGAGGAACGCCTTCGCGATCCCGGAGGAGTCGGAGCCGAACGACTTCAGCATCTGCGTGGACCACGGTGAGGCGATCAGCGCGCCGCCGCCGAAGCCCATGATCGCGATGCCGGTGGCCATGCCGGGCCTGTCCGGGAACCACTTGATCAGGGTCGAGACGGGCGAGATGTAGCCGATGCCGAGGCCGATCCCGCCGACGAAGCCGTAGCCGAAGACGATCAGCCAGTACTGCTCGGTGGCCGCGCCGAGCGAGGCGATCAGGAAGCCGGAGGAGAAGCAGATCAGGGCGACGGTCATCGCCCAGCGCGGCCCGTTGCGCTCGACGAGCGTGCCGCCGAACGCGGCCGACAGGCCGAGCATGACGATGCCGAGCTGGAAGGGCAGAGCGCTCTCGGTTCCGCTGAGGTCGAGCGCGGATTCGAGCGGCGGTTTGTAGACGCTCCAGGCGTAGGCCTGACCGATGGAGAGATGGACCGACAGAGCGGCCGGCGGGACGAGCCAGCGGCTCCAACCGGGCGGTGCGACAGGGGGGCTCATGATCCCGAACGATAGGAAGCGGTTGTCCGATGGGGAAGTCGCACGGCGGAAACTGGTCGACCGTATGCGATGAGCGGTACTCCTGGCGCGACGAACGGTCGGTGGAGCCGGACGGACGGCCCCGAGGCCGCCGTACAAAAGCCCCCCCCCGGGTACCGCCCGACCTCTTGCTGCCACCCCTTCCATCCTGTAGACAATATTCCGTCGACAAAGTTCGGCAGCCCCTCGGTACCCTCGACCGAACGGAGCGCCACACAGTGAAAGTCGCAGTTCTCGGCGCCGGTGCGATCGGCGCCTACGTCGGCGCCGCGCTGCACCGCGCAGGCGCCGATGTGCACCTCGTCGCCCGTGGACCGCATCTGGCGGCCATGAGGCAGCACGGAGTAAGAGTCCTCAGCCCGCGCGGAGACTTCACCGCACGGGCCCACGCCACCGACGACCCGGCCGAGATCGGTCCGGTCGACTACGTGTTCCTGGGCCTCAAGGCCAACTCGTACGCGGCGTGCGGGCCGCTGATCGAGCCCTTGTTGCACGACACCACGGCGGTGATCGCCGCCCAGAACGGCATCCCCTGGTGGTACTTCCACCGGCACGGCGGCCCGCACGACGGCCACCGGATCGAGAGCGTGGACCCGGACGGCACGGTCAGTGCGGTGCTCGCGCCCGAACGTGCCATCGGGTGTGTCGTGTACGCCGCGACCGAGCTCGAAGGACCTGGAGTCGTACGTCATCTCGAAGGCACCCGGTTCTCCATCGGCGAACCCGACCGCTCCCGCTCCGCGCGCTGCCAGGCGTTCAGCGAGGCCATGCAGACGGGCGGTCTCAAATGCCCGGTCGAACAGGACCTGCGCAACGACATCTGGCTCAAACTGCTCGGCAACATCTCCTTCAACCCGATCAGCGCGCTGGCCCGCGCCACGATGCGGCAGATGTGCCTGCACGGCGGCACCCGCAAGGTCATCGAGATCATGATGACCGAGACGCTCGCCGTCGCCGAGGCCCTCGGCTGCGAGGTGGGCGTGTCCATCGAGCGGCGCCTTGCCGGTGCCGAGCGCGTCGGCGACCACCGCACCTCCACGCTCCAGGACCTGGAGCGCGGCAAGCCGCTCGAACTCGACGTGCTGCTCGCGGCCGTCGTGGAACTGGCGGAGATCACCGAGGTTCCGGTGCCGACGCTCCGTACCGTCCATGCCATCTCGGATCTGCTCGCGCTGCGGACCGCGGCATGAGGACACCCGGCCCGGAGGGCCGCGCCCGGCTCACCCGTCCACTGGTACGGGACTCGCACGACGAGCCCCTCCGGGCGGCCACCTGGGACGAGGCGCTGACCCGCGCCGCCGAAGGGCCGAGCCGGGCGCGTGGCGCCTTCGGGACGGTCGCGGGCACCCGCGCGACCACCGAAACGCACTACGCGGCGCGGAAGTTCGCACGTGTCGTGAGGGGCCCGGACCACGTGGACTCCCGCGACCGCACCCGCCACACACCGAGGGTCGCCGGTCTCCCGGCGGCCCTCGGCCCAGGGCGGGCTGCCGGCTCATCCGGCACGTGCAGGACAATGAGAGCGTGAAGGTCACCTCTCCGGACGACCCGGTGACCCACGGCAACCTCCGCATCAAGGGCCGCTTCGGCCACCAGCACGGACAGAACCGGGACTGATCAGGACATGGGACGAGTCACGGAACGACGCAAGGTGATCCGCATCCGGGACGGGGCCGTGAGCACCCGCCCGGACACGCTCGTCGCCGAGGAACCACTGGAGATCCGCCTCAACGGCAAACCGCTCGCGATCACCATGCGCACGCCGGGCGACGACTTCGCGCTCGCCGCGGGCTTCCTGGTCAGCGAGGGAGTGCTGGGCGAGGCAGACGAACTGCAGAACATCGTGTACTGCGCGGGCGCCACCGTCGACGGCTCCAACACGTACAACATCGTCGACGTACGGACGGCGCCCGGCGTCGTCATCCCCGACATCTCGCTCGAACGCAATGTGTACACGACGTCCTCCTGCGGCCTGTGCGGCAAGGCGAGCCTGGACGCGGTCCGGACGACGGCCCGCTGGACGATCGACGACACGTTGGGCGACACCACTCCCCCGGTCCGGCTGGAACCCGAGCTGCTCGCCGGCCTCCCCGACCGGCTGCGGGCGGCCCAGCGGGTCTTCGACCGGACCGGGGGCCTGCACGCGGCCGCGCTGTTCACGGAAGAGGGCGAGCTGGTCGACATACGTGAGGACGTGGGCCGACACAACGCGGTGGACAAGCTGGTCGGCCGCGCCCTGCAGAACGGCACGCTCCCGCTCTCCCGGACGGTCCTGCTGGTCTCGGGGCGGGCCTCCTTCGAGCTGGCGCAGAAGGCGGTCATGGCGGGCATCCCGGTGCTCGCGGCGGTCTCGGCCCCGTCGTCCCTGGCGGTCGACCTGGCGGCGGAGACAGGCCTGACCCTGGTCGGCTTCCTGCGCGGCGCCTCCATGAACGTGTACGCGGGTGAGCACCGCATAGCCCTGCGGGCCGCGGCCGCCCAGGGCTGACCGACTCCCCCGCGTCACGGCGGCGGGGGCCCGAACGGCGGGGAGCGCCCCCTGCGCCGGACGGGCCCCGCTGTATTTTCAAAGGCTCGGTTCGCTCAGCGCACCCCGAAGTGCACCTGCGCCGCCGTCACCACCGTGCCCAGGCGCGGGAAGTCCAGGCGCACGGAGGCGTCGTGTTCGGCGGCGGTGAACGCGGCCATGGCGTCCTCGGCGAAGACGAGGTCGTATCCGAGGTCGCCGGCGGCGCGGGCGGTCGACTCGACGCCCAGGTTGGTGGCGATCCCCCCGAACACGAGCGTGGTGACGCCGTGTTCGCGCAGCCGCTCGTCGAGGCCGGTGCCCTGGAAACCGCCGATGGTGCGCTTCACGATCTCGATGTCGCCCTCCGCCGCGAGCCCTGCGGCGAATCCGCTGCCGGACGGCTGCTCGGCGACTTTGGGCCGCTCGACCCGGATGAGGACGACCAGCGCGCCCGCCTTCCGGAAGGCCACCGCCAACCCCTCGGCCGTGGAGAGGACTTCGGTGCCTTTACGGGGTTCCAGGGGCAGCGCGACGATGCGGTCCATCAGGTCGACGAGTACGAGGGCCGTGCGCGCGGGGTCGAGGGCGGGCCGGGATTCGGCTTCGGGTGCGGTCATGACGGAACGTTAGCTCGCGTCAGCCGTCCGTACCGGAAATCCGGATCAACAAGCCCATGAACTGCTCACGTTCGGCGGCCGAGAGCGGGGCCAACAGGACGTCGTTCGCCTCACGGCCCGCCCTCTCGCAGCGCTTGAGCTTCCGGGCACCCTCCTCGGTGATCGACACCGCGTTCTTGCGGCGGTCCCCCGGGTCCGGTTCGCGGACGACCAGACCCGCGGCCTGAAGGTCGTTGAGGACGCCGACGAGATCCTTCGGGTCGAGCTGAATGCAGCGGCCCAGCTCGGCCTGGGCGACGGGACCGAGGTCGGAGACGGCGGAGAGGGCCACGTGGTGCCACATCTTCATGCCCTCGGCGGCCAGGGCCTCGGCGACAAGGGCGCGACCGCGGGCGGCGGCGCGGCCGAGGAGCCAGCTGGGGAGAGCGCGGATCGCGGACAGGGGGGCGGACATGCCGCCAGGGTAGCGAATAACCGTTGGACTTCCCAACGAATCTCCGGATACCGTTGGGACTCCCAACGGTTTTCGACACCCCTGGAGGTGCGATGCGTCGCGTCCGCTATGAGCACACCGGCGGCCCGCTGTTCCTGGAAGACGTCCCCGTGCCCACCGCCGGGCCCGGCGAACTGCTGGTCCGCGCCGAGGCGATCGGCGTGACCCTCCCCGTCGTACGCAAGGTGACCGAGGCGGCCGAGCCGATCCCGCTCGGCGGCGAGATCGCCGGGGAGGTCGTCGCCGCGGGCGAGGGCGTCACCCGCTTCCGGGCGGGCGACCGTGTCACCGGGCTCTGCTTCGGGCACGGGTACGCCGACTACGCGCTCCTGCACGAGGCCATGGCCACGCCCATCCCCGGGAGCGCGAGCGCCGTCGACGCCGTCGCCCTCGTCCGCAGCGGGCTGGTCGCGCTCGGCGCCCTGGAAGCGGCGCGCCCCGTCCGCGGTGAGTCGGCGCTCGTCACGGCGGCGGCCTGCGGGGTAGGCCACCTCGCCGTCCAACTCGCCCGGCTGCGGGGCGCGTCGCGTGTCGTCGGCGCGGTGTCCGCCCCCGGGAAGGCGGAGTTCGTACGCGGACTCGGCGCCGACGAGGTGATCACGTACGACAGTGACGACTGGGGCACCCCCGTCGACTACGTCCTCGACGCGGTCGGCGGCGACCTGCTCACCCCGGCCGTCGCCGCGCTGACGCCGGGCGGGAGGCTTGTCGCGTACAGCTCGGGCGGCGGGAGTGTGCGGGCGTACGACCTGCTGGTGGGCGCCAAGTCGGTGATCGGATTCCAGATGGCGCGGATCGCCCGCGGGGAGCCGGAGCTGTACGAGCGGTGGCGGCAGGAGCTGTGGCGGCTGTTCACGGACGGTGCGCTGAAGCCCGCCGTGCACGGGGAGTTCGCGCTGGAGGACGCCGCGAAGGCGCACGACGCGATCGAGTCGCGGGGCAACCTCGGCAAGGTGGTACTGAGCCCCTGACCAGGCAAGGCAGGAGCGGGTGATACGTCAGCCCCGGACATCCCGTCACCACCCGTCCGGTGTACGAGGCGTAGGGCACACAACCCCGCGGCGCCGGGCTCGTTACTCCTGGTGAGTTCCATCGGGCCACGTCCGCGCGGCCCGTCGTCCAGGTAGGAGGCAGTTACTTGGATGCCGGCACCACCCTGCTCGGCTCGTTATTGGCCTGCGCGGGCGTGCTGGGCGCGGCCGTCGTGGCGTACTTGGGAAAGCGGGGCGAGAACGCCCTGAACGGTTTCTCCAGTCTCACCGACAAGCTGCAGTCCGAGCGCGACCGCCTTGAACGCCAGGTCGCGGAACGCGACTCGCGTATCACCGAGTTGTCCTCGCTGCACGCGGCGGACCAGTCGGAGATCGCCCGGCTGCGCCTCGACATCCACCGTCTAGGAGGTGCACCGTGAACGGGTTCCAGCGGCTGTTCGCCCTGCGCTGGCGCAGCGTCTTCCTCGTCTGCGTGCTGATCGCCCTCTCCGGCGTCGCGGTGATCCTGTGGGCGCGCATCGACGCCGGAGACCGCAAGGCGGAGCAACTGCGCTCGGAGGCGGACCGGCGCGGCAAGGCGCTGTACACGCTGGCGCAGGACGTACGCGCGCTGCGCGCACAGGTGCGGGCCGGCGGCGGCACCCCCGCGGCCCCGGACCCCTCCGAGGCAGTGGACAACCTCGTCGACCGGGTGCGCGTGCCCGCCGGAGCGGCGGGAGAACCCGGGGCCAAGGGCGAGCGAGGCGCGGGCGGCAGGACGGGTGCCATCGGGGAGCGCGGACCGCGCGGTGTACCCGGTCCCGTCGGCCCCAGCGGCCCCACCGGTGTCTCCGGTTCGCCCGGTCCCTCGGGAGCACCGGGCACGGACGGCCTTCCCGGCCCGGTGGGACCGCCCGGAGCGCAGGGCATCCAGGGTGCGCCGGGCCCGCAGGGGGTGCCGGGATCATCGGGCACCTCGGGCACGAAGGGTGACAAGGGCGACCCCGGCCCCCCCGGCCCCCGGGGTGACCCCGGACCCGCCTGCCCGGACGGCTACACGCTCCAGGTGCCGGCGAACGACCCGGACGCCCTGGTGTGCCGCAAGGGCGGCGCGGGCGCGGCGCCCACTCCCCAGACCGCGGCCGTACTTCCGGTGCTGCCACCCCTGCGACGCCGACGGAATCTGGCGTGAACATGACCGGTGCACGCTCCTTGTGGGGCACCTGAGAGCCCAAGTAGCGTCTGTGACGCGAACGTTGGACGTGGGATGTCCAGAGTATCCGGATTGCCCAGACGCATGAAGGGCAGGTCGCACCATGCCGTCAAGTCTCCGCGCACGCCTGAGATCCACTCTCCACGCGCGTCTGAGATCCGCTCTCCGCGCATGCCTCAGGTCGACACACCGAGTACGCCTCAGAGCCGTCCTCACCGCCGCTCTCACCACCGCCACACTGCTCGCGCTGCCCAGCCCGGCAGGGGCCGAACAGGCGTCTGCGACAGGTGAGTTCGAGCAGCAGGTGCTCTTCAAGGCCTCGCAGGATCCGGGCTACGCCTGCTTCCGCATCCCCGCCGTCGTGAAGACGACCGAGGGCACACTGCTGGCGTTCGCCGAGGGCCGCGTCCTCAACTGCGGTGACGCGGCCGACATCGACATCGTGGTCAAGCGCTCCACCGACGGCGGGCGCACCTGGGGCCCTCTCCAGGTCGTCAACGACGGCGGCGGCGACACGCACGGCAACCCCGCACCCATCGTGGACCGCGAGACAGGCCGCATCCTGCTGGCGGAGACCTACAACAAGGGCCGTACGGACAGCGCGAGTTGTTCCGTCCCCTGTAACCGCACCCCGCACCTTCAGTACAGCGACGACGACGGACTGACCTGGTCGCAGCCGCGTGACCTGAGCGACGAGATCCTCCCGGCGAACTGGAACTCCTGGTACGCCACCGGACCCGTGCACGGCATCCAGCTGACCCGGGGCAAACACGCGGGACGGCTCGTCTTCGGCGTCAACACCGAGACGTGGGACGGCAGTCGGGTCACGGCGAACAACGCCGCGCTGATCACCAGTGACGACGGCGGCGACCACTGGGGCATCGGCGCGACCGACTCGTGGCCCATCGCCGACGACGGCACCTTCCGGCAGAAGCCGTCCGAGATGACGCTCGCGGAACGCGCCGACGGATCCGTCCTCGTCAGCGGGCGGGAACAGGACGGCACCGACCTCGGCCATCGCACCCAGGCCGTCAGCCGCGACGGCGGCGACAGCTTCACGGGCCCGTTCCGCGACCTCCCGGACCTCTACGCACCCCAGGTCCAGGGCTCGTCGCTGCGCCTCGGCGACCGGATACTGCTGGCCTGCCCCGGTGACCCGGACCGCCGCCGGACCATGATGATCCGCTCCTCGTACGACGGTGGACGGACCTGGGAGAGCGTGGACCGCGGCACGGTCGTCACCACGGACTGGTCCGGCTACTCGGACATGGCCCGCGTCGACGGCGACACGGTGGGCCTGCTCTACGAGGGCGGCGCGGTCGACGCGCGCGACGAGATCCGCTTCGCCCGCTTCACCGAGGACTGGCTGACGCCACGCCGTGGCCCCGATCCGACCACGGCCGACCTCGCCCCGGGCACCCGACGGGCCGTGGTCCTCGGCGGCGCCCAGGAGACGGACGGCGTGTCCGGCGGCGCGCTCGCGTTCGACGGCACCGACGACGCCGTACGACTGCCGTATCAGGACCGGCTCCCGCTCGGGACGAAGGACTTCACGGCGTCGCTGTGGTTCCGCTATACCGCCACCACCGGTGAGCAGCCGCTGCTGTGGATGGGCGGGATCGGGACGACGCAGCCGCAGGTGTGGCTGCGCGGCGAGCCCGCGTCCAACAGGATCACCGGGCTGATCACCACCAGGAACGGCGCGGCGGCGCCCACGTCGGCGTCCGTGCGGACCTCGGGCGCGTACAACGACGGCCAGTGGCATCATCTGGCGCTGCGGAGGGGCGGCGGGCAGCTGACGCTGTTCGTCGACGGGACGACGGTCAGTGCGGCCGACGTACCCGGATCGGTCAGCCGGAACTCGCCGTTCGGGGTGCACATCGGCCAACGGCTCGACAGCCGGGCGTATTTCACTGGAGCAATCGATGAAGTACGGGTCTATGACCGGGCGTTGAGCGACGAGGAGTTGTCCGCGGCGCCCTCCCGGAGTGTGACCCGGGACACCGTCCTGTGGCTCCCCATGGACCATGTGGGCGGAGGCCACTAACGTCCCGTCCGTGCCCGACGACGCACGAGCACGACGGCAGAACCAGACCGGGCTCGGCATCCTGCTGGCCCTGGTCTGCGCGGCCGTGCTGCTCACCGCCCTTCCGGACCACGACCGGGAGGGCGGCGACGCGTGCACGGCCCGTACGCCCAGGTCCTGGTCCGCCGACGCGAGGCTCACCGGCGAGTTCGCCCGGTACGGGGACGACGCCTCCCGCACCGACGACTGGACCGGCGGCGACGGCACCCACTCGGTGCGGCTGCCGGACGGGCGGGTGCTGTGGCTGTTCTCGGACACCTATCTCGGCCTGGTGCACGGGCCGCCGAACCCGGTCGGCGAGTCGTACGCCTGGCGTGACGTGAGCGCGCCCCTGGTGCGCAACTCGGCTGTCGTGATGTCCCGCGAGGGCGGTCTTGAGTCCACGCTTCCCGCGCCCGTGTTCCCGGACCCGGGGCCGCAGCAGTGGCGCTGGCCGGTCGCGGCCCGCGTCGAGCCCCGCTCCCCCGGCTCGTCGGAGAAGGTCGTACGCGTCCTGTTGTGGACCCGCACGGCGGGCCAGGCCCCCTGGATCTACGGCGTGCCCACCGCCACCGAGGTCGCCACGCTCTCCCTGCCCGACCTGCGCCTCGAAGGCATCAGCACGGTCCTCGACCAGCGGCTTGTCGCGGACACCTCCCGGCGCGTGCTGTTCGGCACCTCGATGGTCGACGCGGGCGAGTGGACGTACGTCTTCGGCGGTGACGACGGTCAGGCCGCCTCGCGTCCCGTCTCGAAAGCGTACGTCGCGCGGGTGCCGCGCGGCAGGCTCGCCGAGCCGGGGGCCTGGGAGTACTGGGACGGCTCGGGGTGGGCGGTGCGGGCGCGTCCGGCGCCGGTGCTCGGGGACGGGCAGCGTACGGGTGTGGGCAGCGCGTTCACGGTGGTGCGCGACGGCGGCACCTACGTCCTGTTCACCATGGCCGCCGGCACCGCGGGGCTGACGACCATCACGTCGTACTGGGCGTGCTCGCCGACCGGGCCCTGGCACGGGCCCACCCGCGGCTTCAGCCCGTCGCTCCCGCAGGGCGACGTGGCGGCGTACAACCCGCAGGTCCACGCGGAGCTGAGCGACGGGGACCGGCTCGTGCTCAGCTACGACGTCAACTGGCTGGACGCGACGGGTGCCTCGGCGCAGACGAACCTCAGCCGGAACGTGTCCCTGTACCGACCGAGATTCGTGACTCTGCGGCTGGGGGGACCGGGGTCGTAGCCGCTTCGGCGGCCTCGGCCGCCTCGGGGTCGTGGGCGCGGCGCTTGGCGATGACCGCGCACACCATGAGCTGCATCTGGTGGAAGAGCATCAGCGGGAGCACGGCGAGCGAGGCGTGCGCGCCGAACAGCACGCTGGCCATGGGGAGTCCGGAGGCGAGGGACTTCTTCGACCCGGCGAACTGGATCGCGATCCGGTCCTCCCGGTGGAAGTTCAGGGCCTTCGAGCCGTACCAGGTGAGCGCGAGCATCACGGCCAGCAGCACGGCCTCGACGACCAGGAGTCCGGCCAGCCTGACAGGGCTGACCTGGTGCCAGATGCCCTGCACCATGCCCTCGCTGAACGCGGTGTAGACGACGAGCAGGATCGAGCCGCGGTCGACGTATCCGAGGACCTTCTTGTGGCGGGTGATGAACCCGCCGATCCAGGGGCGCAGCACCTGCCCGGCCATGAACGGCACCAGCAGCTGGAGCACGATCTTGACGAGTGAGTCGGCGGAGAAACCGCCGCCGCTGTTGCCGAGCAGGGCCGCCGCGAGCAGCGGGGTGATGACGATGCCCGCGAGGGAGGAGAAGGAGCCCGCGCAGATCGCGGCGGGCACGTTGCCGCGCGCTATCGACGTGAACGCGATCGACGACTGGATGGTCGACGGGACGAGCGTCAGGAAGAGGAGGCCGGTGTAGAGGTTGTGCGTGAGGAACACCGGCTCAAGGCCGCGCGCGGCCAGGCCGAGCAGCGGGAAGATGACGAAGGTGCAGGCCAGGACCGTGCCGTGGAGCCGCCAGTGCTTGAGCCCCTCCATCGCCTCACGGGTGGAGAGCCGGGCCCCGTAGAGGAAGAAGAGGAAGGCGATCGCGGCCGTGGAGGCGCCGGACGCCACGTCGGCGCCCGTACCCCGCGCCGGGAGGAGGGCCGCGAGGCCCACTGTCCCGAGCAACAGCAGGATGTACGGGTCGATCGGCATCCAACTCGGCCACTGCAGGCGTTTCACGGTGCTCCACTGCTCGCTTGTCGAAGGTGATCGTTCTGGGGCGGGTCGTGCCCTCTCCATCGTCCTCTTAGGAGCCGCGATCGGGAATCCGTCTCACCGCTCTGACTGTCATCACGATGCGCGATAACCTGGATCCATGTACGACCCTTCGCAGCTGCGTACGTTCCTGGCGGTGGCCCAGACCCTGAGCTTCACCCAGGCCGCCCGCCGGCTCGGACTGCGTCAGTCCACCGTCAGCCAGCATGTGCGCCGCCTTGAGGACGCCTGCGGACGCCAGCTCTTCGCCCGGGACACGCACTCCGTGGAGCTGACGGAGGACGGCGAGGCGATGCTCGGCTTCGCGCGCCGGATCCTGGAGGTGCAGGAGCAGGCGACGGCGTTCTTCACGGGGACGCGGCTGCGCGGCCGGCTGCGCTTCGGCGCGTCCGAGGACTTCGTTCTGACCCGGCTGCCGGAAATCTTGGAGGGCTTCCGGTACGACCATCCCGAGGTGGACCTGGAGCTGACGGTCGAGCTGTCCGGCACGCTCCACGAGCAGCTCGCGGCGGGAAAGCTCGACCTGGTGCTGGCCAAGCGGCGGCCCGAGGACCCGCGCGGGGAGCTGGTCTGGCACGACAGCCTGGTGTGGATCGGCGCGGAACGGCTGCGTCTGGACCCCGACCGCCCGGTCCCCCTGATCGTCTACCCGCCCCCGGGCATCACCCGCGCCCTCGCCCTCGAAGCCCTGGAGCGCCAGGGCCGGCCGTGGCGCATCGCCTGCACCAGCGGCAGCCTCAACGGCCTCATCGCCGCCGCCCGCGCGGGCCTGGGCGTCATGGCCCACTCACGGGGATTCGTCCCGCCGGGGCTGGTCCAGGTGCCGGAGCGGGCGGGGCTGCCGGAACTCGGCGAGGTCGACTTCGTCCTGGTGCACGGACGGCGGCGTACGTCCGCGCAGGAGGCGGCGGACGCACTGGCGGCGGCGATCCTCGGGGCCGGGGACCGGCTGCATCGTGGACAACGGGGCTAAGCGCTCCGCTGGAGATCCGGTGCGTCGTCTGCAGGCCCGTCGTGGCTGGTCGCGCAGTTCCCCGCGCCCCTTCAGGGCGCTGGCGTACCGCATCGGACTTCGCCGGACCCGCTTAGCTCGGCTAGCGCGGCGCCTTCGTGTAGGTGAGTTGCTTGACCCGGCGCAGGAACGGTGTCGTCTCGACGTACTGGACGCCTTCGAGGCTGCCGAGGCGGCCGCTCAGGTAGGCGTAGAGGCCGGCCGTGTCGCGGGCGACGGCGGTCACGACGATGTTGGAGGGGCCCGCCGTCGCGGAGGCGAAGGCGATCTCGTCGTGGGTGGCCAGGGCCTCGCCGACGGAGTGCAGGGCGGCGGGCGCGGCCGTGATCCACAGACAGGCGGCGAGGGCGTAACCGAGGATCTCGGACTGGTACTCGACGTCGATGTACAGGGCGCCGGAGGCGATCAGCCCGGCCAGCCGGCGTTTGACGGCGGACTCGGAGCGGCCGGTGGCGCGTTGCAGCTCGGGGTAGGTGGCGCGCCCGTCGCGTTCGAGGGCGGCGACCAGCGGCTCGTCCTCGGGGTCGATCCGGGCGGGGCCGGTCGCCGGGGGCAACTCGGGGCGCAGCGCGTCGATCTGATCGTCCGTCAGCGTGGCGAATTTGCCGAGCCAGCCGTTGGGTCCGCCGTAGAAGCGGTACAGCAGTTGGTGGGCGCGGATCTCCATGATGCTCGGGGTGCGCGGGAGCTTGCCGAGCAGCAGGTCGTCGTGGTCACCGGGGCTGCGGGGGCGCGTCATGCAGACCACCTCGGTACCGCCCGAAGCGAGCCCGATCCAGGCGGTGTCGGGGCGCTTGGCCAGCGCCTCCGCGATGGCCTCGGCGCTGTCGGGCGCGCAGCGCAGCCGCAGCATCCAGTGGTCCTGGCCGAGCCGTTGGGCGTCGCGGACGGCGACGACGCGAAGCCCGCCCTCGGCGCACAGCCTGCGGAAGCGCCGCGCGATCGTCTGGTCGGAGACCCCGAGCACCTCCGCGATCCGGCTGAAGGACGCCCGGCCGTTCGCCTCCAGCGCGGCCAGCAGCTGGAGATCCAGCTTGTCGAAGGTGTGGGATTCCATCTCCATAGCGCCTGCCCTTGTCGGATTCCGTCGATCGGATGCCGGCAGCCACCGCGATCATCCGGTGCGACCTCATCGTACGGAGGCATACGCATCCGTGACACAAGGAGTTGAGGACATGCGTACATGGGGGCCGCTCACGGCGGTGTGCCTGGGGACGTTCATGCTGTTGCTGGACGTGACGATCGCCGTCGTCGCGTTGCCGGACATGGCACGGGCGCTGCACGCGTCGCTGAGTGATCTGCAGTGGGTGATCGACGGGTACGCGCTCGCGCTCGCCGCACTGCTGCTGGGCATCGGGGCGGCGGCCGACATCCTCGGCAGGCGCCGGGTGCATGTGGCGGGCGTCGTGCTGTTCGCGGTGGCGTCGCTGCTGTGCGGGCTCGCGTCGGGGCCCGGGATGCTGGTGGCCGCGCGGGGGCTGCAAGGTGTGGGCGCGGCGGCGATGTTCGCGACGACGCTGCCTCTGCTGGGCTCGGTCTACCAGGGACGCCAGCGGTCGGCGGCGCTCGGGGTGTGGGGCGCGGTGAGCGGCGGTGCGGCGGCCGTCGGACCCGTGCTCGGCGGGCTGCTCACCGAAGGACCCGGCTGGCGGTGGATCTTCTTCGTGAACCTGCCGGTGAGCGTGGCGTCGGTGTGGCTGACGCTGAGGGTGGTGCCGGAGTCGCGCGGTCCGCGCGGGATGCGCGTCGACTGGGCGGGCACGGCGGCGTTCGCCTGCTTCGCGGGGGCGACGACGTATGGAGTGGTGAAGGCCGGGGCGGAGGGCTGGGGTTCGACGGTGCCGGCGGTGTCCTTCGCCGTGGCGGCGCTCGCGCTCGCCGCCTTCGTCGCCGTCGAGCGTCGGGCGGCGTATCCGCTGCTGGACCTGTCGCTGCTGCGCAAGCCGGCGTTCATCGGTGTGATGACGGGCGCGCTGGCCTTCAACGGGGTGGCGTTCGGAGTGCTGCCGTACGTCTCGATCTGGATGCAGACGGTGCTGGGCATGAGTCCGGTGCGCGGCGGCCTCACCCTGCTGCCGCTGACCGGCGCGTCGGTGGTGGTCGCGATCCTCGCCGGGAAGCTGCTGCACGGGGTTCCGGCGCGGCTGACGATAGGCGGCGGGCTGCTGCTGATCGGCTCGGGCGCCCTGTGCCAGGCCGTACTGGACGCGGGCGCGAGCTGGACGGTGCTGGTGCCGGGCCTGGTGCTGGTGGGGATCGGCACCGGGTTCGTCTCCCCCGCGATCGCGGGCGCCGCGCTCGCCGCGGTACCGCCGGAGCGGGCGGGCATGGCGGGCGGCGCGGTCAACACGGTCCGCCAGCTCGGGTACGCGCTCGGGGTGGCCGTCTTCGGCACGGTCCTGACCTCCCGTATGCAGGACACGCTGTCGCACGACGCGGCCCACACCCTGGCGGGCGGCGGCGCGGGCGCGCTGCGCGGAAACCTCTCCGAACACGCCCTGCGGGCCGCGTTCGCGTCGGGGCTGAACACGGCGACGCTGGCCGCGGGCGTGACGGGGATGATCGCCGGTGCGCTGGTGCTGACGCTGGTACGGACACCGCGGCCGGCGACGCCGAGCCCGGCGGCCGAGCCGGTCAAGGAGGCGGCCGGGCCCCGGAGTTGAGCACCGGGCCAGGGGCGGCGGTGTCGCGGAACCGGCCCTCGGGCCGGGGACCGCGGTGCACCTGAAGCTGCGCTTCCGTCCCTGGCCCGCCGTCCGGTGGGTCCAGCAAGCCGGGGTCGGCAGAAGGGGGTCGCCGACGCCAAGACCGAGACGCACAGCACGAACAAGACCACGTCGGCGACGCCCGCGACGGCCCGGTCCGCGCGTCGAAGACGACCCGCAGTGCCTCGTCGCTCTGGAGACAGGCCACCAGGCCCCGCCGGAAGAGGTCGTTCTCGTCCACCACCGCGACCCTGATGACCTCGCGGCGTCCACCCCCGGGCACCTCGTGCGCCGCGCCCACGCGACCACCCCCGCGTCGGGCCGCCCGATTCACGTCAATTATTCGTACGCCGTCTGCCCACTCCCGGGCCAGCCCCAGTGGTAAATGTACGTTCCATGTACCGGCGCCACGCGCGCTTCGCGGCGTAACCGCGTCGTACAGATTCCGTGGAGATTACGGGCCCGAAACTTACGGAACCGTAAGAGATTCTGTCCGGCCCTTCCCCTTGTGCGGGCATTTCCTCGACTGACCAGTGCGGATGGCGTGAGCCTCCCCACTCCGACCCCCCTCCCGCCCGGCGGCCCGGTGGGGTAGCTTTCACGGCGCTGTGCGGAGCGCCACAAGGAGCGGGATTGCGCGAGTTCACCAACCCTCCGTTGGCGTCGGCGCCGCCGGTGGGCGGCTTGGCCGACGTCGTCTTCGACCATGCCCAGGAGGACCCGCTGCGCATCGCCCTCGGCCGCAAGGACGAACAGGACCAGTGGCGCGACGTGACGTCCGCCGAGTTCCGCGACGAGGTGCTCGCACTCGCCAAGGGTCTGCTCGCCCAGGGGATCCGGTTCGGGGACCGGGTCGCGATCATGTGCCGTACGCGCTACGAGTGGACACTCTTCGACTTCGCGCTGTGGACGATCGGCGCCCAGGTCGTCCCCGTGTACCCGACCTCCTCCGCCGAACAGGTCTTCTGGATGCTGCACGACGCCCAGGTGTCGGCGGTGATGGTGGAGCACGAGGACCACGCGATGACGATCGCCACGGTCGTCGAGCGGCTGCCGCAGCTGCACAAGCTGTGGCAGCTCGACGTGGGCGCCGTCCAGGAGCTGTACGAGGCGGGCGCGCACATCGACGACGAGGTGGTCCACCGGCACCGGCGCGCGGTCACGCCCGAGTCGACCGCGACGATCATCTACACCTCCGGCACCACCGGGCGCCCCAAGGGCTGTGTCATCTCGCACGCCAACTTCATGTTCGAGGCGGACACCGTCATCGCCCGCTGGGAGCCCGTCTTCCACTCCAAGCGGGGCGACGAGGCGGCCACGCTGCTGTTCCTGCCGCTCGCCCACGTCTTCGGGCGGATGGTGCAGGTCGCGGCGATCCGCGGGAAGGTCAAGTTCGGGCACCAGCCGCAGCTGAACGCGGCCGCCCTGCTGCCGGACCTGGCCGCCTTCCAGCCGACGTTCTTCCTGGCGGTGCCGTACATCTTCGAGAAGGTCTTCAACGCGGCCCGCCGCAAGGCCGAGAAGGAGGGCAGGTCGGGCCCCTTCGAGAAGGCCGTCGAGGTCGCCGTGCGCTACGCGGACGCGGTCGAGGAGAAGGCCTGGGGCATCGGGCCCGGCCCCTCGGCGAGCCTGCGCATGCAGCACCAGCTCTTCGACAAGCTCGTCTACTCCAAGGTGCGCGCCGCGATGGGCGGCCGGGTCAAGCACGCGATGTCGGGCGGCTCGGCGATGGACCGGCGGCTCGGGCTGTTCTTCGCGGGCGCGGGCGTCTTCATCTACGAGGGGTACGGGCTCACCGAGTCCACGGCGGCCGCGACCGCCAATCCGCCCGAGCGCACCCGGTTCGGCTCCGTCGGCCAGGCGATCCCGGGCACCACGGTGCACATCGCGGACGACGGGGAGATCTGGCTGCGCGGCGAGAACGTCTTCCAGGGGTACCTCAACAACCAGAAGGCGACCGACGCGACCCTGCACGACGGCTGGCTCGCCACGGGCGACCTGGGCTCCCTCGACGAAGACGGTTATCTCACCATCACCGGGCGCAAGAAGGAGATCCTGGTGACCTCCGGCGGCAAGAGCGTCTCGCCGGGGATCCTGGAGGAGCGGGTGCGCGACCATCCGCTGGTCGCCCAGTGCATCGTGGTCGGCAACGACCGGCCGTACATCGCGGCGCTCGTCACCCTCGACTCCGAGGCCGTCGAGCACTGGCTCCAGATGCGCGGCAAGCCGCAGCTGTCCCCCGTCGATCTGGTGCGTGACACCGATCTGGAGACCGAGGTGCGGCGGGCGGTGGTGGCCGCGAACACGCTGGTCTCGCAGGCCGAGTCGATCCGTACGTTCCGGATACTGGCCCACCAGTTCACCGAGGAACACGGGCTGCTGACGCCTTCGCTGAAGCTGAAGCGGAAGGCGATCGAGAAGGCGTACTCGGCGGAGGTCGAGGCGCTGTACCGGGCGTGAGCCGTATCCGGCGGCTCATCTGACGACTCATCACTTACCGATGCGTCAGATATTGACGGGTCGTCAGATTCAACCGAGACTTTCGGTCACCCGACTGAGGGGGGACCGACGTGTCGCGCCCGATTCGCACCATGACCGCCGCCGTGGCCGCGCTGCTGCTCGCCACCACCGCCTGCAACTCGGCTTCCGGCGGCGGCAGTTCGGACAAGGCGGGAAGCTCCGTACGCGGGGTGACCGACGACTCCATCAAGGTCGGCGGGATCGTCTCGATGACGACCGCCACCGGGTACTCGAAAAAGGACACCGACCTCGGCGCGAAGGCCCGCTTCGACCGGGCGAACGCGGAGGGTGGGGTCAACGGCCGCAAGATCGACTACCTCGGCGCCGAGGACGACGGCCAGGATCCGGCCAAGAACCTCGCGGCGGCACGCAAACTCGTTCAGCAGGACAAGGTGTTCGCGATCGCGCCGATGAGTTCGACGACCTTCTCGGGCTCGGACTTCCTCCAGCAGCAGAAGGTGCCGACCTTCGGCTGGGGCACCCTGCCCTCCTTCTGCGGGCCCACCTACATCTACGGCTTCGGCGGGTGCATGGTGCCGATGCCCGGCGGCACCATCTCGCAGACCTGGCCGGAAGGGCTCAAGCAGGTGACGGGCGGCTCGCAGGGAAGGTCCGTGGCGATCCTGGCCAACGACAGCGACGCCGGCACCTTCGCCATCCGCACCTACAAGCAGAGCTTCGCCTCGGCGGGCTACACGGTGACGTTCGCGAAGTCCTCCGTCCCCGCGGGCACCGTACCGAGCGACTGGTCGGCGTACACGAAGGAGATCCTGCGCAGCAACGGCGGCAAGGCCCCCGACGCCGTGGTCTCCGTGATGCAGACCCCGTACAACATCGGCCTGTTCACCGCGCTCAAGCGCGCCGGGTACGACGGTGTGCTCACCGATCCCACCGACTACGACCCCTCGCTGCTCGCCAAGAGCGCGACGAAGCAGGCGCTCGACGGGGTGCACATCCTGCTGTCGTTCCAGCCGTTCGAGCAGGACAGCGCGGCGATGCGGCAGTTCAAGGAGGACATCAAGAAGGCGGCCGGGAAGGATGTCCCGCTCAATATGCACATGATGACCGGGTACATGTCCGCCGACCTCTTCCTCGCCATCGCCGAGAAGGCGGGCAAGGACCTGACGGTGGCGTCCTTCCAGAAGGCGGCGGGAGCGTTCTCCGACACGGGCACGATGGTCGGCGACCGCGCCGAGCCCAAGGGGCAGAAGCAGTCGTTCGGCTGCGGGGCGCTCGTCCAGCTCAAGGGCGGAAAGTACGTCGTGTCGGCGCCCTTCACGTGCTACCCGCCCATTCCCTTCAAGTAGCCGTACAGGGAAGGGGGTTGGGATGTCGGACCTGCTGGGGTTCGTGCTGAGCGGACTGGTGTCGGGCGCGCTGTACGCCCTGCTGGCGACCGGGCTCGTGCTGTCGTACTCGGCCTCGGGACTGTTCAACTTCGCGCACGGCGCCACCGCTTACCTGTGCGCGCTCGCCTTCTACGAGCTGCACTCGGGCCTCGGCTGGCCCGCCGTGCCGACGGCCGTGCTGCTGGTGTGCGTGATGGCGCCCGCGCTGGGCTGGGGCCTGGACCGGCTGATGTTCCGCAAACTGGCGCGGGTCGGCGAGACGGCCCAGATCGTCGCCACCATAGGGTTGTTGGTGGCGCTGCCCGCGCTGGGGCTGTGGATCGTGGAGCTCCTTGAGGACGCGGGGGTGTCCGTCAAACCCGCCGAGAACCAGTTCGGGCTTCCGGGGGTCGGGCCGAGCCCCGCGAAGTCGTGGCAGCTGATGGACGGAGTCGGCGTCGACTCCGACCAGTTGATCACGTGGGTCGCGACCGCCGTGGTCGCCGTCGGTCTGTGGATCCTGATGCGGCACACCCCGCTGGGCCTCAGACTCCGGGCCTCGGTGGACAATCGCTCCCTCGTGGAGCTGCGCGGGATGAGCGCGGACCGGCTGTCGTCGATCGCGTGGATGCTGTCATCGGCGCTCGCCGGTCTCGCGGGCGTCCTCGCCACCCCTCTTCTCGGCCTGTCCGCCCATGACTTCACCCTCTTCCTCTTCGTCTCGGCGACGGCCGCGGTCCTCGGCCGCTTCGCCTCCGTACCGCTCGCCTTCGCGGGCGGCCTCGGGCTCGGGGTGCTGCAGAACCTGGTCGCCGGGTACGCGACGTTCGCCGAGCGGATCACCGGTTTCCGTACGGCCGTTCCGTTCCTGATCCTCTTCGCCGGGCTGCTGGTGCTGACCCGACGGCAGCGGACGGCGGGCACGGCGGCCACGGACGCGCCGCCGGTGGACTATCTGGCGGGACGGTCGTGGGTACGGCGCTGGGGCCCCTGGTCGGCGGCCGGGCTGCTGCTCGCCCTCGCGTTCTACACGGTCACGACCCCCTTCTGGAGCGGCCTCCTCGCCCAAGGGCTCGCCCTCTCCCTGGTGTTCGTCTCGTTCACCGTGGTGACGGGGCTCGGCGCGATGGTGTCCCTGGCGCAGGCCACGTTCGTGACGGGCGCGGCGCTGGTGGCCGGACTGCTGATGAGCCATGGCTGGCCGTTCGTGGCGGCCGCCGCGGTGGGGACGTGCGCGGCGGCGGTGCTGGGCGCCCTGGTGGCGCTTCCCGCGCTGCGGATCGGCGGGCGCTCACTGGCCCTGGCGACCCTCGCGCTGGCCTTCCTCGCGGACCAAGTCCTGTTCCAGATGGGCTGGTTGAGGAACGGGGACACCGGCTGGGCGATCCCTCGTCCGGTCTTCGGACCGGTGGACCTGAGCGACGACCGCGCGATGGGCGTGGCGATGATCGTGCTCGTCGCGCTGGCCGTGGCGGCGCTCAGCGCGCTGCGCGACTCGCCGTCCGGGCGCGCGATGCTCGCGGTCCGCTCGGCTCCGGCGGCGGCGATGGCGTCCGGCGTGTCGGTGATCCGCACCCAGCTCATGCTGTTCACGCTGTCGGCCGGGCTCGCGGGCTTCGGCGGCGTGATGTACGCGTCGTACAGCACCCGCATCACCGCGACCGACTTCACCGCGATGACGGGGCTGATCTGGCTCGCGGTCGTGGTGGCGGCCGGGGTGCGCCGCCCCCAGTTCGCGGTGGTCGCGGGGCTCGTCTACGCCGTCGTACCGCATCTGCTGTCGGACTACGTCACCGAGTCCGTCCATCTGCCGGTGCTCCTGTTCGGCCTGGCGGGGCTGGCGCTGGCCAATGACCCGGACGGGTACGCGGCGGCCGTGTCCACCCGGCTGCACCGCAGGCGCGCGACGACCACACCCCGTACGCCCTCCGAGGCGCCTTCGGCGTCGTCCCCCGAAGTGGCCCTCGAACTCCGCGCCGTGCACGCCGGATACGACGGCGCCCCCGTGCTCCACGGCGTCGACCTCGCCGTCCGCCCCGGCGAGATCCTCGCCCTCCTCGGCCCGAACGGCGCCGGAAAGTCCACCGCGTGCCGTGTCGCCGCCGGGCTGCTGACCCCGCTCACCGGCCAGGTGTACGTCGCCGGGCGCGACGCCACGCGCGAGCGGGCCGTCGGGCGGTCCCGGGCGGGGATCGTCCTGGCGCCCGAAGGACGCGGGATCTTCCCGTCCCTCACCATCGAGGAGAACCTCGCCCTGCATCTGCGCGCCAAGGACGAACGCGACGCCGTGTACGCCCGCTTTCCCGGCCTCGCGGCACGCCGTGGCGTCCTCGCCGGCTCGCTGTCCGGTGGCGAGCAGCAGATGCTCGCGCTCGCGCCGCTCCTCCAGCGCCCGCCGAAGGTACTGATCGCGGACGAGCCCTCCCTCGGCCTCGCCCCGCGCGTGGTCGAGGAGGTGTTCCGGCTGCTGACCGAACTGAAGCGGGCGGGCACCGCACTGCTGCTGGTCGAGGAGAAGGCCACCGAGGTCCTCGGGATCGCCTCCAGGGTCGCGTATCTCACCCAGGGGCGGGTGACGTGGTGCGGCCCGCGCGAGGAGGTGGAGGCGGACCGGCTGGCGGAGGCCTACCTGGGGATCGCGGCCGGGAGCGCATCAGGAGCGCCCGAAGGCTCCGGCGGTCCCGGAGGTCCCGGAGGTCCTGGACAACCAGGCCGCCCCGGCCCACAGGCCCGCCCCGGACAACAAGGCCGCTGGCCCGGAGGGATGGTGCGGCCATGACGGACGCTCCGGTGCTCGAAGCCGTCGGCATCGGCGTCCGCTTCGGCGGCGTCCGCGCCCTCGACGGAGTGGACCTCGCCCTGCGCCCCGGCGAGGTGTGCGGCCTCATCGGACCCAACGGCGCCGGAAAGACCACCCTCTTCGACGCCCTGTCGGGCATCCGCCGCCCCGACGACGGCCGCGTCCTCCTCGACGGCACGGACATCACCCGCCGCTCCCCCGTCTGGCGCGCCCGCCACGGCATGCGCCGCACCTTCCAGCGGCAACAGCTGTTCGGCCAGCTCACGGTGGCCGACAACCTGGTCGTCGCCCAGGAGTGGCGCGGAGGCGGCGGCGGCCTCGCGGCGGATCTGCTGGCGGCGCCGACCCGGCGTACGTATGAGAGGAGCCGTCGGGAGCGTGCGGCGGCCGTGCTGCGCGCGTGCGGGCTGGGCGACATCGGTACCTCGTACGCCGGGGCGCTCCCGGTGGGCCGGGCCCGCATGGTGGAGCTGGCGCGTGCGGTCGCGGATCCGCCGAGGGTGTTGTTGCTGGACGAACCCGCGAGTGGCATGACAGACAGTGAGAGTGGTCATCTGCTGTCTGTCATCCGTCATCTGACAGTCGAGGAACGGTGTGCCGTCCTCCTCGTCGAGCACAACGTCGCCTTCGTCATGGAACTCTGCACCCGCGTCGTCGTCCTCGACCTCGGCCACGTCCTCGCCGAGGGCACGCCGGCCGAGGTACGCGCCGACCCGAAGGTCACCGACGCGTACCTCGGCACCGCGCCCACTCGGTGACCGCTAGTCGATGCTCACCTTGAAGATCTTGTCCGAGCCGTCCGCCGCACCTCCGTTGTTGTCGCAGTTGGTGGTCGAGAGCCAGAGCTGGTCGGCGCCCGGGACCTTGGTGACCGTGCGCAGCCGGCCGTAGGTCCCGACGTAGTACGCGGTCGCCGTGCCGACGTTCTCCGTGTCGCCGTTGATGGGGATGCGCCACAGCCGTTCGCCGCGCAGGGACGCCATGTAGATGACGTTGCGCACGATGGCGATGCCACTGGGCGAGGCCTCGGAGACGTTCCAGGTCTTCTTGGGGTTGGTCATCCCGGCGACACTGCACGTGCCCTCGCAGGTCGGCCAGCCGTAGTTGGCGCCCGGCTTGATGAGGTTCAGCTCGTCCTTGGAGCTGTCGCCGAACTCGGCCTCCCACAGGCGCCCGTTGCGGTCGAAGGCGAGGCCCTGCGGGTTGCGGTGGCCGTAGCTGTAGACGTAGTTGCCGAACGGGTTGCCGGGAGCCGCCTTGCCGTCCGTCGTCATGCGCAGGATCTTGCCGTTGAGGGAGTTCTTGTCCTGCGCGAGGTCGGGCGTCTGGGCCTCGCCGGTGGAGACGTACAGATAGCCGTCGGGGCCGAAGGCGAGCCGTCCGCCGTTGTGGTAGCGGTTCTTCTTGATGCCCTGGAGGAGGACCGTGTAGCCGGTCAGCGAGCTGCCGTTGTACGTCATGCGGACGACGCGGTTGCCCTCGGACGCCGTGTGCATGAAGTAGACGTAGTGGTCGGTCTCCCACTTCGGGTCGACGGCCACGCCGAGCAGACCGCCCTCACCGTTCGTCGTCACCGCGTTCGGCACGGTCCCGACCTGCGTCTTCGTGCCGTCCTTCGTGACCTTCCAGACGCGGAAGTCGTCCCGCTCGGTGACGAGCGCGCTCTGCCCGTCGGGCATCCAGTACGTGCCCCACGGGATGGTCCAGCCGCTGGAGACCGTCCCGATCGACGACGGGACTCCGCCGTCCGTCGCGCACGCCTGTGTCGTGAAGGTGACCGTGTTGCTCTGCGGGGAGACATTGCCCGCCGCGTCGCGCGCCACCACGTTCAGCGTGTATGGGCTGTTGCAGGCGAGCCCGGTGAGCGTGGTCGACGTACCGCTCTCCACACTCTTGTAGACCGTCGTGCCGCTGCGCACGTCGTACCCGGCCACCGCCTTGTCGTCCGTCGAGGCGCCCCAGCCGAGGTCGACGCTGTTGGCGGTCACGTTCGAGGAAGTGAGGGTGCCCGGCTTGGTCGGCGGTGTGGTGTCGGAGCTCGGTGGGGTCGTGCAGTCGACGACCGGGCTGGCCTGCGAGGCGTTGCCGGCCGCGTCCCGGGCGATGACGGTCAGGTTGTAGGTGGTGCGGGGGCTCAGCCCCGTGAGGGTCTTGGACGTCGCGTCGCCCGGCGCCTCGCTGAGCTTGTTGCCGTGTTCGTAGATGTCGTACGCCGTCACGCCGACGTTGTCCGTCGAGGCGCCCCAGCTGAGGGTCAGCCTGTCCTCCGACACCGCTGAGCAACTCGGCTGGCCCGGGCGGCTCGGTGCCTGGGTGTCGGCCGCCGCGCCGATGCCGATCCGGTCGAGGTTGGGGCCGCCGTTGGCGGTGGTGGCGGTCGCGCGGATCTTGTTGGAGCCCGCGTTCAGGGGGACGTCGACGCTTTTGGTCGCCCACGTGTCCCAGTTGGTGGTGGCCGGGAAGGAGACGCCGGTGGCGACGACCGTCCCGTTGACGGAGATGTTCATCGGCCGGTCGGTGGTCGTGCCGTTGGCGTACCGCAGGGCCAGCGACGAGGTGCCGGCCGAGGCCGCGCTCACCGTGAACTCCACGTACGAGCCGGTGGTGTTGGTGTAGTCGACGAAGCCGGTGCCCGTGTAGCCGGTGTGGTTGGAGGCCACCGTGCCCTGCGAGATCGTGGCGTCCTCGGCCTGGTAGTCGGTGGCCGCCCGGGCCGTCGCGCCGGTCAGCCCGACGAGCGGCACGGCCAGGGCCAGGGAAAGGCACCAGGGAAGTGCTCTGTTGAGTTTCATGGTTCGTCCCCTCAGCCCGTGTACTGGGCGAAGACCTTGAGATAGTCGTACGGCTGCTGCGAGACGCCGCTGCAGGAGTCCCCGTCGGAACCGGAGCCGCAGGCCCGGTCGCGGTTCACGGACCAGTAGGTGAGGCGCGCGATGTGGTGCTGCTGCGCGTAGGCGAGCATGGTCTTGAAGTCGGCCACCCGGACGCGTTCGCCGGAGTCGTCGGTCTTGCCGTTCATCGACGACAGCCCGATGTGCGCGTAGGCCGTCGCGTCGCTGTATCCGTACGCCGACTTGACCCGCGCCTTGAGGCCTTCCATGGCCTGGGTGGTGAGCGTGCCCATGTTCGTGGTGCCGCCGCCGAAGTCGAACGGCATGATGCACCAGATGTCGTTCGCCAGGCCCGAGTTGGCGCCGCGCTTGATCATGTCGACACCGGTGGAGTCCGGGCCGCTGGTCGTCGTACCGAAGGTGATGACGGTCTTGAGGCCCGCGTTGCCCGCCTTCACGATCTTCAGCGCGTCGATCACGCGCTGCCGCACGGTCGCGTTGTTCCACTCGGTGTTCTCGATGTCGATGTCGATGACCTTGAGGCCGTACGCGCTGATGACCTTCTGATACGCGCCCGCGAGCGCGGAGGCGCTGGAGCACCTCTCGCCGAGTTTGGCGCCGCTCCAGCCGCCGATGGAGACGATGACGTCACCGCCGGCCGCCCGGATCGCGTTGATCTTCGACTGGTCGTTGCCGCCGGTCAGCGGCCGTGAGCCGTCCCACTTCGGGTTGCAGGAACCGTCGGAGAGGACGAAGGCGAGCGTGAACCACTTGACGCCGGTCGCCGCCATGACGGAGGTGGGGTTCTGGGGGCTGCCCCAGCCGAGGTATTCGTAGGGGGCTACGGCCATACCGGGTGAGGCGGCTGCCGCGCCGGGGCTGGGTGAGGCGGCTGCCGCGCCGAGAGCCGCAGAAACGTTCACTCGATTAACCGGGTTCACACTCTGCGCACCGTCGGCCGCCTTCACGGCATTCGCGCTGTTAACCGGCTTCACACGGATCAGCCGTGTTTCGCCCGGTCGCAGCGTCGCGCTGTACGAGTCCGCGATCACGCCCTTGTGGGAGCCCGACCACAGGTCCGTGACGTCACCGGAGCCCGTGAATCCGACCTGCGACCAGTTCACACCGACCGTGGTGTTGCCGGACGTACCGGTGTTGAACAGCGCCACCACGTAGTCGCCGGTGTTCTCCTTCTTGCTCCAGACCTGCTTGACACCACTGTTCACCACCCGTTTCGCGGCGACGCCGTCCTGGTCGACGCCGATGAGCCGGTCATTCGTCAGCATCGCCTTGTCGACGGAGTCGACGTGCGTGACGTCGGTGCCGAGCAGCAGTGGTGCGCCGGCCATCGCCCACAGGGTGAAGTGGGAGCGGCGCTGGTCGGCGGTGAGTCCTGCCTGGTCGCCGTTGCCGATCTCCAGCGAGTCGAGGTCGTTCCAGGCGCCCGGGCCCGCGTACGGCTGCCAGTTGGCCGCCGAGGTGAAGCGAGCGGAGACGTGCGACCAGTCGGTCAGCGGATAGCCGCTGCCGTTCGCGCCCGAACCGCAGTAGCACTCGACATCGCCCTGGGTACGCCAGCTGTTCGCGAGCGATCGCCAGGTCGAGGCGTTGGCGATGGGCAGGTTGTTGGAGAGCGCGAAGGTGATCGGCCGCCCGGTCGCCCGCAGCGCCTTGTCCCAGGCCTGGACGTCGGGGATGTCGGCGCTGCCCACCCCGTCGATCTTCAGGTAGTCGACTCCCCAGGAGGCGAACTGCCTCGCCCACGAGTTCACGAACTCCTGCGCGCCCGGCTTCCCGTAGTCGATGTAGTACATGTTCTTGCAGTTGTAGTTCTTCTCGGTCTTCGAGGTGTCCGCGATATCGGCGGCGTGGTACGAGGTCCCCTCGATCGGCGTGTTCTTGGTGACCGCGTTCTTGGCGATGCCCGGCGTGACGTAGAAGCCGAACTTCAGCCCCTTGGAGTGGATGTAGTCGGCCAGCGCCTTGATCCCGGAGGGGAATTTCGCCGTGTCGACGGTCCACCGCCCGTACGAGTCGACGACGAATCCGTTCGCGTCGCACTTCTGCCAGAAGTCGTCGAGGTTGATGTATACGAAGCCGTGGTCCTTGAGCCCGCTCGCGATGAGGGCGTCGGCCTGCGCCTTGATCTTCGCCTCGGTGGGCCAGCGGCGCACAAAGCTCCAGCTGCTCCAGCCCATGGCGGGGCGGAGGGACTGGCCGTTGTCGGAGTACGGGGTGACGGCAGCCGCCGGGTGCGCGGTGGCGGTCGCCGCCGGGGTGGCGTACGACGTGCCGATCCACGCCTCGTCGATGCGCAGCCGCTGGTAGCGCGTGGTGTCGGTGGACGCCGCCCACGTGGAGTCGACTTCGAGGCGTACGTACCGGGCGTTCGCCGCCGTGAGGTCGATCCCCTGGATTCCACGGCGACTTGGCAGCTGTCCGGTCTTGACCGCGCTTCCCCAGCTGGAGCCGTCGTTGCTGAGGAACACCTTGTACGCCTTGATCCGCGCGGACTGTTCGGTGTCGGAGCGCGCGTAGGCGACGGAGTCCTCGCGCTGGTTGAGGCCGATGTACTGCACCTTCTTCGCCGACCCCAGATCGAAGGTGAGATTCACCGGCAGCGTCTTGTCGCTGTCCCAGTAACTGAGGTAACTGCCGTCCCCGGCGGCCGATGCCTCGTGCCCGCTCGCCGAGGCGCTCGCGCTCACCGTGACGCCGGACAGGATGCCCTGCCGGCCGGCGGTCGTGACCTTGAAGACGGTGTCGTACGGGTCCCAGCCGCCGAGCCCGCCCAGGGTGAGGACGCCTCCGGACTGCGACCACGAAAGGGCCGCTCCCGTACGGAGGTTGGTGACGGAGGCGATCCGGTAGCCGTTGTCGCGGATGCGCAGGGTGCTGGTGGACGGCGGTGTCAGCACGTGCACGTACTGGAGGTTCGGGTCGGTCTTGCTGATCGTGGTCACGCCGTGCGCGCCGTCGTTCCAGAAGCCGGGCTTGAGGCCGCCGTACAGGTAGCCGCCGCCCTCGGTGCCGTGCAGGGACTCCCAGATGGGGTCGAGGTAGGAGTCGGCGAACGTGTTGAAGGAGGCCTGATTACTCGGGAACTTACCGTTGACCTGGGCGGTCTCGGCCATCAGCGCCTTCACGGACGAGCCGGCGTTGGTGATCAGCCGGCCGAGCGTAAGCGTCTTGTCGACCGACGGGTTCGAGCCGTCGTACCACCAGGCGCCGCTCGAAGGGAGCTTGAAGTCGGCCTCGGTCAGGCGGGGTTGGGCCGTGTAGACAGCTTGCGGGTAGTCGTACGACGGCGTCATCCCCGTCTTCTGCTCATTGCTGATCATGTCCATGATCGGCGTGTCTTCGTTGTTGTTGCTCAGCGTGTAGTTCGGGCGCTTCTGCTGGATCTGCGCGTAGAGGTTGTGGCTCTCCCAGTACGCGTTGTCGTTGTCGATCCAGAAGCCGCCGAGGTCGGGGTAGCGGTCCATGACCTCGAAGAAGTTGTCGTAACTGAAGCGGCCGAAGCCGTCGCGTGTGGTGAGGTCGACGTTCGTGCCCTTGTACGCGGAGTACGCGGCCGAGTCGAGCCATTCGTGGCCGCCCTCGTTGTGCCACTGGGGGTCGTCGGTCATGTAGAGGATGACCTTGAGGCCCTTGGCCTTGGCCGCGGTGATCAGTTCGCCGAGGAAGTCGCGCCGGGTGGAGCAGCTGCCGGGAATCTTCGACGGCCAGGGGCGGGCGTAGCCGAGGCGGCTGTGGAAGGTGGCGAGGACCAGGTACTGGGTGTGCAGCTTCTGGGCCTCCTTCACCCAGTAGTCGGGGGTCCAGCCGCCGCTGGTGACGTCGTTCTCCCAGGCGGTGCAGCTGGTGTGGGCGGGGGCGGTGCGTTCACCCCAGTGCAGGAAGAGGCCGCCGACGGAGCCGCGCAGGAATGCCTGGCGGGGGTTCTCCAGGTCGAGCGGCTTCGCACCGCCCGCCGGCGGCTTCGCGGCCGCGGCGCCCATCGGCCGCGCAGTCGCAGCCCCCATCGGCTTCGCCGCCGTACCGCAGCTCTCACTCGATCCGCTGCTGGAGACACGCAGGGACCCACCGGCCGTGTTGTGACTGTCCGTCAGGCAGTACCCCGTGACGTTCTGGAAGCCCACGTCATGCGGCGAGTTGCTGCCACGCTGTGCGGTGAACCGGGTGAATCTGATGCTGTTCCCCGCGTTGGCGATGACCGCCGGGCGTCCGTCGTCGGCCGCGTACTTCACCGAGCTGTCCGTGAAGGTGACGTTGTCCGCGTTGTGGAGGTACCAGCCGTACGCGGGGCGCGTGCCGATGGCCTTCGGGTTGTAGTCGTTCGGGTCGTTGCCCGGTACGGCGGTGGACATGGTGCCGTTGCCGCCGGGCACGGTGATGTGGACGTTGGTGAAGGTGACCCCGTTGATCCGGTGGCCGCTCTCGCCCCACAGCGTCGGGCTGAAGGACGGACTCGACCCGGTCGCCGTGATGTTGTCGTACGTGACGTCGCTGATCGAGCCGATCCCGGGACTGTTCCCGCAGCGTTTGCGGGTGCCGATCTTCTGCATGATCGGGGAATGGACGTTGGTCATCGTGATGTCGCGGTAGTGGACGTCGGAGATCTTCGCGCCGTCCATCGAGACCATGCCGAGCCCGGACTTGTTGGAGCCCTCGATGCGGATCTTCGCGAACTGGTAGTCGGAGAAGTCGCCGCAGGTCTCGGAGCCGAACATGAGCGCGTTGCAGCACACCGCCGAGAGGTATGAATCGCTCACTCGTACATGGCCGTTGGGCAGCTTGGCGCCCAGCGCGTAGTCGCTCTTGAAGACGAGCGCGTCGTCGTTGGCCTTGATGGTGGCGTTGGTGACGGTGACGTTGGTCGTGCTGATGACGTTCCAGCCGTCGCGGTCGTTCGCGGTGTCGATGGTCAGGTGGTCCGAAGTGACGTTCGTACAGCCGTTGATGAGGGCGGCGAAGTGGCCGCCGCGCCGCAGGGTGAGGCCGTCGCCGAGGCGCAGCCCGTTGCAGCGGGTCAGCGAAAGGATCTTGTCGGCCTCGCCCGGCTTCGGGTTGCCGGTGATGAGGTTGCCCAGGCCGTCGATGACGCCGTCGCCGACGAAGCCGATGTTCGTGAGCCGGTCGCCGTAGATCATCGCGTTGTGGAAGTGGCTGTGACCGTAGTCCTGGTAGGCGTCGTTGGGGTTGTCCTCGGGCTGGTCGTAGGTGTCCGCGCTGGAGCCCTGGATCGTCGCGCCCTTGTCGACCTGGAGTGTGACCTCGCTCTTCATGTGGATGGTGTTCTTGGACTTGTACGTGCCCGCGGGGAAGCGGACCGTGCCGCCGCCCGCCGAATTGGCCGCTGTGATGGCCTTGTTGATGGCCGGGGTGTCGTTGGTGGAGCCGTCACCCTTGGCTCCGTAGGCGTGCACGTCGAAGACGCCTGCCGCAGCCGTACGGGGAGCCGCGAGGGCCTGGGGGTGGGTCAGTCCGAGCACGACGGCGAACGCGAAGAAGACGGACGCCGCCCAGTGGATGCGCTTCATATGACGGCTCCTCAGACCAGTTGGTAGCCACGCAGGTTGGTGAGCAGCAGGTACGTGTCCTGCAAGGACCCGGAGGTGTCACCGAGGGAGCGGTAGATGCCCCACTTGGGCCGCACCCGGTCGGCGAGGAAGGTGTCGACGCCCGTCCTCGACTTGTCGATGACCGTGGTCGATCCGTTCTTGAGGATCCAACGGACCGACCCCGCCGACCCGTTGCCGACCTTGATCTGGAAGTCGACGTCGATCCACTTGTTCTGGAGTGGCTCCAGGTCCGTGCGGCCGATCAGGATGTCGTCGATCGCCAGCTTGAGCTCGATGGTCTGCACACCGTTCACCCGCCGCAGCGACTGCACGACGATCGGCGAGGTGCCGTTGCCGGGCTGCTTCATCTGCATGATGTGGGTGAAGGTGGTCGTCGCCTTCAGTGAGCTGGGGATGTACATCGAGTACGTGATCCGCCAGGTCTGGCCCTCGGTCCACGTCAGATAGCTGCTGCCGCTCGTGCGCAGACCGGTGACTTCCTGACGCTGCCGGTCCGTTGAGGTGTCGCGGTCGACGGTGTGCATATTGAAGCGCCAGTTGTCGCCCGTGGCGTAGATGTGCGGCTGACCGGCGGGATGCGAGTCGGCGCGGTCGTCCTCGATGGTCTCGAAGGCGCCCAGGCCGTCGCCGCTCGCCGACGGGGACCACTTCAGCTGCCAGGAGGCGGCGTGCGCGGTCGGCGCGGACAGACCGACGGCGGCTCCGCCGAGTGCCGCGCCCAAGAGGGCTCTTCTGGATGTGCTCATGGCTGACTCACCTCGTCCTGAGTGGGGGTGCTCCGCGTACTGAGGGGATGTGCTCCGAGCTGCTCGTTCATGATCAGAAAGGCGCCGAGGCCGTGGAAGTCGTTGGTGGCCCGGGTGCGGGCGATGTAGTACGCGTAGTCGCCGACGTTCGTGCCGATGGAGATGTCGGTGAGGTTGGTGCGGCCGTCGGAGCCGGTCGAGATCCTGGCGAGGACGCCTTCGTAGCCGCGCTGGGCGACCGTGGCGTAGTGCGCGTCGAGGTAGCCCTGCTGGACACCGCGCGAGAGGGCGTAGGTGAACATGCTGGAGCAGGACGTCTCGGTCCAGTTGTCGCTCCTGCCGCCCTTGTCGATCACCTGGAACCAGCGCCCGGTCGCCGGGTCCTGGTATTTCTCCAGACCGGTCGCCAACTTCCGCAGGATGCCGACCAGTTGCGGTCGGCGTGGATGACCGGCGGGGATCGCGTCCAGCACATTGACGATCGCCATCGCGTACCAGCCGACCGCCCGGCACCAGTGCTCGGGCGCGAGGCCCGTCTGCGGGTCGGCCCAGCTCGCGGTCTTCGACTCGTCGTACGCGTGCTTCAACAGGCCGCTCGTGACCTGGAGATGGCTGCCGTAGACGTACAGCTGCCTGGCCGCCTCGTCGTCGGCGTACGTCGCGTCCCCGAACTCCTTGCCGTATTCGACGAGGAACGGGTTCACCATGTAGACGCCGTCCGCCCAGAGTTGATGGGCTCGGCTGCTGGTGTCGGCGTGCCAGAAGCCGCCGTCGGCCGTGCGCGGATAGGTGGTGAGCCGGTCGCGGATCTTCTTCGCCGCCTTGCGGTAGCGGTCCTGGCCCGTCTCGCGGTGCAGAATCGTCAGGAGCCGGCCGGCCTGCATGCTGTCGAGGCTGTTGAAGCTCTGGCTGATGGTTCCGTCGCTCTTCACGAAGCGGTCGACGTAGCTCTTGATGTAGGTGAGGTAGCCGGCGTCGTGCGTGCGCTGGTACGTGAGGTACTGGCCATAGAGGTAGAGGCCCACCGGGTACGACCAGCCGCCGATGGTGCTGGGCGTGTAGCGGGCCATGGTCGAGTCGACCAGGGCGACCGACCAGTCGGGCGCCGCGACCGGGGACCGACCGGTGCCGACGAGCGGGGACTGACGGGTGCCGGCGGCCGGGAACCGGGTGGCGGAGACCGGCTGAGGGCCGGTGGCGGCCTCCTGCGGCACGGTCGCGGACACCGTCAGCAGGCCGGCGGTGGCGAGCGCGCCTGCCAGCAGCGTCGCGCGCGGTCGTCGTCTCATGATCCTCCCTCTCGATAGGCGTAGGCAGAGGTCGCACGGGGGCTGTCGTCGACGAGCGCGCGGACGAGGTGGTGGCCGGGTGCGTGGCGACAGGCCGGGTCGGTGCGGGTGGCGTCGCCGGTGAGCGCGTACGCCTGGCAGCGGCAGCCGCCGAAGTCGGTGGCGCGCAGGGCGCAGGTGCGGCAGGGGTCGCGCATCCAGTCCTCGCCGCGGTAGGCGTTGAAGGCCTTCGACTCACGCCAGATCCAGGCGAGTTGGTGGTCGTTCACGTTCGGCGGGTCGAGGCCGGGCAGCGTCGCCGCCGCCGGGCACGGGAGGACGGTGCCGTCCGGGGCGACGGTGAGGGAGACGGCTCCCCATCCGCCCATGCACGGTTTCGCGGTGCCGTCGAGGTAGTCGGGGGCGACCCAGATCAACTCCAGGTCTCCGGCGAGCTGTTCGCGGCGGCGGGCCATCGTGGCACGGGCCCGTTCGACCTGGTCGCGGGTCGGCAGCAGGGCCGACCGGTTGCGTAACGCCCAGCCGTAGAACTGGGTGTTGGCGAGCTCGATCCGCTCGGCACCCCAGTCGAGGCCGAGGGCGATCAGGTCGTCGAGGGCGTCGATGTCGGCGCGGTGGAGCACGACGTTCAGGCCGAGCGGGAGCCCGGCGGCGCGCACCAGCCGGGCGGCGCGTTCCTTCGCGGCGAACGAGCGGGCGCCCGCGATGTGTTCGGAGGCGAGGGGGTCGGCGTGCTGCACGGAGAGCTGGACACAGCGCAGTCCGGCGTCCCGCAGTTCCGCGAGCCGCCGCTCGTGCAGGCCCACGCCACTGGTGACGAGCTGGGTGTAGAGGCCCGCGGTGGCGGCGGCCTCGACGATCGGGGCGAGATCGCGTCTGAGCAGCGGTTCACCGCCGGACAGATGGGTTTGGACAACGCCCAGGTCAGCGGCCTGGCGCAGCACATCGACCCATTGTCCGGTGTTCAGCTCTCTTGACCGACTGATCAGTTCGACGGGGTTGGAGCAATAGGCGCAGCGCAACGGACAGTCGTGGGTGAGTTCGGCCAGCAGGGCCCAGGGGGGAGCCACGATCACTGGAGCCAGCCCTCCTTTCGCAACGTCGTAAGGAATGCGGGGACTTCGTCGGCGACGGGCGCGCCGGGGAACCGTTCGCCCAGCTCGGCGACGATCTCGTACACCTCACGACTGCCGTCGCAGAGCCGCACGATGCTGCCCGCGGTGCCGCGCAGGACGACGACTCGCTCGGGGAGGAGGAGCAAGTCGGCTTCTCTGATGTGGTCGTGACGGAACATCACGGAACGGGCGAGGGTCGGGCGCCAGGTCATGGCCCGCTCGCCGGGTCGCGTGGCCCGCGCCCCTGCGCCACTCCGGCACCCTCGTCCACTCCGGCACCCTGGCCCACTACCCCGCCCGAGTCCACCCGGTCGCCCTGGTCCACCGCGTCCAGCAAGGCCCACAGCACCTCGCACTTGAACGCCAGCGCGGCCACCGCCCGCTCCTGCTGCCGCCTGGTACGGGCCCAGGACTGGACGAGCGCGAGGGCCTCCTCGCTGTCGCGGCCACCCTGGCCGATGCGGGCCCGGAAGTACGCGAGCCCGTCGGCGTCGATCCAGGGGTAGTGCCGTTCGAAGGCGGCGATCCTTCTGCGCATCAGCCCGGGGGCCGAGAGCTCGGTGAGCGAGGCGGCGACTGCGTCCAGGGCCGGGCGCAGGCGGCAGAAGGTGACGTAACCCTCGACCGCGAACCGCACACCGGGCAGCACCCGGGACGCGTCCCACAATGCCGGACGGTCGAGACCGGCCGCCTCACCGAGCCGCAGCCAGCGTTCGATGCCGCCCTCACCGTCGGCCGTTCCGTCGTGGTCCTGGATCCTGCGCAGCCAGGCACGACGCAGCGCTGGCTCCTCGAGCTTGGCGAGGATCAGGGCGTCCTTGACGGGGATGTGGCGCTGGTAGTGGAAACGGTTGGCGATCCAGCGGCGCAACTCGTCGGGCGTCAACTCGCCTTGGTGCATACGGATGTTGAAGGGATGCCGGTCGTGGTAACGCTCCTCGGCGACGGCGCGCAGCCGCTCGGTGAACTCAGGGGTCCGCCAAGGGGCCGCGGCACCGTCGTCGCGCACGGTTGTCGCGGTCACGGTTCGACCACCGTGGGGCTAGCGGTCGCCGAGGGCGTACGCGGTGACCTCGAGGGCGGTCTCGATGACGAGATACCCGGGGGTCTCCCAGACGCTTTCCTCCGATGTTTCCCGAATCGCCAGTTCCAAATGTCGGGCTTCAGAAGCCTTTTCGTTCATGTGTGCGTACCTGCTTTCCTGATGGGTGGGGGGTGTGGAGCCCAGACAGGCGCTGGTGTTCACATGCGTGCACCGAGTTCATTGATGCGTTCGGTGCCGCGATCCAGAGTTACGGGATGACGCGACCCGGTCAATGGTCCGGACCGAGATTGGTCGGATCCATTTCCGGCCAATCTGCGATGCGGACCCTGGGAAGCGCTGTCAGGAATGCATCACGGCCCGTGATCGTTGACCATGGGAGTACCACCCGACGACTGAAGGATCGAGAGCTCGTGAGCAAGGTCCCCCCGATCATCCTGAACAACGGCGTCGAGATGCCGCAGCTGGGCTACGGCGTCTGGCAGGTGCCGGACGACGAGGCGGAGCGGGCGGTCGCCACGGCGCTGGAGGCCGGGTACCGCAGCATCGACACAGCGGCGATCTACGGCAACGAAGAGGGCACCGGCAAGGCCGTCGCCGCCTCGGGTATCGCCCGCAAGGATCTCTTCGTCACCACCAAGCTCTGGAACAGCGACCAGGGGTACGACGCGACGCTGCGCGCCTTCGACACGTCCCTGGAGAAGCTCGGCCTGGAGTACATCGACCTGTACCTGATCCACTGGCCGCTCCCGTCCCGTGGCAAGTACATCGACACGTTCAAGGCCTTCGAGAAGATCTACGCGGACGGCCGCGCCAAGGCCATCGGCGTCTCCAACTTCTATCCCGAGCACCTGGAGAAGCTGATCGACGCGACGTCGGTCATCCCGGCCGTCAACCAGATCGAGCTGCACCCGCAGCTCCAGCAGCACGCCGCGCGTGAGTACCACGCGGAGCAGGGCATCGCCACCGAGGCCTGGTCGCCGCTCGGCCAGGGCCGAGGCCTCCTGGAGGTCCCGGCGATCATCGCCATCGCCCAGAAGCACGGCCGCACCCCGGCGCAGATCGTGCTCCGCTGGCACATCCAGCTCGGCAACGTGGTGATCCCCAAGTCCGTGACCCCGTCCCGGATCAAGGAGAACATCGAGGTCTTCGACTTCTCCCTGGACACCGAGGACATCGCGGCGCTCACGGCGCTCAACGAGGACCGTCGCCTGGGTCCGGACCCGGCGACGTTCGACATGGGCTGAGCCCCGCACCCGTACGCGTCCGCCCCGCCGCGCGAGATCCCGTGGCGGGGCGGACGCGTACGGGAACCGGTCCGCAGTCGGCCGGCTCACTCACGGCAGGCGTCAGTCGCCTACGGCAGGGGTCAGCCGCCCCGCACGTCCGCGAAGACGACCTCGAACTCCTCCAGTCCGGTCACGGTCACATGCGCCTTGGCCGCGCCCTCGTGCCGGGCCGCCGACTGGACTCCGCGGGACGCGGCCAGGGACTCCCGGTCGATGAACAGGGTGCCGACCAGGCCACGCCCCCGCTCCCGGTCGACGAGCAGAGACGCCCTGGCCAGCCCCGGAAGGCCCTCCAGCCTGGGGACCACCGAGACCCGGAAGGTATCGGCGAGAAGATCCGCGTCCGCGGGGTCGAACTCCAGCCTGCTGATCCGCAGCCCGCCTGCCGCCTGCGGCTGCCGGACCGGATGGAAGACCACCGCCTCGTAGTTCTCGACCGCCAGGGTCGCCGCGAAGGGCTCCAGGAGCGACGCACGCCGCTCGCGCAGCACCTCGTCGCTGTTCTGCCTGGCCTCCTCCGACTCCCACCAGCTCACCGCGAAGATTTTCCCGAGCACCCGGTCCACGAAGACGCCGGATCCGCGGTACCCCGGGCGATTCTCGAGCAGGTCCCGGCCCTGCGTGTTCAACGACTTGATGGCCGTGTCGATCTTCGCGGGATCGCCGGTCGCGTACACAGTCCGTACGAACATGGCTCTTCGCCTCCCAGAAGCCGGGCGATGACCCGGAATGTTCGATACAGCCAGTCTTCTCCCGCATGCGAATGGCCGCAATCGGCCCTGAACGCCGCAGTTCACACCAGGGGCTTGACGAGGTCATGCAAAGGGGTCCACCTTGTACGGCAACCCGGTAAGGAAAGTTTCCTAACAGAAGGGTCCCCCACAGTGCGCACTCGAACACTGACCCTCGCCGCGGCCGCCGGCGCCGCGCTCCTCGCCACCGCGGCGCTCCCGGCCGCCAACGCCTCGGGCAGCGTCAACCCCCGTTCGGCACAGGAGGGTTCGGTCAGCGCGGCCGATCTGCTCGCCAAGGTGACGTCCTGTTCGCAGATCTCGAACGGCAAGTACAAGACCGACGACGAGACGTCGGCCACCATCCCCGTGTGCGGCAAGAACGGTGCGGTGTTCTGGAAGGCCGACATGGACATCGACTGCGACGGCCAGGTCACCAGCAAGTGCAATGGCGACACCGACCCATGGTTCCAGGACGACACCGCGTTCCATCAGTCCGACGGGAAAGCGCTGCGCGCCGAAGCGCTGCCGTATGTCGTGGTGCCGAGCAGCAGCAGTATCTGGAAGTACACGAGCGCCGGGATCAAGGGCGGTGGTGTGGTCGCTGTCATCTACAACGGGAAGGTCGAGTACGCGGTGGTGGGTGACACCGGGCCTACGAAGATCATTGGTGAGGCTTCGTACGCCACCGCGAAGGCGCTGGGCATCGACCCGGACCCGGAGACGGGTGGGGCCGACTCCGGGGTGACGTACATCCTGTTCAAGAACTCGCAGGTGTCGCCCATCGAGAGTCACAGTGCGGCTGTGTCTCTGGGGGACTCTCTGGCGAAGCAGTTCCTTCAGAACAACTGACGGGGCCGGCGGTCAAGAAGTACGGCTCAGACCGGCTGGCCGATCGGGCGTACGACCACGGTGTTCACGTCTACGCCCGTCGGCTGGCCGATCGCCCAGACGATCGAGTGGGCGAGCTGGTCGGCGGTCAGGAGATGGCCGGGGGGCAGGCTGCCGTAGCTGTCCCAGAACGGGGTCTCCACGCGGCCGGGGGAGATCAGGGTCACGCCGACTCCGAACTCGGTGACCTGGCGTCGGGTGTTCTCGGCGAGTCCGGTCACGGCCCACTTGGTCGCGCCGTAGATGTTGCCGGGCCCGTGCACATGCCCGGCAACGCTGCCGACCAGCACGACGCGTCCGCGGGTCTCCTTCAGCGCGTCGATGGAGGCCCTGATGAGCAGCGCGGGACCGAGCACGTTGGTCAGCACCATCTCGGACCACCCCGCGGGGTCGCCCTCCGCGACGGTGTCGTGGGTGGCGAAGCCGGCGTTGGCGACGACGGTGTCCAGTCGCCCGAACTCCTTGAGCGTCGCCTGGACCGCCGCCTGGACGTGGTCGTACTCGGCCGCGTTCCCCACGACCGTCAACAGGCCTTCGGGACGCCCGAGTTCCTCGGCGAAGGCGCGCAGCCGCTCCTCCCCCCGGCCGGTCACGGTGACCCGGTGCCCGGCGTCGAGCAGTTGCCGTGCGACCGCGGCGCCGATACCGCTGCCGCCTCCGGTGATGAGCGCGACTGGAGAGTCGGTCATGGTTACCCCCATCGAGTGTGCGACGAACGCCCGGAGTAGATCACTTGGAGCGTCCTCGAAGTCAAGTACCGCATGTGGCGCGGTACGGCACCGAGGGCAGGTACCTGCGCCACTCGTCCTCGGTGAGGCCACCCGCGGCCCTCCCGCACACCTCGGCCGCCGCACGGCCCGGCTCCAACAGCCCTGTTCGCCTGGGCAGATGAGGGCTGGCGACGCCCAACTTCCCTCCCTTGTCGGAGAATCCCAGCGCCAGAACCGGAGCGTCACCCATCGGGAGCACCGCACCGGGCAGCCGGGGCGACGCCGTCTCCCATACCGTGACGGACCCGTCGGACGCGCTCGCGGCGAGCAGTGAGCCGTCAGGGGAGAACGCGAGGGCGGTACGGACCGCGGTGGAACCGCTACGTCCTCTACCGCCAGACAGGGACCGCGCTGCAGACCGGTGCCGCCCTGGACCGCCTCGGCCGTGCGGGAGGGGGGTCGCGGGCCGTCGCCGATGCGGGGTCGGACGGGGACGGAGTGCTCTCCATGCCCGCACGGCGCCGGGTCTGGTCGCTGTGCGCCACCCGGCGCGTGCGGGGTGCTCGGATCACCGTGTTCGCCCGGGCGGGAGGTTGCTGAGCACCTCCCCGAGACCGCTCAGTCGGTGCGGGTCGCCGTGTACACCGTGTGCGCCGTGAGGACGAACACGTCCGGGCGGTGGTGGACGCTCGCCTTGTCGTCCGGGTCGAGGAGGCGGTCGAGGGTGGCGAGGTCGTCCCGGTCGAGGCCCTCGGCGAGACCTTCGCGGCGGCGGGTGAGGGAGGTGACGACAAAGGCGCGGGCCTCGTCGGAGAGCGGGGCAGGGAGGTCGGAGAGGAAGGTGCGGGTGCCGGTGTGCCGCAGTCCCGCCGAGGAGAGCAGCGCGGGCCAGTCCTCGATCTCCGCCGCGGCTCCCGGCAGCGAGGCCCGCATCCGGGTGAACCACTCCTCATGGACCGCGTCGATACGGGCCTGCAGGCCGGGCCGGCCGATGCCGATGTCGCGCGGGAGGAAGCGGGTAGGCAGGCCGCCCTCCAGCAGGGCGAGGGTGCCGCCGGGCGCGAGACCCCGCGCGAAGCCGGCGAGGGCGGCGCGCTGGTCGCCGACGTGGTGCAGCGACCTGCTGGCCCACAGCAGGTCGGCCGGGTACTCCAACTCTCCCAGTCCGTCGGCGAGTTCAGCCTCCAAGGTGCTGAAGCGGTCACCGTGGCCGAGCCGGTCCGCGCGGGCCCGCGCCTCCTCCAGGAGGGGTCCCGCGCCGTCCACGGCGACGACCCGTGCTCCCGGGAACGTGGCGGCGAGGAGACAGGAGATGACGCCCGGGCCGCTGCCCGCGTCCACGATCAGCCCCGGCTCGGGCTGCTGCTCCCGCAGCCAGGCCGCCGCTTCCCGGTACGCCGGGGTGTACAGCTCGGCCTCCCGCACCAGCAGGGGAAGCATCTCGGCGAAGTCCATGTCGGTGTGGTCGTGCCCGGGCCGGTCGTGCCCGGCGTGATCGTGGTGCTGTCCCATGGCGGCAAGCCTCTCGTTCGGTATGCCGCCAGCGTGCTCCGCCACTCCCGGAAACGGCCAGTCGTGTTGCGCAAACAGCAAAATGGGCGGCCGAGAGAACCGCACGGACAGCACGGGCACAAGGACCGGCCGCGCGGAAATTCGGATGCGCCCGCGTGGGCAGCTCACCGAGCATGACCCCATGGACGACGTGATGGTGGAGCGCTTCCTGGAAGACGGGTTCGTGAAGATCGAGGGCGCTTTCCCGCCACGCGTCGCCGAGGACTGCGCCCGGCTGCTGTGGCGGGAGACGGGCTACGATCCGGCCGACCCCACGACCTGGGCCGAGCCCGTGCGCTGGGTCTCCGGCATGGCGCAGGGGCCCTTCGCCGCCGCGGCCAACTCCCCTGTTCTGCATGAGGCGTTCGACCTGTTGCTCGGCGAAGGTCGCTGGGAGCCGCGCTACTCGCTGGGCAGCTTTCCGCTGCGTTTCCCGCACGAGGAGGAGCCGGACGACGCGGGCTGGCACATCGAGGGAAGCTATCTGCCCGAGGGCGAGAGCTGGTACTTCACGAACCTCAGGTCGAAGGGCCGCGCCCTGCTGATGCTCTTCCTCTTCAGCGAGGTCGGCGAGCGGGACGCCCCGACCCGCATCAGGGTCGGCTCCCATCTGGACGTACCGCCGCTGCTGGAGCCGTACGGCGAGGAGGGCGTGTCGGGCCTCGACCTCGCGCCGAAGCTGGTCGAGGCGTCCGCGCACCGCCCCCTCGCGTATGCCACCGGCCGCCCCGGCGACGTATACCTGTGTCACCCCTTCCTGGTGCACGCGGCACAGCCGCACCACGGGACCCGGCCGCGCTTCATGGCGCAGCCGCCGCTGCACGCGCCCGTGCCGTACGAACTGGAGCGGGCCGACGGCGACTACTCGGCGGTGGAGTTCGCGATCCGCCGGGGTCTGGCCCCGGCGGCCTGACCCCGGCGGATCGCCCGGTCAACCGGTCGCCCGGTGGATCAGCCGGTTTACAGCGGCGGGTACGCGTTCGTCATCAGCTGCTGGAACTGGGCGGAGAACCAGTGCCCGGACAGCGGGGCGTTCGGCAGGGCACCCGACAGGTTGTTGCCGTTGCGGGCGTTGCCCGTGTACGTCGGGTCGCACATCCGGTCGAAGCCCTTGCCCTCGTCGTTGGCGATCGCCGAGCTGGAGCCGTCGGACTCCCCCGGGGGCTTCATCCACACGTAGGCGTCGATGCCGGTCGCCGGTGCGGCCTGCGGGCGCTCGCCGAGACCGGCACCGGACTGGTTGCACCAGTTGCCGACGTGGATACGGCGGTCGTAGCGGCCCCCGTCGACGTAGGTGTCGACGCTGGTCGTCGCGCCGGGACCGGTGGGCCGCGCGGTGCCGCCCCAGCCGTTCCTGGAGGTGTCGATCAGCATGCCGATGCCGGAGTTGAAGCCGGCCGAGACGAGCTGGGTGCGGAAGGCCTGGGCGTACGACAGCTCGTCGACGTAGCGGTTCCAGTCGACCCACTTCGACTGGCGGACGGAGGTACCGTTCACCGTGTCGTTGATGGTGAAGTTGTTCTCCTTCAGCGCGCTGTAGTTGGCCGTGTTGGTGATGAAGCCGTGCACGTCGTCGACCGTGGCGCCCTCGGCCGTGGCGGCCTGCTTGAACAGGGTGGCCGAGGGGGCGAAGTTGTCGTCCCAGCCGAGCCAGCCGTGGTGTCCGGCGTCGATGTAGTTGTAGACGTTGGGGATCGCGCCCAGCTTGGCCAGCGCGTAGCCGACGCCCTTCACGTAGTTGCCGTTGGCGAGCATCGTGTCGCACGCGGCCGTGGCGGTGGCGCGGCTGCCCGTGTTGGTGACGAGGTTCGGCAGCGAGTCGATCTCGATGGTCGTGACGATGCGCAGACTCGCGTACTTCGAGTCGGCGAGGATCGCGGCGATCGGGTCGATGAACTGCGTCTTGTACTTGTCGATCTCCGTCGGGCCGAGCTCCCCGTTGGAGGCCAGGGCCGCGCAGTCACGTCCGGGCAGGTCGTACACGACGAGCTGCACGACTTCTTCGTTGCTGCCCTTCTGCGCCAGCGCCGCGTCGAGGTGGGCACGCAGACCCATGCTGGTGCTCGTCCCGTTGATCGCGGCGATCCGGTCGAGCCAGACACCGGTGGGCTGGCTGGAGATCCTGCTGCCCCCGGTCTCGGCGGCGGCCTTGGCGGACCACTCGGGGTTCACGTACACCTTGGCCCCGGCGTACGGGTTGTCGACCTTGCCGGAGGGGTCGGTGCCGCCCCCGCCTCCCCCGCCGCCGCTTCCGTCATCGACGTTGCAGGTCACCCCGTCGAGCGTGAAGGTGGTCGGCAGTGCGTTGGTGCCGCTGTACGAGGCGTTGAACCCGAAGCTGACCGAACCGCCGGTCGCCAGCGTTCCGTTGTAGGTCTCGTTGGCCGCGGTGACGTCCGTGCCGCTCTGGCTGATCTTCGCGTTCCAGCCCTGGGTGACCTTCTGGTTTCCGGCGTACGACCACTTCACCGCCCAAGCGGACTTGGCGGCGCTGTTGTTGGTGACCGTGACGGCGGCGGTGAAGCCGGTGTCCCACTGGTTCTGCACCTTGTAGTCGACGGTGCAGGGGATGGCGGCGATCGAGGCGTCCGGCGCGACGGCGGCGGCAGCGGTGCCGGTGGTCGTCGCGCCGCCGAGGAGGATCAGGCTCGCGAGTAACGCTGTTCTGGTACGGCTCATGGGTGCGGGTGTCCTATCCGTTGAGGGCGCGCAGGTGGTCGCGCAGCCCGATGCCATACGCGGTGGGCGTTCCGTCGTAGTTGGAGATCAGGGAAGGACCCGAGGAACAGTCCCAGGTGTTCCAGGTCCAGCCGAGGTAGGAGAGCCCCCGGTCGTCGAACCACTTCATGACGGTGTCGACGAAGGAGTGGGAGCAGGTGTTCTCGCCGATCTCCCCCGCCACGAGCGGCACTTGGGCGGCCACCGGGGCGAGCGTCGAGTTCCAGCAGCTCTCACTGGCGCAGGTGTTGAAGTTGTAGACGTGGTACGCGGCGACGAGATTGCCCGTCGGATCACTGGGCTTGTACGTCAGCCACTGGCTCAGATCGTTGGAGTACGCGAGCCCGCCGGCCAGGATCAGGTTCTTGGCGCCGGTGCCGCGTACCGCGTCGACCAGGTCCTGCATTCCGGCGACCTCGTAGGAGATGCCGGGGCAGGTGCCGCCGTCCCGCCAGCACTCCCACGCCTGGGTGGTCGTGGAGGTCGCGCGGTCCGGGTAGGGCTCGTTGAACAGGTCGAACGCGACGGCCGGGTCGTCCTTGAAGGTGCTGGCGACCGAGGCCCAGAAGGACGGGGTGTACTGGGCGTCCGGCATCGGCTTCTGACAGGTGGCGTGCACGTCGGAGCAGCCCGCGGAGTTGCCGGTGTACTGGCCGTACGACCAGTGCAGTTCGACGAGCGGCGTCATGCCGTGCGCCTCGACCTTGGCCACCAGGTCCTTGATGGCGGCTATGTAGTTGGCGCCGCCGTACTCCGGCTTGATGTTGGACAGGCCCAGCCAGCACTCCTCGTTCAGCGGAATGCGGACCGTGTTGGCCTTCCAGTCGGCGATCGCCTTGACGGACGCGTCGTCGACCGGGCCGTCGAAGATGCCGTAGCCCTGGACGCACATGAACTCGCCGCCGGAGCGGTTGACGCCGAGCATCCGGCGCGTGGCACCGGTCGCGTCCACCAGTTTGTTGCCCGAGACATGCAGCTTGGGCGCCTCACCGGTGGCCGGCGGCTCGGTCGGTGTCGGTGTGGGCGTCGGCCCGGCGTCCACGTTGCAGGTCGTGCCGTTGAGCTTGAAGGCCGTCGGTACGGCGTTGCTGCCCGACCACGAGGCCAGGAACCCGGCGCTGACGCTCGCGCCGGTGCCCAGCGAGCCGTTCCAGCTCTCGTTGGCCGCGGTCACGGTCGTATTGGACTGGGACCACTTGGCACTCCAGCCCTGGGTGACCTTCTGGCCGCCGGCGAAATCGAAGGTGAGGCTCCAACTACTCACCGCTGCCATGTTGTTGGTGATTTTCACGGCGCCCTGGAAGCCGGTGTCCCACTGGCTGGTGACGGAGTACTCCACCGTGCACGCGGGTGTGGCCCCTGAAGCCGTGACGACCGGCGCGATCGCGGTGCCCACAAGGGCGACCGCGGCGCCGACCACTAAAAGTCCTAAACGCGGAGGGTGTCGCATGAGCGAGTCCTTACAGCTCGGTCGCGTCGTGACGGACGCGTCGACTGATGGAACCGCTCCCACTGGTGCGGATGAAGTTAGCGCCAAGCGTCAGCAAAGGACAGAGGTGTTGCACTGTTGATCAATCGAATCATTTCGACTCTTCAAGCACCTTGACCCCTCACACCCCCCTCTCCAATATGGGAGCGCTCCCACTGGTTCAAGGCTTGTTGCTCCTCCCCCCATTCTCCGAGCCGCAAGGAGGAACCAGCACATGCGCCCCAGCCCCAGAAAGAGACACCGCCGCACCGCGCGGCGGCTGTGGACCGCCGTCGTGGCGGCCCTCGCACTCCCCCTGGCGACACTGGCAACCGGTTCAACTCCCGCACAGGCAGCGACAGTTCAGTGCAGCGTCGACTACAAGACCAATGACTGGGGCTCCGGCTTCACCACCGACGTCACGATCACCAACCGGGGTAGCGACGCGATCAGCGGCTGGACCCTGACGTACGACTACACGGGCAACCAGACCCTCACCAACGGCTGGAACGGCACCTGGTCCCAGTCCGGCAAGACGGTCACCGTGAAGAACGCGTCCTGGAACGGGACGATCGCCGCCGGGGCCGCCGTCACCGCCGGCGGCCAGTTCACGTACAGCGGCACCAACACCGCGCCGGCGTCCTTCGCGGTCAACGGCACCACCTGCACCGGCGCGCACCAGCCGCCGGTCACCGTGCTGACCAGCCCGACCGCGGGCGCGATCTACACCCAGGGCGACGCGATCCCGCTGGCCGCGACGGCCGCCGCCGCCGACAGCGCGACCATCAGCAAGGTCGAGTTCTACGACGACACGACGCTGCTGGGCACGGACACCAGCTCCCCGTACACGCTCTCGGTCAACAGCCTGACCGTGGGCAGTCATTCGCTGGTGGCGAAGGCGTACGACAGCCTGGGCGCGTCCGCGAACTCCACACCGGTCGGCATCACGGTCGCCTCGGGTCCCGCCGTGGTGGCCTCGCCGACCCAACTCGGCGTCCAACAGGGCAAGACGGGGACCTTCGACCTGAAGCTGTCGACGCAGCCTTCGGCGAACGTGACGGTGTCGACCGCTCGCACGGACGGCAACACGGGTCTGTCCGTCACGGGCGGCTCCTCGCTCACCTTCACCCCGTCCAACTGGAACACGGCGCAGACGGTGACCCTCACCGCCGACGCCTCCGGCACCGGATCGGCGACCTTCACGGCCTCCGCGACCGGTTTCACCAAGGCCACGGTCACCGTGACGGAGCTGGCCGCGTCGAAGGCGTACGACGCCCGTTTCCTGGACCTCTACGGCAAGATCACCAACCCGGCGAACGGCTACTTCTCCCCCGAGGGCATCCCCTACCACTCGGTGGAGACACTGATCGTCGAGGCGCCCGACCAGGGTCATGAGACGACGTCGGAGGCGTACAGCTATCTGATCTGGCTGCAGGCGATGTACGGGAAGGTCACCGGCGACTGGTCGAAGTTCAACGCCGCGTGGACGACCATGGAGACGTACATGATCCCCACCCACGCCGACCAGCCGACGAACTCCTTCTACAACGCCTCCAAGCCGGCTACCTACGCGCCCGAGCTGGACACTCCGAACGAGTACCCGGCGAAGCTCGACACGAGTGTCTCCGTCGGCTCGGACCCGATCGCGGGTGAGCTGAAGAGTGCGTACGGCACGGACGACGTGTACGGCATGCACTGGCTCCAGGACGTCGACAACACGTATGGGTACGGCAACTCCCCGGGCAAGTGCGAGGCGGGTCCGACCGACACCGGCCCCTCGTACATCAACACCTTCCAGCGCGGCGCGCAGGAGTCGGTGTGGGAGACGGTTCCGCAGCCGACCTGTGACTCCTTCAAGTACGGCGGAACGAACGGGTACTTGGACCTCTTCACCGGGGACTCCTCGTACGCCAAGCAGTGGAAGTACACCGACGCTCCCGACGCCGACGCGCGGGCCGTGCAGGCCGCGTACTGGGCCGACGTCTGGGCCAAGGCCCAGGGCAAGGGCAGCGATGTGTCCACGACCGTCGGCAAGGCGGCGAAGATGGGCGACTATCTGCGCTACGCCATGTACGACAAGTACTTCAAGAAAATAGGCAACTGCGTCGGCCCGTCGACCTGCGCGGCCGGCACCGGCAAGGACGCCTCCTCCTATCTGCTCTCCTGGTACTACGCCTGGGGCGGCGCCAACGACACCTCGGCGGGCTGGGCCTGGCGCATCGGATCCAGCCACGTCCACGGCGGCTACCAGAACCCCCTGGCGGCGTACGCGCTCAGCACGAACGCCGATCTGAAGCCCAAGTCCTCGACAGGGGCGGCGGACTGGGGAACCTCCCTCACCCGGCAGCTGGAGTTCTACCGCTGGCTCCAGTCGGACGAGGGCGCCATCGCGGGCGGTGCCACCAACAGCTGGGCGGGCCGTTACGCGACGCCGCCCACCGGGACGCCGACCTTCTACGGCATGTACTACGACCAGCAGCCGGTGTACCACGACCCGCCGTCCAACCAGTGGTTCGGCTTCCAGGCGTGGTCCATGGAGCGGGTCGCCGAGTACTACCAGCAGACGGGGAACGTGAGCGCGAAGGCGGTCCTCGACAAGTGGGTCTCCTGGGCGCTGTCCAAGACCACGATCAACCCGGACGGCACCTACCAGATCCCCTCCACCCTCCAGTGGTCCGGCGCGCCCGACACCTGGAACGCGTCAAGTCCCGGCGCCAACAGCGGACTTCACGTGACCGTCGCCGACTACACGAACGACGTCGGTGTGGCGGCCGCGTACGCGAAGACCCTGTCGTACTACGCCGCCAAGTCCGGCAACGCGCAGGCGAAGACGACGGCGAAGGCACTGCTCGACGGCATGTGGGGCAACTACCAGGACGGTCTCGGTATCGCCGTCCCGGAGACCCGCGCCGACTACAACCGCTTCGACGACAGCGTGTACGTGCCGAGCGGCTGGACCGGCACGATGCCGAACGGCGACACGATCAACTCCTCCTCGACCTTCACCTCGCTCCGGTCCTTCTACAAGAACGACCCGGCCTGGTCGAAGATCGAGAGCTATCTGGCGGGCGGGGCCGCGCCCTCCTTCACGTACCACCGGTTCTGGGCCCAGGCGGACATCGCCCTGGCCATGGGCTCGTACGCGGAGCTTCTCGAATAGCCCCCGCCAAGCGCTCCGCGGGAAGGGCGGTATGGACACTGCCGGCCGGCTGTGGCTGGCCGCGCAGTTCCCCGCGCCCCTTATAGGGGCGCGGTAGCTCGCCGCGCTTCATCGGAACCGCTTGAAGGCTCCGCGTGCTTGGCCTCGTCACCTGACGACGGGGCCGATCGGCCGGGCGGTCCCCACCCGCACTGGGGGCCGCCCGGCCTTCATGCCCTCCTTCAGAGAGGACCCCCACCGTGCGAAGAACCCGCATCCTCACGGCCGTGCTGGCGCTGGCCGCCGGCTTGCTGGCGGGCAGTCCGCCCGCCCTGGCCGCGAGTACCCCCAAGGCGACGACGACCCTCGCCGCCGACACGTACACCTGGAACAACGCCCGGATCGACGGAGGCGGCTTCGTCCCCGGCATCGTCTTCAACCGTTCCGAGAAGAACCTCGCGTACGCCCGCACGGACATCGGCGGCGCCTATCGCTGGGTGGAGTCGAGCAAGACCTGGACGCCGCTGCTCGACTCGGTCGGCTTCGCCGACTGGGGCCACACCGGCGTCGTGAGCCTCGCCTCGGACTCCGTCGACCCGAACAAGGTGTACGCGGCGGTCGGCACGTACACCAACAGCTGGGACCCGACGAACGGCGCCGTGCTCCGGTCCTCCGACCGGGGCGCGAGCTGGCAGAAGGCGGACCTGCCGTTCAAGCTGGGCGGCAACATGCCGGGGCGTGGCATGGGCGAGCGGCTGGCCGTGGACCCCAACAAGAACAGCGTGCTGTATCTCGGCGCGCCCAGCGGCAAGGGACTCTGGCGTTCGACGGACTCGGGCGCGAGCTGGTCGCAGGTCACGAACTTCCCCAACGTCGGTAACTACGTGCAGGATTCGACCGACACCAGCGGCTACGCCTCCGACAACCAGGGCATCGTCTGGGTGACCTTCGACGAGTCGACGGGTACGTCCGGGAGCGCGACGCAGACCCTCTACGTCGGGGTCGCCGACAAGGACAACGCGGTCTACCGCTCGACGGACGGGGGCGCGACCTGGTCCCGGCTCGCGGGGCAACCCACCGGCTATCTCGCCCACAAGGGTGTCCTCGACGCCACCAACGGCTATCTCTATCTCGCCTACAGCGACAAGGGCGGCCCGTACGACGGCGGCAAAGGCCAGCTGTGGCGGTACGCGACCAAGACAGGCACCTGGACGAACATCAGCCCGGTCGCGGAGGCCGACACCTACTACGGCTTCAGCGGGCTGACCGTGGACCGGCAGCATCCGGGCACGGTGATGGCGACGGCGTACAGCTCGTGGTGGCCGGACACCCAGATCTTCCGGTCCACGGACAGCGGCGGAACCTGGACGAAGGCCTGGGACTACACCTCGTACCCGAACCGTTCGAACCGCTACACGATGGACGTGTCGTCCGTGCCCTGGCTGACGTTCGGCGCGAACCCCTCGCCGCCCGAGCAGACACCCAAACTCGGCTGGATGACCGAGGGGCTGGAGATCGATCCGTTCAACTCCGCCCGGATGATGTACGGGACAGGCGCGACGGTCTTCGGCACCGAGAACCTCACCAACTGGGACAGCGGAAGCCAGTTCACCATCAAGCCGATGGTCCAGGGACTGGAGGAGACGGCCGTCAACGACCTCGCCTCTCCCCCGTCGGGCGCCCCGCTGCTCAGCGCGCTCGGTGACATCGGCGGCTTCCGGCACACGGACCTCACCAAGGTGCCGTCGATGATGTACACCTCGCCGAACCTCACCAGCACGACGAGCCTCGACTACGCCGAGACCAGCCCGAACACGGTGGTACGGGTCGGCAACCTCGACTCGGGCCCGCACATCGGCTTCTCGACGGACAACGGCGCCAACTGGTTCGCGGGCACCGACCCTTCGGGCGTCACCGGCGGCGGAACGGTCGCCGCGGCCTCGGACGGCAGCCGCTTCGTGTGGAGCCCGGCCGGCACCGGCGTGCAGTACACGACCGGGTTCGGCACGTCATGGTCGGCGGCCGGCGGTATCCCGTCCGGGGCGATCGTGGAGTCGGACCGGGTCGACCCGAAGACCTTCTACGGCTTCAAGTCCGGTAAGTTCTACGTCAGTTCGGACGGAGGCGCGACCTTCACGGCGTCCGCCGCCACCGGCCTGCCCAGCGGTGACAGCGTGCGCTTCAAGGCGCTGCCCGACGCGTTGGGCGATGTGTGGCTGGCGGGCGGTGCGAGCGACGGCGCGTACGGGCTGTGGCACTCGACGGACGGCGGCGCGAGCTTCACCAAACTGTCCAACGTCGACCAGGCCGACACCATCGGCTTCGGCAAGGCGGCGACGGGAGCCTCGTACCAGACGCTCTACACCAGCGCGAAGATCGGCGGCGTACGCGGCATCTTCCGGTCCACCGACAAGGGCGCGAGCTGGACCCGCATCAACGACGACGCCCACCAGTGGGGCTGGACGGGCGCGGCGATCACCGGTGACCCGCGGGTCTACGGGCGGGTGTACATCGCGACCAACGGGCGCGGGATCATCTACGGCGACAGCTCCGACAGCAGTGGCGGAGGCGGGGGCGGCACCGATCCGACGCCGACACCGACGGGCGCCTGCTCGGTGACGTACAAGATCACGAACCAGTGGTCGGGCGGCTTCCAGGCGGATGTGGCGCTCACCAACACAGGATCCAGCGCCTGGAGCGGCTGGTCGCTCGGCTGGACCTTCCCGGACGGCCAGAAGATCACCCAGTTGTGGAACGCCGACTACACGCAGACCGACGCCGCGGTGACGGCGAAGAACGTCAGCTGGAACGCGAACGTGGCGGCGGGATCGTCGGTGAGCTTCGGGTTCACGGGGAGCTGGACGGGAGCGAACACGAAACCCACGTCCTTCAAGTTGGGGGATGAGAGCTGCGCGGTGACGTGACGGTCGGCTCCCGGGCCGATCGGCGGCCCGGGAGCCGTCCTACGTCCTCGTGGGTGGTTCAGGCCGTGGTTGATCAGAACCCTCCGAGCCCCGAAAAGGTCCGGTTGGAACCATTCGCCCGCCCAACATGATCACAACTGCGTCACCACCCTCACCCACCACTCACACTTTCTTCACACCTCCCGTTACGGTCACCCCACCACAATCGTCCCTGGGGGGGACCATGTCGTACAACCAGCCGCCGCCACCGCCCGGATACGGGCCGCAGCCCGTGCCGTCCGCCCCCGCACCGCCGTCGGCCAGACCGCGGTGGGCACGGAAACGCTACGTGCTGCCCGCGATCGGCTTCGCCTTCTTCCTCGGCGTCGCCGCCGGCGGCAGTGACAGCGGCGGCCAGAGCAGCAAGACCACGGAGGCCGCGGCCAGCAAGGTGCGGCCCACCGCGACCGTCACCATCACCACGACGGCCACCGCGAAGCCGAAGCCGGCACCGACGGTGACCGCGACGAAGACGGTCAAGGTGAAGGTGACCGTCACCGCCGAGGCCGCCTCGGGTAGCGACTCCGGCAGCAGCGGCGGCAGCACAGACACCGTCAGCACCTGCTCGATCGTCTCCAACTCCGGCAACTGCTATTCGGCAGGCCAGTACTGCCGCAACAGCGACCACGGCGCCAGCACGACCACCGCGAGCGGCACCAGGATCAAGTGCGTATACCGCTCCAACGGATGGCGCTGGACCTACAGCTGACAGCGGGCAGGGCTATTCGCAGGGCGGGTAGCGGGTACCGGCCAAGACCATGAATCAGGCCCCCTTCCGGAGCGTCCCGCGAGGGGGCCTGATTGACTCACCTTGGAAGAGCCTTCACGCGGTTCACGGCGTGTAGACGCTCGGGCGCGGTGCCGTCGCCATCCCGTCACCGATGAAGAAGCTCGGGTGCGGGGGCTGGTTGTAGGCGGTGTTCTGCCAAGAAAGCGCCGTGCGGTACTGGGTGTCGTGCAGCAGGGTCGTGATCTTCGTGGTCGTCTCGTACGGCGTGGAGTAGATCCGCAGCGCCGTGTTGTCGGTCGTCGGCCAGACGACCTCCTCGCGCCAGTCGCCGAAGAGGTCGCCGGAGAGCGACGGGGTGGCCTTGGTGCTGTTGTTGGAGTGGACGGACGCGCCGGTCAGCAGACGGGTGTCCGCGGAGGTGCCGTACTTGTCGATATGGGTGTCGTCGAGAAGTTCGCGGACCGTGTCGCCGTCCCACCAGGACAGGAAGTTGGTGCTCCCGGGCTTGCGGCTCGCCACCACGTTTCCCTGGGGATCGCGTACGCCGTCGGCGTGCGAGGACCACGACTCGGCCCCGGCGCTGCCCGCCCAGACGTCCCCGGCCACGCCCCGGCCGTTGTCGCCGTTGGCCGCCGTGGACCACAGGATCGCGCCGGTCTTCGCGTCCGCCATCCACGACGCCGGCTTCGAGGAGTCCTCGTCGACCTTGAACTCCTCAAGGCCCGCGCGGGACGGGTCGAGGTCGCCGACGTGCATGGCGTCACCGTGCCCGTTCTTGGTGGTCCACAGGCCGCTGCCGTTGTCGTCCACGGCCATCGAGCCGTACACGATCTCGTCCTTGCCGTCCCCGTCGACGTCCGCGACCGACAACTGGTGGTTGCCCTGGCCGTCGTACCCCTTGCCGCTGTTGGTCGAGGAGTTGGTGTCGAAGGTCCAGCGCCGGGTGAACGCGCCGCCCCGCCAGTCCCAGGCGGCGATGACGGTACGGGTGTAGTAGCCGCGCGCCATGATCAGGGACGGCCGGGCTCCGTCCAGGTAGGCGGTTCCGGCGAGGAACCGGTCGACGCGGTTGCCGTACGAGTCGCCCCAGGAGGAGACCGTGCCGCGCGCCGGGACATAGTCGACGGTGCCCATGGCGGCGCCCGTCTGACCGTTGAACATGGTCAGGTACTCGGGTCCGGAGAGGACGTATCCGCTCGAATTCCGGTAGTCGGCGGAGGCGCTGCCGATGACCGTGCCCTGGCCGTCCGTCGTCCCGTCGGCCGTCTTCATGGCGACCTCGGCCTTGCCGTCGCCGTCGTAGTCGTACACCTGGAACTGGGTGTAGTGCGCCCCTGAGCGGATGTTCCTGCCCAGGTCGAGGCGCCACAGGCGGGTGCCGTCGAGCTTGATGCCGTCGATGATCGTGTTGCCGGTGTAGCCGGACTGGGAGTTGTCCTTGGCGTTGGTGGGCTGCCACTTGAGGACGAAGTCGAGCTGGCCGTCGCCGTCGAGGTCGCCGACGGAGGCGTCGTTGGCCTCGTAGGTGTACGCGACTCCGTCGGGGGTGGTGCCGCCCGCGGGTGGGGTGATGGGCACGTCCTTGTAGCCCGTACGGAACTGGATGGCGTGCACCGAGTCGGCCTGCTCTACGCCGCCCACGATCGCGCGGACCGTGTAGTCGGCCTGGGCGGGCGCGCCGGAGTGGAAGTAGTTCGTCGAGCCGGTGACGGGGGTCGAGTTGACCTTCGTCCCGGCGCGGTAGACGTTGAACGACACGTCGTTCGGATCGGTGCCGAGCCAGCGCCAGCTGACCAGGTTGCCGCTGTCGGTGTGGACGCTGACGACGCCCCGGTCGAGGGCCTCGACCTGACGGGCGGTGGCCGCCTCGGCCGAACCGGTGCCGAGGGCGGTGAGTCCGGCGGCGATGAGTGCCGCGGTGGCCGCCAGCGCCGAGCCGATCGCGCGTCTGCGGTGCTGCCTGTGCGGGTGCTGCACGGTGGGTACCTCCTGAGAGGACAGACGGATTCTGTTCCCTCAGTTGCCGCTGTTCGCAAGGGAGTTGCCGGGTAGCACCAACGAGCCGTGGTTCCCCACCTCAACCAACCTGTTTTCGGACGTAATTGTGTTCCCGCCCCGTGCCGCTCCGCCGCGCTCTCCGGTACAGCACTCGTACAGGCCTAGGGGGAACCATGAGCGAGAACGGCGAGAACGTATTCACGCACGGGCCGATTCCACGGGTGCCGGTCACGGACCCCACGCTGGGAATCCAGGTCGATCCGAGCTGGACCGGACGGCCCCGCCACCGGCTGGTCGCCGTCGGCGATTCACTCACCCAGGGATTCCAGAGCGCGGCGGTCTTCCACACCGATGTCTCGTATCCCGCGATCATCGCCCACGAGCTGGGGTGGAGCGAGCACTTCCGATACCCCTCCTACAACGGGTTCGGAGGGCTCCCGTTCAATCTGGAGCTGTTCCTGCGCGACCTGGAGGCGCGCTACGGCCGGGACCTGGACTGGTGGGAGACGGCGCCCGCGCTGTTCCACGCCCGCCGGTTCATGGACAAGGTGGAGGACTACTGGGAGCGCGGAGCGGGTACCGCCGTGCCCAGCACCACCGCCATCAACCACAACCTCGCGGTCTTCGGCTGGGATCTGCGGGACGCGCTGGACCGGTCGGCCGACATGTGCCGCAAGCGGATCTCCACCCCCAAGGACAACCTGGTGCACCAGATGGTGGAGCACGCCGACGACCGCGCCGCGCTGCGCGTGCTGCCGACCGAGCCGCCGGAGGCCGCGAACCTGAGCCAGCTGGACGCGGCCGCCCGGCTCGGCGACGAGGTCGGCGCGACGGACCCCGCGCACGGGATCGAGACGCTCATCGTGTTCCTCGGCCCCAACAACGCGCTGCGCTCGGTGGTGGATCTGCGGGTGGTGTGGAGCGACGACGGCTACGACGACCCGCAGCGCAAGGGCGCCTTCACCGTCTGGAGGCCCGAGCACTTCGCCGCCGAGCTTCGCCGGGTGGCTCTGGAGGTACGCGAGATCAAGGCGCGGCACGTGATCTGGTGCACCGTCCCGCATGTCACGATCGCGCCCATCGCCCGAGGTGTCGCCGTCAAGACCGCACCCGGATCGGCCTACTTCCCGTACTACACGCGCCCGTGGATCAGTGACGGCGACTTCGACCCCCGCCAGGACCCCCACCTCACCGCCGAACAGGCGCGTGCCGTCGACGGTGCCGTGGATCAGTACAACTACGCGATCACCGCGGAGGTCCGCGGCGCTCGCGCGGACGGCAAGGACTGGTATCTGCTGGACACCGCGGGCCTTCTCGACCGGCTCGGCTCGCGCCGGTACATCGAGGATCCGCAGGCCCGCCCCGACTGGTGGCAGCCCTACCCGATGCCCCCGGGGCTGGCCGCGCTCACCCCGGTCCCCAACAGCCGCTTCCTCGCGAGTGACGGGACGCGCCGCACGAACGGAGGCCTGTTCTCCCTGGACGGCGTCCACCCCACGACCGTCGGGTACGGCATCCTCGCCCAGGAACTGATCAACGTCATGCGGCGGGCGGGGGTCGAGTTCTTCCCGCCCCACAGCTCCACGCCGCGCCCCGACCCGGTTCTCGTGGACTTCGGACGCCTCATCCGGCACGACACGCTCATCAACCGCCCACCGGGGAACCTCACTTCGACTCTCGGCGTACTCGGCTGGGCGGACGAGAAGCTGGACTTCCTGCACCGCGCCCTGCACTTCACCATCTGACCGGCGGCCCTGACGGCCCTGGCGTCACGCGTACCGCGACGCCAGCTCCGCCACCGTCGCGGCGATCCGCTCCCGCAGCTCGGCCGGTTCGAGGACCTCGATGTCCGTGCCGAGGCGGAGGAAGTCGTGATGGGCGTGGTCCACGGACTCGATGGGGATGGTCGCGCGCGTCCAACCGTCCTTGTCCGTACGGCCGTTGACCGACACCGCGTGCGCCGCGGGGCCGCTCAGTCGGGCTGCCGGTGCTCCCGGCGCCAGCCGGACGACCGCCTCCGCGCGGTGCAGCCGCTCGTGGAAGTCCCTCTGGTACGCGGACCAGAACGCGGCGAGGTCGAAGTCCTCGGGACGGGCGAACTCCTCCTCGGAGGCGGCGAGTTCGAGGATCTGGTCGACGCGGAACGTACGCGGCCCCGGTCCCGCGACGACGTACCAGCGGCCCGCCTTCAGGACGAGGCCGTACGGCTCCAGGCGGCGCTCCACGTCGGTGGGCTCACGCCAGCGGCGGTACCGGATGTGCAGGACGCGGCGGTTCCAGACGGCATCGGCGACGGCGGGCAGGTACGGGGTCTCGTCGGCGTCCGCGTACCAGCCGGGCGCGTCCAGGTGGAAGCGGCCGCTGATCCGGTCGGCGTGCTCGCGCAGCTCGCTCGGGAGGGCCGCGCGCACCTTGAGCTGGGCGGCGGCGAGGACCGAGCCGAGGCCCAGCTCGGCGGCGGGGCCGGGGACGCCCGCGAGGAAGAGGGCCTCGACCTCGTCGGCGGTGAGGCCGGTGAGGCGGGTGCGGTAGCCGTCCAGAAGCCGGTAGCCGCCCGCGTGGCCCGCGTCGCCGTACAGCGGGACGCCGGCCGCGCTCAGTGCCTCGACGTCCCGGTAGACCGTGCGCACCGAGACCTCCAGCTCCTCGGCGAGCTGGGCGGCGGTCATGCGGCCGCGGGTCTGGAGGAGCAGGAGGACCGAGACGAGCCGCGCGGATTTCACCTCACCAGAATCCCAGATCCGACGGACTTCACTGACAGAAGGTGTCAGGGAAGTCCGCCTAGCTTCCCCTCATGGCCTTCACGGAGAAACTCCTGACCGTGCCGCCGCCGATCGAGGTGGCGGGACGGCGGATCAAGCGCTACCACGTCACCGCCGACGCGGCGGGCATCGCGCCCGACGTGGAGCGGGCGGCGTACGCGATGCTGCCGAAGCTGCTCCCCGAGCCGGACGGCACGCCGCCGGCGACCTTCGTCGTGCTGCACCGGGGCGGCGACGACGGCGCGTACCTCAACGCCTACAGCTGGGTGTGGGACAACGTCCTGCACTTCCGGGGCGCGTCGGCGGGCCAGCCGGTGCTCGGCTGCCCCGACCGCGACCCGACGCACTTCATCACACCCGGCCTGCCGTGGATCGGGTGCGTCTGGGAGCTGCCGCCGATCCTGCACGAACGCGACGCCTGGGTGCGGCACATGCTCGCGCCGGACACCCCCGACCTCGACGCCTACCTCGCCGACTCCCTCCCCGAGGGCACGACTGGAGACCGCACATGAGTACCGCGCACGACTTCGACTTCTTCCACGGCGAGTGGGACGTCCACCACCGCAGGCTGACCGACTTCCTCGACGCCGGCAGCGACTGGGAGGAGTTCGCGGCCACGAGCCGCTGCTGGAGCCTGTTCGACGGGGCCGCGAACGTCGACGAGCTGGACGTACCGAGTCAGGGCTGGAAGGGGCTCACCCTGCGGCTCTTCGACCCCGCGGCGGGCGAGTGGTCGCTGAACTGGTCGTCCAGCCGCAGCGGCAAGCTGTTCCCGCCGGTGATCGGGCGGTTCGGGCCCGACGGGCGGGGCGAGTTCCACGGGGACGACACCCACGACGGGAAGGACGTGCGGGTGCGGTTCGTGTGGTCGGGGATCTCGGCGACCACGGCCCGCTGGGAGCAGGCGTTCTCCGTGGACGGGGAGACGACGTGGGTGACCAACTGGGTCATGGAGTTCACGCGGCCTTCCGGAACGCCCGTAGCGTGAACTCGGGGTCCGGGCGCGGTGCGTCCGGGTCCGGCAGCGCCTCGATGCGCTCGGCGAGCGCGATGCCGCCCGCCGCGTAGATCTCGCCGTCCCGGACGTAGCGGGCCAGGCGGCGTGGGATCCGTCCCTGGCCGTGGCCCCGGAAGCGGGCCGTCCCACTGGGGAGCAGGCCGTGTTCGGCGGCGTACGCCGTGACGAGCGAGGTCTCGTCCGTGGCGCGCTGCCCGCGGTACGGCGCGGCCAGTGCGTCGATGTCGCTGCCCACGTGGTGGGCGGCGTTCTTGTCGACGGTGGTGACGAGGACGCCGCCGGGGCGCAGGACGCGGGCGGCCTCGGCGACGACGGGGGCCGCGTCGTCCAGCAGATGCAGCAGCCAGATGACCGAGACAGCGTCGAACGAGCCGTCCGCGAAGGGGAGTTGGCGGGAGTCGGCACGGACAACGGCATCCGCCATCCGTGCCGCCGCCCTCCGCGCCATGCCGTGCGCCGCGTCGGCTGCCGTCACCCGCAGCCCCGGCCGTCCGGCCGCGAGGCGCCGCGTCACGATCCCGGTGCCGCAGGCGATGTCCAGCAGGGCGCGGGCGCTCTCGGGGACGAGGCCGAGGACAGCGTCGGCGGCCGCCGCGGCCCGGGGTTCACCGCCCCGGGTCGCGTCGTACGCGTCGGCTTCCTTGTCGTAGTCCAGCACGTGGGTCAGCGTGCCCCGTGTCCCGGGGCGAGTTCCTCCACCCTGCGGGCGAGGTTGAAGTCGAGTGCGGTGATGGCGCCGCCGACGCTGTGCGTGTTCACCGTGAGGGAGATGGTGTTGTAGCCGAGGGTGAGGTCCGAGTGGTGGTCCAGTTCCTCCTGGACCTGGGCGATGTGGACGACCATCGCGGTCGCCGCGAAGTGTGAGCCGAGCCGGTAGGAGCGGGCGAGCCGGTCGCCGTCCACCGACCATCCCGGCAGCTCCGCGAGCCGGTCCTCGATCTCCTTCTGCGACAACGGTTCGACGGCCATGACCTCGCTCCTTTCGTCCGGTGGGGATGCGCGTGGGGGTACGGGTGGGGCTGTTCCTCAGCGTCCCACAGTCCCCCGGCCCCGGCCCCGCACCCGCCCGACGCCGGATTCTCGCCCCCGCCGCCCCTACCCGTCCCATCCCTGGGGGCTGCGCCCCCAGACCCCCAAAAGATTGCGCAGTTCCCCGCGCCCCTTTTAGGGGCGCGGGGTCGGAAACAGCCGGTCAGGGCCGGCTCGCTGCGTTGATGTACGACTTGGTGGCGTCGGTGATGAAGTCGCGGCTGCTGTCAGGGTTGAGGGCCTGGGCTTGGAGGTGGTCGTACATCATGCTGTAGAACTGCACGTCGGACGGTTTCTCCAGGTAGAGATCGCTGGTGAACCGTTCCAGGCACACCACTACCTCGGGGCTGTCGGCGAAGCTCAGGATGAAGAACTGTCCTGTGAGGCCCGGGTGGGCGCCTACGGTGTAGGGAAGGACCTGCACGGTGATATGGGGCTCGGAGCCGAGTGTGTTCAGGTGCTCCAGTTGTTCGCGCATGATGGCGGGGCTGCCGACGACGCGGCGCAGTGCTGATTCGTCCAGGACGACCCACAGACGCAGCGGGCGGGCCGGGTCGTAGATCCGGTGCTGACGGCGTAGCCGCACCTTGAGGCGCGTGGCGGCCTGTTCGGCAGTGAGCTGCGGGATCGTTTCCTCGATGACGGCATGGGCGTAGGCGGGGGTCTGCAGCAGGCCGGGGATCGCCATGGGCTCGTAGGCATGGATGATGGCGGCGTCCGTCTCCAAGGCGATATAGACGCTCTGGGGGATGTCGCCGTAGACGTTCCACCAACCCTGCTGTCCGGATTCCTTGGCCATCCGCGTGAGCGATTCGATGACCTGCGGGTCCGTGACTCCGTAGATCGCGCACAGATCGCGTACGTCGCGGGGGCTGATGGCGCGGCGGCCGTTCTCCAGGTGACTGATCTTGGGCTGGGAGACCATGAGTCTCTCGGCCACTTCCGCGCTCTTCAGCCCGCTGGCCTGACGGAGCCGGCGGAGCTCGGCTCCCAGACGGCGCTTTCTGACGGTGGGATTGCTGTTCGCAGCCACGGGCGGTGTACCTCCGGCTCCAAGTCATTGTTCCGGCCCGCAGATTGCCATGGAGCGGGGCTTGTTGATCAAGCGCCGTGCCGTCGTGTTCGTGGACAGCCGAAACGGACGGTTACATTGGCAATTGCCGCACGGCTACTTACTCAGGGGCACGGGGAACTGCGCAATCTTTCAAGCCGGGGTCCGGGGGCGCAGCCCCCAGGGATGGGACGGGTAGGGGCGGCGGGGGCGAAAAACCCGGCGGCTACCGGCGGACGCACTCCGTCGCGAAGTCATCCGCCAGCGCAGCGATCTGCGCACGCCCCTCCACCCGCTCCAGCCACTCCCCCGGCAGCCCATGGTCGCCATACCGCGCCCCCAGAAGGTTGCCGCAGATGGCCCCGGTCGAGTCGCTGTCGCCGGAGTGGTTGACGGAGAGGAGGAGGGCGTCGGCCACGCGGGGCCCGGCGAGGGCACAGTAGACCGCGATGGCCAGGGCCTCCTCGGCGATCCAGCCGGCACCGAGGCGCTCCACCTTCCCGGCGCTCGGGTCACCCTCGTCGGCGAGGTCAAGGGCCCGCCGCAGCGCGACGGCGGTCTCCTCGTGCCCGGGGTACCGGGCGAGCAGCCGCAGAGCCCGCAGTACGGCGCTCTCGACGGACTCCCCGGCGACCAGGTGAACGACCATCGCGGCCAGCGCCCCGGCCGCGTAGTACCCGGTGGGATGGCCGTGGGTCATCTGGGCGCACCGCGCGGCGAGCCCGAACGCGAAGTCCTCCGAGGCGGGGGCGAGCCCGAAGGGTGCCGAGCGCATCACCGCACCGCAACCCTTGGAGTCGGGGTTCACCGCTCCCGGCGGACCGAGTGCCAGCATGGGGTCGGGGACGTGGTCCCGTTCGAGCCCGGAGAGGCAGGCGTTGCCGGGGGCGCGGCGGGCGTACAGCCAGGCCTGGGCCGCGAGACCGCCGGTGGGCCCGGCGTGGGCGCGAGAATCGTGGGCCGGTGCGCCGGCGGGCGCCGCGGCCGTCGCGCTCACCTCGGGCCCCGGCCTCCGCTGTGTCTCCAGCCACCGCTCGTACGCCCAGCGCACCAGTCGCGGTGCCCCGCCGCCGATGCCCTTGCGGCGTTCTCGCGCGTGGGCCTGCCCGAGCCCTTCCACCGTGAACAGCGTCATCTGTGTGTCGTCGCTGACGCGCCCCACGACTCCGTCGCCGTCGGGGACCAGCCCGGTCACGCCCCGGGGTCCGTGCGCGGCGCGGATCCGGTCCAGGGAGGCGAACTCGATCGGATAGCCGAGCGCGTCCCCGATCGCCCCGCCCAGCAGACAGCCGCGTACCCGTGCGCGGTAGACCGCCTCGGCCTCCCAGCCCAGGCGTCGGCTCCATACGTCGTTCACTCGCCGCTCCTCGACCTCGGTGACCGCCGCCAGACCGTCGTCACCGCTCCTCGACTACCGTCGTCGTATGACGATTGTCGCGTCCGGAGCCGCCCGGTCCTCAACTGCCCCCACCCGCAAGGCCGCCGGCAAAGGTACCGGCGACGGTGTCGGCGAAGGGATCGGTCCGCTGCTGCGTGGCTGGCGGGAGCAGCGGCGGGTGAGCCAGTTGGAGCTGGCGCTGCGGGCGGACTCCTCGGCCCGGCACATCAGCTTCATCGAGACGGGCCGCTCCCGCCCCAGCGAGGAGATGGTGCTGCGCCTCGCCGAGCACCTCGACGTACCCGTCCGGGAACGCAACGCGCTGCTGCTCGCGGCCGGTTATGCGCCGCACTTCAAGGAGACGCCGCTCGACGACCCGTCGATGGACGCCCTGCGCGAGGGCATGGAGCGCCTGATCCAGGGCTACGAGCCCTACCCGGCGCTGGTGGTCGACGCCACGTACAACGTCCTCGCCGCGAACCGGGGCATCGCCATGCTGCTGGACGGCATCCCCGAGTCGCTGCTCGCGCCGCCGCTGAACGCCATGCGGCTCACCCTCCACCCGGAGGGTCTGGCGCCGCGCATCCGCAACCTGCGCGCGTGGCGGGACCATCTGCTCGCCCAGATGGACCGTCAGATCGCCCTGCGCCGCTCGGAGCCGCTGCGCGCCCTGTACGAGGAGGTCGCGGCGTATCCGGTCCCGGACCCGGACCTGGCCCGGGACGACGAACCCCTGGGCCCTGTCCCCTACTTCGCGCTTCCGATGCAGATCGAGCACGAAGGCCGGGTCCTGTCGTTCATCTCGTCGATCTCGACCTTCAACACCCCGATGGACGTGACGGTGGCCGAGCTGGCCATCGAGACGTTCCTCCCCGCGGACCCGGCGACGGTCAAGTACCTTCAGTCACTGCTCTCCTGAGGGAACGTCAGACACCGTGCGGGATACGTCCGGGGTGAAAGCGGCTCGGCGGATTCTGTGAGGGTTGTGGGTGGGACATGACACACTGCTCGGGTACTTCGGCGCGTGGGGAGGCGTGGCGTGAGTGAGCGGCGGGCTGCGCCCACCGTGGGGCAGGTGGTGCTCGGGCGGCGGCTTCAGGAGTTGCGGGAGGCCGCGGGGCTGAAGCGGGAGGAGGCGGCCCGTGTGCTGCGGGTCGCCCCGGCGACCGTACGGCGCATGGAGATGGCCGAGGTCGCCCTCAAGATCCCGTACGTGCAGGTGCTGTTGACGACGTACGGCGTGGCCGACGACGAGGTGGGCGCCTTCGTCGCGCTGGCCGAGGAGGCGAACCAGCCGGGCTGGTGGCAGCGGTTCCACGACGTGCTGCCGGAGTGGTTCAGCATGCACGTCAGCCTGGAGGGCGCCGCCCGGATGATCCGCTCGTACGAGCCGCACTTCATGCCCGGGCTGCTGCAGACCGAGGACTACGCGCGGGCCGTGCTGGAGGCCGGGACGGTCGGGCAGACCGGTCCCGAGGCCATCGAGCGGCATGTGGCGCTGCGGATGAGCCGGCAGAAGCTGCTCACCCGCGAGAACCCGCCGCACCTCTGGGTGATCATGGACGAGACGGTGCTGCGCCGGCCCGTCAGCATCCACGCCTCGGTCATGCGCGACCAGATCGACCGGCTCCTCGAAGCGAGCGAGCATGATCACATCACGCTCCAGGTCGCCGAGTTCGCGAACGGCCCGCACCCGGGGACGTACACGTCCTTCGCGCTGTTCCGCTTCGCGGAGCCCGAGCTGCCGGACATGGTCTACAGCGAGTACGTGACCGGTGCCCTGTATCTCGACTCACGCGCCGAGGTCGCCCTGCATCTGGAGGTCCTCGACCACATGTCGGCCCACGCGGCCTCCGCCCAGCGCACCAAAGAGATCCTCCGGGAGTTCCGCGAGAGCTTCTGAGAGGCCGCCCGAACACGCCATCCGAACACGCCGCCCGAACACGACCGAGGAGCACGCGCATGACCGGCAGTGAAGCCGCGCCCACCCGTATCGACACCAGTCGTCCCCATCCCGCCCGCGTCTACGACTGGTGGCTGGGCGGCAAGGACAACTACCCGGTCGACGAGGAGCTGGCCCGCAAGATCCTCGCCGCGGACGGAACGGCGGTGCGCGGGGCGCGCGCCAACCGCCGCTTCATGCACCGTGCGACGCGGACCGCCGCGCAGGCGGGGATACGCCAGTTCCTCGACATCGGTACGGGCATCCCGACCGAACCCAATCTGCACCAGGTGGCCCAGCAGGTCGCACCGGACGCCAAGGTCGTGTACGCGGACAACGACCCGATCGTCCTGCGGCACGCGGAGGCGCTGCTGCACGGCTCCGCCGAGGGCACCACCGACTACGTACACGCCGACGTCCGCGACCCCGAGACCATCCTGCGGCTGGCCGCCGGCTCCCTGGACCTCACCCGGCCCGTCGCCCTGTCGCTGGTCGCGCTCACCCACTACCTGGGTGACGCCACGGACGGAGACGATGTGTACGGCCTGATCAAGCGGTACGTCGAGGCGCTCGCCCCCGGCAGCCAGGTGGTGCTCACCCAGGTCACCTCCGACATCAGCCCCGAGGGTGTCGCGAAGGCCGCCGAGCTGTTCCGGCGCAGTGGCACTCCCTTCTTCCCGCGCACGCATGCCGAGTTCTCGCGTTTCTTCGACGGCCTGGAGCTCCAGGAGCCCGGCGTGGTCGCGGTCTCCGAGTGGCGTCCGGAGGCGGAGGACCTGGCGGCCCAGGCGGAGGGCGCTGTCCCGGTGTTCGCGGGGGTCGGACTCAAGCGCTGACCCGTACGGGTGCCGTGAGCGGGTGCGTTCCCCTGCTTGCCCCTAGCTTCGAGAGCATGGGCAAGCAAGGGAGCGCACGTGAGCGACACGCGGATACCGCCCACCGAGCCGGGCGCCGTGCTGCTGCGCGCCGGGAAGTACTTCCGGCCCGGTGCGGCGGCTCCCGATCTGCACAGCGTCCGGCTGACCGGCGGCCGTGAGGCGGACTCCTTCTACCGGGACCGCTGGAGCCACGACAAGGTCGTGAACTCCACGCACGGCGTCAACTGCACCGGCTCCTGTCGCTGGAAGGTGTACGTCAAGGACGGCATCATCACGTGGGAGACCCAGCAGACGGACTATCCGTCGGTGGGCCCCGACCGCCCCGAGTACGAGCCGCGCGGCTGTCCTCGGGGCGCGGCGTTCTCCTGGTACACGTACTCGCCGACCCGGGTGCGCTATCCGTACATCCGGGGGGTCCTCCTGGAGATGTACCGGGAGGCGCGGGGCCGCTTGCGGGACCCCGTGCTCGCCTGGGCGGACATCCAGGCCGACCCCGAGCGCCGCCGCCGCTACCAGCAGGCCCGCGGCAAGGGCGGTCTGGTGCGCGCCACCTGGGACGAGGCGGTCGAGATCGTCGCCGCCGCCCATGTCCACACGATCAAGACGTACGGCCCCGACCGCATCGCCGGGTTCTCCCCCATCCCCGCGATGTCGATGGTGTCGCACGCCGCCGGCGCCCGTTTCATGGGCCTGATCGGCGCGCCGATGCTCTCCTTCTACGACTGGTACGCCGACCTGCCCGTCGCCTCCCCGCAGGTCTTCGGCGACCAGACCGACGTGCCGGAGTCGGGCGACTGGTGGGACGCCGCGTATCTGATGATGTGGGGCTCCAACGTCCCGGTGACCCGCACGCCCGACGCCCACTGGATGGCCGAGGCCCGCTATCGCGGCCAGAAGGTCGTGGTCGTCGCCCCCGACTACGCGGACAACGCCAAGTTCGCCGACGAGTGGCTGCATCCGCACCCCGGCACGGACGGCGCGCTCGCGCTGGCGATGGGGCATGTCGTCCTCAAGGAGTTCTTCGTCGACCGCGAGACGCCCTTCTTCGCGGACTACGTACGGAAGTTCACCGATCTGCCGTTCCTGGTGACCCTGACGGAGAAGGGCGGCGCGTACGTCCCCTCGAAGTTCCTGCGCGCCACCGATGTGGGCAAGTTCGGCGAGGGCGCCGCGTGGAAGACGGTGGTCCTGGACGCGGTGACCGGGCGGGCCGTCGTACCGAACGGTTCGCTGGGCTTTCGCTGGACCGAGTCCGGCAAGGGCAAGTGGAACCTCGAACTGGGCTCCATCCAGCCGTATTTGAGCCTGTACGGCCATGAGGCCGCCGGCGGTGTCGAGGTGCTCCTCCCCCGCTTCGACACCGAGGGCGGCGAGCACGGCCAGGGGCGCGGCGACGTCGTACACCGTGGCGTTCCGGCGACACAGCTCGGCGGTGCGAAAGGCCCGCTGGTCACGACGGTCTTCGATCTGCTGCTCGCGCAGTACGGGGTGGGGCGGGAGGGGCTGCCCGGCCAGTGGCCTTCCTCGTACGAGGACGCGGAGACGCCCGGGACGCCCGCCTGGCAGGAGGTACACACGTCCGTACCGGCGGCCAAGTGCGTGAAAATCGCCAGGGAGTTCGCGCGGACGGCGGAGCAGTCGCAGGGCCGGTGCATGATCCTGATGGGCGCGGGGACCAACCACTGGTTCCATTCCGAGACCATCTACCGGGCCTTTCTCGCACTGCTCCAGCTCACCGGCTGCCAGGGCCGCAACGGCGGCGGCTGGGCGCACTACGTCGGCCAGGAGAAGTGCCGCCCGGCCACCGGCTGGGCCACGCTGGCGGGCGCCGCCGACTGGAGCAGGCCGCCGCGGCAGATGATCGGCGCCGCGTACTGGTTCCTCAACACCGACCAGTGGCGCTACGACAAGTTCGGGGCCGATGTGCTCGCCTCCCCGCTCGGCGAGGGGCGGTTCAAGGGAATGACCGGCGCCGACTGCCTCGCGCTGTCGGCGCGTTCGGGGTGGATGCCGTCGTATCCGACGTTCGACCGCAACCCGCTGAAGCTGGGCGAGGTCTTCGGCGATCCGGTGGCGAACGTCGTGGCCGAACTCCGGTCGGGCACCCTGAAGTTCGCCTGTGAGGACCCGGACGCACCCGCGAACTGGCCGCGCGTACTGACCCTTTGGCGCGCCAACCTGCTCGGCTCCTCGGCGAAGGGCGCCGAGTACTTCACCAAGCACCTGCTGGGCACCCACTCGTCGCTGCGGGCCGAGGAGGCGGAGCCCGAGGTCCGGCCGAGGGATGTGACCTGGCGCGAGGAGGCCCCCGAGGGCAAGCTCGACCTGCTGCTCTCGCTGGACTTCCGGCAGACCTCCTCCACCCTCCTGTCGGACGTCGTGCTGCCCGCCGCGACCTGGTACGAGAAGCACGACCTGTCGACCACGGACATGCATCCGTACGTCCACTCCTTCACGCCGGCGGTGGACCCGCCGTGGCAGGCGCGCACCGACTTCGACACGTTCAGGGCGCTGGCCGAGCGGCTGAGCGAACTCGCCGTGGACCACCTCGGCGTACGCAAGGACGTCGTCGCCACCGCGCTCCAGCACGACACTCCCGGCGAGACCGCGCAGCCGGGCGGGTTGGTGCTGGACTGGAAGCGCGGCGAGTGCGATCCCGTGCCCGGGAAGACGCTGCCGAACCTGGCGGTGGTGGAGCGGGACTACACGGCGATCGGGGCGAAGTTCGCGGCGCTCGGGCCGTTGGTGGAGAAGCTGGGCCTGCCCGCCAAGGGCATCGCGCTCAGGCCGGACGAGGAGGTCGAGCACCTCAAGGAGCTGAACGGTGTCGTACGCGGCGGACCCGCCGACGGACGTCCGGCGCTCGACACCGCTGTGAAGGCCGCGAACACGATCCTCGCGCTGTCCGGGACGACCAACGGGCGCCTGGCCACACAGGGCTTCCGCACGCTGGAGGCCCGCACGGGGCAGGAGATGGCGCATCTGTCCGCCGAGCACGAGGGCAAGCGGATCACGTACGCGGACACGCAGGCCGCGCCGGTGCCGGTGATCACCTCGCCGGAGTGGTCGGGCAGCGAGTCGGGCGGCCGCCGCTACACGGCGTTCACCCTCAACACCGAGCACCTCAAGCCCTGGCACACCCTCACCGGGCGCCAGCACTTCTTCCTCGACCACGACTGGATCCATGAGCTGGGCGAGGCGCTGCCGGTGTACCGGCCGCCGCTCGACATGCACCGACTGTTCGGTGAGCCGCGCCTCGGAGTGGACGGACAAAGGGAAGTGACGGTCCGTTATCTCACCCCGCACAACAAGTGGTCGATCCACTCCGAGTACCAGGACAACCTGTTCATGCTCTCGCTCTCGCGCGGCGGCCAGAACATCTGGATGTCCCCGCAGGACGCGGACGCCATCGGTGTGAAGGACAACGACTGGATCGAGGCCGTCAACCGCAACGGCGTGGTCGTCGCCCGGGCCGTCGTCTCGCATCGGATGCCCGCCGGCACGGTCTATATGCACCACGCCCAGGAGCGCACGGTGGGCGTGCCGAAGACGGAGACCACCGGAATGCGCGGCGGCATCCACAACTCCCTGACCCGGCTGATCCTCAAACCGTCCCATCTCATCGGCGGCTACGCCCAGTTGTCGTGGGCCTTCAACTATCTGGGCCCGACGGGCAACCAGCGCGACGAGGTGACGGTCATCCGCCGCCGCAGTCAGGAGGTCGAGTACTGATGCGCCCGATGGCCCAGATCGCCATGGTCATGAATCTCGACAAGTGCATCGGCTGTCACACCTGTTCGGTCACCTGCAAGCAGGCGTGGACCAACCGGGACGGCATGGAGTACGTCTGGTTCAACAACGTCGAGACCCGCCCCGGACAGGGCTATCCGCGCCGCTACGAGGACCAGGAGAAGTGGCGGGGCGGCTGGGAGCTGAACCGGCGCGGCGCGCTGAAGCTCAAGGCGGGCGGACGGTTCCACAAGCTTGCCGGGATCTTCTCCAACCCCAGGCTCCCGGAGATCAAGGACTACTACGAGCCCTGGACGTACGACTACAAGAACCTCACCGACGCCCCGCTCGGCGACGACTTCCCGGTGGCACGGCCCGTCTCGCAGCTCACCGGCAAGCCGATGAAGATCGAGTGGTCCTCGAACTGGGACGACAACCTGGCGGGCGCTCCGGAACACGGCGATCAGGACCCCATGGTCCAGCGGGTGCGCCAACAGGCCGCCGAGAAGGTGAAGTTCGCCTTCGAGCAGACCTTCATGTTCTATCTGCCGCGCATCTGCGAGCACTGCCTCAACCCGTCGTGCGTGGCGTCCTGTCCGTCGGGCGCCATGTACAAGCGGGCCGAGGACGGCATCGTCCTGGTCGACCAGGACCAGTGCCGCGGCTGGCGGATGTGCGTGACCGGATGCCCGTACAAGAAGGTGTACTTCAACCACCGCACCGGCAAGGCCGAGAAGTGCACGCTCTGCTATCCGCGCGTCGAGGTCGGGCTCCCGACCGTCTGCTCCGAGACCTGCGTGGGACGGCTGCGCTATCTCGGAGTGATCCTCTACGACGCGGACAAGGTGACCGCCGCCGCGTCCACCCAGGACGAGAAGGCCCTGTACGAAGCCCAGTTGGGCGTCTTCCTCGACCCCGACGACCCCGCCGTGCGGCGGGCCGCCGAGGACGCCGGAATCCCGTACGACTGGATGGAGGCGGCCCGCCGCTCCCCCGTGCGCGCGCTGATCAGCACGTACAAGGTGGCGCTTCCCCTGCATCCGGAGTACCGGACGATGCCGATGGTCTGGTACATCCCGCCGCTGTCCCCCGTCGTCGACGCGCTGACCGAGACCGGGCACGACGGCGAGGACCTGGACAACCTCTTCGGTGCGATCGACACCCTCCGCATCCCGCTCGAATACCTGGCGGAGCTCTTCACGGCGGGCGATGTCGAGCCGGTGCGGGCCTCGCTCGGCAGACTCGCCGCCATGCGCTCCCACATGCGGGCCATCAACCTCGGCGAGCCGCCCGACCCGTCGGTCGCCACGTCCGTCGGCATGGAGCCCGACGAGATCGAGGAGATGTACCGGCTGCTGGCGATCGCCAAGTACGAGGACCGGTACGTCATTCCGACGGCCGCCGTCGGCGACGCCAGGCGTCTGGAGGAGTCGGCGCTGCCCGACGGGTGCAGCCTCGACTACGACGGCGGGCCCGGCATGGGCGGCGACGGGCCCTTCGGCCAGGACTCGGGCCGCAAACAGCTGCCGCTGGTGACGATCGAGAACTTCCACGCCCTGCGGGAGCGGCAGACGGCGGACCGGGAGGACACATGACGACCCGGCGGGAGAACGTCCACGTGAAAGAGCACGACGTGCTGTATCAGGCCGCCGCGTACTGTCTCGGCTATCCGGACGAGGAGTTCTACGAGCGGCTGCCGCTGCTGCGTCAAGCCGCCCCGGGACTGAGGGAGTTCCTCGATCACGCGGACACCGAGGCCCCGCAGGACCTCGCCGCGCACTACGTCCAGGTCTTCGACTTCAAGAACCGCCACAGCCTCTATCTGAGCTGGTGGCGCGACGGGGACACCCGGCGGCGTGGGATGTCGCTGGTGCGGTTCAAGGAGGTGTACCGGGAGCACGGCCTGGAGTTCACCGGCGAGGAGCTGCCGGACTTCCTGCCGGCGGTCCTCGAATTCTCCGCGCACGCCGGACCCGGACTTCTCCAGGAGCACCGCAGCGGCCTGGAGTTGCTGCGGATCGCGCTCACCGACTTCGGCACGCCGTACGCGACGGTGCTCGACGCGGTGTGCGCCACCCTTCCCGGCCCGTCCCCCAAGGACCGCGCCGAGGCGCTCGCCCTGGCCCGGTCGGGGCCGCCGCGCGAGGAGGTCGGCCTCGAACCCTTCGGCGCCATCGGGGTCGAACCCAGCGGCGCCCTCGGCCACGAACCTCTCGCCGTCATCGGAGAACGCTCATGACGACCCTCCTCTGGGGCGCCCTGCCGTACATCGCCTTCGCGCTGCTCGTCGCGGGGCTCGTCTGGCGCTACCGCTACGACAAGTTCGGCTGGACCACGCGCTCCTCGCAGGTCTACGAGTCGAAGCTGCTGAACATCGCCTCGCCCGCCTTCCACTACGGCATCCTCTTCGTGCTCGTCGGCCATCTGGTGGGCCTGTTCGTCCCGGAGTCGTGGACCCACTCCCTCGGGATCAGCGAGCACACGTACCACCTGTTCTCGCTGTACGGCGGCACGGCGGCCGGCATCCTCACCGTGGCCGGCATCCTGCTGCTGATCTACCGCAGACGGACGAACTCACTGGTGTTCCGGGCGACGACCGTCAACGACAAGCTGATGTACGTCGTGCTGCTCGGCGCGATCGTGATGGGCATGGTCGCCAAGCTCTCGCACGCCACCGGAGACGGCTACAACTACCGTGATTCCATCGCCCCTTGGGCGCGCAGCCTGTTCACGCTCCAGCCGAAGACGGAACTGATGGAGGGCGTGCCGGTGCTCTACCGGATCCACGCGGTGATCGGCATGGCGCTGATCGCGCTGGTGCCGTACACGCGGCTGGTCCATATGTTCAGCGCGCCGGTGCAGTATCTGTTCCGCCCGTATGTGGTCTACCGCAGCCGCGACCCGAAGCAGCTCGGGGCGCGGCCGGCACGGCGGGGCTGGGAGAAGACGGACGCCTGACCTTCAGGCGGTGCCGCCGTCCTTGGGCCCCCTGTCCTCGTCGACAATCTCGGCGTCCACCACGCCCTCCTCGTCGCCCGGGGCCTGCTCGGTGGGCGGCTGGTCCTCCGGGGGCGTCTGCTGGGCCTGCGCGTACATCGCCTGCCCCATCCGCTGGCTGACGGTGGCCAGCTTCTCGATGCCGGTGCGCAGGGCGGCCGTGTCGGTGGCGGTGTCCTCCAGGAGCCGTTTCAGGTCGGCTGCCGCGGACTCGACCTCCGTCTTCGTGTCGGCCGCGATGCGCTCCTCGTTCTCGCGGACGAACTTCTCCGTCTGGTAGACGAGTTGCTCGCCCTGGTTGCGGGTCTCCGCGGCCTCACGGCGCTCGCGGTCCTCCTCGGCGTACTGCTCGGCCTCGCGCATCATGCGGTCGATGTCGTTCTTGGGGAGCGCGGAGCCGCCGGTCACGGTCATCTTCTGCTCGCGTCCGGTGGCGAGATCCTTCGCGGAGACGTGCATGATCCCGTTGGCGTCGATGTCGAAGGCGACCTCGATCTGCGGCACCCCGCGCGGCGCGGGCGGCAGTCCGGTGAGGTCGAAGACGCCCAGCTTCTTGTTGTACGCGGCGATCTCGCGCTCGCCCTGGTAGACCTGGATGCCGACCGACGGCTGGTTGTCCACGGCGGTCGTGAAGATCTCCGAACGCCGGGTCGGGATCGTGGTGTTGCGCTCGATGAGCTTGGTCATGATGCCGCCCTTGGTCTCGATGCCGAGGGACAGCGGGGTGACGTCGAGGAGCAGCACGTCCTTCACGTCTCCCCTGATGACACCCGCCTGGAGGGCCGCGCCGAGCGCCACGACCTCGTCCGGGTTGACGCCCTTGTGCGGGTCCTTGCCGGTGAGTTCCTTCACGAGGTCGGTGACGGCGGGCATGCGCGTGGAGCCGCCGACCAGGATCACGTGGTCGACCGCGGAGAGCTTCACGCCCGCGTCCTTGACGGCCTGGTGGAAGGGGGTCTTGCAGCGGTCGAGCAGGTCGGCGGTGAGTTCCTGGAACTGAGCGCGCGTCAGCTTCTCGTCGAGGTGCAGCGGGCCTTCGGCGGTGGCGGTGACGTAGGGCAGGTTGACGGTGGTCTCAGAGGCGCTGGACAGTTCGATCTTGGCCTTCTCGGCGCCCTCGCGCAGCCGTTGCAGCGCCATCTTGTCGTGGCCGAGATCGATGCCGTACGACGCCTTGAACCGCTGGGCGAGGTGCTCGACGATCCGCTGGTCCCAGTCGTCGCCGCCGAGCCGGGTGTCGCCGTTGGTGGCCTTGACCTCGATGACACCGTCGCCGATCTCCAGGAGCGAGACGTCGAAGGTGCCGCCGCCCAGGTCGAAGACGAGGACGGTCTGCTCCTCGCCGCGGTCGAGCCCGTACGCGAGCGCGGCGGCCGTCGGCTCGTTGATGATCCGCAGGACCTTCAGGCCCGCGATCTCGCCCGCCTCCTTGGTGGCCTGGCGCTGCGCGTCGTCGAAGTAGGCTGGCACGGTGATCACGGCGTCCGTGACGTCCTCGCCGAGGTAGGCCTCCGCGTCCCGCTTCAGCTTCTGCAGCACCCGCGCGGCCAGCTCCTGCGCCCGGTAGCGGGTGCCGTCGATGGCGTCCTTCTCCGGAAAACGCCAGCTCACGTCGCCCATGTGCCGCTTCACGGAGCGCGCGGTGCGCTCCACGTTCGTCACCGCCTGCCGCTTGGCGACCTCGCCGACGAGCACCTCGCCGTTCTTGGCGAAGGCCACCACGGAGGGCGTGGTGCGCGCACCCTCGGCGTTGGCGACGACGGTGGGGTCGCCGCCCTCCAGGACGGCCACCACCGAGTTCGTCGTACCGAGGTCGATCCCGACCGCACGTGCCATGTCCGTCCCCTTCCGCCAGGGCTCTGCCCGATCTCCAGCACAAATCTTGAGTGGCTGGTTGTCAATGGGACGGGGTCGCGTAAAGGAGCGCGCATGACGATGCCGCGCCCCCTCGGGGAAAGCGCGGCATCGGCGTACGAGCGTCAGGCGAGCTTCGCCGTCAGGGTGATCGTCGTGCCGGTCAGCGCCTGGCTGACCGGGCAGTTCTTCTTGGCGTCCTCGGCGGCCGCGAGGAAGGCGTCCTCGTCGATGCCGGGCACCGAGCCCTCGACGGTGAGGTGGATGCCGGTGATGCCCTCGCCGGGCTGGAAGGTGACATCGGCGGAGGTGACGAGCTTGGTGGGCGGGGTGCCGGCCCCCGCGAGGGCGTGCGAGAACGCCATGGAGAAGCAGCTGGAGTGGGCTGCGGCGATCAGCTCCTCGGGGCTGGTCTTGCCGTTCGCGTCCTGGGCGCGCGACGCCCACGTCACCGGCTGCTGGGCGATGGCGCCGGAGGAGTCGAAGGTGACGACGCCCTTGCCCTCGAGCAGGTTGCCTTCCCAGACGGTGTGTGCAGAGCGCGTGGTGGCCACGGTGAATCCCTTCAGTGAGGTCCCGTTTTCGGGGTCCGTACCCACCATCCGATCACAACCTGGCCCGGCGCACGCGCAAGACAGGTCACGGCATCCCGAAGACAGGTCACCGCACCCGGAAGACGGGCCCGCGCGCGGTGAACGGCAGCCGCGCGTCCTGCGGGATCAGATACGCGTGCTCGCGCCGCACCCTCAGTACATCGCAGTAACCGTCCGTGATCACCAGGACGGGCGCGCCGGGCGGGAAGTCGTCCGCGCGGTGCAGCAGGTCGATCCCGGGCTGCAGCACCGTACCGCCGCGCCCGTGCACGCGGACGCGTCCGGCGATCTCCGTGACCGGCAGATATCCCGCGTCGTGCGGGGCCGCGTCGCAGAAGACGACGCGGGCGGCCGGTACGTCGCGGGCCTCGGCGTACGAGGCGATGGCACCCAGCGCCTTGCCGAGCAGGGTGCGGTCCATGGAGCCGGAGGTGTCGAGGACGACGCCGAAGGTGCAGCGGGCGATCTCCTCGGGCGGGAAGTAGCGGCCCGCGCGCGGGATGTCGGGGGTCGCCGCCTGGCGGCGCGCGGGGCGCGCGTACGTCCGTACGGGCTCGGGGCGGGGCACGAACTCGTCGAACCAGCGGGCGAGTTGGGCGTCCCAGGGCAGCGGAGGATGGCTGAGCGCGCGGATCTCCTCCACCAGACCGCCCGGCAGGAATCCGCGCTCCAGCTGCTGGTGCAGGTCGAGGCCCTGGCCGAGGCCCCGGCGGTAGAACTCGTCGAGGTCGACATAGTCGCGCGGCGAGCCGAGCGGTCCGCCGAGGATGTCGCCCGCGCCCTTGCCGCGCAGCGTGGACAGGCGGCGCATCCGGCGCAGGTCGCCGGCGATCCGGTCGTAGACCTCCTCCGCCGACAGGTCCTTCAGCTCCGGGTCGTGCAGCAGCCCTTCGGGCATCGTGCCGACCTGCATCTCGCACAGCCAGCCGTTGATGACGTAGTCGGCGGCGACGTTGAAGAGATACGGGTCGCGGGTCCCGCAGCGGTCGCCGTGGCGCAGGGCGGCGTGCAGCATCTCGTGGGCGAGGACGAACCGCCATTCCTCGGCGTCGAACCGGCACAGCGGGTTGACGTAGATCTCGGCGGCCTCCGGGTTGACCGCAGCGATCGAGATGCCGTGGGCGCGGGCGAGTTCGGCGTCGGCGACGAGGGTGATGCCGGCCGCGACGCCGCCGAGCAGCGGGTAGGAGGAGATGAACCAGCTCAGCGCCTTCTCCCAGGGCTGCAGCCGGGTGGGTCCGCCGCGCATGGACGCGCGGCGGCCGCCCGCCATGTCCATCGCGGCGGCCATGGTGCGGGTCAGGGCGTGCGCGAAGGCGATCTGCCAGTCGGGCGGGGAGCCGCCGATCCAGTTGTTCCACGGCACCAGCAGCTGGTCCGGCTCGTCGCGTCCCGTGCCGCAATGGTCGTACCGGGGCGGGATGCCGTCGCGGCGCCAGCGCGCGGCGAGCTGCTCCTCGTCGCCGTCCGGGTAGGAGTCGGGCAGGTCCTCGGGGGTGAGCCCGATCGGGAAGCCGAGCAGGAAGCGGTTGACCACGACGCAGCGGGCGGCGAGGTCGAACCGGTCGGGCTGTACGCGCTCGCCGACCGCGGCGGGGACGTGCCCGAAGCCCAGATGAATGACGGCGTGCGCGATGGCCCAGGCCCAGGCGGCCGGCTCGGCGCGGCGGGTGGGGTGGACGTGCAGGACGCCGTCGGAGTCGACGCACACCAGACCGGCGCGCGGCGCCCTGACGCAGTCCTCCTGCCGGCAGGTGCTGAACCCGATGGCGGCCAGCGCCCGATTGGCCCGCACCAGCCGCATCCCCTCCGCGAACGCCTCGGCGGCGGGATCCGGCTTGGCCGCGGTCGCGGGCTTACGGGGGCGGCTCATCGCGGGGCTCCGACGGACGGCCGGATCAGCCTGTCCGGCGTTTGAGGACGAGCGCGCAGCGCCCCGCTCATCGCCGGGCCTCCACCAGCCGCGGCATGTCCCGTGCCGCCTCGACCAGGAACCACGCGGGCAGTACGGGGTTGCCGTCGGTGTCGGCGGCGATCACGCTCTGGGCGACCTCGACGGAGATCTCGGCGAGCTGGACGAGCAGCGACTTGGCGCGGAACGCGGTCTGGCGGCCGTTCTCCGAGAGGTGCTCCTTGCTGGCCGGCAGCTCTTTGACGAGGCGGCCGCGGAAGGACTCGGCGAGGTAGTAGAGCAGATCGCGGTCCTCCGGGCGGCCGGGCCAGCGGGCGTCACCCTTGATGATGGCCTCGATACCGAACCGGCTGCGCACGATCTTGACGTAACCGCAGAAGGCGACGGCGTGCGCGGGCGTCAGCGTGCCGTGCGCGATCACCTTCAGGGTCGCCTCGTCGAGGGCCGGCCCGAAGGAGCGCAGCGCGTCGGAGAGCATGTGCCAGGAGCGGGGCGTGGAGAAGGGTTCCTCCGTCTTCGGCGGCTTGGACCACAGGTGGTCGGGCCGGTCGGTGAGGTGGTCCAGGACCCAGGGGTGGATGTCGTTGGAAGCGGCCCAGACGAGCCAGTCCTTCGGGGACGCCTCCAGGTGTACGTGCGCCAGACGGTTGACCAGCGCCGAGGCGATCGGGCGCGCCAGCGCGTTGTCGGTCGCACGGTTGCCCGCGCCGATCACGATGGAGCCCTTCGGCAGCTCGTAGTTGCCGATGCGGCGGTCCAGGATGAGCGAGTAGAAGGCCTTCTGCACATCCGGCGTCGCCGCGTTCAGCTCGTCCAGGAACAGGCAGTACGGCTCGTCGCGGGCGATCGCCTCCGGCGGGCAGAACACGGACCGGCCGTCGCGGATCTGCGGAACGCCGATGAGGTCCTCGGGGGCGAGCTGGGTGCCGAGCAGGCTCACGCACTCAAGTCCCAGCGATTCGGCGAACTCCCTTACCAGGGAGGACTTTCCGATGCCGGGGGCGCCCCAGATGAAGACCGGCCGCACGGTCGCGAGACCGAGCAGCAACTCCGGTATACGGGCGGGAGTGACGGTGACGGCTGCCTGCACGCAGCGGCTCCTTGGAGGTGTTCGAGAGGGGCCCGCAGGTGTGCGGTGTCCGATACGAACAGTGTGGGCACCGAAGTCCGTTCACCGCAGCCCATTTTCCGGCGCGCGGGACTCCCCGCGTACCACCGGAGCAGCTGCCCCCGAGCGACCGGTGGGGCGCCATGCCGCCCAGCTGAGGCTGGTCCAGCATCTCGCCGTGGTGGGCTCCGACGAGCAGCGCTCCGCCGCCGAGATCCATGAGCGGCTGGAGATCCGGGACGTGCCGGGCACGCTCCAGATCGGCTACGAGATCGAGGGCAACGAGGCCTACCCCGCGGCCCGCAAGCTGATCGAGATCGGGCAGCGGGACAGCAGGTACAAGACGCGTCGCTGGGTGGTCGCACCACTGGCCCGGTAGTCAGGGGCAAGGCCGTACCCCGGCGATCGGGGGCCGGCCCGTCAGGCGGCACGCTCGTTCGGGCGTGCCGCCAGCGGTACTTGGGGGCCGTCGCACTCGCGCAGCCACCGCCGCAGTACGTGGTGGATGTGCTCGGCGCCGACGAGTCCGGTGCCCTCCGCGGCCGGCACCGAGAGCGCCACCGGCGAGAGCAGGAACGGCCGCGCCTGGGACCCGCCGAGTCCGCCGTGCGAGCCGATCTGCTCCTCGAAGGCGAGGACTTCGCCCTCCTTGGGGTCGTACCAGGAGTTGACCATGATGTCGGCCGCGTGCGGGAACGAGTGCGTGCGGCGTACGGCGTCGGCGGCACCGGGGCCGAAGTCGGCGAGCGGGCCCGGGTGTTCGTCGTCGAGCTCGTCCACCGGCACCGCCGCGCCGTGTGCGCCGAGCACGAGCCCGCCGTGCTCCTCGCTGCGCACGAGGACGAAGCCGACACCGGGGTGGTTGGCGAGCGTCGACAGCAGCGCGGGGTGGCGCCGGTCGATCTCCTCGCGGCTCATCCGGTGCGGCACATCGGGGAAGGAGACCAGGCCGAGGTTGCCGGAGGCCAGCACGATGGGCTCGGAGCCGCGCGAGGGGCGGTGCCGCTCACCGCCCTCCTCGACCGGCCTGCGCAGTGCGGCCCGTACGGCGGCCCGCGCCTCGGCACCGCTGTGCGTGCGCTGCGCCCTGCGCGGCACGGGCAGCCCGCAGCCCGCGCGGACCAGATTGCCGAGGGTGAGCCCGTAGCGGGCCAGGAAGGTCTCGCCGGGGCTCTGGCCGTGGTCCGACAGCAGCACGATCCGGTACGGCCGCGGGGCGTGCTCGGCGACCTTCGCGATCAGCGCGAGGGAGCGGTCGAGGCGCTCCAGGACCTTCTCGGCGTCGCGGCTGTACGGTCCGGAGTGGTGCGCCACCTCGTCGTACGCCACCAGGTCCGCGTAGACCGCGTTGCGCCCGGCGAGCATGTCGCCGATCACCGCGGCGACGACGACGTCCCGCTCGACGACGGTCGCGAAGGCGCGGACGAAGGGGTAGAGCCCGCCGCGCTTGACGCGTGGCCGGCGCTTCTTGAAGCGGGCCCAGGTGGACTGGCCCATCTCCCGCAGCACCTCGGCGACGAAGGACATCGCCGTGCGGACGGCGTTGGCGGGGTCGGAGAAGTACGCGAAGTAGCCGGCCCGCGAGCGGTTCTCCTTCCCCCTCCTCGCGGCGATGGACAGTACGAGGGCCAGCTCGTCGGCGCCGCCGCTGAAGAGGTTGCCGCGGCTGGCGCCGTCGACGGTGAGCAGTCCGCCGTCACCGGTGTGCTCGATCGCGCGGCGCTGGAGTTCGGCGGCGCTGGTGGGCCGGTTGCAGACCATGACCTCCTGACTGTCCTTCTCGTACCAGCGGAAGGCCGGGACATCGTGGTTGCTGCCGTGCAGGATGCCGAGCTGGCTGGCGCCGGTCTGACTGGACCAGTCGGTGCGCCAGGGGGTGAGCCGGTGGGTCGGACGCCTGCCACCGAGCCAGGCCGCCACGGTCGGCATGAGCCCCTTGGCGATGGCACCCTCCAGGACGTCGTGGCCCACGCCGTCGAGCTGGAGGAAGACGGCGCCGGGGGTCGCGGGCCCGGCCTGTCCGTCGGAGCGCCTGCGGCGCCGGTCGGCGAGCCGGTACAGCCTGCGCCGGTAGGCGTCGTCGTCCCGTACGGCGAGGGCACCACCGGTGGCCGAGGCGACGGCGGACATCACGGCGGCGACGACCACGGCTGTCTCGGGGGCGACCTCACTCTGCCCGGAGGGGGTGATCCGCAGGGCGATCAGCAGCAGGGAACCGTTGAGGAAGAAGACGAGCAGCCCGAGCACCAGGGCCGGCACCAGCAGCAACGCCCTGACCAGCAGGGGCCACACCAGCGACGACAGCAGACCGAAGACACCCGCTGCCGCCGCCGCGGTGACGGCGATCTGCGTGGCGCTGTCCCCGTTGTCCGACTGCAACTGGAAGTCGGGCAGTAGGCCGGCGAGGACGAGCATCGTGACCGTGGACACGGCCCACACCGCGATGCTCCGCCACACTCCGCTGAGGATCCGCCGCCAACGTGCTCCACCCACGCCCCGTCCACCTCACGTCCGGGCCCGCCCGGTGCGCGAGGCCTGCTCCCACCCTGTCACAACGGGCGGGAGGGGCCGTGTGTCTCCCGTTACCGGAGTGCGGCTCAGCGGCCGTCGTACCCGGCCGTCGGCATGGACAGGCGGCGGTGGACCCGGGCCTTCATCTGGGCGTCGTACGACGGTTCCGCGCAGCCGACCGTCTCGACCCGTACGCCGCGGCGCACGCACTCGGCGGTGAACTCGTCGACCGAGGCGAGGGCGCGTTCCAGCACGCGTCGGCTGGGTGCGACGAAGAGATCGACGAGGCCCGCCTCGACGTCCGCCCACAGGGTGCGGTGGTCGGGGCGCAGACCGCGGACGAGGAGTTCCCGCGTGACCACGTAACCGCGTTCGGCGGCCCAGCGGGCGCACATGGCGTGCTGGCTGCGGGAGTCGACCAGGAAGGGATCCGCGTCCAGTTCTTCCAGGGGCGTCAGGCTCGCGATCGCCGTCACACGAAGCGACGGGGGGCGCGACGGCGGACCGCTCTGGTCGAGCGAGCAGTTGAGGGCGTGCGTGCCGGAGGCACCGCGCGCGTCTCCCATGGCGTCCCCCTCACCTCCGGGTTTCGCCGCCGACCCTACTCCTGCCCGTAGGCTCGGGGGGAGTCGCGCGAAGGAGGCAAAGAGGTGCCGGTGGAGATCACCTGGTGGGGGCACGCCACCTGCACGGTCGAGGACTCCGGAATGCGCCTGCTCACCGACCCGCTCTTCGCGCGCCGGCTCGCGCACCTCCGGCGCAGGCGCGGGGCGCCGCCCCCGCCCCGGGCGGCGGTCGCCGACGTGGCGCTCGTCTCGCATCTGCACGCCGACCATCTGCATCTGCCGTCGCTGGCGCGGCTCGCGCCCGGCACCCGGCTGATCGTGCCGAAGGGCGCGCCGCGTGCGGTGCCCGGGCTGCGCAGACTGGACCATCTCCAGCTCATCGAGGTGGCGCCGGGCGACCGGACCCAGGTCGGTGACCTGGTCGTACGCACCGTGCCGGCGCGGCACGACGGACGGCGGCTGCCCGTCGGACCGCACCGCTCCCCCGCCGTCGGATATGTGATCGAGGGGGAGGCGCGCACGTACTTCGCCGGGGACACCGGGCTGTTCGCGTCGATGGCGGAGGAGGTCGGACCGGTCGACGTGGCGCTGTTGCCGGTGGGCGGCTGGGGACCGTACCTGGGCGAGGGACACCTCGACGCGGGGCGCGCCACGCAGGCGCTCGCCCAGCTGATGCCGCGCAGCGCCGTGCCGGTGCACTACGGCACGTACTGGCCGATCGGGATGGACGCCGTGCGCCCCCACGAATTCCACGCGCCGGGCGAGGAGTTCGTGCGCCTCGCCGCCGAACGCGCGCCCCAGGTCGCGGTCCACCGCCTGGAACACGGCGAGAGCGTACGCCCGGAGGTCGCGAAGTGACGTTCCCGTCCAGCACGTCCGCCGAACCGGACGCCACGCACGGCCCGGGCGCCCGGCCGGAGGCCGCCCGGTGACCTTCCTGACCGTCGCGGCCACGACCGCGCCGCCGGAGTCGACGCAGCAGTCGATCGGGTACCTGTCCCTCTTCCTGCTGGTGCTGATCGGTGCGCTCGTGCCGGTCGTGCCGACGGGCGCCCTGGTGAGTTCGGCGGCCGTGGTGGCCTTTCACCGGTCGGCGCCGTTCTCCCTGCTGCTGGTCTTCGGGGTGGCGTCGCTCGCCGCGTTCCTCGGCGACATCACGCTGTACTGGCTCGGTCAGCGCGGTATGCGGTCCAAGAACGGCTCGCGCTGGCTGGAGACCCTCCGTGACCGCGCCCCCGAGGACCGTCTGGCCCAGGCGCAGGAGAAGCTGCGCGACCACGGCATCGCGGTCCTCGTCCTGTCCCGCCTCGTCCCGGCCGGCCGTATCCCGGTCATGCTCGCCTGCCTCCTGGCGAAGACGCCCTTGCGCACCTTCGCCCGGGGCGACGTCCCCGCCTGCCTCGCCTGGGCGGCCACCTACCAGGTCATCGGCATCCTCGGCGGTTCCCTCTTCAGCGAGCCGTGGGAGGGCGTGGTCGCGGCGGTGGCCCTGACACTGGCGATCAGCGTGACGCCGAGCCTGTGGCGCAGGGTGCGCAGAACGGCGCCTCGGTAACCGCGGGTTCGGCTGCGCCCCGTCAGGGGCGCGGGGAACCGCGCGAGCAACCCAGGACGACCCGCGGCCACCCACGCACGGCAATCACCCCAGAACCCGAGAACCCCCCACCGGCAGATCCCACAGATCCCCCCGCGCCAGCCCCGCCCGCTCCCAGGCGGCACGCACCCTCGCCAACGGTTCCAGCACCGGCTCCGCCGACAGCACGAACGTCCCCCAGTGCATGGGAGCCATCCGCCGCGCCCCCAGATCGACGGCCGCCCGCACCGCCTCCTCCGGATCGCAGTGGACGTCGCTCAGCCACCACCGAGGGTCGTACGCCCCGATGGGGAGGAGGGCGAGGTCGATGCCCGGGTAGTGTCGGCCGATGCGGGCGAACCAGTGCCCGTACCCCGTGTCCCCCGCGAAATACACCCGCCGGCCGTCGGGCGCCGTCAGCACCCACCCGCCCCACAGGGTGCGGCAGGTGTCGATGAGGCTGCGCTTGGACCAGTGGTGCGCGGGGACGAAGTCGAAGCGGACGCCGCGCAGTTCGGCCGCCTCCCACCAGTCGAGCTCGGTGACCTGGGTGAACCGGCGGCGCCTGAACCAGCGGCCGAGCCCGGCCGGTACGAACACCGGGGTGTCGCGCGGGAGTCGGCGCAGGGTCGGCGCGTCCAGGTGGTCGTAGTGGTTGTGGCTGATGACGACCGCGTCGACGCGCGGCAGCGCGCTCCAGGCCACGCCGACCGGTGTGATCCGGGCCGGGGTGCCGAGGATCTTGCGGGACCAGACCGGGTCGGTGAGGACGGTGAGCCCGCCGATCCGGACCACCCAACTGGCGTGCCCCGCCCAGGAGACGGCGACCGTGCGCGCGCCCACCTGGGGCAACGGCTCCGGTTCGAACGGCAGCGAGGGGATGTCGGCGAGTCCCTCGGCGCCCGGCCGCAGCGCGCCCTCGCGGGCGAACCTGGCGAAGGCCCGCAGTCCGGGCAGCGGCGCGGTCAGCCGTTCCACGAAGGACCGCGGCCAGTTACGCCGCTCGCCGAGCGGACGGGGCTCGGCGAGCGGACCGGCGGGAACGAGGGGACCGGCGGGAAGGAGAGGAACGGCAGGAACGAGAGGAACGGCGGGAGTTGTGTGCCCGGCCGCCGCCGGGCTCGAAGAGGACGCCGGATCGTCGGCGTCCTGGGTCGTCGTGCTCGTGGTCGACTCGGACTGCTGCGTCATCGAGGAGGCTCCCATCGCTGAGCGTCGTCGCGGAGATCGTCGAAGGCCGACCCCAAGAGGGTCAACGCGCGTTGCACATGCGGCAGTTCCAACGGCGCGGGTGACGTGAGGCATTCCGCCCGCTCCTCGTCCGTCGCGCCGAGCAGCGGCCCGGTGCCCAGGCGCACCCGGAGCGCCGCGAGGTCGTCGCCGAACCGGTGCCCGCCCGGCGCGGGCATGCCGAGCCGGGCGGTGAGGAAGTCCTCCAAGTCCTGGGCGTCGCCCACGCCGTGCGCCCCGAGCGCGGACCGGAGCGGGCCGAGGTCGACGTACAGATGTCTCCCGGCCTGCGGGGGCCGCGCGAGGGCGCCCGCGCCGACCACCGCGTGGTGCGCGGCGGCGGCCACGCGCGCGTGCAGGCGTACGGCGGAGGTGAGCCGTTCGGTGATGCCGGCGGGCTCGCCGAGCGCGTACGCGGCCGCCGCGGCCACCGGCGTGGCGACCCGAGCGCCGAGCACGGTCAGCACGTCGAGGACCTGGGCGCGCAACCGGACCCCGGAGTCGTTGTCGGGGAAGCGGGCGACGGCGGCCGGCCAGCCCTGCGGCAGGAAGGCGCCCGCCAGGTCCGTGATCACGGTGACCTCGCCGGGGAGCATCTCGGCGGGGCTGAGCAGCACCGTGCCGTGCGGCCGGTGCAGGGTGTCGCGCCAGGTCTCGTCGCTGACGACGTGCAGCCCCTCGTCCATCGCGGCCTCGACCGTCTCGTGGACGACCTCGGGCGGCGCGACGGTGGCGGTGGGGTCGTCGGCCACGGAGAGTACGAGCAGGCGCGGTTCACCGCCCTCGGCGCGGACTCTGCGGACGGTCTCCAGGAGGGCGTACGGGTCCGGGATGCCGCCGCACTCGGCGGGTGTCGCCACGTGGAACACGGTTCTGCCCAGCAGGCGTGCCTGCGGCGCCCACCACGCGGCGCACGGACGGGGCACGAGGACGTCGCCGCCGAGCGCGCCGGTCAGCGCGAGGAGCAGCGCGGGGGCGCCGGGTGCGGCGGCCACCCGGTCGTGCGCGGTGGGCAGTCCGCGCCGGCTCCAGTAGGCGCAGGCCGCGTCGAGGAGGGCGGGGCCGCCGCCGGAGGGCTCGGCGTCGGCGCGGTCCGCGGCGGCGGCCAGCACGGAGCGGAGTTCCGGCAGCACGGGCAGGCCCTGGCCGGGAAGGGGCGGGCCGTAACGGACGGGGCCGTGCCCTTCCGGATCCGTCCGCCGCATGCGTGCCTCCGCGCAGTCCGTGGTGCGTACCGTGCCCTGCTCCGGTGCTCCCGCCTCCGTACGGTCTCCGGTGCCCCTGTCCCGTCGTACAGCTCTTCTTGCTTATGCCTCATCCGTGTCCTGGTACATCTCGTACGGTTCCGCTCGCGCCCTCGGCCTCTCCGTACCCACGGTTCGGCCACCCCATGGGCACCCGTCGGGTTGTGCCCGTCACAGCGTCAACTGTCTGCTGACGTGTCCTTGTGGCGCAGCCGGTGGACGGCCGCGCCCAGCGCGCCCGCGATCAGGACGCTTCCGGCGACCAGGGCAGGCACGGACCCGGTGAAGGCGCCGCCCTCGCCGGCGTGTACCCCGCGCTGGACGGCCGGGGGCCGCTGGACGGCCGGGGGCCGCTGGACGTCCGAGGGCCCCTGGACGTCCGAGGGCCCCTGGACGTCCGAGGGCCGCTGGACGTCCGGGGGCCATTGCTCGATGCCGCTCGCGGCTTTGGTGCCACGGGCCACGGTGTACGAGGCCTTCCACGGCTTCCTCTCGCCGCCCGGGGGCACGGGGCACGCGCCGTCGACGCCCCACTCCGGCTCGGGGCCCATCGCGTCGGAGTCGTCGTCGACGTTCTCCCCGGGCGGGATACGGGCCGTCCCGCGGTAGGCGGCGCCCGCCGCGCTCTCGGTGTCGCCCTGCACGCGGCTCAGCTGGACCTTGCCCTCCTCGAAGCCCTGCGAGGTGGCGTCGATGAAGTCGGGCGGGGCTCCGCCGGTCGCGTCGCAGGTGACGGAGATGGTGAGGGTGCCACCGGGCTCGACGGAACCCGGGCTGACCTCGGCGTCCGGATCCGCGAACGCGGCCGACGCGGCGGCGCCCACGGCGGCACCTGCCAGGGCGGTGGCGAACAGGGCACGGGCGGTACGGCGCATGGGCTGGGCTCCTTCGGCGGGCGGCTTTCCCGAGGGGCACGGCCGTCGTGCCCCCGGGGCCCATCACAGCCCGCCCGGCGGCGCGGCGCGCGCGGCCGGACACCATTCGCGGGACACAGACGCCCGAGCGGGTGACGCCAGGGAGACGGCAGCCGCCGGCCGCGAGGGCGGACACACGCGACCCTCTTGCTCGCCGGCTAAGGCTCACGTCCCAGCAGGCACAGCAGCTCGGTCTGAACATCGGCGCCGGGCGGCGGCTCCACCGGCGCGGCGAAGAGCCCGCTCTTCGCGAGGTCGGCGGCGTACGGGGCGACCTCGCGGACCGTGAACTCCAGGAGGTCGCCCGGCAGCCGCTCGTCGGCGCCGATCGCCCGGGACAGATCCCAGGCGTGCACGGCCAGGTCGGTCACCAGCTGAGCGCAGTAGAAGGCGGCCGTGGTGTCGGCGTACGAGAGGTGGACGACGCGGTCGAGCGCGTCCGGCGCGGTGAAGGCGGCGCGGGAGGCACGGGCCGACGCGTCCCAGGAAGCGGCCGGATCGGGGCCCACCACATCGCCGTCGAAGGTGTCGCCGATCGCCTCGACGGTGACTCCGTCGCGGACCAGCGGAGTCACCCACAACTGCTCGGAGACCAGATGGTTGACGAGGTCACGCACCGTCCAGTCGACGCAGGGCGTGGGAGCGTCCCACTGGTCGTCCCGGACCGCGTGGACGCGGTCGCCGAACAGGTCGAGGGCCTGCGCGTGCCGGGTGAGCAGCGGGTTTGTGGCGGTCATGCCGACGGTGCCCCCGCCGGTCCCCGCTCCCGGGCTCCGTCCCTCGTACGGCCCGCGAGGATGGGGCGGCGCGGGTGGCGGCGCAGATACTCGCCCTCCAGCGTGGCCATGCGTTCGTTGTGGGTCCGCAGCGCGTCGTTCGAACCGTGGAGCAGCGTGTCGTGGCGTGTGCGGTGGATGGTCTCCAGCTCTTTCATCAGCTGCTGGTCGTCCAGCCGGCCCGGGTCGACTCCGGTCATGGTGGCACCCCGCTCGTCGTGTCCTCGGTGCGGTCCGCGTACCCGCCCTGCAAGCAGTACCCCGAGCGGCGTCCGGGAGGGAGCCATGGATCTCACCTGTCTCCCTCCACTCTACGAACATCCGGGGCCCCTGGCCTCCCTACGCGTCGACCCGTCCCGTCACAGACGTACGGCGGAGGAGCACCGGCCCGAAGGCCGCTGCACAGGACCTGGCTAACGGGCCCGTTCCACCCGGCGCTCGTCCCACACCGGCTCCTGGGTCTCACGTACGCGACCGTCGGAGCCAAAGACCAGGTAGCGGTCGAAGGAGCGGGCGAACCAGCGGTCGTGGGTGACGGCGAGGACCGTGCCCTGGTATGCCTCCAGGCCCTCCTGGAGGGCCTCCGCGGACTCCAGGTCGAGGTTGTCGGTCGGCTCGTCGAGGAGCAGGGCCGTGGACCCCTCCAGCTCCAGCAGGAGGATCTGGAAGCGGGCCTGCTGTCCGCCGGAGAGCTTCTCGAAGCGCTGCTCGGCCTGCGCGGTCAGCTCGTAGCGGCGCAGCCGGGACATGGCGGCGCCACGGTCCTGGGCGTGCTCGGTCCACAGGATGTCCAGGAGCGCGCGGCCCTGCAGCTCCGGATGGGCGTGCGTCTGCGCGAAGTGGCCGGGCACGACGCGGGCGCCGAGCTTCCACTCGCCCGTGTGCGCGACGGTGTCGCCGGCGAGCAGGCGCAGGAAGTGCGACTTGCCGGAGCCGTTGGAGCCGAGCACGGCGACCCGCTCGCCGTAGAAGACCTCCAGGTCGAACGGGTTCATGAGACCGGTCAGCTCCAGCCCCTTGCAGGTGATGGCCCGTACGCCGGTGCGCCCGCCGTGCAGCCGCATCTTGATGTCCTGCTCGCGCGGCGGCTCCGGAGGCGGTCCGGCCTCCTCGAACTTCCGCAGCCGGGTCTGCGCGGCCTGGTACCGGGACGCCAGCTCATGGCTGATGGAGGCTGCCTGCCGCAGATTCAGCACCAGCTTCTTCAGCTGCGCGTGCTTCTCGTCCCAGCGCCGGCGCAACTCCTCGAACCGCGCGAACCGCTCCCGCCGCGCCTCGTGGTACGTCGAGAAGCCGCCGCCGTGCACCCAGGCGTCGGCGCCCGCGGGACTGGGCTCGACGCTGACGATCTTCTCCGCGGCCCGGGCCAGCAGCTCCCGGTCGTGCGACACGAAGAGAACGGTCTTGCGCGTCTCCTTGAGCCGCTCCTCCAGCCAGCGCTTCCCCGGTACGTCGAGGTAGTTGTCCGGCTCGTCGAGCAGCAGCACCTCGTCGGTGCCACGCAGCAGGGCCTCCAGCACGAGCCGCTTCTGCTCGCCTCCGGACAGCGTCCGCACCAGCCGCCACTGCGCCTTGTCGTACGGGACGCCGAGCGCGGCCATCGTGCAGATGTCCCAGAGCGTCTCGGACTCGTAGCCCCGCACCTCGGCCCAGTCGGACAGCGCCTGCGCGTACCGCAGCTGCGCGGCCTCGTCGTCCACGGTCATGATCCCGTGCTCGGCGGCGTCCACGGCCTTCGCGGCCTCCCGGATCCGGGGCGGCGCCACGGAGACCAGCAGCTCCCGTACGGTCGTCTCGTCCCGCACAGACCCCACGAACTGCCGCATCACGCCCAGCCCGCCCGTGACGGTGACGGTCCCCCCGTGGGGCTTCAGCTCCCCCGAGATCAGCCGCAGCAGCGTCGTCTTACCGGCTCCGTTGGGCCCCACGAGGGCCACGACGGCCCCTTCCCCCACCCGAAACGACACATCGCCGAGCAGCGCCCTCCCATCGGGAAGGTAGTACTCAAGATGTGCGGCTTCGAGATGTCCCATGGGGAGGCATTCTCCGGGGAGCCGGGGGCACGGGGCAAACGCGTATTCGCCTGGGGGCTGCGCCCCCAGACCCCCCTGAAAGATTGCGCCGTTCCCCGCGCCCCTGAAGAGAGTCGTCTGCGGGACGGTGGGGGCTGGTCGCGCAGTTCCCCGCGCCCCTAAACAACCGGCGGCCCGCCCCAGGTGCCTTTAAGGGGCGCGGGGAACTGCGCGAGCAACCCCCACCGGCCCGCACCGGACACAGAACCCCCGGGGGCAGGCATTCGAGGGTCAAGTCACCGAAGCGGAGGGCGAAGTGGCACTTCAAGCGCGTCCATATCGCAAGACACAGGTCTCACTATTCGACATGCGAGCGTACGGTGATGGGTAACCGACACCGGCGAGAAGGGGAACGGTCATGTCGAAGTCGCAGGAGACCGCCGTCTACACACACGGCCACCACGAGTCCGTGCTGCGCTCACACACCTGGCGCACCGCCGCCAACTCGGCGGCATACCTGCTCGACTCGCTGAAGCCCCACATGAAGATCCTGGACATCGGCTGCGGCCCGGGCACCATCACCGCCGACCTGGCGGAACTGGTCCCCGACGGACACGTCACGGGCGTCGACCACGCACCGGCGATCCTGGACCAGGCCCGGACCGCGGCAGCCGAACGCGGCCTGGACAACATCGAGTTCGCCGTCGCGGACATCCACGCGCTGGAGTACCCGGACGACACCTTCTGCGTGGTCCACGCCCACCAGGTACTGCAGCACGTGGGCGACCCGGTGCAGGCGCTGCGCGAGATGTACCGGGTGACCAAGCCGGGCGGGTTCATCGCCGTCCGCGATGGGGACTACTCGGCCATGACCTGGTACCCGCAGTCGCAGGGCATGACCGACTGGCAGGACCTGTACCTGCGGGTCGCCCGCGCCAACGGCGGCGAGCCGGACGCGGGCCGCCGTCTCAAGTCGTGGGCACTGCCGGCCGGCATCCGGGACATCACAGCCACCTCAAGCACCTGGACCTTCGCAGCCGAGGACGAGCGCGACTGGTGGAGCGGCCTGTGGGCGGACCGCACCCTGGCGTCGGCGTACGCGGAACGCGCCACGGAGGGTGGTCACGCGACCACGGAGCAGCTGCGTGCGGTGTCGGACGCCTGGCGGGAGTGGGGTCGGCAGGAGGACGCCTGGTTCTCGGTCCTGCACGGAGAGATCCTCTGCCGCAAGGAAGTCTGACGGACCCGTCCGAGCGAAGCGATCTCCTCCCCCGCACGGCCCAACTAGGCTTCTGCGTATGGAGATTCTGGGAGCCACGCTGCGTATCTGCGTCGACGACCTGGAGGCCTCGGTCCCCTTCTACGAGAGACTGACCGGCGGGCGTGCCCTCCGCTTCGAACGTGGTGGCGTCTCGGTCGCCGCGGTCGGCTTCTTCCTGCTGATGAGCGGGCCTGAGGCCGAGCTGGACATTCTCCGCAAGGTCGCCGCCACCATCGCCGTCAAGGATGTCGACGAAGCCCATCGCGTTCTCAGCGAATCGGGGGCCCGCATCCTGGCGGGGCCGGTGGCGACGCCGGTGGGGCGCAATCTGATCGTGATGCATCCGGACGGGGCGGTGTTCGAGTACGTCGACCGCCAGGCCACGCAGTAGCCAACGCGGTTCTTCGCCCCCGCCGCCCCTACCCGTCCCATCCTTCTGGGGCTCCGCCCCAGACCCCGTTCGGTTGTGTGTCGGCTGCGGGCCGGTGGGGGCCGTTCGCGCAGTTCCCCGCGCCCCTGAAGGCGCGGGGCTTGTCGCGCAGTTCCCCGCGTCCCTTAAGGGGCGCGGGGAACTGCGCAATCTTTTAGGGGGGTCTGGGGGCGCAGCCCCCAGGGATGGGACGGGTAGGGGCGGCGGGGGCGAGGAAACCCCCGCGTTCACTCACGCGGCGGCCGCATCCGGAACTCGTACCGCTCCGGCAGCGGCTCATCCGTAACCCGGGCCCACAGCTCGGAAATCACCTCGGCCCCCTCCCTCAGATCCGCAACCTCGAACCCCGCATCGAAGACAGCCCGCGCCACCCCCACCTCCCCCTCCGCCACCAACAACTGCGCCTCGATCAACCGAAATCGCCCCCGCCCGCGCGTAGCGGGCCGCAACCGCTCCCACACAGCCCGCGCATCCCCCACCCGCCGCACAGCAAGCAGCGCCCCGATCGCCTCACGCCCCAGCGCCGCCGTAGCCGCGGTCCACACCACACCGTCATCCCGCCGCTCCCGGCACAGATCGTCGAACGCCTCGGCGTACCGGTCGGCGGCCCGCTCCCGATGGCCCGCCTCCTGGTCGGCGACGGCGAGACAGCGGAGCAACGGCCAGAGGGACGGGGCGAGTTCGAGCGCTCGCTCCCAGCTCCGTACGGCCTGCGCCAGATCACCCGCGTGCCACTGGGCCACTCCGAGGTGGTACTCGGCGAGCGGTGCGGCGGGCGCGGTCTCCAGCATGTCGCGCCAGTGCGAGGCGACCAGGGTCTCACCGGGCGGCCCGACCCGCCGAGGCTCCGGAAACGCACCCGACCGCAGCAGCTCATGCCACGGCGCCTGCGCCTCACCGAGGGTGGACTCGTCGAAGGGCGTACCCGGCAACTTGTAGGAGGCGCGCAGCACTTCGAGCGCGCCCCAGCCGGATCCGACGGCGAGCACCTCACCGGGCTCGGTGTCGGCGTACGGCACCCAGGCGGCGTACGCGGCGTCGACGTCACTCCGGGGCAGGGCGACCTGGAGCCGGTCCTCGACCTCGGCCCGCGCCGCCTCCCAGTCCGCGCCGTGAACCGCCGCCGCGTTCCCGGTCAACGGCCCGTACGCCTCAAGCCAGGACACCTCGCTCTCCGCGTCCAGCCGCACATGTTCGAGCTGGGTGCGCGCGAGCCCGGCCTGGATCTCGCAGTATCCGCCGGTTCCCGGCTCGGTCAGCCACTCCTGCCAGCGCCGTCCTCCAGGGCCTGAGCCCCAGACGAACAGCTTGCGCCCACGCAGCACATCGGTGGACGTCTGCACGAGCCCGTCGCCCGCGTCGTCGAGCGCGGCGATCCAGCGCCGCCGCCCGTCGGGCACCTCGTAGAAGTAGTCGGCGGGGAAGGTGCTGTTCAGGGGGTACGTCCGGTCGACTTCCTCGTACGACGGCACGGGCACGCGGCGCAGTCGGCGCTCATAACCGAAGTGCCAGGCCTCCTCGGCCGGTGCCAGCACTCTGCGCTCCTCGGGCACCGCGATGTTGGACCACCAGTACACGGGCGCGGGCTTCTCGTGCGGGTTGCGGACGCGTACGCCGACGTACAGGAAGTCGGAGCCGTCCGGCAGCCACAGGTCGACCTGGAAGGGGAGGTCGCGCAGCCGCTCCCACTCCCAGAGGCGGAGCATCTCGCCGCCGTCGGGGGCGGGGACGCGGGCGGCGTGGACGGGCGAGCAGGACAGGGTGGTGTGGCCCGTCGCGCCGATGTTCCACTCGATGCCGCCGGAGAACCAGGCGCCGTTGAGGGCGAAGCAGGCGGGCTGCAACACCGGGTTGCGGTAGAGGAGTTCGCGCTGCGAGGGCTTGTGGAAGAGGGAGACGACACGGCCTCCGTAGCCGGGCAGCACGGTGGCCCGGAGCCGGTCGTTCTCGATCACGATCGCATCGGTCTCGCGGGGCGCCCGCTGTCTGTCGTACCCGTCGCGGATGCGCTCCGGCAGGACACTGCGCAGCGGCTCGTACCCGATCTGCCGGGCCATGTCGCCGGGCAGGCCCTCGCGGTCGCGTTCATCGATGCGATGCGTCTCGTCGAGGGGCCGCAGCGGCGGCAACGGGTTGTTCGGACCCAACTCGGCGGCGGGAAGCGTCAGTACGTCACGTCGGATCGTCGTCACGACGACCATGGAACATGGCCATCGAGGAGCTGACCAGGGTCTCCGCTCGTCAGGATCCGGTCAGGATTCCGCAAAGCCGAAGACGGCGAGGTCCGGTCAGGACTCCGCGAGGGCGGCGACGACCAGGTCCGCGAGCAGCGCGCCCGCCGTGCCCTCCGGGTCCAGATCGGGGTCGTAGATGGTGATGTTGAGTCCGACGCAGTGCGGGGAGCGCACCAACGGGCGCAGCAGCGCGAGGAGTTCGTCGGGGAGCAGTCCGTCGGGGTCCGGGCTGTCGACGGCGGGCATCACGGACGGGTCGAGACAGTCGGCGTCGAGGTGGACCCAGAAGCCCTCCAGGTGCGGGAGTTCGAGGGTCCCCACGGTGGCCCGCGCGATCGCCTCCGCGCCCCACTCGCGCAGTTCGCCGACGGTCACCGTAGGGATCTTCAGCGCGGCGAGCTCGTCCCGCTCGGTGTCGTAGTCGCGGATGCCGAAGAGGCGTACGTCCTCGTCCTGCAGATAGGGCTTCAGCCCTTCGAGGTTGGTGAGGTCGTCCTGTCCGCGGCCGGTCGCGAGGGCGAGTTCCTCGCCACCGGCGGCGCCGATCCGGTCCGAGTTGCCGGGGTGGCGGAAGTCGGCCGACCCGTCGACGGCGGCGAGCCCGAACCGGCCGATGCGGCGCAGCGCGAGCGAGGCGCCGAGTTGGATGGAGCAGTCGCCGCCGAGGACGACGGGCAGGTCACCGGCGCGGACGTGGTGCTCGATACGGTCGGCGAGTTTGCGGGTGTACGTGGCGATGGCGGCCGCGTTGAAGACCCCGTCGCCCTCCTGCCAGTCGCCCCGGTCGTAGCGCGGCGGCACGACCACTCCGCCTTCCAGGGCGCCGAGCCTCTGCACGATCCGCTGTTCTCGCAGCGCGCCGGCGAGCTTGTAGCAGCCGGGGACGGTGCCGGGCGCGGGCGGGCGCAGGCCCAGGTTGGAGGGGGCGTCCAGCACCACGATGTTCCGCATGGGTTCATCCTCACCCACGAGGAGGCCGACGGGAAGGGCCTTCCAGTGGGACCGGTTGGCCGGGTGGCCGGGTGGCCGGTTGGCCGGGTGGCCGGTTGGCCGGTCAGCCGTTGCGGACCATCTCCGCCGTGATCGCCCACCGCTCGTGGTCCCGCCAGGCCCCGTCGATATATATGAAGTCCGGCGAGAAGCCCTCAAGGCGGAAGCCGCAGCGCCGGGCGAGCGCGAGGGAGGCGGCGTTCCCCGGCTGTGCGTTGATTTCGAGGCGGTGCAGCCCCATCGTGGTGAAGGCGTACCGCACGACGAGCCCGAGCCCCTCGGCCATCAGCCCGCGTCCGGCGGCGTGCGCGAAGGCGCCGTATCCCAGTGCCCCGCAGAGGAAGCCGCCCGCGACGATGTTGTTGATGTTGATGAACCCGGCGATGCCTCCGCCGTCCCGTTCGCAGACGAGGAACCCGGCCTTGGTCGGATCCTGGATGAGCCGGCCCGCGTACGCGGCATAGGCGTCGGCGCTGCCGGGCGGAAAGAGCCACGGCTGGTGCAGATCCTTGCTCTCGCGGGCCCGCGCGGTGAACTCGGCACCGTCCTCGTGGGTGAAGTGCCGTATACCGACACGAGGGCCTTCGGCGAGGTAACCGGCATTCTCAGACATCCCGTCACCCTACGCGAACGCGTCTTCAGCCTCGGCGCTTCATGGCGTACGCCCCGCACAGCCCGCCGATCACCCCGGTGCCGAGGAGTGCCATCCACAGCGGCATGGTCACTTCCGGAATGAGCAGCCGGATCTTGGTACTGCGGGTGTTCTCGAAGACGAAGATCAGGGCAAGGAGGGCCAGCGTGACGACACTGACCCTGCCGGGCGTCAGCAGCCCGCCGCGGCTCTTCCCACCGCTCGCGCCCACACTCTCGGAGGTCTTCGGACTCATGCGCTCAGCATGAGTCGCGAGGTGCCGGCACGCGCGGTGGGAGGTTCCTCCGGGTGACCCGGATCGACGGGGGCGTTTCAGCCCCCGACGACCGGCAGCTCCAGGGTGCCCGTGTCCCCGGGCGCGCTGGTGACCGTCACCGGCTTCACTCCCTTGTTCCCGAGGTACGCGTCGTCACTGGCGGCGACGACGAACTGGAGCCGGTGCCCGGCCTCGTACCGGTGCACGATCCCGGGCAGCGTGACGGTGAAGCTCTTCGTGACGTCCGGCACCCGCACGGGCGCCACCAGCCGGTGCACCAGCGTCTTGGTGCCGTCGGGTGCCACGTCGTACAGCTTGGCGAAGAGGACCAGTTTGTCGGCGGCGTTGTCGGAGTTCTGCACGCTCTCGGTCGCCGGCGACACCACCTTCAGCGTGGCCCGGGGCGCGCCGACCACGTCGACCGCCCGGGTCAGGGGCTCGCTCGTCCAGCCGAGGTAGGTGCCCTCGGTGTCGTACGGCGCCGGATCCGGCAGTCCGACGATCCCGGCCAGGGAGCTCTCGGAGTGGCTCGTGGGCACCAGCCAGTTGCGGTACTCCCGGCTGCCGCGCGCGACCTGCTTACGGTTGTCGACGAGCTTGCCGTCTCCGGAGAGGTAGAGCTTCTGGCTGAGCGCGGGTACCCGCCGGGCCGTGGCGTAGGTGTGGTCCGGGTCGGCGATCCAGTCGCGGTAGTAGGCGAAGGCGGGGCCCGTGTCGACGCCCTTGCGGTGCTGGAGATAGCGGTCGAACCAGGCGAGGATCCGACGGCCGACGTAACTCGTCTCCAAGTTGCCCTGGCCGAGGTTGAGTTCACCGGTCGCCGGGTCGGTGAGCCCGCCGCTGTGTCCCCACGACTGCCAGATCATCTTCGTCGTGACGCCCTGCGCCTTGAGGGTCTTGTACGTCGCTGTCGCCTCGTTGAGATTGAAGAGGCTGTCGGCCTGCCCCTGGACGAGGAGGGTCGGCGCCTGCACCTTGCGCAGATACGAGACGGGCGACACGCTGCGCGCGTAACTGAGCAGCGGTCCGGTCCTGGCGGCCGGATAGCTCCCCGAGTTCAGGGTCCGGATCGTGTCGCAGGCGTCGCTCACGAAGTGCAGGCAGGTGAGGGAGTTGATCCGGGAGGGGTCCAGGTTCGCCGCGGTCAGCGGCTGGCTCTCGCCGATCAGGTAGAAGCCGTTGGTCCACTGCCACTTGTAGGCACCGGGCACATCACGGCTGCCGGCCGCGTTGTTGGGGTCCAGCGCGTACGCCAGGTCGTTCCAGGTGATGAGCGGGACGAGCGCGTCGACTCGGTGGTCCACGGCGGCCGTGGCCATCTGGACGGCGCCCCCGTACGAGCCGCCGATCATGCCGACGCGGGGGTCGCCCTTGCCGTCCCGGGTGACGTAGTCGGCCTTCGTGCCGTCGTCGGCTGCCCGCGTGCCCGCCAGGAAGTCGACGAGCCGGGACGCGGCCACGCCGTCGATGCGCGGGTCGTCGAGCGAGATCAGACAGCCCGACTTGCCGAAACCGAGCCCCGAGTAGACGAGCCCCACATAGCCGCGCGCCGCGAACGCCTTGCCGATCGCGTCCGTCGAACCGTCCGACTTGCTCCCGCCGAAGCCGTTGGTGGCGAGCACGGCGGGCGCGGTGTGCTCGCGGTCCACGCCCGCGGGCCGGTACAGATCGGCGTCGACGGTGCAGGTGCGGCCACCGGCCTGGACCGTGAACTTCAGTGCGGTGACGGTGTACTGGCCCGTGGCCGAGGCGGGCGGCGCGGTGAGCGCGAGCGGTGCGGCGAGCGCGGCACCGAGGGCCAGGGCGAGCGAGGCACGGGATCTGGGCAGACGCGAGCGACGGGACACGTAGACCTCCACGCTGAGGACAACCCGACTACTGGCTGGTAAGTACCGGCCGGTAGTCATGCTGTGACACGTGTCAGGCAGCGGTCAATCACCGTGCCAAGTGTTTCTTGACGGAGATTCAGTGAACGTGCCGGGCCCGTGACCGCCGTGACCGCCGTGACCGCCGTGACCGTCGTGCGCGGCAGTCGCGGGCCCTGCCGCCCTCGTCAGGCGAGCGCGGGCTCGTCCAGCGTCAGCGTCCCCGCGTCCGCGTCCAGTTCGGCCTCGACGCCGAACGGAATCGTCAGCGCACCCTCCCCGTGCCCGAACCCGAACTCCTCGACGATCGGCACCCCGAGCCCACCGAGCCGGTCGGCCAGCAGCGCCCGCACCTCCTCGTAGGGCGCGCACTCCGCCCAGGAGCCCAGCAGGATCCCGGCGACCCCGTCGAACCAGCCGGCACGCAGCAGTTGGGTGAGATAGCGGTCCAGTCGGTACGTCTCCTCGCCCACGTCCTCCAGGCAGAGCAGCCCACCCCGGGCGGAGGGCCGGACGTGCGGGGTGCCCAGGTCGGCGGCGAGCAGAGACAGGCACCCGCCGAGCAGGACACCACGGGCGCGCCCGGACACGAGAGCGGCCCCTCGGCCGGAGGACGTGATGGTGCGTACCGTCTCCGGCTCGAAAAGCGTCGCCCGCAGATGCTCCTGCGCCCGCGTGTTCTTGATGAAGTCGATGCCGGCCGCCATCGGGCCGTGCAGGGTCGCGAGGCCCACCCGGGTCGCGAACGCCTCGTGCAGCGCGGTGATGTCGCTGAACCCGAGGAACACCTTGGGGCGCGCGGCCCGTATCGCGTCCCAGTCGAGGAGGTCGACCATGCGCTGCACACCGTATCCGCCGCGGGCGCACAGCACCGCGTCCACGTCCGGGTCGCACCAGGCGGCCTGGAAGTCGGCGGCCCGGTCGGTGTCCGTGCCCGCCAGGTAGTCGAACTCGCCATGCCGGTCCAGGACATGGGGCCCTACCACCGGTTCGAGATCCCACCCGCGCAGAATGTCGAGGCCCGCTTCCAGCCGCGCCTCCGGCACCGGCCCACTGGGGGCGACGACGGCGACACGGGCTCCGGGGACAAGACGCCCGGGTCGGGTCAGAGGGGTCACTGACGTCACTCGGTGTGCTCCAATTCCTGGTCGGTCGGCCTCACTTGGCCAGCTCCAACGTGGGGATGCCGGGCGGGTTCAGCCCGAAGACCTGTGCGTACAGCGAGAGTTCGGACTCCAGGACCCGCACCATCGTCTCGGCCTGTCTGAAGCCGTGCCCCTCGCCCTCGAAGGCGATGTAGGCATGCGGCACGCGTCGCCCCTCCCCCTCCAGCCTGGCCAGGAACCGCTCGCACTGCGCGGGCGGACAGATGACGTCGTCGAGCCCCTGGAGCAGCAGGAAGGGTGCGGTGACCCGGTCGGCGCGCTCGGTGGGCGACCGCTCCGCGTACCGCCCTGGCACTTCCGCGAGCGGGCCGACCAGCGTCTCCAGATACCGCGACTCGAAGTCATGGGTCTCCCCCGAACCCCATCCGACGAGGTCGAGGATCGGGTAGAGGATCGTGCCGCAGGCGTACACATCGGTGCTCGTCAGGGACACGGCCGTGGTCCAGCCGCCCGCGCTGCCCCCGCGGATGGCGAGTCGCCGCCGGTCGGCGGTGCCCTCTTCGGCGAGCGCGTGCGCGACGGCCGCGCAGTCCTCGACGTCGACGACGCCCCACTGCTCGCGCAGCCGGTTGCGGTACTCCCGCCCGTGTCCCGTCGACCCCCCGTAGTTGACCTCCGCGACTCCGATCCCGCGCGAGGTGAAGTAGGCGATCTCCAGGTCGAGGACGAGGGGCGCCCGGCCGGTGGGGCCGCCGTGCGCCCAGACGACGTACGGCGGCAGCTCGTCGCCGGGGGCGACATGGCCGGGGTGGTGCGGTGGATAGATGTGCGCGTGGATCTCACGCCCCGCGGGCCCGTTGAAGGTGCGGATCAGCGGCTCCGGGTAGTGCGCCGGGTCCACCGGGTCGTCGTGCGCGGCGCCGATCACCCGGGCCCGCCCGGTGCTGGCGTCCAGCTCGACGACCTCGTAGGCGCTGCGGGGGCTGGCGCCGACGCCCACGACTCTGTTGCCGTGCGCGGCGAGCGTCGGGGCGAACTCGGTCCAGGGGCCCGCCGCGTCGACGACCTCGCCGGTCTCCGGGTCCAGTATCCCGAGCGCGGTGGCGCCGCGTCCGTGCACGACGGCGATCAGTCCGCTCGCCAGCGGCGCGAACCAGCGGTACCCGATCCGCCACAGCGACCCGCCGAACTCCTCCTCGCGCGGGCAGACGGCCGCCCCCTCGCCGTCCTGGCCGAGCCGGTACAGATTCCACCAGCCGGTGCGGTCACTGACATACAGCAGGGTGCCGTCGGGGGCCCAGTCGGCCTGGACCACGGACTCCTCCGGGCCGCCGGCGACGGACCGCGCGGCGTGCAGCGTGCCGTCCCCGGCCACATCCGCCAGGACCACCTCCGTCCCGTCCCACGGCATCCGTGGGTGGTCCCAGGCGAGCCAGGCGGCCTGCCTCCCGTCGGGCGAGATCCGAGGGCCCGTGACGAACCGGTGCCGCCCGTCGGTCAGTTCCCGTACGGCGTCCCGGTCCTGCGCCGCCGATCCGTCCAACGGCACCGCGGCGACAACGCGCCGTACGTCGCTCGGCCCGTCCCCGGTGAACTCCTCAAGGACGCACCACACTTCCCCCCGCTCCACCATCAACTGCGGGTCGACCCAGCGCAGTCCGTCGCCCACGGGTGACACGGGAGTCAACGGACGTGGTTCGCCGCCGGCTTCGTACCGATACAGCCGCTGATCGGCGAAGTTCACGAAGACCACCAGGGGGCCCTCGGGGCGCATGACCCCGGCCCATGGGTGACCGCCGTACTCGATGACGCGGCTGCGTACGTTCCAGGGGGCCGGCAGTACCGGCTCCTCCGTGCCGTCGGCCTTCCGCCGTACGAGTGTGCGCCGCCCGCCTTCCGTGGGCCGGGGCTCGGTCCACCAGGCCTCGTCGCCGACGAAGCCCACGAACTCGGGGTGCCCGTCGTGCGCGGCGGCGAGCGTCGCGTCGATCGGCGAGGGCCACGAACCGTACGCAAGGGTCTGCATCTCGTCCCCCTAGGCCGTGCGCAGAAAGCGGTCGAGGACACGGACGCCGAAGTGGAGCGCGTCGACCGGCACGCGCTCGTCGACGCCGTGGAAGAGGGCCTGGTAGTCGAAGCCCTCCGGGAGCTTCAGGGGCGCGAACCCGTATCCGGTGATGCCGAGGCGCGAGAACTGCTTGGCGTCCGTGCCGCCCGACATGCAGTACGGCACCACATGCCCCTCGGGCGCGAACTCCTCGACTGCCGCGCGCATCTTCGCGTACGTCATGGAGTCCACCGGCGCCTGGAGGGCCACCTCACGGTGGTGGAACTCCCACTCCACGTCCGGTCCGGTGAGCCGGTCGAGGGTCGTACGGAACTCGTCCTCGCAGCCGTACAGATAGCGGCCGTCCACATACGCGACGGCCTCCCCCGGAATCACGTTGATCTTGTAACCGGCGCTCAGCATGGTCGGGTTGGCGCTGTTGCGGACGGTCGCCTCGACGAGCGCGGCGGCCGGCCCGAGCTTGTCCAGGAGGGTGTCCATGCCTTCGGGGTCCGCGAGGTCGCCGTCGATGCCGTAGAGGGCGGCGAGTTCGGTCAGTGCGGCGCGCACGGTCGGGGTGAGCCGCAGCGGCCACTCGTACGCCCCGATCCGGGCGATCGCGGCGGCGAGTCGCGTCACCGCGTTGCTCCGGTTCACCTTGGAGCCGTGTCCGGCACGCCCGCGTGCGGTGAGCTTGAGCCAGCCGGTGCCACGCTCGCCCGCGGCGATCGGATACAACTGCCTGCCGCCACCGTCGTGGAAGGTGAAGGCCCCCGACTCGCTGACGCCCTCGGTGCAGCCCTCGAAGAGACCGGGGTGCTCGTCGGCGAGGAACCCCGAGCCGTCCTCGGCGCTCGCCTCCTCGTCGGCGGTGAACGCGATGACGATGTCGCGGCGAGGCCGTACCCCACTGCGCGCCCAGGCACGGACGACGGCCAGGATCATCGCGTCCATGTTCTTCATGTCGACCGCGCCGCGCCCCCAGACGACCCCGTCGCGGATCTCTCCGGAGAACGGGTGCACGCTCCAGTCCTCCGCCTGCGCGGGCACGACGTCCAGATGGCCGTGGACGAGCAGCGCGTCGGCGGACGGGTCGGTGCCCTCGATGCGGGCGACGACGTTCGTACGCCCCTTCGTGCGCTCCAGGAGTGTGGGTTCCAGGCCCGCTTCGGCCAGCCGCGCGGCGGCGTACTCGGCGGCCGGGCGCTCCTGGCAGTCCCCGCCGCCGTGGTTGGTCGTGTCGATCCGGATGAGATCGGAGGTGAACCGGACGACTTCGTCGAGAGCGAGTGAGTCGTCGCCGAGAGCCGGCGGGTCATCGTCGAGAGCGTGTGCGTCAGCCATACTGCTCCTCCACCGCGGCCGAGACGATCGTGGTGACCGCCTTGAAGGTACGAATCCCCTCGTACATGGTGTCGCTGGTGTACGCCGCCTTGCGCTCCCCGACGCGCTCGACACCGGGTACGACGGTGGCGGCCATCGACAGGTGCTCGGCGTCGAACTCCATCGAGATCGTGAACGGGCCGCCGTCGACCGGCTCGTGACGCACCGCCAGTGACGCAGCCTCCTTGGCGGCGGCCCGGATGTCGGCGGCCGTCCTGGAGGGCGTTCGGCACACGGCCGCGTAGCGGGACACATGGTCCTTGACGGCGACCTTCAGCGCCTCGGGGGCGTACCCCAGCGCGTCCTCGCAGGCCACGTCGTCGCCGGTGACCAGGACGACCGGCACCCCGTACTCGGCGACGACGTGCGCGTTGAGCAGCCCCTCGCTGGCCCGTATGTCGTTGACCCATACGCCGGTGAGGGAGTTCGCGAGGTAGGTGTGCGCGAGGACGCCCTCCATGCCGGCGCCCGCGTGATAGCCGACGAAGGCGATGCCGTCCACGTCGTCGTGCTGCACGCCCTCCACCATGGACAGCGATTTGTGCCGCCCGGTGAGCATCTCCGCTCTCTCGTCCAGCCGCTCAAGGAGCAGGTTCCGCATGGTCCAGTGGGCTTCGTTGATCAGCACCTCGTCGGCGCCGCCGTCGAAGAAGCCGAGCACGGCGGCGTTCACGTCCGAGGTGAACATCGAGCGGCACCGCTCCCACTGCGGAGTCCCCGGCAGCACGTCGGCCGGCCAGGTCACACCCGTGGCGCCTTCCATGTCGGCGCTGATGAGGATCTTCATGCTCGAAACCGTACGCGCTTCGGCCCGGGCCCGGCAGAGCCTGTGGATAAGTCTCACCGGCCCAGACCACTGACGTCACCCGGTACGCCCCGCCACCAGCCACTTCGACGGCAGTTCGATACGCGAGCCGTCGGCCCTGTACTCGGTCGTGACCAGAGGGGTTTCGCCGCTCGCGAGGACCGTGAGGCCCGCGGCGCGGAGGTACTCGGGGACGGCGGCGTCCGCGACCTCGCCGGGGGCGATGCCGTGCCGGAAGACCGGGGCGAGCTTGGGCGGCGGGCCGTCGGCGCTCTGTGCAAGGCCCCTCAGCACCAGGCCCGCGGCCTCGGCGAGTTCGACGACGAAGACTCGGCCGCGCTCCCCCACCAGCGTCGCCAGGCCGTCCACCAACGGCTGCCGGTCGTCCGGCTCGGCCTGGTGGAGCACACCCCGCATATAGAGGTTGGCGTCGCCGAGCTCCGCGTGCAGCGTCTCCACCTCGGTCTTCTCGGCCGCGTCGAGCAGCCGGTACACGGCCTGCCCCGCCGGGTCGGCGTGGCGGGCGTGGTCCAGCGCCGCGGCCGACAGGTCGGCGCCGACGACGTGCGGGAAGCGGTCGGCCAGGAAGCGGGTCTGAGTGCCGTTGCCACAGCCCAGGTCCACGACCGGCAGGCCGGGAGCCGCCAAGTACGGTTCGAAGAGGGCGAGATGAACGCCGACGGTCAGCGCGGGCTCGGCGTCCCAGAAGACCGCCCCCTGTTCGTCGGAGGCCTCGCTCCAGAAGCCCTCCCAGGCTTGCCTGTACCGGCTCGTCACACTCATGCCCGCTCCCCAGGTTGCGACCTCGGCCCGCCAGGACCTGGCAGGCCAGATCGGTCTATCGCGCCCGGCGCGAAGCGACAAGCGGGCGGCGCATTCCTTCACGGCTCATTCGATACCCGTACGCCTTCGCACGCCGCGTGCGCCCCGCCCCTCCCGGGCGTCGCGGGAACACGTCAGCGGCGCGGGAGCGTCAGTTCGAACCACACGGTCTTGCCCGCGCTGGTCCGGCTTGTCCCCCACTCGCGCGCCAGCGTACTGACGACGCGCAGGCCGCGCCCGAACTCGTCGCCGGGGCCCGCGCTGAGCAGCGTCGGCAGCGTGTGGTCGTCGTCGTCCACCTCGCACAGCAGGGTGTCGCCCCGGACGAGCCGCAGCTCTATCTGGCGGCTGTGCGCGTGCCGTACGGCATTGGTGACCAGCTCACTGACCATCTGCTCGGCGCTGTCGGCGAGGCCGGCCAGGCCCCACACATGAAGCTGTTCGCGGACCACCGCGCGTGCCCTGCCCACCTCGATCGGGTCCAGCGACAGCCGCCACTCGGCGACGTCTTCGGAGGCGATGCCGTTGAGCCGGGCCATCAGCAGGGCGACGTCGTCCTTGCGGCCGCCACGGGTGTTGAGCGCGCTGATGATGGTGTCGCAGGCGTCGTCCATAGACGCGGCCGGGTGGGCCGCGGACTCGCAGAGCGTCGCGAGGCCGACGCCGATGTCCTCGCCGCGCACCTCGACCAGTCCGTCGGTGCACATCACGAGCCGGTCGCCGGGCGCCACACGCACGCGTTCCGCCTCGAAGGGCACTCCGCCGACTCCGATGGGCGCGCCCGTCGGCAGTTCGAGCAGCTCGCTGCGTCCGTCCTCGGCGCGGACCAGAACGGGTGGGATGTGGCCCGCGTTGGCGATCTGCAGCTCCCCGGCGATGGGGTCGTAGACGGCGTACAGACAGGTCGCGAGGTAGTTGTCGCCCAGCCGCTGGGCCAGGTCGTCCAGGTTGCGCAGCAGCTGGGCGGGCGGCAGGTCGAGCGCGGCCATGGTCTGGACGGCGGTGCGCAACTGGCCCATCATCGCGGCCGAGTTGAGGCCGTGGCCCATCACGTCGCCGACGACCAGGGCGGTGCGCGAGCCGGGCAGCTTCACCGAGTCGAACCAGTCACCGCCGACCCGCCCGAGGAGCGTGCCGGGCAGATAGCGGGTCGCGATGTCACAGCCGGCCATGCGGGGCGCGATGTGCGGCAGCATGCTGTCCTGGAGGGTCTCGGCGACGCTCTCCTGGTAGGTGTACATGCGCGCGTTGTCGAGCACGAGGCCCGCGCGGGCGGCCAGTTCGGCGCCGGTGACCCGGTCCATGTCGTTGAACTCGACGCGCTCGGGGTGGCGCAGCAGGATCATGAACCCGAGGACCACGTTGCGGGCCTTCAGGGGCACGACCAGCATGGAGCGGTTGGTGATGAGCGGCCTGATGTCGCGCTTCTCGAACTGCGCGGCGATCATGTGCCCCATCTGTTCACTGATGCGCGGCACGAGGACGGGCTCACCGGTGGTCATGCACTGGAAGAACGGTGTGTGCGCCGGAAAGGGCATGGCCTCGCCGACCGGCACGACGTCGTCCCAGCGGCCGGGCTCGTCCGTGTGCTCCAGGGCGACCCGGTGCCACATGGTGGTGGTGTCGGGCACCCCTTCGGGGAAACCCTCACCGGCGACGACCTGTTCGCGCAGGTATGTGCCCGCCACATCCGTGAAGCGCGGCACGACGGCGCGGCTGACCTCGAGAATGGTCTGGGTCAGGTCGAGGGAGGTGCCGATGCGGCCGCTGACCTCGTTGAGGAATTCCAGGCGCTCGCGCACGGCGACGTATTCGAGGTCCTCGCCGTCGTCCACGACGTCCTGCGGCACGGGCGCGCCGTAGGCCGCCGCGCGGGCGGCCCGCTCACGGCGCGCCTTGCGCTCGGTCCGCCGGGGCACACCCCAGTCGGGGGTGACGGGCACCCGGTCGTTCTGGCTGAACTCCAGGACGGGATAGCCCAGTTCCAGTACCTGCCCGACGATGCGGGCGCTCTCGCCCACGCTCATGCTGGGCAGGATCTCGGGGAGCCGGCGGGCCAGCCCCTCGGCACCGGGGAAGTCGGTGTGCAGCGCGAAGCCGGGCGCGATGCGCTCGACGGCCGCCCCGTCGGCGTCGTCGCCCTCGCGGCGCATCGCGGCCGCGTCGGCGGCGAGCACCAGCAGCCGCTCCCGTCCCGGGCCCACCAGGGGATAGGCCCACCACAGGACGTCGATCCGGTCGTGACCGGCCACCGTGAGGCGGGCGCGTCCGGCGGCCGGGTAGGAAAGCCGCCCGTCGAGGGAGGACTCCAGGTCGGGGCCGAGTCCGTCGTACGCCGCGTACGCCCCGTAGGGCGCTGTGTCGTCGTCCTCGGGGAGCGCGCCCGAGACGGGGAGCAGGTCGACGGCGGGGCGGCCCACCGCGTCCTCCTTGGGGGCGCCGAACAGGCGCCTGGCGCCGGTGCTCCAGTGCGAGACGAGACCGTCACGGTCCACGGTCACCACGGCCAGCGGGATGCGGCCGACGGCGGCGTACTCCGCCGCGCCGTTGCCAGCTTCACGGCTGGGAGCTGCGCCCGCTTCGGTGCCACGGTCCATGGCCCAGGCCCTTTCTTCCCACGGCTCCGCAAGATCTGTGCCGCCTCCACTACCGTACGGCGGTGGCCCGTTGCCATGTGTGGCAATACGGGAATTGACCTCTCCGGAGGCGGCTCCGGCGCACGGCGGGCCGCCTCACGCCCCATCCGCCCGCTCGGTCACGCCCCCATCCCCAGTGGTCTCCTCCCGTCCTCTCTCCCTGGTCTTCCCTAGTCTTCATGCCCCAGTTGCAAGTCCCGTTCCGTCCTGCCGCCCCCGGCAACCTGGAGCACGGTGGCCACCGGCGGATAGCCGGCCGCGATGACGGTGTACTCACCGGAGGACAGGTCGACGAACCGGAACGTTCCCTCAGCGCCCGTGGTGAGCGTGTCCACCACATTGCCCGCGGCGTCCAGGAGCGTCACGCGCGCGTCCTCGACGGGCCGTCCGCCGCCCGCCCGTACGGTGCCGCGCAGCACGGCGCCACCGGCGAGTTCGACGTCCTGGCGGGTCTCGCGGGCGGCCTGGACGGTGACGGGCAGCGCGGCCGGGCGGAACGCGGGCGCGCTGGCGGCGAGGGTGTACTCGCCCGCCACCAGCTCCGTGATGACATAGCCGCCTTCGCGCCCGCTGCGGGTGGTGGCCACCACCTCGCCGTGCACATTGGTGAGCGTGACGGTGGCCTCGCGCACCGGGGTGCCGTCCGCGGTGAGCACGCTTCCGGCGAGGCGTCCGGCGCCGCCGAGCACGACGTCCAGTTCCACGGGACGTTCGCCGACGGTCACCGAGACGGCCTGCGGCTGGTGGCCGCCCGCCGCGGCGATCAGGACGTACGACCCCGAGCCGGGCGTGGACAGCGCGTACCGCCCGTCCTCGCCGCTGGCGCCCCGGCCGATCTGCTGTCCCGCGACGTCGATGAGGGTGAGCGCGGCGCGTGGCACGACGGTGCCGTCGGGGTGCTGCACCGTGCCGCAGACGGGAATCCCGGCGGCGTACGCCGAACGGGCCTGCGGGATCTGGGCGTTCACCCGCGCGGACTCCGGGTCCGCGGTGGGAGCGTTGTGGGACACCAGCGGTTTCTCCTTGAGGAAGAAGGCGATGAGCAGGCCGAGGACGAGTACCGGCACCAGGTAGAGGAAGATCCGCGGCATGGCGTCCGCGTAGGCACCGATGTAGTCGTCACGCAGGGCGGCGGGCATCGCGTGGACGAGCTGGGGGGTGATGGACTTGGAGTCCGGAATTCCGGTGCCCCCGCGCGCGGGGAGGCGATCGGCGAGCGCGTCGGCGAGCCGGCCCGCGAAGAGCGTGCCGAAGACGGCGGCTCCGACGCTGCCTCCGATCTGCCGGAAGTAGTTGTTGGCGCTGGTCGCGGTACCGAGGTCGGCCGGGCGTACGGAGTTCTGCACGGCGAGGACCAGGACCGGCATCACCATGCCGATGCCCGCGCCCAGCACGGCCATCCAGATGCTGTAGTGCAGGCGTGGGGTGTCGGCTTCGAGGCGCGACAGCAGCCACATGCCGACGGCGGAGAGGGCACTGCCGAGGACCGGGTAGAGCTTGTAGCGGCCGGTGCGGCTGATGAGTTGCCCGGAGACGACCGAGGTGCCGACGATGCCGCCCATCATGGGGAGCATCAGGAGCCCGGACTCGGTGGCGCTGGCCCCGTCGACCATCTGAAGGAACGTGGGCAGGTAGCTGGCGGCTCCGAAGAGGGCCACGCCGATGACCAGGCCCACCAGCGCGGTGACGTTGAAGACCCCGTCCCTGAACAGCCGCAGCGGGATGAGGGGTTCGGCCGCGAAGCGCTCGGCGACGAAGAAGAGGACCGTCGCGGCGAGCGCGCCCGCCCCGAGCCCCAGGATGACCCGTGAGCCCCACGCGTACTCGGTGCCGCCCCAACTGGTCAGCAGCACCAAGCACGTTGAAGCGGCGGCGAGGAGCACTACCCCGAGCAGGTCGACGCGTCCCCTGGCGGTGGGCTTCGGCAGCCTCAGTACGACGGTGACGACGGCCAGCGTCACCAGGCCGAAGGGCACGTTGATGTAGAAACACCACCTCCAGGAGAGGTGGTCCGTGAAGTAGCCGCCCAGTAGAGGGCCGGCAACCGAGGCGAGGCCGAACGCGGCGCCGATCAGGCCCATGAAGCGGCCACGTTCACGCGGGGGCACGATGTCCGCGATGATCGCCTGCACGCCGATCATGAGGCCGCCCGCACCGACGCCCTGGATCGCGCGGAAGGCGATCAACTCGTCCATGGTGCGCGACCATCCGGCGAGCGCCGAGCCGACAACGAAGACGGCGATCGCGAACTGGAAGACGCCCTTGCGGCCGAAGAGGTCACCGAACTTGCCGTAGACGGGGAGTCCGACAGTGGAGGTGAGCAGATAGGCGGTGATCGCCCAGGACATCTTGTCCAGGCCGTGCAGCTCCCCGACGATCTTCGGGAGCGCGGTGGCCACGATCATCTGGTCCAGGGCGGCGAGCAGCAGGGCGAGCATGAGTCCGAAGAAGACCAACCGCACCTGGCGCGGTCCGAGTTGGACAGGCCCGGCCGGCGCCGCAGTGGATTTCCGCGGGGGCGCGGCAGCCGGTTGATCCTTCACCAGAGTGATCCCGCCCACGTACCGCTCCCCTCGTCGCGCCCACTGCACAATTCCCGCTTATCGCGACAACTGCGAGTAAGCGCGACGAGTTACGGCGTACCGTCGCGCGACAGGGAGATCCACTCGAAACGGTGAGGGCGCAACACGCCCTGGAGAGTTGCCTCTTGGACGGTGCGCCCTCGCGAAGTCGCCTCTTGGGCTACTTCTCCACCTCGGTGGCGAGCTTGTCGAGCAGCGCGTCGTAGATCCGGCCGAGGCCCTTGGGCGCGAAGGTCTTCTCGAAGAAGCCGCCGATGCCACCCGCGCCGTTCCAGACGGTGCTGATCACGACACGCGACTTGCCCTCGCCGGCCGGGGTGACCCGCCAGGTGGTGACCATCGAGGAGTTGCGGTCCTTCTCGACGAGCTCGCCGTCGGTCGGCTCGGTGACTTCGAGCAGGCAGTCACGGACGCGCTTGCTGGTGGCCTGGAGCTTCCAGTGGACGAGGGTGCCCTCGCCGTCGCCGCCCTCACGCACCTCGTACTCACTGAAGTGCTCGGGCAGCAGCTTCGCTCGCGTGCCGCTGTAGTCGGCCAGGGCGTCGAACACCGCCTCCGCGTCCGCCGCGATGACCCGCTCCGTCGTGGCCTCGACCTGCGCCATGGCACTTCCTCCAGCAATTGGTTCCTCGGGGGTGTGCGGCCAGCCAACCACCAGGCGGTCGAGCCACCCAAATCGGGGGTCCCCGGCGGGGCACGAAGAACGAGGTCGCACGATCAAGGGAACATGTGTTCTATTCTGTGGCCAGTGCTATCGAGGAGGCGTCATGCGCTGGGAGAACCTCACAGTGGGCCCCGCCGGGGACCCCGCTATGGACGCCGCGCTGTTCGGCGCGGACGCGGTGACCACCCGCACCTTCGACACTCCGGAGTTCCGCGGGATCACCTTCCACGAGATCCGGGCGCGGTCGATCGTGAACCGGGTGCCGGGGGCTTCCCGGATGCCCTTCGAGTGGACGGTCAACCCCTATCGGGGGTGCACGCACGCGTGCGTCTACTGCTTCGCACGCAAGACGCACAGCTATCTGGACCTCGACACGGGACTCGACTTCGACTCGCAGATCGTGGTGAAGGTCAACGCGCCGGACCTGTTGCGCCGCCAGCTCGCCTCGCGCCGCTGGCACGGCGAGCACATCGCGATGGGCACCAACGTCGACTGCTACCAGCGGGCGGAGGGCCGCTACCGGCTGATGCCCGGGATCATCGCGGCCCTGCGCGACCGCGCGAACCCGTTCTCGATCCTGACGAAGGGCACGCTGATCCTGCGCGACCTCGACCTCCTGAAGCAGGCCTCCGACGTCACCGATGTCGGCATCTCCGTCTCCGTGGGCTTCACCGACCCCGAGCTGTGGCGCACCGTCGAGCCGGGCACACCGGCCCCGGAGCGCCGCCTGGACGTCGTGCGCACCCTGACCGACCACGGCATCGGCTGCGGCGTCCTGATGGCCCCCGTGATCCCCTTCCTGGGCGACCATCCGGCCCAGCTGCGCGCCACCGTGCGCGCCATCGCCGCCTCCGGCGCCACCTCGGTGACGCCACTGGTGCTGCACCTTCGGCCCGGCGCCCGCGAGTGGTTCATGGCCTGGCTGGAGCACCACCACCCGTACCTCGTACGCCGTTACGAGCGGCTGTACGCCGAGGGCGCCTATGCCCCGAAGTGGTACCAGCGCCGGATCACCCGTCAGGTCCACGAACTGGCCCAGGAGTACGGCATCGGCCCCACGCGCGCGGGGATGCCCCGCAGGATCACTGCCCCCGCCGAGCCGCCCGCGCCCCAGGAGCCGACCCAGCTCACGCTGCTCTGACGACTCCTTCGAAACCGCTCGGCCGACGTCCGCGAACACGTCAGACGACGTCCATGAACGCTTCCGACGGCATCCGAAACACTTCTGACGGCATCCGAGCGCATCCCGCGACGCAATCGGGTCAAGTCTTGCCAGAACGGGTTCTTCCGGACCCCCTCTCCGGGACGATGCGGCGAAGGCCGTGGCGTGCACGGCTCAGAATCCTCCGTCCTGGGAGGCCTTGTGAAGAAACGCGCAGCTGCTCTGTGCGGAGCTGCCGCCGTGGTGGCCGGGATGATCACGTCGATCCCCGCCGACGCGAGCGCCGGCTCCGCGACCGCACCGCGCACCACCCAGACCGCGAAGCCCACCTGGAAGAAGTGCGGCACCAGCGCCTATCCGACGCTTCAGTGCGCCTCGCTGAAGGTGCCGCTGGACCACTCGCACCCCGGCGGCCCGCAGATCACACTGGCTCTCTCGCGCGTTCCGCACACCGCGAAGACGTACCAGGGGCCGCTGCTCGTGAACCCCGGCGGTCCCGGCGGGAGCGGGCTCAAGCTGGCCGGCTTCGTGGCGTCCACGCTGCCGAAGAAGGTGGCCGCGCAGTACGACGTCATCGGCTTCGACCCCCGTGGCGTGGGCGCGAGCAAGCCCGCCCTGGACTGCGAGCCCGGGCACTTCAACGCAGTACGCCCCGACACCGTGCCCAGCACCCCGGCCATGGAGAAGGCCAACCTCGACCGCGCCAAGGCCTTCGCCGAGGCGTGCGGCAAGAAGTACGCGAGCCTGCTGCCCTACATCGACACGGTGAGCGCGGTCCAGGACATGGACTCGATCCGCAGCTCGCTCGGCGCCGAGAAGATCAACTACTTCGGGTACTCGTACGGCACCTACCTCGGCGCCGTGTACGCGAGGCTCTACCCGAACCGCGTACGCCGCCTGGTCCTGGACTCCATCGTCGACCCGGGCGGCGTCTGGTACAACGACAACATCGGTCAGGACTACGCCTTCAACGACCGCCACCTGGCCTTCCTGGCCTGGGTCGCCAAGCACAACGCGACGTACAAGCTCGGCACCGACCCGGCCAAGGTCGAGGCCAAGTGGTACGCGATGCGCTCGGCGCTCGCCAAGAAGCCCGCACAGAAGAAGGTGGGCGCCTCCGAACTGGAGGACACCTACATCCCCGGCGGCTACTACAACGGCTACTGGCCCTACCTCGCCGAGGCGTTCGCGGCCTATGTGAACGACAAGAACACGGACCCGCTCGTCGAGGCGTACGACAACTTCGGTGCCGTCGACGCCTCGGGCGACAACGGCTACAGCGTCTACACCGCGGTGCAGTGCCGTGACACCTCCTGGTCGCGCGACTGGAACCAGTGGCGCGCGGACAACTGGGCGGTGTACGACAAGGCGCCGCTGATGACCTGGAACAACGCCTGGTACAACGCGCCGTGCGCCTTCTGGCCGACGGACTCGCTCCAGCCGGTGGACATCTCCAACGACGCCCTGCCGCCGACACTGCTGTTCCAGGCCACGAACGACGCGGCCACCCCGTACGAAGGCGGTGTCACCGTCCACCAGCGGCTGCGCGGCTCCAGCCTGGTGGTCGAACAGGGCGGCGGGAACCACGGCATCACGCTGAGCGGGAACACCTGCCTGGACAAGTACCTGGCGACGTATCTGACCGACGGCAAGGTGCCGCACAGCGGTGGCGAGATCGACGCGGTGTGCAAGACACTGCCCGACCCGGAGCCGCTGAGCACCAAGGCGGCATCCACCTCCTCGCGCGGCTCGGCGCTGCACGGACTGCTCGGCTTCCGGGGCTGAACCCTCCCTGAGCGGCTGCCCGTCGGGGGCGTTGTCAGACCCATGGTCCACCATGGACGCATGAGTGAGCTGACGCGCATTTCCGCCCCCGACGGGGTCGCCCCTGCGACCGCGTACACGCACGTCGTCATGGGCACGGGCCGCTTCGTCGCGGTCTCGGGCCAGCTCGCCCTGGACGAGGACGGCAAGCTCGTCGGCGAGGGCGACCCGGACGCGCAGGCCCGCCAGGTCTTCGAGAACCTGCGCCGGTGTCTAGCCGCCGCGGGGGCCACGTTCGACGACGTCGTCAAACTCACCTTCTTCGTCACGGACATGGCCCACATGCCGGCCGTCCGCGCCGCCCGGGACGCGCACATACCCGCCGACCGCCTCCCGGCCGCGTCGGCGGTCCAGGTCGCCGCGCTGGTCCGCCCGGAGTTCCTCATGGAGATCGAGGCGTACGCGGTGGTCGGCGAGTGAGCGGGCTCCGCGTCCGTGAGATGACCCTGGACGACTGCCGGCGCGTGGCCGAGATCCGCGTCCGCGGCTGGCAGAGCGCGTACAAGGGGCTGATACCGCAGCCGTACCTCGACGCGCTCAGCGTGGACGAGGACGAGACACGGCGACGCGCGCGCTTCGAGCAGGGCGACGGCGACGTGGTGAACCTGGTCGCAGAGCTGGAGTGCGAGGTGGTCGGCTGGGCCTGCCACGGGCCGTACCGGGACGGCGAAGTCCGCGCCGAGGAAGTCGAGTTGTACGCGATCTATGTGTGTCCCGACCGGGTCGGAGAGGGCGTGGGGCGCGCGCTGCTGCGCGAGTCGGCCGCCCGGTGTGCGGCGGCCGGGCACGGGCGGATGCTGCTGTGGGTGCTCAAGGAGAACACCCCGGCCCGCCGCTTCTACGAGCGGGCCGGTTTCGGTCCCGACGGCGCCGAAGAGCCCTTCGAGGTGGACGGGGTCGCGGTGCCCGAGGTGCGGTACGTGCGCGCGCTCACCGGCGTGGGCATCGACTGACCCGCGCCGTCGCCCTGCTTCTACTCCTTGGGCAGCCGCGCCAGCGCACGCACGGCCGCCTCCGCCAGTGCCGGATGCGCCAGCGCCTCGTTCAGGACCGGTCTCGCGCGTGCGTCCCCCAGGGCGCCCAGTCCCTCGACGCACGCGAGCGCGACCCTGCGGTACGGGTCGTACGGGCGCAGCCTGCGCTCCAAGGTGGTGATCAGCGCGGGCACGGCCTCGGGGGCGCGCAGCTCGACCAGGAGCCGTACCGGGTGGAGCGCGTAGGCGACGCGCAGCTCGTTGGTGGCGAGCGCGGCCGCCGCGCGGGCCGTACGGGGGTCGCCGAGCCGGGCCAGGGCGTAGGCGGCGGACGCGCAGCGCTGCGGGTCGCGGTGGTTGAGCAGCAGGACGAGCGCCTCGAAGGCCCGCCGGTCGCCGGCGACCCCGAGCCGGAAGGCGACCAACTCCCGCGCCCACAACGGCTGTCCGGGCTCCGTCAGCGCGGCCGCGAGCTCGTCGGGGTCCTCGGCCGCCACCAGCCGCTCGTAGACCGCCGAGCCCCCGGACTCGCTCCGTACACGCTCCGTGAGTGATCGCAACGCTTCGTCCATGGCGGCGAGCCTAGAGAAACCTGTGAGGCGCCGGGACGTACATCACAAACTCAGGGGCTGGCGCGCTCGTTACTGGCGGGTTAAGCTCAGACGAGCGAGTTACCCACTCGCCTCTTACTTGCGGTGGCCTGGTGACGCAGTCGCCGCGAGAGCAGTCGGTTCGGTACTTCAGGTACCTGCGTACGACACGGCTCCGGGACAGGGCCGGTCGGCATCACCGTTCCACGCGGCGTCCGTTCTGCGGCGCCCTCGGACGGCACCGGGCGTGTGCGCTCGTCAGCCCGGCAACACCCGCATCCTCCGCACTGTGTGCGCCCATTGGCGTACCCGGGTGCGCTCCTCAGTCGTCACCCTCTCTCTGGAGTCCCGCGATGGCCACTCCCCTTTCCGACACCCCTCTGTCCCCGCTCAAGACCGTCGCCGTCGTCGGCCTCGGCACGATGGGCACCGGCATCGCCGAGGTCCTCGCCCGGGCCGGCCGCGAAGTGATCGGCATCGACATCAGCGAGGCCGCGGCCGCCCAGGCCGTCACGGCGCTCGAAGCCTCCACCGCCCGGGGTGTGCAGCGCGGGCGGTGCACCGAGCAGGAGCGCGCCGACGTCCTCGCCCGCTTCCGCACGTTCACCGATCTGCAGGCCGCGGCCGACGCCGACCTGGTCATCGAGGTGACCCCGGAGTCGTACGACATCAAGCAGCAGGTCTTCCGGGCGCTCGACACCATCGTGCGCCCCGAGACGATCCTCGCGACCGGCACCAACGCCCTGTCCGTGACGCGCCTCGCCGCCGACTCGGCCCACCCCGAGCGCGTGCTCGGCCTGCACTTCTTCAACCCGGCCCCGGCCATGAAGCTGGTCGAGGTCGTCTCGTCGGTGCTGACCGCGCCGAGGGCCGTCGCCGCCGTCACGGACCTGGCGCTGGAGCTCGGCAAGGAGCCCGTCGCGGTCGGCGACCGCCCCGGATTCGTCGCCGACGGGCTGTTGTTCGGCTACCTCAACCAGGCCGCCGCGATGTACGAGGCGAAGTACGCCTCCCGTGAGGACATCGACGCCGCCATGAAGCTCGGCTGCGGACTGCCGATGGGCCCGCTGGCGCTGCTCGACCTGATCGGCGTCGACACCGCGCGTACGGTCCTGGAGGCCATGTACGCCGAGTCTCACGACCGGCTGCACGCTCCCGCGCCCATCCTCAAGCAGCTCAGCGAGGCGGGCCTGACCGGCCGGAAGTCGGGGCGCGGCTTCTACTCGTACGAGGCTCCCGGCAGCGCCGCCGTCGTGCGGGACGCGCTGACGCCGCTGGAGGGCGCCGCACTCGTCGAGGGCCGCACGATCCGCTCGGTCGGCGTCGCGGGCTCCGGCACGATGGCGTCCGGTATCGCCGAGGTCTTCGCGAAGGCGGGTTACGAGGTCGTCCTCGCCGCCCGCAGCGAGGAGAAGGCGCAGGCCGCCAAGGCCCGTATCGGCAAGTCGCTTTCGCGCTCCGTCGACAAGGGCCGGATGACGGCCGAGGCGGCGGCGCAGACGCTGGAGCGGATCACCCCGGCGGGCTCGTACGACGCCTTCGCCGACGTCGATCTGGCGCTGGAGGCGGTCGCCGAGGACCTGGAGATCAAGCAGCAGCTGTTCGCCACGTTCGACAAGGTCTGCAAGCCCGGCGCGATCCTGGCCACCACCACCTCCTCGCTGCCCGTCGTCGCCTGCGCCCGCGCCACCTCGCGCCCGCAGGACGTGATCGGCATGCACTTCTTCAACCCGGCGCCGGCGATGAAGCTCGTCGAGGTCGTGCGGACCGTGCTGACCGAGGACGACGTGCACGCCACCGTGCGCGAGGTCTGCGCGAAGATCCGCAAGCACCCGGTGGACTGCGGCGACCGGGCCGGCTTCATCGTGAACGCGCTGCTGTTCCCGTACCTGAACAACGCGATCAAGATGGTGCAGGAGCACTACGCGTCGCTGGACGACATCGACGCGGCGATGAAGCTGGGCGGCGGGTACCCGATGGGCCCGTTCGAGCTCCTGGACGTGGTCGGGCTCGACGTCTCGCTGGCCATCGAGAAGGTTCTGCACCGCGAGTTCCGCGACCCGGGCCTGGCCCCGGCGCCGCTCCTGGAGCACCTGGTGGCCGCGGGCTGCCTCGGCCGCAAGACGGGCCGCGGCTTCCGCGAATATGCCCGGCGCTGAGCGTCCGGGCGACCGGCTGCGAGACAGCGCCGACTGGGGCGGACTGCTCGGCTCGACCGGAAACCCCCCGCCCGTGGAGGGCGGGGGGATCCCCGGACATGCGCGCTCTCCTGCACACATGCAGTACGTTCGGGTCATGTCCCAGCCCGCCAAGTCCTCACGTACACCAGCTACGCCCGACGCGCCGGAAAGTGCCGCGGGTAGTCGCGCGGCCGCGCAACGGCTCAAGATGCGCCGGGAGCTGGCGGCCGCGGCCATGGAGCTGTTCGCGACCAAGGGGTACGAGGCGACCACCGTCGACGAGATCGCGGCCCAGGCCGGGGTTGCCCGTCGTACCTTCTTCCGCCACTTCCGCTCCAAGGAAGAGGCGATCTTCCCCGACCACGACGACACCCTGATCCGGGCCGAGGCGGTGCTCAACGCGGCGCCGCCGCACGAGCACCCGCTCGACACGGTGTGCCGTGGCATCAAGGAAGTCATGAGGATGTACGCGGCCCGGCCCGAGATCTCCGTCTCGCGCTACAAACTGACGCGCGAGGTGCCAACCCTGCGGGAGGCCGAGATCGCCTCGGTGGCCCGCTACGAGCGGCTCTTCACCCGCTACCTCCTGGGCCACTTCGACGAGCACGCGCACGACGACGACGCCAACGACGATCCGCTGCTCGCGGAGGTCGCCGCGTCGGCCGTGGTCACGGCGCACAACCACGTGCTGCGCCGCTGGCTGCGGGCCGGGGGGCAGGGCGATGTCGAGACCCAGCTGGACCACGCCTTCGCGATCGTGCAGAAGACGTTCGGGACCGGGATCGGTGCGGGACGGGAGACCCCGCCCCGGTCGGCGTCGGCCTCCTCCTTCACGGAGGGGGACGTGCTGGTGACCGTGGCCCGGGTCGATGCCCCGCTGGATCAGGTGATGCGCACCATCGAGCAGGCGCTCAGGGAACGGTCGTAGCGACTTCTCTCACAGAACCGCGGCTCCGCCGCTTTTCCTCAATCGCCGGACGGGCTCATTTTGAGCACGTCCGGCCTTTTTGCGCCCCGCATTCGATCGATCATCGCGCACTCTGATCGATCATCGCTCACGTGTTACGTAAAGATTTCACCTGAGCGCAACTTCTGGCACTCCGTGCCTTGCGAGGTGACACGCCGTGCCATACGTTGAAGGAGTCCGGGCGGCCGGCGTGCAGAGACCTTTCGTACGCCGGCTGTCCCCGCAAACCACTGGTCTGCGCGCCCGGACGCCTGCGTCACAGGCAACCTCCTGCGCCAACCAAGCGCTGCCACAGCACCACCTCCGCCGAACCGACGGCACACCCCTCACACCCAGCAGCAGCACCGACGTAACCCTCAGCGTCTTCCCTCGGACGCTCATCGCCGGAGGCAACACCGTGAAGGAAATCCTGGACGCGATTCAGTCGCAGACGGCCACGTCTGCCGACTTCGCCGCTCTTCCGCTCCCCGAGTCGTACCGCGCGATCACCGTGCACAAGGACGAGACGGAGATGTTCGCCGGGCTCGCCACCCGAGACAAGGACCCCCGCAAGTCGATCCACCTGGACGACGTGCCGGTGCCGGAGCTCGGCCCGGGCGAGGCCCTGGTGGCCGTGATGGCCTCCTCCGTCAACTACAACTCGGTCTGGACCTCGATCTTCGAGCCGATGGCGACGTTCGGCTTCCTGGAGCGCTACGGCAGGCTCAGCGAGCTCACCAAGCGCCACGACCTGCCGTACCACATCATCGGCTCCGACCTCGCGGGCGTCGTCCTGCGCACCGGCCCGGGCGTCAACGCCTGGAAGCCCGGTGACGAGGTCGTCGCGCACTGTCTGTCCGTCGAGCTGGAGTCCTCCGACGGCCACAACGACACCATGCTCGACCCCGAGCAGCGCATCTGGGGCTTCGAGACGAACTTCGGCGGTCTCGCCGAGATAGCCCTCGTCAAGTCCAACCAGCTGATGCCGAAGCCGGACCACCTGAGCTGGGAGGAAGCCGCCGCTCCGGGTCTGGTCAACTCCACCGCGTACCGGCAGCTGGTCTCCCGCAACGGCGCCGGCATGAAGCAGGGCGACAACGTCCTCATCTGGGGCGCGAGCGGTGGACTCGGCTCGTACGCCACGCAGTTCGCGCTGGCCGGTGGCGCCAACCCGATCTGTGTCGTCTCCAGCGAGCAGAAGGCGGACATCTGCCGGGCGATGGGCGCCGAGGCGATCATCGACCGCAACGCCGAGGGCTACAAGTTCTGGAAGGACGAGCACACCCAGGACCCGAAGGAGTGGAAGCGCTTCGGCAAGCGCATCCGTGAGCTGACCGGCGGCGAGGACGTGGACATCGTCTTCGAGCACCCGGGCCGCGAGACCTTCGGCGCCTCCGTGTACGTCACCCGCAAGGGCGGCACCATCGTCACCTGCGCCTCGACCTCGGGCTACAACCACGAGTACGACAACCGCTACCTGTGGATGTCCCTGAAGAAGATCGTGGGCTCGCACTTCGCCAACTACCGTGAGGCCTGGGAGGCCAACCGGCTGGTCGCCAAGGGCAAGATCCACCCGACGCTCTCCAAGGTGTACTCCCTGGAGGAGACCGGGCAGGCCGCGTACGACGTGCACCGCAACCTCCACCAGGGCAAGGTCGGCGTCCTCGCGCTGGCGCCCCGCGAGGGCCTGGGCGTGCGCGACGAGGAGAAGCGCGCCCAGCACATCGACGCCATCAACCGCTTCCGGAACGTCTGAGGTCCCGTAGATGACTGAGCGCCAGAAGGACCGGCCGTGGCTCATGCGCACGTACGCCGGTCACTCCACCGCAGAGGCGTCCAACGAGTTGTACCGGCGCAACCTCGCCAAGGGTCAGACCGGCCTGTCGGTCGCGTTCGACCTGCCGACGCAGACCGGCTACGACCCCGACCACATCCTCGCCCGCGGCGAGGTCGGCCGGGTCGGCGTGCCGGTGTCGCACCTCGGTGACATGCGCCGCCTGTTCCAGGACATCCCCCTGGAGCAGATGAACACCTCGATGACGATCAACGCCACCGCCATGTGGCTGCTGGCGCTCTATCAGGTCGTCGCCGAGGAGCAGGGTGCGGACATCACCAAGCTCCAGGGGACGACGCAGAACGACATCGTGAAGGAGTACCTGTCGCGGGGGACGCATGTCTTCCCGCCGGGTCCCTCGCTCCGTCTGACGACGGACATGATCACGTACACGGTGAACCACATCCCCAAGTGGAACCCGATCAACATCTGCAGCTACCACCTGCAGGAGGCGGGAGCCACCCCGGTCCAGGAGGTCGCGTACGCGATGTCCACCGCGATCGCCGTCCTGGACGCGGTGTTCGCGTCCGGGCAGATCGCCGAGGACCGCAAGGGTGAAGTCGTCGCCCGTATCTCCTTCTTCGTGAACGCGGGCGTCCGCTTCATCGAGGAGATGTGCAAGATGCGGGCGTTCGGGCGGATCTGGGACAAGATCACGCGCGAGCGGTACGGCATCGAGGACCCCAAGCAGCGACGCTTCCGGTACGGCGTCCAGGTCAACTCCCTCGGTCTGACCGAGGCGCAGCCGGAGAACAACATCCAGCGGATCGTCCTCGAGATGCTGGCCGTGACCCTCTCGAAGGACGCACGCGCGCGTGCCGTGCAACTTCCCGCCTGGAACGAGGCGCTGGGCCTGCCCCGGCCCTGGGACCAGCAGTGGTCGCTGCGCATGCAGCAGGTGCTCGCGTACGAGAGCGATCTGCTGGAGTACGCGGACATCTTCGAGGGCTCGCACGTCATCGAGGCCAAGGTCGCGTCCCTGGTGGAGGAGTCGCTGGCCGAGATCGACCGCATCCAGGAGATGGGCGGCGCGATGGCCGCCGTCGAGTCGGGCTACCTGAAGTCGCAGCTCGTCTCCTCGCACGCCGAGCGCCGCGCCCGTATCGAGTCCGGGCAGGAGAAGATCGTCGGCGTCAACATCTTCGAGTCGACCGAGCCGAACCCGCTCACGGCCGACCTGGACGCGGCGATCCAGACGGTCGACCCGGCGGTCGAGGCCCGTGTGATCTCGGCCCTCCAGCACTGGCGCGACACCCGCTACCAGCCGCCCTTCAACCACCCGCGCCCGTGCAAGGCGCTGGAGCGGCTGAAGGAGGCCGCCAAGGGCACCGACAACCTCATGGAGGCCACCCTGGAGTGCGCCCGCGCCGGCGTCACGACCGGCGAGTGGTCCGGGGCGCTGCGCGAGGTGTTCGGCGAGTTCCGCGCCCCCACCGGCGTCTCGTCCGCGCCCGTCGCCGTCACCGCCGAGGAGGGCACCGCGCTCGCGCTGGTCCGCGGCAAGGTGGCGCGGACCGCGAAGGACCTCGGCGTCGGCAAGCTCCGCTTCCTGGTGGGCAAGCCGGGCCTGGACGGGCACTCCAACGGCGCCGAGCAGATCGCTGTGCGGGCCCGCGACGCCGGGTTCGAGGTGGTCTACCAGGGCATCCGGCTGACGCCCGAGGAGATCGTGGCCGCGGCCGTCGCCGAGGACGTGCACGGTGTCGGCCTGTCCATCCTGTCCGGCTCGCACGCCCAGTTGGTGCCGGACGTGCTGGACAGGCTGCGCGAGGCCGGCGCCGCCGACATTCCGGTGATCGCGGGCGGGATCATCCCGAACGCCGACGCCGAACAGCTGCGGGCCGCGGGAGTGGCCGCGGTCTTCACCCCGAAGGACTTCGACATCACCGGAATCATCGGCCGTATCGTCGACGAGATCCGGAAAGCGAACAAGCTCGACCCCCTGGAGGTCCCCGCATGACCACGCCCGCCCCCGTGAACCGGCTTCGCCCGCGACGCTCCTGTCTCGCGGTGCCGGGAAGCAACCCCCGCTTCCTGGAGAAGGCCCAGGGCCTCCCCGCGGACCAGGTCTTCCTCGACCTGGAGGACGCGTGCGCCCCGCTCGCCAAGCCCGAGGCGCGGCACACGATCGTCAAGTTCCTCAACGAGGGCGACTGGACCGGCAAGACGCGGGTCGTGCGCGTCAACGACTGGACGACCGAGTGGACGTACCGCGATGTCGTGACCGTGGTCGAGGGCGCGGGCCAGAACCTCGACTGCATCATGCTGCCGAAGGTCCAGGACGCCCAGCAGGTCGTGGCCCTCGACCTGCTGCTGACCCAGATCGAGAAGACGATGGGCTTCGAGGTCGGCAAGATCGGCATCGAGGCGCAGATCGAGAACGCGCAGGGCCTGAACAACGTCAACGAGATCGCCACGGCTTCCCAGCGTGTCGAGACGATCATCTTCGGCCCGGCCGACTTCATGGCGTCGATCAACATGAAGTCGCTGGTCGTGGGCGAGCAGCCGCCCGGTTACCCGGCGGACGCCTACCACTACATCCTGATGAAGATCCTGATGGCCGCCCGCGCCAACAACCTCCAGGCGATCGACGGCCCCTACCTCCAGATCCGCAACCAGGAGGGCTACCGCGCGGTCGCGCAGCGCGCCGCCGCCCTCGGTTTCGACGGCAAGTGGGTGCTGCACCCGGACCAGGTCGCCGCGGCCAACGAGATCTTCTCGCCCTCCCAGGAGGACTTCGACCACGCCGAGCTGATCCTGGACGCGTACGACTACTGCACGTCCGAGGCGGGCGGCAAGAAGGGCTCCGCGATGCTCGGCGACGAGATGATCGACGAGGCCAGCCGCAAGATGGCGCTCGTCATCTCGGGCAAGGGCCGGGCCGCCGGCATGCAGCGCACCAGCAAGTTCGAAGCCCCGGAGGCCTGAGCACCATGCAGTTCGGACGCACCTACGAGGAGTTCGAGGTCGGGGCGGTCTACAAGCACTGGCCCGGGAAGACGGTCACGGAGTACGACGACCACCTCTTCTGTCTCCTGACCATGAACCACCACCCGCTCCACATGGACACCAACTATGCGGAGAACACGACGGACTTCGGCAAGAACGTCGTAGTCGGGAACTACATCTACTCGCTGCTGCTGGGCATGTCCGTGCCGGACGTGTCGGGCAAGGCGATCGCCAACCTGGAGATCGAGTCGCTGCGGCATGTGGCGCCGACCTTCCACGGCGACACGATCTACGGCGAGACCACGGTTCTCGACAAGACGCCGTCGAAGTCGAAGAACGACCGCGGCATCGTCTACGTCGAGACCAAGGGCTACAAGCAGGACGGCACGCTGGTCTGCGTGTTCCGCCGCAAGGTGATGGTCCCCACCGAGACGTACATCAAGGAGCGCGGCGGCGAGCAGCCCGGCCGCCCTGAGCTGACCGCACCTGCGGAAAAGAAGACGGAGAAGTAGCCATGGCGCGACTCGCCCAGACCGCAGGTCTGACCGACATCCAGCAGGAGATCCTCTCCACCGTCCGCGACTTCGTGGACAAGGAGATCATCCCGGTCGCCACCGAGCTGGAGCACCGTGACGAGTACCCGCAGCAGATCGTCGACGGGCTGAAGGAATTGGGCCTCTTCGGCCTGATGATCCCCGAGGAGTACGGGGGTCTGGGCGAGTCGCTCCTCACCTACGCGCTGTGCGTGGAGGAGATCGCCCGCGGCTGGATGTCGGTCTCCGGCATCATCAACACGCACTTCATCGTGGCGTACATGCTCAAGCAGCACGGCACGCAGGAGCAGAAGGACTACTTCCTGCCGCGTATGGCGCTCGGCGAGGTGCGCGGCGCTTTCTCGATGTCGGAGCCGGGTCTTGGCTCGGATGTGTCGGCGATCACGTCGAAGGCGGTCAAGGACGGCGACGAGTACGTCCTGAACGGTCAGAAGATGTGGCTGACGAACGGCGGCACGTCGACCCTGGTGGCCGTTCTCGTCCGGAGTGACGAAGGACACCCCGAGGGTACGGCGCCCCACAAGTCGATGACGACCTTCCTGGTCGAGAAGGAGCCCGGCTTCGGAGAGGTCCGCCCCGGCCTCACCATCCCCGGGAAGATCGACAAGATGGGTTACAAGGGCGTCGACACGACCGAACTCATCATGGACGGACTGCGCATTCCGGCCAATCGTGTGCTCGGCGGGACCACGGGCCGAGGGTTTTACCAAATGATGGACGGAGTCGAGGTCGGCCGCGTGAATGTGGCGGCACGTGGCTGCGGCGTCGCACAGCGCGCATTTGAGCTCGGCGTCTCCTATGCCCAGCAACGTCACACTTTCGGCAAGCCGATCGCCCAGCACCAGGCCATCCAGTTCAAGCTGGCCGAAATGGCTACCAAGGTCGAGGCCGCCCATGCCATGATGGTGAACGCGGCACGCAAAAAGGACTCTGGGGAACGAAACGACCTCGAAGCAGGGATGGCGAAGTACCTCGCCTCCGAGTACTGCAAGGAAGTCGTGGAGGATGCTTTCCGGATCCACGGCGGCTACGGCTTCTCCAAGGAGTACGAGATCGAGCGCCTCTACCGAGAGGCCCCGATGCTGCTGATCGGTGAAGGTACCGCTGAAATCCAGAAAATGATCATCGGGCGCAGGTTGCTCGAAGAGTATCGACTCCAGGGCTAGATGTCCGGGTTCGGGGTGTTTTCTTCGAGAAGAAGATCACACCCCGTCAACACTCTTCGGCCGCCGACTCGGCTTCCTGGCTTGCCCAGTTGCGGCCCGCGACCGGTACGATCCCGGGAAAGCCGCCGTCCCCCGTTACAGCGCGGCATCATCCGCTACGAAGGTCATCCATGCCCCACAGCCAAACCTCTGCACCACGCGGCCGGGTCCGCCTCGCGCGCGGAGCATCGCCGTGGCTTCTCCCGACCGTTGCCACCGCAGCACTCAGCCTGGCCAAGGCGCGCCACTCCGGCGCCGCCAAGGCCGTGGCCGTACCCGCCACCGCGCTGGCGGCGGGCATGCTGTGGTTCTTCCGCGACCCCGAGCGCGAGATCGCCCAGGGCCGGGTCATCTCGCCCGCCGACGGTGTGGTGCAGAGCATCATGCCGTGGAAGGACGGACGCACCCGCGTCGCGGTCTTCATGAGCCCGCTCAACGTCCACGTCAACCGCGCGCCGCTCTCCGGCACGGTGACGTCGGTCGAGCACATCCCCGGTGGGTTCGTTCCGGCGTTCAACAAGGAGAGCGAGAACAACGAACGCGTCGTCTGGCACTTCGACACCGAGCTCGGTGACATCGAGATGATCCAGATCGCCGGCGCCGTCGCCCGTCGTATCGTTCCTTATATCCCTCAGGGTACGAAGGTCGAGCAGGGCGACCGGATCGGTCTGATCCGCTTCGGCTCGCGCGTCGACATCTACCTCCCCGAGGGTGTCGAGGTCGATGTGGAGGTCGGTCAGAAGACCGTGGCTGGGGTGACTCGAATTGACCGTGATTGATCCCGAGACTCAGGCCGGCTGGGTGCCGGAGGCCGACGAGGTGGACGACGAGGAGGAGATGCCCCTCTCGCTCCGCCTCTCAATAGCGGACACCCTCACGCTCGGTAACGCCACGTGCGGCTTCATGGCGGTGTACTTCACCACCACCGGCATCCTGATCCCGCACCTGACGGGCAACGACGAGTCGACGGGCATGGCCCGCCACAGCGCGGCCACGGCCGTCATCCTCATGCTCTGCGCGGCGGTCTTCGACCTCTTCGACGGTCTGGTCGCCCGCAAGCTGCGCTCCTCCCCCATGGGCGCCGAGCTGGACAACCTGTCGGACCTGATCAGCTTCGGTCTCGCCCCGGCGTACTTCGTCCTGGTCTACGGCATGGTCGCCGACGACGCGCACCAGCGGGTGGCGGCGATGGGGGCCATCGTGGTCCTGCTGGCGGTCGTACTCCGCCTGGCGCGGTTCTCCTGCGTCACGGTCAAGGACGGCACGTTCCAGGGCATGCCCTCGCCGTTCGGTGCGCTGACCGTCGTCTCCATCGTGCTGCTGGAGCTGCCGTTCGTCGCCACGCTCATGGCGATCATCGGTACCGCGTGGCTGATGGTGAGCCGGGTCGAGTACCCGAAGCCGCGGGGGCGCCTCGCGGTGGCGATGCTGTCCTGGATCGTGCTCAGCATGGGGCTGCTGGCGGCCTGGGCCTTCGACGCGCCGAGCGGCCAGCTGCTCCTTCAGACCGGTTGCGCGCTGCAGCTCGTCATGGGGGCGGTCATTCCCCTCTTCGCCACGGCTCGGAGGGTGAACAACTTCCGGGACAATCGGCGGGAGGCTCGGGCGGCGCAGCTGCCGTAGCGGGAGCCGAGCCGTTGTATGTGACTGAAGGGCCCTGAACCTACGAGGTTCGGGGCCCTTCGGGTTTTTCGACCCCGTTGGGTTGTGTGTCGGCTGCGGGTGGGTGGGGACTGGTGCAAAAGATTGCGCAGTTCCCCGCGCCCCTTTTAGGGGCGCGGGGAACTGCGCAATCTTTTAGCGGGGGTCTGGGGGTGCAGCCCCCAGGGATGGGACGGGTAGGGGCGGCGGGGGCGAAAAAGGCCCCGGTCAGCCCGGCTACGTGGTCAAGAAGTCCCGGGCGATGTTTTCCGCAACGCGTTCCAGGATCGGGCCGGCGTCGGCGATGCACTTCGCGACGTCGGGCTCGACGTCGGTCAGGGGGTAGGCGCGACGGATGCCGGCCTTGCCGAGAGCCTCAGGGCGGAGGGCGAGGCGGCCGCAGACGGCGACGACCTCCTTGTCGGCCGCGCGGGCGGCGGCGGCGACACCGGCGGGAGCCTTGCCATGAAGGGTCTGCTCGTCGAGGGAACCCTCGCCGGTGATCACCAACGCGGCGCGTTCCAGCGCGGGCGCGAAGCCGAGGACGTCGAGCATGACCTCGATACCGGGCCGGAAGCGGGCGCCCAGCACAAGGGCCCCGTATCCGATACCGCCCGCGGCCCCGGCCCCGGGCGCCGCCGCGTACTCGGCGGCCTTGGGCCCGATGGCCTTCTCCAGAACGGTGGCGAAGTGGGCGAGCGCCGCGTCCAGGGTGGCCACGTCGTCGGGGCTCGCGCCCTTCTGGGGGCCGTAGACGGCGGGGGCGCCCTTGGGGCCCGTCAGAGGGTTGTCCACGTCGCTGGCGAGGACGAAGTCGATCGAGGAGAGCCGGGCGTCCAGACCGGACAGGTCCGCGGTCACGACGTCACGCAGCGCGGCACCGCCGGGAGCCACCGGCTCACCGTCCGCGTCCAGGAAGCGCGCGCCGAGCGCGGCCAGCATGCCCGCACCGCCGTCCGTCGTGGCACTGCCACCGACGCCGAACACGATCGTGCGCGCACCGGCGTCCAGCGCGGCCCGCAACAGCTCCCCGGAGCCGTACGTCGACGACGTGAGCGGTGCGAAGACCCCGGCGGGCAGCCGCTGCAGCCCGCTCGCCTCGGCCATCTCCACGACCGCGGCGTCACCACGCAGCGCGTACGCGGCCGTGACCTCGTCGCCCAGCGGCCCGGCGACCCGCACCTCACGCCGCTCGAAACCGGCCGCGACCGCCGCGTCGACGGTGCCGTCGCCGCCGTCGGCCACGGGCAGAGCCTCGACCTCGACGCGCGGCGCGACCCGGCGCAGTCCGGCCGTCACGCGCTCGGCGACCTGCACGGCCGTCAGCGATCCCTTGAACTTGTCCGCGGCGATGAGCACACGCGGAGTCCGATTCACAGCAGCGTCCGCCACCTTGCATTCCCCTTGCTTTCCGGGCCTTGCTCAAGTCAAGGCAGTCGCGCCGCTGCGACCTTAACCGGAGGAAGCCCCCGCCGTCATGCACCGCCCAGCCCGCGGAATCACGTGGCTCCCGGAATCGCCCGGCTACCGGATTACCGCGCGTGCCCGCCCGGAATTGGGTAAACCGGAGCTATGACCCCTGTGGGCACTGAGCTCGCCGACCGCATCCTCGGGGGCTGGCTGGGCCGGATCGCGGGCAACATGCTCGGCAAACCGGTCGAGCAGGGCGACCACTGGACGCGGGATCGGATCGACCGTTATCTGCGGCAGGCCGCGGCCCTGCCGCTCACCGACTACCTCCCCGAGCCCGCGAGTGGCGGCAGCGGCGAAGAGTTCCAGCTGCGGCCCGAGTGGCGGAGTTGCGTGCGCGGCCGCATCCACGGCAGCTGCCGGGACGACGACGTCGACTACGCCATTCTCGGGCTCGACCTCCTGGAGACCCACGGCTTCTCCTTCAGCACGGAGCAGGTCGGTGACCTGTGGCTGCTGCGGCTGCCGTATCTCCAGACGTTCACGGCGGAGCGGGCCGCGTACCGCAACCTCGCCAACGGGCTGAAACCGCCACTGACAGCGACGTACGAGAACCCCTACCAGGAGTGGATCGGCGCGCTCATCCGCGCCGACGTCTACGGCTGGACCTGCCCGAGGCTGCCGCGCCGCGCGGCCTCCCTCGCGCGCCGGGACGCCGTCCTCTCGCACACCGGCAACGGCGTGTACGGCGCGATGTGGGCGGCGGCGCTGATCTCGGCGGCGTTCACCGCGCCGACCGTGCGGCACGCGCTGGACACCGCACTCACGGTGATCCCGGCGAGCTGCCGCCTCGCCCGCACCGTGCGCCGGGTGCTCACACTTCACGAGACCCGGATGACCTGGGAGGACACACTCAGCACCGTGGCCGAGGAGACGGCCGGGCTCGGCTGGATCCACACCATCCCGAACGCCGCCGTCCTCACCGCCGGGCTTCTGTACGGCGACGGCGACTTCACCCGCACCATCACGCTGACCGTCCGCGGCGGCCTGGACACCGACTCGAACGGGGCGACCGCGGGCTCCGTCGCGGGCGTCCTGTGCGGGGCCGAGGCGGTCCCCTCCCAGTGGAAGGACCCGCTGGAGGACACCGTCCGCAGTGCGGTGTTCGGCTTCGACGGGGTGCGGATCAGCGAGCTGGCATCGCGTACGGTCGCGCTGGTGGGGGCCGAGGTCTAGCCGACTGTCGCGGCCCTGCTCGTCCTGAACACCTCGGCCGTCACCCCCATCGCTCGCAGCATCAGGCGGTCGCGCAGGCCGTCCGGGAGGAAGCGGAGCAGGGCGAGGGCCCGTCCGTCGCGTCCTGTGGTGTAGAGGGTGCCGGGGCGGCGCGCGGTCAGGGCGCGTACGACGGCGTTGACGGCCGGGGCGACCGGTCCCAGGGGCTGGCGGGCCGCAGCGGCCTGTACGGCGTCCAGGGCGCCCGCGTAGCGGTGCTGGGTCTGGGGTGAGCCCGCCCAGCCCATGTCGGCGCTCGCCTTGTCCGCCGTGCCGAAGATGGCGGTGTCCATGGCGCCGGGCTCGACCAGGGAGACCTTGACGCCCTGGTGGCGCAGTTCCATCCGCAGGGCCTGGGTGAGCGCCGCGAGGGCGGCCTTGGAGGCGGCGATCGGCCCGAAGAAGGGCGGTGCGACACGGGCGGACACGGCACCGAGGTTCACAATCCGGCCGCCGGCCGCGCGCAGGGCGGGCAGGAAGGCGCGGATCACCGCCGCCTGACCGATCACGTTGATCTCGAACTGGCGGCGCCAGGCCTCGGCCGGCACCAGCTCGACAGGGCCCTGCCCCATGATGCCCGCGCTGTTCACCAGACCGTCGAGACGGGGGCCGACGACGTCCGCGGCGGCGGCGACGGACTCCTCGTCGGTCACGTCGAGGAGGACGGGGGTCAGCCCGGCGTCGCGCAGGGGTCCGGCATCCGCGGGCTTGCGATGGGCCGCGTACACGATCCAGCCGTCGGCGCTCAGCCTGCGCGCGAGAGCACCGCCCACACCACCGGTGGCGCCGGTGATCAGAACGATTCGGGGAGGGGTCAGCTCAGCCACAAGGGCCGCCTTTCACCAGGGGGTTCACTTTCCCGCCCACCCTCCGCCAGGCCGCGGCCCCGTTGAAGAGTGCAGAATTTACTGGTGGCAGCGACACCAGGATCAGGACCAGGCACCGGCGACCACCACCGCAAGGCACTCGCGGGCGCACCGCACGATCACGGCCGCAAGGCCCTCGCGGCGTTCCTGCGCTCCCGCCGGGAGCGCGCCGACCCCACGGGAACCGGGCTGCCGCAGGGTGGCCGTCGCCGTACCCCCGGGCTGCGCCGCGAGGAGGTGTCCCTGCTCTCCGGTGTGAGCCTGACCTGGTACACCTGGCTCGAACAGGGCCGTGACATCAATGTCTCCCCGCAGATCCTGCTGGCCCTGGCCCGCGTCCTCCAGCTCGACGCGGTGGAGCGGTCCCATCTCTTCCGGCTGGCGGGCCTTCCGGCACCCGAGCCCGCCGAGCGCTCACTGGAGGTCCCGGACGCCGTCCGCACCTTCCTGGCCAAGCTCATGCCCAACCCCGCGTTCGTCATCGACCGCTGCTTCGACATCCTCGCGTGGAACCCCGCGCAGGAGAGCATCCTCGGCACGGCCCTGCTGGACCGCCCGCGCCACGAACTCAACAGCGCCTGGATGCTGTTCCGCGTACCGGAGATCCGCGCTCTGATGCCGGAGTGGGAGCGGGAAGCCCGCTGGATGGCCGGGCTGCTGCGCCAGCAGGCGGCGTACGAACTCGACAACCCGCGTTTCTCCGAACTGGTCGCCGAACTCCTCGAAACCAGCCCCTGCTTCGCGGAGGTCTGGGAGACCCACGACGTCGTGGAGTTCCGTTCCTCGGTACGCCGCTACCGGCACCCGGAGGCCGGCGACCTCGAAGTGTCCTACGTACGGCTGGCGTTGGAGGAGGCACCCCGCCTCAGCCTGATCTGCCACTTCGCCGAGCCGGGCAGCGAGTCCGAGGAACGGCTGCGCGGCCTCGTCACCCACGGTGGATGACCGCCCTCGTTACGCTTCGTGGATGACCACTCCGGACTTCGCCACGTACATCGCCGGCCTGCCCCGCGTCCTCGCCGGGGCCGCCGCCCTCTTCCGCGACGCCGAAGGGCGTGTGCTGCTCGTCGAGCCGAACTACCGTGAGGGCTGGGCCCTTCCGGGCGGCACCGTCGAGTCGGACGACGGGGAGACCCCGCGCCAGGGCGCCCGCCGCGAGACGGCCGAGGAGATCGGCCTCGACGTCGAACTCGGACGGCTCCTCGCGGTCGACTGGGTGCACGGCGCGGCGCGGCCGCCGGTGGTCGCCTACCTCTACGACGGCGGGATCCTCCCCGAGGACGACCTCAAGTCGATCCGCCTCCAGGAGGAGGAGCTGCTGTCCTGGAGGCTGGTGCCGCGCGAGGAACTCGCCGAATATCTGCCGGGCGCCCTGGGCCGGCGCGTCCTTGCCGGGCTCGACGTCCTCGCGGAGAGCTCGGGGACGGCGGAGCTGGAGAACGGCCACCGGGTGGGCTGACGGGAGACGGTCCGCAGGATGAGGGCTGATCGCTCAGCCGAGGATCTTGCGCTTCTGCTCCTCGAATTCGGCCTCGGTGAGGACACCCTGCTCCTTGAGCTCCCCGAGTTGCTTCAGCTGCTCGATCTTGCTGCTCATGTCGTCGGCCTGCTGGGCGGGGGGCGGCGGGGCGGGGGCCGCCGGGGCGGGGGGCGGCGGCGCGGCCTCTTGAGCTTCCTGCTGAGCCCATCGCCCTTGCTGGCGGCGTGACACACGGCCCGATACGGCTGTCGCCGTACCGGCCACTACGGCTGTGCGGGCGACCCCGCGGAGGAGACCTGGCACGACGGTTCCTTTTCTCGCGAAAGGCTGGGAAATAGACAAACTCACCTGACCGACGCGCAATTCTCGGCGCACCGGATACCTCTATTGGAGCACCGTATGAATTCCCCCGCACACCGGCCTTGGTACTGCCCTGCGGAAATCCCCGAGTTCTGCCGGTCGGCCACTCTCGTGGCAAGCTGAAGCGTGGGCCACCGACCGGTCCCAGGTCAGTGGCGAGGCCTACGCGGTAGGAGCTCGAAATGACGACAAGTGGCATGCACCAACACGAAACCGGTCACGGCGAACGAGTGTGGGCGACCGGCTGGACCGCCTTCGCCGGAGTCATGATGATCTTCGGCGGAGCGATGGCGATATTCGAAGGAATCGCCGCCATCGCCGAGGACGACGTCTTCGTCACCACCCGCAACTACACCTACAGCTTCGACCTGACGAGCTGGGGCTGGATCCACATGCTCCTCGGCGTCCTGGTCGTCCTGGCGGGCATCGCGGTCTTCAGTGGACTCATGTGGGCACGCGTGGTCGGTATCGCCCTGGCGGGTCTGTCGATGATCGCCAACTTCATGTGGCTGCCGTACTCCCCCGTGTGGGCCAGCGTGCTGATCGCCGTGGATGCCTTCGTCATCTGGGCGCTGTGCGTCGGAACCACCCGGGACTCCAGCGCCACCGGCTAGCCGAACGCGCCGTCCGCGGCAACCCGGCAGGTGCGTGTTGGTCCGTTCAGCCCGGGACAGCACCACGACCGGCTGACAGGCGACGCGCCACCAGGCCGTAGGGACCCATCAGTGCTTTCGTTGTGGGGCGGATTCCTCCGAATATCCGCGGCAGCACCCACAGGGAGACACGCGTGGAAACCAGCGGCACCGAAAGCCACCTGCCCCCCGCCCCCCAGGTCCTCAAGGGGCAGAAGGCTCTCGTGACAGGGGCGAATTCCGGCATCGGCAAGGCCACCGCGATCGGCCTGGGGCGAGTGGGCGCCGATGTGGTGGTGAACTACGTGGCAGGGCGGGACGCCGCAGAAGAGGTCGTGCGCGAGATCGAGGGCTTCGGCGTCCGCGCCTACGCACACGAGGCGGACGTGTCGCAGGAGGACCAGGTCGTCGGCATGGTCTCCCGAATGGTCAAGGAATTCGGCACCATCGACGTCATGGTGGCGAATGCGGGGCTCCAGCGCGATGCCCCCCTCACCGACATGACCATGGAACAGTGGCACAAAGTACTGGACGTCAATCTGACCGGCCAATTCCTGTGCGCCCGCGAAGCGTCCAAGGAATTCCTGCGGCGGGGTGTAGTCCCGGAGGTCTCCCGTTCCGCCGGGAAAATCATCTGCATGAGTTCGGTCCACCAGATCATCCCCTGGTCGGGCCACGTGAACTACGCGGCGTCCAAGGGCGGGGTGCAGATGCTCATGGCGACCCTCGCGCAGGAGCTCGCGCCTTACCGGATCCGGGTCAACGCCGTTGCTCCGGGAGCGATCCGCACACCCATCAACCGCAGCGCCTGGGACACCCCCGAGGCCGAGGCCGAGCTGCTCCGGCTCGTCCCCTACCGCCGCGTCGGCGACCCGGACGACATCGCGAACGTGGTGGCCGCGCTGGCATCCGACCTCTTCGACTATGTCGTGGGGACCACGATCTACGTGGACGGCGGAATGACGCTGTTCCCCGGTTTCGCCACCGGTGGCTGAAGCCCGCTCCTTCGAAGCCGTCCGGTACGAGCCGCCGAGGCCCATGTGAACAGCGTGATCGACCACTTTCTGGCAGAAGGCCCACCACAACTGCTGCCCGCCCGGGAGCTGATGGCCTTCACCCTGGCCTCCCACATCCTGCTCGTGCCCTTCGGCGTGGCCCTGCCCGCCATCACCCTCCTGATGCACTACCGCGGGCTGCGCAAGGGCGATGCCGTCGCCCTGCTGCTCGCGCGGCGCTGGTCGGCGGTCATGGCCGTCCAGTTCGCCATCGGCATCGTGACGGGCACCGTGCTCTCCTTCGAATTCGGTCTGCTGTGGCCGGGGATGATGGGCCGGTGGGGCGATGTCTTCGGCCTCGGCTTCGGGATCGAGGCATGGGCGTTCTTCCTCGAAGCGATCCTCATCGCCATCTATCTCTACGGCTGGCGCCGGCTCAAGCCGTGGACGCACTTCTGGCTCGCCCTGCCCCTGCCGCTGACCGCCCTGATGGGGGCGTTCGGCATCGTGGCCGCGAACGCCTGGATGAACACACCCCGCGGCTTCACGCTCGACGCGTCCGGCAAGCCCGTGAACGTCAATGTGCGGCAGGCGGTCTTCACCCCGATGTTCGGCCCCGAGTACTGGCACTTCGTGGTCGGCGTGGTCCTGACCGCCGGATATGTCGTCGCCGGGGTGTACGCGGTCGGTCTGCTGCGGGGCCGCCGGGACCGCTACCACCGGCTCGGCTTCACCGTGCCGTTCACCGTCGCCGCGATCCTCACCCCCGTGCAGTTCATGCTCGGGGACGCCATCGCCCGCTCCGTCTTCCACAAGCAGCCGGTGAAGTTCGCGGCCACCGAAATCGTCTGGAACACCGACACCCACGTGCCGGAGTACATGTTCGGGCGGCTGCATCCCGACGGGTCGATCTCCGGCGGGATCAAGATCCCCCAACTGGACTCGATCCTCGCCGGGTTCAGCCCGGACACCAAGGTGACCGGACTGACATCGGTTCCCGCGAGCGACCGCCCGACGGCGACCCAGGCCACCATCGCCCACTGGGCGTTCGACATCATGGTGACCATCGGGAGCCTGCTCATCCTGCTCGCGCTCTGGTACGGCTGGTGCTGGCTGCGCCGTCGTGACCTGCCCAAGTCGCGCTGGTTCTTCCGGAGCGCCGCTGTCGCGGGCGCCGCCTGCCTGCTGACCGTCGAGTGCGGCTGGATCACGACCGAAGTGGGCCGGCAGCCCTGGATCGTCTACCAGAACATGCGGGTCTCGGAGGCGGTGACGGGCACCCACGCCGCGTCTCTGTGGACGATGTTCGGCATCGTCGTGGTGGTCTACGTCCTCGTCCTCGGCTCCTTCCTGGCCATCCTGCTGAAGATGAGCAGACGGTGGCGGCTGGCCGACGAGGGCGTCCTCGCCGGAGCCTTGGCCGAGGACCTGGAGGGCGACACCCCCTACGGGCCCCGCCCGTTGTCCACGACCGCGGGCACGAACAGGGGTGGGGACGAATGATCGAGGATGTCGTCGCCTGGGTGCTGCTGGCCGCCGTGGCCGCCTACGCGTGCGCCGGCGGCACGGACTACGGCGCCGGATTCTGGGACCTCGTCGCCGGCGGCGCCGAACGCGGCAAACGCCCCCGGTGGCTCATCGACCACGCCATGGAACCGGTGTGGGAGACCAACAACGTCTGGCTCATCTTCGTTCTGGTCATCACATGGACCGGTTTCCCGGTCCTGTTCGAGACGGTCTTCTCGGCCATGTGGCTCCCCCTGGCGCTCGCGGCCGTGGGACTCGTCCTGCGCGGAGCCGGCTTCGCGCTGCGCAAACCGACGCGGCGGCTCGCCCGGCGCCGGGTCTACGGCGCCGTCTTCGCCGTTTCCTCGCTCCTGACGCCCTTCTTCCTCGGGGCGGCGATCGGGGGGATCGCCACGGGCCAGGTGGCTCCCGGCACGAACGCAACCGCCCACGCATGGGCCAACGGGACCTCCGTGATCGCCGGGCTGCTCACTGTCGCCGCGACCGCCTTCCTCGGGGCGGTGTTCCTGACCGCCGACGCCCGCCGCTTCAATGCCCCCGACCTCGTCGGTTACTTCCGGCTGCGGGCCTGGTGCAGCCTCGGCGTCCTCGCCGTGCTGGCGGTCGTCGGCCTCGCCGTGACCCACAACGACGCGCCCTACGTGCACGACGGGCTGACCAGCGGAATCGGTCTCGCCTTCGTCCTGGTCGCCGTCGTCAGCGCGTTGGCCACCGCCGGACTGCTCTACCGCACCGCGACAGGCTGGGCGCGAGTCACCGCGGTCGGCAGCGTGGCCCTCGTCGTCCTGGCGTGGGGGCTGGCTCAGCGGCCCTACCTCATTCCCACCTCGCTGACCGTGTCCCAGGCGGCCGGAGCGTCGACGACGCTGCGCTGGCTGATGCTGGTCACGGTCATCGCGGTGGTGCTCGTCGGACCGCCCCTCGTCCTGCTCTACCGGCTGGACACCCGCGGGGTCCTCCAGCCGCTCACCGAGGCGGACTTGCGGCAGACGGCGGCCGGACGGGAGCCCGAGAACCCATGACCGGGGCCTGGGACGGGCCGCCGGTCGTCGTGGTCCTGGGCGTAGCGGGTTCCGGGAAAACCACCGTCGGCAAGGCGGTCTCCGAGCGGCTCGGCCTGCCGTTCGTGGAGGGCGACGACTTCCATCCCGCCGCGAATGTCGCCAAGATGGCCGCCGGCCACGCCCTGGACGACGCCGACCGCGAGCCCTGGCTGCGCGGCCTCGCCGACCGTATCCGGCGCTCCACCGAGGCCGGCGAGGGGCTGGTCGTCGCCTGTTCGGCCCTCAGGCGCCGGTACCGCGACGAGTTCCGGGCGGCCGCGGGCTCAAGGCTCTGGTGCCTGTACCTCGCCCTGGACCGGGACACCGCGTGGGACCGCGTGTCCCGGCGCACCGGTCACTTCATGCCCGCCCGGCTGGTCGACTCGCAGTTCGAGACGCTGGAGCCACTGGAACCGGACGAGCCGGGCATGACCCTGGATGCCACAGCCGCCCTTCCGGCGAATCTCGCCCCGGTATGGGCCGCCGTCGAGCGCCTCGGCCGGGCCCGCTGACCGGTCAGGCGCTCAGGAGTACGGCGACGTCTCCGCCCTGCGGCGTCGGACCGCCGCCACGCGTGACGGGAAGCAGCCGGCCGTCCCCGCGCACCAGGAACAGCACGGTGTGCCCCGCCGGGACGGGACCGTCGACGCGATGTGTCACGACACGGGCGCCCAGGGCGTAGCGGCGCGTCAGTTCGGGTCCGGTCAGTTCCGGGCCGAAGAGCACCTGGCCACCTGTGTAGGGGGCGATGACGCCCTGACTCTCCACGGGCGGCCCGAGACGGTAGACCGTCCCCTCCACGCTGCCCTCGAGGTTCATCGACGCCAGCGCGTTGAAGTCGTCCTCGCCGGTGAGGAGCAGCACCCCGGTAAGGCCTTCGAGCTCCGCGCCCGCGCCCGTGGCCGCGGCGAACAGCTCTCCGGGGGCGAGTTCGATCCCGGCGGCCCTGATGCTGTCGCGCTCCGTCTCGTGCCCTGCCCACATGACCACGTCCAGCCCCGCCGAGCGCAGGGCCAGCCCCAGATCGACCACCCATGGATCGCCGCCCACGAGCAGGGGCCTGGAACGCGCCGAGCGCACCACGCCCAGCCGTCGGGCCACGGGCCCCGCGCTCAGCCCGTACAGCGTGACGGTGGCCACGATCACCACGAACGTGGCCGGGAGGATCTTGGCGGCGCCACCGATGCCCTTGTCGACCAGTGAGGACGAGAACGTCGAGGCGGTGGACGCGGCCACGATTCCGCGGGGTGCCATCCACCCGAGGAAGCCCCGTTCCCCGGCCGTCAGATCGGTCCTCAGCGCTGACACAAGTGCCACAAGGGGACGGACGACGAGTACGAGGACCGCCACGAGACCCAGCGTCGGCAGCAGGACATGCCGCAGGGAGTGCGGGCTGACGGTGGCCGAGATGGAGATGAACAACAGTCCGATGACCAGATTCACGAGGGTCTCGAAGAACGGCCTTCGGGCAGAGACGTCCAAGCCGGGCAGGTTCGCCACCGCCAGCCCCATCAGAACGGCGGCGATGAGTCCCGTGTCGTCCCGGACCACGTCGCAGGCGGCCGCCACCCCGACCACCGCGGCGAGCTGCACCGTGGTGCCGAGCACCTCGCCGAGCCGGAGCCTGCGCAGCGCCACCGTCAGTACGGCCGCTCCGGCGACACCCCCCACCACTCCCACCGCGATACTGACGGCGAAGTGGCCGATCTCGCTCGCGAAGCCGCTGCGCCCTCCGGACGTGACACCGTGAAAGACCAGCGCGCCCAGGATGCCGCCCACCGGATCGATCAGCGACCCCTCCCAGATGAGGATCCGCTGCAACCGTTCCGTGGGACGGACGAAGTTGAGCAGCGGGCCGACAACGGTCGGCCCGGACACGATCAGGATCGCTCCGAGCATCACGGCCGCGCCCTGTGACATCCCGAGCAGCGGCATGGCCAGGAGCGCCGCCGAAAAGCAGGTGACCAGGGTGCCCCACCAGATCAGCCGCACCACGACCCGGCGTGTGTGGGCCCTGAACCTCTTCAGGTCCAGGCCGAGCCCGGCATCGTAGAGGATCACCGCGACGGCCAGCGAGACCAGTGGCGAGAAGGTACTGCCCAGGAGCCGTTCGGGGTTGACGTCGTCCGTCAGCGCGCCGGCGGTGAATCCGACGGGCAGCAGAACGATCAGCGCGGGGATGTGCAGAAGGTGCGCGACCAGCTGGGAAGCGGCGGCGAGTACGACGATCAGGCCGAGGCCGACGAGCACTTGGTCTTCCGTCACCGCGATGCCTTCCGCGCTGCGGGACGGCAGCCGCCCGCGCCGACCTGTCGTTCTCCGGATGACGCCGAGGCGGATGACGCCAAGGCGCGCATCGCGGCACCGTCGCTTCGAGCAGGGCCTAGTCCGTGGCGTCCAGCGCGGCCAGCACGGCCGGCACCGGGATCCGCCCGGAGGCGACCAGTTGCGCACCGCCGCGTCGCAGGGCGGTGGCGAAGGGCGCCGCCCACAGGTTCTCGTAGATCAGGATTCCGGCGGAGTTGCCCGGCTCCAGGGCCTTGGCCGCCTCCTCGATGTCGTCCTGGCCGAGCAGGCCGGAGGAAGCGCCCTCGAAGACGGCCAGGTCCAGGGCTCCGTCGCCGGTGAGGTCGGCGATTTCCAGGCCGACCACGGATCCGTCCTCATCCTTCCTGACAAACATCAGATCGAGGATGCGGATGAGGCCGCGGTCCACCAGATCGACCAGCAGAGGAAAGCCCTCGCCGGTCATGCGGTTGCCGGGAAACTCGACGACCACGTAATCGATCGGTCCCATTTCAACGAATTCTTCGCTCACGGCTTCACCCCTGGCTGGTAACGGAATTCCCCCTGTCCCCCCTTGCCATGGATCCCTCGTCCCCGAATGCCATTGCATCATCGGACGGAACCCGCCGCACTTCGATGCGGCATTCACCCACAGGGCGGGTTTCAGGTCGCGGGATCAGATCCGCACGGATCTCCTGTAACCATGACGAGCAGCCCGCCCCCACCCGACCCGGACAAACACCCCGTAGAACCGTCCGGCGACCAGCAGCTTTCGGCGCGGGAGCGCAACGAGCTGGACGAACTGCGGCACCGGGTGAGCGCCCTGGAGAGCGCCGGGCCGCCGGGGGCCGCGCGGCACCACTGGCTCCGGTCGACGGGTTCGGTCCTGCTGATTCTCCTCGCCTCGCTGCTGTCGCTGCTGGCCGTCGTCGCGGTCTGGGCGAACAGCATCGTGCGGGACACGGACCGCTACGTCGCCACCGTGGGGCCGCTGGCGAGCAATCCGGATGTGCAGAAGGCGATCACCAACCGGGTCACCACCGAGGTCCTGGCGCAGATCGACGTGGAAGCGCTGGTCAAGCAGTTGGAGCAGGCGGCGTCCGAGAAGGGTGCCCCGCCGAGGGCGGCCCAGCTGCTCGGCGACCTGAAGGGCCCGATCACCAGCGGCCTGAAGAGTCTGGTCAGCGGCACCGTGGAACGGGTGGTCTCCAGCAACGCCTTCGACACCGTCTGGGTGAACGCGAACCGCAAGGTCCACAGCGCCCTGGACAAGGCCCTCACGGGCGAGTCCGGCGGTCCGGTGTCCGTGAAAAACGGTCAGGTCGCCATCGACGTGGGACCCATCGTGGCCAACGTCAAGGACCAACTGGTCAGCGCCGGGTTCAAGCCGGCCGCTCGGATCCCGGCCGTCCACACGGACTTCGTGGTGTTCGCGTCCAAGGACGTCGGCAAGATCAAGACGTATCTGAGACTGCTGGAGATCATCGGCACCTGGCTCCCCATCATCGCCGTACTGATCGCCGCCTTGGGTGTGTACCTGGCCGTCCACCGCCGCCGGGCGCTGATCGGGGTCGGGCTCGGGGTGTTCGTCGCCATGCTGGTGCTCGGCGTCGCACTCACCCTCATGCGGTCGGTCTATCTCGACCATCTGCCCGTCGGGGCGTCCGAGGCCGCCGCCGGCGCGGTGTTCGACGCACTGGTCAAGTTCCTGCGCTCCGGCGTCCGGGCGGTCGGTGCGCTCGCTCTCGCGACGGCCCTCGGCGCCTTCCTCATCGGCCCGTCCCGGGTCGCGGTCCTCACCCGTACGGGCTGCCGCAAGGGCATCGGCGCCCTGCGCGACGTCGCCGTGTCGGCGGGGCTCCCGCTGGGTGCGGTCGGACGGTTCGTGCACCGCTTCAAGCGGTGGATCGGCGGCGTGATCCTCGCGGTCGCCGCGATCGTCCTGTTCGCCTGGAACTACCCGACGATCGGGGTCGTGGTGTGGACGGGAGTGATCGTGCTGATCGCCTTCGCGATCCGCGAGTTCCTGGACACCGGCGCCCCTGCCACGCCGTCCACTCCTACGCCGCCCACTCCTACGCCGGCCGTCTGACCGCGTGCTCGTGCCGGCGCTCGCTCACCCGCCGCCAGAGCGCCCGCTGGCACTTGAGCGTGCCGGTCCCGACCACGATCAGTACGACGATGTTGAGCAGCAGCTGGAGCAGGGAACCCCAGGCCTCGTCCCAGCTGGCGTACGCGCACGAGACCCCGATGTCGGCTCCCGCCGGAATGGTGGTCACCGAGATGAAGACGCCGAGCAGTGCGCTCGTGCGGGCCTCGGTCAGGGAGACGATGCCGACGATCCCGGCCAGCACCGCCACCACGGCCGAGAAGAAGTTGGGGGTGTTGATCAGATTCGAGACGGGCCGCAGTCCCAGCTCGAAGGCCCTCGGTTGCAGCCCGAAGCCCCGGACAAGGAGGGAGAAGAGGTAGGTCGCGGCAATGGCCAGGAGGAAGCCCACGAGCAGGGCCATGAGGCCCTGCCGGATCCTCGGCCGGGAGCGGCGGTCGATCCCGAGGGCGACGCTGGTGATGGCCCCGTACTCGGGTCCGACCACCATGGCCGCGACGATGAGGATCTGGGAGTTGGTGATGATGCCCACCGCGCCGATGATTCCGGCGATGACGAGGAAGAGATAGAAGCTCGGCGGGTATCTGCCCTCGGCCCGGATCCGGGCCTCCACCTGCTCCCACACCGGAGCGCGCGTCTGGGCCCCGAGCTCCTCGGCGCCGGCCTTGGCCGCGCGCTGCGAGAACGCGACGTCGACCGGCGCGAGGATGATGGAGCCACGGCGTTCCAGTCCGAGGTCCCGCAGTCCGCGCAGCACTTCGTTCGCGGCTCCGGTGAGGACGTCGCACTCGACGGCGTCGCCGTCGGGGTTGCGTACGCTGCCGCCGTGCAGCAGCAGGTTCAGGACGCACGGCTCGGCGCTCAGCAGGGCCATGGTGCGTTCCGTGAGGTCCGGCGGGCACACCGCCCGGACGTGGATCATGTCCATCCGGACCTCCGCGTATCGGTGCGGTGCGCGCCGGCATGTGGTCCGGACCGGTCGCTCATCCATTAACGCGGCGACTGCCGGACCGGGCAACTCGGCGTGCCGGAATCCGCCGACTGGCGGAGGGTGGAGGCATGGGGACGTCCGACGAGCTGAGCAAATCCGACTTCCGGTCGCTCTACCGACGCCTGCGCGACACGGCCCCCGGCGGTGACACGCACCGGGGCGCTCTGGACACGATCACCGAAGAACAGGTGCTGGCGGCCGTCCGCGAGGTGCGGTCGGGACGTACGGTGTCGCTCGCCGCCCCCGTGAACACCCGTACCGGACCCGACAACGCCGATCCGGCCGAGCACCGGCTCACCGCTCCGGTCGGCGGTGAACCGGACTCGATCGGCCTGGAGTTCGCGCGGGACCGCTTCGCCATGAACGTTCACGGCGATGTGGACAGCCACCTCGACGCGCTGTGCCACGTCATCTACGACGGCACGCTGCACGGCGGCATACCGGCGGCGGACGTCCTGTCGCCGAGCGGAGCGAGCGACCTGTCCGTCGACCTGGCCCGCGACGGCATCGTCGGACGCGGGGTCCTCCTGGACATCCCCCGGGTGCACGGCGTGTCCTGGCTCGAACCCGGATCTCACGTGACCGCCGAGGACCTCGTCGGCGCCGAGGCACGGCAGGGACTCCGGGTGGGCCGGGGCGACATCCTGCTCGTACGGGTCGGGCACCGCCGGCGCCGTGAGGAGCTCGGCCCCTGGGACACGGCCGGCGCCCGTGCCGGACTCCATCCGACCGCCATGGAGTTCCTGGCCGAGCGGGAGGTGGCCGTCCTCGGCAGTGACGGGAACAACGACACGGCCCCCAGCGCCGCGGAGGGGATCGCGTTCCCGGTGCATGTGCTCGCCATCCACGCGATGGGACTGCATCTGCTCGACTATCTGCGGTTCGAGGACCTCGCGCCGATCTGCGCCCGGGAAGGCCGCTGGTCCTTCCTCTGCGTGATCGCCCCTCTCCGGCTGTCCGCGGCCACCGGCTCCCCGGTCAATCCCCTCGCGATCCTGTGACGGCCGAGCCGGCTCAGGAGGTCAGCTCGTAGATGCTCCTGCTCACCAGCCAGATCCCCAGCAGCAGCGACAGACTCACGATCGCCTGGTCCTGATGGCCTTCCAGCCACGTGCGCAGCCTCCCGAGCCGTTCGCGGGCCGAGTCGGGGGCGAAGGTCGCGTAGATCTCCATCGTCAGCAGGCTGGAGCTGGCCAGCAGGCAGTAACCCAGCAACGCGGCGTACGAGGCGGGACGGGAGAGGTCGGCCTCCACCACCGTGGCGGCACCGGCGGCCACGCAGCCCCACGGCTGAAGGAGGAACGCCAGCCCGGCCGCCGTCCACGGGGAGATCGTGTCAAGCCTCGACAGCAGCCCTGAGGACTTCTGCCGTTGGCCCGCCGTGCGGCGGGTGTGCTGCGCGTACCAGACGAGCCCGACGCCGATGGCCAGTTTGGCGGCCAGCGCGGCTGTGGAGGGCGGAGACTTCGGCGGCGGCGGCTCCCCGCCGGTCATGAGCAGCACCAGGGCGAGGATCCCGACGAAGCAGGCCAGCCACGCGAGGATGAAGGCCAGCCCCATCCAGAGCCCGTTGGGTGCGGACAGCACCAGGACGAATCCGGTGACCGGGAACGGGTTCAAGGCGATCGCCAGGCCGATGAGCATCAGGTCAAGGACCATCCCTGCCTCCACATGGCCTCGCGAGCCCCGCGGCGGCGCCGGAAGCGCGCATGAACCCATCGTCACCGCCCCCGTCCGCACCCACAAATCCGCTGTCCCGCCCGGAACGCCACCGGCGGCCCCTTCCCCCGTACGGCGCAACGCCGCTCGCGCCGCAGGCCCGGCGGGCGCGCCGGGCGGCACCCTGGTGGCGCGGGCACGCCTCGGAGCGTGGAACCCAGGCCCGACCCGGGGAGCAGGATGCACGCAGGCAGAGGATCCGGCTCGCCCACGAACGGCAGGGCGGGCCGTTGGCGCGCGCGGGCGGCGCGTCTGCGGGCCCGGCTGCTGCGGCTGCGGAGCACCGCCGAGGAGCGGTTCCCGGTGATCACCCGCCTCACCTCCCACCTGATCGCGGTGAACCTGCTGGACTCCGCGACGCGGCTGGCGGCCCAGGCCTTCCTGACCGCCGTTCCCCTGCTGTTCGTGGTCGCCTCCTTCGCACCGGAGGGACTGCGCAACCAGATCGTCGACTCCGTGCACGACGTCCTCGGTATCAACGGCGCCGCCGACCAGCAGCTGAAGATGGTCTACGACGCCGATTCCGGAAGCCTGCGGCAGAGCACCGGGCTGGTCAGCGCACTGATGGTGCTGCTCTCCGCCACCGCGTGCAGCCGTGCGATGCAGCGGCTCTGCCAGCGGGCTTGGCGGCTGCCGAAGACGAGCGCGCGGATCGTCGCATGGAGATGGCTCGTGTGGCTCGTGGCTTTTCTGGCCGTGATCGCCCTGCAGGGACCGCTGCGGAACGGATTCGGCGCCGGGCTATGGCTCGGCCTGCCGCTGGTGCTGGTCACCCAGGTGGGCGTCTGGTGGTGGACCCAGCACCTGCTGCTGGCCGCGCGCGTCCCCTGGCTGCCGCTGCTGCCCGGTGCGCTCCTCACCGGGACGGCCCTGACCGTACTGGCGGTGGTGGCCAAGCTGTACGTACCCACCGCGCTCAACCACAGCCTGGACCGGTACGGGTCGTTGGGCGCGGTCTTCACCGTGCTGTCGTGGCTGATCGGACTCTGCGTCGTCGTCGCCGTCGGCATCACCACTGGTGCAGTCATCGCACGGGAACCCGCCGTGGCCCGGCGGCTCGGCTCACCCGACTAGCCCAACTCGCCGGAAACATGGCCCGGAGATACGTTGGTGGGTGGGTTGATGGCCTCTTCACCCGGCAATACCGAACCATGTTCCAAGGACGGTGGCCGGCATGACCGACGCGCAGCACTACGACGTCATCGTTATCGGCAGCGGTGCGGGCGGTGGCACGATCGCCCACCGACTGGCGCCCACCGGGAAACGGATTCTCCTTCTGGAACGCGGTGGTTATCTGCCCCGCGAACGCGACAACTGGGATTCCACCGCGGTCTTCGTCAAAGGGAAATACCGCGCCCCGGAATTCTGGTTCGACAAACACGGAAACCAGTTCCCGCCCGAGGTCAATTACTACGTGGGCGGCAACACCAAGTTCTACGGCGCCGCCCTCTTCCGTATGCGCCCCGAGGACTTCGGCGAACTCCGCCACCACGACGGCGTCTCCCCCGCCTGGCCGCTTCGCTACGAAGACCTGGAGCCGTACTACACACAGGCCGAACACCTCTATCTCGTCCACGGCCGGCACGGCGAGGACCCGACCGAGGGTCCCACCAGCGGCCAGTACGCCTACCCGCCGGTCCAGCACGAGCCGCGTATCCAGCAACTCAGCCACGACCTGGAGAAGCAGGGACTGCACCCCTTCCACCTGCCGATCGGTGTGAACCTCACCCAGGACGACCGGGGCCAGGCCGTACACACCAGCGCCTGTATCCGCTGCGACCGCGTCGACGGCTTCCCCTGTCTGGTCGGCGCGAAGTCCGACGCGCAGGTCATCTGCGTCGACCCCGCCCTCGAACACGCCAACGTCGAGATGGTCACCCACGCGGACGTGCGGCGCCTCGAAACGGATGCGACCGGCCGCAGTGTCACCACTGTCGTCGCGACGGTGGGCGACGGGGACCCCTCGACCGTGGAATTCAGCGCCGACATCGTGGTCGTCGCCTGCGGAGCCGTCAACTCCGCCGTCCTGCTGCTGCGTTCGGCCAGTGACCGCCATCCGCAGGGCCTGGCCAACAGCTCGGACGTGGTGGGCCGGCACTACATGCGGCACAACAACCTGGCCCTGATGGCCGTCTCCAAGGAGCCGAACGACACCAGGTTCCAGAAGACCCTGGCGCTGCACGACTGGTACCTGGGATCCGACGACTGGGACTATCCCCTCGGCGGCATCCAGATGCTCGGCAAGTCCGACTCCGCGCAGATCCACGGCGAAGCGCCCCGCTGGGCCGGGGCCGTCACTCCCGACATGCCGTTCGAGGTACTCGCCCACCACGCGGTCGACTTCTGGCTGTGCGGAGAGGATCTGCCCCTCGCCGACAACCGCGTCACCCTGGACGGGGACGGCGGCATCCACCTGGCCCTCGACGAGAAGAACAACATCGCCGGGCTGCAACGCCTGCGGCACAAACTGCAGGGCATGCTCAGCCACTTGGGCATGCACGAACACCATCTCCTGTCGCACAGCATCTACCTGCACAAGGGCATGCCCATCGGTGCCACCGCGCATCAGGCGGGCACGGTCCGCTTCGGGAATGACCCCGCCGACTCCGCCCTCGACGTCAACTGCAAGGCCCACGACCTCGACAACCTGTACGTCGTCGACACGAGCTTCTTCCCGAGCATCGGAGCGGTCAACCCCTCGCTGACCGCCATCGCCAACGCCCTGCGCGTCGGTGACCACATCGCGGGGCGCCTGCAATGAGCACCAACCACCCGGCCGACGGCGGCACCCGGCACCGCACGCCGCAGGAGCGCGCCGCACTCGGCAAGGACGCCCGCTCTGCCGTACCCCGCTCCAGTCACTCCGAATTCGCGCCCACGGACAAGCGTCCCGACCCGGTGGACATCATCGAGGCGCAGTCGGCGGCGCGGCTGCCGGAGCTCGTACCGATCCGCTACGGCAGGATGACCGAGTCACCCTTCCGCTTCTACCGGGGGGCCGCCGCCATCATGGCCGGTGACCTCGCCGACACCCCACGGAGCGGGATCAGAGCGCAGTTGTGCGGCGACGCGCACCTGCTGAACTTCCGGCTGCTGGGCTCGCCCGAGCGCCGCATGATGTTCGACATCAACGACTTCGACGAGACACTGCCCGGCCCGTGGGAGTGGGACGTCAAGCGGCTGTCCGCCAGTCTCGTCATCGCGGGCCGGGCGAACGGCTTCAGCACCAGGGAGCGGGCCGACATCGTGCTGTCGGCCGTGCGGTCGTACCGCAAGTGGATGCGGCGCTTCGCCACCATGGGCAATCTCCCCGTGTGGTACTCCCAGTTCGACGAGGAATGGGTGTGGGAACACTTCGTCCAGGACGTGAGTACGCGGGCCCGCCAGCGCTGGACCCAGTCGGTGGCGAAGGCACGTACCCGGGACAGTCTCCAGGCCTTCAGCAAGCTCACCCACCTCGTCGACGGGAAGGTCCGTATCGCCCCGGATCCGCCGCTGATCACGCCGCTCCAGGACCTGCTGCCGGACGTCGAACGCGCCGGGCTGGAGAAGCAGATCCGCCGGTTGATCGAGCGGTACGGTCAGAGCCTCCCGTCGGACCGGCGGTTCCTGCTGGAGCAGTACCGGCTGGTCGACATGGCCCGCAAGGTGGTCGGGGTGGGGAGCGTCGGCACCCGCTGCTGGATCGTTCTCCTGCTCGGCCGGGACAACACGGATCCGCTGCTTCTCCAGGCCAAGGAGGCCGACGAGTCGGTGCTGGCGCCGTTCGCCGGGGCCAGTGCCTACCGGACGCAGGGCGAGCGCGTGGTCGCCGGCCAGCGGCTCATGCAGGCCACCAGCGACATCTTCCTGGGCTGGGAACGGTCCGAGGGCATCGACGGCCGCCGACGGGACTTCTACGTACGGCAGTTGCGGGACTGGAAGGGCATCGCCGAGCCCGAGACGATGGTGCCGAGGGGATTGCGGGCCTTCGGTTCGCTGTGCGGTGCCACGCTGGCCCGCGCGCACGCGAGGTCGGGCGACCGGATCGCGATCGCCTCGTATCTGGGCGGGGGCGACGTCTTCGACCGGGCGCTGGTGACGTTCGCCGAGCGCTATGCCGACCAGAACGAGAAGGACCACCAGGCACTCGTCGACGCGGTCCGTTCGGGGCGGGTCAAAGCAGCGGCAGCCTGACAAGGAGATCAGCATGGATCGCTATCCGCCCATCGCCGACCACGGGCTCATCGGGGACCTGCAGACCGCGGCGCTGGTGTCGTCCCAGGGTGTGATCGACTGGTTCGCGGCACCGCGCTTCGACTCGCCGAGTGTTTTCGCCGCCCTGCTCGACCACGACGGGGGCGGGTACTTCCTCCTCTCGCCCGAGCACCCCGAGGGAACCTGGAAGCAGCTCTACTACCCGGACACGGCCCTCGTGGTGACCCGCTTCATGTCACCCGACGGAGTCGGCGAGGTCATCGACCACATGCCGGTCCAAACGGGCCTGACGGCAACCGACCGGCACAGCCTGGTACGGGTCGTCCGCTCGGTGCGCGGCACCGTGCGCTTCGGCCTCGAATGCCGGCCACGGTTCGACTACGCGCGGGCCACCCACACACTCGACCTCACGCCCGACACGAACACCGCGACGTTCCGGGCTCCGGGGACGACCGCCTACCTTCAGGGCAGTATCCCGCTCGAACAGGACGGGCAGGACATCCGGGGCAGCATCACCCTCAACGCCGGAGAGACGGCGGGCGTGGTGTTCACCGTGTGCGCGCCGGGCGGGGAGATGCCGCCGCCACCCACCACCGAGCGGATCACGGAAGAGCTCTGGGAGAACGTCGACTTCTGGCAGAAGTGGGTGCGCACCTCGCGCTACCAGGGCCGCTGGACGGAGATGGTGCACCGCTCCGCGATCACCCTCAAGCTCCTCACCTACGCCCCCTCGGGCGCGCCGGTCGCCGCCGCCACGATGGGACTGCCCGAGCAGGTCGGCGGTGAACGCAACTGGGACTACCGGTACACCTGGGTGCGCGACGGCTCCCTGTCGGTACGGGCCCTGCTCGATCTCGGTTTCGTGGAGGAGGCGACCCGCTTCACCCACTGGCTCCGCGACCGCCTGGGTGCCCGCGAGGGACCGGACGACGAACCCCTCCAGATCATGTACCGGGTCGACGGTGACCCTCATCTGACGGAGGAGATCCTGGAGCACTTCGAGGGCTACCGCGGCTCGTACCCGGTCCGGGTCGGCAACGCCGCGACCGACCAGCTGCAACTCGACATCTATGGCGAGGCCCTCTACGCCCTGGCCGAGGGCCGCACGGTCGGTGAACAGGCGGGCTATCACGCGTGGAAGGCCCTGGCCTCGACTCTGAACTGGCTCGCCGACTCCTGGGACCGGCCCGACGAGGGCATCTGGGAGACCCGGGGCGGACGCAAGGACTTCACCTACAGCCGGGTGATGTGCTGGGCCGCCTTCGACCGCGGGCTGAAAATGGCGGCCGAGTTCAGCAGGCCCGCCGACACCGTGCTCTGGACGAAGGCGCGGGACGCGATCCTCGAACAGGTCATGGAGAGCGGCTGGAACGAGAAGGAGCAGGCCCTCGTCCAGTACTACGGCGGCGATGTCCTGGACGCCTCCCTGCTGCTCGCCCCCCGCGTCGGATTCCTGGCCCCCCGGAGCCCGGCCTGGCTCAGCACCCTCGACGCCATGGACCGCGTCCTGGTCTCCGACAGCCTCGTCTACCGCTACGACCCCCAGGCCTCCCCCGACGGACTGCGCGGTTCCGAAGGAACGTTCAGCCTGTGCACGTTCCTGTACGTCGACGCCCTCGCCCGCGCGGGACGCCTCTCCCAGGCCCGCTACGCCTTCGAGAAGATGCAGACATACGCCAACCACGTCGGCCTGTTCGCCGAGGAGATCGGCCCCAGCGGCGAGCAACTCGGCAACTTCCCGCAGGCGTTCACCCATCTCTCCCTGATCATGGCCGCGACGACGCTGGACGAGGCGCTCGACGCGCTCCGGCTCCGTAGTTGAACGCCGGGATTCCCGGCCCACCGCGAACGCGACCAGCGATATCCATTCGCCGCCTCCTCATCCCCCGACCTACCCTCGGTGACATGACCAAGCCCCTCGTCGCCCTTCTCAGCGGCGCCGGTATCTCCACCGACTCCGGAATCCCGGACTACCGCGGCCCCAACGGGCTGTGGCGGCGCGACCCGGAGGCCGAGAAGCTCGTCACGTACGAGTACTACATGGGGGATCCGGAGATCCGGCGCCGCTCGTGGCAGATGCGGCGGAAGAACCGCGCGCTTCAGGCGGAGCCGAACGCCGCGCACCGGGCCGTGGCCGAGCTGGAACGGTCCGGGGTGCCGGTGCGGGTGATCACGCAGAATGTGGACGGGTTGCATCAGCTCGCCGGGATGCCGGCGCGGAAGGTGCTCGAACTGCACGGGAGCGCGCGGAGCGTGGTGTGCACCAAGTGCCATGCCAGGGCGCCCATGGAGGACGCGCTCGCGCGGGTCGAGGCCGGTGAGGTGGACCCGCCGTGCCTGGAGTGCGGCGGCATCCTCAAGTCGGCGACCGTCATGTTCGGGGAGCGGCTCGACCCCGTCGTCCTCGGCGAGGCCGTTGCCATTACCAAGGCCTGCCAGGTGTTCATCGCCGTCGGGAGCAGTCTGCAGGTGCAGCCCGCCGCCGGGCTCGCCGGTGTCGCCGCCGACCACGGGGCCCGCCTGATCATCGTCAACGCCGAGCCGACGCCGTACGACGAGCGGGCCGACGAGGTCGTACGGGAGCCGATCGGCACGGCGTTGCCCAAGCTTCTGCTCGGGCTGGGCAACAGCTAGAAGAGAGCCGCTCCGCTCTCGAAGTCCAGCAGCCGCTTCTTGCGGTCCAGGCCGCCGCCGTATCCCGTGAGGCTGCCGTTGGCGCCGACCACGCGGTGGCAGGGGACGATGATGCCGATGGGGTTCTTGCCGTTGGCGAGGCCGACCGCGCGGGAGGCGCCCGCGTTGCCCAGGGCTTCGGCCAGTTCGCCGTACGAGCGGGTCTCGCCGTAGGGGATCCGGCGCAGTTGGTCCCAGACACTGCGCTGGAAGGGCGTGCCGGCCATCCGCAGTTCGAGGGTGAACTCCTTCGACTCACCCGCGAAGTAGGCCTTCAGCTGGGCTTCCGCCTCGTCGAAGAGGGTGTCGTCGCGCTCGCCGAAGTTCTCCTCCGGCGGGCGGTGGCGCTGGCCGACCATGTAGAGGCCGCACAGGACGCCGTCGTCGGCGACGAGGGTGAGGGGTCCGTAGGGGCTGTCGATGACCGTGTGCTGTTTCACTGAGTGTCCTTGAATGAATGTCGGCCCAACGGGCTCATACCGGAAGGAAGTTGATCGGGTGACTGTCCGTCGCCCACAGGTACTGGACCGCGTACGCCCGCCACGGCCGCCACGCTGCCGCGCGTGCGGTGAGCGCCGCCGGGGTCGAGGGCAGGCCCAACTCCTGGGCGGCGCGCCGGATTCCGAGGTCGGTGGGGAGGAAGGCGTCGGGGTCGCCGAGAGCGCGCATCGCGATGACGTCGACCGTCCAGGGGCCGAAGCCGGGCAGCGCCAGCAGTCGGGCGCGGACCTCGGCCCAGTCACTCTCGACACCCAAGTGGAGGGTGCGGTCCGCGAGTTGGCGTACGAGCGTGGTGAACGTGGTGCGGCGGGTGTGCGGCATCGCGAGCGACTCGGGGTCGAGTGCGGCGAGCGCCTCGGAGGAGGGGAAGAGGTGCGTGAGGCCGCCCTCCGGGTCGTCGACGGGTTCGCCGTGCGCGGTGACCAGGCGGGCCGCGTGGGTGCGAGCCGCGGCCGTGGAGACCTGCTGGCCGAGCACGGCTCGTACGGCGAACTCGGCCTCGTCGACCGTGCGCGGCACCCGGCGGCCCGGCGCCTTGTCGACGAGCGGGGCGAGCAGCGGGTCGGTCCGCAACTGGTCGTCGACCGCGACCGGGTCGGCGTCCAGGTCGAGCATGCGGCGGCAGCGGCTGATCGCGACGGGCAGGTCGCGCAGGTCGCTGAGGCTGAGGCGGCAGGCGACGTGGTCGGTGTTCGGGGTGAGCGCGGCGATCCCGTGGCCGTAGGGCAGGCGCAGGGTGCGCCGGTACGCCCCGTCGCGCCACTCCTCGACGCCGGGTACGGCGGTCGCCGCGAGGTGGCCGAACAGGTTGTCGGGGTTGAGGGGGGCGCGGAAGGGGAGCCGAAGGCTCAGGACCCCCGGCGCACCCGCTCCCGCGGTGCCCGCCGCCCGCTTCCTGGGCACGCGGGTGCGCAACTCGCTCGGCGACAGTGCGAAGACCTCGCGCACGGTGTCGTTGAAGGTGCGGATGGAGGAGAACCCGGCCGCGAAGGCGATCTCCGCCATCGGGAGCGGGGTGGTCTCGATGAGCAGCCGCGCGGTCTGGGCGCGCTGGGCCCGGGCGAGCGCCAGCGGTCCCGCGCCCAGCTCGGCGAGCAGCTGCCGTTCGATCTGGCGGGTGCTGTAGCCGAGCCGGGTGGCCAGGCCCGGCACGCCCTCGCGGTCCACCACGCCGTCGCCGATCAGGCGCATCGCGCGGGCCACCAGGTCGGCGCGCTGGTTCCACTCGGGTGAGCCGGGGCTGGTGTCCGGGCGGCACCGCTTGCAGGCCCGGAATCCGGCCTGCTGGCAGGCGGCCGCGCTCGGGAGGAACGTCATGTTCTCCGGCTTCGGCGGCACGACCGGGCAGCTGGGCCGGCAGTAGATCCTGGTGGTCAGCACCGCGGTGAAGAACCATCCGTCGAAGCGCGCGTCCTTCGACTGGACGGCGCGCACGCAGCGCTCGGTATCCGTGTGCATCGCGTTCTGCATGTCTCAAGCATCGGACACGCGCGAGGGCGGGGCTGGCGAGAATACGACATGTACGTGGGGCTGCCTGCGGCTAGCCGACGTCCGTCCTCCGCCACGCGGATTCCCGCAGCAGCCGCAGCCCGTTCAGGCCGACCAGGACGGTGGAACCCTCGTGGCCCGCGACGCCGAGCGGGAGCGGAAGGTGGCCGAGGAGGTCCCACAGGACCAGGGCCGTGATGAACGTACCGGCGACGACCAGGTTCTGGGTCCCGCAGACCTTCGAGGGCGGGTTCCCAGCCTCCGGCGGCGTACGCGATCGCGTAGAGCGGGCCGTACGTCCACCCGGGCGCGCCGCCGAGGTGCGACGGGAGTGCGAGCAGGAAGGCGACGGTCGCGAGGAGCGCCCAGCGGGCGTCGGGCAGCGCTAGTAGGCGCGGGGTCGCCGGGGCGGGGGGGGCGGTGACGGGTGGCGGGGCGAGAGCGGGAGTCACGCGGAGACCACACAGGAACACATGAAGACTCATTCATATCTTCATGTACGGTGGGTAAGATACCGCCCATGGGTCATGGAGCCGTCACCGCCGCGCAGGACGCCACCCCGCGTGTACGTCTGGACGCGGCCAACGTCGCGAAGGTGGCCACCACGCTCCAGGCCCTGTCGACCCCTTCCCGCCTGCTGATCCTCGCCCGGCTGCGCGAAGGCCAGCTTCCGGCCACGGAGTTGGCCGCGGCGGTGGGCATGGAGCAGTCCGCCTGCTCCCATCAGCTGCGCCTGCTGCGCAACCTGGGCCTGGTCGTCGGCGAGCGGAGCGGCCGCTCGGTGGTGTACGCGCTCCACGACCACCATGTCGCCGAACTCCTCGACCAGGCGGTCTTCCACGTGGAGCATCTGCGGCTCGGCCTCAGTGACACGCCCGAGTGAGGTGACGGAGGCGGCGCACGCGCGGCAGATGTGGCCGTTGTACGCCGCCGGGTTCACCACCGCGTTCGGGGCGCACGGCATCGCCGCGAACCTGGGCGGGCGCTCCGAGGACCGGGTCACCTCGCTCCTCGTCCTGGGCGGACTGCTCGCCCTCTACGACGGCGCCGAGGTGCTGCTGAAGCCGGTGTTCGGCACGCTCGCCGACCGGATCGGCGCCCGGCCCGTGCTGCTCGGCGGGCTCGTCGCCTTCGCCGCCGCGTCCGCGCTGTACGTCGTGGTGGACAGGCCCGGCCTGCTGTGGGCGGCCCGGCTCGGTCAGGGCGCGGCGGCCTCCGCGTTCTCGCCGGCGGCCTCCGCGCTGGTCGCCCGCCTCAATCCGGCGGCGGGGCACGGGCGGGCGTACGGGAGTTACGGCTTCTACAAGTCCATCGGCTACACGCTGGGGCCGCTGCTGGGCGGTGTGCTCGTGTGGGCGGGCGGGCTGCGGCTGCTGTTCGGCGTGCTCACCGTGCTGGGCGCGGCCGTCGCCGTATGGGCGCTGTTCTCCGTGCCGCGCGTGCCGCCGCTGCCGCGTACCCGGCAGACCGTGCTCGACCTGGCCCGCCGGCTGGCCGATCCCGCGTTTCTCACCCCGACGGCGGCGCTCGCGGGTGCGACGGCCGCGCTGTCCGTGGGGGTGGGGTTCCTGCCCGTCTCCGGGGCGGCGGCGGGGCTCGGCACGGTGGCGACCGGTGCCGCGGTGTCGGTCCTCGCGGCCTGTGCGGCGGTGGTCCAGCCGCGCGCAGGGCGGGCGTTGGACGCGGGCCGGCTGACCGCCCGCGCGGGCATCGGCGCCGGGCTGCTGACCGCCGCCGCGGGGCTCGTCTGCGCGACGCTGCCCGGGCTGACGGGCGTTCTGCTCGCGGCCGCGCTGATCGGCGCCGGCACGGGGCTGATCACTCCGCTGGGCTTTGCCGCGCTGGCGGGCGGTACTCCTCGGGAGCGGCTCGGGCAGACGATGGGTGCGGCTGAGCTGGGGCGTGAACTGGGGGATGCGGGTGGGCCGTTGCTCGTCGCATCGGTCGCCACGGTGGCGACGTTGGCGTACGGGTTCGGGGTACTTGCTGTGCTGCTGGCGGTCGGGCCTGTTGTGGGGGTCGTGCTGGGGAGCCGCATGGGAGGGGGGCGACGGGGCCGCGTCTAGCCCCGTAGGGTTTTTCGCCCCCGCCGCCCCTACCCGTCCCATCCCGTTCCTGGGGCTCCGCCCCAGACCCCGTGGGGTGGGTGGGAGTTGTGTGTCGGCTGCGGGTGGGTGGGGGCTGGGCGCGCAGTTCCTCGCGCCCCTTGGGTGGGGGTGGGTGGAGGTTGCTTGTCTGGGTGCGGGGCCGTGGGGGCTGGGCGCGCAGTTCCTCGCGCCCCTTGGGTGGGGGTGGGTGGGGGTTGCTTGTCTGGGTGCGGGGCTGTGGGGGTTGCTCGCGCAGTTCCCCGCGCCCCTTAGGAGCTGGGCTGCGCCCCGCGATTCGCGCGGAGCCGTCCGCTGGAGCCGTCAGGGGGTCTCTTCACCCTGGGCGATCTCCACCTCGTGGTGGAAGGCGAGGACGCCTGCCGCCGAGGCGCCTGCGGAGGCGGTTGCGGAGGCGGCGAGGAGGAGGGCGATCCAGGGGGCGGCGCGGTGGCGGCGGGGCGGGGAAGCGAGGAGGGCCGCGACGCGTTGGGGTACGGGGCCCGAGGTGGCCGCGGGGGCGAAGTCGGGGCGGGTGGAAGGGGACGCCGTGGCGGCCAGGGCGGCGCGGGCGATGGCGCGGGCGGTCAGGCGCCGGTCCCCCACCACGGCGGCGGCGGCTTCGTCGGCGGCGCGCTCGGCGGCGAGCGCGATGACCGGGCGGACCGGGCGCAGGCCGGGGTGGCAGTGGGCGGCGAGTTCGGCCGCGAGGAGGAAGCGGTGGTGGCCGCCCGCGTTGTGGGCCCGCTCGTGGGCGAAGAGCGCCTCGCGTTCGTCGGCGCCGAGGCTGCGGAGCATGGCGGTCGTGACGACGATCCGGTGCGGGCGGCCCGGCAGGGCGTACGCGTCCGGGTGCGGTGACTCGATGACGCACAGGTCACCCGCGGCGGGGCGGCGGTCGGCCTCGGTGCGGGCGGTGCGGAAGGCGCGGAGCTGACGCAGGGCCGAACGCCCCAGGGTCCAGGCGCCGACGGTGAGCGCGCCGGTGGCGGCCGCCGCCGCGGGCAGGACGACCAGGTCCGAGGCGGTGCGCAGGGGGTGGACGAGATCGCCGAGGCCCGCGAAGACCGGCAGCTTGAACAGGCCGGTCAGAAGCAGCGCGCCCAGCGCGGCCACCGAGGCTCCGGCGAGCACCACGACGGCGAGCGTCAGCGTCCACAGCGCGGTCACGGGTGCGAGACGGCCGAGGCAGCGGCGGGCCAGCGCCGGCACCGCGAAGGGCACCAGCAGGGGGATCAGCAGCAGAGCCGTCATGCCTCACCCGGTTCCAGCAGATCGCGCAGCAGCCGCTCGTCGTCGGGGCTGAGCTGGGCGACGAACCGGGCCAGGGCCGTCTCGCGGTCGTCGTCCCGGTCGAGTTCGCTGTGCATGCGCCGGGCGGTGAGACCGTGCGGGTCCTGGATGGGGAAGTACGCGTAGCCCCGGCCCTGCCGCTCGCGGCCGACGATGCCCTTCTCGTGCAGCCGGGACAGGATCGTCGTCACCGTCGTACGCGCCAGACCCGAGTCCAGCTCCAGCTGTACACGCCCGGGCGTGAGCGGTGCCCCGGCGGCCCAGAGAGCGGCCATCACACTGGCCTCGAGCTCGCCCGCCGGTCGGCGTTCGTCCTTCGCGCTGGTCATGGGAACGATCCTCACCCCGCCATCGTCTACAGTTCAGTAGACCGTCTACAGGATTGTAGTCACTCGGGTACGTGTCGACCGTACCCGCCCGTCCAGTATGAGAGGGCCCGCGACAATGGCCGCACCCATGTTCGCAGCGTCACAGCTCGCCGTGAATGTTCTCAGCGCGCAGTCCCTGCTCGCCGCCTTCGGTGTGCTGGGCGTGGGTGTCGTGATGTTCGCGGAGACCGGCCTGCTGATCGGCTTCTTCCTGCCCGGTGACTCCCTGCTGTTCACGGCGGGCCTGCTGTGCACCGGGTCCGGTCACGGTGGCCTGAAGCTGTCGCTGGGCCCGCTCCTGGTCGCCGCCGCGGTGGGCGCACTGGCCGGCTCGCAGTGCGGTTACCTGCTCGGACGGAAGGCCGGCGGCGCCCTGCTCGCCCGCAGCGGCTCGCCCCGGCTGCACGTGGGGGCCCAGCGCGCAGAAGAGCTGCTGGAGCGCTACGGCCATGCGAAGGCGATCGTGCTGGCCCGCTTCGTCCCCGTGGTGCGCACGGTGCTGAACCCCATGGCGGGCGCGCTGCACGTGCCCGTGCGGACCTTCACCCTGTGGCAGGTGATCGGCGGACTGGTCTGGAGCCTGGGCCTCACACTCGGCGGATACGCACTGGGTTCGTCGATCCCGAACGTCGACCGGTATCTGCTCCCGATGATCGCCGTGATCGTCATCGTGTCCCTGCTCCCGCTCGCCGCCGAGCTGTACCGCTCCCGCCGGGCCACCGCCGCGGAGAAGGGGGTCCAGGGATGATCCTCGCGTTCGACGGCTCCTCGATCGACGGCTCCGCCTACACCTACGTGCTGGATCTCGCCCAGGACTCCCCCTCGTGGCTGGACAGCCTGGTGTCCGCCTGGTCGACGTACGGGCTCGGGCTGTTCGCCGTGTTCATGCTCCTGGGCTGGTGGCAGGCGCGGCGGGTGAGCGCCCGGGCCGCCCTGATCGCGCTCGCCGTGCCGGTGGTCGTGGTCGTGGCGTACGCGGTGAACTCCGTGTTCAAGATGCTGGTGCGCGAGGACCGGCCCTGTCAGAGCCTGCGGGTGAAGACGCTGGAGGCGTGTCCGGCGCCGGGTGACTGGTCGTTCCCGAGCAATCACGCGGTCATCGCCGCCGCGGCCGCCGTCGCCCTGCTCTTCGTCTCCCGCCGCCTCGGCACCGTCGCGGTGGTCGCCGCCTGCGCGATGGCCGTGTCGCGCGTCTGGGTGGGCGTGCACTACCCGCACGATGTGGTGGCCGGGGTCCTGGTCGGCACGCTGATCGCGATGCTGCTGACGGCGGCGCTGCGGCGGGTCCCCGAGACGCTGGCGCACCGCCTCACGGGATCGCGGCTGAGGCCCCTGCTGGTCGCGCCACAACTCGCCGAGGCTATGCCGTACGAGCAAAGGTGAGGGAGAGGCATGCGGCACCGGATCCTGGTCGTCGAGGACGATCACGCCCTGCGTGACGTCCTGTTGCGCGGACTGCGGGACGAGGATTTCGACACCGTGCCCGCGCAGGACGGCGCGACCGCGCTGCGGCTGGCCGGGGACGATATCGACGCGGCCGTGCTCGACGTCGGGCTGCCCGACGCGGACGGGCGCGATGTGTGCCAGGCGCTCCGGGCGGGCGGCTTCCTCTCCCCCGTCATCTTCCTGACGGCCCATCACCACCTCACGGACCGGCTGGCGGGCTTCTCGGCCGGAGGCGACGACTATCTGCCCAAGCCGTTCCATCTCACGGAGCTGGCCGCCCGGCTGCGAGCGGCCCTCAAGCGCACCGGCTCTGTCCCGACCCCGACGACCGGTGATCTGATCCTGGATCCGGTCGGGCACAGCCTGACCGTCCAGGGCACCAGAGTCGGCCTGACTCCCACCGAGTTCCGGCTGCTGGCGGCGCTCATGGCGGCGTCCGGGGACATCGTGCGCAGACGGGAGCTGATCAGGGCGGGCTGGCCCGAGGGCGCCCAGGTCAGTGACAACACGCTCGACCAGTATCTGACCCGGCTGCGCCGCAAGCTCCGGGACGGCGGCAGCGAGCTGACCGTCACCACCGCGCGCGGTATCGGGCACCGCCTGTCATGAGGGCGTTCGTCTCCCGGTCGTGGCCGCGTACCCTGCGGGGCCGGCTCTCGCTGGTCGCGCTGACCACCGCCACGCTGCTGATGGTGATCCTCACCGTCGCGTTCAACACCGTCGTCCAGCGCCACCTTCAGCACCAGGCGGACGACGAACTGCGTACGCGGGGCGCCGCCGTCGCCGCGACCATCGATGCCAGCGGTCCCAAGGTGCGCGTGCTGGAGACGCCGGGCGAGGAACTCCTCGACACGAACGTATGGATCTATGCGGGCGACCGGCTCCTCGAAAAACCCCCGTCCGCCACCGCCACCGGCCCGCTGACCCGCGCCGCCGACCGGCTGGCCGCGCGCGCGGGCCGGCACTGCGTCACCGCCCACGCCCACGGCGCGGTCCGGCTGTGCTCACGGCCGGTGCCCGGCGACCAGGGCGCCGCGACCGTCGTCACCGCGCTGGACCTGTCCCCGTACCGCAGCTCGGCCGACGCCCTGCTCCTCGCGTCGCTCGCGCTCGACGCCGTCATGCTGGCCTGTACATACGCGCTGACGCGCCTGGCGGTGGGGCGCGCGCTGCGTCCCGTGCGCACCATGACCGAGCACGCCACCCAGTGGAGCGCCATAGCCTCCGAGGAACGCTTCGGGAGCGTGGCCCGGCCCACCGAACTCGCCCAGCTGGGCGGGTCACTGGACGCGCTCCTGGACCGTATCCGCGCGCTGCTGCGGCACGAGCAGCAGCTCACCCGGGAGCTGTCGCACGAGCTGCGCAATCCGCTCGCCCGGATCATCGCCGAGCTCGACTGGTGGCAGGCCCGGCCCCGTTCGGCCGCCGACACCCGGACCACGCACGAGGCCATCGCCGACGCCGCCCAGTCCATGCGCACGATCTGCGACACGCTGCTGGACGACGCCCGCGACAGCGCGGCCTCCGCCCCGGGCACGACCGACGTGCTGCCTGTGCTGAGACGGCTCGCGGACCGCGCGGCGAAGACCGAGAAGGCGAAGAAGGCGGAGAAGGTCGAGGTCGTCGTCACCGGGCGGGACACCGCACTGTCGGCCGGGGTGCCGGACGCCCTCCTGGAGCGCATCGTCAGCCCCCTGCTCGACAACGCGCTGCGGCACGCGCGCACCCGGGTGGAGATCCGGGCCGGCGCCCGCCCGGGCGGCGTACGCGTCGAGGTCAGGGACGACGGTTCCGGCGTACCCGCGTCGTTCGTGCCGCAGCTCTTCCAGCCGGGGCGCCGCGCCGATCCCGGGGACGGACACGGCGGAGCGGGCCTCGGGCTGCCGCTCGCGCGACGCCTGGCCCGCTCCGCCGGCGGCGAGGTGCACCACGACGGGCGGCACACCTCGGGCGCGGCGTTCGTGGTCAGCCTTCCCGCGGGGTGAGCCGGTCGGCGCCGGTGACATCCCGGCGGGTCACCGAGAGGTACACGACCAGGCCGAGGATCACCGCGAGGAACAGCACGCTGGTGACCACGGTGCCGAAGCCCAGGCCGCCGTCGCCGGTCGGCTGCGACAGGTAGTCGCCGACGGAGGCGCCCAGCGGCCGGGTGAGGATGTACGCGATCCAGAAGCTGAGTACGGCGTTCAGGCCGAGCGCGAAGTGCGCGACGGCGACCGCGGCGATGGCGAGGCCGAACAGGACGGCGGACACCCAGTACCCGAGAGCCATCTTCTCGGCGACGAGGTCACCGGCCGCGGTGCCCAGCGCGAAGGTGAACAGCACCGCCAGCCAGTAGTAGGCCTCGCGTGAGGTCGAGTCGATGCTGTGGATCGACAGGGTCCGCTCGCGGCGGTACCAGACGAAGAAGACCACGGCGAGGGCGACGGCGAACACGGCGGTGCTGGTCTCCAGCGGCACGCCCAGGTTGTCGGTGAGGTTGTCGCTGATCAGCGTGCCGACAACGCTGATCAGGGCCACGGCGAGCCAGTAGACGCCGGCCTTGTAGGCCTTCGTACGGAACTGGACCACGAGGACCACCACCAGCAGCGCGCTCATCAGCAGCGACACGCCGGTCAGGCCCATGTTCAGCTTCTCGTTCAGAAGGTCCGCAGCGGTCTCGCCGACCGTCGTGCACAGCACCTTGATGATCCAGAAGAACGCGGTGACCTCGGGAACCTTGTTCCAGCGCAGGCGGTGGCCTGGGGCGGCCTCGGTGCGGAGGTACGCCCCGGACGTCTCAGAAGTCTCAGAAGTCTCAGTCATGAGGCCCGACCCTGGCAGCCGGAGTCTGAACACATCCTGACTGCGTGCGGGATCACTTCTGGCGTACGGGTGCCGGGCGGGGCCGACGAACACCACGTGAGCGACAAGGCGTTTCGCCGTCTCGAACTCACCTGATCCGTACGGTCCTTCACAGCACCCGGCGGCGCACCAGCACTCCCAGCGCCAGCAGCCCCGGGAGCAGCGGCAGCCACACGGTCAGCAGCCGGTAGCCGAGGACCGCCGTCGCCGCCGCCCCGCCCGGTGCTCCGGCGAGGGTGAGGGCCAGGGCGAGCGCGGCGTCCAGGGAGCCGAAGCCGCCGGGGGTCGGCAGCAGCACGGCGGCACTGCTCGCGGCGAGGTAGGCCAGTGCCACCTGGGCCGGGGGCAGCGGCAGGTCGATGGCCTGGGTGACGGCGATGACCACGGCGGCGTGCAGCGAGGCGAAGGCGAGCGAGCCGCCCCACAACGCGACCGCCCGCGCGGGAACTTCGTGCACGGCCCGGACGTCCGCCAGCACGGCTCGCAGCGCGCGCCGCAGCGGCCCGGACACGAGGACCACGGCGGTGACGGCCACCGCGACCGTCACCGCCCATGCCGTCGCGGAGACGTGCGGGAAGCGGAGCGCGCCGGGACAGGCCAGCGCGAGCGCGGCGATCAGACAGCCTCGCACCACGGTCCCGGCGGTGGCCTTGACCGCGAGCGCGGTCGCCGACCGGGTGACGGGCAGCCCGCACCGGGTCAGAAAGCGCAGGTTGACGGCGCCCGCCCCGATACCGGCGGGCAACACATGGTTGGCGGCGGAGGCCGCGAACTGCACCGCCACCAGACGCCCGGTGGGCAACGGCCGGGCCACCGCGCCCTGCTGGGCGAGCGCCGAACATGCCCAGGTCGCCACGGTGGCGGCGGTCGCCACCAGCAGCCAGCCGCGGTCGGCGACGGCGAGCCGTGCCGCGCCGGTCTCGATCACCGGCCAGTGACGGCGGGCGGCGTACACGGCGCACAGCACCACGACGAGCGTGACTCCGGCGTGCCAGGAGAGCCGTCGGCCGACGGACACCGGGCCTCTGGTGGACGCCGGACCGGTGGCGGCTGTCGAAGGGGCGCTGGGCGGGAGGCTCATACCGTTCCGCCTCCGGCCCCTCGGACGACGTGGACACGCAGGTCACCGGCGCGGTGCGGGGCCCAGTCGCGGGCGTACGCGGGCGGGCGTCCCGCCGGGGTGGTGACCACGGCGACCGGTTCGCGCTGTCCGGCCCGCACGATATCCGACTGCGTGGTGTTGGCGTTGTGGCCGCTGGTCACGACGGAGGAGCAGCCGGCGTAGAAGGCGATCGGGACGGCCTGACAGCCGGTCAGCGGACAGGGCGGCCGTACGCCGAGCCGGTGCAGCTCGGCCGCGGTGCTCGCCCAGCCACGGTGGGAGGGGGTGGTGCGCTGCACGGTGGCGGCCCGGCCCGGGGCGGTGACCAGGTGGACGAGGGCGTCGGCGATCCACTCGCCCGCTCCGGCCACCAGGCCCGCGACGAGTGCGAGAAGCAGTCGTGGCCGGCGCCATCGGCGGACGGCCACGACGAGGACGAAGAGGGGCAGGGTCGCCCAGATCACGTCGGTGGGCCGCATCCGCGCCATCAGGGCGGTGCTCAGGCCCGCTCCCCCCGGTGCCGCCCGGTCGAAGCGGTCCGCCTGGGCGCGCAGGAAGCAGCCGACGCCGGCCAGGGCGCCGATCACGACCCAGTAGTTGGGCATGGCCTGCGGACCGTGGCGCTTGGCGCCGACGGGCGGGACGTTCAAGGTCTTGAGCATCGTCCACCCTTCAGCCCTACAAGATGTAGGGTTTCCCTCACCCTACAAGACGTAGGGTGAGGGCGGGAGCCGGGAAAACACCGCCAAATTAGCGCGTACCGCCCACCGGTGCAGGCCGGGAAGGCCATCCGGATGTCCGCACCGGTCCGCGTGCCCCTACGCGCTGTAAGGTGACGGACATGGCTGGCACAGGCCCCCACGGCAGAGCGGAACGGCGCAGCGCGGGCGAGTTGGAGAGCGAAGTCCTCGCCGCCCTGTGGGCCACCGACGACGCGCTGACGCCCGCCGAGATCCAGGCCGAGATCGGCGGCGGTCTCGCCTACAACACCGTGCACACCATCCTCAAGCGCCTGTACGACAAGGGTCTGGTCCTGCGTGACGTGGACGGACGGCGCGGCGCGTACCGGCCCGCCAAGAACGCGGCCGAACTGACCGCCGAGGCCATGCACGAAGCACTCGACCGAGGACCCGACCCGATCGCGGCCCTCCAGCAGTTCGTCACCGGGCTGAGCCCCCAGGAGGAAGAGGCCCTGCGCGACCTCCTCGGGGGGAACGGGCCATGAGGATCGACGTCTACGTTCCGATCGTCCTGTCGCTGTTGCTCCCGGCGGTCGCACCGCAGGTGGGCAGGCGGGTGTCGCCCGCCCTGGCGGCCCGCGTCCTCACCGTCGCGGGCGTGCTGACCGCGGCCGCCTCCACCTGGGCGCTGTTCCTGCTCTCCGCCACACTGATCAACCGGGCCCCCTCGGTGGCCGCGGAGGCCAGCGAGCAAGGCCGCGCACTGCCCGAGCCCGTCCCGGAGACCATCGCCGTCGTGGCGGTCGCCGCCCTCGGCGTGATCGCCTTCCGGCTCTTCCACGCGGTACGAGCGCACTACGCGACCCGCCGGGTCCTGCTCCGGCTGTGCGAAGGGCACCCGCCGGACAGCGAACTCATCGTCGCCGCCTCCTCGACGCCGCACGCCTTCGCGATCCCCGGGACGCCGGGCCGGATCCTGGTCACGGCCGCGATGCTCGGCGCGCTGGAGCCCGCGGAGCGGCGCGTCCTGCTGGCCCACGAGCGCGCTCATCTCACCCACCGGCACTCGGCGCTGTCCACCGCCGTGATCCTGGCGGCCGCGGCCAACCCGCTGCTCGTGCCGGTGCGCACCACCGTCACGTTCCTGCTGGAGCGCTGGGCCGACGAGGTGGCCGCGGGCAGCGTCGGCGACCGCCGCACCACCGCGCGCGCCCTCGCCCGCGCCGCCCTCATCTCCCAGCGCGCCCGTACGGGCTGCGCCCTGCACTTCTCCGAACATGCCGTCACCCGCCGGATCGCGGCGCTGCAGACGGCCCCGCCGCCCGACCTGTGGCCCATCGGGGCGGCCGTCCTCGCCCTGGGCGCGCTGCCCGCGCTCGGCGCGGTCGACGCCACCGGCGACCTGCTGCGACTGCTGGCCGAGACACTGCCCGACTGGTAGTCACCCGTTACGACCGCCGCTCCTTGACGTGGGCGTAGCCCATGAGGCCGATGAGGATCGCGAAGAGCACGGCCGAGGAGCCCGCCGTGCCGAGGTCGAGACCGCCCTTGGCGACGGGCTTGGTCAGGAAGTCACCCGCCGTGGCGCCGAGGGGGCGGGTGAGCACGAAGGCGAACCAGAACAGCAGGACATTCGGCACGACCGGCACACGTGTCAGCGCGAGGAGCACCGCGAGTACGCCGCCCACCAGCAGCGCGCCGCCCGCGTAGCCGAGTCCGGAACTGTCGGACAGGAAGTCACCCATGGAGGTGCCGAGTGTGTTCGACACGAGGATCGCCGCCCAGAAGAGGGCCTCGCCCCGGAAGGTCACGATGTCGCGGATGACGAACGTCTGTCCGGTCATCCTCCAGACGGCGAAGATGACGATCAGCAGCGAGATCAGGATCGCGGCACCCGCGGGGTATCCGAGCCCGAGGCCCTGCGGCCCCCAGCCGAGCGAAGTGGCGCCGCCCGAGAGGTACTTGGCGCTGGCGTCACGGTTCATGAAGTCGGACATCGTGGTGCCGGCCATGCTGGTCGACAGGATCACGGTCCAGTAGAAGAACGGGTTGTACCGGCGTGACCTGAGCTGCACGACCAGCGTGATCACGAAGATCAGGAACAGCAGGATGGTGGTGAGGAAGTAGCCCAGCTTGAGGGTCTGGGCGAAGAGGTCGCCCGCCGTCTCGCCGAGTGTCGTCGCGGCGATCTTCATGACCCAGAAGGCCAGGGTCACCTCCGGCAGCTTCTTCATCACGTACGTGCCGGGATCGGCGACGCTCAGAGGGGTGACACTCGGATCGGTGGCACTCGGATCGGTCACGAGTTCCGGCTTGTCCAATGTTCAATTCTCCTGTGGGGGGGGGTGGCTCAACGGTGCACATGCCTTGACGGCATGATGATCAACGTGGCAGCCACACCCTGAACGCATCCTGAACACGCGGGCCAATCAGCCCATATGGGTGATAGACGACCGGTCGTACACTTGCCCCATGGGACGGACCAGCGACGCCAGGGAGAAGATCCTCAGCGCCGCGCAATCGCTCATCGAGCTGCGCGGCTACTCGGCCTTGGGCGTGGCCGAGATCTGCAAGGCGGCGGGCGTACCCAAGGGCAGCTTCTACTACTTCTTCGCCTCCAAAGAAGCTCTCGCCCTGGCCGTGATCGACGAGCACTGGGCCGGCCAGCAGCGCACCTGGACACGCATCCTGAACAGCGGCGAGGAACCACTGCAACGGCTGCGCCTGCTGTTCGAGGAGACAGAGGCAGGCCAGCGCGCCGGACAGCAGGGCTGCGGCACCGTCTCGGGCTGCCTGTTCGGGAACCTCACCCTGGAGTTGAGCAACCACACCGAGGCCATCCGCGCACGGCTTCAGGAGATCTTCGACGCGCAGGTCGAGCTGGTCGACTCGGTCATCGCCGAGGCCCTTGAGCGCGAGGAGATCACCGCGACCGACACCCGGGAGGCCGCACGGGCGGTGGTCGCCCAGCTGGAGGGCCAGGTGTTGTTCGCCAAGCTCTACAACAGCACCCATCGGCTCGGCCCCCTGTGGGCGAACTGCCTGGCCCTGCTCGGCGCTCGCGCGCCGCGGGAGGCCGTGGCCGGCACCTGACTCCTCCGGGTCGTGCCATGACCGCGCGGGCACGGGACGATCACCCGGTGGCCCGGCGCTGCGGGCGAAGGCATCGCGTCGACATGGCTGATGCGGCGCGATGCGCCTCACTGGCCTCGCCAGATGTTGTCGAAGGCCGCCTCTTCGACGCTTCGCCGTTGCCGTACGCCTTCCAGTTCCGTCACGGCGTGGTGGACGGCGGCCAGTACGGTCACGACCGCGTCGTCGGCAAGGTTCGCGGGCTCTTCGGTCGGATCGGTCGGATCGGTCGGCTCATGGTGGATGCCCACGGCGGCCGCGAAGCCTGCGAGGACAGGCTCGCCTGACGTCCAGCGGTCGGCGGCGTGGCGACGGGCCGGCGAGTCGACCAGAGCCGTGGGGCCGGTCCGGACGGGAATCCAGCGGCGGCGTCGCCGGGTGACGTGTCCTTCCGCCCGCAGGACGGCGCCGTAGGCCGCGGAAAGGCCGCGGCCCCGCCGCCACAGCCAGTCCTCGACGGACTCGTACGGCGCCTGCCGGGTGAGCGACGACACGGCCTCGCCCAACAGGGGGTCACCCATGGTCCAGTGCGGGCCGGGCACGATGAGGTCGCCGTCCAGGGTGAGGGCCTGGGCGTCGAGGAGGTCGACCAGTTCGGCTCCCGCGAGGGCCAGCGACAGGTCGCCCTGATCGACGGGACGGCTGGACTCGACGTCCATGGTGACGATCAGCAGGTCCTGCGCTGTGGTCATGACGGGCTCCACGTCTGAGGCGTCGGTGGCGAGCCGGGGTCATCGGCGGCACGTCACTCCGGGGACCGGAACCGCGAACGGCCGGCCGACCGCGGCTCGGCAACGTCGCGTACTACCACCATGTCGCGCGGGAACCCGATACGCAGCACGGCGGCGGCCGTGGCGGCCGCGAGGACCACGACGGCGGCCAGGGGCCAGGATCAGGGCCTGGTGGTAGCCGTGCCGAGGCAGGGGCGTGACGGCCAGGAGCCGAGGACCAGGGCGAGGGGTATCCGGCGGTCAGGAGCCCGGCAGAACGGCGGAACCGCAGGTGGGCCCCCGCGGCGAGGACGGGGAACGGAAAGGCGTTCCGTCACCGCGCGGCGTCGCTTCGGCCCGGGTCGTTGGGGTGGGACTCCAGTGCGGTGACGGTGAGAGTCATCCACGGGCGCAGCGGGAGCGTGCCGAGCACCTTCTCGTGGAGCTCGTCCTCGTCGGCGGCTCGCCAGATGCCGATGCTGCGCAGCTCACCGACCGGGCGCCAGAGCCGCGCCAGGTTGCCGGTGCCCGCCAGTTCCCCGGCGCGGACGGCTTCGGCGGCGCGTCGCCGGTCGACCTCGTCCTGGCTGGTGCCCTCGGGGACGGTGGTGGTGATCTCGACCAGGAACTCTCGCATGGTCCCGCTCCGCTCGATGGGGCGTCCGGCGGGGACCGGAGCGCCGCTGGTGGTGATCGTCGACCGTCTCAGGCCGCCGGGCTTCCCTGTACTCATCGTCGGCCCGCACCTGGTGTGCCGCCACGACCGGCTTCCTCCCTGCTGGAAGGCGTGGCCTCGCACCGACGTAGCATGACGGGCGTGGAGCTGCGCCAACTGCGGTACTTCGTCGCGGTCGCCGAGGAACTGAACTTCGGCCGGGCCGCGGAGCGCCTGCTCATCGCGGGCCCCTCCCTGTCCCAGCAGATCAAGGCACTGGAACGCGACTTCGGTGTACGGCTGTTCGACCGCGACCGCCGTTCGGTCTCCCTCACCCCGGCCGGTGCGGCCCTGCTCCCGCACACCCGCGCCCTGCTCGAACGGGCGGACGACCTCCAGCGGCGTGCCGGTCGGCTGTCCGGATCGGAACCGGTACGGCTCGGCTACGTCAACTGGCTCCCGCCGGATCTGACCGCGCGCACCGCCGCGGTGGCCCAACTCCACGTCGACGCCTGGATCGCCCCCTCGCACACGCAGGCCGCCCGGGTCGCCGCCGGTGGCCTGGACCTCGCGGTGTGCTGGGTGCGGACCGAGGACCTGGAGCGAAGCGGCCTGCACGCCCGGCTCATCGGCGCCGACCGGCTCTACGCCGTTGCCACCGGCGACGACACGAGCGACGTGCCCGCCCGGGACACCGTCGTCCTCCTCGACGACGACACCACCTCCTGGTCGTCCTGGAACGTCTACGGGGAGCTGCTGGCCCAGGACACCGGGGCCCGCGCGGTACGCGTCTCGGACGGTGGCATCACCGGACCCGCGTTCTTCGACCACGTCCGCCGCAGCGGCCGTCCGGTCGTCAACTCCCCCAAGGGCCAGACCACTCCCCTGCCGCACGACCTGGTCCAACGCCCGGTCGTCGCACCGGAGATCTACTGGACCTGGTCCCTGGTCTGGCGCGAGGGCGAGGACCGCCCCGCGGTGCTCGCCGTGATCGACGCCCTCTGCGACGGCGTGGGCGACCTCGGGATCCACGCCCCGGACGCCTGGCTGCCCGAGGGCGATCCGCACCGGTCCCGCTGACCTGCGCTGGAAGGCCACGCCTCCCAGCAGGGAGAAGAGCGGTCCTGGGCTGGGCCCTTCCGACCTTTGACTTCGTTTCGCCGGGCGACTTACGTTCCATTTAGTCGACCGGTCGGCTAGTAATCGAAGAGCCGGTCGGGAGGCTCCCACTCCCTCTCGTTCATCCCGGAGAAGATCATCATGAGCTCTCAGGACCAGAAGGTCGCCGTCATCACCGGCGCCTCGCAGGGCATCGGCGCCGGTCTCGTCGACGCCTACCGCAAGCTCGGCCACGCCGTCGTCGCCATCTCGCGCACGATCGAACCCTCCGACGACGCGGGCATCCTGACCGTCCAGGGTGACATCGCCGACCCCGCCACCGCCGAACGCGCCGTCGCCGCCGGCATCGAGCGATTCGGCCGTATCGACACCCTGGTCAACAACGCGGGCGTCTTCGTCGCCAAGCCCTTCACCGACTACACCCAGGACGACTACGCCGCCGTGACCGGTGTGAACCTCGCCGGCTTCTTCCGCATCACCCAGCTGGCCATCGAGCACATGCTCGCCCATGGTGACGGCCATATCGTCAACGTCACCACCAGCCTGGTCGACAACGCCAACTCCAACGTCCCCTCCGTGCTTGCCTCGTTGACCAAGGGCGGACTGCAGTCCGCCACCAAGTCCCTCGCCATCGAGTACGCCAAGCGCGGCATCCGCAGCAACGCCGTCTCACCCGGCACCATCAAGACGCCCATGCACCCCGAGGAGACCCATGAGGCCCTCGCCGCCCTGCAACCGGTCGGCCGGATGGGCGAGCCGAGCGACATCATCGACGCGGTGATCTACCTGGAGAACGCCCCGTTCGTCACCGGCGAGATCCTCCACGTCGACGGTGGCATGAGCGCCGGCCACTGAAGACACACGCCGAGAGGAGAACCCCGATGAACAGAGCGACAGACAGTGAGGCGATCCTGCGCGACGTCCTCGACCGGTGGAAGGCCGCCGTCGACGGGCACGAACCGCAGCGGGTCGCCGCCCAGTTCACCGAAGACGCGATCTTCCAGGGACTGCACCCCTACAGCGTCGGAAGGCCGGGCATCGCCGCCTACTACGACTCCCAGCCCCTCGGGATGACGGCCACGTATCGGATTCTCGAGACCAGGCGCCCCGCCGACAACCTCGTACTGGGCTACCTGGACGTCGACTTCGCCTTCACCGACCGGCCCACCCTCGGCGTCAGCCTCGGCGTACTGGTGACACGCCTGGAGGACGGCTGGTACATCAGCCACTACCAGGTCTCGAAGCTCGGCTAGCGGGACACGCGGTCCCCACCGTCATGGAAGAGGTCACCCACGGCTCACCGGCAGGAGTACCTGAAGCTGCCTTCCGCCTCGATCGGAGCGCTTCCGCTGTCCGAGCCGCTCCGGTGCAGGACCTGGAGGCGGGCGGTCCCCTGGAAGCGGCCGGAGCCGCGGACGGTCCAGCGCAGGTGAACGGTGAGGCTCCGGTCGCCACGACGGGCCGTGTGGATCAGCTCACCGGAGTCGTGACCGTCGCTGCGCAGCCAGCGGTAGGTCACCGGACCTCCGCGGCCGTCGGTGGTCATGACGCCGGTGACGTCGGCGGTCTGGCCGCAGTGCAACTGCCGGGTGGGCGCTTGGACTTCGGCGGCCGTGACAGTCGGTCCGGCGGTCGGGCGCAGCAGCAACAGCCAGACCACGACGGCGAGGGCTGTCAGGACCACGGTCGCCCCGAACCAGGCGCGTCGTCTTCGTCGCTCACCGGCCGGTGCCGGGGCGGCGGCCCGCCACAGGGCACGGAGGGTCTCCTGCTCGTCGGCAGGGACGCCGGGGCCGAAGCGCAGCAGGATGTCGCCGTCCCCGTCTCCTTCCGTGGCCGGTGTGCGCATCGCGTCGGGGGTGCGGTTTCGCCTGCCCAGGACGGTGGCCTGCTCGTCCGGGGCGGCGGGGCGTGAGACACGGTCGGCCCGCCCCGGGACCGTGAGCTGTGTGTCCGGCACGGCGGGGAATCCGGCATGGTCGTCCCGCCCCGGGACCGCGGTCTCGGGGTCCGGGGCGGTGGGTGCTTCGCCGGCCGTCTCCCCCACGGCGGGCGGCGCGTCCCGCGTCACCGGCGGAGTGAGGTCCGCGGACGCGGCGGCTGCCGCCGCGCGGAGCGCGGTGCGCCGCAGGAAGTCCGCGGGGAGGACCTCGCGCCCGGCGACGAGGACCGCGCGGGCGGCGACGAGGCCGTCGGACTCGGCGGTGGCGGCGCAGCGGGCGAACAGGTCCGCCTCCGGAGTGCCGGCCGCCGCCCAGGCGTCGCCCAGTGTCCGGGCGACGGCGGCCCAGGCGGCGATGTCGGCGCGCTGGGCGGATGCCGTGGGCATGTCGTCGCCCAGCGCGATGCCCAGCGCCGACTCGGCGAGCAGGGCGGTGCCGTCCGGGGCGAGCACGACGTTGTCCACGGTGAGCGATCCGTGGGCAAGTCGGGTCGCGTGCAGGGCGAGCAGCGTCTGGGCGGTCTCGTTGAGGACGCTCGCCACGCTGCCCGCGTCCGGTCGGGGGCCGTCGGCGGCCAGAAGGTCCGCGAGCGTGGGAGCCGGCGGCCGCGCGGTGATCAGCCACACCTCCCCGGCCTCCGCCACGAGGTCGACCGTGGCCGGCACACCGGGCAGCCGGAGCCTGCCCACGGCGAGCACCGCGCTCGCGAGCCGCTCGCGTGCTCCCTGCGGCGTCAGCAGCGCGCGTTCGATCCGCAACGCGCCGAGCGGCGGTGCGTCGGCGGACTCCGGGCACAGGGCGTACCAGGTGCCCCAGCGGGTGTCACGTGACCAGCCGGAAAGAGGACGCCCGGCGACCACGGCGGCTGTCGTCATGTCGATCCGCTCTCCTCGATGTGTCGATGTGTCGATGTGCTCTCGTCGATGTACGGCACCGGCGCCTCGACGTCGTCGCCGTTCAGCACGGCGGCGCGTCCACGGAAGCCGTCTGTGTCCCGTCCGCGGCCTGGGGACTGCTCGTGAGGGCGACGATCCACGTGCCCCTGCACGGGTGGTTCGAGAAGTCGGCCTCGAAGCTCACCGCGTACTGCGTGCTGCCCGACAGCGTCCGGGTCTGGGAACCGTAGGGATCGGCGGGCGTGTTGACATAGAAGTCCGCCGTCAGCGTCAGGGGTCCGGTGCCGGTCGTTTCGACGGTGACGGCGGCGATCAGCGTGCCGGGGTTCTGCCCGCGGCTCCAGGAGCCGATGGTGACCGTGACCGTTCCCGGGGTCGGCACGGCCGAGGTTCCGGTCGTCGGGGACGTTGATACGACGGGCGGTGTGACGCTCGTCGACGGGGTGTCCGACGTCTCCCCCGGCGACGGGCCCACCGAGGGGGTAGCGGACGGTGATCCGCCGGCCGCGGACGGGGTCGTCCCGGGCGAGGCGGACGGTGCGACGGAGGGGGATGAGAGGGAGGACGGGGTCGTACCGGAGGATCCCGTCGGGGTGGAACTGGCCGCGGTCGTCGTCGTGTCGTGCGGGCCGGCCGTCGCGGAGGTCACCGCGCCGGCGACCACCGCCAGTGCGGCGGCCCCGGCAGCCGCCTTCCAGCCGCCGCGCTTCAGCCGGCCCAGTACGGTCAGCGCGCGCGAGGCCTCGTAGACGGCCGGTGTGATGGCGAACGGGAACAACAGGGCTGCCAGGGCGGCGAGTTCAGCGAGGCGACGGCGTCCGCGCTCCTCCCAGCCGACGCCGTACCCCTCGGTGGCGGCCCGTTCGAGATCGGCGAGGAACGCCTCGATTCCGGGCCGGTCCGCCGGGTCCTTGGCCATGCCCCTGCGCAGCAGGCCACGGACCGGATCGGGTACGTCGTCCAGCGCCACGGGTGCCCTCAGGTGCTGCAGGCGCAGCGCCGTCACATCGTCACCGGCGAACGGCCGCCGACCGGTCAGGCATTCGAAGAACACCGCCGCCGCGGCGTACACGTCGCCCGCCGGTGCCGCGGGCTCACCGCGCCACTGCTCGGGCGCCATATAGGCGGGTGTGCCCGCGGCCTCCGTCTCACGGCCGGCCCGTACGGCAATCCCGAAGTCGGCGAGCGCACTCGAACCGTCGGCACGCACCAGGACGTTCTCCGGCTTGTAGTCGCGGTGGACCACTCCCGCCGAATGGGCCGCACCGAGCCCCAGCAGCGAACCCTTGAGCAGGACCAGGGCGGCCTCCGGACCGGTCGCCCCCCGCGCGCGCAGCAGTTCACGGAGGCTGACTCCGTTCACCGCCTCCATCACGATCGCGGCACCCCGGCGCGCCTCGACATACTCGTACAGCCGTACGACACATGGGTGCCGCAGATCGCCCAGCAGCCGCGCCTCGGCCCGGAAGCGGGCCAGGAACTCCTGGTCGTCACGGAGCCGGTCACTCAGGTACTTGACGGCGACGGGTACGCCCGTCGCCGCGTGCCGGGCCAGTACGACGCGGCCGCCGGCGCCCTCGCCGAGCGTCCGTACGGCAAGGTAGCCGGGCACGGCCCACTCGGCGGCGCCGTCCGCACCTCCCGTCATGCCGCCCCCTCCACGGCCGCGCCGGCCGGCACGGACTCCGGACCGCCGCCGGCCTCGCGCCGCCGCTTCACCTGGCGTATCAGCCAGCGCGCCGGTGCGGCCCACACCGGGAAGGCCACCAGGCCGACCACGACCGCCACGATCACGGCATCCCACGGCGCGGACACCCGTCCGTGCAACAGGTCCCCCATCCGGGAACGCCAGGCGAGCAGGGCGAGGACCAGGAAGCCGTACGTCCCGGCGACGACCGCGAGACCGTAGGCGGCCATTCCCGTCTGGCGCGGTCCGGGCCGGCGGCCCGCCCGCAGGTCCTGCCAGAGCCCCTTGCGGAAGTAGGCACTCGCCTCCTCGCGCAACCGTGGCACCCGCAGCGCGTCGGTGAGCGCCTGATAACCGTCCAGCGGCATCAGGGGATTGAAGTTGTAGAGCGTGTTCAGGTACAGCCCGAAAGCCAGGTGGAACAGCACGGCCGAGGCCGGACCTGCCGGGAGGTAGGCGGCGCCCACCGCGCACCAGCCGGCCAGCGCCGCTGTCGAGACCGGTCCCGACAGCGCCACCACGACACGCGACCAGCGGGAGCCGAACCACATGTCGCTCGTGTCCACGAACGCGAAGGGCATCCCCATCATGAGCAGGAACCCGCCGCGCCGGACCTTGCGGCCGTACGACTTCACGGCCAGCGCGTGCGTCAGCTCATGCACCATCAGGGCCGAGACATACCCCGCGGCCAGCGTCACCGGGCCCCAGACGCCGGCTCCGCCGAAGTCCAGCAGGTGCTGCCGTCGCTGCGCCGTGAAGAACGCGACGAGACCGCCGACGACCGACAGCCAGACGAGCGTCACCCCGGTCCTGGTGAAGAACCGCCAGCCGAACGCGCTGTACAGGCGGGTCACGGCGCCGTCGAGGCCCGGTACGGACACCTCCAGTTTCAGCAGGGCCCGGTAGAGCGCACGCCCGGCCCGCCGCCAGCCCATGGTCTGTTCCTCCCCGGGGCGGCCGGGCAGGCCGCGCAGCAGTCCCGCGTCCGCGAACGCCGCCAGCGCGGCCTCGATCCGCGGCAGCGCGAGCTCACCGAAGCGGTCCGCGTAGGCGAACAGCAGATCCCGTACGGTGTTCTCGCCGTCGACGGCGTTCCAGAGGAACACCTCGCGCTCGTCCAGCCGCAGATACACGCCTGTCCGCGTGTTGTTCAGCACCCAGCCGGGTTCACCGCGGTCGGTGGGTACTTGCTTGAGCGCCCACCCCGAGCGGCGGCGGGGTCGCGCGGTGAGGGGCCCGGTCGCCTCCGGCACCTCCTCCTGGAGGGCGGTGGGCAGTTGGGTCAGCTGGGTGCCGACGACCATGGTGCGTGAGCCGACCCGGGCATCGCGGGGCTGCTCGAACACCAAGCGGACATCACCGACGGACAGGTCGGCGCCGTCGGCGAGGTGCGCCGACCCTCCGTGCAGGTCCACTCCGCCGACCGCCGTGCCGTTGAACGAGTCCAGGTCCTCGATCCGGAAGCCTGTCTCGGTGCGGACGATCCGGGCATGCCGGCGCGACACGCTGCCGTCGGAGAGGACGACGTCGTTGTCGGCGTCCCGGCCCAGCGTCGTCACCGGACCGGTCAGCGGTACGAGCAGTGCGGGATCGTCGACGCCGCGCAGCTGGGGCGCGGCGAACGACGTCGGCGCCGCACCGCGGCGGAGCGTGCCGCAGTGCAGGCAGTAAGGGAAGTCGCGCCGTACGTGAACGCGACACACATGGCACAGCATCCGGCTCAGCCCGCTCCGGAACCACTGGTGAACGTGCCGTCGGAGAAGCCACCGCCGGGTGCGGCGGTGCCGGGGCCGGAAGGCGACAGATGCGTACTGATGCCGCCCGCACCAGGGGCGGTCACGCCGCCGCGGATGCTCTCGGAACCGCCGAGGACGCCCCCGCGGCCGCCGCCTTCACCACCACCGGGCTCGCCACCTCCACCGGGGCGCCGGCCGGTGTTCTCCTGGCTGCCGCCGCCGTCTCCTTCACCACCACCGCCGCCGGGCTCACCACCGCCGCCCGGCCGACGGCCGGTGTTCTCCTGGCTGCCGCCGCCTCCGCCGTCTCCTTCGCCACCGCCACCGCCACCACCGCCGGAAGGACCGTCGCCGTGTCCGTGGCCGGAGCCCTCCTCGCCGCCACCGCCGTCGCCGCCACCGCCGCCGCCTTCACCACCACCGCCGGAGGAGCCGCCGTCGTGTCCGTGGCCGGAGCCCTCGTCACCGCCGCCACCGCCTCCGCCCTCGCCTCCGCCGCCGCCTCCGCCCTCGCCTCCGCCGCCGCCTTCGCCACCGCCGGGTCGCCGGCCGGTGTTCTCCTGGTCGCCGCCGCCACCGCTGCCGCCCTCGCCGCCGCCTCCTTCGCCGCCACCACCTTCGCCGCCGCCCTCACCACCGCCGTCTCCGCCTTCGCCGCGCTCATAGATGCCGCCGTGGCCGAACTCACCGACGTCGCCTCCGCCGTGACCGCCGCCGAAGCCGCCCTCGCTCCCGCTCCCGTCGTGCCCCCCGAAGCCGCCGCCGAAGTTCCCCTCCGACCCGCCGCCCCCACCGTCGCCGAAGCCGCCGAAGCCACCTTCGGAGCCGCCGCCGGAACCCCCGAAACTCCCGAAGCCGCCTTCGCCCCCACCGAAGCCGCCCAGGCCGCCTTCACTTCCGCCGAATCCGTCCGCACCCCCGGCGCCGAAGCCGTCTTCACCACCGCTGAAGCCGCCCGCGCCTTCGTCGCCGAAGCCCCCGAAGTCGCCGAAGTCGCCGGAACCGCCCGCACCGGCGGGGTCACCCAGCAGGGCATCTCCGCTGCCCAGGGCCGCGTTGTCGAGCTGACCACCGATCAGACTGACGGAGTCGGACGCACCGCGGTCAAGCGCGCCGGCTCCGTCCCGATAGTCGCCCGGGTCGGCCTCACCCAGGTGCGGCGCCGTGGCGTCGCCGGCCCCGGCATCGTGCGCCCCGTGCTCGACCGGCGCGTGGTCCACGGGCGCGTGGTCGACGGACACGTCGTGGTGCGCCAGCGCGTGTGCCGCGCTGCCGAAGAAGAGGGAGGACTTGGACAGCCTCGCGTCGAGCGTGCCAGGCCCCTCGGCGGTGCCGGATTCGACACGAAGCCGACGGAGCTCGGCGACCTGCTCGGGCGTCAGGCCAAGTCTTCGTGAGATGTCGTCGGTGTCGCCGTCGAGTTGGGCCCTGAATGCCGGGTCGACAGCAAGGCGGGTCATGGCATCGCGAAAGGCGTCGTCGGTCATGTCCTCATGTCTCCGTCGGTCTGTGTGTGTTGCTGCTGATCCCGGCGGAGCTGGGGACCCCCCTGGTCGGTGGCAAACTGCCATTTCCGGCCATCCCCACCGAAGCATGCAGGATGGTTATAGGGGCGACACCCTGACCCGCGCAAGGCCTGGAGTGGCGCACCCTTGCTGGACAAGGCGTTGGCACGCACCGGCCCTCGTGGCAGGCGAAGAGAGTGCTCGGCAAGGCATCACGGCACAAGAGAGCGGCCAAGACCGGCCAGTCGAGGTCAGCCGACCTGCGCGGCGAACGCCTCGTACGCCCGCTCGTCGAAGAGGACGAACCTGGCCTCCTCGACCGACGTTTCTGTCGCCCGCACCGTCTCCACAGCGATACGGGCCGCGTCTTCCATCGGCCACCCGTAGATACCTGCGGAGACAGCGGGGAACGCCACGGTACGGGCGCCGAGCTCGTCGGCGATCCGCAGTGACTCCCGGTAGCAGGAGGCCAGCAGCTCCGAGCGGTCCTCCTCGTGGGAGTAACGCGGGCCGACGGTGTGGATCACCCAGCGCGCGTCCAGCTCGCCCGCGGTGGTGGCGACCGCCTGACCGGTGCGCAGGCCCTTGCCGTACTGGGAGGCGCGCAGTTTCCGGCACTCGGCGAGGATGGCGGGACCGCCGCGGCGGTGGATGGCTCCGTCGACTCCGCCGCCGCCGAGCAGCGAGGAGTTCGCCGCGTTGACGATGGCGTCGACGCTCTGCCGGGTGATGTCGCCCTGGACCAGCGTGATCGCGGTCATGGCTGCCTCAGCCTCCTCCAGACGGCCTTCGCCGCGTTGTGCCCCGACATGCCGTGCACGCCGGGCCCCGGCGGGGTGGCCGAGGAGCAGAGGAAGACGGCCGGGTGCGGGGTGCTGTACGGGGACAGGGACAGCTTGGGGCGCAGCAGGAGCTGAAGCCCGGAGGCGGCGCCGCAGGCGATGTCACCGCCCACATAGTTGGCGTTGCGGGCGGCGAGCTGGGGCGGCCCGGCGGTCGCGCGGGCCAGTACGCGGTCGCGGAAGCCCGGCGCGAAGCGCTCCAGCTGCCGCTCGATGGCGTCCGTGAGATCCCCGGTCCAGCCGTTCGGAACATGCCCGTACACCCAGAAGACCTGCTTGCCGTCGGGTGCCCGGGAGGGGTCCACGACGCTGGGCTGCACGGTGATCAGGAAGGGCGCGTCGGGCGCCCGGCCCTCGCGGGAGGCCGCCCGCAGCGCGGTGCTGATCTCCGCGCTGCTGGCACCGACCTGCACGGTCCCGGCGGTGCGGGCCTCCTTGGCGGTCCAGGGCACGGGGCCGTCCAGCGCGTAGTCGATCTTGAAGACGCTCGCCCCGTAGCGGTAGCGCTCGTAGTACCGGCCGAAGCCCGCGATCCGGGCCAGTGCGGTGGGTGAGGTGTCGAAGACGTACGCGCGCGCGGGCGGCAGGTCGTCCAGGCGCTTGACCTCGTAGTCGGTGTGGACGGTGCCGCCGAGATCCTTGAGGTACGCGGTGAGCGCGTCGGAGATGGACTGGGAGCCGCCGCGCGCGACCGGCCAACCGCCGGCGTGCGCGGCCAGGGCGAAGACCAGGCCGACGGCGCCGGTGGCGATGCCGTCGAGCGGGGCGATGACGTGCGCCACGAGCCCGGCGAACAGGGCCTTGGCGCGCTCGTCGCGGAAGCGGCGCGTCAGCCACGTCGACGGCGGCAGTCCGACGAGGCCGAAGCGGGCGAGGGTGACCGGGTCGCGGGGCAGCGCCGTCAGCGGCAGCGACATGAAATCGTGGGCCAGCGTGTCCCACTTGGGCAGGAAGGGCGCGACCAGTCGACGGTACGCACCGGCGTCGCGTGGGCCGAACGAGGCCGCCGTCTCCGCCACCGACCGCGAGAGCACCGCCGCCGTGCCGTCGGGGAACGGGTGCGCCATGGGCAGCTCGGCGTGCAGCCACTGAAGGCCGTACCGCTCCAGGGGCATCGCCTTGAACGCGGGCGAATTCACGCCCAGCGGATGCGCCGCCGAGCACGGGTCGTGCCGGAAACCGGGCAGTGTGAGCTCTTCGGTGCGCGCTCCCCCGCCCACGGTGTCCCGCGCCTCGAACACGGCCACGGAGAAGCCCCGGCGGGCCAGCTCCACGGCAGCGGTCAGTCCGTTGGGCCCCGCACCCACCACGACCACATCGAGCATCGACGGCACCTTCGGACTCCTTTGTCAGCCGATGGCCTCTGAGGATCAGGATATGCCGGAGGACTGACAGCCTTGGCGGCGCGGACGGTTGGGAACGTGGAAGGCCGGTGACCCGCCGGGCTGGGTAGCGGGGCACGCCCGGTGACGCGACGGGGCCCGGCGATCAGGCTCCGGCCGCCAGCAGCGCCACCACCCGGCGGGCCGTGGCCTCGTCCCGGGCCGCCGTGAACGGCAGCGCGTTGCCCCCGGTGATGCGGAAGGGCTCGCCCGTGAGGGTCAGATGCGCGCCGCCCGCCTCCTCGACCAGCAGCAGACCCGCGGCGTGGTCCCAGGCGGCCTCCCAGGAGAAGGCGACGCCGTCCAGCTCGCCGCGGGCGATGGCCAGATACTCCAGGCCGGCCGAGCCGCACGCGCGCGGGGCGACGCCCTCGACGCGCAGGCCCAGGAGCGCGCGCTTCTGCTCGTCCGTGGTGTAGTCCGGGTGGGACGTGGCGATGTCCAGGTCGCGGCCGGGCTCGGGCGAGCCGGAGCGCAGGGGCACACCGTCGAGAACGGCGCCCCGGCCGCGTATCGCGGTGGCGAACTCGTCGCGTGCGGGAGCGAACGTCCACGAGGCGCGCACGACGCCGTCCACCGCGAGCGCGACCAGCGTGCAGAATCCGGGGTCGCCGTGCACGAACTGCCTGGTCCCGTCGACGGGGTCGACGATCCAGACCGGCGCCGCGCCACGGATCGCGTCGTACGTCGCCGGATCGGCGTGCACCGCCTCCTCGCCGACGACGACCGAGCCGGGCAGCAGTGCGTTGAGAGCCCCGGTGAGGTACTCCTCGGCCTTGCGGTCGGCGTCCGTCACCAGGTCGTGCGGGCCGGACTTCTGGTCGATCTCGTGCGCGGCGAGCTGCCGGAAGCGCGGCATGATCTCGGCGGCGGCCGCCTTGCGTACTGCTTCTTCGACGTCGGACGTGCGCTGGGCGAGAAACTCGTCGATGGTTTCGATGTCTTCGATCATGGCTCCATGACAGCACGCGCCACTGACAATCCTCGCCCGCCCGGTGCACTCCGGATGGAATCGCGATGAATTCAGGGGGTTCGGCGATCAGCGTCCGACCGCGTACCCCTGCATCCCGCGCGGGTTCGCAGCCGCCGACAGCACCCCCGTCCGCGGATCCCGCGCGACCGCGCACAGCCGTCCCTCGGACCAGGCCTCGTCGACCAGGACGTCATGGCCGCGGCGGCGCAGCTCCTCGACGACCGCCTCGTCCATGCGGGACTCGACGGTGAGGCTGCCGGGGCGCATACCGCGGGGGTAGAAGGAGCCGGGGAAGCTGTCGTTGTGCCAGTTCGGGGCGTCGATCGCGCCCTGGAGGTCGAGGCCGCCGCGCACCTCTGAGCGCAGCGCCACCGACAGGAAGAAGTGCGTCTGCCACTGGTCCTGCTGGTCCCCGCCCGGGGTGCCGAACGCCATGACCGGCACCCCGTCGCGCAGCGCGAGCGAGGGGGTCAGCGTGGTGCGCGGACGGCGGCCCGGCGTCAGGGAGTTGGGCAGTCCCTCCTCCAGCCAGGCCATCTGGAGCCGGGTGCCGAGCGGGAAGCCCAGCTCGGGCACGACCGGGTTGGACTGCAGCCAGCCGCCGCTGGGGGTGGCGGCGACCATGTTGCCCCACCGGTCGACGACGTCGAGGTGGCAGGTGTCGCCCCGGGTTCCGCCGTCCGGTGCCACCCCGGGTTCCGTGGCGGCCCGGGCCACGGTGGGTTCGCCCGCGCCCGGTACCGCCAGCGCGTCGAAGCCGGGCTCCCCGTCCGCCACCACGCGCGCGTGCCCGCTCAGCCGAGGGGTGCGCCCACCGGGGCTGCCGGGGCACAGCTCGTAGGACGCCTTGTCACCGACGAGCGCGCGCCGGGCGGCGTTGTACGGCTCCGACAGCAGTTCGTCGAGCGGCACCTCGGCCGCGTCCCCGTACCAGGCCTCGCGGTCGGCCATGGCGAGCTTGCAGCCCTCGACGAGGAGGTGGACGTAGTCGGCGGAGCCGTAGCGCGGCAGCTCGGGCGGCAGCAGGGCCAGCTGTTGCAGGAGGACCGGGCCCTGGCTCCAGGGGCCCGCCTTGCACAGAGTCCAGCCCCGCCAGTCGTACGTCGCCGGGGCCTCGTAGGTCGCGGACCAGTCGGCCAGGTCGGCGGCCGTCAGCGTGCCGGTGTGGCGCTCGCCGCTGGTGTCCATGGTGGGCCGCTCGGCCTGGCGTACCAGGGCCTCGGCGATGAAGCCGGAGCGCCAGACCCTCCGCGCGGCCTCGATCTGAGCCACCCGGTCCGTCTCCGCGGAGACCTCGGCGAGCAGCCGTCGCCAGGTCGCGGCGAGGGCGGGATTGCGGAACAGTTCGCCGGGCATCGGGGCCCTGCCGCCCGGCAGATACACCTCCGCCGACGAGGTCCACTCCGTCTCGAACAGCTCGCGTACGGTCTCGACCGTCTCGCCGACGCGCTCCACGGGCGCGTGGCCGTCCTCGGCGTAGCCGATGGCGTACCTGAGGACGTCGGCGAGCGACTTGGTTCCGTGGTCGCGGAGCAGGAGCATCCAGGCGTCGAACGCGCCCGGTACGGCGGCGGCGAGCGGCCCGGTACCGGGTACGAGATCCAAACCGAGGCCCTTGTAGTGGTCGATCGTCGCTCCGGCGGGCGCGACACCCTGCCCGCACAGCACCCGCACCTCGCCGCCCGCCGGGGCGAGGATGATCGGGACCTCGCCCGCGGGTCCATTGAGGTGCGGTTCGACGACGTGCAGGACGAAACCGCCGGCGACGGCGGCGTCGTACGCGTTGCCGCCGCCCTCCAGGACGGCCATCGCCGACTGCGAGGCGAGCCAGTGTGTGGAGGACACCATGCCGAAGGTGCCCTGGAGCGTCGGTCGGGTCGTGAACATGCCTGCCACCTCGCTGTGCGGAGCGATCAACCTCGATCCCGACTATGGCACTTGTGCCTTCGGGACCAGCAGGGCACCGAGAACATTCAAAAATCCGACCGAACACAGGAGGTTATGCGGCTCACACGCCGATCGACAGACATTCTTCCCGTCAGGCATTGACCGCGATCAAGCTCCCCGGATAGAAAGATCAAGGCGAGACGCACACACGACCCCGATGTCCGCCCCGCCGGAGAACAAAACGGTTCCCAGGGCCGGTTCGGCTCACAAAGCCGGCCGGCCCTCCTCTGACCCGAGAGAATTCGCCTTGTCACGCATAGATCCCCTTCAGCCTGCGCGCATCGTCGTGGTCGAACCCGCTTCTTCCGGAGGCGCCACCCTGATCGGTGTCGCGGCCGAGATGGGGCTGCGGGTCGTGGTGGCTTCCGCCGACTCCGGCGACCGCCGGCTCTCCGACGCCGTGCGCGGCGCGGCCGAGACGGTGCTGACGGTGGAGACCAACGACCAGGCGGCGCTGGAGGCCGCGGTCCGCGAACTGCACGGCCAGGAGCCCTTCGAGGCGGTCCTGGCCGGGTCCGACATCTATGTCTCGGCGACCGCTCGTGTCGCCGCCGCGCTCGGCCTGCCGGGCCTGCCCGTGGAGACGGTCGACCGCGTCCGCGACAAGAGCGTCATGCGGGCCGCGGTGGCCGAAGCGGGTCTGCGCACACCGCGCTTCGCCCAGGCCACCTCCGACGAGGAGTTGCGCGCCGCGGCCGCCCATGTCGGTTTTCCCTGTGTGATGAAGCCGGTGGCCTGCTCCGGCAGCATCCATGTCAGCCGGGCCGACGACATGGACCAGCTCGCCGCCGCCTTCCAGCGCCTGGTCACCGACCCCGTCCCGGACATGGGTCAGTTGCACGAACACCGCGTGCTCGTCGAGGAGTACGTCACGGGCCCGGAGTTCAGCGCCGACGGCTACGTCCTGGACAGCGGTGAGGTGACCCTGGTGGCTCTCACCCGCACGCTCCTCGGCCCCGAGCCCGACTTCGTGGAGATGGGCCATCTCACCCCGGCCCACGTCGACTCCGGCACTCTGGAGGCCGTCGAGGCGTACGTCGTCGACGTCGTCCGCGCAGTACACCTGACCAGTGGCCCGTTCCACTGCGAGCTGCGGCTGACCGCCGAGGGTCCTGTCCTCATCGAGATCGGCGCGCGCCTGCCCGGCGACCGGATCGTGGAACTTCTGCGACTCGTCACCGGAGTCAGCCTCCCCAAGGTGGCGATCGCCACCTCCCTGGGACTGGACCTCGACGAGGCCGGGGCCTTCGCCGACCCGCAGGCGAAGAGCGCCGGCATCCGCTTCTTCTCCGCCGAGGGCCGGTCCTCCTACCGTGAACTGACGGGCTGGCAGGACATGGCGGCGCTGCCCGAAGTGACGGAGACCTCCGTGTACTTCGCGCCCGGCGAGCTCATCCCCGGCGTCGAGGACTGCCGCTCGCGCCTCGGCCACGCCCTGTTCACCGCGGACTCGCCGCAGGGCGCACTCGACCGCTGGCAGGCCCTCGGCGACGCCGTCGTCGCCGTCTGACCCCGGGACGCGCACCGTGAGCGATCACATACTCGACTACGCCGCCGTCGGCGTCGGGCCCGCCAACATGAGCCTGGCCGCCCTCGCCCACCGGATCGACGGGCTGCGCGGCGCCTGCCTGGAACGCCGGGAGAGCTTCTCCTGGCACCCCGGTCTGCTGCTGCCCGAGGCCACTTTGCAGGTCTCGCTGCTCAAGGACCTGGTGACCCTCGTCGACCCCACCAGCCCGTTCTCCTTCCTGTCGTTCCTCTCCACCACCGGCCGCCTCTACCGGTTCCTCGCGGCGGACTTCCCGGCCGTACTGCGCACGGAGTTCAACCAGTACCTCCAGTGGGTCGCCGGACAGCTGCCGAATCTGACCTTCGGCGCCGATGTGCGGAGCGTGGACTTCCACGACGGGGCGTTCCATGTACGCACGGACGAGAGCGAAGTGACGGCACGTCACCTCGTGCTCGGCACCGGCCTCACCCCGAGCGTCCCCGAGCCGTTCCGTCCCTTCCTCGGGCCGACGGTCTTCCATTCCGGGGAGTTCCTGCTGCGCGCCCCGGACGTCACCGGCCGCCGCGTCGTCGTGGTGGGCGGCGGTCAGAGCGGGGCGGAGATCGTCCGACACCTCGCCACCAACAGCTCGGCGCACAGCGTCACTTGGGCCAGCAGGCGCCAGTCCTTCCTGCCCATGGACGACTCGCCGTTCGCCAACGACCTCTACAGCCCTGAGTACGTCCGCCACTTCCACGGGTTGCCCGCGGACCGCAAGGCCCGGCTGCTGGAGCGGCAGAAGTACACCAGCGACGGCATCGACCTCCAAGTCCTCCAGGACATCTACCGGTTGAGCTACCGCGACGAGTTCATCGAGAACGCCCCCGGCAGGCTGCGCTTCCTGCCGGACTGCACGGTGACCGCTCTCGAAGGCGGCCCCGACGAGTGGAAGCTGTTCACGGACTTCACGGACTCCTCAGGCCTCGACGCCCCCGCCGCACTCGCCGCGGACGTCGTCATCCTGTGCACCGGATACGCCTATGAGCTGCCCGAGTTCATGGCATCCCTCGCTCCCCGGCTGCGGCGCACCGACGGGCTCCTCGACGTCCGTGACGACTTCTCCCTGGCCTGGGACGGGCCGTCGGAGAACCGGATCTACCTCCAGAACGGCGCGCGGCACTCCTGGGGAGTCGCCGATCCCAATCTGAGCCTGCTCGCGTGGCGCAGCGCGGTGATCCTGAACAGCATGCTCGGTGAGACGAGGTACGCGGTATGACGGTCCATCAGCAACCGACCGAGGCGTACCGGGCTCTGCTGCCCTTCCTGCCCACCGAGGTCGAGCCGGACGGAGTCACCGTCGCCGAGGCGGACTTCGCGCGCTCGTGCTTCTCGTCGGTGCCGTTCAAGATGGCCCGCTTCACCGTGCCGCCCGGGGGAACCAGCTCCCCCGACCAGCACGCGGTGCGGGAGATCTGGGTGGTCCAGGCCGGCTCCGGCACCCTGGTGGTGGACGGGGAGCGGTCGTCCGTCGTCCCCGGCTCGGTGGTCGGTTTTCCCTCGCAGTCGGTCCACGAGGTGTTCGCCGACCGGGGCGAGGAACTGGTCATCTTCTCCTTCTGGTGGTCGGCGCCCGATGCCTGACCCGAACACCGCGATTCCCCACTACGACCTGGCCGTCGTCGGCAGCGGCATCGTGGGCGCCCTGACCGCCCACCACGCCGTACGCCGCAACCCCGGCCTGCGCGTTCTCGTCCTCACCCACGCCGCACGGGGGACGGGGGCCACCCGTCTGTCGGCCGGCTTCGACACGCCCACCGGGCACAGCGCCGCGCAGCGCGCCCTGGCCGCCCGCAGCACCGCCCTGTTCGCCGAACTCGCGGCCGAACTGCCCGACGTACAGCGCGAACCGGTGGACACCTACTGGCTGGTGGGCCGCACCACCGCGGCGGCGCTCCACACGAGCATGGCCGACGGCGGGCGGACCTCCGCCGTGGACCGGGATGGGCAGCGCCTGCTCGCCGAGACGTTCCCCGGGCTCGCCCACGGAGACGACGAGGTGCTGCGGGCGTCCGCCCCCATGACCGTAGGCCGTCCGCAGGCGCTGGCCGATCAGCTCCTTGACGGGGTGCTGAGCCGCCCCGGCAGCGCCCTCCTGGAGGGCTTCCGGGTCACGGCCGTACGCCGGGCGGGCGGGCACATCGAACTGGTCGCCGCCGACGGGAGCCGTGTCACGGCGGACAAGGCGGTCGTCGCGCCCGGACCGTGGGCGCTCGACGGTCCCGTGGCCCGGGCCGCCCGCGACCGGGGCGCCCGGGTGAAGAAGGTGGTGGCGTTCCACATCATGTCGCCGCCCCCGCCGCACGCGCCCGCGCTGGTCTTCGAGGACGCGGACGCGTTCCTGCTGCCCCACCACCCGGGCGGCCACTGGATCTTCAGCGTCACCTCGCCCGACTGGGACCGCGGCCCGGACGAGCCGCTGGCCATCGACGCCCGCGACCGGTCCCTCGCTCGTGCCCTGCTGGAGCGGTACGTTCCGGGGTTCCTGCCGCACCTGCTCGGCGGTCGGGTCTTCAGCGACTGCTTCACTCCGGGCCATCTGCCCATCGTGGACACGGTCGATGACGACGACGTGGTGATGGCGATCGGCGGATCGGGCTCCGGCTACCGACTCGCTCCGGCCATGGCCGAGGACGCACTGAATCTGCTCTACGGGAGTTCGCGGTCATGAGTCTGCTGCTGACGGGGGACGCGTACGTCCCGAAGCACTACCTTCTCGTGCCGCCCGAGGCCACGCCGAACGGGCCCCTGCACCTGGGACACATCGGCGGCCCCTTCCTGTGGTCCGACATGATCGCCCGGCATCTGCGCGTCCGCGGCGACCTGCCGCTCGTGATCACCGGAAGCGATGTGTACGAGTCGTACGTCACGCTCAAGGCACACGCCGAAGGGTCGGCACCCGGTGAGGTCGCGGCCCGTTACGGCCGGCGGATCCAGGACGACCTGGCCGCCCTGCGCATCGGCGTCGACGCCTTCATCAGCCCGGACCAGGACCCGTGGCGCGACCTCTTCGAGCACGAGGTGGCCGGGTCGATCGAGCGCCTGAAGGGCCGGGGAGCGGTGCTGACCCGGAAGGAGCGCGTGCCCTACTGCGACACGTCGGGCCGCTGGGTGGTGGGCGGCTGGCTGCTCGGCCGCTGTCCCGAGTGCGGTGCGGGGGTCGCCAGTTACTTCTGCGAGGAGTGCAGCGCGCACTTCCTGCCCGAGTCGGTCGTCGACCCGCGTCCCCTCCTCGACGAAGGCCCGCTGACCTGGCGGGAGATATCCAGCCTCTTCCTCCGGGTGCCGGAGCGCGACGTACTCGACGCCACTCTCGCCGAGCTGGGGATCGCCGACCGCTACCGGCAGACCGTGGCGCGGTTCCTGGAGCGGGACGGTCTGACCGTACGGCTCAGCGCCCCGCAGGAGTGGGGAGTGCCGCTGCCCGCACCGGAGCCGGACGTACCGCACGCCCTGTTCCCGTACGCCGGGATCTTCATGTTCGCCCGGCTCGCCGGCGCGGTCCACGGGCAGTTGTCCGGTACCGGCGTGAACGCCTTCGACCCGGACTCCGGCGTCACCACGATCACCACGCTGGGCATCGACAACGTGATCCCCACGCTGGTCTCCATCGTCGGCACCAGCCTGCTGCACGGCGACATGAAGCCGTACGACCGGTGTCTCATCAACCACTTCTACCAACTGGCCGGACGCAAGTTCTCCACCAGCGCCCGCCATGCGATCTGGGCGGCGGACGTCGCGGCGTCGCCCGCGATCAGCGCCGACGCGGTGCGGTACTTCCTCGCCCGTGCCGATCTGGAGTCCGGGCCGGCGAGTTTCGAGACGGCCGACTTCCTCACGACGGCCAACGCGACCCTCGCCGACGACCTCGGCAAGCGGATCGACGCCGCCTGGACCCGCCTGCCCGACGGACCGCCGCACGCTCCGGCACCGGCCGTGGCCGAGCTTCTGGAGTCGCTGCTCGCCGAGCAGTCGGCGGCCCTGGACGCCACCCGCGTCGACACGCGGCGTGCGGTCGCGGCCCTGGACCGCTGGTGCGCCGACGAATCGGTGGCCCACGCGGCCGACGACGGCGCCTACTGGTGGCTCAAGGGCCTGTCCCTGCTCGCGTTCCCCGTGATGCCGGACCTCGCCGAACAGATCTGGCAGGCCCTCGGCGGCACCGGCGAGCCCCGCGCGTCCGCCTTCCTCGCCCCGACACCGGCCGACCGGCACCTGGCCGCCCCCGCCTTCGGCCGGGTCGAGGCCGCCGACCTCGACGCCTGTCTGCCGGACTCGATGCGACCGGGGGCAGGCGCATGACCATCGGCACCACACCCCCGTACACCATCGGCAGCACTCCGCTGTACGTCGTACTCAACCGCTCCGGCGACGAGTTCGGCGAATACCACCGCTTCCTCGACGGCACGCCGTGCCGGACGGTGTACCTCACCACGCCCGGCGGCCTGCCCGCGCTCGACCAGGACGGCGCCACCGAGATCCGGGTGCTCGACAGCCTCGCCCACGACGACGTCCTGCCCGTCGTACGCGAGATCGCGGACCGGCACGGCACCCCCGACGCCGTGTTCGGTCAGTCCGAGTACGACATCCTCACCGCCGCCCGGCTCTCGGCGGACCTCGGTGTCACCGGCGGCTACGGCCTGGACCTGGTCCGGCGGTTCAAGGACAAGCCCGCCATGAAGCGGGCCGTGGGCGACGCCGGACTGCGGGTGCCGAGGTTCTGCCCACTGGACGACAGCTCAACAGCCGAGGCGGTGGCCGAGACACTCGGCGGTCTGCCCCTGGTCCTCAAGCCACGGGCCTCGGCGGGCTCCGAGGGCGTCACCGTTGTCACAAGCACGGCGGAACTGGAGCTGGCGCTGAGCGGCGTCGACCCCAGCGCGTACGAGTGCGAGGAGTATGTCGAGGGCGACATCTTCCATGTCGACGGCGTGTACCGCTCCGGTTCCTTCCACTTCGTCAGCGCCTCCCAGTACGTCAACACCTGCCTGGACTACGCGCACGGCCGCCCCCTCGGGTCGGTGCTGCTCGACGAAGGGCCCGAGCGGGCCCGGCTCACCGCCTTCGCCGGAAGCTGCCTCAAGGCCCTCGGGCTGCGCGACGGCGCCTTTCACCTGGAGGTGATCCGGCGCCCGGGCGGCGAGCTGGTGTTCCTGGAGGTCGGACTGCGGCCGGGCGGCGCCCAGGTGCCGTTCCTCCATGTCGACCTCTACGGCATCGACCTGTTCGCCGAGGCGTTCCGGGCGGCGATCGGCCTGCCCCCGCTGTGGCGGGACACCGGTGCGCCCGCCGCCGGCGGAGGATGGCTCATTTACCCGACCCCCGGGCAGCTGCCCAGCCGGGTGACGCACCGCGCCTCGCTTCGGAACGTCGTCCCGGAGGTCTACCACGAGGAACTGCCGCCGGTCGGGCACGTCATGACCGGCCCCGGCAGTTACGACGCAGGCACCGGGATCTTCCGGTTCCGTGGGGAGAGCGCCGACAGTGTCCGACGTGCCGTGCGGACGGTGATGGAAGGCTATGGCCTGCGGACCGAGCCCATCGAGGGCGGGGGCGGGCAACTCCCGTCGGAGCAGCCGCATGGCTGACACCCGGGGACCCGGGGGCCCCGCGCTGCGCGCCTGGCTCCGCGAGTCCCTCCCCGCCTCCGGAAACGCGCGCCGGCTCGGCGTGCTCACGCTCATCCAGTCCCTGGGGCTCGGGGTGTTCCTCACCTCCAGCGCGGTGTTCTTCACCCGGACCATCGGCATCCCCGCCCAGCGGGTGGGTCTCGCCCTGTCCGTCGCCGGTCTGTGCGGCCTGCTCTGCACCGTACCGATCGGCAGACTCGCCGACCGGCTCGGTGCGGGCCGGGTGCTGACGGCCAACTTCCTGCTCGCCTCGGCGGGGTTCACCGCGTACTGCATGGTGGACGGTTTCGCCGGATTCCTCGCGGTGGCCTGTGCCATCGCCGTGCTGGAGACCTCCGCGGGGGCGCTCCAGGCGTCGCTCACCCACGCCTTGGTGGGCGAGGAGGAGCGCGTCCGGGTCAGCGCGCAGATGCGCAGCCTGTTCAATCTGGGCTTTCTGGGCGGTGCGGCGCTGGCCGGGGCCGCCATCGCGGTCGGCACCTCGACCGCGCTGTACGCCACCGTCCTCACCAACGCGGCACTCCAACTGGTCTCCGTCGCCGTGCTGTCGGGGATGCGGCGGCGCGCGCGAGGAGCCGAGGACCCGGAGCAGGTCAGCGAGGAGCGGACGGACGGCGGGGCGAGCACAGCCGGCGGGGAGAGCACGGGCGTGCTGCGCAGCTCGGCGCTGCGGGACACGCGCTATGTGGCGATCGCCCTGGTGTGCGGGGCGCTGGAGCTCTACCACCCGCTGCTGACCGTCGGACTGCCCCTGTGGATCGTGACCAGCACCGACGCACCCGCCCTCACCGTGTCGGGCCTGCTGATCCTCGACACCGTCCTGGTGCTGCTGTTCCAGGTCAGGGTCAGCAGGGGCGCGCAGACCCCCGCGGGAGCGGCACGTATGCTGCGCTGGGCGGGCTGGTCGCTGGGGGCGTCCTGCCTGGTCTTCGCGCTCAGCGCGGGACATGGCACGCTGCTGGACAGCGCGGCTCTGCTGGGCGGCGCACTGGTCCTCGTACTGGGCGAGCTGTACCAGGCGTCGGCGGGCTGGGGACTGTCCTTCGGGCTCGCCCCGCCCGGCCGGCAGGGCGAGTACCAGGCGGTCTTCTCCCTGGGACGCGGGCTCCAGCAGTTCGCCGGGCCGTGGCTGATGACGTCGCTGATCGTCGGGGCCGCGGTGACCGGCTGGGTGGTCCTGGCGGCGCTGTTCGTCCTGCTGGGGCTGGCCGGTCCGCCCTTGGTGCGCGGGCTGGAGAAGTCCCGCGCCCGAACAGAGCCGGTCCCGTCCTGAAGCGGTCCCGCCCTGAACCGGGTCCGGGCCCACTCCCGGCCCGGACCACCATCCACACACCGCACGACCGAAACGAGTAAGCACGATGACCGTAGAGCGACGACACGACCCGGATGCCCGCGGTTTCGCCAGCGACAACTACGCGGGCGTGCACCCCGAGGTCCTGGAGGCGATCGCCCAGGCCAACCACGGCCATCAGGTCAGCTACGGCGGGGACGTCTACACCGAGCGCCTGCAGGACGTGATGCGCGGGCACTTCGGGTCCACCGCCCGTACCTTCCCGGTCTTCAACGGCACCGGGGCGAACGTGGTGGCTCTCCAGGCCATGCTCGACCGCTGGGAGGCCGTCGTCTGCGCCGAGTCGGCCCATATCAACGTCGACGAGTGCGGAGCGCCGGAGAAGGTCGCCGGCATCAAGCTGCTGACGGTGCCCGCCTGGGACGGCAAGCTGACCCCGGAGCTGATCGACCGTCAGGCCTGGGGCTTCGACGACGAGCACCGGGCCAGGCCCAAGGTCGTCTCGATCGCCCAGTCCACCGAGCTCGGCACCTGCTACACGCCCGACGAGATCCGCGCGATCTGCGACCACGCCCACAGCCTCGGCATGCTGGTCTACCTGGACGGCGCGCGCCTGGCGAACGCGGCGGCCACCCTCGGCGTACCGCTGCGCGAGATGACCACCGACGCGGGCGTGGACGTCCTGTCCTACGGCGGCACCAAGAACGGCCTGCTGTTCGGCGAGGCGGTGATCGTGCTCAACGAGGACGCCGTGCGCGGCATGGCCCACATACGCAAGGCCAGCATGCAGCTGGGCTCCAAGATGCGGTTCATGTCGGTCCAGTTCGAGGCCCTGCTCGGCGGTGACCTCTGGCTGCGCTCGGCCGCCCGCTCGAACGCCATGACGCAGCGCCTGTACGAAGCGGTCCGTGACCTGCCGGGGCTGAAGATCGAGCGGCCGGTGCAGGCCAACCAGATCTTCGCGGTCCTCCCGCCCGCCGTGACCGAGCGCCTCCAGAAGCGCTTCCGGTTCTACGTGTGGGACGAGCTGGCCGGTGAGGTCCGCTGGATGACCTCCTTCGACACCACCGAGGCCGATGTGGACGCCTTCGCGGCGGCCATCAAGGAGGAGCTCGACCCCGCCGTGGCGTGAGCTGGTGCTGGGACGGCGCCGGTGTCATCTGCAGCGGCGCCGCTCAGAACTCGGAGGTGTCGAGCTCCAAGTCGAACGGATCAGGCAGCGTGACGGGCGTTCCGAACGGCAGGGGCCCCTCCACCCTGGTGTAGCCGAGTCGGCCCGGTACGGCGTAAAGGGTGCAGGATCTCTCCTGGCGGTCGACCAGCAGGTACAACGGCGCGCGGTACTCCGCATAGCGGGCCCGTTTGACCGTGCGGTCGGTGTCCGCGTTGGACTCCGAGGTGATCTCGACGATCAGCAGGGTCTGGTCGGGCAGCAGAGCCTCCGCGCCCTTGGCGACGTCGCTCGGCACGACCGCCAGATCCGGCACGTACCAGTTGCTGGTCCCCGGCAGATCCAGGTTCCCGGAACCGGCCCGGCAGCCCAGCCTGCGCAGCACCGGCCCCAGCTGTTCGCGGATCAGGTCCGCGACGTTTTCATGATCCCAGGACGGCACGATCGGCTGGATGACCCCGTCGACGATCTGCACCCGGTCACCCTGGATGTGCTGGATCGCGTACTTCAGTGCGGTTTCCGGGTCGGTCACTGCGTACGCGTGCGGCTGAGCGCTCATCGGTTCTCCGTCGGACATCGTGACTGCAGCATGACCACGGTCCCCGGTCTACCGCAATCCGTCGCAAGCGTTCGGCGATGCGGCGGCAGACTCACTCGAACCGGTGATCTTCCTGCCGAACCGCCACAAGCCCCGACTCGTACGCGAACATCACCAGCCGTCTCGATGCCTTCCTCGGCGTCGAGCAGGGCGCGGAAGCCGGCGCGCATGAGGGCCTGGTCGTCGACCAGCGCGACCCGGATCAGAGGCCTCGTCGCTCTCACCTCCCCCACGCCACTCATACCGCGTCCTCCGGTATCCCCAGGGGCAGTTCGGCCCGGACCGAGAAGCCGCCCTCCGCACGCGGGCCGGCGTTCAGGGTGCCGCCGAGGGCCGTGACGCGTTCGCGCATGCCGGTGAGGCCGATGCCGGGCGTGGGTGGCCGGGACGGCTGTGCGACGCCGTCGTCGTCCACGCTGATCGTCAACTCCGCTGGCGTGTAGTCGAGTTCGACGGTGACCTTGGCGGGGCCCGCATGGCGGGCGGCGTTCGTGAGGGCTTCCTGGACGATGCGGTACGCGGCGCGGTCCACGGTCGCCGTCAGTGCCCGTTCCTCACCGCTCACCCTCAGATCGACGGCGAGACCGGCCGCGCGGGCCCGCTCCACGAGCAGCGCGGGTGTGCCGGTCGGCTCGTCGGTGCGCAACACCTCCAGCGTGGCCCGCAGTTCACGCATCGCCTCGCCGCCCGCCTCCTGGATGGCGAGCAGCGCGGGCGGCACGTCCTCGCCCCTCTTGCGGGCGAGATGGACGGCGACGCCCGCCTGGAGCTTGACGATGGAAATGCTGTGTGTGAGCGAGTCGTGCAACTCCCTGGCGATACGCAGCCGTTCCTCGCCCGCGCGCCGCAGTGCCGCCTCCTCACGGGTGCGTTCCGCCTCCAGCGCGCGCTGTTCCGTCTGGCGCAGATACGCCTGCCAGTTCCGGTCGGCGAGCCCCGTCACCAGGGCGCACAGGAACCAGCCCGCGAGCAGGAGGGCCCGCTCGACGATCTCCTGCTTCGTGGGTCCCGTCGCCATGTATCCCGCCAGGAACACGGCACTTGCCGACGCCGCCACGGCTCTGTGACCCACGCGGGCGGCGGTGTGTACGGCGGCCAGGACGGGGAGGGCGGAGACAGGACCGGGATGGGCGTGCACGACGTACGCCGTCGTAGTGGTCGTGGTGATCGCCAGTACGACGCGTGGGGCTGCGCGGTTGGCCGCGAGGGTGAGGGAGCCGAGGGTGATCAGCGCGTAGTCGACGGGGGTTGTGCTGTCGCGGAACGCCGCCGCGGTCACGACGAGGGCGCCGATCACGAACGCGAGGGTCGTGTCGGCCAGATGCCTTCGGGTGGCCTGGTCGAGCTGCATGTCCGGCACGATAGACGGCTGCTCGGACAGCCGCGTCAGACCTGTGGATGGATCCCGGGGTACTCCCCTTGGAGTAGGTCGCGCCAGGCGCGGGCCCGGTGGGGTAGCTCGCATTGCCTTCGGGTGTACGACGCCTGCGGATGGGTCTCTGCACGAGGGTGGCAACGGCACCCGGCGCCAACCGGCATCAGCGGTCACCCACCAGGAGGAACCCCATGCCCAGCCCCTTCCGCTACACGACCCCGCCGCCGCCCAAATCCGCCACCGGCCGCACCGCCGACGTCTACGCCCAGCTCACCGACGACTTCGGCATCGACCGCCCGTCCAGCTTCGTCGTCCTCTCGTCCGCACCCGAACTCCTCACCGCCACCTGGGCGTTGATGCGCGAGTCACTGATCGCGGGCGAGGGGGACAGGACCGGGAAGGAGCTCGCGGCGCTCGGCGTGTCCGAAGCCAATCGGTGTCCCTTCTGCGTGGACGCGCACACGATGCTGCTGCACGCCACCGGGGACCACGCGCTCGCGGAGACGGTGGCGCGCGGCGAGACCCCCGCCGACGCCGAGCACGCGCGGCTGCTGGCCTGGGGCCGGGCGACCAGGACACCGGGCGCCCCGGAACTGACGCCGCTCCCCTTCCCCCGGGCTCACGCGCCGGCCTACATCGGCACCGCGCTCTCCTTCCACTTCATCAACCGGATCGTGTCGGCGCTGCTGACCGAGAACCTGCTGCCGGGCAATGTCCAACGCCTCCGGCCGGTCCGGAGTCTGGTGGGCCGCTCGGTGGCCAAGACGGTGCGCCGCCGCCCCTCCCCCGGCGCGAGCCTGGCGCTTCTCGACGCCCCGGGGCCCGGCCCGGACTGGGCGCGGGGAACCACTGTCGGCCCGGCCTACGCCTCGCTGCGCACCGCCGCCACCGCGGGAGCGGGACTCCTCGACGAGGCCGACCGGATCCTCGTACGGGAAACACTCCAGGGATCGGACGGCGCGCATCCGACGCTCGCGTGGGACGGCCTCCCGGACCGGTCGCGCCCCGGCGCGCGCCTCGCACTGCTGGCCGCCCTCGCCCCGTACCGCATCACGGACGAGGACGTGACAGCGTGGCGCGAACCGGTTCATACCGACCATTGCCTCGTCCATCTCGTGGCGTACGGCGCGTTCGCAGCCGTGGACCGCATCGAGAGCGCGCTTCCCGTCCGCACGCTGAACAACTGACGTCGCGAAGGGGACAAACCGGGCCGCGGTGCGGCTCGTGACGGCATGTCGGCCCACAGCCCGTCAACAGTGAGCCACTGTCACCACACAGGCACGGAGCGAGTTGGCACTTCCGCCCCACAGGGACTCATGTGAGACTGGCGTCCCGTCCGCAGTGCGGACCACCTCCGCACCGTCCCCCACGAGAAGTGCGCCTTGCGTTCTCTTCCCCTGCCGCTCGCCCTCACCGCGCGCCTGCTGCCGGTCGCCGTGCTCGCCTCGGCGGGCTGGGCCCTGTCGTCCGGCCCGTTCGCCGCGACCCCCACCGCCGACCACAAAGCGACGCACAAGACGACGGCCACGGCATCCGCACCGTCCACATCCGCGGCCACCAAGACGTACGCCGCCTCGCCCGCCCCCTGTGACGGAGTGACCGAGAAGACGGTCAAGTCCCTGGTCCCGGGCGCCAAGACGGCCGGCCAGGAGATCGCGTCCACGGACAAGACCGTGCGCCGCACCTGCTCCTGGAACGCGCTCAAGGGGTTCGACTACCGCTGGCTCGACGTCTCGTACGAGATCAAGGAGTCGGACGCGGCGGCAGAGAAGTCCTACAAGGAGCGCCTCGCGGACAAAAGCGGCGGAGGTGCGGTGCCCGGCCTCGGCGACTCGGGCTACTCCGTCGTGAACCTCACCACCGAGAAGAAGCAGCAGACCCGCGAGGGCGTGGTGATCGTCCGCGCGTCCAACGCGCTGGTGGTCGTCACGTACAACGGCAGCGACTTCGAGACGCAGAAGGCGCCCAGCACGGACGTGATCAACAAGGGGGCCATCAAGGCCGCCAAGGACGCGGTGGCCGCGCTGGAGAAGAACCAGTAGAGAAGAAGCGGTGGAGAAGAACCAGTAGGAGTCGACACAAACCGGTAGAGCCGACCCTGACATAGCGGTCGGCTCTACTCATGTACGGCTAAGTCGGGCACGTCAGACAGCGACCTTCTCCTTGCCCCGCAGCAGCATCAGCACCAGGTACAGCACCATCGACGTACCGAGTCCGACCGCCCACCCGTAGTCGGCCAGCGACTCCAGCGCGGGGATGGGCCGTCCGTCGATCAGCGGGTGGAAGTCGGCGCCGCCGACGGCCAGGACACCGCCGGTGACGAAGGCGACGACGGCCCGCCAGTTCCAGCCGCCGTCGTACCAGTAGCGGCCGCCGGTGCGGTACAGGTCGGCGAGGTCGAGCTTGGTGCGGCGCAGGATCCAGTAGTCGGCGATGAGAATGCCGGCAACCGTGCCGAGCAGACCGCCGACGAGGCCGAGCCAGGTGAAGATGTAGCCCTGCGGGTCGGAGTACAGCTTCCAGGGGAAGATCAGCACGCCGAGGACGCAGGTGGCGAGCGCGCCCATGCGGAAGTTGATCTTCCGGGGCGCGATGTTGGAGAAGTCGAAGGCCGGGGAGACCAGGTTGGCCGCGATGTTCACGGACAGGGTCGCGACCAGCACGGTGACCAGGGCGAAGAGGATGCCGGCGACGTTGTCCGTCTTGGCGGCCAGCTGGACCGGGTCCCAGATCGCCGTGCCGTACACGGCCTGCGAGCCCGAGGTGACCATGACGGACAGGAAGGCGAAGAGCGTCATCGTGGTGGGCAGACCGAGCGCCTGACCCCACGTCTGCGCCTTCTGGCTCTTGCCGTACCGGGTGAAGTCCGGGATGTTCAGCGACAGCGTGGACCAGAAGCCGATCATGCCCATGAGCGAGGGCCAGAACAGCTTCCAGAAGTCCCCGCCCCAGCCGAGCTTGGAGGGCTGGTCGAGCAGCGGGCCGAAACCGCCCGCCTTGCTGCTCATCCACCACAGCATGACGCCGGCGCCGAGGAGCACGAAGGGCGCCGCCCAGTTCTCGAAGCGGCGGATCGTCTCCATGCCCCGGTAGATGATGGCGACCTGGAGCGCCCAGAAGATCGCGAAGGACAGCCACATGGTCCACGCGTAGCCGCCGACCTCGGAGGCGTTCTTCCAGCCGTCCCCGAAGAGCTTCCCGGCGAGGAAGTAGATCGCCTCACCGCCGATCCAGGTCTGGATGCCGAACCAGCCGCAGGCCACCAACGCCCGTACGACGGCAGGGAGGTTGGCGCCGCGCACGCCGAACGAAGCACGGGCGAAGACCGGGAAGGGTATGCCGTACTTGGGTCCGGCGTGCCCGGTGAGCAGCATCGGGACCAGCACGATCAGGTTGGCGAGGGCGATGGTGAGGACGGCCTGCTTCCAGTCCATGCCGACGGCTATGAGGCCCGAGGCGAGGGTCCAGGAAGCGGTGTTGTGAGCCATGCCGACCCACAGCGCCGAGAAGTTGTACGTGGTCCACGTGCGCTTCTCGACCGGGACCGGCAGCAGGTCCTCGTTGGCGTAGGGGCCGCTCGGCGCGGGCGCGTCGGGCGCGATCTCCACCCGGCCGTCGGCGAGCGTGACTTGAGCGGAGGGCGGGCTGTCGGTGGGGACGGTCTCAGTCATGGGCAGGCCAATCAGGTGAGGAGTGACGGGAAAGGCCGTGCGGGTGACGCCGTGGGGGGAGGTGCGGGTGCGGCCGGTCCCCTTCCCGGGACGGCGGGAAGGGGACGTTCTGGGGAGGAGGAGCGGGTGCCCGCGATGGTGCCGTGATGCTGTGGTGCCGTGATGCTGTGGTGCTGTGGTGCTGTGGTGCTGTGGTGCTGTGGTGCTGTGGTGCTTTGGTGCTGTGGTGCTGTGGTGCTGTGGGGCTCTGGTGCGGGTCAGCCGTTGATCGCCGGGATGACCTTCGTCCCGTACGCGTCGATGGTGGCTTCCTGCGCGTCATGCATGTCGTACACCGCGAACTGGTCGACGCCGAGCTCGCGCAGCGCGCTCAGCTTCTCGATGTGCCGCTCGGCCGTGCCGATCAGGCAGAACCGGTCGACGATCTCGTCGGGTACGAACGCGGTGTCGGGGTTGTCGGCACGACCGTGGTGCGAGTAGTCGTACCCCTCGCGGGCCTTGATGTAGTCGGTGAGTTCGTCGGGTACGGCGGCGGAGTGCTCGCCGTACTTGGAGACCAGGTCGGCCACGTGGTTGCCGACCATGCCGCCGAACCAGCGGCACTGCTCACGCGCGTGGGCGAGCGCCTCGGGCGAGTCGTCCTCGGTGATGTACGCGGGCGCGGCCACGCAGATCTTCACGTCGGACGGGTCGCGGCCGGCCCCGACCGCCGCGTCCTTCACGGCCTTGACCATGGACTCGGTCAGATACAGATCGGCGAGCTGGAGGATGAAGCCGTCGGCCTCCTCGCCAGTCATCTTGAGGGCCTTCGGGCCGTACGCGGCCATCCAGACCGGGAGTTCGGCGCCGGGCTTGACCCACGGGAACTTGATGACGGTGCCGCCGAGGTCGGCCTCGTCGCCGCGCCCGAGAGCACGGATGACCTTCATCGCGCCGCTGATCCGGGCGAGGGTGTTCGGCGAGCGTCCGGCGACGCGCATCGCCGAGTCGCCGCGGCCGATGCCGCACACCGTGCGGTTGCCGTACATGTCGTTGAGCGTCGCGAAGGTGGAGGCGGTGACCTCCCAGGTGCGGGTGCCCGGGTTGGTGACCATCGGGCCGACCGTCAACTTCTCGGTGTTCGCGAGGATCTGACTGTAGATCACAAAGGGTTCCTGCCACAGCACGGCGGAGTCGAAGGTCCAGCCGTACGTGAAGCCGTTGCCCTCGGCCCGCTTCATCAGCTCGATGACGCGGGAGGCAGGGGGGTCGGTCTGCAGGACGAGTCCGAAGTCCATTGCGCCGCTCCTAGTCGCTCAGAGAAGGTACTGACAGGTGGAGCGGGGGGTGTAGACGCCGTGGCCCGCGCGTCCGGTGAACTCCCGCTCGGTGATGACCAGTTCGCCGCGCGAGAGCACGGTCTCGACCCGGCCGGTGACGCGCTTGCCCTCGTACGCCGAGTAGTCGACGTTCATGTGGTGCGTCTCGACCGACATGACCTGCTCGGCGTGCGGGTCGTAGATGACGATGTCGGCATCGGCGCCCGGCGCGATGGTGCCCTTCTTCGGATACAGGCCGAACATCCGGGCCGGGGTCGCGCAGGCGATCTCGATCCAGCGGCGGCGCGAGATGTGCCCGTCGACGACGGCCTGGTGGAGCAGGTCCATGCGGTTCTCGACACCCGGAAGGCCATTGGGGATCTTCGAGAAGTCGCCCCGGCCGAGCTCCTTCTGGCCCACGAAGCAGAAGGGGCAGTGGTCCGTCGACACGACCTGGAGGTCGTTGGTGCGCAGGCCCCGCCACAGCGCGGCCTGGTGCTCCTTGGGCCGCAGCGGCGTCGAGCACACGTACTTCGAGCCCTCGAAGTCGGGCTCGGCGAGGTTGTCGGTCGACAGGAACAGGTACTGCGGGCAGGTCTCGCCGAAGACGTTCAGGCCCTCGTCGCGCGCCCGTGCCAGCTCGGCGACCGCTTCCTGCGCCGAGACGTGCACGACGTACAGCGGGGCGCCCGCGACCTGAGCGAGCTTGATGGCGCGGTGGGTCGCCTCGGCCTCCAGCAGCGCCTTGCGCACTTCCCCGTGGAAGCGCGGGTCGGTCTCGCCGCGGGCCAGCGCCTGCTCGACCAGCACGTCGATCGCGATGCCATTCTCCGCGTGCATCATGATCAGGCCGCCGTTCTCGGCGGAGCGCTGCATGGCACGGAGGATCTGGCCGTCGTCGCTGTAGAAGACGCCCGGGTAGGCCATGAACTGCTTGAAGGAGGTGACGCCCTCCTCGACCAGCAGGTCCATCTCCTTGAGCGTCTCCTGGTTCACATCGGAGACGATCATGTGGAAGGCGTAGTCGATGGCGCAGTTGCCGTCGGCCTTGGCGTTCCAGGCGTCGAGGCCCTCGCGCAGCGAGTGGCCGACGCTCTGCACCGCGAAGTCGATGATGGTGGTGGTGCCGCCCCAGGCCGCGGCCCGGGTGCCCGTCTCGAAGGTGTCCGAGGCGGAGGTGCCGCCGAACGGCAGCTCCATGTGGGTGTGGGCGTCGACGCCGCCCGGAATCACGTACTTGCCGGTGGCGTCTATGGCCCGCTCGGCCGTCCAGGCCTCGGCCGCCGGGGTGCCGGTCGCGGCGAGGGCCGCGATCCGGCCGTCCTCGATCAGGACGTCGGCATGGATCTCGTCGGACGCGGTGATGACGAGACCACCACGGATGACGGTACGGCTCATGCTCCCTCTCCTTCCGGTCGTGCGTGCACTGCGGGAATACCGAAGCTGTTGAAAGCTGAGGTCAACGCTGTTTCCTTGAGAGGAATACGGTGCCGCGGGCCCGGCCCCCCGTGAGCCGGGCCCGCGGAGCACGAGGGGACTACGGCGCGGTCAGCGGCCCGTACGTCCCCGGAGCGCGGTCGCGGTAGAACTGCCAGCGGTCGCGCACCTCGCGGAGCTTGGCCAGGTCCAGGTCGCGGACGACGAGTTCCGTCTCCTTGTCGCTGGCCACCTCGCCGACGAACTGGGCTTCGGGGTCCACGAAGTACGAGGTCCCGTAGAAGTCGTTGTCGCCGTACTCCTCGACGCCCACCCGGTTGATCGCGCCCACGAAGTACTCGTTGGCGGCGGCCGCGGCCGGCTGCTCCAGCTGCCAGAGGTAGCCGGACAGACCGCGCGAGGTGGCCGAGGGGTTGAAGACGATCTCGGCACCCGCGAGACCCAGCGCCCGCCAGCCCTCCGGGAAGTGCCGGTCGTAGCAGATGTATACGCCGATCTTGCCGACGGCGGTGTCGAAGATCGGCCAGCCGGAGTTGCCCGGCCGGAAGTAGAACTTCTCCCAGAATCCCGGCACTTGGGGGATGTGGGTCTTGCGGTACTTGCCGAGGTACGAGCCGTCGGCGTCGATCACCGCCGCGGTGTTGTAGAGGACGCCGGGCTGCTCCTCCTCGTACATCGGCAGGATCAGGACGATGCCCAGTTCCTTGGCCAGCGCCTGGAAGCGCTGGACGATCGGGCCTTCGGGGATCTGCTCGGCGTACTCGTAGAACGCCTTGTCCTGGACCTGGCAGAAATAGGGCCCGTAGAAGAGCTCCTGGAAGCACAGGACCTGTGCGCCCTGTGCGGCCGCGTCGCGGGCCGCCTGCTCGTGGACCTGAATCATCGATTCTTTGTCGCCGGTCCATGCGGTCTGGAAGACGGCGGCTCGGATCACTCTGCTCATCGGGACCTCCGGTCGCTCGGTGTGCGAGGAGCCTAGAAAGCCCTGACCGCTGCTTTGAGTTGCACCGTGTCACGTCTGAGGCACTGTGCCGTTCCACGGTGTCACCCCCGCGTTGTCCCATGTTTCACCTGAGTCGTCCTGTGTTTCACCGTTGTTGCGCGTCGTGCGCGAGCAGCGCGATGTGTACGGACGCGGCCTGCTCGAAGTCGTCGAGATCGACGCCGAGACGGGCCTCTATGGCCTCCAGGCGCCGGTACAGCGCGGGCCTGCTGACGTGGTGGAGCTGGGCGGTGCGCGACTTGTTGCGGCCGGTCGCGAGATACGTCCGCAGCACGGGCAGCAGCTCCGACTCGGCATCGGCCCCGCACAGCAGTCCGTCCAGCTCCCGCTCGGCGAAGGACTGGACGTGCGGGTCGTCGCGCAACAGCCGCACCAGGCCGCGCAGATGGACGTCACGCAGCCGTACGAGCACCGGCTGTTCCTGGTCGGCGGGTGCGTCGGCGGCGGCCTCGGCGACGTGCAGGGCCTCGCGCAGACCGCCGGGTACGTCGTCCCACGCGTCGCGTGCGGAGGCCGCCGCCACGGTCGTACGGACCCCGCTCTCGTTCCGCAGCCGCACGGCGAAGTGCGCGGCCAGCGCCTCCGCGTCCTGGTCGCGGGCGAGGCTGAGCAGCACGGCGGTGGCGCCGTCCGCGAGCTCCGCGACCAGCCCGGGCAGCCCCAACAGGCGTAGTACACGGTCGAGTTGGGCCGGGTCGCCGTCCCGGACCACCATCGGCACGAAGGCGCGCCGGTTGACGGGCAGCCCGGCCGCACGCGCTCGCGGGAGGAGCTGCCGGGCCGGTACGACCCCGCTCACCAGGTCGGTCAGCAGGCTCTGCGCGGACTCCTCCTCCCAGCTGTGCACGGAACCGCCGAGCATCCGGTGCAGGACCAGCGCCTCGGCCGCGCGGTCGGCGAGCAGCCGCCCCGTGGCGGCGTCACCGCGGTAGCCGCACAGCACGATGCGGCCCCAGCGTTCGCCGCGCCCGCCCAGCTCGGCCCGGATCCAGCCGTCGCCCTCGCTGCCGCCCGCCTGCCGCGCGATGCGCTCCCAGTCACGCAGCACGTCGTCGACGGCGGACCGCTCCCCCGCCGTGGCGAGCACCCGGTGGGCGAGGTTGGTGACGACGACCGGACAGGCGGCGTGCCCGGCGATCTCGTCGAGCATCCGCTGCAACGGCGCGCCCGTGGTGATGAGCCCGGTGAGCGCGGTCCGTACCGCCTCGGACAGGCTCACGGCCGCGAACTTGCTGCGCACGAGCCGGGATTGAACCTCCTCCGTCAACTCGGCGAAGGGGAAGGGCCGGTGGAGCACCACCATGGGCAGCCCGCACCGCTCGGCGGCCCGGCGCATCACGTCCGGCGGCGTGGGGAAGGCGCGGCCGAGTCCGAGGACGACGGCCGCGGCCTCCGCTCGGTGCAGCGAACGGATGTACTCGGCCTGTGCGTCGGGGTCGCCGGCGAGCAGCACCCCGGTGGTGAGCACCATTTCGCCGCCGGTGAGCATCACGCCCACATCGGCGGCCTCGGCGACATGCACCCAGCGCACGGACCGGTCGAGATGGCCCGCACCGGCCACCACCTCGGGCTCTCCGGCCAGCACCCGGTCCAGGGCGAGGACCTGGCGTACCGACAGGGCGGGTTCCAAGGCGGGGGCGGTGGTCATGGTGCGGGTTCCCTTGCTCAGTGTCTTACTGGGTACACCTCAGCGCGCGCTCCAGGATCGCCGCGCCCTCCTCCGCCTCCGCGACGGTGAGGGACAGCGGCGGTGCGATGCGCAGCACGCTGGTGTTGTGACCGCCGCCCTTGCCGATCAACAGGCCTTCTTCGCGGGCCGCTTCGAGCACGGCCGCGGCACCTTCGGGGTTCGCGTCGTCGCTGCCGGGCTTGACCAGCTCGACACCGATCATCAGCCCGCGCCCACGCACCTCCCGTACGCCGTCGAGCTGCGCGGCGATCGCCCGCAGCCGCTCGATGAGCAGACCGCCGACGCGCCGGGCGTTGCCCTGGAGGTCGTGTTCGAGGAGGTACGAGAGGTTCGCCAGGCCCGCCGCCATCGTGACCGGCGAGCCGCCGAAGGTCGAGATGGAGTTGGAGTCCAGGCAGTTCATGATCTCGGCGCGTGCGACGACCCCGCCGATGGACATCCCGTTGCCGATGCCCTTGGCGAAGGTGAGTATGTCCGGCGGGCCGGAGGCGGCGTGCGCCTGCCAGCCCCAGAAGTGCTCGCCGGTGCGTCCCCAGCCGGTCTGCACCTCGTCGGCGATCCAGAGGATGCCGTGCTGGTCCAGGACCTCGCGGAAGGCCGCGTAGAGGCCGTCGGGCGGCGCCGTGAAGCCGCCGACGCCCTGGACGGGTTCGGCGATCAGGGCCGCGGGCGGGCGGATGTGGCCGAGCAGGTCCTTGAGGTCCTCGACGCAGGCCGCGATGAACTCGGCGTCGCTCAGCTCGGCGAACGGGCCGCGCGTGCGGACGCCGCCATGGACGTACAGCGTCTGGAGCGGCGAGAGGGAGGTCGGCGACCAGCCCTTGTTGCCGGTGATGCCGACCGCGCTGAACGAGCGTCCGTGGTAGCTGTTGCGCATCGCCAGGATCTGGTTGCTCTGCCGGTAGGCGGTGGCGAGCAGCAGGGCGGTGTCGTTGGCCTCGGTGCCGGAGGTGGTGAAGAAGACGCGCGCGTCCGGGATGCCGGACAGCTGGGCGATCCGCTCGGCGAGGTCGACCATCGGGCGGTTGAGGTAGAGCGTCGAGGAGTGGATGATCCGCCCGGCCTGCTCGCTGACGGCCTTCGTCACCTCGGGGAGGGCGTGCGCGGTCATCGTGGTGAGGATGCCGCCGAAGAAGTCGAGGTACTTGTTGCCCTTGGCGTCCCAGACGTGGCGGCCCTCGCCGTGCGTGATCTCGATCGGGTCCTCGTAGTAGAGGGCGAGCCAGTCGGGCAGGACGGCCTTGTGGCGCGCGTACAGGTCGGTCACGGCTGCACCAGCCCTTCGTACGCGTCGGGACGGCGGTCGCGGTAGAACGCCCACTGCTGGCGCACTTCCTCGATCAGGTCGAAGTCGAGGTCGCGGACCAGGAGTTCCTCGGCCTTGTCGCTCGCGGTCTCCCCCACGAACTGTCCGCGCGGGTCGACGAAGTACGAGGTCCCGTAGAAGTCGTTGTCCCCGTACTCCTCCTGCCCGACGCGGTTGATCGCGGCGATGTAGTACTCGTTGGCGACGGCCGCCGCGGGCTGCTCCAGCTGCCAGAGGTAGCCGGAGAGGCCGCGCGAGGTGGCGGACGGGTTGTAGACCAGCTGTGCGCCGTTCAGGCCGAGTTGCCGCCAGCCCTCGGGGAAGTGGCGGTCGTAACAGATGTATACGCCGATCTTCCCCACCGCGGTGTCGAAGACCGGCCAGCCCAGGTTGCCCGGTTTGAAGTAGTACTTCTCCCAGAAGCCCTTCACCTGGGGGATGTGGTGCTTGCGGTACTTGCCCAGGTATGTGCCGTCGGCGTCGATCACGGCGGCGGTGTTGAAGTAGAAGCCGGACTGCTCGACCTCGAAGACGGGCACGACGATGACCATGCCGGTCTCGCGCGCGAGCTCCCGCATACGCGTGACGGTGGGCCCGTCGGGCACCGGCTCCGCCCAGCGGTAGTGCTCGGGCTCCTGGACCTGGCAGAAGTAGGGGGCGTTGAAGACTTCCTGGAATCCGATGACCTTGGCGCCCTGCCGGGCCGCCTCGCGGGCGTGCTCCTCGTGCTTGGCGACCATGGATGCGGTGTCGCCGGTCCAGGTGGCCTGGACCAGAGCGGCACGTACGACGTTGGCCATGAGCTGCTCCTTCGACGGGACGTCAGAGAGCCTCTACGCCCGTAGACAAAGGCTGTAGAGGCTCGAAAGTAAGCCCCCTGGAGAGCGTTGCCAAGACCATCGTCGTTAACCCGCTGAGTCGATCACGTTTCGTACCCCTGCGGGTGAGTGACCGGACCGGCCACCGCGGTGAGCCGCCGGCCGAGAAGACCGGTCACGCGGTGAAGCCCGCGACCCGGAGGGCGTGCACCAGGTCCCAGTGGCGCTGCTCCGAGACGCCCTGGGCGGCCTCCAGGAGGAGCGGCACGAGCCGCTGCGGGTCGGCTTCCGCGCTGCGGGCCGTCTCCTCAGGGGTGCGTACGCGGACGTACGCGCCGAGCAGCGCGCGGATCTCGCGGCGGCGGCCCTCCTCGGCGAGGCCCAGTACGGCGGCCCCGATCTCGGGCGCGGGCCGGGCGACGCCCTGGCGCAGCATCTGCTGCCCGTCGGCCCCCCGGCCGGCCGCCACGAGCGCGTCCGCGGCGGCGACCAGGCGGTCGGCGGGGAGCGAGGCCGCCTCCCACAGCAGGGTGGCCCAGTCGGCGTCCAGGCCCGCACGGTACAGCTCGGCGGCGAGCAGCGGGAAGCGGGCGGCGGGCCAGTAGGCGGCCTCGACGAGCAGGGCGTGCGCCTCGCCGCTCCTGCCTTCGCCGCGCAGCCGTATCAGCGTGTCGACGGTCTCGGCGGTGGCCCGCCCCGCGCCCTCGTCCAGCGGCTCCGTCCGGGGCTGCGCGACCTCTTCGGCCGCCCCGGCGAAACGGGCGCCTCGGGGGGTACGGCCACCCGTCGCGGCCGGGGCCGGGGCGGGCGGCGCCGCCTCGGGTGCGACCACGGGGGGTGCCTCGGGCTCCATCATTCCGGCGAAGCGGGCGCTGCCGCGGGGGCGGCGCTTGGAGCGTTGCTTGGGCGTGGCGGGCGCGGGGCGCTCGGTGGTGGGCTGGGGGCTCGCGGACTGATCGGCGGGCGCGCGGGAGGTGTCGGGTTGTGCGGAGGGGGCGTACGCGCCGTCACGCGGGGCTTGAGCGGCGCGCGAGTCGTCGCGGTAGTCGGCAGGGGTGTCGAAACCGCTGGGGCGCGCGGCAGGGGCGTACGCACCCTCGCGCCCGGCGTGAGGGGCGTACGCATCGGCGCCGGAGTCCGTGGCGGGGCGCGCGGCAGCCGGGTACGAGCCGGGGCGGGAGGGCGCCCAGTCGTCCGGCAGCCCGGGGTCCTCGAACGGAGAGCCCGGTCCGGTCTGCTCCGGGATCGTCGAGTGGCGGCGGGTGTCCGAGGACGCCCCCGGGGCGCCGGGCCGTGCGTCACCCGCGCCCGGACCCCGCCGGACGCCGCCTCGGCCGAACGGATCCGCGCCGCGCTCGGGCTCCTGTACCCGGAACACGTCCCCGGCCGCGGCGGCCGGGATGTTCAGGGCGCCCTGCGCGTGGGTGTGCAGGGCGCGGCGGTCGAGGTTCTCCATGCGGTGACGGAGCTCGGCGCAGCGGGCCGTGGCGCGCTCGTGGTCGTCGTGGGCCCAGGCGAGGTCGAGCCGGATCGACTCGGCCTCCTCCTGGGAGCCGGCCGAGTGCAGCTGCCGGCCCAGCTCGGCCTGGCGCTCGGCCGCGTAGCGCTGTTCGCGGAGCATGACGTCGAGGCGGTCGCTGAGGGCGTCCCGGCCGCCGGGCCGGGCGTCGTACGCGGCGAGCGCGCCGCCGTGCAGGGCCCGGGCCCGCTCGGTCTCCTGGGCCGCGGCGCGGTCGCCGTACTCCGCGGCGGTGTCCTGGAGGAGCGCCTCCACGACGTCCCAGGGCGGCACTTCCCAGCCCTCCAGGCAGGCCCGCATGCCGTCGGGGTCGCGCTGCCAGAACACGGCGCACCAGCCGCCGCCCTGATCGAGCCGATCCATCAGCCCGCTCAGGTACTTCGCGAACTCCCGCACTTGACCCGGGAGTTGTTCTACAGCCATCACACGACTCCCCGCCCGAATGGAGTACTCCGGTCCGGTAGAAAACACCAGCCGTGTTACGGAACGGCTACAGGGAGTTTTCGGGCCGGACGCAGAGCGCTCCGGGATGGATGACACCGGTGTGCGGCCCTTGCAGGACGCAGCTGTCAGGAGACCCTACTCGCCTCCCCCGCCGGGTGGTTGGCGGCCAGTCCGCCGCGCGCGAAGGCGAGCACCAGCGCGCCCGCTGTCACCCCGCAGGCGCCGGCCGCGGCGGCCGCCGTGAGCGTGGAGCCCGCGAGCAGCAGACCGGCGACCGCGGAACCGGCCGCGATACCGCCGCCGATGAGCGTCACCAGCCAGGCGAACGCCTCCGTCACCGTCCCCTCCGGCGCGAGTTCGCCGACCAGCCCGAAGGCCACGGTGAGCAGCGGCGCGAAGAACACCCCGGTGCCGACGGCCACCAGGCAGGCGCCCGCGGGTCCGGGCACGAGGGCCACGAGCCAGTACGTCGCCGCCATCCCGGCGGCGAGCAGGACGGCCTTGTCCCGCGCCGCCGCGGCCCAGCCGAGCGCGCCGTGGGTGACCGCGCCGAGCAGCGCGCCGAGCGCGGACAGCGCCATGAGGGTGCCCGCACCGCCCGGCACCGAGTGCGCCTCGGCGAGGTGCCGGGTGGGCGGGAAGCCGTCCTCGGCGCCCGCGATGTCGAACCCGACGACTCCCACGTCGCGGTACTTGTTGACGAGCTCGGCGATCTCGCGGGATCCGGCGGCATGCCGCATCGCGGTGACCAGGGCGCCGATCCGGATGCGGTGGCCGGCCGCGGCGGCCCGTCGCTCGCCCTCGCGGAAGCCTTCGAGGACGGCCTGGACGACCTCGTCGAGGGTGAGGCCCTTGGCGGTGTGCAGTTCGGGGGCGTGCTTGACCTCGGCGTAGACGACACCGTCGGCGGCGAGGTCCTCGGCGCATTCGGCGGCGACCCTGACCAGTGCCTCGCGGGTCTGCATCACTCCGACGGTGTGCGAGAAGGTCTCCAGGTAGCGCTCCAGCGAACCGGAGTCGGCGGCCTCACGGAACCAGGCGCCGAGCTCGGCGGCATCGCTCTTGGGCAGGGCGTCGTATCCGGTCTCGCGGGCGAGCGCGAGGACGGTGGCAGGCCGCACACCGCCGTCGAGGTGGTCGTGCAGCAGCACCTTGGGCGCGCGCCGTATCTGTTCCGCGGTGGCGACGGCGGGGCCGGTCTGATCCGAAGTGGCCGCAGCGGGGCGGTCGTTGGTGATCGACATGGCCGGAGGTTAGTGACTACGCGCGTAGACGACAAGGGGTATTCCATCAGCTGGAAACCCATGCGGTTCACATGTCACGCCACCTGCGCCAACGCGCATCGCACGACGAGGTCGTCCATCGACAGTCCGAGCGCCCGCGCCAGCGCCGCCACCGTGAAGAAGGCGGGGGTGGGCGCCCGTCCGGTCTCGATCTTGCGCAGCGTCTCGGCGGAGATCCCGGCCACCGCCGCGACCTCCGCCATGCTGCGGCCACCACGCGCCTTGCGCAGCAACTGGCCGAGCCGCTCGCCGCGTTCGCGCTCTTCGGGGGTCAGGGGAGTACGTACCATGCCCCCATTCTAATACCGGTATAGTAATTGGCATGGTGGAACTCAAGACAGACACATCGATCGACGAGATGTACGTGGCGGGCCAGGTCGTGGGCCGGGCGCTCACAGCGGTACGGGAAGCGGCCGACGTCGGCGTCTCGCTCCTGGAGCTGGACGAGGTGGCGCACCAGGTCCTGCGCGACGCGGGCGCGAGCTCCCCCTTCCTCGGCTACCGGCCCTCCTTCGCGCCCACCCCGTTCCCCGCGGTCATCTGCGCCTCGGTGAACAACGCGATCGTGCACGGCATCCCGAACGGCTACCGGCTGCGCGACGGCGACCTGGTCTCCATGGACTTCGGTGCCGAACTGGGCGGCTGGGTGGGCGACTCGGCGATCAGCTTCATCGTGGGCGAGCCGCGCGCGGCCGACGTACGCCTCGTGGAGACCGCCGAGCGCGCCCTCGCGGCGGGCATCGCGGCGGCCGTCGTCGGCAACCGCATCGGCGACATCGCGCACGCCATCGGCACCGTCTGCCGCGCGGCGGGATACGGCATCCCGGACGGCTTCGGCGGCCACGGCATCGGCCGCCGCATGCACGAGGACCCGGGCGTCCCGAACGAGGGTCGCCCCGGCCGCGGCCTCCCCCTCCGCCACGGCATGGTCCTCGCCATCGAGCCCATGCTCATCGGCGGCGGCACCGACGGCTACCACGCCGCCCCCGACGGCTGGACCCTCCGCACCAACGACGGCTCCCGCGCGGCCCACGCGGAACACACGGTGGCGATCACGGCCGGGGGGCCACGCATCCTGACGGCGCGCTGACTCCCGGCCCGCTCGCCGTCCCGGCGCGCCCAGCCGGCCCTTCGTGTCGGCGTACGACTCGTACAGCGGATGCCGCACGGCACTGACCATCGGGCGGGCAGCGCCCCGAGCTGCCGGGACGCCGCCCGTACGACCTGTCACTACGCCGTGGGCACGACCACCGCTCGCTACGACGCCGGCCGCACCACCATCGCCGAGCCGCCGCCGCGGCGCACCTTCTCCGCCGCCGCGAGCCACTTGCCGTTGGGCAGCCGTTGCACACCGGTCGCCGCGCCGATCTCCGCGTTCTGGCGGAAGGCGTGGCCGAGGGACTCCAGTTGGGTCTTCAGCGTGCTGGTCCACAGGGCCGGTTCGAGTTCGGTGGTGGTCTGGTTGCGCTGGCTGGCGCGGGGCGCGGCGATCGCGTCCACCAGTGGCAGCCCGCGGTCCAGGAACTCGGTCAGCGTCTGCAGCACGGTCGTGATGATGGTCGCGCCGCCCGGCGAACCGAGCGCCACCACCGGCTGGTTGTTGCGGTCGAGCACGATCGTCGGGGAGATGGACGAGCGCGGCCGCTTGCCGGGGCCGGGCAGGTTCGGGTCGTGGACGTCGGGGCTCGCGGGCGTGAAGGAGAAGTCCGTGAGCTCGTTGTTGAGGAGGAAGCCGCGGCCCGGGACGGTGATGCCGCTGCCGCCGGTCTGCTCGATGGTCAGCGTGTACGCGACGACGTTGCCCCACTTGTCGGCCACCGTCAGATGGGTGGTGTTCTCGCCCTCGTACGTCGTCGGGGCGGCCGTTCCGGCGGTCGAGCAGGCCGCGGGGTCGCTCGGGTCACCCGGCGCCAGCGGGCTCGTCAGCACCGCGTCGTCCTTGATCAGGCACTCCCGCGAGTCCGCGTACTTCTGCGAGAGCAGCCCCTTGGTGGGTACGTCCTCGGAGGCGGGGTCGCCCACCCAGCGCCCCCGGTCCGCGAACGCGATCCGGCTCGCCTCGATGTAGCGGTGCAGGTACTGGACCTCGCTCGCCTTCGAAAGGTCGGTCTTCTCAAGGATGTTGAGCGCCTCGCCGACCGTGGTGCCACCCGAGGAGGAGGGCGCGATCGAGTAGACCTTCAACCCGCGGTACGACGTCCTCGTCGGCGCCTGAAGCTTCGCCTCGTACTCCGCCAGGTCCTCCAGGGACAGCTTGCCGGGGCGGGCGTTGTAGCCCGAACCCGGATCCACCGGCGGCTTGTTCACGGTGTCGACGATCTCCTGGCCGAGGTCGCCGTCGTAGATCGCGTCGGTGCCCTCCTTGCCCAACTCCTCGTACGTGCGCGCCAGATCGGGGTTCTTGAAGGTCGAGCCGACCACCGGGAGCGCGCCGTCCGGCAGGAACAGTTCGGCGGTGTCCGGGAAGTTCTTGAAGCGGGCCTGGTTGGACTCGGTCTGCGAGCGGAAGGTCGGGTCGACCGTGAAGCCGTCGCGGGCGATGCGCTCGGCGGGCTTCAGGACGCTGCCCAGCCGCTTGCTGCCCCACTCGTCCAGAGCCGTCTGCCAGGTGGCGGGGGTGCCGGGGGTGCCGACGCCCAGCCCGCTGGTCACCGCGTCCGCGAAGGCGAGCGGCTTGCCGTTCTCCAGGAACAGTCCGGAGTCGGCGGTCAGCGGTGCCGTCTCGCGGCCGTCGATCGTGTGCACCGTACGGGACTTGGCGTCGTAGTAGACAAAGTAGCCGCCTCCGCCGATGCCGGACGAGTAGGGCTCGGTGACGCCGAGAGCCGCCGCCGTGGCGACGGCCGCGTCCACGGCGTTGCCGCCCTTCTTCAGGACCTCGATTCCGGCGGCGGAGGCGTCCGCGTCGACGCTCGCGACGGCTCCGCCGTATCCGACGGCGACGGGCACCTTCTCCGCCGCCTGGGCGGCGGGTGCGGCGGGTGCGGCGGGTGGCGCCGCCGCGCCGACCGACACCACCGCGGCCGAAACCGCCAAGACCGCCAGATTCCGCGCAAGAGGGCGACGCATCCGTACCTCCAGTCAACAGCCGTCCGCGCAGCGTAACTTCACTGCCATGCCCGCGTCAGGACCCCCTCGAACACCGGTCCGTACTGCCGCTAACATGCGCGCCCATGAATGACGACGTGCGCAACATCGTCCTCGGCGTGCTCGCGGCCGGCATCAGTGCCGCGCTCGGCTGGCTCGCCCGTACGTATCTGTGGAAGCGGAAGCTGCGGCGCAAGCAGGCGTTCTTCGGGCTGCCCGACAACTCCGAGTCGCTGCTGGTGGTGAACCGCGAGGCCGGCGGACCGGAACTCACCGTGATGCGCCACGACGTGTTCGCACTCCTTGAGCTCTCCGCGCTGATCAAGGACTGCGGCGCGCACGCCCAGGTCATCGCGCACGACGCGGCACAGCAGGGTTTCGGGGAGCGCACCGAGTTCTGCGTGGGCGGGCCGTCGTCGAATCGCCGAATGGCCGCGCATCTGCACTCCCTGCTGCCGGGCATCCGCGTGAACACCGACGCCGAGCCGGGCCCGGACCGCGGCGCCTTCCAGATCGGCAGCGAGCGCTACCGCCTGGAGTCGGGCAAGGGCGAGTATGTGATCCTCGCCCGGCTCGTCGCGGGCCAGGACCGCGGAACGAGACCCGTCTTCCTCTTCTGCGGCCAGCGCGCGATCACCAACCAGGCGGCGACCCGCTATCTCGCCCGCAACCACGAACGCCTCGCGCGCAAGCACGGCGGCAACTCCTTCGTCCTGCTCCTGAAGGTCGTGAACTCCCAGGCATACGGCCCGGACGTCGTCGAACTCGTCGCGGACGTCACCCGGCCCGCCCAGACCCCGCTACCCACGCCCGCGCCACCGCGCAATTCCCACCGGGCGAACTCCTGAGGCCCCTTTTCAGACCACCGCCAATGCGATCTAACCGGCACAGGGCAACCCAAAGGGACGTTTCCCCTCTTTCCGTGCGGTCCACAGCCCGCACGGAGGTACGTCCCCTTGATTCGCGTACGCCCGCTGATTCCGCTCGCCCTCGCCACGGCCGCGTCCGCCGCCCTGAGTGACACCCCCGACGCACACTTCCGCGCGATCCGCTAGAGCCCTCACGCACACGGAACGCACACTTCGGGGCGGCCGTTGCTCACGAAATGAACACTTCAACAATCGTTACTCGCACGTAACTTACCGACGGGTTACTTCCGGTAAGTGATCAAGGTTACCGTCGGGTCACTTTGCACTGACACGAGTGAGGAGTGACCCGTGGGACACGGTCGCAACGCCCTGCGCACGTCCGCCGTCGGTGCCGTCTCCGCGACGCTGATCGCCACCGCCGGCCTCGGTCTGGCCCCGGCCGCCCAGGCCGCCACCAGCGCGGCGAGCATCCGCTTCGTCGACATCTCCGGAGACGGCGGCACGATCCTCAAGGCCAACGTCGTCACGCCCGCGGGCGCCGACGGCACCCGCGACTACCCGCTCATCGTGCTGCCGACCAGCTGGGGCCTGCCGCAGGTCGAGTACCTCGCACAGGCCCAGAAGCTCGCCGACTCCGGCTATGTGGTGGTCAGTTACAACGTCCGCGGCTTCTGGCAGTCCGGCGGCGAGATAGAAGTGGCGGGCCCGCCGGACGTGGCCGACGCGTCCAAGGTGATCGACTGGGCGCTGGCGAACACCCCGTCCGACGCACAGAAAGTCGGCATGGCGGGGATGTCGTACGGCGCCGGCATCAGCCTGCTCGCCGCCGCGCACGACAAGCGGATCAAGGCGGTCGCCGCCCTCAGCGGCTGGGCCGACCTCATCGAGTCGATCTACTCGGGCCGCACCCAGCACGCCCAGGCGGCAGCCCTGCTGGACGGCGCCGGCACGCTCACCGGCCGCCCCAGCGCCGAACTCCAGCAGATATTCAAGGACTTCTTCGCCTCCGACCTCTCCAAGGAACAGGAGATCCTCGCCTGGGGGAAGAAACGTTCCCCCGAAACCTACATCGACCAGCTCAACGCCAACGGCGCGGCGATCATGCTGGCCAACGGCTGGGGCGACACGATCTTCTCGCCCAACCAGTACGCCAAGTTCTACGAGAAGTTGACCGGGCCCAAGAGGCTGGAGTTCCGCCCCGGCGACCATGCCACGGCCGAGGTGACGGGGCTGTTCGGGCTCCCCAACGACGTGTGGACGGACACGGGCCGCTGGTTCGACCACTATCTCAAGGGCGAGGACAACGGCATCGACCGCGAGCAGCCGGTCCAGCTCAAGCCCCGCACCACGGGCGCCTACGAGGGCTACCCGGACTGGAAGTCGGTCGGCGCGACCAGCAGGAAGATCGCCCTCGCGGGCACCACCACGATCCACACGAACGTCGACTCGGGCGCCGACGGCGGGATCATCTTCCTCTCCAGCATCCTCGACCAGCTCGCCCAACTGCCCCCGGTGGCTTCGATCCCGCTGCTGCCGCGCTACTGGGCGGCCGTCTGGCAGTCGGAGAAGTACGCGAGCGCCCAACAGGTGCGCGGCACCGTCGCGTTGCACACCACGGTCACACCCACCAAGGAGAGCGGCACCTTCGTCGCGTACCTCTACGACGTGGGCCCGCTCGGCCTCGGCAAGCTGGTCAGCAACGCGCCGTACACCTTCCACGGGCGGACGCCCGGCAAGCCGTTCGGCGTCGACCTGGAGCTGAACTCCACGGCCTACGACGTCCCGGCAGGGCATCGGCTCGCCCTGGTCGTCGACACGGTCGACCCGCTCTACATCGAGCACAACCCGTCCGGCGCGCAGCTGACCTTCTCCTCGCCGGAGCACGACCCCTCGTATGTGTCGGTGCCCCTGCGCGAGCAGTGATCTCCGGCTGCCGCCGGCCGGGTCTGGCCCTGCGAGCCGCTGCTCCCCCTACAGTCTCGGGGCTGTGGGGGGACCCCCACCCGGCAGCAGCGTCCCTGGTTCGGCCGGTGCCACGTCCACGGCCTCGGTCTGGGGACTGCGCCGCTCCCACCGGGACACCCACTGGGCGAACCAGGAGAGCAGCATGCACATCCCGATGCAGATCGGTGAGATCACCATCACCACGGGGATGAACGGCAAATCGTAGTCGAGGTTCGGTCCTCCTTGGCGCCGACGGTGAAGCAGCCGCGCTTCTCGGCCCGCTTCCAGGTGGGCGAGCCGGGCAACTGAAAGCCTTGTGCCACTTGGTAGTCGGGGAGTTTCTCGGCGGCGGGGCCCTTGGTGGGCGGGGTGCCCTCCTTGCCGCAGGCGGCGGATGCGGCGGTGGCGGTCCGTGCCGCGAGCGCCACGAGGGCACGGCACACACGTGTCGTACGGATCATGTGGTGCGCTCCCCCGCTCAGTGCTTGAGGATCTTGGAGAGGAAGTCCTTGGCACGGTCGCTGCGCGGGTTGGTGAAGAACTCCTCGGGGGTGCGGTCCTCGACGATGCGGCCGTCGGCCATGAAGACGACGCGGTTGGCGGCGGAGCGCGCGAAGCCCATCTCGTGGGTGACGACGACCATGGTCATGCCGTCGCGGGCGAGTTGCTGCATGACTTCCAGGACCTCGTTGATCATCTCGGGGTCGAGGGCCGAGGTCGGCTCGTCGAAGAGGAGCGCCTTGGGGTCCATGGCGAGGGCGCGGGCGATGGCCACGCGCTGCTGCTGTCCGCCGGAGAGCTGCGCGGGGTACTTCGGGGCCTGGCTGGCGAGGCCCACCCGGTCCAGGAGTTCACGGGAACGCTTGTCGGCCTCCTCCTTCTTGCGGCCGCGGACCTTGATCTGGGCGAGCGAGACGTTCTGCAGGACCGTCTTGTGGGCGAAGAGATTGAAGGACTGGAACACCATCCCGACCTCGGCGCGGAGCTTGGCCAGGCTTTTTCCCTCTTCCGGGAGCGGCCGGCCGTCGAGCTTGATCGTCCCCGACTCGATCGTCTCCAGACGGTTGATCGCCCTGCACAGTGTCGATTTGCCGGACCCCGACGGGCCGATGACCACGACCACCTCCCCCTTGCCGACGGTGAGGTTGATGTTCTGCAGGACATGCAGCGCCCCGAAGTACTTGTTCACGTCGTGCAGCTCGATCAACGGATCGACAGCCATGCCCTGCCCTACCCACTCTCAGCTGTGTCGCAGTCGCCGCAAACTATCCAGACAAGAACGGACTTAATACCCGACACGCACTTTTCTGGCATTAGCCGTATTTACGACGACTGGTCTGCTGTTGGGGTCGCCGACTAGGCTTCGGCGGCCTCCGCGTAGAACTGGGAGAGCTCAGGCGCACCGCTGGACGCCCAGGCGTGACCGCCCGCGACCACGTCGATCTCACGGCCGGAGGTCAGCTTCACCACGGGCTGGCCGTTGGGCCAGATCTCCCAGGCCGCACCGAGGACCGTACGCACGATCACCGTGCCGAGATAGAGCCCCGCGTCGTTGCCGAGCCAGGGCAGGCTCTCCTCGTCGTCGCGCCAGCGCGGGAGCAGTTGGTCGAGGGCTTCCAACGAGGCTACGGAGTCGTCGAGTTCGACTCCCGCCTGGTGCGCCTGGGAGCGCAGCAGCTCGCACTCGGAGAGCAGTTCGGCGATGCCCTCGGGGTCGCTCTCGCCGTCGGAGAACACCGCGACGCCGAAGGCGAGGCCGCGCTTCTTGCGCCAGTTGCCCAGGAAAGGGATGTTCATCCACCCAGCGTGACACCCACTGCGCCGGTCGCACCACAGGCGCGCAGAGTTGCCTGGCCACCGCGGGCCGCGGCGCCCCGGCCGCCTCCTCCTCGCACCGCCCGCCGGCCCTGCTCGCGCGGCACACCTTGCCAAGGTTATTCATCCTACGTAGAGTTCAACACAGCATGAGTTCAACATCCGTTGACTTACATGTTCCGCCATCCCATGACCAGGAGAGGCAGGGCCCGTGCAGAAGATTCCCTTCCAGGTGAACGAGGGCGGGATCGTCGCTCTGCTGCCGAACGGTCATGTCGAGTTCCTCGCCGCGTCCGCACGGGAGTTGATCGAGCGTCACAACTCAGGCCAGGCGGTGGCCACCGCCGAGCTGATGGCCCACGCGCTCGCCGATCCGCTGGTGACGCTGGACCGGTTCCATCTGCCCGCCCCGGCCATCGCGTTCGTGGAGACCACGAACCTGTGCAATCTGCGCTGCCGCCACTGCTACGCCGACTCCGCGCTCAAGCGGCCCGACGAGATCTCCACGTCCCGCGTCAAGCAACTCCTCGACGACTTCGCGGAGATGGGCGTGCTCCAGGTGTTTCTGACGGGTGGTGAGATCTTCTCGCACCGCGACGCGGTCGAGATCATCCAGCACGCCCGCAGCAAGCCCTTCAGCACCCAGATCTTCACCAACGGCCTGCTGGTCACCGAGGAGAAGCTGGCCCGGATCCCGGCAGGGCAGTCGTTCTTCATCAGCTTCGACACCGCCGACCCCGAACGCACCGTCCGCGGCAGGATGGACTTCCCCAAGCTCCAGCACGCCTTCGAGATGATGCGCAAGCACGGGCATGTGTTCCGCACCGCCATCTCCGTCCACCGCGACAACATCCAGGACGCCGAGGAGATCTTCGAGTGGTGCGCGGAGCGCGGGTACCCCCGGCCCCAGTGGCTGGAGACGCACCCGGTGGGCCGGGCGCTGCTCCACCCGGACATGCTGCTGCGCCCCGAGGACGTCGACGAGGTCTTCGAGGTCTACCAGCGGTGCATGGACCGGTACTCCACCGAGCCCGACCAGGAGCCGGCCGAGACACCCACCGGCCCCGCCCGGCGCGCCGCCGACGAGATCCGCGGGGTGGACACCATCCAGTTCTGCCAGCGCCTGGAGCGCGCGGTGGGCCAGGAGAAGTGCGGCCGCTCGGTCGTCTATGTCAACAGCCGCGGTGACGTGTACCCGTGCAGCAACTGCATGTCGGGGCAGCTCTACAAGGCGGGCAACACGACGGAGAAGCCGTTCGCCGAGATCTGGGAGCACGGCTTCGACGAGTTCCGTGACATCCGCTTCAGCGACCACTCGGTGTGCGGCTCCTGTCCGGTGGCCGCGGAGGACATCTGGTGCCAGTTCCGGTGCCCGCCGCTGGCCAAGAACATCACCGGCGACCCGAAGGGCTGCGGCGCCACCGAGTATCTGCAGGAGTTCACCCTGCGCTCCGGCCGCTACTGGCGCGCCCGCAAACAGCGCAACGTACGACTGACCCTGACGCCCCGTCAGTCGGCGCCGGCCGACCCGCCGGGCTCCACCCCGGCCGACGCGCCCGGCCCCATCCGACTCCCGCTCCCGACGAAGTGAGCGGGTCCCTGTCCCACGGCGGCGCGACCGTTGCCGCCTCCACCGAAGGGAAGACAGCCATGCCCGAAGAGAAGAAGGTCATCCGCATTCATCTGGAGCCGGGACAGGAGGGCGTGACCCTGAGCGCCGTCGGAGCCGCCTCCGCCACCGCGCCCGCCGAGACCCTCGTGGAGGCCACCAACATCACGGAGGCCACGGTCATCGAGGTCGAGGTCTGACCTCACGCCTTTGCCGGCAGGTGACGAAGCGGTGCACCACTTCCCGGCCCGTTGAGGGGCGGGCCGGGAAGGCCCGCCGGCGGCAAAGGTTCGCTCGGCATCCGTTCTTCCCGATTCAGGAGACGAGGTCGCGATGAGCAAGACGGCTGCTTCGGCCGGCACCACAGCACTGCGCCCCGGCACGGGCACCGCACTGCGCCCCGGTACGGAAACCGCGCCGCGCCCGGGTACCGGACTCGCGCGGCTGCTCAGCGAGAACCCCGCGCTGCGGATCGGCCAGGACGACTACAACATCAACGTGACGGCCAACTACGGTGAGCAGCTGTCGACTTCACAGGTCGCCGACGCGCTGCGCGGCCATCCTGGAGCCGGCCGCCCCGCACATCTCTACTTCCATGTGCCGCTGTGCGCGTACATCTGTCACTTCTGCAACTACGTCAAGCGCAAGGTCGCGGACGGCCCCGAGGGCAAGGCCGCGCCACGGATCTGGACCGACCTGCTGCTCGACGAGTCCGGCCGGCGCCTCGCCCACTCGCCCTGGCTCGCGCACGCCTCGATCGAATCCGTCTACCTGGGCGGCGGTACCGCCTCGCTGCTCGGCACGGAGCAATTACGGCGGCTGACCGACCACATACGCGCCCGCTACACCCTCGCCGACGACTGCGAGATCTCCCTCGAAGGCAACCCCGACAACTTCCAGCACGACGAGCTCGCCGAGGCCTGCGCGATCGGCTTCAACCGGTTCAGTGTCGGAGTGCAGTCGCTGCAGAGCGAGGTCAACGCGTTCGCGGGGCGCGGCCACGACGCGGCCATGTCGCTGCGGGCCATCGACAAACTGCGGGCCACCGGGAAGCCGTTCAACGTCGACATGATGTTCGGGCTGCCCCACCAGAGCACCGCCACGGTCGCCGACGACATCCGGCGGCTGATCGACCTCGACGTCCCCACCATCACCATCTACCGGCTGCGCAACGCCGACCGGGCCAAGATGGGCATCGGCAACCGGGCGCTGTGGAACGTGGAGAGCGTCAAGACCCGACTGCGCGAGCAACACCTCTTCCCCTCGCTCGGCGAGACCTACGCGATGCGCGAGGCCATCGTGGAGCTGCTGCTCGACGGCGGCTATCACCCGAGCCCGTGCGGCTGGTGGAACCGGCCCGGCGTCTACCCCGACGGCAACATCCCCCGCGTCTCCCGCAACAAGTGGCAGCGCCACGACTCCATGATCGCGTACGGCCCCGGCGCGTACGGCTGGCTGACCGGCGACGACGACACCGTGGTGCAGACCCACAACATCGCCGACATCTCCGGGTACGCGCGGCGGCTCAAGGAGGGACCGGGGCTGCCGCTCGCCTCCGGACGGCGGCTGGCCGGCTACCAGGCGATCGGCATGGTGCTCGGCTTCGCGTTCAAGGCGAACCAGCCGATCGACGCGGGCAGGTTCCGCCGGCGGTTCGGCGTCGAACTCTTCCGTGACGAGCCGTTCGCGGCGGTCTTCGCCGAGCTCATGGACCGGGGGCTCGTCGAACCGGTGCCCGGCACCTTGGAGAGCGTCGCGCCCACACTGGACGGCGAGGCGCTCCACGAGGAGATCATCAGCGTCTACTTCCACCAGCGCGTCGGCGGCTTCGCCGAGGCCGTCTGCCACAGGTGATCCGATGAACGTGCATCAGCGCACCCTGTGGCGCGGGGACCCGGAGGGTACGCGGTACCGCACCCGGCGGTCCTTCCCGGCCGGTCCGGCGAACGCCACGGTACTGCTGGCCGGTCCCGGCAGCGTCTCCGTCCTGGACGGGGAGGGCCGCGACGACCGGCTGCTCGGCGAGCTGACCAGGCGGCTGGTGGCCCGGGGCGCGCAGGTACTCACCTGCGACATGCCCGTCCGGGAGCCGAACTCGCCCTCGACAGAGGCCGATCAGCTCGCCCGCGCCGGGCGCCTGTCCCACCTGCTCGACGCCCACCAGCACGTGCTGGTCCGGCCGCTCGTCCTGGTGGGCTTCTCGCTGGGCGGGCTGGCCCTGCTGCACCTGCTGCGCTCCGGCCGGCCGGCCCGGACGGACACGGTGGTGCTGGTGGGCACGGTGATCGAGGAGGACGCCTTCCTGACGTCGCGCGTCCCCTCCCTCGACCTCGTGTACGGCGGGTTCGACCTGGTCGGATACATGGCCGACGCCGACGACGAAACCCTGCCGCCCGCCGTGTTCGCGCCCGACATGTACGGCCAGTGGTCGGCGCGCCATCTGGTCGGACGGAACTCCATCGAGGTCCGGGTGCGGCTGCTCGAAGGCCTCGGGCACACGCTCCAGCCGTGCGGCAAGGGTCCCCACGGGGACGCCGTCTCGGCGCTCACCTCCCTTGTGGGCGCGACGAAGTGACAGTGAATCAGCCGAGGCAGTGAGTCAGCAGAGACAGTGAGTCAGCGGAAGAGGAAGAAGGCGGCGCAGGACATGCTCTCCAGCCAGCGATTCGACAAGATCGCCGAAAACTTCGCGACCAGTGAGGTGCACCGGTCCAGCCCCACGATGGAGGCCCTGCACGAGACGCTCGGTCCGCAGACGGGCAGCACCATCTGCGATGTCGCCTGCGGCGCCGGCCACTTGGCGCTCTCGTTCGCCGCCGAACTCCCGGCCCGTCTCGTCGCCGTGGACCCCGCGCCCAACATGCTGGCATCCGTCCGCAAGCTCGCGGCCGAACGCGGCGTCTCCGTCGAGACCAAGGAGGCGTACGCCGAGGAACTTCCCTTCGCCGACGGCTCCTTCGACCTGGTGGTGTCCCGTCTCGCCCCGCACCACTTCCGTGACATGCCGGCGGCGGTGGGTGAGATGGCGCGGCTGCTGCGCCCCGGCGGACGGCTCGCCGTCATCGACCTGGAGGGCCACGAGAACCCCGAAATCGACGCGCTGAACCACGAGCTGGAGATGCTGCACGATCCCACGCACCAGCGCAGCTACACCCTCGACGAGTGGATCGGCTTCCTCCAGGGCGCCGGGCTCAACGTCCCGGTCGCCCGCGGCTCGCAGTCCGAGAGCCGCACCGGGGTGCCCATCAAGCGCTGGTGCGAGATCGCCTCGTCCGGCGCCGAGGCCGAGCGGGCGATCCGGCGGCGGCTCGCCGAGGCTCCCCCCGCGCACCGGGAGGCGCTGGGCATCCGCCAGGACGGCGAGGAGTTCTTCATCCCCGTACGCACCTGCATGGTGATCGGCGTCAAACCGCTCGGCGGGGTGCGCTGACATGCCGGTGATCAGGCTGTTCTCACCCGCGCCCAGCCCCGGCGCGGCCGTGCTCGGTGAACTGGCCGACTCCGTGACGGCGCTGTTCGGGCTCGATCGCGGCCACTGCTGGCTGTGGTGGCAGCGGTTGGAGCCCGACACCTTCCACCGGCCCGAGTGGCGCGACGGTTCCACGGCACCGGCCCCGGTCGGCTTCGTCGTGTGCAAGGAGAGCTACAGCAAGGCCCAGGTGCGTCAGCTGCTGCGGCTGCTCCAGGAACGGCTCGGCGAGCTCCTCGGCGTACCCCGCGAGGAGGTCTATCTGGCCGTACAGCGGGCCTCCGAAGGGGAGTTGCTCGTCCGGGATCAGGTGTGGTCTCTGGACGGGAACGCCGGGGGGACGGCCCTGTCCGGCGACGACGGAAGGACTGACACCGACATGAACGGTGACGCGATCACTGACCTGGTGCCCATCGCCCATGTGCACAACGAGCGCCGCGAACTCATCGACGACGACTGGGGCCAGGTGGCCTCCGTCATCCGGCTGGACGCCGAACGGTTCACCACCGACGCGCTGCTCTCCCTCGACTCGTTCTCCCACCTCGAAGTCGTCTTCCACTTCCACCGGGTCCCGTTGGACAAGGTGCAGGAGGGCGCCCGCCATCCGCGCAACAACCCTCAGTGGCCGCTGGCCGGCATCTTCGCCCAGCGCGGCAAGAACAGGCCCAACCGCATCGGGGTCTCCCGCTGCCGGCTGGTCAAGACGGACGGCCTCGATCTGCATGTCGTCGGGCTCGACGCCGTCGACGGCACTCCCGTGCTCGACATCAAGCCGTATCTGCGGCAGTTCGGACCGCGCGAGGAGGTCGTCCAGCCGGAGTGGGTGGACGAGTTGATGCGCGACTACTACTGAACTCCTGACGAGTGAGGGCGACATGACACACGCAGCGGGACGGACGCGGCGCGGGCCGCTGTCCGGTGCGGCGGCCGTTCTGCTCGTCGCGGTGTTCGTCGACGCCCTCGGCAGCGGGCTGTACATGTCCGTGTCCGTCATCTTCTTCACCCGGTATCTGCATCTTGGCAGTGGGCAGGTGGGCGTGGGTCTGTCTGTCGGGGGCGGGCTCTCCTTCCTGTCGCTGGTGCCGATCGGGATCCTGGCGGACCGGGTCGGCCCTCGGCGCATGCTGATCGGCGCCCATCTGGTCCGGGCCGCGCTGCTCACCTGCTATCCGTTCGTGTCGGGCTTCGCGCCGTTCCTGCTCGTGGTGTCGCTGCTCGCGGTGGCCGACCGCGGGGCATCGCCTTTGGTGCAGGGCCTGTTCGGTACGGCGGTCGGCAAGGAGCAGCGGGTACGGGCCATGGGGCGCGCGCGGTCGCTGCAGAACCTCGGGCTCGCGCTGGGCGGCCTCGCGGCCGGGGCGGTGCTGCTGCCGGACAGCGACGGACTGTACGTGGGCATCGTGTACGCCAACTCGTTCTCGTTCGTCGTCGCCGCGGGGCTGGTGGCGCGGCTGCGGACCGTCGCCGACGGCGCGCCGGGGGGTGGTGGTGAGGGCGGTGGCGGTGGCGGTGGCGGTGGCGGGCGAGCGTTGTCGTGGAAGCAGCGCGTCAGTGTGTTCCGGGATCGTCACTTCGCCCTGTTGACCGGGCTGAACTCGCTGGTGAGCCTGCATGTCACCGTGCTGACGGCCGGAGTTCCGCTGTGGGTGCTCGCCCATGACCGGATTCCGCGGGCGGCCATCGCCTGGACGCTGGTGCTGAACACGGTCGTCGTGGTGCTCTTCCAGGTCAGGGCCACCCGGGGCATCGAGAGCGCCGCCGACGGTGGACGGGCGCTGCGGCGCAGTGCGGTGCTGCTCGCTGTCTGCTGCTGCGGGCTCGCGGGCACCGGGGCGGTACCGGCCGTGGCCGCCGTGGCGCTGCTGCTCGGCGCCGTCGCCTTCCAGGCGTTCGCCGAGATGTATCAGCAGGCCGGGGCCTGGGCGATCTCGTACGACCTGGCGCCCGAGGACCGGCGGCAGGTGTACCTCGCCTTCTTCGGCCTGGGGAACGCGGCGCGGAACACCTATGGGCCGCTGGTCATCACCTTTCTCGTGGTCCAACGGGGCGCGGTGGGCTGGCTGTTGCTCGGGGGGCTCGTGCTGGGTGCCGGCGCCTGGGCCGCGCGGTTCAGCCGGCCGGTGGCCGCTCCCCCTCTTGTGTCGTCTTCCGCTCTGCCCCACGTCCAAGGAGGAACTCGTGGCCAACGCTCCTGAACAGTCCGTCATCGTCGTCGGGGCCGGGCCCACCGGTCTCGCCCTGGCCTGTGAGCTCGCCGCCGCGGGCGTGTCCTGCACGGTCCTCGAACGCCGGCTCGCGCCGTCCACGCAGTCCCGTGCCATGGGTCTGTACAGCAGGACCATGGAGGTGCTCGATCTGCGCGGGCACGCCGACGCGCTGGTGGCCCTTGGCCGGCCGGTCAGCCGGATGGTGCCCGCGCGCGGCGCCCGCGTCGACTTCGCCGAACTCGACACCCGGTTCCCCTACCTCAACGTCATCCCGCAGAGCCGCACCGAACAGGTGCTCCAGCAGCGCGCCCTCGACCTCGGCGTCACCATCGAGCGCGACACCGAGGTGTTCGGTCTGACGCAGGACGGCTCGGGCGTCACGCTCCAGGTCCGGGCGGGTGGCGGGGAGTGGGAGGAGAGCGCCGACTTCGTCGTCGGCTGCGACGGCGCCCACAGCGTCGTACGCGAACTCGCGGGCATCGCCTTCCGCGGCCGTACGTATGACATCGCACCGATCCTCGCCGATGTGCGGCTGCGGAAGCCGCCGCCGGACGATGTGCTGATCGTGTCCGGTGGGGGCGGGGTCGTGGTGTCGGTGCCGTACGGCGACGGGCTGTACCGGGTCGCGGTGGCTTGGCGGGACCGGCCGTGGACCCGGGAACCTGTGACGCTGGACGAGCTGAGTGAGGTGCTGACCGGGGCGCTCGGGTTCGATCCCGGGCCGTACGAGCCGGAGTGGCTGGCCCGGTTCAAGATCCATCAGCGGATCGCGGACCAGTACCGGATCGGGCGGGTGCTGCTGGCCGGGGACGCGGCGCATCTGCACTCGCCGCTCGGTGGGCAGGGGTTGAACCTGGGGATCCAGGACGCCGTGAATCTCGGGTGGAAGCTCGCCGCGGAGGTGCAGGGGTGGGCGCCGGTGGGGCTGCTCGACTCGTATGAAGTGGAGCGGCGGCCGCAGGCTGAGCGGATTCTGCGGGCCACGGACCGGGCTACGCGGGCGGCCACCAGCGCGTCCGCGGGGGTGACCGCGGTGCGTCGGGCCGTTCTGGCGAAGGCGCTCTCGTATCGGCGGGTGCGGAAGGTTGCCGGGGAGACGATCTCGGGGTTGCGGAACGGGTACGTGCGGCGGGGGGCGCCCGGCGGTGGCTCCTCGGTGCGGGTCGGGCAGCGGGTGCCGGATCTGACGGTGCCGCGGCTCGGGGCGTCCCCGGTGCGGTTGTACTCGCTGATGCGTGACGGGCGGTTTCTGCTGCTCGATCTCGCGGAGGACGGGCGGCGTGCCGCGGTCACCGAGGCGTGGGGGTCGCGGGTGAGTCCGGTGCGGGTCGGTGTTCCGGTGCCTGAACTTCCGGGTGTGAGTGCCCTGTTGGTCCGTCCGGACGGGTATACGGCCTGGGTGGACGGCCCGGAGGATCCCGGCGGGCGCGAGGAGCGGCTTCGGCGCGCGCTGCATCAGTGGTGCGGGGTGGAGGGGCCGGCGTCTGTGGTGGCGGGGGCGGCAGAGGCGGCAGAGGGTCGTTCGCAGGAGCCTGCGGGCGCCGAACAGGCGTGAGCCGGTGTGGGGGGCGGGGCCGTGCCGGTACGTCCAGCCCGTCGCCGGTGGGCATTGCTGTTTGCTGCCACAGCATGAACTTGGCCATAACCACGTATGCGACGGGCTGGACGTACCGGCACGGCCCCTGGCGTGCGTCGTCGGGTGCGCCGCCGTCGTACCGGGTGGGGGTGGGTGGGGCGGTCGTGCGTCGCCGGCTGCGGATTGCGTGTCGGCTGGGGGTGGGTGCGACCCCGTGCGTCGGTGGGTGTGAGTGGCTTATTCGTGGCTGGGGTGGAGGGGCGTTGTGGAGCAGCGTGTGACATCTCGTTCGCAGCGGACGCGTGAGGCGATTCTGTATGCCGCGCGGCTGCACTTTGCCGCTGAGGGGTATCAGCGGGCGACGATACGGGCCATCGCGGCCAGCGCGTCGATCGATCCCTCCATGGTCATGCGGTACTTCGGGAGCAAGGAGCGGCTGTTCGACGCCGCGCTCGATGTCGATCTGGGGCTGCCCGATCTTACGGGGACGCCGGTGGAGCGGTTGCCGCATGCTCTTGTCGCGCATTTTCTCGCGCCGTGGGAGCAGGACGCGGCCGAGGGGTCGCTGCGGCTGCTGCTGCGTTCGGCGGCGACCAATGAGCGGGCGGCGGAGCGGCTGCGGCGGGCGCTGCACGAGCAGTTCACCAGCAGCCTGACGGGGGTGCTGGGCGCCGAGCGTGCGGCTGCGGGGAGTGGGCTGGTCGCCGCCCAGTTGTTGGGGGTGGCGTTCGCCCGGTATTTGCTGCGGCTTCAGCCCATCGCCGGGTTGTCCGTCTCCGCCCTGGCCGACCTTGTCGCCCCATCGATGCGGGCCGCGCTCGCTGATCTCTGAGATTCGGCCGATATGCGAACGGGGCCCGTTGCCGCTCTTGCGGCAACGGGCCCCGGTTGTCCGTCAGTTGCGCCAGCTGTGGGGGGAGCGGTAGGGGGCGGTGGGCGCTGGGCGTTCCCAGAGGGGTATGACCGTTTCGGGTTTCGCCTCCGCCTCTGTGGTGGTGGGGGTGGCTCGGGTCAGGAGGACCGCGGTCAGGGCTGCCAGGTCCTCGGTGGGGAGGTCGCCGCCCTTGATCACGCGGACCAGGGGCTTCGCCGGCTCGGTGGCTGTGGTCATGGTGCTCCTTCGGTTCTACTGGGGCGGGTTGCCGTGTTTGCGGGGGGCCAGGTCCGCGTGTTTGGTGCGCAGCATGCGGAGGGAGTCGATGAGGACCCGTCGGGTGTCGGCGGGGTCGATGACGTCGTCGAGGAGGCCGCGTTCGGCGGCGTAGTACGGGTGCATCAGCTCGGTCTTGTACTCCTTGACGAGCTGGCGGCGGGTGGCCTCGGGGTCGTCGGCCGACTGGATGCGGCGGCGGAAGATGACGTTGGCGGCACCCTCGGCGCCCATGACGGCGATCTCGTTGGAGGGCCAGGCGTACGAGAGGTCCGCGCCGACGGAGCGGGAGTCCATGACGATGTAGGCGCCGCCGTAGGCCTTGCGGAGGATCAGGGAGATGCGGGGGACGGTGGCGTTGCAGTAGGCGTAGAGGAGTTTGGCGCCGCGGCGGATGATGCCGTTGTGTTCCTGGTCGACGCCGGGGAGGAAGCCGGGGACGTCGACGAGGGTGACGAGGGGGATGTTGAACGCGTCGCACATCTGGACGAAGCGGGCCGCCTTCTCGCTGGCGTCGATGTCGAGTACGCCGGCCAGGACCAGGGGCTGGTTGGCCACGATGCCGACGACCTGGCCGCCCAGGCGGGCCAGCGCGACGATCACGTTGGACGCCCAGCGTTCGTGGATCTCCAGGTACTCGCCGTCGTCGACCGTCTCCTCGATGACCTGGCGCATGTCGTACGGGCGGTGGCCGCCGGCGGGGACGAGGTCGAGGAGCCGGTCGCAGGAGCGGTCGGGCGGGTCCTCGGGAGGTGCGGCGGGGGCGGTCTCCCGGTTGTTCTGCGGGAGGAGGGAGAGGAGGTAGCGGACCTCTTCCAGGCAGGTCGCTTCGTCGTCGTAGGCGAAGTGCGCCACGCCCGACACCTCTGCGTGCACATCGGCGCCGCCGAGGCCACCCAGTGTGACCTTCTCGCCCGTGACCGTCTGGACGACGTCGGGGCCGGTGATGAACATCTGCGAGGTCTCCCGGACCATGAACACGAAGTCCGTGAGGGCCGGAGAGTAGGCGGCGCCGCCCGCACAGGGGCCGAGCATCACGCTGATCTGCGGGATCACCCCGGAGGCACGGGCGTTGCGGCTGAAGATGCCGCCGTAGCCGGAGAGCGCGGTGACGCCCTCCTGGATACGGGCGCCCGCGCCGTCGTTGAGCGAGACGAGCGGGGCACCGGCGGCGACCGCGCGGTCCATGACGCGGTGGATCTTCTCGGCGTGTGCCTCGCCGAGGGCGCCGCCGAAGATGCGGAAGTCGTGGGCGTAGACGAAGACGGTGCGGTCGTGGACCGTGCCCCAGCCGGTGATCACGCCGTCGGTGTGGGGTCGGCGGTCCTCCAGGCCGAATCCGGTGGCACGGTGGCGGCGCAGTGGCTCCAGTTCTGTGAAGGAGCCTTCGTCCAGGAGGAGTTCGATACGTTCGCGGGCCGTGAGTTTGCCCTTGGCGTGCTGGGAGGCGGTGGCCTTCTCGTCCGGGCCCTGCCGGATCCGCTCGCGCAGTCCGTGCAGCTGGGCGACCCGTGCCCTGATGTCCGGGGCGGCCGCGTCGTCGGCGGTCACGGCGCGAGCGGGCCGACGCGGTCGCCGGCCGTGAGGAGGTACGGGACCGAGGGGTGCGCGCCGAGGGCGTCCTCGTGGGTGTCCATGGACCAGTTCAGCAGGGCGATGCCAAGGCTCATCCCGCCGCCGAACGCGGCCAGCACGACCAGGTCGCCCGGTGCGGCCGCTCCCTTGCGGTCCATCTCGGCGAGGGTGATCGGGACGGAGGCGGCGCCGGTGTTGGCGTAGCGCTCCAGGGTGAGGTGGAGGGCGGCGCGGTGCAGGCCGAGGTCGGGCCAGAGTTCGGCGAGCATGATGCCGTTGGCCTGGTGCGGGACGAAGTGCTGTACGGCGTCCGGCCTGACCTCGGCGTGGCGCAGGAGCCTGCCGATCTCGTACGGGAGGGTGCGGGTGACGAAGCCGCGTACGCCCCTTCCGTCCATGCGGAAGTAGTGGTCGCCGTCGGTCAGCGTCTGTGCCGAGGGCGGGCGGCGGCTGCCTCCCGCGGTGACCTCGATCAGGCGGTGGGCGTCGCCGCGCGAGACCAGGGAGATCTGCCGCAGGCCGAGGCCCGGGGCGACCGGGCCGAGGACCGTCGCGCCGGCGCCGTCTCCGAAGAGGGCTGCTGTGCGGCGGTCGGTGTAGTCGAGGATGCGGGAGTAGATGTCGGCGCCGATGACCAGGCCGTGGCGGGGTTCGCCGTCGGCGGCGCCGGCCAGCAGCTTCTCCACCGTCTTGAGGGCGTAGACGAAGCCGCTGCACACCGCGTTGACATCGAAGGCGGCGGCCCGGTGGGCGCCGATGCGGTGCTGGACGAGGGCGGCCGTGGCCGGTTGCGGATGGTCGGGGGTGGAGGTGGCGACCACGACGTACGCGAGTTGAGCTGCCGTCAGACCCGCGCTTTCCAGGGCGCGTTGGGCCGCCACTACGGCCAGGTCCGAGGTGGCCTCGTGCGGGGCTGCGCGGCGCCGTTCGCGGATTCCGGTCTTGCGGACGATCCACTCGTCGGTCACGCCGGCGCCGTGCCCGATCTCCGCATTGCTGATGATGGCCTCGGGCAGGTAGGAGCCCACTCCGATGATGCCGATGGACTGCACGATTCCTCCTCGGGCAGCGGCGAGCCACTACTTAACTCACCAGGCGTTGAAATCATCTTGGCAGAGCGGCTTGACTAATTCAACAGCGAGAGAGTTCACTTGGATGTGAATTAATCGGCCGTGCGCCGGCACCTCGACCGTCGCGCCGGCCGACGCGCCTCACACCAACGGGAGTTGCAGCCATGACCGTCACCACCGCAGGGAGCACGGCCGACGTGCGCGCCGAGGCGACCCAGGCCCTGATCTCCGCCGGGCGCACCCTCTTCACGCAACTCGGCTACCGGCAGACCGGCTTCGCCGCCCTGGCGGAGGCCGCGGGGCTGGAGGAGGGGTTCGCCCGCGAGCTGCTGCCCGACAAGGCGGCGGTCTTCGGCGCGCTGATCGAGCGGACCGTCAAGGTGGCCGGAATACTCGGCCCGGCGGTGGCCGGGGGCATCGACGAGGACCTGCCCATCCGCCTCGCCCGCACGTATCTGGCATTGTGGGAGCCCAACGAGGAGGACTCCCCGATGATCGAGCTGTACCGGGTGGCACTGTCCGACCGGGAGGCCTCACAGGTGCTGCGTGAGCGCATCTCCAAGGCACTGAACGGCCAGGTGGACCATGAACTGCCGGGCGGGGAAGCGGAGTTGCGTACCGCCCTCTTCGGCGCACAACTCGGCGGAGTAGCCTTTGCGCGACACCTCTTGAAGGTGGACGCCGTCGCCGCGGTCGACCTGGAGACGGTGGTCCAGACGATCACACCGGGGCTGCGGCAGACTCTGCTCGGGGGCGGCAGCGGGCGATGACCGCGATCCTCGCGGTCGCGTGAACAGCATCCCGCGTGGAGCGGAATTTCACACCAACGGCTGGACATCACCCTGTAGTTGCTGAGTGCCGTCTGTGGATGGAATCTCGGGGAACCGACTGATAGCATTGTTTTCACTACACAGTGAATTACCCGCTCACGGAACCCCCGAAGTGCAGTGATCCCATGACATCCAGGTCCGCAGACGGTTCGCCCACCCCCGCCCGAAAGTCCGCCCCCACCCGGCGGGCCGCCTCCCCGGCAGCGAAGAAGCCGCGCCCGGTGCGTGCGCGCAGCGGACGCCGGCCCGGGGACAGTGGCACAAGAGATCAGATCATGGAGTCGGCGCTCCACCTCTTCGCCGAACACGGTTACGCCAGGACGACCATCCGCGCGATCGCGGAGGCCGCCCAGGTGGATCCGGCACTGGTGCACCACTTCTTCGACAACAAGGAGGGGGTGTTCGACGCCGCGGTCAACTCGCCGCTCAGCGTCTCCTCCGTCTTCGACGAGTTGCCCCCGGACATGGCGGACGCCGGTACGGCGGAGGCCGCCTGGCTGGCCCGCGCCTATCTGTCGTTCTGGGAGAGCGAGGAAACCCGCTACGGCATGACGGCCATCTACCGGGCCGGTCTCGCCGACAGTGCCACCTCGGAAAGGCTCCGCGCCCGCGTGGAGGAAAGCACCAAGAACTGGGCGGCGAATTCCGGGTACCGGGACCATCCGGACGCCGAGACCCGCGCGGCCCTGGCCTCGGGGCACCTCGTCGGACTCGCCATCATGCGCTATGTGCTCAAGGTCCATCCGCTGGCCGAGATGGACTTCGAGGAGTTCCTCGCCTGGGTCGTACCGGCCCTGGAACTGCGCCTGTCCACCGCACTGGAACCCCGCGGCGCCCAGAAGGACTGACTGCTCGTCCGCGCGGCGTCCGCCGGACGGCCAAGAGCCGGCGGCTCCCTACCGGAGCCGCCGGCTCAACCATCTGCGCGAGCAAGGCCGTTGTGCGGAATCATGTGATGTTCCGCGTCACCCCCACTGACGCCAGACGGCACGCACGGCGATCAGGGACACACCCGGGCCCGCCGCGATCAGCAGGCCGTGATCGCCGTCGACGGGCGATTTGACGAAGGTCCGTTCCAGGACGTCGAGGACGGAGACCGAACCCACGTTGCCCTGCTCCCGCAACGAGTCGCGGGCGAGGTCCACCATCGCGGGGTCGCAGCCCAGCCCCGCGACGATGGCGTCCAGGATTCTGGGGCCTCCGGTGTGCGAGACCACGAACCGCGGCGCGGGATCCGAACCGGGCGGCGCGCTGCGCTCCAGCCACTCCAGCAGACGCGGCATCGCACCTTCGACCGCATGCCGCAGCCTCGGCGAGTTGAAGGCGTGCAGCCCGTCGCAGTCCAGCCGGCTGCCCACGATGTCATGGCTGTTGGGGTGGACGTACTCCCAGGAGTCGATGAGTTCCATATGAGGGCCCTGCGCTTCGGTACGCACCACACAGGCGCCGGCCGCATCGCCGAAAAGCCCCTTCAGGATCATGCCGTCCAGGCCGGAGTCGCCCCGGTGCAGATAGTGGCTGAACACATCGGAACAGACCATGAGGACGGTGGATCCCGGGTGCGCGGTCACCATCTCCATGGCGCGGGCCAGCCCGAACACCCCTCCCGTACAGCCCACTTGACTCACCGGTATGCGACGGACAGAGGGTGGCAGCCCGAGCCTCTCCATCAGCAGCACGTCGAGCCCGGGCATCGTGTGGCCCGTCGCGCTGAGGACGACGAGGCCGTCGATGTCGGACGCGGCGAGACCCGCTTCGAAGAGCGCTCCGTGCGCGGCCTTCTCCGCCAGTTCCAGGCTGTCCATCAGATGGGTGCGCGTCCGCTCCGCGAGTGAGGGGGCGGAGGCGAACTGCTGCTCCAGCGGCCGGGAGTACCACCGCGTATGGACCGTGGTGGCCCTGATGACCCGCCGGACGACGGCCAGACTGGGGTCATCCGGGTACAACTCGGTGATCCGGTCGAGCAGTTCATCGGTGGTCACCTGGAAGCGAGGCAGTGACACGACAGGGGCGCTGACGACGACGGACATACGACCTCCAAGAGCTCTCGGACGGTTGCGAAGTGGGAACGAGCCCGTTGCGAACGGCGCGGCGCCGCCCGGATCATCCAAGTGCGGCAACGACCGCCGGCCCGTTCGACAGCTCTGGCGAAGGAAGTCCGCGCACGCAAAACACCCCCCAGGTGTTGATCGTGCTCCCCCCGTTGGGAGCGCCGTACAGCCGCGGTTGAAGTACGTCGAGCTCGATGGCGCGTGACGATCAAGAGCGTGGGTCCGGGCCTCCGCCGTAAGGGCGCACTGCGAACGGTGGGGTTGTCCGGGCTGGGCCCAGGACACGTCCGTCGGCGCTTCCCAAGGCCCGTACCGGGGCCTTGCGGGTGAAGCCAACGTGACCGTACGCCAGCGGAGTTGGTGCCAGCAAGCCCCTATTTCAACAAGCGTGGAATCCACCGGACAGCCGTCGTACCTTCAACTTTCCACCACATCCAGCGTCTTGGCGCACGCGCGTCGGGTCAGATATCAACAACCATTGAAATCATTGAGCGTTGAGTTTATTCTCGGTCTCTGAGAACCGTCCACGCCCACGTCGAGGAAGGGCCGACCGCCATGCACGCACCGGCGCACCACCGTGCGGACAGCGACCCCTGGGTGGAGCGCGCGGCCTGCCGTGATGCCGACCCCGAGACCTTCTTTCCGCCCGCCGGAGGCACCGACGACGAACGGGAGGCGTCCGCCAAGCGGTTGTGCGCCGGGTGCCCCGTGACCGAGGAGTGCCTGCGTGAGGCACTGCTGAACGAGGAGAGCACCGGGATCTGGGGCGGGCTCAACGTCCGGGAACGCCGGGAACTGCTCCGGGTCGCCGGAACCCTCGGCGCGATCAGCTCCGAGTTGGCGGCGTTCCTGGCGAACGGGTGCCGGCGGATCGATCCGCATCCGCGGCAGCGCCCGGCCTACGTGTGGTTCCTGCGTCGGCGCGGCTGGAGCCCCCAGCGGATCGCCGGCGCCCTGGGACTCACCTTCGGCCAGGTCCAACAGGCCTGGCGCACGGCCGAGTCGGCGTCCGCCTACGTCCGCTCCCCCGAGTCGCATGCCTCCCAGCCCCGTATCCGAAGGCCCCGTGCCCGCAGGGCCGAAGCGCTCGCCACCGACCGTGGCCGGGTCTCATGACCGCCCTCGCCCTCGCCGAACCCCGTCGCCTGGTGCGCTCGGTGACCACCGACGACGGCGCCGAGATCGCCGTGTACGCACAGGGCGATCCCGACGCCCCGGTCACCGTCCTGCTGTGCCACGGGTGGACGATGTCCGCCCACAACTGGCGGCCGCACATCGACGCGCTGACCCGGCCGCGCCAGGGCTTCCCGGCGGTCCGCACGGTCAGCTACGACCAGCGGGGCCACGGCCGTTCCACCCGCGGCGCCGCCGCACTCGACATGGCGCTGCTCGGCCGCGACCTGGCCCGCGTACTCGCCGAGGCGACCCGGGACGACGCCCCCGTGGTCGTGCTCGGTCACTCCATGGGAGGCATGGCCATCCAGCAGCTGGCCGCACGTCAACCCGTCCTGTTCGGGGGCCGGGTCGCGGGTGTGGGGCTGATCTCGACCTGTCTGAACGAGGTGGCCGAGGGACTGACCGTCCCCGTCGACCGGCCCGGCGCGGCCGTACGACGACTCAGCCGGGCCCGGCAGCGGGTCGCCGACGGGCTGATGCGTTCGCCCCGCTCGGCCCGGACCGTGCACCGACTGCTCACCGGGCCACTGTCGCACCCGAACACCGCCCCGCTGTGGCGCGCGGTGTTCGGGCCGGGACCGCACACCGACACGGTCCGCGAGGGCGCCCGCGCCTTCCGGGACATCCCCGCGATGGCCATCGCCGAGTTCTACGCCGCCCTGACCACCCACGACTGCGCGGGCCGCCTCGGTGCGCTGGCCCGCGTGCCCACCCGGATCCTGGTCGGCACCCTGGACTGTGTCACCCCGCCCGCACAGGCCCGAAGGCTGGCCGCCGAGATACCGGGGGCCGCGCTGCAGACGGTGCCGGGGCAGGGCCACGACCTGCCGTACGAACGGCCCGTTCTCGTCGTGGAGACCGTGCACGCGCTGCTGCGCGAGATGCCCCGGAGCCTGCCGTCCGGAGACCTCGCCCTGTCCGGCCCGGCAGCGCGGTGAACCGCCCCGACGGTATGGGGCCGAACGGTGAACTGGCCCTGCGCACCGATGTTCTGACGGCTCGTCGGATCGTCATCAAGGTCGGTTCATCGTCCCTCACCACGGCCGCCGGAGGCCTCGACTCGGACCGGGTGGACGCCCTCGTGGACGTCCTCGCACGGGCGCGGGCGACGGGCACGGAGGTCGTGCTCGTCTCCTCGGGCGCGATCGCCGCGGGGCTCGCGCCGCTGGGCCTGACCGAGCGGCCGCGGGACCTGGCCAGGCAGCAGGCGGCGGCCTGTGTGGGCCAGGGGCTCCTCGTCGCCCGCTACACCGCCTCCTTCGCCCGCTACGGACTGCGGGTCGGCCAGGTCCTGCTGACCGCGGACGACATCAGCCGTCGTACCCACTACCGCAACGCCTATCGCGCCCTCGCCCAGGTCCTCGCCATGGGCGCGGTGCCGGTGGTCAACGAGAACGACACGGTGGCCACCGCGGAGATCAGGTTCGGCGACAACGACCGGCTCGCCGCTCTCGTCGCGCATCTTGTCCGCGCCGACCTGCTGGTCCTGCTCTCGGACGTCGACGGTCTCTACGACGGCGACCCGAGCAGGCCGGGATCGCAGCGGTTGCGGGAGGTCCGCGGCCGGCAGGATCTGGCGGGCGTGGAGATCGGCAGCAGCGGCAGCTCAGGGGTCGGCACCGGAGGCATGGTGACCAAGGTGGAGGCCGCGCGCATCGCGACCGACGCCGGTATTCCCGTCGTGCTCACCGCCGCCCGGCACGCCACCGACGCGCTGGCCGGACGCGAGACCGGCACGTTCTTCCACCGCACCGGGGAGCGGGCCGCCGACCATCTGCTCTGGCTGGAGCACGCCAGCAGCCCGCGCGGCTCGGTCCGGCTCACCGCGCACGCGGTCCGGACCGTCGCCCAGCGCCGCGGGCCACTGCTCGCGGCCGGGGTGACCCGCGTCGACGGGGACTTCGTCGCCGGCGACCCGGTGGAGCTTCAGGACGAGAGCGGCCGCGTGGTGGCCCGCGGGCTCGTCGGCCTCGACGCACGCGAACTGCCGCGGCTCCAGGGGCATTCCACGCGGGAGGTGGTCCACCAGGACGACCTCGTCCCCCTGGCGAGCGCCCCGCCGCCGGTGGACACGGCGCCGGTCGCGCCGGCCCGCGTACGGATCCGGATCCGTACGGCGGAGGAGTACGCCCGCGCGGGCGCCGGGAGCGACTCGCCGGGCCGGTGAGCGGCCCTTCTGGGGCCGGCCCCGACGCGAGCACGCCCACACCGAAGCGCGTGAGCACCGGAGGCAACGAGCCGCGACCGGCGAGCGGACCTCCGGGGCTCATGCCCCGGCTTCCAGCACCCGCTATGTGAGCCGCCGTACGTTCGGATTCGTCGAGGCCCGCTGGCTGTCCCGTTTCTCCAGCCACCAGCGCCATGCGGAGTGCTACCGCACCGACCGCGTCGTCCTGGTCGGCGACGCCGCGCATGTGCACTCCCCGGCCGGCGGCCAGGGCCTCAACACCGGTGTCCAGGACGGCATGAACCTGGGCTGGAAGCCGGCCGCGGCCGGGCACGGGCAGGCACCGGAGTGGCTGCTCGACAGCTGTCACGAGGCGGCCGCCTCGGACCGCGTCGGCGCCCGGACCCTGGCTGAACTGCTGGAGCCCTGGTGCGGCACGCCGAAGGCGACGGCCGCCCCACGGGGGTGACCGCCGCCTTCCACGGCGTCTTTCGTTGTCGCGTCGGCGCCCGCCTCCGGATCGGGAGGCGGGCGCCGACGCGAGAACGAAAGACCGAAAGAACGAGCGGCCTGGCGGCCCGACAACTAGTCGATTAGTCGATGCCCCGGACGATGTGGAACTCGGCCGGGTCGTCGTCGACTCCGGCCAGCCCCGGCCAGGGCCGGGGAGCCGTCGCGGGTTTCCGTTCTCCGCGCGGCTCCTCCGCGTACAGAATCCGGCCGGACGGCTCCGTCGCGGTGATGATGCGTACATACATGACCGGACCTCCTGATCTACGGCAACGGGGCGGCGGCTCCGCCCCGGATGTGCCCGTCGCCCACGAGGACGTACTTCGTGGTGGTCAGCGCGGTCAGCCCCATCGGGCCGCGCGCGTGCAACTTCTGGGTGGAGATGCCGAGTTCGGTGCCCAGCCCGAGTTCCCCGCCGTCGGCGAAGCGGGTGGAGGCGTTGACGGCGACGACCGCGGTGTCGAGGGCCACGACGAACCGGCGCGCGGCGCTCTGCGAGTCGGTGACGATCGCCTCGGTGTGTCCGCTGCCGTACCGGCGGATGTGGTCGATCGCCGATGCCAGTGAGCCGACGACGGCGGCCGCGAGGTCCAGGGAGAGGTACTCCCGTCCCCAGTCCTCCTCGGTGGCGGGCACCACCGCGGGGTGGAAGGACCGCACCCGCTCGTCCCCGTGCACGGTCACTCCGTGGCCGGCCAGCGCGCTCAGGGCCCGGGGCAGGAAGGCGGGCGCGACGCGCTCATGGACGAGCAGCGACTCGGTGGCGTTGCAGACGGACGGGCGCTGCGCCTTGGCGTTGAGCAGGATCGCCAACGCCTTGTCCAGGTCGGCGTGTTCGTCGACGTAGACATGGCAGTTGCCGACGCCCGTCTCGATGACGGGGACCAAGGAGTCGCGCACGGTGGTCTGGATGAGGTCGTGCCCACCGCGCGGGACGAGGACGTCCACCAGGCCGCGCAGGGACATGAGTTCGTGGACGGAGGCGTGGGTCGTGCCCGGGACCAGCTGTACGGCGTCGACCGGTACGGCGGTGTCCGCGAGGGCCTCCCTCATGACGTCGACGAGGGCCGCGTTGGTGTGCCGCGCGGTCGAAGAGCCGCGCAGAAGAGCCGCGTTGCCGCTCTTGAGGCACAGGGCGGCGGCGTCGACGGTGACGTTCGGCCGGCCCTCGTAGATCATGCCGACGACGCCGAGGGGCACCCTGATCCGGCGTACCTCCAGGCCGTTCGGCATGACGGAGCCGCTCGCGACCTCACCGACCGGGTCGGCCTCGGCCGCCAGGGCGCGCGCCGTCCCCGCGAGCGCTTCGAGCTGCCGCTCGGTGACGGTCAGGCGGTCCAGCACGGTCGTGGACCGCCCGGCCTCCCGGGCCGCCGCCACATCCTGCCGGTTCGCCGCGAGGATCCGCCCCGAACTGGCCGTCAGCCGACGGGCGATGGCCGTCAGCGCGGCGTCCCGCTCGGCACCGGTGGTGGTGGACAGCCGGGTCGCCGCGGCACGGGCGGCCAGGGCCGCGTCGCGCACGGTGGCGGTGGTCGAGAGGGCTTCGGAGGCGGCTGTCGTGGTGGGCGGGGTGGTCAGCGTGGGTTCAGGGGCGGCCGTCCCCACGGACCCGGAGGATGCCGTGACGGCCGTCCCCATGGACGCGGAGGGTTCCGTGACGGCCGTCCGCACGGACCTTGCGGCTTGCGCGGCCACCGTCCCCCCGGACTCGGCGGCTTCGGTCGGGGCCGTCACCGTTCGGCTCCGTCGTGCGGTGCGGAGTCGGTGCTGTCCCCCGCGTCCCCGGGCGCCGGTCCCCCGAGGGCCCAGACCAGATCGGCGCAGCCGGTCAGTTCCGCCAGCATGGCCCAGCCGAGCGCGTCGGCGGCGGCGGTTCGGTCGGCGTTGGTGTTCATCGTGTGCTTCCTCCTTGAGTCGGACGGTCAGCCGTAGACCCGGAACCCGGCGCCGGACTTGCGGCCCGCCCGGCCGGCGGCCACCAGGTGCCCCAGCAGGGGTGCGGGGACGCTACGGGGATGACGGTCCGCGTCGTGCAGCACGCGCTGGATGCTCAGCGAGATGTCGAGGCCGATGATGTCGAGCAGCTCGAACGGGCCGAGCGGATAGCCGCAGCCCAGCTTCATCACGTCGTCTATCTCGTCGGGGGTGGCGTAGTGACTCTCCGTCAGCCGGACGGCGCCGTTGAGGTAGGGGAAGAGCAGCGCGTTGACGATGAAGCCCGGGCGGTCCATGCACCGCACCGGGTGCTTGCCGAGCCGGTGGCACAACTCCCGTGCGACATTGATGTGTTGGGGCGCGGTTTCCAGTGAGGGGATGACCTCGACGAGCCGCATGAGCGGGGCCGGGTTGAAGAAGTGCAGCCCGATCACGTCCTCGGGGCGTCCGGAGGCCAGACCGCATTCGATCACCGGCAGGCTGGAGGTGGTGGTGGCCAGCAGCGCGCCCGGCCGGCAGAGCTCGCCGAGCGTGCGGAAGAGCTCCTTCTTCACGTCCAGGTCTTCCGCGATGGCCTCGATCACCAGGTCGCAGTCGGCCAGTTGGGCGAGAACGCCGCTCGGGGTGAGCCGCTCCAGGGCGGCCTCGCGCTCCGCCTCGGCCAGCTTGCCGCGTCGTACGGCACGGGCTGTCGACGTGGCGACCGCCTCCCAGGCGGCTTTGGCGCGTTCGTCGGTGCGGCCGACCAGCACGGTGGCGACGCCGCCCTTGGCGAAGACCTCCGCGATGCCGGTGGCCATGGTGCCGGTGCCGACGATGCCGACCGTGCGGATCGGCGCTTCGGCGGGCGACGGCCGCTCGGGGGCGGGCGGGGCGCCCGCGGGTTCCCGGTAGTCGTAGAAGCCGCGTCCGGACTTGCGGCCGAGGAGTCCGGCGAGGGCCATGTGCCGTAGTCGGCGGGCGGGTTGGAGCGTCGGCTCGGACCAGCGCGCGGCGAGGACGTCGAGGATGTCGCAGGCGGTGTCGGTGCCGATGAGGTCGAGGAGTTCGAGGGGTCCCAGGGGCAGTCCGCAGCCGTGGCGCATCGCGGCGTCAATGTCGTCGCGCCCGGCGAGCCGCTGGTCGTACATCGTGACGGCCTGGTTGAGGAAGCCGAAGAGGAGCGAGGTGGAGATCAGTCCCGCCCGGTCGCCGACGGTCACCCGGCTCAGCCCGATGCCGTCCGCGAGGTCCCGCACCTGGGTGAGGGCGGACTCGTCGGTCATGACCGTACGGCCGATCTCCGCGAGGCCCGCCGTCGGCAGAGCCAGATGGAGGCCGACGAGCCGGCCCGGACGTCCGGAGGCGGCGGCGAGGTCGGTGAGCGAGAGGGCCGCGGCGCTGCTGGCCAGGACGGTCTCGGGCGGGCAGGCCCGGTCGAGGGCGCGCAGCACCGCGACCTTGGTGTCGCGGCGTTCGGGCACTGCCTCCAACACCGTTGCGGCGGAGGCGAGTTCCTCCCAGTGGTCCACGAGCCGGATGCGTCCGCGGGCCTCGGGCGTCTCGTCGAGAAGCTGCCGCAGCCGCTCCCCCGCCCCCTTGTCGGAATCGAGTACGAGGACGGTGTGCCCGGCTGTCGCGGCCCTGCGAGCGAGCGCTCCGCCGATGGTCCCGAGGCCGACGACGCCTACCGTGCCGTGCCGCGCGCTCATGCCGCGACCTCGCTCAGTACGGGCGCCACGGCCTGGGGCGGCGGGGTGCGGAAGCGGTTGATGGCGCTCTCGTGGAGCGCGCGGAACTCGGGGGCCGTGATGCCCAGTCCCTCGGCGGGCGCGAGACAGCGCACTCCGACCTTGCCGTGGTGTTCGTTGCGGTGGATGGACTGGACCGCCTGGGGCACGTCGTCGAGGGCGTACGTCCGCGACAGTGTCGGGTGGATGCGGCCCTTGGCGACAAGGCGGTTGGCCTCCCATGCCTCGCGGTAGTTGGCGCAGTGCGAGCCGACGATCCGCTTGAGGCTCATCCAGAGGTAGCGGTTGTCGTACTCGTGGGTGTAGCCGGCGGTGGAGGCGCAGGTCACGATGGTGCCGCCCTTGCGGGTGACGTACACGGACGCGCCGAAGGTCTCCCGGCCCGGGTGCTCGAAGACGATGTCGACGTCCTCGCCGCCGGTCAACTCCCGGATGCGGGCGCCCAGTCGGCGCCACTCCTTGGGGTCCTGGGTGTGCGGGTCCCGCCAGAAGCGGTAGCCCTCCTCCTTGCGGTCGATGATCAGCTCGGCGCCCAACTCGCGGGCCAGGGCGGCCTTTTCGGGTGAGGAGACCACGCAGATCGGGTTCGCTCCACCGGCGAGCGCGAGCTGGGTGGCGTACGAGCCGAGTCCGCCGACGGCACCCCAGACGAGGACATTGTCGCCCTGCTTCATGCCCGCGCCGTTCTGCGTGACGAGCTGGCGGTACGCGGTGGAGTTGACCAGTCCGGGCGAGGCGGCCTCCTCCCAGCTGAGGTGTGCGGCCTTCGGCAGCAGCTGGGTCGCCTTGACCAGGGCGAGTTCGGCGAGTCCGCCGTAGTTGGTCTCGTACCCCCAGATGCGCTGGTCGGGGTCGAGCATCGGGTCGCCGTGGCCCTCGGCGTGTTCCAGCTCGACGGAGACGCAGTGCGCGACCACCCGGTCACCGACGCCCCAACGCCGCACACCAGGCCCGCATTTGAGGACCACGCCGGCCAGGTCGGAGCCGATGACGTGGTACGGCTGATCGTGCCGGGCGGCGAGGCCGCCGAGGCGTGCGTAGCGCTCCAGGAGGGCGAAGGTGGGCACCGGCGCGAACAGGGCGCTCCAGACGGTGTTGTAGTTCACGGCGCTCGCCATGACCGCCACCAGCACTTCGCCGGGGCCCGGGGTGGGGGTCGGCACGTCCTGAAGGTGGATGGAGTCGGCGGGGCGCCGGTCGCGCAGCTCGACTCCTTCGAACATCCCCGCCTCCTCCTTGTGGAGGACGGCCGCCCGGAAGGACTCGGGGACTCCCAGGGCCGCCACATCGGCCGGCACCGAGTCCGGGGACTCGATCACCTCCACCAGTTCGCGCATGGTCAGGCACCACCTTCCGCGGTTCACGCTCGACAAGAAAACTCAACCATCAATGAACTCAACATACGTTGAACTCAACAAGGAGGGAGTTTCGCACGAAGGCGTGACCTCGACAAGCCCCGACAGACCCCGACGCCCCTTGTGCGCGCACCACGGCGCATGCAAAACTCATCATCAGTTGAGTTCAACAGTCAGTGAATTAAGTTCAATATCTGACCAGTTTCGATGCCGGAGGAGATGCCGTGACGCATCCGCACACCGCCGAAGCACTGCAGGCCACCGCCATAGCCGGCATCGCCGGCATTCTGATCGCGGGTACGGTTCTCGCCCGTCTCGCGCGACGCGTGCGCCAGCCCGCCGTCATCGGTGAGATCACCGCGGGCATCCTGCTGGGCCCCAGCCTGCTGGGACTGCTCCCCGGGAACCCGACGCAGCGTCTGTTTCCGGACGAGGTACGCCCGTTACTCTCGATGGTCGCCCAACTCGGGCTGCTGCTCTTCATGTTCACTGTGGGCTGGGAGCTCGACTGGACGACCATGAAGCGCCGCAAGAGCTCGGTCGCCGGAGTGACCGCGGGCAGCATCCTCGCCCCGATGGTCCTCGGCTTCGGGGTCGCCGCGCTGATCTACCACAGCCACTCGCACGTCAACGGCGACAAGGTGCCGTTCAGTTCGTTCGCCCTGTACCTGGGTGTCAGTATGTCGATCACCGCGTTCCCGGTGCTCGCCCGCATCCTCAAGGACAACAACCTCGGCCGTACGAAGATCGGCGCGCTCGCGCTGACCAGCGCGGCCTTCGGCGACGTACTGGCCTGGTGCCTGCTCGCCGGGGTGGTCGCGATCGTGACCGCGTCCGGCCCCTCCGGCTTCACCGACACCCTCTGGATGTCCGCCGGTTACGGCGCCGCGATGATCGTCGTGGTCCGTCCGCTGCTGGCCCGCGGGGTCGCCTGGATATCCAAGCGCGGCACGGGCGCCTATCTGGCGACGCTGGTCACGGCGGGCCTGCTGCTCTCCGCGTACACCACGTCGAGGATCGGCATCCACCCCATCTTCGGCGCCTTCGCCTTCGGCCTGGTGATGCCCCGCAAGCCGGAGGCCCTGCTGGAGGAGAAGATGCTGCGCCCGCTCCAGCACGCCGGTGAACTGATGCTGCCCGTCTACTTCATCGTCACCGGGCTCTCGGTCGACGTCGCCGCCATGTCGCTCACCGCCTGGGGCGAGCTGGGCCTGATCCTCTCCGCCGCCGTCCTCGGCAAACTGCTCGGCGCCGGTCTGCCGGCCAAGTCCTTCGGCCTCGGCTGGCGGGAGTCGACGGGCGTCGGCGTCCTGATGAACACCCGGGGCCTGACCGAGCTGATCATCCTCGGTGTCGGGCTCAGCCTGGGGGTGCTCGACCACACCCTCTTCACCGAGATGGTCCTCATGGCGCTGATCACCACGGCCATGACCGGCCCGCTCCTCCCGTTCCTTTTCCCTCGCTCCCGGATGGATCTGATCGCCACACCCGCTACGCCCGCAACGCCGGCCCCGGCCTCCTCGGTGGTCCGGATGCCTGAGCCGGCCGGCGAGCAGGCCTCGGACCTGGCCGGATAGCCGGGTCCGGCAGCACGCGCGGCCTGCCTCGGGGCCGGCCCGGCTCCGCGCGGGGCTCCGGCCGCGCACCCGGTCCGCGCCGCGACACCTCACCCCCCTCGTCGCTCGGCACCCACAGGAGAAGCGACGCTCAGACAAGGAGAAGGCCCAGGTGCACCCCGTCATCAGCACTCTTTCCCGCGTCTTCGACATGCCGTCGGAGTTCATCGGCGACGAGATGCAGCTTCGCGCCGTGGCCAGCTGGGACAACCTCACCGCCGTGGAACTCCAGGTCCATCTGGAGCACGAGTTGGGCACCACCCTCGACGACCATCTCATCGAACACATCGACTCGGTGGGGCAGTTGCGCGCCTTCTACGACGAACGGCTCGCCGAACTCTCCCCGATCAAGGTCCCCCCGGATGCCTCGTCCATCGCCCCCGCGCTGCCGGGCCCGGTACCGGCGGGCAGCGAGCAGGAACTGACCGACATCTCCCAGGTGGTCGTCGGCGAGACGGGGATCTCCGAGGTGGACCCGGTCCGCGGCCGGCTGGCCTACCGGGGTTATCCCATCGAGGAGTTGATCGGCCGGGTGACCTTCGAGGAGGTCGTCCATCTGCTGATCCGCGGCTGGCTGCCGGACACCGAGGAGCTCAGCGCCTTCAGGGCCCGGCTCGCCGCGGCCCGTGAACTGCCGCCCATGGTCGCGACGAACCTCGTGCTCAACGCCAACTCCAGTACGTCGTCCGTGCTGCGCACCGCGGTCCCCGCACTCGGCGTCGCCGCGGAGGCGAACGCCGACCCGGCGGCCCACATCGACCTGCGGGAACGCCTGATCGCGCGGATCCCGACGATCTTCGCCACCCAGCAGGCGGCCCGCGCCGGACGGCGGCTGCCGAGCCCCGCGCCCGAGCTGTCGCACGCCGAGAACATCCTCTACATGCTGGGCCTGCCCCGCGATCCGGAGCGGGTGCGGCTGGTCGACCTCTGCCTGGTCCTCCAGGCCGAACACGGCTGCAACGCCTCGGCGTTCGCGGCCCGGGTCGCGGCCGGCACCGGCGCCGACACCTTCGCCACCATCACCGTCGCGCTCGCCACCTTCACCGGGCCGCTGCACGGCGGCGCCGCCCACCAGGTGATCGACGTGGCCCGGGAGGACGGAGACCCGGGCACCACCGCCGCCTATCTGCGCGGGCGGGCCGACCAGGCCTCCGCCACCCGCGCCAGGCCTGGCTCGCACGCCGAGGAGGACCCCCGGGTCAGGCCGCTGCGCGAAGCGGCCCGCCGGTTCAACGCGGGCCCCGGCAGCGATCGCATCCTCCAGGTGCTGGATGCCGTACGGGCCGCCGCCCACCCGTCGAAGGGGCCCCGCCCCTATCTGACCGTGGACTGCTACGCCGCCGCGATCTACCACCTGCTCGGCATGCCCTCCGACCTGTTCGTCCCGATGTTCGCGGCGGCCCGGGTCCCCGGCTGGCTCGCCCACGTCGAGGAGCAGCGGGCCCAGCAGGGGCGCATCCACCCCAGGCTGCGCTACGTCGGCCCGCGCAACCTGCGTCACTTCTCCGAGTCCGACTGACCAGCGATCCGATGAGGGAGGGCGCCCCCTTCCCCCGTACCCCAGGAGCAGATGTGGAGTTCGGCTGGAACGAGGGCCAACAGGCCCGCTACGACGAGGTATTGGACGCGACGCGGGACGCGTTCCCCGCGGCGCCCGGCGCGGGCCACGGCTTCTACACCCGCAAGGACTGGCTGCGGCTCGGCGAGATCGGCATGCTCGGGTCCTGCCTGCCCAAGGAGTACGGCGGGCAGGGCCTCGGCGCGCTCGACACCGCGCGCGTCGTGGAGGCCGTGGGCCGTGGCTGCGCCGACACCGGTCTGGTGTTCGGCGCGGCGGCGCACACCTTCGCCTGCGCCGTACCCCTCGCGCGGTTCGGCGGCGATGCCCTGCGCCGGCGCCTGCTGCCCGAGCTGGCGGCGGGCCGGCTGATCGCGGGGAACGCGATGACGGAGCCGGAGGCCGGCTCGGACTCCTCGCGCCTCGGCATGACCGCGACGCCCACCGACGGCGGGTTCGTGCTCAACGGCACGAAGAGCTTCGTCTCCAACGGACCGGCCGCCGATGTGTACGTGACCTACGCGACCGTCAATCCCAAGATGGGCTTCCTCGGGGTCACGGGGCTGGTCGTCGACCGGGACACGCCCGGCGTCGTCGTGGGCAAGCCCTACGAGAAGATGGGCCTGCACTCCTGCCCGGCCGGCCCGGTCACCTTCGAGGACTGCTTCGTGCCCGAGGAGCAGGTGCTCGGCGGCGTCGGCGCGGGCGCGGCGATCTTCCAGCACTCCATGGGCTGGGAGCGCGCGTGCCTCTTCGCCCTCTACCTCGGTCTGCTCGACCGGCTCGTGGAACAGTGCGTCGCGCACGCCCGGGAGCGCCGTCAGTTCGGGCGCAGGATCGGCGAGTTCCAGTCGGTGGCGAACCGCATCGCCGACATGAAGCTGCGCCTGGAGAGCGCCCGGCTGCTGCTGTACCGCGCCTGCTGGTCGATGGACCAGGGCGACGCGTCCGTACTGGAGATCGCCCTGTCGAAGCTGGCCGTGTCCGAGGGCGTGCTGGCGTCCGCCGCCGACGCGGTGCGGGTCTTCGGGGGCCGCGGCTATCTGCGTGAGGACGGCATCGAGGCCGCGCTGCGCGACGCCGTGCCCAGCACGATCTTCTCGGGAACCTCGGACATCCAGCGTCAGTTGATAGTGAAGGAGATAGGCCTGTGAGGCTCCACCAGCTCGTCATCGACTCCGCCCGGCGCGCCCCGGACGCCCCGGCCGTGCGCTCGTCCCAGGGGGTGTTCAGCTACCGGGAGCTGGACGACCTCGCCGACCGGTACGCGGCGGCGCTGCACCGCCGCGGCGTGCGCCCCGGCGACCGGGTCGTGCTGTGGACCCACAAGACCCTCGACGCCATCGCCCTCATGCAGGGCGCGCTGCGCGTCGGCGCGATCTACGCACCGGTCAGCGCCAACAACCCGGCCGCCCGGGTCCGGCGGATCGCCGCCAGCTGCACGCCCGCCCTCGTCGTGGCCGACCCCGACGGCATCCGCCGCGCCACGGCCGCCGGCTGGGACGACTCCCTGCCGCTCACCTCCTTCGACGAGGTCCGCGAGGAGGCCCCGGCGGCCGACGCGCCGGCGCCGTACGAGAACGAGCCCGACGAGCCGGCGTACATCCTCTACACCTCCGGCTCCACCGGTGAGCCCAAGGGCGTGTGCATCAGCCACAGGAACGCCCTCTCCTTCATCCGCTGGGCCGCCGACGAGGTGGGCGTCACCGCGGACGACCGGCTCTCCAACCACGCGCCGTTCAACTTCGACCTCTCCGTCTTCGACCTGTACGCCACCTTCCTGGCCGGCGCCTCGGTCGTCCTGGTCCCCGAGGGCCTGGCGTACGACCCCGCCCAGCTGGGCGCGCTGATGCGCCGCGAACGGATCTCCGTCTGGTACTCGGTGCCGTCCGCGCTGGTCCTGATGATGCAGCGCGGCGAGCTGCTCAGCGACGAGCCGCCCGCCGATCTGCGGGTGTGCGTGTTCGCCGGGGAGCCGTTCCCCATCCAGCAGGTCCACGAGCTGCGCAAGGCGTGGCCGGACGTACGGATGCTCAACTGGTACGGGCCGACCGAGACCAATGTGTGCACCAGTTACGAGGTCACCGACCGCGATCTGGGCAGCACCCGTCCGCTGCCGATCGGCACCGCCGTCAGCGGCGACCGCATCCGGATACACCCGCCGCGCGAGCGTGAGGGCGAGATCGTGGTCAGCGGTCCGACGGTGATGCTCGGCTACTGGGGCCAGGAGCCTCACAAGGGCGCCTACTACACCGGTGACATCGGCCGGATGGGGCCCGACGGGATGCTGGAGTACGTGGGCCGGCGCGACCACATGGTCAAGGTGCGCGGGCATCGCATCGAGCTCGGCGACATCGAGACGGTGGTCTGCGCCCATCCCAAGGTCGCCTCGGCGTCGTGTGTCGTGGTGGGCGACGGTCTGGACGCGAAGATCCACGCCGTGGTGGTGCCAGAGGGCCCGGAGGGTCCCGGCCTGCTCGAACTCAAGCGCGAGTGCGCCGACCGGCTGCCCCTCTACATGGTGGTCGACGCGGTCCATGTCGTCCCCGAACTGCCCCTGACCGGCAACGGCAAGACGGACCGGCAGGCCCTGCTGAAGCAGATCACCGCCCTCGACGCGCGGTGAGCCGTGATGCCCGGCCCACGCACGGCGCATCCGATGTCTGACATACGGCGATTCCCGGAGCCCGGCACACCGCGATTCCCTGTGCCGGGCGGACGGCGCTTCCCGTTGCCCGCCGTACGGCGCTTCCCGACGACAGTCACCCGGTGAACCCCGATGACCTCCGCGGCCCTGACCCGCCTCGGCCTCAGAGACGAGGACCTGCCCATGCCTGAACGACTCAGCACCTCCGAGACCCTGCTGGACCAGGTGGACCTGCACACCTTCCGTTCGGTGATGGGTTCCCTGCCGACCGGGGTGAGCGTCGTCACCAGCCTCACGGCCGACGGCGAACCGCGCGGCCTCACCTGTAGCGCGGTGTGCAGCGTGTCGGCCTCGCCGCCGCTGCTGCTGGTCTGTGTCAAGCAGCCCAGCGCGACACTCGAAGCCATCCACCAGAGCTCGGTCTTCGCGGTGAACTTCCTCTCCGCCGGCATGGCCGAGACGGCCCGCACCTTCGCCTCCCCGGTGCCCGAGCGGTTCGAGGGCGTGCCCTGGACCCAGGGCAAGCGCACTTCCGCGCCGCTGCTCGACAACACCGTGGCGTTCGCGGAGTGCATCCTGACGAGCAGTCATCTGGCGGGCGACCACCAGGTACTGATCGGCCGCCTGGTGCACGGCGACATCTCCACCGGTCTTGCGCCGCTTGCCTATTGGCGGGCGCAGTTCTCGGAGGTACGTGCGCACCCCGCCGCCTGACCCGGACCATTCCGCCGCCGGCCCTCCCCCTGTCGAGCAGGGGCGAGGGCCGGCGGCGCGGTAGGCCCGCGTCTCCTGCCTCGGGTGCGGCACGGGCTCCCTGTCTCGCGGAACTCTCGCAGCCGGTCATTCATGAGAATTCCGGGGCGTCGCACCCGTGACCGGAGGTCACCTGGTGCGGCCTCCAGGGCAGTCAGGCGTGCGGAGGCTAGGGCGCTTGTCCTGGCCCGACCGCGGCGAGGCGGTTAATGTCGGGGTTGCGCAGCACCGTGGGGCCGGCGCCGTTCAGGCGGGCGGCGGCGAGCATGGCGCGGCCGACGGCGTCGGTGGTGGTGACATGGCGGGGGAAGGCGCGCCGCAGGAGCGGGTAGAGGCCTGCGGTGACGCGGTACAGGACGCGGTACACACGGGTGCGGGAGGTGACTCCGTCCACGGGCTGGACGTAGCCGGGGCGGAACATGTACCCCGTCATCGGCATGGCCAGCAGATCGTTTTCGGTGCGGCCCTTGACCCGTGCCCACATCTGGCGGCTCCGTCCGGTGCTGTCGGTGCCCTCGCCGGAGACGTAGACGAAGGTCAGCGCGGGACTGGCGGCGTACAGGGCGTGGGCTACGGCGAGAGCGTAGTCATGGGTGACGCGTGTGTACTCCTCCTCCCGGCGGCCGACCGCGGAGACGCCGAGACAGTAGAAGCAGGCATCCAGGTCCTTCAACTGGTCCTGGATGGCGGTGTAGTCGGTGAAGTCGGTGTGGACGATCTGCCGCAGCTTGGGGTGGGCGGCGGACAGAGGGCTCCGGACGACGGCGAGTACCTCAGTGACGGTGTCATCGAGAAGGCAGGCACGCAGTGCGCCGTGTCCGATCATGCCGGACGCTCCGAAGACAATGACGCGCACGACTGCTCCTAGGAAGGTGGGGGGTCAGGACGAGGTACGGGCGAGGGTGCCGGCGGCGAGGGTCGCCAGCATCTCCTGGAGGGCGGTGGCGAAGTCCATCTTCAGGACAGCGAGGGTCGGGTCGGCTTCGTAGGCAGCGAGCATCGCCTGTGACGGGCGGGCGTGGGTCCACACCGCACCGATCACCATGATCATGGACGCGGCCAGCTGGTGAGCCCGATCGCCCAGCTCGGGCAGGTGAACGCGGGCGAGGGCCGCGAGCGTGTCGACGTTGGCGAGCGCGGCTCTTTTGTAGCGGGCAGCAACCTCCGGGGACACGTTGTGTTCCAGTACGCCGGCCTGTGCGCTGAGCAGGTCGCACAGCACGCGGCGCTCGGCGAGGGAGGTGGTGACCACCGCGGCGAGCTGCTCGCCACGCTCGTCCCCCGACAGCTTCGCGTCGATGCCGGCGGCCAGCGGTTCCGGCAGGTCGGCAGTCCACTGCTTCCAGGCGTGGTCCAGCAGCTCCAGCAGGATCGCCTCGCGGGACTCGAAGTAGCGCAGTACGTTCGACTTGGCCAGCCCGACACGACGGCTCAGCTCGTTGAGGCTGACCGCGCTCGCGGGCATCTCGTCGAGCATGGCGGCGGCGGTGTCGAGGATCGCCCGCCGCCGGATGTCCCGCTGCTCCTCACTACGCGCACGCTGGAAAGTATTCATGCCTCCATATTACAGACCCCCGGTCTTTTGACATCAGACCGGGGGTGCCTTACGTTGGACGCATCGCAACAGACCGGCGGTCTGAAATTACGGGTCTCCTCGGAGCAGCCTCCGTGTGGCCTGTGCCGTCCGCCGCGATCTTCCCGACGTGAAGCGTCCGCGCTCCCCCCTCTCAAACCGAGCACAGTTGCGCATGCGTACCAATCGAGCACAGAAAGTAGTGAAGGAGTTCCCCTCATGAACCGCACCGTTGTCATCACCGGCACCACCTCCGGCTTCGGCCGCGACAGCGTCCACCTGTTCGCGTCCCAGGGCTGGAACGTCGTGGCGACCGTCCGCAAGGAGAAGGACCTCGCCATCCACCATGACCTGCCGAACGTGAAGACCCTGCTGCTCGACGTCAACGACGAGGCGGCCGACGCCGCCTTCGCCGAACAGGCCGCCGCCCAGTTCGGAGGCGTCGACGCGCTGGTGAACAACGCCGGTTACTACCACATGGGCCCCGTCGAGGCCGCGTCGATGGAGCAGATCCACGACCAGTTCCAGACCAACGTCTTCGGCCTGATCGCCCTGACCAAAGCCTTCGTGCCGTACTTCCGCAAGCAGCGTTCCGGCGTGATCGTCAACATCGCCTCGATCAGCGCCGACCAGGGCTACCCCTACACCGCCGTCTACGCCGCCTCCAAGGCCGCGGTCGCGGCTTTCTCCGAGGGCCTCAACGTCGAGATGGCCGACTTCGGCGTCGCGGTCAAGGCGATCTTCCCGGGCGCCCACGCCACACGTATCTTCACCAAGATCGACCAGGCGGGCGACGTCCCCGAGGACTACCTGTCCGGCATGCAGCGCTTCTTCGGCATGCAGGGCACCGGCTCCAGCCCGGCCGTCACCGCGAAGGCCATCTACGAGGCCGTCACCGACGGCAAGATCGAGAAGGTCCGCTACTACACCGGACCCGACGGAGTCGCCGTACCCCGCGTCAAGCAGCTCCTGGGCGCCGACTGGTACTGGGAGGAGTTCCGCAACGCCTCCACCGGCAGCCCCAGCGACCTGTGGAAGAGCCTCGTCACGCAGGGCAAGGAGCCCGTCGAGTTCACCCTCTGACCCACCCGCCCCGACCGGTCAGTGCAGCCACCGTCCTCATCGTCGCCGAGCCCGGCCGCCTGCGGATCGCGCAACGGCCGCAGGCTCCCGCCGACAGGGATGGCGGCATGGGAGCTGTAGCGGCCCACAGCTCAGCGAGGCGCCCACCGAGGGGAAACGAGGCCGAGGAAGTCACACAACGCTGCATGCCCCTTCGCCGTAGCCATACGAGAACAGGGCCTGGCGGTCAGGCCCCCGTCCCCGCTTCGGGCAACGCCCGCAGCACCCCCGCCACATACGCGTGGAACGCCGGGTCGTCGAGCAGGAAGTGGTTGCCGGGCAGCCACTCGATGGCGACGTCGCCGGCGCCGTGGTTCTCCCAGTCCCGCAGGCCCGGATCGTCCACCATGGGGTCGTCCACGCCCGCGCACACCCACAGCGGGCACGCCAGCGGCGGTCCGGGCAGCGGGGTGTACGTCTCCGAGATGGTGAAGTCGGCGCGCAGCACGGGGGTGAACAGCTTGACCAGTTCGGGGTGTTCGAAGAGCTGCGGCGGGGTGCCGCCGAGCCGGCGCACGGACTCCAGGAACGCCGACGCCGACAGGGTGTGCAGGTCCGGCAGGGTGCGGCGTGCGGTGGGGCCGTTGCGCCCCACCACGACGACTCCGGCCGGAGGGCGGCCCAGGGCGCTCCAGTAGCGGCCCATCTCGTAGGCGAACGCCGCGCCCATGCTGTGCCCGAGCAGCACGTACTGTCCCGTGGTGTGCGGGGCGGAGCCGCGGATCAGGTCCTCCATGACCGCGTCGAAGTCCTCACGCAGCGGCTCGGTCATCCTGCTGCCGTGCCCCGGCAGCTCCAGCAGCGTCATCCTCGCGGCCCCCGGCAGCGCGGCCTCCAGGCCGGCGAAGGCCCGCGCGGCACCGCCCGCGTGCGGCAGGCACAGCAGCGTGGGGCGGATCTGGCGGGCGCCGCCGGGCGCGGACGTGGTGGCGGCCGGTCCGGGCGTGCTCAACTGCTGCATCGCGGGATCTCCCTGGTGAGGTGGGTGCGAGGGCTTCCGGTCGGGGTCGTGGGTGTCGCGGGACTCGAAGGGAGCGGCGGCGGTTCGGGCCACTCACCGGGTTCGAGCGGGTACACGCGTACGACGCCGCCGCCCCCGGCGACCGCCACGGCGGCCCTGAACTCGGGTCCTACGTCGATGAGTTGGAGATTCCATGTCCGTGCGGCCGAGCCGGGGGCCGACTGCACCCGTACCGGACCCGCACGTCGCGCGCCGGGCGTGACCCGCACCGCGGTGAGATCTCCCGCCAGGCCGCTGCCGAGAGCCTTGAGGACCGCCTCCTTGCACGCCCAGTGGGTGAACAGGCCGCTGTTCAGGGGGCCTTCGCGGTCCGCAGGCCACTGTGCCGCCTCGTGGTCGGAGAGCACCTGGCGGCGCAGGCCCGCCGGATCCCTGAGGGGTCTGATCCGTTCGACGTCGACGCCGGTGGGCCCGTCACGGCTCACCGCCACCAGGGACATCCCCTCCGTATGCGCCAGGCTGACCCGCAGACCCGGGTCACCCGACACATAGGGCTTGCCCAACCTGCCTGCGGTGAAGGTGACTTGGGACGCGGTAAGTCCGGCGTACGCGGCCGTCACGGTACGCAGCGCGGCATGCGCCGAGGCGTACAGCGTGCGCTGCGAGGGCACCATGTGCCGCCACCGCCGCAGCTCGTCCGGCGAGAGCAGCTCCAGACAGCGCCACAGTGCCGTTTCCTGCCCGGGGCCGGGCTCCCGTACCGACCAGACGTGCACTTCTCCGGTCGGCGGTCCGGGCCGGCGCGCGGTCACCGGTCGGGCCGCCAGTTGAGTCATGGCTTGGGTCATCGCTTCTCCAACCACTCGGTCATCACTGCCCGTTGGCCTCTTGACGATGAACTCAACACTAGTAGAGTTCATCAGGAAATGACATCATCAGGTGTTGAAATCAACGGGCGTTGAACTCCGTTGGACCCCCGTTGGATCCCGGCGGGACCGCCCGCCCCTCAACGCATCCCCAGGAGGTACGGCGTGGCCAGTGACCGCGACGAACTGATCGCCCAGCTCACCGAGTTCGTCCAGGACCGGCTTCTCGCGGAGCCCGACTCGCAGGGCATCGCCCCGGACACCCCGTTGCTCGAGTGGGGAATCCTCACCTCGATCAACACCGCTCAGCTGCTCACCTTCATCCGGGACGAGCTGGGAACCAACATCCCGCCGACCGAGCTGACCGGCACCAACTTCCAGAACCTGGACAGCATCACCGACCTGCTGCTGTCCCTGCGTACGCCCGCTCACTGACCGGGGCCTGCCCGCCGGACAGGTCCCAGCGGCCACGGCACGGCGTCACCCACCCGAATTCGCGACAGGAGATCACGTGTCCGAGACATCGGCGAACTACGACTACGACATCGGCATCATCGGCGGCGGTCCGGCCGGCTCCACCGCCGCCTCCTATCTCGCCAAGGAGGGGTTGTCCGTGGTGGTCTTCGAATCGGAGACCTTTCCGCGCGAGCACGTCGGCGAGTCGCTGGTCCCGGCCACGACGCCGGTGCTCATCGAGACCGGCGCCATGGAGAAGGTCGAGGCCGCGGGCTTCCCCAAGAAGTACGGCGCCGCCTGGACCTCCGCCGAGGACCGGAACATCGACCACTTGGGCTTCCAGGGCCTGGACCACGACTTCCGCGCCGCCGAGGTCCTCTTCAGCGAGCGCGACCAGGCCGGCGTCGACCGCGACCACACCTTCCACGTCGACCGCGGCAAGTTCGACCAGATCCTCCTCCAGCACGCGGAGAGCCTGGGCGCGAAGGTCTACCACGGTGTCCGCGTCAACCGCGTCGACTTCACCGACCGGGACCGCCCGGTCATCCAGGCGAAGGTCGGCAACCAGTCCGTCGGCGTCCCCGTCCGCATGGTCATCGACGCCAGCGGCCGCCGCACCATGATGGGCAGCCAGCTCAAGGTCAAGGAGCCGGACCCGGTCTTCAACCAGTACGCGGTGCACACCTGGTTCGACGACTTCGACCGCAAGGCCCTCGCGGTCAACAAGGACCAGGCGGACTACATCTTCATCCACTTCCTCCCGCTGGAGGACACCTGGGTCTGGCAGATCCCGATCACGGACACCATCACCTCCATAGGTGTCGTGACACAGAAGGCCCGGTTCAAGGAGGCCAAGAACGACCTGGAGACCTTCTTCTGGGACACCATCGGCAGCCGCCCGGCCCTCCAGGACGCGCTGAAGAACGCCAAGCGGGTCAAGGAGTTCAAGGCCGAGGGCGACTACAGCTACTCACTGAGCAAGGTCGCCGACGACTCGCTCGTGATGATCGGTGACGCGGCCCGGTTCGTGGACCCGATCTTCTCCAGCGGTGTCAGCGTCGCGCTCAACAGCGCCCGTCTGGCCGCTGCCGACATCATCGCGGCGCACAAGGCCGGGGACTTTCGCAAGGAGCGGTTCGACGGGTACGTCAACACGCTCCGCGGCGCGGTCAACAACTGGTACGAGTTCATCTCGATCTACTACCGCCTCAACATCCTCTTCACGGCGTTCGTCCAGGACCCGCGCTACCGCCTGGACGTCCTCAAGATGCTCCAGGGCGATGTGTACGACGGGGAGCCCAAGGCCCTGGCCGCGATGCGGGAGATCGTCGAGGCGGTCGAGGCCGACCCGAACCACCTCTGGCACAAGTACCTGGGGACGCTCAAGGCCCCCTCCGCGGCGGCCAAGTTCTGACGCCGCGGCACCGCGGCAGCCGATCGCTGCCGGTCACGACCCGGGTGGCGTGGACGCCCCTCCCGCCACCCGGCCCCGGACTTCCGCCCGCACCGTCCGGCCCCGGACTTCCGTCCGCACCCACCGTCTGACGCACTCCTGGAGGGGATCCATGCCCGCCCGCAGCGGAATCACCACCGATCCGGCCATAGCCCTTGTCGGCATCGGGTGCCGTTATCCGGGCGGGGTGACCGATCCCGCGTCCTTCTGGCACGTCCTGCGGGACGGCGTCGACGTGATCGGGGAGATACCCCCCGAGCGGTGGGGCCCGGAGTACATCAGCGAGGACGGGGCCGCACCGGGCACCGGGTACTGCCGCTACGCGGGAGTACTGCCGGGGCTCGACCAGTTCGACGCCGACTTCTTCGGCATCTCGTTCCGCGAGGCACGCGAGATGGACCCGCAACAGCGGCTCCTGCTCGAAGTGTCCTGGGAGGCCCTGGAGCACGCGGGGCTCACCAAGCCCCAGCTCGCGGGCTCCCGTACCGGCGTGTTCTTCGGCATGCTCGGCATGGACTACACGCTGCTGCACTCCAAGACGCGCGGTGTGAAGGGCATCGACCCGTACTACGCGAGCGGCAAGGAGTTCAGCTTCGCGCCCGGCCGGGTCGCCTACACCCTGGGGCTGCACGGGCCGGCGCTCGCCGTGAACACCGCGTGTTCCTCGTCCCTGGTCGCCGTCCACCTGGCCTGCCGCGCGCTGGCCAGTGGCGAGGCCGACACCGCGCTCGCGGGCGGCGTCAACGTGCTCGCCGCCCCCGAACTGTCCATCTTCATGAGCAAGGTGCAGGCCCTGTCCCCCACCGGACGGTGCAAGCCGTTCGCGGCCGACGCCGACGGCATCGTGCGCGGCGAGGGCTGCGGCGTCGTCGTACTGAAGCGGCTCGACGACGCGCTCGCCGACGGCGACCAGGTGCTCGCGGTCATCCGGGGCAGCGCCTTCAACCACGACGGCCGCAGCGCGGGCCTGACCGTGCCCAACGCCTCCGCGCAGGAAGCTCTGTTGCGGGAGGCCCTGCACCGTGCGGACGCCGGCCCGGACGAGGTCGCGTTCGTCGAGACACACGGCACCGGTACCCCGCTCGGCGACCCGATCGAGGCGTACGCGCTGTCGCAGGTGTTCGGCCCCGGCCGTGACGCCGGGCGCAAGCTCCACATCGGCTCGCACAAGGCCAACTTCGGGCACACGGACGCGGCCGCCGGTGTCGCCGCCCTGATCAAGACCGTCCTGACCGCACGGCACCGGGTGGTGCCGCCCCAGCTGCACCTCGGCACGCCCAACCCGGCGATCCCCTGGGCCGACGGCCCGCTGAGCATCTCGGCCGAGGCCAGGCCGCTGGACGCGACCGAGGACACCCTCTTCGGTGTGAGCGCCTTCGGCCTCAGCGGCACCAACGCCCACCTTCTGCTGTCCTCGCCCGCCGAGCAGCCGGCACCCGGGGCGAGCACGCCCGAGGCGGACGCCCCACGGGTGCTGCTGCTCTCCGGCTCCACGGAGGCCGCCCTCCAGGAACGCGCCCGCGACCTGGCCGGCACCCTCGACGGAGAGCGGTCCGTCGCGGACGTCCTGCACACCGCGGCGATCCGGCGCACCCACCACGAGGCGCGGGCCACCGTGATCGGCGCCGACGTCGAGGAGCTCTGCGCCTCGCTGCGCGAACTCGCCGAGGGCAACCCCGACGAGCGCACCGTCACCGGCACCGCCGAGCCCCGGCGCCGCCACCGCACCGTCTTCGTGTTCTCCGGGCAGGGCTCGCAGTGGCGGGGCATGGGACTGGACCTGTGGGACCGCGAGCCGGTCGCCGCGGCGAGCCTTGAACACAGCGACGCGGTGCTGCGCGAGGCGGGCCTGCCGGGTCTGCGGGAGTTGCTGGGCGGCAGCGATCTCGCCGCCACCGAGCTGGCCCAACCGGCCGTCGTGGCCTTGCAGTTGGCGCTCGCCGAGGTCTGGCGCTCGCGCGGTGTGGAGCCGTCCAAGGTCGTCGGGCACAGCCTCGGCGAGATCTCCGCCGCCTGTTTCACCGGCGCCCTCGACCTGCCCACGGCGCTCGACCTCGCCGTGCGGCGCGGGCGCGTCATGGCCGCCGCCGCGGGCACCGGGCGGATGCTCGCGGTGGCCCTTCCCGAGGACGAGGCGGTCCAGATCGCCGCCGGAACCGGGCGGGCGGTCACCGTCGCCACGGTCAACGGGCCCGCCTCGACGGTGCTCGCCGGCTCCGAGGACGATCTGACGGCCATCGCCTCGCTGCTGCGCGAACGGTCCGTCACCGCGCGGTTCGTGCCCGGCGACTACGCGTTCCACAGCCCGGCGATGGCACCCTTCGCCGACCAACTCCGCTCGGAACTCGGCGACTTGGCCCCGGTCGACCGGCCCGCCGCGTTCGTGTCCACCGTCTGGCCCGACGAGCCACCGGCCACGCTGGACGCGGCGTACTGGGCCGCCAATGTGCTGCGCCCCGTCCGCTTCTGGCCCGCCGTGCGGGACCTGCTCCAGGACATGGGCGCCGACTTCATCGAGATCGGCCCGCACCCCACCCTCGTACGCCCTCTGACGGAGGCACTGAAGTCGCTGCGGCGCCAGGGGGTCGCGGTCGGCTCGCTGCGCCGGGACGCCGACGGGCCCGCGACGCTGCTCTCCTCGCTCGCCGCACTGCACTGTGCCGGTGCCGAGGTCCGCTGGGCCGATCTGGTTCCGGGCCGGCTCACCGAGCTGCCCCGGCATCCGTGGCAGCACGAGTCGTTCTGGCTGCCCGAGGTGACTCCGGGCACGCAGTACGCCCCGGGCGCCGTGCCGGGCGCGGAGGTCGCGCCGGCCCGGCTCGCCGTGCAGCTGCTCGACCCGTCGGGCAGGCCGCTCGGGCCCGCGCAGCAGCTCGAACTGAACGGCGCGCCCAGCGGCGCGCCCACGACTCCGCCGGAGCCGCTCGGCTCCGGCGGTGCAGCCCCGGTCATGGTCCCGACCCCCCTGGGGACCGACCGGGAAGCCGCCTCGTCCGCCACCGTCCCGTTCCTTCCCCCTGCGGGAGCGGTGGCGGACGGGACCGGAACCCCCGCCAGCTCGACGGAGTCCGGCAGCGCGCCCGTCGCTTCCGAGCCGGCGAGCGTCGAGCGCGAGCGCAGGTCGCTGATGCGGCTGATGTCCGAGGTGCTGGCGGAGATCCTCGGCCAGGACCCGGGGCGGCGCATCCCGCCCCGGCGCGGCTTCGCCGACCTCGGTCTGGACTCGCTGAGCATCGTGGAGTTCGTCGACCGCCTCGGTCTGCGGCTCGGCCTGGACATCCCCCTGTCCACCCCCTTCGAACGCCCCTGCCTGGACGAGCTGGTCGACCATCTGCTGCCGCAGGTGATCGCACACAAGGCACCGCAGCCGCCCGCGACCGCACCGGCACAGCCGCACGAGCGGGAGACCGCGCCCTCGGCATCGGGCGCCGCCGCTGCCCCTGCCGACGACCCGATCGTCGTCGTCGGCATGAGCTGCCGCTTTCCCGGCAGCCCCTCCGTGCGGGACTACTGGCAGCTCCTGCTGGACGGCCGTGAAGTCATCCGCGACGTGCCCTCGGACCGCTGGGACGGTCAGGCGTTCCTGTCCGACGGGCCGTGGACACCCGGCACCATGACCTCGCTGCGCGGCGGCTATCTCGACGACGTACGTGGCTTCGACGCGGCGTTCTTCCGTATCTCGCCCCGTGAGGCACGCAGCCTCGACCCGCAGCACCGGCTCTTCCTCGAAGTCGCCTACGAGGCACTGGAGGACGCCGGCGCGACCAGGGACCGGCTGCGCGGCTCCGCCACCGGTGTCTTCGTCGGCATGAACAGCGCGGACCACGCCCAGCACATCGGCAGCCACCTCCAGGACGTGGACCTCTACTACGGCACCGGCAACTCCTTCGCCGGGGCGTCCGGACGGCTCTCCTACTTCCTGGGCCTGACCGGACCCAGCATGGCCGTGGACACCGCCTGCTCGTCCTCGCTGACCGCCGTGCACCTGGCCATGCAGAGTCTGCGCCAGGGCGAGAGCGACCTCGCGGTGGCCGGCGGGGTCAACGTGATCCTCAGCCCGGTGATCCCGGTGGCGGTCTCGGCCGGCGGCGCCCTCTCCCCCAGCGGCCACTGCCGTACGTTCGACGAGGCGGCCGACGGCTATCTGCGCGGCGAGGGTTCCGGAGCGGTCGTACTGAAGCGGCTGTCGACCGCGCTCGCCGACGGTGACCGTATCTACGCCGTGCTGCCCGGCAGCGCGGTGAACCAGGACGGCGCCAGCAGCGGACTGACCGTGCCGAACGGCACCGCGCAGCGCGCCCTGATCGAACAGGCCCTGGTACAGGCCGGATTGAGCGGCCGCGACGTCGGTTACGCCGAGGCGCACGGCACCGGTACCCCGCTCGGGGACCCCATCGAACTGCGGGCGCTCGCCCAGGCGTTGCGTCCCGAGGGGCCCGACGGCGCACCGCTGCTTGTCGGCTCCGCCAAGCCCAACATCGGACATCTGGAGGCCTCGGCCGGTATGGCCGGGCTCATCAAGGCGGTGCTGTCGGTGCACTCCGGGCGGATCGCCCCGCACATCGGGGTGACGACCACGCCGACCCGCCAGGTGCCGTGGGAGCGGCTGGGGCTGGCGATCGCCGAGGGTGCGGAGCGGTGGCCCGAGGACGGGCGGCGCCGGATCGCGGGCGTCAGCTCCTTCGGCTTCACCGGAACCAACGCGCACATCCTGGTGGCCGAGGCCCCGGCTCCCGGGGATGCGGCCGGCGAACCCCCGGCGCGCTTCGCGCTGCCGCTGTCCGCCGCTCAGGAGTCGGCGCTGCCCGACGCGGCGAAGCAGTACCTCGCGGTGCTGGAATCGGGAGACGCGAACGCCCTCGCCGACCTGGCGTACACGGCGTCCGCGCGGCGCAGTCATCTCGACCACCGGGCCGTCGTGGTGGGGCAGGACGTCGTCGGCGTCCGCTCGGCGCTGCGCGCGCTGGCCAAGGGTGAGGAGCACTCCCAAGTCCTCACGGGAACCGCTGAGTTGGAGCGCTCCTGCGTGTTCGTCTTCTCCGGGTTCGGCTCCCAGTGGGCCGGGATGGGGCGTCAGCTCCTGGAGAGCGAGCCGGTGTTCCGGGATGCCGTGCTGACCTGCGAGGAGGAGATGCGGAAGTGGATCGCCTGGTCCCCGCTGGCCTCGCTGCGCGGTGAGCCGGACAGCCGCCCCTTCGACGAGGGCGTCCCGCAGGAGCTGATCTTCATGATGCAGGTCGGCCTGGTCGAGCTGTGGCGCAGCTGGGGTGTGGTGCCGGCGGCGGTCGTCGGGCACAGCATGGGCGAGGTCGCCTCCGCCTGGGCCGCCGGGGCGCTGACCCTGGCGCAGGCCACCGAGATCCTGTGCCTGCGCTCGCGGCTCCTGGACACGCTGGTCGGCACCGGCGGCTCGATCGTCGTCGGGCTGTCGCGCGAGGCCCTCGCACCGTATCTGGTGCTGTACGAGGACAAGTTGGGCATCGCCACGGTCAACGGCCCGCGCACCACGGTCGTCGCCGGTGATGTGGACGCCCTGGAGGAACTGGCCGAGGAGCTGACCGAGGCGAATGTGTTCGTCCGCCGGGTCAAGGTGCTGGTGGCGCCGCACTCACCGCTGATGGAACCGCTGCGGGAGCGGCTGGTGTCCGGCCTCGCGCACCTCGTGCCGTCCGAGGCCCGTGTCCCGCTGTACTCCTCCGTGGAGGGCGGCGAGATGGCGGGCTCCGCGCTCACCGCCGAGTACTGGGGCCGCAATCTGCGCAACACCGTGCTCTTCCAGGACGCGGTGAGCGCGGTCGAGGACCCGCAGGACCGGGTGTTCGTCGAGGTGTCCCCGCATCCGGTGCTGGTCTCCGGCACCGAGGAGTCCTTGCAGGCCGCCGGGGTGCAACGCCCCGTGGTGCTGCCCTCGCTGGTGCGCGACGAGGACGAGGTGGGCACCCTGCTCACCAGCCTCGGCACGCTGCACGCGCAGGGCGCCCCGGTCGACTGGGCGGCGTTCGCGGGCCCCGGCCGCACCGTGGTGGATCTGCCCGGCTATCCCTGGCAGCGCAAGGAGCACTGGCTGCCGGACACCTCCGTGGACCGCCCCGCCGGCTCGGGCGCCCTGGTCGGGGCGCCGGTGCGGCCGACGACCGCCGCGTGGACGGCGCTGCTCCCGGTGACGGTGGACGGAACCCGCAGCCCCTGGCAGGTCAGCGGTTCCGGATCCCGTACTACGGTGTCGGCGCCCGCGCTCCTGGAGGCCGCGCTCGCCGGTGCCGCCGCGACGGGCTCCCCCGCGCCGGCACTGGACGACGTACGGTTCGGCACTCCTCCCCGCGCCGACGACGAAGGACGGGCCGGCCTTCAGGCCGTGGTCGACACCCGGCAGAGCACGGTCGTGCTGCGCCCGCTGTCCGGGGACGCGAGCGGCGGGGACACGCCCGCACTGAGCGCGTCGACCGACGTATCGGCCCGGCCCGCCTCGGACGCTGTCGCCCTCGGTCCGCTGGCCGACGACGAGCCCCTCCGGGCCGCGCTGGCCGACCGCTTCCCGGCGCTCGGGGTGCGGTCGGCCGGCAGTGGCCGGGGCGCCGCGGATGTCACCGTGGAGCTGCCCGACGGTGCCTCCCGCCACCGGATGCCCGCCGAACTGCTGCGTCTGGCACTGCACTTGGTGGCGGATGTGCCGGACTCCGGCGCCGAAGCGCCGGACTTCGAACCGCTGCCCGCCGGTCTCGCGTCGGTCCGGGTCAGGGCGGCCGTGGAGGGCACCGTACGGGTGTGCCGGGGTCCGGTCCGCGCGGGTGCGGGCGGGCAGCCGGAGGCGGACGTGACCGTGCTCGACGCGGCGGGCCGTGCCGTGGTGGAGCTGACCGGGCTGCGCCTGGCCGCCACCCCCGAACCGGCCTCGGCCGACCCGGACGGGGACGGCGACGGAGGCCGGATCGAGCGGCTGCTGTACCGGATGGTGTGGCACGCCGCGGGCCAGCGCCCGGCCGGCCGGGACGGTGCGCAGGTGGCGCCCGCGACGCGCTGGCTGGTGTGCGGCGACACCGAGCATCTGGCGGGTGCCGTGGCCGAGGGGCTGCGGGCGGCGGGCTGCGAGGTGCGCCGGGTGCGCTCGGTGGACGTGCCGGGGAGCGAGGGGCTCGTCGTCGACCCGGCCGACCGGGAGGCGTGGGAGACGCTGCTCGCGGTGCACGCCAACGAGGCGACCACCGGTATCTGCGACCTGTGGCCGCTGGAGGACCTCGACTCGCGCCCCGACGGATGGCGTGTCACCACCGCGCTCACCGGCGCTCTCGCGGGCGCCGAGGGCACGGTGCCCCGGCTGTGGCTGGTCACCCGGCACGCCCTGCTGCCGTCCGGTCACGAGGGTTTCCCGGACGGCAACCAGGGGGCGCACGCCGGGCTCGGCCGCACGCTGGCGATGACACGACCCGAGGCCTGGGGCGGCCATGTCGACCTGAGCCGGGGCAGCGCGGAGGAGTTGCGCACGCTGGTGACGCGGTTGTTGTGCTCGCCCGGCGACGAGCACATCCGCGTGGAGCACTCGTCGGTGCAGGTCGGTTCGCTGGTGCGCGCCGACGCGCCGGACCGGGCCGGGCAGCGGCCGCTGTCCGCCGAGCGCTGGCAGCTGGTGACCGGCGCGGGCGGCGCCCTGGTGCCGCCCGTGGTGGACTGGCTGGTCGGCGCGGGCGCCCGGCGGATCGTGCTCGCCGACACCGAACCCGGGCAGGGCGAGCGGGTGTCCGTCGAGGACCGGATCGAGGGGTGGCGTGCCGCGGGCGCCGAGGTCCGCACCGTGCGCACCCAGGGCTCGCGGGACGAACTGGCCGCGCTGGTCGAGGAGTTGCGGGCCGACTCCGGGATCGCGGGCGTGGTGTGCGCGGCGGCTCCGGAGCTGGCGGCCCCGCTGGAGGAGACCACCGAGGCCGCGCTGCGGGCCGAGTGGAACCGCGCCGAGACGGCCGAGCTGCTGCACCGGCTGACCGCCAAGGATCCGGTGCGCCTCTTCGTCCTGCTGGGTTCGGTGCCGGGCACCTGGGGCGGCGCCGTCACGGGTGCGGCGGCGCCGGCCGACTGGTCGCTGCGGGCGCTGGCCGCGCGGCGCCGGGCCGGCGGGCTGCCGGTGGCGCACATCGAGCTGATGCCGCTCGAAGGCAGCCACCTCCTCGACGAACGGACGACTTTACTGCTCAAGTCGAGCGGGGTCGCCCCGCTGCGGGAGCGTGACCTGGTCACCGCCCTTGACCTGCTGGCCTGGGACCACACCGTGCACGCGTGCGTGGCCGACGTGGACTGGGAGCTGTTCGGCAGCGCGCTGGCCGACGCCCCGCACCGGGAGCTGTTCCGTACGGTCCTGGGGGCGGCGAAGCAGACCGGCGGCACCGAATTCGTGGCCGGGCTCAGCGGGCTCGACCCCATGCAGCGCCGCGACCGGATGCTCGACTGGGTGTGCGCGCAGGTCGCCGCGGTGCTCGGCCTGCCGGAGGACGACCTCCGGGCCGACCAGGGCTTCTTCGAGCTCGGGATGGACTCGGTGATGTCGCTGACGCTGCGGCTGCGGCTGTCCCGCGAGCTGGAGACCGAGCTGTCCTCGACGGTCGCCTTCGAGCATCCGACCACGCTGGCGCTCACCACGCACCTCCTGGAGCAGCTCGGCCACCCGGCCGCCGGCGCCGAGGACACCGCCGCGGATCCGGCCGGCCCCGACGCGTCCCAGGCCGAGGCCGCCGACGACCTGGACGGCCTCGACGACGACGAACTGCTACGCCAACTGGAGGCGGAGATCTCCGGCTCACAGGCGCTTGGATTTGAGGAGAACTGATGACGAAGAGCCACGCCGAGCAGCCGAGCCAGGACGTTCTCCGCGGCCGGCTCAAGGACTCCCTCGGCACCATCCGCAGTCTGCGCGCGCGGGTCCAGGAGCTCTCCCAGCCACAGCCACTCGCGGTGATCGGTCTCTCCTGCCGGCTGCCGGGCGGCGACACGCCCGAGGAGTTCTGGCAGTCCCTGGCCGACGGCCGCGACGCGACGTCCCAGTTCCCCGAGGAGCGGCACTCCATCGCGGGCTTCTACAACCCGGACCCGGACCACCCGGGCACCGCGTACACCCTGTCGGGGAACTTCCTCGACGGCCCGGTGGACGCCTTCGACCCGACCGTCTTCGGCATCTCGCCGCGTGAGGCCGCGGGCATGGATCCGCAGCAGCGGCTGGTGCTCGAACTCGCCTGGGAGGCCATGGAGAACGCCTGCCTGCCGCCGAGCGAGCTGGAGGGCAGCCGGGTCGGGGTCTTCCTCGGTGCCAGTACGAGCGACTACGTGCGGATGCGGCAGCAGAAGGGCTCGATGGCGGACGTCGACGCCTATCAGCTGATCGGTGAGCCGAGCTTCCTGGCCGGCCGGATCTCGTACACCTTCGGTTTCCAGGGCCCCAGCATGGTGATCGACACGGCGTGCTCGTCCTCGCTGGTGGCGCTGGAGCAGGCCGTCCTGTCGCTGCGCTCCGGCGCGTGCGACATGGCGCTGGTCGGCGGGGTGAACCTGATGCTGTCCCCGTACGGCTTCGTCCTGGTCAGCAAGTTGCGCGCGCTGTCGCCTGACGGGCGCTGCAAGACGTTCGACGCCTCCGCGGACGGTTACGCGCGTGGTGAGGGCGGCGCGCTGTTCGTGCTGAAGCGGCTGAACGAGGCGGAGGCCGCCGGGGACCGCGTCCTCGCGGTGGTCCGGGGCGTGGCGACGGAGCACGACGGGCGCAGCAGCGGTCTGACGGTTCCGAACCCGGCCGCGCAGCAGAACGTCATCACCTCCGCGCTCAAGGACGCCGGGGTCTCCCCCGCCGACCTCACCTATGTCGAGGCGCACGGCACCGGCACCCAGCTGGGCGACCCGATCGAGCTGAAGGCCCTGAACGCGGTCACCAGCACCGGGCGTCCGGCCGACCGGCCGCTGCTCGTGGGTTCGGTGAAGACCAACATCGGCCATCTGGAGCCGGCCGCCGGTGCGGCGGGCCTGCTGAAGGTCGTCCTGGCCCTCCAGCACGACACGCTCCCCAAGCATCTGCACCTCGACAACCCGAACCCTCAAGTCCCTTGGGACGCCATCAACTTGAAGGTGACCAGCGAGGAGACCCGCTGGCCGGAGGGGCCCCGGACCGCCGGGGTGAGCAGCTTCGGCGCCAGCGGCACCAACGCGCACACCGTGCTCGCCGAGGCACCGCAGGCCGCACCCCGCGAGGGCACCCCGCGCGAGGTGGGTCTGCTCACCCTGAGCGCCAACAGCCCGGAGGCGCTGCGCGCGATGGCGGGCACGTACGAGAGCCGGGTGCGGGCGGCGGACGCACGGACCCTGTCGGACATCTGCTACTCGTCGCACATCGGGCGGGCCCGGATGAAGCACGGGCTCAGCGTGACCGGCGACCGCGAGCAACTCGCAGCAGGGCTGGCCGCGTTCGCCGCCGGCGAGCGCGCCGACCAGGTCACCACACACGGCCCGACCGGTGCGAAGGCGCGGCGGCTCGGCTGGCTGTTCACCGGCCAGGGCTCGCAGTACGCCGGGATGGCCGCCTCGCTGACGGCCGCCGAGCCGGTCTTCGCCGACGCCCTCGCACAGGTGGTCGAGGCCCTCGACCGTTACCTGGACGAGCCGCTCGGCCCCGTCCTGTTCGACGGCGAGCGCATCAACCGGACGGGCTTCACCCAGCCCGCGCTCTTCGCCGTGGAGTACGCGCTGGCGCGGATGTGGGAGTCGTGGGGCATCCGGCCGACCGCGCTGATCGGGCACAGCCTGGGCGAGATCACCGCGGCGTGCGTCGCCGGGGTGCACTCGCTCGACGACGCCGCCCGGCTGGTCACGGCCCGCGCCCGGCTGATGGAGGCGCTGCCCTCGGGCGGTGTGATGGAGACCCTGGTCTGCGACGAGGAGTCCGTGCGCGCGGCGATCGCCGAGGCCGGTCCGGTGCCGCAGGTCGCGGTGGCGGCGGTCAACGGTCCGACGGACGTGGTCCTTTCGGGGCCCGAGGAGGAGATCGCCAAGGTCGTCGACGTCCTGGCCGGACGCGGTGTCAAGCACCGCCGGCTCGTCGTCTCGCACGCCTTCCACTCCCCGCTGATGGCCCCGATGATCGACGAATTCCGCAAGGTCACCGACACCCTGACGTTCCATCAGCCCAAGTACCCGATCATCTCCAACGTCACGGGCCGCGAGTGGGGGCCCGAACAACTGCGGCCCGCCTACTGGTCCGAGCACGTGCTGGCGCCGGTGCGGTTCTACGCGGGCGTCACCGCCCTGTACGAGACGGGATGCCGCACGTTCCTCGAACTCGGCCCGGCCCCGGTGCTCCTCGGTCTCGGCGCCCGCTGCCTGCCCGAGGACGGCGTCGGCTGGATCCCGTCACTGCGCCGGGACCGCGAGGACACGCACATCGTGGGCCAGGCCCTGGGCGCGCTGCACCACCGCGGTGTACCGGTCGACTGGAGCGCGGTGCACCGCGACGAGAAGCCGCGCCGCACCTCGCTGCCCAGCTACCCGTGGCAGCGTGAGCGGTACTGGTTCAACGACGACGCGCGGGGCAGTTCCCCGGAGTTCGCCGCGGACGACGCCCCAGGGGCGCTCTTCGAGGGTCATCTGCTGTCCGGCGCGCCCACCTTCTCGCCCCAACTGAACGATCTGTCCGAGGTGTTCGTCCAGACGGGCCCCGACGGCCGGCGGTCCGTGTCGGCGGGCGGCTTCTGCAACTGGGCCCTGGCGGGCGCCGCCAGGCTGCCCGGCGCGCAGCCGCGGCTCGTGGACCGCTTCGTGGTGGGCGAACCGCTGCTTCTGGACCCCGAGCACCGGCCCGCGCAGATACGGGTCTACGTACTGCCCCAGGACGACGATGGCCGTTCGCTGTTCCTCTGCTTCTCCCGGCACGGCATCGACTCCGCCGAGAGCGGCAGCTGGCGTCTGCACGCCCGCGGTGTCCTGGTCCGCCGCCCCACGGACACCCGGCGGGCGGGCGGCGACCTCGACGCCGTACGGGCCCGCTGTGTGCCGGTCGACCCGGCCGACATCGCGGTGCCCGGCTGGGCCGAGCCGGTCCTCAACGAGGTCTACCAGGGGCCCGGCGAGGTACTCGCCGAGGTCAACCGCGCCGCCGAGAAACTGCCCCGGGGCGCCCTGCTCGATCTGACGCTCGGGCTGCTGCGCCAGTCCGAGAAAGCCCCGCTCACCGGCGGGACCCGCACGCCCACGGCCGTCCCCGAGGGCACCCGCCGCTACATCCACGGCTGGCTGGACCCGGCCGAGGAGGACGGCGAGCTGAGGGGCGGCCTGGAGATCCTGGGCTCCGACGGCAGTGTGCTGATCATGATGCGGGACGTCCATCTGCGGTCGTCGACGCCGCCCGTGCCGGACGTGCCGCGCAGCGCGCGGGCGGAGACCGTGTGGGAGCAGATCTGGCGGCCGGCCGGCCCGGAGGCGTTCGGTGAGCGGAGCCTGCTGGGCGAGCGGGTGCTGCTGATCGGCTCCGGCGCCGCCACGGCCGGTACGGACACCGGTCTGCTGGAGGACGTGTCCAAGCAACTGACGCTGCGCGGAGCGGTGGTGAGCCAGGCCGGGCCGTCCACGGAGGCGGTGCTGCGGGCCCTGGACGCGGGCAGGCCGTACGGGCATCTGGTCCTGCTGAGCGGCCTGGAGCTGCCGGTGGCCGGTTACGGCGCCGAGTCCGTGGGCCAGGCCAGGGCCGAGGCGGAGCACGTCTTCCTGGCCGCCACCCGGCAGCTGGCCGTCGACGGGGCCGCCACCCAGCTGTGGGTGGTGACCCGCGGCGCCCAGTGGACCGGGCCCGGGCAGCACGAGATCTGCCTGCCCGCGGCCCCGCTGTGGGGTCTGGGCAAGGTGGCCGCCCTGGAGCACCCCGAACTGTGGGGCGGCCTCCTCGACCTGGATCCGGCGGGCGAGCTCGACGAGGCGGAGCGGATCGCCGAGCTCCTCGCGACCCGCACCGCCGAGGACCTGACGGCCCGGCGCGACGGCACCGTCCTGGTGCCCCGGCTGGTGGCCGCCGGGTCGGGCGAGGGAAACGGAGGGAACGAGGCAAGCACAGCGCGTCCGGCACCGGAGCTGAGCGACCTCGGCAGCTATCTCGTCACCGGCGGTCTGGGCAGCCTCGGCCTGCTGATGGGCGAGTGGCTCGCCCGCAATGGCGCGGGCACCGTCGTCCTCGTGGGCCGCACGGGTCTGCCGGACCGCTCCGCCTGGGACGACCCGCACCACGACGACACGACCGCCGCCAGGATGGCCGGGGTGCGCCGGATCGAGGCCCAGGGCGCCGACGTACGCGTGGTGGCGCTGGACGCCGCCGACGAGACGGCGTTGCGTTCCCTGACCGACCAACTGGGCTTGTCCGGACGGCCGTTGCGCGGTGTGGTGCATGCGGCGGGCCTGTCGGAGCCGCAGTTCCTGCGGGAGAGCGACCCTCAGACGTACGACCGCTGCCTGCACGCGAAGGTGGACGGTACCTGGGCGCTGCACAACGCCACCGTCGACCAGGACCTGGATCTGTTCGTCTCCTTCTCGTCGATCGCCTCGGTCTGGGGCTCGCAGCACCTGGCGGGTTACTCGGCGGCCAACGCCTTCCTGGACTCCTTCGCGTACTACCGGCAGTCGAAGGGCCTGGCCGCCACGACCGTCAGCTGGGGGCCGTGGGCCGCCCGGTCGGGGCTCGCGGACGACTCGGTGATGGCGTTCCTGCGCTCCATCGGGCTGCACCAGCTCAACCCCGACCACGCGCTGGAGCTGCTCGGCGAGGCGGTGGTCGAGAAGGTCGCCCACCGTACGGTGTGCTCGGCGGACTGGGCCCTGTTCCGGGACCTGATGGAGGCGCGGCGGGAGCGGCCCATCCTCAGCGAGATCCGCAGCGCGCCCGCCGCCGACCAGGCCGAGGACGCCGAACTGGGCGCGCTGACCGCCCGGTTGATCGGCCTCGGCCGCACCGAACGCCTCGCCGAGCTCAACGAGTACATCCGCGTCCAGCTCTCCGGGATCCTGCGTCTGGAGCTGGACACCCTCACCGAGGACACCCGGCTCGCCGACATGGGCCTGGACAGCCTCATGGTGATGGAGCTGATCAGCCGCTGCCGGGACGATCTGGGCCTGGAGATCAACAGCCGTGACTTCTTCGCCTGCCCCGGCATCCACTGGGGCTCCTTCCTCCACGAGCTGATCGAGGAGAGGTACCCGGCGACCACCGACGCGTCCGGCCCCGAGCGGCCGGCGGTCCAGGACCAGGCATGACCGCCCGGGGCCCGCGCCACGCTGCGGGAGCCGCTCGCGGCCCGGGTCCCCGGCACCACCACTGAGCCCCGACCTCTGGAGGAACGAGCATCATGCAACCGCTGCCCGCGTCCGGCTCGCCCGACAAGGCCGTCCATGACGTCGCCATTCTGGGCGCCGGAATCGCCGGCTCCATCCTCGCGGCCATCCTGACCCGCAACGGGGTGAAGACGGTCCTGATCGACGCCGGCACCCACCCGCGCTTCGCGGTGGGCGAGTCCACCATCCCGTACACCTCGGTGATGCTGCGGATCCTCGCCGCGCGCTACGGGGTGCCGGAGATCGCGCATCTGAGCCACTTCTCCACGATGCGCTCCAAGGTGTCCTCGAACTCCGGCCAGAAGCGCAACTTCGGCTTCGTCTACCACCGCGAGGGTGAACGCCAGGTCCCGGACGAGATCAACCAGTTCGTGATCCCGGTGGCGCTGTCCACCGAGTCCCACATGTTCCGTCAGGACGTCGACTCGTACATGTTCAACGTCGCGGTGCGCTACGGCGCCGTCCCGCGCCTGGGCACCCGGGTCTCGGACGTCGAGGTGGACGGATCCGGGGTCACCCTCGCGGTGGAGAACGGGCCGGCGATCCGCGCCCGGTACGTGGTCGACGCGGGCGGTCACAACTCGCCGCTGGCCAAGAAGTTCGCGCTGCGCGACGAGGTGCCGCAGCAGCGCACGCACTCAAGGACCCTGTTCACCCACATGATCGGGGTGCGCCCGTACGACGACTGCCCGGCGGGGCGCGCGCACGGCAACCCGAGCCCCTGGCATCAGGGCACCCTGCACCACGTCTTCGACGGCGGCTGGGTGTGGGTCATCCCGTTCGACAACCACCGGGGTGCCACCAACCGGCTGTGCAGCGTCGGTCTGACCCTGGACCCGCGCAAGCACCCGAAGACGGATCTGCCGCCGGAGCAGGAGTTCGCGCAGTTCCTGGAGCGGTTCCCGGACATCGCCCCGCAGTTCAAGCACGCGAAGGCCGCCCGCCCCTGGGTGTCCACCGGGCGGCTGCAGTACTCCTCGCACCAGGTCGTCGGCGACCGCTACTGCCTGACCTCGCACGCCGCGGGATTCGTGGACGCGCTGTACTCGCGCGGTCTGACCAACACCACCGACGTGGTGAACTCGCTGGCCTGGCGGCTGATCGAGGCGGCCAAGGACGACGACTTCTCCGCCGAGCGGTTCGGGCACATCGAGACGCTCCAGCAGGGTCTCGTACGGGCCCACGACGAGGTGGTGGCGTCCTCCTTCACCTCCTTCCGCGACTACGGCATGTGGAACGGCACGTTTCGTATGTGGGCGCTCGGCACGGTGCTCGGCACGCTCAACGCCCAGGACGCCCTCGTCCGCTTCCAGCGCACCAAGGACCCGTTGATCTGGCGGGAGTTGGAAGCGCAGCCGCACCCCGGCGCGCTGTTCCCGGCGAGCGTCGGCTTCAACAAGATCACCGATGCCGCGTGGGCGGCCTGCCGGGACGTCGAGGCCGGTCTGATGACACCCGACCGGGCCACCGGCGAGCTGTTCGACCTGTTGCAGGACGACGGCTACGCGCCGCCGCCGTTCGGTCTGCACGACCCGGCGAACCGCTTCTACAACCCCAACCCGGCCCGCATGATCCGCACCATGCACTGGGCCAAACGCGGGTCTGCCGCCGCGGACACCGGCCCCGTGGTGGCCGGCGCGCTCGGCGGCTTCCTGCGCTCCCGGCTGCGCAGGCACTCATGAGGAAGGACGGGCCCATGTCCCCGCAAGAACCCACGGAACGACCACCCACCGCGGGCCCCGCGCGACCGGCGGACCCGGTCTGGGCGGAGGGCGCCGAGACGGTGACGGCGGCCGAGTCGGCACTGCCGTACGAGCCGACGGCCGCACCCTCGCCTGGTGAAGCCGGGAGCGGAACCGTGCCCCGTAAGGGGCGCGGGGAACTGCGCGACCAGCCCCCACCGGCCCGCAGCGAACGAACCGCCTCACCGGCAGAGCGCTCGGCACGGCCCAAAAGCGCGGCCCGCCACACCGTCGCCGTGCTCGGCGCCCACCTCGGCGGCGGCATGCTCGCCGCGATCCTGGCCCGCGCCGGGATCGACGTGGTCCTCGTGGACTCACCGCACGACGCCACGGCCCCCTCGGGCGAGACCACGGTCCCGTACACCGCGGAGGTCTTCGAACTGCTCGCGCGCCGCTACGGCGTACCGGAGCTGTCCGCGCTCGGGCACTTCGGGCAGCTGCCCGCCGAGGTCCGCCGGACCTCCGGGATCAAGTCGAGCATCGGCTTCGTGTACGCGCGCCCCGGCGCCCCCGTACGGCCGCACCACGTGGTGCAGTTCAACGTGCCCAGCGAGCACGGCGAGTCGCATCTGTACCGGCCCGACGTCGACGCCTGGGTGCAACGGCTCGCCACGGGCTACGGCGCCAAGGTGCCGCAGGGCCGCTCCGTATTCACCGAAGTACGGGGCGAGGCCGGCGACTTCACCATCGAGCTGGCGGACGGGAGCAGCGTCGCGGCGGCGTTCGTGGTCGACATGTCAGGACCCGACGCACCGATGCTGCGACGCCTCGGGCCCGATCCGGCCCTGCGCCCGCTGCGCCACTCCTCGCGGGTGCTGACCGCGCATCTGCGGGGGGTACGGCCGCTGGAGCGGCGGGTGGACCCGGGCACGGGCGGCACCCCCTGGACGGGCGGCACGACGCAGGTGGTCTTCCCCGGCGGGTGGATCCAGCTCGTCCCGTTCGGCGACCAGCGCACCGGCGAGACCTCGCTGACCAGCGTGTCGGTGAGCCTCGACGCCAAACTGTGGCCGCAGCGGTCGGCGTCGCCGGAGGACGACTTCCAGCAGCTCATACGCCAATTCCCGGACCTGGAGTGGCAGTTCGGTGAGGCCACGGCGGTCCGGCCGTGGACGGGCTCGGAGCCGTGGCAGTACGGCGCCAACGCGGCCGCCGGTGACGGTTTCGTCGTCCTCGAACGCTCCGCCGTCCGCTGCGACTTCACGCTCTCCCGGGATGTCACCCTGACCGCGGAGCTGGTCCACGAGGCGGCCGCGCACCTCATCTCGGCGGCGGGCAGCGGTGATTGGTCGGTGGAGCGCTTCCGGCCCCTGGAGTCCTTCCAGGCCTCGCTGATCGAGCACGGGGACCGGCTGCTGCGTACGGCGCTGACGGCGACCACCGACTTCCGGCTCTGGAACGCCTTCTGCCGGGTCTGGCTGCTGCACTCCATGTTCGCCGCCCTGTCCCTCAAGCGGGCCCGCAACGACGCGCTGGCCACGCCCGGACGGCCGGACCAGTGGCGGGAGTTGGAGCGCTGCCGGGGCGCGGGGCTGTGGTTCCCCGTCTACCCCGGCTTCGTCGCCCTGTTCGACGACATGGAGCGGCTGGCGCGGCAGGTCGCGGACGGCCGGCTGGCGCCGGGTGCGGCGGCCGAGCGGATTTTCGGCCAGTTGCGGAGCGCGTCGTTCGTCCCGCCGCTCTTCGCCTTCGGCGACCCCACCGACCGCTACTACAACTTCACCCCGCTCAAACGGGTCAAGGTACTGCTGTGGGCCAAACGCCGGGCGCCGTACATGGTTCAGCGGGTTCTCACCCGGGGGGCCACCGTCCTGCCCGACGTCGAACGATAGACAGCCAACTCACAGGCCACTGAAAGGATTTCGGGCGAAGGAACCGCCGTCCCGCCAAGGCTCGCCCGCGCGGGCCCGGGACGGCGGTTCCTTGTCGCGCGGGCACCCCGCGACACCCATGACGGCACGGACTCTGATCGAATCCGGCCAGCCCGCGCACCGGTTCGCGAGGGGGCCTCGACACCGCGGCGGACTGCCGGAATGCTCCCTACCGGGGAGTCTTCCCATGTGGGATGCTGATATCGTCGATTTCCTGCACCCATGAATTAATACCCGAAGGGGGACTGGTGAGCACCGGAAACGGGATCCCCTGCGCCACGCAGGCCGACGCACAGCCGGGCGCTGCCACCCGCAGGGGCCGGTCACCGTCGCGCGGTGGCGGCCGGCGCCCGGGCCAGAGCAGCACCAAGGAGCAGATCCTCACGGCCGCGCTCGAACTCTTCGCGGCCAAGGGCTACTCGGGCACCACCATGCGCGGCATCGCCCAGCAGGCGCAGGTCGACCCGGCCCTCATCCACCACTTCTTCAGCAACAAGGAAGGCGTGTTCCAGGACGCGGTCTCGTCCCGGCTCGATGTGTCGGCCCTCTTCGACTCCCTGACGGAGGACGACGCGGAGCCGGTCCTGGAGCGCCGCGGCGAGCGGGTCGCGCGGACGTTCCTGTCCTTCTGGGAGGACGAGTCGACCCGGCCCGCGCTGATCGCGATCTACCGGACCGGGCTGTCGGACGAGGCCACCTCGAAGACCTTCCGGGACCAGATCGAGGACAGCTTCGCGGACTGCGTCCGGCGGCTCGTGCCCGGCGAGAGCGACCACACCCCCGCGTTCGCCTCACTGGTGTCCGCGCAGCTCGCCGGCCTGGTGATGCTGCGGTACGTCCTGCGGATGGAGCCGCTGGCCTCGCTCGACTTCGAGGAACTCATCGAGTGGTTCGTGCCCGCCCTCGAAGTGCACTTCGACCGGTTGTCCCAGAGTTAGGACAGGCCCTGGCCGCCACCCCCGAGCCGGCCGCCGCTCCGGCGCGGCCGGCTCGGAGCGCGTGTGCGCCAGTACGAAGACGCCGCGCCCCGCCGCGGCCGCAGCGGCGAGTCCCGCCAGCGCGCCGGGAATTCCGGTGGCGTAGCGGTCGCCGAGGACGACGACGCCGATGAGCGCGGCGAACACGGGATTGACGAGGGTGAGGGTGGCGAGCGGGGCCTCCAGGCCGCCCCGGTAGGCGAGTTGACACAGTACGAGACCCGCCACCGCCAGGCAGATCACGCCGACCACGAGCAGGACGGCCGAGACCGGCAGCCGTAACGCGCCGCCGTCCGTCAGCTTCAGGACAGCGGTCTGGGTCAGCGCCGACGCGGCACCGAAGGCGACCCCGGCGGCGACCGCGTACCACAGGCTTGTGGTCATCCTGCTGCGGCCGACGGCGGCCGCCACCGTGGAGATCCCGAGCACCACGACGGTCAGTCCGACGACACCCACCGTCTCCGACGGCGCGAGCGTCCGGCTCGACTGCGCGGACCGGGTCAGGAAGAGCAGCCCGGCGACACCGGCCACGGTGAAGGCGATGCCGGAGCACTGAGCGGCGGTCGTACGACGCCGCAGCACGGCGGCGGACAACAGGGGCGCCGTCACCAGAGTGAGCACACCGAGCATCTGCACGGCGACGAGCGAGCCGAAGCGCAGCGCCGCCGTGTGCAGCGCCGCACCCAGCAGGTTGAGCAGCAGCGACACCCACCAGGTCGCGCCGCGCAGCACCCCTCGGCGCCCCCGCCCACTCGCGGACGAGGCCACCGCTCGCTGGGCCACGGCCGCACCGGCGTACGCCAGGGCCGAGGCCACGCCGAGCGTGAGAACCGGGAACACGGTTCGTCCTTTCACCGCGGGGGGCGCGGGTGTTGGGGGCGTGGAGTCACGGCGGGCGGGCGGCCGGCGGCGGGGGGCGCGGGACGCGATCGGGCAACACGGCAACAGGCCCAACTGGGCCCAACGGACAGCCGGTCGCGAAAGGAGAGGGAGGACCGGGGCGCGCCTTCCCCGGCCCCCGGCCCTCGTTCTTCGTCTATTCGCTACTCGTTACCCGTTACTCGCTACTCGCCACTCGTTTGCGGCGCCCGGACGTACGGCCGAGGTCACGCGCCCCCGGGAACGTCCTGGACGTCCTCGGGACGGATCTTCGGCAGGGCGAGGACCAGCAGGCAGGACAGGCCGAAGCAGCCGATCTGCCAGTACACGACCTGCTCGAAGCTGTCACCGAAGTTGGCCTTGCGCGCCTCGGGCACGGCCTTGCCGAGCACCGCGGCCTGCACCTGCGCCTTGGTCTCCGCCGGCACGGGGGCGCTCGCCATCTCCTTCTCGATGCGCGCGCAGCTCGCCGGCGTCGCGGTGAGGTCCTTCTGGTTCATCTTGTCGTGGAAGCAGGTCTGGAAACCGGTGGTGACCTGCGTCTGCTGAGCCTCGGAAAGGCCGGCCGCCGCCAGGTCGCTGCGCAGTTGCGGCAGCGCCGTCTGGCTGGCTCCGTCGGCGTTCGAGCCGAGCAGACCGTAGAACAGGATGCCCGCGACCGCGATGCCGATGGCGATACCGACCTGCTGCACGGTGGCGAGCATGCCGGACGCCGAACCGGCCTCACGGGAGCGGATGCCGGCCAGGATGATCCCGGTGCACGGAGCGAGGAAGAAGCCACCGCCGAGCCCGGCGACCATCAGCGAGGGAATCAACTGGTAGCCGTGCAGGTCCGATCCGGCCCAGTGCAGCGTGCCGATCACACCGGACATGCCGACCAGCGCCAGCCCGGTGCCGAGCGCGAGCGTCTTGGTACCGAGCCGCTTGACCACGGCCGCCGAGCGGGCCGAGCCGACCGCGATGAGCAGGGCGAAGCCAAGGCTCACCAGCCCGGCCGAGATCGGGGTGTAGCCGAAGCCGATCTGCAGGCTCATGAAGAAGACCATGAAGAACGACGGGATTCCGGCGAAGAACACCACGCTGATCAAGAGCCCGACGGTGAACGACCGCTCCTTGAAGAGCCCGCTCGGCACCAGGGGTGACTTGTCGGCCAGCTTCGACAACTTGTTCTCGTACACGAAGAACTCGGCGAGCACGAGCGGACTCAGCACGAGGAGCACCAGGCTCCAGCCGGGCCAGTCGTGTTCACGGCCGATGACCAGCGGCAGGATCAGGCTGAAGAGCCCGGCACTCAGGATCACCGCGCCGGTGACGTCGAGCCGCCGCGCGCCGTCCGCCGAGGACTCCGGGATCTTGGCCAGGCCGAGCAGCAGGGCGATCAGACCGACCGGCAGGTTGACGTAGAAGATCGCCCGCCAGTCGGTGTCCAGGATGTTCAGCTGGATCAGCCAGCCACCGAGCACCGGCCCGAGCACCGTGCCGAGTCCCACCGAAGCCCCGTACATCGCAAGGGCCTTGGGGCGTTCCTTCGCCGAGAACGTGACCTGGATGATCGACAGCACCTGGGGGAACATCAGGCCGGAGCACATGCCCTGGAGCACCCGGGACGCGATCAGGAAGGTCGAGCTGGGAGCCGCGCCGCACAGCGCCGAGGCGAGCGTGAAGCCCAGCATGCCGATCAGGAAGACCTTGCGGCGGCCATAGATGTCGCCGAGCCGCCCGCCGGTCACCAGCACACAGGCGAAGGCGAGCGAGTAGACCGCCACGACCAGCTGGATCTCGGCGAAGGTCGAGCCGAGGTCGCTCTGCAGCGAGGGCAGGGCGACCATCGTGATCGTGGTGTCCAGCATCTGCATGAAGATGGCGGACAGCGTGACAGCGAGGATCACCCAGCGCGCCGAGTTCGCGATGGCTCCCGGGCCGGGCGAAGTACCGGGCGGGGCTGCCGCCTTCACGCCCGTGTCAATCGATTCCATGTTTCCTCCTTGGGTCGCCGTCCGCTGACAGCACCCGCGAGTTATTTCATTCTCCAATGAAGTCTACGAGTACTGAATTCCATACCGCAAGCTCGATGACCGTGTTCCGGACAGGGCCGCACGCCCCAACGGCTGTACAGGAACGACGTGTTGACGTGCGGCAACACCTGCGGGAAGGTCAGAAGCGGCTACGCCGCGAGGAGTTCCGGATCAGGTGGGAGCGGCCCGATCGAACGCCTCGGCAACCATGAGCGGCACACGCGGTCAACATCCGCCGAACCGGCGTACACCGGGGAGCCGTTCAGCGTTCAAGATCACTAAGGGGTACGTCGACGAAAGCACCGTCAGGCGCCTTGGCGAGGGCCTGGCCCATCCACCCGGAATCGCGGCGCCCAAGCAGGCGTTGATCAGGGCAAGTTGACGCCATACGCGACAGGCGTCATGCCGCCGTCATCACGGGCAGCCGTCATCACGGGCAGCGGTCATCACGGGCAGCGGTCGTCACGCGCCCCAGTCACTCACCCGAATCAGGGCGAGCAACCCCCGACGGGTCGGCGGCAAGAAACGCGGCCACCGCCGGCGCGAGCGCACGCACCAGCTCTGCGGAGTTGCCGTCCTTCGTCAACTCAGGCGGCAGCAAGCCCATGTGACGGGACGTCATGACGCCCACCAGCAGGCTACTGATCAGCGCAAGCCTGACCTCGTCCGCCCCCGCCACGCCCTCCGGGACCAGTGACTGGCTCAACCGTTCCCTGGCCGCGGGCAGATCGAGCGCGGAGCGCAGCACACCGAGGATGCGCCGTCGCTGCACAGGGTCGCCCCAGTCGGCCACCGCATGGCGCAGCAGCCACTCCGCCGCGTCCGGATCCCGCCGCCCGACCGCCTCCCGGAACACCTCGGCCGGCCTGACCGTCTCCGCGACGACGGCGTCGTAGAGCGCTTCCTTGGAGGAGAAGTAGTGTCCGATCAGCGCGGGGTCACAGCCCGCGTCCGCGGCGATGGCGCGCAACGAAGCGTTGCGGTAACCGAGTTCGGCGAAGAGATCCGCGGCGGACCGCATGATGACCTGACGGCTACCGGGCGTGCCCCTACTTTCGGCCATGGCGGCACTTCCTCTCGATCACGAGTCCCCCGAAGGACGTGCTTCCCGCCCGGTCCCGACACGGGTGTCCACGACGACGGGACAGCGTGACGCCGAGCCCTCACATTAATTCACTCGGCCATGAAGTCTACACACAGTGACTTCTCAGGTCAAAGCTTTCGCGGCATCCGCGGCGACCCTCAACACCCTTGCACCACCAGGCATTTGGCACCGTACCAGCACACGTGAGCGACATCCGGTGGGCTCACCGATCGGCGCGGCAACCGACCCCTCCCACACAATTCAACGCCCATTGAAATTCCTCTGCGATCCCCCTACGCTCGCAGCGGGCGCCCAACCCTCGTTCAGTGCGACGGCTCTGCGGGTGCATGCCCGCGCACGCGCATTTCCGCCCCAGGGAGAGGCACTTGCAGGTGACGAAACAGACGGATCAGCTCGACCGGGTCATCATCCGTTTCTCGGGTGACTCCGGCGACGGCATGCAACTCACTGGTGATCTGTTCACCTCACAGACGGCGTCCTTCGGGAACGACCTGGCGACGCTGCCCAACTTCCCGGCCGAGATCCGCGCCCCCGCAGGCACCCTGCCGGGCGTGTCCAGCTTCCAGCTGCACTTCGCGGACCACGACATCCTCACGCCCGGCGACGCGCCGAACGTCCTGGTCGCGATGAACCCCGCCGCCCTGAAGGCGAACATCGGCGACGTGCCGCGCGGCGGTGAACTCATCGTCAACACCGACGAGTTCACCAAGCGGGCGATGCAGAAGGTCGGCTACGGGACGAGTCCGCTGGAGGACGGTTCGCTGGACGGCTATCACGTCCATCCCGTCCCCCTGAACACCCTCACCGTGGAGGCGCTCGCCGGCTTCGGGCTGACACGCAAGGACGCGGACCGCTGCAAGAACATGTTCGCGCTGGGCCTGCTGAGCTGGATGTACCACCGCCCGACCGAGGGCACGGAGAGGTTCCTGCAAGCCAAGTTCGCGAAGAAGCCGGACATCGCGGCCGCCAACATCGCCGCGTTCCGGGCGGGTTGGAACTTCGGTGAGACCACCGAGGACTTCGCCGTCTCCTACGAGGTCGCACCCGCGGCGGAGGCGTTCCCCGCCGGGAACTATCGGAACATCTCCGGGAACCTGGCGCTGTCGTACGGCCTGATCGCCGCCTCCCAGCAGGCGGATCTGCCCCTCTTCCTCGGCTCGTACCCGATCACGCCGGCCTCCGACATCCTGCACGAGCTCAGCAAGCACAAGAACTTCGGCGTACGCACCTTCCAGGCCGAGGACGAGATCGCGGCCGTGGGCGCTGCCCTCGGTGCGGCGTTCGGCGGCTCGCTGGCGGTCACCACCACCTCCGGCCCCGGCATCCTGCTCAAGGCGGAAACCATCGGTCTCGCGGTGTCGCTCGAACTGCCGCTGGTGATCATCGACATCCAGCGCGGCGGCCCGTCCACCGGTCTGCCCACCAAGACGGAGCAGGCGGACCTGCTCCAGGCGATGTACGGCCGCAACGGCGAGGCCCCCGTACCGATCGTGGCCCCCAAGACCTCGGCCGACTGTTTCTACGCGGCTCTCGAAGCGGCCCGCATAGCGGTCACCTACCGCACCCCCGTGTTCCTGCTCTCGGACGGCTACCTCGCCAACGGCAGCGAGCCGTGGCGTATCCCCGACACCGACGAACTCCCGGACCTGCGCGTGCAGTTCGCCCAGGGACCCAACCACACCCTGGACGACGGCACCGAGGTGTTCTGGCCCTACAAGCGCGACCCGCAGACCCTCGCCCGCCCCTGGGCCATCCCCGGCACACCCGGCCTGGAACACCGCATCGGCGGCATCGAGAAGCAGGACGGCACGGGCAACATCTCCTACGACCCCGCCAACCACGACTTCATGGTCCGCACCCGCCAGGCCAAGATCGACGGCATCGACGTCCCCGACATCGAGGTCGACGACCCCTCCGACGAGGCCACCACCCTCGTCCTGGGCTGGGGCTCCACCTACGGACCCATCACCGCCGCCGTACGCCGGCTGCGCACTGCCGGGGAGAACATCGCGCAGGCCCATCTGCGCCACCTCAACCCCTTCCCGCGGAATCTGGGCACCGTGCTGAAGCGCTATGACCAGGTCGTGATCCCGGAGATGAACCTGGGGCAGCTGGCGAAGCTCATCCGGGCCGCCTATGTGGTCGACGCCCACAGCCACACGCAGATCAACGGCATGCCGTTCAAGGCCGAACAGCTCGCGCAGGCTCTCTCGGAGGCCCTCCATGCCCATTGAGGAACTGTCCCTGGTACCGAGGAGCGAAGTCGCCCTCACCGCCCGGGACTTCAAGTCCGATCAGGAAGTGCGCTGGTGCCCCGGCTGCGGTGACTACGCGATCCTGGCCGCGGTCCAGGGCTTCATGCCCGAACTGGATCTGGCCAAGGAGAACATCGTCTTCATCTCGGGCATCGGCTGCTCGTCCCGCTTCCCGTACTACATGAACACCTACGGCATGCACTCCATCCACGGCCGCGCACCCGCCATCGCGACCGGACTGGCCTCCAGCCGCCGGGACTTGAGCGTATGGGTCGTCACCGGCGACGGCGACGCCCTGTCGATCGGCGGCAACCACCTCATCCACGCCCTGCGCCGCAACGTCAACCTGAAGATCCTGCTCTTCAACAACCGGATCTACGGCCTTACCAAAGGCCAGTACTCCCCCACCTCCGAGGTCGGCAAGATCACCAAGTCGACGCCCATGGGCTCCCTCGACGCGCCCTTCAACCCCGTCTCCCTCGCCATCGGCGCCGGCGCCTCCTTCGTCGCCCGGACCGTCGACTCCGACCGGCAGCACCTCACCGGCGTACTGCGCGAAGCCGCCGCCCACCGCGGCACGGCACTGGTGGAGATCTACCAGAACTGCAACATCTTCAACGACGGCGCCTTCGAGGTCCTCAAGGACAAGCAGCAGGCCGAGGAAGCCGTCATCCGCCTTCACCACGGACAGCCGATCCGCTTCGGGCCGGACGGCGCGCGTGGTGTCGTACGGGATCAGCGCACCGGCGACCTGAAGGTCGTCACCGTCACCCCGGACAACGAGTCCCAGATCCTGGTCCACGACGCCCACTCCGCGTCCCCGACCACCGCCTTCGCGCTCAGCAGGCTCGCCGACCCCGACACCCTGCACCACACACCGATCGGTGTCTTCCACGACATCGAACGCCCGGCCTACGACGCGCTCATGGCCGCCCAGCTCGACACCGCCGTCGAGCAGAACGGCAAGGGCGATCTCGCCGCCCTCCTGACCGGCAACGACACCTGGACCGTGGAGAGCACTCATGACATACGTCATCGCGCAGCCCTGCGTTGATCTGAAGGACAAGGCCTGTGTCGACGAATGCCCCGTCGACTGCATCTACGAAGGCCCCCGCAAGATGTACATCAATCCGGACGAGTGCGTGGACTGCGGGGCCTGCGAACCCGTGTGCCCCGTCGAGGCCATCTTCTTCGAGGACGACACCCCTCAGGAGTGGGCGGACTTCCGCAGGGCGGACACCGAGTTCTTCGCCGAACTCGGCTCGCCGGGCGGCGCCTCGGGTCTCGGTCCGGTCGAGCGCGACCACCCCGTGGTCGCGGGGGCGCCCGTGCCGACGGTGTGACGCCGCCGACTTCGGCTCGGGGACCGGCGAAGCAGCTCCGCGTGGCGCGGAGATCGTCGGTCCCCTAGGCCCTGTCGTCAAATTCCCGTCTGCCGGGCGACGCCTGGCAGACGGGAATTTGACGACAGGGCCTAGACGTCCAGGTCCACCACGACCGGCGCGTGGTCCGAGGCGCCCTTGCCCTTGCGCTCCTCGCGATCCACATAGGAGTCGGTGACCGCCTTCGAGAACGACTCGTTGCCGTAGACGAGGTCGATGCGCATACCGCGGTTCTTGGGGAAGCAGAGCTGGCGGTAGTCCCAGTATGTGTACGGGTGGTCGTACTTGAGGGGCCGCGGGACCACGTCGGTCAGGCCCGCCTCGCGCAGGTCGGCCAGGGCGGCGCGCTCGGCCGGGGTGACGTGGGTGAGGCCCTCGAAGGCGGCCACGTCGTAGACGTCGTCGTCCGTGGGCGCCACGTTGTAGTCACCCAGCACCGCGAACGGCCGGCTGCCCGTGGCGTCGCCCGCGACCGCCGTCCTGAGGGCGTCGAACCACTGGAGCTTGTACGCGTAGTGGGGGTGGTCCACCTCGCGTCCGTTCGGCACGTACACCGACCAGACGCGGATCGGGCCGCACGTCGCGGAGATGGCGCGGGGCTCCTCGACGCCGTCGTATCCCGGGTCGCCGGGCAGGCCCTTGACGACGTCCTCCAGGCCTACGCGGGAGATCACCGCGACGCCGTTCCACCGCCCCGTCGCATGCACCGCCGCCTCATAGCCCAGCTCACGGAGCTGGTCGGTGGGGAACTGCTCGGCGGCGACCTTGGCCTCCTGGAGGCACAGCACGTCCGTGCCGCTGCTCTCCAGCCAGGCCAGCAGCCTGGGGAGGCGGGCGGTGATCGAGTTCACGTTCCAGGTCGCGATGCGCATGACTCACAACCTACCGGGCGGGTACGACAACGGGTCCGGCGGTGGCGCGCGGGTGGTGGATTCGAACCGCCGGAACGGCGCCGGCCGACGAGAAGCCGACGCCGCTCAAAGCGGTGACGCTCAGAGCTCGGCCGACGCTCCCGGTGTCAGCCGAAGGTGTTCGGAGCCGCCCAGGGCGCCGATCTGCCGGTCGTAGATCGGCCGGGCGAGGTCCGTGAGCAAGGCGTCGTGGATGTCGTACGCGCGTTGCGGCTTGACCTCGCGGACGTAGTCGATGACCTCGGCGATCTTGCTCCAGGGGGCCATGACCGGGAGCATCAGCGTCTCGACCTGACGGTCGGGGACGGTCAGCGCGTCGCCCGGGTGGAAGACGCGGCCGCCGTCGATGAGGTAGCCGACATTGGTGATGCGCGGGATGTCCGGGTGGATCACGGCGTGCAGTTCGCCGTGCACCTGGACGTCGAAGCCCGCGGCGCTGAACGTGTCGCCGTGGCCGACCGTGTGCACGCGGCCCGGGAAGGCGGCGGAGATCTTCTCCGCGACCGACTTCAGGGTCCAGATCTCCGCCGCCGGGTTGGACTCCAGGCCCGCCCGCAGCTGCCCCTCGTCGAAGTGGTCGGCGTGCTCGTGCGTGACCAGGAGGACGTCCGCGCCCAGGGCGGCGTCCTCCTCGCTGAAACCGCCGGGGTCGATGACGAGTGTGCGCCCGTCCTTCTCAAGACGGACGCAGGCGTGCGACTTCTTCGTGAGCTTCATGGGTCCATCCTGCCCCTGCCCCGGTCCGGGGGCTCACTCCTGGGGTGTGGTCTCCTCCCGGATGACCTGCTGCGCCACCTTGAAGGCGCTGTTGGCGGCCGGTACGCCGCAGTAGACGGCGGCCTGGAGGAGTACCTCCTTGATCTCCACCGGGGTGAGACCGTTGCGGAGGGCCGCGCGGGTGTGGAAGGCCAGCTCGTCGAGGTGACCGCCGGCGACCAGCGCGGTGAGCGTGACACAGCTGCGCGAGCGCCGGTCGAGTCCGGGCCGGTCCCAGATCTCGCCCCACGCGTACCGGGTGATGAACTCCTGGAAGTCCCCCGAGAACTCGTCCGCCGTCGCCAGCGCCCGGTCGACGTGCGCGTCCCCGAGCACCTCGCGGCGGACCTTGATCCCGGCGTCGTAGGGATCGGGGCGGCCCATGCCCATCGGCGCGGGCTGCGCGGCGGCCGGGGCGATCTCGGCGAGGGGTGCGACCGGCGGGGGCGCGGCCAGCACCGGCTTCACCGGCGCCGCGGGGATCGCCATCTGGCCGGTGGTCGAGTCGAAGGCGGGCTGCCAGGCGGTGGAGAAGTGCCGTACGAGCAGGTCCGTGACCGCGGCGGGCTGCTCCACGGGGACCAGGTGCGAGGCTCCGGGCACCACCGCGAGCCGGGCGTCCGGTATCCCGGCGACCAGCGTGCGCGCCTCGGCCGGCCCGGTGACCTGGTCGTCGGAGCCGACGAGGACGAGGGTCGGCACGCCGATCCGTCCGAGTTCGGCGCGTACGTCGAACGCGGCGAGCGCCTCGCAGGCCGCGATGTAGCAGCCGGGGTCGGTGGTGCGCACCATCTGCACGGCCCACTCGGTGATCGCGGGCTGGGCCGCGGCGAACCCTCCCGTGAACCAGCGCTCGGGCGACGTACGCGCCATCGGGTCGAGCCCGTTCGTGCGCACGATCACACCGCGCTGCCGGAACTCGTCGGCCGTACCGAACCGCGGCGAGGCGGCGATGAGCGCGAGCGAGGCGATCCGCTCCGGATGGCGCAGGGCCAGCTCGATCCCGAGGGCCCCGCTGAACGCGCAGCCCGCGTACCCGAACCGCTGCACTCCGAGCCCGTCGAGCGTGGCCAGCAGCCGCCCGGCGAGTTCGCCGACGGAGCCCGACGGATACGCGGGCGCTCCGCCGTGTCCCGGCAGGTCGAACCGGAAGACCCGCCAGGTCTTCGCGAGCTCCGGGACCTGCCGGTCCCACATGTGCCATGTGGTACCCAGTGAGGGACCCAAGATCAGGACAGGAGCGTCTTCTGGCCCGTCAAAGCGGTATTGCAGGGTGTTCATCGGTGACTCACTCACCCGCCCGACCCTCTCATCTGTCACGACAGCCCCTATGAGCGGGGTCCTGGCTGTAGCTGTTTGACCAGGTGGAAGACCTTCCGGGCCGCGTAGCGTTTGAGGCAGCGGACGATTTCGCGCCGGGTCTTGCCCTCCTTGACGCGGCGCTCGTAGTAGTCCTGGGTGCGCGGGTCGACCCGCAGGCGGGTGAACACGATGCGATTAAGCGCGGCGTTGGCCTGACGGTCGCCGCCGCGGTTGAGACGACGGTACTGTCGGCGTCCCGAGGAACGCTCGACCGGACTGACCCCGCACAAAGCAGCTGGTAGTGCTGGAAGGCGGGTGGTCCGGTTCGAGGGCTTCACCGTTGGCCGAGAGCACGGAGCGCTGTGGGTGTGGACGAACTCCTCACCGAACAACTCACCGCCGCCGAACGCACCACGGAACGCCTGGACATCACTCGCGAGACGATGCTGGAACTGGCTGCCGAGGACGGCATCGAACCGCCCGAGCCGCTGCCGCCCGGCTACCGCGAGGTCCTCGCCGCCTTCGAACCATCTCGGTGGTTCAGATGCCCGCGAGGAACTCCTGGACCGCGGTGGCGAAGCCCTCGGGGTCGGCCTGTTGGACGAAGTGGTCGGTGTCCAGCCGGCGGTAGACCGTGCCGGGGCGCCTGGAGCACATGGCATGGGCCTGTTCGGCGGGCAGGACCTGGCTGCGCAGCCCATGGATGAGGAGCGCGGGGCAGTCGGTGGCGAGCCACTGTTTCCAGTGGTCACCGTGGACAAGGTTCTCGGAGTCGACGGTGTCCTGCGGGTGGAAAGGCAGCCGCCAGCCGGCGCCGCCGGGCAGCGGGCGCAGCACGGGGCCGACAACGGCGGCGAGGGGTCCGCAGGCGGCGGCCAGTTCCTCGCGGGTGGCAGCGGTGTAGGGGAAGTTGAGCACGAAGGCGAGGGGGCTGGTTCCGTGGTCGGGGAGGTCGACGGCGGTGTCGATATTGATCAGGGCCTCGACCAGTTCGGGGCGTTCGGAGGCCAGGTGGTAGGCGTTGATCGCTCCGAGGGAGTGGCCGAGGAAGACCGCCCGGTCGATGCCGAGGTGGTCGAGGAGGGCGAGGAGGTCGGTGAGGTAGCCGATGCGGGTGTATTCGCGGGCGCGCTGGGAGTCGCCGTGGCCGCGCTGGTCAGGGGCGATCACGCGCCACTCAGGGCCGAGGGCGGAGGCCAGGGCGGCGAAGGACGCGCCTTCGGAGAGGTGGCCGTGCAGTGCTACGAGGGGGCGGCCGTTGCCGCCGTAGTCCAGGTAGGACAGGGTGCGACCGTCGAAGGTCATGGTGGCACGGGTGGGCAGGGCGGTCATCGCGGTGATACTCCCTCGGTTCGAGGTGCGGGGTAGCGGGTTCTTGCCGAGGTCGACGTCTGAGGCGCTTGTTCTATGCAACCGAATAGATGACTTGGAGGGACTGAGCCCTGGGGGCCGCGGCGCGCTCGGCGCGTAGGAAGCAGACGACAGCCTCGTGGGTGGAGGGGTGGGGTCAGGCGATCTGCTTCTGTGGGTTCAGGTCGAGGGTGATGTGTGGGGCGAGCGCGTGCAGGAAGTCCGGGGCGTCGAAGATCTGCCCGGCGGAGGCGACGCCGGTGGTCTTGGTGCGGCCGGTCAGGACGCGCTCGAGGGCCTCGGCGACCAGGGGCGCGGTGACCGCGTAAATGTCCTGGCCGCCGGCCGTGGCCCGGCGTTCGGCTCCGCCCGAGCGCACGACGACGTCGACGAGGAAGGTCTGGTCCGAGCGCCCGCTCTGGTCGGCGGCGGTCGGGGCCGGTGTGTCGGGGGTGGCGATGTCGCGGACGGCCTCGGCGGTCATGTAGGTGGTCACTTCGGGGATGGACAGGTGCTGGGGGACGGTGACGACGTCCGCCATCGTGAACTCCCCGATCACCTGCCGGGGCCCGATCGGGTCCGGGAAGGTCCACTCCAGGGTGGGTGCCTGGTCGGTGCGGCGCTCCCACTGTCCGCCGCTGTAGCGCAGGCGGTGGTCGCCGCGCCGCTCGCGGGAGACCGCGCCCGAGAGCCGGGTGCCGGCGGTGGGGTGCCAGCTGCTGAGCGCGTAGGCGATGTGAGCCTCGTCGGCTTCGGTCCAGTCGCCCATCGCCGCGGTGGCCAGGAGGTCGCCGAGACCGCCGAAGAAGGCCATGGCCGGGACGATCACCGCTCCCGCGTCCCGGGCCCGCTCGCGGTAGTGGGCGAAGGTGTCGAGATTTGCCTCGAGTTCGGCGGCCACGTCCAGGTACGGGATGCCCGCGCGCAGCGCGGCCTCGATGACGGGGCCGGTGGTCGAGGCGAAGGGGCCGGCGCAGTTGATGACCGCCGCCGTTCCCGCCAGAGCCCGGTCCAGCGAAGCCGGGTCCCCGACCGACGCCACCCGGGCCTCCAGCCCGTGCTCGCCGGCCAGCTCCTCCAAAGCCTGCGTATTACGCCCCGACGGCACCGGGACGAACCCTCGCGCGGCCAGCTCGGCGACCACGAACCGTCCCGTGTGACCGTACGCGCCGAAAACCGCCACCAGCTGACCTGACCCCATGAGACTGCTCCCCTGCACCCGGACGCCCGCTGCGATGTTGATCCGCTGCGGCCTGACACCCCCATCCTGTCCTCGCGGCAGCACCCCGCACGAGCGTCGGAAACGACATGCCACGTACAGTTTCGGACATGCCCACTGTCGCGCTGGCCATCACCGATGGCATGCTCCACTACGAACTTTCCGTGGCCGTCGAGATCTTCGGGTCCGACCTGACCCACATCGTGGACCCCTGGTACGACTTCTCCCTCTGCGGGAACGGCCCGGTGCGCGTCAACCGCTTCCGCCTTGAACCCGACCACGGACTCGACCACCTCGCGCACGCGGACACGGTGATCGTCCCCGGCTGGGCCGACACGGACCGCGAACCGCCACCCGAACTGGTCGAGGCGGTGCGCGCCGCTCACGCGGCCGGTGCCCGCGTGGCCTCACTGTGCACGGGCGCCTTCGTCCTGGGCACGGCAGGACTGCTCGACGGCCGGCGCGCCACCACACACTGGGCCCACACGCGGGAATTGGCCCGGCGCCACCCAGCGGCCACCGTCGATCCGGACGTCCTCTACGTCGACAACGGCGACGTCCTCACCTCCGCGGGCAAGGCCGCCGCCATGGACCTGTGCCTGCACCTGGTCCGCCTCGACCACGGCTCGGCCAACGCCAACAAGATCGCCCGACGTCTGGTCATCCCACCCCACCGCGACGGCGGCCAGGCCCAGTTCATCGCCACCCCCCTCCCCGCCCCCGGCAACCACCCCCTGAGCGAACTCTTCCCCTGGGCGTTGGAGCGACTGGACCAACCGCTCACCGTGGAAGACCTGGCCCGCCAGGCCCGCATGAGCTCACGCCACCTCGGCCGGCACTTCAAACACCTCACCGGCACCACACCGCTGCAGTGGCTCCACACCCAGCGCATCCGCCACGCCCAGGAACTGCTGGAGACCACCAACGCCACCGTGGACACCATCGCCGTGGCCACCGGTATGGGCACCGCCACCACCCTGCGCCGCCATTTCCACCGCAGCGTCGGGGTCCCACCCGACACCTATCGCCGCACCTTCCGCGCCTAACAACTGAGGCTCCCTGCCAGCACCTGCCCGGCGGGGGCCTCAATGACCATCAGGTGTCACGGACGCCCCTATAACGGGGGTCGGTAGAGACCGTCCTGACCAGGTTGAAGACCTCGCGGGCGGCATATCGCTTGAGGCACCGGATGATCTCACGCCGGGTCTTGCCCTCCTGGGTGCGGCATTCGTAGTACGCCTGGGTGCGCGGGTCGTGGCGCAGCCGGGTGAACACGATGCGGTGCAGAGCGGCGTTCGCCTGCCGGTCGCCACCATGGTTGAGCCGACGCGAGCTCCGACCGTCCGAGGAGTACTCGATGGGGCTGACTCCGCACAAAGCGGCGAAAGACGCCTCGCTGCTCAGCCGCTCGGGATTGTCGCCCATGGTGATCAGGAGCGTGACCGCGGAGTCCGGGCCGATACCAACCGGCGCGAGCAGCTGCGGGGCATGTCGTTCAACAAGCCCGGTCAGTCGCTGATTCAGCTCATCGATCTGCCCGGTCAGCTGCTCGATACGCTGAGCCAGCAGGTTCAGCGTCATGAGAGTGGCCTCAGCTACGGTGTCCTCATCGCCCCCGCCGGCCCCGCCCTCGCGCGGGCTGAGGCCCGCGCAGGTGCGGAATAGTTCGCGGTTGCCCAGGCTGGAGAGTCGTTCCCGCAGGGCGGGGTCGGCTACGACCAGGACGGCCTTGAGTTGGTTGATCGCCTGGGTGCGGGCCTTGACCGCGGAATCCTTGGCGAGTTTGAACATCCGAGCACTCTGCACAGGACCGTCGCCAGTTTTCGCCCGCGCCCGGGCGCGACCGCTGAGCACGGCCCGCGCAGCTGCCTGCGCATCGAGCGGATCCGACTTCCCCAGCAGACGACGGGCCGAGCGGTCGGGCCGATTCACCTCGAACACCACGACCTGCTGCGCCAGCAGGCAGCGGGACAAGCCCGCGCCGAAGGTACCGGTCCCCTCCACCCCGGCCCGCCGCACCACTCCCGACTTGCGGGCCCAGGCGAGCAGCCGACGGTAGCCGACCGCTGTGGCCGGAAAGGACTTGGTGCCCAGGATCTGGCCCAGTGGGCAGACCACTGCGGCGACATGATCCTCGCCGTGTGTGTCCACCCCCAGGACGACCTCGCCCCAAGCGGGCGGGCCTGTGCTGGTGGAAGAGGTGCTGCGCTGTCTGGTCGTCATGCTGGTCCGCCTCCCGCGTGGTGATGTGCTGGGTGGCTGGCACCTGCCCGGTCGGGTGGTCTGAACCGTGATGGCGCCTGGAAGACGGCAAGGCCCCTATTGGGACACACCCTGTGGCTCGGTGACAGCAGGCATCATCCCGCAACGGCAGTCGACATACCTGTGACAGGACACTTCGGTCAAAGGTGTCATGAGTCAGACCCCCGTCCGGCACGGTGTTACGCAACCGTCCCACTGCCCCCGGCGCAACCGCACGACCCGACCGCTCCCGGGAGACTTCGTCCGAACCGGTACTGAACCTGCTCTGGACGGGATAGCGATGAGTTGACTCCTCGTCCACCCGTGACCGGCATTGAGGCTTTTCCATCCTCACGTTGATGCGCGGTGAAGGACGAGGACCGCCTTCACGATGTCGGCGATCCGGGGTCGTACTGCGCGGAGTTTTCGCAGGAGGCGTCAGCCCTTCAGGAGGGCCATGGCCTGTTCGCCGACGCAGCGGATCTTCGTGTGGGTGGTGTTGTGGCGCCGCCTCCACAGCTTGAGCCGACGGCCTCGAAACGGTACGTGGACCGGATGTCCGGCACCTTGGTACGCCTTGTCAGCCCAGCACTTGAGCCGTTCGGCCGCGACCGCGTCGATGATTCCGTGGCGTCCGGCGGCCGTCAGGTCATGGGCCGAGCCGGGCAGGGCAGGCGAGGCGCACAGCAGACGGCCGAACGGATCGGTCAGGCCCTGGACTTTCATGCCGTGGCGTTTGTATTTCCCTGCAGTACGTGGTGTCGGCGGCGATCCGGTCGATCGGCAGGAGGGTGCCGTCCAGGATCACGAATGCCTTCTTCCCGGCCGTGTCGGCGCCCTCGGCCAGGCTGGGAGCGCGGGCGGGACAGGAAGTCGACGGCCTCGGGGATGTAGCGGTAGACCGTGGCGACGCCAATACCGAACCCGGCGGCGAGCCGGGCGTAGTTGTCACCGCACCGCAGATGAGCCAGGGCGAGCAGGGCCTGTCGGTCGGCTGCCGGGCGTCGCCACCACGTGCCGATCTCGCGTCATCGCACGGCCAGTTGCCCGGTCAGGTAGCGCAGGGTGCGGCTGGACAGGTCGATCGCCGACGGGTGGACAAGCACGCGAAGCTCCTGGCAGCACGGTGGATCTTGGTCGTGACACCGTGCTGCCAGGAGCTTCTTCGTTCCGCTGGACCTGTCCAACTCGTGCTCAACGCAGCCAGGTTGGAAAGGAATCTTTACGTGCGCGAATCCGACGGACGCCGCCGAGGCAACCGTTTACCGGCAAGAGAAAGCCGCGAGGCGCTTGCGGATGAGGCGGCGGCCGTGACCGCCGCGGCAAGGGAGGCGACGGAGAGCACGGTGAACAAGTGCGGGTAGCCGCCCAAGGTCTCGGCGAGACTCGCACCCGCCCAGGGCGCGATCGCTGCGGCGACAGTTGCGGGTGCGGCCAGTAGGCCGGAGAGCTTGCCGTAGTGGGTGGCACCCCAGCGATCAGTGACGGCGGTGGCTTGAAGGAGCGTGAGGTTGCCGCGGACCATGCCGGCGGCGACGGCCAGAACCACGAGGAGGGGGTTGGGGCCGGGAGCCAGGCCCAGGGCGAGGGTGGTGACGCCGCCCGCGGCGATGAGGAGCACCGCGCGAGTGGCGGCCGTGGTGTGCCTGGCGAGACGTGCATACAGGGTGCGGCCCAGAGTCTGGCCTGCGCCGCCAAGTCCCAGGGCCCATGCGGCTGTTGTAGTGCTCGCGCCGCGTTCGGTCAGGAGCGGGACGAGGCAGATGACGACCGCGTAGACCGCGAATCCGGAGAGGGCGAAGGCGGCCGCGAGAAGAAGGAAGGGGCGTGACCGGGCGACCGTGTCCTGCTCGTCCGGCGAGGTGGCGTGGGTGGGTTGTTCCGGTGGCGGTGGCCATGGGGCGCGTAGGGCGAGTGCGTGTGCGGGGATGGTGAACAGGGCAAGGATCACGGCCAGGATCGCGTACGTGGTGCGCCAGCTGAAGTGGTCGGCGAGGGCGGCGGTGACGGGTGCGAAGACGGTGGAGGCCAGGCCGCCGGCCAGGGTGATGACGGTGAGGGCGCGGACGCGGTGCGGTCCCCACCAGCGGGTGACGGCGGCGAAGGCGGGCTGGTAGAAGGTGGCCGCCATCGCGGTGCCGGCGAGGAACCAGGCGGCGTAGAAGACCGGCACGTTGGGGGCAGCGGCGACGGCCAGAACGGCGGCCGCGGCGAGTACCGAGCCGCATGTCATGACCTTGTGTGGGCCACGCCTGTCGAGGACGCGGCCGATCGGAATGCCGGTGGCAGCGGAGACCAGCAGGGCCGCGGAGAAGGCGCCGGTCGCTGCGGAACGGCGCCGTCGCGGCGGCTTCGACGGTTCTCCTGGCCGTGTCCTGCGGCACGGACGACACACCGCCCCCGCCGCCCGCCACCACCTCGTCGCCCACGCCCTCCGAACGACCGCTGTCGCCCAAGGAATCGATCATCTCGTCCCCGGTCCCGACCGCAGCAGCCCCGGAAGACCCCGCTCGGGCCGAGGAGGAGATCCGCGAGTCCTGGGCCCGCTTCTTCAGCCCGGAGTCCTCGGTCGAGGATCGCGCGGACGTGGCGGAGAACGGAGGCCAGTACCAGCTGATGATCGAGGCGCTGGCCAAGGATCGGAAGAGTCGTCTCCTGCGGGTGCGTGTGGATTCGGTGACCTTCGTCTCCGACCTGCGCGCGAGGGTCGGCTACACCCTGTTCTCCGACGGCCGGAAGGTGGGGCCGGAGAACCCCGGGGAGTCCGTACGCCAGGACGACACGTGGAAGGTCACCGAGAAGACCGTGTGCTCCCTGACGAAGTACGGCACGGACGTGCCCCAGGCTCCGACCTGTTGAGCGCGCTCATATGCCTGAGCTATGGGCCCCCTGTCCGGACGTCACAGGCAAGTGTGCGAATCATGGTGCCTCGGAGCGAGCCCTTCGCTCCGACTCCGGACATCGGGAGCGGGTACATGCGCGTGAGGCGTTCTGTGAAGTCGGCCGTCGGGCTCACCAGCCTGCTGACCTTGGCCTGCACGGGCTGCTCGTCGGGCGGGGACGGTTCGGGGACCGCGGTCGCGGGCGGCGCACCGCAGTCGAGCGCCTCTGCGGCGACGAGCGCCTCGTCGCCCCCCTTCCAGCCGTACGTCAGCGCCACCACCGCCGCGGACACCGACTCGGCCGGCGCCCCGTCCACGTACAACCTGGAGTTCGTGCTCTCCAACGGCAGCAACTGCGCCCCGAAGTGGAGCGGCACCTACCCCATCACCAACTCCGCGGTGCGGTCCAGGATCTCCGCGCTCAAGGAGTCCGGCGCCGCGGTGCGCGTCTCCTTCGGCGGGGCGACCGGGACGGAACTGGCCACCGTCTGCGACAACGCGTCCGCGCTTGCCGCGGCGTACGGGAAGGCCCTGGACGCGGCAGGCTCGACCCAGGCCGACTTCGACGTCGAGGGCGACGCGCTGACCGACTCCGCCTCGATCGCCCTGCGCTCCAAGGCGATCGCGATCCTCCAGAAGGAACGCACCGACTTGAAGGTGTCCTTCACGCTCCCGGTCTTCCCGGACGGGCTCAGCGACGACAGCCTCGCCGTCCTGAACTCCGCGAACACCAACGCCGTCATGGTCTCCACCGTCAACATCATGGCGATGGACTACGGCACCTCGTACACCGGCGACATGAGCGACTACGCCATCTCCGCGGCCAAGGCCACCCACGACCAACTCAAGGACGTCTTCGCGCTCTCCGACGACAACGCCTGGCACGGCCTCGCCCTCACCTCGATGATCGGCGTCAACGATGTCGCCGGGGAGACCTTCACCCTCTCCGACGCGGCCCAGGTGCGGTCGTTCGCCGAGGACAAGAGCCTCGCCTGGCTGTCCATGTGGGCCACCTTCCGGGACAAGCAGTGCGACGAGACCGCCTCCGCCTCCGACGGGGCGTCGACCGACTGCAGCGGAGTCCAGCAGCAGGACGGAGCGTTCGCGGAGGCCCTGTCGGGCTGATGAGTCGGGGTGGTCTCCTCGCCCCGTGGCAGGGACGAGGAGACCGGTGGCCGGAGATCAGCCGGCGCGGATCACACGTACGGCTTGGCCGCTGTGCGCGTTGTGCTGGTCGGCCCAGCTCTGCAGGGCGGTCATGCACGCGTGGTCGAGATGGCGCAGGCCGGTGAGGTTGAGGTCGACGCTGCGGTCACGGGGCAGTTGATCCAGGGCGTCGAGGATGCGGGGCAGCCGGAGGAAGGTCGCGTTGCCGATCATGCTTATCCGCACCGGGCCCACGCCCGGGTCGGTGATCTCGACGTGGACGTGCGAGGTGTCCCACGCCGTCTTGGCCACGGCCAGGAGTAGTCCGATCAGCACGCCCTCGAACATGTTGGTGGCGAGGATCGCCAGCGCCGTCGCCAGCAGTACGACTGCTTCGCCGCGGTGCTCACGCCACAGCGGGCCGATCTCCTTCACCGGCAGCAGCTTGAACCCGGCGTGCACGAGGACGCCCGCGAGCGCCGCCGTCGGGATCACTCCGAGCGCGTCGGGCAGCAGCGCGGCGAACAGCAGGAGCCACACGCCGTGCAGCACTCGGGAGAGCTTGGTGCGGGCGCTGGCCTGGACGTTGGCGGCACTGCGCACGATCACCGCCGTCATGGGCAGCGCACCGAGCAGCCCGCAGACCGTGTTGCCCGCGCCCTGGGCCATCAGCTCCTTGTCGTAGTCGGTGCGCGGCCCGTCGTGCAGCCGGTCCACGGCCGCCGCGCTGAACAGCGACTCGGCCGACGCGATCAGCGTGAACGCGACGACGGTCCCGACCAGTCCGAGCTCCGCCAGACGCCCGAAGTCGGCCGAGCCGGGAGGCTGGACGGACGCCAGCAGACCGTTGACCTCCACGCGGGCGATCGGCAGATCGAACAGGACCGTGGCACCGGTCGCCGCGCCGACGGCGGCCAGCGGACCGGGCAGCAACTGCGCCTTGGCCGGCAGTTTCTTCCACAGCGTCATGACCGCGACCGCGGCGACGCCCACGGTCAGCGCGATGAGCCCGGAATCCGAGCCGAGGGTGTCCGCCGCAAGCCCGGGCAGTCCGGTGAGGTTGGCCGTGCCGCTGCCGGGTGCCTTGCGGTCGGCCAGGGCGTACAGCTGTCCGGCGATCAGGACGAGGCCGATGCCCGCCAGCATGCCCTGCACCACGGACAGCGAGATGGCCCGGAACCAGCGTCCCAAATGCAGTGCGCCCAGGAGTAGTTGCAGGAGCCCACTGGCCAGCACGATGACACCGAGGGCGGCGAGGCCGTAGTCGATCACGGCGGCGTACACGAGGACGGTCAGGCCGGCCGCCGGGCCGCTGACCTGGAGGCTGCTGCCGGGCAGCAGGCCGGTGACCAGACCGCCGACGATGCCCGTGATCAGGCCGAGTTCGGCCGGGACGCCGGAGGCGACGGCGACGCCCACGCACAGGGGCAGGGCGACGAGGAAGACCACGAGGGACGAGGTCAGGTCGGTGCGCAGGGCGCGCCGGAGAGCGGAGATGTGGGGGTTCATGGCGTTCTTTCGCGTCAGAGAAGGAACGTCGCGCGGAGCACGACCGGAGTGGAGGGGTGTGGGGTCTCTCCGGTCGGTTCACAGGGGCTTGAAGGTGTCGCCGCCTGCCGGGCAGGTCAGGACCTCGCCGGTCTCCACGGTGTAGTACCAGGCGTGCAGGCGCAGTCGTCCGGCCGCGAGGCGACGGGCGACGGCGGGGTGGCTGCGCAGATTGCCGAGCTGGGTGAGCAGATGGCGTTGGGCCGCGGTCGTGGAGTCTTCGCCGAGCCCACGGCCCTGCCATGCTCCGTCACCGTCACCGTCGGCACGGTGCCGTGCCTGGGTCAGCCAGTGCCGTACGAGCGGCATGGTCTGCACGCTTCGCTCGTCCAGCAGCCCCTTGACGGCGCCGCAGTGCGAGTGCCCGCACACCACGATGTCTGGCACGCCGAGGGCCATGACGGCGAACTCGATGGTGCCCGCCACGGCGCAGGCGGCCTGGGGCCGGTGGGGAGGAACGATGTTCCCGGCGGTGCGCAGTTCGAAGATCTCGCCCGGGCGGGCGCCGGTGAACAGGGCGGGGATCACCCGGGAGTCGGAGCAGGCGATGAACAGGGCCTGCGGCTGCTGGCCGTCGGCCAGCCGGGCGAAGGCGTGCCGGTTCTCGGCGGCCTTGGCGGGGAACGTACGGGCATGCTCGATGAGGGTCTGCATGATCGGCCTCGTGTCTCTTCGTGGAGGTGACGGCGCGAAGAGGGCGTGCCGGGGCGGCCCGACGGGCACACCACCGCGAGCGGTGGCGAAGACACCGGTGGAATGCGGAGGGTGAGGCGTCGGGAAGGCGGCACGCTGCCGATCAGCAGCGGAATATCTGCAGCGTGCTCAGAGCGGGTGTCATCCCTGAGGAAGGGGCGTGGGACTCTCTCGCGGTCCCCGAACATGACGGTCCGTCGAGTGTGCCGAGGCCGACGCCCGCCGTGGCGTCGGCAGACGCCGGGGGAGCCGCAGGACAGAGATCCCTGGAGGGCCGCATCGCTGCCGGGTCACCGCTCTGTTCATGAGCGGTCGGTGCCTGCTGCGACCGGACCCCGGACGCCGTCACGGTGAGCTTCCTGGAGTCGTACTCGGCGGCGACCGGCGCAGCGGCGAACACCACCCGTGCCACGCCGTGGTGCAGCACGCCGAAGTGCAACAGCATCACCGCGGCCAACAGCACGGCCGCCGCGGTCAGTCGTCGCACCATCAGGAAACCTCGCCCTCTCCAGAGGGTGATCGAATCGTTGTCTGCAGCCGGATTGTCATCCTGCCCGGCCCAGCGTAAGCAAAAAGTCAAAGGATCACCGTCACGAGTGACCCGTTCGGGCGAGCTACGCCGATGTGGCGAGGCCGCTGTGGTGGGCGAAGACGACGAGTTGGGCGCGGTCGCGGGCGCCAACCTTGATCATGGCGCGGTTCACGTGCGTCTTGACGGTGGCGGGGCTGAGCACGAGCTGAGCGGCGATCTCGTCGTTGGACAGGCCGGTCGCCACGAGCGTGGTGATCTGCCGTTCCCGGTCGGTGAGCGCCTCCAGTCCGCGGCGGGCCGTCTCATCCATGGGCTGTGGCGTGGCGGGGGTGGCGAGGAAGCGGCTGATGAGGCTTCTGGTGGCGGCAGGGGACAGCAGCGCGTCGCCGCGGTTGACCGTGCGGATCGCGTGCAGCAGCTCTTCCGCGTCGGCGCTCTTGCCCAGGAAGCCGCTGGCTCCGGCGCGCAGCGCCTCGAAGACGTATTCGTCAATCTCGAAGGTGGTGAGGATCAGGACTTTCACCCCGGCGAGGTCCTCGTCCCCGGTGATCAGGCGGGTCGCCGCGAGGCCGTCGAGGACCGGCATGCGGATGTCCATCAGGACCAGGTCCGCGCGGGTGGCCTTGGCCAGGCGCACCGCCTCGCGCCCGTCGCCGGCCTCGCCGACCACCTCCAGGTCCGGTGCCGGTTCGATCAGGGCTTTGAAGCCGGTGCGTACCAGGGGCTGGTCGTCGGCGATGACTACGCGGATGGTCACGGGCGGTTCTCCGCAGCGAGGTCGAGAGGCTGGTAGGGCAGGGCCGCGGCCACCTGGAACGCACCGTCCGCACGCGGGCCGGCACTGAAGTGCCCGCCGAGGGCCAGCACCCGTTCGCGCATGCCGACGATGCCGTGCCGGCCGGCGGAGCCGACGGGCCGCGGGACATCGCCCGGGCCGCCCAGATCGTCGACGGTGATCCGCAGTCGGTCGCTGTCGTAGGTGAGGGTCAGTCGGGCCCGGCGCGTGTCGGAGTGCTTGTAGACGTTGGTCAGCGACTCCTGGATCACCCGGTACGCAGTGAGATCGGCGGCGGGGGCGAGCGGAACGACGGCCCCCTCGATGCGGCGGTCGATGTCGAGGCCCGAAGCGGTCAGTGAGGCGAGCAGGTCCGCGAGTCCGTCGAGACCGGGTGCGGGGATGGCGGTGGGGGCGATGGCGTCGCCGGGCTGCCGCAACAGGCTGACGGTGTCCCGCAGTTCGCCCAGCGCCCTGCGACTGGCGGACTTCACGTGGCCGATCGCCTCGCGCGCCGATGCGGTGTCCTGGTCCAGCGCCTGCCCGGCGACATTGGACTGCACGCTGATGAGGGCGAGTTGGTGTCCCACGGCGTCGTGCAGGTCGCGGGCGATGCGCAGCCGCTCCTCGGCGATCCGGCGTCGGGCGTCCTGCTCCCGCTCACGTTCGGCGCGGGACGCACGGCCCTCGGCCTCGGCCAGGTAGGCCCGTCGGTTGCGGGAGGAGTCACCGGCGGCGATCGCCAGGCCGCCCAGCGCGATGAACGCCAGGTTCTGCGGGCCGAGCAGCGCCGGTCTGTGCACAGCGTGCACGAGGGCCAGCGCGGCCACCGCCCCGCTGCCGAGGAACAGAGCCCGTCTGCGCTCGACCATGTCGGCGACGGTGTACAGGGCGATCAGCGGCGCGAGCAGGATCAGTACCCCGCTGTCACTGCCGCTCTCCACGAGGAACACCTCCGCGGCCGGCGCGCTGACCGCGAGGGCCACCAGAGGGCGCAGCCGCCGCACGGCCAGCGCCCCACAGCCCAGCGCCGCGGCGACGGTCGCGACGGACCAGTCGCCTCCGGCCGAGCGGCCCGTGAACGCGGTCACCAGGGTGGCGGCGAACACGGCCAGAGCCACCACCGCGTCCGCCACGTGCGCATGCCGGCCGACGGCACGGCACAAGTGGGCGAGGGCGGTGGTCATGCCTCAACGATAGGAGGCCGCACCGCGTGTGCCGTCCGCCGTGCGCGGCAATCGGGGCTACCACGGACGCGGTAGCCGACCGCCCGCGCACCGCGAACGCGGTAGCCGCTCTTACCGTGCCTGTCCGACGACGCACGGCGACCGTCCCGAGAGGGTGGTGACGCGGCGCCCGGTGCCGGGCGCCCGAGCGACATCCGTGACACGACGAAGGGGCGACCCCCGATGCACACCACTTCACCACCTGCTCGGCTTCCGGATCGCCGTACGTTCCGCACGCCCCGGAGGGCACGATGAGCAGCGGCATCACCGTCACCGGCCTGACCAAGCGGTACGGCACGGTGACCGCGGTCGACGGCCTGACCTTCGAGGTCGAGCCCGGCACGGTCACCGGGTTCCTCGGACCGAACGGCGCAGGGAAGACGACGACGCTGCGCATGCTGCTCGGCCTGGTGACACCCACCGCGGGCAGGGCCCTGATCGACGGGCGTCTTTACGCCGAGCTGAGTGAGCCGCGCCGAACCGTCGGCGCGGTCCTGGAGGCGACCGGCTTCCACCCCGGCCGCCGCGGCCGCGACCACCTGCGGATCCTCGCGAGCGCGGCCGGAATCCCGTACACGCGGGTCGACGAGGTCCTGGAGCGGGTCGGTCTGGCCGACGCCGCCGACCGGCGGGTGGGCGGCTACTCGCTGGGCATGCGCCAGCGCCTCGGCCTGGCCTCCGCTCTGCTGGGCGACCCGCGCGTGCTCGTCCTCGACGAACCGGCCAACGGCCTCGACCCGGCAGGTATGGCCGAACTCCGGGACTTGCTGCGGGAGTTGGCTGCCGAGAGCCGCACGGTCCTGATGTCCAGCCACGTACTGAGCGAGGTGGCTCAGACCGTCGACCGCGTCGTCATCGTCGCCGACGGGACGCTGCGCTACGCGGGCCCGCTGACCGACCTGACGCACGCGCAGGGAGAAACACTCGAAGCCGCGTTCCTCCGGCTCACGTCGGCCTCGGACTCCGGTGCCGCGGCAGCGTCGGCCCGCAGCTGAGTACAAGGAGCAAGCGACATGTACACCCTGATCCGTACCGAGGCACTGAAACTGCGCACGGTCCGCAGCCCCTGGCTGCTCCTCGCCGCCTCACCCCTGCTGGTTGTCGCGGGCACCAGCGGCCTGGTCGTCTCCGGCAGCAAGCCGCTCGACGCGACCGCGCAGAGCCAGGCGCTCGCCCACGTCGGCCTGGCCTCGCTGTTCACCCTGGTGTTCGGGATTCTCGCGGTCGCCGGCGAGTACCGGCATCAGACGATCACCGACACCTATCTGAGCACTCCCGCACGCGGGCCCGTCATCGGAGCGAAGCTCCTGGTGTACGCGGTCCTCGGCGCCCTGGCCGGGGTGGCCGCGGCGCTGGTGGGCGTCGTTGTCGCGGCGGTGTGGTGGGCGGGCAAGGGCGCCTCCTTCGGCTGGGCGGACGCGCAGATGTGGACGACGATCGGCGGCGGCATCGCCTGGAGCGCGGCGTTCGCCGCCATCGGTGTCGGCGTCGGCGCGCTGGTCCGCAACCTCATCGGCGCGATCGCCGCCGCCCTGGCGTGGGTCGCTCTGGTCGAGGGCATCGTCGGCCAACTCCTTGGCGACCTCGCCCGCTGGCTGCCCTTCAACGCGGGCCAGGCCCTAGGCGCCGCCGCCGAACCCATGATGAGCAACGACCTGCTGCCCCGATGGGGCGGCGCCGGAGCCCTGGCGCTCTACACGCTCGTGTTCGCGGTGCTCGCCGTCACCACGAGCATGCGACGCGATGTGTCCTGACCCGCGCGGGAGCCGCACGGCGGCGGCACCGCCCGGCTCCCGGCACTGCGATCGTGTCCGGCATGCCGAAGCTGTCCCGCCGCTGCTGCGGGATGTGGGTGTCTCATGGTCGGCGACGTATGTGCGGCCCAGGGGCGATGGACCGGCCGGCCAGTGGTTGGCCGGTTCCCGGGGGAAGCTCGGCCAACCACTCGCGGAGGCAGACGTCCCGGGGCCCGATCGTCCCGGAATACCGCCGTGCTTACGCCCGCCGGAACACGAGCAGTTCGGTCCGCCCGCCGCTGAGCGGTACGAAATGGCCGCCCAATAAGGACAGGCCCCGCTGAGCCAGGCGCTCGATAAGCCATGAGCGCGAGATCATGCTGTAGAGGGTTGCCCCGCTGGTGACCCAGTTCTCGGTCATCTCGTCATCGAGGCAGTCCTCGTTCACCACGTCGAACGCGACGATCCCGCCCGGGCGCACGACCCGGGCCATTTCGTCGAGGTAGCCGATGGTCACGACCAACGGGAGGTAGACGAAGACCTTGTGGGCGTGCGCGAGATCCACCGACCCGGTGGGGGTGGCGCTCAGTGTGTGCCCATCGGCGGGTTGCAGGACCACGTTCGGCAGCGACCTCAGACGGGGCAGCCAGTCCTCCGCTGTCTCGTAGATCTCGTAGGTGTCCGGGTAGGTGGAGATGATCATCCGGGCCGCGTACCGGCCCGACCCCGCGCCGATCTCACATACGCGCTCCACCTTCTCGCGGAAATCCGCCAGCCTTAGTAGGGCGTCCACGGTCTCCACGGTCGCGCCGGGAGCGGCGCTGTAGTGGTCGATGTAGTCCTCGACGGACATTCCCGCCCGACGGGCCGCGGCTAATGTCTTGCGGGCGGACAGGAACGGCTGGATCGCCGGGTCATCGCTGTGCCCACGGACCATCTGCACCCCAAAGGGACGCAACACACGGTTCACTCCCCCGCGAGCTGTGGCCAGTACAGACATATGTACCTCCATTACGAAGTTCGTCGATTTTTGCGGGGCCACGCAGGGAGAGCGGGGACGTGAGCCGGCCCGTACCGCTGAGCCGGGAACTTCACGCCACCCCGCACCTGGAAGCCCCTTGCAACGCACCAACAAACCCCCGCGCGCGACTTCGCAATGACGCCGCAAGCCAACTGCGTGCGAGTCGAGAGGCGTTACTGGGCGCATGCTCCGTCACGGGCCTTGTCGAGGATTTGCTTTGACGTTGGCGCGTGACGGGTCAGCGGCGCTGATGGGGACCGGCGGGGACATGTACGCCGAGCCTCAGATGCTCCACGTGACAAGTCCCCCGCCGGTTGGCAAGCGGAAGCCTGCTGAGGGTCAGGCCGTCTTTCTGAAGACGAGCACCTCCGTGTAGGCGACGCCGAGGGGCGCCAGGAAGCTGGCCTCAAGGCTGCAGCCGAGGTCCGCGAAGAGGTCCACGCACGTCCGGCGGGGCACGGCGGCCGGGAAGGAGTCGTGCCCCGCGCCGCCCTTCGTCGCCCAGGTGCGCATCGCGGCGGGGTCCAGGCAAGTCTCCGTCATGACGTCGAAGACGATCCGGCCACCGGGCCGCGTGACACGGGCCATCTCGAAGAAGTAGCGGGCAGCGCCGAGGAAGGCCAGGGTGTTGAAGACCTTGTGGGCCTGGACGAGGTCGACACTGTTGTCCGGTGTCGCGTCGAGGCTGAATCCTGTCACCGGCTGGGCGACCACGCCGAATGTGTCCACCAGGTAGTCGGCCCAGGGCGCTGCCGTCTCATAGATCTCGTAGCGGTCCGGCGAACACTCCTCCAGCGTCTTCTCCAGGTACCGACCGGAACCGGGGCCGATCTCAAGCACCGTCTCCGGCTTCGCGGCGAAGACGCCGAGGGTCCGTAGTTCGTCGACGGTGGACCGGGTGGCGCCAGGCGTCCCGTTCATGACCTCGTCGATGTAGTCACCGACCGACAGACCGGCTGCCCGCGCGGCCCGCATCGTCGGCTCGAACGGGATGAAATCGTCCACTCCACCCCGGTTGTTGGTGCTGCGCACGATGTCGAACCCAGCGCGCTCCAGGAGCCGCTTCACCCCGGACTTCACCGCTGACCTTGCCTTGCCTGCTGCCGTCATCGGTTCCGCCCTTCCCGGGCCGCCAGCGCCTCCGTCTGGGACCTGGTGTAGTAGAGCCCCGGAACCGAGATGCCGAAACCGGCGTCCAGGCGGGGACAGACGGCGGCCGCCAGGACGTGCTCGGTGCACAGCGTGTACGTACGGCCCTGAACGAGCACGGACGTGCTCGGCGAGGACTTGGGCAGCATGCCCTTGGGCATGTTTCGGTCCCAGTCCACCTTGGGTGGGCCGAAGGCGCGGACCTTCAGGCCGCGCCCCTTCAGGTGCACTGCAGTGGACAGGCCGTGCGGGCCCGCCCCGATCACCACGACGGGCGCGAGCGCGCGCGTCGCACGAGACATGCGAGTCAAAAGACTTCCCCCCTGACGCGGGACTCGCGCGGAGCCCGCGTACCGGAAATGGCGAACAGAACCGTCCTCGACAGGGACGGGTGAAGACACCGGAAGCCGTACGGGTACCGTGGTGACAGGTCAGGCGGCGGCGTACGGCAGGGGAAGACACGGCGGGCCGCGGCGCACCACCGCGCCGGCCAGCAGAACCGACGCCGGGGGAGCCCGCGTCGGCCCGGAGCTCACGCGCCAGGCAGCGCCGAACTCTGTTACCTCATATGGGGTGCAGCAAGGAGCCAGGAGTCGGCGCAGCAGCGCGCGCAACGCGCACCACTCCTCCTCGGCTGCGTACAGCACGCGACGCCAACTGTTGTCGAGCCCGTGCAACAGGACCGCGCACAGCAGGGCCAGCACGATGTGGCCGACCACCACACGCCACCCGGCAAGAACAGCAGACGGCAGCAGTGCGTGTACGCGGAACGTGACAGAGCTGTCGGCAAGGACAAACCAGTACCCGACGGCGGCCTGGCAGCCGAACGCCAACACCACCTGCATACCAAGCGACTTGTCGCCCCCGGCACCAGGCAGCGCTACGGCGAACAGGAAACACGCCGCCAGCACCTTCACGAGCCGGGACGGGCTCGACTCGAAGGCCAGATCATGAACAATCACCGTGACAACGGTCCCCAGCACGGAAAACAACCCCGCGCGGGCAGCGGCCACCACCGCCACAGGCGGCACATGGCCACGGCGGCGCACAGCGGAAGCGCGCGATGTTCCCCCCATCACCCACCCATAATGAGGCTTACGGCGCGGCATGTCACCATTGCGAACCTTCAGCCTGAGCCCCTCACACCTTCAAGGGCGTCTCTACGACGCCTGATCGCCGGAACCGTCCGGGGAGTTCACCCTGGTCAGCCCTACCGCCGAAGCCGCTGACGAGCGCTCCGTACCGGCAGTCGATGGCTCGGCGCCACACTGCCGGATCGTCGACGACGCAGTGAGATCCCGCCGTCTAGGATCTCTCCGTCTTACGCGACCCTCAGGCCATCGCGGCAGGCAAGACGGAGCGGTCGGCACGTACCACTAGTAGACGAGGAACCGGCCGGGCCGCTCCGCCCTCGTGGACCAACAACCCTGCTCAGCGCCATAAGGGGTCGTCTCAACTGGTGGGGCGCTTGCGGAGAATCGGTGCTGTGCCGAGGACGATGAGAGTGAATACCGTGAGGCGATGCAGGCCGTGCTCGGTCAGAAAGCTGGTGTGCTGGATGCCGTAGGCCGCAAACCAGTTGGCGTCTATGTCGGTCGTCACGATGGCACAGGCCAGGTCGACTCTTCGGCGCTTCCCGCTGGTCGTCGCGTACTGCGGCAGCCGCGCCGGCTCCACCTGGAGGAAGTCCAGCACCGGAATCCACTGGTCCAGCGGATACCTCAGCCGTACGAGGAAGGTGGCTGCGGCGATGCCGACGGTCAGCAGGACCAGCGCGCGGTGGCCGCCGCCGTTGGGGTGGTTCGGCGGTGGCGCGGTCGCAGCAGCCTGCCCGTCTGACGGCACAGCCCATACAACACGCTGCACGCGAGCAGGTTCTGGATGAACCACAGATGCGCGAACTGCAGGTCCGGCCAGGACGAGCCGCTCCAGTCGGCGGGCTTGTCCCCCAGCCCCAGGTACACGTCGGTGAAGTAGCGGGGGAAGGAGATCGGCGGACAGCCGCGGAAGCGGACGTAGTACGCGTACATCAAACCCGGCACGATCGTCAGCGCGCCGACGATGACCGGGATGCCGAGCCGGACCAGCCGGCCCTTCAGGAACGGCCATCCGCCGCGCCGCTCGTACGAGCCGGGCACGAAGACGGCCGAGACGAAGAAGAACAGGCTCATGAAGAAAGCGCCGTCGACCGCGGAGAGTGTGGCGAGGGCTCCAGTTCGCGGCTGACCCTCGACGTACCACCAATCGGGGGCCCGTACGCCTGGGCTGCGTGATGGACGACAACCAGCACGGTCAGCGCGATGCGTAAGTTGTCCAGCCAGTCGAGGCGGCGGCGCGGGCTTCGGACGGAGGGCGGCGCAGGGGTCTCGGACCCTGGAGCAGCAGGCGTTGATTGGCCGCGCTGCGTAGTCAGGGCTGTCTGCGGAGCATGCACGGGAGACGGGAAACCCAGATGCGCAGACGGTGGCCGGACTACCCGCTCTCCTCGTGTTCCCCCTCCTTCACCGTCTTCCCGCGGCGCTCCGCCCAGAGCAGCGACACCAACAGGAACACGGTGATCAGCCCGACGACAAAGGCGAGAACCATCTGGGTGGACGTCAGGAAGCCGATGAGTCCACCGTCGTCGGCGGGTGGGACATAGTGGTCGGATTCGCGGCTCGGGTCGGCTCGCGGAACCCTGTCCGGGGCGGTTGCCGGGCAGCCCTGAGCCGCCCAGCACTTCGTGATCGGATATGCGGACACAGCAGACACTCCGGTGTCGATCGGAGCACGCCGAGGTCACTGGCGTGCGGGATGACGTGGGTCGGCGGAGTGCCGCGGGGTTACGGGGCGCAGGGCTGTACGCGGTACAGCAGCACAGTGAGCGCGCGTGGCCGTGGCAGGGCCACGGCGGGCAGCGGTGGGCGCGGCGGCCGGGGAAGCAATGTGCCGGTCAGACGCAGGACCAGCCCGATGACGTGCAGCAGGCGGTCCCAGGCGCGGCGTGCGGTGGCGGCGACGGCGTACGACAGTCGGGCGGGCAGGCCGGAGGCGCTGCGGAAGACGTAGACCAGGGCGAGTGCCGCGAGGAAGTTCAACGCCGCCATCGCGAACGGGTTGTGGTGCCAGGCGGCCGGCAGTCTCAGGTGGTCGTCGAGCGCCGGCGCCGGGATCTCGGTGTCCGTGATCTCCAGCCAGGCGGGTAACAGCGCCTGTGCGGCGCCCAGGACGAGCGTGTTCCTGCGGCTCGCCCCGGTGCGCAGCACGGGATAGGCGCAGGCTGCCAGCACCGCCGCGGCTATCGCGAGGGCCGGCCAGGACAGGGACGAGTCCGTCGTCGTGTGGTGCAGGCCGGCAGCCAGGATCACGGCCGCCAGGGCAAGCCCGATCGCGCGGGCGGCGGTATGGCCCGCGGTGCGGTCGAGGTCTAGGTGGGCCGACATGTCCGGTCCATCATGGCGCGCCGCGGGCGAACGGCGGTGCGAATGCGGTGTTTTCATCCGGTGCGGGAGTACGGCCGAGGTGTGGGAGTCAGTGGGGTGACGGCTGTCCGGCGAGTGGGCGCAGGCGGTGGGCGTCGTCGAACAGGGCACGTTCGGCGAGGCGTACGGCCGTGAGGGCGGCGAGTGCGGCGGCGGCGAGCAGCATGTACATCACGACGATCTGGTAGCGGATGGCGGTGAGGGGGTCGACTCCGGCGAGGATGAGGCCGGTCATGGCGCCGGGGAGGCTGATGATGCCGACGGTCTTGGTGGAGTCGAGGGCGGGGATGAGGGCGGTGCGCACGATGGTGCGCTGGTGTGGGGCGAAGGCGTCGGTGGCGGCGAGGCCGAGGCTGAGGCGGGCCTCGATGGCGGGGCGGGCGGTGCGGACCTCGTCGTAGAGGCGGGTGAGGGCGAGGGCGGTGGCCTGCATGGCGCCGGAGACGACCATGCCGCCGACGGGGATGACGACGCGGGCCTGGGTGGCGATCACGCCGAGGGCGAGCAGGGTGCCCATGGTCGCGGCCGTGCCGATGGTGATCGCGACGGTCGCGGTGGGCAGGGCTCTAGGCAGGGCTGGGGTGCGGCGGGCGGCGACCCGTCCGGCGATGAGCACCATGAGGGCGAGCCAGCCGATGGCTCCGGCGAGTCCGGTGTGGTGGAAGACCAGGAGCAGGAGCGCGCCGACGGCGGCGAGTTGGAGTGCGGCGCGGACGGCGGCGAGGGTGATGTCGCGGGCCAGGCGCAGGCGTCCGTGCCAGGCCGCGGCGACGGTGAGCGCGACCAGGACGGCGGAGGCGGCGACCCCCGCCCAGGTGGGGACGGCGGGGTTCACGCGTGCTCCTTGAGGTAGTCGACGTGGTGGGCTTCGCCCTGTTCGACGAGACAGCCGTGGTCGAGGACGAGGACGTGGTCGGACACGCGGCGGGCCTGGGCGGTGTTGTGGCTGACCAGGACCACGGCCAGGCCGTCGGCGACCAGTTCTCGTACGACGCCTTCGACGGCCGCGGTGCCGACCGCGTCGAGGGCGGAGGTGGGTTCGTCCAGCAGCAGCACCTGGGGGCTGACGGCGAGGGCCCGTGCCAGGCAGACGCGTTGGGTCTCGCCGCCGGAGAGGTTCGTGGTGGCGCGGTCGAGGTACGCGGTGGGCAGGTGGGCCCGGTCGAGCAGGGCTGCCGCTTCGGGCCGGTCAAGGTCGGGGCGGCCGACGCGCAGGTCGTCCAGGACGGTGTCGGTGAGCAGGACGGGCTGCTGGCCGACGAGGGTGACGTGGCGGCGCAGGGTGAGGACGTTCCAGTCGGGCAGGGGGCGGTCCTGGAAGGCGACGCTTCCGGTCGTGGGTTCTTCGAGCCTGTTGAGCAGGCGCAGGAGGGTGGTCTTGCCGGCGCCGCTCGGTCCGACGAGCGCGGTGCAGGCCGATGCGGGGATGCGGCAGGTGATCTCGTTGAGCAGGGCCGCGTCGCCGCGCCGGACCGTGACCTGTTCCAGGGCGAACGCGCTTGTCTCCACCCGTGCCACCTCCACCGACGAGCGATTGGTGCAACCATGGTTGCACTGCCGTGCTGGATCAGGTGAGGCGCGGAGTCACGGACCGGGCCGGTAGACGAGGAGGGCGGGGTGTCCTCCGGAGCCGTTCGGGACGGGGTAGTAGCTGCGGTGGGTGGTGGAGTCGACGGCGACGACGTGGGCGCCGTCGGCGAGATGGGCGCGGCCGGTGACGTTCAGGTGCCGGTCACGGATGTCGGCGGTGGTGACCCAGCCGGATTCGGCGGCGACATAGAGGTGGCGGGCGGCGGGGTCGTAGGCGAGGACGTCGGGGTCCTGGCCGACCTGGTCGGTGCTGATGATGTGCCAGGTGGTCAGGTCGACGGTGAGCAGGCGGGCGTTGCCGTCGCAGGCGACGAAGGCCAGCCGGTCGGCGGGGGCGAGGGTGAGGCCGTGGTCGTGGTCGCAGCCGGGCAGGGGGACGCGGCGGGTGATGCGGAGGGTGCCTGGGTCGATGACGGCAAGTTCGTCGCGGCTCTGTACGGCGACGAGCATCTGCCGGGTGGTGGGGTCGTAGGCGACGTTGCCCGCGTCGCCGCCGAGGGGGACGGTGCCGCGGACCGCTCCGGTGTCGGCGTCGACGACGGTCTCCGAGCCGCCGGACTCGTTGGTGGTCCACACCGTGCCGTGCACGGGGTCGTAGGCCAGTCCGTCGGGGTAGTCGCCGGTGGGGCTGCGATGCAGGACGGTGCCAGTGGTCTCGTCGATGGCGGCGACCGTGTTGCTGTCGGTGGCCGTGACGTACACCCGGTTGCGGGCGGGGACGACCAGGACGCCGTGGACGCCGGGCAGGCCGTCGATGACGCGTACGACGCGGTTCGCGCGGACGTCGACCTCGATGACCTGGCTCGCGCCGAGGTGGGCGATGAACAGCAGGCCACGGCCGGGGTCAAGGCTGGCGTAGTCGAAGCGGGAGCCGTTGCCCGGCAGGGCGACCTGGGTCACGGGACGAAGCGGAAGCGCCACCTTGGGCGGTTGGTCGGTGCCACGGGTGAGCAGCACGCCGGCCACGGCGGCGGCGAGGGCGAGGACCAGACCGGCGGCGAGGGCCAGCAGGGCGCGGGGGCTGAGACGACGGTTCATATGCGGGCTTTCCCGGAGTCGGCGGTGAAGCGGCGAGAGCGGCCCGCCGCTGCCCGTGGGTGGCGAGCAACGGCGAGGCAACCAGGCCGTTCAGTACAGGTAGACATCGACCAGCAGGGCCGCACCGGCGGCAAGGAGCGCATAGCGGATGCTGGTGCGGGTGGGCTGCGCTGCCAGCGGACCGAGCCCGTAGCCGAGGGCCGCGGCGGCGAGCGTGAAGACACCCGAGCCGGTGTCCTGCCAGCTGACCGGAAAGACGATCACGGGCGCGTCGGTGAAGAACTGATCTCCGTGCGCGGCCCGCAGGACGGCGTTCCAGGCGAGGGGCCCGACTGCCGCGGCGAGCGCACCGGTCATCACCACCGCACGGGTGCGGCCCCGGGCGACGACGATGAGGCCGGCGGCGAACACCGCCGACAGCACCGCGCCGTAGCCGATCTGAGCCCAGCCGATCATGACGCAGAAACCAGTCCGGTCGCATCCAGGGCAGGGCGCAGCGCCTTGGCCAGCGTGACGCCGTCGCCGGTGGCCCAGAAGTGCAGGTAGAACAGGCGGGGGCGGTCGCTCAGGGAGTGGTTGTGGAGCTCGACGATGTCGATGCCGCCCCTTCGCAGTGCCTGGATGACCTTCTGTACCTCGGAGGCGGTCATGACGAAGTCGCCGTTGATGGCGGCCTTGCCCGCACCGAGCGGCTGGAAGTTGACGGCGGTGGTGATGCCGAGCGCGGGCGGCAGGACGTGTTCGCCGTCGTCGACGGTGTGCGCGCGGGCGATGGAGAACTTGTAGATGCCTCCATCCGCGGTGCCCTTGCGGCCGAGCGCCTGGTCGATGCCGGCGGTGTCCAGGGCGATGGGCGGCTGGGTGGCCGGGGGCGGCGAGGCGGGCGGGATGGCGGTGGCGTCCAGCGCGGACTTCAGACCCATGGCGAGCGTGGCCGGGTCCCCCATGGCGTGGACGTGGGTCCACCAGATCGCCGGGGACTGCTGGAGCAAGTGCTTGTGCAGCGCGGTCTGCTCGATCCCGGCGGCCTGCAACGCGTCGGTGACCTTCGGCAGTTCGTCCTCGGTGACGACCAGGTCGCCCATGAGCATGGTCTCGTGCCGGTACTGGGCGAAGGCCGCGTATCCGCCGAGGGAGAGGCCCGGCTTCACGGTCACGCCCTGGGTGGTGACGGTGAGGTCCTTGCGGGGCAGCGGAACGCGGTAGACGGTGCCGTTCATCAGAGTGCCGGTGCGGCCGAGGGTGTCGGCGACCGGTTTCCAGTCCGCCTCGGTGGTCTGCTCGGGCTGCTCAAGGTGGCCGTGCCGGGCCGATGCCTGGGCCGCGACCACATTCGTGCCGCCTGCAGCGTCGTTTCTCGTCTGGCTGCCGCAGCCTGCCAGCAGGCCGGAACCGGCCACCAGGAGAAGCGTGGCCACTGTCCCTGCGACCGGTTTCATACGCGATCGGGGCGAACGGGGTGACATGACTGCTCCTCGTCGGGATCGTTGTCAGGTGTCGAAGGTGCCCGTGGGGATCAGCGAAGCCGCCATCCATGAAGTTGACGTGAAGACACGCCCCGGCGCGCCAGGACACACCGAGCGGGCCCGGCTTCATCCCTCCTTCATCAAGGACACTCACCGTGAAGTGCACACACGGCTGAGCGGCACGAGTCACGGACGAGGAAGGCGCGATGCGGATCCTGGTGGTCGAGGACGAGCCCAAGATGCGGGGTCTGCTGCGCCGGGCCCTGTCCGAGGAGGGGTACGCCGTCGATGCCGCACCCGACGGGCCGCAGGCGCTCGCCCTGACCGGCGTCGCGGCGTTCGACGCGATGGTGCTGGACGTGATGCTGCCCGGCCAGGACGGCTTCGAGGTCTGCGCCGCCCTTCGGCGGCAGGGCAATTGGCTACCGGTCCTGATGCTGACGGCGCGGGACGCGGTCGCCGACCGTGTGCAGGGCCTGGACGGCGGGGCGGACGACTACCTCACCAAGCCGTTCAGCCTGGAGGAACTGCTCGCCAGACTGCGGGCCCTGATCCGCCGCGGCCCCGTCGAACGCCCCGCGGTCCTCACCGCCGGTGACCTGAGCCTGGACCCGGCCACCCGCACCATACGCCGCGGCACCGAGGAGCTCACCCTGACCGCCAAGGAGTACGCACTGCTGGAGGCACTGCTGCGCCGCCCCGGCACCGTGCTGACCCGCGCGATGCTGGTGGAACACTGCTGGGACCTGGGCACCAGCCCCGGCTCCAACGTGGTCGACGCCCACATCAAGGCCCTCCGCGGCAAGATCGACCGCCCCTACGGCACGCACGCCGTCGAGACCGTGCGCGGCGCCGGCTACCGGCTGCGGCGCGACGGCGGACGCACCGCCACCAGTACCGACGCCCACACCAACACCCGTACGCCATGAACCGCATCCCGCTGCGCATCCGCCTCACCGCGATCTTCGCCCTGGTGATGGCCCTCGTCCTGGCCGGGGCCGGCTACGTCACCCTCAGCCGCTTCCGCGAGGCGCAGACCGAGTACGGCACGGCCACCGGCGTCGGCCGCGAAGCCCAACAGGAAGCCCTGGACGACCTGTTGCGCGAACTGGTCACCGCGCTGCCCATCGTGTTCGTGCTGGCGACCGTCGGCGCCTACCTGCTGGCCGCCGCCGCCCTGCGGCCGGTCGAACGCATGCGCACCCAGGCCGCCTCCGTCACCGACCCCGGCCGCCGCCTCGAAGTGCCGCCCAGCCGCGACGAGATCGCCCGCCTCGCCGCCACCCTCAACGACATGCTGGCCCGGCTGCAGGCCGCCCTGGACCGCGAACGGCTCTTCGTCGCCGACGCGGGCCACGAGCTGCGCACCCCGCTCAGCCTGCTGCGCACCGAGATCGAACTCGCCCTGCGCCACCCCCGCGACGCCACCGAACTGCACGCCGCCCTGGTCTCCGCCCTTGAGGAGACCGTACGGCTGATCCAGCTCACCGAGGACCTGCTGCTGCTCGCCCGCACCGACCACCACGAGGACCCCGCCGCCCCGGCCGGGTCAGCGGTGCCTGACGTCGGGCCGGTCCTCCACCACGTGGCCGCACGCCTGCGCAACGGCGCGACCGACCGACCAGTCACCGTCGACTGTCCCGACGGCCTGACCGCCGCGCTCCCCGAGGACCGCCTGGCACGCGCCGTGACGAACCTGATCCACAACGCCCAGCAACACGGCCAGGGCCCCATCGCGGTCACCGCCCGCGCCCACGACCGCCAGATCCGCATCGAGGTCCGCGACCACGGCCCCGGCTTCCCGCCCGACTTCCTGCCGCACGCCTTCGACCGCTTCACCCAGGCCGACCTCGCCCGCGCCACCACCGGCACCGGGCTCGGCCTGGCCATCACCGCAGCCATCGCCCGCTCCTGCAGCGGCGACTACGGCGCCGCCAACCACCCCGACGGAGGCGCGGTCGCGTGGATCACCATCCCTCCCACGTTGATGTAACCGCGATTGCATGTAACCATGGTTGCATCAACTACCGAGCGGACCGTGGGGAGCGCCGATGAACCGTGGGCCGGGCGAGTGGGTCCTGCTCTCCTACCGGGTGCCCCGCGAACCGTCCACACCCCGCATCGCGGTCTGGCGCAAGCTGAAGCGGCTGGGTGTCGCCCAGATCTCCGACGGGCTGGTCGCCCTGCCCGCCGACGCACGCACCCGCGAGCAACTGGAGTGGATCGCGGACGAGGCGATCGAGGCGGGCGGCACCGCGTCGATCTGGCTCGCCCGGCCCGCGACGCTCGCCCAGGAGCGGGAGCTGGCCACCGGCATGGCCGAGGCGCGCGCCGCCGAGTACCAGGCCGTGATCGACCAGGCCGCCCAGGCGGCAGGCGGCGCCAGCACCGCGGCCGTCGTACGCAAACTGCGTGCGGAACTGCGGCGCGTCGGCCGCCGCGACTTCTTCCCGCCGCCCGAACGCGACCGGGCGCACGCCGCCGTACGCGCGCTCGCCGACGAACCGGACGACGCCACCGACGGCGTACCGCCGAAGACCGTGCACCACCAGGAGGAGAACGCATGAAGTGGGCGACCCGCGCCGGGATCCACATCGACCGGGCCGCCTGTGCCTGGCTGATCAGCCGGCACGTCGACAAGGAGGCGGAGTTCGTCTTCGTCTCCGACCCCGCCCAAGTCCCCGCCGACGCGACACCGTTCGACATGCGCGGCGTTGACCTCGGCCACCACGGCGGGGACTGCTCCTTCGAGACGATCCTGCGCCGCTACGACCTCACCGACCCGGTGCTGTGGAAGCTCGCCGAGATCGTCCACGAGGCCGACCTCGACGACGAACGCTACGACGCCCCCGAAGCGCCGGGGGTCGACGTCGTGTTGCGCGGGCTGTCGATGATCTGCGACGACGAGCGGATCCTGGAGCTGACCGGACCGCTCTTCGACGGCCTGTACGAGTACCACCGGCGTGCCACGCTGATCGGACGGGACCCCGCATGAGCGCCGACGTCGGCGAGGCCATGGCGGAGTCCGCCGCCCCCGTCCGCGATGTCGTACCGCTGCGTACGGCGGTCCGTACCTGGTTCGCGATATCCCTGCAGACCTTCGGCGGACCGGCCGGACAGATCGCGGTCATGCAGCGCGCCCTGGTGGAGGAGAAACGCTGGATCGGACAGCAGCGGTTCAACCACGCACTGAGCTACTGCATGCTGCTACCGGGCCCCGAGGCCCAGCAACTGGCCATCTACATCGGCTGGTTGCTCAACGGAACGCGGGGCGGCCTGGCCGCGGGCTCACTGTTCGTGCTGCCGGGCATACTCGCGCTGCTGGCCCTGTCCGGCCTGTACGTCGCCTTCGGCACGACCGCCGCCGTCACCGGGCTGTTCGCCGGGCTCGCCTCGGCCGTGGTCGCCATCGTCGCCCAGGCGGTGTGGCGGGTTGGCCGCCGCTCGCTGACCCACCCCGCCCTGATCGCCCTCGCGGTCGCCTCCTTCGCGGCCCTGGCACTGTTCGCCGTCCCCTTCCCCCTGGTGATCGCCGGCGCGGCACTCGTCGGGTGGCTGCTCGCACGCCTCGCCCCGCACACCCTGCGCCCGCCCGCCGCGCACACCACCGACGACGGCCCGCCACCACTCATCCCCGACGACGCCCTTCACGCCGAACGCCCCAGCCGCCGCCGGGCGTTGCGCATCCTGCTCATCGGCCTGCTGCTGTGGGCCGCGCCCCTGGCCGCCGTCGCCGTCCTCACCGGCACCGGCAGCGTCTTCACCACCCAGGGCGTGTTCTTCTCCGGCACCGCGCTGGTCACCTTCGGCGGCGCGTACGCCGTCCTCGCCTACGTCGCCCAGCAGGCCGTACAGCACTACGGCTGGCTCGGCGCGGGCGAGATGGTCCGCGGGCTCGCCCTGGCCGAGACCACGCCCGGGCCACTGATCATGGTCGTGCAGTTCGTCGCGTTCCTCGGCGCCTACCGCGACCCCGGCACTCTCAACCCGTGGGCCGCCGCCCTGCTCGGTGCGCTGCTCACCACCTGGGTGACCTTCGTGCCGTGCTTCCTGTTCATCTTCCTCGGCGCCCCCTACATCGAGCGCCTGCGTGGCAACCGCTCCGTCTCCGCCGCCCTGACCGGTATCACCGCTGCCGTCGTCGGCGTCATCGCCAACCTCGCCCTCTACTTCGCGCTCCACACCCTGTTCACGGCGGTCCACGACGCCTCGTGGGGCCCGCTGCACCTCCAGCTCCCCGACCTTGCCACCGTGCGGCCCACCGCCCTGGCCATCACGCTCGCCGCCCTCGTCGTGATCTTCAGGCTCAAGTGGAGCGTCCCGCGCACCCTCGGTCTCTGTGCCGCGCTCGGTCTGGCCACGGCCGGGGTCACCGCGCTCTGGTGACGTGATCAACCACAAGGAAGTGCGGGGAACACGGAAATACGGGCGAGCGGCCTCTTTCCGGAACCCGCCTCCGGCCGCGCGGGGCCATGCCCGATGATGGTCAGGCCATGACCATGCTCCGTACGTCGACGCACCGTGCGCCACTGCCCGTTCTGCGGGCCGCGGTGTTCGCCGCCGTCGGGACGGTGCTGGGCGTGAGCGCCCATCATCTGATCGCCGAGGGTTCGGCGCCGTGGCGGCAGAGCGCCTGGGCTGCTGCTGTCCTCTTCGGTATCGGGCTCGCCGGTGCCCGGCGTCCGCGCACGCTGGGCGCGGTGATGGCGACGAGCGCCGGCGCGCAGGTGGGCCTGCATCTGTGGCTGTCGACCGCACACGCGCACGCCGCGCCGACCATGGCCATGCCTATGCCCATGCATGGCCACCACACCATGGATACCCACGGTGCCTGGCACGAGCGGCTGCACGGTTCACTCGCGATGACCGCCGTCCACGCCGTCGCGGCCGTGCTCGTCGCCGTGCTGTTGCACCGCGCGGACGCGGCGTGCTGGTCGCTGGCGCGCGGTCTGACTGCGGTGGCGGACGGTGTTCAGGCGCGGCTCGCCACGGTCTGGGCGCTGCTGAGCGACCGCCCGACCCAGGCGGAGGGCGAGCTGCCGACGCTCGCCCTCGAATGGACGGAACGTCCGCCGCCCGAGGGGGCGGTACTCGCGCACGTGGTGGTACGGCGGGGTCCTCCGCCGGCGGGGTTCGTTCTCGCCAACTGACCCTGCCGGAGCGGCGCCTTCGCCGCTCCGCGTTCCACCACGCCTGGAGACATGCATGTTCCACCTCAGCAAGACCCGTGCCACCGTCCGGCGCCTGACGATCGCCACTGCCGCGACCGCCACCGCCGTCCTCCTCACCGCCGGTCCGGCCGCCGCCCACGTGGAGGTCGAGTCCGAGCAGGCCCAGGCCCTCGCCGAGAACGTCGAGATCTCCTTCGACGCCGAGTCGGAGTCCGACACCGCCGGGATCACTCAGATCCGCGTCGTCCTGCCCGAGGGCATCGCACCCGCCGACGTGACGTACGGCGAAGGCCCCAAGGGCTGGAAGTTCACCGCGAACGAAGACGGCTACACCGTCAAGGGCCCGGCGGTGAAGGCCGGAGTGAACGCCGAGTACTCGGTCGTCGTGAAGCAGCTGCCGGACGCCGAGGAGCTGGCCTTCAAGACGCTGCAGACCTACAGCGACGGCCGCACCGACCGCTGGATCGAGCTCGACGAGGGCAGCGAGCAGCCCGCCCCGGTGCTCAAGCTGAAGGCCGCCGCGGCCGGTGCGAAGTCCGCGAGCCCGACCCCGAGCGACACGGCGTCGGAGTCCGCTTCGCCCGCGGCCGAGGAGCCCGAGCCCTCGTCCACCCCCGTGGCCGAGGCGGCGAAGGACGACGACGGCGGCCTGTCGACCGGCGCCTGGATCGGCATCGGCGCGGCCGTAGCCGTCATTGCGGGCGCGGGCGTCTATCTCGTACGCCGCCGGTCCGGCGCCCAGCAGTAGCAGTTCGGGTCCCCTCACTCCACGGGGTGAGGGGACCCACTCGTTCACCATCCGCCAGGCCGCGGCCCCGTCAGTCGTGCGGAGCCTTGCCGCTCACCCGGTGGTCCGCATGGCTGAGGGCCTCCATCACCAGCCGGCGCAGATGCCCGTCCCGGAGGCTGTAATGGACGTGCCGCCCCTCGCGCCGGGTGTCCACCAGCCCCGCGAGCCGCAACTTCGCCAGATGCTGACTGACCGCCGTCCGCGACGCCTCGCACCGATCGGCCAGTGAACCGACGTCCGACTCCTCCTGCGCGAGCAGCCACAGCAGATGCAGCCGCGTCACGTCGGACAGCAGCGCGAACACCTCGGTCGCCTCCGCGAGGCGCGCGCTGTCGGGAGCACGCAGGTGCGCATCAGATGCAGGTGGAAGGGGCTCGCGAGCAGGCATGAACACAGCGTAGAGCCCAGCGGGGCAGATACAGCCCAACCTTGAAGTCAACATGTGCACAGGTGCGCACACGAAGGTACAGTGGAGATCTGCCGAGCTCTTTCCCCGACCGGCCGAGGGACCCCGCATGCTCTCCGTCCTGCGCAACCGCACCTACCGCCACCTCTTCACCGCCCAGGTCATCGCCCTGGTCGGCACCGGCCTGGCGACGGTCGCCCTCGGCCTGCTCGCGTACGACATCGCGGGCGCCGACGCCGGATCGGTGCTCGGCACCGCGCTGGCGATCAAGATGGTGGCGTACGTGGCGATCGCCCCCGCCATCGGCGCGATCGCGGACCGGCTCCCGCGCCGCACACTGATGGTCTGCGCGGACCTGACCCGGGCGGGGGTCGCACTGATGCTGCCGTTCGTGGACCAGGTCTGGCAGGTGTACGTCCTGATCTTCCTGCTCCAGGCCGCGTCGGCCGCGTTCACGCCGACCTTCCAGGCCGTCATCCCGGACGTACTGCCCGCCGAGCGCGACTACACCCAGGCGCTGTCGCTGTCCCGGCTCGCGTACGACCTGGAGAGCCTGTTCAGCCCGGCCCTTGCCGCCGCCCTGCTGTCGCTCATCACGTACAACTGGCTGTTCCTGGGCACGGTGTGTGGCTTCTTCGCCTCGGCGACGCTGGTGGTCTCCGCCGTCCTGCCGAAGCCGGTAGCCTCCCCCGCGCCGCGCACGGGCAGCGCCTACGCCAAGGCCACGGCGGGCACCCGCCTCTTCTTCGCCACCCCGCAACTGCGGGCCCTGCTCGCGCTCAACCTCGCGGTGGCCGCCGCGAGCGCGATGGTCACGGTCAACAGCGTGGTGTACGTCCGCGACCAGCTCGGCCGCAGCGCGGCTGATGTGCCACTCGCGCTCGGCGCGTACGGCGCCGGCTCGATGATCGTCGCACTGCTCCTGCCGCGCGTCCTCGACCGCGCCTCGGACCGCTCGGTGATGCTGCGCGGCGCCCTGCTGCTCACCGTGATCTTCGCCGGGCTCGGCGTCATCACGGCGGCCGGGAGCGGAAGTTGGCGCTGGCCCGCGCTGCTCGCGGTGTGGGCCGCCTTCGGTGCCGCGTGCTCGATGGTGCTCACGCCGACCGGGCGGCTGATCCGCCGCTCGGCCCCGGCCGAGGGCCGGACGTCGGCGTTCGCCGCACAGTTCTCCCTCTCCCACAGCTGCTGGCTGCTGACGTATCCGCTGGCCGGGTGGCTCGGCGCGGCGGCGGGACTCCAGGCGGCCGTGCTCGCGCTCGGGGTGATTGCCCTCGCTGCGGGCCTGGCCGCGGTGCGTCTGTGGCCGTCTCGGGAACCGGCGGCCGTCGAGCACGACCACACCGGTCTCGAGGCGACACACCCCCACGTCATCGGGGCCACACGGGTCGCGAACGGCTGGCGGCACAGCCACGACCCGCTCCTCGACGGGTTGCACGCCCACCGCTGACAGGTCAGTGACGGGCAGCACGCCCACCGCTGACGGGTCAGTCCCCGATGCCCCGCTGCACCCGCCGGGACGGCCCGAACTCGTACAGGTCGAGGACCTCCGGCGGCTCGGCCAGCCCCGGCCCTCCGGCCCGCACCCAGGCGACGATGTCGCCGGTCGCGTCCGGGGTGTTGACCAGTCCGAGCCAGACCGGCCGCCCGCCCGCAGCCCGTCCGGCCGGGGAAGGCTGGACGACGATGACGTTGGCCTGCTCGCAGGCGTCGAGGCAGTTCACCCCTCGGATCTGGGCGACGGACCCCAGCTCGGCTTTCAGCGTGGCGAGTTGGGCGGCGTGGTCGACTCCGGGGACCTTGGCCGTGCCGCAGCAGCTGCCCCGGCATACGGTGACCGTGCACCGGGGCGCCGCCTGGGCGGCAGCCTGTGCCTTGCGCCGGCTCACTGGGCGCCACGCTTCCAGGCCGCTTCGCGCAGCAGCCGCAGTCCGTTGAGGCCGACGATGACGGTGGAGCCCTCGTGCCCGGCGACACCGAGCGGCAGTGGCAGGGTGCCGGCCAGGTCCCAGACGGCCAGGGCGGCGATGAACACGCCGGCGATGACGAGGTTCTGGGTGACGAGCTTGCGTGCCCGGCGAGAGAGGGCGATGACGGCGGGGACGGTGGCGAGTTCGTCGCGGACGATCACCGCGTCGGCGGTCTCCAGGGCGAGGTCTGACCCCGCACGGCCCATGGCGACGCCGGTGTGTGCGGCGGCCAGTGCCGGGGCGTCGTTGACGCCGTCCCCGACGACCATCACCTTGCGCCCCTCGCCCTCCAGCTCTCTGACGACACTCACCTTGTCCTGCGGCAGCAGCCCGGCCCGTACGTCCTCGATGCCGACCTCGGCGGCGAGGCGGGCGGCGGCGCGCGGGTTGTCGCCGGTCAGCAGAAGCGGCGCGGTCCCGGTGAGGGACGTCAGCGACGACACGGTCGCGTCGGCATCGGGGCGCAGCCGGTCGGCGATACCGAGCACGCCTACCGGCGTACCGTCCACGGTGACCAGCACCGCGGTCCGCCCGCCGTCCTCCAGCTCTCCCGCGAGAACCGCCGCGCGGGCGGAATCGGCGTCCGCCGCCCCGTCGAGCAGCCGGGCCGGGGCTCCGACCGCGACCACACGCCCGTCGACGGTGGCGGTGACCCCGACGCCGGGCGTGGAGTCGAAGTCCTCAGCCACCGGCAGGGCAAGCCCGCGCTCACGCGCCGCATCCACGACGGCCCGCGCCAGCGGATGCTCGCTCGGGTGCTCGGCGGCCGCAGCGAACGCCAGGACCTCCCTCTCGTCGGCTTCGGATCCGGCGAGCGACCGGACGTCGGCGACGCGCGGAGTGCCCTCGGTCAGCGTGCCGGTCTTGTCGAGCGCCACCGCGTCGACCTGCCCCAGCCGCTCCATGACCACCGCCGACTTGACCAGCACACCGTGTCGCCCGGCGTTGGCGATCGCCGACAGCAGCGGCGGCATCGTCGCCAGCACGACCGCGCACGGCGAGGCCACGATCATGAACGTCATGGCCCGCAGCAGCGCGTCGGTCAGGTTCGCCCCGAAGGCGATCGGGACGAGGAACACGGCCAGGGCCGCCGCCACCATGCCCAGCGAGTAACGCTGCTCGACCTTTTCAATGAACAGCTGGGTGGGCGCCTTGGTCTCGGACGCCTCCTCCACCATCCGTACGATCCGGGCGATTACCGAGTCGGAGGCGTCACGCTCGACCCGCACGCGCAGGGCGCCGGTGCCGTTGAGGGTGCCGGCGAAGACCTCGTCATCCTTCTCCTTGGCCACAGGCAGCGGCTCACCGGTGATGGTCGCCTGGTCGACGTCGCTCGCCCCGTCGAGCACCCGCCCGTCGGCGCCGATGCGCTCGCCGGGCCGTACGAGGATCGTGTCGCCAACGGCCAGTTCCTCGACGGAGACGGCTGCTTCACCGCCGTCGGTGCCGAGGCGGGTCGCCGTGGCCGGTGCCAGGTCGAGCAGGCCGCGCACCGAGTCGGCGGTCCGGGCCGTGGCCAGCGCCTCCAGCGCGCCCGAGGTGGCGAAGATGACGATCAGCAGCGCCCCGTCCATGACTTGCCCGATCGCCGCCGCCCCGAGCGCCGCGACGATCATCAGGAGATCGACGTCGAGGGTCTTCTCCTTCAGTGCCCGCAGGCCGGCCCAGCCCGGCTCCCAGCCTCCGGTCGCGTACGACAGCGCGTACAGCGGACCCCACGCCCACGCCGGGGCGCCGGTCAGCTGCAGCGGCAGCGCAACCAGGAACAGGACGGTGGCCGCTGCCGCCCAGCGCGCCTCGGGCAGTGCGAAGACGCGGGTACGGTGCCGGGGCGCACCGCCTTCGCGCGGGAGCGCGGCCGGGTCGGCCAAGGGCGGAGCAAGGGTGGAGGTCATCGGCACGGAAGTCCTTCACGGGGGTATGACGGGATGGCGGCAGCCGGGACTCCCGACGCCACGTCCTTCACCGTACAGGATCACATGAAGACCCCTTCATGCGTTCATGTGTGCATCTCCGTAGGATGAACGCCATGGGCCATGGAGCTGGAGCTGACACCGAGACCACCGCCACCGCGCGCGAACGCCTCGAAACCGTGGGCGCCGCCGATGTGGCCGCCACCCTCCAGGCCCTGGCCACTCCTTCCCGGCTGCGGATCCTCGCGCGGCTCCAGGAGGGGCCGTGCGCGGCGACCGAACTCGCCGACGCCGTCGGCATGGAACAGTCCGCCTGCTCCCACCAGTTGCGCCTACTGCGCAACCTCGGCCTGGTCACCGGCGAACGCCGGGGCCGCTCGGTCATCTACGCGCTCTACGACAACCACGTGGCCGAACTGCTGGAACAGGCCCTGTATCACGTGGAACACCTGCGCCTGGGACTGCGCGACGACGCCCCAGCCACTGCCGCCGTGGCCGGGGCGTGATGAACCGAGCGGTGCGTCACCTCACACCGGTACCGGCACCGGTCTCGGCGCCAGATACCCGGAGCGGTGCAGCCGACCCACCAGCCCCGCGCACAAGAACCCGGTAGCGGCCAGAGCCGCCCACGGCAGCCAGGGCACACCCGTGTCGAAGAGCGCCCCCACGGCGAGGTTCCCCAGCGAGATCGCGATGCCGGAGGCGGTGTTGTAGGCGCCGTAGTACGTCGCCACCAGCCGGTCGCCGGAGAGACGGACCACGGTGTCCATCTCGAACGGATAGAGCAGCGCGCCGCCCCAGGCCAGCAGCGCCGCGCACAGGGCAAGCGCGAGCACACCTTCCGCCACGCCTACGGCGCCCTCGTACGGTCCGGGCAGCAACGGGAGGAACGCCACCCCCATCACCGCCAAGCCGTAGGCAATGGCCCTCGGCCCGGACAGGTTCCGCTTCGCCCACACCGTCAGCTTCAGCTGCCCCGACAGCGCGGCCAGCGCCGAGATCGCGAAGATCGCGCCGGTCACCAGCCCGGTCCGGTCGCCGAAGAGTTCACGGGCCCGGAGCGGCAGCGCGAGATAGACCTGGAAGGCCAGGACATAGGAGCCGGTCATCGCGGCGGCGAAGAGGAGGAAGGGGCGGTTGGCCGCGATGGTGCGCCAGTCGGCGGCCACCGACCGCCAGGCGGGCTCGGCGCCCCGGCCGGCCGGCGGGCGCGCGGGCAGTGCGCGCGCCTGGAGCAGGGCCAGCGTTCCGAAGATGAGCGCCGAGACCGCGCACACCGCACCGAAGTCCCAGGCCAGCAGGGCGAGTCCGGCGAGCGGGCCGACGAGGATGCCCGCCTGGTAGAAGACGTTGAAGGCGGCGAACGCCTCGACGCGGCGCTCCTCACCCGCGTCAGCGGCCAGGTACGCGCGCACCGCCGGGTTGAACAGCGCCCCCGCCAGCCCCGTCAACGCCGAGGCGACGATCAGCACGGGCAGGCTGCTCGCCACCGCGAGCAGCGCGAAGGCGACCGTCCGCAGAGCGCAACCGGTGAGGATCATCGGCTTGCAGCCGTAGCGGTCGGCGAGGGTGCCGCCGATGAGGAACATGCCCTGCTGGGAGAGGTTGCGTACGCCGAGGACCAGCCCGACCGTCCAGGCCGCGAAGCCGAGGCCGTGGGCGAGGTGGTCGGCGAGGTAGGGCATGAGCATGTAGAAGCCGAGGTTGATGGCGAACTGGTTCACCATCAGCAGCCGCGCCGGGCGGTCGAAGGAGGCCAGCTGGGCCCGCAGGCCGCTCATCGCACGCCCGCCTCGGCGCGACCGGCAGCCGTCGTGCGTCCCAGCGGGTCGCGCACCCTGCTGCATCTCGTCCAGCCGGTGACGACGCACTCGTCGGGTTCCGCGATCTCGTCCGGTTCCGACGGCGGCTCCTGGCCGAGGAGTTGCTGTTCGGCGCACCAGGCGTCGTTGTAGACGGTCTCCAGGTAGCGGTGCGGCCCGTCGGGGAAGATCGCGGCGATCCGGGTTCCGGCGGGGAAGGTACGAGCGGCCCAGCCTGCGACGAGCGCGACCGCACCGACGCTCCAGCCCCCGGACGCGTAGTGACGGCGGGCCAGCCGGCGGCACGCCCACACCGCCTCGGCCGGAGCCACCCAATGGACCTCGGCGAAGGCCGCGTAGTCCACGTTCGCCGGATGGATGCTGGAGCCCAGGCCCCGCATCAGCCGTGGCCCGGCGGGCTGCCCGAAGATGGTCGAGCCGACCGCGTCCACACCGATCAGCGTCAGATCGGGGAAGGACTCGCGCAGGACGGAGGCGGTACCGGCCGAGTGACCTCCGGTGCCGACCGCGGCCACCAGGACGTCGACGCGGCCGAGTTGGGCAGCGAGCTCGGCGGCCAGGGACCGGTAGGCGGCGACGTTGTCGGGGTTGTGGTACTGGTCCGGGCAGTACGCGCCCGAAGTGCGGGTCAGCAGTTCGGCGACACGCTCTCGGCGGGCTTCCTGCCAGCCGCCCTCGGGATGCGGGGCGATCACCTGGTCCACCTGCGCGCCGAGGGCGGTGAGCAGCCGGACCATCGACGGCTCCATGCCCGGATCGGTGACAACGGTGACCGGGTGCCCGTAGGTCAGGCCGGCCAACGCGAGCCCGAGGCCGAGCGTGCCGCTGGACGACTCGATGACGGGCGCGCCCGGTGCCAGGTCCCCGCGGCGCCGGGCCTCGCGGACCATGTGCAGGCCCGGGCGGTCCTTGATACCGCCGGGGTTGGCCCCTTCCAGCTTGGCGTGGAAGCCGCGGCCGGCCGGGGCGAAGGGTTCGTCGATCCACAGGACCGGGGTGTTGCCCACGAGCTGAGCGGGGCGGCGGGCGATCACGGGGATTGGGGCGTGTGCCCCGAGCGGGTCCAACGATTCAAGCAGGGGGAGGTTCATGGGGGTACGGCTCCTTCGCGCCCCGCTCGTGTCGGCGAGGTGCGGTGCAGGTGGGGATGGGCGCGGGCACGCCCCCGGCCGTGGATCTGTGCCGGGGGTGCGCGGGCAGCGCCTACTGCCGCCAGACGCAGTGGAACGCGAGGGTGGAGGAGCCGTCCGGCGCGCGGGAAACACCGGGCGGGCGACGCCAGGCAACCTGTCCTGCTACGGAACCAGGAGTTTCGGAGGGGATCGGAGAGAGCGCGTCGCGGTCGGGGTCGGCAGCCGCGTCGTCGGCGGCGGCACGCGGCCGATCCGCCGCGTGGTCGATGTGACCGTCCGTCCTGTGCTCGTGCCCGGGGGACGGCGCCATCGTTCCGCCATGTGAATCGGCGTCCCGATGAGGGCAGGCGGTGGCCACGATGCTCATGTGCGGCCCGCCGAAGGAGGCACCGTGGACGGCCCCCGCGAGATGGGTGGCGATCAGCACGACGAGACCGAGCAACAGGCCGACCCGGCCCGACCGCCCGCCCTTCCTCGCCCCGCTCCGCAGCCCGATCACCTGCACACCGTATTCGATCAAACACGGTGCGTCACATCAGCGACTCGTCGGAGGATGCAGGGCGGCGCCCGGACGCAGCCCCGCCCCGTCCCCTCCCCTCAGCTACGCGCCGCCAGGGCGGTCGCCAGTCGCGGCGCCGCGAACTCCGTCCCGCAGGTGAAGCGCAGCAGCGGACCGAAGGTCGCCGCCGCCTGGATCCCGGTGAAGTACAGACCGGGCACGGACGACTGCAGGCCGGCGTCGAGACGGGGGGACCCGGCCGTGCGCGCCAGTTCGGCCCGCACCTCGGGGTCGACGAAGTCGAGCGCGTCCAGCCGGACCCGGTAGCCGGTGGCGGCCAGGACGTGTCCGGTCTCGATCGTCTGCGTACGCCCGGCGCCGTCCCGCGTGGTGAGGGTGACGCGGTCGCCGTCCCGCCGCGCGCCGGTGATGTGCTCGCCCAGCCGTACCGGTACGACGCCGTCGAGCCGGGGCTTGAGCCACCAGGAGCCGAACGGCCCCAGCACCCTCTTCACCAGCCGCAGCCGCGTCCGCTCGGGCAGGAAGCGGAAGGCCGCCGCCTGGTGGACAACCGCGTACAGCGCCCACGACCGGCCGAGCGGAGTGTCCGGCTGCCAGTGCGGCGGAGGCGTCGGCCCCCCACCGAACACCAGGTTGCCTGTCCGGGCGAGCAGTTGGACCCGGGCCCCGGCCTCGTGCAGCAGCGCCGCACTCTCCTGGGCGGACTGCCCGGCGCCGACCACGACCACGTCCTGTCCGGTGAAGGAGACGAGGTCGGCGTGCTCGGAGCTGTGCGAGACGAGCCCTTCGGGCACCAGACCGGTCAGTGGCTCGGGCACGTAGGCGAAGCCGTCCATGCCACTGGCCACCACCACCGCACTTGCCCGCAGTTCCTCGCCGGAGGCGAGTTTGAGGTGGAAGCCGTCGGCCTGCCGGTCGACGCCGAGGACCCGGACGTTCTCGACCTCGGGCACCAACTGCTCGGCGAACCACCGTCCGTACCGTACGAACATCTCGACCGGCACCTGGTCGTGCCCGGTCAGCCGGGTCTCCCCCATCCCCCGGCAGTAGTCGTCCAGCGTGAACCCGCGCTCCGGCGCGGACAGCATCGACGCGCTCGGCGGCGACTTGAGTAGCATGCCCGCGGGCATGTTCTCGGCCCAGCTCGCCATCGGCGAGCCAAACACCCTGACGTGCAGGCCGCGCGCCTTGAGATGCGCGGCGGTGGACAGGCCATACGGGCCCGCCCCGATCACGACGACCGTCGTGGACACGAATTCCCCCCTGCGGCAGCCCCGTTGACACGGCGACCACCCAATGAAGTGTGAGCGTTGGTATGTGCGCTGATGTGCAGGCGCCAGCCCGGCCGCGTACGGCCTCAGGCAGCGAGCGGTACGCCGGAAGGGGGGCCTCGGCGTACGAGACAGTCCGCGAGCGCGACTGCGCGTGGGGAGGCGCGTGCTGGGCCCGACGGGTCGGGCATGATCACGTGCTCAACAACAGTGACATCGGCGCCCACGCGCGGGAACAGCAGACTCCACAACCAGGCGCACAGCGACCGCAGTTCGGCCGCCACCACCCGAAACAGCGCAAGACGGCCATCCTGCGCGCCATGCAGTAGATGGGCGAGCAGTGCGGTCATGGCGACGTGGGCGAGCACCATGGGCCACGCCGAAGACAGCCGCTCGTACGCGGGTGCGGTGTTCGCCGTGAACCAGCAGACCCCAAGGCCCTGCGCCCCGAACCCCAACACCAACTGCCGGACAGCACTGCTCGGTTGCGCCGCGCCGGGCAGGGCGACGGCGAAGAGGAACCCGGCCAGAATCCCGCGGGCAGCCCACGAGGGCGACACGTCGAACACCACGTGATGCCCGGCGACTGCGAGTACCGTGCCCGCCACCGAGAACACGCCCGCCCGGGCAGCCGCGACCCGCACCGTGGACGGCACACTGCCGGAACGGCGCACGCGGGACACAACGGTCGAAGTCGTCATGACCCGCCCATCATGAGGGGTGGCACAGCCCGCTGTCACTACCGCACGCGTTCTCAGGATCGACGGCGTAGCTACCGCTTCTCGTACGGGCTGTCGGGCTGTTTGATGTGCTTGACGTCGGTGGCGTCGAGGACCGGCGGCCACGCCGCGTCCGAACCGAGCTTGCCCTTCGGCACCCAGGTGCCGGTGACGGACACCCAGCTGTCGGTGGACGGAGTGTCGGCGCCGCGGATCTCCACCTTGTCCGGACGGGCGTCCGCCGCGCAGCAGGAGATGAGGAGCCGGGTCAGATACCAGGTGCCGTTGTCGTCCTTGCTGACGAAGCCGATCATCCGGATAGTCCGGCCCTTCATCGTCCTGCCGCTGTCGTAGATGGCACGGGAATTGAACTGGCTGAGCGTGAGGTCGACCGGGTCACCCTTCGGCAGGGCGTCGAACTTGCCGATGCCCTGGGCGGCGTACGTGGCCGCCTCCCGTTCGGCGCTGTACGAGCCGAGGGCGGGGGGCGGGAAGAGAAGGAGGGCGGCGGCCGGGACGGTGAGGAGCCAGGCGACTCTCGGTCCGTGGCTGTGGTCGTGACCGTGCTCGTCGCCCTCGTTCTTTTCCTCGTGTTCCTCGTGGGCGTGGTCATCCTTGGCCACCCTCATGGCGACGACTGCCCCCACGATCCCCAGGACGAGCAGCAGCACCCCCGAGACGACCAGGTAGGGCCGCAGCCCGGCCTGCACGTACCGCAGATACAGCTCGCTGAAGAGCGAGATCCGCAGGACCGCGGCCCCGCACACGACCAGCAACAGCGCCGGCCCGTACCGCCTCACAGCAGCCACCACCCCACGAGCACACTGCTCACCACCGCGACGACCCACGTGGCCGCCGAGAACCTGACCGCGAACGCCCGCCCGAACGTCCCCGCCTGAAGCGCGATCAGCTTCAGGTCCACCATCGGCCCGACGACCATGAAGGCGAGCCGCGCCATCGGCGAGAACCCGCTCAGCGAGGCGGCGACGAACGCGTCGGCCTCACTGCACACGCACAGCACGACGGCCAGTACGGCGAGCAGCAGCACCGACAGCCACCCGGAGCCGGTGAACACGTCGAGCACCGAGCGCGGTACGGCGATGTTGAAGGTCGCCGCGGCCGCCGCGCCCAGGACGAGGAATCCGCCCGCGTGCAGGAAGTCGTGTTGCAGTCCGGCGCGGAACTCCAGCAGCCGCCCCACCCCGCTCTTCGGCGCCCCGGACCCGGGTTCCGTACGCCGTTTGGGCAGCCGCAGCCACTCCTCCCGCCCGAACCGGACCCACAGCCAGCCCATCACCACGGCCGTGGCGAGCGAGGCGACAAGCCGCCCGAGCACCATGGCGGGCTGACCGGGGAAGGCGATGGACGTCGCTACCAGGACCACCGGATTGATGGCGGGCGCGGAGAGAAGAAAGGCGAGCGCGGCGGCCGGCGCGACCCCGCGCCGCATCAGACTGTCGGCCACCGGCACGGACGCGCACTCACACCCCGGCAGTACGGCGCCGGCGGCGCCCGCGATGGGGACGGCGAGCGCCGGATTGCGCGGCAGCAGTTTGCTGAAGACCCGCTCGGGCACGAAGGCCCCGATCGCGGCCGACACGAGCGTGCCCAGCAGCAGGAACGGAACTGCCTGCACGACCACGGCCGTGAACACCGTCCACCACGCGGCCACCGGGGGCGTGTACAGATCGAGGGCAACCATCGGCCCGACGAACGAGGCGACCGTGGCGATCGCGATCAGAGCGATACCGCCGACCACCACGTACACGAGGATGCGCCCGACCCACCACACCGCATCGGCAGCGCTCCACCGCTTCCCGGCGTACTCCTGACTCTCCACGCCCCTCGTTCCCCGCCTCGCGTCCGTCGCCACACGCCACGGCTCTACGCGTTTGAAGCCCGGACGCTAACGACCCCACCTGTGTCCGACCGCGAGAAAACCTGTGAACCAGCCCGCATCCTCGGCTCGGGGGACGTCCCGGCGGCAAATGTGCCGACCCGGAGTCGCCCGCCGCGCAGTGCGACTCGGCCCGTAGGACCCTCACTGTTCGCTGTCAGGCGACGGACGCGGTTGTCACTGGCGGGTGGTCGTGTCCGGCGGGATCGGGCGCACGGCCTGGACGTAGGTCAGCCACGGCCGTACGTCGCCGCTCCCTCGCACCTCGAAACCCGCGTCGCCGATGAGCCCGTCCAGCAGGTCGACCCGGTTGTGCGCCATGGCGTGACCGACTCCGCCGTGGATCAGGTGGCGGCCGATCGCGCTCTTCGGCGGCCGGAACTCGACGACGAGGAGCCGCCCGCCAGGCCGCAGCACCCGCAGCATCTCGCGCAGTGCTGTCGGCCGTAGCTCCTCCGGCAGGTGGTGCAGCATCAGGCTGGTGACGACGGTGTCGAAGGAGGTGCCCGGTAGGTCGAGGTTCTCGGCGATGCCCTCCCGGTAGGTGCAGGGGGCGGCGCCCGTGCGGTTGCGGTTCTTGCGGCGGGCGTAGGCGAGCACGGACGGCGACGGGTCCACGCCGGTCACCGCTCCGTCGGGCCCGACCCGGTCAGCCATGCGCCGCGTCAGGTAGCCGGTGCCGCAGCCGACGTCCAGGACACGGTCCCCGGTTTCTGCGCCGCTGAGTTCGGCAAGACGGGCGAAGGCCCGGTGCCGCCTGCCCCCGAAGCAGACCGCGCCGCACAGTTCGTACGCGCGCGGGGTCCCGATCGTCACGCCGGGAGTATCGGTGCGTGGCTTGCCTTGCATGAGGTGTCCCAGGGGCATGACAACCCCTCCTTAACTTAGTCGTGACTAAGTACGTCCCATAACTTAGTCGCGACTAAGAAAAGTGGCAAGGCCGCATACGATGTCCCACGTGACCGAGTCCGATACGCCCGCCGAGCCGGCCGCCGACCGGCGGGGCAAGCCCCGCCCGCGCACCCGGATGCCCGCCGCCGAACGTCGCGCGTCGATCCTGGCCGCGGCCACCGAGGTCTTCTCCGAAACGGGCTACCAGCGGAGCAAGGTCTCCGACATCGCCCGGCGGGTCGGCGTCACCGAACCGGTCGTCTTCCAGAACTTCGGTTCCAAGTCCGCGCTGTACGAGGCGGTCCTCGACCACGCGGCCACCGCGGTCACCACACTCCTCGCCCAGGCCGCCGACGCCGGACGCCCGGTCCCCGACGTCCTGGCCACCTTCATCGACCCGGCTCACATGGACCGATTCCACCAACGCGGCGCCCACGGCTTCCTCTTCGCCGACGCCGCCGCCCTCGCCCACGACCCCGCCCTCGGTGAAGCCGCCCGCCACGTCCACCAGCACTTCGCCCAGGCCCTCGCCGACCTCGTCCATCGCGGCCAGCAAGCCGGAGACATCCGCCCCGACGTCACCCCGCACGCCGCCGCCTGGGGACTCATCTCCCTGCTGGCCGGCCGATCCTTCCGCGCGGCCGTCGTCCCCGACCCGGCCGCCACGGAGGCCGAACTCACGGAGATGACACTCCGGTCTCTGCTGCCCAGGGCACAGCAGAGACCGGAGAAGCCCTGACCGGCGCGAACGGTCCGTCTTCCGCGACCGGCAGTGCGACAGCACCGCCCCCTCGTCGAGCGGGGCATCGACCGACTGCAGTGGGGTGCAGCAGGAGGACGGCGCGTTCGCGCAGGCTCTGTCGGGGTGACGGCCCCCGACGCGGCCCTTGCCATGGGCCGCGGTCCTCTCACTTGATATGCCGGGCGGGCCGGGTGACAACGTGGAGCAGGTGCTCCAGAGGGCCCCGACGGAACTGACGGGTCCACACGGTAGCCAGCAGCGTGGCTGCTGTGATGAAGCCGAGCAGCACCGGCAGGGCGGACAGGGTCTCACCCTCGATCGCGGGCACGTACCAGACGCCGGCGAAGAACCAGAGGGTGACGATGTGGAGGACGTACGCGGTCAGCGCCGTCGTCCCGACCGCCGCGAGGGGCCGGGCCAGGCGCGTCAGGCCCGGCATCCGGTCGGCGGCAGTCAGACACGCGGCCACCACCGCGAGGGCGACGCCTGTGTTGCCGACGATGGAGAAGGTCGTCTGACTGTGCGGTGCCGCTACCAGCAGCCACGCGAGCGGGGTGCGGTCCTCGGGTTCGCCGACGGTGTCGGACCACCAGGCAGACGACGCCGAGCCGCCGCCCGTGGCGGCCGCGACGGCGGACAGCGCATGGGGAACCAGACGCAGAGCAAGCCAGGAGCCGCCGTAGCCCACCAGGGCGAACGCCCCGCCGGTGAGTGCCAGCCGGGATCGGATGCCGGGCCGGGTCAGGTCGAGTCGGGCCACCGCCATGCCCGCGACCAGGAACGGCATCCATGTGAGAACCGGATACTTCCCCGTGAACAGAAGTTCGATGAAGCCGTCCGTGCCACTGATCAGGGCCAGCGGGTCCCAGGCGGCGACGACGTCAGCCCAGTTCCCCTCCTCGATCGACTTCCTTATCGAGTAAAGAGCCTGCGGCATGATCAGCGCCCCTGCGGCGGCGATGATCGCCAGCGTCCGTGCCGGCAACCGGTACAGCGGGAGGGCGGCCAGGAAGAGCAGCCCGTAGAAGCTGAGGATCACGTCGACCCGTGTGTCCAGGGCGGTGAGGGCGAAGCCGAGCACCATGAGGACGACGGAGCGGATCACGATCCTGCCCACCGCCTGACGGCCGGAGCGCCCGGTCCGGGGGTGCGGACGGCCAGTGATGAGGATCAGCGAGAAGCCGGCGAGGAGCGCGAACAGGGCCGAGGAGCGGCCCCGCGCCGTCTCCAGCAGGAACCCCACCGGACCGCCCACTGTCACGTCGGGGCCGACATGGGCGGAGTACATGCCGAAGACCGCGAGCCCGCGGGCTAGGTCGATACCGATCAGTCGTCCCGTCGATGGCGGGCTGGCGACGGTAGAGGGGCGCTGCCCCCCAAGATCGCATGACACGTCTACCGGCACGGCCGACAATGCGTTCTGGGTCATGACTTATGCATTGACCGATCACCCGCTCCAGCCACCCCGGCGGCTGTCCGAAGGCACCCAGCCGACCGGCCGGGAATCACCCCGGCCGACTGGCTGGGACGGGCTGCGCCAACCGGCGGGAAACGCGGCCGAGCGGCCGAGGGACGGCTTCCGGCGTGGTAGGGATCGGACGGTGGGCATGCGAGGAGCGGAGCACACGTGATCCGGGTATTGGTGGTCGACGACGAGGCCTTGGTCCGCACTGGCTTTACGCACATTCTCGATGCGGCGGAAGACATCGAGGTCGTTGCGGCGGTCTCCGGCGGCGAGGCAGTCCGGACGGTGCGGGAGAGACGCCCTGACGTCGTCCTGCTGGACATCCGGATGCCAGACGTCGACGGGCTCACGGTCCTGGCCGACCTCCGCGATCTCCCGGACCCTCCGGTGATGGCCATGCTCACCACCTTCGACACCGACGAATACGTGACGAACGCGCTGCGATCGGGCGCAGCCGGGTTTCTGCTCAAGGACACGGACCCCAACCAGCTCCCCCACCTCGTACGGACCCTGGCCGAGGGCGGCTCCGTGCTGTCGTCCAAGGTGACCCGTACGGTGGTGGACGGCTTTCTCGACGCCGACGTGCGCGAGCCGTCCGCCGTCCGTCTCGCCGCCCGGCTCACCGAGCGCGAACATGCCGTTCTCGTGCTCATGGCCGAGGGACTCGCCAACACCGACATCGGCGAACGTCTGCACCTGAGCATGGGCACCGTCAAAGGCCATGTCAGCGCCGTCCTCAGCAAACTGCAAGTCAGCAGCCGCGTCCAGGCAGCCCTGATCGCCGAACGCGCGGGCTTGCTGGCGCCACCGCAGGAAGGGGACACCCGATGAGCCCCCGAAGACCGCCGGCTCTGCTCCTGGACGTCGTCCTCGTCGGGGTCGCGCTGGCGGATGCATGGGTCCACGTCGACGTCGAACAGCAACCGGCCTTGGCCTGTGCGCTGCTCGCCGCTCTCGCCCTCGCGCTGCGTCGCCGCCTGCCTCTGGTGACCTTCGTGCTCACCCTGGCCGCCGCTGTGGTCTCCGACGCCGTGCTCGCCACCACGATCGCGCTGTACACGCTCTCCTCACTCAGCCGCCACCGCATCCTGCTGGCCGGCTGCGCCCTGACGTTCGCGGCCACCGACTTCCTGCCCTGGCCCTGGTCGTCCTGGAAGACCTCCGAACTCGCCCAGCCCGCCACCCTGTTCCACCTCAGCTATACCATCGCCACCGCAGCCGCCCCCGTCTTCCTGGGCCAGCTCGTCCAGGCCCGACGCGAGCTGTCCCTGCGACTCGCCGACATCTCCCAGGCCCGCGAGCACGAACGGCTGCTGACCGACCAGAGCGTCCTGGCAAAGGAACGCGCACAGCTTGCCCGGGAGATGCACGACGTCGTCTCCCACCAGGTCAGCCTCATCGCCGTACAGGCGGGAGCACTCCAGGTGGGCAGCCGGGACGCCGAGACACGAAAGGCCGCGGCCACCATCCGGGAACTCAGCGTCCAGACGCTCGACGAACTGCGGCACATGGTCAGCGTGCTACGCGCCTCCGGCAGCCGCCCCACCGAACTCACCCCACAGCCTTCGCTCGCCGACCTGGAGCAACTGATCGACACCAGCGGCATCGAAGCGAAGCTGGAGACCGACCTGGCCGAAGACCTTCCGCCGACCGTCCAGCGTGCCGTCTACCGCACAGTCCAGGAAGCCCTGACCAACGCCCGCAAACACGCCCCCGGCGCCACAGCGACCGTCAGTATCCACCACCGCGACGGCGCCATCCACACCACCATCACCAACACCGCCCCCACCCGACTCGCGCTCGCCCTGCCCAGCGCCCACCACGGCCTCGTCGGCCTCCGCCAGCGCGCCGAGCTCCTCGGCGGCACCGTCACCTCCGGCCCCACGGACCAGGGCGGCTACGAGCTCCACCTGGAACTGCCCGTCGAGCAGATCCGCGACCGCATCGGCTGATACGGACGTGCCGTCGATGGCCCAGGCACAGGTCATGAGGCCGCCGGCCGGCTCGACACGGTGGACCCTGTCCGCCTTCTTCGAGGCCAGCCGCGCTTCGTCGGCCACCCATAGCTGTGCCGCTGTCGCCAGCGTGCCGTCCAGTTCCCTGAATCGGATCGCGACCCCGGGAAGATCGTGGGACGCGGTGCAGACCAGCGCCATGCCAGCGGCGTTCCTTCCCTCGACCAGCGCCAAGAGGCGGACGGTTGCTGCTGACCGCCGATGACCAACGTTCGCACCAGCGGGGCCGTGACCGGAACCAGGGACCGGTCACGGCCCCACGCCGCGCTTTCTCCCGCGGCCGCCGCACGAACGGGCCCGAGCTCGCCACCGACCCGGACGCCCCGACCGGCCACCTGACACCGGCGGCATAGATCGAGCCGCACCCGGCACACAGGACAACGAAGACGGGCCCCGCCCGTGAGATAGCTCACGCGTCGGGGCCCCTCGTATGTCCTGACCAGGCCGTGCGATGCCTCGCAACCGTCGAGAAACCGAGAAACGGGCCCCTGCGATGACTTCCGTCACCTGCATGCAGAGACCCGTTCCGTCAGTTCTTCGTGATGGGGCCGGATGCAAACCCGTTCGGTCTGCCCTCACTCATGGGTGCGTCCGGTCTCCACGGCCGGGTTGCCACCCCATCGCGCCCGGGGCGGAACCTCTTCGCCCTTCATCAGGAAGGTGTCGGCGTCAAGTTGCGCTTGATCGCCCAGGACCGTGCCGTAGTGGACGAACGCTCCGACGCCGAGGGTCACGCCCCGGCCGAGCGTGGCGTGGTCGGACTTGAAGGCGCCGTCTTCCTGGGAGTGCGACTGGACGACGCTCGCAGCGTTGAGGGTGCAGTCGTCTCCGATGGACACGAGGGTGCGCTCGATCAGCGTGCAGCCGTCGTCGAAGACCCGGCGACCGACCTTCGCGCCGAGCAGCCGCCAGACCAGGGCCTTGAACGGGGTGCCGTTGAAAGCCTCCATATAGCGGTGCGACGTCAGCTTCCAGAAACGTTCATGCGACCAGAAGGCAGGGTCGTAGATCGAGCAGTACAGGGGCTTCAGTGGGCGGAAGCCGGTGACGGCCCGTTCGATCAGGGTGAACAACATGACGGTGAACGCCACGCTGACCAGGCTCGCCAGGGCCAGCACCAGTACGCCGTAGACGTCGTAAAGGTCGACGGCAGCCACGCCGATGAGGGCGAGCACGACGAAGTGGAACCATCGCACCAGCAGATGAAGGCTCGCGGTGAGCGCGTTGTGCCGGTTCTTGGCCGCCAGGCGCCGCCGTAGTTCGTCGCCGATGGCCATGCCGTCGAACTGGGTGTCGCGCATGACGGTGCGCGGGATCTCGAAGCTGGGCGAGCCCAGCAGTCCCACACCTTCCCGTACGGGCCCGTCGATGGGGACCAGCACCTTGGTCGCGAGCAGGCAGTTGTCGCCCGTGCGGCCGCCCGAGGGGTAGGCGATGTTGTTTCCGAGGAAGTTGTCCGGCCCGATCGAGGTCCTGGACAACCGGAAGGACGTGCTGGAGAACTCGGCGTTGATGATCGACAGTCCGTCAGCCACCATCGTTCCGCTGCCGACCTTGCTCAGATACGGGGTGTCGTGCTTGACCATCGTGCCGAAGTTCGACCCGGTCTGCTGGACGTTGCGGAGGTCGTAGCCCAGGCAGCGCAGGTAGTGCACGATCGCGGAGCTGTCCCCGAACAGAGTGGTGAAGAATCTGATGTTGGTCAGCCGCAGGATCGCTCGCTGGACGCCGTAGTGGAAGCCGTACAGCGGATAAACCCTGTCCGGCTTGATCGCCAGGCGGAGCAGGCGGGGCAGGGTTCCCACCAGGACCAGACCCACCGGCGCGGCACCGATGAAGACCACCAGGGAAGCCAGCAGGGCGGCGAGGACGGAGGCGGGGTTCGTGAGGGCCGATGACTCTGGGCCCAGCACCGCGTTCAGCTGCGGTACGACGGAGAGCACAATGCTCACGCCGGCCACCGACATCGGCAGATACACCAGCAGCATGGCCGCAAGCTGGCCCAGGCTGTAGATGGCCGGGCGCAGGGTGCCGCACGCGACGGGCGGGACAGAGCTGTAGTCGGTCGTCGTCGCCTCCGCGGGCGAGCCGTGCCAGGACTCACCAGCCGGAACGCTCTGGCCTCGCTGCAAGGACGAGGCGTGGCCGAGCTGGGCGCCATCGCCCATCGATGTGTCGATATCGAGTACGGTCTGCTCGCTGACGATCACCTGTGCGCCGAGGGTGACGGAGCCCGTCTCGATCCAGCCGTCGTGCGCTCGGTAGCAGGACAGGTGGACGTCCTTGCGAATGAGCGTGCCGTCACCGATGGAGAGCAGGTCGGTGCAGACCGGAACAGTACGGGAAAGGATGACGACGCCCTTCCCGATGCGTGCGCCCAAGGCTCTCAGATAGAGCCCATAGAGCGGTGAACCGGCGAGCAGCCGTGCCGGGCTGGTGCGGATGAAGGCCTTCACGCACCAGAAGCGCAGGTAGGCAACGCTCCACACCCGCAGCCTGCGGTGGGTGAAGCGGCCGACGAGCAACCACTTGGCGACGATGGGAAGGGCACACAGGCCGAAGAAGACCGCCGCGCTGAACGACACCGCGCGCCGGTAGAGGTCGACGGTCCTGGAACCTTCGATGACCCACTCGTAGCCCTCGATGGCGACCAAGCCACCGACGGACGAGAAGACGAGGAAGAAGAGAAGCTGCGCCGCCCCGCACAGCACGTACGGCAGCGTGCCGAGCGGCGGCTCATCCGAGTCACCTGACGGCACATCGACGGCCTGGGCCTCACTGGGCAGCGGAATTCCTGACGGCGCCTGACCGCGGACCGGGGACGGCTCGCCGACCGCGAACGCGGCTGCCAGAGTCTCGATCGTCGGGTACCGGTAGATGTCTCTCATCGACACCGTCGGCAGATCGTCCCGCTTGCGCGCACGCGCACAGAACTGCGCCATCACCAGCGAGTCGGCACCCAGATCGTCGAAGAAGTGACTGTCGACCGACACACGCTCCACCCGCAGAACGGCTGCCAGCACCTCGGCCAACCGCACGTCCAGGGCCTGTGACACACCGATCGCCGTCCCGGCCCCAGCCGCGCCGGCCTCATCGAGCGAAGGCACGCTGACAGGAACCGCAGTCGCGACCCCCTGGATTGTCGGGTACCGGTAGATGTCCTTCATCGACACCGTCGGCAGGTCGTCCCGCTTGCGCACGCGCGCACAGAACTGCGCCATCACCAGCGAGTCGGCACCCAGATCGTCGAAGAAGTGACTGTCGGCCGACACCCGCTCCACCCGCAGGACGGCTGCCAGCACCTCGGCCAGCAGGCGCTCGGTACGGGCTGCTCCCGTAGCCATGTCCATCGCGTCCTCGGTCGTCGTTGTCGCGGCAGCGACGCTCTCGCCGCTGGGGGTACTCACGACCGCTCCCCGAGGACACAGAGGTCAGAACCGACCCGTGCGGCCGGCGTCCGGCGCCCAGGCATGGGCATGGCAGTGGCCTGCCGTCCGAGGTGTTCGCGAGCCGGTGCGTTGCCGGCGTCGTCGGGGCTGGAGTAGTGGTCGGGGTACCAGGAACTGCTGGACTCGACGATTGCGACGCCGGGCCTCAGATCGCCCCGCGCGCGGGTGATGGCGAACCTGGGGAGGGCGGAGCGGTCCTTGAGGCCGCCGGGAGGGAAAGCTTCGAGCTTGGCCCAGGAGTTCCGCCCTTCCGGCGTGAGGGGGGCGGAGATCGAGACGGCCGGTGTGTTGCCGACCGCCGCTATGAGAGAGCGGCCGAAGCCGCGAGGGGGCATGCCAAAGGAGGACTGGTGCATGATCACGTGCTTTCTGGTGCGGGAAGAACGCCGTACGACAACGACTCACCCGAACCCGCGGCTCCGACATGGAGACAGACGGGCATGCAGGGGTGAAGGACTCGCTTCGGAGTCCGGAGGCGGTCTTCTAAATGCGCCAGAGGCACAGACGAGTCTGGAGAGCCGCGCTACCCGGTGGAGGCCGCGGATCGCGAACACAACCCACCGGCTGCAGCAGGGCTGGGATGTCTACGGCAGTCGTCGCCAAATCGACGGAGATCAGCCGTGGTGCACCCGTCCAGGGAAGGGAAGTCGACTCGACCACGAAGTGGTCGCCCGGCTGATGCGGCGTATGCTCCGCAGGCTCACCACACGGCTCAACGCTGTGCTCAGCCGCTGCCGCAGGGTGCGGCACATGATGAACGTGCATCGGCGAACAAGCCACTGTGTGGTGCTCAGACGACAGTTCCTGGTGGAGCCCCTGATGAACGTGCAAGGGCGAACCGGCAACCGCACAGAAGAACAGTGCGAGCATCGACATGATCAACGCTCGCAACCATACGTACCGGGCCGCACACACAAAGTCAACAATAGGGCACGATTGACACGCCCGCCGCCTCCGTACCGCCACGTGAGGCACTGAGCCGCCGAACCCCGGAGGGGCGCCCCATGCGTGGGGGCGCCCCTCCGGGGTTCCGGCCGGTCAACCGCCGCCTCCGAACCGCTTCGCTCACTCACCATGCTCCCTGGCTCGGTGCCGCCAGGCACTCAGGCCCCGCTCAGCACCCTCGCCAACGTGCGCATAGCTAGGCGGACCGCCCGGCACCGGCATGCAATGGCCAAGCGACGTGAGCATGCGGCGGTGCCGAGAATCCGCGTCGCCGCGTCAACGTTGACGGTCAGTGCGTCACACAACCGGCAGTCGGCTCCCCTCTCCCAAGATCCGGACCATACGCGGGCCAACGCCGCTTCTCGTACTCAACGTCCGCTGTCTCCGCTGGTCAACCGCGTACCGAGTCTGTACCACCAGACCAAGAATCTGCTGGCGAGTCCCCTCTCCTGGTCGCCTGCCGCAGCCTCCCAGCGTGCCTCCGGCGACTCATCGGTCCGACCGCTCGCCACGCCGACCCGCACGCAAGGCAATCCAGCGCTTCTTGGCTCCACAACGCCCTCACCAGCGACAGCACACTGAACAGCGCCCAACGGTGCTGATTCGACCCGGACTCGCCCCGGGAACTCTCCCCGCCGAAACGAACATCACTTGACCTGTGGCGATAGCGATTCTTGCTGCTGTACCGAGCACGCACCGGCGAAAAAATGTCACAGTCAACAACAAAAGGGATACTAAAGAGCAATTGTGGCCGCGCTGCCAGTGGATGCGTTCCTCGGAGCCATCTACCGCACCCTCGGGTGCAACCCGAACAGCAGCGCCCCTTCGTGGGCTGCACTGGTGACCATCGGCAGACAGATCCGTGCTCTGACCAGCCATTTTGTCGAAGTTCCTCCGTCTGGCAGAAGCCCGCTTGCCGAGTGACCGCAACCTTCACCACCCTGATTCCAACCACGGCACGAGGGGCGAGGACGCCCCGCTCTCAGGGACGGGACCGCCATGCCGCACACCACCGCCTTCGCCAAAAACCAGTGGTACGCCGCCTGGACGTGCAACTTCCGCGCCTGGGGGCCGGGTTGGACGGCACGCGCGTCGTCCTCATCACCGACACCCACTACGGCCCGCTCGACCGCGCCCGCTGGTCTGCGCGGGTCTGCGAGACGGTGAACACCCTGGAGGCCGACCTGGTCTGCCACACCGGCGACATCGCGGACGGCACGGCCCAACGCCGCCGCGCCCAGGCCGCCCCGCTCGGCACCGTGCGAGCCACCCGGGCCCGGGTCTACGTCACCGGCAACCACGAGTACTACAGCGAGGCCCAGGGCTGGGTCGACCTCATGGACGAACTGGGCTGGGAGCCGTTACGCAACCGCCATCTGCTGCTCGAACGCGGCGGCGACACCCTCGTCGTCGCCGGCGTAGATGACGTCACCGCCGAATCCTCCGGCCTCGCCGGCCACCGCGCCCACCTCGCCGGAGCCCTGCACGGCGCCGACCCCGACCACCCCGTCCTGCTCCTGGCCCACCAGCCCAAGTTCGTCGACCGGGCCGCAGCCGACGGCGTCGACCGCCAACTCTCCGGCCACACCCACGGCGGCCAGATCTGGCCCTTCCACCACCTCGTCCGCATCGACCAGCCCGCCCTCGCCGGCCTCAGCCACCACGGCCCCCGCACCCTCCTCTACACCAGCCGCGGCACCGGCTTCTGGGGCCCGCCCTTCCGCGTCTTCGCCCCCAGCGAGATCACCCTGCTCATACTCCGCTCCCCGCAGCGCCCCCCCACACCGTAGAGCTGGGCGGGCCGGCGGTTCCGCCTGGAGTTGCTGCCCCTCAACGGCCTCGCTCCGCTCACGCGACGGAGATCGCGGCGGACAACCGGGGCTCGGAAATGACCATGTCCCGTATCACGCAGCCCTTATGAGCGGGGTCCTGGCTGTAGCTGTCCGACCAGGTGGAAGACCTCCCGCGCTGCATAGCGCTTGAGGCAACGGACGATTTCGCGCCGGGTCTTCCCCTCTTTGATCCGGCGCTCGTAATAGTCCTGGGTGCGCGGGTCGACCCGCAGACGGGTGAACACGATGCGATGGAGCGCGGCATTGGCCTGACGGTCGCCACCACGGTTGAGGCGACGGTACTGCCGGCGTCCCGAGGAACGCTCGACAGGACTGACCCCGCACAGCGCAGCGAAGGACGCCTCACTATCCAGGCGCTCCGGGTTGTCCCCCACCGTGATCAGCAAGGCGACGGCCGTGTCCGGACCGATCCCCACCACCTCGAGAAGCTGCGGGGCATGACATTTCACGAGGCGGGCCAGACGAGCGTCCACATCCCGGATCTGCTCGGAGAGCTGGCCGATCCGGCAAGCCAGCAGACCCAGCGTGACGCGAGTGGCCTGCCGCACCGCCTCGTCACCGACCTCCTCGAGACCGCTCACGTCGGTGAACCGCGCACAGGTCCGGAAGAGTTCGGCATTGCCCAGTCCGGCCAGTTCTTCCCGCAAGGCGGGGTCAGCAGTAATGAGGACGGCTTTGAGCTGGTTGATGGCCTGGGTGCGGGCTTTGACGGCCGACGCCTTCGTGAGTTTGTACATTCTCGCGATCTGCACCGGCCCGTCACCCGCTTTGGCCCTGGCGCGGGCCCGCCCGCTCAATACGGCTCGCGCCGCGTTCTGGGCATCGAGCGGATCCGATTTGCCGCGCTGACGGCGATCCGCCCGGTCCATCCGATTCACGTCAAACACGTCTATGCCCTGGGCCAGCAGAGAGCGGGACAGGGACGCCCCGTAGGAGCCGGTCCCCTCCACTCCGGCCCGCCTCACGGTTCTAACTTCCTGGCCCACTTCAGCAGATCGCGGTATCCCGCCGCAGTGGCCGGGAACTCGCCGGTGGCCAGCACCGTCCCCGTCACGGAGAGCACCGCAGCCACATGGGCATCCCGGTGCGTGTCCACTCCCAACACCACCTCCCCCACAGGGCGACGACGACGGGTCTGCGGAGCAGGCGGCGTACTGGACATGCCCGTTCCCCTTCCGGTCTGATAGCGCGTCGCGTTGCCGGTATCGGGCCGCGTCGGGCGGTCAGAATCGTGAGGACGCCACAACGAACGGCAGGCCCCTATCGGGACACGCCCCGCCGGCCCGGCACCGACAACGCACCATCCCCAGCCAACGGCCGACACTGTGTAATTCAGACACTCTGGTCAAAGGTGTCATGAGTCAGACCTCGGACCCGGGACAGCACCCACCCATCCTCCCGCCCGTCACAGCATCCCCATCCAGAAACACTGAGCGTGCTCAGTCCCAGCCCTAGGCACATCCTGGTTCTGACTCCGGCCGATCGTTTTGCGGCACAGAAGCCGACATCTTGGTTCAGGTTGCTTCAACGAGCGGTGCGGCTTCTCCACGGCTGCGTGCGCCACGAGGCAGGGCACCAACGTGCGGGCATTCGGGCCGATACGCAGTGGGTGGCCCAGCGGCAGCGCCGCCCGCTGCGGGCAATCGAGGCGTTCGCAGACTCCGCAGCAGGATCGAGGAGCGGACCTCGCCGCTGAGGAACGCTGAGGCACCCTGCCAGCACCTGCCCGGCGGGGGCCTCAGCGACCATCACGTGTCACAGCCCCTATGAGCGGGGTCCTGGCTGTAGCTGTTTGACCAGGTGGAAGACCTCCCGGGCCGCGTAGCGTTTGAGGCAGCGGACGATTTCGCGCCGGGTCTTGCCCTCCTTGACGCGGCGCTCGTAGTAGTCCTGGGTGCGCGGGTCGACCCGCAGGCGGGTGAACACGATGCGGTGGAGCGCGGCGTTGGCCTGCCGGTCGCCGCCGCGGTTGAGGCGACGGAACTGCCGGCGTCCCGAGGAGCGCTCGACAGGGCTGACCCCGCACAGCGCGGCGAACGACGCCTCACTGTCCAGCCGTTCCGGGTTGTCCCCCACCGTGATCAGCAACGTGACCGCCGTGTCCGGGCCGATCCCCACCACCTCGAGAAGCTGCGGGGCATGGCATTCCACGAGCCGGGCAAGACGAGCCTCCACGTCCCGGATCTCCTCGGAGAGCTGGCCGATCCGGTGAGCCAGCAGGCCCAGCGTGATCCGGGTGGCCTGCATCACCGGCTCCGCGCCGACCTCCTCGTGACCACGCGCATCGGTGAACTGTGCGCAGGTACGGAAGAGTTCGGCATTGCCCAGTCCGGCCAGTTCCTCCCGCAAGACGGGGTCCGCAGTGACGAGTACGGCCGTGAGCTGGTTGATGGCCTGGGTGCGGGCTTTGACCGCCGACGCCTTCGTGAGTTTGTACATTCTCGCGACCTGCACCGGCCCGTCGCCCGTTTTGGCCCGGGCGCGGGCCCGCCCGCTCAACACGGCTCGCGCCGCATTCTGGGCATCGAGTGGATCCGACTTGCCGCGCCGCCGACGATCCGCCCGGTCCATCCAGTTCACGTCAAACACGTCCACGCCCTGGGCCAGCAGATGGCGGGACAGGGACGCCCCATACGAGCCGGTCCCCTCCACCCCGGCCCGCCTCACGGCTCCCGACTTCCTGGCCCACTTCAGCAGATCGCGGTATCCCGCCGCGGTGGCCGGGAACTCGTCGGTGGCAAGGACTGCCCCTGTCACGGAGAGCACCGAGGCTGTTCAAACCTGACCGTCGGCCGGGATCTTTCGTCGGCTGGCGCCCACTGACGACAGAGAGTGCGCGCAACAGAGAGACAACAATGACGCGTGAGCTGCTGCAGATCTGCTCGTCAACAGGAACGCGGAACTACGGACCGCGCATCAGCGGATCAAGCTGCTGAAGCAGGAGAACGAGGTCCTGTGCCGGACCGCGACTACCTGTCGCAAGCGCATCTGCCAGGAAAAAGCTCTACCCGCTCGTGAGGGAGCCGGCCGTGGACGGGGTTCCCGTCACGATCACGTGCCGGGAACCCCAGCACGCCAGACGGCCCTCATACCGCTGGCTCGACCGGCCGGTGACCGATGCCGCACTAAAGGAGGCTTACCGCGCGAACGTGTTGTTCGACGCCCATCGTGAGGATCCGGAGTTCGGCTACCGCTTCCTGGCCGATGAAGCCCGCGACGCGAGGTCGGTCATGGCCACCGGACCGCGTGGCGGATCTGCCGGGACAACCGCTGGTGGAGCGTGTTCGGGAAAAGACGCGGCAGGACCAAGAAGGCCGGTCCGCCGGTACACGACGACATGGTCCGCCGTGACTTCACCGCAGATGGCCCGAACCGCCTGTGGCTCGCCGACATCACCGAACACGCCACCGGGAAAGGGAAGTTGTATCTCTATGCGATCAAGGACGTCTTCCGCAGGAGGATCGTCGGTTACTCCATCGACGCGCGGATGAAGTCCGGCCTCGCCGTGACGGCCCTGGACAACGCCGTTGCCCGACATGAGAAGGTCGCCGGGTGCATTCTGCATACCGATCGCGGGCCGCCCAGTTCCGGCCACGGACATTCGTCCGGATGCTCGACGGCCACGGGATGGCCGGATCGACAGGAAGGGTCGGAGAGACAGGCGACAGCGCGGCCATGAAACACGCCGTGCGCGAGGAGGAGATCCCCAGCAACGTCGCCCGTAGCGTCCACACCGGAACTGATGCAGCCCTCTCATGGACAGTCTCCTAGCAGCGCGCCTCGTCAGCCACCGGCCGCCATCAGCTCAGCAGCGGCCGCTGCTGAGCTGATGGCCCTGGGTGTCTTGTCTGCCCGCTCACATCGGCTTCGCTGCTGTGAAGTTCTAGGCGACATCCGGGGTTCAAGAGTCCCGGTCACCGGTAGGGCTTATCTCCTTGGACTTGGTCGCTGCCCAGCTTGCGAGGAGCTTGAGCCGGTCCTCGTCAGGGGTGCCTGGCTCGGCCGTGTAGATGGTCAGCGAGTGGACCTCGCGTGGAGAAATGGGCAGGTCCAGAGGCTGGTAGACGAGTTCGAGAGGCCCGGCGTCAGGGTGCTGGAACTGTTTGACCCCACCGTGGTGGATTCGCACGTCGTGGTCGGCCCAAAGAGTGCGGAACTCGGCGCTCATCGTGCACAGTTCACCGATCAGTTCGCGCAGCGCTTTGTCGTGCGGGTAGCGCCCCGCCTCGGCACGCAGCAGGGCGACGGTGGCGCCAAGGGCGCCGTCCCAGTCGGCGACGAAGTCGGGTGCCCCGCGGTCGAGGAACCAGTACCGGGCGAAGTTCGGCCGGCCTCGAGCATCGGTGGTCTCGCTGTCGAACAGTGGCGCGAACAGGGCGCGGGCCAGTGCGTTGGCGGCGACGATGTCGAGGCGGCCGTTGGTGACGAGGGCCGCGGACAGTGTCATGGAGTCGAGCAGCCACTGGACGCGGGGCGGCACGTCGACGGCCTTGCGGCGGCGGGGGGTGCGGCTGGACGGCTGGGCTGCCCGGGCCAGGTCGAACAGGTAGGTGCGTTCGTCGTCGTCCAGCTGCAGCGCACCGGCGACCGCGTCGAGGACGTCTTCGGATACTCCGTTGATGTGGCCCTTCTCCAGACGCGTGTACCACTCGGTGCTCACGCCGGCGAGGACGGCGACCTCCTCGCGCCGCAGCCCCGAAACCCGGCGTCGGCCGCTGGTGGGCAGCCCGACCTGCTCCGGTGTGATCTTGGCGCGCCGGGTGGCGAGGAAGTCACGGATGTCGGCGCGGCGGTCGGGGAGGCGTTCCATGCCCTCAACGCTACGGCGCGAGCCGCTGAGGGAGGGGGGTTGAGCTTGTACCCCCTATAAACCGGGCCTCCCGCGCCTGAGGCAGAAGCGGTTTCGTGGGATGCGCCCCCGATTTCGACCCGCTGCGGAGATGAAGCATGACGACGCGAGGAGACACCCTCCACGCCCCCGACGCCCTGCAGGGCACTGACCCTGGGCAGCCGCCCACCCGGCTTCCGCTCGTCGTCCACATCCTGGCACTGGGCACGTTCTTGATGGGCACGACTGAGTTCGTGGTGGCGGGCCTGTTGCCGGAGATCGCCGGTGACGTGCAGATCAGCGTGGCCCAGGCCGGTCTGTTGATCACTGTCTTCGCGGTTGGGATGATCGTCGGTGCGCCGCTGATGGCGATGCTGACGTTGCGGCTTCCCCGGAGGCTGACACTGATCCTGGCGCTGGGGGTCTTCGCGGCCGGGCACGTCATCGTCGCCGTCGGCTCCAGCTTCTCGCTGTTGCTGGCCGCGCGGTTCCTGACCGCGTTGGCGACCGGCGCGTTCTGGGCGGTGGCCAACGTAGTAGCCGCCCGTGCTGCAGGCCCCGCCTCGAGTTCCCGCGCCCTGGGCGTCGTGGGCGCCGGCGCGATGCTCGCCAACGTCGTCGGCGTGCCGCTGGGCGCTTTCGCCGGACAGGTCATGGGCTGGCGGGGCCCGTTCTGGGCGCTCGCGGCCCTGGGGGCAGCCGCCATAGTGCTCATCGCCCGCCACGTCGCGCCCGACGAAGTGAGTCACGCGGCGGTGTCGATCCGCTCCGAGCTGTCCGCTCTGCGCTCGGGCCTGATGTGGCTGGTCCTCGCGGCCTGCGCGACCACGACGGGCGGCGTGCTGTCGACGTACTCCTACATTTCGCCGCTGCTGACCGACCGGGCGGGGCTGGCCTCCGGCCTTGTGCCGCTGGTCCTGGTCGGATTCGGCATCGGTGCCCTGGCGGGTTTTCTCGTGGGCGGCCGCCTGGGAGACCATCGTCCGCACACGACGACCATCGCTGCCGCTGCGACAACCATGATCCTGCTCCTGGCGCTGTGCCTGCTGTCCCGGTCCGCCGCGCCCACAATCGTGCTGGTCGCCCTGCTGGGGCTGTTCGGACTCGGCGCCAACCCGGTACTGATCTCCCTCGGCGTCCGCTTCGCAGGCCGGGCCCCCACTCTGGGCTCCGCCCTCACCGTCTCGGCATTCAATCTCGGCACGGCCGTCGGCTCCTGGTTCGCGGGCCTCGCTCTGGAGTCACCCCTGCGGGCCACCGGTCCCGCCGCCGTCGGCGCCGCCATCGGGGCTCTCACACTGATCCCCACGATCGCCATCGCACTCACCCAGCGCCGTCGCTCGGCGGTGGTGATGCCGGACCCGGGACCGGACGCTTCGGCCCTTTGAGCGGGCTCGACCGCATGAGCCCTCCAAACCGAGGAAGCCGCGGCAGCGCCGTGCCTTCCTGAAACGAACCGGTGCCTTCAGGCGCCCGCACGATGAAAGCAAGGAGATCCACGATGCGTGGAGTAGTGATGTACACCGCCGGCGACGTCCGTGTGGAGGAGCGCGAGGATCCGAAGATCATCGAGCCCACCGACGCGATCGTGAAGCTGACCGCGACGTGCATCTGCGGCTCGGACCTGTGGCCGTACCGTGGTGTCGAACCCGTCGACCACACGCTCATGGGCCACGAGTACGTGGGCGTGGTTGAGGAGGTAGGCGCGGAGGTGAAGACCGTCAAGCCCGGGGACTTCGTGGTCGGGTCGTTCGTCATCTCCGACAACACCTGCGAGATCTGTCAGGCCGGGTTCCAGTCCAAGTGTGTGCACGCCGAGTTCGTCCACGCGGGCATCGGCACCCAGGCCGAGAAGGCCCGCATCCCGCTGGCCGACGGCACCCTGGTGGCCACGCCCGGACAACCCGACCCGGAGCTGGTCCCCGCCCTGCTGGCCGCCTCCGACGTGCTGGGCACCGGCTGGTACGCGGCCGTCGCCGCCGAGGCCGGGCCCGGCAAGACCGTCGCGGTCGTCGGCGACGGCGCGGTCGGCCTGATGGCAGTCCTGGCCGCCAAACAGCTCGGCGCGGAGCGGATCATCGCCATGTCCCGCCACCCGGAGCGGCAGAAGCTGGCCCGCTACTACGGCGCGACCGACATCGTGGAGGAGCGCGGCGAGGAAGGCATCGCCAAGATCAGGGAACTCACCGGCGGCCTCGGCGCCCACTCGGTCGTCGAGGCGGTCGGCACGCAGGAATCGTTCATGCAGGCCGTCGGCGCCACCCGCGGCGGCGGCCACCTGGGCTACGTGGGCGTCAACTACGACGTCCAGATTCCCGGCATCCAGCTGTTCTTCGCCGGTATCCACACCCTCGGTGGCCCCGCCCCCGTGCGCCGCTTCCTCCCTGAGCTGATCCAGCTCATCTGGGACAAGAAGATCGACCCCGGCAAGGTCTTCGACCTCACCCTCCCCCTGGAGCAGGCTCCGGAGGGCTACAAGGCGATGGACGAGCGTCGCGCGACGAAGGTCCTGCTTACCCTCTGAGTACCGGGCCGACAGCCCCGCTCTCGCCCTCCCACCACCTCACGGACGGAGAACCCGACCACATGGTCCTGATCTTGGTGACGGGAGCCTCCAGCGGGCTCGGCTATACGACGGCGACCGCGCTGGCCGAGGAGGGGCACGACGTGGTCGTCCACGCCCGCACCCCGGCACGCGTCACCGCGCCGGCGGGAGGGGGGCGGTGGGCGGGCGTGGTGACCGGGGATCTGGCCGAGACCGGCGAGGTCCCCGGCCTGGTTCGTCAGACCGCCGCGTTCGGCCGCTTCGACACGGTCATCCACAACGCCGGCACCATGCACACCCCCGAAGCGGCCACCGTCAACGTGATCGCGCCCTACCTACTGACGGCCCTGATGGACAAGCCGTCCCGACTCATCTACCTGAGCAGCTCCATGCATCGGGGCGGTTCCACCAGCCTTGCGCGGTTGGCGGACGGCACGGCCTCCTACAGCGACAGCAAGCTGTGGGTGACCACCTTGGCCATGGCTGTCGCCGACCGGTGGGAGAAGACAGCCGCCCAGGCCGTCGATCCGGGTTGGGTGCCCACCCGGATGGGCGGCCCCGGCGCGACCGACGACCTCGCCGCCGGCCACCAGACCCAGGTCTGGCTGGCCACCCACGACGACATCACGCCGCCCACCGGCGGCTACTGGTACCACCAGCGCACCCAGGACCCGCACCCCGCCGCGCGCGAGCCCAAGTTCCAGGACCGGCTCCTGCACGCCCTGGAAGAGCGCACAGGGGTTCGGCTCGACTGACCGCCGACCGGGGGTCAGTGCCCCTTTCCGGTTTCGGTTGAGGTGAGGCCCAGGCTGGCGCGGCGCATGGCCTGATACAGGGCGGCGTCCTCCGGCGGGTCTGGCAGCGGGCCGCGGGCGGGCGCTTTGAAGGACTGGATCATCCACGCGACCGGGCGGCGCCAGGCATCGGGCGCGTCCTCACCGGTGGCGCTCAGGACGCCGGCGTTGGCCATCAGCAGCAGGACCAGGTCCCGGCTGGTGAAGTCCTCACGCAGGTCTCCGCTGTCCTTGGCGCGGGCGATGAGCTCCAGGAAGCCCTGGTACGCCTCGGCGCGACACGCCTCCAGGGCCTCGGCCCCGGGCAGACTCATCGTCAGGACATCGGCGAAGCCGCGGTCGGCCGCCTGCATCGCGCAGACCGTCTCGATGTAGCCGCTGAAGCCGCGCCACGGGTCGGGCTCGGCCAGTGCCTCGGCGGTGGCTCGCACATAGGCGTCCATCCGGTCCGCGAAGACAGCCGCGACCAGTTCCTCCTTGGTGGGGAAGCGGCGGAATATCGTGGCGATCCCCACCCCCGTCTCCCGTGCGACCGAGGCCATCGACGCGCTCAGCCCGTCGCGGCCGAACACCGTGCGCGCCGCAGCGATGATCCGCGCCCGATTGCGCTCCGCGTCACTGCGCAGCGGCTGAGCGGCGGGGCCGGCCGAGCTGCCGGTGCCGCCAGTGTGCTGGTCCCGAGGGGTCATGCCGACCACTCTAGCAAACCGGAAAGCCCTATCCGATTCCCGTGCTACGCTCGACCAGCGAACCGGATAGGGCTTTCCGGATCAGAAAGTGGATAGCCCTATCCACCCCACTCCATGGAAGGCTTCCCATGCCCACCATCGCCATCGTCGGCGCCGGCCCTCAGCTGGGCCTCGCCATCGCCCGCACCTTCGGCTCCCACGGCCACAGCGTCGCCCTGGTCTCCCGCAACCGCGCCAAGCTCGACGGCCTCGTCGCCCAACTGGCCGCTGACGGCATCACCGCCGCCGCCTTCCCCGCCGACGTCCTCGACCGCGATGCGCTCACCGCGGCGCTGCGCGATGCCTCCACGCATTTCGGCGGCATCGACGTGCTGGAGTACTCCCCGGTCGGCGGATTCGACTCGACCGTCCTGACCCTGCCCAGTGCAACCGCACCCGCGGATGTGCAGCACGAGATGGACTTCCAGCTCTACGGGGCCATCGCCGCCACCCAGGCGGTGCTGCCCGCGATGCGCCATGCCAGCGCCGGCACCCTGCTGTTCACCACCGGCGCCGGATCCATCGACCCGGTGCCTCAAGTCGGCAACGTCAATGCCGCCGCCGCGGCCCTGCGCAACTGGGCCGTCAACCTGCACAAGGAGCTGGCCGACAGCGGCATCCAGGCCGCCCACGTCGGCATCGACGTGTCCATCGGCATGTCGGTCGTCCCCGGCTTCCCGACAGCCCAGCCCGAGGAGATCTCCCCGGTCTACTGGGAACTGCACACCACCCACCGCGACAAGGGCGAACGCGTCTTCAGCCGCTGACACCACGCCCCGCCGGCTCGAGTTCTAGTGGTCGTCGCAACACCCCAGCTCAAGGGGTGCGATGGACTTCGAGGTCCGCAAGGTCCGCAAGGCTCAGGGGCCCGAGAGGCTGCAGCGTGAGCGGGAGGAATACTTCCGCCTCATGCAGTTGGGGTACTCGAACAAGGAAGCCTGCCAGGTCGTAGGGATCAACCTGAGGACCGGCCGTGCATGGCGGAACGGCAGGACGAGTCCCAACCGGACCGTGGCGCCCGCGCTATCCCCGCGGACGCCACGGTCCACCTCGTCGCGGTACCTGCGCGAGGACGAGCGCATACACATAGCCGACCGGCTGCAGGAGAAGACCCCCATCCGGGCCATCGCAGCCGAGCTGGGCCGCAGCCCGTCGACCATCAGCCGGGAGATCCGCCGCAACCGCAGAAAGTTCCCCGACCGGTCGGAGATGCACGTGACCCACGAGACGGTCTACCAGGCTCTCTACGTCCAGGGCCGGGGCGAAGCTCCGTCGCGAACTTGCCAAGGCCCTGCGGACCGGACGCGCCCGCTCTCCTTGGTGGGGCGTTACTCTCACGACTACTATTGACACTCCGTCACCTTAGGACTCTCGCCCCTTAGGCAATCCCGAATTCCTCTTTCCATCACTGGGAACTGGGCTTCAAACAGTCTGGTCTTCGCCATATCACACGGACCTTGCGCGACAGCACCTTAAACGCCTTCGCAGCGCTTCACGCTTTCCCGCCATGCTGTTGTTCCCTCGCGCTTTCGCGTCCAGGTAAGGCGGGTGGTCCAGAGGCTTCCCCTTCCGAACCTCTACTCTCTGAAAGAGTGATCCAACGCCGAGTCAGACGGCGCAACTTCGCCCTGCGGACGGCTTTCCCGCCCGCCTCGGCCGGGCGTTAATCCGGCGACTACTACGGGGCCTCCGTCGCCCTAGGACTCGCATCCCGTAGGCGATCCCACGTTCGTTTCTGCTTGTACGTTCTAGCGCGAGTTAGGCGTCCCACTCATCTCCTTGAATGCCCTCGCTGGGCATCGCTCCGCACTCCGGAAGTTGCTCCGACCACACCATACGAAGCCGAAGCAGAGCACGGCGCCGGTTTCAGTTGTCTTTCCGGCGGCCAGAGCGCCTCGTGGCGCACAAGGTCTGCTCGACGATCCACCGCTTCGGCGCCGGCGCGAAGTCCTTCGTGTGCGGATCGCGCTGCACCACCTCGATGTCGATGCCCAAGGCGGCGCCGTGGTCGATGACCGCGTTCTTGAAACCGGCGTTCACCCAGCCCTTGGTCACGGACGGGTTGTCCGCGGCGACCTGGTCCAGCAGCGTGATGCCGATGGCGTTGTCGTGCACGCTCGCCGGAACCACGATCACCGCGATGAGCAGGCCCAGGATGTCGGTGGTGATGCCCCGCTTGCGGCCCCGGCTCTTCTTGCCCGGATCCAGCCCCGTCGTGGCCTTGGGCGCGTTGACGGAGGCGTGCACGGTCTGGGTGTCCATCACGATCGCGGACGGGTCCTCACGGCGGCCGCGGCTCTCGCGCACCTGCCGGCGCAGCAGGTCGTGGATCACCTGGTCGGTGCCGTCGTCGCGCCATTTCCCGAAGTAGTAGTACACCGCGGTGTACGGCGGGAAGTAGTGCGGCAGGTAGCGCCATTGGCGGCCCACCCGGGCTTGGTACAGGATCGCGTCGACGATCTCTCGCATCTCGTACCGGCCCTCATGACCGCTGACCGAGCGGTGCTGCCCCTTCCAGGACGTGATGACCGGCCGGATCAGCTCCCACACCTCCAAGTCGCCCTCGCGTCAGCACCGCGCACTGCCGGGGCTGTCGCAGCGGCCGGCCACGCCAGCTGATGCGCGACACCGGCGCGGGAAGCGTCAGAGATGGGGGTGAAGATCAGCCAAGTGATGTCCCGTCAACCGTTCGCGCTGCGCCCGGTGGCCGGCCTGGTGGCTCGACTTGCCGCTGGATCTGGCCGGTGTCCCGGATGGACCGTCTCATCGTCCAGGCAGTGCGTCGCGCCATGGGTCGGGTGTCAACCCTGCCGTTGAGGTTCCTCGCGGCGATGGCCGCGCTCTACGGGCGCTCGGCCATCGCTCACACCTCCAGCACCAACCGCTCTCCTTCCGGTGCACGCGAGACGCAGGGCAGCATGGCGCCGGCCGCACGTTCGGTGGCCGTGAGCCGACGGTCACGGTGATCGACATGGCCATGGGCCACCCGTACCCGGCAGGTGCCGCAGAACCCCTGGCGGCAGGAGAACGGCAGGTCCGGCAGGGCCTCGTGGAGAACATCCAGGGCGGAGCGGTCGTACGGCACTGGCAGAACCCGTCCGGTGTCGCCCAGTTGGAGTTCGAAGGGATGGCCGTCCGTGATCGGGGCCGGGGCGAAACGCTCGAAGTGCAGGGCGGACGCGCGGCTGTCACCGAACGCGCGCCGAACGCCGTCGATCATGGGTGCGGGCCCGCAGCAGTACACCGCACCCGTCGCCGGGCTCAAGCTCAGTAGATCGGCTGCTTCGGGCGCGCCGGACTCGTCGTCAGGACGGATGGAGACCCGGCCAGGGGCTGCGGCTGCGAGTTCGGCCAGCTCTGCCGCGAAGGGCATCGAGCCGCGGCTGCGGCCGGTGTGCACGAGCCTCCAGTCAAGCCCGCGTCGGGCGGCTTCCCGGGCCATCGGCAGGATCGGGGTGATTCCGATGCCGCCTGCGATGAGCAGGATGGACGTTTCGGCGGCGAAGGGGAAGGCGTTTCGGGGCCCGGTGATGGCGACCCGCATTCCGTCTGAGAGGGCGTCGTGTACCTCGGCCGAACCGCCTTGGCCGTTGGCGATGCGGCGCACCGCGATGCGGTACCGGTACCGGTCGGCGGGGTCGCCGCACAGAGAGTACTGCCGCTTGCGGCCGGAGGGCAGCTGCAGTTCGATGTGGGCGCCGGGCTGCCAGGGCGGGAGTACTCCCCCGTCAGATGCTGCCAGCCGCAGGGAGACGACATCCTCGGCTTCTTGGTGCTTGGCGGCGACCACCAGTTCCCGGATCACGGGCATCTCGGTGGCCGGCGGGCGCCTGGGAGGAGTGCCGCGCCGCGCGAGGCGCGTGACCGCGTGGTCGCTGAAAGCCGCCAGCTTCTGCATGAAGGAGTCGCCGCGCGGCCTGCCGTACAGGTCCGGCGGCCGAGTGGCGGGTGTGCCGATGTCCATGCGATGTCCCACTGGTTGCTGGGTCATCGGGCAGCCGCTCGGGCAGCGGGGGACGTTGCCAGGTAGGCGACCGCCTGCTGGGTCGAGCCCTCCTGGGTCGGGTGGTAGCCGGGGTGGAAGTAGCGCAGCACCGAGCGGGTGAACGAGACCGGCGGGGGCAACAGGTGCTTGCGGGCCGCGGTCAGGTAGTCGCGGAAGCGGACCTTGACCTGATCGTCGAGTTCAGGGTCGGCGCTCATCAGGAAGCGGACTCCGCGGATCCACAGCCGGGTCAGCACCGGAGTGGTGACGAGCATGCCGACCACTCGGCGCCGGTAGCGGGGATCGAGGTGCACCAGCAGGTCGAATGCGACCGAACGGTGTTCGACCTCCTCCGCGCCGTGCCAGCGGAACAGATCGAGCATCGCGGGGTCTGCGCCGGCCTGGTCCAGGTGCCCGTTGCTGAGAATCCAGTGACCCATGTACGCGGTGAAGTGCTCGAAGGCCGCTATGAGGGCGAGTCGTTGGAGGAGGTGCGCGTGTGTGGCGGCCGGGGTCAGCTCCGGCCGGTCTCCGAGCACCCTTCGGAAGATCCATTCGGACTGCTGGGTGTACGGAGCCGGGTCCAGCCCCTTGGTGAGCAGGTGCTCCAGGACCTCCTGGTGCGCCTCGGCGTGCATCGCTTCCTGGCCGATGAAGCCGCGTACGTCCTCGCGCAGCCGGTCATCGGTGATCAGTGGCAGTGCCTGCTCGAAGGTGCGCACGAACCAGCGTTCGAGCTCGGGGAGCATGAGGTGGAGCACATCGAAGGTGTGGGTCGCGAAGGGCTCACCCGGTAGCCAGTGGAGCGGGGTGGTGCCCCAGTCGAAGGTGACGTCCCGGGGTTGTAGCACCAGGTCGTGGTGGTCGATGGGCTCGGACGGACGTTCCAGGTGGGTATGTGCGGCTCGGAACATGACAGGTTCCTCCTCCGTCAGCGATCGGTGTGTGCGAAAGGGCGGTCAGGCAGTCGTCCAGTACTGCTGGTCTGTTGGGCTGTCAGATCGGGTGCGCGGTGTGGTCCGGAGCGGGGCGGGAGCCGTCTTCGATGCGGTTGGCGAATTCCGCGATCCGGGACGCGATCTCCTCGGGGTGGCTGAGCTGTACCCAGTGCCCGGCGTCGATCGGGCGCCGTTGTATCTGGCCCGTCCAGTGCTCCACTCCGTACGACAGCACCGGGGTGACGCAGAAGTCGCGGGTGGGGATGATGAGTTGAATCGGGACGGTGGTCGGCCGGTCCCGGGGACGCAGCAGGCGGGGCAGCATGTTGGCGCGGTACAGCGCGGTGCCGGACACGGCGTCGCGGGCCAGCGTCGGCGCGGGGTAGGGGGTGTGCCCGGGCATGCCTTGGGAGCCGGTGAGGAAGGTGCGCCAGCGGTGTCCCAGTGCTCGCCAGGTCAGGGCGGGCAGGAGCGGAAGATGGAAGTAGGCGATGTACCAGGACCGTGCGGCCTGCCGCAGCATCTTCGGCAGATCCGGATGCCGCGGCCGAAGGCGGGCACGGATCAGGTGGCCGACGTGGTCCAGGCAGGGTCCGGAGATGGAGGTGAACGAGGCGATCCGCCCGGCCAGGCGGGTGCCGGTGACCGACTCCCAGGAGTGGATCGATCCCCAGTCGTGTCCGACCAGGTGCACCGGGCGGTCGGGGCTCACGGCGTCGAGAACCGCCTCCAGGTCGGCTTCCAGGCGGGACATCCGGTAGGCGCGCAGACCCCTGGGCCGGTGGGAGGCACCGGCTCCCCGCACGTCGAAGGCGGTGACGTGGAAGCGGTCGGCCAGGCGCTCGGCGACGGGGCGCCACACGGCGCTGGTGTCGGGATAGCCGTGGACCAGCACCACCGGAGGAGCCGTGGACGCTCCCCATTGGTAGGCGGCCAACTCCACGCCGTCCGCAGCGATCCGGCGGGCGGCCGGGCCGGTCATCGGCCACCACCGGCAGGGGTCAGTTCGCCGTAGTTCAGACCGCCGTGGAAGAAGCTGGGCCGCACCGGCCAGTGCCGCTTGAAGGGGGCCAGCTCCGAGGAGGGCAGGATCTGCAGCCAGCGCGGATCGCGCCGGCTGGGGTCGGCGAGGGTCTTCTCCTTGACCATGGAGTCGTACTGGTCGAGAGAGTCCTCCAGGGTGTTGGCGTTGGGCACCACCTCATGGCCGTAGAACGCGGCGTGGCGGCGCACCCCGGGGATGCGGGAGAGCTCGGGTTGCCAGTTGTCGGCCGAGATGCCGTTCTCGGAGGAGACCCACACCCCGTCGGGGGTGTTCAGCACCAGGGAGTGGTTGCCGTCCGTGTGGCCGGGGGTCCACAGCAGGCTGACGCCGACGCCGAGTTCGACATCGCCGTCGAAGGCGGTGATGCGCTCGGGCGGTACCCCGTCCATGCCTCCGTCGACGTACCAGGCCCACTGCATCGGATGCACCGATTCGAAGGTGCCCAGCTCCCTGCGGTGCACCAGCAGCCTGGCGCGCGGGAACAGCGCATCGCGGGGCGCCCGTTCACCCGGAATCGTGCTGGTACTTCCCATGATCATGCGCACGTCCTGGACGTGCAGGTGGTCGAAGCTGACGAAGTCCACGTCCTCGGGTCGCAGACCGCAGGAGGGCAGGACGGTGTTCGGGTCCTGGTAGAAGCGGGCGAAGACATGCTCGGTGAGAAAGTCCCCCGCCAGACGCTTGAGCTGGGCGTAGAACGGTGCTTGAGCCGTTCCGGCGGCGACGGTCGGCTCCCACACCAATGTTTTCGGCTCACCGTCGAAGCCGTCGAACTGCACGACGAGCATCCGGTTGACGATGCTCACGAACGGGTTGACGGCGAGCGCGGCGCCGTGGAAGCCGAACCGGGTCGGGTACGGGGCGGCGGCGATGTCGAAACTGCGGACGGCGTGGATGCGGCCCTGCTGGACGAACCGCTCACGGTAGGTGGCCGCGGCGCCGCGCACGGCGCGCAGCCGGTCACCACGGGGCCATACGTCGTGGACACCTTCGAATTCGGGGATGGGACGCGGAGCGGCGGCGTCCTGGGCCTTCTTCGCGCTGGGCGTCGGCTTGGGCGTGGTGGTCACGGGCTCATCCTTCGGGCAGGCGGGCGGTGCGGGTGCGCTGTTCGTAGGCCGCGCGGACCGACCGGTCGGACAGGGCGGCGAGCTGGTCGGGGACAAGGAGGTGATGCAGGGCGTCGCGGGCACGGCCCGGCAGCACCGCGGCCAACCGGGTCAGGGCGGCTACCTGGCGTGGAACGAAGACCTCGAACCGCGGGCGCAGCACGACGTCGAGCACCGCGTCGGCCACCTGATCCGTCGTCAGGCGTCGGGTGGGGCCGGTCGCGGTGCCCACGGCCAGCTCGGTGTCCACGACGCCGGGCATCACCAGGGACACGTGCACTCCGGTGCCGCGCAGTTCGGCGCGGACGGCTGTGCTGTAGCCGTGGAGGGCGTGCTTCGTCGCCGCGTAGGTCGCCTCGCCGGCCGGGGCGACCTTGCTGGCGGCGGAGGCGATGTTCACCACGTGGCCGCGACCGCGTTTCCGCATCCCCGGGATCACCAGTTTCATCCCACGCACTGCGCCGTGGACGTTGACGTCGAACTGGCGCAGGGCGGCCTCCTCCGGTTCCTCCTCGAAGGGGCCCACCCACATGATTCCGGCGTTGTTGATCAGTACGTCGATCGGCCCCAGCTCGGTCTCGACGGTGCGCAGGAAGTCATCGAAGGAATGTGTGTCGGTGACGTCGAGAGACAGCCCGAGCAGTCGGCCACCGGGACGCGCGCCGATGGCACCGGCCGTCTCCCTGGCGAGCTCCGCGTCGAGATCGCCGATCGCCACGGCGGTTCCGGCCGCGGCGAGCCGGGCTGCGACGGCACGCCCGATTCCGCGGCCCGCCCCGGTGACCGCGATCACTCGGCCGGTCAGCGGTTGTGTGCGGGAGAGTCTGTCGCGGTCTCTCCGGCTGAACGTGTACGGGGATTTGGGCGGTACTGCCACGGTCGAGCCCCTTCCTTGCCCTGAGCACGAGCGGACCGCCGAGCGGCAAGCGGCCCCCACGCATTTCTGACACGACGCCATGTCAGATGAACTGACAAGCTAGAGTGTCAGTTCGGAGCACACCGGTGTCAACACCTCTGCGAAGGGGAAAAATGACCGGCACACAGACCGCCGGGCGGCGCTACGGCGGACGCGACGCGGCGCAACGCCAGCAGGAGCGCCGCACCCGCCTCATCCAGGCGGGCCTCGACCTGTTCGGCACGGTCGGATACGCCTCGGCCTCCGTCAAGCAGGTGTGCTCACATGCCGGACTGACCGAGCGCTACTTCTACGAGTCGTTCCGCGACCGCGAAGACCTTCTCGCCGGGGTCTACAACGAGCTGATCACTACGATCAGCGCCGAAACCGCGCAGGCCGCAGCCGCCGCCGCACCCGATATCGACGCCCAGCTGCGCGCCGGCCTCGAGGTCTTCATCCGCACACTGGCCGGCGACGCCCGCAAGGCCCGCCTGGTGCTCATCGAGGTCGTGGGCGCCAGCCCCCGCCTCGAAGTGCGTCGCCGTGAGGTCCTGCATGAATTCGCCGCGATGGTCGCCGCCGTCGTCGGACCGCTCCCTGGCCCGGAAGCCTCCTCCAACCGGCTCACCATGACCGCGATGAGCCTGGTCGGCGGAGTCAACGAACTCCTCGTGGACTGGACCCTCGGCCACCAGAACGCCACCGTCGAAGAACTGATCGACCTGTGCTACACCCTGTTCACCGCGGCCTACCGAGCCATCAGCGATCAGCCCTGATCCCGCGGGCCCGGATTCCTCAGGAGCTTCTGCACCGGACGGCAGCCCACACCCCCTGCTCAACGGCCCGGCGCACTCGGCGGCCCTGGTTCGATCAGGCAGGCCGACGGGAAACATTGCGCAATGAACGCAGGTGCGGCGCACCTGCCGGCTGTCGGACGGGTTCCATACCCATCATCCATCCGGAAGCGACGGGGGGCGATCGGGCTGAGGGGCCGCGAACCATGACGGCACTGTTACGTCGCGGGAGCTGCTGAACGATGAGGGATCACCCACCGCCTGCGCCCCCGCACTGTCCCGCGCCCGGGGGCCCGGCCCGCGCCGGACGGACCCTGCCGCTATTGCTGGGCGCCCGCAAATGCCCAGGCCCGCCAAGTGCCGGCGTCTCTCGACCGCAGTCACTGTCCGTATTCGTGCGGTGGACGCATTCGCCACAATCGAGTACTGCACCCCGTCAGTGATCATCGTCGGCGGCATCGGGCTCGTGCCCGTCTCACCGGACGCCGCTGAGGGCTTCTACCGCCTGGTGGCTGCCGCGACGGCGTATCCCTGCATCTGCATCTGGAGCGTTTCGGGGTGTGCCGAGATCGGCCGCATGTATCCGATCGCCATTGAGCTGCTCATGGCACGGGAGGCCCACTCGTGCCGCTCATCCTTGGCCACCTCTCGAACGCCAGGCGGGCGTTCTTCCGTGCTCCGCGTCAAGGCGGCGGCGACGATCGCCTTCTCGCCCGGGAAGGGTCGGAAGAGGTACGGCTGCGTGACACCGGCACGCTTGGCAATCGCCTCGGCAGAGGTGCCGTAGCAGCCCTTGAGCGCGAACTCGCGATCGCGGCGGGGGGATGACGCTGTCGCGTCTCTCCTGCCTGCTCATCCGGCGCGTGCCGCCCTGCCGGCGGGCGCCGGTCAGCTCAACCTGAAGTGGGCCGGTGACGCGGCCCGAGATCAGTTCCGTTCTTGAGCTTGCGCAGTGGAAACCGATCGGTTTACAGTGAGGGCAAGGGGAAACCGATCGGTTTCCCAGGCGAGTTCGGGAGTGCATGATGACGACAAAACGACCGGTGGCCCTCGTGACGGGCGCGTCCTCCGGCATCGGCAAGCAGACCGCGCTCGCGCTGGTCGCGGCGGGTTTCGAGGTGGCCGGCACAGGCCGCGATACCTCACGCGTCGCCCCGCTCCAGGGTGTGACGTTCTTCGACCTCGACGTGGTCAGTGACAAGTCGGTCACCGCCGTGGTCCAGCAGGTGATCGACCGGTTCGGGCGGATCGACGTCCTGGTCAACAACGCCGGCATCGGCTCGATAGGCGCGGCCGAGGAAACCTCCGTCGCGCAGGCCCAGGGCGTCTTCGACATCAACGTCTTCGGGGTCATGCGCATGGTGAAGGAGGTCCTGCCGCACATGCGTGCCCAGGGACGCGGGCGCATCATCAACCTCTCGTCGGTGCAGGGGTTCATCCCCGCTCCCTACATGGCCGTCTACGGCGCGTCCAAGCACGCGATCGAGGGCTACTCCCAGTCCCTGGACCACGAGGTCCGGGAATACGGCGTCCGGTCGCTTCTCGTCGAACCCGCCTACACCAGGACCGGATTCGAGGCCAACAGCGCGAAGCCCGACACGCCCCTGCAGCCCTACGCGAACCAGCGGCACGTCTTCGACCGCCTGATGACGGAGGCGATCAAGGACGGCGACGACCCCGCCGTGGTCGCCAAGGCGATCGTCACGGCGGCGACCGACGCGAAGCCGAAACTGCGCTACGCCGCCGGCCCCATGGCCGGACGCGCGCGCCTACTCCGCTTCGTTCCCGCCTGGGTCTTGGACAAGCAGATCCGCACGATGAACAAGCTGGCCGGCTGACACCTGCAACCCGCCACCTGCAACCCGCCAATCCCCTCGCGCCGTTGATACCGGGAGAGACCCATGTCCGAGACCCCGCACTCCGCCGCGGCTACCGTCGCGAGCTGGCGCGCCGCCTCAGAACGCGGTGACGTCGACGCCGCGGCCGCCTGCCTGAGCCAGGACGTCGTGCTCAGCTCGCCGCTCACCGACCAGTTCCGTTTCGAGGGACCTGACCAGCTGCGCTCCTTCCTGACCTCGGCGTTCACGGCCGTTCAGGACATCCGCTTCCACACCCAGACCGGCGAGGGCGACGCGTACTCGCTGTTCTACCGGGCTCGGGTGGGATCCCAGCCGTTCGAGGAGGCGCAACTGCTCCGGCTCGACGACGAGGCACGCATCAAGGAGATCACGCTCTTCGGGCGTCCGATGCCGGCCCTCACCGCCCTGATGATCAGCGCGGGGTCGGAGCTCGCCCGCCGGCAGGGCCGCCGGGGCGTCGCGGCGCTCATGCGCGCCAGCGCCGCGCCCGTGCACGCGATGGTCACCTTCGGGGACCGCCGGGTGGTCCCGCTGACCCGGCCGGCAGCCCGGCGGAGCTGAGAGCACCAGGTCCACTGGGCGTTTGGCCCCGTTCCCCTTCCAGGAGTTGGCGGTAGCCGCAGGCGATGTCCTCGGCGGACAGCTTCGGGTCGCAGGAACGCAGGTGGTACTTGCCGTCCAGGTGAGCTTCGGCTCGCCATGACCACGCGGGCGAAACCGACTCCCCGAGAGCGGCTGCTGGAGGCGGTGTCCTCCACCGGCCACGGCAGCGTCCGGCCGGTCCCCCACATGCCGGGGCGATGCGGCAACTCGCCGCGCTTCCCAGCGACTTGACCCACCAGGAGACGCTCGCATGAAACGACGTACGTTCCTTACGGCGACCACCGCGTCGCTGGCCGCCACCCAACTCGCCGGACCCGCCTACGCCTCCGCCTCCCCCTCCCGTTCAACAGCCGGTCACTACGAGGTCGTTGCCCGCTTCTGGGGCGCGATGCCGACGGGTGTCACCGTCTCGCGCCGCGGCCGGGTCTTCGTCAACTTTCCCCGCTGGGGCGACGACGTCCCGTTCACCGTCGCCGAACTGCGGGGCGGGAAGCCGGTGGCCTACCCCGACGCCGAGGTGAACCGCGAGGACTCCTCCGACCTGGCCGGGCATTTCCAGTCGGTGCAGAGCGTCGTCGTCGACCCGGCCGAGCGGCTGTGGATCCTCGACACCGGAAGCCCGCTGTTCGCCGGGTCCTCCTACGGCGGTCCGAAGCTGGTGGCGGTCGACCTGCGCACCGACCGGATCGTACGGAAGATCCTCTTCCCGCCCGAGGTGGTGCCGGCGAACAGCTACCCCAACGACGTGCGCTTCGACCTGCGGCGCGGCGCCGAGGGCATGGCCTTCATCACCGACTCGGGCGGCTTGAACGGCGTGATCGTGGTCGACCTCGCCACGGGCCGCTCCTGGCGGCGACTGGCCGGGCACCCCTCGGTGCTCGCGGACGAGCAGTTCCTTCCGGTCATCGAGGGCGAGCCCTTCATGGTCCGCCCCGCGGGCGGCGAGCCCACGTACTACGAGACCGGCTCCGACGGCATCGCTCTCAGCGCCGACGGCACGCGCCTCTACTACTGCCCGCTGTCCAGCCGCCGACTGCACAGCGTGTCCACCGACGCCCTCGCCGACCCGGACGCCACGGACGCCGAGGTGGCGGCAACGGTCGAGGACCTCGGGTTCAAGCCGATGGCCGACGGCCTGGAGAGCGACGACAAGGGGCGGCTCTACGGCGGCGACCTGGAACACAACGCGATCTGGCGCAGGAGCCCGAACGGCACCTACCGGACCCTCGCCCAGGGACGCGATCTGCTCTGGGTCGACACCCTGTCCGTCGCCTCGGACCGGCACCTGTACGCCATCGCCAACCAGCTCGACCGGCTGTCGCCCTTCCACGAGGGCAAGGACCTGCGCCGCAAGCCCTATCTCCTGGTCCGCCTGCCGATCGACGCCGGGCCGGTCAGGCTCGTGTGACCTCGCCGGCCCGCGTCAGGCGGCCGCCTGGTCGATGGATCAGTGCGCACCCCAGCCGTGCAGCGGGCGACCTCGACCCGGGCGCTGCCCCGGGCGCGGACCCGGGCGGGGCAGGGCTTGCCGGTGTAGTGCGCGGTGATGCGGTCGGTATCGGTCAGACCATCGTCCCCGTACAACTCGACGGCGCGTACGGTTGGGCGGATCGGATCTCAGGGGGAGATTCTCGAGCAGTTCGGTGGCGAGAGGGCCCTCCGGGCGCGGCCCTCAACGCGCTGGCACCCGAGTCGGAGGCACGGTTCGAGTCGAAGTCGTACGGCTTTCGGCCCGGCCGTGGCTGTCATGACGCCATCGAGGCGATCTTCAATACGGTCGGGGGCAAGAAACCGCACCGCCGGTGGAGTCTCGACGCGGACCTGGCAGGGGTGTTCGACCGCATCGACCATGGGCATCTTCTCCGTCAGCTCGGCACATCCCCGAGGGAACAGCTCAAGCAGTGGCTGAAGCCGGGCGTGGTCGAGCGTGAACAGCTCGCACCGACCGAGGCGAGGGCTCCACAAGGCGGGGTTATCAGCTCGACGTTGTTGAACGTCTCCCTGCATGGGCTGGATGAAGCCGCCGGGGGCCGGTACCTCCCTGATGGGATGAGGCACGCCGGTAGGTTGAAGCCGGGCACCCCCGTGGTGATCCGTTATGCCGACGATCTGGTGGCCTTGTGCGTCAGCGAGGAACAGGCCCGACAGGTCAAGCAGCAGCTCGCGGTGTGGCTGGCGCCGAGGGGACTGGCCTTCAACGAGGACAGCACGCGCGTCGTCCGCCTTGAAGGAGGCTCCGACGGCGTCGGCGGCGAGCATGAAGGTGGCCGCGCCGTGCCGGAGGTCGTGCGGCCGGACGGGCGGGAGACCGGAGGCGGCGGCGAGCCGCTCGAAGAGGTCGGTGACCTTGCCGGGGTGCGGCCAGGAGTCGTCCTCCTGGGAGAACCGGCTCGGGCCGCAGCGTGTGCAGGCTGCGGTTCTCCGTGTGTCCGAGGGACGGCCGCCGACTGGAGCTCAGCGCAGGCCGGCGAAGAGGTCGTTCTCGGGCAGGGGCGCGCCGGTGGTGTCGTGGACCCGGACGAACGTCTCCACTCCCATGAGCTGCGTGAACCTCTCCTTGCCCATCCGCAGGAAGAAGATGTTCTCACCCTGGCTGGCATGCGCGGCCAGCGCGTCGAACTTCTGGCCGCCGAAGTCGGTGGTGTCCACCCACGTGGTGATCTCCTCGTCGGGCAGGCCGATTTCGGGCCCCTCTCCGGCCTCGGACGGACCCGGCTCCTCCCAGTCCGCGCCGAACTCCTGCATGATCTGCCCGAACTCCTTCATCATCGAGCGCGGCGCCGTCGTCCAGTACACCTTCGACGCCATCCCGGTCAGCGACAGCGCTGCCATCGTGATCCGATTCGCCTGGATGTGATCGGGGTGGCCGTAGAACCCGTTCTCGTCGTAGGTCACGACGACATCAGGCTCATAACGCAGCATCAGTTCGGCCAGCCGAGCGGCTGCCTCATCCACGGGCGTACTCCAGAACGATCCGGGCGCGGTGTTGGCCGGCCAGCCCATCATCCCGGAGTCGGCATACCCGAGTAGCTCAAGACGGTCGACCCCGAGGACGTCACAGCTGGCTTCGAGTTCGCCTCGACGCATCACGGCAACGGCAGCTGGATCATGCCCGGGGTCGCCCGGCTTGGTGCCCCCCGGACCGTCACCGCAGCTACCGTCGGTGCACGTGACGAGCACCGTGCGGATGCCCTCCGCCGCATAACGCGCCAGGACACCCCCTGTTCCCGTAGCTTCGTCGTCCGGGTGGGCGTGCACTGCCATCAGAGTCAAAGCCCGGTCAGCCATGAAATCCACCCCTGGTCGGTCAAGCGATCGAAGCCAGTCTGCGGCACAGCGGTACGTGACCGCCCGCAGCCCGCCGAGTCCGTCCGGTGTCCCACAGGATCCGACCGGCCTGGGTTCACCCGCTGCCGTACTTCAACTGATCATTTCAGAACTGATCATCTCGGAACGGGCCCCGGTCGGATAGACCGGCCAGGGCAGCGGGGACTCATGTACCACCTCGCGGGACGCGACCGAAAGAGTCTCGCTGAACCGTACGTTCAGGCCCGGAGCGGTACCGGCTCCTGGCTCACGGCACGTCCGCGAACCCCTGAACCTTCCCCTCGCTCTCTCGCCACCCCGCTACCAATACCCCCAGTGCCCGCTCATAGCAGTCGGCGACCGCGAGCCCGGGCGGCTCGTTCCCCGACAGCACCAGGGACACCAGGCCATGGGCCGTTCCCCAGACCGACAGCGCGATGACCTCCGGGTCGGACTCCGAACTGAACTGCCCTGCCTGCTGTCCGCGCCGCACGGCGTCGACGAGGGGCCGGTAGGTCTCGATGGCCTCACGCGGCTTCTCCGACTCCGACTCGGACGGGCACTGGACGCTGCGGTCGGAGAAGAGGATTGCGTAGAGATGCGGGTTGGCGATGGCGTATTCGCGATAGACGAGCCCAAGTCGGATCACGTCGCCGGCCGGGTCGTCCGTCGGACGGATGGCTGCCAGGCGTGCGGCGAAGAGCCGCGCGGCCTCCTCGTACAGGTTCCTGAGCAGGCCCGCCTTGTTGCCGAACAGCGAGTAGACCGCCGTGGTCGAGGTCTTCACGTCCGCAGCGAGCTGTCGCAGGCTCAGCGCGGCCGTGCCGCGGTCGAAGACCGTGGCGGCCGCGCGGTGCAGGAGCCGGAGCCGGAGTGCTTCGTCATGTGTCTTGAGCCTGGCCATGGCGCCATCGTATTGCAACGCCGTTACGAATGCTTCTCGGTATCGCTTTGGCTTGTTGTCGTCCGCTCCGCCCCGCGTCAGGACCCGCCGCTTCCGAACGAGCTTCTCTTGCATACCAGCAGGTCAGAGCAGAGGACCTCGACCCCTCTCCGAATGAGAGGTGTGCAGCAGCGTTGCATCGAGCAATAAAAACACTGTTACGGTTCGTTCGGCGCCGACTTTCAGATGGTCCTGCCCGGCGCTGGCTAACGATCTAGGAGAAGTCATGTTTGAGGGGTTTGGGCGTCTGCTGCACCGCAGGCGAAAGCCGGTGCTGATACTGGCCATGCTGTTCGCCGTCCTGTCCGGGGCCTACGGTGCCGGAGTCTTCGGCTCCCTGACACCGCTCGGCTTCCAGGACCCCGGCTCGGACAGCGTGCGCGCGGCCCACATCGCCGAGAAGGCGTTCCCGCAGCGGACACCTGACGCGGTGATCGTCTACCGCGACAAGGACCGCACCGTCGACGACCCGTCCTTCCAGCAGGCGGTCGTCAAGCAGTTGGAGTCCCTGCCGAAGTCGGAGGTGACCGGCTACCTGGACTTCTGGACGACCAAGATGTCGGCGCAGGTCAGCCACGACCGGCACGCCACCTACGTCGCCCTGAACCTGCACGGCAGCAGCGAGAAGGCCAAGGAGGACGCGTACAAGGCCGTCAAGGACAAGATCCCGGCACCCGGCCTTCAGACGTTGCAAGGCGGCACGGTGCCCACCGGCCACCAGGCGAGTGAGAAGATCGAACATGACCTGAGAACCGCGGAAATCATCTCGGCCCCCGTGCTCTTCCTGCTCCTGCTGGTCGTGTTCGGCGGTCTGACCGCGGCCTTCCTCCCGCTGCTTGTCGGCGTGCTCTCCATCCTCGGTTCGATGGCCGTCCTGCGGACCATCGCGAACATCACCGATGTGTCCGTGTTCTCCATGAGCCTGGTCACGATCCTGGGTCTCGCGGTCGCCATCGACTACGGCCTGCTGATCGTGAGCCGTTACCGCGAGGAACTGGCGGCCGGCTACACCGGCGAAGCGGCGATCGGGCGCACCCTCGCCACGGCCGGGCGCACCGTGATGGTTTCCGGCACCACAGTCGCGGCGGCGCTGGCCGGCCTGACCCTCTTCCCGTCGACGTTCCTGAAGTCGATGTCGTACGGCGGTGTGGCAGCGGTCCTGCTGGCGGTGCTCTTCTCACTGGTCGCGCTGCCCGCACTGCTCGCCGTGATGGGACCGAAGGTCAATGCCTTCCCGCTGCGCCGCAAGAAGGCAGGGCGGCCGACGGCGGCGGGCGAGGGTGCCTGGTACCGGTTCGGGCACGGCCTGATGCGGCGGCGGTGGGTCGTGGTGGTGGGCGCGGTGGGCCTGCTGCTGACGCTCGCCCTGCCGTTCTCCAAGATCGAGTTCGGTTCCATCAACGCGCAGCAGCTGCCGAGCAGCTCCGAGGGCCGCCAGGTCTTCAACGCCATGGAGCACGACTTCGACGGCGACGCGGTGAAGTCCATCGACTCGCTGCTCGTGCTGAAGTCCGACGGGACCTCGAAGGAGCAGGGCGCGGCGCTGAAGGCGTACGCCGAGCGGCTCGGTGCCACCGAGGGCGCCACGAGCGCCCGGATCAGCGGCGTGCAGGGCACCACGGCCCGGGTGTCGGTCACCTACGACGGCAATCCCATCTCGACCCACGCGCGCGACCTGGTGAACCGGCTCAAGGACGTCCCCGAACCGCCGGGCGCCCGGGCGTACTTCGGCGGCGAGTCGGCGGTGTACGACGACACCCTGGACGCACTGGGCGAGACCCTGCCGTGGATGCTGCTCTACATCGCGGTGATGACGTACCTTCTGCTGTTCCTCGCGTTCGGCTCGGTGCTGCTGCCGTTGAAGGCGATCGCGATGAACATGCTGTCGCTGTCCGCGACCTTCGGCGTCCTGGTCTGGATCTTCCAGGACGGCCATCTGCACAACCTGCTCGGCTTCGATCCGACGGGCAACATCGAGCCCAACATGCCGATCATGCTGTTCGCGCTGATCTTCGGGCTCTCCATGGACTACGAGGTGTTCCTGGTGTCCCGGATGCGGGAGCAGTACGACAAGCAGGGCGACAGCACGGAAGCCGTGGCGACCGGGCTGCAGTCCATCGGCCGCCTGGTCGTGAGCGCGGCGGTGCTGATGTGCGTGCCGCTCGCGGCGATCGGGATGAGCGATGTGCTGACCATCAAGCTGTTCGGCGTCGGCATGGTGTTCGCGGTCCTGGTGGACGTGCTGGTGGTGCGCGTCCTGCTGGGAACGGCCGTCATGAGGCTGCTGGGCAGGGCGGCCTGGTGGGCTCCGGGCCCGCTCGCCCGCTTCTACGACCGGTTCGGCATCAAGGAGACCGACGTGCCGGAGGACACCGACGAGCGGGTCCCCGTCGCCACGGGCTGAACCCTCCCGAGAGGCCGAAGTGCCTTCACCCGGGGCACTTCGGCCCTCGCTGCCGTCGCGAGCGGGGGGTGTCGGCGGTGCACTGCTGGGGACTCACTCCTCCGGATGCTCGCCCCGCCCGCATGTACGGCGATCATGGCGACGGTGGTTCGCGTCCTCCTGGGCCAGGCGCCGTAGCAGCCGGACGACCGGCTCGAAGAGCACGGTGAGGACCACCGCTCGCTCCGCGAGGGCGATGCGGTCCTCGATCCCGTCGAACTGCGCGAAGTCCAAGTCCGCGGTGGAGGTGGCGAGCCGTGCGTAGGGGATGAGGTCGTCGGCCGTGTAGTCGGTGCCGAGGCGGCTCAGCGCCGCGAGACTCTCGGCGAGCGCCGGGCGGTGCGGCGACGCATCGGAGATCTGCCAGCCCATGGTCCCGATGAGAGCCTCGACGCTCGCTGCGGCTCCTTCGCCCGACACGGCTTCGTCGACAGCGCTGTCCGGCCCGTCGTCGTCCTTCGCGCCCTTCGCGTTCTTGTCCGCGGAGGGCACGGGCAGCGCATGGTGGACGACGCCCAGGGTCTCGAACGCATCCAGTGGACGGTCCACCGCATCGAGCACTTCACGGGTACGCGCGACAGACAGCCCGCCGAGCTGGATGAGAGAACGGATCAGACGGAGCCGCTGGATGTGCTCCTCGCCGTACTCGACCGCCGTCGGGTTCAGCGCGCGTCCCTCGGGAAGCAGCCCTTCCCGTCGGTAGTACTTGATGGTCGCCACCGGCACCCCGGACCGCCGGCCGAGCTCTGAAATCCTCATGCGCTCCCTCACGCTCAACTGTCCCACCAGTATCGCGTTACGAGGGGTTGCCCTCGCGATCTCGATAGTGCCACTATCAGGTACTCGGTAGTAACACTATCGAGTGCCTCTTCGGTGTGCCCGCTTCTCCCGTGCGCGTGGACAACATGCTCCTGCGGAAGCCGCCTGCATCGCCGCGGCCGCACCCGGCCGTAGTTCTTCCCCCGCCCCGGGCCCGGGGCAGTCAGTCCTGGGTCCGGTCGTCTCGTACGCCTCGACAACGGAGGACCACCCCATGTCTCAGCGAATCGGCAAGACCCACTGGAAGCGCTTCGCCATCGGTGCGGTGCCGACGGTGGCCGCCACCGCGGCTGTCGCCGTCTCCATGGCCCAGGGCGCGTTGGCCGCTTCGTTCAGCATCTCCGGTTCCGACTTCCAGGTCTCGGCCGGCAAGTTGAGCGGCACCGGATTCGGCAACTACGCCACGGTGGACGTCGCCAAGAACGGCAAGCACGTGCCCGTCTCCGTCTCGTCCATCAAGAACGCGACGGTCACCGACATGTGCCAGTCCGTCCCGGTGGACATTCCCGTCCTCGGGACCTACACGATGTCGCTCAAGGCCGGCGGGTCGGGTACGCCGGTCAAGGCCAAGGACCTGTACATCGACATGACCGACCTCCAGGCCAAGAAGGGCACCTTCACGAACGTCGACATCGGCGTCGCCACCGGTTCCATGACCAAGGCTCAGGTCAACCCGAAGGACCACGTCGATCCCGACGGCTACGCCCAGCAGGCGGACGCGGTCGAGATCATCGATGCCCACCAGAAGGTCTGGGCCACGACTGCGGGAACGTTCGAACTCGCGGGCCTGCACATGAACATCGCGGCCGGCCGCCACGACTGCTTCTGACCTCGCCCGGCCCCGTCGTCTCCAGTGCGTGGAAGCGATACCGGCGACGGTCCGGGGCACCGGCGTCCCCACCCCCTCACGGACACCATGACTCGCTCACGACTTGGGAGCTGCCACATGACGAGTGCAGGCGCACCCGCGCACCCCCACAGTGACGGCGGCTTCGCCCGCGCTCGCCGGGACTTCCGGGCCTGGCGGCGCACCCGCCCCTTCTGGGCGGGCCTGCTGGTACTCCTCGCTGCCGCGCCCATCATCTACTTCCCGTACTTCAACCTCTCCCTGGGCGCCCTGTCCGTGGCGATGTCCACCACCGCGGGGGCAGGATCCCTGGTCATCGGCCTGACGCTGATCGTCCTTGGCGGACTTCTCTGGTTCCAGCCGGTCATCAGGTTCTTCGCCGGCTGCGTCGCCGTCTTCCTCGGTGTGCTGTCGCTCCCCATCTCCAACTTCGGCGGATTCCTCGTCGGCACGCTGTTCGCGGCCACGGGCGGGCTCCTGGCCCTGGCGTGGGGTCCGGTGGACGGGCACCCGGCGGACCTGTCCGGCGGCGGCACCCAGGAGCCGTCAGGCGCCGCCGGCTCCGAAGGAGGTCCGGCACATGAATGACCCGTCACCCGACGCCCGCGGCGAGGCCGCAGAACCCCGCTCCGCCCGGCAGTCGAGAGGCCGGCACGCCGTTCCCCGCGCGTCAGCGCTGACGCGCCTGCGCCTGCCGCTCGGGAAGGCTCTCGCGCTGACCGCGCTGCCGACCGCCCTCATCCTGGGAAATCAACGCCTTCCCGAGTCCGCGGACACGAGCGCCACCGCGGCGCTCTCCGTTTCCGAAGAGGGGTCAGGCACGCCCGGAACCAGCGGTGTCGACTGCGCCCGCCCCGACGACACCTCAACCTCTGCGACGAACGCTCCCGCACACCCCACCCCGTCCGCTGATCCCCGCACGGTCGGCGCTCACCCGAGCGGGAAGCCCGTCAAGCCGCCGTCGCACGCGGACGACGAGGGAGCGGGCCCGACCCCAGCACCGACCGCCACTCCCACCCCCTCGCCCAGCGCAACCTCCGCCACAACGAGCCTCGCGGACATCCTCGATCCCCTCTTCCACGACGACGCCGAGCAGCAAAGCCCGTCACCCGACGCGAGCCCCTCACTCCACGCGAGCCCTTCACCAAGATCGGCAACTTCGAGGCCAGAGTCCGGAGCACCGCCCGAGCCCCGGCTGTCCACCACGCCTGTATCACCTGCTCCCAGCCACCGGGCCGTCGAGCCGTCGCCCCGACCGGAGTCCACCGGTGGAACCTCCCGAACCTGCGACATCAGTGATCTCAAGGCCCCCGAGGAACATGAGGCCGGCCGATTCTCCGCCGAGGCATGGAACATGAAGGGGAGCCGCCTCGAACTGCATGACCTCGTCTTCGGCGGCGTGGTGACCGTGGACACGGCCGCCGGACCCAAGCGGGTGCTCAAGTTCTCCGCGGGGAGCGTCACGATCCGTGACCTGAAGATGGCCGTACCCGTCGGCCCGCAGATCCAGCACATCGACGGGGCGCCCGGCTCGACGTCCACGCTGCGAGGCGACGGCATCACCATGTACGTCGAAAGCCTGACGGGCACCCTCTCCGGAGTCGAAGGCGTTCCCGTACCGCCCGTCCTCCGCCTGCACCTCACCCCGGACACCATTCCGGAGTGGCTCTACGACACGGTCGGGAAGCTTGACCTCAAGCTCCAACTCGGCCTGGACGACGCCGACATTGACCAGGCCGGACAGACAGGCGGAAAACTCTCCATCCCGGGGATCCACGGGTACGGAACGCCACGCTGAAGCCAGCCGCAAGCGGCTGTGGTTGGTCGTGGTCATGGGTGACGACACCTGACCTGACTGCACGCCGAGCCCCAACGATGCACAGTTTGCTCATCGGCGACACCAGACCAGGAGTTTGCAGGCGCGGCTCGAGGCGACGTCGCCTCGAAGACACGGGAGAGGCAATGCAGCCAGGGGAGATGGAGCGCGTCGATCTGGGTGAGGTGCCGTATGAGGTGGCGCAGGCCGACATGGCCGGTTGGGTGGCCGAGCGGAAGCAGGGGCGTACTGGGGATCGGCTGTTTCTGCTCACCCACCCTCCCGTGATCACCTACACGGCGCGGACACCGGCCGACCAACTGCCAGAACCGGCTTCACCGATCAGCCTGGTCGAAGTCGACCGGGGAGGTCACGCCACCTATCACGGGCCAGGGCAGCTGATCGGGTATCTCGTGCTGAACGTACGCGAGCTAGGACCGCGCGGCTTGATACGACGGATCGAACACGCCCTGATCCGTGCGCTGGGATCACTCGGGTTCGAGGCGATACGCCGGGACACACCCCGAGGCGCCGAGAGCCTGGTCGGCGTATGGACCCCCGGCCACCGCAAAATCGCCTCCATCGGCATGCGCATCAGCGGAGGCGTGACCAGCCACGGATTCGCGCTCAACGTCGACCCGGACCTCGACGTCTACACCACGTTCACGGCCTGCGCCCTGCCCGGTGTCCGGATGACCTCGTTGGCTCAACTCGCTGCCGAACTCGGCCGGCCCACGCCCACGGAGGAGCAGGTGAGGGATGCTGTAGCCGACGCCGTAACAGCCGAGCTGGCGCCAACGCGCACACCCTCCTGAGCCGGGGCAGGCGCTTGCGCGGTGGCCGCCGCTCAGTTTCCAGTCCCCGCCTCCCGGTAGACCGTCGGCCATGGGCCGAACCGGCCCGGCATTTCCCGCCACCGACTGCTGGTGCGGAACCGCCAGATCCCCCCTCGACCTGCTCACGCAGCCGTTCAGGGTACGGACCGTGCTCGCCCATCGGCAGGAACGGCTCGGTCAACTGCTCCTGCTTGTCGGTGAGTTGCCTGCGCGTCACGATCGCCTTGCTACCGGCTTCGCCTCCCAGGCAGATCCGGATCGGCAAGATTGATCACGACATCACACAGGCCCGCCACCGGAGACCTGGCCGTGAACTTCCAGCTCCGCAGGGAGTCGGTGTCGATCGAGCCGGTAGAGCACGGTATCGGCTTCATCCGCACCCAGGCAGATCGAGGCCATCATCTGGAGCCGGCAGGTCACCGGGAGCCGGTAACGGCGACTGCCGGGCGGGCGGCCCCGATGGCCGCGTTCGGCGCGGCGGACCTGGAGGGCTTGCGCGACCGGAAGCGAACCACTCCACTCGCGGCTCGCACCGACCCGATGACAGGGATGGCGCCGGCACGCGGCTTCCTGGCGCTGCTGGGATATGGGCCAGCACCTCGACTTGGAAATTGTAAACTGATCGGTTTACGATGGGCTTGAAACCGACCGGTTTCATCAGTCGGAGTCCCGGCGGGGTGCTGCATCTCCGGTTCCGCGTCGACGGCCGTGTGTGCCGGGATTGAACGTTCCGAGGGTCGCCGGACCGCAATGAAGCTGTCCGTCCCTCTCCGAATATGAGTGTGTTGTCCGAGACCGGAGTAAGTCATGAGTGGGATTCACCCGTTCCGCGTCCTGCGTGCCAAACCCCTATGGATCGCCAATGGCGTCATCACGGGCGTTCTCGCGCTGCTGTTCACCGTGTTCTATGTCGGGGCCAATATCGATCCCGTCGATCACATGAAGAATCTGCCCGTCGGCCTGGTCAACGCCGACAAGGGGGCCGCTGTCGGTGGCAAGCAGGTCAACCTCGGGGCTCGGATCACCGAGTCGATCAAGAAGTCCACCGCGAGCGGGGACAAGATCGACTGGAAGGTGATGGACGAGAAGGAGATGAAGAAGGAACTCGGCAAGGGCAAGCTGTACGGCGCGCTCGTCGTCCCCGCCGACTTCACCTCCGCCACCACCGCACTCACCAGCGCCGCGACCACCGGGGCCCCGACCCGTCCGACACTGACGGTGCTGACCAACCAGTCCGCCGGCAGTGTGGGCTCCAGTCTGGCCCGGACCGCGACGACGCAGGCTGCCGAAAGCGCCTCGCTCCAGGTGGGCAAGGAGCTCACGTCCCAGGGCGGAACGGGGGAGGCGAAGCTGCCCGCCGCGGCACGCGTCCTGCTGGCCGACCCGGCCGCCGTCACCGTCGAGGACGGCCATCCCCTCGACTCGCACAGCGGCCTGGGCCTGACGGCGTTCTACTACGCGCTCGTCCTGGTGGTGTGCGGCATGCTCTCCGCCAACGTCATCAGCGGCCAGGTGGACCACGCCCTCGGCTACACCCACAACGACATGGGCCCGCTGCGCCTGCACCGCCCGCTGATCCGGGCGACCCGGGCGCAGACCCTCGCCATCAGCAGCACTCTCATGGCCGGGCTGTCCCTGCTGATGGGGAGCCTGGTCATGGCGGGCGCGGTCGGCCTCATGGGAATGCACGCCGCCCATCTGCCACTGCTGTGGCTCTACTCGGTGTGCGCCATCGCGGTCTCCGGGATCGGTGCGCTGACCCTGCTCGCCGTCTTCGGCACGCCCGGCATGCTGGTGGTCACGCTGGTCTTCATCGGGATGGCGGTGCCGACGGCCAACGCCACCACGCCGCTTCAGGCGTTGCCCGGTTTCTACCGCTTCCTGGCGGAGTTCGAACCGCTGCGGCAGATCACCGGCGGCATCCGCTCGATCCTCTATTACGACGCCCAGGCCGACGCCGGCCTGACCCGGGGCTGGGTCATGATGGCCGTCGGCCTCGTGGCAGCCGCCCTCTTCGGCTTCGGCATGACCAGCTGGTACGACCGCAAGGGGCTCCACCGTATCCCCGTCGAGACGGAGCCCGAGAAGACCGCTGCCCCGGCGTAGCGGAGGCGGCTCACCCAAGACGGGGCCATTACTCGGAGTGGCCCCGGTGTGCGTCGCCCCCTGTGGGGACGAGAGGCGCGTGCACCATCAGGGCTCGGCGACGGTCTCTCCCCCGAGATCGTCGCCGAGCCTCTGAGCGGCCTTCAGGCGGCCGCGCGGCGGCGGGCGTCTTCCCGGCACCCTATGTAAACCGATCGGTTTCTTTTTCGTCCGATTCGAGTTAACCTCGCGGTATGACCACCAAAGTGAAGCAAAGCCCCCGGGAGCGGCTGCTGGAGGCAGCGGCCACGCTCACCTACCGCGACGGCGTCGGCATCGGCGTCGAGGCGCTGTGCAAGGCGGCGGGGGTGTCGAAGCGCTCCATGTACCAGCTGTTCGAGAGCAAGGACGAACTGCTGGCGGCGAGCCTGGAGGAGCGTGCCGCTGCCTTCGCGGCCGGTCTCCTGCCGGCGGCGGACGATGGCCGCTCACCCCGCGAGCGGATCCTGTACGTCTTCGAGCGGGTGGAGTCGCAGGCGGGTGCGCCCGACTTCCAAGGCTGCCGGTACCTGGCTGTGCAGATCGAGCTCAAGGATCAGACCCACCCCGCGAGCCGGGTGGCCCACCAGATCAAAGCGAACCTGACGGCCTTTTTCCGTTCCGAGGCCGAACAGGGCGGGGCGAGCAACCCCGACCTGCTGGCCCGGCAGCTCATCCTGGTCTTCGACGGCGCCAGCGCCCGCGCGGGAATCCAGGCCGACAACCTGACCGGGCTCATCGCACCCACCGTGGTCACCCTGCTCGATGCGGCAGACATGCGCTGACGCGCCCCGGGTTCGAGCAGGCTCGGAGGCCGAAGCGCTCTTTCGGGTTGATGCCAGTCTCCGGCAGCCGGAGCAGCGCCCACGGCCTCACGCCCTTGCCTCCCGGTGATCGGAGGAAAGCCCGATGGCCGTAAGCGTGTTGCCGAGCATGCCGCAGGCAAAGAAGCTTGCGGTCTCGCGGACGTCGGCACCCAGCGACAGGTGCACGGTTTCCCACAGTCTCATCCAGCCGGTCCGGACGAGCTCGCCCGTCTGGTCATCGCCCTCCGCCTCAGCGGCCGCGACGACGGCGTATCCCTGCATCTGCATCAGGAGCGTTTCGGGGCGCGCCGAGATGAGCCGCGCGTACGCGTCCGTCATGGCATGCAGGGTCTGCTCGCCGCCCTCCGCCCCGTCGGCCGCCCGCTCGAAAGCCAGGCGGGTGTCTTCCATGCTCCGCACCAACGCGGCGACGAAGATCGCCTTCTTGCCCGGGAAGAGTCGGAAGAGGTACGGCTGCGTGACGCCGACGCGTTTGGCGATCACCTCGGTGGAAGTGCCGTAGTAGCCCTTGAGCGCGAACTCGGCGATCGCTGCGCGGACGACGCTTTCGCGCCTCTCTTGCGCACTGATCCTGGCCATGCCGCCATTGTGGCAGGCGCCGGTCGGTTTGCGTCCGCCGGCAAGGCACCTGACCGGGCGCCGGTCCGCAGGGCCCGCCCTTGTGGCGGCCGACCGCCATGAGACGGCCTCCTGTCTGCCGCGCGCCACAAACAGTGCTCCGCCCCGCCTTGGGCGAGACGCCGCAGCCGCCGCGCAGCCCGATCGGCCTCAGCGCGCAGAGGTGGCACGGCCCGGATCGGGTTGGCCCTAGCTTGCACATGGAAACCGATCGGTTTACTATGGTCGGAAACTGATCAGTTTCTAACGAGTCGGGAATCCATGATGACGATGAACCGGCCGGTGGCACTCGTGACGGGTGCGTCATCCGGCATCGGGAAGGAAACCGCGCTCGCCCTGGTCGCAGCCGGATTCAACGTGGTCGGCACAAGCCGCGACACCTCACGCGTCACCCCGCTCGACGGCGTGACGTTCCTCGGGCTCGACGTCGCCAGTGACGCCTCGGTCGCCACAGCGGTCCAGGAGGTGAGCGAGCGGTTCGGGCGGATCGACGTCCTGGTCAACAACGCCGGCGTCGGCTCGATGGGTGCGGCCGAGGAAACCTCCGTCGCGCAGGCCCAGGGCGTCTTCGACACCAACGTCTTCGGGGTCATGCGCATGGTGAACGAGGTCCTGCCGCACATGCGTGCCCAGGGACGCGGCCGCATCATCAACATCTCGTCCGTACTCGGGTTCATGCCCCAGCCGTACATGGCCGCCTACGCCGCCTCCAAGCATGCGATCGAGGGCTACACCGAGTCCCTGGACCACGAGGTCCGCGACCACGACATCCGGGCGCTCATCGTCGAACCCGCCTACACCAGGACCGGATTCGAGGCCAACAGCGCGAAGCCCGACACCCCCCTGCACGCCTACGCGAAGCAGCGGCTCACCGTCGACCGCGTGATGGCGGAGGCGGTCAGGGACGGTGACGCCCCCGCCGTCGTCGCCAAGGCGATCGTCGCGGCAGCGACCGACGCCAAACCGAAGCTGCGCTACACCGCCGGCCCCCTGGCCGGACGCGCGCGCATACTGCGCCGCGTCGCTCCCGCCCAGGTCTTCGACAAGCAGATCCGCAAGATGAACAAACTGGCCGGCTGACGCCTGCCCGCACTCAAGCACCCCGCAAGAGAGCGACGGTTGCGACACCGTACGGTGGGCCGCCGCCCTGCCCGGCTCGAACGGCTCCGTCGGCATGATCGGCGGCAGCTACTTCGGCAACACCCAGTGGATGGCGGCGCTGTCGAAGCCACCGGAGCTGAAGGCCATCGATCCGATGATCACCTGGTCCGACCCGGACGACGGGCTGTGGACGCGTGGCGGCGCGATCGAGCTCGGCCTCACCGTGCCCTGGTCGCTCCTGCAGGGTGCCGACACCCTGATGCGCCGTCACTCCACCGACCTCGACGGGCTCGTGAACGGCATCACCGGGCTCGTGCAGGATTTCGACGGCCTGGCGAGCGGCGGTTACGGGAAGCTGCCCGCCGGGCGGTTTCCCGCGTTCGCCCGGCACGACCTGCCCGAGCTGGGCTACGAGCGTTCCCGGCGCGAGCCCGAGTGGGCGGCGTCCTGCACTGTCGCGGGCCGGCACGGCGAGGTCGATCTGCCCACCTTCCAGGTCGGCGGCTGGTTCGACATCTTCGGCCAAGGCACGCTCGACAACTTCACCGCCATGCGCCGCGCCGGCCGGTCCGCCACGCTGGTCATGGGCCCGTGGACCCACACCAACTTGCGGCACGTGGTCGGTGACGTCAACTTCGGGTTCGGCGCGAACTCCGACTTCATGGGCATGCGCGGACGCCTGCACGACATGCAGTTCGACTGGTTCCGGCGCACGATCGGCGACGGCGAGGCTGTGGAGCCGGACGCGGGCACGGTGCTGCTGTTCGTCATGGGCATCAACCAGTGGCGCGAGGAGACGGAATGGCCCCTGCCGCGGGCCGTGGATACGGACTTCCACCTGCGCGCCGACGGACGCCTGACGCAGGAGCCGCCGTCCGCCTCCGAGCAGGCCGAGGAGTTCACCTACGACCCCATGGACCCGGTGCCGACCACCGGCGGCGCGCTCCTCATGGGCGGCGGGCTCCTGAACACCGACGAGTTCCGTCCCGGGCCGCTCGACCAGGCGCGGCCGTCGAGGCGCGCGAGGACGTCCTGGTCTTCACCACCGAACTGCTCACCGAGGACGTCGAGGTGACCGGCCGGGTCCGGGCGGTGCTCTTCGCTGCCACGGACGGCCCCTCGACCGACTGGGTGGCACGCCTGTGCGACGTCGATGAGATGGGCGTCTCCCGCAATGTGGCCGACGGCATGGTAAGGGTGCGCGCTGCGACACCGGGCGAGGCGGCCGAGCACGTCGTGGACCTGTGGTCGACCAGCGTCGTCTTCCGGGCGGGGCACCGGATACGGGTCCAGGTCACCTACAGCAACTTCCCCCGCTGGGACCGCAATCTCAACACGGGCGAACCCGAGGAGAGCGCGACCACGGCCCGAGTGGCCCGGCAGCAGGTCTTCCACGACCCCGCCCGACCCTCCCGCATCGTCCTGCCGGTGGTTCCGGTCCCAGCGCCGCCGACAGTCGGCCGCCCTTGGCCGCCGACCCCGGGCCGGCCGGGGACGGCGGCCGGGCACGCCGGCGATACCGAGCCGTACGGCACGCCACTCCTCACGTCACCCCGCTGAACTCCGTGGGCCCAGCCGGGCCACGTCGATCACTGGCAGGCTCGCGGCTTCACCGGCCTGCGACGGGCGAGTACGGACTTCGCCGATGGACACGAGGCCAGCCCCTGAAGCCTGAGCTCCGCCCGACTCCACCTCGACCCCGCGTGCCGTAGTCATCCGGTGCTCAACCCGACTTGCATGACGAAACCGATCGGTTTACGGTGGTGAAAACCGATCGGTTTTCATCTTCGTGGAGGTAGTCATGACAGCAATCAAGGGCGCCAGCGTCTTCGTCACCGGAGGCAGCCGTGGCATCGGCAAGATGCTGGTCGAGGAGCTCTACGCGCGCGGGGCCGGCAAGGTCTACGCCACGGCCCGTGACCCGCGCACGGTGACCCACCCCGATGCCGTTCCGCTGGCGCTCGAGGCCACTGACCCGGCATCTGTGGCGGCGGCCGCCGAGCAGGCCCAGGACGTCACCATTCTGATCAACAACGCCGGCGCATCCGTCCGCGCTTCGTACCTCGACTCCCCGATGGAGGACGTGCGCCGGGATCTGGAGACCAACTTCTACGGGCCGCTGCTGGTCACCCGGGCCTTCGTGCCGGTCATCGAGCGCAACGGCGGAGGCCACCTCCTCAACGCCCACTCCGCCCTGTCCTGGCTGGCCGACGGCACGCCCTACGGCGCCTCCAAGGCCGCCCTGTGGTCGCAGACCAACTCCCTGCGCCTGGAGCTGCAGCCGCGCGGCATAGCGGTGACCGGGCTCCACATGGCCTACGTGGACACCGACATGACCTCGGGCGTCGACGCACCCAAGGCCGACCCCCGCGACATCGCCGTGGCCGCACTCGACGGCATCGAGGCAGGGGCGCACGAGGTCCTGGCCGACGACACCACCCGCTGGGTCAAGTCCCAGCTGTCCGCCGACCTGGACGCCATGTACGCCCAGCTGAAGAAGTAGCACGCACTCACGCACTTCAAGGAGCTCCTCGTGGAAAGTCCGCTCACCCACCGCTTCGTCGACGTGAACGGGGTCAGGCTGCACATCGCCGAGCAGGGGCAAGGGCCGCTGGTCCTGCTGCTGCACGGCTGGCCGGAGAGCTGGTACTCCTGGCGTCACCAGTTCGGGGCGCTGGCGGCGGCCGGGTACCGGGTCGTCGCCCCCGACCAGCGCGGCTACGCCCGCAGCGAGCAGCCGCCGGACGTGGCGTCGTACACCCTGCTCCACCTCGTCGGCGACGTGATCGCCCTGATCGAGGAGCTCGGGGAGGAGCAGGCGGTCGTGGTGGGCCACGACTGGGGTGCACCCGTCGCCTGGACCGCGGCGATGCTGCGCCCGGACAAGGTCCGCGCAGTGGCCGGGCTCAGCATTCCGCCCATTCTGCCGGGCGGAATGGTCCCGCCCTCGATCACTCGTGCCCAGTACGGCGAGGGCTTCTACCAGGTGTACTTCCAGCAACCGGGAGTCGCCGACGCGGAGTTCGCCAAGGACATCCCGGACGCCTTGCGCCGCCTCCTGGTCGGTGCCTCGGGCGACAACCCGCTCGGCAGCGAACCCCGCCCGTTGGTCATACCCGACGGTCTGGGCCTCCTGGACACCATGCCGGAGTCGCCGGCTCTCCCGGACTGGCTGACGGAGGAGGACATTCAGGTGTACGCCGAGGACTTCGCCCTGCACGGCGAGCGGGCGTTCACTGGAGCCTTCAACTGGTACCGGAACATCGAACGCAACAGCGAACTGCTCGCGCCGTTCCGGGGACGCGGTATCGACGTCCCCGCGCTGTACGTGGTGGGAGACCGCGACATGGTCACCTCATTGCGCGGCCCGGACGGGGGCCCTTCGCTGAGCGAAATGTTCCGTGGCGAGGGCGGGTCGGACAACCCGCTGACCGCTATCGCGCCTCAACTGCACGACCTGGTGGTGCTGCCGGGCTGCGGGCACTGGACACAGCAGGAACGTCCCGCCGAGGTCAACGCCGCACTCCTCGACTTCCTCGCCCACATCGACGGCCCCGCACCCCGATGACCCTCCGCCGAATCCGCCTGGCCGGCACCGTCCGGACACAGCAGAGCCCACGGCTCACGCGCAGGCGGCCATCGAGCTGGGCGACTGGAAATCCTCCGCGGCCCGGGAGTCCTGCTAGAGACCCTGGCCTGCATTCAGGAAGTGCTTCGAGCGGACCTCCGTACGCCGTGCAAGGCGCTCCTCGCACCTCAAGCAGCCCAAAACGGTCGCCGACACCCACTGTCGGCCCCGGCTTTGTGAACAACCGACTCACTGACTCGCTGACTCACCCCAACCAGACGCAACCAGACACAACCAGACAGAGGACACATTGATGCCAGAGCGCAATCCCATCCTGATCACCGGTGCCGCCGGCGAAATCGGTGGTGTGAGCCGGACGATGGTCGACATGCTGCTCGAACAAGGGCACCCGGTGCGCGCGTTCGTGCGCCAGGACGACGAACGCGCGCATTCGCTCCGCCAGGCCGGGGCCGAGGTGTTCGTCGGGGACCTGCTCACCATCGCCGACGTGAGCGCCGCGCTGAAGGGCGTCCGGCGCATCTACTTCAGCATGAGCCTGTCGCCGTACTACACGGACGCCGTCAGCCTGATGGCCGCGGCGGCGCGGGCCCAGGGCGATATCGAGGTTTTCGTCAACATGTCCGAGTACGAGCAGTCGTTCATGACGTTCGAGAAGTTGACCGCGCCGGAGGAAGAGCGGCGTGCGTGGCTGGGCGGACTCGTCGCGAACTGGTCGCCGCAGCAGCGGGCCCACTGGGTCGCCGAGCAGGTGCTGGAGTGGTCCGGCCTCCCGGCCGTCAACGTACGGGCGGCCATGTTCGTCGAGAACCCCCTGATGACCTGGCTGGCGCTGGAGCCGCTGAGCCGCGGTGAACTGCGTCTGCCTTTCGGCGACCACCGGCTCGCGCCCATCGCGGGTTACGACGTGGCGGAGGTGTGCGCGAAGATCCTGGCCGACCCGGCGCCGCACATCTCGAAGTCCTACGAACTGAACGGTCCGGAAGCGAAGGACATGCACGGGTTCGCGGAGGACTTCGCGGCCGTGCTGGGACGCCCGGTCACCTACGTTCCCGAAGACGTCGAAACCTGGAACGAGACCTACGTGGACACCGCCCTGGCCGCGATCCCGCACACTGCGGAGCACCTGAAGACCCTGACCCGGCTTATGGGCGGCGGCGGCTACCGCGGCACCACCGACCAGCTGGAGACCCTGCTCGGACGCCCGCCGAAGACCGTGCGCTGGGCCCTGGAGAACCATCCGCGCATTCAGAAGCTCGCGTCTGCCTGAGCCACTGAGCAGCCCAGAGCAGCAACATGACGCCACATCGGAGTCCTCATGCGGAGGACTCCGATGTGGCGCGGGCCCCGGTCCAGCGTGACGCGGCCCGGCTGAAGTCCTGGTGATACCCCGAAGGCCCCGGTGCCGCCCGAACAAGTGCCGTCAAACTGTGCCCGAGTGCTCAACGCCCCGGCGGGCTCGCGCCCGAATCGGTCGCGGAGCCGTGAGAACCCGCTTCCACATACCATCGACGGCCTCGCGCGCAGCGTGTGCGGGCGCCCCGCCCGTTCCCGGCCGCACCCGGGCCGGCAGGCATCTGATGTACCGCCAGGACGAGCGTCACGGTATGCCGGGGCCCATCCCGCCGCCATCCTCCATAAAGCCGCACCCATGGGGGCCGGGGTTGTCAAGGCGCGTAAGGGCCTGTCCCCGGTGTGAGGCGGGCCCCCGCCGAGGTGGGCGGTCTTGTGAAAGGGGCGGGATGCCGGATGTGGTTCCCCAGGATGTAGTCGGGGCTGCGACCGCGTCTTCCCCTTCGAGGAAACCCCCACCGCAGCGTCCTACATGGAGCAAGGCGGTCACTTCGGCAAGGTCGTCACCAGTCACTGACGCCCAAGCGTCTACTTCCGGTCGGCCTGCAGCAGCCGGTTACAGTAGGTCCCATGCCTGTCCAGCAGCGGCGGAGTCGTGCGAGCCGACTCCGCGGGTTCCCGGCTGGCTGGCGCAGCTGACGTCCCTCTGCAATCGCCCCGGCGCCCGATCTCGCCGAGCGCCCAGTGCACCGGAGTGATCGTGCACTGGATGCCGGGAGCCCGAGCCCGAGGGCCGTGGAGGCGGTAACAGAATCAGGGGCGGACGAGGCCAGCGTCCGGGAGCGCGGACTGGGCGTTGGAGTCGGCCGTGTACCGCATGGTGTACGGCCGCAGGTTCCAGGCTCCGACCGTGTAACCGAGGCTGCCCTCGCCTCCGGCATGGGCCTCGATCCGCCAGGGAGCGCCGCCGGTTGGGTAGAACCGCAAGGTCAACGCCCGGCCCGACGGCAGGTAGAGCTCGGCGACGGAGCGGTCCACCACCAGGCGCAGTTCGACCGGGGCGCCGGACACCGCACTCGCCTCGGGGCAGGGGACGCGGTACGTCCCGCCGTGTGCGCGCGGGTCGAGGGAGGCGTGGTCGCGGTCCACGACGAGCTCACCGGCGGCAGTGTCGATCCTGATGTCGAGGTACTCGGTGCCGTCGGCGGAGGTCACCAGCCGCAGTCTGCCCGCCGTCCCGGCACTCCCGGCACTGCGGGGTTCCAGACGGGCCGTCAGGTCGAAGCTCGGGCCCACCGTTCCCAGTACGGCCGTTCCGGCGGTCTCGCCGGTAGCGGTCACCGCGCGCTCGTCGCGCAGCGCGAGGAGTTCCGCGGCCGGTCGCTGTCGTACGGAGCCGTCCTCGGCGAGTGTCACCTCGCGCGGCATTGTCAGCAGCCCGGCCCAGCCGCTCTCCCGTACCCACTTCGGGTCGCGGGCCTCCCACGACCAGCCCCACAGCAACCATCGGCCGTCGGGGGCGGGCAGCAGCGCCGGGGCGTAGAAGTCGGGCCCGTGGTCGAGCAGAACGGGATCGCCGGCGAGGAAGCGGCCGGCCTGTTCGCGCCCGGGGTAGACCACGGTGCGGCGCGGTCCGAGCTCCGGGTCCCAGGCGCCGAGGAGCAGCGCGCCGCGTCCGTCCGCGTGCAGGTACTGGGGGCACTCCCAGCCCAGCCCCGTGTCGGCGCCCGGCGCCACCGGCTGCGGGGCCCGGTCCAGGAAGAGCCCCCTGTACTTCCACTGTTCCAGGTCCCCGGACTCGTAGAGCAGTGCCGCCGCCCGGCCGCCCGCCTGGGCGGAGCCGACCAGCATGCGCCAGCGGCCGGCTTCCCGCCACACGTACGGGTCGCGGTACATGGTGGCGCCCGCGGGCGGTTCGGGGATGAGCAGGCTGCCGCGCGGTGTCCAGGTGACACCGTTGTCCCGGGACTCGGCGGTGGTGACCGGCTGTGCCCAGCGGTCGGTGCGGAAGGCGGAGTAGAAGGCGACCATGCGGTCGCCGTCGGAGATCGCGTTGCCGGAGAAGCAGCCGTCGGCGTCCTCGCCGCCCGGCGTGGGGGTCAAAGCGAGGGGAAGTTCTTCCCAGGTGATCAGGTCCGGGCTGCGGAAGTGGCCCCAGTGCATGTTCGCGTGCTCGGGTCCGTATGGGTTGTGCTGGAAGCACACGTGGTAGTGGCCGTGGTGGAAGGCGAGCCCGTTGGGGTCGTTGATCCAGTTGCGGGGCGGGCGCAGGTGCGCGACGGGCAGGTGGGGGTCTGCGGGCATGACGGACACGCAGGGGTCCTTTCGGTGTGGAGGTCGACGGAGCGTGGTCAGCCCTTGACGCCGGTGGAGGCGATGCTGTTGACGAACGACCGTTGGAAAGCCACGAAGAGGGCCAGGATCGGCACGGTGATCATGGAGGAGTAGGCCATGATCTGGCCCCAGCCCACGTTCAGTTGGAAGAAGTAGGAGATGCCCACCATCACCGGTCGCAGGTTCTCGCTCTGCACGACCATGAGCGGCCAAAGGTAGGAGTTCCAGGCGGGCAGGAAGGTGAGGATGGCGACGGTGGCGACGGCTGGTCCGGACAGCGGCATGACGATGCGGCGGTAGATGGTGAACCAGCCTGCGCCCTCCATGACCGCCGCCTCGTCCAGTTCCTTGGGGATGCTCTGGAAGTACTGGTGGAAGAAGAAGATCGAGAAGGCGTTGGCGACGAACGGCACGATCTGCACCTGGTAGGTGTCCAGCCAGCCGGTGGTCCACTCCAGGTGGAAGCCGTTGATGCGCAGCAGCGGCAGTTGGTTGACCCACCACACCAGCGGCAGGGCGAAAGTCTCGAACGGCACGATGAGGGTGGCGATGATCGCGGTCAGGACGAGCTTCCGGCCGGGCCAGCGCATCCGTGACAGGGCGAAGGCGGCCAGGCTGTTGACGATGATGCCGAGTACCACGGTGATGGATGAGATCAGCACGGAGTTCAGCAGGAACCGTGCCGCCGGGACGCGCTGGAACACGGCGGTGTAGTTGTCCAGTGACAGGGCGCCGACTGGCAGGAAGGCACGCAGGGAGCCCAAGTCGCTGAAGATCTCGTCGTCCGGTTTGAAGGACGAGACCAGCATGAAGACGAGTGGGAGCGCGAAGACCAGGGTCAGGACGATACGGCCGGCGTGACCGCCGAGATGCTTGAGGAAGGAGGTCATGTCAGTCCTTCTCCCGGGTCAGGAATCGCTGGACGAGGGACACGCTCAGCACGAGCACGAAGAAGGCCAGCGAGATCGCTGCCGCGTACGCGGTCTGCTGCTGGTCGTAGCCGGTGTGCACCGCCTGATAGACGACGGTGGTGGTGGAGTCGAGCGGGCCTCCTTGCGTCATCACCCTGATCTGGGTGAAGAGGCTGAACGCCGCGATGGTGATGGTGACCAGCACGAAGGTGCGGGTGGCGCGCAGTCCGGGCCAGGTGACATGGAGGAAGCGGTGCCAGCGGGCGGCCCCGTCCAGGTCGGCGGCCTCGTACAGCTCGGCGGGGATGGTCTGCAGGCCGGCCAGCCAGATGATCATGTGGAAGCCGACGCCCTGCCAGACCGACATCAGGATGATGGCGGGCATGGCGGTGGCCGGGTCGCCCAGCCAGTCCGGGCCGTGGACATGCCCCAGGGTGAGTCCTGAGATCACGTGGTTGACCAGGCCGTCCTGCCGGTAGAGGAAGGTCCACAGGAGGGACACGACCACCATCGAGGTGACGACCGGCAGGAAGTAGACGGTGCGGAAGAAGTTGACGCCGCGCACCTTCGCGTTGACCAACAGCGCCAGCACCAGCGCGAGCCCGGCCTGGAGCGGGACGACGACGGCGGCGAAGTAGGCCGTGTTGCGCAGGGACTTGTAGAAGACCGGGTCCTGGAAGAGCAGGGTGAAGTTCCTCAGGCCCACGAAGCGGGCCGGAGTGGGCGAGATGAGCCTCGCGTCGGTGAACGCCAGGGCGAAGGCGAGGGCGACCGGTACGACGAGGAAGACGATCAGCAGCACGACGGCCGGGGTGGCCATGCCGAGGGCGGTGAGGCTCTCACGGCGACGGGCGTGCGTCGTTCGGGTTCGCCGGACCGGACGCAGCCGTTCAAGGGCTGCGATCATGGTGGTCACGGTAGCTCCAGAGGGAGCCGGTCCGGTTCAGGCGGCGCAGCGAGGCGCGGTCGGGGCCCGAACCGGACCGGGGCGGGGCGGGCGGGTCAGCCGGCGTAGTTGTTGTTCGTCTTCAGGTTGTTGTCGATGTCCTTCGCGGCCTGGCCGAGAGCGTTCTTGGGATCGGCACCGGCCAGGATGTCCTGGGCCGCCTTCTGGAACTCGGTGGAGATGTACGGGTAGGCCGGCGTGACCGGGCGCACCACCGCGTACTTGCGCGCGTACTGGACGAGCACATTGAACTTCCCGCCCGGCTGGTAACCCTCGACCTGCTTCGCGGCGGCGTCGGTGCCGGGGAGGGTGCCGGTGGCCTTGGCGTAGTCGACGAAGTACTTGGTCTGGCGGGAGAACTTCAGCCACGCCTGCGCGCCGGCCTTGTTGGAGCACGTGGAGCTCATGGCCCACTGCCAGGAGGCGCCGCCGATCTTGGGCCCGTTGCCGAAGTCGACCGGCGGGATGATCGCCAGGTCGTCGCCGAGCTTGTCGGCGTTCTTGGCCGCGTTCCAGCTGCCGTCCCACTGGATGGCGCTCTTGCCGGCCAGGAAGTCCTTGTTCGGGTCGGCTCCGGACTTCTTCGCGATGTAGCCCTTGGCCACCAGCGAGCGGAACCAGGTCGCCCATTCCTGGGAGTTCTTGCCGTCGAGGGTGCCCGAGGCGGTCTTGTAGCCGTCGCGGTCGATCAGGTCGCCGCCGAAGCTCTCCAGCTGCGGGGAGTATGCGTAGGGCCACCACTCGCCGCTGCCGCCGGTGCCCATCTCCAGCGGGTACGCGAACTTTCCGCCCTTCTTCAGCTTGGCCAGCGCGGAGTCGAATTCGTCCTTCGTCCAGGGCTTGTCGGTGGTCGGGATCCGGATGTCGTACTTGTTCAGCACCGACTTGCGGGCGAAGTGGGTCAGGGCGACGTCGTAGAAACCGAACCCGTAGACCTTGTTCTTGTAGCGGCCGACGGTGCTGGGCAGTTGGTCGGACAACGGTACCTGGCTGCCGGAGACGTCGATCGGGGACAGATAGCCGCCCCAGGCCCAGTTCGGTACGTTGGGGCCGTCCACATCCAGCAGGCAGGGCAGCTTGTGGGCCGAGGCGGCGGCCACGACGGAGTTGTTGTAGTCGCTCTGCGGGAACGCCTGGAGCTTGACCTTGTATGTGCTCTGGGAGCCGTTGAACTCCTTGATGATCTTCTTGACGACGTCGAGCTCGGCCGAGTTGCCGGCGTTGTGCGTCCACAGTGTCAGCGTGTTGCCGCTGGCTCCGGACGCGCTGTCGCCACTCCCGGTCGCGCATCCGGCGACCAGCGCGGTCGCCGCCGCGAGGGCTACACTCGCCACTGCGAGGCGCCTGGTTCTGAACACCACGAGGTTCCTCCATCTCACTGAGACGGGTCTTGCCGGACCCGCCCATGCGACCGGTTGCGACGGTCGCTGTTCTTGGTGGTCGTCCCGCCGCCCGGGGATCTTCGCTCCGGGCGGCGGGACAGCCGTTTTCGGGTGCCCGGTGTCAGCCCGCTGCGGGGGTGCCGATGGAGGCGCGTTCCTGCAGCGGCATGGGCACACGGTGTACGACTGCTTCGAGCGGTCCCTCGCCGAGGATCAACTCCACGGCAAGGCGGCCGAGTTGGTAGTGCGGCAGTTTCAGCGTGGTGAGCGCCGGGCGCAGTACGGACGCGATGTCCTGATCATCGAACGAGACCACCGATGCGTCGCCGGGCACCGACAGACCCGCCTCGCCGAGCGCCTGGTAGGCGCCGAAGGAGACGCGGTCGGTCAGGCACACCAGCGCCCGGGGGCGGTGGCCTGCCGCGAGCAGGGCGGAGACCTCCCGGTGCCCGTCCCGCGTGTCCCAGTCGCACTCGACGACACCGTCCAGGCGGGCGCCGCCCGCCCGCAGGACCTCCTCCAGGCCGCGCATGCGCTCGTTGCCGGCGATGATCCCCTCGGGCGTGGCCGGGATGGCCTGGTGGCCGCCGATCGCCCAGATGCCCTCGGTATGACCAGCTGCGAGCAGGGCACGGGCCGCGTCCCGGCCGGCCTCGAGCTCGTCCGGGACGACGGACGGCGCGTCGAAGCCGGGCGCCAGGCAGTTCAACAGGACCACCCGGCGACCGAACAACTCCTTGGGCGGAGTCACATACCGAGTGAACATGGACGCGTAGATCACCGCGTCGACCTGGCGGTCCAGCAGCGCGTGGACCAGTGACGACTCGGCGGCGCGGTCGCCGCCCGCCTCCGTGATGAACAGCAGGTGGTCCCGCTCCCGGGCAGCCTCCAGCGCCCCGCGGATCACATCCCCCGCGAACGGTGTCGTGGTGATCTGGTCCGACACGAACCCGATGGTCTGGGTCGACTTCGTCCGCAGGCTGCGCGCGGTGACGTTGGGGCGATAGCCCAGCTCCCGGGCGGCCTCCAGGACACGTGCGCGGGAGGAGTCGGCGATGCGCATGTCGGTGCGGCCGGACAGGGCGAACGACGCGGTCGTCGGCGAGACGCCTGCCTTGCGGGCGACGTCGGCCATGGTCACACGACGTTCAGGCATCAGCGGCTCAGCTCCGTTGTTAAATCGGATTAGCAAGGTGTGACGAGACTGATGCGCTCTTCGCCCGGTGTCAACACCTCGGACATATCAAGTAGAGATATGCCGACCTTATGTGACGTTTTGCGCGGCCTTCAGGTAACGCCCAGGTAAATCGGCATGCGTTAGCTCTTGCTTTAGCAGGAGCGGCGCGCGAACGATGCCGAGCCACCGGTTAAACCGATTTGGCAGGGCGTCAGACCTGTCGCGCACCCTCAGGAGTCAGCCATGAGGAGAAGAACAGCCCTCAGTGTCGTATCGGCTGCCGTCGGCGGCGCCATCGTTCCCCTCGCGTTCGTTCCCGCACCGGCAGCCGCCCAGGAGCGGCGCAGCCCTCAAAGCCCCACCGCCCGCTGGGACTTCGACGAGCGCACCGGCACGGTCACCCGCGAGGCGGTCTCCGGCACCGCCGACCCCATCGGTTACGTCTTCGACGACGCCCGCTACAAGCCCGACGGCGATCCCGTACGGCGCCGCGGAGTGCGCGGCCGGGCACTGTATTTCGACGGCTACTCGACCGTCGTCACCGCCGACGGCCCCGGCAAGCTCGACCCCGCCGGGGGCTTCACGCTCGACGCGTGGATCGCCCCCTACGCCTACGAGCAAGGCATCGACGGCAAACCCCAGGCCCTGGTCAACCAGCACAACCCGGACGCGAAGACCGGATTCCTGCTCGGCCTGCGCCGCTTCGGTCAGATCGTCTTCCAACTCGGCTTCGGAACCGACCTGATCGAGGTCAAGGGAGCCTCGGACCAGCCTGCCGTCAAGGGCCGGTGGACGCACCTCGCGGCCACCTACGACCCGGCCGCCCGGCAACTGCGCCTCTACCGCGACGGCCGGCTGATCGGCACCGCCACCACCCCGGACAAGGCCCCCGTACTGGCCTCGGACGAGCCGCTGCTCATCGGGCTGCACAACACACCCACGCTGCTCAACGGCGAGTTCCACGCCAACATGTACATCGGCCTGATGGACAGCCTCGCGATCCGCCCGGGCACCCTGGACGATACGGCGGCGCACAAGGAGCACGCCGACACCATCGCGGCTCTCCCCGGCCATCGCGTGCCCCGGCCGGACCTGGCCCAGCAGCGGGCCCGCTACGACGGCGACCGCCACCGCCCCCAGTTCCACCTGCTGCCGCCCTGGCACTGGATGAACGAGCCGCACGCGCCCGTGTACTTCAAGGGCAAGTACCACATCTTCTACCAGCACGATCCGTTCGGCCCGTACTGGGGCCAGATCCACTGGGGGCACGCGGTCAGCACCGACATGGTGCACTGGCGAGACCAGCCCATAGCCCTCGCCCCCGCCGCGGACTCGGTCGCACCGGACGGCTGCTGGTCGGGCTCGGCCCACGTCGACGGCGACCGCGGCCCCGTGCTCTTCTTCACCGGCGGCGACGACCGGCTGCCCTACCGCCAGCGCACCGGGCTCGCCGTGTCCTCCTACCCGACCGACGGCGACACGGACCTGCCCACCTGGACCATGAAGTCCGAGCCGGTCACCGAAGCCCCGGCCGCCCTCCCGGCGGGCCCCGGCACCGCGTGGGCGGAGAACTTCCGCGACCCGTTCGTCTGGGAGGAGGACGGCGTCTGGTACCAGCTGACGGGCAGCGGAATCGTCGACTACGACGGCACACAGGTCACCAAGAAGTACGGCGGCACCGCGCTCGTCCACACCGCCCGCCGACCCGAGGGCCCCTGGACGTACCAAGGCCCCCTGCACTGGAACGATCTCACCAAGGTGCCCGAGCCCGGCGAGGCGTGGGAACTGCCGGTCCTCCTCCCGCTCCCCGGACCCACGGGCAAGCGCACCGGCAAGCACATCCTGCTGGTCAGCCCCTGGTGGGAGGCGTTCAACTCCAACGCCGTCAAGCACACGTACTACTGGATCGGCACCTTCGACAAGGACGCGTGCCGCTTCGTGCCCGACCACGAAAAGCCCCGCGAGTTCGATTTCGGCGAGCACTTCACCGGCCCGTCCGGCTTCGTCACTCCCGACGGCCGGTCCGTGCTCTTCAGCATCACCCAGGACCGCCGCAGCGAACAGCAGCACGCCCAGGCCGGCTGGGCGCACAACGCCGGAATGCCCGTCAGCGTCTCGCTTCGCCAGGACGGCGCCCTCGGCGTCGAACCGATCGCCGAAGCGGCCACCCTGCGGGGCCGACGACTCGCCAAGATTCGCCAGACCTCGGTGAAGGACGCGAACCGCCAACTCGCCGACGTCTCTGGCGACCTGCTGGACATCGAAGCCGTCATCGAGCCGCGCGACGCCACAACCATCACCCTGACCGTTCGGGCCAGCGACGACGGCAGCGAGCAGACACTGCTCTCCTACGACACGACCAAGCGGCGCTTCTCCATCGACCGCAGCCGCTCCAGCCTCGACCCGGACGTACGCAAGAGTGCCCACGGAGGGACCGTGGAACTCGACGGCAGCCGACTGACGCTGAGGGTCCTGCTCGACCGCTCCATGCTGGAGGCGTACATCAACGGCACCAACAGCCTGACCAGCCGCGTCTACCCGACGCAAAAGGACGCCACCGGCTTGCGGCTGACCAGTGAGGGCGGCGCCGCCCGGGTCGTGTCCCTGGACGTCTGGCGCATGAACGGCGCCTACGACACGTCTGTCGCCCCCGCCGCCTACGACCCGCCGCGTCCGAAGGACGTCGACGCCCTCCCCAACCACGACTTCGCCACCGGGGACCTCACCGGATGGACCGTCGTCTCGGGCACCACCTTCAGCGACGCCAGCGTGACCACCCGCACCGACTGGGGCTGGGGCGGACCGTTCTACCAGGCCGAGACCGAAGACGACGCGACCGGCCACCACCTGTGGGGCTACAACCCGGACGCAGGCGGCGACGACGCGGTCGGCGTCCTCCGCTCCGACACCGTCACCCTCGGCGGAGACGGCGTCGTCGATCTGCTCGTATCCGGCGGCAACGACCTCGACCGACTCTACGCGGCCGTCGTCCGAGCCGACGACGGCAAGGTGCTGGCCAAGGCCACCGGTCGTGGTGGCGAGCAGTACCGCCGAGTCGCCTTCGACCTGTCCGCCCACATCGGTGAGCGGATCTACGTCGAGGTCGTCGACAAGGCGACGGGCGGCTGGGGCCACATCAACGTCGACGACGTCAACGTGCCCGTCCAACGCCCCTGACCACCGGCACACCCTGTTCCACGCTCTCGAGGCCGTGTCGTGGGCCCGCACTCAACCACGCGAACCAGCCTGCTCAACAAACCTCAACACCCCATCGGAGGTCTGCATGCGAACGCGCTCACCAGCGATATCCGGGACAGGATCCCCGGGCAGCCTGCTACGCATACTGCTCGCACTCGTGGTCTGTCTCGGCCTGACAACGCCCCTCATGTCGCAGCCGGCCAGCGCGAGTGAGAGCACCCTGTCCAACCCCGGCTTCGAGACAGGCGACCTGAGCGGTTGGACCGCCACAGGCACGGCCTTCAACGGATCCGTCACCGACCAGCCGGGCTGGGGGTGGGGCTGCTGCTTCAACCACCAGGGCACCTACCACCTGTGGGGATTCGCGGGCGGCGGCGACGCCCCCACGGGTACCGTCACCTCCGAGCCGTTCACCCTGACCGGCACGGGAATGGTCAGCGTTCTGGTTTCCGGCGGCCGCAACGACGACCAGCTCTACGTCGCCCTGACGACCCTGGACGGCACCATCCTGCACAAGGCCACCGGAACCGACGACGAGGCGTACCGCCGCGTCACCTGGGACGCGCGCGAGCACCTGGGTGAGCAGCTGCGCATCACTGCGGTCGACCAGGCCACCGGCGGCTGGGGACACATCAACCTGGACGACGTGAGAGTCGGTCTGGACAAGGCGCCGGATCCGGGCCTCGAGGGACTGGCCACCTATTGGGACTTCTCCGAGGGCCAGGGCACCGCAACCACGGAGCGTGTCAGCCAGAGCGCGGACCCCATCAGCTACGTCTTCAACAACGCGGTCTACAAGCCGAACAGCGACCCGCTGTGGCGTCCCAAGCGACAGGAGGACGGCGTTCTCTCCGGCGCCCTTCTCTTCGACGGGTACTCCACCTGGGTCACCCGCGCCGCATCGCAGACCCAGATCCCGACGGACGGCATGACCGTCGAAGCCTGGGTCGCACCGCGCGCCTTCGAATGGGGCGACGAAGGCAAGCCCTCGGCGGTCGTCAACCAGCAGGACAAGGCAGCACACCGAGGGTTCTCGCTCGGCGTCGGCCGGCACGGCGTGTGGCAATTCGGCATCGGCACCGGTGACGCCTGGTACGAGACGGCGGTCCCCCAATCGGCAGCTCTGGCCGCAGGCAAGTGGGCGCACCTCGCGGGCGTCTTCGCACCGAGCGAAGGCACGATCACGCTGTACGTGAACGGCGCGCAGGTCGCCCAGACCGCCATCCCCACCACGGCCCGCCTGGCCAAGGCCGACGTTCCACTGCTCATCGGCCGCCACAACCAGCCCGCGATCATCAACGGCACCTTTGCCGTGAACATGTTCAATGGCCTGATCGACGAGGTGAAGGTCCACACCAGCGCGCTCACCTCGGAGTCCGTGAGGGCCAGCCACGAGCACGATGTACAGACATTCGCCGGGGGCAGCATCCCCGAGGCCCGTATGGCCATGGATCGCTCACGCTACGACGGCGACCGCTACCGCCCGGGCTACCACTTCACGGCCCCCAACCACTGGATGAACGAGCCGCACGCCCCCATCCAGGTCAACGGCAAGTACCACCTCTTCTACCAGCACAACTCCCACGGTCCCTACTGGCACAACATCAGTTGGGGGCATGCGGTCAGCGAGGATCTGGTGCACTGGCGCGACCTGCCCGTCGCTCTCGCGCCCACCGCAGGAAGCGTGGCGCCCGACGGTGTCTGGTCCGGTGGCTCGACCCTCGACGAGAACGGCGTCCCCGTCCTGCTGTTCACGGCCGGCAACGATTCCCAGCGCCCCAACCAAGCGGTCGGACTCGCGCGCCCTGTCGACCCCAGCGACCCGGACCTGGTCGAGTGGAAGATGTACCCGACCTTGGTGACCAGCCAGACCGCCGATCTGGACGTCGGTGCCGGACGGAAGGTCCGCTTCGGAGACTTCCGCGACCCGTCCGTGTGGAAGGAGGGCGACACCTGGTTCCAGTTGGTCGGCTCGGGAGTCCAGACCACCTCGGGGCAAAACGTCGGCGGCACGGCGCTTCTCTACACCTCCAAGAACCTCACCGACTGGACCTACTCGGGGCCTCTGATGGTCGGTGACGTGGCGGCCCACCCCAAGACCGGCCAGGTCTGGGAGCTTCCCACCTTCCTGCCCATCGGCAAGGACGCCCAGGGCCGCCAGCGACGGGCGCTGCTCGTCAACCCGGCCTTCCCCGACGGCCCCGGCGAGTACAGCAGCAAGTACGTCTACTACTGGGTCGGTACCTGGGACGCCCAGGCGCGCCGCTGGACGCCCGACACCACCGAGCCCAGGCTGCTCGACTACGGCGATCACTTCACCGGGCCCAGCGGCACGGTCGACGACAAGGGGCGCTCCCTCGTCTTCAGCATCGCGCAGGACCGGCGCACCGAGCGCGCCCACTACGACGCCGGCTGGGCCCACAACGCCGGACTCCCCATCCAACTGTCCATGCGCCCTGACGGAGACCTCGGATTCAGCCCCGTCGAGGAGGTCTCCCGGCTTCACGTGGGCGAACCGCTCCTGGACATCAGCGAACAGACCTCTGTCGCCGACGCCAATGCGCGCCTGGCCGACATCAAGGGGGACATGCTCCACATCAAGCTGACCCTGGAACGGGGCAGCGCCGACACCTTCGGACTCGATGTGCTCCGCAGCCCCGGGGACGAAGAGCGGACCCGCCTGTTCTACGACGCCCCAGCCGGACAACTGGGTGTCGACCGAACACGATCCGGAAACAACTCCAGCGTCGACGCCGACCTCGGCATCCAGAAAGGCCCGCTGACGCTCTCCAACGGAGAGTTGTCACTGGATGTGTTCCTGGACCGCTCGATGATCGAGGCATACGCGAACTCGCACAAGTCCATCACCACCCGCGCCTACCCCTTCCGGCAGGACTCCCTCGGCCTGCGGCTCTTCGGCGACGGCACTGTTGTCAAGTCCATGACCGTCTGGAAGATGGGCAAGCTGACCGACTGACTCAGAAGCCGTATCTCAACCGATCTTGGAACGTGTGGATCGAACGGAGTTCCTGGTCGGGTGATCTTCCGACGGTACGCGTATGCAGGCAGGGCCTCACGGTAGCTCGGGGGTGCGATCCCATTCCGAGCGGTTCCCGGAGGCCCTGTTGTCGTTGTTGTACGCGCTCGAGCCCGTTGACTTCAACTCGCCCGCCGCGTCGTGTGATTGCCTCGCGCACGTGTACGGCAACGCGGCCGATCGTCCCGATCGGGTGCGCCGGTATCCGTCGGACATGTCGGACGCGGAGTGGGCAGCCATCCGGCCGTTGTTGCCGGTGCCGGCCTGGCTTCAGGGGCGGGGCGGCCGGCCTGAGGGCTACTGTCACCGGCAGCTGCTGTACGCGATCCGCTATCCGATCGCGGGCGGGATCACGTGGCGGGCGATGCCAGTTCGGCGAGGGACGCCCGGTCGGGGTCAGCGCGTCCAGTCCGAGAACGTCCATGGCCAGCTCGGTGGCCTGCTGGTGGTACTCGCTCCAGAGCAGCTTGAACGCGGCGGCGGCGGGACCGGGTTCCTCTCCGGCGATCAGTGTGGCGGCGGTGCGCAGCCCGTGGCAGCGCAGTTGCTCGACCTGGATGTGACACCAGGCGATCCGGCGGCGGATGTCCGGGTCGTGGTGCAGCCCACGCTCGCGGGTCAACTCGATCAGCCGCTCCAGTTCGTTGCGGAAGCGGATCGGAGCCCTGAGCGCGGTCGCGCCGCGCTCGAAGCCCAGCAGCGTCATCGCAACCGCCCAGCCGCGGTCGACTTCTCCCACGACCAGGCCGAGTTCGGTGGTCGCGTCGTCGAAGAAGATCTCGTTGAAGTCCGCCTCGCCGGTGAGGTTGCGGATCGGGCGGATGTCGATGCCGGGCTGGTCCAAGGGGACGAGAAGCATGCTGATGCCGCGGTGTGCCGGGGCGTCGGGGTTGGTCCGGGCCAGGACGAACGCCCAATTCGCCTTGTGTGCACCGGAGGACCACAGCTTCTGCCCGTTCAATACCCACTGGTCGCCATGCCGTTCGGCCCGCAGGGAGAGCGAAGCGAGGTCCGAGCCGGCGCCCGGCTCGGAGAAGCCCTGCGCGAAGACGTACTCGCCGGACGCGATCCTCGGCAGAAAGCGGCGCAACAGGTTCGGGTCGCTCCAGCGCAGCATGGTGTTGCCGAGCATGGTGATGCCGAAATCGTCGTTGTCCGAGCCGGACGGGACGCCGGCCGCAGTCAACTCCTCAATGACGACGGCCAGTTCCGCTGGCCCGAGGCCGGCGCCGCCGTACTCCCGCGGCCATGCCGGGGCAACCCAGCCGCGCTCGGCCAGCGCGGCCCGCGTCTTCTCCTGAAACGTGTCGCGCTCGATCGGGTCCAGGGCGCCGATGCCCTGCCAGTCCGACGGGACCAGGTCCGCGACGAATGCCTGCACCGAAGCGCGGAAGCTGTCGGCCGGCTCGCTGCCCTGCGGTTCCACCAAGACCTCCTGGTGTGATCGGTAAGCGAATGACCAGAACAGTTGCGTAGATAGACTCACTAGTCAATGCTGGGCGCCATGGATCTCCCCCCGACGTGAGGAGGACGTCGATGCGCTTCGCGCCGACCGGCGAACAGCTCGAACTGGGCCGAACCGCAGAGCGGTTGCTCGCGGACCATGCCCGCGGAAACCCGCTTCCTCCCCCGTGGGATGCCATCCCTCGGACCCTCGACTCCGAGCTGTGGGCCTCGCTCGCCGAACTCGGACTGCTCGGTCTGGGTGTGCCCGAGCAACTGGGCGGCTCGGGTGGCGGTGTTGCGGACTTGTGTGTCCTGGCCGAGCGGGTGGGGTCGGCCCAGCCGACCGTGCCGTTCACCGCCACCGCGACGGTCGCCGCGGTGCTGGCCGAGCACGCCGACAGTCCCGGCGCGCGGGCCGCGCTGGCCCGCGTCCTGGACGGCTCCACCGTCGCCGTACCGGCTTGGGAGACCTTCCCTTCCGACATGGTTCCCGGCCGGCGGGCGGGATCACTGACCTTCAACGACACGGCGGTTGACGGCGTGCTGGCAGCGGTGCCGTTCGGCCTCGACGCCCAGTTGGTGCTGGCTTTCGCCGATGAGGGCAACGGCCCGGCGCGGCCGTTCCTCGTGGAATTCGCCGAGCCGGCCACCGCCCGGACCTCCGTGGAGGCGCTGGACGTCACCGAGCCAATGGCGAGCCTGCGGCTGACCGGAGCGCCTGCCGAACCGCTTCCACCACTCGGCGCGCACACGGTCGCCCGGGTGCTCACCGTGCTTGCGGCCGAGCTCATCGGCACGGGACGACGCGCCCTGGAAGGCGCCGTCGAATACGCCGGGATGCGACGGCAGTTCGGCCGGCCGATCGGATCGTTCCAGGCCATCAAGCACGTACTCGCGGACCGGTCCGTCCAACTCGACGCCGCCTGGATGCTCGTCCAAGCGGCGGCCCACGCCGTCGATGGCGAGCGTGCCGACGCCGAAGTGGCGGCTCGTACCGCACTCGCGGCGGCGGCCGACGCACTCGAGGCGGTGACGGCCGACGCCCTGCAGACCCATGGGGGCATCGGCTTCACCTGGGAGCACACGTCCCACGTACTGCTCAGGCGCGCCCGTGCGAGGCGCTCGCTTCTCGGCTCCCCGGCGCACCGACTCGACGCCCTGGCCGACCGACTTATCGGGTCGGGGCGCCTGTCCTGATGTCGGCCGTGGCATACGGGTCCATCTGCACATCTTGACTGTTCGGATCCCCGCGTTGCGGAGATCACCACTGATGAATGAGGAGGTCGCCGGGCCATGGAGTGGACAGGCGCGGGCTATGCGGACAAGCCGACGGTTGAGGTGCAGATCTGGATCGCCGCTCCGCCGGAACTGGTATGGGCGCTGGTATCCGACATCGAGCTGATGCCGAGCCTGAGCGCGGAGTTGCAGTCGGTGGAGTGGCTGGACGGGGCAACCCAGCCCGCGTCGGGGGCCCGCTTCGTGGGCCGGAGCAGCCACGAGTCGCTCGGTGAGTGGGCCACCACCTCCTACGTCGTGGAGTGCGATGCACCCAAGGTGTTCGCCTGGGCGGTTGAGGACCCCGAGCAGCCTTCGGCGATCTGGCGGTTCACGCTCGAGCCCCAGGACGGCGGCACGCTGCTGCGGCAGTGGATGCAGATGGGACCGGGCCGCTCCGGTCTTTCGTTTGCCATCGACCGGATGCCGGAGAAGGAACAGAAGATCGTCTTCGTACGGATGCGGGAGTTCGAGACCAACATCAGCGACACCCTCGCGGCGATCAAGAAGACTGCTGAAGAGTCCGGAAAGGCGAGTCTGTGATGCGCACATCGACCACGATCGAGGCATCCGGGGGCAGTTGGCCGGAGACGGTGGACTTCGTCGTCGAAGCGGAGAAGCTGGGCCTGGACATCTGCTGGGTGGCGGAGGCGTGGGGATCGGAGGCGCCATCGCCGCTGGGGTATCTCGCGGCCCGGACGGAGCGCATGCTGCTGGGCTCCGGGATCATCCAGCTCGCCACCCGCACACCGACAGCCATCGCCCGAGCGGCGATCACCCTCTCGCAGATTTCCCAGGGGCGCTTCCTGCTGGGACTTGGCCCATCCGGTCCTCAGGTGATCGAAGGGCTGCACGGTGTGCCCTTCGACCGGCCGCTGTCACGGATGCGGGAGACCGTCGAGATTGTGCGGCAGGCCGCCTCAGGGGAGAAAGTCTCCTACGCCGGGCGGGAGTTCCAGATTCCACTGCCCGGTGGGGATGCCAGACCCATGCGCCTGTCCATGCGCGCCGAGCATGACATCCCGATCTACCTCGCCACCCTCTCACCGAAGATGCTGCGGCTGACCGGCGAGATTGCCGACGGGTGGCTCGGTACCAGCTTCGTGCCCGAGGGGGCCAAAGAGGCCTACTTCGACCACATCGACGCGGGCCTCACCGCTTCCGGCCGCGCACGCGCAGACTTCGACATCTGCCAGGGCGCCGAGGTGGCCTTCGCCGAGGACGAGGACGCGCTGCGGGCGATGGTGGCCGGCCGAAAGAAGGAACTGGCTTTCAGTCTCGGCGGCATGGGCTCGGCGAGCACCAACTTCTACAACAACGCATACAGCCGGCAGGGCTGGGCCGAGGTCGCCGCCGAGGTCCACGAACGCTGGCAGGCGGGCGACCGTGACGGCGCGGCCGGACTGGTCACCGACGAGATGGTGCTGGGCACCACCCTCATCGGAACCGAGGAGATGGTGCGCAACCGGTTGCGGGTGTGGCGCGACGCGGGCGTCGACACCGTCCGCTTCTACCCTGCCGGTGAAACGCTGGACGCCCGGCTCACCACCTTGGGGCGCGCCCTCGATCTGGTCCGTGACATGGAACGCGAACCGGGCCGGTAGCCGAACTCCCGAAGATGCCATCCGCCGGTGCGGCGTCGGACCGGCGCGGCGCGGCCCGGCCCGGCGCGGCCGTGTTGCGGATCAAAGGGCTCGAAATGCTAAGTCCTGTCGTGAGACCTATAGGCTGAGGTCATGAGGCGGACCTCTTTCGCGAACTGGCCGTGTTCGGTCGCGCGCACGATGGACATGCTCGGGGACTGGTGGACGCCACTGGTCCTACGGGAGGCCTTCTACGGAATCAAGCGGTTCGACGCGTTCCAGCAGGAGCTCGGCATCGCCCGCAACACCTTGACCGACCGGCTCCGCCGCCTGGTCGATGAGGGCCTGATGGAGAAGCAGGCCTATCAGCACGAGCCGGTGCGCTACGACTACGTCCTCACCGAGAAGGGGCGCGACTTCTTCGGCGTGCTGGCCGCCATGAACGCCTGGGGCAATCGCTGGCTCAGCGACGAGCAGGGACCTCCGGTGGTCTTCCACCATGACCGCTGCGGCCACGAGAGCGACGCCGAGGTCGTCTGCGCCTCCTGCAAGGAACCGATGACAGCCGAGGACACCCACCCACGCCTCGGCCCGGGCTATCCCCCGCACCTCGCCGCGCGCCCTGACATCCAGAGCCGCTTCACCGCCTGAGGGGCAATGGCTGCGCGGGGACCGCAGCAACTTCACCCAGTGCCGCGCCATCGGAGAACCTCCAGCGCAACACCGACGCCGACCACATCCTGCGCGAGCGGCCAGGCTCGCGTGCTGCGTCAGCGGATGGTCAGCCTGCCGAGCGCGGATCCCGGCGATCCGGCATATCGAAACCGCTGATCATGGATCAGCTCACCGAGGATCGACAACCGCTCCGCACCCCGGAGGTACCCCGGCCAACAATCGAAGCCGGCCCGACCGTGTCCGCGCCTACGACTCGGACATGACGGACGAACAGTGGGCGGCCCGTCCTCCCTGGCCGGTCGTTACTCCGGCGACTACTACGGGGCCTCCGTCGCGCTAGATGATCTATTCCAAGGGCACACCATCCCCGAACGCCGTGATCAGCGGGCCCACCGCCTGCGCCGTGGCAGCAGCGGCGGCAGGCCCACCGGCTTCGATGCGGCACGATATGGCCGCAGAAACGAAGTTGAGCAGCTGATCAGCCGATTGAAGGCGAACCGGACAGTGGCCATGCGCTTCGACAAGAGGGCGTATGTCTTCTACGGCACCGTGACCGTCGCAGCCCTGCGCCTCTGGCTTTGCGCATGACCCGCCGACAACCTAGCGCGAGCCGAGGAACTCGATCGCCCGCTGGGTCAGGAGCTTGGCGGCATCCGGGTCGTAGGACGCCAGCGAACTGTCCGCGAACAGGTGCTGGTCTCCGGGATACAGGAACATCTCCGCATCGGCGCGATCGGAGACGAGCGCGCGGGCGGCGTCGATGTCCTCGGCGAAGAACGGATCGGCTTCCTTCGCATGCACCTGCACCGGCACACTGTTGGGCCATGCCGCACCGAACTCCGAGACGGGGATGCAGGCGTGGAACAGGAGCGCGCCCCGTGCGCCCGCCCGTGTCTGCGCCAGCTTCTGAGCGGGCAGCACGCCGAGTGAGAAACCGGCGTAAACGGCGTCCTGCGGCAGGAGTTCGGCCGCGCGGACGCCGCGCTCGGTGATCTCGCCGAAGCCGAGCTCCTCGACGTAGCCCTGGCCCTCTTCGAGGGAGTTGAACGTGCGCCCGTCGAAAAGGTCGGGCGTGTGGACGGTGTGGCCGACCGCGCGGAGTTCGTCGGCGAAAGCCGCGACTCCGGGCGTGAGTCCCTGCGAGTGATGGAACAGTACGACCTCTGCCATGCCCAACCCCTTGCCCGTGGGTAGCGAACGATCCGGAACTCTAGAATAATCCAAGAGTGTCGAACAATCACCGTCTCACCGACCACGACCTCCCCGACCACGACCTCGCCGACGTCACCGATGTGACGGCCCCGGCCCAGCTCCGCGCGCTGGCCAACCCCCTGCGCAACGACATCCTTGAGCTGCTCCTCGAACGCGCCGCGACGGTGAGCGAGTTGGCCGCCGCACTCGGCCGCCCCAAGAGCACGGTCGCGCACCACGTAAGCGTCCTGGTCGACGCCCAGCTGCTGAAAGTCGTGCGGACCCGCCGGGTGCGGGCCATCGACGAGCGCTACTACGGCCGTACCGCGCGCATCTTCCGCGTCGGCACGGTCAGCCCCACCGACGGGGTCGACGCGCCCTACTGCAACAACGATCTCGCCACGGCCGCGGCCGAGTCGGCCGCCGCGCACCAGGCGGATCAGCTCTCCTCGATCGTGCGGCATGTGCGGATCCCGCGGGAGCAGGCCCACGAGTTCTGGATGCGGGTCCTGGAGCTCGCCAACGACTACGCGCAACTCCCGCGCGCGGGCGATGTGGTGTACGGCTTCGCGGCCGGGCTCTACCCGACCGACTATCCGGCGCTACCGGAGGCTGAATCTGCCGCAACGGACGCGGACTGACCCGTACCGCAGATCGTGGCATCCGTAAAGGCCACCTACAGCACCCGAACCTTCACCACCCTGCCCCCAACAACCCGCCAACTCGCATGATCCGTCGGACAGGCTAGGCATGGTCGAGTTGGCCGGCCAGACTGGCCAGGTCGTCGGCGTACAGGTCGAACCCGTCCGAGGAGGTGGGCGGGTCGCCGACGGGGCGGGCGACGTAGGCGGTGCGCAGCCCGAGGCCCTGTGCTCCACGCAGGTCCCAGGCGTGGGCGGCGACCATCAGGAGCCGCTCCGGCGATCGTCCGGAGACGGTGACGGCCAGCTGGTAGACCGCCGGGTCCGGCTTGTAGGTCCGGGCGTCCTCGGCGGACAGTGCCTGGTGCCAGCGCAGCCCGGCGTGCGCGTTGATTCCCAGCAGCGCCGTCCGACTCGCGTTGGAGAGCCCGATCAGCGGAAACCGTTCGGCGAGCCGGGCGAGCCCCGCCACGGTGTCGGGCCACGGCGGGAGCCTGCGACCTGACAGAGCCAGCTCCGCTACGGCGGCCGGGTCGTCGACTCCGGCGGCATCCGCGACGAGCCGGGCGGCTTCCAGGTCGAGGACGTCGCTGGCGAGGTAGGGCCGGACGCCGTCGAGGATGCGGCGCTGCTCGCGCTCGATGTGCTGCTGCCAAAGCGACAAAAGCCGCTCGACCCTGAGATCGTCGAGCGATGGGGCGAGTTCACGAATGCCGGCGCGGATACCGGCGGGTTCGTCGACGAGCGTGCCGAGCACGTCGAACACGACCGCATCGATCTCCAACTCTGACATGGGAGAGGTCTCCTGGACGAAGCAGGGGCGTAAGAATGGCTGTTAGCCGAACGCAGCGGGAAGTCACTCTGATTCCCGAACCACACGGCCTGTGCGGCAACCGCATTGACGTCGCCAACCACCGCGGCCGCCAAGCCACAACGCACGACCGGCGCACCACCTCCGAGTAGACCCCGGAGAGAGCGACCGGCAGCGAAGAGAGCGGCGTGGCTCCGTCCATGATCCGCCGGACAGGCCCTAATAGGCATGTGCGTTGGCCGGTTGGGTCGGTCGGCAGGGGCCAGAGCGAGACGTCTGGGATATACGCAGTGCCATCAACCCGATGGCCGTCGCCCGATACCGCGACCGGCATACCGTCTCCCGGAAGAAGTCCGACCACCAGGACGCCGTCGTCCTGGCGAACATCCTGCGGACGGACACCGAGTTCCACCGCCCGCTGCCGACCGACTCCGACCTGGTCAGGGCAATTGCCGTCCTCGCCAGGGCTCAGCAGGACGCGGTCTGGGACCGAACCCGCGCCCACAACCGGCTCCGATCACACCTGCGCGAGTACTACCCCGCGATCCTTGAGGCGTTCGCAACGAAGCGCGAGCGGCTGCTGTCCCGGGAGGCCCGCACGATCCTGTCGATCGCGCCCACTCCGGCTGAGGCCGCCCGACTGTCCCGCGGACGGCTGCGGACCGCCGTCACCAGAGCCGGACGTCAACGCCGCATCGAGGCCGAGACCGACCGGCTGCTTCAGGTGTTCCGCCAGAGCCGGCTTCGCCAACCCACCCTGGTCGAGCAGGCGATGGGACGGCAGACACTCGCCCTCCTTGCCCGGCTCGCCGCAGCCTGCCAGGCATGCGACGACCTGGCATCCGACACAGAAGAGCTGTTCCTGCAGCATCCCGACGCGGAGATCATCACGAGCTTCCTCGGCCTGGCCACGCTCACTGGCGCACGGATTCTCGCCGAGATCGGCGACGACCGCGCCCGGTTCACCCACGCCGGCAATCTGAAGGCCTGTGCCGGAAGCGCACCCGTGACCCGCCAGTCCGGCAAGAGCCGCCACGTCGCCCACCGCCGGATCAAGAACAACCGACTGGCCGCGACTGGCCGGCACTGGGCATTCGCCGCGCTGACCGCCTCCCCCGGCGCACACGACCACTACAACCGCCGACGGGACACCGGCGACCACTACGACGCGGCCCTCCGCAATCTGTTCAACCGCATGCTCGGCCAGCTCCACCGCTGCCTTACCAACCGCCAGAGGTTCGACGAAGCGATCGCCTTCAGCACCTCCGCCCCAGCTCCACTCTCGGCAGCTGCTTGACCCGAAAGCTGCATGGGGTGTCTTGTCGAGCGTCCCAGCGCCTCGCGGCCATCGGCTTCCTCACGCGCCCCGCCCCCTTTTCCGGGTAGTCGGCCGGGGGCCGGCGCGGTGCCCCGGCCGCGTGCTGATGTGCCCGGCAGGAGGTCGAGTCGATGTTCACCGCCCACTGCCTGCGCTCAGCGTCCCGGGCCGGCGCACCGTCCGGAGGGGCGGCATCGGCCTCGATCTGCAGCTCTTCGAGGATGGTCTTGCGCGCCGGCAGCAGCAGTGCATCGCCGCCCGCCACAGGGCTCGCCCGTAGCCGACGCCGCGGTACAGTTCCGCCTCGGCGCCCGGAGGTGCCCTGGAGGCCGTGATCGCAGGCGGCTCAATACCGGCTCAGGATCGCGCTGAGATCCGGGGCCTCCGTCGGTGCCGTCCGCGCGAGTGCCCGCTCCTCCACCGCCGTGATGTGCTGGAACGCAAGCCGGCCCGCGCGCTCGGCGTCCCCCTCGTCCAACAGGTCGATGAGTTCCTCGTGTTCGGTGATGGACTGGATCTGGTCGTGCGGATGGCCGTAGATCGAAAGGATCAGGGCGCAGCGCCAGACGACCTCGGTGAGATAGCGCTCCAGGAGCGGGTTCCCGCTGAACTCGCCCAGTTTTACGTGGAATTCGGCGGCGAGGCGGCCGGAGAGGCGGTGGTCGCGGCGGTTCGTCGCGTCCCGCTCGGCCCGTACGTGCTCGCGCAGCGCTGATGACGCCGCAGGGTCCCACTGCGTCGCCACGAGCCGGATCGCCTCCTGCTCCAGACAGCGTCGCATCTCGAACACCGCCTTGGCGTCCTCGGCGCTCGGGCTCGCCACCGTCGCGGACTTCGCCTTGCCCGAATCGACGAGCCCGGCCGCGACGAGCCGGGCAAGCACGGCCCGAACCAGTGTCCTGCTGACGCCGTACTGCGCGGCCAGGGTGTCCTCGGGCAGCTTCATGCCGGGCGGCAGCGCCGCTTCGACGATGGCTGTACGCAGGCTCACGAAGGCTGTTTCGGCGCGCTGCGCGGGGCGGTCGGCTGAGGGATGCATGGAGTGACTCTAGCCGTTGCGTATACGGAAAAGCGTTCCGAACTCCCCATGCAGACTGGCAACCTGGCGGAAATCAAGCGGTGATTCGGGCGCAACGTTCCGCTGTTCGTATACGGAAATCATAGTTTCAGTATACAGAAACAGCGCGGCCGGTTCCGGCAGCGCAACAGCGCGGACAGCGCAGCAAGGAGTCCGGATGCCGCACGTGGTGCTCAGCCTGACCGACCAGCAGCTCGAACTCGTCGACGCCTCCGTCACGGCCCAAGAGGCCGTCTCCCGCGCCGACTTGGTGCGGCTCGCGCTGGCCGAGTCGGCCGCGGGGATACGGAAGCGGCCGCATCCCCGGATCACCGGACGCCCCTGGCGCTGGTTCGACGGACTCACCCAGGAGCCCCCGGGTGAACGCAAGGAAGTGGCCCGCTGGGAGATCGCCCCCGGTACCGGCAAAGCCATCGAGGTGCCGGCCGGACACGTGTTGCGCATTGAGCAGCTGTACGGCAATCAATGTGTCGACCTCAACGCGTTCAACCTGCACGACTATCGCGAGGCCATGCACGTAGGACGTACTCGTACGCTGCACGGACTCCACCCGGGGCAGGGCGACTTCCTGTGGTCCGCGCCGCCGCGCGAGCGCGCCATGATGTACCTGCTCACCGACACCGCGGACCTGAACGACACGCTCTTCCCACGGTGCAGCGCCACCATGTACGCCTCCATGCACGGCTTCGCCGAGCACACCAATTGCGCCGACATCCAGGCCGAGGCGCAGCGCGAGTACGGGCTCACCCCCGACGACGTGCACGACTCGTTCAACCTCTTCATGGCGACCCGGGTCGTCGACGGGCAGGCCGAGATCGTGCGCCAGCGAACCGCCCCCGGCGACCACGTCGAACTGCTCGCCCTGATGGACGTCCTCGCCGTCCCCAACATCTGCGGCAACGACATCATGAGCACCAGCAACTACATGCTCTCCCCGGTGCTCGCCGTCCTGTCCACCGCGTCGCGGGCCGAGATTCTTGCGACGCCCGAGGTCCTCGCGTACGACACCCAGCGCACCCCGGACCAGTTCCGGCAACCGCACATCCGCGCCGAGCGGAGCCTGGAGCGCGACCCTGCCTATGTGCCCGACTTCCCGCGCACTCCAGTCCGGACGGTGGAGCTCGCGGTCGAACTCGGCGAGGGGGAGCTGGCGGCGCTGGATTCCGTGCGTCGGTCCGATCTGTACACCGACGACGCGGGGGCCCTGCGCGACGTACTCCTGTCGTGGTGGGTGGCCAGCCATGGCTGAACGGACCGTATCCGTGCCCACCTCATCTGTTCCCACACGTGAAACACACGTCGTCATGGGCGAGTTGACTGCCTACGAGCGCTACAAGCTCATGGCCGGTCTCATCGTCCCGCGGCCGATCGCCTTCGTCACCACCGTCAGCGTTGACGGGGTGGTCAATGCGGCGCCCTTCAGCATGTTCGCCATGGTCGGCGAGGAGCCACCGCTGGTGATGATCAGCCTCGACCGGCGGGTGGGGGGCGCTCGCAAGGACACCGCGATCAACATTGACGCGACCGGTGAGTTCGTGGTCCATCTCGTCGACGAGGCACTCGCGCAGCAGATGCACGACTGCGGTTTCGCCCACCCGCCCGAGGTCGACGAACTGCGCCACGTCGGCCTCACCGCCGCCCCCAGCACCCAGGTCGCGCCGCCGCGGATCGCCGAGGCACCGGTCGCCCTGGAGTGCACCCTGCACGAGCGCCTGCAGACGGCGAGCCGGGACATCTACTTCGGCCGCATCGAGCACCTGTGGGCCCGCGAAGGGCTGATCGACCCGGAGCGTTGGCACGTACGGCTCACCGACTACTACCCGGTGGGGCGGTTCGGCGCGAGTTTCTACGTCACCAGCCGCGACCGTTTCGCCCTGAGTTCACGGGACGGCGACGGCGTCGGAGCCCCGCCCGCCCACCGCACCGAGATCGACTCGCTGTGACCCGGCCCACCGAAGGAGTCACCAGGATGACGGTTCGTCCCTTTCGCCCCGCTCTTCCCGCGGCGCTCTGTGCCGCCGCGCTGTTGTTCCTCACCGCGGCCTGCGGTTCCGGCTCGGGCGCCGGGTCCGACGGCCTCGGCAGCGCGGACAAGTACAAGGTCGGCTCCACCGATCTGTCCGGTGTCTGCCCGAAGAAGGTGGTCATCCAGACCGACTGGAACCCACAGGCCGAGCAGGGTGGCCTGTACAAGCTGCTCGGGCCCGACCCGGTCATCGACTCCTCCGCCAAGCAGGTGCGGGGGCCGCTCTTCGCGGGCGGCTCCTGGACCGGTGTCGACGTGGAGATACGGGCGGGCGGCCCGGCGATCGGCAACCAGCCGGTGCCGGTGCAGATGTACACCGACCCCGACATCATGCTCGGCTGGGTCAACACCGACGAGGCCGTGCAGAACTCCGCGGACAAGCCCGTCACCCAGGTCTTCGCCACCTTCGACAAGGCTCCCTGGATGATCATGTGGGACCCGAAGAAGTATCCAAAGGTCAAAACGATCAAGGACCTTGGGAAGACGGACGCGACCGTGCGGTACTTCGACGGCGCGACCTGGATGGACTACCTCCTCGGCAAGGGCATCCTGCGCCGTGACCAGATCGACGGCAGCTACGACGGTTCGCCCGCGGCCTTCCTCGCGGCCGGCGGCAAGGACGCCCAACAGGGCTTCGCCACCGTGGAGCCGTATCTCTACGAGCACGACCTGAAGGAGTGGGACAAGCCGGTCGCCCACCAGTTGATCAATGACACCGGGTATCCGCTGTACGCCGTGGCGCTGTCCGTACGCAGCAAGGACGTGACCGCGCAGTCGAAGTGCCTGAAGAAGTTGATCCCCGTCGTGCAGCAGTCGACTGTTGACTACTTCGCCGATCCCGCCCCGGTGAACAAGCTGATCGTCAAGGCTGTCGATGCCTTCGACACCGGCTGGGTCTACACGAAGGGGCAGGCCGCCGACTCCGCGAAGCGGCAGCTCGCGGAGGGCATCGTCAGCAACGGCGACGACCGCACCATCGGCGACTTCGACCAGGCGCGGGTGCGGAAGATCCTCGACATCACGACCCCGATCCTGACCCGCAACGGCACCGCGCCGGCCGACGGTCTGAAGGCGCAGAACGTGGCCACCAACCAATTCCTGGACCCGTCCATCGGGCTTGCAGAGAGCAAGAAGGGGTGACGTGACGATGTCGGATCTCATGCTCGACTTCCGCGGCGTCGGGCTCACCTACCCCGGCGGTACCACGGCCCTGGAGTCCGTCGATCTCCAAGTGCGGCGCGGCGAGTTCGTCGCCGTGGTGGGACCGTCGGGCTGCGGCAAGTCGTCGCTGCTGCGGATCGCCTCCGGACTCGGGCGGGCCAGCGAGGGCGAGGCGATCGTCGACGCCAAGCGCCTCGGTTACGTATTCCAGGAGGCGACCCTGCTGCCCTGGCTGAGCGTGCTCGACAACGTGGCGCTCTTCCCCCGGCTCACGGGGGCCGGTAAGCCGGCCCGCAGGGAGCGGGCGCGCGCGGCCCTGGCGACGGTCGGTCTCGACGGGTTCGAGGACCATCTGCCGCACCAGCTCTCCGGCGGCATGCGGATGCGGGTCTCGCTGGCGCGCTCGCTGACCCTTGAACCCGACCTGTTCCTCTTCGACGAACCCTTCGGCGCGCTCGACGAGTTGACGCGGCAGCGCCTTGGCGAGGAGGTCCTTCGGCTGTTCGCCGAGATGCGGTTCGCCGGGGTGTTCGTCACCCACTCGGTCAGCGAGGCGCTCTATCTGTCGACCCGAGTGATCGTCATGTCAGGGCGTCCCGGCCGGGTGGTCGACACCGTCGACGTGCCGTTCGGGATCGAGCGGGATCCGGGCCTGCGGTTCACGGCCGAGTTCGGGGCGCTGTCGGAACGCATCAGCACCTCACTGCGGGAGGGGTACGCGGCATGAGGAAGTCTCAATCGGCAGCGGTGCGGCGGCAGTTGGGCAAAGCGGGGCCGCCGCTACTCGTCGCAGCCGGGATCGTCGGCGTCTGGTACCTCATCACGTACGTCGTACTCGACCCGGCCCGGCGTTTCCTGATGCCCGCGCCGCACACCGTGGTCACCGAGGCGTTCCTCGACGCCGATGTGCGCCGCGAGATAGGGGACGGGCTGTTGAGCACGGCGCAGGTGGCGTTCACCGGGCTCGCGGCGGCGGTCGTCATCGGCGTGCTGTGGGCGATCGCGATGAACCACGCCGGGTGGGTGGAGCGATCGCTGTTCCCGTACGCGGTGATGCTGCAGTGCATCCCAGTGCTCGCGCTCGTGCCGCTGATCGGCTTCTGGTTCGGCTTCGACTTCTTCGCGCGGGTCGTCGTCTGCGTACTGATCGCGCTGTTCCCGATGGTGTCCAACACGCTGTTCGGGCTGCGGTCGGTGGAGCGCGCGCAGCGCGAACTGTTCGCCCTGCAGGGGGCGTCGAGGTGGGTCGTGCTCACCCAGCTGAAACTGCGTGCGGCCCTGCCGGCGATCTTCGCGGGCGTACGGATCTCCGCGGGGCTCGCGGTGGTCGGCGCGATCGTGGCCGACTTCTTCTTCCGGCAGGGCGAGCCCGGGATCGGCGCCCTGATCAGCCGCTACCAGGCCCGCGCCCAGGCCCCGGAACTGTTCGCCTCGGTCCTCGTGGCGTCGCTGCTCGGGGTGGCGGTCTTCACCGGGTTCGGGCTGCTGACCCGGCGGTGCGTGGGGCGGTGGTACGACGCCACGCGGTGAAGGGTCACCCGGAAGGCCGCGTCCTCGTTGGCGGGGGCCGGCGCTCCGGATGGACTGCCCGACGCGCGTGTCTTTTCGCGCGACCGGCACGTTCATGAACGTTCAGGATGTGAGGTGGCCGAACACGCCGACCTCAACGCCCTGCTGATCGTTCAGCGGCTGCTCGGACACCTGCACGCCAGCTCCACGATGCGGTCTCTGCGCTACATCCGGCGGACGAACCTGCTGGTTGCGAGGGCGATCGCGGAGTGAAACGACCAGAACAAGACCTACGCCGACTACGCGAGCCGTCTGGCGGAACGGCAGGCGGTCTGATGCCCAGACGAGGAGAACGCAGGTCCCGCCAGGCGGCGAAGCCGCTTGAGCGGGGCGGGCAGGTGTCCCGGATCGAGACGCGTGAGCTGATCTACACCAATCCCAAGGGCACGGCCATGCGGCGCGTGATCCGCCCGGGGAACTATCGGTGCTCGCAGTTGGTCGCCCAGTTGGCGCACGCCTGGATTGCCCACCACCGGGCTACGGCCTTGACGAACAGCCAGACCTACACGCGCGTGATCAGGCTGCTTGCCGAGTTCACCGACGGCTGCCTGGCGGCCCGGGGGCTGGAGGCGGCCGAAGCACGGCTGGACGGAGCGGTCATCGACCTGACGGAAGTGATCTTCGCCTTCGAGAAGGACGTGCAGGACCGCTACCCCACCGACTCGCCACGGGCTCACTTGGCGAGTCCTTTCGGTGATCCGTCAACCGTTTACTCAGACGGGAAGTTCGGTGATGCTGAGGGCGAAGTCCAAGTTCCCCACCCCGTGGTTGGCGAGGCCCACCGTGACCACGCCCGCTCCTTCCAGCCAGTGCGCCATTTTCAGGCCGCCGACGTCCAGCGGGCGCAGCCCGAGGCTCTCGATGAACGCCTCCACACTTGCCTTGGCCTGCGCACTATCACCAGCGATGAAGACGTCGGGCCGACCCTTCTCCAGGACATGGCGGAAGACGGTGTTGAACGCCTTCACCACGCTGGCGCCGGCCGGGGCCGCCTTGGCGACTTCCTGCGCGATCGAGGTCTCCTCGCGGTGGGCCAGCCCGTCGAACGTGGAATTGAAGGGGTTGCTGATGTCGACGATGACCTTGCCCGCGAGAGCGTCTCCGTACTGGGCGACGACCGGCACGACACCGTCGTACAACAGGGCCACGATGACGATGTCGCCGGCCGGGGCGGTGCTCCATTCTCCCGTCGTGGCGCCGCCGCCGAGAGCCTTGGCCAGGTCAGCGGCCTTGGACTGATCGCGGCCCATGACCTCGACGGTGTTGCCGCCCGCTACCGCCCGCGCGCCGATGGTGCGGGCCATGTTCCCGGTGCCGATGATGCTGATGTTGCTCATGAGATGTCCTGCCCTGGTTGCGGTTGTTCGGTTCAGATGGCGGTGGTGCCGCCGTCGGCGACGAGTTCCATGCCGTTGACGTAGCTGGAGTCGTCGGAGGCGAGGAAGAGGGCGGCGGTGGCGATCTCGTCGGGGCTGCCCATCTGACCGCGGGGGATGAGGGACTCGAACTGGCGCTTGGTGGCCTCGTCGAAGAGTTCTGCCTGCTTGGCGGTGGCGACCTGGCCGGGGGTCAGGACGTTGACGCGGATGCGGCGGTCCTTGAGCTCGTTGAGCCAGACGCGGGCCCAGGCCTGCTGGACTGCCTTGCTGCCGGCGTAGACGCTCCAGCCGGGGAAGGCGCCGAGGGAGGCGTTGGAGCCGGTCATGAGGATGGAGCCGCCGTCGTTGAAGAGCGGGAGGGCCTTCTGGACGGTGAACAGGGTGCCGCGGGCGTTGAGCCCGAACCAGGTGTCGAACTGGGCCTCGGTGATCTCGCCGAGCGGGGCGGGCTCACCCCCGCCGGCGCTGGCCCACAGCACGTCGAGGCTGCCCTTCTCCCGCTTGACGGTGTCGTACAGGCGGTCCAGGTCGTCCAGGTCGGCGGCGTCGCCCTGGACGCCGGTGACGTTGCGGCCGATCTGCTTCACGGCCTCGTCCAGGGCTTCCTGGCGGCGGCCGGTGATGAAGACGTGCGCTCCCTCGTCGACGAACAGCTTCGCGCCTGCCAGTGCCATGCCGGTGGTGCCGCCGGTGATGACCGCTACCTTGCCGTCGAGCTTTCCCATAGTCGTTCCCTTGGGTCGGTGGTGCCGGGTGTACCTGGGGCGACGGCGTTAAGTACACCGTCCTGTGTGCTTACGGTACGGGGCGGATGGCCGGGACGCAAACTATGTACACCGGTCGTTACCCAGCTCGAGTACCATGGACCCATGACGGAGTTGGAGAAGGGCCCCACGGGCCGCCGCCGCGGCCGGGGCGCACGCGAGCGCATCCTCGGCGCGTCCCAGCAGCTGTTCCGCGAGCAGGGCATCAACCGCACCGGCATGGACCAGCTCTGCGCGGCGGCCGAGGTGTCCAAGCGCACGGCCTACCAGCACTTCGCCGGCAAGGACGAACTCGTCGCCGAGTACCTGCGCCGGTTCGACCCCTCCGTTCTGTCCGGCGTGTTCGACCGCACCGACCTCACGCCCCGCGAACGGCTCCTCGCCGCCTTCGACGTCCCCCCCACCACCCCCCTGTGCCCCTACATCGCCGCCGCCGTCGAACTCCACGACCCCGAACACCCCGCGTCCCAGTACGCACGCGACTACAAGCAAGCCGTCGCCGCGCGGCTCGCCGACACCGCCCGCGAAGCCGGCGCCGCCGACCCTGAACAGCTCGGCGAGCAGCTCGCGCTGCTCATCGACGGCGCCGCGGCCCGCACTCGGGTCCTCAACGCCGACGCCTTCCCCACCGCCGCCGCCATCGCCGCCGTCCTCATCGACAACGCCATCCCCGCCACAGCCAGCGATGACCGGCGACGGGAGGAAGTGTCAAGTTAAGTCGGCACTCCGCGGCCGGGCTGGGCGCGCTGCCGGTCGCGCGGCTGCACCCGCTGGTACGCGACACCAGCCGCCCGGCACCTGGCCCGGACCTGCCGGCTTTTACGGAACTGGCCGCCCGCCTGCTGAAGACCGCAGCAGAAGCCGCCGGGGAGACCGGCGACCCCCGAGGACTTCGGGAGTTCGAGGCCGTCATCCCGGCCCAGGACGCTGACGCGCCGCCGGTTCGAACAGACGGCTGATCACATAAGTCCGTACGCGGTGGCGCATGAAGAACTCGTACGCAGCTGGGAGATTCTGAAGATGCGGGTGGCCCATCTGGGCCACGCCGGCCCGAAACGAAGGCCAACAGGCGGGCAGCCAACACGTCCGGCTGAAACCCGCCGTCGGGTTCTGGATCCCACGGACCGACTCCCGACACCACGAACGGCAGACCGCCGGCGAACGGCTCCGCTACGACGACACGGCGATCAGCCGAGTTGAGCCGCGTCCGCAGCACGTACTTCCAGACGGTCTCAGGTGCTTCGGGGTCCCCTCAGACAACTGCTGGCCGAAGAACGGAACCGGCTCAGAGGTCAGCCGCAACAGCACCACTCCGTCAGGCCATTTCACTCTCCAGCGCCTGATGAACGGGGGTCAGTCGAACTACTCAAGCGTGCCTTGAGACGACATCGCCTCCAAGCTGCCACATCTCGTAGTTCCCACATTCCGCCGTGATCTCGGCCGTCGACTGAGCCGCAGTGACGAAGTCATCTACTACCGGCGAGGTGTGCGATGCCGCCACCGCGAGGCACACCTGGTCGGGCGCCAGATCCGGGATGGGCACATAGACGACGTCCGGATGCGAGTAGAACACGGACGCCGAACGGGCCAGGAAGGAGATGCCCCGTCCGGCCGCGACATGCTCGAGCGTCTCGTCCACCCCGCGCACCCGGTACCCGGCATTGGGGAGCGGGCGCTTGGTGGGCTGCGTGCTCGCGTCACCGTGCCAGACCAGCGGTTCGCCGGCCAGGTCGGCCTCGGTGACCTCCTCCTTGCTGGCAAACCGGTGCCCGGCGGGCAGTACCGCTACCCGCGGCTCGGTGTACAGCGGGGTGACGCGCAGGCCGGCCTCGTCGATGGGCAGCCGCACATAGCCGACGTCGATGCGGCCGTCGAGCAGCATCGCAGCCTGGTCGTCCCCTTCGATCCGCTGCACGTCCACGACCACGTCCGGGTGCCGGTCCTCGAACGCACGGGCCGCCGGGATGACCGGGATGCCGGCCCGGAAACCGACCATCAGCCGCCGGTTGCCGCGGGCGGCCGCGGACACCCGGCGGCGGACCGCGTGGGTTGAGGCGAGCAGCGGACCGGCGTCGGCCAGCAGTTGCCGGCCCGCATCTGTCAGCTCTACGCCGTGGCGATCCCTGGTGAACAGCGAGGCGCCGAGATCCTGCTCGAGCGCGCGGATCTGCCGGCTGAGCACCGGCTGTGCGATGTGAAGCTCATCGGCGGCGCGGCCGAAATGCAGCCGGTCGGCCACGGTGACGAAGTAACGCAGTTTGCGCAGATCCAGATCCATAGAATCCCCAGCCCGGTGATACCTCCAGGGTATCACCACGGCTTCAATAGGTCTTGGACGCCACTCAGATCCGATGGCAGCATGAAAAACAGGCGCTTAAGGGCGTCGAAGTGAATTCGGCACAAGAATTCGACACTGGAATTTGACAGCAGAGCCAAAGCCCGGAAAGCAGGAACACCGATGAGCAGCATCAGCATTATCGGACTGGGAAACATGGCCCGCGCTTTGGCCGGCCGGGCGCTCGCCGGCGGTAACGCCGTCGAGATCATCGGCCGCGACCAGGCCAAGGCCAAGGAATTGGCCGCCACGCTCGGCGGCGCCCCGGTCGGGACGGCCGGGGCCACCCCGACCGGGGACATCGTGATTCTCGCCGCGCCGTACGCCGGCGCGGCGGCGGTGGTGAGGGAGTACGGGGACGCACTGAGCAGCAAGATCATCGTTGACGTCACCAACCCCGTAGCCCCCGACCTGCAGGGCTTCGTCGTCCCCGACGGCAGTTCCGGCGCACAGGAGATCGCCGTGGCGGCTCCCGACGACGCGCATGTCGTCAAGGCGTTCAACACTGTGTTCTCCCACGTTCTGGCGGCCGGCCCGGCCGAGGACCGCCCTCTGGACGTGTTCATCGCCGGCGACGACGCGCAGGCGAAGGCACGCGTCTCGGCGTTCGTCGAGAGCCTGGGGCTGCGCCCCTGGGACATCGGGGAACTGTTCATGGCGCGGGCACTGGAGAACGTCGGCCTGCTGGAGCTGGGCCTCATGAACCACTCCGTCAAGCACGCCAATTTCTCCCTCGGCATCACCCTTCTCGGCTGAGCGCACCCCTACCACTACCTCTCGTGTCGCATTACGACATTTCACTTACGGCACGAAAAGACCCTGCACCTACTCTTACAAGGACAGTTAAATGCGCGTTTTCGTCGCTGGGGGGACCGGCCATTCCGGTTCGTACATCATCCCCGAGCTCATCGCCGCCGGGCACGAGGTCACCGGCCTGGCCCGGTCGGACGCTTCCGCGGCGGCCCTGTCCGCGCTCGGCGCGAAGGTGCGTCGCGGCGACCTCCAGGATCTCGACGGCCTCAAGGAGGCAGCCTCGGGCTCCGATGGCGTCATCCACGTCGCCCACAGGCAGGATCTGCTGCCCTCCGGCGGGCTCGACGCCGTGGCCGCCGCGGAGCTCCCGATCACGCTCGCGTACGGCGAGGCACTCGCGGGAACCGGAAAGCCGCTGGTCACGGCGGGAAGCATCGGCTCGCCCGGGAACCTGGAGCGGCCGGCCACCGAGGAGGACCCGGCCCTCCCCGCCGGCGATGAGCACAAGGGCACCCTGCGGGTCCGCAACGTCGTGGAAAGGGCCGTTGTGGACCTCGCCGAGCAGGGGGTGCGGTCTTCGGTCGTGCGGATCGCCAACATCGCGCACAGCACGACCGATCGTGCCGGCTTCCTCCCCACGCTGATCGCGCTCGCGAAGGAAAAGGGGTTCGTCGGCTACCACGGCGACGGCGCGAACCTGTGGAACGCCGTGCACATCCGCGATGCCGCCACCTTGTTCCGCCTGGCGCTGGAGAAGGGGCCGGCCGGCAAATACTGGCACGCGGTCGAGGACGGGGGCATCCCGTTCCGCGACATCGCCGAGGCCATCGCCGGCCGCCTGGGCCTGCCCGCCGTGAGCGTTCCCAACGATGCCCTGATGACGCCGGGGTACTTCGGGTTCCTCACGAATATCGTCACGCAGAGCTACCCGGCGTCCAACCTCATCACCCGCCGGACCCTCGGCTGGGAACCCGCCCAGCCCGGCCTGCTCGCCGATCTGGACAACGGCCATTACTTCCCCGCCGGCTGACGGCAGGAACCCGGATCGTAACGAGCCCGGCAACCGGCAAGTTCGGCTCTTCTGAAGGACGTTGAGATTATGACGACTGTGGGATTCATCGGAAGCGGAAGCATCGGCAGGACCCTCGCGCGACTCGCTGTCGGGGCCGGGCACCAGGTGGTGCTCAGCAACTCGCGCGGTCCCGAAACACTCGTGGACACGGCCGAGGAACTGGGGCCGCGGGCGTCCGCGGCGACGAGCGAAGAGGCCGCGGCGGCCGGTGACATTGTCGTGGTCACGGTGCCGGTCAGCGCCTTCCCCCACGTGCCCGCCGCGCCACTGGCCGGGAAGACGGTCATCGACACCTGCAACTACGGCGCCGAGCGTGACGGGCACATCCCCGAGCTCGACAGCAAGTCCCTCACCTCGAGCGAGCTGCTTCTGCGGTACGTCCCGGACGCCCTGCTCGTAAAGGCTTTCAACAACATCTTCTTCAAGCACCTGCTGTCACTCGCCCGCCCGGCAGGGGCGGCCGACCGCTCCTACCTGCCGATCGCCGGGGACTCCGCACCGGCGAAGGCGGCGGTGACCGAATTCATCGACTCCATCGGCTACAGCGTGGTGGACGCGGGAACGCTGGCCGACAGCTGGCGGCAGGCGACGGGCACGCCGGTGTGGGGAACACCGTACGGGCCGTACTCGAACGAGAAGGGCCAGCCGGTCGGCGAGGACGCCATCCGCGCGGCACTGGCCACCGCAACGCGGTAACCGTCAATTATCGCGGACCGTGATGTGTTCCGGCCGTGCCATGCCCCTGCGTCTCGTCGCGCGGAGTCAGGTTCGACGTCGCTGGGTCAGGTCGCGGACTGCTCCCTGGGTGGCCAACTGCCCACGCAGATTCGTGTTGGCGCTGCTGAATCCCCGGCTGCCCCGGGTGGTCGGCTGAGACGCGTGTGCTCGGCTGAGAGCTGAGCGGGACCGGCCGCGCCCGGTAGGGCAGCAGGGCCCGGACCGCGCGTCGCGGTCCGGGCCCTGCCCCATGCGGTGCCGCCCTGCGGCGGCGGTGCGTCAACTCTGGGCGGTGTCGTCGCTCGTCTGCCCGGCGCCCTCAGCTGCGCCTACCTTCTCGCGCATCTTGCGCACCAGCTCCGCCTTCTGGTCGGCGGCACCCTGGCGGTCGAGGTTGCGGTGCGGACCGTTGTTCTGCCGCTCGGCGCGGGACAACTTCTTGCGCTGGCCGCCGCCCATGCCCACAGGGTTGTTGATGTTCTTGCTCACGGGTTCTCCCGAAATGATGTGAAGTGACCTACGGATTCATCGGTGGGGGATGGGCGCGGCGACGTCGAAGGACGTCAGCAAGGGCCCATCACGCTCTCACTCGTAAATCGGCGTCTGGAAGAACATGACCAAGACGTTACCCGGTTCCGTCGACCCCGCACACCAAGTTATTCGCCGTCCCGGAGTCGGCCGGACCTTCGGCGAGCACCCGGGGTCAGCCGTTTCCTTCCAGTCAGCCAAGGGACCGTGCCCCCTCACATCACGGATCCCCGCCAGAGCGGCCCGGTACCAGCAACGCGACACGTCATCGATCCGGAAGGGGAACGGGCAACGGGCATGTCCAGATCGACCATGTCCAGCACGCCGCCTGCTCCGCAGACCCGTCGTCGCCCTGCCGATCGTTATGCGGCACGGAGGTCGACACTTGGTTCAGGTTTCTTCACGACCGGTGCGGCCTCCCACGGCCGTGGCGTCACGAGGCAGGGCACCAACGCGTGGGCATGCGGGCCGGTTCACAGCAGGTGGCCAACCAGCGGAGCCGCTCGCTGCGGGGACTCGAGGCGCTCGCAGACGCCGCATCAGTACCGAGCGGACCTCGCCGCTGACGAACCCTTTCGCATCGGGCTTCACATGCCCCGCTTGGTGGTTACAGCGGCAATCCGGTCACCGGACGAACACCCGTCACGTGACGGTGCGCCTCGGGTTCAGGGCCGCTCGTCAGGTCCCGAAGCGTCGCCCTCGGGCCGGGCGGCGGCCCACTGGAGGGCACCGAGGAGATGCGCCCTGAAATCCGGGTCGGCGTAGGTCTCGGGCGCGTGGCCGAGTGCGGTGTAGAAGACGCGCCCGCGGCCGTGGTGCCGGTACCAGACCAGGGGGTGATCGGCACCCATGCCGCCGCCCGTGTAGGTCGTTTCGTCCACGGTGGCCAGCACGGTGACGTCACGCGGTGGTGCCCTGAAGTCGTACCACTCGTCGGTCCAGTGCCACCGCCGCGGGAGGTGTGCGGTGGCGGGGTGGGAGCCGTCGACCGAGAGGACGGCCGGCTGCACCGGCGGGTGCCCGGCGAACCGGGCGCCGAGGAGGTCGCCGTAGGCGGGCCACTCGTACTCGGTGCAGGTGGCGGAGTGGACCCCCAGGAATCCGCCGCCGCCCGCGACATGGTCCAGCAGCGCCGACCGGCCCGGTGCGTCGAGGACCTCGCCGCTGGTCGACAGGAACACGACGGCGTCGTACCCGTCCAAGGAGCGCAGGGGCTCCTCGGTGGCGTGAACGTCGAAGCCGTGTGCGGCACCCAGTGCGCGGAAGGCGGCCACACCGGCGGGTATGGACGCGTGCCGGTAGGCGGCGGTCGCCGTGTACACGAGGATCTGGCTGGCGGACATACGTGCTCCAGTGCGAGGAAGAGAATCAGCGGCGGGTGAGGGACACCCGGCAGCGCAGGACGTGCTCGCCGGGATCGAGTACGCCGCGCAGGGTCGGCAGGGCTGTGCGCGGGTGCAGGAGGTGCGAGCCCGGCAGGGGCAGTACGACGACGCCTTCGCGCCGTGCCGCGTCGGCGGCGAGGCAGACGATCTCGCTGACGGCGGTGTCGGCCGTCGCCCGGGCCAGGCCGGGGCGCTCGGTGACGTTGTGGGGTGTCGCCCCGAGGCCCGTCTTCGGGACGGAGAAGGCGCCTTCGGCCGTGTGCAGCCGGCGCCCGGTGGTGATGCGGTGTTCGCGCAGGTGCCCGCCGTCGGTGTGCCGGAGCCGGGTCTCGACGGTCACGTCCGGCCAGGGCCGCCAGCGCACGACGAGCGTCTCGCCGTCGATCCGGGACTCTCCGGCGGAGCGTGTGCGCCAGCGTTCGCCGTCGTCGGACAGGGCCAGCGCGCTGTCGAAGCCCCCTTGTTCCAGGGAGGGTTCGCCGGTGGGCACGTTGAAGCCGGCGAGTGTGGAGTAGGCGAACTTCGCGTACTTGGCGGTCCCGCCGCGGGGGTTCCAGGCGGGCGCGTTCTGCCCGGCGAGCGCGACGACGTCCCCCGCCGCGTCCCGCGCGAGGATCATCGCCGCGGCCGGCTGCCTGCTGATCCCCGGCGACAGGTCCGGCGCGGACGGCGCCGTCCAGAACGGATGGTCCTCGGCCGCGGCGAGGCTCGCGAAGACCTTCGTGCCCCAGTACGGGGAGCCGCCGGCCAGGTACTGCTCGACGACGCCGGTGTTCGGGTAGGCGTAGCCGACGGTCAGGGAGCCGTCCTCGGCGAGGACCGGCCGCTGCCACCACCAGGCGAGGTTGCGCTGGGCCAGCGTGCGTGCGGTGCTCCAGCCGACGGCGGGCTGGTCCGCCGCGGCGAGCGCCGACCAGAAGGCGCCCTGCGCGAAGCGGTAGCCGAGGCTGCGTCCGAAGGGCAGGGCGGCTCCGTCGGCGGCGAACCAGTGCTCGAACTGCCCGGCGAACTCGGCGGCACGCTGCCGGTAGCGCCGGCCGCGCTCCTCGTCGACCGCTTTCAGCGAGGCCAGCAGCAGCCCGTAGAAGTGGAAGCCGAACGGGACGTAGTGGTCGCGCGAGCCGGGCCGCTCCGGCGTGCCGGGCCCGTCGGCGTACCACCCGTCGGACAGGGCGAAGTCCTCGATACGGTCCAGATGCGCGGTCGCCCGTGTCTCGTCCACCGGCACGCCCACCGAGCGCAGTCCGACGGCGGCGAGGACCGGGAAGAAGCACCAGTTGTTGTCCCACGGTGTCGCCGACGCCGCCGCCCTGAGCCAGTCGGCGAGTTGCTGCCGCTGCCGTTCGGTGAGCGGGTCCCAGAGGTGGTGCCGGGCGACAGCGAGCGCGTAGCCGACGGCGGCGGATTCGACGAGGCGCTGGTCCATGTCGGCGGGCCGGCCGACGTACCACGGGTGTTCGGGGTCGACGGCGCGGGTCAGCGCGTGGCGCACCTCCTCCCACTGCCGGTCCGCGCCGGACAGGCCCCCTGCGGCGTGTGCGGCGAGTCCCCACAGGGGGCGGGCGACGAGCTCGAACCAGACCGCCTGAGGATCGCTCATGCTCGCGTGCACCGGCATGCGTCCGGGGCCGGCGGCCGCCGTGCGCGTGGCGGGTGCGGCGAGGGCGAGCAGTGCGCCGGCCCAGCCCTCCCGGGTGGTGGGGGCTGGGCCGAAGAGCTGTGACGGGGTGGGCATGGCCGTCATCGTAGAGATCGACTGCGGGGTGTGCAATCGGTTTCATCTGTTTCTTAAAACTGGACTCAACTGGTGATGACCTGCAAGAACGGCTGGTTCGCCGAGCTGCTGCGGCTGGCCAGGAGAACGGCGGCACCGGCCGCGCTCTCGGCGAGGGCCACGGTCGCCGTGCCGTCGCCCGCGTACTGGGTCCGGACGTGACCGGTGACCTCGATCGGGATCCAGTCCTTGGTGCTGCCGATCGCGCCGGATGACAGCGCGTCGCCGAGTGCCGGCTGGTTGTTCCAGGTCAGGCCTGTCTCCGTCCAGCTGTCGCTGCTCACCGGGTATCCGGTGAGGGTGGCCTGGGTACCGGTCGAGTCGGAGGTGGCCCCGTACACCCACAGCACCGCGCGTGTGGGGGTGCCCGCCAGGGCGGAGACGTCGAACTTGAGGAAGGACCGCCGGTGGTAGCCGGTGTTCGCGTTCTTGACGACCAGGTCGGTGGTGCTGCCGTAGTTGGTGTCGGCGTAGGAGCCGTCGCGGACGTAGGCGTCGGCGGTGGGGGCGAGTTTGGTGTACGTGCCGGCGGTGACAGTCGTGCCGGAGCCGAACGTGATGGTGCGCGAGGCGCCCTGGGCGCCGCCGACCTCCACGACCAGGGTGAGGGGATCGAGGTCGATGACGCTGACGCCGTCGTCCGCGGTGGCCGTGGTGTATCCACTGCGGTTGATGGTCACGGTGACGGTCGCGGCGGCGCGGGTGGGGTCGGCGACGCTGACCGACAGCGTGCCGCCGGACTCCCGCACGAGGACGGAGCACGGGGCCGAGACGGTGATCGGGCCCGCGCTGCCGGCGGCGAAGAAGTTGGCGGCGGTCACGCCGGTGGCGGTGTCCGTGACCGCCTGCACGGAGGAGGTGTTGGCCACGACGGTGACCGTCGGGGCGGCGGCGCGGGCGGCGGTCACGCTGGGCGTGGCGCCGGGCAGGAGGACGTAGCTGTAGGAGGCGCCGGTGGGGTTGGTGCCGTGGTCGACCCACAGGGTCAGATAGCGGCGGGTCAGGGATGTCGTCGAGCTCTCGGTGTTGATGTCGCTCCAGGCGCCGGTGCGGGCCTCACGCAGCGCCTTCACGGTGGCGCCGCCGGGGAAGACGTAGCCGCCGACCCCGGTGATCGACGCCCAGGAGGCGTTGGTGAAGCTGCCGGACCAGCCCAGCGTGGTCGACTGGGCGGTGCCATCGACGGTCAGCGCGTTGGAGGCGGTGGAGCCGAGGTTGCGGTTGTCGACGGTTGTCTCGACCGTGTAGCCGTCGGTGGCGGTGATCCCGGCGCCGAGGCAGACGACCTGGTCGTCGAGGCAGAACCAGGACTTCTTGGCGGCCAGGGTGGAGCCGAGGCCGCGGGTGTCCTGGCCGAGTGCGCTGTACGTCCCGTCGGTGGCGCCGCCCGCCCAGACGGCTGCCGCCGCCGGGGTGGGCCGGGGGGTTCCCTGACCGTCCGTCAGCGGGATGCGGGAGACGGTGGTGCCGGGCAGGCGGTAGGGGTCGACGGTCGGCCAATAGGCGTCGGAGTACTGGCCGTTGCCGTAGGTGCCGCCCCACCAGTAGGTCATGCCGGAGCCGGTGTGCCAGCCGCGCAGGTTCTCGCCGTTGATGCACTCGTAGAACGCGGTTCTCGCGGAGCACATGGAGACGGCGAGGGCCCAGGAGGCGCGGCGGTGGGTGGCCCGGTCCATGCTGCCGAAGACCCGGGAGGCGACAGGTTCGGCGGTCGCGGTGATCGAGGTGTCGTCGAGTACGGACTTGCCGAGGGCCAGCACGGGCAGCGTCTGGTAGGAGTCCTCCAGGAACGGGGCCCAGTAGTCGCGCTCCAGCCAGCCCTTGGCCATCGCCTTCCAGGTGGCGGCCTCCTCGGTCGAGGCGGCGTCCGCCAGCATCAGGATGCTGCCGACGATGAGATGGCCGCGTACGTGGTCGTCCTGCTGGATGCCCAGCGGGTTGTCCACGGTCTTGACGCCGCGGCTGATCGCCCGCCCGGACACGCCGTCCATCATCAGCCCGTTGAACAGGAACGGGGCGAAGGCGTCGGTGACGGCGTCGAGGACGAGCTGCCGGTTGCCGTCGGTCACCTCCCAGGCCGATCCCGCGAGGAGCGAGAACAGCCCGGCCAGTCCGCTGATCAGGACGGAGCCGTAGGACCCGGTGTAGGGCACGTTGGTGTGCTGGACGAACGATCCGTCGGCGTAGAGTCCGTCGCCGCTGCGGACCAGCGGGAACACGGCGGAGAGACCGGCGACGCCCGTGGCGATCTTCGCCGAGCTCTTGGCGAGGATGCCGCGCAGGATGAGCACGCGGCACAGGTCGACCCGGTTGGCTCCGGTGCTCACCCCGCTGTAGGAGGCGACCGCGGAGTCCGGCACGAAGGCGTCGATCGCCGCGAGGTAGTGGGCGAGTTGGGTGCTGGTCAGTTCGGCGTACACCAGGCAGGCGATGTCGAGCGAGAGACGCGAGGCGCCGATCTGCCAGTCCCACCAGTTGTCGTAGGTGGTGGTCGTCGGCGTGTACGCGGTGGCGTACATCCAGTCGAGGCCGGTCAGCACGGCGGCGAGCAGGTCGGCGTCCCCGGTCAGTCCGGTGCCGTCGAAGGCCCATGCCTGGGCCATCCACTTCAGGCGTACGTAGCTGGAGGTGACGTTGGCGCTGACCGCGCCGATCGGCAGGTCGTCCCAGAGCGAGGCGGTCGACGGGTTCATGTCGGACAGAAAGCCGGACGCGGTGCTGCCCGTGAGGGCGAGCAGGGTGGCGAACGGTTCCTCCGTGGCGTCGTAGCCGGTGCCCAGCAGGGTTCTGTCGATCCAGCGCAGGCGAAGGGTGTCGTACGCGTCGGCGGCGAAGGCGGGCCGTGAGCCGATCACGGCCACGCCCAGGGTGGCACCGGCCGTGACGGTGGCGAGGTGCAGCAACTGTCGGCGAGTGAGCATCAGGGGATCCCCTCTGCACCCCGTGCGGGGCGCGCGATCACGTGTGGGGCAGTTGGGCGGGGACGGTAAACCGGTTTCATCCAAGGAGGCAACCCCTTGGACCTCAACTCACTTGGGACTCACAGCCTTCTGACCATGGGGAGTCCTTTTCATCGGAGATCCCCTTGACGGATCGCCTCAATGCTCAATAGCTTGACGGCCACCTCGAATGAAACCGGTTGCACGCCATGAAGCAACCGATCGTCCCACGCCCCAAGGAGCAGTGAATCGGTGAGCCGTCGCATGACCGTCGCGATCGCGATGCAGCCAGAGGTCGCCGCCCTCGCCCTCACCGAAGAGCTGATCGCTCGGCTCGACAAGAACGCGCAGGTCCAGCCCGATGTCATCGTCGACTTCACGGACCCCGCCGCCCGCCGGAACCTGGCGGACGCGGACGTGCTGCTCACCGGCTGGGGCTGCCCCCTCGTCGACGACGCCGTCCTCGACGCGGCACCCCGGCTGCGCGCGATCGTGCACGCCGCGGGATCGGTGAAACACCACCTCACCCCCGAGGTCTGGCAGCGAGGGATCCTCGTCTCCTCGGCGGCCTCCGCCAACGCCCTCCCCGTCGCGCAGTACACCGTCGGCGCGATCCTGCTCGCCGGCAAGCGCGCGTTCCGGCTGGCCCGCGACTACGCACGCGGCCAGTACAAAAACAAGCTCGCCGGCGACACCGGCAACCATGAGCGCGTCGTCGGGATCGTCGGCGCCTCCCGCACCGGACGTCTCGTCCTGGAACTGCTGGCCCCGCACGGCTTCCAACTGCTGGTCAGCGACCCGACCCTGGACGCTCACGGGGCGGCCGGACTGCCTCCGGCCGCACAGGTGGAGCTGGTCGGCCTGGACGACCTGCTGCGCCGCAGCGACATCGTCAGCCTGCACGCCCCGGCCCTGCCCGAGACCCACCACCTGCTCGACGACCGCCGGCTCGCCCTGATGCGCGACGGTGCCGTCCTGATCAACACCGCACGCGGACACCTGATCGACACCGAGGCACTGCTACGGAACTGCGCGGACGGCCGGATCGACGCGGTCCTGGACGTCACCGACCCCGAGCCACTGCCCGCCGGACACCCGCTGCTGTCCCTGCCCAACGTGACGGTCACGCCCCATGTGGCCGGGGCGATGGGCACCGAGATACGCCGGCTCGGCGAGTTCGCCGTCACCGAGATCGAACGCCTCACCGCCGACGAGCCCCTGCACGGGCGCATCCGCGCCGACCAGTTGGCGCAGCTCGCCTGAGCAGGCCCTCCCCTACCCGCCCCCCTTCGCACAGCGAACCCCGCCGCACAAAGGAGCACCCGTGAACACCCAGCCCCCGAAGTTCTCCAGACGATCCCTGTTCAGGGCCACAGCGGTCGCCGCCTTCGCCGTGTCCGGCTCCGGCCTGCTGGCCGCCTGTGCCTCCGCCGACGGTGACACCGACGCCGGCTCGGCCAAGGGCAAGGCCAGCGCCACCAACCCGTTCGGCATCGACGAGAGCGCCCCGCTGGACGTCGTCGTCTTCAAGGGCGGTTACAGCGACGACTACGCCAAGTTCGACGAGAAGCTGTACGCCAAGAAGTACCCGAAGGCGAAGATCAGCCACTCCGGCATCACCGAGGTCCAGACCGAGCTTCAGCCGCGGTTCGTCGCCGGCAATCCGCCGGACGTCATCGACAACAGCGGCGCCAAGAAGATCGCGATGGGCACGCTGGTCGCCGACGGCCAGCTGGCCGAGCTGGCCGACCTGCTGAAGGCCCCCTCGGCCGACGACCAGGACACCACCGTCGCGGACACGATCCTGCCGGGCGCGCTGGACGCGGCCACGTTCGACGGCAAGGTGATGGGCCTTCCGTACGTCTTCACCGTCAACGGCTTCTGGTACTCCCAGACGCTGTTCGACAAGCACGGCTGGACCTGGCCGACCACCTGGGACGGCCTGACCGAGCTGGCCGCCAAGATCAAGAAGGCGGGCATCGCCCCGTTCGCGTACGGCGGCACGACGGCGCCCGACTACTTCTTCAGCCCGCTCATGGCACTCGCGGCCAAGCAGGGCGGCGTCGATGTGATCAAGGCGATCGACAACCTGGAAGCCAACGCGTGGCACGCCGCACCGGTCAAGGCCGCCGCCGCGGCGATCGCGGGGCTGGCCTCGTCCGGGTACTTCCTCAAGGGCAGCGAGGGCCTGGACCACACCCAGGCGCAGACCGCGTGGGTCCAGGGCAAGGCCGCGCTGTACCACTCCGGTTCGTTCATCGAGAACGAGATGAAGGCGATCACCCCGGACGGGTTCGACATGGTCTTCGGCCCGGTCCCCCCGCTCTCGGCGGACGGTGCCCTGCCGCAGAGCGCGCTGCACGCCACCGCCGGGGAGATCTACGTCGTCCCGGCCAAGGCCAAGAACGTCCGCGGCGGCAAGGAGTTCCTGCGGACCATGCTCTCCAAGAAGGCCGCGTCCAACTTCACCGAAACGACCCATGCCCTCACCGTCGTCAAGGGGGCCACCGGCGACAAGGACTTCGGTTCCACCGCGCTGGGCTCGGTGCTGAAGGCCGTCACCGCGGCCGGGGACGACCTGTTCAACTACCGGTTCATGACCTGGTACGCCGACATGGCCACCACGCTGAAGTCCGAGGTCGCCAACCTGCTCGCCGGACGCATCGACGCGAGTGAGTTCCTCTCCAAGATGCAGGCCAAGGCAGACGCCGTCGCCGCCGACTCCTCCATCACGAAGTTCAAGATCTAGGCCCTGTCCGGCCGCTCACGCCGCAGACACCGAGGATCCGCCGCTCCCGGCAAACCGGGGCGGCGGACCCTGCCTTCCCCTTTCCCGGAGTCGTTCGTGAACCACGGAAAAGCCCGCATCGTCCTTCTCTTCCTGGTGGTGCCGCTCACCTTGTACGGGGTGCTGGTGGTCTCCCCCTACGCACAGGCGTTCTCGATCTCGCTGACCAGCTGGTCCGGGTTCACCGCCGACAAGCCCTTCGTCGGGCTCGACAACTTCCAACGCCTCTTCCAGGACCCGGTCTTCTGGCGGGCCCTGGGCCACAACGGGCTGCTCCTGCTGGTGGTTCCGCTGGTCACGATCGTGCTGGGGCTGTTCTTCGCCGCCATGCTCAACGTGGGCGGCTCGGGCGGCAAGGTGGCGGGAGTCCGGGGCTCGGCGCTCTACCGCCGGGTCTACTTCCTTCCGCACATCCTCCCCGTGGTGATCACGGCGATCCTGTGGCAGTTCATCTACAACCCGCAGATCGGGCTGCTCAACGGCGGACTGGACGCGATCGGGCTGGGCGGACTGGCCCACACCTGGCTCGGCGACCCGGCCGTCGCCCTGTGGTCGCTGATCGCGGTGATGGTCTGGGCAGGCGTCGGTTTCTACGTCGTGCTGTTCAGCGCCGCGATGCAGTCCATCCCGAAGGACATCTTCGAGGCCGCTGACCTGGACGGTGCCGGACGCTTCCAGACGCTGACCCGCATCACCCTGCCGCTCCTGCGGGAGACCGTCCAGGTCGCCTGGATCTACCTGGGCATCCACGCGCTCGACGCGTTCGCGCTGTTCATGGTTCTCACGCCCACCGGCGGCCCGGACAACTCCACCCTGGTGCTCTCCCAGTACCTGTACCTGTCCGCGTTCGGGAACGGCAAGTTCGGCTACGCCACGGCGATCGGCGTGATGCTGTGCCTGCTGAGCCTGCTGCTGACGGCGTTCACCTTCCGCGGCTCCCGCGGCAAGAACACGATCGAGTTCTGAGGCCCACCACCATGAAGACTTCGTCCCACCCCACGCACACGGCCACGAGCCTTCCGCGCCCCGCCGCGCACCAAGTGCACGATCGGGTCCCGGAGCCCGCCACGCGGCCAACTCGGAGTCGCATCCAGAACGTTGGCGCTCACGCGGCCACCGGAGCCACCCACGCCCTGCTCGTCTTCTGGGCCCTGCTGGCCACCGTGCCCCTGCTCTGGGCCCTGATCAGCGCGTTCAAGGACAACCGGGAGCTGTTCGGCAACCCCTGGCAACTGCCGAGTACTTGGCACGCCGACAACTTCGCCCGCGCCTGGTCCAGGGCGAGCATCGGCGACTACTTCGTCAACACCCTGATCGTCGTGTTCGGTTCGCTGGTCCTCACGATGATCCTGGGCTCCATGGTCGCCTACGTGCTGGCCCGGTTCACCTTCCCCGGATGCCGGCTCATCTACTACGCGTTCGTCGCCGGAATGGCGTTTCCCGTCGTGCTGGCCCTGGTCCCGCTCTTCTTCGTCGTCAAGAACCTCGGCCTGCTCGGCAGCTACCAGGGCATGATCCTCGTCTACACGGCGTACGCGCTGCCGTTCACCGTCTTCTTCCTGACCAGCTTCTTCCGCACACTGCCCACGGCGGTGGCCGAGGCCGCCCTCATCGACGGCGCCTCGCAGGAGGCCATCTTCTTCCGGATCATGCTGCCCATGGCCAAGCCGGGCCTGCTGTCGGTCGGCATCTTCAACTTCCTCGGCATGTGGAACCAGTACCTGCTGCCGGTCGCGCTCAACTCCGACCGCGACAAGTACGTGCTGTCGCAGGGCCTGGCGAACCTGGCCAGCCAGCAGGGCTACGAGGCGGACTGGAGTGCCCTGTTCGCCGGACTCGTCATCGCGGCGGTCCCCGTGATCGGCCTCTATCTCGTACTCCAGCGACGCATCCAGGCCGGTCTGACCGTGGGGATGCTCAAGTGAGCCCGTTGTCCCCAGAGGAAACAGACAGGCAACCGTATACTTCACGCATGCACGACCCTCAGGGCGGGCCTCCGAGAGCCGCAACCATCCGTGACGTCGCCGCAAGAGCAGGAGTCTCCCCAGCGACCGTCTCCCGGGTGCTGACCGGCAGCCGCCCGGTGTCCTCCGCGGCGCAGGCACGCATCCAGCGGGCCATCAAAGAGCTGGACTACGTGGTCAACGCCCAGGCGCGTGCCCTGTCGGCCCCGCACTCACGCACCGTGGCGATCCTGCTTCCGGCGCTGTCCTGGCAGTTCCACAACCGGGTGGCCAGCGGCATCGAACAACAGGCCATCAACGAGGACCGGCTCTGCGTCGTCTGTTCCACCAGAAGCAACCCGGACCGGGAGATCGCGCTGCTGGAGACGCTGCGCCAGCACAACACCGAGGCGGTCGTGCTCATCGGCGGGACGGTCGTGACCCCCCACTACGCCGAGCGCATCGCCCGCTTCGCCCGGGTCCTCGACGCCAGCGGCTCCAGGCTGGTGCTCTGCGGTCGCCCCGCCCCGGAGCCCGACCTGCCGATCACGGTCGTGAACTACGACCACGAGGGCGGCGCCCACGCGGCCGTCAGCCACCTGCTGTCCCTGGGCCACCGGAGCATCGCCCTCCTCGGCGGCACGCCCCACCACACCACGACCGACCTGCGCGTCGCCGGCTACCGCCGCGCGCACGAGGACCACGGCATCACTCCCGACCCGGGACTCCTCCTCCTCGGAGGAACCGACCGGACCTTCGGCTACACGACCGTGCGCTCCCATCTGGCCGCCGGGCGCCTGCCGTACACCGCGGCCTTCTGTTTCGACGACTACCTCGCGGCCGGGGCCATGGCCGCCGCCCGTGAGGGAGGTCTGTCCCTCCCGGACGACCTGTCGCTCATCGGCTACAACGACGAGCCGATCTGCGCCGACCTGTACCCGCCGCTGAACTCGGTGCACGTTCCCTTCGACGAACTGGGCCGCACCGCGGTGCGGATGGCCCTGCACCGCGACGATCCGATGTACAGCGACCAGGACGTCATGCTGGGCACGCACCTCGTCATGCGCCAGAGCGTGCGCTCGGCCCGCGCGAGGCCATAGACAGGCAGGTACGTCCCTGGAGTCGCCGGTCGGTGGACCGGCGGATTCGGCTCGGACGGCTCGCTTCGGCCTGTCAGAGGTCGCCGGGGGCGCCGAGGCCGGTGAGGGCGCCGACCGGGTCGAGGTCGGGGGTGCCTCGGGGCCACCAGTCGTCGTGGCCCGGTTCAGACTCGTAGGCGTACCAGAGGCCGTTGTGGCCGAGGCGGAGTTGGGCGTGGCCCCGGGGGTGGGTGAGCTGGTTGCGCCAGGGGCGGAAGGCGGGGAGGTCGGCGGCGAGGAGGAGCGGGCGGGCCCGGTCGAAACGGCCCGCCGGTGGATCCCAGGGTTCTTCGAGGACGCTGAGCGCTTCGAATCCGCCCTGTCGCCACGCGGCGACCGCCCGCGCCAGGTCGGCCGGGGTACGCCCGGTCGCCGAGGCCAGCGAGGAGTACAGCGCGCGAGTGGCGGCGGTGAGGCCGGAACCCGGTCGGGCGGCGGCCAGGCGCACCGCGTCCTGCCAGAGCGTCAGCTCGGCGACCGGATCGCGGCCGGCGGTGAGCAGCGCATGCGCGCGGGCAGCCGCGTCCGTGGCCAACTGGTCCAGCGCGAACGGGTCCGGGCCGCCCGGCGCGCCCGGGTAGGTCGGCGGCTGCTCGGGATGCGCGGGCGGTGGCAACGGCGCCGGGAGAGGTGGCAGCGTCCGCCGGGCGACGGCATCACGGGCCCGAACGCCGGGGAGGGGCGCCGGTTCCTGCTCCTGGGCGGCGCGGGCCGCGCGGGCGGCGTTGCGGCGGGACAGCGCGTCCAGCAGCTCGCGTTCCCCGCGGCCGCGCAACAGGAGCAGCACGAAGGGGTCTTCGTCCAGCAGACGTGCCATCTGGTAGCAGAGGGCTGCCGCGTGCTTGCAGGGGTGGCCGAAGTCGGGGCAGCTGCAGTGCGGTTCGAGCTCGCCAGGGCCGGGGAGCAGCGCGACCCCGCACTCCGCGAGCGACTTGGGCATCTCCTTGTCGAGCAGCGCGGCGATGTGCCCCGGCCGCTCGGCGGCCGCTTCCAGGAAACGGTCCCAGTCGCCGTCGGACAACGTCCGCACGCTGACCTGCACGCGATACGGCCGCGGCCGGCTCCCGTGCACATACGCGAGCACCAGCCCCGGGGTGACCGTGATGGCGTCGACGTACCCGTGCCCGGCGTACGCCCGCCCGCGCGCCAACCGCGCCGCGTCCAACGCCCCCTCCTCCAAGGCCGTCACCCACGCGTTCCCCCACCACGTCTCCGCGAAGGCGTCGGCGTCCGACACCCGCGCGGGGAACGCGGGGAACGTACGGCGCAACTCCCCGTCGCGGCCGGGGGATGCCATGGACCGAGGGAGGCGGCCCGCTGGGGGCGCGGTCCGGGGCGCTGACCCGGGGCTCTCCGGGAGTGTGCCGAGGTGTGCCCGGTGCCTGCCAGGGGGCACCGGGGGTTGGCCGGGGTGCTCACGCGCGGGCCCGGATGGCGCGGGCGCAGGGCGGCGGGACGCGTCACCTTCCTCACCGGGCTGCACGAACGGCAGGTCCGCAGTCACCTCGCGCACGGCACCGGGCTGTGAGGGATACGGATCCGAGGTCACCTCGCGAAGGGCGCCGGACTGTGTGGGGGACGGATCCGAGGTCACCTCGCGCGAGTCCCGGGGCCCCGCGGCATGCGAACCCGAGGCCGCCTCACCCGCGCCCCCGAGCCCCCGAGCGTGCGAGTCCGAGGTCCCTTCGTCCGCGCCCCCACGCCGCACTGGACGCGAGTCCGAGATCGCCTCACCCGGCTCGCTCGCGAGCCCTGCCGGGTGCCCGCTCACCGCGTCGTCGGCGCGCGCCGGGTGTCCGGCGGCAGGCGCGTCGCCCGATTCCGCGTCGCCTGGCAACTGGAAGGCACCGGCGAGCAGACCCCGCAGGTCCCGGGCCCTGGTTCCCCGCTCCTGGCCCCGAGGGTTCCGCCGAGTCCGGGAAGCGGTCGGCGCCGGCTCGGCGGGCCTGCGCCTGGCCTCGACTCCCTTGGTTCCGGCGTCCGTCGCCCCTTCGGGTACGGCGTCCGCCCCTTCCGTCCGCGCCCGCCTCGCCTCGTCCCGTGCGGCACGCAAGGCCTCACGCGCGATGTCACCCGGACGCGCCCCTCCTGAGGCCCGCTCAGCGGAACGACCCACCGCAGTGGTCTCCGCCCCGGCAGCGGGTCCGACCGAATCGGGTGCCACAGCCTCGTCGCAGACCGGAGAAGCCCCGACATCCGCACCCGCACCGGAATCCGCACCCGCACTTACGCCCGCACCGGCACCGGCACCGGCACCGGCACCGGCACCCAACGCTCTCCCCGCCCCGGTCGCCCGCCGCAAGGCCTCACGCGCCACGTCGCCCGGCCGTGTTCCCGGGGAGAACGCCCCCTGGGACGGCGCACCGGTGGCGCCCCGCGCAGGAGGCGAATCCTGCTGGTCGTCAGCCGAGTCGGCCTCCCGACCCTCGCGCTCCCGCGCCGCCCGCAGAGCCCGCCGGGCCACGTCGGCCGGTCGCGCCCCTGCCTCGGGGCGTGGCCGCTCACTGTCCTCGGCCCGCTCGGTGCCTTCAACCCGGCCGCTTCCCTCGGCCTGGCCGCTGTCCTCGGCCCGCTCGGTGTCCTCACCCTCGGAACCCTTCACGCCGACCTCCGAAGGGACACCAGGTCCGACAGCTCACGGTCGGTCAGTTCCGTCAGGGACGCCTCGCCGGAGCCGAGGATCGCGTCGGCGAGCGCGCGCTTCGCTTCGAGCATCTCGGCGATGCGGTCCTCGACCGTGCCCTCGGTGATGAGGCGGTGGACCTGGACGGGCTGGGTCTGGCCGATGCGGTAGGCGCGGTCGGTGGCCTGTTCCTCGACGGCGGGGTTCCACCAGCGGTCGAAGTGGACGACATGGCCGGCGCGGGTGAGGTTCAGACCGGTGCCGGCGGCCTTGAGGGACAGCACCAGAACCGGGGTCGCCCCGCTCTGGAAGCGGTCCACCATGTGTTCGCGGTCGGCGACCGGTGTGCCGCCGTGCAGCAGCTCCACGGGGACGGCGCGGGCGGCGAGGTGGGACGTGATCAGCCGGGCCATCCCCACGTACTGCGTGAAGACCAGTGCCGAACCGTCCTCGGCCAGCAGGGTGTCCAACAGCTCGTCGAGCAGGGCCAGTTTGCCGGAGCGGGCGGTGGGACCGTGGGCGGCGGCTCGGGCGTCCTCCTTCAGATACAGCGCCGGGTGGTTGCAGATCTGCTTGAGGGCGGTGAGGAGCTTCAGGACCAGGCCGCGGCGCGCGATGCCTCCGGCGGTCTCGATCGCCAGCATGGACTCGCGGACCACCGCCTCGTAGAGGGAGGCCTGTTCGCGGGTCAAGGGGACCGGGTGGTCCGTCTCCGTCTTGGGCGGGAGCTCGGGGACGATTCCGGGGTCGGACTTCTTGCGGCGGAGCAGGAACGGGCGGATCAGCCGGGCCAGGCGGGCCACCGCCTCCTCGTCCTCGCCGTTCTCCACGGCGCGCGCGTGCCGGGCGCGGAAGGACTTGAGGGGGCCGAGCAGGCCGGGGGTCGTCCAGTCGAGCAGGGCCCAGAGTTCGGAGAGGTTGTTCTCCACGGGGGTGCCGGTGAGCGCCACGCGCGCGGGGGACGGAATCGTCCGCAGGGCCTTCGCCGTCGCCGAGTAGGGGTTCTTGACGTGCTGTGCCTCGTCCGCGACGACCATGCCCCACGGCTGCTGGGCGAGCCGTGACGCGGCCGACCGCATCGTCCCGTACGTGGTGAGGACGAAGCCGCTGTCGAGGTCTTCCAGGGTGCGGTCGGGGCCGTGGAAGCGGCGGACGGGGACGCCGGGCGCGAAACGGGTGATCTCCCGCTGCCAGTTGCCCAGCAGCGATGCCGGGCAGACGACCAGGGTGGGCTCGCTGCGGGCCCGGCGCAGATGCAGGGCGATGACCGTGATGGTCTTGCCGAGCCCCATGTCGTCGGCGAGGCAGCCGCCGAGGCCGAGGGAGGTCATGAGGTCGAGCCAGGCGAGGCCGCGGAGTTGGTAGTCCCGGAGCTTGGCCTCAAGGCCTGGGGGTGGTTCCACCGGAGCCACGCCCGCCGTCAGGCGGTCGCGCAGCGCGGCCAGCGCGCCGACCGGTACCGCCTCGACCGTCTCGCCGTCGATCTCCGCGGTGCCGGTGAGCGCGACGGACAGCGCGTCGACCGGGTCGAGCAGTCCCAGCTCGCGCTTGCGGGCCTTGCGGACGAGGGCCGGGTCGACGAGCACCCATTGGTCGCGCAGCCGGACGACCGGGCGGTGGGCCTCGGCCAGGGTGTCCATCTCGGCCTCGCTGAGCGGGTCACCGCCGAGGGCCAACTGCCAGCGGAACTGGAGCAGTTCCTCGCTCTCGAAGAACCCGGTGCCGTCCGTCGCCGACCCGGGCGCGGGGCGCACCACCGCCGCCGCGCTCAGGTCGTGGGCGAGGTCCCGGGGCCAGTGCACGGCGACCCCGGCCGCGCCGAGCCGGGTCGCCGCGATCCCGAGCAGGTCGGACAGCTCCTCCTCGGAGAGGGCGAGTACGTCCGGCACGTCCTGCTCGGACAGCCGGTCCAGGGGCGGCCAGACGCGGGCCGCGCGGCGGACGGCGAGGGCCGCGTCGACGCGCGCGCGGGGGCCGAAGACCGCGTCGGCCTCCCCCGCCCACAGGGCCGTCGCGTCCACGACGAGGGTGGGGTCGGCGAGGCTGTGCACCTGGACGACGGCCGCGCCCGCCCGCCGCGCTCCCTCGCCGTCGTCGAAGAGCTGGTACGCGGACAGGTCCAGGCGGAGTGAGATCCGTACGCCCGCGTCCATGCCCGCGGCGACCTCGGCGGCCCAGTCGTGGGCACCGGGCAGCCGCTGCGGCTCGCTCGCCGCGAAGGGTTTCCCCGAGGTGTAGGGCGCGGCCGGGGTGCGCGGCAGTGTGTCGGCGACCGCGTCCAGGAAGGACCGCATCAGCGCTTCCGGCTCGGGCAGCCGGAGCGGGCCCTTGCCGGGCAGCGGGACGGCGTGTCCCTCGTACGGAAGGGCCGCGGCCACCGCCCTGAGGTGGGCGATGTCGTCCTGGTCCAGCGGGCCCGCGCGCCAGGCGTCGAGCCCGTCGGCCGTAAGCCCGGGCAGCAGTCGCCCGCGTGCGACGAGCCGCAGCGCGTGCAGCGCGGCCGCGCCCCAGCAGGCCGTGGCGGGATGCGCGGCGGGGTCCCGGCGCGCCCCGGCCAGCAGCGGCAGGGCCTCGGCGACCGGCAGGGTGAGCGCGGGGACGGTGCCTCTGCGGATTCCGGGGCCGTGCGGCCGTACGACCGTCAGTTCGGTCCGCTTGCCCGGCGGGAGCCGCTCGCCGTCCGGATCCCAGAACGCGACCCGTCCCTCGCGGGGAAGTGGCGCGGGCAGGAAGACGGCGGCGAGGCGCACGGACACCGCCGTGTCGGCCCCCACCGGCTCGCGCTCGGCAACCGCCGCGCCCGCCGAATACACGCCGTCCCCCATACGCCCGGTCACCTCCCGCCCCTCAGTCGAATCAGTTGTCTTCGACTCTACGGGCGGGGTCTGACAATCGGCCTCGGCGACCCCGCGGGGCCGGGGCCGGGTCAGGGAATCGTGCGCGAGACCACGTAGACCATGGGGTGCTGGGGCTGGGACCAGTTCACGACGATGTCCTGGGTGGGTGCCGGGTCCTTCTGCTTGTGGACGAGCCCCCACCAGGGGCCGGCGCCGGTGAACTCCCAGCCGACGACCTTCTGGTCGCGGGCGCTGATGGTGATGTCGCCCTTCTGCAGGGCGTCACGGCTGGTGCCGACGTTGGCGAGGAACTTGTCCAGGCCCGCGTTGGTGGTGCCGAACTGCACGTACAGGCGGCTGGTCTTCCAGTTGTTCGTCTCGTAGTAGGCGACGTCCGTGGACTTCCCCGGAATGGGCACCTGGTAGAGGCGGCGCTGGACGCGCGACGGCCAGCCCTCGGTGAGGCCGGTCGCCGAGTACTTCTCCTCCTTCTGCTTGCCGCTGTTGCGGCTCTGGTTGGCGGAGATCACCAGATAGCCGGCGGGGACGCCGATGAGCAGCACGATGATCAGCAGGGTGAGGGCACGGCGGCGGAACTTGCGGCGTGGGTCCTCCGGCGGCCGCTGCGGCTCGTCCGGCGGCGACGCCTGGCGCGGCAGGGAGGCCGTCACAGCGACTCCGGGGTGCGGCGCGACTCCACGTACCGCTCGTAGCGCTCGTAGCGCTCCACCCGGCGGCGATTGGCACGGCGGAAGCGGCGGGCGACGAGGCGGGCGAGGTCGGCGGCGCCGACCATGCCGGCCTCGGGGCCGAGCTGGGCGCGGGCGATCCGGGCCTCGGGGCGGTAGCCGCGGCCCGTGAGGTGTCTGCGGAACGCGTCCCGCGCGGGGCCGATCAGCAGGTCGTCGGCGGCGCTGACGCCGCCGCCGATGACGAAGCAGGAGGGGTCCAGGGCGGCGGCCAGGTTCGCGATGCCGACGCCGAGCCACTGGCCGATGTCCTGGAGCAGTTCGATGCACATGGCGTCGCCCTCGCGGGCCAGCTCGGTGATCATCGGGCCGGTGATGTCGGCGATGTTGCCCTTGACGTGCTCGATGATCCCGTACGCCACCGGGGAGTCCGCGGCGGCGAGCTCGCGGGCCTCGCGGACCAGCGCGTTGCCGGAGCTGTACTGCTCCCAGCAGCCGCGGTTGCCGCACGGGCAGCGGTGGCCGCCGGGCACGACCTGCATATGGCCGAACTCGCCGGCGACACCGAACTTGCCGCGCTTGACCTGGCCGTCCTCCAGGATCGCGCCGCCGATTCCGGTGCCGAGCGTGATCATGACGAGGTGGTCCTCGCCGCGGCCGGCGCCGAAGCGCCACTCGGCCCATGCCGCGGCGTTGGCGTCGTTGTCGACCAGGACGGGGACGGCGAGCCGCCCCGCGAGGCGATCGCGCAGGGGCTCGTTGCGCCACGAGAGGTGGGGGGCGAACAGGATGCGGTTGCGCTCCGCGTCGACCCAGCCGGCGGCGCCGATGCCGACCGCGTGCACGTCGTGCCGGTCGGAGAGGTCCAGGACCAGCTCGACGATGGTGTCCTCGACGACCTTGGGGCTCTTGGACTTGTCCGGCGTCTCGGCGCGGACCTTCTCCAGGATGTTGCCGTCGGCGTCCACGACGCCCGCCATCACCTTCGTACCGCCGATGTCGATGCCGACGGTGGGGACGCGGGGCGCCGTCAGGTGGGAACGGCGCTCGCGCGTCCCGACGGTCCGCAGGACGGTGGCCCGCGCGGAGCCGCGGTGTGCGAGGTCGCGGTAGGTGCTCATCGAGCCGATTCTGCCGCACGCTGCCGCGATGGTGCACGGCGGAGCCCCTTCGCTGCGCTTGGGGCTGGCTCCGAAAGCTGCGGGTCGTCTGTGAGCTGCGGGTCCGTTGTGGCTGGTCGCGCAGTTCCCCGCGCCCCTACGGGGCGCTCCAGTTACGGAGCGCCCCGCGTCACGTACGTTCCAGCTCGTGTCGCAGGTCCTCCAGCTCGCTGCCGCCCGCCATCTGGCGCGTCAGCTCGTCGAGGGTGATGTCCTCACGCGCGTTGCTGCTGAACATTTCACCCCTCTTCAGGAGCACGAAACGGTCACCCACCAGGTACGCGTGGTGCGGATTGTGGGTGATCAACACAACACCCAGGCCGGCGTCCCGTGCGGCGGCCACGTATTTGAGGACCACACCGGACTGCTTCACGCCGAGGGCCGCGGTGGGCTCGTCGAGGACGAGGACCTTGGCGCCGAAGTGGACGGCGCGGGCGATCGCCACGCACTGGCGCTCACCGCCGGAGAGGGTGCCGATGGGCTGGTCGACGTCGCGCAGGTCGATGCCCATGCGCAGCAGCTCCGCATGGGTGGTCCTGCGCATGAGGTCGATGTCCATGCGCTTGAAGGGGGCGACGCCCTTCGTCGGTTCGGAGCCGAGGAAGAAGTTGCGCCAGACCGGCATCAGCGGGACGACGGCGAGGTCCTGGTAGACCGTGGCGATTCCGCGGTCCAGGGCTTCGCGCGGGGAGGACAGCCGGGTCTCCTCGCCCTCGATGCGCAGCGTGCCCGCGTCGTGCTGGTGCCGCCCCGCGATGATCTTGATGAGGGTGGACTTGCCCGCGCCGTTGTCGCCGAGCACGCAGGAGATCTCCCCCGCGTGGACCTCCAGCGAGACGCCTTCGAGGGCGCGGATGTTGCCGTAGTACTTGCTGACGTCGTCGAGCTCGACGAGCGCCGTACGGTCCGTGGCGGCCGAGTCGGTGGTCATGTCCGCGTCCGTGGTCACTTCGTCGCCTCCGCGCGCTTGCGAACCCAGTGGTTGAGCAGGGTCGCCAGGAGCAGCATCACTCCCAGGAAGAACTTGAACCAGTCCGGGTTCCACTCGGCGAACACGATGCCCTTGCTCACCATGCCGAAGATCAGCGCGCCGACCGCCGCGCCGACCGCGGAGCCGTAGCCGCCGGTGATCAGACAGCCGCCGATGACGGCCGCGATGATGTAGATCAGCTCGTTGCCGACGCCCTCGCCGGACTGCACGACGTCGAACGAGAACAGCAGGTGCTGGCCGGAGATCCAGGCGCCGAGGGAGACGCCCATGTAGAGGCCGATCTTGGTCTTGTCGACCGGGACGCCGACCGCGCGGGCCGCTTCCTCGCCGCCGCCGACGGCGTAGATCCAGTTGCCGACGCGGGTGCGCAGCAGGATCCAGGTGGCGACGACGACCAGGGCCAGCCACCACAGGATGGTGATCTTGAAGTCGACGCCGCCGATGGTGATCGTCGAGGCGAAGACGGCCTTGGCGGAGGAGAAGCCCTCCATGTCGGAGATCGACTTCGTGGAGACCGTGCCGCTGATCAGCTTGGTGAAGCCGAGGTTCATGCCGGTCAGCATCAGAAACGTACCGAGCGTGATGATGAAGCTCGGCGGGTCGGTGCGGGTCAGCATGACGCCGTTGAAGACGCCGATCGACAGGGTGACCAGCAGCGAGACGAAGACACCGACCCAGACGTTCGCGGTCATCTGGTAGCTGAACATCGAGGAGATCAGCGCGGAGCTGGTCACCATGACGCCCGCGGAGAGGTCGAACTCGCCGCCGATCATCAGCAGCGCGACCGGGACGGCCATGATGCCGATGGTCGACGAGGCGTACAGCACCGTGCTCAGGCTCCCGGCCCGTACGAAGCTGTCGGCGAAGAGCGCGAAGAAGACGAAGACGGCGATCGCGCCGACCACGGAGCCGAGCTCGGGGCGGCTCATCAGCTTGCGCAGCCGCGAGGTCTTCAGGAGGCGCTCGTCGGCCTTGGTGTCCGGCGACGGCGCGGGGGCGGGTGCGGGTGCCGTGGTGCTCATCGGGTCCCCCGCTTGGCGTAGTCCTCCAGCGCGGCGGCCTGGTCCTTGGTGATGATCTGCGGACCGGTGAGGACCGGCTTGCCGCCGCCGAGGGCATCGGCGTTGTACTTGTACAGCCAGAGCAGGTCCACGGCCTCGTACCCCTGGAGGTACGGCTGCTGGTCGACGGCGAAGCCGAGCGTGCCGTTCTTGAGCTCCGCGGCCACCTTCTCGTTCAGGTCGAAGGTGTCGATCTCGGCCTTGCTGCCCGCGTCCTGCTTGGCCTTGACCGCGGTGTCGGCGAAGGGGGCGCCGAGCGTGACGACCGAGTCGATGGACTTGTCGGCCTGCAGCTTCGCGCCGATGGAGGCCTGTACGTCCGGCATGCTGGTGCCCTGGACGTAGAGGTTCTCCACGGTGCCGTGGAAGGTCTTCTTGATGCCCGCGCAGCGCTGCTCGTGGCCGACGTTGCCCTGCTCGTGCAGGACGCACACGGTCTTCTTCCTGCCGCGCTTGTTCAGCTCCTCGCCGACGGCCTCGCCGGCGATCGCCTCGTCCTGGCCGATGTGGGTGAGCGCGCCGAACGCCTTGGACTCCTCGGAGCCCGAGTTCACCGTGATCACCGGGATGCCGGCCTTCTCGGCGCGCGCGACGGCCGCCTTCATGGCGTCGGGCTTGGCGAGCGTGACGATGATGCCGTCGACCTGCTTGTCGACCGCGGCGTCCACGAGCTGCGCCTGCTGCTGTGCCTCGGCGTTGTGCGAGTACAGGAAGTTGATGTTGTCCTTGACGGCGGCCTGCTTGGCGCCGTTCTGCACGATGTCCCAGAAGGTGTCGCCGTCGCCCGAGTGGGTGATCATCGCGAAGGTCCACCTGGGCGTGTTCACCGCGGCCTTGCCCTGGGCTGCCGCCGCCTTGCGGGCGTCCTCGGCCCGCTTCCCGCCGGTGCTGCTGCATCCCGCGAGGGACACCCCCAGCGCCCCTGCGAGTGCGATGCTTACCCAGGTTCGAGTGCGTGCCACGAGGCCGTGCCCTTCTTGCTGCTCCTTGGTGCGCCGGGCCCTGCGGGCCGGCCGGAGGGCCGTTCCGTAGGCCCTCGCGGGCCGGTGTCGACACCGGCCCAAACGCCCAAGTATCAATCACCGGGATCATCCACCCCACCAGCGGGTCCCGCGCGCGGTGGACTTCTCCCCCGGCGGCACGTCCCTCTCGGTGACGACTGCGGGCCTCGGTGGCACGGCGAGGCCCGCGCGGGGCGCGAGTCAGTGGGTCACGGACGGACCAGGGCAGTCACCGGCGTACGGGGAGGGGTCACGGACGGACGAGGAGCTGGAACTCGAAGGAGTAGCGCGAGGCCCGGTAGATGTGGGTGCCGAACTCGACGGCCCGGCCCGTGTCGTCGAAGGTCGTGCGCTGCATGGTGAGCAGCGGTGCGCCGGCCGGTTCGCCGAGCCGCTCGCCCTCCTCCGCGCTGGCCGCGCGGGCTCCGACGGACTGCCGGGCGCTGTGCAGGGTGATGCCCGCCGCGCGCATCAGCCGGTACAGCCCGGTGGCCTCCATCTGGTCGCTGTCCAGCTCCAGCAGGTCGGGGGGCAGATAGTTGCAGAGGTACGCCATCGGCTCCCCGTGGGAGAGGCGCAGCCGCTCGACACGGTGTACGTCGCTGCCCTCGGCCACGCCCAGCGCGGCCGCGACCTCGGCGGACGCCGGTACGACGGTGTTGAGGACCACCTGGGTCGCCGGACGCTGGCCCGCCGATTCCAGGTCGTCGTAGAGGCTGCTGAGCTCCATCGGGCGCTTGACCTGGCTGTGTACGACCTGGGTGCCCACGCCTCGGCGCCGTACGAGCAGGCCCTTGTCGACGAGGGACTGGATGGCCTGGCGGACCGTGGGCCGGGACAGCCCGAGCCGCCCGGCGAGCTCGATCTCGTTGCCCAGGAGGCTGCCCGGAGTCAGCGTCCCGTGCTCGATCGCGGCCTCCAGCTGTTGGGACAACTGGAAGTAGAGCGGGACCGGACTGCTGCGGTCGACGCTGAGCTGGAGCGACACGGTCGGATCGACGTCTGGTTTCGGCACGGGCCGAGCGTAGCCCCGGGAGATGTTGACGGGAAGTTGTGAAGTTCGATTGTCCGGACAAACCATTGACACGGTGCCAGGTTCGCCCACACTGTTCCCATGCGCATCGGACTTATCGGAGCGGGTCGTATCGGTACATTTCACGCGGCCACTCTCAGCCGTCACCGTGAGGTCGGCGGCTCCCTCATCGTCACCGACGCGGACACCGCGCGGGCCCATCGGCTGGCGGACCGGCTGGGCGCGACGGCGGCGCCCAGCGTGGACGAGATCTTCACCTGGGGTGTGGACGCGGTGGTCATCACCGCGGCGACTTCGGCCCACTCCGAACTGATCGGTCGGGCAGCACGGTCCGGGCTCCCGGTCTTCTGCGAGAAGCCCATCGCCCTCGATCTGCAGGGCACGCTGGCCGCGCTCGCCGAGGTCGACGCCGCCGGGACGGTACTGCAGCTGGGCTTCCAGCGCCGCTTCGACACGGGCTACACGGCGGCGCGCGAGGCGGTGCGGTCGGGACGGCTCGGGCGGCTGCACACGGTCCGGGCGATGACGTCCGACCAGTCGCCGCCCCCGGCCGACTACCTTCCGCTCTCCGGTGGGCTCTACCGGGACTGTCTGATCCACGACTTCGACATACTGCGCTGGGTCACCGGTCACGAGGTCACCGAGGTGTACGCGACCGGGTCGGACGCCGGGCCCGCGATGTTCCGCGAGGCGGGTGACATCGACACCGCCGCGGCCGTTCTCACCCTTGACGACGGGACGCTGGCCACGGCTACGGCGACTCGGCTGAACGGTGCCGGTTACGACGTCCGGATGGAGCTCGCCGGAGAACTGGACCAGATCGCCGTCGGTCTCGACGACCGGACACCGATCGCGTCCACCGAACCGGCCGGGCCGCCGCCTGCCGACAAGCCGTGGATGGGGTTCCTGGAGCGGTTCGGACCCGCGTACGAGGCCGAGCTCTCGGCGTTCGTCGAGGTCGTGCGTGGTGAGCGGGGCAATCCGTGCGACGGGCGTGAGGCGCTGGAGGCGTTGCGTATCGCCGAGGCCTGTGTGGTGTCTCGGAGGGAGCGGCGGCCGGTGCGGCTCGCGGAGATCGCGGGCGCGCGCGACTGATCTCTGACCCCGGGACGGGTTGTGTGTCGGGTGCGGGTGGGTGGGGGCTGATCCAAAAGATTGCGCAGTTCCCCGCGCCCCTGAAAGGGGCGCGGGGAACTGCGCGAGCAACCCCCACCGGCCCGCAGACGACGAACCATTTGTTACCAGCGGAGCGGCAGGTGGCGCAGGCCGCGCATCAGCATGCCGGACAGCCAGTCCCCGGGCGGCCCGTCGAGGGCGAGATCCGGGCACCGCTCCAGCAGCGAGCGCAGCGCGACACGGGCTTCGAGTCGGGCCAGCGGGGCGCCCAGGCAGTAGTGGATGCCGTGGCCGAAGGCGAGATGGCCCTGTGGGGCGCGGTGGATGTCGAAACGGTGCGGGTCAGGGCAGTACGCCGCGTCGCGGTTGGCCGCGTCGAGGCCGATCATGACAGGGTCACCCTCCGCGATGGACTTCCCGCCGATCTCCATCGGCTCGGCCGCGTAGCGGTACGTCGCCGTCTCGACGGGTCCTTCGAAGCGCAGCATTTCCTCCACCGCGCCGTCCAGGAGGGTCATGTCGGCGCGCAGCGCGGCGAGTTGGTCCGGGTGGGTGAGCAGGGTGTGCACCCCGGTGGTGATCAGGTTGACCGTCGTCTCATGGCCCGCGACCAGCAGGATGAAGGCCATCGCGCGCAGCTCGTCGCCGGAGAGCCGGTCGCCGTCCTCCGCGCGGGTGCGGATGAGGGCGCTGAGCAGGTCGTCGGCCGGTGCCGTGCAGCGCTTGTCCTCGATCAACTCGTCCAGATACGTGGCCAGTTGCTGCATGGCGGCGAGTTCGCTGCCTCCGCCGGACGGTGCCACGATCTCGCTCGACAGGGCGCGGAAGGCGACCCGGTCGATGTCCGGGATGCCCAGGAGCTCGCAGATGACCGTCATGGGCAGCGGATAGGCGAAGGAGTCCACGAGGTCGGCGCCGCCCTTCGGCAGCATCTCGTCCAGGAGTTCGTCAGTGATCTGCTGGACGCGCGGGCGCAGCGCCTCCACGCGTCGCATGGTGAACGCGCCCGCGACGAGCGAGCGCAGCCGGGTGTGCTCGGGCGGGTCGGTGATCAGCACATACCGGCCCATCAGCTCCTCGTCGAGTGAGTTCAGCCCCCTCTTGGTGATGTCCTTGGACAGCCTCGGGTCGGCGAGCGCGGCCCGCGCCTCCTCGTACCCGACGACGAGCCAGCCCTCGTACTCGCCCGGGGGCGGTGTCCGCACCCAGTGGACGGGACCTCGCTCGCGCAGCGCCGCGTACACCGGATACGGGTCTCTCGTGAACCCCGTCCCGTACTCCCCCAGATCGATCATGGTTCCCCTCCCGTTGCCCCGAACAACGCCTGCGGCCCCCGATCAGTGCCCGTCCTCCTCCAGGAGCCCGGCGTCGTACGTCAACAGGGCGATCTGCACACGGTTGTTGAGGTCGAGCTTGGCGAGGATGCGGGAGACGTGGGTCTTGACGGTGGCGACGCTCATGAACAGCTCGGCGGCGATCTCGGCGTTCGACCTGCCCTGCCCCACCGCGACGGCGACCTCGCGTTCGCGGTCGTTGAGGGCGGCGACGCGGTCGCGGGCGGTGGTACGGCGGGTGTCGGGCGCGCCGCCGGCCGCGTGCTCGATCAACTGGCGGGTGACGGAGGGCGACAGCACGGGATCACCGGCCGCGACACGTCGTACCGCCGCCAGGATCTCCGCGGGCGGGGTGTCCTTCAGCACGAACCCGGCGGCTCCCGCGCGCAGTGCCCGCAGCACCTGGTCGTCGGCGTGGAAGGTGGTCAGGACCACGACCTGGGGGGCCTCCGGACGGCCGCGCAGCCGCTCCGTGGCGGTGAGTCCGTCGACCGTCGGCATCCGGATGTCCATGAGGACGACGTCCGGCCGGGTGCGGTCGACGAGCGCCTCCACCTCGCTGCCGTCGGCGGCCTCCCCGACGATCTCGATGTCGTCGGCGCCGCCCATCATGAAGGACAGGCCGGCTCTCACCAGGGGATCGTCGTCGACGAGGAGCAGTCGGATCGCAGTCATGGGACCCACCTAACCAGGTCGTCGGCCCCCGTACAGGAAGCCCCCGATCAGGACGCCCGCCCCCGTACCGGGCGTCCCCGGTCAGCTCGCCGCGGGCCCGCGCGCACCGCCGACCTGACGGACTTCCCGGCCATCTGACGGACTGCTCCGGCCGTCCTCCCCGCCCCCTCCGGGCCGCCGCACACTCACCAGTGCGTCGTCGGCCGACAACGCGTCCAAGAGCTCCCCGGTGAGCTCGCCGATGCCTTCCCGTGCTTTGAAGAGAGGTTTGCCCGATGGCTCGCAGCGTCCTTCCCTTGCCGCCCGGTTCCGACTCGGAGTGGCAGACGGAACTGCTCGATCTCGACGCCTACTTGGCCCGTATCGGATACGACGGGCCCCGCACCCCCACCCTGGAGACCCTGCGCCGGCTGCACCGCGCGCACGCCGACGCCATCAGCTGGGAGATCGTGGACTCGGCCGTGGGCCGGCGTATCGCGCTCGACATCGAGAGCGTGCAGGAGAAGATCGTGGGCCGCGGTCAGGGCGGCTGCTGCCTGGAGAGCAACCTGCTGTTCGCGGCTGCGCTCGACCGGCTCGGCTTCCCGCTGGTGCGCCACCTCGCCCGGGTGCGCCGGGGCACACAGACCGTCCGTACCCGCTCCCACGCCGTGCTGCTGGTGGAGGTGGAGGGTGAACTCTGGTTCGCCGACCCCGGTTTCGGCGACGAGAGCCCCCTGGAGCCCCTGCCGTTCCGGCACGACGCCGCCGTGACCGTCGGCGACTGGACCTGGCGGCTGCAGCGCGACGAGGACGACTGGGTGCTGCAGAGCCTGCACTCCGACGGCTGGTTCGACGTGTACGCCTGGCAGTTGGAGCCGCACTACTTCCTCGACTTCGACATGGTGAACCACTTCTCGTACGCGGACCCGCGGTCGGTGTTCATGCCGCCGGGCGGACTCAGCCATCTGATCGCGCAGCGCGGCGACGACAAGACCCGGCTCGTCCTGAAGAACCAGGTGCTCACCACGCAGTACCCGGACGGCCGTCTGGAGCACGTCGAGCTGACCGCGGACGAGATCGTCGAGACCCTGCGGGACGCCTTCAAGCTCACCATCCAGCCCGCGGACGCGGAGTTCCTGCGGGAGCGCTTCGCCGCGCACCCCGCCGCCGGGACGTCCGCCCAGAAGTCCGCCAAGTAGTCGCGGGGCGGTCCGCCCGGCAATCGAGGCAATCGAGGAGAGAGACGCAATGCCCCGGATTCCTGTACGGCGCAGTGGGCTGTATCTCGGCGTGGTCGCCGAGCATGCGGCGGCCAAGCACGGCGCCACACCGCTGACGCTCGACCACGACCTGGACGTCCTGCCCGGTACCGGCCGGGAGCTGACCGTTCGTCAACTCGCTGAGCACGTGGACGACATGGCGGCCCGGCTGTGGGCCGCCGGCGTCCGGCCCGGCGCCCATGTCGCCATCCACAAGACGTCCAACTTCGACATCTACATCCTGGCCAGCGGCGCGTCCCGGATCGGTGCCGTGCCCGTGATGCTGTCCCCCGCGTTGCCCGGGGACAGTGTCGCCGCGCTCCTCGGCCGCCTGAAGCGGCCCTATCTGGTGACGGACGTCGCGAAGCTCGACGGCTCGCTGGCGGACTTCCCGCTGGCGGAGCTGACCGAGCGGGTCGTGCTGGCCGCCGGACACCGCGAGGGCGCGGTCTCGCTGACCGCACTCGCGGGCGCGCCCCGGCAGAAGCCGGTGTTCAACGACCCCGACCGGCCGGCGCTGATGACCCACACGTCCGGCACCACGGGACTGCCGAAGCTCGTCGTGCACTCGGCGCGCACGCTGCGCGGCCGGTTCCGCCCGCAGAACCGGCTCGCCGCGCTGATCCGCAGGCGGGAGACCGTCGCCGTACACGTGTCGTTCGTGCACTCGCGGATGTTCCTGGCGATGGCGGTGCTGCTGCCGCGGGCCATGCCGGTGGTGATCATGGAGGACGGGGATCCGGAGAAGACCGCCGAGCTGTTCGCGCGGACCCGGCCGGGATTCCTGGAGACCCACCCCAACTCCTTCCTGGAGTGGGAGGAGATCGCCGACGACCCGCGCAGGCCGTTCGCCAACGTCAAGTACTTCAGCAGTACGTTCGACGCGATCCACCCGGGCACGATGGACCGTCTCCTGAAGGCCTCCGAGCGGCGCGCCCCGCTGTTCTTCCAGATCTACGGGCAGAGCGAGTGCGGCCCGCTGGTCGGCCGCGGCTACACGCGCAGGAACGCCCACAAGGCCAACGGCCGCTGCCTGGGCTACGCCATGCCGGGCATCACCAAGTTCCGGCTGGTGGGGCGCGGGGGCAAGCGCCCGTCGAGGGCCAACCCCGGGTACATCGACGTCTACACGCCGGGCCGTGCGGTGACGTACTACGGAGAGAAGGAGCGTTTCGAGAAGCAGGCGATCGGCACCTGGTGGCGCGGGATGGACATCGGCTACCGCAGCAAGTGGGGCTGTCTGCATCTACTGGACCGCGAGGTCGACCACATACCGGGTGTGCACAGCACCCTGGAGGTGGAGGACGCGGTCCTGGCGAAGCTGCCGGAGCTGACCGAACTGGTCCTCGTACCGGGTCCCGGGCAGGAGCCGGTGCCGGTGGTGAGCACCCGCAAGGACGTGCCGCTGGACCCCGAGCGCTGGCGCGCGGCCGCCGCGGACTACCCGCAGCTCGCCGCCCCGGTGCAGCTGTCGCTGAGCGAACTGCCGCGTACGGCCACGATGAAGGTGCAGCGGATCGAGCTCGCGCGCCGGCTCCAGGAGCAGACGTGAGCGCGCGACCCGTGGTGCGGGCCGACGTCGACGTGCTCGTCGTCGGCGGCGGCCCCACCGGTCTGCTGGCCGCCTGTGAGCTGCTCAGGCGCGGGGTGCGGGTGCGGATCGTCGACCGGGCCGCGGAGCCCATGACCGTGCCGAAGGCGCTGTCGCTGTGGCCGCGCGCCATGGACATCCTCGAAGACCTCGGAGTCGGCGAGGAGTTGAAGGGGTCCTCGAACCGGATCAACGCCTTCTCCTACTTCTCCGGCGGCCGCCCGCTGGCCACCTTCGGCTTCGCCGAGGACCTGGCCTCGCGCACCCTCCCGCAGCCCGTGACCGAGGGCCTGCTCACGGCCCGGCTGCACGAGCTGGGCGGCAAAGTCGAGCGTGGGGTGCGGCTGTTGTGCCTCGACGGTGTGGACTTCTCCGGGCGGATCGACGCCACGGACGGGGTGACCGCCCTGCTGGAGCATCCCGACGGCACCCTGGAGCGCACGCACGTGCCGTGGGTGATCGGCGCCGACGGGGCGGGCAGTTCGGTCCGCGGCCAGCTCGGCATCGGCTTTCACGGCAGTACGTACGAGATGGCGTTCGCGCTGATCGACACGCGGATCGAGGGCGAACTGCCCACGGACCAGGTGCTGTACTACCAGGCGCCGACGGGCACGCTGGTGATCGTGCCGATGCCGGACGGTGTCTTCCGGTTCCTGTCGGTGATGCCGAAGGGCGGCGGCGAGGTCACCGTCGCGATGATGCAGCGGATCCTGGACGAGCGGGGCCCGCGCGGGGTGCGGATCACCGAGCCGGTGTGGCAGACCGTCTTCCGGGTGCACGCCCGGCACGCCACCGACTTCCAGCGCGGCCGGGTCTTCCTGATGGGCGACGCGGCCCACGTCCACAGCCCGGCCGGCGGGCAGGGCATGAACAACGGCCTCCAGGACGCGCACAACCTCGCCTGGAAGCTGGCCGCGGTCGTCCACGGCAGCTCCCCGGCCGAACTGCTCCTGAGCTACGGCCCCGAGCGCGCCGAGGCGACCCGTCGCATCGTCCGCGACACGGATCTGCAGACCCGGGCGTGGATGGCGGGGAGCCGCCCGAAGGTGCTGGCCCGGGACGCCGCGTTCCGGCTGCTCGACCGCACCGGACTGGTGTCCCGGCTGTACGCGCCCGTGATGGCGGGGCGCAGGCTGGCCTACCGGCCCGAGCGGGAGAGCCAGGTGCCCTCCGGCCGGCGCGGCTGCGGTCCGCGCGCCCTGAAGCCCGGTTCCGTCTTCCCGCGGCCGCTCGCCGTGTCGTACGGGATCGCGGGCCCCGAAGTGGACCCGAACGCCTGGACGCTGGCGGTCAGCGGACCTGACGTACTCGCAGAGGCGGAGCAATTCGCCGAAGGCCACCCGCGGTTGAGGGTGGTGCGGCTGCGCAAGGAGCGGGCCGCGCCGCTCACCGGCTGCCGGCGGGCGGGCTACCACCTGATCCGACCGGACGGACACGTGGCGGCGCACGGCCACGCGCGGGACCTGGACCGGCTGCGTGCCGAACTCGCCGTCGCGTTCACGCCCTAGGCCCTGTCGGCCTACGCCCCGGACTGACCTCTCATTGGAGTACGCACATGGGTACCACGGTCGCCATCGCCTACCACTCCGGATTCGGGCACACCACGGTCCTCGCCGAGGCGGTGCGCGACGGGGTGGCCGACGCGGGTGCCGACGCCGTGCTGATCGCGGTGGACGGCATCACCGAGGAGGAGTGGGCCGCGCTGGACGCCGCGGACGCGATCGTCTTCGGCTCCCCGACGTACATGGGGTCCGCGTCCGCCGCCTTTCACGTCTTCGCCGAGTCGACGTCGAAGCGGTGGGCGGCGCGGGCCTGGAAGGACAAAGTGGCCTCGGGCTTCACCGTGGCGGGCGCGATGAACGGGGACAAGCTGCACACGCTGCAGTACTTCGCCATCCTCGCCTCGCAGCACGGCATGCACTGGGTCAACCTGGACCTGACGCCGGGCTGGTGCTCCTCGACCGGCTCCGAGCACGATCTGAACCGGCTCGGCATCACGCTCGGCGCCGGCGCCCAGGCCAACACCGACCAGGGCCCGGAGGCGGTCACCAAGGCCGACGCGGAGACCGCCCGGCATCTCGGCCGGCGGGTCGCCACGGTGGCCAAGGCCTTCGCGGGGGTGGCACGTTGAGCGCCCCCGGCATCACCGCGCTCGTCGTCCTCGACAACGAACTGCTCAGCCACGGCGTCCGCTCCATGCTGAAGAGCATCCCCACCATGGGATCGGTGTGGGCCTGCGGCAAGGCGGCGGAGGCGCTCGCGCTGCTGCCCGCGCAGCGGCCCGACATCGTGTTCTGTCTGGGCTCGGGCCCCGACACCCCCGCTCTGGTGCGGGGAGCCGTCCAGCACGGCGCCAAGGCCCTGCTGCTGCTCGAAGGCCCGGACCCGGACGCCGTCGACGAAGCCACCCTGCTCGCCGCCCACGGGTTTCTGATGCAGGCGGACGTGACCGTCGAGAAGCTCCGTGAAGCGCTGGACCGGGTGCACTCCGGAGATATTCCACTGCCACCCGGAATGGCCCGCACGCTCATGTCGCGACAGACGCGGCGGCCCGCCCGCAGAATTTCCCTCACCCCCCGGGAAGGAGAGGTGCTTCATCTGCTCGCCGAAGGTCTGAGCAATAAGCAGATAGCCCGGAGACTCGGAATTTCCGAGCACGGAATAAAACGTCACGTCACCAACCTACTGGCCAAGCTCAATTCACCCAACCGGACACTGGCGGTCGCCCTTGCCCTCCAAGAAGGGCTGATCAGGGCCGCACAGCCAGCATGATCCGCACATCTCCCGAATGGCGTGCCGCACTCGCGGCACGCCATTCTTCGGTTTTCCCGACAGGGGTGCACACCCTACCCATTCGGGTACCCCGACCGAGCAGTCCACAAGTGCATTACCGCCGACTCCCAAATGCGCGATTCTATTTGTGCGGCAAGGAAATCCGGACCGACTCCCAAAAGGACGGGCCGGAAGGCCGAAAGCCCAGAAGGCCCCGGCTGTTCCGCAGGGCAGGGGAGGCGGCTCCACGCGAGCCGCCCCCGGCCCCCACCGTCCCGCCCAGGAAACTCGACAACAGGAGTCGCGTCCGATGGAACTCACCAAGAAGACCTCGCACGGTGTCGGCATCAAGGCCGTCGGCGGCCGCATCCCGGACCGGGTGGTCACCAACGCCGAACTGGAGGAGCTGCTCGACACCACCGACGAATGGATCAGCAAGTTCATCGGCATCAAGGAACGACGCTGGTCCGCCCCGGACGAGTGGACCTCCGACCTCGGCGCCGCCGCCCTCCTCGACGCCTGTGAGCGCGCGGGGGTCAGCCCGGACTCGCTCGACCTGGTCATCTGCGGTACCTACACGCCGGACCACATGATCCCGGCCGCGGCCGTGGGCATCATGCGCAAGGCCGGCATCCAGGGGGTGCCCGGCTTCGACGTGAACAGCGGCGGCTGCCCCGGCGGGGTCTTCGCCCTCGACGTGGGCGCCAAGTTCGTGAAGTCCGGTGACTACCGCCGCGTCGCGGTCGTGCTCGCCGACGTCAACACCAAGCTCTTCGACCCCGAGGACCGCACGGTGGGCGTCATCTTCGGTGACGGCGCCGCCTGCTACCTGCTGGAGCCGACCGCTCCCGGCACCGGGGTCGGTTCGGCGCTGCTGGCCAGCGACCCCAGCTCGTACCACACGGCGTATGTGAAGCGCGAGGAGCGGACCTGGCCGGACGGCACCCCCAAGCTGTCGGCGTTCGGCAACAACTACTCGTACATGCACGGCCGTTCGGTCCGTGACTTCGCTCTGGAGCACATCCCGGGCTTCGTCGAGCAGCTGGTCAAGGCGGAGGGGATGACGGTCGAGGACATCGACCTGATCATCTTCCACCAGGCCAACTACCACATGATCGAGGCCCTGATGGAGAAGGTGGGGCTGCCCTGGGAGCGTACGTTCACGACGGTCGAGCGGTACGGCAACACCTCGGGCGCGGGTGTCCCGCTGGCCCTGCGCGACGCGATCGACGCGGGCCGCGTCAAGCCGGGCGACAACGTCGTGCTCGTCTCCTTCGGGGCCGGCATGAGCCACGGCGGTACGGTCATCCGCTGGGCCGCGGAAGACGACTTCCTGCTGGGTTCCTGAGATGACGTTCGCCATGGTCGCTGAACTCCCGGTCGGGAGCAGGGAGTTCAGCACGATCCGGGTCACCTGGGGCGGCGGGGTGGCGCACATCCTCCTCGACCGCCCCGAGCGGCGGAACGCCATCGATCTGACGCTCGCCCGCGAACTGCTGGACGCGGTGCACCTGGAGCCGGTGGCCCGGGCCCGGTGCGTGCTGCTCTCCGGCGCCGGCGCGCACTTCTGTGTCGGCGGCGACCTGAAGAGCTTCCGCGCACAGCCGGACATCCCCGGTCACCTCCTGGAGGTGACCAGCCATCTGCACGCGGCGCTCGCCCGGCTGGTCGCGAACGACGCCCCCCTCGTGGTGGCGGCCGGCGGCCATGTCGCGGGTGCCGGGCTCGGGGTCGCCTGCCTCGCGGACGTGCTGCTCACCGAGGAGGGCGCCACCTTCCGATCGGCGTACGCGGCGCTCGGGCTCACCCCGGACGCGGCCACCAGCCATCAGCTCCCCCAGCTCGTCGGATTGCGCCGGGCCCAGCGGATGACACTGCTCGGCCATGTACTGAAGGCCGAGGAGGCCGTCGAGTGGGGGCTGTGCACCGAGGTCGTACCGGCCGGGCGGCTCGCCGAGCGGGCCCGGCAGATCGCCGAGCAGCTCGCCGCGGGACCCACCCGCGCCTTCGGCGAGAGCGCACGGCTGCTGCGCGCGGCGTCACGCCGGGCGCTCGCCGAGCATCTGGAGGACGAGTCGACGACGCTGCGGGCCACCGCGCGCACCACGGACGCGGCCGAGGGCATCGCGGCGTTCGTCGAACGCAGGCCCGCCGCGTTCCAAGGGCACTGACGCCAACGGCCCCACTGAGGTCAACAGCCCATGGCCCCCGTGCCTGGGCGGGCCCGGGCCACCGAGACCCCACGGCACCGAGACACGTACCGGAAGAGACGAGGAGTCATGAACATCGAAGGGAACGTCGCCCTCATCACGGGCGGCACCTCGGGCCTGGGACTCGCCCTGGCCCGGCGGCTGCTCGCCGCGGGGGCCCAGGTCGTGCTGACCGGCCGCGACGCCGAGCGGGGCGCGAAGGCGGCGGCCGAACTCGGCCACGACATCGGCTTCGTGCGGGGCGACGTCTCCCGCGAGGAGGACGTCGAGGCCGCGGTCGCCGAGGCGGTGCGCAGGGGCCGCCTCGGTATCGCGGTCAACTGCGCGGGCTCCGCCCGGACGGGCCGGGTCCTGGGCCGTGGAGGCCCGCTGCCGGCCGCCGACTTCGAGGAGGTCGTCCGCGTCAATCTGCTCGGCACCTTCAATGTCGTACGACTGGCGGCCGGGGCGATGGCCGGCAATGAGCCGCAGGACGGCGACCGGGGTGTGGTGGTGTGCACGGCGTCCATCGCGGCCTTCGACGGCATGGCGGGACAGGCGGCCTACGCGGCGTCCAAGGCGGGCGTCACCGGTATGACGCTGCCGCTCGCACGGGATCTGGCCAAGCACGCGATCCGGGTGGTGACCGTGGCACCGGGGCTGTTCGAGACTCCGATGGTCGCGGGCCTGCGCGACGACATGCGGGCCTCGCTGGTGGCGCAGACTCCGCACCCCGGGCGCATGGGCAGGCCCGACGAGTTCGCCTCGCTGGTCACCCATGTCGTGGAGAACCCGATGCTCAACGGTGAGGTCATCCGGCTGGACGGGGCGGTACGTCTCGGTGTCGCGTGAGACGCACCGCCACCGCCTTCCCGCGCTCGGGTCAGCCGCTCAGGCAGCCGCCGGGTCCGGGCCGCGCGCCTCTCAAGCAGCGGCCGGCGAGGCCGTGTTGCGCAGCTCCGCGGTGAACCCGGTACGCCAGGTGGGGTACCGCGGGGTCCAGTCGAGCTGCAGCTTGGCGCGGGCGTTGTCCGCGCCGCGCAGCTGGGTCATGAAGGCGACGCCCCAGCCGCCGACCGCCATCCGGGCGAGCGCGGCAGGCGCGCCCTTGGGCTTGCGCGCGCCGAGGATGTCGGCGAGTTCGGGCAGCCAGACGTTCATCGGCGCGGGCTCGTCGTCCACCACGTTCAGTACGCCGCTGTAGTCGGACTTCAGCGCCGCGACCACCGCGGCGGCGGCGTCCCGGGTGTGGGTGAAGGAGAACGTCGCGGTACCGCCGCCGACCAGGGGCACCTTGCCCGCCCTCACCTGCTGGACGAACGAGCCGTCGGGGGCGTAGATCGTGCCCGGCCCGTAGAGGTGCCCGAGACGCAGTACGGCGCCTTCGGCGAGCAGCGTCTGCCGCTCCAGGTCACGCAGGGCGCCGAGCACCGGCACGAACTGCTTGGGCGGGTTCTTCCACAGCGGCGCCTCCTCGTCGGCGGCGCCCGTGCCGCTCGGGTCGTACGCGTAGGCGAGGCCCTGCGAGACGACCCGTTGTACGCCGATGTCGCGGGCGGCTTCGAGGAGGTTGCGGGTGCCTTCGGTGCGCAGCCGGTTGGTCAGTTCGAAGTCCTTGGCCAGGCGGCGCGGATTGATCTCGGCCGGGATGGCCGTGAGCATGTTGACGACGGCCTGCGGCGCGGCGGAGCGCAGCGCCTTGGCGACGGCCGCGCGGTCCAGGGCGTCGGCCTCGACGACCTTCGCGCCGAGCCGGTCGGCGGCCGTCGCGCTGCGTCCGGGACGGGACAGCACGACCACGTCGTGGCCCGCCGAGCGCAGCAGCGGCACCAGCTGCCGACCGATGACGCCGGTCCCGCCGGCGACGAGAACTTGCATGACAACTCCAGGAATCAGGCCCCGGCTGCCCGGGAACGATGGGTGACTTCAGGACGGGCGACGGTGCGCCGCTGCGACAGCTCGTCGATGTGATGCCGGTCACTGTCATCGGTGAACTCGCCGAGCTCGTGGGCGAGTTCGGCGAGCAGCGGCGGTGGTGCGTCGAGGAAGGCGTGGTGCCCGCCGGGCAGGGTGACGCGGCGGAAGGCGCCCTGCGCCGAGCAGGCCGCCCAGCCCGCCATCCGCTCCGGCGCCACCTGGTCGTCGTCGCGCCAGCCGATGGCGTGCACACCGACGGGCAGGGGCACCGGGAGTTGGACGCTGTAGCGCTGGGCGGCGGTGACGTCGGCCCGCAGTACGCGCAGCCCCGCGGTGAGGGTGGCGAGCGACTCCGCGCCGCCCATGACCCGGGTGAGTCTGCCGATCTCGGTGACGAGCTGCGCGTCGGTCATGCGCAGCAGCGGCCCCCATGGACCGTGGTGGGGCGCCACCTGGGAGGAGACGAAGAGCCTTGCCGGTAACGGCAGTTGCCGCCGGGCCAGCCGCACGGTGAGCGCGAAGGCCTGGAGCGCTCCGGTGCTGTGCCCGAGGAGGGCGAAGGGCCGGTCGAGCCAGGGCAGCAGCGCGTCGGCGGCCCGTGCGGCGAACGCCTCGTACGTGCCGTAGTGCTCCTCGCCCCGGCGCGCCTCGCGGCCCGGCGGCTGGACCCGGCAGAGTTCGGCGCCGCCGACGCGGTCCGGCCAGTGCCGGTAGGTCGAGGCACCGAGGCCCGGGTACGGAAAGCAGAACAGGCGGGCGGTGGCGTCCGGCGCGGGCGTACGGGACAGCCAGGGTTCGGTCCTCGGCCGCGCGGGCGGCTCAGCGGTGCCGCCGGCCATCGGGCATCCTGGGCATGGTTCGACCCCTTCCCCAGAGGGAATTTGACTTCCGTAGTCAAGTCCATGCACATCGGACAGTCAATCAAATCTGACACAGTGTGGCGGTCAGCTGCGGCACAGCACGTCGGAGCGGGTGCGACGGCAATAGGAGAGGAACAGACTTCGGCCATTGAGTCGGCAGCCTCATTGACACACTGACAAATGGCGGTAAACAAGAAGTCGCACCGTGCCCGCAACCACCCCCCATGCTGTGCAAGGGCATGTCAGTAAGCCCCTGGAGAAACATGAAACCGCCACTGAGCGTGTCCAGCGGCATCGGCCGGCGTCTGCGTGAACAGCGCCGGCGGCGCGGCCTCAACCAACAGGACCTGGCCTCCGAAGACATATCCGTCAGTTATGTGTCCCTGATCGAGACGGGCAAGAGAATGCCGTCGCCCGCGATCCTCGAAGCGCTCGCCGACCGCGTGGGCTGCTCCGTGGAGTATCTGCGCACCGGACGCGACGACAACCGCGGCAAGGAGCTCCGGCTCAAACTCGCGTTCGCGGACATCGCGCTGCGCAACGGGGCGTACGGCGAGGCCCTCCAGTCCTACGCCGAAGTCCTCGAGTCTGCCCCGCTCCTCGACGCGCCGGCGCTGCGCAGGGCGAAGCTCGGGCAGGCCCTGACCATGGAACGGCTGGGCCGCACCGAGCCCGCTCTCCACCTCCTGCACGCCCTCTACGAATCACCCGACACCACACCGGGCTCCGCCGAGTGGGCCCAGCTGGCGATCGCGCTGTGCCGTTGCTATCGCGCCGCCGGTGACCTGGACATGAGCATCGAGATAGGCGAGAAGGCCACCCGCACTCTCGACGATCTCGGGCTCGAGATGACGGACGACCATGTGCAGCTCGGCACCGCCCTGATGGGCTGCTACCAGCTGCGCGGCAACCTGCCCCGGGCTCATATGCTGGCCGCCCGGCTGGTCGAGACCGCGGACTCCACGGGTTCGCGGGCGACGCGCGGCTCGGCGTACTGGAACGCGGGCCTGGTCGCCCACTCCCGCGGCCGGACCAGTGAGGCGCTCGCCCTCATCGAGCGAGCCCTGGTGCTCATGGCGCAGACCGACAACGTCCGGCACCAGGCGATGCTCAAGGGTTCGTACGGCATCCTGCTGCTCGAATCCCATACGCCGGAGCCCGCGCGGGCACTGCGGCTCCTCAAGGAGGCGCGGCGCGATCTGGCCGAAGTCGGCACCGCCCTGGAGCGCGCGCTCGCCGAAATGGGCGTCGCCTGGGCCACGTTGAGGTGCGGTCGCGCCGAGGAGGCGGTGACGCTCGCCGAGCGGGCGCTGGGCCTGTTCAGCGCGCAGGACACCGTGGAGGTCGTCGAGGCGCGGTTCATCCTCGGTGAGGCGCTCTTCGCGACCGGGGAGGGCGGGCGCGGCGAGTCCGCGTTCCACGAGGCCGTACGGCAGTTGGGCCGGCTCACGCCGACCAGGAAGACGTCGAAGCTGTGGCGCAGGCTCGGCGACTTCTGGCAGCACCAGGGGCGGTCGGCCGAGGCACTGGGCGCCTATCAGCAGGCGCTGGCGGGGGTCGGGCTGCATCCGCTGCCGGCGCCCGAGCCGGTGCTGATGGAACACCTGCCCGCGATGGAGCCGGTGCCGACGGAACACCTGCCCGGGGCCGAGCCGGTGCCGACGGAACACGCGCCCGCGATCGAGCCGGTGCTGACCGAGCGGCAGCGCTGAGTCGTGCGGGCTCATCCCGGTCGGCCGGGATGAGCCCGCACGGCCGTGGAGCAGGGCTGATTCACCCGCGAGGAGGTCCGCCTCACCCCTTGAGGATGTCCGCGGCGGCCTGCTCGCCGGAGCGGACGGCGCCCTCCATGTGCCCGTTCCAGAAGGTCGCGGTCTCGGCGCCCGCCCAGTGGATGACTCCGGCGGTCTTCCTGATGGAGGAGCCGAAACGGGTGAGGACGCCGGGCGGCGTGAAACCGGGGGCGCCGCCACGGGTGTACTCCTCGGCGTCCCAGCGCCCCAGCACGAACTCGGTGGGCGTGGCCGCCTGGGAGCCGAAGTAGCGCGCCAGGTCGTCGAGGATCAGCTGCTTGATGGTGGCGTCGCTCTTGTCCTCGACCGCGCGCATCTGGTCACCGTCGAGGAAGGCGAGCAGGGCGCCGTACGAGCCGTCGGGAGGCGAGTTGTCGAAGGTGCTGCGGGTGGTGCCGGTCAGCGCCGCCACCTGGCCGTTGAGGCCGGCGTCCCGCCAGAACGGCTTGTCGTAGACGGCGATCGCCTTGCCGATGGAGGAGAGCGGGAAGCGCTGGGTGAGCTGGTCGCGGGTGGCGGGCAGCGCGGGGCTGTAGACGATGCGGCCGGCGAGGGTGGGCGGGAGGGCGACGACGACCGAACTCGCCGTCACCGCGAGGCCGTCGGCGACGACGAGGGCCGAGCTGCCCGACTGGACGATCCGCCGGACCGGGGCCTTGAGCACCACCTTGCTGCCGAGTGCCGCGGCCATCTTCGTGACGAGCTGGTAGGGGCCGCCGACGAAGCGCGAGTCGCGGGCGCCGCCCAGGGTGCTGATGAGCCGGGTGAGGTTGCCCGGGTTGGTCTCGTTCCCGGCGACCGCGATGTAGTTCAGGATCCACAGCAGGGAGATGTCGCGGGACTCGGCGGACAGCGCGCCGTTGGACATCAGATGCAGGATCGTCTTCGCGTTGGCGTTGGTGACGTTGCCCTCGATCCAGCTCGCGAAGGTCTGCCCGTCGAGCTCCTCGGCCTTGGGCGCGGTCCAGGGCGCGTCCACCGGGATGGTCGAGGCGAGGGTGTCGAGCTGGTAGATGGCCTGGCCGAGGGCCTGGTAGGAGTCGTTGTCCATGGGCGGCAGCGCGCCGCTGTAGCGGATCAGGGTGCCGTCGGCGGTGTAGTAGATGCTCTCGCCGGTGTTGTAGCCGGTGAACGTCTTGACGCCGAGTTCGTCGGCCAGCGCCTGCAGCCGGGTCTGGGTGGGGCCGGTGAACTGGCCGCCGCGCTCTATGGTTCCGCCGTTGGCGAGACCTATGTCGTGGACCCGGCCGCCCACCCGGTCCCGGGCCTCCAGAACCAGCACCTTCTTGCCGGCGGCGACCAGCTTGCGGGCCGCGGTCAGCCCCGCGAGGCCCGCGCCGACGACCACGGTGTCGACGACGGCGTCCGCGCCCTCGGTGGTCTGCGCCCGGGCCGGGCTCGCGACGGCGGCCGTGGTGGCGGCGCCCGCCCCCAGGGCGACACCGGCGCCGAGGAGGCTTCTGCGGTTCAGTTGCGGTCTCATGATTCCCCTTCGAATGCGTTGCGGTGGGTCGCGGCGCGTTGCCGAAGAAAGTGCGACACAGCCCGTCCTATCAAGACTGGGGCGAGTGTTTCGAAATCACGTACGCACGCGGGGAATTGTCCGGGTGTCGTCGCCGCACTGCGTCAAGTTCCGTGGACAGAAATATGCGTTGCGGATACAACAGCAGTCACCGGAATTCTCGGAAGGGTAAAAGGATGTCTGCATTCCGCCATGAACCCGTACTCGTTCGGGGCGCTGAGGCCGAGACCATCAGCCACTCCACCGGCGCGGCGTTTCTGCTCACCGACGCGGGCAGCACCGCGGGGGCGCTCAGCTGCCACCGGGTACTGCTCGCCCCGGGCGCCGACGGCTCCGCGCCGCACTATCACGCCCGTTCGTCGGAGCTGTTCTATGTCGTCGCCGGCGCCGTGCAGTTGCTGGGCGGCGACAAGGTCGTCGAGGCGGGCCGCGGCGACCTGGTGGTCGTACCGCCGTTCATGCCGCACGCCTTCGCCGCGGTACCGGGATCGGAGGCAGAGCTGCTGATCACCATCACGCCGGGCGTCGACCGCTTCGACTACTTCCGGCTGCTCGGCCGGATCGTCAACGGCGAGGCCCCGTACTCGGATCTGCTGGCCGTCGAGGACAGCTTCGACAGCCACTCGGTGCACAGCGAGATCTGGGCGGCCGCGCGTTCACCGCAGGCGGCCTGAGGGCGCCTCGGAGGGCTAGGGCCTGTCGTCAAATTCCCGTCGTCCGCCCGGAGGGCGGGCCGGGCGGCGTCTGGTGCGTGCTCTCGGCGTGCTGGGCGGAAGCCCTCGTACTGGACGTACTTGGGCTTTCGCCCGGTGCGGCGAGTGGGGGCACCTCCCACGCCCTTAAGGCAGTGGGGGAGCGTGCCAGGCGTCGCCCGGCAGACGGGAATTTGACGACAGGGCCTAGCGAAGGCCCGTGGCATCCGGACCGGCAGGTGATCTTCACTGCCGGTCCGGGCGACCGCGGGCCTTTCCCGTGTCCGTGCCTGCATGTGCCTGGAACCGCTCAGTCCCAGGGGCCGAAGCCGGTCACCCGGTCGATGGTGACGCGGACGACGAAGCCGGTGGCGTTCGCGAAGCGGGCCGCGGGCCAGGACGCTCCGGCGTCCAGGTAGGGCACGGCGATCCGGCCGAGCAGGGCGACGGCGCCGCCCTCCAGGACCTCCGCGGTGCCGTGCGCCACGAAGTGGTACTCCATGCCGTCGGGGCTCTTGACCCCCGATGCCATGGAGAGGGCGACCCGCGGGTCGCGGCGCAGATTGCGGATCTTCTGCTGCTCGTAGAGGTGGCCGGAGACGACCCGGTCCTCCTCGTCGAGTCCCACCCAGACACAGGCCACCTGCGGGCTGCCGTCCGGGTTCAGGGTCACCATGTGCGCGAGATGTCCGGAGGTGAGAGCCCGGCGCACCGGTGCGGTCAGCGGGTAGCGCGTTGTGGTGCTCACAGTGGTTCCTCTCTCACTGCCCGGCCGGTGAAGGGGAAACAGCTCCCGCCGCCCGACCCCTGGCGGCGGGAGCTGTGCGGGGACACCGCTTCGGAAAGCGTCCCCGGTCTGTGGGGGATTCATGGGGAGGGAAATCGATCGCATGCATTCCCTCGCCTCGGTCAAGCATTAGTCAGTCAAGCAAAGCCGAACTTCAGAATTCCGCCCGGGCGGTTCGCGGTTCGGTACTGCGTCATATGGCGCGGAATTCTTCATGAGGAGACGCTGGACACGGCGGGCACGGCGGGCACGGCGGGCACGGTCCCGTGCCGGCGTATCGCGCCCGCCGCCCGGCGGGCCGCGAGCCGCTCCAGGGCCTGGAAACCGTGCGCCGCGGAGGCCAGCGTCACGTGGTGGTGCCAGCCCCGGAAGGAGCGGCCCTCGAAGTCGACGAGGCCGCACTCCTCGCGCAGCCGCCCGAGGTCGTAGCGGGAGCGCCAGCGCAGCTTCGCCGTGGAGACGAGATCGGGAAGCCGGCGCGAGCCGAGGTTGGTGACCCAGTAGGTCCGCGGCTGCGGCCGCCCGGCCGGCCATTCGACGAGGAGCTGGCGGGGCCTGCGGAAGCGGCGCTCGCCGTGCCGGACGGCCGGGCCGCCGGGGCCCGCCGGGATCTGCGCGGCGAGGAACTGCGACTGCCGCACCCGGCTCTCGACGCCTTCGCGCCAGGCGAGGGTGACGCGTGCGCTGCGGCGGCCCGCCGTGTGCATCATGTCGGCGGCCGTGCCCAGCACGACGGGCGATCCGTTCGCCGACGGGGCCGCCAGCAGCGGTGCGCCGCCGGCGACTTCGACGAGATAGCCGAGCCCGCGGGCCTCCAGCCCGTCGAGTAACGGGAGGACGTCGGGTTCGTGCCGCCAGTCGGCGAGTATCGGAGCGGGCCTGAGGTCCCACTCCTGCACCATCTCGTCAAGGCTGTGCAGCACATGCCGCCAGCGGGGCTGGTGGCGCTCGACGTCCGGCACCCGGGCCGCGCCGCGCCGCCGCTCGTCGTCGTCCCAGTGCGGCGGCATCAGCAGCCGCCAGTTCACCGGGATGCTGGCGTCCTCGGTGGCGAGGGACACGGCCAGGCCCAGTTGGCAGTTGGCGGTGCGGCCCTCGGCCGGCACGAACTGCCGGGCCACGCCCGCCGAGTGGTTGCCGTTCTTCGGGAAGACCACCTCGTCCACCACCCAGGCATCGGGTTCGGCTGCGAGGAAGACCTGTTCGGCGAGGCGTTTACGGACATCCGTCACCTCCCAGGGACTCTGGCTCACGAACTGTTGCAGTGACTGGGAGGCGCGGCGGCCGAGGACATGCTCGGAGATACGGGCCGGAGTCTTGCGGCCACTGGCATCGAGCAGTCCGCGCACATAGACCTCACCCCAGCGGCGCTGGTCGGAGCGGGCGAACGGCGAGAAGAGATACGCGCAGTATTCGGAGAGACCGTCTCCCCGGCCCCGCTCCCGCGTGGCGTTCAGGTCAGCGTTCAAAGACATGGAGACCCCCTGCGTGAAGCGTCAATGCTAGTTAACTGCGGCTGTGAAAATCTGTCAAGTCACCAGTAAATCAGCGGTTTTGGGGGCTGTCATACGCCAAAGGGCGGAGTCTCCGACCTGGAGACTCCGCCCGTTGCGGCAGTGGTGGTTGTTTACAGCGACGCCGAGCCCTCCATGGGGTCCAGGTCGTCCACGATGTACGTCTTCACCAGCGGATTACCGTCCTCACCTGCGACGACAATCCAGGTCTGGTAGGCGTCGAAGCCCAGCCACTGGCTGCGCGCCGCGGGCGGATTCCAGATGTGGGCCTGCCAGTTGACAACCACCTTGACAAGCGCCTCACCGCGGGCGGTGGGCTCCACCTCGACGCTCTTGAGCTCGTGCACCTCGTCGAAGAAGCGGTTGGTCACCGCCTCGTACCAGCCCTTGAACTCGTCCAGCGTCGTGAGCGTCGCTTCGGGGAAGCGCATCTCCAGGCCGTCCTGGACGAGATAGGGCAGCACCTGCTCCAGCGGGACGTGCTGGTCCAGGGCGATGTACCAGTCGCGGACCGCGTCACGGATGGACTGCTCGGTCAAGGAGGCGCCGAGCAGGGTGGATTCGGTCATGGGAAGCCTTCTTCCTCGTACGCGTGTGATCGGTCTCTTCAGTCGATGGAGGCGTCCCGATAGCCCTCGCTGACCTCCACGATCACCCCGTCCGGGTCGGTCAGCCACACGCTCTGCCACCCGGGGATGAAGTCGTCGAAGTGCAGCGGGCCCAGCGTCACCGGGACCTCGTCGCCCACCTTGGTGAGGAAGGCGTCCAAGTCGTCCGTCTGGAAGGCCAGATGACGGGCCACGCCCGGCTGGGCGGGACCGTCCCCGGCCGGCTTCACCAGCGGCTCGGTGTCGGAGTGGAACAGTTCCAGATAGACGTCGCCCTGCCGCAGGAACACGATCCGGTCGTCGTCCAGTTCCACCGTGCGCGCCCGGCTGAAGCCGAACCACCGCTCGTAGAAGGCCTCCGTCGCGCCCAGATCACGGCAGTTGAGCCCCACATGGGACCACCGCAGGCTCATGTGCCCCCCTTGATGAGGTCGGCGGCCCGCTCGGCGATCGCCGCGATGGCCGTGTTGCAGTTGCCCGAGGGCACCGCGGGCATCACGCTCGCGTCGACGACGCGCAGCCCGCTCACGCCGTGCACCTTCAGGTCCGGGTCGACGACGGAGAGATCGTCGATGCCCATGCGGCACGAGCCGGCCTGGTGGTGGTAGCTGTCCGCGCGCTCGCGCACGAACCGTTCGATGTCGGCGTCGGTGCGCACGTCCGGGCCGGGCAGCAGCTCCCCCTTGAGGTGCTCCTTGAAGGCGGAGGTGGCGAAGATGTCACGGGACAGCTTCACCGCCTGCACCAGCCGCTCGACGTCGGAGCGGTCCCCCAGGTAGTTGGGGTCGACCAGCGGCTTGGCGAACGGGTCCGCGCTCGCCAGCCGCACGGTGCCGCGGGACTGGGGGCGCACCACACCGGGCAGGATGCTCACCGCGTTGGGGTGCTGCTGGCCCACGATGATGTCGAACGGCACATGCACGAAGGCGATTTGCAGGTCGGGCGCGATCAGTCCGGGCCGCGAGGTGGCGAAGAGCGCCGACTCGGAGAGGTTCTGGTGGCCCTGCTCGACCGGCTCCACGGTCTCGGCGATGAGTCCGGTGAGCACATGGTTGTGGAAGTTCTCGCCCACGCCCGGCAGCCCCGCGGTGACCTCGATGCCCAGCGGCCGCAGCTGCTCGGGGGAACCGACGCCGGACAGCAGCAGGATCTTGGGCGACTCGATCGCGCCCGCGCACAGCAGGACCTCGGCGCCCGCCCGTACCGTGTGCTCACCGGGCTCGCCGGGCCGGGCGTTGCGTACCGTACGCCCCTCGCCGGTGAAGGCGATCTCCTGCTGGACGTAGGTGACACCGGTGCAGCGGCCGTCCTCGATCACCAGCCGGGCCACCTGGGCGCCCGTACGGAGTGTCAGGTTCGGCCGGTCCAGGGCGGGTTCGAGGTACGAGACCAGCGCGCCGCGCCGCCTGCCGTCGCGGGCGTCGAGATGGTGCCAGCCCGCGCCGATCATCCGCGAGCCGTTGAAGTCGTCCAGCTCGGTGTGGCCCAGCTCCACGCACGCGTCGATGAAGGTGCGCGAGAGCGGATTGGGGTGGTGCGCGCCCGCGTTGGTGACGACCTGGGGTCCGCCGATGCCCGTCTCGGGTCCGTGCGGGTCCTCCTGGTCCTCCATCCTGCGGAAGTACGGCAGCAGGTCCTCGTATGACCAGCCCGCGGCGCCCTGGTACGCCCAGGCGTCGAAGTCCGAGGGGTGCCCGCGGACGTGCATCATGATGTACAGGTTGCTGCTGCCGCCGGGGATCTTGCCCCGCGGTTCGTACGTCGACCGTCCGCCCAGCGCCGGCTGCGGAACGCTCGTGTAGCCCCAGTCGACCTCGGAGCCCAGCAAGGTGAACCAGAGCGGTGCCTGGTCGACGTTGGCCGGGATGTGGTTGCCGCCGGCCTCCAGGAGCAGGACCCGTACCGCGGGGTCCTCGGTGAGGCGGGCGGCGAGCACGGAGCCCGCGGTTCCCGCGCCCACGATGATGTAGTCGTAGTCGCTGTGGTCCTCGTGTTCCGCCATGTCGGCTCCCGCCGCTAGTCGGTCCCGAGTACGGGCTGGAACGGGACGGTGTCGTGGTGGTTCGACATGTAGGAGATCCGCCCGTCGACCACCTGGAAGTAGTTGACGACGTCGGCCTCGATCGGCTCGCCGGAGTGCGTGGCCGCCGAGATGTGCGAGACGACGGCGGCCTGCTCGCCCTCGATCACGATGTGCCGCGGGGTGTTGGTGAACGCGGCGTACATCGCGGGGAAGCCCTTCATCATGGCGCGCAGGGTCTCCCGCCCCTCGACGTGCCCGGCGAGCTGCTCGTCCATGGTCTGGCGCTCGGCGAACAGATCCGTCCAAGCCTCCCAGTCACCCTTGTTGGCCAGCTCGTAGTAGCTGTTCACCACTTGCCTGGTGTCCACGTGTGTCTCCCTCGGACAGGGATCAGACGGCGATGCGCTCGTCGATCGGCTTGAGCTGGAAGACGGTCCACATGAAGCGGTCCACGCTGTGCTGGTCCGCGGTGTGCACCTGGACGTCGGCGATCCGCCCGTCGCGGATCCCGTACGTCGTCGACGTCGGGAACAGGTACTCCTCGGTGTCCGCCTTCGCGTGCCCGAGGTGCTTCTCGACGACGGTGCCGTCGTCCAGTTCGCCGAAGTGGACGTTGTCGACGCTGACTCCGGCCTTGAACAGCTCGCCGAAGAAGGCCATGACCTGACCCGCGCCCCGGTGGTCGCCGGACAGCGGGTGGTGGCCGGGCATCTTCCAGGAGATCTCCGGGTGGAACAGCTCTTCCTGGATGCGGTCCAGCTGGCCGGAGTTGAAGTACTCGTACATCTTCAGTACGAGGTCGGTGTTCGACACAGCGCTCTCCTCGGATCGTGGTGGTTGTCTCACAGCGGCGGCCGGGCCCGGCGGGGGGTTCACGGTGCCGGGCCCGGCCGCTGCTCGGCGGGACCCGCCGCGCGCCGTGAAGGGGGGATCGGCGCCTGCGGTCCGGCCGGCTCGGGTGAAGCAGCGTCGTACGAAGGAAAGTGAATTCTTTTGTCCCGGCAGTGCGGAATCAACGCAGTGCGGGATCAACTGACGCCTAATTCAGCTTCTGCCGCAGTGCACCGCCGAGTACGAGTGAAGCCGCGACGCCTCTCCCCCTGCGACAACATGCAATTACGTCGCCCACACTGTCGGAGGTCGGCGACGGACCCGCCTTCCGCGCACGAGACTTCCGGCATGGTGAGCACAGAGCGGGGCGGCGGGCGCGGCTGGGTGAGTCTCGCGGTGATCCTGGCCGGTGCTTTCATGGCCATTCTGGATGTGGCTGTCGTCAATGTCGCGATGCCCTCGATCCACAGCGATCTCCATACGAGCTTCGGTGCCGTCGAATTGGTGGTTTCCTCCTACACACTTCTCTACGCGAGTTTCCTGGTGACCGGTGGCCGACTGGGTGATGTCGTCGGCCGCAAAAGGATGTTCATCACCGGTCTCGCGGTATTCACGACGGCTTCCGCCCTCTGCGGTCTGGCTCCCGGCATTCACATACTGGTCGCGGCGCGTGCCCTTCAGGGGGTGGGCGGGGCGCTCCTGTATCCACAGGTCCTCGCGATCATCCAGGTGACGTTCGACGGGCCCGAACGCGCCCGTGCCCTCGGCGTGTTCGGCTGTGTGGTGGGGGTCGCCGCGATCGCGGGGCAGATCGTCGGCGGGCTGCTGCTGGCCTGGAACCCGCTGGGGCTGGACTGGCGGCCCGCGTTCCTGATCAATGTGCCGATCGGTCTGGCCACCATGGTGGCGACCCTGCGGCTGCTGCCGCCGGACGAACCGCTGGAGCCGCGCCCCCACCTCGACTGGCGCGGCTCCGTGCTGTCCGTGCTGACCCTGGTGCTGTTCATCGTGCCGCTGCTGATGGGCCGCGACGCAGGCTGGCCGGCGTGGATGCTGCTGTCGCTCGCGGCCGCGCCCCTCGCCGCCGCCCTGTTCCTGCGGCACGAGCGCCGGGTCGCCGAGCGCGGACTCGACCCCTTGATCCGGCTCACGCTGTTCCGCAACCGCGGCTTCGCCGGCGGGGTGCCGATCGCCGCGATGTTCAGCTTCTCCTACGTCGGCTTCATGCTGGTCCTGGCCATGTATCTGCAGATCGGCCTGGGCTTCTCGGCGCTGCGGGCCGCGCTGGTCTACACGCCCAACGCCCTGGGGTTCCTGATCACTTCGCTGCTGGCGGCACGGATCGCCCGGCTGCTGGGACGCCATGTGCTGACGCTCGGCTATCTCGTCGCGGCCGTCGGGCTCTGCTCGGTCGCCGCCACGAGCGCCGCTCAGGGTGCCGGCCTCGGCGGCTGGGAACTCGCGCTGCCGCTGTTCATCGCGGGCCTGGGCCAGGGGCTCGGGATGACCCCGCTCATCGGCACCATCATCGGCACGCTCGCACCGCGCGACGCGGGGGCCGGGGCCGGCGTGGTGACCACCACGCTCCAGGTGGGCAACGCGCTGGGGGTCGCCCTGATGAGCCTGATGTTCTTCACGGTGCTCGGCGACGGCACCTCGCACGCCGCCTACGCGAGCGCCTTCTCGCAGGTGCTGCCGGTCGCCGCGCTCGTGGCGCTGACCGCCGCGTTCATGGTCACCCGGCTGCCGCGCGGCACGGGTGCGTCGGGCAACGCCCTGCTGGAGCGGCTGCCCGGGCATGCCACGGGGTTCGCGTACTCCATGTATCTGATGACCGGCGGCCGCATCGGGGACCGGCTGTTCCACGAGATCCTCGGCCAGGTCACGGAGCGCCGGGAGCGGGAGATCCGCGAGGCGCCGCGGGCCGCCGGGGAGTTCCTCGTCTACCACTTCGAGTCCGCGCACCACGACGCCGCGTGGCTGACGTATCTCACGCGCGAGGCGCTCGCCTACGGCGGCGGACCCGTGCCCCACGAGGCGGAGCGGCGCGCCGTCATCCAGTCGCAGGTGGACGAGATCCGGCAGCGCCAGACCGGCGGGGAGCTGCGCCCCGAGCTCGATCCCGAGCTGCTGCGGCTGCTGACCTTCGCCCTCACCAACTATCCGCGCCTGCTGCCGCAGATCACCCGGATGGCGACGGGCCTCGGCCCGGACGACCCCGGGTTCACCGCGCGCTGGGAGCTGTTCCTCCAGCAGCTGGGAGATCTGCTGCACGCGGGCCCGCCCATCACGTCCCTACCGCGCGCGAGCGCATCTTCCGGAGGACAGGAATGACGACCATCGATCCCTTCGACCCGCTCGACCCGCTCAGCTCGATCGACCCGCTGGGCTCGTTCGATCCCCTGGACTCGTTCGACCCGGTCAACCCGTTCGACGAGAACCTCGTCATCGATCTGCCCGTGTACGAGACCGTGCTCGGTGACGCCGCCGCCCGCGGCGCGAGCCCGGCGCTGATCGACGGCGTGACCGGCCGCACCGTCGGCTACCAGGAGCTGGAACTCGCCACCCGGCGGCTCGCGGCGGGACTCGCCGACGCGGGTGTCGAACAGGGCGACGCCATCGCGCTGTTCAGCACCAACACCCTCTGGTTCGCTCCCGTCCTGCACGCCTGTGCCCGGGCCGGCGCGGTCGTCTGCGTACTGGACAGCCAGGCCGACGAGGCCGAACTGGCGGCCCAGTTGACCGAGAGCGGGACGCGGTGGCTGTTCACCACGCCCGCGCTGCTGCCCCTCGTGCGCAAGGCGCAGCGGATCGTCGGCGCGGGGCCGCGCCCGGTCGAGGAGATCTTCACTCTGGAGCCGGTGGACGGCTATCGCTCCGTCCTGGACCTCGTCGCCGTCGACGCGCCGGAACCGGTGGTGGACATCGAGCCGGTCACCGACATCGCCGTGGTGCACCACGCGGTCGGCTCCCGGCGCCGCGCCCAGCTCACCCACTCCGACATCGCGGCGGACCTCGCGGTGCTGGCCTCGGACAATCCGCTGGAGCCCGGGGAACGGGTGCTCGCCGGGGTGGCGTTCGCCCAGCAGGACGGCCTCGCCTTCCTGACGCAGCACGCGCTGCGCAGCGGCGCCACCGTGGTCGTGGTGCCGGAGCTGCTGCACGCGCCCGAACTGCTCGACGCGATCCGCGCGCAGCGGGTGCGGACCGCCTTCGTCACGCAGACCGTGCTCTACAGCCTGGTCGCGTCGGCTCCGGAGGACACCGGCGAACTGGGCTCCCTTGAGCGCGTCATCTGCGTGGGGCCCGAGCTGACGCCGGACACGGCGGAGACCTGCGCGGTCCTGCTGGGCGTACCGACGATCGAGTACCTCGGCCGGCAGACGTTCGCGGGGATCGCACCGCCCCTGCCGGGAGCCTGACCGCACAGCACAGGGTGAGGATGCGAGGGTGCCCCCGCCGGTCGTCCGGCGGCGGGGGCACCCTCAGCCGTATGTGCCGGGGCACCACCGGCCTGTCCGTACGGTACGGGTCACAGGTGCAGATCGCGGCTGAGTGCCGCCTCCTCGAAGTCGAGCTGATGGACGACCTGGCGGACCACCTCGTCGTCGAGACGGCCTTGGTCGCGCATCGCGATGAAGGCCTCGCGCTCGGCGGTCAGCATCTCCCGGCGCAGCAACTGGTAGGCGGCGGCCGGTGAGTGGGTGCCGGGCCGGCCGCCGTCGCGCAGCCGTTCCCAGGCGGCGACCCGCCGGTACTCGGCGACCTCCCGCAGCCGCAGGACCACATGCTGCGGGCAGTGCTGGTGCTCGCCGGCGACCAGCTCCTCCAGCCGGTGCTGGGCGTGCCGGGCGGCCTCCTCCTGCGCCTTGGCCTCGGCGAGGTGGTCGTCGTGCTCCCCGCCGCGGCCCGCGAGCCCGAGCCGGCGGACGAACGCCGGGAAGCCGAGCCCCTGCACGAAGAGCGTGCTCAGCGTGACCGAGAAGGTGAGGAAGAGGACGAGTTCGCGGTGCGGCATGTCGTCGGGCAGCGCGAACGCCGCGGCCAGCGACACCACTCCGCGGATGCCCGCCCAGGACAGCGCGGCCGGCAGCTGCCACGGTGGCGAGGGGTCGCGGGCACGCAGCCGGGGTGAGATCCAGCGGGGCAGATAGGTCGCCGGGAACACCCAGAGGAACCGGCCGAGCATCACGGTCAGGGAGACGGCCACCGCGTACCAGAGCAGGGACCACAGCGGGGTGTCGTCCAACGCCCTGACGACGGGCCGTAGTTGGAGCCCTATCAGGGCGAACACCACGGACTCCAGCAGGAAGACGATCAGCTTCCAGGAGGCCTGCTCCTGCAACCGTGCCGCGTGCGAGGCGCGGTTGGAGTGATGGCCGAGGTAGAGCCCGGCGGCGAGGACCGCGAGCACACCGGAGGCGTGCAGATACTCCGCGAGCGCGTAGGTGACGAACGGCACCAGCAGGGAGACCGCGGTGTGCGCGACGGCGTCGCCGAGCCAGCACTGGAGCCGGCGCACCGGCCAGGCGATGAGCAGGCCCAGGACCAGCCCGCCCGAGCAGGTGAGGACGAAGTCGCGGATGCCGTCGAGGAGGGAGAAGCCGCCGCCCGCCACGATCGCCACCGTGATGCGGTACGCGGTGAGGCCGGTCGAGTCGTTGAAGAGGGACTCCGCCACCATGATCCGTACGAGTCTGCGCGGCAGCCCGAGTTTGCGGGCCACGGACACGGCGGCCACCACGTCCGTCGGTCCGAGGAGCGCGCCCAGCACGAAGGCGACGGGCCAGGACATGCCGGGGACGACGGTGTGCGCCACCAGCGCCACGAGAGCCATGGTGAACAGGACGAGTCCCACGGACAGCAGGGCGATGGGGCGCGCGTTGACACGGAAGCTGAGGAACGAGCTCTCGCAGGCCTCCGAGTACACCATCGGCGGGATGAAAAGGAACAGCACGAGGTGCGGGTCGAGGTGGTAGTCGGGCACACCCGGCACGAAGGAGGTCAGCAGGCCCGCGAGGACCAGGCTGACCGGCGCGGAGATCTGTATCCGCCGTACGACGACGGCGAGCAGCGTCACGGGGACGACGAGCAGCAGGACCTCGGTCACCTCGCATCGCCCGGTGCCGGGTGCAGATGCCGGCCGAGGCCGGCCAGCCGGTGCGGTTTCGGGCGGCAGCCGCAGTGGCAGCTGGGCGCGATCCCCACCAGCGCCGTCTCGGCGACCGCGGCCGCCGCCACGGGCGCGGTCAGCAGGGCGAGCGCGAAGAGCCCGGACCGGTCCCGCGCGACGAGGGGCACGAGCAGCGCGACGGCGGCGACCGCGAGGCGCAGGGTGACCACGGAACGCGGCAGCCCCCAGCGCGGCCAGGCGAACACCGCGTGGAAGCCGACGGCTCCGGCGCACATCAGCCACAGCGCGGAGTCGTCCAGAGCCTCCCGCGGGTGCGCCACGGCCAGCCAGACGCCGACGGCGATCGCGGAGACGGAACCGAGCAGGCAGTAGTGCCCGTACGCGAGCAGCTCCCGCACCACACGGCTCTGGTTGTCCTCCGTGCGCAGCTGGTGGGCGATCCGGCTGTTGCTGAAGTGGAAGTAGATCCACCACAGGGAGGCGACGAGCAGGAAGGCCAGGGCCAGCGCCAGGGCCTGCCGGACGGAGAAGTCGTGCGGAATCTTCCCGCCGGCGTCCACGAACGGCACTCCGAGCGCCAGTATGACGACCAGGCCGAACCGCTCGGGCAGATGCAGGACGTCGACGTGGATGTGGTTCAGCCGTCTGCGCAGCACGAAGGTGCTGGACAGTTCCCCGGCCATCAGCACCGCCCAGGCCACCCGCTGCTGCTCGTGCGGAAGTCCCGCGGTGAGCAGCAGCAGGGGGGCGGTGCAGAACGCCGACACGGAGAAGGGGTTCAGGCGCAGCCCGCCGAAGACGTCCACCGCCCACCACAGCAGCAGGGCGCGCAGCAGCAGATAGGCGACGGCGAAGAAGACGCCGTGGCCGTGCAGGGCGGTGGGCGCGGCGATGGTCATCATCGAGGTGATCAGGGTGATGGCGAGGAGCCGCAGCCGGTTCTTCACGTCGTGCAGGTCCGTCAGGTTGGACAGGATCCCGGTGCCCACCCACGACCACCAGAAGGGGGTGAACACGGCCCAGGCGTTGACCAGTCCGGTCCAGGAGATGTCGTCCGCGAGGGTGTGGGTGACCTTGTTGACCGCGAAGACGAGCACCAGGTCGTAGAAGTGCTCCGCCACGTTGATGCGTTTGGACTCGATGAGCGGTGCGACGCGGCTGGTCGCCATGTCAGCCTCCGGCTGTGGGCCTCACCCGGTCGAAGCTGTGCCGGAAGTGCGCGTCGACCGCCTCGACCGCGGAGCCCACCTGCGGGTCCCGGTCGTAGAAGTCGAACTGCGTGCCCTCCAGCCACAGCACCCGGGTCGCCGTCGGCAGCAGGGTCGCGAAGCGTCGTACGCCGTCGGGGAGCGCGGCCTGCTCGCTGTGCACCACGATGGTGGGGACGCTTATCCGGGTCGCCGAGGGGATCGGGCTGAAGGTGAGCCAGTCCCACCAGCCCATGACCGCGAAGCGGTTGGGCCACTCGGGCACGCCGCCCCGCGCGCGCGAGAGGTAGTAGTCGTAGGGCCCGTACATGGCGGCCTCGGGGTCCGTCTCGCTGACCGCCTTCACATAGCGGACGGTTCCGGTGCGCGCGTACTCCTCGCGGGCGAGCGCCGCCTCGTCGAGCTTGCGGCGTACGGCGTCCTGGCCGCCGTAGATCTGGTGCACCAGCGAGGCGTCGTGGAGCCAGGGCGCGACGAGGGCGAGCGAACGGACCCGGGGGTCGTTGGCGGCGGCCACCGCCGCGTAGCCGCCGCCCGCGCAGACGCCGAGCAGGCCGACCGACTCGGGGTCGACCATCGGGTTCTCCAGGAGGTGGCTGACCGCGCTGCTCATGTCGCCCACCTTGCGGCCCACCAGTTCGGTGTCCCTGGGGTGGCCGGTGGACTCGCCGTGCCCGGTGAAGTCGAACGCCAGGGCCAGGTATCCGAGCTGCGCGAGCCGCCTGGCATACAGCCCGGCCATCTGTTCCTTGACGGTGGTCCAGGATCCGGCGACCACCACCGCGGGGCGCGGCTCCGCGTCGTCCGCTTGCGCCAACTGGTAGAGCGTGCCCACCAGTTGCTCACCCTCGCTCTCGAAGGTCACGCGCGCGCTGCGCACCATGGGCGTCTCCTCGGGGCGGTCCAGTTCCATGACTGTCATCCTCACGAGCGGTAAAACGGCGAGTCAAATGTCGGGGTGGGGAACGGCCGTACTGCCTGTAGTCACGGTCCGTGACCCGTGTCAGCCCGCCTTCAACTCGGCGGGGTAAAGGAAGTAGTTGGCCGCGGAGGCCGCCTGGGAGCCCTCGTGGACGGCGGCGCTGACCTGGTGCGAGTGGAGCGAGGAGACGTCGCCGGCCGCGTAGACCCCCGCGGCCGAGGTCTTCTGCTCGGTGTCGACGGCGATGTGCCCGCTCGGCGCGAGCCGCAGGCTAAGGGCGCGGGCCAGGGCGATCTCCGGGGTCGCGCCCTGGATGCTGAAGAGCGAGTCGGCCTTCAGGTGCTGTCCGCCGCGGGTGACGACGGTGTGCAGCATGCCGTCCTCGCCCTCCACGGAGCGGATCCGGTCGTGCAGGACCGGGATGCCGGCCGCCTCCAGCCGTTCCCGGCAGCGCGAACCGATCTCGTCCGTACGGCTGTTGGTGAGCAGCTGGATGTCGTCGCTGAGGCTGTGCATCTGGAGCGCCTCGGCGGCCGTCGCGTCGGTGTGGCCCACCACCAGGATGCGTTTGCCCCGGTTCTCGTAGCCGTCGCAGGCGATGCACCAGAACATGGACCGGCCCACGTACGACTCCCAGCCGTGGAAGTGCGGGAAGTGGTCGAGCACCCCGGTGGCGATGATCAGGGTCCGGCCGGTCCAGGAGCCGGTCTGCGCGTGCACGGTGAAGCCGCGTTCGGCGTCGCCCTCGGCGTGCAGCACCGCGTGGTGGACGACGCGCGCCTGCGGATATCCGGCCAGCTGCGCACGGCCCAGCTCGCGCAGCTCGACGGTCGGGATGCCGCCCGGGAATCCGAGGTAGTTCCGGTTGACCTGGTGATGGGTCGAGCGGCCGTGTCCGGTGTCGAAGACCAGCACCCGGCGGTTGTAGCGGGCCAGACACAGGGCGGCGGACAGCCCGGCCGGGCCGCCGCCGACGACCAGCGTGTCGGCGTCGCGCGCCGAGGGGGCTACGGGGGCCATGAGGGGCAACTCCTAGGACATGCGGGTGACTTGACGGCCGGTCTTCGCCCCGCCGGGGCGGGCGGGGCGAAGACCGGAGCTCACACAGGTGCCGCGCAGGCGGTCACTCGTCGTCGCACCGCGCGTGCGGGTCCGTGAGGAAGGCGTCCGTGGCGGCCAGCGCCCGGGTCACCTCCGGGGGGACCTCGCCGACGATGACGAAGTCGACGTCGAGACCCGCCTTCGTACGCTGGAACAGCAGTTCGTTGATGGGCTCGCGGGAGATCTCGGTGACCCGGCACATGTGGAACTCCACGCGCTCGGGCCCGGCCTCCAGCGCTTCGCCCAGCGTGCGCCGCAGCTTCTCCAGCGAGTCCCGGCCGAGGACGCCCTCGCAGGAGACCCGCGCGGTCCTGCCGTCGAAGCTGCTGGAGATGCGCATCGGCATCTCGGTCGGCTCGATCTCGACGCGGACCTTCAACCGCGTGGTGGACTGCGGAAGCTGCACGGTGAGGTTCTTCGGGTCGAAGTCCTCGTACCGCTCCCCGTCGATCCACACCCGGGCGAGCCGGACGGCCTCCCGGGGCAGCAGGTCGGGCGCCACCCGCAGCGTGCGGCCCGGGAAGGACTCGGGCAGCGGCCGGAAGTGCAGCGTGAGCGCGTTGTCGCCGACCAGCAGGTTGCCGTAGGTCGCGGCCAGATAGCACAGCTCCAGCGAGTGGTAACCGGCCATCGCGTGGCTGCCCTTGAGCCGCTCGGTGCCGAGCAGGTACGGGATGCCGTTGGCCAGGACGTTGAAGTACACGCCGCCGTCCTCGTAGTCGAGGAAGAAGGCGTTGTAGAACGAGGCGGCCTCCCGGGCCAGCCGCCGGTGGTCGGGGTCGCCGGTCACGCCGGCCAGGATGAGGTAGGCGAGGATCGACTGCTCCTGCTGCCACCAGGCCTTGCGGTCGTGCCAGACGAGCCGGTGGTCGCCGAAGCGGGGATCGGCGCGCCGCTCGACGACGTCGTACCAGCCGCCGCGCTGCTGGTCGCTGCCGACCGCGGGCATGATCTCCGCGATCCGCTCGGCGAGCGCCACGTACTCGGGTTTGTCCACCAGGCTGTTGATGCGGATCAGGTTCCACGCGATCTTCAGGTTGTGGCCCACGACCGCGCGGTCCTGCTGCCAGCCCCAGGTGCGGTCGGGGCTCCAGTCCTCGTGGAAACGTTCCTGAACGAAGGGGCTGTTGGGCTCGTCCGGGAAGTGCCGCACGATGGTGTCGGCCGTCTCCTCCAGCATGTCGGCCAGGTCCGCCCGGCCGGTCGCCAGATAGGCGTTGATCAGGTACGCGGGCGCGTGGTCGCCCACCGAGTTCCAGTTCTTGCGCGCCCGGTTGCGCCCGAGGGAGTCCGCGCGCGGATCCATGGTGATCGGGTCCAGGTGCGAGAAGTAGCCGCCGCGGACGTAGTCCTTGAAGTAGCGGTGGAACAGCTCGACCGTGCGGTCGATGTCGGCGGCGATCCGCGGGTCGCCGGTGATCCGGTACGTCTGGGTCGGGCCGGCGAGCGCGTAGATCTGCTCGTACATGGGGATCGCGTCGAAGTCGTCGCCGAACTCCGAGGCGAACACCTTGCGCTGTCCGGCCTGGGTGATGTCGATCCCGTGGTACCAGTAGACGATCCCCTCGCGGTCGTCGGCCACCTGCATGTGCTCGCGCAGATACTCCGTGCCCGACTCGGCCGCCTCCAGGAAGCGGTCCTCGCCGGTCAGCAGGAAGGCCGTGGCGAGCCCGTAGACCAGCCGGGAGATCGTGTCGGTCTCCTGGCGTACGTCCTGTCCGGCGAATTCCGGCACATGGGTGCCGCTGAGCGTCAGATGCGTACGGAACCGGCGCCAGTCGTACACGTCGTCCGGGAACTGGCCGCGCAGATAGAAGTCGGCTATCTCCCGGGCCTGCTGGACCCACCAGTTGGGATCCTCGAAGACATAGGCGCCCCGGTGCTCTTCCGGGAAGGTGATGTTGCGGGCCTCGATGCGGGCGCCGCCGTCCCATTCGTAGAAGATTCCGTAGACAAAGACGTAACGGCCCTCGGCGAGCATGTCGAGGGTGGCTTCGCTGGTGTCGCGGTGCCCTTCGGCGAGATTGCGCACGACCTGGGAGCCGAGGAGGCCGTCCAGGTGGATCGTGAACTCGCGTCCGTCGGTGGTCCGCAGACCGAATCGCTGGTGCGCGGGCTCGTAGGCGGTGACATATCCGGCGATGCTGTCGCTGTACGTACGGCGTATCTCGGGTGCACTCATCGAAGGGTGCCTCCATCATCGGGGGTGCCATGAGCAGCACGAGGCTGCTTCCATGGGGGGTGGAAAGGTGTGGCCTCGGACGGGGGTCTCCCGGCCGCGGCTCGGCGCACGGGAACTCAGCGCACGGGAACTCAGCCCACGGGAATGCGGTCCCACTCCAGTGCGGCGAAGGACGACTCCCAGTCGGTGACCGCGGGCCCGGACTCGTTGAACAGCTCGAAGGTCACGCCGATCGCCGAAGGGCAGTACATGGCCTGGATGCAGGCCTCCGCCGCGTCCTGCCGCGAGACCTGTCCGGTCCCGCGGTCGCCCTGCACCAGGCGTACCCGGGAGCCGGCCCGCTGGTCGTCCAGGAGCCAGCCGGGGCGCACCACGGTGTGCGAGAGCCCTGATTCGCGGACCTCGTCCTCACCGGCCCGGCGCCAGTCCAGCACTCTGCCGTAGGCGTTGAGCGGGTGCCCGTAGTGCGTGGCGTGGATCTGGCTGACCAGGACGACATGAGGGCGGCGGCCCGCTCCCACGGCCGACCGCAGCGCGTTGCGCACACCCAGGTACATGGTGGTCTCGGGCCGGTCGGGCCCGGTGTCGTCGGTGCCGGGCGAGACGCAGTAGACCAGTGCGGAGCAGTGCGCCAACGGCTCGTCCAGGGAGCCCCGTTCGCGTACGTCGGCCGCCGTGTAGCCCACTCCGTCGGGCAGCGCCTCCTGGAGCGTGCCGCGGCCGACCACATGGACGCGCTCGCCCAGGTCCAGCAGCCTGTTCACGACCAGACGCCCGAGTCGGCCCGAGCCTCCGATCACCACCACCGGGCTGTCCATCGATTCCTCCTCGTCTAGGGACTCGTACGGGAATTCGTGCGGGCACTCGTACGGGTCCGGTTCAGACCCACTGCAGGACGTCGTCCGAGCAGGTCAGCCACGTGCCTGAGGGCACGTGGAAGTGTGCGGGGATGCGCAGCCGCGGATAGACGCTGACGCCGGAGAGCCGGCTGCCGGGCCGGAGGCTGACCCCGTCGCCGATCGCGGTGTGCGACTCCAGGCGGACGGGTCTGCCCCGCTCCGAACGGATCACCGCCATGGGGCCGATGTACGAGTCGCTGAGTTCGGCGTAGGGCCCGACGAGCGAGTAGTCGCCCACGGCGACCCCGCTGAGCCGTGCGCCCTCGCCGAGTTCGACGCCGTCGCCGATGTCCGCGTACTCCAGGCTGACGTCGTCGCCGACCTCGACATGGCGGCCGATGTGCACGCCGGGGCCGATCTTCACCCGGCCGTCCGCGATCTTCTCGGTGAGCGTGGTGCCGGACACCGGGTCGCGGGTGCGCAGACTGGTCTCGTCGATCCAGCAGTCGGCGGCGCCGGCCGTCGGTGGGCCCATCAGCCGGTTCAGCCGGCGGTACGCGCCGCGGAGCACGTCGCGCAGCGCGGCCAGATAGTCGGGCACGTTACCCAGGTCGCCGAGGCGGGCGATGCGGTGGGCGGCGACCGGTTCGTCGTGCTCCACCAGCCAGGGCAGCAGGTCGCCGCCCCAGTCGAGCCGCTGCTGGGCGAGCCGCATCAGCTGCGGGTCGCGGGCCGCGCGGCGCAGCCGGTCGCAGTCGACCAGGTACATGCCCGCACTGGTCGGCAGCGGCTCGTCGCCGCGGCCGGGGAAGAGGGTGCGCAGCTGCTGGGCGCTGGGTTTCTCCGCGAACCCCCGGACGCGTCCGGCCGGGTCGGTGCGCAGCACGCCGTACTTTCCGGCGACCTCCCGGCGGGTCCTGCCGACCGTGGCCACGGTGACCGTGGCGGCTGTCTCCTGGTGGGTGCGCTCCAGTTCTTCCAGCGAGAAGTCCAGGACCGAGTCGACCGGCAGCACCAGGGCCCGGCCGGTCAGCTTCCACTGTTCGAGGTTGTGCAGGAAGGCCGAGCCCGAGCCCACGTTGTACGGGTCGAAGCCGGCCCGCGAGTAGCTGATCTCCACGCCGTGGCGCTGGCCGTGGCCGAGCAGCAGCTTGATCTGGCTGCGGTTCTCCAGGCCCTGGGCGATCACGTAGAAGCGCCGTATGCCCTGGTCCTTGCAGAGTTCCACGACCCATTCGACGAGGCGGCGCCCGAGGAACGGGATGACCGCCTTGCTGCGGATGTAGTCGGCCGATTCCAAGGTGATCGGCTTCGCTCGTTCCCCGCGCCCGCCGGCCAACATGACGGCCACGGTCTCGCTCGTCGCCCCAGGCATGCAGGCCTCCCCGCTAGTCGAAGCCTTTCCGTGCCTCTCCGTTCGAGATGGAACCCCGCGGTGTCGAATCCTGTCAAATGCCTTGTAAATTCAGGTCGGACCTCGTCAACTCGGGTGCCGCGAAGCTCATGTGAGAGGCATTCGGGCGGGAATTGCCACCGCGTTCGACACCCCTTCGAGCGCCCCGACGGGCCCGTGCGCGGTGGTCCGGACACCACCCGGCCGGCCCTCGTGGTGGCCGCGCCACCACCTCCGGCCGCGGCGGTTGTGCGGCCACCATCACTCGTCCCAACCGTGTGACGGGACCACCTGGGCGTGGCACTGAGTGCCGCGCACTGTGGAGCCAGCTCAACCGAGCGACTCCGAACCGAGGTGGGATTCCGATGACCGGCACCGAACTCGCGATGAGCGGCACTGAACTCTCGTCCACGTTGTTCGCCACCTTCCCGCGCAGCGACCAGCGCAGGAAGGGCGAGGAGTACATCCGTGGCCTCCTCGCGACCGAGGGCCGCAAGTCGATACGCAACATGGCGGCGCCGACCGGCGGTTCGGCCCGTGAGCAGAGCCTGCATCACTTCGTTTCCAGTTCAACCTGGCACTGGATGCCGGTTCGTGAGGCGCTCGCCCAGTACGTCGCGCGCACCGTGGCCCCGGAGGCCTATGTGATCCGCACGATGGTGATCCCCAAGGCGGGCGACAACTCGGTGGGCGTGTACCGGCGTTATGTCCCCGAGCTCGGCCAGATCCGGGGCGTGCAGCAGGCCGTGGGCGTGTGGGCGGCCGCTCAGGAGACCAGCGTTCCGGTCAACTGGCGGCTGGACATCCCGCAGGACTGGCTGGACAACGGACTCCGCCGGCGGCAGGCCGCCATCCCGGACAGCGTGCGCGAGGAGTCCCCCGAGGAGTCGGCGGTCGAGGCCATGCTCGCCGTACGGGACTGGGGGCTGCCCGCCCGGCCGGTGGTGATGGACGCCCGTGACATGGACGCCATGTCCGTGGTGCGCCGCTTCCGGTCCTCCGGTCTGCGGCACCTGATCCGGATCAGCGGCTCGCTGCGGCTGACCCCGGCGGACCCCGCGCAGATCGGCCGCGGGACGCCGGAGGCGCTGCCCGCCCAGCAGATCATGGCCGCCGCCAAGCTGCTCCGCCGCCCGGCGGTGTGGCGCGACCACAGCCCCGAACACGCCATGCGCACCAGCCTGGTGGCCGCCGTACGGATCCGTGGCGCCTCCCGCGCCCCCGGTATGCGGGGCGGCGGCGACATGCTCCTCATCGGTATCGGCGACAGCGGAAAGGCGTGGCCGAGCGAGCTGTGGCTGACCGACCTGGTGGACCTGAGCCCCGTCGCCCTGCTACGGCTGAGCCGGCTCATCGGCCGGGTCGACCGTGACTTCTCGGAGATCTCCGAGCAGGTGGGCATCCGCGACTACGCGGGCCGCTCCTTCAACGGCTGGCACCGGCACGCCACGCTCGCCTCGGCCGCCCATGCCGTCGCGGCACTCGACGGGACGTACGGGACGTACGACGAGGAGCTGCGGACCGGCACCGGCATACGGCGCGCCGCCTAGGCCTTGGGCTGCTCACGGCCCACCAGGTGGCTCCGGATCCTGAACAGCCGCAGCGCCAGCTGCACTTCGAGCGCGCGCCCGGGCTGCTGCCAGTCGTGGCCGACCAGTTCACTGATCCGTTCCAGCCGCCGGGCGACCGTGTTGGGATGGACGTGCAGCCGCCGCGCGGCGTACGTGGGACTGGCGCCCGCCTCGAAGAACGCCTCCAGCGTCTGGGTCAGCTCGGAGAGCCGCTGCTCGTCGTACGCGAGAAGCGGTCCGAGGACGGACTCGATATAGCCCTCGGCGTCATGGCTTTCGGACAACAGCAGTCCGAGGAAGCCGAGTTCGCCCGCCGAGCCCGCCCGGCCCACCGCGCCGAGCGCCGTCATCGCCTCCAGACAGCGCACCGCCTCCTGGTAGCCGTGCCGCACTCCGGCGGGGTCGGCGACGGGCCCCGAGGCGGCCACCGTCACCGGATGTCCCAGCAGCGGCGCGAGCTCGCCGGACAGCGCGCGGGCCGCCGCGCCGGGGTCGGTGCCCGGCAGCAGGAACACCGCCGTTCCGTGCCGCATGCTCTTCAGACCGCTCTTGCGGTACGCGTACGAGGCCGCCCACACCGAGGCCCTGGCCGGTGTCTCCTCCTCCGGCCGGGCGACGACGACCACATGCGGGCCGTCCAGTTCGACGCCCAGCCTGCGGGCCCGGGTCCGTATCTTCTTCGGCGACAGGTCGGGATGGGTGAGCAGCTCGTCGAGCAGATCGTCGCGCACCTGGCCCTCGGCGATCGCCGCCCTGCTGTTCTCCAGGAGCAGCAGCACGGCCATGGCCTGGGTCGCGAAGCCGAGCAGCTGGACACCGTTGTCGGTGAGCGGCCTGTTGGGGTGCACCAGGACGGTGCCGAGGTCGACGGTGCCGGTGCAGATCGGCGCGGCCCACATGTCGTCCTCGTCCAGCGGCAGGGGATGACAGGCGCCGTGGGCGTCCAGGGCGCCCGCCGCGGCGTGCTCCCACTCGACCTCCGGCACCTCGCCGGCGGTGGCGAGCACCACGCCGTCGGAGCCGCAGATCCGTACGGCGCCGTCGAGGAGCTTGCTGGTCTCCTCCGCCACCTCGTTCAAGTCGCCGCCGCCGAGCACCAGTTGGAGCATCTTCGCGTGCGCGTCGCCGGACTCCCGCAGGGCCGCTGTCCGGTCGAGGAGCCGGGCCCGCTCCACGGTGGCGCCGGCGAGTTCGCCGTACGCGCTCATCAGCGCCACCTCGTCCGCGGTGAAGTGCCGTACGCTCCGCGCGGCGATGTGCAGCACGCCGAAGGGCCGGGTCTGCCGGTTCAGCGGCACCGCCATCACGGTGTGCAGCCCCTCGGCCCTGATCACCTCGTCGACGACGGCACTGCGTTCGATCCGCTCGTCGGTGAGGTAGTCGGCGGTCCAGAACGGCACCGGGTCCGTCATCGCCATGCTCCCGGGGCCCTGGCAGACCGGCAGGGTCAGGCCCACGTCGAGCGTCGCGATCCGCCCGTCGGAGGCACGGACGCGGACCTGCGCCGCACTCTGACCGTCCCGGCCGACCGGACCCCCTGGGCCGAGCTGACCGCCCTCGTCGGCCTGGCCGCCCTCGTCGGGAAAGCAGACGTACGCCATGTCGAGCCCGAGCAGCAGCCGCGCCCGCCGGGCGATCGCCTGGACGAGCGTGCTCTCAGGCTGGTGGACGGCGCCGAGGTCGCGGGCGGCCTCAAGGAGCGTGGACAGTCCGCTCTCCCGCTGCCGGTGACGCTCCCAGCGCGAGGAGATGCTCAGGCCGAGCCGGGCGGCGCGCTCCAGCTCCGCGAGTTCCGCGGCGTCCGCACCGCGGTGTCTGGCCTCGTCGACGAGCGAGGTGAGCCGGTCGGCGGGGGCTCCCGCCGCCAGCAGTTCGAGTACGGCGGAACTGGCGTCCCGCGTCGGCTCCTGGGACACACTGCCTCCCGCTCCCCCGCGCGTGTGCTGTCGTACGTCGCTACCGGCCGGCGCGCAGCCGCAGTTGGGTGCCCACCGTCCCTCGGAGCGCCTCCCACGAGCGGACCAACCGTTTCTCGCCATGTGCCGCGAGCCTCCCGGCGACCGCCTCGAAGCGTAGGCCGGTCCGTTCGAATTCGTCCAACACGCGCCGGGCGTCCCGTTGCCGGCCCCCGAGGGTGTCCCCGCGCGGCGTTCCCCAGCGGTCGGCGGCGAGCAGCGCGCGCAGCGGCAGGGCCAGGGCGGTGTGCCAGCCCACCAGCCGGGCCGCGTATCCGGCCTGGTCAGGGGTGTGCGGGCCGTCCACCGTCCACATCAGGCGCTGCGGCCGGGCGCCGGCGGCGGCGAGGTCCCGCCAGCGGGCGCCGCCCAGCTGCTCGTCGTACTGCTGGTACATCAGCCGGGCGAGGGCCAGGGCGGTCTCGCCGCGCAGCGCGCCGGCTTCGGAGGTACCCAACTCGGCCAGTCGGGCGTCGCATTCGGTGTCGATGCGGCTCACCGGCGCGGACGCCAGCGAGGCGATGCCGTGCAGCGGCCGACCGGCGCGGCGGGCGATCTCGAGTCCGCCGCAGTACGCGTCCATGACCTCGCTGTGGCGCCGGGCCGTGTAGATCTCGGTGGCGTGCACGCCGATGCCCCGGCCGACGCAGTCCCTGATGGCGGCCAGCCCTTCGACGGTGGCCGGGATCTTCACCAGCGCGTTCGGCCGGGCGACGGCCGCGACCAGCGAGCGTGCCTCGGCGACCGTGGCGTCGGCGTCGTGGCCGAGCCCCGGATCCAGGTCCATGGAGACCAGGCCCTCGTGCCGGCCCGTGGCCTCGTAGGAAGGACCGAGGTCGTCGCAGGCCCGGCGGATGTCCTGGACCTGGAGAGCCCGCAGCGCCTCGCCAACGCCCGTGCCCTCTCCGGCGAGTTGGGCCAGTTGCCGGTGGTAGGCGGTGTCGACGGAGAGGGCAGCGGCAAGCAGGGCGGGCTGTGCGGTCATGCCCCGCACACCTTCCAGTGCGGCCAGTTCCGCCGGCCGCCGCGCCTGCAGAAATCCCCGGTGAAATCCATTCAGCCAAGGGGAAACGCCCTCCGAAACAAGACGACGCAGAATTCCGCCCCGCATAACCCCTCCCGGCGTCGCGATCGAGGACGACGGACCAGCATGCGCGGTCCTGGCGCACTGCGCGGAATCTCTCCGCACACAATGTCAACTCGCCGGTGGTGAAGGCCCGTTGAAACGTAGTCGCGACCTGATGGACATGTGCCCCACCTGACGTACTCAGCGATGCGTCGTTGGCCGATTCCCACCGCCAACGCACTCTTTGGCACAAAGGAGCTCGAAGAAAAACTCTTGGAGACAACCGTGGACATTGATCTGCCCAGTGTCCGATCGCGGACTGCCCTGCAGCAGCCGGATTGGGACAGGACAGAATTGATCCGTTCGGTCAGAGGGGAGTTGACGAACAGTCAGGCACTCGTCGGCCTCGACGACGTACTGGCCCTGCGCGAACTGCTCGCGCGGGTGGCCATCGGCGAGGCCCATGTGGTCCAGGCCGGTGACTGTGCCGAGGACCCCACCGAATGCACCGCGGGCTATGTCGCCCGCAAGGCCGGTCTGCTGGACGTGCTCGCCGGCACCCTGAAGATGATCACCCATACACCCGTGGTCCGGGTCGGCCGCATGGCAGGCCAGTTCGCCAAGCCCCGCTCCCGGCCCACCGAAGTGATCGGAGGCACCGAACTCCCCGTCTACCGGGGGCACATGGTCAACAGCCCGGAGCCCGACCCGGAGCTCCGCCGGCCCGACCCGCGTCGCCTGCTGGACGGCTACGCGGCCGCCCAGGAGGCCGTACGGCATCTCGGATGGCTGGACGACGGCCGCCCCTCCGTGATCTGCCCGCCGGTGTTCACCAGCCACGAGGCCCTGCTACTGGACTACGAACTCCCCATGGTCCGCCGGGACAAGGAGGGCGGGCTGCTGCTGACCTCGACCCACTGGCCGTGGATCGGCGAGCGCACCCGGCAGCCGGACGGCGCCCATGTCGCCCTGCTGTCCCAGGTCGTCAACCCGGTGGCCTGCAAGGTCGGGCCCAATATGTCCGTACGCGATCTGCTGACACTGTGCGAGAAGCTCGACCCGGAGCGGGAGCCCGGACGGCTGACGCTCATCGCCCGCATGGGGGCCGACCTGGTCTCCGAGCGGCTGCCGTCGCTGGTGTGGGCGGTGCGCGCGGCCGGTCACCCGGTCATCTGGCTCACCGATCCCATGCACGGCAACACCGTGACAGCCCCCGACGGGCTCAAGACCCGCTTCGTGGAGACCATCGTCCGCGAGGTCGAGGGCTTCCAGTGCGCGGTGCGGACCTCCGGCGGGATCGCCGGCGGACTGCATCTGGAGACGACTCCGGACCATGTCACGGAGTGCGTCACGGGCGTGGCCGACATCGCTCACGTGGGCGACAAGTACACGAGTTTCTGCGACCCCCGCCTCAACCCGGTCCAGGCCGCCTCCGTGGTCTCGGCCTGGCGCGGATAACCGGACCAGGGAGGTCCCGCACATGGAGCACACGGAGCACACCGAGCACATACAGAACCATCAGGCAAGGGAGAACAAGGTCGCCCTCGTCACGGGCGCGGCGGGCGGCATAGGAGCCGCTGTGAGCCGCGCGCTCGCCGAGCAGGGCGTGCTCGTCGCGGCCGTCGACCACAACGCCGAAGCTCTGCGCGAGTCCGTGGAGAAACTCACCGCGGACGGGCTGCGCGCCGAGGCGTTCGCCACCGACGTCAGCAGCGGCGCGGCGGTCGAGGCGACGGTCGACGCCGTCGAACGACGCCTCGGCCCGGTGGAGTACCTGGTCAACGCGGCAGGCGTGCTGCGCCTCGGCGAGGTGCGGACCTTCACCGACGAGGACTGGCAGACCACGTTCGCGGTCAATGTGAACGGCGTCTTCCACGTCAGCCGCGCGGTCGTCGACCGGATGGCGGCGCGTGGGCGCGGGGCGATCGTCACGGTCTCCTCGAACGCCGCGGCGACCCCGCGCACCGAGATGGCCGCGTACGCCGCGTCCAAGGCGGCGGCCACCATGTTCACCCGGAGCCTGGGCCTGGAGGTGGCCAAGCACGGCATCCGCTGCAACATCGTGGCGCCCGGCTCCACCGACACCCCGATGCTCAGCTCGATGTGGCACGACGAGTCGGGCCCGCGCGGCACCGTCGAGGGCCGCGCGGACGCCTTCCGCGTGGGCATCCCGCTGGGCCGGATCGCGCAGCCCTCGCACATCGCCGACGCCGTGATCTTCCTGCTCTCCGACCGCGCCGCGCACATCACCCTGCACATGCTCACCGTCGACGGCGGCGCGTCGCTGGGCGCCTGACCTCACTCAGGGGCCGCCCGAACTCACGTATATCCGAAGGGACTTCCATGGCCGGCATACCCACCATCGAGCCGTACGCGATGCCCGCGCCGGGCGAGCTGCCGCCCAACGCGGCGGCCTGGGCGGCGGACCCGGAGCGCGCGGTGCTGCTCGTCCACGACATGCAGCGCTACTTCCTCAAACCCCTGCCCGACCAGGGGCCGGGCGACGAACTCGTCAGCAACGCCGCGCTGTTGCGGGACCGCTGCGCCGAACTCGGCGTGCCGGTCGCGTACACCGCCCAGCCCGGAGGGATGTCCGCCGGACAGCGCGGTCTGCTCGCCGACTTCTGGGGCCCGGGCATGCGGGTGGACCCCGTCGACCGCGAGGTCGTCGAGCCGCTCGCGCCCCGGGAGGGCGACTGGCTGCTCACCAAGTGGCGCTACAGCGCCTTCTTCCGTACGGACCTGCTGGAGCGGATGCGTTCCGCGGGCCGCGACCAGCTGATCATCTGCGGTGTGTACGCGCACGTCGGCGTGCTGATCACCGCGACCGAGGCGTTCTCGCACGACATCCAGCCCTTCGTCGTCGCCGACGCGGTCGCCGACTTCTCGGCGAAGGACCATCGCACCGCACTCCACTACGCGGCCCAGCGCTGTGCCGTCGTCATCCCCGCAAAGGAGGTCTTCGCATGACCGGCGCCCCGCGCGACCTGCTCGACCAGGTGCTGTCCGGGCACACGCCCGCGTACGCCCTGCTGCACCGGCCCGCGGCCACCGGCCGCTCCGCACTGGAGGTCGTCGTCGGCGAGGTGAACGAGCCGGGGACCCTGGCCGGCATTCCGCTCCCCGCCGCCGCCGCGCCCGGTCACCAGGTGCTGGCGCTGGTCCCGTACCGGCAGATCGAGGAGCGCGCATACGACGTCGCCGACGACGGGACGCCGCTGCTCGCCATGACGGTCACCGGGCAGCAGACCCTGCCGGTGGCGGACGTACTGGCGCGCGTCCCCGATGTGCCGATCCGGCTGGCCGGCGGCCACTTCGACATCGACGACGCGACCTACGCGGACACGGTCCGCCGGATCATCAAGGAGGAGATCGGCGAGGGCGAGGGCGCGAACTTCGTCATCAAGCGGTCGTTCACCGCCGACATCACCGGCTACTCGTCGGCGAGCGCGCTGACGCTGTTCCGCCGGCTGATGGAGCAGGAGTCCGGAGCGTACTGGACCTTCCTCGTGCACACCGGGACCCGCACCCTCGTGGGGGCGAGCCCCGAGCGGCACATCAGCGTCCACGGCGGTACGGCGGTCATGAACCCGATCAGCGGCACGTACCGCTATCCCGCCGCCGGCCCGACCCTCCCCGACGTCATGGACTTCCTCGCCGACCGCAAGGAGGCCGACGAGCTGTACATGGTCGTCGACGAGGAACTCAAGATGATGGCCCGGATCTGCGAGACGGGCGGCCGGGTGGTCGGCCCGTATCTGCGGGAGATGGCCCGGCTCGCGCACACCGAGTACTTCATCGAGGGCGAGACGGACCGCGATCCGCGCGAGATCCTGCGCGAGACACTGTTCGCGCCGACGGTCACCGGCTCTCCCCTGGAGAGCGCGGCGCGCGTCATCCGCCGGCACGAGCCGCACGGCCGCGGCTACTACAGCGGTGTCCTGGCCCTGATCGGCCACGACGCGCAGGGCGGGCGAACCCTGGACTCCTCGATTCTGATCCGTACGGCCGACATCTCCGCCGAGGGCCGCCTGAGCATCGGCGTGGGCGCCACGCTCGTACGCCACTCCGACCCGGACTCCGAGGTCGCCGAGACGCGCGCGAAGGCGGCCGGCCTGCTCGCGGCGCTCGGCACGGAGGAGCCGACGCGGTTCGCCGAACACCCCAGCGTGCGGGGGGCGTTGGCCGCACGGAACGCGACGATCGCGGGGTTCTGGCTGGCCGAGGGTGACCGGCGTGCGCCGGTGGCGGACGCCCGCAGGGTCCTGGTCGTGGACGCCGAGGACACCTTCACCGCCATGATCGCCCACCAACTGCGTTCCATGGGCCCGCTGGTGACGGTCCGTCGGTTCGATGAGCCGTACTCCTTCGACGACTACGACCTCGTCGTCATGGGCCCGGGCCCGGGCGACCCGCGCGATCTCACCCTCCCCAAGATCGCCCATCTGCACTCGGCCGTCCGTGAGCTGCTGGACACGCGCAAGCCGTTCCTCGCGGTCTGCCTCAGCCACCAGGTCCTCAGCCTGGAACTGGGACTCGACCTCAACCGCCGTGCCGTGCCGAACCAAGGAGTCCAGCGCGAGATCGACCTCTTCGGCCGCCACGAACGGGTCGGCTTCTACAACACGTTCGCCGCGCGCAGTGCCGCGGACGCGGTCGACGTGCCGGGCGTGGGCGTGGTGGAGATCTGCCGGGACCCCGGCAACCGCGAGGTCCACGCCCTGCGTGGACCCGGTTTCGCGTCGATGCAGTTCCACCCGGAGTCGGTCCTCACCCAGAACGGCCCGACCGTCCTCGCCTCCCTGATCCAGCACCTCCACGCCCCCCTCCAGACCATCTGACCCCGTCCCCACAGGCCCCGGCCCCCTTCCCCAGGGGCCGGGGCCTTCACCATGCCGTTCTTTCGCCCCCGCCGCCCCTACCCGTCCCATCCCTGGGGGCTGCGCCCCCAGACCCCCCTAAAAGATTGCGCAGTTCCCCGCGCCCCTGAAGAGACAGTCGTCTGCGGGCCGGCGGGGGTTGCTCGCGCAGTTCCCCGCGCCCCTAAACAACCGCCGGCCCGCCCCAGGCGCCTTTAAGGGGCGCGGGGAACTGCGCAATCTTTTGCACCAGCCCCCACCCACCCACACCCGACACACAACCGAACGGGGTCGAAGGGGCAGAGCCCCTGGAGGATGGGACGGGTAGGGGCGGCGGGGGCGAACAAAAAGGATCCGCTCCCCCAGCGCACCGGGGAGAGCGGATCCATCGCTCCGTACGAACTCGGTCTACGCGGCCCACGAACGCAGCGCCCGGTCGACCAGAGGGCCCGCACCCCCCGTGTACCCGGCCGGATCGCACAGCACCACCAACTCCGCGGCACTGAGGAGCCGAGCAACCGACGGCTCCTCCGCAAGCACCTCGGGCAACCCCCGCCCACTCTCGCGCACAACCCCCACCGCATCGGTCAGCACCTGCTTCGCCCGCACCTTGCCCAGCCACGGCGCGAGCACGGCGGCGATGCGCTCGGACACGATCTGAGCCCCACTGTGCGCAAGGTTCTCCCGCATGCGCCAGGGGTTGACCACCAGCCCCTTGGCCAGCTCCACAGCCGTATGGGCAGAGCCGCCCACCAGCCGCAGGCACTCCCGCAGAAGCTGCCACTCGGCATGCCAGGCACCGGCGGAGCGCTCGTCCTCGGAGAGCAGACACTGCGTCAACCCGGCGGCCATCACCGGGACTTGGAGCGCGGCGGCACGCATCAGCGTGGCGAGCACCGGGTTGCGCTTGTGCGGCATCGCCGACGAACTGCCACGGCCGGCCACCGTCGGCTCGGTGACCTCGCCGACCTCCGTCCGGGTCAGCGACTGCACGTCCACCGCGATCTTCCCCAGCGCACCGGCCGTGAAGGCCAGCACCGAGGCGACGTCCGCGATCGGCGTGCGCAGCGCGTGCCAGGGCAGCACGGCCGGCGCGAGCCCCGTCTCGGCGGCGAACGCCTCGACGAGCCGGTCGAGATAGTCGCCCGCATCGCCGGCCACACCATCCACGCCGAAGTCACCGACGACACCGTCGTCACCGTTCAGGCGTACGTCACCGACCGTGCCCATACCCTCCGCGCCGGCGATCGCCGCGTACTCCAGATAACCCGCCAGGGTCCCCGCAGCACCCCCCAGCGACACCGGCAGCCCTCCGTCGAGCACCCGCTCGACCCGCCGTACGGCGTCGAGGACCAGCTCGCGCCACCCCGCCGCCTTGAGCCCGAAGGTCGTCGGCACGGCCTGGAGGGCCAGCGTCCGGCCCGCCATCAGGGTGTCGCGGTGCTCCAGGGCCAGGGCGCCCAGCGCGTCGGCGATCCGGGTCAGGTCGGCGCGCAGCAGCCGCAGCGCCCTGGCGGTGACCAGCATCGCCCCGGTGTCCAGGACGTCCTGGCTGGTGGAGCCCCGGTGTACGTACTCCGCCGCGCCCTCGTCCTGGGCCGCGACGGCCCGGGTGAGCGCCTGCACCAGGCCGACCACGGGGTTGGCGGTCTCCCGGGAGGCCAGCGCGAGGGCGCGTGCGTCGAAGCGGTCGGCGCGTGCCGCCCGGGTGATGATGTCCGCCGCGGGCTTCGGCACCGTCCCGAGCCGTGCCTGGGCACGGGCCAAGGCGGCCTCCGCGTCGAGCATGGCCTGAAGCCATGCCCGGTCGCAGACGGCCGCCTCGACGGGGGTACCGGCACGCACGGGGGACAGCAGACCCGAGTCGGTCAGCACGTCCGTCTCCTGGTGTGCGTCCAGTGCGTGGGTCACACGATCACTCCTGTCAGATCGGTGTCGTCGGTCACCGGCCGTACCCCGGCGGGTACTTGGGCGGCCGGGGGCAGTCCGAGGACGGCGCGGGCGATCGCGTCGGAGTCGCCCAGGGTCACCGAGTCGACGCCGGGCCGGATACCGGCCGCGGTCACCCAGTGCACGGACTCGGTGGGCACGCCGTAGGCGAACCGGCGCGGGTGCGCCCGCCCCCGGGCGTCGAGGAGCCGGTTGGGCCGCTCGGTAACGGCGAGGCCGCCGGTCTCGTAACTCGTGCCGCAGGAGCCGTCGATCCGGAACGGGCCCGCCTGCTCTGTGTTGATCAGGTGGCTGAGCAGCGGGTCGTCGGTGCGCCGGATGTCGGGCTCGGGCAGCCGCGCCTCGATCAGTGCGGTGGCGCGGATCGGCTTACCGGGTACGGAGGTCGAGTCGGCGACGAAGACCTGGTTGAGGGTGTCCAGGCGGACCTGGGTGCCAGGGCCGGTGATCTCCAGGACGCCGGCCTCGATGAGCGCGACCATCTGCTCGATGCGGGCGGCGGGCGGGCCGATGGAGAGGAAGGCGTTGAGGGGCGTGTACCAGCCCTCCAGGTCGTCGCGGTGCGAGTTGCCCTCCAGGCCGCCGTGGTCGACGGCGAGCCGGATCTCGTTGCGCAGGTCGCGCAGGACGTCGAGGGCCGCCTTGAGCGGTCCGCTGACGTTGCCCGAACGGGCCTCCACCACGTCCTGGCGCAGATAGCCGACCAGCCACTCCTGGAAGTCCTCGCGGTCGGCGAACTTCCGCTTGCCGTAGGGCCGGGAGAGCTTCTCCCAGTCCCAGCGCTCGCCGCTGTCGATGCCGTACGAGTCGAGCAGCGCGTCCGGGCTCTCGCCCTCCCCCAGGGCGAGGTAGGCGCTCACCAGTGCCTCACGGTCGGCGTCGCGGCCCTTCGCGGAGAGCAGCGTTCCGTAGTAGACGCTCTCCACCTCACGGGAGATGTACGGCCACAGGTCGGCGGTGAAGTTGACGCGTTCGCCGTCCTCTGAGCGCTTGCGCAGGTCCTCGATGTACTGGCCGGTGAGCAGTTTCGGGTAGTAACGCCCGTACGCGCCCTTCTCGTTCTCGCCGCGCGCGTGGTACGGGACGCCGCGCCGCGAGAAGGCGTACAGCTTGGGCTCGCGGCCCGAGGGGTGGTAGACGAGCTTGCCGTCCTCCTCGGCGAAGCTGCCGCCGCGGCCCAGGGTGAAGAGGGCCATGTGGTCGAAGAAGTTGAGGCCGAGTCCGCGGATCAGAACGTTCTGGCCGGGGGCGACGGAACTGAGGTCGGCGTCGGCCGGGTTGCAGGGCGTGATGTAGGTCAGGTAGTGGATCCGGGCCAGGCTCGCGGTGCGGGCCTCGCGCGGGGTGAGGCGCGCCGGCAGGTGACCCTGCGCCAGGATGATCGCGTCGAGCTGGTTCAGCCGGGTGCCGTCCTCCAGGCGCAGGCCCTGCGGACCGCCGGGGACGCCGTGCGTGTCGGCCATGGCCACCGCGCGGGAGGAGTGCACCGTCACGGTGACGTGCTTCGGGGCGCGGGCGACAACCCGCTTGAACGCGTCGTGCAGATAGCGGCCGTAGAAGGCGCGGCTGGGGTACGAGTCGGGGCCGAGGCGTTCGGCCTCCTCAAGGGTGTCGTTGTCGTAGCCGCCGAACTGGCCGAGCAGGGACAGGCCCTGGGCCCATTCGTACAGGCTCGGCCCGGGCTCGATGGGGCCCTCGATCTGCGCGCTGTCGTCCGTGTAGACGGTGATCTGCGAGGCCACCGTGTTGGTGAGCAGATGCCGGGACTGCTGGGCGCGCCAGACCGCTCCGGCACCGGCCGGGGACGGGTCCACGACGTGCACGGTGACGTCCGTGTGCGTGGGCCGCTTGCGCTCGCCCGCGCACAGGCGCTCCAGTACGGACAGACCGCGCGGTCCGGCGCCCACGATGGCGACCTGGAGACGGCTGCTGCTCATTCCTGAACTCCATTCAGATTCGGGTGGGTCGAGAGGTAGGCCGGTGCGGGTGTGGTCGCGCCGAAGTCCCGGGCACCGTGCATCCAGGCCACTTGGTCGTGCAGTTGGCCGGGGGTGAGCTTGGACAGGAGTGCGTTCCTGGCGAGCGCGGCACCGCCGGAGGGGTGCCACAGTTGGGTGCTCTCGCGCGCGGCGAGCTGGATCGCGGCGGTGCGCTCACGGCGGTCGGCGGTGTACTTCTCGAAGCGCTGGGACACGTCGTCCCCGCTGCCCTCCTCCAGCAGGTCGCCGAGGTGGACGGCGTCTTCGAGGGCCTGGCAGGCGCCCTGGGCCGCGTAGTGCAGCATCGGGTGGGCGGCGTCGCCGAGGAGCGTGACGCGGCCGTCGGTCCAGGTGTCGACCGGGTCGCGGTCCACGAGCATCCAGGACCGCCAGCCCTCGCCCAGCTCGACGAGGCGCTGCGCGTCCGGCCCGAGGGCGCCGAACTGCCGTCGTACATGGGCCTTTTCGGCCGGCACGCCCGCGAAGGCACGGGTACCGCCGTCGTCCTTGCTGCCCGCGAGGTTGAGGTGCTTGCCGCCGGCGATCGGATAGTGCACGAAGTGGCAGCCGGGGCCCGTCCACCACACCACGGAGGTGTTGCGGCGCAGTTCCTCGGGCACCCGCTCCATGGGGATGACCGCGCGGTACACGGTGATCCCGGAGACGCGCGGGTCGCCGTCGCCGACGAGCTGGGCGCGGACGGCGGAGTTGATGCCGTCGGCGCCGATCAGCGCGTCGCCCGAGACCCGTTCACCGCTTTCCAGCACGGCGGAGGCGCTCGTACGTCCTTGTTCGTAGCCGGTGACGGCGCTGCCGCCGCGCAGTTCGATGGTGTCGAAGGCCCGGCACGCGCCGAGCAGCAGGGCGTGCAGCTCGGCCCGGTGCACGACGACATAGGGGTTGCGGAACCTGCGCCGGTACTCCTCGGTGAGCGGCAGGCTGGTCACGTGCTCGCCGCTCACGCCGTCCATGAACCGCAGTTCGTCCATGCGGACGGCCAGGGCGCGCGCCGCGCCGCCGACGCCCAGCCGGTCCAGGGCGTGGATTCCGTTGGGCGCCAGCTGGATGCCGGCGCCGATCTCGGCGAACTCCGGCGCCCGTTCCAGGACGACGGCCCGGTGGCCGCGCTGTGCCAGGGCGAGCGCGGTGGCGAGCCCGCCGATGCCTCCGCCGGTGATGACTGTCCTGATCATGTCGTCACCCACCCTGGTTCGTGAGCACGCGGGCCAGTTCCAGGCGCTTGATCTTCGTGGTGGCCGTCTGCGGCAGATCGGCGAGCCGCCACTGCACGGGATCGGCCATGGCCGGCAGCCCCTCGGCCGCGGCCCGCCACGCTTCGAGATCCAGCGGTACGTCGTCCTTGGTGCACACCACGGGTACGGCCCTGCCGTCCGCGCCGGGGATGATGATGACCTCGGCGAGGTCGTCGAGCCGGGCGAACAGCCGGTCCTCGGCGGCCAGCGTGGAGCCGAAGCCCTCGATGACGTCGACCTCGCGGTCCAGCAGATGCAGACAGCCCCACTTGGTGCGGTAGCCCACGTCTCCCATGCGCCACCAGCCGCCCTCCGACAACTGCTTGTCGTAACGCGCCTGTTCGCCGAGATAGGTGACGATGCGGCCGTCGCTCTTCACCTCGATGAACCCGGGATTGTCCTTGGACGGCGGCTGCCCGTTGCGGCTGACGACCCGTACGTCCGTCATACCGGGGAAGGGCATCCCCACACAGCGCCCGTCGGCCTCCGCGGCCCGCCGCCTGCTGAAGGAGCGCGCGACGGCCGGCCCGATCTCGCTCTGCCCGTACAGCTGCCCGAAGACGGCCGCCCGGCGGTCCGTCGCACCCAGCAGCCGCTGTACGGTCCGCGGGTGGATGGCGTCGAACGTACTGCTGTAGAGCTTGACGTTGGACAGGGGCCGGCGCGGGTCGTCCGCCAACTCCTCCCATTTCATGAAGGAGTTGGGATGGGCCTCCAGAATTCCCGGCCGCAGCCGCGCGAAAAGTTCCCCCACATGAGCGGGGTCGGAATCGGCGAGTACGACGATGGGAAATCCGCGATGCAGTGAGATCGCGAGCGCCGTGAACAGCCGGGAGTGCACGAACGACACATGCATGGCGATCGTCTCGCGCCCCCGGATGAGCGGCGTGACGACGGAGGCCTGGGGCCGGTAACGCGCCTGCAGGGTCCGCCCGGTGTGCACGGCGAGCTTCGGTGTGCCGGTGGTGCCCGACGTGTGCGTGATGAGCGCCGGGTGCTCGGGCGGCATGGTCACCGCGGCGACGCGCTCGACTCCCTCGAACTCGCTCAGCGCGGTGGCGGCAGGGTGGCTGCCGGAGGTCAGCAGCACTCCGGACGCCAGCCCGACCACCGAGCCGGGCAGCTCCTGCTCCAGCTTCGCCTGGTCGGTCACGAGATACGGCCGGTCGGTGCGCCGCACCAGCTCGGTGACCGTCTCCCCGTCGAGCTTGGGTGACAGCAGCACCGGTACGGCGCCGACACGGGCCGTGGCACACGCCAGCAGGGTGATGTCGAATCCGTCGGACTTGTAGATGACCACGCGGTCGCCGGGCCTGACCCGTGCCGCCCACAGCCGGGACGCGAAGTCGTCGACCAGGTCGGCGACTTCGGCGACCGTGGCGCGGCGGCCGAGGCCGGGCGCGATGTCGAGATCATGGTCGAGAATCAGTATGTTCGCGGGGTGCCGGGCGGCCGCTCGCTCGAAGAGCGTCCCGAGCCGGATTCCCCGGTTTCCTATCCGTTGCAGCAACACGTGCTCGCCCTCTCCTACCCAGGCTTCACAGGCTCGGAATTCAGCTCTTGAATTCGCTTTCGATGACGTCCTTGATGCGCTCCACGGTCGCCGCCAGATCCTTTTCCAGCTTGGCTCCCCAGTCGGCGAAGAACGCCTGCTTCCGCTCCGCGTCCATCTCCGCGGTGATCCCCCGGATTCCCTCCGTCGGGGCGCCCATCCTGAAGTGATGGACCAGTCGGCTGCCGCCGCCCTCGGCCTCGATGTCGAAGGTCCAGACGCTCTCCTGCTTCCGCCCCGTCGAGTCCTGGATCGCCCAGGAGAAGGTGACGCCGGCCTCGGCCGCGACCACCTCGGAACGGGTGCTCCACGCACCGCGCACGACGGGGGCCCACGCGACCACGTCCTCGTCACGGTGGTTGTCACCGCGGAAGACGGCACCCACGGTGGCGGCTTCGCCCTCCACCCACTCCCCGCCGACACACTCCTCGCTCCAGTCGCCGCTGCGGCCGAGGTCGCTGACGACGGAGTAGACCTGAAGGGGCGTGGCGTCGATGTGCACGTCGGCCGCGACCTTGAACAGAGAGCTTTCCTCAACGACGTTTTCACTCACGGTCTTGTCACCCACGGTCTTGTCACTCCCGGTGTTTTCCGCTGATGCCGGAATGCTGCGCCGGCTGGAAGGCGTGAGCAAAAAGGCCTGTGAGGGTCCGTCAAGTCCAACGGTCACCGTTTCTGCGGGACTTGGAGCTTGAGGCTCGGGACTTGACGAAGAATGCGTGGGCTTCGCGCGAGTGCCCTCCCCCGGTGGAAGAATCCAGGGCCATGCGTGCCGCCTATGCCGAACAGCTCGGCCCACCCGACGTCATTCGCTACGGACAGCTCGCCGCACCCGTGCCGGGTCCCGACGAGGTCCTCGTCGACGTACGGGCCACCACGGTCAACCCCGTGGACACCTTTGTCCGTTCAGGGGTCTTCCGTACGCCGCTGGAGTTCCCCTTCGTCATAGGCCGCGACCTGGTGGGCACGGTCGCGTCGCCCGGGGGCGGGTTCGCCGTCGGCGACGCGGTGTGGTGCAACAGCCTCGGCCACGGCGGCCGTCAGGGGGCGGCGGCCGAGCAGGCGGTGGTGCCGGTGGACCGGCTCTACCGGCTCCCGCCGGGCGTGGCTCCCGAGATCGCGGTGGCCGTGGTCCACCCGGCCGCCACCGCGTATCTCGCCCTGTTCACCCACGGCGGTCTGTGCCCGGGCGAGACGGTCCTGGTCGCCGGGGCCGCGGGCAACGTGGGCGCCGCGCTGGTGGTCCTCGCGGTGCGCGCGGGTGCCCGTGTGATCGCGACGGCGGCGGCTCGCGACCACGACTACTGCCGGAGTCTGGGGGCGGCCGAGATCGTGGACTACCGCGACCTCGACCTCACTCGCCGCCTCGCGGAGCTGGCCCCCGCCGGAGTCGACGTCCACGTCGACACCTCCGGCCGCAACGACCTCACCTCCGCCGTCGCCCTCCTCGCCCACCGCGGCCGCATCGTCCTGCTGGCCGGCGCCAAGGACGAACCCGTCCTCCCGGTCGGCCCCCTCTACATGAAGGACGCCTCCGTGCGGGGCTTCGCCATATCCCACGCCACCCCCTCGGAACTCGCCTCGGCGGCGACCACCATCAACGACCTGCTGTCCCGGGGCCTGTTGCACCCCCGCGCCATGGAGCCGCTGCCCCTCAGCACCGCCGCGGACGTCCACCACCGCATGGAACGCGGTGAACTCCACGGCAAACGGATCGTCCTGCACACCAACTCCTGAACCGCCGCCGGGTTCCTCGCCCCCGCCGCCCCTACCCGTCCCATCCCCAGGGGCTCCGCCCCTTCGACCCCGTTCGGTTGCGTGTCGGGTGCGGGTGGGTGGGGGCTGGTCGCGCAGTTCCCCGCGCCCCTAACGGCGCGGGGCTGCGCCCCGCGATCCCCCGCCCGCCCCCAGTTCTTTAGGGGCGCGGGGAACTGCGCAATCTTTTAGGGGGGTCTGGGGGCGCAGCCCCCAGGAACGGGATGGGACGGGTAGGGGCGGCGGGGGCGAAAATCCCGCCGTCACCCACCCCACGGCAGCCACGCCCGGACCAGAAACCCCCCGTCCCCCTCACCCCCGTGCTCCAACCAGCCCCCCGCCAACGTCGCCCGCTCCGTAAGCCCAATGAGCCCCTGCCCCGACCCGGGGACATGGGGAACGTCCCCCGGCGGCGCGGGATTGTGGACGGACACCGTCAGGCCGTCCCCGGGCGCCCCGCGGAGCGTCACCGTGACCTCGGCCCCCGGCGCGTGCTTACGCGCGTTCGTCAGCCCCTCCTGAGCGATCCGGTACGCGGTACGCCCAACGGACGCGGGAACGACGGCCGGATCGGCGACACGGTTGTCGAGGACGACCTTCATACCGGCCGAGCGGGACTCGGCGACCAGCCCGTCGAGCCCGCCGAGCGTCGGCTGCGGCCGCCCCGCATCGTCGGAGTCCCCCGCCCGCAACACCCCGATGATCTCCCGCAGATCCTGCAACGCCTCGTGCGCGCTCTCCCGGATCACCCCGGCCGCCCGTGCGACCTCCTCGCGCGGCGCGTCCGGCCGGAACTCCAGCGCCCCCGCGTGCACGCTCAGCAGGGTGAGCCGATGCGCGAGCACGTCGTGCATCTCGCGCGCGATGGCCTCGCGGGCGAGCCGCTGCGCCTGCTCGGCCCGCAGCTCCGCCTCCGTCTCGGCCCGCCGCGCCCGGTCCCGCAGACTCAGCATGAGCTGGCGCTTGGACCGTACGAACATGCCCCAGCCGACCACCGTCGCGGTGAGCAGCGCGGTGACGGCGACCGCGGCGGCGTACGACAGGTCGGGGTCGGGGCGCAGCCAGAAGAACAGCGGGGTCAGCGCGAGCGAGACACCGGCGAGCCATCCCACGTACTTGAAGGGCCGGTGCACGGCGAGCGTGAACAGAGCCACCATGGCCGCGCCGCCCGCGGTGTTCGAGACCAGCCCGACCGAGACCATCGCCACCGCGAGCCCCAGCGGCCGGCGCCGCCGCAGCCAGACCGCCGCGCAGGCGAGCGCGCCGAGCCACTGGTCGGCGACGGCGAGACCGTGCGGGGTGTTCGGGTCGTGGTTCAGCGTGTTCGCGGCCGCCAGCCCGATGACGACGGCCAGCAGGAAGCATCCGAAGTCGACGAACCAGTCGCGCACGGTGCGCCGTGGCCGCCCGCCCCGGCCCGCGTGTTCGGCGTCGGGGTCCAGCTCGGCGACCACGGCCGAGGGCAGCAGCCATCGCCGCCCGGGCAGGGCCTGCCCAGCGGGCACCGGCCGCCTGGCCAGTCCCTCCGCCGAAGACGCCGTCTCACGCGCCGGATGGTCACCACTCACGGTCGACAAATCTACGCAGCCGCGCCCGCCGCCACCTCCCCGCGACCGGGATCGCCGACCAAAGTCGCACCACTTCAGACTTTCGTCCCGCCCCGTCGCGACGACCCGCGACTTCGGCCGGACATGCCTCACCCCGCGGCCGATGAACGTGGGGGAGCCGCGGGGCGAGGGCCATGACATGAAGCGGATGCTGGAGCTGTTCGGTTGTGTCGCCCTGGTTCAGGGCGCCCTGGGCCTGGTGCACGGGATCACCGGCCGACCGCACGGGTGGGGGCTCGTGCAGAGCGGCTCGGTTTCCTCGACGGCTACGAGAGCTGCGCGAGCGTCGCACTTCTCGTACTGGCGTTCGCGCTGTTCGCCGCCGCCGGGAGCCGGAAGCCCGGCTGAACGCGGACCGGGCTTCCGGCGGACCGGTCACCGGTGGACCACCGGCGGGTCACCATCCGATCAGGAGCCGATCAGGAGCCGATCGCAGCGGATCAGCAGCTGAAGTTGATCAGCTTGAAGGTGACGTAGTGGTCCGAGGTGTAGTAGTCCTCCTGCGTCTTCTGACCGGTCACGATGCGACGGGCACCACGCGTCGAGGAGCCGGGCGTGATGACCGTGTACTCGTGGTAGTAGCCGGTGGACTGGGAGGGCAGGACGCCCTCCCGGTTCTGGAAGACGACCCCGTCCTGCGAGTACGGGAAGGGACCTCCCGAATCGATCAGGTCCAGCGTGTCGTACGCCTGTGACGGCAGCGCGCTGTAACAGATGCTGCCCACGGCAGTCGCCGCCGCGTTGGCCGGTACCACGGCGGTGCCGCCGATGAGCAGGGCGGACATGAGGGCGACAAGAGCGCCGATGCGGGTGGTTCGTGGGGGGAATCTCATGGACATAGAATGACGCGCGTAGACCCTGGCATGTCAATGTCAAGGTAAGGGTTTTCTCCCGCCAAGTCCGATGAGTTTTCCGGGAGTTAACCTGCCGACCGGCGTCCCCACGCGGTCCCCGCGAGGACGAGTACGCCGCCCATCAGCCCCAATGCGCCAAGGCGTTCACCGCCGAGGGCGATCCCCGCGGCGGCGGCCCACAGAGGCTCGGTGCCGAGCAGCAGGCTGACCCGGGACGGCGAGGTCCGGCGTACCGCCCACATCTGCACGAAGAAGGCGAACAGCGTGCAGAACGCCGAGAGGAAGAGCAGTCCGGCCCACTCCCGCGCGCCGAAACCCGCGGCCGTGCTCCACGGCGTGGCGTCGGAGCCGGTGCACAGTACGGCGAACACCGCCACGGCGGCGCCCAGTTGGGCAGTGGTGAGCGACAGCGCGTCGGCGCCCTGGACGGACTTGATACGGGACATGGCTAGCACGTGCACGGTCCGGACGAGGGCCGCGAGGAGCATCAGCAGATCGCCCTGCGAGGGGCGGGTGAAGCCGCCGCCCTGGGTGAGCAGCACGACGCCGAGCACGGAGACACCGGCCGCGGCGAGGAACGCGCGCGAGGGCCGGACACGGGTCACCGCCGCTTCGGCGAGCGGCGTGAAGATCATGGTGAGGCTGATGATGAGGCCGGCGTTGGTCGCCGAGGTGTGGACGACGCCGTACGTCTCCAGGAGGAAGATCCCGCTCAGGATGAGCCCGAGCACTCCGGCCCCGCGCCACTGCGCTGCCGTCAGGGCCCGCAGCGACCGCCATCCCGCCGTCACCAGCACCGGCAGCACGATCGCGAAGCGCAGCACCAGCACGGCGATCACCGTCCGTGCGGTGGTGATGTCCTTGGCGGCGAGATAGCTCGCACCCCACACCACCGCCACGAGCAGCACGGGCAGGTCGGTGAGCCAGGCACGGCGGGGCGCGAGCGCGCCGGGTACGGCGATCGAGGACATGGGAGCGGTCTCCAGCGGTTGTCGCAGGACAGGCAGCGCGGAGACGTCGGCGCTCCCACGGGGGACGATCACCGTACAGGCGGGGGTGGATGAGGGCTACACCCTTTTCTTCCGCTGAGCGGTTCCGCGAACGCGCCCGCACTTCCCCGGCAGCGCTCAGTAGCTCCCGTACGTGGGGCGGCCCTCCCGCTCGTACGTGTGGAGGGCGACGCCCGCGCTCGTGATGCTGCCCCGGGCGTGCCGGAACGCGGTGGGGACGGCGCCCTCACCGAAGAGGCGGCGGCCGGTGCCGAGTACGACCGGGAAGGTCAGCAGGTGCAGGGTGTCGACCAGGCCGAGCGCGAACAGGGACTGGGCGAGGGCACCGCTGCCGTGGACCTGGAGTTCGCCGTCGATGCGCTCCTTGAGGGAGGTGACCTCCTTGCCCAGCTCGCCGGCGATCACCGTCGTACCGTTCCAGTCGGCGTGCGTGAGGCTCGACGAAGCGACGTACTTGGGCAGGGAGTTCAGCTGGGAGGCGATCGGGTTGTCCGGGTCGGTGACTTTCGGCCAGTAGCCCGCGAAGATCTCGTACGTCCGCCGGCCCAGCAGGAAGGAGTCCGCGCGGGAGATGACACCGGTGATGAAGCGTCCGAACTCCTCGTCCCCGTACGGAACGCTCCAGCCGCCGTGCTCGAAGCCGCCGCTCGGGTCCTCCTCGGGACCGCCCGGGGCCTGCATGACGCCGTCGAGGGTGACGAAACTCGTGAGGATGAGCTTGCCCATGGAGGGTGCCTTCTTCCTTCGGTGGGGTCTGCTGTCATCAGGGCAGACCCCATGGGCACCCGCAACTCATCGGTCCACCGGAACGCGGTGTCCGTTCGCCGCCAGTATCTCGGTGCCGCGGCGGCTGAGATGGACGCATGACCTCACAACGAACCATGAACGGCAAAGTGGCCCTGGTGACTGGCGGGAGCCGCGGTATCGGGGCGGCGACGGCGGTACGGCTCGCCCGGGAGGGCGCGGATGTGGCCGTCACGTACGTGCGCGGCAAGGAGGACGCGGACGACGTCGTGCGCGCCGTCGAGGCGCTCGGGCGGCGCGGGGTGGCTCTGCGGGCGGACTCCGCGGAGCCGGAGGAGGCCGCCGGTGCCGTGCGGCGCGCGGCGGAGGAGCTGGGCGGCCTCGACGTCCTCGTGAACAACGTGGGCGTAGGTGTGCTCGCCCCGCTGGACAGCCTCTCTCTCGCCGATGTCGACCGGGTCCTCGCCGTGAACGTACGCGGTGTCTTCCTCGCGTCCCAGGCGGCTGCCTCCCGCATGGACCGCGGCGGGCGGATCGTCACGGTCGGCACCTGCATGACACAGCGAGTGCCCGGGCCCGGCGGAACCCTCTACGCGACCAGCAAGTCCGCCCTGATCGGCCTCACGAAGGCGCTGGCGCGGGAGCTGGGGGATCGGGGGATCACCGCGAACATCGTCCATCCCGGGCCGATCGACACGGACATGAATCCGGCGGGTGGGCCGTATGCGGCGGGTCAGGCTTCGATGACTGCGCTGGGGCGGTTCGGTGCGGTGGATGACGTGGCGTCGTTGGTGGCGTATCTGGCGGGGGTGGAGGCGGGGTACGTCACCGGGGCGGAGTTCTCGGTGGACGGGGGGCACGCGGCGTAGAGCCGGGTTGTTCTCGCCCCCGCCGCCCTTACCCGTCCCATCCCTGGGGGCTGCACCCCCAGACCCCCCTCAAAGATTGCGCCACAGTCGTCTGCGGGTGGGTGGGGGTTGCTCGCGCAGTTCCCCGCGCCCCTAAAAGGGGCGCGGGGAACGCTTGTCAGCCGCCGAGTTCCTGGTGGCGGGAGGACAGGTGGGACGTGCCCTCCGGCGTCAGGGAGCCGAACAGGTGGAGTCGGGAGATGCCGCCGTCCGGGAAGATGTCGACGCGCGCGTGGGTGGCGGTGGCGGGCGCGGCGAGGGTGAAGCGGTGGTTGGTGTCGGGCTGCAGGCGGGTCCGGGGAAGGATCTCGGTCCAGTCGGCGTCGTCGCCGTTCTTGACGGACACCGACGCCCAGCCCGCCGAGTTGCCCTTCAGATACGCCGTGTCGATCTCGATCGCACGGATCTCGGACTGCGCCACGAGCTGGTACCGAATCCAGTCGTTCCCCTGGTCCCGACGCCGACGCGTCTCCCAGCCGTCGTCCATCTTGCGGGAGCGCCCCGGCTGAATGGTGTTCGTGGCGGGCGAGTAGAAGAGGTTGGAGGCGTCCTCCACCTGGCCACCGTTCTCCAGGGCGACCACGTCGAAGGTGCCGAGCACGGACAGCCACTTCGGGTCGGGCACGACCTCGCCGTACACGCGCAGCCGGGCGACACCCCCGTCGGGGTGCTGGTTGACACGCAGATGCGTGAAGCGCTGCTCGACGGAGACGGCGAAACCGTTCGCCGCGTGCCCGCCGACCGCCGTGCGCGGCACGAGCGTCGTCCACTTGACGTCGTCCGCGTGCAGCTCCTCCGGCGAGGGGGAGCCGGCGACCGAGACACCCTCGACCGACACCGCCTGCGGGTAGTTGCCACGGAAGTGGGCCGTGTCGATCACGATCCCGCGGATGACGCCGGGCGCGCCCAGCCGGACCAGCGCCCAGTCGTGGTCCTCGGCCGTCGGCCACGGGTGCTCGGCCGAGACGCCACGGCGCCGCCGGGTCTCCCAGCCGTCCATGATCTTGCCCTTGTGGCCGAAGTGCTCCGGGTCGAACTCGGCGGCCCCGGGCAGGAGAAGGTTCTCGCGCTGGGCGAAGAACTCGTCGTTGGCGGCGATGACACCGGCGCCGAGCTGCCGGTCGGCGAGGTTGGCGTACTGGGTGAAGGGGAAGTCGGCGGTGCGGTAGTCCGCGTACGGGTCGCCGCCTCCGTAGGGGTTCGCGTCGCCGGTGAAGTGAGGTATCGCCGTCACGATGATCGATCTGCCTTTCGAGGGTCGGCCGCTGCGGGTGCGGGGCATTCAGGGGCTACGGGGGGGCAGGGACTACGGGTGGCGGGACAGGAGTTGACCGGTCGGCTCGCCGAACTCGCCCTCGGCCACGATGCGTTCGCCGCGCAGCCAGGTGGACTTGACGACGCCGCTGAGGGTCTTGCCCGCGTACGCCGTGACCCGGTTGCGGTGCTGGAGCGCGGCGGGGTCCACGGTGAAGGTCTCGTCGGGCGCGAGGACCGCGAAGTCGGCGTCGCGGCCCGCCTCGATGGCTCCCTTGCGATCGTCGAGGCCGACCAGCCGTGCCGTGCGGGAGGACATCCAGCGGACGACGTCCTCAAGGCCGTATCCACGCTTGCGGGCCTCGGTCCAGACGGCGGACAGGCTGAGCTGGAGGCCGGAGATGCCGCCCCACGCGGTCGCGAAGTCGTCGGTCTTCAGGTCGGCCGTGGACGGCGAGTGGTCGGTGACGACGCAGTCGATGGTGCCGTCGGCGAGCGCCTGCCACAACAGGTCCTGGTTGGCGGACTCACGGATGGGCGGGCAGCACTTGAACTCGCTGGCGCCGTCCGGGACTTCCTCCGCGGTGAGCGTGAGGTAGTGCGGGCAGGTCTCCACCGTGAGCCGTACGCCCTCGGCCTTCGCGGCGGCGATCAGCGGCAGCGCGTCGCTGGACGACAGGTGCAGCACGTGCACGCGCGCGTTGAGGCGCTTGGCCTGGGCGATGAGGTTCTCGATGGCGGTGTCCTCGGCGTCACGGGGGCGCGAGGCGAGGAAGTCGGCATACTTCTGGCCGCCCTTCTGCGGGGCGGCGGCGAGGTGGTGCGGGTCCTCGGCGTGCACGATCAGCAGGCCGCCGAAGCCGGCGATCTCGGCGAGGGACTGGGCGAGTTGCTCCTGGTCGAGCTCCGGGAACTCGTCCACGCCCGACGGGGACAGGAACGCCTTGAAGCCGAAGACGCCCGCGTCGTGCAGCGGCCGCAGGTCCTTGACGTTGTCGGGCAGCGCGCCGCCCCAGAAGCCGACGTCGATGTGCGCCTTGGAGCGGGCGACGTCCTTCTTGGTACGGAGGTTGTCGACCGTCGTCGTCGGCGGGAGGGAGTTGAGCGGCATGTCGACGAGCGTGGTGATGCCACCCGCCGCCGCGGCGCGCGTCGCCGTCCAGAAGCCCTCCCACTCCGTGCGGCCCGGGTCGTTCACATGCACGTGGGTGTCGACGAGGCCGGGCAGCAGGACGTCGTCGCCGAAGTCCTCCAGACGGGCACCGGCCGGTACCTCGGCGTCGTGCGCGAGCACCGCCGCGATCTTCCCCGCGGCGACCGCGACGGATGCGGCGCGCGTCCCTTCGGGAGTGATGACGCGCGTCGAGCGCAGCATCAGTTCGACCAATCCGACGTCGGACACCCGGACCCCTCTCTCTGCCGCTGTTGACTCCCGATACCGCGGGTTTACTTCCACGTAACGAAATTCAACGTTCTGTTGAAGGAGTCTTCACTCCGGCCCTCGCGCCGTCAAGGGCTCACCTCTCCACTCTCCCCCCAACGCGCCCCCTCTGGATGTTTCCACAAAGCGGAAGTAGAATTCCAGCAAGCAGAACGTAGCTACGCACCACCCAGGAGTCAACCGAGTCACAGGTAGGCTGCATCACCGCCTGCCAGTCGTGAAAGGACCGCCTCGTGCCGCCGTCCAGCGCCAGCACCACAGACGCCGCCAAGACCCCCGCCCCAAGTGGCGGCGTCCAGTCCCTCGAGCGCGCCTTCGACCTGCTCGAGCGTATGGCGGACGCCGGTGGCGAGGTCGGCCTGAGCGAGCTCTCCGCGAGCAGTGGGCTGCCGCTGCCCACCATCCACCGGCTCATGCGCACGCTGGTGGTCTGCGGTTATGTACGTCAGCAGCCCAACCGGCGGTACGCGCTCGGCCCCCGGCTGATCCGGCTCGGCGAATCCGCCTCCCGGCTGCTCGGCACCTGGGCCCGCCCCTACCTCGCACGCCTCGTCGAGGAGACCGGCGAGACCGCGAACATGGCGCTGCTCGACGGGGACGAGATCGTCTACGTCGCACAGGTGCCGTCCAAGCACTCCATGCGCATGTTCACCGAGGTGGGCCGCCGCGTGCTGCCGCACTCCACCGGTGTGGGCAAGGCACTGCTCGCCCACACCCCGGACGCCGAGGTGCGCGCGCTGCTGGGCCGTACCGGCATGCCCGCCGCGACGGAGAAGACGATCACCACGCCGGACGGCTTCCTCGCCGCGCTCGACGAGGTACGCCGGCTCGGCTACGCGGTCGACGACAACGAGCAGGAGATCGGCGTCCGCTGCCTGGCCGTCTCCGTGCCCGACTCCCCCACCGCCGCCGCCATCTCGATCTCCGGGCCCGCCGGCCGTGTCACCGAGGCGGCCACCGAGAAGATCGTGCCCGTGCTGCAGCAGGTCGCGGAAGAACTGTCGGTGGCACTGGCCAGCTCGGGCACCGGGGCCTGATCGGGCCCGTACCGCACAGCGCCTCGGGGCCAGGCCGGACCCGTCCCTCACAGCGCCCCGGACCTGATCAGACGAGTACCCGAAGCCGCCCGTCCGCCATCTCCCGTACCGCGTCCGCCTCCCCGAGGTGGGCGCGGTCGTGCGTGACGAGGACGGTGGCCGTGGCACGCTCGCGGGTGAGCCGGGCCAGCAGGTCGAGGACGGCCGCGCCCCGCTCGTGGTCGAGCGCGCTGGTCGGTTCGTCGACGAGGAGCACGGACGGTTCGTTGACCAGCGCGCGGGCGATGTTCACGCGCTGCCGTTGACCGCCGGAGAGCTGGTGCGGACGCCGGTGCGCCAGGTCGGCGAGCCCCACCGCCGCCAGCAACTCCCTCGCCCGGTCCGCCACTTGGCGCCGTCCGTCCAGGTGGCCCATCACCTGGAGCTGCTCCAGCGCCGTCAGCGAGGGCAGCAGGTTCGGCTGCTGGAAGACGATGCCGATCTCACGCCGCCGCAGCACGGCCCGTTCGGCGGGGCTCAGCGTCCCCGTCTCCGTACCGCCGACGAGGACGCGTCCGCGGTCCGGCGCGACCAGGGTCGCGGCGACCGCGAGCAGACTGGACTTGCCGGAGCCGGACGGGCCGACGATCGCCGTCATGGTCCCGGCCGGGACGTCGAGGCCGACCCGGTCGAGGGCGGTCAGCCGTCCGTCGCCGTCCGGATAGGTGAGGGTGACGTCGGCCAGGGACAGACACAAGGACAGGCTCATCGGGCACGTTCCGGTGTGATCATCGGGCACTCCCCAGTGCGGTCAGCGGGTCGACGGCGGTGATCCGCCGGATGGACAGGCCCGCGCCGAGCGCCCCGAGGGCGATCATCACGGCGGCGGGCCCGAGGACGGTCGGCGCGTCGAGGACGAACGGCACGTCGCCGCCCCGCACCAGCCCGCCGATCGCGGTGGCGAGTCCGGTGCCTAGGAGCGTCCCGGCGGTGAGCATCAGCACCGCCTGGCCGAGCGCGTCCCGCAGCAGATACGGCGTGGAGGCGCCCAGCGCCTTCAGCACGGCGATGTCGCCGGACCGCTGGATCGTCCACACCGTGAAGAACGCCCCTATGACGAGCGCCGAGATGACGAAGAGGAAGCCGCGCATCAGCTGGAGCGAGCCGTTCTCCGCCCGGTAGGAGCCGATGGCGGTGCGGGCGTCGTCCTTGGTGAGGGTCCTGGTGCCCGCGGCCCGGTCGCCCGCCGCGAGGTCGGCGCCGTCGGTGCGCAGGGCGACCACGGTGGCTTCGCCGGACAGGGCGGTCCACACCACCGGCGTATGGCTGTACGAGGCGTCGCCGGAGACCGCCGCGACGGTCCGCTCGGAGCCGCCGAGCCGTACCCGGTCTCCGGCTCCGACGCGGAGCTCGGCGGCGGCCTTCTCCGAGAGCACGATCCGGCCGGGGCCGACGCCGTGCGGGGCGATCCCGGAGTCCGGCCGCACGGCGAACGTCGACACCGCGGCCGTACGGTCCCCGGCGGCCGCGTTCAGCGTGCGGATGCCGATCGGCTCCGCCGAGGTGACGCCCGGCCGCTGGGCCCATGTCCGCCACGCCCGCGCGCGGACCGCCGAGTTGGTGAAGGACACCGACTGGCCGTCCGGCGGCGCGGCGAAGGCGAGGTGGTCGGCGGGCAGGCCGGTGACCGCCGAGGTGTTCTCCTTGGCGAGCCCGGCGGTCAGCCCGGACAGCAGCCCCACGAGCAGGGTGATCAACACGACCACGGCCCCCATGAGGGTGAACCGCCCCTTGGCGAACCGGAGGTCTCTCCATGCGACGAACATGCCCCCACCCTGCGGCCCGGGTGGCGTCCGGGGCATCGCGCCACGGCACGGTTCACCCGAATCGAAGGAGGGAGGCCGTGTCGTCGCATGGGGGAGTCGGGGACACCGATGGGCGGACCCCGCGCCGCCGAAGTACGGGGCCCTCTTTCAAACTTTCGGTTGACCGGGGCCCGCTCGCGTCCGCCTACCCTGGAACGACCATGGACGTCCTCCGCCGCTCCCCCGTCGTCGCCACCCTGCGCCTGTGCCTGTACGCACTGCTCGCGGGGCTTCTCGTGCTGGCCGCGGTCCGTGCCGGGGACAGCGCGCACCCCCTGGCCGTCGTCCTGTCGGTCCTGGGCATGGGCACGGTGTTCGCGGCGGGCGTCTGCACCCCGGCGGTGCACCGCTCACGGGGTGCGGCGGCGGTGTGGCTGGCCGCCCTGAGCGCGAGCTGGCTGGTGCTCCTCACCCTCTCGCCGGACGGCCTGTGGGCGGCGTTCCCCCTCTACTTCCTGCAGTTGCACCTGCTGCCCGTGCGCGGGCGCCTGCCCGCGGTCGCCCTGACGGCCGCGGCGGCCATCGCGAGCTTCCTGGCGCACGGCTCGCACCCCACGCCGGGCGCGTTCATCGGCCCGCTCCTCGGGGCGGCGGTAGCGGTCGCCACGGTGCTCGGATACGAGGCGCTGTACCGCGAGAGCGAGCGCCGCCGCGAGCTCATCGAGGAGCTCATCGCCACCCGTGCCGAGCTGGCCGACGCCGAGCGCACCGCGGGCACGCTCGCCGAGCGGGAGCGGCTCGCCCACGAGATCCACGACACCCTCGCGCAGGGCCTGTCCAGCATCCAGCTCCTGCTGCGCGCCGCCCAGCGCCTGCTGCCCGCGGACTCCCCGGCGGCCCCGCACATCGAACAGGCCCGCTCGACCGCCCAGGACAACCTCGCCGAGGCCCGCCGCTTCGTCCGCGCCCTGACCCCGCCCGACCTGGAACACGGCTCGCTCGCCGGAGCCCTGGAGCGGCTGTGCCGGTCGCGCGCCGTCGACGCCCCGACGATCCGCTTCTCGGTGAGCGGCCCCCCGGCCGAACTCCCGACCCCGTACGAGGTGGCCCTCCTGCGGATCGCCCAGTCGGCGCTCGGCAACACACTGCGGCACGCGCGCGCCGGCCGCGCCGAGATCACGCTCAGCTTCATGGACACGGCGGTCGCCCTGGACGTCGTGGACGACGGGGTCGGCTTCGCCCCCGACGCCGTACGCCCGGAGGGGGCCCGGGAGGACGGCGGTTTCGGTCTGCCCGCGATGCGCACGCGCGCGGAGTCGCTGGGCGGGACGTTCGCCGTCGAGTCGGCGCCCGGGCAGGGCACGGCGGTGGCGGTCACGCTCCCGCTGCCCGTCGCCGGGGAGCGGGTTCCTCGGCCGGCCGACACCAGCCGGCTTGCCCGGCAGCCGGCCGACACGGACCGAACTGCTCAGCCTGCCGACACGGACCGGACTGCTCAGCCTGCCGACGCGGACCGGATTCCTCGGTCCGCCGGCACGGACCGGCTCCCGCCCGTGCGTGCCGCCGGGAGCCGGGCATGACCATCCGCCTGCTGCTCGCGGACGACCATCCCGTCGTACGCGCCGGACTGCGCGCCGTCCTGTCGGCCGAGCCGGACTTCGAGATCGTCGCGGAGGCACCGACGGCGGAGGCCGCGGTCGAACGCGCCGGGGCGGGTGGCGTCGACGTCGTCCTCATGGACCTGCAGTTCGGTCCCGGTATGCACGGCGCGGAGGCCACGGCGGCGATCACGGCTCGCGCCGGCGCACCCCGCGTCCTGGTGCTGACCACGTACGACACCGACGCGGACATCCTGGCCGCGGTCGAGGCGGGCGCGGCGGGCTACCTCCTCAAGGACGCCCCGCCCGAGGAGCTCTCCGCGGCGGTGCGCACCGCCGCCTCGGGCCACTCGGCCCTCGCCCCCACGGTCGCCGACCGCCTGATGGACCGCATGCGCACCCCGGCCGCCGCCCTGAGCCGCCGCGAACTGGAAGTGCTCGAACTCGTCAAGGACGGCCTGTCCAACCAGCAGATCAGCAAGCGTCTGTTTCTGAGCCAGGCGACGGTGAAGTCCCACCTGGTGCACATCTACGCCAAGCTGGGCGTGGACTCGCGCACGGCGGCGGTGGCGGTGGCCACCGAGCGGGGCGTCATCCGGCGGAGAGGCTAGAGCCGGGCGGTCAGCGGCGCGGCGGTTCCCCGAACAGTTCCACCGCGCTGCGGACGTGGCCGAGGCTCGTCGCCAGGGCGCTGACCGAGCCGATCGCGCCCGCGATCAGGAGCAGGGAGCGGCGCAGCCGGGGGATCTCGGGGATGCCGCTGACGGCCATGGCGGCCAGCGCCGCGAGTTCGTCCTCGGCGATGCCCCGGTCGGGGAACTCGGCGGGATGCGCGGCGAGTTCACGGCGCAGCCGGGAGACGGCGGTACGCAGTTCCGCCACCCTCGGGTCCTCGTCGCTGCCGGTCACTGGCCTCTGCCCCAAGCTCCGCAACACAGCTCTCCCCCCTCGCACGCCGTTGTGCGCCCATCTCTCGTACGTCCGCCCCAGCGCCCCATGGCGGTGGTCGGGCGCCGGGGGACGCGGGCCAGTAAACGCCTACCTGCGCGCCGGGCGCCACTCCGCGGACCGAAATTCAGCCCATGGACACCACAGGGCCTGCCCGGGTTCCGGGGCGCGCCCGGGCCGGGTCGGGTATGCAGGGGACATGACGGAGAACAAAGACCAGGTGGCCGGGCTGTTGTTGGCGGCCGGCGGCGGTCGGCGCCTCGGGGGGCGCCCCAAGGCACTGCTGTCCCACCGGGGGCGGCCCCTTGTCGAACACGCGGTCGCGGTCCTGCGCGCCGGCGGCTGCACCCGCGTGCACGTGGTCCTGGGCGCCCAGGCCGAAGTCGTACGACAGCGGGCCTCGCTGCCCGGGTGTGTCCTCGTGGACAACCCCGAGTGGGAGGAGGGGATGGGTTCCTCGCTGCGGGCGGGGCTCGACTCGCTGGCGGGCACGGGGGCGCCGGCCGCGCTGGTGTCGCTCGTCGATCAGCCCGGGATCGGGCGGGAGGCGGTGGCCCGGGTCCTGGCCGCGTACGAGTCTCCGCTGTCGCTCGTGGCGGCGGCGTACGACGGGGAACGCGGCCATCCGGTGCTCTTCGGCGCCGGTCACTGGGCCGGGATCGCGGCGACCGCGACGGGCGACCGGGGGGCACGCGCCTATCTGAAGGCCCACGAGGACGCGATCACGCTCGTCGAGTGCGGGGATGTGGCGCAGGCGTACGACATCGACACGGAGGGCGATCTGATCCACCTTGAGTAAGCATGGTGGCACCGAGCGCCACTTTGCCTCGACCCGGAGAATCTCGATATCAACAAACCATTGAACTTCCACCATGAGGAAACTAGTATCCACTGCTCAGAAGGGCTGGACCGCCTCGCAGGCTCGGTCAGCCGCTTCAGGTGCCCGTGGCACCCAGTGCCGTATGTACGCAGCTCGCTGAAGGAAGTGACAGCTCATGTCCGCACCAGCGCCGTCCTCGCTGGCCATCGTCGACGCCGAGCCCCTGCCCCGGCAGGAAGAGGTCCTCACCGACGCGGCCCTCGCCTTCGTGGCCGAGCTGCACCGGCTGTTCACGCCCCGGCGTGACGAGCTCCTCGCCCGCCGCGCGGAGCGCCGCGCCGAGATCGCCCGCACCTCCACGCTCGACTTCCTCCCGGAGACCGCCGCCATCCGCGCGGACGACTCCTGGAAGGTGGCCCCCGCTCCGGCCGCCCTGAACGACCGCCGTGTCGAGATCACCGGCCCCACCGACCGCAAGATGACCATCAACGCCCTCAACTCGGGCGCGAAGGTCTGGCTCGCGGACTTCGAGGACGCCTCGGCGCCCACCTGGGAGAACGTGGTCACCGGCCAGCTCAACCTGATCGACGCGTACACGCGGAACATCGACTTCACCGACCCGAAGTCCGGCAAGTCGTACGCCCTCAAGGCGAACGACGAGCTCGCGACCGTGGTGATGCGGCCGCGCGGCTGGCACCTGAACGAGCGCCACCTCGTCGACGCGGACGGCAAGCCCGTCCCGGGCGCGCTCGTCGACTTCGGCCTGTACTTCTTCCACAACGCGCAGCGCCTGCTCGACCTCGGCAAGGGCCCGTACTTCTACCTCCCGAAGACGGAGTCGCACCTGGAGGCCCGCCTCTGGAACGACGTCTTCGTCTTCGCGCAGGACTACGTCGGCATCCCGCAGGGCACCGTCCGCGCGACCGTCCTGATCGAGACGATCACGGCCGCGTACGAGATGGAGGAGATCCTCTACGAACTCCGCGACCACGCCGCCGGCCTGAACGCGGGCCGCTGGGACTACCTCTTCTCCATCGTCAAGAACTTCCGTGACGGCGGGCAGAAGTTCGTGCTGCCGGACCGCAACGCGGTGACGATGACGGCCCCGTTCATGCGGGCGTACACCGAACTCCTCGTCCGCACCTGCCACAAGCGCGGCGCGCACGCGATCGGCGGCATGGCGGCGTTCATCCCGTCGCGGCGCGACGAAGAGGTCAACAAGGTGGCCTTCGAGAAGGTCAAGGCCGACAAGGACCGCGAGGCGGGCGACGGCTTCGACGGCTCCTGGGTCGCGCACCCGGACCTGGTGCCGATCGCGATGGCCTCCTTCGACGCCGTCCTCGGCGACAAGCCGAACCAGAAGGACCGGCTGCGCGAGGACGTGTCGGTCGCCGCCGGTGACCTGATCGCCGTCGACTCGCTCGACGCCAGGCCCACGTACGACGGTCTGGTCAACGCCGTCCAGGTCGGTATCCGCTACATCGAGGCCTGGCTGCGCGGCCTCGGCGCGGTCGCCATCTTCAACCTGATGGAGGACGCGGCGACCGCCGAGATCTCCCGCTCGCAGATCTGGCAGTGGATCAACGCGGGTGTCGTCTTCGAGCACGATGGAAAGACCGTGGCGGCCACTCCGGAGCTGGCCCGCGAGGTCGCCGCCGAGGAGCTGGCGAACATCCGCGCCGAGATCGGCGAGGAGGCCTTCGCGGCGGGCAACTGGCAGCAGGCGCACGACCTGCTGCTCACGGTGGCGCTGGACGAGGACTACGCGGACTTCCTCACCCTGCCCGCGTACGAGCAGCTGGCCAGCTGAGCCGAGCCCGTCTCACTTCTCCGAGTGGCCCAGGGACTTTTCCGGGGCCACTCGGTCGCGTACGAGCCTCTTCACCGCCGTGGGCTCCGGGAAGCCCTGTTCACGGCGGTCCCAGACGACCTCGTCGCCGACGCGTACGACGAAGACACCACCGGTACCGGGCTTCAGGGACAGCTCGGTCAGCTCGGTCTCGAACGTGGTGAGGAGCTCCTGGGCGAGCCAGGCGGCGCGGGGCAGCCAGCGGCACTGGGTGCAGTACTCGATCTGGACGCGGTGGCTGTTCTCCGTGCTCAAGCGAGTGTTCTCCGTGGTCGAGCGAGTGTTCTCCGTGGTCATCCGAGGTGCACCGACCAATCCTGTTCCGCCGCCGGTTTGCCGTGCAGGTCCGGGACCCGTTTCAGCCAGTCCGGCCGGCCTTCCTGGGTTTTCGCCGCGCGGTGGGCGTCCTCGGCGGCGAGCTCCTCCCGGCTGGGGAAGTCCGTGGGGAGCCAGGCCGCGGACGCCCGCACCCGGGCGTGCAGATATCCGACGTAGGCCTCGCGGACCTCGTCGGGGGTCGCGAAACCGGGCTCTTCCGTGAGCCACCCGTCGGGCACCTCGGCCAGCACCGCGCGCAGGAGCTCCTCGGTCACCAGAGGGGCGAGTACGGCGTCCGCGGCCCGTGTGTCGGGGGTGTAGCCGCCCAGCGCGTGGCGTCGGAAGTCGTACGCCTTCTCCGGCGACGAGGCGTCCCAGCGGTGGTGGAAGACGAGGGCCGCGCCGTGGTCGATGAGCCACAGTCGCGGGGGCGCGATGCCGAAGGTGGGCCAGATCATCAGGTTCGAGCTGTGCACCGTGCGGTCCACGTTGACCGTGAGGGCGTCCAGCCAGATCACCTTGCCCGCCTCCAGCGGGTCGACGGCGAACGTCTTGGCGATCTCCGGGGTGAAGTCCTTCGCGCCCGGCAGATAGTCCATGCCGAGGTTGAGTCCGGCGCTGGCCCGCAGGAGGTCCTGCACCTCCTGGTGGGGCTCGTGCTCGCCGACCGCCGGGTCGAAGTGCACGAGGACCAGCTCGGGGAACCGCAGGCCGAGAGCGCGCGCCAGCTCACCGACGATGATCTCGGCGACCAGCGCCTTGCGGCCCTGCGCGGAGCCCGTGAACTTCACGACGTACGTCCCCAGGTCGTCGGCCTCGACGATTCCGGGCACGGAGCCGCCCGCCCTCAGCGGGTTCACGTATCGAACAGCAGTCACGTCGCGCAGCACACTGGCCAGCGTAAAGCAGCGGGCAGCGAATGCCTGAGCGGGAGCCGACGGCGGCGGGGGTCAGGACGGTGCTGTTCACGGTGCGGTCCGGAGCGGATTGGGCAGGGGCACATAGCGCGCGTCCGCGCCGTCCGCGCCCGTCCACCGCAGCAGCAGGTTCGTCTTGCCGGGGAGGGTGGGCGAGGCGAGCAGGCCGGCGATCTCGGGGAGGCCGTGGTCCGCGTCGTAACGGATCAACTCCCGGCGTACGGCGGGCCACAGGTCCACGCTCGGGTGGAGTTCGGCGAGGAGCGCGGCGAGTTCGACGAGGTGGTTGACGATCAGGCAGTACACGAGGCGTTCCCAGCCGGCCGCGCGCGTCACCCCCGGCAGCACCTTCACGCCTTCCGCGTCCCGGAACAGGGCCTGTACGGGCATGCCGTCGGCGTCGACCGCCACCAGCGTGTTCTGCACATGTGCCTCGATGACGACTCCGTGGCGGTCGAACGCCTCCAGCACCGGGGGCACGACCTGGCGCAGATACGCCGCCCACCAGGCGGACGGGTCGGTGAGAGCGTCGAGGGGGCTGCCGTCGAAGCCCTCCACGAGGGCGGCCGCGAGGAGCGGGGTCGCGCCGGGCACCAGGTGACCGCGCAGTCCGTCGCGGACGAGGACGGCGAGCTCCTCGAAGGCGAAGTCGGCGGTGCGGTAGCCGCGGTCGCTCAGCCAGGCGGCGGGAGCTCGCGACGCGGCGAACGCCGAGGCGGTCACCGCGTCGGTGCGGCGCATCTTCAGCAGGTCGTGCCGCCACAGCCGGCGAATGTCGTTGGTGATGCGCACATCGAGGCTGAACTTCACGAACAGGTCGTCGTCGGGGGCGTACAGCGTGCGGATGGCGGCCGTCGGCCACAGGGGGCGCGCGGTGCGCCCCAGCCGTACGAGCCGGCCGTCCGCGAAGGCGTCCAGGATCTCCGGGCGCGCGCCCACCAGGTCGAGCTGCCAGGGGTGGGCGGGGAGCAGCCGGTACCCGGGCGGGGCCTCCCCGAAGACGTCGAGCGCCGTCGTGTCGCCCTCCTCGACGACCGCGTCCTCGCGCACGGCGAGCAGTTCCAGCGGGAAGCGGGCGTACGCCTCGGGCGCGTACGGCAGCCAGCCGGTGACCGGGCCGCCGCCGCGGGCCTTGGGGGCGGGGTGGTACGGGTGCCCGGTGATCAGGGACTGTTCCGAGCGCAGATACAGGTCGTCGGGCGGGGTGGTGCGGGCACGTGCGGTGAGCAGCGCGGCCACCGCGTCGCGGCTGTCGGTCATCTCGGTGGGCAGTTCGGAGCTGGACAGGCCGGTGCAGCGGCGCAGTTCCTCGGCGGTGAGTTTGACCAGCTCGGTGTGGGTGAGCCGGTGCCAGGCGCCGTCGGCGTACAGCTCGGGTTCCGTGGGCCGCCGGGCGCCCCGCACCCGCAGCAGCCGGCCGTCGGACGGGAGCCGGTACACGCCGGGCTCTTGCGCGCGCTCCGCCACCTCCCGCAGGAGACAATTGAGCAGCGGCGCGGCGGCGTACGCGTCTGCGGTCTCTTCGATGGTGCCCCTGTCGAGCGGGGGGAGCCTGGGGGGCATGGAGTCCACGCGATCCATTCGTTCCATACGGTGCACTGGTGATCAGTATGTCTGCGCACTGGTGATCAGTATGTCTGCCGTCGCGGACGACCGCGACGCAGTCCCCGTACCCAAGGAGCCCGACCGTGCACCGTCCCTCCCCGCCCGAGGCGGAGGCCGCGCTCGCCGACGAACTGAGCGTCGTACGCCCCGCCCTGTCGGCGCCGTACGCGCGGGCGCTGCCCGGCGCCCGGGCGGCCGTGCTGACCCGGCTGTGGCGGGCGCTGGCGCATGAGCCGCTGCCGTGGATCGCGCGCCGCGAGCCGGGGCGCGACGGTCTCACGCTGCACCTGACCGACGGACGGCGGCTGCACGGCCCGCACGCCGACCCGTACGCCACCGCCGCGTACGTCACCGAAGTGCGGCTCGACGAGCGGTCGTACGACCGTCCGGCCCGGCTGGTCGACGCCCTCGCGGTGCCGCACGGCCTGGCCTTCGCGGCCGAACTCGACCACAGCGTGGCCTCCTTGGCGCTGTCCCGGGCGGGTCAGCCGGCGTCCGGCCCGGAGCCGGAGAGCGGCTGGGAGTGGGAGCAGCGGGTGGTCGACGGGCATCCGTTCCACCCCAACTGCCGTTCCCGGCCCGGGTTCTCGGTGGCGGAACAGCTCGCGTACGGGCCGGAGCACCGGCCGGTGGTGGAGCTGGGTCTGGTGCCCGTGGAGGACTGCCTCGTCAAGGGCGAGTGGCCCAAGTGGCTCCGGGACGAGGAGCGCGTCCTGATCCCGGTCCACCCCTGGCAGGCGGCCCATGTCCTGAGCGGCGCCCCGTCCCAGGGAAGTGTCGCCGCGCATCCGCTGATGTCGCTGCGCACTCTCGCCCTCCCCGACGGCCCGCACGTCAAGACGGCTCTGAGCGCCCGGCTGACGTCCTCGGTCCGGGACATCTCGGTCTACTCGATCGAGACGTCGGCGACGGTCTCGGCGTTCGCGCAGGACATGGCCGCCCGGACCGACGGCCTGCTGCACATCACCCACACCCTGGGTGCCGCCACGTCCGGCTCCCCCGGTCTGGGGGCGGTGCTGCGCGAGTCCCCGGACGTGTACGCGCGTACGGGCGAGCGGGTGCTCCCGGTGGCCGCCCTGGCGACCACGGAACTCCCCCGATCGCCTTCCTGGCTGGCGGACTTCACCCGCCTCGCCGTCACCGTCTGCCTCCGCCTGCTCGATCTGGGCGTGGCTCTGGAGGCGCACGGCCAGAACCTCCTCGTCGTCCTCTCCCCCACGGGCGCCCCGCTCCGGCTCGTCTACCGCGACCTCGCCGACATCCGGGTCAGCCCGGCCCGCCTGGCCCGTCACGGCATTCCGGTCCCGCCCCTGGCCGGGCGCACTGTCACGGACGAGGAAACCGCCCTGCGGCGCAAGCTGTTCGGCTCCCTGGTGGGCGGCACGCTGGGTGCGACCGCGGGATCGTCCGACGGGCTGCGCGAGGCCCTGGAGTCCGTCGTACCCGATCTGCCGCGCACCGCGGACCTCGCTGCCCTCCTTCACGAACCGCTTCCGACCAAGGCACTGACCTTGATGCGGCTGTCTCCGGACGTCTCCGGCGACATCTGGACGCGGCTTCCCAACCCGCTCGTCACCCGCTCGTTTTGAAGCGCGGCACGTTTGATCAATAGGATCCGCCGATGATCACAAGACAACGGCTGGCAGCAGGAGTCTGCGCCCTGCTCGCCGCCCTGACGGCCGGGATCGCCTTCCCGGCCGGAGCGGTCGCCGACGAAACGGCGGCGGCCGCCCCCAAGGTCGAACTCGTACTGGACGTCAGCGGTTCGATGCGGGCCAAGGACATCGACGGCGGGTCGCGGATGGCCGCGGCCAAGCAGGCGTTCAACGAGGTGCTCGACGCGACACCCGAGGAGGTGCAGCTCGGCATCCGCACCCTCGGCGCCAACTACCGCGGCAACGACCGGAAGACGGGCTGCAAGGACACCGCACAGCTGTACCCGGTGGGGACCCTGGACCGCACCGAGGCGAAGACCGCCGTCGCGACCCTCTCACCCACCGGCTGGACGCCCATCGGTCCCGCGCTGCTGAAGGCGGCCGACGACCTCGACGGCGGTGACGGCACCCGCCGCATCGTGCTGATCAGCGACGGCGAGGACACCTGCCAGCCGCTCGACCCGTGCGAGGTGGCCCGCGAGATCGCGGCCAAGGGCATCGGCCTGACCATCGACACCCTCGGTCTGGTACCGGACGCCAAGACCCGCGACCAGCTCAGCTGCATCGCGGAGGCGACCGGCGGCACCTACACCTCGGTGCAGCACAAGGAGGAACTCTCCGACCGGGTCGGCCAGTTGGTGGAACGGGCCGCCGATCCGGTGGTGACGCCGGTCGCCGTGGACGGTGCCGGATCCTGCCCGAGTGCCCCGACGCTGAAGTCCGGGCTGTACACGGACCGCGAGGAGTTCGGTCAGCACCGCTACTACCGGGTGGACGTCAAGCCGGGCCAGGAGCTGCGCGCCTCGGTGAGCATCGCCGCCGACCGTCAGGTCAACCAGGACTACGGGGTGTTGCTGCGGGCGGTCACCGTGCACGGTCGTGAGATCGTGCGGGGCGAGGCGGCGGGCAACGGCCGTACCGATGTGATCTCGACCGGTCTGCGCTACCCGAAGGCCGAGAGCGACGACGAGAACGCCGCGGCCGAGACCGTGTGTCTGCAAGTGTCCAACTCCTTCTCGGCGGCGAGTGGTGTGAAGACCACGCCCGGTATGCCGCTGGAGCTGACGGTCGACGTCGTCGACGGGCCCGACCAGGCAGGCGACGTGGCCTCGTTCGGCCTCGGGCGCGGCTGGTGGCTGCTCGGCGCCCTCGTGCTCACCGGCTTCCTCGCGGGTGTGCTGTGGGGCTGGATCTCGCGCTGGCGGTTCGCGGTCTGGAGGACCAACTGATGCGTGTCCGACGTATGTTGACCAGGACGACGATGACGGCGAAGACGCTGCTCATGCTGGGCGTCGCCGCGACCCCCGCACTGCTCGGGGTGTCCGCTTCCCCCGCCGTCGCCGACTCCTCACCCTCGGCGAGCCCGTCGGACGACGGCGGCGCGCCCACCGAGGCCGGTACGTCGTTCCGTACGGCGACCGAGATCGAGCAGGGCCAGCAGGCCACCGCGAGCGGGTCCACGGGTGACTACCTGTACTGGTCGTTCCCCGCGGACGCCGGGCAGCGGCCCACCGTGAAGGCGACGGTGAAGCTGCCCGAGGCCTCGACGCGCAAGGCCACCGAGACCTGGCAGATCGACGTGTACGACGGCCTGCGGCGCCGCCAGGCGTGCCAGTACGGGGCCCAGACGCGGACGGCGGCGAGCGACGCGGCCTCCGTGGACCTGTCCTGCACCCTGCGCACCGTCCGCGCCTGGTCGGACACCTGGGCCAACGACCCGCTGCCGGGCACGTACTACATCCGGCTGACCGCCACGGGTCTTGGCTCCTCCGACCTGGGCCTGCCGGTGAGCACCGAGGTCAAGGTCGACTCCAAGGACATCGGCGGCGCGGCGGCGGTCGACGGCTCGCTCGCCAAGCCGCTCGTCCCGGGCATCGCGACAACCGCCGAGCAGTCCGACTCGGACTCCGACTCGACGACAGCCGCACTGTCCTCGCTCGAACCCGACGACGGCTGGGCCTCCGGCTGGTGGTCCGACCGCTGGGTGTGGACCGCGATCGGCGGCATCCTCGCGGCACTCGCGGGCATCGGCGGGTACGCACTGACACGGGGTTCGGGAAGGCCTTCGCGCATACCGCCGGGCGCCTGACTCTTCAGTGAACGCCGGACGGGCTGATCTTTCAGCCCGTCCGGCGTTTGAGGACGAGGCCGTTCAGGCCGAAGGGGGGTCTGGGGGCGCAGCCCCCAGAAGGGGCGCGGGGAACTGCGCAATCTTTTGCACCAGCCCCCACCCACCCGCACCCGACACACAACCGAACGGGGTCGAAGGGGCAGAGCCCCTGGGGATGGGACGGGTAGGGGCGGCGGGGGCGAAGAACCCCCTGCGTCACCCCTCCCGCAGCACCTTGGCCACGGCACCCTCCCCCGCCACCTCAACACGCCCCGCACGCACCGCGTCCAGCAGCCCCAACACCCCCCGGCTCACGGCCTCACACGTCTCCGTATCGAGCGCCAGCCGGGCATCCGGCTCCTCCGGAGCGGCCCCGTCCCCATAGAGCGGCCCCTCCCCGGCCCCGAGCCACACATGGAACGTCCCCTCGTCCAGCCGGACTTCGACAAGTCCCTCCCCCGCCCCCTCCCCCCGCAGTCCCCGCAGCAGCGGCAACGCGAACCAGTGCGCCCGCACGGCATCAGTGGGCCGCCGCTCACCCAGCGCGGGCGCACCCCACTCCCCGAGCGCCTGGAGCACGGGGAGCAACTCCCGCCCACGTCCGGTGAGTTCGTAGACGTACGCCGCACCCGGCGGCGGAAGACGCCGCCGCGTGGTCAGCCCGTCGCGCTCCATGTCCTTGAGCCGGGAGGCGAGGACGTCGGTGCTCACGCCGGGCAGGTCGGCGTGCAGATCGGTGTAGCGGCGCGGTCCGCCGAGCAGCTCGCGGACGATCAGGAGGGTCCACCGGTCACCGACGGCGTCGAGGGCCCGGGCGGCGGAACAGTACTGGTCGTAGCTTCGGCGAGGTGACATGCGACGCAGTCTAGCTATCTTGTTGGACTTTCCAAGCAGCTACTTGGTAAAACCAAGCAACACATCGAACCGGAGGGCGCAGCGCATGGAGTTCCGGCAGTCCAGCAAGCTCAGCGAGGTCTGTTACGAGATCCGCGGCCCGGTGATCGAGCACGCCGACGCACTGGAGGCGGCGGGCCACAGCGTGCTGCGCCTCAACACCGGCAACCCCGCGGCCTTCGGCTTCGAGGCGCCGGAGGAGATCCTCCAGGACATGATCCGGATGCTGCCCCAGGCGCACGGCTACACGGACTCGCGCGGCGTCCTCTCCGCCCGCCGCGCCGTCGCCCAGCGCTACCAGGACCTGGGCCTGAAGGTCGACGTCGACGACGTCTTCCTCGGCAACGGCGTCTCCGAGCTCGTCTCGATGGCGGTCCAGGCCCTCATCGAGGACGGCGACGAAGTCCTCATCCCCGCCCCGGACTTCCCCCTCTGGACGGCCGTGACCACCCTCGCGGGCGGCAAGGCGGTGCACTACCTCTGCGACGAACAGTCCGACTGGAACCCGGACCTGGACGACATGGCCGCGAAGATCACCGACCGGACGCGTGCCGTCGTCATCATCAACCCCAACAACCCGACGGGCGCGGTCTATCCGAAGGAGATCGTCGAGGGCATCCTCGACCTCGCCCGCCGGCACGGCCTGATGGTGTTCGCGGACGAGATCTACGACCAGATCCTGTACGACGACGCCGTGCACCACTCGGCCGCCGCGCTCGCCCCCGACCTGGTGGTCCTCACCTTCTGCGGCCTGTCGAAGACGTACCGCGTCGCCGGATTCCGCTCCGGCTGGCTGGTCGTCACGGGCCCGAAGCAGCACGCGCGCAACTACCTGGAGGGCCTGACGATGCTCGCCTCCATGCGGCTGTGCGCCAACGCCCCCGCCCAGTACGCCATCCAGGCGGCGCTCGGCGGCCGCCAGTCCATCCACGAGCTGACCGCGCCCGGCGGCCGCCTCCACGAACAGCGCAACCGTGCCTGGGAGAAGCTCAACGAGATCCCCGGCGTCTCGTGCGTGAAGCCGAAGGGCGCGCTGTACGCGTTCCCGCGCATCGACCCCGAGGTGCACAAGATCCACGACGACGAGAAGTTCGTCCTGGACCTGCTGCTGCGCGAGAAGATCCAGGTCGTCCAGGGCACCGGCTTCAACTGGCCCCGTCCCGACCACTTCCGCATCCTCACCCTTCCGCACGCCGACGACCTGGACGCGGCGATCAGCCGGATCGGGCGGTTCCTGAGCGGCTATCGGCAGTAGCCCCGAACGCGGGCCCCGCCGGTGCGGCGGCGGACTTTCAGGGGCGCCCGGGGGACCCGCTTCACCGGCGATCCCAGATGGTCGCCGCCACGTTCAGTTCGGACGGGCCCGGCATGCTCGTCACGGTGAAGTAGCCCAGGCGGCCGTCCCAGGTCTTCAGACAGGCCATGGCCCCCTCCTGAACGGCCAGCGCCCGCCGCGCCAACTGGCCGCTCAGCGCGGAGCACTGCTGGTATTTCGGCGGTGAAGAACCGTCCCATGCCGCGATGGCGTTGGCGACCACTTCGCCGGGGTGGCAGTCGCACTCGAGGCCGAGATCACCGATCGTCGCCGGGGTGGGCGGCACGTTGTCCAGCCACCATCCGGTGGGAGCCCCGTTGCTGTAGAGGAGCAACGTGCCTTGCCAGCGCACTCTCACGGTGGGTGCCGAGGGCTTGGGCTCCGTCGTGGACGACGACGCGGTGGGCGTCGAGTCCTCTTCCGGGGACGGTGTGTCCGGGGACGGGCTCGGTGTGGGGGTGGGTGTGGCGCTGGGTGTGGCGGACCGCGACGATCCCTCCGTACCGGTCGGCTGCGGCGCCTCGGCGGAGGCGCTCGACGGCGGACCACCGGCCCGCCCCGTGGCGGCGGCCCCCGACCCCGTACCCGTCAGGGTCGGCACGTAGAGCAACATGCCGAGCACCAGCGCGAACACTCCGATGCCGGCCACCGCCACCCGCACCTTCGGCGTGGTGAGAGCGGGAAGCTCCGTCCCGCCCAGCGTCACGGACCGCCCGATCACGGCTCCGACCAGCAGCACCACACCAACGACCCACAGCGACCCAACGAAAGCGAGCAAGTCGACACTCCCACGCAGGCATTCACCGGAACCCACCACCGCCGACGGCCCTGGGGCCTGTCCGCAATGGATGACGACCGTACCGACCGGGCCCGGAACCGGACCAGCCCCTGCGGCCCCCGCGGCAGATGGACGCGCGCCCCCACGGGTAGTCCTTCCGCATGAGCGATCGCCCGCTGCTGCTTCTCGACGTCGACGGCCCCCTCAACCCGTACCGCGCCCTGCTCCTCCGTCACCGTGGCTATGTGACCCGCCGGATGCGCCCCGCGATCTGGTCCGCACGGCAGAGAACGGGGTCCCGCCGGCTCCGGCGCGGGCTGCGGGTGCGGTTGCACCCGGGACATGGGGCCCGGCTGCTCACCCTTCCGTACGAACTGGTGTGGGCCACCACCTGGATGCACCAGGCCAACGAGATGATCGCCCCGGTGATCGGGCTGCCGGGCGACCTGCCGGTCATCGAGTGGCCCGAGCTGTTCGCCAAGGACCCCGATGGGCTGTACTGGAAGACCCGCCACGTCGTGGCGTCGGCGGCGGGGAGGCCCTTCGTCTGGGTCGACGACATGATCACCGACCTGGACATACGGCATGTCGCCGAGCACCACGAGGCGGCGGCGCTGCTCCTGCGGGTCGATCCGCGCAAGGGACTCCGGGAGCATGAGTTCGCGCGCCTGGAGGCCTGGGCTCGTAGCCTGTGAAGCATGGGTGATCTTCTTCTCGTACGGCACGGTGAGACCGAGTGGTCGATGTCCGGACGGCATACGGGGTCGACCGACGTCCCGCTGACCGAGAACGGCCGGGAACAGGCGCGCAGGCTGGCTCCGCTGATCGCCCGGCACCACATCGCGGCGGCGTTCGTCAGCCCGATGCAGCGGGCCCAGGAGACGGCACGGCTGGCCGGGGTCGCCGGGGCGCGCGTGGACGCGGACCTGTCCGAGTGGGACTACGGCGGGTACGAGGGGATCACGACCCTCGAGATCCACCGGAGCAGGCCCGACTGGTTCCTGTTCACGGACGGCGTCGCGGCAGGCCCGCCCGAGCATCCCGGGGAGAGCCCGGACGAGGTCGGGGCGCGCGCGGAGCGGATGCTGGCCAGGATCGACGCGGCGCTCGCGGAGGCGGAGGGCAGTGTGGTGGTCGTGTCGCACGGGCACTTCCTGCGGGTGCTGACCGCGCGGCGGCTGGGGCTGCCCGCCGGGGCCGGCGCCCTTTTCCAGCTGGGCACCGGGACGATGAGCCGGCTGAGCACGGAGCACCGGCGGCATGTGGTGGCCGGCTGGAATGTCAGACCCGACACGTACTGTTCCCATGAGCCGCTCCCCTCGGCAGGACAGACTCCCGGGGAGCAACTGACGGGCGGCTGAGGGAGCCGCCGGGACCCGACCGGCGGCGGGAGGGAGCGCGCCGTGACACGACCGCCGACCGCGGCACAGCGGCGCGTCATCGAGGCCGCCGATCCCGTCACCGGGCGGCTGAAGGGCACGGAGGCCCAGCTCGCCGCGCTGGTGAGGCGCGGACTCGCCTTCCGGCACCCCCGGCCGCCGCACGACCACTTCCTGACGCCCGCCGGACATCGCATACGGGAGACGCCGGAGCCGGTCGCCGCCGTGGAGGCCGCCCCCGTCGTGGCCGAGGCCGGTGTGTTCGCCGCACGGATCGGCGGCGAGGAGACGGCCGACCCCGGCCCGGCGCGCATACGTGAGGTGCGCGGCGCCTGGCAGGGGCTCCTGGAGCTGCGCCGGATGACCAACCCGGACGGTGCCGTCGACCGTCCGTGCGGATGGGAGCGTACGCATCTGGTGCGGGCCGCCGCGCTCGCGCTGGAGGCCGCGGGGCACCGGCCCGCGGGGGCGGAGGGCGGCGGCTACCGGGTGCGGGCCACGCCGCAGCCGGAGGCCGTCGCCGTGCGCGAGCCGGACCCCGGGGCGCTGCGCGCCTGCGCGGCCACGCTGGAGAAGGCGGGCTGGCAGGTCGGCGAGCACACCGAGCCGCGCACGGGGGCGCGGTATGTGCTGGCTTCGCCGCGGCGGGTGTGAAGTCTCCCTCCAGCGCGCTGCGGACGTTCTGAAATGCCCTACAGGGCACGGGAGTTGAACACCGCCCGCACAGGTGTTCCCAGTAGTCTTGGCTCGTCCTGAACGCCGTAGAAGGGGAAGTCGTGGCAGAGCCGTTCTCCGTCGCAGTGACCGTCCGTGGGTACGAGACCGATGTGCAGGGGCACCTGAACCAGAGCGTCTACTTGCAGTACGCGGAGCACGCCCGCTGGTCGCTACTGCACGCGGCCGGCATCAGCCAGACCGAGCTGATAGGCAGCGGCGTGGGCCCAGTGGCCCTGGAGACCACCATCCGCTACCTACGGGAGCTGCGCGCCGGGGAGGAGGTCGAGGTGACGTGCGCGTTCGTCTGGGGTGAGGGCAAGTCGTTCCGGATCGAGCAGACGATACGGAAGACGGACGGCACGGTGGCCGCCGAGGTGACGGCGGTCGGCGGGCTGCTGAACCTCGAGAAGCGCAGGCTTGTCGCCGACCCCCGAGCGGTCTTCAAGTCGCTGGCCTCCGATCCGGTGGCGTTCGGGCTCTGAGCTCCTCCGCCGGAAGTGACACCGTCACCGTCAGCCCGCCACCCTCGCGCGGGTGCGCGACGACCTCGCCGCCGTGGGCGCGGGCGATGGAGCGGACGATGGACAGGCCGAGGCCCGCGCCCTTCGAGGTGACCACACGGTCGGCGCCGAGGCGGCGGAAGGGTTCGAAGAGGGCTGGCAGTTCGTACGGCGGCACGGCGGGACCGGAGTTGGTGACCTCCACCTCCACCCGGCCCTCGTCACCCGTACGGCTGACCACCTCGACCCATCCCCCGTCCCCGGTGTTGTGCCGGATGCCGTTCTCGACCAGGTTGTGGACGAGGCGTTCGAGGAGCAGTGCGTCGCCGAGCGTGGGCGCCTCCTCGGCCTTCTCCTGGACGGTGACTCCGGCGCGCTCCGCCTCCCCCTGGATCTGGCCGGTCACATGGGTCAGCACGTCGGCGAGGTCCACGGGCAGCCGTTCGGCGATCTCGTTCTCCGAGCGGGCGAGCAGCAGGAGGCCGGTGATGAGTCGCTCGTGCCGCGTATTGATCTCCAGCAGGTTCTCACCGAGCTGTCTGACGTCCTCGGAGGCCGTCGCACGGTGCATGGCGACCTCGACCAGGGCGCGGCCCAGCGTCAGCGGGGTGCGCAGTTCGTGGGAGGCGTTGGCGACGAAGCGGCGCTGGCCGTCGAAGGAGCGGTGGAGCCGCTCGACCATGGTGTCGAAGGTGTCGGCGAGATCCTTGACCTCGTCGTCGGGGCCGCGCAGCGCGATGCGCTCGTGCAGGCCGCGGTCGGCTGCGGGGGCACTGGCGATCCGGTGCGCGGTGTCCGTGACCCGGTGCAGTGGGGCGAGGACGCGGCCCGCGATCAGCCAGCCGAACCCGGCCGCGGCGCCGCCGACGACGAGCAGCGCGAGGCCGCCCTGGGTGAGGAGCGAGGAAGTGGCGGCCTCCCGGAGCCTGTCGCGCTCGGCGTCCATCCACTTCTCGAGGTCGCTGACGCCGGGCGGAGGGGTTCTGCCGTCGGCGGAGACGAGGGTCCGCTCGTCGTGGGGTTCGGTGGTCGGCGCGGGTGAATCCTGCCCGGCGCCGGCCGGCGCGGTGGACGGTGGGCTCCCCGTCGCGTGCGTCTGGGAGATGACCTTCTGCCCGGAGTGGTCGAGCTGCTGGGTGAGCAGCGCGTAGGTGACGCCGAGCAGCACGACGCCGCCCGCGAAGAAGAGGCCGCCGTAGACCAGGGTGAGACGGGCACGCAAGGTGGTCCGGCGCGGAAGGAGCCGACGGCGCCCGCGCGACGGCCGGGTCCGCGCCGAGGCGGGCGATGATCCCGGTCGCTTCGCGGCGGGCGGAGGCCCGGATCGCCCCTCCGCGGGCGAACACGCGGACGGCTTCGCCGCAGGCGACACTCCGGGTGGCTTCGTCGCAGACGACCCTCCGGACCGTTTCCGCGCACGCGACAGCACGGACCGCTCCGCCGCAGACGCCATTGCCGCTCGCTCCCCCGCGGACGCCGATCCAGACCACTCCGCCGCAGACGCCGATCCAGACCACTCCGCCGCAGGCGCCGGCCCGCACCGATCCGCCGACCGCGGCGGATCGGATCCCTCCGTGGCCCGCGTCAGTCGGACACGTGCTACGGCGCGTGGCTCGGGCCCGCTCACGGGATCCGGTATCCGACGCCCGTCACGGTCTCCACGACGGGCGGGTCTCCGAGCTTGCGGCGCAGCTTGAGCACCGCGAGCCGGACGGCGCCGGTGAAGGGGTCGGCGTGTTCGTCCCAGGCCTTCTCCAGGAGTTGCTCGGCGGAGACCGGGGCCCCCTCGGCGCGCAGCAGCTCGGCCAGCACGGCGAACTCCTTCTTCGACAGGGGGACGTATCGGCTGCCCCGGAACACCTCGCCCCGGGCTGGATCGAGGGTGAGCCCCGCCCGGCGCAGCACGGGAGGTGCGGCCGGCCGCGACCGTCTCCCCAACGCCAGGACACGGGCGGTGAGTTCGGCGAAGGCGAAGGGTTTGACGAGGTAGTCGTCGGCGCCGAGACCGAGGCCGATGACCCGGTCGGTGACCTCGGCCGCCGCGGTGAGCATCAGCACCCGCGCGGTCGACTCGGAGGCGACCAGCTCGCGGCACACGTCGTCGCCATGCACGCGCGGCAGGTCCCGGTCGAGGACGACCACGTCGTAGTCGACGACCGTCGCACGTTCCAGTGCCGCCGCGCCGTCGTACGCCGTGTCGACCGCGTGGGCGTGACCGCGCAGCCATTCCGTGATCGCGTCGGCGAGCATCGGTTCGTCCTCGACCACCAGTACCCGCATTCGGGTCACGCCTTTCTCCGGGGAGAGCGCTCAGCAGGGCCCAGAGTGCCGGGAGCCGTGTTTCTTTTCCGTTAGTGATCGTCCAGTGCTCGCCGACAGTCCTCGTACGAGCACTCAAGTGCCGTGGAAACGCTGGGGAAACACCCGCTCCTGTTGCCTCCTGACGTGCGGCCGGAGAGCCCCTCCGGCCCCGATACGAGGAGACGACGCGATGCGGACGCGGACCCGCGGAACACTGGCCGCCCTCCCCACCGCGCTGGCCCTGGCGCTGGCGCTTTCGGGTTGCGGCTCCGGCGACGACACCGTGAAGACCGGTGCGGCGGCGACGGCGAGCAAGAGCTCGCGCGAGGACCAGGGCGTCAAGTTCGCGCAGTGCCTGCGTGAGCACGGCGTGGACGTGGAGGACCCGGAGCCCGGAAAGGGCATCCGGATCACCGGCCATCTGCCCAAGAGCCAGATCGACAAGGCCATGGAGGACTGCCGCAAGTACGACCCCGTGCAGAACGGGGACGCCAGTGCCGACCCCGAGATGGAGCAGAAGGTACGCAAGCTCGCCCAGTGCATGCGCGACAACGGCGTCGAGGACTTCCCCGACCCCGAGAACGGCGGCATCCAGATCACGAAGGACATCGCCGACGACCCCGACTTCGCGAAGGCCCAGAAGAAGTGTGACAAGTACGCCCCTTCGGGCAGCGGCCCCGCCAACGACCAGGCCGGCAAATGAGTGAGACGACGGTCGTGCCCGAGGACACCTCGACAGAACTTCACCCTCCGTCCGAGCCGGACCGCCCCCGCCGCCACCGGCGGCGCGGACGTAAGGCCGTCATCGCGGTGGGCGTGCTCGCCGCGGTCGGCGGGGCGGCCGCCGCGGGGCTCGGGTTCGCCGGACGCGACGGCTCCGGTGGCGGCTCCGCCGCCGGGCTCCCCCCGGCCACCGCCGACGTGACCCGCCAGACCCTCAAGGACAGCCAGTCCGAGGACGGCGAGCTCGGCTACGGCACGGCGAGCGCCGCGGCCGGCCGCGTCCCCGGCACCCTCACCCGCCTCCCGGACGCCGGCGAGAGGATCACCCGGGGCGAGGCGCTGTACGAGGTGGACGACAAGCCCGTCACCCTGATGTACGGCGGGACTCCCGCGTACCGCGACCTGAAGCCCGGCGTCGAAGGGGCGGACGTCGGGCAGTTGGAGCGGAATCTCAAGGCGCTGGGCTATTCCGGCTTCACGGTCGACGACGAGTACACCGACGCCACCGCCGACGCGATACGGCGGTGGCAGGAGGACCACGGGCTGGACGAGACCGGCGTCGTGGAGCTCGGGCGCGTGGTGTTCGCTCCGGGAGCCGTCCGCGTGGACTCCCTGGACGCCCAGGAGGGTGCGGCGACGGGGCCCGGTCAGAAGGTGCTCTCATACACCGGTACCGCCCAGGTCGTCAGCCTCGAACTCGACACCGCGGACCAACGGTTGGCGAAGAAGGGCACGAAGGTCGCCGTCGAGCTGCCGGACGGCACCCGCGTGGAGGGGCGCGTCCAGGACGTCTCCACCGTGGTCGATCCCGGCAACGGCGGAGACGAGGAGGCGACGACCAAGGTGAAGGTGACGGTGGCGCTCGACGGCGCCAAGGCGCAGCGGACGGCCGCGTCCTATGTGCTGGCCGCGGTGCATGTCTTCTTCACGGCGGGCGAGCGCAAGAACGTCCTCACCGTTCCGGTCGCCGCGCTCGTCGCGCTTCCGGAAGGCGGTTTCGGCGTCGAGGTCGTACGGGGGTCGACCACGGCGTACGTCCCTGTCGAGACGGGGCTGTTCGCGAACGGGCGGGTGGAGATCACCGGCGAGGGGATCGCCGAGGGCACGAAGGTGGGGATGCCCGCGTGATCTCGCTGACCGATGTCACCAAGGTCTACCCGGGCGAGGTCACCGCGCTGGCCGGGGTGACGCTGACCATCGCGCGCGGTGAACTCGTCGCGATCGTGGGCCCGTCGGGCTCCGGCAAGTCGACCATGCTCCATATGCTCGGCACCCTCGACCGGCCCACCTCGGGCAGCGTCCGGGTCGAGGGGTACGACGCGGGCGCCCTGCCGGACGCCCGGCTCTCGGCGCTCAGGGCGCGGCGCATCGGCTTCGTCTTCCAGCGGTTCCATCTGGCGGGCGGGACAACGGCGTTGGAGAACGTGGCCGACGGTCTGCTGTACTCGGGGCTGCGGCCGGCCGAGCGCCGTCGTCGTGCGGCCGCGGCGCTGCGCCGGGTGGGCCTGGACCACCGTATGCACCACGAACCGCACGAGCTGTCCGGCGGCGAGCGGCAGCGCGTCGCCGTGGCCCGCGCGGTGGCCGGGGACCCTCCGCTGCTGCTGGCCGACGAGCCGACGGGCGCGCTGGACTCCGTGTCGGGTCTGGGTGTGATGAGGCTGCTGCGCGATCTGCACGCCACCGGGACCACGGTCGTGATCATCACCCACGACCGGGAGATCGCGGCGTCGCTGCCGCGGCGGGTGCGGATGCGGGACGGCCGGGTGGTCGAGGACTCGGCCGGCGAGGCGGTGGGGGCCCCAGGAGAAGTGGGCCCCTCGGCCGCGGGTTCACGGGAGGCGGTCCGATGACCACGGAGGTACTGCGCCCCGCCCGGCTCGGCCCCGCCGACGTCGTCAGAGTCGGCGCCGTCGGTCTGCGCACCCGGCCCCTGCGAGCCTTCCTCTCGGCGCTCGGCATCGCGATCGGCATCGCTGCGATGGTCGCCGTCGTCGGTATCTCGTCCTCGTCCCGCGCCGATCTGGACCGTGCGCTCGCGGCTCTCGGCACCAATCTGCTCACGGTGTCACCGGGGAGCAGCCTGACCGGCGGTCAGTCCCAGCTTCCGTCCACCGCCGAGAAGATGGTGTCCCGCATCGAAGGTGTGCAGTCCGTGTCGGCGGTCGGCAGGGCGGCGGACGTGAAGGTCTATCGCACCGACCGGATCCCCGAGGCGCAGACCAACGGGATCGCGGTGTACGCGGCCCGCACCTCGCTACGGGCCACGGTCGGCGCCGAGTTGGCGAGCGGCACCTGGCTGAACGGTGCCACGGGCCGCTACCCGGCGACCGTGCTCGGTGCGACGGCCGCCGCACGGCTCGGGATCGGCCATGCGAGCCCGGACACCGAGGTACTGGTCGGCGGCAGCTGGTTCACGGTCGTCGGAATCCTCCAACCAGTGCCGCTGACACCGGAGTTGGACACGGCGACGCTGGTCGGCTGGCCCGTGGCCGAGTCGGAGCTGGGCTTCGACGGTCATGCCACCAAGGTCTACACGCGCTCCGCCGACGCGGCCGTCACCTCGGTCCGCTCCGTGCTGGGCGCGACCGCCAACCCCGAGGCGCCGAGCGAGGTCCAGGTCTCCCGCCCCTCGGACGCGCTCGCCGCCCAGCAGGCCGCGGGCGAGGCGTTCACCGGGCTGCTGCTCGGCCTGGGCGCGGTGGCTCTGCTCGTCGGCGGTGTGGGCGTGGCCAACACGATGGTCATCTCGGTCCTTGAGCGCCGGGCCGAGATCGGGCTGCGCCGTTCGCTGGGCGCGACGCGAGGACAGATCCGTACACAGTTCCTCGCCGAGTCACTGCTGCTGTCCGCCCTCGGCGGAGCGGCCGGCGCCCTGCTGGGCGTGGCCGTCACCACCGGGTACGCCCTCTACCAGGGCTGGCCGGCCGTCGTACCGCCGTGGGCGCCGGCCGGGGGCATCGCGGCCACCTTGGTGATCGGCGGCCTGGCCGGGCTGTACCCGGCGATCCGCGCGGCGCGGATGTCGCCGACGGAGGCGCTCGCCACGCCCTGAAGTCCCGTGCGCGGTCTACGAATCGACCAGCTCCGGCTGGTGCTCGACGTCATAGGCCGCGCGCGACTCGGCGATCGTGACGCGGTGCCGCTCGGCCCAGTCGGTCAGGGAGAGCAGGGTCGCGTGCAACTCGCGGGCCACCGGAGTGAGTTCGTACTCGACCTTCGGCGGGACCGTCGGGTACACGGTCCGGGTGAGGAGTCCGTCGCGCTCCAGATTGCGCAGGGTGAGGGTCAGCATGCGGCGGCTGATGCCCTCCACGCTCCGCTCCAGCTCGGTGAAGCGGATCGGGCCGTGCGCGGCGGCCACGATGATCAGCACGCTCCATTTTCCGGCGACCCTGTCAAGAACTTCGCGGACCGGGCACGCCTGCGCGAGCACTGCCTGCGAGGTAACACCGGTGTTCCCCTGGGACATCGAAGTGCCTCCTTATGGCGGACTCCATGGTCACCCACGATGAACCCCGTTACAAGTCGTGCACCTATGGAGAAAGCAGAGGTCATCGCCATGCTGTCGCGGAGCGAGTCACCGACCCCACGAACGTACTCCCGCTGGGCCTCGCTCGTCGTCCTGTGCGCCGGAACACTGATGACGATCCTGGACGGCAACATCGTCACGGTCGCGATGCCCGCGATCCAGGGCGATCTCGGCTTCTCGGGCCCGGGACTCGCCTGGGTCGTGAACGCGTATCTGATCCCCTTCGGCGGGCTGCTGCTCCTGGTGGGGCGGCTCGGCGATCTGGTGGGCCGCAGGCGGATGTTCGCCGCCGGGCTCGCCGTGTTCACCGCGGCGTCCGTGCTGTGCGGGGTCGCCACCAGCCAGGGCATGCTCGTCGCGGCCCGCGCACTGCAAGGGGTCGGCGGGGCGATGACCTCGGCCGTGGTCCTCGGCATGCTTGTCGCGCTCTTCCCGGAGCCGCGCGAACAGGCGCGTGCCATCGCGGTGTTCAGCGCGGTCGGCGCGGCGGGCGGAGCCCTCGGCACGTTCCTCGGCGGAGCGCTGACGCAGGCCCTCAACTGGCACTGGATCTTCCTGATCAACCTGCCGATCGGGGTGGTGGCCTGGGTCGCCGCCCTGCGGATTCTCGCCCCGGACAAGGGAGCCGGTCTCGGCAAGGGCGCCGACTATCCGGGTGCGGCCCTGGTCACGAGTGCGCTGATGCTGACGGTGTACGCGATCGTGGGCGCCGGGGACCGGGGGCTCGGCGGCAACCTGACCCTGGCGGCCGTCTCGCTCGCCCTCTTCGTGGCGTTCACCCTGCGCCAGGCGCGCACCGCCCGCCCCCTGCTCCGGCTGCGGCTCTTCCGCTCCCGTGCCCTGACGAGTGCGAACGGCGTCCAGATCCTGATGATCGCCGGGATGTACGGCTTCCAGTACATCGGCGCGCTCTACCTCCAACGTGTCCTGGGCTACAGCGAGTTGCTCACCGGAACGGCGTTCCTGCCCGCGCCGATCGCGATCGGGGTACTGATGCTGAGCCTGTCCGCGCGGACGATCGCCCGCTTCGGCCCCTACCGCGTGCTGCTCGCCGGACTCGTCCTCATCACGGCGGGCATGGCCCTGCTGAGCCGCGCCCCGGTCGACGGCACGTACGTCGCCGACGTGCTGCCTCCGCTGCTCCTGCTCGCCGCCGGTTTCGCGGCCGCGATGCCCGCGGTGACCGGGCTCGCCATGTCGGGCGCCCGCGAGGAGGACGCGGGACTGGCTTCCGGGCTCTTCAACACCACGCAGGTCGTGGGCGGTTCACTCGGTCTCGCGGTCCTCACGACGCTGGCGGCGAACCGCACGGAGAACCTGATCGGCGGGGGCGAGCAGGTCGTGGCGGCGACGGCGGACGGCTACCGGCTGGCGTTCACCGTGGCCACGGGCATCGCGACGGCGGCTCTGGCACTGGCGGCCGTACTCCTGCGGCCGGGACGTGTCTCCTCCGCCCCCGTGGTGGAGGAGACTGCCGCGGCTGCCGAGGAGGCATCCGCCGTGGTGGCCGGGACACGCGGGGCCGAGGCCGGCCGTCAGTCCCGAGCGAACGCCTCCGCGTGATCGTGCGCCCGGTGCCCCGGCCGAAGCCGGGGCACCGGCTTCTACGATCAGGCGCACATGACCGCCGGCTTCCGCACGCCGATGGGCGTCCCGCCGACGTCCCGCTTCACCGGGCGGCTTCCGGCGGCGCGGCCGTGTCAGGCGTCCGGGTCGGCACCGGCACCTGGTTGAAGCCGTAGTAGACCGCGATCAGGCCGTGCGCGGCCAGGGTCAGCGGGGCGGAGACGTAGGCAAGGCCGACCGTGGCGGGATAGGCGAGCGAGCCGAGGGCGAAGCGGACGCGGGTGCGGCGGGCGGCCTCGACGTCGACGCGGCTGTCGAAGAGGCGGCCCGTGCGGGTGAGGTGCCACCACAGGGCCTGAAAGGACAGGGCCATCGCGACCATGACCATGCTGTAGACGGCGGCCGCGACATGGGACGCCTTGTCCTCGCGCAGATACTCCGCGAGCATCGCCGTCGGCCAGGGCACGGCGGCCACGACCATCAGGACGAGCAGGTTCAGGAACATCAGCGTGCGGTCGATCCGGGCGACGTAGCTGAAGACCTGGTGGTGGTTGATCCACATGATGCCGATGACCAGGAAGCTGACGACATAGGCGGCGTACGAGGGCCACTGTGCGCCCAGCGCGTGCCAGAGGCCGCCGTGCTCGCCGGTCTCCGGGACCTTGATCTCCAGGATCAGCAGCGTGATGGCGATGGCGAAGACGCCGTCGCTGAAGGCCTCCACACGGCCCGACTCGTTCATGACCGACTCTCCCCGTTGTGACCGTGTCTGTGCATCACTCATGTGCCGTCTGTGCGCTCAGACCGTAGCCCAGCACCGCCCGGCAGCCGGCACGGGATCGCCAACTCGCCCTTCCCTGACGGGTGTACGCCATCTCCAATCTCTGGTAGGAAACTTTCCTAACAGTACGTCTCAACGACACACTCCCCTCATCGGAGGTACCGTGCACACCCCCCACATACGCACTTCGCGTCGCACCCTGCTCGCCCTGATCGGAGCTTCCCTGGTGGCAGGCCCCGTCCTCGCGACCCAGTCCGCGACCGCCGCGTCGGCCGGTCTGGACGACCCGGCGAAGAAGGAGATCGCCATGAAGCTGGTCTCCAGCGCGGAGAACTCCTCGCTGGACTGGAAGGCGCAGTACAAGTACATCGAGGACATCGGCGACGGGCGCGGCTACACCGCCGGGATCATCGGCTTCTGTTCCGGCACCGGCGACATGCTCGACCTCGTCGAGCTCTACACGCAGCGCAAGCCCGGCAACGTCCTGGCCAAGTACCTGCCCGCGCTGCGCGAGGTGAACGGCAGCGACTCCCACGAGGGCTTGGACCCCGGCTTCCAGGGCGACTGGCGCAGGGCGGCCCAGGACTCGGCGTTCCAGCAGGCCCAGAACGACGAGCGGGACCGCGTCTACTTCAACCCGGCCGTCAAGCAGGGCAAGGCCGACGGCATCGGCGTACTCGGCCAGTTCACGTACTACGACGCCATCGTGATGCACGGCGACGGCGGCGACAGCACCAGCTTCAGCAGCATCCGCAGGCGGGCACTGGCCAAGGCCAAGCCGCCCGCCCAGGGCGGCGACGAGGTGACGTATCTGAACGCCTTCCTCGACGCGCGGGTGTGGGCCATGAAGCAGGAGGAGGCGCACTCGGACACCAGCCGGGTGGACACCGAGCAGCGGGTCTTCGTGCGCAACCGGAACCTGAACCTGAATACACCGCTGGACTGGAAGGTGTACGGGGACAGCTACCACATCGGCTGACAGAGGGACCGGGACGACGGACGGCGGAGGGCGCGGCACCCAGCGGATGCCGCGCCCTCCGTTCGCCGCCGGATGTCAGTGGGCCGGGACCGCCTTGAGGTCCTCGCCCGCCTCCATCGGATGGGTCACCTCGTCCGCGTCCCGCCCCTTGCCGAGGTGGTTGAAGACGAGGTTGAGCGCGACGGCCGCGATGCAGCCCGTCGAGATGCCCGAGTCCAGGACGATCTTCGCGGTCTCCGGGAACGCGTGGTAGAACTCCGGCGCGGTGATCGGGATGATGCCGACCGCGAGGGACACGGCGACGATCAGGACGTTGTTGTCCTTCTCCAGGCCCGCCCGCACGAGGGTCTGGATGCCGCTGGCCGCCACCGAACCGAAGAGGACGACGCCCGCTCCGCCGAGGACGGGACGCGGTACGACGGCGATCAGCGAAGCGGCCATCGGGCACAGGCCCATCAGCACCAGGAAACCGCCGCCGGTGGCGACCACGTACCGGCTGCGGATCCGCGTCATCGCGACCAAGCCGATGTTCTGCGCGAAGGCGCTGCACATGAAGCCGTTGAAGAGCGGGCTGAGCGCGGAGCCGAGGGTGTCGGCGCGCAGACCGGCCGCGATGGTCTTCTCATCGGCCGGGCGCTCGACGATCTCGCCCAACGCCAGCATGTCCGCGGTCGATTCGGTCATCGAGACCACCATGACCACGATCATCGAGACGATCGCGGCGACCTGGAACTGCGGGGCGCCGAAGTGGAACGGCGTCGGGAAGCCGACGACGTCCGCGTCGGCCACCGGGCTGAAGTCCGTGACGCCGAACGGGATCGCGACGAGCGTGCCGATGACAAGGCCGAGCAGCACGGCGATCTGCTTGACGAAGCCGCGGGTGAAGCGGCGCAGCAGCAGCACGATGACGAGCGTCGCGGCCGCCAGGCCCAGGTAGGTCATCGAACCGTAGTCGTCCGCCGCGGGGTTGGGGCCCTGCGCCCAGCCGAAGGCGACCGGCAGCAGCGAGACACCGATGAGCGTGATCACGGAGCCGGTGACGACGGGCGGGAAGAAGCGGACCGCCTTGCTGAAGAACGGGGCGGCTATGAAGCCGAGTACGCCCGCGACGATGACCGCGCCGAAGATGATCGGCAGGGCGTCGCTCTTGTCCTTGGTGGAGGCGACGACCGCGGTCATGGGCGCGACGCCGGCGAAGGTGACTCCGTTGACGAACGGCAGCTTGGCGCCGATCTTCCAGAAGCCGAGGGTCTGCAGGAAGGTGGCGAGTCCCGCGGTGAACAGACAGGCGCCGGTCAGGAAGGTCAGTTCGGTGGCCGACAGGCCGATGGCCGCGCCGACGATCAGGGGTGGGGCGACCACTCCGGCGTACATGGCGGCCACGTGCTGGAGGCCGGTGGTCGCCATCTTGAGGGCGGGGAGTTTCTCGTCAACCGGGTGCTTGGACTGGACAGTTGATCCAGCTGCTTCGGTTGGTTCTGCATCGGTGCTTGGCTCGGGCTGGGCAGCCACGGCGGCTCCTCCGGTCGGTTGCACGTCGGCGTTGACGCGGGTTTCAGGGAGGTGATGCGCGGTCGTGCGGGACCGGGACGATGACCGCGACAAAAGGGATCTTTGCCACGGAGACCGTTCCGGGGAGCAGGCGCGTCCACGCACGCTCCCCGGAGACGGCCGCCATGGACCCCGCTCGGGTCCACGGCTACCGGCTGAGGGCCGTCCCCCTCAGCCGGAGATCTTCAACTGTTCAGGCCTGCGCGGCGATCCGCGCGAGGCGCTGCGCCTCGTCCCGCGTGGAGCGGGCGATGGCGTCCTCGTCGACGTTCAGCAGGCGGCTGTCCTCGACGACCGGCTTACCGTTGACGAGCGAGAGAGTGACCGGGGCCGCCGCGCCGAAGACCAGCGCGGTCACCGGGTCGGCGATCGAGGCGTGGGCCAGGGTGTCCAGCTTCCACAGCACGATGTCGGCGAGCTTGCCCGGCTCCAGGGAGCCGATCTGCGAGGCGCGGCCCAGGACCTGGGCGCCGCCGTACGTCCCGAGGCGCAGCGCCTGGCGGGCGTTCAGGGCGGCCTCGCGGTGGGCGCCGAGGCGGTTGATCAGGAGGGCGTTGCGCAGCTCGGTGTGCAGCTCGCCCGACTCGTTGGAGGCGGTGCCGTCGACGCCGAGGCCGACCGGGACGCCGGCCGCCAGCATGTCGGGGACGCGGGCGATACCGGCCGCCAGACGGGCGTTGGAGGACGGGCAGTGCGCCACACCGGTCTTCGTACGGGCGAAGGCGGCGATGTCGGAGTCGTTCATGTGGACGCAGTGCGCCATCCACACGTCCTCGCCCAGCCAGCCGGTCGACTCGAAGTACTCGGTCGGGCCCATGCCGAACAGTTCCTTGCAGAACTGCTCCTCCTCGACGGTCTCCGAGCCGTGCGTGTGCAGTCGTACGCCCTTGCGGCGGGCCAGCTCGGCGCCCTGCTTCATGAGTTCGGTGGAGACGGAGAAGGGCGAGCAGGGCGCGACGGCGATCTGCGTCATCGCGTCGAAGGACGCGTCGTGGTGCTCGTCGACGGTCGCCTCGGTGGCGGCGAGGGCGCCTTCGAGGGTCTCGACGGCGAAGTCCGGCGGCAGCCCGCCGTCCTTCTCGCTGCGGTCCATGGAGCCGCGGGCGAGGGTGAAGCGGACGCCCGTCTCGCGGGCGGCCCGGATGATGGCGCCGGACAGGTCGCCGGAGCCCTTCGGGAAGACGTAGTGGTGGTCCATGGCGGTGGTGACGCCGCCGCGGGCCATCATGGCGAGGGAACCCTGCGCGGCGGAGTACGCCATCTGCTCGTCGATGCGCGCCCAGGTCGGGTAGAGCGCGACGAGCCAGTTGAAGAGGTTGTGGTCCGTGGCCAGGCCGCGGGTGATCCACTGGTAGAAGTGGTGGTGGGTGTTGACCAGGCCGGGGGTGGCCAGGTGCCCGGTGCCGTCGATGCGGCGGACCACGTTCTCCAGGTTCTCGGGGGCCTTGCCCGCGCCCACCGACTCGATCTTGTTGTCGGCGACGACGATGTGGCCCGAGGTGTACTCGGTGTCACCCGCGTCCACGGTCGCGATGGAACAGTTCTCGATCACGATGCGCGAAGCTGCCACGGTGGTTCCTCGTTCTTCCCATTGGCGGACGGACCCGGGGGTCGAGCGGGGTGACGACCGGGTCCGTGGTGCTGTTGTTGCGCAGATGCCCCCGCTCTCCCCTGGGACTTGACGCCGGCGCACGCGTCGGGGCTGGAGCAGCAGGACTACTGGGTGCAGTCCTACAGGTTGGTGAGGTCGACCGGGATGTGCGGCTCGCAGCCGTCGCGCAGGATGGTGGCCTCGATGAGGCCGTACGGACGGTCGGCCGCGAAGTACACCTCGTTGTCGTTCTCGAGCCCGAACGGCTTGAGGTCGACCAGGAAGTGGTGCTTGTTCGGGAGGGAGAAGCGGACCTCGTCGATCTCACTGCGGTTGTTGATGATCCGCGAACCCATTTGGTAGAGGGTCTGCTGGAGGGACAGCGAGTACGTCTCCGCGAAGGCCTGGAGCATGTGCTTCCTGACCTGGTCGTAGGACTTCTCCCAGTTGGGCATCTTCTGCTCGTCGCCGCTCCAGTTGAAGCGCCAGCGGGCGGAGACCTGGGTGGCCAGGATGCGGTCGTACGCCTCCTGGAGCGTCGTGTACTTGTCCTTGACGTAGCCCCAGAACTCGGAGTTCGTCGAGTTCATCACGACGAGGTCCTTCAGGCCGGAGATGACCTCCCACTTCTCACCGTCGAAGGTGATCTGGGTGACCCGGGTCTCCTGACCCTTGCGTACGAAGGAGTGCTTGACCTCGTCGGCGCCGATGAACTTGGAGTTGCCGTCCGAGGTCTCGATCCGCTCCCAGGAGTACTCCTCGATGCGGATGCGCGCCGTCTTGATCGGCTCCTGGCTCGTCACGAAGTGCCGGGCGAGGTGGATGCCGAACTGTTCGGCGGACTCGATGCCGTACTCCTTGGCGAAGGCGTACACCGTGTTCTTGGTGGTGTCCGTCGGCAGGACGTTCGCGTTGGAGCCCGAGAGGTGGACCTCCTGCATGTCGCCGCTCAGCGCGACCGACACGTTCAGGTCCTTGATGTGGTGCGTGTCGCCATCACGGGTGATCTTGACGACGCGGTTCTCGGCCTTGCCGTACTGGTTCTGTCCCAGAATCGTGGGCATGTCTGCTAGCTCCCTCGGTAAACGGAGTAGCCGAACGGGTTGAGCAGCAGCGGTACGTGGTAGTGCTCGCCCGGCTTCACGGCGAAGGTGATCGCCACCTCCGGGAAGAACACTCCGGTCGCATCGCTGTCCCGATTCGCGGGGGCGTCCTGCTGCGCATCGGCTTGCTTTTTCTCGAAGTACGCCTCGACCTCGAAGTCGAGCCGTACGTGGGTCGTCCCCTCCGGCAGCGCCGGAAGATCCTTGCACCGGCCGTCCGCGTCGGTCGCGGACCCGCCGAGCGCCTGCCAGTGCGCGTCACGCCCGGAGCGGGCCGCGAGCTGGATGGCGACGCCCTCGGCGGGGCGGCCGACGCTGGTGTCCAGGATGTGCGTGGACACGGAGGCCGTGGTGTCGGTGCTCATGCCTCATCTTCCTGTACGAGATTGGTCAGACGGATGCGGTTGATCTTGCCCAGCTCGGAGCGGACGATCTCGCGCTCCTGCTCGGGCGAGTTGCCGATCCGCTCCTTGACCGCGTCGCGCATCTGCTCGCCGGTCCGGCCGGTGGCGCAGATGAGGAAGACGTGGCCGAACTTCTCCTGGTAGGCCAGGTTCAGTTCGAGCATCTGAGCCTTGAGCTCCTCGGAGGCGCCGGCCATGCCGCGCTGCTCCCGGGAGGAGGTCGGGTCACCGGGCTTCGGCCGCCCGATCGGCGGGTGCCCGGCCATCGCCTCCTCCAGGTCCGCGGTGGTCAGCTCGGCCATGGCGGCGTCGCTCGCGGCGAAGAGGTCGTCGGCGGTGGCGTAGGGGCGGCGGGCGAGCAGGGCGCTCCCCCAGGCCGATGAGGCGCACGCCTCGTGGAGGGCAGCGAGGGCCGCGCGCTCCTCCAGGGCGTTGAACCCGGCGAGACCGCCAGGTGTCGTACTCGAAGTCACGGGAAGCCTCCGTGGCCTTGTGCTGGACGGGCTGCGGATAGCTAACGCCCTCGGAAACACCACGTCAACACTTTGTTGAAAACTTCGGGTAACAAAAACCGCCGCCCGGTAAATCCGGACGGCGGCGGGTCGCACAGGCGCGTGCACGAGGCGCGAGTCACTGACCCTTCGCGGCGTTTTCCCTGTTCAGGTAGTTGTAGACGGTGAAGCGGCTCACTCCGAGCGCGCCCGCCACGGTCTCCACGCCATGCCGCACGGAGAAGGCTCCGCGCGCTTCCAGTATGCGCACGACCTCCTGCTTGGCCTTGCGGTCGAGGTCGGCCAGGGGCTTGCCCTGTTTGCGCTCCAGGGCGGCCAGGATGTGGTCGAGGGAGTCGGCCAGCTGGGGCAGGCGTACGGCGACGACGTCCGTGCCCTCCCAGGACAGCACGACGTCGTCGGCGCCGGCCTGGTCGGGCGGCAGCATCTCGCCGCCCATGGCGTCGACCAGCGGCTTGACCGCCGTCACGAAGGGGTCGTCCCCGATACCGGTCACTTATCGCCCTCCCCGGCAGCGCCTACGACGTTCACCTGGAGCGAGACCCTGGTGGCGCCCGCCTCCAGGGCCTTGCGCAGCAGCGCGTCGACCGCGGTGAGCACCGCGTCCGCGCCGCCCTCCGCGGTGTTGCCGAACGGGCCGACATCCACGGCGTCCAGTTCGGCCGCCTCGATGACCTCGCGGGCGACCAGCGCATGCCGGGGCGCCTCGTCGAGGTCGAAGGGCTCGGTCGTGAACTCCACTCTCAATCGCACGGGCTCAACCTACTGCGCGGCACGGATTTCCCGGCAGCCCCCTCTTGACAAGCCGCGACACACGACGGCAATCTTCCATTAAGCAGAAACGAACTTCCGCAATACGGAATCACTAAACGGAAGGGAGCGCCGACCCCATGGGATTCGCAGACCAGCGCTTCAACGTCAACCTGTCGATCCTCTTCACGGAACTCCCGCTCCTGGAGCGCCCCGCGGCCGCCGCCGCGGCGGGCTTCGGCGCGGTCGAGCTGTGGTGGCCCTGGGTCGACTCCGCCACCCCCGAGCAGTCCGAGCTCGACGCCCTCAAGAAGGCGATCGAGGACGCGGGCGTCCAGCTGACGGGCCTGAACTTCTACGCCGGGCAGCTGCCGGGCCCGGACCGGGGCGCGCTGTCGATCCCCGGCGCGGAGTCCGAGAAGTTCCGCGCCAACATCGACGTGGCCGCGGACTTCGCCCAGTCGCTGGGCTGCAAGGCCCTCAACGCCCTGTACGGCAACCGTGTCGAGGGCGTGGACCCGGCCGAGCAGGACGCGCTCGCACTGGAGAACCTGGTGCTCGCGGCCCGGGCCGCGAGCCGGATCGGCGCGATCCTCCTGATCGAGACCCTGAACAAGCCCGAGTCGCCGGACTACCCGCTGGTGACCGCCCCGGCCGGCGTCGACGTCGTCGACAAGGTCAACGAGGCGACCGGGCTCGGCAACGCCAAGTTCCTCATGGACCTCTACCACCTGTCCATGAACGGCGAGGACCTGCCGTCGGTGATCGAGCAGTACGCCTCGAAGACCGGCCACGTACAGATCGCCGACAACCCCGGCCGCGGCGCCCCCGGCACCGGCACCCTCCCCCTGGAAGACCTCCTCGACCAGCTGGGCAAGGCCGGTTACGAGGGCTGGGTCGGCCTGGAGTACAAGCCGGGCGACCGCCCGAGCGCGGAGGCCTTCGACTGGCTGCCCGCCAAGGCCCGAGCCGCCCGCTGAGCGGCAACTCATCGACGTATCACAGTAGTTAGAGAGGCACCCTCATGAGCAGCACTCTTCCCAAGGTGGCATGGATCGGTCTCGGCATCATGGGCTCCCCCATGTCGGAGAACCTGATCAAGGCCGGGTACGACGTCACCGGCTTCACGCTGGAGCAGGACAAGCTGGAGCGCCTGACGGCCGCCGGCGGCAAGGCAGCCGGTTCGATCGCCGAGGCCGTGCGTGACGCCGACGTCGTGATCACGATGGTGCCCGCCTCCCCGCAGGTCGAGGCCATCTCGTACGGTCCTGACGGCATCCTGGAGAACGCCAAGTCCGGCGCGCTGCTGATCGACATGTCCTCGATCACGCCGCAGACCTCCGTGGACCTCGCGAAGGCGGCGAAGGACAAGGGCATCCGCGTCCTGGACGCCCCGGTGTCCGGCGGCGAGGCCGGTGCCGTCGAGGCCGTGCTGTCGATCATGATCGGCGGCGAGCAGGCCGACTTCGACGAGGCCGAGCCGATCTTCGAGGCGCTCGGCAAGACCATCGTGCTGTGCGGTCCGCACGGCTCGGGTCAGACCGTGAAGGCGGCCAACCAGCTGATCGTCGCCGTGAACATCCAGGCGTGCGCCGAGGCCGTGGTCTTCCTGGAGAAGTCCGGCGTGGACCTGAAGGCCGCGCTCGACGTCCTCAACGGCGGCCTGGCGGGCTCCACCGTGCTGACGCGCAAGAAGGACAACTTCCTGAACCGCGACTTCAAGCCGGGCTTCCGCATCGACCTGCACCACAAGGACATGGGCATCGTCACGGACGCCGCCCGCAATGTCGGTGCCGCGCTGCCGGTCGGCGCCGTGGTCGCCCAGCTCGTCGCCTCGCTGCGTGCGCAGGGCGACGGCGGCCTGGACCACTCCGCGCTGCTGCGCGCGGTCGAGCGCCTCTCCGGCGCGCAGATCTGACCCCTCCCCGACTTCCGGGCCGCGGCGGCGCTGACACCTGTCCTGTCGCGCCCAAGCGCCGCCGCGGCCCGGATTCATCTGCTTCATCCGCACCACAACCGACCTTCAACAAACTGTTGACGTTCAGATCACCCCGAACCTAGGCTCCACAAAGCGGAAGGTCCACAAAGCGGAAGAAGATTTCCGCAGACGCCGCTGCCCCCTCGTACGGAAGGTCCCTGATGTCGAAGCGCGTGCTCACGACCGAGTCCGGCGCCCCGGTCGCCGACAACCAGAACTCCGCCACCGCCGGCGTCGGTGGCCCGCTCCTCCTCCAGGACCAGCACCTCCTGGAGAAGCTCGCCCGGTTCAACCGCGAGCGCATCCCGGAGCGCGTGGTGCACGCCCGCGGATCCGGTGCGTACGGCTACTTCGAGGTGACCGACGACGTCACGGGCTTCACCTACGCCGACTTCCTGGGCACGGTCGGCAAGCGCACCGAGGTCTTCCTGCGCTTCTCGACCGTGGCCGACAACCTCGGTGGCGCGGACGCGGTCCGCGACCCGCGCGGCTTCGCGCTGAAGTTCTACACCGAGGACGGCAACTACGACCTCGTCGGGAACAACACGCCGGTCTTCTTCATCAAGGACCCGATCAAGTTCCCCGACTTCATCCACTCCCAGAAGCGCGACCCGTTCACGGGCAAGCAGGAGCCGGACAACGTCTGGGACTTCTGGGCGCACGCCCCCGAGGCCACGCACCAGATCACCTGGCTGATGGGCGACCGCGGCATCCCGGCCTCGTACCGCCACATGAACGGCTACGGCTCGCACACCTACCAGTGGACGAACGCCGAGGGCGAGGCCTTCTTCGTCAAGTACCACTTCAAGACGAACCAGGGCATCCGCAGCCTGTCGAGCGAGCAGGGCGCCGAGATCGCGGGCAAGGACCCGAACTCGCACCAGACGGACCTGCTCCAGGCCATCGAGCGGGGCGTGAACCCGTCCTGGACGCTGTACGTCCAGATCATGCCGGCGGCGGAAGCGGCGGACTACCGCTTCAACCCCTTCGACCTCACCAAGGTGTGGCCGCACAAGGACTACCCGCTGCAGCGGGTGGGCCGCCTGGTCCTGGACCGCAACCCGGACAACGTCTTCGCCGAGGTCGAGCAGGCCGCGTTCTCCCCGAACAACTTCGTTCCGGGCATCGGCCCCTCCCCCGACAAGATGCTCCAGGGCCGGCTGTTCGCCTACGCGGACGCGCACCGCTACCGCCTGGGCGTCAACCACACCCAGCTGGCCGTGAACGCCCCGAAGGCGACGACGGCGGACAACTACGGCCGCGACGGCCTCATGGCGTCCAACGCGCAGGGCCGCGCCGCCAAGAACTACGAGCCCAACTCGTACGACGGCCCCGCCGAGACCGGCCGCCCGCTGTCGGCCCCGCTCGCGGTGAACGGCCACACCGGCACCCACGAGGCCCCGCTGCACACCAAGGACGACCACTTCTTCCAGGCGGGTGAGCTGTACCGCCTGATGTCGGCCGAGGAGCGGTCCCGGCTGGTCGCGAACATCGCCGGCGGCCTCTCGCAGGTCTCCCGCGACGACGTGATCGAGAAGAACCTCGCCCACTTCCACGCCGCCGACCCGGAGTACGGCAAGCGCGTGGAGGAGGCGGTCCGCGCCCTGCGCGAGGACTGAGCCTGACGACCACCAGCCCGCGTGCGGTCCCTGACGGGAGGTCAGGGCCGTACGCGCAGCCCGCGAGGACCGAGCGACCCGGATGAGGGGTGGTCCTCGGTACGGCGGGCGAAGCAAGGACCGCGGCGGCGTGCGAGCCAGTGCGGTGGTGAAGGTCCCGAGACCCCCTTCTCGACCTGAGGGAAGGACGGTCCCGGTTCCGTCGCATCCGCCGCGGTCCCAGCCACACCGCACGATCACCGACTCCGTCCGGCGGCGCGAACGTCCTGTCGCGCCCAGCCTCGCGCCGTCGGACGGCAACAACCTCACAGCTTCACCGGCCCAGAGCGCCGGGTGCGGACGGTCCCGTACCCGGCGCTCTGCTGTGTGCCCGTGCTCCGGGCCGGGTGCGCGGGTGTGTTCAGGGTGCGGATTCCGCCGCCGCGCAGCAGCCTGAAGGCATGGACTATCCCAGCATCATCGTGCACACCCCGGGTCTGGACGGGTCCCGGAGGGTCACCGCGGGGGACAAGACGCTCGGTATCGCGTATCACCTCGATGACGTCGTCGAGATCCTGCGCCTGGCCGATGTCGACCTGGACGAGATCGAGGTCGACGAGAGCGACATCATCGACTGGCAGGGCGGCGGCCCCGACGACTGGCCGGGCCTGTCGGAGCACCCGGCCGGGTGAGGACCGCGGGACCACTGCCGCCCGGCGCGGACGTGCACAAACGGACTCCAGACGTACACAACCGGGCGTAGACGTCCTACGGAACCCTCAAATCAAGCTCTGAACACTGCCCCAGGGGCTTCAACTCACCCCGGATGAGGGCACATTCTCGGCACACGGGGCCCGCCGACACGGGGGCGGCGGGCCCCGTAACGGGGGTACGGGGGTACGGGGGAGCACCATGGTCAGGAGCGCGGCGGTCGGGCTTGAGCCTCAGACCGTCGCGCTGCTGCGTGGTGGGCCCCGCATCGGCTTCAGCGACGACGGGGCCGGCTGGGGCGGAGGCGGCCCGGACCGACCGCCGACGGATCCTTCAGGAACGGCAGGGTGTGGCGCAGGAAGAGGTCCGGGCGTTCGTTGTACGGCTCGTGGGCGGTCGGCAGCAGGACACGCACCGTGTGCGCGGGGAGCGCCCGCACGGCACGGCGGCCGTCCAGGAGCGCGGGGACGACCGGGTCGCGTCTCCCCCACAACAGCAGGATCGGCACGTCCAGGACGGCCGGGTCCGCCACTGCGAGGTCCGGATCCGCGAGGCCCCGCCAGATGGCGCAGTGCACCGCCAACCGCTGGGCGTCTCGCGGTAGTTGACGGGCGCGCGCGTACGTCGCCCGGGAACTCGGCGTACCGAGCCGGCCCAGGTACGCGCGGGCCAGCGGGACGACCAGCCGACGGGCACGGGCCGGGCGGCCCATCACCTCGCGGCAGAACCAGCGGGTGAGGGCGGTGTGCCGGGTGAAGCCCGCCGGGTCGACCAGGACGAGCGCCGCCACCGACCCCGCGCGGCGCCCCTCGGCGAGACGGCAGGCGACGTAACCTCCGACGCTGTTGCCGAGCACGGCGATCTCGCGGACGCCCTGTTCCTCGGCGAGCGCGTCGAGGACCCGCTCCGCGGCCTCCACCAGCCGTTCAGGGGTGACCAGTTGGGGGTCGGGCGCCGTGGACTCCCCGTAGCCGGGCCAGTCGACGACGAACGTACGGTGGCGGTCCGCGAGGGCGGGCAGGACGGCGTCGTAGTCGCGGCCGTCCCCGGGGTTGGCGTGCAGAAGCAGCAGCGCGGGGGCGCCGGGCGCGCCATGGCAACGGACGGCGATGTCGCCCAGGGGCGTGGGGACGGTCATTCGCATGGGGCGAGGATGCCGGGTCGGCGGGGGCGTGTGAAGACCGCCCCGGACACGGCGAAAGGGCGGCTCACCCCCCGGGTGAGCCGCCCCTGTCGAGAAGCGCGCAACAGACCTTCGGCGTCGCGTCAGACCCGCGGCGTCATGTCAGACCTTCAGCCTCGTGTCAGACCCTCGGCGTCATGTCAGACCGTCAGCGTCGCGTCAGACCTTCAGCGTCTTGATCGAGGTGGGCGCGTGGCCCGGCTCGGTCGCGATCTCCTCGAACTCGACGACGTTGCTGATGTCGTTCGTCTTGCTCATGGCGATGTTGGTGACGCGCTCCAGGATCGCCTCGACGACGACCGGGACCTGGAACTCGGCGGCGAGCTTCTTGGCCTGCTCGAAGGCGGCGCCGAGCTCGCTCGGGTCGGTGACCCGGATCGCCTTGCAGCCGAGGCCCTCGACGACCTTGACGTGGTCGACGCCGTAGACGCCCAGCTCCGGGGAGTTGATGTTCTCGAACTCCAGGTTGACCTGGAAGTTGATGTCCAGACCGATCTGCGCCTGACGGATCAGGCCCAGGTAGGCGTTGTTCACCAGGACATGGACGTACGGGATCTTGTGCTGGGCGCCGACGGCCAGTTCCTCCAGCATGAACTGGAAGTCGTAGTCGCCGGAGAGCGCGACGACCTGCGCGTCCGGGTCCGCCTTGGCGACGCCGAGCGCGGCCGGGATCGTCCAGCCGAGCGGGCCCGCCTGGCCGCAGTTGATCCAGTGGCGCGGCCGGTAGACGTGCAGCATCTGGGCGCCGGCGATCTGCGAGAGGCCGATGGTGGTGACGTAGCGGGTCTCCGGGCCGAAGGCCTTGTTCATCTCCTCGTAGACGCGCTGCGGCTTGATCGGGATGTTGTCGAAGTGCGTGCGCCGTTGGAGCGTCGCCTTGCGCTCCTGCGCGGACGCGGCCCACGCCGACCGGTCGGGGAGCTTGCCCGCGGCCTTCAACTCCCGTGCCACCTCGACGAAGAGCTCCAGCGCGGCCTTGGCGTCGGAGGCGATGCCGTAGTCGGGCGCGAAGATCTTGCCGATCTGGGTGGGCTCGATGTCGACGTGGACGAACTTCCGTCCGGCCGTGTAGACGTCCAGCTTGCCGGTGTGGCGGTTGGCCCAGCGGTTGCCGATGCCGAGGACGAAGTCCGACTCCAGGAAGGTCGCGTTGCCGTAGCGGTGCGAGGTCTGGAGGCCGACCATGCCGGCGTTCAGCTCGTGGTCGTCCGGCAGGATGCCCCAGCCCATGAGGGTCGGGATGACCGGAGTGCCCGTCAACTCGGCGAACTCGACGAGGAGTTCGGCGGCGTCGGCGTTGATGACACCGCCGCCGGCGACGATGAGGGGGCGCTCGGACTCGTTGAGGAGGGTGATCGCCTTCTCGACCTGGGCGCGGGTGGCGGCGGGCTTGTAGGCCTGGAGCGGCTCGTACGTCTCCGGGTCGAACTCGATCTCGGCGAGCTGGACGTCGATGGGCAGGTCGATGAGGACCGGGCCCGGACGGCCGGAGCGCATGAGGTGGAAGGCCTGCTGGAAGACGCCGGGGACCTGCGCGGGCTCCAGCACGGTGACCGCCATCTTCGTCACCGGTTTGGCGATCGAGGCGATGTCGACGGCCTGGAAGTCCTCTTTGTGGATCACGGCGGTCGGAGCCTGGCCGGTGATGCACAGGATCGGGATCGAGTCGCCGATGGCGGAGTAGAGCCCGGTGATCATGTCGGTGCCGGCGGGACCCGAGGTGCCGATGCAGACGCCGATGTTGCCCGGGTGGGTCCGGGTGTAGCCCTCCGCCATGTGGGAGGCGCCCTCGACGTGCCGGGCGAGGGTGTGGTTGATCCCGCCGGACGCCTTGAGGGCCGCGTAGAAGGGGTTGATCGCCGCGCCCGGGACGCCGAACGCGTTGCTGACGCCCTCGCGCTTGAGGATCTCGACTGCCGCGCGGGCAGCGGTCATACGAGCCATGGGAGTACTCCTGCTTCGGCTGTCGGATTCGCGCTCTCGTCGCGCCCCGCGGAGAGCTGGCGATTCCGTTGCGGTTCCGCAGCGGCCCCCTGTCCGGATTCCGTATTGCGGAAACTAACTTCTACTATCTGGAAGCAATGTAAGCGGAGCGGTGAGGAGCGTCAAGAGTGGGCAGGGGCGGGATCCGCCAAAGGTGTGGTGCGATGCCCCCTACCGGTATCCGGCGGAGGTTGTCGAACCGTTTCCCTGCCGCAGGCCCCCACCCTGGAGGACGATGGACCCGCTGTCCCGACGTGACGTCCTGGAGTGGGCCATGGCCGAGAGCGTGCCGGTACGGTGCCCGGCCTGCCGCCGCGAGCATCTCTACGCGGCGCCGTCGTATCCATGCGTGTGCGGCGCGCCCGTGACGCCTCCGCTCGACCGCCTCGCGGATCCGTCGCCCGTCGCGCACCGCGTCTGGGACGACGACTGGGTCACGGTCCGCTGCGAGGCCTGCGGCCGCGACAGCCAGTGGCCCCACCCCGAGCTGGGCTGCTCCTGCGGGGCGATGCTGCGGATTCCGGTGCGAGGGGTACGGCGACCGCAGCGCGCGAAGCTCGCGCCGGGCACCGTCACCGACACACACCCCGACGGAAAAGGGGAATCCCGCGCACGAACCGCCCCGGACGCCCGCCCGCACACGGCCGACAGTGCGCCGGACGACGCGCGGGACGGCGTGGCGGGCACCCCGCAGGACAGAGCCGGGTCACCGCGCGACACCGGGCGCCGGCCGCACGTCCCCTCCTCCGCACCCCGCCCGGCCTTCCAGCCGGTCACCATCCGTACCGCCCGGGACGCCGTCACCGCGGCCGCTCTGTATCTGCGCTGGCTCGGCTACCGCGACATCCGGCGGGCGGACCAGCGGCCGCCGTCCGGGATCGGGCTCGCCGCCCGTGGCATCCTGGCCCAGGTCGACCCCACCGTGCGCCCGGCCTCACTGCGCGACGTGGAGTGCCTGTGGCTGACGGCCATGACGGAGTCGGCGGGGTGCGTGTACTTCTCCCTCGCGGGCTACGCCGACGACGCCCGCGCCCGTGCCGACACCCTCGGCGTCCCCCTCTTCGTGCTGGACCTCACGGGAACCCCGCAGCCGGTGAACAGCCCGGCCGACGAACTCATCGCCACCACGGGCTGACCCCGACGCGCGCTAAGCGCTCCGCTGGATGTGCCGCGGTATGCCGTCGATCGTCTGCGGCATCGTCGTGGCTGGTCGCGCAGTTCCCCGCGCCCCTTCAGGGCGCTGCGGAACCGCAGCGGACTTCACCCGACCTGCTTAGTCGGCGTACGTCTCCCGCAGCTCGATCTTCCGCACCTTCCCCGAGACCGTCATCGGGAAGGCCTCCAGGATCCTCAGCCGGCTGGGGATCTTGTAGTGCGCCAGCTGCCCCTCGCAGAAGGACCGCAGCTCCTCCAGGGTGAGCGGGTCGGCCTGGTCGCGCGGGATGACGCAGGCGAGCACCTCCTCGCCGTACCGCTCATGAGGTACGCCGACCACCTGGACGTCGGCGATCTTCGGGTGGGCGTAGAGGAACTCCTCGATCTCGCGCGGGTAGATGTTCTCGCCGCCCCTGATGATCATGTCCTTGATGCGCCCGACGATCTCGACGTAGCCGTCCTCGCGCATCACGGCCAGGTCCCCGGTGTGCATCCAGCGGCCGGGGTCGATGGCCTCGGCGGTCTTCTCGGGCTCGTTCCAGTAGCCGAGCATCACGCTGTAGCCGCGGGTGCACAGCTCGCCGGCGGTGCCGCGCGGCTCGGTCACGCCGTCCACCGGGTCGACGACCTTCACCTCGATGTGCGGGAGGACCCGGCCGACGGTGCCCGTGCGGTGCTCCAGGTCGTCGTCCCGCCGCGTCTGCAGGGACACCGGCGAGGTCTCGGTCATGCCGTAGCAGATGGACACCTCCTCCATGTGCATCTCGGCGACCACGCGTTTCATCACCTCGACCGGGCAGGGCGAGCCCGCCATGATGCCGGTGCGCAGCGACGAGAGGTCGTACGTCCCGAAGTCGGGGAGGTTCAACTCCGCGATGAACATGGTCGGTACGCCGTACAGCGAGGTGCAGCGCTCGTCCTGGACCGCTTGGAGCGTCGCCGCCGGGTCGAAGGACGGCGCGGGAATGACCATGCACGCGCCGTGCGAGGTCGCGGCGAGATTGCCCATCACCATGCCGAAGCAGTGGTAGAACGGCACCGGGATACAGATCCGGTCCTGCTCCGTGTAGGCGATCATCTCGCCCACGAAATAACCGTTGTTGAGGATGTTGTGGTGGGAGAGGGTGGCCCCCTTGGGGAAGCCCGTCGTCCCCGAGGTGTACTGGATGTTGATCGGGTCGTCGCAGGACAGCTCGCTCTTGCGGGTCCAGAAGTCCTCGTACAGGTCGGGGGTTCCGCGCCTGATCAGCGCATCCCAGCTCGGGTCGCCGATGTACACGGTCTCGCGCAACTGCGGGCATTTTCCTCGGACTTGCTCGACCATCGCCCGGTAGTCGCTCGCCTTGTGACGGAACGAGGCGAAGAGCAGCGAGATCCCGGCCTGCTGGAGAACGTACTCGACCTCGTGGGTGCGGTAGGCCGGATTGATGTTCACCATGATCGCGCCGATGCGGGCGGTGGCGTACTGGACGAGCACCCACTCGGGGCAGTTGACCGCCCAGATGCCCACCCGGTCGCCCTTGGCGACTCCACTGGCGAGCAGCGCGAACGCCAACTGGTCGACGGCGGTGGCGAATTGGACGTATGTCCAGCGCCGCCCGGACGGCACGTCGACGAGCGCCTCCCGGTTCGGCCAGGCCTCGACCGCCCGGTCCAGGCTGGCCCCGATGGTGTCCCCGAGCAGGGACGTTCCGCTCGTCCCGTGCGTGTACGACGGTTCGGTCACCGGAAGTCCTCCTCGCGGTACTCGGCGTCGGAGCCCGCGGCCGTGGCCTCGCGGAGCTCGATCCGGCGGATCTTGCCGGACACGGTCTTGGGGAGGGCGCCGAACTCCAGGCGGCGGATGCGCTTGTACGGTGCGAGGACCGTGCGCGAGTGCTCGAAGAGCACCTTGGCGGTATCGGGGCCCGGCTCGTAACCCGCCGCGAGGACGATGTACGCCTTCGGCACGGCGAGCCGCAGTTCGTCGGGGGCCGGTACGACAGCCGCCTCCGCGACCGCCTCGTGCTCCAGCAGCGCGCTCTCCAGCTCGAAGGGAGAGATCTTGTAATCACTGGCTTTGAAGACGTCGTCCGCTCGGCCCACGTACGTGATGTAGCCGTCGGCGTCGCGCGCGCCGATGTCGCCGGTGCGGTAGTAGCCGCCCGCCATGGCCTCGGCGGTGCGGTCGGCGTCGCCGTGGTAGCCGGTCATCAGGCCCACGGGCCGCGCCGACAGATCGAGCGCGATCTCCCCCTCCGGTGCCCCGGGCGCGCCCGACACCGGGTCGAGCAGTTCGACGCGGAAGCCGGGGCTGGGCCGTCCCATCGAGCCCGTCTTGAGCTGCTGCCCCGGGCTGTTGGAGACCTGGACGGCCGTCTCGGTCTGCCCGAAGCCGTCCCGGATGGTGACGCCCCAGGCGCGCCGCACCTGATCGATGACCTCGGGGTTGAGCGGCTCGCCCGCGGCGACGGCCTCGCGCGGCGGCGTGCGCAGCTGCGTCAGGTCGGCCTGGATGAGCATGCGCCAGACGGTGGGCGGGGCGCAGAACGTGGTCACGCCCGCCCGGTCCATCTCGGCCATCAGCCGGCCCGCGTCGAAGCGTGTGTAGTTGTGGATGAAGACGGTCGCCTCCGCGTTCCAGGGCGCGAAGAGGTTGGACCAGGCGTGCTTGGCCCAGCCGGGCGAGGAGATGTTCAGGTGCACGTCTCCGGGCTTGAGCCCGACCCAGTACATGGTCGCCAGATGGCCGACCGGGTACGAGACGTGCGTGTGCTCGACGAGTTTGGGGCGAGCGGTGGTGCCCGAGGTGAAGTAGAGCATCAGCGGGTCGTCCGACCGGGTGGGCCCGTCGGGTGCGAAGGCCGGGTCGGCGGCGTACGTCTCCTCGTACGGCCGCCAGCCGGGACGCGACCCGCCGACGGTGATCCGGGTGTAGTCGCCGGGCACCTCGTCGAACTTCTCGGCGTCCTCGGCGCGGACGACGACATGCCGGACCCGGCCGCGCTCGACGCGGTCGCGCAGGTCGGCGGCGCCGAGCAGCGGGGTGGCCGGGATGACGACGGCGCGCAGCTTCATCGCGGCGAGGGCCGTCTCCCACAGTTCGGCCTGGTTGCCCAGCATGACGAGGATGCGGTCCTCGGCGCCCACGCCCTGCGCGCGCAGCCAGTTGGCCACCTGGTCCGAGCGCTCGGCCATCCCGGCGAAGGAGACCTCGGTGCGCTCGCCGTCCTCCTCGACGATGTGCAGGGCGGTGCGGTCGTTGCCGCGCGCGATGACGTCGAACCAGTCGAGTGCCCAGTTGAAGTACTGCGGGCGGGGCCAGCCGAAACCCTCGTAGGCCGTCGCGTAGTCCTCGCGGTGCGTCAGCAGGAAGTCCCGCGCGGCGCGAAACTCGTCGGTCGCGCTCGTCGTCGCCGTCATGTGTCCTCCTCGTTGCCGGACAGCCGCCTACCATCGTGTATTCCGTGATGCAGGTCTCACCACCCCCGAACGGGGGTGCGCCGCGACGAAGGGGCGATCAGGTGGCACAAGACGCAGCCGAGGCGGTGGAGATGCGGGGCGCGCTGGTACGGCTGCGGCGCGCCACGGGGCTGCCGGTCGCCTTCGGCGGCCTGGTCGAGCCCGGGCGCCAGCAGATGCGCATCACCGAACTCAGCGGAACGGCGACGGCCGCGCTCAGCGCGCTCGCGGTGTCCTCGGGCAACGGCCTGGGCGGCAAGGCGGTGGCCCTCGCCCGGCCGTGCGCGGTGACGGACTACTCGGCCTCGCGGCAGATCAGCCACGAGTACGACATGGCGGTCGCCACCGAGGGGCTGTGCTCCGTTCTCGCGGTCCCCGTCGTCGTACGCCGCCGGGTGCGGGGCGTGTTGTACGGCGCCCTGCGGACGGCCCAGCCGCTGGGTGACCGCACGCTCGGCGCGGCCGTCGCGGCGGCCCGGGACGTGGAGCAGGCACTGGTCGTCCGGGACGAGGCGCGGGACCTGCTGGCGGCCGCGCGGGAGCCAGGACCGGCGGCGGGACGCGCCGCGTGGGAGGAGGTGCGCGAGGCGCACGGGGTGCTGCGGGCGCTGGCGCCGCGGATCGTCGACCCGGCGTTGCGCGCCGAACTCCTCGCCGTGTGCGGGCGCCTGGCCGACGCGGCGTCACCGTCCCCCGCCGCGCGGCACGTCGGCCTCGCCCCCCGCGAGGTGGACGTCCTCGCCTGTGTCGCGTCGGGCGCGACCAACGCGGCGGCCGCACAGCGGCTCGGGCTGCGCGCGGAGACCGTGAAGGGGTATCTGCGCTCCGCCATGCGGAAGCTCGGGGCCCACACCCGGTGGGAGGCGGTGGTCGCCGCGCGACGGGCCGGACTGCTGCCGTAGGGAGGGCACCCTCCTGGCGCTTTCCATTCAATCCTTGGCGCCTTGAAATGACTTATGCGGACCCCCTGTTATTTCCCTCACCACCCCGACGGTCCGAAATTCAAAGAGACATTGCCTAATATTGGCCCGGACACGACACACGAGGGGAGCGGTGACCGTGCGAGGGGACTTCAAGGAACCTGCGAGACCCCGCCCCGACCTGGTCATCGGCCGGGCGGAACTCTTCGCGGGGGCGCGTGAGCAGCTCTCCGGCGGAGGCAGCGTGCTGGTGCACGGCCCCGCGGGAATAGGAAAGTCGACCGTCCTGCGGGCGTTGGCCGTGGAATGCGCCGAATCGGCACGGACCGTGTTGCGCTGCTCGGCGACCGAGTCCGAATCCCATCTCCCCTTCCTCGCACTGGCCGACCTCCTCGGCCTGGTCGTGGACGAGGTCTCCGACCGGCTGCCCGCCCCCCAGCGCACCGCCCTGGAGTCGGCGCTCACCGGGCGCGGCGAATCCACCCTCCAGCGCGACGGTCTGGCGCTGCGGCTCGCGGTGCTGTCGGTGCTGCGGGCGCTGGCCGCCCAGGGCCCGGTGCTGATCGTCGCCGACGACCTGCAGTGGCTGGACCCGGCCAGTGCCGAGCTGCTCGGCTTCGCCGCCCGCCGCCTCGGCGGCATGCCCGTACGGATGCTGTGCGCGGTACGCACCGACACGGAGCCCCAGGGCCAAGAGCACGACCGCTATCTACGCGCGTCCCCGCCGGAGACCCTGGCCGTGCGGATCAACCCGCTCTCCCGCGCCCATATGGCCGAACTCCTCAGTCACCGCGGCTACACCGGCCTGCCCCGCTCCACCGTGCGGGACATCCACCGCACGAGCGGCGGCAACCCCCTGTTCGCGCTGGAACTGGGCCGCGCCCTCGCCGAGTCCCCGACCCCGCCGAGCCCGGGCGAGCCGCTCCCCGTGCCGACCTCGCTGCGCGCGCTCGTGCTGAGCCGCCTGGACATGCTGTCCGCCGAGGCCCGGCGCACCCTGCTCGTGGCGAGCGCGGGAGCCCGCCCCACGCTGGCGCTGCTGCACGCCGCCGGCCGCGAGAACGCCGAGGCGGAAACCGCCTCGGCCGCGGCGCTCGGACTGCTCGCGACGGAACGCGAGACACCCGGCATCCGGTTCGCGCATCCCCTCGTCTCCGCCGCCCTGTACGCGGAGGCGAGCGCCCAGGAGCGGCGCGCCGCGCACACCGCGCTGTCCACGGCGGCCTCCGATCCCATCGAGCGGGCCCGGCACCTCGCCCTGGCCACCACCGGCACGGACCCGGAGGTCGCCGCCCGGCTCGGCGAGGCCGCGGCCGCCGCCCGGGACCGCGGCGCGCCCTCGGTCGCCGCGGGGCTGGGCCTGCTCGCGGCCCGGCACACTCCGGCCGACACCGTGCCCGGTCCGGACGAACGGCGGCTGCAGGCCGCCGAGGACGCGCTGACGGCCGGGGAGACGGACCTCGCCCGGGACATCGCGCGCCAGGTGCTGGCCCACGCCACCGGACCGGCGGACCGGGTGCGGGCCTGGATGGTCGTCATCGACGCCGCGGGGCATGCCATGGCCGAGATCGACGCCGTCTTCCCGCACGCGCTCGCGGACGCGGGCGACGACCCGGGGCTGCTCGCCCTCGTCCGCTACCAACTGGCCTGGCGGGCCCTGCTCATGGAAGGCGAGATGGCCAAGGCCCGCGAGGAGGCCGCCAGTGCCGCGCGGCTCGCGGCCCGCGCCGGGGACCGGCCCACCGAACTCCTCGCGCTGGGCTTCCAGGCGCAGATGGAGACCCTGATGGGGCACCCGGACGCCCCGGCGACCATCCAGCGGGCGATGCGCGAGCCGCAGGACCCCCGGGTGGCGTGCGACCACAACGGCGCCGGTGCCGCCCGCTTCCGCTGGCTGATCATGGGCGACCAGCTCGCCGAGGCCCGTACGACCATCACCGCACTGCTGCGCGAGGTGCAGCGGCGCGGCATGGTCGAGAGCGAGGTGCACTTCCTGCGCGGGCTCGCCGAGACCGAGTTGCGCTCCGGGCACTGCGGCCGGGCCCTCGACCTGGCCCGCGAGAGTCTGCGGCTCGCCCGCGACACGGGGATCGGGGAGGCGGCCACCGCCATGTTCACCTCGCTCGCCGAGGCCGCGGGCGGCGACGTGGACCGTGCGCTCGCCCTCGCCCGGGAGGCCGTGGACCGCGCCGAGGAGGACGGCGACCTGATCTACCTCTCGCGCGCCCTGGGTGCCCTCGGGCACGCCCAGCTGGTCGCCGGGGACGCCGCGGCGGCGGTCCAGTCCCTGCGGCGGGTACGGGAGCTGGAGGAGGGGCTCGGCGTCATCGACCCCGCGCGCGGCCGCTGGCACGGCGACCTCGCCGAGGCGCTCGTACGGATCGGGGAGCCCGTCGAGGCGCAGGACGTCATCGACGTCACCCGGCAGCGGGCCCTGCGGCTCGAACGCGAGAGCGTCCTCGCCGTCCTCGACCGCGCCGAGGCGCTCGTACGCGCGGCACGCGGCGAACAGGGCTCCGCCGAACGCCAGCTGACCTCCGCTCAGGACCGCCTCGCCAAGCTGGGCTACGGCCTGGAGGAAGCGCGCGCCGCGTACGCCCTCGCGGGCCTGCGCACCCACCGGCCCGGACCCACCTCGTACGACGAGGCGGCCCGCCTCTTCCGCCGCTGCCGCGCCCTGCCCTGGCTCCGCCAGGCCGAGTCCGCGTCCACCACCCATCCGGCCGCGCCGCCCCTCGCCTCCGCCGCGCTCGACACCCTCGCCGCGACCGAACGCCAGGTCGCCGCCCTCGTCATGGAGGGCGCCACCAACCGCGAGATCGCCGCGCGCCTGTTCATCAGTGTGAAGACGGTCGAGGCGACCCTCACACGGGTGTACCGGAAGTTGGGGATCCGCTCGCGGGTGGACATAGTCAGGCTGGCGGCGGGGCGGAGGACCGGCTGAGCCGGACCCCAGGTCGGGACCAACCGGGTGACACAGGACGCTAAACCCCGGCTCCCTCGGCCAAGGGTTTTCCCTCCTCCAACTCCCCTAGGGGCTTCCCTGCTTGGAAGCGGAGCTCTCCGCTTCTAGCGTGAACCCCGTGCCGCTCGCTCGGGCACACGGTGCCACCCACAGGCACCGTGCTCACCCCCCACACCCGTGCGTCCCCCCACCGGCAAACTCCAAGGAGACCCATGTTCGGGCTCAACCGCGCCAAGAAGACCGCCGCCGTCTGTGCGGCGACCGCTGCCGCCGCCGCGACCGCACTGCTCGGCGCCCCCTCCGCCGTAGCCGCGCCCCAGCCGATCGTCGGTGGCACGACGACCACGACGACCGCGTACCCGTTCATGATGCAGATCACGGACGCCTCCCAGAACCAGTTCTGCGGTGGCACCCTGGTCGCCGCCAACAAGGTGGTCACGGCCGCCCACTGTATGGTCGGCGAGACCACCAGCAGCATCCGCGTCGTCGGCGGCAGAACGTACCTGAACGGCACGAACGGCACCGTCAGCAAGGTCAGCAAGATCTGGATCAACCCCGACTACACGGACGCCACCAACGGTGACGACGTGGCCGTACTGACCCTGTCGACGTCGATGTCGTACACCACGGCGAAGTACGTCGCCTCCACGGACACCAGCGTGTACGCGACCGGCACCACCGCCCGCATCGTCGGCTGGGGCACCACCTCCGAGAGCGGCAGCTCCTCCAACCAGCTGCGGACCGCGACCGTCCCGATCGTGTCCAACTCCAGCTGCGCCAGCTCGTACGGCTCCGACTTCGTGGCCTCCGACATGGTCTGCGCCGGATACACCTCCGGCGGCGTCGACACCTGCCAGGGCGACAGCGGCGGCCCGCTGCTCATCGGCGGCGTCCTGGCAGGCATCACCTCCTGGGGCGAGGGCTGCGCGGAGGCCGGCTACCCCGGTGTCTACACCCGCCTGACGACCTTCTCCAGCCTGGTGACCACGCAGGTCAACTCGTAGTCACCGATGAACTCCTGAGAACCCCTCAGGTGAATGCCAGGGGGCGCTGCGAGCCACCACGAGCGGCCCGCAGCGCCCCCTATCCACTCTCGAACCCTCTACTTGTCGGCGGTCAGCTTCCCCGCGACACCCCAACTGTCCGCCGGCACCTCGTGGATCCAGACGTGCACGGTCTCGGCCGGAATCCTGTACGCGTCGACGAAGGCGTCGGTGACGCGCTTGACGAGGTCCCGCTTGAGCTCGACGTCGCGCGGACCCTGCTGAATGGTGACGATGGGCATGGCTGAACTCCCTTGTCCGAGGCGGCCCTTGCCGCTTTCCGGGTACGGGAACAGTCCATCGCGCGGGGCGTCACCGACCAAGAGGCAGCCCGCGACCGCAGCGATCAGCTTTCGTGATCGCCGCAGGCCGCACACAGGTTGTCGAGGTACGGCGGCGGATTCGAGCCGTGCACGGCGAGCCCGGTGGTGAGCGCGAGGCCCGGCGCCCGGAAGGGTACGAAGGCGATCCGGGGGGCGTGCAGGACGCGGGCGTGGGAGGCGTACACGACCGTCCACAGCGGCCGGGTGCCGATGGTGGCGAGGGTGTCCTGGAGGGAGCCGCCCGCCGGCCCGGGCAGCGGCTGGAACCCCGCGTCGTGACAGGCCCCGACGACCAGGTCGACCAGCGCGGGATTCACCCGGCGCTCGGTGATGCTCAGCGGCAGCCCGGCCAGCTCGTCGAGGGCGACCTCGTCCCGCGCGGCCAGCGGGTGCGCGGCGGGCAGGGCGGCCACCAGGGGGTCGGGCCACAGCGGCAGCACCCGTACGCCCGGCACCTGTTCGTGTGGTGACACGCCCCGGACGAACGCCGCGTCCAGCCGCCCGTCCGCGACCCGGGCGAGCCGCTCCTGGGCCGGGAGCGAGACCAGCTCGACCGGAACGGCAGGCTCCCGCTCGGCGAAGGCCGCGAGCACCCGGTCCAGATGTTCGCCGAGGCCGGTGCTGGTGCCGAGCCGCAGCCCGGCGGCAGGGGCGACGGACGCCCGCGCCCGCTCGGCCGCCGCCAGCACGGCGCGCGCCTCGGGCAGCAGCCGCTCCCCCGCACCGGTGAGCCGTACATGCCGGGGCGAACGGTCGAAGAGCTCGGCGCCCAATTCCCGCTCCAGCCGCTGGATCTGCTGGCTGACAGCCGACTGCACGATATGGAGACTCCCCCACTCTCGGCTTCGCTCGAGCGGGGGGACCCCCATCGCCGCCCGGCCGAAGTGCAGCTCCTCGGCGACCGTCACGAAATAGCTGAGCTGCCGAAGTTCCATGCCGTGGACTCTAGAGCGCCCCGAGGGCCGCCTGTTTGAATGGGCCCCCGTGGGAGGTGATGGACATGGTGTCCACGGACCGTTTCCTGGCCTTCGCCGCGATGTCGCTGCTGGTGATCGTGATTCCCGGGCCCAGCGTGCTGTTCGTCATCGGGCGGGCGCTCGCCCACGGCCGGCGCACCGCGGTGGCGACGGCGCTCGGCAACGTCTTCGGCTCGTACCTGCTGGTCGTGGCGGTCGCCTTCGGGATCGGTTCGCTGGTCGAGCGCTCGATGACGGTCTATCTGACGGTGAAGCTGGCCGGCGCCGCGTATCTCGTCCTCCTGGGCGTGCAGGCGTTCCGGCACCGCAAGGAGCTGAAGGCGTCGGCGATCAAGGCGGCACCCGCGGCCGAGGCGCGCGGCGATCTCCGCACGGTCCTGGACGGCGCCCTCGTCGGCGTCACCAACCCCAAGGGCATCGTCTTCTTCGCCGCGGTACTCCCCCAGTTCGTGGACCACTCCGCGGGCCAGGTCACGACGCAGATGCTGCTGCTGGGTCTGATCCCGATCTCCATCGGCCTGGTCACGGACACCTTGTGGGGCCTGACCGCTTCGGCGGCCCGCACCTGGTTCGCCCGCTCCGACCGCCGGCTGTCCCTGATCGGCGGCGCGGGCGGCTTCACGATGATCGGGCTGGGGCTGACGGTGGCGGTGACGGGGCGGGCGGACTGAGACGTCCGGAACATCAGGGTCGTACGACCCTTCCGGAACGTCAGGGCCGTACGACGGTCCCGAACCGGATGTCGTAGGCCTCCCCCTGCCGCATCACCTTGAGCATCCGCTCCCCTTCCTCGGTGACCTCGTTCCGTTGCGCCTTCGTGAGCGTGCCGAAGGGCTCGATGACGAGCGCCCCTTCGTCCAGTTTCCACACTCCGGCCAGGAATCCGTCGACGAGCAGGGTGCGGTACGCCTGGTTGCCCTGCCAGGAGCGTCCCTTGAGGCCGGCGGGTACGACGCGGGAGCGGTCGGCGTGGGACAGCAGCAGGTTGTCGAACTCGGGGAGGAAGCGCGGCGGGGCAGGGGTGTCCGCGTCCGGGCGGGGCGCGTCGGGAAGGTCGAAGAGCTCGACGCCGTTCTCGTCACGGAACGTGACCAGCTCGGGCCTGAGCCGTTCGAAGGCCTCGCGCAGCCGGGTCAGGCCCGCCCAGGTCTGCATGTCCTTGACGGAGGCGGGCCCGAAGGCGGCGAGGTAGCGCAGGACGGTCGCGTCCGGTGTGGGCGCGGGCTCGGCGGGGCGGCCGAGCCAGTGCTCGGCGGTGGTGAGCTCGACCTGGCCGCTGCGGCCCCACAGACCGCGCGGGGTGACCTGGACGAGCGGCAGCCGGCAGCGGGCGGCGACCGAGAGCGCGAACGGGTCGGCGTCCGGCCATTCGGCGAGCAGCGTCTCGCGCAGCTGCTTCATGGTGCGCGGCTCGGCCTCCACCAGCTCACGGCTGATCGCGGCGAGCCGGTCCAGGTCGACGCCGGTGAGCCCCTTGCGGAAGGTGCCCAGCTCCCGGTCGCGTGCGGCCTGCACGAGCGGGCGCAGGACGAGGGCGTCGTCGGCGGTGTGGGTGTGGATGGTGGAGCGCATGGTGACGATGCGTACGGCCTCCCGGTCGGCCATGAGCCGCGACAGCGCCTCGGGGGTGAAGCCGTCGAGACGGGCGGCGAGGGCGTAGTACGGCGGCTTGACGTTCTGCGCCTGGAGGCCGAGGAGGTGTCCGACGGCGGCCTTCGCGGACAGCGGGGAGCGGCGCAGCAGAAGCTGACGGTCGAGGGTCGCGCGGTTGAGGGCGCGGGTGCCGAGTACCGAGGCCGTCGTGGTCGTCTTCGTCATGCTCCGCACGCTAACGCCGCTTGCGGACACCTTCTGTCCGCAACTCTCACCGGATCCCGAGGCGACCGGGCACGCTCAGTCTGTTTGCCCCGTATATCCTGCTCCGTGATCACGCAGACGCACGTTCGACACTGGAGGCAGCCGCGATGTCCGAGCGACGCGCCCGCTCAGCCTCGAAGGACACGAGGGGCGACGCGAAGAACGCGAGCAACGGGAAGAACGCCAGGAAGTCCGTCTGGCGACGCGCCCTGACCCCGCCGGCCGCGCCGCCCGCGCGGCCTCCGTCGCCCCGACCCGACCCGCCGGCACCGGACCCCGACGACGCCGGCAGCGTCGTACAGGCGGCCCTGTACCGCGACGGCGTACGCGTCTCGACCCCCACGACCCTCGCCGACACCTTCCGCGAGCTGCGCGACGAGCCGGACGGCGTGGCGTGGATCGGTCTCGCCCGCCCGACGGAGGCCGAACTCCTCTCCCTGGCCGCCGAGTTCGACCTGCATCCGCTCGCCGTCGAGGACGCGATGGAGGCGCATCAGCGCCCGAAGCTGGAGCGCTACGGCGACACGCTCTTCGTGGTCCTGCGCGCCGCGCGCTACCTGGACGCGCTGGAGGAGGTCGACTTCGGTGAGCTGCACGTGTTCGTGGGCCCGGACTTCGTGATCACGGTCCGGCACGGTGCGGCGCCGGACCTCTCGGCGGTGCGCCGCCGCATGGAGGACACCCCGGAGCTGCTGAAACTCGGCCCGGAGGCCGTCCTCTACGCGATCCTCGACTCCGTGGTCGACGGGTACCTCCCCGTGGTCTCCGGCGTCCAGATCGACATCGACGAGATCGAGACCGAGGTCTTCCGCGGCGACCCGGCGGTCTCCCGCCGCATCTACGAACTCTCCCGCGAAATGGTCGAGTTCCAGCGCGCCACCCGCCCCCTGGTCGGCATGCTGCACGCCCTGATGGCCGGCTTCGCCAAGTACGGCACCGACGAGGAACTCCAGCGCTACCTCCGCGACGTCGCCGACCACGTCACCCACACCAGCGAACGCGTCGACGGCTTCCGCCAGGCCCTCACCGACATCCTCACCGTCAACGCGACGCTGGTGACCCAGCAGCAGAACGCCGAGATGCGGGCGTTGGCGGAGGCGGGCTTCGAGCAGAACGAGGAGATCAAGAAGATCTCGTCCTGGGCGGCTATTTTGTTCGCTCCGACGCTGGTCGGGACGATCTACGGGATGAACTTCGACAGCATGCCGGAGTTGCACTGGGTGTTCGGGTACCCCTTTGCGATCATCCTGATGGCGGTTGTATGTACCAGTTTGTACGTCATCTTCAAGCGGAAGGACTGGCTCTGAGCAATCGGCGTGACGCGCCGCCGCGAGAAGGTGCAGCCCCGACCGCAGGCGTCGGGGGAGCGACTTCTTGACCGTCCGGCAGGTGTCACCACCGCCGCAGCGGTGGTGACCTCGTCGTCAGGTTCGCGCCGCCGACGGTCGGGCCCGGGTACCCGGCGACCGGAAGCTGCCCGTCGAAGACATCATTCCGACGAGACCGGGCTCAACCGGAAGAGGACAGCGGTGTTGGCACGCGGCAGGGAGACGGTCAGCTTCCCTTCAACCGTTTCCCACTCCGCGGCGGCACCGGCGGTCGTGGGATGCAGCAGGGTGGGATGAACGTGAGCGCCTCGCAGGTGAGGGACGGTGAGTGTGCGGTCGGTTTCGGCGGGGTCGTTCGGGACGGCCTCGCGCCCGTCGCCGCCCGGCTCCGGCTCCCGTCGCCAGACCATCACGTACGTGGACTCCTCGCCCCGCAGTCCATGGGCGATCCACTCGTCCTCCCAGGCGGGCAGGCCCAGTGGCCAGAACGGATGCGCGCCGCCGATCTCCGGCCGGAGGTCCTTGTAGACGGAGATCGCCGAGCGGACGAGGTCGAACTGCTCGTCGCTCATGAGGTTGAGGAAGCCGGAGAGGTGGATGCGTCCGAGCAGCGGGCCGGTGAGGGTGAAGGCGATCTCGTCGAGGCTCTGGTCCGGCTGGGGGTACGCCCACACGGCGGCCTGCTCGGGTGTCGCGGCGGTGGCGGCCGCGGCGGCGATGGGCGGGTAGCGCAGGGGGTCCTGCTGGTCGCTGGTGGACTGCAGTTGTGCCACCGCCAGTTGCGCGTAGTCCATGCGCAGGCCGCCCGACCCGCAGTTCTCCAGCACCAGGTCGGGGTGCCGGTCGAGGACTGAGGCCATCCAGTCGAGGTGGGCGCGGTGGTGCCCGAGCAGCCCGGCGCCCGCGCTTTCGGAGCCGTCCTCCGTGCCTGGGCCGATGTTGATGTTGTAGTCGAGTTTCAGGTAGCCGACGCCCCACTCGCCGACCAGCCGGTCCACGACCTCGTCGAGGTGGGCGCGGGCGGCCGGGTGACGCAGGTCCAGGTGGTGCCGGCCATGTTCCGTCACACGGACACCGCCACGCCGGAAGAACGCCTCCGGCGGCAGGGTGTGGGCCAACGGGCTGCGGACGCCGACGACTTCGGGTTCGAGCCAGAGTCCCGGGGTCATGCCGTGCCGCCCGATGGCGTCCAAGACCTCCTGTATGCCGCCCGGGAAGCGGTTGGGCGCGGCCTCCCACGCGCCGACGGCGTCCCACCAGCCCTGGGCGTCGTCGTCGTACCAGCCCGCGTCGATGACGAAGACCTCGGCGCCGGCGGTCGCCGCCGCCTCGATGAGAGGCAGGAGCCGATCCGTGGTGGGGTCACCCATGAGGGTGTTCATGTAGTCGTTGTAGATCACCGGGAGCGTGCGGTGGTCGGGGTGGTCGCGGCGGATGCCGCGGCGGTAGTCCGTGAGGGTCCCGAAGGCGGCGTCCAGGCCGCCGGCCTCCGTCCGGACGAGAACGGCGGGGACGGTGTGGAACTCCTGGCCGGGGGCGAGGGTGTGGTGCCACTGGTGGTGGGCGTCGTCGGGCCCGAACAGCGCGACGTAGGCCGCGCCCTCGCGTTCGCCGGTCTCGAAGCGCCAGCCCGCGCTGGACTCGATCTGCCAGAGCCAGGCACGGCCGTCCAGGTCGGTGAGCGCGGCGACCGGGAGGTTGCGGCCGGTGGACCAGCTGCCCTGTGAGTAGCGCTCGAAGCAGCCGCGTCCCTCGTGGCCGTGGGCGGACCGGCTCAGCGGGACGACCTCGTCGCGGAACGCGGCCTGCCGCCAGCGGCATTCGGCGAGCCAGTCGTTGTCCGCCCAGTGCAGAGTCAGGCCGTCCAGGCCGTCGCCCGCATCGGAGATGCCGCCGAGGGTCAGGGTGGTCACGCTCTCCAGCCTCAGCGGAGTGGCGCCCTCGTTGACCAGGCGTACCCGCGCGCGCAGAAAGGCCGCGCCGGAGCCGGCACCGGAGCCCGACTCCAGGGTGACCTCGGCGGCCAGCCCGGTCTCCGAGTCCGCCAGCCGGATCGTCGTACGCTCCCGGCCTGCGACCCGCCCGTCCCGCACCGTCTCGTGATCGCGGTAGGTGAGGCGGTCGCCGATGGCCGTCTCGATGAAGCGTTCTCCCGACCACAGGCGCCCGTGGCCGGTGGCGGTGACCTCGACGAGAGGGACCAGGCGGGCCCAGTCCTGGCCGGGTGTCCCCAGTCTCACCGACCCCGTGGCGTCCAGGACGGCGTGCAGCCCGAGCTCCGGGTGCGACCAGATACGGGACTTCTCGACTGTTCCGGCGACAGCGGTCAACGCAATTTCCCCTTCCGGGATGGTTCGGTCCTGCGGTGGCTTGTGGGGGGTGCTGAGCTGGGGATTCACACGCGGCGGGAGAGGGGGGTGCCGCGCCGATCGGCGGGTTCGAAAGGTAAATCCCTGGTTACGGTCTCTTGACGCCCACGTTGTGACCGCTCACAATCCTCGCATGGATGTGACCGGTCACACAAGCTCCGGCGGCCACAGCGACCCCCCTCAGGGGCAGCAGAAGGCCGCCAGTATCCGCGATGTCGCCCAGGCGGCAGGCGTCTCCTACCAGACCGTTTCGAGGGTCATCAACAACCACCCGAACGTCAGGGAGGAGACTCGCAAGCGGGTCGACGCAGCCATCCAAACCCTGGGATTCAGGCGCAACGCCACCGCGTTCGCGCTGGCCAGCGGGGTAACCCGATCGGTCACGGTCATCACGTCGAACACCGTTCTCTACGGCTACGCAGCCACCCTGCAGGGACTGGAGGAGGCATCCCGCGCCGCCGGATACGCACTGGGCGTGCGGGTCGTGACACCCGAGGACGACCTGGACCGTACGATCGCCGCGGCCGCCGACACCGGTGGCGGACTGGTGGTCATCGGCTACGACCGTCTCGGCGCCGCCGCACTGGATCGCGTACCGGCGCATGTGCCGTGCGCGGCGCTGGTGGAGGCGCCGCCGCACGGCCGGACACCCGGCCGTCCGGCGGTGTGGGCCGACGACCGTGAGGCGGCCCGTACCGCCACCGAACACCTGCTGGCGCTCGGGCACGAAAACGTGCACTATGTGGCGATCCCAGCCTCCACCGGAACCCGGCGGACGGCGGCGCCCCGCGCCGAAGGCTGGCGTCAGGCCCTGCGAGCGGCCGGCGTGACCCCTCCCGCGCCTTCCGGCAACGGCTGGGACGCCCAGGCCGGATACGAGGCCGGGAAGAAACTCGCCAAGAACCCGGACGTCACCGCGATCCTGTGCGGCAACGACGATCTGGCGCTGGGCGTCCTGAGAGCCCTGCACCACGCGGGCCGGCGGGTCCCGGAGGACGTCAGCGTCATCGGCTTCGACGACGCCCCTCACTCCGCCTTCGTCACCCCGTCCCTCACCACGGTCCGCATGGACTTCCACGGACTGGGGCGCGCCGCCTTCGGGCTACTGCGCGCCCAGCTCGACACCGACCAGCAGGCACCCGCGCCGGTGCCGGCCGAACCCACCCTCATCCTCCGGGAGAGCTCGGGGCCACGGAACGCCTGAGCCGGACCGGACGTCCGGGCTCGCCGTATCCGTTACGTCCGCCGTGCCCGCAGTCGCCTCGCCGTGTCCGTCAGCCGTCTTCCCCGCAGCAATCGCGCATCTCCGCAGTCATCGCACCTCTCCGCAGCATCGCCTCGTCTCCCTTCCGCTCCCTTCCGCGTACGAACAAGGATCCGCCATGAGAAGAGCCGTCTCCGTCCTTGCCACCGCCTGCGTTCTCGGGCTGACCGCCACCGCGTGCAGCGACAGCAGCGGTGGCGCCACGGCCGCCGCACCCGAGGGCTCGGTCAACCCGACCGCCTCTCTCAAGGGCGTCAAGCTCACCATGTGGGTCGCCCAGAACAGCGTTTCGGAACCCAAGCAGGCCATCGAGGCATTCGAGAAGGCCACCGGCGCCAAGATCACCACCGAGGTGATACCCGACCCCTACGAGTCGAACGTCCCGACCAAGCTCGCCTCGGGCGTCAAGCCGGACCTGATGTTCTGGCAGCCCACGGCCAGCACCCTGCCGTTCGTCCAGCCGGCCAAGAACCTGCTGCAGCTCGACAACGAGGACTGGGTCTCCAAGCTCGGCACGACGGAGAAGACCCTCGGCCAGGTCGACGGCCACCGCTACGCGGCCATCGTCACCAGCCCCGCGGTCCTCGGCGTCTACTACAACAAGGCCGTCTTCAAGAAGGCGGGCATCACCACCATGCCCAGCAGTTACGACGAGATGCTCGCCGACGCCGCGAAGATCAAGGCGAAGACGGACGCGGCCCCGTTCTTCGAGGTCGGCGGCGACAAGTGGCCCCTGCAGTGGCAGGTCCAGGCCCAACTCACGGACCTGCCGCAGTCGTTCTGGGACAACCTCAACAAGAACAAGGACACCTGGACCAACAAGACCATCGTCGACGCCATCACCAAGTACAAGACGAAGATCCTCGACGGCGGCCTGGCCCAGAAGAACTACAAGACCGCCACCTTCGTCGACCAGGGCAAGGCGGTCATGGACGGCAGCGCCGGGATGGCCCTGAACGTCACCGCGCTCCAGTCCGAGATCCAGGCCACCTCCAGCACGGCGGAGATGGACAAGAAGCTCGGCTGGTTCCCCATCGCCAACAGCTCCGCCAAGGCCGAGTACTCCCCCGACCAGACCAACGGCGTCGTCGCCTTCAACACCGGCGACACCAAGCGTCAGAACGCCGCCCGGCAGTTCATGTCCTTCTGGCTCGGCCCGGACTACCCGGCCTACATCAAGGCCAACAAGCTCGTGTCCGTGGAGCCCTCCGTGCCCAACCCCGACGGCCTGCCGCAGACGGCCATCGCCCAGGCCAAGGCCCTGTCCGGCGCCTCGGGCGTCTTCCAGGTCAAGGCGCTCACCGCCCCCGACATGCACCTCGCCCTCGCCGACATGATCTACGGCAAGAAGACCCCGCGCGAAGTCGCCCAGGCTGCCGAGGACCAGTTCAAGCAGGTCCTCAAGGCACGCGGCGTCTCCGGCTTCTGACCGGCGCCCCTTCGCAGCCCGTATCCCGGGCCGCCCGTCAGCCCGTCCCCCGGGCCGCCCGTCGGCGGCGTGCCCGGGGCCCGTACCGGAGGTAAGAGAGTGGTGGACACCGCCACGATGGACGCTATCGACGCCACGCGTGCGAAGGACCTCGACCAGGACCGGCCGTCCCGTCCCGGCCGGCGCGAGCGCCCCCGCGGCAAGGCCAACCAGCCGTGGTGGTTCGCTCTGCCCGCGCTCGCCGTGTTCGGCGTGTTCTTCCTGCTGCCGAACCTGCTGAACTTCGTCTACCCGTTCACCGACTGGTCGGCGTTCCACTCGCGGATCGGCTTCGTGGGCCTGTCGAACTTCAGCACCATCCTGCATGACGGGTCGATGGCCCGTGACATCCGCATCACCCTGGTGTACGCGGTCCTCGTGGCCGTCTTCCAGAACGGCTTCGGTCTCGGCCTCGCCCTGCTGCTGGAGCGCGACACCCGCTTCAACCGCTTCTTCCGCGCGGTCTTCTTCCTTCCGGTACTGATCTCCGCGCTCGCCGTCGGCTACATCTTCCGGGCCCTGCTCGCCCAGGACGGGGCGCTCAACAGCGTGCTGTCCTCACTGGCGGGGCACCATGTGGACACCCCCTGGCTCGGCTCGACCACGTGGACGCTGGTCGTGGTGACCCTCATCCACGGCTGGAAGTGGATGGGCCTGGCGATGCTGATCTACCTGGCGGGCCTGAAGAGCATGCCCGGTGACGTGCTGGAGGCCGCCCGTATCGACGGGGCCGGTTGGTGGCGCACCTTCTGGTCGGTCCGGTTCCCGCTGCTCGCGCCCGCGGTGACGTTCAACGTGACGACCGCGCTGATCGGTTCCATGAACACCTTCGACATCGTCCAGGCCACCACCGGGGGTGGTCCCGGCAGCGAGACCGAGGTGTTCAACATCTACATGTTCCGCATCTTCGGCCAGGGCCTGTACGCGCAGGCGTCCGCGATGAGCCTGGTGCTCTTCCTCATCGTCGTCGTCCTCGCCGTGCCCGTCATCGTCGGCCTGCGCCGCAGGGAGAACAACCAGTGACCACCGTTACCGCGTTCGCCCCCGTACACCGGCGCCCGCTGCGCTGGCTCCAACCGCTCGCCGTCCTGATCATCGCCGGCGTCACCATCGGCATCCCGCTGTGGCTGGTCGCGGTCACCTCGGTGAAACCGCAGGCCGAGGCGATCAAGCCCAACCTCTCCCTGCCCCACCACGTCCAGGCCGCCGCGAACTACAAGCAGAGCTTCGACGAGGGCAAGGTCGTCCAGGGCTTCGTCAACAGCCTCCTGGTCGTCGCCCCGTCCGTCGTCCTCGTCCTGCTCCTCGGGGCAGGCGCCGCCTGGGTGTTCGCCCGCCGCAAGGGGCGCCTGGTCAACACCCTGTACGCGCTGAGCATCAGCGGACTGCTGCTCCCGCCCGCCGTGATCACCATCGTGATGGAGCTGCGCCAGCTGGGACTGGCCGGCACCCGTCCCGGCATGATCGGCGTCTACGCCGGGATGTACCTGTCCACCTCGATCTTCTTCATGACCGGGTTCATCCGCGCCCTCCCCGAGGAGCTGGAGGAGGCCGCCCGCATGGACGGCGCGGGACCGGTGCGGGTCTTCTTCCGCATCATCCTGCCGCTGCTGCGCCCGGTCATCGCCACGGCGACGATCATGGTGATGCTCTACGCCTGGAGCGACATCTTCTACGCCTTCTTCGTCCTCGGCGGCGGCGACAAGGCCACCCTGCCGCTCAACCTCTACCAGGTCGCCAACGCGCAGCTCTACCTCAACAACTGGCATCTGATCTTCGCCTACGTCGTGATGATGAGCCTCCCCATGGTCCTCGTCTTCGTCATCGCGCAGCGCCGCATCGTCTCCGGCATCACGAGCGGCGCCGTCAAGTAGCCCCGGGGGTTCGGCCTGTTGAGCCGCCCCGGTCACCCCCGAAGTACCCCGACAGCCTCCCGCAACGCCGCGGGAGGAGGAGGACAGCCATGCCTCGAACAGCCCGCAGACCCCGCTCCGTCCGCGCCCTCATGGGCGCGACCGTGGTGACCGCCGCCCTCCTGGGCACAGCACTCACCGTCCCCGCCGCGCAGGCGGCGACCCCGCAACTGACCGTCGACCTCGGCACCACCACCGGCGCGGTCATGCACGGAGCCAACGGCGCTCTGTACGGCCTCAGCGACGACGGAGTTCCGGGCGACAGCCTCGTAACTCCCCTGCACATGACGTCCATCGCCCAGAAGGCGCCCGACGGCACCCAGCACCCGAACGGTGACGCGCTGGTCGTCCAGCCGGAGTTCGCCCGCGGTGGCGGCGGCGACAACCTGATCTACATGCAGGACATCTACGCCTCGTGGCCGTACGAGAACCTCGGGCTGACGGACTATCTGTCGAAGGTCGACACGATGGTCACCAAGGTCGCGGCCCGCTCCGACGCGAGCACGTTCGTGTGGGTGCCGTTCAATGAGCCGGACGGCAACTGGTACACAGGGCTCGGCAGTTCGACCACGTCCACGTACAACAGCGCGCTCGCCGGCTTCGAGAGCGACTGGACGACGGTCTACAACAAGATCCGCTCGATCATCCCGAACGCGCGGATCGCCGGCCCCAACGAGACGCACTACGACGCCCGTTTCATGGGCGACTTCTACCCCTGGGCCAAGGCCAACAACGTCCTCCCGGACATGACCACTTGGCACGAGCTGGACCCGACCTCCCTCTCCAACTTCGAGGGCAACCTCGCCGCCTACCGGACGATCGAGACCAACGCCGGCATCAGCGCGCGCCCAGTCAACATCAACGAGTACGGCGACCGCCGCGACCTCTCGGTGCCGGGCCAGATGGTCCAGTGGATGTCCATGTTCGAGCGGAACAAGGTCTACGCCGACCAGGCCTACTGGGACATCGCGGGGAACCTCGACGGCAACGTCAGTCAGACCAACATCCCCAACGGCGACTGGTGGCTGCTGCGTTGGTACGCGGGCCTGACCGGCCAGACCACCAAGGTGACCCCGCCGCAGGCCAACGTCATCGACACGTTGCAGGGCATCGCGTCCCTCGACACCGGCCGCAAGCAGGCCCAGGTCCTCCTCGGCGGCGGCACCTCCGGCTCGGCGAACACGGTCGTCCAGAACATACCGTCGTCGTTCGGCAGCACCGTCAACGTCTCGGTGGAGCGCACCGCTTGGAGCGGTTACGAGGGTGCGGGCCCCGCGCCGACGGTCCTGGCCCGCAGCACGTACACGGTCGCCTCGGACGGCAGCATCACCGTCCCGCTGACCAACCTCGACCCCATGTCGGCCTACCGGATCGTCATCAACCCGGCCGGCACCGGCACGCCCACCGCCGCGAGCACCCCCTGGTCGGCGTCGTACGAGGCCGAGAGCGCGTCCATCACCGACGGTACCGTCTACACCCAAGGCAGCGTCACCAACGCCTACGGGTACGCCACTTCGGGCACCAAGGACGTCGGCAGCCTCAACCAGTCGGACAGCAAGGTCGCCTTCACCGTCACCGCCCCGACCACGGGCACGTACAACCTCAACGTCTTCTACGGCAACCAGTCCGGCGGCCCGGCGACCCAGACCCTGACCGTCGACGGCGGCTCCTCCCAGACGGTCACCTACACGCCGACCCTGAACTGGACCTACCGCTCCACGGCGAGCGCCTCGGTGTCCCTGACGGCGGGCACGCACACGATCACCCTGGCCAAGGGCACCAACGAGGTCACCCTCGACAAGATCGACCTCACCGCGGCCTCCACCGCCGACACCTCCTACCCGGCCGCCTACGCGGACATCACCGGCTCGCCGACCTACAGCTACACGGCCTCCGGCACGACCGGTGCCGGCGCCCTGGCCCTGACCTCGGGCACCTCCGCCGCCTTCGACGTCTACGCGCCGACCGACGGCTACTACACCGTCCACACCGACTACTCCTCCAACGGGTCGGGCACCCTCACGCTGGACGGCGCGACCGCCGTCACGCTGGCCTCGACAAGCGGCACACTCACGGACAAGAGCTCGCGGCTGTACCTGTCGGCGGGCAACAACCGCATCACGGCGGCGACTTCGGGCTCGACCACGCTGACCCTGCGCGACCTGCGGGTGGGCGCGAGCGCCGACACCACGGGCGTCACCGCCTACGAGGCCGAGAGCGCCACCCTCGCGGGAACCGCCGTCGCCACCTCGGACACCTGGGCCTCCGGCGGCAAGTACGTCGGCTATGTCGGCAACGGCTCGGCCAACACCCTCACCTTCCAGGTGAGCGCCGCCAGTGCCGGGCGGTACGTCATGAACGTCCGCTACGCCAACGACCAGGTCTCCGGCTCCGGGAACTACAACACCAACGTCGTCTCCCGGGCGGCCCAGATCTCCGTCAACGGCGGCACCGCGCAGACCGTCATGTTCCGCAACAACTACAGCTGGTCCACCTACTGGGACCTGCCCGTCCCGGTCACCCTCACCGCCGGCACCAACACGATCACCTTCGCCAACGCGAGCGCCTACACACCCAACATCGACCGCATCACCGCCGCACCGGTCACCGGCTGACGTTCAACTCCGGTCGGGGTCCGGGCACTTGAGCCGGACCCCGACCGGGACCCACGACCCCTGCTTCACGGATTCCCTCTCTCCACTCCATTCCACATGTCGAACAGCGCACGAAACACCGAACAGAAGGGCGGCCCGGTGGTGAACGCCGAGCACAGCGAACACACCCATCCCGACACCTACGTCATCGGAGTCGACTACGGGACGCTGTCCGGGCGGGCCGTGGTGGTCCGTGTCGCCGACGGCGCCGAACTGGCCGCCGCCGAGCACTCGTACACCCACGCCGTCCTCGACCGGAAGCTCCCCGACGGGACCCCGCTGCCGCCCGACTGGGCACTGCAGGTGCCCGCGGACTACATCGACGTCCTGCGGATCGCCGTACCCGAGGCCCTGGCCCGCTCCGGTGTGCGGCCGGAGCAGGTCATCGGTATCGGCACGGACTTCACCGCGTGCACGGTCCTGCCGGTCCTCGCCGACGGCACGCCCCTGTGCGAACTGCCCGACCTCGCCGACCGCCCCCACGCCTACGTCAAACTGTGGCGCCACCACGCCGCGCAGGCCCAGGCCGACCGCATCACCGCACTGGCCGACGCCCGCAAGGAGCCCTGGCTGCAGCGGTACGGCGGGAAGATCTCCTCGGAGTGGGAGTTCGCCAAGGCCCTGCAACTGCTGGAGGAGGACCCCGAGCTCTACGAGCTGACCGACCGCTGGATCGAGGCCGCCGACTGGATCGTCTGGCGTCTGTCCGGCACGTACGTCCGCAACGCCTGCACCGCCGGATACAAGGGCCAGCTCCAGGACGGCAGTTACCCCTCCAGCGACTACCTCGCCGCACTCAACCCCGGCTTCGCCGACTTCGTGACCGCCAAGCTGGACCAGCCGATCGGCCAACTCGGAGATCTGGCTGGGCGGTTGACGGCCGAGGCGGCGGCATGGACGGGCCTGCCCGAAGGCATCGCCGTGTGCGTGGGGAACGTGGACGCCCATGTGACGGCGCCCGCGGCCACCGCGGTGGAACCGGGTCGGATGGTCGCCATCATGGGCACCTCCACCTGCCATGTGATGAGCTCCGACCAGTGGGCCGAAGTGCCGGGCATGTGCGGGGTCGTCGACGGCGGCATCCTGCCGGGTCTGTGGGGCTACGAGGCCGGACAGAGCGGCGTCGGCGACATCTTCGGCTGGTTCGTCCGCACGGGGTTCCCGGCGTCGTACGCCGAGGAGGCCGCCGCCGCGGGCCGCGACCCGCACGAACACCTCACCGCCCTCGCCGCCGAACAGCGGGTGGGTGAGCACGGGTTGGTCGCCCTGGACTGGCAGAGCGGCAACCGTTCCGTGCTGGTCGACCACGACCTGAGCGGTGTCCTGGTGGGTCTGACGCTGTCCACCCGCCCCGAGGACGTCTACCGCGCCCTGCTGGAGGCCACCGCCTTCGGCACCCGCACCATCATCGAGGCGTTCGAGACGTCCGGCGTACCGGTCCGCGAGCTGATCATCGCGGGCGGCCTGACGAAGAACGCGCTGCTGATGCAGATCTACGCCGACGTCACCCGTCTCCCCCTCGGTGTCATCGACTCGGCGCAGGGCCCCGCTCTCGGCGCGGCGATGCACGCGGCGGTCGCGGCCGGGGCGTACCCGGACATCCGGGCCGCCGCCCACGCCATGGGCAAGGCCCGCCCGGCCGTCTACCAGCCGGACCCCGAGCGGGCCGCGGCCTACGACCGCCTGTACGCCGAATACCGGCTCCTGCACGACTACTTCGGCCGCGGCGCCAACGAGGTCATGCACCGCCTGCGCCACCTCCGCGCCCAGGCATCCGCCTGAGCGGCACCCCTGCTCGGTGGTCAACTCCCTTTGAAAGGAACCCTCATGGACACCAACGCCACGCCCTACCCGAACCAGGAGATCTGGTTTCTCACCGGAAGCCAGGGCCTGTACGGCGACGACATCCTGCACCAGGTCGCCGAACAGTCCCGGAGCATCTCCGAGATCCTCGGCGGTCCCGGGAAGATCCCGGTCAAGATCGTGTGGAAGCCGGTCCTCACCGACGCCGACTCGATCCGGCGGATATGCCAGGAGGCGAGCTCCTCCGACGACTGCGTGGGCGTGATCGTGTGGATGCACACCTTCTCGCCGGCCAAGATGTGGATCGCCGGACTCAGCGCCCTGGACCGGCCGTTGCTGCACCTGCACACCCAGTACAACCTGTCGCTGCCCTGGCCGAGCATCGACATGGACTTCATGAACCTCAACCAAGCGGCCCACGGTGACCGCGAGTTCGGCCACATCGAGGCCCGTCTCGGCATCGACCGCAAGATCGTCGCCGGTCACGCCACCGACCCGAGGGTCGTCCGGCGCGTCGCGGCCTGGGCACGGGCCGCCGTCGGCCGCCACGCCTCACGCACCCTGCGCCTTGCCCGCTTCGGCGACAACATGCGCGACGTCGCCGTGACCGAGGGCGACAAAGTCGAGGCGCAGCTGCGGTTCGGCTACTCCGTGAACACCTACGCGGTCAACGACCTGGTGGCCGTCGTGGACGAGGTCGAGGACAAGGAGGCCGCCGAACTCGCCGCCGAATACGTCGAGTCGTACGACGTGGTCCCCGCACTGCGCCCCGGTGGCATCCGCCACGACTCGCTGCTGTACGCGGCCCGCCAGGAGATCGGCCTGCGCACCTTCCTCACCGAGGGCGGCTTCACCGCCTTCACCACCAACTTCGAAGACCTCGGCGGCCTGCGGCAGCTGCCCGGCCTCGCCGTCCAGCGGCTGATGGCCGACGGCTACGGTTTCGGTGGCGAGGGCGACTGGAAGACCTCGGCGCTGCTGCGCACGATGAAGGTCATGGGCGCCGGCCGGCCGGGCGGCACCACCTTCATGGAGGACTACACCTACCACCTGGGCCCGGGCACCCCGCGTATCCTCGGCGCCCACATGCTGGAGGTCTGCCCCTCGGTGGCCGCCGACCGCCCCAGCTGCGAGATCCACTCCCTCTCCATCGGCGGCCGCGAGGATCCGGTCCGTCTGGTCTTCAACGCGGCCCCCGGCCCCGCCGTGGTCGTCGGCCTCTCCGACCTCGGCGACCGCTTCCGGCTGACCGCCAACACCGTCGACGTCATCACCCCCAACGAGCCCCTGCACCGCCTGCCGGTGGCCAGGGCCGTGTGGAAGCCGCGCCCCTCGCTCGCGGAGTCCGCCGAGAGCTGGCTGCTCGCCGGCGCCCCGCACCACACCGTGCTCAGCTCCGCCGTCGACACCGAGACCCTCACCGATTACGCCGCCATGACCGGTGTCGAGTTGCTCACCATCGACGAGAGCACCAGTACCGAGCAGTTCGGCAAGGAAATCCGCTGGAACGCCGCCTACCACCGCCTCGCCCAGGCTCTGTGACCCCCACGATCCGCACGCAAGGAGACCACCGATGACCGCACGACTCCGTGACGGCCTGCGGCAAGAGGTACTGGACGCCAACCTGTCGATCCCCCAGGTCGGGCTGGCCACGCTGACCTGGGGCAATGTGAGCGGCGTCGACCGCGAGGCAGGGGTCTTCGTCATCAAGCCCTCGGGCATCCCCTACGAGGACCTCGCCCTCGACCACCTGGTGACGGTCCGTCTGTCCGACGGCGAGGTCGTCGACGGCGACCTGCGCCCCTCCACCGACACCGAGACCCACCGCTGCCTCTACCTGGCGTTCCCCTCCATCGGCGGCGTCACCCACACCCACTCCACTCACGCGGTGGCCTTCGCCCAGGCCCGCCGCGACATACCGGTCCTCGGCACCACGCATGCCGACACCTTCAACGGCCCCGTCCCCTGCACGCCTGACCTCACGGCCGACCAGTGCAGGAAGGACTACGAGTACAACACCGGCCGCGTCATCGTCGACATGTTGGACGGCGACGACCGGAAGGCGGCCGAAGTCCCGGCCGCCCTGGTCGCCAACCACGGCCCCTTCACCTGGGGCACCACCGCCCGCAAGTCCCTGGAACACGCCATCATCTGCGAGGCCGTCGCCGACATGGCCATCCACACCCTGGCCCTGTCCCCCACGGCCCCACCACCCCCACACCTCCTGGCCCGCCACTACACCCGCAAACACGGCCCCGACGCCTACTACGGAAACCCGGCTCCCGCTCCCTCCCTGTGACCGATGCCGCGAGCTCGGCGGTGACGCGTGAGTCGAGGAGACTCGGCCGCTACGACGAGGCCCGCGGCAATCGCCAGAGCGCCTGCACCGGCAGCTACACCGTCACCGGCAACCACCTCGACTACGTCGACGACACCGGCTTCACCGCCACCGGCGACATCCGCGACGGCGTTCTCTTCCACGAGCACCTGGTGCTCTACCGCGGAGACGATGAGCGCGCCCGACAGGGGACCTGACCAGCACCAAAGTCATGATTTTGATCAGGTCGTTCCATGCCCTCGTCCTACGAGCGAGGGCAGCTGGTCGTATGCGGTTACCTTCAGCCCGGTTGGAAGAACGCGAGCATTTTCCGGCCGGCGTCCGGCGACGCCAGGATTTCCTGGATGTACGCGGACTGCCGGCCGGCGGCGCTGGTGCGTGGGAACATCTCGCGTTCGTATTCTTTGACGGCGGCGGGAAAGTCGTCCGGGTGCGCGGCCAGCGCGAGGCCGAGCAGGGAGCCGTCGAGCAGCGCCATGTTGGCGCCCTGCCCCACCGGCGGCATCAGGTGCGCGGCATCGCCGAGCAGCGTGACGTCTGGCGTCGACGGCCAGGTCAGGCCGACCGGGAGAGTGGTGATCGACCGCGGCAGGACTGTGTCGTCGCAGGCTGCGATCAGTGCGGTGAACCGTGAGTCCCAGCCGGTGAACAGGTCGATCAGCCGCACCCGGGCGACGGCAGGGTCGCCGAACGGGATCCCACTGGTCGCGAACCAGTCCTCGGCGGTGTCGTAGAAGCTGAGGTAGATGCGTACGCGGCTGTCGCCGTTGCGCTGCGCCGACAGGGACTGTCCGTTGCCGAGCACCCAGTAGTTGCCGCGCCCAACCATCGCCGCGAGGTCGGGGTGGGTGCGGTCGATGTCGGGAATACCGAGCTCAACGACGTTTTGGCCGGTGTGCGCCGGTCGGGCGTCGGTGAGCAGCGCGCGGACCCGGGAGTCCGCGCCGTCGGCGCCGACCAGCAGGTCGTACGTCGCGCTGCTGCCGTCGGCGAAGTACAGCAGGCCGTTGTCGGCGGATTCGACCGCGTGTCCCCAGCGCACCGCGTGTTCGGGGAGAGAGTCCAACAGCAGGTTGCGCAGATCGGCACGGTCGACCTCGGGTCGCTCTAGCGGGGCGTCGTCGGGCGTGTCCTCCCGCAGCAGCAGGGTGCCGTCCGGCTCGAGAAGTCGCAGGTCCTGGCCTTCACGACGGGCAATCGTGTGGAACTCGTCGATCAGGCCCGCCTCGCGCAACGCCCGCTGCCCGGTCCCGGAGTGCAGATCAAGCATGCCGCCCTGACCGCGCGCGCCGCGCGACGATTCCCGTTCGTACACGACGGCGTCGATGCCGTTCACGTGCAGCACACGGGCAAGGGCCAGGCCGCCCAAGCCGGCTCCGACGATGGTGATGGTCATGGTTGCCTCCGATTCACCGAATTGCCTGCTCGCGGAAGATCGGCCCGTGTGCGCGCGGGCCACCATCGGCGGGGCGCCGCACGCGATCCCGGACTCGCCGATCACCTCGGCCGGGAATGTGGCCGGCCGGCCCGCCTCGGCCGCCTCGGCGAGGCGCGACCACCAGCGCGTGCCGGCCGGCGGCGACGGCCTGCCGGGCGCCGCGCCGCGCCTCGGTGGGCGCGGCTAACGCGCCTGTGTACGACGCCCTGGTCGCCGGCGAGAACGGCGCCGGCGCGTCGTCGCTCACCATGCCCTCGTCCTCGCCTGTCCCAACGACCGGTTCCGGCGCGCTGATCAGCCGGTTCACCGACGGAGCCGGGGCGCGAGGACCGTGCGCACGACGTTGGCCACGTTGCTCGCGGCGGATCCGTCCTCTTCTCCGGGTTCCGGTTCCAGCACACGCTGGATCTGCAGCAGCAGCTGGTTGGTCGACTGCCAGAGCGGGACGAACATGCCGGCCACCGGCCCGACGCCCTGGATCGGGCCGTTGGACAGCTCGGTGACCTTCTGGGCGATCGTGACCGTTGTCGGGTCCCGCAGGATCACGTGCACCTCATCGTCGACCAGCCGGATCTCCATCTTGCGCGCGGCGGCCTCCTCCGGGTTCGCGTCCGTGGTCGTCTCCGGATCCAGTTCGTCGATCTTGGCGGCGACCGCGTCCGGGTCGACGCCGAGTTCGCGCAGCACCTTGGCCGCCATGCTGTTCTCCGCCCGCAGCATCGCCTCAAGCAGGTGATGGCTGCCGACCGGTGCGCCACCGGCCAGCGCTCTGGCGGCGGACACGGTGTCCTCGGTGGCGGATGTGCCGGCCGGCCACGGGCCGGCCGCGACGTCCTGCGATCCCTCCGATGACGCCAGCACCGCGGCACGGATCTTGCTGATCGGACTGATCCGCTCGGCAAGTACCTTCGCGCCGACGCCCTCACCTTCACTGACCAGGGCAAGCAGGATGTGTTCCGTACCGATGTAGGTGTGGTGCAGCTGCTGCGCCTCGCGCAGGGCGAGGTCCAGCGTCTTCTTCGCGCGCGGCGCGAACGGGATATGGCCGCTCAGCTCCTGCGTGCCGGGCTGGACCACCGCGGCGATATCGACCTGCGCCGTCTCCTTGTCGTACCCGAGCTGGTGCAGAACCTTCGCCGCCATGCTGTTCGGCGCGTCGAGCAGCCCCAACAGGATGTGCTCCGTGCCGATGTAGTCGTGCTTGAGCAGCCTCGCCTCCTCCTGAGCCGTGACGACCACCCTGCGGGCTTCCACCGTGAACCTTTCAAAAGTCATGGTTCCATGGTCTCAACCATGTCAATACACTGTTATTGATAGGGTCACCGCGGTGAAGGGAGGGTGTGATGGAGACACCGTCGGACTGGGAGGACCGGCTCGCGCGCTGGCAGAACGAGCTGGAGCTGTTCGAGCGGCTGGACGAGACACCCTGGGTCACGCTGGCCAAGGCGGAGGCCGAGACCGGCGTTTCCCGCTCGGCCCTGCGGTCCTGGTACCGCAATGGCGAGATCCGGTCCCGGCTCGTGGACGGCCCGAACGGGCCGCAGCGCCTGGTCCAGCTGGACGCGGTGATCGAGCGCGCCGCCGCGTCACCGCGCATTCAGCGCAGGGCGGAACGGGAAGTCAGTCTGGAAGCCCAGGTCACCCTGCTTCGGCACCGGGTCGACCAGCTTGAGCTGCGGCTGGCCGCGCTGGAGCGGAAGGACAACCGGTGAAGCGTCGAAGTGACCCGCACCCATGCCGTGCGCATCCGGCCATCTCTGGAGTTTGACGTGATCGCCGTGAGAGCCACTGGCGTGCGGCGACCACCCCCTTTGGCGGTGCTCTTCGCCCCCGGCCTCAGGGGGCGATCTTGTCCAGGCAAGCAGACAATGAGCGCGAGGGATCCTCTCGCGGCTGAGACGGGATGTGTGGCTCTGCGGTCCGGAGGTCGTGGGAGATGGGATCAGGGCGGCCATGACGGTGGAAGAGCAGATTCCTGAAGTCGGCGCATGCCTTCCCGTCGAGGGCTTGAGTCTCCACCCCGCGACGGTGGAGCGCGTCGGTCCCGCAGAGCCGCCGGACCTCCCGTCACCCGGCTCGCAGGACGAACTCGCATCCACCCGGAACATGGTGGCGCGGCTGAGGGCGGCCTACCCCTCGGTCGACGCGGTCACCGTCGAGGCGACCGTCAGGGCCGCGTACGACGCGTTCCACCAGGCCAGGGTCAGGGCCTACGTGCCGATCCTGGCCGAACGCCGGTCCCGGAGGGTTCTCCGTGCCGCCTGCCGCACCGCTCCCGGTCAGGCCATCGACGACAGGGCGGCCCCCTGACGCGCCGTGCTCACCCCGGACCAGCGAAGGACTGATAGGTGATGTCGGACGAGAGAGCCGAACGCATCGCGGAATTCATCGGGCCGCTACGGGTGAAACCGGGGTCGAAGGTGCGCCTGGAGCGGGACTTCGATCCTCGCTACAAGGCCGGTCTGAAGAAGCGGGAGGGGATCGAGCTGCTGCGGACCGGGGTGTCGTTGCTGGCCGAGTACCAGGAGCGGCTGGCCGCCCAGGACACGTACGGGGTACTGCTCTGTCTCCAGGCACTCGACGCCGGAGGCAAGGACGGGACGATCCGCCACGTCATGAGCGGCGTCAATCCCCAGGGCGTACGGGTCAGCAGCTTCAAGGTGCCCTCCGCCGAGGAACTCGACCACGACTATCTGTGGCGCTACGGCCGGCGGCTGCCCACACGCGGCGAGATCGCCATCTTCAATCGCTCGCACTACGAGGAGGTTCTCGTCGTACGAGTGCACCCCGAGACCCTTGCCCGGCAGAAGCTGCCGGAGAACGCGGGTGGGCGGGGCCTGTGGGACCGGCGCTACCAGGAGATCAACCACTGGGAGCGCTACCTCACGGACAACGGGTTCAAGGTGGTGAAGATCTTCCTGAACCTGTCCAAGGAGGAGCAGCGCACCCGCTTCCTGAAGCGGATCGACCTGCCGGAGAAGAACTGGAAGTTCTCCGCGGCCGACGTCCGGGAGCGGCGCCGGTGGGACGACTACCAGCACGCGTTCTCCGAAATGCTGTCGGCCACGAGTACGAAGTGGGCGCCGTGGTACGTCGTACCGGCGGACCGGAAGTGGTTCGCGCGGCTCTGCGCGGGGGCGATCCTCGCGCACACCCTGATGGACATCGATCCTCAGTACCCCGACGTGGGGGAAGAGGCGCGGAAGGACCTGCTCGTCACCAAACGGGACCTGGAGCGGGAGGCCCCTTCCGGGGCGCCGGCCGATCCGTACGCCGACCGGCATCCGTCGGCCACGCGGGCCACGGGGCGGAGAGACCGGCCGAAGAAGAAGAAGAAGAAGCGCGGCTAGCCAGGACCTGTCGGAGCGGCGCGCGGCCGGCCCCGGACGCATCCGCGGCCACGGATCGGAGACTGAACGATGACGGTGCGTTCGCATTCCGTGGGAGAACCGCCTCGGGCTTCGGGGGACGACTGGTACACGCGCGCTCCCGAGGAGGTCGTGGCGGCGTTCGGCGTCGATCCGGCGTTCACCGCCTTCGCCCTCTGTCTGATCGTGGCCGCGTTCGAGTGCCGCAGCGAGACGGATTCGGTGCTGACGACGTCCACCTTCGACAGCAGGCAGATGAACTGGGTGGCACTGGCCCAGTTCGTGCTCGCGGTGCTGGTGACCCAGCTGGACGGCTTCCGCCGCATCCTCGGGACGACCCGGATCGACGCGCGGCAGTTCGGCTGGGCACTGCTGGCCGCCCTCGCACTTCTGCTCCTGTGGGAACTGGGCAAGCTCCTGGCCCGCCGGGCGAGAGGCACCTGATGCGAAGGAAGGTCGGCCGGTGACCACCCAGCACACCAGCCACGGGCTTCTCTCCCGGTTGCGGGCCGTTCCCGGGATCCGGGCGGTGTCGTCCTACCGGCGCGAGTGGCTGGTCAAGGACCTGGTCGCGGGAGTCGTCCTGACCACGCTGCTGGTGCCGCAGGGCATGGCGTACGCCGAGTTGGCGGGTCTGCCGACCATCACCGGCCTGTACACGACGGTTCTCTGCCTGCTCGGATACGCGGTGTGCGGGCCGTCCCGGATCCTGGTGCTGGGCCCGGATTCCTCGCTGGGGCCGATGATCGCCGCCACCGTGCTGCCCCTGGTGGCGGCCGACGGGGATCCCGACCGGGCTGTCGCGCTGGCGTCGATGCTCGCGCTCATGGTGGCGGCCATCATGATCCTGGCCTCGGTGGCGAAGCTCGGGTTCATCGCCGATCTGATCTCCAAACCGACGATGATCGGCTACATGAACGGCCTGGCCCTGACCATTCTGATCGGTCAGCTCCCCAAGCTGCTCGGCTTCAAGGTCGAGGCGGACAACCTGATCGGCGAGTGCGTCGGCTTCGTACAGAAACTCGCCGACGGCGCGGTGGTGCCGGCCGCCGCAGCGGTCGGCTGCTGCGGGATCGTCCTGATCCTGGTCCTGCAGCGTTTTCTGCCGAAGGTCCCCGCGGTGCTGGCGATGGTGGTCCTGGCGATCGCCGCGGCCACCGTCTTCGACCTGGGCGAGCACGGCGTCAGCCTGGTCGGAGAACTGCCCAAGGGCTTCCCGCCGTTCACGATCCCCGACGTCCGGCTCGCCGACCTCGCATCGTTGTTGGGCGGTGCGCTGGGCATCGCCCTGGTGTCTTTGGCCGACACGATCTCCAACGCGTCGGCCTTCGCGGCCCGCGCGGGGCAGGAGGTTCGCGGCAACCAGGAGATGGCGGGCGTCGGTGTCGCGAATCTGGCGGCCGGTCTCTTCCAGGGCTTCCCCGTCAGCACGAGCGGATCCCGTACGGCGGTGGCGGAGCGCGCGGGGGCCAGAAGTCAGCTCACCGGGGTCGTCGGAGCGGCGCTCATCGTCCTCATGCTCGTGCTGGCTCCGGGCCTGTTCCGCAACCTCCCGCAGCCGGCCCTTGCCGCCGTGGTCATCACCGCGTCACTCTCCCTGGCCGACGTCCCGGGGGCGGTACGGCTGTGGCGGCAGCGCCGGACGGAGTTCCTGCTGTGCTTCGCGGCCTTCGTCGGCGTGGCCCTGCTCGGCGTACTGCCCGGGATCGCCATCGCCGTGGCCCTGTCCGTCCTCAACGTCTTCCGACGCGCGTGGTGGCCGTACGACACCGTGCTGGGGCGGGTGCAGGGCCTGGAGGGCTACCACGACGTCCGCTCCTACCCGCAGGCCGGGCAGCTGCCGGGCCTGGTGATCTACCGTTTCGACGCCCCGCTCATCTTCGCCAACGCCAAGGCCTTCCGCGACGAGATCAGGCGATTGGCCGGCGCGGACCCGCGGCCGAGCTGGATCGTGATCGCGGCGGAGCCCATGACCGACGTGGACACCACCGCCGCCGACGTGCTGGAGGAACTCGACGAGACGCTCAACGCGGACCACATCCACCTCGTGTTCGCCGAGCTCAAGGACCCCGTGCGGCGCAAGATCGAACGGTATGAGCTCACCCGCACCATCGACCCACGACACTTCTTCCCCACGGTGGAGGCCGCCGTCGCCGCCTTCCGTCTGCGCACCGGAGCGGAGTGGACGCCCCCGGCCTCCGCCGAACAGCCCGCCCCGCTCGACCGGCCCGCCCAGCTCGACCGGCCCGACCGGCCTGGTCCCGATGCCGTGACTCCTCCGCCCGCCGACGAGCAGTGACCGCCCTGCGGGTGCGGGAAATCCGGTGGTCCCCCGGCCCCGGAAAACGGACCCGGACGTCGCCGCACCCGTACCGCACGCCGTAGGTCCGCCGGACCGGCACCAGCCGCTCGCTCAGGAGGCACCGCGTCCTGCCGCGACCCGCCCCATCGTCAGCGCCAGGCGCCGCACCCGGCGCCAGTCCATCGGCGGGGCGGCGCGCGGCACGCCGGGCCGGTGCCGGGGCACGCGCACACGCAGAGCGCCGGCCGCGAGGCGACAGCGCACCGGGGTGGGCAGCATCAGGGCCTCGCCGTCGACACCGACCGGGACGAGGGGAGTGTCGGCGTCGACGACGACCTCTTGGGCGGTGTCCGCGGTCAGCCCGCGGTCCTGCCCGCGCCGCAGCAGGAGTTCCGTCGCCTCGGCGGCGGTGTCGACGCCGACACAGAGCACCCCCAACTCGCCGGAGTCCAGTCGCCCTCGGCGCCCCAGTCCCGCCGAGTCGCCCCTCTCATAGGGATTGTTGCTCACCAGTACGGCCTGGGGACCGTCCATGGTCAGCGAACCGGCACGGACACTCAGCCGCGCGCCGCTGTGGTGCGTCAGCAGATCCGGCAGCATCTCCAGGATCGTGCGGGCCTTGTCGTCGCGATAGGCGGGACTCTGCACGACTTCCGCGTACACGCCGAACGAGGCGTTGTTGATGAAGACCTGCCCCGCGTTCACGTCCCCAGGCTCTCCCGGCTCTCCCGGCTCTCCCGGCTCTCCCGGCTCTCCCGGCTCTCCCGCATGGACGTAGCCGAGGTCGACGCGCAGTTCGACGCCGTCGGTCAGTGCTTCCAGGCATCTGGAGGGATCCTGCCGGTCCAGGCCCAGATCCATGGCGAAGTGGTTGCGGGTGCCGGCGCTGATCACCATGAAGGGAAGGTCGTGCTCCGCGGCCACACGGGCGACCGAGGCCTGCGTACCGTCACCACCCGCGACGCCGAGCAGGTCGGCTCCACTCAGCACAGCCCGCCGCGCCAGCTCGGCCACATCCTGCCGGTGGGCCGGATCCAGCACGACGACCTCGGCACCAAGAGCTCTGGCTCGCTCCGCCAGGTGGAACTTCTCGACCTTTCCGCCGCCGGAGAGCGGATTCATGATCAGGAACGGTCGCTCGGGCCGGTCGACGCAGCGCTCCGGCATGCTGGGCGAGGTGTCCTCGACGAGTGCGGCCCTGCCTGCGGAAACGGCCAGCGCCCAGAGACCGAGCGAGACCAGCACGACCCACAGCAGCCCGGCAGCCGTGTACAGAAGCAGGACGCCGAGCGGCGCGACGACCACCAGCAGCGCGGCCAGCACCCTGATCCAGCCGGTGTGGGTGAGCATCCACCACACGCCGACCGCCGTGAGCGCCAGACCTGCCCACCCCACCGCCATGAGCACGAGGCTTCCGAGCCCGGCGAAGACCACCAGCACCAGGAGCGCCGCCGCGCCCGCCGCCAGGGCCAGACGCGCGGTCCAGCGCCTGCTCATGGGACAACCTCCCGCCGCTCCACCGGCTCCGGGCAGGAATCCCGGGCACTGCGTGCCGGGCGACCCGACTACCTGTGGACGTTGAGCGTCCGCAGGCATCTATTTCAGGGTACGAGCGGTCACCCCGCGCGGCATGTCCACATGGACGCGGATGGCAGTACCAGCCGGGCCTTTGGACAGTCGCCCCGGAGGAAAGCCCGGCGGTCGCGCAGCCGGACGAGCCCGCCCTCTACGCGGCGGCTCTCTCCCACTCCGCCGCGTAGAGGGTGTTGCGCATCAGCATCGCGATCGTCATCGGGCCGACGCCGCCGGGTACGGGGGTGATGCAGCCGGCGATGCCTTCCAGTTCGGCCGCGCGGACGTCGCCGGTGAGGCCTGCCTCCGTTCGGTGCATGCCCACGTCGATGACCGCGGCGCCGGGTTTGATGTGCTCGGGGCCGATGAGTCCCCGTACTCCGGTGGCGACCACGACGATGTCGGCCGGCCGGGTCACGGCCGCGAGGTCGGTGGTGAACTCGTGGGCCACGGTCACGGTCGCACCGCGCCGCAGCAGCAGCTGGGCCAGGGGACGTCCGACCAGTTCGCCCCAGCCGACCACGGCCACCCGCGCTCCCTCGATGGGGATGCCCTCCGCGTCGAGGAGTTCGATGACGCCGAGGGGTGTGCACGGGCGCAGTCCGTGCACACCGCGGGCGAGCAGTCCGGCGCTGGCCGTGGTCAGACCGTCCACGTCCTTGGTGACGGGGATGCGGTCGATCAGCGCGGGCGCGTCGAGCCGGCCGGGCAGCGGCAGTTGCAGCAGGATGCCCGAGACGGCCGGGTCTGCCGCCAACTCGTCGATCACGGACGCGACTTCCTCCTGCGTGGCCTGCGCCGGCAGTGCGCGGTGGAAGTCGCGCATCCCCGCTTCCCGGATGGCACGCCGTTTGGCGGCGACGTACACGGCGCTCGCCGGGTCGTCGCCGACGAGGATGGTGGCGAGGCCCGGCACCCGCCCCGAGGCACCGGCCGCCGCGACGTCCTCGGCGACCTTCGACCGGATCTGCTGGGCGAGCTTTCTGCCGTCGATGCGTGTGGTCATGGTGCTGAATCCGTCTCGTGCGTGGAGGAGCCGGGCGAGCCGAGGACCGCGAGCCCGCACCGGACGGTTTCCCTGTCGATTTCCCTGTCGATGGAACGGGTCCTCGCTACGCGAAGACGATGGTGTGGTTGCCGTTGCGGATGACGCGGTCCTCGGCGTGCCAGAGCACGGCACGGGAGAGCACGGCACGTTCGACGTCCGCGCCGCGCCGCTGAAGGTCGGCGGCGGTGTCGGCATGGCTGACGCGTACGACGTCCTGCTCGATGATCGGGCCCTCGTCGAGGTTCTCGGTGACGTAGTGGGCCGTGGCGCCCACCAGTTTCACGCCGCGTTCCTTGGCTTTGGCGTAGGGCCCGGCGCCGATGAAGGCGGGCAGGAAGGAGTGGTGGATGTTGATGACGGGGACGCCGAGGTTCTCGATGAAGCCGGCGGAGAGGATCTGCATGTAGCGGGCCAGGACGACGAAGTCCACGTTGCCCTTCAGCAGCCGCAGGTGTTCCGCCTCGGCCGCCGACTTGTCCGGGCCCTGGCAGGGCACGTGGAAGAAGGGGATGCCGAAGCCGCGTACCTCCTCGGCCGTGTCCGGGTGGTTGGAGATCACCATGGAGATGCTGACGGGCAGTTGACCGCGCCGGTGGCGCCACAGCAGGTCCAGCAGACAGTGGTCGGACTTCGACGCGAAGACCGCCACGCGCTGGGGCACCGACAGGTCGCGCAACGTGCAGGTCAGCCCGTAGCCGTCGGCCAGACGCTTGCGCAGGTCCTCCTCGATGGCGGGTAGGACCGCGGGAAGATTGTCGAGGCTGAAGACGGTGCGCTGGAAGAAGGCGCCGCCCTGCGGATTGTCGGAGTACTGGTCGAGGGAGACGATGTTCGCTCCGTGTCCGCCGAGCACCGAGGCGACGGCGGCGACGATGCCGGTGCGGTCCTCTCCCTGGACGATCAGCGATGCCTGCTGGCCGGGGCGCGGGCGCCGCTCGGGGCGTGCGGGGGCCTCGTGGGTGAGCGTCATGTCAGGCTCCCTTCCTGAACCGGGCGACCCACTCCGAGGTGGTCCTGAGCCCGCCGAACGTGTAGAAGTGCACCTTCACCTCGCCGTGCCGCCCCGGGTCGTAGTGGGAGGCCAGGGTGTGGAGGAACCGGTCGGGACCGGCCGTGCCGATGAGGTTGGTCAGGGAGAAGCCGTACTTCTTGGCGATGGCGGCGCTGGTCCCCACGCCGAAGCGCGCGGCGTACGTCATCAGGCGGCGCACGCCGGCCGGGCCGGGGACGCCGATCCTGATGGGCAGGCCGATGCCCCGTCGGCGTACGTCCTCGATCCAGGCGAGGACGGGGTCGGCGTCGAAGCCGAACTGGGTGATGACGCTGCCGCTCAACTCCCCCTGCGCCAGGTCCGTGTGCTTGTCCTCCAGGGCCGACCACAGCGCCCGGTCCGGGATGGCGGGGTGGCCCTCGGGGTAACCGCTGATGCCGACATGGCGCACCCCGTACTCCTGAAGCAGCCCGGTGCGGATGACGGACAACGCGTCCTCGTACGGGCCCTCGGGGCGGGCGGGGTCGCCACCTACGACGAAGACGTTCTCCCCGGTGCCGTCGGCCCGCAGACCGGCGAGGAACTTCTCCAGGTCGGCCTGCGAGGCGAGACGGCGGGCGGACAGATGCGGTACGGGGACGAAGCCGAGCCGCTTGACCGCGCGGGCGGCATCCAGGCGCATCCGCAGGTCCTCGTTGCCGAGGAAGGTGACGTTGACGCGTGTGCCCTGGGGGATGGTGTCGCTGGCTTCCTGGAGTTTCGGGACGTCCTTGCCCGTCATCTCCAGGGAGAAGTCCTCCAACAGCGATGTGCCCACCGCTGCCGGGACCGTGGAACCGGGGTTCATCGTGCTCCTCTTCGACGTCTTGTTCTGCGGTGCGCCACAGACGGGGGCACCGTGCCGGCCGTCACGAGCGGGCAGCCGTGCGATGCGGGCGCCCGGGCTCGTGACGGGGCCGCGGTGACGGGGTGTGCGCCGGGTCCGGAGGCCGTCGGCCGGACGGCCGGAGCGGGCGCCGCCGGGCGGCGCACCGCGATCCGGCCGCTGTGTCCTCGTCCGGCGCTGTGTCCTTGTCCGGCGCTGTGTCCTCGTCCTCGCGCCTGACGCACTCATGGCGGACCGTGCGTGGCGGCCGGGCGGATGGGTCAGGCGTTGCGGCGGTACAGGGTGCGCGCGTGCTGGTTGAACGGCGCGGGCCGCACGGTGGCGCGGATGCGCGGCAGTCCGAGGTCGGCCTCGGGGTCGGTACCGGGGCCGGGGTGCTCGCCCCACACCACCCACACCTCGGTGCCGGGTTCGGCGTACGCGGTGTCGATCAGGGTCAGCGACAGGACGGTGCCCACCGGGTCGATCGACGCGGTCTGCATGGTCATGCCGACCAGGCCGGTCACGTTCTCCACGCGGTGCCGGGCGTAGGTGAGCACGAAGCCCGGGTCCTGGCCCCGGCCGATGAGTTCGCGCACGTCGTCGGCGTCGAAGACCAGGGTGACCTTCGTGCGGCGGACGGCCTCCTTCGCCTTCAGCAGGGCGTCCCGGCCCAGGAAGTCGTGGCGGAAGGAGATCATCTTGCCGTAGCCGAGCTCGTACGGAGAGGCGTAGTAGTCCTCGATGTCCTCCGAGAAGTAGCTGCCGTTCAGGGGGCGTTGGCCCTCTATGCCGAACAGGGCGAGCTGCTCACGGTATTCCCGCAGGTCGGGGTCGCTGTAGATGCCGGGCACCGGCGAGGGTATCCAGCCGCTCTCCACGCTGGGCGTGGTGTAGGCCAGGGCGCCGACCTGGACCAGGCCGAACGGCTCGCCGGCCTTGAGGAACGCCTCGTGGACGTACGCGGCGTGCTCCCAGGGGCCGATGAACTCGAAGCCGGCCTGGCCCGCCATGCCGTGCCGCAGGGCACGGAAGTGGCGGCCGTCCAGGGCGACCGGGGCGGAGTGGAAGAACTTCGTCTCCGGCAGCGGCCCGCCGAAGGCCCGCTCCACCACGTCCTTGGCCAGTGGGCCCTGGATCTGGTAGCGGAACAGCTTCGGGTCGCCGCCGCCCTGCCGGAAGGCGGAGGACGCGTCGGTGGCGAAGGCGACGTCGTAGCCGCCCTTCTCCGCGTGGTACTGGACCCAGTGCTGTGCGGCGGGGATCCCGCTGAGGAGGTACTTGTTCTCGGCCTCGCGGGCGAGAATGCCGTCCGTGACGATGTTGCCGTCCTTCGTCACCGGAACGTACTGCTTGGCCTGCCCGAGGGCGAAGTTCTCGAAGTTGTTGACGCCGTGGTCGGCGAGCAGACGGGTGGCGTCCGGGCCCTCGATCCACATGTCGAACATGTGGTGCGAGAGGTTGAGGAGGGCGACGCCCTCGTGCCACGCGGCCTGTTCCTGACGCCAGCCGGCGTACTCGCGCTCGACCACCTCGGGAGTCCACGGCGCGGCGCCCGGCTTCCACAGCAGCTTGATGGGCGATCCGGCCTTGTCGATGCCGTCCTGAAGACTGGGGATTGCCATGCGGCTCCTTCTCATCATCGTCCGCCCAACGATGGACTAAATCGATCTAGTGAGCGGCGAGGAACTGGCGGGGAATCTCTCCACTCCACGACTGAACTCGGCTCGGTGGGGCGGACGTTCGGGCATGCAAGCGTGCGTGCATGGGTGCATGGGTGCATGCATGGGTGCGGCTAAATCGATCTAGTGGGAAGCTAGCAGAGCGGTTCCGGCGTTGGCGAGCATCATGCGGCGCACTCATTGCTTGCGCCGGGTGAGCCCTGTGCGGCGGGAGGACGCGCACCGGGACGGGAGGAGCAGGCGTCCGCCCCCGGCTTCCGCATCGTGCGGCTGCCGGTGCCCGGCGATCACACGGCCCGCCGCGCGGTGGCCGCTGACTAGACTGATCCAGCGGCACGGTGCGGAAACGTGACGCGTCACAGCGGATCGGGGCAGGGTGATGGGCGGTTCCGGAAGAGTCACGCTGAACGACGTCGCCGCCGCCAGCGGAGTGTCGCGCGCCACCGTCAGCTTCGTCCTCAACAACGCCCCGAACCAGACGATCTCGGCAGCCACCCGCGAGCGCGTCCAGCAGGCCGCCAGCGACCTCGGCTATGTACCGCACGGCGTCGCCCGGGCGCTGCGCGAGGGAGCCTCCCGCGTCGTCGTCCTCAACATCGACTGGGGCCTGGAGGGCAACTACTCCCGCAGCTACGTCCGGGGCCTCGACGACGAACTGGCCGCCCACGACCACGTCCTCCTCGTCCGCCATGGACACCACACCCCCCAGGCGACCCAGCAGGTCCTCGACACGATCGCCCCCCGCGCCGTCCTCCGGTTCGGCGAGCCCTACCTGACCGGCCATGAACTGGACGACCGCGGCGGCGGCTGGCGGGACGGCCTCGCCGCCCACGCCGCCCTGCAGATCCGCCACCTCGCCGAGCACGGCCACACCCGCATGGCGCTGGCCCTGCCGGACAGCGGCACCCCGCTGGCCGAGGCGCGGCTGCGGTTCGCCGGCCAGACCGCGGCGGCGCTGGGCCTGGCTCCCCTCGCCTCGTTCGTCGTGCCCCGGCCGAGGAGCGCGGGCACCAGTGCCGTACGGGAGTTCCGGGCCGCCCACCCCGGTGTCACGGCCATCGCCGGCTTCAACGACGACGTCGCCCTGCGCACCCTGACCACGCTGCACGACCTCGGCCTCAGCGTCCCCGGCGACGTCGCCGTCATCGGTTACGACGACACCGAGTACGGCGAACTCGTCACCCCGGCCCTCACCACCGTCCACATCGACGCCGAGGCCCACGGCCGCCTCGCCGCCCGCACCGCCCTCGGCCTCGACACCGGCGGCCTGGTGCCCGTACCGGCCCGGATCATCGTGCGCGACTCGGTCTGACCACGAGGGGCGCGTCGAACGGCGTCATCTTAGGTTTCGTCCCTCGGGGTCCCCGTACGTGTCCGGCCATGGGCAGCATTCCGCTCACCGTCCCTGATCACGGCCGCCGCACGCGATCGGGGGAGGTGAGCGGTTCGGGTCTCGTGGAATCCTCCTGCCCGGCCGCGCCAAGTCGTGTGAGCCGCGAAGGAGTTGCCGCACCATGTGCCGAGCCGCAGACGTTGGAACATCCGCCGGAGAGACGACCACGGGGTCATGCACGGGACCGGCTCCGGAGACGTCACGCAGAGCGCTGCTGGGCGCCATGGCGGCCTCCGCCGTGGCCGCCGCTCCCCTGCTGACGAGTTCTCCGGCCACGGCGGCGCCGACGAGCCCATCCGATGCCGCCCTGTCCCTCGTCCTGCTGGGGACCAACGGCGGGCCGCCGCCGCTCGCGGACCGGTACGGCATCTCGTCGGCGCTGGTGGTGAACGGCCGGACCTATGTCGTCGACTGCGGCCGGGGCGCGGTCACCCAGTATCTGCGGGCCGGGCTGTCGATGCCCTCGCTGGCCGGCATCTTCCTGACCCATCTGCACGCCGACCACATCGTCGACTACTACTCCTTTCCGCTGCTCGCCGCCGGTGCCTCGGGAGCGCAGGGTTTCCGGAGCCCGATCGAGGTCCACGGCCCCGGGTCCGCCGGTATCTCCTCGACGGTCACCGGGGCTCCGGGGCCGGTGCCGGGCACCGTGGAGATGACAAAGCTGGCCGGGCAGGCGTACGCCGCCTCCCCCACGTTCTTCATGACCGAGCACGCGGGCATCGACCCGGCGACCCTGCTCAACGTCCACGACGTGCTGCCGCCGTCCGCTGCCGGCGCCTCGGCGGCGCACACGGCACCGGCGATGGCTCCCTTCACGGTCATGGAGAACGACGACGTGTTGGTCACCGCCGTACTGGTCCCGCACGGCGCGGTGTTCCCCGCCTACGCCTATCGCTTCGACACCGACCACGGCAGTGTCGTCTTCTCCGGCGACACGGCTCCGACTCCGAACGTCATCACGCTCGCCCGGAACGCGGACGTCCTGGTGCACGAGGCCCTCTACCCCGACGGGCTGGCGGGCCTTGGCCTCACCCAGGCCCTGATCGACCACATCCTGAGCACGCACACGGACGTGGCCGAGCTCGGCAGGATCGCCGCCGAGAGCGGCGTCGGCACCCTGGTCGCCACCCACCTCGGTCCCGGGCAGCGGAGCGTGGTCTCCGACTCGACGTGGCGGAAACTGCTGCGTGACAGCGCGCGCACGGCGGACTTCGGCGGTCGCGTGCTCCTCGGCACGGATCTGATGCACCTTCCGGTGCGTACGGGCCGGAGATGACGGCCTGCTCACGGGGCCGGCGGGAAGTCGCCGGACGACGGCGCGTAGACGGTGACGACCTGGTCGTATCTCTCGACGCTCCCTAGCGAGGGACGGCGCCGTTCACGGCAAGGGCAGCCTGATGGTGAAGGCCGTCGAGCCCGGCCGGCTGGTCAGTTCGACGGTGCCGCCGTGCGCCCGGACCAGGGAGCGCACGACCGCCAGGCCCAGGCCGCTGCCGCCGCGGTCGCGGCTGCGGGCCTTGTCGACGCGGTAGAAGCGGTCGAAGACACGTTCCTGGTCGGCGGCCGGAACGCCCGGTCCCGAGTCGGCGACCCGTACGACCGCCGTGCCGGACGAGACGGACACCTCCACGCACACCTTCGTGCCGGCCGGGGTGTGCACGGCGGCGTTGGTGAGCAGGTTGTCCAGCACCTGCCGGATGCGCAGGGGGTCCAGCCGGAGCCGCACCGGGTCGGCGCCGACCGTGGCCGTCAGCCGATGCCCGGGGTGGCCCGCGCGGAAGGCGTCCGCCGCCTCCCGGGTCAGCTCCGCGAGGTCGGCGTCCTCCAGCCGCAGCGGGGTCTCCACCTCGGCGGCGTCCAGGCGGGCGAGCAGCAGCAGGTCGTCGAGGAGTACGCCCATTCTGGCCGCCTCGGCGCGCAGCCGGGCCAGGTGCTTCTCGCGTTCCCCGGGCGCGTTGGCCGCCGCGTACTGGAAGAGGTCCGCGTAGCCGCGTACCGACATCAGGGGGGTGCGCAGCTCGTGCGAGGCGTCGGCGACGAAGCGGCGCAGCCGCTGTTCGGCCTCGGTGCGGACGGCGAGGGCGTCGTCGATGTGTTCCAGCATGGTGTTGAACGCGGTGCGCAGCTCCTCGACCTCCGGTCCGCCCTTCCCGCCGCCGGCGCGCACCGGAAGCCGTGCCGAGCCGGTCAGGTTGTGCGAGGTGATGCCGCGGGCCGTGTGTGCCATGTCGCTGAACGGCTTCAGGCCGCGCCGCAGCACCGCCCGGCCGACCACGACGAGCGCCAGCAGCGCGAGCGCGAAGGTGACGACCTGGACCGTGATCAGCTGCCGCATGGTGCCCTGAAGGTCCGCCACGGGCGCCGCCGTGACCAGCACCACCCCGGGTTCGACCTCGCAGGCGCGCAGCTTGTACGTGCCCTCCCCCGCGATGTTCGCGGTGCGCAGGATGTGTTCGGAGCGCGCGGGCGGCAGCGCCTCGGCGGCGGCCGTGAGTGCGGCGGTGTCCGCCGGTACGTCGGCGGGCTTGCGGAGCACGGCCGTGTCGCCCGAGACGTCGTACACGGCGGTGAACCAGCCGTAGTACGGCCGGCGCTGCACGGTGCCGTGGGCCGCGGCGTCCTTGGACTGGGTGACCTGGACGAGCTTCATCTGCTCGCCGAGCTGGCGGTCCAGGTAGTCGCGCATGTACGTCGTCAGCGCCGTGCCGACGACGGCGAACACGACGAGGGACAGCACGCCCATGCCGAGGGCCAGCCGGGTGCCCAGGCGCGTCCGGCGGTAGGTCCCCCACAGGCGGCCGGCCGCACCACGTATTCCGGACCCGGTCGCTCGGCTCGTCACTCGGCGACCTGCCGCACCACGTATCCGACGCCCCGCACGGTGTGGATGAGCGGTGCATCGCTGTCATCGAGGCCGTCGAGTTTGCGGCGCAGCCGGCTGACGACCAGCTCCACGACATTGGAGCGGCCGCCGAAGCCGTACTCCCAGACATGGTCGAGGATCTGCGCCTTGGTCAGCACGGTGGGCGACTTGCGCATGAGGTAGCGCAGCACCTCGTACTCGGTGGGGGTGAGCGTGAGCAGCCGGTCGCCGCGCCGGACCTCGCGGGTGTCCTCGTCCATCGTCAGGTCGGCCACCCGGAGCACGGACCGCTGGAAACCGGGGCCCGCGCTGCGGCGCAGCACGGTCCGCAGCCGCGCCATGAGCTCCTCCACCGCGAACGGTTTGACCAGGTAGTCGTCGCCGCCCCGGGTAAGGCCCGCGACCCGGTCGGCGACGCCGTCCCGCGCGGTGAGGAACACGACCGGCACCATGGTCCCGGACTGCCGCAGCCGGTCCAGGACGGCGAATCCGTCGAGGCCGGGCAGCATCAGGTCGAGCACCACGATGTCGGGGTGAAAGTCGGCGGCCCGCCGCAGCGCGTCCTCCCCGGAGTACGCGGTGACCGCCTCCCAGCCCTCGTAGCGGGCGACCGTCGCGACGAGATCGGCGATGGGAGGGTCGTCGTCCACGACCAGAAGGCGCACTTTTTCCACCTGCTCATAGTGCTTCACGTGTCTCCCGGCGCCATAGCCGCGGGCCTGCGTGATCCACATCGATAAAGAGTTGAAAGTCGTCCGACAGGAAAACGACAGCTCCGAGCGGGCAGGCTCGGTGTTCCCCACACCCGAACGAGGAGCTGCCCTCCGTGACCACTGTCGAACGTGTCCAGCCGCCTCCCACGGCGGTGCGCCCGAAGATGGTCGCCGGCGCAGGCCTGTACGCCCTGCTGGTCGCGAACGCGGGTGTGGTGACCGTCTTCTTCGTCCAGGCCGGGTTCGCTTCGAACGCCCTGATCGTGCTGGGCCGGCTGGCGGGACTGTACGCGGCGCTCCTCATGGCCTTCCAGCTGCTGCTGGTGGCCCGGCTGCCCTGGCTCGACCACCGGATCGGCATGGACCGGCTGACCTCCTGGCACCGCTGGGTCGGCTTCGGGCTGCTGTGGACGCTGCTGTCGCACGCGGTGTTCATCACCTTCGGCTACGCGCAGTCGTCGTCGATGGGGCCCGTGGACGAGCTGGTCGAGCTGGCCGAGACCGTCGAGGGCGTGCTGCGCGCGATCGTCGCGCTGCTGCTGATCCTGGTGGTCGGCGCGGTGTCGGCCCGCTGGGCCCGGCGCCGCCTCGCGTACGAGACATGGCACTTCATCCACCTCTACACCTACGTGGCGGTGGTGCTGGCGTTCACGCACCAGGTCGCGGCCGGTACGACCTTCACCACGTCGCCCGCCGCCACCGCGTACTGGTGGACCCTGTGGGGCGTCGCGCTCGGCGCGGTCTGCCTGGGCCGGCTGGTGCTGCCGCTGTGGCGGAACCTGCGGCACCAGCTGCGCGTCTCGGCCGTCGTACCCGAGTCCGACAACGTGGTGTCGGTCTACATCACGGGGCGGGACCTGGACCGGCTGCCCGCGCGGGCCGGCCAGTTCTTCCTGTGGCGGTTCCTCACCAAGGACCGCTGGTGGCAGGCCAATCCGTTCTCCCTGTCGGCCGCGCCGGACGGCCGGAGGCTGCGGCTGACCGCGAAGACGGCCGGCGACGGCACCGCGGCCCTGCGGCATCTGAAGGTGGGCACGCGGGTCTTCGCCGAGGGCCCCTACGGCGCCTTCACCACCCTGCACCGGACCCGCTCCGAGACCCTGCTGATCGCCGGCGGCGTCGGCATCACCCCGATCCGGGCCCTGCTGGAGGACCTGCACGACCACGTGGTGCTCATCTACCGGGTGGCCACGGATCAGGACGCGGTGCTCTACGACGAGTTGCGGGAGCTGGCGCACGCCAAGGGCGCCGAGCTGCACCTGGTGACCGGACCGGCCACGCCGGACAGGCTGGCGCCGCGCGAGCTCGCCCGGCTCGTGCCCGACGTCGCCGAACGGGATGTCTTCGTGTGCGGGCCGCCCGCCATGACGAGTGCGGTGCTGCGCACCCTGCGCGACCTGGGCGTGCCCAAGCCGCAGATCCACTTCGAGCGCTTCAGCCTGGCGGGATGAGAGGGACACCGTGAAACGAGCACTGCCTGTCGTCGTCCTGTCCATCGCGGGCCTGATCCCGCTGTGGCGCTACGCACCGTCGCAGGACACCACGTCCACCACCACGGAGGTGGCCGAGCCCGCCCCGACCCCGTCGGCGACCTCTTCATCGTCTGTGTCGCCTTCATCGTCTTCGTCATCCGCGCCGTCCTCATCGTCCTCGCCCGCCGCCTCGCAGGTCGTCCAGGGCAGCACCGTCACCACCTCGAAGGGCGTCGTGCAGGTCGAGGTGACCTTCGACGGCGGCAAGATCAGTTCGGTGCGGATGCTCCAGCAGCCGAACCACCCGCAGACCACGGCGGCCGTGCCCAAGCTCATTCAGGAGACGCTCCAGGCGCAGAGCGCCGACATCGACACGGTGTCCGGCGCCACCATCACCAGCGAGGGATACGTCCAGTCGCTCCAGGCCGCCCTCGACGCGAAGGGTTCCTGAGGTGCGCCGCGTCGAACACGTCATGGGTTTCCCGGTCTCGGTGCGGATCGACGACGAGTACGCCGACGACGAGACCGCGGACCCGGTGTTCGCGTGGCTGCACGAGGTGGACGCGCGGTTCAGCCCCTTCCGTGCGGACAGCGAGGTGTCCCGGCTGGACCGGGGCGAGCTGAGGCCCGATGAGCTCAGCCGTGATCTGGCCGACGTGCTCGGCCTGTGCGAGGAGTACCGGGTCGCGACCGGTGGCGCGTTCCAGGTGCGGCTGCCCGGCCGCGGACTGGATCCGTGCGCGATGGTGAAGGGCTGGTCGGTGCAGCGGGCCGCCGGCCTGCTGACGGCCGCGGGGGCACGGCGGTTCTGTCTGAACGCCGGTGGCGACGTGGTCGCCGCCGGCGGCCCGTGGCGGGTGGGCGTACGTCACCCCGAACACGCCGACCAGCTGTGCACGGTGCTGGAGATCACCGACGGCGCGGTGGCGACCTCCGCGCGGTACGAGCGGGGCGACCACATCCTCGACGGGCGCACCGGCCGTCCGGCGACCGAGCTGCTGAGCGTCACCGTCGTGGCCGCTTCGCTGACCGAGGCGGACGCGACGGCGACGGCGGCCTTCGCCATGGGCGCGGAGGGCATCGAGTGGGCCGCCGCGCGCGAGGGCTGCGAGGTGTTCGCGGTCGACGCCGAGCGCCGGGTCTTCCGCACGGCGGGGCTCCCTGTGGCGAGTTGAGCCCCAAGTGTCCTGTGGGCAACCGGAATCGAAACGTGTCAGAAGCGTTGACGTGTCCTTGCCGGAAACTTATCTTCTGGTCGAACCTCCGTACAGCGTACGAGATTTCGAACAGTTAAGGCCGTCAAAGGGGACTCGCCGTGTTCCGCACCCGCCATTGGTACGTCCTGGGGGCAGCGCTGCTGGCTCTGCTCGCGTCGTTCGTCAGCCAGCCGGCGTCCGCGGCCGCCGGGCAGCCGTATACCAACCCCATCAAGTCCCAGAAGGGCGCCGACCCCTGGCTGGAGTACTACAACGGCAACTACTACCTGGTGACGACCTCGTTCACCAACGAGCTGACCATGCGCAAGTCGCCGACCCTCGCCGGGCTGAGCACCGCCCCCAGCGTCCAGATCTGGTCGGACACCACCTCCGGCCGCAACGCGAACTTCTGGGCGCCGGAGATCCACTTCTTCAACGGCCACTGGTACCTGTACTACTCGGGCGCGCAGAGCGGAGCCGCCTGCTGCGACACCCAGCGCACACACGTCCTGGAGAGCGCGGGCTCCGACCCGATGGGCCCGTACACGTACAAGAACAGCCTCACCGGCTCCAATCTGGACCCGGGCGGCTGGCTGATCGACGCCAGCGTGCTCCAGTACAACAGCAAGCTGTACCTGGTGGGCAGCGGCTCCGTCGGCGGCAGCAAGCAGAGCCTGGTCATCGCGCCGATGAGCAACCCGTACACGCTGAGCAGTTCCACCTTCACCGTCATCTCCAGCCCCACGCTGAGCTGGGAGACCTCCGGTGCCCCGGTCAACGAGGGGCCCGAGCCGCTGTATCACGATGGCAGGACGTTCCTCACCTTCTCCGCCAGCTACTGCCAGACCGCGGACTACAAGCTCGGCCAGCTCGAACTGACCGGCAGCGACCCGCTGTTGGCCGCTTCCTGGACGAAGAAGCAGACTCCGGTGTTCGAGCGCAATGACGCGGCCGGGGTCTACGGGCCCGGCCACAACGGGTTCTTCACCTCGCCGGACGGCACCGAGAACTGGATCGTCTACCACGCCAACAGCTCGTCGAGCGGCGGCTGCGGAAACGGCCGTACGACCCGGGCGCAGAAGTTCACCTGGAACGCCGACGGCACCCCGAACTTCGGCACCCCGGTGGCGACCGGCACCTCCCTCGCGGGCCCGTCCGGCGAGACCGCGACGACTCCGACGGCGTACACGATCGTCAACCGCAACAGCGGCAAGTGCCTGGACGTCGAGGGCGGCAACACCGCGGACGGCACCAACATCTTCCAGTGGACGTGCAGCGGCGGGGCCAACCAGAAGTGGCGGATCGAGGACCAGGGCAACGACACCAGCCGGCTGGTCAATGTCGCCACCGGCAAGGTCGTGGACACCGCCGACTGCTCCACCGCCGACGGCGCCGACATCCGGCAGTGGTCGTGGCTGAACAACAACTGCCAGAAGTTCCGGCTCATTTACACCGGCGGCGACTACGTACGGATCGTCAACGCGAACAGCGGCAAGGTCGCCGACGTCGCCAACTGCGGGACGGGCGACGGCATCGACGTACGCCAGTGGACCTGGCTGAACAACACCTGCCAGCAGTGGCGGCTCCAGCCCACCACCGCCTGACCGTCACCGCCACCGCCACCCCCACAGGAGTACGACCATGAGCCGTCCCAGCCGCCGAGTGGTGCTGACGGGCCTCGCCGCCCTGGCCCTCTCCACCACCGTCACCCCCGCCCACGCCGCCGCCCCGGCCTCCCCCGCGGCGACCTTCACCAACCCGGTCGCCGAACAGCGGGCCGACCCGCACATCTTCAAGCACACCGACGGCTACTACTACTTCACGGCGACCGTGCCCGCGTACGACAAGATCGTGCTGCGCCGGGCGACCACCCTCCAGGGCCTCGCCACCGCCCCCGAGACCACGATCTGGACCAAGCACGCCAGCGGGGTGATGGGCGCGCACATCTGGGCGCCGGAGATCCACTTCATCGACGGCAAGTGGTACGTCTACTTCGCCGCCGGGTCGACCAGCGATGTGTGGGCGATCCGGATGTACGTCCTGGAGAGCGACGCCGCGAACCCGCTGACCGGCACCTGGACGGAGAAGGGGCAGATCGCCACCCCGGTGTCCTCCTTCTCGCTGGACGCCACCACCTTCGCCGTGAACGGCGTCCGCTACCTCGCCTGGGCGCAGCGCAATCCGTCCGAGGAGAACAACACCAGCCTGTTCATCGCCAAGCTGGCCAACCCCTGGACGATTCAAGGCACTCCGGTCGAGATCTCCCAGCCCACGCTGTCGTGGGAGACCGTCGGCTACAAGGTCAACGAGGGGCCGTCGGTGATCCAGCACGGCGGCAAGGTCTTCCTGACCTATTCGGCCAGCGCCACCGACGCCAACTACTGCATGGGCATGCTGACCGCCTCCGCCTCCGCGGATCTGCTGAACGCCGCCTCCTGGACCAAGGGCTCGCAGCCGGTGTTCCAGAGCAACGCCGCGACCTCGCAGTACGGGCCCGGCCACAACTCGTTCACGGTCTCCGAGGACGGCAAGTCGGACATCCTCGTCTACCACGACCGCAACTACAAGGACATCAGCGGCGATCCACTGAACGACCCCAACCGCCGTACCCGCGTGCAGAAGATCTACTGGAACGCGGACGGCACGCCCAACTTCGGCATCCCGGTCGCCGACGGCGTCTCCCCGGTCCGCTTCTCCTCGTACAACTTCCCGGACCGCTACATCCGCCACTGGGACTACCGCGCCAAGATCGAGCCGAACGTCACCAACCTCGCCGACTCGCAGTTCCGCGTGGTGACCGGGCTCGCGGGCACCGGGACCGTCTCCCTCGAATCGGCCAACTACCCCGGCTACTACCTCCGCCAGAAGAACTACGAGGTCTGGGTGGAGAAGGACGACGGCACCGCCGCCTTCAGGAGCGACGCGACCTTCTACCAGCGGGCGGGCCTCGCCGACTCGGCCTCGGGCCTCTCCTTCGAGTGGTACGGCAGCGCCGGCCGCTATCTGCGGCACTACAACTATCTGCTCTACACGCAGCCGGCCGACACGACACTCGCCAAGGCGGACGCCACGTTCTACGCCGAGTGACTCGCCCAACTCCGGTCTCCCGACGCGCGGCGCGATCGCCCCGGGTGGCCTGCGCGGGCTCCTTGACGCTGCGGCTGCGGGTGCCGTCGTGGGCGACCGGATTCCGGGTGACGGTCAACGGCCGTGCGGTGAGCGGGACTCCGGTCGCGGAGCACGGTGGACGCGTGGGTGTCGGCGGGACTGCTCGGCGCGAGCGACGGGCAGAAGGTGACGGATACGGCGCGGAACGCCTCGTACGCGCCCTGAGGGCTCGGGGAGTCACCAGGCCCTCAGGGGCTCCCCCGCCACGAGCCGGGAGGTGAAGCCGTCCGGGCCGACGGCGGGTTGGCCCAGCAGGGTCACGCGGTGCATGACGCGGTCCACGCCCAGCTGGGCGAAGTCCGTCGGGGCGAGGTGGCAGGTGGTGCGGTTGTCCCAGAAGGCGATGCTGCCGGGCTCCCAGCGGAAGCGGACCGTGTACTCGGCGCTGGTCAGCTGTTCGAAGAGGAGGTCGAGCAGGCGGCGGCTCTCCAGCTCGGAGAATCCGACGATGCGGGTGGTGGAGCCCGGGCTCACGAAGAGGGCCTTCTCGCCCGTCTCGGGGTGCACGCGCACCACGGGGTGCACGGCGACCTGCGGATCCTCGCAGTAGATCTTCAGGATCTCGCGGTCGCGCTCGTCGGAGTGACGCAGGTGGACACCGGTGAAGAAGGCGTGCTCGGCCTGGAGCGAGTCCAGCAGGTCGCGCAGGGGCCGGGACAGGCCCTCGTACGCGGCCACGGTGTTCGTCCACTGGGTGTCGCCGCCGAACTGGGGGGTCGTCTCGGCGCGCAGGATCGATGCGTCGGGCGGGTTGACGGCCTGGGTGAGGTCGCTGTGCCAGCCTGCGAGCGGGGAGACCCATTTGCGGCGGTAGTGCTCCTCGAAGTCGCCGCCGTAGCGCTCGACGTCCGCCTTCGGGTCCACGGTGAGGATCTCGGGGAAGCCGTCGGGCGCCACCCCGTGCTTCGTGCCGGGGCGCCGGGTCAGCTCGCCGAAGCGCCGCCCGAACGCGATGTGCCGGGCGTGCCCGATGTCCGGGCCCCGGAAGAAGACGACGCGATGGGTGAGGAGGGCCTGCCGGATCTCGGCCACCGAGGCGTCGTCGAGGTCATCGGTCAGGTCGGCTCCGGTGATCTCGGCGCCTATCCGGCCGGCGATGCGACGCACACCGATACGGGTGGCCGGGGTGCTCGTTGCCATGGACAAGGTCATGGTTCCGCCTTCCGCGTGAAGCTTGCGAGGAGTTGGCCGCGGCTCAGCCGACGTGCACCGCCCACTGCATCCACAGCGGAAGCAGGAGCAGCGCGGCGACCGAGCTCTTGATGACAAGCGCTGCCGACATGTCGACGCCGATGTCGTAGCGCTGGGCGAAGATGAACAGGTTCTGCGGGGCCGGCATCGCGGCGATCAGCACGAGGTACTGCAGCCAGCGGCCGTCGATGCCGAAGACGGTGGCGCAGACGGCCCAGGTCATCAGCGGAAAGACCAGGCACTTGAAGGTGATGAGCCCGATCTCCTCCCGGGTCGTGCCGCGCACGGAGAGACCGCTGCCGCCCAGGTGCAGGCCGAGGGCGAACAGCGCGACGGGCGACGCGCTGTCCCCGACGAACGAGAAGCCGTCGAGGAGGGGTTTCGGGACGTGCAGCGACAGCAGGTTGAGCAGGATGCCCGCGTTGCAGGCGAGGACGACCGGGGTGACCAGGGAGGCCCCAACGGCGCGGAGGAGCAGCCGGGGGCCCGACCCCTGGCCGGCGTCGCGCACCGGCCGCCCCAGCTCCATGATCGAGATGATGACGAGGGTCAGGACGCAGACCTGGAAGAGCAGGACCGGGAAGATCGGGGCCGCGTTCCCGAAGAGCGTGATGAAGACGGGTACGGCGAAGTAGGCCGTGTTCACCTGAACGCCGGCCATGATGCGCAGCGCGATGGCGCGGGGATCGCGCTGGCCGCCGAGGCCCGCGAGGACGCCGATGGTGAGCACCGCGAGGGCGGCCGTGGTCGCGTAGCCAAGGATGGCGCGCCAGTCGAACAGGGCGCCCAGGTCGCTGCCGTAGATATTGCCGAAGAGGTAGCAGGGGACCGCGAAGAGAAACGCGTAGTCGACGAAGACCCGCGAGCTGTCGGCGGGCACGACCTTGCGGCGCGCGAGCAGCACTCCGCAGCCGAAGGCCAGCACGACGGGTACGAGTTTCTCCAGCGCGGTCAGTGTCCCCATGGACGTACGGCCTCCCCGTGGTCGGTGAGCGCACGGTAACCGCTGATCAGCCGGCGGATCACGGAGTTCCCGCGCGGCTCGTACGTGTGGTCGTCGATCCGCGCGACCGGCAGCAGCTCGCATGCCGTCCCGCAGATGAAGGCCCCGTCCGCCTCACGGACGAACGCCGGGCTCAGGTCCTCCACCGCGCAGGGGATGTCCTCGGCCCGCGCCAGTACCAGGACCCGGGCGCGGGTGATGCCGTCGATCGTGCAGCGGGTGGTGGGGGTGTGCAGGGCGCCCGCCCGGGTGAAGAAGACATGGGCTCCGGTGGCTTCGGCGATCATTCCCGCGTCGTCCAGCAGGAGCGCGTCGTCGTAACCGGCCCGCAGCGCCTGGTTCTTGCTCACCGTGCCGATCATGTAGTTGCCGGCGGCCTTGCTCTTGACCGGCGCGAACAGCGGCGAGGGCCTGCGGTATTCGGCGGTCCGCAGCGCGATGCCCCGGTCGAGGGCGTCGGCAGCCGCGTAGTAGCCGACCGGGATCTCCCAGGCGGCGACCGAGGTGTGCACGGAGGTGTGCAGCGCCGCGGTCTGGATGACCTCCGAGCCGCGCCAGGCGTTCATGCGGACGTACCCGTCGCGGATGCCCGCCGCGGCGACGACGTCGAGGGTCGCGCCATGCAGCATCTCGTCGTCGTACTCCAGGTCGAAGTCGAGGATGCGCGCGGAGGAGCGCAGCCGGGCGATGTGCTCGCGCAGCAGGAACGGGGAGCCGCCGTAGACGCGTACGCCCTCGAAGACGCTGCTCGCGTAGTGCAGTCCGTGGCTGAGGACGTGCAGCCGCGCCTCGGCCCAGGGGACGAGGGAGCCGTCGAGCCAGATCTCTCCGGTGCGCCGGTCGAAGGGGAGCGGGGACGCCTCGGGGACCAGGGGTGCGTCGGGGAGCAGGGGTGCGTCGGGGCCCACGACGGTCACCTCACAGCGCCAGGTCGAAGAGCGGATGCTGGAGGTCTCCGACGAGGGCGACGAAGCGGCGCTCGTGCGGTGTCACGCTGCGGACCGAAACACCGTGCAGGGCAAGGGGGTTGATGGGGTACATCACCAGGACATTGCTGTCGTAGGTGATGGTGCCGACCTCCTCGACATACCGCGGGTCGATGTCGAAGCGGTTGTCCCCGTACTCGGAGGCGCTCGTGGTGAACCGGTGTGCACCCTCGCGGTACTTGTAGAGCTCCAGGTGGCCTCCGGTGGCGTCGTCGTCGGGGTGCTTCATGTAGAAGAGCCCGCCGAAGAGCTTGTACGGCTTGTCGACGTGCGGGCCCCGGTACGACGAAGGGCGGCCGGAGACCGCCGAGTTGATGACGGCCGTGCAGTCCATGAGGATGTCGTGGGTCGCGAACGTGTCGTGGTTGCGGCGGCCCACGCGCAGCGAGCCCAAGGGGCCGCACTTCGCCTCGGCGTCCGGAAGCGCGGCGATCAGGTCGTCGCGAAACAGGTCGAGGAACTCACGGTAGAACTCCGGCGAGGCGTTGCGGGTGACGAAGTCCTTCCACACCGGGGCCATCTCCCCGTCGTCCAGGATGTGCTGGGACATGTAGTTGTAGCGCTCGTTCGAGGTGATCGGCTTTCCGATGCGGGTGCCGATGTACTCGGCGGTCGGCATCGTGGTGGCGAGGGCCTCGTACAGGTCCGGGCTCAGCGGGTTGTGCAGCACGATGTGCGGGAACGGGTCGCGACGGATGTCGGCCCTGGTCGCCTTCGCGAGGAGTGACTCGGCGGTGACGGTGGCCTGTTGGGCGTGCGGCATGGGTGGGCTCCTTGAATGTACGGCGGCTTACGGTCGGAGGCTTCTGGTGGCGAACCAGGTTTCGAGGATCAGCAGTGACCACAGCACCTCGGCCGCGTGGGCGTCGGGGCGCTCGGTCTGCATCCGGAACAGCTCGCGTACGGTGTCGCGGCGGATGTAGGCCTCACAGCGGGTGTGCGGTCCCAGCAGGGTGTCGCCGATCAGGTCGTACAGTGCCTCGCCCGGCCTGATCATCGCGGCGACGGGCAGGGTGAACGGCTGCTTGGGCCGCTCGACGACGCTCCGGGGAACCCAGCGGCGGGCGGCCTCGACGACCGGCGCCTTGACCGTCTCGCCGACGACCTTGAGTCCGGGTGGCAGGGCGTGGGCCAGGCGCATCACGGACGGCTGGAGGAACGGGATCCGTGCCTCCACGGCGTGCGCCATGCTCAGATGGTCGACGCGGCGCAGGATGTAGTACGGGAAGCGGGACTCCTGGTCGTGGCGCAGGAGCGCCTCCAGCTTCTCGTGCCGGCCGCCACGGACGCGCCGGTCGAGTTCGTCGCCGTTGGCGTCCCCGAAGTAGCCGTTCTCTGCGCGGAGTCGGGCGAGGTGGTCGGGGGTGTAGAGGCGGGCCAGGGTCGCGGTGCCGGCCGCCGCCATCGTGTCCTGGTAGGCCCGGTGCCAGGTCGCGCTGTCGTCTCGGGCCGCCTTGACGAAGCGGGTATAGCCTCCGAACAGTTCGTCGGCGCCGTCACCGGTGAGGGCGACCTTGAACCCGGCCTCGTGGACGGCCTCGAACAGCGCGAAGGTGCTCAGGCTGTGCGGGGCGTTGTTGGGCTGGTCGAGATGGCGGACGAACCGGTCGATCAACCCCGGGAAGTCGGCGGGGTCCACGACGACTTGGTGGTGGCGGGTACCGCAGTGCGCGGCCACCTCACGGGCGTAGTGCCGCTCGTCGTCCGGCCAGTCGCCGCGGTAGGCGATGTTGAAGGAGTGCGGCAAGGGCACGGTGGCGGCCGCCAGCGCCGTGAGATAGCTGGAGTCGAGACCGCCGCTGGTGATGACACAGACCGGCACGTCGGCGTCGAGCATGCGGCTCAGTTCGTCGCGGAGTGTGGCGTCGAGGAGTTCGGCGGCCGGGACTCCCTCCTCAATGGCCATGGCTTCCAACTGCCACTGAGTGAGGGAGAGTTCATCTCCTTTGAAGCTCAGCGCGCTCCCCGGCGGCAGGGTGCGTACACCGGTGTGGATCGTGTCCGGCCCCCAGACGGCCTTCCCGCCCAGGTACCGGTCGATGGCGAGGGGGTCGACGGCGGCCGGGAAATCCGGAAAGCGGCTGAGAGCCTCCATCTCGGAGGCGAAGCAGAGTCGGTGTCCGTCGGCGGAGAGGTAGTAGAAGAGGGACTTCATGCCGGCGTGGTCGGTGAAGAGCTTCAGGCACGGCTCGGTGGTGCGCCGGTCCACGATCGCGAGGGCGAACATCCCCTCCAGGCGCCGGACGAACGCGTCGCCGTACCGCTCGAACAGCGGCAGCAGGACATCGCCGTCGCAGTCACCCCGGAACGCGTACCCGTGGGCCGCGAGTTCGGCGCGCAGCTCCCGGTGGTTGTAGATCTCGCCGTTGAAGACGCACGTCATGTCGCCCAGGACGTAGGGCTGTTGGCCGTGGGTGACACCTTGGACGGCGAGGCGGTTGTTGCCGAGTGCCCAGCCGTCGCCTCGCAGCAGGGTCTGGGCGTCGGGGCCGCCGTGACGCAGGCCTTCGGCGACCCTGTGCAGGGCGTCGGGGCCGACGGGCTCGCCGCCGAAGCTGCCGTAGATGCGACACATCCCTGGTTCCCCCGGTCACCCGGCGACGGGCACGTGGTGGCGCCCGGCCGGTGTCTGGCGGGCCGTCGGCAGATGGCGGTCCAGGAATTCGGTGACGATCTCGACCTGGCGCAGGATGTCGTCGAGCTGGCAGGGTGTGGGACTCACGCCGTGGCCCTCCAGGGCGCTGTTGCCGGTCTTGAGGTAGACGGGGGCGGCGACGCGGACGAACTCGGGTGCCTCGTAGGTGCGGACGAATCCGCCGGACAGTTTCGGGTTGTCGACATGGCAGTCCAGCGGGATCGCGACCGCCTCGCGGATGGCCGCGATCATCGGCAGCGGCAGATCGCGCACCGGGTTGAAGCTGTTGGCGCCGAGCATCTCCAGCATCTGGGCGGAGGCGGCGTTGCCGTGACCGCAGTGGGCGGAGATCTTCAGATGGATGTCGGCGGGCAGTTCGCCCGCGGTCCGCATCCGGTGCAGCACCCACAGCAGGCCCTCGTCGTAGACGACGAAGCCGCGCACTCCGGCCTCGACACCCCGCTTGACGTCCTCGATCGCCCGGACGACCTGCTCCTGCCCGCGCAGCCGGTAGCCGATGCGGGCGCCCTCAGGGGTCTGCACGCCCGCCCCGATGTCGTACGCCGCCCGCGGCCCGACCGACATCAGGATCTGGGCTCCGTACTCCTCCCCCAGTTCGGCGTACGCGCGCAGTTCGCGGGCCGTGTGGCGGTACATGCCCCGGGTCTCGGTGACACGGTTGATGGTGAAGCCTCTGCGGCGGCTCTCCGACAGCAGCGTCTCGGCTGCCTGGGCGGAGTTGACGGTGGGGACCTCGATCCGGAAGTGGCAGCCGTCGTCGAAGGTCAGCTCGGAGTCCGCGACGGACTCCCCGTCCCCCGTGGGCAGTCCGAGCCGGCCGAGCTGGGCCCGGGTCTCGTTGAAGAAGGAGGTCACCGTGCTCATCTCGTCACCTCGATCCCCAGCTGCTCCGCCGCCCGCGCGACGATCTCCTCCGCGACGCCGATCGAGGTCGCGTGGTCGGGGTGCACGACCTGCACCTCGCCGAAGTTGCCGAGATTGCCGCGGCAGGGCGCGAGGACGTCGCCGTCCGGGAGGTTCAGGGTCAGCGCGTGCAGGGCGTCGCCGTACTCGTGCGCCCAGTCCAGGCTCGGCGGCGGCCCCGCCGGCTTGGGGACGCGGTCCGCGGCGCCGAACCAGCGGACGGTCGCATAGCGGCTGAACGCGATCTCGCCGACGTCCACCTCCTCGTCGAGGTGAATACGGACGAGCAGCTCGAACGGGTCTCCTCCGCCGGCGAGTTGGAAGAGATTGGGCAGGCAGGAACCCATGAGGCGCGGGTTGAGTTCGATGAGCCGGGGGCGGCCGTCCTCCCCCAGCATGATCTCGACGTGGAAGATGCCGAGCCGCAGGTCCACGGCACGGACGGCCGCCTCGGCGAACTCCATGACCCGTTCGTGGAGCCCGGCGTCGATGGCCGCCGGGATCGTGGTCCCCACCTCCAGCGCCTCGTGCCGGTCCCAGGTCTTGCGCTCGCTGACGGCGAGACGGAGGAATCGGCCGTGGGAGAGCCCGATCTCGGCGGACAGGAACCGTCCGGTGAGGTACTCCTCGACGAGGACACCGTCCTGGTAGGGGGCCCGGCCGGGCCGCACGTGCCGCCACAGGTCCCACAGCCGGGCGCGGTCGTGGACGATGTGCGCGCCCTCGCTCGCCGAGCCCCTGGCCGGCTTGAGTACGACGGGGTAGCCCACCTCGGCGGCGAACGCGGCGGCCTCGACGTAGCCGCCGACGACGGCGTGCCGGGTGGAGTCGACCCCGGCCGCCGCGAGGGCCTGGCGGCAGCGGTGCTTGAGCTTGGCGGTCGCGGCGCCGTGGGCGCTGGTGAACGGGATGCCGAGCTCCTCGGCGATCCGGGCGACGGGGAGGACCAGCGCGTCGACGGTGGCGACGAAACCGTCGATCGGCCGCTCCTCGTGGAGAGCGGCGACGCAGGTGCGCAGTGCCCCGACGTCGGTGGCGTCGTCCAGGACGTGCACGGTGTCGACGTACTCCTGGTAGGGCGAGGTCGTGAAGTCGATGTGCTGGGACCGCTCCATGCGCAGCGACCGGATCAGCGTCACCTCGTGGCCGAGCCGCTTGGCCGCCCGGAACGCCGGGGCGTTGCCGGTCTTCCAGGTCACGAACACCACATGTCGGCGCCCAGTGGCCGGATGCCCACTGACTGGGCGCCTACTGGCCGGGGGCCCACTGGCTGGGTCTGTCATCGGACCTTCCTTGTGAATCTCTGGCCTATGCGGACGAAGCCCGGGGTGCCGGTCCCGGGCGTGGGGATGAAGGAGATGGATCCGGCGAGGACGTTCTTCTGCGACATGGAGCTGAACCCGCCGGCTCCGGAGGCGACGAGGTCGCCCTCGTCGAGGAGCTGCCAGCCGCCGTCGCGGCGCCGCTCGGAGTAGGCGTACCGGAGCCGCTCGGGTCCCGGCAGGACCTCCAGCCGGTAGCCGTCGGAGGCGTAGACGCCCACGCAGTCGTCGAGCTCCATGTCGAAGCCGCGCCCGGTGCGGATGAGGCCCTCGCCGGTGAAGGCGCGCAGCAGGTCCTCGTACAGGCCGAAGGCGGGGTAGGCGTTGGCGAGGAGCAGGAGGAAGGAGCGCTCTTCGGGGAAGATCTGGATGAAGTTGTGGTGGCCGCTGCCGTTGGAGTTGAAGCCGAAGGCGGTGGGCCCGAACATCAGCCAGCCCAGTCCCCAGGCGTGCATGAAGTGATGGCCGGGGACGTCGATCTGCGGGGTGCGCATCTGTTCGGCCAGCTCGGCGGAGAGCAGCCGCTCGCCGCTTTCGGTGACACCGTCGTTCAGGGCGAGCAGGGCGATACGGGCCAGTTCGGGGAGGGTGAGACAGATCGAGAACGATCCGGCGGCGTCGTCGGCGATGGTCTGCGGCCCGGGTGCGTGCCGTACGTACCGCCCGCTCGCCTCGCTCCACAGATATCCGGTGGATACGGCGCCGTAGTGGGCCTCCGCCGTTCCGCCCTCCGGGATCTCCTGGATGCCGAGCGGGGTCAGCAGCAGGTCGTTGAGCGCCCGCCGCCAGGGCACGCCGAGGAGCTTCTCGATGAGACCGGCGACGATCGAGGTGGCGCACGCGGAGTAGGCGAAGACCTCGCCGGGTTCGAAGAGCTGCCCGTACGCGCGGAAGGTCGCGAGGTAGTGGTCGAGGTCCGGGTGGTCGGTGTCGTGCCAGACCTCGTAGGAGTCGTCGATTCCGCTGGTGTGGGAGAGGAGTTGACGGAGTGTCACGGACACCGTACGGCCGTCACGTCGTGCGAACGCCTGCGGAAGGTGACCGTCGAGGGGGTCGTCGAGGCCGATCAGTCCCCGGTCGACGAGGCGGAGCGCGACGAAGGCGAGGAGGGCCTTGGTGACACAGGTGACGCGCTGCCGGGAGGCCGCGGTGCGGGCGGGGCCGGTCTCCGTGTCGTCCATGCCGTGGTAGGTGAACTCCAGTGCGCCGTCGGCGTATACGGCGACCGCGGCGGCGGGGACACCGTGCCCGTGCGCGGATTCGTGCAGGGTCCGGGCGACCGCCTTCAAGCGCGCGGCGGTACCGGCGGCAGCCTGCGGGGCGGCGGGCGCCCGCTCGCGGGCGCGGCGCAGCAGCGCGGCCTGGGCGGCGAGGGTGCGGTTCTCGTGGATGTCGGCCACGCGGATGGTCGCCCCGCTCTCGTCGCCCAGGCGGGCGGCGAGCAGGGTGGCGAGCAGCGAGTGGCCGCCGACGGAGAAGAAGTCGAGGTCCGGGGCGAGTCGGGAGAGGCCGAGGAGGTCGGTCCAGACGCGGGCCACGACGGTCTCGTCCGGGTCGTCGCCCGCGTATCCCGTACCGTCGGCGGTTCCCCAGTCGACCGTCCGTGCGGCCAGCGCCTTGCGGTCGACCTTGCCGTTGGGCAGCCGGGGCAGCCGGTCCTCGACCACGATCTTCGCGGGCTGCATGTAGTGCGGCAGCTTCCGGCGCAGTTGGGCGCTCATCGTGTCGACGGTGACGGGGTCGCCCTCCAGACCGACATGGCAGACGAGGAGGGTGTCGTCCCCGCGGCGCACCGCGAGGGCGGCGACATCGCGCAGGCCGACCGTCTCCCGTAGCACTGCCTCGATCTCGCCCAGCTCGATCCGGAACCCGCGCACCTTGACCTGGGTGTCCTTGCGGCCCATGAAGCGCAGCTCGCCGTCCTCGGTCCACTGCGCCAAGTCGCCTGTGCGGTAAAGGGTGTTGACGCCGGGGCGGGCGAGGCGGGCCGGGGCGGGCACGAAGGACGCGGCTGTGCGTTCCGGGTCGTTGATGTATCCGGTGGACAACCCCGCGCCGCCCAGGTGCAGTTCGCCGATCGCGCCGCGCGGCACCGGGCGGCCGGCGGGATCGAGCAGGTAGGCGACGGTGTTGGGGAGCGGCACGCCGATGGTGGGCTGGTCGGTGAGTGGTCCGGTGAAGCACTTCCACGTCGAGTACGTGGTGTCCTCCGAGGGCCCGTACAGGTTGAAGACCCGCCGTGCGGAGGTGCTGCCGAAGGCCGCGTTGACCAGTTCCCTGGCGAGCGGTTCGCCCGCGACGTTGAGGACGGCGGTGGACGGCGGCACGGCCGAGCGCTGGAGCAGCACATTGAGGGCGCTGGGCACCGTGTTGACGAGGGAGGGCCGCAGCCCCGGGTCCTCCGTCAGCGCGAGCACGTTGTCGACGACCACGACGCAGCCGCCCATGGTCAGCGGGCACCACAGCTCGAAGACCGACAGGTCGAAGTTGAGGGAGGTCGCGAACAGCACACGGGAGATGTCCTGTTGGTCGTAGGTGTCCCAGGCCCAGGCCAGCAGTGCCACCACGTTGCGATGGCTGATCACGACGCCCTTGGGCAGCCCGGTCGACCCGGAGGTGTAGATCAGGTGGGTCGCGTTCTCGGGACGCACGACGACGTCCACGGGGTCGGGCCGTTCGCCGCGCGCCTTCTCCCACAACTCGGTCCAGGACAGCGGGGTGGCGCCGACGGAGTGGAGCCACTCCCCCGCCCCCGCCGGGTCGTCGAGGACCACGGCGGTCATGCCGGCCGTGGCCGCGATGCCGATGAGCCGGTCGGCCGGGTAGGCCGGGTCCAGCGGCACATACGCGCAGCCCGCCTTGTGCAGGGCCAGCAGCAGACAGACGGTGTGGTGGGTGCGGGCCGTCGAGACGCCGACCCGTGCGCCGGGCTCGACGCCGTGGGCGAGCAGGGCCCGGGCGATCCGGTTGGCGGTCGCGTCGAGTTCGCGGTACGTGAGGACGGTGCCCCGCCACTCCACGGCGGGCGCGTCGGGGGTGCGGGCGGCCTGGGCCTCGATGTGCGAGTGCAGCGAGGTGTCGCGCGGGAAGGGCCGGGCGGTGGCGGTGGTCTCGTCCAGGAGGAAGCGGGTCTCCCGCTCGGAGAGGTTCAGCTCGTGGACCGGCGCGTGGGGGCGGCGGGCGCCGTCCAGGAGCAGGGCCTGGTGGTTGGCGGCCATGCGGGAGACGACCTCGTGGGGGAAGCGGTCGGGGTCGTAGTGGAGGGTGAAGCGGGCGGCGGGGGCGACTTCGAGGAGCAGGTCGAAGTCCCTTGATATGACAGGGAGTCGGCCGGATCCCGAACCGCTGAGGTAGCCGACGCGCAGTCCGTTGCCGAGGTCCGCCGTGCCGCGGGGCCGCTGCTGCTGTTCGAGGGAGGCGGCCAGGTCGGCGAGACAGGTGTCGGCGCCGGCCCGGGAGCGGATGACAGTCACACCTGCCGGGTCGACCACTCGGCCCAGCGCGATGTCGTTCTGCCCGCTGTAGCGGTGGACGAGGACGGCGAACGCGGCCAGGGACAGCTCGGTGAGGTACGCGCCCGCCTCCAGGGACCAGGAGAACACCGCACGACGGTCACCGGCGCTGTCGCCGTTTCGGGTGACGGGCATCCGGAGCGCGGGCACGGCACCACCGGCCGGGGGTTCGGGCTTCCGCGCCGCGTGCACCGCGACGGCGAGCGTGTCATCCACGGGCTTGACTCCCTTGTTCCGTACGGGACTTGTGTTGCGCGGGAGGCGTCCAGGCGGGGCGGCCGAGCGCGGTGCGCGCACCCGGGGCCGGCGGCATGGGCGTACCGGAGAAGCGGTCGCTCACACCGTCGCCGGGACCGCCCTCGCCTTGTCGCGCCGTCGGGCCAGCGCCACCACGGACGGCATCGCGGAGCCGAGCGCGGCGAACCCGGCGGCCATCACCAGCCACCCGGCCGTGCCGTGCTCGATCGCCAGCCAGGTCAGGAGGGCGGGCGCGAGCATCTTGCCGATGTCGGCGCCCATGGCGTACGTGCCCTGGTACTGGCCCTGGACGCCTTCCGGGGCGAGCCCGAAGGAGATGCCCCAGCTGCCGGCGGACTGTCTGACCTCGCCGAGGACATGGGCGAGCGCGCCGAGGACGAGCAGGGCCGAGGCGAGCGGTGCCGGGGCGCCCTCGCTGAGGGCGAAGACCAGGCAGGCGGCGCCCAGGCACCAGGATCCGGTGCGGGAGGCGCGTGCCGCGCTCGCGGGTTCGTCCGTGTCACGGGCGGCCCTGACCTGGAGCAGCACCACAGACACGGTGTTGGTGAGCAGGATGACGGCGATCATCCAGCGCGGGGCGTGCGTGTGGTGCAGGACCCAGAGCGGGAGGACGACGTCCAGGAGGAGGTTGTGCATGGACAGCAGTCCGTCGAGGACGACGAAGGCGAGGAAGGGGCGGTCGCGCAGCACCACGAGCGCGGGGCCCGGCCGGGCGGGCTGCGGGGGTACCGGCGGAAGCAGCAGGGTGAGCAGTCCGGTGGTCAGATAGGTGAGCGCGTTGAAGACGACGGCCGCCCGGTACGCCGCCGGGGTCCCCACGGCGAGCAGGGCGCCCGCGATTCCCGCGCCGACCGACACGCTGACGTTGCTCGCGGCGCGCAGATGGGCGCGGACTCTCACGCGCTCGGCGGCCGGGACCAGGCCGGCGATCATGGCCATCCGGGCGCTGCGGCTGGCGCTGTAGGCCACCGCCTGCACGGACATGACGGCCACGTACGCGCCGAATCCGTCGACGACGAGGAGCGCGGCGGTCAGCGGCCCGAGCGCCACGAAGGACCAGATCTGTACGGCTCGGGGGCCGACGCGGTCAGCGAGGTGTCCGGTGGGGGTGCTCAGCGCCAGGGCCACCGCGGCGGCCGCCCCGGCGCCGAGCCCGAACTGACCGGGCGACAGCCCGAGTACGGCCGTCGCGTAGACGGCGTTGAGCGCCATCCACAGGCCCTGGCCCAGGGTGTGCACCAGGGTGATTCCGGTGAGGGTGCGGGCGGGGCCGCGCGGCGGGAGGACTCGGCTCAGCACCACCGCACCGCCTCGCGCGTTCCGCTCCACGTCAGGGTCTCTGACATCGCACCGCACCTCTCGTTCAGCGCCATTGCCAACGATGGGTTGCGGAACTCGGCCCCCGGGGTCTCCGAGAGGGGCCGGAATTCCGTACGCATTGAATTCTACACACGTTGACTTCGGCGGCAAACCCGTGCGTCACAGAGATTCCTGACGTGCCGTCAGAACAGTTTGGTGCCCCTGAGCCTCGCCTTGACCGCCTCGCGCCCGTTGCCCAGGACCAGCCGGCGCACGACGGGGTCCGCCTCCGTGGCGGCCCAACGGAGCATCTTCAGGAGGGTCTTGGGGCTGGGATTGATGAAGCGCACCTCGCGCTCGGCGTATCCGAAGTGCTTGGGCACGAAGTCGGCCGCCAGCAGCCTTTCGTACAGCAGGTCCGCCGCATCCGGGGCGCTCACGGCACCGGCCTCAACGGCCTCGCACTGCTTGACCATCGTCTCGTACAGCTCGGCGAAGCCGTCGTGGTCGGGCCAGTACAGGCCGGGGTACGGGACGTCCTCCAGGTCCACGAAGTGGCGGTCGCGGCCGTCCTTGCGGAACTTGGTGAGCGCGGTCTGCATCCGGTACACGCCCGCGTTGGCGCCCCAGGCCCAGATCCTGAAGACCGCGCTCCACAGGTCGTAGTCGCACCAGGAGATGAAGGCCGAGTTGACCAGCGAGTCGTTGTAGTCGAACAGCGACTGCTGGAGCCGGTCCACCGGCGCGAACCGTTCACCGGAGAAGTCGTCGTCCTTGACCGCGCTCAGCAGCCGCCAGGCCAGCACGTTCAGGGCCTCGGTCGTGTTGGACAGGCCGCGCGAGAAGAGCGGGTCGAGGAAGCCGGCCGCGTGCGAGAGCAGGAACCAGCGGTCGCCCGCGGTCTGCTTGGAGGAGTACTGGAGGCGTCCGGTCGAGGTCCACTCCCGTACCGCCTTCATGCCCTCGAACTGCCGGACGATGTCCGGGAAGGGCGCGGCGAGCCGGTGGAAGTCCTCCTCCGGGCCCACCCCTTCCGGCTTGGGGAAGCGGCGCGGGTCGACCGTCATGCCGACGCTGCACAGCGGGTTCTTGGACCACTTGTTGTTGTTGAAGCCGATCACCCAGGCCCAGCCCCGGTCGAACATGTGGTGGACGGTGCCCTCGTACCAGGGCACGGGCGGCCGCTGGCTGTCCGGGAGGTGGTCGAAGAGCCGGTCGGTCGGGGTCAGGTCGACGACGTGGTTCCAGATCGAGCGGGAGTGGTGCTTGAAGCGGCAGGGGTCCTCCCGCAGACCGAACTTGTCCGCGACCGGGGAACGGAATCCGCTCGCGTCGACCAGATAGCGGGCCCGGTACTCGCCGTCCTTCCCGGCCAGGGTGACACCCGAGCCGTCGAAGTCGATGTCGGTGACGAAGAAGTTCTGCCGGGCCTTGCAGCCGTACTTGACCGCCACCTGGAAGAGGTACGAGTCGGTGTCCTGGCGGAACAAGTGGGCTGCCTCGTGCAGCAGTTGGGGCGGGGTGTTGAACTCGTTGACCTCGCGGGGGTTCTGCGGGGCACCCTCGTGGTGGAGCAGGAACCCGAAGTGCCGTTTGACGCCGAAGCGCGGCCCGATCGTCCGGGTGGTGTCGGTGAACGAGGCGAGCGCGGCGATCTCCGGCACGTCGTAGCGCTCCGCGAGGGTACGCAGCGACACCAGGGTGAACGGGATCGTCGACTCGCCGATCGCGAACCGCGGATGCGAACCGGCGTCCAGCAGCAGGACTTTGGCCCCGTTCCGCGCCAGGATCGCCCCGAGCAGGGATCCGGCGACGCCCGATCCGAGGATCGCGACGTCGTAGGTCTGCTTCTCCAGCTCGGTCGCGCTCTCCGGTTCGGTCCTCTTCTCCCATGCGGTCTTCTTCTGCGGCTCAGAGTTGCCCGTTGGTTTCACGTGCTCTCTCCTTGTCGTCGGTCGGACAGGACTGTGGCCGGCGCACGGCAGCCGTAGGTGCCGTGCGACCGTGCGACCGGCACGGGGAGACCGCGCGGCCGGGCCCTCGTCCGCCGGACGGACCCGGCCGCGTCAGTGAGGGCGGCGCGCGCCGCGCAGACGTTCCCTGATCAGCCCGCCCATGGCCCCCTTCAGCAGGGCGCCGACCTCGTCGGGAGCGTCGGCGCGAACCCACCTGGCGGCCCGCACGATGCGCGCGGGAGTGTTGTGGAAGAACCGGTCGGCCGGGTCCCCCAGGCCGAGGGACGGCGGAAGGTAATCCGCCTGCCGGATGGCGTCGAAGATGCGCTCGGCCGCCGACCGTGACGTGCGCGCGCCGGCCTCCACCTCCTCGCACAGGGTCCGGGTCAGCGGCCCGAGGCCGTTGTAGTGCGCGCTCCCGGGGAGCGGCGATCCGGGGTGCCGGGTGTCCTCCAGATCCCGGAAGACGGAGTCGTCGCCGCTCCGGCCGTACGCGGCACAGGCGTTCTCCACGGCGAGCGCGCCGAGCACGGTGCTCACCGTCCAGGTCCGTACGACGGCGTTGAACAGCTCGAAGTCGCGGAAGGACACGAAGGACGCGTACGCCAGATCGTCGTGCGCGTCGAAAAGGGCCTGCTGGAGGTCCTCGACGTACTGGAAACGCTCGGTGGACCAGTCGCCGTCGCGCGCCGCGTCGATCAGGCGTCGGCCGAGCGCGTTGACGACCTCAAGGCTGTGGGCGAGACCGCGCGAGTAGAGCGGATCGACGAAACCGGCGGCGTGGGCGACCAGGCAGAACCGGTCGCCCACGACGCGCTGCGAGGAGTACTGCAGCCGCCCGGTCGAGGTCCAGGGCCGGGACGGCACGGCGTGCGTGAACTGCCCTGCCACATCGGGGAATCGGCGGAGGAACGCATCGAACTCCTCCTGCGGCGACAGTCCGGAGACGGGGTGCCTGCGCGGGTCCAGGGTGAGGCCGACACTGCACCGGCTGTTGGCGGAGCGTGGCTGGTTGTCAAAGGGGATGACCCACAGCCAGCCGCCGTCGAAGACATGGTGCAGGGTGCCCTGATGCCAGGGGCTGGGCTGGTCGTGCAGCCGCCCGGCCGGTGTCTCGTCGTACGGGGTCACGCCCGTCATGTGGGTGAAGAGCGTGCGGGAGTGGTGCCGGGCCCGGCTCGGCTCCTCCCGCAGCCCCAACCCCCCTGTCGGCGAGGCCCGATGACCGCCCGCGTCGACCACGTACCGCGCGGCGAACTCGTCACCGCTCCCGGTGCGCAGGCTCACTCCGACGTCCGGGTCGACATCCACCCCGTCCACCCGGGAGCCCGTGCACACGTCGGCCCCGTACTGCCGTGCGACGCCCAGCAAATAGGCGTCGACGTCCTGCCGAAAGAGGTGGGGCACGGGCGGTACGACCGAGGGGTTGACGACCTGGTAGATCTCCCCCGGGTGCTGGCGCAGCCGCTCGCGATGGTGGACGAACCCCATGTTCCGCATCACTCCGCAGTTGGCCGACACCTTGCCCTGAACCGCCTTGAGACGGGTGAGGTGTTCGACCTCGGGCACGCGGTAACGCCGGGCGACCACGCGGGCGAGTGCCGCGGTGTACGGAACCATCGACTCGCCCACCGAGAAGCGCGGTCCCGCCTCCTCCTCGACGAGAAGCGTCCGCACCCCGTTCCGTGCGAGCACCGCCGCGAGCAGCGAACCCGCGAACCCGCCACCGATCACGGCCACGTCGTACACCGTGCGCGAACTGTCCTTGCCGGTCACGTCCACGTGCCTCACCGCCGCCCGGTGGCCGATAATTCTTGACGCGTTGAATTCTACACATGGTGACTTAGTCGGTAAAGGCCGCCGCCGGCACGCCCATTCGGAGTGGAGGTTGGCGCGCCACCGAAAGCCTGACCAGGCATTTCGCGCAGCGCTCTCTACTATGCACGCGGTGTATACACGACGTGTATAGTCTCGGCATGCCTACTCAGATCAAGAACATGCCTACGCAGATCAAGAAGACGAAAAGACCGGCGGCCAGGTTGCGTGCGGCGGCGGTGATCTCCGCGGCCGTCGCGCTGGCCCTGCCCCTGACGGGGTGCACGACCCTCCACACCACCGCGCCGAGCGCCGCTCGCGCGCAGGCCGCGGCCGGTGCGCAGGCGAAGTTCGGGACCGTGGACTGCCGGAAGGCCAAGTGCATCGCGCTGACCTTCGACGCCGGGCCGAGCGAGCACTCGGCCAAGCTGCTCGACATCCTCAAGGAGAAGCAGGTCCCGGCGACCTTCTTCCTGCTCGGCAAGCGGCACATCGAGAAGTACCCCGAGCTGGTCAAGCGCATGGCCGCCGAGGGGCACGAGGTGGCCAGCCACACCTGGGACCACAAGATACTGACGCGGATCACGCCGGAGCAGATACGCGAGGAGCTCAAGAAGCCCAACGACGCGATAGAGAAGCTCACCGGGCACAAGCCGACGCTGATGCGACCGCCGCAGGGGCGGACCAACGACACGGTGCACAAGATCAGCCGCGAGCTCGGGCTCGCGGAGGTCCTGTGGAGCGTGACCGCCAAGGACTACCAGACGAGCGACCCCAAGCTGATACAGAAGCGCGTCCTGGAGCAGTCGTCCCGCGACGGCATCATCCTGCTGCACGACCTCTACCCGGGCACCGTGCCCGCGGTGCCCGGGATCATCGACGCGCTGAAGAAGCGCGGGTACGTGTTCGTGACGGTGCCGCAGCTGCTGGCGCCGGCGAAGGCCAAGCCCGGTACGGTGTACCGCCCCTGACAGAATGTCAGTCCAAGTCTTCTACGGGGAATCAGCCGAGCCGGACCGGCAGTGTCCGGTAGCCGTGGCCGATGAACGACTCCGCGAGCCGGGCCGGCCCTTCGGAGGTGTCGAGGCTCAGCCCGGGGAAGCGCTCGAAGAGGGCCGGGAGCGCGACGGACGCCTCCAGGCGGGCCAGCGGGGCGCCGATGCAGTAGTGGACGCCGTGGCCGAAGGCGAGGTGCTCCTTGTCGGCGCGGGCGATGTCGAAGCGGGCCGCGCTCTCACCGTGCCGAAGGGGGTCGCGGCCGGCCGCCGCGTACGTCGCCAGGATCGCGTCGCCCCGCGGGATCAGCGAGCCGTCGGGGAGCTTGATGTCCTCGACGGCGTACCGCAGCGGAAGGTTGGCGATCGAGGGGGCCCAGCGCAGGGTCTCCTCGATGACGTCGCTCCAGGGGATCTCGCCGCCGAGGACGCGGGCGAGCTGGCCGGGGTGGCTCAGCAGGGCGTGCACCGCGTTGCCGATCAGGTTCACGGTCGTCTCGTGACCCGCGCCGATGACAAGGAGGAGCGTGTCGATCAGTTCGGGCTCGGTGAGCCGGGAGCCCTCCTCGTCGCGGGCGGCGATCAGGGCGGTCGTCATGTCGTCACCGGGCTGCTCGCGCTTCAACGCGACGAGTCCGCCGAGCAGTTCGTGAATCTCCCGGTAGGTGGCCATGGCCTGTTCGGGGGTGATGGTGGTGTCCATGTTGGCCTCGATGAGCCGCGCGATGTCGGCCCGCTTGTCCTCGGGCAGGCCGAACAGCTCGCAGATCACCCGCATCGGAAGCGGGTGCGCGTACGCGGACCGCAGATCGACCCGCCCGCCGGGCGCCTCGGCCATGCGGTCGAGGAGGGTGGCGGCGAGTTCTTCGACACGGGGCTTCAGGGCGTCCGTACGGCGTTTCGTGAACGCGGGCGAGACGAGCTTGCGCAGCCTGCGGTGGTTGGCGCCGTACGCGGTGAACATGTTGGTCACACCGACCCAGAGAGTGATCCAGCTCTCGCGGTACTGGCCGTCGATCCACGCGGGCCAGTGCTGGTTCGGGTCCTTGGAGACCCGGTCGTCGGCGAGGAGTTGCCTGAGGATCTCGTACTGGGTGGGGGCCCAGGCCCGTATCCCGCCCGGGAGTTCGATGAGGGCGACGGCGCCGCGCTCGCGCAGCCGGTCCGCCTCCCCGTGAAGGTCGGCGCCTGCGGGGTCGATGACGTAGGGCTGGTCCGGCACGTGGTCTCCTGTCGCGGGGTCGGTCACCAGGCGAGGTGCAGCGCCTCGGGCGATCGGTGGATCATCGTGGGACGCATGATAACCGGGGAGTGGTCCCCGGAAAGCCGCAGTCCTGGCAGCCGGTGTGTCAACACCTCTAGCGTGATGCGGAGTTGCTCGCGCGCGAGCTGTGATCCGGGGCAGCTGTGCACGCCGAAACCGAAGGCGAGATGGCGGCCGGGGGCCCGGGTGATGTCGAACTCGTCGGGCCGCGGGTGGCGCGCCCCGTCCCGGCCCGCCGCGCCGAAGGCGACGAACACGGCGGAGCCCGCCGGGAGTTCGGTGCCCGCCAGGGTCACGGCTCGGGTGGTAACGCGCCGGAAGCCCTGCAGTGCCGTGTCGTAGCGCGCGGCCTCTTCGACGGCCGCCGGAATGCGGTCGGGTTCCGCGCACAGGAGCTCCCACTGGCGCGGATGGCGCAGCAGGTGCAGCACCGTGCTGCCGATGAGCGCGGTGGTGGTCAGATGGCCCGCGATGAGCAGGTTCTGCAGATGCGCGACGAGTTCGTGTCGCTGATCGAGCGTCAGCTCACCGTCACCGGGGGCGAGGGAGTGGATGAGTTCGTCGGCGAGATCCGCACCCGGACGGTCGCGCCGCTCGCGTATGAGCGCGTCGAGGATGTGCTGCATCGTCACGACGTCCTGGGCGGCGGCCACTTGCCCGTCCTCGTCCAGCGGGCGGAACAGCAGCTCTTCGGCGCGGTGGCCGCCGTGGACGACGGCGGGTACGTCTTGGGGGTCGAACCCGACGATCCGCCCGATGACCTCGCCCGGTAACCGCCGCGCGTACGCGGACATCAGCTCGACGTGGCCGTCCTTGGCGAAGGCGTCAACGAGGGCTGCGGCGCGCTCGGCGGCGTACGGGAGGGCCGCCGCGACCCGCGCGGGCGACAGGCCCCGGACGATCGGGGCGCGCAGCTCCTGGTGCCGGGCCCCGTCGGAGGTGACGACGACCGGACGGCCGCCGAATCCGCCGCCCAGCACGGCCAGCGCGGCGGGCGACGGGAACACGTCGGGCGTGAGCGCGTTGGCCGACGAGAAGTCCTCCGGCCGCCGCAGCACCTCGCGTACGTCCGCGTCCCGGGCCACCAGCCAGGCGTCCAGCTCGGGCACGTGAACGAGCCCCTCGGCCCGCCGTGCCCGCGTGTAGTGCGGGTAGGGATCACGCTGCAACTCGTCGAGCCTGCCGTGCAGTTGATCGTCCACGGGGCGCCCTCCGGCCATGGGTGCGGGGTCGCGCTCATGGTGCCGCAGGGTGGGGCGGGGTGGTAGGGCGCCTTTGGCCAAGCGGGGTCGACGAGGGTCGAGAAGGGACGGAGACGCGGTGTCAGAACACGACGGTCCAGCCCTCGCGGGCGGCCTGCTGGGCGGTGTACGAGACGCCGTGCACCTTCAGGCCGTCGGCGCCGAGCAGGGTGATCTGGCCGCCGCTGTTGCCCAGTTGGACGCCATCCGCCAGGGAGGCCGACAGGCTGGCACCGGGGGCGAGCTGTCCGGCGGGCACCGGGCAGGTGTGGCCCAGGCGGTCGGCGATGCGCCAGCCCGTGAGGTCGACCGGGTCGGGTGAGGCGTTGATCAGCGTGACGTTCTCGGATTCGGGCGCCGGGCCCCGGGGATTGACGAGGGCCGCGACGATACGCACCGGCTGGCTGCCCGGTTCCGGGCGGGAGCCGCCGCCGTCCGGGACGATGGTGTGTCCGGTGACGTCGTCCGTGTGCCAGGACTGGCTCTGGAAGGCGAGGAAGACGCCGACCCAGCGCGACTGGGCCGGGAAGTGGATCAGTAGTCCGCCGTCCTGCCAGACGCCGTCGTCGTCCTGGAAGCGGGCGCTGTTGCCCTGGTTCATATGGATGTCGTGCACGCCGTTGCCGGGCAGGAACCCGAAGACCTTGTCCCGGACGCCCGGCTCCGGGCCGAAGCGCTCACCGAAGACGTACAGCCTGGCGGCCGGGTCGTCGACCGCGCGCCGTACGTAGTGGTCGAGCAGATCCGCCAGGTCGTTGTCGGGACCCTGCACGTCCGGTGGCAGCGTGCGCATCTTCGCCGGGTCGAAGAGGTTGCCCCGCACGAAGTCGAGGTTCGGGCCGCCGGGTCCGGGCGGCAGCGTGTTCCAGCCGGAGGCCAGACCCTCCAGGTGCGCGGTGACCGGGTGCTGGAAGTCGTCGTTGACGAGATAGAGCAGCTCGGACGGCCGCTCCTGCGACTTCACGTTGACCGACGCCCGGTAGTGCGTCCCCTGGTCGTCCGTCAGATGGATCTGGTAGTGCGGGCTGTCGGCGGAGCCCTCCCGGCGGGTGTCGACCGCCCGTGTGACCAGTACGCCGTACGCCTTCAGCGGCATGGTGACCAACTTCCCCGTGGGGGCGGGCGCCGTTGCTCGCCCCATGAGGGAATGGTAGGGCGATGATGCCCGATATCGGGTGGTTACGTGAGAATTCACTTGGCGTTCTCCTGCCTACGATCACCTGGTGGTCCTCTTCCTGCTGCAACGCGCGTCTCCCCTGCCCGTCGACCGGAGCTGGCGGCGCCTCACCGACTGGCCCCGGCACGCGGACGTCGTCCCCCTGACCCGGGTTACGGTGCTCACCCCGCCGCCGACACAGGTGGGCACCGCCTTCGTGGCGCGATCGGGGGTGGGGCCCGTGGCGTTCGACGACCCGATGGAGGTCGTCACATGGCAGCCGCCGCGGGACGGCGGCCCGGGTCGGTGCCGGCTGGTCAAGCACGGCACGTTCGTCACGGGGTGGGCCGAGATCGAGGTGCGGCCGGTGGACGGCGGGGGCTCACGGGTGGTGTGGCGGGAGGACTTGAGGGTGCGGTGGCTGCCCGGGGTCGCCGATCGGCCGCTGCGGTGGGTGGCGCGGTGGATGTTCGGGCGGGCGGTGGAGGGGTTGCTGCGAGGTGACGGCGGAGAGGGGGACGTCTGACCGGGCAGAGCGGCCGCCCGGCCGGGGAGAAGCCGACGCCTCACAGAGGCGGGGCTGCCACCCGGCCGAGGCGGGGCCGGCACGCCTTCGAACGTCAGCGCAGGATCGGCGGACTGGCGAACCGGACCAGTTCCAGGGCCTGTTCGGGGAACCAGTCCCCCGCGTCCGGGTCGACCGTCCCGCGCTCCGGGTCCTCGGGCCCCGCGGTACCGCGCAGACACAGCCCGTCCGACTCGCCGGGCGTCTTGATCCACAGCCGGGCGTCCTGCAACGGGTCCCCGGTGCGCAGGGTCGGGCGGGCACCGAGGCCCCGGTTCGGCGGATTGCACCAGTCCTGCGCGTCGGTGTACTTGCCGGCGGGCGGAGTCCAGGGCCCCTGTCCGTTACGGCTGGAGTCGGTGACGAAGTGCTTCATCCGCGACGGGGGCGTCTTCACATGCGTGTCGAGCCAGGCCTGCGCGTCGGCCCGTGGCCACCACTGATGCGGACACTCGGCGACGTCACCGCCTCCGTCCACATACGCCAGACACGATGAGATCAGCTTGCCGTACCAGGAGTTGGCGTCGTCGGTGTTGTAGTTCGAGGCGTTGGTGTAGAAGCCGGAGGCACGCGCCACGCCGCCCTTGATCAGCCGCGGCACGATGGAGTTGACGGTGTGCCAGCCCGAGTGACCGGTGTCGAGATAGACCCGGGTCCCGGCCAGCGGCTCCAGCTTGTCCACCGCGTAGTTGACCTCCGCGTACCGCGCGGCGGTCTTCGTCCCCTGCGCGTCGTCCTGCCCGCAGTCGGACGGCAGCAGCGCGAGGGCATCGGGCTCAAGGGTGACGAGCGCGTCACGCCCTCCTATCCCCCGCGCCACGGCATCGATCCACTCCTTGTACTCCGCCGTGTCGGCGGCGCCGCCCGCGGAGTAGTTGGAGCAGTCGCGGCCGGGGATGTTGTACAGCGCGAGCACGGGGATCGCGTCCTCCTTGTCCGCGTCCCGCACGACTTCGCGGATCAGCCGCTCCACCTGGGCGGGGCTCTGATCCCCGAACCACACGGCCTGCGGGGTGTTCACCATGGCCAGGACGCCCGCCGCGTCGAGGAATTGGCCGGCCCGGGCGAGTTCCAGGGCCTGGTCGTACGCCGCCGGGTTGGCGTCGGGGACATACAGCGAGGGGCCGCGGTCCACCGAATCCGCGGCGTGCGCCGATGGTGCGACGAAGAGGGACGCCAGCCCGACGGACAGGGCGGCAAGCCATGTTGAGGTACGTCTCATCCGGGTTCACTCCTGGATCGCAACGGTCACGAGGAACTTGCGGGAGCGCTCCCATGGGAGATTCGTCGAGGGTCATGCTCGCGTCAATACCGATGACACGGTTGCGGATGAGAAAGGGCCCGCCACGGTCTGCGGCGGGCCCTCTCCTCGTGCGTACGCCGGTCAGGCCACCGACCCGATCCGCCCCACGGACGCCGACGCCCCCTCGTGGTGGATCGGGGTGTGCGCGCCCGTGAGCGAGACCCCGCTCCCCCCGCGCCGGTTGGCGACGATCTCCGAGGCGATCGACAGCGCCGTCTCCTCGGGCGTCCGGGCGCCGAGGTCGAGGCCGATGGGCGAGCGCAGCCGCGCCAGCTCCAGCTCGGTGACGCCGACTTCACGCAGCCGGTCGTTCCGGTCGAGGTGTGTCCGGCGCGACCCCATCGCACCCACGTACGCCACCGGAAGCCGCAGCGCGAGCTGGAGCAGAGGTACGTCGAACTTGGCGTCGTGGGTCAGGACGCAGAGCACCGTCCGCGAGTCGGTCTCCGTGCGCTCCAGGTACTTGTGCGGCCACTCGACGACGATCTCGTCCGCGTCCGGGAAGCGGGCCGCCGTGGCGAAGACCGGGCGGGCGTCGCAGACCGTGACGCGGTAGCCCAGGAACTTGCCGATGCGGACCAGTGCCGAGGCGAAGTCGATCGCGCCGAAGACGATCATGCGCGGGGGCGGAACCGAGGACTCCACCAGCACCGTGAGCGGTGCTCCGCAACGAGAGCCCTGCTCTCCGATCTCCAGGGTGCCGGTGCGGCCCGTGTCGAGGAAGGCGGCTGCCTCGCTCGCCACCGTGCGGTCCAGTTCGGGGTGGGCGCCGAAGCCGCCGTCGCACGAGCCGTCGGGGCGTACGACGAGGGCGCGGCCCATCAGCTCCCCCGGGCCCGAGACTATCCGTGCGACGGCCGCCGCCTCGCCGCCCGACGCGGCGGCCAGCGCCGTCGCGAGCACCGGGCGGGCGAGGTCGCCGGAACGGACCGGGGTGACCAGGATGTCGATGATGCCACCGCAGGTCAGGCCGACCGCGAAAGCGTCGTCATCGCTGTAGCCGAAGCGCTCCAGGACGGTTTCGCCGTCCTCCAGCGCCTGTTGGCAGAGTTCGTAGACCGCGCCCTCCACGCAACCGCCGGAGACCGAGCCGATCGCCGTGCCGTCGGAGTCGACGGCGAGGGCGGCGCCCGGCTGGCGGGGCGCGCTGCCGCCGACGGCCACCACGGTGGCCACGGCGAAGTCGCGTCCCTGCTCGACCCACCGGTGCAGCTCTTCGGCGATGTCCAGCATCTCTCGGTCTCCTTAACAGCGGTTGCGTACGGGATTCTTGAGCGTCAGTGGACGCCCATCCAACTCTCGATCGGGTTCAGGGCGAAGAAGACGAGGAAGACCGCCGTCAGGCCCCACATGAACGCCCCGATCTCCCGGGCCTTGCCCTGGGCGATCTTGATGGCGACGTAGCTGATGACGCCGGCCGCGACTCCCGCCGTGATGGAGTACGTGAACGGCATGATCACCACGGTGAGGAAGACGGGGATCGCCGTGGCGCGGTCGGCCCAGTCCACATGGCGGGCGTTCATCATCATCATGGCGCCGATGACCACCAGTGCCGCCGCCGCCACCTCGCCGGGGACGATCGCCGTCAGCGGGGTGAAGAAGAGACAGGCCGCGAAGAACAGGCCGGTGATCACCGAGGAGAGGCCCGTGCGGGCGCCCTCGCCGACGCCGGTCGCCGATTCGACGAAGACCGTCTGGCCGGACGCACCGGCGACACCGCCGACCGCTCCGCCCGCGCCGTCGATGAACAGCGCCTTGGACAGACCCGGCATCCGGCCCTGCGCGTCGGCCAGGTTGGCCTCCGTGCCGACGCCGATGATGGTGGCCATCGCGTCGAAGAACCCGGCGAGCACGAGGGTGAAGACGATCATGCCGACCGTCATCGCGCCGACCTGGCCCCAGCCGCCGAACTCGACCTTGCCGAAGAGCGAGAAGTCCGGCATCGAGACGGCGCTGCCGTGCAGTTCGGGAGCGCCGCTGGCCCACTGCTTGGGGTCGATGACGCCGAGGCCGTTGAGGACGACGGCGAGGACCGTGCCGGAGACGATGCCGATGAGGATCGCGCCGGGGACGCCGCGCGCCTGGAGCATGAAGATCAGCAGCAGGGTCGCCGCGAAGAGCAGGACCGGCCAGCCGGCGAGTTCACCGGTGGGGCCGAGGGTGACCGGGGTCGCCTTGCCCTGGTGGACGAAGCCGGCCTTCACCAGGCCGATCAGCGCGATGAAGAGGCCGATGCCCATGGTGATCGCGTGCTTCAGCGCCAGCGGAATCGCGTTCATGATCATCTCGCGCAGGCCGGTGACGACCAGAAGCATGATGACCACGCCGTACATCACACACATGCCCATGGCCTGCGGCCAGGTCATCTGCGGGGCGACCTGCGAGGAGAGCACACCGGAGACGGAGAGTCCGGCGGCCAGGGCGAGCGGCACCTTGCCGACGAAGCCCATGAGAAGCGTGGTGAAGGCCGCCGCGAACGCGGTCGCGGTGATCAGGGCCTTCTGGCCGAGCATGTCCCCCGCCGCGTCCTTGCCGGACAGGATCAGGGGGTTGAGCAGCAGGATGTACGCCATCGCCATGAAGGTCGTGACGCCACCGCGCACCTCACGCGCGATCGAGCTTCCCCGCTGGGATATGTGAAAGTACCGGTCGAGCCACAACCGTCCGGCCGGGACACGGCTACCCGTGCCCGCGTCCTCCGCGACGGTCTGCGGCTCCAGTGACTGCTGGGTCATGTGCCTTACTCCCAAGGTTCACAGGGGCACCCGCCTGGCCTCGATCGGCTGCGGGATTTGGGAAGGTGCTTCGGCTGCACGACCCGGGGGACGGCCCGAGGCGAACTAAGGGATTGAGCGATCAACTAAGGGTGTTGCGTCAAGTGCCGCGAGCGGTGCGGTACTTGAGTACTCCGGGCGGCGCGGCGAAGTGTGACGTTCCCGGCGCCGCCCGGAGAGCCTTGCGAGGGGGGGTGGGGGGACGAAGTCCCCCCAGGAAGAAGTTTCTCTCCCACGCCCCCCGGGGGTTACGCGGTGCCCGTGAGGTGCTCGGGGCGTACCGGCGTCCGGTTGAGCTCCAGACCCGTCGCGTTCCGGATCGCCGCGAGGACGGCCGGAGTCGAGGAGAGGGTCGGGGCCTCGCCGATGCCACGGAGCCCGTACGGGGCGTGGTCGTCGGCGAGTTCGAGCACATCGACGGGGATGGTCGGCGTGTCGAGGATGGTGGGGATCAGGTAGTCCGTGAAGGACGGGTTCCTGACCTTGGCCGTCTTGGGGTCGACGATGATCTCCTCCATGACCGCCACGCCGAGGCCCTGGGTGGTGCCACCCTGGATCTGGCCGATGACGGACAGCGGGTTGAGCGCCTTGCCGACGTCCTGGGCGCAGGCCAGCTCGATGACCTTGACCAGGCCCAGCTCGGTGTCCACCTCGACCACCGCGCGGTGCGCGGCGAAGGTGTACTGGACGTGGCCGAAGCCCTGCCCGGTGCGCAGGTCGAAGGGCTCCGTCGGACGGTGCCGCCACTCGGCCTCGATCTCGACGGCCTCGCCTTCGAGTACGTCGACCAGGTCGGCGAGGACCTCGCCGCCGTCGGTGACGACCTTGCCGCCCTCCAGGAGGAGTTCGGCGGTGGCCCAGGCGGGGTGGTACGTACCGAACTTGCGGCGGCCGATCTCCAGGACCTTCTCGCGCACCAGCTCGCAGGAGTTCTTGACGGCGCCACCGGTGACGTACGTCTGACGCGACGCGGACGTCGAACCGGCGCTGCCCACCTGCGTGTCGGCCGGGTGGATCGTCACCTGGGTGACGCCCAGCTCGGTGCGGGCGATCTGCGCGTGGACGGTGACGCCGCCCTGGCCGACCTCCGCCATGGCCGTGTGGACCGTCGCGACGGGCTCGCCGCCCACGACCTCCATACGGACCTTGGCGGTCGAGTAGTCGTCGAAGCCCTCGGAGAAGCCGACGTTCTTGATGCCGACCGCGTAGCCGACACCGCGTACGACGCCTTCGCCGTGGGTGGTGTTGGAGAGGCCGCCCGGCAGCTGCCGTACGTCGGCGGCCTCGCCGGCCGCGAGCCACTGCTGCTCCGGCGGCATCGGCATCGCCTTGACGCGGCGCAGGAGTTCGGCGACCGGGGCCGGGGAGTCGACCGGCTGCCCGGTCGGCATGATCGTGCCCTGCTCCATCGCGTTGAGCTGACGGAAGGCGACCCGGTCCATGCCCAGCTTGTCGGCGAGCTTGTCCATCTGGGCCTCGTAGGCGAAGCACGCCTGGACCGCGCCGAAGCCGCGCATGGCGCCGCAGGGCGGGTTGTTGGTGTAGAGGGCGATGGCCTCGATGTCGACGTTGTCGACGACGTACGGGCCGGCGCCGAGCGAGGACGCGTTGCCGACGACCGCCGGGGAGGCGGAGGCGTACGCGCCGCCGTCCAGGACGATCCGGGCCTTCAGGTGGGTGAGCTTGCCGTCCTTGGTCGCGCCGTGCTCGTAGTAGAGCTTGGCGGGGTGACGGTGGACGTGCCCGAAGAAGGACTCGAAGCGGTTGTAGACGATCTTGACCGGCTTGCCGGTGCGGAGCGCCAGCAGGCAGGCGTGGATCTGCATCGACAGGTCCTCGCGGCCGCCGAACGCGCCGCCGACGCCGGAGAGCGTCATGCGGACCTTGTCCTCGGGCAGGCCGAGGACGGGCGCGATCTGCTTGAGGTCCGAGTGCAGCCACTGGGTGGCGATGTACAGCTCTACACCGCCGTCCTCCGACGGCACGGCGAGACCGGACTCGGGGCCGAGGAAGGCCTGGTCCTGCATGCCGAAGGTGTACTCGCCCTTGACGATGAAGTCGGCCTTCTTGGCGGCCTCTTCGACGTCGCCGCGGATGATCGGCTGACGGTGCACGATGTTCGGGTGCGGGACGTGACCGATGTGGTGGTCGTCGCGGCCCTCGTGGATCAGGATCGCGTCGGGCGCGGTCGCGGACGCCTCGTCCGTGATGACCGGCAGCTCCTTGTACTCCACCTTGATCTTGGCGGCGGCGCGGCGCGCGGTCTCCGGATGGTCGGCGGCGACGATCGCGACCGGCTCACCGTGGTGGCGTACCTTGCCGTGCGCGAGGACCGGGGTGTCCTGGATCTCCAGGCCGTAGTTCTTCACCTCGGTCGGCAGGTCGTCGTACGTCATGACGGCGTAGACGCCGGGCTGTGCGAGGGCCTCGGAGGTGTCGATCGAGACGATCTCCGCGTGGGCGACCGTGGAGCGCAGGATCTGGCCCCAGAGCATGTCCTCGTGCCACATGTCGGACGAGTACGCGAACTCGCCGGTGACCTTGAGGGTGCCGTCCGGGCGGAGCGTCGACTCGCCGATGCCGCCCTTGGTCTTGGAGCCCTGCGTGATGTTGGTGGGCGTACCAGTCGTACCCATGGTCAGACCGCCTCGGACTGCCGGGCGGCCGCAAGGCGGACCGCGTCCATGATCTTCTCGTAGCCCGTGCAGCGGCACAGGTTGCCCGAGAGCGCCTCGCGGATGTCCGCGTCGGTCGGGTTGGGGGTGCGCTCCAGCATCTCGTCCGCGGCCACCAGGAGACCCGGGGTGCAGAAGCCGCACTGGACGGCGCCGGCGTCGATGAACGCCTGCTGGATGGGCGACAGTTCGCCGCCCTCGCCAGTCTGCGAGTCGTGGCCCTTGGCGGCCCAGTGCTTGGCCTCGTCGAGTGTCGTGCCCGATGTCCCGGACGTCCCGCAGGCTCCGGTGGCGCAACCGCCGTGCTCGGCGCGCTGCTTGGCGAAGTCGGCGAGACCTTCAACGGTGACGACCTCGCGGCCCTCGACCTGACCGGCCGCGACCAGACACGAACACACCGGCACCCCGTCGAGGCGGACGGTGCAGGAACCGCACTCGCCCTGCTCGCAGGCGTTCTTGGAGCCGGGCAGGCCCATGCGCTCACGCAGCACGTACAGAAGGGACTCGCCCTCCCACACGTCGTCGGCTTCCTGCTTACGGCCGTTGACCGTGAAATTGACGCGCATTACGCGACTCCCTCCGTGCGGGCGGCGGTGCCGCGGTACGACTCCCAGGTCCAGGTCAGGGTGCGGCGGGCCATGATGCCGACCGCGTGGCGGCGGTAGCTCGCCGTGCCCCGGACGTCGTCGATCGGGTTGCAGGCGGCGGAGCACAGGTCCGCGAACTGCTTGGCGACCGACGGGGTGATGATCTTGCCGTTGTCCCAGAAGCCGCCCTCTTCGAGCGCCGCGTTCAGGAACTCCTCGGCGGCCTTGGCGCGGACCGGGGTCGGCGCGGCCGAGCCGATGCCGGTGCGGACCGTACGCGACGAGGGGTGCAGCGCCAGGCCGAAGGCGCAGACCGCGATGACCATGGCATTGCGGGTGCCGACCTTCGAGTACTGCTGCGGGCCGTCCGCCTTCTTGATGTGTACGGCCCTGATCAGCTCGTCGGCCGCGAGCGCGTTGCGCTTCACGCCGGTGTAGAACTCGTCGATCGGGATCAGCCGCGAGCCGCGTACGGACTCGACCTCGACCTCGGCGCCCGCCGCGAGGAGCGCGGGGTGGGCGTCACCGGCCGGGGAGGCGGTGCCGAGGTTGCCGCCGACGCCGCCGCGGTTGCGGATCTGCGGGGAGGCCACGGTGTGGGAGGCGAGGGCCAGGCCGGGCAGTTCGCCGCGCAGGTTCTCCATGATCTGGGTGTAGGGAACGGAGGCGCCCAGGCGCACGCTCTCCTCGCCGACCTCCCACTCGCTCAGCTCGCCGATGCGGTTCAGATCCAGGAGGTACTCGGGCCGGCGGTGGTCGAAGTTGATCTCGACCATCACATCGGTGCCACCCGCAATCGGCACAGCGGTGGGGTGCTCAGCCTTGGCGGCGAGCGCCTCCTCCCAGCTGGCGGGGCGAAGGAAGTCCATGAGTGGCTCTCTTCATTCGTATCGTGGTGGTTCTGATCAAGCCAGATCGTGTGCGGCGGGCCCGGCTCGTTCATGAGTTGTTAACGCGGATTGACGCCAGTACACAGCGCCGTCCCGCACCGGGGTCAGTCACCGAAACCATGAAGGAGTTGGCTGGCCAGCGCGCGCATCTTGTAGATTCGTATGAACGGAGGTCATCAGTAACCTCCTCGTTTTCCTGGGGAAACGTCAGTCACAGCCCTTGAGAGCCAGGTCACAGCCCGGGAGCCGACCGGTACGGCTCGCCCGACCCACTCGCGGGGGGATCCGCTCCCAGATCCCACAGATCCATCGTAGATTTCGAGACAAAGAACGGCGGCGACGAGAATGCGGCTGCGCGCACTGCTGGACACCGACGCGCTGGGCCTGCGGCTGCTCGGCGGCGAGGACGAGCTGGACCGCACCGTACGCGGTGTGATGACCACGGACCTCAAGGACCCCAGCCGCTACCTCTCGGGCGGCGAGCTGGTCCTCACCGGCCTCGCCTGGCGGCACGACGCCGGGGACTCCGAGCCCTTCGTACGCATCCTCGCGGGCGCCGGGGTCGCGGCCCTCGCCGCCGGTGAGGCTGAGCTGGGCGCTGTGCCGGACGACCTGGTCCAGGCCTGCGTCCGGCACCGGCTGCCGCTGTTCGCGGTGAACGAGCGGGTGGCCTTCGCGACGATCACCGAACACGTCGTACGGCAGGTCTCGGGCGAGCGCGCCGGGGATCTGGCCGCCGTGGTGGACCGCCACCGGCGGATGATGACCTCCGGTCCGGCCGGCGGCGGCCCGGACGTGGTGCTGGATCTGCTCGGCACCGACCTGGACCTGCGGGCCTGGGTCCTCTCGCCCACCGGACGGCCCATCGCGGGCTCCAAGGCCGAGGGGGGCGCGCTGCCCGCGGACGTGTGCGCCAAGCTGGCCGCCGAGCACCTGGCGGCGGCGCGCACCGGACGGCGGGGGCCGCACCGGGTGACGGTCGGCACGACGCCGTACTCGCTCTTCCCGGTCCGCTCGTCCGGGCGCTCCACGGGCGCGTCCCGGGACGTGCGCGAGACGGTGCTCTCCGACTGGGTGCTCGCCGTCGAGGCGGATGCCGGGGACTGGCCCGAGGAGCGGCTCGACCTGCTCCAGGGTGTCACCCAGCTGATCGCGGTCGAGCGGGACCGGCGGGACGCGGCGCGCACGGTGCGGCGGCGGCTCGCGCAGGAGGTTCTGGAGCTGGTGCAGACCGGCGCCGCGCCCGCCGAGATCGCGGCGCGGCTGCGGGTGGCCGCGCCGGTGCTGCTGCCGGGCCTCGGCGCCGCGCCGCACTGGCAGGTCGTGGTGGCCCGCGTCGAGTGGGAGGGCGGCGAGATCGAGGGCGGTCCGGTCGCCCAGTCGCTGCTGGAGGAGATCCTCGTCGACCCGCTGTCGGCGGGACCGGAGCACTCCGACCGTATCGCCGTCGCCCACACGGGTGACGAGGCGATCGCTCTCGTACCCCTTCCGGCGGTCTCGGCGGAGCACGACGGCTCCGAGTCGGGCCTGCTCGCCGACACGCTTCTGGAGGCCGTACGGGCCCCGCTCTCGGCCGGTCTGAACGACGACGGGCGGCTCACGCTCGGCGTCAGCGCCGCCGTGCACTCGGCGGAGGGGCTGCGCGGCGCGCTGGAGGAGGCCCGGCACGCACGCCGGGTCGCCGGGGCGCGTCCGGGCCGGGTCTGCGCGGCCGGACACCAGGAGCTGGCCTCGCACGTACTGCTGCTGCCGTTCGTGCCGGACGACGTACGCCGCGCCTTCACCGCACGGCTCCTGGACCCGCTGCGGGACTACGACCGCCGTCACCGTGCCGAGCTGATCCCCACCCTGGAGGCGTTCCTCGACTGCGACGGCTCCTGGACGCGGTGCGCCACGCGGCTGCACCTGCACGTCAACACGCTGCGCTACCGGGTGGGCCGTATCGAGCAGTTGACGAGTCGGGACCTGTCGCGCCTGGAGGACAAGCTCGATTTCTTCCTGGCATTGCGCATGAGCTGAGGTCGCGGGCCCGGCGGCCCCGGACTCCCCAAGTGCCGCCGGTGTCCCACGACTTTGTGAAATCCTTCACCCGCCCCCTTGGCCGGGCCCCGTGATCCGTGCTGAGATGCCACCACTCAACAGCTCAATGGCGTGCTCGGGGAGGGCAACGTGGCGCATACCGCCATGTCTGGTTCCGGAACGACTGCAGGGGACGATCCACTCCAGACCGCGGTATGGCGGCTGCGCTCGCGCGCCTGCTGGGCCGACGCGGCGGCACTGCTCCAACCGCACACGGCGGGAGCGTCGCTCCAGCGGGCCTCACTCCTCGTCGAACGGTGTCTGTACACCGAGCAGGGCTGGGCCGAGGCGGAGGACGCGCTGCGCACGGCGGAGGCGGTGGCCCAGAGCGACGACGAGCGGGGCGCGGCGGCCTGTGAGCGCGGGCAACTGGCGTACGCGGCCACGCTGCTCGGCGTGCGTGACCGTGCGGACGAGGCGCGCGCCGCGCTCGGCCGGGCCGCGGCCCTGATCACGCCAGGCGCCCCCGGGCGGGCCCTCCTCGACTTCCGGCGTGGGCTGCTCGCCGAGAATCTCGCGCGGTCGCCGCAGGCCGCTCGCGCGGCGTATCGGCGGGCTCATGCGGGTGCGGTCGCTCAGGGGGACCCGTTGCTGCTCTCGTTCACCTGGCGGCATCTCGCTGGACTTGCCTTGCGGGACGGGGAGTTGGCGGAGGCGCGACATGGCTTCGCCGAATCGCTGCGGATCCGCGAGGAGTTGGGGTATCTGGTCGGTACGGCACCGGCGTTGGCGTCCTTGGCCGACGCCGAGGCCGAACCTGAGGCGTCTCGGTTGCGGGCGGAGGCTGGGCGGTTGTTTCGGTTGCTTGGGGGTGTGCCTACGTGGCTGGCGCAGCAGTTGGCTCCGCCTGCGGCGAGCGCCTGAGAGCTCGGGAGAGCATGTGTGTTGGGCGGCTGCGGGTAGATCGTGGCTGGCCGCGCAGTTCCCCGCGCCCCTAAAGGGGCGCTGCTGAGCCCCGGGCCACCAGAAACCGTTAGTTGCTCTGGACTCGTGCCAACAGGTCGCGGGCGAACGTCGTCACGGTGGTGCGGAGTTCGGGGTCGTGGGCCACGTAGACGACCACGGCCACGATCACCAGGAGCGTCAGGAAGCCGCGCAGGCTGCCGCCCCGGCTCCCGCTGTACGGCATGGGGCGGTGCATCTGGGGTGTGCCGCCGTGGATGCGGGCCATGTCGTGCATGTGGCGGTGGTGGCGCACGTTGTTCTGGTGGATCTGCTGGGCCTGCTGGGCGGCCTGTTGGGCCTGCTGCTGTGCCATCCAGGACGGGTCGGGCATCGGAATCTCCCCCGGGTTCGGTCCGGCTCTCGCCGTGTATCCAGGGGCACGCGGGCGGGGCGGGCCGGGTTCCCGGTGTCGGGGTGTGTTGCGCGGACCGTACGGGTCCGTGACACGGATGAGCGGAAGGGTACGTACCCGCGGCTTCAGTGGCCGTCCGCGAGACCGTCCGCTGCGAGGATTTCGCCGAGACTCATCACGAGGCAGCCGAACAGCGTGGTCAGCAGCTCTGCTTGACGATCCGTCAGAGTGGTCAGAGGTGTCAGGAACACCGCCGCGTCGGCATCGGTCCGCTCGCAGGCCTCGGCCACCTCGCGGGCCTTCCCCGGGCTCAGGAGAGTCCGCCTGGAATACGGCAGGGCCATCTTCTTGACTCCGCCGCCCGAGACACCGCGCCGCTGGGTGATCCGGCCCACGACCCGTGCGCCGCGCGCTGTCATCTCCGCGGCCGCCGAGTCCATGAGCGCGGCGAAGTCCTTCTGCTTGGCGGAGAAGTACCCGACGAGGACGACATCGGCCCCCGCGACCGCCAGGGCCGGAGCTTCCCGGTGCCGGGTCCGTACCCGCTCCGCGCGGCGGGCCGACCGCCGCTCGCGTCTTCGGTCCTGATGCATGGCCCACAGGCTAGACGCGCCGCCACCTGCGGCGATACGCGTTTTTCGGGCGCCCGGCCCCGAGGCCGGGGAGCAAGCTCAGCACGCGCCGGTGAAGTGCTCCCGCACCAGGGACTGCACGACCGTCAGGTTCTCGGCGATCAAGGCGTCCAGGAGGGCGGTGTGTTCGGCGGCGTCGGCCACCAGGTCGGCGCGGCCGCGGGAGACGGGGCCGCCGACCAGCGGCCACTGGGCGCGGCGGTGCAGGTCGTCCGCGATCTGCACCAGCTGGGCGTTGCCCGCGAGGGCGAGCACCGCGCGGTGGAAGGCCCGGTCGGACTCGGCGTAGGTCGCGCGGCAGCCCGACGACGCGGCCCGTACCGTCGCCTCGGCGAGCGGGCGCAGTTCAGCCCAGCGGGCGGCGGACACGGTGCGGGCGAGGCGCAGCATCACGGGGACTTCGATCAGGGCCCGGATCTCGGCGAGTTCGGCCAGCTCCCGTGTGCCGCGCTCGATGACGCGGAACCCCCGGTTGGGGACGACCTCGACGGCGCCCTCCAGCGCGAGCTGCTGCATCGCCTCCCGTACGGGCGTCGCGGACACTCCGAAGCGCTCGCCGAGCGCGGGCGCCGAGTACACCGCTCCGGGGGCGAGCTCTCCCGCGACGAGCGCGGTACGCAGGGCGTCGAGGATCTGCCCGCGCACGGAGGCACGCTGCACGACGGGGCGGGCGACGTCGGTGCGGGGGCGCGGGATGGGCGTCTCACTGTGCGTGTGCTCACCGCGAGCCGTGGCCCCGGCGCCGACACCGACACCGGTTCCGGACCCGGCACCTCCGGAGCCGACGCCCCGCTTCCGCTCCACGTCCGAGGCCTGCGCCTGCGCGGGCACCCGAACGGCCGCCGTACGGATGTCCGGGACCCCCGCCCCGGCGGAGCCGTGCGCGCTGCGCGGACCGGCCTGCTCCACGGGGTCCTCCTCCGGGCTTGGTGGTACTTGGGGGTCATTGCGGCGGTTGTTACCCGTCCGTCAAGCACCATAGGCGCACATGGCCTCAGTTCAAACATCCAAAAAAATGAGTAAGGTAAGCCTAACCTTTTAACGATCGTGAGGCGATGGTCCCCCATGCCCGCTCCCGCCCTGCCCTCGGGCACCCCGGCCGGCACCGGCGCCCGCCCGGCCCCCTCGGCCGTCACGGACGCGTACGCCCAGCTGACCAGGGTCTTTCCGGGGCTGAGCGTCATGGAGCTGGGACACGGGGAAGCGCCGCCACGGGACGGCGGCTGGGTCGCCGCCGCCGGGCTCGCGGAGGGCGGGGCCGGCCTCGACGCGTTTCTCGCCTGGGACGAGGCGCAGGTGATCCGGGACTACGGGCAGCGGGCGCGGCCGGATGTCGTGGCCAGCTTCGCGCTGCACCGTTACGCCTGGCCCGCCTGTCTGCTGATCACCGCTCCCTGGTTCCTGCGGCGCCGCGTACCCCGCTTCCCTGTGGAGCACGTCACATACGAGCGCGCCCTCGGCCGTATGGCCGTCCGCGTCACCTCCTTCGCCTGCCTGCCCGACGATCCGGCGGCCGCCCTGCCCGGCGCCCGGGTCGTACCGGACGAGGAGGCGCTGCGGGCGGAGGTGCGGGCCGCCGTGGCCGAGCACCTGGAGCCGGTCCTGGGCGGCTTCGGCCCGCGCATGCGGCGACGCGGCCGGGCCCTGTGGGGCATGGCGACCGACGAGGTCGTCGAGGGCCTCTGGTACGTCGCCCATCTGCTCGGCGAGGAGCGGCGCGCGATGCGCGAGCTGGAGCTGCTGCTGCCGGGGGCGACCCGGCCGTACGCCGGTTCCGCCGCGTTCCGCGAACTGACGGGTCCGAACGGGGAGTCCCTGCCGACCCGCGACCGGGCGAGCTGCTGCCTCTTCTACACCGTGCGCCCCGAGGACACCTGCGCCACCTGCCCGCGCACCTGCGACGCGGACCGTGTGACCAAGTTGATGGCCTCCGCCGCCAGTTGAGGCAGCCCGCGAAGGGCGGCCGTGGTCACGAGCCGGGCCGTACGTGCCCTAAGATCACCACAGACTGAGACCCCCTGCGGATTACAGGCGATTCACAATTTCCTCACTTGTCGCAGGAACTTTCCGTGGAACCATCCGTACGGGTAATCTTATTCGCACTCAACTCCCGTCCCTCGCGCGGCAGTTCGAGCAGAAAGTCGCCCTGCGCATCCCCTTGCACTCCCTTGGCGGCCTCTTGCCCCGAAACCCCCTGAGGGCCGACGGGTTTGGGCCACTATGGCGGGCGTTACGCCCTATCCCAATGCAAGGGACCCCAGATGAGACTGACCGATATATCGCTGAACTGGCTGCTTCCGGGCGCCGTTTTGCTCCTGGGCCTGCTGGCGGCGGTGGCTGTGCTCGCGCGCGGCAAGCGGTCCGGGGAGAGCGCGAGCAGCGACGACTCATGGGAGCGCAGCGAGGAGCGCCGCCGGCGCAAGGAGGCCCTCTACGGCACGGCTTCCTATGTGCTGCTGTTCTGCTGCGCCGCCGTCGCCGCGGCACTCTCCTTCCACGGCCTGGTCGGCTTCGGCCAGCAGAACCTCGGCCTCTCCGACGGCTGGGAGTACCTGGTTCCGTTCGGCCTGGACGGCGCGGCCATGTTCTGCTCCGTCCTCGCGGTGCGCGAGGCCAGCCACGGCGACGCGGCACTCGGCTCCCGGATACTCGTATGGACGTTCGCCAGTGCCGCGGCCTGGTTCAACTGGGTGCACGCGCCGCGGGGCATCGACCACGCGGGCGCTCCGCAGTTCTTCGCCGGCATGTCGATGTCGGCCGCTGTGCTCTTCGACCGCGCGCTGAAGCAGACCCGCCGTGCCGCGCTGCGTGAGCAGGGCCTGGTTCCGCGCCCGCTGCCGCAGATCCGCATCGTCCGCTGGCTGCGCGCGCCCCGTGAGACGTACAGCGCCTGGTCGTTGATGCTGCTGGAGAACGTCCGCACCCTTGACGAGGCCGTGGACGAGGTGCGCGAGGACAAGCGGCAGAAGGAGCAGACCCGTCTGCGCCGCCGGAACGAGGAGCGGGTCGAGCGGGCGCACCTCAAGGCGCTCAGCCGCGGCCACCGGGGCCTGCCGGGTCGCGGAGGCGGCCGACGAGAGCTGGAGACGACCGTGGAGCGGGCTCCCGCCCAGGCTTCCGCGGAGCCTGCCATATCTACCGCGGAGCAGCTGCCCGTACGCTCACGGCCGTCCCTTACCCCCGTCCGCAAGAGCACTGAGCCCATCACCGTCGACCTCACCGCGGAGGACGACACGATGGCCCTGCCCCGGCTCGACTCCCTGGAGCGCAAGCTCAAGGACCTTGAGCAGCAGTTCGGCTGAGGCCTGAGGCCCAGGCCCGGACCTGATCCCCAGCCCGGGTGCCCCGGCCGGATCTCTCCGGCCGGGCCCGGACAGGACTACGGCGGCGCGGTGGTTACCTACACCGCGCCGCCGTCCAGTTCGAACCACACCGCCTTGCCCACGCCGTGTGCCCGTACACCCCACGCGTCCGCGAGGGACTGTACGAGAACGAGGCCTCTGCCGTGCGTACCGTCGTCGGCGTTCGGTACCCGCAGTCTGGGCCTGCGTCCCACGAAGTCCCTTACTTCCACGCGGAGTCCGCGGGGTCCGACGGTGGCCGTCAGAACCGCGTCGTGGTCGGTGTGTATGAGTGCGTTGGTGACGAGCTCGCTGGTCAGCAGCTCGGCTATCTCGGACCTTCCCGGCTTCCCCCAGTGCCGTAACAGTTCCCTCAGCGCCTTACGGGCCTCTGGCACCGCCCGCAGGTCCGCCCTGCCGAGCCTGCGCCTGAGCTGTGCGCCGTCCGGCTGGTCCGTCGCCCTGTCGGCCTCTTCCTCCGCTGCCTTCGCTGAGGAGACCCCCATGGCCATGGGACCACCTCCTCGTACCTGCCTCTTCATGACCCCCGCCTGCACGCCGATGTCGGTTCCCCTCCTGCTCGAACACGCTCACGGGGATCCATGCCCCGTAGGGCACGTGACAGTCATGTCGAATCGTCAACCACCCGCCGGGCGGCCGCGGATGCGCGGCAACTCCGTGGGGAAGTGAATCGCTGGACACAGCCGTCCGAGCACCGGGAAGCCGCCGCGCACGACGACCGTTCGCCGGTGGAGGGGCGTCCGGAGCGCGCGCTGCGACAGTTCCTGCGCCCCGCGCAGTACTCCGACCCGGTGCCGCTGGTGCTGTCCGTGTGGCACATACCCGGCGAACCGACGCCCGTGGATGAGGCGTTGAGGGCCGCGTACGAACCCTTCACGACCGGCGCGGTCTGCGGAAAGCCCTGGTCGAGAAGTTGGTTCCGGATCGAGGGCCGCGTGCCCGAGGAACGGTCGGGCCGCCGAGTGGAGATGGTGGTCGACCCCGGGTTCACGGATGACAGCCCCAATTTCCAGGCGGAGGGACTCTGTACGACGTCGCGGGCGTCCCCTTCAAGGGCATTCACCCGCGCAACCGGCATCCGACCGTCGCGGCGCCCGAGAGGACAGGCGAGACCGTGCGGCTGCTACTGGAAGCGGCCGCCGACCCGGCGGTCCCGCACGGCTTCGAGCTTACGTCCATCGGGGACGTGCTGACCGCGGGCGATCGGCCCATCTACCGATTCGCGACTGCCGATCTCGCCGTACGCGACGAGGACGCCCCATGTGGTGGAGTCCGATGCCAACACCATGCCAACATGCGCGGGTGGCCGCGGCGCCGCCGCTCGAACCGCTGCTGAGCCCCTAGGGCCGCGGCACGTTCCGCAGATTGGAGCGGGCCATCTGCACCATGCGGCCGACTCCCCCGTCCAGCACCATCTTCGACGCGGACAAGGCGAATCCCGTCACCATCTCCGCGCTGATCTTCGGCGGGATGGACAGGGCGTTCGGGTCGGTGACGATGTCGACGAGAGCGGGGCCCTTGTGGCTGAAGGCGTCCTTCAGGGCGCCGGCGAGGTGCCTGGGCTTCTCGACCCGGATGGCGTGCGCCCCGCAGGCCCGGGCGACGGCCGCGAAGTCGGGGTTCTTGTTCGTCGTCCCGTACGAGGGCAGCCCGGCCACCAGCATCTCCAACTCGACCATGCTCAGGGCGGAGTTGTTGAAGAGGACGACCTTCACCGGCAGGTCGTACTGGACAAGGGTGAGGAAGTCGCCCATCAGCATGGCGAATCCGCCGTCGCCGGACATCGAGACGACCTGCCGGTTCCGGTCGGTGAACTGGGCGCCGATCGCCATCGGCAGCGCGTTCGCCATCGAACCGTGCGAGAACGAACCGATCACCCGGCGGCGGCCGTTGGGCGAGATGTAGCGGGCCGCCCAGACATTGCACATACCCGTGTCCACCGTGAAGATCGCGTCCTCGTCGGCGAGTTCGTCGAGCACGGAGGCGACGTACTCGGGATGGATGGGAACGTGCTTCTCGACCTTCCGCGTGTAGGCCTTGATGACTCCTTCGAGCGCGTCCGCGTGCTTCTTCAGCATCTTGTCGAGGAAGCGCCGGTTCTGCTTGGGCTGCACGCGCGGGGTCAGACAGCGCAGGGTCTCCTTCACATCGCCCCAGACCGCCAGGTCCAGCTTGGAGCGGCGGCCCAGACGCTCGGGGCGCACATCGACCTGGACGATCTTGACGTCGTCGGGCAGGAAGGCGTTGTACGGGAAGTCGGTGCCGAGCAGGATCAGCAGATCGCACTCGTGGGTGGCCTCGTAGGCGGCGCCGTAGCCGAGCAGTCCGCTCATGCCGACGTCGAAGGGGTTGTCGTACTGGATCCACTCCTTGCCCCGCAGCGCGTGCCCGACCGGGGACTTGATCTTCTCGGCGAACTCCATCACCTCGGCGTGCGCGCCCGCGGTGCCGCTGCCGCAGAAGAGCGTGACCTTCTCGGCCTCGTCGATCATCGCGACGAACTTGTCGATCTCGGAGTCGCCGGGACGGACGCTGGGCCGGGAGGTGACGAGGGCGGTCTCGGCGGGCTTGTCCGGGGCGGGCTCGGAGGCGATGTCACCGGGGAGGGAGACGACGCTGACGCCGCTCTGCCCGACGGCGTGCTGGATGGCCGTCTGCAGCAGCCTCGGCATCTGCTTCGGGTGGGAGATCAGTTCGCTGTAGTGGCTGCACTCGCGGAAGAGCTGGTCGGGGTGGGTCTCCTGGAAGTAGCCGAGGCCGATCTCGCTGGAGGGGATGTGCGAGGCGAGGGCGAGGACCGGGGCCATGGAGCGGTGGGCGTCGTACAGGCCGTTGATGAGGTGGAGGTTGCCGGGGCCGCAGGAGCCGGCGCAGGCCGTGAGCTTGCCGGTGATCTGGGCCTCCGCGCCCGCGGCGAAGGCGGCGGTCTCCTCGTGCCGGACGTGGATCCAGTCGATGGCGGAGTTGCGCCGGATGGCGTCGACGACCGGGTTCAGGCTGTCGCCGACGACTCCGTACAGGCGCTTGACGCCCGCGCGGACGAGGATGTCGACGAACTGTTCGGCGACGTTCTGCTTGGCCATGCTTCACGCACCTCTTCGCGATCCTTGGATCTCCGTCCCTTGGATCCATGAATTCACAGGGAGCGCGGTTACGCCTCCCAAACGGCCGCGGCCGTCCGATCGTCCGCGTACCCCTTGACCCGCACGAGGGTGTCCGCGAGGAACGCGGCGAGGCCGGGCGGTTCCCCCGCCGACCACCGCGTGGTCAGATGCCCGGCCAGTTCGGGTTCGCCGCGCAGCGGGTCCGCCAGACCGCCGGTGCAGAGCAGGAGCGTGTCACCCGGGCGGGCGACGGAGGCGCGGAAGCGGAAGGGGTCGCGGGGCGGCTCGGGAGCCGGTTCGTACGGGCTCGGCGGCGTCGTGATGCCCAGGTCCATGGTGAGCCGGTCGCCCTCGGGCGTCTCGTGGGGCGGCGATCCGAAGCCGACGACGGCCTCTCCGGTGGCCTCCGCGGCCCGGGGCTCGATGTCCTGCCACTCGCCGTCCCGCAGCCGGAACAGGCCGCCCGTGCCGACGCCGAAGAAGACGCGCGTACGGCACGCCGGATCGGCCGGGAGCAGCAGGCAGCGCAGGCTGGCGGTGTACTCCTCGGGTTCGATGCCCTGCTCGGCCGCGGTCGCCCGCAGCTTGCCGAGGCTGCGGTCGGTGAGCCGGTGCAGCCCCGACTTCAGGTCCCCGCGCCGGGCGGCCCGGATGTCCTCGGCCAGTCGTGCGTGGCTGCGGCCCACGGCCCGCCCGATCCACTGGCACGCCTCGGCGGCCGCCCGGTGCGCGCCCGGCGTGGCCCGGGCGCCGGTCGCCATCGCGACGAGCACCAGTGCCTGCTCCCCGGTCCCGAACCGGGCGGTGAGCAGCGAGTCCCGGCGCGGCTCGCCCCGGTACCGCGCGGAGTCCCCACGCACGGACACGGCGCGCAGGGTGCTGGTTCCGTAGCGCGCGCCGTCCAGCACGGTGTCGGCGACCAGGTCGTCGAGGTCGTCCGGGTCGGCGGGCGGGAGCGCGGTGGGTTCGGCGTCGTAGGTGGGCGGGCCCGAGCCGACGTGGTCGACGGCGGGCGGCTGGTGCGCGACGGAGAGAGTGGGCCGGCGAGGTGGAGCGGCCTCCGGGGCGGAGGGCGGGGTGTCCTGCGGGGCCGAGGCCGGTCGCGGGGGCCGGGCGTCGGACGGGGTGATGGGCAAGGTGTCGCCGCCCGGGGCCACGGCGGGTGGCGACATGGGTGCCGGAGGCGCGTCGAAGGGTGCCCTCGACGCGGGTACGGCGGCGGCGGGTGACTGCGGGGACGTACGGCTCAGCGGCTCTTGGGGCGGACCGCTCCGGGGCTCCTGTGTGCGGAAGCCCGGCGGTGTCGGCCCGGGCGGGAAGGTCGCGGGCGCCGGTGGCCCGTCGCGCGGGGGCTCCCAGGGGGCGAGCCGCCGGGTGAGGCCACCGCGCTGCTCCGGTACGGCGGGAGGCTGTTCGGGCCGGCCTGGAGACGAGTCCGGCGCCGCGGGAGGCCGTTCCGGCGGCGGCGGGACATCGGGCTGCCCCAGTCCCATCGTCCCCGCGGCCGACGCGAAGCGGTCGTCCAGGGAATCGGCCACGGCCGCGGGCCCCGTGTCCTCGGTGGAGTCGTCGTACAACTGCCCCCACCAGTCGTCCTCGTGACCGGTGGGCTTCTCCCCCTGCTGGCTCATGCCCCTAATTGTCCACCTCAGGAGCCGGATGAAAACGGGGCATCCGGAAAAACCGGCCAGGGGACTGGCTCTCGAACGGCGTGTCGGGTGAAGCGTCGAACGATGGTACGAGAGCGGCCGTTCCGAAAAGCGGACCGCCGGGCGGTCCCACCCCCCACGGGAGAACCGCCCGGCGGCGCCGGGGTGACCGGGACCTAGCGCACGTCGTAGGCCCTGGTCACGGTCTGGACGACCGAGTTGCCGTTGGCGTCGGTCAGTTCGGCCCTGAGTGTGACCTGCTTCCCTTTGGCTCCGCTGTGATTCACGGTCGCGGTCCACCGGCCGCCGCGCTGAGCGGTCTCGGCCTGCGTCCAGGTCTCACCACCGTCGTACGAGTACGACAACCGCACCGAGGTGAGCGCGCCGGGCGTGTACCCGGCATGTCCGGTCGCGGTCAGCGTGATCAGCTGACCGTCCTCGGCCGGCAGGGTCTTGAGCCCGTCCTCCGGCAGCCCGTAGCGCGGGAAGAGCAGCGGGATGCCCTGCGAGTACGCGTCCTTGTCGAGGTGCGAGCGGAAGGACCAGGTGGTGACCGTCTGCGGGGAGCGCTTCCAGACCCGCGAGCCGATCTTCATCGTGGTGAGGGTGAGTTCGTACGAGGAGTCGTCGACCGGGACCGTGAACACCCCGGAAGGGAAGCCGCTTTCGCCGATGGTCTCGCCGCCGCGCTTCAGGACCATGCTGCCGATGTCCCCGAAACTCCCCTGGACGCCCTGGTGTTGGGCATCGCCCCAGAACCCGGGCGCGACGCCGATCAGATCGCCCTGCCGCTCTGCGGCGAGCGCCTGCGCACCGGAGGAGTCGAGCGGCGTCGTCGGCGCGAGGACTCCCCCGTACCACTCCTCGGTCCGGCGCTCCCCCTTCTCGTACGTCCGCACCGGGTCGATCATGAACTCGCCCCACGGGAAGCTGCTGGAGACCTCGTGGCCCCAGCCGGTCGTGCCCGCCGAGTAGTACTCGGTGCGCTCGAAGGGCGCGGGCACGGTCTCCAAGTCACCGAAGTAGCCGGCGAGTCCGCTCGGGCGGGTGACGGAGGGCAGGTCGATGTAGTCGGTGGCGGTGCCCATCGCGCGGTAGGTGGCGCTCGTGGCCGCCAGGTCCTTGTCGCGCACCCGATAGGTACGGTCCTCGTGGATCTGGCCCGTCTCCGGGAAGGCCAGGTTGTAGAGGTACGGGCTCTTGGCGGTGGCCTTCCAGCGCAAGGTCACCTCGGTGGCGGCGAGCAGCGCCTGCGCTTCCGCGGCCGGGATGGCGAGGACCGGCAGCGGGCCACCGGTGAATCCGGTGGACGGGTACCAGCGGCCGGGTGCCTCGCGGTAGGCGAGGACCGCGAGCGCGCCCGCCGCCTTCGCCGCCGCGGCGACGGCCGTCGCGCTGCCGCTGTCGGGCAGCTTGACGAGCGCGATCTTCCCCTGGGCTCCGGCGAGTTCGGCCGCCGTGCCCGACTTGGCGTCGACGAGTTGAGCCTGTCCGGTGCCGTCGAGGTTGGCGGAGCTGGTGGATCCGGTCACGGGGTGCAGCGACTGTCCGCCCACGACGGCGAGTTCGGAGATCTGCGGAGCCGCCGCCCGCCAGAAACTGTCGAACTCGAAGGTGCCGTCACTCGCGTGGCCGTCGACCAAGGCGTAGTAGCCGCGCAGGGCACGTCCGCCCGCCGCCGTCCCCGCGTGCAGCCAGGTGTCGTCCCAGGAACGGGCGAACCCAAGGGTGGCACCCCGGACTTCGGAGGCCTTGTCGGTCTTGACGCTCAGCCTGTGGGCCTCGCGGGCGTCGAGGACGACGGTCGTGTCCTTGCGGATCTCCAGCTGCGGACGGGCCAGGTACGAGAGGGAGTTGAGAAGCGTGCCCTCCGTCTCGGGGGTGGCGATGAAGCTGGAGAGGAAGTAACTGCCGGGGCGTATCTCGTACGTCTGGTCGCTCGCCCCCGCGTTGAAGCGCCGCTCGCCGCTCGCGTCGTCCGTGCCGATGAGGTCGACGGAGGAGGCACCGGCCGCGGGCCGGCCGAGCCGGTCGACGAGCTTGACGCGGAGGGTGACGGTCTCCGGCTGGACATAGAGGGAGAAGGGGGTCGAGACCGAGACGCCGTCGGCGGTGGCCAGGACGCGGCCGGTGATGTCGCCGTACTGGGCGCGGGCGAGCGAGGCGTCCGGGTCGAGCTTCAGCGGGACCTCGACGGTGGCGCCCGCCGGGACGGTGACCGAACGCGCGGCGAGCCGGGCGATCGACGAACGCACGGCGGAGCCGTCGTTGCCGGTGACACCGCTGAGTGAGAGCTTCAACTCGACTGGTGTGTCGGCCGTGTTGGTGTAGGGCACGTCGACGGTCGTACGGTCGCTGGTGTCCTGCGGCCAGTTGAAGGTGCCGCCCTGCACGGCGGGCGCGCCGAGCACGGTCTCGTCGATCGCGGCCTTCACGTCGAGACGTCCGCCGCCGGTCTCGCGGACGTCACCGGGGACGGCGGAGTCCGCCGAGGAGACGAGGGCGGCCTTGATCTGCTGGGCATTCCAGTCGGGGTGGCGCTGCTTGACGATCGCGGCGGCGCCCGCGACGTGCGGGGTCGCCATCGACGTACCGCTCATGGACTGGTAGGCGTAGACGCCGCGCCCGCCCGCGTTGGCGGCCGAGATGCCCACGCCCGGCGCGGAGATCTCCGGCTTCAGCGTGTGCGAGCCGTAGGCCGGGCCACGGCTGGAGAAGGACGCCGTGGAGTCGTCGCGGTCGACGGCGCCGACGGTGAGGACGCCGGGTGCGCAGCCGGGCGAGGAGACGGAGTTGAGGGTCGGGCCGGTGTTCCCGGCCGCGATGACGAAGAGAGTGTTCTCGCTGGACCGCGCGAGCTCTTCGGTGGCCACGGCCATCGGGTCGGTGCAGTCCGTGCGTGCCGGGTTGCCGAGGCTCATCGAGACGACGTCGGCGCCCTGGTCGACCGCCCACTGCATGCCGGCGATGATCCAGGAAGTCTCGCCGGAGCCGTAGTCGTTGAGGACCTTGCCGTTGAGCAGGTCGGCTCCCGGGGCGACGCCCTTCTTCTTGCCACCGCTCGCCGCGCCCGTGCCGCCGACGGTGGACGTGGTGTGGGTGCCGTGGCCCTGGTGGTCGCTCGTGTCCGCGGAGTCGGTGAAGTTCTTGGACGCGGCGATCCGGCCCTTGAGGTCGGGGTGGTCGGCGTCGACTCCGGTGTCCAGGACGGCGACCTTGGTGCCCTTGCCGTCGTAGCCCGCGGCCCAGGCCTCGGGGGCGCGCACCTGCCGGGTCGAGCGGTCGAGGGTGGCCTGCACCTTCTCGTCGAGCCACAGCTTCTTCAGGTCACCGGCCGCACGTGTACGGGGGTTGGTGACGTCGGCCCAGAACTCGGCGGCCTTCTTCTTGTCGGCCTTGAGCGCGACGCCGTCGATCGGGTCGAGGACGAGCCCGCGTTCGGCGCCGCGCGGGGTGACCGGGGCGCTGCGGGCGAGCGAGGTGTCGTACGTGGCGATGAGCGGCAGCGTCGTGCTGTGCGCGTCGTCGTAGCCCTGCCGGACCAGGCCGGTGACGTTGAAGAGTTCCTCGTCGACGCGGCCGGCGGCGATGGCCGCGACAGCGCCCTCGGGATAGACGTACAGGTCCTTGCCGGACTGGCGGGTCTGGGTGAAGGGAGTGGTGCCGTCCTCACCGGGCAGGGCGGTGGCCCCGTCCCTCGTCACCAGGACGCGGTCACCGGTGACGAGGGTGACGACGGCACCCGAGGCGGTGGCCTCGCTGCCGGTCAGTGGCCCCCGCGTGTCGTGCGCGGCCCCTGCGGGCACGGCGGTCGCGACGGCCAGGACGGCGGCGGTCGCCGCGCCCAGCACCGTACGCACGGTCGCTTTCCCCAAAATCCCACTCCCCAAGATCGTTCCGCCCGCGTCCGCATGGGCCGATGCGACCCGTGTCCGCGCAGGCCAAGGCAGGCCCAAGCAGGGCATTACGGGCGGTGGTTGATGCTGCGGTGGCGTGAGCTTGTCAGAGGGGCGGGGGGTGCGGCGATGATGTGCCGAGGCGGGTTTGCGCCGTGGCTGTTTTCCGCCACGGACGCCACCGACCGGCCAGAACGGATCCTTGGGGAGGGATGTCGCCGCATGCTCGGAGCGATAGGTCTGGACGAGACACACGAGTCGGCGTATCGGGCGCTGGTGTCCGTGGGCGCCGCCGACGTGCCCGATCTCGCGCGGCGGCTCACGCTCGGCGAGTACGACACGGAGCGCGCCCTGCGCCGCCTTGAGCGGCACGGTCTCGCCGCCCAGTCGTCGGCCCGGCCCGGGCGCTGGGTCGCGGCGCCGCCCGGGGTCGCCCTCGGCGCGCTGCTCACCCAGCAGCGGCACGAGCTGGAGAAGGCGGAGCTGGCGGCCGCGCTGCTCGCCGAGGAGTACCGGGCGGCGGCGGCCGAGCCCGCGGTGCACGACCTGGTCGAGGTGGTGATCGGCGCGGCGGCGGTCGCGCAGCGCTTCCTCCAGCTCCAGCTCGGCGCGAGCGACGAGGTGTGCGCGCTGGTCACCGGAAACCCGCTGGTCGTCTCCGGGACGGACAACGTCGCGGAGGAACAGGCGGCCGGGCGGGGCGTCGGCTACCGCGTGGTCGTCGAGCGGGCCGTCCTCGACATGCCGGGCGGGATCCTCGAGCTGTCCGCCGCGCTCGGCCGGGACGAGCAGGTGCGGGTCGTGGACCAGGTGCCGACCAAGCTGGTGATCGCCGACCGGACGCTCGCGATGGTCCCGCTCACCTCGCACACCGCGGAGCCCGCCGCGCTGGTCGTGCACGCCAGCGGGCTGCTGGAACTGCTGTCCGGACTGTTCGAGTCGGTGTGGCGCGACGCACTGCCGCTGCGGCTCGGCAGCCGGGGTGTGACGGAGCAGGAACCGGACGGGCCGGACGGCATCGACCTGGAGATCCTCTCCCTTCTCCTCGCCGGGCTGACCGACGCCAGCGTCGCCAAGCAGCTGGACCTCGGCCTGAGGACCGTGCAGCGCCGGGTGAAGCGGCTCATGGAGCTGACGGGCGTGACGACCCGGTTGCAGCTGGGCTGGCACGCGTACGAGCGGGCCTGGGTGGCGCGGGACTGACCTGCGGTTTCCCGCCCGCTCAGTCACCCTGGGCAGATGGGAGTGTGGGAACTCCTGCTGGTCGGCGTGGTGATCGTGCTCGGCCTGGCCGGAGTACTGGTGCCCGGCGTGCCGGGGTCGTGGCTCGTCTGGGCCGCGGTCCTGTGGTGGGCGCTGAGCGACCCGCAGGCCCTGTCCTGGGGCGTGCTGGTGGGCGCGACCGCCGTCCTGCTGCTGGCCCAGGCGATCCGCTGGGGGCTCCCGCCCCGACGACTGCGAGAGAGCGGCGCCACCCCCCGAATGGCGGTGTACGCCGGGGCCGGGGCGCTGCTCGGTTTCCTTCTGCTGCCGGTGATCGGCGCGATACCCGGCTTCCTCGCCGGGATCTATCTCTACGAGCGGCCGCGCCTGGGCGGGCACGGGCGGGCGAAGGCGGCGGTGCGGACGGTGATGCGGGCGGGCGGGTGGAGCGTGCTGACGGAGCTGTTCGCCTGCCTGCTGATCATGGGGGCGTGGCTGGGGGCGGTGATCTGGGGCTGAGCCCCCGGCGTTTCAGGAGGCCGAGCCCCAGCGTTTCCAGGCACTGGCTCCCAGCGGATCGACACATCGGATCTCTATCACCTTATTGACGATACGAATCCCCTTCTCTACGTTGCATCGCGGGATAGCTCCGATGAATCGCCCTCGCCCGAGCCGCCTGGAGGCACCCGCATGCCCAGCCCGTCCAGACGTACCGTCCTCGCCACCGGAACGGCCCTGGGAGGGACGCTGCTCGCCGCGGGCGTACCCGCGCAGGCCTCCGCGGGCGCGCAGCCCGACACGGACCCCTGGAAGGCGGTCCTCGACGACGCCGATCTGGTCTGGCAGCGCATGCCGACGACCTGGTACGAGGGCCCGTACCTCGGCAACGGCTTCCTCGGCTCGGGGATCTACGCCGAGCCGGGCGCCGAGACCAGCGCCGTGCGCTTCAATGTGCAGCACTCCGAGGTGCAGGACCACCGCCCCGAGTTCGGCTCGCTCTTCGGGCTCGCGCGCCTGCCCATCGGCCACTTCACGCTGGAGCCGGTGGGCGTCATCACCGGCCTGGACTGGCGCCTCGGGCTGCGCGACGCCGAGCTGACCGGCACACTGAACACGGACCGGGGCACGCTCACGTTCCGCGCCCTGGTGCACAACTCCCGCTCGGTCCTCGCCGTGGAGGTGACGCCGAGCGAAGGCGAGCGCGACTTCCGGTGGGTGTTCCATCCGGCGGACGCGATCAGCCCACGCGCCGCCTTCAAACCGCTGCCGGAGGGCTACCGGGGCAACCCGCCCGCCGAGGTCGCCGAGCACGACGGCGTCTCCGCCGCCGTACAGCCCCTGCTGTCGGGCGGACACCACGTGACCGCGTGGCGGGAGCGGACACGGGGCGCGGCACGGACGCTGTACGTCCATGTCGCGCACTCGTACCCGCGGTCCACGGCGCTGGGCCGGGCGCTCGCCGCCGTGCGCGAGGCATCGGCGTCACCGTACGACCGGCTGGCGCGGACTCATCGCGACTGGTGGCACGCCTACTTCCGCAGGAGCTTCCTCTCCCTCCCCGACGCGCGCATCCAGCGCTTCTACTGGATTCAGCTGTACAAGACGGCGGCGGCCGCCCGCCGGGACGCGCCCGTGATGGCCACCAGCGGTCCCTGGCTGGAGTCCACACCGTGGCCCAACACATGGTGGAACCTCAACGTGCAGCTGGAGTACTGGCTGATCCACGGCTCCAACCATCTCGAACTCGACGCGGTGACCAGGGCGTTGAGCGAGTTCCGGGACAATCTGTCGATGGAGGTGTCGTCCCGGTACCGTGCCGACTCGCTCGGCATCCCGCGGACCACGGACCCGCAGCTCGTCAACGGCGCGGCGGGCACCCTCACCGGCTACGGCGTCGGAATCCCGGGCCAGGACCCTCCAACCCCCGAGGTCGGCAACCTCACTTGGGCGCTGCACAACGTCTGGCTCAGCTACCGCCACACCATGGACGAGTCGATCCTCCGCGACGTCCTCTTCCCCCTCCTCCGCAAGGCGGTCACCTACTACCTGCACTTCCTGGAGCCGGGTACGGACGGCAGACTGCATCTCCCGGCCACCTTCTCCCCCGAGTACGGCGGCAACACCCGCGACTGCAACTACGACCTGATGCTGCTGACCTGGGGCTGCCGGACCCTGCTGGAGTCGGCCGAACTCCTCGGCATCGACGACGAGTTGGCGCCGCGCTGGCGGGAGGTACTGGCCAAGCGGGTGCCGTATCCGACCGACGCCAACGGCTTCATGATCGGCGCGGACATTCCCTTCGCGAAGTCGCACCGCCACTACTCGCATCTGCTCGCGGTGTACCCGCTGTACGAGCTGACGGGCCGCACCCCCGACGAACGGGACCTGATCGAAAGGTCGTTGGCGCACTGGGTCGGCTTCGAGGGAGCACTCCAGGGCTATACGTTCACCGGCGCCGCGTCGATGTCCGCACTGCTCGGCAAGGGCGAGGACGCACTGGAGTACCTCGGTCAGCTGATGACCCGCTTCATCCAGGCCAACACCATGTACAAGGAGTCGGGCCCGGTCATCGAGACCCCGCTCTCGGCCGCCCAGTCCCTGCACGACATGGTCTGCCAGTCGTGGGGCGGCGTCGTCCGCGTCTTCCCGGCGCTGCCCGCCGCCTGGGCGGACCTGACGGTCCACAACTTCCGTACGCAGGGCGCCTTTCTGCTCAGCGCGGTACGCGAGGGCGGGGTCACCCGCTGGGTCCGGCTGGTCAGCGAGGCGGGCGCGCCCTGCGCCGTACGGCATGGCATCGCGGGAACGGTCGATGTGCGGGACGGGCGGGGACGGCCGCTGCGGTACGAGGAGACGGGCGGCGGGGTGATCCAAGTGGCCCTGCGGAAGGGCGAGTCGGCGCTGATCACGGCGAAGGGCGACCGCCCGGACCTCACTGTCGCGCCCGTGCCGGCGAACGAGCCTGCTCCCAGGTGGGGACTGCCCGCCTAGCGCGTCTCCCTGGGGGCGAGGGTCGTCAGGTCGATGGTGCCGGCCAGCGCCTTCATGCCCGCGTCGTTGAAGTGGAGGTGGTCGCCGGGGTCGTAGGCGGGGCGGACGCGGTTCGGGTGGGACGGGTCGCGGACGGTGGCGTCGAAGTCCGCGACCTCGTCGAAGAGACCGCGTGTGCGGATGACGGCGTTGACGGCCTGCCGTACGGCCTCGCGGGCCCGCGTATACGCCCGGTGGCCGCCGAACGGAGTGATCGTGGCGCCGATGACACGGATACCGCGGGCGTGGGCGTGGCGCACGATGCCGCGGTACGCGTCCTCCAACGTGCCCGGGTCCGTCTGCTCCGGCGTGCCCTTGATGTCGTTGATGCCCTCCATCACGATCACCGCGCGTACGCCGGTGCGGGAGAGGACATCGGCGTCGAGGCGGGACAGGGCGCTGGGGCCGCGGCCTTCGAGCAGGACGCGGTTTCCGGCGATTCCCGCGTTGAGGACGCCGAGTCTGCGGTACGGCGGGAGGCCGCGGAGGCGGTCGGCGAGCCGGTCGGGCCAGCGGTGGTTGGCGCCGAACGTCGAGCCGGTGCCGTCGGTGAGGGAGTCGCCGAGCGCGACCACGCTGCCCACGGCAGGTGAGCCGAGTACGTCGACGCCGGTCACGTAGTACCACTTGCCGAGCGTCGCGGTGTACGCGGTGCCGCTCTCCTGGGTGGTCCGATCTCCCTTGCGGGCAAGGAAGTTGGCCTGGAGAGCGGAGCGGTGGTAGGTCGCCGGGCCCGAGTCGGCGGGGGTGTGCAGCGAGATCAGGAGGTTGGAGCCGGCGGGGACAGGGACGGCGACGGAATCGCTGACCAGGTCTCTGCCGGCGGGAATCGTCACCGACCCGGCGCCGGCGAACGTGACGGTACGCATCGAGCCCGCGACGGCCCTCGGGCTCCCCGGCGCGCCCGGCTGCTGCAATGCGAGGGTGACGGCCCCGAGTTGGAGCGGTCTCGTGCCGAGCCGGTTGGAGATGCGGACGCGTGCGGCGCGGCCGCCGACGCTGGTGTGCACGACATTGCGGATCGAGGCGCCGGGCAGCGCGGGGGTGGTGCCGGAGGCGGCGGCCTCCCACGTGCCGGTCCAGGTCTGCGCCGTGGCGGTACGGCCCACGGGCGCGGACTCCGCGTCGGCGATCGCGGTCGGCTGGGTGAGCATCACTGTGGTCACCAGGGTGGCGAGAACGTGCCGGACCTTGATCGCGCGGGTCATGGAGGCATGGCTTCCCTGCCCGCCGGCCCCCGCAACGCACTGTCACACCATTGGACGCACCCGTACGGCACCCCACTCCTCCCCTGGACCTAGGACCAGGACCCGATGCGGTGCGGGCCCGGGAGTGTTTGGCTGCTGTCATGACCGAATTCAGCGAGGCCGAGCGTGCGTACCTGAAGTCGCAGCGGCTGGGACGGCTGGCCACCGTCGACCCCCAGGGACAGCCGCAGGCGAACCCGGTCGGCTTCTTCCCGCAGGAGGACGGGACGATCCTGATCGGCGGCTACTCGATGGGCGCCACGAAGAAGTGGCGCAACCTGCTGAAGAACCCGAAGGTCGCCCTCGTCGTCGACGACATCGTCAGCGTCCGGCCGTGGAAGGTACGGGGTATCGACATCCGGGGTGAGGCCGAACTCCTCACGGGACCACACGAGTTGGGTCCGCACTTCAGCGAGGAGCTGATCCGCATCCACCCGAAGCGGATCCACAGTTGGGGGCTGGAGGACTGAACGGCCTTGTGAACGACGGCCGTTGAAGGTGGCGAAGATCAGAAACCGTGGACGGCGACCGTGCAAGTGGCGAAGATCAGGAGTCGTGGACTGCTTGGTAGGGTCACCGACCATGACCGCCACGGAACCCACCATCCTGGCCACTTCGGGTGGTCACCGCCTCGGAGACCGGACCCGGGTGACCTTCGACGCGCTCGTCCACCACGCCGTGGACCTGGCCGACGTCCAGGGGCGCCGCCCCCGCGTCCTGTACGTCGGCACGGCGATCGGCGACGCCGAACACTTCACCACCCGGATGAGCGAGGCGGCCCGCGTGGCCGGTTTCGATCTCACTCCCCTCCATCTCTTCCCGATGCCGAACCTCAAGGACATCGAGGGCTCGGTACTCGAACAGGACGTCGTCTGGGTCATGGGCGGCTCGGCGGCGAACCTGCTCGCCGTATGGCGTGTCCACGGACTCGACGCGGTCTTCCGGCGTGCGTGGGAGGCCGGGGTCGTGCTCAGCGGGGTGAGCGCCGGGTCGATCTGCTGGTTCCAGGGCGGCACCACGGACTCCTTCGGACCCGAACTGCGCCCGCTCACCAACGGGCTCGGATATCTGCCGTACGGCAACGGCGTCCACTACGACAGCGACCAGGGCCGCCGCCCCCTGGTCCACCGGCTCGTCGCCGACGGCACGTTGCCCGTCACCCACTGCACGGACGACGGGGTGGGGCTGGTGTACCGGGGCACCCAACTCGTCGAGGCGGTCACCGAGATACCGGGCAAGGGCGCGTATGTGGTCAGGCGCGAGGGGGACTCGGCGGTCGAGGAGCGCATCGAGCCGCGCGTGTTGCCGTCACCGCGGGACTAGCGGGACCAGTTCGAGCCGCTCCCCTCCAACTCACCTGCCGCCCTGAGGTGTTGTACCGCGTAGGAACGCCAGGGGCGCCAGGTGTCCGGAACGTCCTCGCCGGGCGGTGCCACATCGGGGTCGCCGAGCGCTCGGGTACGGATGACCGCGGCGGTGCCCGCGTCCATGCCGGGCAGCGCGAGCAGCGCCTCCTGGGCGTCGTCGCGGTCGGCGCCCGCGTCGAGCCGCAGGGTGCCGTCGGCGAGGGCGGCGGTCAGCGCACCGAGGGTGCCGTCCGGCTCCGCCTCCGCGAGCACGGCCGCTTCCGGGAACACATGGGTGAGCGTGCCGCACGGGGCGTCCAGCGCCTTCCCGTACCGCGCCACCAGCCGCTCGGCCTCCGCCTGCCCCACCAGCGCACGCACCGCCAGCTCGTCCGGATCGGCGGCGCCAGGCGAACGCAGCCCCGGACGCGCCACGACCAGCGGCCCCAGCCGCGGATCGGCCCCCAGCCGGTCGTCGACGGCATACGGATCGGCGTCGAGATCGAACAGCCGGCGCAACCGCTGCACGGCGGTGGTCAGGTCCCGGAGATCGGTGAGATGCAGCCGGGCGTCGAGCCAGCCGCCGGGGTGCGCGGCGCCGGCTCCGACGGGCGCGCGCCCGGCTGCGGGCCGGCCCGTGCCGCCGCCCGGGCGCTCGTCCACCGCCACGATTCCCGTGCCGTACGGGAGCCGGAGTGTGCGCCGGTACGTACGGCGCCCGCGGGTGCCGCCGACGTCCTCGACCCCGGCGATCGCCTCGCCCGCGAGAAGGTCGAAGACGGCGGTGGTCTGATACGGCCCCCGATAGGCGAGCCGAAGCGGGATCCCGGCGGTGGGAGTGGCCGCGCGCCGGGCACCTGCGCCGGTGCGCGGGGCGGCGGCGCGCAGCTCGCTCGGTGTCGACGCGTACACCGCGCGGATCGTGTCGTTGAACTGCCGCACGCTGGCGAACCCGGCCGCGAACGCGATCTGCGTGATCGGGAGGCCGGTGGTCTGGAGCAGTACCCGAGCCGTGTGAGCACGCTGGGCGCGGGCCAGCGCCACGGGGCCCGCGCCGACCTCCGCGGTGAGCTGCCGCTGCACCTGGCGGGCGCTGTACCCGAGGCGCCCGGCGAGACCTCCGACACCCTCGCGGTCGACGACGCCGTCACCGATCAGACGCATCGCCCGGCCCACCACATCGGCCCGTACGTTCCACTCCGCGGAGCCCGGCGCGGCGTCCGGGCGGCATCTGCGGCAGGCCCGGAAGCCCGAGCTCTGCGCCGCGGCGGCCGTCGCGTAGAACCGGACGTTCTGCCGCTTCGGCGTCACCGCGGGGCAGCTCGGCCTGCAGTAGATCCCCGTCGTCTCGACGGCGAAGAAGAACTCCCCGTCGAACCGGGCGTCCCGGCTTCGCACGGCCTCGTATCTGGTGTCTTCGACGATCACACCATCCAGTGTGCGGGGTCGCCTGCGGCTGGGCTGGCGGAAATCGGACATGGCGTTGTTCTCTGGCTGCGGGTGGGTGAGGGTTGGGGTGGGGGTGAGGGTGGGCTGAGCTTGTCTATTTGCCCGCGGGTGGGTGGGGGCTGGTCGCGCAGTTCCCCGCGCCCCTAAAAACCCGGGGCGGGCCGGACACTTTCAGGGGCGCGGGGAACTGCGCGAGCAACCCCCACCCACCCGCAGCCAAAGAACAAGCCGAGGGTCTGGGGGCGCGGGGAACTGCGCGACCAGCCCCCACCCACCCACAGCCAAAGAACAAGCCGAGGGTCTGGGGGCGCGGGGAACTGCGCGACCAGCCCCCACGCACCCGCAGCCGACGAACAAGCCGGGGGTCGCGGGGCGCAGCCCCGAGCCCTCAGGGGCGCGGGGAACTGCGCGAGCAACCCCCACCCACCCGCAGCCAAAGAACAAGCCGGGGCTCGGGGCGCAGCCCCCAGAAAGCCCCTGCCCAGGCCTAGTGCCAACGACCCCGCTTGGCCTCCATCGCGGCCCGCCCCTCCGCCCCCTTCCGCTTCCAGTCCCGTCGGATCTCGGCCCGCACTCGCGCATCGGTCTTGGCAACGATCCGCTGGTTCTCCCGCAGCAGCTTGCGGTAACTCTCCAGACGGCGTTCCGGAAGCACACCGGACTCGAGGGCGCCGATCACCGCACAGCCGGGCTCCGCGACATGCGCGCAGTCGTGGAAGCGGCAATCGGCGGCAAGCTCCTCGATCTCGGCGAAGACCTGCCCGACCCCGGTCTCGGCATCCCAGAGACCGACACCGCGCAGCCCCGGCGTGTCGATGAGGACACCGCCGCCCGGCAGGGCGAGGAGGTTGCGGGTGGTCGTGGTGTGCCGCCCCTTGCCGTCCATGTCGCGCGTGGCCTGCACATCCATGACGTCCTCACCGAGCAGCGCGTTGGCGAGGGTGGACTTGCCGGCCCCGGACTGACCGAGGAGCACGGACGTACCCCCGGCGAGGACGGCCTCAAGGACATCAAGGCCCTCCCCGGTCGTGGAGCTGACCGGCAGCACCGCCACACCCGGCGCCGTCGTCTCGACGTCCTCGACGAGATACCCGAGCGTCACCGCGTCCGGCACGAGGTCGGCCTTGCTGAGCACGACCACCGGCTGCGCACCGGACTCCCAGGCCAGGGCGAGGAAGCGTTCGATACGGCCGAGGTCGAGCTCCACGGCGAGCGACACCGCCACGACCGCGTAGTCGACGTTGGCGGCGAGGATCTGCCCCTCGGACCGCTTGGAGGAGGTGGAGCGCACGAAGGCGGTACGGCGCGGCAGATACGTACGTACATAGCGCGGGTTGCCCGCGGGTTCGACGGCGACCCAGTCACCGGTGCACACGACCCGCAATGGATCGTGCGGCGTCACGAACGCGGTGTCCGCACGCACGACCCCGTCGGCGGTGACCACGTCGCACTGACCGCGGTCGACCCGGATCACGCGGCCGGCGATCAGCCCTTCGGAGGCGTACGGGGCGAACTCGTCCGCCCATGCGTCGTCCCAGCCATAGGGAGTGAGCGCGGAAGAGACGGAAAGGGCAGAAGAGGCAGAGCTGGAAGTCAAGGGAGACCCTTCACAAGGGCGGCCCCGGCACGCGCGCTTCGGCGCGTAGGAAGAGGAAGGTCAGCCGGCGGCCACGGAGGTGGACTTGATGAACTTCGGAATGCGGGCAGCGCCCATCACAGAGACAGTCATCACCGTCACACCTCCCTTTCCTCACTCGGCAGACAGCGGCGGCCATCGCCGCCGTGCGAACGACACCCAAGATAAAGACATCCGGACCGGGGTGCCACCGAATTACCGTGCTCCCCAATTACCGTGCTCCCCCCACCTCTTGTCGCGGGCCTCCCTCAAGTCGCCCCGCCCTGCTTCCCCATCGACTTCAACGCCCGTACGGCGCGTGGGGCCCCGGGATCTCTCCCGACCCTCGCGGGATCAGTTCGGTGGGCATGACGACGGTGCGGGGCGGGGACGTGTCCCCGTGGATGCGGGCGAACAGGAGATGAGCGGCGCTCGTCGCGAGCGCGACCGGGTCCTGGGCGATGACGGTGACCGGCGGAGTCAGCTGCGCGGCCAGGGCGAAGTCGTCGAAGCTGAGAAACGCGATGTCGGGGGGCAGGACGGCCAGCACCCCGAACGCGAGGACTTCGTTGCCGGCCAGTACCGCCGTGGGGGGCTCGGGCGAGGAGAGGATCTCGGTGACGGCCTGCGCGGCTTCCGGGCCCGACCTCAGTCCGTGCCGGACGATCGCCGGGTCGGCGTCGATGCCCTCGGCCTCCAGCGCTGCCCGATAGCCCCGGTGGCGTTCGCCGAAGGTCCAGATCTCCGGCTTGTCTCCGACGTAGGCGATGCGGCGGTGGCCGTGCGCGATCAGGTGGTGGACGGCCTCCTTCACCGCGCCGAAGTTGTCCACCACCACGGCGTCCGCGTCCAGGCCGGGTGCCGCCCTGTCCACGCACACGATCTTGGTTCCCTGCGCCTGGGCCGAGCGCAGGAAGCGGTGGCTGCCCGCGGCCGGGATGAGGATCAGTCCGTCGACGCGGCGAGCGGTGAAGGTCTCGATGACCTCCTGTTCCCGGCGGACGTCGGCACGGCTGGAGCCGATGAGCACCATGCTGCCGCGCTGGCGGGCGACGTCCTCGGCGGCCGACGCGACGGCGGCCATGAAGGGGTCGGCGACGTTGTCGACCATCAGCCCGATGGTCTGGCTCAACTGATCGGTGCGGCGCAGTTGTCGGGCCACGTCGTCGCGCTGGTAGCCCAGCTTGCGGACCGCGGCCTCGACTCGCGCGGCGGTCGGAGGCGCCACACCCGCATCGCCGTTGACGACCCGGGACACCGTCATCACGCTGACGCCCGCTTCCGCGGCTACGTCTTTCATCCTGGGCCGCGTGGCCACGCCGCGTCCTCCCAGATCTCAGCCGGTGCGACCGGGAGTGACGCACCGAAGGTGTCCGCACAACTTCCCGTTCGTACCCGACCCTTGACGCCCACCCACGGGCCTCCCAGAATCGACGAGCTGTTAACGATACCAACCCGAAGGCACCACATGGCCTCTGCAAGGGAACCACTTCTCACGGCACACGGCGTGGTCAAGCGTTTCGGCCATGTCCAGGCGCTCCAGGGCGCCGATTTCACGGCGTACCCCGGAGAGGTCGTAGCGCTGATCGGCGACAACGGCGCCGGCAAGTCGACTTTGGTGAACGTCCTTTCGGGCGTGATCACCCCTGACGACGGCGAAGTCCGCCTGGACGGGGCGCCGGTCCGGTTCAGCGGGCCAATGGAGGCGCAGCGCCACGGCGTTGAGACCGTCTACCAGGATCTTTCACTGGCGCCCGATCTGGACGCGGCGGCCAATCTGTACCTCGGCAGGGAACTTGTCCGCGGTGGCCTCCTCGGCCGTCTGGGCGTCCTCGACCGACCCGCGATGCGACGGCGGGCGGTCAAGGCGTTCGCCGAACTCAGCGTCGAACTCAAGGACGTGACGGCAGCTGTGACAACGTTGTCGGGAGGTCAGCGTCAGTCCGTGGCCGTGGCGCGCGCGGTCGCGTTCGCCAACAAGGTCATCTTCATGGACGAGCCGACCGCCGCTCTGGGTGTCGTGCAGCGCGCCCGCGTCCTGGAGACCGTGCGGAGGGTCGCCGACCAGGGCATCTGCGTGGTGCTGATCAGCCACAACATGCCCGAGGTGCTGTCGGTGGCGGACCGGGTCGAGGTGCTGCGGCTGGGCCGACGGGTCGCCTCGTTCACCGCGGCCGACACCACGATCGAGGAACTCGTCGGGGCCATGACCGGATCACTGGACGGCACCGCGCCGACGAACGGAGCCCTCGGCCCTGCCAGCCCTGCCGGCCCGGCAGGCCCAGCCGGTGCGACGGAATCGACGGAATCGACGGAATCGACGGAGCCTACGGAATCGGAGGACGGGCGATGACCGCCGACAGCCAGGACATCCAGTCGGCCGCGCCGGCGCGGGATCCGCACCGATCCGCCAACGGAAAGATCGCCGTACCCCCTTGGCTGCGCCGGGCGGCCTCGATCAGTGAACTGTGGACTTTCCTGATCCTCGTGGCGCTGGTCGCGTTCTTCACCATCGCCGCTCCCGGCAAGTTCTTCACCACGTACAACCTCACGCAGATCGCCGTCAACGCGGCCATCTACGTGGTTCTCGGTGTCGGCATGACGTACGTGATCATCACCGCGGGCATCGACCTGTCGATCGGCTCGGTCCTGGTCCTGGCCGCGGTGGCCGCGGGCGAATACAACGTCCACCACGGCGGGCCCACCGCCGGCTGGGGCACGGTCGCGGTCTGTGTCCTGATCGCTCTTGCCGTCGGCACCGCGTGGGGCGCGTTGCAGGGAGCGGTGGTGGCGACCGGGAAGGTGCCCCCGCTGATCGTGACGCTCGGCGGTCTGGGCGCGGCGCTGGGGCTGGCCGAACTCGCCACCGGCGGCCAGGATCCGGCTGGTGCGTCCGCCGCCCACCTGCAGAACAGCCTCGGCTTCGGCAAAGTGCTCGGCATCCCGTGGATGGTGATCCTCGCCGCGGTGGTCACCGCCCTGTTCGGCGCGCTCCTCGGCGGTACGAGGTTCGGCAACTACACCCTGGCCATCGGCTCCAACCCGACCGCCGTACGCCGCGCGGGCATCCCGGTGGGCCGGCACCTGATCAAGGTGTACGGGCTGATGGGCCTGCTGGCCGGACTGGGCGCGGTGATGTGGCTGGCCTCCTACGGCACGACATCCATCGCCGGGCACTCCACCGACAACCTGAAGGTGATCACCGCGGTGGTCCTCGGCGGTACCAGCCTGTTCGGCGGGCGCGGATCGGTGGTGGGCACCGTGATCGGCGTGTTCATCCCCGCCGTGCTCACCACCGGACTGATCGTCATCGGCGTCCAGCAGTACTGGCAGGACGTGGCGGTGGGCGTCGTGCTGGTCGCGGCCGTGTACATCGACCAGATGCGCAGGAGGACCCGAGAGCGCGCATGACCACCCCTGCCCTTCTCAACACCCCACGTGTGCCGAAACAGCAAGCCCACGCTAAGGAGAACACCGTTATGCCGAGCATTCGCAGCAAGCGCAGGGTCCTGGTCGCCGCAGGTGCTGTACTGGCCCTCACCGGCGCCGCCGCATGCAGTTCGTCGAACGACAGCGGAAGTTCGGGGTCGGCCGGCGGTGCCGCCGGCAAGAAGGTCAGGCTGATCACCGGTGTGAAGAGCGATCCCTTCTACATCACCATGACCTGCGCCGCGCAGACCGAGGCCAAGGCCAAGGGCATGGACTTCACCGCCGACGGTTCCGCGCAGTGGGACGTGTCGGTGCAGCGTCCCCTCCTCGACTCCGTCGCGGCGGCCCGGCCCGACGGGCTGATGATCTCGCCGGTCGACACCGCCGCGCTCACCCCGTCGCTCAAGCAGATCCAGTCGTCCGGGACCAAGGTCGCCCTGGTGGACACCACGGTCACCGACTCGTCGATCGGCATCACCCGCATCTCGTCCGACAACGAGAAGGGCGGACGGGTGGCCGCCGACGCGCTGGCCAAGCTGATGAACGAGAAGGGCTCGGCCATCGTGATCAGCGTCAAGCCCGGCGTCTCCACCACCGACGCCCGGATCAAGGGCTTCACCGAGGAGATGGCCAAGTACCCGAAGATCAAGCTGCTGCCCACCCTCTACGACAACGACCTGCCGGCCACCGCCGCCTCCCAGATCCAGTCGACGCTGGCGGCCCACCCCGACCTGGGGGGCGTCTTCGCGGGCAACACCAACACCGGCCAGGGCATCGCCACCGGCCTCAAGCAGGCCGGCAAGCAGGGCGCCGTGAAGGTCGCCGCCTTCGACGCCGAGCCCGACGAGATCGCCGCGCTCAAGGCGGGCACCCTCCAGGTCCTGGTCGCCCAGGATCCCGCGGCGATCGGCAAGGAGGCCGTCGACCAACTCGCCGCCGCCTTCGAGGGCAAGACCGTCAGCAAGTCGGTCGGCACCAACATGGTCGCCATCACCAAGGCCAACATGAACCAACCGGCGGTCAGCAAGTACTTCTACAAGTCGGGCTGCTGACCGGCACACAGCCTGACCGGCACACTGCGACCGGGTGGACCCCGCTCTTCCGCTCGTCGGGCGGGTCCACCCGGTGTACGTCAGCGCCCTGAAGCCCCCGGCGCCTTCACCATCTGAACTGTCAACCCGTACGGCACGCAACCTAAGTTCCCCGGTTGAACACTGTGAGTCGCTGCCGTGATTCTTGTCGACCCCTGAGACCCGGCACAGCATGAGGCGACTCATTCGCAGGCGGGCCCGCGCACAGCGCCGTGCACGCGAATCGTTCATCCCCTCTGCCGATCGGGAGACTCTGTGAGCTTGCGAGACGTCCAACCCCCCACCCCCGCCGCGACCGAGTGCGGCCGCCGCGGTTTCCTCGGCCGCACCGCCGGTGCCGCGGCCGGTGCCGCGCTGCTCGGCGGCCTGGAGACCGGCCCCGCGTCGGCCGCCTCCAACAGCTCTGACAGTTCAAGGAGTTCCGAGCGCGACGCCGACCGGCCGGTGCGTACGGAGTCCGGTCTGGTGACCGGCGCCCCGGCCGCCCTCGACGGCGTCACCGTCTACAAGGGCATCCCCTACGCCGCCACCACCGCCGGCGGCAATCGCTGGCGTCCGCCGCAGCCGGCCCCGTCCTGGAAGGGCGTCCGCAAGGCGGACACCTGGGGCGCCGCCTGCCCTCAGCCCGTCACGGGCATAGCCGCCGACAAGGTGCCCGTGCTGAGCGAGGACTGCCTGAACCTCAACATCTGGACGGGCGCGGCCTCTTCGCGCGAGCGCCGTCCGGTCTTCGTCTGGATCTACGGCGGGCGCAACAGCGCCATGTGGGCCTCGCAACCGGTCTACGACGGCGCCAACCTGGCGGCCAAGGGCACGGTTGTCGTCACCTACAACCACCGCGTCGGCGCCTTCGGCAACCTCGCCCACCCGGGGCTGAGCGCGGAGTCCGGACACGGCGGCTCCGGCAACTGGGGTGTGCAGGACACCGTGGCGGTGCTGAAGTGGATCAAGCGGAACATCGCCGCGTTCGGCGGTGACCCGGACCGGGTGACGATCGGCGGCTGGTCGCACGGCTCGTCGTTCGTCAACATCCTCATGATCTCGCGGCTCGCCCGGGGTCTGTATCACCGGGCGCTCCTCGCGGCCGGGGTCCAGTACACCAAGGACCCGGCGCTCGGCCATGTGGCGGGCGGATACGCGCCGTTGGCCACTGCCGAGGCGAACGGCACCGCGTTCGCCGCGTACATGGGCGCCTCCTCGACCGCCGGCCTGCGGGCGCTGACCGCGGACGAGATCGTCTCGAAGGTCTACGCGTCCGGCGCCCCGGCCGCCGGCACCACCTTCGGGAACGTCCTCGACGGTTACGTACTGCCGACGACGTACACGGCCGCGATGGTTTCCGGATCCGAGTACGACGTGCCGGTCCTCACCGGCAACAACAAGGACGAGAACGGCGCCTCGCCGACCCTCGCCATGACGGTCGCCCAGTTCCAGGCGTACGCCGCGTCCACGTTCGGCGACCGGGCGGCGGACTTCCTCGCGCTCTATCCGGCCGCCACCGACGCGGAGGCGGCACAGCAGTACAACAACTACGCGCGGGACGAGGAACGCGTCTCCACGTTCCTGTGGGGCACGCAGTTCAAGGAGACCGCCGGCAACCGGAGCCCGGTCTACAACTACTGGTGGACGCACGTTCCCCCGGGCTCGGACACCACCAATCCGATCGAGCCCGCGAACGGCGCGGGCGCGTATCACGGTGCGGAGAAGTACTACCTCTTCGGCAACCTCTACGGCACTGACCGGCCGTGGACCGAGAAGGACTACGCGATCGCCGACACCACCTCGTCGTACGTGGCGAACTTCGCGGCCACCGGCAACCCCAACAGCCACGGCGGCCGCCCGTCCCTGCCCGGCTGGCCCGCGCTGCGCACGGCGAAGCCGCTGTCGATGGAGCTCGGCGACAACTTCGCGCCCCTCCAGGCAGCGGACACCGACGCCAAGTACACCTTCCTGAAGGACTATCTGCGGTCGCAGACGACGGAGTACTGACCGGCGGACGACGGCGAAGGTCCCGGCCCTCCTCCCAGCGGCCGGGACCTTCGGCGCGTCAGCCGACGGGCTGCACGATCACGTCGTCCACGTACGACGCCCCACTCGACGTCGCCCGCACCCGCACCGTCGTGGCCGTCGACGGCGCGGACAGCTCCACGCGGTGCCATTCACCGGCCGTGGTGTCGGACTGCGCGGCGGTGGCCACCACCGTGCCCGCGGAGTCGAGGACCTCGACGACCACGGGCGCCGACGCGGAGTCGGAGCGCACGAGGGCGGAGACACGGCGCGTGGTGGTGCCGCCGACCGCCCGGGTGAGGGCCGAAGTCCCCGTGATCTTCGCGGAGTTGCCGAGGTCGCCCGACGGGTCGGCGGTGGCGGACGCGGTGCCGGTCACCGTCCAGCTGGACGAGAGGGTGTCGAAGAGGTCTGTCAGGACGGGAGTGGTCGTACCGGCGCCGTTGTACGCGCCGATGTTCGGGGCGGCCGTGGCCGAGACCGTGTTGCCGTAGTAGTCCAGTCCCCCGTTGCCGGAGACGACCGCGCCGGTGCCGAGCGTGCCGTACCCCGTGATCAGGCGGTAGCCGTGGGGGTCGCGGGTGCCGGGGGCGACGAGGCCCGGGGCGGTGGTCACCGTGTTGGTGGCGCCGGTCGGTGCGGTCACGCCGTAGAAGGCGTTGTGGTCGAAGGTGACGTGGGAGTCGGAGAAGTTCCAGCTGACGGAACCGCTGCCGGTCTTGCGCACGAGGTTGTCGGTGAAGGCCAGATCGAGGGCCGCGGAGGTGGACTCGGTGAGGAACACCGGGCTCAGTCCGCTGCCCACACTGATGGTGTTGTTGTAGATCTGGCCGTTGTCGATCTGGCCCGAGCAGACCTGGAACGTACGGGTGCGGTCGTTGATGGAGATGTTGTCCCGGATGACGAAGTCCGCGACCGGTGTGTCGTACGGGCAGAGGAGGAAGAAGCCGCCGTCGTTGTCGTGGGAGAGGTTGTACTGGAAGACCGTGCCCTTGGTGGAGTGGTCGACGTCGTACGACTGGCCGTCGCTGGTGGTGTTGCCCCCCGACACCTCGTTGTACTGGAAGAGGCCGTTGTCGCTGTTGGCGGTCCAGATGCCGATGTTGACGCTGCCCGCGCGCTCGTTGAAGCCAGTGACCTGGTTGTGCTCGACGAGGGCGCCGTCCTGGCCCTTGGCGACGATGCCGTCGCCGCCGATGTCGCGCAGGTCGTTGCCGCGGACGACCAGCCCGGTCGAGGCCTTCCAGTCGGCGAAGCACAGGGAGTCCTGCCAGAAGGCGGCGAGCTGGGTCCGCTTGCACCAGTTGGACCAGGTGTAGATGCCCTCGCGGTCCACGGAGTGGATCTCGTTGTCGAGGATGCTCGTGTTCGCGAAGGCCGTGGGTGTGGTGGTGCCCTGGGCTTCGATGACGATGCCGCCGGTGGCGTTCGCGTACTTGCCGGTGCCGTGGTAGTTGCCGCTCACGGTCGTGGGCAGCACACCGCGTACGTCGTGGATGTCGAGCCGCCGCAGCGTGATGCCGCTGACGACGCCCGCGTCGGCGGCGTACACATAAACCCCGCGCCGATACGCCGTGTTGTCGCCGTCGGCGGTCAACTCCAGGTCCTGGACGGTGGTGTAGGGGGTGTTGTCGAGGAGTACGGCGTTGGTGGCGCCGTCGGCGTTGATCGCGGGCCGGTCTCCGCTGCCGTAGGCGCCGATGACGACCGGCGCGGCGGCGGTCCCGGTGGCCTTCGGGGCGAGCTGCCCGGAGCAGGCGGTGCCGCGCTGGAGGAGTACCTGGTCGCCGGCGGTGAGGGTGAGGGCGTTGACCGAGGTCAGGGAGTTGAACGGGGAGGAGGAGCTGCCGGTGCCGCCCGCGGCGGCCGAGCAGTCGACGTAGTACGTCGTCGAGGCGGCCTCGGCGGGGGTGGCGACAAGGCCGGCGGCGAGGGCCGCCAGGCCTATGAGCAGGGCGGTGCTGCGCGATCGCATGGAGGGACTCCGTGGGAGACGGCGGGGACGGGGACGCGTACGGAAGCGCTGCGGAGACGGGGACGGCTACATCGGGTGCGGAACATCAGAGGGTGGCCTCCGGGATACGGGCGGACAGACCGCCGTCGACGGGCAGAACGGCACCGGTGACGAACGAGGCGTCGTCCCCGGCGAGAAACGCGACGGCCCGGGCCACCTCGTGCGGCAGACCGGCCCGGCGCAGTGGATAGGGCCGGACCCGGGCAGCGAACTCCTCGGGGTCGTCGGCCAGTTGGGCATTGCGCTCGACCATGACGAGCCCCGGCGCGACCGCGTTGACGCGGATTCCGTGCGGGCCCCATTCGAGCGCGGCGGTACGGGTGAAGGCGACGAGTCCGGCCTTGGCGGCGGAGTACGCGCCGAAGCCGGTCGCCGCGAACCGGGCATGGACGGAGGCGATGTTGACGATCGACCCCGGCCGTTCCTCGGTGATGAGGCGGTCGGCGAAGGCCCGCGAGAGCCGGACGGCCGCGTGCAGGCTGACATCGAAGGTGAGCGCCCAGCCGAACTCCGTGGCGTCGAGAAGGGGTGAACGCTCCTCGGCGAAGGCGCAGTTGACCAGGATGCCGGGTGCGACTCCGTCGAGTACGCGGCCGGGGGCGTCCGGGTCGGTGAGGTCGACGACGACAGGGCGGATCCGCTCGGTCGCCGTCTTCCGTACGGTCTCCAGGATGTCGACGGCGACGACCTCGTGCCCACGGGCGGCGAGCTCGACGGCGATGGCGTGCCCGATGCCCCGGGCGGCGCCGGTGACGACAGCGGTGGATCCATGGGACATGCCGGCGGTGGCGCCGGTGGCCGTGTCGGCGTCTGTGGTCATCGTTTGAGCAATCCCTTGTTCAGTCCGTCGGCGAGGAGGTTGAAGCCGATGACGAGGCCCACGACGACGGTGATCGGTCCGAGTGCGTAGGCGGGATTGTCGGCGAGGAAGGAGACGCTGGTGCGCAGCAACGCGCCGAGCGAGGGGGTGGGAGGGGTGACGCCGATGCCCACGAAGCTCATCGCGCCCTCGACGAAGACGGCCGTGGAGAGGGAGAGCGCGGCCTGGACGACGAGAGCGTCGAGGATGTTGGGCAGGATGTCACCGAGCAGAATCCGCAGGCGCCGGGCGCCGAGGGCCACGGCCGCCAGGACGTACTCGCGGTCCCTCTCGACGCGGACGGCGTCGCGGGTGATCCGGCCGAAGAGGGGGATGTTGACACCGGTGACGGTCCAGAAGACGGCGGCCGTGCCCGGGCCGAGGATCGCGGCGAGGGTGACGCCGAGGACCAGGGCGGTGAAGGCCAGCATGACGTCGAAGGCACGTTGCAGAACGACGTCGAGCGACGGGTGCAGGGCGCACAGGAGCCCCAGGCCGATGCCCGCGACCGCGCCGAGCGGGACCGCGGTGAAGGCGACGAGCAGGTCGAGCCGGATCCCGTACAGCGTGCGGCTGAGCAGATCGCGGCCGAACTCGTCGGTGCCGAGCGGGTGTTCACCGCTCGGCGCGGCCAGCGCGTCGGGGCCCTGGGTGAGCGGGGAGTGCCCGGTGAGCAGGGGGGCGGCCGCCCCGAGCAGGACCAGCAGGACGACCAGGGCGAGACCCCAGCGGGCGCCGGGCGCACTGAGCGCGCGGGAGCCGGCGGCACGCCGGACCCGTGTCCATACGCGTCCCCGTACCCGTACAGCCGGAACGGCGGTCATACGGAGCCCCCGATCCGCACCCGGGGATCGAGCCCGGCCTGCACCAGATCCGTGAGGGTCTGGAGCACCACGAACACGGCGACCGCGAACAGCAGCAGGTCCTGGACGAGCAGATAGTCGCGGCTCAGGACCGCCTGGAGCAGCAGCTGCCCCACCCCCGGCCAGGCGTAGACGGCCTCCACCACGATGGCTCCGCCGAGCAGCTGTCCGATCTGGATGCCGAGGACGGTGACGACCGGTGGCAGCGCGCCCGGCAGCACATGGCGGGCCAGCAGCCATCGCTCGGAGACGCCCTTGGCGCGGCCGGTGCGGACGAAGTCCTCCTGCCGGGATCTGCGCAGGGAGGCCGCGAGGAAGCGGGCGAGGACCGCGCCGGTGGGCAGCGCCAGGCAGAGGGCGGGCAGCAGCAGATACTGCACGCCGATCACCGGGTCGGCGAGCAGCGACTCGTGTCCGGAGGCGGGCAGCACCCGGAAGGTGACGGCGAAGACGAGGACGAGCAGGACGCCGGTGACGTACGGCGGGACGGCGAGCGCCAGGTTCACCGCGGCGGTCAGCAGGCGCGCGCGGCGGGCCGTGCCGAGGACGATGCCCGCCGCGCCTCCGCCGATCAGCGCCAACAGCAGGGCGGCGGCGGTGAGTTCGAGAGTGTTGCCGAGGCCCTGGCCGATCAGTTGGGCGATCGGCGCGCCCAGGATGAAGGAGGTGCCGAGGTCGCCGGTGAGGACGCCGGTGAGCCAGGTCCCGTACTGGACGGGCAGTGACGCGTCGAGGCCGAGCGAGGCCCGGACCTCGGCGACCGTGGCGGGGGACGCGTCCGGGCCCGCGAGGACGACGGCCGGGTCCCCCGGTGCGAGCCGGAGGACACCGAACACCAGCACTGACGCCACGAGCAGCACCAGCAGGGCGGACGGCACCCGCCGAGTCGCGTAGCGGAGCATGACGGTCAGCCGATCGAGGTCTGGTCGAGGTCGAGGTAGTCGTACATCGTCCAGTTGAGGCCCTGGACCTTCTTGGCGCGGGTGAAGGTGTGGGAGCTCGCGACCAGGTCGGAGACGAACTGCTCTTCCAGGAGCAGGTCGTTGAGGGCGTCGGCGGCCTTCTTGGCCTCGGTCTCCTCGGTGGCCTGCCACAGCTGGTCGGCGAGTGTGCGGTATGCGTCGCTGTCGAAGTTGGAGGCGTTCTTGTCGGCGTTGAAGGGGAAGGCGCCCTTGACGAGGGTGGCCGGGTGCAGCTGTCCGAAGCCGTGGCCGTTGATGAACAGGCCCGGCAGTTCGCCCGCCTGGAGCTGGGCGAGGAAGTCGGCGGCCTGGAGGGGTTCGGCGTTCGCCTTGAGGCCGAGCTGGGTGAGGTCGTACTGCACGATCTCGGCGATCTTCGCGTTGGTGGCGAGGCCGGCGTTGTAGACGACCTTGACGGTCTTGCCGCCCGCTCCGGCGGCCTTGATGAGCGCCTTGGCTGTCTTCAGGTCGCGGCTGTAGTGGGCGGCCTTCGTCTTGTCGTACGCCGGTGAACTCGTCGCCCAGGGAAGGGAGGTGACCGTGCCGATGCCGCCGAGGACCTGGCTGAGGATGCGCTCGCGGTCGACGGCCCAGGCGATCGCCTGGCGGACGCGCTTGTCGTCGAGGGGCTTCACCTTGACGTTGGAGGCGATGTAGAAGCCGGAGTCGTGGGCGTCGGAGACGGTGACCTCGAACTGGTCGTCGTTCTTGATGGAGGCCGCGTCGAGCGGGGCAACGTCGACGAGGAGGTGGGTGCCGCCGGAGCGCAGGGACGAGACCATCGACGGCGACTGGCTGACGACCGACACCTCGACGGCGTCGAGCAGCGGGACGCCCTTCTTCCAGTACGCGTCGTTGCGCTTGAGCTGGAAGCCGGTGCCGGGCGTGTAGTCCGCGACCTTGAACGGGCCGGTGCCGATGATCTTCGTGCCCTTGAGCAGTTCGTCGATCGACTCCTTGTCGACGATGAGGAGGATCTCGAAGAGGTCGAAGAGGTTGCTGACCGGGTGCGCCAGATGCAGCGTGACCGTGTGCTCGTCGGTCTGGTCGATCTTCTCGATGGCGAGCGCGACGTGCTTGAGCTGGGAGGCGGTGGTGTCCTTCCGCAGGTTCTCGATGGCGAAGGCGACATCCGCGGAGGTGAAGGCACGCCCGCTGTGGAAGGTGACGCCCTGGCGGAGCTTCAGGGTGATCGACGTGCCGTCCTTCGCCTCGGTCCAGGACTCGGCGAGCGACGGCTTGGGCTGAAGCGTCTTGTGGTCGCACTCGGTCAGCGTGTTGAAGACCGTACGGGCGAGCGTGAAGTTCGGGTTGTTCTGGCCGAAGAGCGTGGCGGGCGCGATGTCGGCGGACTGCGCGATCTTCAGCGTGCCGCCCTTGGCGGCCGCTCCTGACGACTTCCCGCTCTCGTCTGCGGCACTGCGGCAGGCCGAGACGGCGAGCAGGGCGCCTCCGGCACCGATCGCGGCGAGCAGCCTGCGGCGGGATATGACGAGTCTTTCGGGCGTACGGGGGTTGCTGTACGAGGGCATGGCGGAACTCCGGGTCGCAGAAAGGGAGATGAGGGCAGCCGGAAGCTGCGAAAGTGCGTGGCGAGGGGTCAGCGGTCAGCGACAACAGGAGGGGCGCGGTTCGAGGCGTCCGCTCCACACCCGGGTGACCGCCGGGTGATCGGTGTCGAGTTCGAGGCCGATGCCGGGGGCGTCCGGCACGGTGAGCCGGCCCCGCCGGACCAGCTCGGCACCGTGCACGACGTCGGAGCGCCAGGCGACCTCGCCGTACGCGTACTCCAGGCGCTCCGCCACCGCCGCGTCGAGGGGCGCGAGGTGGGCGGCGTGCAGGGTGGCGACCGGGCCCGAGGGGTTGTGGAACGAGATGCGCGCCATGCCCCCGGTCCGGTGGGCGAGGTCGAGAGCGGCACGTGGACCACCCGCGTGCTTCACATCGGGCAGCAGTACGTCGAGGAGTCCGCGTACGGCGTCGACCTCGTCGCTCCGGTGCGCGAACTCGCCTCCGGCGAGCGGGAGTCGGGTGCGGGAGCGCAGCTCGGCCAGTTCGCCCGGGCGGGCGATGCCGACGCCGTCCTCCAGCCAGTACAGGCCCAGCTCCTCGAACGGGCCCAGAAGTGGGGTGAGTTCGTCGAGGCTGAGGCGCTCATGGGCGTCCACCATCACGTCGACGTCCGCACCGACCGCCTCGCGCACGGCCCGTACGCGCTCCAGGCCGATCCCGGCGAGGGTGTGCCGCCCGTCGGCGTCCGGGGTGTCGAACGGGGCGAGTTTCACGGCGGTGAAGCCGTCCAGGACGGCGGCTTCGGCGGTCGCGGCGACTTCGCGTGGGGTGCGACCGCCGGGGGCGCGGTTGATGTTGGCATACAACTCGACGGACCTCAGCGAATCCTGACCCAGGATCAGCTTCCGCAGCGGTACGTCGGCACGGCGGGCGGTCAGGTCCAGGCGGGCCTGCTCGATGCCACCGCGTACGGTGATGGCGGCGAAGTCGTCGCCCGTGTGAAGCCCATCCGTTCCGAACCCCCTTACAAACCGGTCGAGTTCGCGAACCACGTATTCCGCCGGCCCGGCGTCCGAGCACTCCCCGTACCCGTGATCGCCGTCCGGTCCGCCAACCCGCAGCACCAGCCACTCGGTGCGCGGGCTCACGGTGATCCGGAACAGCTCCCAGCTCTCCTCCTGTGCGGGGCTCACGACGCGACCCCCCGCGCATCGGGGCCGAGCAGTGCGATCGGGTCCTGGTAGACGCCCTCCAACAGGGGCATCGCGGAGGCGACGACGAGGGTGCCGGAGCCGAAGGTGCTGGTCACGATGCGTTCGGTGGCGCTCCAGCCGCGGTGCACGCGGTCGGTGACCTCCTCGCGCAGGTCCGTCAGATACTCGTCGGCGGCGACGATTCCGCCCGCGAGGACGACACGGCTCGGGTTGAGCAGATCGACGACGGTCGCCACGGCGCGTCCCGCGTGCCGGGCGCGGTTGCGCAGCAGTTCCTGGGCACGCAGGTCGCCGGAGCCGGACCCGGCAGGGCGCGCGGCGGCGATGAGGCGCTCCAGCGGGAGGTGTTCGTCGGACGCGGACAGGATGCCCTCGGCGCGGGCCCGCTCCACCAGGACGGCGTCGCTGGCGACCGCCGAGAGGCAGGCGGCGCCGCAGCAGGGGCAGGCGGTGCTCGACTCGCCGCTCACCGGCAGGTGTTCGATGCCGCCGGCCGCCGCGCCGGGTCCGCGGTGCACGGAGCGGTCGACGACCACGGCGGCGCCGAGGATGTTGCCGAAGAAGACGTACACGAAATCGTCGACCTCGCGTCCGGCGCCGAACCACAGCTCCGCGCGGGCCGCGGCCCGGACGTTCTGGTCGAGCAGCACGGGTCCTGGCAGCCGACCGTCGAGCAGATCGAGGAGGCGTACGTCGCTCCAGCCCAGGGCGCTGTGTTCGACGACCGTGCCCGCGTCGCCGTCCACCCAGCCGCCGAGGCTGATCCCGGTGCCGAGCAGCCGGCGTCCGCCGAGCCGGTCGGCGAGGAACTCCCGGGCTCCCTCCGCGGCCTGCTCGGCGATGCGGCGCGGGTCGAGGCCGCCGTCGGCGGGCGCGTCGTGGTCGAGGACGCGCTGGGAGACGACGGTGCCGTCGAGGGCGACGAGCCCGAGCGTCGTGCGCAGCAGGCCGATGTGCACGCCGAGGGCGGCGGGCCCGAACGGGTCGACGCCGACCGGCACACGGGGCCGCCCCTGCGTGGCCTCCAGCGGCGCTTCCTCGCGCAGTACTCCCGCCTCGATGAGGACGGCGGTGAGCTTGGTGACGCTGGGCGCCGAGAGGCCCGTACCGCGTGCGATGTCCGCCCGGGAGAGCGGCCCCTGGGCGAGCACGGCACGCAGTACCGCCGAAGCGTTGCCCCGGCGCATGCCTTCGGCTCGCATCGTTCCCCCTCAGCTCGGTGACTTAATTTCAGAAATTAAGTCACGCCCACGCGGCACGCAACAGCTCCCGTGAAATGTCTCGCCCAGTGGACAGTGGGCGGTGGGCGGTGGACGGTGGGCGGTGGACGGTGGACAACGCGACGGACCCGGCGGTGGAAGTCACCGCCGGGTCCGTGCTTACGCCAGAGCGCTCAGCCCGCGCTCGTGCAACTCCCGCCGTTCAGCGAGAAGTTCTTCGGAACCGAGTTCCCGTCGTGCCAGGAGGCGATGAACCCGACGGCGAAGGTCCCGCCGGCGGCGACGGACTTGTTGTAGTCGGCGGCGGTGGCGGTCACCCGGGAGTCGTTCTGGACGAAGGTGCCGTCCCACATCTGGCTGACTCGCTGACCGTCGTGGAAGGTCCAGGCGACGCTCCAGCCGTCGAGGGCCTTGGCGGAGGTGACGGTGACACTGGCCTGGAAGCCGTCCGGCCACTGGTTGACGATCTCGTACGTCACCTCGCAGGAGGACGACGCGCTGTGCGTGGGATCCGCCGAGTCGTCCGTCCCCTGGGCGGGGGACGTGGAGGTGCCCTGGGGTTCGGGGTCGGGGTTCGTCTCGGAGCCGTTCGCCGACTCCGACGGTTCGGGCGACACCAGCGTGCCCGCCGGGCGCGCGGTGGCCGAGGGGGACGACGGGGGCGACACGCCGGGGTCCGCGACGGGCTGCCGGTCCGCCGAGTCGCCGCGCGCGTCGACACTCCCGTCGCCCGCGCCGTCGAAGGGCATCAGCGAGACGGTGAGCGCCAGCGCCGACACGATGACGGCCGCGACCAGGACCCCGGTCCGGCCGATCCGGGGCCCGGTCACCTTGCCCTCGGCGAGCCCCGTGTCCACGGTCGCGTCCGTACGTCCGCCCGCCAGACCCGCCTCGGCGGCCCGGCGCCGGCGCTCCAGATAGGCGAGACCGCCCCAGCCGATCACCCCGCCCGCGAGCGCCGAGGGCAGCCCGCCGCCGTGCAGCCGCAGACAGGCGGCCGCCTCCGCGCACTCCACGCACCGGGCGAGATGCCGGGACAGGTCCTCGGGCGTCTCGGCGCCGGGCGAGCGGGTCACCGCGTCGAGGAGCCGGGCGTAGCTGCGGCAGTTGGCGTCCATCGGCGTGTCGAGGTGGTTGCGATGGCACCGGTCCCTGAACAGCGCGCGTACCTGGGCGAGTTCCTCGGCGGCGGCAGCCGGGTCGAGGCCGAGCCGCCGGGCCACCGCGGGCAGCGGCAGCGCCTCGACCTCGGCCAGCCACAGCAGCGCCGCGTCCGGTTCCTGCATGTCCCTGAGGCCGCGCAGCGCGAGCGGGCGGTGCAGCGGCGGACCGGTGTAGCGGGCGGCCTTCTCGGAGTGGAGCCACAGCCTGAGGTCGGGGTCGAGCCGATGGCCCTGCCCGTGCGCCTCCCAGGCGGCGGCCGTGGTACGAACCGACGTCAGCAGCAACGGAATCCGGGGCAGCCGGGGCGTCCTGCGGCCGGTACTCTTCGTTCCCTCGGCGGCCGCGCGCGCCTCTTGGATGCCGTGCGTGAACGCCTCGGTGGCCAGCTGGGAGGCCGCGGCGGAACCGGACGTGCACAGATCGGCGTACGACAGGACCGCGTCCCAGCACTCCGAGAACAGCGCGGCCTCGGCGGCGTCCTGAGGGGTCGGCAGGTCAGGCATGGGGGGCTCCTGCATCCACTGCTTCCATGTGCAAAATCATGCAATGCCCAACTCGCCGTCCACACAAGAGAGTTGGGGCCCGTCTCTCACGACGGGGCCCGAGCCTTTCACGGTTCCCACACAACTGACAAGCGGCGTATTCAAATGATGCGGCAAGCGGTTGCTCCGCCGGGGCGACCGCGCGATGCGGCGCGGCCCCGTGATGCGGTGCAACCGCGTTCGCCTACCGGCCCTGCCGCTCGGTCGCCACAACCCGCCCCTCGGCGTCCGGGGCTTCGGCCTTGCAGACCGACCACTTCTCGGCGTCCCGAGTGTTGTACGGAAGGAAAGCCGGAACGTATCGATTCCCGGCGACTTTCACAGGACCTTCCCGAGCGGGACGTACTCCGTCGTCGCCGTCCTCATGCCGGGTACGGAGCGGCTTCGCGGGCTGACCGGAGTGCGCCCGCCCACCAGACCAGTTGGTCGAGCAGCGTCTTGGCGTACCCGGGCGCTTGAGGGTCGAGCGGGCGACCGTCCTGCCACGCCGTGAAGTAGTTCGGGAAGGCGAGACCGTCGCGGACGGTCACCGCGTGCAACTCGGTCAGCACGTTCTCCAGGTGCAGCACCGCGTGCCGACCGCCTGCCGCGCCGCCGTAGCTGACGAACGCGACGGGCTTGGCCGTCCATTGGGTGAAGTGCCAGTCGATGGCCGCCTTCAAGGACGCGGGGTAGCTGTGGTTGTACTCCGGCGTGACCACGATGAACGCATCCGCGCCCTCCAGCGCCGACGTCAGTGCCGCCATCCCGGCCGGACGGGGGTAGGCGTCGCCGGCGTACTTCGGCGATGCCGCAGGCAGTGACAGCGGGATGTCGATCTCCGCCAGATCGACGACGTCCACGTCGAATCCACCGTGAAGGCCGGCCTGTTCGGCGATCCACGAGGCCACGACCGGGCCGAACCGTCCTTCCCGGACGCTTCCGACGATGACCACCAGCTTGAGCGTGTTGTTGTCCATGCCCACGACGATCAGGCCGCACCATGGCCGCAGCCAGACCGTGCTCAGGCTGGCCCCCGCAGGGCCACCCTGCGCCCTGCGCGACCAATGGGCAACCGCCCTATCCTCAGGGCATGGGTACGCCGTTGGGGGACTTCATCCGGGCCAAGCGTGACAGCATCCAGCCCCACTCGCTCGGGCTGCCGGAGCACGGCCGCCGCCGGGCACCGGGCCTACGGCGCCTGGATCTCGCCACGCGGGCCGGCATCAGCGTCGAGTACCTGACCCGCATCGAGCAGGGCCGCGACCGCAATCCCTCGGCGGCGGTGGTGAACGCCCTCGCCGATGCGCTCAGCCTGGACCCCTCGGAGCGCAGCCACCTGCGCTACCTCACGAAGATCACCGGCGGCGCATGTCCCTCTCACACCCGGCCCGCACCACCGCAGCGAGGCGTCCGCCCGTCCGTCCTGCAGACCCTCCGCCTCCTTGAACCGGGCATCGCCATGGTGACCAACCGGCTGGGCGATGTCCTCGCCCGCACCAGCGCGTTCGAGTCGGTGACGAGCGGGACCGGACTGCTCGACGCCGGCACGCCGAATCTCACCCGCTTCGTCTTCACCGACTCCCGCGCCCGGACGTTCTTCGCCGACTGGGACGACGTCGCGGACCAGCAGGCATTCGACCTGTGGCTCGCACCGTCCGTCGAGAACTCGGAGTGGTTCACCACAGAGCTCGCGCCCGTCGCCGGCCCCGACTTCACACGGCGCCTGAACCGTCACGTGGTTCCGCCACGTGGAGTCCTCCGGCTCAACCACCCTTCCGGATGCGAACTTCAACTGCTCCGCGAGACGCTCGAACTCTCCTCGGACGCACAACAACTCGTCGTCTTCCTCCCCGCGGACGAGAGGACGGCCCAGGCCGTCGGCCAACTCCGCCGCCGTACCCACGGCCGGCTCCGGGCCATCTCATAACCCGTCCCGGCCTTCATCCGACGTCGAGCCCTCGCGCCAACGAGGATTACACCTGGGACGGCTCCTGCGCGGGAAGGCTGTCCATGAAGGAGCTGACGGAGAAGACCGCGCGGCCCGGGCCGGGCTCCCCGTATCCGGGCGGGGAGGCGAGACCGAACTCGTCCATCGTGGAGCGGTACGCCTCCAGCAGGCGGATGTGGTACTCCAGCGGCGCGCCCTGCGGGTTGGCCTTGCCGAGCGGGGTCGTCGGCTCCGGGCACCACGTGGTGAACCGGGGCGTGATGCCGTGCGACATGAAGAAGCGCAGTCCCTCGGTCGTCGACGCGATCGCCTCGTCGACGGTGGTGAAGCCGAAGGGCTCGGCCATCTCCACGCCCGCCACGAAGTTGGGGATGACATTGCGCGCGCCGAAGATCTCCGCCGAGTCGAGGATGCGCTTGTGCCACTCGTCGCGGCCGACGTAGCGCTCCTTGCCGGGGCAGTACAGCTCGAAGAGCCGCCGGTCCCACACCTCGTAGTTGGGGTGGTAGATCTGCACCCCGTAGTCCTTGAAGCGCTGGACGTCGTCACGCGGCAGCGCCTGCGCGACGACCTTGCCGATCCACCGCCCGGGGAACCGCTCCTCGATGGCCTTGGCGTAGTGCCCGTAGAAGTCGGCCTCGTCGCGCCCGGCGACCGTCTTGGTGATCGCGCCACCGGTGAGGGTGTACGCGGTGGACGCCTTGGCGGTGTCGTACCGGTCGATGATCTCCAGCGCTTCGAGGACTTCCTCGACGTCCTTCACCCCGGTGTACGGGCGGCCCGCCGCCTTGTGCTGGCGCCAGTTGTGGTTGATGTCGCAGTACTGGCACTCCTCCTTGGCGCCGAAGTACTGACAGACGCGGAAGACGGTGAGGTAGATCAGGTACCCCCACTGGATGGTGGGCGCCACCTCCATCACGGACTTCCCGTTCGAGAGCTTGTGCCGGTAGTACTCGGGCATCGGCGGCACCCCGACGTCGGAGATCCGCTTCCCGTCGAGGTAGAGCCCGAGCATGCCGTCCTCGTCGGCGGCGACGCGGTACGGCGAGGCGGGATTGACCCGTACGGACACCACGGTCCGCCGCAGGTCGTACGGGCCGCCCGTGAGGATGATCTCCTCGGGCGGGCGCCGCAGCGCGGCCTCGCCCAGCTCGGGAAGGGTGCCGTGGTCGAAGGAGAAGATGAAGTAGGACTTCGGCTTGACCTCGCCGCCCTCGTTGTCGCTGAGGGCGGACGCGTCGAAGGCGACACCTCCGCGAAGCAGGTCCTCCTTGAAGACCGCTTCCCTCGGCACGTGCGGGAACCGCTCCATCAGATCCTCGACCAGCGCGGTGCGGCTGCCCATCCCGTTCTCCTCGCTCCCGACCTGTTCCGTCTGCTGTGCTCGGCTCCTCACGGTATGCCCCCGCTCGGACATCAGCCGTGCCGGGTCCCCTCGCGTCGCGCGATGTGCGCCGGAGGGACGAGGTCCGGCGGCAGCAGCGGGTCGGTCTCGGGCGCGCCCCAGGTCGAGGTCAGCGGCAGCGTTCCCGCCCACAGACCGAGTGCGGCGTCAGGCCCGTCCCCGTCGTCCGGGGCGCCGGTACGGATCTTCACCGAGGCCTCTTCGAGGGACAGTGCGAGCAGGGTCGTCGCGGCCAGCTCCTTGCGGCTGGGCCTGCGCGCGTAGTCCCACTGGCCGGGCGTGGCGTGCTCGGTGAGCCGCCGCAGACCGTCGGTCTTCTCGTCCGGGTCGGTGACCTTGCGGGGTATGCCGTGGATCATGGCGCTGCGGTAGTTCACACCGTGCTCGAACACCGAGCGGGCCAGGACGAGCCCGTCGACGTGGGTGACGGTGACGCACACGGGGGCGCCGGCCGCGAGACTCCGACTGGCCACCGACCCGTGCACGTACAGCTGCCGCTCGTCCCGCCCGTACACCGTGGGCACCACGATCGGCCGCCCCTCGACGATCACACCGAGGTGGCAGATGAATCCCGCGTCGAGGATCGCGTCCAGATCGGCGCGGTCCAGGCTGCCCTGTTCGCGGAGGCGACGGTGCCGAGTGAGGTCGGTTTCGGGGAGGGGTCCGTACGTCATGGACTCGACGCTAGCGATATCGCAATCCGAATGGCTACAAATAAACGAAATCAGTCACTCAAATCCATCAGAACAACGAAATCCGCAGCACGCGATCATGCTGCGGCCCCCCTTCTAAAGTCACTCCCGTGACCACGACACCCACCCCCCTCCACCACGCGGACCACCCCGGCACGGCCCCCGCCCTCCTGCTCGTCCACGGCTGGGGCGGCAACGGCGGCGACTGGGACCCCACGCTCCCGTACTGGCGGCACCGGGTGATCGTCCCCGATCTGCGCGGCCACGGTCGCTCGCCGAAGCCCGTGGAGGGATACGGCGCCCGGGACTTCGCCGCCGATCTGGCGGAGCTGTTGCGGGGGCTGGACACCGGGCCGGTGGTGGCCGTCGGGCACTCCATGGGCGGGCAGGCGGTGACGGCACTCGCGGTCGAACACCCGGAACTCGTACGGGGGTTGGTGGTCGTCGATCCGGCGTACGGCGCGGACGAGGCGGAGGCGGCGCGGATCCCCGCGGAGCAGGAGGAGCTGCGCGCGGAGGGTCCGGAGTGGGCGGCGCGCTTCGTGACGGGGGCCTTCCGGCCGGGGGTGTACGACGAACTCCGCGACCGGCAGCGGCAGTTGATGACGGAGATGGACACGGACGTGCTCGTCCAGTGCAGGAACGGGATGTATCTGAACCCGGACGCCTTCGGTCTGCGGCCCGCCACGGTCACCTACCTCGCCCGGCGCGAGTGCCCGGTACTGGGCGTGTACGCGACGCCCGGGGCGGCGGAGTTCGAGCGCGGAACACTGACCGACCCGAGGTCGCGGGTGACCGTGTTCGAAGGGGCCGGGCACTATCTGCACGAGGAACGACCGCGGGAATTCGTGGAAGCGGTGGAGCAATGGGTGACCCGGGCCGGGGCCGGGACGGGGATCGGGGCCTAGGCCGGGACGGGGACCGGGCCGTGGACCGGGGCCGGGACGGGGACCGGCAGGGCGAACGGGGGACCCTGGCGGCGGTCGCCGGGGAACCCGGTTGCTCCACCCCGGCACCGCTGACAGAGTCGCGGCCATGCCTACCTTCTCCGCGCCGGACGGGACCGAGCTGGCGTATCACGTGTTCGGTGACGGCCCACCCCTGGTCTGCCTCCCGGGCGGTCCCATGCAGGACTCCCGCTACCTCGGGGACCTCGGGGGCCTCTCCGCGCACCGCCAGTTGGTCATGCTGGACCTTCGGGGAACGGGCCGGTCGGCGACACCGGAGGACCCCTCCTCCTACCGCTGCGACCGGCTCGTCGACGACGTGGAATCCCTGCGTGAGCACCTGGGCCTCGACCGGATGGACCTGCTGGCGCACTCCGGCGGCACGAACCTTGCCGTCCTGTACGCGGCGCGCCATCCGGACCGCGTGGGCAGGCTCGCGCTGATCACACCGAGCGTCATGGCACTCGGCATCACCATCCCGGCGGACGTCCGGCGCGAGACGGCACGGCTCCGCCGCGACGAGCCGTGGTTCCCGAAGGCGTACGCCGCCCTGGAAGCGATCGTCGCCGGCAAGGCGGACGCCGACTCCTTCCCGGCCATCGCCCCGTTCTGGTACGCCCGCTGGGACGACACGGCTCGGGCCCATCGCGCGGCGGAGGACGACCAACGAAACGACGAGGCCGCGGCCGTCTACGGCACCGAGGGCGCCTTCGCCCCGACCGCGACCCGCACGGCGCTGGCCCGCCTCACCTCACCCGTCCTCGTGCTGGCCGGGGAACTGGACCTGAACTCACCCCCACCCGCGATGATCGAGCTCGCCGCCCTGTTCCCCCACGCCACCCTGACCGTCCAGCCCGCCACCGCCCACTTCCCCTGGCTGGACGACGCCACCCGTTTCGTGACGACCACGGCAACGTTCCTGACTTGAGAACGAGGCCGCCCTGAGGGGCGCGGGGAACTGCGCGACCAGCCCCCACCCACTCGCAGCCGACACACAACCCCACGGGGCCTGGGGCGGAGCCCCAGAAGGATGGGACGGGCAGGGGCGGCGGGGGCGGGAAAACCCCACTCAGGCAGCCCGCTCCAGCCCCTCCCCATCCACCCGGAACGCCAACTCCTTCCCCGCCAGCAGCCGCTCGGCCTCCTCCACCACCGTCAGCCCCAGCCGAGCCACCTCGTTCCCCTGCGACCCCGCCAGATGCGGAGTAATGAACGCGTTCGGCAGCTCGTAGAGCAAGGAATCGGCAGGCAACGGCTCAGGATCCGTCACATCGAGAATCGCGCTGATCCGCCCACCCCTCAGCTCATCGGCCAGCGCGTCATGATCGACCAGCGCACCCCGCGAGGTGTTGATGAGCACGGCCCCGGCCGGCATCAGAGCAAGCTCACGGCGGCCGATCATGTGCCGGGTCTCAGCGGTCTGCGGCGCGTGGACGGTCACGATGTCACTGCCGCTCAGCAGCTCGTCCAGCGGCAGCAGAGGAACACCCAGCGCGGCGGCCCCGCCCTCGTCGACGTACGGATCGGCGAGGCTCACCCGCAGATCGAACGGGCGCAGCAGCTCGATCAGCCGGCGCCCGATCCGGGACGCTCCGACGACCCCGACACGACGCCCGAAGTTGCCGATGCCGGGCACGATCTCCCCGTAGGGGAAGACGCGTTCGGCGCGCAGCCGGTCGCGGTACGCGAAGAGGTCCTTGCCCGCGAGCAGGATCATGGCGAGCGTGTACTCGGCGACGGGCAGCGCGTTCGCACCGGCCGCCGACGACACGACCAGCCCGCGCTGCCAGACCGCGGGCGTGGTGAAGCTCTTGACGGACCCGGCGGCGTGCAGCACGGCGCGCAGCTTCGGGGCGGCGTCCAGGGTGGCTTCGTCGAGCGGCGGGCAGCCCCAGCCGGTGATCAGGATCTCGGTTCCGGCGAGGGCTTCGCGCACCCTCGGGTCGGTGAAGTTCTCCGCCACCAGAGCGGGATCGATTTCTACGAGCTCGCGCAGCCGGGCCAGTACGTCCGGAGGGAAGATCTGCGGCACGTTCTCGGCAGTCATGGCGAACATCGCCAGTGGACGCTCGGGCAAGGAGGTGACCTTCCGGCTCGGTGACGTCAGATATAGCAACCGGTCTCTACGGTAGGTGCGGCCGAACGAGGGGGTCAATGGACGCACCCGTCAACGCACCGGACCGGCGGGGTAGTTTCCCCGGGTGGCCATTACACCGGCCGCGGACGGCGACTTCCCGGGGAGGGACGACAGGGATGACAGAGACCCTGACCAACTGGGCCGGCAACATCACGTACACGACCAAGGAACTGCACCGGCCCCACACGCTCCAGGCGCTCCGAACGCTGGTCGCGCACAGCCCGCGCGTGCGGGTGCTGGGCAGCGGTCACTCGTTCAACGAGATCGCCGAGCCGGGCCCCGACGGCGTACTGCTGTCACTGGGCGCGCTGCCACCCGCCGTGGACGTCGACACGACGGCCCGTACGGTACGGGTGTCGGGTGGCGTCCGGTACGCCGAACTCGCGCGCGCGGTGCACGAGCACGGGTTCGCGCTGCACAACATGGCCTCCCTCCCGCACATCTCGGTGGCGGGCTCGGTGGCGACCGGCACGCACGGCTCGGGCGTCACGAACGGCTCGCTCGGTTCCGCCGTGCGCGAGGTCGAGGTGGTCACGTCGGACGGCTCGTCCGTGCGGATCGGCCGGGGCGACGAGCGCTTCGACGGTGCCGTGACCTCGCTGGGCGCGCTCGGTGTCGTCACCGCGCTCACTCTCGACCTGGAGCCGGACTTCGAGGTGAGTCAGCACGTCTTCACCGAACTCCCCCTGGACGGACTGGACTTCGAGGCGGTCGCGGCGGCGGCGTACAGCGTGAGTCTGTTCACCGACTGGGTGCGGCCGGGCTTCCGCCAGGTGTGGCTCAAGCGGCGCACCGACCAGCCGCTGCCCGACTTCCCGTGGGCCGCGCCCGCGACCGAGGCGATGCACCCGGTGCCGGGCATGCCCGCGCGGAACTGCACCGAGCAGTTCGGCGTCCCGGGTCCCTGGCACGAGCGGCTCCCGCATTTCCGCGCCGAGTTCACCCCGAGCAGCGGCGCCGAGCTCCAGTCCGAGTATCTGCTGCCGCGCTCGGACGCCCTGGCCGCGCTGCACGCCCTCGACGCGATCCGGGAGACGATCGCTCCGGTGCTGCAGATCTGCGAGGTGCGGACCGTGGCCGCCGACCGCCAGTGGCTGAGCCCGGCGTACGGCCGGGACACCGTGGCGCTGCACTTCACCTGGGTCGAGGACACGGCGGCCGTACTGCCGGTGGTGCGGCGGGTCGAGGAGGCGCTGGAGCCGTTCGAGCCCCGGCCGCACTGGGGCAAGGTGTTCACGGTGGCGCCGACGGTGCTGCGCGGGCGCTATCCGCGGTGGGGCGAGTTCAGGACGCTGGTCGACTCCCTCGACCCGGGGGGCAAGTTCACCAACACCTTCGTGGGGGACTTTCTCCACCCCCTTTCCTAACCCCTTGTCGAAAGTCCCTCACAGGCCATAGCCTTGCGCCGCGCCGGGGCCGAAGGGCCTCGCCATGGCCCGGAGGGACCGAGGGGAGTCCGATGAAGCGCGGCACATCACGCGACATCCGCACCGCGAACCGTTACGAGGTGCTGCGCCAGATCATCGCCGAATCGCCCACCTCCCGGCAGGAGTTGGCGGCGGCCACCGGGCTGAGCCTGGCCACGGTCGCCACCCTCGTCGGCGAGCTGCTCGACCTCCGGATGCTGACCGAGGTCGGGTTCGAGGACTCCGCGGGTGGCCGCCCGCGGGGACTCGTGGCCGTCAACGCGTCGGGGGGCGCGTTGATCGGCGTCGACATCGCGGAGACATACGTACGGGTCGAGCTGTTCGACCTGGCGCTGAACGTGCTCGCCCGTGCCGACGAGGACATGCGCCCCGGTGAGAGCCGCCCGGAGCAGGTCGTCGGGCATGTCGCGGCGGCCCTCGGTTCGGTGGTCGCGCAGGCCGGCGTCGAGGGCGCGCGCGTCCTGGGCGTGGGCGTGAGTGTCCCCGGGCAGGTCGACCGCGACACGGGGATCTCGGAGTACGCGCCCAACTGGGACTGGCACGACGTGCCGCTCCTCGATCTGCTCTCCGAACACATCGCCTACCCCCTGTACCTGGACAACCCGCTGCGTGCCTGCGCGGTCGCCGAGCTGTGGTTCGGGGCGGCCCGCGGACGCGGCGACGCCGTGGTGGTCAACCTGGGCACGGGAGTCGGCGCGGGGCTCGCGCTCGGCGGCGGGCTGCACCGGGGCGTCAGCAACAGCGCCGGCGAGTGGGGGCACACGACCCTCGTCCTGGACGGGCGGCTGTGCCACTGCGGCAACCACGGCTGTGTGGAGACATACGTCGGGGCGCCCGGAATCATGCTGAATCTGCGGGAGTTGAGCCCCGGGAGCACACTGCTGCACCCGGAGGACCAGACGGCCACGATCAACGCGCTCGCCCAGGGCGTCACCGCGCAGGATCCCGTGGCGCTCAAGGTCGTGCGCGACACCGCCCGTTACCTCGGTGCCGGGATCTCCGACCTGGTGAACCTCCTCAACCCGGAGGTGGTCGTGCTCAGCAGCTGGGTCGCGGCCACGCTCGGCGAGCCGCTGCTGAACGAGGTGCGCGAGGCCGTCGCCCGGCACGCGCTGAAGCGGCCGTACGCCGCCACCGAGATCGTCCTCTCCCCCATCCCGACCGATCCGGTCTGTCTCGGAGCCGCGACGTTCGCCCTGGAAGGGGCGCTCCAGTCGGTCGGCCAGAGGCCCCCGAAGCGCACCACCCCAGCAAGGAGCCGTACCGCACCACCTTCATGACGACGGAAGGGATGCACGTTGACGCGCACGAACAGATCGGTTCTCGCGACAGCCGCAGCCGCGCTGGCTGTCACCGGGACCTTGATATCCTCCCCGCCCGCATCAGCCGCCGACCCCGCGGCCGCCGAGGTCTCCCCGCACGCCGCCCAGACCATCGACAACATCGGTGCGTCCGGCGCCTGGTGGGTCAACGACCTCGAGAACTTCGACCCCAAGGTGCAGGCCCGGGTCGCGAAGCTGCTGTTCTCCTCCAAGGGCCTGGACCTCAGCAACTACCGCTACAACATCGGCGGTGGCGGCACCGCGGTCACCACCCCGTCCCGCGCCCCCGAGGACTTCCTGAACTCCGACGGAACGTACGACTGGAGCAAGGACAAGGGCGGCCGTACGTTCCTGAAGTACGCGGCGCAGTACGGCGTCGAGGACCTGGTCGCCTTCGTCAACAGCGCGCCCGCCGCCTGGAAGACCAACTCCCAGAGCTGCGGCGGGTACTTGAAGGCGGAGAACACCGCCGACTTCGCGAAGTACGTCGCCGACGTGACCGACCATTTCGCCAAGCAGGGCGCGAAGTTCGACTACATCAGCCCCTTCAACGAGCCGAACAACAGCTTCGACAGCTGCGGCCAGGAGGGCATGCTGGTGCCGGTCGACCAACGCGACGACATCGTGCGTGCGCTGGGCGCCGAACAGCGGGCACGGCATCAGAAGACCGGCATCATCGCCGACGAGTCCAGCAGCACGGTCAGCTTCAACACCGAGGTCCCGCAGTGGATTTCGCAGCCGGGCACCGCCCAGTACGTGTCGAAGCTCGCCCATCACACGTACAACAACCCCGGTGACGACCAGCGGGCGAAGATCTACGAGACGTCGAAGTCGGTCGGCAAGCAGTCCTGGTCCACCGAGATCTGCTGCTTCGGCAAGGGCGGCACGGGCTGGGCTCAGGAGTACGACCCGACCATCGACGGCGGCCTGAACCTGTCGAGCATCATCTACAAGGACTTCGCGACCGCGCACGACTCGGCGTTCCAGTGGTGGGTCGCGCTCTCCGAGATGATCGGCAGCGACCCGTACGCGAAGAACGACGACGGCTGGAACGACGGCCTGATCTACTACGACCCGAACTACGCCACCAACGGCAACCAGACGCTCTACTTCACCAAGCGCTACTACGCGCTCGGCCAGTACAGCAAGTTCGTGAAGCCGGGCGCGGTCGCGCACAACGTGACGGGCGCTCCGAGCGGCGTCGACGTCACCTCGTACGACCGGAAGGGCAAGTGGGTGGTCGTGGTGAACAACCACAACACCACCGACACGGCGCTGAACCTGCACTTCAACAGCAAGACGCCGGGCCGTGTGGCCCAGGCCGTGCGGACGTCCGCCACCGAGGACTGGGCGAACGTCGCGGGGCCGTCGGTGGGCAAGGACGGCCAGGTCTCCGCGACGCTCGCCGCGCGCTCCATCACGACGTACGTCTTCGACCAGAAGGGTCATGACACCACGGCCGTGACCGGCGCCTGGCAGGGCAAGCAGTCGGGCAAGTGCCTGACCGCGGACGCCTCGGGGGCCTCAATCAGCGGCTGCACGGGCACCGGCGCCCAGGACTGGACGTACGACGCCAACGGCACCGTGCGGGGCGTCAACGGATGCCTGACGGCCGGGAGTTCGGGACTGGTGGCCGCCGCCTGCGCCGACAGTCCGGAGCAGCGATGGCAGTTCAACGCCAACGGACAGATCGTCAGCGAGGCATCCGGGAAGTGCCTGGACGTCAGCGGTCAGGCGACCGCCGACGGAAGCAAGGTGATCCTCTACAGCTGCACCGGCGGGACGAACGAGGTCTGGGCCAAGCAGGAGTGAACTGACGAGAGTTGAGGGTTGCGGGCCGCTGGTGCGGCGGCCCGCAGCCCCGCCGTGTCCGGTATTCCGAACCCTCCACAACACTTCGAACAGACTTCGTCCAACCCCTTGCCGAAGCCTTAGCCGAAGGTTAACGTCCCGCACCGCAACGCCATTTGAGCCACTTGGCGCATGAACAACTGAGCCGTAGCCGTACTCGAGACAAGGACGTCAGCATGTCGGCAATGAGCAGCAGCAATTGGGACCGCCGATCCGTACTGCGGGCCGCCGCGGGCCTCGCCGCCCTCGGCCCGCTGGCCGCGTGCGGCAGCAACAACGGCCGTGGCGGGGGCAGCGGTTCGGGCACGAACCTGACCCAGTACTTCCACGCGTACGGCGAGGCCGGCACCGAGCAGGCCATCAAGCGGTACGCGAAGGCCTACGACAAGGCCAACGTGAGCACGCAGTGGATCACCGGATCGGACTTCGAGAGCAAGCTGTTCGCGACGCTGCTCACCAAGAACGCGCCCGACCTGTTCGAGTTCCACCCGCAGATCCAGCTCGTCAAGAGCGGCCAGGTGGCGGATCTGACCGACATCATCGAGCCGGTCAAGGACGACTTCAACCAGGCCGACATCCAGTCCCACACGGTCGACGGCAAGATATACGGCGTCCGGATGATCGACGACCCGCAGTTCTTCTTCTACCGCAAGTCGATGCTGGAGAAGGCGAACGTCGCGGTGCCGCAGACCCTCGACGAGCTGATCGAGGCCGCTGCCAAGCTCACCACCAGCAAGGTCAAGGGCGCCTTCCTCGGCAACGACCTGCACGCGGTGATCAACCCGCTGATCTGGTCGGCCGGCGCCGACACCCTCGACGCCCAGAACCAGCCCGCCTTCAACACGGACGGCGTCGCCGAGGGCCTGAAGAAGCTGCGCAAGCTGTTCACCAGCGGCGACCTCCTCCTGGACGCCCCGGCCGACTACTGGGACCCGTCGGCGCTCGACCAGGGCCTGTGTGCCATCCAGTTCTGCGGCATGTGGGCCATGCCCACGATGCAGAAGGCGCTCGGCGACGACCTCGGCATCTTCCCCTTCCCGAAGGTCAACGACGCCGGCAAGCCCTCGGTCTACAACGGCGGCTGGTCGATGTTCGTCAACGCCAAGGGCAAGAACGTCGACGCGGCCAAGGAGTACGTGAAGTGGCTGTGGATCGAGCAGAAGAAGTACCAGGAGGACTGGGCGACCTCGTACGGCTTCCACATCCCGCCGCGCACCTCGATCGCCGCGTCCGCCACCAAGCTCAAGTCCGGTCTGCCCGCTGAGGGCGTCAAGCTCTTCACCGACTACGGCCACTTCGACAACATCGGCTGGACCCAGGCCATGATCACCGCCACGGAGAACGTCTTCGCCGACACCGTGCGCAAGAACGGTGACCCGAAGGCCTCGCTCGACAAGGCCGAGAAGACCGTCAGCGCCGAGCTCAAGAAGCTCTTCGGATAGGCCACCGGACGGATCACGACATGTCGACGACCACCAAGCTCGACCTCGCGCGCCCCGCCCCTGCCAAGGCCTCCAAGGCCCGGCCGCGGCGGGGTCTGCGGGGCAGCCCCACCTTCAACTTCTGGCTCTTCACCGGCCCGTTCCTCATCGGTCTGGTGATCTTCGTCTACGTTCCCATCGGCTGGAGCATCTGGCTCAGCTTCTTCGAGGCGCGCTTCACCGTCACGCCGAGCAAGTTCATCGGTTTCGACAACTACCGGTTCATGCTGGACAACGGCAACTTCACCGGTGCGCTCCTCACCTTCACCGTCTTCGCCGCGTTCATCGTGCCGACCACCTGGGCGCTGTCGCTGGGTCTGGCGATGCTGGTGAACCGGCTGCGGTTCATGCGGGCGTTCTTCCGCTCGGTGTTCTTCCTGCCGACCGCGTGCAGCTATGTCGCCGCCTCGCTGATCTGGAAGATGTCCATCTTCAACGGCGTCCGCTTCGGTCTGGCGAACACCGTCATCGGCTGGTTCGGCGTGGAGAACGTCGCCTGGCTCGCCAACCCCGACCCGCCGTGGTACTGGCTGGTCATCGTCAGCGCCCGCCTGTGGCTGCAGTCCGGCTTCTACATGATCCTGTTCCTGGCCGCGCTGCAGAACATCCCGCAGGAGCTCTACGAGGCCGCCGCGATCGACGGTGCCAAGCCGGGCTGGCAGACCTTCCGCCACATCACGCTGCCGCAGCTGCGGGCCACCTCGACGGCCGTGATCCTGCTGCTGCTCGTGGCCGCGTACCAGGCCTTCGACGAGTTCTTCAACCTCCTGGCGAAGACGACCTGGGGCCGCCCACCGCTCGTCGAGCTGTACTACATGGCCCTCGGCCAGAACCAGGACTACGGCGCGGGCAGCGCGGGCGCGGTCATGCTGACCATGCTGATCGTCATCGTGACCCTGTTCCAGGGCAAGATCATGGGCTTCGGAAAGGGGGACGAGTCGAAGTGACCACGACCGTACCCGGGGCGAGGAAGAGCGAGCGGCCGACGCAGGGGCCGCTGCGCGCGAAGCGCGGCGGCGTGATGGGCTCCACCGGCCTGTACATCGCCACCGGCGTCGCGACCCTCCTCTTCCTGATCCCGTTCTACCTGCTGATCCGCAACTCCCTCTCCACCGATCCCGACATCACCGGCGAGAACTGGAAGTTCTTCCCCACGGACATCCAGTGGAAGAACATCACCGAGCCGTTCCACGACACCACGGTCGACTTCGGCCAGTCGATGGTGAACTCGATGATCGTGGGTGTGCTGCACACCCTCGGCACCCTGCTGGTGTGCTCGCTGGCCGGCTACGGCCTGGCCCGCATCCCCTACCGGCACGCCAACAAGATCTTCTACGCCGTCCTGTTCACCCTGATGGTGCCGACCGCCGTCACCTTCGTCCCGAGCTTCGTGCTGGTCTCCTCGCTCGGCTGGGTCGACAGTTACCGCGGTCTCATCATTCCGGGCCTGTTCAGTGGTTTCACCTGCTTCCTCTTCCGGCAGTACTTCCTGGGGTTCCCCAAGGAGCTGGAGGAGGCGGCGCGCGTGGACGGGCTCGGCTACTGGGGCGCGTACTGGCGCGTCGTCGTGCCCAACTCGCTGAACTTCTTCGCGGCGATCGCCACCATCACGTTCATCAACGGCTGGAACTCCTTCCTGTGGCCGCTGGTCATCGGCCAGGATCCCAGCGCCTGGACCGTGCAGGTCGCGCTCTCGTCGTACATGACCAACCAGACGGTGAACTACCACCTGATCTTCATGGCCACCGCCATTTCCATCCTGCCCCTGTTGTTCGTGTTCCTCTTCCTCCAGCGCTGGCTGGTGCAGGGGATCGCGCAGACCGGCATCAAGGGCTGACACCTTCTTCCGAGGACCTGGAGACCGATGTCTTTCCGCACCACCGCCACTGACTATGTCGAGGACGTCTCGCCGGGCAGCGGTGCACTGCCGCCGCGCGCCTGGTACGCGTCCTCGGATGCCACGTCCTTGTCGCTGAACGGCAGTTGGCGCTTCCGTCTCTCGGCGACCGTCGACGCCGAGGACGACTCCTTCGCCGCGGAGGGGTACGACGCCGGGGACTGGGCGGAGGTCTCCGTCCCCGGCCACTGGGTCCTCCAGGGACACGGCTCACCGATCTACACCAACCACCTCTACCCCTTCCCGGTCGACCCGCCGCGCGTGCCGACCGAGAACCCGACGGGTGACCATGTGCGCACCTTCGACCTGCCGTCCGAGTGGCCCTCGGACGGCGGTGCGGTGCTGCGTTTCGACGGCGTCGAGTCCTGTGCCCGGGTCTGGCTGAACGGCACGGACATCGGCGAGTTCAAGGGTTCCCGGCTGCCGCACGAGTTCGCGGTCGGGCACCTGCTGAAGCCCAGCGGCAATGTGCTCGCGGTCCGGGTGCACCAGTGGTCGGCGGGCTCGTACCTGGAGGACCAAGACCAGTGGTGGCTGCCCGGCATCTTCCGGGACGTCACCCTGCTGCACCGTCCGGCGGGCAGCGCGCTCGATTTCTTCGTGCACGCCTCCTACGACCACCTCGCCGGTGAGGGCACGCTGCGCGTCGACTCCGACGTCGACGGGCGGGTCCTCGTGCCCGCCCTGGACATCGATGTCGCGACCGGCGAGCCGGTGACGGTGCCGGCGCGGCCCTGGACGGCCGAGACGCCCCGTCTGTACGACGGCGAACTGGTCACCCAGGGCGAGCGCGTCCCGTTGCGGATCGGCTTCCGCACGGTCGCGCTCGAAGACGGTCTGATCAAGGTCAACGGCAGGGCGATCCTCTTCAAGGGCGTCAACCGGCACGAGTGGCACCCGGAGAAGGGCCGCGCCCTCGACCTGGAGACCATGCGCGAGGACGTGCTGCTGATGAAGCGGCACAACATCAACGCCGTCCGCACCTCGCACTACCCGCCGCACCCCGCCTTCCTCGACCTGTGCGACGAGTACGGTCTGTGGGTCATCGACGAGTGCGACCTGGAGACCCACGGCTTCACCGAACAGGCGTGGCGGGACAACCCCGTCGACGACGACCGCTGGACCCCGGCGCTGCTCGACCGCACCGCCCGGATGGTCGAGCGCGACAAGAACCACCCGTCCGTCGTGATCTGGTCGCTCGGCAACGAGGCCGGCACCGGGCGCGGGCTCACCGCCATGGCCGAGTGGATCCGCGGCCGGGACACCTCGCGGCTCATCCACTACGAGGGTGACATCGACTGCCGTGACACGGACATGTACTCACGGATGTACGCCGACCACGCCGAGGTCGAGCGCATCGGCCGGGGCCTGGACGGCGGGGGGCTGAAGCGGCGCGAACTCCCCTTCATCCTCTGCGAGTTCGGGCACGCCATGGGCAACGGCCCGGGCGGCATCGCCGACTACCAGCACCTCTTCGAGGCGTACGACCGCGTCCAGGGCGGCTTCATCTGGGAGTGGATCGACCACGGCATCAAGGACGAGCGGTACACCTTCGCGTACGGCGGTGACTTCGGCGAGGAACTGCACGACGGGAACTTCGTCTGCGACGGACTGGTCTTCCCGGACCGGACGCCGTCGCCGGGGCTCGTCGAGTACAAGAAGGTGATCGAGCCGGTCCGCATCGACGGCGACGGGCCGGCCGGAACCGTGCGGGTCCAGAACGCCTACGACTTCGCCGACCTCGCCGGCCTCGCCTTCGAGTGGTCGTACCAGGTCGACGGCGAGACGGTCGAGACGGGCGCCCTGTCGGTACCCGCGCTCACCCCGGGCGAGTCCGCGGAGGTGAAGCTGCCGGCGCCGCCCGTGGACGGGCGGGGGGCCGAGACGCAGTGGACGGTACGGGCCGTACTCGCGGCCGACACCGCGTGGGGCCCGCGGGGTCATCAGGTCGCCTGGGTCCAACTGCCGCTGAATGACGGTGCGTTGACGCAGGTCGCCCGGTCCGACGGTCCGGTGCCCGGCGAGCAGGTCATCACGCTCGGCCCGGCCGCCTTCGACGCCCGCACCGGTGCGCTGAGGACGATCGGCGGGGTCGACGTCACCGGACTCCGCCTGGATGTGTGGCGGGCGCCGACCGACAACGACAACGGCGCGCCCTGGCAGCCGGACGCCCGCTACGGCCTGCTCTGGCGCAAGCTGGGCCTGCACCGGATGCGGCACCGGCTCGACGCGGTGGAACTGGGCGACGACGCCTTGACCGTACGCACCCGGGTGGCGCCCGCCGCCTGGGAGGTGGGCCTGCGCACGGTGTACCGGTGGACGTCCGACGGGACGCGGCTGCTGCTGACGGTGTCCGTGTCACCCGAGGGTGACTGGACGCTGCCGCTGCCGCGGCTCGGGATCCGGCTGGGGCTGGCGAGCTCGGCGGACCGGGTGAAGTGGTTCGGCGGCGGTCCCGGCGAGGGGTATCCGGACACCAAGTCCGCTTCCATGGTGGGGCGTTGGGAGTCGACGGTCGACGAGCTGCAGACGCCCTACGTCCGCCCTCAGGAGAACGGCGCGCGGGCGGACGTCCGCTGGGCGGAAATCGGTGGACTGCGTGTCGAGGGTGATCCATGCTTCTGGTTCACCGCGCGCCGCTGGACGACGGAGCAGCTCGACGCCGCCGAGCATCTGACGGATCTGGCGCCGGGCGACACGGTCTGGGTCAACCTCGACCACGGCCAGCAGGGCATCGGTTCACAGTCGTGCGGCCCCGGTGCGCTGCCTCAGTACCAACTGCGAGCCGCTCCCGCGGAGTTCTCGTTCGTCTTCTCGGAGATCCATGACTGATCCTCACCTACGCCCCGCGGCCGGACGGCTCTTCTGCCGTCCGGCCGCGCTCGCGTCCCGCGTCGCGTTCGCCCCGAACGGGGTGAACCGTATGAATCACACGCAGAAGGTGCACGGTGCAAAGGGGTTAACGACATGAATGCTGTGAACCGCGACAACACCGTGAACGGCAGCATCCAAGTCCGCGGCCTCTCCCGCACCTTTCACACCACCGTCCGCCGCCCCGGGTTCACCGGTGCCCTCCAGTCCCTCGTCAAGCCCGAGCGCGTCGCGAAGGAGGCCGTCGCCGACGTCAGCTTCGATGTCGCGCCCGGCGAGCTGCTGGCGCTGCTCGGCCCGAACGGCGCGGGCAAGTCCACCACCATCAAGATGCTCACCGGCATCCTCACCCCGACGTCCGGCGAGGCCCGCGTCGCGGGAGTGGTCCCGTACGAGGAGCGCGAGCGCAACGCGCGCAACATCGGCGCGGTGTTCGGGCAGCGCACCCAGCTGTGGTGGGACCTCCCGGTGCGCGAGTCGTTCGCGATCCTCCGCGACATCTACGGAGTGCCGGAGAGCGAACACCGCGTCCGGCTCGGTGAGTTCGACGAGCTGCTCGAACTCTCCGTCTTCTGGGACACCCGCGTACGGCATCTCTCCCTGGGCCAGCGGGTGCGCTGCGATCTCGCGGCGTCGCTGCTGCACGACCCGCCCGTGGTGTTCCTCGACGAGCCCACCATCGGCATGGACGTGGTGGTCAAGGAGCAGGTGCGCGGCTTCCTCAAGCACCAGGTGGAGGAGCGCGGCCGGACGGTACTGCTGACCACGCACGACATGACGGAGGTCGAGCGGCTCGCCGAGCGGGTCGTGCTCATCAACCACGGGCGGCTCGTCCTGGACGGCACGCTCGACGAGATCCGCCGGAAGTTCGGCTCGACCTGGCAGGTGCGGGCCACGCTGGCCGATCCGCTCGCGCCCGTCGGGCCGTTGCCCGGGATCGCCGTGCTGCGGCGTGAGGGAGCGCGGGTCGTGTTCGGGCCCGACGGGGCGACCGCGCCCACCGTCCACCAGGCGTTGAAGCAGGTCATCGAGCGGTACGAGGTGACCGATGTCGCCGTGGACGAGGCCGATCTGGAGGACGTGATGCGGGCGGCCTACGTCCAGGCGGAGGCAGCATGAGCATCACCCTTCCCCGGGGCTGGCGGACCGCGCGGGTCACTCCGCTGGGCGAGTTGCACACCCCGCCCCGGATGACCGCCGCGCTGCTCCGGCTCACCGTGCAGGTGGTGCTGGTGGCGTCGCTGTGGCGCGGCCTGTACGCGTCGACCGGCAGCACGGCCGGGATGAGCCGCGACCAGGCGGTCACCTATGCCGTCCTCGCCGTACTGGCCATCCGGATAAGGGAGTTGGACCAGTACTCGGGACGGGACACCGTCCAGCAGCACATGCACTTCGGCACGATCGTGTACTGGTATCTGCGCCCGCTGCCACCACAGCGCTACTACGCGCTGCGCGCGCTCGGCGAGCAACTGTACGGATTCGCCTGGGCGTTGACCGGTTACGCGATCTGTCTGGCCGCCGGGGTCGTGCAACCCCCCGAGTCGGCCGCCGTGGCGGGGGTGTTCGCGCTGAGCGTGCTGCTCGGCCAGTGGGTCCTGTACTACATCATGCTCGTCATCGACCAGCTGTGCTTCTGGACGCTCCGCAACGACGTCGCGATCATGATCCTGATCTTCGCGCAGAACCTGCTGTCGGGGGTGTACGCGCCGCTGTGGTTCTTCCCCGACTGGTTCATCACGTTCAGCCGCTTCCTGCCGTTCCAGGCGACGCTCAGTGTGCCGCTCTCGCTGTACGTGGGCCGGATCCCGCTGTCCGACGCGGGCCCGGAGCTCGCCGTGCAGGCCGCCTGGGTGGTGGCGCTCGCCCTGTTCACCCGACTGCTGTGGCGGCGCGCCGCCCGGCGCGTGATCTCGCAGGGAGGCTGACCATGTCCTTGGAACCCTGGCGGGTGGTGTGGCGTATCACGCGCCTCAACTTCCGTGCGCAACTGGAGTACCGCTCCGAGTTCCTGATGATGATCGCGATCGGCGCGGTCTGGCAGGTGTCGGTGATCGTGTTCGCGACGGTGCTGCTCACCCGGTTCACCGGGATGGGCGGCTGGGCGAGCGAGGACGTGCTGCTGATCGCGGCGACGCGGTTGGTGGCGCACGGTCTCTTCGTGCTCTTCCTGGGCCGCGTGCACGGCCTCGGCCACCGCATCCAGGAGGGCGTGATCGACACGTACCTCGTCCGCCCCATGCCGGTCCACCGCCAGCTCCAGCTGTCCCACTTCCCCACCAACGCGATCGGCGACCTGACGGTGGCGGCCGGCCTGATGGCGGGCGCGATCGGCCGCAGTCACCTGGACTGGAACGCCGCCCGGATCTCGTATCTCGTCGTCTGCGTGCTCGGCGGGATGCTTCTTGAGGCGGCGCTGTTCACGGTGGTGGCCTGTGCCTCGCTGCGCTTTCCCGCCGCCGACTACTGGGGCCGCTGGCTGGAGGAACTGCTCGGCACCTTCGGCAGCTATCCGCTCAATGTGCTGCCGCGCGCGGTCGGCGGCTTCCTCACGTACGGGCTGCCGCTGGCGTTCGTCGCGTACTTCCCGGTCTCCGTGCTGACCGGTCACGGCGGCGACTCGGGGGTGCCGTACTGGCTGGCCGCCGGATCCCCGCTGCTGGGTGTGGCCGCCTACCTCGGTTCCCGCCTGCTGTGGCGCTGGGGCCTTCGCCACTACGCGGGGGTCAATGGCTGACCGCGTCGGCCCCTGCCGGCGGGCGAGTGGCGGTCGGGTGTGACGGCAGCGGGGCCCGACCGCCGACCGGTCCGGGCCCCGCTCACTGCTGTGCCCTGATGTGCCCTAGGGGCAGCTGATCCGTGTGTCCCCCGTGTCCGTCGTGCACGTGTCCGTGCCTAGGCCCCCGTTGGCGGTGTCGTTGCCGGAGACGCTGTCGACGGTGTTGAGCTTGTCGTTGCCGTAGTTGCCGATCAGGTTGTCGTTGCCGGGGCCGCCGTTCAGCGTGTCGTCGCTGTAGCTGCCGTCGAGGCGGTCGTTGCCGTAGCCGCCGTACACCGTGTCGTTGCCGAAGCTCGCGTTGACCGTGTCGTCGCCGCCGAGGGCGCAGATCACGTCGTTGCCGTAGGTGCCGTTGAGGGTGTCGTTGCCGCTGGTGCCGATGATGGTGCAGCCGTGGCTGTTGTTGACGGTGGTGGTCGCCGTGGCGCTGTTGTTGCCCGGGATGGGGTCGGTCTGGGTGGCGGTGACCGTGCCCCGGTCGGTGAGGGTGCCGGTGGCGCGGGGTTCGACGACGACGGTCACCGTGGTGTGGGCGCCGGCGGCGAGCGTGCCCAGGGAGCAGTTCGCGCCGGTGGCGGTGGTGGTGCAGGTGCCCTGGCCGGGCGTGGCCGAGATAACCGTGGCGGCGGGGCCGGTGAGCGTGTCCGTGAGGGCGACGCCGGTGGCGGCGGTCGTGGTGCTGTTGTTGGTGACGGTCACGGTGTAGGTGGCCCGGTCACCGATGCCGACCGTGGCCGTACCGGACTTGGCGACCGACAGGTCCGGGGGCGGCGGGGTGCCATTGCCGCCCAGGTAGCGGACCATGGCGCGGTCGTCACCGGTGTTGCCGAAGGTGAGGATCCGGCCGTCGGACTGTACGGCCACGGAACGCGCCTCGTCGTAGTAGCCGAAGTCGGTGACCGCACGGCCGCCCGTGCCGAAACCGGTGTCCACAGTGCCGTCGGTGTTGTAGCGGGCCACCGCGAAGTCGGTGTTCCTGATGCCCGCGGCGACGATCCGGCCGTCGGACTGGAGTGCCATGTCGTTCGCCCGGTCGGCGCTGCCGCCGAGGTCGGTGGTGGTCTTGCCGCCCGTGCCGAAGGTGGCGTCCAGGCCGCCGCTGGTGGTGTACCGGGCCAGTGCGAAGTCGCCGCCGCTGTATCCGGCGGCGACGATCCGGCCGTCCGGCTGGACACCGAGGCTCTGTGCCACGTCGTAGTCGCCGAAGTCGGTGATCACGCGGCCGCCCGTGCCGAAGGTGGTGTCCAGGCCGCCGTCGGTGTTGTAGCGGACGAGCGCGAAGTCGAAGGCGGTGCTCCCGGTGTAGCCCGCGACCACGATCCGGCCGTCCGGCTGGAGCGCCATGTCGTTTCCGAGCGCGCCCTGGTCGAAGGGGGTGACGACCTTGCCGGTGCCGCCGAAGCTCGTGTCGAGGTTGCCGTCGGTGTCGTAGCGGACCACCGCGAACCGGCCGCCGGTCTGGCCCGCGGCGACAATCCTTCCGTCGGGCTGCACCGCGACCGCCTGGGCGTCCGAGGAGCCGTTGTCGCCGAAGTCGGCGCGGACCCAGCCGTCGCCGCTGAAGGTGGTGTCCAGGCTGCCGCCCGCCGTGTAACGGGCCACCGTGAACCAGCAGCAGCCTCCTTCGCCTTCCGGCAGCACCTCGGTGCGGCCGACCACGACGATCTTTCCGTCGGGCTGGAGCGCGACGGCCTGCGCCTGGTCCGTGCCACCGCCGAAGTCGGTGACCGTCTCGCCGGCGTCGCCGAACGAGGTGTCCGCACTGCCGTCGGCGTTGTGCCGTGTCACGGAGAAGTCGGGCGTCAGCCACCCGGCCTGCTGGTCGGTGCCGACGGTGACGATCTTGCCGTCGGGCTGGAGGGCCGCGTCCTGCCCCTCCTCGAAGTAGCCACGGTCGATGGTGAGCTTGCCGCCACTGCCGAAGGAGGGGTCGAGATCGCCGGGCGCGGCGACCGCCCCACCGGGCAGGACGATGACGAGCGCCAGCGCCGCGGCGAGGGCCGACGCGACCCGCCCCACGCGCGCGCGATACGGATGCCGGTAAGTGAGGGTGGACATGAGCCCAGCATCCGCACGTCCGTACGACCACTCCGTACGCCGGGCCATGCGCTGGGCTCACTGGGTGCCGAAGATCCACCCCCGGAGTGACGGTACCCGCCGCGACAGGAGGCCGGCCCGCGGCAACCTTTCCGCTCACGGCGGCGACACAGAGGGAAAGCACCGCACCCGCACACCCCCATCCCACTTCGCAAGGAGTAGAGGAGCAGCCGTGCCGCACTCACCCGCACACCGGCGTCGCCGTCGCCTCCGTCCCCTCCCCCTCGTCGCCGCCGGCGTGCTCGTCGCCGCGGCGGCCGTCGCGTTGCCACAGCTCACGCCCGACGCCAGCGCCGCCACCACGTTGCGCGGGTACGCGGACGGGCGTGGCGTGAAGATCGGCGCGGCAGTCGGGGACACACCGCTCACCTCCGATTCCGCGTACACGAGCGTGCTGGACCGGGAGTTCAACTCGGTGACCGCCGAGAACGCGATGAAGTGGGATGCCGTCGAGCCGACCCGCGGATCCTTCAACTGGGCCGCCGCCGACCGGCTCGTCGCCCATGCGAGCGCGCACAACCAAGGAGTACGGGGGCACACGCTCGCCTGGTACGCCCAGTTGCCGTCCTGGCTGAAGAACGGGAACTTCTCCGCGTCCGAGCTCAACTCGATCCTCAAGAGCCACATCGACACCGAGGTCGGGCGCTACAAGGGCAAGGTGTACGCCTGGGACGTCGTCAACGAGGCGTTCAACGACGATGGTTCGATGCGCGGTTCGCTGTGGCAGGACAAGCTCGGGACCGGGTACATCGCGAACGCCCTGAAGTGGGCGCACGCCGCCGATCCCGCCGCCAAGCTGTACATCAACGACTACAGCATCGAGGCGGACAACGCGAAGAGCGACGCCCTGTACGCCCTCGCCAAGCAACTTCTCGCGGACGGCGTGCCGTTGAACGGGATCGGCTTCCAGTCGCACTTCGTGGTCGGGCAGGTGCCGTCCACCATGAAGGCGAACCTGAAGCGGTTCTCCGACCTCGGCCTCGAAGTCTCCGTCACCGAGCTCGACATCCGCATCCCGCTCCCCGCCTCCTCCGCCGAACTCGCCCAGCAGTCCGCCGACTACAAGACGGCCAGCGAGAACTGCCTCGGCGTCCCGCGCTGCGCGGGCGTCACCGTGTGGGGCGTCAGCGACAAGTACTCATGGATTCCGGGCACTTTCAGCGGATACGGTGCCGCCCTCCCGTACGACGAGAACTACGCGGCGAAGCCCGCCTACACGGGCCTGTCGAACGGGGTCAATCCGAACGCGTAGCGCTCCCGCGGCGATCACGACGGACGCCCCGGCTCCCTTCGCCCGTGCCTCAGGTCGCGCGCCGACTGGCCGTAGTGCGCCTTGAGCGCGCGGGCGAGGTGCCGTGGGTCGTGGATGCCCCAGCGCGCGGCCACCGCCGCCGCCGTACGGCCGTCGTGGGCGGGGTCGAGCAGGTCGCGGCGGATGCGTTCGAGGCGTTCCTCGCGGAGCCAGGCCGCGAAGGGGGTGCCGGTGCGGTGGAACAGGCGGTGCAGCCGACGTGCCGAGATGCCGTGCGCGGCGGCGACCGAGTCGACGCACAGGGACGGTTCGGAGATGTTCGCCAGGGTGTAGACACGGATGCGGTCCACGAGGTCCGTCTCCGTGTCCATCCTGCCGGGGGCGGAATCCGTGAACGCCGCGATCAGTAGGGACACCAGTGCGTCACCGACATGCGCCTGCGCCGGTCCCGTCAGTTCGTCGAGGTGCCGGCCGAGGCCCAGCAGGAACGCGGAGAGCACCGCCTGCGCCCCCGCGTCGGCCGGCAGCCGCCGGGCCGCCTGCCGGGCCACGGTGTCGGCGTGGCGGCCCAGCTCGGTGCGCGAGATGCCGACGGCCATCACGTCGCAGCCGTCGGGGACCGCGAGCCGGTACGGCCGCGTCATGTCGAACACCACGAAGTCCCCGCCGTGCGCCCGGGATTGCAGTCCGCCCTGGTCCGCGGCGGCGGGCCAGGCCGACCGGTGCAGCGTCACCTTCAGCAGCTCGGGATCGGTGGACGTGATCGCCCGGGGTGTCCGCGCGACCAGATGCGCCGAGCCCCGGATCCGCGCCACGGCCGCACGCCCCACCGCCGCCGCGTCGATGTCGGCGTGAAAGCCGTCGACCCCCGGAGCGGTCACCGCGAGCGGCGCGAGGATCGAGGAAGCGGCGGTCTGGAGTTGGCCCACGGTGGCTCGGCGTACGTGTAACGCGCCTAAGACACCTGCCGCACCGTCGTCGTTCATGGCGCCGCCCCTCACACACCGACAACTCATCTCCCTTGACGTAAACGATAGTTGCCCGGTTCCGTGGCGCGAATCGGCGACACCGCGGGCGGGAATCGGAGACTCGGCCGGGCGTCGGGTGCGTAGCTTGGTGTGCGGGGGAGCAATGTCGGCTGGAACGCTCACCACGGTTCCAGCCGACTGCCCTCCGGGTCCCGAGTCAGCACTCGACCCGGACCTCCGCCCAGACGACCTTGTACGGCGCGCCCGTCCGAGGCTCCACGCCCCACCGCTCGGCAGTCGCCGCGACGAGCAGCAGCCCGCGGCCGCCCTCGTCGGCCGACGCCCGCAGCACGGGCAGCCGGTCCGTCCGCCCGTCGGCCACCTCCACACGTACGAGCCCGTCGCGCAGCACCAGCCGTACGCGGAAGTCGCGCCCACGCACCCGCCCGTGCAGCACGGCGTTCGCGGCGAGCTCGGCGACGACGAGCGCCACGTCGAGGCTCGCGTTCCCGTCGTACGCGAACCCCCACGCGTCCATCCGATGCTCGACGAGCCGCCGCGCGAGCCGGGCCCCTCGCGGGGTGCAGCTGAAGAGCTGCGTGAACGTACGTACGGTGACGGCTTCTTGGGCCCGGATGTCTCCTTGCATGGGTCAACGGTGCCCATGGGCAGGCCGGTCGACCAGGTCCGCCACTCGTACGCTGCGCGGCGTACGAGTTCACGCTGTGGACAGTAAGGGTAACAGTCCGTAACTATGGGTGACTTGGCGGGGTTGGCACCACAGCACTCGGGAGTACCCGGCATGACCAACAGCACCACGAATGAGCCCGAGCCGTCGGACAGCCTGAAGACGTTCGGGGCCGTTCAGAAGGCCTTCCGCAAGCGGGCGGGTCTGACACAGGAGGAGTTCGCACCCTTGGTGCGGTTCCAGCCGTCGACAGTGGCGTCGATCGAGCAGGGCAGGCGACTGCCGCCGCGGGTCTACATCGAGCGGGCGGAGGAGGTACTGGACGCCTTCGGTGCCCTGTGGGCGGCCGCCAAGTACCTCGGCCGACAACCCGGGTTGGCGTCCTGGTTCCGGAAGTGGGCGGACCTGGAGGAAGTGGCGATCAGCCTGTACACCTACGAATGCCGGTTGATTCCGGGCCTGTTGCAAACGGATGCGTACGCGCGAGCGGTGATGTGGAGCGTGCCGCTGCGGCCGACCGACGAGCAGGTCGAGCAGCGCGTGGCCGCCCGGCTCGCACGGCAGGAGCTGCTCAGCACGAGCCGGGAGCGGCCCACGGTGTTCAGCTTCATCATCGAACAGGCCATCCTGGAGCGGCACACCGGCGGCGAGGAGGTCACCCGGGATCTGATCGACCACCTGCTGGACGTGAACGAGCGACATTGGAACGTCGAGATCCAGCTGATGCCGCTGCGGCAACCCGTGCACGCGGGCCTCGACGGCCCCATGCACTTGCTGGAGACCCCGGAGAACGAGTGGTTCGCGTACGCCGAGGGCCAGAAGACCGGCCACCTGATCAGTGACCGTAAAGCGATCAGCGTGCTCCAACAGCGGTATGCCAAGATGCGCTCACAGGCTCTCACCCCAGGGGACACGGCGAGCCTGCTCCAGCAAATGCGAGGGGCGCTATGAGCACGAGCACGACCGAACTTGCCTGGTTCAAGAGCAGCTACAGCGGCTCGGAAGGCGACGACTGCGTCGAAGTCGCCCTCTCCTGGCGCAAGTCGACCTACAGCAGCGGCAGCGAGGGTGACTGTGTCGAAGTCGCCACCTGCCCCACCACCATCCACATCCGCGACTCCAAGAACACCCGCGGCCCCCAGCTCACCCTCTCCCCCACCGCCTGGTCGGACTTCGTGGAATTCGCCGCGCACAACCGAAGCTGACTGCACTAGGCTGCTACCTAGGCATCCTAGGTAACAGTCCAGTGTGAGGTGGTCCCCATGGCTCGCGTCGGGCTCACGACCGAACGTGTCGTGGAAGCCGCGGCCGATCTCGCGGACGAGGTCGGGTTCGAGAACGTGACCGTGTCCGCGTTGGCACGGCACTTCGGGGTGAAGGACGCGAGCCTGTACTCGCACGTCAAGAACGTGCAGGACCTGCGTTCGCGGATCGGGCTGCTCGCGGCCGGCGAGATGATCGACCGGATCGCCACGGCCGTGGCGGGGCGCGCGGGCAAGGACGCGCTCGTCGCCTTCGCGGGCGCCTACCGGGAGTACGCCCTGGAGCGGCCCGGCCGCTACCGCGCCACGCACACACAGCAGGACCCCGCCGTGATCGCCGGGTCCACGACGTACCTCCGCACGGCCGAGGTCACGTACGGCATGCTGCGCGCCTACGGGCTGTCCGAGCCCGACCTCACCGACGCGGTACGCCTGCTGCGCAGCACCTTCCACGGCTACTGCAACCTCGAAGCGATCGGCGGATTCGGCGCCCCCCGTGACGTACAGAGGTCCTGGGAGCGCGCGCTGGACGCCCTGCACGTGGCGCTGGAGAACTGGCCGCCGACGAAGGAAGACGATAAGGACGACGCTGATGAGTGACCATCTGCCCTACGCCTACGACGTGCGCGGCAGCGGCCCCGTACTGCTGGTCATCCCTGGCGGGGCCGGTCATCCCATGGGCCTGGAGGCCGTCACCACGCGCCTCGCCGAACGGTTCACCGTCGTGACGTACGACCCGCTGGGGCTGTCGCGCGGGCCGCTGGACGAGCCGGTCGGCGACCAGCGGGTGGAGGCGTGGAGCGACAACGCCCACCAGCTCCTCGAAGCCGTGCTTCCGGACGGCGAGTCCGCGTACGTCTTCGGCACCAGCTCCGGCGGCATCGTCGCCCTGGACCTGCTGGCCCGCCACCCTGAACGGCTGCGGCGCGTGGTCGCCCACGAGCCGCCGACCGTGGAGGTGCTGCCCGACGCGGCTCGACAGCGGGCGATGGTCGGGGAGGTGGACACGATCTGCCGCACGGAGGGTGTCGGGCCCGCGATGGCGCGCCTCAACGCCGGTCTGGAGTACCGCACTTGGACTCCTCCGACGCCGTCCCCGCGCCCGGCCGACGCGGACACGGGCACGGGCACCCCCATGGGCATCTTCCTCGCCCACGTCCTGCGCCCCTTCGCCACCCACACACCGGACCTGGACACCCTCAAGCGCCAGTCCTCCCGGCTCACCCTCGGCGCGGGCCACGACTCGCGGCACCAACTCCCGCACCGTACGGCCGTGTCGCTCGCCGAACACAGCGGCGCCGACCTCATCGAGTTCCCCGGGGGGCACCTGGGCTGTCTGGAACACCCCGTCGAGTTCGCGGAACGCCTCGCCCGTGCGCTACTTGCGGTCACCCCCCAGACGCAGCGCTGAATCGCCGAGGCTTGGAGAGGTGACGTCCGGTCCGGCGCCAAGGAGTGCCGCCAGTTCATCCCCCCAGGTGAGACCGGATCGCAGCTCGACAAGGCGCCCGAGCAATCGCTTCCCCGTGGCGCTCAAGTGCTCCGACTCCACCCGCAGATCCACCATGGCCACGTCGACCAGACCACAGCGGCGCGCTTCGGGCTCCTGGTCCAGCAGGCGTATGGCGCGCCGGTGGGCGACCTCCGCCTCGTCGTCGTTCTGCGAGGCCAGAGCCACCAGGGCGATATCGAACAGGATTCCGGAAGGGGTGGACTCGCCGTTGGCCAGAGCCGAGCGCAGTGACGCTCCCGCTTCGTCGAACCGCCCCAGCCTGTACTGACACCATCCCCTGTTCCATTCGTAGCGGGTGGAGGATCCCTCGTAGCGGCTCAGGGCCTTTTCGTACGCCGCACGCGCTTCATCGCGCCTGCCCAGGGCGTACAGGACATTCGCCTGTCCCTTCTTGGCGTCGGCGTCGGCCGGTTTGAGCCTGAGCGCCAGCTCGAAGGCGGCGAGGGCCTCCTGCCACAGCGACTCCGACCCGTTCTCGAGCGCGCTGCCCAGCGCGTCGGCCGCCTCCGCCATGGCGGTGCGGCCCGCCAGTGCCATGCGGCCGGCCTCAGCGGCGTGCGTCCACGCACCGATCTCTACCAGGACCTCGCAGTACAGCGTCCAGATCCACGGGTCCATGGGGTCCAGATCCGTCGCGCGGCGGAACGCCTCGATGCTCTCCGCGTAGTGACCCGCTCGTGCCTGCAAGGCGCCCAAGTCGGCCTGTGTGTAAGGGTCCTCCGGGACCTCCCACGCGAGCTGGGAAAGATTGTGCAGGGCCTCCTCCTGCCTCCCCGACTCCCACTGCGCCCAGCCCAGCGCGCTGCGCAGTTCGATGTCCTCGGGCCAGCGCCACAGTGTCTGCTCGATGACGCCGATCGCCTCCGTCGGCCGCCCGACCAGACGCTCGGTCTCGCTGTAGAGCGCGACGAGGCCCGCGGTGGCCTCCTCGTCCTCCGCGGCGGCGCGCACCAGCTCCACTGCCTCATCGGCACGGTCGGTGTCCAGCAAGGTGTCGCGCAACAGCCGGAGCGCGCCGATCAGCCGAGGCCGCGCCTCTGCCGCCACCCGCAGATCCGCCTCCCCGCCCTCCACCTCACCTCGGCCGAGCCGGACCGAGCCGCGTACGAAACGTGCCGGCGCGTCGTCGGCCACTTCGGCCAGGACCCGCTCCGCCTGGTCGAAGGCATCGTCCGCCCTGCCGAGGGACTGATACGCGTCGCACAGCTGCGAACGTGCCCAGAGCATCTCCGGGTCCAGCTCCAGGGCGTACTCCAACTCCCCCACACACTCGGCGAGACGGTCGCGGTTCTTCAAGTGGAATCCGCGGGCGCTGTGCGCCTGAGCTCGGTCGATGCCCGACTCGTCCGCCCTGCGCACCGCCTCGTCCAGCTCGTCGAGAGCGGCCTCCATCCGGCCCTGCTGGTCCAGGGCTTCGGCCAGGTTGATACGTGCCGCGATGGCGTCGGGGTCCATCTCGACCGTGGTGCGCAGCGACTCCTCGGCCTGGGCGAACTTCCCGAGCTCCAGTCGTACGGCACCCAGCCGGGCGTGGGTCTCCGCCGTCGCGACCACGCCCTCAGCGGGTTCGGCCGCGATGACCATATGGACCTCGGCGTCGCGGGGCCGTCCCGCGATCAGCAGGGCCCAGCCCATGATGTCGTGCAGCCTGACGTCGTCGGGAGCAAGTGCCAGGGCCCGTTCCATCACGGTGACGGCGTCCTCGGGCCTCCCGTCCACGACAAGTGCGAACGCCAGCATCTGGTAATCCTCCGGTGTGCTCGGCTTGTGCAGGAGCAGGCGCCGCACCTCCCGCCGCGCGCCCTCGCTGTCCCCGAGCGACGACAGGACGACCCCGAGACGGAAGCGGACGACGGGTGATGTCCGGTCCACGGCCTCCCGCAGGTACTTGACGACCTCGTTCAGCAGCTCCTCGTCTCTCGCGGTCATCGCCATGTCCGCGAGGGCGATCAGCGCCTCTTCCGCGAAGGGATCGACGCGCAGCGCCTTCCGGTAGGACTCCACGGCTTCGCTCGTCGAATTCCTCCGGATGGACTGGACGTCCCCCAGACGCACCCACGCCTCCACCCACCGTGGCGCGTCGCGCGTGGCGGCGGCGAGGTGGTCCAGCGCGGCTTCGTGCTCGCCCAGCCCGAACAGCGTCAGCCCGAGCTCTCCTTCCAGCCGGTGGAACCGGATTCCCGAGTCGATGACGGTGTCGAGGTCCGCCTTGGCGCCCGCGAAGTCGGCGACACGGCGGCGCGCCTGGGCACGCACCCACACGTTCGTCATGTCGTCGGGAACCAGCTCGACCGCCCGGTCCAGCAGCGGTTCTGCCTCGGGGAAACGCCCCTGTTCGCACAGCACGATGGCCAAGTCCCGCACGACCACAGGCTCGTCGGGCAGCCGCTCGTGCGCCGCTCGCAGCGCCTCCTCGGCGTCGGCCCAACGCCAGAGTCCGTGTTCGGCGAGGCCCGTGAGCACCGTGACGCGAGGGTCCTCGGGCACGCGGTCGCGCAGGGACAGAGCAGCGTTCAAAGCCTCCTCGGCGTGCCCGGCGGCGAGCAGGATCTGGGCCGCCGCGAACAGGACTCCCGGCTCGTTCCCTTCGGTACGCAGCACACGTTCCACCGTCGCCAGCGCGTCGTCGTCGCGGCCACTGCGAGCAGCCAGCTCGGCGGCCGCGAGCTGGACGTCGAGGTGGTCCGTCCGGTCCGTGAGGGTACCCATCCACGTATCCGCCAGAGGCTGGCTCACCGCCGCGGGAATCAGCTCGGCCAGCGGCACGTACAGACGGCTCAGTTCCGGATCCATCGTCAACGCCTGGGCGTAATCGCGTAAGGCGGCCTCGGTGTCCCCCGAGGAGAGGTGGAGGTCGCCGAGAGCGGCCCAGGCCCGGGCCGCGACCACTTCCTCACCGACGTCCCCCGCCAACTCCGCGCAAAGCCTGGCCGGATGTTCACAGCCCGGGGAAGCCTCGAAGGAGGCCAGCGCATGCAGGTACGCCTGTCGCGGGTTCCCGGCCCGGTGGACGGCGAGGGCCAGGAGGTAGGCGGTCGTGCCGTCCGGGCGGGACTTCGCCATGGACTGGAGCAGTCTGACCGCCTCATCGGTATGGCCGTGGTGGAGCAGCACCATCGCGCCGAGCTGATCGTCCGGGGTGAGGTCGGCGTATCCGGGCGCCAAGTTCGGTGACGGCGGTGTGTCCAGCGGCTCGTCGGCCAGCCACCGCATGGCTCGTACGCTTTCCAGAGCACCGTGCAGCACCGGGTGGTTGCTCTCGCGGTCGAACTCCAGCGCGTGCTCGCATGCCTCGACGATGGCGTCGAGCCCGCTGCCGAGAACGTCCGTACCGGAATACCAGTACGCGTTCCACACCGACCGGATCCGCAGCCACAGGACGCTCGGCGAGACGGTCAGCCTGGCCCGGCGCCCATCGCGCCAGAGCCCGTCGAAGGGGACGGAGAACGGCGGGGAAGTCGGGCTACTGCTGTCGTCGGTACTCATCAGGTCGCTCCCAGGCCATCGGAGTGCTGTGTGAGGGGCGCGGCTTGCCGGCTCCGCGCGGGGAAGGCCGTCCCTGTGACTGTTTGTTGCCCGGGAGCAACTCGACGACCCGGCCGGCTATGGCTTCGACGTCGGCCCCCTTGTGGGTGCGGGCCCGCCACGCGGCGTTGAGGAGCACCACCACGTTGACATCCACGGGCCTGACCGACCGCGTCACGGTGTCCTCCAACAGCAGGGCGGCCGTGTGCGTGACGTTCTCCCACACGACATCACGGCTGCTGGGAACGCCGAGGCCGTTCAGAAAACCGTGCGCCCAAGCGACGAACTGCCGCCTCACCTCCGTGTCCGCCGGTGTCGCGTCCGGGGGATCCTGGGGCAGGAATACCTGAACGGCGAGCCGCCACATGTCGCTCAGTTCGGCGACCGCACCGCTGTAGTCGTCGAATTCGTAGCGCGGCGCCGCGTGCGACAGCATGTCCAGAATGACCTGTGCCCGCGACAGGTCGTCCGGGAGGTCCGGCGTCTTGTGACCGCTGTAGGGATACAGCCGCAGTTCCAGCATGGCGTGGGCGTAGGCCGGCCCCAGCGTGTAGGCCCCGAACGCGTCGGCGAGCAGATGCTGAACCTGCTCCAGCGTGCCGAGCCGGTCCTCCCCGACGAAGGGGGCCAGCTCTCCGGGACCCTCCTTGGGCAACTCGGCGTGGGCGAAGGCCAGTCCGATCTCATGGGCCGCCGCGGGAACACTCCATACGGTCCACTCGGGAAAGCCGACCTTCACCACGTGGCTGAGGCTGAGGGCGGCCTCGTGCGCGGGCATGGACAGCGCCGGGGCATGAGGAAGGGTCGCGCTGATGAGCTCGTCGACAAGGTCACAGATATGGCCGTCGAGCGCGGTGTCCCGGACGGCGATACCCCCGAGGAAGTCGACGTAGGCGGCGAACAGGGGCTGGACGGTCTCATCCATGATCTGGCGGTACTGCTTCCACAGTTCGGCGGCCTCTTCCCCCTCCTCGTCCAGGCGCTCCGTGAGCTGCTCGATCTTGCTGGTGACCGTGGCGCACTTCTGATCGATCTCGATCTTGATCTTGTCCCCGATCCTCTTCCGGTCGCCGGAGAGATTGACCATGCCGTCCTGGATGGACTGGAGGGTCCTCCTGGTCTCCATCACTTTCTGCCAGATCGACCTGACGTCGTCGGCCGACCGGGTGAGAACCTCGAAGAACTCCCCGTCCACCCGCTTCACCTCGTCCTCGTCGAGGTCGAGGAACCCGAGGTCGTGGGCGCGGCCCAGATCGCTCACGAGGCGGTCCACGTTCCCGATCGGAGCCAGCATCTCCAACAGCAGTTCATTGGCTCTCCGGAGGCCCGCGGCACGCTGACGCGCCGTCTCGACCGCTTCGCCCACCTTCTTCATGGCGGAGGTGAGGGTCTCCAGGCGGGTGCGCAGCACTCCTCGGTCATCCGGCATCCCAGTGCCTCCTCGCTATGGGCCCGACGTGGAGCAGATGAGCTTGAGCGCCCGGGCGTTGACGCGGGGGCCCAGAGCGGAGAAGCGATCCCACTCACCCAGTCGCCACGACCACGCGGCGTTGACGACGTGGGCCGGCGTGGTGCCGGACGGCAGGCTCACTTCACCGTCCGCGGTCAGACACTCCATGATCGAAGCCGGTCGTGAGCCCGCGTCGTACAGCGCGTCATGGGCGTGCCTCGCCAGGCATTCGACCAGGACATCGGCGTGACGGGCCACGTGAGCTGCCGTGCGAGGGGCGACGGGCGGACTGTCCGTCATGCTCCGCCACAGGGCTTCGACGCAGTCCGCCGCCTGGGCGTACTGCTGGCGTCCCGTGCGGCGCTTGATCGCGCGCAGCACCGCGGCGGCCAGATGGATGCGCCGGCACCAGGAGGGGTGCGTCGTCGGACTCCGCATCGCTCTCGTGGGGTCGACCCGCAGGACCAGGCACGCGTAGGCGTAGGCCGGTCCCAGCGTGTACGTCGCGTAGGCGTCGGCGGCTGTCTCCTCGAGGCGGAGCTTCGCGGCGTCCGCGTCCGCGGAAGCCTGCGGGTCCCCCTTCCTGAACCGCACCTCGGCAGCGAGGTTGTCCTGGGTGAAGCGCTTCAGCGGCCGCTCGTCGTTGCCGCTCACATGGCGCAGTTCCCGGACCAGGTGGTGCCCGAACTCATGGGCTACGACCGGCAGATCCCAGACCGTCACCGCGGGGAACGGGAGCCGCACGAGGTCGAGCGTGTGGTTGATCGACGCGGACCCGGCCGACATGCCCGTGACGATCCGATGGCGGACCTGTGATCCGGCGCCGAGGTACGCCAGGAAGGCGTCGGCCGCGTCTCCGCTTCCCCTGTCCAGAAGATGCACCCGGTACAGCACACTCTCCAGAAAGCACTGCGCCTCGATCACCACCTTTTCGGCCCGCTCGAGAAGGCGGTTGAGCCGATCCCAGGAGATGGTGTCGCCTTTTCTCCCGGCCGCCAGTGCGGCGATGCCGTCGAGTTCCGTCGCCAAGTCCCGGGCCAGGGAGTCGTAATGCCTCGCCGTGGGCAGGAACCGCGCGTCGCCGTCCACCACATCCGTGATCAACGCGGCGATGCGCAGCAGTTTCTCCCGCTCGCAGTGCACGCGCTGGGTCAGCACGTCGACGGAACCGGGGTAGTCGGAGATCATCGCACCGCGCCCCGCACGATGCTCCGTACACCGGTGACCCCGGACGGCAGATTCCAGGCGTCCGAGTAGTCGGCGGCGAGCACGAACGCACCGGCCAGGATGAGCACTCCGCCCCCGCCGAGCACCATGGGCAGATGAACGGCGCCGCCCGCCAGGCCCAGCAGCCAGCCCACGACGCCCACCAGGGCCGCCGCCGCACCGGCCAGCATGTCGGCGGTCCGGTCGTATCGCCGCGTCAGATCGAGCAACGACGCGGCGGCCCCGTCCAGCCGGTCCCGGTCCAGGCCCGTCCCGGCCAGACAGCTGTCGATGTCGCGCTCGACGCCCTGGAAGCCGAGCAGCCCGCTCACCACCACGGCTCCCGGAGCGGTTCCGGTGGCCAGCCGTTCCAGCAGACCGGCCGTATCCTCGCGGACGCGCTCCAGAACCTCGCCGGACACAAGCCGGCTGAGCGCCGCCAGAGCCCGCTCCACGGCACGCAGGGCAAGCCGTAACAGGGTGCCGCCCGCCTCCTGCAGACGCAGGGTCCGGCCGAGTCCGTCGAGCCACTCCGCGACCGGAACCCTGTTCCGGGAGAGTTCGGCGACGACATCCCCGACCACACCGGCCGCCCGCTCGGCGATCACGTTCAGCGTCGCCGCCGCTTCCCGCCGCACCCTCGCCGCGGCGGTCTCCGCATCGGCCGAGACCGCCGTCGCGTCCTCGACGCCCAGGGCGAGCGAGGGATCGGAACCAGTGGCGCGCTCCAGGACCAGGGTGACGGCCTGGAGTTCCCCGATCGAGTGGTCGAGCGCTGTGGGATCCGGAGACCCGCCACCCTCCCCAACAGCCTCGCTCGCGGCGAACAGCGACCCCGCCAAGGACAACTGGCAGAAGGCCGCTGTCACGGAGTCGTCCAGCCCTTCCGGGCGGCCCATGGCAAGCTCCTCGCCGGCCTCGAAGTGCCGGACACCCCCGGAGCCGGTCTGTCCCATGGCCTCGAGTGCGGCCGCCTCCAGCTCCTGTACCGCATAACCGACCGCCCCTTGGCCCTGCTCCAGCGCGTCACGCAGATAGCGGGAAGCGGAGAGGACCGATCGGGCAGCACCGAGCATGTGCTCCCCGTTGGCACCGTTCGACGCCATAGCCGGACCACCCCCTTGGCCGAGCCATCGCTCCATTGTGTGGCCGGACGAGCACGTTTCACCACACTCGCGACAGAACCTGTCGGAATGATGGTTCTGCCCCGGCCTATAGGCCTTTCAGCTCCGCTCGGGAGAACTCAGCGCCTGCACCTCGTCGTACGACGGCACGGCGCCCTGGGGCGACCGCCCGCCCCGGATGTCCGCCACCGCCTCCAGAACCGCGCCGAGCGCCCGCCGGTAGAGCAGCGAGCCGAGGCTGACCCTGCGTACGCCCAGGTCGCCGAGGTGGGCGACGGTCGGTCCTGAGGGTGAGTAGAGGATGTTGAGCGGGACGTCGAGGGTCTTCAACAGGGCGGAGATCCGGACCGGGTCGGTCAGGCCTGGGACGAACACGCCGTCGGCGCCCGACTGTTGGTAGGCGTCGAGGCGGCGGAGCGTCTCCCGCTCGTCCTTGTCGCCGTCGCCCAGCCAGTGCGTGTCGGTGCGGGCGTTGACGAAGAGGTCCGGCGCGGCGGCCTTCACGGCGGCGATCTTCGCGGCGTGCAGGGCGATGGAGCCGAGGCCGTCCTCCAGGTTGATGCCGACGGCCCCGGCGTCGGCCAGTGCGCGCGCCAACTCGGCTACCTCGTCCGGATCTTGGGCGAAGCCGTCCTCCGCGTCCACCGACAGCAGGTACGAGCCGGCGCCGAGGAGCCGGGTGAGGCTCAGCGTAAGGTCCCTGGTCGCCGCCGCGCCGTCCGGCAGACCGGCGGGCGCGGCCACGCCCAGACTCGTCGTGCCGATCGCCTCGAAGCCCTGGGCGGCGAGAAGCGCCGCGGAGGCGTGGTCCCAGGCGTTGGGCAGGAGGAGGGGGGTGTCGGCGTGGTGGAGCGCGGCGAAGGGGGTCATGCCAGCTTTCCTACCGCATCGGCGTAGTACGTCGATCCCTTGAGGTGCAGGGCGAGTTCGCGGAACGTCCAGCCCTCGCCCGGGGAGTCGTCGAGCTGGTCTTCGGTCAGCGTGCCCAGCCGGTTCGCCCAGATCCGGGCGAGCCGGGTGAGGCGGCTGCGGGCCTCGTCCAGGTCCTCCTGGGTGAACGGCGCGAGGTCCGCCTCCGTGGTGCTGGCCGACGCGTGCCAGTGGTCGGGCCGGGGTTCCTCGCCCACGAGGCGGGCCTCCAACTCGGCCAAGTGGTCGATGAGATGGTCGGCGACGCGGCGGACGGCCTTGTGCGGGGTGTAGAAGCGGTCGTCGACGTGCGCGGGCTTGCCGTCCCAGGTGGTCCAGGTGGCCGCCAGGGCAAGGACATGATCGACCATGGCGACAACGGCTTCAGCAGGTGTTTCCTTCGGGGAATCGGTCATGCGGGAACGCTAGAGGCGGAACACTTCGGCGCCCGCCGAACCGTACCCACGGCCACAGAGACACCCACAGACACAGCGGCAACCTTTCCGCCGTCGGTGGCGACTACCCGGCATGACCAACGCAAGACCCACCACAACACACCGCCGTCGCCGTGTCGCCCGCAAGCCCGTCGTGGGCGCGCTCGCGGCCGCCTCCCTACTGGCCGGGGCCTGGTACGCGACCGCCAACGGGGCGACGACGGCCACCACCGGCCTCACCGTCACGAACACCACCGTGAGTCTTTCGGCGAAGTTCCCCTATCTGTCGGCCGGTTACAACAACAGCCGCGAGTGGAACCGGACGGCCACCGCCGTGGCGCCGAACGGCACCCTGCGCGTCGCCTGGCCCGCCTCCGACGGCATCCACGTCACGCCGCTCACCGCGGCGGGCAAGCGCTCCGGCGCCGACACGGTGGTCAAGGGCACCAAGGAGGTCGGCGGACTCGTCGCGCACAACGACGGGTTCGCGCTGCTGACCCGCGTCGCCGACACGAACAAGTGGAAGGAGACGGCGGCGGCGATCATCCGCTACAAGAACGGCAAGCAGGCCTTCCGTACGAAGCTCACGGGCACCGCCTCGAACGACACGGCGCCGCTCCTCGACGGCCAGCTCACCTGGAACGGCACCAAGTACGGCACATACTTCGTGGTGCACGGCGCGGGGGGCTTCGCCGACGGCCACTACGGCGACAAGCTCGCGTACGTCAGCTCCAAGGGCGCCAAGCTCAGCGGCGGTTGGAGCTGGGGCTGCAGCCACAACGAGGGCATCGCTCTGCACGCCGAGAAGTCCGGCGCCTTCACCTCGCTCTGCTTCGACGACTGGCGCTCGGGCCTGTTCGTGTCGACGGGCATCGGCGCGCCCGACACCGCGCCGGTCGTACAGCGCGAGCAGTGCTGGGCCGGCTACTGCGGCGGCACGTTCGCCGGCCGCACCGGTGACCTGGTGAAGTCCTCGACGGGCCGGTACGCCACCGCGTTCGCCTCGCGCGGCGCCGCCTCCGCCGCGAAGAACCTGGACGACGCGAGCGGCCGCGGCTGGACGGTGAAGCCGAAGACGAGCACCCACCAGGTGGCGGTGGCGTTCCTGAAGAACAAGACCACCCCGTCGGGCAAGCCCGTCTACCTGACCAGCGCCAAGGGCACCGAGAACGTCAACGTCCACGTCGCCCCGTACGGCAAGGACCGGCTGCTCGTCTCCTGGGAGTCCCTGAAGAGCGCCAAGTGCTCGGCCGGCACCTGCACGGGGACCTTCACCGGCACCCACCTGCGTCTCATCGACTGGACCGGGAAGGTCCAGAGCGCGGACAAGGTCGTCGGGGCCAGGATCACCGGTGACATCGCCGTATCGGCGAACGGCGCGCTCACCTGGGCGTACGCCCCGGTCACGCCCTCGTACACCACGGCGCTCAACGGCGCGTCCCCGACCTCGACGACCCTGAAGATCGCTCGCGTCACTCCATAGGACGCCTCACGCCGTCCACCGTCATCGTCATCGTCACCGTTCCGCCGGACGGGGCGGTGACGGTGGAGTCGGTGTCGAGGGAGAGCACGCTCAGATACGACGTGCCGGTCACGGTCCACGTCGAAGCGCCGGTCAGTGGCTGCGCACCTCGGCCACACCGTCGCCCAGCCGCACCCGGACCTCGCGGCCGCCGCTCCAGGCGACCGTCAACTCCCCCGTCCCGTCCACCCGTACGTCCGCCGCCTCCGCCAGCGGAACGGGGTCCGGCTCGGCGGTGAGGCGGGCGAGTGCCACGAAGAGAGAGCCTTCGCCGATGACGGTGCCCGACAGTCCCGACAGACCCGTCAGACCCGTCAGGCCCGTCGGCGCGTCCAACAGACCATGAATCGGCAGGAGTTCGGCACGCGCGTCGCCCTTCGCCGCCCACCCTGTGACCCTCACCCCTGTCCCGGGGGCCGCTCCCGCCACCACATGGGCCCGCACCTCCACCGCGCCGTGCGCGAGGACCAGGCTGGTGACCCGGGCGCCGCCGCCCGCCGTGTGACGCGACGCGGCCCAGCCCTCGCCCACCCCCAGCGGCTCGATGCCCGTACGGCTCGGGTCGTCGCCGACGATCACACTGTTGTCGTACGACGCCGACGGCTCCGTCGCCGTCGAATACGCGAGCCGCGTGTAGTACGGGTCGTAGCGGACGTCCTCGCTGCCGTGGTTGTGGAGACGGACCAGGCCGTCCGAACTGGTCGACTGGAGAAGCCAGTTGGGCGGGCCGACCGGAGTGGCGGCGTCGGCGCGGTCCGTCGGGCCCGGCTCCTCCGGCGCCGTCCAGACCTCGTGCTCCGGCGGCAGGAGCAGCCCGACGAAGGCCTTGCTCGCCCAGTACGGGGAGGCCGGGCCCGAATAGCCTTGCAGTACAGCCTCGTCGGGGCCGTGCCAGCCGAGGCTGAGCAGGCCCCGGTCGTCCACCGCGCCCCGGTCGAGGAAGTAGCGCAGGGCGCCGGAGGACAGCCGCCGGGTCTCGCCCGGCGACAGCGGTGTACGGCCCGTGAGGGCGCCGAGCCACAGCGGCACGGTGGTCGCGAAGCGGTAGGTCAGGGAACGGCCCTGGAGCATCGGCGCGCCGTCTCCGCCGAACAGACGGGCGTAGTCGGCCAGATGGGTCTCCAGACGGCCGCCGTACAGGTCGAGCAGGCGCGTGTCGCCGGAGAGCCACGCGTGCAGCACCGGGTACAGGTGCATCGCCCAGCCGTTGTAGTAGTCGTACTTCCGGCCGTCGCCGTCGGTGTACCAGCCGTCGCCCACGTACCACTGCTCGATGCGCTCCAGACCGCGGTCGATCGCGGCGGCGGACGCCTCGGGCTCGTATCCGATCTCCTGGAGGAAACCGCCGACCGTCACCGGGAACAACTCCCAGTTGCAGGGCCAGGGTTCGGCCGTCAGGCCGTCGCCGAGCCACTCCGCGGCCCGCTGCCGTACGCCGTCGTCGAGGCGGTCCCACAGCAGCGGCCGGGTCAGCCGCAGCGCGAGGGCGATCGACGCGGCCTCCACGAGCGGCTGGCCGCGGTCCTCAATGCGGGGCCAGACACCGGCGGTTCCGGCGGCGAGGCCGTCCGCGTACCGCTCCAGGACCTTCTCGTCGCGGCGGAAGGCCGCGAGCAGCAGCGTACGGGCGTAACCCTCCAGGCCGTCCGAGAGCCTGCCGGACCAGCTCGTGTGCTCCCCGGGGAGGTGGTAGAGCGCGCCGTCCCCGGTGGCGTACGGCGCGACGGCGGCGAGGAGGTTGTCCGCGACCGCCTCCCAGTGGGCGCGCGTGTAGCCGGTGTACGGGCTGAGGGTGCGGTCCTCGGAGCGCTCGGAGCGCTCGGAGGACTCGGAGGACTCGGAGGACTCGGAGAGCTCGAAGGGCTCGGCGGACTCAGAGGGCATCGTCTCGGGCTTCCTGTCTCACTGCGGTCCGGGCGGTGGATACCTGGGGCGCCCCGGTTCCGGTCGGGACGCCCCAGGGGCTCATCCCACCCTCACCTGGCCCTCCGGCACCAGATGCTGGGCGACGAGTTCATCACGGACCAGACCCGCGTACACCGTCGCGCCGTGCACCGAGGTGTGCGTGTTGTCCCGTTTCTCGTTGTAGAGGTAGATCGCCTTGGAGCCCTCGACGCCCAGGGATTCGACAAGGGCCTTGGTCTTGGCCGTCAGGTCGATGAGCGGGACGTTCTCGGCGGCGGCGACCGAGCGGATGACGGCCGGGTGGTCGACGCCGAGGCCGTTCACCAGCAGCGCGATGTTGTTGTTCAGGGTGCCGTCGGCGTTGAACCAGCGGCGCACGATCGGGGTGACGAGGACCGGCTCGCCGCCCTGGGCGCGGACGCCCGCGACGAGGGTTTCGAGGTTCGCGCGATACGTCGCCTCGTCGGTCGTCTTGTCGTTGTGCGCGAGCTGGATGAGCACCAGGTCGTGGCTGCGGATGAGCGGCTGGACGGTCGGGAAGAGCGCCGGGGTGGCGAGGTAGGTGACCGTACTCTCCCCGGAGTCCGCGTAGTTGGCGACCGAGAGGCCCTTGCGCAGGTACTGCGGCAGCTGCTGGCCCCAGCCCGAGTACGGGTCGCCGGGCTGGTCGCACACCGTCGAGTCGCCGACCAGGAAGATCTGGCGGGTGTGCGGGCGCGCCGGGGTCACCCGGATGTCGGCCAGCGCGGGCGCCGAACCGCCGAGGACGAGGTCCAGGCCCGGGGTGCCCTCGGGCCCGGTCGGCTCGCCCTCGGGGGTGCGGACGTTCACGGTGAAACTGCGGGCCACACGCCGGCCGGCCTCGGTGGCGGTCTCGGGAAGCAGGGAGCGGCGGGTCTCGCCGCTGATGGCGGTACTGGCCACGGTGTCCCCGCCGAGCAGCACCTTCACGTCGTACGTGCCGGGCTCGACGTCGAAGTGGCAGGCGGTCGCCGTGCAGTTCTCCAGGCCCAGGGCGCGCCGCCCCTCGTCCGACCGGGCCTGCGCCGGGGTGACCGACAGCGCGGTCGCAGCGACGGCCGCCACCAGCACGGCGGTATTGAAACGTCTCATGTGCGGCTCCTCCAACAGGGCGACAGGACCTGGCGGCTGGACCGTACCGCTATGGGCAAGCGCTTTCTAGTCCTGGGGTCAATTTCACATGATTGCCAACTCCAGGCGCGCGTAAGGCCTTTCGCGAAATCGATTCAACTGTCACGCTGCGAGACACCCGCACCCCCACACCTCCCGAAGGAGGCACCCCCATGTCCGGATCCGCTCCCAGATCGGTCCGCCGCCGCACCTTCGTTCTCGGCAGCGCCGCCGTGGCCGGTTCGGCCGCCCTCGCCGGTCCCCTCGCCACGACGGCGAGCGCGGCGAGCTTCGGCTACACGGACGACGGTTCGAACTACGTCATCGACACCGGCGCGAACCTGGTCTTCAAGGTCAGCAAGACCAACGGCGATCTGACGTCGCTGGTCTACAAGGGCACGGAATACCAGGGCTACGGCGGCAAGAACTCGCACGTCGAGTCGGGTCTCGGCACCTCCACCGTGACGATCGCGCAGTCCGGTTCGACGATCCTCGTCTCCGTCGCGTACGGCACGCTCAAGCACTACTACGCGGCCCGCAGCGGCGAGAACAACGTCTATCTGTGGACCAACAAGGCCGACACCTCGGTCAGCGCGACCCGCTACATCGTGCGCGTCAAGGCGGGCCTGTTCCTCAACGACGAGCCCGATTCCTACACCTACGCGCCCACCACCATCGAGGCCTCGGACGTCTTCCAGAAGTCCGACGGCCAGACCCGCTCCAAGCACTACTCGAAGCGCCGGGTCATCGACTACGACTACGTCGGCTGGACCACCGGCAGCGTCGGCCTGTGGGTCGTGCGCAGCAACCACGAGAAGGCCTCGGGCGGCCCCTTCTACCGCTCCCTGCTGCGGCACCAGAGCGCGGACGGCGGCGGGCTGTACGAGATCCTGTACTACGGCGAGAACCAGACCGAGGCCCAGCGCTTCGGGCTCCAGGGCCCGTACGTCATCGCCCTCACGGACGGCGGGGCGCCCTCCTCCTCGCTGTACCCGGGCACCCTCAGCACCTCGTGGGCGGACTCGCTCGGCATCTCCGGGTACGTCGCCGCGAGCGGTCGCGGCCGGGTCGCGGGCGTCGGGATCTCCGGGCGCGACACGGCGTACGCGTATACGGTCGGGCTCGCCAACTCCGATGCCCAGTACTGGGGTTCGGCGCGGGCGTCCGACGGCTACTACTCGATCGGGGGCGTCCTGCCGGGGACGTACACGCTGACCGTCTTCAAGGGCGAACTCGCCGTCTACACCACCTCGGTGACGGTCACGGCGGGCGGCACGACCACCCTCAACACGATCGCGATCCCCTCCTCCAACGACCCGGGCAACGCCAGCGCGATCTGGCGGATCGGCAACTGGGACGGCACGCCGAGCGGGTTCAAGAACGCGGACCTGATGACGTACGCGCATCCGTCGGACGTCCGGGCCTCGGCGTGGACCGGCAACGTGGTGATCGGCAGCGGCAGCGAGACGTCGGCCTTCCCCGCGTACATCTGGAAGGACGTCAACAGCGGTCTGCTGGTCTACTTCAAGCTGACCGCGGCGCAGGCCGCCGCCGCGCACACGCTGCGGATCGGGGTGACGACGGCGTACGCCAACGGCCGGCCGCAGGTCACCGTCAACAGCTGGGTGTCGTCGATCCCCTCGCCGCCCACCCAGCCGAGCACGCGATCACTGACGGTGGGTTCGTATCGCGGCAACAACAACACGTTCACCTACAGCGTTCCGGCCAGCGCGTGGCTCACGGACACCAGCCAGTACAACGTGCTGAAGATCGACGTGGTGAGCGGTTCGGGGACGACGGCGTTCCTGAGTGCGGGCACCTCGATCGACGCGATCGACCTGCTCGCCTAGGGCTGTGGTCAAAATTCCCCGCTGTCCGGCAACGTCCGGGCGGGGGGCGGCGACCAGTAGGCATGAATGAGCCGACCACGCACCGCCTCTCCCCCGCCCGGCGCCGAGCCACCGCCGTGGCGACCGGTACCGCGGCCGCCCTCGGGCTGGCCGCGGTACCGCTGGTGACCCAGGCGCAGGCCGCCACCGTCATCACCGTCGCCAAGGACGGTTCGGGCCAGTACACGACCGTGCAGGCGGCCGTGAACGCGGCCGCCGCCGGCGACACGGTCTCCGTCGCGGAAGGGACGTACACAGAGATCGTCAACGTGCCCGTGAGCAAGACCGGGCTGACCATCAAGGGCGCCACCGGCAACGCCGAAGACGTCGTCATCACCTACGACCGGGCCGCCGGGTACACCGACGCGAGCGGCAACAAGTACGGAACGCTGGGCAGTTCGGTGGCGACCTTCTCCGCGGGCAACCTCACCGTCACCGGGATCACCGTCCGGAACACCTTCGACAAGTCGGCGCATCCGGAGATCACGGACACGCAGGCCGTCGCGGTCACCGCGCAGGGAGACCGGCAGACGTTCACCAACGACCGGTTCATCAGCCGCCAGGACACGGTGCTGAACTGGTCGCCGTCGTCGACCGGCCAGTACCGGCAGTACTTCTACTCGTCCTTCATCTCCGGCGACGTCGACTTCGTCTTCGGCAACGCGACCGCCGTCTACGACCGGGTGAACATCCAGCTGCGCGACTCGGGCGCCGCGGCGGGCGGCCTCAACGGCTTCCTGTCGGCACCCAACACCAGCTCGGCGAAGACGTACGGCATCCTCGTCACCGGCAGCTCGGTCTCCAGCTCGGCGGCAGCCAACACCTACTACCTGGGCCGCCCCTGGCATCCGACGTCGGACGCGGTCGGCCAGCTGGTGATCCGGCAGACCTCGCTGCCGGCCGCCGTCAAGGTCGCCGGACCCTGGACGGACATGAGCGGCTACTCATGGAAGAACGCCCGCTTCTTCGAGTACAAGAACACCGGCGCGGGCGCGACGGTGAACTCCAACCGCCCGCAGCTCACCGACTCCCAGGCCTCGAACTACACGGCCCAGAAATATCTGGCGGGCACGGACGGCTGGAATCCAGTCCGCTGACTGTCGGTCAACTACCGCGTGTCCACTGCTGGTTGGTACCTCCGTTGCAGGTGTACGTGATGATCGCGGCGGAGTTGGCGGTGGACGCGCCGTTCACGTCCAGGCACTCGCCGCTCGCGCGGGACTTGATGAGGACGTAACTGCCCGAGGTGGTGACCGACCACTGCTGGGTGGTGGCGCCGGCGCAGTTCTCCTGGGTGACGTTGGTGGCGCTCTCCGTCAGGCACAGGGAGCTTCCCCGGCCCATCAGCTCGTAGTAGCCGCTGCCCATGTCCTTGAACCAGAACTTCTGGTTGTTGCCGCTGTTGCAGGTGTACTGGGTGAGCGCGACGCCCTGCCACAACGACTGGCTGGGGATGTCGGCGCACTTGGCGGAGTGACGGGCCGTCAGGGTCTCGTAGGTGGCGGTGTTGCCGCTGACCGTGCCGGCGGTCGTGTCGACGGTGACCTCGGGGGACCAGGACATCGACATCGTGGTCGTCGTCGGGAAGGTCAACGGCAGCCATACGTAACGCGAGTCGTTGACCGTGCCTCCGAAGGAGTTGCCCCAGCGGTCGCCCATGTAGAGGTACGAGGTGCCCGAAGTCCCCTGCACGGGAAGGACATACGCGGTCTGCGAGCCGTACGCGGTCGAGTCGCCGACGTTCGTCATCGCGGTCCACGGCCCGGCGAGGGAGGTGGCGGTCGCGTACTGCTGCTGGTTGGGGTTCCAGCCCGTGGCGGCCGAAGTCAGCATGAAGTAGACGCCGTTGCGCTTGAAGAGGGCCGGTGCCTCACGGTGTCCGCCGTGCCAGGGGTCGGCGACGAGGCTGTCGATGCCGGTGTAGTCGGCGGTGAGCTTGTAGATCTGGAGGTCGTAGTTCTCGCGGGCGGCCGAGATCATGTAGCCGGTGCCGTCCGTGTCGACGAACGTCGTGATGTCGCGGGACATGTACTGGCCGAGCGGCTGGAAGCTGCCCTGGTAGCTGTAGTTGCCGTCGACCGTGTCCGAGACGGCGACGGCGGCACGCGCCTCGCTGTAGTCGACGCCGTTCTCCTTGTGCATCCACATGACGAACTTGCCGGTGGACGCGTTGTACATGACCTTGGGCCGCTCGATGTAGGCGGTGCCCAGCTCGGAGGCGCTGGACTGGGTCAGGACGTGGCCCCGGAACTCCCAGCTCTTCAGGTCGGTGGACCGGTAGGCGTCGACGTACTTGAAGGTGTTGTCGGCGTTGCGGTCCTCACCGAACCAGTAGTAGTAGCTGCCGACCTTGATGACCCCGCCGCCGTGCGCGTGCACGGCGTTGCCCGAAGTGTCCGTGAACTGGGTGCCGTTGGTGATGGTCTGCGCCGCCGCCTGGGCGGGCCCCGCGGTCACGAGCGCTGCGGCGAGTGCGCAGCACAGGGCGAGGAGGATTGCATACACACGTCTCATCTCATGCCTCTCGGAGGAGGGGGGCGTGGCAGGAAACGAAAGAGGTCCAACATTTTGAAACGACATCTGCCATTACCGAACGCCGAAAAGGTAAGGGTGTGTTACGGGAAGGTCAACGGGTCGGACAGAACTGAACACTTCTCTTCGAGCAAGCGCTTCCCGTGCAGCGCCCGCGACTTGTGCGGCGGACGCTTCAGCCGGGGCGGTCGCCCGAGGCCAGGCGGGCCGCCTCCGCGTAGGCCCCCACCAGCGGACGGCGGTCGCCCGCACGCCAGGCGAGGGCGAGCCGGCTCGGTGAGATGCCGCGCACAGGGCGGGTGACGACGCCGCCCCGGGTGAGCAGGGGCGCGTTGCCCGCGGCGAGCAGACAGACGCCGCGGCCGTCCACGAGGGCCTCGTACGTCTCGTCGGCGCTCGCGGCCTCCGCGCCGATCCGTGCCGGACTTCCGGCGCGGGCGTCGAGGGCGAGCCAGTAGTCGCGCAGCACACCGGCGGACTTGGGGATGGCGATGAAGGGTTCGTCGAGGAGCTCCGCGAAGTCGATCTCCGGCCGGGGCGCGAGGGGATGTGTGTCCGGCAGCGCGACATGGCGGGGCTCCTCAGCCACCACCACCCACTCGTAGCGCTCCTCGTCCGGCACCGGCAGCCACACGAACGCCGCGTCCACCGAGCCGTCCGCGAGCCCGGCACTGGAATCCGTCCAGCTCACCTGCCGCAGCTCGACCCTGGCCGCCGGGCACGCCTCACTGAACCGGGACCTGATGGCCGGCAGCAGACCGCCGCGCCCCGGGCTCGTACTCATGCCGACGACGAGGGTGGCCTGCTGCTCGGCCTTGGCGCGCTCGACGGCGTCGGACGCCGCGTCCCAGTCGGCGAGCACCCGGCGCGCGTACGGCAGCAGGGCCGAGCCCACGGCGGTCAGCCGCACGCCCTGCCGGTCCCGCTCGAACAGCTCGGCGCCCAGCTGCCGTTCCAGCATGCGGATCTGCTTGCTCAGCGCGGGCTGGGAGACGAAGAGGCGCTCGGCGGCACGCGTGAAGTGGAGGTCTTCGGCGACCGCGACGAAATAGCGGAGGTCCCGTCCGTGCACGTCCATGGCCATAGCCATTGGTTATCACGAAGGGTCTTGGACGGGCGAGCGGGTGCGGGGCGAAGCTCGACATATCGAAGGCAGGAACGCACGAGGGAATGTACGAGGGAGTCGGACATGAGCAAGGTGTGGCTGGTCACCGGCGCGAACAGCGGTTTCGGACGGGCCTTCGTCGAGGCGGCCGTCACGGAGGGAGACGTCGTGGTCGCCACGGCCCGCAGGCCCGAGGCACTGGCCGACCTGGTGGCGGCCCACCCCGACCAGGTCGAGGCGCTCGCCCTCGATGTCACGGACCCGGCGGGCATCGACTCCGTCGTGGCCGATGTGGTGAAGCGGCACGGGCGGGTCGACGTCCTGGTCAACAACGCCGGCCGCACCCATGTCGGCGCCGCCGAGGAGACCACGGACAGCGAGCTGCGGTCCCTGTTCGACCTGCACTTCTTCGGGCCCGCCGCACTGGTGCGCGCCGTCCTTCCGCACATGCGGGAGCGACGCTCGGGGGCGATCGTCCAGATGAGCAGCATGGGCGGGCAGATGACCTACCCGGGGTTCTCCGCGTACTGCGGCACGAAGTTCGCGCTCGAAGGCTTCTCGGACGCGCTGGCGGCCGAGGTCGGCCCGCTCGGCATCAAGGTGCTGATCGTGGAGCCGGGCGCGTTCCGTACGAACCTGATGGGAGCGGCCGGCGTGAGCGAGGAGATCGCCGACTACGCGGCCACGGTCGGCCCGACCCGCCAGGCCGTCGCCGCCGGTGACGGCGCCCAGCCCGGCGACCCGGCGAGGGGCGTCGCGGCGGTACTGACCGCTCTCGGTGCCGAGCACACCCCGCTGCGGCTGCCGCTCGGTGACGACGGGGTCGATGCCGTGACCGGCCAGCTCGACGCGCAGCGTGCGGAGATCGCCGTGTGGGAGAAGGTGGCACGGGACACGGCGTTCGACGTGTGACGGCTGACCCCTGGCACACGGCAGCGGGGGAGAGAAACGGTCGCGAAGTTTCTGTTATCGGCGGCCGCCCGGACCGTCTCCGATGATGTGCGCAGCCATATCCCCCAGAAGTCAGCGGCCGCCGCCGGGGTCCTCGCGGCGGTCGCTGTCATGCTCACCGCCCCCACCGCGACGGCCGCCACGAGCCGGGATGTCACGGCCGATGTGCTCGCCGGCCGGGACGTGACGCTCACCGGCGACACGGTGGTGACCGTGCCGGCCGGGACGACGACGTACGACGGGGTGTTCCATGGCGAGGGGACGCTCACCGTGCGCGGCGGCGGGACCCTGATCCTGACCAAGGACAGCGACTTCACGCTCCCGGCGGCCCGGCGGCGGCAGAAGGTGACCACCCAGGGCGGCAACCACCCGTACACCACCGTCAGCAACCCCGACCCGCCGGCGATCACGGTCGCCCGCGGTACGACCCTGCAGTACGGCACCGGCGGCGGGACGGGCCTCATCGGCCACTTCCCCTACAGCACGCCCGGCTACCAGCTCAACCAGCTCAACGTCCGGGTCGACGGCACCCTCCGCCTCTCCCTGACCCGCACCTTCAACATCGGCACGATCAGCGGCTCGGGCCTGGTCACCCAGCCCCGCAACATGTGGGGCACGCTGGACCTGGCCGGAACCCACCCCTTCTCCGGGGTGATCGACAACGGCACGGGCATGGCGGTGGGCCGCCCCGAGTACCCCGTGGCCCTCCCGAACGCCCGCGCGATCCTCAACCAGGGCTCCTGGATCATCGACACCCCGCTGTACCAGACGATCACTCTTCGCCAGAACTTCTACCAGCGCGCGTACGGCAGCGACGTCAACGTCCATACGCGGCCCGGCAGCAAGGTGGTGCTCACCGGCCAGTACAGCTACAGCGACCGGGGCGGCGACACCAATCCGTCCCTGAGCGACCCTGGCATCAACTGGCGCGCGATCGCCCACCAGTTGAACAAGCGGGGCACCAACATCGAGGGTGCGAACGTCCAGTGGGGCGACGGCACGACCCACAAGATCTTCATGCCGGGCACCAAGGACACCGTCTACATCAACCTGCACGAGGCGAGCGGGCGGCGCTCGCTGCTGACGTTCGCCTACGACGGCCCGGTCACGCTGGGCGCCTCGATCGGCGGCGGCAGGTATCACGACACGCTGGCCGCGCCCGGCGCCGGGGACGTCGTGATCAAGGGGACGCGGGGCAATGACGTCACGTTCGCGGCGAAGCAGTACTACGACGGGTCGACCACCATCGAGAAGGGAGCCGTGCTGCGCCTGGGCTCGGGCGAACGGGGCGGCGACGGTGCGCTGATGACAGGCACGGCGCGGCGCCGCGTGGTGAACGACGGCACGCTGGTCGTCCGCAACACCTCAACTCCCCTGTCCTTCTCCCGACTTGGCGGCAGCGGCGGGTTCACCCAGGCGGGCGCCGCGACGACGACGCTCACGGGTGGCGGGGTGACGTACACGGGAACGACGACGGTCACGAAGGGCACGCTCGCCCTGACCGGGGGCGCCTCGCTCGCCCACAGCAAGGCGATCCGGCTCACATCCGCGGGCGCGCGACTGGACGCCCGCGCGAGCGGCCTGCGGGTGACGACGTCGCTCACCGGCAAGGGCACGGTGCGAGGCTCGCTGACGAACGAGGGAGTGGTGGCCGGCGCCCTGACCGTGACCGGCGACTACACCCAGCGCGCCCAGGGCGAACTGGTCCTCCGCGACAAGCCCTTGAAGGTGACCGGAGCGGTCCGCCTGGCCGGCGATCTGGACCTCTCGGCCGCGGCGAGCGACCCCGCTCCCGAGATCACCCTCCTCGACCACACGGGCCACGAGAAGACCACCGGCACCTTCACCCACCTCGCCGAGGGCGCCACCCTCAAGCTCGCCGACACGACGTACCGCATCAGCTACCACGGGGGCGACGGCAACGATGTGGTCCTCAAGGCCGCCGCGTCGAAGCGTCCCCCGGCAAGCCCGTCGGCCTCCGCCGCGCCTTCCGTGAAGCACACCGCCCTCGACAGCACCGACCACACGCGCACCTGGTGGCCCCTCCTGCTCGTCCCGATGCTGCTGGGCGCGCTGGTCGTCCCCTCGGCCCGACGCAGGCGCGGCCGCCGGCGCGGCGGACGACGGCACGCGGCCTCACGGTGACCTCACCCCGATGTGAGTTCGCCTCTAGGTGACCTCGCCTCTACGTGACGTACGAGTTGACGTCTCCCGGTCAGCCGTGTCGGCCCCAGTGGCCTCGGTGGATGACTTGGTCCGCTCCGCGTCGGCGTTCCGCGACCTGTGGACTCGGCGGAGGAACATCATCGGCGCGGTAGCCGATCGTGATCCCGCCGATCGGGTCGTACGCGTCGGGCACCCCGAACTCGGCGCGGAAGGGCCGCAGGTGCTCGGGCATGATGCCGAAGAAGCAGGCGTCGAGTCCTTCGTCGATCGCGCTCAGCAGCATGAGGAGTGCGGCCATCCCCGTGTCTATGTACCAGTAGGGAGCGGGCCAGCGGGCTTCGGCGCGGTCCTCCCAGCCCTTGTCGGGTTCGGCGTAGCGCTCGAGGTAGGCCGCCTTGTGGGCCAGCGGCACCACGACCAGCGGGGCGTCCTGCATGGTCGGCGTGTTCTCGACGCGGGTCGGTACGAACGGCCAGAAGCGGGCGCGGTCGGCGGGATCGGTCAGGGCGAGGAATGCCCAGCCCTGGGAGAAGCCGGCCGAAGGCGCACGCAGCGCGGAGGCGAGGATGCGCTCGGCCACCTCCGGGGCCACGGGCTTGTCGGAGTAGTGCCGGATCATGCGTCGGCGGCGGACCACCTCGGAGAATTCCATGCGGAGAGACCTTGCCAGGGCCAGGTACTCCTATGTCCCACATCACGGGCATTTTGTTCATCTGGTGGACGCGAAGAGGCGCGGCCTCCCGTATCGACTAGCGTCGTGACATGACCAGCAACACCTCCCGCAGCCTCGCCGACGCCCTCTCCGCCGGCCCGGTCGTCCTCGACGGCGGCATGTCCAACCAGCTCGAATCGGCCGGTCACGACCTGAGTGACGAGCTGTGGTCGGCACGGCTGCTCGCGGAGCGGCCCGAGGCGATCGTCGAGGCGCATCTCGCCTACTTCGAGGCGGGCGCGGACGTGGCGATCACGTCGAGCTACCAGGCGACCTTCGAGGGCTTCGCCAAGCGCGGCATCCCCCACGAGAGGGCGGCCGAACTTCTCGGCCTCAGCGTCGAACTGGCCCGCGAGGCCGCCCGGCGCGCGCACACGAAGGGCGTCTCGCGGCCGCTGTGGGTGGCCGCGTCGGTCGGACCGTACGGGGCGATGCTCGCGGACGGGTCGGAGTACCGGGGGCGGTACGGGCTGAGCGTGGCCGAGCTGGAGCGGTTCCACCGTCCGCGCCTGGAGGTACTGGCCGCCGCGGCGCCCGACGTGCTGGCCCTGGAGACCGTGCCGGACGCCGACGAGGCGCGGGCGCTGCTGCGGGGTGTGCGGGGGCTCGGTGTGCCGGCGTGGCTGTCGTACAGCGTCGCCGGAGACCGTACGCGGGCCGGGCAGCCGCTGGAGGAGGCCTTCGCTCTGGCCGCCGACGCGGACGAAATCATCGCGGTCGGTGTGAACTGCTGTGCGCCAGAGGATGTGGACGGGGCGATCGCGACCGCGGCGCGCGTCACCGGCAAGCCGGTCGTCGTCTATCCGAACAGTGGGGAGGCGTGGGACGCGGAGGCTCGTGCGTGGACCGGGCGGTCCTCGTTCGCCGCCGAGCAGGTTGCCGGGTGGGAGCGGGCGGGGGCGCGGCTTGTCGGTGGGTGCTGCCGGGTGGGGCCGGGGGCGATCTCGGGGATCAGCGAGACGCTGCGGGCGGCGTAACGAGGGTTTCGCCCCCGCCGCCCCTACCCGTCCCATCCCGTTCCTGGGGGCTCCGCCCCCAGACCCCCGCTAAAAGATTGCGCCGTTCCCCGCGCCCCTTGAGAGCCGGCTGCGGGGCGGTGGGGGTTGCTCGCGCAGTTCCCCGCGCCCCTAAAGGGGCGCTCTGACGGCCCCGGCGTGACAGTGTCCGCCGGGGCCGCTGCCCAGGTACGTACGACCGGGGACCGGTCTCAGTCCGTTCCGGACTCCATCGCGGCGCGGTCCAGCATCGCCTCTTCGGCGGTCTCCTCGGCCGTGGCCTCGCCGCGGGAGGCGATCGCCTCGGCGCCGCCCTGGTCCATGGCGCCGATCAGACCGGTCGCGGCCGCTTGCGCGGCGCCGATCGGTGTCGGGTGGGCGGTGCCGACCAGGCCGAGGCCCACGTACTGCTCAAGGCGCGCACGGGAGTCGGCGATGTCCAGGTTCCGCATGGTGAGCTGGCCGATGCGGTCCACCGGGCCGAACGCCGAGTCCTCGGTGCGCTCCATGGAGAGCTTGTCCGGGTGGTAGCTGAGCATCGGGCCGCGGGTGTCGAGGACCGAGTAGTCCTCGCCGCGCCGCAGCCGCAGGGTCACCTCGCCGGTGATCGCCGCGCCGACCCAGCGCTGGAGCGACTCGCGCACCATCAGGGCCTGCGGGTCGAGCCAGCGGCCCTCGTAGAGCAGCCGGCCGAGCCGACGGCCCTCGTTGTGGTACGCGGCCACGGTGTCCTCGTTGTGGATCGCGTTGACCAGGCGCTCGTAGACGATGTGCAGCAGCGCCATGCCGGGCGCCTCGTAGATGCCGCGGCTCTTGGCCTCGATGATCCGGTTCTCGATCTGGTCGGACATGCCCAGACCGTGCCGGCCGCCGATCGCGTTGGCCTCCATGACGAGGTCGACCGGGGAGGCGAACTCCTTGCCGTTGATGGTGACCGGGCGGCCCTGGTCGAAGCCGACCGTCACGTCCTCCGTGCCGATCTCCACCGACGGGTCCCAGAACCGCACGCCCATGATCGGGTCGACCGTCTCGATGCCGGTGTCGAGGTGCTCCAGGGTCTTGGCCTCGTGCGTGGCGCCCCAGATGTTGGCGTCCGTGGAGTACGCCTTCTCGGTCGAGTCCCGGTACGGCAGCGCGTGCGCGAGCAGCCACTCCGACATCTCCTTGCGGCCGCCGAGCTCCGTGACGAAGTCCGCGTCCAGCCAGGGCTTGTAGATCCGCAGGTGCGGGTTGGCGAGCAGCCCGTACCGGTAGAACCGCTCGATGTCGTTGCCCTTGAACGTGGAGCCGTCGCCCCAGATCTGCACCCCGTCCTCGAGCATGGCCCGCACCAGCAGCGTGCCGGTCACGGCACGCCCCAGCGGCGTGGTGTTGAAGTACGGGCGCCCGCCCGACTTGATATGGAACGCGCCGCACGCGAGCGCCGCCAGCCCTTCCTCGACCAGCGCGGCACGGCAGTCGACGAGCCGGGCGATCTCGGCGCCGTACGCGAAGGCTCGGTCGGGCACGGAGGCGATGTCGGGCTCGTCGTACTGGCCGATGTCGGCGGTGTACGTGCACGGGACGGCACCCTTGTCGCGCATCCAGGCGACAGCGACCGACGTGTCGAGCCCGCCGGAGAAGGCAATGCCGACGCGCTCGCCGGTGGGGAGGGAGGTGAGGACCTTGGACATGGCAAGACTATGCAACATCTCGCATTTTCATGCAAGGTCGGCAGGTGGGAGCGGTGGTCGTCAGGGGGTGTCCTGGAAGAGTCTGTCCGTCCAGAGCGGACGAGACATGGCAAAGGCAAGGAGGTTGCCCACTCCTTGCCACTCTCAACATATAGCGCACCGGGGGGCTTGCGGCAAGACCCGGGTCGTGCCGCAGAATCGTCGCCCAAGGCCAGGACCTGCGCAAACGTCGAACCGCTGGTGGGACTGCGCGGAACGGCCGGCCGGAAGCCAATCTCGTTGAACGGGCGTTTTGATGATTGACGTGATCGTGGTCGGCGGCGGACCGACCGGTTTGATGCTGGCCGGCGAGTTGCGGCTGCACGGCGTGCACGTGGTCGTGCTGGAGAAGCTGACCGAGCCGACCGGGGAGTCCCGCGGGCAGGGCCTGCACGCGCGCAGCGTCGAGATGATGGACCAGCGCGGCCTGCTGGACCGGTTCCTCGCGGTCAGTGAGAAGTTCCAGGTCGGCGGTCTCTTCGGCGGCATCATGAAGCCGTGGCCGGACCGCTTGGACACGGCACACGCGTACGGCCTCGCCACTCCGCAGCCGGTCAGCGAGCGGCTGCTCAACGAGCGTGCGCTCGAACTCGGCGCCGAGATCCGGCGCGGCTGCGAAGTGGTCGGGCTGAGCCAGCCCGATGACGGAGCCGGGGCCGGGGCCGGGGTGACCGTCACTCTGGCGGACGGCACGCACCTGCGCTCGCGCTACCTCGTCGGGTGCGACGGCGGCCGCAGCGCGGTGCGCAAGCTGCTCGGCGTCGGTTTCCCCGGCGAGCCTGCCACGGTCGAGACGCTGCTGGGGGAAATGGAGGTGACCGAGGATCCGGCGACGATCGCCGCCGTCGTCGAGGAAGTCCGCAAGACCCAACTGCGGTTCGGCGTCGCCCCCGGCAAGAACGGGGTGTGCCGCGTCATCGTGCCCGCCGACGGTGTGGCCGAGGACCGTGCGACCGCGCCGACCCTCGACGACTTCAAGAAGCAGTTGCGGGCGGTCGCAGGCACCGACTTCGGCGTGCACTCGCCGCGCTGGCTGTCCCGGTTCGGCGACGCCACCCGGCAGGCCGAGCGCTACCGGGTCGGCCGGGTGCTGCTGGCCGGCGACGCGGCGCACATCCACCCGCCGACCGGCGGACAGGGGATGAACCTCGGCGTGCAGGACGCGTTCAACCTCGGCTGGAAGCTGGCCGCCGAGGTCAACGGCTGGGCGCCGGAGGGGCTGCTGGACAGCTACCACGCCGAACGGCACCCGGTGGGCGCCGCCGTGCTGGCCAACACCCGCGCGGGGATCACGCTGCTGGGGACCGATCCGGGTGCGACCGCACTGCGGGAGCTGTTCTCGAAGCTGATGGACTTCGAGGAGGTGAACCGGTACGTGACCGGAATGATCACCGCGGTCGAGATCCGCTACGACTTCGGCGAGGACGAGGGCCACGAACTGCTCGGCCGGCGGCTGCGGGACGTGAAGCTGAAGCAGGGGCGCCTCTACGAACTGATGCACGGCGGCCGCGGCCTGCTGCTCGACCAGACCGGCCGGCTCTCGGTGGCGGGCTGGGCGGACCGGGTCGACCACGTCGTCGACGTCAGCGACGAACTGGACGCACCCGCAGTGCTGTTGCGGCCGGACGGCCACGTGGCGTGGGTCGGTGAAGATCAGCAGGATCTGCTCAGCCGGCTGCCCAAGTGGTTCGGCGCTGCCGTCACCACGTAACTCCTGTGAAGCACGGGCTCAATGGGAACTTCACGGCCGGGTGATGAAGTCCCCCTGACCGTGCGACGATCCGGGAGGCCCGCTTGAGCGACGTACAACCGCCCACTCAAGAGCAATTGGACAGCTACGTACGGACTCGTCTCGCGCTGGCCGGATTCGATCTCGGGCTGCTGCCCGAGCAGTACGACCCGGACACCGGGGTACCGACCCGGGACCAAGTGCTCGCCTCCCTGCGGTCGTTCGTGGCGTCCACGCCCGGGGCGATATCCGGGTGGACCCCGTCGGCGGACGGCCCTGCGTACGCTCAGCAGACCTCGCCTCCCCTCATCTACCCGTCCATCACGGAGGCTTGGACGGGGAAGGCGGGAACCCGATGAGCCGCGCACTCAACAGACGTGTGTTCCTGGCGAGTTCGGCGGCGGCGGCGAGCGGAGTCGCCCTGGGGACGGCCACTCCCGCGAAAGCGTCGACGACACCTCGCGTCCCCGACGTCGACGTACGCCAGGCAGCCCTGGACGACCCCTCCGAGGCCACCCTCACCGAGGCCGTTGTCCTCATGCGGCGCGGAAAGCTGAGCTCCACGACGCTGACCGAGGCGTACCTGGAGCGGATCGAGCGGTACGACACCACGTATCAGGCGTACGCGGAGGTGACCGGCGACGCGGCGCTCGCGGCGGCCCGGAAGGCGGACCGGGGGCAGGGTGTGGGCGGGGTGCTGCGCGGCATCCCCCTCTGCGTCAAGGACAACTACTTCACCGACGGCGTGCCGACGCGCTGCAACTCGTACATCTTCGAGGACTTCGTGCCGGACGAGGACGCCACGGCCGTGGCCCGGCTGAAGGCGGCCGGCGGCATCGTCCTGGGCAAGGGGCAGATGGGGCCGCTCGCCACCACGCGGGCGACGAAGCCCAACGGGACGGTGACCACGGTCAACGCCTGGACACCCCTGGACCCGACCGTCGACCCGGGCGGCTCCTCGACCGGCCCCGCCTGCTCGGTGGCCGCGCGGCTCGCGGCCTCGTCGATCGGCACGCAGACCGGCGGCTCCATCGTGCTGCCCTCCAACCAGCAGAACCTGACCGGCCTGAAACCCACCATGGGCCGGGTGTCCGTCCACGGCGTCATCCCGCTGTCCTTCACGCGCGACCATTCGGGCCCGCTCGCCCGCGACGCCATGGACGCGGCGCTGATGCTTCAGGTCATGTCCGGTCCGGACGCCCAGGATCCACGCACGCTCGGGCTGCCGGACGTACCCGACCTGGTCCGGGCCGCGACGCCCGTCCTCTCGCGCGGCGGGGCGGTACGCATGCGGCGAGCCACCCGGGTCGGCGTGCCGGCCGACTTCCTGAGCGCGCAGAAAGAGCTGCGCGGAGCCCTTCTCGACCAGCTCGACACGATCCCGGGCATCACGCTCGTCGACATCGCGTATCCCACCGACTGGGCCCTGCTGACCGGCACCTTCAACGCGGCCCGGCTCGCCGAGCGCACCGAGCTCTTCCGGCACTGGCTGCGCGCCGATCCGGCCAAGTTCGGTGTGTCACTGCTGAGTTGGCTCCAGGGGCTGATGCTCTCGGGCGACGAGTGGATCACGGCCCAGCGCGCCAAGAACCACCTGCTGCGGGAGGTCCTCGACGGACTCATGGACCGCTGCGACGTACTCCTCCAGACCGGGCCGGTGCCGTTCGACATCCTCGGGCTGCCCGAGATCGCCTTCCCCATCGGCTTCGACGCGGCCGGAGTACCCGTCGGCGCGATCCTCGGCGGCCAACCGTACGAGGAGGACCGGCTGTTGGAGGTCGCCGCCGCGTATCAGGCGGTCACCGACTGGCACACGCGACGGCCGGCCGACCCGATGACCGCGGCCGGCCTGGCCCGTACGAAGACGGCGGCCACCGCGCGGCCCCGGCTCTCGGCCGAAGAGGCGGCCGCCGCTTCCGCCTGACGTGACTCGGCGCCGCCGCAGCACCGCCGTGGAGATCCCGGGCATGGGCGGTGCCTCCCTGCGACGACCCGCGATGAGCCCCCATGAGCCGCGCCTAGCCGCACCTTCCACAGCAACCACTTTCTATCTCGCCGCGTGATGCCAGGCGCCCCAAAGCGCCCAGGACGAGCCGCGGTACAGGAGTGAAACTTTCGAATTGCCCGCCCCTTTCCCGCCCCTCGTCCTGCGCCGCTCCCCCTGCTAGCCTCCGGCTCGGGAACCGGTTGCCGTCTGTGTTGCCGCACTTCCCGAGGGGCTCCGGCGCCGGAGACATCGTCGCCCGGGCCGGAGGAAAGGGGCCAGGGGATGACGAGGAAGAGCACCACGGACACCGGGGGCCGGCACACGATCAGGGACGTGGCGGCGCACGCGGGAGTGTCGGCGTCGACGGTGTCGCGGGTGCTCGGCGGCGAGTACCCGGTGAGCACGACGACACGTACGCGGGTGATGCGGGCGGTGCGCGATCTGGACTATGTCGCCGACGCCCGCGCCAAGGCGATCGCGGGAGCCGGCACCCCGACGCTCGCGTTCGTGCTGGACGACATCACCGGCCCGTCGTTCGCGCACATGGCGCACGGGGTGGAGCGCGAAGCGACCCGGCTCGGGCATCTGTGCCTGGTGTGCAGCACGGACGGCGACGCCGAACACCAGCTGGAGTTCATCGAGATGATGCGCGCCCAGCGGGCCGCCGCGGTGATCCTGGTCGGCGGCGCCACCGACACCGCCGAGTACCGCGAGCGAATGGCCCGCATCGCCGACTCACTGGCGTCGGCGGGATCGCGGCTCGTCCTGTGCGGACGCCCGCCGCTCGCGCCCGGGACGCCGGTCACCGTCATCGAGTACGACAACGAGGGCGGCGCCTACGCCCTGTGCGCGCACGTCCTGGCCCAGGGCCACCGGCGGGTGCTGTTCCTGGGAGGCCTCGCGGACAACACCACGGCCCAGGGCCGCGAAAGCGGCTATCTCGCCGCCCACCGGGCCCGCGGCCTCGACCCGGACCCGGCGCTGCGGCTGTACGGCGACTTCACCCGCGACTCCGGCCACCGCCTGATGCGCCAAGCCCTCACGCAGGGGCTGGAGTTCACCGCCGTCATGGCCTCCACCGACATGGTCGCCTCCGGCGCGCTGACCGCCCTCCACGAAGCGGGCCTGCGCGTCCCGGCCGACGTCTCCCTCGCCGGTTACGACGACATCGCCTTCGCCCGGGACCTGCACCCCCCGCTCACCACCGTCCACGTCCCCTACGAGGAACTCGGCCGCCTCGCCGTCCGCACCGCCCTCGGCCGCACCCCGGACGCCCCGAACGAACACCTTCTCCTCGGGACGCACGTCGTGATCCGCGATTCGGTGGCCCCAGTGGAGCGGGGGACGGTGAGTGACGGCGGGCCCGACGGTGTCCCGACGTCACCACCGCCCGGCGCCGCCGGAGCGACGGAAGCGGCGTACGGCTGACAGCGGTGCCGTAGCCCGCGAGGACGAACCGGCGGGTCCACGCGCCGTGGTGGTGGATTCCGAAAGGCCGGCGGGCGTGCCCGGCACCTTGCCCGACTCGGCGTCCCACAGGGCGAGTTCGCGGTCACGCGGTCCGTGGACGGTGTGGGGCTCGCCCGTGCCGAAGATACGGACCGGGTGCGAGGCGTCCCACGCGGCCCAGCCGGGGTCACCGTCGACCGCGAACCGTACCCACGCCGTGTGCATGGCCTCGGCCAGCTCCTGCGGGGCGCCCGGACCCGCGAGCTTCGCCGACTCCGGTACGTCGGCGGTGTCGAAGACGAAGCCCAGCTCCAGGGCGTGGCAGGCACCGAGGTCCGGCACGTTCGAGGGCCATGCGAACTCATACACGTACGCGGGGGTCCGTCCGCGGCGCGCGTCCGCGAGGCGGTGCAGCGGCACCCGCAGGAGATGGTCGGTGACCATCTGGCCGACGAGGTCCGCGGTGCCCGCGTCCGGGTGGATGGCGCGGTAGCCGCGGGGCACCTCGTGACCGCAGTGGCAACGGGCCATCGCGCCGGCCAGGGCCACGGGTCCGAGCAGGTCGACCCGCTCCAGCAGACCTCCCGGGACCAGCCACAGCCGGTACTCCTCACTCGTCCAGCCCAGCAGCAGGTCGATGTCCGGCGCGGCACCCTCGACCAGGGCCTCCAGCGGATCGCGTGGGACGACGTCGCCGTCGACGACGATGCCGAAGGCGGGCCCGCCGAGCACCGGGCTGCTGAGTTTCCCCACGTCGGCCTGGGTGCGCAGGAGCAGCTCGCGGTCCACGGCGGCGAACGCCTCCGCCGTCGCGGGGACCTTCAGCCGGGTGGCCATCCTGCGCACCATCCGCCGCACCTTGTCGCGGTCGCTCGCCTCGGGCGGCCCGCTCTGCAGGACGGCCCGGTGGAACAGGCCCCGGGCGCGCGGGCTTGCCAGTAGCGCGCCGATGCTGATGGCTCCGGCCGATTCGCCGAAGACGGTCACGCGGCCGGGGTCTCCGCCGAACTGGGTGATGGACCGGTGCACCCACTCCAGCGCGGCGAGCTGGTCGCGCAGCCCCGGGTTGGCGGGCGCGTCCGGGAAGAGGCCGTAACCCTCCACTCCCAGACGGTAGTTGAAGGAGACGAAGACAACGCCGTCGCGCGCGAAGGCGCGCCCGTCGTAGACGGGCACGGCCGAGGAGCCGCGGGTCAGGGCCCCGCCGTGGATCCACACCATGACGGGGAGCCGGGCGCCGGGGCCCGGCTCCGGCGTCCACACATTGAGGTTGAGGCAGTCGTCGCCGGGCACGACGGGGTCGGCGAGGAGCCGCGCGAACGCCTCCGAGTACGGCGGCTTGGGCGGCGTAGGCCCGAACGCGCCCGCGTCACGCACCCCGTCCCAGGGCTCGGGCGGCTCCGGTGGCCGGAAGCGGCGGGGGCCGAACGGCGGTGCCGCGTACGGAATGCCGCGGAAGACGGCGATCCCGTTCTCGTACCGGCCGCGCACCGCTCCGTACGGGGTGGCGACCTCCGGGTCCTCCGTCCGGGACACCGGGTCCACCGCGTCCACCGCCATCCGACCACCAGCTCCTCACCGCGCCGCGAATCGTTCACATCAGAGCATCACATCACCTCCCGGTATTCCTGCGGACGTCCCCGTTTGGCGGACGTACCGCGTGCTGAACGTGCTATTTGGCGTACATCAGCGTCCCGAAGCCGGTCTGGTCGAAGCCTCCGCTGGTCGAGCCGTAGTCACCGCCGCCGCCCTCGGGGCGGACGCTCTCGGCCATGGCGGTGATGTACGGGACGTCGAGGCCCCTGCGGCGCGCGTAGTGGTAGTGGAGGATGTCCCACACCGGCCGGACCTGGCCGCGTGAGCCGCTGGAGATCACCGTCTGCTCGCTGTAGGCGCAGCTCTGTCCGGTGCCCCAGCTGTAGGTGGTGAAGGGCACGTCGTAGCCCAGGTTGTACTTGGCGACGTACTGCGCGGCCTTCATGAACCGGTTGCTGTCGTAGCCGTACAGGTCGTCGCCCTGCGACCAGGCCATCTCGCAGAACGCGCCCATCTGGCCCATGCCCATCATGGTGTGCCCCTGGTCGCGGCCCGACTCCTGCCACTGGCCGAGGTCGTAGCCGTCCACGTCGCCGTAGAGGAAGGGGACGGCGTGTGCGAGGGAGCCGTTGCCCGCGCCGTTCTTGAAGTAGTTCACCGCCTGGTCGTACTTCGCGGCGTCGTCGCACAGGATGCCGATGGCCAGGATCGAGTTCATGTTGCACAGATCCCAGTTGGCCCAGTAGTTGGTGATGCAGGCGGTGTTGTGGTTGAGCAGGAAGTCGTTGTTGAGCGGGTAGAAGACGTCGAGCATCATCGTCTTGAACGCGTCGAGGTCGAACCCGCTGTAGCCACGCATGAGTTCGGCGGCGTTCGCGAACTGGTAGCCGTAGATCCCGGCGGCCAGGAACCGGTCGGCGTTGCCCGTGACGGTGGTCAGGGTGGACGACCAGGCGTTGAGGATCTTCACGGCCGTGGCGCCGTTCGCGGTCGTTCCCGCGATCTTCCAGCGCAGCGCGTTCTGGTAGGCGGCGTGGATGTCGTTGTAGAGGATGCCGTAGTTCTCGCCGGTCCCGCCGCGGATGATCGTGGCCTGCGGGTTCGGCGTCCAGGTGCTCGCCGAGTGGCTGTTGGCGGTGAGGCGGTTCCAGCCGGAGAGCCACGGGTCGTCGCCCGCGGCGACCCGTACCTTGGCGCGGTTGAGTTCGCCGTAGGCGTGCAGCATTCCGGGGTGGGTGAAGGTCGCCGGTGCGGCGTCCGCGGTGGTGCCGGTGAGGGCGGTGGCGGACGCTCCGACGGCCAGGGCTGCGCTGAGCCCGCCGGCGGTCCTGAGCAGACCCCGACGGCTCAACTCCCCTGGCCTGTCTTGCGTGTGGGGGTTTGTGATGCGGCTCATCACTCTTGCATCTCCAATCCTCTGGAGGATTCGCGGCCGCGCGGCCGCTAGGTGGGGGTGATGCTCACCTCTTCGAAGTGCGAGGTGCTGTGGGCCAAGGGGTCTCGGGAGCAGACCACCAGACCCACGTAATAGGGGGCGTCACCGAAGCCGGGGATCTCGCCCGTGGCGAGGGGGGTCCAGGTGGCGCCGTCATCGGTGGACACGGCGGCGGCGAAGGCGGTCCCGGTCCGCGTCAGCCGCAGCAGGCAGGGCAGGCCGGTGGTTCCCGCCGCCCCGGTGAAGGCGGAGGCGCCCGCGACCGTCTTGCGGAGCATGAGCTGCGGCGTCCCGGCCGCGCTCGTCCCGCCACTGGTCACGATCGCCCCGGCCGCCTGGTCGAACGGCGACAGGGACTTGGTCATCAGCAGCCCCACCCGGTCGGCCGTCACCGCGCCCGCGCGGGACACGAGCCGGGCGGTGATCGCGCAGTCGCCGCTCACCGGGCGACGTACGAACTGCCCTGTCATTCCTTGGCCGTTGACATTCAGGTCGGTTCCGGACCCACGCACGACGAAGGCTGCGCCGTCGCTGCTGGTGATCCCGGGGGTCCGGACGAACACCACGCCGTACGTCCCCAACTCCCGCTCGTCGACCACGACATCGCCGAGATCGCCGTACGACCATGGAGCGGGCGGGGGTGTGCCGACGGTGAGGGCGAGGTCGGAGGCAACGGTGCCGGAGGCGTTCGAGGCGGCCGTCGTCACCGTGAACTCGCCTGATTCCAGCGGGATTCCGGAGATGAGTCCGGTACGCCGGTCGACGCGCAGCCCTCGCGGCAGACCCGCGGCGGAGAAGCGCACCGGCTCGTGCGAGGCCCTGATCAGATGCCGGAAGGGGACGCCTTGGTTGGCGAACGCGATCGCGGAGGAGAGGACACCCGGCACCGACGGCGTCGGCATCACCGCGCTGACGCTCGCCGAACGCGGGCCGTGCCCCGTCGTGTTGGTCTTCACGACCTTGTAGTGGTACGTCCGTCCGGGCGTCCCGGTCGCGTCGACGTACCGCGTCCGCGTGCCGAACCCGACGGGCCCCACGCCGGTGGCGATCTTCCCGTAGGCCCCGTCGGGGCTGTCGGCTCGCATCACCGCGTACCTGGCCGACAGGTCCGGGTCGGTCCAGGTCAGCTCGATGGCGTCGGCCGTCGCCGCCGCCCGCGGGTCGGTGGCGGTGCGGGCGGGGCGCGGGACGGACCAGACCGCTCCGGCCGAGGACGTCACGCTGACGTTGTCGAAGGCGCCGGTGCCGGTCTCGGCGTACGAGGCGTCGACGCCCAGGCAGGAGGTGAGCACGAGACCGGCGTACGCCGTGCGCCCCAACTCGACGTCGGTGGAGCTGACTTCGGTCCACTCGACGCCGTCCGGGGAGAGGGATCCGGTGCAGCGGTTGCCGCGGCGCTCGACGCGCACCCAGTAGGGCTTCCGGAGCCGGTAGCCGTCGCCCGCCCCTTCCACGTAGGGCGCGGTCAGGGGTGTCGCCGACTCGGGAAGCGTGCCGAGGGCGGAGATCGGGAAGGAGGCGCCGGTGGTGATCGCCTGCCGCTGGGACGGCGGGACGGGGGTGCTGCCGGTGCCGGTGGTCTGCCCGCCCCCTGACGTCCGGGTGGTCCACACCCCGCTCCAGGTGTGCAGCGGCAGCCCCTGGATCAGCATCGAGGCGTGCGCCGCGTCCGCCGCCAGGGAGCCACGGACGCTCACGCCCACCTTGGAGTACTGCGAGCTGAGCGGATGCACGACCCGCGCCGTGATCACGCCGTCCCCGCGCAGCGGCAGCCGCACGAAACGGAACGCGTCGGCCGTGTCACCGATGTCCGCCCCGCCCGCTTCGAGAAGGAACCGCTCACCGTCGAAGACGGCGGCACCCGCGCGCCGCACCTCGCCCACGTCGTCGGAGTCCCAGGGGCCCGGGAGCCCGGCCGTGGCGGTGATCGCACCCGAACCACCGCTCTCACCCCGGGCGTTCGTCGCGGAGACCGTGTAGTGGTAGGTCCGCCCCGCACGCACCGAGCGATCGGTGTACGTCGCTGACTCCACCCCGGCCGCGAGGCTCTCGTACGGGCCCTCGGGGTCGGTGGACCGTCGTACCGTGTACGTGCTCGCCCAGGCCGAGGGCAGCCAGGACACCGTGACAGCGTTGTCGTCGCCGGTGGCGAAGAGGCCGGCGGGTGCCGTCGGTGTCGCGGGGGAAGCCTGCGCCCCGGCGTACGTGAGCGTGCCCCAGGACGGCAGGTCGTCGTTGCCGCCCTCCACCACGCGGGTCCCGCCGGAGCCCCGGAAGAGCACCTGCCTGGTGTACGGGGCGTCGAGTCCGCGTACACCGGCGTAGTGCGCGTAGACCATCTCGTAGATCGGGGGCAGGTTGCCGCGGGAGACGGCGGAGACGGTGGTCTTGATGTACTTGCCCGTCCGGTCCAGGTCCGGGGTGAAGGGCACGTCGCCGCCGAGGTTGTAGCGGGCCGCGTACTCGACGTTCGCCAGAATCCGGTGGTCGAGGTGGCCGTAGAGGTCGACGCCCTGGTTCCAGGCGACCTGGGCGGAGTCGGCGAGCAGACCGACGGCGAGCTGTTCGTGACCCTGGTCGCGGCCGCTCTCCTGGCCCTGGCCCGCGTCGGTGACGATGCGGTGGGGCACGCTGCCGTCACCCGCGCCGGCCGCTGCGAACCGCAGGGCGTCCTCGAAGAGGGTGCGGTTCTCGCAGAACACACCGATGGCCAGGATGGTTTGAATGGCCGTCAGGTCCCAGTTGCCGTTGGCGTAGAGCATGTAGCCGGAGACGGAGGGGTACCAGACGCGCAGGAAGGAGTCCTCGCAGCGGGCGATGTCCGTGTCGGCCCAGCCGTCGTAGCCGCTGCGCCGCAGCAGTTCGGCCGCGTTGATGAACTTGAAGGCCTGGAGCCCGGCGCCGAGTTGGCCGTCCGCGCCGGTGATGGCCGTCAGCGAGGCCGACCAGGCGTTGAGAATGTCGCGCGCCTTGTCCGCGTGGGCGCGCTCGCCCGTGACGCACCACATGAGGGCGTTCTGATAGGCGGCGGCCGAGTCCGCGACGGCCTGGCTCATGAAGTTGGAGGGGCCGCGCCCCCACGAGGTGATCTGGCCGGTGTTCTGGACGGTGTACGTGGCCGAGGAGCGCGCGTGGGCCGCGAGCGCCAAGTAGCCCTCGTACACGGGCGATTGTCTGTCGGCGACCGCGGCCTTCATCCGGGCGAGGTCGTCGGCGCTGTGCAGCAGTCCGGGGTGGGTGAAACCGCTGTCGGTCGCCGCCCGTACCGTGCCGGACACGAGCAGAGTGCTCGCGCCCGACGCCAGCAGCAGGGCGGCGCTCCCGCCGAGGAAGCCGCGGCGGCTGGGTCCGTGGGTCATGACGCGGCGGCCTCGGCGGTGGTGAGGAACTTGAGGCCCGTGACGTGCTCGTTGTAGAACCACTGCACGGAGTCGGTGGTGTAGTACCAGCTCGGCTTCTTCATCGAGTCGGCGACGACCACGCCGTTGATCACCAGGTTCTCGAAGGTGACGTTCTTGATGGCGTGGTCGGCGTCGTAGCCGAGGAACAGCGACGGGTTGGCGTGGGTGCCCGTGTAGCTGAGGTTCTTGACGTAGACGTCCTCGATGCCGCGGCCGACCGAGGTGTTGTATTTCGTGTTGTACATGATCCGCATGTGGATGACCTGGCCCCAGCGGAAGTCCTCGATACGGACATCCTCGATACGCACGTTCTTGATCAGGTTGGAGTCGCCCGGGTTGAGGGCGATGCAGCCCTGGTAGCCCATCTGCGGTTCGCGGTGGTCGAGGATGTCGACGTTCTTGATGACCAGGTTCTCGATGGTCTCGGGGGCGTCGGTGTTGCCGTGCGTGCCGATGTTGACGGGGTGGGCGACGTCGGCCCACAGGGTGCAGTTCTGGATGGTGATGTCGCGGGTGTCGCCGTAGTAGTTCCAGCGGTGGGCGTAGATCGCGAAGCAGTCGTCGGAGTTGCGCATGAAGCAGCCGTCGAAGACGATCCCGGACGAGGAGAAGACGTCGAAGCCGTCGCCGTTGCCCTTCGAGCTGAACGAACGCGCCTTCTTGACGTGGACGTTCTCGCTCTCCCCGAAGATGCCCGCGTAGCCGCTCGGGTTCATGATGATGACGTCCTCGACGCGGATGTTCTTGCTGCCCTCGCAGAGGATGGCGCCGCCGGGGTTGGCGTAGAGCATGCCGTGTCCGGTGAGGGAGGCCTTCTCCACGTCCTTGAAGAAGACCTGAGCGGTGAGGACCGCGCCGCCGGCGAGGTACACGGTCTTGCCGCTGGGGACGGTGAGGACGTTGCCGGTGACGGTGTGCACGCCGGGGCCGAAGTAGATGACGTCCGGGTCGTCCTCGGCGGGCGGGTGGTGCTCGACGCGGTTGCTGATCACATGCAGGCAGTCGAAGATCTCGTCGTTGATCTGGACGACGACGTCACGCGGCTGGTCGAGGGTGAAGCGGAGGGTGTCACCGAGCAGTTCGGGGGTGATGCCGAGGGCGTCGGGTCTCACCCGGGCCTTGGTGGTGCCGCCCTTGAGGTAGGTGATCTCGATCTCGGCCGAGCCGCAGAAGTCGAAGTACACCATCGAGGTGTTGTAGACCTTGCCGGAGCCGGTGTTCGGGTTGATCTCCTCCAGCTGCGGACGCCAGATGTCGAGGGTCTGCCACTCACCGTCGGGGGCGACCCGGACCCGCACCTTGAAGCTGGTGTTGGTCGCCATGGTGGACGGGCGCGGGTAGGTGACCAGCTTCGGCGCGGCGTTGTCGTCGTCCGCCCGGGCCGCTGTGGCCGTCAGGCCGGACAGTCCGGCGGCGAGCACGGTGGCGCCCGCCGCCTGGAGGGCGGTGCGGCGTGACAGGGACGGGGACGGAGCGGGGGACGGGGACGGGGTCATGTTCGACTCCTTGCGGGTGCGGAACGGAACGGATGAGAGATACGGACGACAGGTACGGACGTCAGATACGGACGGTCACTTGAGTCCGGAGGTGGACATCCCGGCGACGAAACCGCGCTGGGCCACGAGGAAGATCAGCAGGATGGGGACGACGTACATCACGGAGGCCGCGGCCTGGAGGTTGGTGACCGGCGTTCCGGCGGAGGTGACGTAGGTGGACATGACGGCGACGGCGAGCGTGGACTTGTCCGTGGACAGCAGCAACTGCGGGGCGATGTAGTCCCCCCAGGTCCAGGTGAAGGCGATCACGAAGCTCGCGGAGAGGACCGGCCAGGACTGCGGCAGGAAGATCCGCCAGAAGATCCCGGCGTATCCGCAGCCGTCGACGATCGCGGCCTCCTCCAGCTCGCGGGGCAGGCCGGCGAAGAACTGCCGGAAGAGGAAGACCAGATACGGAGCGGCGCCGAGGCCCCACAGCACCCACGGCCAGTAGGTGTCGACCATGCCGAGCTTCGCGAAGATCAGGTAGGTCGGGAGCAGGGTGATCATCTGCGGCAGCATCATCGAGCCGATGAGGATGCCGAACAGTGTCTTCTTGCCGGGCGCGTCCAGACGGGCGAACCCGAAGCCGACCCAGGCCGAGCTGAGGGTGACCAGGGTGGCGTAGATGAGCGCGATGATCAGGGAGTTGCGGGCGTAGCCGAGGAAGTCGACGAGGTTGAAGGCGTCCGCGAAGTCGTGCCACTGGATGTGGTCGGGAAGCCAGTGCACGGGCGAGGCGGCCAGTTCGGCCGGGGTCTTCAGGCCGGTGAGGACCAGCCAGCCGAACGGGCCGAGGAACAGACCGGTGAGCGCGACGAGGACCGTGTAGAGAACGAGGCGGTTCGCGCGTATCCGTACGCGGGGTGCGGAGCCGCTGGGCGGGCTGGTGGCGGTCACTTCTTCGCCTCCGGGTCGACGTTGTAGAACACCACGCCGGACGTGAGTCTGAAGATGAGTCCGGTCGCGAGGAGGATCAGGACGAAAAGCACCCACAGCAGCGCGGAGGCGTAGCCGTAGCGGCCGAACGCGAAGTACTCCACGAAGACGTGCATCATGTACTGGTAGTTGGACTGCGGGATCGCGGTGACGCCGGCCACGCTGCCGTCGGGCGCCAGCAGCAGCGGCATGATGGTCTGCACCGAGGCGATCACGCCGGTCACGGTCTGGAAGAGCAGCACCGGCGAGAGCAGCGGCACGGTGATACTGCGGAAGCTCCGCCAGGCACTCGCGCCGTCGATGCGGGCCGCCTCGTGGAGTTCGCGGGGTACGTCCTGGAGCCCGGCCAGCGAGATGATCATGATGTTTCCGGCGCTCCACAGCACCGTCATCACGAGTACGTAGCGGGCGTAGGGGTCGGCGAGCCAGCCGAGGGCGTCGATGCCGAAGAGGCTCAGGACACCGTTGGCGGCACCGGAGTTCTGGTCGAAGAGCTGCTTGAAGGCGATGCCCGCGCCCACCGGCGGCACCACGGCCGGCAGGTAGAGCAGGGTGCGGAACAGGCCGCGTGCCTTGAGCGGCCGGTTGACCAGGACGGCGAGCCCGAGCCCGGCGACGATCGACAGCGGCACCGAGGTCACCGCGAACAGGCCCGTCCTGCCGAGGGCGTCCCAGGTCTGCGCGTCGGCGAACAACTCACGGTAGTTGTCGAGGCCGACATAGCTCCAGTGGGGCGAGATACCGTCGAACGTGGTGAAGCTCAGCCACAGCGCGTACGCCATGGGAGCGATGGTCAGCAGCAGAAACCCGATGATCCAGGGCGAGGTGAACAGGTAGAACGCCCGGCGCCTGCGCGTGGTCATGGACGTCCGGGGCCGGCGGTCCGCGCCCCCCGCCCGGTCGGCGTACGCGGTCGTGCCGGGCCGGTCCACGACGGTGGAGATCTGATCGGCCGTCATCCCACTTGCTCCTTCCCGCGCTTCAGTTGCTCGTTCATGGCCGAGTTCAGGCGCCCGGCGAGAGTGTCGAGGGACATCTCGCCCTTCATCGCGGCCGGGGCGGTCTGGTTGAAGAGGGCGAAGAGCGAATCCACCGAGGCGTAGGGGGTGAAGGCGATCACCGAGAAGTGCTTCAGCTCGGCGTTCTGCACCTTCAACACCCGCTTCTGGTAGTCCTCCTGGGCCGGCATCAGCGAACGCAGGGACTTCAGGGTGGGAATGCCCCAGCCGGCTGAGGCGCGCGCCTTGGCCGGCGCCTCGCCGAAGAACCACTCGAAGACCCGCCAGGCGGCGTCCTTGTTGTGGGCCTTCCTCGGCATCCACAGACCGGTGCCGGCCTGGCAGGGGCTGACCCGCCGGCCGCCTTCGAAGACCGGGGCGGGGGCGAGACGGGACACCGGCGCCAGCTTCTTGTCGGTGTTGATCATGCCGCCGAGCCAGTAGCCCGAGTTCGACATGGCCAGCCGGTTCGCCAAGTACGTGGGGCCGTCCCAGGTGTTGGGATCCGGCTGGATGATGCTGGGCCCGACCCTGGTCCGGCAGTAGTCGATGTACCAGCCCAGCGCCTTGCGGGCCTCGGGGGTGGTGAAGTCGACCCGGGAGAAGTCGTCGCTGAAGAGACTTCCTCCGGCGGCCACGGTCAGGCTGGCCAGGAGATTGGGCGTGAGTACGCCGTTGTAGCTGCCGCCGAAGACGGTCGTCTGGCCGTTCTTGCGCTGGGTGAGCCGCTTGGCCTTGTCCAGCCACTCCTCGTACGTGACCGGGTCGGTCTCCGGCGGATGGCCGACACCCGCCTCGTCGAAGAGCGCGGTGTTGTACCAGAACATGGAGTCCTGGGAGAAGTCCTTCGCCATGCCGTAGCGAGGGCCCTTGCCCTGGGTCCTTCCGTCGTAGCGCCACAGGTCGTTGACCGGGTCCAGGTCGTCGAGCCTGAGGACGCTGCTTCCGGCGAAGTACGGGTCCAGGTCCTCCATCACCTCGCGCGCCGCGAAGTACGGCGCGTCCACGGCGCCGACACCGCGCACCAGATCGGGCGGATTGCCGTTGGTCATCATGGCGACCAGCTTGGTGATGCTGTACGGCACCGTGACGATCTTGACCCCGAGGTCCTTCCGCGCCTGTGCGACCAGCTCCGGGGTGATGTCACCGGGCTTGGCCATCACGGTGACGGTCTCGCCCGACCCACCGACCCCAGTGGACACCTGCAGTGCGCAGCCGCTCAGCGCTGCCGCACCGGTCGCGGCACCGGCTGCCGAGAGGGCGAGAAATCGGCGGCGGCTCAGGGGAGCACCCGGAGCACCAGCACGTGAGGGCATGAACGCACCACCTCCTGCTTCGGACTGTTCGGGCGACCGTTCGGGATCGCGGCGATCGCGGCCAGGGATCGGCCTGCCGGCCACAACTCGGCCGACGTAGAAACCGGTTGTTGTGCAATGGGGCAGAGCTTCTTCCTGTCCGGAAACTGCGTCAAGAGTCTTGACGAACTTTCGAAAAGACTGGGTAACCTCTGCGCCATGAGCCATCAGCCCGGAGCCTGTTGGCCCAATGCCCCCTGCACCGACCCGAGTTGGCACGTCAGGCGGGTGTATCGCGGACCACCGTGTCGACCATCGCCGGCGAGCTGATGGCGCGCGGACTGCTGGGCCGAGTCCGAGGAGGAACGGGACGGCGATCTCGACGGCCGTGCAGGAAACCGGTTGCCGTTCAATCCGCGTGCGGCTGTTGTGGCCGGGATGAACCACACCTTCGACGGTGTGTGGGTGCACCTCAGCGACCTGGCCGCACGGGGGGTCGCGAGCGAGGGCGCGGCGCTGGACCCGGCCACCCCGGCCGCCGAACGCATCACGGTCGGCGCGTCGCTTCTCCAACGACTCCTCGACGCCTAGGAGTTGGAGCGCACCCAGGTCATCGGTGTCGGAGTGGGCGTCCCCGGGCCCATCCACCGCGACACCGGCGTCGGCGGGGTGTCCCTGCCCGGGCAGCCCTGGTCGCACGTGCACGCCGCCGAGGAGTTCGAACGGGCCCTCGGAGTTCCGGTCACCGTGGAGAACAACACCCGGCTCGAAGGTGTCGCGGAGGCCCGCTGGGGCGCCGGGAGCGGAGCGGTGAGTCTGTTCTACTTCGGCCTGTCCAACGGCATCGGCTCCGGGCTGATCCTCGACGGACGGCTGTATCGCGGGGCCGTCGGGGCGGCGGGAGAGCTGGGCCATGTGTCGGTGGGGGTCGACGGGCCGCCGTGCCCGTGCGGCAATCGGGGGTGCCTGGTGCTGTATGCGGGGATTCCGGCGGTACTGGGCGGACTCAGCGGGGTCATCGCACCCGGCGGAGTCGGCACGGTCACCGCGCTCACCTCATGGTGAACACCCCGGTCGCAGCACTGTCCGCCGCTCTCACCCCCGACCTGCGCGGCAACACGCGCCCCCGGGATGCCTACCGGGTGTGCAGTCGGTACGCCCGCTCGATCTCGCCCAGATATTGCCCCAGGTGGAAGCGGGCCTCCTCAATGACCCCGTGGTCGAGCCCCGGATACATCAGCTCGCTCCAGACGACCGTTTCACCACTCAATCGCACGCGAACGCGGAGCCCCGCAGAGCCGCCCGGGTCGGATTGCGCCTGAGACGTCAGGCATACGCTGCGGGCGGCATCCGTCGGATAGAGCGGTCCCCCGGGCCGGAGAAGCCGCTCCGGATCCATGCCCACGCTCCCGCTGTCGCTGCGCGAGATCAGGTCGAGGCCGTCGACGAAGAGGTACGTATGCACGCCGGTGCACACGGGCGGCCCGGGGCACGTGCCGAGGAGCAACGTGCTGAATGGGCTGAACGGACTGCGGCTTCGGCGCTCGGGCAGCCTGTCCCGAAGCGCATGCGGGGACCTACGCGGCACGGCCCTTTCGTGGCATCATGCGCCGATCGTATGCGACCTCCACACCTCCGCACATGCACAGCCACCCACCGGGCCGTTACTCGACCGTCTCCCTTGACCACGGCGGGGTAGGCCACCATGGGGATCGCCTTTGTGTACAGGTCGAGGAAGAAGTGCCACATGACAGAAGCGGCAGGCCCCAGCGTGGAGGGCGCCCGCGAGTGGGCTGAGCGTCTGGGATGGAGCTACGGGTTGATAGCGCCCGACTCTGTCGAACGGGGTGCGGCCCTGGCCCGTTTGGACGCGGCCCGCGCGGAAGCCCAGGCAGCACGTGCTCGGTACAACGAAGCCTGGCTCCGGGCATCCAGGGCGGGCTCGGAAGACTGGCACCAGGAGCCATCGGTCGTTGCGGCCCAACGGCTGTACGAGGAGGCCGGAAGCCGCTGCCTGCCGGAGGCGTTGTGGCACGCACCGTATCGCGATGACATCCGCATGTCGCCGAAGCTGCCCTTCGCCCTGCTCTTCCTGGAATGGGAGGCGCGTTTCCCGCAGGAGTGGACACAGCACGCCAAGGCGTGGGGAACGAAACAAGCACTCATCCGAGACCTGGCGCGCCGCAGCCCCAGCGACGAGGCGGTCAAGGCGAAGCTCCTCGCTCTCGTCGAGGTCGTCGTCCAGCGGGCCTACCGTTGCAAGGACCGTGAGTATGTGCGGGTGGCCCGGACCCTCGACGGGGACGACTTGCGCACCAGACTCCACCGGGCCCACCACATGGAGAACCCCTGGGCGCAACTCCACGCGGGCTATGTGCTCTGGCTCCTCGACCACCCCGAGGTCCCCAACACCCGGCACGTCTGGCGGACTTGGCTCACGGACCCCCGGAGTCGATGTCCATGAAACCCCAAGGCGATCTCCGGGACGAGCCGTTCGTTCTGTCTCCTGGGCAGTCCGGGCATGGTTCCGCCGGTCGTCCTACTCCAAGTCCAGCGCGTCCTCGGCCCAAGGCAGGCCGGGCTCGAGATTCTCGTCGAGCTCAGCCAGGACGGCCGCGTGTTCCGTGCCATCCTCAGGCAAGCAGGATGCCAGCCGTTGCAGCGCAAGACGCAGCCGATGAACCGCCTCATCGGAGCCGTCGGACTGCACACGGAACAACCCGACCGCCTCCCGGGCGGCAACCGCCGCCGCGGGCCTGTCGCCGAGGGCGCTCTGCACGATGCTGAGGAAGACGAGAGCGCGTGACATGGCCTCGGCCGAGCCCGGATGTAACGCGGTCAGGCTCCGGAACAGCCCCACCGATTCGGTCAGCGTCGACAACGCGTGCTCGTAATCCTCCAGCATCGCCAACTGTTGACCGAGGGAATACATCGTGACGGCGAGCCTGCGGGCGTCCCAATCAGGCGCCGTTTCCCGCAACTGCCGCTCCACGGTCGCCAGCTCACGGAGCACTCTGATCATCTCGGCCGAGCGTTGGAGCTCCCCCAGAACTCCAGCCAACGCGAAAAGGCACTCACCAAGGTGAGCCAGAAAGCGAAGGGGAATGTGCTGCGCCAGATATCGATAGAGGTCGGCCGCCTCGGACAACGCGAGGGCCGCCTGTCCGGACTGGCCGGTCTCTTCGAGGCTCAGCCCCAGGTTGTGCAGGGTGCGGGCGTATTCGATCCGGTGAGTCTCGGGATCGTCCGCTGACAGCCAGCGCAGCGCGTCGGCGGCACGCCGACCCACCTGGACGGCTTCCTCGGCATGACCCAACTCGTGCAGCAGCCGGGCGACACCCGCCTCGGCGCCGACCAGTGACGCTCCGTAGCTCTCCTCGTCCTGGGCCGCCAGATCCCCGTACAGAGCGACCGATTCCTCGGCGGCAGCGAGCGCTCCCTGCAGATCCCCGGCGTCCGAGAGAACGTTGGAGTGGTTACTCAGGCTCCTCGCCAGGATGTCCTTGTGCCGGGACGCTTCGTCAGGGGACGGCCCCTGGGGATGCTGCCGCAGGAGCTCGATCGCCTCGGACATGACGAGCGCCGACTCGGACTGCCTCCCGGTGTAGGCGAGCGTCTCGGCATAGTGGTTGAGCAGCTCGGCCAGGTCTACGGGATCCCCGATCTCGGGGTCGTCACTGTGCTCCCTCACCTGCTGGACGGCCTTGGCCAGCACGTCGGACGCCTCGACGTGTTCCCCATAGTCCATCAGGCTCCGCGCGAGCATCCAACGGAACGCGATGTCGACGGCGGCGGGAGCACCGTCCGGAATGGCCTTCGCGCTCTGCTGGGTCAGCTTGAGCCGAGCGTAGGTCAGTTCCACGCCTCTGACCGGTCGCAGGGCAATCAGCATCGCCGTGTACGGCGAAAGATGTTCGGCGACAGCGAGCATGATCGCGGGCGAGGTCTCTGCGAGATCAGGTCGCTCGCCGATCACCGTGTCCAGGAGGTCGCGGACGGGATCGTGGCGGACGGCGTTGGCAAGGACGATCAGCGCCTGGCGGATGTCGCCGTCCTGCAGCAGAGAGCCGTCGCCGGTGAGCAGCTCGGCGAGATCGTCCCCCGCCTCCTGGTCGCGGCCCAGATGCCAGCCGAGGAAGTCCTCGGCGAACCGGTCGGGACGCAGTGGCGTCAGGTTCTGGTCGGACGGATACAGGGTCCGGTGCGCCCTCAGCGCCCGGTCTGCCTCGGCGGGCCCGTCGGCGGCTCCGGTGGCGAGCAGCAGCGCCCGGGCCGACTCCCGCGTGCGGGCGGGACCGAACAGAGTGGCCAGGACCACCAGAGCACGCATGGTGTCCGCGGCATCGGAGGCGTTCCAGCGGCGCTGCTCGTGCAACAGCAGGTAGCGCGAGATGTCGGCCGGGCGCGCGTCGTCCTCGCGCGCGGCGACGACTCCCGCGAGGGCCGCCATGTGGAGGGTCAGCGGCGAGGCGTACGCCGGGTCGGCGAGGTCGTCCGGGACGGGCGGGGCCAGGTCGGGAGCGTCCAGGGCACAGGCGAATGCCGCGGCGGCCTCGGCGAAGAGTGCTTCCCTCGACGGCCCGGCGAAGCCGGCCAGTGCGATCGGCGGAGCGTAGGAAATACCCAAACCGTCGAGCTCGGCCTCCAGCTGGTCCCAGAGGTGAGTGTCGGAGCGGGCGAGCAGCAGGACCCGTACCACCCGGGCCCCACCTGCACCGCGCGACGACTCGAGCATCGCCAGCAGGCTGAGATACCGCCAGCGCTCGGCGTAGTCGACGACGATCAGCAGTCGCTCGGAGGGCGGTCCTTCGCCCGATGGCAAGAGGGGCGCCGCCGTCGCGAGATCCCTGGCCTGCGCCACCGACCAGCCGTCAGCCACGGCGCGGGAGGCGAAGTACTGTGCGGTACGGGTCTTCCCCTGCCCGCCCGGTCCGTGGAGCAGGAGCACCGACAGGCCCTCTCTGCTGTCCCGCCAGCCGGCTAGTGCCTCCAGGTCCACGACCGGCGGCCGATAGGGCACGACCTGGTTGCCCGGGTGCAGCAGATAGCTCGGCTGGTGCCGCACTTTCTCGGGCAGTTCGGGGGACTCCAACGGCCGCAGCAGCTCAAGCCGGAACGAGCGCTGTTCCAGCATGATCGTGACGTGTCCGGCGACATCGCCGAGCTGGATGTTGTGTCCGCCGATCCAGGAGTTGTCTACGCTCGGTCCGTCCACCCCTGCCGCTCCTGTGCTGCGTGATGACACTGACGATGCCGGTCAGGCCGGGCCGATCCGGACGTCTCCCCCCGCATGTCCGATCTGGATGTTGTCTCCGCCGATCCGGCTGTGTGACACCGCCGGGCTGTGGTCCCCGGCCCACACGCCGCCGACCGTGGTGGCCGCTGTCCGCAGCATCTCGGCGAGTTCGGTTCGCAGTTCGGCGTCCTCGCGCAGGGCCTGCTTGAGCTGCCGGCGCAGCATGGCCGCGGCATCGAGGTCGTCGGGCTCGTCGGCGGCCTCGGCCACGGCCTGTTCCAGCGCGGCCCGCCCGGGTTCGTCCCGGCGACTCCACACGGCTCGCAGGATTCGGCGGCCCAGGGTGACGGTGGCCTCGGCGGCGGTGTCCTCCGCCCGTGTGAGCACGGCCGCCCCGTAGGCGCCGACCGCGGCCGTCAGGTAGGGCCCGGCCTGCTCCAGCAACTGCACGATCTCCGCATCAACCATGCCTGCTCCCCCGGTGATGTGTGGCTTGGCCGACGGGTGCTTCCCCATCAGGCGCACTCTTCAGGGTAGGCACAACGACCCGGGCGCGCAGGGACCTTGCGGCATCCTGTGGGGCGCGCGGTGCAGTGTCTGGGGCCGGCTTAGCGGGTTCCGGGCTCCCGGGTGACTGGTACAAGCCTCCCCGACCTCCCTCGCCACGTACTGGGACGCCTGGCTCCGGGAGTCGAACCGTCACCCTCGAACTACAACCCGAACCTCATCCCCCAGTTCCCGCACCTCGAACCAGTCGAAGTCCGCCACCGCTCGGGTCCCGCCCAGGTCCTGCACGCACACGCCGACGAACGCCCCGGTGAACCGCAACCGGTCCCCGTAGTCGTCCGAGAGCCTGCTCGCGTCCAGGGCCGGGCCCAGGTCGTGCCAGGCGGCTCCGTCGGGTGAGGCGGAGAAGTGGAGTTCCGCGCCGTCGAAGCGGGCTCGTAGGTGGACCAACGGCCAGTCGTCCACGGCCAGTTCGGTGTCGGGGAGTTCGCGGTACGTGCCGTCGTCGGTGAGGACCACGCCCAGTACCCGGCCCCTGCCCTCGACGTGGGTGAGGCGTAGGTAGTAGTGCGTGGAGGTGTCGTACCAGCAGACCAGGCCCGCGAGTTGGGAGAAGTGCGAGGGGCGGAAGTCGACGACCGTCGTCACCTCGCAGTGGACCGAGGTGAGCGGTCGTGCGATCAGGCTCTGGTCGAAGTGAGAGTGGAGGCTTTGGCGGCCGCGGAGCCGAAGGTGGCTCGGGCGCTCGGTGAGCGTCAGCCAGTCGGGGGAGGCGGGTCCTCTCAGCGTGCTCCAACTTCCGTCCAAGGCTGGTGTGTTGAAGTCGTCGCGGACATCGGTCACCGTTTCCCGCCCCGGCTCCACCCCCGCAGGCGCCGGAACCTCCAGGCTCGGGCTGCGGCCCCCGTCCGCCAACCGCAGCCACCCCTCCCCCGTCCACGTCACCCGCTGAAGGCACGTCTCGCGGCCCAAGATGCAGCGCGGCCCCTCCGCGGTGCGCACCGGGCGTGAGGCCAGGTGGGCGAGGTACCACTCGCCCTCCGGGGTCTGGACGAGTTCCCCGTGGCCCGCTTTCTGCAGGGGCCAGTCGGGGGTGTCCCGGGTCGTCAACAGCGAGCCGTCCGGGTCGAGTTCGTACGGGCCCGGCAGGTCGCGCGAGCGGGCCATGAGGATGCCGTGGTTCCAGCCGGTGCCGCCCTCCGCGAGCATCAGGTAGTACCAGCCGTCGTGCCGGTAGACGTTGGGGCCCTCGATCAGCTCCTCGTGCGTGAGGATCGTGCGGGGCTCCCCGATCAGGGCCTGCTTCTCGGCGTCGTACTCCTGGAGCAGGATTCCGGCGAACGAGGGGTGCCCCTCGCGCGGGTCCCACTGGATGTTGAGCAGCCAGCTGCGGCCGTCCTCGTCGTGGAAGAAGGACGGGTCGAAGCCGGAGGAGTTCAGGAACACCGGCTCCGACCACGGTCCGTCGATCGCGGGCGCGGTGATCAGGTAGTTGTCGACGTCCTTGTAGGGGTGCCCGATGGTCCGCACGATGCTGTAGACCAGCCAGAACCGGCCGTCGTGGTGCGAGAGGGACGGCGCCCACACGCCGGCCGAGTCCGCCACACCGCGCAGGTCCAGAAGGTCCGTCCGGTCCAGGATGTGACCGGCCGGCTCCCAGTGGACGAGATCGGTCGAGCGGTGCACGGGCACGCCCGGGAACCATTCGAAGGTGGATGTGGCGAGGAAGTAGTCCGTTCCGACGCGCAGGATGCTCGGGTCCGGGTGGAATCCGGGCAGCACGGGGTTGCGGATATGGCCCGCGGTCATGCAGGTCCTTTCAGCAGAGGGTTCGGGGCACGCAGGTTGGTGGTTGGTGATGGGTGGTTGGTGAGGTCAGCCCTTCACCGCGCCCTGCATCACACCGGCCACGATCTGCCGGGACAGCAGCAGGAACACGAGCAGCAGCGGCAGTACGCCGATCGCGGCGCCGGAGAGGATCAGGGTGTAGTCGAGGGCGTAGCCGCTCGCGAGTGAGGACAGGGCCGTCTGGACCGTCGGGGTGACGGAGGGGTCCAGGACGATCAGCGGCCACATGAAGTCGTTCCAGGTGGCCATGAAGGTGAACATGGCGAGCACGGCGGCCTGCGGGCGGATCGCGGGCAGCGCCACATGCCAGAAGATGCCGAGGGTGGAGCAGCCGTCGACGCGGGCGGCCTCGACCAGTTCGTACGGGACGGACTCCTCGCTGGCCTGGCGCATCCAGAAGACGGCGAAGGCGTTGACGAGCGCCGGGACGATGACGGCCTTGAGGGTGGCGATCCAGCCGAGCTTTCCCATCAGCATGTAGAGCGGGATCATGCCGAGCTGGGTCGGGAGCATCGCGGTGACGACCACCGCGAGGAACAGCGCGTTGCGGCCGCGGAACGGCAGCTTGGCGAAGGCGAACCCGGCGAGGGACGACAGCAGGACGCAGCAGACCGTCACCGTGGTCGAGACGATCAGGGAGTTCCGCAGCGCGAGCCAGAAGTCGACCGTGTCGTAGACGCGTTGGATGTTGTGGACCAGGTTGCCGCCGGGCGTGAGGGTCAGCGCCGAGTCGCCGATCACCGAGTTGTCGCGGGTGGGCAGCACGAAGGAGTAGTAGAGGGGGAAGAGGGAGGCGGCCAGGACGGCGACGAGGACGCCGTACACGAGGAAACCGGGCCGTCCGGAGGCCTGCCGGGTCTTCCGGCTGGGCAGGGCAAGGGTCATGACGGCATCAGTCCTTCGACGCGATGCGCCGCGACAGCGCGTAGTTGATGCCGGAGAGAACGGCGATGAGCAGGAACATCACCCAGGCGAGGGTGGCCGCGTAGCCCGCGTTGAACTCGCGGAAGCCCTTCTCGTAGAGGTACATCATCAGCGTCTGGAACTGCCGGTCGCTGCCGCCCGTGCCCTCCGTGCCCTGGGTGTCGAAGAGTTGGGGCTCGGTGAAGGTCTGCATCGCGCCGATCGTCGACATGACGACGGAGAAGATGACGGTGGGGCGGATGGACGGCACCGTGATGGACCAGAAGATGCGTCGGTGGGAGGCGCCGTCGAGCATCGCGGCCTCGTGGAGTTCGCGCGGGACGCCCTGCATCGCGGCGAGGAAGATCAGCGCGTAGTAGCCCGCCCAGCGCCAGATGATGATGGTGGAGACGGCGGGGATGGCGGTCCAGCGGCTGGCCTGCCAGTCGATCCGGTCGATGCCGGCCAGGCTCAGTACGTCGTTGATGATGCCGGTGTGGAAGCCGTAAAGCTGCGCGAAGACGAGGCTGACGGCGACCACCGACACGATGTGCGGCAGCACGACCCCGGCCCGCCACACCGCGCTGCCGCTGAGCTTGCGGTTGAGGATGCCGGCGAGCCAGAGCGCGAGGAGCAGCTGGACTCCGGTGCCGAACACCAGCAGGAGCGTGGTGTTGAGGAGCGCGTTCCAGAAGTACGAGTCCTGGAACAGGAGTTGGTAGTTGTGCAGGCCCGTCCAGCCCTGGTCGCCCTCGATGATCGCCCATTTGTGGAAGGAGATCCAGCCGGTGTAGAGGAGCGGATAGGCGGCGAAGACGCCGAAGATCACGAAGAACGGGGCGATGAGGACGTACGGGGTGTACCGCAGGTCGAAGCGGGTGAGGCGGGTGCGCCAGCCGCCTCGGCGGTGGTGCCGTCCCGGCACGGGAGCCATGGGTGCCCCCGTGCCGGGACGGGTCTCGGTGACCGTCATCGGGTCATTCCCCCGCGACCTTCTTGGCGTCGGAGACGGCCTGGTTCCAGGCGTCCTCCGGCTTCTGCTTGCCCTGTTCGACGCGGAGCAGGGCGTTCATGAAGGCGGTGGCGACGTCGCTGTCCTTGGTGCCCCGGTAGAGGGGCTGCATCGCGTCGACGGCCTCGGCGAAGATCTTGCCGGTGGGGGCGTTGGAGAAGTACGCGTCCTTCTTCGCCTGCACCTGTGGGTCGTTGTAGACCGACGGGTGGCTGGAGAGGTAACCCTTGGAGAGGAAGAGCTGCTTCTGCACCTTGGAGGAGGTCAGCCAACGGGCCAGCGCCACAGCCTCCTTGGGGTGCTTGGTCTGCTTGGGCACCAGGAGATAGGAGCCGCCCCAGTTGCCGCCCTGCGGGGCCGCGGCCACCGACCACTTGCCGGCGTTGGCGGCACCGGACGCCTCCTTGGTGCGGTCGAGCTTCCAGGCGGGACAGACAGCGGTTGCCGCCTTGCCCGTCTTCAGGGCGTTCGCCATTTCCGGGGTGAAGGGCGGATATCCGCCGCTGACTTTCTTCACGGACATGTTCGCGGCGGTCAGGAAGTCCGTCTTGAGGTCGGAGTTCTTGTCGGCGATGAACGAGTCGTCGGACTCGGCGAAGAAGGTTTCCTTGAGCTGATTGCCCATGCCGACCCAGACGTCACCCGTATTGGCGGTGAAGGAGGCGTTCTTGACCTTGGCGCTGAACTTCTCGCCCGTCTCGGTGAACTTGTCCCAGGTGGGCCAGAGCGCCGCGACCTTCTCGGGGTCGGTCGGCAGTCCCGCCTGCTTGAACAGGTCGGTGCGGTAGCAGATGCCGAGCCCGCCGAGGTCGGTGCGCATGCCCAGTACGTACTTGCCGCCGTCGACCGTGCCGTAGTCGTACGCCCACTGCACCCACGGGTCGGAGGTGTTGTCGACGCCGTAGTCGGCGAGGTTGAGGAAGCGCTGGTGGCTGGGCTTGAACTTGCCGATGATGTCGTCGCCGAGGCCGACCACGTCGGAGGCGCCGCGGTTCGCCGCGAGCTGGGTGACGAGCTTCTTCGGCAGGTCGTCGATCAGGACTTCCTTGATCTTGATGCCGGGGTGGCTCTTCTCGTACTCCTTGTAGAGGTCCCGGTAGCCGTAGTCGACGTGGGTCGTGACGGTGAGCGTGATGGTTCCGCCGTCGGCACTGTCGGAGGAGCCCCCGCCGCAGCCGGACGCCATGAGGGCGATGACCGCGGCGCCGACCGCCACCCGTATCCCTTGGCTGGCTTGGTACTTCATGCCCTCACCCCTCTGTCTCCGCGTTCGGCAATGCGGCTCGCTTGTTCGGCATTTCGAAAGTTTCGGCTCGGAAGAATTCTGCGAATCCCTGCTTCTTCACGCCGTGTTGAGGCGGGCTTAATGTAGGAACCGGTTGCTACGCGGTCAATGTTTCGGTCGCGTGAGCAGCGCTATTCGAAACTTTCGATGGCCCTCGGGGGCCACAGGGATGGCCCTCGGGCGGGCCGGAGGGGCGGACTCCATGGTCCGTACGGGAAGCGCGACCGGGCCGACATTGGCGGTCGTCGCGCGCGAGGCCGGGGTGTCCGTGCCGACGGCGTCGAAGGTGGTCAACGGCCGCGAGGACGTGGCGCCGGAAACCCGCCGCAGGGTCACCGAGGCGCTCGACCGGCTCGGCTACGTCCGCAGACCCCGCTTCGAGGCGTCAAAGGCGCCCGGCCTGGTCGACCTGGTGGTGCACTCCCTGGAGAGCTCCTGGTCCGGCGCGGTGCTGCACGGCGTGGAGGGCGCGGCACACGACGCGGGCCTGGAAGTGGTGGTGTCGGCGGGGCTCACCCGGACCAGGGGCGGGCGTCCCGAGCGCGGCTGGCTGGACAAGCTCACCACCCGGGGATCGTCAGGGGTGTTGTTCAACCTGGCCGAGCTGACCGCGTCGCAGTACGCCTGGCTCGACCAGCACCGCATCCCGTTCGTGATGATCGACCCGGTCCTCGAACCGCCGCCGGGCGTGGTGTCGGTGGGCGCGGCGAACTGGCAGGGCGGCCTGCTCGCGACGGAGCATCTGCTCTCCCTCGGCCATGAACGCATCGCCGCCGTCGGCGGCTACCGCCGCAAGATATGCAGCAGCGACCGGATCGCCGGCTACCGCTCGGCCCTCGCGTCGGCCGGGATCCGGCACCGCCCCGAATTCATCCGCTACGGCAGCTTCAACGAGACCGGCGCGCACCGCCGCATGCTGGAACTCCTCGACCTCCCCGAACCGCCCACCGCGGTCTTCGTCTGCTCCGACAAGATGGCGCTCGGCGTCTACCAGGCCCTGGCAGAGCGGAAGCTGAGCGTCCCGGACGACATCAGCGTGGTCGGCTTCGACGACCTCCCCGAGTCCCGCTGGGCCACCCCGGCGCTCACCACCGTGCGCCAGCCGCTCTCCGAGATGGCGGCGACGGCTCTGCGCCTGCTCGTCCGCATGATGGCGGGCGACCAGCCGGAGGGCACGCGCACGGAGCTGTCGACCCGCCTGGTGGAGAGGGCGAGCACGGGCCCGGCGCCCGGCTAGGCAGTGGCACGGGGCAGGGTGGGGCGGGGCGGGGCGGGGCGGGCAGCGGAAGAGTCGCCGCAGGGCGATATCCGGCTCCAGACCCAGCCCCAGCCCCAGCCCCAGCCCCAGCCCCAGCCCCAGCCCCAGCCCCAGCCCCAGCCCCAGCCCCAGCGTGACCCTCTCGACAGCCGTCAGCGCTGCCAGAGGAACGCGGCCTCGTCACAGGGACGGCAGCCGAAGACATAACCGCGGCCCCCGCCGCCGAAGTTCGCCGAGGCGGCGATGTCGCACCCCCTCCTCCAGCTCGGCCACGAACGTCATGCGGCCGGCGCAGCGGGGGCAGTCGGGGGTCTCCTCGCCCTGGAGCCAGTCGGGCTCGCCGCCGAGCCGTCCGGGGACCGGCTCCTCCGTGGGCGTGTCAGCGGGATGACGGCGCAGGCATGTGCCGAGCCCATTTCCGTGGCGGGGCGGCGGGGGCCGAACCCTGCCATCCGTGTCCGATTCGTTCAAGACCCCGCTCCCCCGCCCTGCCTACCCTGCCCTCATGACTCCACGATTCGATGTGATCGGCCTCGTCGTCTCCGACATGGCCGCCTCCCTCGCCTTCTACCGTCGCCTCGGAATCGAGTTCCCCGACGGCTCCGAGGACCAGCCGCACGTCGAGGCGGAGCTGCCCGGCGGGCTGCGGCTGGCGCTCGACACGGAGGAGACGATCCGTTCGTTCCACAGCGGCTGGCGGCCCCCGGCCGGCGGCGGCCGGATCGCGCTCGCCTTCCTCTGCGACAGCCCCGCGGAAGTCGACTCCGTGTACGAGGAACTGGTCGGCGCCGGGCATCACGGCGAGCTCAAGCCGTGGGACGCCTTCTGGGGCCAGCGGTACGCCGTCGTGCACGACCCGGACGGCAACGGCGTCGACCTGTTCGCGCGGCTACCCGAGACGCAGTAGCTCCCGCGCGGGCATCCCCGCCAACTCCCTTACGTCCCGCGCCAAATGGGCCTGGTCCGCGAACCCGGCGCGAACCGCGGTCTCCGCGAGGGGCACCCCGCCCCGCGCGAGCGAGAGGGCCCGCTGCAGCCGCAACACCCGGGCCAGCATCTTCGGCCCGTAGCCGAACGCGGCCAGCGAGCGGCGGTGCAACTGCCTTGCGCTCAGGCCCAGTTCATCAGCGACCGCAGCGACCGGTCTGCCATGGTCCAGCGCCGCGACCAGACCCCGCAGCAGCGGATCCGGGGGATCGGCGTCCACCGCACGCTCCAGAGCCACCTCCTCCAGGGCACTCACGGGGTCGGCGGCCCCGTCGACCTTCCCAGTGAGGCGCCGAACCTCCGTAACGGGCCACAGGTCGGCCAACTCCACCCGCCGGTCGCGGAGTTCGTGCGCGGGAACACCCAGCAACGTGGGCGCTGTACCGGGGTAGAACCGGATGCCCGCCCAGCCACCGGGCACGCCACCGGGCACGTACGCCCGCGTGTCGGGACCGGCGACCAGCAGCCGTCCCTCGGTCCACAGCAGGTCCATGCAACCGTCGGGCAGCACGGGCCGTACGGCCGAGCCGCTCCCCGGCAGGACACGGCTCCACACCACGGCGCCCGCCAGCCGGGACGCGCGTTCCACGTACACGTCGCCAGGCTACGCCGCCCGCGTCCGATGCTCCTGCGGGCTGACCCCGTACACCCGCTTGAACGCGCTGGACAGCGCGAACGCGCTGCCGTAGCCGACGTGGCGGGCGATCGAGTCGAGGGTGTCGTCCGTTTCGACCAGGCGGTCGGCGGCCAGGGCCAGCCGCCAGCCGGTCAGATACGTCATCGGGGGCTCGCCCACGAGTTCGCTGAAGCGCCGGGCCAGCGCGGCCCGCGAGACTCCGGCCTTGGCGGCGAGGGTCGCCACCGTCCAGGGATGGGCCGGGTCGTCCTGCAAGAGCCGCAGCACCCGGCCGACGACCGGGTCCGCGAGAGCCTGGTACCAGGCGGGCGCCGCGGCCTCGGGGCGCGAGAACCAGGCCCGCAGCGCCGCGATCATCAGCAGGTCGAGCAGTCGGTCGAGGACGACCTCCTGCCCGGGCTCGTCGCGCACCATCTCCTCGGCGAGGATCGGCGTCAGCGGGCACTCCCACACGTCGGAGGTGAGGGAGAGAAGGGGCGGCAGGGCGTCGAGCAGCCGTCCGCTGATCTCGCCCTGCATCATGTACGTCCCGATCAGCAGCACCGTGGAGCCGTCGAGCCGGTCGCCCCAGCTGCGTACGCCGAGGTCCCACTGGCCCTTCAGGGAGCGCCCGTCGGGGTAGGTGCACTCGCCGCCCGGCAGGATCACCGCCTGCGGCGCGGTCCCCGGGTCGTCGGCGCAGAGGTACGGGTCCGGGCCGCGCGCGATGGCGAGGTCGCCCGCCTTCAGCCGCACCCGCTCGCCCCGGTCCGGTACGACCCAGGCGTCGCCGCGGACCACCAGCATGATCGTCAGGGGGGCGCGGTCCTCGACGCGTACACACCACGGCGGGTCGAAGCACGCACGGATCATGAAGGCGCCACGCGCGCGTGGACCCTCCAACAGGCCTGCAAGGGGGTCCCCCCGCGTGAGCATGTTCGAGCGTGGGGGTGCGTCCATGGCGTCAGCGTAGACGCGTACGCATGGGAATGAGCCGTTCAGCGATGGTTCCGTACACCGGGCGGCAGTTGACTGACAGGCATGGCAGAGAACACGAAGAACATGACGGTGTTGGTGACAGGCGCCTCGGGGCGCACCGGGCGCCGGGTCGCGGAGGCCGCGCGGGCGGCCGGGCTGACGGTGCGGGCCGCATCGCGCGCCCAGGGTTTCGACTGGGAGAACCCCACGACATGGGCGGACGCCCTGCGGGGCTGCGACGCCGCGTATCTCGTGTATCCCTCGGACGTCGGCTCCCCGCGGGCCGCGGTGGATGTCGGCGGTATCGGGCGGCAAGCGGTCGATCTCGGCGTACGGCGGCTGGTGCTGCTGTCGTCGCGGGGCGAGGAGCGGGCCCGGCCGACCGAGGAGGCGCTCAGGGCGTCGGGCGCGGACTGGACGATCGTACGGGCCGCGTGGTTCGCGCAGAACTTCAGCGAAGGCCCGCTGGTGGAGGGGCTGCGCCACGGGGAGCTGGTCTTCCCCGCGGGTGAGGTGCGCGAGCCGTTCATCGACGTACGGGACATCGCGGACGTCGTGGTGGCCGCCCTGACGTCGGGCGACCGGTACGTCGGTCAGGAGCTCGCGATCTCGGGGCCCCGGCTGCTGACCTTCCGCGAGGCGGTCGCGGAGATCGCGAAGGCGACGGGCGGCGAGCTGACGTACACCCCGGTGACGGCGCGCCAGTACGGCGACAATCTGGCCGGGTTCGGGGTGCCGCCCGAGGAGGTCGAGTTCCTCGTCGACCTGTTCGAGAGCCTCCTCGACGGCCGCAACTCCTACCTCTCGGACGGCGTCCAGCAGATCCTGGGCCGCGAGCCGCGCGACTTCACGGACTTCGCTCGGGAGGCCGCGGCGGCGGGCACGTGGAAGGCCTGATCACTGCTCCGGTGGCGGTGCGTCCCCGTTCCGGTGCGGATGGTGATGCGTGCTCTTCGCGTGTGTGCGCAGCCGGGAGGTGACGTCCTCCGGGGGCAGGAAGCGCGACCAGCGTTCCGGGAACTCGGAGGGCATGTCGGAGTCGTCGACGTCGTCGGGGTCGGCGTCGTACGAGCGGTGCGCGGCGGCGCGGGCGACGTACTCGGCGGCCTGGGCCTCGCGCAGGCGTTCGTTGGCGGCGCGGGCCGCGGCGGTGGCGGCGGCCGGCCAGATCCGGTCGATGGCGGCGTTGACGGCGGCGCCGACCAGTACCGCGAAGGCGGACACGCCGATCCACAGCAGAACGGCGACGGGCGCGGCGAGCGAGCCGTAGATCGTGGGGCCCTCGACCGTGTTGGTCAGGTAGATGCGGAGCAGGAAGCTGCCGAGCACCCACATCCCGAGGGCCACCAGGGCGCCCGGCACGTCCTCGACCCACGGGGAGCGCACCGGCACGGACACGTGGTAGAGCGTCGTGAGGAAGACGACCGACAGGACGATGACGACGGGCCAGTACAGGACCTGTACGAGCGTCGCCGACCACGGCACGACGTTCACCACGGCGTCCGGGCCCGCCACCATCAGCGGCAGCGCGATCGAACCGATCAGCAGCGCCACGATGAACAGCAGGAACGACATCACCCGGGTCTTCACGATCCCCCGGGCGCCGTCGAGGCCGTACATCACGGTGATGGTGTCGATGAAGACGTTCACCGCGCGGGAGCCCGACCACAGGGCGAACAGAAAGCCGAGGGAGATGATGTCGGGCCGGCCGCCCTTCATCACGTCGTGGAGGATCGGTTCGGCGATCTGGTGCACGCCCTTGTCGGACAGGACCGTGCGCGAGGCCTCCAGGATGTTGGTCTCCAGGCTGGCGATCGTGTCGGCGCCGGTCCAGGCGTCCACGTATCCGAGCAGGCCGATCATGCTCAGCAGCAGCGGTGGCACGGACAGGAGCGTGAAGAAGGCGGCCTCGGCCGCCAGCCCCAGGATCCGGTACTCCATGCACGAGTTGACGGTGTCCTTGAGCAGCAGCCAGGCGGTCCTGCGCTTCGATACGTTCCGGTACAGCGCGCGAGCGCGGTGGAAGCGGCCCGAGGGAGGCCGTTCAGGTGTTTCTTTTGCCTGGTGCACGTCCTTACCGTATCCGTATGGCAGCCAGCACCCACACCGTGACCAACCAGGCTCCTCCCCTGGTCGGATATGACGTATTCACCGCCGACCGGGCCCTTGCGGAGGCGGTCGGCCGACATCTCGATCCGGAGATCCTTGAGGAGGCGCGAGACGATCTGTCGGCGCTCGGGCGCAGCGCCGGTTCCGCTCAGGTACAGGAGTGGGGGACGCTCGCCAACGAGAACCCGCCCAAGCTGCGCACCCACGACCGCTACGGCAACCGGATCGACGAGGTCGAGTTCCATCCGGCCTGGCACCGGCTCCTCGGGAAGGGCGTGTCCGCGGGGCTGACCGCGGCCTGGAACCGTCCGGGCGGCCATGTGCGGCGCGCGGCCTCCTTCGTGGTCTGGACGCAGGCCGAGGCGGGCCACGGCTGCCCGCTGTCGATGACCCACGCGGCGGTGCCCGCGCTGCGCACCGACCCGGCGCTCGCCGCCGAGTGGGAGCCGCGGCTGACGTCCACGGTGTACGACCAGGGGCTGCGGCCCGCCTCCCAGAAGGCCGGCGTGCTCTTCGGGATGGGGATGACGGAGAAGCAGGGCGGCAGCGACGTACGCGCCAACACGACCGAGGCGCGGCCGCTCGCCGAGGACGGGACGTATGAGCTGACGGGCCACAAGTGGTTCTGTTCGGCGCCGATGTCGGACGGTTTCCTGGTGCTGGCGCAGGCAGCCCCCTCCGGGGACAAAGGGGCGCTCACCTGCTTCCTCGTCCCGCGCGTTCTGGAGGACGGTTCGCGGAACACGTTCCGCATCCAGCGGCTCAAGGACAAGCTCGGCAACAAGTCGAACGCGTCGAGCGAGGTCGAGTTCGACGGGACCTGGGCGCGCCGGGTCGGGGACGAGGGGCGCGGGGTGCGCACCATCATCGAGATGGTCGCGGCGACCCGGCTGGACTGTGTGCTGGGCTCGGCCTCGCTGATGCGGCAGGCGGTCGCGCAGGCGATCCACCACTGCACCTACCGTGAGGCGTTCGGCGGCCGGCTGGTCGACAAGCCGCTGATGCGGAACGTACTCGCCGATCTGGCGCTGGAGTCCGAGGCCGCGACGACGCTCGCGCTGCGGCTGGCCGCCGCCTACGACGACGGGAGCGAGCAGGAGCGGGCGTTCCTGCGGCTCGCGGTGCCGGCCGCCAAGTACTGGGTGACGAAGCGGTGCACGCCGGTGGCCGTGGAGGCGCTGGAGTGCCTGGGCGGCAACGGATACGTGGAGGAGTCGGGCATGCCCCGGCTGCTGCGCGAGTCGCCGCTCAACTCCATCTGGGAGGGCGCGGGCAACGTCCAGGCGCTGGACGTCCTGCGCGCGCTGCAACGGGAGCCGGGGGCCCTCGACGCCTATCTGCGCGAGGTGGGCCAGGCGCGCGGCGCCGACCACCGCCTGGACGGCGCCATCAAGAACCTGCTGGCCGAACTCGCCGACCTGGACGGCATCGAGGGCCGCGCCCGCCGTCTCGTCGAGCGGATCGCGACGGTGCTCCAGGGGTCGCTGCTCGTCCGGTACGCGCCCCCGGAGGTCGCCGACGCGTTCTGTGCCTCACGGCTGGGCGGGGACTGGGGTTCGGCCTTCGGGACGCTGCCGCACAGTCTGGATCTGGCCACGGTGGTGGAGCGGGCGCGGCCGGTCTCCTGAACCGTGAGCGGCCGGATTCCGTCGCTCTTCGTACGGGAGCACACGGGAACGGGGGTGGTGCTGCGCCGACACGGCACCACCCCCGCATCTTGTGGCCCCGTTCAAGGAGCACGGACGCCGCGCGAGGTGACGTCGTTGTCAGTTTCAAGGAACCTTGTGACCGTTGGCGAGAGTTGCAGACCGTTGCATTCCTTTGTGCTCCTTATGCGAACTCCCCGCGTACCGCGCCGGGAGCAGGCACGATGTGGGGAGACGGCGGCGTCACTGCTCGTGCGCGGTACTGGTTTCAGGAGTGCCCTGTGAAGACCACATCGTTCAACCCCGCCCGTTTCGCTCCACTGGACGCGTCCGAAACGGTCCGGCACCTCCAGGAAACCTGGGCCGCGACGCTCAGAGGCGAACGCTCCCCGATCGCACCGCGACCGGTCATCGGCCAGTCATGGCAACGAGTGAAACGTTTCGGTGTCGATCCCGAACAAGGCACGGACAGTGTGCTGTTGCAGACGGACGAACTCGAACATCGCCGGACATCCACGGCGCTCGCCGAGGTGATGCCGATCCTCAGCGGCGGGCTGGGATCGGTCGCCGACGCCTCCTTGCAGATCATGGTGGTCACCGACCCCGAGGGTCGGGTGCTGTGGCGCGAGGGCAACGCGGGGGTGCTGCGCCGGGCCGACACCATCTGTCTGGAGGAAGGCGCCGCGTGGAGCGAGGACACGACGGGCACCAACGCGATCGGCACCGCGCTGTCGGCGGGCGCGGCCGTCCAGGTGCACTCGGCCGAGCACTTCGTGCGCACGCTGCACGACTGGACCTGTGCCGCCGCGCCGGTGCACGACCCCCGGGACGGGCGGCTGCTCGGCATCATCGACGTGAGCGGGCCGGACAGCACGTTTCATCCGGCCACGCTCGCCCTGGTCGACTCGGTGTCCCGGCTGGCCGAAAGTGAACTGCGCAGCAGGCATCTGACGGCCATCGAGCGGCTGCGCGCGGTGGCCGCGCCCCTCCTGTGCCGGCTGGGCGGCAAGGCGCTGGTGGTCGACTTGAACGGCTGGCTCGCGGCCGTCACGGGGATGCCGCCCGTGGACCGGGTCCCCCTCCCCAGCTCCTTCGGCGCGGGCCGGGTCTGGCTGCCCTCGCTCGGGATGTGCGTCGCGGAGCCGATGCCCGGCGGATGGCTGCTGCGGGTCACGGAGACCGACACCTCCGGGTCCGCGAGCCGTGTGGTGCTGGACCTCAGCGAGCCCCGGCGGCCGTGCGCCACCGTCGCGGGAGCGGCGGGCAGTTGGGCGCAGGACCTGACCCCCCGCCACGCCGAGCTGCTGTACGTGCTCGCCGTGCACCGCCAGGGGCGCAGCGCCGCCCAGCTCGCCGTCGACCTGTTCGGCGACCCCACCCGCACGGTGACGGTCCGCGCCGAACTCTCCCGGGTACGGCGACGCTTCACGGGCCTGCTCGACCACCGGCCGTACCGCTTCCGCGAGGAGGTGGAGGTCGAGGTGCTGCTGCCGGACGATCCGCTGGACCTGCTGCCGCACTCGACGGCCCCGGCGGTACTGGGGGCGCGGGCGGGCGGGGCACCGTGGCAGGGGCAGGGCTTGTCGTGAGGGTCTGTCGTGAGGGCATGTCCTGAGGGTGTTTCGTGGGTGACTCCTGGTCGACGAGTGCCGTCGCGTGCGGATGACGAATGCCGTGGCATGCGTATTTCGTGAGTGTCTTCCGGGGTCTTCGACCGGGCCCGTGGGCATCTGCCGTAGCATCCCCTCACAGGCCACCCCACCCGTCTCTCCGTCAACCCCCGGAGTGTGAGAGGCAGTTGGCCTTCTCAGGAGGACGCATGAAGCAGCGCGGCAGGCACCGTCGTCGTAGAAGGGGACAGGCGCTGCGCGCCACCCTGGCCGGAACCGCCCTCGCGCTGACCGCGGCCGCCACCCTGATCAGCACCTCCCAGGCCACGGGAAGCGGCACTCCGGGCGGGCTGACGCCGCTCACGTCGGCCACCGCGACCGGTGAACTGCGTCTGCACGAGAACCTGGTCGCCCGGGACACCCTCAACACGCTCACCGAGGACATGGGCGGGAACGTCGGTGTCGACGGCGTCCTGCGGAGCGCCGACCGCTCGATGCGCGACAAGGCCGGCTGCGCCGCCGGCGAGCAGGGAGCGCTGCCCGTCGAGCCGGCGGCCACGCGCGCGTACTGCTGGGACAGCGGCGACGCCAGGACCCTCCAGTGGCAGCCACGGTCCGTGACCACCTCCGGTGACGCCGACGACGACGGCCAGTGGGGCGGGCACCGGGTGATCCTGGCCGGCTGGACGCACAACGACCAGCAGGCCACCGCGCCGACCCGGGACGAGGGCCTGGCCCGGATCGCCTTCGTCGACGCGACCGACCCCGACGCCCTCACGTACCGCTGGGTCCTGCTCGTCGCCCCGCGCGACGGCGGCAAGGACTTCACGGCGGTCCGCTCGGGCCTCGGCGGCATGGTCTGGTACCAGGACAAGCTGATCGTCACCGCCGCGCACGGCGCGGGCCTGCTCGTCTTCGACATGCACCGCATCCTGAAGGCCGACGTGAACAGCGGCGCCGTCGGCAGGGTGAGCGACGGCTACTCGGCGGACGGCTACCAGTACGTGCTCCCGGCCGTCGGCTCCTACGACGTGACCGGCGGCGCGTGTACGGCGGGCAGCGACAAGGCGGTCCCGTGCTTCGGCTCCCTCTCCCTCGACCGTACGACGGCGCCGGACAGCCTGGTCGCGACCGAACGGTCCACCTCCGGCGGCGCGGCGCGGTCCCGTGTCTGGCGGTACTCCTACAGCACCGCCGCCTACCGCACGGGCCTGCTCGCCGACTCCCGGGGGTATGCCGACGCGGTCGAGGCCTACGAGACCAAGGCGGCAGGAGTGTCCGGCGTCCTGTCGCACACTCCGAGCGGCACGCGCGAGGCGCGGTGGTACGTCGGCCACGCACCGGACAGCCGCACCCAGCACAGCACTCTCTGGCGGCAGACCGGGAGCGGCGCGAAGGCCGCCACCTGCACGGCGGACCAGTCGCACGCGTGCTGGGGCCTGGGCACCGCGTCCCTCTCCTACTGGCAGGAGACGGGTGAGCTGTGGACGATGACCGGGGCCTCCGACGGCACCTCGGTGCGGGAGCGGGTGCTGTACGCCGTTCCGCTGTCCTCGGTCGACGGATCGATGGAGTAGTCGACGAATCGATGGAGTAGACGGCTCGCTGGAGCAGACCGCTCGCTGGAACGGACGGCTCGCTGAAGTGGGAGTCGACTCGGGCCCGGGATCGCGCCCGGGTTCCCGAAAGCGGTTCCGGGGTCACTTTTGGAGGCCGGCGTGCCCCCATGGTTCCCTGGCTCGCATGAGCAACGTCACTGTGACCACCTGGTCCCTGGAGCAGACGGCCCCGACCGACCTGCTCCCCGCGAGCGCGCCCGACGGGGACGTCCGGATCGTACGGTCCGAGGTGCCCTCGCCCGAGTTCAGCCGCTTCCTGTACGCGTCGGTCGGCGGGGACATCCGCTGGATCGACCGGCTCGGCTGGACGTACGCGCAGTGGCAGGAGGCCCTGGAGCGGCCGGGCGCGGAGACCTGGGTCGCGTACGACAAGGGAACGCCCGCGGGCTATGTCGAGTTGGACCCGCAGGACGACGGTGTCGTGGAGGTCGTGTACTTCGGGCTGATCCCCGCCTTCCGGGGGCGCCGGATCGGCGGGCATCTCCTCTCCTACGGGGTCGCGCGGGCCTGGGATCTGGCCGGGCGCTGGCCGGGGCGGGCCGAGACCAAGCGGGTCTGGCTGCATACGTGCAGCCTGGACGGGGAGCACGCGATGGACAACTATCTGCGGCGGGGCTTCAAGCTCTTCGACACCAAGGTCGAGGAGCAGCCGGAGGTCACCGCACCGGGTCCCTGGCCGGGAGCCCGGGCCGTCTGACCTGCTGGTGGCCTGTCCGTGACCGGCTTCCGGCGCGTTTCGGCGGCGCCGGGGGCCCGGACATGTGACCGACGCCACCCTTGTCTCACGATGCGGGACCAGGGTGTCCACATGGTGGATGAAGGTGGACTGGCCCGAGATCCCCGTGACACGCTTCCGTCATGTCTGGAACTGGAATTGCCTTGGTGAGTCGGCGGCACGTCGACCTCGGCCGCATGTCCAGCGCCATCTGTCCGGCGAGCTGACCAGTCCAGCAACGCCCGACTCTCCCCTCTTTGCGACCCTTGCGCAGTGACGCGCCCATACTTCCGTATGCGCCCGTATGCGCAGGTCAGAGCCGCTGACAGATCTGTCCCGCAGTCTCGAAGGACGTAGCAACCATGGCCGCCACCCCGCAGAATCCCGCCGCCGCGCCCCGCCGCAAGGTGAGCCGTCACCGCGGCGAGGGTCAGTGGGCCGTGGGTCACTTCACCCCGCTCAACGGCAACGAACAGTTCAAGAAGGACGACGACGGTCTCAACGTGCGGACACGCATTGAGACGATCTACTCCAAGCGGGGCTTCGACTCGATCGACCCCAACGACCTGCGCGGCCGGATGCGCTGGTGGGGCCTGTACACCCAGCGCAAGCCCGGGATCGACGGCGGCAAGACCGCGATCCTGGAGCCGGAGGAGCTGGACGACAAGTACTTCATGCTGCGCGTCCGCATCGACGGCGGCCGGCTGACGACCGAGCAGCTGCGCGTCATCGGCGAGATCTCGCAGGAGTTCGCGCGCGGCACCGCCGACCTCACCGACCGGCAGAACGTGCAGTACCACTGGATCCGCATCGAGGACGTCCCGGAGATCTGGAACCGCCTGGAGGCCGTGGGCCTGTCCACGACCGAGGCCTGCGGTGACACGCCCCGCGTCATCCTCGGCTCGCCCGTCGCCGGGATCGCCGAGGACGAGATCATCGACGGCACGCCCGCGATCGACGAGATCCACCGCCGGATCGTCGGCAACAAGGACTTCTCGAACCTGCCCCGCAAGTTCAAGTCGGCGGTCTCCGGCTCGCCGCTGCTGGATGTGGCGCACGAGATCAACGACATCGCCTTCGTCGGCGTGAACCACCCGGAGCACGGCCCCGGCTTCGACGTCTGGGTCGGCGGCGGCCTCTCCACCAACCCGAAGATCGGCCAGCGCCTCGGCGCCTGGGTCCCGCTCGACGAGGTCCCGGACGTCTACGAGGGCGTCATCTCGATCTTCCGCGACTACGGCTACCGGCGGCTGCGCACCCGCGCCCGCCTGAAGTTCCTGCTCGCTGACTGGGGCGTCGAGAAGTTCCGCCAGGTCCTGGAGGACGAGTACCTCAAGCGGAAGCTCGTCGACGGCCCGGCCCCCGACCAGCCGGTCGCCCGCTGGCGCGACCACGTCGGTGTGCACCGGCAGAAGGACGGCCGTTTCTACGTCGGATTCGCGCCGCGCGTCGGCCGCGTGGACGGCACGACCCTCACGAAGATCGCCGAGCTGGCCGCGGGACACGGCTCCGGCCGTCTGCGCACCACCGCCGAGCAGAAGATGATCGTGCTCGATGTCGAGCAGGACCAGGTCGACTCGCTGGTGGAGGGCCTCGAAGCCCTCGACCTGACCGTCAAGCCCTCCCCGTTCCGGCGCGGCACGATGGCCTGCACCGGCATCGAGTACTGCAAGCTCGCGATCGTCGAGACCAAGGCGCGCGGTGCTTCCCTGATCGACGAACTCGAGCGCCGCATCCCCGAGTTCGAAGAGCCGATCACGATCAACATCAACGGCTGCCCGAACGCCTGCGCCCGTATCCAGGTCGCGGACATCGGTCTCAAGGGCCAGCTGGTCCTGGACGACAACGGCAACCAGGTCGAGGGCTTCCAGGTGCACCTGGGCGGCGCGCTCGGTCTGGAGGCCGGGTTCGGCCGCAAGGTCCGTGGCCTGAAGGTCACTTCGGAGGAGCTGCCCGACTACGTCGAGCGGGTCCTCAAGCGCTTCCAGGCGGAGCGCGAGGAAGGCGAGCGCTTCGCCAAGTGGGCCACCCGAGCCTCCGAGGAGTCCCTCTCATGAGCGAGCGAGCGGCCCCCTTCCACTGCCCCTACTGCGGTGACGAAGACCTTCGTCCGAGCGAGCAGGGCCACGGCGCGTGGGAATGCGCGGCGTGCAATCGAGCCTTCCAGTTGAAGTTCCTCGGGCTGCTGGCCCGGGGGCTTCGGCAGGACGATCGTGGAGGGGCAGAGATATGACGACGATTCAGGAAGAGCGTACGGGCGAGGACTTGAAGAGCCTCGCCGAGCAGGCGGGGCGCGACCTGGAGGACGCCTCCGCCCTGGAGATCCTCCGATGGGCCGTCGACACCTTCGGCAGGAAGTTCTGCGTGACCTCCTCCATGGAGGACGCGGTCGTCGCCCACCTCGCCTCCCGTGCCAAGCCCGGTGTGGACGTCGTCTTCCTCGACACCGGCTACCACTTCCCGGAGACCATCGGCACCCGGGACGCGGTCGAGGCCGTGATGGACGTCAACGTCATCACGCTCACCCCGCGCCAGACGGTGGCCGAGCAGGACGCCGAGTACGGCCCCAGGCTGCATGACCGCAACCCGGACCTGTGCTGCGCGCTGCGCAAGGTCAAGCCCCTGGAAGAGGGCCTGACCAAGTACGACGCGTGGGCGACCGGGCTGCGCCGCGACGAGTCCCCGACCCGGGCGAACACCCCGGTCGTCGGCTGGGACGAGAAGCGGCAGAAGGTCAAGATCTCGCCGATCGCCCGCTGGACGCAGGACGACGTGGACGCCTACGTCGCCGAGCACGGGGTTCTCACCAACCCCCTGCTGATGGACGGCTACGCGTCCGTCGGCTGCGCGCCCTGCACCCGCCGTGTGCTGGAGGGCGAGGACGCGCGCGCCGGCCGCTGGGCGGGACGCGCCAAGACCGAGTGCGGGCTGCACGAATGACGACCACGAACACGACCCCGCACACGACCGCGCACGCCGCGGACCCCACGATTTTCCAGGAGCAGCAAGTGACGACCGGAGCCACCGTCTGGCTCACGGGTCTGCCGAGTGCCGGCAAGACCACCATCGCGTACGAGTTGGCCGGCCGGCTGCGCGAAGAGGGCCACCGCGTCGAGGTGCTCGACGGGGACGAGATCCGCGAGTTCCTCTCGTCGGGTCTCGGCTTCTCCCGCGAGGACCGCGACACCAACGTGCAGCGCATCGGCTTCCTCGCCGAGCTGCTCGCCCGTAACGGCGTCAAGGCGCTCGTCCCGGTGATCGCGCCGTACGCGGACAGCCGTGAGACGGTGCGGAAGCGCCACCAGGCCGGCGGCACCGCGTACGTGGAGGTGCACGTCGCGACCCCGGTCGAGGTCTGCTCCGTACGCGATGTGAAGGGGCTGTACGCCAAGCAGGCCGCGGGCGAGATCTCGGGGCTCACCGGCGTCGACGACCCCTACGAGGCGCCCGCTTCGCCCGATCTGCGCATCGAGTCGCACACCCAGACCGTGCAGGAGTCCGCGGCCGCGCTGCATGCGCTGCTCACCGAAAGGGGTCTCGCATGACGACCGCAGCCACTGTCTCCGAGTCGGCCGGCAGTTCCGAAGGCAACGCCGGGGGCATCAGCCCGTACACGCTGTCGCATCTGGACGCGCTGGAGTCCGAGGCCGTCCACATCTTCCGCGAGGTCGCGGGCGAGTTCGAGCGGCCGGTGATCCTCTTCTCCGGCGGCAAGGACTCCATCGTCATGCTGCACCTGGCACTGAAGGCGTTCGCCCCCGCCGCGATCCCCTTCACCCTGCTGCACGTGGACACCGGACACAACTTCCCCGAGGTCCTGGAGTACCGCGACCGCACGGTCGAAAAGCACGGCCTGCGCCTGCACGTCGCCTCCGTGCAGGACTACATCGACCGCGGCGTCCTCAAGGAACGCCCGGACGGCACCCGCAACCCGCTGCAGACCCTGCCGCTCACCGAGAAGATCCAGTCCGAACGCTTCGACGCCGTCTTCGGCGGCGGACGCCGCGACGAGGAGAAGGCCCGCGCCAAGGAACGCGTCTTCTCCCTCCGCGACGAGTTCTCCCAGTGGGACCCCCGCCGCCAGCGCCCCGAACTCTGGCAGCTCTACAACGGCCGCCACGCACCCGGCGAACACGTCCGCGTCTTCCCGCTCTCCAACTGGACCGAGCTCGACGTCTGGCAGTACATCGCCCGCGAAGGCATCGAACTCCCCGACATCTACTTCGCGCACGAGCGTGAGGTGTTCCAGCGGGCCGGCATGTGGCTGACCGCCGGTGAGTGGGGCGGTCCGAAGGACGGGGAGACGATCGAGAAGCGGCAGGTCCGCTACCGGACCGTCGGTGACATGTCGTGCACGGGCGCCGTCGACTCAGACGCGTCCACGCTGGACGCCGTCATCGCCGAGATCGCCGCCTCCCGGCTCACCGAGCGGGGCGCCACCCGCGCCGACGACAAGGTGTCCGAGGCCGCGATGGAAGACCGCAAGCGCGAGGGGTACTTCTAGACATGACCAGCACCACCGAACCCACCGAGCCGCTGTCGGTCGAGCAGTTGTCGGCGACGACCCTGCTGCGCTTCGCCACCGCGGGCTCCGTCGACGACGGCAAGTCCACGCTCGTCGGCCGTCTGCTGCACGACTCCAAGTCCGTCCTCACCGACCAGCTGGAGGCAGTGGAGCGCGTCTCGGCGAGCCGCGGCCAGGACACCCCCGACCTCGCACTGCTCACCGACGGCCTGCGCGCCGAGCGCGAGCAGGGCATCACCATCGACGTCGCCTACCGCTACTTCGCGACCGCGCGCCGCCGGTTCATCCTGGCCGACACGCCGGGTCACGTGCAGTACACGCGGAACATGGTCACCGGCGCCTCGACGGCCGACCTGGCCGTCGTCCTCGTCGACGCCCGCAACGGCGTCATCGAGCAGACCCGCAGGCACGCCGCCGTCGCCGCGCTGCTGCGCGTCCCGCACGTCGTCCTCGCCGTCAACAAGATGGACCTCGTCGAGTACAAGGAGTCCGTCTTCGCGGCGATCGCCGAGGAGTTCACGGCGTACGCCTCCGAGCTGGGCGTTCCCGAGATCACCGCGATCCCGATCTCGGCGCTCGCCGGTGACAACGTGGTGGACCCGTCCGCGAACATGGACTGGTACGGCGGCCCGACCGTCCTGGAGCACCTGGAGACGGTGCCGGTCAGCCACGACCTGGCGCACTGCCACGCCCGGCTGCCCGTGCAGTACGTGATCCGCCCGCAGACCGCCGAGCACCCGGACTACCGGGGTTACGCCGGTCAGATCGCGGCCGGTACGTTCCGCGTCGGCGACAGCGTGACCGTGCTGCCCTCCGGCCGTACCTCGAAGGTCTCCGGGATCGATCTGCTGGGCAAGGCGGTCGACGTCGCGTGGACCCCGCAGTCGGTGACCCTCCTGCTGGAGGACGACATCGACATCTCGCGCGGCGACCTGATCGTGCCGAGCAAGGACGCGCCCGCGACCACCCAGGATGTCGAGGCGACCGTCTGCCACGTCGCCGACCAGCCGCTCACCGTCGGCCACCGCGTGCTGCTCAAGCACGGCACCCGCACGGTCAAGGCGATCGTCAAGGACATCCCGTCCCGGCTGACGCTGGACGACCTGTCGCTGCACCCGCACCCCGGGCAGCTGGTCGCCAACGACATCGGCCGCGTCGTGATCCGTACCGCCGAGCCGCTGCCGCTCGACTCGTACGCCGACTCCCGCCGCACCGGCGCGTTCATCCTGATCGACCCGGCGGACGGCACCACCCTGACCGCGGGCATGGTCGGCGAGTCGTTCGCCGCGCCGCAGCCGGTCAAGGACGAGGCCGACGACGACGGTTGGGACTTCTGACATGAACCCGGTCGACATCTACTCCACGTTCGCGAAGGAGGGCGGCCGCGTCGGCAGCGGCGCCCTCGGCAGCGGGCAGGGCGGAGTGGCGCGATGTGCGCGATGACGTACGCGCACCGCTTGCGCGCCCCGTCCCCCCACCCGCCGTCGCGGACAAGACGAAGACCTGCCGACCTTCCCGGCCACGCCTGAAACGTGACCGCCGGGCCAACGAGAGGAACCCCTCCCGTGCCTGCCATCCGCTCCACGCGCTCCGCGCTTCTCCGCCGCGGCATCGCCGTTGCCACCGCTCTCCCCCTCCTCGCCCTCGCCGCCTGCAGCTACGGCTCCGACGCGAAGGACGACACCAAGGCGAAGGTCGCCGCCGGGTCCGAGAAGATCGACGGTCTCGACTCCGTGAAGATCGGCTACTTCGGCAACCTGACGCACGCGACCGCGCTGGTGGCCAACCAGAAGGGCTACTTCCAGAAGGAGCTCGGCGCCACCGAGGCGAAGTACCAGACGTTCAACGCCGGCCCCTCCGAGATCGAGGCGCTGAACTCGGGCTCCATCGACATCGGCTGGATCGGCCCCTCCCCGGCGATCAACGGTTTCACCAAGTCCAAGGGCACGAACCTGCGCATCATCGGCGGTTCGGCGTCCGGTGGCGTGAAGCTCGTGGTCAACCCGAAGAAGATCAAGTCCCTGAAGGACGTCAAGGGCAAGAAGATCGCCACCCCCCAGCTGGGCAACACGCAGGACGTGGCGTTCCTCAACTGGATCGCGGACCAGGGCTGGAACGTCGACGCGAACAGCGGCAAGGGCGATGTCTCGGTCGTCCGTACGGACAACAAGATCACCCCGGACGCCTACAAGTCCGGCTCCATCGACGGCGCCTGGGTGCCGGAGCCGACCGCGTCCAAGCTGGTCGCCGAGGGCGGCAAGGTGCTGCTCGACGAGTCGACGCTGTGGCCCGACAAGAAGTTCGTGATCACGAACATCATCGTGTCGCAGAAGTTCCTCAAGGAGCACCCGAAGGCCGTCGAAGCGGTCCTGAAGGCGTCGGTCGAGACCAACAAGTGGATCAACGCCAACCCGGACGCGGCGAAGGCGGCGGCGAACAAGCAGCTGGAGGCGGACTCGGGCAAGGCCCTGCCGGCCGATGTGCTCGACCCGGCCTGGAAGTCCATCCAGATCACCAATGACCCGCTGGCCTCCACCCTCAACACCGAGGCGGCGCACGCGGTGAAGGCGGGTCTGCTGGAGAAGCCCGACCTGAGCGGCATCTACGACCTCACGCTGCTGAACAAGGTCCTGAAGGCCGACGGCGAGAGCACGGTCGACGACGCCGGTCTCGGCGTCAAGTAAGCCCGGATCCCGATGAGTTCCCAGGAGGTGACGACCATGGCCACGACCACGACCCTCGCCAAGGACGCCGACAGCGCCGAAGCGGTCGAGTACGCCGCCCGGATCGAGCACGTCTCGAAGTCCTTCGCCGGGCCGGGCGGGCAGCAGCTCGTCCTCGACGACATCAGCCTCGATGTCGCGCCGGGTGAGTTCGTCACCCTCCTGGGGGCCTCGGGCTGCGGCAAGTCGACGCTGCTGAATCTGGTGGCAGGGCTCGACGAGCCCTCCGTCGGCAGCATCACGACCAACGGGCGCCCGGCTCTGATGTTCCAGGAGCACGCCCTGTTCCCGTGGCTGACCGCGGGCAAGAACATCGAACTCGCCCTCAGGCTCAGGGGAGTTCCGAAGAACGAGCGGCGCGACAGGACCGAGGAGCTGCTCGAACTCGTACGGCTGAAGGGCGCGTACGGCAAGCGGGTGCACGAGCTGTCCGGCGGTATGCGCCAGCGTGTGGCGATGGCCCGCGCGCTCGCGCAGGACAGCCAGATCCTGCTGATGGACGAGCCGTTCGCGGCGCTGGACGCGATCACGCGGGACATGCTGCACGACGAGCTGACCCGGATCTGGAGCGAGACGGGTCTGTCCGTCCTCTTCGTCACGCACAACGTGCGGGAGGCGGTGCGGCTCGCGGAGCGCGTGATCCTGCTGTCCTCCCGTCCCGGGCGGATCGCCCGCGAATGGACGGTGGACATTCCGCAGCCGCGGCGCATCGAGGACGCGCCCGTGGCGGAACTGTCCATCGAGATCACCGAAGAACTTCGTGGGGAGATCCGCCGCCATGGCCAGCACTGAGACGAAGCGGACGGACACTGCCGTCAACGACAGCCCCGGCAAGGACAACTACCAGCTGGCCGGACTGGAGGCGGGGCTCGACGCCCTCGACGTAGGCGTCACCGGTCTCTCCAGCGGCCGGTCCTTCGGGCTGACCTTCAAGCAGAAGGTGCTGCCGCCGCTCATCGCGTTCGCGGTGGTGCTCGTGATCTGGCAGTCGCTGATCTCGTTCGACATCGTCACCGACCCGACCAAGCTGCCCACGCCCTCGGACGTGTGGGGCGAGGTCAAGAACGCCTGGCTGCAGGGCACCCTGCTCGACTACATCTGGACCAGCGTCTCGCGCGGTCTGCTCGGCTTCCTGTTCGCCCTGGCGATCGGCACCCCGCTGGGTCTGGTGGTGGCGCGCGTGAGGTTCATCCGCGCCGCGATCGGCCCGGTCCTGTCGGGCCTGCAGTCCCTGCCCTCGGTGGCGTGGGTGCCGCCGGCCGTGATCTGGCTGGGTCTGAACAACTCGATGATGTACGCGGTGATCCTGCTGGGCGCCGTCCCGTCGATCGCCAACGGCCTGGTGTCGGGCGTCGACCAGGTGCCGCCGCTGTTCCTGCGCGCCGGCCGCACGATGGGCGCGACGGGTCTGAAGGGCACCTGGCACATCCTCATGCCGGCCGCGCTGCCCGGTTATCTGGCGGGCCTGAAGCAGGGCTGGGCGTTCTCCTGGCGTTCGCTGATGGCGGCGGAGATCATCGCCTCCTCCCCCGATCTGGGTGTGGGCCTGGGCCAGCTGCTGGAGAACGGCCGCAACGCCAGCTCCATGTCGATGGTCTTCCTCGCCATCTTCCTCATCCTGTTCGTCGGTATCGCCATCGACCTGCTGATCTTCAGCCCGGTGGAGCGGTGGGTGCTGCGCAGCCGCGGTCTCCTGGTGAAGAGCTGAGCCGCCCGTCATGAACCAGCCGGTCCTCCTGGTCATCGCCCACGGCAGCCGCGACCCGCGGCACGCCGCCACGGTGCATGCCCTCATCCGGCGGATCAGGGCCCAGCGCCCCGGCCTGCGGGTGGAGACCGGTTTCCTGGACTTCAACATCCCCTCGGCGCAGGGGGTGTTGGAGTCCCTGGCGGCAGAGGGCGTACGCGACGTGGTGGCGCTGCCCCTGCTCCTCACGCGCGCCTTCCACGCGAAGGCGGACATCCCGGCGGTGCTGCGGGAGGCGCCGTCGCGGCTGCGCATCCGTCAGGCGGAGGTGCTCGGCCCCTCCCCGCTCCTTACGGCCGCGCTCGAACGTCGTCTGTACGAGGCGGGGCTGACCCCCGCCGACAAGTCCTCGACCGGGGTCGTGCTGGCCTCGGCGGGGTCCACGGACCCGGAGGCGATCGCAGTGATCGCTGAAATCGCGCGGGAGTGGCGGCACACCGGTTGGTGCGCCGTGCGGCCTGCGTTCGCCTCCGCATCCCTTCCGCGCACCGAGGACGCGGTGCGCGAACTGCGGGCGCTCGGCTGCGAGCGGGTCGCGGTCGCCCCGTACGTCCTGGCCCCCGGCCGCCTGCCCGACCGCATCGCACGGGGCGCCGCGGAGGCGGACGTGCTGGCCGATGTGCTGGGCCCGGCGCCGGAGGTGGCCCGGGTGCTGCTGGAACGCTACGACGAGGCACGGATGCCGGCGCTGGCGGCGGTCGGCGCCTGAGCGCTCCGCCGGACGTCACGTGCGCCGTGGCGCGGGTGTGTCGTGGCTGGTCGCGCCCACGCGGCGGAGCCGCATGACGTCACAGCCCCGCGCCCCTTCAGGGCGCTTCCCCCCTATCGGCACAGCTGGTCGCCAAGTGCCGTGCGCGCGTACCGCACGATCCGGCCGCTGCGGGTGCGGCTGAGGAGCCCCGCGTCGTAGAGCACGGCGAGATGCTGGCTGACCGCGCCCGGCGTCACGTCGAGGCGGTGGGCGAGCTCGGTGGTGGACGCGGGCTCGGCGAGCAGGAGCAGCAGACGGGCGCGGGGGCGGCCGAGGAGCCGTACGAGGGCACGGTCGGTGACCGGAGGCGGCGCCTCCGAGACGGTGGCGCGGCCGCGGGCGGGGTACGACAGCACGGGCGGCAGTCCGTGATCGACCCAGGTGGCCGCGCCCCGGGCGAACATCGTCGGCGTCAGCACCATGCCGCGGCCCGCGATCCGGATGCCGCCATCGGGCCAGTTGCGGTCGGTGGGGTGGATCAGCCGGACGCCGTCCCCGGTCCAGGTGAGACGACGGTCGAGACTCGGGAAGAGTACGGCCGCGCCCTGTTCCGCGAGGACCTTCGCGTGGTGGTTGAGGTCGGCCTCCAGGATCGACTGGGCCCGGGGCCACCAGTCGGGGGCCAGGCACTCGTGCCAGTAGCCGTCCAGGCCGTCGGCGATCCGCTCCAGCAGTGCGGGCGGATCGGCGAGGCCCCGCACGATGACCTCCGGGACGGCGGGTTCGTACGCGAAGGCCTCCGCGAAGTCGACCGCGAGCCGCCCGGCGGGCGTCATGCGCAGGGCACGCAGCTCCTCGGCGAAGGCGGGCCGGGCCCGGGTGGGACGCGGCGTCAGGAAGTCGGGGATCCAGCTGCTCGCGGTGAGCAGCGCGCCGAGGATCTCGGTGTCCTGCCGTTCGTACGCCGGGCGCAGCCGTCGCAACCAGGGCGCCTGGTACGGGAATCGCTGCGGGTCGGCCCACGAGCGCAGCGAGAACACCGCCTCCTGGAGCGGGGAGTAGGCGAACGAGGTGGTCGCGAGGTCGCCGACGCCGAAACGGAACTCAATCATTGAGCGTCACGCTAAATGATTGTCGCCGGAGAGTGGACGCCGGGTTGGGTGTGAACATGACCGCTACCGACCAGCTCACGCGGGCGGCCGGGCTTCTGCCCGTCGAGCCCGTATTGCGCCGACTGTCCGTGATCACGCTCTTCAACGCCTTCGGCAACGGGCTGTTCTTCCCGCTGGGCGTCCTGTACTTCACACGGATCGTCGGGCTCGACGCGACCTCGGTCGGCCTCGGGATGACGGTGGCGGGGCTGGCCGGCGTGGCGGCGGGGATTCCGGCGGGGCGGGCGGCGGATCGCTGGGGCGCCCGCCGGGTGTGCGGACTGCTGTGGGCCGGCTGCGGTCTGGCCACGGCCGCGTACGCCCTGGTCACCTCGTACGCGGGCTTCCTGATCGCCGTGATCTGCGTGACCGCGCTGTTCATGGCGAGTCGGGGTGTCATGGGCGCGGTGTACGCGGACGTGCTGCCCGCCGCGGGCCGGGTCGAGGCCCGCGGCTATCTACGGATGATCGTCAACGTGGCGATGGCCGTGGGCGGCGCGTGCGGCGCGGTGGCGCTGCAGCTCGACACCCGTGCGGCGTACGTCGTCGTCATCCTGCTGAACGCGCTGACCTTCGCGGCACCAGCGCTGATGCTGCGGACGCTGCCGTCGGCCGCACCGACCGAGGAGCGTCCGGCCGTCTCCCAGGCTGCCGCCGAGGACCGCTGGCGTGCCGTGCGCGATCTGCCCTATCTGGCGGTGACCGTACTCAACGCCCTCCTGGTGGTGCAGTACACGCTGGCCGAGGTCGGTCTGCCGCTGTGGATCGTGGAGCGGACCGAGGCTCCGCGCTGGACGGCGGCCCTGCTGATGATCGTGAACTGCGTCCTGGTCGCGCTGCTTCAGGTGCGGGTGGCCCGTCGCGCCTCCCAAGTACCCAGTGCCGTACGGGCGATGGGCTGGGCGGGGCTGCTGCTCGCGGCGGCCTGTGCGGTGTACGCGCTGTCGGCGGGCCTCTCCCCCGTGTGGGCGGTGGTCGCGCTGACGGTCGGCGCGGTGATCCAGGTCTTCGCCGAGGTGCTGTCGGCCGCCGGCGGCTGGACCCTCGGCTACGAGCTCGCCGACGCCCGCGCCCACGGCGTGTACCAGGGCGTGTTCGGCTCGGGCATGTCCGCGGGCATGATGGTGGGCCCGGCGCTGATCACGGTCACCGCGATCCGGCACGGTACGGCGGGCTGGGCCCTGCTCGCCGTCCTCTTCGCGGTCGCCGGGCTCGCGGTGCGTCCCGCCGCGCGCTGGGCACGGCGGGACACCTGGCGGGGCGAGCCCAACTGACCGTTACGTTCGGGTGGTTGCCGTGACGGTGGCTGCGGGCCCGGTGCCCGCCGCCGTCACGGCCGCGATCGTGACGGTGTACGAGGTGCCCGGCTCCAGTCCGCCGATCACCCGGAACATTCCCTTGGCGGAGGGCTGGGTCACCAGCGCGTCCCGGCCGGTGACGGCGAGCGGTTCGCGGCCGTCGGAGACGGTGACGCGGTAGCCGATGACCTTGGCGTCGCCCGTCGCGGTGGGCGGGGTCCAGGCCACGGTGGCGGCGGTGGATGCCGTACGCAGTTTGGGACTTGTGGGTGCGCCGGGCAGCACGGTCGCGTTCGTCGGGCTCAGCGGGAGCGAGGCCAGGGACGGAGCGCTCGCACCGTGGGCGTTGCTCGCGGTGACGGTGACCGTGAACGGGCCGCCGGACGACGGGAGTCCACCGATCCGGACGAGGGCCGTGCGCCGGAACTCGGCCGCCGTGACGGCCTGTTCGCCGGCCTGCCGGCCCGACGCGTCGTAGGCCCGTGCCGTGTACCCGGTCACCGGTGAACCGCCGTCCGCGAAGCTCGGGTTGAAGGTGACGTACAGCGCGTCCGCACCGGCCGTGCTCGTGCCGACGCGGGAGGGCGGCTCGGGTGTCGATGGAGCGCCGACAGGACGGTCGAGCAGGCCTTGGTAGGCGGGTTCGAGTCCCGCGTTGTCGAGGATCGCTGACGGTACGCCGGACGGCGAGGCCATGATGGTGTTGCCGCTCGTCACCAGGCCCTTGTTGTCGCCGTCGGACGTGCCCTCCTCCCACCAGTTGCCCTTGACGAGGGTCGGGTCGTTGTTGCCGAGGTCGTCGCGATAGTCGGTGTGGCGGGAGGCGACGTTGGCGTACGAGGCGTTGTAGAGGACGTTGCCCTCGACGGTCTCGTAGGTGCAGCCGTTGTCGGTGTAGACGTTCTTGCCGAGGCCCCACTGGTCGTGGATGACATTGCCGGTGACCTTCTCGCCGTCGGCCAGTGAGGTGCCCGTGAGGCCCTGGGTGTAGATGCCGCCGCCGTCGTCGAGCATCTGCATGTAGTCGAAGATCAGGTTGTCGCGGACCGTGTTGTCGTGACTGGGGTTCGGGGTCGCCGGGTCGCCGATCTTGTCGGGCCAGCCGCCCCAGCCCAGGGAGATCGCGCTGTAGCCGACGTGGTCGATCTGGTTGTGGGCGATGGTGGTGTGCTGGGTGTAGCCGTTGAGGATCGCGACGCCGCCATGGAACTCACGGGGCAGGCCGTAGAGGTGATTGTCCGTCACCCGCACTCCGGAGGCGGGGGCCTGTCCGTCCACTCCCCCGATCTCCAGACCGTTGCCGGAGATGTCGGTGAAGACGGTGCCGCTGACCGTCGAGTCCTTGGATCCAGTGCCCAACTCCAGTCCGGACGCGCCGAGATGGGCGAAGACGTCGTCGCTGAACTCGATGCGCTGACCGTAGGTGACGGAGACATTGCCCGGCATCTTGGTCCATGAGGCGAACGGGCAGGTGCCGCCCTCGACGTACTGGCACAGCCCCTGTGTCGCCCAGCCCTGCTCGCCGGTGATGGTGTAACCCGCCTGGATCTCGGAGAACCCCTCGGGGCGGGACGGGGTGAGCCAGGTGGCATAGCTGAAGCGCATACCTCGGAAGGCGATGTCCTGGACGGGGGCTCCGGCCGTGCCCTGTCCATCGATCAGCTTCTCGGCCTGCGCCGCTTCGACGTCGGCCCGGGCGAGGTTCTCGCCCTCGCGGGGCAGGTAGTACACGGTCCGCGTGGCCCGGTCGAGATACCACTCGCCGGGCTGGTCCAGGAGTTCGTAGGCGTTCTCGATGTACGTCGCCCTGCCGCTGTTGGTGAGATGGCCGGGGCCGACCATGCTGACGGTGCGGCCGGGGATGTCGGGGAACTCCACCCGCTTGTTGGAGTTGTCCCAGCACGGCTGGACCATCGTGATGGTGGTGCCCTCGGCGGCGGCGATACGGCACCGGGGCTCCGTCCATTGGCCCAGGCCGTTGCGCTCGACGTTCCAGAGGGCCTCGCCGCTGGTGTACACGAACTCGGCGTCGGAGGGGCGCTTCCAGTGCGCGAGCGTGTCGGCGGACGCCGTGTAGCCGGTGGCGGTCTGGGTGAGGCCGACAGGAACGGCGCCGCGGGCCCGCTGGGCGCGCACCCCGTCGACGTACAACTGCCGTGTGTCGGTGAGGCCTTGGGGGGCGGGTGCGGACCAGAGGCCGGGTCTGTCCGGGACCTTCCGCCATCCGGAGACCTGGCGGCCGCCGCTGATGACCGACTCTCCCGTTCCCTGCCAGATCACCTTGTGGCCGCCGGTACCCGAGTCGCGGGCGTCCAGGACGAGCGGCTTCGTGCGGCGGTAGGTGCCCGACGCGAGGTGGACCGTCAGGTCGCCGCTCAGGTCCGCGACACGAGCGCGGGCCAGGTCGCGGGCGCGTTCCAGGGTACGTACGGGGTGGCGGGCGGTGCCATTCGCGTGGTCGTCCCCGGCCGGGGAGACGTAGAGGTCGGAGGAGGCGGCCTCCGCGGAGGAGACGGCGCCCGGAATTCCGAGGGACAGGAGCGTGGAGATCAGAGAGACCAGGGCGGCTCTTCGACGCATGGGCATGTTCCCCTCCCGTGGGATCAGCCGTACCCAACGCCGAGAAAGGTAGGATCTATGGCGTGCCACCGTCAATGAAGGCGGCAAAGAATCACGCAAATCCCTTCCGTCAGGCCGAGATTCATCCGAGCTGCGTTCAGCACTCTGACCGCTGTTCAGTCGAAGCGAAGCCCTCCCGTCCGGGTCCGCTTGAGCTCGAACAAGTCCGGGTGCGCGGCGAGGACACGGAAGCTGTCGAAGAGCTCCGCCGCCTTCTCCCCACGGGGAATGGCGCGCAGCACCGGTCCGAACCACACCGTTCCGTCGACATGGATGGTCGGCGTCCCCACATAGGCATCGGAGTCGCGCTCCTTGCCCGCGTCATGGCTGCGGCGCACCGCCTCGTCGTACGCGGGATCGTGGGCCGCTTCGGCCAGCTCGGCCGGCAGTCCGAGCTCGGCGAGGGAGTCGGCGACCACGGCGTCGAAGTCCTCGGCCTCGCGCTCGTGGATGCGGGTGCCGAAGGCCGTGTAGAGGTCGCGCAGCACCTTCTCGCCGTGCCGCTCGGCCGCGGCCACCGCGACGCGGACGGGGCCCAGGGACTTGTCGACCAACTCCCGGTACCACGCGGGCAGTTCGTTGCCGATGTTGTGCAGGTACAGGCTCATCGCGTGGAAGCGCAGGTCGAGCGGCCGCTCACGCTCGACCTCCAGCATCCAGCGGGAGGTGATCCAGGCGAAGGGGCAGGCGGGGTCGAAGTAGAAGTCGACCCGGGTGGGCGCTGTGGTCGTCATGCCGTCGAGGCTAGTCACCCAATGGCATAGAAACACGGTCCAATTCCACCCGGAATCACTGGTCCAATTAGATCCGGGCCAAGCGCGGGTCCCGGCCGCTGTGGGCGAGGGCGCGCTCGAAGACGGGGGCGTCGTCGGGCACGTCCACCGGGTCGGCGAAGCCGTCGTACTGCCGGTAGAGCTCGCCATGCGTGTCCACCACGTCCAGGACGAGCCGGGCCGCGCCGTCCGAGATCCGGAACTCCTGGCCGGTGGCGGTGGCGACGTCCCAGCCGTGCACCGCCATCTCCTTGACGATCATCGGGGCGAGTTCGGCGGCGGGCATCTTCGCCATCCCCAGGTCGACCTCGCCCTCCCACACGGCCGGGTCGTCCCAGGCGGCGACGGCGCGGTCGAGCTGGTCGGCGTAGGCCCGCGCCCAGCCGGGGTCGGCCGTGAAGTCACGCCCGGTCAGCTCATCGGAGAGCTGCTTGCGCAGCGCCCGGTGCTCCATACCGTGCGAGGTGTAGAGAACCCAGTGGTTCACCAGGGTGCGGACGTCCCAGTCCGGGCAGTGCGTGGGACCGGGCTCCGCCAGCCGCGCCGCCGTGACACCGCGGGCGACGCGGGCGGCCTCGGCGGCGCATTCCACCATGTACGGGTGCACGTTCTTGTACGCGTTGTTCATGCGTTCCACGTTAAAGACGCCGGGCGCGGCCCTCTTGAAGAAACGCGACAGCCTACGAACCGGTCGATTCGGCGGCGGCCGCCACCGCCTCGTCGGCCAGCCGCACCAGCTCCGCCACCGTCATCGACCCCGCCTCCCTGCGTTCGCGCGCGAACGCGTTCGCGAGCCGCTGGAGCAGGTCGTTCAGCGGAGTCGGTACGCCGTGCAGGCGGCCCAGGAGCGCGATCTCGCCATTGAGGTAGTCGGCCTCGATCGTGCCGGTACCCCGGTTGAGGGACTGCCACGAGGAGCCGGCGGTGCGCTCGGAGCCGCCGAAGGGCTCGAACCGGATCTTGCCGCCACGGGCCTTCTTCTGCTCCTCCTCACCGGTGTACGCGATGCCGGCGGCGTCCAGCACCGCCTCGCCCTCCGCGCGGACGCGCCCGAAGAGCGCGAGGCCCTCGTCGCTGGTGAGCACCCCGGTGACCGCCTCGATCGAGTTCGCGAGATTGCCGAGGAGTTTGGCGTACTGCCACCGGGCCACATCGGGCACGACCGGCGCCTCGAAGCGGGACTTCTCCAGGTCGGCGGCGATACGGCGGGCCGTCTCGTCCGTGCCGTGCGGATGGCGGCCTATGTGCAGGATCCCGGTGAGCGGGGTGCCGGCCGCCGACACGACACCGGGTTCGACGAAGGCCGCGGGCAGCCAGACGCAGACGCCGTACACCCTGCGGAAGCGGCGCAGCGCGAGGCGCTGGCTCTCCACACCGTTCTGCGCGCAGACCAGCGGCAGCCGCTCGGCCGCCGTACCGCCGCCCTCGACCGGGCTCGGCCCCCACGCCTCCAGGGCCGCCTCGCTGTCTTGTGTCTTCACGGCGAGCACCAGCACGTCGTCCGCGCGCAACTCCCCCAGCGCCCGCGGCCCGTCGACCGTGGGCAGCCGGTGCGTGTGCGTCCCCTCGGGGGTCATGAAGCGCAGCCCGTCCGCGCGCAGCGCCTCGTAGTGCGCGCCCCGCGCGACCAGGACCACCTCGTGCCCCGCCTCGGCCAGCCGGCCACCGATGGCCCCGCCGACCGCTCCTGCTCCGATGATGATGTAGCGCATACCCACGAGCCTTGCACAGATGGCTGTAGCGGCCACCCACAATCCCGCAATCACCGCGCTCCCGTATGTCCCTGGCCCTCCACAACGGCACGTGCGACGCTGTCCGCCGTGCGCAAACTGACCTGGCTGTTCGGGGCGTTGTTCCTGGTGCTCACCGGGTTCGGGGCGTGCTCGGCGACGCTCCAGTGGCATCGGGCGGAGCTGATCGACGACGACCCGGTGCGGGTCACCGGGGTGGTCTCCCGGGTCATCGAGCCGACCACCAAGTACCGCAGGGAGGAGATCGCGTACACGGTGGACGGACACCGCCACACCACGGTGCGGAAGCTCGACACCGACCTCAGCCGTTCCGAGCCGGGGCACAAGGTGTGCCTGGAGGCGGCCCGTACGCACCCCGAGGTCGTCCGGCTGTGCGTGGAGCACTACCCGCAGGGCGACGACGTCTTTCCCGTCTACATACTCGTGACGGTGTTCGGCACGGCGGGCCTGCTGTTCGTCGTCGGATACCGCGTCACCAGCGCGCGACGGGCACGACGGGCACAGGAGTCCCCACTGGAAACGCCGGCTTGACCTTGCCCCTGGGGCAGACCCGAGGGTCCTCGGCATGGACTTCTACCTGAGCCAGAGCGTGTTCAGCGACCCCGGTGACCTCGATGTCGACGGGCTTCCCCGGGAACCGGGTCAACTCACCCGTCTCGTACGGGATGTGATCATCCATCGGGGCGAGGGTGAGCTCTTCGGGCACGCCATCCCCGAGCGGTGGCTGGCGGAGGACGCCGAGTCGCGGTACGTCACGGAAGTGCTGCGGATCCTGCGGGAGCGCTCCGGCCGGCCGCTGACCGAACGGCGGGAGCCGGCCGAGCGGTTCGTCGGAACCTGCCGCGACTTCTCCCTGCTGCTGTGCTCGCTGCTGCGGGCGACAGGCACACCCGCCCGGCTGCGCTGCGGCTTCGCCACCTACTTCATCGAGGGGTTCCACGAGGACCACTGGGTCACCGAGTACCGTCTGCCGGACGGCAGTTGGCGGCTCGTGGACGCGCAGATCGCGTACGGCCCGTACGACGTGTCCTTCGATCCGCTGGACGTCCCGAGGGATCAGTTCGTCGTGGCCGGGCAGGCCTGGCGGGAGTGCCGGGCCGGGCGGGCCGACCCGGCCGCCTTCGGAGTCAGCTGGCTGGAGGACATCAGGGGCCTGTGGTACGTCCGCGCCAACGTCGGCCACGATCTGGCCGCCCTCAACGGCGTCGAGATGCTCCCCTGGGACGGCTGGGGCCCCGAGATCCTCGACGACACCGCCCTCACCGACGACGACATCGCCCTGACCGACACGGTCGCCGGGGCCCGTACGGAGGACGAGCTCCGACGCCTCTACCAGGACCCGCGCCTCACCGTGCCGGACGAGATCCGCTCGTACACGACCGACGGCGGCGTACGCAACGTCACGCTGCGCCGGAGCCGTACAGCGTCCCCTGGTGGAAGTACAGCCGCCATCCCTGCCCGGTGAGCCGCCACAGTGAACTCCGGTGCGCACGGCGGCCGTTGCTGTCGGTGTCGAAGGTGAGGTGAACCAGGTCGGGGGCGAGCTGTACGCCCTTCATGTGCGAGGGGGCGATGGGCCGGCCCTCGGAGTCGTCGTCCGCGGCCAGGGAAGCGATGATCGAGGCGCGGTCCCAGATGCGCCCCGACGCGCCGAACTCGTGGAAGTCGGGGTGCAGCAGCGCGCCGACCAGTTCGGGCGAGCGGCGGGTCTCCGGGTCCAGCAGGCGCAGTTCGCCCTCGATGGCAGCTTCGACGGCGGTTCCGACGGCGGCCTCGCGCTCAGGCACGGGTCAGTTCCTCCAGTTTGACGACGGTGTTCCAGTTGCGGGTGGTGGCGACGATGCCCTTGAGAAGCTTGGGCTTCGACAGGTTCTCGGCCAGTTTGGACCGGCCGAGGCCGTCGGGGGCGTACAGGTACAGAACGCGGTCGCCGAGGCGGAACTCCTCGGGGAGGAAGGCCGCCTGGTCGATCGAGGCGAAGCGCTCGGCGTCGACAGGGCCGGAGAAGTACGTGGCGTGCAGCTGTTTGCCCTCCAGTTCGGCGGCCGGGAACGGGCACGCCTCGCGTACGGCCTTCAGATAGGCGTGGTCGCGCACCAGCACGGCGACGGTGAAACCGAAGTGCTTCTCGATGGCCTGCGCGAGCTCCGCGGCGAGCGCGTCCTCGTCGCCGTGGCCGCTGGTGAAGACGGCGTTGCCGCTTTGGAGATAGGTGCGTACGCCGCCGTACCCGAGCCCCTCCATCAGGGTGCGCAGCTCGGCCATCGGCACCTTCTTGCTGCCGCCCACGTTGATCCCGCGCAACAGCGCCGCGTACGTCGTCGTCATCCGCACACCTTAAGGCGGCCTTCGTGCCCCGTGGGGGTGGGCACGAAGGCCGCGGCCCGCACCGAAAGTTACCGGCGGGTTGGCACGAAACCCTGGCCGATCGGTCCGCGCAGATCAACACCTACATGAAGCTGTGACTTAATCAACAACCTTCCGAAATAACAAAGCGGGCTCCACCCGACAGAACGGACACCCCTGATCCACATCCCCGAGAAGTCCCGTTACGTGTAAGGGGCTTCCATCCTCCCCAGTGCGGAGACCCCGGGGTCCCAGGGGACGACTCACGGCCTCGGGGGTTCACCAGGCAGCACGACGAGAGGTTCTTATCCGGCCCATACCTTCATAACTAAAGGTGACGGCAGGGGGCTGTCACCGCACACAAGGGGGCTAGCCCGTCATGGCGAACGGAGATATACGGGTGCGGGGCATCGCCGCCCGGGCCGGCGGCTGGAGCGCCCGGCACCGATGGGCGGCCGTCGGAATCTGGGTGTTGTTCGTCGTCCTGGCCATGGGGATCGGCTCGGCGGCGGGCCGCGTCGACCTCAAGGAGGACGACCAGCTCAAGGGCGAGACGCACACCGCCGCCCAGATCATCAAGGACGCCGACATCACGGAGCCGGCCAGTGAGACCGTCCTGATCCAGGCGAAGGACGCGAACACCACGGCCACGGACGCCGAGTTCCGGGGCGCCGTCGCCGCCGTGGTCAAGGCGGTCGAGGGCACCGGCAAGGTCACGGACGTGACGTCGCCGTACGACACGAAGACGATCTCGAAGGACGGCCGCAGCGCGCTCGTGCAGTTCGACCTGCGCGGCGACGCGGAGACCGCGGGCGACCGCGTCGAGCCGGTGCTGAACGCCGTCAAGGGCGTCCAGAAGGACCATGGGGAGCTGCGGATCGAGGAGATCGGCGGCGCCAGCATGCAGAAGACCTTCTCCGACGCGTTCGGCGACGACTTCAAGAAGGCCGAGTACTCCGCGGTTCCGGTGGCCCTCGGCATTCTGCTGATCGCCTTCGGCGCCCTGGTGGCGGCGCTGCTCCCGGTGGCCCTCGCGATCACCGCGATCATGGCGACGATGGGCCTGATGGGCATCGTCAGCCATCTGCAGCCGATGAGCGACACCGCCAACTCCGTGATGCTGCTGGTCGGTCTGGCCGTCGGTGTCGACTACTGCCTGTTCTATCTGCGCCGTGAGCGCGAGGAGCGCGAGGCCGGGCGGGACGCCGATGCCGCGCTGCGGATCGCCGCCGCGACCAGTGGCCGCGCGATCATCGTCTCCGGTGTCACCGTGTGCGTGGCGATGGCGGGCATGCTCTTCACCGGGCTCGCCGGGTTCGAGGCGATGGGCCTGGCCTCGCTGATGGTCGTGGCGGTCGCCATGGTCGGGTCGGTCACGGTGCTGCCGGCGCTGCTGTCCCTGCTGGGCGAGCGCGTCGAGAAGGGGCGCATTCCGTTCCTGCGGCGGCGTCGGCGCAAGGGCAACGGGGAGAGCCGGCTCTGGACGGCCGTACTGCGGGGCGTGCTGGCCAAGCCCGCGCTCTCCGTCGTCCTCGCGGCGGGCGCGCTGCTCGCCGTCGCGGCGCCCGCGGTCGGCATGAAGACGCAGAACCTCACGCTGGACCAGGAGTTCGGCAACTCGCTGCCGATCGTGGGCACGTACAACCGGGTCAACGACGCCTTCCCCGGCGGCTCCGATCCGGCCGAGGTGGTCGTCACGGCGAAGGACATCAACGCGCCGGAGGTCCGGGACGCGCTGGCCGACTTCAAGGCCCGGGCCGTCAGTTCGGGCGCCTCGCGCGGCCCGGTGGAGATCAAGCTGCACGACGCGCAGAACGTCGCCTTCGTGTACGTGCCGCTGGTCGGCGGCTCCGACCAGGACAAGGCCGGAGCGAGCCTGGAGAAGCTGCGCGACGAGGTGCGGCCCGCCACGCTCGGCAAGGTCGACGGCGTCCAGGCACCGATCACCGGACAGGTCGCGGGTTCGCACGACTTCAACGACCAGCTGATCGGGTCCGTCGTGCCGGTCTTCGCGTTCGTCGTGGTCTTCGCCTTCCTGCTGATGCTCCTGTCGTTCCGCTCGCTGACGGTCGCGATCACCTCGATCGCCCTCAACCTGCTGTCGGTGGGCGCCGCCTACGGCATCCTCGTCGCCGTCTTCCAGCACGGCTGGGGTGCCTCGCTGGTGGGCGCGGAGGGCGTGGGTGCCATCGTCACCTGGCTGCCGCTGTTCCTCTTCGTGATCCTCTTCGGGCTCTCGATGGACTACCACGTGTTCGTGGTCTCGCGGATCCGTGAGGCGCGGCTGCGCGGCCGCTCCACCAAGGAGGCGATCCGGCACGGGGTGGTCACCACGGCCGGTGTCGTCACCAGCGCCGCGATCATCATGGTCGCCGTCTTCGCGATCTTCGGCACGCTGTCCATGCAGTCCATGAAGCAGATGGGTGTGGGCCTGTCCGCCGCGGTGCTCATCGACGCGACGATCATCCGGGGTGTGCTGCTGCCCGCCGTGATGGCGATGCTCGGCGAGCGCAACTGGTATCTGCCGAAGTGGCTGAACCGGCTGCCGGACCTCACGCACGACGAGGCACCGGAGGCCGCGCTGCCGCCGGCCCGGGAGGGTGAGCGGGCCGGGGTGTAACTCCTGTCGCGACAGGGCCTGTTGGTTCCCCTGAGGGACCGACAGGCCCTTTTCGCGTCGGTTCGTCTGGCAGCCGAGTGTGCCGACGGGGCCGCATCCCGTACTGGAATGACGTATAAACGTTCGAGCCGAAGTGGGCGAGCGGGCGTTACCGGGGGCGGGGGCAAGGACCATGAGCGGGGACGTGGATCAGGACACGGTGCTCCAGGCGCGCAATGTGCTGCTGAGCTCCGCGCGGCTCACCCGCCGGCAGGAGGCCGAGGCGTACCGGGTGCTGGCGAAGGTGAGCCCGGCGTCGTATGCGCCGAAGCTCGCGAACGCGCTGATTCACCTCAGCTTCGACGACTCACTGCGGGAACTGCCGGAAGCCCGGCTGAACCTCTGCCGGGAGGCCGTCGATGCCGCACGGGGACTCGAGGAGTCGGACCCGCGCCATGCGGAGGTCCTGCTGGACGCGCTGAAGTGGTACCAGCGCAGGCTGTTCGAGCTGGGGCGGCGCCCCGAGGCGCTGACCGTGGGCGAGGAGATGGCGAGCGTCAGCCGACGGGCCGTCGACGCCGGCTCCGACGCCCCCTTGCGGTCGGGTCTGACCCTGTGGGCGCGCTCCCTGGCCGAGGAGGGGCGGCACGCCGAGGCCGCGGAACTGCTGGAGGAGTTCGTACGGCACTCCCGGCCGGGCGGCGCGCGGGAAGGCACCTTCGCCTGGTCTCTCATCGAGTGGTGCGCCGAGGCCGAGGCGGCCGGACTGCGGGACACGGCACAGAACGCGGCCGCGGAACTCGTCGAGCTGCAACGCGGTCAACTCGCCCTAGGCCACTGCTCGTTGACCTCACTCCTGCTGGCCCTCCTGCGTCAGGCGGAGCTGTACGACGGGTACGGGCAGCGCGACGCGGCCTCCGCCGCGCTCGACGAGGCCGCGACGCTGCTCGCCGAACTGGCCGCGAACGGTGAGCCGAAGGTGTGGAGCGGTTACCAATTCACTTACTGGGTGGTCCTGTTCGGGTTGTCCGGCCGGGCGGCCGAGCTGCCCGCTCCCGGCCGTCCGGGACCAGCTCTCGGCGCCTACGTTCATGACTGGGCGCCCGACATCTGGGAGCGCCACTTCGCGGAGCTGCCCGCGCTGCGGGAGGCCGTGGAGCGTGCGGAGGACCCCGCCGACCGGGTCGAGGCGCACCGCAAGCTGACGATCCGCTCCGCGCTCCAGTCCGAACTCCGCCGCGGGAGCCGCTTCCTGGAACCCGTGCTGCCGCTTTTCGACGAGGGCGTGTCACTGGCCCGCCGGCTGGGCGACGAGGCACGGTCGGCGCGTGCCCTCTTCGACCGGGCGAGCGCCCTCACGGCGGGCCACAGGTACGCCGACGCGTACGCGGACTTCCAGGAGGCGCGAAAGCTCCGGAACAGCTGCGACATGCGAGAGGTACGGGCCCTGCCGGCGTCCCCGGATCCTCAGCGCTGATCCCGGGACGATCCTCAGCCCTGATCCCGGGACGACCCTCAGCGCTGATAGCGGGCCAGCACCAGGTTGCCGTCCCTCACCAGGCGTTGGTGGAGTTCCCCGAGATCGATCGCCCCGCTGTAGTACTCCTGGAACGCGGGGGTCGCGACCTTGTCCTTCCACTCCGGGTAGCCGCGGACGGACTGGGCGGGCGCCGAGCGGAGGTGGGCGGCGAGGGCGGTGCCGGTCGCCCAGTCGTCCTTGGCGGTGTGCAGGGCGGGGTCCTTGAGGGCCTCGGTACCGGTGGGCAGCATCCAGTCGCCAAGAGCGAGCCGGACCATGTTCTTCGGCTGGAGCAGGAAGTCGATGAACTCGGCGGCCTCCTTCTTGTGCGGGCTGTCCTCGGCGATGGACAGGGTCTGGGGGCTGACGCCCTGGGTGAGCCCGTCCGCGCCGGCCGGGGCGGGCAGCACCTGCCAGTCGAAGCCCTTCGGGGCCTGCTGCGCGATCTGCTGGCGGTAGGAGAAGCCGAGCGGGACCATCGCGTACTTGCCGCCGAAGAATCCGGGCAGGGTGTCGGAGCCGCCCATGCCGAGGGTCGCGCCCGACGCGCTCTGGTCCGCGTTCACCTCGTCGCGCACGGTCCGCGGCACCACTTCGTCAGCCGCGTCGAAGCGGACCGTCACCTTGCCGTCCTCGCCCCGGTGGAACATCTGCCCGCCCGTGGAGAGGGAGAGATTGAGCGTCGCCGAGACCGGTTCCCTGAGCGGCCACGCGACGCCGTACTTACCGTCGCCGGTCAGCTGCTTCGCGATCGTGCGGAACTCGTCCCAGGTCCACGGCTTCCGCGGAGTGGGAATGCGGACGCCCGACTGACGGAGCCACTTGGCGTTGGCGATCAGAACGCGCGGCTCCTGGAGGAACGGCACGCCGTAGATCCCTCCCCCGAAGGTCGCCGTCTCCCAACTGTGCTGCGGGATGTCGGACTTGAGCCGCTCGGGCAGCAGCTCCCGCAGATCGGCGAGATAGCCGCCGTACGCGAAGTCCGCGAGGTCGTCCGAGGCGTCATGGATGATGTCGGGCGCCTCACCACCCTCGAAGGAGGTGAGCAGCTGGTCGTGGACGCTGTCCCAACTCCCCTGTACGTACTCGACCTTGACGTCCGGATGCGCCGCGTTCCACTCCTTCACGAGCTCCTTGTTGGCGGCGACGGACTCCTGCTGCCAGGCGAGGGACTGGAAGTGGAGGGTGATCACTCCGCCCGATCGGCCACCGCTGCCGCCCGTGCACGCGGCGAGCAGCAGGCCGAAGACGGCCAGGACGGCCAGGAGTCTCGTCCGCATCAGCTCTTCACCGCCCCGGCGAGCATGCCGCCCGTGATCCGCTTCTGGATGATCGCGAAGATGACGAGCGACGGCAGGGTCGCCAGGAACGCCGCCGCGGCCAGCGGGCCGAGGTCCGCGACGCCCTCCGCCCCGAGGAAGTGAGTGAGGACGACCGGCAGAGTCTGTTTCTCCGGCGTCTTGAGCAGCACCAGCGCGAAGAAGAACTCGTTCCACGCGCTGATGAACGCGAACAGCGCCGTCGCCACGATGCCCGGCGCGAGCAGCGGTGCCGTGATCGAGACCAGCGTCCGCACCCGGCCCGCGCCGTCCACCGCGGCGGCCTCCTCCAGCTCGGTGGGCACGGCCCGTACGTACCCCACCAGCATCCACAGCGCGAACGGCAGCGCCCACACCACGTACACCATGACCAGCCCGGGCAGTGAGTTGATCAGCCGGAGGTTCTTGAGCACCAGGAACAGCGGAATGATCACGAGGACGAAGGGGAACGCCTGGCTCACCACGACCCACCCCGTGCCGGCCTTCGCCAGCAGCGTCCGGTGCCGCGCCATGACGTACGCCATCGGGGTCGCGATGACGACGGCGACGACCGCCGCGCCGAGCGCCGCGATCAGCGAGTTGAGCGCGGCGCGAAGCAGCGGCTGTTCGTCGAAGGCCTGGCGGAAGTTGGCGAGGGTGGGGTCCTTGGGTATCCAGGTGGGGTGCAGGCTCGCCAGCTCGCGGGCCGGTTTGAAGGCGGTGGAGATCAGCCAGAGGAAGGGGAAGGCCAGGAAGACGAGATAACCGAGCAGTGCGAGGTACTGGCCCGCGCGGGCCCCTTTGCTCGTCTTCACGCGTCCTCATCTCCCCGCAGCCGGCCCACGAGATACACCGCGAGGATCACCGAGATCACCGCGACCATCACAAAGCCCATCGCCGCCGCATAGCCGAACTGCCCGTAGCGGAAGGCCTCTTCGTACGCGAAGAGCATCGGGAGCCGGGTACGCCCTCCCGGTCCTCCGTTGGTCAGCACGTAGACCAGCGCGAACGAGTTGAAGTTCCAGATGAAGTTGAGCGCCGTGATGGCGAGCGCGACCGGTCTCAGGGCGGGCCAGGTGACCGTCAGGAAGCGGCGCCAGGCGCCCGCGCCGTCCATCGCAGCCGCCTCGTGGAGTTCGCGCGGGGTGTTCTGCAGCCCGGCGAGCAGCGCCACCGTGGTCTGCGGCATGCCCGCCCAGACGCCGACCACGATCACCGCGGGCAGGGCGGTGCCGAGGCCGCTCAGCCAGTCGCGGCCGTCGCCGAGGCCGAGGTCGCGCAGGGTCTCGTTGAGGATGCCCGCGTCCGGGTTGTAGACGAGCCGCCACATGATGCCGACGACGACCTCGGGCATCGCCCAGGGGACGATCGCGAGGGCACGCGCCAGCCAGCGGAATCGGAGCTCCTGGTTGAGCAGCAGGGCGAGCCCGAGCGCGAGGAGGAACTGCGGCACGGTCACTCCGACCGCCCACAGCAGACCGATCCGGAACGAGTCCCAGAACAGCGTGTCGTGCAGCAGGTCCTGGAAGTTGAGGACCCCGATCCACCGCGTGGACGCGGTCCGCCCGGACTGCGCGTCGGTGAACGCCAACGCGATCCCGTACAGCAGCGGTCCGACACTGAGCACCAGGATCGGGATCAGCGCGGGCAGCACCAGGAACCACGCCCCGTGATCGACGGGACGGCGGTCCCCGCCCCTGCCGGTCGCCTGCTTCACCGACCGCCTCGTCGCGGTCGCCAATGTCATGGAATCGGCTCCTTCGGGCGGCTCGTCATGGTTTGGGCCTGGTCGTCACGGTGGCGTCGTCCGCCCGGAGGGCATGCCAGACGCCGCCCGGCAGGCGCCACCATGACGACCAGGCCCAACGCCCACGCGGCCCCCGTCATGGTCGTGAAGGCACGGTGGGTCGTCAAGACACCGTGCACGCCGTCCGGCCTGCGGGAATGCGACACTGGCCAGCGAATGGCGTGAACACGACGCCGTGCGCGCGCGGAGCGCGCGGACGGCGAACACCGCGGTCACGGCGAGACGGCGAAGACACCGCGAGGACACGGAGGCGAAGGATGGACGAGGCACGGGCGCGGGACGTACTGGCCATGGCGGGTGTGCTGCCGGGGCCGGTACGGGACGCAACGCTCCTCGCCCTGGGCGAGAACGCGGTGTTCGCCGCCGGTGACCTGGTGGTCAAGGTGGGGCGCGACGCCGAACTCCTCGACCGTGCGCGGCGGGAACTGGACATCGCGGCCTGGCTCGCCGACGCGGGCGTCCCCGCGGTGCGGGCCGCCGAGGCCAAGGCGCTGCTGGTGGAGGGTCACCCGGTGACGGTGTGGCACCGGCTGCCCGACTCCGTACGCCCCGCGGAGCCGCGGGATTTGGCCGAACTGCTACGGGTGGTGCACGCGCTGCCCTCCCCCTCGTTCGCCTTGCCGCCCCGCGAGCTGCTGGGCGGTGTGGAGCGCTGGCTGCGCCTGGCGGGCGACGCGATCGACCCCGCGGACGCGGCGTATCTGCGGGACAGGCGCGACGGCTTCGCGGATGCCGCGGCCGCGCTCACCCCGCATCTGCCACCGGGCCCGATCCACGGCGACGCGCTGCCCCGCAATGTCCATGTCGGCCCCGACGGCCCGGTCCTGGTCGACCTGGAGACCTTCTCCGCCGACCTGCGCGAGCACGACCTGGTGGTCATGGCCCTGTCCCGCGACCGCTATGGGCTCCCGGCCGAGGCGTACGACTCGTTCACCGAGGCATACGGCTGGGATGTCCGCGAGTGGGAGGGCTGCTCCGTGCTGCGGGGAGCCCGCGAGACCGCCAGCTGCGCCTGGGTCGCCCAGCACGCGCCGACCAACCCCAAGGCCCTCGCCGAGTTCGAACGCCGGGTGGCGTCGCTGCGGGACGGGGACGAGACGGTGCGCTGGTATTCCTTCTGACCGTGCGCCGGCCCCCGTCGGCCTCTGTCGACCCTGAGCCGGCCCTTACCAGCCCTGCACCGACGCCTGTCGACCCTGTGCCGGGCCCCGGGCCCCGGGCCCCGGTCTTCTGAACCGGAAGGCCGGTCAGACCTTCTCGTCCGCCAGGTCCCGCAGCGGCCATGTCCCGTCCACCACCGCCTCAGCGTCCCCCTTGCGGCGCAGGAAGCTCTGGAAGTCGGCGGCCCACTCGGCGTACCACTCGATCTGGCGGCGGTGCAGCTCCGCCGGGCCGAGAGCCGCGACCTTCGGGTGGCGGCCGGCTATCGCGCAGGCGAGCCGGGCCGCGGCGAGCGCGTCGGCCGAGGCGTCGTGGGCGGACTCCAGCGCCACCCCGTACTCCGTGCAGACCGCTTCGAGGTTGCGCTTGCCCCGGCGGTAGCGGTCCACGGAGCGGTCGATCGTGTAGGGGTCGATGACCGGGGCGGGGTCGATGCCGCCGAGCCGCTCGCGCAGCGACGGCAGTCCGTGCCTCCGCAGTTCGGCGGAGAGCAGGGTCAGATCGAAGGTCGCGTTGTAGGCGACGACCGGAACGCCCGTCTTCCAGTACCCGACGAGGACCTCCGCGATCGCGTCGGCGACCTGGTCGGCGGGCCTGCCGTCGGCGGCCGCCCGCTCATTGGTGATCCCGTGCACGGCCACCGCGTCCACCGGAATCTCCACGCCCGGATCGGCCAGCCATTCGCGGCGCCCTATCGGCTCTCCGCCCCTGACCTCGATCACGGCACCCGTGACGATGCGCGCCTCGCGCGGATCGGTCCCGGTCGTCTCCAGGTCGAAGCCGATCAGCAGCTCCCGGTGCCAGCCCATGGGCGGCCCCCCTTCTTCGTGGTGCTTTCCCCCAGTGGTCTCCACGATCCCATGAGCCACTGACAATTCGAGGACCGCGTTCCGCTTCCGGAAGAGGCGGGGGCTCAGGACACAGGACGCGAATCCGCCCAAGCCACCTCGAACTCCTCGCGATAGGTCGGGAAAAGTCCCTCTTCGTCCGTGTCGCCCGGTTTGACCACCCGGCCGCCGCCACGCAGGACGAGCACCGGCGCCTCCATGCCGCGCGTGCGGCGCAGATACGACTGCACGACCGCGACGCCGTCCGAGCCGTCGCCGTCCACGAGGTAGGCGGTGAAGCGGGGCGTCTCGTCGAAGACCTGGATCTCGAAGGCGCCCGGGTCACGCAGTTTGGACCGCACCCGGCGCATGTGCAGGATGTTCATCTCGACGGCGCGGCTCAACTCTCCGCGCTTGATGCCGAGTTCGCGCTCGCGCCGCTTGACCGCGCTGGAGGCGGGGTTCAGGAACAGCAGCCGTACCCGGCAGCCGGACTCGGCGAGGCGTACGAGCCGCCGCCCGGAGAAGTTCTGCACCAGCAGGTTGAGGCCGATACCGATGGCGTCGAGGCGGCGGGCGCCGCCGAAGAGGTCCTCGGCGGGGAACTGGCGCAGCAGCCGCACCCGGTCCGAGTGCACGCCGACGACGTCCGCGTACCGGTCGCCGACCAGGTCCTCCACCGCGTCGACGGGCAGCCGTCGCGCGGAGGGCACATCGCTGCCCGCGCCGAGTATCTCCAGGAGTTTCGCCGCGGCCCGCTCCGCCTGGCCCAGCACCGCCTCGGACAGGGCCCGGTTGCGGGAGACCACGTTCCGGGTGACTTCCAGCTCGTCCAGCGCGAGTTCGACGTCGCGGCGCTCGTCGAAGTAGGGCTCGAAGCACGGCCAGTGCTGCACCATCAGCTCGCGCAGCTGCGGCAGCGTAAGGAAGCTGAGCACGTTGTCGTCGGCGGGATCGAGCAAGTACCCCTTGCGGCGGCTGACTTCGCGTACGGCGACCGCGCGCTGCACCCACTCCTGCCCGGCGGGCCCGGCGGCGGCGACCACCCACTCGTCGCCGTGGACGGGTTCGTAGATGGGACGGAGAACAGCGGCCACGACCGCGCGCAGCCGCTGTTCGACCAGGTTCAGCCAGATGTAGGCGCGCCCGGCTCGCTGAGCGCGCGTACGCACCTCGCGCCAGGCGTCGGCACCCCAGTCCAACTCCGGTCCAATGGATCCCATTTCCATCGGCCGCGCCAGGGACACCGCGCCGGGTGGGACATCTGTGGAGTTCCCCTCGTGACCCTCGTCACCAGGAGGCAACTCCAGCCCTCCCGAGCCCACCCGCGCACCGCCTTCCGCTCCCCCGAGCTCTCCCCTACTCAACGATCAAGGAAGGGTACTCCGGGAGCGGCGGGCGGTGCAGCCCGATGGACAGGTCGTTTCTCAACTACCGTTTTCCACATGCCCGTTCTGGTCCGCCAGCTCCGGCGGAGTGAGCGGATTCATAGCGGTGACGTCACGCGGGGCGATGGAGAAGCCCTGCCAGTGGACCGGCATGGGCTGCTGGTCCTCGTCGCGCGCGATGTGGTGGAAGCCCGAGTTCACCCAGACCACGGGGTGCGTGAGCGTCTGCCCGCCGATCCACTTGTCGACCGACTTGCCGTGTCCGGCACCGCAGTTGCGCAGGTTGTCGCTGGCGAACTGCTCGCACTTGTTGTACTCGGTGAAGTAGATGTCGTGCTTGGTGAAGGGGCGGCCGAGGTACTTGGTGGTCGCGCCCGGGACGATCTCGTACGAGCGGGCGTGCTCGTCCTTGTTCTTGCCGGTGTTGCTGACGAGGCGCCACCAGCGCGAGTTCTTCGCGTCGCCCGCGAGTTCCTTGGTGATCTTCGTGAGCGTGGTCTTCTTGCTCGGGGCCTCGGCGCCCTGCGCGGGAGGGCTGACCGCGGAGTCGTACTGCTCGACCTTGGCCTTGGAGGAGCCGTCGAGGTCGAAGTTGAGCCGCCAGAAGATGTTGTGGCTGTGGCTGGTGGCGTAAGCCTTGGCGCCCTTGCCGAGCGGCCAGCCGCGGCCGTCGCCCGCGTCGTAGTCACCGGGCGAGAGGCTGCCGGTGGCACCGACGTTCATGTTGAGGGTGCCGTCGTCCTGGAAGCGCCACTCGGTGATGTACTCGTACCAGCCGACCTTGTTGACCGTGTAGATCAACAGGTCCTTGCCCTGCTTCTGGAAGACCTTGTTCCCCGTGTCGGCCTCCATGCGGTAGGCGTGACCGCGCGAACGGGTCGTGGTGCACAGGCCCTTGACGTTGGCGTGCGTCGGGTCCCAGGCGTCGGGCACCTTGACCGTCTTGATGGTGCCGCCCGGACACTCGGCGGGCACCATGTCGACCAGGCCCTGACCGAAGCCGGCGCCCGTGAGGTCGCTGTACTCGACCGAGCCGTCGTCGTAGGGGACGTCGATCTGGGCGAGCTTCGCGCTGGCGAGGACCTTGATCGGCTGGGCCTCGCCGGGGGGCTGGTAGGAGATGTTCTCCAGGACGAGCCCGGCCTCGCTCTCGTAGTGCCAGCACATCCGCCAGGTGGTGCCGGTGGAGAGCTTCTGCTCGATCTTGTACGCCGCGCTGCAGTCGGCGGCCGCCGCGGAGGCGGCCTTGGGCTGGGCGACGGCCGGTCCCGCGGCTGTCGTCGCCCCGGCGGCGAGGGCGAGCGCGGAGAGGCCCACCGCCGTCCGGCTGCGGGCACGGCTGTTTCTGTTGACGCGCATGAAGAAGTGACTCCTTGCGGAAAGCAGGAAAGGGTGGGAGGTCAGAGGGAAGGCCGGAGAAGCGGCGCTCAGCCGAGCTTGCCGACCTTGCGGGCGCTCAGGTCGATCACCAGGTCACGGCTGTCGATCCAGGGCCCGTTCTTGACCTTCGGGAAGAGCCGTACGCAGCGGTGCTTGCCGCATGCGTCGAGGACGGCGGGCTGGGCGCCGGACGTCGCCCGGTAGACCATGCTGTTGAGCATCAGCTGGTCGGGCGAGGTCAGTTCCTTGCCGGTGGCATCCTTGAAGTCCGCCTTCAGACCCGCGCCGAGCGGGTCGGCGATCAGCAGCTTGGCGGCCTCGGTCATCTCGTCGCGGCTGATGGGCGGCTGGACGTCCCGCTGGGTGCCCGTCTGCTCGACCTTCCCGGTGTCGAGGTTGACGGTCTTGGTGACGAGCGTGTCGTTCTTGTAGTCGTAGAAGGACACGTCGGCACGCCTGGGCGCGTTCGGGTCGTCCAGTTCGTTCGTGTCGGGTTCGGCGAGGTTGAGGCTGACGCGCTGCGGGCCGCGCTTGCCCTCGACGTTCTCACTGGCGCTGAACGACTGCTGGTTCCGCGCGATCTGTTCGACCCGCTTCATCTCGTCGTCGGTCAGCGGGTCACGGCCCTTGCCCTTCTGGCCCTCGGCCGGCGCCTGCTCGACGACGCCCGGCTGCGCCGCGGCCTGCCCCTGCTGTCCGGCCTGCTGCGAGGTCCCGGTGCCGCCCTTGGTCCCGCCCGAGTCGTCGGCCCCCGCCGTGCCCGGCAGGGTGATGCCGACCATCACGGCCGTCCCGGCCACCGCGATGGCCGCACCTGCCACCACCTTGCCCAGGTGGCGGTGCACTATCTTGCGCACATTTCCCCCTACTCCCCCTATGTCATCAGGAGTCGCTTGAGCCCCACTGGTTCGGCATACGACGTATGCCTGGTCATCGGGTAAGAGGGACGTAAGTCATAGGAGGTTCCATCACTTTCGGGGAGACTCGGCTCGGAGTCGCCCCCAGGGGCACGGCACTACTGGAAGAGTCGTATCCATGCAGGTCTGGCCTGGAGAGGCATATCCACTCGGTGCCACGTACGACGGTGCCGGTACCAATTTCGCGGTCTTCTCGGAGGCCGCCGACCGTATCGAGCTGTGTCTGCTGCACGACGACGGCTCGGAGACGGCGGTGGAGCTGCGCGAGACCGACGCGTTCGTCCGGCACGCGTATCTGCCGGGGATCATGCCCGGACAGCGGTACGGCTTCCGGGTGCACGGGCGGTACGCGCCCGAGCGCGGGCAGCGCACCAACTCCGCGAAGCTGCTCCTCGATCCGTACGCGCGCGCCATCAGCGGCTCGGTCACATGGGGCGAGGAGGTGTACGGCTATCCCTTCGGAGCCCCCGACAAGCGCAATGACCTGGACTCGGCGCCGCACACCATGTCGGCGGTCGTGGTCAACCCGTACTTCGACTGGGGCGACGACCGGCGCCCGCGCACCGAGTACCACCACACAGTGATCTACGAGGCCCATGTGAAGGGCCTCACGATGCAGCATCCGGCGCTGCCCGACGAGCTGCGCGGCACCTACGCGGCGCTGGCGCACCCGGCGATCATCGAACACCTGACGGAACTGGGCGTCACGGCGCTGGAGCTGATGCCCGTACACCAGTTCGTGCACGACCACCGGCTGGTGGAGATGGACCTCAGCAACTACTGGGGCTACAACACGATCGGCTTCTTCGCCCCGCACAACGCGTACGCCTCCTGGGGCGACCGCGGCCAGCAGGTCCTGGAGTTCAAGTCGGCGGTCCGGGCACTGCACGAGGCCGGTATCGAGGTCATCCTGGACGTCGTCTACAACCACACGGCCGAGGGCAACCACCTGGGCCCGACGCTGTCCTTCAGGGGCCTCGACAACGCCTCGTACTACCGCCTCGCGGACGACCCCCGCTACTACATGGACACCACGGGGACCGGCAACTCCCTGCTGATGCGCTCCCCGCACGTCCTCCAGCTGATCATGGACTCGCTGCGCTACTGGGTCACCGAGATGCATGTCGACGGCTTCCGCTTCGATCTGGCCGCCACCCTCGCCCGCCAGTTCCACGAGGTGGACCGGCTGTCGTCCTTCTTCGACCTGGTGCAGCAGGACCCGGTGGTCTCCCAGGTGAAGCTGATCGCCGAGCCCTGGGACGTCGGCGAGGGCGGCTACCAGGTGGGCAATTTCCCGCCGCTGTGGACCGAGTGGAACGGCAAGTACCGCGACACCGTACGGGACATGTGGCGGGGCGAGCCGCGCACGCTGGCGGAGTTCGCGTCCCGGCTGACCGGCTCCTCGGACCTCTACCAGGACGACGGCCGCCGCCCCCTGGCGTCCATCAACTTCGTGACCTGCCACGACGGCTTCACCCTGCACGACCTCGTCGCGTACAACAACAAACACAACCAGGCCAACGGCGAGGACAACCGCGACGGCGAGAGCCACAACCGGTCCTGGAACTGCGGCGCCGAGGGCGACACCGACGACGAGACCGTGCTGGCGCTGCGGGCGCGCCAGATGCGCAACTTCATCGCGACGCTGATGCTCTCCCAGGGCGTGCCGATGCTCAGCCACGGCGACGAGTTCGCGCGCACCCAGGGGGGCAACAACAACGCGTACTGCCAGGACAGCGAGCTGGCCTGGGTGCCGTGGCCGGAGGGCGACTGCGAGCTGCTGGACTTCACGCGCGCGATGGTGTGGCTGCGGCGCGACCATCCGGTCTTCCGACGGCGCCGCTTCTTCCACGGACGGCCCGTGCAGGGCACCCACGACGAGCTGTCCGACATCGCCTGGTTCACCCCGGAGGGCAAGGAGATGACCCAGCGCGACTGGGGCTCCGCGCAGGCGCGGGCGCTGTCCGTCTTCCTCAACGGCAACGCGATCTCCGAGCCGGGCCCGCGCGGGGAGCGCATCGCCGACGACTCCTTCCTCCTGATGTTCAACGCCTCACCGAAGCCGCTGGAGTTCCTGGTACCGGTCGACCACGGCCGGCAGTGGCAGGTCGTCGTCGACACGGCCCGCCCGGAGGGAGTGGCCCCGGGGACGGGCGCCAAGGTCGAGGCCGGCGACCGGCTGACGCTGATCGACCGGAGCATGACGGTGCTGCAGCGGCCTGCCTAGGGGGACGTGTCCTGTTGGGGCACGCGCGCGTGGGAATCGTCCTCCGTCTCCGCCGCCGTCTCGGTGTGCACGCGCGCGTGGAGGGTCTTTTCGGTTTCCGTGTACGTCGTCGGGCGTGCCGTCAGTGCGATGGCGCAGGCCAGTGCGGCGACCGCGCTCCCCACCGCGAACGCCGCGCCGGGGCCGTAGGCCTCCGCCAGGCGTCCGGTGACGGCCACGGCGAGGGCCTGGCCTCCGACGATCGCACTCGTCGCGAAGGCCATCGCCTCCGCGAGCCGCGCCGGTGGCACGGCCCGCTCGGTGAGCCCGAACACGGTGATCAGGTGCGGGGCGTACGCGACACCGAGGACGGTGACAACGGCGTACAGACTCCACAGGCTGTCCGCCCGGAGCAGCGGCAGTGACAGGACGAGGGCCGCCGCGGTGGCCGCACGCCAGCGCGCTCGGAGCCCGACGCGTGCGGGCACGGCGGCCATCGAGAGTCCCGCGACGGCGCTCATGACCCCCATCGCGGCGTACACGAGCCCGGCTTGGTCCGCCGCTCCCAGCCGCTCGGTGAGCGCGGTGATTCCGGCCTGGCAGGCGCCGAACATGGCGCCTTGGAGCGCGAGGGCGGCGCGCAGGGCGTGGACGGAGCGCGGGATGCGGGGAGGAGCGGGCAGGGCAATGTGGGGGCGTGCGGCATTCATGGGCGCCCGCTTGCGAGCCGTGCGCGCGGGGCTCACGGCAGTGGCCGTGGGGTGCAGCGCGAAGCCTGTTCCGCACACGGCCACCAGGAGCGTCGCGGCGCCCAGCGCGTACGCCGGGTGCGCGAGCACCGCCGCGAGCCCCACGAGCGCCGGGCCCAGCACGAAGGAGATCTCGTCCAGGGTGCTTTCGAAGGAGAGGGCGGTACTCACCGTGCGGTCGCCGGTGCCGGTGCCGCGGGCCAGGGCGACCACGCGGGCACGGGCCAGCGGACCGATGAGCGGGACGCTCGCTCCGGCGAGGGCGCCGAGCAGGGCCAGGGGCACCGGGTCCATATGGGTGAGCGCGCCCGTCACCAGGGCGGCGATCGCGAGGGCGTTGGCGAAGGAGAAGACGAGGACGACGGTGCGCTGGCCGTGCCGGTCCGCGAGGCGGCCCACGAGCGGCCCGCAGCCGACCTGTCCGACGGCGAGCGCGCCACCGACCAGGCCCGCCGTGCCCAGCGAGCCACTCGTCCGCGCGACGAGCAGCACGCTGCCGAACTGGATCGTGGCGGTGGGCAGCCGTGCGAGGAAGGAGACGACGGGGAGTGCGGCACCGGTGAGAGCGACGACGCGGCGGTAGGTGTCGAGAGTGCTGTGCGCACCGGGAGGCGGCGGGTCCGGGGGCGCGTTCGCGCCGCGACGCGCTCCGGGCGTTCCGTTCACGCCGTCGGTCGCGGCCGGCGTGTCGTCGGTGCCGAGGGGCGTATCGCCGACGCTTAGGGGCACGTCGAGTGCGGTGTGCGCGTCTTCGTGCGCCTCCTGCGCTCTGTTCGCGCCGTGCGTGCCCCGGTTGACACCCCGTCTGCCGCCCCGCCCCGCGCTCCCCATCGTTCGACGTTAGCCACGCGCGCGGGCCCGTATGCATGCGTCGATGACACGAAACACGGTGGGGCGGGTACGTAGGTTCGCATGACACCTGAGCGTCCCGACCCGGTGATTCCGGACTCGGTGGTCCCCGGCCCGGTGGTTCCCGCCGTGCCGACCGCCACGTACCGGCTGCAGCTGCAGCCGGAGTTCCCCTTCGGGGCCGCCGAGGCGGCCGTGCCGTATCTGGCCTCGCTCGGCGTCTCGCATCTGCACCTGTCGCCCGTCCTGGAGGCCGTCCCGGGCTCGACGCACGGCTACGACGTGGTGGACCACGCGCGCGTGCGGGCCGAACTGGGCGGCGAGGAGGGGCTGCGCTCCCTGGCGCGCACCGCGCGGGAGCACGGCCTGGGCCTCGTCGTGGACATCGTGCCGAACCACATGGCCATGGCCCCGCGCCACAACCGCCCCCTGTGGGAGGTGCTGCGCGAGGGCCCCGAGTCGCCGTACGCGCGATGGTTCGACATCGACTGGGACGCCCAGGGCGGCCGGCTGCTGCTGCCGGTGCTCGGGGATCGGCTCGGCGCGGAAATCGACCACTTGAAGGTCGACGGCGACGTACTGCGCTACTACGACCACGTGTTCCCGCTGCGCGAGGGCACCGCGAAGCTGCCGCTGCCGCAGCTCCTCGACGCGCAGTGGTACCGCCCCGCGTGGTGGCGGCTGGCCCGCACCGAGCTCAACTACCGCCGGTTCTTCAGCATCTCGGAGCTCATCGGAGTGCGCGTCGAGGACCCGGAGGTGTTCGCGGCGACCCACGCGAAGATCCTGGAGCTGCTCGACGACGGCGTGGTCGAGGGGCTGCGCATCGACCACCCGGACGGTCTCGCGGACCCGGACGCCTATCTGCGCCGCCTGCACGCAGCGACCGGAGGCCGCTGGACGGTGGTCGAGAAGATCCTCGCGGACGGCGAGCCGCTGCCGGCCGCGTGGCCCGTCGCGGGCACCACCGGCTACGACGCGCTGCGGCACATCGACGGCCTGTTCACGGACCCGGCGGGCGCGGGCGAACTCCTCGGCCAGTACCGGCGGTTCGCGGCCCCGCAGGCCGACCGGGGCGGCCACTGGGGAGCGACGGTGCGCAGGGCGGCGTACAAGGTGGTCACGCACGAGCTGGCCACGGAGATCGACCGCCTCACGCGCGAGGTGAGCGAGGTGTGCGCCACGTCCGCGGACCCGGCGTCGCGCGATCACGCCCCCTGGGCCCTGGGCACCGCGCTGCGGGAACTCCTCGTACGCCTTGAGGTGTACCGGCCCTACCCCTCCACCGACGCCTCCCTGGTGGTGACCGAGGAGGCCGCCGACGAGGCCCGGGCGGTCTTCGCGGTGCCCGAGGAGGCACACGCCGTGGATGTCGTACGGGACCTGGTGACCGGGCGGGCCGGTGACGGGCCCGGACACACGGAGTTCCGGGCCCGGTTCGCGCAGACCTCGTCCGCCCTGCGGGCCAAGTCCGTGGAGGACACGGCGTTCTACCGCTATGTGCCCCTGCTGTCGGCGAACGAGGTGGGCGGCGCCCCGGGCGGTCCGGCCGTGTTCCCCGAGGACTTCCACGCCTACTGCGCGCGCGTGCAGCGCGACTGGCCCGCCACCGGAACCGTCCTGTCGACGCACGACACGAAACGCAGTGCCGACGTACGCGCGGCCCTCTCGGTGCTCACCCAGTGCCCCGAGCGATGGGCCGATGTCCTGGCGGAGGTGACGCGCGACGGCACGGGTGTGCCCGACCCGCAGCTGGCGTGGGCCGCGTGGCAGACGGTGTTCGGACTCGGCCCGGCCTCCGAGGAGCGTGTCCAGGGAGCCCTGTTGAAGCATGTCAGGGAGGCCGGACTGCACACCGCCTGGACCGAGCGGAATCCCGGGTACGAGGACACGGTCGCGGCGTTCGTCGCCGAAGGTCCGTGCGGGGCGCCCGGACGGCGCGTGGCCGACTTCCGGGCCTCCCTGGCGCCGCATGTGCGGGCGAACGTCCTGGGGGCCGCTCTGGTCCATCTGACGATGCCCGGGGTGCCGGACGTCTACCAGGGAACGGAGGGCGAGTACCTCGCGCTGGTGGACCCGGACAACCGGCAGCCGTTCGCGCCGCAGGAGTCGCAGGAGTCGCAGGAGACCCAACAGCCCCAGGAGCCCCAGGAGCCCCAGGAGCCCCAGGAGCCGCGAGGGCACCCCTCGGAGAAGGCGGCGCTGACCACGGCCGCGCTGCGACTGCGCGGGCGGCGCCCGGCCGTCTTCGGCGATTCGGCGACGTACGCGCCGCTGTCGGCAACGGGCCCGGGCGCCGCGCACTGTGTGGCGTTCGTCCGGTCCGCAGAGGTGGTCACGGCCGTCACGCGGATGTCGCTGCGGCTGGCCGACGCCGGCGGCTGGCGCGACACCCGTCTCGTGCTCCCCGAGGGGCGCTGGATCGATGTGCTCTCGCCAGAGCGGGAGTTCACCGGGCACGCGCGCGTGGCGGAGCTTTTCGAGCGGTTGCCCGTGGTGCTGCTGGAGCGGGTCAGCGCAGGCGCACCAGCAGGGTCCGGGGCGAGCGGCTGACCAGGCCCTCCGGAGCGGGCCGGAAACCAGGGGCCCAGCGGAGGTCGGGCAGGGCGGTCAGCAGGGCGTGCAGGCCGTGTTCCGCCGTGAGCCGGGCGAGCGGGGCACCCGGGCAGAAGTGCCGTCCGGAGCCGTACGCGAGCTCTCCCGGGTCGGCGCGGAAGGCGTCGTAGCGGTCCGGGTCGGCGAACCGTGCCGGGTCACGGCCGGCGGCGCCCAGCAGACACGCCACGGTGGCGCCCTCGGGAATCGGACCCACCCGTTCGACGGCCTGGCGCGCCACGACGTGCAGTGGCGGATCGCGGCGCAGCGACTCGGCCCAGGCGCCGGCCGTCAGCTCGGGGCGGGCACGGATCACCCCCAACTGGCCCGGGTGGTCGAGCAGATTGGCGAGGAACGACGCCAGCGCCCGTGCGGTCGCCTCGCCGCCCGCGCCCAGCAGCGTCCCGGCCAGCCCCGCCACGGCCTCGTCGGACAGCGGGCGCCCGTCCGCCCGGGCCGTGCACAGCGCGGACAGCAGATCGGCGCCCGGGTGGGCGCGGCGGCGGGCGATGTACGGGCGCAGGAAGGCGTCGAGTTCGGGGTGGTGGCCGCCCAGGTGGTCGAGGCCCGTGCGGCACCACGCGTGCACGCGTGCGGTGTCCTCGTAGGGCAGCCCGAGCGCGGCTACGGCCGCCGCGGTGGGCAGCCAGTGGCAGAACTCGGCGACGAGATCGGCCTCCCTGCGGGCGGCGAGGCGGCGGGCGAGGACGTACGCCGTGCGTGCGACACCCGCGGTCAGGGCGGCCAGCGCGCGCCCGCGGAACGCCGCTGAGACGAGGGCGCGGTGCGCGCTGTGCGTGCCGCCCTCCAGGTGGGTCAGGGTGCGTCCGGGAGGCGGAGCGACGAGTCGCGGGTCCGCGAGCGCGGCGCGCACATCGGCGTACCTGCTGACCAGCCAGGCACCGAACGGCTCGTCGTACACGAGCGGGTGGCGCTCGCGGAGGGTCCGGTACAGCGGGTACGGGTCACGCTCGGTTCCGGGCGCGAGCAGGCTCGGCGGCACCGACGGGCTCACCGGGCGCGGGCTGGGTGGCTCGAACCGGCTCAGCGGCGTGAAGGGGGTCTCCGGGGGGAGCGGGCTCGGTGGCGCGGACGGGTTCCGTGCTCCGATCCCTGGGGGTGCCGACAGCAGCCGTACGGGCGGCGGTCCCGTCGGCGTGGCAGCGGGCGCGCCTTCGCCCGGAAGGCCGTGAGGACACAGCACCGCCGGCCTCCCACCTCGGATGTGCGCGCAGGACCCGCGCGCGGTTGTTCCCAGCCGACCACCGCGGCCTCCGGTCCGCAGTCCCCGTACACCCGAACGGGTGAAACGGGCGCCACTCCGTGGGAGGCCACTCCATAAGGCCCGTCTCCGTAGAGCCGTCTCTGAAAGGCCCGTCTCCGTAGAGCCCCTCTCCGTAAAGCCATGAACGTGCGGACGGGCGCCCAGCTGCTCCACGCCGAGGTCCTGGACGACGCGTGCCGGTCGGCTGCCCGGCCCGTGGCGCATCCCCCGCGGAGCCGACGGAGACTCCCCCTCTGACGGTGCACACCCCCCTGCCAGCGGTAAATGCCACATGGCGCCCCCTGGAGCCGCCCCGTCATCTCCTTGACAGTTCACTCAGTCCGTGGAGTACTGCCAAAAGCGACGCAGGGCGGACAAGTCGGGGGTGAGTCTCCTGCCGGAGTTGCGCTACCCCAGTGTGACCGAAATCGTCTCGTCCGCCCGGGCGTTGGCGGCTCACCGACCCGGCCTGTGCGTCCTCAGACAAGTGGGCGTCTCGCGCGCGGGCAGGCCCCTCCACCTGTTGTCCGTCGGCCACGCGCGGCGCGCGGTCCTCGTCGTGGCGGGCGCCCACGCGAACGAACCGACGGGCGGTTCGACCCTGCTGGCCCTGGCCGAACGCGCACTGCACGAGCGGGAGTTGCGGGACGGGACCTCCTGGCATTTCCTGCTCTGCGCGGACCCGGACGGGGCGAGCCTCCATGTGACGCCGGCGCCGCGCACCCTGCTCGACTACCACCTGGGTTTCTTCCGTCCGGCCGGGCCCGAGCAGCCCGAGTGGTCGCCGTCCGTCCTGCCCCCCGACCGGCTGCCGCCGGAGACCCGCGCCCTGACCCGGGTCATCGACGAACTGCGGCCCTACCTCCAGGTGACGCTGCACGGAACCGATCTGGGCGGCAGCTGGGTACAGCTGACCAAGGACATCCCAGGGCTCGCCGAGCCGTTCGCCAAGTCCGCGGCGGAGTTGAACATCCCGGTGGAGACGGCCGCGTCGGACGCCGCGGGCTGGCCCGCCTCCGGGCCCGGGGTGCATGTCATGCCGGCGCCCGGCTCGGACACGGCGTACCCGAGCATGCCCGACGACGCGCGGCACAGCACCTGGTACCACGCCCACCTGTACGGCGGTCTGACCGCCGTCGTCGAGGTGCCGATGTGGGCCAGCGACCTGGTGGACGATCCGGCGCCGCACCCCGCCCCGACGGCGGCGATGCGGCGTCTGGCGCGCCGGCTGCTGCGTGACGCACTCCAGGTGGAGGCGGTGCTCGCGGAGGCGCTGCCGAGGCTGCCGGGCCCCGACGGGCCGCTCCTGAGGGCCGCCAAGTGGGCGCTGGCACTGGTGCCCGGCCTCGCCGACGACTGGGTCCAGACACCGCCTCCGGACACGACGATGGCGTACGTCGGCAGTGTCGACGCGTTCGGCCGCCGGCTCCCGCTGCGGGCCGCCGCGATGCTGCTGCGTGTCCTTCAGGAGGCCGACGACCGCGAGGCGGCGCGTCTCGAACGCCTCGTGGCCGTCTGGAGCGAGGCCTTCGCGGAACGGTTCCGCGCCCGCTGGGTGCCGCTGGAGCACCAGGTCGAGCACCAGGCCCGCACGGTACTGGCGGCGGCCCGGCACGCGCGCGACAACGCGGCGTGAGGGCTGTCCCGAGCCTCAGCGCTACAGCGCGAACACCGCTCCCGTCTCGGCTCCCATCACGCAGGAGTTCGAGAACGTGTGGGTGTACTCGACCCGGCGGCCGTCCCATACGCCCCGCGCCGAGGCCGTCACCGGGGCGTAGATCAGGGGGCACAGGACGTCTGCCCTGGGTGGGATCCGGTCAATGTCGCCCCCGGCGGCACGGAGTTCCTCGCAGGCCTCCTCCGCGTGCGCGTGTCCCTGGGGCGGGTCGCAGAGCAGCAGGGTGCCGCGGGTGTCGCTGGACCGGGCGTCGCCGTGGGTGACGGTGAGGTAGAGCCCGTTGCCGGGGATCGACTCCTGGGCCGCCGCCGCGTGGGCCGGGGCCGCACCCGTCGTGAGGAGCGCGACCGAGGCCAGCAGACCGGCACGTACCGCTCGAAGGGTCTTCGTCATTCCGGGTGCGTTCGTCGTTCCGGGTGCGTTCGTCGATCCGGGTGCGTTGGTCGATCCAGGTGCGTTCGTCATTCCTGATGCATCGGCACCGCGGCCTGCGAACCCCACCCGGACTCACCCGAACGGGAGTGCACGGGCGCGTGCCGCCCGGCGAGTTCGAACGCGGCGAGCACCACGCGCGCCTGGTACTCGACCTGGCGGGCGACCGGGATCCAGCGCGCCCCGCAGCCGTCGCGGTAGTCGGCGCACCACTCGTCGATGAGCCGGTCGAGCTCCGGCAGCACGCCATGCTGGTCGCGCTCGGAGCCGGTCACGAGCTGGTGCAGCAGCCCGGCCGTGCGCAGCGCGACCCGGCGTCCCGCGAGGCGCAGCGCCGTCAGGCGGGCCGTGTCGAGCGGGGGCAGGGGGCGCGCGTCGGGGTCGTATGTGTCGGGGTCCCAGGAGTCGGCGAGCCCGGGGCCGACCAGTAAATAGTCGTCGACGGGCGCGAGGAGGCAGGCCACGTCCGGGGAGGTGCCGAGGCCGGACCGCACGCGCGCGAGGATGCCCTCCAGGAGCCGTGTGTCGTGGCGCAGCGTACGGCTGACAGTGCGCAGCATCGCGTCGGCGTCGGCGGGCCGCGCGGGGTCCTCCACGGCCGGGACACCCCACATGGGGGCCTCGACGACGGCCGTCACCGTGCCGTAGGGGTGCGGGTGGAACCAGGTGGACTCGACCGCGGCTTCCGTGATGGCGGCGGCCAGGTCTCCCCTGTGGGGCGGTGGGATGCGGTAGACGGCGGGCCCGAGCATCGGCCAGTACAGAGTGTCGTACGGGCCGAGTTCGCGCGGGATGCCGAGGCGCGCGGCGGTGTGCGCGACGCGCTGGGCGAGCCCGGGCAGCTCTCGGGTCAGCTCGACGAAGGCGCCGCCGACGTCGACACCGTGCAGGGAGCACTGCAGGAAGGGCCGCAGTTCGTCCTGGAGGCCGAGGAGGGCGCGGGTCTCGGGCAGAACGGCGCCGTCCGCGCCCTCGGGCAGCCATTCGGGCTGTTCCAGGAAGCCGGGCCGGAAGAAGTGCCGGAAGTAGTGGCCGAGGGTGTACGGGCCCGACAGCCAGGCCTCGTTGCGGCGGGCGGCGTCCGGGTCGAGGCAGAGCAGCAGGTTCCAGGTGGCGTCCGCCCCCTCGGTCAACCGGGGGTCGGCGAGCGCCCGTTCGGCGAGGCGCAGGGCCGTGGCGCCGCCGACGGGTTCGTTGGCGTGCGGTCCGGCGACGACGAGGGCCTGGCGGCTGCCGTGCCCGACGGACAGGAGCAACAGCGGCGTGCCCGCCCGTGAGGTGCCGACGCGGCGCAGCCGGGCGTCCCGCGGACGGCGGGCGACGAGCGCGGCCGCACGGGCTCCCAGTTCGTCCACAGTCGGGTAGCGGAGGAGTGGCGGCAGGGCACACCTCCACTTATGTGGTGCCGTCGGTTCACCTGATGTGCATGGTGTACGCACAGTCAGTCACGGCTCTTGGGGTACGTCAACACCACGGAACGTAAGGGATGTTGACGACGCCGGTGTGTGAAACCCAGGCCAAAGGTCGGCGGGGCCGTGGCTCAGTCGGACGCGAGGCGGAACATCATCCGCCCGAAGCCGATCTGGTCGCCGTCCTTGACGACGGCGGCGCCGATGACACGCCGTCCGTTGACCGTGGTGCCATTGGTCGAGCCGAGGTCGCGCAGCACCCACCGTCCGCCCTGCCGGCTCAGCTCGGCGTGCACCCGGGACACCGTCTCGTGGTTGAGCCGCAGTCCGCTGGCGGGGTCGCGGCCGATGCGCAGCGGGTACGGGTTGCCCGGGTGGGGCAGTTGCAGCTTCGGGAGCCGCTCGGCCTGCCAGGCCCTGCGCAGCCGTACGGTGAAGCCGGAGACCGCCTCCACGGTGCCGAACACCAGTTTCGACCAGCGGCCCTCGGTGGGCAGGTCGGCGGTGAGCACGGCCAGTTCGTCCGGCATGCGGGCGGCGAGCGCCAGCTCCATGCGGCGGATGAACGTGTCGTGCGAGAGGCGGCCGAGGGCGACGCCGTCACGGAGCGACTTGAGCGCCCGGTCGCGCTCCGCGTCGGACAGCCGCGCGGGGTACGTGTGGAACTCGAAAGACGACGTCACGCTCGTGATTGTCGGGCAGCGAGAGCGGGGTGTCCAGAAAACAAGGAAACGGCCACTGCGGCCGATCGGAGCGTTCCTACCGGCAAACGCGCGGCAAACACGCGGCAAAAGGGTGGATTCGAAAGCGAATTGATCTCCCGTGAAGCACCATGGACGGGCTAGGTCACGGTGAGCTGACAAGGGGGAACCGTCTGTGCGGTTCGATGTGTGGGCACCGCAGTCCGACCGGGTGACGCTCCATTGCGCGGGCACCACGCGCGCGTTGGAGCGCGATCCGGAGCGAGCCGGGTGGTGGACGGGCGACGCGGACGCGCAGGACGGGACGCGGTACGGGTTCGCGCTGGACGACGGGCCCGTGCTGCCCGATCCCCGTTCACGGCGGCAGCCGGACGGTCCCGACGGGCTGAGCGCGGTGGTCGACCAGACGCGCCATGCCTGGCGCACCGAGTGGGCGGGGCGCCCGCTGCCCGGCGCGGTCCTGTACGAGCTGCACGTGGGGACGTACACACCCGAGGGCACGCTGGACGCGGCCGCCGAGCGGCTCGGCCATCTCAAGGAACTGGGCGTCACACACGTCGAGTTGATGCCGCTGTGCCCGTTCCCGGGGCGGCACGGCTGGGGGTACGAGGGTGTGTCGCTGTGGGCGGTGCACGAGCCGTACGGCGGCCCCGAAGCGCTGAAGCGCTTTGTCGACCGGGCGCACGGGCTCGGTCTGGGCGTCGTCCTCGACGTCGTGCACAACCACCTCGGGCCGTCCGGCAACCATCTGCCCGCGTTCGGGCCGTACTTCACGGACACCCATCAGACGCCCTGGGGCTCCGCCGTGAACCTGGACGCGCCCGGTTCGGACGAGGTGCGCGCCTATCTCGTCGGCAGCGCACTGGCGTGGCTGCGCGACTACCGGCTCGACGGGCTGCGCCTGGACGCGGTGCACGCGCTGCGCGACACGCGCGCGGTGCACTTCCTGGAGGAGCTGTCGACGGCCGTGGACACGCTCGCCGACGACCTCGGCCGGCCTCTGTTCCTGATCGCCGAATCGGATCTGAACGACCCTCGGCTCGTCACGCCCCGCGAGGAGGGTGGTCTCGGGCTGCACGCCCAGTGGAACGACGACTTCCACCACGCCCTGCACACCGCGCTGACAGGCGAGGCGCAGGGCTACTACGCGGACTTCGCACGGGCCCCGTTCACGGCGCTCGCGAAAACGCTGACGTCCGGCTTCTTCCACGACGGCACGTACTCCAGCTTCCGTGGGCGACGTCACGGACGGCCGCTCGACCGCACGCGTGTGTCGGCGCACCGCCTGCTCGGCTACGCCCAGACCCACGACCAGATCGGCAACCGCGCCCAGGGCGACCGGCTCTCGGCCTCCCTCTCCCCCGGGCTGCTGGCCTGCGCCGCCGCGCTGACGCTCACCGCGCCCTTCACGCCGATGCTGTTCATGGGCGAGGAGTGGGCCGCGGGCACACCCTGGCAGTTCTTCACCGATCACACCGATCCCGAGCTCGCGGAGGCCGTACGGCGGGGCAGGCGCCGGGAGTTCGCGGCGCACGGCTGGGCCGAGGGGGACGTCCCCGACCCGCAGGACCCGGCGACCCGGGACCGCTCCTGTCTCGACTGGTCGGAACCCGAAAAGGCACTCCACGCGCGCGTGCTGGCCTGGTACCGCGACCTGATCGCCCTGCGCCACCGCCAGGCCGACCTCTCGGACCCCGATCTCGCGGCGGTCAGGGTCGCCCACGACGCGCAGGCCCGCTGGCTGGCCCTGCGGCGCGGTGACGTCCGGGTGGCCGTCAACCTCTCCAAGGCGACCGCGGCGATCCCCCTCGGCATCCGCCACGCACGCGTGCTGGCCGCCTGGGAACCGGTCGAAGCGCCGGGCGCGGACGGGGTGTTGAACGTGCCGGGCGAGTCGTGTGTGGTGCTGACCCAGGCGTAGGCGTAGGCGTTCACGTAAAGGCTTACGCAAGCGTTTACGGCGCCTCGTCCGGCCCGCCGTCCCGCAGGTCGGTGACCCGCTCCAGCAGGATCGCCTCCCAGGCGCGGCGCAGTTGTGTCTCCAGCAGTGGGACGGGGCTGTCGTCGCGGCCCTGGAGGCGGTCTGCGAGGCGGATCACCGTGTCGCAGCGGGACAGCCACAGGCCGCGCAGACAGGGACGGGCGCCGTACCCGGCGAGCGTGGCGGCGCGTACGGCCGCGGGGGCGCCGACGGCGATCGCGAGCCCGGCGATGTCCTCGGCGGGGTCGCCGATCACCGTGCCGGTCCAGTCGAGGACGCCGCGCACCCGCCCGTCGGCGCTGACCACGAGGTGTTCGCCCTTGAGGTCGTGGTGCACGAGCACCGCGGCGCCGGGCTGTGCGGCGAGCTGGACGGCGGCGGGCGCGGTGAGCTGGGCGAGGCGCGCGGGGTCGAACTCGTCGGCGGCGGCGAGCTCCTCGGCGGCGTGTGCGGCGGCCGTCCGCAGCTCCTCCAGGGAGCGCGGCGCGGCGCGCGGGACGCCGAGCGACTCGGCCTGGCGTACGGGCACTTCGCGCAGTCCGGTGAGCAGTCCCGCGAGGTCGGCCTCGCCGACGGCCGAGACGTCCTGCTCCTCGCCGGAGACGCCGGGCAGTCTGTTGTCGAGGGTGCAGCTCAGTCCGCTCGCCCATTCGCCCTGCGCGACGCTCACCGGGACCGCGATCCCGATGTGCGGGCGGACCAGGTCACGCAGGCGCAGTTCGCGGCGCTGGCGTACGGAGGCCTCCCGGTCCTGGGCGAGCCGCAGCACATGGCGCGTGCCGACCCACCAGGTGGAGTGCCCGCCGCCCTCGTGGACGGGCCGCACATCGGGTCCCCCGCCCGCCGCGGCGGCATCGGCGAGCAGCGAACGGACCAGTCGGCGGACGGTGTCCGCGGTCGGTGTCGGTGCCTGGGTCATGGTCGCGCCCTTGTCGTTCGGGGGCGTGGGCGGAGCTGCTGCCGCACGGTCGGGTCATGCACGTCAGTCGACGATCACCAGCTCGCGGGAGGTGGTGTTGAGGCGGCGTCCGCCGTCCTCGGTCACCGTCACGATGTCCTCGATGCGCACCCCGAAGCGGCCGGGCAGATAGATGCCGGGCTCCACGGAGAAGCACATTCCGGGGACGAGGGGCTGTCGTTCGCCCTCGATCATGTACGGCGGTTCGTGGGTGGTGACGCCGATGCCGTGCCCGGTGCGGTGGATGAAGTAGTCGCCGTACCCGGCGTCGGTGATGACCGCTCGGGCCGCGCGGTCGACGTCCTGGCAGGCGGCACCGGGCCGCACCGCACGGAAGCCGGCCTCCTGGGCGGCGCGCACGATGTCGTGCACCTTGCGCTCCTCGTCGTCGGGTTCGCCGACGTGGACCGTGCGGGAGGTGTCGGAGCCGTAGCCCTCTTTGAGGCCGCCGAAGTCCAGGACGACCATGTCGCCGCGCTCGATGACACGGTCGTCGGCCTCGTGGTGCGGGTTGGCGCCGTTGGGGCCCGAGGCGACGATGGTGAAGTCGACCTGGGAGTGCCCGAACCGCCGCAGCAGACCGGCGACGTCGGCGGCCACCTCGGTCTCCCTGCGGCCGGCGAAGGGAACCTTCCGGATCTCCTCGAACGTTGCGTCCGCGGCCGCCCCGGCGGCCGCCAACCGCTCCAGTTCCGCCGCGTCCTTCACGGCCCGCAGCATCGGCAGGGCCTCGGTGAGGGCGGTGTAGCGGGTGTCCGGCAGCCGCTTCTGGAGGCCGAGCAGGTGCAGGGCCCAGGCGTTGTCGCTGACTCCGAAGCGGCCCGCGCGGTCGAGGAGGGACGCGGCCGCCTCGTACGGGTCCTTGCCGTCGGTCCAGTCGCGCAGCGTCAGCGCGGGCGCGCCGACCGCCTTGGCCGCGTCGGGGGCCTCCAGGGTGGGCACGACGAGGACAGGGTCCTGTCCGGCCCTCAGCACCAGCAGGGTGAGCCGCTCGGTCTCCACGGGCCGATAGCCCGTCAGCCACACCAGGTCGGGCCCGGGCGCGACCAGGACGCCGTCGAGCCCGGCGTCCGCGGCGGCCTCGGCCGCGCGCCGCATACGGGCCTCGTAGTCACCGGCCGTGAAGGGCGCGGGCGTGGCGGTCATGCATGCCTCCGTCTGTCCGGAGTTCCCCAGGGGGCTACGGGCAGCATCCTGCCCTTCCGGTGAGGCACGCGCGAGCCGGTTACCTCCGCCGCGTCAGCTCTCCAGGGCGAGGCGGGCGCCCAGGAGGAGCAGTACGCCTCCGGAGACCTGCTCCAGTCGTCGGCGGACACCGGTCCGGGACAGTACGGCCTTCATACGGCCGACGAACCACACGTACAGGCCGTAGTAGCCGACCTCGTAGACAGCCCAGAGCGCGGCGAGGCCGACCATGGAGGGCAGCTGTGGGGCACCCTCCGGCACGAACTGCGGCAGGAAGGACATCGCGAAGATGGCCGCCTTGGGGTTGGCGAGGTTGAGGAGCAGCCCGCCCCGATAGGAGGCCCAGCCGCTCTTCTCCGCGCCCTCCCAGCCACCTCCGTCCACGGCCCCGTTGGAGCGGCGCGCCTGCCGGAGCGTCTGGACGCCGAAGCCGACGAGTACGACGGCGCCGACGATCCGCATGACGTCGTACGCCATCTCGGAGGCGGCGAGCAGCGCGGTGAGGCCGAACGCGGCGACGACGCCCCAGATGAAGACGCCGGTCTCGTTGCCGAGCACGGTCAGAAAGCCGGACCGCCGGCTGCGCAGCGACTGCTTGATGATCAGCACGGTGCTCGGGCCGGGCGAGGCCGCGATCAGGGTGCAGGCGCCGAGGAAGGCGAGAAGGGTGCTCAGCATGCGGCCATCGTGGCGTGCCGCCTTTCGTGCACCAACTCCTTTTCCGACGCCAGCGGCCGGCCCGTTCCGGTTTCGTGCGGCGTGTCCCTATCCAGCCGCCAGCCTAACGGTTGAGCGTTGCCCTGCCGTTAGCACTAATGCTTAGATGAGCGTGTTCCATTAGGGCAACGAGGGGATGAGCATGCTCGTACTGGCGCACATCAGCGACCTCCATCTGGACGGGACCGAGCGGGCCACGGAGCGGGCCGAGCGCGTGCGCGACCGGCTGTGGGAGCTGCCCGGGAAGGTGGACGCACTGCTGGTGACCGGGGACATCGCGGATCACGGCGCGGAGGCGGAGTACGAGGAGGCGGCCCGCATGCTCGGGCTGCGCGACGGCGGGGCCCCCTTCCCCGTACTCACCTGCCCGGGCAACCACGACAGCCGCGCGCCCTACCGCAAGGCGCTGCTCGGACACCCCGCGGCCGAGGGGCCGGTCAACAGCGTCCACGTCTTCGACGAGGCGGCCGTGCTGATGTGCGACTCCAGCATTCCGGGCCGGGACGAGGGGGAGTTCGACAGGGAGACGTACGCCTGGATCGAGGCGACGCTCGCCGAACTGGACGGCAGCCTTCCGGCGCTGCTCGCCTTCCACCACCCGCCGGTCGCACTCCACCACCCTCTGCCGGACGCGTACCAGCTGGGCCAACCGCGTTCCCTGGCCGCACTGCTGGAGCGCAGGCCCGAGGTCGTCGGGCTCATCACCGGCCACGCGCACACGCCCGCGGCGACCACCTTCGCCGGACGGCCGCTGGTCGTCGGCCCCGGTGTGACGTGGACGCTACGGCTGCCCTGGGAGGGCGAGGGTGCCGCGGACCGGGATGCTCCTCCTGGGTTCGCGTTCCATGTGCTCGACGACGAGCGACGGTTGACGAGCCACTTCAGGGTCGCCTGAAGGGCGACGCAAGAGCGATGGCTCTCACGTCACGACCCCGGGAACCACGGACAGTTGCTGACGACCGCCGTTCGCGTGCCGCACGGTGAAGGTGACGGCGCGTCCGGGACGCGCGGCGGCGACGGCCCCCGCCAGTTCGGCGGCCGATGCGATCCGGCTCCCGCCGAAGGCGATCAGGACATCGCCGCGGACCAGACCCGCGGTGTAGCCCGGGCCGGGCACGTGGACACCGACGACGAGTGCGCCCGCGTCCTTGACGGCATCGACGGCCTCGACCCCGAGGGTTGCCCGCACGGGCTCCTCCGAGGGGGTCGGACCGCCCGCGCCGGGCGCCGACTTGGAGTCACCGGCCTGGGGCGTGCCGGAGGTCCGCCCCGGCTTCCCCGCCGCGCCTTGCTCCGCGGCCTGCTTCTGAAGGTCCGCCAGCTTGCTCATGCCGATCACCGTGGCGCCCACGGTGCCGAGCCCGACACCCGACAGGACCAGCACGGCCCCGACGAAGAGGCTGAACAGCAAAGTCATCAACCGTTTGCCGCGCCTCCGTGCGGCATGCGGGCGCCGGGGGTCGGCGGACGGACGGCCGCCGCCGCCCGGTTCCTGACCGGGCATCGGCTTGGGACGCAACGCGGTCTGTTCCATGGGTCGCCTCCGGCAGATGCTCTACGGACCGCCTCCGGCCCTTGCTCTACCCGGCGCCCCGGCGCGCGACGATTCACGAACGAGTGAGACTGTCACACGCGTTCGAGAAGTCCGTCCGCCATCGTCGCCGCCGCTCCCCGCAGCGACGCGCCGTGCACCAGCTCGACGCGGTGCACGACGCGTGGCGCCACGAGCGGGACGGCCACCGCTCCGGGCACGCCGGCCGCCGCCGTACACGGCAGCAGGGTCAGGCCGTGTCCCGCGGCGGCCAGCGCGGTGAGGGTGCGGAGGTCGGTGCCCTCGTAGCGCAGGGCCGGGCGGAAGCCACCGCCGCCGTTCGCGGCACGGAGGTGGGCCAGCGGCAGGCCCGCGCCGGGGGCGTCCAGCCAGCGGGCGTCGACCAGGTCGCCGAGGCGCAGTCCCGTGCGCCGGGCGAGCGGATGGGCCCGCGGCAGCAGTACGCAGACCGGCTCCTCGCCCGCGCTGTGCGTGGTCAGCGGCGCCACGTCGGGCAGCCGGAGGGGGTCGCTGGGCGCGGCGAGACCGTCGACGAGGCCCAGGTCCGCGGTTCCGGTGGCGACCGCCGCGGGGATCTCGTCGCGGGCCAGCACGCGCAGGGTCACGCCGGCGGCGGGGAGCGCCGCGAGAGTACGCGGTCCGAGCGCGGTCGGCGCGACGGCGAGCGTCAGTCCGTGCTCGGGTGCCGCCGCCATCCGGGCGACGTCGGCGCGGGCCGCGTCCAGGCGCAGCAGCAGCGGTCCCGCGTGTTCGAGGAGCCGCTCGCCCGCCGCGGTCGGTGTGACGGGGCGCCGGGTGAGCAGAGACGTGCCGAGGTCCTGCTCCAGCGCGGCGATGTGCTGGGACACGGCGGACTGGGTGTAACCGAGCTCGCGCGCGGCCTCCGAGAAGGACGCGAGCCGCGCCACGGTGACGTACGTACGCAGGAGATGCGGGTCCATGCGCTCCAGGATGCCGCACGTCATCAGCGTTGCTTATCGAGGATGCAGAAATCATCGTTGGACGTGAACTACGGGGCGCGCCCAGGATGAACGGCATGACCACGAACACCGCGAACGCCTCCACGAACGACGTCACCGCCGGCTCGGCGCGGACCGCCCGGATCGCCCTGGTCGGCGACCGCTCCCCGAACGTCGTCTCGCACACCCGCATCCCGCTCCTGCTCGACGCGCTCGCCACCCGCGACCGGATCGTCCTGGACGCCTACTGGATCCCGTCCGAGGACGCCGAGGACGAGGAGGCGGTACGCGGCTTCGACGCCGTATGGGTGCTGCCCGGCAGCCCGTACCGCAGTGAGGCGGGAGTGCTCACGGCGGTCCGCACCGCACGCGAGGACGGCATCCCGTTCCTCGGCACGTGCGGCGGCTTCCAGCACGCGCTCCTCGAATACGCCCGCAACGTGTGCGGTCTCACGAAGGTCGCGCACGCCGAGAACGACCCCGACGCCGACGACCTCCTCATCGAGCCGCTCGCCTGCTCCCTCGTGGGCCACGAGGCCACGGTCGTCGTCGAACCGGACTCGCTCGCCCAGTCGGTGATCGGCTCCGAGCGGACGGTCGAGCGCTACTTCTGCGCGTACGGGCCCTCCCGCCACCTCGACACCCTGCGTGCGCACGGGCTGCGCTTCAGCGGGCACGACGAGGACGGGCACCTCCGGATCGCCGAACTTCCCGGCCACCCCTTCTACTTGGCCACCCTCTTCCAGCCGGAGCTGTCCGGGGACGGCTCGCGTCCGCATCCGATCGTGCGGGCGCTGGCCCGGGCCGCCGTGGCCCACGCGGCCGGCGCGCGACAGAGCCTGCCCGTGTGACCCTCACGACAGCCGCGTCCGGGCGCGGACTCCGCCGTTGTCAGTGGCGGCTGTTACTTTCTGTGACATGACCGATCACGCCCTGCGGCTGCTCCAGGAGAACCCTCACCTGGCCGAACTGGCCGCGTTCCCCTTCAACTTCGACATGGCCCGCGCGGACCACGTCGAGGACGTCAGGCTGGCCTCGGACGGCCCACTGAAGCCGATAGCCGGGGACGACACGGGCGGTACGTATTTCGTGTGCGCGGACGGTTCCGTGCTGTACGCCGATTCCGAGGGCTCGGCCGGGATCATCGGGGACAGTGTCGACGAGGCGCTGGAGATCCTGGTCGGGCTGCCCGGCTGGCACGACTACGTGGACCTCGCGCCGAGCGACGGCGAGGAGAAGATCCTCGCCGCGATCGCCGAAACGGAGGAGGAGATCCGGGAGTACCACGGGATCGACGCCGAGCGGGACGAACTCCGGGCCGCGCTGGGGCTGCCCGTGCGCTCGCCCGTGGAGCTGATCGGCAGGCTGCACGCCGCGCTGTTGCGCACCGAGCCCGACTTTCTGCTGCTCAACGGGGTGGAGGGGTGTGCTTACAGCCTCCTCGACCGGCACCCCCGCCCGCCGCTGTGGGAGACGGTTCTCGCACCGGGCCGTGCCGATCTGGCGCTGCTGCGAGAGGGCTCGTCGTGGGACGAGGTGGCCCGGGACCGGGGGCGCCGCGCACTCGCCCTGCACGCCGCCCAGTACGACCGCCAGGACAACGATCTGGCGCTGCTGCGCCACCTGCTGAAGCACGAGGCGGAGGCGTCGATGACCGACGAACTGCGGCTCGCCGCCGTCCTGGTGGGGCTGCACGGCCTGGCCGAGGACCTGCCGCTGCTGTACGAGGTCCGCGAGACGACATACGACACCTGGTGCGGCCTCGGCGGCATGCCGGAGCCGGGGGCGAGCGGGGAGGAACTGCGGGAGTGGGCTCTGGGGCTCGACGACTCGCTCTTCGGCACCGACCCTTCGGACGAGCCGTTGCTCACCTGGACCGGCCTGGCGCTCGAACAGGGGATGGCCGAGTTGGCCCGCACCGCCCTGATCCGCCTGCTGGACGACATCGACTTCGGGGGGCGTCGCTACGACGCAATGCCGCCGAAGAGACGAGACGCACACCCGCTCCGCGCACTGCCCTACGCGTTCGAGGAGTTGGGCGACGCCTTCCAGGCACTGCGCGCCCAGCGCCTCTACTCGCGCCTCCAGGACACCGCGCAGGACCGCGTCTCGGCACTCCTGACCCTCACCCGGATGGAGCGGGAGGGGCATCAACTCCGAGAAGCCATAGGCACCTTGGCGCGGTTGCGCGACACACTGGCCAAGCCCGCCGATGACACCCTGCGGCACTGGCGCGGTACCAACCTGGGTGCGTTCATCGTCGAGGAGCACCACGAGGTGGTCCGCGCCGCCTCGGCCGACGCGAGCCTCGCCGAGGAGGTCCGCGAGGTCACCCGGGCCGCCGCGGAGATCCTCGCGGAGCTCTCCGAAGCGGCCCGGGCGAGCGTCAGACAGCGGCCGATACCGGAGTCCCCGGCCGGCTGAACGGCAGCGCGGGCACCCTGTCCGGTACGAATCCGTGGGCGCGCCGGGCCAGGTCCGCCGCGCCGTAGCGGTGGCAGTCCTGGTGCCACTTCAGGATCCCGGCCAGCCAGTTCTGCAGCTCCACGACATAGCCCTCCATGATCCCGCGCACCTCCTCGGAGAGCTTGAAGTCCTCGTACAGGATGGGCAGTTCATGGGCGGCGACGTGCTGGAACTGCTGCATGCGCTGGGTCATCAGGTCGTGGATGATGCCGAGCGCGGTCGGGTAGTCGCAGCCGAAGAAGTTCTGCACGACGAGAATGCCGTTGTGGACCTCGCCCTCGTACTCGATCTCCTTCTGGTACGAGAAGACGTCGTTCATGAGCATCGCGTAGTCCATCGCCGCGTTCTCCAGCGAGCGGACGGGACCGCTGCGGTAGACCTCGGGCGGAACCTTTCGGCCGTGGCTCAGACGGCACAGGCTCATGGTGAGCTCGGAGCCGAACGTGGCGCGGCGCATCTCCAGGTAGTCGACGGGGTCGGGGATGCGGTGCTGGATCTGGTTGGACAGCTCCCACAGCCAGCTCTCCGTCATCACATCGACCGCGGCCCGGAACTGTCGTCGCTCGTCCGGGGTCATCCCCGCGGCCGTGCGCTGCCAGAGGTCGATGAGGCCGCGCTCCATGCCGTTGACCGCGACGGGGACCTCCTCGCCGTCGATGGGCATACAGGCCGAGAGGCGTGCGGTGACCAGCTTGGCGGCGGCCAGGTCGCGACGGTTGCCGAAGACGAGCGGGTAGTAGTCGTCGCCGTAGGTGCCCCAGGCCAGCCACTGGGAGCTGACGTCGAGGCCCTCCGGCGTCGCGTCCGGGTGGATGCCGGCCGCGCACAACGGCAGGTCGTAGGCGGCGAGTTTGTCCTCGTCCCAGACGCCCTCCTGGAGCATGCCCATGGCGTGCATCCAGCCGGTGAGACGGTCGCGGGCGCCCGGCAGATGCGGGCTGAGCGTCACCTCGAACGGCATGGAGAAGTCGGGGAGTTGAGAGGGGCCGACCTTCTGGAAGGGAACATGGGTGTACGAGCGCAGCCGCTCCGCGCCGGCCGCCGAGAGCAGGGCACCGATGTCGACGGCGGACGTGCCGAACGCGGCGACGCCGAAGGGCCGCTCCGCCTCCAGGGCTCCCTCGTTCATATAGCGGCTGGAGCGCAGGTGCCACTCGTGGCCGCCCGACTGCCAGTCCTGCAGGCCCCGCGTGTACGCGGCGACCGCAGCAACCTCGTCCGGGGTGAGGCCCTTCTCCACGGCCAGCGCGGGTACTTCGGTCAGGGCCGTGTGCTCGAACTGGTGGAGCCGCGAGGTGAGGATGTCGTTGACGGTCTCGGCGGCCTCCTGGGTGGTGCAGCCGAAGAAGGTCTCCAGGACGAGGATGCCGTTGCTGAGCTCGCCCTCGTCCTCGACCTCCCGCTGGTAGGAGAAGAGGTCGTTGCGCAGGTGCACACCGTCGGAGAAGGTCTCCATGAGCACCCGCAAGGGCCTGGCTTCGGCGACGGAGGCGGGCACTTCGGAGGTCGCGTACTCGACGAGCCCCGCCGACCAGGGGGCGCCGCCCACCTTGCGGCGCATCTCGATGTACTCGACGGGGTTGGCGATCCGCCCTTCGTTGATGTTGGAGAGTTCCCACAGAGACTCGTTCAGCAGATGCTCGGTGGAGACGGCGAACCGCTCGCGCCACGCCATCGACATCGAGGGCACCGTACGAGCCCACAGATCGGCGAGGCCCGCCTCGACCGGATTCTCTGGCTCCGGTACGGGAGTCGAGAGGTCCAGCGGCATGAAGAGGGGCAGCCGGTCCAGGTAGGCCTTGCCGCCGTCGCGGTCCTGGCTGCGCTTGAAGGTCTCCAGGAAGTGGTCGTCGAAGAAGAAGACCCACACGTACCAGTCGGTGATGAGGGAGAGCGCGGGCCCGTCGCAGTCGGGGTGCGTGTACGCGCACAGCAGTCCGTAGTCGTGCGCGTCGAGGTCGGACTGTTCCCAGATGCCGGAGCCCTCCAGCATGCCCATTCCGCGGGCCCACTCGACGGAATGGGCCCGCGCCTCGTCGAGATGCGGGTTCAGCCGCGCGGGATACGGCATGTAGAAGTGCGGGAGTGCGAACGGCTGCGTCATGGCCGGGGCCCTACCCAGGGCCCTCCGGCGACATCCACGAGCCGGGACATGATCACACCATCGCGTGAATCGATGCCAAAGACACACGCGCAGGCCTGGTGTACGGGCAACGGCCGCCGGTTCCTTGACTGCGGGCCGGTGGGGGCTTGTCGCGCAGTTCCCCGCGCCCCTTTTAGGGGCGCGGGGAACTGCGCAATCTTTTAGCGGGGGTCTGGGGGCGCAGCCCCCAGGGATGGGACGGGTACGGGCGGCGGGGGCGAGGAAGCGGGCCGCTCAGTCGGCGGGAGCCGTCAGTAGCAGTTCCTGCGCCGTCCACTCCAGGGCGTCCGGGAGTGCCTCGGTGGCTACCGGGAACCAGAGGGAGCAGGAGGAGAGGCCGGCCGCCTCCAGCTGGGCGAGTTCGTGGCGGATGCTGCCGGCGGTGGCCCGTTCGCCGCCGAGGGGGCGCCACGGGAGGTCCACCGCGGGCGGGAAACCCGGTGGCAGCAGCAGCGTGCCCGAGGTCAGGGTCAGGGTGTCCGGATCCCGGCCGGCCTCCTTGCCGAGCACCGCGAGACGCTCCCGTACGGCGGTCAGGGCGTCCGCGTCGACCGCCGAACCGTGCCATCCGTCGCCGTACCGCAGCGCCCTGCGCAGGGCCGCGTCGCTCTGCCCGCCGATCCACACGTCGGGGCCACCGGCGGTGCGCGGCCGTACGCCCAGCCGCATTCCCTCGGCCCTGTCCTCCCACAACTCCCTGATGGTGGCCAGCTGTTCGTCCAGCCGCTTGCCGCGCCCGCCGAACGACGCCCCCGCGGCGGCGAACTCCGCCGTGTCCCAGCCGGTGCCGACGCCGAGGGTGAAGCGGCCGCGCGAGAGGCGGTCGAGGGTGGCGGCCTGGTGGGCGAGGACGACGGGGTTGTAGAGCGGCAGGATCAGGACGCTGGTCACCACCCGGATCCGTTCCGTCGCGCCCGCGATCGCCGACAGCAGCACCAGCGGGTCCGGAGTCACCCCCAGGTCACCGGCGAGGAGGTGGCTCCCGGCGATGAGGTGGTCGAAACCCAGGCGCTCTGCGGTCCGGGCGGTCTCCAGGACCTCGTCGAGCTCGCTCTCCCGCCCGGGCCACAGCCGGTGCGGGCCCACTCCGATACGCATCCCTCAGTTCCTCTCACTCGCGGCCAGTGCGTTCCGTGTCCGCGTCACCTGCTCCGCCAGCCGCTCGCGCAGCTGCCGCAGTGCGCCGATGCGCCGGTCCAGCTCGTCGAGCCGGTCGGTGGCGGTCTGCAACGCGCCTTCGCACAAGGGGAGTTGGCCGAGCGGTTCGTTCAGACATCCGTTGTCCAGCGGCTCACGGATGTCGTCGACGGTCAGGCCCGCCCGCAGCAGGCCCTGGATGTTGGCGGCGCGGGTCACGGCGGACTCGTCGTAGTCCCGGTAGCCGTTGGCCGCCCGTTCGGCGCGCAGCAGGCCCTGCTGCTCGTAGTACCTGAGTGACCGAGTGCTGACGCCGGTTCTGCGGGGCAGCTCCCCGATGCGCATGTCGATGGAATCCCTTCGCACGCCGCGACGCTACGACCTTGACACTAGCGTCAGGGTCAACACCGCGGCGCCGTGTCCTCCCCCTTGCCGACCCGCGCCCGCCCGGTCACCGTGGTCGCATGACCTCCTTCGTGCTCCCCCATGAAGTGCACGGCGACGGCGCCCACAAGGTGTTCGCCGTGCACGGCTGGTTCGCCGACCGGTCCGCGTACGCGGCGGTGCTGCCGGATCTCGACCGCGAGACGTTCCAGTACGCGCTGGTCGATCTGCGCGGCTACGGGGAGGCGAAGGACGCGGTCGGCGCGTACACGACCGCCGAGGCCGCCGCCGATCTCGCCGAGCTGGCGGACCGGCTCGGCTGGGAGCGGTTCTCGGTGATCGGTCACTCGATGGGCGGTGCCGTGGCCCAGCGCCTGCTGGCCCTCGTCCCGGACCGGCTGCGCCGTCTGGTCGGCGTCTCTCCGGTGCCCGCGTCGGGGCTGCCGATGCCCGCGGATCAGTGGGAACTCTTCGCCGACGCCGCGCACAAGCCGGAGAACCGGCGCGCCATCATCGACTTCACGACCGGCAGCCGCCGTCCCGCGGTCTGGCTCGACCGGATGGTCGCGCGCTCGATCGCCCTGAGCGACGCGAAGGCGTTCCGTGCCTGGCTGGACTCCTGGGCCGGGGAGGACTTCCATGCCGAGGTCGAGGGGGCCAGGGTGCCCGCACTGGCCGTGACGGGCGCGCTGGATCCCGCGCTCTCGGCGGCCCTGATGCGGGAGACCTGGCTGAGCTGGTACCCGGGCGGCGAGGTGCACGAGTTGCTCGGGGCGGGCCACTACGCGATGGACGAGACCCCGCTGGAGTTGATCCGCGTCGTGGAGGCCTTCCTGCGCGATGACGGCGACAGCGACGGGGTAGGCGAGGGCGAGCAGGCGTGAGCGTCGCACGACGGACCGCGCCGCCCGTGCCGGACGTCTTCGATCCTCGGCGGTACGCCAATGGGGTCCCCCACGCCGCGTACCGAACGCTCCGCGACCATCACCCGGTCGCCTGGCAGGACGAGCCCGACGTGCTCGGCTGGCCGGCGGGACCGGGGTTCTGGGCGGTCGCCCGGCACGCGGACGTGGTCCGGGTGCTGAAGGACTCGGCAACGTACTCCTCGTATCTCGGAGCGACCCAGATCCGCGATCCCGACCCGGACGATCTGCCGTTCATCCGGCGCATGATGCTCAATCAGGACCCTCCGGATCACGGCCGGTTGAGGCGGCTGGTCAGCCGGGCGTTCACGCCGCGGCGCGTCGACCGCTTCGAGTCGGTCGTGCGCGAGCGGGCCCGTACGCTGCTCGGGCGGGCGGTGGAGCGGGCCCGCGCGGGCGACGGCACCTGCGACCTTGTCGCCACCGTCACCGACGACTACGCCCTGCTGAACCTCGCCGACCTGCTCGGCGTGCCGGAGGGCGACCGGGGGCTGCTGCTGCACTGGACGCAGCGCGTCATCGGCTACCAGGACCCCGACGAGGCGGGCGAACCCGTGCTCGACGGGCGTGGCCGGCCCGTCAATCCGCGCTCCCCGGCGATGCTGCGGGACATGTTCGCGTACGCGCGGAAGCTGGCCCTCCACAAGAGGAACCATCCCGGCGACGACGTGCTGACCACCCTCGCCACCGACTCCGAACTCGCCCCCGCCGAGCTGGAGATGTTCTTCTTCCTGCTCACGGTCGCGGGCAACGACACCGTACGCAGCGCGGCTCCCGGAGGCCTGCTGGCGCTGGCGGAGCATCCGGACGCGTACGAGGAACTACGCGTGGGCCGCGTCCAACTCGGCACAGCGGTGGACGAGTTGTTGCGCAGGCATCCTCCCGTCCTCAGCTTCCGCCGTACGGCGGCCGTCGACACCGAGCTGGCCGGGCAGCGTATCCGCGCGGGCGACAAGGTGGTCGTCTTCCACGCCTCGGCCAACCACGACGAACGCGTCTTCACCGACCCGCACCGGCTCGACCTGGCCCGGAGCCCGAACCCGCACGTCTCCTTCGGCGACGGCCCGCACGTCTGCCTCGGCGCGCACTTCGCCCGCCTGCAACTCCGTGTGCTGTACGAGGAGACCGTGCGAGCCCTGCCGTCCCTCCGGACCGCCGGGCCTCCTCGCCATCTCGTCTCGAACTTCATCAACGGCCTCAAGTCACTGCCAGTTCAGGTGACTTGAGGCCGCAGACACCGACAGCCCTCCTTCAGGAAACCGCCCCGGCCATCTTCTCGGCGACGAGTGCGGCCGCCCCTGCGTCCTGCCCCGTCACCCGGACCGCGAGTGCGACGAGATCGCCGTTCCCCTTGCGGGCGTACGCGAGGGACCACGAGGAAGGGCTCCCTTCCCCCGCGTCAGTGGGCGTCCACTCCGTCTTGTCCTGGAGGGCCGAACGCAGTGACTCCGCCGTCTTCGCCCAGAGGATCCGCCGGGCCTCGCCGGTCGACGACCGCTCTACGAGATGCGGGGCCGCGAGGCGGCCCCCGTCGGCGAGGGCGGCCGTCACCCTGGCCATCTGAAGCGGTGTCGCGGTGCTGCCGTCACCCTCGAAGGTGCCGGCGTTGGTGCGGACAGGGATCTTCGGGTCGGACTGGTTGAAGCCGAACTTCTCCGCGGTTTCGCGGAGTTGGGACTCCCCGAGGTCCGCGGCCATCTTCGTGAAGACGGCATCGCAGGAGTTCTTCAGCGCCGTACGGATCGAGGCGCGCTCGCACGCTCCTGATCCGCCGGCCGTGCGCTCGTCGACGCCCGTGTACAGCCCGTGCTCCAGAGCCGCGGCCGCGATCACCACGTCGAACGTCTCCCCCGGGGCGGTGGCCTCCCGCAGCGCCCGGTTGAACAACGGCTGCCGCGAGTCGTTGTTCAGCTCCTTCCAAGTGGCCAGATCCCTGGGGGTGTTGTTGCTGAACTTCGTCGCGTCGTACGAGGGCGTGCTCACGACGGCGAGCAGCTCGCCGCTCTTGGCGTCGAGGGCGATCGCCGCCCCGCGCGAGTCCCCGAGCGCCGCGAAGGCCGCCTTCTGCACGTCAGGGTCGACTGTCGTCACTACGTCCTCGGACCGCTTGGCCAGGGCGTCGTCGTACACGCTCTCCAGGCCGGCCGTGCCGTACATGAGGGTCCTGTAGCCCGTGACAGGGGCGTACAACTCACCGTCCGTGTAGGTGCGTCGATAGGGAAACTTGGTGTTCGCGATCGCCTTCGATCCGGTGACGGGCTTTCCGCCGACGAGTATGTCGCCGTATCCCCCGGCGGACGCCGGGGCGGAACTCGGCTTCACCTCCCCTGTGGGGGTGGTGCCGGACCCCGAGCCGCCGGTGCCACCGTTTCCACCGGCGCAACCGGCGCAACCGGCCAGCAGCGCGAGGACTCCGGACGCGACGAGCGATCGTCTGATCATCGAATGCATGGAGATCAGATTAGAGAGTGCCGTGCCGGTTTCACGTCCTGACCTGGATCAGCGCGTGCGTGCCGCTGGTGCGCCAGCGCTGCTCCTCGGCGGCGACGAGTGCGGCCTCGGTGCGGGCGTCGAGGCCGACGATCACGTCCGACTTCAGGGTGCGCAGGGCGGCCACCGGGCCGGGGAAGTACGCGGTGGGGACCGCGAAGGGCGTGGTGGCGGGGCGGAGGCGATCGCCGATGAGGCGGCGGTAGTTCAGGTCGCCCTTCATGACGGTCACGTCGGCCGCCGCGAACTCCTGGCGCAGGTCGTCGGGCATGTCGGCGAACGGCAGCGGGGCGCAGAAGAAGGGGTGCGCCCGGACCGTGAGGCGGCCGTCGGTCAGGGCCGACCAGAGGCGGTGGCCCGACTGACCGGCCGCTCCCTTCGCGGCGGTCAAGCGGCGCAATGCGTCGATCACGTCCGCCGTCGTGGCGTCCGAGACGTAATACGGGTACGGCTTCACCTGGAGAACGGCCCGCTCGACGCGGCCGTGGCGGAGCAGGTGGTCGATCAGGAGCAGGTCGGGGATGAGTTCCCGGCCCGCGTTGTCCGCGACCAGGCAGAGGGTGCCGCCGGCGAACATCGAGCGGAGCAACTCGCCGTCGTTCGCGACGAGTTGGAAGTCGGCCTGCTCCCCCACCCCGCCCGCCAGGCTGAAGCCGAGGTCCGCGCGGTTGCCCCACAGTGAGCCGTGCAGCAGCGCCTCCTCCTGGTCCTCGGCCGGCCGGAGGGCGAGCTCGTCGAGTGCGGCCAGTTCCTCGTCCGCCTCGGGGGTGTCCAGCTCCGCCAGTTTGAAGGGGCGAAAGGGGTCGATGCCCTTCCACGGTCCCGGGGCGAAGTAGCCGACGGCTTCCAGGAGTTGACGGTAGAAGTAGCTCTCGGACCACAGGAAGGGCACGTCGAACCAGGAGCGGCCGTAGTACTCCCGCCCCCAGGTCTCCCACTGCTCGCGGTCCTCCGCTTCGGCTCCGAGGGGTTCGATGACGCCCTCGGAGCCGCTCTTCAGCAGTGCGTCGAGCGCGCGGCGCTGTTCGGGGCCGTACGGGAAGGCGTCCCGCACCTTTCGGATGAGCGCGGGATGCCGCTCGGCCAGCACGCTCCAGGGGAACGAACCCACTGTGTTGCTGAGGATCACGCTGGGTTCGCTGGACTCGCTGGTCTCGGGCATGCGGCTCACCGTACCGGCTGAGCAGAAGGGGCCGGCCGACGCGTTTCCGCGCCGGACGGCCCCTCCCCCCGTAGAGCTCAGCAGGTCAGCCAGGTCAGAAGGTCAGCTTCCAGCTGTTGATCGTGCCGGTGTCCTGCGCGGCCGTGTCCTGGACGCGGAGCTTCCAGGTGCCGTTCGCCGTCTCGCTGGAGGCGTCGACCGTGTAGGTGGCGCTGACGTTGTCCGCGGAGTCCGAGGTGCTGGAGGACTTCAGGCGGTAGGTCGAACCGTCCGGGGCGACCAGGTCGATCACCAGGTCACCGCGGTAGGTGTGGGTGATGTCGACGCCGACCTGGAGGGTGGAGGGCGCGTTGCCGCTGCGGCCGCTGACGGTGATCGGGGACTCGACGGCGGAGCCGGCGTCCGGGATGGAGACGGCCGCGGTGCTGGAGAAGGTGGCGCCGCCGGTGGAGCCGCCGCTCGTCGCCACCGCCTGGACGGTCTTGGTCGCGTCCGCGAGACCGGCGCCGCAGCCGCCCGAGCACGTGCCGGGCAGGGCACGGGCGTTGGTCTTGATGGCCGACTCGATCTGCGCCGGGGTCAGCGACGGGTTCGCCGACTTCATCAGCGCCACGAGGCCGACGATGTGCGGGGTGGCCATGCTGGTGCCCTGGTAGTAGGCGTACGACTCCGTGGACGCGGTCTTCGTGCCGGAGTTGAGCGTGGAGTAGATGCCGTTGGCGGTGGCGGTGCTCATGTCGCCGCCCGGGGCCGAGATGTCGACGATCGAGCCGTAGTTGGAGTACGAGGCCCGGGAGCCGCTGCGGCCGGTCGCGGCGACGGTGATGACGTTGCTGCAGCTCGCCGGGGAGTACTTGGAGGCGTTGTCGTTGTCGTTGCCCGCCGCGACGACGACCGTCGTACCGCGGTTCACGGCGCCGTTGATGGCGGTCTGGGTGGCGGAGGTGCAGGCACCGGAGCCGCCGAGGCTCATGTTGATGACCTTGGCGACGTTGGTGTTGGCCGGGACGCCGGACACCGTGCCGCCGGACGCCCAGGTGATGGCGTCGATGATGTCGGAGTCGTAGCCACCGCACTTGCCGAGGACGCGCAGCGGGGAGATCTTCGCGTTGTACGCGATGCCCGCGACGCCCTTGCTGTTGTTGGTGACGGCGGCGATGGTGCCGGCGACGTGGGTGCCGTGCCAGGAGGAGCTGCTGGAGCCGGTGCCCGTGCCGCACTCGTCGGTCGCGTACCAGTCGCCCGGGTCGGCAGGGTTGCTGTCGCGTCCGTCGCCGTCGACCGAGACCGCCGTGTCGGAGATGAAGTCGTAGCCGCCGACGATGTTCGCGGCGACGTCGGAGTGCGCCACGTAACCGGTGTCGATGACCGCGACGGTCACACCGCTGCCGGTGGAGGTGGACCAGGCACCCGGGACGCGCATGCCCGCCGTGGACTCGAACAGGTCCCACTGCTTGCTGTACTCGGTGTCGTTCGGGTCGGCCTGCGGCTTGTTCAGCCGGTCGGGGACGACGTACGCGACCTGCGGGTCGGCCTGGTACTGCGCGATGACGTCGGCGACGTCCGCCTTCCTGAGCTCGGCGCCGAGGTCGACCAGGGCAGCACCGGTGCCGAGACGGCGCTGGAAGTCGAGGTCCTCGCCCGCCTTCTTGCCCTTCGCCTCGGCGTCGGCGTCGGCGGCCTTGTTGGACTTCGCCTCGGCGGCGCCGGACTTGTAGCCGACGATCAGGCGCTCGGCGGGCGCGGCGGCGGCCTGCGCGGCGGGAGTGACGTCCGCCTTCTCCGTGGAGGTGGAGGTGGAGGCAGAGGGGGACGTCGACGTCTGGGCAGCCACCGTGGTGGTCATTCCGGCCAGCAGGGCGGCGGATATCGCGGCGACGGAGATCAGCTTCCGCCGGGCGTCGCGGGTGGGGGAGGGACGCAAGGGCTTGCCTTTCGGGGCCGGCTCCGGGCAGCACGGTGCGATGCGGAGCAGCGGTCGATTCGCTTCGTCGTCGAAGCGGCGGGGGGTGCAGAACCAGAAAGCGGCGCGGTGGCCGGCCATGCGCGTACGACCCGGCGAGGGGTTACCTGTGGGTCGGCTGTGCTCGAACGATAAGCAAAGAGCAGGTAAGAGAGATATAGGGGAAACCCTCGATCTGGCTGGTAACCGACCCTCATATGCGGGCAGTTCGCCGGAAGGTTCCGTTTCGCACCTATCGCGGCGGTGCCCTACGGCACCGCACCCCCGCTCTGAACGTACGGCCGCGTGGACCCGTACTTCACAGTGCCCCGGGCGAGGAGTACGTCCATGCCGCGCGCGGTGGCTTCCGCCTGACGGCGCTCAGCCATGGCGGCGGAATCCCGATCCGCTTCGCCGACGTACCGAGGAGACCCACCGGATGACCGCCTACCGCACCGCCACCGCGGCCGCTGTCGCCGTGGCGGCTCCGCTGCTCCTCGCGACCTGGGCCGCGGGGCCCGCCCAGGCGCACGGCGCGCCGACGTATCCGGTCAGCCGGGTGGCGGCGTGCTCGCCCGAGGGCGGCAGCCTGATCCGGACCGCGGCCTGCCAGGCGGCGATCGCCGCGAACGGCGCGCCCTTCACCGCCTGGGACAACCTCCGGGTGGCCGGCGTCAACGGCAGGGACCGCCAGGTGATCCCCGACGGACAGTTGTGCAGCGGGGGCCTCGCCGCCTACAAGGGCCTCGACCTCGCCCGCGCGGACTGGCCGTCGACCCGGCTGACTCCCGGCGGCACCTTCACCCTCACGTACAGCTCGACGATTCCGCACACGGGGACCTTCAAGCTGTTTCTGACCAAGCCGGGTTACGACCCGGCCCGGCCACTGAAGTGGTCCGACCTGCCGGCGCAGCCGTTCGCCACAGCCACGGACCCGGCTCTGGTGAACGGCGCCTACCGCATCAAGGCCACGCTGCCGTCCGACCGGACCGGCCGTCAGATGCTCTACACGATCTGGCAGAACTCGAGCACGACGGATACGTACTACTCGTGCTCGGACGTGGTGCTGTCGGGCGGGCACTCGACGCCCACGCGGCAGGCGGGGACGAGCGGCGAAGGCGCCCAGAAGACGACGGCTCCGGCCGAGCGGGAACCCACTCCCACGCCGACGACCGCTTCGCCGTCACCGACGACCGCCTCCCCGACGCCGGCGACCACTTCACCGGCCGAGGCGACCTCGCCGGACCACCTGGCACCGGCCGCCGACAGCACCTCGGGCGGCAGCAGCGCCGCGCTCCCCCTCATCGCCGGGGGAACCGCGGCACTGCTTCTCACCGCGGGCGCCGCCGTCTCACTCCGGCGCCGCCGCTGAATCGACCGGGCCCGGAGGCCGAGTTGAACTCAGGCCTCGAAGCGGTCAGTTGACGTAGACCGACGGGCTGCCGGACTGGCTGGTGTCCTGGACGGGCGCGTACTTGGCGGTGAAGTAGCCGTTGCTGAAGCACAGGGACGAGCCGGAGGTCTTCGCGAACTGCTGGTTGGTGAAGGCGATGCTGTTGTCCGTGTTGGACGCCGTGCCGGACAGGCTGGACGCCTGGTAGACGCAGGTGATGCTGCCCAGCAGGGTGCGCAGCTTGACCGTGGTCTGAATGACGGAGCCGGCGGCCGGAGTGACGGTGACGGTGCCGTCGGAGGCCACCGTGGTGGTGTACGGCAGGTTGTCGACCGTGATGCTGGTGACGCCGAGCACGCCGACGACGTTGCTGGTGCAAGTGCTGCTGTCGAAGGTGTGCCCGGTGAGCGACTCGGTCGCCGTACCGGGGGCCGCCGGGTTGTCGGTGACGGTGGCGGTGAAGGTCGACGCGGAGCAGGAGACGCCGCTCGTGCCGGTGCTGCTGGAGTAGAGCGTGGCCGCGGTGCCGCTCGCCAGCGAGGCACTGAGGACGTCACCGCCGGCCACGGCGGTCCCGCCGGCGCTGCCGGTGGTGAGCACCGGGGTGTCGGCGGCGGAGGCGGGGACGGTCGCGGACACCGAGAGGGCTGCGGCGACGCCGACAAGGGCAAGGAGGGATCGAGTACGCATGGGGGTGCCTCTTCTCCGAAGGGGGGTGTGGGGTGCCTTGGTGCGGGGTGTCCGTGCGGGACATGCGTGTGCGGGGGTGAACGGAGAGACCGCTGCCGGTCCGTGGCGCCTTCTCCGTACGCCACGGGCCGGCAGCGACAGCCGGGCGACCGGGCACGGCCCAGGGGGGAAGGCGACCGTGCCGGTGCCGCGGGGTGGGGGGTGGGACGAGGTGGCGCTCCGCGCGTTCAGACGTGTCACGGCATGCCCCGGGAAGGGGTGGGGGCCGGGAGGTGACCTGCGCGTCGCGCAATGGATCCGGCGCCACGGATCCATGGGAAACAAGGGAGAGTTGTAGACCTGATGAATGGTCAACGTCAAGGCGTAGCAAGGAAGTTGAAGGTCAACGCGGCCCTGTCGCGGCGCGGGTTCACAGGTGCGGCACAACCAACACCCTTTTCCCACAAGTCCCTTGACCCGCGAATGTAACCCCGGGTAACTTCCTCGGCGGCTACTGCTGCGTAACCAGAAAGCCCTTGCCCGAGCCGGGAGAGGTGAGGAGGCGTGCGCGGCAGCCGCTGTCCGCGCCAGGACAACGGGCCACTGGACCCCTACCCGCATCGAACATGCCCAGGGAGCAGACATGGCCTCGTCCTCGGACGCCACGGCATCCAACGGTTCCAGCCCCGAGACCCCCGAGAACACGGAAAGCGGTTCAGCCGCCGACACTCCGGACAGACGCGGGCGGGTCCGCCTGCGTCGCGCCGCCGTGATGGCGGTGCCCGCCACCGCGATCGCCGCGGGATTGATGATCCTCACCGCCCAGGGCGCGCTCGGCGTCCAGTTCGCCATCTCCGGCATGGCGTTCACGGTCACCGCGACGGACCTCGACGGCACGGGCTTCGAGCAGTTCGGCGGCCTCGACAACATGGCGGACGGCAGCCCGAACGCCGGCGACACCGGCGGCCAGGTCCTGATCGTCACCTCCGCGATCAAGAGCGCCACGCTCACCAAGCTGTGCCAGAGCGTCGACCTGGGCGGCACGAACCTGCTCATCACGGCGGGCAGCGGAGCGGACAAGGTGCAGGCGAGCCACCTCACCACCGACTCCACGGAGCTGTCGGGCGACGCGTCGTTCGGCAACATCGAGATCGGCAACGACGCCAGCACACTCGACAAGGCCGAAGTCCAGGGCCCCAAGGGTGTGTTCAGCCAGCAGGCCGACACCGTGCACATCGCGAACCTGCGGCAGACCAACTACGCGACCACGGCAGCGGTGTTCAAGCTCCCCGGTCTCAAGCTCCGCTTCAGCGACTCGGGTTGCTGATGTCCTCCGTCCGGAACCTGAGATCCGGTTTCCGGCAGTGGCGCGCGCACCGCCCCTTCTGGGGCGGGCTGCTGCTCACTCTGGCCGGGGCGGAGATCCTCCTCACCGAGAAGGCGTCCCTGAAGGTCGTCATGCACATCGGTATGCAGGGGCTGGCGGGCTATCTGCTCCCCACCCTGATGCTGCTGTGCGGCCTGCTGATCCTCTTCAACCCGGCCCAGCGGCTCTTCTACTCCCTCCTGGGCATCCTGCTCTCCCTCGGTACCTGGCTCACCTCCAACCTCGGCGGCTTCCTCATCGGCCTCCTGCTCGGAGCCATCGGCAGCTGCCTCACCTTCGGCTGGCTCCCGGACCAGGAACCGCGCCGGCGGCGGTTGCGGTTGCGCCCGCGCCGAACGGCGTAGCGAGACCGGCCTACCGCTCAAGGCGGGCATCGTCGCGGCTACTCCGCAGGGGGCCGCGGCGGATGGTCGGGGGGTGGTGGCGGGGACTGCCGGGACGCTTGCCCCGGTCGTGTCCTCGCGGCCAGCACAAGGGACAGAATGAGAAATATCAAGGTTGCCAGGGCGAAAAAGAAACCGAGCCAGAGGCCGACCCCGATGGAGCCCACACTTATCCCGGTGACCTGCTGATTGAAGTTGATCAGGTCGCCCACGTCGCCGAGTTTCATGATGTAGACCACCAGAAGACAGCTCGCGGGAATCAGAGCCACGGGCGCGTATTTCCTGTCCACCGCCAGAGCCATGAATTCCAGCGCGAGAACGGCGGCCACCATGACGATGATCAGTGCGGGTCCAGCCGCCTGCATGCCTGTGCCGAAGGCGTTGGGACTGACGTAGCCCGATATCCAGGGAACGAAGAGCATGAGGAAGCTGAGAAGGGCAGTTACCGCGGAAGCCAGCAACGGCCAGTCATGGGACACGTCCAGGGAGATATGGAGGCCTTTCCCCCTCGGAGAGGAAGGGGCGGCATAGTTCGTCATGACGATCCTCCTCCGCACCGCCTGCCACCCTCAGGGTCGCAGGGCAGGGTGCACTACTTTCAGACTGCGCGCGTCGCGGACCTTCCGCAATTTCCGAGCACCACACCCCCGACCGACTGACCTGTACGCGCAGGGAAGTTACCCCCGTACGCGCAGGCCAGAGTTGCCCTAGTACGCACCGGGCGCCCAGGCGGTCTCGCTGAGGCACCGTACCCTCGCGTAGCGTGACGTGCCGTATTGACGTCCGCGGGCCAGGGAGGCTCCCGATGGGAAATCCAAGTCCCTTAGTGATCGACGCGACCGGGCGCGACATCCATGGAGAAGCCGCCCGTATCCGCGAGGGCGGGCCGGTGACGCGGGTGGTGCTGCCCGGTGGTGTGGAGGCCTGGGCGGTGAGCAGTCCGGAGTTGCTCAAGCGGCTGCTGACCGATCCCCGGGTGTCCAAGGACGCCCGGCAGCACTGGCCCCGGTTCGCCCGCGGAGAGATCACGCCGGAGTGGCCGCTGTTCACATGGGTCGCCGTACGGAACATGTTCACCACGTACGGCGGCGAGCACAAACGCCTGCGCGTTCTGGTCTCCAAGGCGTTCACCGCGCGCCGGACGGCCGCGCTCCAGCCGCGTATCGAGGAGATCACCGCGCGACTGCTGGACCGGATCGAGGAGGCCGGGCGCGGGTCCCGGGCCGTCGATCTGCGCGAGGAGTTCTGCTACCCGCTGCCGATCCAGGTGATCAGCGAGCTGTTCGGCCTGCCCGAGGAGCGGGGCCCCGAGCTGCGACAGCTGGTGGACCGCCTCTTCGCCACCTCCGCCGACCCGGGTGAGATGACCGCCGCGTACGAGCGGTTGTACGTCGTCCTGGCCGAACTCGTCGCCGCCAAGCGGGAGTCGCCCGGTGACGACCTCACCTCCGGCCTGATCGCGGCCCGCGACGAGGAGGGCGACACCCGGCTGAGCGAGCAGGAACTGCTCGACACCCTGGTGCTGATGATCAGCGCGGGGCACGAGACCACGGTCAACCTCATCGACAACGCCGTCCACGCTCTGCTCACCCATCCCGAGCAGCTCGCGGCGGTGCGGGACGGCCGGGCCTCGTGGGAGGACGTGGTCGAGGAGACACTGCGGGTCGACGCGCCGGTCGCCAGCCTGCCGCTGCGGTATGCCGTGGAGGACCTCGACATCGCCGAACTGGGCGGTCCGCAAGGGGCGTTCATCGGCAAGGGCGAGGCCATTCTCGCCGCGTACGCCGCCGCCGGACGCGACCCCGAGCGGCACGGAAAGGACGCCGACCGCTTCGACGTCACCCGCGCCGACAAGGAACACCTCGCCTTCGGCCACGGCGTGCACCACTGCCTCGGCGCCCCGCTCGGCCGCCTGGAGGCCCGGATCGCGCTCCCGGCACTCTTCGAGCGGTTCCCGGACCTCCAACTCGCCGTCCCCCAGGAGGATTTGCGGCCGGTGGACTCCTTCATATCCAACGGCCACCGCTCCCTCCCTGTGCGGGTCTCCTGATCACTCGCCCGCCCCCGTCCCGGCAGAGGACGGTTCCCGGCTCCACGGCGTGAGCGATGACTTGACCGGAGACGCAGCGATGGCCTTTCTGCGCGCCGGGCTCGTCACGCTCCCGTCGGCCGGCCGGAGCGCCTGAGCACCCGTCAGGCGGGCTGCGGAGTCAGGCGGTGCAGGCCCTTGCGGTCGTAGTAGCGGGTCATCGCGAAGCCGAAGATCAGGGCGAGGGCGGTACCGATCGCGATCATGGTCCAGGCGCGGGAGAGACCGGCGTCGGCGCGGGCGTCGAAGAAGAGGATGGCGCGTACTCCGTCGCTGAGCTGCCGCATCGGCTCGAAGATCGACAGGAAGCGGTAGAAGCCGGGGACGGCCTGGAGCGGGACGGTGGCGCCCGACGACGGCAGGCCCAGCACGATGAACACGAACATGGACACCAGCTGCCCGATCCCGCCGAAGGCGGCGTTGATGGCCTGGACGCCCAGGCCGACCGCGAGGCTCGCGCAGTAGGAGTAGATCCACAGCAGCGGCAGATGCGAGGCGTCCATGCCGAGGATCGAGATGGTGGCCAGCATGACCAGCGTGGTCGTGAGCACGGTGATCCCGGCGGTCATGACCATCTTCAGCAGCAGCGTCTGGGTACGGCTGATGGGCACGGTGGGGCGGCGGGTGTGCCAGGGGCCGATCTCGCTGTCCGCGTAGCCGAGGGCGGTGTCGACGCCGGTGCTGATGAGGTTGCCGCCCATGAAGCCGGCCAGCACGAGCAGCAGGGTGTAGTAGAACGCGCTCAGCCCCAGACCGCTGTGCTCGCCGATGGGGTGGCCGACCGCGGTGATGACCTGGACCGGGTCGGCCAGCAGCAGACGCGTGGTGGAATCGGCCTGCGCGGCGGCGGGCGCCGCCGTCAGCTGCTTGCCGATGGTCGTGGAGGTCTGCTGGGCGGCCGCCGTGGTGATCCGGCTCGCCAGTGACGAACCCAGGCTGCCCATGCCGGGGTTGGTCAGCACCGTCAGTTTCGGCCGGGCCGTGGCGTTCGCGGTGGTGAGCGCCGCGACGGAGGTGGTGAAGTCCGGGGGAATGACCAGGGCGCCGTAGACCTTGCCGGAGGACAGCTGCGCCTGGACCTGAGCCTGGGTGAGCCGGCGCCAGTCCGCCTTGCCCGAGGGGTCGCCGGAGATGACGGCCTCGGTGACCTGCGTGCCCACGTTCTGCTTCTGGCCGGGCAGCGGTGTGCCCGTGTCCGCGTTGACGATGCCGATGGGCAGATCGTGCAGGTGCTGGTTCGGGTTGACGATGCCGCCCATATAGAGCAGCGACAGCAGCAGCGCGAGCAGCCCGGTCAGGACGGTGGGCACCAGCCACAGCATCGGACGGCGCAGGAGCGCGGCGGCACGAGCCTGGACGGGGGCGTCGGGGTGGGCGTCGTCGCGGTGGTTGCTGTCGGCGTCCATGGTTCTCCAGGGGTTCCGGGGCGGAACGGGACCGGCGTACGGGGTGGGCGGCTCCCGGACGTCCGGGAGCCGCCCACCCCGGTCAGCATGGGGCGTACGGCGGTGAGGCGTTCGGCGACTCGCCGAATCCCCGGTCGCGGGCGACGGGTTCGCGCCGACGCGACACGGCCGAGAACACCACGGCCGTACGGCGCTCCGCGCGGTCGTTGCGCCTGCGCCCGCACCCTCTCGTCCAACACCGGATCGTGAGCCGAGAAGATCGCCGGGCCGGGATCCCCGCGTCGGTACGGCTCGGCGAGGCGGCCGTGATCGTCGCGGTTCCTCGCGACGCTGGACTTGCCGTGTAAGTCATATCCGGCGCCCGGCAGGATCGCGTACGGGCACACGCGACCGCCTTCCGGGCCACCGCGCTCCGGCACCCCAAGGCCTTTCCCCTGGTCCTGACCAGGCCGGCGAAGTCCCCGTACAAGGCTCAGGCGGGCACAGGCTTTGCCCGGCCCCAGGGATGAAGGCGCGCCCCGGCCCTTGGGTTGATACGGCTGACCGATCGCATCATCCTTGTACATATGGTGATATTGCCGGGCAATGCGGGGCGGGAGAGCGCGGCCGGTGACGCCATGGTGGTGGTCGACGCACACGGAGTGGTCACGGGCTGGAGCCAGGGGGCTCGCCTGCTGACGGGATACACGGCAAAGGAGATCACCGGACGGCCGGTGTCGGAGCTGGTGGACAGGGACGCCGACGCGGTCCGGCGGGAGCTGCGGACGAGCGGCGGCGCGGTGGTGGCCGTACGGCGTCGGGACGGGCGGCGGACGGAACTGGCCCTGCGGGTGTGCCCGCTGCGGGGCGCCAAGGGGGAGCCGGGGGGATATGTGATCTCCGCGGTGCCGGACGACGAGGGTCGTGTACTGGGTGAGCTGGCGTTCCGGCAGGCGTCGATATCGATGTCGATCTTCGACACCGGGCAGCGGTATCTGCGGATGAACGACACGGCGTCCCGGATCATGGGACGGCCGGAGACGGAGTTCACCGGCCGCTTCTTCCCCGACACCGTGGAGGACGCGGAGCACAGCCGCGGCTTCCTGCGCCACCTCCGGAAGGTCGTCGAGACCGGACAGCCGGTGCACTACGAGAGCTGGACCCGCGCGCCCTCCGGGATGCGGATGCATGCCTGGAACACCGAGATGTGGCCGCTGCGGGACCGTTCGGGGCAGCTGCTCGGGGTCGCGCTGGCCGCGTTCGACAGCAGCGAGCAGCACGGGGCCAAGGAGCGGCTCGCCCTGCTGAACAAGGCCGCCACCGGCATCGGCACCACGCTGGACGTGATCCACACCGCCCGGGAGCTGGCCGAACTGGCGGTGCCCCGGCTGGCGGACTTCGTCAGCGTGGACCTGCTGGACTCGGTGCTCCAGGGCGAGGAACCCGCCGTCGGCCCGGTGGGCGGCGATCTGGAGCTGCGCCGCGTCGCCCATCACTCCCGCACCGCCGGGGTGCCCGAGGCGGCGATCGGCCTGGGCACCGCGGACGTCTATCCGCCCGCCTCGCCGCCGGCCCGCGCGCTGGCCACCGGTCACGCGGTCCTCACCAGAACCGGCGAGGCGGACCTCGACGACTGGGTCGCACGGCACGACGGCCGGTCCGCCAAACTGCGGGAGAGCGACAACGTCGACTTCTCCCTGATGGCCGTACCGCTGGTGGCACGCGGTACGACGCTCGGGGTGTCGGTCTTCGTACGGCTGCTCACCCCGCAGAGCCCCGACCCCTTCGACCAGGACGACGTGTCGCTCGCACGGGAGCTGGCCGCCCGCGCCGCCGTCTGCGTGGACAACGCCCGCCGCTACACCAAGGAGCACACGACCGCGCTGGCGCTCCAGCGCAGCCTGCTGCCCCAGGCGGTGGCGGGCCAGGCCGCGGTCGAGTTCGCCTCCCGCTACCTTCCGGCGCTGTCCCAGGCGGGCGTCGGCGGCGACTGGTTCGACGTGATCCCGCTGTCCGGCACGCGGGTGGCGCTGATCGTCGGAGACGTCGTCGGACACGGCATCCACGCCTCCGTCACGATGGGCCGGCTGCGTACGGCGGTGTGGACGCTGGCCGATGTCGACCTGCCCCCGGACGAGCTGCTGACCCACCTGGACGATCTGGTCGAGCACCTGGCGGCCGACGACAGCGGGGTGGGCGCCGAGATCGGCGCGACCTGTCTGTACGCCGTGTACGACCCGGTGTCCCGGCACTGCACGATCGCCTCCGCGGGGCACCCGCCGCCCGCCGTGCTGTTCCCGGACGGAACCGTCGAGGTCGTCGAGGTGAGCGCGGGGCCGATGCTCGGAGTCGGCGGTCTGCCGTTCGAGTCCACCGAGCTGGACGTGCCCGAGGGCGCGGTACTCGCCCTCTACACGGACGGGCTCGTGGAGGCCCGCGACCTCGACGTGGACGCGGGCACCGCCGTGCTGTGCGCCGCCCTGGCGGCCCCGGCCGGGAACCTGGAGGACGCCTGCGACAACGTACTCAGGGCTCTTCTCCCGGAGCGCCCCGCGGACGACGTGGCCCTGCTGCTGGCCCGCACCCGCGGCCTGGACACCGGGCAGGTCGCCGTCTGGGACCTGCCCGCCGATCCCGCGGTGGTGGCCACCGCCCGGCAGTACGCCACCGAGCAGCTCACGGCATGGGGGCTCGACGAGGCCGCCTTCGTCACCGAGCTCGTCGTCAGCGAACTGGTCACCAACGCCATCCGCTACGGCGGCGCCCCCATCCAGCTCCGGCTCATCCGCGACCGCGCCCTCATCTGCGAGGTCTCCGACGCCAGCAGCACCTCGCCCCATCTGCGCCGGGCCCGCACCTACGACGAGGGCGGCCGCGGGCTCCTCCTCGTCGCCCAGCTCACCGACCGCTGGGGCACCCGCCCGACGGGCACCGGCAAGACGATCTGGGCCGAACAGGCGCTTCCCGTCCCGTAGTCACACCGTCAGGTGGTGGCGGTCAGCCGGTCTGTACCGGAGCCTCGGCGAACGCGACGGCCAGGTCGGCCTCGATGCGGGCGACACACGCGCGGAGGGCGGGCAGCACGGTGTCGCGGGTGTGCTCGGGCGACTCCGGTCCGGCGTGCAGGGCGACGTTCAGGGCACCGACGGCCCGCCCGCTCCGGTCCCTGACCGGTACGGCGAGCGAGCGCAGCCCCGCCTCCAACTCCTGCTCCACCAGGGCGAATCCCTCGCTCGCGACGCGGTCCAGGGCGGCGCCGAGCGCGGCGGCCGAGGTGAGCGTGTGCGGGGTCAGAGCCTGCGGCCGAAGGGCACCGATCCGCTCCTGCCGGTCCGCCTCGGGCAGATCCGCGAGCAGCACCCGGCCCATGGAGGTGGCGTACGCGGGCAGCCGGGTGCCGGGCGTGATGCGGGCGCTGGTGATCTGCTCGGCGGCCACCCGGGCCACATAGCGGACCTCGGCACCGTCGAGGACCGCCAGCGACGTCGACTCCCTCACCTGTCCGGCCAGGTCGGCGAGATGGGGCTGGGCGATGTCGGCGAGGGTGAGGGTGGACAGCCGTGCGTAGCCGAGCTCCAGGACGCGCGGGGCCGGCAGGAAACGGCGGGCGCGCTGCTCCACGTAACCGAGTTGACGCAGTGTCAGCAAATTGCGCCGGGTGCTGGGGTACGACAGCCCGGCGGCCTCGGCGGCCTCGGCGAGGGTGAGTCCGCCGCGCCGCCGACCGAGCGCGGCGAGTACGGCCAGGCCCCTGGCCAGCGCCTGGAGGAAGGACGGGCCCAGTTCGGGCTTGGCGTCCGTGTAGGCGGGGGCGGCGGGCGGCGCCGGGGCTGCCGCGGGCGCGGTGCCGTACAGCTCGTCGGCGATGTCCTGGGCGGCGGCGGTCAGCGCGGCCAGGGCGTGCGCGCGCAGTTCGTCGCCGCCGTGGCGGCTGGTGTGCGCGAGCACGCTGATCGCGCACACGGGCCGGCCGTCGGGGTCGCGCACGGGGACCGCCAGTGCGACCAGGCCCGGGGCGACCAGCTGGTCGTCCAGCGCCCAGCCGTTCGCGGCCGCCGCCGAAGTCCAGGCGGCGAAGTCGGCCTCCGTCCGTTCGGGGCCGGGAGCGGTGCGGCGCGTGGGGACGGCCGGAAACCCGGTGTCGAGGGGGTCGGCGGCCCGGCGGGCCCGCCAGACGTCGTACGTGTCCGGTTCCCACCCGGTGGCGAGTACGGCGCCGGCCGCGCAGCGCTCGGCGGGCAGCAGGTCGCCGACGCGGAAGCCGAGGGGGATCACCCGGCCCGGCGGGACGGCCTTGCCGACGATGCGCGCGTCGCAGCCGTCCAGGACGATCGCCGAGACCGACTCGTCCAGGGTGCGGGTCAGCCGCTCCAGGCCGGGCCGCAGCGCGTGGGACAGGCCGCTCGCGTCCAGGTAGGCGTTGCCGAATTCCATCAGGCGCGGGGCGAGCACGAGTTCACGCCCCTCGGCCCGCAGATGGCCGAGGTGGGTGAGCGTGGCCGTGACCCGGTCGACGGCCGAACGGGCGAGGCCGGTGGCGCGGGCGAGGTCGCCCGGGCGCATCGGGTGCGGGGCGTCGGCCATGATCCGCAGCACGGCCAGGCCGCGCTCCAGGGGGCCGGCGGCTTCCGCTCCGGTGTCCGTCGGCGAAGGGTCCGCCGACGCCGATGTCCGCGATGCCGCCCCCGGAACGCCCGGCGCCATGGCTTCTCCTCCCGTACTTCCGCTCTCCGGCGCATGAGGCCGTACCCGTCGTCCGGAGAACGCTACCGGCCATTGACAGCCGTCACGACGATCGCGCAGACTCGGCGCACTCGCTCAATGAATCTAAGTTCACTCAGCGAAAAATAATAGCTCGGCGCGGTGCGGGACGCACCCCACCAGGCCCCGCCCCTCTCCTTCGCCCCTCCCCCTGCCCCTGCCCCTGCCCCTGCCCCTGCCCCTGCCCTTGCCTTGAGGACTCCCATGAGCAATTCCGCCCAGAGCCGCGCGGACCTCGTCCGGCACAGCGCCTATGAATTCGCGCTGACCACGGTGCTTCTCTTCGTCGTAGTGAGCCTGGTCCGCTGGCTGGCCCTCCCCGGCTCGTCACTGACGATCGGCAATCCGCACACCTTGTTCGCCGTCGCGGGAATCGCGGTCGCCGCGCTGATCGCGGCGCTGATGTACTCGCCGCCCGGCCGCGCCTCCGGCGGCCACCTCCACCCCGGTGTCACCGTCTTCCTGTGGTCGAGCGGTCTCTTCCCGGCCCGCGCGGTCCTCCCGTACCTCGCCGCGCAGCTCGCCGGATCGGTGGCCGGCACCGCGCTGGCCGGAGCGGTGTGGGGCGAACCCGTGCGCCAGGTCGGCTACGGCGCCGTGGCGCCCGCGCCCGGGACCGGCGCGGTCGAACTGTTCCTCATCGAGGGCGCAGCGCTCGCCGCGGTGTTCGTCGCGGTGGCGCTGGTGATGGCCAGGCCCGCCCTGCGCGGTCTGATCCCGGCGGTCATCGGCATCGGTGTGGGCGTGGTCATCGCGACGCTGGGCACCGTGACCGGGGCGAGCATCAACCCGGCGCGCGCCTTCGGTCCGGCCCTGCTCTCCGGTCACCACGAGCACTTCTGGAACTACATGATCGCGCCGCTGGTCGCCCCGGCACTTGTCGGCCTCGCCCACCGCGCCCTGCTCACCCGCCGGGCCGCCGCACCTTCGCCGGCGTCCGCGTCCGCCGAGGCGTGAGCCTCCCCCCTTCCTCACCTCAGGAGCACCCCGTGTCCACCACCCGAGGACTGATCATCAACGGCCAGGAGGTCCCCGCCTCCTCCGGCCGCACCGCGTCCGACATCAACCCCTGGACCGGCGCCGTCTGCGCCGAGGTCGCCGCCGGCACCACGGACGACGTACGCCGTGCCGTGGACGCCGCCGACGCCGCGTTCGAGGCATGGGCCGCGACCAGGCCGGCCGAGCGCCGCCGGATCTTCCTGCGCGCCGCGCAGCTGATGGCCGAGCGCACGGAGGAGATTGTGCGCCTGATGGCCGCCGAGGTCGGCGGCGTCGCGCCCTGGGCCGGGTTCAACGCCCACCTGGCCGCCGACATCTTCCTGGAAGCCGCGGCGGAGGTGAGCCGACCGACCGGGCAGACCCTCGCCACCAACTCCGACGGCGTCTACTCCGCGCAGGTGCGGGTGCCCAAGGGCGTGATCGCCGCGATCTCGCCGTGGAACGCGCCGGTCATCCTCGGGGTGCGCGCGGTGGCGATGCCGATCGCGATGGGCAACACCGTGGTGATGAAGCCCAGCGAGGACGCACCGATCGCCTGCGGTCTGCTGATCTCGGACGTGCTGCACGAGGCCGGGCTGCCCGCGGGCGTGCTCAACGTCGTCACCAACGACCGTGCCGACGCGGCCGAGGTGGTCTCCGCGCTGATCGCCGACCCCCGGGTACGGATGATCAACTTCACCGGTTCCACGGAGGTCGGCCGCACCATCGGCGTCCAGGCCGCCCAGCACCTCAAGCCCGCCGTGCTCGAACTCGGCGGCAAGAACGCCCTGTTGGTCCTGGAGGACGCGGACGTCGACTACGCGGTGGACGCCGCGGTCTTCGGCTCCTTCATGAACGCGGGACAGATCTGTATGTGCGTGGACCGGGTCGTCGTGCACCGCGCGGTCGCCGAGGAGTTCACGGCCAAGTTCGCCGCCCGCGTCCAGGCACTCCCGTACGGCGATCCGGCCGATCCGGGCACGGCTGTCGGCCCGGTCGTCAACGCGGCCGCCGCGCGGCGGGTCGCGGCGCTCGTCGCGGACGCGGTCGCTCGCGGCGCCGAACTGGCCGCGGGTACCGGTGAGATCGAGGAGCCGGGCACGCTGATCCGGCCGGTCGTCCTCACCGGGGTCACCAAGGAGATGAAGGTCTACTACGACGAGATCTTCGGCCCGGCGACCGTGATCCATGTCGTGGACAGCGTCGACGAGGCCGTCGTGCTCGCCAACGACACTCCCTACGGGCTGACCGCGGGTGTCATTACGGAGAACCTGGCGCAGGGACTGTCGGTCGCCGCCCGCCTGCGTACCGGCATCGTGCATGTCAACAACCAGTCCATCGCGGACGAACCGCAGGCTCCGTTCGGTGGTGTGAAGAGTTCCGGGTACGGGCGGTTCGGTGGGCAGGCGGGCGCGGAGGCGTTCACCGACACGCGGTGGGTCACCGCGCAGGCCGTCGGCCATGCGCACTACCCGATCTGATCGCCCCTGCCGCCCCTACCCGTCCCATCCCTTCCTGGGGGCTGCGCCCCCAGACCCCCGCTAAAAGATCGCGCAGTTCCCCGCGCCCCTTAAAAGGGGCGCGGGGAACTCGCTTATGGGCAGCGGGCGTTCGCGTTCCTTGGGGTCCGGCGTGGGGCGACTGTGGGCAACCTGTGGGTTTGCTGATTCTCATCCGGCCCTCAGTGAAGCCTCACCGATGCCCCAGACGCGGGCTGGATGGTCGCTGCCATGAACGAACAGAACGCAGGAGGCGTCCGGCAGCGCTCGGTCGAGATCGTGGTGCCGGTCTACAACGAGGCTCATGTCCTCGCCGACAGCATCGGCCGTCTCCACGCATACCTCGAAGCCTCCTTCCCGTTCCCGTTCCGCATCACCGTCGCGGACAACGCGAGCACCGACGCCACCTGGCAGACGGCGATCGACCTGACCCACCGGCTGCCCCATGTGCACGCGGTCCACCTGGACGCCAAGGGCCGGGGCCGAGCCCTGAAGCACGTGTGGAGCCAGTCGACCGCGGATGTGGTCGCTTACATGGACGTCGACCTGTCCACCGGCCTTGAGGGCTTCCTCCCCCTGGTCGCTCCCCTGCTCTCCGGCCACAGCGACGTGGCCATCGGCAGCCGGCTGCACCGTCAGTCGGCGGTGGAGCGCGGGCCGAAGCGTGAATTCATCTCCCGCTCCTACAACCTGCTGCTGAAGGCGGGGCTCGCGGCCCGTTTCTCGGACGCGCAGTGCGGGTTCAAGGCCGTACGCACCGACGTGTTCCGGGCGCTCGCCCCGCACATCGAGGACAACGCCTGGTTCTTCGACACCGAACTGCTGGTCCTCGCCCAGCGCAACCGGCTGCGCATCCACGAGGTCCCGGTCGACTGGGTCGACGACCCCGACAGCCGGGTCGACATCGTCCGCACCGCCGTCGACGACCTCATGGGCATGGGCCGGATGCTGAAGGCCACCCTGACCGGCCGCGCCCGGATCGCCGCCGTACCGCGCCGCGGCAGCGTCCCGCAGGTACCGGCCACCCGAAAGACCGCCGAGGTCACGCCTGTTCAGGCGGCCGACGCAAGCACCTCGTCCCGCTCGGATCACTTGGAGTATGCGTCATGACGACCCTCGCCCCGCCGCCCCAGCAGGAGGGCTCCCGGCGTTCGCACCGGGCCGCCCCGCCCGCCGACGGCGGCATCGCCGCCCGCGCCCGAAGGGTCTTCACCGGACCCGAGGACGACCCGCGCTGGGCCCGCCCGGCCCTGTGGGCGATCGCGCTCCTCGCCACGGCCCTGTACGCCTGGAACCTGTCCTCCCTCACCGGCAACACCTTCTACAACGCCGCCGTCTACAGCGGCACCAAGAGCTGGAAGGCGTTCTTCTTCGGCGCCCTGGACTCCGGCAGCTTCATCACCGTCGACAAACCGCCGTTCGCGCTGTGGGTGATGGGTCTGTCGGCCCGCGCCTTCGGCTACGGCACCTGGCAGTTGATGCTGCCGATGGTCGCGGTGGGCACGGGATCCGTGGCTCTGCTGCACCGCCTGGTCAAGCGGGACTTCGGCCCGGTGGCGGCGACGATCGCCGCGCTGGCACTGGCCCTCACCCCGATCACCGTCGCCATCACCCGCGACACCAACCCCGACCCGATCCTGGTCTTCCTGATGCTGCTCGGCGCGGCCGGCCTGCTGAAGGCCGTCCGCACCGGCCGGCTGATGCCGCTGGTCTGGTCGGCGGTCGCGATCGGCTTCGCGTTCAACACCAAGATGATGCAGGCGTACGTCGTCCTGCCGGTGTTCTTCCTGGTCTACCTCTGGGCCGCGCGGGGTTCCGTGGGCCGCCGGATCCGCAACCTCGGCGTCGCCACCGTCGCGCTGGTCGTCTCCAGCGCCTGGTGGATGGTGATCGTCGACCTGATCCCCGCCTCCTCCCGCCCCTACATCGGCGGCTCGACCGACAACACGGTCTGGGATCTGGTCATCGGCTACAACGGCTTCGGCCGCATCTTCGGCGCGAGTTCGTCGGTGGGTTCGGCCGGCAACGGCGCCAGCTTCGGCGGTACGGCGTCCGTCTACCGGCTCTTCAACGAGATCATGGGCGGCCAGATCTCCTGGCTCATCCCCTTCGCGGCCATCGCCCTCGTCGCGGGCCTGATCCTGCGCGGCCGGGCGCCCCGCACCGACGCCAAGCGCGCGGCGCTGATGCTGTGGGGCGGCTGGTTCGTCCTGCACTACCTGACCTTCGCCCTCGCGGAGGGCACCTTCCACCCGTACTACGTCACCGCCATGGCCCCCGGTATCGCGGCCCTGGCCGGTGCCGGCGGCGTGATGCTGTACAAGGCGCTGCGTGAAGGCTCGGCGGCGAAGTGGGGCTGGGTCCTCCCGGCCGCCGTCGCGGCCAGCGCGGGCTGGGCGATCGTCCTGCTCCAGCGGGTCTCGGGCTCCGGCACGCTCTACACCGTCGCCGAGGTCGTGGTCGGTGTCGCGGGCGCATTCTCGGTGCTCGGTCTGCTCGCCGGACGGTTCATGAAGCGGCAGCGGCTCCTGGGCTTCGCGGCCCTGGCGGCCGTCGTCGCCCTGCTGGCGGGGCCCACCGCGTACTCGCTCTCGGCGGCCACCGGTGCTTCCAGCAACGGCACCAACCCGACGGCCGGCCCGAACACCGGCGGCGGCATGGGCGGTACGGGCGGCGGTCCGGGCGGCAGCGGCAGCAAGGGCGCCATGGGCGGTGAGGCACCGACCGGTGCCGACGGCGGCCAGTCCATGGGCGAGCCCCCGTCCGGCAGCGGCTCGTCGTCCACGGCCGAGTCCGGCACCCGGCCGAGCGGCGGCCAGACGGGCGGCGGTGGCGGTGGTCAGATGGGCGGCGACAGCCAGGTCTCGTCGGACATGATCACGTATCTCAAGAAGCACCAGGACGGCGCCACTTGGCTGCTGGCGGTGGCCACCGACCAGACCGCGTCCTCGATCATCCTGGAGTCCGGACAGCCCGTCATCTCCATGGGCGGCTGGTCCGGCAGCGACAACGCCATGACCCTCGCCAAGCTCAAGAGCCTGGTGAAGTCCGGCAAGCTGCACTACATCATGATCAGCAGCACCGGCGGCCAGGGCACCGACTCCGAGATCGCCACCTGGGTCGCGAAGCACGGCACCGCCGTCAAGTCCTCGGCGTACAGCACGAGTTCATCCACCAGCTCCAGCTCCAGCTCCAGCTCCAGCTCCAGCTCCAGCTCCAGCTCCAGCTCCAGCTCCAGCTCCAGCGGCCTCTACCGCCTGGACGCCTCCGACGTCAGCTGACCCCACCGTTCCTCCCACCAGGGCGGGCCGCCGGACATCCCCACCGGCGGCCCGCCCCTACGCGTTATGGAGTGCTCCCCTGGCGGCTCGCGGACGCGCCCCGGCTCATCGCGAGCACCGCGTCGCGGCGGCTCAGCGCGCCGAGCGGTGAAGGACCGGTCGCCCGTCGGCCTCGGCGGCAGCGCGGGCCCCCGGGCGGCGCACCAGGACGGTGACGTCGTGACCCGCGGCCACCAGACGGTCGAGCATCGGCCTGCCCATCCGGCCCGGCCCGAGGAATCCGATCCTCACTCCAGGTCCGCAGCACGCATCGGCTTCCCCTCTTCGAGAGGCACACCATCCGGTCCTGGGACTGTAGCGACGCGACGGGAGTTATAGAAGACCATCTCCTGAAATGGGCCGCCTGCACCCCTGGTCATTACGATGGCCCCCATGACAGAGCCTCGCCGTCGCCCGGGCCGTCCACGTGACACGAGCATCAATGAACGGGCCCTCGCGGCAACGCGCGAGCTGCTGGTCGGACGCGGCTTCGAGGCGACGACGATCCAGGCCGTGGCGGACCACTCCGGCGTACACGCCTCCGCCATCTACCGTCGCTGGCCGTCGCGGATCGAGCTGATCGAGGAGGCCACGTTTCCCGGACTCAGCCCGGTGAGCGTCCAGCCGACGGGGGACCTCCGCCGCGATCTGCGCCGGTTCATCCGCGCCTACCTGGCGGCCTTCGGCGCGCCCGCGGCACGTGCGGCGGCGGCCGGACTCCTCACGCACTATCAGACAGCGGGCCGCGCCCGTCCGCCGGAGATGTACCTGCGGGTGTCGGCGCGACCGCAGTTCCAGGACATCCTGCGCGCCGCTCCGCCCGGGAGCGTCGACCCCGACGTGGACCCCGACGACGTCTTCGACCTGCTCCTCGGCGCCGTCCTGACCCGCACCCTGCTCTTCGCGGTCACGGCACGGCACCGCCCCATCGAGCGCACCGTCGAGATGATCCTCCGGCTGCTGCGGCCCCTCGACGCATGAGGAAGGGGGCGTGACGCTGCTGGGGTCCCAGACGTGCGCGCTCATGCCATGGTGCAGCGGGCTGCACCATGGAATCGGGAGGCCGGCCCCTCGTGGCGGGGAACGGGCGACGGGATCGTAGTCGACAGCGATCGCAAGAGATCCACGGATCGCGACAGGCCCACGTCTCCCCTTCAGAAGGAAACCTCCGTGAAGTCGCTGCTCGCCGCCGTGAAGGCGTTCGTCGCCAACCTTCTGCTCTGGTCGTTCTTCGTGGGCGGACTCGCCGCGAGCTCCGCGTCCGGTGCCGTCCTCGACGGCACCCAGAAGGATGTGGCCACCTACGCCGGTATCGCCGTCTCGCTGCTGGCCGGTTCGCGCATCGCGAAGAAGCCGAGGATCAAGGCGTTCCTGTCGACGCCGCCGGTGCTCTGGTTCCTGTTCCTGTTCAACGGCGCCGTCGCCGCCGTCTGTTACCTCACCATGGACGGCGCGAAGGGGATCATGGCCGCCGCCGGCATGGGCCTGGTCTCGCTGGGCGCGGCCGGCGGTCTGATCGCGAGCCGCCGGAAGCCTGCCGGACTGCCCACCGCGTCGCGTTGAGGTCCCCGCACCCGTCGAACGCCTGCCCAAGTCACCGCACAGCCCATCCAGGAGGGGACCCATCCATGGCCGCGAACCGCCGACGTGGACGCCGCACCGCCACCATCGCCACCACCGTTGCCGCCGTCGCGCTGACCGCCGGGCTTGTCACCGGCTGCGACGACGTCGACAACTCACTGGGCTGCCTGCGGAACGCCGACACGATCGCCGACAGCCTCAAGGCCATCCATGAGGCGGGCGTGGACGCGGCGAAGGACCCGACGCGGACCGACGAATCCATCGACAGCATCGACGAGCACCTCAACGAGATTGACGCCAAGATCGGCGACAAGTCGGACAACGACAAGGTCGACAAGGCCGTCGACGACCTCGACAAGGCGATCGCGGACTACAACAAGGCCATTTTGAACGGCGACACGAACCCCGACTCCAGCAAGATCGACGACGCGGCCGACGCGTTGAAGAGCGTCTGCACGTCGTAACGGGCGCGGGCAGGGGGCCGGCCGCGTCGCCCACCCGCTGGTGCGGCTTCCACTGCCGGACACCGTGGCGTCACACCGGGCGGGAACGCTTCCAGCGTCCCCACCGCGGAAGGACGACGTGCGCCGTGTCCCTGCTCCCGCTCCCGCTCCCGCTCCCGCTCGACGATCTCCCCACCGCGCTCCCCTCCCCCTCCCCCTCCTCCTCCTCCCCCTCCCCCACGTTCGTACGCCTCATCCGCCCGGCGCTGACCCTGCTCCCGCTCGTGCTGATCGGCGTGTGGGCGGCGGTCGACCGGCACACGGTGCGCGACGGCGCCGCCCGGCTGGCCGCCGCCGACCCCTGGTGGCTGCTGGCCGGGATCCTGTTCACCAGCCTGGGCTGGGTGGCCGCCGCGTGCGCCCGGCAGGGGGCCCTGCCGGAAAGGCTGCCGCCGGGACCGCTGCTCGCGTCGCAGTTCGCCGCCGGTGCCGCGAACCACGTACTCCCGGCGAGCATCGGCGCCCATGCCGTCACCCTGCGCTTCCTGCGAAGCCGCGGCGTGCCCCTGGCCCGGGCCACCGCCTCGCTCGCCCTGTACTCGCTGGTCAAGCCGCTGGCGAAGACACTGGTGCTGGTCGTCTTCCTCGTGGCCTTCCCGGACCTGCTGCGGCTCGGCGAACTCGTCCCGGAACAGTGGACGTTGCTCCTGGCCGCCGGCGGCATGCTGCTCGGCCCCGCCGCCGTTTCCCTGCTCCTGGCGGTCGTCCGTCCGCTGCGTGGCCCGGCCCTCGGACTCGTCCGCACCGCCCTGACCGACGCACGGCTCCTGCACACCCGGCCCAGCCGCGTCCTCGCGCTCTGGGGCGGTGCTGCCGCCGGACCCCTGCTCCAGGGGAGTGTGATCGCCTCGGTCGGGTTCTCGCTCGGGCTGCCACTGTCCTGGGCGCAGGTGGTCCTCGCGCTCCTCCTCGCCAGTACCGCCGTCGGGGCCGTGCCCGCGCCGGGCGGGATCGGCCCCGTGGACGCGGCGCTGGTGTTCACCATGGCCGCGTTCGGCGCACCGATGGACGTGGCCACGGCGACCGTCATCGGCTATCGCGTCCTGACGGTCTGGGTGCCCCTGCTGGCGGGCACGCTGGTGCTCGCGGCCCTCGTCCATCGCAAGGTGCTGTGAACCGGCACCTGGTGAACGCGCGCTCAGGTATGGGCGCGGTTCACCGCCGAGTTGACGGCGGACAGGTGGGCCTCCTCCTCCGAGTCGGCCAGGGCGGCGCCGTACCAGGGGGTGCCGTCGAGGGTGATCCTGACGTAGGCGGCGTACCTGGTGCCGGCGCCGACCGGGTGCCCGTGCGCCTCGGTGACCTCGACCGTGAGGCCGGCGCCGGCGAGAGCTGCCGCGTACGCGCTCGGCACCTCGGGGCCCGAGCCCGTCAGCCGCGTGGTCCTCCCGGCGGCGTGCGCGACCAGGGCGTCCACGGTGACCCGGGGACCACGGGAGATCTCGAACTCCTTGAGAAGCAGGGCCGGCTGGGCGCAGTCGAGGTACATCCGCGTGAAGACGGCGCGCAGGTCGGCCGGGGTGAGTTCGGCGCCGTCGCCGTCGGCGACGCGCTGCACCTCGCGCGCGAGTTCCACGCGCATCCCGCGGGGCAGGTCGAGGCCGTACGCCGTCTTGAGGACGTGGGCCACCCCGCCCTTGCCGGACTGGCTGTTGACCCGGACCACCGATTCGTAGCTGCGGCCGATGTCCTTGGGGTCGATGGGGAGATACGGAACGTTCCACGGCACGGCCCGCGCGTCGCCCGTCTCGGCGATCCGGCGGTCGGTCGCGGCCAGACCCTTGGCGATGGCGTCCTGGTGGGTGCCGGAGAAGGCGGTGTGCACGAGGTCGCCGCCGTACGGGTGGCGCGGGGGGACGGGGAGCCGCGTCGCGTACTCGGCCGTGCGACGGATCTCGTCGAGGTCGGAGAGGTCCAGCTGCGGGTCGACGCCCTGGCTGAAGAGGTTGAGGGCCAGCGTCACCAGGCAGACGTTGCCGGTGCGTTCGCCGTTGCCGAAGAGGGTGCCCTCGATGCGGTCGGCGCCGGCGAGGACGGCCAGCTCCGCCGAGGCCACCGCCGTACCGCGGTCGTTGTGCGGGTGCACCGACAGGATGATCCCGTCGCGGCGGTCGAGGTTGCGGTGCATCCACTCGATCTGGTCCGCGAAGACGTTCGGCGAGTCGGTCTCGACCGTCGTCGGCAGGTTCAGGGTGACGGGCCGCTCCGGGCTCGCGTCCCAGAGCGAGGTGACGGCGTCGGAGATGCCCAGCGCGAACTCCGGCTCGGTGACGTTGAACGTCTCCGGGGAGTACTGGAAGCGCAGCCCGGTCCCCTTGGCGGCGTCCGCCCTGCGGGCCACCTGCCCGGCCGAGTCCAGCGCCATCCGCCGTACCTCGTCCTGGGTCATACCGAACACGACGTCGCGCCACAGACAGGCGGTCGCGTGGCACAGGTGCACCATCGCGCGGTCCGCGCCCTCGATGGACTCGAAGGTACGGTCGATGAGTTCGGGGCGGGCCGGCGTGAAGACGGAGATCGTCACGTCGTCGGGGATGCGGTCCTGCTCGATCAGCGTGCGGACGAACGAGAACTCGGCGTCGCCGGCCGAGGGATAGCCGACCTCGATGTCCTTGAACCCCATGCGGACGAGGAGGTCGAACATCCGGCTCTTGCGCTCGACGTCCATGGGGCTGCTCAGCGCCTGGTTCCCGTCGCGCAGGTCGACCGACGCCCACAGCGGCGCCTTGACCAGCGAATTCGACGGCCAGGTACGGCCGGTGGGGTCGGCCTGGGGACGGGCGGGCCGCGCGTACCGTCCGTAGGGCATGGCGGAGCCGCGCTGGGCGTTCCACCACGGCTGGTCCGCGTGGCGCGGACCGAGGGGAGTCCTGAGCCCCGGAACGGTGTGGGGCGACGGTGGCGCTTCGGTCATGTTCCTGCCCTCTCGGTCTGAGTGTGCGGGGTCGGGCGACCGGTCACCGCGGTCACCGGGTACGGCGGACGGGCACCGGTCAGGGGCCGGCCGGAGTACGTCCGCGGGCGGTGAGGTGGGCCGCCAGGGCGCGGACCGTGGAGTACTTGTAGAGCTCGGCCCAGCGCAGCTCCGGATCGATGCCGGGCAGGCACCGCTGGGCCGACATCGAGTCGCCGCCCAGGGCGAAGAAGTCGGAGTCCCGGCCGACCGGCCCCGTCCGCAGGGTCTCCTGCCACACCGCCGCGATCCGCTGCTCCCAGTCGCCGACCGGGAGTTGAGCGGGTTCGGGAGCCCCCGGGGAATCCGCCGCGGGCACCTCGGGGGCGAGGGCGGTCAGGGCCTTGCGGTCCAGTTTTCCGTTGGCGTTCAGCGGCATCGCGTCCAGGACCCGTACGGATCCCGGCACCATGAACGCCGGGAGCAGCTGGGCCAGATGGGCCCGGAGATCTTCGGGGCGGGGCGTCCGGCCGGGGTGCGGGACGGCATAGGCGACCAGCCGGGACCCGCCCGCGGCGGAGGTGACGGCGGCCGCGGCCGCGTCCTTCACCTCCTCGTGGCCGCGCAACACGGCCTCGATCTCGGTCAGTTCCACCCGCAGACCATGGATCTTCACCTGGAAGTCCTTGCGGCCGAGGAGTTCGATCAGGCCGTCCGGCCGGTGCCGGGCCAGGTCACCGGTCCGGTACAGCCGGTCGCTCACACCGTCGTACGACCAGTCGAGGAAGCGCTCGCCGGTGAGTTCGGGCCGTTCCAGATAGCCGCGGGCCAGGCCGGTGCCCGCCAGGTGGAGTTCGCCCGCGACGCCGGGCGGTACGGGCTGGAGGAAGTCGTCGAGGATGTAGGTGCGCTGGTTGGCCATGGGACGGCCGTAGGGGATGCTCGTCCAGTCGGGGTCCGTCTTCTCCACCTCGTACACCGTGGAGTGGATCGAGGCCTCGGTGGCTCCGCCGAGCGCGATGAACCGCACAGGGCCGGCGAACGCCCGGATGCGGTCGGGCAGCCGGACCGGGATCCAGTCGCCGCCGAGCATGATCAGACGCAGCCGGCCGAGCCGGCCGTGGCCGGTGCGCTCCAGGTGGTCGGTGAGCAGTTCGAGGAGGGCGGGGGCGGAGTTCCAGACCGTGATGTCCCGTTCGACGAGCAGCCGGGCCCAGTGCGCGACGTCCTTGGCCCGCTCCGGATCGGGGACGACGACGGTGCCGCCGGCCGCGGTGATGCCCAGGAACTCGTACACCGACATGTCGAAGCTCGGGGAGGACAGGGCGAGGACGCGGTCCTGATCGCCCACCGTGTAACGGGAGTTGAGGTCGGCCAGGTTGTTCACGACCCCGCGGTGGCGCAGGGCGATCGGCTTGGGCTGCCCGGTGGAACCGGAGGTGTGGATGATGTAGCAGAGGTTGTCCGGACCCGCCGCCGGGACGGGATCGTGCGCGGGGTGCCGGGCCAGGGCGTCCGTGTCCACGTCGAGAAGGACCAGCGGGCGGGGCGTCTGCGTGGCGGGCAGAGCGGCCGCCCGTACGGTGTCCGTGACCACGACGGCGCAGGACGTGCCGTCGAGCATGGTGGCCAGGCGCTTGGCCGGGTAGTCCGGGTCGAGCGGAACGTACGCGCCGCCGGCCTTGAGGATGCCGAGCACACCGGTCAGCAGCGAGGCCGAGCGCTCCAGGCACAGTCCGACCCTGGTGTCGGGGCCGACGCCCGCCTCCCGCAGGTGGTGCGCGAGCCGGTTCGCGGACGCGTTGATCTCGCCGTACGTCCACTGCCGTTCGCCCTGGATCAAGGCGACCGCCCCGGGCTCCCGGGCCGCCCGCTCCTCGAACGCGTCGTGCAGACACGCCTTGTCCGGCAGGGGGACGGCGGTGCGGTTCCACTCCACCAGGGTGTGGTGCGTCTGCTCGGCGGTGAGCAGACGCAGCAGGGCGACGAGGCGGTCGGGGGTGCGCGCGGCGTCCGTCGTCAGCGTCACGAGGTGGTCGGCCAGGCGCTGGACCGTCTCCCGGTCGAAAAGCCGCTCGTCGTAACGGAGTTCGGTGACCCAGCCGTCCGCCCGGGGGTGCACGGTGAGGTGCAGCTCGTGGGCGGGGGCGGCGGAGGATCCGGGCGCGTCGGTGCCGTCGGTGATCCGGAGGCCCACGGGAGGCGCGCCCTCTTCCGGTGCGGCGGAGATCGTGACGCGGCCGGCGGAGAGGTCCGCGAGAGTAGGCCGGCCGGTGACCGCGAACCCGGCGAACTCCGGTTCCCCGCCGGGCCGTTCGAGGGCGAGGGCGATACGGTCCTGGCCGGTGAGCCGGTGCAGCAGCGCCGCGACACACGCGGTCAGCGCGTCCTGCGGGGAGACACCGGGCAGGGCCGGCGGCGCGGGCAGCTCGCCACGGAGCAGGGCGGAGGCGAGCGGCTCGTGCCCGGCCCGGCGCGGCCGGTCGGCGGGTACCAGGGCGGGGGGCCAGTTGTCCCTGGCGGCGGTGCGGGAGTCCTCCGTACGGGGCCACGTCTCGGGGGTCACAGGCGTGCTCCTGTCGGGGTCGCGAGGGTGCTGTCCGGGGGCGCGAGGGCGGCCTCGGCGAGCAGGTCGGCGTGCGGCGTCACCGGGGTGGCGGTGCCGGCCCGCGGCAGTGGGTGGCGGGCGCACAGGGCGCGGACCTCGGCACGCAGCGTCGCGCGGGCGCGGGAGTCGATCCGGTACTCGGTGTCGCTCAGCGCGGTGGTGGCGGCGAGGGCCCGGTGCAGAAGCGCGGCGCACTCGCGCATCCGGTCCGGGCCGAGGCCGCGCTGGGCGAGGATGTTGGTGCCGAGCCGGATGCCGCTGGTGACCAGCGGCTTGCGGGTGTCCCCGGGGATCCGGTTGCGGTTGACGAGGATGCCGCACTCCTCCAGGGCGCGTTCCGCGATCACTCCGGTCAGGCCGGTGCTCCGCAGGTCGATCAGGACCATGTGGTTGTCGGTGCCCCCGGTCAGCACCCGGTGGCCAAGGCGGGACAGTTCCCCGGCGAGCGCGCCGGCGTCGGCCACGATGCGGCGCGTGGTCTCGGCGAACTCCGGTTGTGCCGCCAGCGCGAAGGCGCGGGCCTTGGCGGCGATCGACGCGGGGGCCGGGGTGCCCTGCGACCGCGGGAAAACCGCCCCCTGCATCAGCCGCGCGAGCGGTGTCCTTCCGTCGGGCCCGGGCGTCAGATGCTCGCGCCCGCTGAGGATCAGACCGCCGCGCGGTCCGCCGAGCTGCTTGTAGGTGCTCGTCGTGGTGATGTGCGCGAGGTCGACGGGGCTGGGGTGTTCACCGGTGGCGACCAGGCCCGCGATGTGGGAGATGTCCGCGACAAGATAGGCCCCGACGGAGTCGGCGACGGCCCGGAACCGGGCGAAGTCCAGGACGCGCGGATAGGCGCTGGCGCCCGCGATCAGCACCGTGGGGCGGTGCTCCGCGGCGAGGTCCGCGAGGCGCGCGTAGTCGATACGGCCGTGTGCGTCGAGACCGTAGGCGATCGCGCGGTAGTGCCGTCCGCTGACCGAGGCCGGGGAGCCGTGCGTGAGGTGCCCGCCCGCGTCGAGGTCCAGGCCGAGCAGGGTGCCGCCCGGGGACATGAGCGCGGCGAGCACCGCGAGGTTGGCGGAGGAGCACGAGTGCGGCTGGACGTTGGCGTACCGGGCCCCGAACAGCCGCTTGGCGCGCTCCACCGCGAGCCGCTCGACCCCGTCGAAGTTGCCCGCTCCGGGGTGGTAGCGGGCCCCCGGATACCCCTCGGCCGTCACATTGGACAGGGCCGCCCCGCCGGCGGCGAGCACCGAGGGGTCGGCGATGCTCGCGGACGCGACCATCGCGAGGGTGGTGTTCTGGTCGTGCACCTCCGCGTCGAGGAGCCCGGCGAGTTCGGGGTCCGTGTGGCGCAGGGCGGTCATCCCGGTGCGCAGGAGCGCGTCCTGGGCACCCCGCGCCTCCTGCGCGTCCTGGGTGTTCTGGGCGTCCTGTGCCGACGCGGCGGCCGGCCGCGTGGTCGTCGTGGGGGTCACAGCTGCTCCTCGATGACGCGCCACAGCTCCGGCATGGCGTCCAGCAGATAGAGGTGACCGCCGGGCAGATGCAGGGCGGTGTACTCCTCGGTGGTGAAGGTCTTCCAGTCGTCCCACTCCTCGACGGGGGCGGCCACGGTGTCCGTGGTCCCGCGCAGCGCGGTGAGCGGCACCGGCAGCGGGTCGAGTCCGCTGGGCTCGTAGGTGCTCAGCAGCCGCGCGTCGGCGCGCAGCACGGGCAGCAACAGGGCACGCAGCTCGGGGTGGTTGAGCGCCTCGAAGCCCCGCTGCCCGTCCAGTTCCAGGCCGGCGACGGCTTCGTCGTCGTTGTCGCTGAGCGGGAGGTAGCCGCGGTGCCGTGGGCTGCGCGAGCCGCTGACGATCAGCCGCCGTGGCAACGGGCCGCCGGTGGCGAGCAGATGACGGACGGTCTCGTAGGCGAGGAGCGCGCCGAAGCTGTGCCCGAAGATCACGAACGGCTGTCCGGCCGCCGCCGCGACGATCCGCTCGGCGGTGCTCGCCGCGGCCTCGGCGAAGTCGGTCCAGCACGCCTTGGTGAACTCCTCCTCGCGGCCGGGGAGTTGAATGGGCACGGCGCGTGCGCGGTCCGAGGCCAGGGCCTTCCAGGGGCGGTACACCCCCGCTCCCGCTCCCGCGTACGGCAGACACATGACCTGTGTCATCGGACCTTCTCCTCAATCGTCGGTGCGTTCGGGGCCGACGCGACGAGCCGACGGGTGACGGCCGCCGCGAGTGCGGGCAGCCTGCCTGCCCAGACCCCGTCGGCCGGGGCCTGCAGGACGCCTTCGAGGCGGGCGCCCGGCAGCTCGTTGAGCTGGAACTGGATCTCCGCCTGGGCGCCCAGCGGGTACACGGGAACGGTGTGCATCCGTACCGGTCCCGCCGGATGCAGCGGCCGCTGCCAGCTCTCGTAGGCGAACAGGGCCTGGTGGAGCGGCATCCGGCGGCTCGGCCGCGTCCGGGTGGCGCGGACCGTCTCGTCGTACGGCAGCTCCATGTGCAGGACGCCGTCGGTGAACGTCTCCCACACCCGGGGCAGCGCGGCGGGCGCGTCGAGGTGCCGCAGCCGCACCGGCAGCGTGGTGAGCAGACAGCCGATCTCGTCGGCCTGGTCCGGGGTGCGCAGGGAGACCGGCGTACCGACGCAGAAGTCGTCCGCGCCGCTGAGTTCGGCGAGCGCCTGCCCGTACGCGGTGAGCAGCACCGCGAACGGCGGGCAGGCGGCGCGCCGGGCGGCGTCCCGCACCGCGGGGCCGAGGCCGTCGGCGAACCGGACGCGATGCGTGCGGACCTCGGCACCGGCGAGTTCGCGCTGCGAGGGGCCGGGGCCTTCGACGGGCAGATCGGGTACGCCGTCGAGTGCGGCACGCCAGTAGGCGACGAGCTCTTCCCCGCGGGCGGCGGACGGTTCCGGCGGGGTGCCGTGCGACCGGGGCGGCGCGGGCGGCTCGGGCTCGCCCGCGACCGTCCGGGCGTAGGCACGGGCCAGGTCGGCCGTGAACACCTCGTGGGACAGCCCGTCGTACGCGATGTGGTGCGTCAGCACATAGAGCGTGGCGGCGGGCACGGGGGCGGTGCCGTACGTGTCCGGGCCGCCGTCCGCCGTGGCCGCACCGGGGTCCGGGGCGAGCGCGAGGGCGAGATGGCGGCCGTGGTCCAGGTCGAGCAGGTCCGGGGCGGACAGTGCCCGCTCCGCGTCCCGGAAGCCGGCGCAGGGAGCCAGCGGCAGCAGCGGCGGTTCGGCCGCCGCCGGGACGACCGTGCGCAGCAGTCGCCCGCCCTTGGCGGTGAACACCGAGCGCAGCGCGGGGTGGCGCGCGACGACCCGGCGGGCCGCCTCGGTCAGCGCCGCCCGGTCGAGCGGCCCTTCGACCCGTATCGCGCTGAGCACGCGCCAGGCGGGGGAACCCGGCGCGATCCGCTCGGCGAACCAGAACTGGCGCTCGGCCGGCGAGACGGGCCGCGACTGCGACTGCGGCTCCGGCTCCGGCTGCTGGTGCGGCTGTTGGTGCTGTTGCTGCTGTTGCTGCGAAGGGAGTTCGAGTCTCATCGCGTCACCGCACCGTGTATCCGGCGTCGACCGTCACGGTGGTGCCGGTGACATGGCGCGAGGCGTCGCTCGCCAGCCACAGGGCGGCGGCGGCCACGTCCTCGGGGTCGACGAGGGTGTGCATCGGCTGGTCCGCGGTGAACAGCGCCTCGTGCTCCTGGGCGGGGATGTCCAGGGCGCGCGCCACCTCCGAGAGCATCCGGCCGTCCATCGCGGGCTCGTCGCGGATGTTGCCCGGGCAGACCGCGTTGACCCGCACCCGGTGGGAGGCGTAGTCGAGCGCGCTCGCCTTGGTCAGACCGACGAGACCGTGCTTGGCCGCGACGTACCCGGCGAAGTTGCGGTAGCCGACCAGGCCGGCGGTGGAGGCGATGTTCACGATCGATCCCTGGCGCCGCTCGACCATCGCGGGCGCGAACACCTTGGTCGTGCGCCAGGCCCCGCTCAGGTCGATGTCGAGCATCAACTGCCAGTCCTCCTCGGCCGTTTCGTGCACCGGCCGCCCGGAGGGAGCGACCACGCCCGCGTTGTTGACCAGCAGGTCCGGCGGACCGAAGCGGGCGGTCGCCGTCTCCCGCAGCCGGGTCAGCGCGTCCAGGTCCCGTACGTCGACGGCCGCGGTCAGGACGGCGGCGCCGAGCTTGCCGCACTGCTCGGCGGTGTACGCGAGCTGGCTCTCGGTGCCCAGCGGGTACGGGACCCCGGCGATGTCGGCGGCCGTGTCGAGCAGGACCAGGTCGGCGCCCTCGGCCGCGAAGGCGAGCGCGCAGGCACGTCCGGCCCCGCGGGCGGCTCCGGTGATCACCGCGGTGCGGCCTTCGAGGCGGCCGGTGGGCGGGGCGGGGTGCAGCGGGGTCATCGGGTACGCACCTTTCCCGGGCCCGTGTCCAAGGCCCGGTCCGTCTCAACGGAGCTGTCGGCGGAGGCAGTTGACGTGAACGTCACGGCTCCGTCGGCCTCCTCGGCCGCGCGGGGCCCGTCGGCGGCCGGCCGTACGTCCATGTCCTTGAGCGCGGGCCGACGCCAGCTCGCCGCGATCAGGACCAGGTAGACGAGGGCGAAGCACAGCATCGGGACGCGCAGCCCGGCCAGGTCCACCAGCCAGCCGGCGGTCAGGACCCCGAGCGGGGCCGAGGTGAGGGCCATGGCCCCGGTGAGGCCGAAGACCCGGCCGCGCAGCTCCTCGGGGACGCGTTCGAGCATGACGGTCGACAGCATCGGGTTGAGGGGCCCGCCGGCCACACCGGTGAGGAAACAGATCACCGTGACGCCGACGGCGCCGGGCTGGAGTACGAGCAGCAGCCGCAGCACCGCGACCATCGCGAAGCAGCCGAAGAGGGTGTAGCGGCGGCTGGAGAGGAAGGTCCTGCTGGCGGGCCCGTACAGGAAGGTGCCCACGATCGAGCCGATGCCGACCGCCCCGAGGAACCACCCCATGGCCGCGCTGCTGTGCAGCACGTCCTGCGCGTACACCGGCAGGAACAGCGGGGTGAAGGCGTCGTCGAGGAAGTTGGTGACCACCACGAACGCGGTCATGGCGCCGATCACCGGCATCGTCCTGACCAGTGCCATGCCCTCCCGCAGCTGGCCGAAGAAGCCGAAGCCGCTCTGCGCGGAGCCCTTGTTGGCCTCGCCGCCGGGCACCGCGAACGTCACCAGGGCGGCGGCGACCAGGAAGGTGCCGGCGTCGACGTACATGCCGACGACCGAGTCGGTCGCGGCGACCAGCACACCCGCCAGCGGAGCACCGGCCACCAGGCCGAGCCGGGGGGCGGCCTGGTACCAGGAGTTGACGCTCTCCAGGCGCGCGCCCGCGTTCTCGGTGACCGGTTTGAGCAGGGTCATGCGGGCCGCGGTCGCGGGTGTCGCCACCACGGTCCGCGCGAAGAGCAGGGCGAGCAGCAGCGGGATGGGCAGCCCCGTGGTCGCGTCGAGCAGTGGCACGAGCAGGACGAGCAGACCCGCCGCCAGGTCCGACAGCACGCTCAGCCGGCGCCCGCCGAAGCGGTCGACGAGGACGCCGCCGACGGCCCCCGCGAAGATCAGCGGGACCGCGCCGATGAAGCCGGCGAGACCGGTGGTGGCGGTGGAGCCGGTGGTGTGCAGCACGTACAACGGCACGGTCACCACGGTGATCGCGTTGCCGAACGCCGACAGGTACTGGGCCGTGAGGAGAGCGGCGAGCGGGCTTCGGCGGCCTGCCGACGCGGTGCGGGCGCCGCTCACCGTCGTGCCGGGCGCCGCGCTCATCGCCGTACCCCCTGCCGGTCGCGACGCTCGCGGCTGAGCCGCTCGAAGAGGCGTTCCATGGTCTCCTCCATCACTCCTGTCACTCCCGGGACACCGTCCGGATCCTGGGGCTGCTGCGGCGCGTTGAGCAGATCGCGCAGTTCTCGTGCCGCCAGCTCCGCGGTGGCGCGGACCGCCTCGGGGTCCACCGCGTCCGGGTTGTGGAGCCAGCGCAGGACCAGGGCGCCGTCGCGCAGCGCGATCGCCACGTCGACGTCCACCGGGCGTTCGACGTCCTCGTTGCCGGTCGCCGCGGTCTCCGTGGACCGGGTGAAGAGCCCGCCGGTTCCGTTCGCCGGATCCGCCAGTTCGCCGACGTAGTTGACGATCACCCGGGGCTCGCCGAGCGCGGCGAACTCCTCGCGCAGCCGGGCGTCCGCGGCACAGCCGAGCAGCCCGAAGGTCTTGCCGGAGTCGGGCACGGCGCGCAGTGCCGCGGCGGTGGCCCGCAGGTCGTCCGCCGCGCTGCCGCCGGTGAGCGGCACCCGGAGGGGGAAGGGCGCCGAGTAGTAGCCGACGGCCCGGTCGGGGTCCCAGCCGGGCAGCGCGGCCAGCGGATCGCGGCCGAGGCCGATCAGCCAGTACGACGCCTGCTCGTCCGGGGCCCAGGGGCGCAGGGCGCGGGCGACGGCGGTCAGTGTCACGGCCTCCAGTGGCCCGTGCCACTCGGCGGGCAGCTCCACCTCCACCTCGAACTGCCGCTCGCCGCCGTACACGTTGGGCCCGTCGAGGCTCCAGCGGTACGCGCCCGCTCCGGCCAGCTGGGCCCGCCAGTACGCGGCGTGCGGGGCGGGGTCGAGGGCCCTGACGGCCGCCGCGTGCTCCGCGTAGCCCGCCTTCTCGCCGGTGAGCGGCTCGCCCCGGTAGCCCCGGGCCAGGTCCGCGATGACGATGCCCCACGACATCCCGTCGATGACGAGGTGGCTCGCGCCGAGCACGACACGGTCCGGGGCGCCGGACGCCCCGGGCAGATGGCTGACCGCGAACAGCACGCCGGCCGTCAGGTCGAAGTCCGCGCGCTGGGCCGCGACGACCCGCTCCGGGTCGGCCCCGGCGGGCTCGGCCGACCAGCGCCAGGCCTCGCCGGGCACGATGCGCGGTCCCAACTCGCCGGAACCGGCGGCGGGTTGATAGGCGGTGGTCAGCGTCGGATGGGCGCGCACCACCGCCCGTGCCGCGTCCCGCAGCCGGTCCGCGTCCAGCGGCCCGGCCGCCTCCAGGACGTAGCTGTGGGCGAAGGACTCCACCCGGTCCAGGCCACGGCCGAGCAGCATCTCCTGCTCGGGGCCGAGCGGACCCGCCGCCGGCACCGGGCCGCTTTGCGGGGCTCCGGCGCGACGGGCGCCGAGCGTCTCGGCGAGCCGGCCGAGCACCGGGTGGGTGAAGACGTCCTTGAGGGTGGCGGTGAACCCGGCCTCCCGGAGCCGGTGGGCGAGGCGCACGGCGAGCAGGGAGGTGCCGCCGGAGGTGAAGAAGACGTCCTCGGGGGCGGCCCGGTCCGTGCCGAGCACCTCGCACCAGGCGTCGGTGACCCGGCTCAGGTCCTCGTCCCCGGCCCGTCCCGGCTCCGCTCGCGGCCCCGCCTCGGCGGGCGGGGAGAGCAGCGAGACGGGGGGCTGCGCGGGCCGGGGAGCGGGCCGGCGCAGCGGTTCGTCGGGCCGCTCGGCGAACTGCTCGACGATCTGCAGCAGCCGCCCGGTGAGCGAGGCGACGGTGGCGCGGTCGAAGAGCGCCGTACGGTACTCCATGCGCCCGTAGACCACGTCGCCCACCTGCCACCAGGCGGTGGTGAGGTCCATGGTGGAGACGCCCTCGGGCACGGCGTTGGCGTACACCTCGGCCCCGGGCAGCCCCAGGGCCTTGGAGTCGTCGATGTCGAGCTGCACCAGCATGGTCTGGAGCAGCGGATGCCGGGTGGCCGACCGGTCGGGTGCCACGGCCTGGACGATCTCCCCGAAGGGCACCTCACGGTGGTCGGCCACCGCTGCGGCGGCCGCGGCCGTGGCGGTGAGCACGTCGTTCGGGGTGGGGTTCTCGGGCAGCCGGATCCGCAGCGGGATGCTGGTGAGCAGGAACCCGATGAGCGGGGTGGTCTCCGGTTCGCCCCGGGTGGCGGCGGGGATCCCGACGACCAGGTCCCGCAGACCTGTCCGCTCGTACAACAGGGCGGCGTACGCGGCCGTCATCGCCGTGGCCGGGGTGGTGCGCGCCGCCCGGGCGCGGGCGGCGAAGGCGAGGCCCACTTCCCGGTCGAGGATGAAGCCGTAGTGCTCCCCGGCATGGTCGGCGGTGTCGGGACTGTGGTCGTAGGGCAGCGCGAGCCGCTCCGGCACCCCGTCCAGGAAGGTCCGCCAGAACTCCCGGTGACGCTCGCCGTGCGGGCCGGCGAAGCGTTCGCGCTGCCAGTGCGCCCAGTCGCCGAACTGCACGGGCAGCTCGGCCACTTGGGGTTCCCGGTCCTCGGACAGCGCCCGGTAGTGCTCCAGGAGTTCGTCGTTGAGGCGTACGTACGACCACTGGTCGACGAAGGAGTGCGGCATCGTCTCGACGATCTGGTGGTCTCCCTCGGCGACCTTCGCCACGGCGAGCCGCAGGACGGGGTCACGGGCCAGGTCGAAGGGGCGGCGCACCTGTTCCGCGATGAACTCCTGTCGGCGCCGCTCGATCCGTTCGTCGGAGTCCTGGGACGGGTCGGCGGCCGACAGGTCGGCGTAGCTGATCTCGGCCCGCCGGTCCTGGTGGACCCGCAGATAGGGTCTGCCGCCCTCGGACTCGGCGTTCGCGCGCAGCAGTTCGTGCCGGAGCACCACCGCGTCCGCGGCCCGGGTGAAGGTGTCCAGGTCGAACGCGCCGGCCACGCGCAGCCCGTACCCGAGGGTGTAGGTGGTGGTCCCGGGGTCCAACTGGTCGAGGATCCACAGGCGTTCCTGGTCCATGCCGAGCGGGAACCGGTCGCGGGGGCCCGGCCTGCGCCGCAGCTGCGGGCCGTCGCGCTCGGCGAGCCGGGCGGTGAGGGCGGCCCGCTGGGCGGGGCTGAGCCGGGCGAGCCGGCCGGCCAGGCGTGACTTGTCGACGGGCGCGCTCACGCGGACACCTCCGGGATCAGGGCCGGCTGGTCCGGCGCGGCGGTCGGAGCCGGTGCCGTGCGCAGGCCGAACAGTGCGGGCAGCGCGGCGAGGACGTCGGCGGCGGGCAGGCCGAAGTCGACGAGGCAGCCCACCTCGTCCGCGCCCGCGGCGGCCAGCTCGGCGAGGACGCCGCGGGCCTTGGCGGGGGAACCGAGCAGGGAAGGGCCGGTGAGGAAGTCCAGATAGGCGCTCTCCACGAGGACCTCGTCGTCCCCGCCGCCGGTCTGGTTGCGGAAGGACCGCAGATAGGCGTGCATCGCCGGGCGCAGGAAGTCCTCCAGGTCGTCCCGCTCACTGACGTACGCGTGGGCCATGACCACCACGTCGCCCTCGCCGGGGTGTCCGGCGTCCCGCCAGGCCTGCCGGTAGTGGGCGATGTTCTCGCGCAGCGCGGTCATCGTCTGGCCGAGCAGCGCGGTCATCACGCCGTACCCGGCCCGGGCCGCGTCGGTGAAGGTGCGCCGCGTACCGGTCGCGGTGAGCCAGACGGGCAGCTCGGCCGTGACCGGGCGGGGACGGGTGCGGATCTGCGGGCTGGTGCCCGCGGTGGAGGGGTAGGGCAGGGCGTCGCCGCGCCACAGGGCGCGGATCTCCTCGATGGACCGGAAGGTGGTCTCGCGCCGGCCGGCGTAGTCGGTGCGGGCCAGGACGAAGTCATCCGGGTGCCAGCCGCTGGCGAAGGAGATCCCGGCCCGGCCGCCGGAGAGGCTGTCCACGAGCGCCCAGTCCTCGGCGACGCGCGCCGGGTGGTGCAGTGGTGCGGCCACGCTGCCCGCCCGGATCCCGATGGAGCGGGTACGGGCGGCCACCGCGGCGGCGAGCACCGCCGGGTTGGGGGAGAAACCGCCGAAGTCGACGAAGTGGCGCTCCGGCAGCCAGACCGCGTGCAGTCCCGCCTCGTCGGCGCGGGCGGCGGCCTCCAGGACGAACGGATAGTACGCGGACGCGTCGGCGTGGTCGGCGCTCGCGAAGAAGTACAGGCTGTGCCGCAGCCGGGCGGGCGGCGCGGTGGCCGCCTCCGGCTGCCGTGTCTGCCGGGCCCGCAGGCCCGAGCTCAGCCTGCGCCGCTGTTCGGGGGTGAGCGCGCCGAGGCGCGCGGAGAGGTCACTCATCGTGCTGCCCGCTCTCTGCCTCTATCTCTTCCAGCAGCCGCAGCAGTTCGGCGTCGTCGCGCTGTGCGGCGAGTTCGTCGATCCGGGCGGTGAACCCGGCGAGCGACGAGTGCTCGTACAGGTCCTGCAGACGCACCTCGACGAGCAGCGCGTCGTTGACGACGCTGACCAGCTGGGCGGCGTGCAGGGAGGTGCCGCCGAGGTCGAAGAAGTTGTCCTCGGTGCGCAGGTGGGTGACGCCGAAGGCCTCCGCCCAGATGCGGCGGACGGCGTCGGCGGTGGTCTCCTCGGCGTCCGCGCCGGCCGGGATGTCACCCGGGCCGGCCGCTGTGTCCGGCGCCTGGTGCGTCACGTCCTTGGCGGACCAGGCCTGTGCGGGAGAGGCGTACGGATCCTGGGCGCCGCCCGCCGTGGGCTCGTCGGCCGGTGCCGCCACCCAGTGCCGGTCGTCGGCGAAGGGGTAGCCCGGCAGCGGGACGGCCTCGGCGGGCCGGGCCGGGGCGGGCAGCGGATACCCGGCGGTCCACAGCGCGGCGAGCGCGGCCCGCAGCTCCGCGGGTTCGTCGGCGGCGGCGCCGCCCTGCGGGGCGCGCCCGGCCGCGTCCACGACGAGCGGATCGCGTCCCGCGCCCCGGGCCGCCTGCCGTACGAGCGCGGTCAGGGCGTTCGCGCGGTGCAGCCCGAACACGGCGGCGGGACGGGCGTCGAGGAGGGCGGTGACCGCGTCGGCGAAGCGGACCGGGGATTCCAACTGCCGTCCCCAGTACGCGGGATCGGTGGCCTCCTGGCCGGTGAGCGGGGCGCCGGTCAGACCGGAGAGAACGGGGACGGCCGGCGCCGACGCGGGGAGCGTGGCGACGAACTCCGTGAACTCCCGTGCGGCCCGGGCCATCATGCGCGAGTGGAAGGCGCGGGTCGCGGGCAGCCGGGTGGTGCGCACCCCGGCCTCGCGGCAGCGCTCCTCGAAGGCGGCGAGCGCCTCCTCGGGGCCTCCGCAGACCGTGTTGTCCGGCCCGTTGAGCAGGCAGACGTCCACGTCGAGTCCGGCCGAGAGCTCCACGGCCAGGCTCTCCCCGGCCCGTACGGCGGCCATCGCCCCCGGCTCCGCGGCGGCCATCAGGCGGCCTCTGTGGACGACGGCGGCGGCCGCGTCCTCGACGGTGAAGACACCGGCGTACGCGGCGGCGGTCAGCTCACCGACACTGTGCCCGAGCAGCAGGCCGGGGCGGATCCCCCGGCGTTCGAGCAGCCGCAGCCCGGACAGCCCGAGCACGAACAGCAGGGGCTGTACGACGGCGGTGTCGAGCAGCCTCGGGTCGCCGGCGGGCCAGTCCCGGGCGTCCCCCAGGTCCGGTCCGCCCGCATCGCGGACCACGGAGGCGAGTTCGGCGAGGTCGGCCGCGAACTCGGGGTCCGCGTCCGCCAGTCGGGCCCCGGCTGCGGCGAGGTCGATGCCCTGGCCGGGCAGCACGACGCCGAGCAGCGGCTCCGGTTCGGCCCGGCGGCCGCCGCCCTCCTCGGCGAGCGTGGTGAGGGCGGAGCGCAGCCGCTGCCGGGCGGCGGAAGGATCGGCGGGCAGGGTGACGGCCCAGCGCTCGGGCAGGACCCGGCGGTGGTGCCAGAGGGTTCCGGCGAGCACGTCGAGGGGAACCTCGGCCCCCGGACCGTCCAGCCACGCGGTCAGATCGCGCGCCTTGTGGCGCAGGGCCCGGGAATCGGCCGCGGAGAGCACGACGGTGGACGGGGTGACGTCGGCCGGTGCGCTCTCGGGGGCGGACTCCGGTGCCCGGGTGAGCAGGACATGGCAGTTGGTCCCGCCCAGACCGAACGAGCTCACCCCGGCGGTACGGGGCCGGTCGGCCGGCCAGGCCCGGGCGGTGCGGGGCAGTTCGAAGCGCGGCGACCCCAGGTCCGCGTCCGGGCCGTCGCCGGGCTGCGCGGGCGTCGGGGGCAGCACGCCCGCCTCCACCGCGAGGACGGCCTTGATCAGCCCGATGACTCCGGCGGCGGTGTCGCAGTGGCCGATGTTCGGCTTGACCGATCCCAGGGCGAGAGCGGGCTGTGCGGCCGACCGCCCGTACACCTCGGCGAGAGCGGACAGTTCGACCTGGTCACCCAGCTGGGTGCCGGTGCCGTGGGTCTCGACGTAACCCACGTCGTGCGGGTCGAGCCCGGCGGCGGCGAGCGCCTCGCGCAGCACCTCGGTCTGGCCGGTCGGGCTGGGCGCGGTCTGGCTCATCCGGTCGCCGCCGTCGTTGTTGACCGCGCTGCCCAGGAGCAGGGCGCGGGCCCGCTCGCCGGTGTCCGGCAGGTCGGCCGCGCGGCGCAGCACCACGATGCCCGCACCGCTGGACGGCACGGTGCCCGCGCTGCCCCGGGTGAAGGCGCGGCAGCGGCCGTCGGGCGAGGTGATGCCGCCCTCGGTGTACTCGTACGCGGGGTCCTGGCTGGTGTGGACCGTGGCACCGCCCGCGATCGCGATGTCGCACTCGTAGGTGAGCAGGCTGCGGATGGCCTGGTGGACGGCGACCAGGGAGGTCGAACAGGCCGTCTGCACGGTGATGCTGGGGCCGGTCAGGCCGAGCCGGTACGACAGTCCGGTGGCGAGGAAGTCGCGGGAGTTGCCGAGGGCGAGCTGCTCGGGCCCGAGGGCGCGTACGGTCTTCTCGTCCTTGAGCACGTGGTCGCGGAAGTAGGCGTCGGTGCCGCAGCCCACGAACACACCCACCCGGTCGGCGGTGCGCGTCGTGTCGATGCCCGCGTCCTCCAGGGCGTGCCAGGCCAGTTCGGTCAGCACGCGGTGCTGGGGGTCGGTGGCGGCGGCCTGGGCGGGCAGCATCCCGAACAGCTCGGCGTCGAAGCGGTCGTACCGGTCGATCTGGCCCGCGCGCGTCGGCGGCTTCCCCGGGGCGTCTGAGCCGGCGCCGTCCGCGCCGACGGAGTCCGTGCGGACGGCGGCCGGCAGGCTGACGGTGCCGGCGACCAGGGACGCCCAGAACTCCTGCGGCTGCGAACTCCCCGGCACCCGCAGGGACATGCCCACGACGGCGACGGCGTGGTCCGCGGCGCCGGAGCCGGGGCCAGTGCCGTCCGCGTCGTTCACGGTGTGCTGGTCGCTCACGCTTCCTCCTGGGGGTGGCGCCCGGCGGGGGGCGGACCGATGACGGCCGCGAGTCGGCGCGGGGTCGGGTTGCGGAAAATGTCCTTGAGCTGGGAGCCGGTGAAGCCCGTCGAGCGCTGCAGGGCGTTGAGCCGCACGGCGAGCAGCGAATTGCCGCCCATCTCGAAGAAGTTGTCGTCCACGCCCACCGGGACGCCGAGCAGTTGCTGCCACACCTCGCACAGCTGGTGCGCGGTGTCCGGCGTGTCCGCCGTGCCTCCGGCCCGGGGTGCGGCGGAGTGCGGGCCGGACGAGGCCGGTAGTGCGGCTCGGCCGGACGGTTCCTCGGCCGGCCGGGCGGGCGCCTGCCGGGGTGAGGGGGCGGGCAGCCGGGCCGCGTCGAGTTTTCCGTTGGCGGTCAGCGGCAGCGCGGGCACCACGGTGAGCGTGGCGGGCAGGACGTGCGCGGGCAGCCGCTCGGCGAGCCACTGCCGGATCTCCGCCGTGTCCGCCCGCTGTTCCGGGGTGACCAGATAGGCGTCGATCCGTGCGGCGGCCGCGTCGTGCGCGTCGCGGACGACGGCCGCGGCCGCCGTGACGGCGGGATGGGCGAGCAACGTGCCGCGGATCTCGCCGAGTTCGATGCGGTGGCCGCGGATCTTCACCTGGTCGTCGAGACGCCCCAGATGCTCCAGCTCCCCGTCGGGCAGCAGCCGGCCCCGGTCCCCCGAGCGGTAGAGCAGCTCGTCGGGGCGTTCGGCGAGCCGTCCCCGGACGAAGCGCCCTTCGGTCAGTTCCGGGCGGTTGAGGTACCCGGCGGCCACACCGGCGCCGCTGACATGGATCTCCCCGGGAACGCCGGGGGCGGCCGGGCGGCCCTCCTCGTCCAGGACGTACAGCCGCCAGCCCGGCAGCGCCCGGCCCACCGAGCGCGTGCCGCTCAGCGCGTCGGCCCGGGTGAGGGTGCGCCAGGTGCAGTGCACGGTGGTCTCAGTGATGCCGTACATGTTCACCGCCCGGCAGACACGCTCCGGGTAGCGGTCGAACCACGGAAGCAGCAGCGCGGGTTCGAGCGGCTCACCGCCGAAGATCAACAGCCGTACGGACAGCGGGACTTCGGCACTCTCGTCGGCGGCTAGGGCCTGTGTCGGAAGTGGCGTCGTCCGCCCGAAGGGCGGGCCGGGCGGCGTCCGGTGCGTGCTCTCGGCGTGCCGGGCGGAAGCCCTCGTACTGGACGTACTTGGGCTTTCGCCCGGTGCGGCGAGAGTGCGTGCCGGGCGTCGGCCGGCAGGCGCCACTTCCGACACAGGCCCTAGCAACTGGGCGAAGGCGGAGGGCGTCTGGTTGAGCACCGTGACGCGCTCACGGGCGAGCAGGGCGTGGAACCGCTCGGGGTCGCGGGCGCTCCAGTGCGGTACGACGATGAGCCGCCCGCCGGTCAGCAGGCAGCCCCAGATCTCCCAGACCGAGAAGTCGAAGGCGAAGGAGTGGAAGAAGGACCACACGTCGTGCTCGTCGAAGGCGAAGCCCTCGGGGCCGGCCGTCGCGGCCAGCAGGGCGGTGACGTTGCGGTGCCGCACCAGCACGCCCTTGGGGGTGCCCGTCGAGCCCGAGGTGTGGATGACGTAGGCCACGCGCTCCGGGTCGGCGGCGGGCAGCTCACGGCCCGGCCCCGTGGGGACGGCCGTGGGCAGCAGCAGCGTCAGGCCCGGCGGCAGCAGGGCGGGGTCGCGGTCGGTCACGGCGGTGGCGAGGCCGGTGTCCTCGGCGATGAAGGCGAGCCGGTCCTGGGGGTAGCCGGGGTCCAGCGGAACGTAGGCGGCACCGGCCTTCAGTACGGCGAGCAGCGCCACGACGAGGTCGAGGCCGCGCTCCAGGCAGACGCCCACCCGGTCGCCGGGCCGTACGTCCCGCTCGGCCAGGGCGAGGGCGAGCGCGGTGGAGCGTTCGTCGAGCTCCTGGTAGGTCAGCCGTTCGTCCTCGCAGACGACCGCGGTGCGGTCGGGCAGCCGGGCGGCCCGGGCGGCGAACAGCGTGGGCAGATCGGCCGCGGGGGCGGTGAAGGGGTTCGCCGAGGGCGCGCCGCCCGGTTCCTCGGGCGCCCCGGTGGGCCCCTCGGCGGTCAGCAGGCGGGCGCGGGCGGCGGGCGGCAGGACGGAGAGTTCGCCGAGCGGGGTGTGCGGTTGTCCGACCATGGCGGTGAGCGTGGCCTCCAGTTGGCGGCAGAACTGTTCGGCCGCTCGGGCGTCGACCCGGTCGTGCCGGTACCGCAGCAGCCCTCGCAGCTCCCCGCCCAGGTCCTGGCGGAGATAGAGGGCGAGCGGGAACTGGGCCGGGCCGAAGCCGGGGTCCGGGAGCGGGTGGGCGGTGAGGTCCGGTGCGGTGATCTCCGGCAGGGTCCGGCAGGGGACCACGACCAGGGACAGTCCGGCGCGGTCGGTGGCGGGCAGCACGGACGACAGCGGCAGATCGGCGTCGCGGTACGCGTCGAGGCAGCGGCGGTGCGCGCGGCGCAGCCAGTCGGCGACGGACTGCTCGTCGTCCAGGTCCAGCGGGACCGGCACGGTGGCGTTGAAGTAGCCGACGGTGGAGGCATGCCGCGGGGTGCGCCGTGACACGGCCGCCCCGAGCACCGGGCGGGTGGTGCCGCTGTTGCGGCCGAGGACCAGGGCCGCGGCGGCGGTCATCAGGGAGTGCTGGGTGATGCCCAGCTCGGCGGCGAGCTTGGCCGCGCCCTCCCAGGACTCCTCCGGGACGCGCAGGCCCACGGCCTCGTCGGGCGCCGTGGCGGTGGGGGCCGGTCCGCCGGCCGGGGTGCGGGCCCAGTCGAGCGAGCAGGACACCCCGCCCGCCAGTTCGGCGCGCAGGGCGGCGGCCCGTTCCTCGCGGGCGGGCGGCAGTTGATGCCGGCCGTCGGCCCAATCGGCGAAGGACTGGACCGCGGCGGCCTCCTCGCCGGCCAGCAGCCACTGGGCGATGAGTGCCATGGACGTCTCGTCCACCACCAAGTGGTGTGCGGTCAGGACGAGATCGGCGGTACGGGGGGTGTAGCGGACCAGGACGGCATGGAGCAGGGGACCGCGCTCCAGGTCGAACGGGCGCAGCACCTCGCGCCGCAGCCGGGCGCGGGCGAGCGGGCCTTCGGGGTCGACCGGGGCCGTCATGGTGTGGAGCCGCGGAGCCCGCCGCGCCGGGGCGAACAGCAGGGCACCGTCCCGTTCCGCGACCCGGGAGGCGAGCAGCGGATGGGCGGTGAGCAGCCGTGCGAACCGGTCGCGCAGCAGCTCCTCGTCGAGGGCGCCGTCGACGCGGTGGACGAGTGAGGAGTTGTACGTGGCGGGGAACTCGGCCTGCTGGTCGGCGGCGTAGAGATCGGCCTGGCCGGGGGTCAGCCGGTGCGTGGCCCCGTTTTCCTGGTCTCCCTGGTGCCGCTCAGCCATGGCGGACGGCGCGGACGGCGCCCTGGAGCGCGGCGGCGTCCGGCGCTTCCAGGATGTCCAGATAGTCGAGCTCCTCGCCGGTCAGCTCGAAGAGCTGATGGGCGAGAAGCACCGCCTTGAAGGAGTCGCCGCCGTTCTCGATGAACCCCTGGGAGATATCGGCATCCGGCCCGAGAGACTCGTACCACAGATCCAGAATTCTCTGGGAGAGATCCTGCTCCGCGGATACCTCAGGAGAATCGACGGACGTCCGCTCTTCCGGCATAAGTGCTCACCCATCCCGCTTGTGCGCTCTTTTTGAATTCGGCGAATCGCAGTGGACCGAACAGGAGCATGGCGACCGGAATCGAGCAGCGTCAACGCCCCTTCCTGGGAGTTTGGAGATCCATTTACTTTTCTGGATGTTATTCACACATAGTTGACGCAAAGCTGACGTGCGACTGATTAGTATCCGCCTGGATTGATGAAACGAGCCGCACGGCGCCAGGTAATTCAGCGGTGCGGGAATGGCATGGACTTTCGGAGGAATCCACATGCAGAAACCCGCGATCCCTGGGCAGCTCCGCTTCTTCACGCTCGACCTGCAGAAGCCGCGGCCCGCCATCGTGCACCGGCTGACCGCGACCGGCCCCGTGGACGGTGACCGGCTGCTCGCCGCCGTACGCGCGGTGCTGCGTGCCCAGCCCGCGCTGCGCCTCTCCCTGCATCCGGAGCCGGCCGGGCTGATGCAGCGCGTCCATCCGGTGGCCGACGTCCCAGTCGAGGTGCACCGGCTGCCCGCGGACGCCGCGTCGGCCGGGCGGCTGCTCCGCGAGCGGGTCGACGCGCTCGGCGCCCCCTTCGACCACGCCGGCGCCCCCTTGTGCCGGGTCTCCGTGCTGCTCGGCGACGACCGGGCGCAGCTCCTCTTCGGCGTCCACCACGGGATCTTCGACGACGGCTCCGCCGCCGCGCTCCTCGACGCCCTCACCACCGCGTACGCGCAGGGCCCCGACGCGCTGCCCGACGCCGGGGAGCTGCCGGCCCCGCCGCAGGGTGAACAGGCCACCGCGCTACGGGAGTTCTGGACCCGTACCCTCAAGGACGCACCCGCCGACTGCACCCTGCCGCAACTGGTCCCGGGCGCGGACCGCACCCGCGGCTCGGTCACGGCCCAGTTGCCCGCCGCCCTGGTGTCCCGGATGCGCGACCGCGCGAGGGAGACGGGGGCGAGCGTCTTCACTCAGGTGATGGCGTCCCTCGCCTGGGTCGCCGGGTGGTACGCGCGCACCGACGACGTGGTGATCGCCACGGCCAGCGGGGCGGGCCGGGACACCAGCGGGGCATCGGTGATCAACTGCCTGCAGAACACCATCCCCGTCCGTGTCCCGCTGTCCGGCGCCACCACGGAACAGCTCCTCGACCGCACGCTGGAAGCCCTCTTCGACGCGGTCGAGCACTCCGAGCTGCCCCTGGAGGAGATCCTCGCCGCGACCGGCGCCGAACGGCACCCGGACCGCAAGCCCTTCACCCAGCTCATGTGCACGCAGGGCGAGTTGTTCACCGAGGCCGAGAGCGGCGGGCTGCTGTGGCGGATGGACCCGCCCGAGTCGGACCAGGTCGAGTACGACCTGAGCGTGACCCTGCTGCACGGCCCGCGGGGCGAGGAACACCTGGTCGTCGCCCACCCCGTGCAGGCCCTCGACGGGCGGACCGCCGAACGGTTCCTCGCCCATCTCGTCGCCGCCCTCGACGCGCTCACCGCGCCGCACTCCGTACCCCTCACCGGACACGACCTGCTGTCCACCGGGGAGCGGGCCGAGCTCGCGGCGCTGACCGGCGCCCCCGTCCCCGGCACCCCGGCACCGGTCCACCGGCTCGTCGAGGAGCAGGCCCGGCGCACCCCGGACGCCACGGCCCTCGTCACCTCCGCCGAACTCCTCGACCACGCCACGCTGCACGCCCGTGCGGAGCGCCTCGCCGCGGCCCTGATCGCGGCCGGTGTACGGCCCGGCGACCGGGTGGGCGTGTGCCTGGAACGCTCGGCCGGCCTGGTCGTCGCGGTGCTGGCCGCCTGGCGGGCCGGCGCCGCCTATGTGCCGCTCGACCCCGACTATCCGGGTGACCGCCTGCGCTACATGCTGGAGGACTCCGCCCCCGCCGCCGTGATCGCCGAGACCCCCCTGCTGCCCGGGGTGCCGACGCTGGCCCCGGACGCCGAGGCGCCGCTGCCCGCCGCCTGGCCGCAGGTTCCGGCCGACTCACCGGCGTATGTGATGTACACGTCCGGCTCCACGGGACGGCCCAAGGGCACGGTCGTACGGCACGACAACCTCTGGGCCCTCTTCGCGGGCTTCGACCACGTGCTCGACGCGATACCCGACGTCGTCCTGGCGGGCACCAGCCTGTCGTTCGACATCTGCCTCATCGAACTGTTCTGGTCCCTGACCCGTGGCTGCGCCGTGCATCTGACCAGCCATCGCACCGTGCTCGACGAGGACGGCGTCCCCGACGGCACGTTCTACCAGTGCACGCCCTCCGCGGCCCGGCTGCACACCTCCTCCCCCGAGGGCCGCCGGCTGCTCGGGCGGCTCGGCGCGCTCGTCGTCGCCGGCGAACCGCTCGACGCGGACCTCGCCGCCGAGCTGGCGGGGCTGGTCCCCGGACCGGTCGTCAACGGGTACGGGCCCACCGAGGCCACCGTCTACACCACGCTGTGGCGGGTACGCCCGGACACCCCCGTGCACATCGGCCTGCCCCTGCCCGGGGTGCGCTGCCACGTGGTGGACGCGCACGGCAGGGCCATGCCGCCGGGCTGCCCCGGCGACCTGGTGATCACGGGCACCGGGATCGGCGGCGGATATTGGCGGCGCCCCGAACTCACCGCCGAGCGCTTCCCCGCCCTGCCCTGGGCCGGCGGCGACACCGGCTACCTCAGCGGCGACGTGGTGTCCTTCGCCCCGGGCACCGGCCTGCGGTTCCTGCACCGCGCCGACCAGCAGATCAAGGTCCTCGGACAGCGCGTCGAGACCGGGGAGATCGAGGCCACGCTGCGTCTGCACCCGGGGGTACGGGACGCCGCGGTGGCCGTCCTGCCCGACCGTACCGGGGTCGCCGCCTTCCTCGTCCCCGAGGAGGGTGCCGCGGATCTCGTCCCGCGGGGCGACGCCGCGGCGGGGGCGTCGCCGGTGCCCTTGTCCGCCGCGGCCACGGCCGGGCTGCGCCGCCACGCGGCCGGCTGGCTGACCGGCGCGATGCTGCCCACCGTCTGGCAGACGGTGGCCGTCCTGCCGAAGTCGCCCAACGGAAAGCTGGACCGGCTGACCCTGGCCGACTGGGCGGCGCGCAGCGCCCCGGCCGCCCCGCGTACGGGCACGGAGGAGCTGTCCGGTTCGGCGGCGAGCGTCGTCCTGGAGGTCTGGGAGCAGGTGCTCGGCGAGCGGGTGACGGACCCGGGCGCCACCTTCTTCCACCTGGGCGGCACCTCCGCCGGGATCATCCGCGTCCTCGCCCTGCTCCAGCCCCGCTACCCGGACCTGCGGCCGGCCGGCCTGTTCCGGCACACCACGGCGCGGGCCCTGGCCGCGCACCTGACGGACCTGACGGACCTGACCCGGGCGGACGCGCGGGAGGAGCCGGCGGACACCGCTGACGCCGTCCCCGCCGCCCGGACCGACGGCTCCGGGCGTGGGGCACGGCGGGCGCGGGCCCTGGGCCAATGGGCCCCACGGGCACGCCGTTGACGTATCCGGGGCGAGCGGCCCGCCCGGACACCGCTCGCCCCGGGCCCCGTACCTCCCTCATCCTTTCCCCCTTCTCCCTGGAGCCCCGATGACGCTCACCCTGATGTGCCTGCCCTACGCCGGAGCCGGCGCCGGGCTCTTCCGCCCCTGGCAGGACGATCCCGGTCTGCCGTTCCGCGTGGTGCCGGTCCAACTCCCCGGCCGGGACGAGTGGTTCGTGCGGGAGCCCTGCACGACCATGGCGGAGGCCGCCCGGGAGTGTGCCGAACAGATCAGGGAGGCGGCCGGCAGCGGACCGTACGCGGTGTTCGGGCACAGCTTCGGCGCGCTGCTCGCTCATGAGACGGTCCGGCTGCTCGCCGCCGGCGGAGACCGCCTGCCGGTCCGGCTGATCGTCAGCGGCGCCGCCGCCCCCGGTCTGCCCCGCCCCCGGATGGACGGGGACGCGCTCGACGACGAGGCGTTCGTCGCCCGGCTGCGGAGTCTGGTCGGCTACGACCACGAGGCCTGGCACGAGCCGGAGCTGCGCGAACTGCTACTGCCCGCGCTCCGCGCCGACCTCGGCATCCAGGACCGTTACGTCCCGGCGCCGGGCGGCCCGCTGCCCGTACCGGTGAGCGTCCTGCGCGGCATCGATGACGACCTCGTCGGCCGCGCCGACGCCGCGCACTGGGACGCGTGCACCACGGAGGGCAGCGAACTGATCGACCTGCCCGGCGGGCACATGTACTTCAGCGAGGACTGGCCCCTGCTCTGGAAAACTCTCGGCTCCGTACTCCACCGGGAGGCGTGAGACACCCGGGGAGCGTCAAGGGAACGTCGGACATCCCGCTGATCCCCCCAGGCCCGGCACCTGAATGCCTCCGGCCCGGCACCTGATCGGTGCCGGGCCGGAGACGTCCTGTCAGGGTCCGTACGGGGGACGACGACGCCCGCGGACTCAGTCCCGCGCCGCGGCCAGGATCTCGGCCAGCGCCCGCCGGTCCAGCTTCCCGTTGACGCTCAGCGGCAGGCCGTCGAGGTGGGAGAACCTCTGCGGCAACATGTAGCGCGGCAGGGTCGCGGTGAGGGCCTGCCGCAGCTCGGCGGCGGTCCGCGGCCGCCCGGTGCAGGCCGCTTCGAGCCTCAACTGGCCGTCCGGTCCCGGCAGCGCGAGCACGGCGGCCTCGACGATGCCGTCCTGCGCGCGCAGAGCCGCCTCCACCTCACCGGTCTCGATCCGCTGCCCCATGATCTTGACCTGCTGGTCGACCCGGCCCTGGTGCACGAGCACCCCGTCCGCGAGCACCCGGACCAGGTCCCCGGTGCGGTACCAGTCCTTCTCACCGGGCACCCCACCCGCCGGCGGGGTACCGGCCACGCCCGAAGCGTCCAGGAACCGTCCCTCGTTGTCGGCCTCGTCCAGATACCCGGCGAACCGCTGCACCCCGCGCACGTACAGCTCGCCCTCCTCGCCCTCGCCGGCCGGCTTCCCGCTCTCGTCGAGTACCAGGGACTCCAGATGGGGGAAGACAGCGCCGATGGGAACGGTGCCGTTCGCCGAGCGCGGCCAGTCCTCGACCCGCTCCGGAAGCCGGTACTGGGTGGTGACGATGGTGACCTCGGTCGGCCCGTAGAGGTTCTCGACGACGCTGCGGGACGCCGCCCGCTTCCAGGCCGCGGCCTGCTGGGCGGTCAGCTGCTCCCCGCCGAACAGGCTCCACCGCATGGAGGGCATGGAATCGGCCGCCAGTCCCCCCGTCCGGTCGGCCATGGTGATGACCGAGGGCACGGAGAACCAGTGCGTGATCCCCTCGCGGGCCACGAACCGGGCGGGCTTGGCGAGCTCATGGGCGGGCGGCACCACGAGCGTCGCCGCCGAGCCCCAGGCGCCGAACAGCTCGAAGACCGAAGGGTCGAAGGCGAGGCCGATGTTCTGCGCCATGCGGCAGCCGGGTCCCAGTTCGTACCGGTCGATGACGTAGCGCAGGAAGGCCGAGATGTTGCGGTGGCTGACCGGGACGCCCTTGGGGGTCCCGGTGGAGCCGGAGGTGAACAGCAGATAGGCGAGACCGTCGTCGTCCGGTACGGCGGCGGACTCGTCCGGCGCCCCCGTCAGAACCCGGTCCCGGTCCCGGCCCCGATCCCGGTCCGCTCGCAGCGCGGTCAGCCGCTCCTCGCTCAGGTGCAGCACCGGCGTCACGGACCAGCCCTCGGGAGCGCTCCTGCCGGTCAGGAACAGATCGAGCGCCGCGTTCTCGGCGATCGTGGCCATCCGCGCGGCGGGAAAGGCCGAGTTGAGCGGGACCACGGCGGCACCCAGGCGCAGTACCGCCAGATAACCCGCGTACGTGCCGACGCCGGGCCTCGTGGCCAGACCCACCCGGCGCGGTGCCCGGCCCCCGCAGGCCGTCACGATCTCGCCGGCCAGCGCCTCGGCCAGCTCGCGGAGCTCACGGTAGGTCAGCCGCTCACCGTCCACTTCGAGCGCGGTCAGGTCCGGGTACGCCTCGGCGGTCGTGGCGAACCACTCGTACAGGGTGCGGGGTTCGCGGCGCGGGGCGCTCATCGGACACCGGTCCGCGCGTGCCAGGCCAGCAGCACCTCTTGCTCCTTGTCCGGGGCGATGCCGAGGACGGTCTCGCCCTGTTTGTACGGGCCGGTGGCGGGGCCGCGTTCACCGAGCCAGCGCCAGGTGTCGGCGACGGTCTCGGCGAGCGGGCGGCGGCGCAGCCCGGCCGCCTCGGCCTTCGCGGGGACGACCGCCCAGGTGCCGGCCATGGCGGGCTCGTCCGGTGCCCACAAGGGCAGTTCGGTCCACGGTCCGACGCCCTGGTCCAGGAGGAAGTCGTCGTCCGCCCAGACCGGTTCGGCGCCGGAACCGGTCACCTCGGCGCACCGGCCGAGCAGTTCGCCGAAGGTGGCGCCGTCCTTGGGGCCGGTCACCAAGTAGCGGCCGGTGGCGCGCTGTTCGAGCAGGTCCAGGCCGAAGGCGGCGACGTCGCGCGCGTCGATGAGCTGTACGGGCTGCTCCGGGCGGCCGGGGGCGAGGAACTCCCCGCCGCGGGCGGCCCGCTCCAGCCACCACAGCAGCCGTCCGGTGTTCTCCCAGGGACCGACGATCAGGCCCGGGTTGAGGATCAGGGTGCCGCCGGTGAAGTACTTCTCGACCGCGCGTTCGCAGCCGGCCTTCAGCGCGTTGCCCGGCACCTCGTCCGGTGTGGCGTCGGGCCCGCAGACGTGCCGGGGCGCGGTCTCGTCCACCGGGGCGGCGGGCCAGTCGGAGTGGGCGTGGAAGGAGGACACGAACAGATAGGTGCCGGCCCGGCCGCTGAGCGCCCGGGCCGAGTCGCCCACCGGCCGGGGCTGGAAGCCACAGGTGTCGACAACCGCGTCCCAGGGCCCGGCGGCCGCGAGCCGTTCGAGGTCGGCGGGGTTCTCACGGTCTCCCCGCAGGGCCTCCGCGCCGGGCACGTCCGGCCCGGAGCGGCCCCGGTTGAACACCGTCACGGCATGGCCGCGGAGGGTCGCCTCTTCGGCGAACGCCCGCCCCAGGAACACCGATCCACCGAGTATGAGTATGCGCATCGGCTCAGGATCAGCGCGCGCTCCCGGCGCGGGCAACGCACTTTGAGAAGGGCTGACAAAGCCCTGACGCGGAGGCCACACTCGTCCTCGCGCGTACCGTCTCAGCCCGCGTCAGGCGTCAGGCGTCAGGCGTCAGGCGCAACGAGATGGAGTTGATGCAGTACCGCTGATCGGTCGGCGTCGCATACCCCTCCCCCTCGAACACATGCCCAAGATGCGACCCGCACCGCGCGCACCGCACCTCCGTCCGCACCATCCCGAGCGTCCGGTCCTCGATCAGCTCGACCGCGTCGGTGTCCTTCGGGTCGTAGAAGGACGGCCAGCCGCAGTGCGACTCGAACTTCTCCGTGGACGTGAAGAGTTCGGCGCCGCAGGCACGGCAGGAGTAGACGCCCGTGGTCTTGGTGTCGGTGTACTGACCGGTGAAGGCGGGCTCGGTACCCGCCTTCCGCAGCACCGCGTACTCGGACGGGGTCAGCTCCGCGCGCCACTGCTCGTCCGGCTTTTCGATGTCGTACGACATGAAGCTCAACCCCTTACACAGCTGAGGAAGCTCACAAGAGCTACGGCTACTTGGACAGGCGGGTCAGGATCTCGGGGCCGAGGTCCGTGACGTCGCCCGCACCCATGGTGAGAACCAGATCACCGGGCTTCGCCATTCCCGCGACCACGGAGGGAACCTCGGACTTGTCGTGGACCGCCGTCACATCGGCGCCCGCCGCCCGCGCCGCCTCGATGATCAGCTCGCTCGTGACGCCCGGGATCGGGTCCTCGCGGGCCGGGTAGATGTCCAGGACGACCGAGGCGTCCGCCAGCGACAGGGCCTCGCCCATCTCCTTGCCCAGCTCCTGGGTGCGGGAGAACAGGTGGGGCTGGAAGACCACGAGGATGCGGCCGGAAGCGCCCGCACGCATGGCCTCCAGGTCCGCCGTCATCTCGGTCGGGTGGTGCGCGTAGGAGTCGATGACCTGGACGCCCGCCTCCTCGCCCTTCAGCTGGAGGCGGCGCTTCACCCCCGTGTAGGAGGCGAGCGCGGGGGCCAACTGGTCCGCCGGGATGCCGAGCGCCACGCCCGCCGCGAGGGCGGCCACCGCGTTGTGCGCGTAGTGGCGGCCGGGCACGGAGACCGCGAAGGTCAGCTCCGAGCCGTCCAGGAGCACCTTCACCTCACTCTTCAGACCGTGCGGGACCACGGAGAGCACACGGACGTCGGCATCCGCCGATTCGCCGTACGTCACCACGCGGACGTCGTCGGGCAGGCGCCGCGTCAGCTCGCGCGCGCCCTCGTGGTCGGCCGAGATCACCAGCGTGCCGCCGGGGACGATCTTGCCCGCGAACGTCTCGAAGGACTCGTAGATCTCGTCCATGGACGCATAGTTGGCGTGGTGGTCGAGCTCTACGTTGAGGACGATCGCGACCTCGGGCGCGTACTTGTGGAAGCTGCGGTCCGACTCGTCGGCCTCGGCGACGAAGATGTCGCCGTCGCCGTGCAGGGCGTTCGAACCGGGGGCGTCGAGGTCGCCGCCGATCGCGTACGACGGGGACAGGCCCAGGGAGGAGAGCGAGACCGCCAGCATCGACGTCGTGGTCGTCTTGCCGTGGGTGCCGGCGACCGCGATCGGGCGCAGGCCGTCCATCAGCCGGGCGAGGGCGTCCGACCGGTGCACGACCGGGATGCCGAGCTCCGCCGCGCGGGCCAGCTCCGGGTTGTCCGCGCGGATCGCCGAGGAGACCACCACGCAGGTGGCGTCGGAGGCGAGGTGGTCGGCCGCGTGCCCGATATGCACCGTCGCACCGAGCGCCCGCAGCGCCTCGGCGGTAGCCGACTCCTTCGCGTCACTCCCCGCCACCTTGGCCCCGCGCTGCGCGAGAATCTTCGCAATACCCGACATCCCGGCGCCGCCGATGCCGATGAAGTGCGGTCGGTCCATGGCGGTAGGAAGGCCGGGTGCCATGCGCGTTTCTCCCAAGATCCAGTACGACGACAGGCGTGCCCGAGTGAAGGCACGCACCCCCAGCCTATTGCGTACGGCGACAGGCGCCCCGTAAGGGGCGCGAGGAACTGCGCGACCAGCCACGTACCAGTCGCACCCGATAAACCCGAGCAACCCCTACGGCACCCACAGACAAGCCAAAGCGGCAGCGATCACGCCTTGCTGTGCGAGAAGAGCTTCAACACCGGCACCCCCACCTTGTGCCGAGCCCGCGAGGCCCAGTCCCGGTGGAAGAACTCCTCCACGTAGTGGGGGTCGGTCAGCACGATGACCTCGTCGGCGCCGGTCTCGTCGACCAGGGCCTTCAGCGCGTCCAGCGGATGGTCCTCGATGAGCCGGCCCACCGCCTGGCTGCCCGACGCGTGCAGGGCCTCAAGGGACACCTCCAGCGCCTGCCCACCGAGGGCCGCCGCGTCCGCGCCCTCCGGGGTCTCCCGCTCGCGCGCCGCTTCGTCCAGCTCACCGAGCGCGACGTCGTCGATGGCCCGCAGCAGCCGGTCCGCCTGGTCGCCACGGGGCTGGAGCAGCACGTGGAAGGCGACCGTCTCGTCACCGTGCAAGGTGGTGACGAACTCCACGTCGGCGGACGTCAGGGCCTTCTCGATCATCAATACGCTTGTGAACACGACAGGCGCCCTTCTCCTCCGTGGGCCGTCCGTAGGCCCCTGCGGAAACCATCCTGCCCCGAGACCGCACGGGGTCTGCGAGATTTAGTGTGCCGAGTGGAAGAAAAACGGAACGGGGCATTTCCGCCGACTTGTCACGACCGACGGTATCGGGTGTAGAGGAACCCGGCCTCCTCCAGCAGGGACACGAGTTCGAACCGCTTCGGGACCGCGATCGAGGGCCCTCCGGCGATGCGCTGCGCGTCACCCGCGGTGAGCATGGGGGACACGGTCAGACAGAGCTCGTCGAGCACTCCGGCCGCGACCAGCTGGCCCAGCAGCCGGGGTCCGCCCTCGGTCAGCAGCCGGGTGAAGCCGAGATCCCCGAGGGCCCGTACGGCGCGGGCGGGGTCCACGCCCTTCCCGTCCCCGGCGATCACCACCTGGGCGCCGGCCTTCTCGGCCGCCGCGACCCGCTCCGGAGGGGCCCCGGCACCCGTCAGCACCAGCGTGGGCACCAGGGGCGAGGTGAAAAGCGGAAGCGAGAAGTCCAGGTCGAGGCTCGCGGTCACCACCGCGATCGCGGGCGCGGGGCCCTGCCCGGCGGCCTCCCGGAGCGCCGCGAAGGCCTCACGCGCGCGTGTCGGACGGTAACCCTCCTGGCGTACCGTTTCCGCGCCGACGATCACGACATCGGCGAGCCCCCTCAGCACCCCGAAGATCCGCATGTCGGTGTCGCCGGAGATGGGCTGCGAGCGGCCCTCGTGCTGGCCCGCGCCGTCGAGCGTGGACACCATGTTGGCGCGCAGCCAGAGCCCGCTCACCGACGGGTAGGCGTACACCTCCGCCAGCTCCTGAAGCCCCCACTCGCGGTCCGCCGCATCCGCCTCGGGGGCCCCGCCCGAGGCCTGGGCTGCTGTTTCGTACGTCACAGGGAACAGGCGTCGCATGACGTGCAGTGTGGCACGGCCCTTAGAGTGGGGAACCGTGTCGTCCTCCACCACCGCCTCCGGGATCGACCCGATAGCCGAAGCGGCCCCGCTGTCCCTGTCCGCCCGCGAGCCGTACGTCCCCGCCGACCGGCTCGTCGCCGAGATGGTGCCGCCGCCCCGCTTCGACTCGGTCCGCTTCGCCACGTACATCCCGGACCCGAACCAGCCCAGCCAGACCGAGGCCGTAGGCGTCCTCGAAGGCTTCGCGAGCGGTCTCGGCGGGGCGCACGCCATCGGCGGCGCCAAGCGCCGGCTGTTCGGCTTCGGGAAGGCCCCCAAGGCGGCCCCCGCCGGTCCCCGCGGTGTCTACCTGGACGGTGGCTACGGCGTCGGCAAGACCCATCTGCTGGCCTCCCTGTGGCACGCGACCCCGGCGGAGCCCACCCTCAAGGCGTTCGGCACCTTCGTGGAGCTGACGAACCTGGTCGGCGCGCTCGGCTTCCAGAAGACCGTGCAGACGCTGTCGGGGCACCGGCTCCTGTGCATCGACGAGTTCGAGCTGGACGACCCGGGCGACACCGTCCTCGTCTCCACCCTGCTCGGCAAGCTGGTCGACGCGGGTGTCGCGCTCGCGGCGACCTCGAACACCCTGCCGGGCAAGCTCGGCGAGGGCCGGTTCGCCGCCGCCGACTTCCTGCGCGAGATCCAGGGCCTGTCCGCGCGCTTCCGGCCGCTGCGCATCGACGGCGAGGACTACCGCCACCGGGGGCTGCCCGAGGCCCCGGCACCGTTCTCCGACGAGCAGGTCACGAAGGCGGCGTACGCCACCGACGGCGCGTCCCTCGACGACTTCCCGCATCTGCTCGACCACCTGGCGCGCGTCCACCCCAGCCGGTACGGCGCCCTGACGGACGGCGTCCGGGCCGTCTGCCTCACCGACGTCCAGCCGGTCCCGGACCAGTCGACGGCGCTGCGGCTCGTCGTGCTCGCCGACCGGCTGTACGACCGTGAGGTGCCGGTCCTCGCCTCCGGAATGCCCTTCGACAAGCTCTTCAGCGAGGAGATGCTGAACGGCGGCTACCGCAAGAAGTACTTCCGCGCGATATCCCGGCTCACGGCGCTGGCGCGGGACGCGAAGAAGCTCGTGGAGAGCTGATTCAGGCCACTCCCCCTCCCGTTTCAGCTCCTCTTCACAGGTGAAACGTCGAGTTAACCCTGCAAACAACTCGCCACGTTATTCTGTGAGTCGACCTTGAGCGCAGTGGTGGATGAGGTGCCGGAGGGGGCGCATGTTACGTGGTACGACGGCCCGGACCCTGTTCGTGGTACTCGCCGCCGTCCTGATCGCCCTGCAACTCTTCACTCCCACCGAGTCGTTCGCGTCCGCGCACAAAGGCGAGGTCGCCTCCTGTGCCGAGGCCGAGCATCCGCAGAAGGCGGCCCCGCCGCTGGGTGCCCGCCGGCACGTCCGTGACGAGGACGACCTCGTACCGGAGACACCGGCGCGCGCCCTGCTGGCCGGCGATCCCGCGGAGGCGTATCCGCCGGCGTCGCTCACCGCCGCGCACCCCCGTACGTCGATGGCCTCAACGGCCTTGTCCCCCGCGGGACTTCAGGTCTTCCGCTGCTGAGCGGAGCGCGTCCCCCCACGCTCCGTTTCGTAAGCCGACGCGCCCTCATGGCGCGCCAGGAGGAACTGACATGCAGCCCCTCATCGACCATGCCCGCTCCTTCGGCCGGCGGCCCGAGGATTTCGCCTCACTCGCCCAAGGCCAGTCCCCGCAGGTCCTGTTCGTCACCTGCTCCGACTCCCGGGTCGTCCCGGCCCTGATCACCGGCGCCCGCCCGGGCGAGCTCTTCGAGCTGCGCACCGCGGGCAACATCGTCCCGCCGTACGTCTTTGACCGGCCGACCTCCGAGGCGGCCACCGTCGAGTACGCGGTGGACGTGCTCGGCGTCACCGAGATCGTGGTCTGCGGCCACTCGCACTGCGGCGCCGTGGGCGCGCTGGTGCGCGGCGAGGACCTGACCGCCGTACCGGCCGTACGCGACTGGCTCGCACAGGCCGAACCCCCGTCCGAGGCGCCGGACGACGACCCGGCCGTCGCCGGGGCGGTGCAGAACCATGTCCTCGCGCAACTGCTCCGGCTCCGTGCGTACCCGTGTGTGCCACGGGCCCTGACGGCAGGTCAACTGCGCCTGCACGGCTGGTACTACGAGGTCCACACCGGCGCCGTACGCGTGCACAGCCCCGACACCGACTCCTTCGAGGCGCTGTGAGCCGCGCGATGACCCTCTCGAATCCCACCAGGCGACTCCCCCACCTGCGGCAGGACTTCGCCGCGTCGATCGTGGTGTTCCTCGTCGCCCTGCCGCTGTGCGTGGGCGTCGCCGTCGCCTCCGGTGTTCCGGCCGAACTCGGCCTGGTCACCGGCATCGTGGGCGGTCTCGTCACCGGGCTGATGCGCGGCAGCAGCCTCCAGGTGTCGGGGCCGGCCGCGGGGCTGACCGTGCTGGTCTTCGAGGCCGTACGGGAGTACGGGCTCGCCGTCCTCGGAGTCGTGGTGCTCGCGACGGGCGTTCTCCAACTCCTCATGGGCGCTCTGAAGTTGGGGCGCTACTTCCGGGCGATCTCGGTGGCTGTCGTCGAGGGCATGCTGGCCGGGATCGGGCTCGTGCTGATCGCGGGCCAGCTCTACTCGATGGCGGGCCTCAAGGCTCCGGCGTCCGGGCTCGACAAGCTCACCGGGCTGCCGGAGGCGCTCGCCGCCGCGGCCCGGAGCACCGAGGCGCTGGCCTCGGCCGGGCTCGGGGCGGGCACGGTCGCCGTACTGGTCCTGTGGAAGCGGCTGCCGCGGCGCGTGCGTACGGTGCCGGGGGGCGCTCGGCGCGGTCGCGCTGGCCACTCTCGCCACGTCGGCGTTCGGGCTGCCCGTGGCCAAGGTCGAGGTGCGGGGGCTGGTCGGCTCCGTCCAGCTGCCCTCCCTCGGCGCCTTCGGCGAGCTGGCGCACGTCGGTGTGCTCGGCACGGTCCTCGCCTTCACCCTGATCGCCTCCGCGGAGTCGCTGTTCAGCGCGGCGGCCGTGGACCGGCTGCACGACGGGCCGCGGACCGAGTACGACAAGGAGCTGATGGCGCAGGGCGCGGGCAACACGGTGTGCGGGCTGCTCGGCGCGCTGCCGATGACCGCCGTGATCGTACGCAGCGCGGCGAACGTCCAGGCGGGCGCGCGGACGAAGGCGTCCCGGGTGCTGCACGGGGTGTGGCTGCTGCTGTTCGCGGCGCTGCTGCCCGCCGTGCTCGGGGTCATTCCGCTGCCCGCCCTCGCCGGCATCCTGGTGCACGCGGGCTGGAAGCTGATCCCGCTGCGCGAGATCGCCGCGCTGTGGCGTGCGCACCGGGGTGAGGCGCTGATCCTCGTGGTCACCGCGGTGTCGATCGTCGCCGTCAGTATGTTCGAGGGCGTCCTCGTCGGGCTGGCGCTGGCCGTCGCCAAGACGGCCTGGGAGGCCTCGCATGTGCGCCTTGAGGTCATGGACAAGGGCGCCGGGCCCGTTCAGGCGTATCTCTCGGGCAACGCGACCTTCCTGCGGCTGCCGAAGATACTCGACAGCCTGGAGGCGCTGCCGCAGGACCGGCCGGTCGAGCTGGACCTCTCGGGTCTGCACCACCTCGACCATGCGTGCCGGACCGCGCTGGAGAACTGGTCGGCGCGGCACAGCGCGACGGGGATCGAGCCGGTGAAGGTCACGCCGGGGGCCTGACCTGGGGCCGGGCCCGTCTCATGGCGGGCCCGGCCCTTCGACGTAAAGTGGACCTATTAGACATAATGGGCGGCTCGGAAGGGGGTCGTGATGCTCGAAGAACTCCTGGTCGCGGGCGTGGCAGCCGGTACCGCAGGGTTGGTGTATCTCGCGGCGGCGGCCCGGGTCGTCAAGCAGTACGAGCGCGGCGTGGTCTTCCGGCTGGGACGCGTGATGAGCCTCCCACGCTCTCCGGGGTTCACCCTGATCGTGCCCTTCGTCGACCGGCTTCGTAAGGTCAACATGCAGATCGTGACGATGCCCGTGCCGGCCCAGGAGGGCATCACGCGGGACAACGTCACCGTCCGGGTCGACGCGGTCGTCTACTTCAAGGTGGTCAACGCCCCCGACGCGGTCATCCAGGTCGAGGACTACCGCTTCGCCGTCTCGCAGATGGCACAGACCTCGCTGCGGTCCATCATCGGCAAGAGCGACCTCGACGACCTCCTGTCCAACCGCGAGAAGCTCAACCAGGGGCTGGAGCTGATGATCGACAGCCCGGCGATCGGCTGGGGTGTGCAGATCGACCGCGTCGAGATCAAGGACGTGTCGCTGCCGGAGACGATGAAGCGGTCGATGGCCCGGCAGGCCGAGGCCGACCGTGAGCGGCGGGCCCGGGTCATCAACGCGGACGCGGAGCTCCAGGCTTCCAAGAAGCTCGCGCAGGCCGCCGAAGTGATGTCGGAGCAGCCCGCCGCGCTCCAACTGCGGCTGCTGCAGACGGTGGTGGCGGTCGCGGCCGAGAAGAACTCGACGCTGGTACTCCCGTTCCCCGTTGAGCTGCTGCGGTTCCTGGAGCGGGCCCAAGTCCCACCGGGTTCGGCCCAACCGGGTCCGGCGGCGGTCGAAGAGGCGCCGCACCAGACAGCCCCCAAGGGCGACGATCACCAGAGCGGCACTCTCGAAGAGAGCGGCACTCCCGAAGAGAGCGGCACTCCCGAAGAGAGGGACGAGGGGAAGGACGAACCCCAGGACAACGGGTGACGCCACGACACACATGACACAAGCGGTCCCGTGCAGCTCTCGCTGCGCGGGACCGCTGGGGAAGGCACAGCCGGCCTTGCCGAGACGATTCGCCGTCGATGTTCAAGCGTCAGCGACCGCCGTGCCCTCCGTTGCCATAACCTCCGTTGCCGTGGCCGTTGCCACCGTTGTCGTGGCCGTTGCCGTAGCCACCGTTGTCACCACGTCCGTTGTCACCACGTCCGTTGTCGTACCCACCATGGTCGCCACGGCCGTTGTCACGCCCGTTGTCGTACCCATTGTGGTCGCCGCGTCCGTTGTCGCCGCGTCCGTTGTCGCCGCGGCAGTTGTCGTCGTGACCGCGCCAGCTGTTGCCGTAGTTGCCCCAGCAGTAGTCGGACGAGTGGTGAGAGTCCGAGTGGGAGTCACTGTTGGCGCTGGCTATGCCGGCTCCGCCAAAGGCCAGAGCCAGGGCAGCGAAGCCGCCGCCGACCAGCCGGATGATCCTGGATGTCGTAACCCGCATGATCCTTTCCCTTCCAGGGAGCGTGGACGGGCCCGGGCCCCGTACAGCGTTCGCGGGGTCCGGTTCATCGACCTCGAAGGGGGGTCCGGTTTCATCGACTGTGAAAGTGAGCGGGAGTTCCCGCCGTCGACTCACGCGCTGTATGCGCGGCATCGGGCCCGCCCGGGCTGCCCAGTGCAGCAGACCCCGCGGCGGAGCATCCGTCCGTCGGACGTTCGACGGCCAGGTGACCGTCGAACGGAATGTTCAGATTGCTCGTCTCTCACCAGGCAAAAGACGGTGTATTTCGTTCAATCCACATCCAAACTAGGCATACGCATACATAGAAGTCAAGCTGGACGGGCACCCCACCGTCGCACCTGGCGAAACCCACGGCACCCTGCGCAACTCCCATTCACCACGGAGCAATTGACGCCCATTTCGCGTCGCGTGACCCCGCGCTCGACGCCGGAGTGCATCCCGGCACGCCGACTACCGATGCGGGTGCAGGACCACCACCAACCCGGCGGGCAGCACGTGATGTTGCGACCGAGCGCCCGCCCTCGGGCTCGAACTACCCCTTCACATGGCCGAGTTGGGAGCCACAGAAGAAGCCCGCACAGCACGGGAGTTGACCGGACGGGCGTACGCCGGGCCCGGTAGCAAACCGGCCCGCCGCCGGGCCCCCATCCCGAACCCGTGCCAATTCGCACAGTTGATCGACGTACACACCACCGATCCGCTCAGCCGGGAGGCCTGAAGCGCGAGTAGCGGTTCCAAGCCGCCCGGCGCACCATCAAGGGAGGCGGCCGGAAGGCCAAGGGCACGGCTCCCGCCTCGCCGACCTGCGAGAACGCCGGTGGACTTCGATGTAAAGGAGAGCCGCGAGAAGCGGCTGCCCGCTTGACCACCCGCCCACAGAGCACCGAGGCGGCTCTAGGCGGGTGACTTCAGGACCGGATACGCGCGGCACGTGCACGAGAGGGGCGAATCGTCACATTTACGCAGATATCTTCATCGGGTGATCATTCCTGTACGTCGATTCGCCGCGACCTGTGCCCTCGGCACCCTCGGCGTCGCGCTCGCCGCCTGTGGTGCCCCCGACACCCCGCACGCCCGCCCGGGGCACCCCACGTCCGCCAGTGCCGCGCCGTCGCGGCCCCCGACGCTCGCCCCCGGTCCCGCCGGACTGACCCCCGTCTTCAAGAACGGCCCCAGGACGCCGGACAAGACCGTCGCGCTGACCTTCGACGCGGACATGACCGCGGATCAAGGGGCGCGCGCGGCGGCCGGGGAGCACTTCGACAATCCGAAGCTGATCGCCACGCTGCGCGGGTTCAAGGTGCCGGCGACCGTGTTCATGACGGGGCGATGGGCCGACGAGTATCCCGAGGAGGCCAGGGACATCGGGCAGGACCCGCAGTTCGAGGTCGCCAACCACTCGTACAGCCACTACGCCTTCACGGACGACTGCTACGGGCTGCCGACCGTGCCCGAGGACGAGATGCGGGCGGACGTGGAGCGGGCGTACACCGCGTTCAAGAAGGCGGGGGTGCGCCATGCGATGCCGTACTTCCGTTTCCCGGGCGGGTGTTACGACCGGACGGCGCTGCGGGCGCTGAGCGCGGTCGGCGTGACCGCCGTGCAGTGGGACGTGGTGAGCGGGGACGCGTTCGCGACGGACGCGGATGCCGTGGCGCGGCAGGTCCTTGAGGGCGTACGGCCCGGGTCCGTCGTCGTGATGCACTGCACGCAAAGCGCGGCTCCGGCGACCGAGAAGGCGCTGCGGACGATCATCCCCGAGCTGCGCGAGCAGGGGTACCGGTTCGTGAAGGTGTCCGAGCTGATCGGGCGGGCGGAGGGCCGCCACCGCTGAGCGGCTCGGCCGCCCGTCCTACCCTGGAGCCATGAGCGACTACTGCGACACCGGGGCGGATCCGGCACCGGCACCGGCTTCCTCTCCGGCGGACGGCCCCCCGTTCGCCGAGTGCGTGCTGTGCCGGAAGCCGACGGAGTACCCGGAGTCGCACAAGGGGATCACGCTGTGCCCCGTCTGCGAGTGGCAGGAGGCACAGCGCACCGCCTGCTCAGGCTGACCGGCGCGAGGTGAGCGCGCAGGCCGCGGCGATCGCGGCCGCCGTGAGCAGTGCGGCGGCCGCCAGGGGCAGCAGCGGTACGGGGACCGTGCCCGCCTGCGAGCCCGTGATCAGGTCGGTGAGCGCGGCGTGGGCAGGTGAGCCCGTCACCACCAGGGCGAGCAGCGCCGCGAGCAGCATCGCGGGGACCGCGCGGCCCGGTGAGCGCAGCAGCGGCCAGGTCGTGAGCGCGCCGACGGCCGTGCCGAGCAGCGCGCAGACGAGCGCTGCGAGGAGCCCGGCGCCGCCCGCCGCGAGCACCGGCACCCGCTTCTGGTGGTCCGTACTCGTGGGATCGCTGATCACCGTGACGACCAGTGTCGCCGCCGCCCCGATGAGCACGGCCACGCCGAGCGCGACGGACAGACAGGCCAGGTGCGCCCGCGCGGGACCGACCGCCGCGCCCACACAACTGCGGGCCGCGGGCGGCTCGTTGGTCGCGCAGATCCGTACCAGCCAGGCGGCGACGGGCAGCACGGCCGCCGCCGAGTAACCGAGCGAGTCGAGCACCGGCTGACCGCTCTGCACACCGATCCCGAGGAACGCCGCGTACAGGATGAACGGCGGCAGCCAGCGCTGGGAACGCAGGAGCAGGGCGGTCTGGTAGCGGAGGAGGGCGGTCATCGGCGGCTTTCGCTTTCGAGCGGGCGTACGGCGTTGTCGGAGCTCTCGGCGCTGCCGAAGGACTCGGAGGTCTCGGAACTCTCGGAATACGCGGAGGAGTCCTTCGGGAGTGGCCGGTTCACGCTCACCACATGCCAGGGCGGCCGTTCGCCCAGCAGTGACCTGAGCAGCACGTCGGAGTGCGACTCGGGGACGGTGAAGCGTGTCGTCCCGGCTGCGGTGCGCTCGACGGACGTCGACGGCGCGACTGCCCGGTCGGGCGGCTCCGCGTCCGGCGGGCCTTCGGCCTCGACGACGACGTGCGGTCCGGTCGCCACCGAAGTGGCCTGCTCCGTACGGCGGTTGAGGGACCCCCCGATCACCGCGTAGGTGGCGTCCGGCACCCCCGCCAATCGCCTCGGGTCGTGGTCGACGAAGACCACGGCGGCCCCGGCGGCGGTGCGTTCCGCGACGGCGCGTTCCAGTTCGGCGCGGGCCGCGGTGTCGAGGCCGGTCCAGGCCTCGTCGAGGACGAGGAGATCCGGATCGGCGAGCAGGGCCTGGGCGACGGCGACCTTCTGGCTGCTGCCCTTGGACAGCTCCGCCATGGGCGTACGGGCGTACGCGGCGGCGCCGAGCCGCTCCAGCCATACGTCGGCGGCGCGGGCGGCGGCCGTACGGGACAGGCCGTGGACCGCGCCGAGGTGGGTGAGGTAACCGGTCGCGGTGAAGGGGAGCGCGGCCGGGAAGCGCTCGGGGACGTACGCCGTGCGCGGACGCCCGGTGATCCGGCCCTCGGTGGGCGCGTCGATCCCGGCGAGGAGGCGCAACAGGGTTGATTTTCCGGTGCCGTTGGCGCCCTCGACACGGGTCAGAGTGCCGGGTGCCAGGGTGAGGTCGATGCCGCGCAGCACCCAGGGGCCGTGCAGCCCGTAGCGGCGGCCGACGCCCGCCAGCCGTAGATCGTCTCGCATGGGGACCATCCTCTCCCGGGCGGACGGGCGCCCGGGGGCGAATGGATCTTCCGCCCGGCGGACTCCCGGAAGAACGGATCTTCCGCCTGGCAGACTGGAGGGCGTGAGCAGCGACCCGACCCCCGCAGGCGACAGCCCCTTCCGTTCCGAGCGCACCGCGCGCGACGAGGCACCTCAGTTCGTGCTGCCTCTGGTCGTCCGTATCGAGAAGGCCGCTCCCCCGGCGCGTACCGACGCGCTGGAGACCGCCGCCCGCGCCGTGCTGACCGTCCTCAGCGACGAGCGGTCCCTCGGGGACGGGGAATGGGCGCAGGCGATGCGGGACTGGCAGGACGCGCGGATCCGCAAGGTCGTACGACGGGCCCGGGGCGCCGAGTGGCGGCGGGCCGAGGCGCTGCCCGGGATCACGGTGACCGGGAAGTCCGCCGAGGTGCGGGTCTTCCCGCCGGTCCCGCTGGACGGCTGGCCCAAGGACCTGGCCCGGCTCCAGGTCTCCGGCACGGACCTGGACGACCCGGAGCCGCCGCTGGACGCCGACGCGACGGCGCCGGTGCTGTGGCTCAACCCCGACCTCGGCATGTCGGCCGGCAAGACGATGGCGCAGGCGGGCCACGGCGCCCAGCTGGCCTGGTGGGACCTGTCCGACGAGGAGCGCGCGGCCTGGCGCGACGAGGGCTTCCCGCTCGCCGTGCGCACCGCCGACCCGGCCCGCTGGCGTGAACTCACCACCTCCGGGCTCCCGTTGGTCCGCGACGCTGGTTTCACGGAGATCGCACCGGGCTCGTGCACGGTGGTCGCGGACCATCCGGCACTGCGCGGCTGACCCCCACACTCCTCACCGACACCGACACCGACACCGACACCGGCCCCGGCACGTCCCGAGCCAAGACGGTCAGGCGGCCGGGGCGAAGTGCCCGACCAGCAGGGACAGGCGGTGGGCGTGGCCCTCGCGGGGCAGGCGTCCGCCGCGCATCAGCGTGACGAGGCCGTGCAGGCCGCTCCAGAAGGTCTCCGTGAGGATGTCCGGGTCGTCGTCGCCCGCGAACGGCTGGACGGCCTGGCACAGCTCGCCGAAGGCGTCCCACAGAACCGGGGGTGCCTCGGCGGTCGCGAACGGCAGGTCGACGGCGTACGTGAACATCGCGTCGTACAGCGCGGGGCGCCGCTCACCGAAATCCGCGTAGACCGCGCCGACCGCGGCGAGGGCCGCACCGGGATCGGGCGCCGACGTGCGGGCCTCGCGCAGCTCCTCCACGAGCTCGGCGCAGCCCTGCACCGCGACCGCCGCCATGATGGCACCCTTGCCCTTGAAGTGGCTGTACAGCACGGGCTGGCTGTACTCGATCTCGGCGGCGAGCCGTCGTGTCGTCACCGCGTCCCAGCCCTCGGCCTCGGCCAGTTCCCGCGCGGCCCTGACGATCAGCCGCTCACGCTCCGCTCGTTCGCGCTCCCGGCGCGTCTGGATCGACATGGCCACGATTCTAGCATCGCTAGTATTCAGGTCGACGCTATGCTACCTTCGCTCTTGTCCCTAGCGTTGCTAGCAAGGAGATCCGACGTGCTTACTCCCACGGCCTACGGCCTTGCCCTCGTGCTCGACCTCCTCGTCCTGTTCATCGGCGCGCGGTTCCTGCTCCAGCCAGTGCCCGCCGCCACCGGCTACGGCGTTCCGGCCAAGCCGCACGGCGACGCCGCCTACCTGGAGATCAAGGGTCTGCGCGACGCCACCTTCGGCGTCATGGGCCTGGCCCTGCTCGCCTTCGCCGGCGCCACCGCCGAGGCGTGGTTCATGCTGATCGTGGCGCTGGCACCGCTCGGCGACACACTGATAGTGCTGCGCCACGGCGGCACCAAGGCCGTCGCCTTCGGGATCCACTTCGCCACCGCCGTGGTCGTCCTCGTCAGCGCCGCACTGCTCTTCGCGGCGTGAGAAGGGGCCCGGGCTAGGCTTTTCCCACAGGTACGAACATGGGGAGGGCACGATGGCCGGGACCCGGCTGGACGGCAGGGTCGAACGCGGCAACCGTACGCGGCAGTTGGTCCTCCGCCGCACCGTCGACATCGCCTCCGTCGAAGGCCTGGAGGCGCTGTCCGTCGGGCGTCTCGCCACCGAGCTCCAGCTCAGCAAGAGCGGCGTCTTCGCCCTCTTCGGCTCCAAGCAGGAACTGCAACTGGCCACCGTGCGGGAGGCGGGGCGCGTCTACGTCGAGCAGGTGATCCGGCCCGCGGCCCAGGCCCCGGCCGGGATCGCCCGCGTCCGGCGCCTGTGCGAACTCTGGCTGGACTACTCCCAGGGCCGGGTCTTCCCGGGCGGCTGCTTCTTCTACGAGGTCGTCGCCGAGTTCGACGCCCGGCCGGGGCCGGTGCACGACGCGGTGGTCCGCGCCCAGCGGGACTGGACGGACCACGTGGAGCGCACCGTCGCCGAGGCCCGCGACCTCGGCGACCTCCACCCCGACACGGACGCCCCCCAACTCGCCTTCGAACTCATCGCGTTGATGGAGACGGCCAACGCCATCTCCGTCCTGCGCGACGAGACGGTCGCCTACCGCAGGGCCCGCGTCGCGATCGCCTCCCGGCTGCGGGCGGCGGCGACGGATCCGTCCGCGGTTCCTGAAGTCTCGTAACACGTACGGCAATTGAGCAGCCCTCACGGTTCGATGAAACAAGTAGCACGACCGTTCGCTTAGTTTTATGCTCGGTTCCATGAGCCACCCAAGGATCCTTCGCTCGCGCTGGCAGCCAGGCCCCCAGGGGCACTTCCCCGCCGGACCGGCGGTGGTGAGCTTCACCGACTTCACCGCCGACACCTTCCGGCAGTCCTGGTCCGTCGCCCTCGCGGGACTGCGGCTGCGCGGCACCTGGCCCGACACCCCCGGCGCGATCGGCATGTGGCTGTGGGCCGATCCGATGCGGCGGCGCTCGGGGTCGGTCTCGGTCTGGGCGGACGCGGTGGGGCTCAAGGAGTTCGTCGGCCGGCCCGACCACGTACGGATCGTGCGCGCGCACCGCGGTCGCGGAGTGCTGCGGTCGGCGGGATGGGAGACCGAGCGCTTCGACGCGGCGGAGGCCTGGGCGCACGCACGTCACCTGATCAACAACGGCACCTGCCGAAGAACGCGTCCGATCGGGCACGCGCCTGACCGGAACAGCGAGGCTGGAGGACACCGCACATGACGAGAACGACCGGACCGGACATCGTCGAGCTCGACCGGATCGCCGTACAGGAGTCGCTCAGGGTCGTGGGGCTGGCCCAGGAGGCGGACTGGGAGCGGGACACCCCTTGCACGGGGTGGACGCTGCGGCGGCTGGTGGCGCACATGGCCGCACAGCACTACGGGTTCGCGGCGGCCGCACGCGGGGCGGGGCGCGAGGCGGCGTACTGGCGGGAGCCGGAGGACATGAGCGATCCGGGGCGGACGTATCGGGGCGCGGCGACGACGGTGCTCGCCGCGTTCGCCGAACCGGGCCTCACGGAGCGGGAGTTCGCGCTGCCTGAACTCGGGGCCGGGTTTCCCGGGCGGGTCGCCGTCGGTTTCCACTTCATCGACTACGTGGTGCACGCGTGGGACGTGGCCGCCGCGCTCGGCGTCGGCATCGGCCTGCCGGGCCATGTCCTCGACGTGGCGCTCGCCGTCGCGCGGCGCGTGCCGACGGATCCGGCGGGCAGGGGGCCGGGCTTCGCGTTCGCGCCGGTCCTCGACGGGCCGGCCGGGCCGGACCCCCTGGAGGAGGCGCTGCGGCTGCTGGGACGCGACCCGGAGAAGTGGCCGCCGGCGAAGTAGGAGGCTTCCGGTCCGGCGTCTCCGCCAGGATGCCCCGCGCCTTCCGCCCACACGTTTGAACAGCACGGTCGTCCCGTACGTACCTCCTGGCACTGGCCAAGTAATGGATCCCAACGACCAGTTGGTTTGCCCCGGGAGGCTCAATTTGCGGCGTATCAACGGCAGCGCCCTCGTCATCGCGGCACTCGTCGCCACCGTCGGAGCGCTCGCGTTCCCCGTGTGGTCGTACGCCGACCGTTCCGGCACGGGCGCGGCGAATGTCGCCGCCGGGACGGTGAACACACGCTGGGGGCCGCTGACCGCCGCGGACCGGGATCTGATCGTCCGGGTGCGGCTGGCCGGGCTGTGGGAGTTGCCGGCCGGGCAGCAGGCCATCGAGCGGGCCCCCACCAAGGCCATCAAGGAAGCGGGCGACCATCTGATCGTCGGGCACACCGACCTCGACAAGCGGGTGCGGATCGTGGCGGCCCAGCTCAATGTCGAGCTGCCGAACCAGCCGAACGAGCAGCAGCAGGGCTGGTTGCAGGAGCTGACGGCGGCGTCGGGCAAGGAGTACGAGTACAAGTTCGCGAACCTGCTGCGGGCCGCCCACGGCAAGATCTTTCCGGCGATCGGCGCGGTCCGCAACAGCACCCGCAACACGCTCGTGCGACAGCTGGCCAGCGACGCCAACCTGACCGTGCTCGACCACATCACAATGCTGGAGAAGACCGGGAACGTCGACTTCGACGCCATCGCCGCGGCCGCGGCCGCCACCACGACGGCCAGCCCCACCGGTCCCCCGGCACCGACCATCGGGGCGTCGGCGGCCTCCGCGCCGCCCGTCCAGCCCGGCAACGGCGTGGACGTCTCGTCGAATCCGTCGGCGCTGCCCACGGCCGGCGCCGACATCAACACCAGTCGGCCGGATCCCAAGGACTCCGACAACGTGCTGCAGTAGCCACGCTCCAGCAGCCACGCGAAACCTCAAATGTTGCTCTGAACGTCCTCTTCCATGGGTTCGGCCCCGGGTCCCGGGGCCATGACTCCGTCACGCCGGAACACAGGTCCGTCGTAAGGAGACGACACGCAAGGTCTGGTCGGGTCGTAACGGACAGAGAAGACGGAAAAGGGGGCCGGGGACATGAAGCAGCTGAAGCGGCTGGGGACGGGAATCGGGTGGCGGCCGGAGATCGCCGAGGCCGTGGAGCGCATGCCCGGCATCGACTGGGTCGAGGCCGTGGCCGAGAACGTGTGCCCCGGGCATCTCCCCGAGTCGCTGCTGCGGCTGCGCGAGCGTGGGGTCACCGTGGTGCCGCACGGGGTCTCGCTGGGCCTCGGCGGTGCGGACCGGCCCGACGCGTCCCAGCTCGTCGCGCTCGCCGAGCGGGCCGAGGCGCTGGGCTCGCCGCTGGTCACGGAGCACATCGCGTTCGTGCGGGCCGGGGGTCCCCTCACCGCGTCGCCGCTGCTGGAGGCGGGGCACCTGCTGCCGGTTCCCCGCACCCGGGACGCTCTCGACGTCCTGTGCGAGAACATCCGGATCGCGCAGGACGCCCTGCCCGTTCCCCTCGCGGTGGAGAACATCGCCGCGCTGATCTCCTGGCCCGGCGAGGAGATGACCGAAGGCCAGTTCCTCTACGACCTGGTCGACCGCACCGGCGTACGCCTCCTCATCGACGTCGCCAACCTCCACACGAACCACGTCAACCGGGGCGAGGACCCCGCCAAGGCCCTCGACGAACTCCCCGTCGAAGCCATCGCGTACGTCCATGTCGCCGGCGGCTTCGAACGTGACGGCGTCTGGCACGACAGCCACGCCCACCCCGTCCCCCGGCCCGTCCTCGACATCCTGGCCGACCTCGCCTCCCGCGTGTCCCCACCGGGGGTCCTCCTCGAACGGGACGAGAACTTCCCGGAGCCGGGCGAGCTGGAGCGGGAACTGGGGGCGATTCGGGAAACGCTGGAGAAGGCGGGGGCCGGGGTGACGGTCACCCGGGGAGCGGCTCCGGCAGGGCGCTCCGGTACGGACGGCCCCTCCCCCGAGGCCGGAGCGGCCGGAGCGGCCGAAAGCGGCACGGCCGCGCCGGCCGGTGACGTCACGAACCCTCCCCCCGGTGACACCGGAGCCCGGCAGCGCCTCGCCCTCGCGCAGGCCGCCGTGCTGTCCGCGCTCGTCGCGGGAACCCCCGTGCCCGAAGGGTTCGACCGGGTGCGGCTCGGAGTGCAGGCGCGAGCCCTCGCGGCCAAGCGTGCGGACGTCGTCGCCAAGGTGGCGGCGGAGCTGCCGGAGATCCTGGGCACGGGGTACCGGCCGGCGTTTCTCGCGTATGCGCAGGGTCATCCGATGACCGGCGGCTACCGGCGCGACGCCCTCGACTTCGCCGAGCAGCTGCTCCTCGCGGGTCGTCCCGAGGACGCGGAGAGGCGGAGCCGGCTGCGCGACTGGTGGCTGGAGCGCTCGGGCCCCGCCCCGCTGTCGCGGCGCCCCACGGCCCGGCTGGCCCGCGCCACCCGCCGGGTGCTGCTGCGCCGTTGAGTACGCGCGCGGCGCCGGGCGACCGCCCCTGAGTACGCGCCTTGTGGCCCGGCCCCGCCGCGGAGTGTGCCGGGGTTAACACCGCTCCCTGTGCGGCTGCTGTCGGGGAGTGGTTTGCGGGTGTTTCGGATGGTCTGGCGTACGCCCGAAGTACCCCATCCCGCGCGTTCCACCCACCGTCCAAGCCCTTCTCCTCGTACGGCAGTTGGCGTAGCGGCCGCAGTAATATGCCAAGCCGCACCCGAAGCGCACTAGCGTGCGGTGCCGCAACAGGAGGCACCATGCGATCCATCAACCGCACCGGATTGGTCAGTGGAACAGGGCTCATCATCACGGCCCTCACGGCGACGCTCGTCGCGCTGGTCTTTCCGATCTGGTCGTACGCGGACCGCTCCGGCACCGGCCTGGACACGCTGAACGCGCAGACCGTGTCGACCCAGTTCGGTCCGCTGTCGGCGCTGGACCGGGAGTTCATCACCAAGGTCCGCCTCGCCGGGCTGTGGGAGCTGCCCGCGGGCCAGCAGGCCCAGGAGCGCGGCACCACCCAGGCCGTGCGGGCGGCGGGCGAGCACCTCATCGAGGGTCACACGTTCCTGGATTCCCGTGTGCGCAACGTGGCGGCGCGGCTCGGTCTGGAGCTGCCCAACCAGCCCAATCCGCAGCAGCGTCAGTGGCTGGCCACGCTCGACGCGGCGCACGGCACGGACTACGACCGGAAGTTCGCGAACATCCTGCGCAAGGCCCACGGCAAGGTCTTCTCCGTGGTCGCCCAGGTCCGCGCGAACACCCGCAACTCGCTCGTACGCGATCTCGCCGACGACGCGAACACCACCGTGCTCGACCACATCAAGGTCCTGGAAGCCACCGGATACGTCGACTTCGACGCCCTCGCCCAGGACGCGGCCACCGCGAGCCCGCCGCCCCTCACCAACTCCCCGGCCCCGCCCGGCCCGACGCGGTCGCCGGGTTCGCCGATCCCGGTGACCCCGGCCGCGGGTTATTCCCTCCCGCCGGCCGCCTCGCGCGCCAATCCCTCCTCAACCCCGTAGCTCCCCCTGGCCATCCACAGCCACTCGGGGCTCCCCGGACGTCAAGCGGAACGTCACGCCCCGACAACACTCCGTCCATATAGTGAACAAACCATGGCGCCCGCCCGGCCGTTCGCATAGAAACACGCCATGTTCTGGGTCCTTCTCCTGCTCCTGGCCTGGGCCGCGGCCGGCACCTCCTGCACCCGGCTGTGCCTGGCCGCCGTACGCGCGGCGGCCGTCGACGCGGACGCGGCGCGCGGTCACGACCTCACGCTGTACGAGGCGGCGTTCCTGTGCGGCGGCCCCGACCGGGTCGCCGATCTGACCCTGGTGTCGATGGCCCGCCAGCGCCGGCTGCTGCTCGCGCACACCGGCTGGGCGACCGTCGTGGACCCGCGCGGGCGCGACGAGATGGAGCGCTCGGTCATCGGGGCCATCGGCCCGGAGGGCCAGTCCCGGATAGCGCCGGTACGGGCGACCACGGCCGCCGCAGACTCGGTACGCCACCTCGCCGACCACCTGGTCGCGGCGGGCCTCGCCGTGCCCGACGGCGCCCGCACCACCGTCGCGGGCGCGGTCCGCCAGGTGCAGGCCGCCACCGCGGCCGTCCTCGCGCTGGGCGCGGTGGCCGTGCTGCTGCCCGCACAGACCACCGAGAACGCGGTGCCGGTCGCGGTCTGGTTCCTGCTCCCGCTCATCCTCACACTGAGCTGCCTCGCCATCGCCCGCATCGAGGTGCACCCCTACACGCGCTGGGCCTCCCCGGCCGGTCAGCGGCTGCTGGGCACCCTCGCCCGGCGCGGCGACGACACCGGCGACGACCGTACGTACCTCACTTCCATCGCCGTACGCGGCATTCGCGCGATCGGCGAGCCGGACCTGCGCGCGGCCTTCACGCACCGCGACCGCGGCCCCGGGCGCGAGGCCGGGGAAAGGGGCTGAGGGGCGCCCCAGGGGGCGCATCGGGGTCATTGGGGCCGACACCGGCGGCCCGGTGCTTTACTTCGCCAACCGTCGAACGAAACATCCCTTTTGTCGCTGCCGCGCGCCGAAGGGATTCCCGATGAGAGCCGCCGTCCTATACGGAACCGCAGGGTCCATGATCCTGACCGCCCTCGTCGCCGCCCCGGCGGGCGGCGAACCCATCTGGCCGGACCCGGCGGGCGCGGCCGAGATGCACGGCACCGCCGTCGCCGCCCAGCGCGCCGCGGCCGCCGGCATCCACTTCGGGAAGTGCTCCAAGGAACAGCCGATCCCGGGTGATCTCCAGTGCGGCACGGTCACCGTGCCCCTCGACTACGCCCATCCCGACGGCAAGCGGATCAAGCTGACCGTCAGCCGCGTCAAGGCGACCGGCAAGGACGCCAAGAACTCCAAGCGGAAGGTGCCGCGCCAGGGCGCGTTCGTCTACAACCCCGGCGGCCCGGGCGCCTCCAGCATGTACTTCCCGCTGATCGGCTTCCTCCCCGAGTGGAAACCGATCGCGGCGGCCTACGACCTCGTCGGTTACGCCCCGCGTGGTGTCGACCGCTCCGCTCCGCTGTCCTGCCAGGACCCGAAGCACTTCGTGAAGGCGCCCTCGCAGTCGCCGACGCATCCCTCGGAGTCGTACAAGAAGGAGCGCATCGCGGAGGCGAAGGCGTACGCGCGCGGCTGCGCCCGGCGCTCGGGCAGCGCCCTGCGCCACTACACGTCGCTCAACAACGCCCGTGACCTGGATGTGCTGCGCGCCGCGCTCGGCGAGCGGAAGCTGACCTTCATGGGCGCCTCGTACGGGACGTACTTCGGCGCCCTCTACGCGACGCTGTTCCCCTCGCACGTACGCCGGATGGTCTTCGACTCGGTGGTGAACCCCGACCCCAACCAGATCTGGTACCGGAACAACCTCGACCAGTCGGCCGCGTTCGAGGGCCGCTGGGAGGACTTCCGTGCCTGGATCGCCCGGCACGACAAGGTGTACGGGCTCGGCGCCACCCCCGAGGAGGTGCTGCACAGCTACGAGAAGGCGCGGGCGCAGCTGGCCGCGTCGCCCGCGGGCGGCAAGGTGGGGCCGGGGCAGTTGCAGGGCGCGTTCCTGGAGGCCGGGTACTACGACGACTACTGGCCGCAGAGTGCCATGGCGCTGTCCGCCTATCTGAAGGGCGACCCGAAGCCGCTGATCGAGCAGGCCGGTCCGCATCCGGAGGCGGCCGCCGAGCAGGAGAACGGCAACGCGGTCTACACGGCCGTCGAGTGCAACGACGCGTCCTGGCCGACCGACTGGCGCACCTGGGACCGCGACAACACGCGCCTCGCGCGCAGGGCGCCGTTCGAGACGTGGGACAACGTGTGGATGAACCTGCCGTGCGCGTACTGGCCGGTGCCGCGACAGGAACCGCTCGATGTGCGGGCGCTGCCCGGGGAGCTGCCGCCCACCCTGATCCTGGCGGCCGAGCGGGACGCGGCGACGCCGTACGACGGGGCCCTGGAGCTGGAGCGGCGGCTGTCGGGCTCGGTCCTGGTGACCGAGAACGGGGCCGGGACGCACGGTATCGGGGGCGGGCCCAACCAGTGCGTCAACGGCTACCTCAACGCGTATGTGCTGGAGGGCCGGCTCCCGGAGCGCAGTGCGGCGTGCGCGCCGCACGCGCAGCCGAAGCCGGCGGCGCCGGGCGGTCGTTCGAAGAGCGCGGAGACCTCCGCGGGCTCAGCGGGCCCGGAAAGCTCGAAGAGTTCATCGCATTCCGAGCACTCGAAGACCGCCCGGCAGGCGCCCTGATCAGGCGAGGCCCGCGACCAGTTCGGCGATGTCCTTGCGGCGGCCCGTGTAGAACGGGACCTCCTCGCGGACGTGCATGCGGGCCTCGGAGGCGCGCAGATGGCGCATGAGGTCGACGATGCGGTACAGCTCGTCGGCCTCGAAGGCCAGCAGCCACTCGTAGTCACCGAGGGAGAACGAGGCGACCGTGTTGGCGCGCACGTCCGGGTAGCCGCGGGCCATCTTGCCGTGGTCGGCGAGCATGCGGCGGCGGTCCTCGTCGGGCAGCAGGTACCAGTCGTAGGAGCGCACGAAGGGGTAGACGCTCACATAGTTGCGCGGCGTCTCGTCCGCGAGGAACGCCGGGATGTGCGAGCGGTTGAACTCGGCGGGGCGGTGCAGCGCCATGTTCGACCAGACCGGCTCCAGGGCGCGGCCCAGCTTGGTGCGGCGGAAGAGGTTGTACGCCTCCTGGAGCTGATCGGCGGTCTCGGCGTGCCACCAGATCATGAGGTCGGCGTCGGCGCGCAGCCCCGACACGTCGTACGTGCCGCGGACGGTGACGTCCTTCGCGGCGAGCTGGTCGAAGAGCTCCTGGACCTCGTCGGCGTAACCGGCGCGGTCCTCCGGCAGCACGTCCTTCAGCTTGAAGACGGACCACAGGGTGTAGCGGATGACCTCGTTGAGGTCCTTGGCCAGCTTGCCCTTGTTCGGGATCTTGGCGGGGCCGGTGGTGGGGGCGTCGTCACTCATGGGGCTATTCTCCCGCTCCGCCGTGCAGGCTCTGCACCGGGTTCGCCCTCAGCGCGTCCAGGCCTGTGCCGTCGCCGCCGAGCTGGTCGACCGCGGCGTACGCGCTCGCGATGCACGCGGGGATGCCGACCCCGTCGTACGCGGCGCCGCACACGGCGAGGCCCGGGAGCTTGCCGACGTGTTCGCGGATGCGGGCCACGCGCGCGTGGTGCCCGACGGGGTACTGCGGCAGCCCGTCGTCCCACCGTGTCACCCGGGTCGCGAGGGGCTCGGCGGCCAGGCCGGTCGCTTCCCGCAGGTCGTGCCGGGACACCTTCACGAGGTCGGCGTCCTCCCGGCCGAGGATCTCCGTCTCGCCGTACCGCCCGACGGATGTACGCAGGACGAGCAGGCCGGGGTTCTCCTCGGCGATCCAGCCCCACTTCTGGGAGGCGAAGGTCGACGCCTTGATGGTGTGCCCGTCGACGGGCGGCACCAGGAAACCGCTCCCTTCGGGGAGGGAGATGTCGCCGCGCCGGTAGGCGAGGGTGACCAGCGCCATGGAGGCGTACTCCACGGCGGCCAGCTCGGTCGCGGCGGCGGGTGCCTCGGCGCGCAGCAGCGTGGCGGCCGCCGGGGCGGGCAGGGCGAGGACGACGGCGTCCGCGCGGAGCGCTCGGCCTGCGGCGACGACCTGCCAGCCGGCACCCCCGCCGGCGCGGCGCAGCTCTGTCACCGGGGCGCCGGTGACGATCTCGCCGCCCCGCGCGCGGACCGATTCGGCCACCGTCAGCGGCAGTTGACCGACACCGCCCTCGATGCCCATGAACACCGGGCCGGTCTGCTGGGCCGCCGCCGCCTTCGCCTGGATCTCGCGGACCGCCTCCGTCAGGGAGGTGTGGGTGCGGGCTGCCGCGAAGAGCTGGGGGACGGCCAGGCGCAGGGAGATGCGGTACGCGTCGCCCGCGTAGACACCGCCGAGGAGGGGCTCGACCAGGCGGTCGACGACCTCGCGGCCGAGGCGGGCCGCCACGTACTCCCCCACCGCCACGTCGTCGCCCACCTCCGTGCGGGGCAGGTCGGCGTCGCGCTCGATGCGGTGCAGGCCCTCGTCGGAGAGGATCCCGGAGAGGGCGGAGGCGGTGCCGGGGACGCCCATGACATGGCCCTTGGGCATCGGGCGCAGCGCGCCGCGGGTCCACAGGAAGGCCGTCGCCGTGGCGGGCGGCTGGAGGCGGTCGGCGAGGCCGACCTCGTGGGCGAGGGCCACCGCCTCGGGGCGGCGCGCGAGCATCGACTCGGCGCCGAGGTCGACCCGCGCGCCCTCGATCTCGCCGGGCAGCAGTTTGCCGCCGACGCGGTCCGACGCCTCCAGGACGGTCACGCGCGCGCCGCGGCCCAGCAATCGGTGAGCGGCGGCCAGACCGGCGATCCCGCCCCCGATGACCACGACGTGTCCCGTACCCGTACGAGTCTCCTCTTCGCGCATGCCTCCACCCTCTCAGACCCCACCGACACTCCCCTCAGGAGTCCGGTGTCCCGCACGAGTCCTGACCGTGACCGCATCGGGACCGGATCAGGCCAACGTCCCGGCCCGTCCGGGCGTCGAAGGAGCGTCAGTCGACGCGATCCTCGGGGGTAGGCCCTTATGCGCACACGAAACTCCGCACGCTCCGTACGGCCCGTCCAGGTCCTGGCGGGGATGCTCCTCGCCGCCGCCCTGGCGCTGACGGGCTGCAGCGGTGCCAACGACAGCGCGAGCAGCAGCGACGCCGGCGGCGCTGCCGACAAGGCGGCCGCCCAGGACGCCGGGAAGGCCGACCCCGGCGCCGCGGGCAGCAGTCGGGCGAACGGCTCCAAGGCCACCGCTCCGCCGAAGCTGACCGCGAGCCACATCATCCGCACCGCCTCCCTGACCGTGCAGGTCAAGGACGTGCCCAAGGCCCTGGACGACACCCGCACCACGGCCGAGAACGCGGGCGGCTACGTCGGCAACGAGACCACCACCCGCGACGGGAAGGGCCACGAGCGCACGCGCGTCGTGCTGCGCGTGCCCACCGAGCGGTACGACGAGGTACTCGCCGACCTGGAGGGCGCGGGCAAGGTCATCGAGCGGACGGCCAAGGCACAGGACGTCACCGACCAGGTCGTGGACGTGGACAGCCGCATCAAGTCGCAGCGCGCCAGCGTGGCCCGGGTCCGCGAACTCATGGACCGGGCGACCAAGCTCAGCGATGTGGTCACCCTGGAAGGCGAGCTGAGCAGCCGTGAGTCCGACCTGGAGGCGCTGCTCGCCCAGCAGGCGTCCCTGAAGGACCGCACCAGCCTGGCCACCATCACGCTCTCGCTGTCCGAGACCCCGGTGAAGAAGGCCGAGAAGAAGGACGACGACCCGGGCTTCGTGGACGCGGTCACGGGCGGCTGGAACGCCTTCGTCACGATGCTGCGCTGGATCGCCATGGCGCTCGGCGCGATCCTCCCGTTCGCGGCGGGCGCGGCACTGCTCGTGCTGCTGTGGGTACGTCTGGTACTGCCCCGCCTCTCGCGTCGCACAGCACCGGCGACGGCTCCCGTTCCGGCGACGACGGGCTCGCTGCCCACGGCTCCGCCGGTGTCCGCAGAGGGTGGTGAGGAGGACTGAAATGCCGGGCCCCCGTAGCGTGTTCGTATGAGCATGAGCCGTACGGGCGGTAAGGACGGGGCCGGGGAACGACTGGTCGTGATCGGCGGTGACGCGGCGGGCATGTCCGCCGCGTCACAGGCACGCCGGCTGCGGGGGCCGGACGAGCTGGAGATCGTGGCGTTCGAGCGGGGGCACTTCACCTCCTACTCGGCGTGCGGCATCCCGTACTGGGTGGGCGGCGACGTCCCCGAACGGGACCGGCTGATCGCGCGGACACCCGAGGAGCACCGGGAACGCGCCATCGACCTGCGGATGCGTACGGAGGTCACGGAGATCGACGTCGCGGGCGCCCGGGTGCGCTCCCGGGACCTCGAATCCGGGGCCGAGGAGTGGACGTCGTACGACAAACTCGTGATCGCGACCGGCGCCCGCCCGATCCGCCCCGACCTGCCGGGCGCCGACGCTCCGGGCGTGCACGGTGTGCAGACCCTGGACGACGGCCAGGCCCTCCTGGACACGCTGGCGGCCACGGAGGGCCGTCGCGCGGTGGTCGTCGGGGCGGGCTACATCGGTGTGGAGATGGCCGAGGCGCTGATCAACCGCGGGTACGAGGTGACGGTCGTCAACCGTGGCAAGGAACCGATGTCCACGCTCGACCCGGACATGGGCCGCCTGGTGCACACGGCCATGGAGGCCATGGGCATCACCATGGTCGACGACGCCGAGGTCACCAAGATCCTCACCGGTGAGGACGGCCGGGTCCGCGCGATCGCCACGGAGGACGCCGAGTACCCGGCGGACGTGGTGGTCCTCGGTATCGGCGTACGCCCCGAGACGACGCTCGCCAAGGCGGCCGGGCTGCCCCTCGGCGAGCACGGCGGGCTGCTCACCGACCTGGCGATGCGGGTGCGTGGGCACGAGAACATCTGGGCGGGCGGCGACTGCGTCGAGGTGATCGACCTGGTCTCCGGGCGCGAACGGCACATCGCGCTGGGCACGCACGCCAACAAGCACGGGCAGGTCATCGGCTCCAACGTGGGCGGTGGGTACGCCACGTTCCCCGGCGTCGTCGGCACGGCGGTGAGCAAGGTCTGCGACCTGGAGATCGCCCGCACCGGGCTCCGCGAGAAGGACGCTCACAGGGCGGGCCTCCAGTTCGAGACCGTCACCATCGAGTCGACCAGCCGCGCCGGCTACTACCCGAACGCCGCCCTCATGACCGTGAAAATGCTCGCCGAACGCCGCACGGGCCGCCTCCTCGGCGTCCAGATCGTCGGCCGCGAGGGCGCCGCGAAACGCGTCGACATCGCCGCGGTGGCCCTGACCGCGGGCATGACGGTGGAACAGATGACGGCCTTGGACCTGGGCTACGCGCCCCCGTTCTCACCTGTGTGGGACCCCGTGCTGGTCGCGGCCCGCAAGGCGGTAGCAAAGGTACGTAAAAACGCCGGGTAACAGGAGCGCCCCAAAGGGGCGCGGGGAACTGCGCGACCAGCCACACACAACCGGCAGCCAACACTCGACCCCAGCCCCCGCGGCGCGACTACGCCGACTCGTGCCCGGCGCTCCCATTGATCCGGTCGATCGCCTGCCGGGCCTGCTCGGCAGGCGGCCGCGCCGGCAGCGACGAGACCGACGCCGGCGCCACAACCGCCGGAGGCGCCTGCGCCGGCTTCGCATGGGCCGCCGACCGGGCGGACCGCAACCGATGGCTGACGGCCTCGTCAAGCGTCACCGGCCGCTGCATCCGCGCCGCGAGGCGTCCCGCCTCCTGGCCGAGCGCGGCGACGTCCTCCCACGGGAGGTGCAGCACCAGGGCGATTTCCGCCTCGCCGTCGGGCAGGGCATGCATCGGAGGAGTAACTCGGTCGTTCATCGCCTGTGTCCTCACGTCTTCCTCGCGTCGCGTCTTCGTCGCGGCGCGGGCGGTTGAGGAGACATACGCACGAGGGGATGTCGGCGTTCAGCGACGGCGCGTCGAGGGCACTAATTCCTTGTGGTCATCCCCGTCCATGACGTGAACCCGGTACGGCGCACGCCCTATGTGACGTACGCGCTGATCGCCGCGAATGTTCTCGTATTCCTCTACACCCCCGGCATAGCCGGATCGGTGGCAGGGGACAGCGCCCTGTCGCAGCTGTGCCACCTCCACGCGTTCCTGGACCACTACGCCGCGGTGCCACAGGAGTTGATCCACCATCAGCTGCCCCGGACGGTGCCCACGGGCGAGGTCGGCGCCGGGCCGCGGGGAACCGGCTGTGTGGTCGGCCCGCCGGGCTACGACAAGTCGCCGCCGCTGTCGGTGTTCACGGCGATGTTCCTGCACGGGAGTTGGCTGCATCTGCTGGGCAACATGCTGTTCCTGCTGATCTTCGGCAACAACATCGAGGACCGTATGGGGCATGTGCGGTTCACGCTGTTCTACGTGGCCTGCGGCTACGCGGCCGGATACGGCTTCGCGCTCCTCAACGACACCTCGTCCGACCCGCTGATCGGCGCCTCGGGAGCGATCGCCGGGGTCCTCGGCGCCTATCTGGTGCTCTATCCGAAGGCCAGGGTCTGGGTTCTGGTCCCGTTCCTGGTCTTCCTGCCGCTGCGGCTGCCCGCGTGGATCGTGCTGGGCTTCTGGTTCGTGCTCCAGGCCGTGTACTCGTCCGGCAGCGGAGTCTCGACCGCGGGAACGGTGGCGTACTCGGCGCACGTGGTCGGCTTCCTCGCGGGCATGCTGCTCGCCTGGCCGCTGCGCCCGGGCACCCCGCCCCCACCGGAACCGCGCCGCCTGCTGTGGGGCAGGCAGGCGCGGCACAGCTGGTGAGGCGTCAGCGGGCCGTGCGCTCGTGGACGTACTCCGCGAGCCGGGTCAGCGCGTCCGGGTCGGTGGTCGGCGGGACGCCGTGGCCGAGGTTGAAGACATGGCCTTCGAGACCGGCGGCGGCGTCGAGCACCTCGCGGGTCTTCGTCTCCACGGCCTCGGTCGAGGAGAACAGGACGGCCGGGTCGAGGTTGCCCTGGAGCGCCTTGCCGGGGCCGACGCGGCGGGCGGCCTCGTCGAGCGGGACACGCCAGTCGACGCCTACCACGTCGGCGCCCGCCTCGCCCATGAGGCCGAGCAGCTCACCGGTGCCGACACCGAAGTGGATGCGCGGGACGCCGTACCCGGCGACGGACTCGAAGACCTTGGCCGACGCCGGCATCACCGAGCGGCGGTAGTCGGCCGGGGCCAGGGCGCCGACCCAGGAGTCGAAGAGCTGGACGGCACTGGCGCCCGCCTCGATCTGCACCTTCAGGAACGCGGAGGTGATCTCGGCGAGCCGGTCGAGCAGGTCGGCCCACAGCTGCGGGTCGCCGTACATGAGCGCCTTGGTGTGCTCGTGGTTCTTGGACGGACCGCCCTCCACGAGGTAGCTCGCGAGGGTGAAAGGCGCGCCCGCGAAACCGATGAGCGGAGTGGAGCCGAGCTCGGCCGTCAGCAGCTTGATCGCCTCGGTGACGTACGACACGTCGTCGGGGGTCAGGTCGCGCAGCTGGGCGAGGTCGGCGCGGGTGCGGATCGGGTTCTCGACGACCGGGCCGACGCCCGGCTTGATGTCGAGGTCGATGCCGATGGCCTTCAGCGGGACCACGATGTCGCTGAAGTAGATCGCCGCGTCCACGTTGTGCCGGCGCACGGGCTGGAGCGTGATCTCGGTGACCAGCTCGGGCCGTGTGCACGATTCCAGCATGGGGATGCCCTCGCGCACCTTGAGGTACTCGGGCAGCGAGCGACCGGCCTGCCGCATGAACCACACCGGCGTGTGCGGCACGGGCTCGCGCCTGCACGCCTTGAGGAAGGCGGACTCGTACGTGGCGGTCGGCGGCTGGCCGGAAGGGCCGTGGTTATCACTCACGACGCAAAGTCTCCCACGCCGCACAGACAACCAGGCCCGGGGGCAGCCGCGCCCCGAAAGGGGCGCGGGGCTGTGACACTGTGCGGCTCCGCCGCGTGGGCGCGAGCAACCCACAACTACCTGCGGCCGCCGTAGAAGCGAACAACCCACGGCGAACTCGCGAACGACCACCCACAGTCACGGTCACGAACACGGCGAAACCAACCCGTTCCCGCCGAACCGCCGGAGGCAGGGGTGTCTCTCCCTGCGCAAAGGCTCCGTTCCCCTTAATCTTCCCCGCATGGCTGCGGCTCAGGGACGACTGTCGGACGGCGCTGGCGGAATGGACGATTCGAAGGAGGGGGACCGCAATGCGATGGAGACGGCTCCGCCGCCCTTCCGGGCCGCCGTCGACGCGCTGAGGGCCGCGCGGCTGCGGCCGGAGATCGAGATCGACCCGACGCGCCCACCACAGCGCCTGGCCCCGTACGCGTACGCGCTGGAGGCCGCGGTCGTCGCGGACGACGAGGATCTGGCCGACGGCCGTCTCGTGCTGCTGCACGACCCGGCGGGACACGACGCCTGGCAGGGCTCCTTCCGCCTGGTGACCCTGGTCCGCGCGGAGCTGGAGCCGGAGATGGCCGCCGACCCGCTGCTCCCCGAGGTCTGCTGGTCATGGCTGACTGGCGCGCTCCAGGCCCGTGGTCTGTCGTACGGCGAACCGAGCGGCACCGTCACGCGCGCGAGCTCGCACTACTTCGGCGGCCTCGCGGAGCGCCCGGCCGCCTCCCAGATCGAGATCCGGGCGTCGTGGACACCGCGCGAGGGCCTGGGCGATGTCCCGGACACCGCCGCGCACCTCGCGGCATGGTGCGACCTGCTGTGCCAGATCGCCGGGCTCCCGCCGGTGAACCCGGGCGACGCGTCGGTGGTCTCCCTTCCGCAGCGCCGCGGCCCGCAGTCGCGCTGATTCCGCCTGGTTCCCGCGGGCCCGCCCTGGGTCCGCGGGCCCGCCATGCCCTGCCCACGGTCCCGCCGAACCGGCCGGCCGGCACGCCGACTCGCGCACCTCATTACCGGTCCTTACCGGTTCTTTGTCGATACGACCACTTTCGGCCGCGTATCGACGTCGAGCGACTCGGTTCGATCTTCGGATGATCGATCGCGTGTCCGAATTGCACGGATTGTTACTCACCAAATCGTGATCATTCTCTAAAGGAGGACGGGTTTAGTGCCGAAGAGGTCTGTGACCTTGAAAGCACGGTTCGTCCCCGGCTTCATCCCCAGAGCCGGTACCGTCCCGCACCCCAGGAGGCCTGGTGTCCGTTCTCCTCGAGCAGCCCGCAAGCCTGGTCGCCTACCGCCCGAACAAGCCGACCGCCATGGTGGTCGTGGCCGACCCCCGGGTCCGCTCCACCGTCACCCGCCATTTGTGGGCGCTCGGAGTGCGCGACGTCATCGAGGCGTCGTCCGTCGCGGAGGCCCGTCCCCGAATCGGCAACCCGCGCGACATCTGTGTCGCCGATGTCCACCTGCCGGATGGTTCCGGCCTCACCCTCCTTTCCGAGACCAGAGCCGCCGGCTGGCCCAATGGCCTGGCCCTCTCCGCCGCCGACGACATCGGTGCCGTGCGCAACGCCCTCGCGGGCGGCGTCAAGGGCTACGTCGTCACCGGCACCCGTACGAACGTCGGCCTCCCCACCCGGCCGGGCGCCGCGCCCATCGGCTCGGCCGCAGCCCGTATGCACCGCCGCCCCCCGGGTGCCCCGAGCCACCCGGGCGGCTACCGCGAGCTGTCCGGCCGTGAGGTCGAGGTGCTCCGCCTGGTCGCGGAGGGCCAGTCGAACAAGGCCATCGGCGTCTCCATGGGCCTGTCCGCACTGACCGTCAAGAGCCACCTCGCCCGCATCGCCCGCAAGCTCGGCACGGGCGACCGCGCCGGGATGGTGGCGGTGGCCCTGCGCACCGGGATCATCCACTAAGCCCACACTGAGCCCACACCGAGTCCACTTGGCCCAGCCGGGCCCCGTGACCTGTGAGCCCGCCGAAACCACCGATTCCGCCGACCCCGCACCCCGTCCCCACCGACCGTGAACCGGATCTTTCACTGACCTGACTGGTTTACGACCCTCAGACGCCCGTCGACGGAACGTTCCGTCGGCGGGCGTTGTCCATACACAGATACCCTTGACAGGTGACCGACGCCCAAGAGACCGCAGCAGACAGCTCACTGCGAACCACCGGAGGCGCCCCTCCGGACGACGTCGAACCGGCGCCGATCCCTTTGCTTGAGCCCCGAGACGGCATTCCGCCCGTGATCGCCGACGAAGCCTCGCTCGCCGAGGTGATCGCCGCCTTCGCCGCCGGATCCGGCCCCGTCGCCGTGGACGCCGAACGCGCGTCCGGGTACCGATACGGCCAGCGCGCCTATCTGGTGCAGCTGCGCCGCGAGGGCGCGGGCACCGCGCTCATCGACCCCGTCGCCTGCCCCGACCTCTCCGGCCTCGGCGAGGCCATCTCCGGAGTCGAGTGGGTGCTGCACGCCGCCACCCAGGACCTGCCCTGTCTCCGCGAGATAGGCATGGTGCCGACGCGGCTCTTCGACACCGAGCTGGCCGGACGCCTGGCCGGGTTCCCCCGGGTGGGCCTCGGCGCGATGGTCGAGAGCGTGCTCGGCTTCGTACTGGAGAAGGGGCACTCCGCGGTCGACTGGTCGACGCGTCCGCTGCCCGAGCCGTGGCTGCGCTATGCCGCGCTCGACGTGGAGCTGCTCGTCGACCTGCGCGACGCCCTGGAGAAGGAGCTCGACCGGCAGGGCAAGCTGGACTGGGCCCGGCAGGAGTTCGACGCGATCGCGCAGGCCGAGCCCGCGCCACCGCGCAAGGACCCCTGGCGCCGTACGTCCGGGATGCACAAGGTGCGCCGCCGCCGGCAGATGGCGGTCGTACGGGAGCTGTGGGAGGCCCGGGACCGGATCGCGCAGCGCCGCGACATCTCGCCGGGCAAGGTGCTCGGGGACGCGGCCATTGTGGAGGCCGCGCTCTCTGTTCCGGTCAACGTGCAGGCGCTCGCCGCGCTGAACGGGTTCGGACACCGCATGGGGCGGCGCCAGCTGGAGCAGTGGCAGGCCGCCGTGGATCGCGCGAAGGCGCTGCCGGACTCCGAGCTGCCGCAGCCGGGGCAGCCCGTCACCGGGCCTCCGCCGCCGCGAGCCTGGGCCGACAAGGACCCGGCCGCCGCGGCTCGGCTGTCCGCCGCGCGGGCCGCCGTGTCGGCGCTGGCCGAGGAGCTCAACATGCCTCAGGAGAACCTGATCACTCCGGACACGGTGCGGAGGGTCTGCTGGGAGCCGCCGGGTTCGCTGGACTCGGGGGCCGTGGCTGCCGCGCTTGCCGGGTACGGGGCGCGGGCTTGGCAGGTTGAGCTGGTTGCTCCGGTGCTGGTTGCTGCGCTGGCTGTGAAGGGTGCCTCGGCTCCGTAGGGGGGTCTGACGTACGGCGGGTGCGGGTTGTCTGTGGCTGGTCGCGCCCACGCGGCGGAGCCGCATATGTCACAGCCCCGCGCCCCTTAAGGGGCGCTGCCTCACCCGGCGGCTACTTCGTTGCCCCTCGCATGAAGCCGTTGTAGATGAACCTTTGGAGGAACAGGAAGACGATCAAGGTCGGCAGGATGACGAGGACCGCTCCTGCCGAGATCGTCTCCCAGTGGGCTCCGAAAGGGCCTCTGAAGCGGAAGAGCGACGTCGAGATCACGCCAAGATCTTCGGACGGCATGTAGAGGAAGGGGATGTAGAAGTCGTTGTAGACGGTGATCCCCTTCACGATCACGACCGTCGCGATCGCGGGCTTGAGCAGCGGAAGAATGATCTTCCAGTAGATCGTGAAGGTATTGGCGCCGTCGAGGCGGGCGGACTCGTCCAGGGAGATCGGGATCGACCGGACGAACTGCAGGAAGATGTAGATCGACACGATGTCGGTGCCCATGTAGAGCACGATCGGGGCCCAGCGGGTGTCGAAGAGGCCGAAGCTGTTGACGATCTGGAAGGTCGCCACCTGGGTCGTCACGCCGGGGACCAGGGCGGCGATCAGGAACAGGGCCACCACCAGCTTCTTGAAGCGGAAGGTGAAGCGGTCGATGGCGTACGCCGTCATCGAGCCGATGAGGACCGTGCCGCCGATGGCGAAGAGCAGGATGAAGGCCGTGTTGCCGAACGCCGAGAGCATCCGGCCGTCCTGGAACGCCGTCACGTAGTTGTGGAAGTTGAGCAGGTTGTCGGGGAGCGTGAGGGCTCCGCTGTCGTCCGCCATCTCCTGCGAGGACTTGAGGGACGTCAGGACGACCACGCCGAGCGGGAGCAGCACGACGACCGCCGCGAGGATCAGCGACAGGTACACGAGAGTGCGGGCCAGCGCGCGGCGTGTCATCCGAGGTCCATCCTGTTGTCGGCGGAGTCGGGGACGAGGCGTCGCTGCACCCAGGTCACCGCCAGGATGATCAGCAGCAGCACGACCGCGGCCGCCGAGGCGAGCCCCGTCTTGTTGAACTGGAAGGCCAGCTTGATCGTCTGGATCACGAAGGTCTCGGTGCCGGTCGCTCCGCCGGTCATGATGTAGGGGATCTCGAAGACCGACAGCGAACCGGAGATCGAGAGGATCACGGTCAGGCTCAGGACCGGTCTGATGCCGGGCGCGATGATGTAGCGGAACTGGTGCCAGCGGCCCGCGCCGTCCAGTTCGGCGGCCTCGTACAACTCCCCCGGGATGGACTGGATCGCGCCCAGGAACAGGACGAAGTTCAGGCCCATGTAGCGCCAGACCGAGACGCCGGCGAGGGAGACGTTCGCGGAGGCCGGGGTGCCCAGCCAGGCGTGGTCCGCGTGGTAGCCGAACAGGGCGAGCACCGCGTCGAGGGTGCCGCCGTCCTGGAAGAAGTAGAGGAAGACGAAACCGATCGCCACCCCGTTGATCAGATACGGGAAGAAGAGCACGCCCTTGAAGAAGTTCCGGAAGCGGACGTTGAAGCTCAGGATCGTCGCGAAATAGAGCGCGGCCACGATCTGCACCACGGAGGCGGCCAGGTAGTAGCCGCTGACGAAGAACACCTGGAAGAGGTCTTCCCGGGTGAAGATCTCGGTGTAGTTCTGGCCCCCGATGTAGTGCAGTTCGGGGCTCACTCCGTCCCAGTCGGTGAAGCTGTACGCGATCATGTTGGCGATCGGCGCGTAGGTGAACGTGATCAGCAGGGCGAGCGGGGCGATCAGGAAGAGCCAGGGGGTGAGGCCCCGCCACAGCCGTGCCGTGCGCGGGGGCGGCGCCGGTTCGGGGGCGGCCTGAGCGACCGCCCCCGCGGCCGTGGCGGCCGCCTTCTCGGTGGTGTCCGTCATCGGGAGTCCACGGTCTTCCGGGCGTCGGCCCACTTCTTGGAGAGGTCGCCCAGGAAGCTGTCCAGGCTGCCCTTCCTGGCTCCGCGTGCGAGGTCGACGAGGTTCTGCCGGTACTCGGGCTTGTTGATGCCGACTTCGGACTGGTCGTCGATCGCCTTGACCTCGGCGCCCTTGGCGTCGGAGACCTCGATGAACTTCACGCCCTCGTCCTCGTACGGCTTCAGGACGTCGGGCAGCGGCGCGTCCTTGAGCGGCGAGATCGCCAGGTTGTCCTTGTCGTAGCCGGACTTGTCGGTGAACCAGTCGATCCAGGCACGGGCCGCTTCCTTGTGCGGGGAGTGGACGTTGACGGCCAGGTTGTAGTCCGGGCCGACCACCGCGCAGAATTTTCCGCCCACTTGGGCCGGGAAGGGCATGAACCCGATGTCGTCCGGATCGATCCCGGCCTGCCGGGCGGCGTCCTGGAACTGGACGATCGCCCAGGTGCCGAGCCACTCCGTGGCGATCTGCCCCTTCGCCAACCGGGGCTTGGACGCCTCCCAGTTGGTGGTCGTCGGGTCCTTCTCGATCAGCCCCTGGTGCACGATGTCGTACAGGAGCGTGTCGCCGACTCTCAGGTCGGCGCCCTTCGCCCAGGGATCGCCGTCGGCCAGCTTGGTGGTGGCCTCGGTGTCGCAGCCGACCGAGCCGTTGACGGCCGTCCACGAGGTCAGCGGCCACTGGGCGGAGAAGTTGGTGTAGTACGGGGTCGCGTCGGTCCGGGACTTGATGGCCTTGAGGTCCGTGAGGAACTCGGCCGGAGTGGTGGGCCATTGGGTGACCCCGGCCTGCTGCCAGACCTTCTTGTTGTAGAGGAAGCCGGGGGTCACACCGATCGGACTCTGCCCGTAGACCTTGCCGTCGACGGTGGTGAAGTCGGTGAACCGGTACTTCTTGGCGCGCTCGGCCCGGGTGCCGAGGGAGGCGAAGAATCTCGGGTAGTCGGTCTTCTTGATCACGGCGGGGATCAGCAGGACGTCGCCGTAATTCTCCGTGTTCATCCGGATCTTGGCCTCGGTCTCGTAGTTCGTGAGGGCCTCGAACTCGACCTTGACCTTCGGATACGTCTTGTTGAACGCGGCGGCGTACTTCTTCATCGTGCCGTCCTGCACGAGGTCGGTCCGCTGGGTGAGGACCTTGATGGTCCCGGACACCGTCTTCGGGTCGTCGGGTGCCTTGGCGTCCGCGCCCTGCGACGAGCCTCCGGTCCCGGTGCAGCCCGATGCCAACAGGGCCCCGGCGAGGAGTGTTCCGGCGAGTGTCGTGCGGTGGTTCATCTGCACCAGCTCCGTTCACGTCGGTTGGCTGATTCGGCACTCTGACAGCCGCTGCTAAACCGGTAAAGTCCTTATTCCGCCAACGATTTCGAAATCTTTCGCGGCCCTGGGCATCTTCTGACTCGACCGGTTTAGGGAGTGCGCATGCTGGACGTCACACCGCTCACCGAGGGATGGACCCTGCGGCACGAGGGAGCCGTACTTCCGGCCGCGGTACCGGGCTGTGTGCACACGGATCTGCTGGCGGCGGGGGTCATTCCGGACCCGTTCCTCGGGCGGAACGAGACCGAGGTGGCGTGGGTGGGGCGGCGGGACTGGACGTACGAGATCGAAGTGCCCGCCTTCTCGGGGCACGAGCAGACCGACCTCGTCTTCGACGGTCTGGACACCGCCGCCGAGATCCGTCTGGGCGGTCCGGACGGTCGACTCCTGGGCTCTGTACGGAACATGCACCGCTCGTACCGCTTCGACGTCACCGGCCTCCAGGGCCCGCTCTCGGTGCGCTTCACCTCCGCGTACACCGCGGCCGAGGCGGTGCGGGACCGGCTCGGCGAGCGGCCGAACGCGTATCCCGAGCCCTTCCAGTACCTCAGGAAGATGGCGTGCTCCTTCGGCTGGGACTGGGGGCCGACGCTGGTGACGGCCGGTATCTGGCGGCCGGTACGCCTTGAGCACTGGTCGACGGCGCGGATCGCAGGCGTACGGCCGCTGGTGACCGTCGAACACGCTCTGGGGCACGTCGAGTTGGCCGTCGAGGTCGAGCGGAGCAGGGTCGAGGCCGACCTCACCGTGGAGGCCCGGGTCGGCGGGGTGCGCGCGAGCGCGACGGTCGACGGCACGAGCGGCTCCGTACGGCTGGAGGTCCCGGACATCGAGCTGTGGTGGCCGCGCGGATACGGCGAACAGCCGCTGTACGACATCGAGTTGACGCTCTCCGATGCGCACGGCCCGCTCGATGTCTGGCGGCGACGGATCGGCTTCCGGACCGTCGAGCTGGACACGTCGGCCGATGACCACGGCACCGGCTTCACCTTCGTCGTGAACGGTGAGCGGCTGTTCGCGCGGGGCGTCAACTGGATCCCTGACGACGTCTTTCCGTCCCGGATCACCCGCGAGCGGTATCGCGAACGTCTCGCGCGGGCAGCCGGCGCGGGCGTCGATCTCGTACGGATCTGGGGCGGCGGAATCTACGAGAGCGAGGACTTCTACGACGCCTGTGACGAGCTGGGGCTGATGGTCTGGCAGGACTTCCCCTTCGCCTGTGCGGCCTATCCGGAGGAGCAGCCGCTGCGCGGCGAGGTGGAGGCCGAGGCGCGCGAGAACGTCGTACGGCTGATGCCGCACCCCTCGCTCGTGCTGTGGAACGGCAACAACGAGAACCTGTGGGGCTTCCGGGACTGGGGCTGGGAGCGGCGGCTGGCCGGGGACTCGTGGGGTGAGGGGTACTACCTGGGGCTACTGCCTCGTGTGGTCGCCGAGTTGGATCCGACGCGGCCGTACACGGCGGGCAGCCCCTGGTCCGGTTCCTGGGACCATCACCCGAACGACCCGGCGCACGGGACGCACCACTCCTGGGAGGTCTGGAACCGCGACGACTACGCCGGCTACCGGCTCCAAGTCCCCCGTTTCGTGGCCGAGTTCGGCTGGCAGGCACCGCCCGCGTACGCGACACTGCGGCGCGCGCTGCCCGGCGAGACGCTCGCCCCCGACTCCCCCGGCATGCTGCACCACCAGAAGGCGGACGACGGGAACGGCAAGCTGGAGCGCGGACTCGCCCGGCACTTCCCCGTGCCCCAAGGGGGCTTCTCGGCAGGCGACTTCGACCGGTGGCACTACCTCACCCAGGTCAACCAGGCCCGCGCCGTCGCCGCCGGGATCGAGCACTGGCGCTCGCACTGGCCGGTGTGCGCGGGCACGATCGTCTGGCAGCTCAACGACTGCTGGCCGGTGACGTCCTGGGCCGCGATCGACGGGGACGGGCGGACCAAACCGCTCTACCACGAGCTGCGCCGGCTGTACGCGGACCGGCTACTGACGCTGCAACCCCGGGGCGGTGTACTGGTGCTGGCCGCCGTGAACCAGGCGGCGGACGCATGGACACCGTCACTCGCGCTGCGGCGGATGTCCGTCGACGGAGCCGTCGTGGCCGAGGCGAGCGTCGATCTGTCGGCCGCCGCGCGTACGGTCGCCGAGGTCCGCGTGGAGCGAGAGCTGGAGCCCGTGGGGCCCAAGGAGTTCCTCGTGGCGGACGCGGACGGGCTGCGCGCGCTGCACTTCCCCGTGCCGGACCGCGAAGTCCCTTACCCGAGGCCGGAGTTCAACGTGAGGGTCGCGCCGGGCGCGGTGACCGTGACGGCCCACACCCTCGTACGGGATCTGCTGTTGCAGGCCGACCGGCTCGACCCCGGCGCCGAGACCGACACCGGGCTGGTCACCCTGCTCCCCGGCGAACAGGTCACCATGGGCGTACGCGGCTGGGAGACTCCTGACGCGGCCACCGCCCGGTCCGCCCTGTACTGCGTGGAGCCGACCCGATGACGACAGCGCCGACCCCCCGCGTGACCATCAAGGACGTCGCCGCGCGCGCCGGCGTGTCCAAGGGGGCGGTGTCGCTCGCCTTCAACCACAAGCCGGGGCTCTCCGACGCCACCAGGGACCGGATCTTCGAGGCGGCCCGCGAGCTGGGCTGGGTGCCGAATCTCGCCGCGCGGTCGCTGTCGAACCAGCGGGTGGACGTCGTCGGGCTGGCGATCTGCCGGCCGGCGAAGCTGCTGGGGCTCGAACCCTTCTACATGGAGTTCATCTCCGGGGTGGAGAGCGTGCTGACCGAGCATGCGTGCTCGCTGCTGCTGCGGCTCGTACGGAATCTGGAGGAGGAGGTCGGGCTCCAGGACGCGTGGTGGAAGGGGAAGCAGGTCAGCGGGTCGATTCTGGTCGACTTCCGGGACGGCGATCCTCGGGTGGCGGCGGTGGAGCGCTTGGGCATGCCCGTCGTCGCGGTCGGGCATCCGTCGCTCACCGGCAGCCTCACCTCCGTGTGGACCGATGACGCGACCGCCGTCACGGAGGCCGTGCGGTATCTCGCGGCGCTCGGGCATCGGAGGATCGCCCGGGTGGGGGGTGCGGCGGCGCTGGGGCATACGTCGATTCGTACGGCCGCGTTCGACGAGGTGGGGCGGGGGCTGGGGCTTGAGGGGGCGTGGCAGGTGGCTACGGATTTCTCGGGGGATGCGGGGGCTCGGGCGACGCGGTCCTTGCTGACCGCCGCGGCTTCTGATCGGCCCAGCGCGATTGTGTACGACAACGACATCATGGCTGTGGCGGGGTTGTCGGTGGCGGCCGAGATGGGGTTGTCGGTGCCGGGGGATGTTTCTTTGCTGGCGTGGGACGACTCTCAGTTGTGCCGGCTCACTCATCCCACGTTGTCCGCGATGAGTCATGACGTGCATGGGTTCGGGGCGGATGTGGCTCGGACGTTGTTCGGGGTGATCACTGGGGAGGGTGGGGGGTCGCATCCTGTGGCTACGCCTGTGCTGACTCCTCGGGGGTCTACTGCGCCGCCCAGGGGGTGACAGTCCGGGGTCTGATGCGGGGTGCGGGCCGTATGTGGCTTGTCGCGCAGTTCCCCGCGCCCCTTAAGGGGCGCTCCTGCACAGGCTCGTTTTTGTGTGACGTTCGCCGCTCCCGCTCTCGGGACTGGGCAGGGTGGTTACTCGTAAGTAGCATGTGGGGGTGAGCGCGCGCTCAGTCGCGTGTGTCGCGCAGCAGTGCCATCCCGCATCTGGAGGAGAGCCATCGTGCCTCGTACCGTCAGGGACGTCGTCTTCGTCGACGGCGTCCGCACCCCGTTCGGCAAGGCGGGCCCGAAGGGCATCTACCACGAGACCCGCGCCGACGACCTCGTCGTGAAGGCGATCCGGGAGCTGCTGCGCCGCAACCCGGGTCTCGACCCGAAGAAGATCGACGAGGTCGCCATCGCCGCGACCACGCAGATCGGTGACCAGGGCCTGACGCTCGGCCGCACGGCCGGCATCCTGGCCGGGCTGCCGCAGTCGGTCCCCGGCTACTCGATCGACCGCATGTGCGCGGGCGCGCTGACCGCCGTCACCGCCACCGCGGGCTCCATCGCCTTCGGTGCGTACGACGCCGTCATCGCCGGTGGTGTCGAGCACATGGGCCGCCACCCCATGGGTGAGGGCGTGGACCCGAACCCGCGGTTCGTCAGCGAGAAGCTGGTCGACGAGTCCGCCCTGTTCATGGGCATGACCGCCGAGAACCTGCACGACCGCTACCCGCACATCACGAAGCTTCGCGCCGACGAGTACGCCGTGCGCTCGCAGGAGAAGGCCGCCAAGGCGTACGCCAACGGCAAGATCCAGCAGGACCTGGTGCCGATCTCGGTGCGCAACACCAACGCGGAGGTCGGTGAGACCGGCTGGGGCCTCGTCACCGCCGACGAGCCGATGCGTCCGGGGACCACCCTGGAGAACCTCGCCGGGCTCAAGACGCCGTTCCGCGTCCACGGCCGGGTCACCGCCGGTAACGCGGCCGGTCTGAACGACGGCGCCACCGCGTCGATCATCGCGTCCGAGGACTTCGCCCGCGAGAACAACCTGCCGGTCAGGATGCGGCTCGTCTCGTACGCCTTCGCGGGCGTCGAGCCGGAGGTCATGGGCTACGGCCCGATCCCGGCGACGGAGAAGGCGCTGGCGAAGGCCGGTCTCTCCATCGAGGACATCAACCTCTTCGAGATCAACGAGGCCTTCGCCATCCAGGTCCTCGCGTTCCTCGACCACTACGGCATCGCCGACGACGACGCGCGCGTCAACCAGTACGGCGGCGCCATCGCGTACGGCCACCCGCTGGCCTCCTCCGGCGTCCGTCTGATGACGCAGCTGGCCCGCCAGTTCGAGGAGCAGCCGGAGGTCCGTTACGGCCTCACCACCATGTGCGTCGGCTTCGGCATGGGCGCCACGGTGATCTGGGAGAACCCGCACCACAAGGACGCCGGAGGCGACAAGTGAGCACCACCGAACTCCTCAAGGGCGCGGCCGAGCTGTTCCCCGACGAGGTCGTGACCTCGGCGAACGTACGCCACCTCGACCTGCCGTTCGGCGCCGGGCGTTTCGCGCTCATCACGCTGGACAACGGCTTCGACCACACCAAGCCGACCACCTTCGGCCCGGCGTCGCTGGCGAATCTGAACTCCGCCATCGACCAGGTCGAGAAGGAGGCGGCGGCCGGCGAGATCGTCGGTGCCGGCGTCACCGGCAAGCCGTTCATCTTCGCGGTCGGCGCCGACCTCAAGGGCGTCGAGCTGCTGAAGAAGCACGACGACGCGCTCGCCATCGGCAAGGGCGGCCACGAGGTCTTCAAGCGCCTGTCGGGCCTCGCGGTCCCGACCTTCGCGTACTACAACGGTGCGGCGATGGGCGGTGGCGTCGAGGTCGGTCTGCACTGCGCGTACCGCACGGTCTCCAAGGCGCTGCCCGCCTTCTCCCTCCCCGAGGTCTTCCTCGGTCTGGTACCCGGATGGGGCGGCTGCACGATCCTGCCGAACCTGATCGGTGCGGACAAGGCCGTCTCGGTGATCATCGAGAACTCGCTCAACCAGAACAAGCAGCTCAAGGGCCAGCAGGTCTTCGACCTCGGTATCGCCGACGCGATCTTCGAGGGCGCGGACTTCCTGGAGCAGTCGCTGCTGTGGACGGCGTCCGTCCTCAAGGGTGACGTCACCGTCGAGCGCCCCGAGATCGACCGCGGTGAGGCCTGGGACCAGGCCGTCGCGCGCGGCCGTTTCATCGCCGACAGCAAGGTGCACGGGGCGGCTCCGGCCGCGTACCGCGCCCTGGACATCATCGAGGCGTCCAAGGACGGTGACCTGCAGAAGGGTTACGACGCCGAGGACGTGGCGCTCGCCGACCTGATCATGGGTGGCGAACTGCGCTCCGGCATCTACGCGTTCAACCTGGTCCAGAAGCGCGGCAAGCGCCCCGCGGGCGCCCCGGACAAGTCCCTCGCGCGTCCGGTCACCAAGGTGGGCGTCGTGGGCGCGGGCCTGATGGCCTCGCAGCTCGCCCTGCTCTTCCTGCGCCGCCTCGAAGTGCCGGTCGTCCTCACGGACATCGACCAGGAGCGCGTCGACAAGGGTGTGGGCTACGTCCACGCCGAGATCGACAAGCTGCTCGGCAAGGGCCGTATCAACCAGGACAAGGCCAACCGCCTCAAGGCCCTGGTCACCGGTGTGCTGGACAAGGCCGAGGGCTTCTCCGACGCCGACTTCATCATCGAGGCCGTCTTCGAGGAGATCGGCGTCAAGCAGCAGGTGTTCGCCGAGGTCGAGGCCGTCGCCCCGGCGCACGCGATCCTCGCGACGAACACGTCCTCGCTGTCGGTGACGGAGATGGCGTCGAAGCTGAAGAACCCCGAGCGGGTCGTCGGCTTCCACTTCTTCAACCCGGTCGCGATCCTCCCGCTGCTGGAGATCGTGCGCGGCGAGCAGACGGACGACGCCTCGCTCGCCACGGCGTTCGGTGTCGCCAAGAAGCTGAAGAAGACGGCGGTTCTGGTGAAGGACGCCCCGGCGTTCGTCGTGAACCGCATCCTCACGCGCTTCATGGGCGAGATCCAGAACGTCATCGACGAGGGCACGTCGGTCGAGGTCGCGGAGAAGGCGGTCGAGCCGCTGGGTCTGCCGATGTCGCCGCTGGTGCTCCTTGAGCTGGTCGGCCCGGCCATCGGTCTGCACGTCTCCGAGACCCTCAACCGGGCCTTCCCGGACCGCTTCACGGTCTCCCCGAACCTCGCGGCCGTCGTCAAGGCGGGCAAGCGCGGCTTCTACGTGTACGACAGCGGGAAGCCGGAGCTGGACCCCGAGGTCGCGGCGCTGCTGAAGCAGGGCGACGTCGTCCTCACCGAGGAGCAGGTCCGTGACCGCGTCCTGGACGCGGTGGCCCAGGAGATCGGTCTGATGCTCGACGAGGGTGTCGTCGCCGAGGCCCAGGACATCGACCTCTGCCTGATCACCGGTGCCGGCTGGCCCTTCCACCTGGGCGGTATCACTCCGTACCTGGACCGTGAGGGCGTCTCCGAGCGGGTGAACGGGAAGCGGTTCCTTTCGCCGGGCGCGGCTTCCGTCCCCGCGTAAGCGTTCCACTGGGTTCACCGGGTGCCCTGCACGCCTTCTTGGTGTGCAGGGCACCCGGCGTTGGGCTGCGCCCCCGGGTAGTTCGTCGGCTGCGGGCCGGTGGGGGTGCCCCTAAAAGATTGCGCAGTTCCCCGCGCCCCTTTTAGGGGCACCCCCACCGGCCCGCAGCCAAAGAAACCGGGGCGGGCGGGGGATCGAGGCGAAGCCCCGCCGAAGGGGCGCGGGGAACTGCGCGAACAACCCCCACCGGCCCGCAGTCGACGAACCGGCCTACGGGGTCTGGGGCGGAGCCCCAGAAGGATGGGACGGGTAGGGGCGGCGGGGGCGAGGAAACCCGGAGTTACACCGGGCGCCAGGCCTCCAGGGCGAGGCCCGGTTCGGGTTTGCGGCGGGTGAGGAGGAGGTCGCCGCTGCCCGGTGCGAGGCTCGCCGCGACGACGCGGCCGGCGTCGTCCTCCGCGAGGGACACCTGGGCGTCGGCGGGAAGTTGCGGCCCGGACTCCGCCCACCACGCCCCCGCCGACTCCTCCTCGGTCGGGTACGCGGCGAAAGCAACCCGCCCGCTCGCCGAACGCTGAGCGAGCAACGTGCAGTCGTAGCCGTCGAGTTCGCAGCGAACGGCCGAGACGGGACCGGGCCCGGCGGCGGCCAGCAGGGGCACCGGCTTGCTGCCGGAGCGCCAGGCGCAGAGGTCACCCCGCTCGTCGGTGAAGAAGAGGGTGGTGGAGTCGGGGGACGTGGCGAGGGCGCGGAGGGTGCCCGGGCGTACCGGGGTCTCCAGGGCCTCCTGGAGGACAGGCTGCGCGCCCGGCTCCTCCTGGCGCCAGTGCAGGATGCCGTCCGGGACGGCCGCGTACAGCTCGACGCGCCCGGACTCCCCGGTCACGGCCGCCAGGTCCCCGTGTACGTCACGCCCCTTGAGGTCGCGCCAGGGATCCCAGCCGCCCTTCGCCTTCTGCGCGACCATGCTCACTCCGCCGCCCTTGTTGCGTACGAAGACATGGGCGCGTCCCTCGGCGTCGACCGCGACGGCGGGCGTCCCGGTACGGTCGCCCTTCTTGTCGGGGTGCCCGATCGAATTCCAGTCGAGGGCGGCCAGACGCGGACGGAAGTGCGTGGAGTGGACCAGGCCCGACTCGCCGGTGACGGTCGGGCGCCACGAGACGAGATGGGCGTAGCCGTCGGGGCCCTGGCCCACGGCGAGTACGGGATGCAGGCGTTGGGCGCCGCCCACGGTGCGCTGAGGATCCCAGGGGCCGCCGGGGCCGCGCTCGGCCCGGCAGCGGACGGCGGCCTCCGACAGCAGGTACACACAGAGCCTGCCGTCGCGGCCGCGTATGAGCCAGTCGCCGTTCACCGGTTCACTTTAGTCGGGGGCGGGCCGGTCGCCGAGGCCCACCCCCGCCCCGCTCACAGACGCTTGGCGCTGCGGAACAGCCCGGCGTAGAAGCCGTTGCCGTCGATGCGCGAGGCGCCGCCCGTGTCGCCCATGGTCGGACCGTTGACCTCCTTGCGGCTGGAGATGAAGACGCGGTGGCCGTCGGTGTCCAGCCCCAGGTACAGGGCGACGTGGTCGATGTGGTTGCCGGTGCGGTGGTCCATCTTGAAGAACAGCAGATCGCCGGGTTGCAGGACGTCGATGTTCTTCGGACGCGTGTACCAGGGGGCGGGGCCCTGCATCTTGATGATGTCGACGCCCACCTTGGAGCGGGCCATGCCGTCGGCGGTGCGCGGCAGGCCGTCGCCCAGGGTGTTCGTGGCCATCAGCGGATAGCGGGCGCGGTAGCCCCAGATCATCCGCATGAAGCCGGAGCAGTCCAGGGCCCGGTAGCGCTCCTTGCGCGCCGGCATGGTGGTGCCGCTGCGGAAGGTGTACGAGATGCCGAGGTAGTCGTAGAAGTCGTTCTGCTCCAGACGGTCGACGCCGTCCGCCTTGAACGGACCGAACACCGCGTCGCCCGCGTACGGGATGCCTTCGTCGTCCTTCTTGACCGGAGCGCCCTGCACGTACTGGAAGGCGTACGCGAAGATGTCGTCCTCCTGGCTCCCGTAGTTCTGCTTGAACCAGTCCTTGAACCACTTCTCCTTCTCGGCGCCCTTGGTCCACGGCTCGGGCATCAGCCGCACCCAGTCCTCCGTCACCACCTTGGACTTGGTGCTGGCGGGCTCGCTGAAGGTGCGGGAGGGGCCGCGCAGGGTGGCGGTGCGGGCGTTGTCCGTGAAGGTGGCGAGGACCTGGCCCTTGGCGCCGCGCAGCACCGTGCGCTCGGGGTTCTTCAGGCGCTCCCAGCTCTGCTTTCCGCCCTGCTGCCCGGTGTTGGACTCCAGGTTCGGCTCGTCCGTGACGGCCTGCACCGAAGGCGCCTTGGCCTGCTCGTCCTTGCGCAGTTCCACCGTGAGGTAGCCGCTGGCGCCGAGCAGCGCGAGCACGGTCACGGCGTGGACTACGGGACGTTTCTTCTTGGGGGGCATGTGAGTCGACTCCGGTGGTCAGGCGGACGGCATGACGCCGAGGAGGATTCCGGCGGTGAGGACGACATAGGCCATGAGCGTCACCGAGCCGGTGGCCAGCAGGGTGGGACCCTTGGGCTGGCGGACGAGCTGGTAGGCGATCAGGCCGGGCACGATGAAGCCGAGGGTCTGGTTCGCGTACATCAGCGGGAACTCCAGCGACAGGACGATCATCACCGTCGCCTGGAGCGTCACGCCGAGCAGCACGACCGCGGCGAACAGCCGCTTGCCGTACAGGATCACGAACTTCTGCATCAGCAGCGTGCCGACGTACGTCAGCACGGTCACGCCGACCACCATCGCGGCGCGCTGGAGGTCCTCGACGAGGGTCAGCGCCAGCCAGCCCGGGGTGATCATGCCGCCGGGCGAGAGGTTGGTCGTGAGGTAGCAGACCAGGGAGAAGAGCAGCCCGATGGCGATGCCGATCGCGGCGATCTCGGGGGTGAGGACGGAGGGGATCAACGGTGCTGCTCTCCTGGGTTCTGCCACTGCTGCGAGTCGTCGGCGGGGGACGCGGGCGGGATGCGGGGCTCGAACAGGCCACGGGACTGCGGGGGTTCGCGGTGCTGCGGCGGTTCGGGGTGCTGCGGGAGTTCGGGGTGCCGCGGTCGGGGTTCCCGGTGCTGTTGGGGTTCTGCCTGGAACTGCTGAGGCTCCCCCTGGAACTGCTGAGGTTCCCCCTGGTACTGCTGGGGTGCGGCCGGCGCCTGGACGACGGTCGGCCAGGGCTCTTGGGGGTGCCCGCCCTGCTGGGGCCGCGCGTACTGCTGAGGGGCGTACGGCTCGGGCGGCTGCGGCTGCGGCTGCCCCTGCGGGTACGGGCGTTCCGCGTCGCGCTGCGTCGGCACATGGATGCCGGCGTGCGGCGTGTACCGGGCCTCGTACGCCTCCGAGTACGGCTGGAACGGGTCGAGGTGCGGCGCGTACAACTGCACCGTCTCGACGTGCTGCGGCTGCTGCGTCCGCGGCTGCTGGACCGGCGCCGGTGCGGCACCGGCACCGGCGGGCCGGGTCGGCGCGTCGTCGGGGCTCTCGTCGGCCGGGAGTTCGGCCAGGTGCTCCAGGAGTACCTCGCCCTGGCCGTGGATGTTGCCGATGGCGACGAGTGAGGAGTCGGCGCCGAGGCGGCCGAGGAGCTGCTCCATGAACTCCTCGGGGTCGCGCCGGTCGCCGCCGAGGTCGACGGCGCGGTCGCGGTAGGCGGCCGGGATCGCGTCGATGGCGGACTTGGCCGGGTGGCCGATCACGAAGACCTGCTCGGGGTCGAGCTCGGGGATGATCTCGCCCATCTGGCCGTTGCGTTCGACGCGGTCGGGACGGCAGTTGATGACGACGTTCAGCGGGCGGTTGATGGCGCCGAGGTCGAGCAGCTGGTTGATGTTCATCAGCGTCGACTCGGGGTCGTTGGCCGCGAAGACGTTGGCGAAGCGCAGCTTCTTGTCGTCGTGGGTGAGGTACCGCTCGACGGAGAGGACACCGGGGTCCGGCGGGGCGTCGTACATGCCCTGGAGGGCGGTGTGCCGGTCGACGCCGAGGAGGTCGGCGACGGTCAGCGCGATGGCGACGTTCTCCTTGAAGGTGAACCAGCTGAAGCCGCGCAGCTCCTCGTCGCTGACGATCTCCGGGTCGGCGTAGATCAGCTTGCAGTCCCGGGCGTCCGCCTCCTCCTGAAGGATGTGGAAGCGGTCCTTCTCGGCGGTGACGCAGATGCCGCCCTCGGGCATGGACCGGCACAGCGAGCGTGCCACGTCGTCGAGGGTGGGGCCCATCTCGGCGAGGTGGTCCTCACGGACGTTGCACAGCACGCCGATCGTGGAGCGGATCAGCTTGGACTGGTTGATCTCCTGGAGGGCCGGCATGACGGCCATGCACTCGATGACGAGGGCGTCCGGGTTGTATGCAGCCGCCCGGCGCACGATGCCGATCTGCTCGACCACGTTGGCGATGCCGAACTTGCGGTAGACCGGCTCCTCCGTGGCGTCGGGGTGGATGAACCGGGCCGCGGTGCCGGTGGTCTTGGCCACTGTCGTGAGCCCGCCGCCGCGCAGGGCGCCCGCGCACAGGCGCGTGATGGACGACTTGCCGCGGATGCCGTTGACGAGCACGCGGGAGGGGATGTGGTCGAGGTTCACGAAGTGGCGCCGCTGTTCGACGATTCCGGCGATCAGCAGGATGGTTCCGCACACCACGAGCACGGCGTAGAGGAAAAGCACGGTTTAGTCCTGGTTCCTTCCGACTCCGGCCGGGGTGCGTGCCCCGCCGTCACGTCCGCGCCGCTGCCCCTGGAGCTGCTGTCTGATCAGCTCCAGGCTGCGGGCGACGGCGCCGACCTCGTCGTGGTGGCGTGGGTAGAGCACGGTCTTGCGGTCGCCGCCCGCGAGCGTCTCGGCCTGGCGGGCCAGTTCACGCAATGGGCGGACGACGACGATGTGCAGCCAGCCCAGGCAGGCCGCGGCGGCGGTCAGCCCGAGCAGTCCGGCGAGGACCGTGCGGTTCTGGAGGCTGTACTCGGGGATGGCGAGCCCCGACGCGGGCTGCCAGCTGACGACCTTCCACTGCAGGACCTTGGCCTCGCCGCCGCCGGTGAAGGGCGCCACGGCGGCGACGCGCACGGTACCGCCGCGCTGGACAGTGGCGTACGCGTCCTTCTTGCCGAGCAGCGCGGTGAGGTGGGAGGGCGCCTTCTGGAAGGCGAGGTAGCCGGAGTCGCCGCCGATGACACGGTTCTCGGCGTCGAGGACCCGTACGTCGCCCATGCCCTGGCGGCTGAGCAGCGCGTTCAGGAACTCGATGCGGAACTCGCCGACCACGGCGGCCCCGTCGCGTCCGGGTGCCTCGGCGGTGGCGGTGATGACGGGCTTCTTGCCACCCTCGCCGGTCACTTCGAGGGACTTCGAGGAGGGGCCCTTACCGGCCGTGTGGTGGGGGGTGTGGCCGGCCTGGGCGAGGATCGTGCCGTCGGCGCCGAGGACGTACAGCGACTGGTAGCGCTGGTGGTCCTCCAGGGTGCGCTCCAGGACGGTGCGCATGTCGTCGGCCGAGGTGCGGTCGCCGATCAGCGCGGCGACGGCGGAGAGGTCCGCGTGGCCTTCGTTGAGGGCGCGGCGCACCCGGTCGCTGACGGTGGCGGTGCGCGACTTCTGGTCCCGGACGATCTGGTTCGGTACGCGTACGGAGCTGTCGGCGCGGTTGAGCACCAGCATCAGCGGCGCGGACCAGACGAGCAGCAGGACCGCGCAGACGGCGAGCAGGGCGCGGGCGCCCAGGCCCTTGCGGGGCGTGGGGCCGTCCGCGTCGACAGGGGCGCCCCGCAACTGCTGGCGCAGGCGCTCCAGGGCGGCCCCGACCCGGGCGGCCTCCCCGGCCTTCGGGACGGTCACCGGGCGCGCCAGGTCGCCGCGGGTGAGGCGGCGGCTCTCCAGGAACAGCCGGATCAGCGGGCGCTGCACGGTGCCGAGCAGCAGCATGACGGCGAGTCCGCCGATGAGCAGCAGGGCGCCGGCGGCCGCGATGCCGAAGGCCGGCCGGGTCAGCTGTGAGGTGCGTTCCTTGACGTCGACCTGGGTGACGACGGTGAGGCCGAGGCCGCTGGCCACGGTGGACTCGCCGGCGACGGGTGCGGCGAGCGTGGCGTATCCCCCGACGGTGCGCAGGCTCTTGGCCGCGTCTCCGGTCAGATGGCCGCTGACGCCGGTGTAGCCGCCCGAGCCGGGCTTCTTCGCGGTGATGGGGTTCTGCTCGGCCTTCTTGGCGGCGACGCCGGCGAAGGACTTCAGCTGCTGCTGGGCGCGCTTGGCGTCGAGGTTGCCGTGGCTGCTGAGCAGCCGCCCGGTGGAGTCGACGACACCGATGGCGCGTCCGCCGGAGAGGCTCACGCCGGGGAAGGTCAGGCTGCTGGAGGCGACCAGGAGCTGCTGCGGCTGTCCCTTCCAGGAGAGCAGGGCGAGGATGACCAGGCGGGTCTGGCCGTTGTCCATGCGCACCATGCGCGGGGCAAGGCCGTCCTTGGCGGAGAGCTTGCTCCGGTCGATCGCGGAGAGCGGCACGCTCTCGCCCCGGGCGGCGAGCAGGTCGCCCGACTTGATCTCGACGACGGCGGTGCCGCGCCACTTCTGGTAGACGTCGCCGACCTTGTCCAGGACGGTGTCCGCGGAGACGGGCTGGCCCTCGTTGAAGAGGGTGGCCGTGTTGGTGAGGTCGCTGATCGACTCGTCGAGCGAGGTCCGCAGGGCGACGGCGCCGTCTTCGGCGATGTACTGCTGTGAGGTCAGGACGGCCTTCGGGACAAGGACGTTGTCCGGTTTGCCGAGGGTGAGCGCGGTGATGCCCGCGAGCGTGAGGAGCAGAACGGACAAGACAGCTATGGGTGGACGTATCCCACCAATCAGGGACATGTCAGCCCTTCGGCGGACCTTGTGTCGCCGCTTCGGACGCGCAGCGGCCAACGGGGTGCTCCTCTCATGCAGTTACAGGTGGTGCGCGTGCCACGGGAGACACATCGCACCCCAGAGCGCACAAGAGTGCGACTCGGTCAGTTCAGACCGTTTAACTAAGAAAAGGGTTGCACACGCTCAGGAAACATTGAGGAAACTCTGATTGACATCGATCACATCTGGGCATACGGAGTCTTTGCCTCCCATGCTTCACTCCAGCCCACCGCACCCGGTCCACCGCATTCGGCCCACCGTGCGGGCCCCCGTGATCCCTGTGCCTGCCCTGTGACTATCTTGGGTGCGGCCATGAGAGTGAACGTGAACAGCGCGAAGTCGATCAGCCTGGCGGCGGCGGTCGTGGTGCTCGGCGTGCTCGCGGCCGGGATCGTCGCGTACGGATTCGGCCGCGCGAACCAGGCGCGCGGGGACGGCCCGTCCCCGGACCGGACCGGCGCCGCCACTCCCGCGGGCGTCCGCCTGGAACGGCGGATCACCGACTACACCGCCGGGTTCGGCCCGGACACCGGGTACCGCGAGCCGCACCGCTCCGAACGGCAGGCGGTCGCCGACGCCGTGGGCCAGATCCTCGACGGCCACCCCGACCGTGCCCGCACACTGCTCTCCGACATCGACTTCCAGCTGCGTACGCTCACGGACTCCACCACCGGACGCCGGTACGCGGAGCTGTCCGACCGCACGGAGGCGAGCACCGCGCCGCGCGGCTGGGGCCGTGTCTACATCGACCTGTCCGCCCCGGTCCGCTGGTCGGTGCAGGTGCCGCACCCCGTCGCCGACGCGGAGACCGAACGGCTCGGCGCCCGGGTGCTGCTCGGCTCGCCCGGCGGGGTGCTGGTTCTCGCGGGCGCGCACCGCAGAGCCGGGGAGGGCGACGCCGCCGACATGGCGCACCGCCGTGACTCCGTCTTCGACGCCGTGTGCGACGAGTTGGCCGAACGGCGGCTGCCCGGCATCCAGCTGCACGGCTTCGCCGACGACTCCGTCCCCGGCCACGATGTCGTCGCCTCCACCGGACAGGGCACGGAGGGCCGCGCCGACGGCCGCCGGCTCGCCACCGCGCTCGGCGCGCGGGACTTCTCGGTGTGCCGCGCCTGGGTCCGTTCCTGCCCGCTGGAGGGCCACGACAACGTCCAGGGCCGCAAGGCCGCCGCGGAGCACGTGCCGTTCCTGCACATCGAGTTCGCCCGCTCCGTGCGCGCGGACGACCGGCGCCTCGCCGAAGCGGCGGCCGCCGTGGACACGATCACCGAACGCTGGACGAAGCGTGCCTGAGCCGGTCCGGCGTACAACCTTCTGATCACCGAGCGGTCTGTTCACTGGATGTTCGAACGCGAGCGTCCACTGATGCGAAAGTGACACAGGGGGAACCTGGATGACCACCCGCACCCGCGCCCACACCCGTTCCGCCGCGGCCGTGGCCCTGTCGGCGGCCACGGTTCTCGGTGTGATCGGACTGACTCCCGGCGCCGCGACCGCCGCTCCGGCCGCGCCCGACAGCGCCTCGTCGGACCTCACCTCGGACTTCAACGGTGACGGCCTGCCCGATCTCGCGATCACCGCGCCCACCGCCACGGTCAACGGACTCAAGCAGGCCGGGGCGGTGACCGTGGTCTACGGCTCCGCCGGCGGATACGACACCGCGCACCGCCAGATCATCACGCAGGCGACCGACGGTGTGCCCGGCGACCCGACCGCCGAACGGCGCTGGGGCCACCTCGGCGGCAACGGCGATCTGAACGGCGACGGCCACGACGACCTTCTCATCCGCTACGGCTCCCACTGGACGGTCCTGTGGGGCGGCGCGGACGGGCTGAGCGGCGCCGGCCAACTGCCCGCGGGTGAGGGCGGCGAGGGTACGGCGACTTCCCCGTGGCTGTTCAACTACCAGGCGGACGTCGGTGACATCGACGGCGACGGCACGGCGGACGTGGCCGCGCCCGCCCAGGCGGACGGCGCGTGGGGCCTGGCCGTGTACTACGGCCCGTTCGACCGGACGGGCGCCCCCGCGCGCATCGGGTTCCGCGACACCGTGACGAAGGACGCCGGGTACGCGCCCGGCGCCGTGTTCGTGGGCGACATGACCGGTGACGGCGTGGCCGACATCGTGACCAGCGGCAACACGCGGGACTTCGCCTCGACCGGGCGCCTCTACGTGGGCTCGGCGGCGGGTCTCACCGACGCCGGAACCATCAAGGCCACCGGCACGGGCGCGTTCGGCGACCTCGACCACGACGGCTACCAGGACTTCGTCGGCGGGAACGGCGACGCGGGGACGGCCGCGGCGCCCGGCGGTGCCGTCTATGTGACGTACGGCGGTCCGAAGGGCCTCAGCACGACCCGGGCGGCACGAACCATCACGCAGGCCACCGCCGGAGTACCGGGGACCGACGAGAAGGACGACCGGTTCGGCGACAGCGTCGCCCTGGGCGACACGAACGGCGACGGCTACGCGGACCTGGTCATCGGCACGCCGTTCGAGACCGGCAGCGACGCCGAGGGCACGTTCCGGGCGGGAGCGGTCACCGTGCTGCGCGGCGGTCCGCAGGGTGTCACCACCACGGGTGCCCAGGTGCTCACGCAGAACACCAAGGGCGTGCCGAGTACGTCGGAGGTGCTGGACCACTTCGGTGCGGCGGTGCACGTGGCCGCGGGTGAGCTCCTGGTCGGCGGGAACGGCGAGGACGGCTGGAAGGGCCGCGTCTGGCGGCTGCCTGCCACCGCCGGGGGCGTCACCGGAACGGGCAGCACCAGCTTCAACCTCTCCGCGCTCTCCGGGCCGTCGGGCGCTGCCCACTTCGGCGAGGACTTCAGCCGCTGAGCCGTGCGATTCTTGGGCCATGGCCAGCCCCTTGCTCGTGATCGTCGACGGTGCGAATGTTGTCGGTTCCGTGCCCGATGGGTGGTGGCGGGACCGGCGTGGAGCCGCGGAGCGCCTCCGTGACCGGCTCGCCCGGGACGGTCTTCCCGGGCGCTCCTCCCCCGTTGAGCTCGTCCTCGTGGTGGAGGGCGCGGCCAAGGGTGTGGAGTCCGTCCCGGGTGTACGCGTCGTCGCCGCGCCCCGCAGCGGCGACGACAAGATCGTGGAACTGGTCGCCGAGGCCGGCGACCGTTCCGTCCTCGTCATCACGGCGGACCGTGAGCTTCGGGGCCGGGTGGGTGAGCTGGGGGCGGAGGTCACGGGGCCGCGGGCCGCACGCGGTGACGCATGAGCCGTTCCTCGCCCCCGCCGCCCCTACCCGTCCCATCCCCCAGGGGCTCCGCCCCTTCGACCCCGTTCGGTTGTGTTTCGGCTGCGGGCGGGTGGGGGCTGATCTAAAGGATTGCGCAGTTCCCCGCGCCCCTAAAAGGGGCGCGGGGAACTGCGCAATCTTTTAGCGGGGGTCTGGGGGCGCAGCCCCCAGGGATGGGACGGGTAGGGGCGGCGGGGGCGAAGACGGGCCCTCAGTCGGCGGGCGGTGTTCGTGTGTACAAGGTCGCGCCGTCCACCACCCCCGCCTGCTCATACCCCGCGGCGAGCAGCCGGCGGAGGGACGGGACACGGTCCGGGGCGTAGGGCTGGTCGGTGGAGTCGTCGATGACGAGGGCGGGCGGGTGGGTGGTCATCTCCTCGCGGAAGACGGGCCAGGCACCCTCGACGGCGTATTTCTCGCCGACTTGGGGACCGTTGCGGCCGCCGCTGTAGTTGGTGAGGAGGCCGGCGGTCAGGTAGCGACTGGCGGGGGCGCGGTCGGCGAGCCAGTACGTCTCCGGGTGTATGCCCCAGACCAGGACCCGGTCACCGGGATCCGTGCGATGGGCGAGCGCGTCCGCGAGGCGCTGCGCGTGGGCGAGTTCGGGGCGCGGCGCGAGCAGCCCCCAGGCCAGGAACAGGGTGCAGCAGCAGGCCGAGGTGAGCAGCGCGGTCACCATTCGGTCGCGGGGCAGGATCTGCAGCGCCGCCGTCGCCAACAGGGCCACCGGCGGGATGAGTTGAAGGTAGTAGTGGCCGAAGAAGTGGAAGCCCAGGGCGACCGCCACCGCCGACGAGGCCAGCCACAGCCACAGCTCCGCCGATCCGGTACGGGCGATGCGCAGCACCCGTACGACCGGAGGGATCAGGCCCGCGCAGGCCACCGCCAGGATCGCCGCGTTGGTCAACCCCCGTGCGAGGACATGGAGTTCGGACCCGGTGAAGGAGGCGTACGCGCCCGATCCGGTGACCGTCCAGAACAGGAAACCCGCGGGGTCGGTGAGCTGCGCCGCGCAGAGGACCGGGAGGACGGCCCCGACTCCCAGCCGTACCAGGGCGTTTCGGGGCGGCGCCCCGGACTGCCAGAGCAGCCACACCACCGGCACCAGCACCGCCCCGCCCGTCTGTTTGGCCAGGAACGCGCAGGCGACGGCGAGTCCGGCCGCACCCCAGCGGCGCCGGTCCGCGCACCACATCGCCGCGGCCGTGCACGGGAGCATGAAGACCTCGAACGTCGCGGCCTGCGCATCCTCGGGGTTGAGCCCGATGGAGGCCAGCAGATACAGCACGCCCGCCGTGCACCCGGCCGCCCCGCCCCAGCGGCGCCGGGCCAGGGACGCCAGCAGCACGGCGGTGGACAGCTGGGCCAGCACCGCGAGAACCCGCACGGAAGTGAGCGAGCCGGAGCCGCACACCGCGAACGCCGCCTCGTACAGCCACGGCACGAGCGGCGGCTTGCGGTCGACGACCGTCTCGTACAGCTCTCCCCCGTGCGCCAGCATCCGCGCCTGTACGGCGAGATAGCCCTCGTCCGGGTTCCACAGCGGCCGTATGAAGGAGGGGGCGCGGGTGACGCAGGCGAGCACCGTCAGCACGGGCAGGACCCGTCTCCAGTAGCCGTGGTCCGATGCCGGCGACTTGACTACGGGGCGTGATGATTCCAGGAGCTCGGCGAGCATACGGTGCACGCTATCCGGCCCCGCAGTCTCCACCGAAGCGGGACATACGGGGCCGGAGCGTCAACTGGGCCGATTACTCGGATTCATGGTGCCGCCCCTTCAGCACCTCGCCCACCGTCGTCTCCTCTTGCCGGCCGAGACGGCTGTGCGAGCGCCCGTACAGGAAGTAGACGACGATGCCGATCACCATCCAGATGACGAACCGGAGCCAGGTCTCGGAGGGCAGGTTCAGCATCAGCCACAGGATGGCGAGGACGGACACGATCGGGAGGAACGGCACCCACGGCGTACGGAAGGAGCGGTGCAGGTCGGGGCGGGTACGGCGGAGGATGATCACGCCCAGGGCGACGACGACGAAGGCGAAGAGCGTGCCGATGTTCACCAGTTCGGCGAGTTCGCTGAGGCTGGTGAAGCCGGCCAGGACCGCGATGATCACACCGAGCAGGATCGTCGGCCGGTGGGGGGTCTTGAAGCGGGGGTGGACGTGGGAGAAGAAGCGCGGCAGCAGTCCGTCACGGCTCATCGCGAAGAACACCCGGGTCTGGCCGAGAAGCAGGATCATGCAGACGGTGGTCAGGCCGACGGCGGCGCCGAAGCTGATCACGCCCGCGTACCAGGGGTGCCCGATGGCCTTGAAGGCATCGGCGAGCGGGGCGTCCACGGACAGCTCGGTGTAGTGCTGCATGCCGGTCACCACGATGGCCACGGCGACGTACAGCACGGTGCAGATGAACAGCGAGCCGAGGATGCCGCGCGGCATGTCCCGCTGCGGGTTCTTGGTCTCCTCGGCGGCGGTGGCCACGACGTCGAATCCGATGAAGGCGAAGAAGACCACGGAGGCGGCGGTGAAGATGCCCATCACACCGAAGTTGGAGGGCGCCCAGCCGAACATCAGCTGGATGAGCGGCGCCTTGAGACTGCCGCCCGCCTCCACCGTCTGGGCCTTCGGGATGAACGGCTTGTAGTTGTCGGAGTTGATGAAGAAGGCGCCCGCAATGATCACAATGAGGACGACAGTCACCTTGATGGCGACGACGACCTCGGTGACCCGCGCGGACAGCTTCATACCGAGCACGAGGATGCCGGTGAGCACCAGCACCAGGGCCGAGGCGAGGATGTCGAAGCCGAAGCCCGAGGCGCCCTCCCGGCCGCTGAGCGCCACCGGCATGTGCCAGCCCGCGTTGTCCATCAGCGAGCGCACATACCCCGACCAGCCGACGGCGACCACCGCCGTGCCGAGCGCGAACTCCAGGACCAGGTCCCAGCCGATGATCCAGGCGGGCAGCTCGCCGAGCGAGGCGTACGAGAAGGTGTACGCCGATCCCGCCACCGGGACCGTGGACGCGAACTCCGCGTAGCAGAGGGCCGCCAGACCGCAGACGATGCCCGCCACGACGAACGCGAGGGACACCCCGGGGCCCGCGTTCTCCTTGGCGACCTTGCCGGTGAGGACGAAGATGCCGGTGCCGATGATGACACCGACGCCGAAGACGGTGAGATCCAGAGCGGACAGCGACTTCTTGAGTGCGTGCTCCGGCTCCTCAGTGTCCAAGATCGACTGTTCGACCTTCTTCGTTCTGAAGAGGGTGCTGCTCACGGGCGTACCTCCCACGCTTGTCGTCCTCGACATGATCGGGAGGGCGGGCGCTTCGTACGCCCCGACATGAGTGGGTTCACGCGAATGGGCCGGTTTCTCCACCCGTAGGGGGTGGAGAAACCGGCCCATTGGACCTGCGGTGTACGTCAGTCGCGCGCGGGCTCCACCGAGTCCACGGCCTGCGCGGGGGCCGTGAAGCGGCCGTCGAGCTTGGAGACAAGGCCGGTGACCTGGCGGGCGATGTCCGGTGCGGTCAGGCCGATCTCCGTCATGACCTCGGCGCGGGAGGCATGGTCGAGGAAGCGCGGCGGGATGCCGAAGTCGCGCAGCGGGACGTCGACGCCCGCGTCGCGCAGGGCCTGCGCGATCGTCGAACCGACGCCGCCGACGCGGGAGTTGTCCTCGACGGTGACGACCACGCGGTGCTGCTCGGCGAGCGGGGCCATGGCCTCGTCGACCGGCTTGACCCAGCGTGGGTCGACCACCGTCGTGGTGATGCCCTGCTTGTCGAGAAGGTCGGCGATCTGCAGGCACATCGGCGCGAGCGCACCGATGGAGACGAGCAGGACGTCGGGGGCGTCGGTGCCGGGCGCGCGCAGCACGTCCATGCCGCCGATCCGGCCCACGGCGGGCACGGCCGGGCCGACCGCGCCCTTGGAGAAGCGGACCACGGTCGGCGCGTCGGTCACCTCGACGGCCTCGCGCAGCTGTGCGCGGACCTGGTCGGCGTCGCGCGGCGCGGCGAGCCTGAGGCCCGGGACGACCTGGAGGATCGACATGTCCCACATGCCGTTGTGCGAGGCGCCGTCGGTGCCGGTGACGCCCGCGCGGTCCAGTACGAAGGTGACGCCGCACTTGTGCAGGGCCACGTCCATCAGGACCTGGTCGAAGGCGCGGTTGAGGAAGGTCGCGTAGACGGCGAAGACGGGGTGCAGTCCGCCAGTGGCCAGGCCCGCCGCCGACACGGCGGCGTGCTGCTCGGCGATGCCGACGTCGTAGATGCGGTTCGGGAAGGCGTCCGCGAACTTCTTCAGGCCGACCGGCTGCAGCATCGCCGCGGTGATCGCGACGATGTCCTTGCGCTCCCTGCCGAGCTCGACCATCTCGTCGCCGAAGACGGAGGTCCAGTCGGCGCCGGAAGCCTTGATGGGCAGGCCCGTGTCGGGGTGGATGGGGCCGATGCCGTGGAAGCGGTCCGCCTCGTCCTGGAGGGCGGGCTGGTAGCCGCGGCCCTTCTCGGTGAGGCAGTGCACGATGACCGGGCCGCCGAAGCGCTTGGCGCGGGCGAGCGCCGACTCCAGGGCCTCGATGTCGTGGCCGTCGATCGGGCCGACGTACTTCAGGCCCAGGTCCTCGAACATGCCCTGCGGGGCGATGAAGTCCTTGAGGCCCTTCTTGGCGCCGTGCAGCGTCTCGTAGAGGGGCTTGCCGACGACCGGGGTGCGTTCCAGGAGGTCCTTGCCGCGGGCCAGGAAGCGCTCGTAGCCGTCCGTGGTGCGCAGGGTCGCCAGGTGGTTCGCGAGGCCGCCGATGGTCGGCGCGTACGACCGCTCGTTGTCGTTGACGACGATCACCAAGGGGCGGTCCTTGGCGTCGGCGATGTTGTTGAGCGCCTCCCAGGCCATACCGCCGGTGAGGGCACCGTCACCGATGACGGCGACGACGTGGTCGTTCCTGCCGAGCACCTCGTTCGCCTTCGCCAGGCCGTCGGCCCAGCCGAGGACCGTGGAGGCGTGCGAGTTCTCGATGACGTCGTGCTCGGACTCGGCCTGCGCGGGGTAGCCGGAGAGGCCGCCCTTCATCTTCAGCTTCGAGAAGTCCTGGCGGCCGGTGAGCAGCTTGTGGACGTAGGACTGGTGGCCCGTGTCCCACAGCACCCTGTCCTTGGGTGACTCGAAGACCCGGTGCAGGGCGATGGTGAGCTCCACGACACCGAGGTTGGGGCCGAGGTGGCCGCCGGTCTTGGAGACAGCGTCGACGAGAAAGGTCCTGATCTCGCCTGCCAGCTGGTCCAGCTGCTCCAGGCTGAGCCGGTCCAGATCACGCGGTCCCCTGATGCGGGTCAGCAGCGGCACCCGTGCCTCCTTGCAGTAGAGCTGTTGCCGGGCTAGTCGAGTCTAATGTTCCGCCTTTACGCACGTGGCCCGCCCCTGGCGATCTACGCCACACGAACGGTCGCACGAAGGGGAACACCCGTTCCCCCCGCCCCCGAACATGACTGTGCCCGGCACCGCCATTGGTACCGGGCACAGGTTCAAGAGGGGCCAGGATTTCCGCGTCTCTTCAGCGGGCGGGACTGCAGCGCCCCGTCAGGGGCGCGGGGAACTGCGCGACCAGCCACGACGGACGGTCAGCCGCAGACCCACCGCACTCCGACGGCGCTCCCGCGAAACCCCCGCGTTATGCGCGCCCCGCAGCCTTCTGCGACTTGCGCGACACCGAGTCGATGACCACGGCACCCAGCAGCACCGCACCGGTGATCATGTACTGGATCGACGTGTTCATGTTCAGCAGGTCAAGACCGGTCTGGATGGACTGGATGACCAGCATGCCCAGCAGGGCCGACCAGACACTGCCCCGTCCACCGAAGAGGCTGGTACCACCGATGACCGCGGCCGCGATGGCCAGCATCAGCGTGTTGCCGCCACCGGCGTTCAGCGTCGCGCTCGCGGTCTGACCGGCGAAGAACATACCGCCGACCGCCGCGAAGCCGCCGGAGATGGCGAACACGGTGATACGAACCATGGGCACGCTGATACCGGCCCTGCGGGCCGCCTCGATGCCACCGCCGACCGCGAAGATCTTCCGGCCGTACGTGGTGCGCCGCAGCACGAAGTCGACGACCACCAGGGCCCCGAGGAAGATCACCAGGGCGTTGGACACACCCGAGGCGTTGTTCAGCACGACCGCGGCGGCGAAGGACGCCACGGCGAGCGCGCCGACCCGCACGAGGATCTCGCTGGTGGGCCGGAAGGGCACACCGGCGGCACGGCGCCGGCGCTGCTCGCCGAACGAGCCCACGAGCATGGACAGGACGCCGAGGCCGGCCAGGACGTAGGCACCGATGACGGCCTGGTCCATGAAGAAGGAGTTCTGGCCGAGGAGGTGCACCGGGCCCGACTCGGACGGGACGTTGATGGTGCCGCTCGAACCGAGCAGCCACAGCATCAGACCGTTCCAGCCGAGGAAGCCGGCCAGTGTCACGACGAAGGCCGGTACGCCGATCCTGGCGAAGAACCAGCCCTGCAGCGCGCCGATGCCGACACCGGTCAGGACGGCCAGGACCAGGGCCAGCCACGCGTTCACGCCGTGGTTGACCACGAAGACGGCGAACAGCGTGGACGCCAGACCGCTGACCGAGCCGACGGAGAGGTCGATCTCTCCGAGCAGCAGCACGAACACCAGGCCGATGGCCAGCATGCCGGTGGCCGACATGAAGTAGCTGATGTTGGACAGGTTGTCGGCGCTGAGGAAACGGTCATTCTGCAACTGGAAGATCGTCCAGATGATGATCAGACCGACGAAGACCGGCAGCGAGCCCAGCTCGCCGCCCTTCACCTTGCGCTTGAACTCGGTGACGTAGCCCTTCAGACCCTCTTCGCGGACCAGCAGTCGCGGGTCCACGACGGTCACCGGCGCGGCCGTGGGGTCGTCGGCGGGAGCCACCGTGTCCCGCAGCTCCGGCTCGGGGTCAGACTTCGTGACCTTGGACGTGTCGCTCACTTTGCCGCCTCCGTGCTGCGACGCCCCGCACGACGGGTCACGGCGTTGTCCGTGGCTCCCGTGATGGCGGCGATGATCTCTTCGTGGCTGGTGTTCTTCACAGGGAAGGAGCCGTTGTTCTTGCCCAGCCGCAGGACGGCGACGGTGTCCGCGACCGCCTTGACGTCGGCCATGTTGTGGCTGATGAGGATGACGCCGAGGTTGCGCTCACGCAGCCGCTCGACCAGGTCGAGGACCTGCGCGGTCTGCTCGACGCCGAGGGCGGCGGTGGGCTCGTCGAGGATGACGACCTTGGGGTCGCCGATCAGGGCGCGCGCGATGGCGACGACCTGGCGCTGACCACCGGACAGACTCGCGATCGGGATGCGGACGCTCGGGATGCGGATCGACAGAGTGCTCAGCAGCTCGCGAGCCTTCTGCTCCATCGTCACCTCGTCGATGACGCCGCGGCGCAGCAGCTCCCGGCCGAGGTAGAGATTGCCGACCACATCGAGGTTGTCGCACAGGGCGAGGTCCTGGTAGACCGTCGCGACGCCGAGTCCCTGGGCGTCGTGCGGCTTGTTGATGCTGACCGGCTTGCCCTCCCACTCGATGACGCCCTCATCGATGGGGTGGACACCCGCGATCGTCTTGACCAGGGTGGACTTTCCTGCGCCGTTGTCGCCCACCAGGGCGACCACTTCTCCGGCTTGGACCTCCAGCTCGACGTCGGTGAGTGCCTGGACCGCACCGAATCGCTTGGAGACTCCGCGCAACGCCAGCACGGGCGTAGCGGACACGTGAACCATCTCCTTCGCCGCCTGACCGGCGGGGATGCCGCGCATGGGGGGACAGGCGCGGAGGGATGTGCGAGACGCACAAGGTTTACAAGATGAACATGCGCGAATCCGCTGCGCTTGGCAACGGTTCCGTCCGACGCCCACCCCGCAGCGGGGTATGTAGGTGGGGCAGGCGTCGGACAGGTTTTCGCGGGACCGCCGAGCGGTCCTTACTCGACCTCCTGCTGGAGAAGTCGATCTCCAGCAGGCCGGTGTCGAGTGATTACTGCAGGCCGGCGGCCTTGCAGGCCTTGGCGTACTCGGAGGTGCAGATATCGGCGACGGTGTAGAGCTTGTCGGCGATGACCGTGTCCTTGATGTTGGCCTTGGTGACCGACACCGGGGTCAGCAGCTGCGAAGGCACCTTGGTGCCGGAGCCGCTGGTCAGCGTCTGGGTGGCCAGGTCCTTGATGCTCTTGCCCTCGAGCAGGTTGACCGCGAGCTGGGCAGCGGCGTCCGCCTCCGGCTTGAAGGCCTTGTAGACGGTGCTGGACTGGGTGCCCGCGACGATGCGCTGGATGCCCGCGAGCTCCGCGTCCTGACCCGTCAGCGGGATACCGTCGATGCCGGCGCCCTTGAGGGTGTTGGCGATGCCACCGGCCATGCCGTCGTTGGCGGAGTAGACGCCCGCGATCTTCTTGGCACCGAGCTGGGTGATGGCCGCGGACATCTTCTGCGCGGCGACCGTGTCCTTCCAGAGGCCGGACTGCTCGTAGGCGATGTCGACCTTGCCGTCGAGGACGTTGTGGGCGCCCTTCTTGAACTGACCGGCGTTCGGGTCGGCGTCGTCACCGTTGATCATGACGACCTTGGACTTCGTGGTGGCCTTGGAGCCGAGCGAGTCGAGCAGCGCCTGACCCTGGAGCTCGCCGACCTTCACGTTGTCGAAGGAGACGTACGCGGAGACCGGGCCCTGGGCGAGACGGTCGTACGCAACGACCTTGATGCCCTTGTCGACGGCGGTCTGGATCGAGGACTTGATGGCCGCGGAGTCCTGAGCGCTGATCACGAGGACCTTGACGCCCTTGGTGATCATGCTGCTGACCTGCTGGGCCTGCTTGGCCGCGTCACCGGCGGCGTTCGCGTACTCGACCTTGCAGTCGGAGCACAGCGCCTTGACCTTGGCGTCGAACAGCGGGTGGTCGAACTTCTCGTAGCGCGTGGTGACGCTGTCGGGAAGGAGAAGACCGATGGTCTTGCTGTCCGAGCTGCTGCTGTCAGAGCTCTTGTCACCGGCCTTGCCACAGGCGGCCACGGAAAGGGCCATCGAAACCGCGGCGGTACCGATCACGACTCTACGCATCGTTGCGTTCATTGGGGGTGTGCCTCCCTGACAGGGCCGCAACGCTGCGGCCGAGGTGGCTCGAAGTCAACTCGGCCGCAGGTAAGACGTCAAGAAGTAAATACTTAACGAGATGGCAACGGCCCTATGCGTTCTCTAAGTGAACGCGGGGGCAGCTGCTGTCAGCGTGCCGTCCAAAAGGGACGCATCGCCCATCTCGCTGAGCGCGAGAGCGAGCGCTCCGAGCACCTCCGCGCGGCCCCCAAGTGCCCCTGGGAGAACGGTCAGTTGACGTGCCGCACTGGGGATGGCGTAGCGGCCCACGGACTCCCTGATCGGCCCGAGAACCAGCTCCCCGGCCTCGGCCAGATCGCCGCCGAGAACCACCCGGCTCGGGTTCAGCAGGTTGCAGAGATTTGCGACACCACTGCCGATATGACGTCCGACATCGGCGATCACGCGACGGCAGCCCGGGTCACCGTCCCGCGCCAGCCGGACGACGCCTTCCATGGTCAGATCGGTGCCGTGGCTGGACTGGAGGAGCGGCAGGACATAGCGCGCCGCCGCGAAGGTCTCCAGGCAACCCCGGTTGCCGCAGCGGCAGACGGGGCCGGATTCATCCAGGGTGATGTGCCCGATCTCCCCCGCCGTGCCCCCCGGGCCGCGGTAGATCTTCCCGTTGATCACCAGGCCCGAGCCGACACCGCTGGCGACCTTGATGTAGGCCAGGTCCCTGACCCCGCGCCCGCTGCCCCAGACCATCTCGCCCAGTGCGCCCAGGTTGGCGTCGTTGTCCACGTGTACGGGCACTCCGAGCCGGCGCCCCAGCTCCTCGGCGGGTCTCGCCCCGGTCCAGCCCGGCAGGATCGCGGTGGAGCCGAGGGTCCCCGACTCGACGTCGATCGGGCCCGGCACGCCGAGACCTACCCCGGCGATCTTGGAACGGTCGACGCCGGTTGCCGCGATCAGGCGGCTGACCAGCTCTTCCGCCCGGTCGAAGCCCTGCGCCGCGGAGGCGTCCACATCCAGTGGCTCGGACTCCTCGGCCAGCACCTGATGGGCGAGATTCCCGACCGCCACGCGCAGATGGGTATGCCCGAAGTCGACCCCGATGACGATGCCGGCGTCCCCGCTCAGACTGACGCTGCGGGCCCTGCGACCGCCCGCCGAAGTGGGTGTGACCTCGACCGTTCCGCCGTCCTTGAGCTCTCGGACGATATTGGAAACGGTCGCGGCGGACAGGCCCGTCGTCCTCGCGATCTCCGCCTGCGTGAGCGAACCCGCAAGGCGCACCGCACGTACGACGCGCTCAAGATTGGCTCGGTGCAGCGACGACTGCGACCCCGGAGTCTCCATCGACTCATCCACTCCTGCCCTCAGCCGGACGGCCCCGATGCCGTCCGTGTGATCCGGGTCACGGCATCTGAGCCCGGCCCACTTACAAGTTGTGAACTCCAAGCTCCGCTGAACGGGTTACCGCAGTCAAGTCCTTGACGGAAATCGGGACCACCGAGTCATGTTCCATTTCCGTCACCATGCGGACACGCGTACGCCACCCCGGGTCGGAGGTGGCGTACGCGCAAGCGGTGTCGGGGTGCTACTCGACGGTCGCTGAGTGCTACTTGAGGGTCGCCGAGGTGAGGCCCGCCTGGACCTGGCGCTGGAAGGAGAGGTACACGACGAGCATGGGGATCATCGCGATGGTCACGCCCGCGAAGAGGACGGGGAGGTCGGTGGCGTACCCCTGCTGTTGCTGGAGCTGGATGAGGCCCTGGGTGAGCACGTAGCGTTCCGGTTCCGAACTGTTCTGGGGCTGCATCAGCACCGACGGCAGGATGTACTGGTTCCACTGACCCAGCACGTTGAAGATCCCGACGCTCAGCAGGCCGGGCTTGGCCATCGGCAGCATGACCTGGAAGAACGCCCGGGTGTGCGAGGCCCCGTCGAGCACGGCCGCCTCGAAGACCGCCGTGGGCAGTGTGCGGAAGAAGGCGTGCATGAAGAACACGGTGAACGGCATCGAGTAGGCGACGTACACCAGGATCAGACCCTGGTACGTGTTCAACATGTCGAGACGCTTGACCATGAAGAACAGCGGAACGAGGGCGAGGAAGACGGGGAACATGGCCCCGCCGACGAAGAAGTAGTAGATGAGCCGGTTGCCCGGGAACTCGTAGCGGGCCAGCACGTAGGCCGCCATCGAGCCGAAGAGCATGGTCAGCGGGACGGAGAACACCAGCACGATGAGGGTGTTGGTGAAGTAGTCGCCGATGCCCTTGTTCCAGGCCCTGCTGAACACGTCCAGCTGCCAGTTCGAGGGCCAGCCGAGGGCCGAACCGCCGATCTGCGCGTCGGTCTTGAAGGAGCTCAGGACCAGCCAGAGCAGCGGCAGGATGATCAGTACGGCCCACAGGACGAGGAAGCCGTGCGAGAAGACGTTGAGGGTGAGGCCCTCGCTGCGCCGGTCGCCGGGACGCGGTGGAGCCTTCTTGACCGTCCGCTGGGGAGGTACGCCGTTGCCGTCGACCTTCGTCGGCTCGGTGATGGGTGCGCTCATAGTCGTCTGTCTCCCGCTCAGAACTCGATGCGCTCGCGGCGGGTGGCGCGCAGCGTGACCACGGACAGGACCAGGGTGAGGAGGAGCATGACGACGCCCATGGCGCAGGCGTAACCGCTCTTTCCGAAGTAGAGGAAGTTGCGCATCATGACGTTCGCCATGACGTCGCTGTGGTGGTCGGGGCCGCCGCCGTAACCCGTTCCCTGGGTCATCGTGGAGACGAGGACGAACATGTCCATCGCGATGATGCCGAGATAGACCCAGGCGGTCTGCACCGTTTCCCACAGCAGCGGCAGGGTGACCCGGAAGAAGGTGTGGGTGCGGTTCGCGCCGTCGAGCAGCGCGGCCTCGTAGATGTCCTTCGGGATGGACTGCATGGCGGCGGAGAACAGCACCAGATAGAAGCCGACGCCGTGCCAGACGACCACCGCCATCAGGCACCAGAGCACCAGCTTGGGCTCGTTCATCCACTCGATGGGATTGTTCGCGTCGACGAGGCCCAGTTTGATCAGGACGCCGTTGAGCAGGCCGCCGCCGTCGCTGCGGTAGAGCGCTCCGAAGAGCACCGCGACGATCGCCAGCGACAGGACCTGCGGAAAGAAGTAGACGATCTTGTAGAAGCCGGCGCCGGCGACGCCCGACACGCCGCCGGAGCCGCCCCGCCCGCCCGCGTTCACCATGAAGGCGAAGAACAGGGCGAGCAGGATGGTGATCACGGGGATGAACACCAGGAACAGGACGTTGTGCCAGATGGCTCCCATGAACGCGTCGTCCTGGAACAACGCTTTGTAATTGTCCAGGCCGACGAAACTGAACCTCTGGGACTGGCCGCTCCAGTCGGTGAAGGAGTAGCCGATGGTCTGTATGTAAGGCCAGATCACGAAGATCAGATACAGCGCCAAAGGTGCGAGGAGAAACCCCGCGACGAACCGGTACTGCCCTTTTCGCATGGCATCCTGCCCCTGGTGTGCCGGGTGTGCGTGACCCTGGTGTTCCGGGTTTCCGAGATCAGTCGCGGTGGTTCTTCTTGGACTCCGGGTCCTTGGCCGCCTTGTCGACGGCCGCCTGGGCTCGCTTCAGCCATTCCTTCGGCTGAATTCGCTTGGCCATGAGCTCGTTGGACGCGTTCTCCAGAGACGTACCCATCTCGCTGTACCAGTTGGGGTACAGGTAGTTGAAGGTATTGTCGCCCGCCGCCTTCGAGGCCTCAACGGTCGACTGCGTACCGGGACGCAGCGTGACGCCTTCGCTGACGCCGTCCTTGAGGATGGTGAGCGAGTTGGCCTTCTGCGCGAAGAGCGTCGACCACTCCTTGGAGAGCATCGAGCGCACGAACTCCTTGGCCTGGGGGAGGTTCGCGGCCTTCGCCGGGATGATGAAGGGCTCGCCGGAGCCGGCCCGGATCGCCTCGAACGGCAGCTTGCTGTCGGGCAGGCTCGGCATCGGCATGAACTTCATGTCGAAGTCGGCCGGGGTCTGCTTGAGCTGCTCGTTCTCCAGCCAGGAACCGCAGGTGATGAAGGCGGCCTTGTACTGGTTCCAGCGGGTCTGGGACTCCGTGTGCGTCAGGCCGTTGGTGCCCGGCAGCAGGTAGCCCTTCTCGACGACCTCGTAGATCGCGTCGATGGCCGCCGCGGCCGCGTCGCTGCCGACGAACGCCTTGGGGTCGAGGTTGTCGATCGCCTTCATGGCGTCCAGACCGCCCTTCTTGGCGATCAGGTCCATGATGGCGACGTTGATGTAGTACGGGTACTTGCCCTGGTGGGCGAGGCCGCCGATGCCCTGCGACTTGGCGTCCTTGCAGATGGCGAGGAAGTCGTCCCAGGTCTTCGGAACCTCCCAGCCCTTCTCCTTGAAGAGCTTGCCGGAGTACCACAGACCCCACACCGTGTAGATGTAGTTCAGGGACACGACCTTGCCGCCCTGGAGACCCGGGTCGAGCGTGCCGGCGATCAGGGTGTCGCGGACCTTCTTGCTCGGGTCGTCGATGGACGGCGCGTCGAGGACCGAGGCCAGATCGAGGAGCTGGCCGGCCTTGTAGAGCACGTCCAGCTTGATCTGCTGGGCGCCCGAGTCGTCGACGACGTCCGGCGGGGTGCCGCCGTTGAAGCGCGGCTGGAGCTTGCCGGTGATCTCCTGGGTGCCGGTGTGGGCGGTGGTGGTGCCCCACTTCTTGTCGAACGCGGCCTCCCACGCCTTGGCGTAGTCGTCGCCGTAACCGCCCTTGAAGACGACGACTTCGAGCTTGCCGCCCTTCTTCAGGCCGAAGGGGTTGGTCTTGCTGGTCTTGCCGGTGCCCTTGTCGCCCGAGTTGCTGTCGTCGCCTCCGCCGCTCGCACACGCGGACAGGAAGCTCATCGTGGGAACGGAGATCAGTCCGAGCGCCGCTGACCGCTTGATCAGATCGCGGCGGCCGACACCCTCGGTGTTGCTGTTCTCGGCGGAAGTGGATCCCATGCTCAAGTCCTCGCCTTCTCCAGGACTCAGGCGGTGAACCGGATCCTCCCCGGCACCGCGATTAGGTCAAGCTGGGGTTGTACGTGGGGGATTCAGTGGGACGACGCGACGGTAGGTGTATGTGACACGGTCCGTCGCCTCCCGATTTCCCCCCTGGGTCCTGCCTGTCCACGGCCGTCGAACGACTGAGCAGACGCCGACAGGTATAGTCCACTTCCCGCCAGCGGAGCAAGATCGAATGCAGGTTTGCCGGTGGGTCTTTTCCGAGTTGAGACCTCCCGGAAATATGGGGCACCTGTGCACCACCCCAGCGAAGATCGACAGGTGCCAACCTCCCGCATTGAACGCAATGCGCAGTTCGTCGCTTCGTATTCACCCTGGATGCCACACCCAACACCCTTGACATCACTGACAACTTGACCCCCTACTGATCCTTGCGCAGCAAAGTTGACAACGTTGTCCAGGCGCAGGGAGGGTGCTCGCGCATGCAGCACGGAACCCGGTACAGACGGAGTTCTTCAACCCGCCAGAGATGGCTTTCTCCAACGGCGCTGGGGGTGATAGCGCTTTCTCTCCTGGCGGCCTCGCAGGGCGCGGCGATCGCCCTTCCCGCCCAAGCGGCGGTCGCCGACCGCGAGTTCGCCTCCTCTTTCGAATCCGGCGATCCCGCACCGGACTGGCTGAATACCGTCGATACATCGGCGGATGGAACAAAGCGGGCCTCCGGTGTCGACGGCGGTTACAGCACCGGCATCCCCGGCAATGTCACCGACCACGTCACGGACGTCCGCGCGAGCGGCGAGAACACCGGTGCGGGCGAGGTGAAGGAGAACCTCGCCGACGGCGAGTCGAGCACCAAGTGGCTGACCTTCGAGCCCACCGGATGGGCGGAGTTCGACCTGGACGCCCCGGTCAAGGCGGTCACGTACGCGCTTACCTCGGCCAACGACCACGACGAGCGCGACCCGAAGGACTGGACCCTCCAGGGCTCCACGGACGGCAAGGACTGGAAGACCCTCGACACACGCTCCGGCGAGTCCTTCGGCGAGCGGTTCCAGACGAAGTCGTACGACATCGCGAGCCCCGTCGAGTACCAGCACTTCCGGCTCGACGTCACCAAGAACAACGGCGGGGACATCCTCCAGCTCGCCGATGTCCAGTTCTCGACGGGCCCGAGCGACGACCCGGCGCCCAAGGACATGCTCTCGCTGGTGGACCGCGGCCCGAGCGGCTCGCCCACCGCGAAGGCGGGCGCGGGCTTCACGGGCAAGCGGGCCCTGCGCTACGCCGGTACGCACAAGGCGGACGGCAGGGCGTACTCGTACAACAAGGTCTTCGACGTGAACGTGGCCGTCGGTCGCGACACCGAGCTGTCGTACCGGATCTTCCCGTCCATGGCGGACGGTGACCGGGACTACGACGCCGCGAACGTGTCCGTGGACCTGGTCTTCACGGACGGCACCTCGCTGAGCGGCCTGAACCCGACCGACCAGCACGGCTTCGCGCTGACGCCGCAGGGGCAGGGCGCGGCCAAGGCGCTGTACGTCAACCAGTGGAACAACGTGGTCTCGCGGATCGGTTCGGTCGCGGCCGGCCGGACCGTCGACCGGATCGTGCTGGCGTACGACTCGCCGAAGGGGCCCGCGAAGTTCCGTGGCTGGCTGGACGACGTGTCGCTGAAGACGGTCGCTCCGGAGAAGCCCAGGGCGCATCTGTCGGACTACGCGCTGACCACCCGCGGCACCAACTCCAGCGGTGGCTTCTCGCGCGGCAACGACTTCCCGGCGACGGCCGTCCCGCACGGCTTCAACTTCTGGACGCCGGTGACCAACGCGGGCTCGCTGAGCTGGCTCTACGACTACGCCCGCGCGAACAACGCGGACAACCTCCCGACCATCCAGGCGTTCAGCGCCAGCCATGAGCCCAGCCCCTGGATGGGCGACCGGCAGACCTTCCAGGTGATGCCGTCGGCCGCCTCCGGCACCCCGGACACCGGCCGCACCGCCCGCGCGCTCACCTTCCGGCACGAGAACGAGACCGCGCGGCCCTACTACTACGGGGTGACCTTCGAGAACGGGCTCAAGGCCGAGATGGCGCCGACGGATCACGCGGCGGCGTTGCGCTTCACCTATCCGGGTGGGGACGCGAGCGTGCTCTTCGACAACGTCACCGAGCAGGCCGGTCTGACCCTCGACAAGGAGAACGGGATCGTCACCGGGTACTCGGACGTGAAGTCCGGGCTGTCGACGGGGGCGACGCGGCTGTTCGTGTACGGGGTGTTCGACGCGAAGGTGACCGGCGGGGACTCCGCCGGGGTCAAGGGCTATCTGCGGTTCACGCCGTCCGAGGACCACACCGTCACCCTGCGCCTCGCCACCTCCCTCATCAGCGTCGACCAGGCCAAGGACAACCTCCGCCAGGAGATCCCCGACGGCACGTCCTTCGGGGCGGTCAAGGCGCGGGCGCAGCAGCAGTGGGACAGGCTGCTCGGCAAGGTCGAGGTCGAGGGCGCGACACCGGACCAGCTGACGACGCTGTACTCCAGCATGTACCGGCTGTATCTGTATCCCAACTCCGGCTTCGAGAGGGTGGGTTCGAAGGACCAGTACGCGTCGCCGTTCTCGCCGATGCCGGGTCCGGACACCCCCACCCACACCGGCGCGAAGATCGTCGACGGCAAGGTGTACGTCAACAACGGCTTCTGGGACACCTATCGGACGACCTGGCCGGCGTACTCCCTGCTGACACCCGGTCAGGCCGGGGAGATGGTCGACGGGTTCGTGCAGCAGTACAAGGACGGCGGCTGGACCTCGCGCTGGTCCTCCCCCGGGTACGCGGACCTGATGACCGGTACGTCGTCGGACGTGGCGTTCGCGGACGCGTATGTGAAGGGGGTCGGCTTCGACGCGGAGTCGGCGTACGACGCGGCCCTGAAGAACGCGACGGTCGTCCCGCCGACGTCGGGCGTGGGCCGCAAGGGCATGTCGACCTCGCCGTTCCTCGGCTACACGAGCACCGACACCCACGAGGGTCTGTCGTGGGCGCTGGAGGGCTACCTCAACGACTACGGCATCGCGAAGATGGGCCAGGCCCTCTACAAGAAGACCGGCGAGAAGCACTACGAGGAGGAGGCGGAGTACTTCCTCAACCGTGCCCAGGACTATGTGAACCTCTTCGACTCGAAGGCCGGATTCTTCCAGGGCCGCGACGAGAAGGGCGACTGGCGGGTCGAGTCGTCGGCGTACGACCCGCGTGTCTGGGGCTACGACTACACGGAGACGAACGGCTGGGGCTACGCGTTCACGGCGCCGCAGGACAGCCGGGGTCTGGCCAACCTGTACGGCGGCCGGAGCGGGCTGGCGCAGAAGCTGGACGCGTACTTCGCCACACCCGAGACGGCCTCGCCGGACTTCGTGGGCTCGTACGGCGGGGTCATCCATGAGATGACCGAGGCCCGTGACGTACGGATGGGCATGTACGGGCACTCCAACCAGGTGGCCCACCACGTCACTTACATGTACGACGCGGCGGGACAGCCGTGGAAGACCCAGAAGAACGTCCGTGAGGTCCTCTCCCGCCTCTACACCGGCAGCGAGATCGGCCAGGGCTATCACGGCGACGAGGACAACGGCGAGCAGTCGGCCTGGTATCTCTTCTCCTCGCTCGGCTTCTACCCGCTGGTGATGGGCAGCGGCGACTACGCCATCGGCTCACCGCTGTTCACCAAGGCGACGGTCCATCTGGAGAACGGGAAGGACCTGGTGGTCAAGGCCCCGAAGAACAGCGCGAAGAACGTGTACGTGCAGGGTGTGAGGGTCAACGGCAAGAAATGGAGCTCGACCTCACTCCCCCACTCCCTCATCTCCCGTGGCGGAGTACTGGAGTTCGACATGGGCGCCAAGCCGTCCTCGTGGGGCTCCGGCAAGAACGCGGCGCCCGTGTCGATCACCCAGGACGACCAGGTGCCCACGCCGCGCACGGACGCTCTCAAGGGCGAGGGCGCGCTCTTCGACAACACGTCGGCTACGGACGCGACGGTCACCTCGGTGGACCTGCCGGTCTCCGCTGCCGCCAAGGGAGTTCAGTACACCCTGACATCGTCGGACCGCACCAAGGCCCCCACCGGATGGACCCTCCAGGGTTCGTCGGACGGCACCCGGTGGACCGACGTCGACCAGCGCTCCGGAGAGTCGTTCACCTGGGACCGGCAGACCCGCGCCTTCACGGTCGCGGACCCGGGCTCGTACGCGCACTACCGTCTGGTCCTCGACGGTGAGGCGACGCTGGCGGAGGTGGAACTGCTGGCCTGACGTACCCCCCATGGGAGAGGGGCGGGCGCGGAGATTCTCCGCGCCCGCCCCTCGTTCGCCGGTGCGGTTCAGCCCACCGCGAGGGTGAAGACGTGCAGATCCGCGTTGTCCGGCAGCTTCACGCTCTTGATGGTCCTGCCTTGCGGGGCCTGGAAGGGCTTGGTGGCGAAGACGTAGGTCGCGACCGGGTCCTTGTCGGCGCCCGCGACATTGCGGTACGCGGTCTTGGCCACGGTCTCGTTGCCGTACTGGACGGTGCCGCCCCCGCCGCCGACGGTCCAGTCGGTGAAGGAGAGGTCTATGGAGTCGGTGGTGCCGTCGGTGTAGGTGACGGTCGCCTTGGTCTGCTGGTTGCCGTTGACCGCGCTGCCGATGAACGACAACTGGGTCGCGGGCGTGGCGAGTTCGATGGTCTGGGCGGTCGCCGAGGCGTTGTCGGGGCGGCCCGTCGGGGAGTCGGGCCAGGTGAAGGTGAGGCCGTCGACGGTGCCCTGCTTGCCGGGCGTGAGGCCCGCGTCGGCGAGGGCCTGGCGGGAGTAGCTCCAGCCTCCGCCGTCGTAGTCGGCCTCGTCGTGGTCACCGGAGTCGTCCGAGACGCCGGTGTTGTTGTACGCGGCGAGGAGGGAGCCGGGGGCCGCGACGGTGAGGGCCACCGGCTGCTCGTACGACGTGTCGGCCGAGGTGACCGTGACCAAGACGTCGTAGAAGCCCTGCTGGGCGGCCTCTCCGGCCGACAGGGTGATCTGCTGGGCGCCGTCGGTCACCGTGCCCTCGGCGGGAGTCGCCGTCACGCCCTGCGGCACGTCCACGTGGAAGCGGACCTCGGGGCCCGCGCCGCCGCTCAGGGCGAGGGCGCGGATGTCGAGCTTCGTGCTGCCGCCGGGGGCGAGGGTGGCCGTGGTCGGGCCCACGCCGATCTGGTACGGCTGCTCGCCCTCGCGGAAGGAGGGCGGGGCCGCGGCCTCGGAGCTGCCCCACTGCTGGTCGGGGGTGTCGCTCAGCGTGTAGTCGAGCGTGCCGCCGTCCCGGACGAAGGAGGCCGGGAGCCACGGCCGGTCGCTGGTACGGCCGTTGACCTTCAGGGAGCGGATGTACGGGGAGTCGGCGGCCGCGCCCGTCGCCCGGATCTCGATGTCGCCGCCGCCCGGGCGCTCGATCTCCACCCTCGGGAACAGCGGTGAGGACAGGGTGAGTTCACTGCGGGAGGGCACCTGGGGGTACATGCCGAGGGACGAGAAGACGTACCAGGACGACATCTCGCCGAGGTCGTCGTTGCCGGGGATGCCGCCCGGCTGCGTCGACCACAGCCGGCTCATCGCCGCGCGGACGGTCGCCTGCGTCTTGTAGGGGGCACCCGCGTAGTCGTACAGGTACGGCACGTTGACCGACGGCTCGTTGTCCAGCTCGGACTTGTCGCCGCCGCTGCCGGTGAAGGCCCAGCTGCCGTCCGCCTCGTGGAAGAAGGTGTCGAGGCGGTCGAGGGCCTTGTCGCGGCCGCCCATGGCCGCGAAGAGCCCGGCGGGGTCGTGCTGCACCATCCAGGTGTACTGGGCCGCCGTCCCCTCCACGAAGCCGTTGCCGGTGGCCGGGGTGAATCCGGTGACCCAGCTGCCGTCCTCCTTGCGGTTGGCTACGTAGCCGCCGCTCGGGTCGGCCGCGATGTTGAAGTTGTTCTGCCACCACTGGGAGCGGCGGGCGAAGTCGGCGGCGGTCTTCTTCTCCCCTGCTGCCGTGGCGAGTTGGGAGATCGCGAAGTCCGCACCCGACATCTCCAGGGTCTCGGCGGCGCCGCCCCAGGCGTTGGACACGGACGGCATGTAGTGCTGCTTCAGGTACTTGTCGAGCGACGGCCGCTGGCCCACCGACAGGACCGGCTTGCCCGCCGCGGAGAGGTCCTGCCCGGTCGGCACGGTCGCCGCCGTGACGAGCGAGTCCAGCGCGCCCCGCAGGTCGAAGTCCGTGCCGCCGAAGGCCCGGATGCCCGCGAGCGCGGGTGCCGACGGGTCGCCGTTCATGACGTGTGTGCCGCTCGCGCCATGCAGCCAGCGGTCCCAGACTCCGCCGTTCTGCCGGGCGAGTTCGAGCAGGGACTGTGCGATGTCCGAGCCGGTGTCCGGGTTGAGGAGGGTGAGCAGCTGGACCTGGGAGCGGTAGACGTCCCAGCCGGAGAAGGTGCCGTACTGCGCCTGGTGGCCGCGGGTGACGACATGGACCTTGTCGTCGGGGCCCCGGTATCTGCGGTCGGCGTCGCTGATGACGTTCGGGTGCAGGAGGGCGTGGTAGAGCGCGGTGTAGAAGGTGGTGCGGTCGGTGTCGCTGCCACCGCCGACCCTGATCGCGCCGAGCCGGTCGCGCCAGGCGCGGTGGGCGGCGTCCTGGACCGAGGCGAAGGACCGGGAGGGCGGGTTCTCGGCCGCGAGGTTGGCCTCGGCGCCCGCCCGGCTGACGTACGAGATGCCGACCTTGACGTTCACCGGGTCGGCGCCGGGCTCGAACTCCACATAGCCGCCCGCGCCCTTGCCCGCGACGGGCCGGCCGCCCTGTCCGAATCCGCCGGTGCCGCCGGCGGCCTCGGTGCTGCCCGGGCTCAGCCTGTCGTCCTGCCAGGTGCCGGTCGCCTTGAAGTCGCGGTCGAAGCGGGCGGTGAAGTAGAGGGTGTAGTAGGCGCGTCGGCCCTCCGGGTCGAGGTAGCCGCAGAAGTTCCCGGAGGTGACGGAGCCGGAGACCGTGCGCGTCGCCGGGTCGATGGTGACGGAGGAATCCGTGGACCCGACCTCGGAGTTGGCGGTGCGGATCAGCAGCGAGGCGGGCTTGTCGGCCGGGTAGGCGAAGCGGGCCGAGCCCGTGCGCGCGGTCGCCGTCAGGTCGGCGGTCACGCCCGAGGCCAGCCCGGCCTTGTAGTGGCCGGGCTCGGCGGTCTCGTCGGCGTGCGTGAAGTCGGACGCGTACACCGCGTCCTTGGTGTCGCTCGCCGGGGAGGAGGTGACCTCACCGGCGTACGGGAAGAAGGGGATGTCGCCGCTGCCGCCGGCGCAGCCCGTGCCGGACATGTGGGTGAGGCTGAAGCCCCGGATGCGGGTGGCGTCGTACTGGTAGCCGCCGGGCGCGGCGGTGCGGGTGGCGTCCCCGCGGGTGTTCTCGGGGCTCCAGGAGAGCATCCCGAAGGGCATGACGGCGCCGGGGAAGACATTGCCGCCGTTCTTGGTGCCGATGAGCGGATCGACGTATGTGGTGGGGTCCCGGACCAGGCGGTCCTGGGGAAGAGCGGGTGCGTTCCCGCGTCGTTCGGTGCGTGCTCTCGGCGTGCCGGACGAAGGTCCTCGTAGCGGAGCTACTTGGGCCTTCGTCCGGTGCGGCGAGAGTGCGTGCCGGGCGGCGTGGGGGCGTGCCTGAACTTCCCCAGGACCGCCTGGGTCCGGTGGTGCGGCGGTCGCGGCGAGCGCCGGGGTGGCGCCGCCGACCGTCAGAGCGACGGCCAGCAGGACGGATGACGGACGGAAACGCATGACGCGGCCCCTCCTCCTTCGGACGGGTCGCGCACCACAGGTCGCACAAGCCGCAGGGACAGTAACGTGCGCCACGGGTACCACGGAAGACCGCCTCCGGCACGGGAGACGCGACCGGCGCACACCCCATTGGCGCAGCGCGCGCCCCGTCGAAGGTCAACTGGCTTGACATCGTTGTCCGTTGAGGCGGTAGAGTCATGTACAGACCATCCGACAACGTTGTCGCACACCCTGGTCACCACAAGCCGCACCATCCCGGGCCGGGCCTCCCCCGACCCCGCCCGGGCTCGCGGACCGGGTGAGTACGATCACCCACCCGGTCCGCCCTGAGCCTTGCGCGGTCAACCCACCTGACAGGGCAGGCTCGTTGACGGATCGTCACCGGTGCCCTGGACGACGTACCCGAACGTCGTGCTCTTGCCCGGATCCAGCGACCCGTTCCAGTCGGCGTTGTGCACCATCACGTCCTGGCCGTCGTAGGTCGCGTTACCGTTCCACAGACTGGCGACCGACTGCCCGCCCGGCAGCGTCCAGTCGACCATCCAGCCGAGCATCGGCACGTCACCGGTGTTGGTGACGGTCACCTCGGACTGATAGCCGCCGGGCCAGCTGTTGGTCGTACGGCGGGTCGCGGAGCACACGCCGGGCGGGGGTTCGGTCGGGTTGCCCGGGTCGTGGATGCCCGTCACTTCGCCGTTGCCGCCGTCGAAGACGACGTCGGAGCAGGAGTAGAAGGTCTCCGCGCTGTCCGAGCGCTGCCAGACCATGTAGATGATGTGGCGGCCCGACTTGTCGGTGGGGAGCTTGCCGCTCCAGGAGTAGTTGGCCTCGACCGTGCCCGGGGTGCCGTTGAGGGGCGGGTGGTCGACCGTGAGGAACGGCTGGTCCTCCATGTCGTTCCAGGTGAGCGTCTTGGTCGGGTCGAAGCCGTCCTTGGTGATGTAGACGTAGAACCAACCCGGGTGCGCGGCCCAGGCGTTGTACGAGAAGTCGACGGTCGCGCCCGAGGTGAGGTGGGTGAGCGGCCAGTCGTTCCGCGGCAGGTTGAAGCCGGTGAAGTTGGGGTTGCCGCCGCTGCACAGCTCGCCGTCCGGGACGAAGCCGCGGGTGCGGCCGGCGCCGTCGGAGCGCAGCACCGAGAACCAGTTGTAGAACGGCGTCGTGCCGCTCACCTGCTGCGCCGCCTTGCAGGCCGGGTTCACGGGTTTGATCTCACCGGTGTCGGTCAGCCCGTCCTGCCAGCACAGGAAGGTGCGGCTGCCGGGCTTCATGGGGGTGCCGTGGGCCTCGGCCCGGCCGCCAGTGGCGACGATGAGGGTGAGGGCCGGGAGCACGGCCAACAGGGCGAGCAGGATGAGGAGTGGGGATCTGCGGCGGGTGGGGAGCGGTAATCGGGAAGTCACCGAGGCCGTCGAGGCCGTTGTATTTGGTGGGGGCATGACAAATAACCTCTTCGCGGGTGTCGTGTTCGTCCTGGGTGAGGCGGGAGCGACTCCCGGGGCGGGTTCCGGTCCGCATGGATGGGAGCGCTCCCACCTCATTCGGAAAGTAGCGCGCACTCGAACCTCTGTAAACGCCCGCCGCACACCTCGCGCACCAGAGCGGATCGCACAGCTCACACACAAAGGCCGCACCCCACAGTGGTGGGTGCGGCCCTCGCGATGACTGAAAACCGGTGTCAGGTCACTGGTGGTGAGGTGACGTCAGATAGTGCTGTCGAAGAAGCTCCCTTCCGTAGTCGTTGCCGTTGGGCGTGCGGATGACGGAGTGCACGTGCTTCTGGGTCGCGCCGCTGCCCTGCGAGGCGCCGTACGCTCCCGCCGGCGGACCGGGAGCCTGGCAGTCGACCTCGACCCAGACCACGGGGCTGTGCACCCGGACATAGAAGGCGGAGTCGTCGGCGATGCCGCCCGCCCAGGTCACGTACGTGTCGTCGATGTACTTACGGACCTCGGCCATCCGCACCTTCGCGACATCGGCCTTGGCGCGGCCGACGAATGCCTCGACGATGCCGAGCAGCTTCTTCTTCTGGGCAGTAGTTGATGACCTGGTGGTGGCCGTCGAACTGGAAGCCCCAGAGCTCGGTGGCCGACGGGGTGCCCATCAGCGTCCAGTAGTAGGCGTCCTCGTTGAAGGAGTTGGTGTTGTCGATCGCCTCGCCGGCCGCCTGGTTGATCTTGCGGATCTTCTCGCTGGTCTCCAGGCCGTCGGCGCTGAGAGCCGACTTCAACAGGGCGGTGCCCAGCTCCTTCTGATCGTCCGTCATGTCGGCGAGGGTGACGCCCTGGCGCTCGTAGGAGTCGACGTTGTTCCACAGCCGCCACTCGGTGGAGCGGACGGTGAACTGCGTCGCGGTCTTCTGGGTGTCCGTGAGCCCCGCCAGGAAGGCATTCGCGGCGGCGACCACCGGTGCGGTCGCAACGCCGGTGGAGTGGATGGTGTAAAGGTCGTCGATCCGCTTGCCGTCGGTCGTCAGACCGAAGAACTCCTCGGTGATCGACTGGTTGCCGGGTCCACCGGTACCACCGCCGGGGGCGCCGCTGGGCGCGCCGCTCGGCGTGGCGGAGGCGTCCGCCGTCGCGGTGGTGCCGTCGTCGGCCATCGCGGGCCAGGCACCGGCACCGCCCATCGTCGCGACGGCAGTGGCGCCGCTGGCGAAGAAGACCTTCCGCATGAAGTTGCGACGGCTCGCGTGGGCGCGCCTGCCCGGCTCCGACTGCGGCTCCGTCGGCTCTGTCGGCTCCCCGGTGTCGAGCTCCGTCATCGTCACAGGCTCCCGTCGTCATGGGCGCGTCCATGACGAACGGCCGCGCGCCGCTGACTCTTCTGGGCGAACCTGAGGCGAAGCTGAAGCCGAGCATGACAAACAACCGTTGTATTTCCCGTGGGACGCCGCCCCAACTGGGGTTCTCCGGAACCTCGTGCGCGCTCGCTCCCTCTACCTGTGAAAACGACATGAATACGGGCAAGGGGAAAGGGCGGGCCGGTGCGGAGGTCTGAAACGGGTGGTGACGACGAGAGCGGTGCCGGCCGCGGCCCGAGGGTCGGCCGCGGCCTGTGGGCGCCCGCGCTGGCGAATCTCCTGATCGGGCTGGTCGCGATCGTCCCGGGGCTGTGCCTGCGCTGGCTGCTGACCAAGTACCCGTCGGTGCACTGCGGCAGCGGCGTCGGCTGCCACGGGGGCACCTCCCACAGCGCGCTCGGCATGATCACCGGCGCCGTGCTGGGCCTGGGATTCGTCCTCGGAATGGTGCTGGTGGTGGACATCCTGATGCCCCACCAGGAGGGCGGCCCGGTGGGGTCCTGGCTGGGCATGGCGCTCCTGATCCCCGTGCCGTTCGTGGTGGGGCAGGCGATGGGGTGGATCTGAGCAGGTGCGGAGGCGCGTCGGGGCCGCGCCTGCTGCTGGATCCGCCGCCGGCGAGGGCCGCGTGCGGGCGGATGCGAGCGACGCGTTCGGGGAGCCCTCGGCCCTGTCCGGCGGGACCCGTCCCCGGCACGGCAAGGCCCTCGGCTGTCTGAGCGAGGACCCGGACGAACCGATCGTCGTCTTCCTTCTGCGGAGCGGCATGTCCCCCGACGGCGAGTGGCCGCGGTCTCAGGAGCCCCGGCTGCCGGCCGTGTGCTTCGGGGACGGGCGGTTCCGCGACACGTTCAGGTTCACACCCGAGGGGAGACGGCGGTCTTCCCTCCCGCCCCGGCCGCCGGTGTGAGGACCTCGGCCGACGGCAGCTCGATGGTGAACTCCGTACGGCCCGGGGCGCTTTCCACTCGTATGGTGCCGCCGTGGGCGGTGGTGATCGCCGCGGCGATGGCGAGGCCGAGACCCGAGCCGCCGTGTTCGGCGGAGGCGCGGGAGCGGGAGGCGTCGGCGCGGGTGAAGCGTTCGAAGACCCTGGGCAGGAGCGAGGGCGGGATGCCGGGGCCGTCGTCGCGCACCCGGATCGTGCAGTGCGTGTCCGTCGCCTCCGCCGAGGCCACGACCGTCGTGCCAACAGGCGTGTGCACACGGGCGTTGGCCAACAGGTTGGCCACCACCTGATGGAGTCTGGCCTCGTCGCCGACGACCAGCGCCGGGGAGTCCAGGAGCAGCGCCAGCTGCCAGTTGTGGCTGTCGCCCGCGGCCCGCGCGTCCCACACCGCCTCCGCGACCAGCGCCGCGAGGTCCACCTCGGCCGACTGCAACGGCCGTCCCTCGTCGAGCCGGGCGAGCAGCAGCAGATCCTCTACCAGGCCCGTCATCCGCGCCGATTCGGCGGAGACCCGCCGCCAGGCCATCGTCGGCTCGATCTTCTGGGTGCCCCGGTTCATCAGTTCCGCGTATCCGGCGATGGACGCGAGCGGCGTACGGAGTTCATGGCTGGCGTCGGCCAGGAAGCGGCGCATGCGTTCCTCGCTGCGGCGCATCTCCTCCTCGCCGCGCTGGCGTTCGGCCAGCGAGGTCTCGACATGGTCGATCATGCGGTTGAGCGCGGCGCCCACCTGGCCTGCCTCGCTGCCCGGGTCGGTGTCGCGTTCCGGTACCCGGATGAGGGCCGTGACCTCGCCGTGCCCCAGCGGGGATCGGGACACCTCGACGGCCGTGGCGGCGACCCGCCCGAGCGGGCGCAGCTGCCTCCGGATGACGACGGCGCAGACACAGCCGGCCACGGTGAGCCCGGCGGCCGCCACCACGGCCTCCACCACGACCAGGCCGCGGATCATGTCCTGTACGTCGTCCATCGGAAGCCCCGTCATGACGGCCTGCTCACCGCCGCCATCGAGGGCGGTGACCCGATAGGTGCCGAGGCCGGGGACGGTCCTGGTGTGCAGCGAGCCGTCGGCCTCGATGCCGGAGAGCGCCGCGCGCTGGGCAGGGTTGAGAATCTCCAGCCCGCCGGCGCGGCTCACCACCTTGGCGGCGATGACCTGCCCGTCGTCGCCGAGCCTGGCGGCGACGGTGCCGATGGGCTGCCCCTGCTCGTTGAGGAACCCGAGGTCCGTGTCACCGCTCGGCCCGATACGGACCCCGCCCTGGCTGCGCGAAGCGGCGTCGCTGACCCGCTGGTCGAGGTTGCCGAGCAGATACGCGCGCTGCGCGAAGACGGTGGTGAGCGCCATGGCCGTGCACACCACCACCAGCGCGGCGCAGATGAAGACGAGCAGCCGCGTCCGCAGGGACCTCCCCCGCAGACGCGCCCACCAGGACTGCCCGCGCGAGCGCGCCGAGGGCTGCGTCCGCGGCTGCCGGGCGGTCAGCGAACGACCGCGGAACCGGGGGCTCATCTCCCGTCCTCCGGCGGTTTGATGGCGTACCCCATCCCGCGCACGGTGTGGATCATGGGGGTGCGGCCCTTGTCGATCTTCCGGCGCAGGCTGGAGATGTACACCTCGACGAGGTTCCCGCCGCCGTCGAAGGAGCTGCTCCACACGTGGTCGAGGATCTGGGCCTTGCTCAGCACCTGCCGCGGATGGCTCAGCAACAGCCGGAGCAGGTCGAACTCCTTGGCCGTGAGCTGGACGGACACGCCGTCGCGGTGCACCTCGCGGGTCTCGTCGGCCAGGACGAGATCACCGAGTACGAGCGCCGCCCCGTCGGGCTGCGGCTCCTCGGCACCGGAGCGGCGCAGCAGCCCGCGCAGCCGCAGCACGACCTCCTCCAGGGAGAACGGCTTCGTCACATAGTCGTCCGCGCCCGCGGCGAGCCCGTCGATGCGGTGTTCCAGCGCGTCGCGCGCGGTGAGCATGAGGACGGGCAGCCTGGGATTCTCGTACCGCAGCCGCCGCAGCACCTGGAGTCCGTCCAGGTCGGGCAGCATCCCGTCGAGCACGACGGCGTGCGGGGCACAGCCGCGCGCCACGCGCAGCGCGCTCTGCCCGTCGGCCGCCGGATAGGGCCGCCAGCCCGCCTCGGTCACGGCGACGGACAGCAGCTCGGTGAGCCCCGGCTCGTCGTCGACGATCAGCACACGGACGCGGCCGCCATGGACCCCAGAAGTGCCAGACATGTAGTAATCGTGTCCCGGTCCGCTGAGGGAACCCTGTGTTCCACCTGAGCCCTGCCGATGATCTCGGGGGAACGAGACGGGCGAAGGACGCGGACGAACGGCGAAGGGCCGCACCCCCGTTCACCGGGGGTGCGGCCCTCAACCGCTGGTAACTGCCCTGCCGTACCGCTTAGTTGCGGATCAGGTTGCGCAGCACGTATTGCAGGATGCCGCCGTTGCGGTAGTAGTCCGCCTCACCGGGGGTGTCGATGCGGACGACCGCGTCGAACTCCACACCGGTGTCGGTGGTGACCTTGACCGTGCCGGGGGTGGTGCCGTCGTTCAGCTCGGTGATGCCGGCGATGGAGAAGGCCTCCTCGCCGGTCAGGCCGAGGGACTCGGCGGACTGGCCCGCCGGGTACTGCAGCGGGATGACACCCATGCCGATGAGGTTGGAGCGGTGGATGCGCTCGTAGGACTCGGCGATGACGGCCTTGACGCCGAGCAGCGCGGTGCCCTTGGCCGCCCAGTCGCGGGACGAGCCGGAGCCGTACTCCTTGCCGGCCAGGATGACCAGCGGGATGCCCTGCTCGATGTAGTTGCGCGAGGCGTCGTAGATGAACGACACCGGCGCGTCGGCCTGGGTGAAGTCGCGGGTGAAGCCGCCCTCCGTGCCCGGCGCCACCTGGTTGCGCAGGCGGATGTTGGCGAAGGTGCCGCGGATCATGACCTCGTGGTTGCCTCGGCGCGAGCCGTAGGAGTTGAAGTCACGCCGCTCGATGCCGTGCTCGGTGAGGTACTTGCCCGCCGGGGTGTCGGCCTTGATGGCGCCGGCCGGGGAGATGTGGTCGGTGGTGACCGAGTCGCCCAGCTTGGCGAGGACACGGGCGCCGGCGATGTCCGAGACCAGGGTGGTCTCCATCGTCATGCCCTCGAAGTACGGGGGCTTGCGGACGTACGTCGACTGCGCGTCCCACTCGAAGGTGTTGCCGGTCGGGATCGGCAGCGCCTGCCACTGGGCGTCGCCCGCGAAGACGTCGGCGTAGGACTTGTTGAACATGTCCTCGCCGATGGCGTTCGCCACGACGTCGTTGACCTCGGCCTCGGAGGGCCAGATGTCGGCCAGGAAGACCGGCTTGCCGTCCTGGTCGGTGCCGAGGGCGTCGCGGGTGATGTCCACCTTCATGGAGCCCGCGAGGGCGTACGCGACGACCAGCGGCGGGGAGGCCAGGTAGTTCATCTTGACGTCGGGGTTGATCCGGCCCTCGAAGTTGCGGTTGCCGGAGAGCACCGACGTCACGGCCAGGTCGTGCTCGTTGACCGCCTTGGAGACCTCCTCCGGCAGCGGGCCGGAGTTGCCGATGCAGGTGGTGCAGCCGTAGCCGACGAGGTTGAAGCCGACCTTGTCGAGGTAGGGGGTGAGCCCCGCCTTGTCGAAGTAGTCGGTGACGACCTTGGAGCCGGGCGCGAGGGTGGTCTTGACCCAGGGCTTGCGGGTCAGGCCCTTCTCCACGGCCTTCTTCGCGACGAGCGCGGCGGCGACCATGACGTACGGGTTCGAGGTGTTGGTGCAGGAGGTGATGGCCGCGACCGTCACCGCACCGTGGTCGATCTCGTAGGTCGAGCCGTCGGGGGCGGTGACCGTGGTCGGACGGGTCGGTACGCCGTTGGCGGCGGCCGGGGAGTCGGAGGCCGGGAAGGACTCCTTGCCCGCCTCGTCGTCCTCGTCCACGTAGTTGCGGACGTCCTGCGCGAACTGCTGCGAGGCGTTGGCGAGGATGATCCGGTCCTGCGGGCGCTTCGGGCCGGCGATCGACGGGACGACCGTGGAGAGGTCGAGCTCCAGCTTCTCGGAGAAGTCGGGCTCGGCGGCCGGGTCGAGCCAGAGGCCCTGCTCCTTGGCGTACGCCTCGACGAGCGCGACCTGCTGCTCGTCACGGCCGGTCAGGCGCAGGTACTTCAGGGTCTCGTCGTCGATCGGGAAGATCGCGGCGGTGGAACCGAACTCCGGCGACATGTTGCCGATGGTGGCGCGGTTCGCGAGGGAGGTCGCGGCCACACCCTCGCCGTAGAACTCGACGAACTTGCCGACGACGCCGTGCTTGCGCAGCATCTCGGTGATCGTGAGCACGAGGTCCGTGGCGGTGGTGCCGGCGGGCAGCTCACCGGTGAGCTTGAAGCCGACGACGCGCGGGATGAGCATGGAGACCGGCTGGCCGAGCATCGCGGCCTCGGCCTCGATACCGCCGACGCCCCAGCCCAGGACACCCAGACCGTTGACCATGGTGGTGTGCGAGTCCGTACCGACGAGGGTGTCGGGGTACGCCTGGCCGTTGCGCACCATGACCGTACGCGCCAGGTGCTCGATGTTCACCTGGTGGACGATGCCGGTGCCCGGCGGGACGACCTTGAACTCGTCGAAGGCGGTCTGGCCCCAGCGCAGGAACTGGTAGCGCTCCTTGTTGCGGCCGTACTCAAGCTCGACGTTCTGCGCGAACGCGTCGTTGGTGCCGAACTTGTCGGCGATGACAGAGTGGTCGATGACCAGCTCGGCCGGGGCCAGCGGGTTGATCTTCGCCGGGTCGCCGCCGAGCTCCTTGACGGCCTCACGCATGGTGGCGAGGTCGACGACACAGGGCACGCCGGTGAAGTCCTGCATGATCACGCGGGCCGGCGTGAACTGGATCTCCTGGCTGGGCTGGGCCTGCGAGTCCCAGCCGCCGAGGGCCCGGATGTGGTCGGCGGTGATGTTCGCGCCGTCCTCGGTGCGGAGCAGGTTCTCCAGCAGCACCTTCAGGCTGTACGGAAGGCGAGCCGAGCCTTCCACCTTGTCCAGCCGGAAGATCTCGTACGACTCGTCGCCCACCTGCAGCGTGCTGCGGGCGTCGAAGCTGTTCGCCGACACGACAGTCTCCTTCATTGATGTGCGCGTTCCCACCGCATCCTGCCGCCACGACGTCTTGGCCGATCCGCTAAGGTAAGGCTAAGTTAGGTAACCCTTACTGCCAGACCGATGATGCGTGCGGCTGCGGTGCGCCTCGGCAGATATCTCGATGTCGAGATAACTCTAGTACATGGGGGCGGGCTGGTCATGCCCGGCCTCCCCCGGGTGTCCCGTGTTTCGTCCTCCACACACCTGCGGCGGGGTGAGTTCTTTGGCTGCGGGTGGGTGGGGGCTGGTCGCGCAGTTCCCCGCGCCCCTTAAAAGCACCCGGGGCGGACCGGCGGTCTTTTAGGGGCGCGGGGAACTGCGCGACCAGCCCCCACCCACCAGCACCCGACACACAACCCAACGGGGTCTGGGGCGGAGCCCCAGAAGGGATGGGACGGGTAGGGGCGGCGGGGGCGGTGACCTTCGGGTGTCACAGGCCCCTGTGATGAAGTGGGCACGGCAACGGTGACGAACACAGGCGGCGTACGCGCATGGCGTACGCGGACGACGTGCGCAGGGGGACGATCCGTGGCAGCGGACTCGACGACAAGCGGCTACGACTACCGGGGCGCCCATCTGCTCGCCCTGCTCCTCGCCGGGGGCGAACCGGGTGAGGCCGGGCGGATGCGGCGGCGGCTCGGGGAGGCGGAGCCGCGTTATCTGACCTGGGTCCCGCTGTCCGCCGAGGCGCGGGCGAACGCGGCCCGGGATCCGGATCCGCTGGTGCGCCGCGCACTGATCAGGGCCGAGGGCGTGACCGCGGACGATCTGGCCACGCTGCTCGAACGCCCGGACCCGGTCACCGACCGGCAGGTGTACGAGCATCGCTCGGCGCGGCCGTGGATGCGCCGTCTCGTCCTCACGCCGGGGCGCCACGCGGATCCGGCCGCTCTCGCGCCGCTCAGTGAGCGGATCCTCTCCACCCAGCGGGAGTTGCCCGCCATCGCGCACTTCGTGGCCGCCGGGGTGGTCAGCGACGCGCCCGAGGTGGTCGAGCACGCGTTGCGTGTCTGTGGTCGGGCGATGACCAGTGCCGAGCAACTCCGGGGTGTGCTGGGCCTGTTGGACCACCCGGATCGGCTGCGGGCTCTGCTCGGCAGCGCGGACGCGCCACTGCGTCCGGCGGTCGCCGAACAGGCAGGCGCCGCGCTCGGCACGGACGGCGCCGCACTGCGGGCCGCCGTCGCCGCGGCCGAGGGCGCCGAGGGTCTGGTCGCGGGCCTGCGCGCAAGCGAGGCCGAGCCGCACTGGCGCCGGGCCTTCGAGTGGGACGCGCTCGTCTCCGCGCACCTCGCGGATCCGCTGCCCGAGGCCGCCGTACGGTTCCTCGCCCAGCGGCCCGAATGCCCCGAGCCGGTGCTCGCGGAGCTGTACCGCACCCACCCGACGGTCGTGGCCGGGGTCGCCCGGCCCTGTGCGGCGCTGGTACGGGCCGCCGCCGGGACTCCGGGCCATCCCGAACTGGTGCGGATCTGCACGGCGTTGAGCGCCGACGGAGCCGATCACTCCGTCGGCCCGGACGGCGCGGGCACCGGTACCGACGCCCGCGCCGACCAAGCCGGTGCCGTCGGTCGCCCGGACGAGCCCGACATCGCCGCCCCTTCGGACGAAGACCTCTCCTCCCTCTCCTCCCTCATCCTCGACACCGTCACCCCCGCCCGCACCGCCGCCACCGCCCTCGCCGAGCTCGGCCCGTCCGGGCCCCTGCGCGAGTCCCTGCACCGGCGGCTCGGGGCCGACCCGGGGCACTGGGCCACGCTGCGGACCACCCTGTCCCGGTACAAGGGCACGCTCGCCGCCCTGCTCGCGGCCATCGCCGACGGCGAGCCGCTCGCCGGTTCGGCCAAGCCTCCGGCGCTGACGAAGCCGTACCGCTTTCTGCTGTACGCCACCGAGCCGGGCGATCTGAGCAGGCTGCTGCCACGGCTGCCCGATGAGCTGCTGACGGCGTTGCTCGGCAAGGGCTCGCTGCCGCCGCACGCCCTCGGCACCGCGCTCGCGGCGGGCGATCCGCGCGTGGTGGCCGCCATCGGCGGCAATGTCGCGCTCGGCGTGCGCGAACTGCGCCGGCTCACCGAGCTGGACGAACCGGCCGTCAACGCCGCCGTGTTCCGTCATCAGAAGGTCACGCTCTCGCTGTGCCGCGCGATCGCCTCGGGCGTCCCGCGCACTCCGGGCCGCACCGAGCCCGTCCCGCTCGACGCGGGGCTGCGCGCCGAGCTGCTCGGCGAGACCCACAAGCACCGGCGGACGCCGCTCGTCACCAGTGGGGACCCCGAACTCGTCCACCACGCCTGGCGGTTCCTGAGCGAGGACGGGCAGCACTACGCCGTCGTACGGGTCTGGGAGCGCGCCGGGGAGGAAGGGGTGCGCCGGCTGCTCGGCCTGTTCCCGGAGGACGTCCTCACCGCCCATCCCGTGCTGGAACGGGCCGCCGCCACAGGCGACTTGGGCCGGTTGAGGGAGGACCTCCACCCCTTCGACGACCCGGACACCCTGTGCGGCATCCTCACGGAGCCGCGCGGACGCAACGCCACCCGGCGTCTGGTGTACACGCTCGTCCACGAGCCGTACGCCTACGACTTCACCCGTCTGGCGGCCTCGCACCGCAAAGTGCCCTTCCAGCCGGAGCCGCTCGCCGAGCTGCTGCGCCACGAGGACGTCGACGAGGCGGCCCGGGAGGCGCTCACCGTGGTGAACGTCAACCAGTGGCTCGACTCCAAGGACCATGGAGCCGATCCGGTCGAGCTGCTGCGCTCCACGCCGTACCCGGGGTGGCAGTGGTTCACCCGGGCGGTCGAAGGCGGTTTCGTGGATCCCGAGCGGCTGGTCGACACCGCCCACCCCGCCCACGAGGTGCTGGGGAGCCTGCGGCACTTCGACGACGCCGTGGCCGGGCGGGCGCGCCGGTACACCGCGGAACTCGTACGGGAACACCTGGCGGGCCATCCGGAGGGCTGGGTCGTCGCGCTCGGCCTGGTGGGCACGTACGCCGGGACGCTCGCCGAACTGATCCAGGTGGCCGCGCAGGTGGCGGGGCCCCGGCCCGACGCGGCGGAGCTGGCCCGCCGCGATGCGGGTGAACTCGCTCGTGTGGCGGCGGAGTTGAAACCCGTCGCGGCCGCCCCCCGGCTCACACCGGCGGAAGAGCGCGCCCTGCGGGAGGAGTTGGAGCCCCTGTCGACCCAGGCCGCGGTGCATCTGCTGCGTACGCTCGTGCCGGGCTCGCCCCTGCCCACCGGCGCCGGCGTCCTGCGCACCCTGGCGGACGCCGCCCCCTACAGCGTCCCCGGCGTCGAACGCCCCGACTGGCTGATCGAGGCCTGCGCCGCCCACAACTCCTCCACCACCGGGGAGCCGCTGGTTCCCAAGGAGCGCCGCGGTATCCCGCTCTCCGCCCTGGACGACTACCGGCACGGATTCGTCGCCCCGAGCGAGCTGGTCGCCCGCACGCCCGCGCGCGAGATGAATCCCGTGCCCAAGCAGTGGCGTACGCACCACGCGGAGGAGCCGCAGCTGCGGGCCGCCCGCGCTCTGGTCGCCGAGCGGCTCGGCACCGACACCGGGCGCTGGGTGCGCGCCCTGTCGGCGATGAACAACGGCTGGGCCGACCGGACCTTCGGTGAGGTGCTCTCCGAGGGCGACTCCGGGAGGGACGCCACCTGTTTCACTCCGCTGGGCGGGCGGCTCCTGCTGCACGCGGACGTCGCCGCCCTGACGGCCGTGATGCCGTTGCTCGGTCCCGACGCGACGGTCGCGCTGACCGAGCACGCGTGCGCGAGCTCCTTCCTGCCGGACGACCTCGTGACGTATCTCTTCGTCGCGGACGACCGGGCCGCGCTGCTCGCCCTCACCCGGTCGTGGCGCGAGCTGTACCGCGACCGTGCGCTGCAACTGCGGCTCCTCGGTCTGGACGACCCCGGCGTCAACGCGGCCCTGTACGGGAACGCGTTCAACGGCCCGGCCTCCGTCGCGGTCCGCCGGATGATCCTTTCCCGCCGGCCGCGCGGTCGTGTGGCCGAGGGCCCGGGCGACCTCGTGCCGCTCGCGCCGGAGCTGCGGGAGACGCTCCTGAAGTCGTCGTACCTCGTGACGGGTTCGGAGCACCGCCAGCGCGTTCAGCTCGAAGCCGCCGACCCCGAGATAGTCGAACACGCGCTCGCCTCCTGGGGGAAGCGGCGCCCGCTGCTGGACCATCTGCTCGCCGCGCGTGCCTCACTGCGGTACGGCGGCCGGGACCAGCTGCGGTCGCTGGCCGAGCGAGGGCTGCTCAAGCCCGCCGCGGCGAAGTTCGCCGTCAAGGCGCTGGAGTCGGCCGACCCGGACGCCGTGATCGACGACCGGCTCGACCGCGAGCTGGGGCCGGAGCGGCTGGTGACGCGGCTGCGGGCGTGCGTGGAGTACGGCGAGCCGGTCCGCGTCCTCGAACTGCCGTACATGCGCGATTGGGACGTACTGCTCAAAGCGCACGAACAGGAGCCCTTCTCGTCCGCCGTGTGGAGTGCGCTCGGCGATCTGCCGGACGCGCCCGACGCGGTCACGGCGGCGAGCATGACCTGGGAGCGGCTGCGCGACCGCGCCGCCATCGGCCGCGGCCCCGACTGCGCTCGCGCCGCCGTGGCGCACCGCCACCGCGCGGGCAGCCGTGCCACGCGGAGCGCGATGTTCGACTTCCTCGGCGAGCACGGCCTGATCACCGGCGCCGACCTGGTCCATCACGCCTCGGGGGCGGCAGGCGTTCTCCACTACCTGGCCGAGGGCGCCGTACGCCGCGAACTCCCCGACGCCGTGCGCGCCTTTGTGAGGGAGGCCACCGACGAAGTGGCGGAACTTGCGACAAAACTCCTCAATATCGATGAACCGTCATGGAAGCGTCTCTTCGCGGCACTCACCGGCGGTGACGTCAACTGGCTGCGGCCCGGCTGCACCACCACCGTCGCCGCACTGCTGGAGCACAGCGCCCGAACTCCCCTGTGACCGGCCCGTGATGGCCACTGCCTGAGCACCCCCACTCGGAAGGACGCACTCCATTTTTCTTTATCTCACATCCGATATACGGTCGCGCCATGGCAGACGACTACCTCGTACGTATCGGCAAGCTCATCCGTGACGCCCGGCAGCACCGGGGCTGGACACAGTCGCAGCTCGCCGAGGCGCTCGGCACCAGCCAGAGCGCCGTCAATCGCATCGAGCGCGGCAACCAAAACATCAGCCTTGAGATGATCGCCCGAATCGGCGAAGCCCTGGACAGCGAAATCGTCTCTCTGGGCTATGCGGGTCCGATGCATCTGCGTGTCGTGGGCGGGCGTCGTCTGTCCGGCTCGATCGACGTCAAGACCAGCAAGAACGCGTGCGTGGCGCTGCTGTGCGCGACGCTCCTCAACAAGGGGCGCACGGTACTGCGCCGCGTGGCCCGCATCGAAGAGGTGTACCGCCTGCTGGAGGTGCTCGGTTCGATCGGCGTCCGCACCCGGTGGATCAACGACGGGGTCGACCTGGAGATCGTGCCGCCGGGCGAGCTGGAGATGGAGGCGATCGACGCCGAGGCCGCGCGTCGTACGCGGTCCATCATCATGTTCCTCGGCCCGCTGCTGCACCGCATGGACCACTTCAAGCTGCCGTACGCGGGCGGTTGCGACCTGGGGACCAGGACGATCGAGCCGCACATGATCGCGCTGCGCCGGTTCGGGCTCGACATCGCCGCCACCGAGGGCCTGTACCACGCCCAGGTGGACCGCTCGGTCGTCCCCGGCCGCCCGATCGTGCTGACCGAGCGCGGCGACACGGTGACCGAGAACGCGCTGCTCGCCGCCGCCCGCCACGAGGGCGTGACCGTCATCCGCAACGCCTCCTCCAACTACATGGTCCAGGACCTGTGCTTCTTCCTGGAGGCCCTGGGCGTACGGGTGGACGGCATCGGCACGACCACGCTCACCGTGCACGGCGTGCCGAACATCGACGTGGACGTGGACTACTCGCCGTCCGAGGACCCGGTCGAGGCGATGAGCCTGCTCGCCGCCGCCGTGGTCACCGAGTCGGAGCTGACGGTGCGCCGGGTGCCGATCGAGTTCCTGGAGATCGAGCTCGCGGTCCTGGAGGAGATGGGCCTCGACCACGACCGCACTCCGGAGTACTTCGCCGACAACGGCCGTACGCGCCTGGTGGACCTGACCGTCCGGCCCTCCAAGCTGGAGGCGCCGATCGACAAGATCCACCCGATGCCGTTCCCGGGCCTGAACATCGACAACGTCCCGTTCTTCGCGGCCATCGCGGCCTCCGCGCAGGGCAAGACGCTGATCCACGACTGGGTCTACGACAACCGCGCGATCTACCTCACGGACCTCAACCGCCTCGGCGGCCGGCTCCAACTCCTCGACCCGCACCGCGTGCTGGTCGAGGGCCCGACCCGCTGGCGCGCCGCCGAGATGATGTGCCCGCCCGCGCTGCGGCCCGCCGTGGTCGTCCTGCTGGCCATGATGGCGGCCGACGGCACGTCCGTGCTGCGGAACGTGTACGTCATCAACCGGGGCTACGAGGACCTCGCCGAGCGGCTCAACTCGATCGGCGCGCAGATCGAGATCTTCCGGGACATCTGAGAGGCGGCCCCCCTCGGGGCCCTCACCCCGTCCGCGCGGACGCCGGGTTGCCCTGGTGGGTGAAGGCGGCCCAGTGATGGAGGCGGTGGAGGTCGGGGCGGGTGGCCTCGCGGCGGAGGGGGCCGTCCAGGGTGTCGGGGAGCTCGCGGTGCGGGTTGAGCATCCACAGCTGGGCGGCGCGCAGGGCATCCGGCGGGGCCAGCGCGCCGGTGGTGAGGTGGTGGTGGAAGACCGCCATCATCACGGCGGTCGGACCGTCACGCACCGCCCAGCGGGACCCCACGACGTCGGCGGCGCCGCCCGCGACCAGCGCGGTGGCAAGGGTCAACGCCTCGTCGTGATGGCGCGTGCTCAGGTCTGTCTCACAGGCGCTGAGCACCACCAACGGGCCGGCGGTGTCCGTCCGGCGGCCGGCGGCGCCGTCGAGGATGCCGGCCACGGTGAGCCGGCCGGCGTCCTGGCTCGCGCCGGGCGGGCCGGCCAGCCACAGCGCGGAGTCGGTGGGGCGCGGTGCGGCGATGGCGTGGCAGGACAGGTGGACCAAGGACGCCGGCGACGCGCCGCCGGGCAGCACGGCGAGCAGTTCCGCCGGCGTGCCCGCGGCGTCCGGTACCTCGCCGGTGGTGACGAACTCGCCGTAACAGAGCGCGTCGGGGTAGCAGGCGGCACGCAGCGCGGCCGTCTCCACCTCGGCCCAGGGGAGGGTCAGTTCCGGGTCGGCGACGAGCACCTGCCGCCCGGTGGCTGGAGGCATCCGCCGCCGGGTGGCCGCGGCCAGGAACTGGGTGCCGGACGGGGCGTAGCTGAGGACGGCCTCCTGGCAGGCGTACCGGTGGCCGTGCTGGCCGAGACCCCGGATGCGCGCGGCGTGCCACGGGACGGCGCCGAGCCGGCCGCATGGCACCAGCACGATCCGCGGGGGCCGGGCCAGCGGCCACCGCGCCGCCAGTACCGGGCGCACGGCCGAGAGCACCGGGCCCATCACCGCCTTCCAGGCCCAGTCGCACACCGCGGACAGCGCGGCCTGCCACTCCACCTCGTAGGCGGCCCTCCACGACGCGCTCATGGCCGGGTCGGCGAGCGACCGGGAGCGTTCCGCCGCGGCGAAGAAGTAACGCTCCAGCGGCGGGCTGTCCGAGGTCAGCAACTCCGGCAGGGGAAGTATGGCGGGACCGGCGCCGGGGCGCAGGATCAGCGCGTGGCCAGGGAACGAGCGACTGGGCAGGGGCGTGCCGGGGATCAGGTAGACCAACGCGTCGGTGCCCGTGGCGGCGAGGCCGGCGGTCAGCTCGGCGACATCCGCGATGCCCACCAACTGCCGGGTGCCTGAGCCTTCTCCGGCACCGGGGCGGACGCCCAGCGCGGTCAGTGCCCCGCGCCGCAGGCCGCTGGGGATCGGCGGGCCGCCGGCCGGCGGGGGCGGTGCGTGATGGGTCTTGGGCCGCAGAGGGGCTGGGGGTACCTGGGCCCGCCACTTCCGGGCCAGTTCGGGGTGACCGGCGGCGTCGAGGCGCTCGGGGATGCTCCGGGACGCGTCGGCGGCCTGGAGCACCAGGGCACGTCCCCTCTCCAGATCGGCCACCGCGTCGGCCGGCCGGTGGGTGAGGAAGGCGACGAATGCCAGTCGCCGCGACAGCAGGGCGCCGTTGAGGGCCGACGACAGGCCGTGGTCGGCGCCGATCTGGAGCAGGACGTCGGCGGCCAGTTCGTCCAGCGCCTCGCGGGTGATCTCCACGAACGCCCGCCTGTCGTCGTCGGCACGCGGGCCGCCCCGAGCGGCGCGCATCATGTGGGCCTCGGCCAGCTTCGTCAGGACGTCCACGCACTGCGTCCGGCCACGCCCCTCGGCGAGCAGGACGCGGACGCGGGTCAGCTCGGCGATGGCCTCGTCCAGGAGCGCCGGGTCGTCATCGCCGCGCACGACGGCGAGGAGCAGCCGCAGGCCGAGCCTGGCGCGCCGGTCGTACTCCTGCTCGTGGTAGACCTGCGGTTTGTCGGACTCGCGGCGGATTTCCGCGAGTTCGCGTTCCAGAAGCTCTCGCTCGGAGGCGACCTCTCGCTCGGCGGCGTGGTCTCCCGTCCGGGCCGCTCCGGCTGCTCCGGCCGCTCCGGGCAGAGCGCGCCCGGTGGCCTCCTGCGTGTCCCCGCGCAGCTCCTCGAGCCGGCTCAGCCGCTTCGCCAACTCGCCGCGCCAGCTGCTGTCCGGTGGCAGGGCGGCGTACCGGCCACGGAGTTCGTCGATCAGACGCGGCAGCGCCTCGTGGTTTCCGGTGCGCTGCGCGTGGCTCAGTTCACCGTCGGCGGTGGAGAGCGCGAGGCTGAGGCTGAACGGCGCGTCGGGCGGCAGCGAGCCGTCGCGTTCGAGGGTGGCGGCCAGCCCTCGCATGGTGGCCAGGGAGACGTCGGCGTCGTGGAAGCTGCCGCCGAGCGAGGCGGCCTGCCCCAGGACCTCTGCCAGCTCCGCTTGCAGGGCCAGGGCCCACCAGGAATCCGCGGGGCTCGCGTCGACCGCCTCCCTGAGCAGGGTGGCGGCGTCCTCCAGGTAGCCGGGATCACCGGTTCGGTAGGCCAGCAGCCGGTCGAAGTATGCCGCGAAGCGCCGCTCGCGGACGCCGAGGTGGGCAGCGAAGGCCCGCAGATGGCCGTGATGACTGTCGAGATAGGCGACCAGACCCGGTTCCAGGGTGAGGCTGACCGGCCAGTCGTCCAAGGGGTTGCCGCCGTCGCCGCCCGGTTCTGGCGTGGGCCGCTCCGCCGTGGAGAAGTCGACCGATCCGGGCTCCAGGAGCTCCGCCGCGACCAGCAGGTAGGCGTGGAGCCGAGCGGTCCGGGCCCGCTCGGGTGCGTCCGGTGGCAACGCGCGGAGCGCTCGCAGTGCCAGGTCGGCGCCGCCGCGGACGCCGTCGGCGCCAGCTCCGCTGCCGGCGGCGGCCCGGCGCAGCAGCGCTGCGACTTCCGGGTCCAGCTCCAGGATCTCGCCGTCGTGACCGCCGGTCTGCGGCCGCAACGCGTTGACCAGCCAGACCAGGACGCGGGTGAACTGCGGCGTGCTGCGTGAGCCGGCCAGGGCCACCAAGCCGCGGACTGCGTCGAGCAGCGCGCTCTCGGGGGCGTCGGCGTCATCGGGGGCAACGGTGTCCTGGTCGTGGCCGGGTACCGCCGTGCCCGTGGTCGCCGCCTCGGGAGCCGCGGCCCTGGCAGCCGCCGCTGCCGTCTCCTCCGTCGTGTCGGGGTAAGCGGAGCCGGCGGCGAGCATCTGCTCGATGTCCCGCTTGACTCTCGCGGTCTGCCGCTGGAACTCCGGGCCGAGCGGGGCCTCGGCGATGCGGTCGACCACGTCCTTGGCCTCGGTGAGATCCCGGAGCAACGACTCGGTCAGCACCCGTTGGTCGGCGGCGGCGAGCAGCGCGTCCAAGAGGGCGGTGCGGGTGCCGTCGGTGCGGGGCAGGGCCCAGGGCGCGAGCAGGAAGATCAGCATCATCCGGGCCTCCACCACCAGCGGGTTGGCCGACGGCCCGATGCGGTCCGCCCACCGCAGGCGCCGTAGCGCTTCCGCCCGCTCCCCGGAATCGAACGTCGCGCTTTCCTTCCCGTTCAGGCAACGCGCCCCGAGCAGGCGGCCCAAGTGCACGAAGACGGTGGAGAAATCCTCGTTCTTCCTCGCCAACGCGGCCTCGACACCGGCCAACTGGTCGATCACCGGCCCCAGACTCTCGGCGGACGGCCGGGCTCCCGAGACGTTCAGCAGCCGTCGGGCCTCCAGAACGGCGCCGGTCGCCTTCTCCCGCAGCTCCGCCGACCCAGTGCCGTCGTCGCCCTGTCGCGCTTCGCTGACCATCGGCCCCCCGCCGTGCGCCTGCCTCGTCCCCGTGTCTCCAAGGGCCGGCTCACCGCGCAGGTCGACGGGCTCTCTCACAGTGCCGAGGGACGCGGTGGTTCCAGGCCGTACGGGCCCCTCCGCATCCTGCACCCCACGCGGGCGATTGACCACCGTGGCCGCGCGCTACGACGATCTCGCGCGCCTCGTGCTGAAGGTCGCTTGCGACAGGACAGTCACACAAGTGGGCCTTCAGCGCCCGCTTCACGGCGATACGCTGGCGATCAGGGCAGCCTGGGTCGCCGAGCGGCCCCGCCGAGGGTTCACGCGAGGGGGCGTCGTGCACGACCACAGGCGAGAGATCGCGGATGCGCTGGCGGACTCAGGGCGCACCGACCGGGAAACGGCCCTCCACGTACTGGGATCCGCCGCCCGGTGGGCCGCACACGCCCTCGGCCGGCTGAACTCCCCATCCGATGGCGGCAGTTCGGACGACACCGACGGGGCCGACGCTCTGGAGACCCTGTTCGCGCTGGACGACGCACTGGCCGACACCCGTGACCTGGCGGCCAAGGCACTGCCCGAACTGCTGGCGGAGGCCCGGCCGGGCGAGAGTGTGGCACAGAGCACCCGTGACGTGATGAACGAACTCACCGCGGCGACCGAGCGGGTGGCGTCGCAACGGGCGGCTCTGGAAAGCCTCGTGGAGAGGGAGGAGGAGCTGCGCCGCCGCCTCGCGGAGCACGAGAAGCTGCGGCAGGAGGCCGACGAGCTTCGGCGGCTGGAACGGCTGGCGGAGGAGCTGGACGGGCTCCAGGCGCAGCGCGAAGTCGTCGACGCACGGTTGCGGGAGCTGCGCGGCCGGGACCTTGGAGCGGCCGACCGGGAGCTGCGCACCGGGGCCGACGACCTGCTGCGGCTCACCAAGGAGCAGCTCGCCGTGCTGGAGCCACGGACCCGGCAGAGCCTGGAGGACGCCGCGGCGGCGCAGCACGTGCTGGCGGCCACGGAGCACGAGCTGAGCGAGGTCTCCCACCAACTCACCGCCGACCAGGACCGGTTGGAGCGTATCCAGGAGGAACTGGAGCGCATCCAGGAGGAACACGGCAAAGTCATCACATCCCTGAAGCGCTATGCCCAGGCCGACCAGGAGCTGGCGCAAGCCCTGCTCAAGGCCGCCGGTACGGACTCCCGCCGCGCCGCGCCGGAGCGGAGCCTCTCCCTGGAGGAGGTGGAGGCCCTCACCCGGACCGTCGAGGAGCAGCTCGGCCTCGCGGATCAGACCCTGCGCCGCGTGCTGGCCGATCGCCAGGGGGCGGAGGAGGACGGCGGGACGAAAGTCACCGGCGCTCAGCCCTGACCGGCGGGCGGATCAGGCACGTCCTCGGGCAGATACTCCGCACCCTTGTCCCCCTGACTCCACCGCGCCGCCTTGCGGCCCTCCATCAGCTCCAGCAGCCTGCGCACCTCCCGGGCATTGCCGAACGAGGCCCGACGGGCCTGCCGGGTCGTCTCCAGCCACAGCCTGGCGCGCTCCGCGGTCCCGGGGCCCAGGGTGTAGCCGGCCTCGGCAGCCATCCGGTGGAGGATCTCCACCAGGCCGTCCAGGGTGTAGCCGGGGAAGGGCACCTCGGTGGTGAACCGTGACCGCAGCCCCGGGTTGAAGTCGAGCAGCCGCTCCATGTCCTCGGGATATCCGGCCGCGATCACGACCAGCCGGCCGCGCCAGTGCTCCATCTCACGCAGCAGGGTGTCCACGGCCTCCGCGCCGAAACCGCCGTGACCCCCGGTGTCCCGGACCAGGCTGTAGGCCTCGTCGATGAACAGCACGCCGTCCAGCGCCCGCTCGACCGCCTCGCGGACCCTGGGCGCGGTCTGCCCCACGAACTCGGCCACCAGGTCGGTGCGGGTCACCTCCACGACATGCCCCTTGTGCAGCAGCCCCAGTCCACGGAACAGATCGCCGATCAACCGGGCCACCGTGGTCTTGCCGGTGCCCGGAGGGCCGGTGAACAGCAGGTGGGGCGGGGCGAACGCCTCCGTGCCACGCTCCTGGCGCATCCGCAGCCGGTTCGCGAGTCCTTCCAGCTCCCTGCGCACCGGCCCGAGGCCGATGTACCGGTCGAGTCCGGCGAGCAGTTCGGCGAGTTCGGGCACCGGGCGCGGCAGGTGGTCCCGGTACCTCTCCGGGATGTCGTCGACGATGACGGGCTGTTCCACGTCCCGTCGCACGCGGACGGCCCACGGGGTGCGGAGCGCGTCGGCGAGGGTGCGCATCTCCCGGGCGTTGCCGAAGCCCTCGTCCCGGGAGCGGTGCATGCCCTCCACGATCTGCCGCAGCGCCTGTGCCGCCTCCTCCCCGGGACGCAGGCCGTGCTTCTCCAGGCGGCCCAGCAGGATCGTGTGCAGGGTGCCGGGGTCGTAGTCGGGGAATTCGACGGTGGTGGGGAACCGGCTCCTGAGGCCGACGTTCGCCTCGACGAACTCCTTCATCTTCTCCGGGTAGCCGGCCACGACGACCACCAGGCGGCCGCGGTCGTTCTCCATGCGCGTGAGAAGCGTCTGGATGGCCTCCTGGCCGAATCCGTCGTTCTGGTCGCTGAGCGCGTACGCCTCGTCGATGAACAGCACGCCGTCCAGGGCCCGGTCGACCACCGCGTTGGTCTGGATGGCGGTCTGCCCCACGTACCCGGCGATCAGGTCGCTGACCTTCACCTCCACGCAGTGCCCACGGCTGAGCACTCCCAGGTCCCGGTACATTTCGCCGACCAGCCGGGCCACGGTCGTCTTGCCGGTCCCGGGGTTGCCGGTGAACACCAGGTGCCGGGCGGGCGGTTCATCGACGGTGGCCAGCCCGCGGGCGCGCAGTTCCTCGGCCGCCTCCGTCTCGTTCCGGATGGCCTCGAAACGAGATATCAGATCCTCCATGCCGGGCATCGCGGCAAGCCGCTCCCAGGGCGTCCGTTCGTCGGACACGGCTCCTCCCACCCACCGCCGGACCGAGTGGTGGCTCAACGACGCCCCGTCCGTCGGCAGTTGTTCAAGGCGCTCACTCCAGACGCGGACCGTCTCGGGCTGGCCGGCCATCGCCCGGACCACCCGGTCCAGGTCCTGCCACTCGACCCGCAGCCCCTTCCGCAGCCGTACCGAGTGCACAAGGCGCTCCAGTTCCGCCGCCTGCGGAAGTTCGACCCGGAAGGTGCCGCCGCGGGCGGGCTCGTCCCGCCGTTCCCGCACGAAGGTCTCCAGCTGCGGATAGTGGCCGAGCCCCGCCAGGAGCTCGGACACTCCGTCCAGGGAGGGGTTGCGGAACACGAGGATCCACTGGTTTCCCGCCACGGTGTCGGCCGCCCACTCGGCCATGGCTCCGGCCAGCTGCCGCGGGGCCCGGTTGTGGAGCAGGAACGCGTCCGCGTGCGGGAAGACCACGGCCGTACGGTGTTCCGGGTCGCGGAGATGAGCGGTGAGGGTCATCACGCCGAACGGATCGGAGATCCCGGCCGTGGGTGCCGCACCGGCTCCTCGGGCCGGTTCCGGGGCAGGTTCCGCCGCGGAGCGGGGTGCGGCACCCAGCAGCCGCGTCCCGCCGAGGGGCCCCTGCAGACTGGCGTGTCGCATGGTGCGCGGCACGCGTCGGCCGGCCATCTCCGCGGTACGGCGGGCCGGCCGGCGGGACAGATCCCACGACGCCCTGTCCCGGAAGTAGACCGGGCTGGTCAGGGTGCTGAAGACGATCCGCTCGAACCCGGCGGCACGCAGCACGCGCCAGAGCGCCTGCTCCATCGAGCACACCTGGGCGGCGGTGTCGACGAAGGCGTCGCCCACACCGGGCCCGTACAGGACGGTGAAGGGTTCGCCGGTGCGGACGGCCGCCGGGTCCAGCCGTTCCGTCCCCGGCGGACGGGGAGGACGGCTCTGCTTCGTCAGGCTCCTGTTCATGTGCCGGGGTTTTCCCTGCCTGCCCGGTGCTGCTCCCCGGGACGGAGGACCGGAGTGCCGCGCTCCGCCTCGGGCGCCGACGCCTCAAGACCGATGGGCACGCCCTGCTCCCGCAGCGCCTGGTAGACCGCGTCCGCCCGGTCCCGGAGATCGGCCTCGGCGGTGCTGTCGTGGTCGTGGGACACCACGCGGATCACGCACTGGGGCGAGTCCTTGTCGGCCTGCTCGATCTCGACCGTGATCTCGTTGCCGCCGGCGTGGCGGAGCCGGGCCCGGAACGCTCCCCGCGGATCACCGTCGTCGTACCCGGACTCCTCCTCCACGAGGTCGTAATAGGCGACCTCGGCGAGTGTCTCGGCCACGACGTCGGCCAGGTTCACCCGCAGCTGCGAGGTGAGCTGGCGCATCCCGGCCCGCTCGACGGCCTCGCCCAGGCTCCGTTCGAGCCGGGGCGCCTCCTCGTCGCGCAGGCCGCGCAGGTCCTCCACGCCCGTGCGCGGGTCACGGGCCCGGGCAAGCGCCTGACCGGTGTCCTGCCGTACCCGGTCGTACTCGCCCTCGGACCAGTGCACGACGTCGAGCAGATAGCCGGCGATGACCTCGGCGTCGGGTCCGACGACCGGACGCTGCCGGTTCTCCTCGGCCAGCATCTCGATCTGCACCAGGGCCTCGACCGCCTCCTTCTGGGCCAGACAGCGCTCGAACTCCCGCTGCTCGATGTCCACCCGCAGATCGCTCAGCTCGTGGAAGGTCTCCTGCGCCACGGCCAGAGCGGCGTCGAACCGGCCGTCAGCGGCGTTCTCCTCGGCCGTGGCGATCCGGTGCCGCAGCCTGTCCAGCCGGCCGGGCGCATACCGGTCGTGGGGCAGCTCCCCGTCGACCAGGTCCGCCATGGTGCGGGCGTCCACCAGCCAGGTCCGTACGGTGGTCTCGGCGCGCGCCCGGTCCTCCTTGAAGGCGTCGATCTCCTGGGCGAGCCGGGCCGTCTCGGCGCGACGCTCGGCGCGCTCGGCGGCGAGGGCTTTCTCGGCCTCCTTGCGCTGCTGTTCCAGCCGCTGCCGGGTGTCCTGCTCGATCCGGCCGGCCGTCTCCCGCAGGTCCTGGTGGAGGCGATCGGCCTGCTCCTGAAGCCTGCGGGTGGTGTCGGCCTCCAGATGGCGTGTCCGGTCGCTCAGCCTGTCGACCGCCTCCTGCTGGCGGCGCTGCCGGTCCTGCAAGGGGGAGAACGCCCGGTCGATGTCGGCCCGGGTCTGTGCCCTCACATCGGCGAACAGCCGTGGGATGTCCCGCTTGACCTCCCGCAGCTGCCGCGCCCTCTGTTGCAGGCGGTACCACTCCGACTGGTCGACCTGAATGCGTTTCCTGCCGCTCATGACCACCCTTCCTCTCCTGGATTCGGGCTGCTGGTGTCCGCTCCCGACATCCGGGCGCGAACCATGTCGACCGCTGTCTCGAACACCGCGGGGAACCCTTTCGGCGCCACTCCGATGAGCAGCGTCTCCGGGCCGTTGACGGCGATCTCCGCGTCGCGGGCCCGGTGCGCGAAGTCGTATCCGCTGTCCGCCAGCCGCCGGGTGAGATGGTGGATCCGCTGGTTGGTGCTGCCGCGCAGGCCGCGCCCGTCGTTCAGCCCGGCCACGTACAGCCCGTCGATCAGCACATCGACGACGGCGAGCAGGTCCGGTACGCCCTCCGACGGTGGCCGGGCCAGCAGCCGTTCCAGGCGATGGCCGGTGAAGCAGATCACGGAGACGTCCCGGATCTCCCGCGCCTGCCGGACCAGTTCGGCCAGCCCGGCCGCCTGCTGCATCGGCTCGCCTCCCGACAGGGTCAGGCCGGTGACCCGGGGGTCGGCGAGCAGCTCGGCCGCCAGCTCCCCGGGGCCGGCCTGCCGCGCGGGGCGGTCGGGAATCCACTCCGGGGCGACGCACCCGGCGCAGTGGAAGGGGCACCCCTGCACCCACACCACCGACCGGACGCCGGGTCCGAGCGCCCGGGTGCCGACGTGTGTGGCCGCCACGTTGAGCAGCGGCTGAGTGGTCATCAGGACCGTCCCGTGCCCGGCGCGACGGCGTCGGCCCCGGAACCGGGGCCGGCTGCCGGCTCGTGCGGGAGATGGGTGAACGACAGGCCGCCGACCATGGCCTCGCCCCCCGGCTCGCAGGTCACCTGGTCCGGCCGTCCGGAGGCGCCGGCCGGCGTGTAGCGGATCAGCAGATCGACCCGGGACCCCTCGGCCGTCCGGCGGCGCCGGCCGTGCACCGTGCCCTGCCCGCCGCGGCGTGGCTGGAACCCCACCCGCCTCCCGGACAGCGCGATCCGGTCCGGGATCTCCACGCCGAACACGGGTACGGCCGTCAGTACCCCGTGCAGCGGAGGCCGGTTGACACTCCGCCACCACAGCCACCCGAGCACCAGGGCCGCCACCAGCGCCAAGAGGACGGCCGGCAGGAAGTACACCGAGCCGACCTCGGCCCGCGCCACCAGGGGATCACCGGTGACGGCGACCCCGTCCGGAATCCTCAGGTCCACGTCGGGGGCGAGCGCCCGCTGCCACGTGGAGGACACCTGGCCGGACACCCGCAACGCGGCCCTGCCGTCCTCGGTCCGCCGGTAGGGCAGTGCGCCCGCGCCAGGACCCCCGGCCAGTCGGACGGTGTACGTGCGTGACTCGCCCGGTTTCAGGGTCAGTTGTTTCGGCACGCCGGTGACGTCGAGCGGGACACCGTCCGCCGAGACCCGCACACCCCTCACCGTCAGCGGCACGTGCCGGGTGGCCGACCGGAAGGTGACGGAGGCGGTGGCGGAGCCGTCGGTGAGATCGCGGACGCCGGTGTCCGTCCAGGACGCCGTGACGCCCTTCCCCTTGTCCTCGACGAGCAGCCGCGCCGCCGACCGGGCCCGGGTGCTGTCCCCGGCCCTTCGCAGATAGGCGCTGAGGTCCTGGATGCTGTCCGGGCGCAGGACGAGCGTGTTCTCCACGACCTTCCCGAGCAGATTCACGCCGGTGGCACCGCTGCCCAACGGCAGTGCGTATCCGGCGAGTTCGGTGCGCCCGCCGAGGGCCTTGGCCCGCTTGCGCAGCTTGTCCCAGGGGGCGCCGGACGACTTGGGGTAGTCGGACCCCCGTGGCGGATCGTGTTTGCCGTCGGTCAGCAGGACCACGGAGGCGACGTCCGCGGCGTCCGTCCGTTCGAGTTCGTGCAGGCCCTGGTCCAGAGCGGCCCCGATGTCGGTCGCACCGGACCGGTTGGGTGCCTTGGGCAGCCGGGAGACGATCTTCGCCGCGTCGCCGGCCGGTCCGATGTACCGCTCCTCGGGGCGGTTGTCGAAGGTGATGAGGGCGACATGGTCGGCAGGCGTCAGCCCGTCCAGAAAGACGCGCAGGGTGGAACGTACGGTGCTGTAGCGGCCTTTGGCTGCCATCGAACCGGAGGTGTCCACCAGGACGACGTAGTCGACCGGCTGATCGGCCACGCCGAGTTCCCGGTAGATCTCGTCCCGGGTCGGCGCCGTCCCGGCGGCGGTCGCCGGAACGGCAGTCGCAGTCAGGACGGCCAACAGTGCGGCTGTGGCCACGGCGGCCCCGCGCCGCAGCGCGGTCACCGCGCGCGGTGACCGGACGGATCGCTTCACGTAGGGGCTCCCTCGCTGTCGGGCGGTGGGTCGGATGGGGAGTCGGGCTGGAGATCGCTCGGCAGGACGCCCAACTCGAACTCCTCGCACGGGGGTTGCGCGGCCATGCCGTCCTCGGCCGGGTGCACGCCGGGGCGGCTCCGCCCGAGCGGTTGCAGGACGAGGCGGGCCGTCCCGTCGACGGCGAGGCGCACGCCGACGTGGAAGCGCGCGCCGTCGCCGGACGGAGGGACGGTCACCACACCGGCCGGGGCGACGGCGCCGCTCCCGGCCGCGCGGACCACGATCCGGACTTCGCGTCCACCCGTCCCCCCGGCGGGTCCGGCCGTCCCGTCGGCCCGTCCGCCCGTCCTGTCGGCAGGTCCGGCCGTTCCTTCGGCGCGTCCACCCGCCCCGTCGGCGGATCCGGTCCGGACCCGCACCCGGTCTCCGCCGGCCTCGGCGAACACGGTGGCACCACCCGGCTCCAGCGTCCCGGGCGGGCTGATCAGCAGTTCCTCGTCCCGGGGTCTGCCGACCACGGTCCGGTGGACGCGCACGGCCACGGCATGCGGATAGCGGTCGGCCGGGTCGATGTGCCCGCCGGCGACCAGGGCGGCCCCGAACACCGCGGCCAGCGCGGGGTCCGTCCCGTCGGGCAGCGGAACCGGCCGGCCCAGACGGCCGGTCAGGTGCCGCAGCAGCGCCCCGGACCGAGCCGGACCGCCCACCGCGATCACCCCTGTGCGGGGGGAGGCCGGACCGGTGGCCCGGGCTTCCGTCAGGCCGTCCAGGGCCCGTTCGAGCCCGTCCGTGAGCCGGTCCAGCGCCCGGTACACCATGCCCGCGGTGATCGCCCGGCCGGCCACCTCGTAGAGCACCGTGTCCGCCAACCGGTCGGCCCGGTCGGGCCGGTCCGCCATCCGGTCGAGCACGACCTCTATGCGCCGGACGCTCTGCGCCCGGGCCTCGCAGTGCTTCCGCAGCACCTCGGGGTCGTCGGTCGGCAGCCCCGCCCCGGCCAGCACCGCCGCGTCGAACGCGGCGCCGTAGCCGTCGCCGCCCGGTGCGTACCCGCCGACCCGGGCCACGGTCACGGCCCCACCGACGACGGAGCACTCCGTGACCTCGGCCGCCAAGGCGCCCAAGTCGCACACCAGCAGGCGGGGTGCTGTCCGGGTGCCCGCATGCCGGAGCAGCGCCAGCACCGCGTGCGGGGTGTCCAGCAGCCGGGGCCGCGGCATCCGGCCGTCCCCGGGCGGCGGCACGGCCCGCTCCTGCGGTGGGACGACCAGCACCACCTGACCGGGCGTACCGCAGTGCTCGCGGTACGCGGTGTACGCCGCCCTCAGCGCCGCCCCGCGGTCACGGCGGACGCCGACGGGGGTGGGCAGCCCCTCTCCGGGCACCGTCCCGGGCAGCTCCACCAACTCCGGCGTCCCGTCCGCACGGGTGCGCGCGACCCGGAGGAACCGTGTGCCGGCGTCGACAGCGATGGCGGGCGCGGCGCGAGTCGTCATCGGGATCCCCCGGGCAGATGCCGACTTATCTTCTTGAGGACCCCCCGGCGCTCCGTCGCGGTTCCGGGCGGCGGGGGCCACGAATCCTGTCGGCCCTGCAGTTCCGTCAGGATCCATTCGTGCCGGGCTTTCTGGATCTCGCTGTGATTCATCAGCTGGTCACGCAGTTCTCCGTGCCGGTCCCCGCGTGCGAGGGCCGCGTACAGTTCCAGCCCCGGGAAGCCCGCCACGAGGCCGTCCATGTGCCAGGCGACCCGCTCCAGGCCGTCCGCTCCGACCTCGAGCGTCCACGCGGCGATCGCGTCCAGCAGCGGTGCGGGGAGACGACCCTGTTCATGGGCTTCGAGAACGATCCGGGCCAACTCCTGGTACGGCGCCCGGCCCTGATCCTGAGCCGCCTTCCGGAAGTCACGGACCGGCCGTAGCCATCCCAGGTCGTACCGCTTCTCCAGTTCCTCCATGAGGTACTCGGGAACGTCGAGATCGTTGAGGGGCCTGCCCCGTCCGGTGAGCCGCCTGTGCAGTTCCTCGCAGAGTTGGCGCAGGAGGCTGTCCGGCAGCGCGCGGCTCAGCTCCTCGATCGCCCACCATGTGTTCCCGGACAACTCCCCGCCCAGAAGTGCCTCGACCGCCACCCTCCTGAGTTCTCCGTCGGACTCGATCCGGCGGATCAGAACAGACACGTAGTCGTGCAGTGCCTCTTCCGCGGTGAGCCGCTCCAGCCGGGGCATTCCCGCCGTGGCTCCGCCTCGGACAGCCGCGCAGAAGAGGTCGGCGTCGGCTGCCACAATCCCGGACGTCTGCGGCTCCCCGACAGGAACCAACTGCTCTACGGCTTCCCCCAGTCCGCGCTCCGTGCGGGCGACCCTCCAGAGCCGCGGCCACATCAGAGCGAGCACCTCCGGCCGCCTCTGCGCCCGGGCGATCTCCAGGGTGATCCGCCCGCCGCCCTCGAGTGCCCCGGCGAACTCGGCCGCGTCCGTGGCGGTGGCCAGGTCCAGGGATTCGCCGAGCAGTACGGCCGCGAAGCGCAGCCAGCCAGGGGTGACGTCGGCGGCCATGTCGTCCCGCGCTCGCTGCACCAGGCGGTGGAGCGGTGCCAGGCTGCGGTCCTCGTGGTCCAGCAGGCACTTGAGCCATGTCTTCCCGACGGCGGACTCGCTGACGAGGAGGCGGTCGGCGCCGTCTGTGTGGCGGCCCCACTCGTTGTCAGCCATGTAGATGAGCGTCCCGGTCCATTCGTGCGTCGCTTCCGGGGCCTCGACCAGGGTGCTGAACAGTTCGTCGAAGCTGCCGGGGCGGCACGCCTCGACAGTGTTGTGGACGACGCCCAGGTACTGCTTGGCGCGCTCGAAGGACAGGGTGGGAGTGCCGGCGCCCAGGACCTCCCGGACGAGCAGGGACGGGGTGCGCTCGGACCAGTGCTCCCCCAGCAGGCTCCCCGCGACCGCGTTGCCGCCGTGCGCGCATCGGACCAGGAAGAGGGTCAGCGCGCCCAGGCGATGTTCGTTCAGGGACGCGGCCGGATACCGTTCCAGGACCCGGCGGACGTCCCCGAACTGCCCTCCGCCCGACCGGATCTCCTCGACCACGACGTCCATCAGGTCCGCCTCGCGCAGGGTCCTGAGAGCCGCCCCGGGGCGTGGTGCCGCGGCCGGTTCCACGGCGGCCGTGAGCAGATACGCCACGATCTCGGTGGTGTCGCCGGTCTTCGCCCGCAGCCTGCGAAGCCCGTGCAGATAGGCCCGGGCGGTCTCGTCCCGCGGCTCACCCGGCGGGCTGCCGCCGAGCACCGACGTGACCTGCCCTGTCCGTGCCGCGGACGCGAAGAACAGCCTCAGGTCGTGCTGCGACGGGCCGGTCCAGGTCGCGGCGCTGAGCCAGGCCCGGCATTCGTAGGGCAGCAGAGAGCAGACCGCGTCGAGCACGCGGACGCGGTCGGTGACGTCGGGCAGTGCCTTACCCGGACTCGGCGTGATCGCCACCTGCCGGTTGCCGAGCAGCAGCGCGGCCACGCCGGCCGCCCAGTCGAAGCCCAACTGATCGATCACTTCGGCGAGTTCAGCGGGAGGCGTGCCAGGCACAGCGACGGTCATCGGGACCGCGTCGCCGGGAAGCGCCGGCGGATCCGACAGCAGCGCACGGTCGATCCCGGACCAGGTCAGGGCGGCCCGGCCCGCCTCCGCCCACTCCAGCAGGGTCAGCCTCCAGGCGTAACTGGGGGCGCCGGTGCCGTCGGTCGACCCGTCCCATGTGGTCTCCACGCAGGCGCAGACGGGTTCCGGATGCGTGTCCGTTCCGCCGAGGAACACCCGCCACGGCAGTTCGCCCTCCGGGTCACGGCCGCCCGGTGCGCCGGTGGCAGAGGCCTTCCAGAGGTAGGTGCTCGCCCGGTCGTCCGGAAGGCTGCTCCGCAACACCTCGTAGCCCATGGTCTGCCCCGGATGCTTGCCCAGCACCGCCCAGTGCGCGGTCAGTCGTTCCTCTCCGAGGCCCTCGTTCACCGCCGCTTCCCCACGCGCCAGCCGCCGCCCCGGCCGCGGTCCCGGTGAATCCGGCTCTCCAGGTCGATCAGCGGTTCCAGGACGTTGATCGGCACCGGGGACGTACGGATGCGCAGTGTCCCGTCCACCGCGACCGGTTGGACGTAGTCCCCGTAGTCGAACACGTGCTGCGGGTTCAGCCGGAAGCCGACGGCGGAGGCCGCGTAGTAGGAGATGCGCCGGGGGTCGAAATGGGCGTACAGGGCGTCGCGTACCAGCCGGGCGTTGGATCCGCGGAACTCGTCGCACATCCACTGGAAGAACTTCTCGCTCTGTTCCCGGGGCACGCGGGGAAGCCGTGAGCCCACCGTGTCCTGGGTGACCCAGCCCGCCTCCACCGCGGGCCGGAAGACGTCCGGGTGGTCGAACTTGGCTATGCAGACAGACACATGGTGCGGAAGCCTGCCGTCGACGAGCTCGCCCTGGTCCCGGACCCTCGCGGCCAGCTGGATCAGAGTCGCCTGGAGATAGGTGAAGCTCTCGGTGGCCTCTTCGGCGTCACCGACCGGGTCGAAGAGATAGATCAGCCCATGGGACCGTGCGAGATGACCGACGAGCTGGGCCTGCTGGGGATGATCGTGCCGGAACACCTCCCCGGCCGCGTCCTGGATCTCCAGCACGAAGTTGGGCCGCCGGCTCCGGAATCCCAGCTTTCCCTTCTCCTCCGGCCCCTGGACGGACCAGGCCATGCCGTGGACACCCATGCTGGCCGGCGGGAAGGCCCGCCGCCGGGTCAGCAGGTCCACGCCCTGGGTGAGGAAGGCGTTGGCCTCCTGCGTCATGCCGGCGATGTTCCAGCTGCCCTCGTTGTGCCGCTGGTACTGCATCGCGGCGATCGGCAGGGCGGTGAGATACGTCGTCTTGCCTGAGCGGGGTGCGCCCCACAGCCCGATTCTTATGCGGTCCGGGGCCGTCCCGTTCGCCTGGCCCGCTGACGGAACCGGCACGGCTTCCAAGACCGGCACCGAATCCGGTACCGGCGCGGGCTCCGGGGCATCGCCCGCGCCGGTGAGGGCCTGCCTCGGCGGTGCGCTGGGCGGGAGACCGCCCCCGGCCGGCGCGGTCACGGGGGCCGGCTCCGGGCCGCCGGACTCCTTCTTGTTCGGGTTGTAGAGATCGGACATGAACTCTCCTCGTACCGGGGACGCAGGGGCGGAGGGCCGGAGGGGACGCGGGGCGGTGTCACACGAGCGGGTCGGCGAAGGCGAGAGGGCAGTCCGGGCCCTCCACCCCCCAAGGTGGGGCGAGGCTCTGGGCCACGGCTTCCGCCGGGTCGGCGCCCGGCCGGAAGACGCCGTCGGCGCCGAGGGCGCTCCAGGCCTCGTCGGCGTAACGCCGGGCCTCGCGGCCCGGAAGGTCCGGCGGTGGCGGCCCGGCTGGGGGATCCGCCCGGGTCATCACCTGGAATTCGTGGAAGTGCAGCAGGTCGAGGGCCGTCCGCCAGTTCACGCCGTGCGGACAGGCCGGGACGAGGCCCTGCTGGCGGGCCGGCGCGGGCGGACGGCGGGCGACGATCAGGACCACCCTCCGTACGTCGGCGGCGCCCGGGTCCTCGGTGGCGCCCCGGCCCTCGGCAGCGAGCCGGGCCACTTCCCACAGAGCCTCCTCCAGGGACGACACGGCGTCCTGCCGGCGCCGGGCGTGCGACCATCCGTCCAGGGCGGCCGGCAACGCGGCGGGCGGGCGCGCGGAGACGGGGGCCTGCAGCAGGATGCCCTCCTTGGCCAAACGGCTCTCGTAGACGGTGTGGTCGTAGTGGCCGACGGCTCCGACGCGGATCGCGGTGCCGGCGCGATCCCGCCGGGCCAGCAGGGCGGCGACGTCCCGCACGAAGGTGAGGCGTTCCTCGGTCTCGGCCTGATCGGCGCCGCTGAGCTCGACGGTGAGGAACAGCTCCAGCCGCGGCGGCCGTACGATCCGCCGCGGCAGGGAAGAGAACAGACCCGGCACGTCGACGGCGGCCGGATTCCGGCGCCCGCCGGGCGGGCGGGCAACGGGGGCGCCGGGGGTGACGAGGTCCACCTCCCCCGGTCCGCGCAGGACGAAGGTCAGCCGCGCCGGTTCCAGGGCCCCGACCTCGATCTGATGCACGCTCACGGGCGGAGCACCGGTCCCGTCGGCGGCGGGTACACCGGCCAGCACCGGAAGGTACAGGGCGTCGCGGCCGGTCACTCCGCCGTGCACAGTGACCTCGGCGGTCTCGGTCTCACCGGGGGCGAGCCGAGAGCCTGCGGGGAAGAGCACATGGCTGTGGGGGTGCACGGCGCCGGTGTCACGGTCGGCCCGGGCCAGCAGCAGCGTGTGGTCGGCCAGAAGCGGCAGGGTTCGCACGAGACGGCGCACCGCGTCGGCGGTCGTACGGCGGGCCGGTATGCCCTCAGCCAACTCCGTACTGCCCGCGTGCAGTTCCACCCGGGAGACGCCGGCGTCCCACACGGCGGCGGCCGCACGCTCCAGCAGCTCCCACCCGGGCGGGGGCCGCAGCAGGACGACCGGGGGGTCGGGAACCGCCGGCAGGCATGCCTTGAGCCACTCCAGCACGGCGGAGTCGAATTCCCCGCGGTCCACGGGCGGCAGGGTGCCTATTCCGCCCGCGAGCTGGAAACGGCACACATCCTCGTCGAAATCGAACTCCGGTACGACTAAATGCCATGTCTTGCTTCCCGCGTCGTTCTGCAGCGGGATTCCGGCCTCCCCGATGGTCACTTTGATCATGTGGAGGCCGTCGGCCGTGAATTCCACGAACGACAATTCCTTGAAAAGGCCCTGGTGGAGGTCGTCGAGGAGATCGCCGCGTCCGGACGGAATCCCGAGGTCGGCCGAAGCGACTTCGGGCGGTTTCTTCTCGTCCCGTCCCGGCGGACCTCCCCTGGTCACCTCCGCGACCCGCTCGCTGCCCTCCGGGCGCCGGGCCGACAGGGCCGCCGCCCGGATGTCCCAGGCGTGCTCGGCCGCGAGGAGCTCAGCCCCGGCGGCCTCCAGGTCCCGGGCGGTCAACTCCCCCAGTACGGGGTCGTCTTGGAGCTGCCATCCGCACACCGCACAGAAGGCGCTCCGCTGATCCGCACAGAAGTCGCCCTGCTGATCCGGGGTCGCACACACCGGGCAGGCGGCCTGCGGATCACAGGCCCCCGTCATCTGTCCACTCCCCCGACTCCCCGCCTCGGTCCGAGCCTTGCCCCGCCCCGCCCCGGAAGGCGCGGACGAGCACTTCACGCAACACCCGTTCCATGGACGCATCATGATGACACGACGCCGTGATCAATTCCCCGGTTCCACAGTTCGCCGACAATCCGTTGACAACCCCGTCCGGGTTCAGTCGCCGGAACTCCATACTCCGATTCACCTGGCCAATTCACCGCGCGGGGAAGCGGATTACCGACGTCGATCTGTTGGGCCGCCGGGCTCCGCGACCGTCCAGGCGTCACACTCCATGAACCCACTCACCCGTCCTTCCGCTCCGCATCCCCCCTCGCGCCCCCGGCATCTCCTCATGCGGAGCGGAAGGACGTCCTTCCATTCCACCGGGTCGCCCGGGCGGGGACCGGTCGCGGGCCGGTCACATCCCGGCCGGGACGCGCTCGACCAGCGCCGCCGCCTCGGGGGTGCGCACCACGAAATGGACGTCCCACCGCGCCCCGCGCGCCAACTCCGCCTCGACGGCGGCCCATATGGCGGCCAGACTGACGCGGTACGGGAGCCCGCCGCGCCCCGAGCCGAGCAGCGGGAAGCACACCGAGCGCAGCGGCGGCGCGTGGCGGTCGCACTCCTCGGCCAGGAGCGCGAGGGCCCGGGACACGGCCCGGGTCACGTCGGCCGGGAGCACGTCGTAGTCGTTGGTCCCGGCCCGGGGAACGGCGACCGCGGCGTGGTAGATCCGCCGCACACCTTGTCCGGCCAGGGCCCCCGAGCTGGTGGCCGCCACCGTGCCGGGCAGCACCGGGCGTCCCGCGGTCCCCTGCCGGGCCGCCCACTTGCGCAGTTCGTCGTGGACCGGGTCGTCCAGCACATCGCCGGTCACCCCGCGGACGGCGGCCGCACGGCGGAGCGACGCGGCGACCGACGACTTGTACTGCTCGGGGAGCGCGAGGTGGACGTTGGCAGGGGAGACGACCACGTCCACGTCCCGCAGCAGGTCCACGGGATGCACATGGAGGGTGAGCCTCACCTGTCGGCCGCCGGCCCGGACGTGAACGAACCGGTGTGTACCGACGCCCCACTCGTCCCCTTCGGCACCGGGTACCCCTGTCTCCTGCGGCACCAGCCGGAGGACGTGCTCGGCGACCTGCCCGAGGACCATCACCTCGTGGTCCTTGCGGAAGCGCTCGACGCTCACGCCGTACACCGAGGCCGCCCGGGCGCGACGCGAGGACGCCGGCCAGTCCCGGGTGCCCTGCGCCAGCCCCAGGGTGTACTCGGCGGCGGTGCGCAGCGTGCCCGCGTCGAGGCGCGACACGGCGAGCCGCAGCAGCGCCTCGACGGCCGCGCCCGGACTCCGGGCCGCGGTCGCGGTCACCGCTTCCGCGGCCGCCTCCAGCGCCGGCAGGGCACGCCCACGCAGCCGGACCAGGCCCGCGCGTCTGACTTCCCTCAGTTCAGAGAGAAGTGACGCAGGGTCAGGAAGGGACGATGCCATGCGTTCACCATGGCATCACGCTTCACCCGCGGACAAGCGGGACCGCCGGCCCGAGGACGTCACTCCCGTCTCGGCCGCGAGATCTCCGACCGCAGCGGTTCGAGCAGCTGGTTCGCCTTCTCGATGCCGGCATCGGAGTCGAGGTCCGCAATACCTTTCTCCGGCAGCACCTCCAGCGGCTCGCCGTCGCCCTGGCCGAACCGGTCGTGGAAGAGCACCAGGGCGCGCCGGGGCCGGTTGTGCCGGGACTGCCAGATCAGCCCCATGACGTCGGGTACCTGCGCCCGGATCTCGCTCGCCCAGCGCCTTGCCTGTACGTAGTTCCGCTCGTCCTCCAGGAGTGTGGAGTCCTGGCAGACGGCGGCCAGATCGGGCGACTCGATCAGGGAGACCAGGTTCAGCTCGCACCTGGTGCGCAGCACGCTCAGCGACCGGCGCCAGACCGCGGCGTAGGGGATGAGCCGCATGCCCGCCGACGGTTCGAACGGCCTGGAGCGCAGCACGCTTTCCGCGAGGGCCGTGGTCGCCGTGTCCGCCAGGTACAGACAGTGATACGGATCGAGCAGCGTGCCGTCGAAGCGGCTGCCGTCCTTGAACTCGAAGGGGTCAGCGAGCTTCGGGTTGAACTCGTTCGGCACGTACTTGGTGCTGTGGACGCGCCACAGCTCCGTGCCGGCCGGGATCACATGACGGTTGGGTCGCAGCTCCAACGGGGTCATGGGGAAGAGGCCGCTCATCAGTCCCCCTCCACCAGTGCGGTGGCCGCCCCGACCAGCTGCTGATCGGGCAGCCGGCCGAGGAGCGACGCGGGTGTCCCGCCCAGCCAGGTGTTCCCGCTGAACCACCAGGCCGCGGCACCCCGGGGGTCGATGTCCGCGAGGAGAAGACGGTTGACCTCGAGGACCACCTCGTACGGGGTACCGCCGCCCGCGGCGAACTGGAACTCCGGGTAGCGGTCACCGCCCGGGTCCGACAGCCTGATCAACTCGGGCGGCGGTGCGGCGCCGCCGCAGCGGGCCCGCGCCTCGTCCGCCGAGAGGGCCGGCGCCCGGAGCAACTCGTCCTGCGCGCCGGCTGCGACGCCCTCAGTGCCGGGGGCCGGCGAGGGGCTCGCCAGCGCGGCCATCAGCTCCCGCGCTCCCGCCACGGCCGTCGGCCCGGGCGGCGCCGCGACCAGCCGCACCGCGTCGAGCTCGGTGCGCACCGGATGGCCGAGCGGCAGCGGCAGCAGCAGGGCAAGTTGCACGCCGCGGAGTGCCCTGCGGACCGCCCTGTCGTCGTCGGGCGCCACACCGGTGAGGGCTTCCAGCCTGGCCAGCAGCTGCGCGTACTGCTCGTCGTCGAGCGCCTCGCGGATGGTGACCTGGTGCTCCCCGATCAGGGCGAACAGCCGGCCGGCTGCACTCTCATGACCGTCGTTCATCCGTTCCCCCCTCCCTTTCTTCCTCCTGCTTCTCCTGCTGCCCCGGGTGCCCTTGATGAATGAAGGCGGCCCAGAGTGATATCCGGTCGAGATCCGGTCGCTCCATCTGCCGCAGCAGCTCACCGCGGAGCGAGCCCGGGTTCTGGCGGCACGGGTCGAGCATCCACAGCTGCGCGGCCCTGAGCGCGTCGACGGGGCTGAGCCCGTCGACGGTCAGGTGGTGGTGGAACACCGCCATCAGCAGCGCCGACGCGCTGTCATTCGTCGTCCACCGTGATCCGATGGCGTCCCGCGCTCCGCCCGCGAGGAACGCCGTGGTGAGGGTCAGCGCCTCGTCGTGGTCGCGGGTGCTCAGGTCGGTCTGACAGGCACTCAGCACGACCAACGGCCCGCCCTCGGAGGCCTGTTGGGCATCCGGCCGGTCGAGGAGCCGAGTCACCGTCAGCATGCCCGGATCCGGCCCGTCGCCACCGTGCTCGGGGGCGGCGAGGTGCAGGGCCGAGACCGTGGGACGCGTGCCGGCCGAGCCGTGCGAGGCCATATGGAGCAGCGAGGCCCCGTCGGCGAGGAACCCGAGGACGTCGTCGGGTGTGCCGGGGACCAGCTCCTCCTCGGGCAGCTCGAAGATCCCCCCGCACATCCGGGCCTGCCGGTAGAAGGCGTCCCTCAGGGCCATGACCTCGACCTCGGCATACGTCAGGTCCATGGTCGGGTCGGCCAGCAGAACGGGGGCGGCCGCCGGATCCCGCGGCGCGCGTTTCACCGTACGCAGGAACTGGCTGCCGGACGCCGCGTAACTGATCACGTCGGTCTGGCACAGGTAGTCGTAGGGCGCGTCTTCCGTATAACGCGCGGCGTGCCAGGGGACGATGCCGAGTCGGCCGCAGGGCACCAGGACGACTCGGAGCGGCCGGCCGTTGGCCGCGAGCCCCTTGTCCACCTCGGCGAGCACGGGGCCGAGCACCTGGTAGGCCCACTCGCAGAGCGCCTTGAGGGCCTCCTCCCAGGCCTGTTCGGCGGACGGGTCGCTGCGGCCGCCGTCGCGTGCCGCGGCATCGCGTACGGCGGTGGCGTCGAGATAGCGCTCCAACGGGCCGCTCTCGGCGCCGGACAGCTGTTTCCGCACCGCCAGTCCGGCGCCGAGCCGCGGGGCCACCGTGATGACCACGCCGGCGTCCGCGTCCTCGCCGGGGACCAGATAGAGGAGCGCGTCGGCGCCGCTCTCCTCGACCCCGTCCGCGAGGTCGCTCAGCGTTGGCGTGGCGAGGAGTCCGCCCTCCCGGCGGTAGCCGAGGGCTTCGAGAGCCCGGCGGCGCAGGATGCTGGGCAGCTCACCGGGGACGCCGGCTCCGGCCCCGGCTCCCGCTCCGGGGCCCTGGGTGGCCGCGCCGACCGACCGCCACTCCTCGGCGAGTTCGTGGTGCCCGCCCGCGTCAAGGAGTTCGGGTACGGCGGACGAGGTGGACGCGGCGTGCAGCACCAGGGCCCGGCCCAGTTCCAGCGAGGCCACGGCCTCGTGCAGCCGTCCCTGCGAGCCCGCCCACAGAGCGGCCTGTACGGCCTTGCTCGCCCCGGAACGGGCCGCCCGCAGCCCGTGCTCCGCACCGGACTGGAGGAGGACGTCGGCGGCGAGCGCGGCCAGCGCCTCATTGGCGGCCTCCAAGGCCCTGATGTCCTTCACGTCCTGATTGAGGACTCCGCGCTCGCGGTAGGCCATCGCCAGCTGCCACAGCGCGTCAACGGCGATCCGCGGCGCCATCCCCGCCCGGACGCCGTCACGGACCCGCTCCAGTTCGTCGATCAGGATGTCGAGGTCCGCGCGGTCGTGGGTGAGGGAGAAGCGCACGGCCAACGCGCCCGCGGATCTGTGCAGATCCTCCGTCGAGGCCCCGGCGGGCGGCGGGACGTGCTCCGGCAGTTCCTCCGTGCCGTCGCCGGAGAGGCCGCGGCGCAGCAGATCGAGGTCCGGGACATACGGCAGGGAGATCTCGTCGGCGAACGGCAGTCCGCTCTCCTTGACGCCGGTGAGCCCCTTCTCCATGTACGGCAGGGCGCGCAGCAGCAGTTCCTTGTCCCCGGTGAGGGCGCCGAGCCTGCCGTAGGCCGCACCCAGGGCCGCGAGGACGGTGAAGCGGTACTGATTGTCCTCGGGGACGTTCCGCTCCAGCTCTTCGGCCTCGTCCACGAGGTCCCGGAGCGCCTGGACGTCCTCCGCCTCCCCGGCGTCCATGACCCGGGCGTACAGCGTCAACGTCCGCCCCACGACGGCGGGATGTTCCATTCCCGGAGGCAGCTTCCCCACGGCCTCCTCGAAGTTCTCCATGGCGCGGCCGATCTGCTCCAGGTGGGCCCGGCCCGCCGACTGGTCCTTGATGGAGCCGCCGACGTAGGGACTGATGTTGAGGAGGAGCGCCCTGACGGCCTCGAGCCCGGAGGCCGGGTCGGGCCCGGGGGGCGGGTCCTTCTGGACGGCGTCCAGCCTGCGGAGAAGTTCGTTGAGCGCCTCGGGATCGCCGCTCTTGAGTACGTCGGCGAGGCCGTGCGAGGAGGCGTGGATGGCGTCCAGGCCAGCGGCGAGCCGACGTAGGTCGTCGGGGGTGAGCGTGTGAGTCGGCTCGGGGTCGGGGGCGGGCTCAGGATCCGGCTCCGGCTCGGGCTCGGGGGACGGGCCGGACATCTGACTCATCATCCGCCGCAGCTGGTCCGTGAAGGGATCCCCGGCAGGCATCATGCTGGTCAGCAGGTCGGTGAACTCCGCCCCCGGAGGAGTCGAGAAGATCCCCCGCATCCGCCGCAACTCCCCCAGGAACTCCGGCGGCAACGGCAGCTCCAGCACCTCCGCGGTCAGCTCCTCGAGCTCCGTCGTGAAGGCCGTCATCCCGGCGAGTCCCGCCCGGTTGACCCAGTCGACGAAGGCGGAGAGGTCGGTTACGGCACCGTACCCGCCCTGCTGCGACCGTATCGGCGTAATGATCGACACCAGGTACAAGGCCGCCCATCGCCGGTCCTCCTCGGCCGTCGCGGCTCCCAGTGCCGTCCCGCGGTCCCGCGCCTCCCGCAGCAGCCGCTCCGCGCGCTCGCCGTCCGCGGGCCCACCGCCCCCGGCGGACTGCCGCATGGCCAGCGCACCGCCCAGCCATACGCTCACCGCGCCGCGGAGGGCGGGGTCGTGGTCCAGCAGCCCTGCCAGCTGTTCCAGTTCGGCGATCGACGCGTCGTACGCCCGAGGCGGCACGTCTCTCGCGCCCATGGCGGGGGTCAGCCGCTTGACCCGCTCCGCGGCGTCCGCCGCCCAGGCGCGCAGCCCCTGTACGCCGCCGCTCTCCTCGTCGTGCACCGGCACCCTGCCCCTCCCCCCGGACCTCGACCGCCCCGGGAATCAACGCCACTATGCCGATCCGCCGGCCGCATGGCGACAAGATCCCGCGCTTCTCCTCCTCAACGCCCCAAATCCGCCCGGGACGCGCCCAGTTCGGCCCTCATCTCGCGCCGGATCTCCCGCAGCCGGCCCCACAGTGCGTCGAGGTTCTCCTTCGCGACGACCGGCGAGTCGCCCGCTCGCGGCACGCCGTCGTCCAGACGCCGCACCATGCCGAACACCGCGCCCAGGTCATGGCTGAGGCCGCCCGCGAGTTCGAGCACGCGCTCCGGCACCCGCATCTGAGCCTCCGCGTACACGTCCCGGTGCTGGTCACGCGCCTCGGCCAGCCGCTGCCGCACGGACCGCAGTTCCTCGTCGCGGCCCAGCGCGTGCACGTGGTCGGTGAGCGCGGCCAGATACTGCCGGGCCGAGGTGTTGAGCGCCACGTAGCACGACCGCAGCTCCTGGGCCTCGCTGCGCCGCTCCCGCAACCGTTCGGCCCGCTCCCGCTCGCGCTGCCGGCTGCGGTCCGCCGCTCGCTGGGTCAACAGCGCGGACAGCAGCGTCCCGACGACTCCTACCACCGCGACCAGGAGAGCGGTCGTGCTACTGACGTCCACGCGGCCTCCATCCCTGTTCCGCCACAGCGCCAGCGAAGCAGCGGACCTCTCACCGCGTGAACCCCCACCCGAAGATCGCCCGATGTTCGGCCCGCCGCCGACCAGCCGGGCGGTCGAGGCCGGAGCGAGGCACGAGCCGGCGGCGGACCGCTCCTCGTCCTCGTACGGAAACCGTCCCGCAGCGTGCAAAGAGCCGCCGCCCGTTCTCGGGGCGGCGGCTCTCCGCACGTGTGCTCATCCCTGGGCGACGGTGATGTCCTGCTGCTGGGTCGCGTGGAAGGCCGGCAGCGGCAGGCCCGTGGCGCTCAGTTCCATGAGGGTGGCCTCGACGTGGGCGGCGCCGGGGGTGAGGGTGCCGGGCGTGCGCTTCTCCGAGTTGGTCCAGCGGTGTTCCACGCCGTCGCAGACCGCCGAGGTGCCGCCGATCCCGTGGCGGACCTGCGGGTCGCCCTGCGACACCGAGGAGGACACGAACACGGGCCCGGCGGCGCTCATACAGCGGTAGGTGCCGGAGAGGGTGACGGTTCCGTCGGCCGCGACGTAGCCGGTCGGGTCGACGGTCACCTCGTCGTACGGGTCGGACAGGGCGACGGCGGACGGGGCGACGAGCAGCAGCAGTGCGGCGGCGGCGGCCGCGCCGACGGCCTGGCGCATGGACATGGGAGTACCTCCTGGAACGGGGCCTGGAATGGGGCCGGGGTAGGGCCCGGAACGGGCGCTCCAGAGGTACCGGTCCGGCGCCCCGAGGGCGGTGATCATCACCCCTTTGGTGGCGAGTTGGCACCGTCCGTCTTGGGGACGTCCGAGTGTTGTCCGTGTGTTGTCACGCTTCACGACCGGCTGTTCCGATGAGTTCGCCGCGCGCGCATGGTCTAACCATGCGAGGCGGCGACACAGCCGCCGCCGTCCATCGCATCCGACCTGGAGGTGCGCCATGTGTTCCCACCAGTCTTCGTGCCCGTCCGTGGACCCGGGCGCCGTGCACATCGTGGCGGCCCACCCCGAGCAGGGCTGGAACCTCCTGTGCAACGGCGCGATCGTCTTCGACGACACCGGCGAACTGCTTCCCGACGGCAGCGTGGTCGCTCCGCACCGGGTGTACGCCGAGCAGCTGGTCATCGCCGCCTGAGTCCGCGCCGAGCGGTACCGGGGAAGCGCGGGCCCGCTCCCGGAACCGCTCAGTCCAGCACCGCGAAGCCGTCGAGTTCGACCAGGGCCTGTTCGTCCCAGAGGCGGGCGGCGCCGATGACGGCCATCGCGGGGTAGTCACGGCCCGCCAACTCGCGCCAGATACGGCCGAGTTCGGGGGCATGGGCGCGGTAGTCGGCGACATCCGTGGCGTAGACCGTGACCCGTGCGAGGTCGGCCGGGGTTCCGCCCGCGGCCCGCAGCGCGGTCAGCAGGTTCGTCAGCGCCAGCGCGAACTGCTCGGGCAGCGTTCCGCCGACCACCTTTCCGTCCGTGTCGAGCGCGGTCTGGCCCGCCAGGAAGACGACGCGGGTGCCCGTCGCGACGACGGCGTGGGAGAAGCCGGTGGGCGGGGAGAGCTCGGGCGGATTGACGCGCTCGGTGCTCATGAGGCCTCCGCCGTCCGCTCGGTCCCTCGGTACAACTCCTTGGCGATGACGGCCCGTTGGACCTCGCTCGCCCCCTCGTAGATCCGGGGTGCGCGGACCTCCCGGTAGAGGTGTTCGAGGAGATGGCCGCGGCGCAGGGCGCGGGCGCCGTGCAGCTGGACCGCCGCGTCGACGACGTACTGGGCCGTCTCGGTGGCCAGCAGCTTCGCCATCGCCGCCCGCCCGGGTACGCCGGGGGCCCCTTCGTCGTACGCCGCCGCTGCCGCGTACACCATCAGGCGGGCCGCCTCCGTGCGCAGCGCCATCTCGGCGACCTGGTGGGCCACCGTCTGCAGGTCCTTCAGCTTGCCGCCGAACGCGTCCCGCCCCGCGGTGTGCGCGAGGGTCGCGTCCAGAGCGGCCTGCGCCATGCCGACCGCGAAGGCGCCCACGCTCGGCCGGAAGAGGTTGAGGGTGTGCATGGCCACCCGGAAGCCGTGGTCCGGTTCCCCGAGCACGTCGTCCGTCGTCACCGGTACGGCGTCGAAGGCGAGGGCTCCGATGGGGTGCGGCGAGAGCATGTCGAGCGGGGTGCCGGTGAGGCCCGGGCGGTCGGCGGGGACGAGGAAGGCGGTGACGCCGCGGGCTCCGGCGCCGGGGGTCGTCCGCGCGAACACGGTGTAGAAGTCGGCCTCGGGCGCGTTGGAGATCCAGCACTTCTCGCCGGTGAGCCGCCAGCCGTCGGGGCCGTCCTCGGCCGCCCCGAGCGCCAGCGCGGCCGCGTCGGAGCCCGCGCCGGGCTCGCTCAGCGCGAAGGCGGCCACCGCGCCGCCGTCCGAGACCCGGGGCAGCCAGTGCTCGCGCTGGGCCTGTGTCCCGTACGTGTGGACCGGGTGCGCGCCGAGCCCTTGAAGGGCCAGGGCGGTCTCGGCCTCGGTACACGCCTGGGCCAGGGACTCGCGCATCAGGCAGAGCTCCAGCGCGCCCGAGGTGAACAGGCGGGCGAGCAGGCCGAGTCGGCCCAGTTCGGCGACGAGGGGGCGGTTGACGTGGCCCGCCTCACCCTTCTCCGCCAGTGGCCGCAGGTGTTCCGCGGCCAGGGTGCGCAGCTCGGCACACCAGGCGGTTTGCGCCGGATCAAGCGAGAATGCGGTCATTGCCGGCCCTCTCTCCCCGTCGGACACCTCTCCCACGTTATCGCGGACCGTTGACTGTCGTCACTAACACGATACGCTCCTTGTGCGAGCCCACCACGACGCCCACCAAGGCAAGGGGGGAACCGCCATGGACCCCAGGGACACCTTGGAGCCGACGACCTCGGCCCACGTCGACACCTTCCCGCGCGACCACCTCCCGCCCCCCGCGCAGTGGCCCGAACTGCACTTCGATCTGCCCGAGCTGCGCTACCCCGAACGGCTGAACTGCGCCGCCGAGCTCCTCCACCGGACCCTGCCCGAGCGCCCCGTCTTCCGCACCGCGTCCGGCGGCCTGTGGACATACGGACAGCTCCGCGCCCGCGTCGACCGCATCGCCCATGTGCTCACCACCGAACTGGGCGTCGTCCCCGGCAACCGGGTTCTGCTGCGCGGCCCCACCACTCCCTGGCTGGCCGCGTGCTGGCTGGCGGTGCTGAAGGCGGGCGCGGTCGCCGTCACCGTGCTGGCGCAGCAGCGGCCGCACGAGCTGACCACGATGTGCGAGATCGCCCGGGTGACGCACGCGCTGTGCGACATCCGTTCGGTCGACGACCTGGTCAAGGCGGAGATCCCGGGGCTGCGGGTCACCACGTACGGCGGTGACGCGCCCGACGACCTGCTGCTGCGGATCACGGGCGCGCCGGACGAGCCGTTCGAGGCCGCCGACACGGCCGCCGACGACGTCGCGCTGATCGCGTTCACGTCGGGCACGACCGGCCGGCCCAAGGGCTGTATGCACTTCCACCGCGATGTGTTGGCGATAGCGGACACCTTCTCGAAGCATGTGTTGCAGCCACATGAGGACGATGTCTTCGCGGGCAGTCCCCCGCTGGGTTTCACCTTCGGGCTCGGCGGTCTCGTCGTCTTCCCGATGCGCGCCGGGGCCAGCTCCCTGCTGCTCGAACAGGCGGGCCCCAAGCAGCTGTTGCCGGCGATCGCCGAGCACCGCGTCTCCGTGCTGTTCACCGCGCCGACCGCGTACCGGGCGATGCTGGCGGAGCTGGAGGACCACGACACCGGGTCGCTGCGGCGCTGTGTGTCCGCGGGCGAGAACCTGCCCGCCGCGACCTGGCGGGCCTGGCACACCCGCACCGGGCTGCGCATCATCAACGGCATCGGCGCCACCGAGCTGCTGCACATCTTCATCTCCGCCGCCGACGAGCACATCCGCCCCGGCACCACGGGCATCCCGGTACCGGGGTGGCACGCGCGCGTGGTCGACGCCGACGGGGTGCCGGTGCCGGACGGCGAGCCCGGGCTGCTCGCCGTGCGCGGCCCGGTCGGCTGCCGCTATCTCGCCGACCCCCGGCAACGGGAGTACGTACGCGGCGGCTGGAACATCACCGGCGACACCTATGTGCGCGACCCCGACGGCTACTTCCGCTATGTCGCCCGCGCCGACGACATGATCATCTCGGCGGGGTACAACATCGCGGGCCCGGAGGTCGAGGACGCGCTGCTGCGCCACCCGGACGTGGTCGAGACGGCGGTCGTGGGACAGGCGGACGAGTCGCGCGGACAGGTCGTGGTGGCCTACGCGGTACTGCGACCCGGTGCGCGCAAGGACACGGAGGCGCTGCGCGCCTTTCTCAAGGCCGAGCTGGCACCCTACAAATGCCCCCGGGAGTTCGTCTTCCTGGACGCGCTGCCGCGCACCGCGACGGGAAAGCTCCAGCGGTTCCGGCTGCGGGAGCCGGGCGATCCGGACGCACCGCCGCCGCCCGCGCCGGAGGGTGACTTGTCCACAGGCGGCGGCCCCAAGTGATCTTCGAGCACTAGAGTGATCAACGTGTCAGAGCAGCACGCCCCCCGGTCCCTCATCGTGACGTTCTACGGCGCGTACGGCCGCTTCATGCCCGGCCCCGTGCCGGTGGCCGAGTTGATCCGGCTTCTCGCCGCGGTCGGCGTAGACGCGCCCTCCGTACGGTCGTCGGTGTCCCGGCTCAAGCGCCGCGGCCTCCTGGAGCCGGCGCGCACGGCGTCCGGCGCGGCCGGGTACGCGCTGTCGCCGGACGCGCGGCAGCTGCTCGACGACGGCGACCGGCGGGTGTACGCGACGGCACCTCCCGAGGACGACGGCTGGGTGCTCGCCGTGTTCTCCGTGCCGGAGTCCGAGCGCCAGAAGCGGCACGTGCTGCGCTCACGGCTCGCCGGTCTCGGCTTCGGGACGGCGGCCCCAGGAGTGTGGCTCGCCCCGGCGCGGCTCTACGAGGAGACGCGGCACACCCTGGAGCGGCTGCGGCTCGATCCGTACGTGGAGTTGTTCCGCGGGGAGCACCTGGGCTTCGCGGCGACGGCGGAAGCGGTCGCGCGCTGGTGGGACCTGGCCGCGATCGCCAAGGAGCACGAGGAGTTCCTCGACCAGCACGCGCCCGTGCTGCACGCCTGGGAGCGGCGCGCGGACACCCCTCCCGAGCAGGCGTACCGCGACTATCTGCTCGCCCTCGACTCCTGGCGCCACCTCCCGTACGCCGACCCGGGACTGCCCGCCGCGCTGCTGCCCCAGGACTGGCCGGGCGCCCGCTCGGCCGCCGTCTTCCGGGCGCTGCACGAGCGGCTGCGGGACGCGGGGGCGCGTTTCGCCGCCGTTCCCCCGGAGTCCACCGGGATGTGACCTCAGTTACATCACCAGTCGCTAAGGGAACCCTCAGGCTCCTCCATCCCTCTTCTCATGTTTCTTACCTAGCGTCGTGAGCCGCACGCCAGGACAGGAAGAGGACAGCACGTATGACCACCACGGCAAGGGCTCAGGGAGCCACCGTCTGGCTCACGGGCCTGCCGAGCGCGGGCAAGACGACCATCGCTCGCATTCTGGGCAGCAGCCTGAAGGCCGAGGGGCACCGCGTGGAGGTCCTCGACGGTGACGAAATCCGCCGCTTCCTCTCCGCCGGGCTCGGCTTCTCCCGCGAGGACCGCAACACCAACGTGCAGCGCATCGGCCTGGTCGCCGAGGTCCTCGCACGCAACGGCGTGCTCGCCGTGGTGCCGGTCATCGCGCCGTACGCCGACAGCCGCGAGGCCGTCCGCAAGCGGCACGAGGCGAGCGGGACGCCGTACATCGAGGTGCATGTCGCCACCCCGGTCGAGGTGTGCAGCGAGCGCGATGTGAAGGGGCTGTACGCCCGGCAGGCCGCGGGTCAGCTCAGCGGGCTGACCGGCGTCGACGATCCGTACGAGCCGCCGCTCGACCCGGCGCTCACCCTGGAGACGCACGTGCAGACACCCGAGGAGTCCGCGGCGTCCGTGTACGCGGTGCTCGCGGCGAGGGGGCTCGTGTGACCTCCCCCACGACTGAGCGTGCCTTCACGCTGTCGCATCTGGACGCGCTGGAGTCCGAGGCCGTCCACATCTTCCGCGAGGTCGCGGGCGAGTTCGAGCGGCCGGTGATCCTCTTCTCCGGCGGCAAGGACTCCATCGTCATGCTGCACCTGGCACTGAAGGCGTTCGCCCCCGCCGCGATCCCCTTCACCCTGCTGCACGTGGACACCGGACACAACTTCCCCGAGGTCCTGGAGTACCGCGACCGCACGGTCGAAAAGCACGGCCTGCGCCTGCACGTCGCCTCCGTGCAGGACTACATCGACCGCGGCGTCCTCAAGGAACGCCCGGACGGCACCCGCAACCCGCTGCAGACCCTGCCGCTCACCGAGAAGATCCAGTCCGAACGCTTCGACGCCGTCTTCGGCGGCGGACGCCGCGACGAGGAGAAGGCCCGCGCCAAGGAACGCGTCTTCTCCCTGCGCGACGAGTTCTCCCAGTGGGACCCCCGCCGCCAGCGCCCCGAACTCTGGCAGCTCTACAACGGCCGCCACGCACCCGGCGAACACGTCCGCGTCTTCCCGCTCTCCAACTGGACCGAGCTGGACGTCTGGCAGTACATCGCCCGCGAAGGCATCGAACTCCCCGACATCTACTTCGCCCATCGGCGCGAGGTGTTCCAGCGCGGCGGCATGTGGCTGACCGCGGGCGAATGGGGCGGGCCCCGCGAGCACGAGGTCGTCGAGAAGCGGCTCGTCCGCTACCGGACCGTCGGTGACATGTCGTGCACGGGCGCCGTCGACTCCGACGCCACCACGCTGGACGCCGTCATCGCCGAGATCGCCGCCTCCCGCCTCACCGAGCGGGGCGCCACCCGCGCCGACGACAAGGTGTCCGAGGCCGCGATGGAAGACCGCAAGCGCGAGGGGTACTTCTAGACATGACCAGCACCACCACCGCCGTGACCGGCGCCACCATCGACACGCTGCGCTTCGCGACTGCCGGTTCCGTCGACGACGGCAAGTCCACGCTCGTCGGACGTCTGCTGCACGACTCCAAGTCGGTCCTGACGGACCAGCTGGAGGCCGTCGAGCGCGTCTCGGCCAGCCGCGGCCAGGACGCCCCCGACCTCGCACTGCTCACCGACGGTCTGCGCGCCGAGCGCGAGCAGGGCATCACCATCGACGTCGCCTACCGCTACTTCGCCACGCCCCTGCGCCGGTTCATCCTGGCCGACACCCCGGGCCATGTGCAGTACACGCGGAACATGGTCACCGGCGCGTCCACGGCCGAGCTGGCGATCATCCTGGTCGACGCCCGCCACGGCGTGGTCGAGCAGACCCGCCGGCACGCCGCCGTCGCCGCGCTGCTGCGCGTCCCGCACGTCGTCCTCGCCGTCAACAAGATGGACCTCGTCGGGTACGAGGAGAAGGAGTTCGACCGCATCGTCGAGGACTTCGCCGGCCACGCCGCCGAGCTGGGTCTGCCCGGCTTCACGCCGATCCCGGTCTCCGCGCTGTGCGGCGACAACGTGGTGGAGCGTTCGGCACACATGGACTGGTACACGGGTCCGGCGCTCCTCGATTTCCTGGAGACCGTGCCGGTGGGCTCCGACGTGTCGGCCGCCCCGGCGCGCTTCCCGGTGCAGTACGTGATCCGGCACGATGAAGTCCGCCACTACGCGGGCCAGTTGGTCTCCGGCCAGCTGCGCGTCGGCGACCGTGTCACTGTCCACCCGTCCGGCGAGACCTCCGAGATCATCGGCATCGACGTACTCGGCAACGACGCGGACATGGCGTACGCGCCCCAGTCGCTGACGCTGCGCCTGGCCGACCAGCGCGATGTCTCGCGCGGCGACATGATCACCGCCGGTCCCGACGCGCCGGCGCTCACGCAGGACGTCCGGGCGGCGGTCTGTCATCTGGCCGACCGTGCGCTGCGGGTCGGTGACCGGGTGCTGGTCAAGCACACGACGCGGACCGTGAAGGCGATCGTCAAGGACCTGGGCGGCGCCCTGGAGCTGACCGCGAACGACCTCGGCAGGATCACCCTGCGCACCGCCGAGCCGCTGGCGCTCGACGACTACGCCGACTCCCGCCGCACGGGCGCGTTCATCCTGGTCGACCCGGCGGACGGTTCGACGCTGACGGCCGGGATGGCCGACCTGTCGTAGCCACTCCCTGTACGCAGGCCTTACGTGCGACGCCCTCAAGTCCCCAGCGAAAGCCGGGGTTTGGGGGCGTCGGTGCGTCCGGTCTGCGGGCGCCGGCTGCCCGCCCGGTAGGGCATCGGCCAGGCGACACCGGGCCCCTCGTACCCCTGCTCGGCCGCCGCGTGCAGCGTCCAGTGCGGGTCGTACAGATGCGGCCGGGCGAGCGCGCACAGGTCCGTACGACCGGCCAGGATCAGGGAGTTGACGTCGTCCCAGGAGGAGATCGCGCCGACGGCGATCACGGGGAGGCCGGTCTCGTGGCGGATCCGGTCCGCGTACGGAGTCTGGTACGACCGCCCGTACTCGGGGTGCTCGTCCGCCACCACCTGGCCCGTCGACACGTCGACCGCGTCGGCGCCGTGCGCGGCGAAGGCCCGCGCGATCTCGACGGCGTCGTCCCCGGTGGTGCCGCCGTCGGCCCAGTCGGTGGCGGAGATACGGACGGTCATGGGCCGTTCCTCGGGCCACACGGCCCGTACGGCGTCGAAGACTTCGAGCGGGAACCGCAGCCGCTTCGTGAGCGAGCCGCCGTAGGCGTCGGTGCGCCGGTTGGTCAGCGGTGAGAGGAAGCCGGAGAGCAAGTAGCCGTGCGCGCAGTGCAGTTCGAGCAGATCGAAGCCGCAGCGCGCGGCGCGCCAGGTGGCTGCCGTGAACTGCTCCCGTAGATCGGTGAGTTGGGCACGGGACAGCGCGCGGGGTGGCTGGCTCTCCGGTTTGTACGGGATCGGGGAGGCGGCCATGAGCGGCCAGTTGCCGTCCTCCAGCGGCTCGTCGATGCCCTCCCACATCAGCTTCGTCGAACCCTTGCGGCCGGAATGGCCGAGCTGGATGCCGATCGCGGTACCCGGCGCCTGCCGGTGTACGAAGTCGGTGATCCGCCGCCAGGACTCGGCCTGCCGAGGTGTGTAGAGCCCCGCGCAGCCGGGTGTGATGCGGCCCTCGGGGCTCACGCACACCATCTCGGTCATCACCAGTCCGGCCCCGCCGAGTGCCCGTGCGCCCAGATGGACCAGGTGGAAGTCGCCGGGGACGCCGTCCACGGCCGAGTACATGTCCATGGGCGAGACGACGACGCGGTTGCGCAGCCTCAGGCCGCGCAGTCTCAGCGGCGTGAACATCGGCGGGGTGCCGGGCGGGCAGCCGAACTCGCGCTCGACCGCCGCGGTGAAGTGCGCGTCGCGCAGCCGCAGGTTCTCGTGGGTGACGCGGCGGCTGCGGGTGAGGAGGTTGAAGGCGAACTGGCGGGCGGGCTGGTCGAGATAGCGCCCCAGGTTCTCGAACCACTCCAGGCTGGCGCGCGCCGCCCGCTGCGTGGACGCGACGACCGGGCGCCGCTCCTCCTCGTACGCGAGAAGTGCCTCTTCGAGGGCGGGCCGTTCCTCCAGGCAGGCGGCCAGCGCCAGCGCGTCCTCGACGGCGAGCTTCGTGCCGGAGCCGATGGAGAAGTGGGCGGTGTGGGCGGCGTCGCCGAGGAGGACCAGATTCCCGTGCGACCAGCGGTCGTTGACCACCGTCCGGAAGGTGGTCCAGGCCGAGGCGTTGGACCGCAGCTGCCGCCCGCCGAGCGCGTCCGCGAAGATCTTGCCGCACCGTTCGACGGATTCCTCCTCGTCGAGGTCAGCGAACCCGGCCGCCCGCCAGACCTCTTCGCGCATCTCGATGATGACGGTGGAGGCTTCGGCCGAGTAGGGGTAGCCGTGCAGCTGCATCACGCCGTGCTCGGTCTCGGCGATCTCGAAGCGGAAGGCGTCGAAGGCGAAGTCGGCGGCGAGCCAGATGTAGCGGCAGCGGTGCTCTTCGACGGACGGCCCGAACACCTCCGCGTACGCCGCGCGCGTGAGGCTGTGCACGCCGTCGGCGGCGACGACGAGGTCGTACGCAGTCATCAGCTCGGCCACCGGCGGGGCCGGTGACCGGAAGCGCAGCTCGACGCCGAGCGAGTCGCAGCGTGCGTGCAGGATCTCCAGGAGCCGGCGCCGGCCGAGCGCCGCGAAGCCGTGGCCGCCGGAGGTGTGGCGCACTCCGCGGTGCACGATGTCGATGTCGTCCCAGCGGACGAACTCGTCCTGGAGCGCCGCGTACACGGCCGGGTCGGCGTGTTCGATGCCGCCGAGCGTCTCGTCGGAGAGGACCACGCCGAAGCCGAACGTGTCGTCAGGGGCGTTGCGCTCCCAGACGGTGACCTCGCGGCCGGGGTCGAGACGCTTGAGAAGGGCGGCGGCGTAGAGGCCACCGGGTCCGCCACCGATCACCGCGACGCGCATCGCACTCGCGCCCACGCGCATCGCCTGCTCACCCACGCGCATCCCGTACTCACCTCCCCCGCCACTTCGGCGCCCGCTTCTCCGTGAAGGCGGCGTGGAACTCGGCGTAGTCCTCGCCGTTCATCAGGAGGGCCTGGGTGGAGGCGTCGAGTTCGACGGAGGCGGCGAGCGGCATGTCCAGTTCGGCGGTGAGCAGGGCCTTGGTCTGGGCGTAGGCGAGGGCCGGGCCCTCGGCGAGGCGGCGGGCCAGTCGCTGGGCGGCCTCGTCGGCGCTGCCCTCGTCGGCGAGTTCACTGATCAGGCCGATCCGCTCGGCCTCGGGCGCGCGCACCGGTTCGCCGAGCATCAGCAGCCGGGTCGCGTGGCCCAGGCCGACGACCCGGGGCAGCAGATAGGCCGCGCCCATGTCGCCGCCGGACAGCCCGACGCGGGTGAAGAGGAAGGAGAAGCGGGCGCTCGGGTCGGCCACCCGGAAGTCGGCGGCGAGCGCGAGCACGGCTCCGGCGCCCGCCGCCACCCCGTGCACCGCCGCGATCACCGGGAACGGACACTCCCGTACGGCCCGGACGACCTGCCCGGTCATCCGGTTGAAGTCGAGGAGCTGGGCGGTGTCCATGGAGAGGGTCGCGCCGATGATCTCGTCGACGTCGCCGCCGGAGCAGAAGCCGCGTCCCTCGCCGGCCAGCACCAGGGCGCGGACGGATCGCTCCCGGGACAGCTCGGCGAGCAGATCGCGCAGGTCGGCGTAGGCGCCGAAGGTGAGCGCGTTGAGTTTCTCGGGGCGGGCCAGGGTGACCGTGGCGACCCCGTCGGCGATCTCGCACCTCAGGTGCTGCCAGTCGGGGGTGCGGGTGGCGGAGCCGGTGAAGGGACTCATGACGTGCGGCCTCCTCGGGCGGGGGCGGCGCTCTGCGACTACTCCTCGAAGCTATCACCGATCTGTGACTGTCGTCATGAGTGCGCGATAGACCTGTCGCGAAATGACCGCTTCCCGTCACCGAGTCACGGGTCCTCGATAGCCCCGTAACAGCGGGAGCACCGCGCGGGAGACGGACCGTTCACCTGGGTACACAGCCTCATGCCGGGCCGAACGTCCCGGCGGAACGCCCACCGAACGACCCGGACAGCGCCCGCCGAGCTCCTCTGTCCGGACGCGCCGTACCATTTCTAAAGTTGAAAGCAGGACAGCCTGCTCATGAACGGACTCGCCTTGCACGACACCCCCGCCCCAGCCTCCTGGCGCATCGCACTGCCGCACACCGTCGCGGCCGTGCCTGTCGCCCGCGCCCTGGTTCGCACGGCGCTGGCAGAGGTGGAGCACGCGGCCGACAGCGACACCGCTGAGCTGCTCACGGCGGAACTGGTCGCCAACGCCGTGGAGCACGCCGCGGGCGACGGCCCCATAGAGCTGGTCGTGGAGCTGATGCCGGGCGGCTGCCGGGTCGAGGTGCACGACCCGGACCCGGTGCCGCCCGCCGATCTCACGGTCCCCCACCCGATCGGCGTACCCGACCCCTGGCAGGAGCACGGGCGCGGTCTCCTGCTGATCCGCGCCCTCAGCTCGTCCTGCGGCCACCGGCCCACCGACTCCGGCAAGGCGGTCTGGTTCAGACTGCCCGTGGTTCCTCCGCAGCGACGGCCTGCCTAGCCCCGGCTTCGGCCAGCCGGGAATGACGGCGACCGACCTCGCGTCAGGCCAGCGTGGCGACCAGGATCGCCTTGATGGTGTGCAGCCGGTTCTCGGCCTCGTCGAAGACGACCGAGTGGGCCGACTCGAAGACCTCGTCGGTGACCTCCAGGGAGTCGAGCCCGTGGGTCTCGTAGATCTCGCGGCCGACCTTGGTGCCGAGGTCGTGGAAGGCCGGGAGGCAGTGCAGGAACTTGACGCCGGGGTTGCCGGTGGCGCGCAGGACGTCCATCGTCACGGCGTACGGGGCCAGGGCGGCGATGCGCTCGTCCCACACCTCCTTGGGCTCACCCATGGAGACCCAGATGTCAGTCGCCACGAAGTCGGCGCCGAGCACGCCCTCGGTGACGTCCTCGGTGAGCGTGATGCGGCCACCACTGTTCTCGGCGAGTTTGCGGGCCTGCGCGACGATCTCGTCGGCGGGCCAGTAGGCCCGCGGGGCGACGAGGCGGACGTCCATGCCGAGCAGCGCGCCGGTGATCAGATACGAGTTGCCCATGTTGAAGCGGGCGTCGCCGAGGTAGGCGAAGACGATCTCGCCGAGCGGCTTGGCGCAGTGCTCAGTCATCGTGAGCACGTCGGCGAGCATCTGGGTGGGGTGCCAGTCGTCGGTCAGACCGTTGTAGACGGGCACTCCGGCGTACGCGGCCAGCTCCTCGACGGAGGCCTGGCTGTCACCCCGGTACTCGATCGCGTCGAACATCCGCCCGAGAACGCGCGCGGTGTCCCGCACGGACTCCTTGTGCCCGATCTGCGAGCCGGAGGGGTCGAGGTATGTCGTCGAGGCGCCCTGGTCGGCGGCGGCGACCTCGAACGAGCAGCGCGTACGGGTCGAGGTCTTCTCGAAGATCAGCGCGATGTTCTTGCCCCGCAGGTACTGGGTCTCGGCCCCGGCCTTCTTGGCCGCCTTCAGCTCGGCGGCCAGCTCGATCAGACCGCGGAACTCCTCCTCCGTGAAGTCCAGCTCCTTGAGGAAGTGGCGGCCGGCGAGGGCGGTCGGGACTGTCGCCATGGGGAGCGCTCCAGGGGTACGAGGACGAGGGCGAACAAGGAAACGATTGGAAGTCTATACGATCGCCCACATTTCTATACGGCACCTATTCGGGGACCGGGAGCATCAGCGCCCCGTCAGGGGCGCGGGGAACTGCGCGACCAGCCCCCACCGGCCGGCACCCGACATCAAGCCCCCACGGCATCCCTCTCCACCGGGCAGCTCATACACCGAGGCCCGCCCCTCCCCCGCCCCAGCTCACTCCCAGGAATCTCGATCACCTCGATCCCCTGCTTCCGCAAATGCGTATTGGTCGTCGAGTTCCGCTCATACGCCACGACCACCCCCGGCTCCACCGCAAGGACATTGCACCCGTCGTCCCACTGCTCCCGCTCCGCCGCATGCACATCCTGCGTGGCGGTCAGCACCCGAATCTCGCTCAGCCCCAGCGCCGCGGCGATCGCCCGGTGCATGTGCTCCGGCGGATGGTCGGTGACCTTCAACTCCTTCTCCCCGGCGCCCGGTTCGATGGTGTACGAGCGGAGCATGCCGAGCCCCGCGTACTGCGTGAAGATGTCGCCGTCGACCATCGTCATCACGGTGTCGAGATGCATGAGGGCCCGCCGCTTGGGCATGTCGAGCGCCACGATGGTGCGCGCGGACCCGGCGGCGAACAGCTTGTGCGCGAGCATCTCCACGGCCTGCGGCGTGGTCCGCTCACTCATACCGATGAGCACCGCGCCGTTGCCGATGACGAGCACGTCACCGCCCTCGATGGTGGACGGATAGTCGGCCTGCCCCTCCGACCAGAGGTTGAAGGTCTCGTCGCGGAAGAGCGGATGGTGCCGGTAGATCGCCTCGAAGTGCACGGTCTCGCGCTGCCGGGCCGGCCAGCGCATGGCGTTGATGGAGACACCGTCGTAGATCCAGGCGGAGGTGTCCCGGGTGAAGAGGTGGTTGGGCAGCGGCCGGAGCAGGAAGTCGTCGAGGTCCATGACGTGGAAGCGCACGGAGGTCGGCTCCTCGTGCGCGTCCAGGAACTCCCGCTTGGTCATGCCGCCGACGAGCACGGACGCCAGTTCCGGGGCGGGCAGGGTCTCGAAGGAGGCCCTCAGGTGGTCGGTGGCGAGCGGTCCGTACTCCTTCTCGTCGAAGACGCGGTCCAGGACGAGCGATCTGGCCGCCGGGATCTCCAGGGCCTCGGTGAGCAGGTCGCCGAAGAGGTGGACGGTGACCCCGCGGTCGCGCAGCACGTCGGCGAACCCGTCGTGCTCCGCGCGCGCCCGGCGCACCCACAGCACATCGTCGAAGAGGAGGGCGTCCTTGTTGCTGGGGGTGAGCCTTTTGAGCTCAAGATCCGGTCGGTGCAGGATGACGCGGCGCAGCCGCCCGGCCTCGGAGTCGACGTGGAATCCCATGCCTCCATCCTGACCATCCAAACGCCCGTTCACCCGCTGATCGACCGACCCGGGTCTCTTTCATTTCGTCCCCTTGACGATAAGTGGACCGAGCCATTATCGTCTTACTGACGACAACAAGGAGCGAGGGGTCGCCGGGACCGCCCGGCGACAAGGGGGTACTCATGGCCGACATCACCCGGCGTCTCGGCTGGCGCCATCTGCGCGGGGCGCCGACCGCCCATGTACGGCACCACCGTTCGGGCCGCCTGGTGCACGACGGCCCCGGGCTCAGCTTCTGGTACCGCTCCCTGACCGCCGCGCTCTCCGAAGTCCCGGTCGACGACCGTGAGTTGGCCATGACCTTCCATGCCCGTACGTCCGACTTCCAGGACGTGGCGGTGCAGGCGACCGTCACCTACCGGATCAGCGATCCCGCGATCGCGGCCGCGCGCCTCGACTTCTCCATCGACCCCGACACGGGCGCCTGGCGCGGCACTCCCCTGGAGCAGCTGGCGGGACTGCTGACCGAGACGGCCCAGCAGCACGCGCTGGACGTGCTGGCCCGTACGTCGCTGGCGGCCGCCCTGGTCGACGGCGTCGCGGCGGTACGGGAACGGATCGCGGGCGGTCTCGACGCCGAACCCCGGCTGCCCGCGACGGGGATCGAGGTGGTGGCCGTACGGGTCGTCGCGCTGCGCCCGGAGCCCGAGGTGGAGCGGGCGCTGCGCACCCCCGCCCGCGAGCAGATCCAGCAGGAGGCGGACAAGGCGACGTACGAACGCCGTGCCGTCGCCGTCGAGCGGGAGCGCGCCATCGCCGAGAACGAACTCGACAGCCAGATCGAACTCGCCCGGCGCGAGGAGCAGTTGGTCGACCAGCGCGGGACGAACGCGCGGCGCGAGGCGGAGGAGCACGCGGCGGCGGACGCGGTGCGCGCCGGGGCGGAGGCGGCGCGCACGGTGCGCCTCGCGGAGGCGGAGGCCACCCGGTCGCTGCGGCTCGCCGAGGCCGAGGCCACCCGTAAGGTGCGGCTCGCCGGGGCCGAGGCACAGGCCGCGCGGGAGGTCGGCGAGGCACAGGCCGAGGCGCAGGCGGCCTGGCTGCGGGTCCACGGCGACGCGGACGTCGCCACGCTGCACGCCCTGACCGGCACCCGGCTCGCGGAGAACCTGCCGCGGATCGAGAGCCTGACGGTGTCGCCGGACGTCCTGACAGGCCTGCTCGCCAAGCTGGGCAACGGAGCCTCCGGGGAACCGGCGTGAGTCTCGCCCCGCGGGTCGTCCTCGTCCATCGCACCACGGAGTACGAGGAGTTGGTGGCCCGGCACGGCACGCACGGGCAGGCGGCGTTCTTCCTCTCCTCCCGGGGCCGGGACATCGAGGAGGTGGCCGAGCGGCACCGGCGGGCCCGGGAGGCGCTGGCCGAGGTGGTGTCCGCGGTGCCGATGACATGGCGTCAGTCACGCGTGGAGCGCGGAGACTTGGATCGTTTCCTCTTCGCGCCGGAGGACGTGGTGGTCGTGGTCGGGCAGGACGGGCTGGTCGCGAACGTGGCCAAGTACCTGGCGGGGCAGCCGGTGGTGGGAATCGACGCCGACCCCGGACGCAATCCAGGGGTGCTGGTGCGGCACCGCCCCCGGGACGCGGGCACGCTGCTCGCCTCCGCGCACGGGGGCCGGGCCGACGAGCTGACCATGGTCGAGGCGGTCGCGGACGACACGCAGCGGCTGGTCGCGCTCAACGAGATCTACCTGGGAGCCGCGGGCCATCAGACGGCCCGCTATCGGCTGGGGCTCGACGAGTACGGGGGTGCCGTCGAGCCCCAGGCCTCCTCCGGTGTCCTCGTGGGCACCGGGACGGGGGCCAGCGGCTGGCTCCGCTCGGTCTGGCAGGAGCGGGGCGGCACTGTGCCGCTGCCGGGCCCCACGGACGAACGCCTCCTCTGGTTCGTCCGCGAGGCCTGGCCGTCACCGGCCACCGGCACCTCACTCGTCTCCGGCGAACTCACCGCGTCCGCGCAGCTGTCCCTCACCGTGGAGTCGGACCGGCTCATCGTGTTCGGGGACGGGATGGAGGGGGACGCGGTGCAGCTGGTGTGGGGGCAGACGGTGCGGGTGGGGGTGGCGGGGGTTCGGCTGCGGTTGGTGGGGTGACACGACGCGCCGCGCGGGGGTTCTTCGCCCCCGCCGCCCCTACCCGTCCCATCCCGTTCCTGGGGGCTGCGCCCCCAGACCCCCCTAAAAGATTGCGCAGTTCCCCGCGCCCCTTTTTAGGGGCGCGGGGAACTGCGCAATCTTTTGGACCAGCCCCCACCCACCCCGGGGTCGAAGGGGCAGAGCCCCTGGGGATGGGACGGGTAGGGGCGGCGGGGGCGAAAGATTCACAGACGTGGATCCACCGGCTCCGACTCCAGCGCCAGCACCCCGAACACCGCCTCGTGCACCCGCCACAGCGGCTCACCCTCCGCGAGCCGGTCCAGGGCCTCCAACCCCAGCGCGTACTCCCTGATCGCCAGCGACCGCTTGTGGTTCAGGAAGCGCCCCCGCAGCCGCGCGAGGTTCTCCGGACGGGTGTACTCCGGACCGTAGATGATCCGAAGGTACTCGCGGCCCCGGCACTTGATGCCGGGCTGGACCAGTCGGCCCTGCTCACTGCTGCGCACCAGGGCGCCAACCGGCTTGACGACCATGCCCTCGCCGCCGCGGCCGGTCATCTCCAGCCACCAGTCGATGCCGGCCCGCACCGACTCCGGGTCACCGGTGTCGACATACAGCCGTCGGGTCGTCTGCAGCAGACCGGTCCCGTCGTGCTCCACAAGGCGGTCGAGCAGGGCGAGCTGCTCGTCGTGCGGGAGCCCGGCGAGGCTGCGCCCCTGGACCGCGAGGACCTGGAACGGGGCGAGGCGGACGCCGTCCAGGCCGTCCGTCGTCCAGCAGTAGCGCCGGTAGGCGTCGGTGAACGCCGAGGCGTCGGCGGCCCGTTCGCGCTGCCGGGCCAGCAGGCCGGTCACGTCGACACCTCGCGCCGCGGCGCCTTCGAGCGCGGCCAGCGCCCCCGGGAACACGGCCCCGGCGGCGGCGCCGACCGCCGCGTACTGACCGCGCAGCAGCCCGGACGCCTTCAGCGACCACGGCATCAACTCGGCGTCGAGCAGCAGCCAGTCGGTCTCCAGCTCCTTCCACAGTCCCGCCTCGGTCGCGGCGGCCCGCACCCGGCCGAGGATCTCCTCGGTGACATCGGCGTCGTCGAAGAAGGGACGGCCGGTGCGTGTGTACAGCGAGCCCGTGGGCCCGTCCACACCGAACCGCTCACGCGCCACCCCCGCGTCCCGGCAGACCAGCGCCACCGCCCGCGAGCCCATGTGCTTCTCCTCGCACACGACCCGGGCGACCCCGTCCTCCTTGTACTGCGCGAAGGCCTCGGCCGGGTGCTCCAGGTAGCCCTCGATGTGCGAGGTCGCGGTCGGCGCCATGGTCGGCGGCAGGTACGGGAGCAGCCGGGGGTCCACGGCGAAGCGGCTCATGACCTCCAGGGCCGCCGCCGCGTTCTCCTCGCGGACCGAGACCCGTCCGGCGTGCCGCGTCTCGACGACCCGCCGTCCGTGCACGTCCGCCAGGTCCAGCGGACGGCCCTCGTGGCCGCCGGGCGCCTCGGAGGCCAGCGGCTTCGTCGGCTCGTACCAGACCTGCTCGGCCGGTACGTCGACGAGCTCGCGCTCCGGCCAGCGCAGCGCGGTCAGCTTGCCGCCGAACACGGCACCCGTGTCGAGGCAGATGGTGTTGTTCAGCCAGGTGGCCGTCGGGACCGGGGTGTGGCCGTAGACGACGGCCGCCTTGCCCCGGTAGTCCTCCGCCCACGGGTAGCGCACGGGCAGCCCGAACTCGTCGGTCTCCCCCGTCGTGTCCCCGTACAGCGCGTGCGAGCGCACCCGGCCCGACGTACGGCCGTGGTACTTCTCGGGCAGCCCGGCGTGGCAGACCACCAGCCGGCCGCCGTCGAGGACGTAGTGGCTGACGAGCCCGTCGATGAACTCCCGTACCTGTGCCCGGAATTCGTCGTTCTCGCCCGCCATCTGCTCGATGGTCTCGGCGAGGCCGTGCGTGTGCTGGACCTTGCGGCCCTTGAGGTGACGCCCGTACTTGTTCTCGTGGTTGCCGGGCACGCACAGCGCGTCGCCCGAGGTGACCATGGACATCACGCGGCGCAGCACACCGGGCGAGTCGGGGCCGCGGTCGACGAGGTCGCCGACGAAGACGGCCGTACGGCCCGCCGGGTGCGTGCCGTCGACGTAACCGAGCCTGCCGAGGAGGGTCTCCAACTCCGAGGCGCAGCCGTGGATGTCGCCGATGATGTCGAACGGGCCGGTGAGGTGGGTCAGGTCGTTGAAGCGCTTCTCGGTGCGGACCTCGGCGCTCTCGATCTCCTCCACACCCCGCAGGACGTGCACCTTGCGGAAGCCCTCGCGCTCCAAGTGCCGCAGGGAGCGGCGGAGTTCGCGGGTGTGCCGCTGGATGACGCGGCGCGGCATGTCGGCGCGGTCGGTGCGGGAGGCGTTGCGCTTGGCGCACACGTCCTCCGGCACGTCCAGCACGATCGCGATGGGCAGCACGTCGTGCTTCTTGGCGAGGTCGATCAGCTGGCGGCGGCTCTCCTGCTGGACATTGGTCGCGTCGACGACGGTGCGCCGGCCGGCCGCGAGCCGCTTGCCCGCGATGTAGTGGAGTACGTCGAAGGCGTCGCCGCTGGCGCTCTGGTCGTTCTCGTCGTCGGCGACGAGGCCGCGGCAGAAGTCGCTGGAGATGACCTCGGTCGGCTTGAAGTGCTTGCGGGCGAAGGTCGACTTGCCCGAGCCCGACGCGCCGATCAGCACCACGAGGGAGAGGTCGGTGACGGGCAGGGTGCGCGCCTTCTTGGTCTCGTCCGTCATGCGGCCTTCTCCTCCTTCTTCGTGGTCGGTGTGGCCGCGCTCAGAGAGAAAACGGCCATCTGGGTGGGCGGGCCCACCTCGGGGTCGTCGGGTCCGACGGGTACGAACTCCACGTCATAGCCGTGCCGCCCGGCGACCCGCCCGGCCCAGTCCCGGAACTCCTCCCGCGTCCACTCGAAGCGGTGGTCGCCGTGCCGGGAGTGTCCGGCCGGGAGGGTCTCCCAGCGGACGTTGTACTCGACGTTCGGCGTCGTCACGAGGACCGTCCTGGGGCGGGCGGAGCCGAACACCGCGTACTCCAGGGCGGGCAGCCGCGGCAGGTCGAGGTGCTCGACGACCTCGCTGAGCACGGCGGCGTCGTACCCCTTGAGGCGGTTGTCGGTGTAGGCGAGCGAGCCCTGGAAGAGCTGCACGCGCGACGCCTGCCGCTCGCCCATCCTGTCCAGCTTGAGCCGCCGCGAGGCGATGGTGAGCGCGCGCATCGACACATCGACACCGACGATCTCGGTGAACTGCGTGTCCTTGAGCAGCGCCTGCACCAACTGGCCCTGTCCGCACCCGAGATCGAGGACCCGGGCGGCCCCGGACGCCTTGAGCGCGGTGACGATCGCGTCCCGGCGCCGCACGGCCAGAGGCGCCGGCTTCTCCTCGGCCTCCGTCTCCTCCTCGACGGCGTTGTCGATCTCCTCGACGTCGCTGTCGTCGGCCTCGGCGAGCCGCACCAGCTCCAGCCGCTCCATCGCCTCACGGGTCAGCGACCAGCGGCGCGAGAGATACCGGCTGGTGATCAGCTTCTGCTCCGGGTGGTCCGGCAGCCAGCCTTCACCGGCCCGCAGCAGCTTGTCGACCTCGTCGGACGACACCCAGTAGTGCTTGGCGTCGTCGAGCACCGGGAGAAGTACGTAGAGGTGGCGCAGGGCCTCGGCGAGCGTGAGCTCCGCCGACTCCAGGACGAGGCGCACATACCGCGAGTCGCCCCACTCGGGGAACTCACTGTCCAGCGCCACGGCCTCGACCGTCACCGTCCAGCCGAGCGGCTCGAACAGCGCCCGTACGAGGTCGGCGCCGCCGCGCGCGGGAAGCGCGGGCACCTCGATCCGGAGGGGCAGCGGCTGCCCGGGAAGGTCCGGCTTCGCGGTGCACTGGCCCTTCATCGCGCTGGAGAACACACCGCTCAGCGCCACGGCGAGCAGGGACGAGGCCGCGTACGGGCGGTCGTTGACATACTGCGCGAGCGCGGCGTCGGGCGCGCCGCCGCGCCCCTTGCCCTTGCCGCGCCGGACCAGCGCCACCGGATCGACCTCAAGCAACAGCGCGGCCGTGCACCGCTCGACGGACGCCTCTGGATACAGGACGTGCGCCGTGCCGTAGGAGGTCGAGAACACCTGCGCCTTGTCGGGATGCTTGTGCAGCAGGAAGCCGAGGTCGGTGGCGGGGCGCTCTGGGGTACCGGTGGTACTGATCGTCAGGAACACAGTGGGTGCCTCGATAGGTCTTCTGAGCTGCGGAAACTCACCGGGCTGAGTGTCGCCGCGCACATGATGTGCGCATGCGCCGCATGCCGGTGAACCACAGCGAGGGGAAAGCGCGCCTCGGTGATCACTGCTCCTGGCCCTTTCTCAACCTCGTAGCGGTGTGTACGCCGCGCTGCGGTCATCCGCCCGCGCAACGCCCCTCTCCGGCGCGCCTGCACAACGTACAGCGAAAGCCCCAGGTGGACCCGGGAATTTTCATCGCGCGGAGTGCGAGGTCAGGTGAGGGAGTGCGAGGTCAGGTGAGTTCGAGGACGCCTCGGCGGACGGCCTCCGCGACCGCCGCCGCCCGGTTGTCGACCTTGAGTTTGCGGTAGACGCGGACGAGATGGGTCTTGATCGTGGCCTCGCTGAGGAACAGGGCCTCGGCGATGGCGCGGTTGCTGCGACCCTCGGCCATCAGCCGGACGACCTCGATCTCGCGGTCGCTCAAGTCGTGCCGCGGGCTGACCACTTGGCCGACGAGTTCACCGACGATCTCCGGGGCGAGCCCCATGGAACCGGCGGCGGCGGTGCGGACCGCCCGGAAGAGCTCCTCGGGCGGTCCCGCCTTGAGTACGTAGCCACGGGCGCCTGCCTCCAACGCGCGGACGACGTCGGCCCGTCCGGCATAGCTGGTCAGTATCACCACGGCCACGCGCGGGGCCCTGACGGCGAGCCGGCGGGTCGCCTCGACGCCGTCGATGCCGTCGCCCGGCCCGGCGAACCGCAGATCCATCAGCGCGACGTCCGGCGTCAGCTGGGCGGTCAGGCGGACGGCTTCCTCACCGCTGTGCGCCTCGGCGACCACATCGAGGTCGGGTTCGCCCTCCAGGAGGGCGCGCAGTCCGGCACGTACGACGGCGTGGTCGTCCGCGATCAGGACGCGAAGCGGTTCGGCGGTCATCCGGCGGTCGCCGCCGTGGTGACCGGTGCGGTGGGTGCAGTGGGTGTGGTCGGCCGGCGCTCGGGCACGGCCGGCGCGGTGGCGCGGATCCTGGTGCCCCGGCCCGGTCCGCTGCCGACATCGAGGTCGCCGCCGCATTCGCGCAGGCGTGCCCGGGCGGCGGGCAGGCCCATTCCGCGGTCCGGCCGCACGACCGCGCGGACCTCCGCCGGGTCGAAGCCGATTCCGTCGTCACTGATGTCGAGGTCCACCCGGTCCCGGTGCCAGTGGAGGGTGACCAGCACATTCACCGCGCGGGCGTGTTCGCGGACGTTCGCCAGCGTGCTCTGCGCGACGCGGAACAAGGTGGTGGCCGAGTGCTCGTCGAGGACGGGCCGAGCCATTCCGACCGTGCGGAACCGGACCCGGGCCGCGGTCCCGTCCGTCTGGGCGCGGGCGCACAGCAGCCGTAGAGCGCCCTCCAGACCGGCCTCGGCGACGGCCGACGGGGTGAGGTCCCGGATGATCCGCCGGGTCTCGGCGAGATTGGTGCCCAGCCCGTCGGCCACCGCACGGACGCGGGTGCGCGCCGTGTCCGGCCGCTCCTCCCAGTCGCGCTCGGCGGCCTGGAGCAGCATCAGGCCGCCGGCGAGTTCCTGGGCCAGGGTGTCGTGCAGATCGCGGGCGATACGGGTCCGCTCGGCGAGGACACCGGCCTGGCGCTGCTGCCTGGCCAGGGTGTCCCGCGTGCCGCGCAGTTCCTCCACGAGGCGTTGGCGGACGGCGGCGTCCCGCTGCTGGGACCGGTAGAGGGCGACCGTTCCCCAGACGGCCGTCACGGGGACGAGCACGACCTCCAGGTCGAACCGGCCCGTGGACCGGATCAACGCCCAGACGAGTACGGCGGTGATCACGGCCACCGCGACCAGGGCGGAGCGGCGGCCGAGGACCCGCAGGGCCGCACACGCCAGCGGAACGGCGCACCACACATAGGCGGTCGTCAGCGGTGCCGGGGCGAGGAAGACGAGGTCGCTCCAGAGCACGAGCAGCACCGCGACCCAGGCGTGGCGGCCGATCGCGCCGAGCCGGTTCCAGCACGCCGGCCCGCCCGCGTACGCCAGTGCCAGCAGCCCGCTGACGGCGACGATGTCCCAGCACAGCGGTGAGCGCAGCTGGGTGAGGCGCACGAGGGCGGCGCCGACCACGAGGAAGAACGCCAGATGCGAGACCTGTTCCAAGGTGGGCCGGCTGCCGCGGATCCTCAGCGGTGATCGGGCGGGAGCGCGGTCGGGCACGGCAGATCCCCTTGGGCGGACTGGTCCGGTCGGGCAGGGCCCCCGAGTCTATCGACCGCCTGTATGACTCATGTGAGGAGTGGGGCTGTTGGTCCATGTGACAACTCCACGGCCCCACAGCCCCACAGCCCCACGGCCCCCACTGGCCGCTAGGCGCCCGGGTGCAGTCCGAGCGAGCCCGGTGTGGGATCGCCCTTCACCTCGCCGAAGTAGAGGGCGAAGGTCTGCTTCCAGCGCTCGACCTGCGCGCGGTCGGCCATGAAGCGGGGGAAGCCGTCGACATGCGCGTTCGGGTACTCCCAGATCGGCTTCAGGCCGGCGGCGGGCGTGACGTCGGTCCGTACGGACCAGCCGTTGAACGACGACTGCTGCTGGGCGGTGGACAGTTGCCAGTTCAGGTAGAGCTTGGCGGCCGTCGGGTTCTTGGCCTGCTTGAGGATCGCGGCGCGCTGGCCCCAGGCCATGAAGGGGTGGCCGTCGGCGACGACCCACTTCGCGGGCGAGGACGCCGGTGCGGCCAGCGAGCCTGCCGTGCCGATGCCGATCGTCTTCTGCCCGCCGAAGACCGCTTCCCCCGGGGAGTTGCTGCCCCGGGCGAACCGCACGTCCTGGGCGGCGAGCGCGGCCACCCAGTCCCAGCCGTACTGCTCGGCGTACAGGGTGAAGAGGTAGAGGACCGCGTCGTCGTCGTGCGGATACGACGAGGCGATCTTTCCCTTCCACTTCGGGTCGGTCAGATCGAGCGGGGTCCGCGGGGCGTCCGCGCCGGCCGCGGCGACGTCGTACAGGAAGCTGAAGCCGATCGCGCCGATGGCGACCCACGCGCCGTGCGGGTCCTTGAAGGCGTCGTGGACCTTCGCGAAGCCGGCCGGCTTGTAGCGCAGCAGGCGGCCCAGTTCCTTCCAGCGCGTGAAGTCCTGCAACGTCTGGAGCTGTACGACGTCGGGGACGAGGGTGCCGGTCGCGAACTGGTTGTCCACGCGCACGTCGTGGTACTTGCTGTAGTCGACGATCAGCGTCAGGTCGATGCCGGGGAAGCGCTTGAGGAACGCCGCCTTGGTGGCGTCCTGCTGGGTCGGGGTGTCCCCGCCGGCGTAGATGGCGAGCTTGCCGCCCTCCGCGAGGGCCGCCTGGTACAGCTCGTCGAGCGTCCTCGTCTCCTCCGTCCCGGCGGCCCGCCGGGAGGCGGCGGGCGAGGCGGCGGCGGGGGTCGCCGGGGCGCCGAGCGCGCCGAGGCCGAGGGCGGCACCGGCTCCGGTGGCAAGGACACGTCGTCTACTGAGGAAGCTGGACACTCTGCGGGGACCTCTCTGCTGGGGGGTGCGGACATGGGCGGGGACCCGGCGCCATGGCCTGTGGTGAGTCTTTCGCCGCGGAGAGGACGCGCACGTCGCCCGTACGGAGCGGGACGCGTGCCAGAGGTGGAAGCCGGGTTCAACCGAACGGTTGAACCGGTTGAACGGACATCGGCGGGGACCGTGTTACGGATGTGCCAGCGGTTCAAGGTGGGGCGGTAGTTGTGACCGGTGCATGATGGATACATGGATCTTCGAGTCTTCACAGAACCCCAGCAAGGCGCGACCTACGAGACGCTGCTCCGCGTCGCCAAGGCCGCTGAAGACCTCAATTACGGAGCCTTTTTCCGCTCGGATCATTACTTGCACATGGGATCCGTCAGCGGCCTCCCCGGGCCGACCGACGCATGGATCACGCTCGCCGGTCTCGCCCGTGAGACCAGCCGGATCCGCCTCGGCACCCTGATGACCGCCGGGACCTTCCGGCTGCCTGGTGTCCTCGCGATCCAGGTCGCGCAGGTCGACCAGATGTCGGGCGGGCGCGTGGAACTCGGTCTCGGGTCCGGCTGGTACGAGGCCGAACACGAGGCGTACGGCATTCCGTTCCCCAAGGAGAAGTTCGGCCGGCTGGACGAGCAGCTCGCCATCGTCACGGGCCTGTGGAGCACGCCCGCCGGCGAGCGGTTCTCCTTCGACGGGACGTACTACCAGCTCAAGGACTCGCCCGCGCTGCCGAAGCCGGCGCAGTCGAAGGTGCCCGTCCTCGTCGGCGGTCATGGCGCGAAGCGGACCCCGGCGCTCGCGGCGCGGTACGCGGATGAGTTCAACATCCCCTTCGCTTCGGTCGCGGACACGGAGCAGCAGTTCGCGCGGGTGCGCGCGGCGGCCGAGCAGGCCGGGCGCAAGAGCGACGAGCTGATGTACTCCAACGCGCTCGTGGCCTGTGTCGGGAGGACCGACGCCGAGGTGAAGCGCCGGGCCGATGCCATTGGGCGTGATGTCGAGGAGCTGAAGGCGAACGGGCTTGCGGGGTCGCCCGCGGAGGTCGTCGAGCGGATCGCTCAGTTCGAGGCCGTCGGATCGCAGCGCATGTATCTGCAGATGCTGGACCTGGACGACTTGGATCATCTGGAGTTGATCGCGTCCGAGGTGATGCGCCAGCTCGGGTAGGGGTGGCCCTGGGCCGGCCGGTCACTCGGCTGGTCAACTCGGTCGGCCCTGGTGGGCGCGGTCGTCCTCGGTCGGATGAAAATCCGTCAACCCCGTGTGTGGGGCGGGTCCGTGGCAGTGACCGGGTCAGCGGTGATCGTTGGCTCGGGCGGAGCCGGACCGCCCGGCACCCGTCGCCGGCGGTTGCCGGGGCGTCACGCTCGTCAGTAGCCCTCCCTGCGCGGGGGCCGAGGAGGCCGCCGTGTCCCAGGAAGCCGTGCCACAGCAGGGCGCGCCCGCACCGCCGAAGGGGCTGCTCCAGCAGATGGAGGAGCTGATGGCTGCGCTGAACGCGGGCCTTTCCGGGTCCCGCCCCACGCTTCCGTCCGGCCTTGACCGCCCCTGACCACAAGCCGGTTCCTCGCCCCCGCCGCCCCTACCCGTCCCATCCTTCTGGGGCTCCGCCCCAGACCCCGGGGGTTGTGTGTCGGCTGCGGGCCGGTGGGGGCCGTTCGCGCAGTTCCCCGCGCCCTTGAAGGCGCGGGGCTTCGCCCCGCGATCCCCCGCCCGCCCCGACCGGAGTCCCAGCGTCCTGCTTCCCAAGTCAATTGTCAGACGTTGAGCGCCTGACGCGCGGCAGTGATGATCCGGTATGCATCTTTGCCAAACACGGCCGACTCGCGCAGCGTGCGCCAGACCTTCAGATGGGTCGCGACGCTGTCGGCGTCGTCGAGCCACAGCTCGGCATGCCAGTTCTCGACGACGACCTGTTGTTCGTCGTAGATCCAGAAGCCGCCGCCGGGCGGGATCTTCAGAGACGCGCCGATCGGAACGATCCCGAGCTCGACCGTGTCCAGGCCGATCACGCCGGAGATGCGGTCGAGCTGCGAGGCGAGCACCGAGGGCGGACAGATCAGCGTCCGGAGGACCGGCTCCCAGAGAAGGATGTGGTACTTCCTGCCCGCGCTGTAGAGCCCTTCCTGACGCTTCATGCGGGAGCGCACGGCCTCCTCGATGTCCCGCACCGAGCCGTGAAGTTCCGTGAACCGGCTGAGAATCGCCCGCGCATAGTCCGGCGTCTGGAGCACGCCGACGATCCACGATGACTCCCACGCGTGGAGGACCGCCGCCTGTGCCTGCGCCGCGTTGTGGGCGTCCTGCACGGCCTTGTGGCCGGAGGCGAGCTGGCGCCGCCAGGACCGGACATGGGACTCAAGTCCCCGGAGACGGGCGATGAGTTCGCCGTCCGCCTCCGGCTGGCCGGTCGCCTCGGCCCATGCCCGGAGCTCGTCAGCCGTGGCCGTCTGCTTGCCGTTCTCCAACTTGCTGATCTTCGACTGGGGCCAGCCCAGCCGCTGGGCCAGGATCGTGCCGGTGAGCCGACCTCCGGGGGCGGACTCGCGCAGCTCTCGGAGCCGCTCGCCGAGGGCTGCGCGTGCCTGCTGGAAGTCGGTGCTCACCGGTCCTGATCCTTCGGCACTCCGTGATCACTGCTCCTTGGAGGTCATGTCAGCTGCGAACTCCTTGTACGGGACAGCGTGGTGCATAGCAGCGTCCCGGACCATGGAGTACCTGATCACCTCGGCCGGTTCGGTGATCAGCTCGACGTCGACGAAGTTGTCGTCGGCGTCGAAGCGAAGGAGCGCGACCAGCCGGGAGTCGAAGATCCAGAAGTCCTCAGCGGGGAGACTCAGGCGATCAGCCTCGGCACGCGAGAGGTTGCGGATGTCCTCGCCGAGGGCGGTGTTCTTCTCGGCGTGCGCGAGCAGGTAGCGCTGCCCCTCCGTCGCCGGGGCGTCTACCAGGCGCACCCGGCCGACCCTCGCGCCGCCTGCGGTCTTGTCCCTGATCGTCACGGACCACGGGGTGCTCAGGTCCCACGTCGGCGTCTCGCCCCGGAGCAACTGCGCGTAGGTGTCGGTGGTCTCGTCGGAGGCGTAGCGGCGCCGGGTCTCCAGCCGCCAGGCTGTGTGCTCGAATCGCTCGAAGAGCTGACCGAACGCGTCCAAGTCGATGATCCTTGCGCTGCGCGTCACGTCCCTGGGCCCCCAGTCCACAAGCAATTCGCGAGGTACGACGATCGGTACCTCTCCCTCTCCGAGGTGCCGGAGCTGCGCGATGTCCTGGGCATCGGCGAGCGGCGGCCCGTGGACGATGATCTCGCCACTGTCCAAGTCCTCGTGCACGGACGGGCAGCCGCCCTCACCGCTGCCGGTGCCGTTGAAGCGCAGTCGCCTCATGATCGTGCCCCTCTCGTTGGGCTTTCGATCAGCTTTGCGTCGCCACTTGCTCGTCGGCTACGGCTCGCGTGCTGCCGCATGAGAAAGCTCGTGCATAAGTCATCGATACCCCTGGATATTCATGAATATCCGCTAGTGCCTCAACTGGTGCATCCCAAAGCTGAGTTCATGACCACTGCACAGAAGTCGGGCACGACCGAAGCCGTCAATGCGGTCGAAGTGCTGCGTGGAGCGCTGACGGAGGCCGGGATCGTCCTACCGTCCCTGGGAGCCGACACGGCCTCCCCTGCCCTGAACCTGATCAACCTGGGCCGGGTGCACGCCGACGTCGCACTCAGGCTCGCCGACGCTGTCCGGCGGGGGTGCGCATGAACGCGTACGAGCCGGACGTCGGCGATCTCGTGTTCGACGAGGCAACCCGCAAGGTCGGCGAGATCGTCGATCACGTCGGCCCCTACTGGCAGCTCAAGCCCCCGGGCGGTGGCCGCGAATGGGACGCCCACGGCCCCCTGCGCCCCGCCACGCAGGCGGAACGGCTGTCCTGTGATCTTGCACTGGTCAACGCGACGAGCCGGGGTGAGCGGCTGTGAGGACGTCTACCGCGTCCGGCGAGGTGACACTGTCGACCGAATGCACTCTGGCGGAGCGGCGGGGCTATGAAGACCTGCATGCCGAGTGCAGACAGACCAAGGACGTACCGCTGCCGCACTCCAACGGCATCCTTCTCGTGCATCGCTGCGGCTGCGCCTGTCACCGCCGGAGCATTGCGTCATGAGCGCCCGCGTCTGCCGGGCCTGCGACACGGGCTGAAGGCTGCAGGCCTCGCCGACAGGAGCGCCCCGCAAGGGGCGCGGGGAACTGAGCGACCAGCCCCCACCAGCCCGCAGCCGAAGAACCCACCCCGGGTTCTGGGGCGGAGCCCCAGGAACGGGATGGGACGGGTAGGGGCGGCGGGGGCGAAAAAACCAACCCCCTACCCCGCCGCCGAATCCCGCTCCACCACCGCCTTCTGATCCCGCACCGCCAGCCGTCTCAGCATCTCGAGCACCCGATCCCGGGACTCGTCCGCCGCATCGATGGCCTCCATGCACTGCCAGTACGTACCCTCGTCATCCGCCGCGCAGGCAATCCCGACAAGGGCGATGCCGACCTCGCCGAGCAGCCCGCCCAGGCAGAGCAGCGCCTCGCGGGCGTCACCCAACTCCGTGAGCTGCGCGGCGCGCAGGGCGCCGATGCCGAGGGTGGGGGCGTCGAGAACACCACAGCCCCGGCCCGCCAGCTCGGTCAGTCCGAGGGCCTCGCCCCGGAGTTCAGGGGGGCCGGAGACGGCTAGGCGGCTGCCTATCGCCTGGGCGAGGGACTGTGCCTGCCAGGCTTCCTTCATCACCTCCGGAGTGTCACCGCTCTCCGCCAGGGCACGCCTGCTCGCCACGATGAGCCGCACCGCTTCCATGCGCTGCCCCCGTCTGTCCCGACGCGCTGGTCGCACGTCCGCCCGAACTCCCTTGTCCACTACCCAGAGTGAGAGCCCCTGAGACGAAAAGCCAGAGGAAGACCGAAATCTGTGGACACGCAATCGAATGTAGACAGCTCAATGACTCCGGAGAGTGATGGATGGAGTCGGTGACGAATGGAGTCGGTGAGGGATCGAGTCGTCGTCACGGGCCCTCCGGCGCCGGGAACCTCCGCTCGTTCCGGTCGATCTTCGCGTCGAGCGCCGCGAGCGGGTCGATGCCGAGCACCTCGCACAGCTGGAGCAGATACGCCAGGACGTCCGCGACCTCGTCGGTGACGCGGTGCGCGGTGTCCGCGTCGTCCATGACCCGGGCCGACTCCTCCGGCGTCAACCACTGGAAGATCTCGACCAGTTCGGACGCCTCGACGCTCAGCGCGGCGACCAGGTTCTTGGGGGTGTGGTAGGGCTGCCAGTTCCGCGCGGCCGCGAACTCGGCCAGTCGGCGCTGCAACTTCGCTACGTCCAGTTCTGTCACGGCTAAAGGTCTACCGCAGGTCTGACGCAGGTCTGCCGTAGATCTACCGCAGGTCTGCCGTAGATCTACCGCTCAAGGTTCACCACCGTGGCGCCGGCCACCCCGAGGGCCACCGAGGCGTCGTTCACCGCACCCAGCAGCCGGATGTGCCCACGCTCGCACATCCGCGCCGCCAGCCGCACCAGCTCCCCCGCCTGCCGGGCGTCCAGGCAGCGGTCGAAGCCGTCGGCCAGGACCGTCAGCGACTGGAGCGCCGCGGGGACCTCCCCCGCCAGGTCCACCTCCAGCACGCCGGGCCCGGTGAGCAGCACCAGGGCCAGCGCGAGATACCGCAACTCGCCGTCTCCGAGCAGCCCGAGGTGCGTACGGACACCGTCGCCGCGGTCGAGGAGCGCGCGGACCGTGCCGTCGCCGAGCGGCTCGGCCAGCACGTCCGCGACCGGGCCCGCGCATCCGGCCCGGACCGCTGCCACCAGGTGCTGGTAGCGGTGGCCGCACTCCGACCGCGTACGCCAAAGGACTTCGGCGAGGTTGTCGCAGCCCCTCAGCAGGCGGCCCGAGCCGAGCGGGGCGGGGGTACGCATGTACTGCGGGCTCGGGTCGCAGACGTAGACGGACCGCAGCGCGAGCACCATCTGTTCGGCGGCGGCCAGGACTTGGCGTTCGCCGTCCGTGCGGCCCGCGACGCGCAGCGGCAGCAGTGCGGTGCCGAGGCGGTCGTCGGGGAGCGGGACCCGGGTCACCGCGGACGAGCCCGCCGTGTGCCAGGCCGCCTGGACGACCGGGCGGCCCGGATCGCGCAGCGCCGTCTCCAGCAGGGTCTGTCCGCCCGCCGTCAACCGCTCGCCCACGATGCGCAGTTCGGGCTCGGCCTGTACGGCGATGTCGAGCCGTACGGGGCCCTCGGGGCCGTCGACCGTGCAGCCGATACGGAAGCCGCGTCTGCGCTGGGCATCGGGCCGGGCCCGTTCCGGTACACAGGTGACCGGGTCGGGGAACACCTCCGCGAGCCCGGCGCCGCTGCCGAGTCGCGCGAGTGCCTCGTACGCGCGCAGGGCGACGGTCTTGCCGCTGCCGCTCGGGCCGGCGACGAGGGTGAGCGGTCCGAGCGGGAACCGGACGCGGCGATGCGTGGCGAAGGCGGCGAGCCGCAGCTCGGTGAGGCCCGGTCGGTCGGGGCGCGCCTCAGCCGCCGCGGGGGCCTCCAGGGATGACACGGTCATATCCGGACGGTAGGCCTCCATCGCCAGGCGAACCGTTCCACCCCGGAGACCTTCCTACGATCGAGGGACCAGCTCCCCTCTCCCGGTCCCCTTCTCCCGACCGCTCCTCCCGACCTCTCCTCCTGGCCTCTGCTCCCGACCCCTGCTCCAGGCCTCTCCTCCCGACCCCTGCTCCCGGGAGCCGGACGCCGTCTTCTCGCGGCAGCCGGAACCCGGAAGCCGTCGTACGGCCGCCGGATCCCGTCACGCGATCAGACCCCGGGAACCCCCGCCCCCTCCATCAGCCCCCGTACCTCGGTCCCCGGTGGCGTCAGCAGGAACACGTTCCGGTCCACCCGGTGCATGCCGCTCGCGAGGCCGAAGACCACGCCCGTACTGAAGTCCAGCACCCGCTTGGCGACCTCGGTCTCCGCGCCGGTCAGGTCGAGCAGCACGGGGATGCCCGCCATCAGCGTCTCGGCGACATCGCGGGCGTCCGCGAAGATGTTGACCCGCAGGACCACGAAACGGCGGCGGGCCTCGGTCGGGGCCTCGGGTATCGACCGGTGGTCGACCGCCGACGGCCACGCGTCCCGGCCCCGCAACGGAACGACCTGGGCGAGCCCCTCCCACTGTTCATCGGTGACGTCGCGGCTGTTCACCACACCACCCCGTCCTGGCTCGCACTCGTTATCTGCACCGGCCAATTCTTACGCATGGTCACCCGTTCGGCTCAACAGCGACACGGTCCGCGACGCGGTCCGGGGAGCGGCGGCTACGGCAAACTGCGCATAGTTGTCCAAACTCATCCCCCTTCATCGCAATCGAGGCCTCCCCCCATGAGCCTGAGCATCCGCAACCAGCTTCCCGGCACTGTCATCTCCGTCACTCCGGGCGAGGTGATGGCGACGGTGAAGGTCCGTCTCGGCGGCGGTCAGGAGATCACCGCGGCCGTCACCCTGGAGGCCGTCGGGGACCTGGGCCTGACCGCGGGGTCCACGGTTCGCGCCCTGGTCAAGTCGACGGAGGTGTCCCTGGCCACCGGCCCGCTGGACGGGGTGAGCATCCGCAACCAGCTGCCGGGCACGGTCACGGACGTCGCCGTCGGCGGCGCGATGGCCCGTGTCAAGGTCACCGTCGCGGGCGGTGAGCTGACCTCCGCGATCACCAAGGACGCCGTCACGGAGCTCGGTCTGGCCGCCGGCGCCCAGGTCGTGGCGCTCATCAAGTCCACCGAGGTGTCACTGTCCAACGCGTGACGCACCAGGTGGGCGGCCGCCCTTCTTACCTGCCTCACACCGGACTCTTCACGTCCTGCCGCGCCCCGCTCACCTGCGGGAATTAGCGTCTGGAGCCGTGTACTTGGCAGAAACCAGGCTGTCGCCCACCGGTCGGCAGACCCCCTCGAAGGCATCGCCCGACGGGGCGCCCGCGCAGTGGCATCCGGACGAGGCGCCCGCCCAGTGGCACCGTGTCCTGACCCTGCTCGCCGACATCAGCCTCTTCATCGGTACGCGCCCCTTGTGGACGCAGGCCGCGAGCCACCGTCTCGTCGTGGCCGCGGTCGTCTCGCTCTGTTACGCCTCGATCCTCGTGACGGGCGTCCTGACCCTGGTCGTACGCCGCGGCCGCACGCTGGCGCGGCTCGACCTGTGCGTCCTCGTGACCGCCGTGGCGCTCGCCGTGTGCGGGTGGGCGATGAACCACGGCGGCAGCGACGAGTCGGTCCTCACCACACAGGCCGCCCACGAGTTCCTCGCCGGACACCAGGTCTACGACCGGCCGTGGCCCTGGCTCTTCGGCCACGGCATCGCCCTCACCGCGACGATGAACGGCGGCTACGACTTCACGTACGGCTATCCGCCACTGCCCCTGATGCTCACCGCGCCGCTGCTCTGGATCGGGCATGGCTCGGCCGCGGCGACGCTGGTCAGCACCGGGGCCCTGATCGTGGGCGCGATCGTGATGTGGCGGCTGCTGCCGGTGCCGTGGCGCTCGGCGGCCACGCTGGTCTGCCTCGGCTTCGGCCTGCTGCCGGCGTACGCCCGGCTCGGCTATCCGGCGATCGTCGCCTGCGCGCTGCTCATCCCGGTGGTGGTGAACTGGCCGCGGATGGGGCGCGGCGGCCGGGGCGACTGGACGCGCGCGGTGTGTCTGGGCGCGGCCTGCGCGGCTCAGCAACTGCCCTGGTTCCTCGCGCCGTTCCTGCTGGCCGGGGTCTATGCGCTGCGCCGCGGTGAGCTGGGCCCGCGCGCGGCGGCGGCCGCCGTGGGCCGGATCGCCGGCGTGGCCGCGACGACCTGGCTGCTGATCAACGCGTACTTCATCGTGAGCGAACCCGGCTCCTGGGTCTCCGGCATCGCGCTGCCGCTCACGCAGAAGGCGGACATCCACGGCCAGGGTCTGGTCGACATCTCGCTCTACTTCACCGACGGCAGCGACCGGCTGGCCTGGTACTCCCACGCGAGTCTGCTGCTGGCCGCGGGTCTGCTGGGCCTCTTCGTCCTGTTCGTACGACGGCTGGGGCCGGCGGCGACGGTGCTGCCCTGGTGCGCGTTCTTCGTGGCGACGCGCTCGCAGGACGGCTACTACCTGCTGATGACCCCGCTGTGGCTGGCCGCGGCCGTCACCGCGCCCTGGCAGTCCTTCACCAGCGCGTGGCAGCCCCGCCCCGCCTTCCTGCACGGCCGGCACCGGCGCGGGGCCCGGGTGGCGGCGGCCGTGCTCCTGATGGCCCCGGCGGCGGCAGCGGCGACCCTGGCCGTGTCGGGGTCACCGCCCCTGCGTATGGACGTCGTCGGCGCGCGCCGGGCCACCGGGGCGCTGACCGGACTCACCCTGCGCGTCACCAACCTCGGCGGCGCGGCCCTGAACCCCCACTTCACCCTGACCTCGGGCTCGGGCATGAATCGCTACTGGTCCGTGGCGGCCGGCCCGGCCACGCTCCCCGCTCACGGCTCGGCGAGTTACGAACTCCGGCCGCCCGACGGGAAGTTCGTCCTGCCCCGTGCGGGCGTCCGGATCCGCGTACGGGCCGTCTCGGCGGCACCGATGACCCTGTCGAGCACGGACGTCGACCTGTCGGCCCTCGGTCCGTGACCCCGTCAGATCGCCGTCCATCACGGCCGTACACCCCAGCTCGTCCTGTCCGTGGCCAGCGGCTAGCCGCGCACGTGCAGCCCGAAACCCGTGCGGCCCGCGGGTTCCCGTCCCTCCTTCAGGTGCAGCGAGGGGATCTCGTAGTCACCGAAGTTCTGCCGCCGGAACGCGATCGGCTCGGTCGACTCCAGGGTGAGCAGGCGCTGCTCCCAGGCCTTGGCGACGTCCGGGTAGTCCTCGCCGGTCATCCGGTCGGTGCCGTACAGCACGAACGGCGGCAGTACCTCGATGCCCGGGTAGTAGAGGATGCCGTGCTGGATCGGGAACAGCAGATCGTCGATGGGGCCGTTGATCCCGCGAGCGGCGTAATGCGACTCCGGGCCGCCGGCGGTCACCGACAGCAGAGCCTTCCTGCCCTTGAGGGTGCCTTCGCCGAAGCGCTCGCCGTACCGGGTGTCGCTGTGCTCGCCGACGCCGTACGCGAAGTGGTAGGTGAACACCCGGTCCACCCAGCCTTTGAGGATCGCGGGCATCGTGTACCACCACAGCGGGAACTGGAAGATGATCGTGTCGGCCCACAGCAGCTTCTCCTGCTCGGCGAGGACGTCCGGGGTGAGCGTCCCGGCGTCGAAGGCCCGGCCCGAGTCCAGGGCGACCTTCAGCGGACTTGAGGCGTCGGGGCCGTAGTCCGCGGCGTCCACGACCGCCTTCCAGTTCATCGCATACAGATCGCTCACCCGCACCTCGTGCCCGGCGGTCTCCAATGTGGACACCGCGAGGTCCTTCAGCGAGCTGTTGAGCGACCTCGGCTCCGGGTGGGCGTAGACGACCAGCGTCTTCATAGGAACTCCTTCGGATCGGTGCCTTCGATCCTGGGCTCCGCGGCGCGCGGCGTTCAGGGGCGCCTCTTCCGTCGGACGGGACTTCCTGGTAACGGCAGGACCACCTTCGCGGGCGCCAGCGAGGCCATACTGGGGGCATGGATGATCTTGCGGGCTTCCTGCGGACCCGGCGTTCCCGCGTCGACCCGGCAGCCGTCGGCATCCCCACCGACAGCCGCCGCCGGGTCGAAGGACTGCGCCGCGAAGAGGTCGCGCACCTGTCCGGAGTCAGCGTCGACTACTACGTACGCCTGGAGCAGGGCCGCGCGACCCAGCCGTCCGAGCAGGTTCTCGACGCGCTCGCCCGCGTCCTCGGCCTCGACGAGACCGAACGCGGGCACCTCTACCGGCTCGCCCGGCAGCGGCGCCGCCGCGCGAAGGCTCCGGGCGGGCGGGTCCGGCCGGAGCTGCTGCGCGTCCTCGGCCTGGTCGCCGACGCACCCGCGCTGATCATGGACCACCGGCTGGACGTGCTCGCCGGGAACCGCCTCGCCGGGCTCCTCTACGGACGGCCGATGCCGGGCCTGAACACCGCCCGGCACATCTTCCTCGAGGAGGCCGAGCGCGGCCTTTACGCGGACTGGGAGAAATGCACCCTCGACGTGGTCGGGCACCTGCGCCTGGCCGCCGGCAAATATCCCGAGGATCCCCGCCTGGCCTCGCTCATCGGCGAACTGGCGATGGGCAGCGAGCGCTTCCGCCGCCTCTGGGCCCGCGCGGACGTGCGCGCCCGCACACATGGACGCAAGACATACCGGCACCCGCTGGTCGGACTGCTAGAACTGCACCAGGAGAACTTCGCGTTACCGGACGAATCAAGCATGGAGCTGCTGGTGCTGTCCGCGGCCCCCGGCAGCCCCGCCGAGGACGGGCTGCGCCTGCTCGCGGGCCTGGGCGCGGACAGCGGTGACGCGCATCCCGCGGTGAACGCTCAGAACGCCCAGGTCCGCGAGCAACTCAACGACGCCCACCCACCGCCGGGAACGCCTCACCACTAGTACGCCCTACCGCGGTGCCCGGAAGCCGCCGATCCTGTGCTCCAGCAGCTCGGCCAGCCGTAGCGGGGTGCGGTCCTCGAACATCGGACCGATGAGCTGCACTCCCACCGGCAGACCCTCGGGGGACCGGCCCGCTGGTACGGCGGTGGCGGGCAGGCCGGGCATGGTGGCCAGACCGGCCCAGACGAGCTGGTCGAGGTACGGGTACTCGACGCCGTCGATGTCGAGACGGCGTTCCCTCAGATCGGGGTTGTGGTCGTGCGGGAACGCGGGAGTGGGCGTGATGGGACACACCACGGCGTCGAACTCGGCGAAGAACTGCCGCCAGCCGTGGCGGTGGAGCTCGCGACGGCTGTTCGCCTCGATCCAGTCGCGGTGGCTGAACACCATGCCGCGCAGCCGCGCCGCATCGAGACTCCGGTCGTCCGCGCTCAGTCCGGCGGCGCTGATCCGCAGCTGCTCGTACGCTTCGGCGGGAAAGCGTGCGACGGCGCCCGAGAACATCAACTGCGTGTAGAGCAGCGCGGCTTCGGTGAGATCGGGCAGCAGCGGACTGTGCCGTTCGACGCGGGCGCCGTCGTCGGCAAGCGCGTCGGCCACCCGGTTCACGCCCGCCCGCACAGCGGCCCCGGTCGGAATGAGCGGATGCGTGTCGAGGACGAGGACCCGGAAGTCGCAGAGCCGCTCGTGGCGCGCGGGCGGCAGCCTCAAGTCGTGCGCCACACCGAGCGTCAGCGGGTCCGGTCCGGCCATGACGTCGAGCAGGAGCGCGAGGTCGCGGGCAGTGCGCGCCATCGGACCGACGACGGCGAGGTCAAGGTCGGCCGGCCATGCCGGCGCGGGCGGCGGGACCATACCGCGGGGTGCCGCCAGCCCGAGTGTCGGCTTGTGCGCGTAGACACCGCAGAAGTGTGCGGGGGTGCGCAACGAACCGGCGAGGTCGGAGCCGATGGACAGCGCGCCGAATCCGGACGCCAGGGCCGCCGCCGATCCGCCGGAGGACCCACCCGGCGTGCGACCGTGATCCCACGGGTTCTTGGTGGTGCCGTAGATCTCGTTGAAGCTCTGCACATCTTGCAGCGCCAAGGGCACATTGGTCTTGCCGAGCACCACCGCGCCCGCGGCCTTGAGCCGCGACACCTGCACGGCGTCCTCGGCCGGTATGTAGTTCCGGTGCAGCGGCATGCCCCAGGTCGTGGGCAGCCCGGCGATGTTGTAGGACTCCTTGACCGTCACCGGAATGCCGAGCAGCGGCCGGTCCTCGCCGCGGGCGCGCGCCTGGTCGGCACCGCGCGCGGCGGCCCGCGCACGGTCGAAGTCCGGCACGCAGATCGCGTTGATCGCCTTGTCGTCCCGCTCGATACGGGCGATCGCCTCGTCGGTCAGTTCCGCCGAGGTCACCTCACCGGCACGCAACGCGGCCGCGAGTTCTTCGGCCGAATGAAAATTCCCATCCATGAATCCGACCGTACCGACCTCTCTGACAGGTCATGAAATGCCGCTTCGCACAACGGGATTGATGTCGCCATCAAGTCGCCATCAACGCGTGGCAACGGGGGCGGACGCGGGCGCTGGTTGGGGAACATCGCGCAGGTGGCGGAGCGGGGAGAAGAACACGAACCAGCCGGCCGCCCAGGAACCGATGAACGCCAGCCAGAGCACGGGCCGCACCCCGATCAGTGTGCCAAGTACCCCGCCGAGGATGCTGCCGAGCGGCAGTGTGCCCCACACGACCCAGCGCACGGCCGCGTTCATCCGGCCCATCAGCTCAGGCGGTGTCACCGACTGCCGGTAGCTGAGCTGCGCGACGTTGTAGACCATCCCGGCGAAGTACGCGATGCCCCAGCCCAGCGGGAACAGCAGCACCCCCCAGCCCGGCCAGGCGGCCGCCGCGACGACCTGCGGCGCGCTGAACACCAGCATCGACATCCAGATGATCCGTGCCGAGCCGATCTTCTTGGCGAGCCGGCCGGCGAACACTCCCCCGGCGATCCCGCCGACGGCCGCGCCCGCCATGACCAGCCCGGTCAGCCCGGGACGCACGTGCAGCACCCGAACGAGGAAGACCATCGCCAGCGCCGAACTCATGCCGTTGAACAGGTTCGCGGTGCCCGTGCACGCCACGACCCTCCGCAATATCTTGTGCCCGACGACGAATCTCAGTCCCTCGGCGATCTGGCTCCGCAGCGTCTCGTCCGCCCGCCGCGCGGGCGGCGGCTCCTCGCGTGCCCTGATTCCGCATAGGGAGACGACCGAGACCAGGTAAGAGATCGCGTCGGCCGTCATGGCTCCCGCGGCGCCGAACGCCGCCACCAGTCCCCCGCCCAGGCCGGGGCCCCCGAGCTGCGCGAACGCCTGGGTGGTCCCCAGCTTGCCGTTGGCGTCCATCCGGAGATCGACGCGGATCAGCGACGGCACATAGCTCTGGTAGGAGACGTCGAAGAACACCGTGCACACGCCGGCTGTCACGGCGACGAGGTAGAGCTGCGTCATCGTCAGGGTGCCGAGGGCAGCCACCACTGGGACCGAGCCGATGACCAGCAGGCGGAGAATGTTGCAGATGGTCATGATGGAACGTTTGGAGCCGCGGTCCACGAGCGCCCCCGCGGGCAGCGCGATCACCGCGAACGCCGCTGTGGTGGCGGCGGCCAGCAGCCCGACCTCGAACGTGCTCGCGTTGAGCGCGACGACAGCGACCAGCGGAAGGGCGATCTGGGTGACCGCCGATCCCATCTCACTGACCGTCTGGCCACTCCACAGCAGCATGAAATCCCGCTGACGCCACAGGCTCGGACGTTCGGTCTCCGCCCCGACATCCTGCGGATCCTTCGCCACTTCCGTCACAGCACCCACTCCGCTCTCAGACCCACGGCCCGGACCATGCCACCGATCACCAACACGCCGACTTGATGGTCCCGGTTCTCGCCGACCCCTCCCGGCACCTCGATCGAGCACGATGCCGGCACCCAGAACTCGCCCTCGCCACCCCGCTGTTCCTCACCTAGGCATTCGGTCTGACCTTTGATATGTTTCAGCGATACCGAGGCTGCGGAGGGGTCCATGCTGTGGACTTTGAGCTGAGCGAAGACCAGGAGACCATCCGCAAGGCCGTCGCCGGCCTCTTGCGTGAATTCGACGACCGGTACTGGATGGAGAAGGACCGGGAGCACGCGTTTCCCGAGGAGTTCTACGCCGCCGTCGCGAGCGGCGGCTGGCTCGGCATCACGATTCCCGAGGAGTACGGCGGCCATGGGCTCGGTATCACCGAGGCCTCGCTGCTGCTGGAGGAAGTCGCGCGGTCCGGTGGCGGAATGAACGCCGCCAGCGCCATTCACATGTCGATCTTCGGAATGCACCCCGTCGTGGTGCACGGCTCCGAAGAACTCAAGCGCCGGACGCTGCCGCGTATCGCCACCGGCGATCTCCACGTCTGTTTCGGGGTGACCGAGCCGGGAGCCGGACTGGACACCACGAGCATCACCACCTTCGCGCGGCGGAATGGCGACAGCTATGTCGTCAACGGCCGCAAGGTGTGGATCTCCAAGGCCATGGAGTCCGAGAAGATCCTTCTCCTGACGCGCACCTCGAAACTCGGTGACGTCACCAAGAGGACCGACGGAATGACGCTCTTCCTCACCGATCTGGACCGGAGCCGGATCGACGTCCGCCCCATCCCGAAGATGGGGCGCAACGCCGTCACCTCGAACGAACTCTTCATCGACGACCTGCGCGTTCCGGTCGAGGACCGCGTCGGCGAAGAGGGCCAGGGGTTCCGGTATCTCCTCGACGGCCTGAATCCGGAACGCATGCTGATCGCCGCGGAGGCGCTCGGGCTCGGCAGAGTGGCACTGGACAAGGCCGTCGCCTACGCCAATGAGCGGGTGGTGTTCGGCAGGCCGATCGGCATGAACCAGGCCGTGCAGTTCCCCCTCGCGGACTCACTGACCCGCCTCGACGCGGCCGAACTGATGCTGCGCAAGGCGACCTGGCTCTACGACAACGGCCGGCCCTGCGGACGCGAGGCGAACACCGCCAAATACCTGTGCGCGGACGCCGGGTTCACCGCCACGGACCGCGCACTGCAGACACACGGCGGAATGGGCTACTCCGAGGAGTACAACGTCGCCCGCTATTTCCGCGAGGCCCGTCTGATGCGCATCGCACCGATCAGTCAGGAAATGATCCTGAACTATCTGGGATCACATACTTTGGGAATGCCGAGGAGTTACTGATGGTGGGAATGCCGAGGAGTTACTGATGGCCGACCATTCCGGGCTGTTCGATCTCACGGGACGATCGGCGTTGGTCACGGGAGCCGCGGGCGGTATCGGATCGGCGGTGGCCGAGGCGCTCGCCCGGGCCGGAGCCGCGGTCCTCGTGACCGATGTCGACGGGGCGGCGGCCGCCGCCGTCGCCGAGAAGATCTCCGCCACCGGCGTACGGGCGGACAGTGCCGCCCTGGACGTACGGAACCGGGCGGCCGCCGACGCCGCGGCGGCACGGGCGGCCGGGCTCACCGGCGGGACCCTGCACATCCTCGTCAACAACGCCGGGGCCATCGCACCGGACATGTTCGAGAACCTCCAGGAGGAGGCCTTCCGCCGCATGCTCGACGTGCATGTGGTGGGCGCCTTCCACTGCGCGCAGGCGGCCCTGCCGTTCCTGCCGGCCGACGGCACGGGGCGGATCATCAACGTCACGTCGTCGGCCGGCATCGTCGGCACGCTCGGGCAGGTCAACTACTCCGCCGCCAAGGCCGGCATCATCGGCCTGACGAAGTCACTGGCGCGCGAACTGGCGGGCAGGCAGATCAAGGTGAACGCGCTGGCACCGCTGGCCGCGACCCCGATGACGGAGACCATCCGCACCCACAAGAAGTTCGCCGAGGCGATGCTCGCGCGGATCCCGCTGGGGCGGTGGGCCGAGCCCGAGGAGATCGCCGGGGCCTTCGTCTTCCTGGCGTCGGACGCCGCGTCCTTCATCACCGGTCAAGTGCTGCCGGTGGACGGGGGAATGGTCATGTGAGGACCTGGGGTGACCATGGGCGCGCGTACCATTCCGGATGATTGAAATGGTTCGGCCAAAGTGGTCGCACGACTCAGGGGTACGAGAGATGTCCGGTAGGTCCCATGTCGGCTAGGTCCCATCCGCACTTCGACGCGCTGACCGTCCCGAAGGCTTCGGACGTGCTGGCGTCGGAGGTTCGCGAGCGCATTCTCTCCGGCGAGTTCACCGAGGGCATGGCATTGCCGCCGGAGCGCCAGCTGGTCGAGCAGACCGGGCTGAGCCGGGCGACGGTGCGGGAGGCGCTGCGGATCCTGGAGGTCGAGAAGCTCCTCCAGATCAGGCCGGGGCGGGGCGGCGGCGCCTTCGTGCACCGGCCCAATCGCGAATCCGTGGCCAGTACGGTGCAGTTGGTCATCCGGGGGCAGCGGATCCGGCTCGAAGCGCTGCACGAGACGCGCGAGGCGATCGAGCCGACCTGCGCGGCGCTGGCGGCGCAACGCCGCTCGGACCAGGACCTCGCCGAGCTGGACGCCGCACAGGTCGACCTCGTCGAGGCCGGCGACGACATCCCGCGGTTCCTGCGGGCCAACATCCGCTGGCACAGCGCCGTGGCGCGGGCCAGCGAGAACGAACTGCTCATCGGGTTCATGAGCGCGCTGTCGCAGTCGATCTACGCCGCCACGAACCTCGAACAGTTCATGGACGCGGAGATCCGCGAGGTCACCGCCCGCGCGCACGCGAAGATCACCGAGGCGATCCGCGAGCGGGACGGCGCGGCGGCGATGCGGCGTATGGCGCGGCACGTGTGCGGCTTCGCGGACGCGGCCGCGCGAGTCGACCGGCGGGACCAGGTGGAGCTGTCGGGGCCGCCCGACGAGTGAGCATCACCCGGGCCCACGTGTAGGCCCGGGCTCGAACGGCCCGGGCCCACATCCAGCCCGGGGCCCGAACGAGAACGCCATATTCACATCACGCGAACGCCACTCTTCACTTTTGGTCTGACCTTAAATAGGATCCGAGGTGGAGAGGGGGTCCCATGGGCGAGCCGAATCCCGTCCTGACCGTGGTGGCCGACGGTGATGTCCGCGTCGTCACGTTGAACAGGCCCGAGCGGCTGAACGGCGTTTCAGAGGAGCTCCACCAGCGGCTGGCCGAGGTCTGGCGCGAGCTCGCGGCGGATCCGAAGGCGCGGGCCGTCGTCCTGACCGGCGCGGGCCGAGCGTTCAGCGCGGGCGGCGACTTCGACCATCTGCGACGGCACCACACCGATCCGGACCTGCGGGAGCGCTCCATCCGGCTCGACCGGACCATCCAGACGGAGATGATCCGGTTCCCGCTGCCCGTCGTCGCGGCGGTCAACGGCCCTGCGGTCGGGCTGGGTTGCAGCCTGGCGCTGGCCTGCGATCTGGTGCTGATGGCCGAGGACGCCTACCTCGCGGATCCCCATGTCTCGGTCGGTCTGGTCGCGGGCGACGGCGGTGTGTCCCTGTGGCCTCTGCTCACGAGTCTGCTCCGCGTGAAGGAGTACCTCTTCACCGGAGACCGCATTCCCGCCGCCACGGCGGTCGAACTGGGCCTGGCCAACCGCACGGTCCCCGCCGCGGACCTCCAGCGCGAGGCCCTCGCCCTGGCCGGACGGCTGGCGGCGCAGCCCGCGGAGGCGCTGCGCGCCACCAAGGCGGCGCTCGCCGTGCTGGTGGAGCAGGTGTCGAGGGGCGCCATGGAAGCGGCCCTCATGGCCGAGCGGGCCACCATGACCAGCCCGGACCACATACGGATCATCGACGAGCTGGCATCCGGAGCCCGCCGGCGGTCGACGGCACCCTCCGCGGGACCGGCGGCCACCGCGGCCGGGGAGGACTGACCGTGGAGGCCGAGGAGTTCCTGCTGGTGCGCGACCTGTTCCGCTCGTTCGCCGGGCGCTTCCGCATCGGTTCGGCCGACGAAGTGAAGCCATCGCCGCGAGCGGCCGCGCAACGGGCACTCGCGGAGCTGGGCCTCGGCGAGCTGCGTCGCTCCTCACCGCCGGCCGCGACCGTCCAGGAGTGCGCCCTGCTCGCGGAGGAGCACGGGAGACAGCCTCTCACGACGTCCCTGCTGGGGACGGTTCTCCTCGCCCCGGAACTCCTCCGCGTCCTGGGCGCCGGGCGGCGATCGGACAGCGGCACCACTGCGACGGTCGCGCTCGCCCGCGATCTGCGGTTCCCGCGGGCGGACACCTCCGAACTGGTCGCCTGGGACTGCGAGGGCGCGGACAGCGCGCTCTGCGTCACCCCCGACGGGGCCGTCACACAAGCCGAGTTGGGCCCCTTGGCACCGAGCGCGGACCTCCTGCGCGGCATCCGGACCGTGCGGTCTCCGCAGCGGATCATCGGACGGCTCGACGCACCGGGGCATCAGCACTGGCAGGCGTACGCGCTCGTCATGGTGAGCGGTGAACTCGTCGGCGCGGCCAGGGAGTTCGTCGAGCTGAGCGTCGGTTACGCCCGCGAGCGCCGGCAGTACGGGCAGGCCATCGGGGAGTTCCAGGCGGTCCAGCATCTGCTCGCGGACGCGACGGTCGCCCTGGAAGCCTGCGTCAGCGCCACCCGGTATGCCGCCTGGTGCCTCGACAACGAACCCCCGGAGCGCGCCCTGACGGCCGCGCGCGTCGCGAAGGCCGAGGTGAACCGGTCGACCGTGGAGGCGGTCCAGGCCGGTATGCAGGTCTTCGGTGGCATCGCCCAGACCTGGGAACACATCGCGCACCTCTACCTCCGCAAGGTCCTGCTGGGCGCCACGGTCCTGGCGACCACCGCCGACCTGCTGGTGCCCCTGGCCGAACCGGAGGTCACACGATGACCGACACCCCCCTGGACTTCGGTGACCCCGCCGACCTGGACCGGCTGCGCCGGGACTTCCGTGCCTGGCTGGCCGGACACCCGCTTCCCGAGCGCCGGCCGGACGAGCCGCTGCCGGTCTTCCTGCACCGGTGGCACCGTCAGCTGCATTCCGGCGGCTGGGTCGGCCTCGATGTCCCCGAGCGCTACGGCGGGCGGGGCCTGAGCGCGCTGCACCAGGTCGCGATCAGCGACGAACTCGGGGCCTGCCACGCGCCGGGCATCCCCCGCATCGGCTATCTCGCCCACGCGCTCATGGAGTTCGCGGGCGAGGACCAGCGTCGGCGGTGGCTGCCGCGGATGCTCGCCGGGGACGACGTCTGGTGCCAGGGGTTCAGCGAGCCGGGTGCCGGGTCGGACCTCGCCGGGATGAGCACGCTCGCGACCCGGCACGACGGCCACTACAGCGTCCGCGGACAGAAGCTCTGGACCAGCTACGCGCAGTACTCCGGCCTCTGTCTGCTGCTGGCCAGGACGGACCGAGGGGCGCCCGCGCACCGGTCGATCACCGCGTTCGCCCTGCCCCTCGACCGTCCGGGCGTGACCGTACGGCCCTTGCGGGCGATGAACGGCGACGACGAGTTCTGCGAGCTGTTCCTCGACGACGTACGGATCGAGGAGTCCGAGCGGATCGGCGCCGAGGGCGACGGCTGGCCGCTGGCGATGACGACGGTGTCGTACGAGCGCAACGCACTCGACACCGGCCACATCTCGAAGTACGGGCTGCTCGTCGAGCGTCTACGGCGCGTCGCCCGTGACCGTCGGGGCGAGCTGCCGGACGGGCTGCTCTCCGAGATCGGGCGGTGTTTCGTGGACTACGAGGTCCTCGTGGCGCACGCCCGGCGCCGGACCGCCGAACGGCTCGGCGGGCAGGCCGCGGGGCCCGAGTCGTCCATCGACAAACTCCTGATGACCCGGACCGAACAACGGCTCTACGAGACGGCGCTCAAGGTGTTTCCCGGGGAACTCCACGAAGAGGGCGGGGAACTCTTCGGGGACTACCTCTATTCCAGAGCCGCGTCCGTGTACGGCGGTACCTCGCAGATCCAGCGGAACATCATCGCGAAACGCGTCCTGCACCTGCCTTCGCTCTCGAAGCCCCCCAACCCTGGAGCGACGTGATGCGCTACGACGACACCTTCCTGAGCATTCCGCACGCCATCAGGATCGCTTCCAGGAGTTTCGGCGACGACACCGCGCTGATCGACGGATCCCGGCGGTGGAGTTTCCGCGAGCTGGAGCGGCAGATGGCCGAGGCGGTGAAAGCGACCGTCGCGCTGGGGGTCGAGCCGGGCGATCGGGTCGGGCTGTGCGCGCCCAACTCGGCGGAGTGGATTTTCGCCGCGCTGGGCATTCAGGGGGCCGGGGGCGTGATCGTGCCCCTGAATACACGGTTCAAGGCTCCGGAAATCTCGTACATTCTGCGGAAATCCGGCGCCAAGGCCCTGATCGCCTCGCCTTTCCTCGGCAACGACTACATCGCCGAGCTGAGAAAAACCGACCCCGGACTGCCGGCCTTGCGCAAGACGGTGTCGATTCCCTCATGGCCGGAATTCCTCCTGCGCGGCCGGGGTGTCTCCACCTCCCTGGTGCACGAGCTCATCGACCAACTGACCCCCGACGACGTCTCCGACGTGATGTTCACGTCCGGAACCACCGGTCATCCCAAGGGGGTCGTCCTGACGCACGGCCAGTCGCTGCGCGCGTACGGCTGGATGGCCGAGGAATACACTTTCGCCCGTTCCGACAGTTTTCTGGTCATTCCGCCGTTCTTCCATTGTTTTGGATACAAGGCGGGCTGGCTCGCCTCCCTGATGCACGGGGTGACGGTCATTCCGATGCCCGTCTTCGACGCCGGACGGGCGCTCGACATCATCGCCAGGGAGAAGGTCAGCATTCTGCTGGGCCCGCCCACGATCTTCCAGGACCTGATCAGGCACCCGGACCGCCCGTCGTACGACCTGTCGTCGCTGCGGGTTTCCATGACCGGCGGCACCACCATTCCGGAATCACTGATCCGTGCGATGAAGAGTGAGCTGTCCTTCGACATCGTGATGAGCGCGTACGGGCTGACCGAGTCGACCGCGTTGGTGACGACCACCCGGATCGGGGATTCCGAGGAGACCGTCGCCCGCACCACGGGACGGGTCATTCCGGATGTCGAGATAAGGATCGCCGACGACGAAAGCTCCGGCGCCGGGGGAAAGAGCGCTCCCCCTGGACAGGACGGGGAGGTCCTGGTCCGCGGCTACAACGTCACGCGCGGATACTGGGAGGATCCGGAGGCCACCGCCGCGGCCATCGATCCGGAGGGCTGGCTGCGCACCGGTGACATCGGGCGGCTCGACGAGGACGGCAATCTGTCGATCGTCGACCGCAAGAAGGACATGTACATCGTCGGCGGATTCAACGCCTATCCGGCGGAGATAGAGAAATCGCTGCTCGGGCACGAGCTGATCGAACAGGCCGCCGTCATCGGAGTTCCCGACGAACGCCTCGGCGAGGTCGGCTGCGCCTTCGTCGTCGTGAAGCCCGGCCACCACGTCACCGAGAAGGACATCGTCGAGTGGGCGCGCGAGAACATGGCCAACTTCAAGGTCCCGCGCCATGTCCGGTTCAGCGGTCAGCTCCCGCGCAACGCGAGCCAGAAGGTACTCAAGGACGAGCTGCGCGCGCGATTCGTGAGCGGGGACTGACATGGGAACGACCGGCCCGCTGGCGGGCATCACGGTGGTGGCGTTGGAGCAGGCCGTGTCCGCTCCGATGTGCACCCGCACCCTGGGGGACTTCGGGGCCCGGGTGATCAAGGTGGAGAACCCGGAGGGCGGCGACTTCGCCCGGCACTACGACGACGTGGTGGGCGGCCTCGGGGCGCACTTCGTCTGGGCCAACCGCGGCAAGGAGTCGGTGGCGCTGGATCTGAAGACTCCGGCCGGCATGACGGCACTGCACCGGCTGCTCGACCGCGCCGACGTCCTGGTGTCCAACCTCGCTCCCGGGGCGACGGCCAAACTCGGCATCTCCCCGGCCGACCTGGCCGTGAGCCATCCGGAGCTCATCGCGGTGGAGATCGACGGGTACGGTGCGGGCGGCCCGCTCTCCCACAAGCGCGCCTACGACCTGCTCGTCCAGGCGGAGTCGGGAGCGTGCGCGACGACCGGCCGTCCCGGTGCGCCGGCCAAGGCGGGTCCGCCGATCGCGGACGTGTGCAGCGGCCTGTACGCCGCGTTGTCGGTCATGGCGCTGCTCCATGAGAGGGCGCGCGGTCGCGGCGACGGTCCCGCCTCGGTCGCGGTGAGTCTGTTCGACACGATGACGGAGCTGATGGGGTACTCGCTCACCTACACCCGGCACACGGGCGTCGATCAGGAGCCGGTGGGCATGGGGTCGCCCGCCGTGGCGCCGTACGGGGCCTACGCCACGGCCGACGGCCACACCGTCGTCCTCGGCACCACCAACGACCGCGAATGGCAGCGGCTGGCGCGCGAGCTGCTCGGCCGTCCCGACCTGGCGGACGACGCGCGCTTCGCGACCAACTCGGGCCGGGTGGAGCACCGTTCCGCCCTGGACGCGGAGATCGGCGCGTGGTGTGCCCGCCATGATCTGGCGTATGTGCAGGACAGCGCGGACGCCGCCGGGATCGGGAATTCCCGGCTCAACTCCCCGAGCGACGTCCTCACGCATCCGCAGCTGACAGCCCGCGACCGGTGGCGCCGGGTCGACACACCCGGCGGCCCGGTACCCGCTCTGCTGCCGCCCGCCGTGCTCTCCGGCTACGAGCCGCCGATGGGCGCGATCCCCGCGCTCGGCGAGCACACCGCCGCCGTACTCGCCGAGTTGGGCATCAGCGACGAAGGGGAAGTGCTGTGAGCGACCAGCCCGTTCTGCTCTCCAGCGACATCGGCGGCGTACGCACCCTGACGCTGAACCGGCCGCACCGCAAGAACGCGATCGACGAAGAGCTGTGGACCGCGCTGCGGGACGGGCTCTCGGACGCCGGACGCGATCACACCGTACGAGCGATCGTGCTGACCGGAGCCGGGGGCGCGTTCTGCTCCGGCGCCGACATCTCGAAGGGGGTGAGCAGCGCCCATCCGCTGTACCGCATGCGGACGTTGAGCGAAGTCGCCCTGCTGCTCCACGAGTTGCCGGTTCCCACGATCGCCAAGGTGAGCGGGGTCGCGGTCGGCGCGGGATGGAATCTCGCGCTGGGCTGCGATCTGGTGGTGGCGACCCCTCAGGCGAGGTTCTCGCAGATCTTCGCGCGGCGCGGGCTGTCGCTGGACTGCGGTGGCTCGTGGCTGTTGCCGAAGCTCGTCGGACTGCAGCAGGCCAAGCGGCTCGCGCTGCTCGCCGAGACGATCGACGCCGAGGAGGCCCGGGCGCTGAACCTGGTGACGTGGGTGGTGTCCCCGAAGGAGATCGACGCCTTCGTGGCCGACCTCGGGGCGCGGCTGGTGGCGGGCGCCTCGATCGCCCTCGCCCAGAACAAGGCGTTGCTGAACGAGGGCTCCGACCGCACGATGCGCGACGCGCTGGCGGGCGAGGCACGCGCCCAGGCGGTCAACTTCGCCACGGCGGACGTCCCCGAGGCGTACGCGGCGTTCGCCGAGAAACGCGAACCGACGTTCACCGGGCGCTGGGCCGCGCCGAGTGCCCGGGCCGACAACGGAGGCCGTCATGCGTGAAGCGGTGATCGTGGAAGCGGTCCGGACCGCGGTGGGGAGGCGGAACGGTGGGCTGTCCGGCATGCACGCGGCCGACCTCTCCGCCGTCGTACTGGGCGCGCTGGTCGAACGGGCCGGGATCGATCCGGAGGTCATCGACGATGTGATCTGGGGATGCGTGTCCCAGGTCGGCGACCAGTCCAGCAACATCGGGCGCTACGCGGTCCTCGCCGCGGGATGGCCCGAGAGCATCCCGGGAACCACGGTCAACCGGGCATGCGGGTCGAGCCAGCAGGCGCTGGACTTCGCCGCGCACGCCGTCATGTCCGGCGAGCAGGACATCGTCGTGGCGGGCGGCGTCGAGGTGATGAGCCGGGTCCCGCTCGGCTCCGCGCGGGCCACCGGAATGCCGTACGGGCCCCAAGTCCTCGCCCGTTACCAGGACTTCTCCTTCAACCAGGGACTGTCCGCCGAGAAGATCGCGCAGAAGTGGGGCTTCTCGCGAGCGCGGCTCGACGCGTTCTCGGCGCTCTCCCATGAGCGGGCGGCGGCGGCGCAGGACGCCGGGGTCTTCGACGCGCAGATCGTCCCGGTGACCGCGGACGGCACGACGGTCGCGGCCGACGAGGGGATCCGGCGTGGGACCGGCGTCGGGAGTCTCTCCTCGCTGAAGCCCGCGTTCGCCGACGCCGGGGTGATCCACGCGGGCAACGCCTCCCAGATCTCGGACGGGGCGGCGGCGTTGCTGGTGACGACGCCGGAGAAGGCGCGCGAGCTGGGGCTGAGGCCGATCGTGCGCTACCGCGCGGGAGTTGTCACCGGAAGCGACCCGGTGCTCATGCTCACCGGTCCGATCCCGGCGACCGAGAAGGTCCTGCGGAAGGCGGGCATCGCGCTGTCCGAGGTCGGGGTCTTCGAGGTCAACGAGGCTTTCGCCCCTGTGCCGTTGGCGTGGCTGGCCGAGACCGGCGCCGACCCGGCGCTGCTCAATCCGCTGGGCGGTGCCATCGCTCTGGGCCACCCGCTCGGCGCGTCGGGTGCCGTCCTGATGACCCGCATGATCCACCACATGCGCGATCAGGGGATCCGCCACGGCCTGCAGACCATGTGCGAGGGCGGCGGCACCGCCAACGCCACCCTTGTCGAGCTGATCACGCCCTGAAGCCGAACCCGAGCACGCCGTGAAGTCGATGACCACGCCCTGAACCGGAGGCCGTCGTGCGCCGAGAGCTCTTCACCCCCGACCACGAGGCGTTCCGGCGGCTGGTGCGGGACTTCGTGGCGAACGAGGTGGTCCCGCACTACGCCTCGTGGGAGGAGGCCGGGCGGCTGCCCCGCGCGCTCTTCGAACAGCTGGGCTCACTGGGGCTGTTGGGCATGGCCGTCCCCGAGGAGTACGGCGGAGCGGGCCTCGACGACTACCGCTACAACGTCGTGCTCCAGGAGGAAGCCGCACGCGCCCTGGTCACGCTCGGCACCGTACGCACCCAACTCGACGTCGTGCTCCCCTACTTCCTCGCCTACGCCGACAAGGAGCAGCGCGGGCGCTGGTTCCCCGGTCTCGCGGCCGGCACGCTCCTGACCGCCATCGCCATGACCGAACCGGGCACGGGTTCCGATCTCGCGGGCATCCGGACCACCGCCGTGCGCGACGGGGACGCGTACGTCCTGAACGGGGCCAAGACGTTCATCACCGGCGGCCTTCTCGCCGACCTGGTGATCGTGGTGGCGCGGACGTCGACCGATCCCGGCAACCGGCGGGCGGGCCTGACTCTGCTGGTCGTCGAGGACGGTATGCCGGGGTTCACGCGCGGCCGGGTGCTGAACAAGATGGGCATCAAGGTCCAGGACACCGTCGAGCTGGCCTTCGACGGCGTACGGGTCCCGGTGGCCAACCGGCTGGGCGAGGAGGGCGCGGCCTTCGGCTACCTCGGCCACAACCTGCCGCAGGAGCGGATGACGGTGGCGGTCGGCTCGGTCGCCCAGGCGCGGGCGGCGCTGGACACGACGATCGCGTACGTGAAGGAACGGCAGGTGTTCGGGACGCCGGTCGCCTCCTTCCAGAACACGAAGTTCGAACTCGCCGCGGTGGCCGCCGAGATCGAGGCCGCGCAGATGATGCTCGACCGTGCCGTGACCGAGCTGGTCGGCGGGGAGCTGTCGGGCGCCGACGCCGCGAAGGTCAAGCTGTTCTGCACGGAGATGCAGGCGCGGGCCGTGGATCGCTGCCTGCAACTGTTCGGCGGGTACGGCTACATGCTGGAATACCCCATCGCCCGGCTGTACGCGGACGCGCGCATCACCCGGATCTACGCCGGGACCAGTGAGGTCATGAAGGTCATCATCGCCAAATCCCTGGGACTGTGAACACCATGACGGACTCCTCCAGCGGTTCTTCCACCGGCTTCTCCGGCGACTTCGCCCACAGGGCGGGGGCCGCGTTCGTCGCGGGCGGCACGGGCGGCATCGGGGCGGCGATCGTCCGTACGCTGGCCGAGCGGGGCAGTGACGTGGTGCTCACGTATCGCTCGCATCAGGCCGCGGCCGAGTCGCTCGCCGGCGAGGTCAAGGAGTACGGGCGTCAAGTCCGCACGCTGCGGCTCGACTTGAGCGACGAGTCGGCCACCGCTTCGGCGGTGTCCGAGGCCGCCTCGGCGTTCGGCGGAATCCACACCCTCGTGTACGCGGCGGGCCCGCATGTGCCGATGGTGCATCTGAGCAAGGTCACGCCGAGTCAGTACCGCGCCCAACTCGACGCCGACGCGGGGGCGTTCTTCAATCTGGTCCATCCCGCGCTGCCCCGGCTGCGGGAGAGCCGGGGCAGCATCGTCGCCGTCACCACCGTGGCCACCCGCCGGTTCCCGGTCCGCGACGGGCTCTCGTCGGGCACGAAGGGGGCGGTCGAGGCGGTCGCCCGGGCACTGGCCGCCGAGGAGGGGCGGTACGGCGTCCGGGTGAACTGTGTCGGCCCCGGCATGCTGACCGACGGCATCGCCGCCCGCCTGATCAGTTCCGGCGAACTCGACGAGCCGGCGCTGGAGATCACCCGGCGCAACATCCCGCTGCGCCGCTTCGGCAGCGCGACGGACATCGCCGAGGCGGTCGCGTTCCTGGCCTCGGACCGCGCGGGCTTCATCACCGGGCAGGCACTGGGGGTGGACGGCGGGTACAGCGTCTAGCCGTCCCGCGGTGTGATCCGGCGTCCGCCGACGAAGGCGGCGCGCACCGTCTCCGCGGACAGCGCGTCGAGCGCCTCCCGCAGGGATATGTGAAGCAGGCACAGGTCGGCCACCGAACCGACCGTCACCCGTCGTGCGCTGCCCGGGAGTTGGGGATCCCCGGCGAACAGGTCCAGCGCCGCCCGGCGACCGATCCCCTCCCCGTCGCCCCGTTCGACGGCCGCCCGCATGACCGCCCAGGGATCGCGGGTCCCGAAGGGCGCGTCCGTGCCGGCGGCGAGCGGAATGCCCGCCTCGGCCAGGGAGCGGCAGCGGTAGAGGTGGGCCCTGTCGTCGGGGTGCACGTCGGTCGCGTACTCCCGGCCCCGCTCCAGGGGAAAGTGCGGCTGCGTCACGACGGTCACGCCGAGCCGCCTCAGCCAGGGGATCGTCTCGGCCGGGATCACCGAACCGTGCTCGATGCGATCGCCGTCGACCGGCCCGGTCTCGTCCAGGGCGAGCAGGGTCACGAGCAACTGCACCCGGGTCACACAGTGCACGGCCACCGCCCGGGGCCGCGCCGCCGCGACCGCCGCCGCGAGGTCACCCGGCGTCGGAAGGGTCGTGTCGTCGAGCAGCACCTTCACCGGCGCGTGGCCGACCCCCATCACGACGAGCCGCTGCGGCAGCACCGACAGCAGGTCGAGAAGGCCGTTCTCCGGGTGCGGATCGGCGTTGGTGCATCCCGTGATCCCGTACGCCGCCGCCCGCAGCCCCACGCTCACCAGATCCAGCCGTACGGGCGGGACGAACCCCCTCAGCCGTTCGTCCTCCCGCCAGAACCGTCCATCGGCGCTGTGGACTCCGGCCGCCCGCAACGCGGCACTGTTCCACACCCACAGCGCCCCACCGCGGTGCTGCGCCCGCACCGGCCGGTCCGGCGCGAACCCGTCCAGCACCCACCGGTCCAGCTCCCCGGCGACACTCTGGTGGTATCCGACCGCCCGCACCCACTCCCCGGGCCCGCCGCTCCGCAGCGCCGCCGCGAACCCGTCCGGGCCGCGCACGTCCGCCGGGCCGACCCGCACGGAGGTGGCCTCGGCCGCCAGCGACGCCAGATGTACGTGGTGGTCGTGCAGCCCGGGCAGCAGGGCGCCGCCCCGTCCGTCGAGGTCGCTCCGGCCCGCCAACCGGGGCCCGATCTCGGTGACTTGGCCCCCGGTGATCCGTACGTCCACCCGGCCGTACCCCTCGACCTCCACGTCGGTGATCAGCACGTCATCCACCGTCGGTGAGTGAGGCCGCGCAGGCTGCCATCGAGACGCACAGCAGCTCGCCGCCTCCCTGGGCCAGCGAGCGGGCCGCGGCGCGGGCGGCGAAGACACCGGTCACCGGGTCGGCGAGCGCGTCGCCCAGGAACGTGGGGGCGCCCTGTGCGTCGAGGCCGGTCAGGCCGCCAGCCACCGCCGCGTCGTCACCGAAGGCGATGCGGTCGTCGTCGCGGCCGTACCCGGTGACGCCGACCCAGACGCGGCCGGGGCGGGCGGCCAGGAACCGCTCGGCGCACACGCCAAGTCGGCGCAGTGCGCGCGGTCTTGACGCCTCGATGACGACGTCGGCCTCGGCGACGACCTCGGCGAGCGCGCCCGAGGCGAAGTCCAGCACCAGGTTCTCGTGGTCGTCGTGCAGCCAGCGGTAGAAGGCGGGCGACCCGCGCCGTGCGCCGTCGGGTCTGGTCGCGCTCTCCACCTTGACCACGTGTGCTCCCGCCCTTCCCAGAAGCCGTGCGCACAGGGGGCCCGCCCACAGGGCCGACAGGTCGACCACGCGGAGGGTGGCGGGGTCCCGTACGCTCCGCTCGCCGAGCCTCTCCGCGCGTACGGGAGCGCGGGTTCCGCGGGCCGAGCCGAGCTCCGCCGCCGCCACCCCGAGCAGCTGTGCGTGCGCGGCGACCTCGGCCGCCTTCACCCGCCGCGCCGCCTCGTGAAGCGTTGCGTGCGGCGCCGCGCCCAGGAGGGCGAGAAGGGCGGGTACGGCTGCGTGGTCGTCGGGGCGGGCCAGGTTGACGGCGGCCCAGCCGTCGGCGGTTTCGAGGAGATGGCAGGAGCCGCCGGCCGACGTCCGGTCAGGGAAGCCGAGACCCGCGAGGTGGGCGCGGAGGAACAGGGCGGAGGGCAGGTCGACCGGTACACCGGTGAGGGCGGTGAAGTCCTGCGCGACGGCGGCGAGCGGGGGAAGGAACGGCTCCAGCGTCGCCATCCAGCCGCCGAGCGCGACATCGGCGAGAACATCATTCCCCAATGGACAAACGCCCTTCTCTTTTGAGGTGGCCCCAATTTACACTCCGGTCGTGATCCTGGACCCGCCCTTCCTCCTGGTCGATCTGGACCGCGAAGCCCCGTACCGGATGGACGCGGCCGACCAGGTGCGCGTCGGCTTCGCGGCCGAACCGACCGAGACGGGCGAGGACTTCGATGTCCTGCTCACCGGTGCCCCCGAGGCGCCGCGCCCATGGGTGACCTGCGCCGACCCGTTCACCACCGGCCGCCGGCTGGGGTGGCTCGTCGACAGGCGGCCCGCCGCGTCCGTCGCGCTGGTGCAGGTACTGCGGATGGGTGCCGCCCTGGCCCCGCCCGAGCGGCTGGTGGTCGAATCCCTCGCCTACTCGACGCTCCAGGGCGGGGCCGACTTCGAGGCCTGGCTGGCCGCGGCGCCCGAGCGCACGCCGCGGCCCGCCGACAGCCCCGTACGGCTGCGTCGTGAGGGTGACCGGCTCTCCGTCACCCTGGACCGGCCCCGGGCACGGAACGCCATGGACGCCGCAACGCGTGACGCGCTGTGTGAAGCGCTGCGGGTCGCCGTGGCGGACGCGTCGATCGCGCGCGTCGATCTGTACGGCAACGGGCCTTCGTTCTGCAGCGGAGGGGACCTCTCCGAGTTCGGGACCTCCCGGGATCCCGCGCAGGCCCATCTGGTGCGCGTGCACCGCAGTCCCGCCGCTCTGCTCCAGCGGTGCGGTGCGCGCGTCACGGCTCATCTGCACGGCGCGTGTGTCGGTGCGGGCATCGAACTGGCGGCGTTCGCGAACCGCGTTCTCGCCGCGCCCGACACGGTGATCCGGCTGCCCGAGATCGAGATGGGGCTGATCCCGGGCGCCGGGGGCACGGCGAGCCTCCCGGTCCGCATCGGCCGGGAGCGCACCGCGTATCTCGCCCTGACGGGCGACCCGTTGACCGCCGAGGAGGCCCTCGAGTGGGGCCTGGTGGACGAGGTCACCGCGTCCGCCGAAGGGTGACGGTCACTTCCCCGTCCATACCGGCGCCCTGCGTTCCGCGAACGCCCGTGCTCCCTCCGTCGCGTCGGCGCTGCGGAACACCGACGTGACCTCGTCCGGTTCGGCCCAGCGGCGCTGCCGCATCAGCTTCTTGGTCATGGTGACGCCCAGTGGCCCGTTCGCGGCGATCCGTTCGGCCAGGGCCAGCGCCTCCTCCCGTACCCGGTCGGCGGGGACGGCTCGGTTCACCAGACCGATCTGCCAGGCGTACGCGGCCGTGACCGGTTCGCCGGTCAGGCCCATTTCCAGGGCGACCGACAGGGGCACCCGGTCGGCGAGCGTCGTCCCGCCCCCGGCCGCGAACAGGCCCCGCTTGACCTCGGCGATCCCGAGCCTGGCCTCCTCGGCGGCGACGACCAGATCGCAGGCCAGCACCAGTTCGAAGCCGCCGGCGAGCGCGGAGCCGTTCAGCGCCGCGATCACCGGGGTGCCGATGCCCTCCTGGAAGAACCACACCAGGCCGTCGAACTTGCCACCCTGCGCGAACGCCTTCAGGTCCATGCCGGCGCAGAAGACCGTTCCCGCTCCCGAGAGCACGATCGCCCGGATCCCGGAATCGGCGTCCGCGGAGCGCAGTACGTCCGACAGCTCGTCGATCAGCGCGGGGTTGAGGGCGTTGCGTGCCTCGGGCCGGTTCAGGGTCACCATCAGCACGTTGCCGACCCGTTCGGTCAGGACCAGGTCGCTCATCGGGCCGCCGTCGCGACCGCCGCGCGCGCCTTCGAGTGGAACGCCTCCAGCTTGTGGGCGAAGGGGGCGAGGGGGTTCTTGTACCGCTCCGGCAGGTGGTTCACGAGCATGTCGGGCGGCTCGATGATGTGGTCGTCGACGCTGATGAGGATGAGGTCGTCTCGTTCCATGGCGGTTTCCTCGGGTCGTGGATCAGTCGGAGGCGGGCAGCGGCTTGGCCGCCTTGAGGGTCATCGGGGCGCCGTCGCAGGTGAGTTCGCCCGTGCCGGAGGAGGTGCAGAGCACTTCGAGGGTCCCGGTGGCGTCGACATAGCGCTTGCCGATGAGCGTGACGTGGGGCGTCGCTCCGGGCGGTGACGGCTGCGCGGAGGAGGTTGCGGGAGCCATCGGGCTTCCCCCACAGGCGAGAACGGGCCGCCGCTCGGCGGAGGCGGGTGCCCGGACTACGACAACCCGCGCTCCGCAGACGGTGCTGGAGAGCTGGTCACCGGGGCGCAGCGTCGTTGCCGGTGGGGTCATGGCGGATGTCCCTTTCGAGCAGGCGGTCGGCGAGGAGGTTGAGGTCGTAGGACTGGCGGGCCATCCAGAACCGCAGGAAGCCGGTGAGCGAGTAGCGCAGGAAGAGCGCGGAGCCCACCACGCTCGCCGCGATCCCGCCGAGGCCGAGCGCGAGGCCGTCGCCCTGGACGAGTGGATCGGTGGTCTGGTGGGAGACGAGGTAGCCCGACACCCCGAGCACCAGGCCGAGCACCATCAGGGACACCCCGAGGCGCAGCCAGAGAACGGCCCTCGCGGCTGCCGGGTCGGGGATTTTCAGTACGGCCAGTTCGCGGACGAAGCGGTCCGCGCGCGGCTCGGTGGTGGTCATGCGGAACTCCCCAGGTAGAGGGCGGACAGTTCGGCGCGCAGGCCGCCGTCGGGGTGGCCCTGCCGCTGGACCCGGCCGCGTACGAGGACGGCCGCGTGGTCGGCGATGTCGAGGACGGCGGCCGCGAACTGCTCGACGACCAGGACGGCCACGCCCTGCCGGGCGATCTCGGCGACCTGCTCGTACAGCCGGGCGACCACCAACGGGGCCAGGCCCATGGAGAGTTCGTCGAGGAGCAGTACGGCGGGGTCGGTGGCGAGGCCCCGGGCGAGGGCGAGCATCTGCTGCTCGCCGCCGGAGAGGGTGCCCGCCGGTTGCGAGGAACGCTGTTTCAGGACGGGGAACCGGGCGAACGCGATCTCCTCGATCTCCTCGCGGCCGCGGCCGGTGAAGGTCATCATCAGGAGGTTGTCGCGGACGGACAGGTTGGGGAACACGCCGCGTCCCTCGGGGATCAGACAGACCCCGGCGCGGGCCAGGTCGCGGGGGTCGGCGCCGGTCATGTCCCGTCCGGCAAGGCGGAGTTGGCCCGAGTCGACCGGGTGGACGCCGGCCGCCACCCGGAGGGTGGTCGTCTTGCCCGCGCCGTTCGGGCCGAGCAGGGCCACGACCTGGCCGGTGGCGACGCTCAGGTCCACCCCGTGCAGAACGGTGATCCGTTCGTGGGCGGCCCGTATGCCGCGCAGTTCGAGCAGCGGGTCCATAAGTGGCTCGGAGCTCGCCCCGGGAACAGGTTCGGAGCCCGCCCCGGGAAGGGGATCCGAGCTCGCCCCGGGAAGTGGTTCGGACAGTGCGCTCACGCGTCCCCCAAGTAGGCCGCCAGAACGGTCTCGTCGGCTCGGATCACCTCGGGCGGGCCGACGGCGATGACCTTGCCGAGGTCGAGTACGTACACCTCGTCGCAGACGCCCATGACGAGGCTCATGTCGTGCTCGACGAGGACGACGGCCGTCCCGTCGGCCGCCAGCGAGCGCAGCAGCGCCGCGAACCGTTCGGTCTCCTCGCCGTCCTGTCCCGCCGCGGGCTCGTCGAGCAGGAGCACCTGGGGGCGGATGGCGAGCGCCCGGCCGACCTCGACCAGGCGGCCGACCCCGGTGGGCAGTGCGTCGGGCGCGGTGTCGGCGATGTCCGTCAGGCCGAGCCTGGCGAGGATCTCCGTCACCGCGCGGTCCGCGCGCCGTCGTTCGGGCCCGAGTTCCGCGGCGACGCGCAGGTTGTCGCGGACGCTGAGCCGGCCGAAGAGCTCCAGCCGCTGGAAGGTACGGGCCAGTCCGCGCCGGGCCCGCTCCGAGGGGCGCAGCCGGGTGATGTCCCGGCCGTCGAGGAACACCCGCCCCGACGAGGGCCTGCGCAGCCCGGACGCCACGTCGAACAGGGTGCTCTTGCCCGCCCCGTTGGGCCCGATCAGGCCGGTGATCCGGCCCGGTTCGGCGGTCATGGCGACCGAGTCGAGAGCCCGGTTTCCGCCGAAGGAGACCGTCACTCCGCTAACTCGCAGTGACTCCACGGGCCAGCACCTCCCCGTCCTCCGGGCGCCACGCACGCCGTACGCCCCACCACTCGACCGGGATCTCCGGCTCGGCCGAAGGCCGCGTCCGCGAGTGCGCCGTCGCCTCCCGGGCGGCCGCCCAGAGGCGCAGCGCCACCGCCACGGCCAGGGCGCCCCCCAGGAAGGTCCACCCGCTGATCAGGTCGCCGAGCCGCAGCAGCCATGCCGTCGCGAGCCAGCCGATCAGCGCGGTCAGGGCGATCCGGTCCCGGGCGATCGGCTCCCACTGGCGGCGGAACCGTGACGCGATGCCGTCGGGGTTGTGGCCGAGGCCCATGCCGGCCAGGGCGGGCAGCAGGGCGACCGGGTTCTGCAGCGAGGACGCCACGGTGACCAGCGCGTTCGTCGGCCCGACGAGCGCCGTCCCGGTGAAGAGTCCGTTGCCCACCGCGCCGAGGCCGCCGATCACCGCGACCAGGAAGACGGGCAGTCCGGAAATGAGGCTGAACTGCTCGGCGGTGACGGATCGTTGCTGCATGCCGTACAGCGCTCCGCCGAGCCCGGCGATGCCCGAGGCGAGCGCGAAGACGAGCACCTTGGCCGTCAGCAGGTTCCCGCCGAGCGTCGCGTACGCGGCCTCACTGTCCCGCAGGGCGATCAGCCGCCGCCCGAACCGGCCGCGCCGCAGCGCCGCCACGCCGAGCGAGGCGAGGGCGAGACAGACCGCGGCGAACACCATCAGGTCGGTCCCGCTGTCCAGATGGAGGCCGAACAACCGGGGTCCGGCCACCTCCACCGAGCCCTGGTCGAACAGCGCGACCTTCACGCCGAAGACGTGGAACGCGGGCAGGCTGAAGATCCACCGGTCGAGGACGACGGCGAAGGCGGCCGTCCCCAGCGCCAGATACACCCCGGACAGCCGCAGTGCGGGCAGCGCGATCAGCGCCCCGGCCACCGCGGAGACCCCGATCGCGGCGCCGAGCGCCCACAGCTGGCCGTGCGCGCCGACGTGCGCCCAGACGACCGCGCCGATCCCGGCCATGCTCAGCTGGCACAGTGAGATCTGGCCCGCGTAGCCGGCCAGCGGTACATACGAGAGGGCCACCACGCCGAGCGAGAAGATCGCTCCGTACGTGATGAGGTCGGCTTCGCCGAGCACCGATGCCAGCACCACCCCGAACGCGATCGTCGCCGCGGCGAACACGAGGGTGCCCCGGACCGTCGGTATCGGTACCGGTGCCAGCCGCCGGTCGCGGCCGCGCAGTCGTCGGTGCGGGAACGCGAGCAGGGCGAGGAACAGCAGCAGGGCGGGTGCGGCCAGCCGTAGGCCCGGCAGATAGTCGTTCTGGGGGAGATAGCCGGTCAGAAAGCTCTCCGTGCAGCCGATGACGACGGCTCCGATGAAGGTGAGCGGCACGCTGCGCAGTCGCCCGAAGACGGCGGCGGTGTAGGCACTGACGATGAGCAACGAGAGCTGGGCCGCGTCGAGTTGAACGGTCGGCGCGATGAGGATGCCGCCGATCGCGGCCAGTTGGGTGCCGAGGATCCACGCCACCTTGTTGGCCCGTACCGGATCGGCTCCCGTGAGCCCGACCAGCGCGCGGTCGTCGACGGTCGCGCGCATCTCGGCTCCGGCCCGGGTCCGGTAGAGCAGGATCCGCAGGCCCACCGCGACCGCCACCGCGACGGCCATGGTGAGGGCCTGGTGCCAGGTGACGGCGACCGGCCCGATGTGGAAGGGGGCCCGGTCGGCGAAGAACACCGGCAGGGGGCGCGGGACGTTGGGGTCCCAGATCCAGCGGGCGACCCCGATGAGACCGCTCAGCAGCGCGACCGTCATCACCAGCCGTTCGGCCTCGCCCAGTGCCTGGACGGGCCGCAGGATCACGCGTTCGACGAAGAGGCCGAAGGCCGGGGCGAGGACGAGCAGCACCACCGCGAGGGCCACCGGGACGGGCCAGCCCCAGCCGACGGTGAACTGCCAGTAGGTGAACGCCGACAGCATGCCCGCGGCACCGTGCGCGAAGTTGAACACGCCGGTGGTGGTGTAGGTGAGCACCAGGCCGCTGCCGATGACCGCGTAGATCGCGGCCGTGCTCAGGCCGACGATCCCGAAGGTGAGGAACTGTTCCATGACGCAACCGTCACCCGGTGCCGGTGTCGGGCGACATGGAGGCGTAGGCACATGTGCACAGAGGCGAGGCTTCGCACGGCGCGGCCGAGGCGGCGAACAACAGCCAGGCCGGAAAGGGCCGCAGCGTCGGCGGCGACATCTGTTGCAGGGCGTACTTGGCGACCGCCGCCAGGGCGGCAAGCGTTCTCGGCTCGTTCATGGGGTTTCCTCCACGGCGCTGTCCCCGGGGCGGCTGATTGAGTGTCCTCCTCTCTCGTTCTGGAAACTAGCTTCTCAGTAGGAGAGAATCAACCATTCGGACAAAGGCTGGAGGGCCGATGAGCGGACAACGCAGGGGCACCGCGATCGCCATGACCGACGAGGAGAGGGACACCTTTCTGCGCACTCAACCGGTCTGCCGGGTCGCGACCGTCGGACCGGGCGGACATCCCCATGCCAGCGCCCTGTGGTTCGTGTGGGACGGAGCCTCTCTGTGGCTCAACTCGCTCGTCCACAGCCAGCGTTGGACCGATCTCGACCGCGATCCACGGCTCAGCGTGATCGTCGACGAAGGAGGCGCCGACTTCATGCGTCTACGGGGCGTCGAACTGCGGGGAAGCGTCCGCGTGGTCGGCGAGGCACCGCGCAAGGGCGACCCCCTGGACGAACTCCGGGTCCCCGAGCAGCTCTTCGCGGACAAGTACATGGACGGCGGCACGTTCCGCTACGACGGACGGCACGGCTGGCTCCGGCTCTCCGCCGAGAAGGTCGTGAGCTGGGACTTCGCGAAGCTGCGCCGGGACCGTTGACGCCGGGACGACCACCGTGAAAACCTTCCACTCACCATCGAGAATGCCATTCTCTCCACCGGGAATCCGACTACGGGGAGCCGACCTTGTCCACTCACCACCCGACGTCCACTGACGACCTGATGGAGATCCAGCAACTGCTGGCCCGTTACGCGGTGTGCATCACCCGGGGCGACATCGACGGCGTGCTCGCGGTCTTCACTCCCGACGGGACCTACAGCGCGTTCGGGGACACCTATCCGCTCGCCGAGTTCCCGGCGTTGGTCGCCGCCGCGCCCAAGGGGCTCTTCCTCACCGGGACGGCCACGATCGACCTTGCCGGGGACGGGAACGCCGCGAGCGGCAGTCAGCCGCTGTGCTTCATCGACCACGCCACCCACGCCATGCGGATCGGCTACTACTCCGACAGCTATGTACGGACCGCGGACGGCTGGCGGCTGCGCACGCGGGCGATGACCTTCATCCGCCGCAGCGGAGCGCACGACTCGGGCCGCCCGCACGCCTACGAGCGCTCCGGTCCCGGGGCATGAACGTCACGGAATTCCGCTCGGGCCTGCGCACCTGGCTCGACGCGCACGACCTCTCCCCCGGCCCCGACCGCTCGCTCGACGGCCAGGTCGAGCAGTTGGCCCGGGTCCGTCGCGCGCTCTACGAGGCGGACTGGATGCGGTACGGCTGGCCCGCCGGCGCCGGGGGGCTCGGCGGTCCCGCCGTACTGCGGGCCGTGCTCGGGGAGGAGGTCGCCACCCGCGGCCTGGCCGAGCCCGGCATCTACTCGATGGTCGAGGTCCTCGCACCGACGATGATCTCGTACGCCCCTGCCCAACTGGCCGCCGAAATAGTCCCGTTGCTGCTCGGCGGCCGCGAGCAGTGGTGCCAGGGCTTCTCCGAACCCGGCTCCGGCAGCGACCTCGCGTCGCTGACCACCCGCGCCGTCCCCCGGGGCGAGGACTGGGTGGTCACCGGGCAGAAGGTGTGGACGAGCCTCGCGCAGTACGCGGCCCGCTGTGTCCTGCTCACCCGTACCGCGCCGGGCCACGGCGGAATCACCGCCTTCTTCGTCGACATGGACACCCCCGGCATCACCGTCAGACCGCTGCGCACGATGCACGGCGTGGACGAGTTCGCCGAGGTGTTCCTCGACGACGTGGTGGTCCCCGGCGACCGCATGCTGGGCCGCCCCGGCGACGGATGGCGGCTCGCGATGGACCTGCTCCCCCACGAGCGCTCCACCTGCTTCTGGCACCGGATCGCCCATCTCTACACGCGACTTGACCGACTGCTGGCCGAGAAGGCCGAGAAGGCCGAGAGAGCCGAGAGAACAGCGGGAGCCGTCGGAGGCGTTGGAGCCGCTGGAGGCGTTGGAGGCAACAGAGTCGGGAAGGGCTCCGGATTCGAGGCCGCCGAAGCGACGGACGACGCCGAACTCGGCGCCGCCTACCTGGCGTTGCACACCGTCCGCTGCCGCTCCCACGCGACCCAGCGGCGGCTGGCCGACGGGGCCCGGCTCGGCCCGGAGACGTCGGTCGACAAGGTGCTGCTGGCCACGGCGGAGCAGCAACTCTTCGACACCGTACGGGATTTACTCCCCGGCGTGCTGGAGCTGACGGAGTCGCCGTGGCGGGCGGAGTACCTGTACTCGCGGGCGGCGACCATCTACGGCGGCACCGCCGAGATCCAGCGCAACATCATCGCCCGCCGGCTGCTGGACCTGGGGAAGGACTGACGTGGACGCGGCCGAACGGGACCTGCTGGCCGAGACGCTCCGCAAGACGATGACGGCGGCGTCCGGAGCCGCCCTCGACTCGGCGCTGGCCGACCTCGGCTGGGCCGAGCTGCTGACGGAAGCGCCGGACACGGCGGTCCCGCTCACCTTCGGGCTGCTCGGCGAGACGGGTGCGCACGCGCCGCTCCTGAACGACGTACTGCTGCAGGCCGCGGGGCGTCCCCTCGGGGGCACGCTGCCGCTGCCGTACGCGGGCGGTGCGTGGGTGGTGTGGGAGCGCGCCGACAAGACCGGGGCGACGCTCGACGGCGACCCGCCCCCGCACGCCGCGCCGCTCGACGGCGACCTGCCGCTGCGCGGCGTCCCGGACGGGGATCCGGTCCGGCTCGCCGCGGGACGGCGGGCGCTCGGCTGGTGGCTGGTCGGCACGGGTCGGGCGATGCTCGGGCTCGCCCGGGCGCACGTACTGGACCGGACTCAATTCGGGCATCCGCTCGCCTCGTTCCAGGCCGTACGGCACCGGTTGGCCGAGACGCTCGTCGCGCTCGACGGCGCCGAGGCGACCCTGGTGGCCGCCGAGGACGACCTCGGCTCCCTGCTCGCCAAGGCGGCGGCGGGACAGGCGGCGCTGACGGCGGCCCGCCACTGCCAGCAAGTACTCGGCGGCATCGGCTTCACCGCCGAGCACACCCTGCATCGGCACGTCCGGCGCGCTCTCGTGCTGGACGGACTGCTCGGCAGCGCAAGGGAGTTGACCCGGAAGGCCGGGGCGCTGCTGCGGGAGGCCGGCACGGCGCCACGACTCGTTCAACTGTGACGCCAGCAGCGGCTCTGCGCGCGGCCGCGCAGGGTGACGCCGGCACACCGGGCGGCCACCTGGCCCGTCCCCGGCTGCCAGGACTCGGCCATGCACCCCTCGATCCTCCGCCCGATTCCTCCGCCCGACGCATCTGCCCGACTCACGCCTGGAGATCCCGTGACCGATCTGTGGAGTGACCTGCTCGGCTGCCTCGGCCTGCGCGCCGAACCCGGCGACGCCACCAAATCCGGCGGCGCTGCCAAACCCGGCGCAGCTGCCGAACCCGGCGACGTTTTCGAGGGACGCAACCAACAGCTCAGCTATCACCGGCTGTTCGGCGGGCAGCTGCTGGCCCAGTTCGTCCGGGCGGCCTCCCTCACGTGCCCCGGCAAGACGGTCAAGTCGCTGCATGCCGCGTTCCCGCGTGCGGGCCGTACCGAGGAGCCCGTCCGGTACGAGGTGGTGCGTCATCACGAGGGCGGCACCTTCGCGACGCTGACGGTCATCGCCCGGCAGCGCCAGGGGGTCGTGGCCACCGCCTCGGTGTCCCTGCACGCGCACGAGGACGGCCTCGAACGCCAGACCACCGCTCCCGTCCCCTCCGTTCCCGGGGCGGAGCACCGGGTGACGCTCGATCTGCTGCCCTGGGAGACCCGGGCGGTCGCCGAGCTGGACTCCCCGAAGTCGGAACCGCCCGAGTACGACCTCTGGATGCGTACGCCGACGGTGAGCGCGGAACTCGCCCCCGCGCTCATCGCGTACGCGACCGATCTGAGCCTCATCGGCACGGCCCTGCGCCCGCTCGAAGGAATCAGCCAGCACGACGCGGGAACGGCGTTCTCCTCAGCCGTCACCTCGCACTCGCTCTGGTTCCATCGCCCCTTCCGGACCGACGACTGGCTGCTGCTCCACCAGCACAGCCCGCTCCTGGCGCATGGCCGCTGCTTCGGCAGGGGTGACGTGTTCACCGAGGACGGCTCGCTGGTCGCCTCGTACGCGCAGGAGGCGCTGCTCCGCTTCCGGCCGGCGGGCGGCTGAAGCGGAGCGGCGCCCGGGTTCTGCTACGCGCCCGCGACCTCGATCACCGTGGCCGACCCCATGCCGCCTCCCGCGCACATCGCGGCGACGCCGATCCCCCCGCCGCGGCGGCGCAGTTCGTGGACGAGGGTGACCAGCATCCGCGCGCCGGTGGCGGCGACCGGGTGGCCGAGTGAGCAGCCGCTGCCGCTCACGTTCACCCGGTCCGGGTCGAGGTCGAGCTGTCGTACGGCCGCGACGGGCACCACGGCGAACGCCTCGTTGATCTCGAAGAGGCCGACGTCGGAGAGCAAGAGTCCCGCGCGCTTGAGCGCCTTGGGAATCACCTTCACCGGCGCGAGCCCCATGTCCGCGGGATCGACGCCGACGGACGCCCACGACCGGACGACGGCCAGCGCCGGCAGGCTCTCCCGGGACGCCGTCGTGTCGCTCGCCACGACCAGGGCGGCCGCGCCGTCGTTGGCACCTCCGGCGTTGCCCGCCGTGATGCTGAATCCCTCGATCTCCGGGTGGAGCGGCTTCAGCGCGGCCAGCCGCTCCGCGCTCGTGTTGCGACGCGGATGCTCATCGACCGAGAAGAGGCCGTGCGGGGTCTCGATCGCCACGATCTCCTCGTCGAAACGGCCCTCGTCGATGGCGCGAACGGCGTTCCGGTGCGAGCGCAGCGCCCACGCGTCCATCTCCTCACGGCTCACGCCCGCGCGGACGGCCGTGTTCCAGCCCACCGTGATCGACATGTCCGTGTTGGGGGCGTCGGGCCGGTCGGGGTGGGTGGGCGACATCCAGGGTTCCCACTCGCCGTCGACCCGCCTGGTCGACCTCGGCGCGGTGGAAGCCGAGTTCACGCCCCCCGCGATGACGAGTTCGTCCATGCCGGCGCGGATGCTCGCGGCCGCGCCCTGGACGGCGGCCAGGCCCGCGGCACAGTGCCGGTTGTGGGCGAGCCCGGGGACCGAGGCGAGTCCGGCGGTGAGCGCGGCATGCCGGGCGATGACGCCGCCGCCGTACAGTCCCTCGCCGAGGATCACGTCGTCGACCCGGTCGGGGTCCAGGCCGGCCGCGGCGGCGCTGACGACATGGTGGGCCAGTTCGAAGGCGGTGGTGTCGCGCAGGGTCCCCTTGAAGGCGGTGCCGATGGGGGTGCGCAGGGCGGACACGAGCACGGCTTCAGGCATGGGTGGTCTCCAACTCGGCCAGCAGGATGCGGCGCAGCAGTTTTCCGGTCTCGGTCCTGGGGAGTTCGGCGCGGAACACGATGGCGTCGGGCGTCTTGGAGGAGCGCAGCCGTTCCTTGACCCACTGCCGGATCTCGGCCGGGTCCCCCTCGCCGACGAGGATGGCGACGATCCGCTGCCCCCACTCGGGGTCGGGCAGTCCGACGACCGCCGCCTCGACGATCCCGGGGTGGGCGAGGAGAACGTCCTCTATCTCGGCGGGACCGATGTTCTCGCCGCCGCGAATGATGGTGTCGTCGGCGCGGCCCTCGATGAACAGATAGCCGTCGGCGTCGAGGCGCCCCCGGTCCCGGGTGGCGAACCAGCCGTCCCCGTCGAGGGCACTGCGGCCCCCGTATTCGCCGGAGATCTGCTCACCCCGTACGAAGACCAGACCCGTCTCCCCCTCTCCGACCGGTTTGCCGTTCTCGGTGCGGATCTGGATCTCGACTCCGGGCAGCGGGCGGCCCACCGAGCCGAGCCGGTCCCGTATCGCCGGGTCGTCGGACACCGACGCCTGCCAGTGGTCGTCCGGGCCGAGGACCGCGATCGAGGAGGCCGTCTCGGTCAGTCCGTAGGCGTTGACGAAGCCCGTCTGCGGGAAGATCCGCAGGGCGCGCTCCACCACCCGCCGCGGGGTGCGCGCGCCGCCGTAGGCGAGGCTGCGCAGGGCCGGCGCACCGGCGTCGTCGCCGTGGACCTCGGCGACGATCCGGGACAGCATCGTCGGCACCACCAGCGCGTGCGTGATCCGCTCCCGCCGTACGGCCTCCAGCCACTCCCCCGCGCCGAACGCCTCCAGATACACCACCCGGCGCCCGGAGTAGAGGTTCGTCAGCAGGTTCATCAACCCGGCCACGTGGTACGGCGGAACCGCCACCAGCGCCGCGTCGTCCGCCTCCGCCGACGCGAACTCCTGTGTGTTCAGCACATAGGCGAGCAGATGCCGGTGCCGCAGCACGGCCGCCTTGGGCTCGGCGGTCGTACCGCTCGTATAGAGGAGTACGGCGACGGAGTCCTGGTCCTGTGACGCGTCGAGGACGTCCGTGTCCGGCTCTTCGCGGTGTACGTCGAGGTTGTCCGGGTTTCCGAGTTTTCCGAGGTTTTCGAGGTCTCCGACGAGTGCGTCGAGGTCGCCGGGGCGCAGCACCAGCGCGCCGGGGTGGCGGGCCAGCAGAGCGGTCAACTGGTGGGTGCCGAGGCGGTAGTTGACCGGGACGAAGGGAACGCCCGCCAGCGCCGCGCCGAACAGGGCGACGGGGTAGGCGAGATGGTTGGCGCCCAGATAGAGGACGGCCTGGTGCTGCCGGAACCGGTGGGCGGCGGCCCGCGCCCGGTGCAGCAGTTCGGGGGCTGTCAGGGATCGGCCGCCTGCCGTGATCACCGGTCGATCGCCCCGATCGCCGACGGAGGCTGCCATCTCGAGAATCATCGTGATATTCATGAGAATGCTATTCTCATCTACCTAGAGCCCCGCTTGCAAGAGAGGAAAACCTTGATGCAGATCAGTGGGAGTTCCGCGGTCGTCGTCGGTGGGGCGGGAGGCCTGGGCGAGGCCACCGTCCGTCGCCTGCACGCGGCGGGCGCGAAGGTCGTCGTCGCCGATCTCGCCGACGAGAAGGGCAAGGCCCTGGAGCAGGAGTTGGGCGTCCGGTACGTACGGACCGACGCCACCGACGAGGGCGATGTGCGGGCGGCGCTGGCCGAGGCGGAGTCGGCGGGACCGCTGAGGATCTCGGTGGACGCCCACGGCGGCCCGGCGAGCGGCGGCCGGCTGGTCGGCAAGGACGGCGAACCCCTGGACCTCGCGGGCTTCAGGACGACGATCGAGGTCTATCTGACCGGTGTCTTCAACGTGCTGAGGCTGGCCGCCGCCGCCATGGCCCGGCAGGAGCCGGTCGACGGGGACAGGGGCGTCATCGTCAACACCGCGTCAATCGCGGCGTACGAGGGCCAGATCGGCCAACTTCCCTACGCCGCCGCCAAGGGCGGAGTGGTGAGCATGACCCTCGTCGCCGCCCGCGATCTGTCACCGCTGGGCATCCGCGTCGTCACCATCGCGCCGGGCACGTTCCTGACCCCGGCCTACGGCAAGGCGGGCGACCAGCTGGAGGCCTACTGGGGGCCGAAGATCCCGCATCCCCGGCGCATGGGCCGCTCCCCGGAGTACGCGGCGCTCGTCGAGCACATCTGTGAGAACGCCTATCTCAACGGCGAGGTCATACGGCTCGACGGCGCGCTCAGGTTCCCGCCGAAGTGAGCCCCGTGACCGAGACCGAGACCGAGATGAGCGGCCCGCTGAAGGGGAAGAGCGGTTCGCTGAAAGGGAAAGTGGCGTTCGTCGCCGGCGCCAGCCGCGGCATCGGCAGGACGGTCGCGCTGGCGCTCGCCGAGGCCGGGGCCGCGGTCGCGGTCGCCGCGCGGTCCGAGGAGGAGGGCCGGCTGCCCGGCACGATCCACGCCGTCGCCGACCGCATCGTGACGGCGGGCGGCCGCGCGCTGGCCGTCCCTTGTGACGTCACCGTCGAGAAGTCGGTCGAGACCGCCGTGGCCGCGACGGCCGAGGAGTTCGGCGGGATCGACATCCTGATCGCCAACGCCGGGGTCCTCTGGCTCGGCCCGGTCGAGTCCACCCCGCTCAAGCGCTGGCAGCTGTGCCTGGACGTCAACCTGACCGGCGTCTTCCTCGTCACCAAGGCCGTCATTCCGTACGTCCGTGAGCGCGGCGGCGGCTCCCTGGTGGCCGTGACGACCGGCGGGGTCGCCATGACCGACCGGGGAGCCAACGCCTACTGGGTCTCCAAGGCCGCGGTCGAGCGCCTCTACCTCGGGCTCGCCGCCGATCTGAGGCCCGACGACATCGCGGTCAACTGCCTCGCCCCGTCACGTGTCGTCCTCACGGAGGGCTGGCGCGCCGGGGGCGGAGGCCTCGACATCCCCCCGGAGATGGTGGAACCGCCGGAGGCGATGGCCAGGGCCGCCGTCCTGCTGGCCGGCCAGAACGCCTCCGGCATCACGGGCACCGTACAGCGCTCGGAATCGCTCGCGTGAAGGGCGGACGCGGCGGGCACACCGTCCACGACGGCCCCGCCGCCCCGGCCGGCCGCTCCCCCCGTTCCGGAAACTGATGGACCGTCTCCACTCCATCGTGGTCGCAGCGGACACCGGGCCCGGGGCGCGGGTGCCGGCGGCGATACTCTCGGCCGCGATCAGTGGCGCCGCCGTACACCAGGCTCACGGCCGGCCGGACCGTCCGCGCACGGCGGCACACACGCCGCCGTCGACCAGCAGGTCGATCCCGGAGAGGAAACCGGCCTCGGCCGACAGCAGGAAGGCCACGGCGGCGGCGACGTCCTCGGCGCGCCCCGTACGGCCGAGCGGGGTCTGCCGTACGAGCGCGTCCATGGTCGGATGGCTCGCCGCTTCCTGCTGCCCCTGAGGGGTGTCGATGACGCCGGGCGAGACCGAGCAGATACGGGCGCCGAGCGGCCCGAGGCGCACCGCCTCCCGCCGTACGAAACGGTGCACCCCGTGCTTGGCCCACGTGTACGCCGCACCCGTGTCCTCGACGGACGGCCCGAGGGCGTCGCGGATCCGGTCGAGGAAATCCTCGCCGAGCGGGTCCTCCAGGATCGCGGCGACCGCCGGATCGGCGTCGAGGCCGGCGAGAAGCGGTGCCATCGAGGCGAAGCACACGATGGCCGTCCCGGCCGTGGCGAGCGGGCGCAGCGACTCGACCAGCAGCGCGGTCCCGACGAGGTCGACGGTGAAGATGCGCCGCCAGTCCGCCATGGTGGGGGAAATACCGGCGGCGTGGGCGACGGCCCGCAGGGCGCCGAGTTCGTCGACCCGGGCGGCGAGCCGGGCGAGGCCCTCGGCGTCGGTGATGTCGAGGACGAACGGCTCGACGGCGGCCCCGCCTCCCGTGGCCGACAACTCCTTGGCCGCCGCGGTCACGGTCGTCTCGTCCCGGTCGACGAGCAGCAACGTGTCCACCATGCCGGTCAGCCGCTCCGCACAGGCCAGGCCCATGCCGCGCCCGGCTCCGGTCGCGATCCCCACGGTCGTCATGCGTTCGTCCCTCCCTCGCCCCAGTACTTCTCCAGCCCCGGCTGTGCCGCCCGGTCGACGAGTTCGACCAGGAAGCCGGTCGTGCCGCGCAGGAAGGCGAACGGGGTGCCGCCGGGCCCCGTACGTGACGCCTCCCTCACGAATCCATGGCGTACGAGCTCGGCGGCGTCCGCGACCACGTCGTCGGACCAGTAGCCGGCGTGGTGGATTCCGGTGCCGCCCGCCGGTTCCCAGAGAGTCCCCGGGATACGCCGGACGATCTCCAGCCGGGGTGACGTCCTGGAGTACACGCACCTCATGTCGAGGACGGCCTCGCCGGTCGGCAGCGTCACCGGGACCGGCCCGCCGATCTCCGCGCACCACTCGTATCCGAACGCGGTGGAGAACTCGGCCAGGGTCGCCTCGAAGTCCCGGGCGACGATGCCGAGATGGAACTGGTCCTCGGCCCTCATGACTCGGTCACCGCCCCTACGGCTGTGGCGGCGCCGTGCTCGCCCAGGCGCGGCGGCGGCCGGTAGTCGGGCTCGTATCCCGCCACCCGGACCGGGCTGCCCACCAGCCGGAAGCCGCCGGCCCGCACGACCGCCTCCGGGGTCGCGGTCAGCGACTCGGACAGCGTCCGTACGGCGGCCGCCGGTATCCCCAGGGGGCGCAGCCGTGACTCCCAGCCGGCGGCGGTGTCACCAGCCAGGGCCTGGGTCACCGCGGCGAGCACCTCCGCGCGGTGCTCCGCCCGCTCGGCCATCGTCGGGAACCCCTCGATGCCCGCTTCCGCGGCGAAGGACTTCCAGAAGCCGTCGTGCGTGATGAAGAGAGCCAGATGTCCTTCGGCCGTCGCGAAGAGCTGCGCCGGCACGTAGTACGAGTGCGCGCCGAGGGGCAGCCGCCGCGGCTCTACGCCCTCGTTCAGGTAAGCCGATGCCCGGTAGTTGAGCTGAGAGAGCATCACATCCCGTAGGCAGACCTCGACTTGGCCGCCGCGACCGGAGACGATCTGGGCGAGCAGGCCGAGGGCCGCGGTAAGCCCGGAGGAGTTGTCGGCCGCGGAGTACCCGGGCAGGGTCGGCGGCCCGGCCGGGTCGCCGGTGAGCGCGGCGACGCCGGTGGCCGCCTGGATCACATAGTCGAAGGCCGGTTCGTCACTGCCGTTCAGGCCGAAGCCGGTGAGCGCGACGCACACGATCCGCTCGTTCCACCGCTTCAGGTCCTCATAGGTGAGCCCGAGCCGGCGGATCACCGACGGCTTCATATTGACCAGCAACGCGTGGGCACCTGCGACGAGTTCGCCCAGCCGGTCCTGCCCCTCGCCCGTCGTGAGGTCGAGGCAGACGCTGCGCTTGCCCCGGTTGAGGCTGGCGAAGTAGGCGTCGCTCACCTGGCGCGAGATGTCACCGCCCGGCGGTTCGATCTTGGTGACCTCGGCGCCGAGGTCGGCGAGCATCATCGTGGCGTAGGGGCCCGCCAGCAGATGACCGACCTCCAGAACGCGTATGCCCGCCAACGGGCCTGATTTTCCCTGCTGTTGGGGCTGCCGGGCGGTCATCGCAAGTCCGCCGCGATGCCGGCGAGCACCTCGCGGGTACGGCGCTTGGAGGCGACCAGTGCGTCGCGGCCCTCCCCGAGGGGCAGCAGCCGTACGGACAGGTCGGTGACCCCGGCGTCCGCGAACCGCCGGAACCGGTCCGCGATGGCCGTCTCGTCACCGGCCGCGCACAGGTCGCCGATGTCCTTGGCGTCGCCGTAGTCAAGCAGCCGTTGGTAGTTGGGGGAGATCTCCGCCTCCCCGAGAATGCGGTTCGCACGCTCGCGCGCCGCGTCGACCTCCGACGGCCGGCACAGGCAGACCGGGATGCCCGCGACGACCCTGGGCGCCGGACGCCCGGCGCCCTCGGCCGCCTTGGTGATGCGCGGTACGACATGCTCGGCGACCGCGCGCTCGTCGGCCATCCACAGCACGGTCCCGTCGGCCCGCTCGCCCGCGAGGGCCAGCATGACCGGGCCGAGCGCGGCGAGCAGCACCGGCAACGGGCTTACCGGGCCGAGATCGAGCGGGTTGTGCACGGTGAAAGTGGCGTTCTCGACGTCGACCGGGCCCGGTCCGCCGAGGGCCTTGTCCAGCACGTCGAGGTAGTCGCGGGTGAGCCCGGCCGGACGCTCGTACGGCAGGCCGAGCATGTCCCGCACGATCCAGTGGTGCGAGGGCCCGATGCCCAGGGCCAGCCGCCCGCGCGCGGCGGCCTGCGCGGACAGTGCCTGCCGCGCCAGCGCGACCGGATGCTGCGCCTGCAGGGGTACGACGGCCGTGCCCAGCTCGATCCGCGCGGTCCGCGCTCCCATCAGCGCCACAGCCGTCAACGCGTCGAAGTCCGTGGGGATTTGAGGCACCCACGCGGTGTCGAGACCCGCGTTCTCGGCCCAGGTCACATCGTCGATCATCCGCGCGACCTTCCGCGCGGAGTCCCCTCGCTCCGGCCCGATCATCACACCGACACGCACAATGCCTCCAACTGTTCGAGAGCCACTTCGACAGCTATTTCGACAGCTACTTCGACAGCTGTCCGAGATCCGACAGAGCGCGGACTTCCGCCACGATGGCGTCGAGAGAGGTACCGGTCGGGAAGACCGCGGCGGCGCCCGCGGCCCGCAGCCGGGGCACGTCGGCCGGAGGGACGGTCCCGCCGACGACCACGGCGATGTCGACCGCGTCGGCGGCGCGCAGCCCCTCGATGACACGGGTGGTCAGGGCGAGATGTGCCCCGGACAGGATGCTGAGGCCGACGATGGAGACGTCCTCCTGGATCGCGGTCGCCACGATGGTGTCGACGCGCTGGCGGATCCCGGTGAACACCACCTCGAAGCCCGCGTCGCGCAACGTGCGCGCGACGATCTTGGCACCGCGGTCATGGCCGTCGAGACCGGGTTTGGCTATGAGGACGCGCGCGGCCTGGCCGGGGGCCGCCATCAGAACACCACCGGCTGCTGGAACTCGCCCCAGACCGCCTTGAGCGCGGCGACCATCTCGCCGACCGTGCAATAGGCGGAGGCGCATTCGATCAGAACGGGCATGAGGTTCTCGGTTCCCTCCGCGGCGCGGGCCAGCTCCGCGAGACGGTCTCGTACGGCTGCGGCGTCGCGGGTGGCCTTCACATCGGCGAGCCGCTTCAGCTGGCGGTCGCGGCCCTCCGCGTCCAGTTCGTATGTCGCGAGGTCGGGCGGCGGCTCGTCCGAGACGAAGCGGTTGACCCCGACGACCGGCCGGGTGCCCGCCTCGACCTCGCGGTGGAGCTGGTAGGCCTCGTCGGCGATGAGCCCTTGCAGATAGCCGTCCTCGATCGCCCGGACCATGCCCCCGTAGCGCTCCAGGTCCTCCATGACCTCGACGATCCGGGCCTCGGTGGCGTCGGTGAGCGCCTCCACGAAGTACGAGCCGCCGAGCGGGTCCGCGACGCGGGCGACGCCGGTCTCGTGGGCGAGGATCTGCTGTGTGCGCAGCGCGAGCGTCGCCGACTCCTCGCTGGGCAGCGCGAACGGCTCGTCCCACGCGGCCGTGAACATCGACTGGACGCCGCCGAGCACGGAGGCCAGCGCCTCGTACGCCACCCGGACGGTGTTGTTCTGCGCCTGGGGCGCGTAGAGGGAGGCACCGCCGGCCACGCAGCCGAAGCGGAACATCGCCGCCTTGTCGGTGCTCGCGCCGTACCTCTCCCGGACGATCGTGGCCCAACGCCTGCGTCCCGCACGGTACTTGGCGATCTCCTCGAAGAAGTCGCCGTGCGTGTAGAAGAAGAAGGAGATCTGCGGGGCGAACTGATCGATCGTCATACGGCCACGGGCCAGCACCGTGTCGCAGTAGGTGACCCCGTCGGCGAGGGTGAACGCCATTTCCTGTACGGCGTTGGCCCCGGCGTCACGGAAGTGCGAGCCGGCGACCGAGATCGCGTTGAACTTCGGCACCTCGGCCGCGCAGAACTCGATGGTGTCGGCGATGAGCCGCAGGGACGGTTCGGCGGGCCAGATCCAGGTGCCGCGGGAGGCGTACTCCTTGAGAATGTCGTTCTGGATCGTGCCGGTGAGCTTCGCCCTGGGCACGCCCTTGCGTTCGGCGGCGGCCACGTAGAAGGCCAGCAGGATCGCCGCCGTTCCGTTGATGGTGAAGCTGGTGCTGATCCGGTCGAGCGGGATGTCCTCGAAGAGCACCTCGGCGTCGGCGAGGGTGTCGAGGGCGACGCCGACCCGGCCGACCTCCTCGCTCACCTCGGGGTCGTCGGAGTCGTAGCCGCACTGGGTGGGCAGGTCGAGCGCCACCGAGAGTCCCGTTCCGCCCTGCTCCAGGAGATAGCGGTAGCGGCGGTTGGACTCCTCCGCCGTACCGAATCCGGAGTACTGCCGCAGCGTCCACAGGCGTCCCCGGTAGCCGGTGGCGTAGTTGCCGCGGGTGAAGGGGAACTGGCCGGGTGCGGGCGGCTGCGTGCGCAGGTCCGACGGCCCGTAGACCGGGTTGAGGGGAATGCCGGAGGCGGTCCGGGAGAAGAAGCTCTTCTCCGGAGGCTTCTCCGAGGGTGTCCCGGGAGGCTTCTCCGAAGGTGTCTCAGGAGGCTTCTCCGAGGCTGTCTCCGGGGGCTTGGCTGGAGGCGTCATCGCAACTGGTCCTTCATCACCTTGCCGGTGGCGTTCAACGGCAGCTCTTCGAGGAACTCCACGGACCTGGGCACCTTGAACCCGGCCATCCGCTCCCGGCTCCAGGCGAGCAGGTCCTCGACCGAGAGCGGGCTTCTCCGTACGACGAACGCCTTTCCCACCTGGCCGAGCCGCTCGTCCGGTACACCGATCACGGCGGCCTGCGCGACGGCCGGATGCTTCAGCAGGAAGCCCTCGATCTCGGCCGGATAGGCGTTGAAGCCGCCCACGATGAACATGTCCTTCTTGCGGCCGACGATCCGCAGATGTCCCCGCTCGTCGAGCGTCCCGAGGTCCCCGGTGTGCAGCCAGCCCTCCTTGTCGACCGTCTCGGCGGTCGCCTTCGGATCGTCCAGGTAGCCGAGCATCACGCTGTATCCGCGCACCAGGACCTCGCCGTCGTCCGCGATGCGGACCTCGACGCCGTCGCAGGGGGTGCCGACCGTCGTCGCGATGTCCTCGAAGGAGTCGCCGGGCCTGGATGCCGTGGCCGTGCCCGCCTCGGTCAGGCCGTAGCCCGTCATGACGGACCGGAAGGGCAGTTCGCTCACGATCCTGCGGACGAGTTCGACCGGGATGTCGGCGGCCCCGGTGACGGCCACCCGCAGCGAGGACAGGTCGCGCCAGCCCCGCGCGGCCAGCAGCGAGTGGTAGAGCGTGGGCGGGCCCGGCAGGACGGTGACCTTCTCGCGTTCGACGAGGTCGAGTACGCGGTCCACGTCGAAGACGGGCACGGGCAGGATGGTCGCGCCGCGGATCAGGGACGCGACGCAGCCCGCCTTGAAGCCGAAGATATGGAAGAACGGGTTGACGATCAGATAGCGGTCGCCCTCCCGCAGCCCGGCCAGGTCGCACCACTCCGCGTACAGCCGGAGGGTCTGGGCGTGGGTCATCAGGACGCCCTTGGGCCGGCCGGTCGTCCCGGAGGTGAACACGATGTCGCTCACGTCGTCGCCGCTCACCTCGCGCTCGAACGGTGAACCGCTCGCGAGGAAGCCGGACTTGAGGTCGATCACCGGGACGCCCGGCGGGGCCTCGAAGTCCAGGCCGAGAAAGCCCTGTTCGACGAGGACGAGTCTGGCCCCGCTGCGGCGGATGATGTCGTGCGCCTCGTCCGCCTTGAACCGGGTGTTGACCGGGACCAGCACTCCGCCGGCGGTGAGCAGCCCGAAGGCCGCGACGATCCACTCGGCGGAGTTGGGCGCCCAGATCGCCGCCCGGTCGCCCTTCTCGATCCCGGCCGCCGCGAAGGCTCCCGCGGCCACCCGGACCCGGTCGGCCAACTCCGCGAAGGTGAGCCGGAGCTGGCCGTCGACAACCGCTTCGGCGGCGCCGAAGCGGTCGGCGGCGCTCAGCACCATCCGGGGGATGGACTCCCAGGTCATGGGCGGATCAGCCGGGCGAGGTTGCCGCCCATGATCTTGGCCTGGTCCGGTTCGCTCATGCCCTGGATCGCGTCGATGTAGCTGACCGGGTCGGCCAGGCCCTCGGGGTGGGGGTAGTCGGAGCCGAACAGCACCCGTTCGACGCCGACGATCCCGGCCAGCTCGGCCATGTCCTCCTCCCAGAACGGGCTGATGTGGATCCTGTTCCTGACCTCTTCGACCGGGTTGCCGAGGAAGCCCTTCGGCTGCTTCTTGTAGACGTCGGTCAGCTGGTCGAGGAGCGGCACGAGCCAGGAAGAGCCGTTCTCGATGACCGAGACCTTGAGTTCCGGGAACCGGAACAGCGCTCCGTGGCAGACCCAGGAGGCCACCGCGTCGGTGACGGGCCGCCATTCGCCCAGCATCCGGAAGACCTGCGCCTGGAACGGCGTCATCTCCTGGCTCTTGCCCTCCCAGTCGCTGGAGTACCGGGAGTAGCCGCTGTCGGAGGAGTGCATCGCCACCAGCACCCCGGCTTCCTCGACCCTCTTCCAGAAGGGGTCGAACTCCGGCAGCGCGAAGGACCGCGACCCGCCGTACCCGGGGACCGGGGCGGGCCGGATCAGAATCGCCCGCGCTCCGCGCTCAAGGCACCACTCCAGCTCGGCGATCGCCTTGTCCAGGATCGGCAGGCTGATCACCGGAGTGGTGAAGATCCGGTCCTTGTAGTTGAACTGCCAGGTCTCGTGCAGCCATTGGTTGAGCGAGTGGACGACGACATGGATCAGCTCCGGGTCGTCCCGCATCCGTTCCTCGATGAGGCTGGCCAGCGTCGGGAACATCAGCGTCTGCTGGATCCCCAGGTCGTCCATGAGCTCCATGCGGGGCCCGGGTTCGCGGAACGCGGGTATCGACCGCATCGGCTCACCGAACAGTTCCCGGTGCGACTTGCCCTCCGGGTTGCCGTCCCGGAAGTAGTCCTCCCAGGCTCCGGGCCGGGCGACCACCTCGAACGTGGGGTTGGGGATGTAGTCGCTGATCTGACCGCGGATGGCGATCTTCGTACGGCCTTTCACCTGTACGTACTGGATGGCGCTCGCGTACTGCTTCGGCAGGTACCGGGTGAGCGCGTCCTCTGTCTCATACAGGTGGTTGTCCGCGTCGAAAAGCGGATACGGCAGCGCACGCGATGGCATGAGATCCTCCTTCGCTGATTATGAGAATCCTATTCTCGGTTTGCTCGCACGGCAACGGCCATGCGGAGAACGAACTTCTGCACCTTCCCGCTCGCGGTGCGCGGGAACGCGTCGACGAAGCGCAGCTCCTCCGGCCACTTCTGCCGGGCGAGACCCGATCGGTCGAGGTGGGCGCGCATCTCGTCGAGGGTGAACTCGGGGTGCCCGGACCGCAGTCGTACGACGGCCACGGCGTGCTCGCCGAGCCGTGCGTCGGGGGCGGCCACGACCGCGGCCTCGGCGACGGCCGGCAGGCCGAGCAGCACCTCCTCGACCTCCAGGGCGCCGATGTTCTCGCCGCCGCGGATGATGATGTCCGACTTGCGGTCGGTGATCGTGAGGTAGCCGTCCCGGTCGATGAGGCCGATGTCGCCGGTGCGGTACCAGCCCTCGTCGTCGAAGGCCCTCTCGGTGAGGGCGGGATCGGTGTAGCCGAGGCAGAGGTCCGGGCCCCGGCTGAGGATCTCGCCGTCGTCGGCAAGGCGGATCTCCACTCCCGGAAGGGCGTTTCCGTCTGTGCAGAGCCGCTTCGCCTCGGGTGCGGTGTGCAAGGAGCCCGTGATGGAGGGGTGTTCCGTGCTGCCGTAGGAGCGGAAGGCCGTGATGCCGAGTTCCGCCAGCCGGCGGGTGACGGCGACCGGGACCGCCGACCCGCCGAGGCCCGCGTACTTCATGCCGGCCAGATGCCGGGGCGTGAAGTCGGGATGGTCGAGGAGGCTCGTCATGTAGTACACGGCCCCGCCCCCGACGGTGAGCCCGTCACTCTCCATCAGCTTCAGGGCCTGGCCCGGGTCCCAGGTGTCGGCGAGGTTCACCGGTGAGCCGTCGAGGACGGGTATCAGAAAGGCGTTCACCATGCCGATGAAGTGGCCCACGGGGGCCGCGGTGAGCTGGCTTCCCCGGTCGGGCGGGTAGAGCCCGGCGAGCTGGCGCGTCTCGAAGCCGAGGGTCCGGTGGCTGTGGACGACGCCCTTGGGGTCGCGTGTGGTGCCGGAGGTGAACGCGATCAGGGCGGGCCCCGCCGGGTCCGTCGCGAGCACGCCGGGCAGCGGATCGTCGGCCAGCAGTTCGTCGAAGTCCCGCCCGACGACACCGACGACGGGCACGTCCGCGCACAGGTCCGCCTGGTGTTCCAGCCGCCCGAACCGCTCGGCGGTGACGAACACCCGGGGCTTGACCGCGCCCAGGATGTAGCCGACTTCCTTGCGCCCGTAGAAGTGGACGATCGGCACCACGACCGCCCCGAGGAAGGCGGACGCCCAGAAGACCGCCGCGGCCTCCATCCAGTTGGGCAGCTGGAACGCGACGACGTCACCGGGGCCGACGCCTCGGTCCCGCAGCCCGGCGGCCAGCCTCCGCGCGGTCGTCTCGACCTCCGCGAAGGTCCCCTCCCATGGCCGTACGGCCGAATGCACGCGAAACTCGGTGCCGGGCGCGGCCGCCAGGCCGTGTGCCAGCAGATCTCCGACCGTCTCCCGGGTCCACCAGCCCTCCGCCTCATAGCGCTTGACCAGATCGGCGGGGATCTTTCGCATCGCGAGTACTCCCTCCCTCTGCATGAGAATTGCACTCTCGCAGAAGGAGAAGGTAAATTCCATACATGGTACGAGACCACGGTTTCCACCCGGTCCGGATCAAGCGGATCGTCCAGGAGACACCCGACACGCGCACCTATGTGCTCGACGCGCCGTTCCCCTACCGAGCCGGACAGTTCTTGACGGTCAGGGCATGCGGCGCCCTGCGCAGTTACTCGATGTCGAGTTCTCCGGACACCGACAGCGAGTTGATGACCACGGTGAAGCGGGTTCCCGGAGGGCTGGTGTCGAACTGGATGCACGAGCATCTCGAACCCGGCGACATGATCGAGACCACCCGCCCCGCTGGGGTGTTCTGTCTGCGGGAGACCTCCGCGCCGCTGCTGGCGCTGTGCGGGGGCAGCGGAATCACACCGATCCTGTCGCTCACCAAGACGGCGCTGGCGACAACGAGCAGGCGGGTGCGCGTCCTTGCGGCCAACCGGGACGCGGACTCGGTCATCTTCGCCGCCGCACTGGCCGAGTTGGCGGCGCGGCACCCGGACCGCTTCGAGATCCGGCACCACCTGGACGACCTGAGCGGATTCGTCACCGACGCCCAGGTGCGGGACTTCACCGGCGACGACCTGGACGCGGACTTCTACCTCTGCGGGCCCGGACCCTTCATGGAGCTGTCCGAGAACGCCCTTCTCGCCCACGGTGTCGACTCCGGGCAGATCTTCGCCGAGCGCTTCACGCCGGCCGCGGACGAGCCGACCGCCGTCGCGAACACCCTTCCCGCAGAGGGGAAAGCAGACGGGAAAAAGGACGGCACCGTCAGCATCGTCCTCGCCGGAAAGCGGCACACCCTCCCGCAGCACCCGGGCGAGACCCTCCTGGAGAGCGCCCGCCGGGCCGGACTCTTCCCGCCCTTCTCCTGCGAGTCGGGCAACTGCGCCACCTGCATCGCCCATGTCACCGAGGGCGAGGCCAAAATGCGCGTCAACAACGCGCTGGACGACGACGAGGTGGCCGAGGGCTGGGTCCTCACCTGCCAGGGCGAACCGGTGACGCCGCACGTCACCGTCGTCTACGAGAACTGAACTCTCAACCGGAGACCGGAGAGGCGCACATGGTAGATCTCGAAGTGGACCAGGGCCTGGCGGTCATCACCATCGACCGCCCGCACGCCCGCAACGCCATCGCGCCGGCCACCATGGGCGAGCTGGACAAGGCCCTCGACGCGGCGGCGGACGCCCGGGCGCTGGTCATCAAGGGCGCGGGCGACAAGGCGTTCGTGTCGGGGGGCGACCTGAAGGAACTGGCCGCGATCCGCACCGAGGACGAGGCGCTGGCCATGGCCCTCAGGATGCGCGGCATCTGCGACCGGCTCGCCGCCTTCCCCGGCCCGGTGATCGCCGCGCTGAACGGTCACGCGTTCGGTGGCGGCGCCGAAGTCGCGGTGTCCGCCGACATCCGCGTCGCCGCCGACGACATCCGGATCGGCTTCAACCAGACGGCCCTGGCGATCATGCCCGCGTGGGGCGGCGCCGAACGGCTCGCCGCGCTCGTCGGCAGGGGCCGGGCACTGCTGCTCGCCGGCACCGGAACCGTGCTGGACGCGGCGGAGGCCCAGCGCCTCGGACTGGTGGACCGAGTACTGCCACGGGCCGCCTTCGAGGAGGGCTGGCGTGCGCTGGCCCGCTCGCTCGCCACCCGCCCGGCGCAGGAGATCAAGCGGGTCATGGCGGGAGACCTGACCGCCGAGGAGGCCGCGCGCGCCTTCGCCCGGCTGTGGGTGGCGGACGAGCACTGGCAGGCAGCGGAAAGGGTGATGTCCCGTGGATGACACGCGAGTCGAGGCAGGCACCAACAGGACGGACGTACGGGCGGGTTCGGCCGATATACGAGCGGATTCGGCCGACATACGCGCCGGTTCGTCCGACGTACGCGCCGGTTCGTCCGACGTACGCGCCGGTTCGTCCGACGTACGCGCCGCCGGCGTGATCGACGTACGGGCCGAATCGGCCGACATACAAGGTGACTTGACGCATGTGCGCATCGAGTCGAGTCCGGTCGGTCCCGTCGTGCGGCCGCCGGAGCCCACCGATCTGGTCGTGCTCTATGTGCACGGTGACCGGCATCTGTCGGGGACGCCGGAGTCGGCGCTCGACCTGGCCGAGCGGCTGGCGCTGCGCACGGGAGCGGTCGTCGTCTGCCCCCGCTACCGGACGTCGTTCCCGGCGGCGCTCGACGACATCCACGCCGTGTACGGCTCCTGCCAGGCCCGCGGCCCCGTGGCCGTGGCGGGCGAGCGGCTGGGGGCCGGACTCGCGGCCGCCCTGCTGGTCCGGCTGCGGGACATGGGAGCACCGCCGCCGTGCTGCGGGGTGCTCAGTTCGGCGCTGCTCGATCTGACCCTGGAGGCACCGAGTCTGCTGCTCAACGCGGCCGCCGATCCCACCTTCGACGTCGACGAACTCCGGCTGCGCGCCGCGGCCTACGCCGCCGGCACCGATCCGACCAACCCGCTGCTGAGTCCCCTGCACGCCAATCTGCACGGGCTGCCCCCGATCCAGCTGCTGGCGGCAGGCACCGATCCGCTGCTGGACGACTCCCTGGAGTTCGCCGCCCGCGCGGCCCGGTCCGGCGTCACGGTGGACCTGCGGGTACGGCAGGACACGGCGAGCCTGCGCCCCGAAGTCGTCACGGCCATGGCCGACTTCATACAGGCGTGGAGCCCAGCAGGACAGCCACCACATCCCGCGTGATCTCGGGATAGTCGGACTGCTCGCCGTCCAGCAGCCACTGCTGGTGCATCCCGTCGAGCATCACCACCAGGGCCGTCGCCGCGGCGCGCGGGGTGAGGCCGCTGGGCAGGCGGTCGCCGTAGAGCTTGGTGAGGTACTCGGTCGTGTGCTCCTGGATCGCCTGATTGCGGTCGTGGCAGTACTGCTGGGCCTGATCGCTCCCGGCCATCCCCTCGGCGACCAGCACGCTGTGGATCTGGGCGAGGCCGGGGTTGAGGTGGTCGTAGGCGACGACCTCGGCGAGCTGGCTCGGGATGTCCTTGTCCGCGTGGTCGGCGGCCAGATGTTCCCGGGCGAGTTCCTCCCTGAGCTCCAGGAGTGCGACGAGAAGCCGCTTCTTGCTGGGGAAGTAGTGCAGCACGCCCTGTCTGGTCAGACCCGCGCGTTCCGCCACCGCGTCGATCGAGGCCCCTCGGTAGCCGCGCTCGGCGAACACCGCCAGGGCCGCGGCAAGAATCTCCTCGCGCCGGGCCGTCGTCATTCGGCACCCCTTCCGCCACGGACATACCGATGTGACATTACGGTTACCGCGGCGGGCAGGCGACCCTTCGGCCGGTGCGAATCCGCTGCTCGGTTGATTGCTCGATCGACTGCTCGCATCGAATGCTCGAACCCGCCCGGAACTATCGCTCCGTCCGCTGCCGGTGGGCGGCGGCGAAGGCACGCAGCTCGCGGGCCACGTCGGGCCCGGCCGGCGTGTGGACGACCTCCCGGAATCCGGCGTCGGCGAGCCGCGAGAGCTGTCGGGCGACGCGCGCCGCGGCACCGACCATGGTCGTGAGGTCGATGTGCTCCAGCAGCCGCCGTTCGTAGCCCAACTCCTCGGCGAGTACGACGAGTTCGGCGAAGTCGGGACCCGGTGGCAGCCCGCAGGACAGCTCCAGGTCACGCATGCCGGGGTGGCGGCTCGAAGCCGGAGACGATCACGGCGTTGGTGTCGGCCGCGGCGTGCCGCAGTGGCTTCGCCCGCTCGTAGGCGGCCGATTCGTACCAGGCGCGGGCCGCTGCCACCGATGCGAATTCGAGGACGACGGTACGGTCGCCGTGCCAGGCGCCCTCCAGTACCTGTGGCTGTCCGTCGACCGCCAGGACGGAGGCGCCGCCCTGGACCATCGACGGACCGGCCGCTCGGCTGTAGGCGTCCATGCCCGCCGGGTCCTTGATGGTCTCGGTCAGGATGACGTACCCCTTCGGCCCCTCGGGCATCGGCTTATCCTCAGCTGACCGTGATCGCGCGCTCGGGGCAGCTTCCGGCGGCCTTGCGGACCGTGTCCTCGAACTCGGCGGGGACTTCCGGTGTCAGCACCTCGGCGTAGCCGTCGTCGGTCAGGTCGAACACCTCGGGACAGAGCGACCAGCACACGCCGTGCCCGCGGCAGCGCTCGTCGTCGACGGTGGCCTTCATCGGGCGGGCTCCTCGGCGAGCGTGAACTCCAGGTTCAGATGGGTCAGTCCGCGCAGGATGTAGGTCGGCAGATAGCGGTAGGCGCGGGCGTCCGCGGGGCCGTGCACGCGCTCGGAGATCCAGATGTCGGTCGTGCGGTCGAGGATCCGCTCGATGGCGACCCGGGCCTCGGCACGGGCCAGGGGCGCGCCGGGGCAGGTGTGGGGGCCGCGGCCGAACGCGAGGTGATGACGGGCGTTGGCGCGGCCCACGTCGAACGTTCCCGGGTCCTCGAAGTGGCGCGGGTCGCGGTTCGCGGCGCCGTTGAGCACCATGACCGTGGTGCCGGCGGGGATGTCGACCCCGCCCACCGTGGACGGCACGCGGGAGAGCCGGAAGTCGCCTTTGATGGGGCTCTCCATCCGCAGGGTCTCTTCGATGAAGTTGGGGATGCGGTCGCGCTCGGTGCGCAGCAGCTGCTGGAACTCGCGATCCTCGGCCATGATTTTGAGGGCGTTGCTGAGGAGCCGGACGGTGGTCTCCTGCCCGGCCGCGAAGAGGTTGGTGGCGACGCGCGCGACATCGGCGACGTCGGGGGTCGAGCCGTCGGGGAACGTCGCGGTGGCCAGGCCCGTGATCACGTCGTCGCGGGGTGCGCGGCGGCGGTCCTCGGCGTAGGCGGCGAAGCGCTCGTACAGGTACTCCAGCGGCGTGTGTTCCATGGCCTTCTCGGTGCTGCCCACGCCGGGGTCGTCCTGCGGCCGGTGTTCGAGCCCCTCGACGAACTCCTCGCGGTCCTCCTCGGGCACACCGAGCAGATCGGTGATGACGCGCAGGGTGAAGGGACCCGCGAAGCCGCTGATGTAGTCGCCCTCGCCGCCGACGAGGTACGCGTCCAGCTGGGCGTCGGCGAGGTGCCACATGGCCGCCTCGTTCTCCTTGAGGCGCCTGGGTGTGATCAGCCGCATCAGCAGGCCACGGTGGTCGGTGTGCAGGGGCGGGTCGAGCGTCGGCAGCTGGTCGCTGAACGGGAGCTGGTCCCGGTACCGCTCGATCAGCTCGCTCACGTCGTCGCCTTCGAGCGGGACCGGGAACCCGGGGAAGGGGCCGGTCACCGAGAGACAGGACGAGAACGTCTCGGCGTCGCTGAAGATCTGCACCGCCTCGTCGTACCCGCTCACCATCATCACGTCGTGGTGGCTCTCGCGGTGCACGGGGCACTTTCCGCGCAGGGCCTCGAAGTACGTGTACGGGTCCGCGACGGGTTCGTCGTCCCGGAAGAAGTCGATGTCCTCGAAGTCTTTTCGCACTGGCTGCACGGCTCCCTTCATCACCCTGGCACCGAAGGACGATATCAATGTTCTCTAATCAAGAGAAGGGCATTTCCATATTCGGGGATCAGCGAATTCGGTTGGTTCCAGAGGGAGTTGGGAGACCGGCTGTCCCGGCCCGGTGGTGATCCATGAGGGCGAGGGCGTCGCCGGCGGCCGCCATCAACGTGCCCGTCGGGGCGCCCGCCGAGCCGGCGAGGTCGGCCAGCAGCCGGACGTCCTTGCGGAGCAGCGGTCCTGCGTGGGAGGCGATGCGGTCGAGGGTCCCACCCGCCGCGGCGACCCGGCCCAGTGCGAAGCTCGACCCGCTGCCGTGCGCGATGACGGAGGCGAGGCCCGAGGGGTCGACGTCAAGCGTGCGCCCAAGGGCGAGCACATCGGCGGCGGTCGCGAGATGTGCCGTGAACAGGGCGTTGTTGAGGAGCTTGGCGACCTGTCCGGAGCCCAGCGGGCCCATGTGGACGACCGGATCGCCGTACGTCTCGAAGACGCGGCGGCAGAAGGCGACGGTGCCGGACTCGCCCCCCACCATCACCAGCAGGCGCCCCTCGGCCGCCGCTCGCCCGCCCCCGCTCACGGGCGCGTCGATCAGCGTGACGCCGCGGGCCCTGGCGCGGTCGGCGAGCCGGCAGCAGGTGTCGGGGTGGACGGTGCTGTGCACGGCGATCACCCCGCCCTGTCTGAGGCCGGCCAGCACACCGTGGTCCCCGGCGACGACCTCCTCGACATCGGCGTCGTCGACGACGCACACGCACACCAGGTCGCTGGCCGCGGCCAGTTCGGCGGGGGAGGCGGCGCGCCGCACGGGCGTGCCGGCGAACGGGGTGAGCGAGGCGGGACGGCGGGCCCACAGTGTCGTCGCGAAGCCCGCGTCGACGATCCGGCGCGCCATGGGCCCGCCCTGACTGCCCAGTCCGATGAATCCGACGCGCATCAGCGGGCCTCCTGCTCGGCCGGTTCGGTCGCCGGTGGATCGCCTGAGTCGGCGGTCTCGGCCGGCCCCTCGGTCTCGGGCGCCCCCTCCGGCGTATCGGGCGCCCCGTCCGGCGTATCGGTCGTCGGCCGCGGTCGCCAGAACGCCGCCAGCAGCCCCGCCGTCGCCCCCACGGCCACCCCGAGCGCGATGCCGCCCCCGGCCCACCCGGTGACCTCGATGTCGCTCGCGTGGTCCAGGGACAGCCGCCCGGGGCCCAGCACGGCCAGTGCCAGTGCGACCACGGCCAGCGTGAGGACGTACTCGTAGCCGTCCTTGAAGACGAAGAAACCGTTCGGCCGGTGCGCGAGGACGCCCGCGACCAGCATCACCGAGATGACCGCCGCGCAGGCGAGCGATGTCAGCAGCCCAGCCACCAGCAGCAGGCCCGCGCCCACCTCGGTCAGCACGCTCAGCCACGCCTGCAGCGTCCCGTGCCGCAGCCCGAGCCCGCCGAACCAGCGGGCCGTGCCCTCGATACGGCCGCCGCCCCGCCAGTGGTTGACCCCGTGCGCGATCATGATGCCGCCCAGGACCACCCGCACCAGCAGCACCGCGACCACGTCCGCGTCGCTCAACTCGCCCTCCCCGGCCGCTGCTGAGCGGCTTCCGCGCGTGCGAGCACGCATTCCTCGACGAACGACAGGACCTTCAGGTGGTACGCCATCGCGGTCAGTCCGATGCTCAAGTTGTGGCCGCCGTCCGCCTGTTGGTCGACGGCGACCCTGGGCGAGGCGGTGAACAGGGACGCGATGTCGGCGAGCGCCGAGGGTCCGGTCCGCCACACGCGTTCGTGTTCGCCGAGGCTGAAGTGCACGGGGACGCGCACCTGTGCGGCGAGTTCGGGGAAAGTCTCGATCCAGCTTCGTGCCACGACCCCTTCGTAGGCGGGTGAGGGGGACGAGATACGGGCGCCGCCGACCACGTCCTCGGGATAGAGCCGGGAGGGCTGCCACAGCAGGTCGCGCACCCCGCGCGGCCGGCTCGGGGCGGGATCGGCGCGCAGCGCGTCCCCCAGGATCCCCACCGCGTCGTCGTGGTGGTGGCGCCCGGTGCCGGCGAGCTCCACGCCGAGCAGGTCCCGCCCGCGGTCGTCGACCGCCATGCGCAACGCCAGTTCGCAGCCGATGGAATGGGCGAGGACGAAGATTCCGGCCCCGCGCGGACGCGCCGCGAGCAGCCGGTCCACCGCCGCGTAGGCGAGGTCGACCCGCCGCTCCACGGTGGTCAGCTCGGCGGCGTGCTGGGCCGAACTGCCGTACCCTGGACGGTCGATGGCGATGACGGTGAACCCGAGCGCCTCCCCGGTCCGCAGCAGCGAGAGCCGAGGCCGGTCCGGGTAGTCGAAGTACCCCGAGTACGCGGATCCGCCGTGCAGCGCCAGCACCACGGCCCGCGGCTGCCGCGCCTCCCGCAGCAGCGCCGATACGGGGATGCCGTCGACGTCGACGATCCGCGCGACGCTGGTCACGCGTCCGCCCTGAGGAGCAGCACACCGCTCGGGGTGAGCCCCCCGCTGCTGGCCACGGCGACCCGCGCGCCCGGCACCTGTCGCGCACCGGCCTCCCCGCGCAGCTGCGTGACCGCCTCGTGGACCAGGCCCATGCCATGGGTGCGGCCGTGGGAGAGCTGGCCGCCGTGGGTGTTGAGCGGCAGCACGCCATCTCTGGCGATGTTCTTTCCGCCGTCGAGGAAGTCCTTGGCCTCGCCGATCCCGCAGAATCCCAACGCCTCTATCCAGGAGAGGCAGTTGAAGGTGAATCCGTCGTAGAGCTGGGCCACGTCGACGTCGGCGGGCTTCATCGACGTACGCGACCAGAGGTGGGCGGACTGGCCGAGCACCTGCGGTTCGTGGGTGAGCGTGCTCTGGTCCCACTCGATCCGTTCCAGGATCTGGGTGCCGACCGCCTCCACCAGGACGGGCGGCTTGGCCAGGTCGCGAGCCGCGTCCACCGCCGACACGATCACGGCGACCGCTCCGTCGCAGGGCACATCGCAGTCGTACAGCCCGAAGGGTGTGGTGACGGGCCTGGCGTTCAGGTAGTCGTCCATGGTCATCGGTTCGCGGTAGACGGCCGTCGGGTTGAGCTCGGCGTTAGCCCGCTGGTTGAGCGCGATCCAGCCGAGCGTCTCGCGCGTGGTCCCGTAGCGGTGGAAGTGCCGCTGCGCGTTCTGGGCCAGCGTGTGGGCCGCCGAGATGGCGCCGAAGGGCTTCAACCAGCCAGCCGCCGTACGGGAGTTGTCCTGTGGGCGGATCCGGCCGCGCCGTATCAGTTCGGTGTACGTCGCCTCCCAGACCGTACGGAAGCACAGCACATGCCGGGCGAGGCCGCCCGCGACCGCCAGCATCGCGGCGATGAGTGAGCCGCCGGGGCCGAAGGTCTCGCCGCCGCCGTGGTGCCAGGTGGGGTGCAGCCCCAGGGCGGCCTCCAGCGCGGTCACGCCTCCTTCGGCGAAGCCGCCGTACGCTCCGGCGCCCGGGTAGGTCGCCAGGCCGTCGATGTCGTCGATCGTCAACCCGGCGTCGGCGATGGCCTGTTCGCATGCCCGCACGGTCAGGGACAGCGGCGGGACCATCAGGCGGCGCCCGATCCGTGAGCTGCCGATGCCGCTGATCGCGACCTTGTCCTCGAACTTCTCGGTGGTGGCCATCGGGCGTACGCGGGACCGGAGTTGGTCCGGTGCCACCTCGTCCGACGGGAGCGGAGCCGGCGGGCCCTGCTCGGCGGCGGGGCGGAACAGCGGCAGCCAGGTGTCCTCGGCCTGCTCGAAGACGACCTCCATCCGCATGCCCAGCTCAAGCTGTTCCGGTTCGCATTGGACGATGTTGGTGGTGAGCCGGACCCGGGGATCCTCCTCGATGGCGACCTGCCCCACCACGTAGGGCGGTGGCAGTCCGGGCAGGCCGAAGCGGTGGTTGACGGTGAACCCGATCAGTGTCGCGAAGCCGGAGACGGCCCGTACGCCGGTGTCGTGTCCGTGGCAGTAGCGGCAGACCGGCTGTGGGGGATGGAGCAGGGCCGCGCAGGTTCCGCACTCCGTCAGGCGCAGCCGGCCGTCCGCGCCGGAGGTCCAGAAGAACTCGTTCTCCTCTGTGATCTCCGGCAGCGGACGCCCTGAGGTCTCGTCGCTCATTCGGTGATCCGCGCCTTCGCCTTCCGGACCGTCACCGGCTCGGCGATCCGCTGTTCGTCGCAGACCTTCTGCAGGACCTTCAGCGTCTCGTCGAGCCCGGCGCCGAGCCGGGGGCCGGGGGTGAACGTCGCCGGGAGGTGGCGCATGCCCTGGATGATGCCGATCGTCTCGTAGTGCTCCGCGCCCTGCGGGTCGCACCGGTAGTCCGGCATCCGGTCGAGCACCTGGACGACCATCCGCTTGAACACCGTGCGGGCGACGTTCGAGCCGATGCAGCGGTGGATGCCCAGGCCGAAGCTGCTGTGCCGGTTGGCCGGGCGTCGCATGTCGATGGTGTTCGGGTCCGGGAACACGGCGGGGTCACGGTTGGCCATCGCCCAGGAGAGCCAGAGCCGTTCGCCCTCCTTGAAGCGGGTTCCGGCGATCTCGCAGTCCGCCGAGAAGGTGCGTCCGTCGCCCGGGGCGGGTGCGTAGAAGCGCAGGAACTCCTCGGCCGCGGAGTCGAGCAGGGTGTCCCGCTCCCGGCTGAGGCGCTCCCGCTCCGCGGGGTTCTCCCCCAGCCATTCCAGGGAGTGTGCGGTGAGCGCGGTCGTGGTGTCGAAGCCGCCGCCGATCAACAGGGCGAGTACGCCGAGGAGTTCGGAGTCGGGCGGGGTCTTGCCGTTGATCTCCGCGCGGACCAGGGCGTCCACCAGGCCCGGCCTGGGGTTCGCCCGGATCTCCGCTATCGCCATGGCCAGGCCCCGGCCCATGTTCCGGCTCAGCTCGATGACGCGTGGCATGTCGGGCGAGTGGGGCGGGGTGTAGACCGAGGCGTGGGCCGGCTCGTTGTAGACGGTCCAGTCCTTGAGCGGGATGCCCATCATCGCCAGGGTGAGGACGGCCGGCACGATGTTGGCGAGGTCGTCGACGAAGTCGATCCGCCCCTCCTCGATCTTCTCGTCGAGGGCGGCGCGCACCACCTCGTCGATGACCGGGATCCAGCGGCTGATGGCCGCCGGGGAGAGATAGGGGTTGAGCGCCTGCCGGTAGTGGCGCTGTTCCGGCGGGTCCATCTCCAGGAATCCGCCCTGGACCTCCCCCCGCTCGCGGGGCGGCGGGGGAATGGAGATGCCCTTGTATCCGCGCCGCTCGCCCCGCACGTCGTGGTCGTTGGAGAGGAACTCGGCGGAGCGGGCCAGTTCGAAGACCTCGCGGTTGCCGCTGGCCACCCAGTGACCGCCGTGGGTGTCGGTCCAGGCGATGGGGCACCGGGACTGCAACTCGTGGGTGATGTCCTCGAATTGGTGGCGGTACTCGGGGGTGTGCCGGTCGAACTCGACCCTGTGTTTCTTGCGGTCGTCGCCACCCTGCTGGGTGCGATCGTCGCCGCTCACGACGTCGTCCGTGGTCATCCTGCTGTTTCTCCCCTCAGGAGACGAAGATCGCGCGTTCCGGGCAGGACCTGACCGCCTCGATGACCTGGTCCCGCTGGTCGTCCGGAACGTCCTCGTTGATCGCCGACGAGTGACCGTCGATCTCGCTGAGCTCGAAGACCTTCGGAGCCCGCATGGCGCAGAGCGTGTGGCCCTGGCAGCGTTCAGGATCGACTCGTACCTTCACGACGTGCTTCCTTCCTGCATCGGCCGCATCGGCTGTGGCTGCTTCGGATCCGCTGTGGCTACTTGAGATCCGCCAGGGACTTGCCGACATCGGCGAGGGTCCCGGGCTTGCCGTACGACTTCTTGTACTTGTACGGCTGTTCGTCGCAGCGGTAGGCGCCCTGGTCGGGCTTGAAATCGGCGGCGGTCCAGCCCTTCGAGGTCGCCTTGACGACGTTGAAGCACGTGGGCGGGTTGGTGGGGCTGGTCAGGTCCGCGGGGGCCTGCAGTCCGCCGCCCGTCCAGGCCTTCTGCTTGACCGTGTTGTCGTACACGCACGTGCGGGTCAGTTCGGCGCAGTCGCTCGCCTCGCTGGCGAACAGCAGCCAGGCGGAGAAGGCGCGCAGCACGGGCAGGGTGACCTGGGCGCCGGGGGCGTACTTGGCGAACAGGTCGACGACCTTCTTGGTCGCCGGGTTGCCGGAGGCCTGCTCCAGCGGGGAGAAGCCGCTGAGGTCGGCGAAGTTGGTCTGCGAGTCGAGCGCGGTGCCCGCCAGTTTGATGAAGGCGGGGCCGTAGGCGTTGTTGTTGGCGTCGACCCAGTCGAGCTTGTAGCCGGCGTTGGTGAGCGCCTGCTCCAGCTTGGCGAGGCTGGCGAAGTCGCCGTTGAAGATCAGGCCCTTGAGCTTCTTGCTCTTGATGGTCTGGGCGTACGGCGTCCAGTCGGCGACGCCCGCGGCCGGGTAGAGGTCGGTGTAGGTGACCTTGCCGCCCAGCGCGGGCAGCAGTTCCTTCGCCTCGCTGGCGAGGACCTTGGTGGTCGGTATGTCGCCCGAGATGATGCCGATGTGGCCGGCGGAGTCCGGGTACGCCTCCTTGATCAGCCAGGAATAGTAGCCGGGATAGGACGCGTAGCCGACTCCGGCGGGCAGGGTCTGCACCGAGAGGTCCGCGCCGAAGGCCGCCAACTGGACGGACTGGGCGGGAAATTCCGGCAGCAGGCACTTCAGCCGGGTCTTGACGGCCGTGCCGTCGAAGGCGGTGCCTCCGCCGACGAGTGCGAAGTCCTCCCGGCAGGCCTCGATCATCCGCTGCTGGCCCTCGAAGAGCTTGGCGTCGCGGGTGGTGGGGACGAGCTGGCGTCCGTTGATGCCGCCCGCGTCGTTGCACCAGGAGGTGAACACCTTGGCCGCGTTCACGAACTCCGGGTTCTTGGTGAAGCCCACGTCGCTGAAGACGCCGACCTTAATGTCGGTGGTGGTGACGCCCTGGGACGTCACCGCCTTGGGGCTGCCGTCGTGGCAGACGTTCTTGAGCGTGCCGAAGTCTCCTTGGGCGGCGGAGCCGCCGGGCGCGGACTTGGACGGCACGTCGCTGCTCGACGTGGCGGAGCGGGCGGAACACCCGGCCAGGGCCAGGACGAGCGCGGCGATGAGCAAGCGTCTCATCGGTCCTCCTCGAGCAATCGTTCCCGAAGTGCGGTGATCAGGTGACCGCGCCCGCCGCTTTCAGCTCGCTGATGCGGGTCCAGTCCAGGCCCAGTTCCATGAGGATCTCCTCGGTCTGGGCGGCGAACTCGGGCGCGGGCCCGAGGTGAGGGGCGGCGACGTCGAACTGCACCGGGCTGGCGGCCAGTTCGAGCTCTCCGGCCCGTAACAGGTACTCGTTCGCCCGGACTTGCCCGTCCTGTCCCACGTGCAGCAGATCCTGTACGGGGGCCCAGGGCCCGGCGAGGGTGGCGAAGCGCTCCGTCCACTGGGCGAGGGTGCGGGTCGCGAGCACCTCCCGCAGGATCTTGACGGCCTGCTCGGTGTTGGCGGCGATCAGCTCGGCCGTGGCGAAGCGGGGATCACCGGCCAGCTCCGGCCGGTCGACGTGCCGGCAGACGTCGGCCCAGAACTTGGCGGGCTGGAGCATGACGAAGGACAGGTAGTGCCCGTCGGCGGTGGTGTAGAGGCCGGAGAGCGGGTTGGTCGGCGAGCCGTGGGTGCCCGGCTTCGGCGCCACCCAGGTCGTGTCGAGGTGCAGGGCCAGTGCGGCGGCGTGGCCCATGGCCCAGACGCCGCTGCCGAGCAGGGAGACGTCCACGACCGAGGCTTCGCCGGTGCGTTCGCGGCGGAGCAGGGCCGCCGCGATGCCTCCGGCGAGGTTCGTGCCGGAGATGGTGTCGCCGTAGGCGGGCGCGGGCGGGCTGATCATTCCCTCGACGCCGGGCGGGGTGATGCTGGCGGCGGTTCCGGCGCGGGCCCAGAAGGCCGTCATGTCGTAGCCGCCCCGGTCCGCCTCCGGTCCGCGCGGGCCGAGGGCGCTTCCCCGGGCGTACACGATCGTGGGGTTGAGCGCGCGGATGTCGTCCACGTCGATGCCCAGCCGGGTCCGGGCGCCGGGCAGGAAGCTGGTCAGGAACACGTCGGAGCGGCGGACCAGTTCGTGCAGCACCTCCTTGCCCTCGGGCCGTGCCATGTCGAGGCCGAGACTGCGCTTGCCGCGGTTGGCGTGCTCGACGTTGGGGTTCGGGTCGCCCTCGACGCGGATGGTTCCGGTCTGGCGGAGGCCGCGCTGCGGATCGCCGGTGACGGCGTGCTCGACCTTGATGACGTCCGCGCCCCAGTCGGCGAGCACGGCTCCCGCCGACGGGACGAAGCCGTACATCGCCACTTCGAGGACGCGGATGCCTTCGAGCGGCCTCATGACGGGATCACGGTCGCGAAGGACTTGTACTCCAGGAACTCCTCCAGGCCGGGTACGCCGCTCTCCCGGCCGATCCCCGACTGCTTGTAGCCGCCGAACGGGACGTCGGCCGCGAAGTAGTTGCCGCCGTTGATGCTGAAGGTGCCGGTGCGGATCCGGCGGGCCAGCGCGATGGCACGCTCCTCGTCGCCGCTCTGCACCCCGCCGGACAGGCCGAAGATCGAGTTGTTGGCGATGCGTACCGCGTCGTCGTCGCCGTCGTAGGGAATGACCGCGAGGACCGGCCCGAAGACCTCGTCCTGGGCGATCTCGCTGTCCGGGGCGACATTGCCGAGCAGGGTCGGTGTGTAGAAGAAGCCGGGGTCGACCTTCTTGCCGCCGGTGACCAGCGTGGCGCCCGCCGCTACGGCCCGCTGGACCATGCCGTCGACCTTGTCGCGCTGTCGTTCGCTGATGAGCGGGCCCGCGTAGGTCTTCGGGTCGGTGGGATCGCCGAGGGTGACGCGGCCGAGCCCGGCGGCGACCATCCCCACGATCTCGTCGTGGTGCTCCCTGGGCACCAGCAGCCGGGAGGTGAGGGCGCAGCCCTGCCCCGAGTGGGAGCAGATGGTGAAGGCGGCGAACATGGAGGCGGTCGCGAAGTCCGCGTCGTCGAGGATGATCATGGCGGACTTGCCGCCGAGCTCCAGGAAGAGCTTCTTGATCGTGCGGCTGGCCGCTTCCATGATCCGGCGGCCGGTGGCGGTGGAGCCGGTGAAGCTGACCATGTCGACGTCGGGGTGGGTGGTGAGAATCTCGCCGACCTCGACGCGGGAGGAGGACAGGACGTTGACCACGCCGGGCGGGATGTCCGTGTGCTCGGCGATCAGCTCGCCGAGGAACAGCGTGGTCAGCGGGGTGTCCGGTGCGCCCTTGAGGACGACCGTGCAGCCGGCGGCGAGTGAGGGGGCGAGCTTGGCCAGGGCGAGCTGGTTCGGGTAGTTGTACGCGGTGATCCCGGCGACGACCCCGACGGCCTCCTTCTCCACCCAGCGGCGGTGGCGCTGCCCCCGGATCTCGGCCTCGCCGAGTTCCTCGTTCATGGGGTACTTGCGCAGCAGGTCGGCGTAGAAGCGGACGAGCTTGACGGGATCGTCGAGCTGGGGGCCGTGGGTGAGCATGCGGGGCGCGCCGACCTCGGCGATGGTCAGCTCGCGCAGCTCCTCCAGGTGGTCGGTCAGCGCTTGGTGCAGCTGGTCGAGACAGCGGATGCGGGTCTGTACGTCGGTCGCCCAGCCGGTGGTGTCGAAGGCGCGGCGGGCGGCCGCGACGGCGGCTTCCGCGTCGGCAGCGGTGGCGTCCGGGGCCTGGTCGAGCACCTCGCCGGTGGCGGGGTTGAGCGAGGAGAAGGTCTGTTCGGTCGCGACGAGTTGTCCGTCGATGAGCAGCCGCTTCACAGCCGTACCCTCCGTCCGTCGTTGAGGGAACGACGATCGATGATGAGGGAGTGCCGTCCGTCGTTGAGCGAGAGCGTCACAGCCGCACCACCTGTCCGCCGTCCACGCTGACGACCTGGCCGGTCAGCCAGCGCGCGGCGTCGGAGAGCAGGAACAGGACGGTGGGCGCCAGGTCTTGGGGCGTGCCCATCCGCTTGATGGCCAGGCCCTTGGTCATCGCCTCCTGGAACTCCACCGGAACGATGCTCCGGGTGGCGTCGGTGTCGGTGGGGCCCGGTGCGATCCCGTTGACCCGGATGTTCCTGCCGCCGAGTTCGGCGGCGAGCGAGGCGGTCAGGCTGTTGATCCCGGCCTTGGCGAGCCCGTAGTAGCCGCCGCCCATCCAGGCTGCCGTGGACGACTGGTTGACGATCGCCCCGCCCTCGGTCATGTGCGGGATCACGGCGCGGGTGCAGTGCAGTGCGCCCATCAGGTTCACCTGGAGGAACCGGTTGAGGTAGTCGAGGGGAACCGTGGTGAGGCCGTCGCGCCGCATGCTGTGGAAGATCGCGGCGTTGTTGACGAGGTAGTCGATGCGCCCGAACTCCGCCATCACTGCGGCCGCCATCGCCTCCGCCGACGCGGGGTCGGCCACATCCACCTTGACGAACAGGGCGGCGTCGCCGATCTCCTTGGCGACGCGTTCGCCCTGTTCCTCATTGAGTTCGGCGACCACCACCCGTGCGCCCTCGGCGGCCAGCGCCCGGGCGTACTCCTCGCCGATCCCCTGTCCCGCACCGGTGACGATCGCCACCTTGTCCTGGAACCGCATCCTGCCTCCTCGCTCGGATGGACGGCTTGCCCCAACGTGGCGGAAACTACATTCTCACTTTCCGCAAATCAACCATCCGGACACGAGAATGTCTCCAGCGCTGCGAGTTGACGCACTCCAGCCACTCGCGCGACCGAAATCCGGTCTTCCGGTCAGGAGGTCCGATCTGCACAGCACTTCCGGGCGGACCAACAGCGAGAATACCCTTCTCGCATCCGGAAGGGAGATTTTCATGATCGAGACGAAGGAACTGAGCCCGAGCCTTGGAGTTGAGGTCACCGGCGTCGGTGACCCACTCGACAACGAGCTGATCAGCCGCTGCGCGGAGGCGCTGAAGTGGCGCGGCGTCCTGCTGATCCGTGGTCTGCATCTAGGGGGTACGGAGTTCGCCAGTACGTGCGCGGCCTACGAGAACCTGCCGGCGGCGGACCGAAAGCGGTACGACGACCTGCGGACGCTGCACCGCACCACCGTCGTCGGAGACGAGGCCCTCGCATGAAGACCGCCCTTGTCACCGGTGGTGGTTCCGGTATCGGACTGGCCGTCGCGGAGCGTCTGAAGGCGGACGGCTATCACGTCGCGACGCTCGATCTCCATCCTGCCGGAACGACGTTCTCGCAGACCGCCGACGTCACCGACCGCGCACAGGTGGACGCGGCGCTGGCCGCCGTCAGGGATCGGCTGGGCCCGGTCACCATCCTGGTCAACGCGGCCGGGATGGACGGCTTCAAACGCTTCCAGGACCTCACGTTCACGGCCTGGCAGCGGGTGATCGACGTCAACCTCAACGGCGTCTTCCACTGCGTGCAGGCCGTCCTGCCCGACATGCTGGAGGCCGGCTGGGGCCGCATCGTCAACATCTCCTCGTCCAGCGCGCAGTCGGGCCAGCAGTTCATGGCGCACTACGTGGCGTCCAAGTCGGCGGTCAACGGTCTGACGAAGGCGCTGGCCCTGGAGCTCGGCCCGGCCGGCATCACCGTCAACGCGGTGCCGCCCGGCTTCATCGACACCCCCATGCTGCGCAAGGCGGAGTCGCGCGAGCTGATCGGGGGGACGGTCGAGGACCACATCGAGCGCACCCCCGTACGCCGGGTCGGCCGCCCGGAGGACATCGCCGCGGCCTGCGCGTTCCTGGTCTCGGAGGAGGCCGGGTACATCACCGGCCAGATCCTGGGCGTGAACGGCGGGCGGAACACGTGAACCGCCTCTCCCCCCTCCCGCACGCCGAGTGGGACACCGAGGCGCTGGGCGCCGTCGCACCGGGACACCCGCTGCCGCCCTCCAACGCCCTCGGACTGTTCGCCCAGCACCCCGAACTGGCCAAGGCGTTCCTGACCTTCAACCGATATCTGCTGACCGCCTCGACGCTGCCCAAGCGCACCCGCGAACTGGCCATCCTGCGGGTGGCCTGGCGGCGGCGCTGCCGCTACGAGTGGGCGCAGCACCTGCTGATCGCCCGGCGGGCCGGTGTCACCGAAGAGGAGATCGACGAGGTCCGCGCCGGAGCGCCCACGCTGCTCAACAGGGCGGTGGACGAACTCGAAACGGAGTCCTGTCTGTCCGACGCGACCTATCAGGAGCTCGCCGTCGAGCTGGACGGCCGCCGGCTCATGGACCTGGTCTTCACGGTCGGCTCGTACGGCCTGCTGGCCGCCGCCTTCAACACCTTCGAGGTGGAGCTCGATCCCGGACTACCGGAAGAGAACTTCAATTTCCCTGAGTGAGAATGCTATTCTCACTCAGGAGAAGGGAGTGACCATGCCACACTTCGCCAAACCGGCAGCGGGGAGCTGGACCGAGCAGTACCCCGAGCTGGGCACCGGCCCCGTGAACTACGAGGACTCCATCGATCCCGCGTACTACGAGGCCGAGCGGGAGGCCATCTTCAAGCGGACCTGGCTGAACGTCGGGCGCGTCGAGCTCCTGCCGAAGACCGGCAGCTACTTCACCAAGGAGCTCGCGGTCGCGGACACCTCGCTGATCCTCGTGCGGGGCAGGGACCAGCAGATCCGCGCCTTCCACAACGTCTGCCGGCACCGCGGCAACAAGCTGGTCTGGAACGACTACCCGGGAGAGGAGGTCAAGGGCACCTGCCGCCAGTTCACCTGCAAGTACCACGCCTGGCGGTACGACCTGGCGGGCGACCTCACGTTCGTCCAGCAGGAGGAGGAGTTCTTCGGCCTCGACAAGGGCGAGTACGGCCTGAAGTCCGTGCGCTGCGAGATCTGGGAAGGCTTCGTCTTCGTCAATCTCGACCCCGACGCGCAGCCGCTGGCCGAGTACCTCGGCGAGATGGCCAAGGGCCTGGAGGGCTACCCCTTCCACGAGATGACCGAGGTCTTCACGTACAAGGCCGAGGTGGGCAGCAACTGGAAGCTGTTCATCGACGCGTTCGCGGAGTTCTACCACGCGCCCGTCCTGCATCTGAAGCAGGCCGTGAAGGGCGAGGCCGACAAGCTCTTCACCATCGGCTTCGAGGCGCTGCACTACGAACTGCACAGCCCGCACTCGATGATCTCCTCCTGGGGCGGCATGTCACCCCCGAAGGACCTGAACATGGTCAAGCCGGTCGAACGGGTGCTGCGCAGCGGCCTGTTCGGCCCCTGGGACCGCCCCGACATCGCGGGCCTCGACACACTGCCGGCCGGGCTCAACCCGGCCCGGCACCGGGCATGGGGCAGCGATTCCTTCGAGTTCTTCCCCAACATGACGCTGCTGGTCTGGGCGCCGGGCTGGTATCTGACGTACCACTACTGGCCGACCGCGGTGGACAAGCACGTCTTCGAGGCGAACCTGTACTTCGCGCCCGCCAGGACGGCACGCGAGCGGCTGGCCCAGGAGCTCGCGGCGGTGACGTTCAAGGAGTACGCGCTCCAGGACGGCAACACCCTGGAGGCCACCCAGACCATGCTCCGGAGCCGCGCTGTCATGGACTTCCCGCTCAACGACCAGGAGATCCTCCTGCGCCATCTGCACAAGGTGGTCGGGGACTACGTCAAGGAGCATGCCGATGCTGCCGACTGACTTCGCCGCACTGGAGCCGTACGGCGACTGGATCCTGGAGAACGAGCGGGACCGGTACGCCAAGCGCCTGGCCAGCTCGATGGAGGAGATGCAGGCCTTCTACGACGCGGCGTTCCCGCTGCTGGAGAAGGCCGCCGCGCACCTCGACGAATTCGTGCTCCACGAACTGCCCGAAGCGGAGCGCAATCTGCTGCTCCTGATGTTCTCCCTCGTGAATGTGTCGTTCCCGGTCGAGGTGTGGAAGCAGCCCAGGGTGCCGGACAGCGGCGCCGCCTATCTCGACCTCGTCGTCGAACCCAGGGTCTGAGCGGCATGCTCACGCTCAGAGCCGCGCGTGTGCTGCATGTCGAGACGGGGGAGATCGAGGAGCCGGGGCTGATCGGCGTCGACGGCGACCGCATCACGTACGGCGGCGCAGCCAGGCGCGGCAGCCACGGCGCCGAGGGTGACGTACTGGACCTGGGGGACGTCACCCTGCTCCCCGGCCTGATGGACATGGAGGTCAACCTCCTGATGGGCGGCCGGGGAGAAATCGCGGGCCTCTCCCTCGTCCAGGACGATCCGCCGCTGCGGATGCTCCGCGGGGTGGCCAACGCCCGCCGTACGCTGCGCTCGGGGTTCACGACGGTCAGGAACCTCGGTCTGTTCGTGAAGACCGGCGGGTATCTGCTGGACGTCGCGCTGGCCAAGGCCATCGACGCCGGGTGGATCGACGGCCCCCGTATCGTCCCCGCGGGACACGCCATCACCCCGACCGGCGGCCATCTCGACCCCACGGTGTTCGGCGCGTACGCGCCCGGGATCATGCCGCTGTCCATCGAGGAAGGCGTCGCCAACGGGGTCGACGAGGTGCGCAAGGCCGTCCGGTACCAGATCAAGCACGGGGCACGGCTGATCAAGGTCTGCGCGTCCGGCGGCGTGATGTCGCACACCGGCCTGCCGGGCGCGCAGCACTACTCCGACGAGGAGCTGCGGGCCATCGTGGACGAGGCCCACCGGCGCGGCCTGAAGGTGGCGGCCCACACTCATGGCGCCGACGCGGTCCGGGCAGCCGTGGAGGCCGAGATCGACTGCATCGAGCACGGCTTCCTGCTGGACGACGAGACCATCGAGCTGATGGCCTCGCGCGGCACCTTCCTGGTGCCGACCACCGCGCTGATCGACGGGATGGACATGTCCCATGCCGCGCCCGAACTGCGGGCCAAGGCCGCCGAGATCTTCCCGCACGCCCGGTCCGTGGTCGCCCGGGCGGTCAAGGCGGGCGTCAAGCTGGCGGTCGGCACGGACGCGCCGGCGATCCCGCACGGCCGGGGCGCGCAGGAGCTGGCCGCGCTGGTCGAGCGAGGCATGGAGCCACTGGAGGTGCTCCGGGCGGCGACCGTCAACGCGGCCGAGCTGATCGAGGCGGACGACCGGGGCCGGATCGCCGAGGGGCTGCTCGCGGATCTGATCGCCGTACCGGGCAACCCGCTTGAGGACATGTCGGTGATGGCGGACGTCAGGTTCGTGATGAAGGGGGGCAAGGTCTTCCGGCACGAGTCGTGAGCGGGCTTGTTCGAAGGGCGAGACGCGGTCGGCGTCTCGCCCTTCGAACAACCCCGCTCACTGCGACTTGATGTGGTCCTTCATCTCCTCCAGCCGCGTGAGAATCGGATATCCGCCCACGCTCAACGCGTTCCCGTGCCCGGTCTCATGGATGTCGAACACCGACTGCACGGCCGCGTAGAAGCCCTGTACGTCCAGGGTCTGGTTGACGGCCCGCTTGGCCTGCCGGAGGGCGAAGGGATGCATCTGGGCGATCTGTGCGGCCAACTCCAGGACGGCCTCGTCGAGTTGGTCCAGCGGTACGACCCGGTTGACCATTCCGACCTTCTCCGCCTCCTCGGCGGTGACGGCCCTCCCCGTGAAGAGAATCTCCTTCGCCTTGCGCGCGCCCAGCTCCCAGGTGTGCCCGTGGTACTCCACTCCCCCGATGCCCATGTGCACCACGGGATCGGAGAACTCCGCGTTCTCCGCGGCCACGATCAGATCGCAGGGCCAGCACAGCATGAGCCCGCCCGCGATGCACTTGCCCTGCACGGCGGCGATCGAGGGCTTGGGCACATTGCGCCAGCGCAGCGTGTACTCCAGATACCGGCGCGCCTCGGCGGTGTAGATCCACTCCAGGGTGATCTCCTTCGGGGCCGGCCAGCGGTCCTTCAGGTCGTGTCCGGCGGAGAAGTGCCGCCCCTTGCCCCGCAGCACGATGACCCGTACGTCCTCGTCGGCCGCGGCCCGGGTCCAGGCCGCGTCCAGGTCGTCGAGCAGCGCCATGGTCTGGGCGTTGGCGACCTCGGGCCGGTTCAGCGTGATGACCGCCACCCGGTCGCTGACCTCGTACAGGATCTGGTCGTCCATCCGCGTCGTCCTTGTCTGAAGTCTGAAGTCTGAAGGCTTGGTCATCTCGGCAGGCCGAGGATGCGCTCGGCGATGATGTTGCGCTGGATCTCGGAGGTGCCGCCGGCGATGGTGCCGCCGAAACTGCGCGCGTACCGCTCGAACCAGCTGGCGGTGAACACCTCCAGGTTCATATGGGTGTACGGGCCTGTCCGCGCGGGATGCAGCAGGGCCTCGGGCCCGTGCGCCTCCAGCGCGTGCAGGTCGGCGGCCTGGCAGGCCTCGGAGCCGAACAGCTTGAGCACCGAGATCTCCACCGGGTTCCGGTCGGGGGCGAGCAGCCGGTAGCCGAGGAGCCGCAGGGCCTGGACGTCCATGAGCAGCGTCGCGTACCACTCCTCGTCGCAGGCCGCGTCCTGGATCAGGCCGTCCATGCGCTCGGCGTAGTGCAGCCACAGCAGGGTCCGTTCGTGCCCGAGCGAACCGTTCGCCACCCGCCAGCCCTCGTTGAGGGGGCCGACCAGGTTCTCCTTCGGCACCCGGACGTCGGTGAAGAACACCTCGTTGAAGTCGAGGTCGTCGGGCGCGGCGATCGACCCGAAGGGCCGCCTGACCAGCCCCTCGGAGTCGGTGGGGATCAACAGGACGCTGATCCCCTTGTGCTTGGGGGCTTCCGGATCGGTGCGGACGAACGTCAGCAGCACGTCCGCGTCGTGCGCGCCCGAGGTCCACACCTTCTGCCCGTTGACGACGAAGTGGTCGCCGTCCAGGACCGCGCGGGTGCGCAGCCCGGCCAGGTCGGACCCCGCTCCGGGCTCGCTCATCCCGAGCGAGGCGGTGATCTCCGCCCGCAGGATGGGCAGAGCCCACCTCGTCTTCTGTTCCTCGGTGCCGAAGCTCAGCAGCGAGGCGGCGATGATGTTGAGGCCCTGCGGGTTGAAGCTGTGGTAGATCCGCCGCCGGGACAACTCCTCCAAGTGGGCGACCACTTGGGGCAGGGTCGCGTTCCGCCCGCCGTACTCGGGCGGCTGGGCGGGCAGCAGCCAGCCCGCGTCGAAGAGCTTGCGCTGCCAGCGCCGGGCCCATTCCGGCACATGAGAACTCGACTTCGGGCGGTCCGTGGCCTCTTCGGCTCCCGGCAGGTTGGCGTCGAGGAAGGCGTTGAACTCGGCGCGGAACGTCTCGATCTCGGGGTCGGGGGCGAGTCTCATACCAGCAGCGCCTTCCTGTGCTCGGACGCCGTACCGAGGAGCAGATCACCGGACTTGGCCCGTTTGAGATGGATCTGCAGTTCGTTCTCCCACGTGTAGCCCATGGCGCCGAACAGCTGGAATCCGTGCTGGAAGCACACCCGTTGACAGTCCCCGGCGGCGGCCTTGGCCATGGCGGCGGCCTTGCCGCGGCGCGGGTCGTCCTCGGCGATGGTCAGCGCGGAGAAGTAGGCGAGCACCTTGGCCCGTTCGATGGCGACGTACATGTCGGCGGCCTTGTGCTTGACCGCCTGGAAGGAGCCGATGGGCACGCCGAACTGGTGCCGCTGCTTCACATGCGCGACCACCAGGTCCAGGATGCGACGGCAGCTGCCGACCGTGGAGACGGCCAGTCCCATGAGGGCCAGGTCCGGTACGCCGGCGACCAGATCCGGTACGCCGGGGACCAGGCCCGGCGCGTCCACGTGGGCGACATGCAGGGTCGGGTCGAAGACGGAGAGCCGCTCGGCGGGAACGTCCTTCCCGTCCCGTACGACGACGCCCTCGGAGGTGAGAAGCGCGATCTCGTCCGCCCGGTCCGCGTCGAGCACGAACCGCCCCGCTCCGTCGAACACGCCCGTGCCGGAGCCCCGCGGCAGCCGTCCGGCCAGCGGCGCGAACCAGGTGGCGGTGGCGAGGAAGGGGGTCGGATCCGCGGCGTACCCCAGTTCCTCCAGGACGATGGCCAGCTCCACAGGGCCGGCCTCCAGCCATCCCAACTCCAGGTAGGTGGACCAGAGTTGCTTCTCGGGCAGCGACCGGGACTTGGCCACGGTCTCGCGGACCATTCTCTGGAGCAGCCGCTGGTCCTCGTCGAACTCAAACTCCACGGGTGACCTCCACAAGTACCTTGCCGAGGGCGCCGCGGCCGAGATCCAGGGCGGTCGCCACGTCGTCGAGCGCGTACACGGCATGGATACGGGGATGGATCGCCCCGTCGGCGAACAGCTGGTGCAGTTCGGCGCGGGCGGTCGCGAGCTTCTCCCGGTCGTGGCGGGCCCAGCCGCCGAAGTCGAAGCCGTGGATCGTGACGCCCTTGAGCATCGCCAGGTTGAGTGGGAGACGCGGGATCTCACCGCTCGCGAATCCCACGCTCACAAACCTGCCGCCCCAGCGCATGGCCCGCAGCGCCTGCTCGGAGTGCGGCCCGCCGACCGGGTCGATCACCACGTCGGCCCCGCCCAAGTCCCGTATCCCGCTCTTGAGTTCGTCGTACGGCAGCACATGGTGGGCGCCCTGTTTGGCGGCGACCGCCCGCTTCTCCTCGGTGGAGGCGACAGCGATCACCTCGGCTCCCAGCAGCGCGGCGAGTTCGACGGCGGCTAGGCCGACTCCGCCCGCCGCGCCGAGCACCGCCACCCGCTCACCGGGCCGCATGCCGGCGACCAGACGCAGCGCGTTGAACGCGGTGGCGTGCGAGACGCCGAAGGCCGCGGCGACGTCCGACGGGATCGCGTCGGGGACGCGGTGCAGGCTGCCCGCCGGGGCGGCGACGCGCTCGGCGAAGGCGCCGACGAAGACGGAGCCCATGACCCGCTCGCCCGCGCGGAACCCGTGGCCCGACTGCGCGACCACGCCCACGAATTCACTGCCCGGCGTGAAGGGCGGCTCCGCCCTGACCTGGTACGCCCCCCGGATCACCAGCACGTCGGCGAAGTTCACCGCCGCGAAGCGTATGTCGACGGTCACCTCGCCCCGCGGGTCGGGGATCTCCTCGACGGTCACCGGGCCGCCGAGGGTGTGGCAGCGGGCGGCCCTCATAGCCGGGTCGCCGCGGCCAGTTCGGCCGCCTGGGCCGCCATCGACAGGACCGCGTCCCCGTAGTAGGCCATCTTCGGGTTGCCGCCCTCGCCCTTCACATGGCGGGCGTAGCCGCCCTCCAGCACGATCGCCATCTTGTAGCGGGCAAGGATGATGTAGTAGTCGATCTCGCCGACGTCCTTGCCGCTGACCTTGGAGTAGTGCTCCAGGAGGTCGGCGCGGTCGGGCATGCCGGTGTAGTCGACGTACCCCTTCTGTGTCCGGTCCTCGTCGGCGTCCGGCCAGCCCATGAGCACCCAGCCGAGGTCGAGCAGCGGGTCGCCGACGGTGGACATCTCGAAGTCGACCAGGGCCGCCAGCTCGGCCGGCACCTCGTGACGGAACATCACATTCGCGAACTGGTAGTCGCCGTGGATGATCCCGGGCTCCCAGTGACTGGGCCGGTGCCCGCGCAGCCAGGCGGCGGCCTCGTCCAGGCCCGGTATCTCGCGGAACCGGAACTTCGCCAAGTGCGCCTGCCAGCGGTCCACTTGACGGTCGTGGAAGCCGTCCGGCCGGCCGAAGCCCTCAAGGCCCTGGGCCCGCCAGTCGACGTTGCCGAGCCGGGCGATGCCCTCCACCAGCGCGTAGGCGAGCGACGGCCGCAGCGACAGATCGCTCAGATACGGCTCGGGCCAGCCGTCGGTGTTCATCGGCGACCAGCCGTCGACATGGCCCATCAGGTAGAAGCAGGAGCCGATCACGTCGGTGTCGTCGCAGACGGCGACGGCCTCCGGGTGCGGTACGTCCGTGCCGTTCAGCGCCCTGAGCACGCGGTACTCGCGCAGCATGGTCTCGTTGCGCCCCGGCGGGACCTTCTGGGGCGGCTTGCGCAGCACCAGCCGGCGGTCGCCGCGCCGGATCGAGTAGATGTCGTTGGAGGTGCCCCCGGAGATGAGGGACGCCTCGACGGGTTCGCCCGGAGCGATGCCCTGGCCGTCCAGCCAGCGGGCGAGCGGCTCGATGTTCACAGGTCCTCCAGCTGCTTGCGGGCCCACTCCTTGCGAGAGGGCAGATGCTGGGTGGGCCAGAGCCCGGGCGCGGGCTCGTAGCCGCGCAGGAGGTCCCGGGCCACCGTGACCTTGTGGACCTCCGACGGTCCGTCGACGACCGACATGACGGCCGCGCCGGTCCACATGTCACCGAAGGGCATCTCGTTCGACACGCCCAGGGCGCCGTGCAGGTGCATGGAGCGGTAGGCGATGTCGTGCAGCACCTTCGGCGTCAGGAACTTGATGGCGGCGATGTCCTTCCGGACCCGCTTGTAGTCCTGGTACTGGTCGATCTGCCAGGCGGTGTAGAGGACGAAGAGCCGGAACTGCGTCAACTCCGCGTAGGAGTCGGCGAGATCGGCCTGGACGAGCTGTTTGTCGGCGAGCCTGCCGCCCTGCGTCTCGCGGGAGAGCGCGCGCTCGGCCATCATGTCGAGCGCCCGCTGGGCCTGTCCGACCACACGCATGGCGTGGTGGACACGTCCGCCACCCAGCCGGGTCTGGGCGATGGCGAACGCCTGGCCCTCACCGCCGAGCAGCGCGTCACCGGGCACGCGGGCGCCGTCGTACTCGATCAGCGCGTGCATGCCGTCGTCCGGGCCCTCGCCCATCAGTCCGAGGTTCCGCTCCATACGGACCCCGGGGGTGTCGCTCGGCACCAGGAACATCGACATGCCCTTGTACGGGCTGACGTCCGGGTTCGTCACCGCCATCACGATGACGAAGCGGGAGGTGCGCGCGTTGGAGGAGAAGAACTTGCGGCCCGTGATGACCCAGTCGTCGCCCTCGCGTACCGCGCGCGTCGTGAACAGCGTCGGGTCGGCGCCGGCCTGCGGCTCGGTCATGGAGAAGCAGGAGAAGCACTCGCCTTCGAGCAGCGGCTGGAGATAGCGCTCCTTCTGCTCGTCCGTGCCGTAGCGGGCGATGATCTCGGCGTTGCCGGTGTCCGGGGCGGCCGTGCCGAAGATGACGGGGGCCCAACTCGACGCGCCGAGGATCTCGTTGATGAGCGCGAGCTTGAGCTGTCCGAAGCCGCGCCCGCCCAGTTCGGGGCCGAGATGCGGGGCCCACAGACCTTGGTCGCGCACCTGCTGTTTGAGCTTGCGGACGACGGGGCCGAGCTCGTCGTCGAGCGGCTGGAAGGCCCGGCCGGGGTAGAGCAGGTCGAGCGGTTCGATGCGTTCGGCGCGGAAGTGTCTGATCCACTCCAGCTTCTCCTCGAACTCCGGCTCCGTGCGAAAGTCCCATCCCATTGCGCGAGAATAGCATTCTCACTCAGCGCAAGTAAGGGTCTCGTAACTTGCGGTGCGCGATTCGGTAGGGCGACCCGGCTGATTACCGTTGAAGTGGAGTATCGTTCTGCAAGTGACAGCAGTCCCCGAAGAGCCAGCGTGGCGCCAGCGCGCCGTCGAACGGTCCACCCGTGCCGCCAAGCTCCGCGCGGAGCAACGCGTGCAGCGCTTCCTGGACTCGGCGCAGGAGTTGATCGCCGAGAAGGGAACGACGGACTTCACCGTCCAGGAGGTCGTCGACCGTTCGAAGCAGTCGCTGCGCAGCTTCTACCAGCACTTCGACGGCAAGCACGAGCTGCTGCTGGCCCTGTTCGAGGACGCGCTCTCCACGTCGGCGGCCGAGATCCGCGAGGCCGCGTCCGGGATGAGCGATCCACTGGAGTCCCTTCGGCTCGCCGTGGACATGCTGTACCGGCAGTCGCACCCGAGCCCCGGTGTGCAGCGCCCACTGTTCAGCGACTTCGCCCTCCAACTGCTGGTCAAGCACCCGGCTCAGGTGGCGACCGCCCACATTCCGCTGCTCACGCTCTTCACGGAGCTGATCGAGCAGGCCGCCGAGGCCGGTGCCATCCCCGCCGGAAGGCCCCGCCGCCAGGCCTCGCTGGTCATGCAGACCATCATGTTCGCCGCCCAGGCCCACGGCGTCCCGGCCGACAGCCACTCCCATCCGGTCACCGCCGAGGAGATCTGGCAGTTCTGCCTCGGCGGCATCTCGGGCGTCCCGGCCACGGCGGGCAGGTCGGCCGCGGGCTAGTCCAACTTCCGGACGGCGAGGCCGACTTCCGCACGGTCGGGCCGACTTCCGCACGGTTGGTCCAACTTCCGTACGCTGATGCGAAATTCGGCTTCTCCTTAAGCGAGAGTAAAATTCTCGCTCACGGGGCAGGATCCGAGGGTGACGCCAAGACCTTCCTACCGGGTCGTCCAATGGGCCAGCGGAAACATCGGCGCCCGCACCCTGCGCGCGGTCATCGAGCACCCGCGGCTGACCTTGGCCGGTCTGTATGCGCATACGCCGGCCAAGGCGGGAAGCGACGCCGGAGAGCTGTGCGGGCTGGACGACGCGACGGGGATCATCGCGACCCGGGACATCGACGAGATCACGGCTCTCGGCGCCGACTGCGTCCTCTACACGCCGCGCGCCTGCGACTTCGACGAGGTGTGCCGACTGCTGGCCTCGGGCGCGAACGTCGTGACCACCCGGGGTGAGTTCCACCGCGCGGACAGTCTCGACCCCGTGGTGCGCAAGCGGGTCGAGGCCGCGTGCGACCGCGGCGGGACCTCGATCCACAGCACCGGAAGCAGCCCCGGATTCATCACGGAGGCTCTGCCGCTGGTACTGACGTCGATCCAGCGGCGGCTCGACGGTCTGACGATCGACGAGTTCGCCGATCTCTCCCGACGCGACTCACCCGGGCTGCTCTTCGAGGTGATGGGCTTCGGAAAGCCCCCTGCCGAGTTCGACGAACGCCGGTTGTCCGTGGTGCGCGACAGCTTCGGCCCGTCACTGCGTCTCGTCGCCGACACCCTCTCGCTGCGCCTCGACTCGGTGGAGGCGACCGGCGAGGTCGCGACCGCGCCCCGCCCCGTCCACATCGCCGCCGGCGTCCTGCCGGCCGGCACCGTGGCCGCACAGCGGATCACGGTGGCGGGCCTGCGCGACGGCCGCCCGGTGCTGCGCTTCCGCGCCCACTGGTACTGCACCACCGATCTCGGCCCCGCATGGGATCTCCGCCCCACCGGCTGGCACGTCACGGTGGACGGCGACGCTCCGCTCGACGTCGACATCCGCTTCCCGGTACCCCTGGACCGGATGGCGGCCACGTCGCCCTCGTACACGGCGAACCGCGCTGTCAACGCGGTGCCCTTCGTCTGCGCGGCGCCCCCTGGTATCCGTACGACGGCCGACCTGCCCCAGATCGTCGCCGCGCTCGGCCCCTCATAGCCACGCTCTAACGCTCGTAGCCGCGCTCGAACCCCCGTAGCCACGCCCGGCCCGACACAGCCACGCCCGGACCCTCGTCACCCGCCACCGGCCACCGGCCACCGGCCACCCAAGACTCCTACCCCCGCAGCACCCCGGCTTCCCACAGTCCGCGGGTTCCCCACAGTCCGCAGGTTCCCCACAGTCCGCAGGCTTTCGGAGAGACGCGTGCACTCAGGTTCGCGACACGTTCTCGGAGGTGATGTCCGCGTCCTCCGCGGAGTAGAAGTCGTCCACCATCCGGTGGAACAGGCGGGCCAGCTGCCGCAGCTCGTCCGAGTCCCAGTCCTTCAGGGCGACCTGCATACCCCGGACGCTCGCCTCGCGGACGCGGTCGATCGCCTCCCGGCCCCTCGGGGTGATCTCGATGCGCTGCGCGCGGCGGTCGTCCGGGTCCGGGACCCGGGTCACGTAACCGGCCTTCTGCAGTTGCTGCACCTGGCGGGTGACGTGGGACGCCTCCACGGCCAGCAGATTCGCCAGTTCGCCCAGCCGCATCGGCTCGGAATCGGCGATCTGCCGCAGCAGCGCCACGGCCGCGCGCTCCAGCGACACTCCGGCCAGGGCCATCAGGCGGTCGTGCTGCCGGACCCGGCTGGTCAGATAGGAGATGCGATTGAGCGCGCCCTCGATCTCCGTGATGTCGGCCGAGGCCGGGGCGTCTGTCGGCGGTGTGGTGGACATGGGTCCATCCTAGCAGCTAATTGCCTGACTCAAGTAAATTACTCATTAGTTTGCTTGACTCAAGTAACTCCGACATGTTTGCCTGAGTCAAGCAAGCCACCCATGGCCGTCCTGGCCGTGGGTCCCCAGACCGGGGCCACACAGAGCGGACGTGGCCCCGTAGCGCCGAACCCGTGGGGACGGGGAACGGCGCAGTCCCGGACCCGGCGATCGGACACCCCCTGCCCGTCGCCGGGTCCGAGGACACCGGCCGACCATGCCTCTCCCCTCCACACCGGGGCGGACGTCGGCTCAGTGCCCGTGTCACTGCTCATCGGCCCTCCGGGCGCCGATCACCGGCCTGGTGTCCACCGCGAGGCGGAGCTCCCCGCACGCCGCTTCGCACCACGCGAACACCCCCGCATGGGACCACCTGAGACGGAAGACAGGACACTCCGATGGGAAGTTACACACGAGCGGGACTGGCCGGCGTGGGCGTCACGTGCGGCGTGCTCCTGCTCGCGGTCAGCGTCGGGAACAACGGCGACGGCGACAAGACCACCTCCACCCAGCCCAAGGGCGCGGCCGCCGCCGCGCCACCGAAGGGCCCGTACGTCGCGCTCGGCGACTCGTACACCGCGGGACCGAAGGTCCCCTCCCAGGCCGGCAGGCCCGCGGGCTGCGAGCGCTCCGACCACAACTACCCCGCGCTGGTCGCCGAGAAGCTGGAGATCGACGCGGCCGACTTCCGCGACATGAGCTGCAGTGGCGCCACCCTCGCCGATCTGTCCGCTCCGCAGCACACCGACAACGGCGTCAACCCGGCCCAGCTGTCCGCCCTTTCGGGCTCGACCCGGCTGGTGACCATCGGCATCGGCGGCAACGACATCGGCTTCAGCTCGCTGGTCAAGAACTGCGTAAAGCAGGGCGCCCTCTACGTCGCGACCGGCAGCGGCAAGTACACCGGGAACGACGCACCCTGCAAGGGGAAGTACGTCTCCGGCGGCACCGACGAGGTGCGGCAGAGGATCCAGGCGGCGGGAGAACGTCTGGCCGACACGCTGAACGAGGTCAAGCAGCGGGCCCCGAAGGCCCGGGTCTACGTCGTGGGATATCCGTCGATCCTGCCGGACAAGGGCAAGGACTGCGACGACGACATGACCCTCGCACCCGACGACGCGACCTTCCTCAACGACAAGGAACAGCAGCTCAACAGCGCACTGCGGCAGCGCGCGGCGGACGCCGGGGCCGGATACGTCGACACGTACACCCCCTCCGCGGGCCGCGACGCCTGCTCGGCGAGGGAGACCCGCTGGACAGAGCCCCTCATCCCGGCGGCCCCGGCCGCCCCCGTCCACCCCAACGAGCGCGGTGAGCGCGGTATGGCCGACGCCGTCCTGCGCACGGTGAAGGGCTCGTAGCCAGAACCGACCGCGAAACACCAACTGCGAACACCAACCGCGAACGCCGATCGCGAAACACCGGCCGCGAAGGACGACCCAGGGAAAGGGAGAGGTACGACATGAGAAGCACAGGTACGGGGCTGGAAGGACGCGGCGTCGTCGTCACCGGAGCGGGCTCGGGCATCGGCCGGGCCACCGCCCTGGAGTTCGCCGAGGAAGGCGCGAAGGTCCTGGTCGCCGATCTGAACGAGGACGCCGCCGAACAGGTCGTCAAGACCATCGAGTACGCGGGAGGCGTCGCCCGCGCGGTCGTCGGCGACCTCAGTGACCCGCGGGTGGTCGAGGAGGTCGTCGCCACGGCCGTGGACACCTTCGGCGGCCTGGACGTGCTGGTGAACAACGCCGGCGTCATGGACCACATGTCGGCGCTCGCCGACACCGGCGACGCCGAGTGGGAGCGCGTCATACGGGTCAATCTGACCGCGCCGTTCCAGCTCACCCGTGCCGCGCTGCCGCACATGCTGGCGGCGGGCAGCGGCTCGATCGTGTTCACCGCGTCCGAGGCCGGCCTGCGGGGCAGCACGGCCGGTGCCGCGTACACCGCCTCCAAGCACGGCATCGTGGGGCTGACCAAGTCCCTCGCCGTGATGTACCGGAACCAGGGCATCCGTACCAACGCCATCGCCCCGGCCCCACCGCGACCAGAATCCAGGTCGATTCCCAGCCGAACGCCCACGGCCCGAGCCTCATCGGTCCCTACATCGGCCTCTCCGGCAGGGTGTCCGAACCCGAGGAGCAGGCAGCCGCCATCGTCTTCCTCGCCTCGGACGCCGCCAGCAACATCAACGGCGTCGTCCTGCCGGTCGACTTCGGCTGGTCAGCCGTCTGACCGGCCGTCAAGAACCCCACCCTCCGCACACACCCGTAATCCTCCGCGAGAGAGCGAGTCATTCCATGGCCACGATGAAGTCCGTACAGACCGGCCCCGTCGGCAAGATCGACGTCGTCGACGTCGAGCGGCCGGTGCCCGGCCCGAAGGACGTACTGATGCGGATCCGCGCCTGCGGCATCTGCGGCACCGATGTGACCTTCCTGCACATGGGCGGCATGCCGTCCCGGGGAGCCGCGGGCGGCGAGCTGGTCGCGGTGCCGCTGGGCCACGAGCCGGCCGGTGAGATCGTCGAGGTGGGAGCCGAGGTCACGGACCTGAAGGTCGGCGACCGCGTGGTGGTCAACCCGCAGGACGCGCCGACCGGCATCATCGGCTGCGGCGGCAGGTTCGGCGGGATGAGCGAGTACCTCCTCATAGAGAACGCCGTCGCCGGCAAGAGCGTCGCGGTCTTCCCCGACACCGTGCCTTTCGACGTCGCCGCGCTCAACGAGCCGATGGCCGTCGCCCGGCACGCGGTCAACCGCTCCGAGGCCAAGCCGTCGGACAAGGTCGTGGTGTTCGGGGCCGGGCCCATCGGCCTGGGCGCCACCATCTGGCTGAAGCTGCGCGGGGTCGAGCAGGTGGTCGTCGCCGACGTGATCCCCGAGCGGCTGGAGACGGCGCTGGCCGTCGGCGCGGACGCCGTCATCAACTCCGCCACCGAGGACATCACCGCCCGGCTGACCGAGCTGCACGGCCAGGCCGCCAACGCCCTCGGCCAGCCCCGTGCCGGAACCGACATCTACATCGACGCCGCCGGCGCCCCCGCCGTGTTCAACGCCACCATCGCCGCCGCCCAGTGGGGCGCCAAGATGGTCATGGTCGCCGTACAGAAGAAGTCCGACGCGATCGACCTCGCCGGCATGCTCCGCAGCGAGCTGACCCTCATCGCCTCCCAGGGCTACCCCACGGAGATCTTCGAGGTCACCCAGGAGATCGCCGAGCACCACGAGCGCTTCGCCAAGCTGATCAGCCACCGCGTCCCGTTCGCCGAGGCCGAGCGTGCCTTCGAGCTCACGCTGACGCCGGGGGCGGCGGAGAAGGTGGTCGTCACCTTCGGCGACGAGGCGTAGTCATCACCGACGAGGCGTAGTCACCACGCCGTAGAACACCCGCACCACCCCTGTGGCCGTGCCGCACGTCCGAGCGGCGCGGCCACGCCTTTGTCCGCTCCCGTGGGCGGTCGTGTCCTGCTCGGGGACCATGCGCCGGGCCTCGTGTACTGCGTTCTCAGTAGTCCGGATTGTCGGCAGGCGCACGACGACAGGACACCCCCGTCCCCGGGAGCCTGGGGACGTATCCGAGATCAGATGTGGAGATCCCTGCTCGTGGCTACTTTCCTCTATCGACTGGGCCGCCTGGCCTTCCGACGGCGCTGGTTCGTCGCCCTCATATGGGTGGCGGTGCTCGGTGCGGTCGGTTTCGGCGCGGCCACGGCGCCTGCCGCCCCCGACGCGAGCAACTCGATGCCCGGCATCGAGTCGCAGAAGGCGTTCGACCTGATGGAACAGCGCTTCCCGGGGGCGAAGGCCGACGGAGCGAGCGCCCGGGTCGTCTTCGTCGCTCCCGACGGGCAGAAGGTCACCGCCTCCGAGAACAAGGCCGCCATCGAGAAGTTCGTGTCCGAGGCCGCCGACGGTTCGCAGGTCGCCAGTGCGGTCAGCCCCTTCCAGGCGAAGGCGGTCAGCAAGGACGCCTCCACCGCGTACGCGACCGTCACCTACAAGGTGAAGGCCGACGACCTCACCGACGCCAGCAAGAACTCCCTGAAGGACGCCATCAAGCAGGCCCAGGGTTCTGACCTGACTGTCGAGGTCGGCGGCACCGCGCTGGCGACCCAGCCCGCCGCGGGCGGGTCGGCCGAGGCGATCGGTATCGCCATCGCCGCGCTCGTGCTGGTGATCACCTTCGGTTCGCTGGCCGCGGCCGGACTTCCGCTGCTGACCGCGGTCATCGGCGTCGGCGTCAGCATGGCCGCGATCATGGCCCTGGCCAGCGCGCTCGGCCTGTCCTCGACCACCGGCACGCTCGCCAGCATGCTCGGTCTCGCCTGCGGTATCGACTACGCCGTGTTCATCGTCTCCCGCTACCGCGAGGAGCGTGCCAAGGGCCACGCGCCGCAGGAGGCGGCCGGACTCGCCGCGGGCACCGCCGGATCGGCGGTCGTCTTCGCCGGCCTCACCGTGGTCATCGCGCTGGCCGGACTCTCGGTCGTGGGCGTGCCGATGCTGACCAAGATGGGCCTGGCCGCCGCCGGTGCGGTCGCCGTCGGTGTCGTCATCGCACTGACCCTGGTCCCGGCCCTCCTCGGCTTCTGGCCGAACGCCGTGCTGACCCGCCGTGCCCGCAAGAGCGGCGAGATCAAGGAGGCCGGCGAGCACAACGGCGGCACCCGCTGGGCCCGGTTCGTGCTGCGCCGCCCGGTGCCCGTGCTCATCACCGCGGTCGTCGGCCTCGGCGCGCTCGCCGTACCGGTGATGGACCTGCAGCTGGGCATGTCCGGAGACGAGGCGAAGTCCACCTCCACCACCGAGCGGCGTGCCTACGACGACCTCGCCAAGGGTTTCGGGCCCGGTTTCAACGGCCCGCTGACCATCGTCGTGGACGCCAAGGGCGCCGATGACGCGAAGGCCGCGGTGGCGACGATCGAGAAGAAGATCGGCGACACCGAGGGAATCGTCTCCGTCTCGGCCGCCCGGTTCAACCAGGACGGCGACACCGCGGTCTTCTCCGCGGTCTCGGCCGAGGCGCCCACCAGCGAGAAGACGAAGGATCTCGTCCAGACCATCCGCGACGACCGTCCGGCCACCGAGGCCTCGACCGGTGCGGAGTTCGAGGTCACCGGCACCACCGCGCTGAACATCGACGTCGCGCAGAAGATGCAGGACGCGCTGATCCCGTACCTCATGGTGGTGGTGAGCCTGGCGATCCTGCTGCTGATGATCGTCTTCCGCTCCATTCTGGTGCCGATCAAGGCGGCCGTCGGCTTCCTCCTGTCGGTGCTCGCGGCCCTCGGTTCCGTCGTCGCGGTCTTCCAGTGGGGCTGGGGCGCCGACCTGCTCGGCGTCGAGTCGACCGGTCCGATCATGAGCATGATGCCGATCTTCCTGGTGGGCATCGTCTTCGGCCTCGCGATGGACTACGAGGTGTTCCTCGTCGCCCGCATGCGGGAGGCGTACGTCCACGGGGACCGGCCCGGGCAGGCGATCGTCACCGGGTTCCGCTACAGCGCCCGGGTCGTGGTGGCCGCCGCGCTGATCATGATGGCCGTGTTCTCGGGCTTCATCGGAGCCGGCGAGTCCATGATCAAGATGATCGGCTTCGGTCTCGCCATCGCCGTCCTCTTCGACGCGTTCGTGGTTCGTATGGCGCTCGTGCCCGCGGTCCTCGCGCTGCTCGGCAAGGCGGCGTGGTGGATGCCGCGCTGGCTGGACAGGATCCTGCCCAAGGTCGACGTGGAGGGCGAGGCGCTCAGCCACCAGTCCTCCACCACCCCCGCGCAGCCGGACCCGGCCGACCTGGAGTCGGCCCGCGTCTGACGACCCCCGCGTCGGACAGTCCCTGCGCCCAGGGGGTGCTGTGCGGGACCTTCGCAGCACCCCCGAGGGCCGCCCGTGTCACCACGGGCGGCCCTCATCGGCCGTTCCGCGACGCGGTGTCCCCGCTGGCCCTTCCCGTACCACCGCGCTCACCATGGACGCAGCTCACCCCGACCGGAGAACCGATGATCACCAGCTGGCAGCGGTACAGGGCGGACCATCCCCGTGTGGTCGACGTGATGGTCGTCCTGGTGGCGTTCGCCTTCACCCTCCTCGGCTGTCTGATCAGCTTGGAGCCCGCGGGCGAGAAGATCCCGTTGTGGCCCGGCGTGCTCCTGGGGGCCGTCGGCTCCGCGGCCCTGTGGTGGCGCCGGAGTCACCCCCGCACGGTCGTCGCGGTGACCTCGGTGGCAGCCAACACCGCCGGGGCCCTGGGTTATCTCCTCACTCCCCTGCTCCTCGCCCCGGTCATGAGCGCGCTGTACTGGCTGGCGATGCGCACCAGCCGCAGTACGGCCCGGATCGCCCTCGTCGGCGTCGTCTCCCTGCTGGTGACCACGGCCCTGGTCGACGACCGTTACGCCTACCCGTGGCCCCTCAAGACGCTCGGCCCCGCCTTCTGGGTGCTGGCGCCGGTCGCCTGGGGCACGGCGACCCGGCTGCGCCGCGCCTACCTGGAGGCCGCGCACGCCCGCGCCGAGTACGCCGAGCGCACCCGCGAGGAGGAGGCACGGCACCGGGTCGCGGAGGAGCGCATGCGCATCGCGCGCGAACTGCACGATGTCGTCGCCCACCACATGGCCCTGGCCAACGCCCTCGCGGGCACCGCCGCGCATCTCGCGCGCACCCACCCCGACCAGGTCCAGCGGATCCTCGACGACCTGGCCGGCACCACGTCCTCGGCGCTGCGTGAACTCAAGGCCACCGTCGGCCTGTTGCGGCAGGCGAACGAGCCCGACGCTCCCCTGGAACCGGCCCCCGGCCTCGGCCGGCTCTCCGACCTGACCAGCGCGTTCGCGGCCGCCGGGCTCACGGTCACCGTCACCGTCGAAGGGGAGGAGCAGCCGCTCTCACCGGGGGTGGACCTGACGGCGTACCGGATCGTGCAGGAGGCCCTCACCAACGTCGCCAAGCACGCCGCCGCGAAGACGGCGCGCGTCAGGCTGGCGTACACCCACGACCATGTGACCATCACGGTCAGCGACGACGGGGACGCCGCGGCCCCGGCCGCCCCGTCTCCGAGCGGCGGTTTCGGCCTGATGGGCATGCGAGAGCGCGCCCAGTCGGTCGGCGGCCGCCTTCAGGCGGGACACCGCCCGGAGGGTGGCTTCACCGTCACCACGGAGCTGCCGATCCGCACATAGCACCGAAGATCCCCGACGTGGAACCCGCGACTGCTGATCCCACGGGTCCCCAGCCCCCCGTCGCCCCCCGTCGCCCCCAGTGCCCCAGTCCCCGAGCCCCCCAAGCCTCCCCAGCCCCCCATCCCCGGGAAGAAGACCGCACCAGATGACCATCCGCGTCCTGCTCGCCGACGACCAGGCCCTCCTTCGGGCCACCTTCCGGATCCTGATCGACTCGTGCGACGACCTGCACGTGGTCGCCGAGGCCACCGACGGCAAGGAAGCGGTCGAACTCGCCCACGTCCACCACCCCGATGTCGTCCTCATGGACATCCGCATGCCCGGCACCGACGGTCTCACCGCGACCACGGCCATCTGCGCCGACCCGGACCTGTCGGCCACCCGCGTCCTCATCCTCACCACGTTCGAGATCGACGAGTACGTCGCCCAGGCCATGCGCGCCGGCGCGAGCGGCTTCCTCGGCAAGGACGTCGCCGCCGACGCGCTGCTCGACGGCATCCGCACCGTGGCCTCCGGCGACGCCCTGCTCTCCCCCGCCGCCACCCGCACCCTCATCACGCGCTTCCTCACCACTCCGGCACCGGGCACCCCGCTGGCGCTCCCCGATTCCCTCGACACCCTCACCGCCCGCGAACGCGAGGTGATGGCCCTGGCGGCGGAGGGCCAGTCCAATACCGAGATCGCCGAGCGACTCGTGGTCAGCCCCTTGACCGTACGCACCCACATCCACCGCGCCATGACGAAGCTCAACGCCCGCGACCGCGCCCAACTCGTCGTCATCGCCTACCAGTCGGGCCTGGTACGCCCCACACCGCCGCAGGCGCCCGAGCCGCCGCGCTGACTCACTCACGCGAGGCGACTTCGGCGGCGGCCCGTCGATCACCCGGACGGCGGCGGCCGGTGGCGGCCGTGGGCGGGGGGTGCTGGCCTGGCACTCCCGTCCGATGCCCGACCGAGGCCCGACCGAGGCCCGACCGATGAACCGTGCGAGTTCAGTGGGAGCTACAGCATGCCCGAGATGCCAGAGATGCCCGATCCGGGCGATGCCCTCACGGAGACCTTCGCGTTCATGTGCGGAAACTGCGGCGAGTCCTGGGAGCAGACCTTCGAGGTCGTGTTCCTCCCCGACCCGGCCGCGCTCAACCCCCAGGAGTACGTCGACGAGGACGGCAAGGCCATGCGGTCACCGCTGGCCGACGCGGTCTGTCGCGTGTGCGGGAGCCGGAAGGTGCGGGTGATGGCACCCGACCTCGCCGAACGGGCCAGGGCGGCCGAGGACGCGGATCACCCGCACCACAGCCGTCACTTGCATCTGCCCCACCGGTCACATCCGGCGCGGCGGACCGATTCGGAGGACTGACGGGCCTCACCGGCATCGACATCGACACCGGTCCACGCGGGGCGAGAACGCAGGGGCGCAAGCGTGAGCGCGGGGAGGCGGCGGCTCAGACGTGCGCGGTGTCCGGCTTGTACACGGAGAGCGCCCAGATCACGAAGAGGTCGACGGCGATCACGATGAGGCCCCAGAGGGGCGCGTACGGCAGGAACATGAACTGGGCGATGATGCTCAGCGCGGCGATCAGGATGCCGGTGAGCCGTGCCCACGCCTCTCTCGTGAGGATGCCCCAGCCGGTGACGGCGGTGACGGCGCCCAGCATCACGAGGATCCAGCCCCAGCCGGTGAGGTTGATCCGGTACGTGTAGTCGCCCACGCGGGCGTACACGTCGTCCTTGGCGATGGCGGCGATGCCCTGGAGGATATGGAGGATGCCGTTCATCCCCATCAGGACGCCCGCGAAGGTGACACCGCCTGCCGCCCAGGCGCTCTTGCGCGACGACGGCGCTCCGGTGCCGGTGTCCTGAGGAGTGTCCGACGGCTTCGAGGCATCCTGGCTCATGTTTCGACCCCTGCGTGGTGTCGTCGGGTTCCCGCCCGGTGCGGGGACGCCAAGGCGAGTTCGAGCCTCCGCCTCGACCTGGCACTCCGCCACGCGGGCTCGGCCGATCGGGTGACCGGGGCCGGGGCCGGGATCACGTACAGAGGTCTCGCCGAAGACGGAGTCACTTCAACCGCAGTTGCAGCCACAACACAAGCCGAGTATCGGGATCGGCGAGGGTGAAGTGGAACAGCTCCTGGGCGCGGGCCAGGCGGTAGCGGCAGGTGTTGGGGTGGATGGACAGGGCGCGGGCCGCCGCGGAGACGTCGCTGTCGGCGGTGAAGTAGGCGAGCAGCGTCTCGGCGTAGGCCGTGCGGTGTGCGAGGTCGTGTGCGTGGATGGCGGGGCCCGAGCCCTCGGCGAGACGTGGAATGTGAGGGGCGTGCTCGGCCAGGTCGGCGAGGGTGACCGTGGGGCGTACGTCCTCGAACGCCGCCACGGCTGTCTCGGTCGGCGCCAGGGTGCGCAGCACTGTGTCGGCGTCGCGGCGCGAGGAGGGTGCGTCTCGCAGGGTGGGGACGACTGGGCCGAGGGCCGCCCGTACGGGGAGGCGCAGGGCGCGGTCGGCGCGCTGGGCGAGGTCGGCGACGAAGTCGCGGTGGGCGCCGGCGGGCAGCAGCGCGTAGACCGTGCCGTCGATCAGGGCGCAGCCGTGGTGGCTGTAGTGGGCCTCGCAGTGCAGGCTGATCAGGTCGGTCAGTTGGAGCGCGGCGCGTGCGTTGGCGACATCGTCGGGGTCGGTGTCGGGGTCGGTGAGGTCGGCGCGGGTGAAGTGGAACGCCGCCACCACGGCCGGGGCATCGAGGCGCAGGCCCAGCTGAGGGGCGATGAGCGGGGCGCTCGCCGGATCGTCGAAGAGGCGGCGCAGCAGGTCCCCGCGCTGGCGGCGGGCCAGGTCGTGGGAGGTGCGGGCGCGCAGGAGGTGCAGGGCGGCGATACGGGCGGCGTCGGCGAGCGCTCGCGTCGCGTCCTCACCCAGATCGTCATGGGCGTCCACCACCCAGATCGTGCCGAGCAGTTCACTGCCCGCGCGCACCGCGACGGCGATCCGGGGCAGTCCGTTCGGCGACGCGGGAAAACGCAGCACGTCGGCGGTGCGGGCGAGATCTCGGTACTGCGGGACGTTGTCCGCCAGGTACGGCACATGCAGGCCGAGGATGCCCTGTCTGCGCTCCTCGTCGATCTCCTGGCCGCGCAGCGTGGAGTAGGCCAGGATCCGCTGGTGCGGGTCCTCTATCGCGGTGGCCCCGCCGACCGCCGCGGCGATCGCGTTGGCCAGGGCGAACAGGTCGCCGATGTCCGCTCCCACGGAGGAGCGCCCCGGTATGGATCCGCCGCCGCGGTCGGGGGGTGAGGTGGCTATCAGCGCCGAGCCGAGCAGGGCGTCGAGCTGCTGCCAGGCCAGGTCGTCGTCCGCGATGAGGAGCGCGACGCCCGCTTGCTGCGCCGCGTCGGCCAGTTCGCCGATCGCCTCGCCGTACCGCTTGACGACGATGCCCGCGAGGCCCGCTGCCGCGGCGGGGCCGACCAGCCGTACCGCCTGCGAGGGTGTGACGCCGACGGCGAGCAGCAGTACGTCGTCCAGGTTCGGCAGGTCGACCCTCGGCTCGTAGATCACCGTCGCGGTGACCGGCGCCTGAGTACCGCGCGGGGCCGTCACCAGTTGCAGCGGTGAGGGGCCGAGAGCGTCGCAGAGCTGACGCAATGTCGTGGGCACGCCGCATGGTAGATCGTTTTTGGCTGATCGCCCAAGGTCAATTCGGTTTCCTGTGGCGGTCATCCGAAGAGTGGCGCCGGGTGCTTGCCCGAGTCTTGCTCCGTGCTCACCGAAACTCATCGCTCAGCAACGACATGCGGGGAATGCGGACGGCCGCTGCCTGCGGATCCGGCGATCGGCCCTTCGGGCGACCACGGGCCCTTCGCCGCCTCACTCGCCTCGGCGGCCCAGCAGGCCCAGGCCGCGGCGGGCGCGGCGGGCGTGCGGATCGAGACCATCGAGGACCCCGAGCGGCTGCTCGCCGTCTCCCGTCTCCTCGCCGAGGTGTGGGCGACGCCCCCCGGGCACGACCCGCTCGCCCCCGATGTGCTGCGCTCGCTGGCCCATGCGGGCGGCGCCGTCCATGTGGCGTTCGGGCCCGGCGGCATGACGGGGGCGACCGCGGCGATCTTCGGACCGCCCCGGGGTCACGACCTCTACAGCCTGATCGCCGGCGCCAAACAGGGCGGCAGAGGCGTGGGGTACGCGCTCAAACTGGCGCAGCGCTCCTGGGCACTTGAGCGTGGCGTCGCCACCATCAGCTGGACGTTCGATCCGCTGGTGCGCCGCAACGCCTGGTTCAACCTGGTCAAACTGGGCGCGCACGCAACCGAGTACACCCCGGACTTCTACGGCCCGCTCGACGACGGCTTCAACACCGGCGACAAGACCGACCGGCTCACCGCCGTCTGGCATCTGGACCGGCTCGGCACCCCGGCAGCCGACATCGCGGACCGCCCCGACCCCGACACCTCCCCCGGCCCGGACGGGCTGCCGTTCACCGCTCGCGACGAGCGCTCCCTGTGGTGCCGCGTCCCGGAGGACATCGTGGCCGTACGCGGCGCGGATCCCGCACGTGCCGTGGCATGGCGCACGGCGGTGCAAGACGTCCTCGCTCCAGCCCTGGCCGACGGCTACGCGGCGACCTCCATGACACGCGACGGCTGGTATCGCCTCACCCGTCCCTGAGTCCTTGAGTCCTTGAGTCCCTGACTCCTTGAGTCCCTGACTCCTTGAGCCCTTGGCATCCCGTCCGACCCCCGTGGCGCCGCCCCGACGCACCTTGCGGAGACCCGTTGAAGATCGAACACATCGAACTCGTCCACATCCGGCTGCCGTTGGTGGGTGCCTTCCGTACGTCCTTCGGCACGGACACCGTCCGCGACACCTTCCTGCTGCGTGTCGTCACCGACACGGGCGAGGGCTGGGGCGAATTCGCGGGAGACCCCGACCCGTTGTACTGCCCGGAGTTCGCGGCCTCCGCCGAACTGGTGCTGCGTGACCATCTGATCCCGCGGGTCACCGCGCTCGGCGAGGTCACCGCGGCGCGGATCGGTCCCGCCGTCGAAGCCGTCAAGGGACATCCGCTGGCCAAGGCCGTGCTGGAGACCGCCGTCCTGGACGCCGAACTGCGGTCCTACGGCATGTCCTTCGGCACCCACCTGGGTGCCGTGAAGGACCGCGTGCCGTCGGGCGTGTCCGTCGGCATCATGGACAGCGTCGGCGAGCTCCTGTCCGCCGTCGAGGGGTACCTCGCCGAGGGCTATCTGCGGATCAAGCTCAAGATCGAGCCGGGCTGGGACGTCGAGCCGGTGCGTGCCGTACGCGACGCGTTCGGCGACGAGGTGATCCTCCAGGTCGACGCCAACACCGCCTACCGCCTCTCGGACGCCGAACACCTGCGCCGCCTCGACGAGTTCGCGCTGGCCCTCATCGAGCAGCCGCTCGACGAGGACGACCTGCGCGGCCACGCGGAGCTCGCCAAGGTGGTCCGTACGCCCCTGTGTCTGGACGAGTCGATCACCTCGGCCCGCGACGCCGCCACCGCCCTCGCACTCGGCGCCTGCCGCGTCATCAACATCAAGCCGGCCCGTGTCGGCGGCTACCTGGAGGCGCGCCGTATCCACGACGTGGCCCGCGCGCAGGGAGTGCCGGTGTGGTGCGGCGGCATGCTGGAGACCGGAGTCGGCCGATCCGCCAACCTGGCGCTCGCGGCCCTGCCCGGCTTCGTTCTGCCCGGCGACACCTCGGCCTCCTCGCGCTACTACGCCGAGGACCTCACCGAGCCCTTTGTCCTGGACGACGGCCACCTCACCGTCCCCACGGGTCCCGGCAGCGGCGCGACCCTCCTGCCCGACGTGCTGCGCCGCGTCACGGTGGCCCGTCGCGACCTGTACCGCGCATGACCGCCCCCGCAGCACCCGCCCTGCTTGCCCCTGCACCACCCACCCTGCCTGCACCCGCACCACCCACCCTGCCTGCCACCCGAGAGGCCAGGGCCACGCCCCGTCCCCGCACGCCCCGGCCCCGCACGCCACTTCCCGTGACACGACCCAGAACGAGACCGAGGACATGACCCGAATGCCCAGAAACCTGCTCGCCTCCGCCGTGCTCGTCACCCTCCTCGCCGCCTCCACCGCCGCCTGCGGCACCTCCGGCGATGACTCGGAGCCGAAGGCCGCGACGACTTCCGCACCCCTGTACAAGGACCTCCCCAAGGAGATCCGCGAGGCGGGCAAGATCGTCGTCGGTTCCGACATCTCGTACGCGCCGATGGAGTACTACGACACCGACGGCACCACTGTCCTGGGCTTCGACAAGGACCTCGCCGACGCGCTGAGCAAGCAGCTCGGAGTGCCGTTCGAGTTCAAGAACGCGTCCTTCGACGGCCTGATCACCTCACTCAAGTCCAAGCGCCTCGACGTCGTGATATCTGGTATGTCCGACACCAAGAAGCGCCAGGCCAGCGTCGACTTCGTCGACTACTACACCGCCGGCGCGATGCTCCTGGTGAAGAAGGGCAACCCGGAAGGTCTGAAGTCGCTGACCAGCCTGTGCGGCAAGACCGTCGCCGTCCAGCGCTCCACCACCCAGGCCGGATACGCGGCGGAGCAGAGCAAGACATGCGTCAAGGACGGCAAGAAGAAGATCCAGATCCTTGAGTTCGACCGCGAGACCGAGGCACTGCTCCAGGTCAAGCAGGGCCGCGCGGTGGCCGGCCTGGAGGACTACCCGGTCGCCAGCTACAACGCCCGCACCTCCAACGGCGGCAAGGACTTCGAGGTCGTGGGCGAGCAGATCGAGGCGGGCCCGCTCGGCATCGCCGTCGGCAAGCAGGACACCGCCCTGCGCGAAGCTCTGAGCAAGGCGCTCGCCGCGATCATCGACAACGGTGCCTACACCAAGCTGATCGAGAAGTACGGGATTCCGGAGGGTGCGGTCACCGAGGCGAAGGTGAACGCGGGCACATGACCACCACGATCAGCAAGACACCGCCCGACACCGTCAAAGCGGTCCCGGTCCGCGAGTACGGACGGTGGGCGTTCCTCGTCGTCATCGTGGCGGCGCTGGCACTCGTGGTCCGGGCCTTCGCCGGCGCGGACATCGACTACTCGGTCACCAGGGAGTTCCTCACCGCGAGCAACGTCCTGACCGGTCTCGGCAACACGGTCGTCATCAGCGTCCTGGCCCAGGCACTCGGCATCGCGCTCGGCGTGCTCTTCGCCATCCTCGGGCGTTCCCGCCACCGTGAGATACGGGCAGTGTCGGCGGCGTACGTCTGGCTCTTCCGCGGTACTCCGGTCATCGTCCAGCTGCTGCTCTGGTACAACCTGGCCCTGGTCATACCGGAGGTGACGCTCCCCGGCATCGGCAGCTGGCAGACGAACGATCTGATGACCCCGTTCGTCGCCGCGCTGCTGGGCCTCGGCATCAACGAGGGCGCCTATATGGCGGAGATCGTCCGCGCCGGCATCGACTCCGTCGACGAGGGCCAGACCGAGGCCGCCCACGCACTCGGCATGCGCCGCGCCCTGACCCTGCGCCGGATCGTCCTGCCGCAGGCCATGCGGGTCATCGTGCCGCCGACCGGCAACGAGTTCGTCAGCATGCTCAAGACCAGCTCGCTGGCGTACGCGATCCAGTACGGCGAACTCCTCCAGTCCGCCGTGAAGATCTACTCCAACAACCTCAAGATCGTGGAGCTGCTGCTCACCGTCACGATCTGGTATGTGGTCCTCACGACCGTCGCCACCGTTCTCCAGCGGTTCCTGGAGCGGCGCTACTCGAAGGGAGTGCGCCGGTGACGACCACGACGACGGCAGCTGTGTCAGCGCGTGGTGTGCGCAAGAGTTTCGGTCACACCGAGCTGCTGCGCGGCATCGACCTGGAGGTCGCGCCCGGCGAAGTGGCGTGCGTGATCGGCCCGTCCGGGTCGGGCAAGTCCACGTTCCTGCGCTGCGTCAACCATCTGGAGAAGGTCGACGCGGGCCGGCTCGAGGTGCACGGACGGCTCGTCGGCTACCGCGAGCACGGCGGGCGGCTGTACGAGCTGCGCGACAAGGAGGTCGCCGCCCGGCGCCGTGACATCGGCATGGTCTTCCAGCGCTTCAACCTCTTCCCGCACATGACGGCGCTGCAGAACATCATGGAGGCGCCGGTCCGGGTCCGGGGCGAGGCCAGGGCCGTCGTGCGGGAGCGTGCGAGCGCGCTGCTGGACCGGGTAGGACTCGGCACCCGCGGTGACGCCTACCCCGCACAGCTCTCGGGCGGCCAGCAGCAGCGGGTAGCCATCGCGCGGGCGCTGGCGATGGAGCCGAAACTGATGCTCTTCGACGAGCCGACCTCCGCGCTCGACCCCGAGCTGGTGGGTGAAGTCCTGGACGTGATGCGGGACCTGGCGACGTCCGGCATGACGATGCTGGTGGTCACCCACGAGATCGCCTTCGCCCGCGAGGTGGGCGATTCGCTGGTCTTCATGGACGACGGCGCGGTCGTCGAGGCGGGTGTACCGCGCGAGGTGGTGGCACACCCGACGCACGAACGCACCCGCTCGTTCCTGTCCAAGGTGCTGTGAGGCATGCCCCTGGCCGCAGCGCCCACCGCCGCCAGGGGCATCCGCCCACCGCGCGCCCAGGCCGACATGGCGCTGCACTGCCCGAGCGCCGCCGCGAACCGAGTGGGCTGAGGCGGGTGTGGGGACGGCCTTTCAGCCGCAGGACCGGCCTCAGTTGCTGATCATCGATATCAGCAGTCGGTGGGTTTCGCCGTCGGCGGCCGCGACAAGGCCGCGGCCTGCCTGCCCGATCGGAGCGCCGTCGATCCCGGTGACTACACAGCAGGCGGCCCGGCACAGAGCGATACCGGCGGCGAAATGTACGCTCCCGGACAGGTCGGCACCGTCGTGTCCCGGGTGGCCTCTTGGGCTTCATTCTTGCCTGCCGACACAGCTAGCCAGGAGGTGCAGGGGGCGGGTGGTCGGGGGGAATCGCACCCCCGGACCAGGTCAGGTCAGGTCAGGTCAGGTCAGGTCAGGTCAGCAGCCGTACCCAACTGGCGCTGAGCTCGTCGAGCATCTGGTCACGCGTGAGCTTCCAGTCGGCGGCGCCATCCCAGTTCTGGGCGACGACGTCGAACTGGGCCATCGCGAGAACGCCCCGGAAGTGGCGTTGATGGGCCTCGAAGCGGCCGGCCGTCATCAGTCCGTCCTCGATGTCGCTGATGGCCTCCTCCAGCCATCGCTCGACCAGGTCGATGAGTTCCGGGTCGACCACCGCGGCATCACGGCCGATGCGGATGATCGGTCGGATGGCCGGCCAGCTGTCGGCGGTCCGCCGCAGCCACGCCGTGATCGCCCCCGGCGTCCCGTCGACGACGGTGGCGACGAGGTCCTGCGCCGTCGAGCCGTGCTCCGGGGAACGGACGTGCTGCAGCGCCACGTTGAGCTGCTCGTCGATGAGCGCCTTCATCAGTTCACTGCGGGAGGGGAAGTACTTGTAGAAGGTCACTCGTGTGGTGCCCACCGCGGTCGCGATGTCGTCGACCGTGGTGGCGGCGTACCCCTTCGTCTTGACCGGTGGCTCACGCTCAGGGGAGCAGGTCGACGGATGCCGTGGTCGGTGTAGACGAGGCTGACGCAGGCGGTGCCGGTGAGCGGGCAGGGGCAGGCGGGGACGAGTGGAAACGGCTGTCGCGTTGCCCGCCGGGAACGCGCGGTCCGCCTTGGGCAGCAGGCTTCGGTCAGCGGGCGCTGCCTGCCGTGAGCGCCACGGCGTCCGTCCGCGCGCCGGTGTTCTGCTCGGCGGGGACCGACTCCAACGGGATCGGGGTGAACATGGCCGGCTCCTCGTCGGGCGTCAGCGCGGTGGGGCCGTACACCCAGTCGGTGAAGCCGTAGTCGTGGATGTCCAGGCCACGCATGATCGTGTTGCGTTGCAGGCGTTCGTCTCCGTCGAGGTGCCACAGTTCACCCCAGGCGCGCGCCGTCGTCTGCACCCTCCGGCAGTGCTCGACGCGGACCGCCTCGTACGCGGCCAGGGCGGCGTCCAGGCCCTGCGGGGTTTCGTGACCGGCGACAGCATGCCGGGCGATGTGCCGCGCGAGCACCCAGCCGTCCTCGATCGCCATGATCGCGCCCTGCGCCATGTACTGCAGCGGCGGGTGCGCGGCGTCGCCGAGCAGCGCGATACGGCCGTGCACCCACGTCTCGATCGGGTCGCGGTCGAGCATCTGCCACCAGCGGTCCCGCCACATCAGCGGAATGCCCTTGCGCACGGTGTCGCAGGTGGCCTCGAAGGCGGCGTCCAGCTCGTCGGGCGTGCCCCAGTCCTCCTGCCCGGCCAGGGCCTTGGGCGATTCGAACACGGCGACCTGGTTGAACATCTCGCCGCCGCGCAGCGCGTACTGGACGAAGTGGCAGCGCGGGCCGACGTAGACGGTGACGTCCTTCTCCGCGATGCCGTTGTCCCGGACCTGCTCGATCGGGACGGCCGCGCGGTAGGCGACGTAGTCGGAGCTGACCACGTCGTCGCCCACCAGTTGGCGGCGGGCCACGGAGTGCAGCCCGTCGGCGGCGACGACCAGCGGCGCCTCCTGGGTACTGCCGTCCTCCAGGCGGATCAGGGCGCCGCCATCCGTGTGCTCGTAGCCGACGACACTCTGGTCGGTCAGCAGCTCGACACCGGCGCGTTCGCAGGCACGCAGGAAGATGCCGTGCAGGTCGCTGCGGTGGATGACCATGTACGGGAAGCCGTAGCGGCGTTCGAGGTCGCGCAGGTCAAGGCGGGTCAGTTCCCGGGAGTCGAGCGCGTCCCGCATCACCATGTTCTCGGGGACGACGCCAAGAGTCCTGGCCTCCTCCAGCAGGCCGTACTCGGCGAGGATGCGGGTGCAGTTGGGGGCGATCTGCAGGCCGGCGCCCACCTCGCCGAACTCCTTGGCCCGTTCGAGGACGCGTACACGCAGGCCTGCGCGGGTGAGGGCGAACGCGGTGCTGAGGCCGCCGATGCCGCCTCCGACGACGATGACGTCGGGTCGGGTGCCGGTGGAGGGTGTTGCTGGGTTCATGGTCTCTTCCTTGAGTCCAATGGGTCGTTGCGCGTCGGCGTCAGAGCCAGGCGCCCAGCGCGGGGGCAGGCGTGCCGTCCGCGGTGCGCAGGTCGGCGTCCCGTCCGGTGAGGTAGGCCGCGATGTCGTGCAGTTCGCCCGTGACCTGGGCGGCTTCGCCGTCGCCCGGCAGCTCCCAGGCGGCGCCGGTGGCCGGTGCCCGCAGCGTCACGGCCGGGCCGGGGGCCGCGGCGCGCTTGGTGACGACGTCGTCGCACAGGACGGTGAGGAAGCCGGCCGGGAGGTCGGCGAAGGTGGCGCCGGTGCCGAAGTCGACGGCGTGGACGCATACCTCGCGGGCGCGCATCCACGGGAGTTCGGTGGCGGGGACGGTGCGGCCCTGGGCGGTGACGACCTCGTGCTGCCACTGCTGGTCGGTGAGCCGGTCCAGTCCCTCGTCGAGCGCCTGCGCGGAGGCGGTCACCCAGGAGCGGAGCTCCTCGGCCGACACGGCCGCGCCCCTGGCGATGCCGGCGGCGCGCTCCTCGGGGGAGGCGTACATCGGCGTCTCTTCGCCGGTGGCCGCCCAGTGCACCAGGTTGCACAGGGCATCGGCGTTGGCGGCGGCGTGCGCCGCGAGGTGCCCCCGGGTCCACTCCGGCAGCACGCTGGGGGCGCGGAAGCCGGCGTCGTCGAGTCCCGCGACGGCGTCGAGCAGCAGCTTGGTGCCCGTGCGGGCCCAATCGCGCGCGGCGGCGAACGTCCGCGTGCCGTCCGTCATGCCCCGACCACCTTGTTGGTGCAGGCGCCGAGGCCGGAGATCTCAGTGACCACGGTCTGGCCGGGGAGCAGGAAGACCTGCGGCTTGCGGGCGTTGCCGACGCCGGCCGGGGTGCCGGTGGCGATGATGTCGCCCGGGCGCAGGGTGATGACGGTGGAGATGTACCGCACCAGGAAGACCGGGTCGAACAGCAGCGTGCCGGTGTCGTCCCGCTGCATGACCTGGCCGTCGACGACCGTCTTGACCTCGAGCGCGGGGCGGACGCCGCCGACCTCGTCGGGGGTGACGACGTAGGGGCCGACCGGGGTGGAGGCCCCCCAGATCTTGCCCTGGGTCCACTCGATGGTGCGGAACTGCCAGTCGCGCACCGAGATGTCGTTCATGACGGTGAAGCCGGCGATGGCGTCGGCGGCCTGCCGCTCGTCGGCGCGGCGCACCTGCTTGCCGATCACGACGGCCAGCTCGACCTCCCAGTCGAGCGCGTCGGTCTCGGCCGGCTTGACGATGTCGTCGCCTGCGCCCAGCAGGGTGTCGGCGAACTTCGGGAAGAGGGTCGGGTAGTTCGGAAGCTCCCGGCCCATCTCCTTGATGTGGTTGGTGTAGTTGTGGCCGACGCAGACAACCTTGGACGGGTTGGGGACGACCGGCGCGAAGTCCGCGCCCTCGACCGGGTAGGCGGTGCCGGAGGCGGCGGCGGCCTTGGACTGCCAGTCGGCCTCGGCGAACAGCTCGCCCAGGTCGCCGTACCCGAGGTCGACGAGGACCTCGCCGTCGAGGCGGACCGCCCGGGTCCCGTCGGCGGTGCGGATGGTGGCGAGCTTCATGTTCAGGCGTCCTTCTGGGTGCGGTTGAGCTTGAGCGCCTCGAAGACGGGCGCGTCGGAGAAGCGGAACAGGTCGAGGGCGCCCTCGTCGGAGTCGGTGGCGCCGGCCTCGGACTTGGCGGAGAACGGCTCCCAGGACGGGACGACGAACAGGTCGCCGCGGCTGACCGTCCAGGACTTGTCGCCGACGGTCACCACACCGGAGCCGTCGAAGACCTGGTAGACCGACGAACCGGTCTCGCGCACCGGCGCGGTCTCGGCGCCGCGGGCGATGCGGTGGAACTCGGCGCGGATGGTCGGCAGGACGTCGGAGCCGTCGTGCGGGTTGGAGTAGCGCACCGCGGCGTGGCCGGGCTCGACGGTGCCGCCGAAGCCCTCCTTCTCCAGCAGGAGCTGGTCGCCCAGGGCGGCGTTGGTGTACTCCCACTTGTAGGACAGCAGCGGGCTGCCCGGGGTGGCCGGGACGGCCGACAGCGGACGCAGGCCCGGGTGGCCCCACAGGCGCTCGGAGCGCGACCGCTGCGGCGTGATCCGCTCGGCGTCGCTGATCTCGTCGCGGCCCAACTCGAAGAACTGCGTCTCGGTGGCGTACTGGAAGGGGATGTCCAGTCCGTCGATCCAGGCCATCGGCTCGGCGGTGGCGTTGTGGTGGGCGTGCCAGTTCCAGCCGGCCTGCGGGAGGAAGTCGCCGCGGCGCATGGCCACCGGGTCGCGCCCGACGACCGTCCACACGCCCTCGCCCTCGACGACGAAGCGGAAGGCGTGCTGGGTGTGCCGGTGCTCGGGGGCGTCCTCGCCGGGCATGAGGTACTGGATGGCCGCCCAAAGCGTCGGGGTGGCGAACGGCCTGCCGCCGAGGGAGGGGTTGGCCAGCGCGATGGCCCGGCGCTCACCGCCGCGGCCGACGGGGACCACGTCGCCGGCCTGGGCTGCCAGCTCCCGCAGCCGCTCCCAGCGCCACAGGTGCGGCACGGCGCGTGAGCGCGGGTGGGCCGGCATCAGGTCGCCGATCTCGGTCCACAGGGGGACGAGCAGCTCCTGTTCGAAGCCCCGGTACAGCTCTTCGAGCGCGGGGGTGACCTCGGGCTGCCCCTCGGCGGAGACGGCCTGGAGCCGGACCGGGGAACCCGTGGCGAAGTCTTGGGCGATGGAGGACTGAGTCACACTCCACAGCGTGCGCCGTGTCCGCCAAATGGACATGTAGATTCTGGAGAGCAGAATACGAGGCCAGAATAGAGCAGAATCCGAGGCCCAGAATCTGGAGGCCACGCCATGGACAAACCACTGAAGACGCCACCGCCCTACCCCATCGCCAGCGTGGACCACGCCCTGCGGGCGGCGACCATCCTGCAGATGGAGGGCGGCGCGACCGTGTCGCAGATCGCCGAGCGGCTGGGCGTGGCCAGGTCGACCGCCCACCGGGTCCTGGCGATGCTCGTCTACCGGGACTTCGCCGTACAGGGCGAGGACCGCGTCTACCGGGCGGGGTTGGTGCTGGAACTCGCCGCGCACTCCCAGTCCCTCGTGTCGCGGCTGCGCGCGGCGGCGCTGCCCCATCTGCGCCGGGTCGTCGATCTGCTGGACGAGACCACGAACCTGATCGTGCGCACCGGGGACACGGCCCGGTTCATCGCCAGTGTCGAGTGCCGGCAGGCACTACGGGTCGGTTCCCGGGAGGGCATGGTGTTCCCGGCCCACCGCACGACGGCGGGACTGCTTCTCCTCGCCGACCTCGCCGAGGAGAAGCTGGAGGAGGTCTACGCCCCCGAGCGCTACCGCGACCGTCCGGCCGATCGCCCGGATCTCGCCAGGCTGCGGACGGAGCTGAGGCGTCTGCGCCGCAACGGGTTCGCCGTCAACAAGGAGCGATCCGAACGCGGTCTCGTCGCCGTCGGCGTGCCGGTGCGCGACCAGGACGGCACCGCGCTGGCCGGTCTGTCGGTGTCGATGCCTAGCGTGCGCTACGACCCACACCGCCTTCAGTCCCTGGTCGCCGCCCTGGACGCCACCGCGCACGCGCTGGAGAAGGATCTGACCGAGCACCACTGAGCCCCCTGGCCACACGACAGTCAACCAGGCGGCCCGGCCGCAGCACACCGATCACCGATCACCGATCACCGAGCGGATCAGCGGCCGGGATGAGGTCCTCCTCGCACACGAACGGAGCGGCGTACGCCGACCGGATGTCGGTGCACGCCGCCCTCGGGTGGGACGCGTTGCGGAAGGTGGCCCGCGTTGCCATGGCGGCTACTTCGGGTCGTCGTTGAACTTCGAGGTCGACCAGAAGCAGCCGAGGACGGTCTGGTCGCCGTAGGACTTGCGCAGCCCGTTCGCCGCGATGGCCAAGCCGGTCATGAGGGGTGCTCCTTTGCAGGCTGCGGGTTTACAGGCTGCGGGCGGTGATGTCGCCGTAGGCGGTGGTCGCGTGGATGTTCAGGCCGGCGGCGGCGCCGTCGGTGTTCTTGAGCGTGTTGTGGATCCGGCCGTAGCCGGTGCCGGCGTCCAGGGCGGCGGAGACTCCGCGGGCGGCGCCGACCGAGATCTCGCCGTGTTCGGTGCGCAGCGTGACCGTGCCGCGCACGGCCTCGGTGATGTGGAGGTCGCCCTTCTGGGTGCTGATCTCCGCGGAGCCGCCCAGGCGGCCGACCGATACGTCGCCGGCCTGGAGGGTGAGGCGGGCGCTCGCGGCCTCGTCGAGCTTGACCGTGCCCTGCGCGCTCTCGAAGGCGACGTCGCCGAGCCGTCCGACGCCCCGGAACTCGGCGCTGGCCGCCTTCGCCTCGATGCGGGAGCCGACGGGCAGCTGGATGGTCACCTCGATGGATCCGGGAGCGCCGAGGATCCGGTTCTTCGCCGCCGGGGCGTCGATCCGCAGGACGCCGTCGCCGTAGGCGACCTCGATCTGCTCCGCCGCCTTCACGTCGCGGCCCTTCGAGGCGTCCGCGGGCAGGATCTCGACCGTGGTGTCGGCCCGGTCGGCGGCGATGAACCGGATGCGTCCCGCGGGGATGTCGAGGACGGCGGAGACCGGGGCGGGGGTGTCGAACTTCTGCATCGTGCTCTCCTTCTTCTGCAGCGTGCGCTCTTCGGCCCGCTGTTTCTGATGATGGAAAAGCTACGTTGCGTTCACAGATCCGGCAACACTGTCGTTGCACGCGATTGCCGTCACCGCAGGTGAAAGCCATGAAATCGTTGCAATGGTTTTGGGTCTAATGCAACAACCCCACCGCGTTCGTTGCAATGGATTGGGAGCGAACGCTATGCTGGAGACACCAAGGACCACGAAGGAGACCGCGATGCCGGGAGGCAGGCTCACCCAGCAGGAACGTCAGCAGATCGCGCTGGGACTGGCCGACGACCTCGCCTACGCGGAGATCGCCAGACGCCTCGACCGTCCGACCTCGACGATCACGCGCGAGGTGACGCGCAACGGCGGCCCCACCGCCTACCGGGCCGACCTCGCCCACCGCGCCACCGAACACCGCGCCCACCGGCGCAGGCAGAGCGCGCCCCGAGGGCCGGAAGAGGCGCCCCCGCAGCCCCACGGACGCGATGCCGAGGCCGTACGCGAGTACGAGGAGACGTTCACCACCGTCCTCATGCAATCAGGCGCGCCCAAGATGATGTCCCGGGTCCTGGCCTGCCTCTACACCACCGACGCCGGCAGCCTCACCGCGTCCGAACTCGTCCAGCGCCTCCAGGTCAGCCCGGCGTCCATCTCCAAGGCGATCGCGTTCCTCGAGAGTCAGGGCCTGGTCCGCCGGGAACGCGACGAACAGCGCCGCGAGCGCTATTTCGCCGACGAGGACGTCTGGTACCAGTCGATGATGGCCAGCGCCCGCTCCACCGCCCAGCTCGTCGAGACCGCACGGCAGGGCGTCGGCATCCTCGGCCCCGGCACCCCGGCCGCCGTCCGCCTCGAGAACATCGCCCGCTTCCTCGACTTCGTCACCGAGAGCATCACCCGCGCCGCGGAGCAGGCCCGCGAAGTCCTCCACACCAAACCCGAAACGACCTCGGACGACACTGCCGAGCCAAGTTCGGATCGCTGAAGACCTTCCAGAACCTGGCACCAGAGCCGCGCCGAACGCGCCCGGAGCCGCGCGCACCGAGAACGATCCCCCTACGCTCGAAGAACCCGCGAGCTGCGAGGCGACGGAGGTCCCACATGCTTGCGTCCTGGTACGACGAACAAGGCCCCGCAACCGACGTGCTCCAGGTCGGCGAACTCCCTGACCCTCAGCCCGGCCCGGGCGAGGTCCGCGTCCGCGTCACCGTGTCGGGGGTGAACCCCGGCGACACCAAGAAGCGGCGCGGCTGGCTCGGCTCCTCGATGCCCTACCCCCGGGTGATCCCGCACAGCGATGCCGCCGGTGTCATCGACGCCGTCGGGGAAGGAGCCGACGCGCGCCGCGTCGGGCAGCGGGTGTGGGTCTACGGCGCCCGGATCCGGCCGGGGGCGGGCTCGGCAGGGGCGTCAGGGCCGACTCGGCTTCCCATGAACCCGCAGGCCAGGCGCCTCCGCAACACGCGCGTAGCCGGAGTTCATGGCCTCGAAGGTGCTCCGGTCATAACTCCGGGAATCCGCCGTGTACTTGGCGGCTCCGTTGACTGCCCGCGTGCGCGAGCGCACCCGGCGAGACGTCGGCGATGCGGAGCGCTTTGTGCGCGCGTCGCAGTGACGACGACGTGCTCGGCGGGCAGGCCGAGTTCCCGCTCGATCCGCTCGCGCACCGGCGTGATGTCGCCTGCAATCGAAACCTGAGATCCAGGCTCGCCCCCTGGCAGAGCGCGAACAGTGTGGCGTCAGAAGGTCAGGTCCGCCTTGGAAATGCGGCAGTGGACGCCCTTGACGATGTCGACCACCTGGGAGACCTGGAAGTCGGCGGCCGCGCTGAGGTAGGCGAGGGCAACCGGGCCGGGGACGGAGAAGCGCTCGTCGAGGAAGGTGAGGGCGTCGCGTACGGCGTGGCGCATCGCCTCGTCGAGGTCGGTGTCCAGGCCCATGACGATGTGCTCGGTGTCGGTCTCGGCGAAGGGGGCGCGCAGGCGGGACGCGAGTCGGCGCAGGGCGGGGTCGCGGTGGACGGTGAGGCGGAGGGTCGCGCGCAGAGGGGCTTCGAAGGCGGTAAGGGCCACTTCGCCGTCGCCCTGGGAGAAGTGCGGGTCGCCTGCGTAGAAGTGGGCTCCGTCGACGGCGACGGGGAGGAAGAGGCGGGCGCCGACGCCGAGGTGGCGTACGTCGAGATTGCCTCCGTGCGGGCCGGGAGGCACCGAGTGGACCGGGGCTTCGGTAGCGGGGGCGGTGCCCATGATGCCGAGGAAGGGACGGAGCGGGAAGCGGATGTCGCGACCGTCGCCCACGGGGAGTCGGCCGCGGCCGTCGTCGTCGACGGTGGCGACCAGACTGACCGGGTCGGGGCCGGGGCCCTGGGGGTATTCGCCGGGGAGCGCGCCCTTGCCGTGGCGGTTGCTGATCACGCCGTAGGGGGCGCGGCGGCGCAGGCGGAGGACTTCCACTTCGAGTACGTCGCCGGGCTCGGCCCCCTGGATGTGGACGGGTCCTGTGACCACGTGCGGGCCGTGGGCGGCGGGGTCGTGAAGGCGGGTGGAAGCGGCGAGTTCGGCCGTGTCGTGGAGGATGCCGTGGATGCCGGCCGCGGCGAAGAAGGCGGCCGGGTCTCGGCCCTGGTCGGCGAGGATGCCCTCGTGGCTGATGGTGTCGAGGCTGACGACCGCGCCGGAGGGGACCGAAAGGGCCGGCTTGGAGAGGGCGTTGGGGAGCAGACCCCAGTGGACCGCGGCGGGGTCTGCGGGCAGGTAGTGGTCGCCGTCGACGGGGCCCCGGTGGGGTTGGAGGAGGGTCACAGCGCTTCCTGGAGGTCGGCGGCGGTGAGGGTGAAGCCGAAGCACTGGCGGACGTTGTAGACGGTGGCGTCCATGCAGTACGCGGGTGAGGTGGTGGCCACCGCGTCCTCCAGCATCAGCACGTCGTAGCCGAGGCTCGCCGCGTCCATGAGGGTGGCGAGGACGCACTGGTCGGCGTTGACTCCGGCGAACAGGAGCGTGTCGGCGCGGAGATTGCGCAGGACGCTGTCGAGTTCGGTGTCCTGGAAGCCGCTCATGCGGTACTTGGCGATGTGCAGGTCGCCGGGTGCCGCGAAGAGGGGTGCGGTGATGTCGGCGGACGCGCTGTCGCGTTCCAGGACCCTTGCCCCGGTGGGCAGTTGGGAGCCGAGTCCGCCTCCGGTTCCAGCCTGGTCGTAGACGTGGAGGACGCCGGGCGGGAGGTTCGCGCGGTCGGGGCGGTTGCCCCAGTTGAGCCAGACGACGGGAACGTCGGCCGCCCTCAGGGCGGGGAGGAGCCGCTGGAGTACGGGGATGGGGGTGCGGGCCGGGGACACGTCCACTCCGATCGAGGCCAGCCAGCCGTCGGGCGAGCAGAAGTCGTTCTGCATGTCGATGACGACGATGGCCGTCGAGGCCAGGTCGAGCGTCAGGATTTGGGGCTGAGCCTCCACGGTCACGGGCCGGGCCAGGCGTTGCGGGCGGCGGAGGTCGACGTGTGTGACGTCCGCGCGCCAGGAGTTGCGGGAGTTGGGGCCGATTTCATGCATGGGTCAGCTCCAGGAGGGCGTGGTCCGTGCCCGGCGCGCCGATCGCGCAGAGGCCGACCGGGAGGTCGCGGACCCGCAGCCGGGGCATGGTGACGGCGGGCAGCCCGGCGAGCGAGGCAAGGCAGGTGAGGCGGAGGGTTGCGGCTCGTACGGTCTCGACCTCGGCCGGTGTCGCATCGGCGCGGGGGGCCGGGCTGCTCGTGGCGGGGAGAAGGAGCACGGTGCCGGGCGGCAGGACTTCGACGATGACCGAACGGGCGGACAGGAGCCCGGAGGTGGCGTCACGCACTTCACCCTCGGCGACCTGGCTCCCCCCGGCGAACCGGGCCTCGATGTCGGCCCCCAGCGCGCCTGGATGCTTTTCGATCCACTCCCCGTGCGCGGCCCACGCCTCGGCCGCCTGGACGGTACGGAAGGCGGGCAGCCACTCCTCCAGGTGTGGGGCCATGCCGGTGTCGGTCCGCACGAGCTCCAGGCCGGTACGGAGGGAGAGTGCCCGGCATGCCGCCTCGAAGGAAGCCCGGACCTCGGGTTCGGCGAGCGCGGTGAGGGCGTCGTCGACCAGAAGCGTGGTCACCCGGGCTTCGTCGTCCCGGGGCAGGAGCACCTTCGCCGCTGTACGCAGCAGGTCCGGGTCCCGGGCAAGCAGTCCCGCCGTGTCGAAGGACGGGGCCAGCGGGAGCAGGCCGCCGGTGGGGACGGCTCCGAGGGTGGGGCGCCAGCCGTAGAGGCCGCAGTAGGAGGCGGGGACCCGGATCGAGCCCGCGGTGTCCGTGGCCAGCCCCAGATCCGCCCAGCCGCGGGCGACCGCCGCCGCCGGGCCGCTGCTGGAGCCGCCGGTGATCCGGCCGGGGGCGGCGGGGTTGACGGGGGTGCCGTAGTGGATGTTGGTCCCGGCGAGACTGAAGGCGAGTTCGTCGGTCTGGGCGATGCCGGCCAGCTGGGCGCCTGCGCTGAGCAATTCCCTTACCGCGTCGGCATGTCGGTGCTCCACCGGCGCATCGGCCAGCCACTGCGGGTTGCCCCCGCCGATCCGCTGTCCGGCAACGGCGAAGAGGTCCTTGACGGCAGTACGTACACCGGCGAGCGGCCCCTCCTCCGCCCCGGCGACCAGCGGCCGGCCCACGACCCGCCACACCGCGGGGTCCGGAGCCTCGTCCGCCACCGGGCTCGGCACCGCGCTGACGTGCGCGGCCGCGATCCGCCAGCCCTCCCCCGTCAGCCGCCACACCTGTGTCTGCATCCCGCGCGCCCCGTCGGCCCGCAGCGTTTCGGCGGTCAGTACGGCGACGTCCTCGGCGATCCGCACCTCATGGACGCGCTCGACCGTACGGGCCGGCGCTCCCCCGCTGCGGCCGCGACGGAAGTCCGAGATGGCCGCATGCCCGCTCAGCACCATGGAACCCTCGGCGCGCACCGTGTCCGGGGCGTCCAGGAACCAGTGGTCGAGGGCCGCCACGTCATTGGCGCCCAGGGCCTGTTCGTACGACCAGAAGGCGTTGAGGAGTTCGCTCATCGGGCGGCTCCGAGGACGGCCAGGTCCGCGTCGTCGAGCACCGCGTCGGGGCCCCGCTGGATCAGGTTGGCGAAGCCCTCGTCGGGGGACATGATCGTGAGGGTGTAGAGCCGCTCGGTGGCCGAGGTGTTGGTGATCCGGTGCTTGGAGCCGAGGGGCAGGACGAGTACATCACCCGGTGCGAGGTCGCGTTCGTGCTCGTCGCTGACCGCGCGGCCCTCGCCCGCGAGCACCACGAAGGTCTCCACGGACTCGGGGTGCCAGTTGAGCGGTTGGGCGCCGCCCGGTTCCCACACCTCGAAGACGACGGTGGTCGGTGAGCCGTCGGCCGGTCCGGTGAGGACGGCGAGCTTGACCGTGTCGCCCGCGGTGATGTGGTGAGCGGTGATCTTGCTGAGCGGCGTGTGGAGCGGGGGGATGGCCATGGCGGGTGTCCTCGACGTCAGGCGGTCAGGCAGGTGGCGGTCTTCGGACGGGTGACGGTCCGACGGTTAGTGATGGAGAGAAAGCTGTCAGGCGTAAGGCAGGAAGCGGGCGCATTCGCGCAGTGCGGCCGCGTTGTCGGCGATCGCGGTGTCGACGAGCTTGCGGCCGAGTTCGGGGGTGGCTCCGGTGGGGTCGCCGATGACGCCGTTGCCCGTACCGAAGTCGTCGCTCGTCCAGCCGAAGGAGACGGACTTGCCGAAGCCGACGTGCTCGTAGGCGGTCAGGTGCTCCGGGACACTCCGCTCGGCCAGCGACATGTCCACCGTCTCCGGGTGGAGGTGCAGCATCGCCGCGGTCTCGTTCAGCCCGCCGTGCACGCCCAGGCCGAGCTCGCCGGAGGGGGACACGCCGCCCTGGTCCGCGGGCAGCGCGGCGTGCAGCAGGAAGGTGAACAGACCGTACTTGGTGCGGAGTTCACGTAGGGCGACGCCCAGCAGCGCGCTGTTGCCGCCGTGTGCATTGAGGAACGCGAGCCGCCGGACGGGCCCTTTGGCGAGGGACCGTCCGAGGTCGTCCAGTACCGCGAAGAGCGTCGCGGCGCTGAGCCACAGTGTCCCGGGCGACCAGGCGTGTTCGTCGGACTTGGTGTACGCGAGGCCCGGCAGCAGGGTGATGTCGCAGCTGTCGGAGGCGGCCAGGGCCGCACCCTCCGCTATCGCCTCCGCCATGAAGTAATCCGTGGCGACGGGCAGATGGGGCCCGTGCTGCTCGATCGCGCCGACGGGGAGGACGGCCACGGTGTCGGCGGACAGGTCAGTGACCGACGGTCCACTGAGGTCGGTGAAACGCGTGAAGGTCATGGTCAGCGCGCTCCCAGGAGGTGGCCGGGGTTGAGCAGCCCCAGCGGGTCGGCGGTGCGAGCGGCGGCGCGGGCGAGGTCGAGGCGCCGGTCGACGTACCAGTTGTGGACGTCGTGGACACCGACGCCCAGCGCCTCCAGGGCGGCGATCCCCTCGTACACGGCGGCTTCACCCTGGTAGTGCGCCATCAGCATGCCGACGGTCCCCGAGCGCATCCCCTCCAGGTGCAGCACCGTCCCGGGGAAGACGGCCTTGACCGCTGCCGGGTCGCCGAGCAGTACGTCGCCGCCGATCTCCAGGTGGAAGTAGCCGTCCTGGGCCTTCATCAGGTGGTACGTGGGGTGGTTGAAGGAGAGCGAGGAGATGAGGGCGGGGCCGCGCGGTGCGGGACGTACCTCGGTCACCCGGCCGCCGTGCTTCTCGATGATCGCGCGGGCGTCGTCCTCGGCCCGCTCCTCGATGATCGCGCGGACGCTGAGCGCGGCCGGGTCGAGGGCCGGGTCGGCCTCGAAGGTCTCGACGAGGCCGGGCTCGTCGAGGGAGACCAGGCGCGGGGCGGGCTCCAAACGTACGAGGTCGCCGAGTGCGGCGGTGGCGGAGGTCCACGTGTCGAAGGAGGTGAAAAGGCCGGTCCAGACGCGAGCCGGCTGAAGTGCGACGGTCGCGGTCGTAGTGATGCCGGTGGTGCCGTAGGCGTGGATGTACGGGAGGGCTTCCTCGCCGCGTACGGTGAAGGGCTCGGCCTCCGCCGTGCACGGGACGACGGTCAACTCCCGCACAAAACCGTCCCCGTTGGTGCCGTTGGCGAGCGATCCCGTGCCGCCGTTCCCACCACAGAGGAAGCCGCCGAGCGATGTCCCGAAGGTGGAGGGGAACATCCACAGCTCCTGGCCCAGCGTGCGCGCATGCGCCTCCAGGTCGGACATCTTCGCGCCCGCCTCGGCCCTGATCCACCCGTCGCCCGCGCCCAGGATGCGTCCGCATCCGGTGAGGTCGAGGACGGCGCCACCGTGGAGCGGGATCGCCTGGCCGTAGTTGCCGGTGCCTTTGCCGCGCGGGGTGAGCGGGATACGCAGGCGGTGGGCGAGGGCGACGAGGGGCTGGACCTGCTCGTACGACGACGGGCGCAGCACCACCTCGGCGCGACCGGCGGGGAGCTTGGCGGCGAGGATCGGCGACATGTGCGCCCAGTCGCGGGACGCCTTGTCGAGGGCGGAGTCCTCGCGTACGACGGCATCATCACCCAGGAGTGCGGCGGCCTCCGTACAGAATGCGTCGATGCCGGGGGTGCGGTGCGTGGCACCTGGGCCGGCGCCCACCATCGCGTCGTCCGCGACCAGTTCGGTCATCCGGCGCAGTTCGGCGGCGGACAGGGTCGTGCCCTTGGGGTCGACGGCCATCACTTCATTCCGATCTTGGTGTCGATGAATGCGTTGGTCGCCAGATCGTCGGCGCTCAGCCCGGCCGGGATCTTGACGCCGCTCTTGGCGAGGATCGGTCCGAAGGTCTTCAGGGAGTCGGTCACCCGCTTCTTGTCGAAGCTCGCGATCGATCCGTCGGCCTCGTTGCCGAGGATGCCGAGCTTGACCATCTCCTTGGCGGCGTACTGGCCGGTGCCCTTGGAGTAGACCCAGCTCGTGCCGTACTGCTTCACGATGTCGTCGATGAGCGTGACCGCGGTGTCCGGTGCGGCGGCGAAGTCGGCGGCCGACTGCTGGATGACGGGGACCAGCTTCTTCAGGCAGGGGCCGAGCTTCTTCAGCGCACCGGTGCGGACGGAGAGTGCCTCCGGGTAGACGGTGTAGCCGACATCGGACAGCAGCTGGAACTTGACCGGCTTCTTCCAGGCGGCGACCTCGTGCTCGTAGAGGTACGGTTCCGCGGTCGCGAAGCCCTGCTGCGCGATGGAGGGGTCGGCGACGAAACGGGACGGCGCACTGTCGTAACTCCCGTCCAGCTGGCTCTTCTTGATGAGCCCCTTCGCCACCAGCATCGGGGCGAAGACCTCGCCGTCGCGGTAGACGACCTTGGCGCCGCTCTTGCCGATGTCGGCGACGGTCTTCCAGTCCGGGTGGGTCTTGGGGTCCCACATCAGGACCTGCGGGCTCTTCTTCATCAGCGCGGCGACCGCGGTGACGGGCCGCTTGCCGGCTGTCTGGATGGCGCTGTCGGTGGTGACCATGCCGAGAGTGATGGACTGGTCGATGTACATCTCCGAGGCGGGGGTCTGGTATCCGACGGCCGAACCGCCGGCCCGTACCTGGATCTTGACGCCGGTGTCCTTGCCGCCGATGACGAGGGGGCCGGTGACCCGCTTCTTGTCGGTGTCGACGGTGTAGCCGGGGCCGACGAGGTTGTAGATCGGACCGTGTTCGGCCTCGGGCTCCCAGTCGGCCTGGACGACGACGGTGGCGGGACAGACCTTGTCGAGGCGCAGGGCAGCGGGGGCGGGCTTGAGGTCGGCGGACGAACCGGCGCTGGTGCTGGCGCCGGCGCCGCAGCCGGTGGCGGCGAGAAGGAGCGAGGCGCTCAGTCCCGCAACAAGGCTTCTTCTGGCGGAAATTGGCATGGCTGTCTCCCAGGAGGGGCTCTGACGAGGAAGCGGAGAGGGGGTGGGGCCGGCTCAGCAGGTCGGGTGAAGTCCGCTGCGGTTGGGAAGCGCCCTGAAGGGGCGCGGGGAACTGCGCGACCAGCCACGACGGTGCCGCAGACGGTCGACGGCATATCGCGGCACTTCCAGCGGAGCGCTCAGCTGCGGCCGGACGCGTGCCAGGAACCGATGGCGAGGCGGGACAGGAACGTGAAGAGCGCGAAGACGGCGACCCCGAAGAGGGAGGCGAGGATGATCGCCGCGAAGAGGTCCTCGGACTGGAGCCGTGAGCGGTAGACGTCGAGGAGGGTGCCGATGCCGGGCGCGCCCTGCTTGAAGAACATGTCGCCGACGATCGCGCCGATGACGGAGAGCCCGGAGGAGGTGCGCAGCCCGGTGAAGAGGGCGGGGAGCGCTGCGGGCAGTTCCAGCTTGCGCAGGCGGGCCCAGCGGCTCGCCTTCTGGAGGGTGAAGAGGTCGTGGTGGGCGCGGTCCACGGACTGCAGTCCGAAGAGGGTGTTCGCGATCAGCGGGAAGAGGGCGATGAGGACACAGACGACGACCCGGCTGGTGAAGCCGAAGCCGAACCAGAGGCCGATGAGGGGGACGATGGCGAGGATCGGGACGGTCTGCAGGATGACGGCGTAGGGATAGAGGGAGCGCTCCAGCCAGCGGGCGCGGCTCATCACGACGGCCCCGGTGATGCCGAGGGCGGCGGCGATGGCAAGCCCGGCGAGAGCGACCTGCGCGGTGAGGGCGAGGGCCTGGAGCATGGGCTGGAGGTGGGTCCAGTCGAGGACGGCGACCTGGAGGACCTGATGCGGGGGCGGCACGAGGAAGCGGCGGGCGGGGGCGAGGAGCAGGTAACTCACCGCGTACCAGAGGCCGATGGCGACAGCGAGCGAGCCGATGGGGGCGAGCAGGGCTACGGGGCCCCGGCGTGCCCGGACGGACACCTCGGCGGCCGGGAAAGTCGCGGCCGTGGCGTCGGCGGCAGCATCGGACTGGTGCACGGGGGTCTTCCCCTCGTGGGCCGGAGCGGCAGCGTTCGAACCGGTGACGGCCGGTTCGCAAGCGGCAGACGGTTCGCCGCTCGGACCGACTGCGACGGAGGCGGCAGTGGTTGCGTGGGCGGTCGGCGCGTCGGCGGGCGTGGCAGCCGGGGTGTTCGTGGTCACTGGGCGTCTCCTCGCAGGGCCTCGGAGACCGCGCCCGCGATCGCGGCGAACTCCGGTTCGTAACGCAGCGATGCGGGCCTGGGGTGGGCGAACGGGACCTCGAACTCGGCGGTGATGCGTCCAGGTCGGGCCGACATCACCACGACCCGGTTGGCGAGGAACACCGCCTCGGTCACCGAGTGTGTGATGAAGAGACCCGCGAATCCCGTCTCCGCGAAGATCCGCTGGAGCTCCTCCTGCATACGAAGCCGGGTCATCTCGTCCAGCGCGCCGAAGGGTTCGTCGAAGAGGAAGAGCGCGGGGCTCATCATCAGCGCGCGGGCCAGCGAGACCCGCATCCGCATTCCGCCCGAGAGCTGTCCCGGCAGCTGCTTCTCGAAGCCGTCGAGGCCGACGAGACGGATGGCGTCCATGGCGCGCTCGTGCCGTTCGGCCTTGGGACGGCCGGCCAGTTCGGCCGGCAGCGCCACATTGGCGAGGACGCTGCGCCAGGGCAGCAGGGTGGCGTCCTGGAACACGTAACCGATGTCGCCGCCCGGGGCGCTGATCTCGCCCGCGCTGGGGGCGTCGAGACCGGAGGCGAGCCGCAGCAGGGTGGACTTGCCGCATCCGGAGGGGCCCACGACCGCCACGAACTCCCCTGCCCCGACGCGGAGATCCACGCCCGAGAGTGCGGTGGTTCCGCTGTCGAAACGCTTGTCGACGGCTACGAAACTCAGCGCCGTCTGCACTGCTGTCGCCACGTCGACTCCTTCCTGTGGGCCCTGGAGCGTTCACTGATGTTCGTAGCATCAACATTCATTGTTTCGGAGGGGTGTCCCGGACGTTTACGCCCGGGACCAGTCAGAGCACTTCGCGGATCACCGTGGTACGGCTCACCGCCCGCCCGCCCTTGAAAACGATCCGGTCCGGGTACGAGGCGCCGACAACCCCGGAGAGCGAGTCGGCCCGTACGGCGAGGAGGTCAGCGATCGCACCCTCGTACGGCCCCGCGGCGGGTAGCCCGAGGACCGTGCGGGCGCCGGTGGTCACCGCGTGGACGGCCTCAGGAAGCGTCAAGTGACCTGCCGCGACGAGGAGTCCGGCGGTCTCCAGGGGGTCGGCCCTGCCCACCGGGTTGAAGGGGTCGCGGATGTTGTCGCCGCCCCCGGCCAGGGGCACGCCCGCGTCCAGGAGGGCGCGTACGGCGGTCAGACCGCGGGGGGTGCGGGCAGGGGTGTCGCGGCCCTGGAGGTAGAGGTTGGTGAGCGGCAGTGCGACGACCCCGATCCCGGATGCCGCCGCCTCCTTGGCGATCCGGGCGGCATCGGCCGGGTCCAGGCCGCCCAGTCCCACGCAGTGGCTGGCGGTCGCACCGTGGGCGAAGCCCCGCTCCCGTACCGCCTGGGCGAGCAGCAGCAGATCCTTCGGGTCCGGACGGAGATGCTCGTCCGCGTGCAGATCGACGCCGACGCCGTGCCGCTCGGCGATGGTCAAGGCGCGGGCGACAGCGGCCTGCGGGTCGTCGGAGAGGTGCGGGCAGCCACCGAGCAAGTCGGCCCCCAACTCCAGTGCCTCGTCGAGGACTTCGTCGGGCGCCTCGACGTGCAGTACGGCGATCTGCAGGGCAACCCGCTCGCTCAGCTCCTCGCGCAGCCGCAGCAGCGCCCGCAGCCCTCGGAGCGGATCGGGGCCGGGCAGGACGTCGGCGTGGGTGCGGACGGCGGTCGCACCGTTGGCGACCAGCTCGTCCAGCGCGCGGCGGGCCCTGACCAGCACGTCCTCCTCCGTCACCTGCTCGGCATAGCCGCTCCAGGCGGCGACCGCCCCCGGCAGGTCGCAGGGCGGTGCACCGGCCAGGTCCCAGGTGAGGGCCTTGTCGAGGTGGGCGTGGGGTTCGGCGGGGGCGGGCAGCAGCAGGAAGCCGGAGAGGTCCATCTCCTCGCACAAGGAGGGGAGTTGACCGGTCGGCGCGACGGCCGACACCCGCCCGTCCTCGATCAGTACGTCCCGGACCTGTCCTTCGGGCAGCCGCGCCCCGCGCAGCAGCAGTGCCGTCGCCGTCATCGTGCCTCCTCGTTCTCCGGTGCGGTGAGTACCGCGAAGCCGTCGAAGGCGTGCCACATCACGGGCGCCCCGAACATGTCCTGGCGGCGGACCGGGCGGGTCCGTCCGCGTACCACCTGGTCGAAAGCTTCGGCGACCCGTCCCACGAAGTAGTGGCCCTCACGGTGGCGGAGGTTGTGCCCCAACAGGGCTGTTCTGACTGGTAGTTCGGCCAATCGCCGAGTCGATGCGGCGAAGGCGGGTACATCGGCGCCCGGCACATGGGCGAAGAAGGTGCCGCTGATCAGGGTGTCGCCGGCGAGGAGCTGGCCACTCTCCGGCTCCCAGAGGCAGATGCCGTCGGGCGAGTGGCCGGGGGTGTGCAGGACGTGCAGCCTCCGCCCGCCCAGGTCGAGCTGCTCCCCTTCCCTGAGCAGCCGGGTCGGGCGCACCGCGTCGATACGCCACTGGGTCAGCTCGGGGACGGGCCGCACCTCGATCCGAGAGTCGGTGAGGAAGAAGCCCTCGGCGGAGAGTGCGCTCAGCTCGATGTAGCGCTGTCGCATGTCCTGCGCGATGTGCTCGTACGTCTCGAGCCACTCGCGCGGTGCGGGCTCGCCGTGCAGGTCCGCGCCCGCCTCGTGGACGGCGAAGTCCTTGGCCTCGCCCACCAGCGAGGCGTTGCCGCCCCGGTGGTCGTAGTGGTGGTGGGAGTTGACGACGAGCAGCGGCAGCGAGGTCAGTGCGCGCACCTCGCGCCCGATGTCCCCGATGCCCATTCCGGTGTCGTACAGCAGGGCGAGGTCGTCGCCCACGACGAGATAGCTGTTGACGTGCCCGGGCTCGGCGATGAGGAAGGTCCCGGGTCCGGTCTCCTGTACGGAGAACCAGTCGCGCCCGCTCATGCGCCGATGCCGTGGTAGCGGCGGGCGTGGTGGACGAGAGCGCCGACCCCGCCCCGGCCGGGGATGATCTCGTCGATGTCGGCGATCAGCAGCAGGTGGTCCCCGGCCGCCACCTCTTCCCGTACGCGGCACAGAACGGCGTACGTGCTCTGCGCGAGCAGCAGTGGCACACCTCCCTCTCCCGTCGTCCACTCCAGCCCGGCGAACCGGTCGACGGCCGGATCGGCGAAGCGCCGCGAGACGGATTCGGCGTCCGCGGCAAGGATGTTGAGGGCGAGCCTGCCGCCGTCCTGGAGCAGCGGCAGGGTGCGGCTGCCGCGCTGGACACCGATCGCTATCAGCTGCGGCGCGCGGCTGAGGCTCATCACGGCGGTGCTGGTGAATCCGGCAGGTGTGCCATCGGCTGCGGCGGCGGTCACGACGCAGACGCCGCCCGCGAGGGCGGCCATGGCATCGAGGAACCCGGCCGTGGCAGGCCGGTCGGCGGTGGTCGCGGTCATTCGAGCTCCTCGCTTAGAATGTTCGTCACATCAACATTCAGCGTAAGAGACATGTGTTTCGCGGGAGTAAATCCCACTCCGAAGCAACGCTTAGGATTTCCGCCATGGCAGACCGCCCCACCGAAACCCCCGCCGATCCGGACCAGCAGCTCGGCAACGCGATCCGTCGGCTACGCAAGAAGCGTGGCCTCACCCTTGTCCAACTCGCGGGCAGCGCCGGCCTTTCGCACCCCTTCCTCAGTCAGCTGGAGCGCGGACTGACCCGCCCGAGCATGCCCTCGCTGCACCGGATCGCCCAGGCGCTCGGCACCACCCAACAGGCCCTGCTGGCGCACTCGGCGACCTCCCCCGCCGACATCCATGTCGTACGGGAAGGGACCGGCACCCCCGTCGCCAACAGCGGCGGCTCGGCCCGGATGCTCGGGGCTCCCCAATTCGCCGTCCACCCGGTCGAGTACACCGGAGGGCCCACCGGCTTCGAGGAGTACTACGACCACCCGGGCGATGAGTTCCTCTACGTGGTACACGGCGCGATCGAGGTCGACCTGATGGGCCCCGACGGCCGCGAACTACACCGCCTCCACGCCGGCGACAGCCTGCTCTACCCAGGCGGAACCCCGCACCGCTGGCGGGTTCTGAAGGATCAGGACCCCTCCGGGGTGCACATCCTCACCGTACAGAACGCCCCTCGCTAGAACGCCGAGCAAAGAGCGACAGGTGTAGAGGTCGTTCAGTCGGCTCGGACCACGGATCCGCGCTATGGGACGTATTCCGCCGGGGTGGTGGTCGTCGGCCGAGTCTGCTTCTCTGCCACTGTTTCGTCGTCCGCCGTGCGTGCCGGGCGGGTCCGGTTGAAGGCCAGGTTCAGCCCGAACGCGATCAGGGTCGCGCTCGTCACCGGTGAGCCCAGCACGATGCGCACACCGTCCGGGAAACGGGAGTAGAGGTCCGGTGCCACGTCGGGCGCCATGCCCACGCCGATCGACACGGCGACGATCAGCAGGTTGTGCGTTCCCTCGAACTCGACCTTGCGCAGTGTGCTGATGCCGACGGCGGCGACCGTGGCGAACATGACCAGTCCCGCGGCGCCCACGACCGGTCCGGGCAGCCCGGCCACCACCGCCCCCAGCTTGGGAACCAGGCCCAGGGCAACCAGGATGGCGCCCGCGACGGTGGCCACATGGCGGCTGCGCACCCGGGTCATCGACACCAGGCCCACGTTCTGGGCGAAGACGGTGTCGATGAAGGCGTTCATCACTCCGCCGAGCACCCCGGACAGTCCGTCGGCGGCCAGCCCGCGCGCCATGTCCGCGGTCGTCAGCTCCTTGCCGGTGAGTTCGGCGACCGCGATCAGGTCCGCGGTCGACTCGGCGAACAGGACCAGCATCACGACACACATGGAGATGACCGCGACCGGCGGGAACTCGGGCGCGCCGAAATGGAACGGAGCGCTCACCCCGATCCAGTCGGCGCCACGGGCGGCGGACAGGTCCACCAGACCCAGCGGTACCGCGACCGCGGTGCCGGCCAGCAGCCCGAGCAGGACGCCGGTCTGGGCCAGAAAGCCCCGGCCGAACCTCGCCACCAGCAGGATCACGATGACGACGAGGGCGGCGAGGGCGAGGCGCGACGGCGCCGCGTAGTCCGCCGCCTTGGGGTCGCTGCCGACGACAAGGTTGACGCCGACACTGATCAGCGCCAGGCCGACCACGGTGATCACCACACCGCTCACCAGCGGCGGGAAGAAGCGCGCCGCCTTGGCGAACGGCCAGGCGGCGAGCAGGCCGAAGATCCCGGCGGCGATCATCGAACCGTATACGGCCTGGAGCCCGTACTCACCGGCGATCAGGATCATCGGCGTGACGGCGGTGAAGGCCGCACCGGCCATCACGGGCATGCGGACGCCGAGCACCCGCCCGACGCCCGCGCCCTGGATCATCGTGACGACGCCCGCGACCAGCAGGTCCGCATTGATGAGCAGAGCGATGGTCGAGGCATCGAGCCCGGCGGCCGCGCCGAAGACGAGCGGCACCGTGACACAGCCTGTGTACATCACCAGAACGTGCTGGAGACCCAGCACCGCGAGCCGCCCGAACGGCGCCCGCTTTTTCGCGGACATCATCACAACAGGCCCTCTATCGTGCGAAGTTGGCAGCGATGCGCTGCTGGATGTACTGCTCCGCCGTGATCGGCGGATACCGGCCGTCCGGCCCCTCGATCACCACGTCCCGGTCTGCCTGGGCGAAGAAGGCGATGCTGTAGCGGGCGCCCCGGTCCTCGCCGGGACCCGGGGACTTGACCCGGTGGAAGTTGGACGGAAGCCGGTCGTCGCTCCACCGCATCAGCATGTCGCCGATGTTGCAGGTGATGGCGTCTGCCGAGGGCACCACGGGAGTCCACTCCTGGGCCTCGGCCTCCTTTCCCGGGCACACCTGCAGCCCGCCCTGCCCGTCCCGCTGGAAGAGCAGGGTCAGGCAGTCGAAGTCGGTGTGCGCACCGGCCCGCCACACGTTCGGGTCGGGCTCGGCGTCCTCGGGGATCGCGAAGTAGTGCAGCATCCGCAGGGTGGACTGGTAGTGCGTGCTCTGAGGGTCGTGGGCGCGGGTGAAGAAGTCGCCGGCGAAGCCCAGCTTGTCGGCGAAGCAGGACAGGACCCGCATCGCCACCTCGCGGCAGCGCGTCTCGAAGTCGAGGGCGCGCAGCCGGAATTCGGGCAGGACGTCGTCGGGCCAGAGCCCCTCCATGTGAGGGCGGGTGACCTGGTACGACTCCTTCTGGTCCGGTGTCCCGACGGACGGCCTGACCTGGGTCATGGACTCCCACCCGGAGTTGAGGCCCTTCTTCAGCCCATGCCGGGCCTTGTGGGCCTCGGGCAGCGCGAAAAATCCCTCGGCGTTCGTGAACGCCTCGTCCACCAGGGCCTGTTCGATGCCGTGGTTGACCAGCTGGAAGAACCCGATGTTCGTGGCCGCCGCCCACAGCTCCTCGGTGATCTCGGCCTTGCGGGCCTCGAAGTCGGAGAGGTCGATGCGGCGGATCTCCCGCGCCGTGGTCTCGGTTCCGGCCCCGCCCATGTGGGTTTCCTTGTCGAGTTCGGCAAGGCCGTACGTCGATCGAGGCGTCGTGTGCGGCACAGCACGCGTCGTGATGTCAGTCATCGCGGCAAGTACTCCTGAGTACGTCGGAGTGGTGTTCTCCGAGTCCTACGGGGTGCAGTCACCGCCCCTGCACCCCCACCGCGGACACACAGAGGTCCGCGGGCACGGTCGGCCTCGGACCCGTCCGTGGGCCCGGCGCCGTGGGCTGGCATTCGCCCCGTCGACAGGGGCCATGCGCGATGACGTCAGCCTGGCGGCACCGTGTTTCGTCCGGGAACCAGTTCTGTTACCGCGACAGCACGTCCACGAGGAACGCCTCGGACAGGCGTGCACTGCGCCCGTCCCGCACCACCGCCTCGCCCGCCACCAGGACCGTGTCCACGGTCCGGCTGCTCGCGCAGGTCAGCAGCGTTGCGCCCGGATCGCGCACCGGAAGGCACGCGTAGTCCCGCTCGAAGCGGTGCAGCACGAGGTCGGCCCTGACACCGGCCACCACACCGTCCGCGCGGGAATCGAGCCCGAGCACCTCGCCCGCGCCGTCGGCGGCGATGGCCAGCATCTCCGCGAAGCCGAGCAGATCTGCCCGCCGGTGCGCGGCACGCTGCAGATACGCCCCGATCCGCATGGCCTCCAGAATGTCCTGGGTGTCGTTGCTGGCGGCCCCGTCGACCCCGAGCCCTACCCGAAGTCCCGCTTCCCGCATGGCGATCACGGGGGCGATGCCGCTGCCCAGCCGCATATTGCTGAGCGGGTTGTAGGAGACGCCGACTCCGTGCCGGGCGAGCGCCGCACGGCCCGCCGCGTCCAGCTCCACACAGTGCACGGCGAGCAGCCGCTCCCACAGGAATCCCGCCGCCTCCAGGTATTCCACGGCTCCTTGACCGGTGTGCTCCCGGCACATCAAGTCGTCCGTCGCCGTCTCCAGGAGGTGGATCGACACCGGCAGGTCCCGCTCTTCGGCGTACGCCCGTACCTGCCGCATTCCCGCAGGAGTGAGGCTGCGCGGATTGGGCACGGCGAGCCCCACCGAGACACGGCTGCCCGCCGTGGCGTCCACCAACTCGTCGGTGTGCGCGAGGGCGCTGTCCAGCTGCTGCATGAGACGTGGGTCGAAGCCCCACCTGCGGGACGGGTCCGCCCGGTCGGCCACGCCGCGGCACAGCACCGCACGGATCCCCGAGTCATGAAGGGCGCGCAGCACCGCGTCGTGGATCTCGGCGGACGGGTTCGGCCACATGTGGTCCACCAGGGTGGTGGTGCCGCTGCGCAGGGCCTCCGTCGCCGCGGCGGCGGCCGCCGCGTAGGCGCGATCGGGAGTGAGCGCGACGGTCTCCTCGCCGACGGTTCGCAGCCAGGACAGCAGCGGCTCGCCTTCGCCGATGCCGCGCATGCACGCCTGGTGGAGGTGGGTATGCGTGTTGACGAGGCCCGGGATCAGATGCCCGCCCGCCGCCGCCAGTACCCGCTGTCCACGGGGCAGTTCGCGGGCTCCGACGACTGCCGTCACCCGCCCGTCCGCCACGTGCACATCCCGCGCGTCCAGCCACCGCCCGCCGCTCCACACACAGACGTCGGTGATCGTGTCGACGTACATCAGGACTGCTCCTTGCCACGAGGGACGCGACGGATGTGGCCCGTGTGGTGGAACAGCAGATTCAGCGTGAAGGCCACGATCCCGGTCACCGCGATGCCGCTGTCCAGGACGGTGCGCAGGTACGACGGCAGCGGCGCGTAGAAGTCGGGCGCGCCGACCGGGATCATGCCGAGGCCGAACGCGAGTGCCGCCGTCAGCAGATTGCGCCCGTCGGAGAGGTCGGCGCGGCTCAGGATCCGCAGCCCGACCGCGCCGACGGTGCCGAACGTCACGAGTGACACCCCGCCGAGCACCGGTCCCGGTACCGCCGCAACCGCCGCCCCGAACACGGGAACGAAGGCGAGCAGCACCATCAACGCGCCGGACAGCGCGACGACATGACGGCTCATCACCCGCGTCACGCTCAACAGACCGACGGACTGCCCGAACGTCACGATCGGGAAGGACGAGAAAGCGCCGGACACCACGGTGGCCGCCCCGTCGGCGCGCAGCGCCCTCACCACGGTCTCCGGGTCGTCGCCGCGCCCCACGATCTGTCCCACGGCGAGGGTGTCGCCCACCGACTCGACCATGTTGACCACCTGCACGACGAGCAGGGCGACGATCGCCGGCACGACGAACGTGGGCGCCCCGAACGCGGTCGGATCCGGCACCGACAGGGCCTGCGCCTCGCCGACCGCCGAACCGTCGAACAGGCCCAGGGGTACGGCCAGAAGCGCACCAGCCGCCATCGCGACCAGCACGGAGAAGCGGGCCATAGCGGGGGGCGCCAGCCGTTCGACGAGGACGACGAGCACGACGGTGACGGCGGCGAGGGCGAGCCCTCGCGCGCCGCTGCCGCCCTCGTTCCCGCTTCCGGTGATGAGCCCGGCCGCCGACGGCACCAGGGAGAACCCGATGACCGCGATGACCGAGCCGGTGACGAGCGGCGGAAACAGATGCAGGATCCGCCCGAACCATGGCGCGACCGCCACCGTCACGAGCCCGGAGACGATGGTCGCTCCGAACACTGCGGCCAGGCCGTGATCCTTGCCGATGAGCACGGCCGGAGTGATCGCGGTGAACGTCGACCCCATCACGATCGGCAACCGCGCCCCGAACCACTTGAAACCGAGTGTCTGCAGCAGCGTCGCCAGACCGCTGACCAGAAGGTTCGCGCTGATCAGCAGCCGGATCCGGTCGTCCGGCAGATCCAGCGCGACGCCCACGAGCAGCGGCATGGTGGCCAGGCCCGAGTAAGCGACGAGCACATGCTGCAGGCTCAGCGGCACCATGCGGTGCAGGGGCGGTCGTACGTCGACGGGGTGCGCGGCGGCTTCTGGGGCGCGCGTGTCGGCAGGAGGCTGCACAGCCATCCTTCCTCCTCAAAACGCGGTGAAAGGTGGCTGGTTAGCGCCGGACTGCCGGTCACCCGTCGGCCGTTGCAGCCATGACCGACGTGCGGGCGACCCTAGGGAGGGTGTGTTTCGCACGAATTTCGGCCAGGCAACGGCCGGGGTGCCGTTCGGTCCCGTGCCCGCCCGCGCGATCGCGCAGTGGTACAACGCCGTGCAGGAGGCGGCGCTCGCGCGGCCGCTGGGCGGGACGTCGGTGGGGGCCGGCGGCGTCCCACCCTCAACGGTGACACCGTCTTTCAGCGCGCTTGGTGCAGGAAGTCGACGACCAGGTCTGTCGTCGCCTGCGGCTGCTCCTCCGTGATCCAGTGCCCGCAGTCCGGGATGACCGCGTCTTCGACGTTGTCGGCGACACAGCGCAGCACCTCGCCGATCCCGGGGCCGAAGGTGGCTTCGCCGCCGAAGGCCAGGACCGGCATCCGCAGCTTGCCCTGAGCGAGGAACTTCTCGTTGTCGGCCGCGTCCTGACCGAACGCCAGGAACTGGGCGAAGCTCGCCCGCATGGCGCCGGGTTGGGCGTAGAGCGCCGCATAGTGCTCGCGCTTCGCTTCGTCGAACCGCTCCGGGACCACGGAGAGTTCGTTCCAGAAGCGGTCGAGATAGATGCGCTCGCGGCCCTCGACGAGGCGCTCCATGTCGTGGCCGCCGAAGCCGAAGTGCCACATCATCGGGTCCTGCGTGATCTCGGCCCAGGGTCCGATGCCGGGCAGCGGCGCGTCGATCGCCACCCATCGGCTGACGCGCTCGGGGTGGGTGGAGACGGTCGCGTAGCCGACCATGATGCCGATGTCGTGCGTGACCAGTTCGATCGTGCCCACGCCCAGGGCGTCCAGGACGCCCCACACGTCCGCCGCCTGGTTCTTCTTGTCGTAGCCGCCCTCGGGCTTCGAGGAGAGACCCAGCCCCCGCAGGTCGGGCGCGATCACTGTGTGGTCCTCGATCAGTGCGCTCGCCAGGTGACCCCACATGTCGCCCGTCGTGCCGAAGCCATGCAGCAGGACCACCGCCGGACCCTGTCCGCCGACGCGCACATGGATCGTGGCGCCATTGGTCTCGATCTCACGCGTCTGCATACCGGCAGGGAAGGGGTGGATGCCGTCCTGACGTCCGTTGTCGTTCATCGCCGTACTCCAGGTTTGAAGGAACAGGGCTCCCATGGCGAGGACTGCCGGGAGGACAGAGCTGCGTCCAGGCATGGAAGCCCCACCTCGACGGCACGACTTGCCGGCTGTACGCGTTCATGGACGCGCCCTCTTGAGGAAGTGGATCTGGAGCGGTCGCAAATCCGCGCCACACCCTGAAACTAACCGACCGGTCATCTAAGTTCCACCGCACACCGGACGCCGTTCCCGCGGGAGCGGGCCGCTGACCTGCGATGGAAGGAAGGGGCTACCAGCAGGGAGGAAGCTGGTCGGTGATCTCGTCTCGATCGGAGCGCAAAGTGGCCCATGGGTGCCTGGAGAAGGGCCCTGTCCACGGGAAGGATCATCGTGAGCACCAACGACCCGTTCGCTCGTCTCCCCGAGGTGCCTCGCTTCACCGTCACCAGCACCACGGTGTCCGACGGGGACGCCTGGCCCGCCGCACAGATGTCCGGCCTGCTCGGGGTCCCGGCCGGCAAGGACATCTCCCCGCAACTGTCATGGAGCGGCGCCCCCGCAGGGACGAAGAGCTACGCGGTGACGGTGTACGACCCGGACGCCCCGACCGGCTCCGGCTTCTGGCACTGGGCCGTGGCGGACATCCCCGCGACGGTCACCCACCTGTCCGAGGGTGCCGGTGACGAGAGCGGCCCGGGCCTTCCCGAAGGTGCCTACCAACTGCCCAACGACGCCCGCGCGGCACGCTACATCGGTGCCGCCCCACCGGCCGGGCACGGCCCGCACCGCTACGTCATCGTCGTGCAGCGGCGCCGGGATCGTAAGTGTTGCGCACAATCGAGTCCTGGCCGCTTTGAGGGCGGCCGGGACATCGGCCGCCGACGGTCCCGAGTCGGAGGATTTCGAGCGTGGGGCGGACCGCCGCCACACCCCTCAGCCGGACTACACATCAGATCGCCTGACCAGCATCGCAGCACGGCTGACACCCCATCAGAACGAGCGTCAAATGAGCGTCACAAGCGTCATTTCAGCGTCAAGACATCGCCCGTAACGCCCACACCGCACATAACGCGCACCGGCAAAACCGCAGGTCAGGAGCCCTTCGCGGCCGGCTCAAGGATCGCCACACACTCAACATGGTGCGTCATCGGGAAAAGATCGAACGCCCGCAGCGTCCGCACCTTGTACCCACCGTCCCGGAAGTACCCCAGATCCCGCGCCAGCGCCGCCGGATCGCAGGCGACGTACGCGATCCGTCGCGCGCTCAGGGACGTCAGGTGCTCGACGGTCTTCTTGCCGGCGCCCGCGCGGGGCGGGTCGAGGACGATGAGGTCGACCTCGGTGATGCCGGTGCGCGGGAGGACGGCCTCGACCTTGCCCTGTTCGATGCGGACGCGGTCGAAGGCGGCGAGGTTGTGGCGGGCGTCCTCGACCGCGCGCTTGCCGGACTCGATGCCGAGGACCGCGCCCTTGTCGCCGAGGCGGTCGGCGAGGGCGCCGGCGAAGAGGCCGACGCCGCAGTACAGGTCGAGCGCCATGTCGCCCTTGCGCGGCAGCAGACCCTGCATGACGGCCTTGACGAGGGTGTCGGCGGCCATCGGGTGGACCTGCCAGAAGCCGCCGCTGCCGACGCGGTACGTACGGCCGTCGGCGCGCTCGCGCACGAACGCGCGGCCGTGGACGCGGTGGATGCCGCCGTCGTGCTCGTCGACGCGCATCACGGAGACGGGCTTGTCGAGTTCGACGAGGGGCAGGCGGGCGCCCGGCTTGGGCTCCAGGATCACCATGCGGTCCTGGGATCCCGTCGCGGCGATCGCGTCGACGGAGGCCATGCCGGACCAGTCGCGCTGTTCGATGCCCAGTTCGCTGACGCCCGGCGCGGCGATCATGCAGTGCTCGATCGGCTCGACCTCGTGCGAGCGGTGGCGGCGCAGTCCGGCGTTGCCGTCGGCGTCGACGGCGTACTGGACGCGTGTGCGCCAGGCCGGGACCTCACCCGCGGGCAGCTTGTCGCCCTCGGCGGGCATCACCGTGCCGTCCCAGCCGGCCTCCTCGGGCGTGAGCCCCGCGAGCCGCTGGAGCTGCTCGGCGATGACCTCACCCTTGAGGCGGCGCTGCGCGCCCGGCTTGGCGTGCTGCCAGTCGCAGCCGCCGCAACGGCCGGGGCCCGCGTACGGGCAGGGGGCCTCGACGCGGTCCTTCGACGCGTCCACGATCCGCACGGCGTCCGCGCGCAGGAAACGCGCGCCCTCCTCGCCCTCCGTCACGTGCGCGACGACACGCTCGCCGGGCAGGGCGTGCCGGACGAAGAGGACCTGACCCTCGGACGTACGGGCGATGCAGTGGCCGCCGTGTGCGACGGGGCCGATCTCGACCTCGTACTCCTCCCCCACCAGCGATTTCTTCGGTTCTGCCTGCATGGCGGGGTGACTCCAGTTGAGAAGGGGGTGAGCGAAAGGGGCGAGCGAAAGGGAAACGGCCGGACAACAGCCCACCAGTCTACGTGGACGTTGCCCGGCCGCTCACCACATGGCCGTCAGCTCTTCGAGTTCGAGGACTCCTTCGGGCGCTCTTCCGCGGGCCCCCGGCGCACCGCTCCCGGCGCGTTCCAGTCCTGCCGCTTGCGGGCCCGCAGCTTCGCGGCCTCGGAGGACTCCAGCTGGTAGGGCACGGAGGTCACCATGACGCCCGGGGTGAACAGCAGCCGGCCCTTGAGGCGCAGGGCGCTCTGGTTGTGCAGCAGGTGCTCGTACCAGTGGCCGACCACATACTCGGGGATGATCACGGAGACCGCGTCACGCGGGGATTCCTTGCGCAGCCCCTTCACGTACTCGATGATCGGCCGCGTGATCTCGCGGTACGGCGAGTCGAGGACCTTCAGCGGTACGTCGATGCCGCGCCGCTCCCACTCCTCGCGCAGGGCCTTGGTCTCGGCCGGGTCGACGTTGACGCTGAGCGCTTCGAGGGTGTCGGAGCGCAGCAGCTTGGCGTAGGCGAGGGCGCGCAGCGTCGGGCGGTGGATCTTGGAGATCAGGACGACGGAGTGCACGCGGGAGGGGCGGACACTGTCGTCGCTCGGGCCCTCGGGGGCGGCGATCTCCTCGGCGACCCGGTCGTAGTGCTTACGGATCGCGCTCATCGTCGCGTAGAAGATCACCATGCCGAGCAGCGCGACCCAGGCTCCGTGCGTGAACTTCGTGACGAGTACGACGACGAGCACCAGGCCCGTGAAGAAGGCGCCGAACGCGTTGATCGCCCGGGAGCGGACCATGTGGCGCCGCTTGGCCTGGTCCGTCTCGGTGGCCAGGTGGCGGTTCCAGTGGCGGACCATGCCGGTCTGGCTGAGCGTGAAGGAGACGAACACGCCGACGATGTAGAGCTGGATCAGCCGGGTCGAGTCGGCGCCGTAGATGATGACCAGCATGGTCGCCGCGCCCGCGAGCAGCACGATGCCGTTGGAGAAGGCGAGGCGGTCGCCGCGGGTGTGCAGCTGGCGCGGGAGGTAGCGGTCCTGGGCGAGGATCGAGCCGAGCAGCGGGAAGCCGTTGTACGCGGTGTTGGCGGCCAGGAACAGGACCAGCGCGGTGGCGGCGGCCAGCACGATGAACAGGAAGCTGCCCTTGCCGAACACGGCCTCGGCGACCTGGGAGATCACCGGGTTCTGGACGTAGCCGGAGCCGATCGCGACGCCGTTGTGGAGCAGGTCGGTGGCCGGGTTCTCGGCCATCCGGACGTTGGTCGCCATGGCCAGGGCGATGATGCCGCAGAACATCGTGACGGCGAGCAGGCCCATCGCGGCGAGCGTGGACGCGGCGTTCTTCGACTTCGGCTTGCGGAAGGCGGGGACGCCGTTGGAGATCGCCTCGACGCCGGTGAGGGCGGCACAGCCGGAGGAGAAGGCGCGCAGGAGCAGGAAGACGAGGGCGAAGCCCGCGAGGCCCTGGTGCTCGGCCTTGATGTGGTAGTCGGCGGTCGGCGCCTTCATGGTGTCGTTCAGGACGAGGCCGCGGAAGGCACCCCACGCGATCATGATGAAGACGCCCGCCACGAAGACGTACGTCGGAATCGCGAAGAGCTTTCCGGACTCCTTGACTCCGCGCAGGTTCATCAGCGTGAGCAGCACGATGACGGCGACCGCGCAGGCCACCTTGTGCTCGACCACGAAGGGAACCGCCGAGCCGAGGTTCTCGATGCCGGAGGCGATGGAGACGGCGACCGTGAGGACGTAGTCGACGAGCAGGGCGCTGGCGACCGTGAGTCCGGCCCGGGGACCGAGGTTGGTGTTGGCCACCTCGTAGTCGCCGCCGCCGCTCGGGTAGGCGTGCACGTTCTGCCGGTAGGAGGCGACCACCGTGAACATCAGCACGACGACCGCGACCGCGATCCAGGGGCTGAAGTGGTAGGCCGACACGCCCGCGATGGACAGGACCAGCAGGACCTCGCCGGGCGCGTACGCCACGGAGGACAGCGGGTCGGAAGCGAAGACAGGGAGTGCGATGCGCTTCGGCAGGAGCGTTTCTCCGAGCCGATCACTGCGCAGTGCGCGCCCGATCAGGATCCGTTTGGGCACGTCGGTCAGTTTGGACACGCAGAGGATCGTAAGCGTTCGAACGCGGGGTCGCCCACCTACCGCACCACATCTGCCCTCCGAGTGAAATCGGGGACGGCCGCGGCTGCGGATTCCGCACCCCCACAGCTCCACATGCCTATATGACGAAAGCCCTAGTCTGACCGGTTATGGAGGTTCCATGCATGGCACCGCGGAGCTGATCGGCGCCCTGGCCGGACTCGCCGGCCTCGGAATCCTGACCCTCGCGAGCGTTCGCAGCATCACACGTCGTTGATCGTGCACAGGGGTGCCCCCGACGGACCGCGCGTGTGTAGCTTGGGCGGCGGTCTGAGACCCTGTTTAGCCTGAGCCGTAACCATTCACATTCGGAAGGACGGTCGTGCACATCGTCATCATGGGCTGCGGAAGAGTGGGTTCCGCTCTTGCCCAGACCCTGGAGCAACAGGGGCACACGGTCGCCGTGATCGACCAGGACCCCACCGCCTTCCGACGACTGGGCTCCGGGTTCGGCGGCCGTCGTGTCACCGGAGTCGGCTTCGACCAGGACACCCTGCGCGAGGCGGGCATCGAGGAGGCCGGGGCGTTCGCCGCGGTCTCCAGCGGTGACAACTCGAACATCATCGCCGCCCGCGTGGCCCGCGAGATGTTCGGCATCGAGAACGTCGCGGCACGCATCTACGACCCCCGCCGCGCCGAGGTCTACCAGCGCCTCGGCATCCCCACCGTCGCCACCGTCCGCTGGACGGCCGACCAGATGCTGCGCCGGCTGCTGCCCTCGGGCGCCGAGCCGCTGTGGCGTGACCCCACGGGCGGTGTGCAGCTCGCCGAGGTGCACACCTCCGCGGGCTGGGTCGGCCACAAGATCAGCCGGCTCCAGGACGAGACGGGCGTGCGCGTGGCCTTCCTCACCCGGCTGGGCGAGGCGATCCTGCCGTCGTCCCAGACGGTGCTGCAGGAGGGCGACCTGGTGCACGTGATGATGCGCACCGACGAGGTGGACAAGGTCGAGGCGTCCTTCGCCAAGGGCCCTGAAGAGGAGGCCGGTCACTGATGAGGGTCGCCATTGCCGGTGCCGGTGCCGTGGGCCGCTCGATCGCGGGCGAGCTCCTGGAGAACGGCCACGAGGTTCTGCTGATCGACAAGGCGCCGACCGCCATCTCGGTCGAGCGCGTCCCGCAGGCGGAGTGGCTGCTCGCCGACGCCTGCGAGATCACTTCCCTGGACGAGGCCGCGCTGCAGCGCTGCAACGTGGCCATCGCGGCCACGGGCGACGACAAGGTCAACCTCGTCGTCTCCCTGCTCGCGAAGACCGAGTACGGGGTCCCGCGGGTCGTCGCCCGCGTCAACAACCCCAAGAACGAGTGGCTGTTCAACGAGGCCTGGGGCGTCGACGTCGCCGTCTCCACCCCGCGCCTGATGTCGGCCCTGGTCGAGGAGGCCGTCAGCGTCGGCGACCTCGTCCGGCTGCTGCGCTTCAGCCACGGCGACGCCAACCTCGTCGAGCTGACCCTGCCGCCGGAGTCCGCCCTGGCCGGTACGACGGTCGGCGACGTCGAGTGGCCCGAGGACACCTCCCTGGTGACCATCATCCGTGGCACCCGCGTCCTCACCCCCTCCCGGGAGGACTCCCTGGAGGCGGGCGACGAGCTCCTCTTCGTGGCCGCTCAGGCCCGCGAGGAGCAGCTGGAGGACCTGCTGTCGGTGCGCCGCGAGGACGCGACGGGCTAGTCGCTTCCGATACGACGATGGGGGGCGCCCGGAGATCTCCGGGCGCCCCCCATCGTCGTACACGCTCCAGGCCTGACGCCTCCCGGCGCCGTACGGCCGAAGGCGGCTGCCGAGCCGCTGCAGTCGCTTACGCCTCGCGGCGGTGCCGGGCCGGCGCGCTCTCGCCGCGCTCCTGGGCGAGGGCGGCCTTACGTTCCTTCTCGGCCTTCTCCTCGGCCTCCATCTCCGCGAACACGTCGATCGGAGCGGGGGCCTTGGCCAGGAAGACCCAGGTGAGCCAGACGGCGAGGAGGAAGGGCGGGATCTTGAGGGCGATCAGGATCCAGCCGAACTTGGTGGTGTCAGCCCACCAGTAGAGCGGGAAGAGCACCGCGCACTTGGCGAGCAGGATCAGGCCCCAAGCCCAACTCGCCTTCGCGTACGCCTTCTTGCGGCCGGGGTTGCGGGTGCGCCAGGAGAGGTTCTCCTTGAAGACCGGGCCGAGGATCAGGCCGATCAGCGGGACACCCGCGAGGGTCGTGACGATGTAGGCGACGGCAAGGCCGAGCGTGTAGAGCATGCCCGGCAGGTAGAAGTCCTTCGCGTTGCCCGTCATCATCGCGAAGACCACGCCGAACGCGACGCCGAAGACGCCGCTGAAGGCGTGCTTGACGGTGTCGCGCTTCACGAGGCGGACCACGACGAGCAGCAGGGACATCGCGAGGGCGGCGATCGCCGACCAGTGCAGGTCCTTGTTGATCGTGAAGATGGTGACGAAGAGGAGGCCGGGCACCACCGTCTCGACCATGCCCCGCACGCCGCCGAACGCCTCGAAGAGAGCGGCCTCGGTCACCGCCCTCGAATCATGCTGGGCGTCTTGGGTCGGCTTGTCGAGCGACGTCACCGGCTACTCCCGTCCGAGCGGTCTGAGTTCGTACTTCGGGTTGAACAGCACCCTACGGCCCCGGCTCATCGAAATGCGGCCCGATGCGATCAGCTTGCGCCCCGGCTCGATCCCGACGATGGAGCGCCGGCCGAGCCAGACCACGTCCAGGGCGGCCGAGCCGTCGAACAGCTCGGCTTCCAGGGCCGGGACACCGGCCCGTGGCCGCAGAGTGACCGTGCGCAAGGTACCAGTAACCGTGACGATCTGTCGGTCGTGGCAGTCGCAGATGCGCGTACAGCCCGTGGTCTCGGCGTCCTCGCGCAGCTCCTCGGACTCCAGGTCCTGCTGGGACGAGGAGAGCCGGTCTATCATGCGCCGGAACCGGCCCGCCGGCTTTTCGGAACGAGGAACAGCACTCATACCGAAAGCGTACCGGGGCGCACTGACGACGGATGAACGAGAGCGCTCACCTGTGGTCTTTCGCGCACTGATTCCCGAATGCCGGTTGTCGGATTCCCGTATGCCCGGTGTCCGATTCCCGTGTGCCCGGTGTCGGATTGCCGTATCCCGGTGTCTCGGGCAGAAACCTCCGGGCTACCTCTCGAACCGGTATCCCATCCCCGGCTCCGTCATGAAGTGCCGCGGATGCGACGGGTCCGCCTCCAGCTTGCGGCGCAGCTGTGCCATGTAGACCCGGAGGTAGTTGGTCTCCGTGCCGTACGACGGCCCCCACACCTCCTGGAGCAGCTGTTTCTGGCTGACCAGGCGGCCCGTGTTGCGCACCAGGACCTCCAGGAGGTGCCACTCCGTGGGGGTGAGGCGTACGTCCCGCCCGTCGCGGTTGACCTTCTTCGCCGCCAGGTCGACGGTGAAGTCCTCGGTCTCGACGATCACGTCGTCCTCGTCGCCCCCGGTGGGCTCCGCGCGGCGGACGGCGGCGCGCAGCCGGGCCAGCAGCTCGTCCATGCCGAAGGGCTTGGTGACGTAGTCGTCGGCGCCCGCGTCGAGGGCCTCGACCTTCTCGTCGGAGGAGTGCCGGGCGGACAGCACCAGGATCGGCACCCGGGTCCAGCCGCGCAGCCCCTTGATCACCTCGACGCCGTCCATGTCGGGCAGGCCCAGGTCGAGCACGACGACGTCGGGGTGCCGGGCGGCGGCGAGCTGGAGCGCGGTGGCTCCGTCGGGGGCCGCGTCGACCTCGTACTTGCGTGCCTTCAGGTTGATCACGAGGGCTCGGGTGATCTGCGGCTCGTCGTCGACCACGAGGACCCGGGTCATGAGACCTGCCTTTCCGCTGTTGCTGTTGCCGTGGCGAGGCCGGGCAGGCGCTGCACCGCCCGGACCGTGAGCACCATGGTGAGTCCGCCGCCGGGGGTGTCCTCGGCGTTCAGTGTGCCGCCCATCGACTCGGCGAAGCCGCGGGCGACCGCGAGGCCGAGGCCCACTCCGGCGCCGCGCGGGGCGTCGCCGTAGCGCTGGAAGGGCGCGAAGATGCGGTCCTTGGCCTCGTCCGGGACGCCCGGGCCGCGGTCCACCACCCGTACCTCGACGCGGTCGGCGATGGCGCTCGCGGAGACCAGGACCAGTTCGTCGACGGGGCTGTACTTGACGGCGTTCTCGACGAGGTTGGCGACCGCGCGCTCCAGCAGCCCCGCGTCGACCGCGACCATCGGCAGGCTCTCCGGGATCTCCAGCTCCACGCTGTCCTCGGGGACGCCGCCGAGCGCCATCGGGACCACCTCGTCGAGGTCGATCTCCCGGATCAGCGGGGTGACCGTGCCGGTCTGGAGGCGGGACATGTCCAGCAGGTTGCCCACCAGGTGGTCGAGGCGGTCGGCGCCGTTCTCGATGCCTTCGAGGAGCTCCGCCTGGTCCTCCTCGGACCAGGCGACGTCGTCGGAGCGCAGCGAGGAGACGGAGGCCTTGATCCCGGCCAGCGGGGTGCGCAGGTCGTGGCTGACGGCGGCCAGCAGCGCGGTGCGGATGCGGTTGCCCTCGGCCAGTTCCTTGGCCTGGTCGGCCTCGTGCTGGAGGCGCTGGCGGTCCAGGACCACGGCGGCCTGGGCGGCGAAGGCGGCGAGCACCCTGCGGTCGGAGGCCGGCAGCACGCGTCCGGACAGGGCGAGCGCCATGTGGTCGCCGACCGGAATGTCCACGTCGGCGTCCTCGGGGCGCTTCGAGGGCCCCGGCCCCACACTGCCCGCGCAGGTCCACGGGTCGACGTCGCTCGTCCGCTCCAGCAGCGCGACGGACTCCATCCCGAAGGTCTCCCGGACCCGTTCCAGCAGGGCCTCCAGGCTGGTCTCGCCGCGCAGCACGCTGCCCGCCAGGAAGGAGAGGATCTCCGACTCGGCCCGCAGATGCGCCGCCTGGTGGGTGCGGCGGGCCGCCAGGTCCACCACGGATGCCACGGACACGGCGACGCCCACGAAGATCGCGATGGCGACGATGTTCTTGGGGTCGGCGATCGTCAGCCGGTGCAGGGGCGGCGTGTAGTAGTAGTTCAGCAGCAGCGAGCCGAAGGCCGCCGAGGCCAGCGCCGGGTAGAGGCCGCCGAGCAGGGCCGCCGCCACCGTCACCGTCAGGAACAGCAGCATGTCGTTGGCGAGGCCGAGGTCGATGGTGTTCAGCAGCAGCGCGAGGATCACCGGGCCGCCCACACCGACCAGCCAGCCCCAGATGCTCCGGGAGCGGCCGAGCCGCGCCCCGCGCGCGACCGGCAGCCCGCGCCCCTTGGCGACCTCGTCATGGGTGACGATGTGGACGTCCAGGTCGGGGCCCGAATCCCGGGCGACCGTGGCGCCGACGCCCGGCCCGAAGACGTACTGCCAGGCCTTGCGGCGCGAGGAGCCGAGCACGATCTGGGTGGCGTTGACGCCGCGCGCGAAGTCCAGGAGGGATGCCGGTATGTCGTCCCCGACGACATGGTGGAACGTTCCGCCCAGGTCCTCGACCAGCGTGCGCTGGACGGCGAGCTCCTTGGGCGAGGCTGAGGTGAGCCCGTCGCTGCGGGCGATGTAGACGGCCATCACCTCGCCGCCGGCGCCCTTCTCCGCGAGCCGCGCGGCACGCCGGATCAGCGTGCGCCCCTCCGGCCCGCCCGTCAGCCCCACCACGATCCGCTCCCGCGACCCCCAGATCTTCGAGACCCGGTGCTCGCTGCGGTACTCGGTGAGGTACTCGTCGACCCGGTCGGCGACCCAGAGCAGCGCCAGTTCGCGCAGCGCGGTGAGGTTGCCGGGCCGGAAGTAGTTGGACAGGGCCGCGTCGACCTTGTCGGACTTGTAGATGTTGCCGTGCGCCATCCGCCGCCGCAGCGCCTGCGGCGACATGTCGACCAGCTCGATCTGGTCCGCCCGGCGCACCACCTCGTCCGGCACGGTCTCCCGCTGCCGTACGCCCGTTATCGACTCGACGACATCGCCCAGCGACTCCAGATGCTGGATGTTGACCGTCGACACGACGTCGATGCCGGCCGACAGCAGCTCCTCCACGTCCTGCCAGCGCTTGTCGTTGCGCGAGCCGGGGACATTGGTGTGCGCGAGTTCGTCCACCAGGGCGACGGCCGGGGCGCGCTCCAGTACGGCGTCCACGTCCATCTCGGTGAACACGGACCCCCGGTACTCCAGCTCCTTGCGCGGCACCTGCTCCAGGCCGTGGAGCATCACCTCGGTACGCGCCCGGTTGTGATGCTCCACGAACGCGACCACACAGTCGGTCCCCCGCTCGACGCGGCGGTGCGCCTCGGAGAGCATCGCGTACGTCTTGCCGACGCCCGGTGCCGCACCGAGGTAGATCCGAAGCTTGCCGCGTCCCATGGCCCCTATTGTCTTCCTGTCACCGCTGTGTACGCAGCGTCGACCTTACGGCCAATAATCTCGACAAATGGGGCCAGGGGGTCGTCCGGCACCGTCTTTGACGCAACCCTGATGCGCCTGCCTGACGCGTCTGCCTGACGCGCCTCCCGGTGGCGTCAGGCGGAGGCTTCCCTGGACTGCTGAGGCAGGGCCGAGCCGGTGCGCTGCGTCGCGCGGAGGTCCAGCACCGGGCCCGCGTCGTCCGGGACCAGGGCCCGTAGGTGGGGCTCGGCCGTGACGAGCCAGGCGAGCAGTTGGCGGAGCCGGAGGCGTCGGGGGGCCGTGGTGGCCGGGTCCGCGATGAGTTCGGCCAGCCAGGTCACGGCGGTCTCGGTCACTCCCGCGGCCTGCAGGTCCGACATCAACTGCTGCTCGCCGTAGCGCGGCGGGGAAGGGAGGCCCAGCACGTGCCGCCAGAGCGTCAGCGCGGCGTCGCGCTCGCCGAGGGCCGCGAGGCCTTGGGCCAGAGTGCACCGCTGGGCCCAGTACAGCCGGCGGTGCGTCATGGCCGTCTCCAGGACCCACGGCACCACCGCGTGACCCTCCATGCTGAGCAGCACCCGCAGCCCATACAGGACTTCGGCCGAACCCGCCGGGGGAAGACCGACGAGTTCCCGGGCCAGCCGGGCGACGACCGCGTCCGTCGCCCGGCTCTCGAAGCGCGGCAGCGCCTCCAGCGCTCCGTTCAGCCAGTTGGCATCCGCGCTCAGCGCCGGGTGGGCGAACCAGATCTCCTGCAGCCGGAGGGCGGCGGCGTCCCCGCCGGTCTTGAGCAGCACACGTACGGCTTCCTTGTAGCCGTCCTTGCGTGTGTTGGGCGTGCTCAGCGCGAGCTCCGCCATCTCCCTGGCCTGGTCGAGCGCCCCGGCCTCGAACAGCGCCTTCGCGGCGGGCGGCCGGTCGTACGAAGACAGCAGATGGCCACGGTCGAGACGCTGCATGATCTGCTCGGCCCCGCCCACACCGGCGGCGGCCAGCCAGGTGGCCACGGCGTCGCCCGTCCCGTACACCCCCCACCGCTCCTCGCCGAAGACCCCGCGCGCCCAGTCCGCCGTGCTGTCGCCGGGGGCGAGGGGAGCCATCGCCCGCAACAGAGCAGCCGGGTGCCAGTAGTAGTGGCCCAAGTCGGCGCCGCTGCGCTCCAGCGCCGCGGTGATCGCCTCACCCGCCTTGGACCCGTGTGCCTTGACCCACATGTCCGCCGCCCATCGCATGGCGCCCAGATGGATCGAATCCCCACCGAGCATCCGGTGGGCGATACGCGCGGCTGCCGCCTCCGCACCGAACGTGTCGAGGACCTTGCCCACGACCCATCGCCGTGCCTGCTCGGTGTCGGGCAGCGCCAGGGTGAGCCGCTCCACCTCGGCCACCGCGTGCTCCGGCGCCGAGGTCAGCCAGGCCTCGACGGCGCGCTCCGTGTCGGTCGCATACGCGGTCGGCTCCTGGAACACGCGGCGTGCCAGCTCCACCGCCTCCTGAGCCCGGCCCAGGCAGGCGAGCGCCTCCGCCGCGACCGACATCTCCCATCCGCCGGCTTCGGGCCTGTCCACCATCTGCCAGGCGCGTCTGCGGACGATCTCCCGGGCGTCGTTCCCGAGGGTGCAGGCGATCCGTGCGGCCCGGCCGAGCAGGCCATGGACACTGGTGACCGTGAGCCCCAGCAGTTCCCGGGTGATGTCGGCCGGCCCCGCCTTGCCGTACGCCTCGACCGCGTAGAGCCGGATACTCGTATCGAGGAACTCGCAGCGCGCCATGCGCTCCAGACGCTCCAGCACCCCGGGCTGTCCGCCCAGCGCCCCCAGTACCTGCGCCGCCCGTTCCCGGTATTCGTCGTCGACGGCGCACCGCGCCACCACCTCCAGCCGGTCGAACGTCTCCTCCCGGTCCGCCTCGCCGAACCTGACGCCCTCGGCCACGAGGAGCCCGGCCAGCAGGGGCCGTTCGTGACCTCCTACGGCGCCCGTGCGCAGCTGTTCGGCGAGCCGGCCGCCGTCGCAGTCGTCGCGTTCGCCCCAGAGGCAGAACACGAACATGGCCAGCGTGCGTTCGTCGTCCTTGAAGGCGCGCAGGATCCAGTCCTCCGCCTCCGGGAAGGAGGGAGATATCCGCTGCGCGTACGACTGGGCGGCGAAGTACTCGGCGAACGAGTGGTGCAGGAACCGGTAGTCGTCCTCGTCCCTGACGAGCAGGCCGGTGCTCTGGAGGAATTCCCGTACGTCGGCCTCCCAGCCCGTCACGGCCCAGTCTTCCGGCAGGTTGGTCCGCACCCACTCCAGGCCCGCCTCCAGGAGCGACGACTCCCCCTCCAGGCGGCACCTGCCCAGCACCCCGAGGACGTCCCGCTTCCGCTGGTTGAGCCACAGGTGCAGCTCACGCCGCCCGGGGTCGTCGCGGTACCGCCGCATCAGCCCCTGCCGTACGGCGCCTTCGCTGCCCGCGCCCCGGGTCAGCAGATGCTCGAAGAACCGCTGGTAGAGGCTGAGCCTGCTGGTCGGCAGCGGATGTGTCGGAGCCGCCGTCGCCGTGACGGCCGCGATGGTGGCGAGCAGCGGATTGCGGACCAGGTCGCGCAGCCGGCCGTCGTCGGTCTCGCCCAGGAAGCGGTCCGCGGCGGTCCGCGCCTGTTCCTTCTCCTGGTACTGCGCCGCGAACCACTTGGCGGCGAAGTCCCGCAGCTCCTCCGTACCGAAGGGCTCCATACGGTATTCGCCGATCAACGCCCCCCTCAGCGGCGCCAGTTCGGGGTCGGACAGCGGGCGGCTGGTGATGACGAACCGGTAGTCGCTGTCGGTGCGCGCGTGCTGCGCGATCATCCGGACGACCTCGGCGCGCGACTCGCGGTCCGCGATCTCGTCGAGCCCGTCCACCAGGACCATCCAGCGCGCCCCGTGCACGCGCCCCAGGAACAGCCGTGCGTCGGGGTCGGCGACCAGGCTGTGGCCGAGCGTGCGGCGTAAGGCCTGGCACAGCACCGTGCTCCATGAACCGGGCTGGTCGACGAGCGTCCTGGCCGCGACCCTGACCGGAATCACCGGTTCGGTCACGGGTGCCTCCAGGCTGGTGTCCTCACGCAGCCAGATCCGCGAGAGGGTCCACGCCAGATGGCTCGACAGCGTCGACTTCCCGGCGCCGGGCTCCCCGGTGATCAGGAGGTGTTCGTGGCGGGCCAGGGCCTCCGGGACCGGAAGCTGGGCGTCGATGGTCTGCGTCTCGTCCCGCGCGGCGGAGTCCCCCTGTGTCGCAGAACCTCCGTCGAGCTGGGTGGAGTTACGGGCGGCGCCCTCCGTGGAGTGCCACTGGGTCCGCATGCTCTGGCGTACGTAGACCGCCGACAGCGGAGGCTCGGCCACACCCAGCATGTCGTACGGCAGCCGCTCCACCGCCTTCGCCTGCGCTTCGAGGAGGTTGCGGACCGCCGGATTCGGCAGTGGCAGCTCCGTCCACTCCGTCAGCCGGGGCGCGGCCGCCTCCCGGCTCTCGGCGCCGGCCCGGTCCAGGGCCTCCTTGGCCTTGATCCACAGCGGGGTGATGTCGTCGGGCTCGCGCTCCAACGCGACGGCGAGCGACCGCAGGACCGACAGCTTCAGCAGCCTGGTGGCACTGCAGGCGCCGTAGACGACGTTCTTGTGGGCGATCTCCGCGCGGACCACCGCGTTGAGGCTCTCGTAGCCCGCGTCGGCGATCGCTTCGCGGAACCACTCGGCGAGTGCTTCGAGCTCCGGGTACCGCTCCGTGTCGCCCTTCGGCGGACGCCCCCCAGCCATACGCCTCCCTGCACCCCGGCAGCACTTCGGTTTCCCGCGGTTTCCCCAGCGTAGTGGGAAACCCTTGCCTGCTCGGAGAGTTGGGGCAAGCCCGTCGCCGCCCGACACCGAGGAGCACCGCATGACCGCGATCGACCCCTTCGCCTCTCTCACCGCCGCCCTTCTCGCCACGGCACCGGGAGTGCCGGCACTGGCCCGCTCATGGATCCGGCACCGGACCGTGGTGCGAACGGAGGAGGAGAACACACGCCGCACCCTGATCGCCGTGGAGGGCTCGGATCCGCACCAGCGCGCCGCGGTGGTGCGGGCCAGCGCCGATCTCCACTCGACCGCGCCGACCGCGCCGACCACGTCGGCCGCGTCGGCCGCGTCGGCCGCGTCGGCCGCGTCGGCCGCGTCGGCCGCGTCGGCCGCGGAGAAGCCCCCGGGGAGCGGACAGTGATACGCCGGACAGCCCGCCCCAAGGCTCACGTCCAGGGACGCGCACCTCGGGCCGCACCGTCTCAGTGCTCGACGATCTCCCCGTCGCTCAGCTCCAGCACCCGGTCGGCCAGATCCAGCAGGGTCGCGTCGTGGGTGGCGACCAGCGCCGTCACCTGTTCGCTGCGGACGACCGCGCGCAGCAGCTCCATCACGGCGATGCCCGTCTCGGCGTCGAGCTGGCCCGTGGGCTCGTCGGCGATGAGGAGGGAGGGGTTGTTGGCGAGGGCGCGGGCGATGGCCACCCGCTGTTGCTGGCCGCCGGAGAGTTCGCCGGGGCGCTGGGCCGCGTGGTCGGCGAGGCCGACGAGGGAGAGGAGCAGATCGACGCGTTCCTCGCGCTCGCGCGGGTCGGCCCGGCGCAGCCGCAGCGGAACGCCGACGTTCTCGGCGGCGGTGAGGATGGGGATGAGCCCGAAGGACTGGAAGACGAAGCCGATGCGGTCGCGGCGCAGTCCCAGGATGCCGTTCTCGTCGAGCGTGGAGAGATCCATCCCGTCGACGACGATCCTGCCCTCGTCCGGCTCGTCGAGTCCTCCGACGAGGTTGAGAAGGGTGGTCTTGCCGGATCCGGAGCGGCCCTTGAGGGCGACGAGTTCACCGCGCGGTACGTCGAAGGAGACACCGCGCAGCGCGTGCACGGCGGCGGCTCCGGTGCCGTACGAGCGATGGATGTTCTCGACGCGCACCATGGCGTCCGTGACGACCTGGCTCATGTCCCCTCCCCCGTGGACCGGGCGCCAGTATCACCGCCGGGAGCCCGGTCCTTCAATGGGTCAGCTGGGGTTGTCGCCGTGGGTCAGCGTCTCCCAGGCCACGAACAGGTTGTTGCTGCCGGCCGGGCGGTTCTGCTCGGTCAGCGTCTGGGTGTTGGTCATCGCGATGCCCAGGCGGTTGTGCAGGGCGTTGTAGCCGACCTCGGTGACGGGGCCCAGGCCGAGGGTGAGCGAGCCGCCGCACAGCCAGCTCGGCACGGCCGTCCCCAGCTGGTACTTCGACTGGAAGCCGAGCGCCTGCCTCAGCCGCTCGCCGACATCGGTGCCGTACAGGTCCTGGCCCTGGATCCGGCTGGTCTCGGCGACGTGCGAGATCGCGGAGATGCCGTATCCGGTGTGGGTGAAGTCGCGGCACGTCTCCTGGGTGAGCCCGGTGACGAAGGTGGACTGCCCCTGCCAGTAGGAGACGATCTTCGCCGTGGTGTCGAGGTTCTGGCTCGGCACGGTCTTCGGCACGGAGCCGTCGGAGGAGAGATAGACGTACGCGGCCGTACGCGTCCGGAACTTCGCCATGGCCGTGTCGTACGACGTCTTGTCCTCCAGGAAGACGGAGATGCCGATGGCGGCCTCCATCATCGACAGCTCCCAGTTCCCGTTGGAATTCGAGCCGTTGATGATCTCGGGGAGGTAGACGTTGCGGAGCATCGTGCCGAAGCGGGCGGAGTTGGTCCACGTCCCCGTGTACGTGTACTTGATGATCTCGGCGGCCTTGGGCCAGGAGGAGCCGGCCCAGCCGGTCTGCAGCGGCGCGTTGCTGTTGGTGTGGTCCTTGATGGTGGCCGACCAGGCGTCCATCAGCTCGATGGACTTCTGGGCGTAGCGCGCGTCGCGGGTGATGTACCAGGCGAGGGCGTCGGTGTACGCGGCTATCGCGTCCTCGCGCTCGTCGGTGCAGCCGTAGTTGGGGTTGGAGTACGAGCCGCACTCGACGGTCGCCCGGGGCGTGGCGGTGCGCGTCAGTGAGGCGTACTTGCTCGCCATCATCTGGTCGTACGCGCCCTTCCAGGGCTGGGCGCCGGCGAGGACCTCGGTGCGGGCGAAGTCCAGCTGCCCCTTGGAGACGGTGACTCCGGGGTGCACGAAGGTGGCGGGCGCGGCGTCGGCCCGCTGGGCGCCGGGCCAGGAGAGGAACCCGGCGACCAGCGCGGCGGTCGCGGCGGCGACGGTGGCGAGCAGGGCCGGGCGCCGTCTGCGGCGGTGCGCGGCGGGGGTGTCGGGGGTCTCGGGCATGTGGGGTGCCATCCGTTCTCGTATGTGAACGATGAGCGCGTGTTTGAACGCACGCGATGGCCGGGACCTTAGGTATAGACCAACTGCCCGTCAAGAGGCGGCACATGAGCGGCGCATGAAAAAGGCCGCACGAGAGGGAGCTCATGACAAGGAGCTCATAAGAAAGGGCCGCACCCCCACCGGGAGTGCGGCCCACATCCAGACTCAAGCCAAGCGCGGCGCCTAGCGGACCTCGGTGATCTCCGGTCCGCGCTGGAGCTGCCCCATGCCGCCGGAGAAGCGGGAACCGCCCTGATCCTCCTGCTGGACACCTTCGGGCACCATCTGCGCGTCGTTCGGCAGCTTCAGGACGATCGGGTCGCGGGGGGCCATCGGACCCTCGCCACGGACGACGACCGTGTCCCGGAAGATCTGCTCCAGCAGACCCGCGGCCTGCGGCTGCACCGCGCCCTGCCCGGAGATCACTCCACGCAGGAACCAGCGGGGGCCGTCCACTCCGACGAACCGCACGACCTGGAAACCGCCCGTGCCGTCCGGCAGCTGCACCGGCACCTGCGCCCGCAGCTCCCAGCCCAGCGGGCCCTCTACCTCGTCGATGACACCGCCCTGCTGGGTGATCCCGGAGGCGATCTCCTCACGCACCTCGCCCCAGATGCCCTCGCGCTTGGGAGCGGCGAAGGCCTGAAGCTGTACGGCACTGTCCTTCAGGACGACGGTGGCCGCGACGATCGCGTCGCCCGCGACCTCGACCCGCAGCTCCATGCCGTCGACTCCGGGCACGAAGAGACCACCCAGGTCCACTCGGCCCTCGGCCGGATCGCGGACCTCGGAGTCGTCCCAGGGACCATCGGGGCGCGGCTCGGGTTCGAGCCTCACGCGCTCCCGCTCCTCCGACTCGTCCGCCTCAGTGTCGACGTCGTCGACGACCTGCTCGGCCTCGCTCGCCGCGTCCTCGGCGGCACTGCCCTTCTTGCGACGTCCGAACACGTCACTGTCCTTCCCGGTCGGATACGACCGAAGCGTATCGATTCCCACCCGTTGTGCTGTCCACGGCGGCATGACCGCCGGTGGACCCGAAGCCCCCTGCGGCCCGCGCCGAGTCGGGAAGCTCCGCGACCTCCTGGAAGCGGACCGTCTCGACCTGCTGGACGACCAGTTGAGCAATCCGGTCGAAGCGCTCGAACCGCACGGACTCGCGCGGGTCGAGATTCACCACGATCACCTTGATCTCCCCACGGTACCCGGCATCCACCGTCCCCGGGGCATTCACGAGGGCGACACCGCAGCGGGCGGCGAGCCCGGAACGCGGGTGCACGAAGGCCGCGTACCCCTCGGGCAGCGCGATGGACACTCCCGTGGGCAGAACCGTCCGTTCACCCGGCTTCAGTTCACAGCTCTCGGTGGTGCGCAGATCGGCTCCCGCGTCACCGGGGTGCGCGTACTCGGGAAGCGGGACTTCCGGGTCCACGCGCCGGATCAGCACGGCGATTTCTTGACGGGGCTGACGGCTCACGGGTTCACCTCGAAGGCGCGGACGCGCCTGATCTGGTCCGGTTCACTCATGGCGGCCCGGATCTCCTCCGGGCGGCCGTTGTCGATGAAGTGGTCGACCTTCACCTCGACGAAGAGGGCGTCGGCGCGGACGGCGACCGGTCCGTCGGGACCGCCGATCCGCCCGGTGGCGGTCGAGTAGATCTTCCGGCCGGCCACCGCGGTGACCTCGGCCTCCAGGTGCAGCACGGTGCCGACGGGCACCGGGCGCCGGAAGTCGGTCTCCAGCCGTCCGGTCACCGCGATCGTGCGCAGCAGCCAGTTCAGCGAGCCGAGCGTCTCGTCCAGCGCGGTGGCGAGGACGCCGCCGTGCGCGAGCCCCGGGGCGCCCTGGTGGGCGGGCCGCACGGTGAACTCCGCCGTGATCCGGACCCCCTCCCCCGCGCGGGCCTCCAGGTGGAGTCCGTGGGGCTGCTCTCCGCCACACCCGAAACACTGTTCGTAGTGCGCCCCGAGGAGCTCGCCGGGGGCGGGCGCGTCAGGGTGCCGCACCGGCGCGACGGCGTCGGCGGGGGGCGTCAGAGCTGCGGAAGTACCACTCACAGCCGCAGACCTTACCCGCGAGTCCACCGTCTCTTCGCACCGTGCCAAGCTTGGCTTCATGCAGCTTTCCGCCTCGCCGTACGAAGAACGCCTCACCGCACCCCGCACCTGGTGGCTGGTCTGCTTCCTGGTCGGGATCGCGATGGCCCTGATCTTCCTCCCGTTCGGCACGCTGCCGCTGCTGGGAGCCCTGGTCGGCGGCACCGCGGTCTCGGCGGTCGTGGCCAGCTCCTACGGCTCGATCCGCATCCGTGTCGTCGGCGACTCCCTGATCGCCGGCGAGGCCAAGATCCCCGTCTCGGCCCTCGGCGACGCCGAGATCATGGACCAGGAGGAAGCGCGCGCCTGGCGCACGTACAAGGCCGACCCCCGCGCCTTCATGCTCCTGCGCGCCTACATCCCCACGGCCCTCCGCGTCCAGGTCACGGACCCGGCCGACCCGACGCCGTACCTGTACCTGTCGACGCGGGAGCCGGAGCGGTTGGTGGCGGCGCTGGAAGCGGCGCGGGCGTCGGCGTAGGCCGCACATCGGCGTAGGCCGCGCGGGCGGGGTGCCACGGGCGGCGCCGCACGGCAAGGCGGCTCGCGCGGCGGCGTCGACCGCCTTCGGCGGAAGAGCCCACGCGGCGACGGTTCTCACCTGGGCGCCTCACCTGGGTACGGCTTCCCGGGGACGTCAGCACGCCGCCGGCAGCACTTCTTCGCCGGTCACTGGTTCTCCGTCACGACGGGGACCGGCCGCGACGGCGATGGCCGGCGGTACCGGACTCGGAGCGACCGACGACGGAATCCGCCCGCGGGGCACTCCATCGAGACGCGGGCGCGCGCCCGCCAAGAGCTCGCCGCCCGGGGAGGTCTCAGCGCTCCAGCTCCCTGGTGATCTCCCCCATCCGCAGCGGATTCGCCGGCTTCTCCAACGGCGGCAGCTCGGGAAGCGCGTCCCAGGGCACCTGCATCTTCCGCAGGTCCTTGCGAATGCGCCCCGCGAGGCGTTTGGTGTCGCGGCGGTTCATGACCGCACCGACCGCGGCGCCGACCATGAACGGCATCAGGTTGGGCAGATCCCGGACCACGCGTTTCATGATCTGCTGGCGCAGTTCGCGCTTCATCTGGCCGCCCAACGCGGCGTTGATCGTCGCGGGCTTCGTCACATCGATCCCGCGCTCCCCGGACCAGGAGTTCAGATACGCGGTACTGCGCTGCTTGAGGTTGCCCGGCGGTCGCAGACCGTAGACCTCATGGAGCTCGGCGATCAGCTTCAGCTCGATCGCGGCGACGCCGGTGATCTCGGTGGCCAGCTCCGTGGGCATGGCGGGCGGCACCGGCAGCATCGCGGCGGCGCCGACCCCGGCGCCGACCGTGGACGTCGCGGCGGCCGCGCCCGCGACGAGTTTGTCCGCGAGCTGCTCGGGACCGAGGTCCGGGAACTGCTTGCGAAGGGTCGCGAGGTCCCGTACGGGGATTCGCGGGGCGATATCGATGATCCGGTCGGCGAGGTACGCCAGGCCCGCCCTGGCCAGGTTGCCGCCCTTCTGAACGCCCTTGTGGACGCCCTTCACGACCCCGTCCCGGATCACCGCCGCGCGGCGCCTTGCGGCGGGCGCGGGAGTGACGGCGGAAGCCGTCAGGCCGCCTGTGGCGGGCGCCCGCTCGAGCGAGGCTGATCCCGGTTCGGAAGAGCCCCGCTCGTCGTCACGCACGCCTTCAGAGCCGTCTGAGGGCCCTTCGTCCGCTTCCCGTGGGGGGAGGCGGCGCTTCCAAGGTGGGGTCGAGCCAGTCACGGCCGACCCTGCCTCAGTCGCAGTCGCGGCAGATCGGCTGACCGTTCTTCTCGCGGGCCAGCTGGCTGCGGTGGTGCACCAGGAAGCAGCTCATGCAAGTGAACTCATCCTGCTGCTTGGGCAGGACCCGGACGGCCAGCTCCTCGTTCGAGAGGTCGGCCCCGGGCAGCTCAAGGCCTTCTGCGGCCTCGAATTCATCTACGTCGACGGACGAGGTCGACTTGTCGTTCCGGCGAGCCTTCAGTTCTTCAAGGCTGTCCGAGTCGACGTCGTCGTCGGTCTTGCGTGGGGTGTCGTAATCCGTTGCCATGTCGCTCTCCCCCTCTGGGTGTCTGCGGTGTCTCCAGCGCACGTAACGCGTGAGAGGCCGGACTTGTGCCCGACCTGAGGCGGAGATTTTGCCTCACATCAAGGTCTGTTACTCAATCGACACCCAACCGGACTCCTCAAGAGTGATCGGCTTGGATGGCGATGCGGACCGTACACGGTCCGAAGGCCGCACTTCAAAGGCGTCCCACCGTGTACTTCCCGTGATCAAGACCCTCGAAAACCCGGATTTTCCCGGCCTTCCGACAGCATGCGCGACCACGGAGAGTAGATGGCCGGAAAATCGTCCTTGTGATCGATCACACACGGGCCTCCTGGGTGGGTGACCAGAAAATTCCGCGCAAAGCGAACATCGTCGCGTGTCGGCGACATGGTCTCAGATAGGCAGGGTGACGCGCATCACGAGGCCACCCCCTTCTCGCGGCTCCGCGGTGATGTGACCCCCGTGGGCGCGGGCCACCGACCGGGCGATGGACAGGCCGAGGCCCACACCCTTGTCACTGCCCGTGCGCTCCGTACGCAGCCGCCGGAAAGGCTCGAAAAGATTGTCGATCTCGTACGCGGGAACCACCGGCCCCGTGTTCGAGACCACCAGGACCGCCTGGCCGTGCTGGACCTCTGTCCTGACGTCGACCCAGCCCCTCTCCGGCACGTTGTACCGGACGGCGTTCTGGACGAGGTTCAGGGCGATCCGCTCCAGCAGGACGCCATTGCCCTGCACGACCGCCACGGAGCGCTCCCCGCGGATCTTCACGCCCTTGGCCTCGGCCTCGGCGTGCACCTGGTCGACGGCCTGCGAGGCGACCTCGGCGAGGTCCACGGGCTTGCGCTCGACGATCTGGTTGTCGCTGCGGGCGAGCAGCAGCAGGCCCTCCACGAGCTGTTCGCTGCGCTCGTTGGTGGCGAGCAGCGTCTTGCCGAGCTGCTGGAGCTCCATCGGCGCACCGGGGTCGGAGAGGTGCACTTCCAGGAGCGTGCGGTTGATCGCGAGCGGGGTCCGCAGTTCGTGCGAGGCGTTCCCCACGAACCGCTGCTGGGCGGTGAAGGCCCGTTCCAGTCGCTCCAGCATGTCGTCGAAGGTGTCCGCGAGTTCCTTCAGCTCGTCGTCCGGGCCGTCCAGCTCGATCCGCCGGGACAGGTCCGAGCCCGCCACAGCGCGCGCGGTGCGGGTGATCCGGCCGAGCGGCGAGAGCACCCGTCCGGCCATCGCGTAACCGAAGGCGAACGCGATGATGGCGAGGCCGAGCAGAGCGAGCAGCGAGCGGCTGAGCAGGTTGTCCAGGGCGGCCTGGCGCTGGTGGTCGATGCAGGTGCTGATCGCGGTGTTGAACTCGTCGAGCGACAGGTTGCCAGCCTGGACGGCGGGGCAGTTGTCGCTGTTGACCTTGATCGCGGTGCCGCTGGCGATCTTGAAGAGCGGCTCGGCCCCCGTGTTCAGGGCCTGCGCCGCGAGCAGATAGATGATCGACAGCAGCATGATGCCGGCGATCAGGAACATGCCGCCGTACAGCAGCGTGAGCCGTATCCGGATGGTCGGGCGCAGCCAGGGGAACGGGGGTTCCGGCCTTCTGGGGTCCCAGGTGGGCTTCGGAGGCGCCGTCGGCGGCGCGGGTGTCGTGGCCACGGGTGATCAGATCCGGTAGCCGGAGCCGGGCACGGTGACGATGACGGGGGGCTCGCCGAGCTTGCGGCGCAGGGTCATCACGGTGACGCGTACGACGTTGGTGAACGGGTCCGTGTTCTCGTCCCAGGCCTTCTCGAGGAGCTGCTCGGCGGAGACGACGGCGCCCTCGCTGCGCAGCAGCACCTCCAGGACGGCGAACTCCTTGGGCGCGAGCTGGACCTCCTTGCCGTCGCGGAAGACCTCGCGGCGGTTGGGGTCGAGCTTGATCCCGGCGCGCTCCAGGACGGGGGGCAGCGGCAGGCTCGTACGACGTCCGAGGGCACGCACGCGTGCCGTCAGCTCGCTGAACGCGAAGGGCTTGGGGAGGTAGTCGTCGGCGCCGATCTCCAGGCCCTCGACGCGGTCGCTGACGTCGCCGGACGCGGTGAGCATCAGCACGCGCGTGGGCATACCGAGTTCGACGACCTTGCGGCAGACGTCGTCGCCGTGCACGAGCGGGAGGTCGCGGTCGAGGACGACCACGTCGTAGTCGTTGACGCCGATGCGCTCCAGGGCGGCCGCACCGTCGTACACGACGTCGACGGCCATGGCCTCCCGGCGCAGTCCGGTGGCCACCGCATCGGCGAGCAGCTGCTCGTCCTCGACGACGAGTACGCGCACGTCGCTTGTCCTTCCTCTGTCCACCCGCGTAGCGCCCTTCAGGGCACCACGCGGGCAGGTCTGTCACGGATGAGGGCTCCATCCTGCCCTTTTCGGCCATAAACCGGCTGTAAGGCGGGTGAGAGGCGCTCGGGACCGCGGTCCCGGGCCCCGGGAATGCGAGATTTTCTCGTCGGGTTGAGGTTTCCACGGAAGAGAGCGGGGGGAGGACGGCTTTACACCCCGCGATCACGCTCTGCATGTGGCAAGCCACCTTGTGGTACGTCCAACCGCTTCCGCAGAGCGGGCGTGGGTGTCCGGCACCGTCGCCGCCCAGCCTGGGCAGCGCTGGGCACCCATCTGGCAGACGTGATCGCCCCTTCCGAACGGCACACCCCCGTGCCACCCGACCCACGACCCAGGACGAGGGGGCGCAGCATGGACGCATTCACCGCAGGACTTCTGCAGCGCATAAGGGCGACCGAGACCGACCTGACGCGGGCTCGCGAATCAGGCGACGACTTCCTCGCGGAGGTCGAGCAGGCCGAGCTCGACGACCTGCACCGCCTCGCCGCCGAGCACGGTGTGGAGGTCGGCGCGACGCGCGTCTGATCAGTTCGTACGAGAGCGGGGCCCCGGCATCGATCCAGTGCCGGGGCCCCGCTCCGTTGTGGTGAACGGCGTCAGTCGTGCCAGGCGCCGAAGTCCTCCAGGAGCCGCTGGAGGGGCTCGAAGACGCCCGGTGAGGCAGCCACCGCCAGATCGCCCGCGGGGCGCTCTCCGGGGCGCCCACCGGTCAGGGCGCCCGCCTCACGGGCGATCAGGTCGCCCGCCGCGAGGTCCCAGGGGTTGAGGCCGCGCTCGTAGTAGCCGTCGAGGCGGCCGGCCGCGACGTCGCACAGGTCGACCGCGGCGGATCCGCTGCGCCGGATGTCGCGCACCAGCGGGATCAGCCGCTGGGCGACGTCGGCCTGGTGGGCCTTGACCTCGGTCACGTAGTTGAAGCCGGTCGAGACCAGGGCCTGGTCCAGGGGCGGCGACGGGCGGCAGGCCAGCCGGCGCTCGCCGACCCAGGCTCCGGTGGCCCGGGCACCACGGCCGCGCACCGCGTGGTACGTCTCGCCGCGCATCGGCGCCGCGACGACTCCGACGACGGTCTCGCCGTCCTGTTCGGCGGCGATGGACACCGCCCAGGTCGGCAGCCCGTACAGGTAGTTGACCGTGCCGTCGAGCGGGTCGATGACCCAGCGGATGCCGCTGGTGCCCTCCGTGGCGGCGCCCTCCTCGCCGAGGAAGCCGTCGGCGGGGCGGTGCTGGGAGATCAGGTCGGTGATCAGCTTCTCGGCGGCGATGTCCATCTCGGTGACGACGTCGATCGGGCTGGACTTGGTGGCGGCGACCGCGAGGTCCACCGGGCGTCCGTCCCGCAGCAGCTCACCGGCGCTGCGGGCGGCCTGGTGGGCGAGCTGGAGCAGTTCGGTGTGCAGGGGCTCGATCACGGGGCTCCTCATGCGTACGGGCTGTCGGCGCCCGCGGCGGCGGGCTTCGGGGCGCGGGCGGGGCAGCAGCCCACCGGGCACAGGTCCGCGCTCGGGCCGAGCGCCCCCAGGGCGCAGGGTGTCACCTGTCGGCCGCTCTCCGTCGCGGCGCGCTCCAGGACGAGTTCACGGATCGCCGCGGCGAACCGGGGGTCGGCGCCCACGGTGGCCGAGCGGCGCACCGGCAGACCCAGCTCCTCGGCCTTGGCCGTCGCCTCCGTGTCGAGGTCGTACAGGACCTCCATGTGGTCCGAGACGAACCCGATGGGGGCCATCACGACGGCCGGGACCCCGGCGCCGTGCAGCTCCTCCAGGTGGTCGCAGATGTCGGGCTCCAGCCACGGGATGTGCGGGGCTCCCGAGCGCGACTGGTAGACGAGCTGCCAGGGGTGCTCGATCCCTGTCTCCTCGCGCACCGCGTCGGCGATCAGCCTGGCGACGTCCAGGTGCTGCCTGACGTACGCGCCGCCGTCTCCGTGGTCCTCGACCGGGCCGGAGGTGTCCGCCGCGGCGTTCGGGATGGAGTGCGTCGTGAAGGCGAGATGCGCGCCCGCGCGTACGTCCTCGGGGAGGTCGGCGAGGGACTTCAGGACGCCCTCGATCATGGGCTCCACGAAGCCGGGGTGGTTGAAGTAGTGGCGCAGTTTGTCGATCTTCGGCAGCCGCAGGCCCTCGGCCTCCAGGGTCGCCAGGGCGCCGGCGAGGTCCTCGCGGTACTGGCGGCAGCCCGAGTACGAGGCGTACGCGCTGGTGGCGAGGACGAGGACGCGGCGGCGGCCGTCGGCGACCAGCTCGCGCAGGGTGTCGGTCAGGTAGGGCGCCCAGTTGCGGTTGCCCCAGTAGACGGGCAGGTCCAGGCCGTGGTCGGCGAAGTCCTTGCGGAGGGCGTCGAGCAGGGCGCGGTTCTGGCCGTTGATGGGGCTGACCCCGCCGAACAGGAAGTAGTGCTGACCCACTTCCTTGAGCCGTTCCTTGGGGATGCCTCTCCCCCGCGTCACGTTCTCCAGGAACGGGACCACGTCGTCCGGGCCTTCCGGGCCGCCGAACGAGAGCAGGAGCAGGGCGTCGTAGGGGGTGGCATCGAGCACGTCTGGCATACGTCCGATCCTGCCACCCGGCACTGACAGGCAGGAAACGGCGGGGTGACGGGAGAGCGAGGGCAGGCTCGACGGAGCCAGGGGCGGGCGCGCGGGACAGGCGCGAGGGTCGGGCTCGACAGCGGGCAGGGGCGGGCGCGAGGGCGGCCTGGAACGCGCGGGAGAACGGCCTCGAACGCACAGGAGATCGGCGCGAGGGCGCACAGAGGGGCGTGCGGAGGTCGTGCGTTAGGGTCACCTCACCCGTAAGCTGTATCGGCCAGATTCACGCCTTACCGGAGTTCGGACCGCCCGTGGTGACCGGGCGGCCGAGCCGAGCCGACCGGAGTCCCCCGTGCCCAGCCCCTACCGCGCCCTGTTCGCAGCCCCCGGCTCCAAGGGCTTCTCCGCCGCGGGCTTCCTCGGCCGGATGCCTCTGTCGATGATGGGCATCGGCGTGGTCACGATGATCTCCCAGCTCACCGGACGGTACGGGCTCGCGGGCGCGCTGTCGGCGACCATGGCGCTGGCGGCCGCCGTGATGGGCCCTCAGGTCTCGCGGCTGGTGGACCAGTACGGGCAGCGGCGGGTACTGCGCCCCGTGACACTGTTCGCGCTCGCCGCTGCCGCCGGGCTGCTGCTCGCCGCGCACTTCGACCAGCCGGACTGGGTGCTGTTCGTCTGCTCGGCCGGCATCGGCTGTGTCCCGAGCATCGGCGCGATGATCCGGGCCCGCTGGGCGGCCCTCTACCGGGACACCCCGCAACTGCACACCGCGTACTCCTTCGAGTCCGTGGTCGACGAGATCTGCTTCATCTTCGGGCCGATCATCTCCATCGGCCTGTCCACGGTGTGGTTCCCGGAGGCCGGGCCGCTGCTCGCCGCCTGCTTCCTCGCCGCCGGAGTCTTCTGGCTGACCTCCCAGCGCGCCACCGAGCCCGTGCCGCATCCGCGTGAGCAGCACACCGGCGGTTCGGCGCTGCGCGCGGCCGGACTCCAGGTGCTGGTGGCCACGTTCGTGGCGACCGGGGCGATCTTCGGAGCCGTCGACGTGGTCACCGTGGCCTTCGCCGAGGAGCAGGGCAACAAGGGCGCCGCGAGCGTCGTCCTCGCGCTCTACGCCGCGGGCTCCTGCGTCGCGGGAGCGGTGTTCGGACTGCTGCACTTCAAGGGGGCGCCCGAACGCCGGTGGCTGCTGGGCATATGCGCGATGGCCGTGAGTATGATCCCCCTCCTACTGGTCGGAAACTTGCCGTTTCTGGCCGTGGCGCTGTTCGTTGCGGGTCTCTCCATCGCTCCCACGATGATCACGACGATGTCCCTCATCGAACAGCACGTACCACGCGCGAAACTGACCGAGGGCATGACCTGGGTGAGCACCGGGCTCGCGGTCGGGGTCGCGCTCGGTTCCTCCGTGGCCGGCTGGGTGATCGACGCCGCCGGTGCGAAGGCCGGGTACGGGGTTCCGGCGGTCTCCGGAGCCGTCGCGGTCGCGGTCGGTTTCCTCGGATATCGCCGGCTGAGCAGGCCGGTTCCGCAGCGGGAGGGGACCCATGAGCACCACAGTGAGCGGGAAGAGCGGCACGTGGCGTAACTGGGCGGGGAACGTCACCGCCCGTCCCGTACGGGAGGTCGCCCCCGCTTCGGTCGAAGAGCTCTCCGCGGCCGTACGGAAGGCCGCCGACGACGGCCTGAAGGTGAAGGCCGTCGGCACCGGGCACTCCTTCACGGCCGCCGCCGCGACCGACGGTGTATTGATCCGCCCTCAACTGTTGACCGGCATCCGCAAGATTGACCGTGAGGCCGGCACCGTCACTGTTGAGGCGGGCACCCCGCTCAAGCGTCTCAATATGGCTCTCGCGCGCGAGGGACTGTCGCTCACGAACATGGGCGACATCATGGAGCAGACGGTTTCGGGTGCGACCAGCACCGGAACGCACGGCACGGGGCGCGACTCGGCCTCGATCGCCGCGCAGATCAAGGGACTTGAGCTGGTCACCGCGGACGGCTCGCTGCTCACCTGCTCCGAGAAGGAGAATCCCGAGGTCTTCGCGGCGGCCCGGATCGGAATCGGCGCCCTGGGGATCGTCACCGCGATCACCTTCTCCGTAGAGCCCACTTTTCTGCTCACGGCCCGCGAGGAGCCGATGACCTTCGACAAGGTCACCGCCGACTTCGACGAACTCTTCACCGAGAACGAGCACTTCGAGTTCTACTGGTTCCCGCACACCGGCAACTGCAACACCAAGCGCAACAACCGCAGCGCCGGCCCCGAGAAGCCCATCGGGCAGATCGGCGGCTGGATCGAGGACGAGTTCCTCTCCAACGGCGTCTTCCAGGTGGCCAATCTGGTCGGCCGCGCCGTGCCCGCCGCCATCCCGACGATCGCGAAGATCTCCAGCCGCGCGCTGTCCGCCCGGACCTACACCGACATTCCCTACAAAGTCTTCACTTCTCCGCGCCGGGTGCGCTTCGTGGAGATGGAGTACGCCGTCCCGCGCGAAGCCCTGGTCGAGACGCTGCGTGAACTGAAGGCCATGGTCGACCGCTCGACCCTGCGGGTCAGCTTCCCCGTCGAGGTGCGCACGGCCCCCGCGGACGACATCACCCTCTCCACCGCGTCCGGGCGGGAGAGCGCCTACATCGCCGTTCACATGTTCAGGGGCACCCCCTATCAGGCGTATTTCACCGCCGCCGAACGGATCTTCACCGCGCACGAGGGTCGGCCGCACTGGGGCAAGGTGCACACGCGCGACGCGGAGTACTTCTCCAAGGTCTATCCGCGCTTCGGCGAGTTCACGGCGCTGAGGGATCGGCTTGACCCGGATCGGCGCTTTGGGAATGACTACTTGCGGAGGGTTCTGGGGTCGTAGCGGACTCGCTGGGCGTGGGGGTCGGGGTGGTGTCCCCGGCCTCCGGGTCCGAGGAGACGCTGGAACTCGGCGTCGGCGTGGGGGTCGTAGCGCCGTCGCCGTCGTCCTGAGCAGCCGCGGAACCGCTGCTGCCCGAGGACGGCTGCACGGAGGAAGAGCCGGCGGAAGGTGTCGTACTGGGCTCCGGCTTCTCCGAGTTGGAGCCGCTCCCCTTCAAGGCGGTGCCCACGGTCGTGGCCTTGCCGCCGCCGCTGAAGCTCTGCCCCGACACCAGTTCGTACGTGGTGATCCCGGCCATCGTGACGCCGAAGACGAGGGCCGCGGCGACCACGGGCCGCTTCCAGCTCCTGACCCGCGCGCGATAGACGGTCGCTTCCGTGAACTCGCCCACGGCGGGCGCCTGCTGGAGCTGGGTCTTCGGCTTGGCCTGGACCGTCACGTCGCGTATCTGCTCGCCGGTGCGCTTGAAGAAGTGCTGGAAGACGGTGCCTCCGCAGGTGGCGATCGCGCTGACCACTCCAGCGCCCAGGATCGTCCCGTAGACCCCGAAGTAGGAGGCGAGTTTGGCCGCCAGTACGGCGGCCACCGCGCTGCCCGCCACTTGGGGGACGCTCAGATCCACCCGCTTCTTCTGCGGCTCCTCCTCGCCCTCCTCCTTCTTCCCCGGTTCCTGGTCGGCATCCGACTTCACACCCATCCCCGGACCTTGCCTGCCTTTCCCGAACGCGAATCGACCTATTGCACCAGGAAGGGACGAACAGGCGAAACGATTCGTTCCATTTCTGGTGATTCCGTGAAGTGCGACACGTTTGATGGGCACGAAAACGACGCATCGGACGGCCAACTACCACCCCCCACTAGAAGTTGGACGGCGTGCCGATCCACGCACGTGGCCCGAATGGAGTACTGTTGCGAGCCCTGGATCCGGACTCCCGCCAGGGTGTCCGGGGCCTTGCAGGACCGCCGGGAGGGGGCTCGTTGCACAGGGTGATGGAGTTCGTCACTTAGCGTTGCGAATAGGTAACCGTGTCATAACGGCGATCCCGGGTCCGCGCCCGACACGCCGGGCAACTCGGCAAGGTTGTGGCAGGCTGCACCCGGGCAGGCCACACTCGACTAGCGGAAGCAGCGACGCACGTGACGTCGGCAGGCACCACCCGGGAGGTCCCCATGCCCGAACTGCGTGTCGTGGCCGTCTCTAACGACGGCACACGGCTGGTGCTGAAGGCTGCGGACAGCACGGAATACACGCTTCCGATTGACGAGCGTCTGCGCGCCGCCGTACGCGGCGACCGTCCCCGCCTCGGCCAGATCGAGATCGAGGTGGAGAGCCATCTCCGCCCCCGAGACATCCAGGCACGTATACGTGCCGGTGCCTCCGCGGAGGAAGTCGCCCAGCTCGCAGGGATTCCCGTCGATCGCGTACGCCGCTTCGAGGGCCCCGTGCTCGCCGAGCGCGCCTTCATGGCCGAGCGCGCCAGGAAGACTCCCGTCCGCCGCCCCGGTGAGAACGCCGGACCCCAGCTCGGTGAGGCCGTCCAGGAGCGGCTGCTGATCCGGGGCGCCGACAAGGACACCGTCCAGTGGGACTCGTGGCGCCGCGACGACGGCACCTGGGAAGTCCTGCTGGTCTACGTGGTCGCGGGCGAGCCGCACTCGGCGAGCTGGACGTACGACCCGCCACGGCGGCTCGTCCAGGCCGTCGACGACGAGGCACGTTCGCTGATCGGCGAGTCCGACGACCTCGCGGCGCCCGAGCCGAGCTTCCCGTTCGTGCCGCGGATCGCACGGCTGCCGCGCGACCGTCCGCTCGATCGCGCCCTGGACCGGCAGATGGAGCGGCCGAGCATTCCGGCGCCGTCCCCGGAGCCGATCGAGGAGTCCGAACGGGACTCGCTCACCAGCCTCCTGGAGGCGGTGCCCAGCTTCCGGGGCGACATGGTGGTGCCCGAGCGGCCCTCCACCACGGAGCACCCCGCGGCGGAGGAGCCCGCCCCCGAGCCCGAGACGGAGGAGCCCCCGGCTCCCGCCGCCTCGGCCGGTGCCGGTTCCGCCTACGCGGACGTCCTCATGCCCCGCTCCGTCGGCGCGCACCGCGACCGTCTCGTCGGCGCGACGGACCGCCAGGCCGAGGCCGACGGCGTCCGCCCGGGCCGCAGAGCGGCGGTCCCGAGCTGGGACGAGATCGTCTTCGGCACGCGGCGGAAGAAGCAGGACTAGTCGGTTGTACGACGATGGGGCACGCACCAGGCCGGTGCGTGCCCCATCGCTGTTACCGAGGGCCGGAGCCTTCGGTGAGTCGCCGTTACTGCGGATCCGGCCCCACCGCGACCGGGCGGCTACCGTCCTGGGACCACTCCGACCAGGAGCCCGCGTACAGGGCGGCGGGGATGCCGGCGACGGCGAGGGCGAGCACCTCGTGGGCGCCGGAGACACCCGAACCGCAGTAGACGCCGACCTCGGAAGTGCCGGTCGCACCGAGGGACTTGAAGCGGTCGGCCAGTTCGTCGGCGGTCAGGAACTGCCCGTCGGCGGTGACGTTCTCCGTGGTCGGCGCGGAGACCGCCCCGGGGATGTGCCCGCCGACCGGGTCGATCGGCTCGACCTCGCCCCGGTACCGCTCACCGGCCCGTGCGTCGAGGAGCAGCCCGGTGCGGGCGAGCGCCGCCGCCCCGTCCGCGTCGAGCAGCGGCCGGGCACCCGGCGCCGGCACGAAGCTCCCGGGGGCGGGCGTGGGGACCTCCGAGGACACCGGCCCGCTCCATGCGGCGAACCCGCCGTCAAGCACGCGTACCGACGGATGACCCGTATAGCCCAGCAGCCACCAGGCGCGCGCGGCGGCCCAGCCCTGACCCCCGTCGTACACGACGACATCGCGGTCCGCCGACACGCCCGCGGCCCGCATCGCCGCACCGAAGACCTCCGGGTCGGGCAGCGGATGCCGACCCCCCGCACCGGCCGGACCAGCAAGTTCGGAATCCAAATCAACGAAAACGGCCCCAGGAATGTGCGCCTTCTCGTACTCGGCGCGCAGGTTCGGACCACCCAGCTGCCAGCGGACGTCGAGGAGGACCGGAGGGGTCGGACCCGCCAGGTCGCTCGCGAGTTCGGATGCGGAGATGATGGCGTTCATGGCCACCATCCTTGCGCATGGGGTGGCCGCGTCGTCCAGGTCCGGCTACTCTGCTCCGCCGGACAGGTCCGATCACGAGGCGTACGGGATCGGACACATGCTGTACAGCCGATGGACACCACGCGGCAATCGCGCCGAAACGGATGGGAAACGGCACATTGGGCATCCTCCGCTCGTGAGCCGCCGAAGGGCGGCGCGGTCGGGACGCGCGGTGCGACCGGTGGTGCGAACATCGGCTCGGGGCGTGCACGCACGCGGCCGCGGCCGCGGTACGCGTGTTCGTAGGCGGAAGGTGACCGGCCACCGCGAGGGGCCGAGAAGAGAGTGACGATGACCGAGGCACGGGGGTCGGCCGGCCTGAACGGCACAACGCACGCTCGGCACGCACCCGGCACACCCTGCTGGGTGAGTCTGATGGTGCACGGGATGGCCGCGACCCAGGAGTTCTACGGAGCATTGTTCGACTGGGAGTTCCAGCCGGGACCGCAGCAGCTCGGCCCCTATGTGCGGGCCCTCCTGGACGGTCACGAGGTGGCGGGGATCGGGCAGCTGCCGCCCGACCGGCATCTGCCCGTCGCCTGGACGCCGTATCTCGCCTCGGACGACGTGGATCTGACCGCCGAGACGGTGCGGCACAGCGGCGGCACCGTGGGCGTCGGTCCTCTCGATGCCGCCGAGGCCGGGCGCCTGGCGATCGCGTCGGACCCGACGGGTGCCGTCTTCGGCATCTGGCAGGCGGCGGCCCACACGGGCACGGGGATCACCGGCGTGCCGGGCACCCCCGCCTGGAACGAGCTCGTGACCCGCGACACCGAGAGCGTCGTCAAGTTCTACCAGGGGGTCTTCGGCTACGAGCAGGAGCCGGTCGTCTCGGCCGACTTCGACTACGTGACCCTGTACGTCGCGGGTCGCCCGGTGGCCGGCATCCACGGCGTCGGACACGGTCTGCCCCGCGACCGCGGCCCGCACTGGATGACGTACTTCGAGGCCGCGGACGTGGACGAGGCCGTCGACCGCGTCACCGAGCTCGGCGGACACATCCTCAAGCCCGCCCACGACTCGCCGTACGGGCGGGTGGCGACGGTGGCGGATCCGGAGGGCGCGATGTTCTCGCTGATCCACTCGACCCGGTGAACGGACGTCAGGCCGAGGCGATCGGCAGCACGTCCGGCGACAGGGCACCCGCGCGAGCCGTCGCGGCCGTCATCCGGCGGCGGTGGTGCCGGCGGCACAGGACCTCGTAGCCGATGTCCTCCGACTGATTGACATCGCCTACGACGACCTGGGCGCCCTCGACGACCATCTCGCCGCCTATCGTGCGGGCGTTGTGGGTGGCGCGGGCGCCGCACCAGCACAGGGCCTCGACCTGGAGGACCTCGACCCGGTCGGCCAGCTCCACCAGGCGCTGGGAGCCGGGGAAGAGCTTGGAGCGGAAGTCGGTGGTGATGCCGAAGGCGAAGACGTCGACGCCCAGGTCGTCCACCACGCGGGCCAGTTGGTCGATCTGCGCGGGGGCCAGGAACTGGGCCTCGTCCGCGATCACGTAGTCCGCCCGGCCGCCCTGGGAGAGGTGGTCGACGAGGTACGCGTACAGGTCCTGGTCGTCCGCCACCTCGACCGCGTCCGTGACCAGGCCCAGGCGTGAGGAGAGCTTGCCCTCGCCCGCGCGGTCGTCGCGCGTGAAGATCATGCCCTGCAGGCCCCGGGCCGAGCGGTTGTGCTCGATCTGGAGAGCCAGCGTCGACTTCCCGCAGTCCATCGTTCCGGAGAAGAACACCAGCTCGGGCATGGGGAGTTGAGCACCTTTCGGCAACGGAGGACTGGAGGGCGGAAGTTCAGGAGGGCAAGGACTTCAGGCGGGCAAGGACTTCAGGAGCGTACTTGCAGGAGGGGCACGAGTTGCTCGACGGGGGTCATCGAGCCGTGGTTGCCGACCATCGCCGACTCCTTGGGCTCTCGCTCCGTCGCGATGATCAGGACGTCGTCGCGGGCCGCCGCCACGACGTCGCCGATCCGGGCGTACACCCGTTCGTCGACCTGGGGGCCGAACCAGCCCGCCGCGATCGCCTCGTCCCGCGAGGCCACCCAGAACTGCTCGCCGAGCACCTCGCGCCAGCAGGTCAGGACGTCCGCCTCGGCGCCCGGCACCGCGTAGACGTGCCGGGCACGGCCCTCGCCGCCGAGCAGGGCGACGCCGGCGCGCAGCTCCCAGTCCTCGTCGAAGTCGATGCGGTGCTGCTCGTCGAAGGGGATGTCGATCATGCCGTGGTCGGCGGTGACGTACAGGGCGGTACGCGGCGGCAGCTGCTCCGCGAGGCGCTGGACCAGGCGGTCGACGTACATGAGCTGGCCGCGCCAGGGGTCCGAGTCGACGCCGAAGCGGTGGCCCTTGCCGTCCACCTCGGCGTAGTACGTGTAGACCAACGAGCGGTCCCCGGCGGCCAGTTGTTCGGCCGCGAGGTCCATGCGCTCCTCGCCCGACAGGCGTCCGTGGAACGTTCCGCCGCTGAGGGCGATCTTCGTCAGCGGGGTGTTCTGGAAGGTCGGGGACGAGACCTGAGCGGTGTGCACGCCCGCTTCATGAGCGAGCTGGAAGACCGTGGGGTACGGCTGCCAGGCGCGCGGGTCCGTCCACGGGTTCCAGCGGAGCTGGTTCATCAGCTCGCCGGTCCGGGGGTTGCGCGCGGTGTAGCCGGGCAGGCCGTGCGCGCCGGGCGGCAGGCCCGTGCCGACCGAGGCGAGGGAGGTCGCGGTGGTCGCGGGGTAACCCGCGGTGATCGGACGGCCCGTGCCGCCTCGGGAGGACGCCAGGAGCGACGTCATGAAGGGGGCCTCGTCGGGGTGCGCCTTCAGCTGCTCCCAGCCGAGACCGTCTATCAGGAAGACGCAGTTCCGGTCGGCCTCGGTCAGCTCGGGTATGGCGGCGGTCATGCCGGGCACGGCCATGCCCGCGGCGAGCGTGGGCAGCAGGTCGGCCAGCGATCCGGCGCCGTACTCGGGGACGGGCGCCGAGTCGACGGCGAGCGGTTCCGGGTGGTCCCAGGTGGGCAGCGCCATCAGCGGGCGACGTCCGCGGTCGCCTCGGAGAGGGACTGCGCGAAGGCGAGGGCCTGGCGGACCGTCTCCGGGCCGTCCCCGGCCTCGCTGACGCGCAGGCTGAGGTCGTCCGCCGTCGAGTTGCCCGTGTAGCCGTGGTCCGCCTCGCAGTTGGGGTCGCCGCAGGCGGCGGGCTCCAGGTCGATGCGGGAGACGGCGCCCCAGCCGATGGTCAGGACGACCTCGCGGGGCAGTGTGCCCGGCGTGTACGACTCGGGGTTCGCGACGACACGGCTGACGACGACCGACGAGATACGGCCGAGCTTCACCGACTCGGTGGACGTCGTGGCGTACGGCGTCGGCGACGTGGTGTCCGCGTTCTGCTCGTCGGTGTGGCTCACGATGAAGCGGTTGCCGGTGAGGACGAGCACGGTGACGTGCCGCCGCACCTCGTTCGCGTCGAACGTGGTCTCCTGGTGGACCAGGTACGACCGGATGGCCTCGCCGCCGATCGCGGCCTCCACCGCCTCGGCCACGAGGGCCGGGTAGTAGCCGCTGCGCTCGATCGCCGCTCGCAGCCCCTGGGTCGTCGTACTGGTCTTGGCCATGACGTCCATCCTACGGGGGCCCACTGACTGCGAGGCACCGCTCGCGGGTGTCTGTCGTGGACGGAACAGAGACGGCACAGGGACGGCACAGATCCGGGGCGGGATCCGCGGATGGATCAGGTGCGGCTCAGATGACGGGAAGGGTCCGGGGGCCGAGGTCGTCACGGAGGGGTGCGCGTGCCAGCCGTACGGTCGCGCCCAGCACGCTCAGGCCGTGCGGGGCGACCACCACGGGCTCCAGCGACACCGCGACGACCTCCGGGTGGTCGTCGACCAGCCGGGACACCCGCAACATCAGCTCTTCGAGGGTGGCGGTGTCGACCGGAGCGGAGCCGCGCCAGCCGAACAGGAGCGGCGCCGTCCGGATCGACCGGACCAGCGACGCCGCGTCCCGGTCGGTGACCGGAATCAGCCGGTGCGCGGTGTCCCCGAGCAGCTCGGAGGCGGCCCCGGCGAGTCCGAACGAGAGCACCGCTCCGGCCGCCGGGTCGATGACGGCCCGTACGACCGTGTCGACCCCGCGCGGTGCCATCGCCTGCACGACGGGCCGCAGCTCCTCCGGCTTCCCGAACAGCTCGGTCAACTCCGCGTACGCCCGCCGCAGTTGCTCCTCGTCGGCCAGATCCAGCCGTACGCCGCCCAGGTCCGCGCGGTGCCGCAGATGCGGGGCGGTGGTCTTGAGGGCCACGGGGTAGCCGAGGGCGCCCGCGGCCGCCACGGCGTCGTCCGGCGTGGGCGCGGGCAGGGCACGGCGTACGTCGATGCCGTACCGCCCGAGCAGCACGCAGGTCTCCTCCATGCCGAGGGTCAGCCCCTCGCCCCGCTCGAGCAGCCCGTCGATCTGCCCTGCGGCCCCCTTCTCGTCGATGTCCTCGAACTCGGGCACCTTGCCGGGCTCAGCGGCGTCGCGCCGCCACTGGGCGTATCTGACGGCTTCAGCGAGAGCGCGAACGGCTCGTTCGGCGGCGGGGTAGGCGGGGATGAGACGGGAGTCAGGAGGGGTCGCGCCGGGGTCGGGCGGGACCGCGCCTGAGGTGGGCGGGGTGGCGCCTACGGCGGGGGGAGGTGCCGTGTCCGATGCGGCTCCGGCTCCGACGCCGGTTCCGGCTCCGGCTCTCGCTTCCCCGGTGCGCAGTCGTTCCGCAGGGCGCTGGGGGTCCCCCCGCTCGGGCGCAGCCGAGGGTGGGGGAGGTTGGGCACCGCCTGCAGCGCCGGGTGCCGTCGCAGCTCCCTGTGGTGCGGTACTGGCAGCAGCCGACAACGCCTCCGCCAGCCCGCCCAGCTCCACGTGCACCACCAGCACCGGCTTGGCCGGAGCCGCCGCGGCGGCGGACCGGAGCGCCTGCGCCAAGGCCTCATCGGCAGCCGACGTCTCCCCCACCGCCGGTATGGCGGTCACGACAACGGCATCACACCCGTTGTCGTCCAACGCCCGCGCCAGCGCCTCGCGAAAATCCTCCGCCGACGCCGCCGTCGTCAGATCCAGCGGCGGGAGCGGCCGCAGGCCTTGGGCCAGACACGCGTCGTACGTCAGCAGCCCCAGCGACTCCGAGTTCCCCAGGATCGCCACCCGGGGCCCAAGAGGGAGCGGCTGGCGCGCCAGCAGAAGCCCCGCGTCGACGAGCTCGGTGATCGTGTCGACCCGGATCACCCCGGCCTGCCGCAGCAACGCCGACACGGTGGTGTGCGGCAGCCGCGTGGCCCGTACGGCATGTCCCTGGGGAGCCGCCCCGCCATGGCGCGCCCCCTGGACCACGACGAGTGGCTTCGCCGCGGCCGTGCGCCGTGCCAGGCGGGTGAACTTGCGCGGGTTGCCGATGGATTCGAGGTACATCAGGACGACGTCGGTGTCCGGGTCGTCGTACCAGTACTGGAGCACGTCGTTGCCGGACACGTCCGCCCGGTTCCCGGAGGAGACGAAGGTGGACACGCCGGTCACGCCCGTGACACCGCCACCGCGCCGGTGCAGCCGGGACAGCAGGGCGATCCCGATCGCGCCGGACTGGGCGAACAGGCCTATCCGTCCGGGGCGCGGCATCTCCGGGGCGAGCGAGGCGTTGAGCCGCACGCCGGGGGACGTATTGATGACTCCGAAGGCGTTCGGTCCGATGATGCGCATCCCGTACGTACGCGCCTGGCGGACGAGCTCGCGCTGGCGCTCGCGCCCCTCGGGGCCGCTCTCGGCGTACCCGGCGGAGACGACCACGAGCCCCTGCACCCCGTGCTCGCCGCACTCGGCGACGGCCTCGGGGACGTACGGCGCGGGCACGGCGACGACGGCGAGGTCGACGGGCTCGTCGATCTCGCGGATGGAGCGGTGTGCGGGGACTCCGTCGAGTTCCTTCTCCTGGAGCGCCTTGTTCACCGCGTACAGGCGGCCGGTGAATCCGGCGTCACGGAGGTTGGTGAGGACGCTGCGGCCGACGCCGCCGGGTGTGCGGCCGGCGCCGATGACGGCGACGGAGCCGGGTGCGAGCAGCCGCTGCACGGACCGGGCCTCGGCACGCTGCTCCCGCGCGCGCTGCACGGCGAGCGAGCGGTCGGTGGGTTCGAGGTCGAACTCCAGGCGTACGACGCCGTCCTCGAAGTGCCGCTTCTGCTGGTACCCGGCGTCCGTGAACACCTTGATCATCTTGGTGTTGGCGGGCAGCACCTCGGCGGCAAAGCGGCGGATGTCACGCTCGCGCGCCACGGCCGCGATGTGTTCCAGGAGGGCCGAGGCGACGCCGCGGCCCTGGTGGGCGTCCTGCACGAGGAAGGCGACCTCGGCCTCGTCGGCGGGCGCGGAGGCGGGCAGGCCGTCGGCATTAATCCGGTCATAGCGTACGGTGGCGATGAACTCGCCGCCGACTGTGGCCGCGAGACCCACCCTGTCCACAAAGTCGTGGTGCGTGAAGCGGTGGACGTCCTTGGCGGACAGGCGCGGATACGGCGCGAAGAAGCGGTAGTACTTCGACTCGTCGGACACCTGCTCGTAGAAGCTGACCAGACGCTCGGCGTCATCAACGGTGATGGGCCTGATGCGTGCGGTGCCGCCGTCGCGCAGCACCACGTCGGCCTCCCAGTGAGCGGGGTACTCGTGCCGGTCCGACGAGGTCTGCATGGGCCCCAGAGTACGGCTCGCGTCCGACAACGGCGCGAGGCAGTCTGTGGAGGACGGAAGTCGGACCGAGGCCGCGGTCCGACGTCACTCCGGACGGGACGAAGTGCCGCCCGGGCATGCTTCACGATATGGGACACTGGTCTAGACAACCCTGAACACTGAAGGGCAGCATCACATGGCTGAGCGCCGCGTCAACGTCGGCTGGGCTGAGGGCCTCCACGCCCGTCCCGCCTCCATCTTCGTCCGGGCCGCCACGGCCTCCGGCATCCCCGTGACGATCGCCAAGGCCGACGGCAACCCCGTCAACGCGGCCTCCATGCTCGCGGTCCTCGGCCTGGGCGCCCAGGGCGGCGAGGAGATCGTCCTCGCCTCCGACGCCGAGGGTGCGGAAGCCGCCCTCGACCGTCTGGCGAAGCTGGTCGCCGAGGGTCTCGAGGAGCTCCCCGAGACCGTCTGAGCATCACGCGCACTGTGCGGCGGAGCCGCGTCACCCCATCCCGGGCGGCGCGGCTCCGCCGCTTTTCGGTACACCGTCCAGGAATTCTCCGCGCGCCGCCCGCGCACCTCGCGCCACACACACGGAAATAGCGCGCACCGGAATTCACGGCACGCGAAAAGAGGGGCAACAGAAATAGACCCCCGCCGAATATCCCTCTTTGTATACGGCGCCCTTGTTAATGCCGCAGGCCCGTCATGTTTACGGGATGTTGCGAAGTCCTCACACGTTCCGGACGATCTCCGCCGCCGGGAAACCGGAGCCGGTGCGCGGCCGAGGCGCGCTCGGTGTGCAGGGCCGTGATCGCCCTGGCCCGCTCGCTGTCGCCGCGCGCGACCGCGTCCACGATGCCGCCGTGCTCCGCCCAGGACTCCGCGGGGTTGGCCGGCGCCTCCACCGCGTACATCCAGGCGATCTTGTGCCGCAGCTGGCCGAGCGTGGAGGTCAGCGCGGGGCTTCCGGAGGCCTGCGCGAGGGTCTCGTGGAACCAGCCGCCCAGCGAGCGCAGATCCTCGCTGTGGCCCCTCCTGGCCCGCTCCTGACCCAGCCTGACCAGGCCTCGGAGCACCTTGAGGTGGGCCTCGGTACGGCGCTGCGCGGCCCGTGCGGCACCCAGCGGCTCAAGGAGCATGCGCATCTCGAGCAGGTCGGAGGCCTCCAGCTCGGTGGGCTCCGCGACGCACGCGCCCGCGTGCCGCCGGGTCACGACGAAGCCCTCGGCCTCCAGCGTGCGCAGCGCCTCGCGCACCGGGACGCGCGAGACGCCGTAGCGACGCGCGAGCAGTTCCTCGGTGAGCCGGCTCCCTCGCTCGTAGACACCCGCGACGATGTCGTCACGGATCGCCGTGCATACCGAGTGCGCCGGAATACGCATGACCGGACCTCCGCTTTAATCCCCGCGAAACGCCATCGATTGACGCTTGTTCAGTGACTCTATTGCAGGGAGCCGGAATTTCCGATGGCAGGCCGGAATCCAGGGATATTTTTTGGACAGACGGCCGTGCGAAACGACGATGCCCCGGCTCGGGGCCGGGGCATCGGAAGTGGTGGAGATCTGGTGAAGCGGTCGTCAGACGTTCACGCCGCCGAACGTCAGACGTTCACGCCGTGCGAGCGAAGGTAGGCGACGGGGTCGATGTCCGAGCCGTACTCCGCGGTCGTACGGGCCTCGAAGTGGAGGTGCGGCCCGGTGGTGTTGCCGGTGGCCCCGGAGAGGCCTATCTGCTGGCCCGGGGTGACCGTCTGCCCCACGGAGACGCCGATGGACGACAGGTGGCCGTACATCGTGTACGTGCCGTCGTGCATCTTGATGACGACCTGGTTGCCGTAGGCGCCGCCCCAGCCGGCCGTGACGACCGTGCCGGAACCCACGGAGTGCACCGAGGTGCCGGACGCGGCGTGGAAGTCGACGCCGGTGTGGCTGCCGGAGGACCAGAGGCTGCCGCCGGCCTTGTAGCCGGTGGAGATGTACGAGCCGGTGATCGGCACGACGAAGGTGTTGAGGCGCTTGCGCTCGGCGGCACGGGCGGCGCGCTCCTTGGCCTCGCGCTCCTTCTTCGCCTCCTCCGCGGCCTGCTTCCGGGCGGCCTGCTCGGCAGCCTTCTTCGCGGCGGCCTCGTCGGCGGCGTGCTGCTGGGCCGCGGCCTGGGCGTCGATCTTCTCGGCGAGGGAGTCGCCGATGGTGATGACGGGGGTGAGCCCGGTCTGCTCGACGGAGGACTCCGCGGCGAGCGCGGGGGCGGCCATGGTTCCGATGACACCGGTGGTGGCGAGCGCCGCGACGCCGACGGCGTTCGTGGTCGTGCGCTGCACGCGGCTCGGGCGACGGTGCTTCCCTGTGCCACAGGTGAACGCCATGTAGGGGCTGTTCCTTTCCTTCCTTCTCGCCTACCGGGTTAGCTGACGGGTTCGGAGCAGGAAGGTCTCCTACGGACCCCCTCCTGGGAGGGCGTCCGATTCACCCCAGGGACTACGTGGGTCCCCGGCTCCCCTGGCTCGCGCCGTACGGGGACTCGGCGATGACTGTCCGGTGCCGCGGGCGCGGCGCACTGCCTGACGAACAGCCGCACCGACGCTAATCGGGACATCTTTCAATCGACAAACGGATCACGGCTTTTGTAGCGCATGACACAGGGCAGACAGGCAACCTCCCTACCAATACGGACATCTTGGGGACGAAGTCCGGACAAAAGAAGACCCAGGTGACTCTTCAGTCACCCGGGTCCTCAGGGAGTGGCTCTGTTCCGCTCTGCTCTACTCGGCCCGGACGACGCTCACTTCACCGATTCCGAGGGCTTGGACGGGCTCCTCGATCTGCGCGGCGTCGCCCACCAGGACGGTCACCAGACGGTCCACCGGGAAAGCGCTCACGGCGGCCGCGGTGGCCTCCACGGTGCCGGTCGCGGCGAGCTGCTGATACAGCGTCGCCTGGTAGTCGTCCGGCAGGTACTGCTCGACCTGGTCGGCGAGCGTGCTCGCGACGGCCGCCGCGGTCTCGAACTTGAGGGGCGCCACACCCACCAGGTTCTGCACGGCGACATCGCGCTCGGCGTCCGTCAGGCCCTCGGCGGCGAGGGTGCGCAGCACCTTCCACAGGTCGTCGAGCGCCGGACCGGTGTTCGGGGTGTCCACGGAGCCGCTGATGGCGAGCATCGCGACGCCCGTGCCGTCCGGCGCGGCGCGCAGCACCTGGCCGAACGCCCGCACACCGTAGGTGTATCCCTTTTCCTCGCGCAGAACACGGTCCAGGCGCGAGGTGAGGGTGCCGCCGAGGCAGTACGTGCCGAGCACCTGGGCGGGCCACACGCGGTCGTGCCGATCGGCGCCGACGCGGCCGATGAGCAGCTGTGTCTGGACGGCGCCGGGCCGGTCCACGATGATCACGCGGCCGGTGTCGTCGGCGCTCACCGGCGGCACGGGACGCGGCTCGGCGGACGAGCCGGTCCAGGAGCCGAGCGTGTCGGCCAGCAGCGCGTCGAGGTCGACACCGGTGAGGTCACCGACGATGACCGCGGTACCCGTCGCGGGGCGAACGTGCTTCTCATAGAAGGCCCGTACGGCTGCCGAGTCGATCTTCTGGACGGTCTCCTCGGTGCCCTGGCGCGGGCGCGACATGCGCGCGGTCGCCGGGAACAGCTCCTTGGAGAGCTCCTTGGCGGCGCGGCGGGCCGGGTTGGCCGCCTCGTGCGGGATCTCGTCCAGGCGGTTGCGGACCAGTCGCTCCACCTCGCTGTCCGCGAACGCCGGTGCCCTCAGGGCGTCGGCGAGCAGACCGAGCGCCTTGGGGAGGCGCGAGACGGGGACTTCGAGGGACAGGCGTACGCCGGGGTGGTCGGCGTGTGCGTCGAGGGTGGCGCCGCAGCGCTCCAGCTCGGCGGCGAACTCCTCGGCGGAGTGCTTGTCGGTGCCCTCGGAGAACGAGCGCGCCATGATCGTGGCGATGCCGTCGAGGCCCGCGGGTTCGGCCTCCAGCGGCGCGGCGAGGATCACCTCGACGGCGACGACCTGCTGGCCGGGGCGGTGGCAGCGCAGGACGGTCAGACCGTTGTCGAGCGTGCCGCGCTCGGGCGACGGGAAGGCCCACGGCCTGGCCTCGCCGGCCTGGGGCTGCGGGTGGAAGTCCATGGTGGCGAGCTCGGTCACTTCGCCGCCTCCTCGTCGGTGTCTTCAGCGGCGTCAGTGTCTTCGGCGGTCTCGGCGGCGGTCGGTTCGTAGACGAGCACCGCGCGGTTGTCGGGGCGCAGGCGGGCCTTGGCGACCTCCTGGACCTCCTCGGCGGTGACGTCGAGGACGCGCCGCACGGCGGTCAGGGCGAGCTGCGGGTCGCCGAACAGGACGGCGAACCGGCACAGTTCGTCGGCGCGGCCCGCGACCGTGCCGAGCCGGTCCAGCCACTCGCGCTCCAACTGGGCCTGCGCGCGCTCCATTTCCTCGGCCGTGGGGCCCTCCTCGGCGAACCGGGCGAGCTCCTCGTCGACGGCGGCCTCGATGACCGGGACCTCGACATCGCCGGACGTCTTCACATCCAGCCACCCCAGGGAGGGAGCTCCGGCCAGGCGCAGCAGGCCGAACCCGGCCGCGACGGCGGTGCGGTCGCGGCGTACGAGCCGGTTGTAGAGCCGGGAGGACTCGCCGCCGCCGAGGACGGTGAGCGCCACGTCGGCCGCGTCGGACGCGCGCGTGCCGTCCTCCGGGAGCCGGTAGGCGGCCATCAGGGCGCGCGCCGGGACCTCCTCCTCGACGACCTCGCGCAGCTGCTCGCCCATGATGTCGGGCAGCGAGCCGTCACGCGGGGCGGGCTTGCCGTCGTGCCCGGGGATGGAGCCGAAGTACTTCTCGACCCAGGCGAGCGTCTGCTCCGGGTCGATGTCGCCGACGACCGACAGCACCGCGTTGTTGGGCGCGTAGTAGGTGCGGAAGAACGCGCGGGCGTCCTCCAGGGTGGCCGCGTCCAGGTCCGCCATCGACCCGATCGGGGTGTGGTGGTAGGGGTGGCCCTCGGGGTACGCAAGCGCGGTCAGCTTCTCGAACGCGGTGCCGTAGGGCACGTTGTCGTAGCGCTGCCGGCGTTCGTTCTTGACGACGTCCCGCTGGTTCTCCATGGACTCGTCGTCGAGCGCGGCGAGCAGCGAACCCATGCGGTCGGCCTCCAGCCAGAGCGCGAGCTCCAGCTGGTGGGTGGGCATGGTCTCGAAGTAGTTGGTCCGCTCGAAGCTCGTCGTGCCGTTGAGCGAACCGCCCGCGCCCTGGACGAGTTCGAAGTGGCCGTTGCCGTGGACCTGCTTGGAGCCCTGGAACATCAGGTGCTCGAAGAGGTGAGCAAGTCCGGTACGGCCCTTGACCTCGTGGCGCGAGCCGACGTCGTACCAGAGGCACACCGCCGCGACCGGGGTCAGGTGGTCCTCGGAGAGCACCACGCGAAGGCCGTTGGCCAGGCGGTGCTCGGTCGCTGTCAGGCCGCCGGAGCCTGCCTCAGCTGTGGCCGTGTGACCCATGGGCATGTACGTCCCTTCGATCGCGGAAACTGCGTAGTTCCTGTCGGTCCTGCCACTGTATGCAAGCGCGCCGACAGGTGGCGAAGTTCCCGCACCTCGTACGCCGAGAGCGAGACTCGCGTACGTCACAGCCGTGTCCCGGCAGACCCTCCGAGGGCCGCTACGGACGGGTCGCGGTCGGCGTTGTCAGTGGGGCGGTCCACAATGGTCCGCGTCAGATCCGTTCATGCCCCGGCAGAGACTGTGAAGGAGCCGCAGCAGCGATGGCCCGCCGCAGCACGAAGACCCCGCCGCCCGACGACTCGTACGAGGAGAAGATCCTCGACATCGACGTCGTGGACGAAATGCAGGGCTCCTTCCTCGAGTACGCGTACTCGGTCATCTACTCGCGAGCCCTGCCGGACGCGCGCGACGGCCTCAAGCCCGTGCACCGCCGCATCGTCTACCAGATGAACGAGATGGGCCTGCGCCCCGACCGCGGCTATGTGAAGTGCGCCCGCGTCGTCGGCGAGGTCATGGGTAAGCTCCACCCGCACGGCGACGCGTCGATCTACGACGCGCTGGTGCGCCTGGCGCAGCCCTTCTCCATGCGCCTGCCGCTGGTCGACGGCCACGGCAACTTCGGGTCGCTCGGCAACGACGACCCGCCGGCCGCCATGCGTTACACCGAGTGCCGGATGGCCGACGCGACGTCACTGATGACCGAGTCCATCGACGAGGACACGGTCAATTTCACGCCGAACTACGACGGCCAGGAGCAGGAACCGGACGTCCTCCCGGCGGCGTACCCGAACCTGCTGGTCAACGGCTCGTCCGGCATCGCCGTCGGTATGGCGACGAACATGCCGCCGCACAACCTCGGCGAGGTCATCGCCGCCGCCCGCCACCTCATCCGGTACCCGGGCGCCGACCTCGAGACGCTGATGAAGTTCGTCCCGGGCCCCGACCTGCCCACCGGCGGCCGGATCGTCGGCCTCACCGGGATCAGGGACGCGTACGAGTCGGGCCGCGGCACCTTCAAGATCCGCGCCACGGTGTCCGTGGAGGACGTGACGGCGCGCCGCAAGGGCCTGGTCGTCACCGAACTGCCCTTCACCGTCGGCCCGGAGAAGGTGATCGCCAAGATCAAGGACCTGGTCGGCGCCAAGAAGCTGCAGGGCATCGCCGATGTGAAGGACCTCACAGACCGTGCGCACGGGCTGCGTCTGGTCATCGAGATCAAGAACGGCTTCGTGCCGGAAGCGGTCCTGGAGCAGCTCTACAAGCTGACGCCGATGGAGGAGTCCTTCGGCATCAACAACGTGGCCCTGGTGGACGGCCAGCCGCTGACGCTGGGCCTCAAGGAGCTCCTGGAGGTCTACCTCGACCACCGCTTCGACGTCGTGCGCCGCCGCAGCGAGTTCCGCCGCGGCAAGAAGCGCGACCGGCTGCACCTGGTCGAGGGCCTCCTCGTCGCCCTTCTGGACATCGACGAGGTCATCCGTCTCATCCGCTCCAGCGAGAACTCGGCGCAGGCCAAGGAGCGCCTGATCGAGCACTTCTCGCTCTCCGAGATCCAGACGCAGTACATCCTGGACACGCCGCTGCGCCGCCTGACCAAGTTCGACCGCATCGAGCTGGAGTCGGAGCGCGACCGGCTCAACGGCGAGATCGACGAGCTGACCGGCATCCTGGATTCGGACTCCGAGCTGCGCAAGCTGGTCTCCGGCGAACTGGCCGCCGTGGCCAAGAAGTTCGGCACCGACCGGCGTACGGTTCTCCTGGAGTCCGCGGGCACCGTCGCCTCGGCGGTCCCGCTCCAGGTGGCGGACGACCCGTGCCGGGTGCTGCTGTCCTCGACGGGCCTCCTCGCCCGTACGGCCAACGGCGACCCCTTCGGGGAAGTCGAGGACGCCAAGCGCGCCAAGCACGACCTGATCGTCTCCGCAGTGCCCGCGACGGCCCGCGGCGAGGTCGGCGCGGTCACGTCCTCCGGTCGTCTGCTCCGCCTGAACGTCATCGACCTGCCGCAACTGCCGGAGACGGCGTCGGCGCCCAACCTCTCCGGGGGCGCGCCGATCTCGGAGTTCCTGTCCTCCCTGGAGGCGGACGAGTCGGTGGTCTGTCTGACGACGCTCGACGAGTCGTCGCCCGGCCTGGCGATCGGCACCGAGCAGGGTGTCGTCAAGCGTGTGGTGCCCGACTATCCCTCGAACAAGGAGGAGTTGGAGGTCATCACCCTCAAGGACGGCGACAAGATCGTCGGCGCGGTCGAGCTGCGCACCGGCGAGGAGGACCTGGTCTTCATCACGGACGACGCCCAGCTGCTGCGCTACCAGGCCTCGCAGGTCCGCCCGCAGGGCCGCGCGGCGGGCGGCATGGCGGGCATCAAGCTCACCGACGGCGCGAAGGTGATCTCCTTCACGGCGGTCGACCCGGCGGTGGACGCGGTGGTGTTCACGGTGGCGGGCTCGCGCGGCACGCTGGACGACTCCGTCCAGACCACGGCCAAGCTCACCCCGTTCGACCAGTACCCGCGCAAGGGCCGCGCCACGGGCGGCGTGCGCTGCCAGCGGTTCCTGAAGGGCGAGGACTGCCTGTCGCTGGGCTGGGCCGGCCCGGCACCGGCGCGGGCCGCGCAGCGGAACGGCACGCCCGCCGAGCTGCCGGAGATGGACCCGCGCCGGGACGGCTCGGGCGTGTCCCTGGCGAAGACGGTGGCGGTGGTGGCGGGCCCGGTGTAACCCCTGGCCGGCCCGCGGACTGGGGTCAGCCCTCCGGGCTCGGCTCCTGTACGTAGCGCAGGACGCCCCACATGCTGTGCTCGTCGGCGTGTGGGGCGTCCTCTTTGCACGCCTCCAGCTCCTTGGCCAGAGCCGCCGTGTCGATGCCGGAGCCGATCAGGACGAGCTGGGTGAGCCGCGCCTCGGCACGGGCCCAGGGCTCCGGATAGAAGCGCAGGAACCGCCCGACGGCATGCACGGCATACCGGTTGACGCTGTCCTGGACGCCGAAATCGACGTACCCCTTGATGCGGTAGAGCCCCTCGGGCCTGCTGTCCAGGAAGTCCATCAACCGCCGGGGGCCGAGGGGCGCTTCGGAACTGAAGGAGAGGGATTCGTAGGCGGAGTGCAGGTGGTCGTCGTGGCTCTGCCGATCGCCCTCGTCGTGCCGGTGGAGGTCGTCGAAGGACAACTGCCCGATGCGCTCCTCGCTCGGCCGGCAGTCGAAGAGGAACCCGGGATCGATACGGCCGTAGCCGGCGGGGACGACGGCGGCACGGTCGGCGAGCTCTCGCACGGCGCGGAGCACCCGCTCACTGTCCGCCGCCCGGTCGACCTTGTTGACGACGACAAGGTCGGCGAGTGCGAGATGCCGTTCGATCTCGGGATGCTTCGCGCGCGTCGCGTCGAACTCGGCGGCGTCGACGACCTCGACGAGCCCGCCGTACACGATCCGCGGATGCTCACTCGCGAGCACCATCCGCACGAGCTCCTGGGGCTCGGCAAGCCCGCTCGCCTCGATGACGATGACGTCGATCCGGGCCGAAGGCTGGGCGAGCCGCTCCAGATAGACGTCGAGCTCACTGGCGTCGACGGCACAGCACAGGCACCCGTTGCCCAGGGAGACGGTGGAATCCCCCAGCGCCCCGGCCACCGCCATGGCATCGATCTCGATCGCGCCGAAGTCGTTGACGACGGCTCCGATCCGACTGCCGCCGCTGTGGTGCAGCAGGTGATTGAGCAGTGTGGTCTTCCCCGACCCGAGGAACCCGGCGAGGACGACGACGGGGATCTGCCCGACCTGGATCGGCCCGATCTGGATCTGCTGCGGACTGGGCTGGCTCAACGGGCGACCTCTTTCACACCGATGCGTACACCGGCTCGCGGACCGGCTCCTGTACGAGGACGGCGCGCGCACCGGCACTCGTACGAGGAAGGAATGCCGACCCAGCATACGAGCGGGAGGAATCGCCCCGAAGTGAACGATTGTTAGCGGCGCTCGCGGGGCACACGTTGGACATGGCGCCGGGAAACGCGACCCGCACTTCCCTCCGTGCGCCTCCTCTCCGCCTCCCTGCCGATCAGAGCCGCTCGGCAAAACTGGGAGACGGCAAGCGCGCCGCCCACCGCTCGCCGGTCCGCTCCCTGTCGCCCCGCACCCGACGACCGGCGGACGGTCGCCTGATTCGGGGGTTGACATGGTCACACAGAACTTTGGGATACGGGGGTTGAGTTCTGCCGCAACGGCAGGGCTCGCGGTCGGGATCCTCGTGGTCCTGGCCGCTCAACAGCGACGGTTCGAGGCACTTCGCCTGCGGGTCGCGCAGGTAGAACAGAACGCCGATCGGGACGCGAGGCTTGCGGAGCAACAACGCCTTCAGGCGTATCTGCTCGACAAGGCTCTGGACGATCCGGATCTCGCCGAGGTCCTGAGCACCATCGACGAGGTGGACCCGACCAAGCGGCGTCAGTATCTCTTCGCCAACGCGATGTACACCAACGCCCTGCTCGCCTACCGGGTGGGGGTCGTCAACTGGGAAGAGCTGCATGGGCATCTTCGAGTGATCTGCCAGAGCGCGATCTTTCGAGACTACTGGGACGCGACGCGCCACCATCGCGCGAGCCTCAAGGAGGCTTCGGAGGAAGCCCGAGTAGGTCAGATGATGGATGCGCTCATCCACGATCTGGATGAGGCAGACACCGAACGGTGGTGGGTCGTGGGCGAACCGCCCGAGGAGTAACGCCAGTCTTCCCACACCGGAAACAATCCAAGGTTTACCCTGGCCCCGCCCGTATCGGGTTACCCTGGCCCCCGGCCTTCGACTGCCCAGCAGTGCGAGGACCGGGGTCCTTCACGTCTAGAGGCGAGGACCAGAACCTTGAAGATCGTGCGCCGCATCGGTGCGTCCCCCCGCGAACGAGGCAGCCTGTCCGGCGAGACCTGCCCCGATATCTTCGAGCTCAGTGACGGCAACTTCGCCGTCATCGGGACCGAAGCCACTGCGGCGCTCGATGGTGAGCTTCCCGCCGATTCCGCGCGAGCGGACTACGAGCGGATCGTGATCGTCAGCCGGGAAACGCTCGTGCGCGCGAAAGCCGACATCCCCGACGCGTGAAGGCCGCAGGGCTACGCATGGACACACTCGTCAACTGTTGAGGTCCCCCCGGTCACCCCGTTGAGGCTCACCTCCAGAAGACACGCCCTCCCCGCCCGCACCTCCACGCACCGTTCGCGTCCCGCGCACCAACCCCTCCGCCCAGGGACAGACCGAGCAGCCCGGCGCCCACCCGCCCAGCGGCGCTCGACGACAGCTTCGTGAGGTCCGGCACCGATCGGTGCCGGACCTCATGCGTGTCCGACACCCCTCAGGCCGCTTGCGGCACCGCCACCGGCGCCACCGGCCCCACATACCGCGCCGCCGGCCGAATGATCTTCGGGTCCTCCGCCTGCTCCAGGATGTTGGCGCTCCAGCCGACGACACGGGCCGCCGCGAACGTGGGGGTGAACATCTCGCGGGGCAGGCCGCAGAGTTCCATGACGACGCCGGCGTAGAACTCGACGTTGGTGTGGAGTTCGCGGCCGGGCTTGAGCTCGGCCAGGATCGCTTCCACCTGGCGTTCGACCTCGACGGCGAAGTCGACCAACGGGCCGCCGAACCGTTGCGCGATGCCGCGGAGCATGCGCGAACGCGGGTCTTCCGTGCGGTAGACGGGGTGCCCGAAGCCCATGATGCGCTCGCCCGCGAGGACGCGTTCGCGGATCCACGGGTCGATGCGGTCGGGGGTGCCGATCGCGTCGAGGGTGTCCAGGGCCCGACTGGGGGCGCCACCATGGAGAGGCCCTGAAAGGGCGCCGACCGCGCCCACAAGGCACGCCGCCACGTCCGCGCCCGTCGAGGCGATCACCCGGGCTGTGAACGTTGATGCATTGAATCCGTGATCAATGGTCGAAATCAAGTACTGCTCGACCGCACGGGCACATGCGGCATCCGGCTCCGCCCCCGTCAACATGTACAGGTAGTTGGCGGCGTACGCGAGGTCCTCCCGCGGCTCGACCGGCTCCAGCCCCTGCCCGAGCCGATACAGCGCGGTGAGCAACGTCGGTACGACCGCGGACGCCGCGAGGGTGTCCGCTCGGCGCCGGTCGGCATCGATGTCGTACACGGGCCGGAACCCCACCGAGGCGCCGAACAGCGACAACGCGGTGCGCAGACCGGCGAGCGGTCCCGACATTCCCGTCGCCGCGGCGATCGCGGGCAGTGCGGCGCGCACCTCGTCCGGCAGCCGGCGCAGCCGAGCGGTTCGTGCGGTGAAGGCGGCGAGCTGTGCCGCGTCGGGCAGCTCGCCGTGGGCCAGCAGATGCCAGACGTCCTCGAAGCCGCGGGTCTGCGCGAGTTCGACGGCCGAGTACTGGCGGTAGTGGTAGAAGCCCTCCAGCCCCCTGACGTCACCCAGTTCGGTGTCGGTGACGACGACGCCCGCGAGTCCTCGCGGTACATCGACAGAGGTGGACGCGGCTCGGTTGATCGGCATGTTTCCTCCCTGGACTTGATTCGACTGTCCATGCTTGACTTGTTTTCTGTCAATATTGATTCGATCAATATGCCGATACACGGATACGGTGGCGCCCATGAGGGATCGAGAAGCGGCAACGCCAGGGCTCGAAGGCCGACGGCTCAGCACCAAGGAGACCGCCGAGCTGCTCGGTGTGAAGCCCGAGACCGTGTACGCGTATGTGAGCCGCGGTCAGCTCAGCAGCCGACGCGACCCCGGAGGGCGCGGGAGCACGTTCGACGCCAAGGAGGTGGAGGCGCTCGCACGGCGCAACAGGCGGGAGACCGGTGGGAGTTCCAGCACCGGCGGCGAGCTCTCGGTCCGTACCCGCATCACCCTGATCGACAAGGACCGGTACTACTTCCGTGGCGTCGACGCGACCGAACTGGCCGCGCGGTACTCCTACGAAGAGATCGCCGAATGGCTGTGGACCGGAGAGCTGCGGCCCGGCGTCACGTTCACCGCCCCGGAGGCGTCGGTGACCGTCGCCCGCCGCGCCGTCGACGCGCTGCCCGAGCACAGCGGCCCGACCGACCGGCTGCGCGTCGCCGCGATCGCCGCCGCGGCCGCCGACCCTCTGCGCTTCGACCTCTCCGAGGACGCCGTCCTCGGCACCGGACGCACCCTGATCCCCACCCTCGTCGCCGCGCTTCCGCCCCTGCGGCACGACCACCGCGACGAGGGCCCGCTGGCCCACCGCCTCTGGGGGCGGCTCTCCGGCCGTACGCCCGACGACGCGTCACTGCGCGTACTGGACACGGCACTTGGGCTGCTCGTCGACCACGACCTGGCCGCCTCGACGCTCGCGGTCCGGGTCGCCGCGTCGGCCCGGGCCCACGCGTACGCCGCCGTGTCGGCGGGGCTCGGCGTGCTCGAGGGCCCGCTGCACGGCGCGGCCAGCGGGCTCGCCCACCGGCTGCTCCTTGACGTCCTGGACCTGGGCAGCGCGGCGCCCGTGGTCGCGGACGAGCTGCGCGCCGGGCGCCGTGTTCCCGGACTGGGGCACCGGCTCTACCCCGGCGAGGATCCACGCGCGCGTGCCCTGTTCACCCTCCTGGAGGACATGCCCGGCGCGGCGCCCGCCCTGGCTGCCGCCCGCGACATCGTGACCACGACCGCCCGCCACACGCCCCTGCACGCCAACGTCGACCTGGCGCTCGCCGTCTTCACCGTGTCCTCGGGCATGTCCGCGTCCGCGGGCGAGACGATCTTCGCCATCGCCCGAACGGCGGGCTGGATCGCCCACACCTTGGAGGAGTACGAGGAACGCCCGCTGCGCATGCGCCCGAGCGGCCGATACGTGGGCGACCGACCTCCGCAGCCACTCCCCGGCCCACAGGAGCGGTAGGCAGGCGCGCGGCCCTCACAGCCACTTCCGGCGGAGTCGGTCGGTACATGGAGGCACGCCCACCCCATCCGCTCCCCGTCCGCACGCCCCCACGCCCTGCCGTGCGCTGAGGGCGCCCCGAACGCGCCCCCATCCACGCGGTCGGAGGCCGCCCCGGCGCAAGTCAGGTTAGGCTCACCTCTGTGAGTACGTGCACGACGGCGTCGCGGGACCTCGACGAGCCCCTCGCGGGGACCGCGGCCACCGCGAGGACATGGCTGCTGATCGAGCAGCCCGGGCCCTGGGGTGCCAAGGCGCTCACCGAGAGCCACCTGGACCCCGTGCTCGGCCGCGCTCTCGAAGCGGCCGCGGAGGGCACCGGCGTACGGATCGCGCTCATCCGCCGCCCCGGACGGCATGCCGACTGCGGCACGCTCACGGAGCGCCATGTGTATGTAGCCCACACCACTCCGGGAAACGTATGGCTGCACAGCGCCATGACGTCCAACCCCGAGCAGGTGCTCAACCTCGACTTCGCCGCCTTGGGCATGGGTGACCCGCATACCTTCGAGACGGTTCTCCAGGGCCGGCCCCACACAGGGGACCCGCTCGCTCTCGTCTGCACCAACGGCAAGCGCGACCGCTGCTGCGCCCTGCTCGGACGCCCGCTCGCGGCCGAGCTCGCCACCTCCGGGGTGGAGGGCGTCTGGGAGGTCACCCATCTGGGCGGTCACCGCTTCTCGCCCACGCTGCTCGTCCTGCCGTACGGATACGCGTACGGGCGCGCCGAGGCCCACGCCGTCAAGGAAGCCCTCCAGGGCGTCCAGGAGGGTCGTGTCGTCACCGAGGGCTGCCGCGGGCGCTCCGCCTGGGAGCGGCCGGGCCAGGCGGCCGAGCTGGCCGTGCGTCAGGCCACGGGGGAGTACGCCGCCGACGCCCTGAGCGTGGTCCGTACGGACGGCACCGCGCCGCGCTGGGAGGTCACCGTCGCCCACACCGACGGCCGTCTGTGGCGCGTCAGCGTCGCGCGGGGCGCCTCACTGCCGCCCCGCCCGGAGAGCTGCGGTTCGGTGCTGGGGTCGCCTGCCCGGATGGACGTGGTGGCGGTACGGGAGCTGGCGCGGACGGCGCTCGCCGTGCCCTGCTGACGGCGGATCCGGCGTTCATCGGCCGCGTAGCCGTATCCCTACCGCGCGACTTCCACACCTGACGGTCAGGAGATCCACGCCACACTCCCTACGGCAGGGCTCGCCCGCCCCCGTACCGTCATAGGCATGAGCCCCACTCCCCCCGCACGACGACTGCGCCTCGGTCTGCCGCGGCGGGTGTTCTCGCAGGTGCTGCTGATGCAGGTGGCGATCGCGGCGGGAGTCGCCGTACTCGCCACCGGACTGTTCCTCGCGCCGCTGAGCGCACAGCTGGACGACCAGGCGATGCGCCGCGCACTCGCGATCGCGCAGACCACCGCGGTCCAGCCGCAGATAGCCGAGGACCTCCGGACCACGCGACCGTCCGTGAACGGGCCCGTGCAGGCCGAGGCCGAGCGGATCCGGAAGGCCAGCGGGGCCGAGTATGTCGTAGTCATGGACATGAAGGGCATCCGCTGGTCGCACCGCGATCCGGCGGAGATCGGCAAGCCGGTCTCGACCGACCCGCGCGAAGCCCTGAGCGGCAAGGACGTCATGGAGATCGACACCGGCACGCTGGGCCGCTCGGCCCGCGGCAAGGTGCCCCTGCGCGGCGTCGACGGCGACATCATCGGCGCCGTCTCGGTCGGCATCACGTACGACAGCGTGCGCGCCCGGCTGATCGACGCCATCCCGGGGCTCTTCGGGTACGCGGGCGGAGCCATGGCCGTCGGTGCGCTGGCCGCGTATCTCATCTCCCGACGGGTGCAGCGGCAGACCCGTGACCTGGCCTTCTCCGACATCTCCGCACTGCTCGCGGAGCGCGAGGCGATGCTGCACGGCATCCGCGAGGGCGTCGTCGCCCTGGACCGCGGCGGCCGCGTACGCCTCCTCAACGACGAGGCGCAACGACTGCTCGGCGTCGAGGCCGAGGCCATCGGGCAGCCGCTCGACGACGCGCTCGGTCCGGGACGTACGACCGATGTACTGGCCGGACGCGTCACCGGCACCGATCTGCTCACCGTCCGCGGCCAGCGCGTCCTGGTCGCCAACCGGATGCCCACCGACGACGGGGGCGCCGTCGCCACGCTGCGCGACCGCACGGAGCTGGAGCAGCTCGGCCGCGAACTCGACTCCACGCGTGGCCTGATCGACGCCCTGCGCGCGCAGGACCACGAGCACGCCAACCGTATGCACACGCTCCTGGGGCTGCTCGAACTGGAGATGTACGACGATGCCGTGGAGTTCGTCGGAGAGGTGGTCGGCGACCACAGGGTCACCGCCGAACAGGTCACCGAGAAGATCCACGATCCGCTGCTCGCCGCCCTGCTGGTCGGCAAGGCGACCGTCGCGGCCGAGCGCGGTGTGGCCCTGTGGATCTCGGACGGAACGATGTTGCCGGACCGGTTGATCGACCCGCGGGGTCTGGTGACCGTGGTCGGGAACCTCGTCGACAACGCCCTCGACGCCGTCGCGGGCACACCGCACGCGCGCGTGGAGGTCGAATTGCGCGCCGAGGGGCGTACCGCCGTACTGCGGGTACGGGACACCGGGCCCGGAATCCCGGAGGAGCGGCGGGAGTTGATCTTCACCGACGGATGGACCACCAAGAAGCCCCCGGCGCACGGCAAGCGCGGAATAGGCCTCTCCTTGGTGCGCCGGCTCGCCGAGCGGCAGGGTGGCAGCGCGGAGGTGGCCGAGGCGGACGGCGGGGGCGCGGAGTTCACAGTCGTACTGCCGGAGGCACTGACCGAGCCGGGGCTCGCACCGGAGCCGGAGGCGCTGACGGTGCCCGCGCCGGCGTCGCCGGAGCGGCAGGAACCGACCGCACCGGAATCGCGCCTCGCGCCGGAGCCCGAACCCCGGCTCGTGCCGATACCGACCCCCTCCCCGGAGGCCCCCAGCACTGTCACGGAAGCCAAGAACGCCACGGACGCCAAGGAGGAGTCGCGATGATCGAGGTCCTGGTCGTGGACGACGACATCCGGGTCGCGCGCGTGAATGCCGCCTACGTGGAGAAGGTTCCGGGCTTCCATGTCGCGGGCGAGGCGCACAGCGCGGCCGAGGCGCTGCGCCGGATGGAGGCGCTGCCCCATCTGGACCTGGTTCTCCTGGACCACTATCTGCCGGACGAGACGGGCCTCGCGGTCGTCCAGGAGATGCGCCGGCGCGGCCACCAGACCGACGTGATCATGGTGACCGCGGCACGTGACATCTCGACCGTCCAGGCGGCGATGCGGCAGGGCGCGCTCCAGTACCTGGTCAAGCCCTTCGCCTTCGCGGGCCTGCGCGCCAAGCTGGAGGCGTACGCGGATCTGCGCCGCACTCTCGACGGCGGCGGCGAGGCCGAGCAGTCCGAGGTGGACCGGATCTTCGGCGCCCTGTCGGCGAGCGCGGAGCCGGATCTGCCGAAAGGCCACTCCCCCACGACCGCGGAGCTCGTACGCCGCGCCCTGGTGAACGCCGAGGGCCCCCTGTCGGCGCAGGAGATCGCGGAGGTGACCGGACTGAGCCGGCAGACCGCCCAGCGCTATCTGAAGCTCCTGGAGCGCACGGGGAGGGCCAGGCTGACCCTCAAATACGGCGACGCGGGCCGCCCGGAGCATCGTTACGTCTGGGCGACGCGCGCCTGAGGGCACGGCCGAGTAAGGCGGGGAAGCGACCGTGCCCCCGCGCGCGTACGGCTGTCAGGGGAGAACAGCCGTACGCGCGCGGGGGTGACTCAGCGGGTGGCCTTCACGGACTCGTCCGCGATGGCCTGGGCCACGGACTCAGCCCGTGGCCGCCTTCTTCACGAACTCCGTGGTGAACGTCTTGCTCAGGTCCACGTTGGCGTTCTTGATGTTGGGGTTGAACGCCTTGAGGACCTTCTCGACGGTCTCGGGGCCGTCCTCGGGCATCACACCGTCCTCGGTGAACATCGGCAGCGTGCTCTGGATCGCCGAGGCGTAGAGCGTCTTGCTGTCCTGTGAGTAGTCGGCGGGCATCTTGGCCGCGATCTCGGTGGCGGTGTGCGTGGACATCCACTTGAGGGTCTTCACGAAGGCGTTGGCCAGCTTCTGAACCGTCTCCTTGTGGCTGTTCACCCAGTCCGTCTGCATGTAGAGGCTGGACGAGGGGTACGGCCCGCCGAGCGCCTTCTGCGACCCCTCCGGCGTACGCATGTCGATGAGCACCTTGCCGAGGTCCTTCTGCAGGACCGTGGCGACGGTCGGGTCCGTCGTCATGCCGCCGTCGATGGCCCCCTTCTGGAGGGCGGAAATGAACGTCGGTCCGGCGCCGACGGCGACCGGTGTGAACTCGCTGACCTTCACACCGTTCTTGACCGCCAGGTACTTCGTGAGGAAGTCGGTCGAGGAGCCGAGCCCGGTGATGCCGAGCTTCCTGCCCTTGAAGTCCTTGGGCGAAGTGATGTCGTCCGCACGCTTCTTGGAGACGATCTCGACCTCGCCGGGCGCCTGCGAGAACTGCACGACGGACTCCACGGACTTGCCCTTGGTCTGCAGGTCCAGGGTGTGATCGTAGAAGCCGACGGCTCCTTGCACCTGTCCGGAGACCAGGGCCGTCTCGGCCTGAACACCGGCCGGCTCGCTCAGGAGTTGGACATCCAAACCCTCGTCATTGAAGTAGCCGAGCCGCTGCGTGAGCATCGCGGGCAGGTAGATGACCTTGTCCAGGCCACCGACCATGATCTTGACGTGTTCACCCTTGCCGCCGCCCCCGTTGCTGCCGGAGTCGGCCGTCGAGCTGGCGGCGTCATTGGCGCAGGCGGTGAGCGAGGTGAGAGCGAGCAGACCGGCGGCTGCCAGTGCGGAGTATCTGGCGGTCTTGCGCATGGTGGGTCACGTCCTTGTGAGCTGGTGGAAGAGAGGAGTTGGTGCGTACGACGGGGTCAGCGGTCGGAGTCCGACGGCTTCCACCGGAAGATGCGGCGCTCGGCGAAGGTCAGCAGTCCCTCGGCCAGCAGGGCGACGACCGCGAGGATGACCATCGCGGCGTACACACCGGCCGCGTTGAAGGTGCCCTGCGACTGCGCGACGAGCAGGCCGATGCCCTTGGTGGCACCGATGTACTCGCCGACGATGGCGCCGATGAGCGCGAAGCCGAAGCTGACGTGGAGGCTGGTGAAGATCCACGAAGTGGCGGACGGAATGACGACCTGAAGCGTCACCCTGCGGTCGCTCGCGCCGAGGATCCGGGCGTTGGCCACGAGGTTGCGGTCGACCTCCCGGGCGCCCTGGAAGGCGTTGAAGAAGACCGGGAAGAAGACGAGCACCACGGCGGACGCGACCTTGGAGGCGGGGCCGAGCCCGAACCAGATCACGAAGATGGGTGCCAGGACGATCCTCGGTATGGAGTTGAGCACCTTGATGTATGGACCAAAGACATCGGCGAGGAAGGCGATCCGCCCCAGCGCGATACCGAAGACCACACCGGCGATCACACCGATGACCCAGCCGAGCAACGCTTCGTGGAGGGTGTACCAGACCTGCTCCCCCAAGGATCCGAGCGCGGTCCCGTGCATCACCCAGGTGTAGATCTGGTCCCAGATCTTCGACGGCATCGAGAAGTTGAACGGATCGATGACCTTGGCCCGCGCGCACACCTCCCACAGGCCGAGCACGGCGACCAGGAGCAGTGCGCGGGCGGCGGCGACGATGGCCTTGCGTTTGCGTGCGGCACGGGCGCGGGAGTGTGCGCGCCCCTTGTTGCCGGGCTCGGTCATTGTCAGGGCGACAACGGCCTCGGGCATGATGTCAGGCGACATTGGCCGCACCCCTCTCGCGGGTGATGCGGACCTCTTCGCCGAGCGATTCCCAGATCTCGCGGTAGATCTCGATGAACCGCGGCTCCAGGCGCACCGATTCGACCTTGCGCGGCCGCGGCAGATCGATGTCGAAGACCTGCTTCACCGTGGCGGGTCCCGCGGTCATCACGACGACTCTGTCGGCGAGCGCGATGGATTCCTCCAGGTCGTGGGTGACGAAGACGACCGAGGCGCCCGTGCCCTCCCACAGTTCGAGCAGCTCGTCCGACATCAGGGCCCTGGTCTGTACGTCGAGCGCCGAGAAGGGCTCGTCCATCAGCAGGATCTCGGGGTCGTTGACGAAGGTCGCGGCGAGGGCGACACGCTTGCGCTGGCCGCCGGAGAGCTGGTGCGGATAGCGGTCCTCGAAGGCCGCGAGCCCGACTCGGGCAAGCCATTCACGGGCCTTCCGCTTGGCCTCCGCCTTGGGCACGCCGCGGAAGCGGGGGCCCGCCATCACATTCGACAGGACCGTACGCCAGGGGAAGGTGGCGTCCTGCTGGAAGACGAAGCCGACCTTGTCGCCGACGCCGGCGACCGGCTCGCCGGCGACCAGGACCTCGCCCTCGGTGGGCTCTTCGAGACCGCTCACCAGGGTCAGCGTGGTCGACTTTCCGCAGCCGGTGGGGCCGACGACGGCCACGAACTCGCCACGGCCGATGGTCAGGTCCAGCTCCCTGACCGCCGTGTGCAGACCCCCTGACGGGGTCTTGAAGATCTTGCTCGCGCCCCGCAGCTCGATGGCGGGGCTGGTGTCTGCGCTCATGGCCCGGGACCGTAGATGTGGCCCGGGCCACAGGAGCAGTCTTCTGAGCGCATGGAGTTCTTTTGCCTGCAACAGCCTGTTGTGCTCGTTTTGCTCGCGCTACAAACAGCGGAGCCGAAACACGGGCTTAACGCTCGCCAGGCCTTGAGGGAAAGAGGCCCGATGATTGACGTCCTGGTCGTGGACGACGACTTCCGCGTCGCTGAGATCAACGCGAAGTACGTGGGGAAGGTTCCCGGCTTCCGGGTGGCCGCCCGCGCACACAGTGCTGCCCAGGCCCTGGCCGCCGTCGAGCGCGCGCCCATCGACCTGGTGCTGCTCGACCACTATCTGCCCGACCAGACGGGCCTCGAACTCGTCCATCGGATGCGCGAACGCGGCCATGGCACCGATGTCATCATGATCACCGCGGCCAGTGACGTGGCCACCGTGCAGACGGCGATGCGCCTGGGCGCCCTGCACTATCTGGTCAAGCCGTTCACCTTCGCCGCCCTGCGCACCCGCCTCGACTCGTACGCCGCCCTGCGCCGCACCGTCGACCGGGTGGGCGGCCGCGGCGTGGCCGGTCAGGAGCAGGTCGACCGGATCTTCGGCGCCCTGCGGACCACGCCTGCGCCCTCCTCACCGGGACTGCCCAGCGGTCACTCGGAGCCGACCACGGACCTCATCTGCGATGTACTGCACCGCGCGAGCCACCCGCTGTCGGCCCACGAGGTGGCCGCCGAGACCGGTCTGAGCCGATCCACCGCCCAACGCTATCTGCGCCACCTCGAACAGGCCGGACGCCTGCGCCTCTCGCTCAAGTACGGGGACACGGGGCGTCCGGAGCATCGGTACGCGTGGGTGGCGCCCTAGAGATCCATGGCGTACGTCGATGGGGCGCGGCCCCTGCCGGCTCCGTACGCCCCCTGGAGGCGCCCCTGGACCGCTCAGACCGCCCCGGCCCCGGTAAGCGCGCGCACCTCGGTCTCGGCGTGCTTGGCCTCGTCCGGCGGCTCCGCCGAGGTGACGGTGCCGAGCCAGCCCGCGAGGAAGCCCAGGGGGATCGAGACGAGCCCCGGGTTCTGCAACGGGAAGTACTGGAAGTCCACGCTCGGAAACAACGATTCGGGGCTCCCCGACACCACCGGGGACAGCAGCACGAGCCCCAGCGCGGGCACCAGGCCGCCGTATACGGCCCACACCGCGCCTCGCGTCGTGAAGGACCGCCAGAACAGCGAGTACAGCAGCACCGGCAGGTTCGCTGACGCGGCGACCGCGAAGGCGAGGCCGACCAGGAAGGCCACGTTGAGATCGCGGGCCAGCAGCCCGAGGGCGATCGCGACGACACCGATCCCGACGGCCGCCGCCCGCGCCACGGCCACCTCGCTGCGCGGCTTCGCGTGCCGACGGCGCAGCGACGCGTACAGGTCATGGGCCACGGACGCCGAGGACGCGAGGGTGATTCCGGCGACGACCGCCAGGATGGTGGCGAAGGCGATGGCGGCGACGATCGCAAAGAGAACCGTTCCTCCCGTGGAATTGGCACCGCCGCCCAGATCGAGCGCGAGCAGGGGAACCGCAGTGTTCCCCGCCGCGTTCGACCCGCGCACCGCGTCCGGGCCGACGATTGCGGCCGCGCCGAAGCCCAGCACGATCGTCATCAGGTAGAAGCCCCCGATGAGCCCGACCGCCCAGACCACCGAGCGGCGCGCGGCCCGCGCGGTCGGCACGGTGTAGAACCGGGACAGGATGTGCGGCAGCCCTGCCGTGCCGAGCACCAGCGCGAGCCCCAGGCTCATGAAGTCGAAGCGCGCCGTCCAGCCCCCGCCGTACTTCAGCCCGGGCGCCAGGAACGCCGCGCCGTGTCCACTGCGCTGCGCCGCCGAACGCAGCAACTGGTTGATGTCCCCGTGGAATCGCACCAGGACGAGCACGGTCAGGGTGATGGCCCCGCCCAGCAGCAGGACGGCCTTGACGATCTGAATCCACGTGGTGGCCCGCATCCCTCCCAGCGACACATAGATCACCATGAGCGCGCCGACGCCGATCACCGTCCAGTTCCGCGCGGCCTCGCTCGTACCCCCGAGAAGCAGCGCGACCAGGCTGCCCGCTCCGACCATCTGCGCCACCAGATACAGAACGGACACGGTCACCGAGGAAGTTCCCACCGCGATCCGCACCGGCCGCTCGCTCATCCGGGCCGCGACCACGTCCGCGAGCGTGAACCGCCCGCAGTTGCGCACCAGTTCGGCCACCAGGAACAGCACCACGAGCCAGGCGACGAGAAATCCCACGACGTACAGCATCCCGTCGTACCCGTAGAGCGAGATGAGCCCCGTGACGCCCAGGAAGGAAGCCGCCGACATGTAGTCGCCGGAGATGGCAAAACCATTCTCCATCGGAGAGAACAGCCGCCCGCCGGCATAGAACTCCTCCGCCGAGCCATGGCGGTCACGGCTCACCCACGTCGTGATCGCCAGCGTCACCGCCACAAACGCGCTGAACAGCAGCAACGCCAGCGTCTGATGGTTGCCGGTCACCGCTCACCACCTCTGACATTCCGCGTCAGCTCCTGCGTGTCCCAGCGCAGATCGAGCGCGGCCCGGTCCCTGCGCAGCCGCGCATGCCGCGCATACGCCCAGGTGAACAGGAATGTCGTGAGGAACTGCCCGAGCCCCGCGAGCAGCGCCACGTTCACAGCGCCTGCCACGGGCCGGGCCATGAACCCCGGCGCCGTCGTCGCGGTCACCACATAGCCCACGTACCAGGTGAAGAACACGGCGACGCCCGGGACCACAAACCTCCGGTAGCGGCTGCGCACTTCCTGGAAGGCCGCGCTGCGCTGCACCTCCAGATACACGTCGGCCGCCCCGCCCGCCCGCCCTTCGTGCTCCGAGCGCGCGGCCGGCACGGCGGGGGCGGGCGCACCCGTGCCGTCCAACTCACCCCAGCCGGAGGCGAGCGCGTCGTACCAGGGGTCGTCGAACCGGACCTCCCCGGTGTCGCCGCCGTCGTGCTTCTCCACCGAACTCTCCTTGTCCGCGGCCCGTTTCGGCCACGTGCCCAAGGATGGGCAGATCGGGAAGATCCCGGACTCTTCTCTCCGTGCTCTTCACCCCATCAGGTGACTCAGCCCGCCGGTGGCCGTACGAGACCCTTCCCATAGGCGTAACGGACCGCTTGAGCACGGTCCTTCAGCCCGGTCTTGGCGAAGAGGTTGTTGATGTGGGTCTTCACGGTGGCCGTGGAGACATGCAGCTTGCGGGCGATCTCCTGGTTGCTGAGCCCCTCCGCGATCAGCAGAAGCACCTCGGTCTCGCGCGCGGTGAGCCCGTCCGGCACCTCCGGAGGCAGGACCGGTTCGGGTTCCGGCTCCGACAGCCGCTCCAGCAGCCGCCGCTGGATGCTCGGCGAGAGCCCCGCATCCCCGGACAGCACGCTCTCCACCGCCCGTACGATCTCGTCGCCTCCCGCGTCCTTGGTGAGATAGCCGCGAGCCCCCGCTCTGAGCGCGGGAAACAGCGACTCGTCGTCCGCGTACGTCGTGAGCACGACGACCTGCGTCCCAGGGTGCGCGGTACGGATGCGCCGGGTCGCCTCGACACCGTCACAGCGGGGCATCCGCAGATCCATCAGCACGACGTCCGGGGCGAGTTCGGCGACAAGCGCCACGGCCTCGTTCCCGTCCCCGGCCGCTCCGACGACCTCGATCCCGGGCAGCAGACCCAGCAGCATCACAATGCCCTCACGCACCACGGTCTGGTCGTCCGCCACCACGACCCGCGCCGGCTTCCTGCCCGCCTGCTCCGCCTGCGTCATACGGGCACCTTCAGCGTCACCACGAACCCCTCCTCGTCCGGCCCGGCCTCCAACGAGCCACCCAGCAGCTCGGCACGCTCCCGCATGCCCAGCAGACCGTACCCGGCTCCCGAGCCGCTGAGCTCGCCCGGCGTCCCGCCCGAGTCCCGTACGTCCAGCGTCACTTCGTGCACTCCGTAGTCCAGCCGTACATGGACCTTGGCGCCCGGAGCGTGCTTGCGCACGTTCGTCAGGGCCTCCTGCGCGACTCTGCGCACCGCCTGCGAGGCCTCGGCGCGCAGCAGCCGGCGTTCGCCCGTAACGGTGACGTCGGCGCCGTCGGCCGTGGCGACGAGTTCGCTGAGGAAGTCCTCCAGCGGAGACATCTCGCCTCGCAGCGCGGAGAGCGCCTGCCGGGTCTCCGCGAGCCCCTCGCGGGCCATCCCCCGTGCCGCCACGACCCGTTCAAGGATCGTGTCCCGGTCCGCGCCCCGCTCGATGAGCAGCCGGGCCGCCTCCAGGTGCACGAGCTGCGCCGAGAGGCTGTGGGCCAGCACATCGTGGATCTCCCTCGCTATCCTGGCGCGCTCCGCCAGCGCCGCCGACTCCGCCTCGGCCGCGCGCGCGGCGCGCTCCTGCGCCAGGAGCCGCTGCGCGCTCCCCCGCGCCTCCGCGTCGAGGCGCAGCACATACCCGGCCAGGACGAGCCCCGCGGTGGTGGCCGCGGTGGTCAGCCACACGTCATCGTTGACCGCCGCGTACGCACTCAGCGCCACGGAGGTGGCAGGCAGCGCCGCCGCGAGAGGCAGCCGCTCGATGGCGCTGACTGCGCACCCGCACCACAGGACGAGAGCCGGTACCCGGAAGCCGACACCCTGCCCCACCGTCGCAATCGCCAGCAGCAGAGCGAGCAACCCCAAGGAGGGCAACAGACGGTGCGCGAGCGTGGTCCGCCAGAAGGCCCACGCGAGAGCCGCGCAGAGGACGACTCCGGCAACGCCCGCCGCGGTACCCCAGCCGTCAAGGTCTCTGTCCGTGAAGGTGGTCGCGATGAGAGTGCCGAGGGCTATGGCGCGCACCGTCCAGGCAAGCGCGCGCCGCGCCCTGGGCACTCCCCCCCGGGAGAGGGCCTCGCGGGAGGGCCAGCGCTTCCACGCGTTCTCCGTCACACGCGCTCCTTCCACGAGGCCTGAGCCAGGCCGTCACCGTACGCCGGGCTCTGTCCGTTCGCCGGGAGCAGGGACTGCGTACGCCAGACCAGGAGGCCGGAGCGGACCAGCAGGGTGGCCGCGAGAGCGAGCAGCAGAGCCGAGGAGTGCTGGTGCACGCCGAACAGGGCGCCGATGCCGAACAGGCCCACACGCAGGCCTATGCCCACGATCCAGACGGCCACGCTGGCCTTGGTGCTCTTGCTCCACACCGAGCCGTCCGGCGCCGTCCATATCCGCGTGGTCCACGCCCAGCCGGCCCCGGTGACCAGTCCTATGAACACCTCCGCACCGAGCAGGAGCAACGCCTCCGCGTGATGGTGGGGGTCTATCAATCCGGGCTCGCGCAGCGCCACTACGACCAGGACGGCGGGCACGATCCACCAGCGCCTGTCCGTGCCGATCCTGCGGGTGCGGAACTGGCGCGCGATCACCAGCACGACAACGGCGCAGATCACCAAAGCATTGACGAGCCCGGACATCACGGCCTCCGTGAGCGAGGAAGAGCGGTTTCGGCAGCGGGAGCTGTCGACGCCTTCGACGCTACGGAAAATGGCTGGTCAGCAGATCGGAGCCGGGGTGGATCGTGGGTGGATCCCTGACCGCCACGACTCTCCACCCACGGGTGGAGCGCCGTGGCGGGCGACCGCAGCGGTCTTCGCCCCCGCCGCCCCTACCCCGTCCCATCCCTGGGGGCTGCGCCCCCAGACCCCCCTCAATGAATGCACCGTTCCCCGCGGCCCCTAACAGTCGGCTGCGGGTCGGTGGGGGTTACTCGCGCAGTTCCTCGCGCCCCTGAAGACAAAAGGCGTAAAGACAAAAGATCAAGGGCGGGCCGGGGGCTGCGAGACGCACCCGTAGCCGCCCACGCCCGGAAGGGGCCGGGCCGGTACATCGCCAGCCCGTCGCTTACGTGGATATGGACCAGTCCCGCCATGGCGGCAGACAACAATGCCCACCGGCGACGGGGTTGCGATGTACCGGCCCGGCCCCGCCCACCGGCACAACGCGCCCCGCCACAACCCCTACGCGTCGATCCGCGACCGATCCAACGTCGCCGCCGAGCTGGAGATGAACTCCTTCCGCGGCGCCACATCGTTCCCCATCAGCAGGTCGAACACCTGCTCGGACGCCTCCAGGTCGGAGATGTTGATCCGACGCAGAGTCCGATAGCGCGGATCCATCGTCGTCTCGGCCAGCTGATCGGCGTCCATCTCGCCCAGACCCTTGTAGCGCTGGATCGAGTCCTTGTACCGCACGTTCTTGCGCTGCAGCTCCAGCAGGGTCTCGCGCAGCTCACGGTCCGAGTACGTGTAGACGTACTTGTCCTGGCCCTTCTTCGGCTGGCTGAGCTCGATGCGATGCAGCGGCGGCACCGCCGCGAACACCCGCCCCGCCTCGACCATCGGCCGCATGTACCGCTGGAACAGCGTCAGCAGCAGAATCCGGATGTGCGCACCGTCGACATCGGCGTCGACGAGAAGAATGATCTTCCCGTAACGCGCCGCGTCGATGTCGAAGGTCCGCCCGGACCCGGCTCCTATGACCTGGATGATCGCGCCGCACTCGGCGTTCTTCAGCATGTCCGTCACGGACGCCTTCTGAACGTTGAGGATCTTGCCGCGGATCGGCAGCAGCGCCTGGAACTCGGAGTTCCGGGCGAGCTTGGCCGTACCGAGCGCGGAGTCGCCCTCGACAATGAACAGCTCGCTGCGCTCGACGTCGTCGCTGCGGCAGTCGGCGAGCTTGGCGGGCAGCGAGGAGGACTCAAGGGCGGTCTTCCGGCGCTGCGCGTCCTTGTGCTGGCGGGCGGCGATCCGCGTGCGGGCGGCGGCGACGGCCTTCTCGAGGACGACCCGGGCCTGCGCGGCGGCGTCCCTCTTCGTAGTGGTCAGGAACGCCTTGAGCTCCTTGGACACCACGTTGGTCACGATGCGGCGGGCCGCCGAGGTACCGAGCACCTCCTTGGTCTGCCCCTCGAACTGCGGCTCGGCGAGGCGCACGGTGACGACAACCGTCAGGCCTTCCAGCGCGTCGTCCTTGACGATGTCGTCCTCGGCGACACGGAGCAGCTTCTTCGCCCGCAGCACCTCGTTGACGGTCTTCGTGACGGCCTGCTCGAAGCCGGCGACATGGGTTCCGCCCTTGGGCGTGGCGATGATGTTCACGAACGACCTGAGGGTCGTGTCGTAGCCGGTGCCCCACCGCATCGCGACATCGACGCCGAGCTCACGCGTGACCTCGGTCGGCGTCATCTGCCCGTGGGCGTCGAGGACCGGGACCGTCTCCTTGAAGGTGCCCTGCCCGGAGAAGCGGAGGACGTCGCAGACGGGCTTGTCGGTGGCCAGGTACTCGCAGAACTCACTGATGCCGCCGTCGAAGCGGAAGGACTCCTCGCCCTTGCTGCCACCCTCACCGAGGCCGTACTCGTCGCGGACGACGATGGTCAGGCCCGGCACCAGGAACGCGGTCTGGCGGGCGCGCTGGTGCAAGTTCTCCAGGGAGAGCTTGGCGTCCTTGAGGAAGATCTGACGGTCGGCCCAGTAGCGCACGCGCGTACCGGTGCGGGTCTTGGGGATCCGCTTGAGCTTGCGCAGCCCGCTCGTCGCGTCGAAGGCGGCGTCGGGACCGTCCGCCTTGAACGCTCCCGGGGTGCCGCGCCGGAAGCTCACCGCGTGGGTGTTGCCGCTGCGGTCCACCTCGACGTCCAGGCGGGCGGAGAGCGCGTTCACCACGGAGGCGCCCACGCCATGCAGACCGCCGGAGGCCGCGTACGAGCCGCCGCCGAACTTGCCGCCGGCATGCAGCTTGGTCATCACGACCTCGACGCCGGACATGCCCGTCTTGGGCTCCACGTCGACCGGGATGCCACGGCCGTTGTCCCGCACCTCCACAGAGGCGTCGTCGTGCAGGATGACCTCGATGTGGTCGCAGTAGCCCCCGAGGGCCTCGTCCACGGAGTTGTCGATGATCTCCCACAGGCAGTGCATCAGACCGCGGCTGTCGGTCGACCCGATGTACATACCCGGGCGCTTGCGCACGGCCTCGAGCCCCTCGAGGACGAGCAGGTGCCGCGCGGTGTAGTTGGAACCGTCCCGGTCTGCTCCGGTCAGCAGCGCTGTGGACGGCACGGACGTCTCGGCGGTCACGCGGTTCGCTCCTCGCTGAATTTCAGGTGGGACCCTTTTGGGTAAGGGCCCGGCTTCGGTCGCCGCTCAGAGGGTACCGAGGCCTGGTAGAGCCGTTGTAACGCCACCCTCGCATGAACTCAGACTAGTCCAGAGTCGCATGGGTGTTCGATCCCTCGATGGAGTGAAGTACATATCACGTTCCCTTCGAGGCATGAACCATTTAGGCTCCGGGCACGTCCTCATGAACAACCGGCAACCCAGCCGGGAGGACTGACCCTGACAGACTGCGCGAACCCGTAAGACACGAAGACACGAAATACGGCTCATTCGCCGCCACCCGGCAGCAGACAGCCGCCCCGGAGAGAAATTTTCGAGGAAAAGCCACGAGCGGGAACGTTTTCGGCCTGGTTGGATGTTGACCCTGGTACGACAGCTCGTCGAGCTAGAGAAGAGGCGACGTGACTACTGTTCTGACCCCCGCGAGCCCGCTGACGGCCGCTGACCGCTGCGACCGTTGCGGCGCCCAGGCATATCTGCGCGTCGTCCTCCTGAGCGGCGGAGAACTGCTCTTCTGCGCCCACCACGGTCGCAAGTTCGAGCCGGAACTCAAGAAGATCGCCGCTGAGATACAGGACGAGACGGAGCGACTGACGTCCGTTCCGGCAAGCGTCAACGACGAAGAAGAACGCTGACACTTCGCATCAACGACGAGCGAGTGCCGGCATCAGGCCGGTGAGCGGGCGGCCACTCCCTGGACACAGGGAGTGGCCGCCCGTACGCATACCGCATCGTCCGTCGTACTCAGCGGCACCCCCGTACGCGTACCGCATCGCCCGTGGCGCTCAGCGACACACACGCACTGGTACCGCGTCCATCGTCCTCAGCGGCCCCCACCGAGCTTCCGGACCACGTCCGAGACTCGCGTGTAGACCCCTGGGCTCCCGGCGCGCCCACAGCCGCTTCCCCAGGACACCAGGCCGATGAGCCGCCCCTGGGCGACCAGCGGCCCGCCGCTGTCCCCCTGACAGGCGTCACGCCCGCCCGCGACCTCTCCGGCGCACAGCATGGACGCCGGAGCATATGCGCCGTCCGCGGTGCCCGGATAGGCCCGCTCACAGGCGGCATCAGGGAGCACGTTCACGCGCGCGGCCCGCAGACCGTGGGCGTAGTCGCCACCACCGGTCGTATCACCCCAGCCATAGACCACGGCGGCCGTATCCGGCTTGTACGCGGGGTCTCCGGAGGGCGCCATACGGATGACCGAGCTCTCGGGAAGCGGGGCGGTGAGCGTGAGCACACCGAAGTCCCCGGCGTTCGTATAGCCGTCGTAATCCGGGTTGACCCAGACGTCGCGCACCGGGATCTCCTTGCCGTCGCTCGACAGCAGGTCCCCGCGGCCCGCGATGACCTTCAGGTCACGTACTTCGCGCGGCGGCGCCCCCAGGACGTCCGTGCCCAGGCAGTGGGCCGCGGTCAGGACCGTGGACGGGCCGATCACCACTCCTCCGCAGAACTGTCCCGCGCGCGTACCCCCGAACCGGTCACGGCTGGACAGCGCCACCGTCCACGGGCTCTCGGAGATATCGATCGGGTAGCCGCCGATGACGACGCTGTCGGTCGCCGCCGGAGCGGGGGACGCCAGCGGTATCACGGCTGCGGCGGCCGCGAGGGCCAGCACTGAGGCAAAGGGACGGCGCATGCGCGCTCCTCACTCCGGGATGGTCATGGAACACCCAGAGTGATCCACTACGCGCGGGCACGCACTCCGCACACGCGCTGAGGGCCCGGCTCCCCTTCGGGAGTCGGGCCCTCAGCGACGGACGGCGAGACCTAGTCGAGGTAGTCGCGCAGCACCTGGGAACGCGACGGGTGACGCAGCTTCGACATCGTCTTGGACTCGATCTGGCGGATCCGCTCACGCGTCACGCCGTACACCTTGCCGATCTCGTCGAGGGTCTTCGGCTGACCGTCGGTGAGACCGAAGCGCATCGAGACGACGCCCGCCTCACGCTCGGACAGGGTGTCGAGAACGGAGTGCAGCTGCTCCTGGAGGAGCGTGAAGCTGACCGCGTCGGCCGGGACGACGGCCTCGGAGTCCTCGATGAGGTCACCGAACTCGCTGTCACCGTCCTCGCCCAGCGGGGTGTGCAGCGAGATGGGCTCGCGGCCGTACTTCTGGACCTCGATGACCTTCTCCGGGGTCATGTCGAGTTCCTTGGCCAGCTCCTCCGGGGTGGGCTCGCGGCCCAGGTCCTGGAGCATCTGGCGCTGCACACGCGCGAGCTTGTTGATGACCTCGACCATGTGCACCGGGATACGGATGGTGCGGGCCTGGTCGGCCATGGCGCGGGTAATCGCCTGACGAATCCACCAGGTGGCGTACGTGGAGAACTTGTAGCCCTTGGTGTAGTCGAACTTCTCGACCGCGCGGATCAGACCGAGGTTGCCCTCCTGGATGAGGTCCAGGAAGAGCATGCCGCGGCCGGTGTAGCGCTTGGCCAGAGAGACCACCAGACGGAGGTTGGCCTCCAGGAGGTGGTTCTTGGCGCGGCGGCCGTCCTCGGCGATGATCTCCAGCTCGCGCTTGAGCTTGGGGGCGAGCTTGTCGGCGTTGGCCAGCTTGTCCTCGGCGAACAGACCGGCCTCGATGCGCTTGGCGAGCTCGACCTCCTGCTCGGCGTTGAGGAGGGGGACCTTACCGATCTGCTTGAGGTAGTCCTTGACGGGGTCGGCGGTGGCGCCTGCCACGGCCACCTGCTGGGCAGGCGCGTCGTCCTCGTCGTCGTCGGAGAGGACGAAGCCCTTGTTCTCGGCCCCTTCCTCCTCCTCTTCGCCGGGCTTACCGGCGCCCGGGATCTCCTCGGCGGCCTCGTCGTCGACGAGCTCTGCGTCGTCCTTCTTGGCGGTGGTCTTCTTGGCCGCCGTCTTCTTGGCGACCGTCTTCTTCGCGACGGCCTTCTTGGCGGTCGTCTTCTTGGCGGCGGACGTCGTGGACGCGTCCTCAGCCGGATCACCGGCGACGGGCGCTGCCGACGCGGCGGTGGCGGTGGCCTTCTTGGTGGTCACCGTCTTGGCCGCCACCGTCTTGGTGGCGGTGCGCTTGGCCGGACTCTTCGCTGCGACGCTCTTTCGGGTGCGCTTGGGCTCCGCGGCACTGACCATCAGCGTCACACCCTCTTCCTCGAGGATCTGGTTGAGGCTGCGCAGTACGTTCTTCCACTGAGTGGCCGGAATCTGGTCAGCTTCGAAGGCCCGACGCACGTCATCGCCGGCGATCTGCCCCTCAGCCTTTCCCCGCTCGATGAGCGCCATGACAGAGACGGACTCGGCGATCTCCGGCGGGAGCGTACGGGATGTGCTGGCCGACACGAACAACCTCTCGGAACGTTGGAAAACGGCTTCCGGCCCTATCCATTGTGGACAGGAACCGACGACCGCCGACTTGGGGATGGGCCGACGGCGCGGGCGGGGGCCGGGAAGATGCACAGCGCCGCAAACGGCGTCCGTATTCCCTCCTCGGCTGTCACCTCTTAGGTCATCGCGCTGTTCCGAAGAGCGTTACGCCCAATCTGCGTGGCCCGAGTCACACCCCGTAAGCGCTCAAAAGCGGCCAGATACGGTCAGAGGAGGTCAGCCGGCGGACTCATCGCCGCAGCCGACAGACTCACCGCCCCTTCGCACCGCCGGACCCCGCCAGGTCCCAGAAGGATCCGACGGGGTCCGACGGGCGATGGTTCGCCGGCCAAGCGATGCCAGGAGAGGACACACGCCCCCGACCGCGCCGCCCTCGGTGCGCGGTCAGTGCTCGCGCGGCGCGGGCACCACGCGCTCCACCTCGGGGTGGACGGTAAGCAGTTGCCGCATGGCCGCCTCGGCCCCGGCCCCATCGGCCGCGGCAAGGGCGTCGACGATGCGGGCGTGGTGCGCGATGGAGGCGTCGTTCGGCCGGTCACAGCCTGTGACGGGGCCGCCGGAGACCTGGAGCGCGGCCGACACGATCCCGGAGAGATGCTCCAGCATCCGGTTGCCCGCGAGCTGGATGAGCAGCGAGTGGAACTCGGCGTCGGCCCGCGAGAAGGTGAGCGAGTCACCCTGCGCCATGGCGTGGCCCATGATCTCGACCATGTCGGCGAGCCGCTGCTGGACCTCTTCGCGCCCATGCCCGGCCGCGAGGCGCGCGGCAAGCGGCTCGATGGTCCAGCGCAGCTCGCTCAGCTCGCGTCGCTGGTCGTCGCGCTGGGGGCCGAAGGCCCGCCACTCGATGATGTCCGGGTCGAGGAGGTTCCAGTCACTGACGGGGCGCACGCGCGTGCCGACGTTCGGGCGGGCGCTGACCAGTCCTTTCGCCTCCAGGACGCGAAGCGACTCGCGCACGACGGTGCGGGAGACCTCGAACCGCTGGCCGATCTCCTCGGGGACGAGCGGGCGGTCCGCGCCCAGGTCACCGGAGACGATCATCTGGCCCAGCTGCTGGACGAGTTGGCCGTGCAGCCCGCGTCCGCGGCTGCCCGCGGCGCGTCGGCCCACACGGCCCAGCTCCGGGTCCGCGCTCTCCCACGCGGGGACGCCCACACGGTCGGCGCCAGGAGCCTCGGCATACGGGTAGCGGTCGAGTTCGCCCGGGCCGGCCAGGCCGGAGTCTGCGGAGCGGGCGGCGGTCATCATGGTCTGCGCAAGGGTACTCACGGATCCTTTGTCGGCGCTGGCTCCAACTCCCTTGAGGTCTTTGGTGAAAAGCACACGAAAGGGTGATCGCTCACCCCGTCGCAATTGACGCCTTATCGGAAAGAAATGGGCGTTCTTCGGGGAGTTGTGCGCACAGCGGAAACGGAAGGGCGCGGACGGTCGTCATCGGACCCTGCTCCGCAGGGTCGTGAGCAGATATGCGCAGAGCAGGGCGGTCAGCGACAACATCAGCGCACCGCCCACGGGTTGGGCGAGCACCCGCACCCCGGCCGCCAGATAGCGCTCACCTCCGAACGGCCACTGCATCAGCACCAGCTCGCGCAGCCTCCAGGGGAACCCTGCCGCGGTCCGCACAGACGGCCCCGCCAAGGCCTTTTGTACGAGCGGTACGACGACGATCGGCACCGCGAGCACCGCGGCGAGCCCGGCGGTCGTGGACCGGAAGATGCCTGCGGCCAGCACACCCGCCCAGGAGCAGCCCACCACGAGACCGATCCAACTGGCGCCCAGCGAAAGCCAGTCCGAGGGAACGTCGGTGAGCTCCCGTCCGTAGACGAGGTAGAGCACTTCGAGGTCGCATCCCAGGGTGAGGAAGGCCAGCATCAGCGCGGTCGTCGAGGCGACGAGGAGTTTGGCGGCGAGCAGTCCCAGCCGGCGGGGGACGGTACCGCGGTCCGCGGCCAGGGCGGGGTGGCGGAACTCTTCGCCGAAGGCGATGGCGCCGAGCAGTCCCGCGCCGAGCGCGGCGGGTGGCAAGGGAAGTTCCCGTGGCCACGCGGCCAGGAGGCGCGGCTGTGGCGTGTGACCGATTCTGGCCAGGAGTACGGACAGGAGGGCCGAGGTGACGAGAACGGCGGCCGCAGTGAGATAGCCGGTGCCGACTCCGGCGGCGCGCCGCAGTTCGTAGCGCAGGGGACGCAGCGGGCTCGGGGCTTGTCGTACGGCGATGGGCGGCGGCAGCGGAGGCAGGGCGTTCGCGGCCAGCGTCTCGGCCTGGCGCGGCTCGCCGGCCTCAGGGGCGTCCCCCTCGCCGGACGGCGTTGAGACCGGCCCCATATCGCCGATCTCGTCGGCGAGTTGGTGCACGAGGATGCCGTGCCGGAAGGCGGTCTCGCCGACGTCGGCGCAGGTGCTGCCGTACACCGAGAGCCGGTTGCCCTCCTCACGTACGACCTCGACGGAGCGCTGTGCGGTGCGGGCCTCCTTGGTCAGCAGGGCGCTGAGCCGGACGGCGTGCGGGCTGCGGACGGCGACCCGGGGGCGGAGCCGGGTACGCGCGAAGTCCGCGGCCTCCTGGTCGGCGACGAGCCTGCCTTCCTCCAGCGTGACGACCTGGTCGGCGGTTCGCGCGGCCTCTTTGGGGTCGTCCGTGGTGAACAGCACGGTGCCGCCCTGGGCGGCGTGCGCGCGCAGAATTCCGTGCAGCCAGCGCCCTTCACGGGCGTCGAGTGTGTCGGCGGGGGCGTCGAGGACAAGGGTGTGCGGGTCGGACAGGAGTGCGCACGCCAGGCCCAGGCGTCGGTCCATGCCGCGCGAGAGCGTGCCCAGGCGTTCGTCCCGAAGGCTGACGAGCCCGACCACTTCGAGCACTTCGTCCGCGCGTCGCACGGGCACGCCTGCGGCGGCGCACAGCATCCGGAGCTGGCCGCGGACCGTCCGCGCCGGATGGCCGGGCACCTCGCCCAGAAGCACGCCGACCTCACGCGACGGATGGGCGATCCGATGCAGCGGGCGGCCTCTGAAGTAGGTGATTCCGCGACCTTGTTGAAGTTCGAGCATGAGCTTCAGCGCCGTCGTCTTGCCTGCGCCCGGCGCTCCGAGGACCGCCGTGACACGGCCCGCACGCGCCTCGAAGGACACGTCGTCGACGGCGGGCGGAAGCTCCTTGCGAGGGTTGCTGGTCAGTCCGATGGCCTGGATCACTCTCAGCAAGATAGCGCGACATTTCCGGTTTTCCGGGCACCTTGAGGCTCGCCTCGGCAGGCCTCACACCTCCTGCGAGCACACCCCGGCCCTCACCGCCGGTTCCCGCCTCCCCCGCCCTGGTCAGACCTCGGGGCGCAGCATCGGCGGGTTGAGCAGCGTGGCACCGCCCGCGCGGAAGAGCTGGGCGGGGCGACCGCCCTGGCGCGTGGTCGTACCGCCCGTGGGCACCAGGAAGCCCGGCGTGCCCGTCACTTTGCGATGGAAGTTGCGTGGGTCGAGCGCCACGCCCCACACCGCCTCGTACACACGGCGCAGCTCACCGACAGTGAACTCGGTCGGGCAGAAGGCGGTGGCCAGCGACGAGTACTCGATCTTGGACCGGGCGCGCTCGACGCCGTCCGAGAGGATCTGCGCGTGATCGAAGGCCAGAGGTGCCGCCTGTTCCCCGTCGCGCCCGTAGCCGCCCTGCTGCAACAGCTCCTCGACAGGCGCCCAGCGCGCGCTGTTGGCGTCGCCGCCGGCCCGGGGCGCCGGCAGATCAGGAGCAAGTGCGAGGTGGGCAACGCTGACGACGCGCATCCGAGGGTCGCGCTTGGGGTCGCCGTATGTCGCCAGCTGCTCCAGGTGCGCGCCGTTGTCCTGTGCGGGCGCGGACGGGTCGTGGGCGCACAGCCCGGTCTCCTCGACCAGCTCGCGCGCCGCCGCCTGGCCCAGATCCTCGTCGGGCCGCACGAAGCCGCCGGGGAGCGCCCACCGCCCTTGGAACGGCTGCTCGCCCCTCCGTACCGCCAGCGCGCACAGGGCATGGCGGCGCACGGTCAGCACGACCAGGTCCACGGTCACGGCAAAGGGCGGAAAGGCCGACGGGTCGTAGGGCATGCCGCGATCATAGTCGTCTGCCTGACGATAAACACTCCCTTCGTCAGCCGCATCCACGGTTGATCCACGTCCGTCCGATACGGCGCCCACGGGCTGCTATGGGGCGCCGTCCATGGACGCTCCCCGCAAGGTCACACCCCCAACTGCAGTCCGTCGGCGGCCTCCTCGACCATGGCGAGGCCGAGCCTGCTGACGCGTACGGAGAAGGGGGCACCCGAGATCCGCAGTCCCGTCAGCCCGATCTCCCCCAGCGGCGCACTGCGGACCGGACGCAGCGTCACCGTTCCGGCCGGGGCGTCGGGGCGGATCCCGGCCAGGGAGGTGAGCAGCAGCACCCCGGCGGCCGCTGCCGTGGCCGCCGGTCGGCAGGCAGCGGGATGGGGCAGCGGGGCGCTCCCTTCCGTGCGCTGCTCCCCCGCGTACATCTCCGGCAGCCTGTGCCCGAAGGCCTCGGCCGCCGCCAGTACGCCCCGCAGCAGCGAGCTCGCCTCCTTCTCGTAGCCCGCGGCGGCCAGCCCCGCGACGGCGATCGCCGTCTCCTGGACACGCACGGCACCACCACGGTGGCCGAACGGGCTGTACGCCGCCTCCTTGGCCCCCAGGCTGCGCAACCCCCAGCCCGAATCCAAGGCCGGACCGCCGAGCAGCCGCGCGAGCTGCTCGGTCTGCACTTTGTCGAGCAGACCGGGGGCCAGTACCCCGGACCCGAGCAGACCGGTGTCGAGGAGGTGGGCGGTGCCCGATCCGAGGTACGGCACGAGGCGCCCGTCCGGGGCGCGGGCGGCCGCCGGTCTGCCGCCTGCCCGGTCTTCGACCCAGAAGTCGTCGCGGAACGCCGTGCGCAGCTCTTGGGCCCACTGCCGCAGCCCCGCGCCACCTGGCCGACCGTGCGCGTCGAGCAGATCCGCGCCCAGGAGTGCCGCCCGGTGGGCGTGCGCCTGTGTCTCGCAGCGCAGCGGCCCGCCGGGGTGTGGGTCGGGCAGATAGTTGCCGTCGCCGACGGTGGTCCGCAGCCAGGTGAGGCACCGCTCGGCCGTGGGCAGCAGCTCCTCGACCTCCTGCTGCGCCAGTCCCCAGCGCCGGGCCTCCGCGAGGAGCACGGGGAAGAGCAGGGTCGCCTCGGTCGCGGTGCAGCCCGGTGGCAGATGCGGCCCCCCGTCCCGGCGCGGGCCGGGAATCAGACCGGACCGCGCTCCCGGTCCGGCGAGTTGGGTGCGGGCGAGAGTTCGCAGGGTGCCCGCAGCGAGGCGGGTACCAAGCGGCAACGTCATCCGTGCCGCGACAAGCGCCTCCGCCGGTGCCAGGCCGCACCGCCAGGGAGCCCCCGCCGCGAGATGCGGGTCGGACGGGTACCGCGGGTCGCGCAGCAGCAGCGCCTGGAGGTCCTCCACACAGGTACGCAGGAGTGGCCGGACCCTCGGGTCGTCGCCCGCCGCCCGGGCCGGGGCGAACGGGCTCGCCGCGCCGCGTCCCGCCGCTCTGATGGGTCCCGCACCGTCCGGCCGTACGCGCAGCTCCACGCTCCGGGTGCCGCCCGGCGGCAGTTCGAGCTCCCAGCGGAGCAGTCCCGCGGAGGCCAGGGCGTCGGTGGGCGGCGGGTCGGCGGTGACGGCCGAGTGCCCCGTGGCGCAGGACCACCGCAGGCCGGAGTCGTGGACAATGGCGGGCAGTTCGGGCCCGGCTCGGCCCGAGGCTACCGAGCCGAGTTCCGCGAGATCCGTACCGAGGGCGACCTCGACGGGCAGGTGGAGGGTACGAGGGGCCGCGCTCTGCAGGGTGATCCGCTCGGTGCCGTCCGCGTACCGGGTCCGTTCGACGAGCACGTCCGGATCCGGGCCGGCGTCGGGGGATGCGCGCAGCGTCCCCACGAAGCGGGCTTGGTCGGCCGCCACCATCCGGGCCTGCACAGCGAGCGGTTCCCGGCCCGCGACACTCACCTGGCAGCGGGAGAGCATACGCCGCCCCGCCCGGTAAAACCCCTCCAGCCCCCGGCCGGTCAACTGCCCCTGCTCCGTGGAGATCGCCAGGCCTGGCAGGGCGACACAGATCAGGGCCGTGTGGGCGGGCGGCAGGTCCACGGTCCGGCGCCACATGGGAAGCGACGCCTGGGGAGCCACGGGACCGCCCGCCCCCGTGAAGGAGGCCGAGCCGCTGTCCCTTCCCGCGATCGGGGCCGACGGGTCGCCCCGACGCATGGCGGGCTGCGCGATCCTTCGCAAGGGCGGAAGGTCGCCGTCGGGGGCCGAGGAGGGGTTGGGCAAGGGCATGAGGCAGCTTCCTCCGCGCTCGGTGCGCCTTGAGCGCGCTCGGCGCCGGGTGGGGGGCTCCGTAGGGTCGGGGGCGTTGCGGCGGCGCGACCCGGCCATGGGTTCCGCCACTCAGGTGAACGGAGCGGCCCCGCCCGGGGTCACGCCCTCGGCCGGGGAAGCCGACCGAATGGCGGTGGGGTGGCGGGCATGCCACGCGCCCGCTCGGCGGACGCTCGGTGCGCACGCGGAAGCCGACGCCGGCGTTTGGAAGCACGCGCCGCTTGGCATCCACGGGAGGGAAGTGCCGTTCGCCGTCGATGCGGCGGGAACGGCGCCCAGCCTCCGCGCGGCGAGAGCAGCGGTCCCCAGCGGCTCCGTAGGAGTCGAGCCGCCACGCGACGCCGCGCCTGGACGAACACTTCCCCCAGGGCACCCCACTCGCCCACCCCTGAGCGAGTCCCCGCACCAGCGCCGGGCACCCGCTCGCCGAACCCGAGCCGCCCCGCCCCACCCCCGTCCCGGCACTCACGCGTCCTCCCCCGCACCCTGCCGATCGCCGTCCCGGCGCGCCCGTGGCCGACCGCTCGTGCCCTCGGCCGCGCGCCCCGGTCCGTCCCCGGCGGGCGAGACCTCATCGGCGGGCCTGCGTCGGCGATCGCTCGGTGTCCCAGGGCCGCGTCGGCTCGGACGCACTCCGCCGTTCCCTGCCGGGCGCGGCCGGCGTCGGCGCCGGGTGGCGACGCCGGGCAGCCGGGGACCAGGTGTCGGTTCAGCCGATGTGAGCGGCGCCGTGGGACCGGCAGGCTCCTCCGCTTCCGGGGCACGGCCGGTGCGCTCCGCGCGCAGGCAGCGGCGGATGGACTCCGGGTCCAGGCCCTCGTTGCACGCTTGGTGCAGGAGGCGAGCGAAGAGGTAGTCGGGATCGGCGCCGAGCGCCATGGCGAGGGCCTCTCGGGCCTCCAGTTCGTCCCCCGTGGACCAGGCGACCCATCCGGCGAGCGTGAGGGGTGCGGCGGCGTGCTCGCGGTAGGGGCCGACGCAGCGGCGGGACAGGGCCCGCCACAGGCGCAGGGCCGGGACGGCCTCGTCGCCTTCCATCCACTCCGCGGCGCGGTCACGGGTAGTGCGGTCCTGGAGGCCGAGGATCAGCGTGGCGGCTTCCTCGTGTTCCAGGAGTCCGTCGTCGCGCAGGTCGGCCGGACGTGTGCCGGACACGGGTGGAGCGTCGGCTAGGCGTCCGATGATCCGCCGGGCCAGTTCGAGGGCTTCCTCCGCCACCTCCGCGCGACTCTCGCCGTCCAGGATCCTCGGGACCAGAGCCATGCTCGCCATGTCGAGCGCGACCTCCTGCTCCTGCGCGGCCGCCGACTCCCAGGGAAGGAGCCTGGCCGTCAGTTCCCGCAGGGATCCGCGTACTTGAAGGCCCGCATAGGTCGCGGCGGCGGCCAGGACGGACGTTCCGGGCAGCCCCATCGACTCGCCCTCCGGCGGACAGCAGCCCTGGCCCGGGCAGGTGTACGACCAGAAGCGACCGTCGGAGATGCAGAGCGCCTCGATCACCGGGACGTCGAGGCGGCCGCATGCCGTGCGCAGCAACTGCGCGAGCGGGCGCAGTCGCTCCATGACCTCCCGTCCCGATTCACCGCTGCCCGGTTCCTGGCAGAGGTACGCGACCATGCTCTCGGGCCGGGAGCCTCTGCGCTCGCTTCCCTTCACCAGGCCCTGCGCCAACTGCTCGGCCACGGACGGCCAGTCCTCCGCGTGGGCGGGGATGCCGAGCCGCGCACGGCCGCCGAACCGGCCGCGCCGCTCCCGGTCGTGCAGGGCGACCAGCACGATGCTGTCCTCGGGCCGGTACCCGAGCAAGTAGGGCAGCGCGTCGGCCAGTTCGGCCGGTGTGCGCAGGGTGACCTGATGCTCGCCGCCGGGAACTCCCGGGCCTCCGGGAGTGCCGGGAGTCCTGGTGACGCCGTGCCCCGCGCACGCGGTGTACTCGCCCTGGCCGGAATGCCCGCCGGGCAGCTCGTGCCCTTCGTCCCCGGACCGACCGCCTGGCCTCCTCTGCCCGTGGCGCTCCCCACCTCCGCCGCACATGTCGTGCCCGTCATGCCCGCCGAGCCCGCCGAGCCCGCAGATGTCTTCGTCGCCGGACCTGCCGGCCGCTTCGTCGTGATTCGTCATGCCGTGACCATCCCGCGGATCACAGAATTCCGCTTCGACCTGTGGATAACTCCGACCATGACCACGACAGAAGATGTCCACAGTTCGACGGGCACGTTCGCGCGATGTCCGACCCATCGGGTTGCATGGGGCCATGACCAACGAAGACCCGCGACCCACGGCCACCGAAAATCTGCGCGACGCGGTCGATGAAGACCTGCGTACCGCGGCCGATGCCGTACTGGCCCGCCTCGTCGGCGCCCGGTCGGGCGAGGCCCGGCTGCGCGAGGACCAGTGGCGCGCCATCGAGGCGCTGGTGGCCGACAAGCGCAGAGCCCTGGTCGTTCAGCGCACGGGCTGGGGCAAGTCCGCGGTGTACTTCGTCGCGACCGCGCTGCTGCGTGAGCGGGGCGCCGGACCCACGGTGATCGTCTCACCGCTGCTCGCGCTCATGCGCAACCAGGTGGAGGCGGCCGCCCGCGCCGGAATCCACGCGCGGACGATCAACTCCTCCAACACGGAGGAGTGGGAGACGATCCAGGCCGAGGTCGCCGCCGGCGAGGTCGATGTTCTCCTGGTGAGCCCGGAGCGGCTCAACAATCCCGACTTCCGCGACCAGGTGCTCCCCAAGCTGGCCGCGGCGACCGGCCTGCTCGTGGTCGACGAAGCGCACTGCATCTCCGACTGGGGCCACGACTTCCGGCCGGACTACCGCCGGCTGCGCACGATGCTCGCCGACCTCCCGCCCGGCGTCCCGGTCCTCGCCACCACCGCGACGGCCAACGCGCGCGTGACGGCCGACGTGGCCGAGCAGCTGGGCACCGGAGCCAGCACGGACGCGCTCGTCCTGCGCGGTCCGCTGGACCGGGAGAGCCTGAGCCTCGGCGTGCTGCGGCTGCCCGACGCCGCCCACCGGATGGCCTGGCTGGGCGAGCACCTGAACGACCTGCCGGGCTCGGGCATCATCTATACGCTCACGGTGGCCGCCGCCGAGGAGGTCACCGCGTTCCTTCGCCAGAGCGGGTACACGGTGGCGTCGTACACAGGGAAGACGGAGAACGCGGACCGCCAGCAGGCCGAGGAGGACCTGCTCGCCAACCGCGTCAAGGCCCTGGTCGCCACGTCCGCGCTGGGCATGGGCTTCGACAAGCCCGACCTCGGATTCGTGGTGCACCTGGGCTCACCCTCCTCCCCCATCGCGTACTACCAGCAGGTGGGGCGCGCGGGCCGCGGTGTGGAACACGCCGAGGTGCTGCTCCTGCCGGGCAAGGAGGACCAGGCGATCTGGGAGTACTTCGCATCGATCGCCTTCCCTCCGGAGGAGCAGGTGCGCCGCACTCTGGACGCCCTGGCCGGGGCCGGCCGGCCGCTCTCGCTGCCCGCCCTCGAGCCGCTCGTGGAGCTGCGCAGGTCCCGTCTGGAGACCATGCTCAAGGTGCTCGACGTGGACGGGGCGGTGCACCGGGTCAAGGGCGGCTGGATCTCCACAGGCACTCCGTGGACGTACGACACCGAGCGCTATGCCTGGGTCGCCAAGCAGCGGGCGGCCGAGCAGCAGGCGATGCGGGACTACGTCACGACGACCGGCTGCCGGATGGAGTTCCTGCGGCGGCAGCTGGACGACGAGGGGGCGGCGCCGTGCGGGCGCTGCGACAACTGCGCGGGAGCGCGGTTCGAGGCGTCCGTGTCCCCCGCGGCACTGGACGCGGCCAACGGCGAGCTCGGCCGCGCGGGCGTCGACGTCGAGCCCCGGAAGATGTGGCCGACGGGGTTGCCCGCGGTCGGCATCGAGCTGAAGGGACGTATCCCGGCCGGCGAACAGGCCGCTCCGGGGCGCGCTTTGGGTCGACTCTCGGACATCGGCTGGGGCAACCGGCTGCGACCGATGCTCGCACCCCAGGCCCCGGACGGACCCGTACCGGACGATGTCGCCAAGGCTGTGGTCGGTGTGCTGACCGACTGGGCGAAGGGACCCGGCGGCTGGGCCTCGGGACAGCCCGACGCGCAGCCGCGCCCGGTCGGCGTGGTGACCGTGGCTTCCCGTACGCGGCCGCAGCTGATCCAGTCCCTCGGTGCCCGGATCGCGGAGATCGGTCGGCTGCCGCTGCTGGGGTCCGTGGAATACGTCGGTGAGGCGTCACCGATTTCCCGGAGCAACAGCGCCCAGCGGCTGAAGGCGCTCGACGGGGCGCTGACCGTCCCGCCGGAACTGGCCGCCGCTTTGAAAGAAGCGGGCGGTCCCGTACTGCTCGTGGATGACGCGACGGAGACCGGCTGGACACTCGCCGTGGCCGCGCGCATGCTTCGCCGAGCCGGTGCGCAGGGGGTGTTGCCGCTGGTCCTCGCCGTGCAAGCGTGACTCACGCATCGCTGGGCGAAACACTGGGCAGGGATATAGGCGACGCATCGCCTGAAAACGGTCCGTGGCCCCAATTGCTCGTTGCCGCAACCAAGTTCGACAGGAAGAATTGAGGTCCGCTCCCCGCACGGCTCGCCCGTGGTCCGGTAGGGCTCTGCTGCGGCGTGCGCTCCCCCAAGTCCGACCCCGCCCGCAGTGTGGGCGCGTAGCCGAAGGGAGGACCGTGACCTTCGGATTCGCTCCGTCCTCGGCGGCATCCATGTCGACGTCTGCCGACCTGTCCGCCGCTTCCACCAACCCGCTGACCCGGATGCTCGAACCCGCCGAGTGGGCCTCCGCCGGGATTCCGCTGCTGCGCAATCCCCGAGAGGTCGTCAGCGGACTGCACGCCCGGCACCGGCCCAGGCCCTCGACCGCGGTCGTGGCTGTCCTCGATCCGGACGAGCGGCTGGCGGCGAGCGCCTCATTCATCCGGCGTCCGGCTCCGGCCGACGGCTGGATGTTCCGCAACGCGCTGCTCGCGCAGCTGCGCCGGGTCATCCCGCACGACCTGCGGCGCCGCACCCCGGTGCGTACGGCGGTGCTGCTCTACTGCCGTGACGGCGACGCGCGTTGGACGGAGGAGGACGGGGCGTGGATGTGGGGGTTGCGGGACGCCTGCACACTCCACGGGCTGCGCTGCGGGGCCTACATCACCCTGACGCGTGACGGCTGGCAGGTCCTCGGCGAGGGCCGCGGTGGACGCCGCCCCAACACGGACTCACCACCGGAGTTCTTCGCGGGCGAGGCGCTGCCGCCACTGCCACGCACCGGAGGCGTCGCGTCGGAGGTTCTGCGCCGGGCAGCCGCCCGCTGAAACGCCGCCCCTGAGTCGCTGAACCAACCGGTGGAGAGCGCGGACCACGCATCCCACCGCACGGCCGTGCCCACCGCACACCGGGCAGCCGGGCAGCCGGGCAGCCGGGCAGGCAAGCGTGAGATGACCCAGCGGTGGTTCAGCGATGGACGGGGCACCGCCACGCAAAGGCCCGCTCCAGGGCCGTACAACAGACGTACGGCACAGGCGACGGACACACGACACACGCGAGGGGCGTGCGGCAAAGCGCCACCCCCCTCGTACGGGGATACGGGACGCGCCACAGGCAGGCCGAAACGCCCGCCGTGCAGGTGCCGCCGCAGCGGCACCCTCAGCGTCCCCCCGAACGGATCCCGGACGGCGTCCGGAACCCGCTCAGACCCCCGCGCCCAGCACCGAGTTGATCTGCTGCGGGTCGCCGCAGACGATCAGCAGGGCGCCGGCCCGGCCGAGGGCCAGTGGCAGCGCGGTGGCGGCGGCGGTGTCGGGACCACCGTTGACGGCGACCACGACCACGGGACGGGACGCGGCCCGGCCCGCCACGGAGGCGTCGGCGTAGAAGACGTCGTCGCCCGAGTCGTGCTGCGCCCAGTACGCGGCCTCGCCGAAGGAGAGTTCGTGCGCGGCCCACGGGTGCGGTTCGCCGGTGGTGATCACCAGCACCTCACCGGGGGCGCGGCCCGACTCCAGCAGCAGGTCGACGGCTTCTTCGGCGGCGTCCAGCGCTCCCTCGGCCGAAGCCGGGATCAGCTGGATCTGCGGGGTGGCGGCAGCGGGTGCGGCCGCCGGGGCGGAGGGTCCCGGCGAGGCCGCGACCGGCTCACGCGGGGTGCGTTGGGCCGGCATCGGCCGGACAGGACCCGGACGGCCGGGACGCGGCGGAGCCGCGGGACGGGGGCCGGGTACGGGACGGGGGGTCGGCGCGGTGCGGCCACTGGCCGGAGTCGCGCGGGGACCCTGGGCACTCTCGTGAATCTGAGGCTCCTCGGGAATGAGAGGCATGAGCTGATATCTATCAAACGCCGGTGCGACTCGCGTCGGCGGGTGGCACATGAGTGCGAGCGGAACCGTCAGAAATCGAAGCCGAGCTGGCCCTCGATCTCCGGAACGTTTCCGTTCGCCCAGCTGCGGACCTTCTTGAGGTGCCGCCACTGGGGCAGCGCATCAAGATACGCCCACGACAACCGGTGGTACGGGGTGGGGCCCCGCTCCTCCAGCGCGGCCTTGTGGACCGGCGACGGGTACCCGGCATTGGCCGCAAAACCGAAGTCTGCATGGTCGATGCCCAGTTCGGCCATCATTTTGTCGCGCTGAACCTTGGCGATCACCGAAGCCGCCGCGACGGCGACGCAGGACTGATCGCCCTTGATCACCGTACGGACCTGCCAGGGAGCACCGAGATAGTCGTGCTTCCCGTCGAGGATCACCGCGTCGGGACGGACCGGCAGCGCTTCCAGTGCACGCACGGCCGCCAGTCGCAGCGCGGCCGTCATCCCCAGGTCGTCGATCTCCTCCGGAGAGGCATGCCCCAGGGCGTACGACGTCACCCACTTCTCCAACTCCGCGGCGAGCGCGGTACGCCGCTTGACGGTCAGCAGCTTGGAGTCGGTGAGCCCTTCCGGCGGACGGCGCAGTCCCGTGACGGCGGCGCAGACGGTGACAGGGCCGGCCCACGCACCGCGGCCCACCTCGTCGACACCGGCAATGATCTTCGCTCCGGTCGTGGCGCGGAGGGAGCGCTCGACGGTGTGGGTCGGTGGTTCGTACGGCATGGCGCCCTCAGCCTACGCCGCCCGAAGGCCCTCGCGACACCCCGGTTTCCCCGAGCGACCGGGGTGCTCGCATCCGGGTCCACCAGGGTGTCCGCGTCGGGGTCCGTCAAGGTGTCCGTGGCAGGGTCGACCAGGGCGTCCGTACGAGGGTCGATCAGGCGGCCCGCTATCGCAGCAGCGGGACCATCAGCTGGTCGATCATCTCCTCCAGATCCCGCTCGCTCCATTCGCTCGCGCACACCTTGGAGCGGTACATCATCATCGCCGGGATGGCGTCGAAAACGTAGGCGTTCGCGGCGTCGGGACGCACCTCTCCCCTCTCGATTCCCCGGTCGATGACCTCTCGCAGCAGATGCATGGTCGGCTCGACGACCCCGCCGAGGATCACGCGGTGAAAGCGCTCAGCCTGAGCCACATCGCATTCGTGAAGCACTGAACGCAGCGCGAATCCGGGCTGCGAGTACATCGCCTCACGCACCCGCCGGCACAGTTCCAGCAGGTCCTCCCGGACACTCCCGAGGTCGGGCGCCTCCTCCGGGCTCGGCAGTCCGGCCTGGAGCGCGTCCGCGACGAGGTCCTCCTTGGACGGCCAGCGGCGGTAGACCGCGGCCTTGCCGGTCTGGGCACGCGCGGCGACGCCTTCCATCGTGAGGCCGTTCCAGCCGACCGTGCCGAGCTGTTCCAGCGCGGCCTCGAGGATCGCGCGCTCGAGTACGGCACCGCGTCGGCGCGAGGAGGCCGTCTGAGCGGGGGCGGCCGTCCAACGCGAAGTAACCATCTGACTGTCTCCGTTGTGCAGGGGAGCGGGATTTTCGGGGAGAGAAGAGCGATCGAGTTGACGCCATGCGGCAGCGACTTCAGTGAACGCTTGCGTTCACTGTTGGGGACTCACTACCGTTGACGCGGCAGTGAACGCGAGCGTTCACTAACGCACTTGTGGGGGACCCATAGTGACAACCTCTCAGTTGATTCAGGACCCAGAGCGCCCGAAGTCGGGAGTGGCCCGCCGGGAGGGGCATCCCGGCATCGCACTCACCGTCATCGCGGCCTGCCAACTCATGGTGGTACTCGACGCGACGATTGTGAACATCGCGCTCCCGCACATTCAAGACGCGCTCAAGTTCAGTACGACCGACCTGACGTGGGTGGTCAGCGCGTACACCCTCACCTTCGGTGGCCTGCTGCTTCTCGGCGCCCGAGCAGGTGACATCCTCGGTCGGCGCCGGGTCTTCATGACCGGCATCCTGCTGTTCACCTTCGCTTCGTTGCTCGGCGGACTCGCCCAGGAACCGTGGCAGTTGCTGGCCGCGCGTGCCCTGCAGGGCGTTGGTGGCGCGATCGCGTCGCCCACTTCGCTGGCGCTCATCACCACCACATTCCCCGAGGGCCCGGAGCGGAACCGGGCGTTCGCCGTCTTCGCCACGGTCTCGGCCGGCGGTGGAGCGATCGGTCTGCTCGCCGGCGGCATGCTCACGGAGTGGCTCGACTGGCGTTGGGTCCTCTTCGTCAACGTACCCATCGGTGTGCTGATCGCCGTACTCACGCCGATGTACATCAACGAGTCTGAACGCCACCCCGGGCGCTTCGACATCGCGGGTGCGCTCGCCTCGACAGCCGGAATGGCGTCCCTGGTGTACGGCTTCATCCGCGCCTCGGAGGACGGTTGGCGGGACAGCGTCACGATCGGGTCGTTCGGCGCGGCCGTGGTGCTGCTGGTGGCCTTCGGGGTCATCGAGACGCGGGCCAAGGAGCCCATCACACCGCTGAAGATGTTCGCCGACCGCAACCGCTCGGGCACGTATGTGATCATGCTGAGCCTGGCGGCGGCGATGTTCGGGATGTTCTTCTACATCGTGCTCTTCGTGCAGAACGTGCTGGGGTACAGCCCGATCTCGGCCGGTGTGGCCTTCCTCCCGGTGACGGTCGCGATCGCGGTCGGCGCGGGTCTGTCGCAGCGGTTCCTGCCGGTGCTCGGCCCCAAGCCGTTCATGCTCGTCGGCTCGACGCTCGTCGCACTCGGGCTCGGCTGGCAGACGTTCATCAGCCCTGACAGCTCGTACGTCGGCGGAGTGCTCGGCCCGATGCTGCTGTTCGGCTTCGGCATGGGCCTGAACTTCGTGACGCTGACGGTCACCGCGGTCTCGGGTGTCGCCCAGCACGAGGCGGGCGCTGCCTCGGGTCTGCTCAATGTCACGCAGCAGGTGGGCGGTTCGCTGGGCCTCTCCATCCTCACCACGGTCTTCGGTTCGGCCAGCCGTGACGAGGCGGAGAAGCAGATGCCCAAGTTCCTGACGGACGGCTCGCCCGAACAGAAGGCGGAATTCGCCAAGACCCACCAGCTGCCCGCTCCTTGGGGTCACCAGGTGCTCGCCGAGGGCATCTCGACGGCCTTCATTCCGGCGGCCGCGATGGCCCTGCTGGCCCTGATCACGGCCGTGCTGGTGATCCGGGTCCGCAAGAGCGACATGGACGCCCTCGCCGGCACGGCAGGCCCTGCCGGGGGCTGACGACGACACCGCGGAGGCCGGACCGGGCCCGGGGGAACCTGACGGCGAGCCCGCCGCTCTCCGGCCATCCGCAGGACGACCGGAGAGCGGCGGGCTCCCTGGTCACCGGCGGCACCACGAGCTTCCTCGGTACCGCCTGTACGTGATGAGCACCACGACCAGTCCGAGCCAGAGCCCTACGCTGTCCCGTCGACGCACGCCCGCCATGATCCACAGGCGGCGTGGCGGGCAGGGCGTCCCTGGGGCACGGCGCCCCAGGGGGTGCCGTCGGCCGGGCTGTGGCAGGCCCGTGGCAGAGACCTCGGCCGCACGCGTCGCCGCCCCTGAGACGGCCGCGGAGACGTCAGCCGGGGTTCCTCCGGATCCCCGGCCCTTGGGCCGCCTGAAGCGCCGTACGACCGCCCTGGGCGCCCCTCGGGCCGTACGCGCCTAGGCGCCGCTCGTCGTACGCCCGTACGCGGGACCCGAAACCCAGTCCGGCAGCCTCTCCGTACGCTCCAGCCACGTGCTCGGGGGCGCTCCCGCCTTCCCGGCGGCGACGACGCCGCCCACGATGGCGCAGGTCGTGTCCACGTCGCCGCCGACCTGGGCGGTGGCCCAGAAGGCCCCTTCGTAGTCACCAAGGGCCCGGGCCGCCGACCAGAGCGCGAACGGCACGGTGTCGTGCGCCGACGTACGCCGCCCACAGCCCAGTACTGCGGCCACGGTCGCGGTGTCCCCGTAGTCGAGCATGTCCCGGGCGCGCCGCAGCCCGGCGCCGACGGCGCTGCGCGGTACGAGCGCGATGACGCCGTCCAGGAGCGCCTCGGCCCTCGGCGGCCCCGCCGGGTCGGCCGCCAGTGCGGCGGCCGCGGCGACGGCCATGGCGCCGACCACGGCCTCGCGGTGCTGGTGCGTGGGGTACGCCGAGATCTCCGCCTGGTGCGTCGCCTGCTCCGGGTCGTCCGCGTACCAGGCCCCCAAGGGGGCGATCCGCATCGCGGCGCCGTTGCCCCACGAGCCCTGGCCCTTGAAGAGGGCGGATGCCAGCTCGCGCCAGTCGCCGCCTTCCCGGATCTGCCGCAGCAGGCGGTTGACCGCGGGCCCGTAGCCGCGGTCGAAGTCGTGGTGCTCGGCGAACGAGCGGGCCAGTTCGTCCTGGTCGATTCGGTGATGCGCGGCCAAAACGGCCACTACGGAGCAGGCCATTTCGGTGTCGTCGGTCCATTGCCAGGAAGGGGGCGGCAGCTCACGGCGCTTCAGCAGCGGGTAGTTCGCGGGCACGAAGTACTGCGAGCCCAGCGCGTCTCCCACCGCGAGTCCGCGCAGGCTGGCCAGGGCGCGGTCCAAGCGCCTGTCGGGAGAGGAGTCAGCGGTCATCGCCCTGCCACTCTATCCGGTGACTCCGTACGATTCCGGATCACGCCATTGCTCGAAAGGCCGGTCAAGCGTGTACCTGCCGTCCTCCCCCAGAACGAGCATTCGCGTCTCTCCGTTCCCAGGGTTCGACAGCGATTCGAATTCCGCGACCGTCCAGTGGAACCAGCGCATGCAGAACAGCCGCATGGCCAGGCCGTGGGTCACAATGAGCACGTTCGGCGGGTGGTCGGGGGCCTCGAAGCTCCGGTACAGGCTCTCCAGGAAGCCGCCCACCCGGTCGTACACGTCGGCACCGGACTCGCCCTGCGCGAAGCGGTAGAAGAAGTGCCCGTACGCGTCGCGGTACGCCTTCTGAAGGCGTACGTCGTCGCGGTCCTGCCAGTTGCCCCAGTCCTGCTCGCGCAGTCGCGGCTCCTCGCGCACCCGTACGAGTTCGGGGTCGAGGTGGAAGGCGCGGAACGTCTCGTGGGTGCGGCGGTACGGGGACACGTAAACGCTTACGCGCTCCCGTCCGAACAGCTCCCGCAGCTGTTTGCCCGTGTCCTCCGCCTGCTGCCACCCCTTCTCGGTGAGCGCCAGAGCGTGGTCGGGCTCGCGTTCGTACACGGTGTCATCGGCATTGCCCGCCGACTCGCCGTGCCGGACAAGGACGATGCGCCGTGGTCGAGCCATGCCAAGACCCTAGATCGTGTGAGGGCCGATCGAGCACTCGTACGGGCTCCATACGGCGTAGGTCACACGGTTCTTGCCCACCGGAACCACCGCGGACGGCCCCCTCAGACCGTCCAGCTGGGCTCCAGTTCCACGATGTCGCCCGCGAGGGCCGCGACATCGGCCTCGATCTGGGCGCGCAGCGCGAGGCGTTCCACTCGCTCGGCGCGGTACTTGCCGTGCTCCGCGGCCGACTGCCACATGGACAGGATCAGGAACTCATGGCCGGGTGCCTCACCGAACAGGCCCCGCACCATGCCGGGCGAGCCCGCCATCGCGGGGTTCCAGACCTTCTCCTGCATCAGCGCGAAGTGCTCCGCCCGCTCCTCGTGGATCCGGCAGTGGGCCACTCGTACCAGGTCGGCGTCCGTGAAGCGCGGCTCGAAGCCGGTTTTCACGTCGAAACGGTGATCGAACAGCTTGACCTGCGAGTCCTTGAAGGTGCCCGACTGCGCGGCGGCGAGCCGATCGTGGGAGCGGGCCATGAAGGAGTCGTAGAAGGCACGGCTTTCCCAGAAGGCGAAGATGTGCGCGACGCCGGACCGCCCCCGGCTCCATCCCCCGCCCTGTCCCCGGAAACCCGGCTCCCCCAGAAGCCCCGCCCACTTTCGCTGCCCCCGCTCGAAACCGCGGCGGTCGACCACGGTGCAGCGAATCCACTTGACCAGCACCGCGCCATCGTAAGGCCACGGAGCGTGGCGCCGGTCACGCTCCGGCGGAGTACATCCGCGCGAGCGCCCCGGCGTGCGTGGCACGATGGACAACCGGCCCTGATCGCAGGGTAGTTGGGCCAGGCAGCACATGGGGAACGGGGAGGGGAGATCTGATGAACGGTCTCAACAAGGGCATCCGCAAGGTTGAGTTGGCGGTGAAGTGGGATCCGAGTCCTGTCGGTGAGCCCGCGACCGATCTCGACATCATCGCGGCGACCTATCTGTCGACCGACCCGAACGAAAAGCCGGTCTACGTAGTGCACTTCGACAGCCGCTCGCCGGACGGCACCATCTATCTGAACCGGGACAGCAAGGACGGCAAGGGCTTCGGCTGGGACGAGGTCATGACGCTGGAGCTGGACCGCCTGAACAGCCGCTACGCGCGCGTGGTGGTCGGCGTCCTCATCCAACAGCGCGCCGGCCACAAGACGTTCGTGGGTGTACTCAATCCCGGCTTTCGCATGCGTGAGGGCTACACCGTTCTGGCGGAGGACAATTTCGGCGACGTCCTGGGAGCGACGGCCGCTACGGTCGGGGAGTTCGTACGCGACGACTCCGAAGAGTGGACTTTCCACCCCGGCATCCACGGCTACGACACGGACCCGGCGACCTTCGCCAGGGTCATGGGCAACCCTTCGGAAGCCTGAACCGCATTCCCTGGGGACCCCAATTTCCGAAACGGGCCTCTCCTTAGGACCGCGATAACGCTGAAGGGCGGCACGGCCGGTGGCCGTGCCGCCCTTCAGCGCTTCTGGTGAGCGCTCGGCGTGAGGGGCTCGTCAGCCGGCGGTCCAGCCCGGGATCGTCGGCAGCACCTTCTCGGCGACGCGGAACAACGCCGCGTCGTCGGGCGGTACGTCGTCCTGGCGCCAGATGTCGATCTCGAACGAGCCGCCGCCGTCCTTCGCGTTCCCGGCGACCAGCAGCCGGCGGGCGCTGCCGCCGGGGCCGCTGTCGGCCTTGCCGCCGCCGAGATTGAAGGTGATGGCGATGGTCCGGTCCGAGTAGAGGACCGCCGGGTGACCGAGGACCGTCTTCTTCTCAGCGCTCTCGCCCAGGTAGCCGATCGTGTCGGCGACCGGAAGATGGTCGTACGACGCCGAAAGCTTCACGGAGTAGGTCATCAGATCCACGTTGGCCTCGGGGGCAGCGATCTTGGTGCCGTCGGCGAGGGTGACCGAGCTCTTGCTGCCGCCGGCGGTCTCCGCGTGCTCGTCCGGCGTTCCAAGGAGCGCCGGAAGGTCCGGGCGGTTCAGCGCCGCGCACAGCTGTGCTCCCGAGACGTACTTCGACGACCGGGCGTCGTGCCCGCCCGAGCAAGCCGCCGGCCTGTCGTCATCCGCGTTGTGACTGGACGCTTCCTGCAGCCCCCACAGGACACCCGCGAGGCCTCCGACCATCACCACCGCCGCGACGGCCTGCGCCCCCGCGCTCATGCCCTTCTTGGATTCCCCGAGATCGCCGACCATGCCCCCACCCCGCCGTGCGCGCCCTGTGCACGCCCTGTGCGCGATGGGGGAGCCTAACCGGTGATCGTTTCGCGCGGAAATGAGAATTTCCCCGGGTTGTCGGACATGCGCGTGCCCTGGGCCGGAAAACGGCGAGGGCGGTGGAGCCCGGATATCAGCTCCACCGCCCTGACCAGCTAGTTCATCCGCCTAGCAGGCGTCCGACATCAGCCGCAATCAGCTGCAACCGCTGGTCGACCCGCACCCTTCGCAGATGTAGCAGGAACCGGCCCGCTGCATCTTCGTGCCGCAGGAGAAGCACAGGGGGGCGTCCGCCTGGATGCCCAGCTGCATCTCCACCAGTTCGGCACTGGTGTGGGCCTGCTTCGGGGCGGGCTCGGCCGCCTCGACCTCGGCCTTGGGGGTGGCGACCGCCTTCAGCTCCTGCGCACGGGGCGCGGACTGAGCCAGGCCCTCGACGTCGACATCGACATCGTCGAGAGACGGCTCGTACGAACCGGTCTCCAGGTGACGCTGACGCTCCTCGGCGGAGTGGATGCCGAGCGCGGAGCGCGTCTCGAAGGGCAGGAAGTCCAGCGCCAGGCGACGGAAGATGTAGTCGACGATCGACTGCGCCATCCGCACGTCCGGGTCGTCCGTCATGCCGGCCGGCTCGAAGCGCATGTTCGTGAACTTCGAGACGTACGTCTCCAGAGGCACGCCGTACTGCAGACCCACCGAGACGGCGATCGAGAAGGCGTCCATCATGCCCGCGAGGGTGGAGCCCTGCTTCGACATCTTGAGGAAGACCTCGCCGAGACCGTCGTCCGGGTAGGAGTTGGCGGTCATGTAGCCCTCGGCGCCGCCCACCGTGAAGGAGGTGGTGATGCCGGGACGGCCCTTGGGGAGGCGCTTGCGGACCGGGCGGTACTCGACGACCTTCTCGACCGCGGTACGGATGGTCTCCTCGGCCTTGGCCGTGACCTCGGCCTTCTCCTTCTCCTTGGTCTTCGCGGAGAGGGGCTGGCCGACCTTGCAGTTGTCGCGGTAGATCGCGAGCGCCTTGACGCCCATCTTCCACGCCTCGAAGTAGACCTCTTCGACGTCCTCGACGGTCGCCGTCTCCGGCAGGTTGACCGTCTTGGAGAGTGCGCCGGAGATCCAGGGCTGGATCGCGGCCATCATGCGGACGTGGCCCATCGCGGAGATGGAGCGCTCGCCCATGGCGCAGTCGAAGACCTCGTAGTGCTCGTGCTTGAGGCTCGGCGCGTCGATCACATTGCCGTTCTCGGCGATGTGGGCGACGATCGCCTCGATCTGCTCCTCCTGGTAACCCAGGCGACGCAGGGCCTGCGGCACGGTGCCGTTGACGATCTGCATCGAGCCGCCGCCGACCAGCTTCTTGAACTTGACCAGCGCGAGGTCGGGCTCAAGGCCGGTGGTGTCGCAGGACATCGCGAGACCGATGGTGCCGGTCGGGGCGATGACCGAGGCCTGCGCGTTGCGGAAGCCGTTCTTCTCACCGAGGTGCAGCACGTCCTGCCAGGCCTCCGTGGCGGCGGCCCAGATCGGCGTGTCCAGGTCGTCCACGCGGACGGCCACGGCGTTGGCGTCGGAGTGCTGCTTCATGACGCGCTGGTGCGGCTGCGCGTTGCGGGCGTAGCCGTCGTAGGCGCCGACGACCGCGGCGAGCTCGGCGGAACGCTTGTACGACGTACCGGTCATCAGCGAGGTGATGGCACCCGCGAGGGCGCGGCCGCCGTCGGAGTCGTAGGCGTGGCCCGTCGCCATCAGGAGGGCACCGAGGTTGGCGTAACCGATACCCAGCTGACGGAAGGCGCGGGTGTTCTCACCGATCTTCTGCGTCGGGAAGTCCGCGAAGCAGATGGAGATGTCCATCGCGGTGATGACCAGCTCGACGACCTTGGCGAAACGCTCGACCTCGAAGGACTGGCGGCCCTTGCCGTCGTCCTTCAGGAACTTCATCAGGTTCAGCGAGGCGAGGTTGCAGGACGTGTTGTCCAGGTGCATGTACTCGCTGCACGGGTTCGAGCCGTTGATACGGCCGGACTCCGGGCACGTGTGCCAGTGGTTGATCGTGTCGTCGTACTGGATGCCCGGGTCGGCGCAGGCCCAGGCGGCCTGAGCCATCTTGCGGAAGAGCTCCTTGGCGTCGACCTCCTCGATGACCTCGCCGGTCATACGGGAGGTGAGACCGAACTTGCCGCCCTCCTCGACCGCCTTCATGAACGTGTCGTTCACGCGGACCGAGTTGTTGGCGTTCTGGTACTGGACGGACGTGATGTCGTCGCCGCCCAGGTCCATGTCGAAGCCCGCGTCACGGAGGGCGCGGATCTTCTCCTCCTCCTTGACCTTGGTCTCGATGAAGTCCTCGATGTCGGGGTGGTCGACGTCGAGGATGACCATCTTGGCCGCGCGGCGCGTGGCGCCACCCGACTTGATCGTTCCTGCGGAGGCGTCGGCACCACGCATGAAGGAGACGGGACCCGAGGCGTTGCCACCCGAGGAGAGGAGCTCCTTGGAGGAGCGGATGCGGGAGAGGTTCAGGCCGGCGCCGGAACCGCCCTTGAAGATCATGCCCTCTTCCTTGTACCAGTCGAGGATCGACTCCATGGAGTCGTCGACGGACAGGATGAAGCAGGCGGAGACCTGCTGGGGCTGGGGCGTGCCGACGTTGAACCAGACCGGGCTGTTGAAGCTGAAGATCTGGTGCAGGAGGGCGTACGCCAGCTCGTGCTCGAAGATCTCGGCGTCGGCGGGCGAGGCGAAGTACTTGTAGTCCTCACCGGCCTTCCGGTACGTCTTCACGATGCGGTCGATGAGCTGCCTGAGGCTCACCTCGCGCTGCGGGGTGCCGACAGCACCGCGGAAGTACTTGCTGGTGACGATGTTGACCGCGTTCACCGACCAGAAGCCGGGGAACTCGACGCCACGCTGCTCGAAGTTGATCGAGCCGTCGCGCCAGTTGGTCATGACGACGTCACGGCGCTCCCACTCCACCTCGTCGTACGGGTGCACGCCGGGGGTGGTGTGGATGCGCTCGATGCGCAGTCCCTTGCTGGCCTTGGTTCCGCCCTTGGCGCGGGAACCTCGTGCCGGACCGCTCGCCGTCTCTGTCATGCCGCCTCCCTGTATCGGGCTAAAACGCCCTGAAGTGCCTCGTTCTTCCCGTGGCACGGTGTGTGTCTGATGCTGCGCGCGCCGCTCACGCGGCCCCGCGGAGCAGGTCTGTGGTCGCCGCCGATCAGCCGACCCGAGTCGGCCTTCGCGTCAGTCGGCGGCGCTGGCGGGCACGGGGACCTGGACAGCCCCTCCGGACCCGCGGTCGCTTTCCGGGCGCTCCGCGTCCGCGACTTCCTCGTCCGCGGCGGGGCGCTGCCTCGTCTCTTCCCTGAGTTCCGTGATGGCGGCCTCGAAGTCCTCGAGCGAGTCGAACGCCCGGTACACGGACGCGAACCGCAGATAGGCGACGAGGTCGAGTTCCTGCAACGGGCCGAGTATGGCCAGCCCCACGTCGTGAGTGGTCAGCTCGGCGCTTCCGGTGGCCCGCACCGCCTCCTCGACCCGCTGGCCGAGCTGGGCGAGCGCGTCCTCGGTGACGGGCCGCCCCTGGCATGCCTTGCGCACACCGTTGATGACCTTGGTGCGACTGAAGGGCTCGGTCACGCCGGAGCGCTTGACCACCATCAGCGAACACGTCTCCACGGTCGTGAAACGACGGGAGCAGTCGGGGCACTGGCGGCGCCTGCGGATCGACGTGCCGTCATCGGTCGTACGACTGTCGACGACGCGGCTGTCAGGGTGCCTGCAGAAGGGGCAGTGCATGGCTCCAACCCTCCTTCACAGCACGACTCATAGACCTCGCGAGACCCCTTGGGCCCCTCGAAGCAGCCCCAAGCATAGGCGATGACCGAGGGCCCGAAGACCCGGGGGACCACAACTTCTGGGCTGCTGTTGCAATCCAACCACTAGATGTGGGGATCAGCGCGCAAATTGGCCCACGACGCGCGTGTCGCACGCGTATTGGCATGTGCCGCACGGTCATACCGATCCCGGACACGCGGAGATACCGTGATGGCCGTGCAGACAGGGGGTCGGTACCTGGTTGGCGGGGTGCCGGATGGCAGACTGGGTCGTGGCCCACATCTGCTGGCACGCTCATCGCCCCGGCGGTGAAGAGTACAGCAATGGGTCCTTTTGTCCGCCAGGTGCGTCCCGAGCCATACACCCAGACACATGATCACGTCAGGCAATCCGCGCTTTTTCACTCGAACGTGTGTTTGGCGCAACCTTTCGAAAGCAACTACCGTTGTCCAGCAGGGAGACCATCGAGAGGGGCCGACGTGACCACCACCGCAGACAGTGCCACCATCACTGCCCAGGACCGCTCCCAGGGCCGACTCGAGCCGGTGCATGCGATGAACGAAGCCGTGAATCATGAGGGACCCAAGCGCTCCCTGCCAGGCCGACCTCCAGGCATCCGCGCGGACAGCTCGGGGCTCACAGACCGGCAGCGCCGGGTGATCGAGGTCATCAGGGACTCCGTACAGCGGCGCGGCTACCCGCCGTCGATGCGGGAGATCGGGCAGGCGGTCGGCCTGTCCAGCACCTCCTCGGTCGCGCATCAGCTGATGGCATTGGAGCGCAAGGGCTTTCTGCGCCGCGACCCGCACCGCCCGCGTGCGTACGAGGTCCGGGGCTCCGACCAGTCCTCGGTCCAGCCCACCGACACGGCGGGCAAGCCGGCCGCGTCGTACGTGCCGCTCGTCGGCCGTATCGCGGCCGGTGGCCCGATCCTCGCCGAGGAGTCGGTCGAGGACGTCTTCCCCCTCCCGCGCCAGCTGGTCGGTGACGGCGAGCTGTTCGTCCTGAAGGTCGTCGGTGACTCGATGATCGAGGCCGCCATCTGCGACGGGGACTGGGTGACGGTCCGCCGCCAGCCGGTCGCGGAGAACGGCGACATCGTGGCCGCGATGCTGGACGGCGAGGCCACGGTGAAGCGCTTCAAGCGCGAGGACGGGCACGTGTGGCTGCTGCCGCACAACTCCGCGTACCAGCCGATTCCCGGCGACGAGGCGACCATCCTCGGCAAGGTCGTGGCAGTGCTGCGGCGGGTGTGACAACCCGCGGAGGACGGGACGCTCCGCCCCGCCCCTGACCGGGCCCCGGGACCAACTGCGCCGGTTCCGGGGCCCTGCCGTGTCTTCAGCGTCTTCCTGGCGGGGGACTTTCGGCATGGGGAGCGCGCCTCCCCGGCCGGGGCTTTGGGCGCTCGCGGCCTCCCTGGCCTGAGGGCTCGGCACGCGGCGCGCCGTCCGATACCCGGCGGGGTCTTGAACAGGGAGATGCGCTCTCTGACGGAGGCTCGGGACGTACAGTTCGCCGCCCTGCGCGCGGCCTGCGCGCACGGGAACTCTGAGCCAGTGTTGGCAGGGTCGCCTGGCAGACGGCGATGACTTGGCAGGGCATGCGTTGCCCACCGGGCGGGCAACGGAGCGGCCCGTCCCGTGCGAGGGGCGGTGCAGCAACACGTACGGGAACCCTTGACCGCGGTGCCCGACAGGGGCTGGTGGAGTTGGTGTGCCCAGGCGAAAGCGCCGCCGGAAGCATGACCTCGCTCCCAGCACCGGGCCCGACACCTCAGCATCGGCCCGAATACCCTCGCCGTCGGCACGGACACCGCGAGTCGCGCCGCCCGTGCGGCCCCCGTGCGGCCCCGTGACCAGCGCGCCGCCCGATCGCCCGCCGCCAGGCGCTACGCGTCCTCCGCCTTCCGCGCCGCCTCGTCGATCGCGGCGAGTGACCTACGGACCTGGTTGCGGTCCGTCGTGTACCAGAAGTCGGGCAAGGACGCCTTCAGATAGCTGCCGTAGCGGGCCGTGGCCAGGCGCTGGTCGAGTACGGCAACCACACCCCGGTCCCCCGTCGCCCGTACCAGGCGGCCGGCGCCCTGGGCCATGAGGAGCGCGGCGTGGGTGGCGGCCACCGCCATGAAGCCATTGCCACCGTTGTCCTCGACCGCCTTCTGGCGGGCGCTCATCAGTGGGTCGTCGGGGCGCGGGAAGGGGATCTTGTCCATGACGACGAGCTGACAGCTGGGGCCCGGGACATCCACGCCCTGCCAGAGCGAGAGCGTGCCGAAGAGGCAGGTCTTGGGATCGGCCGCGAAGTTCTTGATCAGCTCGCCGAGCGTCTCCTCGCCCTGCAGCAGGATCGGGTACTCGGGCATACGCGTCCGCAGCTCCTCGGCCGCGAGCTGGGCCGCCCGCATCGAGGAGAACAGGCCGAGTGTGCGGCCACCGGCGGCCTGGATCAGCTCGGTGAGCTCGTCCAGCATGTCCCCGCGATCGCCGTCCCGCGCGGGGCGCGACAGGTGCTTGGCGACATAGAGGATGCCCTGCTTGGGGTAGTCGAAGGGCGAGCCGACGTCGACGCCCTTCCACTGGGGAAGATCCTCGCCCTCCGTGCCCTCCGGGGCGAGCCCCATCGACGCCCCCACGCCGTTGAAGTCACCGCCGAGCTTCAGCGTCGCGGAGGTTAGAACGACGGACCGGTCAGCGAAAAGCTTCTCCCTGAGGAGCCCGGACACGTTCATGGGAGCCACGCGGAGCGAAGCGCCGAAGCGATCATGGCGCTCGTACCAGACGACGTCCCACTCGGAGCCGTTGGTGATGCGCTCCGCCACGTCGTGCACGGTCTCCACCGAGGCCAGGGCCTGCTTGCGTACCGCGTCCTCGTCCTGGACGGACTTGTCGCGTGTGGAACCGAGTGCCGAGATCACCGTTCGGGCGGCGTCGCGCAGCGCCATCAAGGCGTACCCGAGGTCCTCCGGGATCTCCTCCAGGCGTCCCGGCAGCGCCAGCTCCATGAGCCGCTCGAAGCCCTCGGCGGCGGTCTGGAGCTGGTCGGCGGCCTTCTCGTTCACGAGCTTCGCGGCGCGCCGGACGGCTCGGTTGACCTGGCCGGGGGTGAGCTCGCCGGTCGCTACGCCGGTGACCCGCGAGACCAGCTCATGGGCCTCGTCGACGATCAGCACCTCGTGCTGCGGGAGGACCGGCGCGCCCTCGATGGCGTCGATCGCGAGCAGCGCGTGGTTGGTGACGACGACCTCGGCGAGCTTGGCGCGCTCGCGGGCCATCTCGGCGAAGCACTCCGCTCCGTAGGCGCATTTCGTGGCGCCCAGGCACTCCCGGGATGAGACGGACACCTGGGCCCAGGCACGGTCGGAGACACCCGGCGTGAGGTCGTCGCGGTCGCCGGTCTCGGTCTCGTCCGACCACTCCCGCAGCCGCAGCAGGTCCTGGCCCAGCTTGCTGGTGGGCGCGGCCGCCTCGAACTGGTCGAAGAGGCCCTCCTCCTCTTCCTGCGGCACACCCTCGTGCAGGCGGTGCAGGCACAGATAGTTGGAGCGGCCCTTCAGCATCGCGAACTCGGGGCGGCGGCGCAGCAACGGATGCAGTGCGTCCACGGTGCGCGGCAGGTCACGCTCCACGAGCTGCCGCTGCAGCGCCAGGGTGGCGGTCGCCACGACCACGCGCTCCCCGTGCGCGAGCGCCGGCACCAGGTAGCCGAGCGACTTTCCGGTGCCGGTGCCCGCCTGGACCAGCAGGTGGGAGCTGTCGTCGATGGCGCCCGCGACGGCTTCGGCCATGGTCACCTGGCCAGGGCGCTCCGTACCGCCGACGGCAGTGACGGCAGCATGCAGGAGTTCGGGGAGTGAGGGCTTTGTCATAGCGGTGCCAGCCTACGGGGCGCCACTGACAATCGAGCGATCAAGGTGGGGCCGACGGACGTGATCAAGACGAGTACGGACCCGGTGATCAAGGCTGGTGGAGGGGGTTCGGGACAGTGCCCTGCACGGCGGCGTGCGGGCGCTCGGGGCGGTCGCGGTAGCCATCGAGGTGCAGCCGATTTCGGTTCAGACACAGGCGCTCGATCCGGGGAGTGAGCAGGTCGAACATCTCGTAACGCTCCTTGAGCTCGGGAAAGCGCGCCTGATGGCGAATGATCTCCGCTCGGACAAGGGACCAGAAAAGGTCCTCCGGAACGCCCAGTTGCTCCTCGCAGAGCGGTGCGAGATAGCGGAACACTCCGACAAAGAGCCCTGAATGGATGAACTGGGTCAGAAACGCGGGCGGCTCGGTGAGCAGCACGTTCCGTACGTCGTCCGGCATGGAGGCATGCTCGGGCAGGGGCTCCGCGCTCACATTGACGTCGTCCACGAAGTCCTTCACCGCGAGCCGGACCGGTACGTCATGGTCGTCGAAGACAACGATCGCGTTTTCTCCATGTGGGCTGAACACAGTGCCGTACCGATAGAGGCAGTGCAGCAGCGGCGGCAGGAGTGCGGCGAAGAGGCGTCGCAACCAGACCTTCGGAGCCAGTCCCGAGCGGGCGACCAGCTGCGCCGTGAAGGCATGGCCCTCCGGGTCGGTGTACAGCAGCGCTGCCAGCGTGCGGGCACGTTCACCGGGGGCCAGATGGCGGGAGACCGGCTCACGCCAGATCGCTCCGAGTAGCTCCTTGTACTGATAGGGCACTTCTGGGAGGGCGTCGTACACCGGATGTCCGACGGTCACCGAGGCGACCTCGCCGAGCAGAATCACCCCGCAGGTGTCGCGCAGGAACGGGTCGGCGTCGCGCAGGGCGTGCATCCAGGCGGTGACGGCGGGGGCCGCGAGCGTCCGTTCCGTCGGAAGGCCGCGCCACACCAGGGTGTTGAGGACGGACAGCGGGAGCTTCACGGTGTGCCGGTCCGGGCGCGACACGTTGAGGAACGTACGGACCGACTGCTGAGGCAGACGCAGATCACCGTCCGAGTGCAGCGGCACGATCGCGTCCGCTGCGACGTGGCGCGCAAAGAGGGGCAGCACGACGTCGTCCCACTGCCAGGGGTGCACGGGCAGATAGAGGTACGACTCCGGTGCGAGCCCGCGCGCGCGGAGTAATCCGTCGAACGACTCCCTGGTGGCGGGGGCGAGTTCGCGCGCGTAGAGGTGTGCGGCGGTGTCGAGGCCGGTGACACCTCGATAGGTGGCGAGCGTGGTGTGCACCGCGATCCACGGAAGGGCCGTCGCCCGGCGTGCCTCGGGTGCCCAGACGGCGGCGTCTCGCGCGGAGAAGCCGAGCCGGCCCTTGTTCAGCACGATCCAGGGATGCCCGGTCTGGTGGCCTTCCAGTTCCGCGTATCCCAGGTCGGCCAGCTCGGCCGCCGCGAGGGCGTTGTGGCCGAGGCGCGCGTCGGCGGCCAGGGTGGTGCTCAGCTCACGGATGACATGGCCGAGCGTCGCTCCGTCGAGTTCCAACGTGCCTCGGGCACGGGTGAGGAAGCCGACCGGGTCGGTGAAGGGCCGGGGCTCCGCCCCTCCCTCAGTGAGGGTGAGCGAGTGGGGGTCCACGCGCCAACCGTCGTACGCGGTACGGCGGGCGCGGAAGGACAGGATGCCACCGGCGTCCAGGCGGAGGGTGTACGGGGCGCAGCGGCTGTCGGGCGAAGTCGGTTTCCCCTCGGGGTTCGGGACCGAGGCCAGGGGCGCGGACGGGACTGAGGCAGCCGGGGACGGGAGGGGAGGAGTGGCAGGCGCGGAGGCCGGCGTGAGCGTCCCCTCCGGCTCCGCCACCCGCCGCAGGTCCGGCTCCGGCTCCGGCTCCGGCCGGATGATTCCCTCGTACGCGAACTCGCCGATCATCTTGGCGAGCAGGCGGCGTCCGGCCTGCTCCCACCCGTCTTTGCTCAGCTCAGGTGGGTCGTACAGCGTGGGCGACTCTCCGGAGGCCGGGGTGGCGGATGAATTCGGCACGGGGACTCCTCGACAGGGAACCGGATCGGGACGAGCGGTGTACTAAAAGTGACGGCGCTACAACAGATCGCGCAGGGCCCGGTCTCGGACCATGAGGGCTGCCCGCTTGTCGGGCAGATCGACCTCGGCGGAGAACCGGAAGCCGGCGCTCAGGAAAGCGGAGACGGAGGGGGTGTTGCGAAGGTCGGGTTCCGCGACGACGCGAGCGCATGAGGGGCGCTTGTCCAGTACGTGGTCTGCGACGGCTCGGAGCAGGGTGGAGCCGAGGCCTCGCCCACGATGGGCGACACCGCCGATGAGGAGGTGAATTCCGGTGTCGTGCGGTCGGGCGGGGTAGTGGCGAGCCAGGAGATCGAGATCCGCGCGGTAGATCTCCCAGTAGCTCATCGGGCTGCCATCCAGTACCCCGAGGCAGGGGACGCTGCGTCCGTCGCCGTCGAGCTGGAGACACAGATGCTCCTCGGCCACGGACTCGGGCCCCGCCAGGTCCCAGAACTCCGCGACGGCAGGGTCGTTCATCCAGCGGGTGATGAGCGGGAGATCACGCTCGACCCGCACGGGGACCAGCTGGAAGACGCCCACAGGCGTAAGGGTGGGCCCCCAGCCACCGACGCGGTCGAGCAGGTCGTCGTCGGCCGGGGCGACGGCAGAGGTCTCCGCCATGCCCCGACGGTCTCCCGAGGCTTCCCCCGTGACTTCGCGCAGGGCCCGGGCCTGTCCCGTGGTGTCGGCCATGGCCTTTCCCATGACGCCGCCTGTGGCGTCACCCGTGGGCCTGCCCTGTGCCCCGGATTCCGCGGCGAAGAGCGCGATGAGCTCGTCGGGGAGGCGCAGGTCAAGGGTGTCCTCGCTGTCCGTGCTCGCACCGGAGCCCGAACTGGGACCCGAGCAGGTCCCTGTGTCGGTGCCGAGTTCGGCGCCGAGTTCGGTGACGGGGGCGGTACCGGCGTCGGTGCTCGCATCGGTGGGAGGCACGGCGACGCTCCTCTCAGGAGACGGGGTGGGTCATGTTCCTCAGGAATGAAGGGGGTTGGAGATGGTGACGTAGACGGACTGGGTGTCGACGGGACCGACGAGTTCGTCGAGGCCGTGCAGCCGGGTCAGCAGGTTGGCCTTGCAGCGCAGGACGGGCGAGTCGAGCAGGTGGGCCGGCAGGGATGTGCGCAGCCGGGCCGGGCCGGAAGCCACGTCGCCGAGGAAGCGCCGGAAGGCCGCGAGCAACAGCTCTTCGTCGGCGAGGCGTTGGGAGCCGAACGCGCCGACGAGGCCGAGCACGTTGTTGATGGCGAGGTAGTAGGCGAAGCGCTCGTCGGTGACCTCGTCGGAGACGAACGTGTCGCTGTGTTCGCCGATGCCGGGCAGCCGGGCATCGAGTTCCGCGCGCCGTGACTCGCGGAAGTAGTAGCCCTGGTTGTCTCGGTAGCGGCCGCCCTTGGGCCAGCCTTCGGGGTCCAGCAGGAGCAGGGTGTTCTGCTGGTGTGCCTCCAGAGCGATTCCCGCCTCGCTGTCCAGCCAGAGCACGGGGCGTACGACCTGCTCCAGATAGCGCAGGAACCACTCGGTGGCCACGGCGCCACGCGGGCGGCCGGTGCGCCCGGCGAGACCGGTGACGATCTCGGTGAGCCGGGACCGCATGAGGGGCCGGCCCTGTGCCGGGCTCCCTGCGCCGGGTTGGGCGTGCGGCCGGGGCGAGACCAGTCCCGCGACGCAGCACGCGTCGTCCGTCGGGCTGAACGGGTTGTGGCGGATCATCACGTCGAGCCCGGGCAGGGGGCTGCCGTCCGGACCGTTGACGGCGAGCCAGGCCGGGTCGCGGACGATGTCGAAGCCCGGGTGGGCGGCCTGCCACTGCTTGAACAGGCCGCTGCGCAGCAGACGGTGGACCTCCACGCCACGGTGGAGTTCCTTGCGGAGGTTCTCACGACGGGAGTTGGTGATGCGCAGGCCCAGCGACAGCTTCAGCATCGCGGGGGCGCCGGCGCGGTAGACGGTGCGGACCGAGGAGGTGGGGTGCCATGGGGCGCCCTGCGGGCCGAGGTCCTGGAGCAGCCCGGCGTCCAGCAGGGCCGCGGTCTCGGTACGGTGCCGGACCTCGCGCATCTGCCAGGGGTGCAGCGGCAGGGCGGCAGTGAAACCGTCGGGCAACGACAGCCCACCGCCGGCCAGGCGTGCGGTGAGTTGCTCCGCCGAGACGGGACGACCGCGCTCCGTCCACGCTGAGTCGGCTCCGAGCACCGAGGGTGCGACCGCCATCCAGTGCAGGGGGAAAGAGCCGCGCAATTCGGGTGAGTACAGCCGGGCTTCGGCTTCGGAGAGGCCCTCTCGGCCCTTCGGTGTGGGGTGCAGCGGGTGGCCGAGCAGGAGCGCCTGCTCTGCGGCGAGGAAGAGGTCGGGCTCGTCGGCGGGGTGTTCCCTGCGGTCGCGGAGGAACACGGCGGTGCGCCGGACGGAGTCGGCGACGCGGCCGACGAGGTCGGCGCCGTCACCGGCCGGGCTGTGGAGGGCCCGAGGGTCGACGGTGGCGCCTGCCGGGTCGACGGGGGTGGCTGCCGATGCGCCGGGAGCCACTTGTCGTGCGATCAATGCCGCCACGGTGACCGCATCGGCGGGCGGCGCCTCGTCAGGGGCGTCGGCGAGGTAGGGAAGGCCGAAGCGGTGCCAGCCGGTGGCGGACCAGTAGGGGACAGGGATCAGAAGGGTCGTGCCGCTGGCGGAGAGGGGGATGCGGAGGGTGCCGTCGTCGGGGGCGGGCAGGTTGTTCTCCCGTACCCAGCACCGCAGCAGGTTCTCGACGGCCGCCGCCTGGGCCGCGGTCTGCGTGTCGGGATGCTCCAGCAGATCGGCGGTGGCGCCGCGCAGCCGCTCGGACTCCCCGGCCCCTTTCTTCTGCCGGGGGACCGATTCGGCCCCCGGCACAAGCGGGGTCTGCGTGCCACGGGCCGCTCGCTCGTGGATCTGGGGACGGCCGTCGGGTACGGGGGTGGCGTTCACGAGAGTTCCTTGGGGGCGTTCGGGCTCGTGCGGCGACGAACCGGGACGGTACTGGCGTGCGCTGGGCCTTTGGCGTTCTTGGTTGATTTCGGGTGGGGGTGGGGGTTCGGGTCGAGATGGCGGGGGTCTGCGCGAGGCGTCTGGACTTCAAGGCTGGACTTCAAGGAGTGAGGGGCACAGGTCCTGGCGGGGTGGTTCGGGTGGAGCTGGCCTGATCAGGGTGGAGGGGAACAAATAGGCTGAGGCGGTTCGACGCTGCTCGGGCTGGGCCTGGCCGGTCTGCCTCACCGGTCTGGCTCGTCGGCCTGCCTGGCCGGTCAGGCTCGTCGGTCAGGCTCGTCGGCCTGGCTGGCGGGCTGAGCGATAGTGCGATCCCGCGGCCCCAGCGTCGTACGACGGACGTCGAACCCGTCACGGCGGCCAACACATCGAGACACGACAGCGCCCCCTCAGCGTTCCCAGGACTACGGCGTCCGTCAGCGCCCCAGTCCCGGTCCGTCACCGCGAAGTCCGCCCTCGCCACGGGGCTCGTCAGCGCGGCGAGCCTCGTCGGCACCGCGAGGTCTTTCAACACCGCGAGGGGAATCGACACCGCGAGGTCCCTCGCCTCCGCGTGTTCCCTCCCCGCCACGCCCCGAGTCCCCACGCGCCACCGCCGCCACCGCGTCCGCGAGTCGGTCGAGCACCGCGGTCGCCTGTTCGTCGCTGATGGTCAGCGGGGGCAGGAGGCGCACCACGCTTGAATGGCGGCCGCCCAGTTCCACGATCAGGCCGCGGCGGAGGCACTCTCTCTGGACGGCGGCGGCGAGTTCGGGGGCGGCGGGGCGAGGGCCGTCGGCAGCGGGATGCGGGGCAGCCGCCTCGGGGTCGACGAGTTCGACGCCGATCATCAGTCCGCGACCGCGTACGTCGCCGATGCAGGGGAGCTCGTCGGCGAGTTTCCGGAGTTGGGCCAGAATGTGGGCACCCAGAGTCCCGGCGCGCTCGGCGAGACCGTTTTCGCGGACGTACGCGAGGGTCGCCGTGCCCGCCGCCATCGCGAGCTGGTTGCCGCGGAACGTGCCCGCGTGGGCGCCGGGTTGCCAGACGTCGAGCTCGTCGCGGTAGACGACGACGGCGAGCGGCAGGCTGCCGCCGATGGCCTTGGACAGGACCATCACGTCCGGTGTGATCCCGCTGTGCTCCACCGCCCAGAAGGCGCCGGTGCGGCCCACTCCGGTCTGGACCTCGTCCGCGATCAGGGGGATGGAGCGCGACGCGGTGATCTCGCGCATCCGGCGCATCCACTCGTCGGGGGCGGGAATCACCCCGCCCTCGCCCTGGACGGGTTCGAGGATCATCCCGGCGGGGCGCGGTACGCCCGACTTGCTGTCGTCGAGCACCGACTCGGTCCAGCGCGCGGCGAGTTCGGCGCCGCGGTCGCCGCCGACGCCGAATGGGCAGCGGTAGTCCTGCGGATAGGGCAGGCGCGCGACACGTACCTCGGTCGCGCCGCCGGATGCTTCGAGCGCCCCCGCGGTCATCCCGTGGTAGGCACCGGTGAACGCGAGCATCCCCGTGCGCCCGGTCGCCGCGCGCACCAGTTTGAACGCGGCCTCGACCGCGTCCGTCCCGGCCGGTCCGCAGAACTGGACCCGCGCGCGGGCGGCGAACTCGGGCGGCAGCGTGCGGAACAACTCGGTGGTGAAGGCGTCCTTCACGGGCGTGGCGAGGTCGAGGACGTGCAGCGGCGCCCCCGAATCGAGGACCTTTCTGATCGCTTCCAGGACCACTGGATGGTTGTGTCCGAGGGCCAAAGTCCCGGCGCCCGACAGGCAGTCGAGATAGCGGCGCCCGTCGGCTCCCTCGATCGTCAGCCCGCGCGCCCGCACGGGAACGATCGGCAGGGCGCGCGCATAGGTGCGCGCCGCCGACTCGCGCGCCGATTGGCGCCGCAGAATCCCCTCGTGCGCCGCGCGCGCCCCCTCGGACGCTCCCGGACCCCCCTCGCGCGCCCCCTCAGAAACTCCGGGCGCCCCCATCGGCACCACCGCAGACTCGGTCACGGCCACGACTACAGGTCCTCCCGCTGTCCAGAGGCGAGTTGGCAGGGGGCTCTGAGCGCAGGCGGCAGGTCCCCCGTACGTACCAACGACGCGGCCCGCGCGGGGAAGCGGGTGAGTCGAAGATCCTTGCCGAGACGGAACCGTGAGCGATCTCGGCGGGGTCCACAGCCCTCGCCCCACCCTCGACAGCAGCTCACATTCAGGTTCATGTTCGTGAACAAAAATCACGTACACGTCTATTGACGCGCTCACGTCACACGCATTTAACTTTCGATGAAAGCGCTTTCCCCACCTGTCACGTTGCCACACCCACAACCGCGGCAGAAAGGGGTCGGCCCCACCCCTGTTCAGACGAAACAACCAACCTGGAGGCGAACGATGCAACTGAGACCAGTCATCGCGTCCGTCGGCCTGTTAGCCGGCGCGCTCATCGCACTGTCCGGCAACACGGCGCAGGCCGCGTCCACCCGTTACGAGGCCGAGAGCTCCCCGGCGGTCTGTACCGGCACCCTCGACTCCGACTGGGCCGGCTACTCCGGCAGCGGGTTCTGCAACGGCACCAACGCGGTCGGCGCGTACGCGCAGTTCACCGTGAACGCCGCCAGCGCGGGCACGGCGACACTGAACGTCGGCTTCGCCAACGGAACCACCAGTGCACGGCCCGCGGACATCATCGTGAACGGCTCGACGGCCACGTCGGCGTCGTTCGAGGGCACTGGCGCCTGGTCTACGTGGACGACCAAAACGCTCACGGTCCCGGTGGCCGCGGGCAGCAACACCATCCGGCTCAACCCGACCGGCTCAGCCGGACTGCCGAACGTCGACTACCTCGACGCCGAGGTGTCCGGGACGGCGGCGGGCACCGTGCTGTACGTGTCCCCGAGCGGCACCGACAGCGCGGCCGGAACGGAGTCGGCCCCGACGACGCTCACCTCGGCGATCAGCCGCATCACTTCCGGCGGCACGATCTACCTGCGGGGCGGGACGTACGGCTACTCGTCCACGGTCACCGTCCCGGCCGGCACCGACGGCACCTCCAGCGCCCGCACCACCCTGTCCGCCTACCCGGGCGAGACCCCGGTGCTGAACTTCTCGGCGCAGAGCGAGAGTTCGTCGAACCGCGGGCTCCAGCTGAACGCCTCGTACTGGCACGTCTACGGCATCGTCGTCGAGCACGCCGGTGACAACGGGATCTACGTCGGCGGCAGCAACAACGTCATCGAGCGCACGGTGACCCGCTACAACCGCGACACGGGGCTGCAGCTCGGCCGGATCTCCTCCAGCACCCCCAGCTCCCAGTGGCCGTCCAACAACCTGATCGTGAGCGCCGAGTCGCACGACAACGCCGACTCCGACGGCGAGGACGCCGACGGCTTCGCCGCGAAGCTCACCACCGGCACCGGGAACGTCTTCCGGTACGACGTCTCCCACAACAACATCGACGACGGCTGGGACCTCTACACCAAGACCGACACGGGTGCCATCGGCCCGGTGACCATCGAGTACTCCCTGTCCTACAACAACGGCACGCTCTCCGACGGCACCGTGAACTCCAACGGCGACCGCAACGGCTACAAGCTCGGCGGCGACGACATCGCGGTCAACCACGTCGTCCAGCACAGCATCGCCTACGGCAACGGCCATCACGGGTTCACCTACAACAGCAACCCCGGCACGATGACCATCTCGAACAACGCCAGCATCGACAACGCGGAGCGCAACTTCTCGTTCGACGCCGGCACTTCGGTGTTCCGGACCAACACCTCGTGCCGGTTCAGCGTCAGCGGCTCGAACGACAAGACCATCGGTGACGCCGACAGCTCGAACCAGTTCTGGACCGGCTCGAACGGGTCCCGCTGCTCCTCGTACTCCGGCGCCCTGGGCTGGTCCTACGCCTCGGACGGCCACCTCGCCGTCACATTCGGCGGCACCGTGGTGACGCCGTAACCGGCTCGGCCCCGTCGAGCGTGCCGGGGCCGGTGATGCCCCTGACCGGCCCGTCCGCCTCACCCGGACGGGCCGGTCCGCTGTTCCCGCCCTACGCGTCCGCAACTGGACGCAGGTGGTGAGACAGCCCGTAGCGAAACCGTTGCCGTTCCGGCAGATGTCCCCCACAGCGACCGCATAGTCTTTGGTGCCGTTCAGCCGTGCCGAACGAACCGTTCAGCCGTGCAGCGCTCAGTTCCCATACGCTCAGGGGGAGTTACACCATGCGATCGATACGCCCGCCCTTCGCCGCTCGTCGAGGGAGGAGCGCGCGCCGCAGAACCTCCCCCGTGCTGGCCGCCGTCGGCCTCACCGCGGCGCTGGCGCTGACGGCCACCGCCTGCAACTCGGGCGACGACAAGGCGAGCGGCGGTTCCACCGCGTCCGCCACCCAGAGCGGCGACGACAAGATCAAGATCCCGGACGACATCAAGAACAAGCTCAAGCAGCACGGGATCGACATCGACAAGTGGAAGAAAGGCGCCTGGAAGAACTGGAACAAGGACGACTGGCTGCGCGAGGCCGACGACTACATCAACCCGATCATCAAGGGGCTGTGGGACCCGGACCGGATGCGCGGCGCCGACGACCCGGACAAGAACAACGGGGTCGACGACAGCGACCTCTCCGGTGACCAGGGCGTCACGGACCCGACTCCGGCCGCCGTGACCGCGCAGGCCGTGAAGACCGCGTACCACGCCAACGCGCCCGAGGCGGGCAAGGTGTTCTTCGACTCCCCCGAGGGCACGATGGTCTGCTCGGCGACGGTGGTCGAGGACCCGGCGCATCCGGGCAAGTCCAACCTCGTGTGGACCGCGGGCCACTGTGTCCACGCCGGCAAGAAGGGCGGCTGGTACCGCAACATCGCCTTCGTGCCGTCGTACAACGATTCCGGCGAGACGGCTGCCCAGCTGGAGAAGGCCGCCCGGACGGAGGTCGCTCCGTACGGTGTCTGGTGGAGCGACTGGGCGCAGACCTCGGACCAGTGGATCGAGCAGGGCGGTTCCACGGGCGGCCAGGGAGCCTCGTACGACTTCGCCGTACTGCATGTGACTCCGGAGAAGGGCAGTGGCGGCAAGTCCCTTGAGGAGACGGTCGGTTCGGCGCTTCCGGTGAACTTCTCGGCTCCGGCCGTGCCGAAGGTGTCGAGCATCACGGCGACGGGTTACCCGGCGGCGGCACCGTTCGACGGCCAGAAGCTGTACCAGTGCACGGACAAGCCGGGACGGTTGTCCGTCGCGCAGTCCGACCCGACGATGTACCGGATCGGGTGCACGATGACCGGTGGTTCGTCCGGCGGCGGCTGGGTGGCCACGGGTTCGGACGGCAAGCCCGCGCTGGTGTCCAACACCTCGATCGGACCGGTCAAGTCCGGTTGGCTGGCGGGTCCGCGGCTGGGCGATGTGGCCAAGGGTGTGTACGACTCGGTGAGCGGGAAGTTCGCCGGGCAGTGACGCGCAGGACGTAACAGGGATCGGACAGACGGCGGTGGGCCCGCTCACGGGCACCTTCGACGGCCCACCGCCGTTCGTCCCCAACTGCACGGACATGGTGGGGGTGTCGCGTTCGAGCGGGGTTCCGCGGCGGGCCCGCCTTCGCCCGACGAGCACATGACACAACGGCACCATCGGGGGTTTCAACACCATGCGTTCCTCAAGAAGGCGGCGCACCTTCCTCGCCGCCACCGGTCTGGTCGCGGTCCTGACACTGACCGCCACCGCCTGCGACTCGGGTGACGACAAGGCGAGCGGTGATTCCCCCGCCTCCTCGTCGCAGAGCGGCGACGACAAGATCAAGATCCCGGACGACATCAAGGACAAGCTCAAAGAGCACGGCATCGACGTCGACCAGTGGGCGAAGGGCGGCTGGAAGAACTGGGACAAGGACAAGTGGCTCAGTGAGGCCAAGGACTTCGTCAACCCGGTGATCGAGGGGCTGTGGAAGCCCGAGCGGATGACGTCGGCCAAGGACCCGGACAAGACGATCTCGGCGAAGGACGCGGCGGCCGACCAGGGCATCAGCGACCCGGATCCGGCGCCGGTCGACGCCAAGGCCGAGAAGACTCCGTACCACGACTACGCCGCTCCGGTCGGGAAGGTCTTCTTCGACTCCCCCGAGGGCTCGATGGTCTGCTCGGGCACGGTCATCAAGGACGTGAACCACCCCGGCAAGTCGAACCTCGTGTGGACGGCCGGCCACTGCGTGCACGCCGGCGGCAGCGGCGGCTGGTACCGCAACATCGCCTTCGTGCCCTCCTACAACGACCAGGGCAAGTCCGAGTCCGAGCTGGGCAGCGCCACGGCGTCGGAGATCGCCCCGTACGGCCAGTGGTGGGCGGACTGGGCCTCCACCTCGAACGAGTGGATCTCGGGCGGCGACGAGACGGGCGGCGCGGGCGCTCCGTACGACTACGCCGTGCTGCACGTGAAGCCGGAGCAGGGCACCAAGTCCCTTGAGGAGACCGTCGGCAACGCGCTGGACGTGGACTTCTCCGCACCGTCCGCCCAGGACGTCAGCGCGATGGGCGCCTGGGGCTACCCGGCCGCACCGCCGTACAACGGTCTGAACATGTTCAAGTGCGTCGACAAGCCGGGCCGGCTCTCGCTGGACCCGACCCTGCCGACGATGTACCGCATCGGATGCACCATGACCGACGGTTCGTCCGGCGGCGGCTGGTTCCGCGTCGTCGACGGCGAGACGAAGCTCGTCTCGAACACGTCGATCGGCCCGTCCGACAACACCTGGCTGGCGGGACCGCAGCTGGGCAAGGGCGCCGAGCAGCTCTACGAGACCATGAGCAAGGAGTACGGCGGCCAGTAGGCGCCCCGCGCGTACACACGACGAAGGTCCTGTGCGCGTACGCACCATGAAGGCCCGCCCCCTGGGAAAGGGGGCGGGCCTTCATACGGTCTTACGACGGTGTGCGTCCGTCGCTACGGGAGCGCCGGTGCCGGAACGTACGGCGTCAGATCCGCCGCCAGCTCCTCGTGCACCCGCACCTTGAGCAGCGTGCCCTCCGGGGTGTGCTCCTCGGAGATGACCTCGCCCTCGTTGTGCGCGCGGGCCACCAGCTTGCCGTGGGTGTACGGCACGAGCGCCTCGATCTCGACCGAGGGGCGCGGCAGCTCGTTGTCGATGAGCGCGATCAGTTCCGCCATGCCCCGGCCGGTACGGGCCGAGACGGCGATGGAGCGCTTCTCGATCCGCAGCAGCCGCTGGAGCACCAGAGGATCGGCCGCGTCCGCCTTGTTGATCACGACGATCTCGGGCACCTTGGTCGCGCCGACGTCCCTGATCACCTCGCGCACGGCGGCCAGCTGCTCCTCCGGCGCCGGGTGCGAGCCGTCCACCACGTGCAGGATCAGGTCGGAGTCGCCGACCTCCTCCATGGTGGAGCGGAACGCCTCGACCAGGTGGTGCGGCAGGTGGCGTACAAACCCGACCGTGTCGGCCAGCGTGTACAGCCGCCCGCTCGGGGTCTCGGCCCGGCGCACGGTCGGGTCGAGGGTCGCGAACAGCGCGTTCTCGACGAGCACGCCCGCGCCCGTGAGGCGGTTGAGCAGGGAAGACTTGCCCGCGTTGGTGTATCCGGCGATGGCGACCGAGGGCACCTTGTTGCGACGGCGCTCCTGGCGCTTGATCTCGCGGCCGGTCTTCATGTCCGCGATCTCCCGGCGCATCTTCGCCATCTTCTCGCGGATACGGCGCCGGTCCGTCTCGATCTTCGTCTCACCGGGACCACGGGTGGCGAGGCCGCCGCCCTTGCCGCCGCCCATCTGACGGGACAGCGACTGACCCCAGCCTCGCAGCCTCGGCAGCATGTACTGCATCTGCGCGAGCGCGACCTGTGCCTTGCCCTCTCGGGACTTGGCGTGCTGAGCGAAGATGTCGAGGATCAGGGCCGTACGGTCGATGACCTTGACCTTGACGACGTCTTCGAGGTGGATCAGCTGGCCGGGGCTCAGCTCACCGTCGCAGATCACGGTGTCGGCGCCGGTCTCCAGGACGATGTCCCGCAGCTCATTGGCCTTGCCGGAACCGATGTAGGTGGCCGCGTCGGGCTTGTCACGGCGCTGGACGACGCCGTCGAGCACGAGCGCGCCCGCGGTCTCCGCGAGTGCTGCCAGCTCGGCGAGCGAGTTGTCCGCGTCCTGAATGGTCCCCGTGGTCCAGACGCCGACGAGTACGACGCGCTCCAGGCGGAGCTGTCGGTACTCGACCTCGGTGACGTCCTCGAGCTCGGTGGAAAGGCCCGCCACGCGACGCAGGGCCGCGCGCTCGGAGCGGTCGAACTGCTCGCCGTCCCGCTCTCCGTCGATCTCGTGGCTCCAGGCGACGTCCTCTTCCATCAGGGCATCGGCCCGAAGACCTTCGGGGTAGTTCTGCGCGAAGCTCTGCGCGTCCTGGGAAGGGGAAGAAGAGGAGGTCATTGGATCCTTACGTCGATGGGGTCAGCGATGCGGCGACGGACGCCGCCCGTCACAGAGAACAACGTCCGAGGCCACCGGGAGATTCCCGGTTTCCGCCGGGCCAACCCCCCGAGGGGCCGCGCCGCCGGCTCGAAGATGGTCGCACGGCACGGCCCGTCTCGTCACGCGACTTATCAGGCGCCCTTACGGGCCTGCGGGGCGTCGCTCTTCCAGTCCGGGTGGCCGGGCATCGGCGGTGTCGTCTTCCCGTACAGCCACCCCTGGAAGAATCCGCTCAGATCGCGGCCCGCGATACCGGACGCGAGATCCACGAAGTCGGCCGTCGAGGCGACCCCGTCGCGGTGCACGCCCACCCAGGCCCGCTCCAGACGCTCGAACGCGGGGCGCCCGATCTCCTGGCGCAGCGCGTACAGGGCCAGCGCCGCGCCGTCGTAGACGTTCGGCCGGAAGATGCTGATCTTCTGGCCGGGCTTGGGTCCCTTCGGCGCGGCGGGCGGCCCTCCGGCGGCCCGCCAGGAGTCGGACGCGCGGTAGGCCGCCTTCATCCGTGCCTCCATGGGCTTGTGCGCCTTCTCCTCGGCGTACAGGGCCTCGTACCAGGTGGCGTGCCCTTCGTTGAGCCACAGGTCGGACCAGGCGCGGGGACTGACGCTGTCGCCGAACCACTGGTGCGACAGCTCATGCACCATGATCGACTCGACGTACCACTTCGGGTAGGCCGGCTCGGTGAAGAGGTCTCTCTCGAAGAGAGAGAGTGTTTGTGTCTCCAGTTCGAAGCCCGTCCGCGCCTGGGCCATGAGCAGCCCGTACGTCTCGAACGGATAGCGGCCGACCTTCCCCTCCAGCCAGGCGATCTGGTCGGGGGTCTTCTTGAGCCACGGTTCGAGCGTCTTGAGGTCCTTGGTGGGCACGACATCGCGTACGGGCAGGCCGTGCGGCCCGCTCCGGTGCAGCACGGTGGAGCGTCCGATGGACACCTGGGCCAGCTCGGTGGCCATGGGGTGCTCGGTGCGGTACGTCCAGGTGGTGGACCGGCGGGTACGGTCCGCTCCGACCGGCAGACCGTTGGCGACGGCCGTGTACCCGTTGGGCGCGGTCACGTGGATGGTGAACATCGCCTTGTCGGAGGGGTGGTCGTTGCACGGGAAGACCAGGTGTCCGGCGTCGGCCTGGTTGGCCATCGCGAGCCCGTCCTTGGTCTGCACCCAGCCGCCGTCCTGGTCCTTGGCGGCGACCGGGTCACTGGTGTGGTGCACGGTGACGCGCATCCAGCTGCCCGCCGGCAGCGGCTCCGCGGGCGTCACGACCAGGTCCTCCCCGGCGCTCGTGAACGCCGCGGGCACCCCGTTGACCTCGACCGATCCCACTTTTCCGTGCGCGTAGTCGAGATTGATCCGGTCGAGCCGGGCGGACGTCACGGCGTCGATCGTGGTGACGGCCGCGAGCGGTTGGGTGTTGGTGCCGGGGTAGGTGAAGGCGAGGTCGTACGACTCGACGTCGTATCCGGGGTTGCCCAGGTGCGGGAAGAGGCGGTCGCCGACACCCAGGGGCGTGGCCGGTGAGGGGGCGCTCGCGGCGATCAGACAGACGGAGACCGCCGAGGCGAGCAGCGCCGCCTTGATGCGGCGGGTTCGGGGACGAGGAATCCTTGGGCGGGGGGTGAGCAGCATGCACCACGGCTACCAGCGCTCACCCGTCCCGCGGTGACGACTCGCGCCCGGCCCACCCGAACGGGTCGGTACGGAGGCTTTTTGCGCGGCCGCCGGCTGATACCGGGGCTCATGGGGCGGCCGCCGCCTGATGCTGCGCCCGGTTCACGTCGTACACCCCCGGCACGTTGCGCATCGCCCGCATCAGCCCGGGGAGGTGCGCCGCGTCCGGGAGTTGGAGCGTGTACGTGTGGCGCACGCGCTGCTGGCTGGGGGGCTCGACGGTCGCCGAGACGATGGCGACGCCCTCCAGGGCGATGGCTTCGGTGAGGTCGGCGAGCAGATGGGGGCGCCCGAAGGACTCGGCGACCAGAGTGACCCGGCACTCGGTGGTGTCACCCCAGCGCACGCCGACCTCCGCGCGCCCCCCGCTCTTCATGCGGTCCACTCCGGCGCACTGCACGCGGTGCACGGTCACCACACCCCCGCGTACGGCGAAGCCGGTCACCTCGTCGGGCGGTACGGGCGTACAGCAGCCCGCGAGTCGTACGGACGCGCCGGGCTGGTCGACGACGGCGTTCGCGGAGGGCCGTGCGGCGCGCGCGTCGGCGGCCGGCCGGGGGGTCGCGGGGGGCGCCTCCGGGGTCTCCGTGCCGCTGGGTGAGGGGTGGGCGGCCATCCAGCGCTGGATGGCGATCCGCGCGGCAGCCGTGTGCGCGTGCTCCAGCCACTCTCTGGAGGGCTCGGAGGCGGGGTCCTGCCCCATGAGGAGCTGGACGGTGTCGCCGTCCCTCAGGACGGTACTCAGCGTCGCCAGGCGGCCGTTGACGCGGGCACCGATGCAGGCGTGCGCGTCCTCGCCGTACTGCGCGTACGCCGCGTCCACACAACTGGCGCCCTCGGGAAGGCCCAACGAGCCGCCGTCGGCGCGGAAGACAGTGATCTCGCGGTCCTGCGCCAGGTCTTCGCGCAGCGTGGACCAGAACGTGTCCGGGTCCGGGGCGCCTTCCTGCCAGTCAAGGAGGCGGGAGAGCCAGCCGGGGCGGGTGGGGTCGGCGCGCTCGCCGTCGAAGGGGCGCTCCGCGTCGCCGTCCGCTTGCTCCTCCGAAGGAGGAGCGTAGGGATTGCCGAGCGCGATGACCCCGGCCTCGGCGACCTTGTGCATCTGGTGGGTGCGGATGAGGACTTCGGCGACCTCGCCGTCCCCGCGCGCGACGGCCGTGTGCAGCGACTGATACAGGTTGAACTTGGGGACGGCGATGAAGTCCTTGAACTCCGAGACCACCGGGGTGAGGCAGGTGTGCAGTTCGCCGAGCACTCCGTAGCAGTCGGCGTCCTCGTTCACGAGCACCAGGAGCCGTCCGAAATCGGCGCCGCGCATCGGACCGCGCTTGCGCGACACGCGGTGCACGGAGACGAAGTGCCGTGGCCTTATGAGGACTTCGGCCTGGATCCCGGCGTCACGCAGAACCGTGCGCACCTCATCGGCGATCTCCGCGAGCGGGTCGCCGTCGCGCGCCGCGTTGTCGGCGATCAGCTCCCTGGTGTGCTCGTACTCCTCGGGGTGCAGGATCGCGAAGACGAGGTCTTCCAGCTCGGTCTTGAGCGCCTGGACACCGAGGCGTTCGGCGAGCGGGATCAGAACGTCCCGGGTCACTTTGGCGATGCGCGCCTGTTTCTCGGGGCGCATGACGCCCAGGGTCCGCATATTGTGCAGCCGGTCCGCGAGTTTGATCGACATCACGCGGACGTCGTTGCCGGTCGCGACCAGCATCTTGCGGAACGTCTCGGGCTCGGCGGCAGCCCCGTAGTCGACCTTCTCCAGCTTGGTGACGCCGTCGACCAGGTAGCAGACTTCGTCGCCGAACTCCTTCCGCACCTGATCGAGCGTCACTTCCGTGTCCTCGACGGTGTCGTGGAGCAGGGAGGCGGTCAACGTCGTGTTCTCCGCGCCGAGTTCGGCGAGGATCAGGGTCACGGCGAGCGGGTGCGTGATGTACGGCTCGCCGCTCTTGCGCATCTGGCCGCGGTGCGAGGACTCGGCCAGGACGTACGCCCGGCGCAGCGGCTCCAGGTCGGCGTCGGGGTGGTGGGCGCGGTGGGCCTCGGCCACGTGGCCGATGGCGTCGGGCAGCCGGTCGCGGGCCGCGGGGCCGAGCAGCGCGGCCCGGCCCAGGCGGCGCAGGTCGATCCGGGGACGGCCCTTCCTGCGGTGCGTTGGGGGCACCCCCTGCTCATGGGGGTCCCCCCGCTCGAGCGAAGTCGGGAGCGGGGGAGAGGCCGAGAGCTTGGGGGAGGGCGTTACAGGGCCTGGCGTCGCGGGATTCGTCGCCTCCGCACTCATGGGCACCTCCGGCTGCGTAGACCGGCGGACGGGTGCCCCATGGCGAACACGGCTCAGGGGATGGCATCGATCCCCCGTCCGGGCCGGTGCTTGATGCTACCGAGCCCACCACGCCCGGTTGACCGCCTCTCGCCGAGCGTGAAACGGATCACCCATTCGAGCGAAGGTTCAGGGGTTTACGGTTTCGAACTTTTGGAACAGCCGTGGCGTACGGTGCGAGCGTCAGGGTGCTCGGCCGGTGCCCGGCGCAGAAGAGCCGAAAGGTACGGCGCCGGGTCCCACAGAGGTGCGGCGGCGCAAGCTCAGCGCTGCGCGGCGTCGAGCCACTCCGCGTCGATCTCGCCCTCGGCGACGATCACCGCGGGGCCCGTCATCTCGATCTCGCCGTCCGGGCGCTCGGTGATCACCAGGCGTCCGCCGGGCACATCGACGGTGTACGTCGCCGGGGTGCCGGTCACGGCCGGGTCGGCGTCGTCACGGCGGGCCGCGGCGACGGCCACGGCGCACGCGCCCGTGCCGCATGAGCGGGTCTCTCCGGCACCGCGTTCATGGACGCGCAGGGCGACGTGGCGCGGGCCCCGGTCGACCACGAACTCGACGTTGACCCCGTCCGGGTACACCGACGCCGGGCTGAACGGCGGCGGCGTGAACAGGTCGCCCGCCTGCGCGAGGTCTTCCACGAAGGCGACGGCGTGCGGGTTGCCCATGTTGACGTTGCGCGCGGGCCAGCTGTGCTCGCCGACGCTCACGGTGACGTCCCCTTCGGGGAAGAGCGCCTTGCCCATGCCGACGGTGACATCTCCGTCCTTGGAGAGGTGCACGGACTTCACTCCCCCGCGCGTGGCGACGGCGATGTCTCCTTCGGCCACATACCCGGCACGCTGCAGGTAGTGCGCGAACACACGCACTCCATTGCCGCACATCTCCGCGATCGAGCCGTCGCCGTTGCGGTAGTCCATGAACCACTCCGCCTCGGCTGCCATCGCCTTGGCCTCGGGGTGCGCGGCGGACCGTACGACATGCAGCAGACCGTCGCCGCCGATGCCCGCGCGGCGGTCGCACAGGGCGGCGACGGCGGTCGGGGGCAGGTCGATGGCGTTCTCCGGGTCCGGGATGATCACGAAGTCGTTCTCGGTCCCGTGGCCCTTGAGGAAGGCGATCCGCGTGCTCATTCCTCGATCGTAAGGGGTCGGTACGACACTCCGGCCCGCGCGGGGTGATCAGAGCAGACCGGTCACGTGGTGGGGCCTGAGCAGCTGGGCCGCGGTGGGCTCAGCGCAGCCGGGCCACGCGCCCCACGGCGAGCACCGCCACCATCGCGACCACCACGACGTACGCGATCACGATCCGCCAGTCCGGGCGGCGCCCGGAGCCGCGCTGCGGGAAGCCCGGCCAGGTGTAGCCGACCCGGCGGGCGGCCATCATTCCCCAGCCCGCGGCGCACGAGCAGATCAGCAGACCGAGCATGGCGACCACGGCACCGCCGTCACCGAACTCGAAGGCCAGCGGGAAGGCGAACATCAGCGAACCGATCGCGGCCAGCGTCACGATGGGCGCGAGCTGCCAGATGCGCAGCCTGCGCTGCGGGCGCAGCTCGACCTCCACCTCGGGTCCCGCGGACATCTCGTCGGGCCCGGGCCCGTCGGCGGTCACCCCGCCCGGGGTGTCCTCGGGCCCGTCGGAGCTCAGACGCTCTCCGTCCGGGTCGATGTCGAGGCGCTCCACATCAGGATCGATGCCCGGACGATCTCCGTCCGGATCGGTCCCGTGCTCAGTGTCTCGTGCAGTGTCGCGAGGGCCGGCCTCCATCGCCACGCGCCCTCCCAACTCGGACTTCACTGGTCGATCGAAGCTCGATGATGGCACGGCGTCGGAGGCCGGGATGACGGCCGGAGCGTCCCGATGCCAGGACGTGATCAGGCTGTAACCGGTCGTTCGACCAACGCCAGTGCGAGCTGCGGGAGTTCTGTGAGATCCGCCGCAGCCCCACTGAGCCAATGCACGCGCGGGTCGCGCCGGAACCACGAATCCTGACGGCGCGCGAAGCGCTTGGTAGCGCGCACGGTCTCGGTTCGCGCCTCTTCCTCGGTGCACTCCCCCGCGAGCGCCGCGAGCACCTGCTGATAGCCGAGCGCACGCGATGCCGTGCGCCCCTCGCGCAAGCCGTGCGCCTCCAGCGCGCGCACCTCGTCCACGAGCCCCGCCTCCCACATCCGGTCGACCCGGCGCGCGATGCGCTCGTCGAGCTCGGGGCGCGCGACGTCGACGCCGATCTGGAGGGTGTCGTACACCGAGTCGTGGCCCGGGAGGTTGGCGGTGAAGGGTTTGCCGGTGATCTCGATGACTTCGAGGGCGCGGACGATACGGCGGCCGTTGCTGGGCAGGATCGCGTGGGCGGCCTCGGGGTCCGCCGCGGCCAGCCGCGCGTGCAGCGCGCCGGAGCCGCGCAGGGTGAGCTCCTCCTCCAGGCGGGCCCGTACCTCGGGGTCGGTGCCGGGGAACTCCAGGTTGTCGACGGCCCCGCGGACGTACAGCCCGGAGCCGCCCACCAGGATCGGCCAGCGGCCCTCGGCGAGCAGCGCGTCGATACGGGCGCGGGCGAGCCGCTGGTACTCGGCGACGCTGGCCGTGACAGTCACGTCCCAGATGTCCAGGAGGTGGTGCGGGATCCCTCCCCGCTCCTCGGGCGTCAGCTTGGCGGTGCCGATGTCCATCCCTCGGTACAACTGCATGGAGTCGGCGTTGACGACCTCGCCGCCGAGACGTTGGGCAAGGAAAACGCCCAGATCGGACTTTCCTGCCGCGGTCGGTCCGACGACTGCGATGACCCGGGGGGCGGGGGGTGCGCTACTCACCGCCCCAGTCTCGCAAACCTCACGACCTCTCCTCGAACGAGCTACGTGACGCCACGCGTCCGGGGTCGTTGCCTGTTGCGAGGTTCCAGCCGCCGGTTTTCGAGGACCGGTGACCCGGGCGACGCAATGGGACGCACCGGGCAACGCGGGATTTCGCCCTCACGAGTAACGTATGGAGTGGATATGGGCGTTTTTGCACGACTTCTCCGGAGGTCGAAGGCTACGGAGGAGGCGTCAACCGCCGAGGTGCAGGCCGACACACTGACGGCCGAGACCGAGGCGGAGGTGGCGGAAGAGGCGAAGGGTTCATCCCCGGCCGAGAGCGAGGCGCCGGCGGAGGAGACCGCCGAAGCCGCCGCCGCGGACGACGTCGAGATCCCCCAGCAACAGACCGCCGAGAAGGCCGCCGACAATGAGGCAGGCGAGGGCGCCCGCAAGTAACTGGCCCGCGAGGGAAGGTGAACCATGGGTCTCCTGGACAATTTGAAAGCCAAGCTTGCGCCTGCCAAGGACAAGGTCTCTGACCTCGCACAGCAGCACGGGGACAAGGTCGGTCAGAGTCTCGACAAGGCCGCGAAGGTGGTCGACGAGAAGACCAAGCACAAGTACAGCGACAAGATCCAGACGGGCACGGGCAAGGCGAAGGGCGCCATGGACCGACTCGCGCACAAGGACAGTGGCGGCGCCACGCCTCCGCCGGACGCACCGTCCCCGCCTCCGGCATCCTGAGCGACACACATCGGCGGACGGCCGCGGAGCACTCAGGGCTCCCGGCCGTCCGCCGTGTCCTGGCCCGTAGGGCTCCTGAGGATCGAGTCCGCCGGGAAACCCACGCTCACACCGCTACGGCCACTGACGCCGGGGTCCGCTCGGAGACCCGGTTCCCGCTTGTGTGGTCACTGACCGCGGAGACAGCCCGGAGACCCCGTACACGCCCGTACGGCCCAGAGAGCGGCGACTTTCTTCAGAAGGCCCGCTAGGACCAGGCCGCGACCAAATACCCCACCCCGTAAGGCGCATCGTCGTAGAGCAGCGCGCCGCCCAGCCCGGCGCCCTCCGCCGCGCCCGCGAGGACCTGCCAGGGAGCTCGCCCGGAGGCCTTCAGCTCGTGCGCCAGTTCGGCGTCCAGCGATTTGAGGGCCGCCACGTCCGCCGCGCCCAGCGCACGCGCGACCTCCGCGTCGAAGCCCGCCGCGCGCTCGTCGAGATAGCCCGGCGCCTTGAGCGTCCGGCACGCGCTGGCGTCGCCCATCACCAGCAGTGCCACCCGCTTGGCCCGCCCGACGATTTCCCCTCCCACTTGGATACACCGCTCAGCCGCGAGAGGTTCCCCCACGCCGAGCCCCTCGACGGGAGCGTCGGACGCTTCGGACCAGCGCGTGCGTTCCAGCAGCCACGCGGCGACGGCGAGCGAGGGAGGCAGCTCACGCTCCGACGCCCCGGGGCTCAGCTGGTCGCCCCCGAGATGTACGTCGAGATCGACGCCGAACCCGCGGAACGAGCCCCGCGTGCCCTGCGGGTGCGGTCCGCGCCCGCTCTGCTCGGCGGGGCCCACGACGACCAGCAGGTCGGGTCGGGAGGCGGCGAGTACACCGAGCGCGTCCGTGCACGCGGCGCGCGCGGCGTCCAGCTCTGGCGCCGCGCCGGCGGCGACGTCGGGGACAAGCAGCGGCGGACAGGGAAGAACTGCGGCGGCTACAAGCATGATCGGCAGCGTAACCCCGCTGAGCGGCCGAGCGTCACTCCTCGGTCAGTACGTCTCGATCGGCACGTCCGTGAGTTCAGGAACTCAGTCGCAGCCGCACCCACTGCCTGTGGCGACCGGCAGCGGCGCGGGAGCGCCGATCTTCGGCAGCCCCAGCATCACACCCGCCGGCTTCGCGGCCTCCGCGGCGTTGCGCTTCTCCCAGGCGTCCCCCGCGCGCGTGCGGCGCACGTTCAGGGCGGTGCCCTCGGCGAGGAGGTGGTGCGGGGCGGCGTACGTGATCTCGACCGTGACCACGTCGCCGGGGCGCACCTCTTCGTCGGGCTTGGTGAAGTGGACCAGGCGGTTGTCGGGGGCGCGGCCGGAGAGGCGGTGCGTGGCGCCGTCCTTGCGGCCCTCGCCCTCGGCGACCATCAGCTCCAGGGTGCGGCCGACCTGCTTCTTGTTCTCGTCCCAGGAGATCTCCTCCTGGAGGGCGACGAGACGCTCGTAGCGCGCCTGGACGACCTCCTTGGGAATCTGCCCCTCCATGGTGGCCGCCGGGGTTCCGGGGCGCTTGGAGTACTGGAAGGTGAACGCCTGCGCGAAGCGGGCCTCGCGGACCGCGTGGAGGGTCTGCTCGAAGTCCTCCTCGGTCTCGCCGGGGAAGCCCACGATGATGTCGGTGGTGATCGCCGCGTGCGGGATGGCGGCCCGCACCTTCTCGATGATCCCCAGGTAGCGGTCCTGGCGGTACGAGCGGCGCATCGCCTTCAGGACCGTGTCCGAGCCGGACTGCATCGGCATGTGCAGCTGCGGCATCACGTTCGGCGTCTCCGCCATGGCGGCGATCACGTCGTCGGTGAAGTCGCGCGGGTGCGGCGAGGTGAAGCGCACGCGCTCCAGACCCTCGATCTGCCCGCAGGCCCGCAGCAGCTTGCTGAAGGCCTCGCGGTCGCCGATGTCGCTGCCGTAAGCGTTGACGTTCTGCCCGAGCAGCGTGATCTCGGAGACGCCCTCGCCGACCAGAGCCTCGATCTCGGCCAGGATGTCGCCGGTCCTGCGGTCCTTCTCCTTGCCGCGCAGCGCCGGGACGATGCAGAAGGTGCAGGTGTTGTTGCAGCCGACCGAGATGGAGACCCAGGCGGCGTAGGCGCTCTCGCGGCGGGTCGGCAGCGTCGACGGGAACGCCTCGAGCGACTCGGCGATCTCGACCTGCGCCTCTTCCTGGACGCGGGCGCGCTCCAGGAGGACCGGCAGCTTGCCGATGTTGTGCGTCCCGAAGACGACGTCCACCCAGGGCGCCTTCTTCACGATGGTGTCGCGGTCCTTCTGCGCGAGGCAGCCGCCGACGGCGATCTGCATCCCGGGACGCTTCGTCTTCATCGGGGCGAGGCGGCCGAGGTTGCCGTACAGCCGGTTGTCGGCGTTCTCCCGTACGGCGCAGGTGTTGAAGACGACGACGTCCGCGTCACCGTCCGAACCCTCGGGCGCGCGCACGTAACCGGCGCCCTCCAGGAGCCCCGAGAGCCGTTCGGAGTCGTGGACGTTCATCTGGCACCCGTAAGTGCGTACTTCGTAAGTCTTGGGTTCCTGAACGTCCACTGCCTGGCTCCGGTCGCTGCTGCTCATGTGACAAGGGTAGGCGGTGCCCGGAGTGGCTCCCGTCGCCCTATGCCTCAGCGGCCCTCCAGCCCTGGCTGCGGAGGATCTCCGAGACATCCGGGGCACGGTAGTGCTCCCCCTTGAGGACCTTGCCGTCGTCCCTGCGGGCGACCCGGCCGTCGGGGCCCAGCTTCGTCATGTTGGACCGGTGGACCTCGGCGATCACGGCGTCGAGGTCGATCCCGTGGACGAGCGCGGTGCCGTACGCCACGTACACGACGTCGGCCAGCTCGTGCGCCAGCCGGTCCAGCGGGCCGGTGACCGAGACCTCGGCGACTTCCGCGGCCTCCTCGGCGAGCAGCTCGCCACGGTGGGCGGCCAGCTCCGGGGAGACCTCTGTCGGCGTGCTGCGGGCGTCGAGGCCGAAGGCGCGGTGGAATTCACGGACCAGGGAGGCGGGAGAGGGCTGCATCCGACGAGCCTATCGACGGGAGGCCGGGCCCCTGGAGCGCCCGACGGCTTCGGCACCCTGGCCAGGTCAGAGCCCCGCCCTGGTCAGGACCGCCCCCGTGCTGGCAGGATCGCGCGCATGTTCCAGGCACTCCCCCGTATCGGCCGGCGCCGCGCGCTGTTCGGCTCGGCGGCCGCTTTCGCGGTCTTCGGGCTGCTGCTGTGGTGGCTGCTGCCGCTGGGCGAGGAGTCCCCGAGCGGGACGATCACCTTCAGTACGGGCAGCCCGACCGGGGTCTACCAGAAGTACGGCAAGCTCCTCAAGGGTGCCATCGCCAAGGACATGCCGCGCCTGGACGTACAGCTGCTGGACAGCGACGGGTCGCAGGAGAACGTCCGGCGTGTGGCGACGGGCAAGGCCGACTTCACCATCGCGGCGGCCGACGCGGTGGAGACGTACATACTGCAGAACAAGCCGGGATCGGGCCGGCTGCGCGGCTGCGCCCGGCTCTACGACGACTATGTGCACCTGGTCGTCCCGCGCTCGTCGTCCGTACGGTCCGTGGCGGACCTACGGGGCAAGAAGGTCGCCGTGGGGCCGAGTGGCTCCGGGGTGCGGCTGATAGCGAACCATGTGCTCCAGGCGGCCGGACTCGACCCCGACAAGGACATCGAGCCGCTGGCCGACGGCATCGCGACCATGCCCGACCTGCTGAAACAGCACAAGATCGACGCCTTCTTCTGGTCGGGTGGCCTCCCGACGAGCCCCGTGCTGGAGCTCTCGAAGGCGTACGACATCAGGCTGGTGCCGATCGGCAGTGGCCTGATCAAGAAGCTGCACGAGCAGGGCGACGCCGCCCGCTACTACCGGGCCGCGGTGATGCCCGCCGATGCCTACCCCAAGGCGCAGCGCGGCTCGTCCGTGCAGACGCTGGCCGTGGCCAACTTCCTGATCACCCGGGAGGACGCGGACGCGAACCTCACCGAGGCCCTCACCCGCACGGTGATCGCCAGCCGCGACCACATCGGCGCCCGGGTGCACGCGGCGCAGCTGGTGGACCTGCGCACGGCGATCTACACGGATCCGCTGCCGCTGCACGAAGGCGCGCGACGCTACTACCGGTCGATCAAGCCTTAGCCGTTCGCCTCGCATAGCCGTTCACGTGGTGCGGCATGCGTATCTCGTCGGCGCTCCCCGGTCCCCGGCGAGCCGCTCAGGTGGCCGGCCCCGACCTCGGCACCGTCACCGTCACCCTCAGGCCGTGCGGCTCGTTGTGGGCGTACGCGATGGAGCCGCCGCCCGCCGAGAGCAGCACGCGTGAGATCGACAGACCGAGGCCCGATCCCTTGATGTTCTGGTGCCCGGTGCTGCGCCAGAAGCGGTCGCCGATGCGGGCCAGGTCCTCGTCGCTGAGGCCGGGGCCGCCGTCGGTGACCACGACGGTCGAGACCTCGCCGTTCGAGGCGACCTTCACCTCGACGCTCTCCCCCTCGGGCGTGAACTTCAACGCGTTGTCGATCACCGCGTCCAGGGCGCTCGACAGCGTGATGGGATCGGCCCAGGCGGTGGTGGCCGGGCAGGTCCCCGCCAGCCGCACGCCCTTGCTCTCGGCGAGCGGCTGCCAGGACGACACGCGCTCGGCCGTGAGCGCGCCGATGTCGGTGAGGCACAGGTCCGCCTCGGCGTGCTCGGCGAGCGCCAGGTCGAGGAGGTCGTCGAGGACCTGGGCGAGGCGCTTGCCCTCGGTGCGGACCGAGGCGATCTCCTCATTGCCCTCCGGCAGTTCGAGGGCGAGCAGCTCGATGCGCAGCAGCAGCGCGGAGAGCGGGTTGCGCAGCTGGTGCGAGGCGTCGGCGACGAAGGCGCGCTGCTGCTCCAGCACGTCCTCGACGTTGTCCGCCATCTCGTTGAACGACCGGGCCAGGCGCCTGAGTTCCGGTGGACCGCCGGCGGCCGCGACCCGGGACTTCAGGCGTCCGGTCGCGATGTCGTGGGTGGTGGCGTCGAGGACGCGTACGGGTCTGAGCACCCAGCCGGTGAGGCGCAGCGCGGCACCGAGGGCGAGGAGCATCGCGAACACCTCGCCCGCGCCGATGATCAGCCAGCCGTGCAGGGTCTTCGAACGCATCTGCCCGGTGGGCGAGTCGGTGACGACGACGGCCATGACGTCGCCGTCCCTGATCACCGGGGAGGCCACGACGAGACGGTGGCGCTGCCACGGCCAGACCTGCCGCGGGTCATGGCTGCGACGGCTCAGGCGCGCCTCGTTGAAGGCGTCGCGTCCCTCACCCGTCTTGGGGAGGAGCCAGGCATCCGGCGCGTTGGCCATGGCCGTGCCGTTGCGGTAGAAGACACCGGCCCGGATGCCGTACACGCTGTAGTAGCGGGCGAGTTCCTTGCGCAGGGTCTCGCGGCGCTCGTCGGGGAAGGTTCCCGAGGAAGCGGTCGCCGGGTCGGTGACGAACTGCGCGAGCGCCGCGAAGCGCGCCGTGTCGTCGATGCGGTCGACGACCACCCGTTGCTGCTGAGCCGCCGCGACACTCACGGCGAGCGGAATGCCAAGCGCGAGCAGCACGGCGGCCATCAGGACGATGAGCAGCGGGAGAAGACGTGTGCGCACCCGTGCCCGCTACGACGCCGGGGCGACGAGCCGGTACCCGACGCCGCGTACGGTCTCGATCAGCGCCGGCATGCGCAACTTGGAGCGCAGGGATGCGACATGCACCTCCAGGGTGCGCCCGGTCCCCTCCCAACTGGTGCGCCACACTTCGCTGATGATCTGTTCCCGGCGGAACACCACTCCGGGCCGCTGGGCCAGCAGCGCGAGAAGGTCGAACTCCTTGCGCGTCAGTTGGACAACCAAACCGTCCACCGTGACCTGGCGGTTGGGGAGTTCGATGTGCACAGGGCCGAGCCGCAGCGCGGTGTCGCCGGCGGCCGAGGCGTCGTCCGCGGCACTGCGCCGGCTGACGGCGTGGATACGGGCGAGCAGCTCCCCCGTGTCGTAGGGCTTCACTACGTAGTCGTCAGCGCCGAGGTTGAGGCCGTGGATCCGGGAGCGCACGTCGGCGCGCGCGGTGACCATGATCACCGGGGTGCTGGTCCGCTTGCGGATCTTGCCGCAGACCTCGTATCCGTCCTGGTCGGGCAGGCCCAGGTCGAGCAGGACGACCCCGAACCCGTCGCTCTCCGGGACCAGTGCCTGCAGGGCCTCTTCGCCGCTGCGGGCATGCGTGACGTCGAAGCCGTGCCGGGCCAGCACCGCGGACAGGGCGGCGGCGACATGGTTGTCGTCCTCGACGAGGAGCAGTCTCATTCCGGCCCCCTCCGGTTCATTGGTCGTACGGTCTCGGCTTGTAGAACGCGCTGCACGCACGCGTGCACCATGGAAGTCACGCCGATGGACAAGGACGGCGTCAAGTGGCTTCGGGTTGCGAAGGGCTTCCGTTACGCAGCCGGTACGCGACCGCACAGGGCCACTACGACACGTGCCCGATTGCTACCGGATCGTGATGCTCAAGTTCCCCTCAGATGTAATGACGCTGGTCGTAAGGGCTCACTACTGTCCTCCGAAACCGAGGAGGACGGAGCCCAAAAGCGATGACCGAAGTATCGGTGGCCAAGGATGCCGTGGCCGCGACCGAGGAATTGGTCGTCCTGAAGAGCGTCAACAAGCACTTCGGCGCGTTGCACGTGCTCCAGGACATCGACCTGACGATCGCCCGCGGCGAGGTCGTCGTGGTCATCGGGCCCTCCGGGTCCGGAAAGTCCACCCTGTGCCGCACCATCAACCGCCTGGAGACGATCGATTCGGGCGACATCTCGATCGACGGCAAGCCGCTGCCCGAAGAGGGTAAGGCGCTCGCCCGGCTGCGGGCCGACGTGGGCATGGTCTTCCAGTCCTTCAATCTCTTCTCGCACAAGACGGTGCTCGAGAACGTGATGCTGGGTCAGATCAAGGTGCGCAAGACCGACAAGAAGGCGGCCGAGGAGAAGGCCCGCGCGCTGCTCGACCGCGTCGGTGTCGGCACGCAGGCGGACAAGTACCCCGCACAGCTGTCGGGCGGCCAGCAGCAGCGCGTCGCGATCGCGCGGGCGCTGGCGATGGACCCCAAGGTCATGCTCTTCGACGAGCCGACCTCCGCGCTGGACCCCGAGATGATCAACGAGGTCCTGGAGGTCATGCAGCAGCTCGCGCGTGACGGCATGACCATGATCGTCGTCACCCATGAGATGGGCTTCGCTCGTTCGGCTGCCAACCGAGTGGTGTTCATGGCCGACGGTCGGATCGTCGAAGAGGCTGTGCCGGACCAGTTCTTCAGCAATCCCCGCAGTGACCGCGCCAAGGACTTCCTGTCGAAGATCCTGCATCACTGACGGCCCCGTCGCGCCCCTGCCGATCCGCGTCACCCGCCCTCGACGGACCGCACCTCTTCACCACTCAAAGGATGTTCATCATGAAGCTCCGCAAGGTCACCGCCGCTTCGGCCGCTGTGCTCGCCCTCGCGCTGACCGCCACCGCCTGTGGGGGCGACGACAGCAAGGACTCCGGTTCCAGCTCCAGCGGCGGCGGCAAGATCAAGGTCGGCATCAAGTTCGACCAGCCCGGCCTCGGCCTGAAGCAGCCGGACGGTTCCTACGCCGGCTTCGACGTGGACGTGGCAACGTACGTGGCCAAGCAACTCGGCTACAAGCCCGATCAGATCGAGTTCGTCGAGACCAAGAGCGCCGACCGTGAGAACGCGCTGGCCCGCGGCGACGTGAAGTTCATCGCGGCCACGTACTCGATCACCGACGAGCGCAAGCAGAAGGTCGACTTCGCCGGCCCCTACCTGCTGGCCCACCAGGACCTGTTGGTCAAGACGGGCTCCGACATCTCCAAGGGCACGGACCTCAACGGCAAGAAGCTGTGTTCCGTGACCGGCTCCACCTCGGCGCAGAACGTCCACGACACGATCGCCCCGAAGGCCCAGCTGAAGGAGTACAGCGGCTACTCGGAGTGCATCGCCGCTCTGCAGAGCGGCGCCGTGGACGCGGTGACCACCGACGACTCGATCCTCGCGGGCTTCGCCGCGCAGGACAAGTACAAGGGTCAGTTCAAGCTCGCCGGTCTCAAGCTGAGCAACGAGAACTACGGCATCGGCGTCAAGAAGGGCGACACCGCGACCGTGAACAAGATCAACACCGCCCTGGAGAAGATGGTCAGCGACGGCTCCTGGCAGAAGGCGGTCGCCGCGAACTTCGGTCCGGCCAACTACAAGAACGAGCCGGCCCCGAAGATCGGCGTCATCGTCAAGTAACCCTGGAATCCGCAGGCAACGCAGGGTTCCGCAGGCGCGCCGCCGCCCGCCGCGATCACGGCGGCGGCGCGCCGCGTCCGCCACGTACGCCACACACCCGGAAGCGCGGGAGATCGTGTTCGACTTTCTTGAAGGTTACGACGTCCTCGGGGCGTTCTGGACGACGGTGAAACTCACCGCCCTCTCCGCCGTCGGCTCCCTCATCCTGGGCACCGTGCTGGCCGCGATGCGCGTCAGCCCGGTCCCGCTCATGCGCGGGTTCGGCACCGCCTATGTGAACATCGTCCGGAACATCCCCCTGACGGTCATCATCGTCTTCAGCTCGCTCGGTCTCGCCGACATCTTCGGTATGACGATGGGCGCGCCCGACGACTTCAAGCTCCAGGGCTTCCGGCTGGCGGTGCTCAGCCTGGTCGTCTATCACGCGGCCTTCGTCTGCGAGGCACTGCGCTCCGGCATCAACACCGTGCCCGTCGGCCAGGCGGAGGCGGCACGCGCCATCGGGCTGAGCTTCAGCCAGAGCCTGCGGCTCATCGTGCTGCCGCAGGCCTTCCGTTCGGTCATCGTCCCGCTGGCCAACGTACTGATCGCGCTGACCAAGAACACGACCGTGGCCGCCGCCATCGGCGTGGCCGAGGCAGCCACCCTGATGAAGACGATGATCGAGAACGAGGCCCAGACGCTGGCCATCGCCGCCGTCTTCGCCCTCGGGTTCGTGGTACTGACCCTGCCCACCGGCCTCATCCTCGGCTGGCTCGGCAAGCGACTGGCGGTGAAGCGATGACCTCCGTCCTCTACGACGCCCCCGGCCCCCGCGCCAAGCGGCGCAATGTGATCTTCTCAGTGGGCTTCTTCGTCCTGCTCGCCCTCTTCCTGTGGTGGATCTGGCGGACGATGGACGACAAGGGCCAGCTGAAGTGGTCCCTTTGGGAGCCGTTCACCACGTCGGACGCCTGGACGACGTATCTGCTGCCGGGCCTCGCCAACACGCTGAAGGCCGCGGCACTCGCCATGGTCATCGCCCTTCCGCTGGGCGCGCTCTTCGGTATCGCACGCCTGTCCGACCACCGGTGGGTCCGGGCTCCGGCCGGTGTGGTGGTCGAGTTCTTCCGGTCGATCCCGGTGCTGCTGCTGATGCTGTTCGCCAACGAGCTCTACGTCCGCTCCACGGACATCCCCAGCGAAGAACGGCCCCTGTACGCCGTCGTCACCGGCCTGGTGCTCTACAACGCCTCGGTCCTCGCCGAGGTCGTACGCGCCGGAATCCTGGCCCTCCCCAAGGGGCAGACGGAGGCCGCCTACGCGGTCGGTCTGCGCAAGGGTCAGACAATGACGAGCATCCTGCTCCCGCAGGCCGTCACCGTCATGCTGCCGGCCATCGTCGGCCAGCTCGTCGTCATCGTGAAGGACACAGCGCTGGGCGGCGTCCTGCTGACGTTCCCCGAGCTGCTCAACTCGCGCAGCACGCTCGCGGCCAACTACGCCAACGTCATCGCGAGCTTCATCGTGGTGGCGGCCATCTTCATCGTGCTGAACTTCGCCCTCACCAGCTTCGCGAGCTGGCTGGAGGGCAGGCTGCGGCGCGGCAAGAAGAGCACGGGCGCGGTCCTCGGCGCCGATGAGGTGGAGCTCAACCCCGCCGAGGTGAGGGGCAGCTTCGGAACCGGTGCCGACGGCGCCATCCGATGAACAGTCAAGTGACATGAGCCGCACGGAGGCAGTGGCGTGACGGCCGCTGCCTCCGTCACTTGACGCAAGCACCGGCAATGGGTTGCATACGTTCTGTGATCGTGCACCCCGCTCCAACTGCCTGTTCCTCTACGTCCCTCAGGACACCGCTCCGGGCAGGGGGCACCGCGCCGTGGACCCGGTGATCATCGTCGGAGCAGGGCCCGTGGGGCTCACGCTCGCCCTTGCGCTCGCCCGCCAGGAGGTCCCTTCCGTGGTCCTCGACGAGGGCCCGGGCAAGGACGAACAAAGGCCCGCGCGGACGGTCGTCCTGCGCGAGGACACGGCCGCGCTCGTCGAGCGGCTCACCGGCTTCCCGCTCTCCGAGGCCGGTTTCCGTTGGGCCGGATGGCGGTCGATGCGGCGCAAGCAGGTGATGCGTGAGATCGCGTTCGACACGCAGGGTTCCTCCGACGCGGAGAGCTCCAGGCGCACGGCCGGCACCAGTGGCGCACAGGGCTCCAGGGACATTCACGCGTCCAGGGACGCGGAAGGCTCCGCGGACACCGAGCAGTACGCCGCCCCGCTGCACATCGCCCAGCACGCGCTGACCGGGGCTCTGCGCGACGCGATCGTCCACGAGCGGCTGATCAAGGTCGCCGTGAACAGCCGCCTCGACTCCATCGAGCAGGAGACGTCGGGCGTCACCGCGCACACCCGGGGCGGCAAGGGCACCTGGTGGCGCGGCAGTTATCTCGTCGGCTGCGACGGACCGCGCTCGACGGTGCGCAAACTCCAGGACATCCGCTTCCCCGGACGTACCGCCGTCGAACGACACGCCGTCGCTGCGCTGCGTACGGAACTTCCGTGGCCCGGCGAGGCGTTGTTGCATCGGATGCCGCCGTGGCGGACGTCGGGCCCCTCGGCCGGGGAGGTGACCGCGCGCCCCCTCGCCGACGACGCGTGGCGCCTGGACTGGCTGCTGCCACCGGGCAAGGACCTGGTCACGCCCGACCTGCTGTTGGCACGCATCCGGGAGACCCTCGCGGGCTGGAGCGGCGGCTCCACACCCGCGTACGAACTGCTCGACACCGGAGTCCACACCGTCCACCACCGCCTCGCCCGCCGGTGGCGGGTCGGCCGTGTCTTCCTCGCGGGGGACGCCGCACACCTGCTGGGCGCGCTCGGCACCCAGGGCCTGGACGAGGGACTGCGGGACGCGGACAACCTCGCCTGGAAGCTGGCGCTGGCCTGGCACCACGGGCCGCACGAGACGCTGCTGGACAGCTACCAGGTGGAACGGCGCGCCGTCGTCGCCGCCCGGCTGCGCGCCGCCGACCAGGCGTTGCCGCTGCTGCGCGGCGGCGGGGGCCTGCGCTCGTACGTCCCCGGGTCGGCCCGCGGCCACGACACGCTGCTCACGGACGGCCACCTGGGGCGCGGCCCGCTGGGAGCGCCGGGAGCGTACGCCGACTCCCCGCTCGCGCCGCCGCACGCCGACTCGGCGGCTCCCGTGGACACCGCGCCCGGAGCCCCGGTCGTCGATGTCCGGGTGACCGCGGAGGACGGCTCGTTCGTACGACTGCGGGAGCGCCTCGGGCGCGGGGTGCTGCTCGTGATGCTGATCGCTCCGGGGACGGGCGTCTGGGAACGGAAACACTGGGTGACGGCCGGAATCATGCCCCGGCTCGCGGCCGCCGTGACCGCCCTGCCGCACCCCGCCGAGCTGCTGGTCGCCGAGAGCTATCCAGGCGCGGCCGCCCACACCGTGCTCCTCGTCCGTCCCGACGGCCACCTGGTCACCGCCTTCAGCGGGGTGCGCCCGGCCGACCTGTACGAGGCGGCCGAGGCGACACTGGGCGGACCGGCAAAGGCGGAGGCCACGGCGAGCACGGGCTGAACTTCTGGTGCGGGCGAAACGGGGGCCGAGCAGGCGGCGACGCTCCCACCAGCGGAGACCGGGGCCGTCCGAGCCCGGGGTGACGGGTGGGCCGGGTCGCCCGGAATCCGCCCTGCCCGAGTCCGCGTACCGCCGCCCTGACCTGCCCACGAGCCGGGCTGTCGAAGCCCCGCGCCCGGCCGCCCCAGGCCGTCCACCGCAGCCACCGTCACCGAGCGTCCACATGGTGACGGTGAGTTGACCGGCCCGCACCCCCATGGTGTACTCCGGATCGTGACCGACACCTGTGTGCGCCTGTGGCGGAGGGTCCATATGGACCTCGTCCGCTATGCGGGCTGCGTGTGTCGCCCGTCCTGCTGAATTCGCATCCCTCCCTCCTTCGCGCGCCGCCCTTGTGCCGTCGCGCGCTTCACGCGAACCCTCAGGACGGTTACGAGTGTCTGTGTCCCCCTCTGTCTCTGTCTCCGCACCCCCGCAAACGCCCACCCAGGCCGATCTGCTCGACTTCGTACGCCGCACTGCCGCCGACGCCGAGCTGATCGCCTCACTCCCGCTCGACCCCGAGGGCCGTACCTGGGTGCGCCTCGAAGGCCCGGGCGGCAGCGAGGCCTGGCTCATCGGCTGGCCCCCCGGCACCGGAACCGGCTGGCACGACCACGCCGAATCCGTCGGCGCCTTCCTCACCGCGTCGGGCGAACTCAAGGAGAACTCCCTCGCCGCCCGGCTGCCCGCCGACGGCTGGAAGACCCTGGAACTCGCCGAGGACATCGACCGGGAACGGACGTTGCCGACGGGCAAGGGCCGCTCCTTCGGCCGCCACCACGTGCACGAGGTACTCAACGAGTCCCCTGAGAAGCACGCGATCTCGGTCCACGCCTACTACCCGCCGCTCCCGCAGATCCGCCGCTACAGCCGTACGGGCCAGGTGCTGCGCCTGGAGCACGTCGAGCGTCCGGAGGACTGGCAGTGACCGCCCGGCGCGTGGGCATCGACGAATTGCTGGAGCGGGTCCGCGAGGGCCTGGACCGGGTGGAGGCCAAGGACGCGTACGAAGCCGCGCAGGCGGGCGAGGCGCTCCTGGTCGACACCCGCTACGCGGCCCTGCGTGAGCGCGACGGCCTGATCCCCGGCGCCCTCGTCGTCGAGCGCAACGAACTGGAATGGCGGCTCGACCCCCAAGGCAGCCACCGCGCCCCGGAGGCCACGAGCCATGACCTGCGGATCGTCGTGTTCTGCGACGAGGGGTACGCGTCGAGCCTCGCGGCCGTGTCGCTGCGGCAGTTGGGGCTGCACCGGGCGACCGATCTGGTCGGCGGATTCCAGGCCTGGAAGTCGGCCGGGTTCCCGGTGACCGCCGCCTAGGCGGCCGCCGCCCCATGGATTTCCCCGACCGCAGGGAAAAAGTTCTTCACGTCGTACGTAGTGGTGGGCGCCCCTTGATGTAAGGGGCGCCCACCACTGCGTACCGCCCCTTACTCCTTGGCCGTGGCCACCGTGACAGGGCGAACCCGCAACGCCACCCGGCCCGGCAGCGCGGAGGCGACAAGGGCGAGCGCCCCGGCCACCGCGATGACCGTCACGTACAACAGGGGTGTGACCGCCGGAGCCGCGCTGCCCGTCATGCCGACGCTGAACGCGGTCAGGACGGCGAGCGCGATTCCGCTGCCGAGCGCGGTGGCGAGCAGCAGCACCGACACCGCCTCGGTCCGCAGCATCCGCAGTACCTGCCGACGAGTCGCCCCGGCGAGGCGGAGCATCGCGAACTCGCGGACCCGCTCGGAGACCGACATGGCCAGCGTGTTGACGACGGCGATGGCGGTGAAGGCCAGGACCAGTCCCATGGCGAGGTAGTTGACCTCGGCGTTCGCCTGCTGGCGGGCGGCCTGGATCGAGTCCGCGGCGGCCGGCGCGAGGACATGGACCGCCGGGAACTTACGGAGAGTAGCCGCGAGTTGTGTCTGTGTACGGGCGGTGGTGACAAGGACGGAGGTGGCGAGCGGGTTGTCCACATGGCGCGCGACCAGGTCATGGGCGAAGGTGAGGTCGCCGAAGCCGAGACCCTTGGCGTAGACGGCGGCGACGGTGAGCGTGACGGGCGTGCCGTCGCCGAGGGTGACCTTCAGTGTGCCGCCGGGCTTCAAGTGGAGCTGGTCCGCGGCGAGTTCACTGACCGCGACGGTGCTGTCCTTGAGGCCGTTCAGGGAGCCCGCCGTGACGTCCGGGTCCCAGGTGCGGGTCAGCCCGGCCGGCGTGACGCCCTGGGCCGCGTACTTGTCGAGACCCACGCGCACGGTCGTACGGACCACTTCGGTGACGACGTCGTGGCCCGTACGCAACTGCCGCGCGGCCTCGGCCGGGACGCCGGGGCCCTGGGCGGCGAGCACCCAGTCGGCGCGGATGCCCTCGCGCGCCTGGGCCCGGGCCGCGTCGCCGAGCGTCGGCTGGACGAAGAGAACCGTGCAGGTCATACCGATGAGGAGGGTGAGGGGAGTGACGACGGAGGCCATGCGGGCCGCGTTGCCGCGAAGGTTGGCGCGGGCAAGACGGCCGCCGGGACCGGTCAGCCGCAGCGGGCCCGCGAGTACGGCCGCTGCCGCCTTGACCAGCAGGGGGCCGAGCAGTGCCACAGCGGAGGCGAGGACCACAACGGCAAGGAAGGTCACGGGGGTTGAGGCGGGCTCGGTGCGCAGCACGCTGAGCACGGCGACGAGGACGGCACCGCCGGTGAGCAGCGCGAGGCCGGCGAGGATGCGTCCCCATGCGGGGCGGGTGCGCTCGACCCGGGCTTCGGCGAGCGCCTCGGCCGGGCGGATCCGGGTGATGCGGCGGGACGAGATACGCGCGGCGGCCCAGGCGCCGAGGAGTGTCGCGGCGACCGCGGCGAACAGCGGGAAGACGCTGACGGTGTGCTGAAGCGTGGCCGGGACGGCGCCCATGGCGACGAACCGGCTGTGCAGCCAGCTACCCAGCGGCAGCCCTGCGAGTGCGCCGGTCACACCGGCGGCAGCCCCGACGATGAGGGCCTCCCTGCCGAGAAGTGCGCGGATCTGGCCCGGCGTGGCGGCGATGGCGCGCAACAGGGCGAGTTCGCGATGGCGCTGCTGCACGGAGAGGGCGAAGGTGCCGACGACGACCAGCACGGCCACCAGCAGCGAGGTGCCGCCCATGGCACCGCCCATGCTGACCAGCTTTGTCCGGGCGGCGGCCGCGTCCAGGAACTCGACCGGGCCACGGCCGTCTCCCGCGCTGACCTGCGCGGTGGTGCCGTGCAGTGCCTTGGCGACGGACTGCTTGAGGGCAGCGGTGTCGGTGCCCTCAGCGGGCAGTACGCCGAAGGCGGTGACCTGCCCGGGGTGCGCGGCCAGCCGCCGGGCCTCGGAGGTCGAGAAGAAGAGGGAGGTCTGGTGGCGTACGGCTGCGGCGGGCTCGGCGATCCCGGTGATCCGGTAGGTGCGCGGGGACTGCGTCGACTGGACGGTGAGGCGGTCGCCGGCCTTGAGGTGGGCGCACTCGGCGAAGTGGCGGTCGACGACGAGGTCGCCGTCGGCCTCGGGCGCGGTGCCGGTGATGAGTGTGTACGGGGTCAGCGCGGCGGACTCCCAGGCGTGACCGTAGGCGGGCCGGTCCTTGTCGACACTCCCGCTGGGTGCCAACGGCTGGGCCAGGAAGGTCAGTTCGGGGATGACTCGGCCTACACCGGGAGCCTGGCGCAACCGTGCCGCCAGGTCGCCGGACAGCCAGGCCCGTTCCGCGATGGGCTTGGCCTTGTGCTTGACCTTGGTCTTGCCCTTCTTGTGCTTGACGGTGGTCTGGTGGACGTTCTGATCGGCGGAGACCACGACGGGGGTCGCGGCATAACGTTCACTGCGGATCGTGCCGCGCAGGCCCGTTTCGAGGAGGGTGCCGCAGGCGGTGATGAGAGCGGCCGCGCACATCAGGGCGAGGAAGGCGCCGAGAAAGCCGCCCTTGCGGGCTCGGACGGTCCGCAGGGCGTAGCGCAGCATCATGAGGGTTCGCTCTCTTCTCTGTTGTGGTGCGCGTCGTGGTCCGTGCCGTGGGGCGCCGGGCGGCTCCCTGGCGCTCCGCCAGGGGTCGGGAAGGCGAGGAACCGGGTGAGTACTGTGCGCGCGTCGGGCGGGGTGTCGGCTTCCGGGCGCTTGTAGCGGTTGAGGAGCGCGATGTACTCCTCGAAGAACGCGCGGAGTTCGGGCAGCGTCAGCCGGATGCTGCCGCGCGAGTACGGGAGGGCGTCGACCCAGGGATCCTCGCCCGCGCCTGGCTGGAGCTGCATCTGCTCGAAGAGTTCGAGGTCGGCGGCGTACGCGTGGTGGTTCAACTCGTCCATGACGAGCCGCATCTCGGGACTCTGGCGGCTGCGCGGCGGGAAGCGCCGGTCACCGGGGACGGCCCGCCACCAGCGCTCCCGGCCGTGGCCGTTCGCCTCGGCCTGCTCTTCCACGAAGCCGTATCGGGCGAGTTCGCGCAGGTGGTAGCTGGTGGTTCCGGTGTTGAGTCCCAGCGCCCGGGCGAGCGTCGCCGATGTGGCGGGGCCGTGCACAGTGAGGTGCTGGAGCATGCGCTGCCGCCGGGGCTGCGCGAGGGCCTTGAGCGTGGCGAGGTCGGAGAGCTCGGTGGAGGCGTGCGGCGCCTTCGGGGGTGTTTCCTCTTCTGCGCCGGGTTCCTGTGCCATGGGTACACAGTCGTCTGTGCACAGGTGTCTGTGCATTGCGGCGGCCCGGCGTCTTCAGCCGGGGGTTAACCCCACCCCGGCCAGCGGGAGTTGAGCAGCTCAGCCCTTGCGTCCGGGCCGGCGTCCGGCAGGCGATCAGGCAGACATCCGGGCATGGGTCCGGGCATACGTCCGGGCCCTGAACGCGATCGGCGCCCCCGCGCGTCCACCGTGTTCAAGGCCCGGGATGGGTTGTGTATTTGGGATCGGATTACGGTGCGGCCGGTCAGGGCTCCGGGCCACCCCGGGAACGCTGGGCCAACGCTCTCCGAGCCCTCATTGGGGTCAGAACCCCTCGTCCCCTAGCCCCTCCGTGTCCTCGCCCTCTTCCTCCAGCGCCTGGCGGACCACACGCAGGGCCATGCCTTCGGAGTAGCCCTTGCGGGCGAGCATGCCCGCGAGGCGCCGCAACCGCTTGTCGCGGTCGAGGCCGCGCGTCGAGCGCAGCTTGCGGGCGACCAGCTCGCGCGCGGTCGCCTCCTCCTGCTCGGAGTCGAGCTGCCCGACGGCCTCGTCGATCAGCGTCGAGTCCACGCCTTTGGTCCGCAGCTCCTGGGCGAGAGCCCGCCTGGCCAGACCCCGGCCGTGGTGCCGGGACTCCACCCAGGCGTCCGCGAAGGCACTGTCGTTGATCAGGCCGACCTCCTCGAACCGTGACAGCACCTCGTCCGCCACGTCGTCCGGGATCTCGCGCTTGCGCAGTGCGTCCGCGAGCTGCTTGCGGGTGCGCGGGGTCCCGGTGAGCAGGCGCAGACAGATTGCCCGCGCCCGCTCAGCCGGGTCCCCTGGGGGCTCCCCCTTCTCGGCCCTCGACGAGGAGGGGGCGCCTCCGTCCTGTGGGTCGCCGGACGGTTCACCGAAACCGCCACGCCTGCGACGCCCTCGTCCACCACGCGCTCCGCCGTCACCACGCCGACCGCCGCCTCGGCGTGAGGCGCCGCCCGGCGAACCGTGACCACCCGGCTGGCGTTCACCGCGCCGCGAGCCTCCGTCCGGCGAGGCTTCGCCGTCCGGACCACCGTCCGAACCGGCGCCCGGATCGCCGCCGTAGAACCCCTCGACGCCGCGCTCGGCGCCGTAGAACCCGTCGTCGGGGCCGTACGTCCCGCCGTCGTACGCTCCCGCGCCGCCGTACCCCCCGTCACCGTCTCCGGCCGAGCCACTGTCGCCCCCGTGGTACCCCTGCCCTGGCCCCTCCGGGTCGGCAGGGTAGGCGTACTCGGCCCAGTCGGTTCGTCGCGTCATGGACTAGCTCTTGGCCGCCGCGGCCTTGGGCTTGGTGGCCTTGGCCGCCGGAGCGGGCACCGTCTTCGCGGCCTCGCCCGGGGCGGCCGAGACCGCCGCGTCCGCGCCCGGCTCGGTGGTGGGCTCCACGGGACGCACTCCGACGCCCAGCTTCTCCTTGATCTTCTTCTCGATCTCGTTGGCGAGGTCGGGGTTGTCCTTCAGGAAGTTGCGCGCGTTCTCCTTGCCCTGACCGAGCTGGTCGCCCTCGTACGTGTACCAGGCGCCGGCCTTGCGGACGAAGCCGTGCTCCACGCCCATGTCGATCAGGCCGCCCTCGCGGCTGATGCCCTGGCCGTAGAGGATGTCGAACTCGGCCTGCTTGAAGGGCGGCGCGACCTTGTTCTTGACGACCTTGACGCGGGTGCGGTTGCCGACCGCGTCCGTACCGTCCTTCAGCGTTTCGATGCGGCGGATGTCGAGTCGCACCGAGGCGTAGAACTTCAGCGCCCGGCCACCCGTCGTGGTCTCCGGGGAGCCGAACATCACGCCGATCTTCTCGCGGAGCTGGTTGATGAAGATCGCGGTGGTCTTCGACTGGTTGAGCGCGCTGGTGATCTTCCGCAGGGCCTGGCTCATCAGACGGGCCTGCAGACCCACGTGCGAGTCGCCCATCTCGCCCTCGATCTCCGCGCGCGGCACCAGGGCGGCGACGGAGTCGATGACGATGAGGTCGAGCGCGCCGGAGCGGACCAGCATGTCCACGATCTCCAGAGCCTGCTCGCCGTTGTCCGGCTGCGACAGGATCAGGTTGTCGATGTCGACGCCGAGCTTCTTCGCGTACTCGGGGTCGAGGGCGTGCTCGGCGTCGATGAAGGCCACCTGGCCGCCGGCCTTCTGCGCGTTCGCCACGGCGTGCAGGGTCAGGGTCGTCTTACCGGAGGACTCCGGGCCGTACACCTCCACCACTCGGCCGCGCGGCAGGCCGCCGACACCGAGGGCGACGTCGAGCGCGGTCGACCCGGTGGGGATGACCTCGATGGGCTCATTCGGCCGCTCGCCCAGGCGCATCACTGCGCCCTTGCCGAATTGCCGTTCAATTTGTGCGAGCGCGGCGTCCAACGCCTTCTCGCGGTCGGTTCCTGCCATGGGTTCCACCCGGTTTGCTTGAGTCGATCGCTTCACGTCAAAGACGCTAACGCCTGCCACTGACAATGCGCCCCGACGCCCGTCCGGCCTGTGGATAACTCGGGCACATCTCCATGAAAACCCTGCCGAAATCCCCGTCGAGAGCTCCGCCGGAGCTTCCATAAGAATGGATGTTCGATTTTCGTGTCAAGCGCACCACGCGACACCTCCGAGAGTACGTTCGCGGTCTGACAGTGCCCCGGATTTCCCGCCGGCACGATCCGGTACCGGGCTACTCTCCCGGGCGTACGACAGGTGCCTTCGGCCGTACGACGACGCCGTGAGGCCTGCTCGCGAGGCTTGGGCCATGGAAACCATGAGGTCCCGGGCACCCTTGAAGCGCACGCAGACACCCTCGAAGCTCACGTTCCGCCCGGCCGAGCGGCTCTGCTACGCGACCGGTGCCCTGCTCGTCCTCTCGGGATGCGTGCATCTGGTGGTCTTCGCCGTCGACGGTGGCCCCTGGGACGGGCCCGTCTCCTGGCGCAAGCCGGTCACCTTCGGGCTCTCCTTCGGGCTGACACTGATCGCGATCACGTGGGTCACGTCGTATCTGCGCGTCGGGCCGAGGCTGCGCACCACGCTGCTCGTGGTGTTCGCCGCCGACTGTGTCGTGGAAGTGGGCGGGATCACCCTGCAGGCGTGGCGTCGGGTGCCCTCGCATCTCAACATGGAGACCGGCTTCGACACGGCGGTGTCCATGACGCTCGCGGTGGGCGGCGGGGTTCTCGTGGTGCTGCTCACCGTGTTCGCGGCGGCCTCGTTCCGGAACCGCCCCGCAGGCCCCCTGGGGATGCCGCTCGCGCTGCGCTCCGGGTTCGCGATCCTGCTCGTCGCCCTGCTGACGGGCGCCGCGATGATCGCGCGCGGGGTCCTCCTGACCCGGACCGGCCACCAGGAGGCGGCGTACCACTCGACGGCCCCGCTCAAGCCGCTGCACGGGGTGAGCCTGCACGCCGTGCTGGTGCTGCCCGCACTGGCCTGGCTGCTGTCGCACGCCGCTTGGAGCGACAGGACCAAGCAGCGGGTGATGTACGCGGCGGCCGGCTGCTACGCGGCGGCCGTCGTCGGCGCCGGCGTGTGGGCGGTCCTCACCTGGTGAACAGCCGCCGCACGCGCGCGAGGAAGGTGCCCGAGTCCCGGCTGCGGTGGCCGTGCACTCGGGGGTCGTCCGTGACGTCGTAGCGCTTCACGTACGCCCCCAGGAACGCCTGCAGCGTGGCGACGGCGGGGATGGCGATCAGCGCGCCGACGGCGCCCAGGAGCGCGGTGCCCGCGATGACCGACCCGAAGGCGACCGCGGGGTGGATGTCGACGGTCTTGGAGGTCAGCTTGGGCTGCAGCACATAGTTCTCGAACTGCTGGTAGACCACGACGAAGATGAGCACCCACAGCGCGTACCAGGGGTCGATCGTGAAGGCGATCAGCATCGGCAGGGCGCCCGCGAGATAAGTGCCGATCGTGGGGATGAACTGCGAGACCAGGCCCACCCAGACGGCGAGCACGGGCGCGTAGGGCACGCCCAGGGACTGCAACAGGATGTAGTGCGCAATGCCGGAGATCAGCGCCATCAGACCGCGTGAGTACAGATAGCCGCCGGTCTTGTCGACGGCGATCTCCCACGCGCGCAGCACCTCGGCCTGCCGGGCGGGCGGCAGCACCGAGCACAGCGCGCGCCGCAGCCGCGGTCCGTCGGCGGCGAAGTAGAACGAGAACAGCGCGATCGTCAGCAGCTTGAAGAGTCCGCCCAGCACCTGCGCGGACACGTCCAGGACGCCGGTGGCGCTGTTCTGTACGTACTTCCGCAGCCAGTCGGAGTGGACCAGGCTGTCCTGGATGTCCACCCGTCTCAGGTCCATGTGGAAGTGCGTGTTGATCCAGTTGATGACCGAGTCGAGGTAGTCGGGGAAGCCCTCGACCATCTTGATGATCTGGCCCGCGAGCATCGAGCCCAGCAGCGTGATGAATCCGGCGATCGCGATCGTCGCACCGAAGAAGACGAGGAAGGTGGCCAGTCCCCGGCGCATGCCGCGCGAGGCCATCCAGCTCACCGCGGGCTCTATCGCGAGAGCCAGGAAGAACGCGATGAGAATGTTGATCAGCAGGCTGGTGAGCTGGTGGAACGCCCAACTGCCCAGCTGGAAGACAGCGACGAGCGCGAGGGCGAGCACCATGGCGCGCGGCAGCCAGCGCGGCATGCGCCCGCCGGGCGCGGCTGTGTCCCCGGCCGGGGGGCCGGTGGGCGGCGTCGTGCCGAACGGTGATGCCTGCTGGGCGACCTGTGCGGTCTCGTCTGTCGGGGCCACGGTGCAAGTCTCGCCCACACCGCCGACAATCGGCCCCCGCCCCCGGATCTTCCCGGTCCGTCAGCGGCTTTCGTACGGAACGTTCATGGTCGCGCACACCACGCGCCACACGTCCTTGGCCTCCCAGCCGGCGTTCAGCGCCTCGTGGACGGTGCGCCCGCCGAGTTCCGTCATCACATGATCGCGCGCGAAAGTATCGGCGTACCCCGCACCGAAGTGATCCGCCATCCGCTGCCAGAAGACCGTCAACCGCATGACTCCAGTATCCCGCCCCTGAGAGTGGGCCCGAGCCGGGACCGCTTGCCGAGACCGCTTTCCGTCCTACGGTCTGACGCATGGCCGAAACAGGAGCATCCCCACTCCCCCCGACGCCCCCGGCGCACTCCCCACTCGCACGCGCCGAGCACTTCATCTGGCTCACCGCACGCGTACTGGAGCAGCGCCGCTTCGCGTACCACTTCCTCGGCGGCGGCGCCGACGCGGTGGAGACCGCGCTGGCCGCCTACCGCAACGAGGACGAAGGGTACGGTCACGCGCTCGAACCCGATCTGCGCGGCCCGGTCAGCCAGCCGCTGCACACCGGGCACGCGCTGCGTGTGCTGGACTCGATCGGGCGCTGCGGTGGACAGCGCGTGGAGCGCGTGTGCCGCTATCTGACCTCCGTGTCGACGGGGGACGGCGCGCTGCCGGCGATCCATCCCAGCCAGCGCGGCTATCCGACGGCTCCTTTCGTCCCGATCGTCGACGACCCGCCGAGCGAACTCCTGGCCACCGGGCCCGTGGTGGGCCTGTTGCACCGCAACGAGGTGTGGCACGCCTGGCTGTTCCGTGCCACCGACTTCTGCTGGCAGGCTGTCGATTCGCTGGAGAAGTCCCATCCGTACGAGATCGAGGCCGCCGTCGTCTTCCTGGACTCCGCGCCCGACCGCCCGCGCGCGGAGGCGGCCGCCGACCGTCTGGGCCGCCTGGTGCGCGAGCACCGGCTCGCGGCGCTGGACCCGGAACACCTTGAGTCGTTTCCGGTCGCCCCCGGGTACGCGCCGGGCGAGCGCCACTTCCCGCACGACTACGCGAAGACTCCCGAGTCTCTCGCGCGCGCCTGGTTCACCGACGAGGAGATGACGCGCTCGCTCGACCACCTGGCGGACGAGCAGGAGAAGGACGGAGGCTGGCCGATCCGCTGGCGTCAGTGGGCGCCGAGCACCGCCCTGGAGTGCCGCCCCATGGTGACGATCGAGGCGTTGCGCACGCTGCGGGCGTACGGACGGTCCATCGGTTGACGTCAGGGGCGCGCGTAGGGGCCGTAGGACGGCGTGTCCTGGGTGTCCCTGAGGAGCAGTGCCGCGATCGCCAGGGCCGCCCCTCGGGGCGACGAGAGGTCGATGCCGGACTGTTCCCCGATCTTGGCGAGCCGGTTGTCGACGGTGTTCGGGTGCAGTCCCAGCGCGGCGGCGGTGGCCCGGCGGTCCTGCTGATGCGCGAGGTGGGTGCGCAGGGTCTCCAGGAGCTCGGGGCGGTCGGCGACCGGGTCGAGCAGGGCGGCGATCTTGTGGCTGCTGGGGTCGGGCCGGGAGAGATGGAACTCCAGAAGGACGTCCTCCAGGCGGTGCAGTCCGGGCGGCAGTCCGCACGCGCGCGTGACGCGCAGGATCTCCATCGCGGTGCGAGCCGCCTCCGGGATGTCCTCGGGCCCCGCGGCCGGCACGTGCGCGACCCTGACCGGTGTCCCCAGGGCCTTGCTCAGCCGCTGGGCGAGGTCGTCCGGCGGCTCGCACTCCTTGGGGACGACGGCACGGCCCAGGCCGGTGTCCAGGAGCGCCGCCACCTCCGTACCGAAGGCGTGGTCCAGGACGGTCTGCGCCCTGCGCTGCCGCCGCCGTTCGCCCACGGGACCCTCGGCCGACACTCCGAGGTCGAGGGCGAGCACCAGGGCGGGCCCTTCCAGCCGCAGCTCGTCCAGGAGTATGTGTCCGGGCTTGAGTACGCCGTCCAGTAGCCCGCGGACCAGCGAGCGGCGCTGGGCGCGGGCGTCGGCCTCCAGAGCGGTGCGCTCGTCGACGTACGTCTCGGCGACCGCGCCCACCACCCTGTGGTGCGACTCCAGGAGAAGGTCGACCAGTTCTACGAGGGCGGCCTCCTCCCCGGGCCGGGCCGTCTCGCGCAGCGCCCGCCACAGCACGTATGCGCCCAGGGAGTGCGTGCGCAGCAGCAGGTGCAGCGGCATCCCCTCCTCGGCGCGCTGAGCGGCCCGCTCGCGGAACAGACGCAGGTCGGCGCGCGCGAGATCCGGGTCGCCCGCGCGGCGCAGGAACAGCCGGATGCCGTGCCGGGCCGTCGCCGCGATCTCCAGGTCCTTCAGATCGTCCGGGAGCTCCGCGTAGCCGGGGAGCGCCTCGAAGGACTCGCGGGACATCCGCCGGGCCAGTTCGTTGACCCTGGGCTCGCAGCGCAGCGCGAGCGCCCTGGCGGCTGCGGAGAGGGGCACGGCGGGCTCCTGCGGGCGGGCGGCTTGTGACGCGTCACAGTACCCAGGCGGCCTGTGACGTACCGAGCGCGTCGCTCCGGAGGGACTCCCGGCCGGCCCTGGTGCCTTCGACGCCTTGGAGGGGCCGTCGGCCCACACGCACGCGTGAAGGCCGACAGCGTTGTACGCCCGGACGTCAGCCCGTCATCGCCCGCACCCCCGCCGTCACCACCACCGCCGCGGCGACCACGAGCAGGAAGGGGGCGCGCAGGATCAGCGCGACGGCCGCCGCGGCGAGTCCCGCGGCCTTCGCGTCCACGACCAGGACGCGCCCGTCGGCGAAGGTCTGCTGGGCCGTGAGAGCGGCGAGGAGGGCGACGGGCAGCAGGGCGGCGAGGCGCCGGACGAGGGGACGTTCCAGTACGCCGGCGGGGATCAGCAGCCCGATGAGTTTGACGGCGTAGCAGCCGACGGCGGTCGCGCCGATGGCGATCCAGATGTTCAACGATCTTCCCTTGGCACGTCGTTGGCGGTCTTCGCACTGCGGCGCCCCTCTACGTAGAGGACGGCGGGAGCGGCCAGCGCGGCCACCAGTACGGGAACTCCGGCGGGCAGCACGGGCAGCAGACCGAGCCCCAGAATGACCGCGATACCCGCGACCGTGCGCTCCGTGGTGGTCTTCAGCATCGGCGCGAGCAGCGCCAGGAAGACGGCGGGTCCTGCGGCATCCAGCCCCCACGCGTCGGTGTCGCCGATGGCTTCGGCCCCGACGGCGCCGAGCAGGGTGGTGAGGTTCCACAGCACGTAGAGGGAGAGCCCGGTGACGGTGAAACCGATGCGGACGCTGCGGCGGGTGGGCTGGGCGAGCGCGACCGCGGTGGTCTCGTCGATGACCCACTGCGCGGCGAACGGTCGCACCGCGCGCGGGAGGGCGAGCAGTTGCGACAGGCGCAGTCCGTAGAAGGCGTTGCGCACCCCGAGAAAGAAGGCGCCCGCGGCCGCCGTGAGCGGGTTGCCCCCGGCCGCGAGCGCGCCCACGAGCGCGAACTGCGAGGCGCCGGTGAACACCAGGAGGCTGAGCGCGCAGGTCTGCAGCAGCGTGAGCCCGCTGCCGGCCGAGGTCACCCCGAAGGCGAACCCGGACAGTCCGACGGCAACCCCGACCCCTAGGGCGTCCCGGACGACGGCGGCGTCGGGTTTTCCGCCTTCTTCACTGCGTATGTCTGCGAGAGCTGTCTGTTCTGCCACGCCCTGGACGGTAGGAGCAGTCGACCGTCACCGTCTTGTACGTTCTTGCGCTCGCGCTGGTAGGCGCCCGGGGGCACGCCCACGATCCGGGTGAAGTGCCGATTGAGATGCGGCTGGTCGGTGAAGCCGACGGCGACGGCCGCCTCGGCGGGCGCGGAACCGGCGTCCAGGAGGCGGCGGGCCCGGCGTACGCGGGCGTCGGTCAGCCAGGTGTGGGGCGGCATGCCGTAGGTGTCCCGGAACGCGCGCAGCAGCGCGAACGGGCTCGTGCCGAGGTCGGCGGCGAGCCGCTCCAGGGAAGGGGGCTCGACCATCCGCTCCTCCAGCACGGCACGCGCGCGTGCGGCGACGCGGGCGCCCGCGGTGTGCACGGCCCGCTGCGGCAGCGCGCCTCCGTTCAGGCGCAGCAGCCGGGTCACGGCGACGCGCAGCAGAGTGTCGGCGGCGAGCGCGTTGCCCTCCTCGGCGGCCCGCAGCACCTGGTGCACCAGGCCCGCCGCGTACGGGTCGTCGAGCACCGGACTGGTGAATCCGGGAGTGCCGCGGATGGTGGTGGTCTCCGCGGCGATCTCGGCCACCAGCTCCGGCGACGGGTACACCGCCCCGTACCGCCAGCCCTCGGGGACGCCCGCCCGGCCCGTGTGCGGGGTGTCGGGGTTGACCAGCGCGAGGGCGCCCGGACCCGCGTACTGGTCGCCACCGCCGTGGTGGAAGACCTCGACACCGTCGGTGATGGCAGCGATGACGAAGTTCTCGTGGGTATGCCGCACGAAGATCTTTTCGACATAGCTGGCACGCAGCAGATCGACACCGGGCAGTTCCGCGTACTGCCAGTGCCGCGCCCGCTCCCGTCCCGAATCCGCCACACTGCCATTCTCCGCGACCACCACAACGACAGCCGCCCGATGACGCCGCACCGGACAGCTGCCACTGCACCCCCACCAGCCGCCAGCCGCCAGCCGCCAGCCGCTGCATGCACCCCTCCCCCACCAGCCGACAGCCGCCCACCGGCGGAAGGGGCCGGTCCGGGGGTGTCCGCCCGCAGCGGCTGGCGCGTCAACACCAGCACCTCCACCACCAAACCGATTCCGCGCCAGACCGAGGACGGATACCCTCGAACCGGCCCCGACCCACCACCCGCCGCAGGCGCCTCGACTCCTCCTGCGACCGCGTTCCCGCAGGTCAGACGGGATTGTCAGTGGCCGGGTGCAGGATGGACGCATGGTCAGCTCCGCACACCGAGCCCTCGACGGCTTCTCCCCCGCGACCCGCGGCTGGTTCACGGGGGCCTTCTCCGCGCCCACCGCGGCCCAGGCCGGGGCATGGGCGGCCATCGGCGAAGGCTCGGACGTGCTCGTGGTCGCCCCGACCGGCTCCGGCAAGACCCTGGCCGCGTTCCTCGCCGCGCTCGACCAGCTGGCCTCGACCCCACCGCCGGCGGACCCCAAGAAGCGCTGCCGGGTGCTGTACGTATCACCGCTCAAGGCCCTCGCGGTCGACGTGGAGCGGAATCTGCGCAGCCCACTGACCGGCATCCGACAGGAAGCCGTGCGGCTCGGGCAGCCCGAACCCGAGGTGAAGGTCGGCATCCGCTCCGGCGACACCCCGCCCGCAGAGCGCCGCGCGCTGGCCACACGCCCGCCGGACATTCTGATCACGACCCCCGAGTCACTGTTCCTGATGCTGACGTCGGCCACGCGCGACGCGTTGACGGGCATCGAGACGGTGATCCTGGACGAGGTGCACGCGGTCGCGGGCACCAAGCGCGGCGCCCATCTCGCGCTCACCCTGGAGCGCCTCGACGAGCTGCTGCCCAAGCCCGCCCGCCGCATCGGCCTCTCCGCGACGGTCCGTCCGGTGGACGAGGTCGCGCGTTATCTCTCGCCCCGGCGCAAGGTGGAGATCGTCCAGCCGCCGTCCGGCAAGGAGTTCGACCTCTCCGTGGTCGTCCCGGTGGAGGACCTGGGCGAGTTGGGCGGCTCCCCGGTCGCCGATGGCAAGGAGGGCGCCGAGAAGCCGTCCATCTGGCCGCATGTCGAGGAGCGGATCACCGATCTCGTCCAGTCCCACCGCTCCACCATCGTGTTCGCCAACTCCCGCCGTCTGGCGGAGCGCCTCTGCAACCGGCTCAACGAGATCGCGTACGAGAGGGCGACCGGCGAGCCCCTTGAGGAGGCTCACGCCCCGGCCCAGCTGATGGGCGGCTCGGGCGCGGCGCAGGGAGCTCCGCCCGTCATCGCCCGCGCCCACCACGGCTCCGTCTCCAAGGAGCAGCGGGCGCTGGTCGAGGAGGACCTGAAGGCGGGCCGCCTGCCCGCGGTGGTCGCCACCTCCAGCCTCGAACTGGGAATCGACATGGGAGCCGTGGACCTCGTCATCCAGGTCGAGTCGCCGCCGTCCGTGGCCTCCGGGCTCCAGCGCGTGGGGCGGGCGGGACACCAGGTGGGCGCGGTCTCCACCGGCGTCGTCTTCCCCAAGTACCGCGGCGACCTCGTCCAGGCCGCGGTGGTCACCGAGCGGATGCGCACGGGCTCCATCGAGTCCCTCCGGGTCCCCGCCAATCCCCTGGACGTGCTGGCCCAGCAGCTCGTCGCCATGACCGCACTCGACACCTGGCAGGTCGACGACCTGCTCGCCACGGTCCGCCGGGCGGCCCCTTTCGCCTCGCTCCCGGAGTCGGCGTTCACCGCCGTGCTCGACATGCTCGCGGGCCGCTATCCGTCCGACGCCTTCGCGGAGCTCAGGCCCCGCGTGGTGTGGGACCGCGTCGCCGGTACGGTCACCGGGCGCCCCGGCGCGCAGCGCCTCGCCGTCACCTCAGGTGGCACCATCCCCGACCGCGGGCTCTTCGGGGTCTTCCTCGCGGGAGCCGACCCCAAGAAGGGCGGCGGCCGGGTCGGCGAGCTCGACGAGGAGATGGTCTACGAATCCCGTGTGGGCGACGTCTTCACGCTCGGCACCAGCTCCTGGCGCATCGAGGACATCACCCGCGACCGCGTTCTGGTCTCCCCCGCACCCGGTGTCCCGGGCAGACTGCCCTTCTGGAAGGGCGACCAGCTCGGCCGCCCGCTCGAACTGGGCCGCGCGGTCGGCGCGTTCCTCCGCGAGGTCGGCTCACTCCCCAAGGACGACGCCCGGCTCCGGCTCCTCGCCGCGGGCCTGGACGCCTGGGCAGCCGACAACGTGCTCTCGTACCTCGCCGAACAGCGCGAGGCATGCGGGCACATCCCGGACGACCGGACCATCGTCGTCGAGCGCTTCCGCGACGAGCTGGGCGACTGGCGAGTCGTCGTGCACTCCCCCTTCGGCGCCCAGGTCCACGCCCCCTGGGCCCTCGCTCTCGGCGCCAAGCTCTCCGAGCGGTACGGCATGGACGCCCAGGTGATGCACGCCGACGACGGCATCGTGCTGCGGCTGCCCGACGCCGACATCATGGGCCTCGACCTGCTCGACCAGGCACCTGTGAAGGCGGGTACGGAGTACGACGCGGAACAGGCGCCGGTCGGCGCGGCGGACGTCGCCTTCGACAAGGGCGAGGTCAACCAGATCGTCACCGACCAGGTCGGCAGCTCCGCGCTCTTCGCGTCACGCTTCCGCGAGTGCGCCGCCCGCGCGCTGCTGCTGCCGCGCCGTAACCCCGGCAAGCGCACCCCACTGTGGCAGCAGCGCCAGCGTGCCGCCCAACTCCTTCAGGTGGCCAGCGAGTTCGGCTCGTTCCCGATCGTCCTGGAGGCGGTCCGTGAATGCCTCCAGGATGTCTTCGACGTCCCCGGACTCACGGAGCTGATGGGCGACATCGAGTCCCGCAAGGTGCGGCTCGTCGAAGTCACCACGCCCGAGCCTTCCCCCTTCGCCCGCTCCCTCCTCTTCGGATACGTCGCCCAGTTTCTGTACGAGGGTGACTCACCTCTCGCCGAGCGGCGCGCCGCCGCCCTGTCGCTGGACTCACGGCTGCTGGCCGAACTCCTGGGGCAGGCCGAGCTGCGCGAGCTCCTCGACGCCGATGTCCTGGCTGAGCTGGAGCGGGAGCTCCAGTGGCTCACGGAGGACCGTCGCGCCAAGGACGCCGAAAGTGTGGCCGACCTGCTGCGTCTGCTGGGTCCGCTCACCGACGCCGAGCTCGTCGAGCGGGGTGCCGAGCCGCAGTGGGCCCAGGAGCTGGCCGGCGCCCGCCGTGCCATCCGGGTCCGCATCGCCGGGGCCGACCACTGGGCGGCGATCGAGGACGCCGGCCGACTGCGCGACGCACTCGGTACGGCGCTGCCCGTCGGCGTCCCGGAGGCCTTCACCGAGCCGGTCAAGGACCCGCTCGGCGACCTCCTCGCCCGGTACGCACGCACCCACGGCCCGTTCACCTCGACGACGGCCGCCGCCCGCTTCGGTCTCGGCCCGGCCGTCACGGACGGGGCACTGCAGCGACTCGCAGCGAGCGGCCGTGTCGTACAAGGGGAGTTCCATCCGGCGGGTATCGGTCAGGAGTGGTGCGACGCGACGGTGCTCCGCAGGCTGCGGCGCCGTTCGCTCGCGGCCCTGCGCCACGAGCTGGAGCCGGTGCCACCCGCCGCGCTCGCGCAGTTCCTGCCGCAGTGGCAGCACGTGGGCAGCGGGCACGGGCTGCGCGGAATCGACGGACTGGTGCGCGCCATCGAGCAGTTGCAGGGCGCGTCCGTACCCGCGTCCGCGCTGGAGAAACTCGTCCTGCCCTCCCGGGTCGCCGGGTACGCCCCCGCGATGCTCGACGAGCTCACGGCCGCCGGAGAGGTGGTCTGGGCGGGGGCAGGGTCGCTGCCGGGCAAGGACGGCTGGGTCTCGCTGTATCTGGCGGACGCGGCGCCGCTGCTCCTGCCGGCCCCGCACCCCTTGGAGCCGACCGCGCTCCACCAGTCGATCCTGGACGCCCTCTCCGGGGGCTACGGCCTCTTCTTCCGCCAGATCGCCGACCAGGTGCGCGCCACCACGCATCCCGACGTCACCGATCCCCAACTGGCCGACGCCGTCTGGGACCTGGCCTGGTCCGGACGGCTCACTAACGACACGCTCGCGCCGATGCGCTCCCTCCTGGGCTCGGGACGCACCGCCGGGTCCACGGCCCACCGCGCCAAGCGCTCGGTCCCGCGCGGACGCTACGGCTCCCTGACCGGCGCCGCGCGCCCCCAGTCCCGTACGGGCCCGCCGACCGTGGCGGGCCGCTGGTCGCTGCTGCCCGAGCGTGAGCCCGACCCGACGGTGCGCGCCCACGCCCTGGCCCGCACCCTGCTCGACCGGCACGGCGTGGTGACCCGGGGCGCCGTCGCCGCGGAGGGCGTCGAAGGCGGCTTCTCGGCGGTGTACCGCATCCTGTCCGCATTCGAGGACAGCGGCCAGGCACGCCGCGGCTATGTGGTCGAAGGTCTCGGCGCGGCCCAGTTCGCGATGGACGGCGCGGTGGACCGGCTGCGCGCGGCGGCGAACGCGCGGGACCGGGGCGAAGCCCTGTCCGACCCGAACCTCCCGGACGGTTTCCCGGGCGCCTACGGATTCCCCGGCGACCGAAGCCCCGCGAACCCTGCCGGCTTCCCCGGCGACCGTGCCTCGGCGCACACCTCAGGTTTCCCCGGCGGCCAAGCCCCCAAGGACACCTTCGGCTACGCACCCGACCTCGACCCGGCGAACACCTCCGGCGTCCCGGAGGGTTCCGCCTTGCCTGACGACTCCGGCTTCCCCGACGGTTCCGCGTTCCCGGACGCCTCCGGCTTCCCGGAAGAACCCGGCTTCACCGACGACCACGGCTTCTCGGCCGACTCGGCCTTCCCGGCCCGCTCCACCCGCCCCCACACCTCCCCCCACCCCCACATCTCCGCCTACCCCAACACCCCAGCCTTCTCGAACAGTCGCTCCCGCCCCCGCACCACCTCGTCAGCCGTTGTCCTGGCCGCCGCCGACCCCGCCAACGCCTACGGCGCGGCCCTTCCCTGGCCCGAGCCCCCGACCGACGCCGGGCACAAGCCGGGCCGAAAGGCGGGCTCCTTGGTGGTGCTCGTCGACGGCGAACTGACCCTGTACATGGAGCGCGGCGGCAAGACCCTGCTGGCCTGGCCCGTCGCCCCGGACAGCTCGGTCACGGAGGACGCGCGGCTGCACACCGCCGCCGAGGCCCTCGCCGCAGCGGCCCGCGCGGGCTCGCTCGGCACAGTCACGGTGGAGCGCGTCAACGGCGCCTCCGCGCTGACCTCCCCCATCGGCACCCTCCTGGAAGGAGCAGGCTTCATCGCGACCCCCCGCGGACTGCGCCTCCGCGCCTGAGTCCCGTACAGACGCCCGCCAAGAAGCCCCGCGCACCTTGCAACCCCGCGCCCCGCACACCCCACCTCGACGCCCCCGACAAACGCCCCGATCCGTGCCACCTCCCACCCATGTCACCCTGGACCCATGCCCGAAGGAGACACCGTCTGGCAGGCCGCGAGGCGGCTGCACATCGCCCTCGCGGGCAAGGTGCTGACCCGCTCCGACCTGAGGGTGCCCAAGTACGCCACAGCCGACCTCACCGGTCGCACGGTCCTGGATGTCACCCCGCGCGGCAAGCACCTCCTCGCCCGGATCGAGGGCGGAGTGACCCTGCACTCGCATCTGCGGATGGACGGCTCGTGGAAGGTGTACGCGAACGGCCAGCGCTGGAGCGGCGGCCCCACGCATCAGATCCGGGCCATCCTCGGCACCGCGGACCGCACGGCCGTCGGGTACCGCCTCCCCGTACTGGAGCTGCTCCGCACCACCGACGAAGGACGAGCGGTCGGCCATCTCGGTCCCGACCTCCTGGGCCCGGGCTGGAACCCGGACAGGGCCCTGGAGAACCTCCTGCACGACCCGGCCCGCCCGCTCGGCGAGGCCCTGCTGGACCAGCGCAATCTCGCCGGCATCGGCAACGTCTACAAGAGCGAGCTGTGCTTCCTCCTGGGGGTCACTCCCTGGCTCCCCATCGGCGATGTGCCGGCCGACCGCGCCGCCCAGCTGCCCGCCCTCGCCAAGAGGCTCCTCGAGGTCAACCGCGACCGGCCCGCCCGCAGCACCACGGGCCGCCGCGACCAGAACCTCTTCGTGTACGGCCGGACACCCCGCCCCTGTCTGCGCTGCCGCACCCCTATCCGTTCGGCGGACCAGGGCGACGGTGCCCGTGAGCGCCCCACCTACTGGTGTCCGACGTGCCAGACGGGGCCCACGCCATCGCCGGGCGCCGCCCAGCCCCGTATGGGTCCCCGACGTACGACTAATTGACGATCCGTCAGAAACCCTCGTACCGTCCTTTCATGCCCCTCACGGCGTACGACCTCACCGGACGCACCGCATTCGTCACCGGCGCCGCCAGCGGCATCGGCCGCGCCTCCGCCGTCCTGCTCGCGGAGGCGGGCGCCACCGTCCACTGCGCGGACCGCGACGCGCAGGGCCTGCACGAGACGGCGACCCTGATCAAGAGTCAGGGCGGTACCGCCCACACCCACCCGCTCGACGTCAGCGACCGTGCCCAGCTCCAGCAGGCCGTCGCGTCCTGCGAACGTCTCGACGTCATGGCGGCGGTCGCCGGGATCATGCACAGCAGCCCGGTCCTGGAGACCCGGGACGAGGACCTCGACCGGGTGCTGAGCATCAACTTCAAGGGTGTGCTGTACGCCTGCCAGGAAGCCGCCCGCCTCATGATCGCGAAGAGCGTCCGCGGCAGCATCATCACCATGGCGTCGGGTGCGATAGACACCGGCGGACCCGGCCTGCTCTGCTACGGCGCGGCGAAGGCGGCCGTCGTGCAGCTGACGAAGACCCTGGCGACCGAGATCGGCCCGCACGGCATCCGCGTCAACGCGGTCGCGCCCGGCTGGATCCGCACCCCGATGACCGACCGCCACGGGGAGGCGCAGGCGCAGACAGAGGCGTTCATGGCGCGACTGTCACCGTTGGGCCGGGTCGGCGAACCGGAGGACATCGCCCACGCCGTACTGCACCTCGCCTCGGACGCTTCGGCGTTCACCACGGGCCAGATCCTCCGCCCCAACGGCGGCGTCGCGATGCCCTGGTAGCCCGCTTCACCCACGCACTACCGCTCCCGCCGGCACACGCCGGCGCCCACACGCACCCACGCGCCCCACTTCGCTCCCTGCACGCCCCAAGCCCCCGCACGCCCCCGGCACACGGACGCGCCCGCCTGCCACACCCGAGGGGGCGCTTTCCCCTCCCGGAGCGCCCAACCCTCCAGCGCTCCGCCCCCGCACACCGGCCTCGCCACACACCCCACCCCCTGAAGCGCGCCCCCACTCCCTACCGCACGCCCCGCGCACGCCCCCCAGCAGTCCCCCGCCGCCGCAACCACGCTTCCTGCCAGGACTCCCGCCACCGATCCGACCCCACGGCACCCACCGCCCGGGCCTTCGGCACGCAGTGCACCGGCAACAGGCTCAGCCCCCATCCCCCGGCGGCGACCGCCCCCTCCAGCACTCCGGCATCGGGCACCAGCGCGAGCCGCAGCACGCTCCACCACCACACCGCACCGAGCGCCAGTGCAGCCCCCCAGCGCACTATTCGCCCCGCCATGGTGCCCACCTCCAGCCCGACGCTAGACCGCCGCTCTCACGCCCCGGCAGGGCGCACCAACGGCACACGGGCGCACCTCGGGCAGCACCGGCGGGCGGTCACCCGTTCTCCGCCTGGAACATCCAGTGATGCTTCTCCAGGTCGGCCGTGATCCCGATGAAGATGTCCTGGCTCACCGGATCCGCGTCCCCGGTCGCCGCCACCCGCTCGCGCATCCGCGTGATCACCGCGCCCAGCGCGTCCACGAGCGTCTTCACGGCGTCGGTGTCCTTGACCCAGCCCTCGGGCGTCGCGCCGATGCCACTGCTGACGGCCACGGTCGCGGCCCGGCCGTCCGGCGGGACACCCAGCGTCGAGGCGCGTTCCGCCACGGTGTCGGAGTGCAGTCGTGCGGTGTCCACGACCTCGTCGAGCTGGAGATGGATGGAACGGAAGCGCGGTCCCACCACGTTCCAGTGAACCTGCTTGGCCACAAGGGAGAGGTCCAGCAGGTCGACCAGGGCACCCTGCAGCGCCTCGGCCACGGTCTTCAGGTCCGCGTCGGACAACGGGCTCTTCACGACGTACATCCGCATCCTCCGATTACGACGACTACGACGATCGATCACGACGCCTGCAACGCCTGCAGCGCCTGCAACGAACACGATGATCAAGGTGCACGACCGGCGTCCGTCCACCGGCCGGCCCCCGCCACACCCCTCCACCATGGCCGCCACACCGGATACCGGCAAATGGACCCATAGAGGACACCCATACAACGCAAAAACCCCGGCCGGGGCTTCACACAAGCATTCTCAGCTCATGAGCGCGAACTCGTGAGCGTCAGGCGGCGACGACGTCGACCGCCTCGGTAGGCGCCTTGATCGTGACCCGTTCCGGTGGCACACCGGTCACCGATACGGAATTGAGCATCGGGCGACGCACCGGTGCGGGCACCGGTTCGGTGGCCGCAGCCGACTGTGCCAGCTCCGCGAGGGCGAGCTCGTCGCTCACTTCCCGCATGAGCTCGGACATCCGTACGTCCAGCGCGTCGCAGATCGCGGAAAGCAGCTCGGAGGATGCCTCCTTCTGCCCCCGCTCCACCTCGGAGAGATAGCCGAGTGAAACTCGGGCGGACGAGGAGACTTCGCGCAGAGTACGGCCCTGGCGCTGGCGCTGCCGACGCAGCACGTCACCCAGCAGGCGACGGAGCAGAATCATCGGTGGCTCCCTCCTCGGACCGCGTAGCCGCATCCTTCACGCCCCACCGTACCGCCTTGCGCCGCGGCCGTGCGGGGAGCGATGTCGTGTTCACTCAGGGCTGCAAACATCAAAACCCCCCGTTCTGTTCCGTATCCTGTGCCCGCTCATTCCCGGTCTGTTCGCCCGCAAGCTCCTTCAGGAGCAGTGCGAGTACGCTCCGTACACTCTCCATACGGATTTCCGCCCGATCGCCGTTCAACCGCAGCGCTATGACTTTCCCGCCACCAGCGGCATGAAAAGATGCTTCGGACGGCCCGTCGACGGCCACGAAAACCGTGCCGACCGGGTGTCCGTCCTGGGGCTCGGGACCGGCGACGCCCGTGGTCGCGATCCCCCAGTCGGCACCGAGCGCCTTGCGCACACCCACCGCCATCTGGGCCGCGACCTGCGGATCCACCGCGCCGCGCTCGGCCAGCAGAGTGGCGTCGACGCCCAGCAGCTCGTGCTTGAGTTCGGTGGCGTACGCGGTCACGGAACCCCGGAAGGCCTTGGAGGCACCCGGCGTCGCGGTGATCTCCGCCGCCACCAGACCACCGGTGAGCGACTCGGCGACGGCGAGCGTCTCGCCCCTCACCGTGAGTAGTCGCAGCACTTCGGCGGCCGTGGAACTCACCGCTCCGCCTCCTCGGCCGCCGCCTGCCGCTCGGCGATTCCACGCCTGCGCAGCACAATGGCCTGTCTCACATAGTCGAGCCCGGTGACGACCGTCAGGACGACCGCCACGGCCATCACCCAGAACCTCAGGGTGGCCAGCGCCCCCGTCAGCGCCAGGATGTACATCCCGACCGCCGTGCCCTGGGCCAGCGTCTTCAGCTTGCCGCCGCGGCTCGCCGGGATGACCCCGTAACGGATCACCACGAAGCGCAGCAGGGTGATCCCGAGCTCACGCCCGAGGATCACTCCCGTCACCCACCACGGCAGATCGCCGAGCGAGGACAGACAGATCAGCGCCGCGCCCATGATCGCCTTGTCGGCGATGGGGTCGGCGATCTTCCCGAAGTCGGTGACCAGGTTGTACGTGCGCGCCAGATGGCCGTCGAAGATGTCGGTGATCATGGCGACGGCGAAGGCCGCCCAGGCCCACGCGCGCATGGCGGGGTCATACCCGCCGTCGGCCAGCATCAGCGCCACGAAGCCCGGCACGAGGACGAGCCGGATCATGGTCAGGATGTTGGCGATGTTCCAGAGGCTGGCCTGGTTGACGGCCGCAGCGCCCAGCTTCCCGGCCCGTGCCGGCTTCGAGCCCCCCGGAGCGCCGGATGCGCCGGGAGCCCCCGCCGCACCTTTCGTGCTGGGGGAGCCGCCCGCCGCGGATGCCGGGACTCCGGTCATCTGCCCGCCTCCTCAGTACACGGGAGCGCGCCCAGGAGCGGCTCGGCCACCAGGTCGACACCTTCCGTGCCGACCACCTTGGCCTCGACGATACGGCCCACGGTGAGACCCTCGCTGCTCGTGAAGATCACCTGGCCGTCCGTCTCGGGCGCCTGGTGGGCGGCGCGGCCGATCGCGCCCTCCTCGTCGTCGATCGACTCGACGAGCACCTGAACGGTCTCGCCGACGCGCTCCTCGGCACGCTGCGCGACCAGTTCCTCGGCGAGCCGGGACACGCGCGCGAGGCGCTCGTCGACCACGTCCTGGTCGAGCTTGTTCTCGTACGTCGCCGCCTCGGTGCCGTCCTCGTCGGAGTACCCGAAGACGCCGATCGCGTCGAGGCGCGCGCCCGTGAGGAACCGCTCCAGCTCAGCGAGGTCGGCCTCGGTCTCGCCGGGGAAGCCCACGATGAAGTTGGACCGCACACCGGCCTGCGGGGCCTTGGAGCGGATCGTGTCGAGCAGCTCCAGGAAGCGGTCGGTGTCGCCGAAGCGCCGCATCGAGCGCAGCACGTCGGGTGCGGAGTGCTGGAAGGACAGGTCGAAGTAGGGCGCGATGTCCGGCGTGGAGGTCAGGACGTCGATGAGTCCGGGGCGCATCTCGGCGGGCTGCAGGTAGCTGACCCGCACGCGCTCGATGCCGTCGATCTCGGCCAGCTCGGGCAGCAGGGTCTCCAGGAGGCGGATGTCGCCCAGGTCCTTGCCGTACGAGGTGTTGTTCTCGGAGACCAGCATGACCTCCTTGACGCCCTGCTCGGCGAGCCAGCGCGCCTCGTTCAGTACGTCGCTGGGGCGGCGCGAGATGAACGAGCCGCGGAAGGACGGGATGGCGCAGAAAGAGCAGCGCCGGTCGCAGCCGGAGGCGAGCTTCACCGAGGCCACCGGGGAACCGTCCAGGCGGCGGCGCAGGGGCGCGCGGGGGCCTGACTCCGGGGCCACGCCCTCCGGGAGGTCCGTGGGGGCGCCGTGGCCGGGAAGGGCCACTTCCTCGCCGGCACTCTGCCGCTCGGCCGGGCTGATCGGCAGCAGCTTGCGCCGGTCACGCGGGGTGTGGGAGGCGTGGATGCCGCCGTTCAGGATGGTCTGGAGGCGGTCGGAGATGTCGGCGTAGTCATCGAAGCCGAGCACGCCGTCGGCCTCGGGCAGCGCTTCGGCGAGCTCCTTGCCGTACCGCTCGGCCATGCAGCCCACCGCCACGACGGCCTGGGTTCTGCCATGCCCCTTGAGATCATTGGCTTCGAGGAGGGCGTCGACGGAGTCCTTCTTGGCGGCCTCGACGAAGCCACAGGTGTTGACGACGGCGACGTCCGCTTCCTCGGCGTCCTCCACGAGTTGCCAGCCGTCCGCCTCCAAGCGGCCTGCGAGCTCCTCCGAGTCCACCTCGTTACGGGCGCAGCCAAGGGTGACGAGTGCGACGGTACGGCGTTCAGGCATGGGCTCAAGACTACTTCGTCCCACAGACAGCCCACGTCGACGGGGTTGGCCGATCTTGGCCAACCCCGTACCGGCATACCCCTTCGGACCGCTGTTCGGCCTGAGGCCGTTGTCCGGCCTGGGGCCGTTACCCGACCTGGGGGTCGCCCTTCGTATACGTGAGGCGCTCGACGGCGCCGGGCTGGAAGTCGTCCTCGATCTTCTTGCCGTTCACGTACAGCTGGATCGCGCCGGCGTCACCGAGGATGAGGTTGATCTTCGAGCTGTCCTGGAAGGTCTTGGAGTCGCCCTTCTTGAGCAATCCGTCGAAGAGCATCCGGCCGTTGTGGTCCTTGGCCGAGATCCAGCTGCGTCCGTCCGCCGCACTGACCTGCACGGTCACCTTGTCCTGCGGGGCGGCCGCGATGGCGCTGTCGGAGGGGTCCGGCTTCGGATCGGCGGGCTTGCTGGTCTCCGACTTGGGCGAGGCCGACGTACTGGTGGTCGGCGTGGACCCCTCGGCGACCTGCGTCTTCGTGTCGTCCCCGCCGCTGCCCTTGACCACGGTGAACCCGACGAAGCCGATCACCGCGACGATCGCGGCGACCATGGCGGCGGTCCAGTTCGGCCCGCGCCGCTCGGGGCGGATACGTTCCGCCTCGAAGAGCGGGGCAGCCGGCGTCGGCGCGGGACGCCCGCCGTGGTCGGCGTCGTACCGGGCGAGCAGCGGGGCGGGATCGAGACGGACGGCGCGTGCCAGGGTCCGGATGTGACCGCGCGCGTAGACATCGCCGCCACAGGGGGCGAAGTCGTCCTGCTCGATCGCGTGGACGATGACGATGCGGACCCGGGTGGCGTTGCTGACGTCGTCCACAGTCAGCCCGGCCTCGATGCGTGCCTGCCGCAGGGCACGGCCGATCGAGAACTGCTCGGCCTCGCGGTCGTCTTCGAACGGACGCTCGTCTTCGGGGGAGTTGCCGTCAGGGGAGTTGCCGATGGACACGGGGGCGCCTTTCGAGCGTGTAGCCACCTGTGCTGGAGGTTCAGTCTAGGGGGGGTACGAAAGGGTGGGGCAACCGGGCGGTGGGACTTTGTACGCCATCAGAATGGCCGGTCATCCTGATGCTGGGACATGTGTGCGTCCCTTCGCTCAACTTGACGTACGCCGAAGGGAAACGGTTGCCCGCCGTTCCCTTACGGGTGAGTCACGTTCGAATATCAACGAACCGCCGCCGGCCGGCCCGCTCCATGGCCGCCCGCCGTGAACCCACCCGCACGGTGACCGACCTGTCCCGTTTTCCTCCGCCGGAGGCACTACGCGTCAGCCTCCCCACGAATCACGGCGAGCACTCCATCCAGCTCATCACCCTTCACAAGAACGTCACGAGCCTTGGAACCCTCGCTGGGTCCGACGATGCCGCGGGACTCCATGAGGTCCATCAGCCGCCCTGCCTTGGCGAAGCCGACGCGCAGCTTGCGCTGGAGCATCGAGGTGGACCCGAACTGCGAGGTGACGACCAGCTCGGCGGCCGCGCACAGCAGGTCGAGGTCGTCGCCGATGTCCTCGTCGATCTCCTTCTTCTGCTTGGTGCCCACGGTGACGTCGTCCCGGAAGACCGGCGCCATCTGGTCCTTGCAGTGCTGCACGATCGCCGCGACCTCGTCCTCGGTGACGAAGGCGCCCTGCATACGGGTGGGCTTGTTGGCGCCCATCGGCAGGAACAGCCCGTCGCCCTTGCCGATCAGCTTCTCGGCGCCCGGCTGGTCGAGGATGACCCGGCTGTCGGCGAGCGAGGAGGTGGCGAACGCGAGCCTGGAGGGCACGTTCGCCTTGATCAGACCGGTGACGACGTCGACGGACGGCCGCTGGGTGGCGAGCACCAGGTGGATGCCGGCGGCGCGCGCGAGCTGCGTGATGCGCACGATCGAGTCCTCGACGTCTCGTGGTGCGACCATCATCAGGTCGGCGAGCTCATCGACGATCACCAGCAGATACGGATAGGTCTTGAGCTCCCGCTCGCTGCCTTCCGGCGTCTTGAGCTTGCCGTCGCGGATGGCCTGGTTGAAGTCGTCGATGTGCCGGTAGCCGAACGCCGCGAGGTCGTCGTAGCGCAGATCCATCTCCCGTACGACCCACTGCAGCGCCTCGGCGGCCCGCTTCGGGTTGGTGATGATCGGCGTGATCAGGTGCGGAATGCCCTCGTACGCGGTCAGCTCGACCCGCTTGGGGTCGACGAGGACCATGCGGACGTCCTCGGGAGTCGCACGGACCATGACGGACGTAATCAGGCAGTTAATGCATGACGATTTGCCGGAACCGGTGGCTCCGGCGACCAGCACGTGCGGCATCTTCGCCAGGTTGGCCATCACATAGCCGCCCTCGACGTCCTTGCCGAGCGCGACCAGCATCGGGTGGTCGTCCTCCGCGGCATCGGCCAGCCGCAGCACATCCCCCAGGTTGACCATCTCGCGGTCGGTGTTCGGGATCTCGATGCCGACCGCGGACTTGCCGGGGATCGGGCTGATGATCCGCACGTCGGGGCTGGCGACGGCGTACGCGATGTTCTTGGTGAGCGCGGTGATCCGCTCGACCTTCACGGCGGGGCCGAGCTCGACCTCGTAGCGCGTGACCGTCGGACCGCGCGTGAAGCCGGTGACCGCGGCGTCGACCTTGAACTCCATGAAGACGTTCTGCAGCGAGGCGACGACCGCGTCGTTGGCGGCGCTGCGCGTCTTGCCGGGGCCGCCGCGCTCCAGGAGGTCGAGCGACGGCAGGGAGTAGGTGATGTCGCCGGAGAGCTGGAGCTGTTCCGCGCGCGGGGGCAGGTCGCGCGGCTCGGCGGGCGCGGCCTTGGTGAGGTCGGGCACGACCGACTCGACCGGCAGGGCCTCCTGCTTGGGCCGCTTGGCGCCCGGGGGGACCTTGGCACGCGCGGCCGGTACGGGTGTCGTCTCCTCGTACCCGTCGCGCTCCACGGTGACGCCCTGCGTCAGGTCGGCGACCAGCGGCGAGGGCGGCATCCCGTGCAGCACGGCTCCGTCGAGCGCGGCTGCCGCCGCCGCGGCGACGTCCACCGCGTCCATCGGCCGGTTCATGTCGGGCTGCTGCACCGCGGGGCGTCTGGGGCGGCTCCGGCGCTTGGTGAGCGCCTCCTGCTCGGCACTGTCGGGGTCGTACTCCTCAGGGGCGCGCGAGCGCCTCCGGGAGCGCGCGGGGAGCGCCTCGCGCCACTGCTCGTCGTAGCGCTCGTCGTCCTCGCCCAGTTCGTCCTCGTCGAGGTCGGCGTGGACGACGCCCAGTTTCTGGCCGAGCAGCCGCAGCCGCTGCGGAATCGCGTTGACCGGGGTCGCCGTGACGACGAGCAGCCCGAAGATCGTGAGCAGCACAAGGAGCGGTACGGCGAGGACGTCGCCCATCGTGTACGTCAGCGGGGTGGCCGCGCCCCAGCCGATGAGCCCGCCGGCGTCCCTTATCGCCTGCATGCCGTCGCTGCGCGCGGGCGCCCCGCACGCGATGTGGACCTGGCCGAGGACACCGATCACGAGCGCGGACAGGCCGATCACGATGCGGCCGTTGGCGTCGGGCTGCTCGGGGTGCCGGATGAGCCGGGCCGCGATGACGCCGAGCAGTATCGGGACGAGCAGGTCGAGGCGGCCGAAGGCACCGGTCACCAGCATCTCGACGAGGTCGCCCACCGGGCCGCGCAGATTGGACCACGTACCCGCCGCGACGATCAGCGACAGGCCGAGCAGCAGGAGCGCGACACCGTCCTTGCGGTGCGCCGGGTCGAGGCCCTTCGCGCCCCGCCCTATGCCGCGGAACATCGCCCCGACGGCGTGCGCGATGCCCAGCCACACTGCGCGTACGAGTTTGTACACGCCCGCGGTCGGGTTGGGCGCCGGCGCGGGAGCGGGCTTCTTCGCCGCGGTCTTCTTGGCGGGCGCCTTCTTGGCGGCTGCCTTTTTCGCGGGGGCCTTCTTCGCCGGAGCCTTCGTCGGAGCGGCCGCCTTCTTCGCGGGCGGCTTCTTGGCTGCGGACTGACGTGAGGCCATGTGTGTGAGGTTACCGGTGGAGACGACAGCGGACACGTGTGCCCAGTGCTTCACCCGTTCGTGTCGCCCTTGCCTGGGACCAGAACTGACGCCTGCTCACTCAGAACGCACGGCTCGGTGGCGCTCAGTTCTGCGACGGCACCGAAGGTGCCCCGCTCCCTGTGCCCGGCTCCAACGCGTCCAGTGCCCTGCGCAACCCCGTGAGTTTGCGTTCGAGATGGGCCGCGGTCGCCACCGCCGCCGCGTCCGCCGAGTCGTCGTCGAGCTGCTTGGACAGCGCCTCGGCCTGTTCCTCAACGGCCGCGAGCCGCGCGGAGAGTTCGGCGAGGAGTCCGGCGGGCTCCTTGGCCTCGCCGAGTGCCGCCTTGCCGCCGCCCTCCAGCTGAAGCCGCAGCAGGGCCGCCTGCTCCCGGAGTTGGCAGTTCTTCATATAGAGCTCGACGAAGACGGAGACCTTCGCGCGCAGCACCCATGGGTCGAACGGCTTGGAGATGTAGTCCACCGCACCCGCCGCGTACCCCCGGAAGGTGTGGTGCGGGCCGTGGTTGATGGCGGTGAGGAAGATGATCGGGATGTCCCGGGTCCGCTCTCGCCGCTTGATGTGCGCGGCGGTTTCGAAACCGTCCATGCCCGGCATCTGGACGTCCAGCAGAATGACCGCGAAGTCGTCCGTGAGCAGCGCTTTGAGCGCTTCCTCCCCGGACGATGCCCGTACCAGTGTCTGATCGAGCGCGGAGAGGATCGCCTCCAGCGCCAGCAGATTCTCCGGCCGGTCATCGACCAGGAGGATCTTGGCCTTCTGCACCATGGCCCGCCCTCCTCGCCCCGGCATGGGGCCTCCCCTGTCCGCAGGACTTGGGGAAGCACCGGGCGCCGCCCCAGGGGACGACTCCCTTGCGCCGCCCGTCCTTGTGCCGGTCATGGTAGCCGCACCCCGCCTGTCGCCACACCCTGTCACCGCGATGTCACTGTGCACGTAGCAGAAACGCAGCGGGAGACCAGAAGGTTCCCCGAATCCCGTACTTCTACACGGCTTCGGCCACAGTCAGTTATGCGCGGTCCGGCCTGCCGCACCGCCGGTTCGGCGTGCACGGCCCGGCGTTCCGGTCATCGACATCGCGTCGCGACCGGACTCGCCGGACAAGAGTCTGTCACCCCTCACGCATCCACTGCTCCATCACAGAGAGCAGGTGATCGGGATCGACCGGTTTCGTCACGTAGTCGGAAGCTCCTGACTCAATTGCCTTCTCCCTGTCGCCCTTCATGGCCTTCGCCGTGAGCGCGATGATCGGCAGCCCGGCGAACTGCGGCATACGCCGAATCGCCGTCGTCGTCGCGTATCCATCCATCTCGGGCATCATGATGTCCATCAGGACGACCGTCACATCGTCGTGCTGCTCCAGGACTTCGATGCCCTCGCGGCCGTTCTCGGCGTACAGCACCGAAAGGCCGTGCTGCTCAAGGACGCTGGTCAGCGCGAACACATTGCGGATGTCGTCGTCGACGATCAGCACCTTCTCGCCCTCGAACCGGATCCCACGGCGAGGCTGCGGCGCCGCGTCCTGCTGGCCCGGAGCCGCCCACGGCTCCTGAGCCGCGCCCCCGGCGCCGTTCGGCTGGCCCGGCAGCGCGGTTCGCTGGTCGACCGCGGACACCGCCCTGCGTCGCCTCCTGAAGAGCGCGGCGGGCCCGTTCTGGGTCTCCTGGTACGACTTCACCTCGGCCGGCGTCTCGATGCCGACCCCGGACAGCTCGGCCTCGGAGGCCAGCAGCTCCCCGGCCTCCAGCGCCGGCGCGAGCTGCCCGTAGCCCTGGGGCGGCAGTTCGCTGGGGTGCAGCGGCAAATACAGCGTGAACGTGGAACCGCGTCCCGGCTCGCTCTGCGCGTGGATCTCGCCGCCCAGCAGCCGCGCGATCTCCCGCGAGATGGACAGCCCCAGACCCGTACCGCCGTACTTCCTGCTTGTCGTGCCGTCCGCCTGCTTGAAGGCCTCGAAAATGACCCGCATCTTGCTGGCCGCGATGCCGATGCCGGTGTCCGTCACGGAGAACGCGATCAGATCGGCGTCCGCGTCCCGCAGTGAACCGGCCTCCAGGAGCTGTTCCCGGATGGCCACCGGAACGTCCGCCCCGGCGGGCCGGATCACCAATTCGACCGCTCCGGAGTCGGTGAACTTCACCGCGTTCGAGAGCAGGTTGCGCAGCACCTGGAGGAGGCGCTGTTCGTCGGTGTGCAGCGTGGCGGGCAGTTCCGGCGAGACCCGTACGGAGAAATCGAGGCCCTTCTCTGCGGTCAGCGGACGGAAAGTGGCCTCTACGTAGTCGACGAGTTGGACCAGCGCGATGCGTGTCGGCGACACGTCCATCTTGCCCGCCTCGACCTTCGACAGATCGAGGATGTCGTTGATCAGCTGGAGCAGGTCGGAGCCCGCGCCATGGATCGTCTCGGCGAACTCGACCTGCTTCGGGGTGAGGTTCGTGTCCGCGTTGTCGGCGAGCAACTTGGCGAGAATCAGCAGGGAGTTGAGCGGTGTGCGCAGCTCGTGCGACATGTTCGCCAGGAACTCGCTCTTGTAGCGCATCGAGACCGCGAGCTGTTCGGCGCGCTCCTCCAGGACCTGCCGGGCCTCTTCGATCTCGGTGTTCTTGACCTCGATGTCCCGGTTCTGCTGGGCCAGCAGCTCGGCCTTCTCCTCCAGCTCCGCGTTGGAGTCCTGGAGCGCCTTCTGCCGGTTCTCCAACTCGGCCGACCGCTCACGGAGTTGCTCGGTGAGCTCCTGCGACTGCCTGAGCAGCACCTCCGTCTTGGTGTTGACGGAGATCGTGTTCACACTGGTCGCGATCATCTCGGCGATCTGGTTCAGGAAGTCCTTCTGGATCTGCGTGAACGGCGTGAAGGACGCCAGTTCGATGACGCCGAGCACGGTCCCCTCGAAGAGCACCGGGAGCACGATCACCTGCGCCGGGGGCGCCTCGCCGAGCCCGGAGGAGATCTTCAGATAGCCGCTCGGCGCGTTCTCCACCAGGATCGTGCGCTTCTCCTGGGCGGCCGTCCCGATCAGCGCCTCACCGGGCCGGAACGACGTCGGCATGGAGCCCATCGAGTAGCCGTACGACCCGAGCATGCGCAGCTCGTACGCGTCCTCGTCCTCGGCGACCGCCTCCTTGCCGTCGACCAGCGGCATGGAGAGGAAGAACGCGCCGTGCTGCGCGGAGACGACAGGTGTCAGCTCGCTCATGATCAGCGAGGCCACGTCGTCGAGGTCGCGGCGCCCCTGCATCAGGGCGGAGATGCGGGCGAGGTTGCCCTTGAGCCAGTCCTGCTCCTTGTTGGCGATGGTGGTGTCGCGCAGGTTGGCGATCATCTTGTTGATGTAGTCCTGAAGTTCCTGGATCTCGCCGGAGGCGTCCACGTCGATCTTCAGGTTCAGGTCGCCGCGGGTCACCGCGGTCGCCACGCGCGCGATGGCACGCACCTGCCGGGTCAGGTTCCCGGCCATCTCGTTCACCGACTCGGTGAGGTCGCGCCAGGTGCCGTCGACGTCACGCACGCGTGCCTGGCCGCCCAGCTGCCCCTCGGTGCCCACCTCGCGGGCGACTCGGGTGACCTCCTCCGCGAAGGACGAGAGCTGGTCGACCATCGTGTTGATGGTGGTCTTGAGCTCCAGGATCTCGCCGCGCGCGTCGATGTCGATCTTCTTGGTCAGGTCGCCCTTGGCGATGGCCGTCGTGACCATCGCGATGTTCCGCACCTGGCCGGTCAGGTTGGACGCCATCCCGTTCACGGACTCGGTGAGGTCCTTCCACGTACCGGACACGCCCGGCACGCGCGCCTGCCCGCCGAGGATGCCGTCCGTGCCCACCTCGCGGGCCACCCGGGTGACCTGGTCGGCGAACGAACTCAGCGTCTTCACCATCGTGTTGACGGTGTCGGCGAGCTGGGCGACCTCGCCGCTCGCCTCGACGGTGACCTTCTTGGTGAGGTCGCCGTTGGCCACCGCGGTCGCGACCTGCGAGATGTTGCGCACCTGGTTGGTCAGGTTGTTGGCCATCACGTTGACGTTGTCGCTCAGGTCCTTCCAGATGCCCGTGACACCCGGCACCCGTGCCTGCCCGCCCAGGTTGCCCTCGGTGCCCACCTCGCGGGCCACCAGGGTCACCTGCTCCGCGAAGTTCGACAGCTGGTCGACCATCGTGTTGACGGTGGTGACGAGTTCGAGGATCTCGCCCTTCGCGTCGACGGTGATCTTCTTCGACAGGTCGCCCTTGGCGACGGCGGTCGTGACCTCGGCGATGTTGCGCACCTGAATGGTCAGGTTGTTCGCCATGAAGTTCACGGACTGGGTGAGGTCCTTCCAGGTGCCGGAGACACCCTGCACCTCGGCCTGCCCGCCGAGCATGCCCTCGGTGCCCACCTCGCGGGCCACCCGCGTCACCTGCTCGGCGAAGTTCGAGAGCTGGTCCACCATCGTGTTGAGGGTGTTCTTCAGCTCCAGGATCTCGCCGCGCGCGTCCACGTCGATCTTCTGCGACAGGTCACCGCGGGCCACCGCCGTCGCGACCTGCGCGATGTTCCGCACCTGCGCGGTGAGGTTGCCGGCCATGCCGTTCACGGAGTCGGTCAGGTCCCGCCACACGCCGGCGACACCGGGCACCTGCGCCTGACCGCCGAGACGGCCCTCCGTGCCCACCTCGCGGGCCACCCGGGTCACCTGGTCCGCGAAGGCGGAAAGCTGGTCGACCATCGTGTTGATGGTGTTCTTCAGCTCCAGGATCTCGCCGCGCGCGTCGACATCGATCTTCTGCGAGAGATCACCGCGGGCCACCGCCGTGGTGACCTGGGCGATCTGACGTACCTGCGACGTCAGGTTCCCCGCCATGAAGTTGACGGAGTCGGTGAGTTCCTTCCACGTACCGGAAACGCCGTCCACACGGGCCTGACCACCGAGCCGGCCCTCCGTACCCACGTCACGCGCCATCCGCGTCACCTGGTCGGCGAAGCTCGACAGCTGATCCACCATGGTGTTCACGGTGTTCTTCAGCTGGAGCATCTCGCCGGAGACATCGACCGTGACCTTCTGCGACAGGTCACCGTTGGCAACCGCCGTCGTCACCTGCGCGATGTTGCGCACCTGACCCGTCAGGTTCTGGAACGCCGTGTTGACGGAGTCGGTGAGGTCCTTCCACGTACCGGCCACACCCGGGACCTGCGCCTGGCCGCCCAGTTCACCCTCGACACCGACCTCGCGCGCCACACGCGTGACCTCGACACCGAACGACGACAGCTGGTCGACCATCGTGTTGACGGTGTTCTTCAGCTCCAGCATCTCGCCGGCGACCTCGACGCTGACCTTCTGGGAAAGGTCACCGTTGGCCACGGCCGTGGTCACCGCGGCGATGTCGCGCACCTGGGTCGTCAGGTTCCGGAAGACCGTGTTGACGGAGTCCGTCAGGTCCTTCCACGTCCCCGCCGCGCCCGGCACGTTCGCCTGCCCGCCGAGCCGCCCCTCGCCGCCGACCTCGTTGGCCACACGCGTGACCTCGTCCGCGAACGTCCGCAGCGTCTCGGTCATCTGGTTGATGGTCTCGGCCAGTTGCGCGACTTCACCGCGCGCGCTGACCGTGACCTTCTGCGACAGATCGCCGCTGGCGACCGCCGTCGTCACCTGAGCGATCCCGCGCACCTGGGCCGTGAGGTTGCCGGCCATCAGGTTCACCGAATCGGTGAGGTCCTTCCACACACCGGCCACACCGGGCACCTGCGCCTGGCCGCCCAGCTCGCCCTCGGTGCCCACCTCGCGCGCGACTCGCGTCACCTCGGAGGAGAAGGAGGACAGCTGGTCCACCATCGTGTTGACGGTGTTCTTGAGCTCCAGCATCTCGCCGGCCACGTGAACCGTGACCTTCCGGGACAGGTCACCCTTGGCGACCGCCGTCGTCACCAGAGCGATGTCACGTACCTGTGCCGTCAGCCGGTACGCCATGGTGTTGACCGAATCCGTGAGGTCCTTCCACGAACCGGACATCCCACGTACCCGGGCCTGGCCGCCCAGCTTGCCCTCGGTGCCCACCTCGCTGGCCACGCGCGTGACCTCGTCGGTGAACGTCGACAGCTGGTCGACCAGATTGTTGACTGTCCGCCCGACCTTGAGGAACTCCCCGCGCAGCGGATGCCCGTTGCCGTCCGGCGCCTGCGCCCGCAGCTCCATGCGCGGCGACAAGTCGCCCTCCGCGACCGCGGACAGCACCCGGCCGACCTCGGACACAGGCCGTACGAGATCGTCGACGAGCGCGTTGGAGGCGTCGATCGCCGCCGCCCACGAGCCCTCACAGGCACCCGTCTCCAGCCGCTCCGTGAGCTTTCCCTCACGCCCGACCATGCGCCGTACACGCGACAGCTCGCCCGTCAGATGCAGATTGCGGTCGGCCACTTCATTGAAAACCGCCGCAATCTCGGACATCACGCCGTCGCCGGAAACCGTGAGCCGCTTGCGGAAGTTGCCGTCCCGCATCGACACCAGGGCCATGAGCAGCCGGTTCAGGGCAGCCGTGTCCACCGCCGTGGTGCCATTGCGCGGTGTGCGCCCGTTGTTCAGGGACTGTCCGCCTTTCGCGCGCGCCTTAGTGCCCCGCGTCGCTGCGCCAGACTCCACTGTGTCCCTCCCGCAAGGGTTGACCGTTACTGCTCGGCTTACTCGGGTACTTCTGCTCTGCGTGCTGGGAGGCGTTCAGCCTGCCCGGACGTTCTCCTGGAGCTTGCCCAGTGTTTCACCCCGGCTGAACCAGGCCATAACAGTTCGGCAGCTTCGCACATCGTCCGCACACCTCTGGGCGGAAACACAGGCGACCGGCATCCGCATGGACGGCGAAGGTAAGTAACCTTGCATGCGGCTGTCCAGCGGTGCCGGTCCCGTCCGGCCTGGGCGGTGGCACGAGCACGAGCGGGCAGGCATCGGAGGGGCGCCGCACCATGACCACCGGACTGCATCCTGGGGGATCGTCCCAGGATCCCCGGCCGACGGGGAACCACGCTCTGCCCTGGCAGGAGCGGGTCGGCCACGGAGCGCTGCCCGCCGACAACCGGACGAGGAGTTCTGTGATCACCGCGCGCGCGGCCGCCAGTTTCGAGCCCCTGGGGCGATCCGTCGCGACCGCCCGCTCCTTCGTCCGTGACACCCTCCAGGGCTGGGGCTTCGCCGACGTGGTCGACGACGCCGTGGTCCTCACCAGCGAACTGGTCACCAACGCTGTCGTGCATGCGGGCACCTCCGCGGACGTCCTGTGTCTGCGCAGCGACGACGGCGTACGCATCGAGGTAGCGGACCGCTACCCGGAACGTGAAATTCCACTCCAGGCGACGGCTGTGAACATGGGCAGCCCCGACCGCGAGGGCGGCCGCGGCCTCCAGCTCTGCGCGGCCCTGGCCGGCCGCTGGGGCGTCGAGTACACGCCCACCCACAAGCAGGTCTGGTTCCAGATCGACCTCCCCGAGCGCGCGGTGGGCACCCGCACCGCCGGCCCTTCCCTCCCCGCCGACCTCCTCCCGCTCGCCGATGGCCGCGTCCGCGTCGCTGTCGTCCAGATCGACCGCGTCGGCGCCATCAACGCCTGGAACGAGGACGCGGAGGAACTCTTCGGTTACGCCGCCGAGCAGGTCACCGGCAAGCCGCTCACCGACCTCGCGGCCTGGCCGCACACCCCCGGCACCAGCACCGGCATCGTCGAGGCCCTCCAACTCTCCCGATGGGAGGGCACTTACGGCATCCGCGCCGCCACCGGCCGCGTCACCCCCGTCTACGCCTCACACCTTCGGGTACGCGACACGGGCGGCGAACCCTCCACCGTCTGCCTCCTTGTCCGCGACCACGAACGCGCCGTCCTGCAGACCCCGTTGCGCGTCTCGGCCACCGACACGACCACCAGCTCCGAAGGCCAGGCCTCCGACCCCTTCGAGGTCTTCATCGGCTCTCCGGCCCCCGACGACCTGGACGGCCTCCTCCAGCGCACGGTGGAGCGCGCCCGCGACATGCTCGACGGCGACTCCGCCTTCCTGCTCCTGGCGACCGACGACGAAACGGAGTTGGAGGTACGAGCCTCGACGGGCCTCCCCTCCGCCCGCCAGCGCTTCGCCCGCGTCCCCGTCGAGGCGGGCCCCGGCCGCTACGGCTCGGCGCGCATGCCCGCCGTGCACGAGGACCTGATGGTGGTCCCCGGCGCCGTCCCGCTGCTGAGCGGCACCGGCATGCGCTCGGTCGTGACGGTCCCACTGAAGGTCGAGGGCCGCCTCACCGGCTCGCTCGGCGTCGCGGCCGAAGGGCCCGGCAGATACTCCAACGAGGAGGCCCTGCGCCTCCAGTTCGCCGCCGACCGCATCGCCCTGGCGGTGGAATCGGCCCGCCTGGGCGAGCTGGAACGCCTGCGCCGCGGCTCGCTGTCCTTCCTCGTCGAGGCCTCCGACCTCCTCGCCGGCACCCTGGACCGCGACCAGACCCTGGCCCTCATGGCCCAGATGACGGTCCCGACCCTGGCCACCTGGTGCGCCGTCTACACCATCGCCGACCAGGCCTCGGACCCGTATCTCTCGTACGTCCTGCACGAGGACGAGGAACGCATCGACGGCCTCAAGGCGTTGCTCTCGAAGATCGCCCCGCCGGACCCGGTCCCCACCCCGGGCGCCCGCGTCTGGTCGGCCCCCGCCGAAGCCGCCCACCAGGCGGCCCTGCGCACCTCCATGCGCAGCCTGGGCCTGGGCGAACCCGCTTCGGTGAGTTCGGGCATCGGTACGACGCTGGCGACGGCCTCCGCGGTCGGCGGCGAGACGGTCGTACTCCCCCTGGTGGCCCGCAACCGCGTCATCGGCATGCTGACGCTCGGCAAGCCGTCGGACGAACACTTCCGGCAGGAAATCCTGGAACTGGCCGAGGACCTGTCCCGCAGGGCCGCCCTCGCACTCGACAACGCCCGCCTGTACTCGGAGCGCATGGCCATCAGCCAGTCCCTCCAGCGCAGCCTCCTGCCCCCGGAGCTCCCGAACATCGACGGCGTAGAGGTCGAGGTCATCTACCGCGCGGCCGGCGAGGGCAACGAGGTCGGCGGCGACTTCTACGACCTTTTCCCGATCCGCGACGGCGCGTACGGCTTCGCCATCGGCGACGTCTGCGGTACGGGCCCGGAGGCGGCCGCGGTCACGGGCCTGGCCCGGCACGCGCTCAGGCTCCTCGCCCGCGAGGGCTACGGTGGCCCGGCCGTCCTGGAGCGCCTGAACTCCGCGATCCTCGACGAGGGCGCCCGCAGCCGCTTCCTGACGCTCCTGTACGGCGAGTTGTGGCCCCAGGAGGACGGCAGCGCCGTACTGAAGGTGGTCTGCGCCGGCCACCCGCTCCCGCTGCGCCTGCGCCAGGACGGGACGGTCGAACCGGCCGCCGAACCGCAGCCGCTGCTCGGCGTCATGGAAGACCTGGAGCTGTACGAGCAGACCATCACGCTCGACCCGGGCGACGTCCTGCTGTGCGTCACGGACGGCGTCACGGAACGCCGCGAGGGCACCCGCATGCTCGGCGACGACGGCCTCACGGACGTCCTCACCACCTGCACGGGCCTGACGGCGGGCGCGGTCGCCGCCCGCATCATGCGCGCGGTCGAGCGCTTCGCCTCCGACGCCCCGTCCGACGACATGGCGATTCTGGCGATGCGCGTTCCCGGTCTCCAGAAGAACTGAGGCCGGGTTTCATCCGGGGTACGAGAAAGGCCCCCGCCTGTAAGGGCGGAGGCCTTTTCTTGCTGGAGCCCCCCAACGGAATCGAACCGTTGACCTTCTCCTTACCATGGAGACGCTCTGCCGACTGAGCTAGGGGGGCCAGTCGCCTTCTCGAGGTTTCCCCCGCGGCAACGAAATAGATCATACCCCGAACAGAAGCGTGCTCCCAACCCGTCCCGCTGAATCCGGCTGAATCAGAAGGCGGGCTGCAGCAATCCGCCCAGCGCATTGCACGCGGAGACGATCCGATGCATCTCCCGCTTCGTCAACGACGCGTCCACGGGCAGCGCGAGGGTCTCGTCCGCGGCCCGCTCGGTCTCCGGAAGATGCACGTCCCGACGGAACGCGGGCATGCGGTGCACCGGCGTCTTCACCGGCACCCGGCACTCAACTCCCCGAGCCCGTACGGCCCGTGCGAAGGCGTCCCGGTCCGGCCGCCCATTGCCCGGCACCCGCACGACGTACTGCTGGTACGTGTGCCCATCACCGCCGTCAGGCGTCCACACGCCGCTGAGCCGCCCGTCCAGATACGCGGCCCGCTCCCTGCGCTGCGCGATCTCGTCGTACGGCGCCTCGGACTCACCCTGCTCCAGCAGCAGGAGGCCGAGCCGCTGCCCAACCTCCCGCAGCCGCACCATGTCTGCCGTCCGCCCGAAGCGGTGCACGACAACCAGAGCCGCCGACCGGGGAGTTACGGCGGACTCGACCGCCCTCGCGTCCAGGCAGTAGGTCGCCGGGTCTATGTCGGCGAAGACAACCGTCGCACCGGCCTGCGTCACGGCCTCGGCGACCTCGACGTTCCCGAACGCCGGCACGATGACCTCGTCACCGGCTCCGACACCCGCGGCCCTGAGCATTGCAGCAGTACCCATGCTGCGGATGTTGGTCGCGCAACGTGAACTGCAAGTGACGCAAAACAAAAAAGAGCTGGTCCCTGAACCGAAGTTCAGGGACCAGCTCTATTAATAATAGTTCGGCGGCGTCCTACTCTCCCACAGGGTCCCCCCTGCAGTACCATCGGCGCTGTGAGGCTTAGCTTCCGGGTTCGGAATGTAACCGGGCGTTTCCCTCACGCTATGACCACCGAAACACTATGAAACTGTCAACCGGAGCCGTGGCATAGCTACGACGGTTGTTCGTGGTTTCAGAACCAACACAGTGGACGCGAGCAACTGAGGACAAGCCCTCGGCCTATTAGTACCAGTCACCTCCACCCGTTACCGGGCTTCCAGATCTGGCCTATCAACCCAGTCGTCTACTGGGAGCCTTACCCTCTCAAGGAGGTGGGAATACTCATCTCGAAGCAGGCTTCCCGCTTAGATGCTTTCAGCGGTTATCCCTCCCGAACGTAGCCAACCAGCCATGCCCTTGGCAGGACAACTGGCACACCAGAGGTTCGTCCGTCCCGGTCCTCTCGTACTAGGGACAGCCCTTCTCAATATTCCTGCGCGCGCAGCGGATAGGGACCGAACTGTCTCACGACGTTCTAAACCCAGCTCGCGTACCGCTTTAATGGGCGAACAGCCCAACCCTTGGGACCGACTCCAGCCCCAGGATGCGACGAGCCGACATCGAGGTGCCAAACCATCCCGTCGATATGGACTCTTGGGGAAGATCAGCCTGTTATCCCCGGGGTACCTTTTATCCGTTGAGCGACGGCGCTTCCACAAGCCACCGCCGGATCACTAGTCCCGACTTTCGTCCCTGCTCGACCCGTCGGTCTCACAGTCAAGCTCCCTTGTGCACTTACACTCAACACCTGATTACCAACCAGGCTGAGGGAACCTTTGGGCGCCTCCGTTACTCTTTAGGAGGCAACCGCCCCAGTTAAACTACCCATCAGACACTGTCCCTGATCCGGATCACGGACCCAGGTTAGACATCCAGCACGACCAGACTGGTATTTCAACGACGACTCCACAAACACTGGCGTGCCTGCTTCAAAGTCTCCCAGCTATCCTACACAAGCCGAACCGAACACCAATATCAAACTGTAGTAAAGGTCCCGGGGTCTTTCCGTCCTGCTGCGCGAAACGAGCATCTTTACTCGTAGTGCAATTTCACCGGGCCTATGGTTGAGACAGTCGAGAAGTCGTTACGCCATTCGTGCAGGTCGGAACTTACCCGACAAGGAATTTCGCTACCTTAGGATGGTTATAGTTACCACCGCCGTTTACTGGCGCTTAAGTTCTCAGCTTCGCCACCCCGAAGAGTGACTAACCGGTCCCCTTAACGTTCCAGCACCGGGCAGGCGTCAGTCCGTATACATCGCCTTACGGCTTCGCACGGACCTGTGTTTTTAGTAAACAGTCGCTTCTCGCTGGTCTCTGCGGCCACCCCCAGCTCAGGAAGTAAATTCCCTCACCGGTGATGGCCCCCCTTCTCCCGAAGTTACGGGGGCATTTTGCCGAGTTCCTTAACCATAGTTCACCCGAACGCCTCGGTATTCTCTACCTGACCACCTGAGTCGGTTTAGGGTACGGGCCGCCATGAAACTCGCTAGAGGCTTTTCTCGACAGCATAGGATCATCCACTTCACCACAATCGGCTCGGCATCAGGTCTCAGCCTCATGTGCGACGGATTTGCCTATCGCACGGCCTACACCCTTACCCCGGGACAACCACCGCCCGGGATGGACTACCTTCCTGCGTCACCCCATCACTCACCTACTACAGGTCTGGTCCGTCGGCTCCACCACTCCCCTTTGCCCGAAGGCTCCGGGGCGGCTTCACGGACTTAGCATCGCCTGGTTCGATGTTTGACGCTTCACAGCGGGTACCGGAATATCAACCGGTTATCCATCGACTACGCCTGTCGGCCTCGCCTTAGGTCCCGACTTACCCTGGGCAGATCAGCTTGACCCAGGAACCCTTAGTCAATCGGCGCACACGTTTCTCACGTGTGTATCGCTACTCATGCCTGCATTCTCACTCGTGAACCGTCCACCACTGCCTTCCGGCGCGGCTTCACCCGGCACACGACGCTCCCCTACCCATCCATACGGGCGTTGGCCCTATTGTATGAATGACACGACTTCGGCGGTACGCTTGAGCCCCGCTACATTGTCGGCGCGGAATCACTAGACCAGTGAGCTATTACGCACTCTTTCAAGGGTGGCTGCTTCTAAGCCAACCTCCTGGTTGTCTCTGCGACTCCACATCCTTTCCCACTTAGCGTACGCTTAGGGGCCTTAGTCGATGCTCTGGGCTGTTTCCCTCTCGACCATGGAGCTTATCCCCCACAGTCTCACTGCCGCGCTCTCACTTACCGGCATTCGGAGTTTGGCTAAGGTCAGTAACCCGGTAGGGCCCATCGCCTATCCAGTGCTCTACCTCCGGCAAGAAACACACGACGCTGCACCTAAATGCATTTCGGGGAGAACCAGCTATCACGGAGTTTGATTGGCCTTTCACCCCTAACCACAGGTCATCCCCCAGGTTTTCAACCCTGGTGGGTTCGGTCCTCCACGACCTCTTACAGCCGCTTCAACCTGCCCATGGCTAGATCACTCCGCTTCGGGTCTTGAGCGCGCTACTAAATCGCCCTATTCGGACTCGCTTTCGCTACGGCTTCCCCACACGGGTTAACCTCGCAACACACCGCAAACTCGCAGGCTCATTCTTCAAAAGGCACGCAGTCACGACGCATTGAGTAAACTCAATGCGCGACGCTCCCACGGCTTGTAGGCACACGGTTTCAGGTACTATTTCACTCCGCTCCCGCGGTACTTTTCACCATTCCCTCACGGTACTATCCGCTATCGGTCACCAGGGAATATTTAGGCTTAGCGGGTGGTCCCGCCAGATTCACACGGGATTTCTCGGGCCCCGTGCTACTTGGGTGTCTCTCAAACGAGCCGCTGATGTTTCGACTACGGGGGTCTTACCCTCTACGCCGGACCTTTCGCATGTCCTTCGCCTACATCAACGGTTTCTGACTCGTCTCACAGCCGGCAGACTGTGAAAGAGAGATCCCACAACCCCACATGCGCAACCCCTGCCGGGTCTCACACGCATATGGTTTGGCCTCATCCAGTTTCGCTCGCCACTACTCCCGGAATCACGGTTGTTTTCTCTTCCTGCGGGTACTGAGATGTTTCACTTCCCCGCGTTCCCTCCACATACCCTATGTGTTCAGGTATGGGTGACAGCCCATGACGACTGCCGGGTTTCCCCATTCGGAAACCCCCGGATCAAAGCCTGGTTGACGGCTCCCCGGGGACTATCGTGGCCTCCCACGTCCTTCATCGGTTCCTGGTGCCAAGGCATCCACCGTGCGCCCTTAAAAACTTGGCCACAGATGCTCGCGTCCACTGTGCAGTTCTCAAACAACGACCAACCACCCATCACCCCCGGTTACCACCGGAGTTCACTGGGGCCGGCACTGAAGGCAGCCGTATCGGCCGTACCTTCAGACACCCAACAGCGTGCCCGACACCCTCGCCACTCGTGATCAGCTTTCCACGCCCCGAAGGACAGTACTCACAGCCCGAGATGACTGACGGTGCCGAATAATCAACGTTCCACCCATGAGCAACCACCGTCGAACGTGTGCCGACGTAATGGCCCTGGACCACCGGGCAAGCCCGGCGGCCTAGATGCTCCTTAGAAAGGAGGTGATCCAGCCGCACCTTCCGGTACGGCTACCTTGTTACGACTTCGTCCCAATCGCCAGTCCCACCTTCGACAGCTCCCTCCCACAAGGGGTTGGGCCACCGGCTTCGGGTGTTACCGACTTTCGTGACGTGACGGGCGGTGTGTACAAGGCCCGGGAACGTATTCACCGCAGCAATGCTGATCTGCGATTACTAGCAACTCCGACTTCATGGGGTCGAGTTGCAGACCCCAATCCGAACTGAGACAGGCTTTTTGAGATTCGCTCCGCCTCGCGGCTTCGCAGCTCTTTGTACCTGCCATTGTAGCACGTGTGCAGCCCAAGACATAAGGGGCATGATGACTTGACGTCGTCCCCACCTTCCTCCGAGTTGACCCCGGCAGTCTCCTGTGAGTCCCCATCACCCCGAAGGGCATGCTGGCAACACAGAACAAGGGTTGCGCTCGTTGCGGGACTTAACCCAACATCTCACGACACGAGCTGACGACAGCCATGCACCACCTGTACACCGACCACAAGGGGGCGACCATCTCTGGCCGTTTCCGGTGTATGTCAAGCCTTGGTAAGGTTCTTCGCGTTGCGTCGAATTAAGCCACATGCTCCGCTGCTTGTGCGGGCCCCCGTCAATTCCTTTGAGTTTTAGCCTTGCGGCCGTACTCCCCAGGCGGGGAACTTAATGCGTTAGCTGCGGCACCGACGACGTGGAATGTCGCCAACACCTAGTTCCCACCGTTTACGGCGTGGACTACCAGGGTATCTAATCCTGTTCGCTCCCCACGCTTTCGCTCCTCAGCGTCAGTAATGGCCCAGAGATCCGCCTTCGCCACCGGTGTTCCTCCTGATATCTGCGCATTTCACCGCTACACCAGGAATTCCGATCTCCCCTACCACACTCTAGCTAGCCCGTATCGAATGCAGACCCGGGGTTAAGCCCCGGGCTTTCACACCCGACGTGACAAGCCGCCTACGAGCTCTTTACGCCCAATAATTCCGGACAACGCTTGCGCCCTACGTATTACCGCGGCTGCTGGCACGTAGTTAGCCGGCGCTTCTTCTGCAGGTACCGTCACTTTCGCTTCTTCCCTGCTGAAAGAGGTTTACAACCCGAAGGCCGTCATCCCTCACGCGGCGTCGCTGCATCAGGCTTTCGCCCATTGTGCAATATTCCCCACTGCTGCCTCCCGTAGGAGTCTGGGCCGTGTCTCAGTCCCAGTGTGGCCGGTCGCCCTCTCAGGCCGGCTACCCGTCGTCGCCTTGGTGAGCCACTACCTCACCAACAAGCTGATAGGCCGCGGGCTCATCCTTCACCGCCGGAGCTTTTAACCCCCACCCATGCGGGCAGGAGTGTTATCCGGTATTAGACCCCGTTTCCAGGGCTTGTCCCAGAGTGAAGGGCAGATTGCCCACGTGTTACTCACCCGTTCGCCACTAATCCACCCCGAAGGGCTTCATCGTTCGACTTGCATGTGTTAAGCACGCCGCCAGCGTTCGTCCTGAGCCAGGATCAAACTCTCCGTGAATGTTTACCCGTAATCGGGTGGACACCACGAGAGCGGAACCAAGGAGAGGAATAATCCCCTCGGTTCACAGCGTCCTCGCTGTGCGCCTACCAGGCAGTGCCCGGCAGGACTTTTTCAAAGGAACCTCGTCCCAGCCGATCGGCCGGAGACGGGGTATCAACATATCTGGCGTTGATTTTTGGCACGCTGTTGAGTTCTCAAGGAACGGACGCTTCCTTTGTACTCACCCTCTCGGGCTTTCCTCCGGGCGCTTCCCTTCGGTCTTGCTTTGTTTTTGTTTCGTTCTTGCGTTTCCGACTCTATCAGATCGTTTCCGGTCCGATTTCCCTCGGTGCTTTCCAGTTTTCCGCTTTCGCGTTTCCCTTTCCGGCGGTTCCGACTTTATCAGAGATTCTGAGTCGGAATTTCCATCCCGCTCGGGGTGGTTCCAGGCACGCGGTGGTGCTGGGTTCCCGTTCAGGTGGAGCCGTAAACGTACTGGAGCGGGGAGCCTCGATGCAAATCGAGGCTCCCCGCTCCGGAGTTGGCGCGTGCGAGGGGGTCAGACCTCGACGACGACCGGGAGGATCATCGGGCGTCGGCGGTAGTTGTCCGAGACCCACTTGCCCAGCGTGCGGCGGATGAGCTGCTGCATCTGGTGGGGCTCGACGACGCCGTCCTGGGCCGACTTCTCCAGGACTTCCCTGACCCTCGGGATGACGTCCCCGAAGGCGGAGTCGTCGATGCCGGAACCCCGGGCCTGGACGTGCGGGCCGCCGGTGATCTTGCCGGTGCTGGAGTCCATCACCACGAAGACCGAGATGATGCCCTCGTCACCGAGGATCTTGCGGTCCTTGAGCGCGGGCTCGCCGACGTCGCCGACCGAGAGGCCGTCGACGTACACGTATCCCGCCTGGACCTTGCCGGAGATCTTGGCCTTGCCCTCGATGAGGTCGACGACGACGCCGTCCTCGGCGATCACGATGCGGTCGTGCGGGACACCGGTGAGGGCGCCCAGTTCGGCGTTGGCGCGCAGGTGGCGCCATTCGCCGTGGACCGGCATCAGGTTCCGCGGCTTGCAGATGTTGTAGAAGTACAGGAGCTCGCCCGCGGAGGCATGGCCGGAAACATGCACCTTGGCGTTGCCCTTGTGGACGACGTTCGCGCCCCAGCGGGTCAGGCCGTTGATGACGCGGTAGACCGCGTTCTCGTTGCCGGGGATCAGGGACGACGCCAGGATCACCGTGTCGCCCTGGACGATCCGGATCTGGTGGTCGCGGTTGGCCATCCTCGACAGGGCCGCCATCGGCTCGCCCTGGGAACCCGTGCAGACGAGCACGATCTGGTGGTCCGGGAGGTCGTCCAGCGTCTTGACGTCGACCACCAGGCCCGGCGGGACCTTGAGGTAGCCGAGATCCCGTGCGATGCCCATGTTGCGGACCATCGAGCGGCCGACGAAGGCGACCCGGCGGCCGTACTCATGAGCCGCGTCAAGGATCTGCTGAATGCGGTGGACGTGGCTGGCGAAGCTCGCCACGATGATCCGCTTGTGTGCGCCGGCGAAGACCTGGCGCAGCACGTTCGAGATGTCGCGCTCGGGCGGGACAAAGCCCGGGACCTCGGCGTTCGTGGAGTCCGAGAGAAGGAGGTCGATGCCCTCCTCGCTCAGCCGTGCGAACGCGTGCAGGTCCGTGAGGCGGCGGTCCAGCGGGAGCTGGTCCATCTTGAAGTCGCCGGTGTGGACCACCATGCCCGCAGGCGTGCGGATGGCGACCGCGAGGGCGTCCGGGATGGAGTGGTTGACCGCGACGAACTCGCAGTCGAAGGGGCCGATGCGCTCGCGATGACCCTCGGCCACCTCGAGCGTGTACGGCCGGATGCGGTGCTCCTGGAGCTTCGCCTCGATCAGGGCGAGGGTCAGCTTGGAGCCGATCAGCGGGATGTCCGGCTTCTCGCGGAGAAGGAACGGGACACCGCCGATGTGGTCCTCGTGGCCGTGCGTGAGGACGATGCCCTCGATGTCGTCGAGGCGGTCCCTGATGGACGTGAAGTCCGGCAGGATCAGGTCGATTCCGGGCTGCTCCTCCTCTGGGAAGAGCACTCCGCAGTCGACGATCAACAGGCGACCGCCGTACTCGAAGACGGTCATGTTTCGGCCGATTTCACCGAGGCCGCCGAGCGGGGTGACCCGCAGGCCACCCTTCGGGAGCACCGGCGGTGCGCCGAGTTCAGGATGCGGATGACTCAAAAGACTCTCCTCACCACGCGCGCCACGTACCTGGCAAGGCACGTGGCGCGCGTGACGTTCGTGCAGTAGCAGTTGTCTGTGTGGGGTGCAGGCCGGTGGCCTGCGGGGTCTTACGTATTCAGTTGTGAAGTCTGTGGTTAGAGCTCTACCCCGCCGGCGGCAAGATCGATCTTGAGCTGGGCGGTCTCCTCGGCCGACAGCTCGACCATCGGGGCGCGCAGCGGTCCGGCGGGCAGGCCCTGGAGGGCGAGCGCTGCCTTGGTCGTCATGACGCCCTGGGTGCGGAACATGCCGGTGAAGACGGGGAGCAGCTTCTGGTGGATCTCGGTCGCCTTCTGCACGTCACCCGAGACATACGCGTCGAGCATGGCACGCAGCTCCGGGGTGACGACATGGCCCACGACGGAGACGAAGCCGACCGCGCCCACGGAGAGCAGCGGCAGGTTCAGCATGTCATCGCCGGAGTACCAGGCGAGGCCGGAGCGGGCGATGGCCCAGCTGGCCCGGCCGAGGTCCCCCTTGGCGTCCTTGTTCGCGACGATACGCGGGTGGTCGGCGAGCCGCACCAGCGTTTCGGTGTTGATCGGTACGCCGCTGCGGCCGGGGATGTCGTAGAGCATCACCGGAAGTTCGGTCGCGTCGGCGATGGCCGTGAAGTGCCGGTAGAGGCCCTCCTGCGGGGGCTTGTTGTAGTACGGCGTCACGGTCAGCAGGCCGTGCGCGCCGGTCTTCTCGGCGGCGCGGGCCAACTCGATGCTGTGGTGGGTGTCGTTCGTACCGACGCCGGCGACGATATGGGCTCGGTCGCCCACCGCCTCCAGTACGGCTCGTACGAGATCCGATTTCTCCGCGTCGCTGGTGGTCGGGGACTCACCGGTGGTGCCGTTGATGATCAGGCCGTCGTTGCCTGCGTCCACCAGGTGGGTAGCGAGCCGCTGAGCGCCGTCGAGGTCGAGTGCGCCGTCCGCCGTGAAAGGCGTGACCATGGCGGTGAGGACCCGCCCGAAGGGGGTCTGCGGAGTGGAGGTCGGAGCCATGGGTAACACGCTACTCGCTGCTCAACACGTGGTCTGCCCTCGGGGGACACGACAAAGCACGACAAATGTGGAGCCCGGCACTGCCTGCTCGGGGGTTCAAGCAGTGCCGGGTCCGTTTGATCAGGCTAGATGAACTTCTCGAAATGCCGCAATACGGACACTTCGCTCGGCTGATCCGTACATCAGTGCCGGAAGGCGTGCGGAAGCGCGCTACGGCGCCACGCGCCCGTTGCCGTTGAAGGCGGCGTACGTGAGCGGCATGAGCTTGGCCCACTCCGCTTCCATCTTCTCCCCGACCATCTCGATCTCGCGCTGCGGGAAGGACGGGACTTTGGCCAGCTCATGCTGGGTGCGCAGGCCCAGGAAGTGCATCAGCGAGCGGGCGTTGCACGTGGCGTACATCGAGGAGAAGAGGCCGACCGGCAGGACCGCACGGGCGACCTCGCGGGCTACGCCGGCGGCGAGCATCTCCTGGTACGCCTCGTACGCCTGCCGGTATGAGTCCTCCATCACACGGCCCGTGAGCTCCTGCTGGGCCTGGGTGCCCTCGACGAAGACGTACTTGCCGGGGCGGCCCTCCTGGACCAGCTTGCGGGACTCGTCCGGGACGTAGAAGACGGGCTCGAGCTCCCTGTACCGACCCGATTCCTCGTTGTACGACCAGCCCACGCGGTGCCGCATGAACTCGCGGAAGACGAAGATCGGGGCACTGATGAAGAACGTCATCGAGTTGTGCTCGAAGGGGCTGCCGTGCCGGTCCCGCATCAGGTAGTTGATCAGGCCCTTGGACCGCTCCGGGTCCTTCTTCAGCTCGTCCAGGGACTGCTCCCCGGCGGTGGAGACACGGGCGGCGAACAGCACATCGGCGTCGGACGCCGTGTGCTTGATCAGCTCGACGGTGACATCGCTGCGGAAGCTGGGCTTGAGGTCGTCGGCGGGGGTGTCGGTCACGGTGCGCAGGGTCCTTCCCATCACAGGCTCGGGCGGCGCCCACTCTACGGCCCGGCACTGACAACGGGGCGTTCGGTACCTTGCCGCGACATTCGTCGGCGAACTTCTGCGAATTCGGTGATTCTGGGCACCTCTTGGGGCATTCGCTCGTCTGTATGGGTGACGGCGATTTCGTTCGAGTCGCTGGTCACCAGATCCATGGATCCATGGATCCATCGCTACGAGTCTCCAGAGGAGAAGCAGCCCCATGTTCCGTCGGCGCGAGCCCGTCCCGTTCGCCTTCATCGCCGAAGCCGACCAGTTCCGCAGCAATGTCTCACCGCCGCCCCGCGAGCGTGCGTCCGCCGGACAGATAGCCGGCCGGTGGCTCATTGGGCTCACCATGGTCGCCGGGCTCGCCGGATCCTTGATCCTCGGCATGCCCGCCCTGTCACAGGATCAGTCACCTGCGAAGACACAGCATTCCGAGGCGTCGGACGGCCGCTGACTCTTCCGGACCCCCAAGGGTGGTGAGCAGACACACGTCTCGATAGCCTCACCGGGCACAGCCCATGCATGGATTGAGTGAGGTTCAGTCGTGCCCCTGCCCTTCCTGACGGCGGACCGCGCCTTTGACGAGGCGGCGGACGGTCTCGCGCTGCCGTTCGACGACCGTGACCGCTGGCGGCGTCCCTACCGGCCCGGACCGTGGCGGGTGGGCGCGGCAGCGCTCGTCCTGCTGCTCGCGTCGTATGTGCTCGTCGCCGCGGTGGTCATCGCGCTCACCGGGACCCTGACCGCGGCGGCGTCCTGTCTGGCCGGGGCCCTGGCCGCCATACTGTGCGCTCTGCGGCTGCTGCGCGTGGGCGTGTGGGTGAGCGCGCGTGGGCTGCGCCGGGCGGGCTTCTTCCTCACCCGTACGACGCCGTGGGAGCAGGTCGTGGCGGTGCGGACGGTGCAGCAGCCGGTCCGCTGGCTGGGCCTGCCGCGCACCGTTCAGGGGCAGGCGCTGATCCTCGTACGCAAGGATCGTGCGCCCGACGCCGTGCCGCCGCTGCTGACCACGCACAACGCCGACTTCCTGGCCCGTATGGAGGCCTTCGACCGGGCCGCGGACGGCATCGAGGTGTGGGCGGACGAGTACCGGCGGAGCTGAGGCCCCGTACGCCTCCCGCGCGCAGGAAAGGGGCCGGTCCGCACCACGCGGACCGGCCCCTTTCGTGTCACCGCCGGGCGCGTACGGCCTTCGGGTTCGTGTCACCGGTGAGGTGTGTTCGGCCCTCAGGCCTCCACCGGCCTGCCCTCGTGCAGGGCGATGGCCCGCTGCATCGCCTTGCGGGCGCGCGGGGTGTCGCGGGCGTCGTGATAGGCGATCGCGAGGCGGAACCAGCTGCGCCAGTCGTCCGGGGCGTCCTCGGTCTCGGCCTTGCGCTTGGCGAAGACCTCGTCGGCGGAGTCACGGTCGATGCGGCCACCGGTGGTGCGCCTCAACTCGTCGACGGGCAGGCCGCCTTCGGCATCCAGCTCGGAGGCGAGCCGGTTGGCCTTCCGGACGAACTGGGTGTTCTTCCAGAGAAACCAGATGCCGATGACCGGCAGGATCAGCACCGCGACACCGAAGGTGACAGTGATCAGGGTGCCGTTTTGGATGAGCATCACGCCTCGGCTGCCGACCAGGACGAAGTAGACGACCAGGACGGCTGCCGTGACGGCATAGGTGATCTTCGCGCGCATGTCTGCCAGCTATCTGTGTCCGTGCCTCGGCTCAGCCGAGGTCCAGGAAGTGTTCCAGGCCGAAGGTGAGGCCCGGCGTGGTCACCACGCGGCGTACGCCGAGCAGGATGCCCGGCATGAAGCTGCTGTGGTGGAGGGAGTCGTGGCGGATGGTGAGGGTCTCGCCCTCGCCACCGAGCAGGACCTCCTGGTGGGCCAGCAGACCGCGCAGGCGGACCGCGTGCACCGGCACCCCGTCGACGTTCGCGCCACGGGCGCCGTCCAGGCCCGTCACCGTGGCGTCGGGCTGCGGGGCGCTGCCCGCTCGCTCCCGGGCCGCCGCGATGAGCTGAGCGGTGCGCGTGGCGGTGCCGCTGGGGGCGTCCACCTTGTTCGGGTGGTGCAGTTCGACGACCTCGACGGACTCGAAGTACGGCGCGGCGACCTCGGCGAACTTCATGGTCAGCACGGCCCCGATGGAGAAGTTGGGCGCGATGAGCACGCCCGTCTCCGGGGACGCGGCCAGCGAGGTGTTGAGCTGCGCCAGGCGCTCGTCGGTCCAGCCCGTCGTACCGACCACCGCGTGGATGCCGTGGCGCACGCAGAAGTCGAGGTTGCCCATGACGGAGGCCGGCGTGGTCAGTTCGACGACGACCTGGGCGCCCGCGTCGACCAGCGTCTCCAGTTTGTCGCCCCGGCCGAGCGCGGCCACCAGCTCCATGTCCTCGGCGGCCTCGACGGCTCGTACCGCCTCGGCTCCGATGCGGCCCTTGGCACCGAGGACCGCCACGCGCAGCTTGCTCATTGCTTCGTTCCTTACAGAGACCTTGCAGAGACCTTGCGAGACAGGAATTACGCGACCGCGTCGTGCAGACGCGCCGCCTGCTTGTCCTTGAGCGGGCCGATCACCGACAGCGAGGGCCGCTGTCCCAGGATGTCGCGTGCGACCTCGCGGACCTCGTCCGGGGTGACCGACGCTATCCGGGTCAGCATGTCGTCGACGGACATCTGCTCGCCCCAGCACAACTCGCTCTTGCCGATACGGTTCATCAGCGCACCGGTGTCCTCCAGGCCGAGGACCGTGGAGCCCTGGAGCTGGCCGATGGCGCGGCCGATCTCGTCGTCCGACAGACCATGCTCGGCGACCTGGTCGAGCTCGTCACGGCAGAGCTTGAGCACGTCGTGGACCTGGCTGGGACGGCAGCCGGCGTACACGCCGAAGAGGCCGCAGTCGGCGAAGCCCGAGGTGTACGAGTACACGCTGTAGGCCAGGCCGCGCTTCTCGCGGACCTCCTGGAAGAGGCGGGAGGACATACCGCCGCCGAGGGCGGTGTTCAGGACGCCCAGGGCCCAGCGGCGCTCGTCGGTGCGGGCCAGGCCCGGCATCCCGAGGACGATGTGGGCCTGCTCGGTCTTGCGGCCGAGCAGTTCGACGCGGCCCGCGGTGCGGATGGCGCGGCTGCCGTCGCGCGGGGCGATCGGCTCGGCGACGGCCTCCTTGAAGGCGCCCGCCTTCTCGAAGGCGGCGCGGACCTGTCGTACGACCTTGTTGTGGTCGACGTTGCCCGCGCAGGCCACGACCAGGTGCGTCGGGTCGTAGTGCTTCTTGTAGAAGCGGCGGATGCGGTCGGCGGTGAGGCCGTTGACCGTGTCGACCGTGCCGAGGACCGGGCGGCCGAGGGGGGTGTCGCCGAGCATGGTGTGCGCGAACAGGTCGTGCACACAGTCGCCCGGGTCGTCCTCGGTCATCGCGATCTCTTCGAGGATCGCTCCGCGCTCGACGTTGACGTCTTCCTCGACGATGAGTGAGCCGGTCAGCATGTCGCAGACGACGTCGATGGCGAGCGGCAGGTCGTTGTCGAGCACGCGCGCGTAGTAGCACGTGTACTCCTTCGCCGTGAACGCGTTCATCTCGCCGCCGACCGCGTCGATGGCGGAGGAGATGTCCAGGGCGGACCTGCGCTGCGTGCCCTTGAAGAGCAGGTGCTCCAGGTAGTGCGTCGCGCCGTTCAGCGTCGGCGTCTCGTCGCGGGAGCCCACGTGCGCCCAGATGCCGAAGGTGGCGGAGCGGACCGAGGGCAGGGTCTCGGTGACGATGCGCAGGCCGCCCGGGAGGGTGGTCTTACGGACCGTACCGATGCCGTTCTGGCCCTTGACGAGGGTTTGGGTACGGGCGACGGCCCGCGCCTCCGAAGAGGTGCGGGCCGTCGCCGTGGAGCTACGAGACGTCACTTGTCGGTGTCGTCCTTCTTGTCATCGCCCTCTTCGCCCTCGATCACGGGGATCAGGGAGAGCTTGCCGCGGGAGTCGATCTCGGCGATCTCGACCTGGACCTTGGAGCCCACACCGAGTACGTCCTCGACGTTCTCCACGCGCTTGCCGCCGGCGAGCTTGCGGATCTGCGAGATGTGCAGCAGACCGTCCTTGCCCGGGAGCAGCGACACGAACGCACCGAAGGTCGTCGTCTTCACGACGGTGCCCAGGTAGCGCTCGCCGACCTCCGGCATGGTCGGGTTGGCGATCGAGTTGATCGTGGCGCGCGCGGCCTCGGCCTGCGAACCCTGGGCGGCACCGATGTAGATGGTGCCGTCGTCCTCGATCGTGATGTCGGCGCCGGTGTCCTCCTGGATCTGGTTGATCATCTTGCCCTTGGGGCCGATGACCTCACCGATCTTGTCCACGGGGATCTTGACGGTGATGATCCGCGGGGCGTTGGGGGACATCTCGTCCGGCGTGTCGATCGCTTCCATCATCACGTCGAGGATGTGGAGGCGGGCGTCGCGGGCCTGCTTGAGGGCCGCGGCCAGGACGGAGGCCGGGATGCCGTCCAGCTTGGTGTCGAGCTGGAGCGCGGTCACGAACTCCTTGGTTCCGGCGACCTTGAAGTCCATGTCACCGAACGCGTCCTCCGCACCGAGGATGTCGGTGAGGGCGACGTAGTGCGTCTGGCCGTCGATCTCCTGGGAGATCAGACCCATGGCGATACCGGCGACGGGGGCCTTCAGCGGCACACCGGCGTTCAGCAGCGACATGGTGGAGGCGCAGACCGAGCCCATGGACGTCGAGCCGTTGGAGCCGAGGGCCTCGGACACCTGACGGATCGCGTAGGGGAACTCCTCGCGGGTCGGCAGGACCGGCACGATCGCGCGCTCGGCGAGCGCGCCGTGGCCGATCTCGCGGCGCTTCGGGGAGCCGACGCGGCCGGTCTCACCGACGGAGTACGGCGGGAAGTTGTAGTTGTGCATGTAGCGCTTGCGGGTCACCGGGGAAAGGGTGTCCAGCTGCTGCTCCATGCGGAGCATGTTGAGGGTGGTGACGCCCAGGATCTGGGTCTCGCCACGCTCGAACAGCGCCGAGCCGTGCACGCGCGGGATGGCCTCGACCTCGGCGGCCAGCGTACGGATGTCCGTGACGCCGCGGCCGTCGATGCGGACCTTGTCCTTGATGACGCGCTCGCGGACCAGCTTCTTGGTCAGCGCGCGGTAGGCGGCGGAGATCTCCTTCTCGCGGCCCTCGAAGGCCGGGAGGAGCTTCTCGGCGGCGATCTCCTTGACGCGGTCCAGCTCGGCCTCGCGGTCCTGCTTGCCGGCGATGGTGAGCGCCTGGGACAGCTCGCTCTTGACCGCGGCGGTCAGGGCCTCCAGGACGTCGTCCTGGTAGTCGAGGAAGACCGGGAACTCGCCGGTCGGCTTGGCGGCCTTGGCGGCGAGGTCGGCCTGGGCCTTGCAGAGCACCTTGATGAAGGGCTTCGCGGCGTCCAGACCGGCGGCGACGACCTCCTCGGTCGGCGCCTCGGCGCCGCCCGCGACCAGCTGGATGGTCTTGTCGGTGGCCTCGGCCTCGACCATCATGATCGCGACGTCGCCGTCCTCCAGGGCGCGGCCCGCGACGACCATGTCGAAGACGGCGTCCTCGAGCTCGGTGTGCGTCGGGAACGCGACCCACTGGCCGTTGATCAGCGCGACGCGGACGCCGCCGACCGGGCCGGAGAAGGGCAGACCGGCCAGCTGCGTGGACGCGGACGCGGCGTTGATCGCCACGACGTCGTACAGGTGGTCGGGGTTGAGCGCCATGATCGTCGCGACGACCTGGATCTCGTTGCGCAGGCCCTTCTTGAAGGACGGGCGCAGCGGGCGGTCGATGAGGCGACAGGTGAGGATGGCGTCCTCGGAGGGACGGCCCTCGCGGCGGAAGAAGCTGCCGGGGATCTTGCCGGCGGCGTACATCCGCTCCTCGACGTCCACCGTGAGGGGGAAGAAGTCGAGCTGGTCCTTGGGCTTCTTGGAGGCGGTGGTGGCCGACAGCACCATGGTGTCGTCGTCCAGGTACGCCACGGCGGAACCGGCGGCCTGCTTGGCCAGGCGGCCCGTCTCGAAGCGGATGGTGCGGGTGCCGAAGGAACCGTTGTCGATAACGGCCTCGGCGTAGTGGGTCTCGTTCTCCACTAGCGTTTTCTCCTCGTCTTCGTCCCGTCCTGCCCGTGTGGCAGGGGGACGGTGGCGGAGAGGCGCTCCTTCTGGTGCGGGCCGGTCTTCGATCGAAGCACCCGGGTTCGCAATCCCCCGGGGGCCACTACCGAGGACCGGCGGCGGCGAGGTGCGCGTCTCCTCGTTCGTTGTCGTGACGGTGCCCTACCCGGCGGGTACGGCGTCGTCACGCTGTGTCGTACGTGCTGTGTCCTGCGTATTGCGTTGTGCTACCACAGTACAAAGCGTCAGTGACACTCCGCACGTACAGAGCACCGACAGCAGCACGTACAGCAAAAGGAGCGGCTCCCAAGAAGTGGGAACCGCTCCCTTCACGGCGTCTTACTTGGCGCCCGCCGCACCGCGGCGGATGCCCAGGCGGTCGACCAGCGCACGGAAGCGCTGGATGTCCTTCTTGGCCAGGTACTGCAGCAGCCGGCGGCGCTGACCGACCAGGATCAGCAGACCACGACGGGAGTGGTGGTCGTGCTTGTGGGTCTTGAGGTGCTCGGTCAGGTCCGAGATGCGGCGCGAGAGCATGGCGACCTGGACCTCGGGGGAGCCGGTGTCGCCCTCCTTCTGACCGAACTCGCCGATGATCTGCTTCTTCGTAGCGGCGTCGAGCGACACGCGTACTCCTCGTAGTCTCTGAGTAGCCACCGAGTGCCCCTGGTCCACATCTCAGGGGAGCTTCCGTTACTCGGGAGGCGGGGATCCGCTGGGCGCGGCCTCCAGAGCGGTGAGCTCCAGGGGTGCGTACACAAACGGCCGTCACACAGCGTACCAGCCTGGACGGACGCGTCCGCCCGGGTCTCCGAACCTGCCGAAGGCCACCGACCTGGCCACTAGTGTGACCGCACAGGTCATTCGTACGTGGGGAAGGGGCCGCCGGAACATGGCCGAGGAAACGGACAAGGACGTCAAGGCGCGCAAGGAGCGGGAGAAGGACGAGCTCTACGCCCTCGACATCTCGGGCGTCGAATGGCACAGCGCGCCGGGCACGGAGGAGCACGAGGAGCGGGTCGAGATCGCGTATCTGCCCGAGGGCGCGGTGGCCATGCGTTCGTCCCTCGACCCGGACACGGTCCTGCGGTACACGGAGGCCGAGTGGCGGGCCTTCGTGCTGGGGGCCCGGGACGGGGAGTTCGATCTGGAGCCGGCGCCGCACAATGGCGGGCTCGTGGCGGAGTAGGCACGACGGCGGCAGAGACGGCAGCAAAGACGGCAGCAGAGCGGGAACGGTGAAGGGCCGACGCGGAGAGTTCTCCGCGTCGGCCCTCATTACATGTGTCGTGACATGTGTCGTGTCAGTGGAAACTTCCGATGGCCACCGCGGCCAGTACCGGGTCGTCCGGGTGCCCGGAGGGCGCCGAGAGCTGGCGGGGCGAGAAGAACGCCGTGCCGTGTTCGACGAGGATGTCGGACCATTCGGGGGTTTCCATGCGGGTGGCGTCGTCCGGCAGGTTGAAGAAGAGGAACGGCTTCTGCTTGCCCGTGGCGGGATCGATGCTCACGATGGCGGCCGGTCCGACGTTGTCGGAGCTCGGCCGGTAGGCCAGGAGCTTGCCCCCGCTCACCTTCACGGGCCAGAGCGGCTGCAGGGACCGTCCGTCGTACTTCCGCAGGGTCTTGCCCGTCTTCGCGTCGAACCCGGCGATCCAGTTCTCCGGCTGGCCGATGTCGCCGTCCGCCTTGCTCGCGACGAAGATCTTGCCGTCCCCGACGACCATCGCGTAGCAGTTCTCCATCACCCCGAAGTACTCCGTGCCGTCGAACGAGCTGCCGCACATCGGGTCGAAGCGTCCGCCCTGCATGGAGATCGTGGTGGCGTACCGGCCCTGGCCGTCGAGGGTGATCAGGTCGGTCACGCCGTAGTCACCGGCCCCGACGGCGAGCACCGGCGGGTCCGAGGAGGGCATGTAGACGCCGGTGAGCCCGTCCTTGAGCTTGTACGTCCATTGCGGCTTGCCGGTGGCGGGATCGAGCTTCTGCACCCGGTACGCGTGCGTGGACTCCTCTCCGCAGCGGAGCAGGACGAGAAGGCTGCGGCCGCCCGCGAAGCCCGTGTCCTCGCAGGTGGATACGGTGGTGCTCTTCCACAGCTGCTTGCCGTCGCTCATGCCGTAGGCCACGGAACCGTTGCCCCACGCCACCGCGACCGTGCCGCGCGCCATCGTCAGGTTCGTGTTCGTCACGTACGCGGTCTTCGCGTCCGGCATCGTCGCCGTCCACAGTTTCTTGCCGGTGTCGAGGTCGACGAAGACCACCTCGTCACACATGCTCTCGTCCTTGGTGCCCTTGCGCTTGGCGGGCTGGACGACGACGGCGGTGCGGCCGTCCGCGGTGACGTGCTTGGTGGTCGCGCAGATGTGGCCGTCCAGCTTGAGGGTCCACGCCGTCTCGCCGTCGGCCAGCTTGAAGCCCGTGAGGCGGTTCCTGATGCCCTTGGCGAAGATCTTGTCGGTCGCCCAGGTGCCGGGGGCGTACCGGGTCTCGTCCTCCGGCAGCTTGTCCTCGCTGTACTCGACGAGGAGTTCGCCCTCGGGCGAGCTCGGGAGCTTCTCGACCGTGTCCCTGATCTCGTCGGGGGCTTGCGGAGCAGCCGTCGGCTTGCTGTTCGCCGGAGTGTTGTCACCGGTCCCGTACATCAGAAGCCACCCGCCCGCGCACAGCACCACGACGAGTACGGCGGCCACGGCGCCGAACAGTCTCATGCGGCGCTGTCTTCGGTCGGTGTCCGCCGCCAACGCGGATTGGGTGTACGGAGAAGGAGGCGGGCCGAAGCTCACGCGCGGAAGTCCTCTCGGTGAAGGCAGTTCGGTCTTGGGGGAGCCCCCTACTATGCCCGCTCGTTGATCGTGTACATGCGGGGGGCAACGTCGCTGTCTCGATAGCTTCGTTTGTCCGCTTTGGTGGTCAATAGCGGGCGTGCGTACGCCACTTCTGGGCAGGGTGTGACGTAGCGGGCAGTCGCGGTGGGGTGGACAGGCCTGCCGCAGTGACAGTCATGGTGATTAGGCTGGGACCGGGCGCGACGCCAGAACCCGTGGACGGGTCGGCCGCGTTCCAGGGGGATCCGGGTCAATTCGGACGACCTCGAACGACTTCGGACGACTACGGGCGTCTACGGACGACAGAAGAACGGTCGCCCCGGCACGGCTTGAGGGTGCTCGACCACATCAGGAGGAATTGTGAACAGCGATCCGGACGGGATCCGCGGGGGCTGGGCCACACCCGGCGATGACCAGTCCGACGCGGAGTCCGCCGTCGAGACGACGGGCGAGTTCACCATCGACTACGCGCCGCCCGCCTGGTACACGCAGAACGCGTCGGGGAGTTCAGGGGATTCGGGGAACTCGGCGGATTCGGAAGTCGGGTCCCCGGAATCCGGGGCGGCGTCGGGGACTTCGGAAGCGGCTGCTCCTTCGGAGACCCCGGCTGCCTCGACTCCCTCGGCTTCGGAGACGCCAGCCGCTCCGGAGGCTTCGGTTCCGGTCAGCCCCGTGGCGCCTCCCGTATCTGCGGCCGGCAGTCCCGTCGCGGTGCCCAAGTTGCCGGTGGGCAGCGGGTTCGAACCGGTGGCGGCTACGCCGGACGTGACGGAGCCGGAGACTCCGGCCGTGGCGCCGGTCGTGGCGCCGGTCGTGGCGCCGGTCGTGGCGCCGGTCGTGGCGCCGGTCGCCGATGCGGGCAGTCCTACGGCTCTGCCGAACTTTCCCGTGAGCGGGTTTCAGGCTCAGTGGACCCCTCCGGCGGCGCCGGTCGCGCCGGTCGCCGCTTCCGGAGAGGCGGAGTCCGGGAACGGGGACCTGGAGAGTGGCGCGACCATGCGGATCTCCGCTGTCGCCCTGAAGCGTGAGGTCGCGGAGCGGGCGGCTGCGACCTCGGGGGTTTCGGAGGTTACGGAGGTTACGGAGGTTACGGAGGCGTCGGCTGAGCCTGAGGACGAAGCCATGGTCGAGTCCGAGGCCGAGTCTGCGGTCGAGGTCGAGGTCGAGTCTGTGGTCGAGGCCGGGGCGCAGTCGGTGGAGGCCTCCTCCGACGGTGATGACGTCGTAGCCGCGGAACAGGAAGAGACCGGGGCTGAAGTGACCTCCCCCGCCACGGATTCCGCCGATGAGTTGAGCGATGCCTCCGAGGAGGAGCACGTCGCCGACGTCGTGGAGCTGCGCCGCGCGGACGACGTCGACGCGGCCGCCGAGGTCGGCGATGCCGAGCCGCAGGACGACGTCAGCGATGCGGTGCCGCCGCAGGCCGAGGTACACGACACGGAGCCGGAGGATGCCGAGCCCCAGGGCGACGAGCCTCAGGACGCGGTGCCCGAGGCCGGCTCGGACGAACCCGAGGCCGTCCAGGACGCACCCCCCGCCTGGGCTCCGCCGCCGCTGCCTCAGGGTGGGCTGCCGCCGTTGCCGCCCGCGTATCAGCCCGCGGCGCCCGCTCCCGCGGCCCAGTGGCCCGTCTCCACGGAGCCCGCGGCGGCCGAGCCCGTCCAGGCGCAGATTCCGGCACAGGCTCAGCCGCCGGTGGTGGCGCCGGGCCAGCCCTTCCAGCCGCCCGCGCCGCAACCGGGCCAGCCCTTCCAACTGTCCGCTCCGCAGCCCGGCCAGCCTTTCCAGCCGCCCGCGCCGCAGCCCGGCCAGCCCTTCCAGCCCCCCGCGCCTCCGGCATGGCCCTCCTCCCCCAGCGCGCCTGTCTCGACGGATCCGGCTCAGGGGCCCGTGGCATCGCCCCCGGCCGCCTTCGAGAACCCGGTTCCGGCTCCGCCCCAGGCGCCGCACCCGGCACCTTCGGCCCCGACGGCCGGGGCTCCGGTTCCCGCCCCGCGCACCGACGCTCCGGCACCGGCACCGCAGGGGAGTTACGGCTTCCCGCAGCCTGGTGCTCCGGCTTCAGGCCCCACCGCGCAGGACGGCTATGGGTTCCCGCAGCCCGGCACGCCGACGCCGAGCCCCACCGCGCAGGGCGGCTACGGATTCCCGCAGCCCAGCACGCCGGCCCCGACGCAGGCCCCCGCTCCCGCCCCGCGCACCGACGCACCGGCACCGGCACCGCAGGGCAGCTATGGGTTCCCGCACCCCAGCACCCCGGCTCCGAGCCCCACCCCGCAGAGCAGCTACGGATTCCCGCAGGCCAACACTCCTGCACCGACTCCGACCCCTGCCCCTGCCCCGGTCACCCCACCCGCGCAGGACTCCGGTTACGGCTTCCCCCAGCAGCAGAGCGCCCCGGCTCCGGCCCCCGCCCAGGCGCAGCCTTCACCCAACCCCTCTGCTCCAGGGCCCGGTTACGGCTTCCCCCAGCAAGCGACGCCGCCGGCGAACCCCGCGGCGCCGCAGCCCCCCGCCCCGCAGCAGGGATACGGATTCCCGCCGCAGGCGCCCAACGCCCCGGCACCGCAGCCGGGTTACGCGTTCCCCCAGCAGCCCCCGGCCCCCGCGCAGGTACCCCCGCCGTACCCGCAGCAGGCTCAGCCACAGCCGCAAGCGCAGCCGCAGCCGGGCCCCCAGCCCGTGCAGCAGCAGCCCGCGGCTCCCGTCGACCCCCGCACCGGGTCCGCCTGGCCGCAGCCCGTGCAGCACGACCAGCGCCAGCCCATCAACCCCGGTGCCGCCCCGCTCGGGTACACCGCCGCCGTGGAGCTGTCCTCCGACCGGCTGCTCAACAACAAGAAGCAGAAGGCGAAGAGCGGTCGGCCCGCGGCGGGCGGTGGCCGGTTCAAGCTCGGCGGGAAGAAGGAGGAGGCCGAGCGGCAGCGGAAGCTGGACCTGATCCGGACGCCGGTGCTGTCGTGCTACCGGATCGCCGTGATCAGCCTCAAGGGCGGCGTGGGCAAGACGACCACCACCACCGCGCTCGGCGCGACGCTCGCCACCGAGCGGCAGGACAAGATCCTCGCGATCGACGCCAACCCGGACGCCGGTACGCTCGGCCGCCGTGTGCGCCGCGAGACCGGCGCCACCATCCGTGACCTCGTCCAGGCGATCCCGTACCTCAACTCGTACATGGACATCCGGCGATTCACCTCCCAGGCCCCCTCGGGTCTGGAGATCATCGCCAACGACGTCGACCCGGCCGTGTCCACGACCTTCAACGACGAGGACTACCGGCGCGCGATCGACGTACTGGGCAAGCAGTACCCGATCGTCCTGACCGACTCCGGTACGGGTCTGCTGTACAGCGCCATGCGCGGTGTGCTCGACCTCGCCGACCAGCTGATCGTCATCTCGACGCCGTCCGTCGACGGTGCGAGCAGCGCCAGTACGACGCTGGACTGGCTGTCGGCGCACGGGTACGCGGATCTGGTCTCGCGGTCCATCACCGTCATCTCCGGAGTGCGCGAGACCGGCAAGATGATCAAGGTGGAGGACATCGTCAGCCACTTCGAGACCCGTTGCCGCGGTGTCGTGGTCGTGCCGTTCGACGAGCACCTGGCCGCGGGCGCCGAGGTCGACCTCGACATGATGCGGCCCAAGGTGCGGGAGGCGTACTTCAACCTCTCCGCGATGGTGGCCGAGGACATCGCACGGCACCAGCAGTCGCACGGGCTGTGGACGAACGACGGCAACCCGCCGCCGGTGGCCGCCCCGCCGATGCCTGGTCAGCAGTACATGCCGGGTCAGCCGGTTGCAGGGCAGCCCGTTCCTGACCAGGTCCCGCAGCAGCCGCAGCAGCCTCAGCCCGGACAGCCGTACGCCCAGCCGGGACAGCCCTACCCCCAGCCGGGACAGCCCTACCCCCAGCAGCCGCAGCCTCCGCAGGCGCAGCCCGGGCAGCCGTTCCAGCCGGGGCAGCCCTATCAGCCCCACCCGGGCCAGACTCCTCCCCCGCCGGCACCCCCTCAGCAGTAACCCGATCGGCCCAATCCGAGAGGCTGATTCCCGCCGAGGCCCGCACCGTCCCGAGACGGTGCGGGCCTTCGCGCGTCCAGGTGCGTTTCGAGCCGTCAGGCCTTCACCTGGGGCGCTTCACCGGTATGGACCAATGAGCGAAAAATGGCCGTCAACTCGTTATTTCCGCAGGCCACATGGGGTGCATGCGCCGTTGACGTGCGGAGACCGCCGCTGATAGACACACACATCAACCCCGCCGGCGTCACCCGATCAAGTCGTTCAACCAGCCATCTCTGTGCAAGCGATGACGCGAGGTCACTGACCCATGAACACACAAGATCACCACCACAGAGGGCGCCCGCGCCCCCGTCTTCCCCGGCTCATCGCCGCCGCGGGCGCTGCCGCGCTCACGCTCACCGCCGGTCTCGCGACCCCGCTCAACCCGGCGCCGCAGCAGGCCCAGGCCAAGGAGGGCAAGAAGGTCCTCACCGTCGCTGTCGCGCAGAGCGTCGACTCGCTGAGTCCGTTCCTGGCGTCGCGGCTGGTCAGTACGAGCATTCACCGGCTCATGTACGAGTACCTGACCAATTACGACCCGGCGGACAACCACGCGATCCCGGGCCTCGCCACCAAGTGGGAGCCCTCCGCCGACAAGCTGACCTGGACCTACACGATCCGCTCCAACTCCAAGTGGTCGGACGGTCAGCAGGCCACCGCCGAGGACGCGGCGTGGACGTTCAACAAGATGATGACCGACGAGGGCGCGGCGACGGCCAACGGCAGCTTCGTCGCCAACTTCAAGAAGGTCTCGGCTCCCAGCGCCACGCAGCTCGTCATCGAGCTGAAGAAGCCGCAGGCCACGATGGCCGCGCTCGATGTGCCGATCGTGCCCAAGCATGTCTGGGAGAAGGTCGGGGACTTCACGAAGTTCAACAACGACAAGAGCTTCCCGGTCGTCGGCAACGGGCCGTTCATCCTGACGGGCTACAAGGCCGACAGCTATGTCCGCCTCAAGCCCAACAAGAGCTTCTGGCGCGGCGCCCCCAAGTTCGACGAGCTGCTCTTCAAGTACTACAAGGACGGTGACGCGGCCGTCGCGGCGCTGCAGAAGGGCGAGGTGTCCTTCGTCTCCGGTCTGACGCCGGCTCAGTCGGCCGCTCTCAAGACCGAGAAGAACATCAAGGTCAACGACGCCCCCGGCCGCCGCTTCTACGCCCTGGCCACCAACCCCGGCGCCCAGGCCAAGAACGGCAAGCACTTCGGTGACGGAGCCGAGTCGCTGCTGAACCAGAAGGTGCGCCAGGCGCTGTTCATGGCGATCGACCGGGAGACGCTGATCAACAAGGTCTTCCAGGGCCACGCCGTCGAGGGCGAGGGGTACATCCCGCCACGGTTCTCCACGTACTTCTGGAAGCCGTCGGCGAGCCAGACGCTGTCGTACGACCCGGCGAAGGCGGCCCAACTCCTCGACCAGGCGGGCTACAAGAAGAACGGTGACGGCAAGCGCGTCGAGAAGAACGGCAAGCCGATCAACTACCGGATCCTCTGCCACGCCACCGACCCGAACGACAAGGCGGTCGGACAGTACCTGAAGGAGTGGTTCGGCAAGCTCGGCATCGGTGTCACCCTCAACTGTCTGGACAACGTGACCGACCCCTGGCTGGCGGGCACGTACGACCTGGCGTTCGACGGCTGGTCCGTCAACCCGGACCCCGACTTCGTCCTGTCCATCCACACCTGCGCGGCCCTGCCGGCGACCCCCAAGGACACCGGCGCGACCGACAACTTCGTCTGCGACAAGAAGTACGACGAGCTGTACGACCAGCAGCTCGCCGAGTACGACACCGCCAAGCGGACGGACATCGTCAAACAGATGGAGTCGCGGCTGTACGACACCGGGTACATGAACGTCATGGCGTACCCGAACGCGGTCGAGGCCTACCGCACCGACCAGATCAAGTCGATCGAGACGATGCCGAAGGCCGCGGGCAACATCTACGGCCAGGACGGTTACTGGAGCTGGTGGTCAGCGGTTCCGGCGGGGTCCTCCGGTGCGTCCTCCGACGGTTCGGGCTCGACGGGCGTCATCATCGGCATCGTCGCGGGCGTCGTCGTCCTCGCGGGCGCCGGGGTGTTCTTCACGATGCGCCGCCGCTCGACGGCCGAGGACCGCGAGTAGCGCACGCCCACGCTCCCGCCAAGGGGAACCCCATGAACGTACGAGCGAATGAGTAGTTCATGACCGCTGAGGCAACACCCTCGCTGGTCGAGGCGACCGACGGTCCGGCCGAGGCCGGGCCGTCGGTCCGCGGGCCGCGGGCGCGCGGCCGGGCCGCGTATCCGCGCTATGTGGCGGGCAAGTTGGGCGGCGCGGCCGTCTCACTGCTCGCCGTCCTCGTCACCAGCTTCTTCCTCTTCCGTCTGATCCCCGGCGACCCGGTCAAGTACATGACGGGCGGCCGCCAGGTGTCCGCCGAGCAACTCGCCAACTACCGCAAGGAGTTCGGGCTCGACCTGCCGATGTGGGAGCAGTTCACCGACTACTGCGGCAAGGCGCTCACCGGCGATCTCGGCACGTCGTACCAGTTCCGCGCCCCCGTCATCGACAAGATCACCGAGGCGCTGCCGAACACCCTGCTGCTCACCGGCACGGCGTTCGTGCTCTACACCGTGCTCGGCATCTTCATCGGCACGCGCTCCGCGTGGCGCAATGGCGGGCTGAGCGACCGGCTCAACACCGGTCTGGCCCTGACCCTTTACTCCATCCCGTCCTTCTGGCTGGGACTGCTGCTCATCATCGTCTTCTCGGTGGGTATGGGCCCGATCCCGGGCCTCTTCCCGACCGGCGGAATGGAGTCGGGGGGCAAGGAGGGCTTCGCGTACGTCCTCGATGTCGCCCACCATCTGATCCTTCCGGTGGTGACGCTGGTCGCCGTCGAGTACGGGCAGACCCTGCTCGTCACACGCTCGGCGCTGCTCGACGAGATGGGCAGCGACTATCTGACGACCGCGCGGGCGAAGGGCCTGCGGGACGATCTCGTGCGGCGGCGACATGCCGTCCCCAACGCGCTGCTGCCGACCGTCACGCTGATCTTCATCAACCTCGGCCGGACGGTGGCCGGCGTGATCCTCGTCGAGACCGTCTTCTCCTGGCCGGGTCTCGGCGGGCTCTTCTACCAGGCGCTGAGCGTGCCCGATCTGCCGCTGGTGCAGGGGCTGTTCTTCGTCTTCGCGGCGGCGGTGATCGTGATGAACACGCTGGCCGATCTGATCTATCCGCTGCTGGATCCACGGGTGGGCCGATGACCACGACCGAGTCGGACGGGCCGATGACAACCGAATCCACGGCGGCCGAGACAGCCGCACCGGCGACCGCGAAGGGCCCCCGTGCTCTCGCCTGGCAGCGTCGCCGCCACTCCGCCGCCCGCTTCTGGAAGCAGTACCGCACCCACCGCGCGGGCGTCTTGGGGCTCGCCGCCCTCGGCCTCTTCGCGCTCATCGCGCTGACCGCGCCGCTGACCGTCGGCTCCGACGTGCAGAGCGTGACGAACGCGCCGGGCGATCCGATGGAGAGCCCGAGTGCCGAGTTCCCGCTGGGGACGGATCAGTTCGGGCGCGATCTGCTCGGCCTGGTCGTGTGGGGCGCGCGGGTCTCCCTGCTCGTCGGGCTGCTGGCGGCCGTGCTGTCGGTCGCCATCGGGGCGCTCATCGGGATCACCGCGGGACACTTCCGCGGCTGGTACGCGACCGTGATGATGCGGATCACGGACTGGTTCCTGGTCATGCCGACACTGGTCCTCGCCATCGCGCTGGCGACCGTGATGACCCGTTCGCTCGGCACGATCATCCTGGCGATCGGCGTCACGACCTGGCCGACGACGGCCCGGCTGGTGCGCGCGCAGACCCTCGCCGTGGAGTCACGGCCGTACATCGAACGCGCGAAGGCGCTCGGCGGCGGGCACTGGCACATCATGTCCCGGCATGTCCTGCCCAATGTGATGCCGCTGGTGCTGGCGCAGACGACCCTGATCATCTCCTCCGCGATCCTCGCCGAGGCGACGCTCGCGTTCCTCGGGCTCGGTGATCCGACGGTCGTGTCGTGGGGCGGGTTGCTCCAGGACGCGCGGGAGGCGGGCGCGGTCAGCGCGGGCAAGTGGTGGTACCTGGTGCCGCCGGGTGTCGCGATCGCGGTGGTGGCGCTGGCGTTCACGCTGTGCGGGCGCGCGGTCGAATCGGTGCTCAACCCCAAGCTGGGGGTGGCCCGTTGAGCACTCCGGCCAGGCAGCGGCTCCTGGAAGTCAGGAACCTCGAAGTGACGTACGCCGGAGGGGCCGCCGCCGTGCGCGGCGTGGACCTCTCGCTCGACGCGGGCCAGAAGCTCGGTATCGCGGGCGAGTCCGGCTGCGGCAAGTCCACGCTGGCACTCGCGCTGCTGCGACTGCTGCCCGCGGGCACGCGCACGAGCGGGGAGATCCTGCTCGACGGCGAGGACGTGCTGAAGATGAAGTGGGGCCGGGTACGCGCGGTCCGCTGGGCGGGCGCCTCGATCGTCTTCCAGGGCGCGATGCACTCCCTGAACCCCGTGCACCGCATCGGTGACCAGATCGCCGAGCCGATCCTGCTGCACAAGAAGGCGACCCCGGCGGGCGCGCGGAAGAAGACGGGCGAGCTGCTCGAACACGTCGGCCTGCCCGCCGCCCGCGCGGACGCCTACCCGCACGAACTCTCCGGCGGCCAGCGCCAACGCGTCATGATCGCCATGGCGCTGGCGTGCGACCCCCAGCTCGTCATCGCCGACGAACCGACCACCGCGCTCGACGTGATGATCCAGGCACAGATCCTCCGCCTGATCGAACAGCTCGTCAGCGAAAAGGAGTTGGGCCTCGTCATGATCAGCCACGACCTGGCGGTCCTGGCCGACACCTGCGACCGGCTCGCGGTGATGTACGCGGGGCGCGTGGTCGAGGAAGGGCCCGCCCAGCAGGTGTACGAGAACGCCCGGCACCCGTACGGCAAGGCCCTGTCGGCCGCCTTCCCGCGCATCGGCGACACGGCGTCGCGGTTCGCGCCGCGCGGGCTGCCGGGCGATCCGCCGGATCCGTCGGCGCTCCCGGCGGGCTGTACGTTCCATCCCCGGTGTCCCGTGTCGCTGGACGCCTGCGCGACGCAGGACCAGGCACTGCGAGAGGCGGGCGCGGGGCGGTGGGCGGCCTGTGTGCACGCCGGCGCCGCGGTCCCCGATCCGAGCACCCCGGCGGAAGAAGCCAGGAGCAGCACCCCATGACGACGACCACCCCCCTGACGACCGCCCCCCTCCTCAGCGCGCAGGGCCTGCACATCGCCTTTCCCGGACGCCACGGCGCCGCCAGGGCCCGGGCCGTCGACGGCGTCGACCTCGACATCCGGCCCGGCGAGATCGTCGCGCTGGTCGGCGAGTCGGGCTGCGGCAAGACGACGCTGGCCCGCTCCCTCCTCGGTCTCGTCCCACCGACCGGCGGCCACGTCACCTTCGACGGCAAGCCGCTCGACTACTCCACGCGTGCCCTCAAGGCCTACCGCAAGCGCGTCCAGCTCGTCCTCCAGGACCCCAGCGGCTCGCTCAACCCCCGGCACACGGTGTACGACGCGGTGGCCGAGGGACTGCGCATCCACCGGTACGGCGGCGACGAGCGGGCGGCGGTCGCCGAAGCCCTCTCCCGGGCCGGGCTGCGCCCTCCGGAGCGGTTCTTCCTGCGCTACCCGCACGAACTGTCCGGCGGCCAGCGCCAGCGTGTCGTCATCGCGGGCGCGCTCGTCCTGGAGCCCGAACTCATCGTCGCCGACGAGCCGGTGGCCTCCCTCGACGCCTCGGTGCGCGGCGAGATCCTCGCGCTGCTCCTGCGGCTGCGCACCGAACTCGGCCTGTCCGCCCTGGTGGTGACCCACGATCTGGGCCTGGCCTGGAACATTGCGGACCGGGTCGCGGTGATGTACCTCGGCCGGATCGTGGAGACCGGCGAGGTCGAACAGGTCCTGACAGCCCCTCAACACCCGTACACCCAGGCCCTGTTGTCCGTCCTCCCGGAGGCACCGGGCGATCCTGTCGTGCTCACCGGCGAACCCCCGGACCCCTCCCGCATCCCGTCCGGCTGCCGCTTCCACGCGCGCTGTCAGATCCTCGCGAGCGGGGAGGCGGAGCGGGCGGGCGTGGCGGACGCGTGCCGGGGCCAGGACCTGGAGGTGCTCGGCGGGGGCGGCGGGACGCAGGTGGCGTGCCATTGGGCGCGGGCGACGGCCGCTCAGTCATGACGGCGATGGGGGCGGCCGGTGCCTTTCAGCACCGGCCGCCCCCCTTCACATAGCCGGGAGAACTACTCCCCGTCGTACGCCTCGATCAGTTCCCGCGACCGCTTCACGTCGTCGGCGATGGCTTCCAGCAGCGCCTCGATGGAGTCGAACTTGGCCATGCCGCGGACGTAGGCGAGGAAGTCGACGGCGACGTGCAGGCCGTACAGGTCGAGGCCGACGCGGTCGATGGCGTACGCCTCGACGGTGCGCTCGGTGCCGTCGAACTGCGGGTTCGTGCCGACGGAGATCGCCGCGGGCATCGCCTCGCCCTCGACGTGCAGCCAGCCGGCGTAGACGCCGTCCGCGGGGATGGCGGTGTGCGGGAGGGTTTCGACGTTGGCCGTCGGGAAGCCGAGTTCGCGGCCGCGCTGGGCGCCGCGTACGACGATGCCCTCGACACGGTGCGGACGCCCGAGGATCTCGCGCGCGCCCTCGACATCGCCCTCGGCGACGAGCCGCCGGGTGAGGGTCGAGGAGAAGGGCTCGCCACCGCCGGCCTCGCCCGACACGTACAGGTCCACGACCTCGACGTCGAAGTCGTAGGTCTCGCCCTGCTCACGCAGGAAGGCGACATTGCCCGCGGCCTTGTGGCCGAAGCGGAAGTTGGGGCCCTCGACGACGGCCTTGGCGTGCAGCTTGTCGACCAGGACCTTCACGACGAAGTCGGCGGGCGACAGCTTCGAGAACTCGGTGGTGAAGGGGAGGATGAGCAGCGCGTCCACACCCAGGTCGGCACAGAGCTCGGCGCGGCGGTGGTGCGGGGCGAGCAGCGGAGGGTGGCTGCCGGGGCGCACGACCTCGCTCGGGTGCGGGTCGAAGGTGACGACCACGGAGGGCACGCCCAGTTCACGGGCGCGGTCCACGGCATGCTTGATGATCAGCTGGTGTCCGCGGTGCACCCCGTCGTAGGAACCGATGGTGACGACGCTGCGCCCCCAGTCCTCGGGGATGTCCTCCAAGCCACGCCAGCGCTGCACTGTGACCGCTCCTTGTCCGAATCCGAACTCGAACCCGTGTCCGTGATTGCCTCATTCGCAGCTCTAAGGGTGCCATGCCGCGTGCGCTCGGCCTGCATCGGCATCGTGGTGTGACGTATCGCGCAGTGCCTCGTCGGGCGATGACGCGTCGCGCGGGGGCGAGGAGCAGGTCAGGCGGGCACCCGCACCCCGGCCAGGTTCTCGATCATGCGGCGGGTGCTCGGGCCGACCACCGCGGCCCACTCCTCGGGCGCGCCGGTCAGCCAGCGGGCCACTAGGGCGGCGAAACCCGGGACTTGACGGGCCAGGTCGACGAGACCGCGGTCGAATCCGGTGGCTCCGGCCGGGGTGCGGACGAGGAGGAGGCCCGCTCGGTGCACCAGCTCGCGCGTGGCCTCCTCACCCCTGCGGTCCACGCCGGCCGCGGCGGCCTTGAGGAGGGTGTCGAGGACGACCGGGTCCCGCTCGTGCGCGAGCAGCAGATCCAGCAGCTCGCGCCGCAACTGCCGTGACGCGTGGCTGCCCGGCGCCGCGAGGACCGTCACGAGCGCCGCCCGCACGGACGCGGGGCAGCCCTCAAGCAGGCCGCTGACCAGCGGAAAGAGCACCGCGCGTGTGGTGGTCCCGTATTCCAGGCGCCGATCCACATAGGCGGCCACGTGCGCGGCGGCCTCGGGGCGCAGTTCGACGGCCTCCCTCACCATCGCGGCGACGCTGCGGGCCAGGGCGGGCGTGGTGACGTCGGCGAGGGTGCGCAACAGCTGGCCCATGTCGGGGCCCGACTGCCGCAGCCGGGTGCGGAAGGCGGCGAGCACCGGGTCCGGGTGGGTGGTGAGCGCGGCGACCAGGGCGCTCGCGGGCAGCTGGGGGTCACCGGCCGTGAAGCGCTCCAGCGCCCCCGGCAGATACCGGGCGCGGGTGCGCGGATCCCGTACGAGGAGACCGAGTGCTCCGCCGTGCAGCGTGCAGTCGGCGGGGCGGGCCAGCAGCGCGAGCGCCGCGTAACGCAGCAGCTCCCGGTCGGCCTCGGTCCGCACGAACGGCGCGGCCCGCAACCCGTAGGCCACCGCGGCCACCCGCCGCGCCGGCCGCTCGTCGTGCGCCCACCGGTCCACCGCCCGGCACACGGCCGACGGCTCCTCCTCGGCGAGCACGGCGAGCAACTCGTCGCCGCGCCGGTGCGCACTGGCCACCAGCGCCTCCGCGAGGTCGTCCAGCGCCCGCCGCCGATGCGCGTACAGCAAGGCCTGCGCGGCGGTCGCCACGGTCGCGTGCGGGGTCGCGGGAAGGGGCCGCTCGTCGTCGAACCACCGCGTGAGATGGGGTTGTACGGCGGCGGGGCGGGCGGCGAGGAGCCGGGCCACGGCGTCCAGGTAGCGGGGGACGGCGTCGGCGGCCTCGCTTGCCGCGTCCGCCGCGTGCCGTGCCCCGTCCGCGACCACCAGACGCCTCAGCAGGTCGAACCGCTCCGTCTCCGGCAGCGGCAGCGCCTCCCAGAAGGGCGGCCCGAACTCCCCCGGTACGGCCCTGCCCCGCTCCCGCCACCTCACGATCCGCTCGGCGAGCAGCCGCAGCACACCGATGTACGGCGTCGCGTCGGGCACGCGCAGCAGGACGTCCGCGCAGAGGTGGGTGGCCCACCAGGCGGGGTCACCGAGCGGGCCCGGTGCCTTGGGCAGCAGGTCGTCGAGGGCATGGACCAGGTCCTCCAGACGGAGAGCCAGCTCGGCGGTGCCCTGTTGACGGGCCAGGACGAGCAGGGTCTCGACGACGGGTCCGATGCGGTGCCGGGGGACGGGGAGGAGGTGCGCCGGGGAGGATGTGGCGGCGGACCGGGAGCGCCGGGCCCTTCCCCGCGGCGCCGGAGCCGGCCGCCCCCGGTGGACCAGGGCGTGCAGGGCCGGGTCCAGGTCCAGATGGGAGCCCTGGATCCAGTCGGCGAGTTCCTCGTGGGCGAAGCGGTAGCCGTTGCCGGCGGGCGCGAGGAGGCCCTCGGTGAGGACGGCGGAGGCCCAGCCGGTGGTACCGGCGAGGCAGTGACCCGGCGCGGGGCCCCACGGGAAGACGGCTTCGAAGGACGCGCGGTCGAGCTCACCCTGCCCGGGGCCCAGACAGCGTCGCGCGGCCTCGTGCACCTGACCGGAGACCTGGGCCGCGAGCCGCCGTACGACCGTGCCGCGCAGCCCTCCGGCGGCGGCGAGCCGGACCGCGATGCGCAGGCACATCAGGTCCAGGTACGCGGCGAAGACCTCGTCGCGGCCGAGCCGCTCGGCCGGGGCGTCCGGCAGCGCGGCCCGCACCTCGGAGAACAGCCGCAGCGTCAGCGGATGCCGTGCGTCGGCTTCCGCGAGCGCGTCCTCGGGGATCCCGGCGCGGAGCCGGGCCCGCCGGGCCTCCCCCTCGGTCAGATCTCCCAGCCACACGCAGGACGGGATCAACGGGTCCGATCCGGTCTCGGCCCGGTGCAGCGACTCCCCCGGGAACTCCGCCCCCGCCTGCTCCCAGTGCTCGGCCCGGCATCCGACGACGAGCCGCGCCCCGGTCTCGCGCAGCCAGGCGGCCGTCCCCTCGGTCCACTCGGGCAACCGGTGGGCGAGGGCGGGCGGCATCTCCTCGGGACCGTCGAGGAGGAGCAGCAGCGGCCGCCCCGCGTTCCGCGCCAGCCGGGCCAACCGCTCAGGACCGATGTCGCCCAGTTCACCGTCGTACCTGCCGGGAGGCAGCACATCCGCCTCCGCGGACACCCCGGAAGCCTCGCCCGAAGCCTTCCCCGAGGCCGCCACGATGCGCCCCGCCCGCTCCAACGCCCGTGTCGCCGCGTCCGCGACGGAGGTGTCGTCGGCGAGGAGGTCGGCGCCGCGCAGCCACAGCACGGGGGCCGGTTCCGCGCCCCGGGTGCGGCGGGCGGCGAGGGCCGCCAGTTCCGTCGTACGGCCGCTGCCGGGTGGGCCGACGAGCCCGAGGACGGCGGCCGGGCCGGTCTCGAAAGCGGTGAACTCCCTGACCACGTCGGCCCGTTCGACCGGTCCGCAGGGCGCGCCGCCGGACCCCACCGACGTGGCCGCGCCCGGCCCGTCCGAGCCGACCGAGGTCGCGGTGAGCTCCAGTACCCCCGCCAGATTGAGATCGGCTCCGTAGGCGGGCACCGTCGCCGCGTTACGGTCCAGCAGCTCGGCGAGCGGCCCCTCGACACCCCGCAGGGGGACGGCGAACCCCGCCGCCCGGTACCCGGTGTGCAGCGCGGTGCCGAGCACCCCCACCACCGCTCCGGTCGAGGCGTCGAGGACCGGTCCCCCGGCCGCCCCGCCGCCCAGCCGGAGCGCGTCCACGCCCGCTGTGCCGATCGCCAGCTCCAGGGCGTCGTCCAGGAGATGGAAGCGGTCGGTCGCCGTGTACGTCACGGCGGACGAGCCGAGCACCCGCGCCTCGCGCCAGCCGCCCGCGGCGATCCGTACATACGTGCCGGTCGCGACTCGGTCCCGCACGGTGACGGGGAGCGGGTCGAGGCCGAGACCTTCGGTGCGTACGAGAGCCAGGTCGGCGTCGGGCAGCGGCGTGACGGCATCGGCGCTCACCACGCAGGTGCGGTCGCCGGGGGCGTGCAGGACGAGACAGGCCAGGCCGTCGACCGCCTCGTGGCTGGTGATCACCGTGCCGTGGTGGTCGGCGACGAAGCCCGTGCCGCGCGGGCGCCCCGCCAGGTCGCAGACGCGTACCAGGGCCTCGTCCCGTGTGTCCCGGGTATCGTCCGGTGTCTGTCGGCCCCCGGTCCGCGGGCCCCGTCCCGCCATGCTCGAACCTCCCCGCCGTGCTCCTGCTTCGACGGTAGGCGCGGGGTGATCAGCGGGAAAGATCGCGCGGCGAACGCGCCCCCTTCCGCTCCCTCGGTTCACTCCGAGCGCCTGCCCGAAGGGGTGAATAGCCGACGGCGGATGGATACACCCTTGTGTGGGGGAACCGAGGGGGGACCGTGGAGCGGCGGGCACGAAACCCCGTGATCGCCGCTCCACGGGCGGGGCCCCGCAGGACCACCGCACCGCCGTACGCGAGAGACGCGGCGGGAGGACGGAGAACGCCGAAGAACGTCAGCCGAACACGGCCAGGCTCTTCGCTTTCCCCTTCTGCTCCTCCACCAGCGCCAGGAACAATCCCTCGGGGTCGAACACGGCCACGGCGCCCTTGCCCGCGTACACGTCGGGCATCTCCAGGCGTACGCCGTTGAGCAGCAGCCGCGCCCGCTTGGCGTCCACGTCCCAGCGCGGGAACGCGGCCGCGGCGGCCTCCGCGATCGGCATCACGGTCAGCTCCTCCTGGAGCTGGTCGAGGGTGCGCGCGGAGTCGAGCTTGTAGGGGCCGACGCGGGTGCGGCGCAGGGCGGTGAGATGACCGCCGACGCCCAGGTCCGCGCCCAGGTCCCGGGCGAGCGCCCGGATGTAGGTGCCGGAGGAACAGACGACGGAGACGACCAGGTCGAGCACCGGCGTGCCGTCCTCGGCGACGGCGTCACGGATGTCGTACACCGCGAACGACGAGACGGTCACCGGGCGGGCCGGGATCTCGAACTCCTCGCCCTCGCGCGCCCGCTTGTACGAGCGCACGCCGTCGATCTTGATGGCGCTGACCTTGGACGGCACCTGCATGATGCGGCCGGTCAGCTTGGCGATCCCGGCGTCGACGGCGTCCCGCTTGACGCCCGAGGCGTCGGTGGACGAGGTGATGTCACCCTCGGCGTCGTCCGTCAGGGTGTTCTGCCCCAGCCGGATGGTCCCCAGGTACTCCTTCTCGGTGAGCGCGAGGTGCCCGAGGAGCTTGGTCGCCTTCTCGACGCCGAGGACGAGCACGCCCGTCGCCATGGGGTCGAGGGTGCCGGCGTGTCCGACGCGGCGGGTCCTGGCGATCCCGCGCATCTTGGCGACCACGTCGTGCGAAGTGAAGCCCGACGGCTTGTCGACAATGACAAGCCCGTCGGGCGTCTGGTGCTTCTGGGTCATTCTGCGGCGTCGCCGTCCGTCTCGTCGTCGTCTTCCGGCTTCTTGTACGGGTCCGCGTCACCCGCGAAGGAAGCGCCGGCCGAGACCTCGCGCACCTTCGCGTCCGAGGCCCGCGCCTTGTCGAGCAGGTCCTCGATGGTCTTGGCGGTGTCCGGCAGGGCGTCCGCGACGAAGGTCAGCGTCGGCGTGAACTTCACGCCCGCCGCCGCGCCGACCGCCGAGCGGAGCACGCCCTTGGCGCTCTCCAGGCCCGCGGCGGCCGCCGCGCGCTCCTCGTCGTCCCCGTACACCGTGTAGAAGACGGTCGCCTCCCGGAGGTCCCCGGTGACCCGGGTGTCCGTGATGGTGACGTGTGTGCCGAGCCGCGGGTCCTTGATCCCGCGCTGCAGCTTCTGGGCCACCACCTCTCGGATGAGGTCCGCCAGCCTCTTCGCCCGCGCGTTGTCGGCCACTGGTCCGTCTCCTTCTTCGCCTTGCTTGTTTCGTCAGTCTTCGTCTTTGTGGAGCCTGCGCCGTACCGACAGCAGCTCCACCTCCGGTCGCGCCGCTACGAACCGTTCGCACCGGTCCAGTACGTCGGTGAGGTGCTCGGTGTCTCCGGAGACCACCGCGAGGCCGATCTCGGCCCTGCGGTGAAGGTCCTGGTTGCCCGTCTCCGCCACGCTCACCGGGTACTTCCGCTGGAGTTCAGCGACGATCGGCCGGACGAGAGAGCGCTTCTCCTTGAGCGAGTGAACGTCGCCGAGGAGCAGATCGAAGGACAGTGTCCCCACATACATGTGTAACCGGATGTCCCGCCGGTACGGGATAGATGGCCTGCCAATGCACTTGGCAGGGACATCAGAACCGTACAACGAACCTCCGGCTCGCTCGACGGGGTTTTCGCCCCCGCCGCCCTACCCGTCCCATCCCCAGGGGCTCCGCCCCTTCGACCCCGTTCGGTTGTTTTTCGGCTGCGGGCCGGTGGGGGCCGTTCGCGCAGTTCCCCGCGCCCCTTTTAGGGGCGCGGGGAACTGCGCAATCTTTTGGGGGTCTGGGGGCGCAGCCCCCAGAGACGGCAAGCTGGCCGGCGGTGAGAACTCCACCGCCGGCCAGCTCAAACAACCGCCTTACGACCGCGGCTTCTCGCGCATCTCGTACGTCGCGATGACGTCGTCGACCTTGATGTCGTTGAAGTTTCCGAGGTTGATACCACCCTCGAAGCCTTCGCGGATCTCGGTGACGTCGTCCTTGAAGCGACGCAGACCGGAGATGGTGAGGCTCTCCGCGATGACCTTGCCGTCGCGGACGAGTCGAGCCTTCGTGTTGCGCTTGACCTCGCCCGAGCGGACCAGGACACCGGCGATGTTGCCCAGCTTGGACGACTTGAAGACCTCGCGGATCTCCGCCGTGCCGAGCTCGACCTCCTCGTACTCCGGCTTGAGCATGCCCTTGAGGGCCGCCTCGATCTCCTCGATGGCCTGGTAGATCACCGAGTAGTACCGGACATCGACGCCTTCGCGCTCCGCCATCTGGGCCGCGCGGCCCGCAGCGCGGACGTTGAAGCCGATGACGATCGCGTCGGAGCCGGTCGCCAGGTCGATGTCCGACTCGGTGACCGCACCCACGCCGCGGTGCAGGACGCGGATGTCGACCTCTTCGCCGACGTCGAGCTGGAGCAGCGAGGACTCGAGAGCCTCCACCGAACCGGACGCGTCGCCCTTGATGATGAGGTTGAGTTCCTGCACCAGACCGGCCTTGAGGGCCTCGTCCAGGTTCTCCAGGGAGAACCGGACACCCCGGCGGGCGAAGTTGGCGTTGCGCTCACGCGCCGCGCGCTTCTCGGCGATCTGACGCGCCGTGCGGTCCTCGTCGACAACCAGGAAGTTGTCGCCGGCGCCCGGGACGTTGGTGAGACCCAGGACCAGGACGGGGGTCGACGGACCCGCTTCCTCGACGTTGTTGCCGTTGTCGTCGAGCATCGCCCGGACACGGCCGTACGCGTCGCCGACAACCATCGTGTCGCCGATGCGCAGCGTGCCGCGCTGGACCAGGACCGTCGAGACGGCACCGCGGCCACGGTCGAGGTGGGACTCGATCGCAATACCCTGCGCGTCCTGCTCCGGGTTGGCCCGCAGGTCGAGCGAGGCATCCGCGGTGAGGACCACGGCCTCCAGCAGGGAGTCGATGTGCAGACCCTGCTTGGCGGAGATGTCGACGAACATCGTGTCGCCGCCGTACTCCTCGGCCACCAGACCGAACTCGGTCAGCTGACCGCGCACCTTGACCGGGTCCGCGCCCTCGACGTCGATCTTGTTGACCGCGACCACGATCGGCACACCGGCCGCCTTGGCGTGGTTCAGCGCCTCGATCGTCTGGGGCATCACACCGTCGTTGGCCGCCACCACGAGGATCGCGATGTCGGTCGACTTCGCACCACGGGCACGCATGGCGGTGAACGCCTCGTGACCCGGGGTGTCGATGAAGGTGATCTTGCGCTCTTCGTCGTTGACCTGAGTCGCGACCTGGTACGCACCGATGTGCTGCGTGATACCGCCGGCCTCGCCCGCGACGACGTTCGTCTTGCGGATGGTGTCGAGGAGGCGGGTCTTACCGTGGTCGACGTGACCCATGACGGTCACGACCGGCGGACGCGCGACGAGGAACTCCTCGCCACCCTCGTCCTCGCCGAACTCGATGTCGAAGGACTCGAGCAGCTCGCGGTCCTCCTCCTCGGGGCTGACGATCTCGAGGACGAAGTTCATCTCGTCCGCGAGGAGCTTCAGCGTCTCGTCGGAGACGGACTGCGTGGCAGTGACCATCTCGCCGAGGTTCATCATCACGCCGACGAGCGACGCCGGGTTGGCGCCGATCTTCTCCGCGAAGTCGGTGAGGGACGCACCGCGCGACAGGCGGACGGACTGTCCGTTGCCGCGAGGCAGCATCACGCCGCCGACCGACGGGGCCTGCATGGCCTCGTACTCCTGGCGCCTCTGCCGCTTCGACTTGCGACCACGACGCGCGGGACCGCCGGGACGGCCGAAGGCGCCCTGCGTGCCACCGCGGCCACCCGGACCACCGGGACGACCACCGAAGCCGGGACGGCCACCGCCGCCACCGCCCGGACCACCGGGACGACCGGCGAAACCGCCACCGCCGCCACCGGGACCGGCCGGACGACCGGCGAAGCCGCCACCGCCGCCACCGGGACGACCGGCGAAGCCGCCGCCACCGGGACGACCGCCGCCGCCACCACCGGGACCACCGGGACGACCGCCGCCGCCACCGGGACCGCGGCCACCAGGGCCACCGCCGGGACGCGGGCTGCCCGCAGCGGGACGCTGCGGCATCATGCCGGGGTTCGGACGGTTACCGCCGGGGCCGGGGGCCCCACCGGGACGCGGAGCCTGCGGACGAGGCATGCCGCCGGGGGTCGGACGGGCACCGCCCGGACCGCCCTGCGGACGCGGAGCGCCGCCGGGACCGCCCTGGGGACGGGGAGCACGGTCACCACGGTCCTGACCCGCGCCCTGCGGACGCGGACCGCCGGGGGCACCGGCGCCACCGGGACGCGGGGCACCGCCCGGACGGGGCGCCTGCGGGCGCGCCATGCCGGTGGAGCCACCAGAGGTGAACGGGTTGTTGCCCGGACGCGGGCCGGCCGGACGAGCGCCGGGACGCGGAGCCTGGCCGCCGGGACGCGGAGCGCCCTGACGGTCGCCGCCGCGCTCGGGACGGTCACCACGGCCCTGGCCACCCTGGCCGGGACCGGCCGGACGGGCACCGGGACGCGGAGCCTGGCCGCCGGGACGCGGAGCGGAGCCCGGACGGGGACCCGCGGCCGGAGCCGCAGGAGCCGACGGGGGCGCCGTGAACTCGGCCGCGACCGGAGCCGGAGCCGCCGGAGCGGGCTTCGGGGCGGGCTTGGGACCCGGACGCGGGCCCGGAGCGGCCGGAGTCACCGGGGTGACCGGAGCCGCCGCGGCGGGCGCCTCGGCCACGGCCGGCTTCGGGGCCGGCGGGCGCGGGGCAGCCGGACGGGCCGCCTGCGCCGGAGAGGGGGCGCCCGGCTTGGCCGGGGCGGCCTTGCGCGCGGGGGCGGGCTTGCCGCCGCTGCCCTGCTGGAGGGCGTCAGTCAGCTTGCGTACAACGGGCGCCTCGATCGTCGAGGACGCCGAACGGACGAATTCACCGAGTTCTTGGAGCTTGGCCATGACGACCTTGCTCTCAACCCCGAACTCCTTGGCGAGTTCGTATACCCGGACCTTAGCCACTTCGCTCCTTTTAGGTCCGGGATGCGTCCGGACCGTCGCTACTTCATGGGCGTACTCATCGCGTGCTCATCGAGTGCTCATCGCAATCTCGACCTACTTCCAACTCGCGGGGGTACCAGGGCCGCACGGAGGTTCCGTACGACGCTTCTTACGGTGTTGCCTGCTCGACGTAGAGGCGCAACGCCGCTGTGTCGAGCGCTCCCGGGGCACGCAGCGCCCTTGGGATCGCCCGGCGGCGGACCGCCAGGTCGAGACAGACCAGGGCGGGGTGCACGTAGGCACCCCGGCCGGGCAGCGTACCGCGATGATCGGGGACACATTCACCCTCGACCGCCACGATGCGCAGCAGATCCTTCTTGGCCGCTCGCTCCCGGCACCCCACACAGGTGCGCTCAGGGCATGCGCGGGCTCGCGTCCGGCCAGACACTCTTTAGTCTACCTCCCCGTACCGACCTCACCCCTTTGGGGCAAGAATCGAACGGTTGTTGTCGTGATCTAAGCCACCTGCGGCTCAGATCTATTCCCGCTGCTATTCCCCGGACCGCCGCGAGGTCTCCTCGGACGGCTGTTCGGTGTCCGGACGGATGTCGATCCGCCAGCCCGTGAGGCGGGCGGCGAGGCGGGCGTTCTGCCCTTCCTTGCCGATCGCCAGCGACAGCTGGTAGTCGGGGACCGTCACCCGCGCGGAGCGGGCCGCGAGGTCGACGACCTCGACCTTGGAGACACGTGCCGGGGAGAGCGCGTTCGCGACCATCTCGGCCGGGTCGTCCGACCAGTCGACGATGTCGATCTTCTCGCCGTTCAGCTCGGCCATGACCTGGCGCACGCGCCCGCCCATGGGACCGATGCAGGCGCCCTTGGCGTTCAGGCCGCTGCGGGTCGACCGGACGGCGATCTTCGTACGGTGGCCGGCCTCGCGCGCGATGGCGGCGATCTCGACGGAACCGTCGGCGATCTCCGGCACCTCGAGCGCGAAGAGCTTCTTCACCAGATTGGGGTGTGTACGGGAGAGGGTCACGGACGGACCGCGGACACCCTTGGCCACCCGAACGACGTACGAGCGCAGCCGGAGACCGTGCTCGTAGTTCTCACCCGGGACCTGCTCCTGCACCGGCAGGATGGCCTCCAGCTTGCCGATGTCGACCAGCACGTTCTTGGGGTCGCGCCCCTGCTGGACCACACCGGTGACGATGTCGCCCTCACGTCCGGCGTACTCACCGAGCGTCGCGTCGTCCTCAGCGTCGCGCAGACGCTGCAGGATGACCTGCTTGGCGGTGGTGGCGGCGATCCGGCCGAAGTCCGACGGGGTGTCGTCGAACTCGCGTGCCTCCTGCCCCTCCTCCAGCTCCTGGGGGTCCTCCTTCGCCCACACGGTCACATGACCGGTCTCCCGGTCGAGCTTCACGCGCGCGTGGCGGCGGCTTCCCTCGGTGCGGTGGTAGGCGATGAGGAGGGCCGACTCGATCGCCTCGACCAGCAGGTCGAAGGAGATCTCCTTCTCCCGCACCAAGCCCCGCAGGGCACTCATGTCGATGTCCACGGCTACGCCTCCTCTGCGTTCTCTTCGTTCTTGTTCTTGCGGCTGAACTCGACCTGGACGCGCGCCTTGGCGATGTCCGCGAAGGCGAGTCGCTTGGCGGTGGGCTTGCGCCCCTTCACGCCCGGCACCTCGACGTCGATGCCGTCGTCCTCGACCGTCAGGATGCGTGCGACCAGTTCGCCGTCGTCCTCCAGCTGGAACTTCACCAGCCGGTCCGTGGCGCGTACGTAGTGACGGTGCTCCTTGAGCTCGCGCTCGGCACCGGGGGTTCCGACCTCGAGGGTGTACTCACCCGCGCCCATCGCGTCCGTCTCGTCGAGCTTCGCCGAGAGCGCGCGGCTCACATCGGCGATCGCGTCCAGGTCGGCACCCTCGTCCGAGTCGACGACGACGCGCAGCACGCGCTTGCGCCCGACCGAGTCCACCTCGATCTCCTCGAGATCGAGTCCCTGAGAGCTGACGAGCGGTTCCAGCAGTTCTCGCAGCCTCTCGCTCTGGGTGGTGCTCATCCGGGTGACTCCTCGGCCGCGTGTGCTGTTGTGGGTAGGTCGTGTGTCAGGTCAAAGGGTATCCGGTCGCGGGGGGTGTTGCCGTCCACCGTGACGGGGTGCGGGTGCGGCGGGTCCCTGGGGGCTCCGCCCCCAGACCCCAAAAGATTGCGCAGTTCCCCGCGCCCCCAAAAGGGGCGCGGGGAACTGCGCGATCTTTTGCACCAGCCCTCCCCCACCCGCACCCGACACACCACCCAACGGGGTCTGGGGCGGAGCCCCAGAAGGATGGGACGGGTAGGGGCGGCGGGGGCGAAACCCATGTCCCGGGAGAGGCGCTGGCGAGTGATCGGGTGGGGCGCGGGTACCGTGATCACGGGCGTATCGCCCTCCCTTTCGTACGAGCCCTCCGAGGACGTCTGCCGTGCCGTTCACCCTGCCGTCGCGCACCCCCCCGGGCCCGCGCCGAAGGAGCCTGCTCGCATCGGCCGCGGGCACCCTCGTCCTCGCGGGCTGCTCCACTCCCGAGCAGTCCACCGACACCACGGCCGGCAGCCCCTCGGCCGCGGACCGGGCACGGGCCCGCGCGGCACGCGACAGCGAGACCCTGGCCGGGCGCTACACCGCCGTGATCGCCGTGCACCCGGCACTGGCGGAGCGGCTGGGCCCCCTGCACGCGGAGGTCGTACGGCACGCACAGGCGTTCGGGGGTACGGGGAGCAGCCCGTCGGCGTCCCCTTCGGTGACCGCCTCGCCCCCCGCGTCGCCCTCCGCATCTCCCTCCCCTTCGGATTCGGCGTCCGCGTCGGCCGCGTCGGCGCACCCGAGCGCCTCCCCCTCCGTACCGGTTCGTGAGAAGGACGCCCTCAGCGACCTCGCCTCCGCCGAGCGCACCCTTTCGGACGAGCGCACCAAGGCCTTGCTGGAGGTCCCGGGAGAGCTGGCCAGGCTGCTGGCCAGCGTTGCGGCGGCCGGGGCCGCACACGCGTTTTTGCTGACGGAGGGGGCCAAGTGAGCGGTACCAGGGAAACCAAGGGCGCCGGGGGCACCCGGAGCACCGAGCAGGCCCAGAAGGCCGCCGCGGCCAGGGAAGCCGAGCTCAAGGCCCTGCAGGCCGCGCTGGGTGCCGAGCACGCCGTCGTCTACGGGTACGGCGTCGTCGGCGGCAAGATCGGCGCGGGCAGGCGGGACGAGGCGCGGGCGGCGTACGACGCCCACCGGGCGCGCCGGGACGAGCTGGTGCGCGCCGTGCGGGACCTGGACGGCAAGCCCGAGGCCGCGGCGGCGGCGTACGCGTTGCCGTTCGCCGTGAAGGACTCCGGCACGGCCGTACGGTTCGCGGCAGAGCTGGAGGAACGTGTGGCCGATGTGTACTCCGACCTCGTACGCGCCTCCACGGGCGACCAGCGGCGCACGGCCGCCGAGGCGCTGCGGGAGGCGGCGGTGCGGGCGGTGCGCTGGCGCGGCGAGAGCGTAGCCTTCCCTGGGCTCGCCGAACGGGCGGCCACCCCCTCCGCGTCGGCACCCTCGCAGACGTAACGCGACCTGGAAGGAAACAACTCGCGCATGGCTTTCGAACCGCCGCAGCGCCTCGTGCGGGCGCTCGGCGAGACGCAGCACAACGGAGGCGGCGGAGCCGGTGACTGGCTGGACAAGCTGCCCGAGCTGGCCCAAAAGGCCGTGGATCTACGCGAGTTGACCGTGGAGCGGGTGCAGGCGCCCGGCGGGCGCAGCAGCCTGGTCGTGCTGGTACGGCTGATCGACGGGACGCCCGCCGTGCTGAAGCTGGCGCCCGAGCGGGCCCGTCCGGAGAGCGAGCGGGCCGCGCTCGCCCACTGGGACGGACGGGGCGCGGTCCGGCTCCTCAATCCCGGCGACACCCACGGCGTACTGCTGCTGGAGCGGCTGCACCCGGACATGTCCGTGCGGTCGCTGCCCGAGGCGAAGGCGCTGCTGGAGGCGGCGGGCACGCTGCGGCGGCTGTGGGTCGAGCCACCCGCCGCCCATGTGTTCGAGACCGTCGCCGAGCGGACCGGCCGGCAGGCCGAGGCGATGCGGGCGAGCGCCGGTGCCGACGCCGAGGTCGGCTCCCTGGTGGAGGCGGCGCTCGCGGCCCGCGACGCGCTGCTCGCCGATCCGCCCGAGGAGCGGCTGCTGCACGGCACCTTCCGGCAGAGCAAGGTGCTCGCCGCCGAGCGGATGCCCTGGCTGGCCGTGGGCCCCGATCCGGTGGTCGGTGAGTGTGCCTTCGACCTGGCCCGGCTGGTCCGCGACCGGGTGGAGGATCTGATCGCCTCGCCCTCGGGTTCGTCGATCACCCGGCGGCGGGTGAAGCGGCTCGCCGAGTCCCTGGAGGTGGACCAGGAGCGGCTGCGGGGCTGGACCCTGTTCCGGGCGGTCGAGTCCGGGGTCCGGGCGCGCCGGGTCGGACGTCCGCAGGACGCGGAGCTGCTGCTGGAGTTCGCGGGCTGGCTCTGACGCCCCCTAACTGGCTCAACTCCCCTGCGTCGTCGTGAGCTTGAGGGCCAGCACCGGGCAGTCGGCCGCTGCTCTGCGGGCGCGCTTCAGGGCCGTACGAGGGACAGGGCCGCGGTCGAACACGGGGTAGCCCCACTCGTCGAGCGCGATGTGCTCGGGGAGGAGTTCGGCGCACAGGCCGTGGCCCTGGCAGGCGGTCCAGTCGATGTCGAGCCGCGGATCGGCGGCGGTGGCGGTGACGGTGGCGGCTTTCATGTCAGCTCCGGCTTCCGGGGACGGGCAGCAGCGGGGTGCGGTCGGTCGCCGTGCAGTGACCGCAGGCATGGGCGTCCAGTTCGGCGGCGAACGTCGTGAGTGCGCTGCGGACCAGGCGGACCGTGCCGTCGGGGTGGTGGCAGGCGCCGCGGCCCTCCACGAGTCCGGCCCAGCGGGAGACGTCCTCGCGGGCGGTGCCGTGCGGTCCCGGGGACGCCAGGGTCTGGAAGGCGGCGGCGATCCGGGGCAGGCCGTTGAGGCAGGGGCCGCACTGGCCCGCCGATTCGAGGGCCAGATAGCGCAGGACGCGGGCGGTTTCGGCGAGGCCGCAGCGGTCGGCGGGCAGGGCCGCCAGGACGCCCGCGCCGAGATCGGCCATGCTGAGCGGGCGGGTCGCGGCCTCGGCGGCCGGGATCCACGTGCCGTGGTAGCCGCCGATCAGGACCGCGCCGATGCCGTCCAGCGGCAGCAGCCGGTGCAGGGGCATTCCGAAGGGCGCCTCCACGACCCGTACCTCGCGGCCCGGCACATGCACCGTGCACAGTGCGCTGCCCGGTTCGGCCGGCGTGCCCGCGGAGCGGAACCAGTCGGCGCCGTAGCGGGCTATGAGAGCGAAGTGGGCGAGCGTCTCCACGTTCTGGACGAGGGTCGGCGCCCGGTGCACGCCCTGTTCGCGCACCGGGGGGCGCTGGTGCCGGGGCAGCGCGGCGTGCCCGGAGATGTACTGGGTGAGGGCCGAGGACTGGCCGGAGAGGAAGCGCTTCGGGACGCGTACCGTGCGCACCGGCAGGGGGTCCCGGCGCTCGGTGAGGGCCGTTTCGAGCGGCGTCGCGCCGTCCTCGACCGCGAGGTACGCCTCCCCCGCGCCGACCGCCTCGGCCGCCAGCTGGAGCCCGTCCAGGACGAGATGGGGAGACAGCCGCAGCAGCGTCCTGTCCTTCGCGCTGGCGGGCTCGCCCTCCGCGCCGTTCGCCACGACGACCGGGGCGCGGCCCGTGCGGCGACCGGTCTCCGCGACCGCGACCAGCTTGCGGTACGTGGGGAACGCGGCGCCGCCGCGGCCGGTGAGCCCGGATTCGGCGAGCGTGCGCAGCAGGTGGGCCGGGTTGCCGTGGGACAGGGGGCCGTAGCGCTGCTGGTGGGTGGTGAAGCCGGCCGGGGTGCCGCCGGGGGCGAGCAGCCTCGGCGGCATGTAGATGTCCGTGAAGGTCATGGTCATGAGCGGGCTCCCTCGGCGGTACGAAGCAGTGCGGACGGGGTTCGCCGGGAGGCGCGGGCCGCCTGGGTGACGCGGATGCCGGACGCCGTGAGGACGGCGGCCACGCAGGAGACCGTCAGCCAGAGCATCCAGGTGGTGCCGGCGTCCGTGCCGATACCGATGCCGTGGATCAGCGCGATCGGCCAGGAGGCGTACGCCAGCCAGTGCACCGCTCGCCAGGTGCGGTGGCCCAGGCGGGCGCGGAGCAGGCTGGTGATCAGGACCGCGAGCAGCAGGTCCAGGGCGACGGTGCCGAGGCCCAGCCAGAGGGGCTGGTAGTCGGAGACGAAGGGGACGACGGCGTCGCGGGTGGTGATGTTGACGTAGCCGTCGGCGATCGCCGCGGTGATGTGGAGGGCGAGGAAGGTGGTGGCGGAGAGGGAGAGGGTGCGGTGGAGGGTCACTGTGCCGAAGCGGGGGAGGCCGGGGAGACGGCCGCGAAGTCTTACCGCTGTGCCGAGCAGGACGACGACCGTGAACAGGACGAGCGAGACCGCGCCGGTGGCTCTGTTGGCGTACCAGAGGATGGAGGAGTCCGTCATGCCGCGGCCCGTGCGGTTGTCGCGGTCGGCGCCTTCGGCGCTTGTTCGCCCCCGCCGCCCCTACCCGTCCCATCCCTGGGGGCTGCGCCCCCAGACCCCCCTTCGGCCTGAACGGCCTCGTCCTCGAACGCCGGACGGGCCGACGCGTACGGGGCGGGGCTGAGGGTGGAGGCAGGGTGGGCGGGAACACGGAGGGCGGGTGGGATGCGGCCCGCCGACTCGTCCTCGAACGCCGGACGGGCCGAAAATGCCCGCGTCGGCCGGGAAGTGGGCCAGCTGGGCTCGGGCTGGGGCCAGCCCGGGGTCGTGAGGACCGTTCCGTCTCGCGCCACCAGCCTTGCCGGCAGGCCCAGCCTGGTCAGCCAGCGTGTCGCGTTCTTGCCCTTGACCAGGGCCGCTGTGCTCGCCGCGTTGGCGTCGGCGCAGGTGGCCGCCGCGACCGAGACCGTACGCCACGGCGTCTCGGCGGGCAGGCCCGTGTACGGGTCGATGATGTGGTGGAGGTCGTGGGTGCCGCAGCGCCAGCGGCGGGCCGTGGTGCCGGAGGTCGCGAGGCCGCCGCTGCGGACGCCGATCGTGGCGTACGGGCCCGGTGCCGGGGTCTCGTCGACCGGGCCCGTGGCGTCCTGGACGCGGATGCGCCAGCCGCCCGCCGGTGGTTCGCCCGCGACGGCCGTGTCGCCGCCGAGGCTCACCAGGACTCCGCACCCCGCCGCCCGGGCGAGCATCGCGGCGGCCTTGTCGGCGGCCCACGCCTTGGCCGTGGCGCCCAGGTCGAGGCGGACCCCGGCCGGGACGGTGACCGTGCCGGTCGCGCGGTCCAGCCGTACCTGGCGCCAGCCGGGCACCGGGCGCACGGTGAGCCGTACGGGGCGGCCGTCCTCCTGGAGCAGCTGGAAGTCACGGTCGTAGCCGAGGGCGTTCATCGCCGAGCCGACGGTCGGGTCGACGGCGCCGTCCGTCGCCTCGGCGGCGCGCAGCGCGACGGCCAGTGCCTCGGCCAGCAGCGGGCTGACCGTGACCGGTCGCCCTTCGGAGCTGTCGAGGGCCGCCAGTTCGGAGTCCGGGCGGAAACGGCTGCACGTGGCGTCGACCTCGGCCAGCTGCCGGGCGAGCAGCAGGTTGCAGGAGTCCAGCAGCGCCGGGTCGGTGACGACCAGCCGGACGCTCGTGCCGAGGGCACGCCAGTCGGCGGCGGCCGTGGGACGGAAAGCCGCGCTCATCACGACGCCCCCGAAGTGGAGTCGGCCGAGCCGCTGCTGCCGGAGGAGGTCAGTCCGTCGGACGACGCCTGGAGCCCCGAGGAGGAGTTCGACGAGGAAGAGCCCTCTGGGCTCCCCGAGCTCCCCGAGCTCCCCGAGCTCCCCGAGGAGGACGAAGACGACGACGAGTCCGTGTCGCCGCTCGAACCAGAGCCCGTACTCGTGCTCGAACTCGAAGTCGACGAACCCGTGCTGCCGGACGCCGTCGTGTCGGCGTCCGAGGCCGCCTGCATCGAACCCACCAGCGCGAACACCCCGGCCGCCGCCGCCAGTGTCACCGCCGCTGCCGCGGCCGCCGTACGCCGTGCTCCTCTGCGGACCGCCGCGGCGGCCCCCCGCTCGCTGCCTGTCATGGCTGCTCCCCTCCCGAGTGACGCTCTGTCACGTCCTACGGTCGGGGAGCAGCCTGAGAGAAGTCTGTGAGGCACCCATACGCCTCGGAAGAAGTCTCTGAGAGACGTCTTTAATTGCAGACTTCAAGCACTTCGGTTACCGGAACCTACGACTACTGGGCCGTCAGGCGGGCGACCGCCTCGTCGACGGTCAGCTCCTCGCGCTCACCGGTGCGGCGGTCCTTGAGCTCCAGGACGCCCTCCACCGAACGGCGGCCGGCCACCAGGATCTGCGGTACGCCGATGAGCTCGGCGTCGGTGAACTTCACGCCCGGGGAGACGCCGGCACGGTCGTCGACCAGGACCCGGACGCCGGCCGCGGCCAGCTTGTCGGAGACGTCGAGGGCCAGTTCGGTCTGGAGGGCCTTGCCCGCGGCGACCACGTGGACGTCGGCGGGGGCGACCTCCTTGGTCCAGACCAGGCCCTGCTCGTCGGCGTGTTGCTCGGCGAGGGCGGCGACGGCGCGGGAGACGCCGATGCCGTAGGAGCCCATGGTCACGCGGACCGGCTTGCCCTGCTGGCCGAGGACGTCGAGGTTCAGGGCGTCGGCGTACTTGCGGCCGAGCTGGAAGATGTGGCCGATCTCGATGGCGCGGTCCAGCTTGAGGCCGGTGCCGCAGGAGGGGCAGGGGTCGCCTTCCTGGACGACCACGGCGTCGACGTACTCGTCGACCTCGAAGTCACGGCCCGCGACGACGTTCTTCGCGTGCAGGCCCTCCTTGTTGGCGCCGGTGATCCAGGCGGTGCCGGGGGCGATGCGCGGGTCGGCGAGGTAGCGGACCTTCTCCAGCCCCTGGGGGCCGACGTAGCCGCGGACCAGGTCGTCGCGGCCCACGAAGTCCGTGGCGGTGACGAGTTCGACGGTGGCCGGGGCGAAGTGCGCCTCGACCTTGCCCATGTCGACCTCGCGGTCGCCGGGGACGCCGATCGCGACGATCTCGCCGTCCACCTTGATGAGGAGGTTCTTGAGGGTCTCGGAGGCCTGCACGCCCAGGTGCGCGGCGAGCGTCTCGATGGTGGGGGTGTCGGGGGTCGGGATCTCTTCGAGGGCGGGCACACCGGCCGCGTCCACGGGCTGCAGCGGATACGTGATCGCCTCGGTGTTGGCGGCGTAGTCGCAGTTCGGGCAGTCGGCGAAGGTGTCCTCGCCGGCCGCGGCCGGGGCGAGGAACTCCTCGGACTTGGAGCCGCCCATGGCGCCGGCCGTGGCGGCGCAGATGCGGTAGTCCAGGCCGAGGCGCGCGAAGATCTTCTGGTACGCCTCGCGGTGCAGGGCGTACGACTTCGCCAGGCCCTCGTCCTCCAGGTCGAAGGAGTACGAGTCCTTCATCAGGAACTCGCGGCCGCGCAGGATGCCGGCGCGGGGGCGGGCCTCGTCGCGGTACTTGTTCTGGATCTGGTAGAGGATCACGGGCAGGTCCTTGTAGGACGTGCACTGGTCCTTGACCAGGAGGGTGAAGATCTCCTCGTGGGTCGGGCCGAGAAGGTAGTCGCCACCCTTGCGGTCGTTGAGGCGGAACAGCTCGGGGCCGTACTCCTCCCAGCGGCCGGTCGCCTCGTAGGGCTCCTTCGGCAGCAGCGCGGGGAGCGAGACCTCCTGGGCGCCCATGGCGTCCATCTCCTCGCGGACGATCCGCTCGACATTGGCCAGGACCTTCTTGCCGAGCGGCAGCCAGGACCACACGCCGGCGGCGGTGCGGCGCACATAGCCGGCGCGCACCAGCAGCTTGTGGCTGAGTACCTCGGCGTCCGCCGGGTCGTCGCGCAGTGTCTTGACCATCAACCGGGACATGCGCTGGACCTGGGCCATGATTCTTTACTCCTGCTGCTGAAGGGTGATGGCAGGAGGTTAGCCGGGCGGTACGGGACGGTGGAAATCGGTTAACGGTGGCGCAGGGGCAAAGGGGCGCCCATCACGGCGTACGGCTTGGGGGCGCTGGGGAACAGGACCTGTCGGGCCAGGTCCTCGTAGCCGAGGGAGTGGTAGAGGCCGCGGGCCGGGCTGTCCGTGTCGATCGCGGAGAGGATCGAGCGGGGTTCGGCGGCGCCGTCCGTGATGCCGGTGATCAGGGAGCGGCCGATGCCACGGTTCTGGTAGCGCGGGTGGACATGCAGTTCGGTGATCACGAAGGAGTTGTCGAGCCAGCCGTCGTGGCCCCGGCCGCGCAGATACGGCTCGACGACGGTGGACCACCAGTGCGTACGGTCGTTGGGCATGCCGTAGACGAACCCGACGAGCCGTCCGTCGGCCGTCGTCGCGCCGAGCGAGCGGGCGCCCGGGTAGGTGAGGTGACGCAGCACGATCTGCCGGCGTACGGCGATCTCTTCCGCCCCCAGCCCGAAGGCGATGGCCTGCACGGCGAGCGCCTCGTCGACGCGGGCGGTGAGATCCAGGGGGCCGATGAACACGTCGCCGGGGTTGCGGTGGCCCTGACCGGGGAAGCGCGGCATGCGGGGACTCTACAGGGAGGGTGGGGGTTGTCGTTCTGGTGCGGGTCCGTTGTGGCTGATCGCGCCCACGCGGCGGAGCCGCACAGGTCACAGCCTCGCGCCCATTACAGGGGCGCGGTTCAGAACAGGACGCTCATGAAGGCGCCGATCTCCTGGAAGCCGACCCTGCGATACGTCGACCTGGCCGCCGTGTTGAAGTCGTTGACGTAGAGGCTGACGACCGGGGCCACGTCGGCGAGGGCGTAGCGCAGTACGGCGGCCATGCCGGGGGCGGCCAGGCCTTGTCCCCGGTATTCGGGCGCGACCCAGACGCCCTGGATCTGGCAGGCCCGGGTGGTCGCGGCGCCGATCTCCGCCTTGAAGGCGACCTTGCCGTTCTGGTCGAGGCGGGCGAACGAGCGTCCGGAGCCGACGAGTTCGGCCACGCGTGCCTGGTAGAGCAGCCCGCCGTCACCGGCGAGCGGCGAGACGCCGACCTCCTCGGTGAACATGGCCACGCAGGCCGGCATGATCGTCTCCATCTCGTCCTTGCGGATGCGGCGGACGTACGGATCCGGGGCGATGTCGGCGGGCAGCCGGTCGGTGATCATCAGTGGCTGGTGGCCGCGGACCTCGCGGGCGGGGCCCCAGCTCGGTTCGAGCAGCCGCCAGAGCTGGGCGGTGGGCTCGGCGGGGCCGACGATCGAGGAGCAGCGGCGGCCGGCCCTTCTGGCCCGGTCGGCGAAGCCGCGCACGGCCCGCGGGGTGGCGCAGATCGGCACCAGGTTGGCGCCGGCGTAGCACAGGGACTGGAGCATGCCGTCCTCGTACCAGCCCCACATCTCGCCGCCGAGCCGCCATGGGTCGAGGCCCGCGATCTGCACCCGGGACGCGACGAACGCGTTCGCGACCGGCTCGCGGTCGAGGACGGCGAGCGCGGCGTCCAGGTCACTCGGTTCGAGGACCCTGGTGGTGGTCTGGGTCAACACGTGCGGGGGCCTCACCATACGGTCTGCTGATCTCCGCACTGTACCTGGCGAGATTGAGCCGCGCCGCCCGTTGTCCGGGGCGGTATTCGCCCCCGCCGCCCCTACCCGTCCCCTCCCGTTCCTGGGGGCTGCGCCCCCAGACCCCCCTAAAAGATTGCGCAGTTCCCCGCGCCCCTGAAATACGGGGGGCGGACGGGGGATCGCGGGGCGCAGCCCCGCTTTTAGGGGCGCGGGGAACTGCGCGACCAGCCCCCACCGGCCCGCAGCCGACACACAACCCCACGGGCTCTGGGGCGGAGCCAGTCGCGGCGAGGGCGAAAAACTCTCAGCCGGCCACCGACACCGACGGCTCGCCGGAGGCCACCCCCGCGGCTTCCATCTGCTCGGCGAGCTTCATCGCTTCCTCGATCAGCGTCTCGACGATCTTCGACTCGGGCACGGTCTTGATGACCTCGCCCTTGACGAAGATCTGCCCCTTGCCGTTGCCGGAGGCGACGCCGAGGTCGGCCTCACGCGCCTCGCCGGGACCGTTCACCACACAGCCCATGACGGCGACACGGAGCGGGACCTCCATGCCGTCGAGCCCGGCGGTGACCTCTTCGGCCAGCTTGTACACATCGACCTGGGCACGGCCGCACGACGGGCAGGAGACGATCTCCAGACGCCGCTGCTTGAGGTTCAGCGACTCCAGGATCTGCATGCCGACCTTGACCTCCTCGGCCGGAGGTGCCGACAGGGAGACGCGGATCGTGTCGCCGATGCCCTCGGAGAGCAGCGCGCCGAAGGCGACGGCCGACTTGATCGTGCCCTGGAAGGCGGGGCCCGCCTCCGTCACACCGAGGTGCAGCGGGTAGTCGCACGCGGCCGCCAGCTGACGGTACGCGTTGACCATGACCACCGGGTCGTTGTGCTTGACCGAGATCTTGATGTCCCGGAAGTCGTGCTCCTCGAAGAGGGAGGCTTCCCAGAGGGCGGACTCGACGAGCGCCTCGGGGGTCGCCTTGCCGTACTTCTGGAGCAGCCGCCGGTCGAGCGAGCCGGCGTTCACGCCGATCCGGATCGGGGTGCCGGTGTCCTTCGCGGCCCGCGCGATCTCCTTGACCTGGTCGTCGAACTGCTTGATGTTGCCGGGGTTGACCCGGACGGCGGCACAGCCGGCCTTGATCGCCGCGAAGACGTACTTCGGCTGGAAGTGGATGTCCGCGATGACGGGGATCTGGGACTTGCGGGCGATCGTCTCGAGCGCGTCCGCGTCGTCCTGCGTGGGGCACGCCACCCGCACGATCTGGCAGCCGGACGCGGTCAGCTCGGCGATCTGCTGGAGCGTGGCGCCGATGTCCGACGTACGCGTCGTCGTCATCGACTGCACCGACACCGGTGCGTCTCCACCCACGGCCACGGTTCCGACCTGGATCTGCCGGCTCTTCCGGCGCTCGGCCAGCTTGGTCGGAACGGACGGCATGCCGAGAGAAATCGCAGTCATCTGCTGTGCAACCCCAAGTTGTGGATCAAGGTCCCGGAATCGTGGGCTCCAGGCTTCGAGATTACGGCACGGGCGAACGCCCGAGCACATCACGCCTCTAAACCCACCCAATGGATGGCGGCCGGACACCCAGGGTGCCCGGCCGCCGCGAACAGTGCCTTGCTAGGAGATTTTCACCGGGTTAACCACGTCCGCGATGAGCACCAGAACCGTGAAGCAGACGAAGATTCCGGCCACCACGTACGCGACGGGCATCAGCTTCGCCACGTCGAAGGGGCCCGGGTCCGGCCGCTTCAGGACCTTCGCCATGTTGCGCCGCAGCGACTCCCACAGAGCGCCCGCGATGTGCCCGCCGTCGAGCGGGAGCAGCGGGAGCATGTTGAAGAGGAAGAGGGACAGGTTGAAGCCGGCCACCAGGAGCAGCATCATCGCGACCTGCTGGGAAGCGGGGATGTCCAGCGTGAAGACGTCACCGCCTATGCGGGCCGCGCCGACCACGCCCATCGGGGAGTCGGCCTTGCGCGGGGCGTCCCCGAAGGTCGCGTTCCACAGGTCGGGGACCTTGCCGGGCAGCGCGACCAACGACTCGACGCCGTTCTGCATCATGTCGCCCATGCGGTTCACGGACTGCGAGAAGGACTGCTCGACGATGCCGGTGGCGGGCGTGAAGCCGAACCAGCCGGCGAAGACGTAGTCACCTTCGACATAGCCGCCGTTGCCGTCGGTCTTGCTGACCTGGTTCTTGACCAGGTGGGCGGTCAGGTCGACCTGCTCGCCCTTGCGCATCACGGTGACGGTGACGGCCTTGCCGGGGTTGGCGCGGATGTCGGACTGGAGGGTCGACCAGTCGGTGACCTTCTCGCCGTTGAACGCGATGATCTTGTCGCCGTTCTTGAGGCCGGCGGCCTCGGCGGGTGCGACCGGGTCGCTCTTCTTGCACTTGTCGCGGTTCTCGCTGGCCTGGATGACGCAGGGCGACACCGCGCCGACCGTGGTGGTCTGCGTCTGGACGCCGAACGTCATCATCACGCCGAGGAAGATCGCGACGGCCAGGATGAGGTTCATGAAGGGGCCCGCGAACATCACGATCACGCGCTTCCACGGCTTGCGCGTGTAGAAGAGGCGGGACTCGTCGCCGGGCTTGAGCTCCTCGAACGCGGCCGATCTGGCGTCCTCGATCATGCCCCGGAAGGGGGAGGTCGAGCGGGCCTCGATACGGCCGTCCGGACCGGGCGGGAACATTCCGATCATGCGGATGTAGCCGCCGAGCGGGACCGCCTTCACCCCGTACTCGGTCTCACCCTTCTTGCGTGACCAGATGGTCGGGCCGAAGCCGACCATGTACTGCGGCACACGGATGCCGAAGAGCTTGGCCGTCGACAGATGTCCCAGCTCGTGCCACGCGATCGACACGAGCAGGCCGATCACGAAGACGACTATGCCGAGGATCATCATCAGGGTCGTCATGCACGAGCCTCCGCGGTTGTCGTCCGTACCGTCAGTTCACGGGCCCGGGCGCGCGCCCAGGTCTCCGCTTCGAGGACGTTCGCGACGGTCAGGGAAGTTCCCGTATCCGGTGTGCCGTGTTCCTCGACCACCCGTGTGACGGTCTCCATGATCCCGTTGAACGGCAGTGTGCCGTTCAGGAACGCGTCCACGCACTCCTCGTTTGCGGCATTGAACACCGCCGGGGCCGTACCCGCGAGCTGCCCGACATGCCGGGCGAGCCCGACCGACGGGAACGCGTCGTTGTCGAGCGGGAAGAACTCCCAGCTCGACGCCGTGGTCCAGTCGAACGCGGGGGCCGCGTCCGGGACGCGCTCGGGCCAGCCGAGCCCGATGGCGATCGGCCCGCCCATGTCGGGGGGCGTCGCCTGGGCGATCGTCGATCCGTCCGTGAATTCCACCATCGAGTGGACATACGACTGGGGATGCACGACCACCTCAATGCGGTCGAAGGGAATGTCGTAGAGGAGGTGCGCCTCGATGACTTCCAGTCCCTTGTTGACCAGGGTCGCGGAGTTGATCGTGATGACCGGGCCCATGGCCCAGGTGGGGTGCGCGAGGGCGTCGGTGGGGGTGACGTCCGCCAGCTCCGCCTTCGTACGACCGCGGAAGGGGCCGCCGGAGGCGGTCACGACCAGCTTGCGCACATCGGCGCGGGTGCCGGAGGCCAGCGCCTGGAACAGGGCGGCGTGCTCGGAGTCCACGGGGATGATCTGGCCGGGCTTGGCCAGCGCCTTCACCAGCGGGCCGCCGACGATGAGCGACTCCTTGTTGGCGAGCGCGAGGGTGCGGCCCGCCTCCAGGGCGGCGAGGGTCGGGGCGAGACCGATCGAGCCGGTGATGCCGTTGAGCACGGTGTGGCAGTCGGAGGCGGCGAGCTGGGTGGCGGCGTCCGCTCCGGCCAGTATCTCGGGAAGCGTCTCGCCGGGAGCGTACTGCGCCGCGAGGGCCTCGCGCAGCGCCGGTACGACGTCCTCGCGGGCGACGGCGACGGTCCGCACGCGCAGCCGGTGGGCCTGCTCGGCGAGGAGTCCGACCCTGCCGCCGGCGGCGGAGAGCGCGGTGACCCGGAACCGGTCGGGGTTGCGCAGCACGAGGTCGATGGCCTGGGTGCCGATCGAGCCGGTGGAGCCGAGGATCACGACATCCCGGACTCCGTCCACGGGGTCGAAGACAAGATGCGGATCAGCGAGGGGGGCTGGACTGTCGCTCATCCCTCCATTGTGGCCGCAACGCGTCCCCGGCAGGACAGCGCGCCCCCACTTCCTGCCGCAATACCACTTCGGCATCCTCGGTGGGCCAGAACCCCCCTTCGTGAACCTTCCGTGAAGATCACGTGATAGCACTTCACCACTGGCCGGTGGACGACCGGCCGGGGAACGACACCCTGGGGGGTTTCTTCATGCGGATACGCGCTGCCCTGCCCGCGCTCGCGGGCGCCGTGGTTCTCACGGGCACGTTTCTCAGCACTCCGGCTCAGGCCGCCGGCGGTGTGACGATCTACCATGTCTGGTTCGACAGCCCGGGCTCGGACAACCGCTCCAACACGAGCCTGAACGGCGAGTGGGTGCAGATCAAGAACACCAGTTCGTCGGCGATCTCGGTCAAGGGCTGGATCCTGAAGGACGCCTCGAACCACAAGTACACCTTCCCCAATGTGAAGATCGGGGCGGGCAAGACGATGAAGGTGCACACCGGCAAGGGCACCGACACCACGTCGAACAAGTACCAGGACCGCGGCGCCTACGTCTGGAACAACACCAGCGACACCGCCACCCTCACCAAGTCGAGCGGCTCCAAGGTCGACTCGTGCTCGTGGACGACGCACGATCCCAGCGACAAGTACTGCTAACGCCTGCGCCGACGCTGCCTACGGGCCTTGGTGCGCGCGCGGGGCGGAACGGGGGCGTCCCGCGGCGGCAGGAGTTCGGGCTGGTCCGGCGGCGCGTCGGCCAGGGTGAAGTCACCCTCGACCACACCCTCGGCGGTGTCCAGCGTCGGTGCGGTGAAGTGGAGGCCGTCGGTACGGCCCGGGCGTTCGAGGGTCTCGGCGCCCGGGGCCGTGGCGTCGAGGTTGAAGACGTAGCCGACGGACTCCTCCTTGATGGCGTCGGTCATCGCGCCGTACATGTCGAAGCCCTCGCGCTCGTACTCGACGATCGGCTCCCGGCCGAGGGTCCAGCGCAGCCCGATGCCGTCGCGGAGGTAGTCCATCTCGTAGAGGTGCTCGCGCCATTTGCGGTCGAGGACGGAGAGGACGACCAGGCGTTCCAGGTCGCGCAGTGCCTCGGCGCCGAGCTCGGCCTCGCGCTGCTCGTACCGGGCGTGGATGTCGTCCGTCACCGCCTCGGTCAGGCCGTCGGCGGTGAGGTTCGCGCGATCTCCGGCCTCCTCCTCCAGGTCCTCGACGGTGATCCCCATCGGGTACAGCTGCTTGAGCGCGCCCCACAGCCGTTCCAGATCCCATTCCTCGGGGAAGCCCTCGCCGGTCTCCTGCTCGATGTACGCCCGGACGGTGTCGTCCATGAAGTGGACGATCTGTTCGCTCAGGTCCTCGCCCGCGAGGACGCGGCGGCGTTCGGCGTAGATGAGGGTGCGCTGGCGGTTGAGGACCTCGTCGAACTTCAGGACGTCCTTGCGGGACTCGAAGTGCTGCTGCTCCAGCTGGGCCTGGGCGGAGGCGATGGCGCGGGTCACCATCTTGTTCTCGATGGGTACGTCGTCGGGGACGTTCGCCATGGCCATCACCCGGTCGACCACATTGGCGCGGAACAGCCGCATCAGGTCGTCCTGGAGCGAGAGGTAGAAGCGGGAGGCACCGGGGTCGCCCTGGCGGCCGGAGCGGCCGCGCAGTTGGTTGTCGATGCGCCGTGACTCGTGGCGCTCGGTGCCGAGGACGTAGAGGCCGCCGAGTTCCTTGACCTCGTCGTGCTCGGTGGCGACCGCGGAGGTGACCCGTTCGAGCACCTTCTGGCGCTCCTCGGGCTCCGCGTCCTCGCCGGTCTCCGCCCGTGCCATCGCGTCCGGATTGCCGCCGAGCATGATGTCGGTGCCGCGGCCCGCCATGTTGGTGGCGACGGTGACCGCGCCCCTGCGCCCGGCCTGAGCGACGATCTGGGCCTCGCGCTGGTGGTTCTTGGCGTTGAGCACCTCGTGCCGGATGCCCTGCTTGCGCAGACGCGCGGAGAGCACCTCGGACTTCTCGACGGAGGTGGTGCCCACCAGGACCGGCTGGCCCAGCTCGTGCTTCTCGGCTATGTCCGCGAGGATCGCCGCGTACTTCGCCTCCTCGGTGCGGTAGATCTGGTCGGGGTCGTCGCGGCGGACCATCGGCCGGTTCGTGGGGATCGGGACCACGTGCAGCTTGTAGATCTGGTGGAACTCGGCCGCCTCGGTCATGGCGGTGCCGGTCATCCCGGCGAGCTTCTCGTAGAGGCGGAAGAAGTTCTGCAGGGTGATCGTGGCGAGCGTCTGGTTCTCGTCCTTGATCGTCACGCCTTCCTTGGCCTCGATCGCCTGGTGCAGACCCTCGTTGTAGCGGCGGCCCGCGAGGATGCGGCCGGTGTGCTCGTCGACGATCAGCACCTCGCCGTCCACGACGACGTAGTCCTTGTCCTTCTTGAAGTGCTCCTTGGCCTTGAGGGCGTTGTTGAGGTGGCCGATGAGCGGGGTGTGGTCGGACTCGTAGAGGCTGTCGATGCCGAGCTGGTCCTGGACGTACTCCACTCCCGGGTCCAGGACCGCGACCGTGCGCTTCTTCGGGTCGTACTCGTAGTCGTACTGGGCGCGCAGCTGGGCGAGGCGGTCCTTGTCCGCCTGGGTGGTGAACTGCTCCTCCAGTACGCGCACGCCCTTCATCCGCAGTGCGAACGCGGCGAAGGCCTCGTACCAGTGCGTGGGCTGATCGGCCGGACCGGAGATGATCAGTGGGGTGCGGGCCTCGTCGATGAGGATCGAGTCGGCCTCGTCGACGATCGCGAAGTGGTGCCCCCGCTGGACCAGTTCGTCCTGCGACCACGCCATGTTGTCGCGCAGATAGTCGAAGCCGAACTCGGTGTTGGTGCCGTAGGTGATGTCGCAGGCGTACTGCGCGCGCCGCTCGGCCGGGGTCGACTGCGTCTTGATCACGCCGACGGTCAGCCCCATGAACCGGTACGCGCGCCCCATCCACTCGGCGTCCCGCTCGGCCAGATAGTCGTTGACCGTGACGAGGTGAACTCCCTTGCCGGTCAAGGCGTTCAGATACACGGGCAGCGTGCCGACCAGGGTCTTGCCCTCCCCCGTCTGCATCTCGGCGATGTTGCCGGAGTGGAGCGCCGCGCCGCCCATGATCTGTACGTCGAAGTGGCGCATGCCGAGGACGCGCCGGGCCGCCTCGCGCATCGCGGCGAAGGCCTCCGGCAGCAGGTCGTCCAGGCTCTCGCCGCCCGCGTACCGCTCCTTGAACTCCGGGGTGAGCGCCTGGAGTTCCTCGTCGGTCAGCGACGTGAACTCCTCCCCCAGGGAGCCCACCTGTTCGGCGATGCGCTCCAGGCGGCGCAGCATCCTGCCCTCGCCGGCCCGCATGATCCTGCCGGTGAGGGCGTCCAGACCTTTACCTGCCATGGGAATTCCCCCAGAACCGATATCCATCGATTGGCCCGCTGGAGAATCCGGACGCTCTGTTGATCCGCCGGATCCGTGCGGCGTCGAAGGAGGCCACGGGCGGCCTGGGCACCTCGTCGACAAGGGACAACGCGCAGTCGTTCAGCTGCCGCCACGCCTCCCCGCGGGCGCGCGTCAACTGTACGGAAATACCGTGACTGTTTTCTTCCCCGACTCCTTGGCGCATCCGCTGTCCCCGTTCGCCATTCCGTTCATTGTTGACGCACAACTTCCGTGCGGCAAGCGGCAGAATGGCGAACGGGACTGCGGTGAATTCCTGGGGAAAGGGTCAGCGAATGGGTCGGTGGACGTTCTCCTTCGTGGCCGGCCCCGGCGTCGCGTCGGCGATCCAGGGTCCCTCGCCGGAGGGGTCGATGACGCCCTGCTCCAGCCATTCGTAGGTGCCCGACAGGACGCCCTTGACCACGTTGCGGTCGACGCCGTCGGTGTTGGTCCACAGGCGATTGAAGAGCTCGTCGACGCGGATGCGGGACTGACGGCAGAAGGCGTCGGCGAGCTGGTAGGCCTCGCGGCCGTACTCCTCGGTGGTGCGCAGGTGTTCGGCGCGGACGCAGGCCGCGCTCATCGCGAAGAGTTCGGCGCCGATGTCGACGATCCGGCCGAGGAAGCCCTGCTTGGTCTCCATGCGGCCCTGCCACCGGGACATGGCGTAGAAGGTGGAGCGGGCGAGCTTGCGGGCGCTGCGTTCGACGTACCGCAGATGCGGGGACAGGTCCACCTGCTGGTTGAACTCGCCGTACGAGCGCGGGAGCTGGCCGGGGCCCGTCACCAGCTTGGGCAGCCACTTGGCGTAGAAGACACCGGCGTTCGCGCCCGCCTTCGCCTTGTCCGAGAGGGACTTGTCCGGGTCGATCAGGTCGCCCGCCACCGACAGGTGGGCGTCGACGGCCTCACGGGCGATCAGCAGGTGCATGATCTCCGTGGAGCCCTCGAAGATGCGGTTGATGCGCAGGTCGCGCAGGATCTGCTCGGCGGGGACCGCCCGCTCCCCGCGGGCCGCGAGCGACTCGGCGGTCTCGAAGCCTCGGCCGCCGCGGATCTGGACCAGCTCGTCGGCCATCAGCCAGGCCATCTCGGAGCCGTACAGCTTGGCGAGGGCGGCCTCGATGCGGATGTCGTTGCGGTTCTCGTCGGCCATCTGGGAGGACAGGTCGAGGACGGCCTCCAGGGCGAACGTCGTGGCCGCGATGAAGGAGATCTTCGCGCCGACCGCCTCGTGGAAGGCGACCGGCTTGCCCCACTGCTCGCGCGCCGCCGACCATTCGCGGGCGATCTTCAGACACCACTTGCCCGCGCCCACGCACATGGCGGGCAGCGAGAGACGGCCGGTGTTGAGGGTGGTCAGGGCGATCTTGAGGCCCGCGCCCTCGGGGCCGATACGGTTCGCGGCCGGTACGCGCACCTGATGGAAGCGGGTGACGCCGTTCTCCAGCCCGCGCAGGCCCATGAAGGCGTTGCGGTTCTCGACGGTGACGCCCTCGGAGCCGGCCTCCACCACGAACGCCGTGATGCCGCCCTTGTGGCCCTCGGACTTCGGGACGCGCGCCATGACGACGAGGAGGTCCGCGACGACGCCGTTGGTCGTCCAGAGTTTCACTCCATCGAGGACGTAGTCGTCGCCGTCCGGTACGGCGGCCGTGGCCAGCCGCGCCGGGTCGGAGCCGACGTCCGGCTCGGTCAGCAGGAAGGCGGAGATGTCGGTGCGGGCGCAGCGGGGCAGGAAGGTGTCCTTCTGCTCCTGGGTGCCGAAGAGCTTCAGCGGCTGCGGTACGCCGATCGACTGATGCGCGGACAGGAGCGCGCCGATCGCGGGGCTCGCGGAGCCGACGAGGGCGAGCGCCTTGTTGTAGTACACCTGCGTCAGACCGAGGCCGCCGTACTTGGTGTCGATCTTCATGCCGAAGGCGCCGAGCTCCTTGAGCCCGGTGATGACCTCGTCGGGGATCAGGGCCTCGCGCTCGATACGGGCGGAGTCGATCTTCGTCTCGCAGAAGTCGCGCAGCTTGGCGAGGAACTCCTCGCCGCGCTGCGCGTCCTCGTCGGGCGGGAGCGGGTGCGGGTGGATCAGGTCGAGCCGGAAGCGGCCGAGGAACAGTTCCTTGGCGAAGCTGGGCTTGCGCCAGTCCTGTTCGCGCGCGGCCTCGGCGACCTGTCGGGCCTCACGTTCTGTGACTGTGGGCTGGTGGGGTGTTGCGGACATGAGGCTCACCTCGCCGCGAATAGGGATCTTGGGCTCGTACACCGTTCTTCGGAGCGATCGTTACTGACCGGTGCTACTCGATCGTATTTACCTGATTCCGGAAGACCCCACCAGTCCTCGCGCAGCGTTCGGCCCAATGCGCCCCCCCTGGGGTCAGCCGATGTCCACCGAGTACGACTTCGTGTCGAGCCGGCCGGAGCCCCGGAAGACCTCGCTGCCCGACTCGATGCCGGAGAGGTACTTGTCGTTGCTCAGCAGCTTGCGGCGGACCAGCGCCTGGGTGAAGTCGTTCAGGTCGAGGGAGGTCTTCGTGGTGTTCGTGCGGCGGACGAAGGAGTACACCTTCCAGCCGATGTCGCCCTGGTAGATGTCCCACATGGCGCCGTCGAGGCTGACGCTGCCGTACTTGGTGCCGAGCGGACCCGCGCCGCCCTGCCGGTTCAGCCAGACCATGATTTCGTCGGTGGGCTGGTCCTGCCAGTCCGCGTTGTTCTTGGCGTGCAGCCACAGGTCGTACGCGACGTTCATGGTGCCCGGGCCGGAGCTGACCGAGAAGTCCCAGCTGGTCTTGACCGGCTTGCGGTCGCCGACCCGGATGGGCAGCTCGGTGGCCGCCTTGTCCGCCTTCCAGCCCCAGTGCCAGCCGAGGACCGTACTGGCGTACGACTTGACGTTGTTCTCCTTGCCGGCCTTGCTGGACCAGGTGTAGCTCGTACCCCAGCCGATGGTGTCACCGGACTGCGAGGTGTCCCAGACGCACTGGGTACCCGTGCCGTCGTCCTGCCCCCAGAGGTTGTTGTTGACGTAGTACTTGCCCATCGTGACGGTGTCGAAGGCGCCGCACTTCTTGCTGTCCTCGCCCGCCTGAGCGATCGTGACGGACGCGGCGGCCGCGAGCGCCACCGAGCTCGCGAGGAGCGTCTTCGCCTTCTTGGACAGGCGCGGTCGACGGTGTTGCATCGGGGGTCCTTCCGGGGGACGGTCTGGGTACGCCCCTCAGTGGTCACCGCAGACCCGAGAGGTTGCCGTGACGCACTCAAGAATTTAGTTGTCGAAGCGCTTCGACAACCTATGGACACGGATTCTCCACCGGGCTAGTGTCAAGCCACCCTCACTCGCCCTATCCGCAATACGCGCACTGTCGAAGCGCTTCACAAAGCTTGGAGAGCTGGATGGTCACCCTCGCCGAGGTCGCCCAGCACGCCGGAGTCTCGGCGAGCACGGTGAGCTATGTCCTCAGCGGCAAGCGGTCCATCTCCGCGGGCACCCGGCAGCGGGTCGAGCGGAGCATCCAGGAGCTCGGCTACCACCCGAACGCGGGCGCCCGGGCCCTGGCGAGCAGCCGGTCCAACATCATCGCGCTGATGATTCCGCTCCGCACCGACATGTACGTCCCCGTGATGATGGAGATCGCCATCGCGGTGGCGACCAACGCCCGCACCCATGGGTACGACGTGCTGCTGCTCACCGGCGAGGAGGGTCCCGACGCGGTACGCCGGGTCACCGGCAGCGGGCTCGCCGACGCGATGATCCTGATGGACGTCGAACTCGACGACGAGCGGCTGCCGTTGCTGCGCGGAACGGACCAGCCGTCCGTACTCATCGGCCTGCCCGCCGACACCTCCGGACTGACCTGCGTCGACCTCGACTTCGGCGCGACGGGGGCGCTGTGTGCCGAGCATCTCGCGCTCCTCGGCCACCGTGACATCGCTGTCATCGGCGAGGCGCCCGCGGTCTACGAACGGCACACCGGTTTCGCCGAGCGCACCCTCGACGGACTGCGGTCCCGCTCAAGGGAGTTGGGCCTGCGCGTGCTGCACCGCCCCTGCGAGGGCGGCTTCGACGCGATGTCCCTGACCCTGGCCCGGGTGTTCGACGAGCGCCCGAGCACCACGGGCTTCGTCGTGCAGAACGAGTCCGCGGTCGAACCGCTGCTCGCACTCCTGCGCCAGCAGGGCCGCGCCGTCCCCGAGGACGTGTCGGTGATCGCGATCTGCCCGGACCAGGTCGCCACGCAGGCCTCGGTGCGGCTGACCTCGGTCGCCATCCCCGCGCAGGAGATGGGCCGGCACGCCGTGGAACACCTGATCGCCAAGCTCGAAGGGCACGGCAAGGACGAAGTCGTGCTCATCGCACCCGAGTTGACGGTACGGGCGAGCACGGGCCCGGCGCCGACCGCTTCCTGACTCCCCACCCGCTCGCCCGTCACTTCCCCTTCCCCTCCTTCCCCTCCCTCTTCCTCTTCCTCACGCCGTACGCCATCAGGGCGCCCGGCACCCCAACCTGCCCCGGCACTGTCAGAGCCGCGCCGGGTCTGTCGCCACTCCTTCCTTCAGGAGCACCCCACGTGAATCAGCCTGCCGAAAACCAGACCAGTCACAGCACGGTCAGCCTCGCGCAGTCCTCCCCGACCGTCGGCACGTTCCGCGAGCGGGACGGCGCGCTGGAGTGGAGCGGCCGCCAGGAGACCGTCCGTATCGAGCCGTGGGGCCCGGACGCGGTCCGCGTGCGCGCGCGGCTCGGGGGCCCGGTCGTCGAGGACCTCCCCGGCGCGCTTCTCGACGAGCCCCAGGCCACCGAGAGCACCGTCAAACTCCAGGACGGCGAAGGCCAGTTGACGGTCGGCGCGCTGACCGTCGAAGTCAGCGCCGAGGGACTCATCCGCTTCCTGAGGACGAGCGACGGGAGTGAACTGCTCGCCGAGGAGCGCGCCCACTTCTGGTGGCCCGGCTCGCGCCTCTACACCCCGGCCGGCAACGGCCACCACCGCCTGGAGCAGCGATTCGCCGCGTACGAGGGCGAGAAGCTGTACGGCCTCGGGCAGCACCAGCACGGGCTCCTCGACCAGAAGGGCGCGGTCCTGGACCTGGTCCAGCGCAACGCCGAGGTCACCGTCCCGGTGCTCACCTCCAGCCGCGGCTACACCTTCCTGTGGAACAGCCCGGCCATCGGCCGCGTCGAGCTCGCGGGCAACGGCACCCGCTGGGTGGCCGACTCGGCCCGCCAGCTCGACTACTGGATCACGGCCGGCACCCCGGCCGACGCCCAGCGCCGCTACAGCGCCGCCACCGGCCGTACGCCGATGCTGCCCGAGTGGGCGGCCGGCTTCTGGCAGTGCAAGCTGCGCTACCGCACCCAGGACGAACTCCTCGAAGTGGCAAGGGAGTACAAGCGCCGCGACCTCCCGCTGTCCGTCATCGTCTGCGACTTCTTCCACTGGACCCACCTGGGCGAGTGGAAGTTCGACCCGGCGGAGTGGCCCGACCCGGCGGCCATGCAGCGGGAGCTCACGGAACTCGGCGTCAAGCTGGTCGTGTCCGTGTGGCCGTCGGTCTCGCCGCTCTCCGAGAACCACCAGCTCATGGAGCAGCGCGGCTACTTCATCGGCACCGAGTACGGTCCGATGGCGCACGCCGACTGGCCCGACAAGGGGGTCGCGTCCACCGTCCAGGTGGCCTTCTACGACGCGACGAACCCCGAGGCACGCGACTTCCTGTGGTCACGGGTGAAGGACAACTACCTCGACGCGTACGGCATCACGGCCTTCTGGCTGGACGCCTGCGAGCCGGAACTGAAGCCCGGCTTCCAGGAGAACCTGCGCTATCACGCGGGCCCCGGACTCGAAGTCGGCAACATGTACCCGCGCGAGAACGCCCGCACCTTCTACGAGGGCATGCTGGCCGCCGGTGAGACCGAGGTCGTCACCCTCAACCGCTCGGCGTGGGCGGGCAGTCAGCGCTACGGCGCCGCCCTGTGGTCCGGCGACATCGGCACGGACTTCGCGAGCCTGCGCCGCCAGATCGCCGCCGGCCTCAACACCGCGCTGTCCGGCATCCCCTGGTGGAACACCGACATCGGCGGCTTCCACGGCGGCGACCCGACCGACCCCGCGTACCAGGAGGTCATGGTCCGCTGGTTCCAGTTCGGCGCGCTGTCCCCGCTGATGCGTCTGCACGGCTTCCGCGACCCGGGCATGCCGCTCGGCCCCGACATGACCGGCGGCCCGAACGAGGTCTGGTCCTACGGCGAGAAGGCCGGCGCGATCCTGGAGAAGTACCTGCGGCTGCGCGAGCGCCTGAAGCCCTACGTACTGGACGTCATGCGGGAGGCCCACGAGGAGGGGCTGCCGGTGATGCGCCCGCTGTTCCTGGAGTTCCCGGACGACCAGGCCACCTGGTCGGTGGACGACGCGTACCTCTTCGGCCCGGACCTGCTGGTCGCGCCGGTGCTGACGGCGGGCGCGACGGCCCGTACGGCGTACCTCCCGGCCGGCGCGTACTGGACGGACGCGTGGACCGGTGAGACGTACGAAGGGGGCGCGTCCGTGACCGTCGACGCCCCGCTGGACCGCATCCCGCTGTTCCTGCGGGACGGGGCGCGGCTGCCCGTAGCGGAGTAGCCGCGCGGAAAGGGAAGTGCGGCCGGTCCCGGGGGAGGGACCGGCCGCACTCTCATGCGCGGCTACCGTTCGGTCAACTGCTGCTGACCGTCAGGTTGTTGGTGGTGAAGTCGAGACCGCCCGAGGACGAGGTGATCTCGAAGCCGAACTGCACGTCGCCGATGGTCTCGCTGCTCGACATCCAGCCCTTGGTGTTCGCGATCCACTTCAGGATCGGCAGGATGTTGATGGTGCCGGACGTGGAGTCCGAGGAGCGCAGGAACGAGAAGACGTCGTTCGAGCCGTTGTTGCCCTTGTAGACGGTCCACGTGTTGCCGTTGAGCGTGAGGGTGCCCTGGGAGGTGCCGAGCGCGCCGACGTTCCCGTTGTAGTTGACCCAGAGCATGGTCTCGTAGTCGTAGTCGGTGTCCCAGATGTCGTACGACGTGTTGTAGTCGCCGGTCGACGGAACGGTCACGTTGTACGTGCTGGTGAGGGACGACAGCGACGCGATCGTCTTGCCGACGACCTTCTTGGAGTTGGGGTACGACTTGATGCCGCTCGTGACCGGGTGGTTGGCCCAAACTCCCCAGTTGGTACCGGAGTTGGCCCAGATGCACTGGCTGCCGGCGCCGGAGCCCCAGATGTTGTTGTAGAGCGTGTACCCGTTGAGGGTGGTGTTGCCCCACTGGTCGCAGGAGCTCCAGACGGCTGCCTGGGCGGGGGCGGAGGCGAGGCCGACGGTCGCACCGAGCGCGAGCGCGGGGGCGATGAGGGCCTTGGTGATCCTGTTCAGAGTGCGACGTGCCATGGTGTCCCTTCCATGGATGGGGGGTCGGGGAGTGTTACCGCGGCCCCAGGGTGAGGACGCGGTCTTCGCCGGCGCTCAGGGAGAGCGGTCGCGCGCCGGTGGAAGTCCTGAGTTCGATGCGGTGGGTGCGGCCCGGCCGGACCACGGCCGTGGCACCGTCCGGGCTCCACGTGAGGTCGACCTCGGCACCGAACCTCGTGCGGATACCGCGGAGTTCGCCGCTCGGGTACGCGGCGGGAAGCGCGGGCAGGAGTACGAGCCGGTCCGGGGTGGACTGGATCAGCATCTCGATGAGCACGGCCGGGAGCGTGTGGGCGGCGTCCGCGTTGTAGACGTGCCGGTTCGGGTAGTGCCCGCTCATCAGGGAGACGTGGAAGAAGTCCCCGGCCAGGACGTTGTCCAGGGCTCCCGCGACCCGCTCTCCGTCCCTCAGCCGGGCCGCCACCAGTGCGTGGTGGAGGTGACCGTGCGCGGAGTCGTTCTCGGCGCCGCGCAGTTCGAGCGCGCGATGGGCGGCCGAGGCCAGTTCCGGGGTGTCGTACGGATTGATCTCGTCGAGCGGCCAGACGCCGTAGAGGTGGCTGAGGTGGCGGTGGTCGTAGGTGTCGTCGAGGCCTGGCCAGGCCCACTCGGCCAGCGCGCCCTCGGCGTTGACGCGGTGCGGCGGCAGCCGGTCGGCGAGCGCGCGCCAGCGCTCGGCGTCGGGTCCGGGGTGGTAGTCGGCTGCCGTGCGCAGGGCGTGGCGGGCCGCGGAGAGGTCCATGGCGGCGTTGAGGGTGATCCAGCTCGCGTGGGCGGGACGGTTCTCCGGGGAGTACGACGGCACGATCACGAGGTGTCCGGCGTCGTCGGTCCGGGTGAGGAAGTCCTTGTAGAAGTAGGCCACTTCGGCGAGCGCGGCGGCCAGCCGCGGGTCGCGTGCGCCGCGGGTCTCGTCGTGGTCCACGAGCGGTTTCAGGAGCCAGTCGGCGCCGGCGGTCCACGCGTGCAGGGGGTATTCGCGGCTGAGGTGGTAGATGTGGCCGGACTCGCCGTCGGTGTGCGCGGGGGCGACGACTCCCCGTGTGCCGAAGATCGCGCGGGCGTTGTCGCGCCAGTGGGGCAACTGGCCGTGGATCAGGGCGGCATGGGCCTCGGTGACCTCGGGGAGCGCCGCCGCGGCGGCCGACGCGGTCTGGAGGTTGAGGTTGGCGTCGGTGGTGAACGCCCCGGACCAGGCGGTGTCCCAGTCGCCGGTCCACAGTCCGGTGAGCCGCGGTGGCAGCGTCCCGGCGGCGGACAGCAGGTGGTAGCGGCCGGCCGCGAAGAGCCGCTCCAGGAGCGCCGGGCTCTTGGGCAGCTGGACCAACTCCGAGCCGGGGAGCGCTCGTTCGGTGCCGTCGGCGTGCAGATCGAGGGCGGTTCGGAGGTAGGCGGGGCGGTGAAGGGCGGTGTGGCGGGCGAGGAGGTGGGCGTACGCGGCCTCGGCGGCGTCGGCCTCGGCGGAGGCGTCCGCCTCGAAGGGGGCGCCGGCCTCGGTAGGGGCGTCGGGCAGCAGGGCCCTCAGCTCACGGGCCTCGGCGAGGGTGTCCAGTTCGCCCGGGTGCCGCCGTACGCGGGTGAGCAGGAGCAGCGAGCGAGCGCCTTCGACCTGTACTCCGGAGAGCGCGGTCCGGGTCCGGCCGCCGGTGACCACGGCGAGGGTGACTCCGGTGTACGCCAGGTCGCTGTCCGGGTAGCGGGCGCGCAGGGTCAGCACGGCGCCCTCGGCGGTGAGCACGGCACTGTGTCCCACCGCCAAGTCGCCGGGCGCGCCCGGCAGTCGGTGGTCGAGCGTCACGTCGACGGTGAGGCCTGGTTCGGTGACGTACTGGACCACGACGTCGTCGGCGCGTGAGACGAAGACCTCGCTGCGCCACCCACCGTGCTCGGCGCCGACGACTCCGGTGGAGAAGTCGACCTCCCGCCGGTACGCGCGCCACTCCGTGGCCGCGCGGCACAGCCGCACCTGGAACGCCGGGTGGAAGGGCTGCACCCACAGCAGCGGCCGCCCGTCGGTGAACTCCTCCCCCGCCGTGACGTCCCCGGCCAGCAACCGGTCCTGTATCTCCGGCAGCCGGTGGGCGAGCGCGGGCGGACGGGCGTTCGCGCTGCCGTTCGGGCGGACCAGGCTGTGATGGTTGACGACAACCCGGTCGTCGTTCGGATCACCGAACACCATGGCGCCGTGCGTGCCGTTCCCGCTCAGGAAGGCGTCCTCCCAGCGGGCGGCGGGCATCGACTCCCAGGTGCCGTGAACAGGCTCAGGGATGGACTCGCGGACGGGCTCACGGATGGGCTCGTGCGTGGGCTCGTGCGTGGGCTCGTGAACAGGCTCGTGGGCGGGCTCGCTCATGGAGCCGCCTCCAGCACAGCCACCCCGTACCGCCCGAGCTCCACGCCTCCGGTGACGTCCTCGCCGGTCAGCAGGTCGCGATGGCGGCCGGGCACGGGCACGGTGACCGTGTCCCGCCCATGATGGAGCAGGAACAGCAGATCACCGCGGCTTACGGCCTCCACGCCCGCCGGAAGGCCGTCGAGCGGCGGCCGGACGCCCGCGCCCTCGGCGATCGAGGCGATCAGCGTCCGGAGCGCTTCGGGCTCGGGCAGCGTGGAGAGGTACCAGGCCCGTCCCTTGCGCAGCACCGCGGGCAGACCGTCGAGCTCGCCGCCCTTGTACGGGACGACGGAGTCGACGTCGTCCGCCGCCTCGATCTCCTCGGACCACAGCGTGCCGCGGAAGCCCTCGACGTCGGCTTTCTCGTCGGCGTCGAGCGGCCACCACTCGTGGAGGGTACGGATGCCGAAGAGTTCACGGAGCCGCTCGTCCATGCCGCCGGGCCGCACCCGGTCGTCCTCGTCGGCGACACCGGTGAGGAAGCCGGAGACGAGGGTGCCGCCACCTCGTACGTACGCCACGAGGTTGTCGATCGCCGCGTCGGTCAGGAGATACGACTGCGGTACGACGACGAGCTTGTACGCGGACAGGTCGTGCTCGGGGTGGGCGAAGGACGCGGTGGTGTTCGCCTCCCACAGGGCGCGGTGCCAGGCGCGTACGACGGCCGGGTAGTCGATCTCGGAGGAGAGCCGGCCGGCCTGCTGGCTCGCCCACCAGGCGTTCCAGTCGAGCAGTACGGCGACATCGTCCCGGCGCACCTGACTGTCCGCCACTCGGGGGCTCAGCAGGGCGAGTTCGGCGCCGATCCGCTTGACCTCCTGGAAGGTCCGGCCCCGCTCCCCCGCATGACTGACCATGCCGGAGTGGAACTTCTCCGCGCCCTGCCGGGACTGGCGCCACTGGAAGTAGCAGACGGCGTCGGCGCCGCGGGCCACGGCCTGGAGGGACCAGAGACGGTTGAGGCCCTGCGGCTTGGGGTGGTTGACGCCGCGCCAGTTGACCGGCCCCGCCGCCTGTTCCATGATCATCCAGGGGCCGCCGCGGGCCTGGGAGCGGGTCATGTCGTGGATCAGCGCGGAGTGCTGGCCGCCGAACGGATCGCGCGGGTCCGGATAGATGTCGACCGAGACGACATCCTCCCGCTCGGCCCACTCCCAGGCGTCCTGGCCCTGCCAGAACGGCATGAAGTTGCTGGTCACCGGTATGTGCGGGGTGTGCCGGGCGACGATGTCCCGCTCGGCGACGAAGCACTCCATGAGCGCGTCGGAGGTGAAGCGCTTGAAGTCGAGCACCTGGGTGGGGTTGTTCATGTAGTGGGCGTGGCGCGGCGGGAGGACGCCCTCCCAGATGTCGTAGCCCTGGCTCCAGAAGGCCGTGCCCCAGGCGGTGTTGAGGGCGTCGAGCGTCTCGTACCTGTCCTGGAGCCAGCGGCGGAAGGCGGCGGCCGCCGTGTCGCTCCAGTCGAAGGTGCAGTACTCGTTGTTGATGTGCCACATCGTGAGGGCGGGGTGGCTGCCGTAGCGGGCGGCGAGGTCCTCGGTGATGGCGGCGGCGTATCGCCGGTAGACGGCGCTGGAGTGGGCGAAGTGCTGGCGGCCGCCCCACCACTCGATCCGGCCGTCCTCGTCGCGGGGCAGCGTCTCCGGATGGAGCCGGCCCATCCACGGCGGGGGCGAGGAGGTGGGGGTGGCCAGGACGACGCCGATGCCGTTGTCGTGCAGCAGGTCCATCAGCCGGTCGAGCCAGCCGAACTCCCTTGCCCCTGGGGTGGGTTCGAGCTTGGCCCAGGAGAAGACGCCGACGGTGACGGAGTTGACGCCCGCCTCCTTCATGAGGCGTACGTCCTCGTGCCAGGTCTCCTCGGGCCACTGCTCGGGGTTGTAGTCGCCGCCGAAGAGGATGCGGCCGCGGGTGGCGTCGCTCATGCTCGGCCCCTTGTGCGGGGGCGACGATTCCTCGTCCGTGGAGGCCAGTTCCTTGTCCGTGGGCATCAGACAGGCTCCCCGTACTGAATGCCGCGCCCGTTCGTGCCGAGGTACACCCGGCCGTACACGCGCGGGTCGCCGGTGATGACCTCGCCGATCCAGCCCCACTGGTGGGCATCGTCGTTGATGCGGACCCAGGTCTTGGCCGCGTCGTCGGAGCGGTAGACGGCGGTGAGGGTCTCCGTCGCGCCGACCTGGTAGATCGCCGGGTAGTCCGCGCCGTCGGCCGCCTTGCCGAAGCCGAGGGTGTACGAGGCCCAGCAGCTGGCGACCTTGCCGAAGCTCGCGCCACCGTCGGTGGACCGGTAGAGCCCGTTCCACTTGACGGAAAGCCACAGGTCACCGGAGCGCCCTGGCGCCGCGACCAGCTTGAACTGGCTGTCGCCGGACGGCAGTCCCTCCGCACGCTCGGTGAAGGAGAGGCCACTGTCAGTGCTGGCGTATAGCGTTCCTGTGTCGGTGTCGTATGCGTAGAAGAGCGTCGGGTCGGCCGGGTCGGCGACCGGCGTGGCGCCCTTCGGGAAGGAGGAGACCTCGGACCAGGTCGCGCCGTTGTCCGTCGAGCGGTGAGCCGCGTACTTCGTGCCGTCCCAGTGCACGAAGGACCACAGCAGCGTACCGCCGTCGGCACTGGTGGCGATCGGCCCCGGTGCGCTCTTGGCGATGTCGGGCTGTCCCGCGAAGGGCGCCCAGGTCTGCCCGCCGTCGTGGGAGTACGCGCCGTTGCCGTTGTCGCCCCAGCCCGCCCGGACGACGTACGACGGCTTGGCCGCGGCCTGCGCGAGTCCCGTCGCCGACCCGAACACGGGGTTCGCCGCCATGCCGCGCGACGGAGACGCCGTGAGCCGCTCGTGGTACATCACGCCGATGTCCCCGAGCCCGCTGAGCAGATGCGCCTCCCCGGCCGGGGGCGAGATCAGCTGGCGCACGGCCGTCTCCTCCAGGCCGCGGATCTGCGGTGCCCAGTTCTTGAGGTCACGGGTGCCGTAGAGGGTCGCGCCGGTCCCGTACACGATGTGCTTCGAGTCGTACGGGTCGGCGGCGACCGCCTGGATCCACCAGCCGAACTTGGGCTTGTCGCCACCCCAGTTGAGGAAAGGAGTCTCGGATACGTCGAACACGGCCGCGTCCTTGAGGGACGCCCAGGTACGGCCGCCGTCGGTGGACCGGAAGACGGTGTCACCGTCGGCCCATCGGTTGTTGGTCGAGACGACGACGGTGCCCGCACGGCAGGCGTCGGTCGCCACGCCCCCGTAGGCGAAGGTGTCCGCCGACCCGTCGGACGTGGTGCCGCCCGGCTTCACGGGGCTCACATCGGTCCACGTGCCGGTGGCGGTGCGCAGCTTGTGCACGCTTCCGTCGGACTGGCCGTTGGGCCCGGGCGCGTTGCCGTACGTCACGTACAGCTCGCGGGTGTGCGTGTCGTACGCGGCGCGGAGCGGGACCTTGGCGGAGGTGCCGGACGGCTGCCCGGGTACGGCCTCCCAGGTCGTGCCGTCGGCCGTGCGGTACAGGTTCGCCGTGCCCGAGGTGCCGTCGCCGTCGCCCCAGCCGGCGTAGACGGCGCGCCCGGTCGCGACCAGGAAGGTGACGCCCTGCCCGGAGGAGCTCGCGGTCGCCGGGAAACCGCTGACGGCCGCCCACGTGGCACCGCGGTCGGTTGACTTGAGCAGCCCGTCGTGGCGGGTGCCCAGCCACAGGGTGTCGCTGTCGCGCGGGTCGACGAGGAGCCGCTCCCCGGCCCCACGCCCGTCCTCGTTGGCGCCGAGCTTCACCGACAGGTCGGTACGCGTCCAGGTGGCCCCGCGGTCGTCGGAGCGCAGGACCGCGCCGTTGCTCGCCCACGACTGGGCATAGGTGCCGACGGCGAGGTACAGCCGGTCGGGGTGCACGGGGTCGACGGCGAGCGCCTCGACGCCGAGGAGGTTCCAGTCGTCCCAGCCCAGGTGGTCGATGAGCGGGGTCCACTGGGCGGTGGCGTTGTCCCAGCGGAAGGCGCCGCCGATGTCGGTGCGGGCGTAGGCGAGCCCACGTACGGCCGGGTGGAACAGCACACCGGTGACGAAGCCGGTTCCGCCGATGACGGCGTTGCGCCAGCGGTACGAAGGGGCATCGGCGGCTTCGGCGGCCTGCGCCTGGGACCCCAGCGCGGGGAGACCGGCGACCGCGGCGACGGCCGCACTCCCGGCAAGGACGGCTCGTCTGCTCAGGCGGGGCGTGCGCATGACATACCTCGTTCTAGGAGAGGGGGGAGGAGGGGAGCGGCGCCCCATAACGAGCGGCGGGGGACAGCGCCCCTTTTAGGGGCGCGGGGAACTGCGCGACCAGCCACAACGGACCCGCAGCTCACAGACGACCGGCGTTTTGAGGCACACCCCCGCGGAGCGAACCGTTGAGCCCACCGCGACCGACCGCTGATCAGGAGCAAGTCGGCCGCGGTGGAACAGAGGGGGCCGCAGCGGGCCGGAGATAGACGGCTGACGTCAGTCAGCCCTTCACGGCTCCGGTGAGCATGCCCTTCTTGAAGTGCCGCTGGACGAACGGCGACAGGATCGCGACCGGCAGCAGCGCCATCACCATGACGGCCATCTGGATGGCGAGCGGAGACAGCTGCCCGGTGTTGATCTGCGTGGCGAGACCGACCGGCCGTTCCTGCTTCTGCACCAGCTGGATCATGACGTTCTGCAGCGGCATCATGTCCTGGTCGGTGAGGTAGATGGAGGCGTTGAACCAGGCGCTCCAGTAGCCGACCGCGTAGAAGAGGGAGATCACCGCGAGCACGGCGCGGGAGAGCGGCATCACGATCTTCCACAGGATGCGCCAGTCGCCGGCGCCGTCGATGCGGGCGCTGTCGATGAGTTCGGGCGAGATGCCCATGAAGAACGACCGCAGCACGAGGATGTTGAAGACGCTCACCGCGCTGGGAAGGATCAGCGCGAGGTAGGTGTCGGTCAGCCCCAGGGCCTGCACCAGCAGATAGGTCGGGATGAGACCGGCGCCGAAGAACATCGTGGCGAGCAGCAGCATCAGGAACCAGCGGTGGCCGGTCGACCCGACCCGCGAGAGGCCGTACGCGCACAGCACGGAGACCGCCATGCTGAACAGCGTGCCGACCAGGGTGACCCCCAGGCTGACCATGGCGGCGCGCTGGACCTGGCCGCCGCTGAGCAGTTCCTTGTAGGCGACGAAGGTGATGCCCTTGGGGATCACCACCAGGCCGCCGGCCGCGTCGATGGTCTTCCTCGACTGGAGGCTGGTGACGATGACGATCCACAGGGGGAAGAGGATCGCGAAGGCGGCGAGGGTGAGGGCGAGGCCCTTGCCCGCGAGGCCCGGCTTCGACGGCTCCTCCTCCCAGGGCGGGCGGGGCGGTGCCGCCCAGCGGCCCGGCCTGTCGTCGGGCCTGTTGGCGGGCTTGTTCGCGGCTTTGTCGATGACGGCGGTCATTTCTTGTACACCCCCTGCTCACCCATGAGGTGGGCGACCTTGTTGGCGGTCAGCACGAGCCCCAGGCCGACGATGCCCTTGATGAGTCCGGCGGCAGCGGCGTAGCCGAAGTCCTGGTTACGGATGCCGTTCCACCAGACGTAGGTGTCCAGGACGTCGGAGGCGCCGGGGCCCACCGAGTCGCGTTGGAGCAGCAGTTGCTCGAAGCCGACCGTCAGCGCGTCGCCGACACGCAGGACGAGCAGCAGGGCGATCACCGGGCGCAGGGCGGGCAGCGTGATGTGCCACATCCGCCGCCAGCGCCCGGCACCGTCCATGGCGGCGGCCTCGTACAGATCATTCGATACGGAGGACAGGGCCGCGAGGAAGACGATGATGCCCCAGCCCGCGTCCTTCCAGACGCCCTCGGCCGTCACCAGGAACTTGAAGATCCCTGGATCGGTCATCAGGTCGATGCCCTTGTGCCCGTGTTGGCGCAGGGTCTGCGCGATGATGCCCGCGCCGCCGAAGATCTGCTGGAAGACCGTGACGACGAGGACCCACGAGAAGAAGTGCGGGAGGTACATGATCGCCTGGGCGACCGCCCGGACCCGGGGCCTGACGACGCTGTTGATGAGCAGCGCGAGCAGGATCGGGATCGGGAAGTAGAGCACCAGCTGGAGGAAGAACAGCACGAAGGTGTTCTGCACCGCGTGCCAGAAGGCCGAGTCCTCGAAGATGCGCTGGAAGTTCTCGAAGCCGACCCAGGGACTCTCGAACATGGCGACGAAACCGTTGTCGCTCAGGTACGGGTCGTAGTCCTGGAAGGCGACAACATTGCCTAGGACCGGTATGTAGGTGAAGACGAGGACTAGCGCGACAGCAGGCAGCGTCATCAGGATCAGCGTGCGGTCGCGTCTGAACCGGAGCCGGAAGCTCAGCTTTCCGGCCCGCTTCCCGGCCCGCTTGCCGGCGGCCTTCGCGGCGGCCCCGTCGGGCGAATCGCCCGACCTCTTCTTGCTCGTCTTCGCCTCGGCCCTGCTCCGAGGCACCGTGCTGTGGGACACGGCCTTCTCCTTGCCTCAGCCCTGGGTCACTTCGCCGTGGAGCCGTTGTCGTCGAGCAGCTTCTTGTACCAGGCCCGCAGGTCGTCGCCGCCCTTCTTCTTCCAGTCGGACACCGCCTGCTGCATGTCGCTGATCTTCTTGCGGCCGCGGACGATGTCGTCCTCCAGCTGCTCGAAGTCGTTGGCGAGGTTGGTCCAGCGGTTGGGCTCGGTGATGGTGAGCCCGTAGAAGGAGGACTTCTTGGTGAAGGCACCCATGCGCTGCTGCCACTCGACCTGGAGCTTGGCGATCTCGGGCAGGTCGGGGTGCGCGAGGTAGGCGGCCGGGTCGCCGGTGTAGTCGAAGGCGCCGTTGACCTCGTTGGTGCCCTTGGTGGTCTTGGTGGGCATGCCGTTCTTCAGCGTGTAGTCGGTGCCCTCGACGCCGTAGACCGTGAGCATGTATTCCTTGGTGCCGTACGGCGAGGCGCAGTAGTTGGCGAGTGCCAGGAAGTCCTTGATCTGCTGCTTCGACGCCTTCTTGCTGACGAAGGTGAAGATGCCGGCGGGCTGGGTCGCCCAGAGCGTGGGGTCGCCGCCGTCGGGGCCGAAGATGTCGAAGGCGGCCATCTCGAAGTCGGCCTTCTGGGTGCGCTGTTCGGCCGTCGAGCCGTACCAGTAGGACAGGTCGCCGTTGAAGACGAGCGACTGGCCGGCGGTGAAGCGGTTGGACGCGTCGCCCTTGACGGCCTTGGCGTCGGGGTGGACGACGTCGGCGTCGTAGAGCTTGCGCATCCACTCCAGGGCTTCGAGGTACTCGTCGGTCTCGATGCGGTTGACCAGCTTGCCGTCCCGGAGGTCCCACCACAGCGCCTTGTCGCTGCCGTTGAGGACTCCGTAGATGTTGAAGGCCGTCCACTTGAGGTCGTCGCAGGCCCACACCTTCGCCTTGGCGTCGGTGGCCTCCTTCGCCCAGGCGATGAACTCGTCGGGCGTCTTGGGGAGGGTGTAGCCCTTCTTGGCGAAGATGTCCTTGCGGTAGAAGGGCGCGATGTTCGGGACGTACGAGGCCGGCATCGGGATCGCGCGCAGCTGGCCGCCGAAGATGGAGCGCTGCCAGGCGTCGGTCGGTACGGCCGCGAGGTTCGGGTAGTCCTTGACCTTGTCGCCGGACAGGTAGGGGCCGAGGTCCGCGAACTTGGCGTTGATGGCGCTGGGTATCTTGCCGTTCAGGTTCCAGCCCGGGACGACCACCACGTCCGGGATGTCGCTGGAGGCGAGGATCGCGCCCAGCTTCTCGTCATAGGTGTTGCCGTCCTGGTTCTGCCAGGTCGTCTTGATGCCGATGGCCTCGTTCATGGCGGTGTAGTACGCGTTGTCGTTGGCCGGCGGGCTGCCCCAGAACGGCGACATGATCTTGAGGTCGCCGCCGCCGCCCAGCTTCTTCGGCACGGACGTCTTCAGCGCGTTCAGGTCGATCGCCTGGGTGAACCCCGCCGCCGACCCGTTCTTCGACGGAAGGTCGGGCGTCACGACGCTCGACGCCACGAACGTCGGAAGGATCTTCTGGGCAGCCTTCCCGGAGGTGGTGCCCTCCTTGTTGCCGTCGTTCCCACCGCCACAGGCGGCGAGCAGCGGCATTCCGCCGGCCACGGCGGCCGCGGCGACCGCCGTGGAGGCGAGGAAGCTTCTCCGGCTGGGAGCGGAGGTGGCGGAGTTCGGCGTCATTGCGTCAACCCTTCATGGCGCACAGCAGGACACCCGGCGGGGGAGCCGTCGGCTGCGGTGTCTTGAGTGGAACTGGCTGAGCTGAAGCGGTCGTCGGAGGATTACGCCCTCCGAGGAGGACCGTCCGTCTGTCGAAGCGCTTCGATGTTGCTGCGAGGTTAAGTGAACGCTCGGGGGTGCACAAGAGTCGATTCCAAGATTCCTCGGAGGTATCGCGTAACAGAGCGGCTCCGCCTGGCACTTGAAATCACGGTGAGGAAACGGAGTTGTTGCGCCGGGGTGTCTTGACACCCACCCCTCGGTCGAATGAGCATCGAAGCGCTTCGAAAGCGCCCCGTCGCTCCACCGCAAAGGGATCACCACGTGACCGCACAAACGCCGCCTACGCCGCCTTTCCGTGATGCGCGGCTGCCGTTCGCGAAGCGCATCGACGACCTGCTGGCGCGGCTCACGCTCGACGAGCGCATCGCGTTCCTGCACCAGTTCGCGCCCGCCGTCGAGCGGCTCGGCGTCGCCGCCTTCCGCACCGGCCAGGAGGCGCTGCACGGCGTGGCCTGGATGGGCCCGGCAACGGTCTTCCCGCAGGCCGTGGGCCTGGGCGCGACCTGGAACGACGACCTCGTACGCCGTGTCGGCGAAGCCGTCTCGGCCGAGACCCGCGCGATGCGCGCCCGCGACGACCGCGTGGGCCTCAACGTCTGGTCCCCCACGGTCAATCTGCTGCGCCACCCGCTCTGGGGCCGCAACGAGGAGGGCTACTCGGAGGACCCGAAGCTCACCTCCGCCATCGCCACCGCGTACACGCGCGGTCTGCGCGGCGACCACCCGGCGTACTGGCGCACCGCGCCGGTCCTCAAGCACTGGCTCGCGCACAACAACGAGACCGACAGGGACACTTCGTCCTCCTCGGTCCGCCCGCGCGTGCTGCACGAGTACGACCTGCGCGCCTTCCGCGAGACGGTCGAGGCGGGCGCGGTGGCCGGTGTGATGCCCGCGTACAACCTGGTCAACGGCCGCCCCAACCACGTCTCGCCGTACCTGCGCGAGCACCTGCGCGCCTGGACCGACCAGGACCTCCTTGTCTGCTCGGACGCGGGCGCGCCCTCCAACCTGGTCGACTCCGAGCACTACTTCGACACCCACGAGGAGGCCACCGCGGCCGCGATCCTCGCCGGCGTCGACAGCTTCACCGACCACGGCACGGACAGCTCGAAGATCGTCGAACGCGTCCAGGGCGCCCTGGTCCAGGGACTGCTGAGCGAGGCCGACATCGACGAGGCGGTCCGCCGCCAGCTGGCGATCCGCTTCCAGCTGGGCGAGTTCGACCCGCGGCTGGACCCCTACGCGGACATCACGGCCGCCAAGGACTTCGACACCCCGGCCCACCGCGCCCTCGCCCAGGAGGCGGCGGAACAGGCGATCGTGCTCCTCAAGAACGACGGCCTGCTGCCGCTCTCCGAGGGCGCCCGTATCGCCGTCGTCGGACTCCTCGCCGACGAGTGCAAGCTCGACTGGTACAGCGGCACGCTCATCCACCGCTCGACCCCCCTGGAGGGCCTGTACGAGCGCTTCGGCGCCGAGCGCGTGGACTTCGCGGAGGGTGTGGACCGGGTACGCCTGAGGACCTCGTACGGCACCTATCTGTCGGTGCCCGCCGTCGGCGAGGCGGCCGACGAGGTGCGCGGCGCCGAGGGCGCGCTGGACCCGGCGCTCCTCGCGGGCCGCACGGACCTGCCCCCGCTGACCGCCGACGCGGCCGGCACCGAATTGGCGCTGATCGACTGGGGCGAGGGGGTACTGACGCTGCGCGCGCCCGACGGCCGCTATCTCTCGGTCGCCGATGACGGCTATGTCCGCGCCTCCGCCGATCAGCCCGGCGGCTGGGTCGTCCAGGAGACATTCCGCCTGGAACCCTCCGAATCCCACGAGAACGGTCACCTCCTGAAGCACGCAGGGACGGGCAGGTACGTTTCTGTCGCCGCGGACGGCGTAAAGGTTGCCGCCGAGAACGCGGAAATCTTCGAGCTGGAGTTCGCCGAGCGCGGGGAGGACGCGGTCGCCCGCGCGGCCGCCTCCGCCGATGTCGTCCTCGTCGTCGCGGGCAACGACCCGCACATCAACGGCCGCGAGACGGAGGACCGCACCACGCTCCGGCTCCCCGCACACCAGGAGCGCCTGCTGCGCGCCGCCCGCGCCGCGAACCCGAACACGGCACTGGTCCTGGTCTCCGCGTACCCGTACGCGGTGGATCCCGGTGACCTCCCGGCCGTGCTCTGGACCGCACACGGCGGCCAGGCGGCGGGCACCGCCCTGGCCCGCGCCCTCGCCGGCGACGCCTCCCCCGCGGGCCGCCTCCCGCAGACCTGGTACGCCACCGACGACGACCTGCCCGACCTCCTCGACTACGACGTCATCGGGGCCCGCCAGACGTATCTGTACTTCGAGGGCACGCCGCTGTTCCCGTTCGGACACGGCTTGTCGTACACGTCGTTCGCATACGCACATCTTCACATCCAGCAGCACGCGGGCGCGTTGGCGGTCTCCTTCACCGTCACGAACACCGGCGGGACGGCCGCCGACGAGGTGGCCCAGCTGTACACCCGCGCCGTCGACCCGTCCGTGCCCCGCCCCCGCCGCGAACTGGCGGCGTACCGCCGGGTCCACCTCGCCCCCGGCGCCTCGACGGAACTCACCTTCGAGCTCCCGCTCTCCGCCTTCGAGTTCTGGGACGTGGCACTCGACCGCCCACGCCTGGAGCCGGGCGCGTACGAGGTCCTGGCCGGCGCGTCCAGCGAGGACATCCGACTCCGTACGACGGTCGAACTCGACGGCGAGCCCGGCGCGCCCCGCCCCGTCCGCGAACGCGGCCTGAACGCGGCCGACTTCGACGAGCAGCGGAACATCGTCATCGTCGACCGTACGAAGGTGTCGGGCGACGCGGTGACACCGGTGAACGGCGAGACGGGTGAACTCGTCTTCCGGGACTGCGAGTTCGGCGACGGCGTCACGGGGATCAGCATCGAGGCGGCCGGCGAGGGAGTCGTGGAACTTTCCCTGGACGGCGGCCCGTTGATCACGGAGCTGACGCTGAACGGGACGAAGGGACCGTACGACTACACCACGCTCGACGCGGAGATCACCTCCGTGGCCGCCGTGCACGACGTACACCTCAGGCTGCGCGGCCCATTGCGGCTCGCGCACGTCGGCTTCTCCGGCTGAGGGTCCGGAGAGGCCGGCACAGGGGCCCGGCACCGGAAGGCATCGGTGCCGGGCCCCTTTGGGGAGACCTTAGCTGAAAACGATTGTCACAAGCTATAGTGCCTTTTCGGACAGACTCGAAGACTCGCATACGCCGACGGCCGGAACCCCCGCACAGTGGGCTCCGGCCGTCGGTCCGAGGGAGTTGGAGCTGGGTCAGAGGGCGAGGCCCGTGAGCACCAGCACCCGCTCGTAGGTGTAGTCGTCCATCGCGAACTTCACGCCCTCGCGGCCGACGCCGGACTGCTTCACACCGCCGTACGGCATCTGGTCCGCGCGGTAGGAGGGCACGTCGCCGACCACAACGCCGCCGACCTCGAGCGCGCGGTGGGCGCGGAAGGCGACCTGGAGGTCGTGAGTGAACACGCCCGCCTGGAGGCCGTACTTGGAGGAGTTGACGGCCGCGAAGGCCTCGGCCTCGCCGTCCACCTTCTGCACGGTGAGGACGGGCCCGAAGACCTCCTCGCAGGAGACGGTGACATCGGCCGGTACGTCGGCGAGGACGGTCGGCGCGTAGGAGGCGCCGTCCCGCTTGCCACCGGCGAGCAGCGCGGCACCGGCCTGGACGGCCTCGTCGACCCACGACTCGACGCGCTTGGCGGCGTCCTCGCTGACCAGCGGGCCGACGTCCGTCGTGGCGTCGGACGGGTCACCGGTGACCTGGGCCTCGACGGCGGCGACGATACGGGGCAGCAGGCGCTCGTAGACGGAGGCGTCGGCGATCACGCGCTGCACGGAGATGCAGGACTGGCCGCCCTGGTAGTTGGAGAAGGTCGCGATGCGCGTCGCGGCCCAGTCCAGGTCCTCGTCACTCGCGAAGTCGGCCAGCACGACGGCCGCGCCGTTGCCGCCCAGCTCCAGGGTGCAGTGCTTGCGCGGCACCGAGTCCATGATCGCGTAACCGACCTTCTCGGACCCGGTGAAGGAGATGACGGGCAGCCGCTCGTCCTGCACGAGGGCGGGCATCCGCTCGTTGGCGACGGGCAGGATGCTCCACGACCCGGCGGGCAGCTCGGTCTCGGCGAGCAGGTCGCCGATGATGAGGCCGGACAGCGGGGTCGCGGGCGCGGGCTTCAGGATGATCGGCGCACCGGCGGCGATGGCCGGGGCGATCTTGTGGGCGCAGAGGTTCAGCGGGAAGTTGAACGGCGCGATGCCGAGGACGACACCCTTCGGGAACCGCCGGGTGAGGGCGAGCCGCCCCTGGCCGCCGAGGTCGGTGTCGAGGCGCTGCGCCTCGCCGCCGTTGAACCGGCGGGCTTCCTCCGCGGCGAACCGGAACACGGACACCGCACGGCCGACCTCGCCGCGGGCCCACTTGATCGGCTTGCCGTTCTCGGCGGAGATGAGCTGCGCGATCTCCTCGGTGCGCTCGGCCAGGCGCTTGCTCACGTGGTCGAGGGCGGCGGCGCGGACGTGGGCCGGGGTGGCGGCGAACTCGTCCCGTACGGCGTACGCGGCGGCCACGGCCTCCTCGACCTGCGCGTCGGTCGGCACGCTGACCTGGCCGACGAGGCGACCGTCCCACGGCGAGGTGACGTCGAACGTGGTCTCACCGGTGGCCTGGCGGCCGGCGAGCCAGAAAGCGTGGGTGGAGGTCATGTGCGAGTCCGGCCCTTCCGCGTTGGGGGTGTCGTTGTTCGTGGTTTTCCTGTTCAACGGTAGGCCCGGGGCGCCCGCGGGGCGTTTGTCCGAGTCGTAGCAGTCGGTACGGGGGGTACGCCGCTTTGGCACGGTAGCCCCAGTCCCCCGTCTAAAAGATTGCGCAGTTCCCCGCGCCCCTAAAAGGGGCGCGGGGAACTGCGCAATCTTTTAGACCAGCCCCCACCCACCCGCACCCGGGGTCCAAGGGACAGAGCCCCTGCCCCCTACTCCCCCGCCGCGGACGTAGCCTTCAGCGCCAGCCAGAGTTCCATCCGTACGTCCGGGTCATCCAGCGACCGCCCAAGGATCTCCTCGACCCTCCGCATCCGATAGCGAAGCGTGTGCCGATGCACACCAAGATCGGCGGCGGCTGCATCCCACTGCCCGTGCCGGGACAGCCACGCCCGCAACGAGGCCACCAGATCCCCCCGCCCCGTCGCATCATGCTCATGCAACGCCCGCAGCAACCCGTCCGCAAACGCCCGCACAGCGTCATCCGCCAGCAACGGCAACACGGACCCCGCGGCCAGCTCCTCATGCTCGACAAGGAACCGCCCCCGCCGCCGAGCCACGGACAACGCCTGCTCGGCCTGCTTGTAGGCGGCCGCCGCGGCGATCGGCCCGGCCGGCGCCGACAGCCCCACCACCAGCTCGTCCTCGTCCCCGGCGGGCTGCTCCCGCACGGCCGCCCGCGCGGCCTCCAGAGCCACCGCGTACTCCCCGCACGCGGAAACCGCCGCACCCCCGTCCACCGCGAGCACGACAAGCCGCTCCCCGTCGGGCACGACCAGCACGGACTCACCGGCGCGCGCGGCGGCGGACTCGACGACCTCGGCGAGCCCGCCGAGCGGGTCACCGTTGACGTCGGGCACGGCGACGGCGGGACCGGAGGGTGCCTTCGCGGCCACGCGCGCGTGCCCGTCGGCATGCGCCCGCGCGGCCGACGCGGACGCCGACTCGGCGAGGATCAGCCGGAACGGAGCGTCCAGCAGCTCCCCGTACAGCTCCCCGGCGACGGTCCGGGCATGATCGGGCTCCCCGGCGAGCAGCATGCGCAGCACAGCCGCGCCGATCCGCTGCTCGGCCGCCTGCAACGACCGCGACCGCTCCGTGGTGAGCGTCAGCAGGGCGATCGCCGAGTGCACGGCGTACCGCTCGGCGGTCCCCAGCGCGGCCGCCGTCCCCACGGCGAGCGCGGCGCGCGGCCGGCGCCCGGTGCCGAGGGAGTGCAGTTCCACCCGGTCTTCCCGGTCTTCGCCGCCCACGACGGAGCTGGCCGGCGCGGGCCGCTCCCGCAGCCGTTCCACGTCCGGCGTGAGCCGTGCGGCCCGCCGCCCCGCCCACTCGGGCGCGGTGGCGACGACGGCGCCGGACGCGTCGTACAGCGCCGCCCACCCGTCGACCTGCCCGGCGAGCGAGGCGAGCAGCCCCTCGGGCCCGTCGTTCAGCGCCTGCTTGGTGAGCTCGCGCTGCGCGGCGAACCCCGCGGTGACGGCCCGGTACTGATCCGCGGCGATGGCGGCCGAGACGGCCTTGCTGATGGCGAGGAAGGGGGTGCGCCGCGGCACTTCCAGCAGCGGCAGCCCTTCCTCCTCCGCCGCGTCGAGGAGCGCCTTCGGGATCTCGTCGTAGTTGACCCCGACAGCGAAGCCGAGCCCGACCACCCCCGCTCCCAGCAGCCGCTTCACATAGCGGCGCATGACCTCGGGATCCTCCGCGTCCAGCTTGAGCGCGGTGATCAGCAGCAGCTCCCCGCCCTCCATGTATGGCACGGGGTCGGCGAGCTCGCTGACGTGCGCCCAGCGGACGGGCACGTCCAGACGGTCCTCGCCCGCACGCACGGTCAGCTTGAGCGCGGAGTGGTGGACGAGCGAGGCGAGCGTGGGGGGCATGAGGCCTTCATGTCTGTGTGATCTTTGTGATCTTTTGGCCGCGACGTATGAACGACCTGTGTCAATTCTGCCTCACCGTACGGTCACCGGGTGACCTCATGCCCATACGTCCTGCTCAGCCCCGTACATCCGGCCCGTACATCCGGCCCGTACGTCACGTCCCGCTCAGCCCCGCAGATCCACCAGCAACGGCGGCGCGTGCTCCCCCTTCACATTGGTCAGCGACAGCACCGCGTGCCCCGGCGGCACCCCGTGCGCCAGCTCGGACGCCGACCACCGCTCCCGCTCGACCTGCCGCACGGTGACGGCACGGGCGGTCGGAGCCCGGCCGGTGATCACCCGTCGCAGCACATGCAGCGCCTTGCCCGCCGGGGTCTCCGCGATGATCTGCCGGTCGGTGACGTCCCGCGCCTCGGTCCACTCCTTGCCCCAGACCTCGGCGAAGTCCTGCCCGTCCCAGGGGGTGAGCCCGGACAGCGCCATACGGCACCCGATGGAGCCGAGCAGCGGGCTGCGCAGCGGCCGGGGCGCGTCGTCGAGCGTACGGAGCGTCAGCACGGCCCCCGCGTTCCCGGAGCGCAGCCGCTGAATCCCCCGTACGGCCTCGGGTGTGACGACCCCGGTCGCGTCGTCGAGGACCAGACAGGCGAACAGCGACCGGTCCTCCCGCACGGCGACACTCGCCGTGAACTGCGCGAGCACCAGCCGGGCGAGGATCCGTGAGGCGTCGGCGTGCCCGCGCGCGGGCAGGTCGATCCGTACCCGCACCGGATGGTCGAGGGCACGCAGCGAGAAGGGCCGCGACTGCCCGGAGGTGTCGAAGAATCCGGTGAACGCGGGCCGGTCGAGCAGGGCGACCCGGTCGGCCAGCACGCTGCCGACATCCCCGGGGTGCCCCAACTGCCGCTCCCGTGCGTCGAGTTCCCGTAGCAGCGACTCCTGCCCGGTGTCCTCCAGGGCCTTGCGCAGCGCGCCGAGCGGTCCGGGTGTGCCGTCGAGGAGCTGCCGCAGCTCGGGTACGGACGGGAAGCGGCCGTGGACGGCCTTGAAGGGGCCCAGCAGCTGGGCGAGCACGGTGGTCGACCGGCGGCTGTCGCCTCCGGGGTGCGGATCGGCGAGGTCACCGACGAGCGCCTCGGCGAGCACGGCCGCGGCTTCGTCGGGGTCGGTGGTGCCGCCGTACAGGTCGAGGTCGTACACGGATTCGGGATTCCCGATCCGTACGACGACGTCGTACGCGTCGACGGGTCCGAGCCCGGCGCCCGCGGCACCCACCACGACGACGGCGGCCCGCCCGGCGAGCGCGTGCAGGCACAGCGACTCGGCGAGCGGCCAGACGACGCCACCGGTCTTGCCGGAGCCGGGAGGCCCTACAGCGAGCAGCGAGGTGCCCAGCAGATCGGGGCCGAGGGCGAGCCCGGTGCCGCGATAGGCGTACGGATTGCGCGGATCGTCGGCGGTCGTCCCGAGCCGCACCTGCCCGGTCACGAGGTCGTGCCGGGCGAGCCGACCGGGCAGGTCCCGGTCCCCCGAGGGATGCACACAGGCGGCGGCCCCGTCCTTCAGCACGGCTCCGGTGAAGGTGGCGAGACTGTGCCGCCCGCTCCGTACGCCCTGCCAGGCCCGCGCGATCCGGGCGTGGTCGACATCGCGCATCAGCCCGGCGCGCGCCTCGACGGCGAGCCGTTCGGCGGCGTCACCCGCACCGGCGGCGCGGAGCTCGTTCCACTGCGCGGGGTCGTCCTCGGGGGCGGGCGGACGCTCGCTCACGGGCGCGGCGCGCTGCCAGGCCGGCAGCCCATAACGCCGCCACACTTCCCCCCAACGGCCCAACCGCCCGACCCCGATCATGATGACGAGGGCGATCAGCGTGTAGTAGCCGTACCAAAGGAACGCGTTCCCGACCTGGTCGCCGCTGTGCCGCCAGGAATCGGGCGTGAACAGTTCCAGCGGCAGCACCCACCAGCCGCCCAGATACCCGTTCCAGAGCAGCGACCAGATCAGCCACCCCACCAGGAAGGCGATGACCGCCCCGCTGAGCAGCTGCCGGGCCGGAATCTGCTCGGGCTCCTCCTCCGGCCGCGGCCGGTGCCCGAACCGCCACACCCCGAGCGCCGCCTCGGGCCGCGAAGCCCGCACCCAGGCCAGAAAGGCGGACCCGTCCGGCAACGGCGGCACTCCAGGTGCCCGCGCGGGCCGGGGCGGCGCGCCCGGCACCGTGGGCACGTCCGGCGGCACCGCCCTGTCCGACGGCCCCGGCACGTCCGGCGGCCCCGCCGGACGCGGCACAGGATTGGCATGCGTACCCCGCGCGTCCTGCGTCCCGTCGCTGTCCATCGCCCTTGCCCCCTGACCAGCCGCTCCGTGCGTCGTCCGTGGCCAATCTAGTGCCCCCGCAGGGCGAGTTCACCGTTCACCGGGCCGGGCCTGCGGCGATACGCGACCGCCGGGCTCCCGCCGCTCTATGTCCACCACGGACAAGCGAATTCCGCGACGACTCCCACATGGAGCATGCCGACCCCCCGCCTCCGGCCCTAGCCTGCGAAGAAAGAAGGCAAGCGTCCGAAAACACCCCCGCCCGGAGCACCCCGTCCGCCGGGGCCGTCCGGGGCGCAGGATCAGATCATCAGGGAGCCCCTCATGACCGCACTTCCGCAGGAGCGCCGCGTCGTCACCGCCATCCCCGGCCCGAAGTCGCAGGAGCTGCAGGCCCGCCGTACCGCCGTGGTGGCGGCCGGTGTGGGCTCGGTGCTCCCCGTCTTCACCACGCGCGCCGGCGGCGGCATCATCGAGGACGTCGACGGCAACCGCCTGATCGACTTCGGCTCCGGCATCGCGGTGACGTCCGTCGGCGCCTCCGCCGAGGCCGTCGTACGCCGGGCGAGCGCCCAGCTCCAGGACTTCACCCACACCTGTTTCATGGTCACGCCGTACGAGGGTTACGTCGCCGTCGCCGAGGCGCTGGCCGAGCTCACGCCGGGTGACCACGCCAAGAAGTCGGCCCTGTTCAACTCGGGCGCCGAGGCCGTCGAGAACGCCGTCAAGATCGCCCGCGCGTACACCAAGCGCCAGGCCGTCGTCGTCTTCGACCACGGCTACCACGGCCGTACGAACCTGACGATGGCGCTGACCTCCAAGAACATGCCGTACAAGAACGGCTTCGGCCCGTTCGCGCCCGAGGTCTACCGGGTGCCGGTGGCGTACGGCTACCGCTGGCTGACCGGTCCGGAGAACGCCGGTGCCGAGGCGTCCGCCCAGGCCATCGACATGATCAACAAGCAGATCGGCGCGGACAACGTCGCCGCGATCATCATCGAGCCGCTGCTCGGCGAGGGCGGCTTCATCGAGCCCGCGAAGGGCTTCCTTCCGGCCATCAGCAAGTTCGCCAAGGACAACGGCATCGTCTTCGTCGCCGACGAGATCCAGTCCGGCTTCTGCCGCACCGGCCAGTGGTTCGCCTGCGAGGACGAGGGCATCGTCCCGGACCTGATCACCACCGCCAAGGGCATCGCGGGCGGTCTGCCGCTCGCCGCCGTCACCGGCCGCGCCGAGATCATGGACGCCGCGCACGCGGGCGGCCTGGGCGGCACCTACGGCGGCAACCCGGTGGCCTGCGCGGGTGCGCTCGGCGCCATCGAGACGATGAAGGAGCTCGACCTCAACGCCAAGGCGAAGAACATCGAGACGGTCATGAAGGCCCGCCTCGGTGCCATGGCCGAGAAGTTCGACATCATCGGCGACGTCCGCGGCCGTGGCGCGATGATCGCGATCGAGCTGGTCAAGGACCGCGACACCAAGGAGCCGAACGCCGAGGCCGCCGGCGCGCTCGCCAAGGCCTGCCACCAGGAGGGTCTGCTGGTCCTGACCTGTGGCACCTACGGCAACGTCCTCCGCTTCCTGCCCCCGCTGGTCATCGGCGAGGACCTCCTGAACGAGGGCCTCGACATCATCGAGCAGGCCTTCGCCCGCATCTGACGTCCCACCCGCCCCAGCACCGGAACCGGGCCCGCCGCTCACGCGGATTCCGCTTGGTTCCGGTGGTGGGGCGGCCGTCGTCAGAGCGTGTGAAGAAGGTGTGCGAGGTGCATGACGGGACGCGATTCCGCCTGTCGGAGCCCCACACCCTGCCGTAGGTTCTACCCAGATGAGAGATACACCCCGCCCACAGGGGACTGTGGGTGACACCGGGTCGAGGCCTCCCCAGCTTCGCCCTGGTCGTGCCCTCGCGCACACACCCGGAGCTTCCGGCTCCGGATCTCCTCACCGATCGGACAGTCGCCCGCCCCAAACCCCCCGGGGCGCGCGGCATTCCGATCTGGACGGCCGCCTCGGAACTACCCCCCCTGTTCCGGGGCGGCCGACCTTCCTCCTCCTCGGCCTTCCGGCCCTCCTCTTCGCGCTGATCACCTGGCAGGTCGCGGCCCACGGCCCCCTCGCCCGCGCGGACGAACGCCTCAGCGGCTCGATCGTCCGCCCGAGCCGGTTCTACGAACTCCTCGCCGACCTCGGCAACATCGCGGTCGCCGTCCCGGTCCTCGCCCTCGTCCTCGCGTATGTCGCCGTCCGCGCCCACCGGGCGGGCACGGACCGCTGGTGGCTGCCGTCCACGGCCGCGGCGGTCCTGATGGCCGCCGTCCCGGCACTGATCGTGCCCCTCAAGGAACTCGTCGCCCGCCCCGGCCCCCCGGTCATGGGCCCGGGTACGGGCTTCTACCCTTCGGGCCACACCGCGACCGCCGCCATCGCGTACGGCGCCGCGACCCTGCTCCTCCTCCCCTGGCTGCGTACGGCGTACGCCCGCCGCGGGCTGGCCATCACCTGCCTCCTCCTCAACGCCCTCGTCGCCTTCGGCCTGATCCGGCGCGGCTACCACTGGCCACTGGACGTGGTGGCCAGTTGGTGCCTCTGCGCGGTGCTGCTGTCCTCGCTGTGGCTCTTCCTCAGCCGAAGTACCCGTCGAAGTTCTTCTGGAACTCCCAGTTCGAGTACCGGTCCCAGTTGACCGACCACGTCATCAGGCCGCGCAGTCCCGGCCAGGTGCCGTGGGTGGCGTACGAGCCGCAGTTGGTCTTCTTGGTCAGGCAGTCCAGGGCCTTGTCGACCTCGGACGGTGATACGTAGCCGTTGCCCGCGTTCGTCGAGGCCGGCATGCCGATGGCGATCTGGTCGGGGCGCAGCGGCGGGAAGACGTTGCCGGCGTCGCCCGCCACCGGGAAGCCGGTCAGGAGCATGTCGGTCATGGCGATGTGGAAGTCGGCGCCTCCCATGGAGTGGTACTGGTTGTCGAGGCCCATGATCGAGCCGGAGTTGTAGTCCTGGACGTGCAGGAGGGTCAGGTCGTCGCGCAGGGCGTAGATGACCGGGAGGTACGCGCCCGCGCGCGGGTCCTGGCCGCCCCACTTGCCTGTGCCGTAGTACTGGTAGCCGAGCTGGACGAAGAAGGTCTCCGGGGCCATGCTCAGGACGAACTTCGAGCCGTACTTGGCCTTCAGGGTCTTCAGTGCCGAGATGAGGTTGACGATCACCGGTGTGGTCGGGCTCTTGAAGTTGGTGTCGCTCGCGTCCAGGGAGAGCGAGTGGCCCTCGAAGTCGATGTCCAGGCCGTCCAGGCCGTAGGTGTCGATGATGTTCGAGACCGAGGAGACGAAGGTGTCGCGGGCGGCCGTCGTGGTGAGCTGCACCTGGCCGTTCTGGCCGCCGATGGAGATCAGGACCTTCTTGCCGGCCGCCTGCTTCGCCTTGATCGCCGCCTTGAAGTCGGCGTCGCTCTCGACGGTCGGGCACTCGGTGACCGGGCAGCGGGTGAAGCGGATGTCGCCCGAGGTGGTGGAGGTCGGTTCGCCGAAGGCCAGGTCGATGACGTCCCAGCTGTCGGGCACGTCGGCCATGCGGGTGTAGCCGGCGCCGTTCGCGAAGCTCGCGTGGAGGTAGCCGACCAGGGCGTGCGTGGGGAGGTCGGTCGAACCGCCCGAGCCCGCTGCCGTCGTCGCGGTCACCGTCGCCGACTTGGCGGACTCGCCCGCGTCGTTCGTCGCGGCGACCTGGAAGGAGTACGCCGTCGAGGGCGAGAGTCCGCTCACCGTTGCCGAAGTCCCGGTGACTGTCTGGACTTTGACGCCGTCGCGGTAGATGGCGTAACCCGTCGCGCCGGTCACCGCGGACCAGGTGAGGGCGACGCTGGAGGAGGTCACCGTGCCGGCCGTCAGGCCGGTGGGCGCGGCCGGGGGCTGGCCCGCGTCGACGCCGGGGCCGGTCAGGGAGACGTCGTCGGCGTAGTAGGTGCCGGTGCCGTACCAGCCGTGCGTGTAGATCGTGACCTTGGTAGTGGACGCGCCGGTGCGGAAGGTGGTGGTGAGCTGCTGCCAGTCGGTCGCGGACTGGGTCCAGTTGGAGACGTCGGTGGTGCCGGTGCCGCTCGCGCCGAGGTAGACATAGCTGCCCCGGACGTAGCCGGAGAGGGTGTACTGGGAGTCGGGTTTGACGGTCACCGTCTGGGAGCACTGCGCGTAGTCGCTACCGGCCGGGGTCGCCTTCAGCGCGGAACTGCCGCTCCGTACAGGTGAATTGACGGTACTGGCCGCCGTACAGGTCCAGCTGTCCAGGCCCGACTCGAACCCGCCGTTCCTGGCGAGGTCCGCGTCGGCCGCACGGGCGGCCGACGAGAGCGCGGCGAGGCCGGGTACGGCCAGTGCGGTGGCCGTGCACACGGCGAGAAGCCTTCGACGGACGACTGGTCTGTTGTGTCTGACGCGATCCACAACTGCCTCCGGGCATGGGGGAATCAGGAGGGTGGAGCGCGCCCAACTTGGTCCAGACCAATTCCGTTGTCAAGACCTGTGACAGTGACGAGGCCTCTGGAACGCACGACACCGATGGCAGATGCCGGGGTCCTGCCCCGTCACGGCTATCGGTCCTCGTTCCCGGCGAGACCCGCCGCCGCCTCATGCATGGCCAGTTCGAGCAGTGCCGGATCGGTGAGCGTGCCCGAGCCGTCCGGCGGGATCAGCCAGCGGACCCCGTTGGTCGACCTTCCCGGGTACGGCACCACGATCCACGTACCGCGCCCCGCTGTGCGCACCCCCGTACCGAGCCACCGGGCCGCGGTGCCCGCGGGCACGAAGAACCCCATCCGGGCGTCCCCGAAGTCGACGAGCACGGGCCCGGGTTGGTCGATCACCCGGGTCAGCACGTCGAGCGTCGGATAGCCGAGCTCGCCCGGCAGGATGAGTACGTCCCAGGCCTTGCCCGCCGGCAGCAGCGCCATCCCGAGGGGATCGCGCTCCCACTCCCGCCGGCAGGCCTCGGGATCCGGAGCTACTGATGCCAGCCACTCGACCGCCGTCTTAGCCCCTGTCATGGCGGAACCTCCCTTTCTCATGTCGACGCTGGTCGCGCCACAGGGGAGAGGGAGGTTCGGGCCGGGCATTACGCGGGTTCGGCTACTTGTTGACAGTGAGCCAGGTCACACTGGATGAGCAGGGCGCGCGCCTCTGGATGATGTGGATCACGGAACGGCACGCACGCCCCGGTGGGGCCGGCTCAGCTGTCGAAACCGAGCCCCAGCTTGTCCATCGTCTTCAGCCACAGATTGCGCCGGCCGCCGTGCGAGTCCGCCCGTGCCAGCGACCACTTGGTGAGGGCGATGCCGGTCCAGGCGAAGGGCTCGGGCGGGAACGGAAGCGGCTTCTTGCGGACCATTTCGAGCGACGTGCGCTCCGTGGTCTCCCCGGCCAGCAGGTCCAGCATCACGTCGGCACCGAAGCGCGTCGCGCCCACGCCCAGGCCCGTGTAGCCCGCCGCGTACGCGACCTTGCCCTGGTGGGCCGTGCCGAAGAACGCCGAGAAGCGCGAGCAGGTGTCGATCGCGCCGCCCCAGGCGTGGCTGAAGCGAAGCCCCTCCAGCTGCGGGAAGCAGGTGAAGAAGTGCCCCGCGAGCTTGGCGTACGTCTCCGGGCGGTCGTCGTACTCGGCGCGCATCCGGCCGCCGTACGGGTAGATCGCGTCGTAGCCGCCCCACAGGATCCGGTTGTCGGCGGACAGCCGGAAGTAGTGGAACTGATTCGCCGAGTCCCCGAGGCCCTGGCGGTTCTTCCAGCCGATGGACGCCAGTTGGTCGGCGCTGAGCGGCTCGGTCATCAGCGCGTAGTCGTAGACCGGAACGGTGTACGAGCGCACGCGCTTGACCAGGTTCGGGAAGATGTTGGTGCCGAGGGCGACCCGGCGGGCCCGGATCGAGCCGTACGGAGTGCGTACGGCCATGCCGGCGCCGTACGGCTTCAACTGGAGCGCGGGCGTGTGCTCGTACACCCGTACCCCGAGCTCGACGCACGCCCGCTTCAGGCCCCAGGCGAGCTTGGCGGGGTGCAGCATGGCGACGCCACGGCGGTCGTGCAGCCCGGCGAGGAAGGTCGGTGAGTCGACTTGTTCCCGTACCGCGTCGGTGTCCAGGAACTCGACGCCGTCCGCGAGGCCCTCGCGCTCCAGCTCCTGGTGCCACTCGCGCAGTTCGGCCGCCTGGTGCGGCTCGGTCGCCACGTCGATCTCGCCACTGCGCTCGAAGTCGCAGTCGAGGGAGTAGCGGGCGACCGCCGCCTCGATCTCGTCGAGGTTGCGGGCGCCCAGCTCCTCCAGCTTCTTGATCTCGTCCGGCCAGCGGGTCAGACCGTTGGCCAGACCGTGCGTGAGGGAGGCGGCGCAGAAGCCGCCGTTGCGGCCGGAGGCGGCCCAGCCCACCTCACGGCCTTCGACGAGAACCACGTCACGCCCCGGGTCGCGCTCCTTGGCGATCAGCGCGGTCCACAGTCCGCTGTAGCCGCCGCCGACGACCAGCAGGTCGCAGGTCTCGGCACCGGTGAGCGCGGGCTCGGGACGGGGTTTGCCGGGGTCGTCCAGCCAGTAGGACACCGGCTGGGCGTCGGAAAGAGACTTTGTCCAACTGCTCATGGCGCTCGGGGCCATGATTTCAACTCCCTACAGGGTTCTTGCGGTTACGCCTTTTGCTTGTTGCGGCGATTGTTGATGACCATGGAGGTCAGGACGAACAGTACGGCGATGAGGAACATGGCCGTGCCGATGACGTTGATCTGAACGGGTGTTCCGCGCTGCGCCGAACCCCAGACGAACATGGGGAAGGTGACGGTCGAGCCCGCGTTGAAATTGGTGATGATGAAATCGTCGAAGGAGAGCGCGAAGGAAAGCAGCGCGCCCGCGGCGATTCCGGGAGCCGCGATGGGCAGGGTGACCCTGAGGAAGGTCTGCGCGGGACCGGCGTACAGGTCCTGGGCCGCCTGCTCCAGGCGCGGGTCCATCGACATCACACGCGCCTTGACCGCGGTGACGACGAAGCTGAGGCAGAACATGATGTGGGCGATCAGGATCGTCCAGAAGCCCAGCTGGGCGCCCATGTTGAGGAACAGGGTGAGCAGCGAGGCCGCCATGACGACCTCGGGCATCGCCATCGGCAGGAAGATCAGCGAGTTGACCGCACCGCGCGCGCGGAAGCGGTAGCGGACCAGCGCGAAGGCGATCATCGTGCCGAGCACCGTGGCGCCGACCGTCGCCCAGAAGGCGATCTGGAGGCTGATGGACAGCGAGCCGCACATGTCGGCGACGCCGCACGGGTCCTTCCACGCGTCTATGGAGAACTGCTGCCATTCGTAGTTGAAGCGCCCCTTCGGTTTGTTGAAGGAGAACACCGTGACGACGACGTTCGGCAGCAGCAGATATCCGAGGGTCAGCAGTCCCGCGATGACGACGAAATGACGCTTGAACCAGTTGACGAAGGCCATTTAAACCAGATCCTCCGTCCCGGACTTGCGGATGTAGAAGGTGACCATGAAGAGGATCGCGGCCATGAGGATGAACGAGAGAGCCGCGGCCGTCGGATAGTCCAGCACCCGCAGGAACTGCGTCTGGATGACGTTTCCGATCATGCGGGTGTCCGTGGAGCCGAGCAGTTCGGCGTTCACGTAGTCACCGGCGGCCGGGATGAAGGTCAGCAGCGTGCCGGAGACGACACCCGGCATCGACAGCGGGAAGGTGACCTTCCGGAAGGTCGTGAACGGCTTGGCGTACAGGTCGCCCGCCGCCTCGTGGAGCCGCCCGTCGATGCGCTCAAGGGAGGTGTAGAGCGGCAGGATCATGAACGGCAGGAAGTTGTACGTCAGACCGCAGACCACCGCGAGCGGTGTGGCCAGGACACGGTCGCCGGAGGTCCAGCCGAGCCAGCTGGTGACGTCCAGGACGTGCAGCGAGTTGAGGGCGCCGACGACCGGGCCGCCGTCCGCGAGGATCGTCTTCCAGGCGAGGGTGCGGATCAGGAAGCTGGTGAAGAACGGAGCGATCACCAGGATCATGATCAGGTTGCGCCAGCGGCCCGCGCGGAAGGCGATGAGATACGCCAGCGGATAGCCCAGCAGCAGGCACAGGATCGTCGCGGCCGCCGCGTAGAACACCGAGCGCACGAACTGCGGCCAGTACTCGGACAGCGCGTCCCAGTAGGTCGCGAAGTGCCAGGTGACCTTGTAGCCGTTCTCCAGGGAGCCCGTCTGGATCGACGTGGAGCCCTGGTAGATCATCGGCAGCGCGAAGAAGACGACCAGCCACAGGAGGCCGGGCAGGAGCAGCCAGTACGGCGTCCAGCGGCCCCGCTTGCGCGGCGGCTTCGTCTCCGGCACGTCGGGGGCGAGAGGCGGGGGCGCCTCGGTGAGGGTCGACATCAGGCGGCCTCTTCCTCGACCGTCTCGACCCCGGCGTCGATGTCCTGCGCGGCGTCCAGGCCGAAGGTGTGGGCCGGGTTCCAGTGCAGGACGACGTCGGCGCCGGGCACCAGCCGCGAGTCGCGGTCGATGTTCTGGGCGTAGACCTCGAACTCGGGGCAGACGGGGCTGTCGATGACGTACTGCGTGGAGACGCCTATGAAGCTGGAGTCGGCGATCTTGCCGGTGATGCGGTTGCGGCCGGCCGGGATCTCGCCCGCGTCGTCCGCGTGCGTGAGGGAGATCTTCTCCGGGCGGACGCCGACCAGCACCTTGCCGCCGGTGGTCGTCGGCGCGGAACATCGCGCCTGGGGCAGCAGGAGCTTGCCGCCGCCCGCCTTGAGGACGATCTCGTCGCCGCTCTTCGCATCGACCTCGGCCTCGATGAGGTTGGAGGTGCCGAGGAAGTTGGCGACGAACGTGGTGTTCGGGTTCTCGTAGAGGTCGGCGGGCGAGCCGAGCTGTTCGACGCGGCCCGCGTTCATCACGGCGACCGTGTCGGCCATGGTCATGGCCTCCTCCTGGTCGTGCGTGACATGGATGAACGTGATACCGACCTCGGTCTGGATGCGCTTGAGCTCCAGCTGCATCTGGCGGCGCAGCTTGAGGTCGAGGGCGCCGAGCGGCTCGTCGAGGAGCAGCACCTTGGGGTGGTTGATCAGCGCACGGGCGACCGCGACGCGCTGCTGCTGGCCACCGGAGAGCTGGTGCGGCTTCTTGCGGGCCTGCTCACCGAGCTGTACGAGGTCGAGCATCTCCTCGACCTGCTTCTTCACCGACTTGATGCCGCGCCGGCGCAGACCGAAGGCGACGTTCTCGAAGATGTCGAGGTGCGGGAAGAGGGCGTACGACTGGAAGACCGTGTTCACCGGCCGCTTGTACGGCGGGAGGTTGGTGACTTCCTGGTCGCCCAGGAAGACGGTGCCGCCGGAGGGTTCCTCCAGGCCCGCGATCATGCGCAGGGTGGTGGTCTTGCCGCAGCCGGAGGCGCCGAGCAGGGCGAAGAAGGAGCCCTGCGGGACGGTCAGGTCGAGCGGGTGCACGGCGGTGAACGAGCCATACGTCTTGCTGATTCCGGAGAGGCGGACGTCGCCGCTGTTGTCTGTGGTCATCTTCGTCACGCCCCTGTGAGCTTCGCGAACTTCGATTCGTAGGCCGTCTCTTCCTTCTCGCTCAGCGAGCGGAAGGCATGGGACTTGGCCTGCATGGCCTTGTCGGGAATGATCAGCGGGTTGTCCGCCGCCGACTTGTCGATCTTCGCCAGCTCTTCCTTCACCCCGTCGACGGGACAGACGTAGTTGATGTAGGCGGCGAGCTCCGCGGCCGGCCCGGGCTCGTAGTAGTAGTCCATGAGCCGCTCGGCGTTCGTCTTGTGACGCGCCTTGTTGGGGACCAGCATGTTGTCGGACGAGGTCAGGTAGCCGCTGTCCGGGATGATGAAGTCGACGTCCGGGCTGTCCGCCTTGAGCTGGACGACGTCACCGGCCCAGGCGAGACAGGCCGCGAAGTCGCCCTTGGTGATGTCGGCCGTGTAGTCGTTGCCGGAGAAGCGGCGGATCTGGCCGTTGTCGACGCCCTTCTGGAGCCGGGCGATCGCCGCGTCGAAGTCGTCGTCGGTGAACTTCGACGGGTCCTTGCCCATGTCGAGGAGCGTCATGCCGATGCTGTCGCGCATCTCCGACAGGAAGCCGACACGGCCCTTGAGCTTGGGGTTGTCGAGCAGGTCGGAGACCGACTTCACCTCGATGCCGTCGAGCGCCTTCTTGTTGTACGCGATGACGGTCGAGATGCCCTGCCACGGGTACGAGTAGGCGCGGCCCGGGTCCCAGTCGGGGCTGCGGAACTGGTCCGACAGGTTGGCGAAGGCGTGCGGCAGGTTGGACGGGTCCAGTTTCTGGGCCCACCCCAGGCGGATCAGCCGGGCCGCCAGCCAGTCGGTGAGGACGATGATGTCGCGGCCGGTGTCCTGGCCCGCGGCGAGCTGCGGCTTTATCTTGCCGAAGAACTCGTTGTTGTCGTTGATGTCCTCGGTGTACTTGACCGAGATGCCGGTCCGCTTGGTGAACGCGTCGAGCGTGGGGTGGTGCTTCCCGCTGTCGTCGACGTCCATGTACTCGGTCCAGTTGGAGAAGTTGATCGTCTTCTCCTTCGCCGAGTGGTCCTCGGCGGAGACGCCGCCCTGGGTCTTGCCGGCCGCGGGGATCCCGCAGCCGCTGAGCGCCCCGAGACCGCCGACGGCGAGCGCGCCGCCCGCGGAGGCCCGCAGCAGCGAACGCCGCGTGAGGGAGGCCCTGCCATTCCTGAAACTGCGCTGCATGGCGGCCAGCGTGGCCGGGGACAGGCGTTCGGGCTCGTACTGCTCCATGCTCTGGTGCCCTTTCGGAAGGATCGCGGCCGTGGTCGCGGCCTGGTCTGCCTTTGGCCGTAGCCGAACGTCGGCTAGGTCCGGTCCCCGAAGATCGTGCGGTGCCAGTCCTTCCGGGCCACCGCGGTGTTGTCGAACATGACGTGCTTGACCTGCGTGTACTCCTCGAAGGAGTAGGCGGACATGTCCTTGCCGAAGCCGGACGCCTTGTAGCCGCCGTGCGGCATCTCGCTGATGATCGGGATGTGATCGTTGACCCAGACACAGCCCGCCTTGATCTCGCGGGTCGCGCGGTTCGCACGGAAGACGTCACGGCTCCAGGCGGAGGCGGCCAGTCCGTACGGGGTGTCGTTGGCGAGCGCGATGCCCTCGTCGTCGGTGTCGAAGGGGAGCACGACGAGCACCGGGCCGAAGATCTCGGCCTGCACGATTTCACTGTCCTGCCCGGCGTCGGCGACGAGCGTGGGCGCATAGTACGCGCCGCTCTTGAGATCGCCCTGTGGGGCTTCTCCGCCGGTCACCACGCGCGCGTAGCCGCGGGCCCGGTCGACGAATCCGGCGACGCGGTCGCGCTGGGCGTGCGAGATCAGCGGGCCGAGATCGGTGTCAGGCGCGAAGGGATCGCCCACGCGGACGCTCGCCATCAGGGCGGCGGTCTTCGACACGAACGCTTCGTAGAGAGGCCTCTGCACGTACGCGCGCGTGGCGGCCGTGCAGTCCTGCCCGGTGTTGATGAGTGAACCGGCGACCGCGCCGTTCACGGCGGCGTCCAGGTCCGCGTCGTCGAAGACGAGGAAAGGCGCCTTGCCGCCCAGCTCCAGGTGGAGCCGCTTGACGGTCGAGGTGGCGATCTCGGCGACGCGCTTGCCGACGGCGGTGGACCCGGTGAAGGAGGTCATGGCGACGTCGGGGTGGCCGACGAGGTGCTCTCCGGCCTCCTTGCCCAGCCCCGTGACGATGTTGATGACCCCGTCGGGGATCCCGGCCTCCGTCGCCGCCTCGGCGAACAGGAGGGAGGTGAGCGGGGTCAGCTCGGCGGGCTTCAGGACGATCGTGTTGCCGGCGGCGATGGCCGGGAGGATCTTCCAGGCAGCCATCTGGAGGGGGTAGTTCCAGGGCGCGATGGAGCCGACGACGCCGATGGGCTCACGGCGTACGTACGAGGTGTGGTCGCCGGAGTACTCGCCCGCGGACTGGCCCTGCAGATGCCTGGCCGCGCCCGCGAAGAAAGCGGTGTTGTCGATGGTGCCCGGCACATCGAACTCGCGCGTCAGCTTGAGGGGCTTGCCGCACTGGAGCGACTCCGCCTGGGCGAACTCCTCGGCGCGGTCGGCGAGCACCGCGGCGAAGCGGTGCAGCGCGTCGGAGCGCTCGCCGGGGGTGGCGCCGGCCCAGCCGGGGAAGGCCGCGCGTGCCGCCGCGACGGCGAGGTCGACGTCCGCGGTGCTCGCGAGCTCGTATGTGTAGACCTCGTCGCCGGTGGCGGGGTTCACGACCGCGTGTGTGCGGCCCGAGGTGCCCTTGGTCAGCCGGCCCGCGATGTACTGCGCGCCGTCCGCGAGGCGGTCCTGCGCCTGGAAGCGATGGCCCGGATTGTGCATGTCGCTCTCCTCCGCCGCCCTCCCCGTGACTGCAGGGGTCGGCGTAGCTCCAGCTCGATTTGAGTGCCGATCCTGACAGAGCAAAGGGACTCCAACAAGTGATTCCGTTGTTGCCTTTTGGTTACGCGACGGAATCTGTCGACCAGGTGTCGAGTCCTTCTGGAAAAGGAAGGACGGAATGTCAGTGGTGCGTGCCACAGTGGCGTGTATGGGGAAGATCGATTCTTGGGAAGCGCTGGTCAGCGCGGTCGACTCGGGGGCGAGGGTCAAGTACCTGCACTTCTGGGGGCACCGCCCGCGACCGGACGGTCAGGTGAGCGCGAGCTGCCTCAGCCAGTGGTGGCCGTCACCGTTCGTAGTCGACGAAGTCGAGTACGCGACGGCTGAGCACTGGATGATGGCGTCGAAAGCACGGCTCTTCGGCGACAAGGAAGCGGAGCGGCACGCCGTCGACGCGTCCAGCCCCGCGCTCGCGAAGAAGGCCGGGCGGCTGGTCCGCGGGTTCAACGACGCCATATGGGAGCGCGAGCGGTTCGGGATCGTGGTCGAGGGCAGCGTCCACAAGTTCGCCGCGCACGCCGATCTGCGGGAGTTCCTGCTGGGCACGGGCGAGAGGGTGCTGGTCGAGGCCAGTCCCCTGGACCGTGTCTGGGGCATCGGGCTCGCGGCGGACGACGAGCGGGCGGCGGATCCCGAGCGGTGGCGGGGGCCGAATCTGCTGGGGTTCGCGCTGATGGAGGCGCGGGGGCGGCTCCGCTAGGCGTTCAGGCTCCGCCAGGCGTTCAGTGGAGGGGCGGTGCCCTGTGGCCGCGCTCCTCTCTTATTGGCCCTTCTTACTGGCCCTTCTTACTGGCGCTCGTCCTCACTGCTGCTCCACCAGGGGACCAGCGGTCACCGCTGCTCCCCTACGAGGGACGTGGAGAAGCCGTCGCCGTCGCTCGAACCGCCGTTCCCACTGTCGTCCGGGACCACGATGAGGAAGACGAGCATCCCGACCCCCAGGGCGATACCGACCGCTCCGCAGATGATCCCGGCCAGCGCCTGCCCCGGGTTCGTCGCCTCGCCCCGGCGTGCCTTGCGGCGGCCGATCACGCCGAAGATCACACCGAGGATGCCCAGCACGATCGCGAGCGGCCACAAACAGAACACGACCGCCGCGAGGATGCCGAGCACGAGGCCGGCGGTGCCCATGCCATTGCTCGCCGCGGGCGGCAGCACGGGCCAGCCGTAGCCGGGGACGCCTTGGTAGGCCGCCTGCGCCGGGGCGGTGGCGTACTGCGGGTAGCCGTAGCCGTACGGGAGCGCTCCGGGGCCATCGGGGGCGATGGGCGGCGGGGGGACGGGTTCGCCGGGGGCGGGCTGGGGGTAGGGGGCGCGGGCCTCGGGCGGCGCGAAGGGGTTGCCCCAGGGCTGCGGCTGCGGCTGCGGGGCGGGGGCGCCGGGCGAGGGCGGTGCGAAGGGGGCGTCGGACGAGGGGGGTGCGAAGGGGTTGTCCCAGGGCTGAGGGCCGGGGGTGCCCGCGCCGGGGACGGCGGTGGCCGTGGGCCGGTCGTGCGCGTAGGGAGGCGTGGGCGCGGTGCCCCAGCCGGAGGGAGCCGTTTCCGCGGGGGGAGCCCAGGGGTTCGGCGCGGGGCTCCGGTCGGTGGCGGGCTTGTCCAGGGGGACCTTGGACACCGCGTCCCCCGAGTCGACGCCCGGCGCAGCGCTCCCCGTGGGCACCGCGTCCGTCGGCGCAGCCGGAATCCCCTGGTCCGGCGGAGCCCACGCGGCGTCGTCGCGTGGCGCTTCCGGCGTGCGGGCGTCGTCGGACATGCGCGGGGTCCCCTCTGTCGTACGTTCCGTCATGCTACGGCCCTAGGTGCGTGCCGGAGCGATCTCCGCGGCGTCGAGGGCGGCCGTCGGAGACGCCCTTCCCGCGCCGCGCGGGCCGCCGCCTACGATGATCCCTGAGTCACCGATCAGCCGATCACCCGCGTCCCGCCGACCACGGTCCCGTGACGCCGTTCCGGGGAGGAACCTTGACCGACCAGCACACCGCCCGCGAAGACGCCCGCGATCTGCACGCCTTCATCGCCGGACTGCCCAAGGCCGAACTGCACGTGCACCACGTCGGCTCCGCCTCCCCGCGCATCGTGTCCGCCCTGGCCGCCCGGCACCCCGACTCCGCCGTGCCGACCGACCCCGAGGCCCTCGCGGACTACTTCACGTTCACGGACTTCGCCCACTTCATCCAGGTGTATCTGTCCGTCGTCGACCTCATCCGCACGCCGGAGGACGTACGGCTGCTGACGTACGAGGTCGCGCGGGACATGGCCCGGCAGCAGGTCCGTTACGCCGAGCTGACCATCACCCCGTGGTCCTCCACCCGTCGCGGCATCGACGAGCGCGCCTTCATGGACGCGATCGAGGACGCCCGCAAGGCGGCCGAGGCCGAGCTCGGTGTCGTACTGCGGTGGTGCTTCGACATTCCCGGCGAGGCCGGGCTCGAAGCCGCCGAGGAGACCGTGCGGCTCGCGACCGAGGACCGGCTGCGGCCGGAGGGGCTGGTCTCCTTCGGGCTGGGCGGGCCCGAGATCGGCGTACCGCGGCCGCAGTTCAAGCCGTACTTCGACCGCGCGATCGCGGCCGGACTGCGGTCGGTGCCGCACGCCGGTGAGACGACCGGTCCGGAGACGGTCTGGGACGCGCTGAACGACCTGCGCGCGGAGCGCATCGGGCACGGCACGAGCTCCGCGCAGGACCCGAAGCTGCTCGCCCACCTCGCCGAGCACCGGATCGCCCTTGAGGTCTGCCCGACCTCCAACATCGCCACCCGCGCGGTCCGCACCCTCGACGAGCACCCCATCAAGGAGTTCGTGCGGGCCGGGGTGCCCGTCACCATCAACTCCGACGACCCGCCGATGTTCGGCACCGACCTCAACAACGAGTACGCGGTCGCCGCCCGGCTCCTCGACCTCGACGAGCAGGGCCTCGCCGCGCTCGCCAAGAACGCGGTCGAGGCGTCGTTCCTCGACGAGGCCGGCAAGGCGAAGCTCGCCGGAGAGATCGACACGTACGCCTCGACCTGGCTCGCGCCCTGACACGTCGCACCACCACAATGGGCGGCATGCGCATCGTGACCGCCGTCGCCCATCGCGGCGCCCCCTATCGTGTCCGCGAGAACACGATCGACTCGCTGCGTTCCGCGCTCCAACTGGGCGCGGACGCGGTCGAGATCGACGTACGACTGACCCGTGACGGCGTGCCCGTGCTGCTGCACGACGAGACGCTGAAGCGGCTCTGGGAGCGGGACCGGCCGCTGCGCTCGCTCTCCTCGGACGAGGTGCGCGGGCTCACGGCCGGCGGGGTACCCACGCTGGTCGAGGCCCTCAAGGAGACCGAGGACAGCCGGATCATGGTCGACCTGCCGGGCGAACCCGACGGCAGGGCCGTACGCCGGATCGTCGACGTCATCCGCGAGTGCGGGGCGGAAGAGCGCGTGTACTACTGCGCGGGCGCCCCGGCCATGCTGGCGGTGCGAGCCGCCGACCCCGCCGCGGAGATCGCGCTGACCTGGACGAGCGTCGCGCCACCGCGGCCGGCGCTGCTCGAAGCCGTGCGGCCGCGGTGGCTCAACTACCGCTTCGGGCTGGTCGACCGCGAGCTCGCCGCCCGCGTCCACCGCGATGGCTACCTGCTGTCCGTGTGGACCCCGGACACCCGCCGCTCCATGCGGCGCCTCCTGGACATGGGCGTCGACTCGATCACCACGAATCGCATCGACGCGCTGTGCGCCCTGCGCAAGGGCTGACTCGGGCGACGGTACGGCGTTCTCGCGTCACCTGGACGGCAGGACCCTGACGGCAGGACCCTGTGCCGGCCCGAGCAGCGCTCCGAGGAGTGGCCCAGCGACTGCGGGCATCAGCGCTCGCCCGCGAACTCCCTCGGCGGGGCGATCGCCTGGGCATCCGCCCCCTCCCCCACCCACAGGCCGATCAGCAGCGCCGCCGTCGCCTCCAGCAGTCCCGCCCGGGCCAGCTCCCCCGCGTTGAGGGGCTCGCAGCCCAGGTCGCGCACGAGTCGCCGTACGACGTCGAGCGCGTCCTCGTCGTCGCCGCACAGCGGGACCGCGAGCGGGCGGCCGTCGAAGACCGGTGGGGTCAGCCGCCAGACGTCCTCGTGGCAGAGGTTGAAGGCCTTGACCACCTGCGCGTCGGGGGCGGCGGCCGCGAGCCGTTCGGCCGCGGACCTGCCTCCCGCCGTCTCCAGGACGAATCCCGGGCCCACCGGATTGACGCAGTCGATCAGCACCCGGTCGTGCAGGGCGCCCCGGAGCCTCGCGACGACCTCGGCAACGGCCGCGTACGGCAGCGCGAGCAGCACCGCGTCCACGCCGAACTCGGCCGCCGCCCGCAGATCGCCACCGCGTCCGCCGAACCGCCCGGCGAGCCGGGCCGCGCGTTCCACGTCCCGCCCGCCCACGCGGACTTCGTGACCCGCGCGCGCCCACCGTGTGCCGAGCGCGTCCGCCATGCTCCCCGTACCGAGAATCCCGATCCTCATCAGCCTCGTATCCCTTCTGTCGCCGGATCCAGGACGACAGTAGGAATCCGCTCGGGCACCATTCGGTACGTGACGACCGAAGACTTCCTCGCGGACTGCCGGGCCCGGCTCGCCTTCGATCTGCTGGCCAACACCTGGAACTCCGTTGTGCTGTGGGCCTTGCGGCACGGCCCGGTGCGCCACGGTGAGCTGCGCGAGCTCATCGGCGGCATCAGCCAGAAGGTGCTGACCGAGACGCTGCGGCGGCTGGAGTTCAACGGGCTCGTTCTGCGGCGGGCGTACGGCGGTTCGCCGCCTCGGGTCGAGTACGAACTCACCGGGCTCGGGCGGTCGTTGCTCGACCCCATCGGCGCCTTCGGTGCCTGGGCCTTCGAGCACGGCGACGAGGTCATGGCCGCGCAGGAGCGCTACACGCGGGAGCGTTGAGCGACCGTCGCCGGGTCGGTGGGCGTGGCGCGCGTCAGGTACTGCGGTACCGGGGCCGTGTCCTTGCCGTTGTCGCGGACCAGGCCGTAGCGGATGGCGCCCTGGGCCGGGCCGGTCGCGACGTCCTTGTCCGCCTCGTCCCAGCTCGACGGAAAGACGATCAGGCCGTAGTCGGCGCCCCGTTCGTTCACGGTGAGGGTGACGGTGCCGTCGAGGTAGAAGTACTCGTTCTGCCACATCTGCTGGGTGCCGGACGGCAGTACGGCGTATCCGATGTCCGGCCCGCCCATGCCGGTGGCGTAGCCGTCGGGGCTCCCCGCGAGGGCGTCGTCCATGCGGCGGCCACCACCCGACGCCACGTGGAAGAGCTTCCCCTCAAGGCGGGTCCAGGCCGGCATGACCAGCGCCCCGGGCCGGGACTTCGGCGAGATCTGCCAGCGCACCAGGACGTATCCCTTGCCGCTGAGGGTCACACCGTCTCCGCGGTGCTGCATCACGGCCTTCGCGCCGCCGGTGCTGGTGATCCCGGACTCGGTCCGGTGCGGCAGGGCACCGGGCCGCGCGTCCGGATCCGGAGCCCGGTCGACGGCATCGACGACCGTGCCGTACACGTCGGTCCTCGTCGGCGACGGTGAGGGCGAGGGCGAGGCGGACGGTGAGGCTGCCGGGGTGCGCGAAGGGGGACGGGCCGTACTCGCCGCCGTGGGCGCGACGGCTGCCCGCGCGGGCGGCTTGTCCGGGGTCCGCGTCACGACGTAGGCGCCGCCGGCCACGATCGTCGCGCCGGCCGTCATCGCCACGGCGGGCTTGGTGAGGGCGCTGATCACCTTGGCGGACCATCCGACGCCGGTCGCGGCCGCCGCCGTCTTGCCCCCCAGGGCCAGCGAGAGCGTGAAGCCGACCGGCACCGGGACGAGCGCGATCCCGACGAGGAGCCGTTCGGCGGGTACGACCGCCTCGCGCGCCCCTGAGCAGGAGGCGCAGCCCCTGATGTGGCGGGCCAGGCGTTTGCGCCACACCGAGTCGGGGCGCCCGGACCAGCGGGCGGTCACCTCGGGCAGGTCCGGGCAGGACGAGTCGAGCGCCCGGACGATGCCGCGCGCGGTCTCCAGGCGTTCCTTCATGCGCTGGACGCGGACGGCGGTGTGCTGCCGGCTGATGCCGACGGCCGCCGCCAGTTCGCGCCGGGTGAGCTCGCCGGCGACCTCCAGCCACCACAGCGACAGCAGTTGGCGGTCCTCGTCGTCGAGCCAGCGCACCGCCTCCGCGACCTCGCGCCGCTGCCCCTCCAACTGGAGCCGCAGCACCGTCAGTTCGGCGAAGTCGGCCGCCTGTTCGCCCGCGCCGTCGTCGAGCGTCTCGGAGGTCCGGCGGCGCGCCCGGTCGCGTATCTGCCGCATCGCGATGGCGACCAGCCAGGACCGGAAACTGTCCGGATCGCGCAGCGAGCCGAGGTTGTCGACGGCGCGCAGCATGGTCTCCTGCACGACGTCGTCGACGTCCGCGTGGCCGTTCAGGGCGCGGCCGACGATGTTGTAGACGAGGGGCAGCCAGCCCGCGACCAGTTCGTCGAGCGCGCGCCGGTCGCCGGCCTGTGCGGCCGCGATGGTGGAGCGCCACTCCCGCCCGTCCACGTACGTCCTCTCCATGGTCGCTTCGCCCTCGGAACGTACCTTCTCCGCCATCTCCGTGGCGCACGGGGCCGTATCGCAGGACGGTTCACCTTCGGAGACGGCGGGGGCCCCTCGGCGATAACAGTTTTTCGCGGCCCCCTAGGGGCGACCCTTGCGCCGATGCCGGGGACGGCGCCCTCCCCAGTGACGATCCCGGCGATCTCGTACGGCCGGAGGATGAACATCGACTTCGACCGGCACACCGGTCTTTCGATTCATTCGATTCAAGCGATCAACTGATCCCAGGAGTGCTCAATGGCCGTACGCCGCCCCGCAGTTGCCCTCGTCGCCACCCTCGCCCTCGGTCTCGCCGCCGGGCCGGTGCTGAGCGCACCGGCGTTCGCCTCGCCGTCCGCCCAGAAGGCCGCGGTGGCCGCGCGGACGACCGGACCCGACGCCGAGGCCCTGCGCGCCGCGCTCGCCGGGCTCCCGGACGCGGACGCGACCGCCGCGCTGGTACGGGTCGGGGGCACTGACGGCAGCTGGCGCGGCAGCGCGGGCGTGCACGATCTGATGAGCGGCGCGAAGGCCGACCCGAACGCCCGTTTCCGTGCCGGTTCCACCACCAAGGTGGTCACCGCGGCGGTCGTGCTCCAGCTCGCGGCGGAGGGCAAGGTCGGTCTGAGCACGCCCGTGCAGCACTACCTGCCCGGACTGCTGTCGACCGCCTTCAAGCCCATCACCGTACGGCAGTTGCTGAACCACACCAGCGGGATCCAGGCGGGCGACGGCTTCGGCGACGCCTTCGAGGACGCGTACGCCCACCGCTTCGACACTCTCACGCCGAAGGAGGTCGTCGCCTCGGCGGTGGCGAAGGGCCCGGAGTTCTGCCCGGGCAAGCAGCAGGACTACCTGAACATCAACTACACGATCCTCGGCATGCTGATCGAGAAGGTGACCGGGCACTCGTACGCGCAGGAGGCGGAGCACCGGATCTTCCGGCCCGCCGGGATGCGCGACTCGTACTTCCCCGGTACCGACCCGCGCATCCACGGACCGCACAACCACGGCTACCAGGCGGTGAAGCAGGCCGACGGGACGACGAAGTTCGTCGACGTCACCGACTGGAACCAGGCGGACCGCTGGGCGGCGGGCGACATGATCTCCACGACGGCGGACTTGGAACGGCTGATCACCCATCTCTTCCGGGGCGATCTGGTTCCCGGACCGCAGCTGGAGGAGATGTTCACCGTGCCCTCGGGCATCGACGGCGCCGACATGAGCGCCGGGCTCCAGCGCTTCGAGTACGGAGGGAAGGTCTACTGGCTCAAGTCCGGTGCCCGGTACGGCTACAGCTCGGTCGTCGCGGCCACCCGTGACCTGTCCCGCACCCTCGTCTACTCGATCAACACCACCGACGCGAAGGGCGAGTCGATGAACCCGGTCGCCCAGCGGATCGCGATGGCGGCGCTCAAGTAGCGGGAACCGGAGCGGCGCCGGGATACGGGGTGAGCGCCTCCAGACGCTTGATCCTCTTCCGTACGACGTACAGGGGGATCACCCCGAAGATCCCGAAGGACATGTCGACGACGGTCCACCAGAAGGGAATCCCGCGGATCGGCCCGCAGACGAGCGCGAGCGGGATGATGCCGGCGCAGGCGATCATGGCGAACTCGACGACCCAGATGTTGCGGACCGGATCGCGGTACGGCCCGTAGAAGGCGACCGCGATCACGAGATGTGCGAACGCCAGCCAGTCCGTGCCGTACAGCACGAAGGGATAGTCGGCGTCGGCGGCGTCGAGCCCGTGGCGTACGTGCTCGATCCAGTCCATCAGGGCGGGCAGGTGCTCGGGCACGGACAGGGACCGCAACAGGTCCTCGGTCCAGCGCAGTTCGTGCACCAGGGGGAAGGCCGTGGCGCCGCTGAGCACCAGGCAGACGACGAACAGGACCAGCCACGCGCGAATGCCCTTCAGCAGGGCGGCTCTCTCGCTCATGACCGGAGCGTACGCCCAGACTTGAACATGTTCAAAACTGTATCCGGCCAGCCCACCGCACGGGGTTACGGCCTGGTGAGCGGCGAGCGGCTGCCGCTGCATGCGACGGCCGCGGGCAAGGTGTGCTGGAACACCGCCTGGGCGAACCGCCCCTCGGGCAGGAACGCCAAGAACGACAGGAACGCCAGGGGTCGGTGGAGCTCAGCCGCGTGCCGAGGCGCCCAGGGTCTCGGCACGCTGTGCGAGCCGCTTCAGGGCCGTCTCGCCCCACTTGAGATTCGCCTGCTCCAGGGCCATGCCGCCGAGCAGGGTGAGGTAGGGGCCGATGCGCTCGACGGTGGAGAGGTACTCCTCCTCGGTGCGTCCGGCGAGCATGCGCTCCTGCGCGCGCCGGTAGCGGGCCAGTTTGGCGGTGGACCGCTCCACTCGCTCGGCGACCCCGGCCCGGACGGCCTCGACGTCGCCGATGTCGACGCACTGCACCTTGACCATCAGCTCGTCCCGGATCGCCGTCGGCCTGCTGGGGACTTCGGCGGTGTAGGCACGCATCGCGTCGAGCCCGGCGTCGGTGAGCGAGAACAGCCGTTTGTTGGGCCGGCGCTCCTGCTGCACGACGCGAGCGGAGACGAGCCCGTCGCTCTCCATGCGCTCCAGCTCCCGGTAGATCTGCTGGGGCGTGGCCATCCAGAAGTTGGCGACGGAGGCCTCGAACCCCTTCGCGAGGTCGTACCCGGACGCCTCACCCTCCAGAAGCGCGGCCATCACCGCGTTGCGCAGAGCCATTTTCCCAACCTAACACCAGGTTGATTAGTCAAGGAGACGACCATTCGGCGGCCTCTCACCGTGGTCGGCGAGCGTGGTCACCGGGAGCAGAGCGGGCCGCTTGGCCCTTCGGCCGTCGCCGGACGACCGGCCGCGCACCCGACGGGCGAGCCAGGGCCCCAGGAACGAGCCGGCCCAGCGCAGTTCGGCACCGACGGCCCGCAGGCCATGGCGCGCCTCCGTGTCGGGAGGCAGGGGCAGCGTCCAGCTGTCGTCGCTGCCCGGCAGGCCGAGCGCGTCGGCGACCGCGGCCGCGATGCGGGCATGGCCGAGCGGACTGGCGTGCAACCGGTCGGCGCTCCACAGCCGGGGATCGGTCATCACGGGGTGCTGGGAGGCTTCGACCACCACCGCGCCGTGGCGCCCGGCCGCTTCCCGGACGCGGTCGTTGAGCGCGAAGACCCGGTGGGCGACCGGTCGCGCCAGCGGGGTGATCCGGCCCATGTCCGGGAAGGTGAGCGTCACCACGACGGCGCCCTGTGCGGTGAGCGCGGCGTACATCGCCTCCAGATGGCCGACCACCTCGTCCAGGTCGACACGGGGCCGCAGCAGGTCGTTGACCCCGGCGACGACCGTGGCGAGGTCCGGCCGCAGCGCGAGAGCCGGGGCGAGCTGTTCGGCACGCACCTGTCCGGCGAGCCGCCCCCGTATGGCGAGATTGGCGTACCGGACGTCCGGGCTGTCCCGCGCGATCTGCTCGGCGAGCCGGTCCGCGCACCCCCGCAGACCGTGGAGGTCGTCGCCGTCGCCCAGCCCTTCGGTCTGGCTGTCGCCCAGGGCGACGTACCGAAGGTATGCGTTGACCGTCACGGTCCGACCGCCTCCCCATCTCAACTTGCCCAACGTGGTGGATAGGAAACTACTCCCCTATTCGCATTGTTGTATATGAGGCCCATCACCCTGGGCCGGTCCGGAGTCCTACGGCTCGACGGATCGCGCGCTCGGTGTCGCCGACGGCTCACGGGTGGGCACGGTGGTGCTGGTCGGAGGCCTGGTCGGGGTCGCCCTGGTGGGGCGGGGGCTGACGGGCCCGGGGGACGCCGACGCCGACGGGGAGGGCGGGGCCGAAGGACTGCTCGCGGGCGGCGGGGCGAGGGGGACCGCGGGAGACGTGGGTGCCTCGGGTGTCGCCAGGCGGAGCGGCAGCGCGACGAGGGCGGCGACGGCGCAGGTCAGGCCGACCCCGGCCGCGGTGCGGAGCAGCCGGCGGCGGGCCGCGCCGCGGCGGATCGCTTCGTATCGGCCGGCGGGTGGGCCGAGGTAGTCGGAGGTGGGTCGCAGGATGACGGCGAGAGGGTCGTCGGGTTCGAACTCCGGACCGTCGTCAGAGTGTGTGATCAAGGCTTCTCCCCAGATGGGCGCGGAGCAGTTCGCGGGCCGCGTGGAGGTCGGCCTTGATGGTTCCTTCCTTGCGCCCGGTCAGCGCGGACACCTCCCGGATCGGCATGTCAGCGTAGTAGTGCAGCAGGATCGGAACGCGCAGTCGTTCCGGCAGCGACTGCACGAGCAGCCGTACCGACGGGTCGGCCTGCTCGGTCGGCGGGCGGACCGCTTCTTCGGTGGTGGCACGGCGCACGGCTCTGCGTTCGCGTTCGAGCCCCCGCCAGTGGTCCCGGACGAGGTTGGCGGCGGTGACGTAGAGGAACCCCCGGGGCTCCGCCACGGATGTCCAGCGGGCCCAGAGCCGGGTGAACGCCTCCGAGGCGATCTCATGCGCCGTCTCGTCGTCGTCGACCAGCCGGCGGCACCAGCCGGCGAGGCGCGGGTAGAGGGCGGCGAACAGCTCGGACGCTGCCGTCTCGCGGGACCGTTTCAACACTCTCCATCGTCGTGATGCCAGTGCCGTGCGGGCACTGCCGTGAGGGCACTCGTGGGGGAAGATCCCGGGCCGTCGGCGTACGTTCCATCGGCCCGGGATCCCCGGGGTCCTGAGGGTGGGTCAGGGGCTCGCGGAGCTGAGCGCGGCGAAGACGATCACGTTGTCGAGGTAGCCGTCACCGGTACGAGGGCCGCCGCAGGTGATGAGACGCAGCTCCGGACGGTCCACGTTCCCGTAGACCTCGTCCGCCGGGAAGTCCGCCTTGGCGACCGTCCGTACGGCGTTGACGGCGAACTCCGCCGTCGTGCCGTTCTCCAGGCGTGTCGTGATCCGGTCGCCCTTGCGCAGCCGCGCGAGGTGACGGAAGACCCCGTCCCCGTAAGCGCCGACCGTGACATGGGCGAGGATCACCGACGGGCCGGTCTGCCCCGGCGTCGGCGAGTGCCGGTACCAGCCCGCACGGTCGTGCGCCGTGATCGGGGGGACCTGCACGCTGCCGTCCGGGGCCAGCCCCAGCTGGATGACCGGGGTGTCGACCCCGATCGCCGGGATCCGCAGCCTGACCGGGACCGAACGCCCCAGCGCATGCGCCGCCTTGGCGGAGGACCGCGAAGGCGCCGGCGTGCTCCCGGAACGTGCGGTACCGACCCGGCCGCCGGCCGCGTGGCCGCCGCAACCCACCAGCGACGAGGCCAACGCGGCCGTCGCCGCGACGGCGAAGGCACGCCTGGAGGGCGAGGTCATTCCCCGGTCGCCCGACGACGACGTACGAGAAACACCGCCGCACCGCCGGCGGCGAACGCCGCGGCGGCACCCCCGCCGATCAGCCCGCCGTCGGCTCCGGACCGCGTAGCCGTCGACGCCACACCGGTGTCGGGCGCTCCGCTCGGCACGACGGAGACCTGGCTGCCCGGGGCCCGGGTCGGTGCGGCGCTCGGGACCGCGGACGGGGCCGCGGACGGGGCGGTGGTGGCGCTCGGGACCGGAGACGGGGCGGTGGTGGAGGTCGGGCGGCTCGTGGCGGCCGGACTCGGGGTCGCCCCGTCGGCGTACGCGGGCACCGTGCTCGCCAGCGCGGCGGTGCACGCGAGTGCCATGGCGCTGAGGACAGTTCGGCGCATGAATCGCTCTCTTTCGTCGGTCCGCCCGCCCGGTGACCCGGCGGGCTGGGTTAGGGATCGAGCGGAGAGACGAGGGAGCGGCGGAGCGGGTTGTAAAGAGATGGCAAAGCCGCCGGAAGCCGATACTGACGCCTCGCGTGTGACTCGGCACGGCGGGCCGAGGATGACCTGTCCGTAGGCGTCGGCGACTTCGGCCAGCCTCTCGGGCGTGACGACGAAGTCCTTGGGCCGGGGGGTGGTGACATCACGCCCGGCCTGCTGGAACATCCCCTCGATGCCGCCCGGGGTGGTGATCATCAGGAGGTCGGCGGTGTCCGAGGTGATGCGGTAGCCGTGCGGAATGTTCTTGGGCAGGTAGACGATGCCGCCTTCGGACAGCTCCATCCGCTCCTCGCCGAGCCAGAGCAACGCCTCGCCCTTGATCAGCATGAATATCTCGTCCTCGCGGGTGTGCATATGGAAGGGCGGCGCCTCACCCTTGCCGACCGCGGACCTTCCCACGGTGAGCTGCCCGTTCGTGGCCTGGCTGTCGAGGAGGACGGAGAACTTACCGCCGTCCAGCCACTCGAGTGTCTACTGCTGCTCGGGTTGGGCCAGGTATGCCATGGTCATGATGCGGATCCTTACGTTCGACTAGGGCAGGAACGGGGCGAGCGTGGCGAGGAGGGCTTCGGGGCGCTCGTCGGGGATGTAGTGACCGCTGTCGGCGATCACCGCCCCCATGACGTGGGGTGCGACAGAGGTCAGGCTGTCGGCCAGGTAGCTCCCGACGCCGTGTTCGCCACCGACGGCCAGTACGGGCATCCGGTACGCATGGTCGGGCACGACATCGGCGGCTTGGTCGCCTTCTCCTACGCCCGTCTGTACCCCGAGCAGGTGCACGAGCTGGCCCTGGTCGCCCTGGCCGTCCCTGGATACGGTCTCGAAGAGATCATGGACCCGGCGTCGGGCGGCCTCTTCCACTTCGGGCTCTTCATGACCCCCGAGGCACCGGAGTTGCTGTTCCAGGGCAACGAACGGACCGGTCAGCCCCAGGGCCTGGAGCAGCACGTGCACGTCGCGTGCCTGGTTGTCCTTGTCGTAGCCGGCCTCCGTGACCGCCGAACCGCCCGTACCGCACAGGTCGGGAGCACGACGGTGTACCCCAGGTCGGCGAGGGCCGCAGCATGTACCGCCATTTCCGCCACGTCTGCGGCCGGCCCTGCAGCAGCACGAGAGGTTCGCCCACACCTCTTTCCGGGCGCACCGTCCTGGCTCCGATCCGGTTCCGGGTGGCTATCGCCGCCTGAGCCCACGGACGGCCATCCCGCCGCACAGAAGACCGCTCCGGGCCCGAGTACCCGGGGCGGTCTCTCGTGTCCCGGGAGAGCGACGGAGACCCCAGGACGGGCCTACGCGGCAGCGGGCGGCTCCTCGTCGTCCGTCCGGGGTGAGACCTCGGGCTTCTTGAAGCGGTGCCACGCGTCGCGCGCCTTCCCGGCGGAGTCGATCACGTCCGGGACCTGGTCGAGTAGCCCCTTCAGAGCGAAGAGGCAGATCGAAGCCACGCCAGCGATGGCGAGAATGAAGAGGATGGCTGCGCCGTCCACCGATCCTGACCTTCCCTGTCATGGGTCGGATCGGGTGCGCAGGCAGCCTCGATCCGAACCCTACGGTTCGGACCGAGACACCCGCGCCGACGTGTGCGCAAATGTTCTCGGTGCTGGCAGGCCGTTGCCCACCAGAGTAAACATTCAAGACTTCTGGGCCAACAAGCCCTAGGTAACTGACTCACGCCGTGCGGGTTACACGTCACGGTTGCCGTGAGGTGTACCAGTCAGCTTCTTCCTGAGTGTGCTTCGCCGCACATTGCGTACGACTACTACTCGTCAAGCAAGATATCACGGGCGCTGCAAACGAAGTCGGGAAACACAACTGAGCCCCACCCCTGTCGAGTTGGGGTGGGGCTGTGAGTCGGTCGGATCAGCTTGGGTCGACAGGGCGGACGCGGTCCAGCGGAACGTCCCATTCGATCCCGCCACCCTCCGGACGCATGAACGCCTGTTGGCTGACGAGCCTGCCCGACTCCTTGAGCCGCTCCTCGATCACGCCAATCAGGTGGCCGGTTCGCTCAGAGATCGTGTCCTCGACGAGTGTTCCCGCCGGGTACGGCAGCTCGCCGTGGCTGAGCATCGTTGCTGGTTTCTCGTGTGTCGTCACTCGGGGCCCCCTCGCTGAAGCGCTCGGGCCAGGCGTTCGGCCACGTCGGCACGCACACGCCCCAGCTCAACGAGCTTCAGGTCAGGGGACGCGAGTTCGACACTCAGGGAGGGGAAGACGATTCCGTTCTCGGTCAGAGCTGCTCGCAGGGACTCCACCGCCGCGTGGGGGTCGATGTCTGGTTTCTTCGTAGCCATGAACGGGACGCTAGAAGTGGGGGGTTGGCGGGCGATATACTGTTTTCTCGAATTTGCTCGATGAGTGATTCAGATTGCTGGTGTTTTCTCCTACGCCCTGCCTCACCCCGTAGTGCCGAGGTGGAGCCCCGTCCATGCTGATTGGATCAACCCCCTGGAAGGGAGAGCGTCCATGGCTCGTCAGTTGCGCTTCACCGGCACAGACAGCAAGGTCGACGGCTGCCCCGCCCTGCACACGGACGAGGGCACCGGCGAGATCATCGTCCAGGGCACGCCGGTCACCGACGCCGGAGACCTCGCACAGCTCCAGCACTTCGGGGCGGACGAGGCAGCGGTGGCCGTGCCGCGCGAACTGCTCGTGAACTGGGGACCGAAGAAGATGGAGCGGGTGCCGGAACTGGTCGACCGGGACACCTTCCGGCTCCTCTTCAAGACCTTCAAGCACACCGCCTGGCGGCTGGAGACGCGACGCGGTTACGCGTCGGACCGACAGGACCCCGACTTTCAGGCGTTCTTGGCCACCGGCTCCTCGCCCTGCGACCCCAACGAGCCCTGGTTCGTCAACATCAAGGCCCAGACCGAGGCTGGCAAGACGGTCGGCCGTGTGCGCGTCGCCGACAACCCGCCGACCACCGAGCAACTGTTCCTGCTCGACTACGCCCGGCACAACGCGGCTGTCGGCGAGGACATCCGTTACCTGTGGCGCGAGGACGCAGCTACCCTGCCCGCCGAAGACTTCTGGATCTTCGACTCGCGCTTGGTCGCCCTGCTGCACTTCGACGACGCCGACAACCTGCTGAACATCGAGCTGATCACCGAACCGGCCGAGGTCGTTCGGTACGCCATCGTGCGTGACGCGGCGATGCACCACGCTGTGCCGTTCGACCAGTTCGCCGCGCAGGTGGCCCCGACCGAATAGCGCGCGTGACCGGTGAGCACTGACTATCAACAGGCACGGGCGGCCTTGGGGACACGGCTGCGCGAACTGCGGTTCACGTGCCCTGGTGGTCGGCTCACCGGTCAGCAGCTCGCCCAGCGGCTCGGCTGGCCAGGTTCCAAGGTCAGCAAGCTGGAGAATGGCAGGCAGACCGCCACCCCCGAGGACCTGAGGGCGTGGGCCGACGCGACCGAGCAGGCGGGCGCGTACCCCGAGCTTGCCGCCCGGCTGGCCGGGTTCGAGTCCCACATCAGGTCATGGCGTCGAGCCCTGGCGAACGGCTTCAAGCCGCTGCACGAAGGGTTGAGCGCGGAGATCGACCGCACCTCGGAAATGTGGGTCTGGGAAGAGTCGGTCATCGCCGGACTGATGCAGACCCCCGAGTACGCGCGCCACGTCATCCAGCGGTATTCGGAGCTGCTGGGCGGAGCCAACGACATTGAGGCCGCCGTGCGTTCCCGGGCGCAGCGGCAGGAGTGGCTGTACCGGTCGGGTCGCAAGCTGCACGTGCTGATGTGGGAAGCTGCGTTGCGGTCGCTGATCTGCCCGCCCTCGGTGCTGGCCGCTCAGCTCGACCGCCTCACGGGCATGGTCGGGATGGACACGGTCGACCTTGGCATCATCCCGTTCACGGCCTCCGTCAAAATCGTGCCCGCAAACGGCTTCTGGGTCCTTGATGACCGCCTGGTGGTCGCCGAGGACTGGCACGCCGAACTGTGGTTGGACGACGCCGACAACATCGCCTTGTACTCGAAGGTCTGGCGCACCTTGCGCGAGTCGGCCGTGTACGGGGCCGACGCCCACAACGTCATCAACGCGGCTAGGCGTGCCCTGAAACCGAGTTGAGGACGCTGTGGGCGCGCGGGGTCACAGCACCCCGAGCGAACTCATCACGAGCAGACACAGTGTCAGCGAACCCCCGAAGACACCGCCGCCAAAAAGAACAGCCGGAGCCTTGGGGGCGGCAGGGGGGTGCATGAGCAGGCCCGCCACGATGCCGATGATGATGGATAGCAAGGTGCAGATGACGACGACCAGCATCTTGATGCCGAGGGAGAGATTCACGGTCCGAATACCTTTCCGGTGATCGGACCGGGTGTCAGACCTCAGCCCGACCACCACGTGACACACGTGTGGTCTTGCCGAGGCCCACCGACGTTGGGGCTCATTGGGGTTGGCCTGGTCAGGGCCACTGGTTACCCGCGTCTCCCTTTAGGGCTCGCAACGCGTGCGGACTCGGGACATGCTTGTCCCTGACCTGGAGCGTCGGGCCCAGGCTCGCTGCGTGCAGTAGAAAGTGGTGCAAGTCTACCGGCACCGGGGCCTGTTGGCGGGTTAGAGAGCCCAACGATACGGGAGTACCTCCCGGGGGCCTCGTGCTGGCGGGTACGGCGGCGCCCCGGGCGCGGGCTCCAGGCCGCCGGAGACCCCACGGGAGGCCGGGACGATATATGCCCGCACCCGCAGGCCGGACCACCGGACGGCCGGAGTCATGTTGAGGCCCCAGGTATGCGCCGGCCGACCTCCCGTGTTGAGATCGGTCACGACTCGTGAGTGCTCGGGAAGGCCTCCGACAGGGTCATTGGGCTTGTTACAACCGCAAGCCCGACAGTGCTTGTGTGCGGCAGAACCTGCATGGTGTCCTGGTATCACAGCAGGCTCGTAGCCGTCCGGCCCCCGCTTCAGCGGGTGATTGACACCGGGGAGCGGGGGACAGCCGGGGCAAGGTTCGCAGCACATGCGGTAGCTTGCGGGGTTCGGACCGCCGACAGGGCGGGGCCTTACCTGTCGCCCATCGAGGTGCGAACGTTCCCGATGAGGAACCCCCGTGTCTGCCTTCGAGTTCAGCCCTGCCGCGTTGCGGCGAATCCACACTGAGCGCGGCATCGGCCAGCGGCGGCTTGCCCGCCAGATCGGCCGTACCAACACCCAACGTGAGCGGCTACGAGAACCGCCACTTCGCCCCGTCGCTCGTCACGTTGGCCGCCATCGCTGACGCCCTCGGCGCTTCCATGGACGATTTCATGACCCGCGCCGACTCCGAGGCGGTGTCGGCCTGATGGACATGCGCGACGCACGACCCATGACCGAGGCCGGAGCGGCGACGCCTGTTGAGGTTGCTGTTCGGTTCCCGTCAGCCCAAGGACCAGGGCAGCGGCGGTGAGGCTGAGTGACCACCGACATGGAGCGGCCCCCGGCGGACCAGGCCGAGGGTCGTCACGAGATTTCCCGTCTCACCTCCAGGAAAGCCCAGGACTTGGACGCCCCACAAGTACCGTCCAGCGGTACCTACGACGACACCCGGGGCGTGCTGGCGAGCGCCATCAGGCTGACGATGGCCGGACACCCGATCCTGCCTTGCTACGTCGTGAACGGTGGCGACCTGTGCACCTGTGGGCGGCCTGACAGGAAGACCGGCGAGCCTTGCCGCAGCGGCAAGCACCCGAACTTCGAGCTGGCCCCCAACGGGTTGAAGGACGCGACCAAAGACCCGGCCGAGCTGATGGAGTGGTTCGACAAGACCGGCGACCGGATCAACTTCGGGTGGCGACTTGACGGCCTCGGCGTAGTGGATATCGACACCAACGACGGCAAGACCAGTGCCGACACCATGACCCGGCTGGAGGCGGAGTACGGCGAGCTGTCACCGACGCTGGTCATCAGAACCGGGCGCGGCGGCCTTCAGCACGTCTACGAACTGCCTGAGGGCATCGAGGACACCTCGGTCTATGCCGACGAGCTTGGGACGCACGTCGACTTCAAGCGCGGAGCCGGTCACTACGTGATGGTGCCCGGGTCGAAGACCGTCAACGTGTACCGCGTGGAGTCCGGCGACCTGCTCAAGCGCACGCCCGTTGATGGGTGGGTCCTGGAGTTGGCGAGGCAGCGTAAGGCGGTGGAGGACACACGCCGACGTGACTCGCAGGCAGACCAGATCATCAAGGCCAATGGCAAGAGCGGGCCGGTGCTCAACACCGACTCGTGGGCCGCCGTGCGCGGGTGGTTGGGCGCGGCCGTCAAGCCGGGTGACGACCCCGAGCGAGGTAACAACAACGCCGCTGAGTTCGTCATCACCAACAACCTGGTCACCGGCTTCCCCTCGCCCTCTCTGGCGGAAGCCGTGGAGGCGGTCACCTCGGCGGACGGTCTGATCGCCGTCACCCCGGTCTTCTCGGCCTCGTACAGCGGGCTCTTCAAGTCGTTCTTCGACATCATCGACAACGACGCCCTCACGGGCAAGGCCGTGCTGGCCGCGGCGACCGGCGGCACGGCACTCGCTCGCCCTGGAGCACGCGCTGCGGCCGCTCCTCGCCTACCTGCGCGCGGTCGTCGTACCCTCCGCCGTCTACGCCGCCTCGGAGGACTGGGGCGGCAGTGGCGACCCCCTCACCGACACACGGCCCACCGGATCACGCGCGCGGCCGCCGAACTGGCCGGGCTCATGCGCCATCGCAGGGGCGCTGTCACCCGAGCTACCGACGACACCGCTGTCGTACCGTTCGAACAGCAATTGAACGCACTGCGCCCCGCATGACGCCGCCCGACCCCGGCAAGGTCCAGGCCCTGCTGTGACATCGGCGGGTCCAGTCCCCGGTGACCCGATTCTTGTCCTGTGCGGGCCCACTCCCCCGGCACAGGCAACCCACAGGTCCCGTTTCCCTTCCTTCGAGGCGTGAGGGGCTCCCGGTACCGACGGGGCGCCCGCGCTCGAAGTGTGAGGAGGGGGACCCTTGAACCGTACCCGGCGAATAGGTGTCACCGCCGTGGCCGTACTCGCGGCCCTGGCGGGTTCACCGGGACTGGCCCAGGCCCAACAGCCGTCCCAGGCAAAGCCGTTGACGGCGAACGCGGACGGCGCGCTGCCGCCGGGCTGGCGCGTCACCGGGGCGGGCGTCGCGCGTGAGCTGGTCTGGCGGTCGGACAGGGCCGTGCCCATGGGCGACGCCCGTGTCGAGTTCCACGCGGACGGCCGGCTGCTCGGCGCGCCGACGGCATCCAAGGACGGCCGTACGTTCCGGCTCGCCCTCGACGAAGCCACCCCGCTCAAGGACCTTCAAGTCCTGGCGGGCGGGCGCCGGTTGGACGCGCCCGCCGACAACAACACCGGCAAGGGACGGAAGAACTCCCTGGCGGCCGCACAGCCGCCGGCCCAACTCCCGGCGAACTCCGTGGACCCGGGCAAGCCGGGCTCGTACCGCACGGCCACCGGCGAGTACGACCTCGACCCGGTGAAGCTGCCCGGCTTCGCCCAGCCGGTCGAGATGCGGGCCGTCGTGGTCGCGCCCACCGGCGCCACGGGCAAGCGGCCGCTCGCGCTGTTCCTGCACGGCCGCCACACCACCTGCTTCAAGCCGGGCGGGTCGGAGGACGACGTGACCGGGCAGTGGCCCTGCCCGGCCGGCACGAAGTCGATCCCGAGCTACCAGGGCTACCTGAAGGACCAGAAACTGCTGGCCTCCCAGGGCTATGTGACGGTGTCGATCTCCGCGAACGGCATCAACGGCCAGGACGGGGACGTCGAGGACGGCGGTGCGCAGGCGCGCTCCTCGCTCGTGCGGCAGCACCTCGCCCAGTGGGCCGGCTGGGCCGCCCACCCGGGCACCGCCCCGGCGGCCGTGCCCGACGCGGCGAAGGCCGACCTGTCCCGCGTCCTGCTCGTGGGCCACTCGCGTGGCGGCGAGGGCGTCAACCGGGCCGCCATGGACAGCCTCTACCCGCCGCCCGCCGCGCAGGACGGTTACCGCGGCCCGGTGCGCTGGAAGATCCGCGGGACCGTCCTCATCGGACCGACGATCTTCGGCCAGAATCCGGTCGCCGACGTGCCGTCCACGACGATCCTGCCGGGCTGCGACGGTGACGTCTCCGACCTCCAGGGCGAGGTGTACGTCGACGGGACGCGCGGGATCAGCCGGGGCACCGCCCTGCACAGCGCCGTCTACGTGGTCGGCGCCAACCACAACTTCTTCAACACCGAGTGGACGCCGGGCAAGTCCAAGGCGCCCTCCTTCGACGACTTCTGGGACGACCCGGAACAGCGGCCCGACCCGGTGTGCTCCACGGGCACCCGCACCCGGCTGACCGCCGACCAGCAGCACCAGGCGGGCGCCACCTACATCGCCGCCGCGGCACGGTTGTTCGTCGGTGGTGACGACCGGGTACGTCCGCTGCTGGACGGCTCCGGCAGGCGGGCCCCGTCGGCCGACCCGGCCCGTGTGCTGACCCACGCGGTCGGCGCCCGCCGTACGGCCGGGTTCGTGCCCGACGACGGACCGGTGAAGGTGACCGGCGGCAGGCTCTGTTCGGCGATCGACCCCGACCCGGCCGTGGCCTGCCTGCGCCCCGGCACCAAGGGGTCGTCGCCGCACTTCGCGTGGTGGCAGACGGAGAAGGAGGCCGGCCGCAGCGCGGTCGCGCTGAAGTGGTCGGCGCCGGGCACGGCGACCAAGGTCCGCCCCGCCGCTCCGGTGTCCCTCTCCGGCGCCAAGAACCTCGCGCTGCGTGTGTTCGTGCCGCCGAACACGACCGGCACCAAGCTGGACGTCGCCGTCACCGACACCTCCGGCCGCCGGGCCAAGCTCGGCCAGGTCCGGATCGACGGTCTCCCGGGCACCGAGCGCACCGCCTCCTACTGGGCGCGTGAACTGCGCGTCCCGCTGACCGCGGCCACCAGCGCCGGACTCGACCTGAAGCACGTCAAGTCCCTTGAACTGACCCCGCGTTCAGGGTCCGGAAAGGCCTGGCTGATGGACGCCTGGGGCTGGGCCCCCGGTACCCCGGCGGTCAGGGCGGCGGCGCTGCCGCGCGTCGACATCGGCCGTCTCACGGTCAAGGAGGGCAACTCGGGCACCCGCACCTACCACATCCCGGTCCAGGTCTCCGGGCACGGCAGCGGCAAGGTCCGCTTCTCCGTCCTCGACCCGGACACCGGACAGGCCAAGGACAAGCTGGTCACCGTACGACCCGGCGGCAACGCCATCGACGTACCGGTCGTGGTGAAGGGCAACACGCGCTTCGGCTACGACAAGCAGCACGACCTCCTCGCGAAGGCCGTGCACGGCGCCGTCATCGGCTCCTCCCAGGGCGGGGTCACCGCGGTGAACGACGACCCCGAGCCCTCGGTCACCCTGACGCCGGTCACGGACCGGGTCACCGAGGGCGGGACGCTGGCGTGGCGGATCTCCCTCTCCGAGCCCGCCGACGTGGAGATCAGTCAGCCGCTCGGGGTGCTTCCGGTCACCGAGGGCGCCGAGCTGTCCACCAAGGACGTGGACCCGCAGTGGCTGATGAACTACGCCGGTGACGGCCCCGACCCGGAGCGCGCGCTCTCCCAGGCGAACCTGTGGGTGTGGACGAGCGTCCCGGCCGGGGCCACCACCGCCGACTTCACCGTGCCGACGGTGAAGGACCAGCTGGCCGAGCCGGCCGAATCGGTACGCCTCGCCCTGACCGGCGACGACGCCGAGCCGCTTCCCGGCCACCCGGCACTGACGGGCACGGTGGTCGACGCGCCGTAAACCGGCCTGCACAGGGGGCATGGACAGGGGGCATGGACTGGGTGGTCCGTGCCCCCTACGTATTCACGGCGTCACCCGGATCCCGACAGCGGCCCCGCGCCCTCCATGGGCGGCGGGCGCGGGGCCGTTGGTGGTTGCCTCAGCGAGAGGTGAGTTTCCACAGGTGGTCGGCGGTGCCATTGTCGGACCACTGGAGGACCTGGGCACCCGACGACGTGCTCATGCTGTCGACGCCCAGCAGCAGACCGCTGTTGTAGTTGGCGATCTTGTAGTAGCCGTCACGGGCCGGTATGGCCTGCCAGAGATGGTCGGCGGTGCCGTTGTCACCCCAGATCAGGGCCGTACCGCCATCGCTGGTGCTCATGTTGTTGATGCCGAGCAGCAATCCGCTCTTCTCGTTGACGATCTTGTACAGGCCTGATCCCGCGGCCACCAGGGTCCAGTTCTGGTCGGTGCCGGTGGTGGACGTGGCCTGGACGACCGAGGTGCCCTGAGCAGTGCCCGCGTTCACGGTGTCGAGGGCGAGCCCGCTGTTCTTGTTGGTGATCTGGTAGCGCCCGGCCAGCGACGTCGAGGTACCGCTGGGGGTGACGACCAGGTGGTAGCCGTCGGAGGCGTTCATCGTGACGGGCACGGTGATGGAACCGCCACTGACGGTGTAGTCGGTGTCGGAGATGGTGATCGGGCCGGAAGAGGCGGTGGTGCGGCCGGTGTTGGGCGAGTACTCCAGCTTGACGTGGACCGTGCTGCCGAAGGCCGACAGAGAGCTCAGGCCGTTGACCGTGATGGCGCAGGATCCGGTGCAGCCGCCGGCGACGACGCTGATCTGGTTGCCCGCGCCGTTGCGGGAGGCGAGGCCATCGATGCCGGTCTGTGCGGGAGGTGTGGTGACGACCATGTTTCCGGACATGTCGCCGTACCACTTGTACGTCCAGTACGAGCCGTTGGGCGAGCCGCCGGTGTCGGTCAGGGTGTCGCCAAGGGTGCCGTAGTGGTTCCAGAAGGCGAGTTCGGCGTCGCGCACCCCGGTCCGTTCGAACTTGGCGGCATATCCGATGAGGGCTCCGGAGTTGCCCATCTCGTCGGGGGTGCCGTACTCCTCGATATCGATGGGGCGCGGGCTGATGCCGAGACTGGACTCCAGGGAGCGATAGGCGGAGACGTGAGCGGCGATGTCCGCGCTGCCCTGGAGTTCGTGCCAGGCGATGACGTCGGGAACCGTGCCGCTCGCCTTGGCGTCGGTGAGGAACGAGCTCATCCAGGACTGGTTCCACGCCGAGTAGCTCGGCCCCTGGATCGGCGTCGTGGTGTCCTTGGTCCGCACCTCCTTGAAGGTGCGCGCCCAACCCGCGTTGAAAGCACCCGCGTTGGTGGTGTCCCAGGTCCAGTCGGGCTCGTTCCACAGCGCGTACGCGCTGATGTTCGTGGCGCTGGAGGACTGCACCGAGGCGACCTGCTTGTCGACCGCCGACAGCCAGTCGCTCCAGCTCACCCACTTGTAGGGGAAGTTCGGATACCAGTCCGGCATCCGTACGACGACCTTGGCGCCTGCGCTTGCGGCCTTGGAGGCGACGACGAGGGAGTCGCCCGCCGGAGCGGGCTCGCCGTTGGGGAGCTGGCTGCCGCCCGGCGCCATCTGGATGAAGGTATTGGGCTTCAGGGGCTGTACGAGGCTGTCGGAGGGGGTGCTCGCGTTGGCCAGACCGTAGAGGCTGCCCGTGCCGACGTGGGTGACGGACCGCAGATTCTGCGCGGCGTTGACGACCAGCGTGGTCGACGAGGTCGGGGCGGCCTGGGCGGATGCGCCCGTCAGGACGACAGCGGTGGCGGCCAGGGCCGTGGCCACGGCGGCGGCGGTGGCCCGGCCGTGAGGGACTCTGTAACGGTGACGGGGGCTCAGGTATGACATCAGCGGCTCTCCTGAGGGTGGGAAGGGGACTGTCGGTGGCGCGATGTGCGGGTGGGCGGCGCGGATCGGGCCGACCGGTTGCGTGGGGACTCGGACTCTCGTGACGGGCAGGGCGGAGCTCGGCCCCGCCCGGCCGGCGGGCCGGGGGCGGCAGGCATCGTGGATCAGTCTTTGACCGCGCCCGCGGTGACGCCCGCGGCCACGTACCGCTGGGCGAGGACGAGCAGGACCGCTGCGGGCAGGGACGCGACGACGGCGGTGGCCATGATCGCGTTCCATTCCTGGTTGTTGTTGCCGATGTAGTGGTAGATGCCGAGGGTGATGGGGCGCCAGTCGCCGCCGCCGTCAAGGGTGTTGGCGAAGACGAAGTCGGACCAGGCCCACAGGAAGCTGAAGAGGGAGACGGTGACGAGCGCGTTGCGGCTGACCGGCAGGACGATCGACCAGAAGGTACGGAAGGTGCCGGCGCCGTCGATGCGGGACGCGGCGATCAGCTCGCCGGGGATGCCCGACATGAACGCGGTGAAGATCATGACGCCGAACGGCACGGCGATGGTGGAGTCGGCGATGATCAGGCCCCACCAGGAGTTGAGCAGACCGAGGTCCAGGAAGATGCCGTAGAAGCCCATCGCCATGACGATCCCGGGGATCATCTGGGCGACCAGCAGGACGAGACCGAGGAGGCCGCCGCCGCGGGGCCGCAGTTTGGCCAGCGCGAAGCCGGCCGGCGCGGCGAGGACGAGGGTGAGGGCGACCGTGCCGAGGCCGATGAGCAGGCTGGTGCCGAGGTAGGGCATCTGGTCGTTCAGAACGGCGCGGTAGCCCTCGAAGGTGGGATGCAGGGGCAGCAGGTCGGGCGGGCTCTTGCGCATGTCCTGCTGCGGGGTGAGGGACACGTTGAGCATCCAGTACACCGGGAACAGCATGACGGCGGTGAGCAGGACGCCTACGACGGTGTAGAGGCGCGAGCGCCGGGCGGGGCTGTGGGCGGCGGTCATGCTTGCTGCCTCCTCTGGACGCGGATGTACAGCAGCCCGAAGGCGAGGGCGATGAGGATGAGGATGTTGCCGACGGCGGCCCCGGGGCCGAACTTGGGCAGCAGCGTGCCGAACCCGAGTTGGTAGGACCAGGTCGCCAGGGTGGACGAGGAGTCGCCGGGGCCGCCCTTGGTCATGATCCAGATCAGGTCGAACACCTTGAGGGTGTAGACGAGCCCGAGCAGCAGGGTGATCGCCGAGACCGGGCGCAGCAGCGGGAAGGTGATCCGCCGGAACTGCTGCCAGGCGCTCGCACCGTCCAGCGACGCGGCCTCGTACAGCTCGCCGGGGATGTTCTGCAGCCCGCTGTAGAGGATGACCAGGTTGAACGGGATGCCGATCCAGACGTTCGCGATGATCACCGAGGTCAGCGCCCAGTCGGGCGAGGTGAGCCAGTCGACCGGAGCCACGCCCACCAGGTGGAGGGCGTAGTTGAGGACACCGGACTCACTGTTGAACATCCACGACCAGGTCGACGCCGACACGATCAGCGGCAGCAGCCACGGGATCAGGAACAGCGCTCTGAGGGTGCCGGCCAGCCGGAAGTGACGGTTGAAGAACACGGCGAGGGCGAGCCCGGCAACGTACTGGAACGCGATCGACACGAAGGTGAAGATCATGGTGTGGCGTAGTGCCGGGCCGAACGTGGGATCGTCGAAGACGGTCCTGAAGTTGTCCAGCCCGGAGAACGGCGCGTCACCCGCCACGAACGAGCGGACGGTGTAGTCGCGCAGGCTCAGGTCGAGGTTGCGGTAGAGGGGATAGACGTAGAACGCGGCGAGATAGACGGCCAGCGGCGCGAGGAACGCCAGGGCGGTCAGCCGGCTCTTCCGGCGCTGGCGGCGCCGGAGAGCCGGGGCGTCCGTCCGGTCGACGGTGCCGGTCGCCCCGGACCTGACCGGGGACCGCTGTGAGCGGCGGTCGACGCGGGCGGTGGTCATGCGAACTCCTGGATGGGGGTGGCCTGCCCGGGGCGGTGGCGGTGTCCGGGCGGTTGCGAGTGACGTGCGGGTGCCGGAGACAGGGCCCAGGCGCGTGCCGCGAGCGCGTCGGGCGTCTCAGTTCTTGCCCGCGGCCGTCTGCGCGGTATCCAGGGCGGCCTGCGGGCTCTTGCTGCCGGACAGGGCGCCCTGGACGGCGGTCCACATGGGCTGGGAGATGGTCGGGTACTTGGTGCCCAGGCCGCCGCTGGTGCGGCCGCGTGCCGCGGCCACCGCGTCGACCCACGGCTTGAGCTCGGGGTTCGCCTTGACCTGCTCGGCCTGCACCGCCGCGGTCGGGGCCACATACGCCAGCGTCGTGTCCGTGGACAGCAGGTTGGCGGAGCTGGTCAGACAGGTGACGATCTTCTTGGTCACGTCGTAGCGCGAGGTGTCCTTCTGCACCGGGACGGTGACGAACTCGCCGCCGGTCGGCACCGGTGCCGAACCGCCGCTCTGCCCCGGGATGCTGATGACGCCGTACTCGAATCCGGCCTTCGCCGCGTTGCCGAGCTGCCAGGTGCCGTTCTCGCTGAACGCGTAGTCGCCGGTGGCGAACTCCTGCCAGCTGGTGGTCTGGGTGTTCTGCAGGACGTCCTTGGGCGCGTACCCGGCGTCGACCCACTGCTTCCACAGGGTCAGCGCGGCCACGCCCTTCGCCGAGTTGAGCTTGGTCAGGTCACCACCGGCGCCCCAGAACCAGGGCAGGAACTGGAAGCTGCCCTCCTCCGTGTTGATCGCGGAGAAGGTGATGCCCTTCTTGCCGGCGCCCTTCACCTTCTTCAGGGCCGCAGTCAGCGAGTTCCAGTCCTTGATCGAGGCCGGGTCGACGCCCGCGGCGGAGAGGACCTTCTTGTTGTAGTACAGGGCGAGCGTGTTGGCGCCGATCGGCACGCCGTAGGAGGAGCCGTCGATGGTGCCCGCGCCGAGGATGTTCTGCTGGATCGACTTCGTGTCCAGGCCGAGGTCGCTCGTCTTGTTGAGGATCCCCGCTTCCACCATCGTGGACACGACCGGGTTGTCCACGAGCATCACGTCGGGCGCGTTGCCCTGCTGCGCGGCGAGCAGCGCCTTGTTGCCCAGGTCCGAGGTGTCCATGCCGGTGCGCTTGATCTTGACCCCGGCGTCGGTGCCGCACTTGGTGACGAGCTTGCCCCACGGCGAGGACGCGTCGAACTGCGGGTACGGGTCCCAGAAGGTGTACGTCCCGCCGGCGTCGCCGGATCCGGAGGCGGAGGAGTCGGAACCGCCGCCGCAGGCGGCGACGGAGGTGAGCGCGCCGAGGGTGGCGATCGCGGCGATCAAGGTGCGGCGGGAGTTTCTCACGGGTGACCTCGTTGTCTTGGGCAGCTCATGGGGAGCGGTAGGAGAGAAGGAAGAGGGAGATGAGAGGGATGAGGGGGATGAGGGGGCTCAGGAAGTGGGAAGCCAGACGCGCATGCTGCCGTCCTGACGGTTGGCCCACGCGTAGTAGGGGATCGCGGTCAGTTCGAGGGGCGCGTCAGCCGGTGGGGCGTCGGCGGTGCCGGCGGTCCGGTACGGCCACCAGCCCGCGTCGGCGATGTGCCGGCGGTGCCCGGCGGCCACGACGGTGGTGACGCCGCCGAGCAGGTCGGGGCGGTGCTTCACGGCGAGCGGGCCGCCGGTGTCGAGCACCATGTCGTCCAGGCCGCCGCCGGGGTGATCGGCTTCTTCCAGGCAGTACACGAGCGGTCCGCGCTCGATCGCCACGCAGCCGCGTACGGCGTCCACGCGCGGATCCGCGGCGGTGAGACGGGGCTCCAGGCCGAGTTCGAGGACGACCCGGTCGCCGGGCGCCCAGGTGCGCTCCAGCCGCAGCCAGCCGTCGGTGACGGGCGCGTCGGTCTGGTCGTACACCGTGTCCCCGGAGCGGACCCGGTACGCGCCGCACCACTGAGGGATGCGCAGCGAGAGGGTCCAGGGTCGGTCGGCCGGGGTCTCCTCGACGGTCAGGGCGATCGTGCCGTGCCAGGGGTAGTCGGTCTCGGCGCTCACCACGACCGGGGTCCCGCCGAGGTCGCCGGTGTAGCGCCCGGTGACGTACTGGTGGATCTGCAGTCCGCCGGCGTCGTGCGAGGCGAGGTAGTGCTCCAGCGAGGCCAGCAGCCGCATCACGTTCGGCGGGCAGCAGGCACAGCGGAACCAGCGGGTGCGGCGAGCGGACTGGTCACCGCCGGTGTCGGTGTGGCCGTCACGGACCTGGAGCGGGTTGACGTACAGCCAGCGCTCGCCGTCGAGCGATACGCCGGCCAGGAAGCCGTTGTACAGGGTGCGCTCGATCAGGTCGGAGTAGCGGGCCTCGCCGGTGAGCAGGGCCATGCGCCAGCTCCACTGGATCGAGGCGATGGCGGCGCAGGTCTCGCAGTAGGCGCGCTCGTTCGGCAGCTCGTACGGATCGCCGAAGTCCTCCTCGTCGTGGTGGGCGCCGAGCCCGCCGGTGATGTGGGTCTTGCTGGTGGTCATCGCCGCCCACAGGCGTTCCGCGGCCGTGCGAAGTCCGGCCTCGCCGGTCTCGGTGGCCAGGTCGGCCGCGGCGGCCAGCAGGTACAGCTGGCGTACGGCGTGGCCCTCGACGGTGGTCGCCTCGCGCAGCGGTACGCGGTCCTGGCAGTACGCCTCGCCGCCCAGCAGGCCGTGGCCGAAGCGGTCGACGAAGTAGCCGGCGAGGTCCAGGTAGCGGCGCTCCCCGGTCTCCCGGTACAGCTCGACCAGGGCGGTCTCGACCTCCGGATGGCCGTCGACGCCGTCGATGGGCTTGCCGCTGCCGGGCAGGCCGAAGACCGAGTCGATGTGGTCGGCGAACTTCACGGCCACGTCGAGGAGTTCGTCGCGTCCGGTGGCCCGGTGGTGGGCGACGGCGGCCTGGATGAGATGGCCCGCGCAGTACAGCTCGTGGCCCCAGCGCAGGTCCCGGTAGCGCTCGCCGCCCTTGAGCAGCTGGAACCAGGTGTTCAGGTAGCCGTCGGGCTGCTGTGCCCCGGCGACGAGGGAGACGATGCGCTCCACGTCGGCCGCGAGCGGGCTGTCATCCTCGGGCGCCTGTTGGGCGAGTTGCCAGGACGCGGCCTCCAGCCACTTGTAGACGTCCGAGTCCACGAACGGGTACGCGCCCTGGAACTCGCCCTCGGCCGTCCCCGCCACCACCCGCAGATTCCGCAGGTTCCCCGCGGACTCCAGCAACCCGGGGCCCTGCGGGATCGAGGTACGCGCGTTCACCTCACGGCGGGTTTCCCAGAAACCGCCACGCACCTCGACGGTGGCCGGGGCGAGCTCGGCCTTGGCACCCGGGCCCTGACGGACCGGGCCCATGGGGGTGCTTCCCTGCTCGGACGAGGCCGAGGACGTGGAGGAGGGCACGACGGAACGTGGGCGGGGCATGGCTCTCCGGAGAGTTAGAGGGGAAAGCGGACCGAGGATCCGGCGCATGGAGGGAGCGCGGCGTCCCAGGATTCGGACAGGCGGTGCTTCGCCTCTCGGACCCGCTTGAGCAAACGTTTTTCTAACTGGAAACGTAGAAAGGCGGAGAGCGTGCGTCAAGGGGTGTGCACGAGTATTTCGAGGGCCACCGTCGGGGCTGGCCAGCAGTCGTGAACGGTGTCAGGATGTATGTCGCCGATGTCATCCAGGAAAAGGATTGCGCGTGACCGCCGTTCCAGGTTCTCCCCCCACCGGGCGGGCAAAGCTCGCCGACGTTGCCAAGCTGGCCGGCGTCAGTGTCGGGACGGCCTCGAAAGCGCTGAACGGCAGCGGCAGGATGCGGCCAGAGACACGGCAGCGGGTCCTGACCGCCGTGGAGGCGCTCGACTTCCGCCCCAACCAGCATGCGCAGAGCCTGCACACCGGCCGCAGCTGGACCGTCGGGCTGATGACGACCGACGGCATCGGCCGCTTCAGCACTCCCGTCCTGCTCGGCGCCGAGGACGCGCTCGGCGCCGGGAAGATCTCTGTCCTGCTGTGCGACACCCGCGGTGACGTCATCCGCGAGCAGCACCACCTGAGCAACCTCATGGACCGACGGGTGGACGGCATCATCGTGACCGGCCGGCGCACCGACCCACGGCCGCCGCTCAAGGGGATAGAACCGATCCCGACGGTCTACGCGCTCTCGCCGTCCACGGACCCGGACGACATCTCCGTGGTCTCCGACGACCGGAGCGGAGCGCAGCTGGCCATCGAGCACCTGCTGGCGACCGGCCGCACCCGGATCGCGCACGTCACCGGCCCGGCCCACCACGCCGCCGCCCGCGACCGCGCCCGCCACACCGTCGAGCTGCTCGAACGCTCCTCGCTGGAGCTCGCCACCGGCCGGGTCCACTTCGGCGAGTGGAGCGAGGCCTGGGGCCGCCGCGCCGCCGAAGCTGTCCTGCGGACCGCGCCCGACACGGATGCCTTCTTCTGCGGCAACGACCAGATCGCCAGGGGCGTGGCCGACGCGCTGCGCGAGAAGGGGCTGGACGTCCCCGGCAGGGTGGCGATCGTGGGCTATGACAACTGGGACATCATGGCCCTGGCCTGCCGCCCGCCCCTCACCACGATCGACACGGATCTCTCCGAGATCGGCCGTCAGGCCGCCCTGCGCCTGCTGGACGCCATCGGCTCCGAGCCGGAGCCGGGCCTGCACACCGTTCCATGCCGCCTCGTCGTCCGCGAATCGACCTGAGCCGGTTTCCGGTGACCTGAGCCGGTGTCCGGTGACCTGAGCCGGTGTCCGGTGGCCTGCGCCGGTGTCCGGTGGCCTGCGCCGGTCGCACTCGATGAGGGCCTCGGGACGGTCGAGGTCCGGCTCACCGGCCTGGGGTCAGGCCGGCGAACCGGACGCGGCCGACCGGCGGTGAACGTTCCGGCCGGCATCGATCGCCGGCCGGGAGCGACCACGTCCACCGCGTTGGCGGTGAGGCGGAAGCGGTCGCCGAGGTCCGAGAGGCCGACGACCACGGCGGGGCCCGGGGCGGCGTCGAAGACCAGGCGGACGGGGTCCTCGCGGTCGCCGATGGAGAGGGAGTGGATTTCGCAGCTGGGGCGGTCGGCCGCGAAATCCTTTGCTCATCCCTGGCGCTCAGCCCTCGAAGCAGATGTGGACGCGAGGGGCGCCGCCCGGGTCCGGGATCAAGGGCTTGCCGTCCTCCCAGCGGCCCTCGGCGACGGTCTCGCCGGTCTGCGGATCGACGACCCGGTAGGCGTGCGGGACGGGGGCGACATGGGGGGGTGGAGCCACGTGGAGCCGCCGTGTTCGCGGTAGGCGATGTACGGACGGGCGGATCGGTCGTCAGGCCGCGGTGGGCCAGGCCGAGTTCCCAGTTCGGTCCCATGTCGGTGCTCGGCAGGCCGTCCAGGATCCGACGAGACCCACGTACCGGGAGCCGTCGAACTCCAGCGCCTCGCGCCAGCCGCAGCCCGGGGCGAGCAAAAAGTCGTCGTGGTCGCCCTCGTTCCCGTGCAGCCGCCACTGCCAGATGCCCGAGGCGCCGTGGACGACGCCCATCGTGCCGCCCGCACACAGGTTCAGCCACGCCTCATGGCCCTGCCACCAGCCCTCGGCCCGGCCTGGCTCGCCCCTCCGCGCGGGCTTCTCGCGGGACGGCTCGCCGTTGGCCGTGCCCTTCGGGTGTCGCGGCTCGTGCGGGCCTCATGCCGCTCGCGATCGTCGCATGGCATTGACGCGAGATCGTCGTACACCCGTGCGTACCCACGATGTTGATGAACCGCACCCGGACACACTGGCGCACGGCGAACTGCCGCGTTGGGGCCGACCGGGGCCACGCGTCCCCTAAAGCCCCGCGATCGCGTTCCACCGCTTGGCGAACTCCGTACGCTCGCCGGACGTGATGTCGCGGGCGATCGCCAGCCGCTTGCGCATCCCGGCGTCGGGGAAGATCAGCGGGTCCTCGGCGAGGGCGGCGGTGTCCTTGTCCTTGGAGGAGGCGAGGATGTCCTGGGCTGCGGGGACCGGGCAGACGTAGTTGACCCAGGCGGCGAGCTCGGCGGCGACCTCGGGCTCGTAGTAGTAGTCGATGAGCTTCTCCGCGTTGGCCTTGTGGCGGGCCAGGTTGGGGATCATCAGCGACTCGGCCCACAGCTCGGCGCCCTCCTCGGGGACGACGAAGTGGATGTCGGGGTTGTCGGCCTGGAGCTGGATCACGTCACCGGAGTACGCCTGACAGGCCAGGACGTCGCCGCTGGAGAGGTCCTTGATGTAGTCGTTGCCCGTGAAGCGCCGGATCTGGCCGCTGTGCACGTGCTGCTCGACCTGGTCGCAGATCTTGTGGAAGTCGTCCGCGGTCCACTTGGTGACGTCGACGCCGTTGCCCTGCATGAGCAGCGCGAACGCCTCGTCCAGGCCGGAGAGCAGGGTGACCCGGCCCTTGAGGTCGTCGGCCCACAGGTCGGAGACGTGCTTGATCTCGCGGCCGACCTTGCGGCGGTTGTACGCGATGCCGGTGATCCCCGACTGCCACGGCACGCTGGACTTGCGGCCGGGGTCGAAGGCGGGTGAGCGGAGCAGCGGGTCGAGGTACTTGGTGACGTTCGGCTGCTTGGCCCGGTCCATCTCCTGCACCCAGCCGAGGCGCACGAAGCGTGCGCACATCCAGTCACTGATGACGATCAGATCGCGGCCCGTCTGCTGGTGGTTCATCAGGGACGGGCTGATCTTGCCGAAGAACTCGTCGTTGTCGTTGATCTCCTCGACATAGTCGACGGAGATCCCGGTGCGCTTCTCGAAGGCCTCCAGCGTGGGCCGCTTCGAGGGGTCGTTGTCGTCGGTGTCGATGTACAACGGCCAGTTCGCCCACGTCAGCCGCTTGTCGCCGGCGGAGAGGTCGGCCCCGGCCCGGTCCCCGGGTGACACATACGCGGCGGGCACCCCGCATCCCGCCAGGGCGCCGAGCGCGGCACCACCACCGAGGGCGCGCAGCAGGGACCGGCGGGACAGGGACGAGGTCTTCCGATGCACTGGCACGCGGGCAGCATCCCGCGCCCGGCCCTGGACGGACAATGGACGCTGCGTCGAGCGGTGGCCCCACGACCCGACACCCTGTCGATCAGTTGGTCATCGGGCTGGTCAGGTCACACATAGGGCTGATCAACTCGTATGGGGCGCCATGGCGGCCGGTGCGTCCCGGTCGGCCCGCGTCCCTGTCGCCGGCAGGGTGACCGTCACGCTCAGTCCTCCTTCGGGGCGTGGCCGGGCCGCGACCGAACCGCCGTGCGCGGCGGCGACCGCGGCGACGATGGACAGGCCCAGGCCCAGGCCGTCGCGCCCTTGCCCCCGGACGCGTTCGGCGCCCAGGCGGCGGAACGGCTGGAAGAGCCCGGCCACCTGGTCGGGCGGGATGACGCGACCGCTGTTGGCGATCCGCAGGACGGGCTGCCCGCGGTCCGTCCCGGTCCACAGACTGACCCAACTCCCCTCCCACTCAGGGTGGTTGTGCCGCACGGCGTTGTCCGCGAGGTTGACCACCAGCCGCTCGATCAGCTGCGGATCCCCGAGCACGGCCGCGGAGTTGAGCTCGGCGTCCACGCGCGGTCCGCCGTCGTGCTCCGGCAACAGCTCCCGAACGATCTCTGCCAGGTCCATGAACTCCCGCCGCTGAAGCCCCTGTTGGCTGCGCGCCAGCGTCAGCAGCGCGTCGATGAGCCGTTCCTGCTCCTGCCCCGCGGCCCGCACCCGCAGACACGCGGCCCGCAGGGTGGCCACGGAGGCGTCGGGGTCGGCGAGCGCGACGTCCACGATCGTCTGCTGGAGGGTGAGCGGGGTGCGCAGTTCGTGCGAGGCGTTGGCGACGAACTGCTTCTGCGCCTCGAACGCGCCCTCCAGCCGGGCCAGTACGTCGTCGAAGGTGTCCGCCATGGCCTTGAGCTCGTCGTCGGGTCCGGACACCGCGAGGCGCTGCCCGAGATTCTCGGCGGAGATGCGCCGGGCGACGGCGGTCATCGTGCGCAGCGGCGCGAGGACCCGTCCGGCCATCAGCCAGCCGAGGGCCACCGCCGCGACCGTCATCACGGCCAGCGCGATGCCCTCCTCGATCAGCAGCTGGTGCAGCTGGTCGGCGCGCAGGGCCTCGGCGTACATCGTGAGCGTCGGCGGATCGGGGCTCGCCCGGCCCGCACCGCCCGGCAGTCCCGGCCCCTCGAACGAGCTGATGGTCGTCGACGGCTCGGACTTCGACGCCAGGAGATAGGTGAAGCCGAGCAGCGCCGCCCCGGCCACCATGAACAGCGCGCTGTAGAGGAGTGTGAGCCGCCGGCGGATGCTGCGCGGGCCGCGCGGCACCGGCAACCGCCTGACCGTCGGTGACGTCAACAGCCCACGCCCGATGGCCCATTGACGTGTCATCGGATCCGATACCCCGCCCGGTCCACCGTCTCGATCAGCGGCGGCTCCCCCAGCTTGCGGCGCAGCCGGCTCACCGTCACCTTCACGGTCTGGCTGAAGGGATCGGCCGCCTCGTCCCAGGCGCGCTCCAGGAGTTCCTCGGTGGAGACGACGGCGCCCTGTGCGCCGAGGAGGAGTTCCAGTACGGCGAACTCCTTCGGGCTGAGGGCGAGCCCCGAACCGCTGCGGGTCGCCTGTCGTCGCGCCGGGTCGAGGCGTAGCTCTCCCCGGACCAGGACAGGAGGCAGCGCGGGCTGCGCGCGTCGTGCCAACGCCCGTATGCGTGCGACGAGTTCGGCGAACGCGAACGGCTTTGGGAGATAGTCGTCGGCGCCGAGCCCGAGCCCCGCGACCCGGTCGGCGACCGTCCCGGACGCGGTCAGCATCAGCACCCGCGCCCGACTGCCGCCACCGGCCAGCGTCCGGCACACCTGGTCGCCGTGGATCCCGGGCAGATCGCGGTCGAGTACGACGACGTCGTAGCCATTGATCTCGGCGCGCTCCAGGGCGGTCGGACCGTCCAGGGCGAGGTCGACCGCCATGCCCTCCCGGCGCAGCCCGGCGGCCAGGGTCTCGGCGAGCTCTTCGTGGTCCTCGACCACCAGCACACGCATGCCGGTCAGTGTGGCGGCCGGGCGGTTACACGACGATAAGCGTCGCCGTTCCCGTGCCGTAACCGCCTCGGGGCTTGGGTGGAGTACGTCAGCACGGCTGCCCCACCACCAGGAGGAACCCCATGCCCGCTCTGGCCACCCGGCCTCGACGCCTCGCCCTGGCCTGTGCCTTGATCACCGCCGCCACGCTCGGCACGGTCAGCGCGTCCGCGGCCTCGGCGTCCGACACGTCGACCACGCCCACCGTGTCCGCGGGTTCCCAGGCCCCCAAGGGCACAAAGCCGCCCAAGGGCGCGGGGTTCGCGGTCGCGGTCGCGTACACGCCGACCTCGAACGCCCCCGACGACGTCAACACGGCGAACGGCGACTTCGCCGCGTGCATGCGCGAGCAGGGCCAGGAGACCTTCCCCGACTTCCACGCCGCGAAGGACGAGGACGGCGCCGTACGCCTTCTGGTGAGGCTGAAGGGCGACGAGAGCTTCGATCCGGCGGCCAAGAGCTACCGGAACGCCCTGGTCAGCTGCGCGCCGATCCTGAAGAAGGCCGGCATCACCTTCCCGGCGGAACCCGGTCTGCCGCCGCTGCCCGAGCCCGGCAAGAAGCCGCCGTACCTGCACAAGGAGAAGGGCGCCCCCGGCCTGCACACGGAGCAGGGCGGCTCCGACGAGCCGGACCTCCCCTCGCTCAGCAGCGTCACCGAGAAGGCATGAGCGTCGACAACGCCTGACCACCCCGGAGGGGGGAACACCGCGGCCCCGGACGGGATCAACTCCCGTCCGGGGCCGCGCGGTTCATGCGGTGATCAGCTGTCCAGCGACGTCATCACGTGCTTGATGCGGGTGTAGTCCTCGAAGCCGTACGCCGACAGGTCCTTGCCGTAGCCGGACTTCTTGAAGCCGCCGTGCGGCATCTCGGCGACCAGCGGGATGTGGGTGTTGATCCACACGCAGCCGAAGTCGAGGGACTTCGACAGGCGCATCGCGCGGCCGTGGTCCTTCGTCCAGACCGAGGAGGCGAGGGCGTAGTCGACGCCGTTGGCCCACTCGATGGCCTGGGCCTCGTCCGAGAAGGACTGGACGGTGATGACCGGGCCGAAGACCTCGTTCTGGATGATCTCGTCGTCCTGCTTGAGGCCCGAGACGACGGTCGGGGCGTAGAAGTAGCCCTTCTCGCCGACCTGGTGGCCACCGGACTCGACCTTCGCGTGGGCGGGCAGCCGCTCGATGAAGCCGGCGACCTGCTTGAGCTGGTTCGGGTTGTTGAGGGGCCCGTACAGGACGTCCTCGTCGTCCGGCTGGCCCGTCTTCGTCTCGGCGGCGGCCTTGGCGAGCGCGGCCACGAACTCGTCGTGGATGCCTTCCTGGACGAGGACGCGCGTGGCGGCCGTACAGTCCTGGCCCGCGTTGAAGAAGCCCGCGACCGAGATGTCCTCGACGGCCTTGGCGATGTCGGTGTCCTCGAAGACGACGACCGGAGCCTTGCCGCCCAGCTCCAGGTGGACGCGCTTGACGTCCTTGGACGCCGACTCGGCGACCGAGATGCCCGCGCGCACGGAACCGGTGATGGAGGCCATCGCCGGGGTCGGGTGCTCGACCATCAGGCGGCCGGTGTCGCGGTCGCCGGTGATGACGTTGAAGACGCCCTTGGGGAGGATGCCTCCGATGATGTCGGCGATCAGGACGGTGGAGGCCGGGGTGGTGTCCGACGGCTTCAGGACGACCGTGTTGCCTGCGGCGAGCGCGGGGGCGAACTTCCACACCGCCATCATCATCGGGTAGTTCCACGGCGCGACCTGGGCGCAGACGCCGATCGGCTCGCGGCGGATGATCGAGGTCATGCCCTCCATGTACTCGCCGGCCGAGCGGCCCTCGAGCATGCGGGCGGCGCCGGCGAAGAAGCGGATCTGGTCCACCATCGGCGGGATTTCCTCGGACCGGGTCAGCCCGATCGGCTTGCCGGTGTTCTCCACCTCGGCCGCGATGAGCTCCTCGGCCCGCTCCTCGAACGCGTCCGCGATCTTCAGGAGGGCCTTCTGGCGCTCGGACGGGGTCTGGTCGCGCCAGGCCGGGAAGGCCTCGGCGGCGGCCGCCATCGCGGCGTCGACGTCCGCCTGGCCGGAGAGCGGCGCGGTCGCGTACGCCTCGCCGGTCGCGGGGTTGACCACCTCCGTGGTCCGTCCATCGGCGGCATCGCGGAACTCTCCGTCGATGTAATTGCGCAGACGACGCAGCTCGGTGCTCACTGCCCGGCCCTCCTGTCGGATGTCCAACGACTCAGGTGTCCACTACCTGAGATGCCTGAGGGTCCCACCCTAATCCGTGGCTCCACGTTTTCAACACCCCTGGTCGCCTCAGAACTGCGAAATCCGCAAGACACGTACCCGTAAACAACGAATTTCATCGCTACGGCCTTGCGGAACTGTCGAGACGTCGTGCACAGTGAGCTCGTGGCCAGTCGAAGCGCAGACCCCAGGGACTCCCGCGAGTCCAGGAACGGCAGTCCCCAGCTGGACGCCGTCTCCCTCGCCATCATCGAGCAGCTCCAACAGGACGGACGCCGCCCGTACGCCGCCATAGGCAAGGCCGTCGGCCTTTCCGAGGCGGCCGTGCGCCAGCGCGTCCAGAAGCTGCTCGATCAGGGCGTGATGCAGATCGTCGCCGTCACGGACCCGCTCACCGTGGGATTCCGCAGGCAGGCGATGGTGGGCATCAATGTCGAGGGCGACCTCGACCCGGTGGCCGAAGCACTGACTGCCATGTCGGAAGTCGAGTACGTGGTGATGACCGCGGGCTCGTTCGACCTCCTCGTAGAAGTCGTCTGCGAGGACGACGACCACCTGCTGGACGTCATCAACAAACGCATCCGGGCCCTGCCCGGCGTGCGCTCCACCGAGAGCTTCGTCTACCTGAAGCTCAAGAAGCAGACCTACATGTGGGGAACCCGATAGCCGTGAGCACCAAGGACCTCAGCAAGACCGCGTACGACCACCTGTGGATGCACTTCACCCGCATGTCCTCGTACGAGAACGCGCCCGTTCCCACCATCGTCCGTGGTGAGGGCACCTACATCTACGACGACAAGGGCAAGCGCTACCTCGACGGTCTTGCGGGCCTGTTCGTGGTCCAGGCCGGCCACGGCCGCGTGGAGCTGGCCGAGACCGCCTTCAAGCAGGCGCAGGAGCTGGCCTTCTTCCCGATCTGGTCCTACGCCCACCCCAAGGCCATCGAGCTCGCCGAGCGCCTCGCGCACTACGCGCCGGGCGACCTGAACAAGGTGTTCTACTCCACGGGCGGCGGCGAGGCCGTCGAGACCGCGTGGAAGCTGGCGAAGCAGTACCACAAGCTCACCGGCAACCACACGAAGTACAAGGTCATCTCGCGCGCGGTCGCCTACCACGGCACCCCGCAGGGCGCCCTGTCCATCACCGGCCTGCCGGCCCTGAAGGCCCCCTTCGAGCCGCTCGTCCCGGGCGCGCACAAGGTCCCGAACACCAACATCTACCGCGCCCCGATCCACGGCGACGACCCCGAGGCCTTCGGCCGCTGGGCCGCCGACCAGATCGAGCAGGAGATCCTCTTCGAGGGCCCCGAGACCGTCGCGGCCGTCTTCCTGGAGCCGGTGCAGAACGCCGGTGGCTGCTTCCCGCCGCCGCCCGGCTACTTCCAGCGCGTGCGCGAGATCTGCGACCAGTACAACGTGCTGCTCGTCTCCGACGAGGTCATCTGCGCCTTCGGCCGCCTCGGCACGATGTTCGCCTGTGACAAGTTCGACTACATCCCGGACATCATCACCTGCGCCAAGGGCATGACCTCGGGCTACTCCCCGATCGGTGCCACGATCGTCTCGGACCGCATCGCCGAGCCGTTCTACAAGGGCGACAACACCTTCCTGCACGGCTACACCTTCGGCGGGCACCCGGTCTCCGCGGCCGTGGCGCTCACCAACCTCGACATCTTCGAGCGCGAGGGCCTCAACCAGCACGTGCTGGACAACGAGGCGAACTTCCTGCAGACCCTGCAGAAGCTGCACGACCTGCCGATCGTCGGCGACGTCCGCGGCAACGGCTTCTTCTACGGCATCGAGCTGGTGAAGGACAAGGCCACCAAGGAGACCTTCACGGACGAGGAGTCGGAGCGCGTGCTCTACGGCTTCGTCTCCAAGAAGCTCTTCGAGTACGGCCTCTACTGCCGCGCCGACGACCGCGGTGACCCGGTCATCCAGCTGTCGCCGCCGCTGATCTCCGACCAGTCGACCTTCGACGAGATCGAGGGGATCATCCGTCAGGTGCTGACGGAGGCGTGGACGAAGCTGTAAACGCCGCGCAACTGATCAACTGATCAACATCGGCCCCGGTGCCGTCCGTTCGAGTGAGAAACGGCGGCCCGGGGCCGCGTGCTGTCCGGCCTCCCGCCGCCGAATACCTAGCGTGCCCAGTGACCGATCGGCCCTGCCTTCGTTCCCCCGTCCGGGGGACTTGGCTCGGTGAATCAGATCTGAACGAGGTGTACGCGATGGTGGCCCCGCCGGACAACGACGTGCTCTGGGCACGCGCCCTGCACGTCAAGCACAACGGCTCGCCCGCGCTCAGCGGTGTCTCGCTCGGCATCCGCGAGGGCGAGATCCTGGCCGTCGGCGGCCCGCGCGGCAGCGGCAAGACGACTCTCCTGCGGTGCCTGTCGGGCCAGCTACTGCCCCAGCAGGGCGAGGTCTGGTTCAACAGCGCGCCCGTGCACACCATGGGCCCGCTCACCCGCGAACGGCTGCGCCGTGACCGCTTCGGCTGGATCGACCCGGCCCCGGTGCTGCTCCCCGAGCTGAACGCCTGGGAGAACGCGGCGCTGCCCCTGATGCTGCGCGGCTGCGGACGCCGGACCGCCAAGACCACCGCCCTGGAGTGGCTGGAGCGCCTCGACATCGGCGGCTGCGCCCGCAAGCGCCCGCACGCCCTGCTCCAGGCCGAGCGGCAGCGCGTCGCCATCGCCCGCGCGCTGGTCCCCGCCCCCACCGTGCTCTTCGCCGACGAGCCCACCGCCCCGCTGCACCGCGCCGACCGCGCCCATGTGCTGCGTACGCTCACCACGGCGGCCCGCTCGCACGGCATCACGGTCGTCCTCGCCACGCACGACGCGGACACCGCGGCGCTCGCCGACCGCACGGTGTCGCTGCTCGACGGACGGCGCGTGAACACCGTCCACCTGCCCCCGGTCGCCGAGGCGGAAGGCCGGGCCGCGTGCTCGCTCTCCGTCTAGCGCGCGGGGCCCAGCCCCTCGTCCAGGTCCGCCGGCTCCTGGTCGCCGCCGCCTCGGCGGGCACCGGGTTCCTGCTGCTGTGCACGCTGGGGTACGCGATCGCGCATCCGGACGCCTCGGCCGCCAGTGTCCTGCGCCTTGCCTGGTGTGTCGTCCCGCTCGCCGCCACGGTGTACTTCGCGGTCGCGGTCGCCCGCACCGACCCCGGCACCCGCCCCCGCCCCGGCCTCTCCGCCATCGGCCTCGGCCCGGGCCGCCTGATGGCCGTCGCCGCCGTCACCACGGCCCTGTCCACCACCCTCGGCTCCCTGCTCGCCCTGCTCTTCTTCCTCCATCTGCGCGGCGACCTGACGGGTATGCCGTTCGACGGCGCGGCGGCGGAGTTCCTCGCCGCGGACGAGCCCCTCCCGCTGCCCGCGGCCCTCACCCTGCTGACCCTGGTGCCGGTCGCGGCCTCCGTGGCGGCGGCGCTCGTCCTGCGCCCGCACGGCGGAAAGCCGCAGGGGGGCACACGGTCGTACGGCCGTACGTGGATCGCGGCGCGGCAGAGCGTGCTGGGCAACGCGGCGGGACGCGGGACCCGGCGGGGCGGGCGGCACGCGGGCGGCGGTCGTGGAACGTCCACGGTGGTCGGCACGGCTGCCGCTGCCGGCACAGCGAACGCGGCTGAGGCGAGTGCGGACGCGGGTCCCCCCACCGGGCACGACCTCCCTGTGCCCCAGGAGGACACGGCGGCCCACGACGGCCCCGACTTCCACTGGACGGCGGAGGAGTACGCCTCCGAGGACGCCCGCCGAGGTGTGCGCGAGCCCTCCGGCGCCCGCGCGGACGTGGTCGATCACGATCACTCCGGTCTCCCGGCCCCGTACGACGGATTCGAGTCGCTCAACGGGTCCGCTCACACCGGCGAACCCATGCCCGAACCCACCCCCGAGCTGGACCCCAGCCGGCTCCCGCCCCCCGAGTCCACCCCGGGCGGCCTCCCCTGGGGCGCGGCCGCGCTGGCCGCGGGCCTCGCCGTGGAGACGTACGCGAGCCGTTCGGCCGCTGCGGCCCCCGGGCTCGAACTGCCCGGCGGTTTCGTGGGCGGTCCGGCCGGAGTGCTGGTCGGCTGGGTGCTGACGGCGGTCGGCCTGGCGCTGGCGGGGCCGGCGATCACGTATCTGTGCGGGCGGCTGTTGCAGGCCGTACGGCCCGGTGCGCTGCGGCTGCTCGCCGGGCGGGTGCTGCAGGCGGAGTCGCGGCGCATCGGGCAGCCGCTGGGCGTGGTGTGCGCGGTGGCGTCGGGCGGGTACGCCATGGCGACGCTGTACACGGGCGCCCGGCCCGACTTCGGCCCGTTGACCACCCTCGGCGCCCTGCTGGTCGCCGGGTGCACGCTGCTGACCCTGGCGACGGCCGCCGTCGAGGCGAAGCAGGCGCGCGCGGACACCACGGCGGCGCTGCTGCGGCTCGGGGCGCCCAGCACGTTGCTCCGCGGCGCCGCGGCCCTGCGCGTCGGCGCGCTGCTCGCCCTGTTCGCCCCGCTGACCTGGGCGGTCGCCGAGCTGGCCGCGCTCCCCCTGGGCCGCTGAACCCCGTACGAAAGAGATACGGAAAAGTTCCGCGCCGAGCGATGAGTTCGGCACCGACCCCCGGTCTATCCCTCCGAACGGCACATCACCGACGGGAGACCCTTCATGTACCAGCAGATGATCTTCGTGAACCTGCCCGTGGCCGACGTCGACACCTCGAAGAAGTTCTTCACGGAGCTCGGCTACACGATCAACCCGCAGTTCACGACGGACGACTGCGCCTGCGTGGTGATCAGCGACACGATCATCGCGATGATGCTGAGCAAGCAGCGCTACGCGGACTTCACCAAGAAGCAGATCGCGGACGCGACGAAGACCAGCGAGGTACTGCTGTGTCTGAGCGCGGAGAGCCGCGAGAAGGTCGACGAACTGGTCGACGGCGCGCTCGCGGCGGGCGGCACGGCCACCGGCGAGACGCAGGACCACGGCTTCATGTACGGCCGCGCCTTCGACGACCCGGACGGCCACACCTGGGAGGTCATGTGGATGGACCCGGCGGCGGTCCAGGGCTGATCCCCCGCGAGGCGACGGCCGAGGCAGCCAGGCGCGCGGTACAGGGGTCCGCGCGCCGGCCTCGGGGCGGCGCGCCTAGCATGGCCGGGTGCAGCCGACACCCCTTCACGCCTCCCGTGACCGTGAGATCGAGTCCCTCGCCGAGTTCGACGAGGTCGTCTCGGCGGGCGGCTCGCTCGCCCAATTCCGTGTTCAGGCAGTCGATCTGACGGACCGTACGGCGGTGCTGCTGTCGGTGGACACCGCGGGCGCCGTCTTCCTCGGCTGCTCGATGGACCCCGAAGCGGCGGCGAAGGTCAGGGCCGCGGGCGCGCTGGTCTTCCCGCCCGTGCCCGGGCTGCCCTTCGACCCGTATCGGGGGCTGCTCTACTCCCCCGCCGAGCTCTTCGACTCGCTCGACACCGGCTATGCGGCGACGCCGGACGCCCGCGCGTACGCCTGGTTCCAGCAGACCAAGGCCGACGGGGACGTCTTCGCGTCGATGCTGCGCGCGATCCACGACGACTCCGTCTCGGACGCGCTCGACGAACTCCTCGTCGACGCGCGGGTGGTGGGCGTGATGGGCGGCCACGCGATGGCGCGCGGCACCGAGGCGTACAAGGGCGCGGCGCGCCTCGGCCGTGAGCTGGCGCGCGCCGGTTTCACGGTCGCCACCGGCGGCGGTCCGGGCGCGATGGAGGCGGCGAACCTCGGCGCGTACGCGGCCCCCTTCGACGACGGGATGCTCACCGAGGCGCTGCAACTCCTCGCCAAGGCACCGTCGTTCGCCCCCTCGGTGACGGACTGGGCGTGCGCCGCCTTCGACGTACGGGAGCGCTGGCCCGCCGGCGGCCCCTCGGTCGGCATCCCCACCTGGTTCTACGGGCACGAGCCGCCGAACGCCTTCGCCGAACACATAGCCAAGTACTTCGCCAACGCGACCCGCGAGGACGGTCTGCTGGCCCGCTCGAACGCGGGCGTCGTCTTCCTGCCGGGCGCCGCCGGGACCGTACAGGAGATCTTCGACAACGCGACCCCGAACTACTACGAGTCCCGGGGCGAACCCACCCCCATGGTCCTGGTGAACCGTGCGCACTGGACCGAAAGACACCCCACCTGGCCACTCCTCCAGTCGCTGGCCCGGGAGCGCCCGATGGAGTCCCGAATCGCCCTTGTCGACCGGATCGAGGAAGCCCCGGAAGCGCTCAAACGCCTCGGTGGTTAATGAGCAGGCAAAGGCAACGGCCGGGCAGGGCATATGCATTGACAGCCCTTAGGCGGCGCTTATAAACCTGTGAGACTCCTGGGGGCACTGTTGACGCAGCAGTTGTCACGGCAGGGCCCCCACTCACCCCCCGCAGTTGCGCAACCTGTGAAGGGCAATCGTGTCCATATCTCGCCGTACCGCACGTTCTGTGCGAATCCTCGGTGTTGCCTCCGCCACGGCCGCGCTCGCGCTCGGCGTCGCGGGCAACGCACTCGCCTGCAACATCGGTGACTTCTCCGCCGTCGCGTCCTGCGACGACAGCGGGAAGGGCATCATCACCGTGACCGACACCGACGCCTCGGGCAAGGAGGCCACCGTCTCGGTCTACCTGGAGTCGAACGGCGCCGACGCGAGGCTGGTCGGCACCCAGACGGTCACGGGCACCAAGGAGGGCGCCACCGTCACGTTCTCCGAGGACTGGGCCCCCAAGGCCGAGTACCGCGTCCACATCAAGGCCGGCGACATCGTCGACAAGGACATCTCGCCGAACACGACCGCGCCGTCCGAGGCCTGCAAGTCCACGGAGACGCCGTCGCCTTCGGAGACCCCGAAGCCTTCGGAGACGCCTTCCCCGTCGGAGACGCCTTCGGGCTCGGCGACCCCGTCGGCCTCCGAGAGCACCACCGCTCCCGCGACGACGGGCGACAACTCCCCGTCCCCGGCTGCTGGTGACTCCAACCTCGCGGAGACCGGTGCGAACTCCAACACCCCGATGATCGCCGGTATCGCCGGTGCGCTCGTCGTGGTCGGTGGCGGAGCGGTGTTCTTCGGCATGCGCCGCCGTGGCGCGTCGAAGTCCAGCTGACGCACACCCGTACGAAACGTGTGGCCCGTCCCCCGAGATGTGGGGGGCGGGCCACACGCCTGTGCGGCCGCGCCTACCCGAAGGTCGCGCGCTCCAGCCAGAAGTCCAGCAGCTCCCGCTCCCCCAGCACCTCCAACCGCCCGCCGTCCAGCGGCAGTCGGCGATAGAAGCCCAGCAGTACGTCCGTGAGCGGACCGCGCAGCGCGACAGTCGCCTTCTCGTGGCCGCGGCGCCAGGTGACGCCCTCCTCGGCGAGCTCGACAACCCACTCGGCGTTCAGCTCCGGGCCGGTGTCGGTGGCGTGCAGATGGATGCTGCGGTCCGGTCCGCGCAGCTCCGCCGCCGCGTCGTGCGGCTGCGTCCGCTGCACGTACTCCACGATCCCCAGCCACTCGTCGATCGCGTCCGCGGCCACCTCGGGGTCGACCTCGTACGGCAGCCCGGCGGCCAGTGTCGCGTCGGCGCGGTGGATCGCCAGCTCGTGCGTCATCCGACGCGCCCAGAACCCGGAGGTGAGCTCCCCGGCCCACGCCCACACCTTCGTGTCGGGCCCCGCCTCCCGCAGCGCGGCGACGACCATCTCGCCGGTCTCCGCGAGCCAGGCGTCCAGGGCCACGGGGTCGCCCTCGGCCTCCGGTCCCTCGCCGAGGTGAACCCCCTTGTCGGGAACCACCTCCTGCGCCCGCGTTCGGACGATGTACTCCACCCAGCGCAGCGCCCCGCCCGTGTGCCGTACGAGCTGCTCCAGCGACCAGTCGGGGCAGGTCGGCACGGTGGCCGACAGATCGGCGCCGTCTCCGGTCACCACATCCCTCAACTGCCGTACCTGAAGCTCGATCTCGTCGCAGTAGCGGTCATGCCCGAGAAGCGTCATGATCCGCACCTTATGCGGCTGGGGGCTCCCCGAGTACGACAATTTCGGCTGCGTCGAACTCCACGCCGACCACGTCACCGGGCTCCGGCGCGTCCCGCAGCGCGCACGCCGCTTCGAGCCGGGGCGCGCCCTCCGGTTGCAGATGTACGGCGACATGGGTGCCCCTGAACGTGCGTGCGGCGACGGTGCAGCGCAGCCCGTCCGACGCGTCCACGAGCCGTACGCCGGCGGGCCGCACGAGGAGGGTGACCGGCCCCTGGGTGGCGTCCTCCGGCACCGGGACCTTCCCCCACGGGGTGTCCGCCGCCTCTCCGCTCACCGTCGCGTCGACCACGTTGTCGAAGCCGAGGAAGCGGGCCACGAACTCGTCCACGGGATGCTGCCAGACCTCAAGTGGCGTACCCGACTGGGCGATCCGTCCGTCGCGCATCACCACGACCCGGTCGGCGAGTGCGAAGGCCTCGCCCTGGTCGTGCGTGACGGCGAGCACGGTCGTGCCCAACTCGCCGAAGAGTTCCCGGAGTTCGACGACCAGCCGTTCACGCAGCGAGCGGTCCAGCTGGCCGAGCGGTTCGTCGAGCATCAGCAGGCGGGGGCGGGGCGCGAGGGCCCGGGCGAGCGCGACGCGCTGCTGCTCGCCACCGGAGAGGGAGGCGACAGCGCGCCCCTGAGCCCCCGGAAGCCCGACGAGGTCCAGCAACTCCCGCACCCGCGCGACCTGTTGGCCCTTCGACTCCCCGCGCGTCCGCAACCCGAAGGCCACATTGCCGCCCACGTCCCGCTGCGGGAAGAGCTGGTGGTCCTGGAACATCAGACCGACGCCCCGCTTGTGCGCGGGCACCCCCGTCTGGTCACGTCCGTCCAGTACCACGCGGCCCGCGTCGAGCGACTGCAATCCGGCCACCGCCCGCAGCAGCGTGGACTTGCCACTGCCGCTGGGCCCGAGCACACAGACGATCTCATGCTCGGCGACATCGAGGTCGACGGCGTCGAGCACGGGCCGCCCGCCGAAGCGTACGGTCGCGCCTTCGAGGCTCAGCAGCATCTAGAACTCCCCGGTCCGGTCGGTCCGTACGCGCTCCAACAGCAGCAGCGCGACCGCGCACACCACCATCAAGATCGTCGAAAGGGCCATCGCCTGGCCGTAGTTGAGGTCACCGGCACGCCCGAGCAGCCGGGCCACGGCGACCGGCAGCGTCGGATTGTCGGGCCGCGCGATGAAGACGGTCGCCCCGAACTCGCCGAGCGACACCGCGAAGGCGAACCCCGCCGCGATCAGCAGCGCCCGCCGCACCATCGGCAGATCGACCTCGCGCCACACCCGCCACGGCGATGCCCCCAGCACGGCCGCCGCCTCGCGCAGCCGCCCGTCCACCGCCCGCAGCACGGGCAGCATCGTCCGTACAACGAAGGGGGCGCCCACCAGCGCCTGGGCGAGCGGCACCAGGATCCAGGAGGACCGCAGATCCAGTGGCGGCTTGTCGAGCGCGATCAGGAACCCGAAGCCGACGGTCACCGCGGAGACGCCCAGCGGCAGCATCAGCAGCGCGTCGAAGCCCCGTACGAGACGGCCCGTGTTCCGGCGGGTGAGCGCCGCAGCCGCCAGACCGCCGATCAGTACGGCGATGGCGGTGGCGGCGAGCGCGTACTCCAGGGAGTTGCCGATCGCCTCGATCGGCGCGACGAGGAAGATGCCTCCGTCTTCGGAGGTCAGGGCCTTGTAGTACGCGAACCCATAGCCATCGGGGGTGTCGAAGGACCGCTGGACGAGCACGCCGAGCGGCAGCACGAGCAGTACGGCGATGGACGCCAGGACTCCGGCGAGCAGCGCCCACTGCCCGGCCCCGCGCGGCCGGCGGGCGGTCGTCTCCGGGGCGACCAGGCGCAGGGCGGTCTCCCGGCGGCGTACGGTCCGGGCGTGCACGGCGAGGATCGCGCCCACCGCCACGAACTGGATGATCGTCAGCACCGCCGCCGTCGCGAGGTCGAAGATCTCCGAGGTCTGCCGGTAGATCTCGACTTCGAGGGTGGAGAAGGTGGGGCCGCCGAGGATCTGCACCACGCCGAAGGAGGTGAAGGTGAAGAGGAAGACCATGAGCGCGGCGGCGGCCACGGCCGGGCCGAGGGCCGGCAGCGTCACCTTGCGCCAGGCCGCGAACCGGGAGAGGCCGAGCATCCGCGCGGCCTCCTCCTGGCGTGGGTCGAGCTGCGACCAGAGCCCGCCGACCGTCCGTACGACGACCGCGTAGTTGAAGAAGACATGCGCGATCAGGATCGCCCACACGGTGGTGTCAAGGCGTACGCCCCACAGCTGGTCCAGCATCCCGCCCCGGCCGACCAGCGCCAGGAACGCCGTACCGACGACGACCGTCGGCAGCACGAAGGGCACCGTCACCACGGCCCGCAGGACGTGCTTGCCCCTGAAATCGAAGCGCGCGAAGACATACGCGCCGGGGAGCGCGATCAGCAGCGTGAGCGCCGTCGAGGCGAGCGCCTGCCAGGTGGTGAACCACAGGACGTGCCGGATGTCGGACTGCGCGAGCACGTCACCGATCCGCCCTAGCTGCCAGGCCCCGTCGACCTTGAGGCCGCGCGCGACGATCGCGGCGACGGGGTAGGCGAAGAAGACGGCGAAGAACGCGACGGGCAGGGCCATGAGGCCGAGCCGCGTCGCGCTCCCGCGCCTCTTCGTCGCCGCCTTGGCTACTTCAGTACGAGCGAGGTCCACGACTTGACCCACTGGTCACGGTTGGCGGCGATCTTGGCGGGGGCCAGGATCTCGGGGTCCTTGGCCTGCGGGCCGAACTTCGTGAACTCGGCGGGCACCGTGGCGCCCTTGACCACCGGGTACACGAACATGTTCAGCGGCATGTCCTCCTGGAACTCCTTGGTGGCCAGGAAGTCGATGAACGCCTTGCCGCCCTTGGTGTTCTTGGCGTTGCTGAGCAGCCCGGCGTACTCGATCTGGCGGAAGCAGGTGCCGGTCGCGACACCGGTGGGCGCGGTGGCCGGCTTCGGGTCGGCGTAGATGACCTCGGCGGGCGGCGAGGAGGCGTACGAGACGACGAGCGGCCGGTCGGCCTTGGCCTTCTTGCCGCCGGCGGATCCGGAGAACTCGTCGTTGTAGGCCTGCTCCCAGCCGTCGACGACCTTCACGCCGTTGGCCTTGAGCCTCTTCCAGTAGTCCTGCCAACCGTCGTCGCCGTACTTCGCGGCCGTGCCGAGCAGGAAGCCGAGGCCGGGCGAGGACGTGGACGCGTTCTCGGTGACGAGCAGGTTCTTGTACTCGGGCTTGATCAGGTCGTCGAAGGACTGCGGCGGCGTCAGCTTGTGCTCGCTGAAGTAGGCCTTGTCGTAGTTGACGCAGATGTCGCCGGAGTCGATGGGCGTGACGCGGTGCTTGTCCTGGTCCACCCGGTACTCCGGGAGGATCTGGCCGGCGCCCTTGACCTCGTACGACTGGAACAGCCCGTTGTCGAGCGCCCGCGACAGCAGGGTGTTGTCGACGCCGAAGAAGACATCGCCCTGCGGGTTGTCCTTGGTGAGGATCGCCTTGTTGACGGCCTGTCCGGCGTCGCCGTCCTTGAGGACCTTGACCGTGTAGCCGGACTGCTTCTCGAAGTCCTTGAGGACGCTCTTGGAGACGGCCCACGAGTCGTGGCTGACCAGCGTGACGGTCGTCGAGTCCGCCGAACCGCCGCTGTCGGACGACCCGCACGCGGAGAGCGTGACGAGGCCCAGGCCGACGACGACGGCCGTGAACGTCTTGGTGGTGCTCACTGAATTCCTCCTGGCTGACCAGGAAGAGACGCGGCCCTGCCCGGGAACCTCTGACAGTTCCCGGGCAGGGCGCAACAGCTCGAGTAATGACCGAACTTCCTACCCAGAATGACCTGGGCAAGGTTCTGAGGGTCTGCGGCCCACCGGTGACCCGGCTGCCGCACTCTCAGCGCTGTGGCGCTCCCCTGTCGGAATATGAAGATGTACCTACGGAGGTCAGACTACCGCTCGGTGGCCGCGAGCTGCCCGCACGCCCCGTCGATCTCCTGGCCCCGGGTGTCCCGGACGGTCACCGGCACCCCGTGGGCCGCGATCGCCTCGACGAACGCCTTCTCGTCCTCGGGCCGCGAGGCGGTCCACTTCGAACCCGGGGTCGGGTTCAGCGGGATGAGGTTGACGTGCACGGGCTTGCCCTTGAGGAGCCGGCCGAGCCGGTCACCGCGCCACGCCTGGTCGTTGATGTCCCGGATGAGGGCGTACTCGATGGAGAGCCGGCGCCCCGACTTCGCGGCGTACTCCCAGCCGGCGTCGAGCACCTCGCGCACCTTCCACCGTGTGTTCACGGGGACGAGGGTGTCGCGCAGCTCGTCGTCCGGCGCGTGCAGCGAGATGGCGAGGCGGCACTTGAAGCCCTCGTCGGAGAACCGGTGGATGGCGGGGACCAGCCCGACCGTCGACACCGTGATCCCGCGCTGCGAGAGCCCGAGTCCGTCGGGCTCGGGGTCGGTGAGCGCGCGAATGGCGCCCACGACCCGCTTGTAGTTGGCGAGCGGCTCGCCCATGCCCATGAAGACGATGTTGCTCAGCCGCGCCGGACCACCCGGGATCTCGCCGTCCCTCAGGGCCCGCATCCCGTCCACGATCTGGTGCACGATCTCGCCCGTGGAGAGGTTCCGGTCGAGGCCTGCCTGCCCGGTCGCGCAGAACGGGCAGTTCATGCCACACCCGGCCTGCGAGCTGATGCACATGGTCACCCGGTCCGGGTACCGCATCAGCACGGACTCGACGAGCGTGCCGTCGAAGAGCCGCCACAGCGTCTTGCGCGTGGTGTCCTGGTCGGTCGACAGATGCCGTACGACCGTCATCAGCTCCGGAAGCAGCGCCTCCTGGAGCTTGCCGCGCGAGGCGGCCGGGATGTCCGTCCACTCCGCGGGGTCGTGCGCGAACCGCGCGAAGTAGTGCTGGGACAGCTGCTTGGCGCGAAACGGCTTCTCACCGATCGCGGCGACGGCCTCTTTACGCTCGGCCGGCGTGAGGTCGGCGAGGTGCCGCGGCGGCTTCTTGGCTCCGCGGGGTGCGACGAAGGTGAGCTCGCCGGGGACTGGACGTGCCACGATCGGGCATCTCCTCATGACTACAGAGGCCTGGCACCCCGCGCGGGCGGGGACAACGGCAGGGCCATACCCAAACCAGGAGACCTCACTGGACCATCCCCGCGGTGGCGGGGACGTACGAAAGGGCCCGCAGTCTGATGCCGCGAGCCCTTCCAGAGTACCTGCTGTCCGTCAACCCGAGCCGACGAAGATCACCAGCAGCAGCCACACCACCGGAGCCGTGGGCAGCAGCGAGTCCAGCCGGTCCATGATGCCGCCATGCCCCGGCAGCAGCGTGCCCATGTCCTTGATGCCCAGGTCCCGCTTGATCATGGACTCGCCGAGATCGCCGAGCGTGGCGCTGGCCGCGACCGCGAGACCGAGGATCAGTCCCTGCCACCAGGTGCCGTCCTCGATCAGGAACTGCATGCACAGCGCACCCGCCGCCATCGCGAAGCTGACCGCTCCGAACAGACCCTCGCGGGTCTTGCCGGGGCTGATGCGCGGCGCCAGCTTGTGCTTGCCGAAGCGCCAGCCGATCGCGTACGCGCCCGTGTCGCTGACGACCGTCAGGAGCAGGAACGTCAGGACGCGGCGCGGACCGTCGTCGGCCGTGAGCATCATGGCGACGAAGGTGGCCAGGAACGGCACGTAGAAGGCCGCGAAGACCCCCGCCGTGACGTCCTTGAGGTAGCCCTCCGGCGGTTCCGTCATCCGCCAGACCAGGACGGCCAGCGCGGTGAGCGCCATCGCGACCCATGCGCCCTCGGCACCCCGGACGTATCCGGCGACGACCATGGCGGCCCCGCCGAGCGCCAGCGGCACGAGGGGCGCCTTGATGCCCTTGCGTTCCTCCAGCCGTGAAGTGAGCTCCCAAAGCCCCACCACCACGGCGACCGCTATCACTCCGACGAAGACGGCCTTGACGATGAACAACGACGCGACGATCACCGCACCGAGCCCGACACCCACTCCTATGGCCGCGCCCAGGTCGCGTCCCGCACTCTTCTTCTGAGGTGCGGGGGCGGGCTGGGGGGTGGCGCTGGGCATGGGCTCCTGCGGGCTCTGCGGAAGGTGCGACGGATCCCCGTAGGGGGCCGCCGGTGCTGTGTTGTCGCGGAACGGGGGGCCGCTCAGCCGAGCGGCCCCCCGGTCGTCATCCTGGTCTCCGCCGTGTGCGGGTACGTCGGGCACGATGGGCATGGGGCGAGTCTGCTGCGCGTCATGCGCATCGTACGTGGGACCCGCCGGGGCTGCCCCCTGGACAGGCCCCTGCTCGGACGGCCCCCAGTACCCGGCTTGTGGCGGCGCCCCCCAGGAAGAATCGTTCATCAGACCTCGAGCAGCTCCGCTTCCTTGTGCTTCAGGAGCTCGTCCACCTGGGCGGCGTACTTCGCCGTGGTGTCGTCGAGTTCCTTCTCCGCACGGCGGCCCTCGTCCTCACCGACCTCGCCGTCCTTGATCAGCTTGTCGATGGTCTCCTTCGCCTTGCGGCGGACGGAGCGGATCGAGATCTTGGCGTCCTCACCCTTGGTCTTGGCGACCTTGATGAACTCCTTGCGGCGCTCCTGGGTCAGCTCGGGGAACACCACCCGGATGATGTTGCCGTCGTTGCTCGGGTTGACGCCCAGGTCGGAATCGCGGATCGCCTGCTCGATGTTGCGCATCGCGCTCTTGTCGAACGGGGTCACCACGGCCATGCGCGGCTCCGGCACCGAGAACGAGGCCAGCTGGTTGATCGGCGTCAGCGCGCCGTAGTAGTCGGCCACGATCTTGTTGAACATCGCCGGGTGCGCACGGCCGGTGCGGATCGCGCCGAAGTCCTCCTTGGCGACCACGACGGCCTTCTCCATCTTCTCCTCGGCCTCGAGGAGGGTCTCTTCGATCACCACTTGCTCCTGCGTGTCTTGAGTAGGCCCGGCAGCTGTTTCCTCGTCGGGGTCGGCGGCCGGCTGCGTCGCGTCTTATTCCTGCACGGTTCCGGACCGGCAGGACATTGTCCATCCCCCGGTCAGGGTCCGTCCTCGGCGGGGGTTCGTCCCCGCTCCGGGCGGTCCCCGTCAGGCCCGGCCGCTCTGGTCGCCCACGAGTGTGCCGATCTTCTCACCCTTGACGGCCCGTGCGATATTGCCCTCCGCCAGGAGCTCGAAGACCAGGATCGGCAGCTTGTTGTCCCGGCACAGCGTGATGGCGGTCATGTCGGCGACCTTGAGGTCCCGGGTGATGACCTCGCCGTAGCTGAGCCCGTCGAACTTGACGGCCTCGGGGTTGGTCTTCGGGTCGGAATCGTAGACGCCGTCCACGCCGTTCTTGCCCATCAGCAGGGCCTCGGCGTCGATCTCCAGGGCGCGCTGGGCGGCGGTGGTGTCGGTGGAGAAGTACGGCATGCCCATACCGGCGCCGAAGATGACCACACGGCCCTTCTCCAGGTGGCGCACGGCGCGCAGCGGGATGTACGGCTCGGCGACCTGGCCCATGGTGATGGCGGTCTGGACACGGCTGTCGATGCCCTCCTTCTCCAGGAAGTCCTGGAGGGCGAGGCAGTTCATGACCGTGCCGAGCATGCCCATGTAGTCGGAGCGGGCCCGGTCCATGCCGCGCTGCTGGAGCTCGGCGCCGCGGAAGAAGTTGCCGCCGCCGATGACGACCGCGATCTGGGCTCCGCCGCGCACGACGGCCGCGATCTCGCGGGCGATCTTGTGCACCACATCGGGGTCGACGCCCAGTCCGCCGCCGCCGGCGAACGCCTCCCCGGAAAGCTTCAGCAGAAAGCGTCCGGAGCCTTTGCCGTCGTCGGTCTTCTCGCCCTTGTCGGCCTGGGTGGTGGTCATGGAGATCTCCTCATGGTGCACATACGAAGAAGGCCATTGCCGGTGGGGTGTTGGCTCCCATGCTCGGCAATGGCCTCCTCGTCAGATCTGCTGTCGTCCGGCACACGCGCGTGCGTGCTGCCGGCGTACGCGGACGACTGCTGTCGACCCTATAGGGGTCGCGCGTCGATCGCGGTACGGACTCAGATGCCGACCTTGATGCGCGTGAAGCGCTTCAGGGTGACACCGGCCTCGTCCAGGACCTTCTGAACGGACTTCTTGTTGTCGAGCGCGTACGGCTGACCAAGGAGAGTGGCCTCCTTGAAGAAGCCGTTGACGCGACCCTCGACGATCTTCGGGAGGGCGGCCTCGGGCTTGCCTTCGGCGCGGGTGGTCTCCTCGGCGACGCGACGCTCGGTCTCGACGACCTCGGCCGGAACGTCCTCACGGGAGAGGTACTTCGGCGCGAAGGCGGCGATGTGCTGCGCGATGCCCTTGGCGAGGTCGGCGTCGGCCTTGTCCAGCTCGACCAGAACACCGATCTGCGGGGGCAGGTCGGGCATGGTGCGGTGCATGTACGAGGTGACGTACGCGCCGGAGAACTGGGCGAAGCGGTCCAGGACGATCTTCTCGCCCAGGTTGGCGTTGGCCTCGTCGACGAACGCCTGAACCGTCTTGCCGGCCTCGATCTCGGAGCCGAGCAGGGCGTCCAGGTCGGCCGGGGAGGTCGCGGCGACGTGCTGCGCGATCTGGTTGGCGACGGCCTGGAACTTCTCGCCCTTGGCGACGAAGTCCGTCTCGCACTTCAGCTCGACCAGGACACCGGAGGTGTTGTCGTCAGCGATGATGGAAACCACAGCGCCGTTCTCGGCGGAGCGGCCCTCGCGCTTGGCGACGCCCTTCTGGCCCTTGATGCGCAGCGCCTCGACGGCCTTGTCGACGTTGCCGTCAGCCTCGTCCAGCGCCTTCTTGCAGTCCATCATGCCGGCGCCGGTGAGCTCACGGAGCTTCTTGACGTCGGCGGCGGTGTAGTTCGCCATGATTCCTGGAATCTCTCTCGAAGTCTGAAGATCTACGGGCCGAACGGCGGGGGCTTTGTGGGCCCCCGCCGTCCGTAACCCGAAGGGGTGAGGGGTCAGGCCTGCTCGGCGTCCGCGGCCGGAGCCTCGGCGACGGGGGCCTCGACGACAGCCTCGGCCGGAGCCTCAGCAGCGGCCTCGGCCGGAGCCTCGACAGCGGCCTCGGCCGGAGCCTCAGCGGCGGCCTCGGCGACGGGGGCCTCGGCCTCGTCGGCCTTCTTCTCGCCCTCGAGCAGGTCGCGCTCCCACGCGGCGAGCGGCTCGCCCGCGGCCTTGTCACCCTCGGCCTTGCCGGCGCCGGAGCGGGCGATGAGGCCCTCGGCGACGGCGTCGGCGATCACGCGGGTGAGCAGGGTGACGGAGCGGATCGCGTCGTCGTTGCCCGGGATCTTGTAGTCGACCTCGTCGGGGTCACAGTTGGTGTCGAGGATGGCGACGACCGGGATGTTGAGCTTCCGGGCCTCGCCGACCGCGATGTGCTCCTTCTTGGTGTCCACGATCCAGACGGCGCTGGGCACCTTCTGCATCTCGCGGATACCACCGAGGGTCTTCTCCAGCTTGGCCTTCTCGCGCGAGAGCACGAGAAGCTCCTTCTTGGTGAGACCCGAAGCGGCGACGTCCTCGAAGTCGATCTGCTCGAGCTCCTTGAGGCGCTGCAGACGCTTGTAGACGGTCGAGAAGTTGGTGAGCATGCCGCCCAGCCAGCGCTGGTTGACGTAGGGCATGCCGACGCGGGTGGCCTGCTCCGCGATGGCTTCCTGCGCCTGCTTCTTCGTGCCGACGAACATGACCGTGCCGCCGTGGGCGACGGTCTCCTTGACGAACTCGTAGGCGCGGTCGATGTACGACAGCGACTGGAGCAGGTCGATGATGTAGATGCCGTTGCGCTCGGTGAAGATGAAGCGCTTCATCTTCGGGTTCCAGCGACGGGTCTGGTGACCGAAGTGGACGCCGCTTTCCAGCAGCTCCCGCATCGTGACGACGGCCATGGCCGTTCTCCTTGGTGTTCTCGGTTGTGCCGCGCGTGCCGGACGGCACTCGCGCCTGACGCCCGCGATGCGCCTTGCCACGAGGGACCGAGGGGCGCTGACACCGGTTTTTGATGACCGGATGTCGGGGCGTGCGAAGTCGACCCGGTGACCCGGATCGCCATGAGAAGTGTACGGGACCCGCGAGGTGCAGGGTGACGCCGCTGTCCACAACCAGCCGGTACTCCACAGATCCCGGCCATGATCCGCCCGATGCGGGACGGTTCTCGCATGCGAGCGAAACGATGTGTGCGTACGTGGCTGGGGCTGCTGCTGGGAATGACGGTGACCGTCCTGGGGGCCCTGACCCCGTCTGCTCTGGCCCGCACGACCGCGATGGCGGTACCCGCCCCGCCGGGAGCCCCGGAACCACCGGGTCCCGATCCGACGGTCCCGGCCGTCGCCCGCACCTGGCCGGTGGGGCTACGCCCTTTGGTCGTACGAGGCTGGGAGCCTCCGGCGACGGCATACGGCCGCGGCCACCGTGGTGTGGACCTCGCGGCGGCCCCGGGCACCGCGGTTCGGGCGGTCGCGCCGGGACGCGTGTCCTTCGCGGGCCGGGTCGCGGGTCGCGGGGTCGTCTCGGTGGAACTGTCGAGCACGGGGACGCCACCGCTGCGGACGACGTACGGACCGGTGCGGGCGTCCGTGAAGAAGGGCGACGAGGTACTGACGGGCGAGGTCCTGGGCACCGTGGAACCGGGCACTTCGCACTGCCCGACGTCCTGCCTGCACTGGGGCCTGCTGAGAGGCAGAACCTACCTGGACCCACTGTCCCTGCTCCCACCGTGGCTGCTCCGCAGGGGCCCGTCCCGCTTGCTGCCGGTGACCGAGGGGCGGACGGCCGCGCGCCCGTAGCTCTGGCTGCGGGCGCGACCGCCCTGACTGCGGGCATGCGCGCCGCGCAGCTGTGGCATGCGCGACCGCGTTACTGCTGGCAGCCGCACCCGCACAACTGTGCGCAGCCGCACCCGCACAACCCTGGGCAGCCGTGCCGCACAACTGTGGGCAATCGTGCCGCTGGGGCGGCACGGGTGGGCACAGCGGCACCCCGTGCAGCGCCGGGCCGCGCGACCCACCCCGACCTCAACCAGGACACCGGGTACCCAACAGGACCGAGCTCAGCCCAGACACCGGGTGCCCCGCAAAGCCGAGCTCAGCCCCGACGCCGGGTGCCCAGCAAACCCGGGCTCAGCCCCGAACGCCCCGCAGAGCCATGGCAACAGCCGCTTCGGTGATCGCCGAAGGATCCTCGGCCGCCCCCAGCTCAATGCGCCGCACAGCCGCATCCACCACACCCTGGAGAAGCATCGCGGCCAGCCGCGGCTCGGCGTGCCCCATCTCCCCCAGCGCCTCGACGATCATCGCCACGAGCCCGCCGTGGGCGGCACGGATCTTCTCCCGGGCCCCGGCGTCCAGCTCGCTCGCCGAGATGGCGACCACGGCCCGGTGCCGCCGGTCCCCGACCAGCGTCAGCTGCTGCCGGACATAGGCCTCGACCTTGTCCTCCGGAGCGGAGGCCCGCTCCATCGCCGCCGAGACCTCCGCCGCCCAGACGGGAAAGTCGACCTCGCACAGCTCCTGGACGACAGCCGCCCGCGACCGGAAGTACTCGTACACGGAAGACCGCGCGAGCCCCGTGCGCTCGGCGAGAGCCGGGAAGGTCAGCGCCTCCGTCCCACCCTCGGACAACAGGGACCGCGCCGCGTCCAGCAGGGCGGCTCGCTGCATAGACCGGTGCTCGGCCACGGAGGCCGCTCGAATCCTTGGCACGTCAACCACTGTACGGACGGACGGCCCCGGACGGCAGCCTCTCCACCCACCCGACCGAGGGAAGCCGCGCCGGAACACCCGCTCGGCAGGGACGATTCAGCGACGCGCCACCGCGGGCTCAGCGGCCGAAACTCGCCAGTTTGGCGCGCAGCTGGAGCACCGACTTGGTGTGGATCTGACTCACCCGGCTCTCGGTCACCCCCAGCACATTGCCGATCTCCGCGAGCGTGAGCCCCTCGTAGTAGTAGAGCGTGACCACGGTCTTCTCCCGGTCGGGCAGCGTGTTGATCGCCCGCGCCAGGAACCTCCGCAGCTCCCGGTCCTCGGCGACCTCGACCGGATTGTCGGCCGCGGTGTCCTCCAGCGTGTCCATCAGACTCAGCCGGTCGCCGCCCTCGCCGCCGACATGCAGCAACTCCTCCAGAGCCACCACGTTGGCCAGCGACAACTGACTGAACACCGCGTGGAGTTCCTCCACCCCGATGCCCATCTCGGAGGCCACCTCGCCCTCCGACGGGGTCCGTCGCAACCGCGCCTCCAGCGTCGCGTACGCCCGCTCCACATTGCGCGCCTTCTGCCGCACCGAGCGCGGGATCCAGTCCAGCGCCCGCAGTTCGTCGATCATCGCGCCCCGGATCCGGGTGATCGCGTACGTCTCGAACTTGATCTCCCGCTCGATGTCGAACTTCTCGATCGCGTCGATCAGCCCGAACACCCCCGACGACACGAAGTCCGCCTGCTCGACATTGGCCGGCAGACCCACACTCACCCGCCCCGCGACGTACTTCACCAACGGCGAATAGTGCAGGATCAACTGCTCCCGCAGCCGCTCGTCACCCGTCGCCTTGTACGACCGCCACAGTTCGTCGAGCGTCGAGGGAGCGGGCGGGCGCACGCTGCCGCCGTCGCGGGCGGCTGGCGGGATCGCCGCCCGGTCGGACCCGGAGGTGTGCTGGGGCATTCGTCGCCTTGTGCCGTTCTGCCGTGAACTGGGGGTACCTGGGTGACCTGTCGGTCTGATGTCGAGATTGCCGGTCTGAGCCGGAATCCTCGTGAGCGTAGCGTGACTGGAGAGTCGCAGTGCGCGAAGAACGGGGGATCACCCTCGCGCAGAGGCGTTCCCCTCGGCGTCCCCCCGCGCCATGGCGGTCGCGCTGCGTGACCGCCGGGCGACGCCAACTGCGGGAATTCCCAAGGGTGTCGGCGTTCGCCCGGACGGCCGAACACGCTCGGTCAGCGCCGTCCCCGATCATCGCGGACGGAGATCATCGCCTGGCGTGTCAACTTCCAGCCGTCGCCGTGTCGTTCGACGAAACCAAGTGCTCGGAGTTCGTACAGTCTCCCGACCGCGTCGTCCTCGGTGGTGCCCGCGCCCCGGGCGATCTCCTGTGCCACGGCCAGGCCGCGTGCCGGCAGGACGGCCAGCACCCGCCCGGCGCCCGGGTCCAGCAGGTCGCGCGGCAGCACAGGCCCGCGCCGGTCGGGGGCGAGCTCGCCCATGTCCCCCACCAGTTCGGCGACGTCCGCCGCGTCGGAGACCAGGACCGCCTCCCCGCGCAGCAGTTCGTGCACCCCCGCCGACAGCCCGCTCGTGGCGGGGCCCGGCACCCCCATCGTGAACCGCCCGAGCCGCTCCGCCGCCCGAGCCGTGACCAGTGCGCCACTGCGATACGCCGCCTCGACGACCACGGTCCCCCGGGTGAGCGCCGCGATGACTCTGTTCCTGAGGATGAATCTGCTCGCCGTCGGATGGTCACCGGGTGGCAACTCCCCCACCACCAGCCCCTGTTTCGCGATCCTGGTGATCAGCTGGGTGTGCCCGCGCGGGTAGGGCCGGTCGACGCCGCAGGCCAGCACGGCGACGGTGGCGCCGCCCGCGCCGAGGGCGCCCCGGTGCGCGGCACCGTCCACGCCGTACGCACCGCCCGACACCACCACCCAGCCCCGCTCCGCGAGCCCCGCGCCGAGGGTGGCCGCCATGTGGGCGCCGTATTCGGTGCAGGCCCGCGCCCCGACGACGGCGACGGACCGCAGCGCCCATATCCGCAGACTGGGGTGCCCCCGCAGCCACAGCCCGGTGGGCCGGGCGTCCCCCAGATCGTCGAGCTGCGCGGGCCACTCCGGCTCACCGGGGCAGATGAAGCGCACCCCTGCGTCCCGCGCCCTGGCGAGGTCCCGCTCGGGGTCGGCCCGCTCGGCCCGGGCCCGTAACCCCGCCCATCGCTTGTCCGTCACCCCTCGCGGTTGCTCACCGTCCCCGACCAGCCGCCGGACCGCCTCCGCGGCCCCGACCTCGCGGAGCCAGCGCCCGCAGACCTCGTCCCCCGGTTCGACGACGCGGGTGAGAAGGGCCCGGTGCAGCCGCTCGTCATCCTGGCTCACGACAGCGCGCCGATCGCCATCGGCACCCCGCGCGGGACCCCGGTGCGCAGTTGCAGCGCGAGGGCGACGTCCGTCGCATCCGGCCTGTCGTGCCCGACGAGGTCGGCGACGGTCCAGGCGACACGCAGTACGCGGTCGAGGCCGCGGGCGGTCAGGACGCCTCGCTCCAGATTCCGCTCCGCCTCGTCCATCGCGCCCGCCGACGCGTACCACCGGCTGCGCAGATCCCGCCCGGGCACTTCGCTGTTCGTCCGCCAAGGGGTGCCCGTCAGACGGGCGGTGGCCCGCTCTCTGGCGGCCCACACCCGGGCGGCGACCGTCTCGGTGGTCTCGCCGCGCGCGCCGCGCTCGGTCAGCTGGGAGCGTGTGACCCGGTCCACTTCGACTCTCAGGTCGACCCGGTCCAGCAGCGGCCCGGAGAGCCGGGCCTGATAGCGGCGGATCACAGAAGGCGGGCACTCGCAGAAATCGTCCCTCAGCGAGAAGCGGCCGCACGGGCAGGGATTCGCGGCGAGGACCATCAGGAACCTCGCCGGAAACCGCACGACACCCGCGCTGCGCGCGATCACCACATGCCCTGCTTCCAGGGGCTGGCGCAGCGCGTCCAGGGCTTGGCTGCTGAATTCCGGTGTCTCGTCCAGGAAGAGCACTCCCCGGTGGGCGAGCGACACCGCGCCCGGTCGTGCGATGCCCTGGCCGCCTCCGACGAGCGCCTGCATGGTCGCCGAGTGGTGCGGGGCGCAGTACGGAGCGGTGTCCACCAGGGGTTTTCCCGGCGGCAGCAGGCCCGCGACCGAGTGGACGGCGGTGACCTCCAGGGATTCGCCCCTGCTGAGCCGCGGCAGGATGGCCGGCAGCCGCTCGGCGAGCATCGTCTTGCCCGCTCCCGGCGGCCCTTCCAGGAACAAGTGGTGCCCGCCCGCCGCGGCGACCTCCACGGCGGTCCGCGCCGAGTGCTGACCGACGACGTCGGCGAGGTCATGACCCTGGTCGTGCTGCGCGGCGCCCATGCCGTGCATGCCGGTGGCCGCGCCCGTGCCGGGCATGCGCAGGCCCGCCATCAGCGGATCCGGGCGGCCCTGCTCGTCCGGGTCCTCCTCGGGCACGGGCTCGTCGGTGAGCACCGCGATCAGCTGGCGCAGACTGCGGACCCCCAGCACAGAGACCCCCGGCACCAGTGAGGCCTCGGCCGCCGCGCACTCGGGCACCACCACCTGCTCGTATCCCGCGTCCGCCGCGGCCAGCACCGCGGGCAGCACGCCGCGCACCGGCCGTACCCGTCCGTCGAGTCCGAGCTCCCCGATCATCACGATGTCGGAGAGCACCCTGGGATCGATCCGCTCCGAGGCACCGAGCACCGCGCAGGCGACAGCAAGATCGAATCCGCTGCCGCCCTTCGGCACCGACGCCGGACTCAGCCCCACCGTGAGCTTCTTCTGGGGCCACGTCGCGCCGGAGTTCACCACCGCCGCCCGAACCCGGTCCTTGCTCTCCGTCAGGCTCTTGTCGGGGAGACCGACCAGGGTGAAGGCCGCGACGCCCGGCTCCAGGTCGGCCTGGACCTCGACCACCACGCCCTCGACGCCGACCAGGGCCACCGAACACGTACGCGCGAATCCCATCAGGCCACCCCCCGCGCGTGCTCGACCACGGGCGCGCCGCGGTCGGGGAGGAGGACGCCGATCAGGTCGATGCGGACGCCGCCGGGTGGTGCCCCGCCGTGTTCCTGGACCCAGCGTTCGGCCAGGCCTCGCAGCCGCTGGGCCTTGACCGGTGTGACGGCCGCCATCGGGTGCTCGAAGGCGCCCGCTTTGCGGGTCTTGACCTCGCAGACGACCAGCGCATCGCCGTCGCGGGCCACGATGTCGATCTCGCCGGTCCTGCCGCTGCGCCAGTTACGCGCCAGGACCGTCATCCCGGTTTCGGTCAGCCGCCGCGCGGCCAGATCCTCGCCGTACTTGCCGAGTGCACTGCGTGCCTTGGATGTACTCATGTCGGCACCACCTCCGGCGCCAACACTGAGGCCACTTCGACCTGCTATTGGATCTTGGTGGACAAGCGAGTGATTGTGGAAAACTCCGTCACCCACACGAGCGGTCGCCGCACGTCATCAGCCGCCCGGCAGCTCCAGATCGCTCTTGTTCAGCTCCTCGATATTCACGTCCTTGAACGTGAGTACCCGTACCTGCTTGACGAAGCGAGCGGGCCGGTACATGTCCCACACCCAGGCGTCCGCCATGGACACCTCGAAAAACACCTCGCCCTGGACCGAGTGCACCTGCATCTCGTAGTCATTGGTGAGGTAGAAGCGCCGTTCGGTCTCGATCACATATTTGAACAGACCGACGACATCGCGGTACTCCCGATAGAGCTTCAGCTCCATCTCGGTCTCGTACTTCTCGAGGTCCTCGGCGCTCATGGCATGTTCCCCTTCAGCCGTGCGTCCCCCTATTGTGCGCCAGCCCCGCGAGCCCCTAGACGATTTCCGTGTCGAGGATCTCGGGTGTGGCCGGGGGACCCTCGTCGAGCACCCTGCGCAGCAGCTCGGCGAGTCTGGTCGGATACACCGTCTCATGTGCCTCGGTCAGTTCCTGGCACGTCCACCAACGCGCTCCGGCGACACTGCGCCGTTCAAGGTCCGTCAGCCCCGCGGCCACCGTGGCCGTCTGGGTCGTACGGGCCAGGTAGTACCACTCGTCCTGGTCCCAACGGCGGCCGGCGAACGGGAAGGAACACACCCGCCGCCACAGCACCGGGCCCAGCTCGACCTCGGTGATTCCGGTCTCCTCCGTGAGCTCCCGCAACGCGGCCTGCTCCCGGGTCTCGTCGCCCTCCAGGCCTCCGCCCGGCGTGAACCACCAGTCGTCGGCGGGATCGTCCGGCTCGTGCCCGTGCAGCAGCAGAATGCGTTCTTCGGGGTCGAGCAGCACCACTCGGGCGACCTTCCGCAGCCCTCCCCGGTACTCGTCCTGCTCATAAGGCACCTCAGCGGGCACCGGCAGGCTCCGTCCGGGACCGGCCGCGCCGGCCCACGAAGCCCGCGATGGGACCGTACGCCGCGCCGCCCAGGACGAGCACCGCACCGGCGATCACCGCGCCGACCATCAGGCGCAGCGGACCGGGCTGGGAGAGGCTGCCCAGCGTCTCCCAGCCGGACGGCCGCTTGAGCATGCCGTTCATGGGCCAGACGACGGCGTCGACCCTGGCGCTCACCGCACCGCGCGACACCGTGCCGCTGGCCGCGTCCGTGAGGTGGGCACTGGAGTCCAGCGAGCCCTGGCGTTCGTCACCGAGCAGGAACAGACGCCCCTCGGGAACCTTCACGGTCGGGATGTTCGTGATCTCGGCCAGGCTGCCCTTGGGCAGATACGATTCGTCGATCTGCTTGCCATTGACGGTCAGCTTGCCGTTGGTGCAGCAGGACACCGTGTCACCGCCGACGGCGACCACCCGCTTGACCACGGCCGCGTTGGTGACCCAGGTCTTGTCGCGGAAGACGACGACGTCGCCGCGCCGTACCTCGCTGCCGTCGATACGCTGCGCCAGCACCCGGTCGCCCGCGTCGATCGTCGGCGTCATCGAACTGGTGGGCACGGTGTAGGGCCGGTAGATCACGGCCCCCCAGGCGAACCCTCCGATGAACAGCACAATGCCCAGCGCGACGGCCAGCCCGGACAGCCTCTGTCCGATCCGGCCGCCCGCCGGGCCCTTGCTCGCGCCACCGCTGCGCGGGGCCGTACGTGTAGTGCTCTCGCCACCCATGGGTCCGCACCTTACCCGGGGGTACGGTGTGCGGTCAGCCCATGGTTTGGATCACGGACACCGTCGGCCACCGGCACCGGAACGCACCCGGCCCACCGGCGCCCGCCGACACCAGCGGACACCCCGTACGACCGAGGGGCCGGCCGCCCGGACGAATCCGAGCCGACCGGCCCCAAGGGGACGATTCAGCGCGCTACTTGGACGCCTTCCGCTTCCGGCGTACCAGCACCAGCGGTACCGCGCCCACGAGCGCCACGGACGCCGGCGAGGTGACCGCGGCCGCCGCCTGGTCGCTCAGGCCGTCCTGGCCGAAGGTGTCCGGGACCGGGAGGGTGCCCCAGCGGTTGATGGGCCAGGCCTTCACGATGGCGCGCCCGACGACCTCGCTCACGGGGACCATGCCGTGGTGCTTGTCCGTCTGGTTGTAGCGCGAGTCCCGTGAGTTCTGACGGTGGTCGCCCATCACCCAGATCATGCCCTTGGGCACCTTGACCTTGAACTGGCCGCCGTCTTCGTCAACGCTGCACGGGGTGTTCCCCGGGTACACGTACGGCTCGTTCAACGCCTTGCCGTTGACGGTCAGCGGGCCGGTGCCCTTGCACTGGATGGTGTCGCCGCCGACGCCGATGACCCGCTTGATGAGGTCCTTCTCCTCGGCGGACGGCATCAGGCCGATCCAGCTGAGCACCGTCTGCAGGGCGTTCGGGTTGGCCGTGGGCTCGCCCCTCAGCCAGCCGTCGGGGTCGTGGAAGACGACCACCTCGCCGCGCTCCGGCTCGGAGCCGAACCACGGGGTCAGCTTGTCGACCAGGACACGGTCGCCCTGCTGGAGGGTGTTCTGCATCGAGTCCGAGGGGATCGAGAACGCCTGCACCAGGAAGGTCTTGATCAGCAGCGCGAGCACCAGGGCGATGCCGATCAGGATCGGCAGCTCCTTCCAGAAGGAGCGCTGCTTCTTCTTCGGGTCCTGCTCGGTGCGCTCGGTCGTAGCGCTGCCGTCCGCGGACTCACTCCCGGAGCCTGAGGCGCCCTCTACGGCCGGGGCAGCCGCATCGTCGGGCCGCTCCGGCTGCCCTTCGGGACCATCGTGTCCGGACCGTGCGCCGACCGCCACATCCCCCACATCCACTCCTCACTCCGTGCCGCCGCCCGCGCCGTATTCGGCGCAGGCCCACCACTCCCATAACGAGCGGGAGTTCCGCAGGAGTCGGGAGCGGGATCAATCCATCTGGATCCGCTGAGGCCACCCTATGCGACGCGCCGAGAGCGGACGTCGACCCTGCGGGCGCGTCGGCGACGGTCGCGTAAGTGCCCGGTTCCTTCAGGCGGATCCAGTGACCGACGGGCCAGGCGATGACCATGGCCCGGCCGACGACGGACTTCTCGGAGACGGTGCCGCTGAACTTGTCGGTGCGGTGGTAGCGGGAGTCGGCGGAGTTGCCCCGGTGGTCACCCAGCACGAACAGACGGCCCTCGGGCACCTTCACCTCGAAGGCGAAGGCCGACGGCTTGTCACCGGCGTAGATGTAGGGCTCGGTCAGCGGCGTGCCGTTGACGGTCACCCGGCCCTGTGTGTCACAGCACTTGACCGTGTCCCCGCCGACGCCGACGACCCGCTTGATGAGGTCCTTCTCGTTGTCGGACGGCAGCAGGCCGATGAAGGTCAGCCCTTCCTTGACCTGCTTGACGACGACGGGGTCGCTCTTCTTCTTGGTCTCCTCGGCGGTGAGCCAGCCCCCGGGGTCCTTGAAGACGACGACGTCACCGCGCTGCGGCTTGGAGCCGAACCAGGGCGTGAGCTTGTCGACCAGGACGCGGTCGCCGATCTGGATCGTGTTCTCCATCGAGCCCGACGGGATCACGAAGGCCTGGACGAGGAAGGTCTTGAGGACCAGGGCTATCAGTACGGCGACGCCGACGAGGAGCGGTATCTCCTTGACCGTCGAGCGTCGCCTGCGCCGCTTGATCTTGCGGGCGAGCTTGCGCCGCTCGACGCGGCTGGGCCGGGCCGCGCCCCCGGAGGCGCGTCGGGTGCCGGTGGGCAGCAGGTTGTCGGCCGCGCTGCTGGAGACCCCGCGCGGTTTGCCACGGTTACCCATGGACACCGTCCGCGGCGGGCACGCGCGCGTAGACGTCGGGACGCGTCAGCCGGGTCCAGTGGCCGGCGGGCCAGGCGATCCAGTCGGCTCTGCCGATGACGTCGGAGACGGGGATCATGCCTCCGCCGGGCGAGCCCAGGTGGTCGCGGGAGTCGCTGGAGTCGCCGCGGTGGTCACCGAGGACGAAGAGGGTGCCGTCGGGCACGACGACGTCGAAGGGCACCTCGGACGGGCTGTCCCCCGGATACAGAAACGTCGACTCGTCGACCGACCGGCCGTTCACTTCGAGCCTCCCTTCCTTGTCGCAGCAGACCACGTGATCTCCCCCTACACCGACGACGCGCTTGATGTAGTCGGCGTTCCCGAAATAGCCGGTGCCGTCGAACACAACGACATCGCCCCGCTGCGGCTCAGCATCGAAACGGTACGCCAACTTATTTACGAGAACGCGGTCCCCGATCCTCAATCCCGACTCCATGGAGCCGCTGGGAATTTGGAACGGCTGCATCACGAACCTGCTGACGAGGAGCAGAAAAACCAGGCATACCAGCACGGTCAGGGTGATCCGCCCGCCCGGGAGCCAGTCGGCGGCCCTGTCGACCAACGCAAAACGCGACCGACCCTCCTGCCCCTCTGTGTCCGAGATCTCCTCGGATTCGGAAGGGCGGGAGGAGCGGTCGCGCTCCACGGGCTGTGCTTCGGTGTCCATCGGGGCCAGATGTTATCCGGCCCCGCTTTGAACGACCGCGCGAGCTCAGTTGTCGCGCTTCTCCTTGATCTTCGCGGCCTTGCCGCGCAGGTCACGCAGGTAGTACAGCTTCGCGCGACGCACGTCACCACGGGTGACGAGCTCGATCTTCTCGACGATCGGGGTGTGCACCGGGAAGGTGCGCTCGACGCCGACCGAGAAGGAGACCTTGCGGACCGTGAAGGTCTCGCGGACACCGGCGCCCTGGCGACGGATGACTACGCCCTTGAACTGCTGCACACGGGAGCGGTTGCCCTCGATGACGCGGACGTGGACGTTGACGGTGTCACCCGGGCGGAAGGCCGGGATGTCGCTGCGCAGCGACGCGCTGTCGACGGAGTCGAGCAGGTGAGACATTTCGTCTGCTTTCTTCGCTGATGCCACAGGTCATCAACGGGAGATAGTTTTCCAAGAGGGTGCTGTCGTGTCGGGGCGGGCGTCGTGTCCCCCTGTGGCAGGGGCGCGCGCCGGACGACGTACAACAGCGGTCTATTCTTCCACGGCCTCTGGCCTGCGCCAAAATCGACCATGGGGCGCCCCCTCCGGATCCGGGGCCCAGCCCAGGATCGAGAGCATCTCGCGGTCCTTCTTGTCGAAGGCCGAGGGCTCGCAGCGCTCGATGAGGTCGGGCCGGTTCGCCGCCGTACGGCGCAGGGCCTCGTCGCGGCGCCAGCGGGCGATCTTCCCGTGGTGGCCGCTGAGCAGTACGTCGGGGATCCCGCGGCCGCGCCACGCCGGGGGCTTGGTGTAGACGGGCCCCTCCAGGAGGTTGGCCATGGCCCCGGGAGCGAACGAGTCGTCCCTGTGGGACTCGGCGTTGCCGAGGACACCCGGCAGCAGCCGCGCCACGGCCTCCGTGACGACGAGTACGGCGGCCTCACCGCCGGCGAGTACGTAGTCGCCGATGGACACCTCGTAGACCGGCATCCGGGTGGCGTACTCGTCGATGACGCGGCGGTCGATGCCCTCGTAGCGCGCCGGCGTGAAGACCAGCCAGGGGCGCTCGGAGAGCTCGACGGCGAGTTCCTGGGTGAAGGGGCGCCCGCTGGGTGTGGGGACCACCAGGACGGGCCCGTGGGAGCCCGTCTCGTAGCCGTCGGCCAGGAGGGAGTCCAGGGCGTCGCCCCAGGGGTCGGTCTTCATGACCATGCCGGGGCCGCCGCCGTACGGGGTGTCGTCGACCGTGTTGTGGCGGTCGTACGTCCACTCCCGAAGATCATGCACGTGCACATTCAGCTGTCCACGCGCGCGTGCCTTGCCGACCAGCGAGACGTTCAGGGGTTCCAGGTACTCGGGGAAGATCGTGACGACGTCGAGCCGCATTACGCCTCGTCCTCGTCCCGGGAAGAGTCGATCTCGGCCCGGTCGTCGATCAGACCCGGCGGCGGGTCGATGACGGCCCGCTGCTCCTCCAGGTCGATCTCGGTGACGATCTCCTCCACGAAGGGGATCAGCACCTCGGTCCCGTCCGGCCGCTCGACCACGAAGAGGTCCTGCGAGGGCAGGTGCGAGATCTCGGTGATCCGCCCGACCTCGGTGCCGTCGACCGTGACGACGTCCAGGTCCATCAGCTGGTGGTCGTAGTACTCGTCCGGGTCCTCGGGCTTCTCGTCCGGGTCGACCTCGGCGATCAGCAGGGTGTTGCGCAGGGCCTCGGCGGCGTTGCGGTCGCGTACGCCTTCGAAGCGCAGCAGCAGACGGCCGCTGTGCACCCGGCCGGTCTCGATGGTCAGCGGACCGGTGGAGGCGGGGTCGGTGGCCAGGACGGCGCCGGGCCCGAGCCTGAGTTCCGGCTCGTCGGTGCGTACCTCGACGGTGACCTCGCCCTTGATGCCGTGGGCGCGGCCGACGCGAGCGACTACCAGCTGCACTGTGCTTGATCTCCTGTCGTGTGCCTACGACGTTGCTTCGTGGACGACTACGGGCCTTTGTAGTGGACGACTACGGCCTTCGTAGACGACTACGGGCCGGGGACGGCTCGTAAGCCCTCCCCGGCCCGAGCCGGTGCTGCCTGTTACGTCAGCGGACGTGGTCCACGTCGACGAGGTCGACGCGGACACCGCGGCCGCCGATGGCGCCCACGACGGTGCGCAGAGCGCGCGCGGTGCGGCCGTTGCGGCCGATCACCTTGCCGAGGTCGTCGGGGTGAACCCGGACCTCGAGAACGCGCCCGCGGCGCAGGTCACGCGAGGCGACCTGCACATCGTCGGGGTTGTCGACGATGCCCTTCACGAGGTGCTCGAGAGCCTCCTCGAGCATGCTCAGGCCTCGGTCGACTCGGACTCGGCGGCAGCCTCGTCCTTCTTCTCAGCCTTCTTCTTCTGGGTGATGGCCTCACCCTTGCCCTCGTCGTCGCCACCAAGGGCGTCGAACAGCGGGCGCGCGGCCTTCGGAGCGGCCACGAGCAGCGGAGCCGGGGCGGGCAGGCCCTTGAACTTCTGCCAGTCGCCGGTCAGCTTCAGGATCGCGAGAACGGGCTCGGTCGGCTGCGCGCCGACACCCAGCCAGTACTGCGCGCGGTCCGAGTCGACCTCGATGCGCGAGGGGTTCTGTACCGGGTGGTACAGGCCGATCTCCTCGATGGCCCGGCCGTCACGGCGGGTACGGGAGTCGGCGACGACGATGCGGTAGTGAGGCGAACGGATCTTGCCCAGACGCTTCAGCTTGATCTTGACTGCCACGGAAGTGGTGTCTCCTGGTCTTGACGTGGTTGGGCACGGCGAGATGGCCGCGTGGGGTTGCGGTACCCGAGTGCCCGATGGACGCGTCAGCCGGAGGAGAGAGGGGTCCTATGCGGCTGTCGAGTACAGCTAGCCATTGTGCCACATCCTGGCGGGTCGCCTTCACCCGGCAGAGTGCGCCTGCCCATGCCTCATGGGCACCCGGCGCCGGCCCCCGGGCGTCCGTCGCGCCGCCCGGCGCTCACAAGGTGCCGCTGAGTACGGCTGCCACGAGCAGCCGTACTCTCAGCTCGCGCCCGCGCCGACGACCTCCGGGATCCGGAACGGCTTTCCGCACCCCCCGCACACGATCGGCGCCTGCGCCAGGACCGACGGCACGACGCGGACATTGCGCCCGCAGTCGCAGACGGCCTTGACGCGGACGCCTCCTCCGGAGGAGCCGTGGCGCGCGGCCGGGCCGCGGAAGGAGCGGGCGGTGTCGGCGGCGGTGGCGGCCGAGTGGGCCTTCAACGCGCGCTGCAGCCGCTCGATGGTCGGCCGATAGCGCCGCTTCGCCTCGGGGTTGAGCGTGACCAGGGAGAAGCCACTGCTGGGATGCGGCTCCTCGGGGTGGTCGAGGCCCAGCTCCTCGGCGATCGCGAGGAATCTGCGGTTGTGATAGCGGCCGGCGCGCGAGGTGTCGCGGACTCCGCGGGCGGCGGCGATGCCGTGGACTGCCTCATGAAGCAGTCGCTCGAAAGAGAGTTCGTGCCCGCAGGCGGACGACGACTCTCCGATCAGGGACTCTGGCGCGGCAAGATCGGGCAGTTCGGGGTGGTGCCGCTGAATGTCGGCCCACGCCCCTGCCAGCTCTGCGGCGAGAACAGGTGGTGTCGTGCTCACGTAATGACAACGAGCCGGGGTGCCTCTGTGTTCCTATTCCGGGGCATCCCAAATAATTTGCACGTACCCGTCAGTTGCCGCTGATGCGTCCTGACGAGGGCGGGTGCGCTGATCTGCGGAGAAGCCTCACAGCTCATACCAAGGCGGTACGTAGGGACACGTACGCCCCGGCGCGTAGACGATGTCCGCGCGCCGGGGCACCTGTGGTCATCAGATGCGCAAGAGGCGTTTCGGCCGCCCTGAGGGCTACTCAGTAAGCGCGCGCGACGACGGCGACGTTACCGGGTGCGTCGTCGGCGTCGGGTACCGACCCGTCCTCGGCGACCAGACACCGTACGGTCACGGAGTGCTCGGCCAGCTTGGCCTCGCCCTCTTCGCCGAGGTCGGCCCAGGGAAGGCGCGCCCAGCCGCCGGCGGTGGCCGCCTCGACGGCCTCCTCGATCGTCGACACGTCCGACGTACGGGACTCGCGGCGCTCGCGCGACTGCTTCAGAAGCAGCGCCTGGTCCTCTTCGAGGACAGTGGGAAGCAGTCCGGCCAGAGCGTCGATGGCGACGGGCTCCTTGCCCCCGGGGATGCGGCGGGCGAGCATCGCGGTGCCGTTCTCCAGGTCACGGGGGCCGACCTCGATGCGTACGGGTACGCCCTTGAGCTCCCAGTCGACGGCGCGGCGCCCGAAGGGGGTGTCCGTACGGTCGTCCACCTGGACCCGTACACCCGCCGCCTTCAGTTGATCGCCGATTTCGCGGACCTTGGCCAGAACCGCATCGTCGCCCTTGATCGCGAGGACCACGGCCTGTACGGGGGCGAGCCGGGGTGGCACCCGCAACCCATTGTCATCGCCGTGCGACATGATCAGGCCACCCACCATGCGGGTCGACGTCCCCCAGGAGGTCTGCCAGACGAGCTCCTGCTTGCCGTCCTTGGACAGGTACTGGGTGTGGAAGGCCTTGGCGAAGTTCTGCCCGAGCTCATGGCTGGTGCCCATCTGGAGGGCCTTGCCGTCACCCATCATGCCTTCGAGCGTGAGGGTGTTGATGGCGCCGGCGAACCGCTCGCTCGGGGTCTTGCGGCCGAGCACCACGTCGATGCCGAGGACATTCACCATGAAGTCCTCGTACACCTCCTTGTGGATGTACGCGGCGTAGTCCCGGGCGTCCTCGTACGTGGCGTGGGCGGTGTGACCCTCCTGCCAGAGGAATTCAGTCGTACGGAGGAACACGCGCGGGCGCATCTCCCAACGGACCACGTTCGCCCACTGGTTGATCAGCAGCGGCAGATCGCGGTAGCTCTGCACCCACTTGGAGAAGGAGGCGTTGATGATCATCTCGGAGGTGGGGCGGACGACGACCGGCTCCTCCAGCTCCTTGCCGCCGCCGTGCGTGACGACCGCGAGCTCGGGGGCGAAGCCCTCGATGTGCTCGGCCTCCTTCGCCAGATACGACTGCGGGATGAAGAGCGGGAAGTACGCGTTCTGGGCGCCTGCCTCCTTGATGCGGGCGTCCATCTCCTGCTGCATCCGCTCCCACAGCCCGTACCCGTACGGCCTGATGACCATGGTGCCGCGCACCGGCCCGTTGTCGGCCAGCTCGGCCTTGTTGATCAGGTCCTGGTACCAGCGCGGGAAATCGTCAGCCTGGGGCGTGAGAACAGGTGCCTTTGCCATGCGGCGATCGTACGGGCCCACGTTGCCGGAATGTGAATTCTCGCGGCGCGCACAGGGAGCGCACAAGCAGGGCGCCGCAACCCCTGGACGCCACGTCGAGCGCGGAGTTACCTGACATACGGGGGGAGTGCGCACGCACTGCACGGGGGCCAGGGAAACGGGGCACAGCGGCAACTCTCGGCGGATTGGGGCGCTTTCGATGACACCTACGCTCGTGCGGCAGCAGCTACCTCACTCGGGGGCGGCGCCCCGGGTGGATCAGTCTGCACGCGCGCGTGACTGGGCCGAGATCCAGGAGCGGATGCTGGTACCGCTCTACGAGGCCGTCTACGAGCGACTCGAAGTGGGCGGCGGGACGCGGCTGCTCGGCCTCGGCTGCGGGTCGGGGCTCGCCCTCCTGATGGCGGCCGCACGTGGCGCGGCGGTCACTGGTGTCGACTGCTCCGCGCCCGAGCGGCTGGCCCTCGCGCGGGAACGGTTGCTGCCGGCCGCATGGGGCAGGCGTGCGCGTGCGGACACCCGGCTCGTGGACGGGTCCCCCGCAGATGCGGCCGTCGTGGGGGCGCCGGCGTACAACCTGATGACCGCGTTCGAGCCGATCGGCTGTGTGGCCCGGGACTCGGACCGGCTGGCGGAACTCCTTGACGCGGCTGCGCCGCTGGCCGAGCGGGGCGCGTCTGTCGTGCTGGTCGGGTGGGGGCCGCCCGAACGTTGCGCCACGTCCGCCGTGTTGCGGGTCGCCACCAAGTTGGCGGATCCGCTGCGGGGGGCGGGGAGTTGGCGGGCCGCCCGCCGTGACGACCTGGAGGAGGTCGCCCACCGGGCAGGGCTGCGCCCTGACGGGTCGGGGCGGGTCGCTTGTCCGTTCGGGTACGCCGATGTCGACAGTGCGGTGCGAGGCTTGTTGTCGACGGGCTTCTTCGACCCGGCGGTCGACGCCACGGACGAGGCCCAGGTCGACAAGGAACTCCGGGAAGCCCTTCACCCTCATCTGCGCCGCGACGGCACCGTGTGGATGCCCAACATCTTCCGGTACCTGATCGCCCGCACCCGCTGAGCCACGGGTAGTTCGCCCCCGCCGCCCCTACCCGTCCCATCCCTGGGGGCTGCGCCCCCAGACCCCCCTAAAAGATTGCGCAGTTCCCCGCGCCCCTTTCAGGGGCGCGGGGAACTGCGCGAACGGCCCCCACCGGCCCGCAGCCGACACACAACCGAACGGGGTTGAAGGGGCAGCGCCCCTGGGGATGGGACGGGTAGGGGCGGCGGGGGCGAGGAACCTCTCTACACCGACCGTTTGACGCCCGCGATCCGGTACGCGTCCGCTTCGTCCAGCGTCTCGTTCGCCAGGAGCGCCTCCGCCAGCGCGTCCAGCTGCCCCCGGTGATCGCGGAGCTTCTCGCAGGCCTCCTCGTAGCACTCGTCGACGATGCGCCGCATCTCGTGGTCGATCGAGTCGAGCGTCGCCGGGGCGGCGGAAAGCCCGTAGGCCTGCTGCGCATCGCTGGGCAGAGCCGAAAGCCGGCCGACGCGTTCGCTCATGCCCCAGCGGGCGACCATGCCGCGCACGATGTTGGTGACCTGTTCGAGGTCGTTCTCGGAGCCGGTCGTGACGACCGCGTAGACGACGTGCTCGGCGGCCATGCCTCCCAGGGCGCCGATGATGCGCCCGCGAAGGTACTCCTCCGTGTACGCGTACCGGTCCGCGTCCGGAGTGGAGAGCGTGACGCCGAGGGCACGCCCGCGCGGCACGATGGTGATCTTGCGGACCGGGTCGGCGCCCGGCTGCAGCATGCCGAGGAGGGCGTGACCGCTCTCGTGGTAGGCCGTGCGGCGGCGTTCGTCCTCGGGCATGACCAGGGAGCGTTCGGCTCCCAGCTGCACCTTTTCCAGCGCCTCGGAGAGGTCCGTCTGCGTCACCTGGTGCTGCTTGCGCTTGACGGCGAGGAGGGCGGCCTCGTTGGCGAGGTTGGCGAGTTCCGCACCGGTCATGCCGGGAGTCGTACGGGCCACCTGCGCGAGGTTCACTTCGGAGGACAGCGGGATTTCGCGGGTGTGGATCTCCAGGATCGCCTCGCGGCCGCCTCGGTCGGGCGGCGAGACGCTGACGACGCGGTCGAAGCGGCCGGGGCGGGTGAGCGCGGGGTCCAGGACGTCGGCCCGGTTGGTCGCCGCGATGACGATCACGCCCTCCGAGCCCGAGAAGCCGTCCATCTCGGTCAGGATCTGGTTCAGCGTCTGCTCGCGCTCGTCGTGGCCGCCCATGCCGGCGCCGCCGCCCCTGGCCCGCCCGATCGTGTCGATCTCGTCGATGAAGATGATGGAGGGGGCCACCTTGCGGGCCTCGGCGAAGAGCTCGCGGACCCGGGACGCGCCGACGCCCACGATCATCTCGATGAACTCGGAGGCGGAGGCCGAGAAGAACGGCACGCCCGCCTCGCCCGCGACCGCCCGCGCGAGCAGCGTCTTTCCCGTGCCGGGCGGGCCCGACAGGAGCACGCCGCGCGGCATCTTCGCACCCATCCTGCGGTAGGCGTCCGGGTTCTTGAGGAAGTCCACGACGTCGTTCAGTTCGCCCGCGACCTCGTCGATCCCGGCCACGTCCGCGAAGGTCGTGCGCTTGCCGCCCGGCACCAGTTCGACCGGTTTCGGCGGCGCCTTGCGGCCGAGCATGCCGCCCGCGCCGCCGAGCCCCGTACGCATCCGCCGGGCGATGAAGACCCACAGGACGACCAGCAGAAGCATCGGGGCGAGCGAGAGCAGCACGTTGTAGAGGGTGCTGCGCTGTTGGACCACAGGTGAGGCAGTCACCGTGACGTTGTGCTTGTCCAGGTTCTCCCACAGCTTGTCGTCCGCGAAGGACGGACGCTGGGTCTTGAACTTGGTGTACTTCCCGTCGCCTCCCGGGTTCTCCTGGGCGCTCTTGAGCTGGCCCTGGATGGCGTCACCCTTGGAGTAGATCTTGGTGACGTTGCCGTCGTCGACCTGCTTGCTGAACTCCGTGTACGAGATCGTCGGCTCGTTGCCCTCGTTGAAGAAGGACAGCACCAGGTTCGCGACGAGGAACACGATCAGGGCGGCGACGGCCAGGCTCCACCAGCCGCCGGGCATCCTCCGCCTGCCGGAAGGCGGCGATGTCGGCTCGGGCGGAGTGCCCTCGGTACGCCACGGCTGGTCCGGGTCCTTGCGTGGCGGCGCAGGGTTGCTCATATTCGGACGTTACGACATGAAACGCACACCAGCACCCGCACAGAACGCGTTGGGGGCGCCCCTCCGGCGAGGGGCGCCCCCAAAGTCGTACGACGACATCAGTGACGTACGCGAACGCGGTCCTGTACGAGAAGAACCGTCAGCCCATGAACTTCTTGAACTCGTCCGGCAGCTCGAAGTCCTGGCCGCCCTGCTGCGGCAGACCGAAGGCGTTGCCGCCCTGGGCGCCGGCCTCGCGGCGCTGGGCCTCTTCGATCTCCTGCTGCTTGCGCTTCATCGGGTTGCCGGAGCGCTGCTTGCCCTTGGCCTGCTTGGTCTTCTTCTTGGTGCGGCCGGGGCCGCCGCCCATGCCCGGCATCCCGGGCATCCCCGGCATTCCGCCGCCCTGGGCCATGCGGGACATCATCTTGCGGGCCTCGAAGAAGCGCTCGACCAGGCCCTTGACGGCGCTGACCTCGACGCCGGAGCCCTTGGCGATACGGGCGCGGCGCGAGCCGTTGATGATCGTCGCGTCCTGGCGCTCGGCCGGGGTCATCGACTTGATGATGGCGGCCGTACGGTCGACGTCCCGCTCGTCCAGGTTGTTGATCTGGTCCTTGATCTGGCCCATGCCCGGGAGCATGCCGAGCAGCTTGCTGATGCTGCCCATCTTCCGGACCTGCTCCATCTGGGCCAGGAAGTCGTCCAGGGTGAAGTCCTGGCCCTTCTTGGACGCCAGCTTGGAGGCCATCTTCTCGGCCTCTTCTTGGCTGAACGTCTTCTCCGCCTGCTCGATCAGGGTGAGGAGGTCACCCATGTCGAGGATGCGGGAGGCCATCCGGTCCGGGTGGAAGGCGTCGAAGTCGTCGAGCTTCTCACCGTTCGACGCGAACATGATCGGCTTGCCGGTGACCGAGGCGATCGACAGGGCCGCACCACCACGGGCGTCACCGTCGAGCTTGGAGAGCACCACGCCGTCGAAGCCGACACCGTCGCGGAAGGCCTCGGCGGTGTTGACCGCGTCCTGGCCGATCATCGCGTCGACGACGAAGAGGATCTCGTCCGGGGAGATGACGTCGCGGATGTCCGCGGCCTGCTGCATCATCTCCTGGTCGATGCCCAGGCGGCCGGCGGTGTCCACGATCACGATGTCGTGGACCTTGGTCTTCGCGAACTCCATGGAGTCCTTGGCGACCTTGACCGGGTCGCCGACGCCGTTGCCCGGCTCGGGGGCGTAGACGGCCACGCCGGCGCGCTCGGCGACGACGCTGAGCTGGTTCACGGCGTTCGGGCGCTGGAGGTCCGCGGCGACCAGCAGCGGCGAGTGGCCCTGGTCCTTGAGCCACTTGCCGAGCTTTCCGGCGAGCGTGGTCTTACCAGCACCCTGAAGACCCGCGAGCATGATCACGGTGGGCGGGTTCTTGGCGAACCTGAGGCGGCGGGTCTCGCCGCCGAGGATCGTGACGAGCTCATCGTTCACGATCTTCAGGACCTGCTGGGCCGGGTTCAGCGCCTTGGAGACGTCCGAACCGAGCGCGCGCTCCTTGACGTTCTTGATGAAGGTCCGCACGACCGGCAGGGCCACGTCGGCTTCGAGGAGCGCGATACGGATCTCGCGTGCGGTGGCGTCGATGTCAGCTTCGGACAGCCGGCCCTTGCCCCGCAGGTTCTTGAACGTGGCTGAGAGGCGATCGGAGAGAGTATCGAACACGGCGCTCGTCGGTCCTCAGGGGTCGGGGGCGAAGGGAATCGCCCTCCAGGGTATCTGGCCGGGTGCGGTGGGGTCTCCACCGCGTTCGTACGAGACCGGGAGAAGCCCCGGCAACAGGCTGGGGGCGCACGCCGAATCCCGTACACGGGGCGCTTTGAATCCCGTACGCGGGGCGCCCGCGATCCCTTGCGCGCCGGGGGCTCACGCCCTCAGCGTCTCCTCCAGCGCACGCGCCACGGAGGCCGCCTCCTCCCCCGGCAGGGGCGCGCCCTTCGTGCCCGTCACGTAGAAGGCGTCCACGGCGTTCGCGCCGAGCGTGGAGACGTGCATGCTGCGCACCCGGACGTTCGCGTCCTCCAGGGCCCGCCCGATGCGGTGCAGCAGGCCGGGGGCGTCGTGGGCGCGGACCTCGATGACCGTGGCGTGGCGGGAGGCGGCCGAGGCGACCGTCACACGCGGCGGCGGCGCGATCGTCCCGCGGCGGCGCGGGTAGGCGGCGTCCCGTTCGGCGAGACGGGCCGTGATGTCGAGCGAGCCGTCGAGGGCGCGGACGAGGTCGGCGCGCAGCCGGGCGGCCTGCGGCAGGGACCCGTACTCGGCGGCGACCCGCCAGTTGAGCAGCAGCACCGATCCTTCGACGCCGTCGGGCAGGTCCAGGGCGCGCAGCTCGGCGGTGCGGACGGTCAGCCGGTGCATGGCGAGGACGCCCGCGACCGCGGGGAGCACGCCGGGCTGGTCGGGCACGGCGATGAGGAGCTCGACACCCAGCGGCTCGGGGTCGTCCGACGTGGGGCCGGCGTCGGCGTCGACCGATTCGGTCTGGGCGCGCAGCGCCAGTACGGGACCGCCGGTCCGGAACGCCTCGATCGCGAGCCGCTCCTGCTCGGCCGTGGGCGCCACGTCCTCGGGCTCCTCGGGGGCGTCCCCGGCGAGCACGGCCGAGACCCGCTTGACCAGGTCGGCGACGAGGGAGCCGCGCCAGGAGGACCACGCGGCGGGCCCGGTGGCCAGCGCGTCCGCCTCGGTCAGTGCGTGCAGCAGTTCGAGGGTGCCCTGCGAGCCGACGGCCTCGGCGACCGAGCGGACGGTGGCCGGGTCCTCCAGGTCGCGCCGGGTCGCCGTGTCGATGAGCAGCAGATGGTGCCGCACGAGGGTGGCGAGCACCGCCACGTCCGCGCGGTCGAAGCCGATCCGGGCGGCCACGTCCCGCGCGATGATCTCGCCGGCGACGGAGTGGTCGCCGGGCCAGCCCTTGCCGATGTCGTGCAGCAGGGAGGCGACGAGGAGCAGGTCGGGGCGGCCCACGCGGCGGGCCAGTTCGGAGGCGCGGACGGCCGTCTCGATGAGGTGGCGGTCGACGGTCCAGATGTGCACGGCGTTGCGCTGCGGGCGGCAGCGGACCCGCTCCCAGTCGGGAAGCAGCCGGGTGATCAGGCCCTCGGCCTCCAGCGCCTCCCAGACCTCGATGGTCGGGCGACCCGAGCCGAGGAGCGTGACGAGCTGCTCGCGCGCCTCGGCGGGCCAGGGCGTGGGCAGGGGGCGCGCGGCCGCGGCCATGCGCCGTACGGCGTGCAGGGACAGCGGGAGCCCCGCCTGTGCCGCAGCGGCTGCGGCGCGGAGCGGGAGTACGTGATCGCGCTCGGGGCGCGCGGCGCGTGCGAGCACCACCTCGCCGTCCATCTCGACCACGCCCTCGGCGAGCGGTGAGCGCTCCGCGGCGGGCTTGGCGCCGCCGCCCAGCATGGCGCGCAGGCGCGGACGCACGGCGCGCGAACGCAACACGCGCCCCACCTCGCGCCATGTCACATCACTGGCGTACGAGACGACACGCGCCGCCTCGTACACCTGGCGCAGCAGCGTGTCGGCGTCCAGCAGACCCAGTTCCGCGGCGACCTGGTCCTGCTCCTGGAGCGAGAGACGGTCGGTGGCGCGTCCGGTGGTGAGATGCAGCGCGTCACGGACGTCCAGAAGACGTCGTCGCGCGTCGGCGAGGCCCTCGCGGGGCGCGTCCGCGAGCCAGGAGGCGGCGACGGCGCGCAGGGCGGTGGCGTCGCGCAACCCGCCGCGCGCCTCCTTCAGGTCCGGCTCGAGGAGGTACTGGAGCTCGCCCTGGCGCTCGGCGCGCTCGGCGCACAGCTCCTGGAGTTCGGGGAGACGTTTCGGCGCCTGGTTGCGCCAGTCGGCGAGGACGGCCGTACGCAATCCGGCGGTGAGGCCGAGGTCGCCCGCGAGATGCCGGGCGTCCAGCAGGCCGAGCTGCACCTTGAGGTCCTCGCCGGCGGTCTTGCGGGCCTCGGCGGGCGTACGGACGGAGTGGTCGAGGGCCAGGCCCAGGTCCCAGACGGGGTACCAGATGCGGTCGGCGAGGGCGGCGACCGCGCCGGAGTCGCTGCCGTCGTGCAGGAGCAGCAGGTCGAGGTCGCTGCGCGGGGAGAGTTCACCGCGGCCGTAGCCGCCGACGGCGACGAGGGAGACGCCGCGCAGCCCTTCGGAGCCGGCCGTGAACAGGCCGGTCAGCCAGTCGTCGGTCAGTTCGGCGAGGGCAGCACGGCGCGGCGGCCCGGACCGCGCCCCCTCTTGGAGGAGGCGCAGCCGGGCCGCCGCGTAGCCGCTGGGTCCCGAGTCCTCTGCTTCCGTACGCATGTCCGTACTCGTCACCCAGCGACTCCTGTCTTTCTTCTTCTTTTGAGCGGGTCCGGTTAGAGCGCGTCCGGGCCGCGCTCGCCGGTCCGGACCCGGACGGCCGTCTCGACCGGGATGGACCACACCTTGCCGTCACCGATCTTGCCGGTGCGGGCCGCCTTCACGACGACGTCGATCAGCTGTTCGGCGTCGTCGTCCTCGGCCAGCACCTCGATGCGGATCTTGGGGACCAGGTCGACCGTGTACTCGGCCCCACGGTAGACCTCGGTGTGTCCCCGCTGCCGACCGTAGCCGCTGGCCTCGGTGACCGTCAGACCGTGTACCCCGAAGGCCTGCAGGGCCTCCTTGATCTCGTCGAGCCGGTGGGGCTTCACGACGGCGGTGATGAGCTTCATGCGTCCACCTTCTTCGTCTCAGCGTCCGCGAGGGCCGGGACGGCCGTGCGGGCCGCGCCGCCGCCGGCGCCGCTGAAGTCGTATGCGGTCTCGGCGTGCTCCGCCTGGTCGATGCCCGCGATCTCCTCGTCCTCGGTGACCCGCATACCGATCGTCTTGTCGATCAGGAAGGCGAGGATCGCGGAGGCGACGAGGGAGTAGGCGAGGACGGCGAAGACACCGGCGCACTGCTTCCACAGCTGGTCGAACGAGTGGTCGCCGTAGAAGACGCCCGTCGCGGTCGACTGGCCCTTGCCACTGGCGAAGAAGCCGATGAGCAGGGAGCCGATGACACCGCCGACGAGGTGGACGCCGACGACGTCGAGGGAGTCGTCGTAGCCGAACTTGTACTTCAGGCCGACGGCCATGGCGCACACGACACCGGCGATGACGCCGACGGCGATCGCGCCGAGCGGGGAGACCGCACCACCGGACGGGGTGATGGCGACCAGACCGGCGACCGCGCCGGAGGCGGCACCCAGAGTGGTGAACGCGCCGTGGCGGATCTTCTCGTAGGCGAGCCAGGCGAGCATCGCAGCGGCGGTGGCGATCTGCGTGTTGACGAACATCAGCGCGCCGACACCGTCGTCGTTGCCGAGCCACGAGCCGGCGTTGAAGCCGAACCAGCCGAACCACAGCAGACCGCAGCCGAGCATGACCAGCGGGAGGCTGTGCGGGCGCATCGGGTCCTTCTTGAAACCGACGCGCTTGCCGATGACCAGGATCACACCGAGCGCCGCGGCACCCGCGTTGATGTGGACCGCCGTACCACCGGCGAAGTCGATCACGCCGAGGTCGAAGGCCCAGCCGCCGGTGCCCCAGACCCAGTGGGCGACCGGGAAGTAGACGACCGTGGCCCACAGCGCGATGAACAGCGACCACGCCGTGAACTTCACGCGGTCCGCGAGGGCGCCGCTTATCAGGGCCGGCGTGATGATCGCGAACATCAGCTGGAAGACCATGAAGACGAAGACCGGGATGGTGTACCCGGGCCACAGCTCGGTCAGACCGATGTTGCTGAGGCCGACCCAGTCCGACGTCCAGCCGATGATCGAGCCATGGTCGGTGCCGAAGGCGAGGGAGAAGCCGTACAGCACCCACAGGATGGTGATGATCCCCATGCTGATGAAGCTCATCATCAGCATGTTGAGGGTGCTCTTGACGCGGACCATGCCTCCGTAGAAGAAGGCCAGACCGGGCGTCATGATGAGCACCAGGGCGGAACAGATGAGCATGAACCCTGTGTTGGCGGCAGACAGCTTGGGTGCCTCTGCGGCAAGGGTGATGGCTGGTGCCATCGGCGTCTCCTCGTCGTTGGTACGGCCCCGTGCGGGCGAAGCCTTGAGTGGGCGTGAGGGGTGGGCCGGTTATGCGCCATGAGATTGGCGCAGCGCGGTTTCCGTCGAAGCCCCTCGATGTTTCGCCGCAGTGACGAAGGCACCTTGCGTGTTACGCGTCCATGAACTGCCTGATACCGGGCCGGGCGATCGTTATCGTGGCGCAACCTTCTTCGAAGGCAATGAAACCGGCCACGGTCGGTCGTCCGATGACCTGGCATGGGGGAGCCGAGTCGGGCAGTTCGGGACGGCCGGCCGTGGCCGGGGTACTGGGCGGGGGCCGCTTGCGCGGCCGGGGTCAGACCGCTTCGGCGGTCTCGGGCAGGTCGACCAGGAGCTGGTCGGTGAGGTCGATGACCTCGGCGAGGTCACCGAAGTCGCGGGCCGCCGTGTCGACCGTCTTTCGGATACGAGTGTTCACGCGCTCGGAGCGCACCTTCTTGGCGATCGTCATCGCCTCCTTGGCCAGGACCGCACTCCGCTCGGGCTCACGCTGGAGGAGGTGCACGGTGGCCATGCCGATGAGGTTGAGTGCGTACGAACGCTGGTGTTCCGTGTCCTTGCCGAAGAGGTCTACGGCCTCCTGCATCAGGGGCTCGGCCATGGAGGCGTACGTGGGGCTGCGCCCGGCGACATAGGCCAGGTCACGGTAGGAGTGCGAGTTCTCGCCGTACAGCTCGGCCTTCGAGAAGAAGCGGATCCAGTCGGGGTCCGGGTCGTCCCACTCGTGTACGTCGGCGAAGGTGTCCTCGGCCATCCGGACGGCTCGCTTGCACTTTCCGGGCTGGCCCATGTTGGCGTAGGCGCGGGCCTCCATCGCATACAGCATCGACTGGGTACGCGGGCTCGCGCAGTCGCGGCTTCCGTACTGCGCGAGGTGGATGAGTTCCAGGGCGTCGTCGGGGCGCCCGAGGTGGATCATCTGGCGGCTCATGCTGGACAGGACGTACGAGCCGAGCGGCTTGTCGCCCGCTTCCTTGGCGGCGTGCAGGGCGAGCACGAAGTACTTCTGCGCGGTGGGCTGGAGTCCCACGTCGTAGCTCATCCAGCCCGCGAGCTCGGCCAGCTCGGCGGCGACCTTGAAGAGGCGTTTGTTGGTCGCGGCGGGCTGCGGCTCCTGGAGCAGGTCCGTCACTTCGTGCAGCTGCCCGACGACCGCCTTGCGGCGCAGACCGCCGCCGCACTGGGCGTCCCACTGCCGGAACATCACCGTGGTGGACTCCAGGAGGTCCAGCTCGGGCTTGGAGAGCCGGCCGGGCCGGCGCGCGGCGGCCGGGGACTCGGGCTCCTCGTGGGGCGCTGGGGGCGACGGCACGAGCCAGCGCTGCATGGGCTCGATGAGGGACGGGCCCGCGGAGAGGGCCAATGACGTACCGAGGAAGCCGCGGCGCGCCAGCATCAGGTCGCTGCGCGAGTACTCGCTGATCAGCGCCACGGTCTGCGGGCCCGTCCAGGGCAGGTCGACCCCGGACACGGACGGTGACTGGTGGGCGGCGCGCAGGCCGAGATCCTCGACGGCGACGACACAGCCGAACCGCTCGGAGAACAGCTCGGACAGGATCCGCGGGATCGGCTCGCGCGGGTTCTCCCCGTCCAGCCAGCGGCGCACCCGCGAGGTGTCCGTGGAAATATGGTTGGCCCCCAACTGGCGGGCCCGGCGGTTCACTTGCCGTGCGAGCTCGCCCTTCGACCAGCCGCTGCGCACGAACCACGAGCCGAGCAGCTCATTGGGGCGCTTGTCCGTGCTAGTCGCGGTCGTCCCGCTTTCGCCGTTGCCGCCCACTGGAACGCCCCCATCCCTGAGACCACTTGCACGCTGCGTGCGCCCAAGCCCTATCAGAATGCCGGTAAATACGGCCGCGCGTCCGGCAGTTCTCACCCTTCGAACGGGAAGCCGACTTGCCCTTGGCATACCCACGAGTGCACACGCCCCCAGGACTCGTGTACTCAAAGTAATCCTACGATCACCCGTCCAGCCATGGCGATTGCGGAAACGCCACCATTCGCCACCCCTTCGAATGAACTCCGGGTCGCCTGCGCGCGATTCACTTGACACATGTCGGCCGGGAGTGGGCGGAGCGATGTGCGCCGGGGCGCGTGCAGCCGAGCGCACCACCCGGGGCACCACAAAGCGCCGTCTGGACGGCGCGGCTCGGGGAAGTGGGAACACAGAGGGTCACGTTCCGCTTTCCTTACGTAACCACTGGTGCATCGGACCCGTTGGAGGGGGCATGGGCTTCACGATCGGCAGCAGTCGGGGGATGCGCGAAATCCGGCCCGGCTCGCGGCGCCGCGGCCGCTCCTCGGAGTGCACCACCGTGGCCGAGTTCACCGGGCTGTGGGGCTGGGACGTGGTCCCGGGCGCCCGAGCCGCCGCCGGGGCGTGCTCGTGCGGCAAGGCCGGCTGCCCCACGCCGGGCGCGCATCCGCTGGAGTTCGCTCCGGCGATCCCGGCCGGCGCCACGCTCGACGACGTGACCGAGGCCTGGTCCGAGTTCCCGGGCGCCGCCGTGATGCTGCCGGTCGGCCGCGCCTTCGACGTGATCGAGGTCGCCGAGCCCGCCGGGCGCCGCGCGCTCGTCCGCCTCGAACGGATGGGGCTCCCCCTCGGACCGGTCACGGCCACACCGGACGGCCGCGCCCACTTCTTCGTCGCCCCCGGCTCCGCGGCCGAGCTCCCCGAGCTGCTCTACCGCATGGGCTGGGACGACGCCTCCCTCGACCTGCACGGCCTGGGCCCCGGTACGTATGTCACGGCCCCGCCCTCCGACCGGGGCGGCCTCGGCCCGGTCCGCTGGCTGCGCTCCCCCGCACTGGACTCGGCGACGAAGCCGCCGCAGGCACGGCTGCTGCTGGGCACGCTGGCGTACGTGGCGCATCGGTCACGGGCGTAACCCGCACCGCGACGGGCCCGCATGACGAAGCGCCCGCTCCCAACTGCACCTTGGGGGCGGGCGCTTCTTCGACCACCTGCGAATGTTCGCAGGTGAGCACCTACTGTCTGTCTCTAGTAGCTGCTCACTCGCCGATAAGGGCGTCAACGAACGCCTCCGGCTCGAACGGCGCCAGATCGTCCGCGCCCTCGCCCAGACCCACCAGCTTGACCGGTACGCCCAGCTCGCGCTGCACGGCGATGACGATGCCGCCCTTGGCGGTGCCGTCGAGCTTGGTCAGCACGATGCCGGTGATGTCGACGACCTCGGCGAAGACGCGCGCCTGGACCAGGCCGTTCTGGCCGGTGGTCGCGTCGAGTACGAGCAGGATCTCGTCCAGCGGCGCGTGCTTCTCGACGACGCGCTTGACCTTGCCGAGCTCGTCCATGAGGCCGGTCTTGGTGTGGAGCCGGCCCGCGGTGTCGATGAGGACGACGTCGGCGCCCTCCTCGATGCCCTCCTTGACCGCGTCGAAGGCGATCGAGGCGGGGTCACCGCCCTCGGGGCCGCGCACGGTGCGGGCGCCCACGCGCTCGCCCCAGGTCTGCAGCTGGTCGGCGGCGGCGGCGCGGAAGGTGTCGGCGGCACCGAGCACCACGTTCTTGCCGTCGGCGACGAGCACGCGCGCGAGCTTGCCGGTGGTGGTGGTCTTGCCGGTGCCGTTGACACCGACGACCATCACGATGCCGGGAGTGTCGAGGGGCGAGTCGGTGTTGACCGCGCGGTCGAACTCGGGGACGAGGAGCTGGAGCAGCTCCTCGCGCAGCAGCGCGCGCAGTTCGTCGGGCGTCCGCGTGCCGAGCACCTTCACGCGCTCGCGCAGCCGCTCGACCAGCTCCTGGGTGGGCTGCACGCCCACGTCGGCGGTGAGGAGGGTGTCCTCGATCTCCTCCCAGGTGTCCTCGTCGAGGTGCTCGCGCGAGAGCAGCGTGAGCAGCCCCTTGCCGAGCGCGTTCTGTGAGCGGGAGAGACGGGCGCGCAGGCGTACGAGGCGCCCGGCGGTCGGCTCCGGGATCTCGATCGCGGGAGCCTCGACAACAGGCTCGGGTTCCTCGACGGCGACCGGCGCGGCCGCCGAGCCCTCGGGGAGATCCACCTCCTCGATCGTGCGGCGCGGTTCGTCGCGAGGCGTCTCGGCCTCGTCGCCGACATGCGGCTCGGCCGGAGGGGCGGTGATGTCGGGGGCGGCGGGGGGCGGCGGGGGCAGCTGCTTCCGCTTGCGACTGCCGACGACGAGCCCGCCGAGCGCGCCGATCACGACCACGGCGATGACTACAGCAAGGATGACGGTTTCCATAACGCGTCCAGTATGCGTGACCTCGCGCCCGGCCGGTCGTCGTTCCGTGTGGGGCTGCTTGCCCCGCGGGCCGGGCTGGTCCACCGCCCGGCCACGCGTCGGCGGGAAGCCTTGAAGGCGGAGTCACAACGCTCCCCAGTATCGCTTCAGAGGGGTGCGCGCAGGGCGTGTCACGGCCCATACCGTGGACCGTGACACGCCCTCGCCGCCGACATCAACGGTCGCTGACCATGGGCGCAGCCCTGGCCGTCTCCTACGGACTCAACTTCTGGCAGGCCTTGGCCGTCGGCCTCGCGGCGCCGATCCTGACGCACGGCCTGGTGGGTCTGGTCGGCATCGCGGGCAAGCGCGGCGGCGCGCCCGGCATGGCCCTGTCACGGGCCGTCTTCGGCCGGCGCGGGAATCTGCTGCCCGGCTCGCTGATCTGGATCGCGCGCTGGGGCTGGGAGACGATCAACGCGGTGACCGGCTCCTACGCGCTGCTCACCGTCCTCAGCATCCTCTTCGGCATCAAGAGCAACACGTTCCTGATCGTCGTGACGCTACTGCTCTTCGTCATCACGACCTTCGCGATCTCGGGCCTCGGCATCAACGCCGTCCGAAAGTGCAACAAGTGGGCGTCGTGCCTCTTCGGCGGCTTCACCGTGCTCGTCCTCGGCCATCTGATCGTGGACACGGACTGGGACAAGGTCTTCGGGCAGCCGGCGGGGCCGGTGTCCCTGATGATCACGGGCGCCGGGCTGATCGCGGCCGGCGGCATCAGCTGGGTGCCGTCGTCGCCGGACTTCACGCGCTACCTCCCGCGTACGGCGTCGTCCGCGGCGATCGTACGCAACTCCGTCGGCGGCGCCGGCATCGTCGTACTCCCCATGGTTCTGATGGGCGCCGTCATGGCGGTCTCCACGCCGGACCTGGCCTCGGCCGCCGACCCAGTCTCCTTCCTCGGCGAGATCCTGCCGCTGTGGATCGCGGTGCCGTATCTGCTCATCGCCCTGGTCGGCATGCTGCTGATCAACGCCATGTCGATGTACTCGGCGGGCTTCACCGCGCAGACACTCGGCTTCAAAGTGCCGCGGCACTGGGCCGTTTCGGTGAACGCCGTGATCTCGCTGGTCTTCGGCGGCGTGCTGATGCTGGCCGCGACCAGCTTCATGGGCTCGTTCATCGCCTTCCTGTCGCTGCTCGCCGTCGCTTTCTCGGCCTGGGTCGGCGTCTTCGGCGCGGACATGCTGCGCCGTGAGGAGTACGACGCCGGGGCCCTGCTCGACACCACGCCCACCAGCGCCTACTGGTACCGGGGCGGCTTCAGCCCCGCCGCGGTCGCCGCCTGGGCGGCCGGGCTCGGCTCGGGGCTGCTGTTCACCACCTCCGACTGGTTCACCGGACCGCTGGCGGCGGGCAACCCCATCGGCGAGTACGGCCTCGGCTGGGTGGCGACGATCGTGGTCTCCTTCCTGCTGTACGCCGTTCTGCCGAAGCCCGCGGTGGTCGCACCCGAGCGGCCCGAGCCCGTCAAAGAGTCCCCCGCTATGGCTGTCTGACGCACCGTCAGCTACCGTCCCCCTCCACACACGAAGGGGGGCTCCCCATGCCCGTAACGGTCGTACGCTTCAACCTCGTTGACCCCGACGCCACCCCCGCGTCGCTGAGTGCCCGCTACAAGGCGGCCGTTGAGATGGCCGCGTACGCCGACGACCGCTCCCTCACCACCGTGCAGACCGAGGAGCACCACGGCGTCGCCAACAACTGGCTGCCCTCGCCGTTCGCGTTCGCGGGCGCGGTCTTCGGGGCGACCCGGCACATCGCGGTCACCGTCTCGGCGGTCATCGGCCCGCTGCACGATCCGCTGCGTCTCGCCGAGGACATCGCCGTACTCGATCTGCTCAGCGGCGGACGGCTGGTGACGGTGGCCGGAATCGGCTACCGGCCCGAGGAGTACGCCCTCTTCGACGTGGACTGGAAGCGGCGCGGCAGGCTCCAGGACGAGCTTCTGGAGACGGTGCTGAAGGCGTGGACCGGCGAGGAGTTCACCTATCGGGGCCGTACGGTCCGGGTCACGCCGCGCCCGTTCTCGGACCCGCACCCTCTGCTGCTGGTCGGCGGTTCGTCCAAGGCCGCGGCCCGGCGCGCCGCCCGGCTCGGGCTGCCGTTCTTCCCGAGCGCGCACCTCCCGGAGCTGGAGGCGTACTACAAGGAGCGGCTCATCGAGTACGGCACCGAGGGCTGGACCATGATGCCCGCCGCCGAGACCCCGCTGCTGCACATCGCCGAGGACCCGGATCGGGCGTGGGCCGAGTACGGCAAGCACTTCCTGCACGAGGCACGGACGTACGCCTCCTGGCAGTCCGGTGACATCCGCTCGGCGGTGAAGTCGGCGGCCACGACGGTGGAGGAGCTGCGCGCCGAGGGCGTCTACCGGATCCTCACGCCCGACGCGTGCGTGGCGCAGGGCCTGGACAACTACGTGCTGCATCCGCTGTCCGGTGGGATGCCGGTCGACGAGGGCTGGCGCAGCCTGCACCTGTTCTGCGAAAACGTACTGCCCCGGCTCAACGACTCCGAGAATCTCGGAGGCTGAGCCGGGGCGGTACGTCTCTTACGAGTACGAGGAGAGGGGCAGCGGGGACTTGGCCCTTCTCCCCGCGTTTCGGGGAGCCTTGTCTGCGGGCTCCGGAGCGGGACTAGCCCATCTCCTCCAGGGCCTTGCCCTTGGTCTCCTTCACGAACTTGAGCACGAAGGGGATGGAGAGCGCGGCGAAGATCGTGTAGATCACGTAGGTCGCGGAGAGGTTCCAGTCGGCCAGCGACGGGAAGCTCGCGGTGATGGCCCAGTTGGCGATCCACTGCGCGGAGGCGGCGACGCCCAGCGCGGCGGCGCGGATCTTGTTCGGGAACATCTCGCCGAGGAAGACCCAGACCACGACGCCCCAGGAGAGGGCGAAGAAGAGGACGAACACGTGGGCGGCGATCAGGGCGACCCAGCCCTGGGTCGCCGGCAGCTTGCCGTCCACCAGGTCGAAGGAGAAGGCCCAGGCCTCGAGGCCGAGACCGATGACCATGCCGACGGAGCCGATGAGCGCGAGCGGCTTACGGCCGATCCGGTCCACGAAGATCATGGCGATCACGGTGCCGATGATGTTGATGATCGACGTGGTGAACGAGTACAGGAACGAGTCCGTCGGGTCGACGCCGACCGACTGCCACAGCGTCGAGGAGTAGTAGAACGCGACGTTGATGCCGACGAACTGCTGGAAGACCGAGAGGCCGATACCGACCCAGACGATCGGCTTGAAGAAGAAGCTGCCGCCGAGCAGGTCCTTGAAGGTCGACTTGTGCTCGCTCTTCATGGCGTGCTCGATCTCGACGACGCGGGCGTCCAGGTCGACCTTCTCGCCCTCGACCTCCTTGAGCACCTCTCGGGCGCGCTCGTCCTTGCCCACGGAGATCAGGAAGCGCGGCGACTCGGGGATCGCGAAGGAGAGCAGACCGTAGAGGACGGCCGGGACGACCATGACACCGAGCATGACCTGCCAGGCTTCGAGACCCATGACGTCGCCGCGCTGGTCGCCGCCGGCTGCGTTCAGGATGCCCCAGTTGACCAGCTGCGAGATGGCGATGCCGACGACGATCGCGGCCTGCTGGAAGGAGCCGAGACGACCGCGGTAGGCGGCCGGGGAGACCTCGGCGATGTAGGCGGGGCCGATGACGGAGGCCATGCCGATGGCGAAACCGCCGACGATGCGCCAGAAGGCGAGGTCCCACAGCGCGAAGGGCAGCGCGGAACCGACGGCGCTGATCGTGAACAGGACAGAGGAGATCTGCATGCAGCGGATACGGCCGATGCGGTCGGCTATGCGGCCCGCGGTCGCCGCGCCGATGGCGCAGCCGATCAGCGCGATGGCGATGACCTGCGCCAGCGCCGCCGAGCCGATGTCGTAGCGGCTGCGGATCGCTTCGACGGCGCCGTTGATCACGGCACTGTCGTAACCGAAGAGGAAGCCGCCCATCGCGGCCGCCGCCGCGATGAAGATGACATGCCCGAGATGTTCGGGGTGAGCCGTCCTGGCTCCTGAATTGGGTGCCTGCGCGGTGCTGGTCACGTGTAACTCCTCGGGCCACCGGCCTCGCTGCCGGGGGTGTGGGGGGCAAGCCCTTCAGGACTGGTTCAAGTGGCGCACACCAACGCGCCACCCACCACCTGAAGGTAAAAGCAACGTTGCAGAGACTATGCCTTCAAGTTTCGAAGTCAACAGTTCGCTTGCTATGAATTTTGGGCACAGTGCCGCTAGCCCTGTGTTCATTACTTGAAGTCAACGAGAAGCCCAGGTCATGACCGGTGTGGGCTACACGTATCTAGCGGAGCCGCTGACTGATGACCTTCGACACACCGTCGCCCTGCATGGAGACGCCGTACAACGCGTCGGCGACCTCCATCGTGCGCTTCTGGTGCGTGATCACGATCAGCTGCGAGGCCTCCTGGAGCTCCTGCATGATCCGGATCAGCCGCTGAAGGTTGGTGTCGTCGAGCGCGGCCTCGACCTCGTCCATCACATAGAACGGGCTGGGCCGCGCCTTGAAGATGGACACAAGGAGCGCGACGGCGGTGAGGGACCTCTCCCCGCCGGAGAGCAGGGACAGGCGCTTGACCTTCTTGCCCGGAGGCCGGGCCTCGACGTCCACACCCGTGGTGAGCATGTTGTCGGGATCGGTCAGAATCAGCCGCCCCTCCCCGCCCGGGAACAGCCGGCTGAAGACCCCCTCGAACTGCCGGGCCGTGTCCCGGTACGCCTCGGTGAAGACCTGTTCGACGCGCTCGTCGACCTCCTTCACCACCTGAAGCAGGTCGGCGCGCGTCTTCTTGAGGTCCTCCAGCTGCTCGCTGAGGAACTTGTGGCGCTCCTCCAGCGCGGCGAACTCCTCCAGCGCGAGCGGGTTGACCTTGCCGAGCTGCTGATACGCCCGTTCGGCTGACTTGAGCCGCTTCTCCTGCTCGGCGCGGTGGAACGGCCGGGGCTGGTTGCGCGGGTGCTCCGGGTCCTCGGGGAGTTCCTCGCCCTCGGCGGGGAGCGACGGCGGCACGAGCTGGTCGGGGCCGTAGTCGGCGACGAGCCCCGCCGGTTCGACACCGAGCTCCTCCAGCGCCTTCGACTCCAGCTGCTCGATGCGCATCCGCTTCTCGGCTCCGAGTACCTCGCCGCGGTGCACCGAGTCCGTGAGCTTGTCGAGCTCCGCCTTGAGGTCGCGGCCTTCGTTGCGGGCGGCGACGAGGTCCTGCTCCCTGCGGGCCTTGGCGCTGTCGGCGGCGGCCCGCTCCTCCTCGGCCCGGGTCAGCGAGACCTCGACATGCGCGAGCAGCTGGCGGGCGCCGGAGGCGACGGCCTCGGCGACCGCCGCTTCGTGCCGCAGCCGGGCCCGCCGCTGCTCGGCACGCGCGCGTGCCTCACGTTCCGCCCGTGCGGCCCGGTCGAGTCCGTCGGCCCGCCCGGCGAGTCCCTTGACCCGCTCCTCGTGCGTACGCACCTGGAGCCGGGCCTCCATCTCGGTCTGCCGTGCGTTGGCGCCGTCGGCGGCGAGCCGGTCGCGCACGGAGGTGTCGGGCTCCTCCTCGACGGGCATCTCCTCGGCCACGGCGAGCCGCTCGGCCAGCTCCTCGGCCTCCTCGACGGCCTGGTCGAGCGCCTCCTGCGCCCGCGCGGCGGCGGCCGTGCTCCGCTCGGCCTCTCCGGCAGCCCCCCGCGCCTGCCCGGCCAGCCGCCCGAGCTGCTGCGCCACGGACGACTTCTCCCGCTCGGCGGCCCGCCGCCGCTCGCCCAACTCCTCGACGAGCGCGGCACGTTCCCCGCGCAGTTCGGTGGCGAGGTGCTGAGCCTCGGTCAACTCCTCACACCGTACGGCGAGCTCTTCGAGCTCGGCCGCCGCCTCGTCCACGGACGCCTGCACTTCGAGCAGACTGGGCGCCCCGGCCGACCCACCGTGCGCGAAGTGCGCGCCGAGCAGGTCTCCCTCGGCGGTGACTGCGGTGAGTTCGGGCCGCGCATAGACGAGATCCTCGGCGTCTTCGAGGGTGCCCACGACGACGATGCCGCGCAGCAGTCGCCGTACGGCGGGCATGAGCTCGGCGGGGCCTCGGACGAGGTCGGCGGCGTGCGGGGGGCCGTCGTGGCGGGCTTGACGGGGTACGGCGCTAGTGGGGGCGTGCGCTTCTGCGCGTGTGCCCTGGCGTGCGTCGCCGGTGGGGGCGTGCGCTTCCACGTCGGCGCCTGCGCGTGTGTCGTTGGAGGGGGCATATGCATCCGCGCCTACGTCACTGGGGGCGCCGTACGGGTTCGCGCCCGCGCCCGCGTGCGCGTCCCCCGAGGCGGCGTTCGCTTCCACGCCCGCGCCCGCGCGCACGTCGCTGGTGGGGGCGTACGCATCCCTTCCGGCGCCGTCCGCCCTGCCAGGGCGCGCTTCCTGGTCCCGCTCCTCCGGCGCCCCCGCCAACAACAGTGCCGCGCGTCCCGCGTCCTGCTTGCGCAGAAGGCGGATGGCGTCGGCCGCCGAGGCGGGGGTGGTGACCGCGATGGCGTCGGCAGCCGCACCGAACGCGGCGGCCAGGGCGACCTCGAAGCCGGGGGTGACGGAGAGCAGTTCGGCCGCGGGACCCAGCAGCCCCGACAGCCGGTCCTTCGCGCCCAGCAGCGCTCCCGTGCCGTCCTTGCGGCGCAGCCCGAGGGCGAGAGCCTCGTGGCGGGCCTGGGTGGCGGCGCGTCTGCGTTCCGCCGCCGTGGCCGCCTCGCGGGCCGCCGTCAGGGCGGACTCGGCGTCGGACAGCGCCCGCTTGGCCGCCTCGTGCTGCTCGGTCAGCTCCGCATCGCCCGCGTCGAGGCCGTCGACCTCGGCCTTCAACTGCTCGTACTCCTCCTGGGCCGCGACCGCCCGCTCCTGCGCCTCGTCACGGGCGGAGGCGAGCCGGTCGATCTCGGCCTGCGCGGATGCGGCGCGCGAACGGGCGGCGTTGACCTGGCCGTTGAGGCGGGCGAGGCCCTCGCGGCGGTCGGCGATGGCGCGGGCCACGTCCTTGAGGCGACGCTCCTCGACGGCGAGCTCCCGCTCCAGTTCGGCGCGGTGCGCGACGGTGTCCTCCAGAGCGTGCTCGGCCGCCTCCAGGGCCGCTTCGAGCTCGGCCTCCTGCTCCCGGATCCGCGCGGCCTCGCGCTCCATGTCCTCGGGCTCACGTCCGCGCCGTTCCTCGGCGGGCACGGAGGTGGCGCTCTTCACGCGCGCGTCGGCCAGCGAGATCGTGCCGCGCACCCGCTCGGCGAGCTGCGAGAGCTCGTACCAGGTCTGCTGGGCGCGCTGGAGGCGCGGCGTGAGCTGCCGCACCTCGTCCTCCAGGAGAGCCTCCCGCTGGAGCGCCTTCTTCAGCTCGGCCTCCGCGGCTTCCTTGCGTTCCTTCAGCGCGGCCTCGTCGGCGATCTCGGACTGGAGCGCCCCCCGAAGCCGTACGAGATCGTCGGCGAGCAGGCGCAGACGCGCGTCGCGCAGGTCGGCCTGGATGACGGCGGCTCGGCGGGCGACGGCGGCCTGCCGGCCCAGCGGCTTGAGCTGGCGGCGCAGTTCGTCGGTGAGGTCCTGGACGCGGGCCAGGTTCGCCTGCATCGCGTCCAGCTTCCGCAGCGCCTTCTCCTTGCGCTTGCGGTGCTTGAGGACGCCCGCGGCCTCCTCGATGAACGCGCGGCGGCCCATCGGGTCGGCGTGCAGGACGGAGTCGAGCTGGCCCTGGCCGACGATGACGTGCATCTCGCGGCCGATGCCCGAGTCGGACAGCAGCTCCTGGATGTCGAGGAGGCGGCAGGTGTCACCGTTGATCTGGTACTCGCTGCCGCCGTTGCGGAACATGATCCGCGTGATGGTGACCTCGGCGTACTCGATGGGCAGCGCCCCGTCGGAGTTGTCGATGGTCAGCGACACCTCGGCCCGGCCGAGCGGCGGCCGCCCGGTGGTGCCGGCGAAGATGACGTCCTCCATCTTGCCGCCGCGCAGCGACTTGGCCCCCTGCTCGCCCATGACCCAGCTCAGGGCGTCCACGACATTGGACTTGCCCGAGCCATTGGGGCCCACAACACAGGTGATGCCCGGCTCGAACCGCAGCGTGGTCGCCGAGGCGAACGATTTGAACCCGCGCAGGGTCAGGGCCTTGAGGTGCACGCCGCCGGACTCTACCTTTCGTGCCGGTCTCACTCCATGAACGCGCGGTTTCACCCATGAACGTGCAGGGCACACCAGACGTTAAAGAGAGTGGAACAGTGCGCGGGGGAAAGAAAGAAGGGACGCCTAGCAGGCGTCCCTTGCAAATCTGACAACTTAGCGGTTGATACGGGCAGCCCAACCACTGCTGTCGTTGTGCGGTGCAGTGATCAGGTGAGCGCAGGCTCCGCCTGGGGTACGTCGATGCTCTCGAGAAGCGAGTCGTGAGAAGCGGCAGCCGCGAGCGCGTCGTTCTCAGCCTGAATCCGTACGAGCTCGGATTCGAGGTCCTGTACGCGCTGCTGGAGCCGTCGCATCTCGGCAATGAGTCGCGGGTCGGAACCGCCGACGTAACCGAGAAGCGCCTTTGCCATGATGGATGGTCCTCCACACTGAGTGACCGACCGAAGCGGTGTGGGTCGTGAGGGAATCGCACCCGCGATGCTTGACACTGCTGATGTCCTGCTGCCGTTCCACATGCCAAACAGCTAAGGTGCGCGGGGCTTTCAGCGTCTCACCAAAAAGTTTGACGGTCAACACGATCACGCCCTGTATTGGCGGGCAACCCGCTGTCGCGCGGCTCTGGAACGGCTGCGCTGCGACTCCTGCGGGACCCTCAGGGCGTAGAGATCATCGTTATCTGCGGAGCCTGCCACGACAAGCCGTTCTTGGCAACCACCAGGTCATTTCTGCTTCTGGCAGGTGCCGGTGGCATGCCATACCGCTTCCGCCTGGGGTATTCCCGCCGTCGCCGTCAGCGAATGGCGAAGCCTTCGTAGATCCCCCGGGGCGTGTCCCAGATCTCAGTGACTCCGTCTACCCGCCCGGGTGTGTCGTCCCCCTGAAGCCAATCGAGCAGGCTCTGACATTCAGTCCGAGAGCCCTCCGCGACGACCTGGACCCGTCCGTCGTCCAAATTGAGAGCAAAACCACTCAACCCGCCGATCTCCAGCGCCTTGGCCCGCGTGAACCAGCGGAAACCCACGCCCTGTACCCCTCCGCGGACCCAGACGACCAGCCGTGCAACCTCGTTCATGGGTGCACGCTAACCGGACAATGTCTCTCTGGACACTTCCTCCCCTTGCGGCATGGGGTACCGTCCCGACCCAATGAGTCTCATATGAAACTCACTCTTTCGGGTGAGGTTCGACTGAGGATCGCTGACCGCAAGATCGAGGAAGGCCCAGGAGATGGGACGCCACCGACGCTCGGCCGCCGGCCGCGCCGCCACAGGCCGCGCCACCGGGGTCACAGATACATACGTGGACGACACGGACAGCTACGGTCCGGAGAATCTGTACGGCTACGCCGCAGTCGCCGACCTCCCGCCCACGGCCGCTGCCCGCTCGCACCGCAAGCGGAAGGGCGCGACCCCCGTACGCACGGGTCTGCTCGGCGTCTCCGCGGCGGTGGCGCTGGGCACGGTCGCCGTCGCGGCCGGCGTGCTGCCCGGCAGCGACAACTACTCGCTCGGCGGCGGCAGCAGCAGCAACTCCGACAGCGTGCAGGCCGCGAGCTCCCCCTCCAGCCTGGAGACCCAGCAGGGCGGCACGTCCGGCAGCGCGGACTCCCGCGACGACACGTCGACGAGCCGTGACGCGGACCGCTCCGCCTCGCCCTCGGGGTCGGCCGCTCCCGCGACGTCGGCCGCCGCGCCGACGGCGACGGCCACCAAGGAGCCCACCGCCAAACCCAGCAAGACGAAGGACCCGAAGGCTCCGAAGCCCTCCAAGACCGCCACGAAGGCGCCGAAGACCACCGCCCCGGTGACGGTCTCCGCCGAGGCCGCGGCCGAGGCCGAGGTGCTCAAGCTCGTCAACGAGGAGCGGGCCAAGGTGGGCTGCAGCGCCGTGTCGGCGAACAGCGCCCTGTCGGACCTGGCCCAGTCCTTCAGCGAGGACATGGACGCGCGGGACTTCTTCGACCACACCGACCCGAGCGGGCTCAGCCCCTGGGACCGGGCGGCGAAGGCCGGGATCACCAGCCTGGGCGGCGAGAACATAGCCCGCGGCCAGGCCACCGCCGCGGCGGTGATGGAAGCCTGGATGAACAGCCCCGGCCACCGCGCCAACATCCTGAACTGCGACTTCAAGACCCTCGGCGTCGGAGCCCACTTCGGCTCGGGCGGCCCTTGGTGGACGCAGGACTTCGGCTACTGAGATAACCGCAGGTCAGCGCCCTATTCGCTGCCCTGGGCCGTCTCGGGGCCGTCATCCGCAGGTTCACCGTCCCTGAAGACACGATCGACGGCAGCTCGGGTACGGGTCCCGCTCGACGGCATCAGGTGCGTGTACGTACGCAGCGTGAAGCCGGGATCATGGTGTCCCAGGTACTCGCTGAGCGCCTTGATGCTCTCCCCCGCATCAAGGAGGACCGAGGCGTAGAAGTGCCTCAAGGCGTGCATGCCGTCATCGCGTCCGGTCTCGACATCCACGGCTCGAAGGGCTGGCCGCCAGACGCGGTCGTTGAAACGATTGCGATCCAGCGCCAGGCCCATGGAGCCGGTGAAGAGCAGCGATGCTTTGGCCGGCGGGCCGTCGAGGGTCTTCCACGGCAAGGTGATCTCGGTTGCCGGGAAGTTCTTCAGGTGACCGGCCAGTGCGAAGGCGACGGATTCAGGCAGAGGAACATCACGCTCCTTGCCGCCCTTCGGCGGGGCGAACACCGCCCGGTGGCGTTGGAGCAGTTTGACTTGTCGCACGACGTGCACCACCCCGCCCAGGAAGTCCACGTCTTCCACGGCCAGCCCGAATACCTCTCCCTGGCGCAGACCAAGTGCCCGCGCGAGCGCGGGCTGGCCCTTGGGCTTTGGCCCCTCTGCGCCTTCGGCGCCGGGGCCAAGCCCTGGGCCGCAGCGAGTGCGGGCCCTAGGGTCTGTTGCGAAAGTGGATCAGGAGTCGTGGTCGGTTCGGGCGGCTGTCTGGTCTGACCAGCCCCGCGACAGGGTGAGACGGCCGGATCGGAGCGCGTCGCGCTGTTCGGCCACCCATTGCTCAACCTGATCTACGGATTCCGCGGCGGGCTGGTCCGTGGTGTCGAGCAGGTGGGTGCACCATCGCCGATCGTTGGCAGTCCATCCGGTCCAGCGGTACCAGGCCATACTGGGCCAGCTGTCGTCGATGATGACGTCGGGTCGGTATCCGGGATTCTCGGCGTGCTTGCGGTGCCAGGCGGCCCAGCCGAGGAAGGCGTCGACCGCCGGAGCGTCCCATCGGTCCGAGTCGCGCTTGGTGAGCCTGCAGCGCCGGGCCTCGTCGGACACGTCGACCAGACAGACCGCGATGCCATCCAGCAACGGGGCGGAGGGGCTGGCCAGGACCTCTCCCAGCGGGGACTGCCCGGTCAGCAGGAGGTCGACTCCGCGGTCCTGGTATTCCAGCGCGCGACGCACCCACATCTCGGTCATGCGGTTTCGCCACTGGCGATCGGCGCCTTGCGGTACGCCGAGCTCGTCGAAGTCGTGCACGGCGATCCGCCCCAGCCGCTCGCCCACGGAGTAGGCGAGCGTGGTCTTGCCCGAACAGCTGGAGCCGGTCAGTTTGAGTAGCATCTCACCAGGGTGGCAGGTCAGTGGTGATGTCCTCGAAGGGTTTTCCCTGTAACCTCCCGCCCCCGCTCTGCTTGTCACAGCCACTCGTTGATGGCGGCGACCAGTACGGTCGCTTCGTAGCGGACAGCGAGTTTGTCGTATCTCGTCGCCACCGCGCGGTGCCTCTTCAGCCGGTTGATCCCGCACTCCACCGCGTGTCGCTCGCGGTAGTCGACCTTGTCGAACTTCGGCGGTCGGCCGCCACGGGAGCCGAGGTTCTTGCGATTGCGGACCTGGTCGGCCTTCTCCGGGATCGTGCAGCCGATGCCACGTCTGCGCAGGTAGGCGCGGTTCGCGCGGGAGCCGTATGCCTTATCGGCCCGCACCTTGTTCGGCCGGGTGCGCGGCCGGCCCAGACCAATCCGGGGCACCCGGATGGCCTCAAGCACCGGCTCGAACTGTGGGCTGTCATGCCGGTGACCGGCGGTGACGATAAGCGAGAGCGGCTTCTGTCCCTGCTCGACCGTCAGGTGCAACTTGGTAGTCAGCCCGCCGCGTGAACGTCCCAGGCCGTGGTCACCGTGCGGCAGGCTCGCACCACCAACAGCAACGAGTGATCAAGTGGCGGGTGTTGACGCTCGACGGCCCTGGACGTCGCCGCTCTGGCTGAAGGCATCGAGGCCCAGGCCGACGGGCACCAACACCCGTCGACGGTGGTGGCCGCCCCCGCTGCACCGCACGTTGCCGCTCTGCCTTGAGGCATCACACGCCAGGGCCTCTTAGGGCATCCGTGCGGCGCCCACGCGACCGCCACCACCATGAGCACCAGGACCGCGCACGCTGTCTAAAGCAAGGCATTGCCCACCCGGCAGCCACGAGGTGTCGCTTTCCCGGCGCTCGAACGCCCCCAGGAACTACCGCTCCTTCGGAACGCCCTTAACAAGGGATTAGGCAGCCACCATGGGGCGAGCCTCGAAGATCATGGCCCCAACGTCGTGCTTTAACGGGCAGGTCCACAGACTGCCCGACTCGCCGGAAGCTTAAGGGGCCATGATCACTCGCCCCATGGCAGCTCCCGCCCAAAGTCTCGAAGCCAACCTCTCGCCGTCGTCAACCGCAGGCCAGCGCCTTGACTGGGTCGTTGTGACTCGACCGACCTCGCGTACCGTGCGTCCGTGGACACCAACCCAGCTCGGGATCATCGCATCCACGTGGCAGCCGATCTCCCGCCTCAGGATCCCACCCAATGAATGACGACCCGATCGTGTCGGCGTACCTGGAGCACACTCGTCACCTCGTCCACAACGTCATACACGGAGACGATCCCTACGACAGTGCCCTTCACGTCATGGGGGCCACATTGGACTTCTTTCCCGCATACGAGCACGCAGGCGACGTGTACTGCCTGTGGGGCGCCCTGACCGACTGGGTTGAAGTCAAGCCGCACGAGAAAGCTCTCGCCGTAGGGCACATGGTGACCGCCGCGCGGGAATGGCTCGCGCTTGACCATGATGACGACGACGCTGTCCGCGGCTACCTCGTCAGCTGGCATGACCTTGTCGGTTACGACGGGAACGTATCGGGCGGGGGGTCGAACTGACGCACGTGAAATGTCTCTTCTAGCGAACTCGAGCCCTCCGCCGTGCCCCACTCGCGCCCGATGTCCCGTCGCATCGGAGCCATCTCTGGATCTTGGCCTGAGCTGCTGGTTCGCCAAGTGGATCGAGAACACACCTCGCCGGATTCTCAACAGGCGTGGCTTCGGCGGAATCCCTGATGACCGTCCGTCGCCCTCGGCTGGGTCGTGCACCATGGCGGGGTGATGAGCACCGAAGCAGAACCGGTCGAACACGATGACCGGTGGATCTTGAATCTCCGAGGGCGGGGCGTTGCTGGGATCACTGTCGACTACCGCCTCACGCTGGCCCTCGACGAAGGTTGGGAAGTCGTACTCGAAACGCCTGCTCGGCTCTCATCCGGGCCGGCCCACACCAATCCCGGCGTGCTTCTGGTGCCGGAGACTCAGGACGTGGCCGCAGCCCTCCCGCTCTTCGGGACGAAGGTCGTCTCTGCGGTCGCCTTCAAGTCCGGCACGCTTCGGATGGTGTTCGAGGATGGCACGCATCTGACCTGTCCAACCGATGCGGCGTTCGAGGCCTGGCAGATCACAGGACCTGGAGGATGGCGGTTCGTGTCCCTGCCAGGAGGCGACCTCGGCGTCTGGTCCGCCTCCGCAGCGAATGAGAATCCGCAAGGTCGGTCTGCAGAGCATTGAGAATCTGCCAGCTGGAGTGCGACGGGACACCCGATCAGGCGGGGAATCAGAGGGAACAGCGGTCGCCAGTGGTCACCGGGTACGAGAACGACCCCTGACTGATTTACCTGGTCAGGGGACGTTCACCTGCGGTGGGCGTGGGATTTGAACCCACGGTGACATCGCTGCCACGACGGTCTTCAAGACTGCCCCCTGGTCTCACCGCGGCAGATCGAGGTGCGCGAGCAGGCGCAGCACACCGGCGAGGTGATCGAGATCGTGCCACAGGGCGATGACGTCCTCTGGGGCGCGCCGCACAAGCGCCCCGATCTCAGCGACATCGTCGCTGACCTGTCCGCAGTCAAGCTGCGTCGGCGTTTTGCTCATATCGAACACGGCTGCAAGGTCGAGGCTCCAGTAGTAGTCCACGGGCAACTCGGAGAGGTTCACCTCATTACCGAACCGGCGTTCCGCCTCGTCCAGGAGTACGGAACAGGCTCGCCGGAGATCGGCCATCCTCAGTACGTGTTCGCTCTGCGTCATACACGCGATGATGCCGGAGCACGTCAGCGGCACTCCGCCGATCGCGCACCGACCAACCTGTGTGCTGTACAGCAGTGAAGTACAGCAACCGGCACGACCGCAGGAGACCATTACTGGCTCACGGTGACCGACTAAACAGCCCAGCAGACCTCAGCGACCGCTGTGCCCATAGTTCGCATCGAGGGGGCGCGAGTGGTGGCCGTGGACCCCGCCGACCGTGTGGCTTCGCCATTCAGCATGGCCGCTAGGGTGCGGAGTGGGGTGATCGAGTGCACGAAAGTCTGCCGGTTGAGAATGCGGGGAGTGCCCCGCTGTGCCTCTTCATTGAGCCGTACGGTGAGGACTTCTGGCTTGAACCGGGTGATGCCGTCACCGTCTCGGCGGTCGACGACGGCATCAACGTCCAGTTCGCGGTAACCCTTGCGGCCGAGCTGGTCAGCGTGTGGCTCTATGAGGACGGCGACCCCTACAGGGTCGTTTCGGAATCCCAGGTGATCGATGCGGCTGGCAAACCGTTGACGTGTGGACACCAGCGTCACGACCGGCGAATCCCCGGACCGTTCATGCCGCGGGGTGTCAAGCCGGATGCTTCTCCTGACATCAGCGTCTGACACCAACAAGTGCGAACCGCAACGGTCAACGCCGAAGCTCAGCGGTTAGCCATCAGGGGTCCGGAGCGGGTTAAGAGTGGTCCCAGAGCTCCCGTGATCGACCTGATAAGGATGAGGCCAGACCGCAAGGTCTGCGGACAGCGGGAGCATCGTCCTTACAAGACGCTTCTTCGGGGGTGCGGGGTCCGGAACACAGTGCTGGACAGCCGCAGCGCTGGCCTCGATCATCGACCGGTGATCGAGGACGAGATTGTGGAACGGGTCCGGGCCTACGCGCGAGCCCATGAGCTGCCGCCGCCCGCGCCTCCGCAGGCGGCCGCCGAGCTCGAGGCCATCGTGGGGTACCCCATACCGCCTTTGCTGCGACGCTTGTATCTGGAGGTCGCCAACGGCGGCTTCGGCCCCGACGGGAGCATCCTGTCCCTGACCGACACGGGCAAGGGGTACAGCGGTGAGGAGTCGCTGCTCCAACTCGCGCGCGACTGGTCTCCGACCTCCGAGCCAGAGATTCCGCAGCCGCTCCATGTGCCGCCCCTGATGACATTGGGCTGCGCGATCTGGTGGCACGTCGACTTCAGCACACCAGAGGGCCGCATGTGGGGTTGGGACCCGAACACGCGCTGCGAGCGCCATTGCTTCTTCATCGAGCGGTTCACCCTGGCGCAGTGGCTGGCGGACTGGCTGGAGGGCAACCGCACCTTCCCAAATCCGCCTGTGGCGGACTGCCCCGGCTGCTGAAGGACTGCTTTATTCGCATCGAGGAGCTATGGCACGACCCCAGGCCGTGCCACTCTCGTGCCAGAACAGACGGGGACTCACGGGGACTCGGGGTTCGCCGGGGCCAATTCGGCTGGCGTCCGCCCAAGGTAGGTATCCGCTGGTCACGTCCGTGATCGCCCAACCTCGCTCCTAAAGCGGTGGTCCGCACCTGGCGGGTGAGATCATCCGAGGATGGCAGACGCGCAACTTCCCCCAGGCTGGACCCTCCAGCGGATCCGCGACGTATCCGGAGACCGGGAGGCTATCGCGCTGGATCCAAACCGGGCAGTGCAGTGGGTGGCCGGCGCCGGAGCCCCGGAAAGGCTGCGCCCAGAGATCATTCTCGGGTTCCACAGTCTGTGCCTCGTGAAGCCTGTTCAAGACGACGACTGGTACATGGGAAGCCTGTACGACGACGGCAGCATCGACTGTTGGACAGCCTACGACGATCTGTACGAGGCACTACGCGGTCTGTAGCGGCATACGGGCTGGACACCCGGCGCCATGACTCATGACAGCCGGGGCCGTCTCCGGGCCGTCCGAGGGTGCTCAACGACGACCGACGCTGACAACCTTCGACAGCTAAGTCGCAGGTCGCAGCGTTGGTCGATTGCAGGGGCGCAGGTCAGAGAATCGGCCCCTCACTTCTTCGGCTACTAGGCCGAGGGCCGCGCAGCGCCTCGACAGGGTTCAACACGGCTCAACACGCGAAGGCCGCGCCCACCCGGAAAGGGCGAGCGCGGCCTTTTCGTGAGCGGCCCTTTTCGTGGGCGGCTCATTCGCAAGCACGTAAACGCTTGCGTAAGCGTTTACGCAAACGTTTACGTAAACGCTTACGCGGCCACCTCGGCCACAGCCGCCCGCCCCAGCGCGAACACCCGTGCCGTCTCCGCGATCCGGCGGCCGAGGTGCTCGGCGGTGGCGATGTCGGCCTTGTGCACGGTCTCGGGGCCCTCGTCGACGTTGGTCTGGGCGGCGGCGCCGGCGAAGACGCCGAGGCGGTTGAGGTCGTGCTCGGAGGCGGTGCTGCTGTTCCAGCCGGGGTGCAGACCGAGGTTGATCCAGTTCATGCCGTGCTGCGCGGCCAGGATCTGGAAGAACTGCAGGGTGTGCAGCTTGTCGCCGCTCTTGGAGCCGGAGTTGGTGAACCCGGCGGCGAGCTTGTCCTTCCAGTCCTGCCCGAACCAGCGCTTCGAGGACGCCTCGGCGAAGACGTGGAAGGCACCCGAAGCGGTGCCCATGTAGGTCGGGGAGCCGAAGACGATCGCGTCCGAGGCGTCGAGCAGCTCCCACTGCGCGTCGGTGATCTCGTCGACGTTGACCAGGTGGACCTGGGCGCCGGCCTCGACGGCACCGGAGCGGACGGCTTCGGCGAGGACGGCGGTGTGACCGTAGCCGGAGTGGTAGGCGATGGAGATGACGGGGGTGCTCACGCTGGGAACTCCTCAAGGTGGGGACGACAAACCAAAGGAAAGCACTAACTTCTAGTTAGTGCAACCTATTGGTTAGCGCTGCGCCCGAGTATGCTCCCTGTATGGAGACCACCGTGCAGACCGCCGAGAGCGGTGAGTGTCAGGACCTCGCGTACAACGTGTTCGCGCGCAGCTGCCCGTCCCGGGGCACGCTGGAGCACGTCACCGGGCGCTGGGGCGCGCTGACGCTCGGAGCGCTGCACGAGGGCACGTTCCGCTTCAACGAGCTGCGCCGCCGGGTCGACGGCGTCAGCGAGAAGATGCTCTCCCAGACGCTGCACGCGCTGGAGCGCGACGGTCTGGTGCACCGCGACGCGCAGCCCACGAATCCGCCGCGCGTCGACTACCGGCTCACGCCGCTGGGCCGCGAGGTCTCCGAGCGTCTGCTGACGCTCATCACCTTCGTCGAGGGCCACATGGACAACGTCCTGGAGGCCCGCGAGCGCTACGACAAGACGCGCGAGGACTGACTCCTCAGGACGACTCCTCAGGACTACGGCGTGACGCGCGGCGCCCTCTGGCACTTCGGGCAGAAGTAGCTGGACCGGTTCATCCAGGCGCGCCGCCGCATCGGCGTCCCGCACCGCCGGCAGGGCTCGCCCTCGCGCCCGTACGCGTCGAGCGAGCGGTCGAAGTAGCCCGACTCCCCGTTGACGTTGACGTACAGGCTGTCGAAGCTCGTGCCGCCGGCGGCGAGGGCGTCGTTCATGACGTCGCGGATGTGGCCGAGGAGTTCGGTGGTGCGCGGCCGGGTCATGGTGCCCGTGGGGCGTTCGTAGTGCAGCTTGGAGCGCCAGAGCGCCTCGTCCGCGTAGATATTGCCGACCCCGCTGATCAGTGACTGGTCGAGCAGGGCGCGCTTGATCGTCGTACGGCGGGCGCGCAGGGCCGTGGGGAACGCGGCGTCGTCGAAGAGGGGGTCGAGCGGGTCGCGTGCGATGTGTGCGATGACGTCCGGGAGTCCGTCGGGGGTGTTCTCGTGCAGGGAGAGCCCGCCGAAGGTGCGCTGGTCGACGAAGCGGAGTTCGGTGCCGAGGGCGTCGTCGAAGCGGACGCGGATGCGCAGGTGCTTCTCGTCCGGGGCGTCCTCCGGCTGTACCAGGAGCTGGCCGCTCATGCCGAGGTGCGCGAGCACGGAGTACGGGGAGTCGTCGAGCGGCAGCCACAGATACTTGCCGCGTCGCATGGCCTCTCCCACGCGCTGCCCGGCCAGGGCCTTCGCGAAGCCCTCGGGCCCCGCCAGATGCCGCCGCACGGCCCGCGGATGCCGTACCTCGACCGTCTTCACGACCCGCCCGCTGACCCAGCGCTCCAGGCCCCGCCGCACGACTTCGACCTCGGGCAACTCGGGCACGGGACTCCTCCGGAGGGGCGGGGGTACAGGGCTTTGCCCGCAGCGTACCGCCGTGGCCCCATCGCCCATCCTCCGGTACGGCTCCCCCAGTTGCCGCACGCGTCGACCGCAGGCGTAGCGGGGACCGAACCGTCGTTCACGGCCGGCCCGCGTCCGCTCTGCGGTACGAGCCCCTCAACACACGAACCCCGTCGCGGCGCGGGCGCTGCGACGGGGTTCGTGTGGTGGTGAAGGAATCAGGCCGTGGCCGTGTCGCTCGTCGGGGCCGAGGGGGTGTCGGCGGTCCCCTCGGTGGCCTCGGCCGCCTGTTCGGCGGCCTGAGCCGCCTGCTCGGCGGCCTTGGCCGACTTCGCGCGTTCGTCCGCGGCGGAACGGATCGCACGCCACGCGGACTCCGCGGCCTGCTGCTCCGCCTCCTTCTTGCTGCGGCCGGTGCCGGTGCCGTACGAGACGCCTCCGACGCGGGCGGCAGCAGTAAAGGTCTTCTCGTGGTCCGGGCCGGTCTCCGAGACCAGGTACTCGGGCACGCCGAGCCCCTCGGTCGCGGTGAGCTCCTGGAGACTGGTCTTCCAGTCCAGGCCCGCTCCCAGATTCGAGGACTTCTCGATCAGCGGGTCGAAGAGCCGGTGGACGAGCTCGCCCGCCGCGTCCAGACCCTGGTCGAGATAGACCGCGCCGATCACCGCTTCAAGGGTGTCGGCGAGGATGGATGCCTTGTCCCGGCCTCCCGTGCCTTCCTCGCCCCGGCCGAGCCGGATGAAGGAGCCGAGTTCGAGCCCGCGGCCCACCTCGGCCAGCGCACGAGAATTGACCACCGCGGCCCGCAACTTGGCCAGCTGGCCTTCGGGCAGGTCGGGGTGGGTGCGGTACAGCGTGTCCGTGACCACGAGGCCGAGCACGGAGTCCCCGAGGAACTCCAGACGCTCGTTGGTCGGCAGACCGCCGTTCTCGTACGCGTAGGAACGGTGGGTCAGCGCACGCACCAGAAGGGCGGACTCGAGCTTGTACCCGAGCCGCCCTTCCAGAAGCGTGTGGGACGAGGCTGTGTTGTCCGCCTTTTTCTTGGCGTTTGAGTCCGCCTTGGCGTCAGACATCAGACCTCTCACCAGCCGCTCAGACCTCGAGGACCTGGCGCTTGTTGTAGGTGCCGCAAGCGGGGCACGCGATGTGCTGCAGCTTGGGCTCGTGGCAGCGCTCGCACGCAACCAGGGTGGGGACCGCAGCCTTCCACTGCGACCGGCGGTGGCGCGTGTTGCTGCGCGACATCTTCCGCTTCGGAACAGCCACGGCTACTTCTCCTGCTTCTCGTCGACGTGCGCTGATGGAAGCGCGCCGCCGCTCAACTCGTCCTTCTCGCCGTCTCCGGATGAACCAGCGAGTCCCTGCAGTGCCGCCCAACGGATGTCGACGGCGTCGTGGTGGTGGTCCGGGTCGTCCGCGAGCCGCACTCCGCATTCGGAGCACAAGCCGGGGCAGTCGTCCTGGCACACCGGCTGCATCGGCAGTGCGAGCACCACCGCATCACGCAGCACGGATTCGAGGTCGAACAAACCGTCCTCGATGAAGAGCCTGTCCTCGTCTTCCTCGGCGTCGTCGACCGGCTCCGCTTTCACGCGGCCCCGGTCGTCGGCGTCAGGGTACGAGAACATCTCCTGGAAGTCCGCTTCGAGCTCCAGCTCAAGCGGCTCCAGACACCTTACGCACTCCCCCTTGGCCTGTGCACGGGCGGTGCCTGTGACGAGCACCCCTTCCATGACCGACTCAAGGCGGAGTTCGAGCTCCACCGGGGCGCCTTCCGGCACTCCGATGACTCCCTGGATCCCGAGATCCTTGGGTGCGTCGATCGTGCGGGTCAAGCGCTGCAGCGCGCCAGGACGCCGCCCCAGCTCGTGTGTGTCGAACACGAGAGGGTTGCGGTGGTCGAGGCGGGTGTTCAGAGCCATTCCTGCTTTCGATCTTCGAAGCTCAAGGGGTTGCCACCCCTTGGTGTTCCGTGGGCAGCGTTGATCGCGGACGTACGCGCGACCGAAGAGCCAGGATACTGGACCTTTCGCTCTCGGCCCAATCCGGTGTGCGCTGCCCATCCCGCGCACCGGCGTGCGCCCCCGCCTCGGGGGCCGCGACCACCGGAATCAGTGGCCGCCGCGCCCTTGCTCGTACGCCCGCAGCTGCTCCGCGCTGATCATGCTGGTGTCGAAGAGGCTGGTCTCGTCGAGGCTGTGCGCCTGCTGGTCCATGGCGTGCGCCTGCGGCTGGGCGTAGGCCTGCTGCCCGCTCTGGTCGTACGCCGGCTGCTGGTCGTACCCCTGCTGCTGCGGGTAGGCGGCGTACGGGTCGGCCTGCTGGTAGCCGTACGCGTCCTGCTGGGCGTACTGCTGCTGATACCCGTATGGATCGGCCTGCTGCTGGTACGCGTAGGCGTCCTGCTGCCCGTACGACGGCTGGGCGGGCACCTCGGGGGTCTGGGCGGGCTGCTCGGGGGCGTCCGAGAGCTCCGCGAGGCCGGCCAGGTAGTCGGAGTCGCTGGTGTGCAGGCCGGGCGTCCCGTCCTCGCCGAAGGCGCTCAGATCGCCCAGGTCGTCGCTGGCGATCCGGCCGTGCAGCTTCTGCCGGCCGCGGCCGACGGCCTCCAGGGTCTTGGCGAGCACGGCCTCGAAGGCGCCGAGCTTCACGTCGACGTATTCGTCGGCGTTGCGGCGCAGGGTCTCCGGGTCGTGGCTGCGCTCGGGGGCGTCCTCGTCCTCGTACCCCTGCTCATCAATGCCGGGACCGGTGCCGAGGAGCTTCTCGCGGCCGCGGCCGACGGAGCCGAGGGTCTTGGTGAGGACGACCTCGAAGTTGGCGAGCTTGGAGTCGACGTAGTCGTCGGCCTCCGCGCGGACCTCCTCGGCCTCCTTGCGGGCCTCGGCGAGGATGCGGTCGGCCTCGTTCTGGGAGCGGCGGGCGACCTCGGTGTCGGAGATCAGGGAGCCGCGCTCGGCGTGCGCGGTCTGGATGATCCGCTCGGCCTCCTGACGGGCCTGCTCGACCATTTCCTCGCGGCCGCCGATCAGCTCCTGGGCCTGGGCGAGGGAGCCGGGCAGCGCCTGGCGCACCTCTTCGAGCATCGAGAGCAGCTCGGCGCGGTTGACCACGCACGAGGCCGACATGGGCATGGAGCGGGCGCTGCCGACCGCCCCGACGATCTCATCGAGCTTCTTCTGCACGTCCACCGTGTGCTCGCCACTCTCTACAGCTGTGATGGAGACGGACGGGTCGACTGTACGACCACTCCTGCCCCGCCCGACACCGGGTGACGGACTGTCAGGGGTTCAGCCCTTGCCGAGTCGTTCCTTCAGCGCGTCGAGGACCACCGGTGGCACCAGGTGGGAGATGTCGCCGCCCCACTGGGCGACCTCCTTGACCAGCGAGGAGGAGAGGAAGCTGTAGGTGGGGCTGGTCGGGATGAACAGCGTTTCGACGCCCGAGAGGCCGTTGTTCATCTGGGCCATCTGGAGTTCGTAGTCGAAGTCGCTGACCGCGCGCAGACCCTTGACGATGGCGGGGATGTCGCGCTGCTTGCAGAAGTCGACGAGCAGGCCGTGGTAGGCCTCGACCTGGATATTGCCGTACTCGGCGGTGACCTCGCGGATCAGCTCGATCCGCTCGTCGACGGTGAACAGGCCCTGCTTCGACTGATTGATCATCACCACGACGTGCACGACGTCGTACAGCCTGGAAGCGCGGGCGATGATGTCGAGGTGTCCATTGGTGATGGGGTCGAATGACCCCGGACAGACGGCGCGGCGCAACTGTGGTCCCTCGCTCTCCGGTCCGGTCATCGTGCGTCTTCGCACGTAGAGGCGGCGCGACCGTACCAAAACGTCCCCTCGCCGTAACGACGGGCCCTGATCGCTTCGAAGCCGTCGGGCCAGCCGAATTCGCCGCCTCTGGTGCTGCGCTCCACGGTGACGAGGGCTTCGGCCGCGAGCCAGCCCTGCGTGCGGAGTGTGAGCAGAATCTCCCGAAGATCGTCGTCCGAGACGGCGTACGGGGGGTCGAGGAAGACCAGGTCGTACGGGTCTGCCGGCGCCGGCGCCTGGATGATCTGTTCCGCTTTGCCCGATCTGACCTCGGCGCCGGGGAGACCCAGCGACTTGACGTTCTCGCGGATGACCTTGGCCGCGCGGGCGTCGGCCTCGACGAGCAGGGTGTGTCCGGCGCCGCGGCTGAGCGCCTCCAGGCCGACGGCACCGGAACCGGCGTACAGGTCGAGCACGCGCTCCCCGTGCAACGGGCCGCCGAGCAGGGACTGCCAGGTGGAGAAGAGGCCCTCGCGCGCCCGGTCGGAGGTGGGCCGGGTGCCGGTGCCCGGCGGGACGGCTAGGCGGCGTCCGCCGGCTGCGCCGGCGATCACGCGGGTCATCTGGAGTCCTTGTCCGTGGGGGTGGCTACGGGTCCAGTTTGGCAGGCGGAGGTGGGGGGTGTTCTGCGTCGTGGGCGGCTACGGGCTTCGTCGTGGCTGCTCGCGTCCACGCGGCGGAGCCGTATATCCACATCGACACCGCCCCTGTCCACATCGACACCGCCCCGCTGTGGACATGGACACAGCCCCGCGCCTCTTACGGGGGGCTGTGCACTCAGCCCTTGTCCAAGTACTGCTCTCTCTCCTCGTCCAGCAACGCGTCCAGCGCCGTCCGCAGGCCGGGCAGGCGCTCCAGCTCCGGGTCGGCGGCGACGACCGCGGCGGCCTCCTCACGGGCCTCGGCGATGATCTCCTCGTCCTCGATGACGGCGAGCATCCGCAGCGAGGAGCGGACGCCGGACTGCGCCTGGCCGAGGACGTCGCCCTCGCGGCGCTGCTCGAGGTCGATGCGGGAGAGCTCGAAGCCGTCGAGCGTGGACGCCACCGCGGTCAGCCGCTGGCGGGCCGGGCTCGCCTCCGCCATCTCGCTGACCAGGAGGCAGAGTCCGGCGGCGGAGCCTCGGCCGACGCGGCCGCGCAGCTGGTGGAGCTGGGAGACGCCGAACCGGTCGGCGTCCATGATCACCATCGCCGTGGCGTTCGGCACGTTCACCCCGACCTCGATCACGGTCGTCGCGACCAGGACGTCCGTCTCGCCCGCGGCGAAGCGGCGCATCACGGCGTCCTTGTCGTCGGGTTGCATACGGCCGTGCAGGACCTCGACCTTGAGGCCTTGGAGGGGGCCCTTGGCGAGCTGGTCGGCGACGTCGAGGACGGCGAGGGGAGGGCGCTTCTCGGCCTCGTCCTCGGGGGACTTCTTCTTGGTCTTCTTCGGGTCGTCCTCCTCGTCTCCGATGCGGGGGCAGACGACGTACGCCTGATGGCCGTTCTCCACCTCCTCGCGTACGCGCTCCCACGCGCGCGTGAGGAAGTGCGGTTTGTCGGCGGCCGGGACGACATGGCTGGCGATGGGCGAACGTCCGGCGGGGAGCTGGTCGAGGACCGAGGTCTCCAGGTCGCCGAAGACCGTCATGGCGACGGTGCGCGGAATGGGCGTGGCGGTCATGACCAGGAGGTGCGGGGGCTGCTTGCCCTTGCCGCGCAGGGCGTCGCGCTGCTCGACGCCGAAGCGGTGCTGCTCGTCGACCACGACCAGGCCCAGGTCGTGGAACTGGACCTTGTCCTCGATCAGCGCATGCGTGCCGATGACGATCCCGGACTCACCGGTGATCAGATCGAGCAGCGCCTGCCGCCGCGCCGCCGCGCCCATGGACCCGGTGAGCAGCACGACCTTGGTGGAGTGCTCGGCCCCGCCGAGCATGCCGCCCTCGGCCAGCTCCCCCATCATCTCGGTGATCGACCGGTGGTGCTGCTGGGCGAGCACCTCGGTGGGCGCGAGCATCGCGGCCTGCCCGCCCGCGTCGACGACGGCGAGCATGGCGCGCAGGGCCACCATCGTCTTGCCCGATCCGACCTCTCCCTGGAGCAGCCGGTGCATCGGATGCTCGGTGGCGAGGTCGTCGAAGATCTCCTTGGAGACCTTCTGCTGGCCCTCGGTGAGGGTGAAGGGCAGCTTGGCGTCGAAGGCGGTGAGCAGGCCGTCCGGCTTGGGGGTGCGGGCCACGGCCGGGAGTTGGGCGTCGGCGTGGCGGCGGCGGGCCAGGGCGACTTGGAGGACGAAGGCCTCGTCCCACTTGAGGCGGGCGCGGGCGTCGTGGATGTCGGCCTTGGTGTGCGGGCGGTGGATCTTGAGGAGGGCTTCGGGGAGGGCGACCAGGCCGCGGCCGTCCCGGAGGGAGTCCGGGAGGGGGTCGACGGCTTCCTGGGCGCTCGGCAGCACCGTCTGCACGGACTTGGCGATCTTCCAGGACTCCAGCTTGGCGGTGGCCGGGTAGATCGGGATGAGGGCGCCCGCCCAGGAGTCGACGCTCTCGGCGGCTTCGTCGCTGTCGCCGCGCAGCAGCTCGTACGCCGGATGGGCCAGCTGGAGGCGGTGGTTGAAGACGGAGACCTTGCCGGAGAACATCGCGCGCGTGCCGGGCAGGAGGTCCTTGTGGGGCTTGTGCACGCCGTTGCCGAAGAAGACCAGTTGGAGGCGGCCGCTGCCGTCCGTGATGGTGACTTCGAGGCGCTGGCCCTTGCCGCGGGGTGCCCTGGACGAGGCGAAGGTGTGCAGGCGCGCGTCGGCGACCTGGGCGACTACCGTCACATGCTCGTCCATGGGGAGGTCGGCGAGGTGGGTGAGCTGCCCGCGCTCCTCGTATCTGCGCGGATAGTGGTGCAGCAGATCGCCGACGGTGTGCAGGCCGAGGTGCTCGGCCATCACCTTCGCGGTGGCGGGACCGAGCGCCTTCTTCAGTGGTTCTTCGAGCACGGGCACGAGATCCATTGCACACCACAGCACTGACAATGCCGTATACGTCCTGGAAATCCGCTGGTCAGGCGGGTCGTTCCGGGCCTAGGATGACCCGCTCCGGCCCTCTTCGCGGTCACCGTCCGCCGGGACCGCCCGACCCCGCGCCGTCGCCCGTCCCCCCACCCACCGGCGCAGCGACGATGGACTCCCAGACTTCACAGCCATCACAGGCACCCCAGTCACCTCATACGTTCCAGGTCGACCTGCGCGGTTTGGTGGACCTGCTCTCCCATCATCTCTACTCCAGTCCCAAGGTCTATCTGCGCGAACTGCTGCAGAACGCCGTGGACGCGATCACCGCGCGCCGCGCCGAGCAGCCCCATGCCCCGGCCACCGTGCGCCTGTACGCCGAGGGCGGCGCCCTGCGGGTGGAGGACTCCGGTGTGGGGCTCACCGAGTCCGACGTGCACAACCTCCTCGCGACGATCGGGCGCAGCTCCAAGCGGAACGACGGTCTGGAGTCGGCCCGGTCCGACTTCCTGGGGCAGTTCGGCATCGGGTTGCTGGCGTGTTTCGTCGTCGCCGAACGCATCCGCGTCGTCAGCCGCAGCGCGCGGACGCCCGACGCAGCGCCCGTGGAGTGGACGGCGGCCGACGACGGCTCGTACACCGTGCGCACGCTGCCGCACGAGGCGCGCACCGAACCGGGCACCACCGTGCACCTGGTGGCGCGCGCCGGGGCCGGCGAGTGGCTGAGCGAGGAGCGGGTCCGGTCGCTGGCGCGGGACTTCGGGTCGCTGCTGCCGTACGACGTGCGCGTCGGCGACGAGGTGATCGCGGACCTTCCGGCGCCCTGGGATCGTCCTTATGCGAGCCCTGCCACCCGAAGGGTGGCGCTGGCACGGCACTGCCACGACCTGTTCGGTTTCACGCCGCTGGACTCGATCGACCTGGACGTGCCGCTCGCCGGGATCCGGGGCGTGGCGTACGTCCTGCCGTCCGCGGTCAGCCCGGCCCAGCGGGCGGGCCACCGCGTGCACCTGAAGGGCATGCTGCTCACCGAGCGGGCCGAACAGCTGCTGCCCGACTGGGCGTTCTTCGTGCGCTGCGTCCTCGACACGGACAGCCTGCGGCCCACCGCGTCGCGGGAGTCGCTGTACGAGGACGAGACGCTCGCGGCCGTACGGGAAGCGCTGGGCGAAAGGATTCGCTCCTGGCTGACCGGGCTCGCGGCGGGTGACCCGGAGCGCCTGGAGGCCTTCCTCTCCGTCCACTACCTGGGCGTGAAGTCCCTGGCGCGGCACGACAGGGAAATGCTGCGCACGATGCTGCCGTGGCTGCCCTTCGAGACGACCGACGGGCGGCTGTCCCTGGAGGAGTTCGCGCAGCGGCACCCGGTGGTGCACTTCACGCGGACCGTGGAGGAGTACCGGCAGGTCGCGCCGATCGCCTCCGCGCAGGGCGTCGGGGTGATCAACGGCGGCTACACGTACGACAGCGAGCTGATCGAGGCGCTGCCGTCGGTGCGTCCGGGCACGGTCGTGTCGGAGCTGGACGCCGACACCGTGACGGCGCACCTGGACGCGGTCGACCCGGCCGAGGAACTGGCTCTGTCGGCCTTCCTGGCAGCCGCGCGGGCCAAACTCGACCCGCTGGGCTGCGATGTGGTCCTGCGCGCCTTCCACCCGCTGTCGGTCCCGGCGCTGCACCTGGACGACCGGGCGGCCCGCCACGAGCAGGCCCGCGCGGAGGCGGAGGAGCAGGCCGACGACCTGTGGGCGGGCATTCTCGGCTCGCTGCGGGGCAGCGCTCCACGCGCGCGTCTGGTCCTCAACCACCTCAACCCGCTGATCCGAAGGATCAGTTCACTCAATGACCCGGAGCTGATAGGCACCGCCACCGAGTCCCTCTACGGGCAAGCCCTCCTCATGGCGCAGCGCCCCCTGCGGCCGGCCGACTCCGCGCTCCTCAACCGCGCGTTCATCGGCCTCCTGGAGTGGGCCACCCACACCGACCCCGGGAAGGACGACCGCCGATGAGCCAGGCCATGGACTTCGACACGCTGCGCCAGGCGATGGCGGACAACTACGAGCAGCCGGAGGGGCCCGCCCGCAACGCGCGCGCGGAGCAGCTGCTCGTCGAGGCCGAGAAGCTGAACATCCCGCTCGCCGTCATCGAAGCGCTCGGACACCAGCTGAAGGTCTACAACTACAGCTCCGAGAAGGACAAGATGTTCGTCCCCTTCGCGCGTCTGCTGCGCATGTGGGACGAGCGCCCCGAGGACTTCGACGAGTACGAGATCCATTCGCTGCACTGGGTCTTCAAGTGGATGTCCGCCGGCATGCTCGACCAGCCGCACATTCCGCTCGCCTCCATAGAGAAGTGGCTCGGCGAGATGGAGCACCGCTACCGGCTGGCCGGGCACTCCGAACGGGCCGTGCGCGGCGCCGAGTTCAGCGTCGCCGCCCACCTGGGCGACCTGGAGCGCGCCGAGCGGGCGTACACCGCCTGGCTGGCCGCCGACCGGGACACCATGGCCGACTGCCACGCCTGCGAGCTGCACAGCCAGGGATGGTGGCGGGCGGTGCGCGGCGCGGACGCCGAGGCGCTGGAGCTGTGGGGACCGGTCCTGGAGGGCGAGTACACCTGCGCCCACGAGCCGCACACCGTCCTCGCCTCCTCCCTGCTGCCCCTGCTGCGCCTGGGGCGCGTGGACGAGGCGCGCGCCCATCACCTGCGGGGCTTCCGGCTGGTGCGCCCCATGGAGAGCATGCGCGGCGCGTACGCGGACCACGTGGAGTTCTGCGCGCTCTCCGGCAACGAGGCGCGCGCCCTGGAGCTGCTCGCCGAGCGGCCCTCCTACTTCACGGACTCCGGGGACCCGCGCAGCAAGCTGGACTTCATGGCCGTCACGGCGCTGCTCATGGACCGGCTGACCGGGCTCGGACTCGGCGACCAGGCGGTGCCCGGTCCCGCCGGGCGCGCGTGGACGTCGGGGGAGCTCGCCGTCCACGCGCGCGGGGAGGCGCTTTCGCTGGCCGCGCGTTTCGACGCGCGCAACGGCACGTCGTACGTCAGCGAGCGCGCCCGCGCGCGCATGGATCAGCCGGCGCTCGTGGACCGGCTCCCGCTGGGCGTGCGCTCCACACGCCCGGCGCGCGCCGGGCAGCGCCCTACGGCGCCCGTGCCTCTGCCGCGCTCCGTCACGGAAGCCGCCGCGGTGGCCTCCAGCGAGCCCGACCTGTCCGCGCTGCTCACCGAGGCCCGGCGGCTCTCGGCCCTGCGCAGTCCGGAGGCCGTAGCGGCGTGGGCTGCGGTCTCGCGCGCCGCCGAGGGCCATGAGCTGGATCTCCGTGACCGCGCGGAGATCGCCGACCACGCGGCGATGGAGCGCGGCCCGGAGGGCATCGAGCTCTTCCACCGCGCGGCCGAGCTGTACGCCGAGGCGGGCGACCCCGGCGAGGCACTGGCGGCCCGCTCCCGCGCCGCGTACATCCACTCCCTCAGCGGCGCGACGGAGGAGGCCCTGACGGCCGCCTCGGAGCTGTACGAGAAGGTGCTCGCCCTCTTCGAGGAAGGCGGGACGGGGGTGTCCCAGACGGCGTCCGTGCTGGTGGGGCGGGCGCGGATCTTGATGCACCGGGTGGATGAGGCGGAGGAAGGCGCCGGTGCCGCGGCGGCGGGCTCCGCGGAGGCCGGGGGCGATGTCGTGGCCGCCGCCGAGGAGGCCTCGCGGGAGTTGCTGGCGCTTGCCGAGCCGCATGTGGCGGACGTCCCGTTGGCCTCGCGGGCGGCGGAGGCGCAGGCGATGCTCGGGGAGCTCGCGGCGCGTTCCGGGGACGCCGAGGAGGCCACGGATCGGCTCTCGCTGGCCGTGGAGACGTTCGTGGCGGCCGGACTGCCGTGGTTCGCCGTCGAGTACGACTCCCGGCTCGCCGGGATCGCCCTGCGCCTCGGCGACACGGACAGGGCGGAACGGGCGGCGCGCGCGGCGCTGGACCACTCAGGGGCGTACCTGGAACCCATGGGCCAGGCCCAGTTGCACCTGCAGCTCGCCGAAATCCTCGGCACCAGTGGGCAGTTGCGGACCGCTTCGGAGCACGCCCTGGAGGCCGCGCACTGGGCCGACGAGGCGGGCCAGGCCGGCACGCTCGGCGCCTGGGCCCGGCACCAGCTCGGCGGTTTCCTGCTCCGTCAGGGGCGGTGGGCGGAGGCCGCCGAGGTGCTGGAGTCGGCACTGCCCGATCTGACCGCCGACATGCACGGTGACGGTGCGATCGTGCAGACGCGGTGGTGGCTCGGCGACTGTCTCACCGAGCTCGGTGAGCACCGCGAGGCCGCCGAACACTGGCTGCGGGCCGCCGACATCGCCCAGCACTGGCCCGAGCAGCGCGACCACGCGATGCTCGCGCATCTCGCCGCCGAGGCCCTCGGGCACGCCGGACTGACCGCCCAGGCCGACCAGGCGTACGCCCGTGCCGGCGATCTCTGGCGTGGCCTCGGCAACGTCCATGGGCTGGTCCGAGCGCTGCGAGCGCGGGCGTGGGCGGCGGCTCGTACGGACGGGGGGCTCGACGGGGCGCGGGAGTTGATGGGGGCGGCGGTGCGGGAGTGCGAGTCGGCGATCGCGGAGGCGTCCCTCGGCTCGGGCTCGCCGGAGGACTCCGACGCGCGTCATCGCCTCGTCGCCGAACTCGGCCACACCTATCGCCAGTTCGGGGATCTCGTGGCCCGCTCTGTCGCCGAGGACGCGGAGGACGGCTCGATCCGGGCGGCGTTCGAATCGGCGCTGGCCCAGATCACCGAGGCGGTCACGGTGTTCGCCTCCCTCGGGCCGGAGGCGCTGCACTCCAGGACCGGTGCGGAGCTGGCGGCGGGGTGGCTGGAGGCCGACCTGGGGCGTCCTGCCTCGGCGGCGGCGCGGGCCCGAGCGGTTCTGGCGGCGTACGAGGGCTACGAGGAGGCCGCCGGGCCGGACGAGACGGTGCAGGCCCGGCGGGCCGAGGCGAACCAGTTGCTGAGGCTCCGGGAGGAGTGAGGCGGGTGGGGCGGCAGGGTGCGGTTTTCGCCCCCGCCGCCCCTTCCCGTGCCCGTCCCTGGGGCTGCGCCCCCAGACCCCGTATTCGGCACATCGACTCAAGCGACCTGCGACGTCAGGAAACGCCAGGCTCAGGCGACGCCCGTCTCGGTGGAGCCGCAGTCGTGACCGGCGCCGAGGTAGCCGTCGCCGCTGTTGGAATAGGCGCTGTCCACACTGCCGCAGGCTCTCACCCACACGTCCGCACCCTCGGGGATGTCCGACCAAGGGTGCTTCGTGTCCGTGGTGCCACAACCGGACGTATTGTGAATCGTCCGGAAGTGCCATCCGTCCCCGGACTTGTACCACGTCAGCTGAGCCCAGACAGTGCCGTTGTCGCACTGGCTGTCATGGATGCGGAAATCGTCGCCGTTGGACACGAAGTACGCATAACCGTCACCGTTGCTCGCGTCCGAACCGGGCGAGTCCGTGCCTGCGCTGGCGGACGTGGCGGTCCCCAGGAGCAAGCACGCAGCAGCAGCAGCGACAACCAAGAGACGACTCCTGGACTTTGCTGTCATTTCGGAAATTCTCCGATCTGGAGGAAATCAAGGGCGGCTACACACCACTCACCCGAATCAGCGCATTTCGCCGCAGATGACGTGTTCACGCAGACTCTCACGCGGGGTGCGTCGCGATCAAGCCATTTGCAGGGATATGACTGCGGCAACTCCGGCTTGTTCAGGGAGAGTTCTTCTAAGGAGCCTTGCGGTCGGCCAGTTGAGGCGCTGACTACTCCACGCCGATCAGCAGCAGCGCGCCCTGGCGGCCACCCCGGTAGACCATGGTGTCGACGGCGAGCCAGGACTCCCGTACCCGGGCTTCCAGGCGTTCGGCGATGCCGTCGGGGGCCTCGTCGCCGAGGACGAGGGTGACCATTTCGCCGCCGGCGGAGAGCATGCGGTCGAGGACGGTTTCGGCGGTGAGGGTGATGTCGGAGCCGATCACGGCGACATCGCCGTCGATGAGGCCGAGGACGTCGCCGGCCTGGCAGATGCCGGCCATGGTCCAGGACTGCCGCTCGGCGAGGGCGACCTCGGCGTAGCGGGTGGCGCCGGCCGCGGACGTCATGGCGACGACGTCCTCGTCGAAGCGGCGCTCCGGCTCGTGGACGGCGAGCGCGGCGATGCCCTGCACGGCGGACCGGGTCGGGATCAGCGCGACCCGCACGCCCTCCGTACGGGCCTGCTCGGCAGCGGCGGCGGCGGTGTGGCGCAGTTCGGCGTCGTTGGGCAGGAGCACCACCTCGCGCGCGTGGGCCCGCCGTACGGCCTCGACGAGCTCCCCGCTGGCGGGCGGCTCCCCGGGCCGCGCGAGCACGGTGGTCGCCCCGGCCTCCGTGTACAGCCCGGCCAGGCCCTCGCCGGGCACCACGGCCACGACGGCGCGCTGCGCCCGCTCCCGGGGCGGACGCCCGGCCGCGCCGCCGGTGTGTACGTCCCCGAGCCCGAAGTGCGTGATCCTGATCCGGTACGGCCGCCCGGCCTCCACGCCCGCCTCCACGGCGGCGCCCGCGTCGTCCGCGTGCACATGGACGTTCCACAGCCCGTCCCCGCCGACCACGACGAGCGAGTCCCCCAGGCTGTCGAGCCGGTGCCGCAACCGGGCCACGGCCGCGTCCTCCGCTTCCAGGAGGTAGATGACCTCGAAGGCGGGGCCGTCCTGCTCCGGCGGCCCTTCCACGCACACGTCGGCGTGGACTCCGCCGATGCCCGCGCCGATGACGTCGCTCATGCTCATGGTCTTCTCCACGCGCGCGTGGACCTCCACGGGGGCCGAGAGCACCCCGGGCGCCTCCCCCGTGAACGTCTCCACCAGCGCGGCCAGCACGGCCACCAGTCCCCGTCCGCCCGCGTCGACCACACCGGCGCGCTCCAGGACGGCCAGCTGGCCGGGGGTCGCCGCGAGGGCCGCTCGTGCCCCCTCGTACGCCGCGCGCGCGACCGTGCCGCAGTCGCCCTCGGCGCCGGTGGCCGCGTCGGCGGCGGCCGAGGCGACCGTGAGGACCGTGCCCTCGACGGGGTGGGCCACGGCCTGGCGCGCGGAGTCCGCGGCATGCCTCAGAGCGAGCCGCAGGCCCTGACCATCGGTGTGAGCCGCCTCACTGCCGTCGGCCAGCACCTGCGCCATGCCGCGCAGCAGCTGCGCGAGGATGGTCCCGGAGTTGCCGCGGGCCCCGATCAGCGCCCCGTGCGCCATCGCCCGCACCGCGTCGGCGAGGGTGGGCCGGCCTGCCTCCGTGGACGCGTTGTCCCGCCCCTCAGTGGCCGCGATGGCCGTACCGAAGTGGTCCGCGGTCGCCGCGTTCACCTGACCGGCGGCGGCCGCGGTCTCGTAGCCCGCCGTGGCGGTCGTCTCGTAGCCCGCGAAAACGGCCTCGACCGCTGCGGCGGCCGACTCCACCGTCAGATACAGATTCGTCCCGGTGTCTCCGTCGGCCACCGGGTAGACATTGATCGCGTCGATCTCTTCGCGCGCCCGTCCCAGCGCCTCCAGCGCCAGTCCGCACCAGGTGCGCACCGCGAGAGCATCCAATGTCTGCGGCACCTGCGGCACCTGCGCCTCCTTGAGCTGCTGGACGTGGGACGCAGCGTAGACCCAGGATGGGTTACTGACGGTAGGGGGCCCTGAGGAGGTCAGGGACGGAGCCCGGGGCAGCCATGGTAGTTTCGTTCTCCGGACGCAGTCGTTGTATGCTGCTCCAGTTGCCCGATTCGATCGGGTCTTCCCCCTGGCACCGCCACTCAGATCCTAGATCTTGATTCCGGCATGCCGGGATCAACCGTAAGAGCATCTGAAGTCTTTGGAGTGACCCGTGGCTGCCAACTGCGACGTCTGCGGCAAGGGGCCGGGCTTCGGCAACAACATCTCGCACTCGCACCGCCGTACGCCCCGTCGCTGGAACCCCAACATCCAGCGCGTTCGTACCGTGGTGAGCGGGACGCCGAAGCGCGTGAACGCTTGCACCTCGTGCATCAAGGCCGGCAAGGTCACGCGCTGACAACCGCTAGCGCGCGGCCACTGCTGGTTCGCTTGCACTGAACCGGTCCACCTCACGGTGGGCCGGTTTTTTGCTGCCCTCACGCGCTCACGTAAACGCTTTACGCGCCCGCCCTGAACCGCCAGCCATGGTCCACCGGACCGATCCCGCCCCCCAGCGCGAACCCGGCCGCGATCGCCCCGGTGACGTACTCCTTGGCCGCCGCCACCGCCTCCGGCACGGACTGCCCCTTCGCCAGCCCGGAAGCGATCGCCGACGCCAGGGTGCAGCCCGTGCCGTGCGTGTGCCGGTTGTCGTGGCGCGGGGCCCGCAGCCAGTGCTCCTCGGAGCCGTCCGTGAGCAGGTCTACAGCGTCACCGGGCAGATGACCGCCCTTGATCAGCACCCACCTCGGCCCGTACGACAGCACGGCCGCCGCGGCCCGCCTGAGGTCGTCCTCCGCATCGACGCGTACACCTGTGAGTTGGGCCACCTCGTCGAGGTTGGGTGTCGCCACGGTCGCCACCGGCAGCAGTTTCGTCCGTACGGAGTCCAGCGCGGACGCGGCGAGCAGCGCGTCCCCGTGCTTGGAGATGCCGACCGGGTCGACGACGGCCGGGGCGTCCGTACCCCCGATCAACTCGGCGACCGCCTCGACGAGTTCCGCCGAGGCCAGCATGCCGGTCTTCACGGCCTGGACGCCGATGTCGTCGACGACGCTGCGGTACTGGGCGCGCACCGCGTCCACCGGCAGTTCCCAAGCGCCTTGGACGCCCAGGGAGTTCTGTGCGGTGACGGCGGTGATCACGCTCATGCCGTGCACACCGAGCGCGAGCATCGTCTTCAGGTCGGCCTGGATCCCGGCTCCGCCACCGGAGTCGGAGCCCGCGACCGTCAGAACCGTGGGCGGCGTACTCACGACTCGATGTCCCCGAAGTGGTCCCAGCCGCCCTTGCTCGTCCAGGGCGCCCCGTCCACCGTGACCTGGGGCAGCGCCGACGGGTTGAGCACCTCGCCGATCACCTTCCAGCGGGCGGGCAGCTTCACGTCCGGCGGGAAGGTCGCCACGATCGCGTGGTCCTCGCCGCCGCTGAGCACCCACTGGATCGGGTCGACGCCGACGGCCTGTCCGATGTCGTTCATCTGAGAGGGGATGTCGATGTCTCCGGAGCGGACGTCGATGCGCACCTTGCTCGCCTCGGCGATGTGCCCGAGGTCGGCGATCAGCCCGTCGCTGACGTCCGTCATCGAGGTCGCGCCGAGCCCGGCGGCCGCCGGACCCGCGTGGTACGGCGGTTCGGGCCGCCGGTGGGCCTCGACGAAGGCGCGCGGCGAGCGGAAGCCCCGCGAGAGGACCGCATACCCGGCCGCCGACCAGCCCAGCCAGCCCGTCACGGCGACGACGTCACCGGGCTGGGCGCCGCCCCGGGTGACCGGCTCGTGGTTGCGCAGATCGCCGAGCGCGGTGATCGAGACCATGATGGTGTCGCCGCGTACGACATCGCCGCCGACCACGGCCGCGCCCGCGACCTGGCATTCGTCACGCAGCCCGTCCATCAGCTCGGACGGCCAGGTGGCCGGGAGTTCGGCCGGCACGACCAGGCCGAGCAGCAGCGCGGTCGGTACGGCGCCCATGGCGGCGATGTCCGCGAGGTTCTGCGCGGCCGCCTTGCGTCCGACGTCGTACGCGGTGGACCAGTCGCGGCGGAAGTGCCGTCCCTCCAGGAGGATGTCGGTGCTCGCCACGACCCTTCGGTCCGGCGCGGCCACCACCGCGGCGTCGTCGCCGGGGCCGACCCGGACGGCCGGCGTGGTGGTGAGACGTGAGGTGAGCTCTCGGATGAGCCCGAACTCCCCCAACTCGCCCACGGTGCCCTTCATGATCGTAGTGCTCCCTCTGTCGCTACCCGTGCCCGGTCGCGAGCCGTCTCCGTACTCGGTACGGTCGAGTTGACCGTCAACTTGTGCAGTCCGTGCACCCCGGCGCGCAAGCCCCAGCCACCGCGGGTCTCCCCGCGGCGAGCGGCAACGCGATACCGTGGCGTTCCTTTTCCCCACATGATCCTCGTGGCCGCCCTGGAGGTTCCGTGGTACAGGCGTACATCCTGATCCAGACGGAGGTCGGCAAGGCGTCGACCGTCGCCGAAACGATCAGCAAGATCCCGGGGGTGATCCAGGCCGAGGACGTGACAGGACCGTACGACGTGATCGTGCGAGCCCAGGCCGATACGGTCGATGAACTCGGCCGCATGGTGGTCGCGAAGGTCCAGCAAGTGGACGGCATCACCCGCACCCTGACCTGCCCGGTCGTGCACCTCTAGCCCCCGTCTACCCTTGGCCGGTGAACTTCTTCCGTCACCGGCACCCCGTTCTGCTCGGGCTGCCCGCCGTCGCACTGCTGATCACGATTGCGGGCTGCTCCTCAGCAGACGACAACGCCTCGGTCTCGGTTCCGAGCCCGAACGCGAAGGTCACCAAGCTGTGCCAGAACCTGGACAAGGTGCTGCCGCGGAAGGTCGACGGTCTGAGCCGCGAGGACCCCGAGCCCCGGTCCGCGCTGACCGCGGGCTGGGGAAGCCCGGCGATCATACTGCGCTGCGGTGTCGAACGACCCCCGAAGATGATTGACCCCAAGGTGGCCCTCGGCAACGACCCCAAGGCGGCCGGCGGCAACGTGAACGGCGTCGACTGGCTGATGGAGACGCAGGACGACGGGTCGACCCGCCTCACCACCGCGAACCGCAGCGCGTATGTCCAGGTCACGGTACCGAAGGGCACTGACAACTCCGGCGTGCTCGTCGACCTGGCCGCCTCCATCAAGAAGGCGATCCCCAAGGGGATCGCCAACTGACACGACCGTCGTACGAGGTGCTCAGCGCAGCCCCGTCGAGCGCCGCAGCGCCGCCTGCACCAGGCGGTCCACCAGCTCCGGGTAGCTGACGCCGGTCTCCTGCCACATCCGCGGGTACATGGAGATCGGCGTGAAGCCCGGCATCGTGTTGATCTCGTTGATCACGAACTCGCCGTCCTCGGTGAGGAAGAAGTCCGCGCGGACGAGGCCCTCGCACGAGGCCGCCTCGAAGGCTTCGACGGCCAGTCGCCGCACCTCGGCGGTCTGCTCCGGCGTGAGCGGCGCGGGCACGATCCCGTCGGCCGAGTCGATGTACTTGGCCTCGAAGTCGTAGAAGGCGTGGGACTGCACGGGCGGGATCTCCGCGGGGACGGAGGCGCGCGGGCCGTCCTCGAACTCCAGGACCCCGCACTCGATCTCGCGGCCGCGCAGCAGCGCCTCCACGATGATCTTCGGGTCGTGGCGCTGGGCCTCCGCGATCGCCTCGTCGAGGCCCGAGAGGTCGTCGACCTTGGTGATGCCGAACGAGGACCCCGCGCGCGCGGGCTTCACGAACAGCGGCCAGCCGTGCTCGCCCGCGAAGTCGATGATCTTCTTGCGGGCGGCGGACTCGTCCTGCTGCCACTCGCGCGGCCGGATCACCACGTACGGGCCCACCTTCAGGCCGAACGAGGTGAACACCCGCTTCATGTAGTCCTTGTCCTGGCCGACGGCCGAGGCGAGCACGCCCGAGCCGACGTAGGGGACTCCGGAGAGCTCCAGGAGGCCCTGGAGGGTGCCGTCCTCGCCGTACGGGCCGTGCAGCATGGGGAAGACGACGTCCACCTCGCCGAGGGCCTTGGGCACGGAACCCGGCTCGCTGTAGACGACTTCGCGGTTGGCGGGGTCGACGGGAAGCACCACGCCGCCCTCGCTCGACTCGGCGAGCTGCTCGACGCTCGGCTGCTGCCGGTCGATGATGGCCATCCGTTCCGGCGCGTCGGCGGTGAGCGCCCAACGGCCGTCCTGGGTGATACCGATCGGCAGGACGTCGTACTTGGTCCGGTCGATGGCGCTCAGCACGGCGCCGGCCGTGACCACGGAGATCCCGTGTTCGGAGCTGCGGCCGCCGAAGACGAGGGCCACACGCGGCTTGCGAGGCGGCTGCTCGGGGCTCTGGGGGAGGTTCTCGGTGCTCATATCGCGTTGAGAGTACCCGGTGGTACGGCGGGGAGTCAGCGCCCCACCGCGGCCGTTGCTCAGCGTCGCACGAGCGGTCGCACAGCGTTGATTGCGGGGCGGCGTACGAGCCTTCGCACCACGCCCGTGCTCAGCGGCGCTCGGGCTTCGCGCTGCGCGACATCAGTTCCTTGACGGCGACCACCGGAGGCTTGCCGTCGTGCACGATGGCGACGACCGTCTCCGTGATGGGCATGTCGACGCCGTGCCTGCGGGCCAGATCCAGCACGGACTCACAGGACTTGACGCCCTCGGCGGTCTGCTTGGTGACCGCGATGGTCTCCTGGAGGGTCATGCCCTTGCCGAGGTTGGTGCCGAAGGTGTGGTTGCGCGACAGCGGCGAGGAGCAGGTGGCCACCAGGTCGCCGAGGCCCGCGAGTCCGGAGAAGGTCATCGGGTCGGCGCCCATGGCGAGTCCGAGCCGGGTGGTCTCCGCGAGACCGCGCGTGATGAGCGAGCCCTTGGCGTTGTCGCCGAGGCCCATGCCGTCCGCGATGCCGACGGCGAGACCGATCACGTTCTTGACGGCGCCGCCGAGTTCGGCGCCCACCACGTCGGTGACGGTGTACGGGCGGAAGTACGGCGTGTGGCAGGCGGACTGGAGGCGCTGGGCGACCGCTTCGGAGCGGCAGGCGACCACGGCGGCGGCCGGCATCCGCGCGGCGATCTCACGCGCCAGGTTGGGCCCGGTGACCACGGCGACCCGGTCCGCGCCGACCTTGGCGACGTCCTCGATGACCTCGCTCATCCGCATGGTGGAGCCGAGTTCGACGCCCTTCATCAGGGAGACCAGGACGGTGTCGGGAGCGAGCAGCGGTACCCATTCCGCGAGGTTCCCGCGCAGCGTCTGCGACGGCACCGCGAGGACGGTGAAGTCGGCGTCCGCGGCGGCCTCGGCGGGGTCGGTCGTGGCCCGCAGGTTCTCGGGGAGTTCGACGCCCGGCAGGTAGTCCGGGTTCGTCCGGGTGGAGTTGACCGCCGCGGCGAGTTCGGCGCGACGCCCCCACAGCGTGACGTCGCACCCCGCGTCGGCGAGCACCATGCCGAACGCCGTGCCCCACGATCCGGTCCCGAAGACGGCCGCCTTGACCGGCTTGCTCACGTGCCCTGCCCCTCTTCCTGCTGTGCCTGTGCTTTTTCCTTGGCCGCGGCCCTGCGGCGCTGCGCGATGCGCACCTCACGCGGGTCGTACGGCTTCTCGGGCGCCCGCTCGCCGCGGATCCGCTCCAGCTGCGCGGTGATGGCGGCCATGATGACCTCGGTGGCCTCCTTCAGGAGGTCCGGGCTCATCTCCTTGTCGTAGAAGCGCGAGAGGTCCACCGGCGGGCCCGCGAGCACGTGGTGGGTCTTGCGCGGAAGGAGGTTGGGCTTCTTGGCGTACGGCGGCAGCAGTTCGTTGGCGCCCCACTGGGCGACCGGAATCACCGGGCACTTGGTCTGCAGCGCGACGCGGGCGGCACCGGTCTTGCCGGTCATCGGCCAGCCGTCGGGATCGCGGGTGAGGGTGCCTTCGGGGTAGAACGCGACGCACTCGCCGCGTTCCACGGCGTCGATCGCGGCCCGGAAGGCGCTCAGCGCGTCGGTGCTCTCGCGGTAGACGGGGATCTGTCCGGTGCCGCGCATCGCGGCCCCCACGAATCCCTTCCGGAAAAGGCCCGCCTTCGCCAGGAATCGCGGAACACGCCCGGTGTTGTACTGATAGTGCGCGTATGCGAACGGGTCCACATGCGAATTGTGGTTCACCGCGGTGATAAATCCGCCCTCGACCGGAATGTTCTCCATTCCGCGCCAGTCCCGCTTGATCAGAACCACCAGTGGTGGTTTGCAGAGGACCGCTGCGAAGCGGTACCAGAAGCCGATTCTGCGGCGGGGCACGCGGACACCTTCCTCTAGGGCCTGGGGGGCCGCACAAGTGTCGCCCCAGGCCGCCTGTCTGTCGAGAACACCGTACGCCCCGGCTTCCGGACCGCCAGGGCCGCCGGGTCACAATGGGGCGCGACAAGGGAGGGCGGAACGACGGTGCGGTGGACTTTGGTCATACCCCTCAAACCTCTGGCGCGCGCCAAGAGCAGGCTGGCGGACACGGCCGCCGACGGACTGCGCCCCGGGCTCGCCCTCGCCTTCGCGCAGGACACCGTGGCGGCCGCGCTGGCCTGCGCCGCGGTCCTGGATGTGGCGGTCGTCACGGCCGACGCCCTGGCCGGCCGGGAGCTGGCCGCACTGGGGGCACGGATCGTCGCGGACGAGCCGGGAGGGGGCCTGAACGCGGCGCTGGCGCACGGAGTGGGGGCCGTACGCTCCCGAACTCCCGAAATCGCCGTGGCCGCCCTGAACGCCGATCTGCCCGCGTTGCGCTCCGCGGAATTGGGCCGGGTGCTTGATGCCGCCGGTGAATTCCCGCGGGCTTTTCTTCCCGATGCCGCCGCAATCGGTACGACGCTGCTGGCCGCGGGGGCTGGGCGGGAATTGCTGCCGTCTTTCGGTACGGATTCCAGGGTGCGGCATCGGGCTTCGGGTGCCGTGGAACTCCGGCTCGACGCCGTGGATTCCGTACGGCAGGACGTGGACACCGGGGATGATCTGCGGGCGGCGTTGGCGTTGGGCGTGGGGCCTCGGACGGCGGCTGCGGCGGCTCGGTTGCTGATTCCCGGGCAGTAGGTGGGTGGGTTCTTCGGCTGCGGGTCCGTTGTGGCTGGTCGCGCAGTTCCTCGCGCCCCTGACGGGGGGCGCCATACAGCCCCGGGTCAGTAGGGTGGCCCCATGCAGGCGACCTCGTACACGTACGACCCCGAGACCCGTAGCGGACAAGTGCTGCTCGACGACGGTACGCCGGTGCCGTTCGACGGGGCGGCGTTCGATGCCGGCGGGCTGCGGCTGCTGCGGCCCGGGCAGCGGGTGCGTATCGAGACCGAGGGTGAGGGCGAGGCGCTCCGGATCACCTTGATCACCCTGCAGACCCTCTAAGGGCTACGAAAGGCCCTCCGGAGGCCACGAACACGCCGCGGGCCGGGCTCCCAGTGGGAGCCCGGCCCGGCGCGTGAGTTGCCCCTGCGCCCCTGCTACTTGCGGGCGGTGGCCTTCTTGGCGGTGGTCTTGCGAGCCGTCGACTTCTTGGCGGGGGCCTTCTTGGCCGTCGCCTTCTTCGCCGGGGCCTTCTTGGCGGTCGCCTTCTTGGCGGTGGTCTTCTTCGCCGCGGCCTTCTTGGCGGTCGCCGTGGTCTTCTTGGCGGTCGTCTTCTTGGCGGTCGCCGTCGTCTTCTTCACTGCGGCGGTGGTCTTCTTCGCGACCGTCTTCTTCGCGACCGTCTTCTTGGCCACGGCCTTCTTGGCGGTGGTGGCCTTCTTGGCCGCGGCCTTCTTGACCGTCGCCGCGGCGCCACCGGTCAGGCTGCCCTTGGGCGCCTTCTTGACGGCGACCTCGCCACCCCGCGGAAGCTTCTTCGAGCCGCTCACCAGGTCCTTGAAGCCCTGGCCCGCACGGAAGCGCGGCACAGAGGTCTTCTTGACCCGAACGCGCTCACCGGTCTGCGGGTTGCGGGCGTAGCGAGCCGGACGGTCGACCTTCTCGAAGGAACCGAAGCCGGTGACCGAGACCCGATCCCCGCTGACAACTGCACGGACGATGGCGTCCAGTACGGCGTCGACCGCGTCGGCGGCCTGCTGACGCCCGCCGACCTTGTCGGCAATCGCTTCTACGAGCTGCGCCTTGTTCACGTCTTCCCCTTCGGAGACATTGCCCGAACGAATGCGTTCAAGCTTTTTCGCACGTTAGGCAGATATATACCGCAAATCAAACACGAAACGGGCTAATCACCCTTGTGCCGCAACGAACTCGGACTGTCGTGGAGTTCCTCAGCGTTCCTCTTCGAGGAATCGACCCTCGTCGAGGTCAGTGGTGAAGCGCTCCAGACGCCTTGTCGCATCGGCGAGATCGTGCTTGGCCACGGCCGTAATGACCAGCAGCTTCCGGGTCAGCGCCATCCGTACGCCCTCCGGGACTTGCAGTGCGCGCACTCTTGTGTGCGCTTCCTTGAGTTGGGCCGCGACTGCCACGTAGAGCTCGAGTTGGCCGTCGTGTTCCATGCACAGATTGTGCCATCTGGGGCGAGTTGTCGCCTGCGCAGGGTCTAACTACCGTCCCTGGAGAGGGTTCTGAGCACCTCGGCAGGACGCGGGACCACGAGGCGCCTACCCAGACAATCGCCTTTGTAAATAGGGGAGTTGGGGCCTTCCAAAGGGGTGCTTCAGAGCCGTCCGAGGGCAGACACAGCTGTACCCCCAACCGTCCACGATTGGGGGTACAGAGGGGTGTTGCCGTGGCCGAAATCAGCCTTGCGTCAGACGTGCAGCGTCTTCGGCTTGTACGACGGCCGCTTGGCCTCGTAGGCGGCGATGTCGCCCTCGTTCTGGAGGGTGATGGAGATGTCGTCCAGGCCGTTCAGCAGCCGCCAGCGGGCGTTCTCGTCGAGCTCGAAGGCCGCGGTGATGCCCTCGGCGCGCACCTCGCGGGCCTCCAGGTCGACCGTGATCTCGGCCTCGGGGTCCTGCTCCGTGAGCTCCTGGAGGGCGTCCACGATCTTCTGCTCCAGAACCACCGTGAGCAGGCCGTTCTTGAGCGAGTTGCCCCGGAAGATGTCCGCGAAGCGGGAGGAGATGACGGCCTTGAAGCCGTAGTTCTGCAGCGCCCAGACGGCGTGCTCGCGCGAGGAGCCCGTACCGAAGTCGGGACCGGCGACCAGAACCGTGGCGCCCTTGCGCTCGGGCCGGTTGAGGATGAAGTTCTCGTCCTTGCGCCAGGCCTCGAACAGCCCGTCCTCGAAGCCGTCCCTGGTCACCTTCTTGAGCCAGTGGGCGGGGATGATCTGGTCGGTGTCGACGTTGCTGCGGCGCAGCGGGACGGCCCGGCCGGTGTGCGTGGTGAATGCTTCCATGGCTGATCAGACTCCAGCGGGCGTACGGACGTCGGCGTCGGACAGGTCGGCCGGCGAAGCCAGATGGCCCAGCACGGCGGTGGCGGCGGCGACCTGCGGCGAGACCAGGTGCGTACGGCCGCCCTTGCCCTGCCTGCCCTCGAAGTTGCGGTTGGAGGTGGACGCGGAGCGCTCACCGGGGGCCAGCTGGTCGGGGTTCATGCCCAGACACATCGAGCAGCCCGCGTGCCGCCATTCGGCGCCGGCCTCCTTGAAGACCACGTCCAGGCCCTCGGAGACGGCCTGCAGACCGACCCGCGCGGAGCCGGGGACCACCAGCATCCGTACGCCGTCGGCGACTTTGCGGCCCCCGACGATCGCGGCGGCGGCGCGCAGGTCCTCGATACGGCCGTTGGTGCAGGAACCTACGAAGACGGTGTCGACCTTGATGTCGCGCAGCGGCTGTCCGGCGCTCAACCCCATGTATTCCAGGGCCTTTTCGGCGGCCAGGCGCTCCGAAGCGTCTTCGTACGAAGCCGGATCGGGGACGGCCGCCGAAAGCGGCGCACCCTGGCCGGGGTTGGTGCCCCAGGTGACGAACGGCGACAGGGAGGCGGCGTCGATGACGACCTCCTCGTCGAATTCCGCGTCGTCGTCCGACTTCAGGGTCTTCCAGTACGCGACGGCGGCGTCCCAGTCCTCGCCCTCGGGGGCGTGGGCGCGGCCCTTCAGGTACGCGAAGGTGGTCTCGTCGGGGGCGATCATGCCGGCGCGGGCGCCGGCCTCGATCGACATGTTGCAGATGGTCATCCGGGCCTCCATCGAGAGGTTCTCGATGGCGGAGCCGCGGTATTCCAGGATGTAGCCCTGACCGCCACCCGTACCGATCTTGGCGATGATCGCCAGGATCAGGTCCTTGGCGGTGACGCCGTCGGGCAGATCACCGTCGACCGTGATGGCCATGGTCTTCGGGCGGGCCAGCGGCAGCGTCTGGGTGGCCAGCACATGCTCGACCTGCGAGGTGCCGATGCCGAACGCCAGCGCGCCGAAGGCACCGTGCGTGGAGGTGTGGGAGTCACCGCAGACCACGGTGGTGCCCGGCTGGGTCAGGCCCAGCTGCGGTCCCACCACGTGGACGACGCCCTGCTCGACGTCGCCCAGCGAGTGCAGGCGCACACCGAACTCGGCGGCGTTCTTGCGCAGCGTCTCCAGCTGGACCCGGGAGACCGGGTCCGCGATGGGCTTGTCGATGTCGAGGGTCGGGGTGTTGTGATCCTCGGTGGCGATGGTGAGGTCGAGGCGGCGCACCGGGCGCCCCGCCTGACGCAGACCGTCGAAGGCCTGCGGGCTGGTCACCTCGTGCAGCAGGTGCAGATCGATGAAGAGGAGGTCGGGCTCGCCCTCGGCGCGCCGGACGACATGGTCGTCCCAGACCTTCTCCGCGAGTGTCCTACCCATCGCTTTCCCTCCGGCCGGCCTGTGTGGCGCCGGCCCAACTAGAGATTTCCGGTGCGGCAAACGTTCGTTACCCCTAGTACCGGACGTCGTCCGCCGGGCCCGTTGGTCCGCGGGCCCCTATGCATCCAAGGGTTGCGCGTTTCACGGAAAATTGAACTTGCGTTTCACAGAGTGAGACGCGAGTATCGTTGCATGGACAACAGTAGCGGCGTCGGCGTTCTGGACAAGGCAGCCCTTGTCCTGAGCGCTCTGGAGTCCGGTCCGGCCACCCTCGCGGGACTGGTCGCGGCGACTGGACTGGCACGACCCACGGCACATCGCCTCGCCGTGGCACTTGAACACCACCGCATGGTGGCGCGTGACATGCAGGGCCGGTTCATTCTCGGCCCCCGTCTCGCCGAGCTGGCCGCGGCCGCCGGCGAGGACCGCCTCCTCGCGACGGCGGGCCCGGTGCTCACACACCTGCGTGACATCACGGGCGAGAGCGCGCAGCTCTACCGCCGCCAGGGCGACATGCGCATCTGCGTCGCCGCGGCCGAGCGCCTGTCGGGCCTGCGGGACACGGTCCCGGTCGGCTCCACGCTCACCATGAAGGCCGGCTCCTCGGCCCAGATCCTGATGGCCTGGGAGGAGCCCGAGCGGCTGCACCGGGGCCTCCAGGGGGCCCGCTTCACGGCGACCGCGCTCTCGGGCGTACGGCGCCGGGGCTGGGCCCAGTCGATCGGCGAGCGCGAGCCGGGCGTCGCGTCCGTCTCCGCGCCCGTACGCGGCCCCTCGAACCGCGTGGTGGCCGCCGTCTCCGTCTCCGGGCCGATCGAGCGCCTGACGCGCCACCCTGGCCGGATGCACGCCCAGGCGGTCATCGACGCCGCCGCCCGCCTCTCCGAGGCCCTGCGCCGCACCGGCTGACCGTTCAGGGACATCCACGAAGGGGCCTGCCTCAACGCCGCGGCAGGCCCCTTCGTTCCCCCGATCCCCCGGTCACTTCGCCTCTTCGGCCACCTTCGCCGACCGGTACGCGAACCGGTCCTTGGCCCGTCGGCCCCGCTTCTCCAGCGGCACCTGACCGTGCGCCGCGGCGAGCCCGAAGGCCGGCATGTCGGCGTAGATCGACTCGTACGCCCCCTCCGGCACGATGTAGCTCTCGTGCCACAGCCCGACGTGTCCGCGCGCTTTTCCGGCCCGCTCCTTGCGGTTGATGATCGCCCACGCCTTGTGGTGGAGCATGTCGGGCGAACTCGCGTACGCGTAGAGCTTCTCCTTGGACTCCCAGTACTGGACGACGTAGTACGTCCGCGGGGACGCCGTCATCAGCACATGGGCGAGCAGTCCGCGGCTCTTGTCCTTCTGCAGTTCGCGCAGCATGCGCGGCATCGCGACGAACACCGGCAACCAGTGGTGCACAGCCCAGAAGTGGTTGACCCGCATACCGATCAGCAGCACGACCACATCACCTTCGGCTGCGGCGGTGGTGCGGCCCCGTATCGGTTTCGCGAACATGACGATCCCCCGGATCTCCGATCGGATAGCGGCACTATCCTTCTGGACAATGCTTGGATAGTGGCACTTCCCAAGTGGGGGCGCAAGACCCCCGAAGAGAGGCGCGAGAGATGCGGCTGGCCGAGTTGAGCGAGCGCAGCGGTGTGTCCATCGCGACGATCAAGTACTACCTGCGCGAAGGGCTGTTGGCGCCGGGCCACCAGGTGAACGCGACCACGGCCGAGTACGACGAGGAGCATCTGCGCCGGCTGCGGCTGGTGCGCGCGATGATCCAGGTCGGCCGGGTGCCGGTGGCGACGGTCCGCGAAGTGCTCGGGCATGTGGACGACGACTCCCTGGGCCGCACGATCCGCCTGGGCGCGGCGATGTGGGCGCTGCCGCAGGTGCCGGAGCCGGACGAGGACGACGCGTACGTCCAGGCCGCACACCAGGAGGTCAACACGCTCCTGGACCGGCTCGGCTGGGAGAACGCCAAGCGGCTCTCGACCGTCTCCCCCGCGTACCGCTCACTGGTGGTCTCGGTGGCCGCGTTCCGCCGGATCGGCTACGGCTGGGGTGCCGAACTGATGGCGCCGTACGCCGAGTTGATGCACCGGACGGCCGTCCTCGACCTGGACAACATGGAGACGCACCCGTCGGAGGAGGAGCGGATCGAGTTCGCGATCCTGGGGGCGATCATCAACGAGCCGATCCTGCAGTCGCTGCACCGGCTGGCCCAGGAGGAGGAGACGGCGCGGCGGTACGGCTTCGAGTAGCCGGCGCCGGGCATGACGAAGGCCCCCCACCGAGGTGGAGGGCCTTCACCGTACGTACCCCCGACCGGATTCGAACCGGCGCTACCGCCTTGAGAGGGCGGCGTGCTAGGCCGCTACACAACGGGGGCAAGGATCATCACTGATCCAGCTGGGCTACCAGGACTCGAACCTAGAACAACGGAACCAGAAACCGTCGTGTTGCCAATTACACCATAGCCCAATGATGGTCTAGACCACCGAGTACCCCCGACCGGATTCGAACCGGCGCTACCGCCTTGAGAGGGCGGCGTGCTAGGCCGCTACACAACGGGGGCCCTAGCGATCCTGCATGAGAGTCAGCGGGTGCGACCCGGACTGTCCCCCTGGGAAGGATCTGTACCCCCGACCGGATTCGAACCGGCGCTACCGCCTTGAGAGGGCGGCGTGCTAGGCCGCTACACAACGGGGGCCTTGCAGAGTTGGTTCTCTGCGATGCAGATAAGCTCTGCGAGCTGGCCTACCAGGACTCGAACCTAGACTAACGGAACCAGAAACCGTCGTGCTGCCAATTACACCATAGGCCACTGAAACACAATCCCTTGCGGGGATCTTGTTTTAGCTTGCGCCTCCGGGTTTCCGGACCTTTCGGCCCGCTCTCCGGCGGCGCAGGAAGAACATTACCCGAAGGTGGACGGCGCTCCAAAACGGGTATCCGCGCCGAGGATCGCGGGGAGTTCGGCCAGCGAGGCGATCCGCCGTGGGGCGGCCGGTCCGCCGTCGGTGCCGGTACGGGCGCCGCCACGGTCGATCCAGACGGAGAGCAGACCGGCTTCGGCGGCGCCGCGCCCGTCGATCTCCGGATGGTCGCCGACGTACGCCACTTCGTGCGGGGACAATTCCAGGGCGTCGCAGGCCGCGAGGAAGGCCGCGGCCTCGGGCTTGGAGACGCCCAGTTCGGCCGCGCACAGGATGACCTCGAAGCGGTCGTGCACGCCGAGGACACGCAGCTTGCGGTCCTGGACGGTGAGGCTGGAGTTGGAGAGGACGGCGTGCCGGTGGGTGGCCGCGAGGGCGTCGAGGACGGGCAGGACGTCCGGGAAGAGAGCCCAGGCGGTCTCGTAGTGGGCCTTGTAGCGCCGGAACCACTCCTCGGCTTCGGCGTCGGTCAGCTCCCGGCCCAGGAACAGCCGGACACGGTCCAGCCGCTGCCCCTCGAACGAGACCTCCCCGGCCGAGAACCGCGCCCAGTGGAACTCGGTGGCCACCCGCCAGCGCTCCAGGGCCTCCGCCACGCTCGCATACCCGTCGAGCAGTCCCTCGGCCGCCAAGTGCTCACACATGGCCGCACGGTCCGCACCGGTGTAGTCGAACAAGGTGTCGTCGACGTCCCAGACCACGGCCCGAATGCTCATGATCCGACGGTAACGCGGGACCCGGGGGCGCGTCTGCCCGTTGGCGGTTGTCACTCGGGGGCGTCGGACGGGTCCAGGGCAACGAAGAAGTCCGTGACGAAGCAGGTGACCTCGCCGGTCGCCGTGCGGCCGATCCAGGTGGGATAGACCCCGTCACCCCAGCCCGACGAGAAGGCGACGAGGTTGTGCCCGGTGTCCGGGGCGGTGACGAGATGAGGGCCGGGCGCCCACGTGCTGTTCTCGAAGGCGTCCCACAGCGGCCCTTCGTCGCCCTCGCAGTCGGGGAAGGAGGCGTCGGCCGCCGCGTCGTAGAAGGCGCCGGTGCCGGCGTCGACTCCGTAGCCGTAGAACTCGTCGTCGCCGAGCTCGGCGAGGTCCTGGCCGGGCCGGACGGCGAGCTCCCAGGTGGCGGTGGGCCCGTCGCGTACGACGAGACGGGCGGCGGCCACGCGCCGGTGGGGATCGCCGTCCGCTCCGGCCAGGACCTCACCGGGCCGGGTGAGGGTCGCCACCGCCGCCTCGACTCGGTAGCGGCCGGGCTCGACGGCGACCGTGAAGGGCTCGATGTCCCCCTGGCCCAGGTAGACGAACGGGTCGCAGGCCACGACGCGGCCGGTGGGCAGCCACAGCTCGCCGCCGTCCGCGATGTGGATCACGCCGGTCTCCCCCGACTCGTACGTGAACGTGCTTCCGGGCGTGAACAGCCAGGTGTGGTCACGAGCGGTCATCGGCATGAGAGGGCGCCTTTCCGGAATGATCTTCAGTCGTCCAGAACCCTAGCCCGCGGCACTGACACCGCCGGGACAATGCCAGAGGGGCGGCAGCCGTCGCGGCTGCCGCCCCTCACGCGTGTGTGCGTTATGCGCTCAGCTTCGCCAGCGCCGCGTCGATACGGGCCAGCGTCTTCTCCTTGCCCAGGATCTCCAGGGACTCGAAGAGCGGCAGGCCGACCGTGCGGCCGGTGACGGCGACGCGGACCGGGGCCTGGGCCTTGCCGAGCTTGAGGCCGTGCTCCTCGCCGGCGGCCAGGACGGCCTCCTTGAGGGACTCGGGCGAGGACCAGTCGGCCGTGTCCAGCTTCTCGCGGGCCGTGCGGAGCAGGGCGTCCGAGCCCTCCTTCATGGCCTTCGTCCAGGACGCCTCGTCGACGGCCGGCTCCGGCAGGAACAGGAAGTCGACGTTGTCCGTGATCTCGGAGAGGACCTTCATACGGGACTGCGCGTGCGGGGCGATCGCCTGCCACTTGGTCTCGTCGAAGTCCTCCGGCGCCCAGGGGGCGAACGGGGCCCGCAGCCAGGGGGCGCAGCGCTCGGTGAAGTCCTTCACGTCGAGCAGGCGGATGTGGTCGCCGTTGATCGACTCGGCCTTCTTGAGGTCGAAACGGGCCGGGTTGGGGTTCACGTCCGCGACGTCGAAGGCGGCGACCATCTCGTCGACGGCGAAGATGTCACGGTCCGCCGACAGCGACCAGCCGAGGAGGGACAGGTAGTTGAGCAGGCCCTCGGGAAGGAACCCGCGCTCCCTGTAGAGGTTGAGCGAGGACTCCGGGTCGCGCTTGGAGAGCTTCTTGTTGCCCTCGCCCATGACGTACGGGAGGTGGCCGAAGGCCGGGGTCTCCTTGGCGATGCCCAGCTCGGTCAGCGCCTTGTAGAGGGCGATCTGGCGCGGGGTGGAGGAGAGCAGGTCCTCGCCGCGCAGGACGTGGGTGATCTCCATCAGGGCGTCGTCGACCGGGTTCACCAGGGTGTAGAGCGGTGCGCCGTTCGCACGGACGATGCCGTAGTCCGGCACGTTCTCCGGGAGGTACGTGATCTCGCCGCGGACCAGGTCCGTGAAGGTGATCGCCTCGTCGGGCATCCGGAAGCGGACGATGGGGGTGCGGCCCTCGGCCTCGTACGCGGTCTTCTGCTCGGCGCTCAGCTCGCGGCAGTGGCCGTCGTAGCCGGACGGCTTGCCGGCGGCGCGGGCGGCGTCGCGGCGGGCGTCCAGCTCCTCCGTCGAGCAGTAGCAGTGGTACGCGTGACCGGCGTCCTGGAGCTTCCGCGCGACGTCCTTGTAGAGGTCCATGCGCTGCGACTGGCGGTACGGCGCGTGCGGGCCGCCGATCTCGGGGCCCTCGTCCCAGTCGAAGCCCAGCCAGCGCAGCGAGTCCAGGAGCTGCTCGTACGACTCCTCGGAGTCGCGGGCCGCGTCGGTGTCCTCGATGCGGAAGACGAACGTGCCGCCGGTGTGGCGGGCGTACGCCCAGTTGAACAGGGCCGTGCGGACCAGGCCCACATGGGGGTTGCCGGTCGGGGACGGACAGAAACGTACGCGGACGTTCGCGTTAGCCACGCTTGATCACCTTGTTGGTGAGAGTGCCGATGCCTTCGATGGTGACGGCGACCTCGTCGCCGACGTTCAGGGGGCCGACCCCAGCCGGGGTGCCGGTGAGGATCACGTCGCCGGGGAGCAGCGTCATGGCCTCGGTGATGTTGACGATCAGATCCTCGATGGAGTGGATCATCTCGCTGGTGCGGCCGAGCTGGCGCTGCTGGCCGTTGACCGTGCACTGGATGGTGAGGTCGCTCGGGTCGAGGTCCGTCTCCACCCAGGGGCCGAGCGGGCAGGAGCTGTCGAAGCCCTTGGCCCGGGCCCACTGCTTCTCACGCTTCTGGACGTCGCGCGCGGTGACGTCGTTGGCGCAGGTGTAGCCGAGGATGACGTCCTTGACGCGCTCGCGCGGGACCTCACGGCACATACGGCCGATCACCACGGCGAGCTCGGCCTCGTGGTGCAGCTCGTTCGAGAAGGACGGGTACTGGATCTCGTCGCCGGGGCCGATCACGGAGGTCGACGGCTTGAAGAAGGCGAACGGGGCGTCGGGCACCTCGTTGCCGAGCTCCTTGGCGTGCTCCGCGTAGTTGCGGCCGAAGGCCACGACCTTGTTGGGGAGCACCGGCGGCAGCAGCCGGACCTTGTTCAGCGGGACTTTCGTGCCGGAGAGCTCGAAGTCCGCGAACGGGATGCCCTTGATGATGTCGAGGACGAGCTCGTCCGGCTTGTCGCCCTCGACCGCGCCGAAAGCGACGTTGCCGTCGATGGAGAACCTGGCGATGCGCACGGGATCCTTGCGCCCCTCACTGAGCTGGCTGGAGTCTGACGCTCCAGGCTAACGCGGCAAGGGGGGCGCGCCTCGCGTTATATCGACCGGCACGGTGAGTGCGCGGCGGCCGGTCCGCGTACTACTCGGCGACGAAGGCGGCGACCGGGGCTTCCATCAGGATGGTCCGGCGGGGGTTGGCGGTCTGGGCGGGGAGGTCGAGCGAGTGCTCCGGCTGCTCCGGCGTCTGCAGGGCTTCGGCGTCCTCGAGGTGCGCCAGCGTGGTGCGTCGCGGGTTGGCTATGTTGCGGAACATCATCGTCGTCTTCACTGTTGTTCTCGACCTTGTCGTCGTCGGCGCCGGGCGGGCTCAAAGGCCCCCGCGTCGGCGCGGGTTGTCGGATTCGCCATCCCTGTAAAGCGTCAGGCTAAACATGCGATTCCCTGGCGAAGACGTGAAGAGGCCATGATCGCCATGTGAGTTTCCTCACTTACTAGCAGGCAAACCGGTCAATTCAGGCCCCCAACTCCGCCCGGCGAAACGGACATTGCTCCACTGAAGCAAACATTCCGCTCCTGATCATGTCGACTGGGACACCCTGCACACCCCAACACCTCGTAGGCATACGCCCGTTATGTACGAGTTCACTTTCTACGTCTCGTAACGCACCACTCACAAGCTGTCACGGAGGTCACAGCCTGGTACTCGGCCCTTGTTGGAGATCCGGCACTGTGCTGGAATTCCACGGACCGCCGCGGGATCGAAACCGGCGCGCAGGGCGCAACGCAGCGCCGAGTGGCGGCGGGAAGGGGGGCCTGCGCCGGTCACTCACGACCACCAGGGGGCGCATCTGCGCCCCTGTACGACGCCGACACCGTCCCATCCGTTTCGCGGAGGGGCGCCTGGTCCAGAGGTTGCGACGCTAGTGCAGGGACGTTTCAAGAGGGATGGCAGCGCTTCGGCGGAGCCGGAGCCGCACGGCGGGACTGGCCCGATGGCAGCCGGCTCCTCGCCCCAGCACGCCCAGAACCCGGGACCGGCAGAGGTCGGCGGCAGCGGTGAACACTCCGCACGCTCCGGCGCGAAGGCCAAGGCTCCCGCCACATCGGCCGCGAAGCCGACCGGCCCCACGGGCCCCGGCTCGCGAATAGCGCTGCGCAACTGGCGCATTTCGACGCGCCTGGTCTCGCTGCTCGCGCTCCCCGTGGTCGCCGCGACCTCGCTCGGTGCGCTGCGCATCAACGACAACATGGACAGCATTCAGCAGCTCGACAACATGAAGCTGCTGACCGACATGACCAAGCAGGCGACCGAGCTCGCCGCCGCGCTCCAGAAGGAACGCGACCTGTCGGCGGGTCCGCTCGCGAACGGCGCCAAGGCCGGCGACTACACGGTCAAGGGAGTCCGCGACCAGACGGACGTCGCCAAGAGGAACTTCCTCAAGGGCACCCAGGAGATCGAGGACGCCAACGCGAACGGACAGCTCTCCGGTGTCCGCGAGAGCCTGGTCGGTATCGCGTCCGACCTGTACAAGCTCGGCGCCATCCGCAGCGACGCGTACAGCGACCCCAAGAACTCGACGCAGACGGTCGACGCCTACCACCGGCTCGTCACCAACCTGCTCCAGCTCTCGCAGGACATGGCCGAGGCCACCAGCAACCCGGAGATGATCCAGCGCACCCGCGCGCTGTCCGCCTTCTCCTCCGCCAAGGAGTACGCCTCCGTCCAGCAGGCCGTCCTCGCCGCCGCGCTGCCGGAGACCAAGGACGACTTCGGCTCGCTGTCGGAGAACGACCGGCAGTACGCGCTCTCCGCCCTGGACAGCCAGGAGTCGGAGATCAGCAGCTTCAAGAGCATTTACGGCGCCGCCGCCGCCACCGAGCTGCTGAAGCCCATCGACAAGGGCAGCAGCCCGACCATCAAGTCGGCCGACGAGTACGCCAGGCGCGTACTGGCCGACTCGGACGGTCTCAAGACGCAGACCAAGCGCTCGTACAAGGACTGGGTCGACGACGACAGCACCAAGATCCAGAAGATGGGGACCATCGAGACCACGCTGCTCGGCCAGATGGAGCAGAAGGCCCGTCAGCTGCGCAACGAGTCCGAGAGCGAAGCGATCATCTCGGGTGCGCTGATCCTGCTCGTCCTCGGTGTCTCGCTCGTCGGCGCCTTCGTCGTGGCCCGCTCCATGATCCGCTCGCTGCGCCGCCTCCAGGACACCGCGACCAAGGTCGCCCAGGACCGGCTGCCCGAGCTGGTCAAGCAGCTGTCGGAGTCGGACCCGCAGGACGTGGACACCTCCGTCGAGTCGGTCGGTGTGCACTCCCGGGACGAGATCGGCCAGGTGGCCGCGGCCTTCGACGACGTGCACCGCGAGGCCGTACGACTGGCCGCCGAGCAGGCCCTCCTGCGAGGCAACGTCAACGCGATGTTCACCAACCTCTCGCGCCGCTCCCAGGGTCTTATCCAGCGTCAGCTCTCGCTCATCTCCGAGCTGGAGTCCCGCGAGGCCGACCCGGACCAGCTGTCGTCCCTGTTCAAGCTCGACCACCTCGCGACCCGCATGCGCCGTAACGGTGAAAACCTTCTGGTTCTCGCCGGTGAAGAGCCCGGCCGCCGCTGGACCCGACCGGTCCCGCTCGTCGACGTGCTCCGCGCCGCCGCCTCCGAGGTGGAGCAGTACGAGCGCATCGAGCTGGCCTCGGTCCCGACCACCGAGGTCGCCGGCCGGGTCGTCAACGACCTCGTGCACCTGCTCGCCGAGCTGCTCGAGAACGCCACCTCGTTCTCCTCCCCGCAGACCAAGGTCAAGGTCACCGGTCACGCGCTGCCCGACGGCCGTGTGCTGATCGAGATCCACGACACGGGTATCGGCCTCTCCCCCGAGGACCTCGCGGCGATCAACGAGCGGCTCGCCTCGCCGCCCACCGTGGACGTCTCCGTCTCCCGCCGCATGGGCCTCTTCGTGGTCGGTCGTCTGTCGCAGCGCCACGGCATCCGCATTCAGCTCCGGCCGTCCGACTCCGGTGGTACGACCGCGCTCGTCATGCTTCCCGTCGATGTCGCCCAGGGCGGCAAGAAGGTTCCGGGCAAGCCGGGCCAGGGTGCCCCGGGCCTCAGCGGTCCGGCCGCCTCGCAGGCCTCCGCCGGTGCCGCCGCCGCCCGCCGTGGCAACGGCTCGCAGAGCGGTCCCTCGCTCGGTGCCGGTGCCCCCGCCGGTGGTGCCGGACGTATCAGCGCCCCGCCGCAGCGCGGCCAGGTCGGCGCCGGCCAGGGTCCGCGGGCAGCGCTGCCCGGGAGCAACCCGGGTGGTCCCGGACTGTCGGGCGGCAACCAGGGCGGTCGCCCGGGTGCGCCGGGCGGCGCGCGTGGGCCGCAGGGTCAGGGCAATCCGCCGCAGGGCAGGCCGGCTCCGGCCGGTGCCGGTGCCGGTGCCTTCGGGCAGAGCGCGCCGGGTGCCCCGCAGGGCCTCCAGGTCGCCGGAACCGGTGCGCCGCAGGGCTTCGGTGACGGACCCGGCGCACGCCAGGGCGGGTTCGGCGACGGACCCGCGGCGCGTCAGGGCCAGGGCGGCTTCGGTGACAGCGCCCCCGCGGCCCCGCCCGCCCAGCCGCCGTCCGGCGGCAAGGGCAAGGGCAGCCGTCGCAGGCCGCAGCTGCCCGGCCGTGGTGGTGCGCGTGCCGAGCTGCCCGGTGGCAACCCGCAGCAGAGCAGGCCGAGTTGGAGCGACGACAACGCGCTCCCGCCCGTGCCGCGCTCGTCCCTCGACACCCCGCGTGGCCACGAGGAGCCGGACGCCACCTCGCGCATGCCGCGGATCGACGACCGTCAGGGCCCGGGCGCGACGTCCGAGTTCGCCCGTCCCGACTTCGACGCCCCGCGCCCCGGTGCGGGTGCGCCGCAGAACAACGGCCAGAACACCGGGCAGTACGTCCGCCCGGACGTGTTCGGTCCCGGGAACCCGGCCCCGGCCGGCCAGAGCCCGTCCACCACGGGCCAGTTCGCCGCCCCCGGCTACGGCGCCTCCCAGGACCCCTCGTCCACGGGCCAGTTCGCCCGGCCGGGCTACGGCCAGGACCCCTCGTCCACCGGCCAGTTCGCGACGCCCGGGTACGGCAACCGCCAGGACCCGTCGTCCACCGGCCAGTTCGAGCGGCCGCAGCCGGGCGCCGGGCGGGACAACGCCGACTTCGGCGCTCCCCGCCAGCCCGCCCCGCAGCGCCCGCAGCCGCCGCAGCAGCGGCCGGTACGTCCGCAGGAGCCCGAGGCGCTGCCGCCCGCGGGCCCCGGCGACGGACGTACACCGCTGTACGACACGCTGGAGACCAACTGGTTCCACGGTCAGGCGAACGGCGCCGCGGGCGGCGCTCAGAACAACGGCTCCCAGGGTGCCCCGCAGGCCGCGCAGCAGCAGCCGCAGGCTCCCTCAGCTCCGCAGCAGCGGCCGGCTGCCGCACCGGCCCCTGCCTCCTGGCGCAGCACGCCCAACGACGATCTCGTCCGACAGGCAGAACGCGTCCGTCAACCGTCGGCGGGCGGGGTCACCACCTCAGGCCTGCCGCGCCGCGTCCCGCGAGCCAACCTCGTCGCGGGCACGGCACAGCAGCAACAGCACCAAACCGGTCCGCAGGTCTCGCGTGCGCCTGATGACGTACGCGGCCGGCTGACCAATCTCCGTAGGGGCATTCAGCAGGGTCGACAGGCCGGCAACGGCCAGACCGGCAGCTTCCCCAGCCCCACTCACCAGCAGGAGCGTTAGTTGAGCCCGATGAGCCAGGCGGCACAGAACCTCAACTGGTTGATCACCAACTTCGTGGACAACACCCCCGGGGTGTCCCACACCGTCGTCGTGTCCGCCGACGGGCTCCTTCTGGCGATGTCCGAAGGATTCCCGCGCGACCGCGCCGACCAACTCGCGGCCGTCGCCTCCGGGCTGACCTCGCTGACCGCCGGGGCCTCCCGGATCTTCGAGGGCGGCACGGTGGCCCAGACCGTCGTCGAGATGGAGCGCGGCTTCCTCTTCCTGATGTCCGTCTCGGACGGATCGTCCCTGGCGGTCCTCTCCCACCCGGAGTGCGACATCGGCCTTGTCGGCTACGAGATGGCGCTGCTCGTCGACCGTGCGGGCGCCGTCCTCACGCCGGACCTGCGCGCCGAGCTCCAAGGCAGTCTGCTCCACTGACGGCCCTGGTTCCACCGACTGCACGAAACCACCGTCCGGCCGTCACAATCCCCCCACCGGCCCCAACAGACGGCACGAATGACCGACTTGCTGTCCCGCCCGGAGGATTCATGACCCCGCCTACCGCCTCTCATGATCCGTACGCACATACGTACGAGGATGAGGGCGACCAGCCGCTGGTACGTCCGTACGCGATGACCGGCGGCCGGACCCGGCCGCGCTACCAGCTCGCCATAGAGGCACTGATCAGCACCACGGCCGACCCGGCGCAGCTGATGGGGCTGCTCCCCGAGCACCAGCGGATCTGCCACCTCTGCCGTGAGGTCAAGTCGGTGGCTGAGGTGTCGGCCCTCCTGTCCATGCCGCTCGGTGTGGCCAGGATCCTCGTCGCGGACCTCGCGGAGGCCGGACTCGTCGCCATTCACCAGCCTGGCGGCGATGAGAACAACGGCGGCGCGCCGGACGTGACTTTGCTCGAAAGGGTGCTCAGTGGACTTCGCAAGCTCTGACGGAGGCCGGGCGACCACCTCCGCGAAGATCGTCGTGGCGGGTGGTTTCGGCGTCGGCAAGACCACATTCGTGGGTGCCGTCTCCGAGATCAACCCGCTGCGCACCGAGGCCGTCATGACGTCCGCTTCCGCGGGCATCGACGACCTCACCCACACCGGGGACAAGACCACCACCACGGTGGCCATGGACTTCGGCCGCATCACCCTCGACCAGGACCTGATCCTGTACCTCTTCGGTACGCCGGGTCAGGACCGTTTCTGGTTCATGTGGGACGACCTGGTCCGCGGTGCCATCGGCGCCGTGGTCCTGGTGGACACCCGCCGTCTCGCCGACTGCTTCCCTGCGGTCGACTACTTCGAGAACAGCGGTCTGCCGTTCGTCATCGCCCTCAACGGCTTCGACGGGCACCAGCCGTACAACCCCGAAGAGGTCCGCGAGGCACTGCAGATCGGTCCGGACGCCCCGATCATCACGACGGACGCCCGACACCGTGCGGATGCGAAGAGCGCGTTGATCACGCTGGTCGAGCACGCTCTCATGGCACGGCTGCGGTAGTAGCCAAGTCGACAGTTCCATAAGGCAGTTGTCGTAGACGCATTGGAGCCGGCTGTGTCGTTTGACACGGTCGGCCACAGTGTTCATAACGTTTCGACAGAGAATTTCACTGCCATCGCCACGCATCGCGGTCACCCGGTACCGCTGTGCTCACAAAAGCCCCGCCTTTTGGCGGGGCTCGCTCTTTATGACCGTTTTATCTGGGGCTTACCTCACTCGGAATCATCGGTTCCGAGTGTTTGGAAGGGCGCCACCTGACGTGCTGGAATGCGCTGAACTGCCCAGTAGTCAAGGGCGCTGGAGACACCGCGGCACAACGTAGGTGCCGACGCCGAGAGGTTGTTGGTCGAGTGAGGCGAAGCAAGAACGGTCCCGAGCCGTCGGCACGGGGCAACTTCACCCCGCCGCCGCGCGGAGCGGCGCCCGCACAAGTGTCCGGCCCTGAGCCGACGGCGGCGCCAGCGCCGAGCGGCGGTCGTTTCTCCCCGCGCAACTGGCGCGTGCCGACCAGGCTGAACGCGATCCTGCTCATACCCGTGGTGGTCGGCCTTGTGATGGGCGGCTTCCAGGTGAAGGGCTCGATCGACACCTGGCAGGAAGCCCAGGACGCCGAGAAGACGGCACGTCTGGTGCAGGCCGCGCTCACGTACGGCGACAAGCTGTACGTCGAGCGAGACGTCACCGCCGCTCCCCTGCTGAAGGGAAGCGCGCAGACCGCCAAGGACAAGGCCACCGTCACCGCGGCCCGCAAGGACACGGACGCGGCGGCCGACGCCTTCGACGAGGCCGCCCAGAACATGCCGAAGACGGAGGGCCTGGAGCGCCGCCTCGCCATCTTCCGCAAGGTCGAGCCCGGTCTGGACTCCCTGCGCAAGATCGCGTACACCCCCAAGCTCACCGGCGTGAAGACCGAAGAGGGCTACACCCAGATCCAGCACCCGCTGATGGAGTTCGCCAACGAGCTCGGTCTGGGCACCGGAAACATCACCAGCTACGGCCGTACCGTCTACGCGATCTCGCTCGCCAAGGGCTCGCTGTCGCTGGAGCGGTCCATCGGCATGCACATGCTGGTCAAGCCCGGTCCGGGCGCCGGCAGCCTCGCCAGCCAGCGGGTCGCCCTCTCCTCGTACGCCTACCTTGAGGCCATCGCCATCGAGGAGTACCTCGGTGGTGGCACCCAGGCCGACTCCGACAAGCTCGACGCCGCCAAGACGAAGATCAAGACGGATCTGACGGCGCAGGCCAAGGCGGCCGTCGCCGCCGACCCGACGTATGTGCCGCCGCCGACGGGGGACACCGCGATGGTCTCGGCCATCGCGACGCTCCAGTCCACGCTCCCGTCCGAGCGCGCCGCTCTCGCCGCGAAGGGCACCACCGCGCAGAACTGGTGGGCGGTCAACACCGCCAAGTACAACGCCTACCGCCAGATCGAGTCGGATCTCGCCGACAAGGCCGTGGCCGAGGCCGCGTCCATCTCCGACAGCGCCAAGACCGACGCCTTCATCACCGGTGCCGCCGTCGTGGTCGCCCTGCTCGCCGCGTTCATCCTGGCCGGCATGGTGGCCCGCCAGATGAGCCGCTCGATGCGCCAGCTGCGCAACGCGGCCTTCAACGTCGCCGAGCAGCGTCTGCCGATGCTGGTCGACCAGCTCTCGCGTACCGACCCGGGCCGCGTGGACACCCGCGTCCAGCCCATCCCGATCACCACCACGGACGAGATCGGCGAAGTCGCCCGCGCCTTCGACCAGGTCCACCGCGAGGCCGTACGACTCGCCGCCGAGCAGGCCCTCCTGCGAGGCAACATCAACGCGATCTTCACCAACCTCTCGCGCCGCAACCAGTCGCTGATCGAGGGCCAGCTGACCCTGATCACCGACCTGGAGAACAACGAGGCCGACCCGGACCAGCTGGAGAACCTCTTCCGCCTGGACCACCTCGCGACCCGTATGCGCCGCAACGGCGAGAACCTCCTGGTCCTCGCCGGCGAGGAGCCCGGCCGCCGCTGGGACCAGCCGGTCCCGCTGGTCGACGTGCTGCGCGCCGCCTCCTCCGAGGTGGAGCAGTACGAGCGCATCGAGCTCTCCGGCGTCCCAGAGGCCGAGATCCACGGCCGCGCGGTCACCGACCTCGTGCACCTGCTGGCCGAGCTCCTTGAGAACGCGACGACGTTCTCGTCTCCCCAGACGAAGGTCCGCGTCACAGCGACCCGGCTGCCCGACGGCCGCATCATGGTCGAGATCCACGACAAGGGCATCGGCCTCACCGCCGAGGACTTCGCGGACATCAACCACAAGCTGGCCAACCCGCCGACCGTGGACGCCGCGATCTCGCAGCGCATGGGCCTGTTCGTGGTCGGCCGACTGTCCGACCGGCACGGCATCCGCGTCCAGCTGCGCCCCTCGGGCGAGCAGGCCGGTACGACGTCCCTGGTCATGCTTCCCGACGCGATCACCCACGGTGGCAGCGGCGGCGAGCAGCAGCTCCAGCGCGACGAGTTCACCGTCTCGCAGATCATCCCCCAGCAGCAGCAACAGCAGCAGTCGTTCCAGGGCGAGGACTTCGGGGGCCAGCAGCCGCTGCGTACGGCCGCGGAGCTCGGCTTCGACGACAGCCGCTACGACGTCCCGGACGACATCCGCGAGCTGGACCCCGTGGGCCGCTCGCTGATGCGTGAGGAGCGCCGTGCGGCCCTGGAGGCCCAGACGCACGGCCTGGAGGCCATCGAGGGCCCCCAGGGCTACCAGGACGACTTCGACGCCCAGCAGCCCGCGTACGACAACGGCCGGCCCTCCTACGAGGGTGGCCCCGCGTACGACAACGGGCAGGGTGCGTACCAGGAGCAGCAGGTGTCGTACGACCAGCAGACGGCGTACGACGAGCCGCAGCAGCAGTCGTACGACGAGACGTACTTCCCGTCCGGCGGCGGCTACCCTGAGCCCGCTTATGCGGAGCCGGCCCAGGAGGAGCACTCGGGAGCCCGGGGCGCCGCCTCGGAGACGTTCTCAGCCTTCGAAGAGCCGTCCCACCAGGACGACTGGCCGAAGCAGGACACGTATCAGGGCGGGTATCGGTCCGGGTACGCTCCGGAAGCGGAATCCTCGCAGGCCGCTGACGTCAGTGAGCAGGACCGCGTAGGCTTCACCCGTCCGGGACCGGCTGCCTCCGCCGCCCACGCGTTGACCGACGCCGGGCTGCCCCGCCGCGGATCCACCGCCGGCGGCAACGCCAACGGCAGCGGCCAGCGCCCCCTCATCCAGGGCGGCCAGGGGGTACAGGCACCGTCCGCGGCCACCGCGAGCAACGGCACCGACGACTGGCGTTCGAACAACGACGACCGCTGGCAGCGCGCCGAGCAGCTCAAGAAGCCCAAGGCGGGCGGGGTCACCTCGTCCGGTCTGCCGCGGCGGGTGCCCAAGGCCAACCTGGTCGAGGGAACCGCCGAGCAGACCCCGCAGGGCGGCCCCTCGGTCTCCCGCGCTCCCGAGGACATCCGGGGCAGGCTGAGCAACCTGCGCCGCGGTGTCCAGCAGGGACGCAACGCAGGTAGTGACACGAACGGCCAGGGCTTCGGCCCTGACAGCACCTACAACCAGGAGCGTTAGTGTGAGCCCGATGAGCCAGGCGGCGCAGAACCTGAACTGGTTGATCACCAACTTCGTGGACAACACCCCTGGGGTGTCCCACACGGTGGTGGTCTCCGCCGACGGACTCCTTCTGGCGATGTCCGAAGGCTTTCCCCGTGACCGCGCCGACCAGTTGGCGGCCGTCGCGTCCGGTCTGACCTCGCTGACCGCGGGAGCCTCCCGCATCTTCGAGGGAGGCAGTGTGAACCAGACGGTTGTGGAGATGGAGCGAGGATTCCTCTTCATCATGTCCGTTTCCGATGGTTCGTCGCTCGCCGTCCTCGCACACCCGGAGGCGGACATCGGTCTCATTGGGTATGAGATGGCACTTCTGGTGGACCGTGCGGGTACGGTCCTGACCCCGGACCTTCGAGCAGAGCTCCAGGGAAGCCTTCTCAACTAGCAGACACACGGTGCGTTTTGGCGTCCCGGGGCCGTAAGGTTTCGGGACGCGGTCCCTCAGTGATGGGTGCCCGGCACAGTCGGAGGAGGAGAAAGTGGCAACACCCCCAGGCGGTTCGTCTTCGGGCAACTGGTCGTACGGCCCCGGCCAGGGGCAGGGCGGCCAGGGTGACGGTTCGCAGAACCCGAACCGGTACAACTTCCCCTCCGCGCCCAGCCACCGGCAGCAGCCGTACGCGCCCCAGGGCCCCCAGGGTCCCGGTCCGTCGCCGTACGACCAGCCGCCGGCACCGCGCATCCAGCCTGTGCAGCCGCAGCGACGCTCACCCGAGCCGTCGCCCGCGGGATCGTCGAACAATCCCCTGGTGCGCCCGTATGCCATGACGGGCGGCCGCACCAGGCCCCGCTACCAGCTCGCCATCGAGGCGCTGGTGCACACCACCGCGCAGCCGCACCAGATGCAGGGCCAGCTGCCCGAGCATCAGCGGATCTGCAACCTCTGCCGAGAGATCAAGTCGGTCGCCGAAATCTCGGCGCTGCTCACGATCCCCCTCGGCGTGGCCAGGATCCTCGTCGCCGACTTGGCGGAGGCGGGCCTGGTCGCCATTCATCAGCCGGGCGGCGACGAGAGCGCCGGCGGCCAGCCAGCCGTGACTTTGCTCGAAAGGGTGCTCAGTGGACTTCGCAAGCTCTAGCGGAGGGCCTTCCCGCTCCACCACGTCCGCGAAGATCGTGGTGGCGGGCGGCTTCGGCGTGGGCAAGACCACGTTCGTCGGCGCCGTCTCGGAGATCAACCCGCTGCGCACCGAGGCCGTCATGACGTCCGCTTCCGCGGGCATCGACGACCTCACGCACACCGGAGACAAGACGACGACCACCGTCGCCATGGACTTCGGCCGCATCACCCTGGACCAGGACCTGATCCTCTACCTGTTCGGCACCCCCGGTCAGGACCGTTTCTGGTTCATGTGGGACGACCTGGTCCGCGGCGCCATCGGCGCCATCGTCCTCGTGGACACCCGCCGGCTCGCCGACTGCTTCCCCGCGGTCGACTACTTCGAGAACAGCGGCCTCCCCTTCGTGATCGGCCTGAACGGCTTCGACGGCAACCAGCCTTACAACCCGGACGAGGTCCGCGAGGCACTCCAGATCGGCCCGGACACCCCGATCATCACGACGGACGCCCGCCACCGCGCGGACGCGAAGTCAGCGCTGATCACGCTGGTCGAGCACGCGCTGATGGCGCGCCTGCGCTAGCGGTACCGCACTTCCGAGGCAGCGGCCCTCGTTTCTCCACAGGAGAAGCGGGGGCCGTTGTCCGTGGGCCACAATGCGTGGGTTCGCATCGCCTGGGGAGGGGACTGCATGCTCGCGGAGACGGCGGCGTTACGGCTGGGGACGACCGTGGCGAACACGGCGGCGCAGCTGTGGCTGGGGGGCAGACGGCGGGAGCAGGAGCGCCGGTTGCCGATCGAGGAGCTGGCCCGGGTGAGGGTTCCCGGGGTGAAGTTCCAGCGGAGTGTGAAGCGGCAGTTCGAGCAGATCGCCGACGCGGTGTTCGACCGCGTGGAGCCGTTCCTGGAGCACGAGTTCCGGGCACTGGACGAGTCGGGCCGCACGGCCGTGATCGACGCGGTGTGCGACACCTTCGAGCGGGCGGATCTGTCGGACGAGGCGCTGTTGGCCGCGGATGCCCAGCCGGCTGAACTGATCCGCCGGATCACGGGAACGGTGCGGGCACCGGTCGGTCTGAGCGAGCCGGAAACCCGCCTCTACGAGCGGCTGTTCGCCGAGTGCGTCGAGTACTACGTCCGCATCGTGCGGAGCCTTCCGGTCTTCGAGGAACGGGCACTGGCCGAACTGCTGGCCCGGACGGCCACCCTGGGCGGCGAAGTCGCGCGGATTCTGGAGCGGCTGCCGGACCGCTCGCTCTTCGCGCCGGACGGCATGGACCAGGACACGGCCTTCCGCCGCCGTTACCTGGAACTCGTCAGCGAGGACCTCGACGAGGTGGAGCTGTTCCGCCGGGCCTCGGACCGGGCGGCGGCGCAGGTACGGCTGTCGGTGGCGTATGTGAGCCTGCGGGCCACGGGCGACGACGGCACGCACCGCCGCCGGACCGCCCGCTCCCTGCCACAGTTGCGGGCCGACATGAGCGACTGGGAGGAGGCGGGCGGCGAGGGCTCCGGGATGCGGGTCGAGGCCGCGCTGGGCGGAGCCGCACGGGTCCTGCTGCGGGGTGAGGCGGGCTCGGGAAAGACGACTCTGCTGCGCTGGCTGGCCGTCACGGCTGCCCGAGGGGCCTTCACCGGAGAGCTGGCGGACTGGAACGGCCTTACCCCGGTCTTCGTGAAGCTGCGCGAGTACAGCGACCGCCCCCTGCCGACGCCGGAGGCGATGCTCGATGGGGTTGCCGCTCCTCTCACGGGCATCATGCCGAGGGGGTGGGTGGAGCGGCAGCTCGACAGTGGCAAGGCACTGCTGCTCATCGACGGCGTGGACGAGCTGCTCGACCGCGAGCGGCGTGCGGTACGGGACTGGCTGCGCACGCTGCTGCGGACGTACGGCGATGTCCGCGTGGTCGTCACCTCGCGTCCCGCGGCGGCCGGAGCGGACTGGCTGCGCCGGGAGGACTTCGCCACCTTGAATCTGGACCGGATGACACCTCCGGACCTGGCGGCGTTCGTGCGGCAGTGGCATCAGGCGGTACGGGAGTTGGGGGACGAGCTTCCCTGTGCGGTGGACGACCTTCCGGGGTACGAGCAGTCCCTGCTGACCAGTCTCAAGGACCGGGCGCATCTCCAGTCCCTGGCGGGCACTCCCCTGCTGGCGGCGATGCTGTGCGCCATGCACCTCAACCGGGGCAGCCAACTTCCGCGCGACCGTATGGAGTTGTATCGCAGCGCGCTCCATACGCTGGTCCACGACCGGGACGCGGACCGGAACGTGCCCAGCGCGGTTGCCAGCAAACTGAGCCTGGGCGACAAGCTCGTCGTGCTGCGGGATCTGGCGTGGCGGTTGTCCAACAACAACCGGAGCGAGATCGCTCTGGAGCGGGCCGCCGGCTATGTCGGGGCCAAGCTGACGGCGATGCGGCATCTGGAGGTCATGGACGGCACGCAGGTCCTTGAGCAGTTGAGGGACCGCTCCGGGTTGCTCCGCTCCCCCGCCGAGGATCGTCTGGACTTCGTACACCGGACCTTCCAGGAGTACCTCGCCGCCGAGGAGGCCGCGGAGGAGGACCACATCGGCAACTTGGTCGAGCGGGCCCACCTCGACCTGTGGCGCGAGACGATCATCATGACGGCCGGGCATGCCAACAGCCGTCAGCGGGAGGAGCTGCTGGGCGGCATCCTCGACCGGGCCGAGCGCGAACCCCGGTACGCGCGGACGCTGCGGCTGCTGGCGGCTTCCCGTCAGGAGACGCTGCCCACCATGCCGGAGGGGCTCGCGGGGCGCCTGGAGGAGGCGGTGACGCAGCTGCTCCCGGCCCGTCGGGTGACTGATCCGCCCGCCCTGGCGGCGGTGGGGCCGAGCCTGCTGCGCCGGATGCCGCGATCGCTGGGCGAGCTGACGGAGAAGGCCGCCGTGCAGACGGTGCGGACAGTGGCGTTGATCGGGGGTGCGGAGGCGCTGCGGCTGCTGGCGGGGTACGTGGGGGACGAGCGGCCCACCGTGGTCGACGAACTCATCGGCGCCTGGCGCTACTTCGACGCGGAGGCCTACGCCGACCAGGTTCTGTCGCGGCTGCCGCTGGCGGGCCGGACCGTGAAACTCACGCACTCCGGTCAGTGGCGTATCGCGACCCGGCTGAGGTCCATCACCAACGTATGGATCATGTATCCCTTCACAGACCTCGAAGCCTTCGGGGAGCTGCCACGACTGACGAGTCTGTCCGCCTTCCATCTCCGCGGCGAGGCCGACCTCTCCGCACTCCGGAGCCAGCCCAGCCTGACCCATGCCGCCCTCTTCGGCGACATAGCGGTGAAGGGTCTCGACGCACCGGCCGAACTGCGACACCTGAAGTTCTTGCAGCTGGACCTCAACGGAACGCCGAGCCTCGACGGGCTGCGCCTGGGGCCGGCGACCACCCACCTCTCGCTCTGGGACGTGAGCGCCACCACCGACCTGGCCGCTCTCAGCCACTGCTCCGGTCTCAAGGAGGTGAAGCTGGCCGCCCACCAGGTCTGCCTGCCCAAGAACCTGCACGCGCCGTCCGCACTGCCCGGGCTGCACCTGACTCTCCAGCTCTTCGACGTCGCCGCCTGGCTGAGGACGCCGGAGTTTCTTCCGCCCAAGGTGAAGCAGCTCACTCTGCGCGGCTGCCTTCTGCCCGACGACCCCCACGCCCTCGGCGCCCTTGGCGTACGCGTCACCGTCCACTGACCCCCACACCACAGCCCCGCCCTCCACCAGGAGAACGGGGCTGTAGGCGTCAAAAACCCTCAGTGCCAGCTGTGCGGCGCCCGGAACCCGGGCTCGCGCTCCAGCCGGCGCCAGCCGGCCTTGTGGCGGCCGCGGTGGGCCGGAGCATCAGTGGGGGCGGCGGCGGCACGGGCCAGGAGGATCGCCGTGATGGCGGCGACTTCCTCGGGCTCGGCGTGGCCCTTCTCGACGCGGATGTCAGGGGTGTTCATAGGTTCAGTCTCCGTGAGAGAGGTTTCCGCGGGGCTGCCGCGGAGGATCCGCAGGGTTACTGCGGGGGGTTGCCGTGCTTGCGCGAGGGCAGGTCCGCGTGCTTGGTGTGCAGCATCGCGAGCGACTTGATCAGGACCTCGCGGGTTTCCGCCGGGTCGATGACGTCGTCGACCAGGCCACGCTCCGCCGCGTAGTACGGGTGCATCAGCTCGGCCTTGTACTCCTTGACCATGCGCACCCGCATCGCCTCGGGATCGGCTGCCTCGGCGATCTGACGGCGGAAGATGACGTTGGCGGCACCTTCCGCGCCCATCACGGCGATCTCGTTCGTCGGCCAGGCGTAGGTGAGGTCGGCCCCGATGGACTGGCTGTCCATGACGATGTAGGCACCTCCGTACGCCTTGCGCAGGATGAGCGAGATCCTCGGCACGGTCGCGTTGCAGTAGGCGTAGAGCAGCTTCGCGCCGTGACGGATGATCCCGCCGTGCTCCTGGTCGACGCCCGGGAGGAATCCGGGGACATCCAGGAGGGTGATGATCGGAATGTTAAAAGCGTCACACATCTGGACAAAGCGCGCAGCTTTTTCACTCGCTTCGATGTCCAGGACACCGGCCAGCGTCTGCGGCTGGTTGGCGACGATGCCGACGACTTGGCCGTCCAGGCGGGCCAGCGCGCAGATGATGTTGCGGGCCCAGCGCTCGTGGACCTCCAGGTAGTCGCCGTCGTCGACAAGCTCCTCGATGACCTTCGCCATGTCGTACGGGCGGTTGCCGTCCGCGGGGACCAGGTCCAGCAGGATGTCCGAGCGGCGGTCCGCCGGGTCCTCGGACGCGACCTGCGGCGGGTTCTCGCGGTTGTTCTGCGGGAGCATCGACAGGAGGTAGCGCACCTCGGCGATGCAGGTCTCCTCGTCGTCGTACGCGAAGTGGCAGACGCCGCTCGTCTCCGCGTGGACGTCGGCGCCGCCCAGGCCGTTCTGGGTGATCTCCTCGCCCGTCACCGCCTTGACCACGTCCGGGCCGGTGATGAACATCTGCGAGGTCTCGCGGACCATGAACACGAAGTCCGTGAGGGCGGGCGAGTAGGCCGCGCCGCCGGCGCACGGGCCGAGCATGACCGAGATCTGCGGGATGACGCCGGACGCCTTGGTGTTGCGCTGGAAGATGCCGCCGTAGCCGGCGAGGGCGGAGACGCCCTCCTGGATACGGGCGCCGGCGCCGTCGTTCAGGGACACCAGCGGCGCACCGGCCGCGATGGCCATGTCCATGATCTTGTGGATCTTCGTGGCGTGGGCCTCGCCCAGGGCGCCGCCGAAGATGCGGAAGTCGTGCGCGTACACGAAGACCGTACGGCCCTCCACCGTGCCCCAGCCGGTGATGACACCGTCGGTGTACGGCTTCTTGGCCTCCAGGCCGAATCCGGTCGCCCGGTGCCGGCGCAGCTGCTCGACCTCCTGGAACGAGCCCGCGTCCAGCAGCAGCTCGATGCGCTCCCGGGCGGTCAGCTTGCCCTTGGCGTGCTGCGCCTCGGTCGCCTTCTCGCTGGGGCCCCGCAGCGCCTCGGCACGGATCGCGTGCAGTTCGGCCACACGTCCGCGCGCGTCGGTGGGTTCGCCAGCGGAACTTGTGGGGCTTGCGGATCCGGCCTCGTCCAAAACGGTCATGTAGTGACCTTACGAAGTCCACCAAGGAAAGCGAGCCGTCGACTCCGTACAGTCTCCGGCCCGTTTTCCTGGTACCCCTGAACAGAACCACGACTACATGCAGGCGATCTGACTGCTCAGAGGGCCTCTGGGTTGTAGAGGTCTCACAAAGCAATCACCTGAGAGCCACCTCACATTGATGAGTGGCACATGCCATCCCCTGGGTGATACGGACCCTCGGCCGGCCTCCCGGACCAGGCGTCGGTGCGACCCCCACGGAGGGGGTGCGCACGGTGCACGGCGAGGGTACCCGCGTCCGCCGGAGGGCGGGCGGAAGCAACTCGAAGTAACGTCGTGAACACGCTGCGGATGATGTTGAAACTTGAATGGAATAGGTCTACGGTGCTTCATGTTGACCTCGTTGAAGATTCAACATCCTCAACGCCGCGGCTTCCGGACGAATCCGCGACCCGTCCCTTAGGAGCAACGTCATGGGTATCTTCAGCCGCAAGAGCGACGCCGCCGACGCCACGGCCACGACCGCCGGGGCCGCAGCCGTCAGCCCCGACCTGGCCGCGCTGAGCGGCGACTACACGATCGACCCCTCGCACTCGACGATCGGCTTCGTAGCGCGTCACGCGATGGTGACGAACGTCAAGGGCGGCTTCCAGGAGTTCGACGGCACGCTGCACCTGGACGGCTCGGACCCGTCCAAGTCCACCGCCTCGCTCGACGTCAAGATGGACAGCGTCGAGACCGGTTCCGCCGACCGTGACGGTCACCTGAAGAGCTCCGACTTCTTCAAGACCGACGAGTTTCCGACGATGACGTTCCGCTCCACCAAGGCGGAGGCGCTGGGCGGCGACGACTACCGGATCACCGGTGAGCTGTCGATCATGGGCACCACCAAGCCGCTCTCCATCGACCTGGAGTTCAACGGCGCCGCGAAGGACCCGTTCGGCAACGAGCGCGTCGGCTTCGAGGGCAAGTCCGAGATCCTGCGCTCCGAGTGGGGCCTCACCTGGAACGCGGCGCTGGAGACCGGTGGCGTCCTCGTCTCGGACAAGATCAAGCTGGTCTTCGACATCTCGGCGATCAAGAACGCCGGCTGACCCTTCCCTTTCGCCGGCACCCGGCACCCCTGAGCGCGCCCGCCTTCCAACTCCCCCGTACGAGGAGGGCGGGCGCTCCGGCATGCCCGAACGCCCCTCCAGGTCAATTTCCGCCTTGAAGAATCCCCGGACATTCTCAGCCGCTCTCAGAAACCCTGGGCGAATCCTGTGGGCCCGCCATGAGATCTTGAGTGTTCACAATGAAATCAACAGAATTGTTGACAATAATTGGCGCGGCAAATTACGTTCGCAACACAAGATCGAGTAGGGCGCCACGTGTAGGCAACGAACCCGCACCGGCGCTGCGGTCCCGGCCAAGGCCCCGACCGTCAGCGCGTTGACCGCACTGGCCTGCATCCACTGCGTGGGCGTCCGGCGCGTATCACTTCGACTCGACGGCAGTTCGGACATGCCGCGAAGGGGAGAGACCTCAGTGAAGCACAGGGCAGTGAAGCGCAGGACCGTCGTCATGGGTATGGGCGCGACCGTCGGAGTCGTGGCAGCCGGCGGCTTCGCCTTGAGCGCGAACGCATCGAGCAAGTCCGGATCGAAGACCTCGGACGCCCTCGCCTTCGACAAGGACGCCTACACCGAGCTGACGACGACCATCACGGACGCCGGCGGCACCGACCACGAGGTGGTCTACCACTTCTGGAAGGCCATCACCTACGTCACCAACCCGGTCGACGAGGCGTACCAGAGCCTGAACGTCAGCGTCCCCGTCAAGATCGACGGCACCGCGGTCGACGCCACCAACGCTCCCATCGTCTTCGCCAACTCGGTGGGCGGCTACATGCCGTCGTCCGTCGCGGACGCCACCGGCGTGGGCGGCGCGAGCATGAGCGGCGGCCCCACGGGCGGCACCGGTACCAGCGCCTCCCCCAGCGCCTCGGCATCCGCCAGCAGCGGCACGGGTGAGGTCCAGTCCGGCGGCAACGCGATGGTGAACGCCCAGGGCGGCATGGTCAACCTCGGCAAGCTGGGCCTCGCGGCGGGTTACGTCGTCGTGGAGCCGGGTGCGCGCGGTCGTACCCTCAAGGACAGCGACGGCACCTACTACGGCACCGCGCCCGCCGCGATCGTCGACCTCAAGGCCGCGGTCCGCTACGTCCGTGCCAACAAGGGCGTCATCCCCGGCGACACCGACCGGATCGTGTCCACGGGCACCAGCGCCGGCGGCGCGCTGTCCTCCCTGCTCGGCGCGTCCGGCGACAGCCCGATCTACGACTCCTACCTCAAGGAGCTCGGCGCCGCCGACGCGTCCGACGCGATCTTCGCGACCGGCGCCTGGTGCCCGATCACCGACCTGGAGCACGCCGACGGCGCCTACGAGTGGAACTGGGGCACCAACGTCACCGCGAGCACCGGCAAGGTCGTCGACCAGACCGTCTCGAAGGACCTGCAGTCGCAGTTCGCCGAGTACCAGGCGTCCCTCAAGCTGCGCGGTCTGAACGGTTTCGGTCAGCTCAACGCCCGCAACTACGACGAGTACATGGTCAAGCAGTACCTGGAGCCGTCGGCCACCACGTACCTGGCGGACCTGTCGGACGCGGACCGCACGACCTACCTCGCCGCCAACACGTTCATCGACTGGGACGGCGAGAAGGCCACCTTCACCTGGGCCGACTTCCTCACCCACGTGGGCGCGCGCAAGAAGACCACGCCGGCCTTCGACGCCTTCGACCTGTCCGCGGGCGAGAACAACGAGTTCGGCGCGGGCACGACCGAGACCCGCCACTTCACGGCGTACGGCGCGAAGAACGACACCACGGGCCTGACCACCAAGCGGGTCGCGAGCGACATCCCCGAGAAGCTCGACCTGATGAACCCGATGTACCAGTTCGCCAAGAAGAACCCGGGCCGCTCGAAGCACTGGTGGATCCGCCTCGGCACCAAGGACTCCGACACCTCGCTGACGGTCTCCGCCAACATCGCGGCCGCCGCCGACAACCTCGGCGACGACGTCAACCACCTCTACTACTGGGACGAGGGTCACGGGTCGAACATCGACCCGGCCGACTTCCTCACCTGGATCGCCAAGGTGACGGGCCACAAGAAGCGCGCCGGGAAGTAGCCTCCCGCCCCCTCGACGCGACGTCCGTTCCTGTCTTCCCGCCTTCCCGTCTGCAACGGACGCCGCCGAAAACGACGCCGAGCCCCCGCACATCCGGGGCTCGGCGTCGCGGTGTTGTGGGACGTGTGGAACTTGCGGGGTGTACGGGATGTGCGGGACTCGTCTCAGCGGCACCCTGCGGGCTGCGGCCGACCGCCGGCCGGGACGCTCTCCGCAGCCGGCAGCCCGGCGGTGTCGCGGCGCAGCAGCAGGCAGGCCAGGATTCCGACGGCCAGCACGGCCAGCGGCAGGACGGCGGTGGTGTGCAAGGTGGCGGTGAAGGCGGCGGCGTAGGTCTTGCCGGTGGCGAGTTCGGCGGCGAGGCGGCTCTGGACCAGGGCGCCGACGGCGGCGGCACCGGCCACGGAACCGATCTGGCGGACGGTGTTGTTGACGCCGGAGGCGGCCCCGGCGAGGTGGCGCGGAATGTGCCGCATCGCCTCGGTGGACATGGGGGCGATGATGCAGCCGACGCCGAGACCGGTGACCAGGGTGGCCGGGACGAAGGCGTACCAGGCGGTGCTGGGCGCGGCGGTCAGGGTGAGGGCGAGGATCCCGGCGCCGTAGCAGACGAGCCCGGTGAGCAGGACGTACTTGCCGCCGATACGGTCCGCCAGCCGGCCGGCGAAGGGGCCGACGGTCATCGACACCAGCGACGAGGGGGCGAGCACCAGACCGGCCTTGACGGGGCTGAGGTGCAGCACGGACTGCAGATAGAGGTTGAACGGCAGGACCATGCCGAGCATGGCGACGGAGACCAGGCCGACCAGGGCGGTCATCGCGGTGAAGTTGCGGTCCCGGAACAGCGCGAACGGGACGAGCGGTTCGCGGTCCTGGCGGCGCCGCTGGTGCAGGACGAAGCCGGCGCCCAGCGCGGCCCCGGCGGAGAGCAGCGTCCAAATCCCCGCTCCCCACTGGTAGTTCGCGCCTTCCTGGAGGCCGAAGGCCAGACAGAACAGGGCGGCCGTGGACAGCAGGACGCCGGTCAGGTCGAGGCGGTGGGCCCGCGCCGGCCGGATGTCGGGAACCACCAGGAACGTCAGGACGAACGCGGCCACCCCGATCGGCACGTTGACCAGGAAGATCCAGCGCCAGCTCACGGCGGAGACCAGCACACCGCCCAGGGTGGGCCCGGACAGGGTGGCCAGCCCGGCGACCATGCCCCAGACGCCCATGGCGGTGCCGCGGCGCTCGGCCGGGAAGACGGCGACGATGAGGGTCATGGTCTGCGGGGTGAGCAGCGCCGCGCCCAGACCCTGCACGACCCGGGCGACGATCAGAGCCGTCGCGGTGGGGGCGAGCCCGCAGGCGACGCTGGCGAGCGTGAACACCACCAGGCCCGCCGCGAACAGCGTCCGCGGCCCGCGCAGATCACCGAGCCGGCCGGCCGTGATGATCAGCACCGACAGCGCCAGGGCGTAGCCGCTGACCACCCACAGGGTCCGGTCGAGCGAGGTGCCGAGGTCGCTCATCAGGTCCGGGATCGCGATGTTCACGATCGTCAGATCCAGCAGGGTCATGAAGAACCCCAGCGAGAGCGTCACCAGAACCGCCCACGGGTTCGCTCGCCACTTCCGCATGATCGTGCCCCTTCCGTCCGCCCGGCGGTGTCCGGGTGCCTGCCAGAACAGTAATCCATCTTTTTAGATGCATCAAGAGTGATGCATCTAGTCTCGATGCATCCAACATCGATGCATCGATCCTGATGTAATCTGGGGGCATGAACGGAGTCGAGCTGTTCCTCCTCGGACGCGCCCTGATGAAGATCGGCGAAGCCGCGATGCCGGAGCCCGAAGGCGGCGCCGGGCGCCACGGCGGCAGCGTGCGGTCCGTCCTCATCGTGGCCAGTGACGTGGCCACCCACCCCGACACCGCCGTGGGCGAGATCGCCGCCCGTACGGGCCTGCCGCAGAGCCAGGTCTCCACCGCCGTCGCCCGCCTCAAGGACACCGGTGCCGTCATCACCGCACCCGACCCGGCCGACCGCCGCCGCCTCCTCGTCCGCCAGGCCCCGCAGGCCTCCGCCCGCGTCGCCGAGGTCAGGGCCACCACCATCGACGACGCCCTCGACGCGGCCCTGGGCGACAGCACGCCCGAGCAGCGCAAGGAGGTCGCCGACGCGCTGGAGGTGCTGGCCCGCCACCTGGCTCCGCGCGATCAGACGTGACGCGGTAAAGCGGTAAGGAGGGGGGCGTCTACACCGTCGGGACAGCCGGCCCTCGCCGCCCGGCTGGTGGCATGCCGCCGGTGAGCGTCACGCGTGCCGGTGGCCGGTGTCCTGGAGGCGTGGGGATGACCCGTCGGGACCATGGCGTCTTGGTGCCGGTACCGGGAGGAGCCACCATGCCGACGCCACCGCCAGTGCCGCGCCCAGCGCGATCGCTTCGAGGCGGGTCAGGAGGAGGCTCTGTGCGTCCTGGCCGTAGTAGCCGAGGAGGAGGGAGAGGGCGGTGGTCATGCCCGCCGCCCAGTACGCGTAGTTCAGCGGGCGCAGCCACAGGGCGAGGGCCAGGACGACGAACATCAGGACGACGGACGTCCGGCCGGTGATCCCGGCCATGGCCACCCCGGTGGCCAGTACCGTTCCCGCGCAGGCCCCTACGAAGCGTTCGACTCCCTTGCGTGCCACGTCGTTTCGGCCTCGGTTGCCACTCGCCGCCACATACGCCGTGAGGACCACCCACGGCCAGTGCTGGTCGAAGAGCAGCCGTCCGAGGGCGAAGGCCCCGGCGACGGCGGCCGCCATCTGCACGGCCATGCGTGTGCTCGGGCGGGGGCGCAGCCGGGTGGGGCGCCGGGGGCGGTCCGGCGCGGGTTCGGGCCGCCAGGGGCCAAGGCGGTCGGCCAGCGCCTGGACCAGCCGGACGCAGCCGCACGCCAGCACCCCGATCAGCGCCGCCCAGCCCCAACTCACCAGCGCGGACTGGGCCTTGGGCGGCAGCGTGGGGCCCGGCATCACGAGCAGGGCGATGAGCGGCAGCGTCATCAGGGTCCCCGCCTTCGTCGCGGCCGGGCCGAAGCGGCGGATCCAGATCGGCAGGGAGATAGCGAGGGTGAAGACGGCGGCGCCGGCCGCGTAGTGATCCGCCACGAGGTGGCCGAGCAGGATCGAGACTCCGGCCACGGCGGGCAGCAGCACGAAGGACATGAGCCGTCCGCGGGTGTCCGCGGTCCGCTGGACGCTCGCCAGGGGGAGGGTCAGGGCGACCGCGAGGACGAGGACGTCGGCGTGCAGTCCGACGGCACCCTCCAGCCACAGGGCGGCGGCCCAGCAGAGCAGCACGGCCGTCATGGTCAGCGAAGCTTCGTAAGCGTTGCGTATGAGTTTGACGGTCACCGTGCAGATGGTACGCCAGGCGAGAGCGGTCAAGATAGGCCGCAATAGATGCGCAACAGTACGCAGTCGCGTACGATCCACCCATGGACCAGCTCTCCCGCGCCGCCCATATCCGCCGCGGCATCATGCGGCTCAACCGCCGGCTGCGGCAGGAGCGGGGCGACGGTGCGCTCACCCCGAATCAGCTGGGGGTGCTCGGGCATCTGCGGCGGCACGGGCCCGCGACACCCGGCGAGGTCGCGGCGGCCGAGCGGCAGCGGCCGCAGTCGCTGACCCGGGTCTTCGCCGAGCTGGAGGCGGACGGGCTGATCGCCCGGGAGCCCGGCACCGCCGACCGGCGCCAGTCCGTGCTCACGCTCACCGCGGAGGGGCGCCGCGCGCTGGAGCGGGACATGGCCGAGCGAGACGTCTGGCTGGCCGCGGCGCTCGGCACGCTGAGCGAGACCGAGCGCGAGGTGCTGCGGCTCGCGGGTGCGCTGATGGACCGGCTCGCGGACGCCGAGGTATCCGAAGCCGACCGAACCACGGGTCCCGGTAACTGAACCACCGGTCCCGAAACTGGACTACCGGTCTCCCGGTAATTGAACTGCGCGTCCCAATACGGGACTTCCTCTGGTCCTGAAGGGGCTGCGTCGGCGCTCTCCCTCAGAAGCCTCCGCCGAAGTCCCCTCCCCCGCCGAAGTCGCCGCCTCCGCCGTCCCCGAAGCCGCCGCCGAAGTCGCCGGGGTCGAAGTCGGAGCCCGAGACATCGCCGCCGTCGTAGCCGCCGGCGCCGAAGTCGCCGTACCCGGAGCCGTAGTCGGCCGCGTACGAGGGGCTGGACATCATGCTGCCCAGCATCGTGCCGATGAGGAGGCCGGGCAGTACGCCGCCGCCGAAGTAGCCGCCCGCCCAGGGGCCGTACGCCGGGCCCGCGTCCCAGTACGGGCGGCGACCGTAGTCCGTCTCGACCTCGCGGATCGCCGGGTCGGCGCCGTCGGCGAGGCGGGCCCGGTCCGCCGCGCAGACCGGGACCTCGCGGGACGCGCCTTCCGCGGGGGTCCAGGTCGCGTCGGCGACGGAGGGACCATGGCGCGGGTCGAAGAAGCAGGGGGCGCGGCGCTCGGGGATCGGGCGGCTCTCGCGGCGCGCGGCGAGCACCGCGAGCGAGAAACGGCCGTCCTCCAGGGATTGCGTGACCGCTCGTACGTCCTCGGGGCGCGTTGCCGCGGCCATATACGCCTTCGCCTGCTCGTACGCGTCCAGCGCGCGCTCGTAGTCCGCCCGCATCGCGTCGTCGGCGCCCGCTTCGGCCGGGTGGAAGTCGAGACGGTCGAGTTCCTCGCCGAAGGCCGTGATGTCCTCGTCGACCACGACGCGGAGTTTGTCCAGTGCTTCCTGTTGTTCCCGTGCCTTACGGCGGCGGTCGCGGCGTACGAGGGTGTACGCGCCCGCGCCGCCCGCGACGACCACAGCACCGAGCACGATCAGGGCGCCCGTGGAGACGCCGCTTCCCTTGTCGCCGTCGCCGCTCCAGCTCGCCGGGGCCGAGCCGCCGATGTTGCTGAGCGCGCGGTCCGTGAAGTCGTTCAGCTGGGTGTTCGTGTTGTTCTCGCCCTGGACGCTGGTGACCAGGTTCTGTACGGCGGTGCGGGGCATCACGGCGGAGTCGGCGCGGGCGTCGAAGCGGGTGCCGAGTCTAATGGCGTACAGGCCTGTGATGCCGGTGGAGGTGCGGAGGTTCTGGAAGAGGTTCTGGGTGGGGAAGCCGGCGGGGAGGACTGCTATGAGGATGGGCTTGTCCGCGTGCTCGATCTTCTTGGCCAGGGAGTCCGCGTCCGTGGTGGAGAGCTGGGCTGCGGCGGCGGGGTCTACGTAGACCGGGCTCTTTCTGAGGGCCGCTGCGATGGTGGAGATGTCGGTGGACGCGTGGGCGGTGGGGGCGGGGGTTGCGAGCGCCGTCAGGGCGGCCAGCATCAGTGCGATCAGCAGGCCTGGGAGTCCTCGGGCGAGTACGGCCTTCATGTCTTCGAAGCTACCCGAAGGTGCGCAAATCTGGACATCGGGGCTGGTATTTCGCCCCCGCCGCCCCTACCCGTCCCATCCGTACCTGGGGGCTGCGCCCCCAGACCCCCCTAAAAGATTGCGCAGTTCCCCGCGCCCCTTTTAGGGGCGCGGGGAACGGTTCTAGGCGGCTCTGTATGCCTCCGTCAGGCTCGCTATCGCCGAGGCGTAGTGGCCGGTCAGAAGGAGGTGGTCGGCGTTGGCGAAGGGTTTGGTGGTGGTGGGGGTGAGGGTCTGGCCGAGTTTCTGCTGGACCAGGAGGCGGGCCTGGGTCACGGCGGCTCGGCCGGCTTCGGCGGAGCCGGTGCGGTCTGCGGCCTCGGCGGCCCGGGCGAGGGCCTTCAGGGTCACCGCGCCGCCTGCGGGCACCTTGGTCAGGGTCGTCAGGCCCCAGCCGTACGGGAACTGCGGATCGTACGACGTGTCACCGACGTTGATCGGGAGCTGGGACTCCGACTTCGGCCAAGTGACCGGGAGTTGACCGGTGAACGCCCGCGTGCCGTACAGCACGTCCGCCACTCCGTCGCCCTCCGTTCCCGGCAGCCAGGAGGCGACCAGCGCGTCGATGCCGGCGAGACGGTCGCCGATCAGTTGCGGGCGGCCCGAAACGATCAGCACCGCACACTTCATGGCCGCGCACACCTTGTCGACGGCCGCTTCGTCGGCCGCGGTCAGTTCCAGGTCGTTGCCGTTGCCCACGTCGCCCACGCCCTCGGCGTACGGGGTCTCGCCGACGACCACCACGCCCACGTCATAGCCGGACGTAGGTGCCGAGGCGTCCTTCGAGTACGTGACGTCACCGCCCGCGCGTCGCATGCCCTCCAGGATCGTCGTGCCCTGGGTGACGGGACCCGACGCGCCCTGCCAGGTGACGGTCCAGCCGCCGGTCTGGTTGCCGATGTCGTCGGCGTTCGATCCGGCGACGTACACCTTCTGGGACTTCTTCAGCGGCAGGACGCCGGCCGAGTTCTTCAGCAGGACCTGGGACTCGGCCGCCGCCTCGCGGGCCACCGCCCGGTGCGCGGGTGAACCGATTGCCGCCGCGCCGCTCGTGTCGGCGTACGGCTTTTCGAAGAGGCCCAGCTTGAACTTCTGGGTGAGGATCCGCGAGACGGCGTCATTGACCCGGCTCTCGCTGATCCTGCCCGCCTTCACCTCGTCGATCAGTGTCGTACGGAAGTCCTTGTACGCGTACGGGACCATGATCATGTCGAGGCCGGCGTTGACGGACGTACGGACGTCGGACGCGTAGTCGCCGGGGATCTGGTCGATGGCCGCCCAGTCGCTGATGACGAAGCCGTCGAAGCCCATGCGGTCCTTGAGCACGCCGTTGATCATGTCCGCGCGGGCGTGCATCTTCACCGGGCCCTGGCCGTCGCCGAGGATGTCCAGCGAGGAGTAGGACGGCATGACCGAGCCGATGCCGCGGTCGACCGCCGTCTGGTAGGGCGAGAGATGGATGGCCTCCAGCTCCTCGCGCGTGACCTTCGTGATGCCCTGGTCGATGGTGTACGAGCCCGTCGTGGACGAGCCGTACTCCGTGCCGCCGTCGCCGGCGAAGTGTTTGGCGGTGGCGAGCACCTTGTCGTCGTCTTTCAAGTCCTTGCCGCTGCGGGCGCCTTGGAGGCCTTGGATGATCGTCTCCATGGACTTGACGAGCGCCGGGTCCTCACCGAAGGACTCGTACGAGCGGCCCCACCGTTCGTCGCGGGTCACACAGAGGCAGGGGGCGAAGTCCCACGGGATGCCGGTGGCGCGGACTTCCGATGCCGTCACCGCGCCGGTCCGCTCGGCGAGCCGGGGGTCGCGGGTCGCGCCGATGCCGATGTTGTGCGGCATGATCGTCGCGCCGGTGAGGTTGTTGTGGCCGTGTACCGCGTCCACGCCGTAGATCAGCGGGATCTGGAACCGCGTTGCCTGCGCCCGGAGTTGGAAGGCGTCGATCATCTTCGCCCAGGCCGCGGGGGTGTTGGGGGTGGGAGTGGAACCGCCGCCGGAGAGGAGCGAGCCGAGGTCGTACGTCGCGATGTCGCCTTGCGCCGTCAGCGCGCCGCGCTCGGCCTGGGTCATCTGCCCGGCCTTCTCCTCCAGTGACATCCGCGACACGAGGTCGGCGACCCGCTTCCTGAGCGGCAGCTTCGCGTCCAGGTACGGCAGTCCGTGGGCGTCGATGACGACCTGCGGGGTCTCGGCGGGGGCCTTCGCGCCGGTGACCGTGAGCTTGAGGGGGATCGTCTCGGCCGCTTCGGCGGACTTGTCCTTCAGCGTGGACACCTGGACCGTGCGCGAGGCGCCGGACGCCGTGCCCGCCGGGAAGGTGATCTCGCCCTTGACCGGTGTGTAGTCCTTGCCGGACTCGGCGGTGCCGCCCGCGCTCTCGTACGCGACGGTCACGGGCTCGTCGATCGGGGCGGAACCGGTGGTGGCGACGGACACCCGCACCGTGGCCGTGCCGCCCTCCTTCACCGGATAGACGGCGGAGTCCGTGCGGACGCTCGCCCGCAGGGACTGGTCCGCCTTGCCGTACAACTCGACGTCGTCCATGGCGAACTGGCCCTTGACGCCGACCGGGAGAGTGACCGCGTACCCCCACATCCCGGTGAGACCGAGGACCTGGTCGATGCCGCCGACGGGCTGGTAGTCCGTGCGGTAGACAAAGTCCGTGAAGGGGATCTCGATCTGCTTCCAGCCGGTGAAGTCGTCCGTGAAGGACGTCGTCCACAGCTCGGAGGCCTCGCCGTTCGCACCGCCGTCCTTGATCTCGAACGCGGTCTTCTTGCCGGTGTTCTGGCCGTCCCACCAGAACCGGATGCCCTTGTGCGCGGACCAGTCGTGGGCGGGCTGGCCGGCGGCGAAGTCGTGGGTGAAGCCGCCGTAGCCGCTGATGTCGTAGGTGCCGGTGAGGACATTGGCGCCCTCGGGGGCGTCCGACCGTGCGGTCAGGGCGAGTTGGGGCGGGTCGTCGTTGTCGCTGCCCCAGGTGAAGATGCCCTCGGCGGGCTGGCTCGCGAAGGGCACCTCGCCTTCGAAACGGTCGACGGGGACAGGGGCGGGGTCATCGGCCGCCTGTGACACGGCCGGTGACAGCAGCGCGGCCAACAGGGCGGTGGAGACGAGCAGGGCGGTTCTTGGCATGGACCTTCCCTCGGCTCTGGGGCTCTGGTTCACTCTGGTTCGCACAGTTCACTCATGACTTAGATCACGCCGTGAGTTAACTAACGGCCCGCAGACCCGTCAAGACGTCTCGTCAGGAAGGGCGACGCTTTCATGTCCAGGAGAACCCCCCGCACGGCCCGGCTGTTACTGGCCGGACTGCTCTCCGTGGCCGGCCTCACCGCGGCCGTACCCCCCGCGCACGCGGCCGGTGAACAGGTGACCGCCTGGCTCACCACCACCGACGACACCGGCGGACGGCATGTCGTCCGCGGGCTCCAGGCCCAGACACCGTTCGCCTTCCAGTCCGGCAGCGGCGGCAGCGGCGAGAACATCACCGTCGACGAGAACACCCGCTATCAGACCTTCACCGGCGGCGGCGCGTCCTTCACGGACACCGCGGCCTGGCTGATGAACAGCAGCGGAGCACTGTCGGCGGCGACCCGGAACGCGACCATGCAGAAGCTGTTCTCGCCGACGGACGGGATCGGGCTGTCGTTCCTGCGCAATCCGATGGGCGCGTCGGACCTGGCGCGGTACGGGTACTCGTACGACGACGTAGCGGCCGGGCAGACGGACCCGAACCTGACGTCGTTCTCGATCGCGCACGACCTGGCCGACGTGGTGCCGCTGACCAAGCAGGCGCTCCAGCTGAACCCCTCCCTGACCGTGATGGCCTCGCCCTGGACCGCGCCGGCCTGGATGAAGGACAGCGGGTCGCTCAACGGGGGCTGGCTGAAGTCCGAGGACTACGGGGCGTACGCCACCTACTTCGTCAAGTACCTTCAGGCGTACAAGGATCAGGGCGTTCCGGTGTCGTACGTGACCGTCCAGAACGAGCCGACGTGCTGCTCCGGCTATCCGTCGATGAGCTGGAACGCCTCGGGACTGGCGTACTTCACGAAGAGCGAGCTGCTGCCGAAGCTCCAGGCGGCGGGGCTGTCCACCAAGGTCCTTGCCCACGACTGGAACTGGGACGTGTACGACTCCTACGCGGCCTCGACCGTCGACGACGCGGCGGTCCGCTCGCACCCGAACTTCGGCGGGATCGCCTGGCACGGCTACGGCGGTGACGTCACCAAGCAGACCACCGTCCACAACCAGTACCCCACGCTGGACGCCTTCGGCACCGAGCACTCGGGCGGCACCTGGATCGCCAACCAGCAGCGCGAGGACATGAACAACATCATCGACTACACCCGGAACTGGGCGAAGTCGGTCACGAAGTGGTCGCTGGCTGTGGACCAGAACATGGGCCCGCACAACGGCGGTTGCGGCACCTGCACCGGGCTGATCACCGTGCACAACGGGGACGGCGCGAGCGGGACCGTCGACTACACGATCGAGTACTACACGATGGGGCATCTGACGAAGTTCGTACGGCCGGGTGCCCAGCGGATCGCCTCCACGGCGTCCACCGCCGTGCCGAACGTGGCGTGGCGCAACCCTGACGGCAGCAAAGCGCTCATCGCGTACAACGACGCTTCGACCGCGAAGACGGTCACCGTCAACTGGGGTGGGCAGCACGCGACTTACTCCCTGCCCGGCAAGACGTCCGCCACCTTCACCTGGTCGGGGACACAGGCCGGGGGCGGCAACCAGACCGGGGCGTTCGTGGGGCTCGCCGGCAAGTGCCTTGATGTGGCTGGGGGTTCGAGCACCAACGGGACGGCCGTGCAGCTCTACGACTGCAACGGGTCGACCGCGCAGCAGTGGACGGTGCAGACCGACGGGACGGTGCGGGCGCTCGGCAAGTGCCTTGACGTGACGTCGGCTTCGACCGCCGACGGCGCGAAGGTCCAGTTGTACGACTGCAATGGAACCGGTGCACAGCAGTGGTCGTACAACTCCGCCGCCGGTGATGTGGTGAACACAGCGGCGAACAAGTGCCTCGACGTGACCGACAACTCGTCGGCGAACGGGGCACGGGCACAGATCTGGTCGTGCACCGGGGCCGCCAACCAGAAGTGGCACTTGCAGTAGCCGCGTCGGCGGAGGGGTGGGGGCATGAGGCGTACGGGGGTGGCCGTTGTGGGTGCGGTCGCGGGGTGTCTGCTGCTGGGCGGGTGCAGCCCGGCACAGCTGCCGCTCGTGGCCGTCTGGCTGAACGGGGACGGCACGCCGGTCGCCACCGTGCGGCTGTGCGACGGGGACCACGGCAGCCGGGCCGAACTGCACAGTTGGCCCACCAGCCACGCGGGCGCCACTGAAACGGACGCCCAGGACACCGGCTGGCAGCCGGAGTTCGGCGAGCAGGTCGAGGTCTCCACGGCGACGTTCCCTCTCTTCTCGCCACCCACCGCCTGGCAGACGGAGGCGACCGGGCCTCAGCGGCTGCGGCCCGGTCGCACCTACGCCCTCGATGTCACCGGCCCCCGCTCCGGCTGGTCCCCGTACGACGTCTGGGTCTACTTCACCACCGAGGATCTGAACCGGCTGAAGCCCGGCCAGGTCTGGGCCGACGGCCGTGCCATGAGCCGGCACGCCTTCGAGGACCTTGTCGACGACAAGTGCTGAGGGGGCGCGCGGTGACATGGATGCGACGACGCGAGGCGGCGGTGGCCGATCCGACGACCCGGATACGGCGACGCGTGGCCGGATTGGCGAGTGCCGTGGGTGCGCTGGCGCTGTTGAGCGGGTGCGGGGCCGAGCTGCGCCCCTTGGCCGCGGTCTACCTGGACGCGTCCGGCGCCCCACGGGCGCTGCTGCGGCCGTGCGGCGACGACCTCGTCCAGGGGCTCGGCCTCACCGGCGTGCCGGACACGGCGGACTCCGGCTCCGATTCCGTCCGCAACCGCTCCGGCTGGAAGGTCCCCGGCAAGCGGCACGGCTCCGACGCCGACTTCCCGCTCTTCTCGCCGCCACGGCAGTGGCACAGCCGCGCGGCCGGGGAGCAGCGGCTGGTGCCGGCGTACACGTACGAACTCGCCTTCGGGAAGGCCGAGTACAACTACGAGTACACCGGCACGGTCACCTTCCGGCCCGCCGACCTGAACCGGCTCAAGCCTGGCCAGGTCTGGGCCGACGACCGTGCCATGAGCCTCGGCGAGTTCGAGAGACTCGCCGAGGACTCGTGCTGACGCGTCGCCGGGGCCGCTAGGTCAGGGCCTAGGCCGCGGGCTCCACCCCGGCCCGCAGCAGCCCGTACGTGTACGCGTCCTCCAGGGCCTGCCAGGACGCGGCGATGACGTTCTCGGCGACGCCCACCGTGGACCACTCGCCGGTGCCGTCCGAGGTGGAGATCAGGACGCGCGTCGTGGACTGGGTGCCGTGCTTGCCCTCGAGGATGCGGACCTTGTAGTCGACGAGCTCCAGCTTGGCGAGCTGGGGGTAGATCTTCTCCAGGGCGACCCGGAGGGCGCGGTCGAGGGCGTTGACCGGGCCGTTGCCCTCGGCGGTGGCGACGATGCGCTCACCCTTGGCGAAGAGCTTGACCGTGGCCTCGTTGGCGTGGGTGCCGTCGGGGCGGTCCTCGACGATGGCCCGCCAGGACTCCACCTCGAAGTACTTCCGGGCCTTGCCCTCGGCCTCCGCGCGGAGCAGGAGCTCGAAGGACGCGTCGGCCGCCTCGTACGTGTAGCCCTGGAGCTCGCGCTCCTTGACGCGGTCGACGACCCGGCCCACCAGCTCGCGGTCGCCGCTGATGTCGATGCCGAGCTCTTTGCCCTTGAGCTCGACGGAGGCGCGGCCCGCCATGTCGGAGACCAGCATCCGCATGGTGTTGCCGACCTGCTCGGGTTCGATGTGCTGGTACAGGGCCGGATCGACCTTGATCGCGGAGGCGTGCAGGCCCCCCTTGTGGGCGAAGGCGGAGACGCCCACGTACGGCTGGTGCGTGGCGGGGGTGAGGTTGACGACCTCGGCGATCGCGTGCGAGATCCTCGTCATCTCGCGCAGGGCGCCTTCGGGGAGCACCTTCTTGCCGTACTTCAGCTCCAGGGCCGCCACCACGGGGAACAGGTTCGAGTTGCCGACCCGCTCGCCGTAGCCGTTGGCCGTGCACTGCACGTGGGTCGCGCCCGCGTCCACCGCGGCCAGGGTGTTCGCGACCGCGCAGCCCGTGTCGTCCTGGGCGTGGATGCCGAGCCGGGCGCCGGTGTCCGCGAGGACCGTGGCGACGACCGCCTGGACCTGGGCCGGGAGCATGCCGCCGTTGGTGTCGCAGAGTACGACCACGTCGGCGCCCGCCTCCGAGGCGGCGCGGACCACGGCCTTCGCGTACTCCGGGTTCGCGCGGTAGCCGTCGAAGAAGTGCTCGCAGTCGACGAAGACCCGGCGGCCGTGGGAGCGGAGGTAGGAGACCGTGTCGCGGACCATCTCCAGGTTCTCTTCGAGGGTGGTCCGCAGGGCGAGTTCCACATGGCGGTCATGGGACTTCGCCACCAACGTGATCACCGGGGCTCCGGACTCCAGCAGCCCCTTGACCTGCGGGTCCTCGCTCGCCTTGGCTCCCGCGCGGCGGGTGGAGCCGAACGCCACCAGCTGGGCGTGCTTGAAGTCGATCTCCTGCTGGGCGCGGGCGAAGAACTCGGTGTCGCGCGGGTTGGCGCCGGGCCAGCCGCCCTCGATGAAGCCCACCCCGAAGTCGTCCAGGTGCCGTGCGATGGCCAGCTTGTCCGCCACGGTGAGGTTGATGCCCTCACGCTGCGCGCCGTCGCGCAGGGTCGTGTCGAAGACGTGGAACGAATCGTCGAGCTCGCTGGTTTCGGTCATGGTGTTCGGCTCCTGATGTCGGATCTCGGTCTGTACCGGAATGACCGGCTCCACCGTCCCCCAATACTCCCTCGCGCTCTCTTCCCGGCTTGAGGTGGGCCAGGAAAACGAAAAACCTCTCGCGGGTGCGAGAGGTCTGCGCGCGGGTCGAGGACGACGGTGTCCGCCCGTACGTGGTGGTACGTGGCGGTCACTGCGGACCGGCGCGCCTGCTGCCAATAATCATGGCGAACGAGAGCACGGGGGCAGTCTGGCACATACCGCCCCCGTGCTCACGGGGTGTCTCAGGATGCGAACAGCGCGTTGGTTCAGCGCACGGTGAGGAACACGTCCGAGGCCCCGTTGGTGTCCCCCGGCACCAGGTCGTCGGCCGTGGAGCTGAAGACGACGGCACGGCCGTGCCGGGTGACCGCGCCCGGAAGGGCGGTCGCGCCCGCCGGGCCGACGGTGTGGCGTTCGCCGGTGCGCCGGTCGAGCAGCACCAGCCCGTCGTCCTCGGTCAGCAGGACGTGCCGCAGGGTGCTGTCGGCCGCGTCGGCGACCCCGTCGGCGATCCGCTGGACAAGGTCGGTGCGCAGGTCGCGTACGTACGTAGCCGACGTCCCGTCCTGTGCCCGGGAGTTGAAGAGGACCCGGCTGCCGTCGGAGGAGAGCTGGACGAGACCGGCCGCGGTCCCCGTGTCCACCCGGCGCGTCTCGCCCGTGTCGCGGTCCTTGACGTAGAGCTGGACGACGGCGCCCTGGCTGGTGCGGACGAGCAGGCCGTACGCGACGGTGCGGCCGTCCGCGCTGAGCGAGGCGCCCATGATCATGCCCTCGGGCGGCAGCGGCGAGATCTGCTCGTCGGTGCCGGTGGCCAGGTCGCGGACGTACAGCACGCGGGCGTACTGGTCACCGGCCCGATTACCGATCGTGTACGCCGCCTGCCGGCCATCGGCGCTGATCGCGGCGGCCTCGCCCAGCTCGTAGGAGGCGGTGTCGGGCAGCTGGGCCGGCCACAGCTGCTGTGTCTCCCCGGTCACACGGTCGTAGACGTACGGCTTCGGGTAGCGGTTGCCGTTGGAATACGCGACGCGGCGGCCGTTCGCGCTGAGCACCGCGTGCGTGGTGTAGAGCATGTCCTCGGGCACCTGGGCCAACGTCCCGGTGCGCAGGTCCTTCACGTACACGCGGGTGTCGTAGCCGCCCGTGGGGTCCGCCGAGACGAAGACGGCGTACCGGCCGTCGGAGCTGACCGTGCTGCCGGACGACGCGGCCGTGAGCTGGACACCGCCGGTGCCGGTGCTCACCCGCTCGGTTCCCGCCGGCGCGGCGTGGGCGGGGGTCACGGTCAGGGTGAGCGCGGCGGCCAAGGCGGCGGCGCTCCACAGCGACGGTCTCATCGGCGCCCCTCCGGTTCCCGTACGAAGATGTCGTCGACCCCGTTGCCGTCGCCGGGGACGAGGTTCGTGGCCGCCGAGGAGAAGGCGGCCCGGCTCTGACTGAGCGATACCGTGCCCGCGGCGCCGTCCGCCTGGGTGCCGTCGGCGGCGACGCTCACGCGCTCGACGGCGCCCGTCCGCAGGTCCTTGACGAAGACGTCGGCGACGCCGTTGGTGTCACCGGGGACGAGGTTGGTGGCGCTGGAGACGAAGGCGACGCGGTGGCCGTCCGCGCTCAGAACCGCGCCCTGGCTCGGGCCGTCGGGCTGGGTGCCGTCGGTGGCGGTGCTCACGCGCACGGTCTTCTGCCGCTTGCGGTCGAAGAGGAACACGTCGGTGTAGAAGTTTTTGTCGTCGGGGACAAGGGAGCTCACATTGGAGTTGAAGGCGACCAGCCGGCCGTTCGCGCTGATGGATCCGTCCCACGAACTCTGCTTGTAGACGTAGCGGGTGGGCAGGCTCACCTGTTCCGTCGTGCCCTTCACGCGGTCGCGCACATACACGTTCAGGGCGTGGGTGTAGTCGTGCGAGGGGTCCAGCTGGTCCGCCGTGTCGAAGACGACGAACCGGCCGTCCGCACTGAACGAGGTCGCCCCGGAGTCGCTTTCGCCGAGGGTGCCGTCGGTGCGGTACTGGATCAGCTCGGTGCGGCCGGTCCTGCGGTCGAGGACGATCGCGTCGTCCCGGCCGTTGGTGTCGCCGGGCGCGGCGTCCGGGGTCGCGGTGGTGTACGACACGAACCGGCCGTTCGCGCTGATCACGGGCGAGTAGTTGAGCCTGTAGCGGGGCGGTGCGTCCGGGTGGCCGGTGCTGATGCGCTGGGTTCGGTGTGTTCTGCGGTCGTGGAGGTAGATGTCGTCGAGGCCGTTGTCGTCGCCCTTCGCGAGTGCGGCGGTGGTGGCGAAGACGACGTAGCGGCCGTCCGCACTGATCGCGGGGTGGTCGGCCGGGCCCTCGGCGACGCGCTGGGTGCGGCCGGTCCGCAGGTCGCGTACGAACACGTCCGCGACACCGTTCGTGTCCCCGGGCACGAGGTTGCCTGCGGCCGAAGTGAACGCCACATAGCGGCCGTTGGCACTGATCGCGGGCGCGGCGGACGCGCCGTCGCCCTCAAGTCCGCCGGTGGCGGTACTGATCCGCTCGACGCGTGGTGCGTGCGGGGCCGCCATGGTGGTCGGGACGGCGGCTCCGACGAGCCCGAGCACCATGGCGGCACCTAAGGACACACGTGCGGCAGTGGACATGATTTCCCCCGGGAATCCTGTCGTCCCCCGGTCCCGCACCGGGGGCTCATCCGGATGCAACCGCACCACGCACCCCGGGTCAATGCGTTCGATTACGTACAACCCGGGCGACTGATCGACCGTCCGCGAGCCCCGGAAGCCACCACTGTCAGCCGAGCGACTCGTCCAGGAACTCCCTTACGTGGGACAGGATCTGGGCACGGTCGGTGCCGCGCAGACCGATCGCCACATGGATGGAGAAGCCGTCGAGCAGGGCGCGCAGCCGGGCGGCGAACCGGTCCGGGTCGACGGCCCGGAACTCGCCGCGCGAGACACCCTCCGCGATCAGCGCCACCAGGTCGCGGTGCCAGGCGCCCTCGATGGCGACCTGTCGCTCGCGGGCGTCGTCGTCGGCGTTCTGCGAGCGGTTCCAGACCTCCAGCCAGAGCGTCCAGTGCGGGTCGCGGTGGCCGTCGGGGACGTACAGGTCGACGTACGCGTCGAGGCGTTCGCGGGCGGTTCCCCGTGCGGCCAGCAGTCGGCCGCGCTCCCCGCCGAGGCGGCCCTCGCTCCACTCCAGGGTCTGCAGCAGCAGCTCGTCCTTGGAGCGGAAGTAGTAGAGGAGATGGCCGCTGCTCATGCCGACCTCGCGGCCGAGCCCCGCCATGGTGAGCTTCTCCAGACCGCGCTCCGCGATCATGTCCATGGCGGCGGCGAGCACGTCCTCCCGCGGGGGCGCGTTCTTTCGCGCACCGGCCATCGCCCGACTCCCTAGATCTTCGGCTGCTGCTGGGTGATGCAGTGGATGCCTCCGCCGCCCGCGAAGATCGTACGTGCGTCCACGAGTGTCACCGTGCGCTCCGGGAACAGCCGGCGGAAGATCCCGGCCGCGATCTCGTCGCGCGGGTCGTCGAAGCCGCAGAGCACGACGCCGCCGTTGCAGAGGTAGTGGTTGATGTAGGAGTAGTCCGCCCAGTGGCCGTCGGCCTCCAGGACGGTCGGGGCCGGGACCTCGACGACCTCCAGACGGCGGCCGCGCGCGTCGGTCTGCGCCTTCAGCAGGCCGATGATCTCCTTGCTGACCTCGTGGTCGGGGTGCGCCGGGTCCTGCTGGGAGTGCGCGACGACCACGCCGGGGCGCGCGAAGGCGGCCACGATGTCGACATGGCCGAGCGTGCCGAAGCCGTACGGAGGATAGTCGCCGGTCAGTCCGCGCGGCAGCCAGATCGCCTTGCGGGTGCCGAGCTGGGCGTGGATCTCCGCCTCGACCTGTTCGCGGGTCCAGTCGGGGTTGCGCTCGGGGCCGAGCTGCACGGTCTCGGTGAGCAGCACCGCGCCCTCGCCGTCGACGTGGATCGCGCCGCCCTCGTTGACCAGCTTCGAGGCGTACGTACGCGCTCCGGCGAGGTCGGCGACGTACGCACCGATCTTGGAGTCGTGCTCCCAGCGGGCCCAGTCCTGGGCGCCCCAGCCGTTGAACGTCCAGTCCACGGCGGCGAGTTCGCCCTTCCCGTTGGTGAGGAAGGTGGGGCCTATGTCGCGCATCCAGGCGTCGTCGAGTTCGCGTTCGACGGTGTCGATGTCCGGGCCGAGCAGCGCCCGCGCGTCGGCCGACTGCCCCGGCCCGACCACGACCGTGACCGGTTCGAAGCGGCGGATCGTCCGGGCCACCGCCGCCCAGGCCGCCCGCGACTCGGCGAGGTCGTCCGGGTTGTCGAAGGTGGGGTTGGGGCCCGGCCACGCCATCCAGGTGCGCTCGTGCGGGGTCCACTCGGCGGGCATACGGAAGCCGTCGGCGGCAGCAGACATCGGGGGGTCCTTAGGGGCGGTGAACATCAGAGGAAGTAGAGGCGGTTGAGGGATACGGAGTCGGCGGGCTCGGAGCGCAACGGGTCGCCGTCGAGGGTGACCAGCCCGGTGCGCTGGTCCACGTCGACGGCTCCGGTACGGGAGTTGAGCCGCAGGTCGGCGGGGCCGATCCCGCGGGTGCCGCGCACGGCGACCCGTCGGCGGCGCGTCGGCATGCGGTCGTTGCCCTGGTCGAGCGCGGCCTGCGCGACGAAGGCCACCGAGATCTCGGCGGGTGTCGCGCCGTGCGCCCCGAACTGCGGTCCCAGGACGAGAGGTTCGCAGGTGTCGGTCGCCGCGTTGGGGTCGCCGACGACTCCGTACGCCGGGAAGCCGGACTTCAGCACGAGCTGCGGCTTGGCGCCGAAGTACTCGGGCCGCCAGAGCACGATGTCGGCGAGCTTGCCGACCTCGATGGAGCCGACCTCGTGGGCCAGGCCGTGCGCGATGGCGGGGTTGATGGTGAGCTTGGCCATGTAGCGCAGGACGCGTTCGTTGTCGTGGTCCTCGGGGGCGCCGAGCTCGGCCTTCATCTTTCCGGCCATCGCGAAGGTGCGGCGTACGGTCTCGCCCGCGCGGCCCATGCCCTGCGCGTCCGACGAGGTGATGCCGATCGCGCCCAGGTCGTGCAGCACGTCCTCGGCGCCCATCGTGCCGGCCCGGATCCGGTCGCGGGCCATGGCCGCGTCGCCGGGCAGGTCGGTCTTCAGGTCGTGGACGGAGACGATCATCCCGTAGTGCTCGGCGACCGCGTCGCGGCCGAAGGGCAGGGTGGGGTTGGTGGAGGAGCCGATGACGTTCGGAACGCCCGCCATTTTCAGGACGTTCGGCACGTGTCCACCGCCGCAGCCCTCGATGTGGAAGGCGTGAATCGTCCGCCCTTCGAGGACCCGCAGCGTGTCCTCGACCGACAGGCACTCATTCAACCCGTCACTGTGCAGGGCGACTTGGACGTCGTGCTCCTCGGCGACACGCAACGCGGTGTCGAGCGCGCGGGTGTGGGCGCCCATGTCCTCGTGGACCTTGAAGCCGCTCGCGCCGCCTTCGGCGAGGGCCTCGACCAAGGGTGCGTCGGAGGACGACGAACCCCGGCCCAGGAAGCCGATGTTGACCGGCCAGGCGTCGAAGGCGCTGAAGGCGTGGCGCAGTGCCCAGGGGGAGTTGACGCCGACGCCCCACACCGGCCCGAACTCCTGGCCGATGATCGTGGTCACGCCGGAGGCGAGCGAGGCCTCCATGATGCGCGGTGACAGCAGGTGGACGTGGGTGTCGACGGCTCCGGCGGTGGCGATCAGCCCCTCGCCCGAGACGATCGAGGTCCCCGTACCGACCACCACGTCCACCCCGTCGAGGGTGTCGGGGTTTCCGGCCCGCCCGATCGCGCAGATCCGCCCCTCGCGAATGCCGATGGAGACCTTGCGGATCCCCTGGACCGCGTCGATCACCACGACATTGCTGATGACGACGTCGCAGGTCTCGCGGACGGCGGCGGCCTTGAGGTGCAGCCCGTCGCGGGCGGTCTTGCCGAAGCCGGCGAGGAACTCGTCGCCGTACTTCTGGGCGTCGGACTCGACGCGGATGGTCAGCCCCGAGTCGCCGAGGCGGACGCGGTCACCGGCGCGGGGTCCGTGGGTGGCGGCGTAGGCGTAGGGATCGACGCCGCCGCTCATCGGTTCGACGCTGCTCATCGGTCTGCTCCCTGAGAATCGGCTCCCTGAGAATCCGCCCCCTGAGGCTCGGCTCCCAGAGGCTCGGCTCCGAGATATCCGCAGGCGGCGGCCCTGCGCAGGGCTTCTTCCTTCGCTCCGGGCGCGTCCAGCGGCCCGTCGACCAGACCGGCGAACCCGATGGCGATCCGCTCGCCGCCGATCGGCACGAGCCCGACCTCGACGCTCTCCCCCGGCCCGAAGCGCACGGACGACCCGGCGGGCACGGCGAGCCGCCTCCCGTAAGCCGTCTCCCGTACGAAGTCGAGGCGCGGATTGGCTTCGAAGAAGTGGAAGTGGGAGGTCACGGAGACGGGCACGGTCGCGGTGTTCGTCACCGTCAGGCGGACGACCGCCCCGGGCTCGGTGTGCACCGGCCCCGGCAGCAGCGCACCCGGGCCCCGCTCCCCCAGGCCGCCCGCGCCGATGGGATCGCTCACCACCGCGAGCCGGGAACCGTCGTCGAAGACGGCCTCGACATGCACCTCGGTGACGACGTCCGCGACGCCCGGCAGGACGTCGTCGGGGCCGAGCACGGAGCGGGCCGCCTCGATGGCCTCGGCGAGCCGGCGCCCGTCGCGGGCGGCCTCGCACACGGTGTCCGCGATGAGCGCGGTCGCCTCCGGCACATTGAGCCTGAGGCCGCGCGCCTTGCGGGCCCGGGCCAGTTCGGCGGCCGAGAACAGCAGCAGCCGGTCACGTTCCGTGGGGGTCAGTCTCACGTCCCGACACCTCCTTGCCTTCCTCGCTTTAGAGCATCACTCTAAACGGAGGATTCATGAAACGGAAACATTGACGGGCGACCTTCGAAGACGTCACATTGAACGTCGCTCTAACTTTCAGAGCATCGCTCTCACACCCAGAGCGTCGCTCACACTCTCAGGCGGCCGTCGAAGGAGACCAGCCATGCCGATCGAACAGCGCGGAGTCGACACCATCCCGGACGAGGAGCGCACCAGCGGGCCACGGGATCTGATGTCGATCCTGCTGGGCTCCAACCTCTGCCTGGGCGTGATCATCTTCGGCTGGCTGCCGCCGTCCTTCGGGCTCGACTGGTGGTCGTCGGTGAGCTCGATCGTGGCGGGCACGGTGATCGGCACGGCACTGACGGCGCCGCTCGCCCTGGTGTCACTCCGTACCGCGACGAACCTCTCCACCTCCTCCGGCGCCCAGTTCGGCGTACGGGGACGGCTGGTCGGCTCGGTCGTCGGCCTGCTCCTCGCGCTCGGCTACACCGCGCTGACCGTGTGGATCGGCGGCGATGTGATGGTGAGCGTGCTCGGCCGGCTCTTCGGGCTGCCGGACAACGGACTGTCGTACGCCGTCGTCTACGGGCTGCTGGCGGCGGCGACAGTGGCGGGCGCGGTGTACGGCTACCGGGTGCTGCTGGCCATGTCCCGCGTCCTGGCGATCGGCATGACGGCCCTGCTGGTCGTCGGCGTGATCGCGTACGCCCCGCACTTCACCACCGGAGCGCTCCCGGAGACCGGCGGCTATCTGCTCGGCTCCTTCTGGCCGACGTGGCTGCTGGCGGCGGTGGCGGCGGGCCTGTCGGGCCCCATCGCCTTCATCACCCTGCTCGGCGACTACACCCGCTACATCTCCCCGAAGCGCCACTCCTCCCGCACGGTCCTGCACGCCACCTGGCTGGGCCTGATCGCCGGTCTCCTGGTCCCGCAGCTCTTCGGCACCTTCACGGCGTACGCGGCCCGCGCGGCCCTCGACTACGCCGGCCCGCTGGTCGCCGCGTCCCCCACCTGGTACCTGATCCCGCTGCTGCTGGCCGCCTCCGCGGGCTCGGTCGGCAACGCGGGACTCATGCTCTACTCCATGGGCCTCGACCTCGACGCGATCCTGCCCCGCGCCTCGCGTGCCCGGGCCACCTGTACCGTCGCCGTCGTCGCCACCGTCTGCGTCTTCGTCGGCCACTACGCGTGGAACGCGCAGTCCGCGATGACGTCCTTCGTGCTCCTGCTCACGGCGATCGGCACCCCCTGGGCCGTCATCACCCTCATCGGCTTCGCCCGCTGCCGCGGCGTCTACGACCCGGACGCCCTCCAGGTCTTCAACCGCCGCTCGCGGGGCGGCATCTACTGGTACCGGGGCGGCTGGAACATCCAGGCCGTGGTGGCGTGGGCCCTCGGCGCGTTCACCGGTCTCCTCGCGGTGTCCCTCCCCTCGTACGAGGGTCCGCTGCTGTCGGTGACGGGCGGGGTGGACTGCAGCTTCCTGCTGTCGGGCGTGGTCGGCGGTCTGGTGTACCTCGCGCTCACGCCCCGGCAGGCGTCAGCCGGTCTCCAGGCCCGGGAGGAACTCGCTCCCGCCGAAAGCGGGCGGTAGGCCGGCGGCGGCGGGTGGGTGGAGGTTGTTTGTTTGACCGCGGGCCGGTGGGGGTTGCTCGCGCAGTTCCCCGCGCCCCTTAAGGGGCGCGGGGAACTGCGCAATCCGTCCAGGTCGGTCAGGCCAGCGGGTGCATCCAGCCGTGCTTGTCCTCGCTGACCCCGCGCTGGATGTCGAGGAGCGCCTCGCGCAGCCGCAGCGTGACCTTGCCGGGCTCCCCGCCGGCCTGCTGCCACTCGGCGCCGGTGCGCTTGACGGTGCCGACGGGGGTGATGACGGCGGCGGTGCCGCAGGCGAAGACCTCCGCCAGCGTGCCGTTCTCCGCGTCGCGCTGCCACTGGTCGATGGAGACGCGCCCCTCCTCGGCCTCGTAACCGAGGTCGCGGGCGAGGGTGAGGAGGGAGTCACGGGTGACGCCCTCCAGGATGGAGCCGGTGAGGGTCGGCGTGACGATCTTGTCGCCGTACACGAAGTACAGGTTCATACCGCCGAGTTCCTCGATCCACTTGCGCTCGACGGCGTCCAGGTAGCAGACCTGGGCGCAGCCCTCGGCGGCCGCCTCGGCCTGGGCGAGCAGGGACGCGGCGTAGTTGCCGCCGGTCTTGGCGTCGCCCATGCCGCCGGGCACGGCGCGGACGTGGTCCTCGGAGACCCAGATGGAGACGGGCTTGACGCCGCCCGGGAAGTAGGCGCCGGCCGGCGAGGCGATGACGAGGAAGAGGTACTCGTTGGCGGGCTTCACGCCCAGGCCGACCTCGGTCGCGATCATGAACGGGCGCAGGTACAGGGACTCCTCGCCGCCGTGCGCCGGGACCCAGTCGCGGTCCTGCTGGACCAGCACGTCGCACGCCTCGATGAACGTCTCCACCGGAAGCTCCGGCATGCCGAGGCGGCGGGCGGAGGCCTGAAAGCGCTTGGCGTTCTTGTCGGGGCGGAAGGTGGCGACGGAGCCGTCGGCCTGGCGGTACGCCTTGAGGCCCTCGAAGATCTCCTGCGCGTAGTGCAGGGTCATGTTCGCCGGGTCGAGGGAGAGCGGACCGTACGGAACGAGCTGGCCGTCGTGCCAGCCACGGCCCTCCGTCCACTTGATCGTCACCATGTGGTCGGTGAAGTGGCGGCCGAACCCGGGGTTGGCCAGGATCGCCTCGCGCTCCGCGTCGGAGAGCGGACTGGCGGAGGGCTTGAGCTCGATCGTGGGCTGCGTCATGAGTGGTTGTCCTTCACCGGTTGTATGTGACGGGCCGCATTGCTCGGTACTGCACTCGGTACTGCAAGGGAGGCCCAGTGCTAGGACGTCCGAGCATTCCCTCATTCCGCGGCTCCGCGTTCGATTATCGCGCGTATGGGGCTGCGGACGAAAACGGTGTGTTTACGGCCCATGGGATTGCCCACGGGTTGATGGTGGCACCCGGCGAGGGCATAGGAAAAGCCGCCGGGTGCGGCAGCGACCCGGCGGCTTCTACGCAGATGTGTGGAGGCGGCGGGTCAGCCAGCTACTCGTACGGCCAGGGCGTCGCCGATTTCCTGGGTGGAGCGGGCGGGCTGCCCCACGCGCTCGGCGAGGTCGGCGGCGACGGCGTCCTCGATGCGGGCGGCCTCGGGCTCGTAGCCGAGGTGGCGCAGCAGGAGGGCGACGGACAGGACGGTGGCGCTGGGGTCGGCCTTGCCCTGGCCCGCGATGTCGGGCGCCGAGCCGTGGACGGGCTCGAACATCGAGGGGAACTCGCCGCTCGGGTTGATGTTGCCGGAGGCGGCGACGCCGATGCCGCCGGAGACGGCCGCGGCGAGGTCGGTGATGATGTCGCCGAAGAGGTTGTCGGTGACGATCACGTCGAAGCGCGCGGGGTCCGTGACGAGGTAGATCGTCGCGGCGTCCACGTGGATGTAGTCCGTGGTGACCTCGGGGAACTCCTTGGCCACCTGGTTGAAGATGTTCGTCCAGAGGTGGCCCGCGAAGGTCAGCACGTTGTTCTTGTGAACCAGCGTCAGCTTCTTGCGCGGACGGGCCTGGGCACGGGCGAAGGCGTCCCGGACGACACGCTCGACACCGAACGCCGTGTTGACGGAGACCTCGGTGGCGACCTCGTGCGGGGTGCCCTTGCGGATGGTGCCGCCGTTGCCGGTGTACGGGCCCTCGGTGCCCTCGCGGACCACGACGAAGTCGATCTCGGGCTGCCCTGCCAGCGGGGTGGCGACACCCGGGAGGAGCTTCGACGGCCGCAGGTTGACGTGGTGGTCGAAGGCGAAGCGCAGTTTCAGCAGGAAGCCGCGCTCCAGGACGCCGGACGGAACCGAGGGGTCGCCGATCGCGCCGAGCAGGATCGCGTCGTGCTGCTTCAGGGCGTCCAGGTCCGCCTCGGTGAGGGTCTCACCGGTGGCGTGGTACCGCTTGGCGCCGAAGTCGAACTCCTTGGTCTCCAGCTTCACATCCTGCGGGAGGACGGCGGAGAGGACCTTGAGTCCCTGGGCCACGACCTCCTGGCCGATGCCATCACCGGGGATCACTGCGAGATTGATGCTGCGAGACATGACGGCACCGTACTCCTTGTCCCATGGGATGACACGCTATGTCCGCCATACGGACACGTCGGCATCGGAGCACGCCTACCCGTCGACGTCCGTTCACCCGTACGTATGGCGGCTGTTGGGGCGTGCTGGGAAGTTCACCACCATGGACACACCCGACGTCGGCATTCCCCCGCAGCTCGCGCGCCGGATGAGCATGGCGGAGCAGTACGAGTATCTGCGGACGAAGCTCACGCGGCGGCGCGCGCTGGTCACGGCGGGCGCGTTCGCGGGCGGCGGGCTGCTGGCCGGCTGCGCCACGGGCACCAAGAGCCCCTCCCCCTCGTCCACCACGACGCCGAGCCCCGCCACGAGCCGCGTACCCGGTTCCGTCGTCACGCCCTTCGGCCGTCACCTCGCCTTCGGCGCGGACCCGAAGACGCAGATGCGGATCTCCTGGCAGGTGCCGTTCGCGGTCAGGAAGCCGTACGTACGGGTGGGGTTGAAGCCCTGGGGGCTGAGCCGGAAGATCGAGGCCGAGGTCCGCGATCTGCACACGCCGGGGCTGGCGGGGCAGCGGCTCGCGCTGGACCAGTACTACCTCCACGCGGCGCTCGACGGTCTGCGCCCCGGGACGACGTACTACTACGGCGTCGGCCACGAGGGATTCGATCCCGCGTCCCGGGATCGGCACTCCACGGTCGGCTCCTTCCGCACGGCGCCCGCGAGCTCCGAGAAGTTCGTGTTCACCGCCTTCGGCGACCAGGGCGTCACCCCGGACGCGCTCGCCAACGACAAGGTGCTCCTCGGCCGGCAGCCGTCCTTCCATCTGCACGCGGGCGACATCTGCTACGCGGACGTGGTCGGCCTGGGCAAGGACTCGGACGTCTACGACCCCGGCGCCTGGGACCTGTTCCTCAAGCAGACCGAGTCGGTGGCGAAGTCGGTTCCGTGGATGGTGACGACCGGCAACCACGACATGGAGGCCTGGTACTCGCCGAACGGGTACGGCGGCCAGTCGGCCCGCTGGTCACTCCCGGACAACGGCTTCGACGCGCGCAACGCGCCGGGCGTCTACTCGTTCACGTACGGCAATGTCGGGATCGTGGCGCTGGACGCGAACGACGTGTCGTACGAGATCCCCGCCAACAAGGGCTACACGGACGGCAAGCAGACGGCCTGGCTCGACAAGCGGCTCGGTGAACTGCGTAAGCAGGTCGACTTCGTCGTGGTGTTCTTCCACCACTGCGCCTACTCGACGTCGACGCACGCCTCCGACGGGGGTGTGCGGGACGCCTGGCTGCCGCTGTTCGCCAAGCACCAGGTGGACCTGGTGATCAACGGGCACAACCACGTGTACGAGCGGACCGACGCCATCAAGGGCGGCACGGTGGGCAAGCCGGTGCCGGTCGGCGCGTCGACCGATCCCACGCGGGACGGGATCGTGTACGTCACGGCGGGCGGCGCGGGCAAGAGCCTGTACAGGTTCCCCGCCGGGGTCAAGGACAGCTACGAGGGGAAGGTCACCCGCCACGAGTCCGTGGACACCTACCACTGGACGAAGTCGCAGCAGCAGAACAAGGACACCGTGGAGTGGTCGCGGGTGCGGTACACCGGCTTCTCCTTCCTCTCGGTGGAGGCGGAGGCCGGCACGTCACCGCGGCTCAAGGTGTCGGCGCTCGCGCAGAGCGGCAAGCGCATCGACTACTTCGAGGTGCGGCGCGGGGCGTGAGCATTCCGAGGTGCGGCGCGGGGCAGGAACCTCGCGCCGCACCCCGTGCGGGTGCGGCTCCCGGTACGGGGTGGGCCCGTCAGCGGACCCATGGGCCTCAGTGGCCCGTCGCGCCGCCGTTGTCCCTGCGGTCGAGGGCGCGCTGGAGCGCGGCAGCGGCGTTCTTGCGGTCGGACTCGCTCGAACGGGAGATGTGACGGACTCGGCGGACGGTCGTCTCGGCCATGATGAATCGACTCCTTGCCTCCGGAGAAGCCCGGGAAGGGCAGCCGGAAGTGGGGTGAGATTTACGAGACGCCGGAAGGGGCGGGGAGCGGTGCCGCAGGGGTTACCTGCCAAGGGGCTCCGACTCACGACCGCCATTCGCTTGGTCGAGCGAGACGTTCGGCTCCTACAAAGCTAAGGGAGGAGCGAGCATCTGTCTCCACAATTACTCGGACTTCCTACTATCTGAGACGGTGGATTGGGTCACACCCCTCTGACCTGGGACGACAGTTCGTACGGCGTCACCCGCCGCGGGATGCAGCCGCAGGGCGCCCGCCGTCGGCAGCAGGCAGAGCGCGCCGAGCACCACAAACGCGACGGCGTACGCCGAGCGCGGGCCGTCCGTCAGCTCCGCGCCCCCGCGCAGTGCGACCGCGGCGATGGCGACACCCAGGCCCGCGGCCAGTTGATGGGAGGTCGCGAAGAGGGCGTTGGCGTCGCGCAGCCGCTCCGGCCGTGTCTCGCTGAAGGCGATCGTCGAGTAGCCGGTGAGGCCGACCGAGCGGGCGACACCGCCGAGCGCCGCGACGACCGCGATCACCGCGACCGGCGTCGCCGCGGTGAACAGCGCGCAGCCCGCGGTCGCCACGGCCAGTCCCAGCGTGGAGACGATCAGCAGCGGCCGGAAACCGAACCGGTTGATCAGATACGTCGTCGCGGGCTTGATCCCGATGTTGCCCACGAAGACGAAGAGCACGACCGCGCCCGACTTCACCGCGCTCCACCCGAAGACCTCCTGGAAGAGCAGGGGCAGAAGGAAGGGGACGGCGCTGACGACCGCCATGTAGAGCGAGCCGTCGAGCGCCGAGGCCCGGAAGGACGGGACGTCCAGGGTGCGGAGGTTCACCAGCGGGTGCTCGGTGCGCAGCAGATGCCGTACCGCCACCGCGAGGACGACGACGGCGATCACCCCGGTCACCGCCGCCTCCACCGGAGTGCTCCGCGCCTCGGAGACCAGGTGCGCGGTCCAGGTCAGAGCCGCCAGGCCGGTGCAGGTGAGCAGGACGCCGGCGATGTCGAGCGGCGGTGTCTCCCCCGGCGCGCCCGGCGTGATCAGGCGGCGTGCGACGAGGAAGGCCAGGGCGCCGAGGGGCACGTTCAGGAGGAAGATCCAGTGCCAGGAGGCGTACGTGGTGATCACGCCGCCGAGCAGCGGCGCGAGCACCGGGGCGGCGAGCCCGGGCCACACGATGTACGCGACCGCGCGCGGCAGATCCTGCTTGGCGGTGCCGGCGAGGACGACGAGCCGGCCGACCGGCACCATCATCGCGCCGCCCGCGCCCTGGACGACACGCATCGCGACCAGCACGCCGAGGTTGGGCACGAAGGCGCAGGCCAGGGAGGCGACGGTGAAGACCGTGATCGCGGCCAGAAAGACCCGGCGCGGGCCGAAGCGGGCGGTGAGCCAGCCGGAGAGGGGGATGAGGACGGCGAGGGTGACGAGGTAGGCCGTGATGATCAGGCCCACGGAGGCGGGGGTCGTGTGCAGGTCTGCGGCTATCCGCGGAGCGGCGGTGGACACGATCGTGCCGTCCAGCATCTCCATGAAGAAGCAGCCCGCGACCAGGAGCGCGGTACCGCGCTGGCGCGAATCCAACATGGGTCCAGGTTCGGGGTGGATCATTGCTGCACACAAGGTCCGATTGATTCATGGAGGATTGCGTCTCATGCAGCAGTCGCCTCAGTCGCCCGATGGGGCACCCCCACTCCCCGACATGAACCTCCTGCCCGCCCTCGACGCCCTGCTCCGCGCGGGCGGTGTCGCGGGCGCGGCGGCCGAGCTGAACGTGTCCCCCTCGGCGATGAGCCGCACCCTGGGCCGGCTGCGCCGGGTGGTCGGCGACCCCCTCCTCGTACCGTCGGGGCGCGGCCTGACCCTCACCCCGCGCGCGCACGAGATGCAGCCCCGGGTGCAGGCGGCGCTCGCGGCCGCGGTGGCGGCGCTACGACCGCCTCGCGAGGTGGAACTCGCCACCCTGAGAAGGGAGTTCAGGATCCGCACCAACGACGGAGTCGCCCTGTCCCTCGGCGCCCCGCTGCTGGCGCTGGCGGCCCGGGAAGCTCCTGGGGTACGGCTGCGGCTGCTGCCGGAGGGCGATGAGGACCCGGCGGACCTGCGCACCCATGTCGACCTGGATGTGGGCGAGTTGCCGGACCCGCTGCCGCACGACGTGCGCAGCAGCGCGCTGCACGAGCACCGCTATGTGGCCATCGCGCGGGCCGACGCCGAGTTCGCGCGCGGACCGCTGACCGCGGCACGGTTCGCCAGGCTGCCGCACATCACGGTGACCCGGCGCGGCCGCACGCACAGCGTGGTCGACGAACGCCTCGCCGAACTCGGCCTGCACCGCGACATCCTGGCCACCGCCCCGACCTACGCCGCCGCCTGCTTCTTCGCCCTCCGCACGGACGCGCTGGCCCTGGTCCCGTCGGAGGTCGCGACAGAGGCGTCCCGCGTGATGCCGCTCGCCGTCCTGGAGATCCCGCTCGACCTGCCGACGGTCGCGTCGGGCCAGGCGTGGCATGTACGGCTGGACACGGACCCTGCGCATCGGTGGCTGCGGGGGGCTTTGGCGCGGGTGGCTGAAGGGGTCGGCGGGGGGTGAGCGACGCTCACGTGTGAGAGGGGCCGGGGAGGCTGTCCTGTGACTGGCTAGGCTGCCCGCCAGACCGTCATGTCCATGGTTGTGAAGGCGAGCTTCGGCACCGCGGTCGACTTCACCTGGACCACGAGCAGGGCGATGTCTCCGGAGGAGTGCTTGACGCAGATCTCGGTGCCCGCCGCCGCCGCGGCCAGCGGGAGGCGGTGGCTCTTGGCGTGGGCGAGGAGGAGGCTGCACATATCGAGCGTGGTACCCGTATCGCCGAAGATCTGGACGAACACGCTGGTGTCGCTGTCCAGCGCGCAGCCGACGTCCTTGCAGTCGAAGCGGATGTCCCCCTTGCGGTCCTCGCGCTGGGTCGGCTCCCCGAAGGACAGTGAGTTCTTCGCGTCCAGCAACTGTCCGGCGTACGCGACGGGCCGCGGCGACTCGGACGCGGTCGGGGAGGGGCTCGATGTCGCCGATGTCCGGCCACCGCTCCCAGAGGCCGGCGCGGAGGCCGATGAGGACGCCGAGGGCCCTGCGGCCCCTGTCCGACCGGGCGTCGAGGCGCCGGCAGCGTTCCGGTGGCGGAGCCGGTCCGTCGCGTCCATGAACCTCCACGCCATGCCCGTCAGCAGCAGCGCACCCGCCGTCACACCGGCGGTGGCGATCAGCGCGGTGCGTCGCCTGCGGGCCCGCGGCTCGTCCGGCCGGGTCGGCTGCGACGGCGGCGCGAGCAACGGCAGCGTGTGCGCCCGGGTGGGATCGGCGCCCGGAGCCACCTGCGTGGGATCGGGGACCGGAGACGGAACCCTCACCTCCGGCCCGGTGACCTCCCGCCAGACGGCCGGCCCCGCGCCCGCGTCGGCGTCCCGGCCCAGCCGCTGCCGGCACCACTCGACGATCTCCGCCGGGGTGGCCCGCTCCTCCGGATCGGCGGCGAGGCACCGGGCGATCAGCGGACGGAGCTGCGCGGGCAGAACGGACAGGTCGGGCGTCGAGTGCACGATCCGGTACAGCACGGTGGGCGAAGGGCCGTCCCCGTACAGCGGCTCGCCCAGCGCCGCGTACGCCGCGGTCTGGCCGAGCGCGAAGACGTCGGTCGCCGCCGTGACCTCGCCCGCGGTCGCCTGCTCGGGAGCCATGAACTGCGGCGTGCCGACAGCGGTGCCCGTGGCGGTGTTCGAGGTGAGGTCGGAGGCCAGCGAGATGCCGAAGTCGATCACCCGCGGTCCGTCGGCGGCGAGCAGCACGTTCGACGGCTTCAGGTCCCGGTGCACGATTCCCGCACCATGGATGGCCTGGAGCGCCTCGGCCACCCCCGCCATCAGCCACAGCACCGCCGGAACCGGCAGCGGCCCGCGCCGGGCGACGGCCTCCGCCAGGGAGGGCCCGGGCACGTACAGCGTGGCCAGCCAGGGCGGTATGCCGTCCGCGTCGGCGTCGAGCAACTCGGCGGTGTACGCGCCCCGGACGCGCTGGGCCGCCTTGATCTCCCGGCTGAACCGCCGCCGGAAGGCCGGGTCGTCGGCCAGCTCCGGCCGCACCACCTTGATGGCCACCGGTCTGCCACCCTGCATGTGCGACAAGTAGACCCGGCCCATGCCTCCCGCGCCGAGCCGGGCGGCGAGGCGGTAGCCGGCCACCACGGGCGGATCGTCTGCCTGCAGTGGCTGGAACACCTCAGTCGCGTTGTCCACCGGTCCCCGTCCCCCTGATCGACTGATCGCCTGATCTCCAGATCCCCTGATCTGATGAGCTGACCAAACATCAGCACCCTAAAGGTTGAGCGCCGCTCACTTCACCCGCGGATGCAGCGCCCGCAACTCCCTGATCAGCGCCCGCACCGCGACCGTCGTGGCGAGTTCCGGCGTGGTCACGTAGCCGATGGAGCGGGTCGGGCGGTCCGGACCGAGATCGGTGATCTCGGTGGTGAGCGGTGCGCTCGTGAGGGACAGCGCGGGCATGATGGCCATTCCGAGACCACTGCTCACCATCGAGAGCACCGCTCCGTCGTCCTCGGCGCGGACCGTGGCGCAGGGGATCCAGTCCTGCGCCGCCCACCAAGTCCGGGTGTAGGACGAGCAGTTCTCGGTCCAGTCGACCAGGGGGAGGGAGCGCGGGTCCGGGTGGCCGGCCGGGTGCACCAGGGCGTACGGCTCCTCCAGGAGTACGTCGCCGATCAGTTCCGGCGGCACCGGCGAGCTCGTGCCGAGGGTGGCGATCCCTACGTCCGCCCGGCCCTCGGCCACCTCCCCCGCCGTGCCGGGCCCGACCTCCCGTACGACGCGCACGGTCGGCTCGATCCCGGGGTGCCGGGCCGCCAGTCGTTCCAGCGCGGGCGGCAGCAGATGCAGCGCCGCGCTGCGGAAGGCGGCGATGCGCAGCGGGCCGGCGACGGTGTCGCCGCCGTCCGGGCCCGCGCCCGCACCACGCGCCTCCGCGACGAGTGTGTCCAGCATCCGCAGCACCCGCCGTGCGTGCGCCACCGCCCGCTCCCCCGCTGCCGTGGGGCGCGCCCCTTGCCGCCCGCGTGCGAACAGCACGACGCCCACCTTGCGTTCGATGCCGCGCACCGCGTGCGAGACCGCGGACTGTGTCATGCCGAGCGTGACGGCCGCCGCGGAGAAGCCGCCCTCGCGGGCGACGGCCACCAGGGTCCGCAGCTCCTGCGGGGAGAGGTCGGCCGCGGTCATCGGGACTCTCGCGGGGAGAGGTCGGCCGCGGTCATCAGGGCTCCCGCGGGGCAAGGCCGGCTGTCGCCATGAAGGGCTCCCCACCTGCTGCTATGAACACGGCTCATGGAAGCGGCCGTTCCATGAGCCCAACCCTCTCCCCGACCGCCGCATTCCTTCCTACGGTCCCGTTCCATGAGTTCCCCGAACGCCATCGCGCTCACCGTCCAGCAGACCGCCCGCCCGTCCGGCTTCCCGGCCCCGGACCACTTCCGTTTCGCCGAGTCACCCGTGCCCGAGCCCGTCCCCGGCACGGCTCTCGTCGAGAACCTCTACTGGTCCGTCGACCCCTACCACCGCGAAATGATGGACGGCGACTTCGAGTTGAACGCCCCGCTGGAGGGCCGCACCCTCGGCCGCGTGATCGAGTCCCGGGACTCGGCGCTCCCCGAGGGGGAGATCGTCTTCCACCGCGCGGGCTGGCGTACCCACTCCGTCGTACGCCCGGCGGAGACCAGACGCCTCCCGCACTACGACGGCGTACCGCTGTCCGCGTATCTGAGCGTGCTCGGCGGCACCGGTCTGACCGCGTACGTCGGTCTCACGCGGATCGCCCGACTGCGGGAAGGGGACGACCTGTTCGTCTCGGGGGCCGCGGGCGGGGTCGGTACGGCGACCGGACGGTTCGCGCGGCTGCTGGGTGCCGGACGGCTGGTCGGCAGCGCGGGCAGCCCGGCGAAGGCGGCGTATCTGAAGGAACACGTCGGTTACGACGAGGCCTTCGACTATCGCTCGGGGCCCGTGGCCGACCTGCTGGCCAAGGCCGCCCCGGACGGCATCGACGTCTTCGTCGACAATGTCGGCGGCGGCCAGCTCGGCGCAGCCATCGGCGCGTTGCGTGAGCGCGGGCGGGTGGTGCGGGTCGGCACGGTCGGCCAGTACAACATCCCGGACGCGCCGCCGGTCCTCTTCAACCATGCCGACGTCGTGGAGAAGAGCCTGCGGATCGAGGGGTTCCTGGTGCGCGACTACCGTGACGTACAAGAGGAGTTGGACGCGTTCGCCGTACCGCATCTGCTCAGTGGCCGGCTCGCGCTCGACGAGACGGTCGTCGACGGGTTCGAGCGGATCGTGGACGCGTTCCTGTCGATGCTGCGCGGCGGCAACACCGGCAAGATGATCGTCAGGAACGCGTCCCTCTAGCCGACCGGCCATCCTCAGGAGCTACCGGCCGTCCCTCGGGCTGACCGGTCAGAGCACATCACCGTCGCGCCAGTCGAAGACCAGTTCGTGCGCCGGGTCGAGGTGACCGGCCGAGGCGGGGCGCACGAACGTGGTGCCCTCCTCCTCCGCCAGCCGCACGACGCCGTCGGGGCCGAGCGCGCAGATCCGGCCCGGCCAGACCTGCCAGCCCCGAGCCGCGTACAGGCCGGCCCCGTCCTCGCTCGCGGAGAGCGCCCCGAACGCGTACGCCTCCTCGACGATCCGCTCCAGCTCTGCCAGCACGCGCCCGCCGAGCCCCGTACGGCGCGCGTCGGCACGTACCCCGACGGCCTCCACGTATCCGACGCGCAACGAGCGGCCGCGATGCAGGACACGCCGCTGGATCACCGAACCGTGGGCCGCGAGACCCCGCTCGTCATGCACGAGCACATGGATGCCGCCGAGCCCGTGGTCCCAGTCCTCGTCACTGAAGCCCCCGTCGAAGGCGTCGTCCAGGAGGTCGCGGACGGCACGAAGGTCGGCGGGGGCGAGGTCCGCCGTGTGGGCTGTACGCAGTCGGATGGCCATCGGCCCAGTATTCACACGGCTCGCGGCGGCAACAGCCCCCACCCCAAACTGGCACCACTAACCCTTCAATGCCACTTGACCGGTTACAGGCAGACATGCTGAACTGAACCTAACCACTAAAAAGATTTTAAGAGGTTAGGGGAGCCGCTCATGACCACCCACGGGATCCACCACCGCACCACCACCGTCCGCGGCCACGAGATCCACTACCGGGAGGCGGGCCCCGCGGACGCCCCCGTACTGCTCCTGCTGCACGGCTTCCCCACCAGCTCGCACATGTTCCGCGACCTGATCCCCCTGCTCTCCGACCTCCCCCACTCTCGGCTTCGCTCGAGCGGGGGGACCCCCATCCGCCTGATCGCCCCCGACCACCTGGGATTCGGCCGCTCGGCGGCCCCCGCGGCCACCGCGTTCCCGTACACCTTCGACCAACTGGCCGAGATCACCGGCGAGTTCACCGAGCTGCTCGGCCTGAAGGAGTACGCGCTCTACATCCAGGACTACGGCGCCCCGATCGGCCTGCGCCTCGCGCTCGCGCACCCGGAGCGGGTGACGGCGGTCATCACACAGAACGGCAACGCGTACGAGGAGGGGCTGGGCGCCGAGGCCTGGGCACCGGTCCTCGCGCTGATCGCCGGGCGCACGCCCGAGACCGAGGCACCCGTCCGCGAGATCAGCAGCCCCGACGGCATCAAGTGGCAGTACCTGCACGGCGTCGCGGACCCGACGCTCGTCAGCCCCGACGCGTACGAGCACGACGCGGCCCTGATGGCCCGCCCCGGCCAGCCCGAGATCCAGCTCGACCTGATCTCCGACTACGGCTCCAACTTCGCCCTCTACCCGGCCTTCCAGGAGTACTTCCGCACCAGTCAGGTCCCGCTGCTGGCGGTCTGGGGCGGCCACGACGAGATCTTCGTCCCGGCGGGCGCGCTCGCCTTCCGGCGCGACCTCCCGGGGGCGGAGATCCATCTCCTGCCCACGGGCCACTTCGCCCTGGAGACACACGCCGACCAGATCGCACGGCTCATGCGGGACTTCCTCGACCGGCACCTGACGACGGACCACGGCTGAGCGGCGGATCGCCCACACGACTGATCATCCGCGCGGTATGCGGCATCGGGCTCCGGCAGGGGGAACGAGGAGGTCATGAGCGACAGGACCAAGGCATTCCTCGAAGGCGGCCCGGGTGATCTGCCCGAACGGATCGTCCCGATCCCGCCCTCCGGAACGGATGTGAAGATCGAGTTTCGCGGCGGATACGAACACTTCAGGGCGACCCCACGCCACGCGGACACGCGCGCGGGCAGGCTGCTCGTGTACGAGTGGTGGGAGCGGACGGAGTTCCCCGGGTGACGCCACGTCCCCGTACCAGTGACGTACCAGTGACGTCGGCATGGAAACGGGCCGGGAAGCCTGCTCGGGGGGTCAGGCTTCCCGGCCCGGGTGTGCGGGGGCGTGTCAGCCCATGTGCGGGTAGCCGTAGTCGGTCGGCGGGACCAGCGTCTCCTTGATGGCGCGGGTCAGCGTCCAGCGCATCAGGTTCTGCGGGGCGCCCGCCTTGTCGTTGGTGCCCGAGGCACGGCCGCCGCCGAAGGGCTGCTGGCCGACGACGGCGCCGGTCGACTTGTCGTTGATGTAGAAGTTGCCGGCCGCGTAGCGGAGCTTGTCCATCGTGTACGCCGCCGCCGCGCGGTCGTTCGAGATGACCGCGCCCGTCAGCGCGTAGTCCGAGGCCGACTCCATCTGGGTCAGCATCTCGTCGTACTGGTCGTCCTCGTAGACGTGCACGGCGAGGAACGGACCGAAGTACTCGGTCTTGAAGATCTCGTTCTCCGGGTCCGAGCACTCGACGACGGTCGGGCGCACGAAGTAGCCGACGGAGTCGTCGTACGAGCCGCCCGCGACGATCGTGCAGGTCTCGTCCGCCTTGGCGCGGTCGATGGCCGCCTTGTTCTTGGCGAACGCGCGCTCGTCGATGACCGCGCCGACGAAGTTCGACAGGTCGGTGACGTCACCCATGGTCAGGTAGTCGACCTCGGCCGCGAACTCCTCCTTGAAACCGGAGTTCCAGATGGAGGCCGGGATGTACGCGCGCGAGGTCGCGGAGCACTTCTGGCCCTGGTACTCGAAGGAACCGCGGGTGAGCGCCGTCTTCAGGACCGCGCGGTCGGCCGACGGGTGGGCCACCAGGAAGTCCTTGCCGCCGGTCTCGCCCACCAGGCGCGGGTACGAGCGGTACTTCTCGATGTTGGTGCCGACCGTCTTCCACAGGTACTGGAAGGTCTTGGTCGAACCGGTGAAGTGGATGCCCGCGAGGTCCCGGTGCTCCAGGGCCACCTTGGACACCTCGATGCCGTCACCGGTGACGAGGTTGATGACGCCCTTGGGCAGCCCCGCCTCCTCCAGGAGCTGCATCAGCAGCACGGCGGCGTGGGTCTGCGTCGGGGACGGCTTCCACACGACGACGTTGCCCATCAGCGCGGGCGCGGTCGGCAGGTTGCCCGCGATCGCCGTGAAGTTGAACGGGGTGATCGCGTAGACGAAGCCTTCGAGCGGGCGGTGGTCGAGGCGGTTCCAGACGCCCGGCGAGTTGGCCGGGGGCTGCTCGGCGAGCAGGTCACGGGCGTACTTGACGTTGAAGCGCCAGAAGTCGACGAGCTCGCACGGGGTGTCGATCTCGGCCTGCTGGGCGGTCTTCGACTGGCCGAGCATGGTGGACGCGGCGAGGGTCTCGCGCCAGGGTCCGGCCAGCAGCTCGGCGGCGCGCAGGATGATCGCGGCGCGGTCGTCGAACGCCATCGCGCGCCAGGCCGGGGCGGCGGCCAGGGCGGCGTCGACGGCGTCCTGGGCGTCGGCCTGCGTGGCGTTCGCGTACGTGCCGATGCGCGCCTTGTGGTTGTGCGGCTGCACGACGTCGACACGCTCGCCGCCGCCCATCCGCCGCTCGCCGCCGATGGTCATCGGCAGGTCGATCGGGTTCTCGGCCAGCTCCCTGAGCTTGGCCTCCAGACGGGCGCGCTCGGGAGAGCCGGGGGCGTAGCCGTGCACCGGCTCGTTGACGGGGGTGGGGACCTGGGTCACAGCGTCCATGGGATCCGTACTCCTTTATGAGCGGGTGGTTCGGACTCAGCCCTTGGTGAGGATCGAGCGGGCGAAGAAGAGGAGGTTGGCCGGCTTCTCCGCGAGGCGGCGCATGAAGTAGCCGTACCAGTCGGTGCCGTACGCGGTGTACACGCGCATGCGGTGGCCCTCGGCGGCGAGCCGCAGGTGCTCCTCGCCGCGGATGCCGTAGAGCATCTGGAACTCGTACTCGTCCAGCTTGCGCCCGGCCTTGCGGGCGAGCTCCTGTGCGATGGAGATGAGGCGCGGGTCGTGGGACCCGATCATCGGGTAGCCCTCGCCCTCCATCAGGATCTTCAGGATGCGGACGTACGCCTTGTCGGTCTCGGCCTTCTGCTGGTAGGCGACCTCGGCGGGCTCCTTGTAGGCGCCCTTCACCAGGCGTACGCGGCTGCCGCTGTCGGCGAGGCGGCGGGCGTCGGCCTCGGTGCGGAACAGGTAGGCCTGGATGACGCAGCCGGTCTGCGGGAAGTCCTTCCGCAGCTCCTCGTGGATGGCGAACATCGAGTCGAGGGTGGTGTGGTCCTCGGCGTCCAGCGTGACCGTCGTACCGATGGCGGCGGCGGCCTCGACGACCGGGCGGACATTGGCGAGGGCGAGCTCGTGGCCGCCCTCCAGCGCCTGTCCGAACATGGACAGCTTGATGGACATCTCGGCCTTCGTGCCGAGGTCCAGCTCCTTGAGGTGCTCGATGAGCTCCAGGTAGGCGTCCCGGGCGGCGAAGGCCTGCTCGCGGGTGGTGATGTCCTCGCCGACGACGTCGAGGGTGACTTCGAGCCCCTTGTCGACGGCGTCCTGGACGATCGGGATGACCTGGTCGACGGTCTCACCGGCGATGAAGCGGGCGACCACCTGCTTGGTGCCGGGGGCCGCCGACACAAAGCGGCGCATCCTGTCGCTGCGCGACGCGGCGAGAATCACGGGACCCAGCACGGGGCACCTCCACAACAAAGCCAGTAGGAGGCCGAATCCCGACGATTCGGGTACGGCACGGAGAACCACCGTGAAACCTAAGGATCCCTCCGATCCTCGGCCATCGACAGCTGTCACGCATCCGTGCCCTGGATCTCAGACATATGTATGAAGGCCTTGCGGAAATGAGGGAGAATGCCCGGGTGAGCGGCGAATACAGAGGCGACTACCAAGAGCTGGTCGATGAGATCTCGGCGCTGCTCGGCGCGCCCGCGACCCTGGAGAACCGGGACTTCGAGCTCATCGCCTTCGGCGCGTACGACAGCGAGGGGGAGCTCGACCCCTCGGACCTCGACCCCGTGCGCACCCGCTCGATCCTCACCCGCCGCTCCACCACGGCGGTCCGCACCTGGTTCGAGGGCTTCGGCATCACCCGCGCCTCCGGCCCGGTCCGTATCCCGCCGACCCCGGAGGCGGGGGTGTACCGGGGACGGATCTGTCTCCCCGTACGCCATCGGGGTGTCGTCCTCGGCTACGTCTGGCTGCTCGACGACGACCCCGGGCCCACCGACACCCAGCTGACCGCCGCCATGGAGGTCGCCTCCCGCATCGGCGCCCTGCTCGCCGACGAGGCCCAGGCCGGCGCGGACCTCACCCGCGAGCTGCGCGCCGTCCTCACCGCCGAGCGTGGCTGGCAGCGCGAGATGGCGGTCGCCGAACTGCGCACGGCGCTCGGCCCGCGCGGCGACGGCCTGCACACCGTCGTCTGCGTCGCCCCCTGGCCCTCGGCCGACCCGGACGACGCCCCTTCCGCCCGTACGGTGCCGGGGGCGACGGCGCTGTGCACGGTGCCGTGGGGTGCCGCCGGGCAGAGCCTCGCGCTGCTCGTACGGCTCCGCTCGGCGGACGTACTGACTCCGGCGCTGACGGCGGCTTCGCGGTTTGTACGGGAGGCGGAAGGGGCCGGCGCGGGAACGAAGCCGGCGGCCGGGGTCGCCGAGGCCCGCGTCGGCCTGGCCGAGCTGGGCGCCGCCTGGCAGGAGGCGTCCGCCGCCGCGCGCGCGGTGCTGGCCGAGCCGCGCCTCGGTCCGGTCGCCGAGTGGGCGTCCATCGGGCCCTTCCGGCTCCTGACGTCCCTGCCCCCGGAGGCCGCCCACGACCCCGCCGTACGGACCCTGTTGACCCCCGCCCACCGCGAACTCGCCCGCACCGCCGAGGTGTTCCTCGACCGCGCGGGCCAAGCGGGGCGCACGGCAGCCGAGTTGGGCATCCACCGCCAGACGCTCTACTACCGCCTCTCCCGCGTCGAACAGCTCACCGGCCTGGACCTGGACGACGGGGAGGACCGGCTGCTGCTGCACATGGCGTTGAAGGGGGCGCGGCTCTAAGGACGTCAGCCCTCGTCGTCGCCCTCATCGCCCTCCTCGCTCTAGTCGCCCTCGTCCTCCTCGTCGTCCTCGTACAGGTCCTCCAGTTCACTGACGCACGCCTCGGCGACCTCTCCGGCGAACCGTGGGCAGGTCCACGACTCCGGGCTGCGGTACTCCTCGGCCGGCGGGAACTCCTCCGGGGCGTAGAAGTGGGGCAGGCCGTGCCGGAACTCGGCCCGCTCCAGCGTCGGATGGCTGTCGTCGTGTGCGCATGCCTCGGGCCGGGGCGCGTCGGCGACGGCGCGCATCGTCGCGAGGACGCCCTCGACGACCGGGCGCGGCGGGCACGGGTACGAGATCCGCATGGCCTGGTGGGCGGTGAGCAGCAGCACGGCCCGTTCGCGGGCGTCGGAGCGGGTGTGGCGGCGTGCGGCCCACAGGCCGAGATCGTCGGCGTACGGCTCGTTCCGGCTCTGGTCGTCGAGCCGCTCCGCGATCTTCTCGATCTCCAGCCGGCCGTCCGGGCGCAGGTATGCGGCGTCGGCGTGGGAGGTGTCGCGAGGGCCGAAGAGCCGTGCGCGTCCCTCGCGCAGCAGCGTCAGTGACTCCGCGGCGATCTCCGCCATGAGCACCGGGCACGCCACGTTCTCCAGCGGATCGCCCTGCCCCCACGCGACGCGGTTCTTCTCGTGGACGCGGCGCCCCGCGGAGCTGCTGAGCATGACGCCGAGTTCGGCGGCGTCCGGGCCGTTGTCGGGCAGGGGCGCGTGCCGGTCGTGGGTGCAGGAGGCGCCGGCGAAGTGCGGCAGGGTCTCCTCCAGGGCCTCGACCAGTTCGTCGAGGACCGACTTCCTCGTCACCAGGCCGGAGACGGCGTACCAGGTCACCGCCCTGACGGCCTGGAGGCGTCCGGCGCGGTCCGCGGGATCCGCGTCGGAGAGGTTCCAGGCCTGCGAGCTGATCTCGTCCTCGACGTCGGTCCACGGCTTCGGGTAGCCGTGCAGCAGCGCCGCCAGCTCGTCGAGGGCGGCCCGGTCCCTGACCGACAGGCGCGGCGGGATGTCCGGGACCGAGCCCGGATCGACGACGTCCATGGCGATCCGGGCGAATCCGGCCGCGTTGCGCGGGCAGCGCCACTCGTCGCGGGGCCGGTCGCCGTAGGCCCACTCGGCCGTCTCGTCGGCGAGTGGGGGCAGTTGCCGGGCGAGGTACTTGTCCTCTTCGGCGCGGTGGTTCTCGTACGGGTGGGAGTCGTGGTCGCAGGGCCGCTCACGCAGCGCCCGGTCGGCTGCCTCCAGTGCCGCCACGGCCTCCCGCACGACGCCGTCGCCCGGCCGCCAGGCGGCATAGGGCGCCATCACCGCCAGCCCGAACGTCCATACGTACGCGGACTCGCCGCCCGGGTCGGCGGCGAGCCGGGCGGCACAGTCGAGGACCGCCCGGTCGTACGCGCTGTTGCGGGAGAGCCGGTAGCTCACCCTGATCTCGTCCCAGGACCGGACGAGATCGTCCAGCGGCGTGCCGTCCATCTCGATCACCCTCACGGTCTTCACGACGCGCGGCGCACCGCCGGAGTTCCGGGTCCGCCGAGCAGATCGCCGATCGCCGCGATGCCCTCCGCGATCGCCCGCTCCCCCACGTCGCCGAAGCCCAGCACGAGTTGGACCGGTGTGGTCGCGTGCGTGGAGCGGCACGGGCTCATGCCGTAGAGGCCGACGGACCGTTCCCGTGCCGCGATGACAACGGCCTGTTCGTCGGCGGAGGCCGCGAGGTGGGCGACGGCGTGGAACCCCGCGGCGAGGCCGGTGAGCCGGACCTCGGGGGCGTGGGCGGCGAGGGCGGAGACCAGAGCCGTACGCCGGGTCGCGTAGCGCGTGCGCATGCGGCGCAGATGGCGGTCGTAGCGGCCGGACTCGATCAGCTGCGCGAGGGCGAGCTGGTCGAGGGCCGGGGAGCCGCGGTCGGTGAGGCGCTTGGCCTCCGTGAGCGGGGCGGTGAGCACGGGCGGGCAGAGCACCCAGCCGATGCGCAGGGCCGGGGCGAGGGACTTGCTGACGGTGCCGAGGGAGATGACCCGGTCCGCGGCGAGCCCCTGGAGCGCGCCCACGGGCTCGCGGTCGTAGCGGAACTCGGCGTCGTAGTCGTCCTCGATGACGTACGCGTCCCGTCGCATGGCCCACTCGATGAGAGCGAGCCGGCGGTCGGGGGCGAGGACGACTCCGGTGGGCCATTGGTGCGCGGGCGTGACGATCACGGCCCGTGCTCCGGTCGCGTCGAGCGCCCGTACGTCGATGCCGTCGTCGTCGACCGGGACGGGCACCGCCGTGAGTCCGACAGCCTCCGCGGCGGCCGTCGCGGTGGCGGGCCCGCCGGGGTCCTCGTACGCCACGACCCGCACACCGCTCCGCGCCAGGCTGCGCAACGCGAGCCCGAGGCCCTGCGCGTAGCCGGAACAGACCACGATCCGCTCGGGGTCGGCCGCGGCGGCACGCACCCGGCGCAGATACCCGGCGATGACCTCGCGCAGGGCCGAACTGCCGCGCGGATCGCCGTAGTCGAGCTCTGTCGTCGGCATGGCGCGGCCCGCCTCGCGCAGCGCCCAGAGCCAGTCGGCGAGCGGGAAGCCGCCCAAGTCCGGTACGCCGTGCCGGAAGTCGGCGATCAGGCGCGGGGCCGCCGGGTGCGCGGAGGGGGGCGCGGGAGGCACATGGGCGCCTGCCGCGACCCGGGTGGCGGAGCCGACGCGCGTCACGAGGTAGCCCTCCGCCTGGAGTTGGGCGTAGCAGTCCTGGACCAGGCCCCTCGACAGGCCGAGCTCGCGGGCGAGTTCACGGGAGGACGGGAGACGTTCGCCGGCGCCCAGCCGACCGGTGCGGATCGCGTCGCGCACCTGCCGTTCGAGCTGCGCGCGCAGCTGCTCACCGCTGCCCCGGTCGACGGACAGGAGCAGTTCGGGCGACAGACCGGCCCACTGCGGAGGCATGGAATTGGAGCTTACCGGCGGTCCGCCCACTGCCTAGCGTCGTTCCCATGACGACTCCGCCGCAGCCCCCGACACCTCCGACGCCCCCAGGGACCGCGCCGACCGCGCCGGCACCCGCCGCCCGACCGCCGCTCCTCACCCGCCCGTTGATGCTCCGTTTCGTGAGCATGGTCGGCTCCTTGGTGAGCTTCTTCCTGCTCCTGTCGGTCGTCCCCCGCTACGCGACGGGGTCGGGCGCGGGCCTGGCCACCGGCACCCTGATGCTCTCCACGGTCCTCGGCGAACTGGCCGCTCCCCGCTTCGTCGCCCGCTATGGCTACCGCGTCGCGCTGGTCGCCGGGCTCTCCCTGCTCGGCGCACCCGCGCTCGTCCTGACCGTCTCCCACGACCTGGTGTGGGTCGCGGCGGTCTGTCTGGTCCGCGGCCTGGGCTTCGCGCTCACGCTCGTGGCGGGCGGCGCGCTCACCGCGTCGCTGATCCCGGCCGAGCGCCGCGGCGAGGGCCTGGCACTGGTGGGCGTCGTCTCCGGCGTGCCGTCGCTGATCGCCCTGCCGCTGGGCGTGTGGCTCGCCGCGCACGTGGGGTACACGGCCGTCGCCGTGACCGCGGGCGTCGCCGCGCTGGCCGCGATCGTCTCCGTACCGGGCCTGCCGGACCGGGAGTCGACGTCGGGCAAGCCGGTGGGCGTGGTGGCCGGCCTGCGCACCGGAGGTCTGGTCCGCCCTGCCGTCGTCTTCGCGACCACCGCGCTCGCGACCGGGATCGTCGTCACCTTCCTGCCGCTCGCCGTCCCCGCCGCGCACACGGGAGTCGTCGCCGTGGCCCTCTTCGTCCAGCCCGCCGCGTCGACCGCGGCCCGCTGGCTGGCGGGCCGTCACAGCGACCGGCACGGCTCCGCGCGTCTCGTGCTGCCCGCCCTGGTCCTCTCCTCCCTCGGCATGCTGATCACGGCGCTGACCTCCAGCCCGGTCGCCGTCCTCGCCGGAGTGACCGTCTTCGGCATCGGCTTCGGCACCGCCCAGAACGCCACGCTGACCCTGATGTACGCACGGGTCCCGGCCTCCGGATACGGCACCGTCAGCGCCCTGTGGAACCTCGCGTACGACGGCGGCATGGGCGTCGGCGCGGTCGGCTTCGGCGCGCTCGCCGGGTGGACGGGCTATCCGTCGGCGTTCGCCGTCACGGCCGTACTGATGCTGGTGGCACTGGTCCCGGCCTGCCGGGACCGGCGGGCGGGCAGCCCGAGGGAGAATCATTGACCGCCGTACGCCACTTCGGGGACCGCGCGATCGAGACGCGCGAGGGCGGACTCGTACCGGCCTGACGCCTCAGCCGCCCGGCTTCGCCGCCGCGTCGATCACTCGCCGCAGCCCCTCGGTCAACTGGTCCGCGTTCGTCGCCGACTCCGCGTCGAAGAGCCATTGCACGCAGAGCCCGTTGAGCAGCGTCTGGTAGAAGCCGCCGAGCGAGCGCAGCGTCTCGTCGTCGACGTCGGCCTCGGATCCGCCCATGAGCAGGGGGATGATGCCCCGGCGCCCCTCGTCCGAGGCCTTCACCAGGTGCTCGCGGACCGTGGGCAGGCGGTCGGCATTGGTGATCACCTCGAAGGTGAGCATCCAGATCGGGCGAGCCTCCACGAAGGACTTGGTGACGTTCTGCCAGACCTCCTGGAAGCGTTCGAGAGAGCCCGGCTCCCCTGCCGCCGCGCCCCCGCCGAAGCCGTCGAACGTGTCGCCGACGTTCGAGATCAGATCGACGTACGCCTCCGCGAGCAGCGCGTCCTTCGATCCGTAGTGGTAGCCGATGGACGCCAGGTTCGTCTTGGACTCCTTCACGATGTCGCGCGCCGTCGTGCGCACGAACCCCTTTTCCAGCAGGCAGCGCTTGGCGCCTTCGAGCAGATCCTCACGGTGTCCCATGCGAGCCAGCGTACCCCTCGATCCATACAACCGTCCCAGACCCACGTCCTAATCAACTGTCTTACACATCCGTACTAGACAAGCGTTTAAGACGCCCGTACAGTCCCTGCCATGACGAAGAACTCGACGAACCCGACGAGCTCCACCCCCGCCCCCGGCACCCTCGCCGGCCGCCGCGAATGGACCGCCCTCGGCGTCCTGATGCTTCCGCTGCTCCTGGTCTCGATGGACGTCTCGGTCCTCTACTTCGCGATCCCCGCGATCAGCGCGGACCTGGAGCCGAGCGGCACCCAGCAGCTCTGGATCTTCGACATCTACGCGTTCGTGCTCGCCGGTCTGCTGATGACGATGGGTTCGCTCGGCGACCGCATCGGCCGCCGCAAGCTCCTCCTCTTCGGCGCCGCCGCCTTCGGCACCGCCTCGGTGATAGCGGCGTACGCCAACAGCGCCGAGACACTCATCGCGGCCCGCGCGCTCCTCGGCATCGGCGGCGCGACCCTGATGCCGTCGACGATGGCGATCATCCGGACGATGTTCACGGACCCCGGTCAGCGCGCGAAGGCGATCGGTATGTGGTCCGGCGTCATGACCGGTGGTATCGCGCTCGGTTCGGTGATGAGCGGTGTCCTCGTCGAGTACTTCTGGTGGGGCTCGGTCTTCCTGGTCAACCTGCCCGCGATGGTGCTGCTGCTGGTCCTCGGCCCGATCCTGCTGCCCGAGTCCAAGAACCCGGAGCCCGGCCGCTTCGACCTGCTGAGCGTTCCGCTGTCGATGGCCGCGGTCCTGCCCGTCATCTACGGCATCAAGGAGATCCCCTCCGAGGGCTGGAACGTCCGGTACGTCGTCTCGATCACCGTCGGCCTGGTCTTCGCCGTCCTCTTCGTCCACCGCCAGCGCACCGCGAAGTCCCCGCTGATCTCCCCGGCCCTGTTCCGCGGCCACGGCTTCGCCCCTGCCGTCGTCCTCAACCTCATCGCTTCCTTCGGGATGCTGGGTTCGGCGTACTTCACCACCCAGTACCTCCAGTCCGTGCTCGGCAAGAGCTCCATGGAGGCCGCGCTGTGGGCGCTGCTCCCCACCGTGCTGGTCGGCGTGGCCGCTCCCGTCGCCGCGCAGCTCGTACAGAAGGGCGTGCACCGCGCCCACGTGGTCTCCGGCGGCTTCGTCACCGCCGCGTGCGGCTACGGGCTGCTGGCGCTCGCCGGCACCGACTCGATATGGCTCGTCCTGGCCGGCGCGGGCGTCCTCGCCTCGGGAATCGTCACCGTGATGTCCCAGATGATGGACCTGGCGCTGGGCACCGTTCCCGTCGGCAACGCGGGCGCCGCCTCCTCCCTGCTGGAGACGGGCGCGGAGTTCGGCGGCGCCCTGGGCATGGCCGTCCTCGGCTCCATCGGCACCGCGGTCTACCGCCACGACATCCCGTCCGGCGCCCCGGCCGCGGCCCACGAGACCCTCGGCGGCGCCCTGGCCGTCGCGCAGCAGCTGCCGGGCGACGCGGGTCAGGCGCTGGCGACGGCCGCGCGGGAGGCGTTCACCAGCGGCATGCAGGCCGCGGCCGTCGCGGGCGTGATTCTGTTGCTGGGCGCGGCGGCCCTGGCCACGGCGACGCTCCGCAAGGTGCACGTCCACGAGGCCGAGGCCCCGGAAGGCGCGGAGTCCCTCGTCTGAGGGGGGCTGCGCCCCCAGAACCCCGCTAAAAGATTGCGCAGTTCCCCGCGCCCCTTTCAGGGGCGCGGGGAACTGCGCAATCTTTTGGACCAGCCCCCACCCACCCGCAGCCAACGGACAAGCCCACCCGGTCAGTCCCGCATGCCAGGATGGCCCCGTGGCACAGATATTCGGTACGCCGTTCATCGGCCGGGAGGACGAACTCGCCCGGCTCACCGGCGTGCTGGAGCGGGCCCGGGCCGGCGACCCCCGCGCCGTCCTGGTCGGGGGCGACGCCGGCGTCGGCAAGACCCGCACGCTGGCGGAGGCCGCCACCCAGGCCGCGGCCACCGGCATGACGGTCCTCACCGGCCACTGTGTGGACCTGGGCGACGTGGGCCTGCCGTACCTGCCGTTCACGGAGATCCTCGGCGTCCTGGCCGCCGACGACCGGTTCGCCCCCGCCTTCGCGGCGCACCCGGCCGTGGACCGCCTCCTCGGCAGCGGCACCGGCACCGGGCCGGACCCGGGCAGCCGGCTGCAACTCTTCGAGGGCATGGCCAGTCTCCTCGCCGACCTCGCCGACATCACCCCACTCCTGCTGATCCTCGAAGACCTCCACTGGGCTGACCAGTCCTCCCGGGACCTGCTCCGTTTCCTGCTCAGCCGCGGCCTCCTCCAGCGCCAGGGACCCGGCGCCCCCGCGCGCCGCCTGGCGGTCTTCGCCTCGTACCGCGCGGACGACCTGCACCGCCGCCACCCCCTGCGTCCTCTCCTCGCCGAGCTGATCCGGCTGCCCGCCGTCGACCGGGTGGAGCTGCGGCCGATGGCGGACGCCGAAGTGGCCCGTCTCGTACGGGCGTTGGGCACGGACCCGCTGCCGGACGCCACGGTCCGCCGTATCGTCGACCGCGCCGAGGGCAACGCCTTCTACGCGGAGGAGCTGCTCGCCGCCCTGCCCGGCGACTTCGACCCGGCCTCGCCCGCCATGCCGAGCGGCCTGGCCGACGTCCTCCTCATCCGCATCGAGCAGCTCTCCGAGACCGCCCAGCAGGTGCTGCGCACGGCCGCCGTCGCCGGGCGCCGCGTCGAGCACGGCCTGCTGCGTGACGCCGTACAACTGCCGGAGGACGAGCTGGAGTCGGCGCTGCGCGAGGCCGTCGGCCGGCAGCTGCTGGTTCCCGACGAGGAGGCCACGTACTCGTTCCGGCACGCCCTCACCCGCGAGGCGGTGTACGCCGATCTGCTGCCCGGCGAGCGGGTCAGACTGCACGGGGCGTTCGCCAGACTCCTTGCCGGGCACAGCCGTTCGGCGGAGCGCGCGGCGGAGCGGGCCCATCACTCGCGCGAGAGCCACGACCTCGCCGACGCGCTCACGGCCTCGCTCGAAGCCTCCGACCACGCCCAGCGCGTCGGCGCCCCCGCCGAGGAGCTGCGCCACCTGGAGACGGCACTTGAGCTGTGGCCCGCGGTGGACGCCGCCGCCCGCCCCGAGGACGGCGACTCGGTGACCCTCACCCTGCGCGCCTCCGCGGCCGCCGCGCGCGCCGGCGAGACCCACCGGGCGGTCCACCTCACCCGCGCCGCCCTCGCCAGGGCCGGCTCGGACGCGGACTCCGAACTCGCCGCCCGCGTCCGCTACACGCTCGCGGGCAACCTGATGCGCATCGACAATCTGACGGCCGCGTTCACGTACAGCAGCGAGGCGCTCGCCATGATCCCCGCCGAGCCCCCGTCGTACACCTGGGTGTGGGCGGCGGCGACCCACGTCATGGCGGCGCGGTATGTGGGGCACGACGAGGACGCCGAGCGGGTCGCCCGGCAGGCGCTGCGCACCGCCGAGGAGCTCCGGCTGGCCGACGCCCAGGCCGACTTGATGATCTCCCTGGTCGGCCTGGAAGCGCACAACCGGCGTACGCCGCAGGGCCGGGACCGGCTGCGGGCGGCCCGCGAGCTGGCCCGGGGCGCCGGCAACATCCCGGTCGAGATGCGCGCGCTCTACAACCTGGCCGTCGGGTGCTACGAATCCGGTGACCTCGACGAGTGTCTGACCTCGCTCACCGACGGCCTGGACCGCGCCCGCCGCGCCGGTCTCCTCTCCTCGCCGTACGCCCTGGAGCTGCGCTACCTCCAGTCCCTGGTGCTCTACACGCTGGGCCGCTGGGACGAGTGCGCCCGGGCGGCCGCCGCGGACGCCGAACGGCTGCCCGCCGCGGGCGGGTTCGCGACCGGGCCCGCCCTGTATGTCGCCCTGGCACGCGGCGATCAGGATGCCGCCGACCGCGCCCGCGCCCTCCTCGACGGGCCGTTCGACTGGATGGCCACGCTCGTCGCGGGCATCGTGCTGACCGACGACGCCGCCGTACGAGGGGACGCCGAGGGCGCCGTCGAGTGGGTGCGCGGCACCATCGCGAGGATCACCGGCGACACGGCCACCGACCGGCCGGACGTCGGTGTGCGGCTCGCCGCGCTCGCCCTGTCCGCGGTCGCCGACACGGCCGTGGAGCTGCGGCTGACCGGCGACGAGGCGGGGGCGCGCCGCTGGGCCGACACCGCCACCGAGCTGGTGGAGGTGGCCCGGGCCACGGCGGCCAAGGGCGAGGACGGCTCGCGGCAGGGCCCGGAGGGGCTGGCGTGGCTGGCCCGCGCCGAGGCGGAGTGGCTGCGCGCGCGGTCGGGACCGGACGTGGCGGCCTGGGAGAAGGCCGTCGCCGCGTTCGGGTACGGCGATCCGTACGAGCTGGCGCGCTGCGGGCGACGGCTGGCCGAGGCGCTGTTGGCGGCGGACCGCCGCACGGAGGCGGCCGAGCGGGCGCGCGCGGCCCGCGACACCGCCGTGCGCCTCGGCGCGGTGCCGCTGCGCGAGGCCCTGGACGCCCTCATCCGGCGCGGGCGGCTCGACGCGGCGCCGTCCGGTGCGGAGCGGATTCCCGTACTGACCGCCCGGGAGGGCGATGTCCTGCGGTTGCTCGCCCGAGGGCGGACCAACCGTCAGATCGGCGAGGAGCTGTTCATCACGGGCAAGACGGCGAGCGTGCACGTGTCCAACATCCTGGCCAAGCTGGGGGCCGCGAGCCGCACGGAGGCCGTGGCCATCGCCTATCGCGAGGGCCTGGTCGAACCGGGGGCGCCGGCGTCCACGTGACGTGTCGTACGGGCATCCACCCGCCGTGCCGTACGACCGAGGGCCGGGCCACCCGAAGGTGCCCCGGCCCTCAACTGTCGTACAGGAAGCCGTCGTACAGGACGGCGTCGTACAACGAACCTCAGACGAGGTTCACCGACCGCGCCGACGTGGCGCCGATCTCCTCGGCGACCTCGGACAGGACGGCCTGCGGGACCGTGTCGTCGACGGTGAGGACCGCGAGGGCCTCGCCGCCGGCGGCCGCACGGGCGACCTGCATGCCGGCGATGTTGATGCCCGCCTCGCCGAGGATGCGGCCGACGGTGCCGACGACACCGGGACGGTCCTCGTAGCGCAGCACGACCATGTGGTCGGCGAGGGCCAGGTCCACGTCGTAGTCGCCGACCGCGACGATCTTCTGGAGGTGCTTGGGACCGGCGAGCGTGCCGGAGACCGAGACCTCCTGGCCGTCGCTGAGCGTGCCGCGCACGGTGACGACGTTGCGGTGGTCCGGGGACTCGCTCGACGTGGTCAGACGGACCTCGACGCCGCGCTCCTGCGCGAACAGCGGGGCGTTGACGTACGACACCGTCTCGTCGACGACGTCCTCGAAGACACCCTTGAGCGCGGAGAGTTCGAGCACCTTGACGTCGTGCTGGGTGATCTCGCCGTACACCTCGACGTCGAGGCGGACCGCGACCTCGCCCGCGAGGGCGGTGAAGATACGGCCGAGGCGCTCGGCGAGCGGCAGGCCCGGCTTGACGTCCTCGGCGATGACGCCGCCCTGGACATTCACCGCGTCCGGGACCAGCTCACCGGCGAGGGCGAGGCGCACCGAACGGGCTACGGAGATACCGGCCTTCTCCTGCGCCTCGTCCGTGGAGGCGCCGAGGTGCGGGGTGCACACGACCTCGTCGAGCTCGAAGAGCGGGGAGTCCGTGCAGGGCTCCTTGGAGTACACGTCCAGGCCGGCGCCCGCGACGCGGCCCTCCTTGAGCGCCGAGTACAGCGCCTCCTCGTCGACGATCCCGCCACGCGCGGCGTTGACGATCCGCACCGACGGCTTGACCTTGTGCAGCGCCTCGTCGCCGATGAGACCGAGGGTCTCGGGGGTCTTCGGCAGGTGGACGGTGATGAAGTCCGAGACCTCGAGCAGCTCGTCGAGGGACAGGACCTTCACACCCATCTGCGCGGCGCGCGCGGGCTGCACGTAGGGGTCGTACGCGACGACCTTCATGCCGAACGCCGACATGCGCTGCGCGACCAGGGCGCCGATGCGGCCGAGGCCGACGACACCGAGGGTCTTCTCGGCCAGCTCGACGCCCGTGTACTTCGAGCGCTTCCACTCGCCGTTCTTCAGCGCCGTGTTGGCCTGGGGGATGTGGCGCGCGGTGGCCAGCAGCAGACCGCAGGCCAGCTCGGCCGCGGTCACGATGTTGGAGGTGGGGGCGTTGACGACCATCACGCCGGCCTTGGTGGCGGCGGAGACGTCCACGTTGTCCAGGCCGACGCCGGCTCGTGCGACGACCTTCAGCTTCTTGGCGGCGGCGACGGCTTCGCCGTCGACCTTGGTGGCCGAACGGATCAGGATCGCGTCGACGTCGGCGATCGCGGGCAGCAGCTCGGCGCGGTCCGCGCCGTTGCAGTGCCGGATCTCGAAGTCCGGGCCCAGGGCGTCGACGGTCGCGGGCGACAGCTCTTCAGCGATGAGTACGACAGGTTTCGAGCTCACGTGAGTCCTCACAGGTCCAATGCGGACGGCCGTCCCGACGGCCGCAGGCGGTGGAGGGTTGTCGCGGCCCCTCGGGGTCGCTTGAGCCGCGTGGAAGACGCACGACGCTGTGGGCCTGACGCGTATGTTGTGCAGCAGTGTAGTGGCGTCGCGGTGGTCGTCTTACGCCGCTGCGGAAGGATCACCCGTCCGTGGCTGGACGGGATGGACAACGCCGTGTTCACGGGCGTTACCCGGGGTTCGACGAAGGGGCCGGGGCGTCATGCCCCGGCCCCCGCGTCGTACGGCTTACGCCTCGTCGTTCACCCACGACATGAGCTTGCGGAGCTCCTTGCCGGTGGTCTCCAGGAGGCTCTTCTCGTCCTGGCTCTTGTACTCGTTGTACTTCTTCAGACCGCCGTGGTACTCGGCCATCCACTCGCGGGCGAACGTCCCGTCCTGGATCTCGGCGAGGACCTTCTTCATCTCGGCCTTGGTGGCGTCCGTGATGATCCGCGGGCCGGTGACGTAGTCGCCCCACTCGGCGGTCTCGGAGACCGACCAGCGCATCTTCTCCAGGCCGCCCTCGTACATGAGGTCGACGATGAGCTTCAGCTCGTGGAGGCACTCGAAGTACGCGATCTCCGGCTGGTAGCCGGCCTCGGTCAGCGTCTCGAAGCCCGCCTTGACCAGCGCCGCCGTACCACCACAGAGGACGGCCTGCTCACCGAACAGGTCGGTCTCGGTCTCCTCGGTGAACGTCGTCTTGATGACGCCGGCACGGGTGCCGCCGATGCCCTTGGCGTACGACAGAGCCAGCGGGAACGCGGAACCGGTCGCGTCCTGCTCCACGGCCGCGATGCACGGAACGCCGCGGCCCTCCTCGTACTGGCGGCGGACCAGGTGGCCCGGGCCCTTCGGGGCGACCATGCACACGTCGATGCCGGCCGGGGGCTTGATGAAGCCGAAGCGGATGTTCAGGCCGTGGCCGAAGAACAGCGCGTCGCCGTCCTTCAGGTTGTCCTTGATGGACTCCTCGTAGACCTGGGCCTGGATCGGGTCCGGCACCAGGATCATGATGACGTCGGCCTCGGCGGCGGCCTCCGACGGCGTCACCACGCGCAGGCCCTGCTCCTCGGCCTTCGCCTTGGACTTGGAGCCCTCGTGCAGACCGACGCGGACGTCCACACCCGAGTCGCGCAGCGACAGCGCGTGGGCGTGGCCCTGGCTGCCGTAGCCGATGACCGCGACCTTGCGGCCCTGGATGATGGACAGGTCGGCGTCGTCGTCGTAGAACAGCTCGGCCACTGGGGTTCTCCTTGGTGTGCGGTGTTGCGTCCCACCGTACGGCGGGCGGGGGAAGGGAAGTTTTCGGGTCTCGGTATACGGGCGGTCGGCGATCACCGACCGCCCGTACCAAGGATCAGGCCGATCGGTCCAGCGCGCGCAGCGACCGGTCCGTGATCGAACGCGCCCCGCGTCCGATCGCGATCGTGCCGGACTGGACGAGCTCCTTGATGCCGAACGGCTCCAGCATCTTGAGCATGGCCTCCAGCTTGTCGCTGCCGCCGGTGGCCTCGATGGTGACGGCCTCCGGGGAGACGTCCACGGTCTTGGCGCGGAACAGCTGGACGATCTCGACGATCTGGGAGCGCGTCTCGTTGTCGGCGCGCACCTTCACCAGAACGAGTTCGCGCTGAACCGCCGAGGCCGGCTCCAGCTCGACGATCTTCAGGACGTTGACGAGCTTGTTGAGCTGCTTGGTGACCTGTTCGAGCGGGAGTGCCTCGATCACGTTCACCACGATGGTGATGCGGGAGATCTCGGGGTGCTCGGTGACACCGACCGCGAGCGAGTCGATGTTGAAGCCGCGGCGCGAGAACAGGGCGGTGATCCGGGCGAGGACACCGGGCTTGTTCTCGACCAGGACGGAGAGCGTGTGCTTGGACATGGGTCTCGTTCCTTTTCCTACGGCTCTCAGTCGTCTTCGTTGTCGCCGAAGTCGGGGCGGACGTCCCGGGCGGCCATGATCTCGTCGTTCGAGGTGCCGGCGGCGACCATCGGCCACACCATGGCGTCCTCGTGGACGATGAAGTCGATCACGACCGGGCGGTCGTTGATCGAGTTCGCCTCTTCGATGACCTTGTCGAGGTCGTCCACGGACTCGCAGCGGATCGCGTAGCAGCCCATGGCCTCCGACAGCTTCACGAAGTCGGGGACGCGGGTGCCGGCGCTCGGCTCCTTGCCGGTCGCATCCGGGCCGGAGTGCAGCACGGTGTTGGAGTAGCGCTGGTTGTAGAAGAGGGTCTGCCACTGGCGGACCATCCCGAGGGCGCCGTTGTTGATGATGGCGACCTTGATCGGGATGTTGTTCAGGGAGCAGGTGGTGAGTTCCTGATTGGTCATCTGGAAGCAGCCGTCACCGTCGATCGCCCAGACCGTACGGTCCGGCTGCCCCGCCTTGGCACCCATCGCGGCCGGGACCGCGTAGCCCATCGTTCCGGCGCCGCCGGAGTTCAGCCAGGTCGCGGGCTGCTCGTACTGGACGTAGTGCGCGGCCCACATCTGGTGCTGGCCGACGCCCGCCGCGAAGATCGTGCCCTCGGGCGCGAGCTGTCCGATGCGCTCGATGACCTGCTGCGGCGAGAGCGAGCCGTTCTCCGGCTGGTCGTAGCCGAGCGGGTAGGTCTCGCGCCAGCGGTTCAGATCGTTCCACCAGGCGGTGTAGTCGCCGGCGTGACCCTCGCTGTGCTCCTTCTGCACGGCCTGGACCAGGTCGGCGATGACCTCGCGGGCGTCACCGACGATCGGCACGTCGGCGGCGCGGTTCTTGCCGATCTCCGCCGGGTCGATGTCGGCGTGCACGATCTTGGCGAACGGGGCGAAGCTGTCCAGCTTGCCGGTGACACGGTCGTCGAAGCGGGCTCCGAGGGCGACGATCAGGTCGGCCTTCTGCAGCGCGGTGACGGCGGTGACCGCACCGTGCATGCCCGGCATTCCCACGTGCAGCGGGTGGCTGTCGGGGAATGCGCCGAGCGCCATCAGGGTGGTGGTGACGGGCGCTCCGGTGAGTTCTGCGAGGACCTTCAGCTCGGCGGTGGCCTTCGCCTTGAGGACGCCGCCGCCGACGTAGAGGACGGGCCGCTTCGCCTGGGTGATCAGCTTCGCGGCCTCGCGGATCTGCTTGGCGTGCGGCTTGGTCACCGGGCGGTAGCCGGGCAGGTCCTGCGTGGGCGGCCACTGGAAGGTGGTCTGCGCCTGGAGGGCGTCCTTGGCGATGTCGACGAGGACGGGACCCGGGCGGCCGGTGGAGGCGATGTGGAAGGCCTCCGCGATCGTCCGCGGGATGTCCTCGGCCTTGGTCACCAGGAAGTTGTGCTTGGTGATCGGCATGGTGATGCCGACGATGTCCGCCTCCTGGAAGGCGTCCGTGCCGATCGCCTTGGAGGCGACCTGGCCGGTGATCGCGACCATGGGCACGGAGTCCATGTGGGCGTCGGCGATCGGCGTCACCAGGTTGGTGGCACCCGGGCCGCTGGTGGCCATGCACACGCCGACCCTGCCGGTGGCCTGCGCGTAACCGGTGGCCGCGTGACCCGCGCCCTGCTCGTGGCGGACGAGCACGTGCCGCACGCGCTTCGAGTCCATCAGCGGGTCGTAGGCCGGGAGGATCGCACCGCCGGGAATGCCGAATACCGTGTCGGCCCCGACCTCCTCAAGCGAGCGGATGAGGGACTGCGCACCCGTGACGTGCTCGGGGGCGGACTGCTGTCCTCCGGAACGGGGCCGCGGCTGCGGATGGTGGGCCCCGGTGGCCTGCTCGGTCATCGGCATTCTCTTCTCGATGCTGAGGGTTTTTGCGAGTTTTGTGCGGTGTGCGGTTGTTGCTCGACAGGCACCTGTGCAACAAAAAACCCCTCGTGCCGTGAGGCAAGCGAGGGGAGCGCGCCGGGTGCGGTCGCTGGGTGTTCCGGGTCGGTCCGGTGGTCACCAGCTTCAGCCGACGCGCTTTCCAAGTACGAGAATTCGGGTGCGCATGGCATTGACCCTCCCCCCGGCACGCACTGACTGTCAAGTGGGTGGGACGGGAGTCTCATTATGTGAGCGGAGGGCCGTACCGCCCCCGAAAACTGCGGGCACACCACTCGTATACACCCCTGAGCCGCCGCCCGCGAACGCCGGCTCGACCGGCCCGTGCGGCACCGGATAGTGGCCGGAAGACAGCGCCCGGCGCAGCCGGTACTCATCCAGCGGCCCGGAGAACGCCATGCCCTGCCCGTGCGTGCAGCCCATCGCGCGCAGGGCGATGACCTGCTCCGGAAGGTCCACCCCGTCGGCCACGGACTGCAGCCCCAGGTCGGTGGCGATCCGCAGCAGCCCGCTGGTGATCTTGTGCAGCCGGGCGGACTCGACGACCCCCTCGACGAGACTCCGGTCGAGCTTGAGCACGTCGACGGGGAGCCTCCTGAGAGCCGTGATGGCGGCATAGCCGCTGCCGAAGCCGTCCAGGGCCACCCGGACGCCGAGCCGCCTGAGCGCGTTCAGCCGGCGCTCCAGCTCGTCCAGGGAGACCCGGGGGTCGGTGTCGGACAGCTCGACGATCAGGGCACCGGAGGGCAGCCCGTGCCGCGTCAGCAGGGCTTCCACGGAGCCGACGGGCAGCGAGCGGTCCAGCAGCCGCCGGGCGTTCATCCGGACGGCGACGGGCACGGCGACGCCCGCGGCGGCGCGCTGGGCGGCCTGCTCCACGGCTTCTTCGAGCATCCAGCGGCCCAGCTCGGCGGTCTTGTCGCTGTCCTCGGCGACCCGCAGGAACTCGGCGGGCGTGAACAGCACACCCTGAGAGGAGCGCCAGCGCGCCTTCGAGGTGACCGATGTGATCCGGCCGTTGTCGAGGGACACCACGGGCTGGTGCAGCAGCGTGAACTCGCCGTCCTGAAGGGCGGAGCGCAACCGGGTGGCCAGCTCCGCCTTCCGTACGACGTCCTGCTGCATCTGGGGCGCGTACAGCTCGACGCGTCCCTTGCCCGCCGCCTTGGCGCGGTACATGGCCAGGTCGGCGTTGCGCTGCAGCTCCCCCGCGCCGAGGCCCGGTTCGGCGAAGGCCACACCGATGGACGCGGCGACCCGGACATCGTTGCCGTCGATGGCGTACGGCTGCGAGAGCCTGACCCTGAGCCGGTCGGCGAGCTCCAGGATGTGGCGTTCCCGCGCGCTGCGGTCGCGGGTGCCGTCGCCGACGATCAGGGCCGCGAACTCGTCGCCGCCGAGGCGGGCGGCGGTGTCGCCGTGCCGCACCGAGTCCTGGAGTCTGCGGGCGGCCTGGACGAGGAGCTCGTCGCCGGCCTGGTGCCCGATCGTGTCGTTGACGGCCTTGAAGCCGTCGAGGTCGATGAAGAGAACGGCCGTGCCGCGGTCGGAGGAGCGGCGGCCGGACAGGGCCTGCTGGACGCGCTGGGTGAACAGCGCGCGGTTGGGCAGGTCGGTGAGCGGGTCGTGCTCGGCGTTGTGCTGCAACTGCGCCTGCAGGCGGACCCGTTCGGTCACGTCACGGCTGTTGAAGATGAGGCCGCCCTGGTGCCGGTTGACGGTGGACTCCACATTGAGCCAGCCGCCGTCGCCCGACCTGAAACGGCACTCGATCCGGGTGGTGGGTTCCTCGGTGTGGCTGGCGGCCAAGAAACGTCGTACTTCGTGAACTACACAGCCAAGGTCTTCGGGGTGGATGAGCGAAGCGAGCTCGTTGCCGACGAGTTCGTCGGCGTCGCGTCCGTAGACCCCGGCGGCGGCCGGGCTGACGTACCTCAGGATCCCGTTGGGCGCGGCGATCATGATGACGTCGCTGGAGCCCTGCACCAGGGAGCGGAAGTGGTTCTCCTTCTGGGCCAGCTCCTGGGTGAGGGTGATGTTGTCGAGCAGCATGATGCCCTGGCGCACGACGAGGGCGAGGACGACCAGGCCGGCGGTGATGAGCACCACGCGGTCCACGTTGCGCCCGTTGAGGACGTTGTAGAGGATCCCCAACGTGCAGACGGCGGCGGCCAGATAGGGCGTGAGCGCGGCCAGCGATCCGGCGATCGGGCGCGTGGCCGGGTACCGGATGTGGCCTCCTCCCTGCGGGAGCACGTCCGCGTGCCCCCCTTGCTGACCTTCTTGCCGTTGCACTTGCTGTCCGTGCTGCCCTTGCTGTCCGTGCGGTCTGTCTTGGTACTGGCCCTCTTGGCGCTGCCCCGGGATGTGTTCGTGCACCACGCGCGCGTGCCCGTCGTCGTCCGGCTGCCCATGCCGGGTGCCGACCCAGGGGGCGTACGCGAGGAGCAGCGAGCCGGCGAACCATCCCGCGTCGAGGAGCTGACCGGAGTGGTAGTTGTTGTGCAGGAGGGGCGAGGTGAACAGGGCGTCGCACATCACGGTCAGGGCGAGTGCCCCGATCGCCGTGTTCACCGCCGATCTGTTCACCGACGAGCGTCGGAAGTGCAGCGCGAGCACCATGCTGACGAGCGCGATGTCCAGCAGCGGGTACGCCAGCGACAGCGCGGTGTGTGCGACGCTCGGCCCGTCGAACTTCGCGGCCTGGGCGAGCGCGAGGCTCCAGGACAGCGTGAGCAGCGAGCCGCCGATCAGCCAGGCGTCCAGCGCGAGGCACACCCAACCCGCCTTGGTGACGGGCCTCTTGGCGAGCACGAGCAGTCCTACGATGGCGGGTGGCGCGAAGCACAGGAAGAACAGGTCGGCGTAGCTCGGGCTGGGCACTGGGCGGTCGAGGACGACCTCGTACCACCCCCACACCAGGTTGCCGAGCGAGGCCATGGCGGAGGAGAGCGCGAACAGCAGCCACGCGGGTCGAAAGCGGCTGCTGCGACTGCGGGCGTAGCGGAAGCAGGAGACCGCCGCGGTTCCGGCGGCGGCGCTCAGCCCGAAGTCGCCCATGATCAGCGCGAGGCTCGCGGAGCCCCAGCCGAGCGCGGAACCGAGGGCGTATCCCGCGCACACCAGGGCCAGTACGAGTTGCGAGAACAGGCTCGCCCCGCCGCCGAGTGCCGGCCGACGGGTCAGCAGCGCCCCGGGGGAGCTCACCGGGCCCACCCTGTCCGCACTCCGGGGTCCCGCTGGTCCCCGTGCCCTGGGTGCGCATGCCTCCGGCGACCGCTGTGCCTGCGGTGGTGATGGCCGCCGTGGCCACCATGGCCGCTGTGGCCGCGTCTGCGTGTGGCCGCGCGCCAGGGTCGTCGGCGGCCCCGCCGCGTCGGATCGTTGGTCCATAGGCCGTGCATCGCCCGTCGCCCCCCTCGCAGTCTGAAATGTCCGTCCCCGGCGCCGAACGGTCCGCGGCGCAGCCCCTGTCGGGACGATACACCAGTCTCGTCACTCAGGGACATAGTTCCTCTACGCTCCGTGACGACCAGGGAGGATGTCGGTACTGCCCGCATTCGGGGAACTGCGGAGGGTGCTCGAAGCGAACGGGAGGCGGACGAGGCGCGGACGGGACGCGACTCAAGCGCCGGTAGTGAGGACCACGTTGCGCAGCGGCTCCCGGTTCACGAAACGGTTCAACTGGTCCACCAGGAGCCGCTTGGCGCGCGGCAGGAACGCCGAGGTGGGCCCGCCGACATGGGGGCTGATGAGCACGCCGGGCGCGTGCCACAAGGGGTGTCCCTGGGGCAGCGGCTCGGGATCGGTGACGTCGAGCGCCGCGGTGATGCGCCCGTTCTCCAGCTCGGCGAGGAGCGCCTTGGTGTCGACGACGGGGCCGCGGGCGACGTTCACGAGGAGCGCCCCGTCCTTCATCCGGGACAGGAAATCGGCGTTCACCAGGCCACGTGTGGCGTCCGTGAGGGGCGTCGACAGGACCACTACGTCGGCTTCGGGCAGCAGAGAAGACAGTTTCGTGAGCGGATGCACTGGACCGCGCGCCGTGGTGCGCTCGGAGCGCGCGACGCGCGCCACCCGCGCGAGCTCGAAGGGCGCGAGCCGGTCCTCGATCGCGGACCCGATCGACCCGTACCCGACGATCAGTACGGTCTTGTCGGCCAGCGCCGGATAGAAGCCCGAGCGCCACTCCTCCTTGTCCTGGCCCCGTACGAAACCGGGGATGCCCCGCAGCGAGGCGAGGATCAGGGTGAGGGTGAGCTCGGCGGTGCTCGCCTCGTGCACCCCGCGGGCGTTGCACAACTGCACGCCCGGGCGCAGGAACTTGAGGCTCGGCAGGACGTGGTCGACACCGGCGGACAGGGTCTGCACGGCCCGTACCGACGTCATTTCGGACATCGGCCGCTGGGAGACGGCGGGCGGCTTCATATAGGGCACGGCGTAGAACGCGCAGTCGGCCGGATTCGCGGGAAACTGCTGGTCGCCGTCCCAGAAGTGGTAGTTCAGGCCCTCGGGGAGGCCGTCGATCTCGTCGGCGTGAAACGGAAGCCACACATCGGAAGTCATGGTCAGGAGGCTATGCGAAGCACCCGCGCGCGCAGAGGTTAGTTTGGGGTGCCAGATGAGGGAGGGTGCGGCCAAGTGGAGCGCAGGACGATCGGGGCTGCGGCGCTCGATGTGGGGGCGGTCGGGCTCGGATGCATGCCGATGAGCTGGGCGTACACGGGTTCGCGGCAGCGTGGTGAGGAGTCGCTCCGCGCGGTGCACACGGCACTCGACCGGGGTTCGACGCTGCTCGACACGGCCGACATGTACGGCCCCTTCACCAACGAGCTGCTGGTGGGGCGGGTGCTCAAGGAGCGGCGCTCCGAGGCCTTCGTGTCGACCAAGGTCGGCCTGCTGGTGGGCGAGCAGCACATCGTGGCCAATGGGCGCCCCGGCTATGTGAAGCGGGCGTGCGACGCGTCGCTGCGGCGCCTCCAGACGGACGTGATCGACCTCTATCAGCTGCACCGCGCGGACCCGGAGGTTCCGGTCGAGGAGACCTGGGGCGCGATGGCCGACCTCGTGTCGGCCGGAAAAGTGCGGTCGCTCGGACTGTGCGCGGTGGGCGCCCGGTCCGCCCGCCGTTCAGGGGCCCGGCTGCACGACGGAACGATCCGGCAACTGGAGCGGGTGCAACAGGTCTTCCCGGTGAGCGCCGTGGAGGCGGAGCTGTCGGTGTGGTCGACGGAGGCGCTGGACGCGCTGCTGCCGTGGTGCGCGGCGCGCGGGGTCGGTTTCCTGGCCGCGATGCCGCTCGGCAACGGCTTCCTGACCGGCACGCTGACCCCCGGCGAGGGCTTCGAACCCGACGACGTGCGCGCCCGCCACCCTCGCTTCACGGCCGAGATGATGGCCGCGAACCAGCCCCTGGTCGTAGGGCTGCGGCGCATCGCCCGGCGGCACGGGGACCACGAGAACGCGGTCACGCCCGCGCAGGTGGCGCTGGCATGGGTCCTGGCGCAGGGTCCGCACGTGGTCCCGGTGCCGGGGGCCAAGCGGGAGCGCTGGGTCACGGAGAACGCGGGCGCGGCCGGGCTGCGGCTGACGGCGGAGGACCTCGCGGAGGTGGCGGGGCTGCCGGGGGCACGGGGATCCTGGGACTGAGAAGGGTCCTGAGGCTGTACGGGGATTTGCGGATTGCTTGTCGGTGATCGGGAACCCGCGGATCGCGAGCGGTGTATGAACAGTAGGACCGCCGCGTCGAAGGGACCTTGATGGTGCAACGTCGAGCAGTGACAGCCGTGTTGGCCGCGGCCGCGCTCCTGGTGACGGCCGGATGTTCCTCCGGCGACGGGGGAACGTCGGGCGGCGGGAGCGCGTTCCCGAACGCCGGGAGTACGGAGCCGGGGTCGCCCTCCTCCCAGCAGTCCGCGGAGGAGACACCGCCCGCCAAGGGCTCGGTGAAGGTCCTGCGCACCGTCACCGAGGACCTCGACACCCCTTGGGGCCTCGCGCCGCTGCCCGAGGGCGGACTGCTGGTGTCCTCGCGGGACAAGGGGACGATCACCCGGGTGGACGAGAAGACCGGCAAGAAGACAGTGATGGGCGAGGTGCCCGGGGTGGCGCCCGCGGGAGAGGGCGGCCTCCTGGGCATCGCGCTCTCCCCGGACTACGCCTCGGATCACATGATCTACGCCTACTTCACGACGGCCTCGGACAACCGCATCGTCCGCATGCTGTACGACGACAAGAAGCCGTCCGGCGAGCAGCTGGGCGCACCGGACACGATCTTCAAGGGCATCCCCAAGGGGATGATCCACAACGGCGGCCGGATCGCGTTCGGCCCGGACAAGATGCTGTACGCGGGTGCGGGTGAGACCGGTGACCGTGAGCTGGCCCAGGACAAGAAGGCGCTGGGCGGCAAGATCCTGCGGATGACACCGGACGGCGAGCCGGCGCCGGGCAATCCCTTCGGCGACTCGGTGGTCTATTCGTACGGGCATCGCAATGTCCAGGGCCTCGCCTGGGACGACAAACAGCGCCTGTGGGCCTCCGAGTTCGGCCAGGACACCTGGGACGAGCTCAACCAGATCAAGCCGGGTGACAACTACGGCTGGCCGGTGGTCGAGGGCAAGAGCGACAACCCCAAGTACCACAACCCGATCGCCCAGTGGCCCACCGACGAGGCCTCCCCCAGTGGCATCGCCTACGCCGAGGGCTCCATATGGATGGCCGGCCTCAAGGGGGAACGCCTGTGGCGCATCCCCCTGAACGGCACGAAGGCCTCCGCCGCCCCCGAGGCCTTCTTGAAGGGCAAGTACGGCCGCCTGCGCACGGTCGTCTCGGCGGGCGGAGACAAGCTCTGGCTGACGACGAGCGAGACGGACGGCCGCGGGAGCCCGGGGAAGGGGGACGACAGGATTCTGGAGGTGGAGGTGAAGTAGGCGCGCGGAGCCTCAGGACGCGTCGGGCCCGGACTTGGGCTCACGCGCGGACTTCGGTTCACGCCCGGACTTGGGCTCGCGCTCGGACTTGGGTTCCTCGGCCGTGCCCGCCCGCTCCTGCCCGGGCTCCGGCTTCGGCAGTCGTACGACCACCTTGCCCGAGGACAGGTCTATGGGGCCGCGGCCCGGGTCGGCGTCGTTCAGGTCCACTCGGGTCAGTTCCAGGCGTTTGCGTTCGTCGTTCGTGTGCTTGCGGCCTGGTGCGAAGAGCTCCTCGAACATGTTGAACACGGCGCCTCCTCGGCCCGGATCCTTTACAGCGTAGGCGTCAGCCCGCCGCCTGGGCAGCGCGGGTCTCCGGTGGGAACAGCCGCAGCCGATGCGCCAGGGCCGCCGCCTCCCCCCGTCCTGAGACGTCCAGCTTGGCCAGAATGTTCGAGACGTGGACGCTGGCCGTCTTAGGGGAGATGAAAAGTTCCTCCGCGATCTGGCGGTTGCTGCGGCCGGCGGCGACAAGGCGGAGGACATCGCGCTCGCGGCTGGTGAGGCCGAGCGCCGCCGCCGGGTCGACGGGGGCGAGGGCGGACGCTTCGCGGGTGTGGGTCAGGACCAGGCGGGCCCGCTGGGCGAGCAGCGCGACGGCGTCGGCGAGCGGGCGCGCGCCGAGGTGGTCGGCGGTCGCCCGGGCCAGCCGGAGGAGTTCCGTGGCGCGGTCGCGGTCGTCGTCGTCCGTGCCCGAGGTCAGCAGAGCCTCGGCGAGACGGTGGCGGACACGGGCGAGGTCGTAGGGGCGCTCCAGAGGTTCGAAGGCGGTGACCGCCTCGGACCAGTCGTGCGGCGTGGTCACGCCCTCGGCGCGCTGGAGTTCGGCGCGCACCCACTGCGCGTACGCGAGCCAGACCGGCGCGCCGGTGGCCAGTGACTTGGCGGCGGCGCGGATGTGTTCGACGTTCTCGGCGCGGGCCGCTTCGGCGACGGGCAGCCCGCGGGCGTCGGCCTCGGCGGTGGCGGCGGCGCGCAGCAGGGGCCAGGCGTAGCGCTGGGTGCCGGGCGCGAATCCCATGTCCAGGGCTTGCCGCAGCTCGGCGCGGGCGTCGAGGAGGCGGCCCTCGCCGGCGGCTATCCCGATCGCTGTGCACATCAGCGGCAGGGAGTGCTGGGGCATGGAGTCGTGGGTGCCGAAGTGGCCGCGGGCGGCGGCCAGTTGGCGTCCGGCCTCGGGGAGGTCACCGAAGGCGAGGGCGAGGCGCGCCAGCCGGGAGGCGCCGAGGCCGGACGCCTTGCCGCTGAGTCCGATGGCCAGCGTGTTCCGTGCGGCCTCAAGGGCCTCGTCCCACTGGCCGAGTGTGTAGAGCGACTCGGAGAGGTTGCCCCAGACCCAGGCCTGGGTGTCCAGCAGGCCGTTCCTGCGGGAGAGTTCGACGCCCTCCCGCAGGACCGTGACGGCCTCGCGGGAGCGGCCGACCGATTCCAGGTTGGACGGGAGGTTGATGTGCGCGCGGCCGGCGACATAGGAGGCGCCGGACTGGTTCACCTGCTCCTTGACCTCGTACATCTGCGCGAGTCCCGCCTCGATGTCCCCCGCGTCGACCATGAGGCCGCCGAGCGTGAGCCGGGCGTTCAGCTCGGTGTCGCGGGCGCCCACCATGCGCGCGTACTCCACGGCGCGCTCGGCGGCGGAGAGGGCGCCGGGGCCCGGTTCGTGCAGCATGCACCAGGAGGCGACCATGGACAGCACCTCGGCGTGCACCTCGGACGGCGGGAGGCCGCGCACCAGGTCCTGGGCGGTGGCGAGTTCCTTCCAGCCGTCGCCGCGCACCAGCGACTGGGTCAGCCGGGAACGCTGGAGCCAGAACCAGGCGGCGCGCAGCGGGTCGCCCTCGTCCTCCAGGAGGCGCCCCGCCTTCTTGGTGATCTTCAGGGCGCGCTCGCGCTCCCCGCACAGGCGGCCGGCGACGGCGGCCTCGGCCATCAGGTCGAGATAGCGCAGGGGGGTGGTGGCGGGGTCGCAGCCGCAGGGCGGATAGACCTCCACGTAGTCGATGGGGCGCAGTGCGGCCCGTACGGCGTCGGGGGCGATGTCCCACAGCTCCATCGCCCGCTCCAGGAGCCGCAGTTGCTCGGAGTGGGCGTGCCGGCGGCGGGCCTCGACGGAGGCGTCGAGGACGGCGGGCAGGGCCTTGGCGGCGTCGTGGGCGTGGTACCAGTAGCTGGCGAGGCGGGTGGTCCGCTCGTCGGCCGGTACGAGTGTCGGGTCGGCCTCCAGGGCCTCGGCGTAGCGGCGGTTGAAGCGGGAGCGCTCGCCAGGCAGCAGATCGTCGCTGACGGCTTCGCGGACCAGGGAGTGGCGGAAGCGGTAGCCGTCGCCGCCGGGCGAGGCGAGCAGGATGTTGGCGCCGACGGCGGCCCGCAGCGCCTCGATCAGGTCGTCCTCGGCGAGCCGGGCCACGGCGGCCAGCAGCCGGTACTCGACGGTGGAGCCGCCCTCGGCGACGATCCGGGCGACGCGCTGGGCGCTCTCGGGCAGGCCTTCGACTCGTACGAGGAGGAGGTCGCGCAGGGTGTCCGTGAGTCCCGTACGACAGCCTTCGTGGGCGGCGACGGCGAGTTCCTCGACGAAGAAGGCGTTGCCGTCGGAGCGGGCGAAGATCTCGTCGACCTGGGCCGGGTCGGGTTCGTGGGCGAGGATTCCGGCGATCTGGCGGCCGACCTCGGCGCGGCTGAAGCGACCGAGTTCGATGCGGCGGACCGTGCGGAGGCGGTCGAGCTCGGCGAGGAGGGGCCGCAGCGGGTGGCGGCGGTGGATGTCGTCGGCGCGGTAACTGGCGACGACGACCAGGCGGCCGGTGCGCAGCGTGCGGAAGAGGTAGGCGAGCAGGTGGCGGGTGGAGGCGTCGGCCCAGTGCAGGTCTTCGAGGGCGACGACGACCGTGCGGTCCGCGGCGACGCGCTCCAGGAGACGGGCGGTGAGTTCGAAGAGGCGGGCCATGCCCTGCTCGTCGTACCGCTGTCCCCGGGGTGTCTCGCCCAGCTCGGGCAGCAGCCGGGCCAGCTCCTCCTCCTGGCCGGCGGCCGCGGCGGCGAATTCGTCGGGGAGGATGCGGCGCAGGGCGCGCAGGGCGGTGGAGAACGGTGCGAAGGGAAGCCCGTCGGCGCCGATCTCGACGCAGCCGCCGGACACGACGACGGCGCCCTCGCGGGCGGCCGCGGCGGCGAACTCCTCCAGCAGGCGGGTCTTTCCGACCCCGGCCTCGCCGCCGAGCAGCAACGCCTGGGGTTCTCCCGCAGCGGTCGACGCCGGCGGGGCATCCCCGCCGGCGGCGCGCGCGAGCGCTTCGTTCAACACCCCCAATTCGTCGGTGCGTCCGACGAACACCGGGCTGACGGACCTGGTCTCCACAGGCCCGAGCATCGCACAGGGGTCCGGCAGTGCGGCACCGGTTATCGGGAAGGCGGCCGTTGTTCCGGCCTGGCGGCCTTCGTGTTCCAGGAGGCGGCCGACCCCCGTACGGCCGCGCTCCACTGCCACGGGAGGACGGCCGCCGGTGGCGCGGCTGTCCTCCCGTGCCCCGCCGCTCATGCGGCGCGGGCGAACCGGTGCCGGCGGGGACGGCCGCTATGCGACTGCCCCTCCGTGTCGTTCTGCCCGGACTCACGCGCGGCGGCGCGGCGGGCGGCACGGCGGCCGCGGAGGGCCTCCTGCGCCAGTCGGTGGTTCTGGGCCTCGCGGATCAGCTCGGCGGATCGGATCTGGTGAAGCTCGTACTCGAACATCTCGTGCCCCTCGTGAAGAGTCGGTTTCGGCCTCGCTCGTTTGCGATGCCTCAACTCTCTTCTCCCAGGGGGGTGCGCCACATCGGGAGAGTTCCGCATCTTGCGCATGCGAAGGGCCTTAGGGCCGGCGTAAGTGTCCTACGCCGGCCCTAAGGCCCCTCAGAAACCCGGGCAGCAGGTGCTCAGGTGGACGGCATGGACATAAGGACGTCGGTGTACTTGAGGACGGCCAGCAGCAGACCGATGATCCCGAGCGAGACACCCGCCCAGGCGACGGACTTGATCCACGGGGCCTGCACCCGGTCGGGGTTCCCGAATGCCGGGCGGGCCAGCACGACGACAGCGACGATCAGGGCCGTCAGCGCGAAAAGGCCGGCGACGAACGCGTTGACGTTCCACGAGTCGGCGTAGACCTGCTTGATCTGCGTGGAGACGGAGGCGGTCGACGCGGTCTCCAGCTGCCCGTACAGCGAGTCGCGGGCCTGCCCGACGGTGCCGAGCCAGCTGCCGGTCAGCGAGACCAGGCCCAGGGCGGCGGAGACGACCGCGGCGGCACCCTGGCCGACTCCCGCGGAGGTCTTGTCGGCGATCGCCTCGGGCTGGTCATCCCCGTCCTCGTCGTCGTCCGGAGCGCCGGCCGAGGCGTCCGCTTCGGTCTCCGTCGCCTCGTCGGTCTTGGTGACGTCGGTCTTGGTGACGTCCACCGTCTCCTGGTCGCTCTTCGCCTCGGTGCCGGTCTCGACCCCGGCCTCGTCAACAGTCTTGGTTCCCATACCCCGCACGGTACGGACGCTCTCTGAGAGGTCCCTTAATGATCGTTGTGAGCGGCACGCGCGCGTGCCTCACGCCATTCGGGGGCGAGGAGGGACCACACCTCAAGATCGTGCCGTACGCCCCGGTAGGGGTGGCTTTCCCGGCGCACCCCGTCCCGGCTCATGCCCAGCCGGCGTGCCACGTTCAGGCTCGGCTGGTTCCCGGAGGCGGCGATCCACTCGATCCGGTGGATCCCGCGCTCCTCGAAGGCCCAGTCGAGGAGCACCCGCATCGCACGGGTGACGAGCCCGCGCCCGGTGCCGTCGGGTTCCAGCCAGCACCCGACCTCGCTGTTGCCGCGCTCCGCGTCGAAGTTCAGGAAGAGCACCCCGCCCACGAGCTTCCCGTCCAGCCACAGACCGTGCAGGGATCCGGTGTCGGCGGCGCGCATGTCGGCGTACCTCTGGAGCAGGACCCGCGTGGACGCGATGTCCGTCGCCTTGGACCCGAAGGGGATGAACTGGCTGATGAACTCCCTGCCCCGGTCCAGATGCGCCAGGAACTCCTCGGCGTGCCACGGCTCCAGGGGCCGCAGTTCCGCTCCGTCGTCACCCAGAGATATCGCGTACATCCCGCTGCCGCTCCTTCTCCAGTACGTCCGCCACCTCGGCGTCCGTCACCGCGGCCAGCCTCTCATGGGCGGCGCGGCATTCGGGCGGCTCGATGCTGATGCGCGGCAGCCGCTGGTCGAGCCAGCGGGGCAGCCACCAGTTGGCGCCGCCCAGCAGGTGCATGAGGGCGGGCACCAGGAGCGTACGCAGGACGAAGGCGTCGAGGGCGACGGCGGAGGCGAGGGCGATGCCGAACATCGCGATGACGCGGTCGCCGCTGAGCACGAAGGCGAGGAAGACCGAGATCATGATGACGGCGGCGGAGTTGATCACACGGCCGGTCTCGGCGAGGCCGACCCGGACGGCGCGCCGGTTGTCGCCGGTTTCCAGCCATTCCTCGTACATCCGGCTGACCAGGAAGACCTGGTAGTCCATGGAGAGCCCGAAGAGGACCGACACCATGATCACGGGCAGGAAGGGTTCGATCGGGCCCGCGCGGCCGAGGCCGAGCAGTTCGCTGCCCCAGCCCCACTGGAAGATCGCGACGACGACTCCGAAGGCGGCGGCCACGGCGGCGATGTTCATCACGGCGGCCTTCAGGGGGATGCCGATCGAACGGAAGGCCAGCAGCAGGAGGACGCAGCCGAGGCCGATCACGACGCCCACGAAGAGCGGGAGTTTGCCGACGATGACGTCCGCGAAGTCGTCATAGCTGGCCGTCACACCGCCGACGTGCACATCGAGCGCGGTGTCCGCCTCGGCGCGCGGCAGGACGTCGGCCCGCAGCCTGCCCACGAGATCGCTGGTCTTCTGGGACTGCGGCGCAGACTCCGGGACGACGATGAGGTAGGCGGTGTCACCACCGGTGTTGTACGTCACCGGGGTCACCGACGCGACGCCCCTGGTCGCCCGGAGCGTGGCGTCCAGGTTGTCGAGCGCGAGCTTGTCCTCGGCGCCGTCGACCTTCGTGACGAGGGTGAGGGGGCCGTTCACGCCGGCACCGAAGCCTCCCCCAGTCTCGGCTTCGCTCGACCGGGAGGTGCCCCCAGCCACCAGGTCGTACGCCGCTCGCGTGGTCGTCGACTTCGGGTCGTTGCCCTGGTCGGAGGTGCCGAGGTGGAGCGAGAGCGTGGGCAGCGCGAGCAGCGCCATGACGACGACGGCGACCGCGCCCAGCAGCTTGGGGTGCCGTTCCACGAAGACGGACCAGCGGGCGGCGAACCCGGTCGGGAGCTCCGGTTCGGGCCCGTGCTCGTAGAGCCTGCGCCGCTCGCGGCGGCTCAACGCGCGTGGACCGATGAAGGAGAGCAGCGCGGGCAGCAGCGTCACGGAGGCCGCGACGGTGAGGACGACGGTCAAGGAGGCGGCGATCGCCACGCCGTTCAGGAAGCCGAGCCGCAGGATGAGCATGCCGAGCAGGGCGATGCAGACGGTGGCGCCCGCGAAGACGACCGCGCGCCCTGTGGTGGCGACGGCGTTCCGCGCGGCCTCGGCCACCGGGAGACCTCGTTTCAGCCCGCGCCGGTGCCGGGTCACGATGAACAGCGCGTAGTCGATGCCGACGCCGAGTCCGATCAGCATGCCGAGCATGGGCGCGAAGTCGGCGACGGTCATGGCGTGTCCGAGGAGCACGATTCCGGCGTACGCCGTGCCGACGCCGACCAGGGCGGTGGCGATGGGCAGCAGGGAGGCGGCGAGCGAGCCGAAGGCGAGGAAGAGGACGACGGCGGCGACGACCACGCCGACGATCTCGGAGAGGTGCCCGCCCGACGACCCGGTGAGCCCTATCGCGCTGCCGCCCAGCTCCACTTGGAGCCCTTTGGTCTCGGCTGCCTTCGCGGTGTCAACGACGGCCTGCGCGTCGCCCTTGTCGATGTTCTCGGCCTGGTCGTGGAAGGTGACGGTGGCGTAGGCCGTACCTCCGTCGGCGCTGATCTGGCCCGAGCCCTGGCCCTCGTAGGGGCTGACGACGGAGGCCACGCCGGGCAGGGTCGAGATCTTGTCCAGGGTCCGGGTCATGGTCTGTTCGACGTCCGAGGAGCGCACGGTGCCGGGGCTGGTGTGCCAGACGACGGTGTCGCTGTCGCCGCCGAGGCCCGGGAAGCCGTCCCGCAGGAGCTGGGTGGCGCGGCCCGACTCGGTGCCGGGGGCTTCGTAGTCGTTCGAGTACGCGGAGCCCGTGACGGCAGCGGCGGAGGTGACACCGCCGAGGGCGAGAAGCCAGAGCAGAACGACGACGAGGCGGTGCTGCACACACCAACGTGCGAGGGCTGCCACGGACGAGCTCCCTGGGCGTTTTGTGGATCTTTATCGGGAATCGCCCGCAAAGAACGCATGACTTATGCGCCATCACTCTTACAGCCGGAAGTGATCGTTTGCCTCATTCATGGGCTTATTCACATGAGTGCGACCCAACTCACAGGACATTCCCGTGAACTCTGTCGCCCCGCGCGGTATCGCTCAGTCGAACTGGTCGCCCATCGCCATGACCATCACTCCGGCGACCATCAGCCACAGGGCCCGCCTGGTGCGCCCCCGGGACCCGAGCACCGACGCTCCGGCGCACAGGGCGGCCCCCGAGGCGTAGGAGACGGGTATGAGCGCGGTCAGGGAACCGGTGGAGCGCAGCGCCGACGCCGCGAGGCCGACGACGGCCAGCAGCGCTCCCGTCCCGACCGCCGTCCAGCGGGCCCGCCGGGCCTCCTGCGCCGGATCCTCCACGTCATGCGTCTCAAAGTCCTGCGTTGCGGCGTCGCGCGTCTTGGAGTCTGTGCTTCCACCCATGGCGCGGGAGCGTAGCGCGTACTCCTGTGCGGCTGTTGACGCACCTAGGGGGATACATCGCAACCGATGTATCCCCCTAAGGAGTAGGAAAACCCTGACCTCAGCCCTCGCTGACGCCCAGCTTCTCCAGGATGAGCTCCTTGACGCGGGCCGCGTCGGCCTGGCCCCGGGTGGCCTTCATGACCGCACCGACGAGCGCGCCGACGGCCTGGACCTTGCCGCCGCGGATCTTGTCGGCGATGCCGGGGTTGCCGGCGATGGCCTCGTCGACGGCGGCGGTCAGCGCGCCCTCGTCCGAGACGACCTTCAGACCGCGCTTCTCGACGACCTCGTCCGGGGTGCCTTCTCCCGCGAGAACGGCTTCGATGACCTGGCGGGCCAGCTTGTCGTTCAGATCGCCGGAGGTGACGAGCTCGGCGACCCGGGCGACCTGCGCCGCGGTGATCGGCAGGTCCTCCAGGGCCTTGCCCGACTCGTTGGCGCTGCGGGCCAGTTCGCCCATCCACCACTTGCGGGCGGACGCGGCGTCCGCGCCGGCCTCGATCGTGGCGACGATCGGGTCGATGGCACCGGCGTTGAGGATCGACTGCATGTCGTGGGCATTGACGCCCCACTCCTCGCGCAGCCGGTTGCGGCGGGCCAGCGGCTGCTCGGGCAGACCGGCGCGCAGCTCCTCGACCCACTCACGGGACGGGGCGACGGGGACCAGGTCGGGCTCCGGGAAGTACCGGTAGTCCTCGGCCTCCTCCTTCACGCGGCCCGAGGTCGTGGACCCGGTGTCCTCGTGGAAGTGGCGGGTCTCCTGGATGATCGTGCCGCCGGAGTCCAGCACCGCGGCGTGGCGCTGGATCTCGTAGCGGGCCGCACGCTCCACGGAACGCAGCGAGTTGACGTTCTTCGTCTCGGAGCGCGTGCCGAACTTCTCGCGGCCGTGCGGACGCAGCGACAGGTTCACGTCGCAGCGCATCTGGCCCTGCTCCATGCGGGCCTCGGAGACACCGAGCGCCTTGATGAGCTCGCGCAGCTCGGCGACGTACGCCTTGGCGACCTCGGGAGCACGCTCGCCCGCGCCCTCGATCGGCTTGGTTACGATCTCGATGAGCGGGATGCCCGCGCGGTTGTAGTCGAGCAGCGAGTGGGACGCGCCGTGGATACGGCCGGTGGCGCCGCCGACGTGCAGCGACTTACCGGTGTCCTCCTCCATGTGGGCGCGCTCGATCTCCACGCGGAAGACCTCGCCGTCCTCCAGCTGTACGTCGAGGTAGCCGTTGAAGGCGATCGGCTCGTCGTACTGGGAGGTCTGGAAGTTCTTCGGCATGTCCGGATAGAAGTAGTTCTTCCGGGCGAAGCGGCACCACTCGGCGATCTCGCAGTGCAGCGCGAGACCGATCTTGATGGCGGACTCGATGCCGATCGCGTTGACGACGGGGAGTGCGCCGGGCATGCCGAGGCAGGTCGGGCAGGTCTGCGAGTTGGGCTCGGCGCCCAGCTCGGTCGAACACCCGCAGAACATCTTGGTCCTGGTGCCGAGTTCGACGTGGACTTCGAGGCCCATGACGGGGTCGTACGACGCCAGCGCGTCCTCGTACGACACCAGGTCGGTCGTGGTGGTCACGGTGAAAACTTCCCTCTCAGCCCAGCAGGACGTCGTCGTCGCCCAACCGCTTCAGCTCGCGGTAGAGGATGGCGAGGCCGGTGACGATGGCGGCGGCGGACACGGCCGCGTCGATGAGGCGCAGCGTGTCGTGCTCGAAGCGGGCCTTCTTGACCTGCTTGGCAACGCTGACGGCCCCGAACGCGGTGGTCGCGATGGACAGGTACGTACCGGACTTGGACTTCTTGAAGCCCTTGGCCTTGGACAGTGCCTTACTCACAACGACGGAGCCTCCTCGAGCAGCGGGTGCCCCCACTTTTCCACGAAGGCGGCCTCGACGGCGGCGCCGACCTTGTACAGCCGGTCGTCCTTCAGCGCCGGGGCGATGATCTGCAGACCGACCGGGAGGTTGTCCTCCGGCGCGAGACCGCAGGGCAGCGACATGGCGGAGTTGCCGGCCAGGTTGGTGGGGATGGTGCACAGGTCCGCGAGGTACATCGCCATCGGGTCGTCGGCGCGCTCGCCGATCGGGAAGGCGGTGGTCGGGGTGGTCGGCGAGACGATGACGTCGACCTTCTCGAACGACTTCTCGAAGTCGCGCGTGATGAGCGTACGGACCTTCTGCGCCGAGCCGTAGTACGCGTCGTAGTAGCCGGAGCTGAGCGCGTACGTGCCGAGCATGATGCGGCGCTTGACCTCGGGGCCGAAGCCCTCCTCACGGGTGAGGGCGGTGACGTCCTCGGCGGAGCGGGTGCCGTCGTCGCCGGTACGCAGGCCGTAGCGCAGGCCGTCGAAGCGGGCGAGGTTGCTCGAACACTCGGACGGGGCGATCAGGTAGTACGCGGAGAGCGCCAGGTCGAAGGACGGGCAGTCCAGCTCGACGATCTCGGCACCGAGGTCCTTGAGCAGCGCGACCGACTCGTCGAAGCGCTGGAGCACACCGGCCTGGTAGCCCTCGCCGCGGAACTGCTTGACGACGCCGACGCGCATGCCCGTCACGCTGCCGTTGCGGGCGGCCTCGACGACCGGCGGGACCGGGGCGTCGATGGAGGTCGAGTCGAGCGGGTCGTGCCCGGCGATGACCTCGTGCAGGAGGGCCGCGTCCAGGACCGTACGGGCGCAGGGGCCGCCCTGGTCGAGGGAGGACGAGAACGCCACCATGCCGAAACGGGAGACCGCGCCGTACGTCGGCTTGACGCCGACCGTGCCGGTGACGGACGCGGGCTGGCGGATGGAGCCGCCCGTGTCGGTGCCGATCGCGAGGGGTGCCTGGAAGGAGGCGAGGGCCGCGCTCGATCCGCCACCGGAACCGCCGGGGATCTTCGTCAGGTCCCAGGGGTTGCCGGTCGGCCCGTACGCGCTGTTCTCGGTGGATGACCCCATGGCGAACTCGTCCATGTTGGTCTTGCCGAGGATGACGACGTCGGCGGCCTTCAGCTTCTTGGTGAGGGTCGCGTCGTACGGCGGGATCCAGCCTTCGAGGATCTTGGAACCGACGGTGGTCGGGATCCCCTCGGTGGTGAAGATGTCCTTGAGCGCGAGAGGCACACCGGCGAGCGGGCCGAGCTTCTCGCCCTTGGCGCGCTTCGCGTCGACGGCACGGGCCTGGGCGAGGGCGCCCTCACGGTCGACGTGCAGGAAGGCGTGCACCTTCTCGTCGACGGCCTCGATCCGGGCGAGGTGGGCCTCGGTGACCTCGACGGCGGTGAGCTCGCCGGCGGCGATCTTGCCGGCGATCTCGGCCGCGGTGAGCTTGATGATGTTGACGTTGGTGTCCGTCATGGTGATTAGTCCTCCCCCAGGATCTGCGGCACCTTGAAACGCTGCTGCTCCTGGGCCGGGGCGCCGGAGAGCGCCTGCTCGGGGGTGAGCGACGGACGGACCTCGTCCGCGCGCATGACGTTCGTCAGCGGCAGCGGATGAGAGGTCGGCGGTACGTCTTGGTCGGCGACCTCGCTGACGCGGGCGACCGCGCCGATGATGTCGTCGAGCTGGCCTGCGAAGTGGTCGAGCTCTTCGCCCTTCAGCTCCAGACGCGCCAGCCGTGCGAGGTGGGCGACCTCCTCGCGCGTGATGCCAGGCATGCAGCGATCCTCTGGGGTGAGTGTGTGTGGTTTGGGCCCAATCCTATGGCGCCGGGGGTGGTGCCTGCGCCCGGGTTTCATCCGGGGGGTCTCCCACCCGCGCACCGCCCGTGACACTCCGCTGCCAAGGTGCGGGTCTCCTGCGGGGGTTCATCACCGTCGGCGGCTCTCCATAGGGGGCCACACCACCGTCCGAACCTGCGGGCCGGTGGGGGCTGGCCGCGCAGTTCCCCGCGCCCCTGAAGGGGCGCGGCCGCCCCTCACGGGCGCGAACGCCTACGGGGCACTACCGCTGACGAGGGCAGGAAGCCGACGAGGTGCGGACGCCGGCGGTGAGGAACCCCCGCGGGAGAGCTTGACTTGTCTGGTGACCGTCATGGGCGGTGCGCGGGTGGGAGAACAGGCCGGAACCCCCACGCACCCGCGGCCGACAACGAACCGTCGAGAGTTACTCCGCGGCCGGCAAGGCGGCCCGCGGCCGCTGCCACCCCCGGGACCCACGGGCCAGCAGCCACGCCGTGGCCTCCTCGGGCGGCATCGCGGCGGCGACCAGCCACCCCTGCACAGCGTCACACCCCAGGTCCCGCAACCGCTCCCACGTCTCGTCGTCCTCGACACCCTCCGCGACGACCAGCAGCCCCAGCGAGTGCGCGAGATCGACGGTGCAGCGCACGATCTCCGCGTCCTCGTTGTCCACGGCGAGCCGCGCGACGAACGACCGGTCGATCTTCAGCTCGCTCACCGGCAGCCGGCGAAGGTGCACCAGCGACGAGTACCCCGTACCGAAGTCGTCCAGCGACATCTTCACCCCGTGCCCGGTCAGCCCGGCCAGGGTGTCCGCGGCCCGCTGCGGGTCCTCCAGGAGTACGTGTTCCGTTATCTCCAGCTGCAACGACCCCGCGGGGACCCCGTGCCGGGCGAGACGGGCGGCGACCGCTCCGGCGAACCCGGGCGTGTGGACGTCCCGCGGCGAGACATTGACGGCCACCGGCACGTACAGGCCCTGCGCCCGCCAGCGCGCGACCTGTCCGAGCGCCGTCTCCAGCACGTACTCGGTGAGGTGCGGCATCAGCCCGGACGACTCGGCGATGGCGATGAACTCGTCCGGCGGTACCTTCCCGCGCTCGGGATGCACCCAGCGGACCAGTGCCTCGAGTCCGGCCACCTGTCCGTCGAAGCGGACCTTCGGCTGGTAGTGCAGTTCGACGTCGCCGGCGTCGAGGGCCCGGCGCAGGTCGCCGAGCAGACCGAGCCGGTCCGGGGTGTTGGAGTCCCGCTTGGACTCGTACACCTCCACCCCCGTACGGTCCCGCTTCGCCTGGTACATCGCCACGTCCGCCCGCCGCAGCAGCCCCTCCGCGTCCAGCGCGTGGTCGGGGAAGACGGCGAGCCCGGCGCTGGCCTCCAGGACGAGGGTGAGCCCGTCGAGGTCGAGCGGCGAGCCGAGCGCGGCGACGAGATTGCGGGCGACCCGTGTGGCCGACGTCGTGGAGTCGGCGACCGGCAGTAACACGGCGAACTCGTCGCCGCCGAGCCGCGCGGCCTCCGCCCCGCGCGGCAGCGCCAGCCGCAGCCGGTCGGCTATCTGAAGGAGCAGCCGGTCTCCGGCGAGATGCCCCAACGTGTCGTTCACCGAACGGAATCGGTCCATATCTATCAGCATCAGGGCAGAACGCGCGCCGATGCGCTCGGCATCGTCCAGAGCCGTCCATGTGCGTTCCAGCAGCCACTGCCGGTTGGGCAGCCCGGTCAGCGGATCGCGCAGCTGCTCCTCCGCCCGAGCGCGGGCGATCCACAGCGTGGAGTCGAGGGCGATCAGCGGGATCGAGAACAGCGGCAGCAGTATGGGCTGCGCGATGGCGACCACACAGATCAGTGGCGCGATACCGAGCAGCGCGACCGCGACGAGCCCCTGCCTGACCAGCGCCGTACGGGCGACGGTGGGCAGACCGCCGGTGCGCGGCGCGTGCAGGTACCAGAGCAGGCCGCGGGTGACCGCGAGATACGCGGCGGCGACCAGCGCCACCTCCGGCGCGGCGGAGAGCGTCCAGGTCTCCGGGTTCCAGGGCGTCTCGACGGTGGGGAACCGCCCGAACACGGCGAGGACCAGCGCTCCGGCGCCGATGCCGAGGATGTCGGCCGCGCCGTGCAGCAGGCCTTGGCGCCAGCGGTTGCGGCGCGCGATGCCGACCAGGACGACGACGGTCAGGCTGACCATGCCGGCGGGCACCCAGCCGTACAGCAGCAGGACCGAGAGGGTGAGCGCCGCGCCGGAGCCGGTGCCGCCCCACCAGCGGGCCCGGCCGAGGGCGACCAGGTGGCCGACGATGATGCCGGTCAGCACGGCCAGCGACCAGCCGACGGCGCCCGACGGGAAGAGCGCGTGGTCGCCGCTGAACGCCCGGTAGAAGCCGGCGCCCAGAACGAACCCGGCCACCGCGACGACCGCCGCGGGCAGCGCGGGCAGCGCGGGCCAGGACATGTGCCGTTCGGCGTCGTGGCCGGTCGGTCCGGTGGCACGCTCCGCGGTGAGCCTGCCGACGCCGGGAGCGGTGGGTGCCATGAGGGGTGCGGAGCCCGGTCCGCCCGTGCCGGGGTGTTCCGGAGACCGCACCGTCCGCAGGCCGGCCAGCCACGTGCCGGTCATCCGGCGCAGGCGCAGGCGTGAGTCAGGGGCGGCGCTCTCGGTCGGTTCCATTCCCGTCCCTCTCACAGCCGGCGGTGCCCACGCCACGCGGTCCGTTGCCGGCGACAACCGCCAACGGCGCCGCGTCTGAAAAGCCTTTCCCCAGACTCTTCAAGAGCAGGGGATGCCCCAGCCGCAGCTGGGCACGGCAGGCGCACACCTCAACAGTAGGCCGCAGAAGGCTTCCACGGGCAGCGGTCGTCGACGGTTGCCCGAATGCGACCCGGCCACCCGTATGCATCTGATATGCGCCGAACGGGTGACCTTCAACCGCTACTCCTCGATCGGGAGCGCGACTTCCGCTGCCGCGTCCGGCCCTTGTTCGAGCAGGACGGCGAAGCCCTCCTCGTTCAGAACCGGCACCTTCAACTGCATTGCCTTGTCGTACTTCGAACCAGGATTGTCGCCCACCACAACGAAAGCTGTCTTCTTCGAAACAGAACCGGTCACTTTCGCTCCCCGGCTCTGCAGGGCCTCTTTCGCGCCATCCCGCGTGTGGTGTTCGAGCGTGCCAGTGACGACAACGGTGAGCCCTTCGAGCGGACGCGGCCCCTCATCCTCACCGGAGCCCTCATCCTGCATACGAACGCCGGCGGCCCGCCACTTACGGATGATCTCGCCGTGCCAGTCCTCGGCGAACCATTCCTTCAGGGCTTTCGCGACGATCCCGCCCACGCCGTCGACCGCGGTCAACTCCTCCTCCGTGGCCTGCTCGATGCGGTCGATGGAGCGGAACTCGCGGGCCAGCGCCTCCGCCGCGACCGGCCCGACATGACGGATCGACAGACCCGTCAGGATGCGGGCGAGCGGGCGGTCCTTGGCGGCCGCGATGGTGTCCAGCATCGCAAGCGCGTTCTTCTTCGGCTCGCCCTGCTGGTTGGCGAAGACCGTGGCGATCTTCTCCTCGCCGGTCTTCGGGTCGCGCTTGGGCAGGCCGCTGTCCTGGTCGAGGACGTACGCCTTGATGGGCAGCAGCCGCTCGATGGTGAGGTCGAAGAGGTCGCCCTCGTCCACCAGCGGCGGCTCGGCCGGCTCCAGCGGCTTGGTGAGGGCCGCGGCCGCCACGTACCCGAAGTGGTCGATGTCCAGCGCCTTGCGGCCCGCGAGGTAGAAGAGCCGCTCACGCAGCTGGGCCGGACACGTCCTCGCGTTCGGGCAGCGCAGGTCGATGTCGCCCTCCTTCATCGGCCGCAGCGCCGTACCGCACTCGGGGCACTCGGCGGGCATCACGAACTCCCGCTCGGTGCCGTCGCGCAGGTCGACGACCGGGCCGAGGATCTCCGGGATGACGTCACCGGCCTTGCGCAGCACGACCGTGTCGCCGATGAGGACGCCCTTGGCCTTCACCACGTCCTGGTTGTGCAGGGTGGCGAACTCGACCTCCGAGCCGGCGACCGTGACCGGTTCGACCTGCGCGTACGGCGTGACGCGGCCCGTACGTCCCACGCCGACGCGGATGTTGATCAGCTTGGTGTTGACCTCCTCGGGCGCGTACTTCCAGGCGATCGCCCAGCGGGGCGCGCGCGAGGTGGAGCCGAGCCGTCCCTGGAGGGGGATTTCGTCGAGCTTGACGACCACACCGTCGATCTCGTGCTCCACGGAGTGACGGTTCTCCCCGTAGTACGCGATGAACTCCCGTACGCCGTCGAGGTCGTCGACCACCCTGGCGTACTGCGTGGTCGGCAGGCCCCACTCGCTCAGCAGGTCGTAGGCCTGGGAGAGGCGGTCGATGTCGAAGCCCTCGCGGGCGCCGATGCCGTGCACGACCATGTGCAGCGGGCGGGTGGCGGTGACGCGCGGGTTCTTCTGGCGCAGCGAACCCGCCGCCGCGTTGCGCGGGTTAGAGAAGGGCTTGTCGCCGGCCTCCAGGAGGCGGGCGTTGAGCTCCTCGAACTTCTCCATCGGGAAGTAGACCTCGCCGCGGATCTCCACGAGGTCCGGGATGCGGTCGCCCTTCAGGCGGTCCGGAATCTCCGCGATCGTACGGACATTGGGGGTGATGTCCTCGCCCGTGCGGCCGTCGCCGCGGGTCGCCGCGCGGGTGAGGCGGCCGTGCTCGTAGGTGAGGTTGACCGCGAGGCCGTCGACCTTCAGCTCGCACAGGAAGTGGTAGTCGGAGGTGCCCACGTCCTTGGCGACGCGCTCGGCCCAGGTGGCGAGCTGCTCGTCGGTGAACGCGTTGTCGAGGGAGAGCATGCGCTCGCGGTGCTGGACGGAGGTGAACTCCGTCTCGTACGCCCCGGCCACCTTCTGGGTCGGCGAGTCGGGGGTGCGCAGCTCGGGGTGCTCCTCCTCGATCGCTTCGAGGGAACGCAGCAGCTTGTCGAACTCCGCGTCGCTGACGACGGGAGCGTCGTTCACGTAGTACCGGAAGCGGTGCTCCTCGATCTGCTCAGCGAGCTGCGCGTGCTTCTGCCGTGCCTCGGCGGGTACGGATTGCGAAGCTGAGGCGGTCTCTGCGTGCTTTTCGCCGGCCACCGTGTTGTCCTCCCGTTACTCAGGGTTGTCCGCGAGGGATCTCGCCGCCCGGACGCAGTGGGCGAGTGCCTTGCGCGCGAAGTCGGGAGAAGCCCCCGCGAACCCGCACGACGGAGTGACCGTGACCGCCTCCGCGAGAAGGTCCGGTCGCAGCCCCAGCCTGCGCCACAGCGTCCTGACACCCATGACGCTACCGGCAGGGTCTGACAACGGGCCGTCCACGCTGGGGACGACACCTGCGAAGAGCCGCGTACCGCCTTCCACGGCCTCCCCGATCGCGTCGTCGTCACGCTCGGTGAGGAGTGAGAAGTCGAACGAGATCGCCGCGGCGCCCGCCCGGCGCAGGAGGGCGAACGGTACGTCCGGTGCGCACGAGTGGACCACGACCGGGCCGCCGTCGTGAACCCCGATGACGTCGCGGAGCGTGGCTTCGACGACCTGCCGGTCCACTGCACGGTGAGTCCGGTAGCCGCTGGCTGACTTGACCTGCCCGCGCAGTACAGCGATGAGGGAGGGCTCGTCGAGCTGGAGGACGACCTGCGCACCGGGGACGCGCCGCTGGACCTCGTCGAGATGCAGGCGCAGTCCCTCGGCGAGCGATCCGGCGAGGTCCCTGCACGCGCCCGCGTCGGCCAGGGCCACCTCGCCGTTCCTCAACTCCAGCGCGGCGGCGAGGGTCCACGGACCGACGGCCTGCACCTTGAGCGGACCCTCGTATCCCTGCGTGAACTCCTCCAGCGCGTCGAGGTCTTCGCCGAGCCACGACCTGGCCCGCCTGGTGTCCCGCCCCGGCCGGTCCCCGAGCCGCCAGCCGCTGGGCTCCACGCGCGCGTACAGCTCGACCAGCATCCCGGCGGTCCGCCCGATCATGTCGGCGCCGGGTCCCCGCGCGGGCAGCTCCGCAAGGAACGGGAAGTCCTCGCAGGACCCCACGACCGTCTTGGCGGCCTCCCGCGCGTCACCACCGGGCATGGATCCGACGCCGGTGGCGGAACCGAACCTGAACTCGCTGTCTTCGCTCACCCCCGAAGCCTACGGAACCCTCCGGGGGTGGGGCCGACTTAGGGGCACCCTCCGTTGTCGGGTGCTCGGCGTCGGCGTGGGCGCCCCCCTGGGGGCTGCGCCCCCAGACCCCCCTTCGGCCTGAACGGCCTCGTCCTCAAACGCCGGACGGGCTGGTGGTGGCCCCGTCACCTGCCCGGTCGCACCGTCAGATCGTTGACCTCCGCGTCCCGCGGCAGATCGAGGGCCATCAGGATCGTGGTCGCCACCGACTCCGGGTCGATCCACTTCGAGGCGTCGTACTGCTTGCCCTCCTGCTGATGGACCTTGGCCTGCATGGGGCTGGCGGTGCGGCCGGGGTAGACGGAGGTGACGCGGACGCCGTTCGCGTGTTCCTCGTGGCGCAGGGAGTCCGCGAGGGCCTTCAGGCCGTGCTTGGAAGCCGCGTACGCGGACCAGTCGGCGTGGGCGTTGAGGCCGGCGCCGGAGTTGACGAAGAGCACGTGGCCCTGGGCGAGGCGGAGTTGGGGCAGGAAGTGGCGGGTCAGCTCGGCGGGGGCGATCAGGTTGACGTTGAGCTGGTGGCGCCAGGCCTTGGGGGTCAGCCCGCCGACCGGGCCCAGGTCGACCACGCCCGCGATGTGCAGGAGGGAGTCGATCCGGTCGGGCAGCGACTGGTGCGAGAACGCCCAGGAGAGCTTGTCGGGGTCCGCCAGGTCGCCGACCAGGGTCCTCGCTCCGGGGAACTCGGCCGCCAGTTCCTTGGCGCGGCCGGCGTCGCGCGCGTGCAGCACGAGTTCGTCCCCGCGCGCGTGGAGGCGGCGGGCGACGGCCGCGCCGATGCCGGAGCCCGCCCCGGTGATCAGATGTGTAGCCATGCCCGCCATGCTCGCATCACCGGGTGCCGTGGCTCTCCTCCAGGTAGGTCAGCGCGCCCACCGGCTCCTCCGCGAAGAACACCAGGTCGGCGAGCGGGCACGGCAGGAAACCCTCGTCCTCCATGCGCCGGAACTGCTCCTTCAGGCCGTCGTAGAAGCCTGCCGTGTTGAGCAGCACCACCGGCTTGTCCGTCTTCCCGTGCTTCTTCAGCTCCAGGATCTCGGTCGCCTCGTCGAGCGTCCCGGTTCCACCGACCATGACTACCACCGCGTCGGCCTTCTCCAGGAGCAGCGCCTTGCGCTCGGCGAGGTCCCGGGCGATCACCATCTCGTCGGCACCCGCCCGCGCCTTGGCCGCGAGGAAGTCCACGGAAACGCCCAGGAGCCGTCCGCCGGCCTCCTGTACGCCGTCGGCGACCACCTTCATCAGCCCGACGTCGGAACCGCCCCAGACGAGCGTGTGCCCGCCCTTCCCGATCAGCTTCGCGAACTCCCGCGCGGGACGCGTGTAGCGGTCGTCGAGGTCGGCGGCGGAGAGGAAGACGCAGATATTCATGCCGCCACCGTACGCGGGAAGAACCAGGGCCCCGCGAGCGCTTTTCAGGTATGGCTGAAGGACACACGATCACCATCGAGCAGAGCACTGAGCACATACGCGTGGTGCACGGCGGCCAGGTCCTGGCGGAGAGCGACCGCCCCCTGGTGCTGCGCGAGACCGGCTGTCCCGTGCGCTACTACCTCCCGGCCGAGGACGTCCGTCTGGACCTGCTGACGCCCTCCGACACCCACACCCACTGCCCCTTCAAGGGCACCGCGTCCTACTGGTCGCTCCCGGACGCGGCCGACCTGGTCTGGTCGTACCCCGACCCCAAGCCCGACGTATCCCCGATCAAGGACCACCTCTGCTTCTACGAAGTAGAAGTGCGGTGAGCCGATGAGTTCCGGGTCCGCCGGCGGTCTCCACCGGCATGGACAAGAAGACCATCTCGCGCGACGGCACCCCCATCGCGTACGAACGCTACGGTGACGGCCCGGCGGTCGTCCTGGTCGGCGGCGCCATGTGCACGGGCGCCACACTGGCGCCCCTGGCGTCGGCCCTCTCCGACCGCTTCGGCGCCCTCACGTACGACCGCCGGGGCCGCGGCGACAGCGGCGACACCGCTCCCTTCGCGGTGGCCCGCGAGGTCGAGGACATCGCGGCCCTGATCGAGGCGTCCGGGGGCAGCGCGGCGCTCTACGGCATCTCGTCGGGCGGCGCGCTGGTCCTGGAGGCGGCGGCCAGTGGGCTGCCGGTCGGCGGGGTCGCCGTCTACGAGACGCCGTTCGCCGTGTACGAGGGCGGCGGCAAGGAGCGCCGGGAGTACACGGAGCGGCTGACCGAGCTCCTGGGCCAGGACCGGCACGGAGACGCCGTCGAGCTGTTCATGGCGCTCGCCGGCGCTCCCCCGGAGATGATCGCGGGCGCCCGCCGGTCCCCCGCGTGGCCCGGCATGGAGGCGATCGCGCCCACGCTGGCGTACGACAACGCGGCGATGGGCGACGGCCTGGTGCCCCGCGACCGTCTGGCCTCGCTCACCGTGCCCGTACTGACCGTCGCCGGCGGCGCGAGCCCCGAGTGGATGCGCGAGGCGGCCCGGACCGTCGCGGACACGGCGCCCGACGGGACGTATCGCACGCTGGACGGCCAGACCCACATGGTGGACCCCCAGGTACTGGCCCCCCTCCTGACGGAGTTCTTCTCGGGGGCCGCTCAGGGCGGCTAGAGGGCGCTGCGCGCCGGTCTCCGCCTGCCGGCCAGCCGGCGGCGGGGCCGGTCAGACGGTGGCCGTCGCGCGCGTGGTCGTCGCGATCGTCGCCGAGCCCACCACGCGCGTGCCGTCGTACAGGACGATCGCCTGGCCGGGCGCGACCCCGCGGACCGGCTCGGTGAACGCGACCTCCAGCCCGCCGTTGACGAGTTCGGCGGTGACCGTCGTCTCGCCGCCGTGGGCGCGGAGCTGGGCGGTGTACGTGCCCGGACCGGTCGGGGCGGCGCCGCACCAGCGGGGCTTGATGGCCGTCAGTCCGTTCACGTCGAGGGACGCCGCCGGGCCCACCGTCACCGTGTTGTTCACCGGCGAGATGTCCAGGACGTAGCGCGGCTTGCCGTCGTCGGCCGGGGTGCCGATGCGCAGGCCCTTGCGCTGGCCGATGGTGAAGCCGAACGCGCCCTCGTGGGTGCCCAGCTTCGCGCCGGACTCGTCGACGATGTCGCCCTCGGACTTGCCGAGGCGGTTCGCGAGGAAGCCCTGGGTGTCGCCGTCGGCGATGAAGCAGATGTCGTGCGAGTCGGGCTTCTTGGCGACGGCCAGGCCCCGGCGCTCGGCCTCGGCGCGGATCTCTTCCTTCGTGGTGACCGTGTCGCCGAGCGGGAACAGCGCGTGGGCGAGCTGGCGGTCGTCGAGGACCCCGAGGACGTACGACTGGTCCTTGGCCATGTCGGACGCGCGGTGCAGCTCGCGCGTGCCGTCGTCGTTCACGATCACCTTGGCGTAGTGGCCCGTGCAGACCGCGTCGAAGCCGAGCGCGAGCGCCTTGTCGAGCAGGGCCGCGAACTTGATCTTCTCGTTGCAGCGCAGGCACGGATTCGGGGTGCGCCCGGCCTCGTACTCGGCGATGAAGTCCTCGACCACGTCCTCGCGGAAGCGCTCGGCGAGGTCCCACACGTAGAAGGGGATGCCGATGACGTCCGCCGCGCGGCGGGCGTCGCGCGAGTCCTCGATGGTGCAACAGCCGCGCGCGCCGGTCCGGAACGACTGCGGGTTCGCCGAGAGGGCGAGGTGTACGCCGGTCACGTCGTGGCCTGCTTCCGCCGCGCGGGCGGCGGCTACGGCGGAGTCGACTCCGCCCGACATGGCGGCGAGAACGCGGAGGGGGCGCTGCGAGGTGTCAGTCATAACCCCTCCAGGGTACGGGGCGCCGGGAACCGGATCCCGCGAGTATCCGTTGAAGATCCCATGGGGGAGAAAAAGGGGAAGCAGGGGAAGCCACGGAGCGGCAAGGGCAAGGCCGGCGCCAAGGACGCGGACCGGCGGGTGGGTCGCCGGACGCTGCTCATCGGCGGTGCGGCGGCGGCCCTGGGCACGGCCGCCCTGGCGCGGGACAAACTGGGCCACCTGTGGTGGAGGCTGCCGGGCGTGGAGAAGCCCCGGGTGGCGGGTGCGGTCGACTTCCGGGGCGCCCAGTGGGTGGCGGCGTCCGCGGCGAACTGGCGGCGCGCGGACCGGCCCGACGACTACGGCATAGACCGAGTGATCATCCATGTCACCCAGGGCAGCTTCAGGAGCGCGGTGAAGGTCTTCCAGGACCCGGGGCACGGCGCCGCCGCCCACTACGTCATCCGCAAGGACGGGCACATCACGCAGATGATCCGCGAGCTGGACGTGGCGTTCCACGCGGGGAACCGGGAGTACAACGAACGGAGCGTCGGCATCGAGCACGAGGGCTTCGTGGAGCGCGCCTCGTCGTTCACGGACGCGATGTATGCCGCCTCCGCGCGGCTCACCGCCGAGATATGCGGACGGTACGGCATCCCCCTCGACCGGAAGCACATCATCGGGCATGTGGAGGTGCCGGGCACGGACCACACCGATCCCGGGCGCTACTGGGACTGGGACCGGTACATGCGGCTCGTGCGGGAGGCGAAAACCGCTTCCGCCTAGCGGTACGACGAGGACGGGCACATCACGTCAGCAGGAGACCCTGTGACACAGATCACATGTTCTCAATATCGTGAACAGTTCGTGAGAGCCTCCCGCCCGATCCGCCCCTCACCCCACACGTGACCTGCGGCACGCCAACTTGGCTTTTTTTCAAGGGAGTTGGCGGCCACGGCCATCCACGGCGCATCCATAGCCTCCCCGGCTCGCTCCTAACTTCGCCTCAGTCTTTACATAGCCCTTAGGCCAAGGCTCCACGGCCATGACCCACACCACAGATCCCGCCTCCGGCGCGGGACAGCAGAACAAGGGCACCCACGCGAGAAGCGGCCGGGGCGACAAGGGCGAACGGCACCGCAAGAGCAGCGAGACCAAGGGCCGGGGCGGCAAGGGCCTGCACCGGCGGAAGTTCCTCGGCGGAATGGCCGGGGCCGGACTGGGGGCCGTCGGCGCGGCGGGAGCGGCCTTCTCCCTGCTGACCGGCGGCAACAGCAACAAGGCCGCCGCCGCGGACGGCACCCTGACCATCCCGGACCTGCTGGAGGGCACCACGTCCGACAGCACCACCACCTACACCCTGGAGGCGCAGACCGGCACCAGCGAGGTGATCAGCGGCGTCAGCAGCACGACGGCCGGCTACAACCAGTCGTTCCTCGGCCCCACCATGAAGTGGACCAGCGGCGACACGGTCCTGCTGAACATCACCAACTCCCTGGGCGACGACACCACCGTCCACTTCCACGGCGCCCACATCCCGCCCAAGATGGACGGCGGTCCGCAGAACGCCTTCGCCGACGGCGTGACCTGGTCCCCCACCTTCGAGGTCAAGGACGAGGCCAAGACCCTCTGGTACCACCCGCACGCCCTGGGCACCACGGCCGAGCAGGTCGTGCACGGACTGGCCGGGATGATCATCGTCGAGGACGACTCGGACACCTCGGCCGCGCTGCCGAGCGAGTACGGCGTCGACGACATCCCGATCATCCTGCAGTGTCTGGCGTCCGACAGCAGCGGCGACATCAAGTACGACGTCACGGGCTATCTCAGCTCCGGCCTCAGCTATCCGGTGCTGTGCAACGGCACCAACGTCGACTCGACCACCCTCGGCTTCACCGCCACCAAGACCCGCACCCGGTTCCGCGTCCTCAACGCCTCGCCGGCCGACATCATGACCGTCCAGCGCGGCGACGGCGGCACGCTCACCCAGATCGCCACCGACCAGGGCTACCTCACCGAGGCCACCGAGGTGACCACCATCCGGCTGGTGGCGGGCGCCCGCGCCGAGTTCGTCCTCGACCTCGAGGAAGCGGTCACGCTTCAGGCCGTCGTCACCACCGGCTGGATCCGCGGCGGAAGCGGCACATACGACTTCCTGACCGTGACCCCGGACGCCTCCGACACACCCGACGACCTGCCGAGCACGCTCAACACCATCACCCGGTACGACACGAGCGACTTCACCGCGCGCACGATCACCCTCGGCCAGGGCACCGGCGGCGCCATGACGATCAACGGCTCCGTGGGCACCAGCATGTCCTCGATGGCGATGATCAGCACCACGCTGGACGCAGAGGAGGTCTGGACGATCAGCAACGGTACGCAGCTGGAGCACTCCTTCCATCTGCACGACGTGCCGTTCCAGCTGATCGAGATCAACGGTGAGGAGCCCACCGGCGTCGACCTCGGCTGGTTCGACACCTTCGAGGTGGTCGGCGGCGGCTCCATCAAGATCGCGATGAAGTTCACCGACTTCACCGACGACACGTACATGTACATGCTCCACTGCCATCTGCTCCAGCACGAGGACGAGGGCATGATGGCCGCCCTCATGGTGACGGACAGCTAGCTGGTGGCGGACGACTAGAGGGTGACGGACGGACGGCCCGGCCTCACGGGACGGCTGCCGCCGGCAGTGGAAGTGCCGGCGGCAGCCGCGTCGAGGGCGGCGCCGGTGGTCAGCAGGCACCCTTGAACACGTCCACTCGTCCGGCTTCAACGAGGTCACAGCCCGCAGTGTGCACCAACGGGCATCCACTGTCGACAGTTGGGGCATCTATTCAAAGGGGAACCCCAGATTAGGGCAGAGTGTCGACACTAGACCCTCGACCGCCAGAGGAACCTGCGACGCTACGTCAGTCCCGCGGTGCGCGCCCGCTCCACCGCCGGGCCGATCGCCTTGGCCACCGCCTCGACGTCCGCCTCCGTGGAGGTGTGACCGAGGGAGAAGCGGAGGGTGCCGCGGGCGAGGTCGGGGTCGGTGCCGGTGGCGAGGAGGACGTGGCTGGGCTGGGCCACGCCCGCCGTGCACGCGGAGCCCGTGGAGCACTCGATGCCCTGGGCGTCCAGCAGGAGCAGCAGGGAGTCGCCCTCGCAGCCCGGGAACGTGAAGTGGGCGTTGGCGGGCAGGCGGCCCGCACCGGCCGGGTCGCCGCCGAGGATCGCGTCGGGCACGGCCTTGCGCACGGCCGCGACCAGGTCGTCGCGCAGGGCGCCGATCTCACGAGCGAACCACTCGCGCTGCTCGGCGGCGAGACGACCCGCGACCGCGAAGGAGGCGATGGCCGGGACGTCGAGCGTGCCGGAGCGGACATGGCGCTCCTGGCCACCGCCGTGCAGGACGGGTACGGGGCTGTACTCGCGGCCGAGGAGCAGCGCGCCGATGCCGTACGGGCCGCCGATCTTGTGGCCCGAGACGGTCATCGCGGCGAGCCCCGAGGCGGCGAAGTCGACGGGGACCTGGCCGAAGGCCTGGACGGCGTCGGCGTGCAGCGGGATGCCGGACTCGGCGGCGACGTCGGCCAGTTCACGGACCGGCATGAGCGTGCCGATCTCGTTGTTGGCCCACATGACCGTGGCGAGGGCGACGTCGTCGGGGTTGCGGGCGATGGCCTCGCGCAGGGCGTCCGGGTGGACGCGGCCGCAGGAGTCGACGGGCAAGTACTCGACGGTGGCGCGCTCGTGTTCGCCGAGCCAGTGCACGGCGTCGAGGACGGCGTGGTGCTCGACGGGGCTCGCGAGGACGCGGGTGCGGGCCGGATCGGCGTCTCTGCGGGACCAGTACAGGCCCTTCACCGCGAGGTTGTCGGCCTCGGTGCCGCCGGAGGTGAAGACCACCTCGCTGGGGCGTGCGCCGAGGGCGTCCGCGAGGGTTTCGCGGGCCTCCTCGACCGTCCGCCTGGCCCGGCGGCCGGCGGCGTGGAGGGAGGAGGCGTTGCCCGTGATGCTCAGCTGGGCGGTCAGTGCCTCTACCGCCTCGGGGAGCATGGGGGTGGTCGCGGCGTGGTCGAGGTAAGCCATGGTGGGCCCGATTCTACGGGCCCCCGCTCCGCGGCCTCGGCTCCGGCCCTCAGCCCCGTCCGTTCCAGGACACCACGCTGCCGAAAGTCCTAGAAGTTCCAGGACATCGTCGAGTCGAACTGCATGAACGCGACCAGCACCAGCAGGTCGGCGATGCCCAGGCCGAGGCCCAGGAAGGCACGGCCGCGGCGGGCGGTGCCGCGCCAGAGGGCGACGGAGGCCAGGGCGATGGCGATGGGGCCCAGGAAGACGTTGAGGACGAGCAGGCCGACGAGGCCGAGGATGAAGGCGGCGACGGCCATGCCGTCGGCGTCCCGCACGGCGGCCCGGCGAGCGGGGGTGGCAGTGGCGGTGACGGGCGCGGTGGCGGGGGCGGGGGTGGTGGCGGTGAGTTCCATGAGGTGGGTCAGCTCCCAACGGTCGGTTGGTGGACGTGGGGCACGAGCGGTCAGTTGGCGGAGGTGTGGCGCCGGCGGGCGTTGCGCTCGCGGACCGCGAAGACGGCGAGCCAGATGCCGATGACGGCGGCGGCGACGAGGGTGACGGGCAGCGGCGCGTGGGCCACGGAGCCCATGACGACACCCAGCAGGAGGAGGGCGGCGACGAGGAACAGCATGAGATGCCTCTCGAAGAAGTCTCGAAGTCCCGTCCCCGGGATCCATGACCTCGACAGTGAGGCCCGATTGTTTCGGGGACTTGACGACTCAGTGAACGGTTGTAGTAACAGTTGTTCACTGACTCTTGAGTCTAGCGCGTCTCCCGGCTTTCCAATTACAGAGAACAGTTGTTAACTGCATGGCATGAGTCACACTCTCGGCATCCGACAGGCCCAGAAGCAGAAGACCCGACAGGCGCTCCTGGACGCGGCGTTGGGACTCCTGGAGGAGCAGAGCCTGAGCAGCCTGGGTCTGCGCGAGGTCACCCGCGCCGTCGGTGTCGCCCCGACCGCCTTCTACCGGCACTTCCGCTCGACGGCGGATCTCGGCGTGGCGCTCGTCGAGGAGGCGCTCGGCAGCCTGCACCCGATGATCGAGGACACGGTGTCCGCGGCCGGGGACAGCGACGAACGCATCGCGCGCGCCGTCGACCTGATCGCCCGCCATGTCGCGACTTACCCGGCGCACGTCCGCTTCATCGCGCGCGAGCGGCACGGCGGTGTCCAGCCGGTGCGGGCGGCGATCAGGGAGCAACTGGCCCGGTTCGCCGAGGAGGTGAAGGTCGCGCTGGCCGAACACCCCGAGTCGGCGGGGTGGAGCGACGACGATCTGCTGATGCTCGCGGGCCTGTACGTCGACCACATGCTGATGGCGGCCTCGGCGTTCCTGGAGGCGCTGGAGGGGTCCGACCAGGAGCGGGAGCGGGTGGCCTGCGTGACGAGCCGCCAGATGCGGCTGATCAGCATCGGCCGCCACAACTGGCTGGGATGACTCAACTGGCTGGGGTGACTCAACCCGCCGGGATGACTCAACCGGCCGGAATGACACGCGTGGGCGGCGCGCCCGTTCACCGAGCGCGCCGCCCACCCGCGTACGACCATCGTCCGCGTACGACGTCCTGGATCAGCCCTGCTGCTGCGGCTGACCGCTCTGCTGGCCGCCGCCGGGGCCGCCGCCACAGCCGCCCTGGCCGCCGCCCATGCCACCGCCGCCGGGGCCGCCGCTCGGCATGCCCGAGGGGTTGCCGGAAGGGGCCTTCCCGGTGGGCATGTTCGACGGGGTGCCGGACTGCGACGGCATCCCGGACGGCGCACCGCTGGGGCGCCCGGACGGGCCCCCGCTCGGCATTCCGGACGGCTGCTGACAGTTCTGGCTGGAGTTGCCGCTGTTCGAGGACGACGACGAGTCGTCCGAGCCGCAGGCCGCCAGCAGGGGCGACAGCGCCAGCAGGGCGACGACGGGGACAAGTCGTGCACGACGGTTCATGAGGGTAACTCCCAGTCAAGTCACGGAGCCGGTTTATGAAGACCGGATGAGCGGGGGGCCAGAGCACCAGATCCACGTAGGGCCACGCTGTGCCGTAGCTGTGGCTAGCTGTGGATCAACGGCCCCCGCCGGACCTCAACCGTCCCCGTACAGAGCGCTGATGGCGGCGGCCGTCCCCGCCAGCTCCTCCCGCACCTCCGCCGGCGCGAGGACCTCCACCGCGTCCCCGAAGGCCAGCAGGGTGCGGGCTTCGGGGATGAAGCCGTACGACAGACGGGCGAGGACCCACTCGCCCGTGCCGTCGTCCTCGGGCAACTCCGAGAGGGCGGCGGCGTTGAGGCGCAGGAACATGTCGAGGCGGGAGCGCTGTACCCGAACTGTGACATCGAGGCCGCCCGGGCGCTCCTCCACCTGGCGCCGCAACACCTCCCAGGCGTCGCCGAGTTCGACGCCCGGACGCCGCCGCACCGGGTCCGGCAGCAGGGTGGCCGTACGCACCCGGTCGGCGCGGAAGAGCTGCGGCTTGCCGCGCCGGTCGGCCACCAGATACCAGACGCCGGCCTTGGAGACGAGCCCGTACGGGTCGACGGTGTACGTGCGCGGCTCGGCGTCCCCGCTGTGCCGGTAGCGCAGCCGCAGCCGGCGGTCGGTGAAGACGGCGTCCTGCAACACGTCCAGGTCGACGGCCCGTTGTGGCCCGCCCTTCCAGCGCGTCGCGTCGACCAGGACGCGGCGGCTGGTGACCTCGGCGGCCGGCCGGTGCGGCGCGGGCAGCGCGGCCATCACCTTGCGCAGGGCCGAGCCGAGGGCCGCGTCCAGGCCGAGCGCGGCGTGCGCGCCCTGCGCGGCCAGGATGAACAGCGCGCGGGACTCGTCGGCCGTCAGCCCCGTGACGTCCGTACGGAATCCGGCGAGCAGCTCGATGCCGCCGTGCCGCCCGCGCTCGGCGTAGACCGGGACGCCGGAGGCGGACAGGGCCTCGACGTCCCGGTAGATGGTGCGCACCGACACCTCCAGGCGGTCGGCGAGTTCGTGGGCGGGGACGCGGCCACGGGTTTGCAGGAGCAGCAGGATCGAGAGCAGGCGGTCGGACTTCACGACCCCAGGATCGCGCCCGCCGAAAGTCCCGCGCAAATGTTGACGGAAACTGTCAGGTTATGCGGCGAATCTAGGGGCACACCGACACACGGAAGAGGTCAGCCATGAACGCCATGGACCCCCGCCCCTTGTACGCCCGCGCCACCGAGCAGATCGCCGCGCTGGTCGAGACCGTACGGCCGGAGCAGCTCGCCGGTCCCACTCCCTGCACCGAGTACGACGTACGGACCCTGCTGTCGCACATGGTCGGGGGCACCCTGCGGATCGCCGTGACCGGTGAGGGCGGCGACGGACTCGCCGTGCACCCCTTCGCGGAGGGCGTCGGGGACGACGGCTGGCCGGCCGCGTACGACGGCGTCCGGACCCGGGTGCTGAAGGCCTGGGCGGACGACGCCCGGCTGGACGCCCCGGTGATGGTGCCGTGGGGCGAGGCACCCGGCCGCAACGCTCTCGCCGGGTATGTGATGGAGCACGTCACCCACACCTGGGACCTCTCCGAGGCGCTCGGCCGGCCGCTCGAACTCGACCCCGAACTCGCCGGGTTCGCACTCGCCATCGCCCAGCGCGTACTTCCCGAAGGAGAGCGCGAGGACGACGCGGAGCTGCCGTTCGGCTCGGTGGTGCCGGCCCCCGAAGGAGCCGACGCCTACGGACAGCTGGCGGCCTATCTCGGCCGGCGGCCGCTCAGCTGAGGCGGGCGCGCGCGAGCTGCCGGGACTGCGCGACCAGCCGGTCCTCGCTGTCCCACACCTCGGCGTCCTCCTCCAGGAAGCCGCCGGCGAGGTTGCGGGTGGTGATCGACACCCGCAGCGGGCCGGGCGCCGGACGGGAGCGCACATGCACCGTCAGCTCGACGGTCGGCACCCAGCCGGACAGGCCGATCTCGAAGGCGGTCGGCGGCAGCGCGTCGACCGCGAGGAGCAGCGAGAGGGGGTCGGCGTCGCGGCCGTCGGCGAGTCCGAACCAGGACCGCATCTCGCCCTTCCCGGACGGCGCGCCGAGCGCCCAGCCCAGCGTCGCCGGGTCGAGCTTGAGGAACAGCCGGTCGGCGATCGCCGAGCTGCCGGGAACGGGAGCGGGTGCGTCCTGCGGGCCGAAGCACTGGTCCATCGGCGGGATCGCGGGCGGTTTCGCCGTCGTACGGACGTCGTCGGGCAGGGTGTCGAGATCGCCGTACGAGGCGAGGACGCGGATCCGCTCGACCTCGCGGCCTTCGTCGTCGTACTGGAACAGGGAGGCCTGGCCGGTCGACAGGGTCCGGCCGGTGCGGACGACGTCCGTGCGGACGACCGCGGGGCCCGGCTGGGACGCGGTCAGGTAGTGCGCGGAGATCGTGAACGGATCGCTGTGCGGCAGGGCGTCCGCGAGGGCGCGGCCCAGGACGGCCAGCAGATAGCCGCCGTTGACGGCGTTGATGATCGTCCACCCGGCTGAGAGGTCGATGTCGTAGACACCGGGTTCGCGCAGGGTGACCGCGGTGTCCCGGTCGAACTCGCTGTCGCCGATCGTGGCCCGTACGGCCTGTACCGAAGCTGCTTCTGGCATACGTGAACGGTACAACAGGAGATTACTAAGCGGTAGCTTTGACTGTTTCGGCCAGATGACATCTCCCAGTAGCCCAGGTGAGGACTCGGCAATTTCCTGGTAAGTGTCCGTTATGACCCGTGACCAATCGCCCTCGTCTCGCCTCTGAACTGACATGAGCCTCACCGGGACGCCGTTCCTCTTCACCGCGATCGCGGTGTTCGCCCTCGCCCTCGTCCTGCCCCTGGCCCTCTGGTCCCGAGTCCGCGGGCCCGCGCCCGTGCGCAGTGCCGCCCGGCTGCTGATGCTGCTGTTCGCCCAGGGCACCGCGATCACCCTCGTCTTCGTCCTCGTCAACAACGCCAACAGCCTGTACGACAACTGGGCGGACCTCCTCGGCACGGGCGACCACGTCCAGCGGGCCGCCGACCTCGGCAAGGACGGCACCGGCGGGATCGCGCTCAAACAGCTGCCGAAGGTCCGGCAGACGTTCACCCAGGCGGACGGTCCCGGTATGCACCAGGCGGGCGGGGTGCGCGTCACCCAGCTCAAGGGCCGGGTGTCGGGGGTGAACGCGGAGGTCTATGTCTGGCTGCCGCCGCAGTACCACGAAGCCGCCTACCGCCACCGGAAGTTCCCCGTCGTGGAGCTGCTGCCGGGCTATCCCGGTTCGGCGAAGGCGTGGTTCGGTTCGCTGAAGGTGCACGAGCAACTGCTGCCGTTGATGAGCGACGGCGAGGTCGCGCCGTTCATCCTGGTCGCACCGCGCACCACGCTGCTGGCCCGGGTGGACACGGGCTGCGCGAACGTCCCGGGCACGGTGAACGCCGACAGCTGGCTCAGCGTCGACGTACCCAGGATGGTGACGGACAACTTCCGCGCCGAGGCCGCTCCGGACGGCTGGGCGACCGCCGGCTACTCGGCGGGGGCGCACTGCGCGACGAAGCTGGCCGTCGCGCATCCCGACCGCTACCGGGCGGCGGTGAGCCTGTCCGGCTACAACGACCCGATCGGCGAACGGAAGTCGCTCGCCGCGCGGAGCCCGGACTTGCGCCGGCAGAACAACCCCTATCTGCTGCTGCGCGGCTACCGCACCCCGCCCCGCCTGGCCCTCTACCTCTCCGGCGAGTCCGGCGACGGCTACCAGGCGGGCGCGGCGCTCCAGCAGATCGCCAGGCCGCCGACGACCGTGGACGTACTGCTGCTGCCGCGCAGCGCGGGCGGCCATGACATGGGGCTGTGGCGGCCGCAGATCCCGGAGGTGTTCCACTGGCTGACCCGGCAGATCGGCGGCAGCGCCGCCAAGGGAGCCGCGGGTTCCACCGGATCCACTCAATCCACCAGCACTACGGAATCCACCAGCACCAAAGGATTCACCCGTACTACGGGATCTACGGGGTCTCTTCCTCAGTGACCGTCGACCGGCGGTTCCACGCACGCGGCGCCCGCCAGTGGTACCGCATCGCGAGCAGCCTCAGGACGAAAGCGGTGACGACCGCGAGCCCGCTGGTGAACGGGGACAGCGCGTCGTAGCGGATGCACAGCACGACCATCGTGGCGCCCACCATCGCGGGCACCGCGTACAGGTCACGGTCCCAGCGCAGCAGCGAGGGCACCTCGTTGGCGAGGACGTCGCGCAGCACACCTCCGCCGACCGCCGTGACGAGACCGAGGGCGGCCGACTGGGGCAGGCCGAGACCGTACTCGTACGCCTTCATGGTGCCCGCGACAGAGAAGAGGCCGAGCCCGGCCGCGTCGAAGACGTTGACCCCCGCCTGGATCCGCTCCACGTGGGGGTGGAGGAAGAAGACCAGCAGAGCGGCGAGCAGCGGGGTGGTGAAGTAGCCGAGGTCGGTGAAGGCGGCCGGGGGCACGGCGCCGATCATCAGGTCCCGGAACAGCCCTCCGCCCAGCGCCGTGACCTCGGCGAGTACGGCGATGCCGAAGACGTCGAAGTTCTTGCGGACGGCCAGCAGCGCGCCGGAGATCGCGAAGACGAAGATCCCCACGAGGTCGAGCAGATGCTGGACGGAGGGGCCGAACAGTTCCTGAAGCACCCGTACATTCTCACCCGCCGACGGGCGTGAACCTTACAAAGCAAGGCCTACGGCAGGTGGTACGACCTACACGGTGGGCTGTCGGGTGGGCTACAGCGTCGGCTTGCCGGTCGTGTAGATCCAGGTCTGGAACAGGTCGTCGAGCTGCTGGCCGGAGATCTTCTCCGCGAGCTCGATGAACTGGGCCGTGTTGGCGTTGCCATACTTGTGCAGCTTCGTCCAGGCGGGCAGCAGCTTGAAGAAGGCGGTGTCGCCGATGCGTTCGCGCAGCATCTGAAGCGTCATCGCGCCGCGCTGATAGACCGCCGAGGCGAACATCGTGTCGCGCTGCGGGTCGGCGACGGTGATCTGCCAGAAGGGGGCGTCCGCGGGCCGCGCGTTGTAGCCGGCGACGAAGGAGTCGTGCGCCGAGCGGATGCCCTTGTGTTCGGACCAGAGCCACTGGGCGTAGGTCGCGAAGCCCTCGTTGAGCCAGATGTCCTTCCAGCGGTCCACCGAGACGGAGTCGCCGAACCACTGGTGGGCCAGTTCGTGCACGATGGTCGACTCCGAGCGTACGGCGGAGTACGCGGGCTTCGACTGGACCTCCAGCGAGAAACCGGCCTGCGGCATGTCGTCGACGATCGCGCCGGTCTCCTCGAAGGGGTACGGGCCGAAGACCTGCGACCAGTAGTCGGTGGCCTCGGCCGTGACGGCGTACACGTCGACGCTGTTGCTGTTCGCGAGCACCGGGTCGATGGCGACGTAGATGGGCGTCCCGGCGGGCGTCGTCCCGGTCTTCACGTCGAACGTGCCGATGGTCGCGGTCGCGAGATAGGTCGCCATGGGCTTGTTCTCGCGCCAGTGCGTGACGGTCTGGCCGTCCTTGTCGTACGTCGATATCAGGCGGCCGTTGGAGACGCCGGTCAGGCCCTTCGGCGCCTTGATCCGGATGTCGTACGTGGCCTTGTCGGACGGGTGGTCGCTGGACGGGAACCAGGTGGAGGCGGCGTTGGGCTCGCAGGCGACGAAGACGCCGTCGGGGGTCTTCATCCACCCGTAGTCGGAGCCGAAGATGATGGGGCCGCCGAGGGGTTCGGGCACACCGCCGTAGGTGACGGTCACGGTGAAGGTCCGGTCCTTCGACAGCGTGCCGCGCGGGGTGATGTGGATCTCGTCGCCGTCCCGCGTGAACTCGGCGCGTCTGCCGTTCACTTCGACCTTCGTGACGTCCAGCTTCTGGAGGTCCAGGTCGAAGGCGGAGAGGTTCTGGGTGGCGCGGGCCGTGATCGTCGTACGGCCGTCGAGGCGGTCGGTGTCCGGGTTGTACGTCACGTCGAGGTCGTAGTGGCGGGCGTCGAAGCCGCCGTTGCCGAGCTGCGGGAAGTACGGGTCTCCGACGCCGTCGGCGCCCGGGGTGGGGGCGGAGGAGGCTGCGATGACTAGGAAGGAGGCCGCCGCGGTAGCGAGGGCCCCTAAACGTGCCGAACGGGAGAGTGCCATGAGCGTCCCTTTCGTACGTGTACCGATCAATTTCGATCAGACGGACACGCAGGACTCTGCACTCTCCCGTTCAGGCATGTTCATGACTTTGCCAAGTCGTCATGGCCTACTTGCCGGTTGACTCCTGACGATCGGCTTCCGCCTCGGGCTCGGCTTCGGCGTCCGCCGCCGTCTCGGGCTCGGCTTCCGGCTCTGCTTCGGCTTCCGCCTCTGCTTCGGCCTCCGTCTCGGCTTCCGGCTCGGTGGAGGCTTCCTCTTCGGCGGGCGTCTGCGAGACCTCGGCCGGAGCCTCCCCCGACACCTCGGTGGCGTCCACGGCGGTCACCAGCTCCACCGCCTCCTTCGCCGCCGACAGCAGCACGGTGTCCTGCGGAGCCTGGTCCTCGAAGTTCTCCGGGTGGTGGCAGGCGACCTGCTGACCGGGCTTCAGCTCGATGAGCGGGGGCTCGGTGGTCTTGCAGATCTCCGTGGCCTTCCAGCAGCGCGTGTGGAAGCGGCAGCCGCTCGGCGGAGAGATCGGCGAGGGCACGTCGCCGCGGAGCAGGATGCGCTCGCTCTTGGCGCCCCGGCGCTTGGGGTCCGGCACCGGCACGGCCGACATCAGGGCCTTGGTGTACGGGTGCATCGGCGCTTCGTACAGCGAGTTGCGGTCGGCGAGTTCGACGATCTTGCCGAGGTACATCACCGCGATGCGGTCCGAGACATGGCGTACGACGGAGAGGTCGTGCGCGATGATCACGTACGTCAGGCCCAGCTCGGACTGGAGGTCGTCCATCAGGTTCACGACCTGCGCCTGGATCGACACGTCGAGGGCCGAGACCGGCTCGTCCGCCACGACCAGCTTCGGCTTCAGGGCGAGCGCGCGGGCGATGCCGATGCGCTGGCGCTGGCCGCCGGAGAACTCGTGCGGGTAGCGGTTGTAGTGCTCGGGGCTCAGGCCCACCAGCTCCAGGAGCCGCTGGACCTCCTTCTTCACGCCGCCCTCGGGCTCCACGCCCTGGAGCCGGAACGGCGCCGAGACGATCGAGCCGATGGTGTGCCGCGGGTTCAGCGAACCGTACGGGTCCTGGAAGATCATCTGGATGTCCCGGCGCAGCGGGCGCATCCCTCCCGCGCTCAGCGAGGTGATGTCCTTGCCCTCGAACTCGATGGTGCCGCCAGTCGGGTCCTGGAGCCGGGTGATGACCCGGCCCATGGTCGACTTGCCGCAGCCGGACTCGCCGACGACGCCGAGCGTCTCGCCCTTGCGGACCTCGAAGTCGATGCCGTCGACCGCCTTCACGGCGGCGACCTGGCGCTGGAGGATGCCCTTCCGGATGGGGAAGTGCTTCTTCAGCCCCTGGACCCTGAGCAGGACCTCGCGCTCGTCCGAGCCCTTCGCGGAGTCCGCGCGGTCCTCGGGTGCCGCTGCCTGCTGCGGGATCACCGCGTCGGCGGAGTCCGTCTTCTTCGTCTCACTCACAGCTTCGGCGCAATCTCTTCGGTCCAGATCCGCGTACGGTCCTCCTGCGAGAGGTGGCAGGCGGTGTAGTGCCCGCTGCCGACCAGCTGCAGTTCGGGGCGCACGGTACGGGTGACATCGCCCTTGGGCAGGTCCGCGTACGGGCAGCGCGGGTGGAAGGCGCAGCCCGAGGGGACGTTGATGAGGCTCGGCGGCTGGCCCTTGACCGGGATGAGCCGGTCGGAGGTCTCCCGGTCGATACGCGGCATCGAACCGAGCAGACCCCAGGTGTACGGGTGCTGCGGCTGCTCGAAGATCGCGTCGACGGTGCCGCGCTCCACGCACCGCCCGCCGTACATCACCAGGACCTCGTCGGCGATCTCGGCGACCACACCCAGGTCGTGGGTGATGAGGACGACCGCGGACCCGAACTCCTTCTGCAGATCCCGGATGAGGTCGAGGATCTGCGCCTGGACGGTGACGTCGAGGGCGGTCGTCGGCTCGTCCGCGATGAGCAGCTCGGGGTTGTTGACGAGCGCCATGGCGATCATCGCGCGCTGGCGCATACCGCCGGAGAACTCGTGCGGGTAGCTGTCGGCGCGCTTGGCCGGTTCGGGGATGCCGACCCGGTCGAGCATCTCGATGGCCCGCTTGCGCGCGGTCTTCTTGTCGACCTTGTGGTGGACGCGGTACGCCTCCACGATCTGGTTGCCGATCGTGTAGTACGGGTGCATCGCCGAGAGCGGGTCCTGGAAGATCATCGCCATCTCGCGGCCGCGGAGCCTGCGCACCTCGTCCGGGTCGGCGCCCACCAGTTCCTTGCCGTCCAGCCAGATCTCGCCGGACATCTGGACGTTCTTGCCGCGCGCGCCGAGCCGGTGCAGGCCCATGATCGCCAGCGAGGTGACGGACTTGCCGGAGCCCGACTCGCCCACGATGGAGAGGGTCTTGCCCTTCTCCAGCGAGAAGCTGAGCCCGTCGACGGACTTGACCAGGCCGTCGTCGGTCGGGAAGTGCACCTTGAGGTCGCGGACCTCCAGGAAGGCGTTCGGCGCGTCCGAGGGTGCGCTGACGGGCTCGCCCACGGCGGCGCCGGTCTTGGACAGTTCGGTCACGAGAGCCTCACCCGCGGGTCGGCGGCGGCGTACAGCAGGTCCACCAGGAGATTTGCGATCACGACGAAGAAGGCGGCGAGGAGGGTCACGCCGAGGATCGGGGGCAGGTCGTTGTCGTCGATGGCCTGCACCGCGTACTGGCCGACACCGTGCAGCGAGAACACGGTCTCGGTGATCAGGGCACCGCCGAGCAGCAGACCGAGGTCCATGCCGAAGACGGTGATGATCGGGGTGAGCGCAGCGCGCAGTCCGTGCCGGACCACCACGTTGCGCTCGCGCAGGCCCTTGGCGCGGGCCGTGCGGATGAAGTCCTCGTTCATCGTCTCCAGCATGCCCGAGCGGGTGAGCCGCGCGTAGATGGCGGAGTACAGAAGTGCGAGAGAACACCACGCCGGGAAGAGGGTGTTGGCCCACTGCGCGGGGTTCTCGGTGAACGGAACGTAGGTGCGCCCGAAGATCGGCCACTGGTAGGTGAAGAGCAGGATCGCCAGGTTGCCCGTGAAGAACATGGGCAGCGAGACACCGGCGAGCGCGACGCCCATGAAGGCGCGATCGAAGAACGAGCGCGGCTTCAGCGCGGAGATCACACCGACCGCCACACCGGAGACCAGCCACAGCACGGCGGCACCCGCGGCCAGCGAGACCGTCACCGGAAGGCGGGAGGTCAGCTGCGGCCAGACCGCCTCGTGGGTCTTGAAGGAGTAACCGAAGCACGGCGCGTCACAGTGCACCGTGGTCGGGCCCAGGTTGTAGGTGGCGCCGGAAACGATCCCCTTGATGAAGTGCCAGTACTGGACGTACAGGGGCTGGTCCAGACCGAGGTTGTGCTTGACCGCGAGGATGTCGGCCTTCGACGGGCTCTTACCTATGTACTGCTGCGCCAGCTGGTCGGCGGTCTGGCCGGCCATGCGGGGCAGCAGGAAGAAGATGGCGAAGGTGACCGCGGAGACGACCAGCAGCAGGATCACTGCGGCGACCGTCCGACGGAGGATGTACGAGATCACGGGGATCGGCGCTGGTGCCCGCGGGCCGCGAAGCCCGCGGGCACCAATGCCTTCACCTGCCTTCCGGGGCTGCTACTTCTTCGTGGTGCCGATGTTGAGGTAGTCGTACTGACCGCTGAAGGCCGCCGTCGACACCAGGTTGGTGTAGGTCGTCGGACGGGCCAGCAGCACCTTGAAGTAGGTCAGCGGGACGAGGACGGCGTCGTCCATGGTCTGCTTGTCGATCTGGGTGTACAGGCTGTTGCGCGCGGTGGTGTCCTCGGTGCCGATCGCCTTCTCCAGGAGGGCGTTGACATCCTTGTTGTCGTACTGCGACAGGTTGGTGTTACCCGAGTCGCCGATCGCGCTGCCGTTCAGGATCTGCTGCAGGAAGCCGTAGCCGGACGGCCAGTCGGCACCCCACTGCATCATGATCAGACCGATGTTGTTCTTCTCGGTGAACTTCGGGACACCCGCGTAGTCGGTGAAGTACTTGCCCGACGGGTACTGCTTCAGGCTGGCGTTGATGCCGGCCGCCTTCAGCGAGTTGATGATCGCGGTGGCCGCGGCGATCTCCTGCGGGCGGTCGCTGCGCGCGGAGATGTTCGTGCTGATCGACGACTTGCCGCAGGCCTTCAGCTGCTCCTTGGCCTTGGCCGCGTCGCCCTTGTTGCCGGTGGAGGCGTAGACGTCCGACTTCTCGTAGCCCGGGATGTCCGGCGGGAGAACGGTGGTGGCGACGTCACCGCGGACCGGGCCGCCTTCGGCGGTCTGCACCGAGACCTTGTCGATCGCGTACTGCACGGCCTTGCGGCAGGCGGCGTTGTTGAACGGCTTCACCTTGGTGTTGATCGCCATGTAGACGAGACGGCCACCGTAGGTGTTGTCCGTGTTGGCCTTCAGCGCGGCGGAGGTGAGCACCTTCGCCTGGGTCGCGGCCTGGACACCCGTACCGCCGAGGTCGATCGCGTCACCGGCAAGGACGTCCTTGTCGATGGTGTCGGGGTTGACCTTCAGGTTGACGACGATCTTGTCCGGGTACTGCTTGCGCAGCGGGTCGGTCGAGGCGTCCCAGTTCTCGTTGCGCACGAGGACGGCCTGCTTGCCCTCGGAGTAGCTCTGGAACTTGTACGAGCCCGAGGACACGATGTTCTTGACGTAGTCGACGCCCGTGTCCTTCGCCTGGGGCACCGGAGCCGTCTGCGGCGCCGCGACCAGGTAGTCGAACTCCTGGAAGGCCGTCTTCAGGTGGAACACGACCGTGGTGTCGTCGGGGGTCTCGATCGACGACAGGCCCTTGGCGCTCTTGTCCTTGTAGGGGCCCTTGTACTTGTCGCCGCCCGCCATGAACTGCTGGAAGTAGTTCGGGCCGAGGGAGAGCACGTCACGCGCGAAGTTGGAGCGCTCGACGGCGTACTTGACGTCCTTCGACGTGATCGCCGAGCCGTCCTGGTACTTCAGGCCCGAACGCAGCTTGTACGTCCAGGTCTTGCCGCCGTCGCTCGGGACGCCCTTGCTCGCGGCGAGGTCCGGGACAAGGGTGTTGCCCTTCTCGCCGGCGCCGGGCTGGAACGTCATCAGCGGGCGGGCGTACAGCCGGCTGAGGTTGTACATGTACGCGTAGTACGTGTTACCGGGGTCGAACGAGTCCGGGACGTCGGACAGCTCGTAGGTGACCGTCCCGCCCTTCTTCGTGGAGGCGTTGACGACATCCTTGGTCGCTGCGTTGGCCCCAGCTGATTTGGTGGTGTCGTTGTCGTTCTTGTTGTCATCGGCCTTGCTGCAGCCTGCAAGAAGCAGGCTCGCGGAGCCGATGGCCGCAACTGCGGCCAGCGCTGACCTTCGCATGATGGGCGGGTTCCCCTCCATTGTCGGAAACTTGATGGGCTCTCGGTGTGCGGCCGGCCTCAGCGGCTGCGCGGGTCGAGAGCGTCGCGGAGACCGTCGCCGAGCAAGTTGAACGCCAGCACGGTCACGAAGATGGCGAGGCCGGGCACGATCATGTACTGCGGGTCGACCTCGTAGTAGGTGACCGCGTCCCTGAGCATGCCGCCCCACGACGCCTGCGGGGGCTGGATACCGACCCCGAGGAAGCTGAGGGACGCCTCGAAGAGGATGTTGGTCGGGATGAGCAGCGTCGAGTAGACGATGATCGGGCCGACCAGGTTGGGCAGCAGCTCCCGGAACAGGATGTACGGGCCCTTGGCGCCCATGCCCCGGGAGGCGTCCACGAATTCCCGCTCGCGCAGGGCGAGAGTCTGGCCTCGGACGATCCGGCCCAGGTAGGGCCAGTTGAAGAAGCCGATGACGAAGATCAGCACGCTCAGGTGGAGCGGGAGCCCTTCGAGGCCGAACGCGCCGCCCTGCAGGGTGGCGGAGATGGCGATCGCGAAGAGCAGGAGGGGGAAGGCGAGGAAGGTGTCCATCAGCCGGCTGATGATCGAGTCGACCCGGCCGCCGTAGTAGCCCGCGACGACGCCCAGGATCGCGCCGATCACGTTGGAGAGGATCGTGGCGCCGAAGGCGACCACCAGCGACACCCAGGAGCCCTCCAGGATGCGAGTGGCGACGTCACGCCCGAACTGCGGGTCCACACCAAGCGGGTGGTCCCAGCTCATGCCGCCAAAGCCGTCCTTGGGCAGCGAGGTGTTGGCATTGATCAGGTCCTGGTTGAACGCGTTCGGGTCAAGGCCGAACATCGCCTGGATGGGCCGGGCGAGCACGGCCAGCAGGATGAGCAGCACGACGATGACACCGCCGGCGACCGCCACCTTGTCGCGCTTGAAGCGCGTCCAGGCGATCTGTCCCAGGGAACGGCCCTCGATCTGCCCCTTGTCGACTCCGGCAAGCACGGCCTCTGGCTGTGCTTCCGATGCCGCCCCGGTGGTCTCGATCGGTGCGGTCACAGTGACCCGACCCCTCTCGCCGGTGGTGACCGGCCTACGCCTGCCGCTGTCTGCGGCTTGGTTCACTTGCATGCCGGGAGGTGGCCGCAGATGGTGCGACCTGGTGACCCGGCTTGATCGTTCGACTTGCACTCGCTCACAGGATCGATGACCCCATGTCTGATGGGCGAGTCTTCAGTGCCGCCACGATCACGTGCCAGGCCTGATGGAGAAAGTATGCGCAACCGTGATGCTTGTAGGGGGATTCCGTTATCCGAACAGTGGGTAACGCGAGACGGACGGGGGGCAGTTGGGTGGGAAGGGGCCATGAGGCACCCTTTCCGTCCGTGTCGTCCCCAAACGGGACAACAAGCCCTTACGTCTTCTCGCCCGCAGGTCAGACGGTCGGCCGGGCCGCGCCGGATCAGTACGAGCGGGGCTGCGGGTAACCGTAGCCGCCCGCCATCGGTGCCTGCGCCGGGGCCGCGTGCGCTTCGCGGTCGTAGAACGGCCGGGCGTTGGCGCGCAGCCAGATCGCCACCGGGTCGTACTCGTCGGACATCGCGACGGTCGAGACGGGCAGGCCGTCCGGGACCGCGCCGATGGACTGCTGCATCATCGCGCGCACCGAGTCGACGGCGGGCGGCGAAGTGTCGTACACGTCCAGGCCGATGGCCAGGTACGGCGCCCCGAGCGCGGGCTGTACCCAGGCGCGGCGCAGCGAGCGCACGGCGGGGGTGCGGTGCGCGTTCTGCGTGATCAGCGCGTAGAACTGCGGGATCTCGATACCGGGTTCGGAGAGCCGGAGCGGGCCCGCCGGCTGGCGCTCCAGGCCCGTGGCGATGCGGCGCAGATCCAGCCAGGGGATGCCGACGCCGCCGCCGGGGGCGTGCGGGTTGAGCCAGAGGCCGAAGTGGTCGGGGTAGAGGGTGCGGGCGACGTCGAGGCCGTCGACGACCTCGTACGAACGGTTCCAGCCGCTGGCCGAGAGCTCCTGGGCGGAGGTGACACAGGGCGCGTACCCGAAGCCGTCCACCTCCATGTTCCCGTACTGCGCGTCCGGGGAGCCGGCCTGGCCGTGCCAGAGCAGCATCCAGACCTGGCCGGACGACGGGGTCGCGAGCGCGCGAAGGAGCGCCTCGTAGGCGTCGTAACGCCCGGGCGTCACTTGGCGCAGCATGTGCTCGACCTGCCCCGCGGCAGCCGTGCCCGACGCGCTCACCTTCTACCGCCCCTTCGCGAACAACACCTTGACCGAGTTATCAAACCAGCTTATGCGGCGATCCTGACAGCACCGGGGCGCTCCGCTGGGAAAGCCGCCTTCGAACTCGGGGCCCGCTGTCAGTCTTGCGGCTGCGGGTCCGTCGTGGTTGATCGCGCCGTTCCCCGCGCCCCTATCGGGGCGCTTCAGTGACCGTGTTGATAGAAGGGCCGTACGTTCGTCCTCAGCCACTCGCCCACCGGGTCCTGGGCCACGTCCAGGAGGACGAGGTTCACCGGCCACTTCACAGCGACGCGGCCCAGCGCGCGGCCGAGCGCCTCCATGGGGAGTGTCCTGAGGTCGCCCTCCCACTGGGACAGCTCGACGCCGATGAACATGACCGGGTCGGCGGTCTCGATGGCGGCCAGGCAGCGGCGGGCGGTCAGGACGACGCCGGTCTCGGCGAATTCGGCGGAGGCCGCGGACAGGAAGTCCACCGGGTCCTCCTGCCAGTCGGGCTCGAACAGCCGCACCCGGCCGCCGCTCGCGGGCCCGTCCAGCGGGGTCCGCCCGGCCCGGCACAGCTCGGCGACGGCGAGCGGCGGCAGCGGTACGCCGACCACGCCGTCCGGATTGACCGCGATGCCGACCTGCGGGGGCAGCCCGCGGGCGAACTCCACGGCGGGCGCGATCGTGTACGACATGTGGCCGCCGGTCACCTGGCGGAACTGCTCCTCGGAGCTGAAGACAGGGACGAATGCCTGGCCCTCGATCTCCAGCGTGGGCAGGTCGAGCGGGCCGCTCTGGGGCCCGCCGCCGTTGGGCAGGGGCACCCAGACGAAGCTGCGGCCGAGGACCTCGACGATGCGGGCCCCTGCCGAGGGCACGCCGAGGGAGGCCGACAGCACCTCCTCCAGTTCGTTGCCGGGCCATCCGCCGTGCGGATGGGGCTGCGGGTGCTCCGGCGCCGGGAAGTCGGGGAATTCGGGGAAGTCCATCTGTCTACCGCCTGCTGTGAACCTGTGAACCTGTGCTCCGGCTGGCAAGGTTAGTGGGCTCGCGCCGCCGTCCCGTACGTCCTTTCGTGCGACCTCCCTGCGTCGTACTCCCGTTCAGTCGCCGAAGTCGATCCGGCGCAGCACGTCCGCCGCCTCCCGGTCGATGAGGACCGCCGAGCCGCAGCCGTCGGGCAGGTCGCCCTTCTCCACGGAGCGCAGCAGCCGGGTGGCCGCGCCGCGGTGGCGTGCGAACGCGTACCGCGAGACGCCGCGGCCGCGCTCGCGCTGACCGTCCAGCGCCGCGCCCGGGGTGACGTCGAGCAGCAGCAGATGCAGCGCGCCGCCCCGGCGCCGGGCCTCGCGGGCGAGCCAGCGGCGCACCCAGGCCTGCGTACCGCAGTCGTGCACGACGACTCCGGTGCCGGAGCGCAGGGCGCGGCGCAGTCCCGCGTAGTGCGCGAGGCGGACCAGGGGGCGGTAGACCGCGTACGGCAGCCAGGCCGCCATCCGGCCGTCCCAGCGGTCGCGCGTGTCCTGGGAGTCGATCCGTGCGCCCGTGACGGCCCGGCGCATCAGGGTCGACTTGCCGCTGCCGGGCAGCCCGGTGATCACGACGAGGTCGAAGGCCCCGAAGCGCAGTCCGTGCGGGCTGTGTCCCGCGCGGTCCCTGAGGTCGCGGACGACGGCCGTCGGAAGCGGCCCGCAGGCCTCCTGGGCCGGGGCGCCGGGCTGCTTGGGCAGCGCCAAGCCCGAGGTCGTCGCGTACGCCGTGGTCCTGTTCACCGTGATCGTCCTCCCCTTGGGTGTGGAGTCCCATCCCCGTCGAGTGTAAAGAGAAGGTAATGCGCGGCGCTTCTTGTTTCGGTGATCGGACTGCCACAGGCCGGTTACAGATGCGGACTGCCGTCATCGGACGGCGCGTGCAATGATGTGCCCGCCAACTGCATACCGGCCGCTTGAATCCGCGCGGGAGAGTTCCCAGTGACGTACTGCGTACGTCCTGCTGGGACGCCGAAGGAGCAAGTCCCTCCCTTGAATCTCTCAGGCACCGTTACCGCGCGGGCGAGGCACATCTGAAAAGCGGGCCGCTGACCAGTGGCTCCACCCAAGGTGCAAGTCAGGACCACCGTTTCGCGGGGTCGTGATGAACCTCTCAGGTTCCGATGACAGATGGGGAGGAACGACCTCGCCGTCATGCCTTGGGAGCCCCACCGATGAGCAGCAACGCACCCCGTCATACCGCGCTCGATGCCCTGCATCGTTCGCTCGGCGCGACGATGACCGACTTCGCAGGCTGGGACATGCCCCTGCGCTACGGCTCCGAGCGCGACGAGCACCTCGCCGTCCGTACGAAGGCCGGTCTCTTCGACCTCTCGCACATGGGCGAGATCACGGTCACCGGCCCGCAGGCGGCCGCGCTCCTGAACTACGCGCTGGTCGGCAACATCGCCTCCGTGGGGGTGGGCCGCGCCCGCTACACCATGATCTGCCGGGCGGACGGCGGCATCCTCGACGACCTGATCGTGTATCGGCTCCAGGAGCACGAGTACATGGTCGTCGCCAACGCCTCCAACGCCCAGGTGGTGCTGGACGCGCTGACCGAGCGAGCCGAGGGCTTCGACGCCCTCGTGCGCGACGACCGTGACGCGTACGCGTTGATCGCCGTGCAGGGCCCGGAGTCCCCCGGCATCCTGAAGTCGCTCACCGACGCCGACCTCGATGGCCTGAAGTACTACGCGGGCCTGCCCGGCACCGTCGCGGGCGTCCCGGCCCTCATCGCGCGCACCGGCTACACGGGCGAGGACGGCTTCGAGCTGTTCGTCGCGCCCGCCGACGCCGAGAAGCTGTGGCAGGCGCTGACCGACGCGGGCGCCCCCGTCGGGCTCATCCCCTGCGGTCTGTCCTGCCGTGACACGCTGCGCCTGGAGGCGGGCATGCCGCTGTACGGGCACGAGCTGAGCACCTCGCTCACCCCCTTCGACGCGGGGCTCGGGCGGGTCGTGAAGTTCGAGAAGGAGGGCGACTTCGTGGGGCGTACGGCCCTGGAGGCCGCCTCCGAGCGCGCTGCCGAGAACCCTCCCCGGGTGCTCGTCGGCCTGATCGCCGAGGGCCGCCGCGTCCCGCGCGCCGGGTACCAGGTCGTCGCCGGCGGCACGGTGATCGGCGAGGTCACCTCCGGCGCGCCCTCCCCGACGCTGGGCAAGCCGATCGCGATGGCGTACGTCGACGCCGCGCACTGCGCGCCCGGCACGGCCGGCGTCGGTGTGGACATCCGAGGCAGCCACGAGCCGTACGAGGTCGTGGCTCTGCCGTTCTACAAGCGTCAGAAGTGACACTGGGCGCGTCCGCCCAGCTCACCAACCCTCCCCCCTTCATCAGCACTCCCCCGCGTACAGGAGAATTCAGGCCATGAGCAACCCCCAGCAGCTGCGCTACAGCAAGGAGCACGAGTGGCTGTCGGTCGCCGAGGACGGCGTCTCGACGGTCGGCATCACCGAGTTCGCGGCCAACGCGCTCGGCGATGTCGTCTACGCCCAGCTTCCGGAGGTCGGTGACACGGTGACCGCGGGCGAGTCCTGCGGTGAGCTGGAGTCGACCAAGTCGGTCAGCGACCTGTACTCCCCGGTCAACGGCGAGGTGGTCGAGGCCAACCAGGACGTGGTCGACGACCCGTCGCTGGTGAACTCCGCGCCCTTCGAGGGCGGCTGGCTGTTCAAGGTACGCATCGCGGACGAGCCGGAAGACCTGATGTCCGCCGACGAGTACACCGCCTTCACCGCCGGCTGAGGAGTCACCGCATGTCGCTTCTGAACACGCCCCTTCACGAACTGGACCCGGACGTCGCCGCCGCCGTCGACGCCGAACTGCACCGCCAGCAGTCCACCCTGGAGATGATCGCCTCGGAGAACTTCGCTCCGGTCGCGGTCATGGAGGCCCAGGGCTCGGTCCTCACCAACAAGTACGCCGAGGGCTACCCCGGCCGCCGCTACTACGGCGGCTGCGAGCACGTCGACGTCGCCGAGCAGATCGCGATCGACCGGGTCAAGGACCTGTTCGGCGCCGAGTACGCCAACGTGCAGCCGCACTCGGGCGCCTCCGCCAACCAGGCCGCGCTCTTCGCGATGGCGCAGCCCGGCGACACCATCCTCGGTCTGGACCTGGCCCACGGCGGCCACCTGACCCACGGGATGCGGCTGAACTTCTCCGGCAAGCAGTTCAACGTGGTCGCGTACCACGTGGACGGGGCCGGCCTGGTCGACATGGCCGAGGTCGAGCGGCTCGCCAAGGAGCACCGGCCCAAGGTGATCATCGCCGGCTGGTCGGCGTACCCGCGGCAGCTCGACTTCGCGGAGTTCCGCAGGATCGCGGACGAGGTCGGCGCGTTGCTGTGGGTCGACATGGCGCACTTCGCGGGCCTGGTCGCGGCCGGTCTCCACCCGAACCCGGTGGAGTACGCGGACGTGGTCACCTCCACCACCCACAAGACGCTGGGCGGCCCGCGCGGCGGCATCATCCTGGCGAAGAAGGAGTTCGCCAAGAAGCTGAACTCCTCGGTCTTCCCCGGCTTCCAGGGCGGTCCGCTGGAGCACGTGATCGCCGCCAAGGCCGTCTCCTTCAAGGTCGCCGCCTCGGACGAGTTCAAGGAGCGCCAGCAGCGCACGCTGGACGGCGCGCGGATCCTGGCCGAGCGCCTGGTCCAGGACGACGTGAAGACCGTGGGCGTGGACGTCCTGTCCGGTGGCACCGACGTGCACCTGGTCCTGGTCGACCTGCGCAACTCCGAGCTGGACGGGCAGCAGGCCGAGGACCGCCTCCACGAGGTCGGCATCACGGTCAACCGCAACGCCGTCCCGAACGACCCGCGCCCGCCGATGGTCACCTCCGGCCTGCGCATCGGCACGCCCGCCCTCGCCACCCGCGGCTTCACGGCCGAGGACTTCACCGAGGTCGCGGACGTCATCGCCGAGACGCTGAAGCCGTCCTACGACGCGGAGTCCCTCAAGGCCCGGGTGTCCGCTCTGGCCGACAAGCACCCGCTGTACCCCGGCCTGAAGTAGTTCCGTACGCTTTTTGAGGTACGACCGTTTCGTGCGAGCATCATTACTTCGCACGAACGTCCGGGGCACCGCGCACACTGGTGGGTGAGCGCGGTGCCCCGCCGCATGTACATGTACCGCCCTCCGCACGACCCGGCAGACAACGGCGTCCGCCGAAACCCTTAGGAGTCCCCGTGGCCATCTCGGTCTTCGACCTGTTCTCGATCGGTATAGGCCCGTCCAGCTCCCACACGGTGGGCCCGATGCGTGCGGCACGTATGTTCGCCCGGCGGCTGCGCAACGAGGAGCTGCTGGCCCCGGTGGCCTCGGTACGCGCCGAGCTGTACGGCTCCCTGGGCGCGACCGGCCACGGCCACGGCACCCCGAAGGCGGTGCTGCTCGGCCTGGAGGGCGCCTCGCCGCGGACGGTGGACGTGGAGGGGGCCGACGGCCGGGTCGAGGAGATCAAGTCCTCAGGACGTCTGAGGGTGCTCGGCGAGCACGAGATCGACTTCTCCTTCGACGACGACCTGATCCTGCACCGCCGCAAGGCGCTCCCGTACCACGCGAACGGCATGACGATCTTCGCGTACGACGCCGAGGGCGCCCTGCTCCTGGAGAAGACCTACTACTCGGTCGGCGGCGGCTTCGTCGTCGACGAGGACGCGGTCGGCGAGGACCGCATCAAGCTGGACGACACGATCCTGAAGTACCCCTTCCGCTCGGGCGACGAGCTGCTGCGGCTGACGAAGGAGACCGGTCTCTCGATCTCCGCCCTGATGCTGGAGAACGAGCGGGCCTGGCGCACCGAGGAGGAGATCCGCGAGGGCCTCCTCGCGATCTGGCACGTGATGCAGGCGTGCGTCTCGCGCGGCATGTCCCGCGAGGGCATCCTGCCCGGCGGCCTCAAGGTCCGCCGCCGCGCCGCGGTCTCCGCCCGCCAGCTGCGCGCCGAGGGCGACCCGCTGGCCCACGCGATGGAGTGGATCACGCTCTACGCGATGGCGGTGAACGAGGAGAACGCGGCGGGCGGCCGTGTGGTGACGGCCCCCACGAACGGCGCGGCCGGAATCATCCCGGCGGTCCTGCACTACTACATCAACTTCGTGCCGGGCGCCGACGAGGACGGCGTGGTCCGCTTCCTGCTCGCCGCGGGCGCGATCGGCATGCTCTTCAAGGAGAACGCCTCCATCTCCGGCGCCGAGGTCGGCTGCCAGGGCGAGGTCGGCTCCGCCTGCTCGATGGCCGCCGGCGCCCTCGCCGAGGTCCTCGGCGGCAGCCCCGAACAGGTCGAGAACGCCGCCGAGATCGGCATGGAACACAACCTCGGCCTGACCTGCGACCCGGTCGGCGGCCTCGTCCAGATCCCCTGCATCGAACGCAACGGCATGGCCGCGGTCAAGGCCGTCACGGCGGCCAAGATGGCGATGCGCGGCGACGGCTCCCACAAGGTCTCCCTCGACAAGGTCATCAAGACCATGAAGGAGACGGGCGCCGACATGAGCGTCAAGTACAAGGAGACGGCTCGCGGCGGGCTCGCGGTCAACATCATCGAGTGCTGACGGCGTAGGCGCGGCCGACCACAGCACTTTGGTCACTTGGTGACACGGCCCGGTCGCCCTCCGCTACCCTCTGTGCAGTGACAGGCCTGGAAGCCGCGCTGTGGGGACTGCTGGGGAGCGGCGTCGCCGAAGCGCTGAACCTCTCCGCATCGATGCGGCCCACCGGTCCGCGCCGTCGGTGGCGGTGGCCGTGGAGCAGTCCCGCCGACCGTCCCGTGGTGCTGGTCGCCATCGCGCTGAGACTCTTCGCGGGCTTCGGTCTGACCGCGGCCCTGGGTACCTCGGACCAACTGCCCAACGCGACCGCGGCGCTGGCGGCGGGACTGGCCGCGCCGCTCATCGTGGCCAGGTTCTTCCAGTCGATCCCCCTCGCCGAACCCGGGGCCCAGCAGCGCCCCGACACGGCGCTGCCCACCACGCGGGAACCGTCCGACCGGCTCGGCCTGCCGGCGCCGGAGAGCGGGGGCTCCGATGGTGCGCGCTGACAGCCGGCTCGGTCGCCTGGTGCTGGCTCTCGCCGCGCTGCCGCCCGACGCGGGCACGGCGCCGCCGGACGTGGGCACAGCGCGACCAGGGCGACGCGGTGCCCGGCTCATGGCGGCGCTGGGCACCCGGCCGCTGCCGGTGCGGGTACGGGTACGGATGCGGGGCAGCGAGCGTCGTCGCCCCGCACCGGGGTGGACGGGCTGGACTCCCGGGTTCGCCGCGGCCTGCATCCTCGGGGTGATGGGCCTGACGGTCGGCCTGGTCCAGGGCGCAGGCGTACTGCCGTCGCCGTGGAGGGAGATCGGTCCGGGGGGAGCGGCGACGCCGCGGACGGAAACCTGGCAGCCCGTCGGCACCCGCGTCTTCCCGTTCTCGGGCCCCGCAAGTGCGCTGGCCTTCTCGCCCGACGGCCTCACTCTGGTGGCCGGGAGCGACGTCGCGCTCGACGCGTGGAGGCTGAGCCCTTCCGGGCAGCTGTTGGCACAGAGCATGATCGGGACCGGCCCCGTCTCGGCGCTGGACTTCACCGCGGACGGTCATACGTTCGTGGCCGCGCAGGCGAGCGGGCTGACAGCGTGGGACGTCGAGGCAGGGAAGCGCCTCTGGAGCGTGTCCCTCGGTCAAAGCGTCGAGGCCGTGAGCGGCGGCAGGAGCAGCGTGAGATGGGCCGCCTTCGGGTCGGGTGACACCGTCCAGGTGCAGGAGGGTCCGCTTCCACCGGTGGGCGAAACGGCGAGCGGCGGGACGATCCGGCTCCCCCACGCCCCGCGGGCGGCGCAGTTCACCCCCGACGGCGACACGCTCGCCGTCGCCGACGCCGACTGGACCGTACGCCTGTGGGATGTCACGGATCCCACGCACCCGAAGAACAGAGGCCGGTCGTTCACGGTGGGCACCGAGGGGGCAACGGCGCTCGCGTTCACCCCGGACGGCACGCTGCTCGCGGCGGTGGGGCGGGACCGCCGGGTGCGCCTGTGGGACGTGACGGACCCCTCGAAGCCGGGGTATGTCGGGCACCCCATCACGGAATCCGACGAGGCGGTCACCACTCTCGCGTTCAGTTCCCACGGCGGTCTCCTGGCGATGGCCGGGCCCGAAGGAGCGGCAAACCTCTGGAGGCGTGGGCACTAGCCCCGCGAACTCCGGTGCGCGCAGCGGAGGTTGATGTTCCTCTTAGGGCTACCGCACGGTAATCCACCCACCCTAGGCTGCCGCCGAATGGGCGGCGGCGAAGGGGAGTTGACACGTGCGTACGGTGAGACGGCTGGCGGCGTTGTGCGGGGCGGCGGCGATGCTGCTGGGCATGCCGGGCAGTGCCGAGGCGGCGGCGGTGAAGGTGTCCGACGCGACGGTGATCGGGACGCACAACGCGTACGAGAAGGACAAGTACACGTACTTCGCGAACGCGTTGGACTCGGGGGCCTCGCTGCTCGAACTCGACGTCTACACCGACGGCGTGAGCAAGCGGTGGCGGGTGAGTCACAGCAACCCGGTCGGGAACGACAACAACTGCGAGTACGCCGACAGCCCGGACGAGCTGTACAGCAAGGACCGCAACCAGGACCTCGGCAGCTGCCTGGACAACATCGCGGCCTGGCACCAGGCACACCCGGCACACCGGCCGATCATCTTCAAGGTGGAGATGAAGAACGGCTTCAACAACGACCGTTCGCTCGGCCCGGACGAGTTCGACGCACTGGTCGCGGCCAAGCTCGGGAACATCGTCTACAAGCCGTCCGACCTGCTCGGCTCCTCGTACTCGACGCTGGACGCGGCCGCGCAGGCCAATGCCTGGCCCTCGCGCGACGATCTGACCGGCAAGGTCATGTTCGAGCTGATACCGGGCACGGTCGAGCAGTCCAACCCGCTCGACACGTACTGGACGGACGAGGAGTACGGGGATCATCTGCGGGACCTGTACGCGGCCGGGAACATCTCCGCCGCGCAGGCCTTCCCGGCGGTGCTGGGCGCCGCGTCCGGCGACCCGCGCACCAGCCGCTACGACAGCTCCATCCGCCCCTGGTTCGTGGTCTTCGACGGCGACGCGGCGACGTACGTCAACAACGGCTACGACACGGCCTGGTACGACACCCGTCACTACCTTCTGATCATGACGGACGCGGCGGGCATCTCCCCCGCCATCTCCTCGACCAGCCCGACGGACGCGGAGGTCGCGGCCCGGCTGTCGCTCCTCGCCGCGGACCACGCGAGCGTGATCACCTCGGACTGGTCGGCGAAGTCGGCCACGGTACTGGGGTCGGTCGCCGACCGGGGCTGACGTCGCGGGCGCGTCCGGTGTCGAACGCCCGCCCGAGGGTGGGACGGTCCGGCCGAGGGAAAGCGGAAGCTAACGCACCTCCGCGTGTCCCCTGCCCCCCCACGACACCAGGGAGCCCCCCATGCTGCGAGGCATCGACGTCAGCGCGTACCAGTCGTCGGCGTACGACACGGACGGCCTCTCCTTCGTCTTCATCAAGGCGACGGAGGGGCGTTCGTATGTGAACCCCAAGCTCACGGCCCAGGTGAAGACCGCCCGCGACGCCGAATGCGTCGTCGGCTTCTACCACTTCCTCTGGCCCGGCAACATCACCGCGCAGGCCGAGTACTTCCTCGGCAAGACCCCGGAGCAGGCGGGCGACCTGCTCGCCGTCGACTGGGAGACGACCGGCGACGGCACCCACGCGAGCAACGCGGAGAAGGACCGCTTCATCCGGACGGTGAAGGAACTCCGGCCGGACCACCGGGTCGTTCTCTACACGAACCGGAACTACTGGCTGAACGTCGACACCACCTCGTATGCCGGGGACGGCCTGTGGATCGCCGACTACGTCACGGCGGGCAAGCCGCGCATCAAGGCCAAGTGGCGCTTCCACCAGTACACCGACGACCCGCTGGACAAGGACGTCGCCGACTTCGCGAGCAAGGCGAAGCTGGTCGAGTGGGCCGACAACGGCTGACCGCTCCCCGGTCGCGAAGGCCGGCATCCCTGGGACTTTTCCGGGGCGGGCCTTACGATTTCGCTGGTCACTGGCGCGATGACGCCATCGGCGGAGCGGGGAGCAGCACATGGGTGGGACAGTCACAGCGGTCAGCAGCAACGGGACGTACTCGTTCACCAAGCCGAACCGGGAGAGCATCACGCTGCTCGCCGGGCTCGGGGTGGAGGGGGATGTGCACGCCGGGACGACGGTCAAGCACCGGTTCCGGATGGAGAAGGATCCGTCGCAGGTGAATCTGCGGCAGGTGCATCTCATACATGGGGAACTCTTCGACGAGCTCCGGGAGGCCGGGTTCGCCGTCGCTCCCGGGGAGCTCGGGGAGAACGTCACCACCCGTGGGGTCGATCTGCTGGGGCTGCCGGTAGGGGCGCTGCTGCACATCGGGGACCAGGCCGTCGTCGAGGTCACCGGGTTGCGGAATCCGTGCGCGCAGATCGACAACTTCCAGAAGGGGCTGCTCAAGCAGGTGGTGGGAAGGGGCGAGAGCGGCGTCGTCTACAAGTCCGGGGTCATGAGTGTCGTGCGCGAAGGCGGGCTGGTGCGACCCGGCGACTCGGTCAAGGTCGAGTTGCCCGCCGAGCCGCACCGGCCCCTGGAGATCGTCTAGAACCTCAGCCGCGGAAGCCCGCCGGGCGCTCCGGGGAGGCCTCGGCCAGGGCCTTCGTCACCGCGTCGAGGCCTTCCTGGAGGCCGTACACCGGGCTGTCGGGCTGCTGGCGCCAGGAGTCGTCGAGGCCGCCGGCGTCGACGGTGTCGAAGCCGAGGTCGTCGATGAGGGCGCGGACGACGCGCTTGGCGGCCTCGTCGTCCCCGGCGACCGGGAGGGCCATGCGGTCGGGGGCACCGGCCGGACGGTGGCGGTCCAGGATGTCCTGGGCGTACGTGCCGTTGAAGGCCTTGATGACCGTGTGACCGATCTGCTGGGCCGTCCAGCGGCTCTCGGTGACGCCCTCGTCCTCGATCCCGGCGATCCTGCCGTCGCGCTGCTGGGGGTAGTAGTTGCCGGTGTCGATGACGGCGACGCCCTCGGCGGCTCCGTCCAGGAACCCGTCCGGCAGGTCCGGGACCGCCTTCAGGGGGATCGTGACGACCACGACCTCGGCGCCGCGCGCCGCGTCCTCGACCTTGACGGCTGTCGCCCCGGTCTCCTCGGCGAGCGCGGTGAGCGTGTGGGGACCGCGGGAGTTGGCGACGGAGACGTCGTGCCCGAGGGCGGTGAGCCGCCGGGTGAGGTTGCCGCCGATGTTGCCCGCGCCGATGATGCCGATCTTCATGATGGACAGGCCTTTCCAGGGTTGATGCTCCTGATGGGGATCACCAACCCCGGGCCCGCGCTCACTATTCCGAGGCGTACGGCAATCGGGTGACCGCCGTGACGGGCCTCAAGGCCTCAGGGCTTCACCACGATCTTGCCGGTGTGCGTGTTGGACTCCATCAGGCGGTGGGCGTCCCCGATGCGGTCGAGGCCGTCGAAGACCTCGGCGACGACGGGGCGCAGGGTGCCGTCGGCGAGGCCCGCGTTGACATAGTGCGCGGCGCGGCGACGGGCGTCCACGGGCCCGGTGACCTCGAAGTTGCTGTAGCCGTGGACGGTGAGGGGCCAGTTCATCGGCAGTTCGATCGGGCGCGGGTCCAGCCAGCCGTAGCTGACCAGGGTTCCGTTCGGGACGGTGGCCTCGCCCAGGGCGCGGAAGCCGGGGCCGCCGATCGCGTCGAAGACGATGTCGGCGCCCTGCCCGCCGGTCAGCCGCCTGGTCTCCTTGATCACGTCCTCGTGCTCACTGACGATGACATGCTCCGCCCCCAGGTCGAGCAGCTGCTGCCGCTTGGCATCGCTGCGGGTGGTGACGATCGGGACGGCGCCGCTGCGGCGGGCGACCTGGATCGCGGCGGTACCGACACCGCTGGACGCCCCGGTGATGAGCACCTGGTCCCCGGAAGCCATGCCCGCGGTCACGATCAGGGCGCCGTACGCCGTCGTGTAGGTGAGCCAGACGGCGGCCGCGGTGACCGCGTCGACCCCGGCGGGCCGCGGAACGAGGGCGCTCTCGGGCAGCAGGATCCGGTCGCCGTACACGCCGTGCTCGCTGAGCTTGAAGTTGGCCGCCGACATCACGGGGTCGCCCGGCGCGAAGTCCGTCACGCCCGCGCCGACCGCCTCGACCTCGCCCGCCGCCTCGTAGCCGTTGCGGGAGCCCGGCAGCGTCGGCTGGTAGAAGTAGGCGCCCGCGCGGAAGAGCGCCTCGGCGCGGTTGAGCGCCAGCGCCGCGACCTTGACGAGCACCTCGCCCGGTCCTGGCGCGGGCAGTTCGACCTCCTCGACCGTCAGGACGTCGGGGCCGCCGAGTTCATGAAAGAGCACTGTACGTGCGGTGGTTGACATGCCGTCGACGCTACGAGGGTCGTGCGAGACGATCCATGTCTGCCGATCTCGATTTCCTGTCCGTACGTCTCGCGGCGGCGAGCGGCGGCTACCGTACGGGCATGGACGTACTCAGCGACGCCATCGCGGCGATGCGCACCGGGCTGCCGCACTCCAAGCGCCATGACAAGTACGCGCCTTGGGGCATGAGCTTCCCGGACTCGGACAGCACGGGGTTTCATGTGGTGTTGCAGGGTTCGGCGTTGCTGATCCCGGCGGAGGGCGAGCCGGTGACGCTGGGGCCCGGTGATGTGGCGTTCCTGTCCCGGGGCCGCGGATACGCGCTGGCCAGCGGTCTCGACGTACCCCTGGAGGAGATACGACAGCTGCCGGACGGTTCGTGGTCCGAACTGCCGCCTCCGGTACGGGACTCGGGCCCGGTCACGGTGATGCTGTGCGGCGCGTACCACCTGGACCGGGGCCGCGCCCACCCGCTGCTCTCGGAGCTGCCGGAGGTCGTGCACCTGCCCTCGCGGATCGGCGCCCACCGCTCGCTGCGGGCGGCGGTCGAACTGCTCGGCATGGAGCTGGAGGAGCGGCAGCCCGGCTCGGACACGATCGTCACGTCTCTGCTCGACACCCTGCTGCTCTACATCCTGCGCGCCTGGTGGCAGACCGAGCGCCATGGCTCTGGGCACCCGACGGGCTGGGCCGCGGCGCTCGCCGACCCGGCCGTCGGGGCCGCGCTGCGCGCCATCCACAACGATCCGGCGCACCCGTGGACGGTCGAGGAGCTCGGCGTCCACGGCGGCCTCTCCCGCGCGGCCTTCGCCCGCCGTTTCGCCACGCTGGTGGGCGAGCCCCCACTGACGTATCTGACCTGGTGGCGCATGGTCACCGCGGGCCGGCTCCTGCGCGGGGACTCCGTCCCCCTCCGCCTGATCGCCAGGCGCGCCGGCTACACCTCGGAGTTCGCCTTCGCCAAGGCGTTCAAGCAGGAGTACGGGGTGGCGCCGGGGCAGTACCGGAAACAGGCGTCCTAGTACCGCCGCAACAGGGCGAGCGTCTCCTCCAACTCCCTCTGGAGCACCGCCCCGGCGGCCTCCGCGTCGCCGTCCGATACGGCCCGCACCAGCGCCGCGTGCCCGTCGTCGCCCGTGTTGGGCTCATGCTCCCGCATCCCCACCAGGTCCAGCAGCTCGATCAGGCCCTCGCGCAGCGCGGGCGCGAACTCCCCGAAGAGATCGGTGAGTACGGGGTTGTGCGCGGCGGCGACCACAGCCGCGTGCAGTGCGATGTCGGCGTCGACGAAGGCCGCGTCATCGGCTGCGGAGGCGGCGCGGCGGCCTTCGAGAGCCGTACGGAGAAGGGTCACGTCCTCGGGTGTGCGCCGTGCGGCGGCGAGGCGGGCCGCCTGCACCTCCACCAGAATCCGCACCTCGTACACGTCGGTCACGGCGGCGCGGCGCAGCCGGGTGGGCCAGTCCTCGACAGGTTCGGTGGCGATGACGAAGACGCCCGCACCCTGCCGGGGCCGCACGAGCCCTGCCCCGGCGAGCGCGCGCAGCGCCTCACGGACGGTGGAGCGGCCCACGCCGAGTTCGGTGGCGAGCGTGGTCTCACCGGGCAGCTTCGCGCCCACGGGCCAACTGCCGTCGGCGATCCGCGCGCGCAGCCGATCGGTGGCCTGCTCGACCAGGGGGCTGGGGCGGACAGGGCTGAGCGGAGGCAATCGTTCACCAACTTGTCTGAGGAGTAGGGCGATTTCACTTGTCTGAGGACCTGAGCAGTGGTTAGCGTACCGGTATGACGCTTCGCGGTCTCCTTCTTCTCGGCTGCCGCGGCGGGGCCTGACGCGACCGGCACCCCGCCGCGGGTCGCCGTGCTGCCGGTCTCCCGCCTGGCCGAGAGCGAGACCATGACCATCACGCCGTATGACACTCCCCGCTGGAATCCGCAGCGCCCGGGACCCATGCCGTACCACCGCTACCGTCCCTTTCAGGATCGCGTGAACGTCCCTGCCGACGACCGGAGTTGGCCCTCCGCCCGCTTCGAACGAGCCCCCCTCTGGGTGCCCGTCGATCTGCGGGACGGCAATCAGGCGCTCGCCGAACCGATGGACACCGGCCGCAAACGCCGCTTCTTCGACCTGCTGACCCGGGTGGGCTTCAAGGAGATCGAGGTCGGCTATCCCTCCGCGAGCCGGACGGACTTCGACTTCGTACGCCATCTCGCGGCGGGTGACGCAGTGCCGGACGACGTCACCCCGGTCGTCTTCACGCCCGCCCGGCGGGACCTGATCGACCGCACCTTCGACGCGATCGAGGGGCTGCCGCGCGCGGTCGTCCATCTGTACATCCCGACCTCGCCGGTGTGGCGGGAGGTGGTGCTCGGGCGGGGCCGGGCGGAGCTGTGGGAGACGGTCCGGGACGCGGCCGCGCACATGGCCCGGCGGGCGGACGCGATGCCCTCCTCGTACATCCGATTCCAGTTCGCACCCGAGACCTTCAACCTCACCGAGCCGGACTTCGTCCTCGAACTCTGCGACGGCCTCACCGAGTTGTGGGACGCCTGCCCCGACCGGCCGGTCACGCACAACCTCCCGGCGACGGTGGAGATCGCGACGCCCAATGTCTATGCCGATCAAATCGAGTACATGCACCGGAACCTGGCACGGCGCGACGCGGTGATCCTGTCCGTCCATCCGCACAACGACCGCGGCACAGGGGTGGCGTGCGCCGAACTCGCCGTGCTGGCGGGGGCACAGCGCGTGGAGGGCTGCCTGTTCGGCAACGGAGAGCGGACGGGCAACGTCGACCTGGTGACCCTCGCCCTCAATCTGTACGCCCAAGGGGTCGATCCCATGGTCGACTTCAGCGATATCGACGCGGTGCGCGAGACGGTGGAGCACTGCAACCGGCTGCCGGTGCATCCTCGCCATCCGTACGTCGGCGATCTCGTCCACACGGCATTCTCGGGCACCCACCAGGACGCGATCAGCAAGGGACTCGCCCAGCATGCCCGCAGGGCACAGGAGTTGGGGGTTCCGGTGGACCGGGCCCCCTGGTCCGTCCCGTACCTGCCCATCGACCCTGCCGACGTGGGACGTTCGTACGAGGCGGTCATCCGCGTCAACTCCCAGTCGGGCAAGGGCGGAGTGGCGTATCTGCTGAAGACCCACCACGGACTGGACCTGCCCGAGCGGATGCGTCCCGACTTCTCCCGCGTGGTCCAGGAGGCGACGGACGACAGCGGGCGGGAGGCGACACCGAAGGAGCTGTACGAGCTGTTCCGGGCGACGTACCTGGCCCTCGAAGGCGAGGTACTCCTCCACACCTGGTCCACACACCGAAAGCCTTCGGGCGTCCACCGTTTCGTCTGCACCCTCCAGGCAGGCGACCGGATCGGCGACTGCGAGGGCACGGGCAACGGCCCGCTCTCCGCCTTCGTCGACGCCCTCGCCGGGGTCGGCCTCACCGTCGACATCCTCGACTTCCACGAACATGCGGCCACCACCGGCCCCGACAGCAAGGCGGTCGCCTACGCCGAGTGCCGCGTCAACGGGATCACCCGCTGGGGCGCCGGCGAGGACACCTCCGGCCTCACGGCGTCGGTCCAGGCGGTGCTGTCGGCGCTGAACCGGGCGGGGGCGCGGTGACGGCGGTGCTGCGCGCCCATCGGGTCCACGTGGTCCGCGACGGCGTCCCCCTCATCCAGGAGGTGTCGCTGAGCGTTCGCGCCGGGGAGCACTGGGCGCTGCTCGGCGCCAACGGGGCCGGCAAAACGACGCTGCTCCGCCTGCTCGGCGCGCTCACCCACCCCACCCACGGCACCGTGGAGGTGCTCGGCAGACGTCTGGGCACCGTGGATCTGCGGGAGCTGCGCTCGTACGTCGGCCACGTCGATCCCCGCCATCCACTGCGCTCATCGCCACGTCTCCACGATGTCGTGCTGACCGGTCTCACGAACTCGGTCGAGCGTCCGCCGCGCTGGAAGCCGACGCCGCAGCAGGAGCACCGCGCCGACCGGCTCATCCGGGCTCTGAGGCTCACAGGCCGCCGCGAAGCCCGCTGGCCCACGCTCTCCCAGGGCGAGCGCGGCCGTGCCCTGATCGCCCGGGCACTGATGCCCGACCCGCGGCTGCTGCTCCTCGACGAACCGGCGACGGGACTGGACCTGCCGGGCCGCGAGCATCTGCTCGACGCCCTGGACACCCTCCGCCGGGAACACCCCCGCCTGGCAACCGTCCTGGTGACCCACCATCTGGAGGAGCTGCCCCCGGGCACCACGCACGCAATCCTCCTGCGCGACGGCCGCGAGCTCGCCCAGGGACCGGTCGAGACCGTCCTGACCGGCGATCAGATCGGCAAGTGCTTCGACCTGCCGCTGACCCTGGAACGGCGGGACGGGCGCTGGGCCGTACGCATCCGAAGGCGGGCATGACGAAGGGGCGCCCGCCGGATCACCGGTGGGCGCCCCTTCGCCCTTCGCAGGCGCTACTTGTTCAGGTGGGCCCAGAACTCGTCGAACGAGAGGACCTTGTCGCCGTTCAGGTCACGGCTGGCGATGATGGCCTCCGCCACCGACTCGGTGACGTTCCAGTCGCCACCCTGGGCGAGGGCGGTCTTGAACTCGGCCGCGGTGATCGAACCGTCACCGTCCGTGTCGATCCGCTCGAACTGCTTACGTGCTTCCTCGATGTCCGCCACCGGTCCGCCCCTTCGTATTGCATCACTGCGTGCGTTACTGCCTTGTGTACGGGGGTCAGATTAACTGGCCGACCGAGCCCGCAGTGCGGCGACCACCCAGGCGAACTCCGCACGGTGCGCCGACAGCGGGTCCATGCCGCGGACCAGGGCGTTCAGCTCCCGGAAGCGGGCCATTTCGCTGTGTGCCGCGGACTCCATGCGCTCCAGTACGGCGGCCCGGTCGGCGTTCCCCAGGATCCCGGCCAGCACCTCCTCGGCCTCGGGCGACTCGGGTGCGACGCCCTGCTCCAGCGCCTCGCCGGCGAGCTGCACGAGACGGCTCATGAACCACAGGGACGTACCGGCGGGCACCTCGGGCCCCCGGTCGGCCGCGTTGAACTCGATCATGTTGCGCATCCGCGCGCGAAAGCCCCGGTCCTGCAAGAACTCCGCCAGTTCCACCCAGGCGTCCACCTGCTCGGGCGTGGGGTCCTCGGGCAGCTCGGCGGTGAGGCCGAACCGCAGCCGGGTGCGGATGTCGGGATCCGCGGTGTCGAGGCCCGCGAAGGTCTCCTCCATGAAGTCGTCGACGATCCGCTTCCGCTCCGCGGCCGACAGCCGCGCCAGTTTGTTCATCAGGGTCATCTCCTCCGCGGTCGAGCCGCGTCGCGCCACGGTCGACAGCACCGCACGGGTCACCTGCAACGAGCGGATCTGCGCGTCCAGCGCCGCCACATGCGTCGCCGCGACCTCCGCGACCGTCGTCTCGCCCGCCAGCACCTTGCGTACGTCGTCCAGGCCCAGGCCCAGTTCGCGCAGGGTACGGATCAGCTCCAGGCGGGCGACGGACGCGGCGTCGTACAGGCGGTAGCCGCCCGAGGAGCGGGTCACCGGGGGCAGGGCCCCCTCGTCCGACCAGTACCGGATGGTACGGACGGACAGCCCGGTGCTGCGGGACAGCTCGCCGATGGTGAAAAGTCCGGTGCCGTCTTCGATCATGTCTGCGAGTCTGGGCCTTCCAGTGGGTGGAGACTCAAGCGGCGGGAAACGGTGACGGTCATGGCTGACACCCTGCGGGACATTGTGGACGCGGCGGCCCGGGGTGTCTTTCCTCCGCCCGACGGCCGCACCACCGTCGTACGCCAGCACTCCCCCCGCGACGCCGGTGTCCTGTCCTTCACGGCGCACTCCGTCGTCTTCACCGACGAGGACGAGGGGTGGGTACGCGAGACGCTGGCCGCCATGGACTGCGACACGCTCGCCGCGACCATGAACCCACGGTTCCTCACCGCGCTCATGGAGCGCACCGGGCGATCGAACGACACCATCGACCTGATGAACGTCGCCGCCCCGCTCCCGGGCGAACCCCCGTTGGCCCTGAGCGAGATCGGCGACCCCGGCCATCCCCGGGTCGCCGGCTCCCGCAAGCGGCGCGACGACGTACGGGTGTGGGCCGCGGACGGCGGGGTCCTCGTCCTGGGGCGCGGGATCGCGGGGCGTCTGGAGGTCGCGGTCGAGGTGGCGGAAGGCGTACGGCATCGGGGGCTGGGGCGGGCACTCGCGTCGGCGGCACGGCAGCTGGCCGACGAGCCCGTCTGGGCGCAGGTGTCGCCGGGGAACGCCCGCAGTCTGCGGGCGTTCCAGGCGGCCGGTTACCGTCCCGTCGGGGCGGAGGCGCTGCTCATCGCGCGCTGAGGGTTCGGCGCGCGTGGTGAAGCGTCAGTGCCAGGGCGCGTAGTTCGGGTTGCTCTCGCAGTCGCTCATGATCTCGGTCTTGGTCTTCTTGTCGACCGGGCAGACGCCGATGATGTACTGGCGCGCGATGCCGCCGGGGAAGGCGACCTCGACCTGGTCGGCCCACTTGTGGGTATCACCGATGGTCTGGTTGACGTCCACGCCGCCGGGCGCGTCGATGTAGTAGTTGAAGCCGGACTTGTACCAGGTCTTGTACAGGTCGTGGTCGTACGTCGTCGACACGTACGGCGAGGGCTGGTTGACCAGGACGTACTGCTCGATGTCGTACTGCCCGTTGACGACGTCCTTCGGGTAGAAGCCCTGCTCGAAGACGGTCGCCGGGCCACGGCTGTCGCTGCGGTAGAGCGTGCCGCAGGTCTTGCGCCAGACCGGGTCGGGGGTGATGCGGTCGACGTCCACGCGGCGGTCGGCGGCGGCCTGGACCGGGTCGGCGAACTGGGGACAGGCAGGCGCGGCGGCTGCCTTGGTGCCCTTGACGGCCTGGGTGGCCGTCCCCGTGGCGGGCGAGGCGGGGGTCGCGGCGGACGTCGCGAAGACGGCCGCGAGGGAGATGACGGCGGCAGCGGCCCGCCGCCGCAGGCGAGTTGTGATCATGGGGAGCACGATCTCGGTTCCACGGCGGCGGGTCGTGGATCATCACCCGTACGGCGGCGTGTCCGTCAACCGGGGTTGCCCGACAGGGCTTCTAGCGGAAGATGCCCGTGTGGCCGAGCGAGTAGCGGCCCGGCTGCGGGTACACCGCGAGGCCGTGCGGGCCGTTGCCGACCGGAATGCGGGCGAGCTGGACGCCGGTGCGGGTGTCGATGGCGTACACCTCGGCGTCGTAGCGGCCGGAGAGCCACAGCACCTTGCCGTCGGCGGAGACGCCGCCCATGTCGGGGCTGCCGCCGTCGGGCAGGTGCCACTTCTTGGTGAGCCTGTTCCGGGTGAAGTCGAAGATGGAGATCGTGCCTTCGCCGCGGTTGGAGATGTACATCTCGCGCGAGTCGCGGCTGACATACAGGCCGTGGCAGCCCTTGCCGGTGGGGAGCAGGGTCGGTGTGGTGAACTTGTCGCCGTCCAGGACCCACATGCCGTTGGCCATCATGTCGGCGATGTAGAACTTCTTGCCGTCCGGGGAGATCTTCACGTCCTGCGGCATCGCGCCGTCCAACGGGAGCTTCTGCCGGCCGATCACCTTCATCTTCTCGGTGTCGACCTTCAGCAGTTCGCCGCTGAACTCGCAGGAGACGATGAAGTAGCGGCCGTCGAGGGAGAAGTCGGCGTGATTGACGCCGTAGCAGCTGACCGGTTCCGTCTTGACGCGCTTCATCGTGTGCGCGTCACGGAAGACCAGTTCGCGGTCGAGGGAGGCCATCACGATGGCGTACTTGCCGTTGGGCGTGAAATAGAGGTTGTACGGGTCGTGCACCTCGACCGTTCGGCCCGCCCTGCCGGTCTTCGGGTCGATGGGGGTGAGGGTGTTGCCCTTGTCGTTGTTGACCCACAGCGTCTTCATGTCCCAGGAGGGGACGACGTGTTGGGGCTGGGCGCCGACCGGGATCGTCTCGATGACCTCGTACGTCTTCGGGTCGATGACCGAGACCGTGTTGGACTCGGAGTTGGGGACGTAGACGCGGGAGGGGAAGTCCTTGACCACCGGGGAGAGCCTGTTCGGGCGGTCGGCGGCGTAGACGTCCGTCGGGTCGAGCACGGCGGGCATGCCGGGCAGGCCCTGGACCGTCTTCGGCTTCGGCTTCGTCTTCGTCTTCGGCGGGGCGGGCTGGACGGCGGCGGGCTTGGTGCCGAGGGCCCCGTTCGCGTGGTCCTTGGGCCCGCCGCCGCAGCCCGGGAGCGCGGCGAGGGCGGCGAGGGCGGCGCCGGCGATCAGTGCGTGCCTGAGGGGGGTGTGGTGCATCTGCATCAGCTCAGCAGCTCCGTGGTGGTGACCGCGCGCAGGCCGCGGCGGTCGAGTTCTTCCAGGACGGCGGGCAGTGCGGCGACCGTGTCCGCGTACCCGAAGTGCAGGCTCACGATCGATCCGGCGCGGATTTCTCCCATGATGTTGCGGGTGACGGCGGCGGCTCCCGGCGAGGTGAAGTCGAGCGAGTCGACGTCGTAGGAGAGCGTGTGCGGGTAGCCCGCGTCGCGGGCGAGCCGTTCGACCAGGAGTGAGGCGCGGGGTGTGCGGGACGGCCGGAACCAGGTGCCGATCGAGCCGGTGAGCCGTTTGAGGCGGTCCGCGCAGCCCTGGATCTCCGCGACCGCGTCCGCCTCGGACATCGCGTTGATGTCGAGGTGGCGCAGGGTGTGGTTGCCGAGGTCGTGGCCGCCGTCGAGGATGCGGCGGGCGATGTCGGGGTGCTCGTCGAGCCAGCTGCCGACGGCGAGCACGGTGACTCGGGCGCCGCTCTTCTCGGCCTCGCCGAGGAGTGCCTTGGCGATGGCGGGGTCGCCCTGGCCGTGGAAGGTGAGGGCTGCTTGGGGGCGGGTGCGGGGGCCGTGGGCGATCACGGCGGGCTGGGCCGGGAAGCGGCGGGGGGTGGGAGCGGGGGGTGTGGTGCGGGGGGACGGGGACGGGGACGTGGACGTGGTACCTGTGGCGGGGGGTGCGGGGGCGCTGGGGGGTACCGGGTGCGCGACGGCGCCTGCCGCGGAGCAGCCGGCGGCGAGCGTCCCCGCGGCGAGCGCGATCCCCGAGCGCAGCGCCGCGCGGCGGTCTGGTGCCGGGCGTGCGACGCGTTCTTCAGACGTGGTCACCCGCACTATTTAAGGGTGAGTTGACCCTAAAAGTGGCGATTGGGCCGATCGGGGGGTGGGTCGGCGGTGCGGTTCGTCGTTGGGGGTCGGGGCCGCGCCGGTACGTCCAGCCCGTCGCCGGTGGGCATTACTGCTTGCTGCCACAGCATGAACTTGCCCATAACCCCGTATGCGACGGGCTGGACGTACCGGCACGGCCCCTTCCGCACGTCGCCGACCGCGCCGCCGTACCTGCCGGGTGAGGGTGGGTGGGGCCGTCGTGCGTCGTCGGGTGCGGGTGTGTGTGTCGGCTGGGGCTGGGCGGTGCCGTGCGTCGAACGGTTCCGGGGGGTGTTTTTAGGGGCGCGGGGAACTGCGCGACCAGCCCCCACCGGCCCGCAGCCGACGAACCACCCGGTCATTTCAGGGGCGCGTGGAACGGCGCAATCTTTTGGGGGTCTGGGGGCGGAGCCCCCAGGAACGGGATGGGACGGGTAGGGGCGGCGGGGGCGAGGAACATCCTGGTCGCGCCCAGAGGGCCACTTTTGGATCAATCACCCGCGTCTGCGATAGTCAGCGGTGCGACCTCCACCCATTGACCCGGGCCATGGTTGTCGCCGGTGCCGTGGTTCACACCCCAATTCGTTCCACGGTGCCTCAGGAGCCCCGGCTGCTCAGCGGCCGGGGTTTCCGCGTGTACGGGGGTGGAGAGGGTGAAGTCAGCGGTCGGCCACTCTCATTTCGAACCAGGTGGTCTTGCCTCGGGGCAGCAGATCCACACCCCAGCGGTCGGAGAGTTTGTCCACGAGGAAGAGGCCTCGGCCGCTCAGGTCGAGTTCCTGGACCGGCATCAGACAGGGGAGACCCCGCGAGGGGTCGCGGACCTCGATCCGGATCCAGCCCCGGCGGCGGCGCATACGGAGTCCGAAGACACGGGCGCCGGTGTGGCGCACGGCGTTGCCGACGAGCTCCGAGACGAGTAAGACCGCGTCCTCCGTCATCTTCGGCGACAGACCCCAGTGACGCAGAACCACGACCTGCGTGAGCCGCCGCGCGGTGGCCGCGGACTCCGGGCGGGACGGCAACGGCACCTCCGCCTCTGTCGGATTGCCGAACAACTCCAGCGCCTGGAGCGCCCGTTCGTCCTCGACCGCAGGCGTCCAGCGCGCCGCGGTCGCACTCCCGTGCCGCCGCGGCTGTTCGATACCCTCCAGCCCCGCCATGCCCCCATCATGGCCGTCCAGAGCGCTCCGCGGGGCCGTTCCGAAGGAATACGCCCCCCGGAACGCCCCATTCCGCACCATCCAGTTGACATATGCCACGGGCAGTTCGGCGGCATGGACAGCCCGTCTGACCTGGCCGTATTACTCAGTTGACGGCAATCACCGGACGCCCCCCACAGGGCAGGCTTAAGGTTGCCTTAAGGCTTACATAAACCGCCCCTTCGGGGGACGCCGGGTAAGACATCGCGTCAACTACAAGTGGATCAGCGGAACTTGGAGAGTGACTTTCGGCTCAGCGGAACCGCTCGCGGCTCAGAGGAACTTCGCCTTCCCCGGGCCCTCCTCCACGAAGCTCCGCATCCCCCGCTCACGGTCCTCCGTCGCGAACAGGCCCGCGAACCAGTTGCGTTCGATGGCGAGTCCGGTCTCGAGGTCCGTCTCCAGACCCGCGTCGATCGACTCCTTCGCCGCGCGCAGCGCGATCGCCGGGCCCTGCGCGAGCTTCGCGGCCCAGGCGTGCGCGGCGGTGTAGACCTCGTCGGCCGGGACGACCCGGTCCACCAGACCGAGCGACAGGGCCTCGTCGGCCTTGACCATGCGGCCGGTGAAGATGAGGTCCTTGGCCTTGGAGGGGCCGATCAGACGGGACAGGCGCTGGGTGCCGCCGGCGCCGGGGATCACGCCGAGCAGGATCTCCGGCTGGCCCAGCTTGGCGTTCTCCGCGGCGATGCGGAAGTCGGCGCACAGCGCCAACTCGCAGCCCCCGCCGAGCGCGTAGCCGGTGACGGCGGCGACGACCGGCTTGGGGATACGGGCTACGGCGGTGAAGGAGTCCTGCAGGGCCCGGGACCGTACGACCATCGCGGCGTGGTCCATCGCCTGCATCTCCTTGATGTCCGCGCCCGCCGCGAACACCTTCTCCCCGCCGTACAGCACCACCGCGCGGACGTCCGCCCGGCCGGTGGCCTCCTCGGCGAGCTCCTTGAGCCGGTCCTGGGTGGCGACGTCCAGCGCGTTCATGGGCGGGCGGTCCAGACGGATGGTGCCCACACCTTCGGCCACTTCGAGATGCACAGTCATGGCAGCAGGTTAGTGCGCGTTAACGGGAACGGGCCCGGTGTGCTCAGTCACAGCAGCACACCGGGCCCGTTCCCGCATCAGATTCCGTACCGGGCAAGCGGGAGGATCTAGGCGATCCACTTGTCCCAGGACATGTTCCAGCCGTTGAGGCCGTTGTCCGGGGCGACCGTCTTGTCGTTGGAGTTCTTCACGATCACCACGTCACCGATGATCGAGTTGTCGTAGAACCAGGCCGCCGGCACATCGCTGTCGTAGCCGCCGCGCACATCGCGTACGCCGATGCAGCCGTGACTGGCGTTGTAGTTGCCGAAGGCGCCGCCGCCCCAGTAGTTGCCGTGGATGAAGGTGCCCGAGTTGGTCAGGCGCTGGGCGTGCGGCACGTCCTTGATGTCGTACTCGCCGCCGTAGCCGACCGTCTCGCCGTTCATGCGGGTCACCTTGAGGCGCTCGCTGATGACCATCTGGCCGTTCCAGGTGTCGTAGCCCGGCTTGCCCGTGGTGATCGGGATGGTCTTGAGGACCTTGCCGTCGCGCTTGACGACCATCGTGTGCTTCTTGGCGTCGACGGTGGTGACCTGGCTGCGGCCGATCGTGAAGCTCACGGTCTTGGCCTGCTTGCCGTAGACGCCTGGCCGGCCCTCGACGCCGTCGAGGTCGAGGGTGACGGTGACCTTCGTACCGGCCGCCCAGTACTGCTCGGGACGGAAGTCGAGGCGGTCGTTGCCGAACCAGTGGCCCTGGACGTCGACCGCCGGCTCGGTCTTGAACTTGATGGCCTTCTCGACCTCGTCGGGGTGCGTGATGCCCCGCGTGAAGTGGACCGAGAAGGGCATTCCCACGCCGACCTTGGAACCGTCCTCGGGCGTGTAGATGCCGACGAAGGTGTTCTTGGGGGTGAGGGTGGTGAACGCCGACTCCTCGGCCGCCTCACGGCCGTCGGAGTCCTTGGCCACCGCGTGGACCTTGTACTTGGTGGCCGAGGCGAGGTGGGTCGAGGGCGTCCAGCTGGCGCCGTCGCCGGCGATCTTGCCCTCGACCGCGTTGCCCTTGGTGTCCTCGACCTTGACCTCGGTCAGCTTGCCCTTGGCGGCGGACACCTTGAGGGCGCCGCTGGTCTTCACATCGGCGGCGCCGTCCTTGGGGGCGATGGTCACCACGGCCTGCGAGGCCTTGGTGTCCGCCGTACTGGAACTGCCGGCACTCTTGCCCTTGCCGTCCCCGGACCCGGTGTCCGAGTCCCCTCCCCCGCCGCAGGCGGTCACGGCGAGCAGCAGGACGCCCAGCAGGAGTGCCAGGATTCCCTTGCCCTTGTGTGTCCGCGCGCCAACCGACGCCCCCGATATCGGTCGCCCGTTCAAAATGGTTCTCCCCTCGCACGGCCTGATCAGGCCCGCACTCCAGCGCGTCCCACGCGCGTATCGCGCTAATTAATCACACGACCTGGAGCGATGGCTCCCCGGGAATGTCACTGTTCAGTCCCAACTTCGGCCGAACGGGGTGCCACTGGAGCGCGTCGTGCGCGTACCCCTATATCGGGCTACTTCACCGCGCCACCCGCTTTCCACTCCTTCCAGCGCATGTTCCACCCGCCGAGCCCGTTGTCGGGAGCGACCTCTTTGTCCTTGCTGTTGACGACCTCGATGACGTCCCCGATGAGACTGCGGTCGAAGAACCAGCCCGCCGGGGTGTCCGAACTGCCGCCCTTCACGTCCCTCAGGCCCACACAGCCGTGGCTGACGTTGGTGTTGCCGAAGGCGTCCGGCGCCCAGTAGTTGCCGTGCAGGAAGGTCCCGGAGTCGGTGAGCCGCATCGCGTGGGGAACGTCCGGAATGTTGTACTCGCCGCCGAAGCCGACCGTGCGGCTGTTCATCCGCGTCATCTCCAGCATCTCCATGACGACCATTTTCCCGTTGTACGTCGTCCTCTTGGGGGCGCCCGCCGTGATCGGGACCGTGGCGAGAAGGTCACCGTCGCGGCGTACCTCCATGGTGTGCTCGGCGGCGTCGACGAGTGAGACCTGGCTGCGTCCGACGGTGAACGAGAAGGTCTTGGACTGGAGTCCGTACACGCCCGGTGCCGCCTCCACGTCGCGCAGCCGCAGCCCGACCGTGACCTTCGTCCCCGGCTTCCAGTACTTCCGCGGGCGGAAGTCGAGCCGGTCGTTGCCGAACCAGTGCGGTCGGATCTCGACGGCGGGCTTCGCCGTCACCTGGATGGCGCGTTCGACGGCGGCCCGGTTCTCGATCTCCCGGTTGAATTCGAGCGAGACGATCATTCCGGTGCCGACGGTGGCCCGGTTCTCCGGAGTGACGTATCCGATGAACCGCTCACCGGGGACGGCCGTCGTGAACGTCGTGTGCCGTGCCGAGCGCCGCCCGTGCTCGTCGAGAGCCACCACGTCGACGGTGTACTTGGCGGCCAGGGCGAGCCTCGGATCGTCGGGTTTCCAGGTCAGGCCGTCGTCGGTGATGTGCCCAGGCACCCGGGACTCCTGCGCGTCCTGGGACTTGACGACCTTCACGGATTCCAGCCTCCCATCGGGCACCCGCACCTTGAGCGGCTCGTCGGGGCGTACGCCCTTGCTGGCGTCGCCCGGCGAGACGCGGATGACGTCCTCGGGCGACTGTGGTTTGCCGAGCACCTCGTCGATCGGGTCCGAGGTGCAGCCGGCGGCTCCGGCCAGCAGGCCGGCCCAGGTCAGTACGGCGGCCAGCGCGGCCCCTGCGCGCCGCGCGCGCGTCTGTACGTGCTTCACGTGGGTCCCAACGACTGTGCCCCTCTGGGGAAACGTGAGTGCGAGGCACGCTCTGGGCAGAACAGTGGGGAGGACGACGCGATGGGGAGCCGCGGCCGGGACGCCGCATGCCCCTTTTTCGGGTCGTTCCATGAGCCGCGGGAGGCTGAACCGGTGTCGAGCGCACCCGAGCAGGAGGCAGTCCAGGAGGGGCGTGCCGCGGGCGGCGGGCTGCCCGCGCAGTCGGCCGCTCCCGCGCTGAACGGCGCCCGGGCGCCGCACGACGACACCGGGGCCCGGCAGCCGGCGGCGCCCGCCGTGTCCGTGTGGCCGGGCGCCCCGACCCCGCTCGGATCGCGCTTCCGCGTCGGCCCCGACGGCGTCGCGGGCACCAACTTCGCCCTCTGGGCGGGCGGCGCGGAAGCGGTGGACCTGTGTCTCTTCGACGAGCGGGACGGTGAGATCCACGAGACCCGCGTACCGCTCACCGAGCTCACCCATGAGATCTGGCACGGCTTCGTCCCCGACGTACTGCCCGGCCGCCGCTACGGCTACCGCGTGCACGGCCGCTGGGACCCGTGGACCGGCGCCCGCTGGAACCCGGCGAAGCTGCTCCTGGACCCGTACGCCCGTGCCGTCGACGGTGACTTCAGCCTGCCGCCCGAGGTGTACGGGCACGTCCGGGACTGGCCCCAGCAGCAGGTCGCCGACACCGTGCGCGACGACCGGGACTCGGCGCCGTACGTCCCCAAGGGGGTCGTCGTCCACGATGACGACGACTGGTCGGACGACCACCGCCCGAAGACCCCGTGGGCGGACTCGGTGATCTATGAGCTGCACGTGCGTGGTTTCACGCGCCTGCATCCCGGCATTCCGGAGGAGTTGCGGGGGACGTACGCCGGGCTGGCGCACCCGGCCGCGATCGAGCACCTGGTGAAGCTCGGCGTGACCGCCGTGGAGCTGCTGCCGGTGCACCAGTTCGCGCACGAGGACCATCTGCTGCGGCGGGGCCTGAAGAACTACTGGGGTTACAACTCGATCGGCTACTTCGCGCCGCACGCCGGATACGCCGCCTCCGGCACGACCGGCCAGCAGGTCGGCGAGTTCAAGCGGATGGTGCGCGCGCTGCACGCCGCGGGGATCGAGGTCATCCTCGACGTGGTCTACAACCACACCGCGGAGGCGGGCGAGCTGGGACCGATGCTGTCGCTGCGCGGCATCGACAACCGGGGCTACTACCGGCTGCAGTCCGATGCCCGCCGGTACGCGGACTACACGGGGTGCGGCAACACCTTGCACGTGGTGCAGCCGCATGTGCTGCGGCTGATCACGGACTCGCTGCGGTATTGGGTGACGGAGATGGGGGTGGACGGTTTCCGCTTCGATCTCGCCGCGGCGCTCGCCCGCTCCATGCACGACGTCGACATGCTGTCGCCGTTCCTCGCCGTCATCGCCCAGGATCCGGTGCTGCGGCGGGTGAAGCTGATCGCGGAGCCCTGGGACGTGGGATCCGGGGGATATCAGGTGGGGTCCTTCCCCCCGCTGTGGACGGAGTGGAACGACCGGTACCGGAACGCCGTGCGGGACTTCTGGCGGGGCGCGCTGCCGGACGTACGGGATCTGGGGTACCGGCTGTCCGGGTCGAGCGACCTCTACGCCTGGGGCGGTCGCCGGCCGTACGCCTCGGTGAATTTCGTGACCGCTCATGACGGTTTCACGCTTCGGGATCTCGTGTCGTACGAGCGCAAGCACAACGAGGCGAACGGGGAAGGGAACCGGGACGGTTCCGACGACAACCGGGCGTGGAACTGCGGGGCGGAGGGGGAGACGGGCGACGAGCGCGTACGGGGGCTGCGGCGCCGGCAGCTGAGGAACCTGCTGACGACTCTGCTGCTGTCCACCGGGGTGCCGATGCTGGTGGCCGGGGACGAGTTCGGGCGGACTCAGCGCGGCAACAACAACGCGTACTGCCAGGACAACGAGATCAGCTGGGTCGACTGGTCGAATCTCGACGATCCCGGATGGCGGGCGCTGTTCGAGCTGACGTCCCGGCTGATCGCCCTGCGGCATGAGCATCCGGTGCTGCGGCGCCGTGCCTTCTTCTCCGGGCGGGCCCATTCGGCCGACGGTTTGCGGGACTTGGCGTGGTTCACCGCCCGGGGCACGGAGATGACGGAGCGGGACTGGTACGCGCCCGCCGCGACGCTGGGCATGTATCTGTCCGGGCGGGACATCCCTGGGCGGGACGCCCGTGGAGTGCCCGTAGTGGACGACAGCTTCCTCGCCGTGCTGCACGGCGGGGATCGGCCGGTGAGTTTCCTTCTTCCGGGGATGCCTTGGGCCGAGCGGTACGAGGTGGTTGTCGATACGTCTCGGGAGGAGCAGGGGGAGGCTCCAGGGGTGGTGCACCGGGCGGGGGCGGCGGTTACGGTGCCGGCGCGGGCTGTGCTGCTGCTCCGGGTGGTCGGGTAAGGAGTTTGCCGACTGCGGGTGTGTGGGGGCTGGTCCAAAAGATTGCGCAGTTCCCCGCGCCCCTGAAAGGGGCGCGGGGAACTGCGCAATCTTTTAGGGGGGTCTGGGGGCGCAGCCCCCAGGGATGGGACGGGTAGGGGCGGCGGGGGCGAGGAAACCCGGCGTCCACACCATGGACGGTGGCTTGACCCGCGGGGCTTCTCGCTGGCAGCGTCCATGGTCATGAGGCCCTCCGCTGATCACCCGCGCGCGCTCGTCGCGCTCGTGGAGCGGCGCCACGTCGACCTGTGCCGGCAGTCCAGCGCCATCTGTCGCTGACCGAGCCCGCAGGCTCCTCGCGCTCCCTCTCCCTCCTTTTTCTTCCCTGACTTCTTCCTTACTTCTTCCGAGGAACCCCCATGTCCGAAATATCCCGTCGGGCTTTCGGTGGACTGGTCGGTGGCGGTGCCGTGACCGCCGTCGCCGGCACGGCCACCACCGCCGAGGCCACCACCGCCGAAGCCGCCCCCGCCGAGCGCCCGTTCCAGGCCCGTACCGCCTCCCCCACGTCCGCCCGGCGCCCCAACCTCCTGGTCATCCTGGGTGACGACCTCGGCTGGGCCGACCTCTCCTCGTACGGCGCACCGCACATCAGGACGCCGAACCTGGACCGGCTGGCGCGCCAGGGGGTGCGGTTCACCGACGCGTACTCCGGGTCCGCCACCTGCTCGCCGACCCGGTTCAGCCTGTACACCGGCCGCTATCCGGGCCGTACGAAGGGCGGGCTCGCCGAGCCCATCGCGAACAGGACCCAGGGTCTGGACCCGAACCACCCCACGCTCGCCTCACTGCTGAAGAAGGCGGGCTACTCGACCGCGCTGATCGGCAAGTGGCACTGCGGCTGGCTGCCGGACTACAGCCCCACGAAGTCGGGTTGGGACGAGTTCTTCGGCAACCACGGGGGCGTGCTGGAGTACTTCTCCAAGCTCGGCCAGCTCGGCGACTACGACCTCTACGAGGGGGACGCGACCTACAAGGACCTGCGCTACTACACAGAGGTCCTGACCGAGCGTGCCGTGGAATACGTCGGCCGGAAGCACGACAAGCCGTGGCTGCTCAACCTCAACTTCACCACCCCGCACTGGCCTTGGCTCAGCGAGGACGACGCCGAGACCGGTGCCGGGATCGCCGCGAAGATCCGGGCCGCCAAGAGCCAGGCCGAGGTCACCGCCGCGCTCCTGCACAACGATGGCGGCTCGGTGGAGAAGTACACGCAGATGGTCGAGAGCCTGGACGCCGCCGTCGGCGAGGTGCTGACCGCGCTGCGCCGGTCCGGGCAGGAGGAGAACACGCTGGTGCTGTTCGCCAGCGACAACGGCGGTGAGCGCTGGTCGTACCTGTGGCCGCTCAGCGGTGAGAAGGCCTCGCTGCTGGAAGGCGGTATCCGGGTGCCGACGATCGTCCGCTGGCCGCACCGGCTCGACGGCAACCAGGTCAGCCACGAGCCGAACTTCTCCCCCGACTGGACCGCGACCCTGCTGGAGCTGGCCGGCGCCCGGCCCGACCCGGCCTATCCGCTGGACGGCACGAGCCTCGCGGGCTATCTGCTGAAGGGCGAGGAGCTGCCGGAGCGAGAGCTGTTCTGGCGGGTGCGGGCCAACCGGGCGCTCAGGCGCGGTGATTGGAAGTACTACCAGGACGCGGCCGGGGCCGATCACCTCTACGACCTGGCCGCGGACAACCGCGAACAGGCCGATCTCGCGCCGGACAAGCCGGAGTTGCTCGCCGAGCTGAAGGCGGCGTGGGAGAAGATCGACGACGGGCTGCTGCCGTACCCGGCCACTTAGTCAGCCGAGGATCCCCCGGTCGTACGCCACCGCCACCGCCGCCGCGCGGTCCTTGACGCCCAACTTGGCGTACAGGTGGGTGAGATGGGTCTTGACGGTCGCCTCACTGATGAACAGTTCGCGGGCGATCTCACGGTTCGACGTCCCCTTGGCGACCAGGGCCAGAACTTCGCGCTCGCGCGCGGAGAGCGGCTCGTTGCCGGGGGCCTGGGGGCTGCGGACCGCGGAGACCAGGCGGGAGGCGACGGCGGGAGACAGGACCGTACGGCCTTCCGCCGCCGCGCGGACGGCGGTGAAGAGTTCGTCGCGCGGGGCGTCCTTCAGTAGATAGCCCGTCGCGCCCGCCTCGATCGCGGGCAGGGTGTCCGAGTCTGTGTCGTACGTCGTCAGGACCAGCACCTTCGCACGGGCCGAGCGGCGGGTCAGCCGGGCGATGGCCTCTACTCCGCCGCCGCCCGGCATACGCAGGTCCATCAGGATCACGTCCGGGTCGAGGGCGGCGGCCCGCTCCACGGCCTCGACGCCGTCGGACGCCTCGCCCAGGACCCGGAATCCGGGCGCGGACTCGAACATGCCGCGCAGGCCGTCCCGTACGACGGGGTGGTCGTCGACGATCAGCAGGGTGATCACAGCGTCATCGGTCATCGCGGACCAACGGTACGCGAGCCGAGACCGCCGTGCCGTGCCCCGGCTCGGCCTCGATCGTGAGGGTGCCGGCGATGCGTTCGGCGCGGGCGCGCATGCCGTCGAGGCCGAAGCCGCCGATGCGGGTGCGTTCGGGTAGGGCGCCCGGGTCGAAGCCGCGGCCGTCGTCGCGGATGTCGAGGATGACCTCGTCGCCCAGGAAGGAGAGGGTGACACCGAGGCGGGTGGCCCGGGCGTGCCGGGCGGCGTTCGACAGGGCCTCCTGGACGATCCTGAGGAGGGTCGCCGCGAGCTCCTCGTGGAGCTGCTCGGCCGTGCCCGTGACGGTGAACTCGGCGCGTACGCCCGTCCGTTCGGACCATTCGGCGACCGTCTTCTTCAGCGCTTCCGGCAGACCGTCGTCGGCCAGCGCGACGGGGGCGAGGTTGTGCACCGACCGGCGGGCCTCGCCGAGGCTGTGGCGGGCGAGGGCGGAGGCGCGTCCGAGGTGGGTGCGGGCGATGGTCAGGTCGGGGGCGTTGGCGACGACTTGGAGCTGGGCGATGATTCCGGTCAGGCCCTGGGCGATCGTGTCGTGGATCTCGGCGGCCAGCCGACGGCGTTCGTCGGCCACGCCGGCTTCCCGTGCCTGGACGAGGAGTTGGGCGTGCAGGGCGGCGTTCTCGTCGAGGGCCTGCTGCAACGCGGTGTTGGTGCGGCCCAGTTCGGCGATGGTCTCGGCCTGGACGCGGGCGCGCTGCTCCTCCTGCTCGTTGAACCGGGTGAACACCACGACCAGGCCGGTGTTGGCGGCGAGGACGAGGAAGAAACCGAGCCAGATGACCAGCCCGTGCAGTGGCATGCCGCCCACCTCGCTGCCGGCCATGGTGATCGCGGTCAGGAACAGACCGGGCATCACCAGTCGGCGGGGCAGCTCCCGGAGGGCCGTGTAGTAGCCGGTCACGGCGTAGAAGGCGAAGAACGGGTTGAGCCAGGTCAGCACGAACCCGAGGGCCCAGCGCAGGAAGTAGAGGCACACACCGGTCCGGCTCGGGCCCGGTCGCCTCCGCTTCACCCTCCCCCACCACACCTGCAGGACGGCACCGGCGGCGACGAGTGCCGCCGAGGCGATGACCTCGGACCGGCCCATGCCGACCAGGCGGGCGGAGATGATCGCCGCGACGACACCGGTGACCAGCAGCGCGTAGGGCCCCCAACGGTCGAAGGAGGCCCGGGGCTCCAGCGGCACGGCGTTCGTCATGGCCCCAGTGTCCGGCACGGCCCGCTCACTCCCAGCGGAACCAGCGCGACGCGACGCCCGTCAGCAGCAGCGTCCACACCGCGAGCACTCCGAGGTGCGCCCAGCCCGGCCAGTCCCCCGCGGCCGCCCGGTTCAGGGCCTGCGCGGCGGCGCCGAACGGGGTGTAGCCGACGATCCGGGCGAGCGTGTCCGGCATGGACTGCACCGGCAGCCACACGCCCGCGCAGAACATCATCGGGAAGAACACCGCCGAACCGATCGCACCCGCGACCTTCGTCGTACGGGACAGCGCGGAGACCACCGCGCCCAGCGCGAGCGCGGCCAGGATCGCCAGGAGCAGGGCGAGGACATAGCCGTACGGCTGCTCGGGCAGTCGTACGTCGAAGGCGAGGCGGCCCACGGCGAGGGCGCACAGAGCGGAGGCCAGGGCCGCCGCGCCGTAGACCAGCATCTGCGCGGACAGCAGGGCGGACGGGCGTACCGGAGTGGTGGACATGCGGCGCAGGATGCCGCGCTCGCGGTAGCCGGTGAGGTTCTGCGGCATCGACTGCAGCCCGCCGATGATCATGCCGAGCAGCACGGCCACCGGGACGTACACATCGATCGTGCGCAGGCCGCCCAGGTCGGCCTGGTGGTGGCGGAAGGACGGGATCGATCCCAGGATCACCAGCAGCAGGGTGGGGAACAGCAGGATCCAGAAGAGGGCGCCCGGTTCACGGCGGAAGAGGCGCACTTCGGTGCGCAGGACGGCGGTGTTCATGCGGTGACCTCCGTGAGGTCCAGGAACGCGTCGTCCAACGTGGCGTCGGACACGCGGAGTTGGTGGGCGGTGATGTGGTGGCGGGCGAGGAGGGTGATGACCGCGTTGACGGTCTCGTCGGTGCCGGAGAGTGTGATCCGGCCGTCCTTGTGCGCGACCGACGCGAGCGCGGGCAGCGCGTTCAGGTCACCGTCGTCCAGCGGAGCAGAGGGCGTGAAGCTGATGACGGTGGAGCCCGCCGAGCGGCGGATCAGCCCTGACGGGGTGTCCAGGGCTGCCACCCGGCCCTGGTCGATCACGGCGATCCGGTCGCACAGGCGCTGCGCCTCCTCCATGAAGTGCGTGACGAGCAGGACGGTGACCCCGCTGGCCCGGACGTCCTCGATGAGCTGCCAGGTGTCGCGGCGGGCGCGCGGGTCGAGCCCGGTGGTCAGTTCGTCGAGGACGACGACGCGGGGGTTGCCGATGAGGGCGAGCGCGATGAACAGGCGCTGTTTCTGGCCGCCGGAGAGCTTCGCGAAGCGCGTGGTGAGCTTGGCGGTCAGGCCGAGGCGTTCGGCGAGGGGCTGCCAGTCGGCGGGGTTCGGGTAGAAGGCGGCGTACAGCTCCAGGGCCTCGCGGACGGTGAGCTTGGCCTGGAGTTCGCTCTCCTGGAGCTGGGCGCCGAGGACGCGGGCGACCTGCTCGTGGTCGGCGACGGGGTCGAGGCCGGTGACCCGGACGCGGCCCGCGTCGGGGACGCGCAGGCCCTCGACGCATTCGACGGTGGTGGTCTTGCCGGCGCCGTTCGGGCCGAGGATCCCGAAGATCTCGCCCTCCTCGACGGCGAAGGAGACCCCGTCGACGACGGCCCGGCCACCGTAGGACTTGCGTAGTCCGCTGACTTCGATGACTGACATGCTCCGAGGGTCCCGGGGAGGCGGCGGGCGGCACATCGGCCATCGCGCTCGAAGCCGCATCAGCCGATCGGTTGATGCGGCGGTACGACCTGCTGATCGACCTGCGATGAGATCGTTGAACGATTCAGGACCGGCCAAAACTCGGTGGGCACTGTCAGTGGTGAACCGTAGGCTCGCCGATGATGCCCACAACAGATGCAGTGACCAAGGATCGTGTCGACCGCTCGACCGTACGCAGCCTGTTGCGCCTGTGGCCGTATGTGCGGCCGGTGCGGGTGCGGCTGTTCGGCGCGGCCTTGGTCGCGGTGGTCGCCTCCTGTACGGGGCTGGTGTTCCCGCTCGTCCTGAAGTGGATGGTGGACGGTCCGGTGGCCGGCCACGATCCGGCGGGTGTCTGGCTCGGGGCGCTGTATCTGCTGTTGCTCGGGCTGGCCGAGGCCGGGCTGTTCGGGCTGCGGCGGTGGCTGGTGGCGCGGCCGCTGGCGGGGGTCGAGGCGGCGATGCGGGCGGATCTGTACCGGCATCTGCAGCGCCTCCCGGTCGCCTTCCACGACCGCTGGGCCTCCGGTCAGCTGCTGTCCCGGGGCACCACGGACCTGATGCTGGTGCGCATGTTCCTGGCGTTCCCGCTGACCTTCCTACTGGTCAACTCCGTGACGATCCTGCTGGGCGTGGCCATCATGCTGGCCCAGGAGTGGACGCTCGGGCTGGTGCTGCTCGCTCCCGCCGTCCCCGTCGTGATCGTCTGCTGGCTCTTCGAGCGGCGCTACTCGGAGGTGGCCCGGCGCTCGCAGGACCAGGTCGGCGATCTGACGACGGTCGTCGAGGAGAGCGTGCTCGGCATCCGTATCATCAAGGGCTTCGGCCGCCATCGCAGCCAGGCCCGCGCCTTCCGCGAGCTGTCCGGGAAGCTGCGCGGCACGGAACTCGTCAAGGCCCGTCTCCTCGCTTCCATCTGGGCCGTCATCGTCACCCTGCCCGAACTCGCCATCGGCGCCGCCCTCGTCCTCGGCACGGTCCAGGTGGCCGACGGCCACCTCTCCGCCGGCACGCTGGTGGCCTTCCTCTCGACGGCCCTCGCGCTGCGCTGGCCCGTCGACTCCATCGGCTTCCTCCTCGCGATGAGCCAGGAGGCGGGGACGGCGACGGAACGGTATTTCGAGGTGATGGACGCGGAGCCGGAGTCGACTGACGCCGACACCGGTACCGCTACCGCTACCGCTACCGCTGTGGGCAATCGTTCCGCAGGGCGATGGGGGTCCCCCCGCTCGAGCGAAGCCGAGAGTGGGGGAGGGTGGGCACAGCCTGCAGCGCCGGGTGCCGATTCGGCAGAGTCCAGGGACGGCGGACTTCGGTTCCACAGCGTCCGGTTCCGCTATCCCGACGCCCCGAAGGACACCGCGCCCGTCCTCGACCGCATAGACCTCCACATCCGCCCCGGCGAAAGCATGGCCCTCGTAGGCGCGACCGGCACGGGCAAAACCACCCTGACCGCCCTCGTCCCCCGCCTCCACGAGGTGACCTCCGGCCGCATCACCCTGGACGGCGAGGACATCACCCAGATGTCCAGGGACACGCTGCGCGAACTCGTCGCCGTGGCCTTCGAAGAGCCCACCCTCTTCTCGGCGACGGTCGGCGAGAACGTCCTCATGGGCGCCGAAGACACCGCGGGCGAGCCCGAGCTGGACCGCGCCCTCGCCGTCGCCCAGGCGGACTTCGCGCACGCGCTGCCGCAGGGCACCGCGACACAGGTCGGGGAGCAGGGCCTCAGCCTGTCGGGCGGGCAGCGCCAGCGTCTGGCCCTGGCACGGGCGGTGGTCGGCCGCCCCCGCTTCCTTGTGCTCGACGACCCGTTGTCGGCCCTGGACGTGCACACGGAGGCCGCGGTCGAGGCCGCCCTGCGCCGGGTGCTCGCGGAGACGACCGCCCTGATCGTGGCGCACCGCCCGTCCACGGTCCTGCTCGCCGACCGCGTGGCCCTGCTCTCCGGCGGCCGCATCGCCGCGGTCGGCACCCACCACGAACTGCTGCGCACGAACACCGAGTACGCCCATCTGATGTCGGGTGCAGAGGAGGACGACCGATGACGGCGGCGCCCACGACCACCGCGCCGAACAAGGAACCGGAGAAGGAACCGGGCAAGGAACCGGGCAAGGACCGGCCGGGCCGGGAACCCGAGCGGTACACGGACCCCTTCGACCGCGACACGCTGCCCACTCCCCCGGGCGCGACCGCCGCGCTGCTGCGCTCCCTGCTCGCCCCGCTCAGGGCCCGTGTGGTCGTGACCACCGTCCTGCTGCTGCTCCAGCAGGCCGCGGTACAGGCGAGCCCGCTGCTCGTGGCATACGCCCTCGACCGCGCCGTACCGGCGTTCCGGCACGACGACCACGGCCCGCTCATCGTGGTGGGAGTCGGGTATCTGCTGTGTTCGCTGGCCTCCGGCGGGCTCCAGTACGCCTTCATCATCGCCTCGGCCCGCGTCAACCAGGACGTGCTGCTCGATCTGCGCGGCCGGATCTTCCGCCATGCGCAGGCGCTGAGCATCGACTTCCATGAGCGCTACACCTCGGGCCGGCTGATCTCCCGCTCCACGACGGACGTCGAGTCGTTGCGCGAGCTGCTCAGCGAGGGTCTGCAGGAGCTCGTCACGGTCATCCTGTCGTTCGTCTACATCTCGGCGATGCTGCTCTGGCTGGACCTGGGCCTCGGTGCGGTGGCGGTGGTGTCCTTCGTGCCGCTGTATCTGCTCATTCGCCTCTACCAGCACCGCGCGGGCCGTATGTTCGCCCTCCGGTCGACCGCGATCGCCGCCGTGATCGTGAAGTTCGCGGAGACGATGAACGGCATCCGCCCGGTGCGCGCGTTCCGTCGCGAGGCCGCCAACGACGCGGACTTCCGGGTGCTCAACCAGCGCCACGAGAAGACGAACGGCGACGCCATGCTGGAGATGGCCCGCTATGTCGTCGGCTCCCGTCTGGTCGCCAACACGGCGGTCGCGGGGATCGTGCTGTGGGGCGCGTACCGGGTGGCCTCGGGGTCGCTGGCGCTGGGTGTGCTGGCCGCCGCGGTGCTCTATCTGCGCCGTCTGTACGACCCGATCGACCGGCTCGGCATGTTCCTCAACTCGTACCAGTCCGCGGCGGCTTCGCTGGAGAAGATCGCGGGCCTGCTGGCCCAGACGCCGTCGGTGCCGGAGCCGTCCGCGCCGAAGCAGCTGCCCGCTCTGGCGTCCGAGCACCCCGGTCGCGAGGTCGTCTTCGACGACGTCCGCTTCGCGTACCGCACCGGCGGCGAGATCCTCCCCTCCTTCTCGCTCACGCTCCCCGCCGGGCAGACGGTGGCCGTGGTCGGCTCGACGGGCGCGGGCAAGTCGACGCTGGCCAAGCTGCTGGCCCGCTTCTACGACCCCTCGGACGGACGGGTCCTCCTCGACGGCGTCGATCTGCGCGATCTCTCCGTGCCGGAACTGCGGCGCGGTGTGGTGATGGTGACCCAGGAGGCGTTCCTGTTCTCCGGCACGGTCGCCGAGAACATCGCGATCGGCCGCCCGGACGCGTCCCGCGAGGAGATCCAGCAGGCTGCGAAGGCGATCGGCGCCCATGACTTCATCAGCGCCCTGCCCGACGGCTACGACACGGACGTACGCAAACGGGGTGGCCGTATCTCGGCGGGCCAGCGCCAACTGGTCGCGTTCGCCCGGGCGTTGCTCGCCGACCCGGCGGTCCTCATCCTCGACGAGGCGACCAGTTCCCTGGACATCCCCGGCGAACGGGCCGTCCAGCGGGCGATGTCGACGGTTCTGCGCGGCCGTACGGCGGTGGTCATCGCGCACCGGCTGTCGACGGTGGAGATCGCCGACCGGGTGCTGGTGATGGAGCACGGCCGGATCGTCGAGGACGGCACACCCGAGGAACTCGTCGCGGGTACCGGCAGGTTCGCGGATCTGCACCGGGCGTGGCGCGACAGCCTCGTGTAGCGACGGGCAGAGGCGAGAGGGGGGCGGATGATCGACGCGTACGAGGATCCGGGGACGCCGGACTGTCGTGGCGGCTGGCGGTACCTGTGGTGGCTGGTCACGCGGCAGGCGGGCCGGTCCGTTGCCGGGGCGCTGATCGCCAGCGTCTGGATGGCGCTTCTGGCGCTGCCGCCGTATCTGCTGTCCCGTGCGATCGACGACGGGCTGGAGCCGGGCGACCAGGCCGCGCTGGCCGGCTGGACCGCCGCCGTGCTGGGCATCGGGGTGTTCAACGCCTGGCTGGGCGTGGTGCGGCACCGCACGATGACCAAGCTGCGGATGGACGCCAACTTCCGTACGGTCAAGGTCGTGGTCGAGCAGTCGGTCCGGCTGGGTGCCGCGCTGTCGCGGCAGGCCGGGGCCGGGGAGGTCGTCACGATCGGGGTCGGTGACGTGCAGACGATCAGTACGTCGCTGACCGCCGTCGGCCCCGGCGTCGCCGCACTCTTCACCTACGCCGTGGTGGCCGCGCTGCTGCTGTCGGTCTCGCTCCAGCTGTCCGTGGTGATCCTGCTCGGGGTGCCGCTGATCGCCGTACTCGTCGGCCCGTTGATGGGACGGTTGCAGGGCACCGAGACGGGTTACCGCGAGCGGCAGGGCGTGCTGACGGCCCGGATCGCCGACCTCGCGGGCGGCCTGCGCGTCCTCAACGGGCTGGGCGGCAAGGGACTGTTCGCCGACAGCTTCCGGCGCGACTCGCAGGCGCTGCGGGAACAGGGGTACCGGGTCGGGGCGGTGACCAGCTGGGTCCAGGCGCTGGGCACGGGGCTGCCGACTCTGTTCCTCGCCGTCGTGACCTGGCTCGCGGCCCGGCTGGCCGCCCAAGGGGACATCACGGTAGGCGAGTTGGTGTCCGTGTACGGGTATGTCGCGGCCCTCGTGCTGCCGGTGGCGTTCTTCATCGAATGCGGCTACCAGCTCAACCGGGGCGTGGTCTCCGCCCGGCGTGTCGCACGGTTCCTGTCCCTGGAGCCCGCCGCCGATCGCGCCGACGCGCTGGACGCGCCCTCGTCCCCAGCGGTACTGCACGATCCGGAGTCGGGTGTCCGGGTGGTGCCGGGGCGGCTGACCGCGCTGGCCGGTGGCCGTCCCGCGGAGTCCGAGGCCGTGGTCGACCGCCTCGGCAGGTACGCGGAGTCGGCGGTGACCTGGGGCGGCGTACGGCTGGATGAGATCGCCCTGCCGCAGGTGCGCGAGCGGATCATGGTCGCGGACAACGAGGCCGACCTGTTCGCGGGCCCCCTGCGCGACCTGGTCTCGGGGCGCCGGGACCACGACGACGAAACCATCACCCGGGCGGTGCACGCGGCCGTGGCGGACGACATCGTCCTCGGCCTGCCGGACGGGCTCGACTCGGCCGTCGAGGCGCAGGGCCGCAGTCTCTCCGGCGGTCAGCGGCAGCGGGTACGGCTGGTGCGGGCGCTCCTCGCCGACCCCGAGGTGCTGCTCGCGGTCGAGCCCACCTCGGCGCTCGACGCACACACCGAGGCCGCCGTGGCGACCCGGCTGCGCGCGGCGCGCTCCGGCCGCACGACCCTCGTCACCAACACCTCGCCGCTCCTCCTGGACCGGGCGGACACCGTGTACTTCCTGGTCGACGGCAAGGTCGCGGCGAGCGGCAGCCATCGCGAACTCCTCGACGGGGAGCCGGGATACCGGGCGCTGGTGGCCCGCGACGTGGACTCCGAGGAGGTCGTGCGATGAGCGCGCAGCTGCCGGTCGCCGAGCCCGCCGAGGTGCGTCGGGCGGCGGTGCGGCTGATCCGGGCGGACGGGCGGGCCTTCGCCGCCGTGCTCGGCCTCAACGCGCTGGCCGCCGCGGCCGGTCTGGTCGGCCCCTGGCTGCTCGGGCGGATCATCGACGACGTACGGGCCGGGGGCGGTGTGGATGTCGTGGACCGGCTGGCGCTGGTCATCCTGGTGTGCTCGCTGGCGCAGCTGCTGCTGGCGCGCTGGGCCCGTTATGTGGGGCACCGCTTCGGGGAGCGGACGCTGGCGCGGGTGCGTGAGGAGTTCGTGGAGCGGGCGCTGACGCTGCCGGCCTCGGTCGTGGAGCGGGCGGGCACGGGCGATCTGACCGCGCGCGGCACCGCCGACGTCACCGTCGTGGGCAACACCCTGCGCGACGCGGGACCCGAGCTGCTCATCTCCTCGGCCCAGGCGCTGTTCATCCTCGGCGCGGTCTTCGTCATCGACCCGCTGCTCGGCGGCTGCGGGCTCCTCGGCCTGGCCGGCATCCGGTTCGCCCTGCGCTGGTATCTGCGCCGGGCCCGCACCGGCTATCTCGCCGAGGGCGCCGCCACGTCGGAGGTCGCCGAGATCCTCGCGGCCACCGCGTCCGGCGCCCGCACGATCGAGGCGTTCGGGCTGCGGGAGCGCCGGACCGCCGCGAGCCGGGACGCCCTGGAGACCTCCCGCCAGAAGCGGATGTGGACCCTGTTCCTGCGCAGCGTGTTCTTCCCGGCCGTGGAAATCTCCTACGTCCTTCCCGTGGTCGGCGTGCTGCTGGTGGGCGGCGCCCTGCACGCCCGGGGTGCGATGAGTCTGGGTGCCGTGGTCTCCGCGGCCCTGTACATGCGCCAGCTCGGTGAGCCGCTCGACCAGATCCTGAACCAGGTCGAGCAACTCCAGAGCAGCAGCGCCTCCTTCGCCCGGGTGGAGGGCCTCGGCCGGGCGCCGAGGGCCGTTCCGTCCGGCTCCCCCACTCCGGTGGACGACCGCATCGACGTGAGGGGTGTGCGCTACTCCTACGACCGCGGGGGCGAGGTGCTGCGCGGGGTCGACCTGACCGTGCGGCCCGGGGAGCGGCTGGCCGTGGTCGGCCCGTCCGGCGCCGGGAAGACCACCCTGAGCAGGCTGCTGGCGGGCGTCGACGCACCGGGCGCCGGCTCGGTGACGGTCGGGCGGGTCCCGATCGTCGCGCTCGACCCCGAGCAGCTGCGCCGGCAGGTCGTCCTGGTCACCCAGGAGCACCATGTGTTCCTGGGCACGGTCCGCGACAACCTGCTGATCGCCGAACCGGCCGCCACGGACGCCCAGTTGTGGGCGGCGCTCGCGGCGGTCGGCGCCGACGACCTGGCCGAGGAGCTGCCGGACGGCCTGGACACCGAACTGGGCCCCGAAGGCTTCCCCGTGGACGGCTCCCGCGCCCAGCAACTCGCCCTGGCCCGGGTGGTCCTGGCCGACCCGCACACCCTGATCCTCGACGAGGCCACCGCACTCCTGGATCCGACGACCGCCCGCCACACGGAGCGCGCGCTGGCCGCCGTGCTCGAAGGCCGCACCGTCATCGCCATCGCCCACCGGCTGCACACCGCGCACGACGCCGACCGGGTGGCCGTGATGGAGGACGGCCGGCTGACCGAACTCGGCACGCACGACGAGCTGGTGGCGGCGGAGGGGGCGTATGCGGCGCTGTGGCATTCGTGGCACGGGGAGCGCGGGCCTTCGGGCGGCTGACCCGCACCGCGCCGGCCGCCTCCCTGGTTGAATGGCCAGCCCGTCGGACGAAGGGGAGACATGGGCCTTGAGACGACCATCGCCGTGGCGGGGTTACTGGTGGGGGTCGCTGCGGCGGCGCTCGCCTGGGCGCCCCAGCGGCTGGCGAGCCGGGAACGGAGCGTCGCCCTGTTCGTCCGGACGCGGGGCCATCTGCGGGGCAGCCGGGCCGAGTTGAGCACGGCGTGCGCCGAGGGCCAGACCGCGCACCGCGCCGACGGGGAGCTGGTGCTGCTGACCCGGCCCGGCTGGATCCCGCCCCGCCCGCTCACCCTGGACTCCGTCCGCATGACGCTGCGCGAACCCCGGCCCGATGAGCGACTGGACGGCTGCCGTGCGGACTTGCGCCGGTACTGGCCGCACGGTCCGGGGGCACGGCGCACGGAGACCTACTCGGCCGCGATCGAGGCGTTCGACCGGCCGGGGGTCTGGTTCAACGGCCCGTCCTACCGCCTGCTCGACGTCGCGTCCGCACCGGCCGACCACCCCGAGGGCGGACTCGGCCTCACCTTCGCGCTCGGCCGCTACTTCGACGGCCTGGACACCACCGAGCCGCTTGCCTACGAGGAGGCGCTGCGTCAGCTGAAGGGCGGGGCCAGGCCGTTGCAGGGCCCGATCCGACGGGGCCTCGGCAGTCCTTTCGCGCTGGACAGGAGAGCCGCGCTCCCGGGGGTGAGCACGCTGACGGTCCGGGCCGAGGACGACGACGCGTACTTCTTCATGCACCGTCGCGAGGCCGGCAAGGTCGCCGTGGCCATGGACACCACACACGTCGCTCCCGCCGGGGAGTTCCAGCCGCACGCCGACGTGCTGCCCGTGTGGCGGTCCGACCTCGACCTGTGGCACAACACGATGCGCGAGTACGCCGAGGAGTTCCTGGGCGCCGCCGACGCCACCGGAAGCGGCGGGGTGACCATCGACTACGCGCGCGACGCGCCCTACGCGGACTTCCAACGGGCAGTACGGGAGGGCCGTGCCCGCGTGCGGTTCCTCGGGCTCGGCCTTGATCCGCTGACCTGGAAACCGGAGATCTGCCTGGTCTGCGTGTGGGACGCCCAGGCCTTCGACGAGATCTTCGCGAGCATGGGCGAGCGCAACGAGGAAGGCGTCCTCGTGGTCGGCACCCGGGCCCAGGAGGGCTACCGGGGCATCCCCTTCACCGCCGACAACGTGCTCGGTTACGCCGAACACGCCGGAACCCTGCCGGCGGGCCGGGCGTGTCTGACGCTGGCGTGGCGCTGGCGCCGTGAACTGGGGCTGGGCTGAGCGGTTTCGGCGCCCCCTAGGGGTGTAAGGACAGTCCCGTGCCGTGCCCCTAGGGCCTGTCCCCGATTCCCGTGAGCGGGTCTCGCGGCTACCGTCGTGAGGAGTGGCGGCCGCCGGGACCGGTCGGTCTCTCCCGCCGCTTCCGCCCCGAATGCCTGCGTCACGGAGGCCCGATGAAGGCGATCGCCCAGGACCGGTACGGCTCTCCGGACGTGCTGGAGCTGCGGGAGTTCGACAAGCCGGAGCCCGCCGGCGGCGAGGTGCTGGTGCGGGTGCACGCGGTGTCGGTCAACGCGTACGACTGGCACCTCATGCGGGGCGATCCGTATCTGGCGCGTCTGTCGTTCGGCGCGGTCCGGCCGAAGGTGCGGATCCGGGGCCGGGACTTCGCGGGACGGGTAGAAGCGGTCGGCGCGGACGTGCGGCGACTGCGTCCCGGGGACGAGGTGTTCGGCGAGGCCGACGGGGCGTTCGCCGAGTACGTGTGCGCGCCCGACGCAGCGGTGTCGGCGAAGCCGGCCGGCCTGACGTTCGAGCAGGCGGCCGCGCTGCCACTGGCCGGGAACACGGCCCTGACCGGGCTGCGCGACGTGGGGCGGCTGGCGTCGGGGCAGCGCCTCCTGGTCAACGGAGCGTCCGGAGGAGTCGGCACCCTCACCGTGCAGATCGCCAAGTCGTACGGCGCGGAGGTGACCGCGGTGTGCAGCGCGAGAAACGCCGAGCTGGTCCGCTCGCTCGGCGCGGACCGGGTCATCGACTACGCCGAGGAGGACTTCACGCGCGAAGGCCCGCGGTACGACGTCGTGTTCGACCTGGTGGCCAATCGCTCACTGAGCGACCTGCGCCGCGCGCTGACACCCACGGGCACGCTCGTGCTGTCCGGCGGCGGCGTGTCCGAGGGCGGCAGCCTCTTCGGCCCGATGGGCCTCACCCTCAGGGGCCAGGCGCTGTCCCGCTTCGTCGGCCAGCGGGTCCTCACGTTCTTCGCCCAGCCGACCGGGGAGAACCTGGCGGCCCTGCGGGAACTCGCCGAGTCCGGCAAGCTCGCCCCGGTCATCGACCGGACGTACGGCTCACTGAGCGAGATACCCGACGCCATCCGGTACATGGAGATCGAGCACACCCGGGCGAAGGTCGTCATCACGGTGTGACCGCCCGCTCCCCCTCACACCGCGTCCGGCCCCCGCTCCCGCGTCCGGATGCGCACCACCTCCTCCACCGGCGTCACCCACACCACCCCGCCGCCCGTCCCGCGGGCCCCCGCCGCACGGATGACACGGACAAGATCCGCGGCGTCGAAGTCCAGCGTGAGGACGTCGAGCCGGAGCCGAGGGCTGAGGTCCACGCGGTACTCGGCGCCGCGATAGATCTCCACGCGGACCCTCTTCGGCGTGTACCCCTGGACTTCGGTCACGGTCACCCCGCGCACCCCGAAGGACTGGAGCGCCCGCATCACGTCAGGCACCCGATGCGGAGGGAGGACCGCGGTGACAAGCTTCACGGTCCCTCAACTCCCCATCCGTCAGCCGGAGTCCGTGTCGCCCGCCGGTTCCTTCTCCGGGGCCTTCCGCGCCACCGCCGCGGCGGCGACCGGCTCCGGAGCCAGCCCCGTCACCGCTGTCTCCGCCGGGTACGCCTCCTCGTCGTGCACCGCGAGGTCCCCGCCCTCCAGGACCTCGTCGGGGGCGCGCAACTTCACGAACAGGCCGATCGCGCGCAGGATGAGGAAGGTCATCACGGCGTCGTAGACGATGACCGTGCCCGCGGCGCCGGCCTGCTTCCACAGCTGGTCGAGGTTGCCGTAGAGCCAGCCGCTGGTGGACCAGGCGGTGGAGCCGTCCTTGTTGAGGTAGACCGCCATCGCCGGGTCGGCGAAGATCCCGACGAGCATGCCGCCCGCGAGGCCCGCGATGCCGTGGGTGTAGACGACGCCGAGCGCGTCGTCGACCTTGTTGAACGGCGGCACCTTGGACAGGTAGTTCCAGGCCAGCCACACCAGGGACGACGCGATGATGCCGATGTAGATCGCGCCGATGCCGGTGACGAATCCGGCCGCCGGGGTGATCGCCACCAGGCCCACGATCATGCCGTTGACCGAGCCCAGGAAGGTCGGTTTGCGCTGCGGGCCCGCGAACATGTCCCACACCACCCAGGTCAGCAGCGCGACCGCCGTGCAGAGGTTGGTGTTGAGGACGGCGGCGGCGGCGTTGTGGCCGCCGAAGTACATGTCGCCGCCGTTGAACCCGTTCCAGCCGAGCCACAGGATGCCCGCGCCGACGGCGACCATGGGGAGGTTGTTGGGGACGCCGTGCGCGCGGTCGCGGGCCAGCCGGGGGCCGATGACCGCGGCCGCCACGAACCCCGAGGTGCCGGCGGCGAGATGGATGACGTACCCGCCGGAGTAGTCGAGCGCGCCCTTGGCCGCCCACCAGCCGCCGCCCCAGAGGAGGAAGGCGTTGACCGTGTAGACCAGGGTCGACCAGAGGGGGACGAAGAGCAGCCACGCGCGGATGTTCATCCGGCCGACCACGCTGCCCATGAAGAGCAGCGGAGTGATGGCCGCGAAGGCAAAGTGGAAGTAGGCGAGCGTGGACTGCGGGAAGTGGAAGCTCGGCATCAGGTCATTGCCGTTGACGAGCGGGATGTACGCCTGTGCCTGCTCGCTCGCCGAGCCGACGATGGTGCCCGGGCGGCCCACGAACGCGCCGAGGATGCCGGGCCAGTCGGAGTTCAGGGGTTCACCGAACCCCATCTTGAACTCCCAGAGCACCCAGCCGACGAGCACGAGCGAGAAGCCGGTGAAGGCCATGAACATGGTGTTCACGACCCACTTGCGCTGGACGAGGCCGCCGTAGAGGATCGCGATACCGGGGATGCTCATCAGGCCGACCAGGGTGGCCGCGACGAGCTGCCAGGCGTTGTCGCCGGCATCCAGCCAGTTGGGATAGGGGATCACTGCGCCGTCAACTCCCCTCATGGGAGCGGCAGTCCGGCGGACCGCCGGTGTGCACGGCAGGATCGTGCCGGATCTATTGCGGGTCGGTTCCGGGGGCATGTCGCCCGAGCAAATTTGTCCTCACCCTCAACGGCCCGTTTCTGGCCGGTAGTTGAAGAGTTCGTATAACGAACATGACCAACCGGACAACGGACTATTTCCGGCCAACTTCTTGATGCGCTCCTGACAGACAGCGCAATCTGCTGCCACTCTTCCCACGGCAAGTTCACAGCAACCCCACAGTCTTACCGCTGTGTCGTGCCGTACGACCCCATGCACCTGGTTCCGCGTACCGCCCTGTTCTGCCCGGACGGGTCACCCATCGTCCGGTCTCCCCTGGCCGCGCGACCCGCGGCCACGCAGAAGGAGTCAGTGTTGAGTAGCAGTTCTCCCCACAGACGCACCTCCCACATCACCAAGCGCCGTATCTCGGGCGTCGCCCTCGTCGGCGTCGCCGCCCTGTTGACCGCGGCCGTCCAGTCGGGCGCCGCGAGCGCCGCCCCGGAGAAGGCACCTCGGGCGGGCAAGGTCAACCCGGGCGCGGTCGCCCTGAAGCTCACGCCCTCGCAGCGCGCCGAGCTGATACGCGACGCCAACGCCGCCAAGGCGACCACCGCCAAGGACCTGGGCCTCGGGGCCAAGGAGAGCCTGGTGGCCCGCGATGTCATCAAGGACCACGACGGCACCGTCCACACCCGCTACGAGCGGACGTACGACGGACTCCCGGTCCTCGGCGGCGACTTGGTGGTCGACACCGCCACGTCCGGCAAGACCGAGCACGTCTACAAGGCGACGAAGGCCACCATCAAGGTCTCCTCGCTCAAGCCTTCCGTCGCCGCCGCCAAGGCGGAGAAGCAGGCCCTGTCCGCCGCCAAGGCCGCCGGTTCGAAGCAGACCGACGCGGACCGCGCGCCCCGCAAGGTGATCTGGGCGGGCAGCGGCACACCGGTGCTGGCGTACGAGACGGTCGTCGGCGGTCTCCAGGACGACGGCACCCCGAACCAGCTGCACGTCATCACCGACGCGGCCACCGGCAAGAAGCTCTTCGAGTGGCAGGGCATCAAGACCGGTATCGGCAACACCCAGTACAGCGGCCAGGTGACCCTGACGACCACCCAGTCGGGCTCCACCTTCACGCTGAACGACAGCGCGCGCGGCGCCCACAAGACGTACAACCTGAACCACGGGACGTCCGGCACCGGCACGCTGTTCTCGCAGACGAACGACACCTGGGGCAACAGCACCACGTCGAACGCCGCGACCGCCGGCGCCGACGCGCACTACGGTGCCGCCGAGACCTGGGACTTCTACAAGAACACCTTCGGCCGCAGCGGCATCAAGAACAACGGCGTGGGAGCGTACTCGCGCGTCCACTACGGCAACGCGTACGTCAACGCGTTCTGGGACGACACCTGCTTCTGCATGACGTACGGCGACGGGTCCGGCAACGCCGACCCGCTGACCTCGCTGGACGTCGCGGGCCACGAGATGAGCCACGGCGTCACGTCGAACACCGCGGGCCTCAACTACTCGGGCGAGTCCGGCGGTCTGAACGAGGCGACGTCCGACATCTTCGGCACGGGCGTCGAGTTCTACGCCAACAACTCCACCGACGTGGGCGACTACCTCATCGGCGAGAAGATCGACATCAACGGCGACGGCACCCCGCTGCGCTACATGGACAAGCCCAGCAAGGACGGCGGCTCCGCCGACTCCTGGTACTCGGGTGTCGGCAACCTCGACGTGCACTACTCCTCGGGTGTCGCCAACCACTTCTTCTATCTGCTGAGCGAGGGCAGCGGCGCCAAGGTCATCAACGGCGTCAGCTACAACTCGCCGACGTCGGACGGCCTTCCGGTCACCGGCATCGGCCGCGACAAGGCGCTGCAGATCTGGTACCGGGCGCTCACCACCAAGTTCACCTCGACCACCAACTACGCGGCGGCCCGCACCGGCACGCTCGCGGCGGCGGGTGAGCTGTACGGCACCACGAGCACCGAGTACAAGGCGGTGCAGGACGCGTGGGCGGCCGTCGCGGTCGGTGCGCGCTCCGGTGGCGGCGGCGGAGGCGGTACGTCGTTCGAGAACACGGCCGACGTATCAATTCCGGACAACGGAGCGGCGGTCACGTCGTCGATCACGGTCTCCGGCCGCACCGGCAACGCGCCCACGAACCTCGCGGTCGCCGTGGACATCATCCACACCTGGCGCGGTGACCTCGTCGTCGACCTGGTGGCCCCGGACGGCTCGGTCTACAACCTGAAGGCGTTCAGCTCCTCCGACTCGGCGGACAACGTCCAGACCACCTACACGGTCAACGCTTCCTCCGAAGTCGCCAACGGGACCTGGAAGTTGAGGGTCCAGGACAAGGCGGCACAGGACACCGGCTACATCAACAGCTGGAAGCTGACCTTCCCGTAAACCCTGGCCGGCTCGGGTCTGCCGCAGGGCACAGAACAGGGCGCCGTCCCGGAGGTTCAACTCCCCGGGGCGGCGCCCTCTTTGCCATGCCCTGACCGCGCTTTTGTTGTCCCATGGACAAAATCCGGAGGTCGCGGCTCGCACCAGATTTTCACCTGGGCGATTCTTTTCAGCCAAGATCTAGTCGGGGTCATGACATTTATGTGCTGCTGATGCCACTCTTCCATCGCACGGCTCACCCGCACCGCAACTTCACACCGTCCGTACGACTACCCCACGCCGTCCGGACGCCCCCACACGAGGAGCTTGCGTGACTCAGTTCTACGCGCGTCACAAGCGCACCACTCTGGCCATCGCCACCGCTGTCGCGGCCGGAGCCCTGCTCACCACCGGTATGACCACCGGTGCCTCCGCCCAGAACGCCGCCTCCCCCTCGGGTGCCGCGGCCCTCGCCGCCGCCCCGGTCCAGCTGTCCGCGGCCGCGCGCACGGCCCTGATTCAGAAGGCGGACGCCAACACGGCCGCCACGGCTCAGCAGATAGGCCTCGGCGCCAAGGAGAAGCTGGTCGTCAAGGACGTCGTCAAGGACGCCGACGGCACGGTGCACACGCGTTACGAGCGCACCTACGCCGGACTCCCGGTCCTCGGCGGCGACCTGGTCGTCCACCAGAAGCCGGGCAAGACCGAGACCGTGACCAAGGCGACGACGAAGACCATCAAGGTGGCCTCCCTCAAGCCGCAGATCGCCGTCGCCAAGGCCGAGAAGCAGGCCCTGACCGCGGCGCGGGCCGCGGGCTCGGAGAAGACCGCCGCGGACGGCGCCCGCAAGGTGATCTGGGCCGGCAACGGCACCCCGACCCTGGCGTACGAGACGATCGTCGGCGGCCTCCAGGACGACGGCACCCCCAACCGTCTGCACGTCATCACCGACGCCGCCACCGGCAAGAAGCTCTTCGAGTACCAGGGCATCGAGAACGCGACCGGCACCGGCAAGACGCTGTACTCGGGCACCGTCAGCCTCACCACCAGCCTCTCGGGCACGACGTACTCGCTGACCGACGCCTCGCGCGGCAGCCACAAGACGTACAACCTGAAGCACACCACCAGTTCGGGCACCGGCACCCTGTTCACCAACACCACGAACACGTGGGGCACCGGCGCCGCCTCCAGCTCCACCACCGACGTGACCGCGGCCGCCGACGCCGCCTACGGCGCGCAGGAGACCTGGGACTTCTACAAGAGCACGTTCGGCCGCAGCGGCATCAAGAACGACGGTGTCGGCGCCTACTCCCGCGTCCACTACGGCAGCTCGTACGTCAACGCCTTCTGGGACGACGACTGCTTCTGCATGACGTACGGCGACGGCTCCAGCAACACGCACCCGCTGACCTCGCTGGACGTGGCCGGCCACGAGATGAGCCACGGCGTCACCGCCAACACCGCGGGCCTCAACTACAGCGGTGAGTCCGGCGGTCTGAACGAGGCGACCTCCGACATCTTCGGCACCGGCGTGGAGTTCTACGCGGCGAACTCCTCGGACGTCGGCGACTACCTCATCGGCGAGAAGATCAACATCAACGGCGACGGCACCCCGCTGCGCTACATGGACAAGCCCAGCAAGGACGGCGGCTCCGCCGACTCCTGGTCGTCCAGTGTCGGCAACCTCGACGTGCACTACTCGTCGGGCGTGGCGAACCACTTCTTCTACCTCCTCTCGGAGGGCAGCGGCGCCAAGACGATCAACGGGGTCAGCTACAACTCCCCGACGTCCAACAGCTCCACGGTCACCGGCATCGGCCGCGACAAGGCCCTGCAGATCTGGTACAAGGCGCTGACGACCTACTTCACGTCGTCGACGAACTACAAGGCCGCCCGCACGGGCACGCTCTCCGCGGCGTCGGCCCTGTACGGCTCCAGCAGCACGGAGTACGCGGCGGTCGCGGCGGCGTGGTCCGCGGTGAACGTCAGCTAGTTCCGGCGTAATCGAACGGGGCGGTACCCGGGGAGAGGGCAACTCCGGGTACCGCCCTACGCTGTCCCCCATGCCCTTCACGTACGAGGACGTGGGCGCGACCCGCGAGGACCGCTGCCCACCGGGCTTCCACCGACTGCACGTCCGCTCCCGGATCGGCGAGGGCGAGGCCGTCTTCCGCCGCGCCTCCGAGGCCCTGATGACCTGGGAAATGCACCGGGCCATGGGCGTCGGCATCTCCTCCGAGGCCGACAAGGCCGCCCCCGGAGTGGACGTCACCGTCGGTCTCGGCCCGATCAAGGCCCCCTGCCGCGTGGTCTGGACGGCCGAGGAACCACGCCGCACCGCCTGGGCCTACGGAACGCTTTCCGGCCATCCGGAGTGCGGCGAGGAGGCCTTCGTCGTCACCCGCACCGGCGACGGCACCGTCTGGCTGACGATCACCGCCTTCAGCCGCGCGGCGAAGTGGTACTCCCGCGCGGCCGGACCGGCGACCCGAGGACTCCAGCACGCCTACGCCCAGAGGTGCGGGAAGGTACTGCGCCGGTTGTGCGCGGGCCTGGACGACTAGAGCCTCGCCCCCCTCACCGCATCAGAACCCACGCCTCCTCCCCCTTCTCCTCCGCCGGCACCGCCACCAGCCCCAGCTCCGCGCCGGATGCCAGCAGTCGGTGCGTGGGCAGGATCCGGACCGTGTAGCCGAAGGGGCCCGTGCGGTCCAGGGAGAGCGGGCCCTCGTAGACCCAGCGGCCCTCCAGGTCCGGGCCGCCCGCCGGTTTCAGCGCCACGCACATCGCGTCCGCGATCCGGTCGTCCGCGTCGACGCGCCCGGCGACGGCCTGGACCTCGACGTCGTCGGGGACGAGGTCACCGAGGCCGACGCGGACGTGCAACGACAGGGTCGTACCGAGTTCGGCGGACGTCGTGGCGGAGGAGGCCTCGACGTGGTCGACGGTGACCTGGGGCCAGGCGGCGCGCACCCGGGACTTCCAGGAGGCGAGTTCGCGGGCCGTGTCCGCGGTGAGCGAGCGGTGGGCCTGGGCCGCGGGGGCGTAGAGCCGCTCCACGTACTCGCGGACCATCCGGCCCGCCAGCACCTTCGGACCGAGGTGGGTCAGCGTCTGGCGCACCATCTCGATCCAGCGGTCGGGCAGCCCGTGCTGGCCGCGCTCGTAGAAGCGGGGGGCCACCCGCTGTTCGAGCAGCTCGTAGAGAGCCGCGGCCTCCAGGTCGTCACGGCGGTCGTCGTCGGTCGCCGTGCCGTCCGCCGTCGGGATCGCCCAGCCGAAGTCGGGCTGGAACCACTCGTCCCACCAGCCGTCCAGAACCGACAGATTCAGACAGCCGTTGAGCGCCGCCTTCATGCCGGACGTGCCGCAGGCCTCCAGGGGCCGCAGCGGGTTGTTGAGCCAGATGTCGCAGCCGGGGTACAGCTTCTGCGCCATCGCCATCCCGTAGTCCGGCAGGAACACGATCCGGTGCCGGACCCGCGGGTCGTCCGCGAACCGGACCAGCTCCTGGACCAGGCGCTTGCCGCCGTCGTCCGCGGGGTGGGCCTTGCCCGCGACCACGATCTGGACCGGGCGCTCGGCGTGCAGGAGAAGGTCCATGAGGCGGTCGCGGTCGCGCAGCATCAGGGTCAGCCGCTTGTACGAGGGGACCCTGCGGGCGAAGCCGATGGTCAGGACGTCGGGGTCCAGCACCCCGTCGATCCAGCCGAGTTCGGCCGTGCCGGCGCCGCGCTGGCGCCAGGACGCGGTCAGCCTCTCCCGTACCTCCACCACCAGCTGCTCCCGCAGCACGCGCCGCAGGTCCCAGATCTCCTGGTCCGCGATGGCGGCCACCGCGTCCCAGCGGTCCGAGCCGCCGACCGTCAGCGCGTCCTGGGTGCGCGGCGCGCCGATCTGCCGTGCGCCCAGGCGGAACACCTCCGGCGCGACCCACGTCGGTGCGTGCACACCGTTGGTCACCGAGGTGATCGGGACCTCTTCCGGGTCGAAGCCCGGCCACAGGCCCGAGAACATCTCCCGGCTGACCTGGCCGTGCAGCAGCGAGACCCCGTTCGCCCGCTGGCCCAGCCGGAGCCCCATCACCGCCATGTTGAAGAGGTTCGGCTCGCCGCCGGGGTAGGTCTCCATGCCGAGGCCCAGGATGCGTTCCACGTCGATGCGCGGGAGTTCGGCGTCCGGTCCGAAGTGGCGGGCGACCAGCTCCCGGTCGAAGCGGTCGATTCCGGCCGGGACGGGGGTGTGCGTGGTGAAGACCGTGCCGGCCCTGACCGCCTCGAGCGCGGGCTCGAAGTCCAGCCCCTGGCCGACGAGTTCGGCGATCCGCTCCAGGCCCTGGAAGCCCGCGTGCCCTTCGTTCGTGTGGAACACCTCGGGCTGCGCGTGGCCGGTCAGACGGCAGTACGTCCGCACCGCGCGCACGCCTCCGATGCCCAGGAGCATCTCCTGCGACAGGCGGTGCTCGCTGCCGCCGCCGTACAGCCGGTCGGTCACCCCGCGTTCGCCGAGGTCGTTCTCCTCGACGTCGGAGTCGAGCATGAGCAGCGGGACGCGGCCGACCTGGGCCAGCCAGATCCGGGCCCGCAGCGCCCGCCCGCCGGGGAGGGCCAGCGAGACATGGGCCGGGGTGCCGTCGCTCTCGCGCAGGGGCACCAGCGGGAGTTCGTTCGGGTCCAGGACCGGATAGTGCTCCTGCTGCCAGCCGTCGCGGGAGAGGGACTGGCGGAAGTAGCCGTGCCGGTAGAGCAGCCCCACACCGATCAGCGGGACGCCCAGGTCGCTGGCGGCCTTCAGATGGTCGCCCGCGAGGATGCCGAGGCCGCCGGAGTACTGCGGCAGCGCGGCCGTGATGCCGAACTCGGGTGAGAAGTAGGCGATGGCGGCGGGGAGTTCGGAGGTCTGGGACTGGTACCAGCGGTCGCCGGTCACATAGTCGCGCAGATCGTCGGAGACCGCGGCGAGACGGCGCAGGAAGTGACGGTCCTCGCCGAGCTCCGCGAGACGCCCGGTCGGCACGCTGCCGAGCAGGCGTACGGGGTCGCCGTCCGACGCGGCCCAGCGCTCCGGGTCGACGGACTGGAAGAGGTCACGGGTCTCGGCATGCCAGGACCAGCGGAGGTTGCGCGCCAGGTCACTGAGCGGGTGAAGGGCTTCGGGGAGTACGGGTCGTACGGTGAATCTGCGGATGGCCTTCACGGGCTTCCACCTTCACGGAGGACGTACGCGGCAGAGGGACGCACGTCCGTGTGCGCCCTTCGTCACCCACGACGGTAGCGGCGCGGGTGCCCTCGCGACACGGCGCATCGGAAGCCCTGTGGGCCCGGGCAGCCGATCGGGCCGACTACGTGACTTCGGCGGGAATGCACCGCAACCTTCACCCGCACATCACGGCCGATATGGCCGATTCCGCCCTCCTGGGCGGCCTTGTGGTGCTTCACCCCACACGAGAGGCTCGCCGGGTGGCGTACGGCCGGCACGACAGGGCCCAGGCCGACACCGGCCGGCTCCGGCCTCCGTACGCCGAGTTGAGGAGGGGAACTCAAGTCATGGCACAGACGAGAGAGAGGCGTCTGCGCTGGGCGGGGGGCGTCACCGCGGTCGCGACGGCCGCGGTGCTTTCGGCCATCACCCTGCCCGCGCACGCCGCCCCGGAGGGGCAGATACTCGGGGCCGGCGATCCCGGTTCCGTCAGCGGGAGTTACATCGTGACGCTCAAAGGGGGGACCCAGGCTCCGTCGTCGGCGGGAAAGAGCATCGCCGAGAAGTACGGGGCGAGAATCAGCCATACCTACGGCACGGCCCTCAACGGCTTCGCCGTGAAGGTCAACGAGAAGCAGGCCCGGCGGCTCGCGGCGGACTCCCGCGTGGCCTCGGTCGTACAGGACACCCGGGTGACGCTCGACCACTTCGAGAAGAACCCGCCCTCGTGGGGCCTGGACCGGATCGACCAGCCTGACCTGCCGCTCGACAAGGGTTACACCTGGCCCGAATCGGCGGGCGCCGGCGTGACCACGTACGTCATCGACACCGGCATCCGGATCACGCACAAGGACTTCGGCGGCCGGGCGAGCTACGGCTGGGACTTCGTCGGCAACGACAAGACGGCCAAGGACGGCAACGGGCACGGCACGCACGTCGCCGGGACCATCGTCGGCACCAAGTACGGCGTGGCCAAGAAGGCCAAGGTCGTCGCCGTCCGCGTCCTCGACAACGACGGCTCCGGCACCACCGCGCAGGTCATCGCGGGCATCGACTGGGTGACCAGGCACGCGAAGAAACCGGCCGTGGCGAACATGAGCCTGGGCGGGTACGCGAACACACAACTGGACACCGCCGTACGCAACTCCATCGCCTCCGGCGTGACCTACGCGGTGGCCGCGGGCAACGACGGACTTCCCGCCGGTCTGTACTCCCCGGCCCGGGTCACGCAGGCCCTCACGGTCGGCGCGAGCGACAAGACGGACGCACGGGCGAGCTTCTCGAACACCGGTTCCTCGCTCGACCTGTTCGCGCCCGGCGTCGCGATCACCTCGGCGTCGTACGCGAGTGACACGGGGAAGGCGACCTATTCCGGTACGTCGATGGCGAGCCCGCACGTCGCGGGCGCGGCCGCGCTCTATCTGGCCGACCATCCCAAGGCGACACCGGCCCAGGTGGCCAAAGCGCTGGTGAAACAGGCGGTTTCGGGCAGGATCTCAGGCGCGGGGCTCCTTTCGCCGAACAAGCTCCTGCACGTCGAGAACCCCTAGCGGGCCCCGGGGACACCAACCGGCCTCGACCTCACAGGACGAGGCCGGTCTTGTGTGTAGACATACGCGTGAGTAGTTAACAAAGTGCCGGAATGCCCACCCGCATAGGGTGGGAAGGCTCCTCCGGTACGCCCCGCAGGCCCCATCTCCCGACACCCTCATCCGCCCACCCACGTTGACGCGGACAGGAGCGGTCATGCCCGCAACGCACCACTCGTCCCCCACGTCGCCACCCCCGACGACCACCCCCGACACACCCCCCATACGCAGGGCCGACGCCGATTCCCGCACCCCGGAGAAACCCTCCGCCGCGACCGGCGCCACCAGCACGGCCGTCACCACCACCGCCACCGTCACCACCACGGCATCCACGGCATCCACCACGGCGCACGCGTCATCCACGGCGTCCACGACGTACACGGCGTCCATCGGGCGCATCCCCGTCCTGGACGTCCACCCGGTCGTCGAGCACGGGCGACGGCCCGCGAAGGCGGTGGCCGGCGAGTGCTTCGAGGTTTCGGCCACGGTCTTCCGCGAAGGCCATGACGCGGTCGCCGCGAACGTCGTCCTGCACGATCCGGACGGCCGCGCCGGCCCCTGGACCCCGATGCGCGAACTGGCCCCCGGCACCGACCGCTGGGGCGCCACGGTGTCCGCGGGGAAGGAGGGCCGCTGGACGTACCGGGTGGAGGCGTGGGGGGATCCGATCTCCACCTGGCGGCACCACGCGGGGATCAAGATCCCGGCGGGCATCGACACGGAGCTGGTCCTGGAGGAGGGCGCACGGCTGCACGAGCGGGCGGCCACCGGGGTGCCGAAGGGCAAGGGCCGCCGGGACACGATCCTCAAGGCCGCCGACGCACTGCGCGACCTCGACCGCCCCGCCGCGGCCCGTCTCGCCGCCGCGCTCACGCCCGAGGTGGACAAGATCCTCGCCCGCCATCCGCTGCGCGAACTCGTCACGTCCTCGGAGCCGTTGACGCTGCTGGTGGAGCGTGAGCGGGCGCTGTACGGCGCGTGGTACGAGTTCTTCCCGCGCTCGGAGAACGGGCAGCCCGAGAGCGGGCTGTCGGAGAGCGGACGGCCGGTCCCGCCGCCGCACGGCACGTTCCGCACGGCCGCCGAACGCCTGCCCGCCATCGCGGAGATGGGCTTCGACGTCGTCTACCTGCCACCGATCCACCCCATCGGCAGGACCTTCCGCAAGGGCCCCGACAACACCCTGTCCGCGGGCCCGTACGACGTCGGTGTGCCCTGGGCGATCGGCTCCCCGGAGGGCGGGCACGACGCCGTCCACCCGGACCTGGGCACGATCGACGACTTCGACGCGTTCGTACGCCGGGCAGCACGCGAAGGCCTGGAAGTCGCCCTCGACTTCGCGCTCCAGTGCTCCCCCGACCACCCGTGGGTGGAGAAGCACCCGGAGTGGTTCCACCACCGGCCGGACGGCACGATCGCGTACGCCGAGAACCCGCCGAAGAAGTACCAGGACATCTACCCGATCGCCTTCGACAAGGACATGCCGGGCCTGGTCCGGGAGACGCTGCGCGTGCTGCGGTACTGGATGGATCACGGCGTACGGATTTTCCGCGTCGACAATCCGCACACCAAGCCGGTGGTGTTCTGGGAGCAGGTGCTGGCGGACATCAGCCGCACCGACCCGGACGTGATCTTCCTGGCGGAGGCGTTCACCCGCCCGGCGATGATGCGCACGCTCGCGGCGGTCGGCTTCCAGCAGTCGTACACCTACTTCACCTGGCGCAACACCAAGGAGGAGCTGACCGACTACCTGACGGAGCTGTCGGGTGAGACAGCCGCGTACATGCGGCCGAACTTCTTCGTCAACACCCCTGACATCCTTCATGAGTTCCTGCAGCAGGGTGGCCGGCCGGCCTTCGAACTGCGGGCCGTTCTGGCCGCGACACTGTCGCCGACCTGGGGGATCTACAGCGGGTATGAACTCTGTGAGAACGCCCCGCTGCGTGCCGGGAGCGAGGAGTATCTGAACTCCGAGAAGTACCAACTGCGGCCGCGCGACTGGGAGTCGGCGGAGCGTGACGGACGTAGCATCGCGCCATTGGTGGGCGCGCTCAACGCGATCAGGCGGCGCAGCCCCGCGCTGCGTCAGTTGCGCGACCTCCATTTCCATCACACGGACAAGGAGGCGGTGATCGCCTACTCGAAGTCTGATCGGAACGCACGCGGTTCGAACACGGTTGTGGTGGTGGCCAACCTCGACCCTCACCACACCCAGGAGGCCACGGTCTCGTTGGACATGCCGCAACTCGGCCTGGACTGGCACGAGTCCGTGCCGGTGCGCGACGAGCTCACCGGCGAGACCTACCACTGGGGCAGGACCAACTATGTGCGCCTGGAGCCGGGGCATAGGCCCGCGCACATCCTCACCGTCCTGCGACCGTCCTCACCGCAGATCGGAGGGTCACCCACAATATGATCGTCAACGAGCCCGTCCCGGACACGTTCGAGGACACACCGGCCAAGGACCGCGATCCCGAATGGTTCAAACGCGCCGTCTTCTACGAGGTCCTGGTCCGCTCCTTCCAGGACAGCAACGGCGACGGTGTCGGCGACCTCAAGGGCCTCACCGCGAAACTGGACTATCTGCAGTGGCTGGGCATCGACTGCCTGTGGCTGCCGCCGTTCTTCAAATCGCCCCTGCGGGACGGCGGGTACGACGTCTCGGACTACACCGCGGTGCTGCCGGAGTTCGGTGACCTGGCGGACTTCGTCGAGTTCGTGGACTCGGCCCATCAGCGGGGCATGCGGGTGATCATCGACTTCGTGATGAACCACACCAGCGACCAGCATCCGTGGTTCCAGGAGTCGCGCGCCAACCCGGACGGCCCGTACGGCGACTACTACGTCTGGGCCGACGACGACAAGCAGTACCAGGACGCCCGCATCATCTTCGTCGACACCGAGGCCTCCAACTGGACGTTCGACCCGGTCCGCAAGCAGTACTTCTGGCACCGCTTCTTCTCCCACCAGCCGGACCTCAACTACGAGAACCCCTCCGTGCAGGAGGAGATCATCTCCGCGCTGCGGTTCTGGCTGGACCTGGGCATCGACGGCTTCCGCCTGGACGCGGTGCCGTACCTCTACCAGGTCGAGGGAACCAACTGCGAAAACCTTCCAGCAACGCACGAGTTCCTCAAGCGGGTGCGCAAGGAGATCGACACGCACTACCCCGACACGGTGCTGCTGGCGGAGGCGAACCAGTGGCCGGAGGACGTGGTCGACTACTTCGGCGACTTCCCCTCGGGCGGCGACGAGTGCCACATGGCGTTCCACTTCCCGGTCATGCCGCGCATCTTCATGGCCGTCAGGCGTGAGTCGCGCTACCCGGTGTCGGAAATCCTCGCCAAGACCCCGGCGATCCCCTCCAGCTGCCAGTGGGGCATCTTCCTGCGCAACCACGACGAGCTGACCCTGGAAATGGTCACCGACGAGGAACGCGACTACATGTACGCGGAGTACGCCAAGGACCCGCGGATGCGCGCCAACATCGGCATCCGCCGCCGCCTGGCCCCACTCCTCGACAACGACCGCAACCAGATCGAACTCTTCACCGCCCTGCTGCTGTCCCTGCCCGGCTCGCCGATCCTCTACTACGGCGACGAGATCGGCATGGGCGACAACATCTGGCTCGGCGACCGCGACGCCGTGCGCACCCCCATGCAGTGGACCCCCGACCGCAACGCCGGCTTCTCCTCCTGCGACCCCGGCCGCCTCTTCCTCCCCACGATCATGGACCCCGTCTACGGCTACCAGGTCACCAACGTCGAGGCGTCGATGTCGTCACCCTCGTCGCTGCTGCACTGGACCCGCCGCATGATCGAGATCCGCAAACAGAACAAGGCATTCGGCCTCGGCTCCTACACGGAACTCCAGTCCTCCAACCCGGCCGTCATCGCGTTCCTGCGCGAAGCCCCCTCGACAAAGGACGAAGGAGACGACCTCGTCCTGTGCGTCCACAACTTCTCCCGCTTCGCCCAGCCCACCGAGCTGGACCTGCGGGCGTTCAGCGGAAGACATCCGGTGGAGCTGATCGGCGGGGTGCGATTCCCGGCCATCGGTGAGCTTCCGTACTTGCTCACGCTCGCGGGTCACGGCTTCTACTGGTTCCGGCTCCGCAAGGACGCCGTCTAGAACCCGGACGGCGGGGCGGTTTCTCCCGCCCCGCCCTGGGCACGCATCACTCACACCCCGACTCGCCCGGTCTCCGGGCCCCTGGGGAAAGGACGCGACGCCATGTCGGAAGCCGCAACCCCCTCTGCCACGGCCCCCGTCGCACGCCCCGAACTGCTCGCGTCCCTCGATCCACTGCTGCGGGAGTGGCTGCCCCGACAGCGCTGGTTCGCGGGCAAAGGGCGTCCGGTGACCGGATTCTCCCTGGTGGCGGCGGTAGAACTACTGCCGCTCACAGCCAAGTTGGGCCTGCTCCATCTACTCGTACGCGTACACCAGCCACTCAGCCCGGCCCGGGGAGCCACCCCGCACCCCGGGGACTGCTACCAGCTGCTGATCGGCGTACGCGAGGTGCTGCCGCCACGGCTCGCGCCCGCGCTGATCGGGCATCTGGAGGAGGGGCCGCTGGCCGGCCGCACGGTGTACGAGGCGCTGTACGACCCGCGCCCCGCCGCCGTACTCCTGGAAGCCCTGCGCACCCGGGCCCGCGTCGGCGAGCTGCGCTTCGAGCGTGAGCGGCACCGGGGGCCCGGGGAGGCCCGGGAACTCCGGGAGATCCGGGGCGATCTGGTGCCACGGGTGGTGACGTCGGAGCAGTCCAACTCGTCCATCGTCTACGGAGATACGTTCATCCTGAAGCTGTTGCGCAGGATCGTGCCGGGGACCAATCCGGATCTGGAGCTTCCGCTGGTGCTGTCCCGGGAGGGCTGTATACGGGTGCCCGCCCCGGTGGCGTGGATGGTCGCGGACCTGGGCGAGGAGAAGACGTACATACTCGGTGTGCTCCAGCCCTTCGTACAGGGCGCGTCGGACGGCTGGGAGCTGGCGCTACGCCAGCTGGCCAAGGGCGAGGACTTCACCGGCGAGGCGCGGGAACTGGGCCGAGCCACGGCCGAGGTGCACACGGCGCTGGCCGATGCGCTGCCCACGGCCACGCTCGGCCGCGCGCAGATGGGGCCGCTCGTCGACGGCATGACCGAGCGCCTGGAGGCGGCCGCACAGGCGGTGCCCGCGCTCCGTCCCTACGCTCCCGGCCTGCGCACCGCCTTCGAGGCGCTGGCCGATCTGGCCGCCGAGGGCCACACCTGGACCGCGCAGCGCATCCACGGCGACCTGCACCTCGGCCAGTGCCTGCGCTCCCCCTCCGGGGAGTGGTCGCTCATCGACTTCGAGGGCGAGCCCTCGAAACCGCTCGCCGAACGCCGCATGGCACAGCCTCCGGCACGGGACATCGCGGGCATGCTCCGCTCCTTCGACTACGCGGCCCACTCGCAGCGCCCCCCGGTGCCCGGCTGGGCGGATGCGTGCCGGGCCGCGTTCTGCACCGGGTACGCCGAGGTCGCCGGCGTCGACCCGCGCACCGACCCCGTACTCCTGCACGCCTACGAGACGGACAAGGCGGTCTACGAAGTCCTGTACGAGGCCCGGCACCGGCCCGACTGGCTGCCGGTGCCGCTCGCGGCCGTACGCCGGCTCGCCGCGTCCCCCTGAACGCCCTTGCCGTTCCCGACCTCACCCTGCCGAGGAGGCCCTGCCCGTGACGCCCCGCCCCCCGTCCGACGACAGTCCGAAGAAGAACGGTGCGACTGGTGAGACTGGTGCGAAGAAGCCGGCCGCAGTGAAGAAGACGGCGGTGAAGAAGGCCGCCGAGGGGAAGACGACGGCCAAGAAGGCCGCTGCCGGGAAGAAGGCTGCCACGGGGAAGAAGGCCGTGGGTAAGAAGGCTCCGGGGAGCGAGACCACGGCGAGCAAGGCCGCGGGAGGCAAGACCACTGACAGCAAGGCCGTGAAGGCTGCGAAGGTGCCGGAACCCGCCGCCGACGGCGCACCCGTCCTGGCCCCCGTTCTGCCCCCTGTTCCGGCCCCCGTTTTCGCCGGTGTCGACCCCGGTGACCGGGAGCGGCTGCTCAGCGGCACGCATCACAATCCGCACGGGGTGCTGGGAGCCCATCCAGTGCCGGGCGGCGTCGCCTTCCGGGCCTTCCGCCCGTACGCGCTCGGGGTGACTGTCGTGACGGACGACCTGCGCGCCGAGCTGCACGACGACGGGGACGGTTTCTTCTCGGGGCTGCTGCCGCTGCGCGCGGTTCCGGCGTCGTACCGGCTGGTCGTGGCGTACGAGGCCACGGAGCAGGAGACCGAGGACGCGTACCGTTTCCTGCCCGCGCTGGGCGAGTTCGATCTGCATCTGCTCGGCGAGGGCCGTCACGAGCAGTTGTGGCGTGCGCTCGGCGCGGAGCCGATGGTGCACCAGGGCGTGACCGGAACCCGCTTCGCGGTGTGGGCCCCGAACGCACGCGGCGTGCGCCTCGCCGGCACCTTCAACTTCTGGGACGGCACGGGATATCCGATGCGGTCGCTGGGCTCCTCCGGGGTGTGGGAGCTGTTCGTGCCCGCGATCGGCGAGGGTGAGCTCTACAAGTTCGACATCACCCGCCCGGACGGCACGCACACGCTGCGCGCCGACCCGATGGCCCGGCGCACCGAGGTGCCTCCGGCGACGTCGTCGATCGTCCACGCGTCGCACCACGAGTGGCGGGACGAGGACTGGATGACCGGGAGAGGGGCGCGGGCCGCGCACGAGGCTCCGTTCTCGGTCTACGAGGTGCATCTGGCGTCCTGGCGCCCCGGGCTGACGTATCGCCAACTGGCCGAACAACTACCGGCGTACGTCGGCGACTTGGGCTTCACCCATGTGGAGCTGATGCCAGTGGCCGAGCATCCGTTCGGCGGATCGTGGGGCTACCAGGTGACGGGCTTCTACGCGCCGACGGCGAGGCTGGGCACCCCGGACGACTTCAAGTACCTGGTGGACGCGCTGCATCGGGCCGGCATCGGCGTCCTGATGGACTGGGTTCCGGCCCACTTCCCGCGCGACGACTGGGCGCTGGCCGAGTTCGACGGCCGACCGCTCTACGAGCATGAGGACCCGCTGCGGGCCGCGCACCCCGACTGGGGCACCCTGGAGTTCGACTACGGACGCCGCGAGGTCCGCAACTTCCTCGTCGCCAACGCCGTCTACTGGTGCGAGGAGTTCCACATCGACGGCCTGCGCGTCGACGCCGTCGCCTCGATGCTCTACCTCGACTACTCCCGCGAGCCGGGCCAATGGGTCCCCAACGAGCACGGCGGCCGCGAGAACCTCGACGCGGTCGCCTTCCTCCAGGAGATGAACGCCACCGTCTACCGCCGCAACCCGGGCGTGGTCACCATCGCGGAGGAATCCACGGCCTGGGACGGCGTCACCCGGGCCACGCACCATATCGGCCCGGGCGGCTTCGGAGGTCTGGGCTTCGGCCTGAAGTGGAACATGGGCTGGATGCACGACTCGCTGGACTATGTGGCCCATGACCCCATCCACCGCCAGTACCACCACAACGAGATGACGTTCTCGATGGTGTACGCCTACAGCGAGAACTACGTCCTGCCCATCTCCCACGACGAAGTCGTCCACGGCAAACGCTCACTCGTGTCGAAGATGCCCGGCGACTGGTGGCAACAACGCGCCAACACCCGCGCCTACCTCGGCTTCATGTGGGCCCACCCCGGCAAACAACTCCTCTTCATGGGACAAGAATTCGCCCAGGGCGCCGAATGGTCCGAAGCACACGGCCCCGACTGGTGGCTCCTCGACCCCGCCTACGGAGCGGAACCGGACCACCGGGGCATACGCGACCTCGTCCGCGACCTCAACACCGTCTACACCCGCGAACCCGCCCTCTGGCAACGCGACACCGACCCCACCGGCTTCACCTGGATCGCCGGCGACGCCGCCGAGGACAACGTCTTCGCCTTCCTCCGCCACGACGCCCACGGCACACCACTCCTGGCCGTGTCCAACTTCTCCCCCGCCGTCCGCCACGCCTACCGCCTCGGCGTCCCGGAGGACATCCCCGCCTGGCACGAGATCCTCAACACCGACGCCGCCCGCTACGGCGGCAGCGACGTCCTCAACCAGGACCCCGTCAAACCCGAACCCCACCCCACCCACGGCCGCCCCACCAGCATCCAACTCACCCTCCCCCCACTCGCCACCCTCTGGCTCCGCCCCGCCTAAACGTTCTTCGCCCCCGCCGCCCCTACCCGACCCATCCCCCAGGGGCTCCGCCCCTTCAACCCCGTTCGGTTGTGCGTCGGGTGCGGGACGGTGGGGGCTGGGCGCGCAGTTCCCCGCGCCCCTGGGGTGGGTGGGCGTGAAGGTTGATTGTTGGGTGCGGGGCAGTGGGGGCTGGGTGCGCAGTTTCCCGCGTGCCTGAAGGCACGGGGCTGCGCCCTGGTCCCCCGCCCGTCCCGGTTCGTCGGGGGGGTGGGGTTGCTTTTGCCTTTAGGGGCGCGGGGAACTGCGCGACAAGCCCCCACCGGCCCGCAGCCGACGAACAACCCCCGGGGTCGAAGGGGCGGAGCCCCTGGAGGATGGGACGGGTAGGGGCGGCGGGGGCGAGAACTCCTACGCCGGCCCAGACTCCCGCAGCGAATCCGGCAACTCACCGGTATAGAGCACCCCAAGCGCCTGCGTAGCCCGAGTCAGAGCCACATACAGGTCACTCGTCCCGTACAACGCCGGCTCGACCACCAGCACGGAGTCGAACTCCAGCCCCTTGGCCTGCCGAGGGTCTAGAAGGACGACGGCGCGGGTCAGATCGGGCTCCGATCCCACCGCAACCCCCTCCAGACGCACGGCCAGCGCAGCGTGCAGCGCACGAGGCGCGATCACCGCAAGCCGCCCCTCGGCGGGGGTCAGTTCGGCGACGGCCTTGGCGACGGCGCCGGGCAAGTCGTCACCCGCGTCCCGCACCCACGGCCGTACCCCCGTAGACCGCACGGACCGAGGCGGCTCAAACCCGGGCCGCTCCGCCCGCACCACCCCCGCCGCGACATCCATGATCTCGGACGGAGTCCGGTAGTTGACGGCGAGACGCGTGTGCTCCCAGCGGTCCTCCACATACGGGGAGAGGATCTCCTCCCACGATCCGACCCCCGCCGCCTCCGCGGTCTGCGCGGGATCACCCACGAGGGTCATGGAGCGCGTGGGACTCCGGCGCATCAGCAGCCGCCAGGCCATGGGCGACAGTTCCTGCGCCTCGTCGACGATGATGTGGCCGAAGGCCCAGGTCCGGTCGGCGGCGGCACGCTCGGCGGCGCTGCGGTGGTCGTCCTCCTCGTGCCGCTCGGCCATCCGTTCGGCGTCGATGATGTTGTGCGCGGAGAGGACCTCGGAGTCCTCCTCGTCCTTGTCCTCGAACTCGTAGGTACGAGAGGCGTAGGAGACGTCCAGGACGCCCTGTGCGTAGGCGACCTGGGTGCGGCGCTCCTGGTCCGCGAGCGCCCTGGCCACCCGGTCGTCCTCGCCGAGCAGCTCGGCGGCCTCGTCGAGGAGCGGCACGTCCGCGGTGGTCCACTCGCCGGTGACCGGACGGCGGATCGCCTCGGCGTCCTCGTCCGGGAGGTAGCCCTCCGGACCGGCCAGGAAGTCGGCGACCAGCCGCTGCGGTGTCAGCCTCGGCCACAACTGGTCGATCGCGCCCCAGACTTCGGGGTTCTCGGCCAGCTCGTCACGCATCTGCGTGATGTCGCTGGCGTCGAGGAGGTTGGAGCCGTCGAAGGGGTCGGTGCCGATGCGTTCGGCGAGCATGTCGGTGAGGGTGTTCAGGATGTGACCCTCGAAGTACTCGCGCGCGACATTGTGCGGCAGCTTGGCCTCGCGGGTGCGTTCGCGGGCGACCTGGACGAGCCCGGCGTCGAGCATCAGTATGTCCCGGTCGTGCTCGATCGCGATCACGGGGTCGGGGAGCTCCTGGCGGTCACGGACCACCGAGGCCAGTACCTCGGCCATGTCCGCGCGGCCCTTCACGGCGGCTGCCTCGGGGGTGTCGGCCGCCGTCGCCTTCACGCCGGGGAACAGCTCACCGACCGTCGCGAGCAGGACGCCCGTCTCGCCGAGCGAGGGCAGCACCTCGCCGATGTAGCCGAGGAAGGCCGGGTTGGGGCCGACGATGAGGACGGCGCGCTTGGCCAGCAGCTCCCGGTACTCGTAGAGGAGGTATGCGGCCCGGTGCAGGGCGACGGCCGTCTTGCCGGTGCCGGGGCCGCCCTCCACCACCATGACACCCCGGTGCGGGGCACGGATGATCCGGTCCTGCTCGGCCTGGATGGTCTGCACGATGTCGCTCATGCGGCCGGTGCGCGCGGAGTTGAGCGCGGCGAGCAGCACGGCGTCTCCGGTCGGGTCCTCGTGACCGGTGCGTTCGTGGTCGCCGAGGTCGAGGATCTCGTCGTGCAGGTCGGTGACGTGCCGGCCGTCGGTGGTGATGTGCCGGCGGCGGCGCAGGCCCATGGGGGTGTGGCCGGTGGCCAGGTAGAAGGGGCGGGCGACCGGGGCCCGCCAGTCGATGAGGATCGGGGTGTGCTCGGTGTCGTCGGCGCGGATGCCGATCCGGCCGATGTGGTGTTTGACGCCTGTGGTGAGGTCGACGCGGCCGAAGCAGAGCGAACCGTCCACGGCGTTCAGCGCGGCGAGCAGGCCCGAGCGCTCGGCGACCAGGATGTCCCGTTCGAGGCGTGCCTGCATGGGCGTGCTGCCCTGCGCGAGCGCGTTCCCGACGGATGCCTCCGTGACACCGCGCAGGGCGTCCACGCGCGCGTACAACCCGTCGATGAATTCCTGCTCATCGCGCAATTCATCGTCGGGAAATTCTGTGTGTGAGCCCCTGTTTGACAATTCCGCTCCCGCCCGGATATACTGTGGCCAGTGAACTTCTTTGCGACTCAATCCCCTTGAAGTCGCGAACCATTGAATATACGCAGAGAAATCCCCCGAGCGCAATCGCTCAGGGGATTTTTTGTATACCGATGGGACCGATGGGTTGGGTATCGGTGAGGTCAGAGCACGTCGGACAGCTCCTCCAGCAGCCGTCGCTTGGGCCGGGCCCCCACCATCGCCTTCACGGGCTCACCGCCCTGGAACACCATGAACGTGGGCATAGACAGCACCTTGTACGCGTTCGTCGTCTCCGGGTTGGTGTCCACGTCCAGCTGGACCACCTTCAGCCGGTCGCCCTCCTCGGAGGCCAGAGCGCTGAGCACCGGCCCCATCTGCCGGCACGGCGGGCACCAGTCGGCGGTGAACTCCACCAGCACGGGCAGATCCGCCCCGATCACCTCCGTCGCGAAGTCCGCGTCCGTCACCTCGGCCACACCTGCTGCCTTCACCACTGCGATCACCCTTCTGTTCTTCCTGCCGGGGGTCCGGGGGTTGTCCCCCGGGAAAACACAGCGCATACGGGTTCCGGGCCGCCCGGAACCTCGGCGTCGGCGGCCAGCTCGTCCCGCGCCCGTTCCGCCCGCGCCAGCTGCTCGCCGACCTTCGCGCGCACCGACACCAACTCGTCGATCAGCGCGTCGAGCTCGCCGAGCTTGCGGCGGTAGACCGCGAGCGACGCGGGGCACGAGTCGCCCTCCGGGTGCCCGGCCCGCAGACACTCCACGAAGGGCCGCGTCTCCTCCAGGTCGAACCCGAAGTCCTGCAACGTCCTGATCTGCCGCAGCAGCCGCAGGTCGTCCTCGTCGTACGTCCGGTACCCGTTCTCGCCCCGCCGCGCGGGAAGCAGCCCCCGCGACTCGTAGTAGCGCAGAGTCCGCGTGGTCGTCCCCGCCTGCGCCGCCAGCTCGCCGATTCGCATGCCTTGACGGTAATCCTTGACGCCGACGTCAAGGCAAGCCATGTCGGCCGCCGGGGCACGGGCTGCCCTCTCCCCGATCAGGCCGGCGGCAGCAGCGGCTTCCGCTCCACCGGTGACGACAGGACGATCGAGGTCGTCGTACGGCCCAGCGCGGACGTCTGCCCCAGGACGTCCTCCAGGTGGATGGTGTCCTGGACGGCGACCTTGAGGATCCAGCAGTCCTCGCCGACGACGTGGTGGACCTCGACGATCTCGGGGCGGGCCAGCAGCTCCAGGGTCCTGGGGTGCTTCAGGGTGTAGCCGCCGTGCGGGTTGACGCGGATGAAGGCCTGGAGGCCGTAGCCGAGGCGGGGCGCGGAGACGTGGGCGCCGTAGCCGGTGATGGCGCCCGCGGACTCCAGGCGGCGGACGCGTTCGGCTACGGCGGCCGGGCTCAGCCGGACGCGGCGGCCCAGCTCGCTGAGCTTGATCCGGCCGTCGCTCTGCAGCAGCTCCAGGATCTGCCGGTCCAGCGCGTCGAAGGCCACCGACGTTTCGTTGGCGGCGGCGCGCAGATGCCGTGGTTCCTTCGGTGCCTCGGCCGCATCTCCCATGACTCCCCCTTCAGAACTCCTGCGTACGTCGGGAGAATTATGACCACAAGGCCGCAGCTCATCGAATGGGATCGGGGGAGGGCGCCATGCCTGAGGTAGCTGTCATCGGCGGAAGCCGGTATTTCGGAAAACGCCTGATAGACCGGCTGATGGCCGCGGGAGACCGGGTCACCGTCATCAATCGCGGCTCGTCGGCACCGCCCGCGGGGGCAATTCACCTCATCGCCGACCGCAATGATGAGAATTCCCTGGAGAACGCCCTGGGTTCGCGGACTTTCGATGTGGTCATCGACCAGGTCTGCTATACGCCGAGGCAGGCGGAGATCGCGCGACGGGTATTCGCGGGACGCACACGGCGGTACGTCATGACGTCCACCGTCGAGGTGTACGAGTACGAGGACTCGGCGGCCCTCGTGCGCGAGGACGCCGTGGACCCCCGTACCGTCACCGTCGACCTCGAACTCCCCTGGGACGACCCAGACTTCCTCGACGCGCACTACGGCGAGGGCAAGCGGCAGGCCGAGGCGGTCTTCACGGCCGACCCCGCGTTCCCGTACGTGGCCGTCCGCGTCGCCCACGTCCTGGGCGGGGCCGACGACTTCACCGGCCGCCTCGACCACTACACCGACCGCATCCGCACCGGCGAACCGATCGCCGTCCCCGCCGTGAACCACCCGGCCACGTACATCCATGTCGAGGAGATCGCGGACTTCCTCGCCTGGACGGCGGGCGCGGACTTCACCGGGCCGGTGAACGCCGCCTCCCACGGGGTGCTCACCACCGAGGCGTTGTGCGAGGCGGTCGCCGTGCACGTGCCGGAAGGCAAGACGGCCTTCCAGAGCGTCGAGGTCGGGGAGGCCTCGCCGTTCTCCTTCGCCCGTTCGTACGGGATGGACAACTCGCGGGCCACCCAGCTCGGTTTCGCGTTCGGCGAGGCTCGCCAATGGCTCCCCCAGGCCGTGGCCGAGACGGTCGGAAAGGACAACTGACATGCGGTACAGGCTTCTTGGAGACCTCCGCGTCGGCGCGATCGGCCTCGGCGCGATGCCGCTGTCGATCGAGGGCCACCCGGACGAGGCGCGCGCACTGGCCACGGTGCACGCCGCCCTCGACGCGGGCGTGACCCTCCTGGACACGGCGGACTCGTACCACCTGCCCGGCGCCGAGCCCGGCCACAACGAACAGCTCGTGGCCCGCGCCCTGGCCACATACGGCGGTGATACCAGCGAGGTGCTGGTCGCCACGAAGGGCGGGCGCGGCAGACCTTCCCCCAGTGCCTTAAGGGCCTGGGGGGACCCCCACGGCAGCTGGACGGTAACGGGTTCCCCGGCCCATCTGAAGTCGGCCGCGGAGGCCTCCTTGAAGCGGCTCGGTGTGGAGGCGATCGGCCTCTACCAGCTGCACAAGCCCGACCCCGCCGTCCCCTTCGAGGACTCGGTCGGCGCCCTGCGCGAACTCCTCGACGCGGGCAAGATCCGCCTGGCCGGCATCTCCAACACCACCACCGACCAGATCCGCCGGGCCCACGCGATCCTCGGCGACCGTCTGGTCTCCGTCCAGAACCAGTACTCCCCCGAGGTACGGGACAGCGAGCCGGAGCTACGGCTCTGCGCCGAACTGGGCATCGCCTTCCTCCCGTGGAGCCCGCTGGGCGGCATCTCCCGCAGCTCCCTGCGCGGTTCGTCGAGCGTACGGCCGGACGACCGCTTCGGCGCCTTCCACGAGGTGGCCCACGAGCGGGGCGTCAGCCCCCAACAGATCTGCCTGGCCTGGCTGTTGACCCGGTCGCCGAACGTCATCCCGATCCCGGGCGCCAGCCGCCCAGAGACCATCCGGGACTCGGCGGGCGCCGCGGACCTGGTCCTGGACACGGAGGAGCTGGCACGGCTGGACGCGGGGGCCGGCCCCCGGGACTAGGGGGGTGTGGCGAGAAAGTCCCGCACAACACTCCCTAGTCGTCACAACACTCCCTAGTCGTCGTCCCCTGTCGCGAGAGAGTCTTCGGCGTCCCCGTCGGGGTCCCGCACGCCCAGCAGCCGGCGCGTCAACCGGTCCCGGTCGGACAGCAGCTCATCCACCGCGGCCCGGAGGTCGTCCGGCTCCGTCCGCTCGGCCTCCCGTTCGGCCGCGATCAGCACGGCCCGTCGTACGAGCTCCTTGGTGAAGGACGCCGTCGTGCCCGCCGTGCGGGCGACGATCTCGTCGGTGAGGTCCTTGCCGAGGTCGAGGGAGGCGCCGTACAGGGCGAGGAGACGGGCGCGGCCCTCGGCGTCGGGTACGGGGATCTCGACGGCGAGGTCGACGCGGCCGGGGCGTTGGACGAGGGCGGGCTCCAGCAGGTCCGCGCGGTTGGTGGTGAGCAGGAAGGCGACGTCGGCGTCGTCGCCGAGGCCGTCCATCTCGTTCAGCACCTGGAAGAGCAGGGGCTGTTCGCCGCCGCCGTAGTCGCGGGCCTCGGCGATCAGATCGCAGTCCTCCAGGACGACGAGGGCGGGCTGGAGCATGCGTGCCAGGGCGCAGGCCGGGCCGATGGCGTCGATGCTCGTCCCGGCCAGCACCACGACCGTGAACTCCGGGAGGTGGGAGAGGAGATAGCGGATCGTGTGGGTCTTGCCGGTGCCGGGCGGGCCGTAGAGGAGAAGGCCGCGGCGCAGGTGCTGGCCCGCGGCGCGCAGGCGTTCACGGCGGCGCGCCACTCCGACCACCTGGCGCTCCACGCGTTCCAGGAGACCGTCCGGCAGCACGATCTCCTCACGGGAGAGACCGGGTCGGCGATGGAAGCGGAACGGTCCCAGGCCGTGGCCGAAGTCGGAGCCCTCGAAGGAGAGGACCTGGCCGCGGAAGATGTTGTGCGCGCGGACCAGAGCGTCGATCTCCGCCAGCAGCCGGTCCGCGAACTCCTTCTCCCGAGCGAGGACTTCGATCTCCACCTTGTTGCGCCCGTACTCGTCCGCCGGGCCGCGCAGCAGCACCGCGAACCGCTCGTCGCCCTCCTGGCCGAGGTAGAACCCGAAGGAGACACAGGCGAGTTCCTGGTCAGGGGAGATCGGCAGATGCGCGTAGTCGACCGCGCCGATCACGAACCGGTTGTACCGGTCGGCCGATTCGAGGATGTCGCCCAGCGTCAGGTCCCCATGATGGGAGGAGCCGCGCATGCCGATCAGTTCGTAGGAACGCCCCTCGGCCGCGAACCAGCGCTCCACCGCCAGATGCACATTGGGCAGGTCGTACGAGGGATACGCGGCCTTGACCACCGGCTGGTCCCCGGGTGCCGTGCCCAGATGCGCGCGCATCCGCTCGGCGAGATTCCGGCCGTCCGCGACCTGGGGCTTGGGCCGCGCGACGGCGTCGAGGAACTGGCTGAACAACTCGCCGACCTCCTCAAGAGACAGCGGTGAGCCCTGCCCCTCGGCGGCGAGCCGGGCCTTGAACTCCGCATTGCTGATGATCTCGGTCTCGCCCATGCCCGCCTCCGCGCTGTCCGGCCGCACTGTCCGGCCGACCACTCTGGCCTAGTTGTCCGGCCGACCACTCTGGTCTCCCAGCCTGGGACCGAACACGTAGGCCGGTCAAAGCATTTGGGACGGATGTCCCCGAACGTGTGCGTCAGACCGGCGGACAGCACCCCGATGTGCGTAAAGCGGACCGTCGGCCTACGCGTGGGCCGCGACCCCCGCCGACTCCTCCACCTCCAGCAGCGACGCGCTCTGCCGCTCCTCCTCGAACGCCTTGCGTCCGCCGCGCAGGCCGAACAGCCGCTTGGCGAGGGCGATGTAGAGCACCGCCAGGATGTTGAGGACCAGGGTGGCGATCTTCAAGTAGCTGACGTGCTCAGTGAGTTCGTAGATCTCCAGGGGCAGGAAGGCGGCGGTGGCGACGACCGTGAGGTACTCCGCCCAGCGCTTGGCGTACCAGAGTCCGCCCGCCTCGATGAGTTCGATCAGGGCGTACGCCAGCAGCAGCACGGCCACCAGCGTCAGGGTGGAGTGCTTGTAGCCGAAGGTCTTCTGGATGGTGCCGACCACGGGCGAGTGGTCGAGGTCGTAGTGGAAGTGCCTGAAGACCGGGCGAAGGACGTCGAGGTACTCGTCGAAGAGCCGGCGCACCGAGTCCTGGCTGTTGCTGAACTTCCACACGGCGGCCGCCACCAGCACGATGAACACGCCGCGCACGGCCCGCTCGATCGCCAGGAAGCGCAGGATGAACAGATCGCGCAGCACCTTGCCGCGCGGCACCAGCGGAGCCTCTTCCGCCGGGCCGGAACCATGCGGGTCGCCCAGCACGAAGTCACCGCAGCGCAGACAGCGCCATGCCTCGCCCAGGCTCGTCCCGGCACGCAGCCGCGCCCGCAGCTCCGACTCGTTCGGCGCGTACGTCACATGCCCGCGCCGCGCACATGTGCGCCGGTCCCAGTCGATCTTCATACTCCCGTGTCCTCCGCAGAACGTGCCGTGCCGTGCCGGTCAGTCCGGCACGGCACGGTAGTGCATGTTCTACGAGACGGTGGGCCGAGGGTCGCGGTTCCGGGGTCGGTCAGCGGGTGGCGCTGGCCGCGGGTTCGGGCTCTTCGGCTTCCGGGGCGTCCGACGCGTCGGGCTCGGGCTCGGGCTCGGGCTCGAACGTGTCCGTCACGTCGGCCTCGGGCTTGGCCTCCGCCGTACGGCCGTTCCGCGGCAGCAACACAGCCACCAGCACCGTCCCCACCCCCAGGATCACCGCACCGATGAGGCTGGTGTGCGCGACCGCGTCCGCGAAGGACGAGCCGACCGCGTCGGCCATCTGGTGGGCGCCCTGGGCGAGTTGGTCGGCCTGCGCCTTCACCTGCGCGGCCTTCTCCACATCCCCCGTCCGCGCGGCCTGCTCGGCGAGCTGCTGGGCCTTGTCTCCGATGCCCTGGGCGACCGCGTACCCCGCGCCCACCGAGTCCTGCGCCGTGGACAGGGCACCCGCCGGAAGCTTGCTGCCCGCGGTCGCGTCCGAGAGGTGCGAGGAGTACGAACTCGCCAGCACCGAACCGAGGATGGCGATACCGAGCGAGCCGCCGAGTTCCAGGGAGGTGTCGTTCACCGCGCCGCCGACGCCCAGATCGGACTCGGGGAACGCGCCCATGATGGCGTCCGTGCAGGGCGACAGCGCGAGCCCGATCGCGAGGCCCAGGATGACGAGGGGCAGGACGAAATCGCCGTACGACGATGACGCGTCCACCTGGGTGAGCAGCGCGAGCGCCGCCGTGCCGCCGACCATGCCCGCGGTGACCGTGATCTTCATGCCGATGCGCGGGGTGAGGTAGCCGGTGAGCGCCGAGCCGACGAAGACGGCCCCGGCGAGCGGCAGCATGCGCACTCCGGTGTCCAACGCGTCGTATCCGAGGACGAATTGGAGGTGCTGCGTGAGGTAGTAGAAGGCGCCGAAGACGGCCAGGAAGAACAGCGCGACGGCGAGGTTGGAGCCGGCGAAGCGGCGGTTCGCGAAGCGGCGTACGTCGATGACCGGGCGGGGGTGGCGCAGCTCCCACACCACGAAGAGCGCGAGGCCGACTCCCGCGACGACCGCGGCGGTCACGGCCTTGACACCCCAGCCGAAGTGCGGCCCTTCGATGATCATGTAGACCAGCGAGCCGATCCAGACCACGGACAGCAGACCACCCACGTAATCGATGCGGTGCTGATGCCCGGCCTTGGACGGCGGTACGAGCACGAGGGCGCCGATGATCGCGAGCGCGGCAATGGGCACGTTGATCAGGAACGTGGACGACCAGCCGTGGTGCTCCAGGAGCAGGCCCGCGACCAGCGGACCGGCGGCGATCGCGAGTCCGGCGGTGGCGGTCCACAGCACGATCGCCTTGGCCCGCTCCGCGCGCGGGAAGGTCGCGGCGAGCAGGGAGAGCGTGGCGGGCATGATCAGCGCGGCGCCGACGCCCATGACGGCACGGGCGGCGATCACCCCCGTGGAACTGCCGACGAGCGAGCCCGCGACGGCGCCTCCCCCGAAGACCACGAGTCCCAGAATGAGCGCCCCGCGCCGGCTGTACTTGTCGCCGATGGCGCCGAGCAGCAGCATCAGCGCGGCGTACGGGACGGTGTAGCCGTCGATGACCCACTGCAGGTCGGCGCTGGACAGCCCCAGGTCCTGGGTCATGTCCGGGGCCGCGACCGTGAGGGCGGTGTTCGCCATCACGATGATCAGCAGGCTCAGACAGAGGACCAGCAGCGCCCACCAGCGCCGGGCGTAGGGCCGGCCCATCCTCTCGACCGGTTCGTTCATGACGAGACGCATGGCTACGGTCGCCCTTCCTCGTTCGACGCGGCTTGCACAGTGGTGTGCAATTGCTCAACCATGTGCAATGTACGTGGTTGCACAGCACTGTGCAAACAGGGAGGGTGGGGGCCTGGCGGGCGGGAGACCGGCCGTCGGCGAAAGGCGGGCAGAATGGCAGCCATGACCACGGGTAACGCCAGCCGCGCGGATGTGAACCGCCGCCGCATCCTCGATGTCGCACTCGCCGAGCTGCTGCGCGACCCCGACGCGTCCATGGACCAGATCGCACGGGCCGCGGGCGTCGTACGGCGCACGGTGTACGGGCACTTCCGGAACCGCGAGGCCCTGGTCGGCGCCCTGACCGACGAGGCGGTCGAAACGGTCGCGGCGGCGCACGCGGCGGGCCGCGAGGGCGTCGAGGACCCGGCGGAGTCACTCGCCCGCTCGACCCTGGCCGTCTGGGAGATCGCCGACCGCTACCGGCTGCTGGTCGCGCTCGCGCAGCGCAGCGTCACCATGCAGGGCATCCGCGACCGCCTCGCGCCGGTCCGCGAGGCCTGCGCGGAGATCCTCCGGCGCGGCCTGGAGCAGGGCGTGTTCGAGTCCCCGCTGCCGCCGCGCGCCCTGGCGTACGTACACGAGCAGTCGCTGTTCGCCCTCATGGACGCGGTGAACGACGGCCTGCTGGCAGCGGAAGAGGCGGGCCGCTCCGCCGCGGTCACCATGCTGACCGCGGCGGGCGTACCCGCCTCTCGTGCCACCGAGCTGGTGGCGAAGCTGAGCGATTGAGCTTCCTCAGCTGGTTCTTCAGTTGCTTCTTCAGTGATGCACCGAGCGGCCAGGCCTACGGGGGAGTGACCCAGCCGCTCGGCGCCTTGAGGGCGTGCCCCGTTCAGGGAGGCACGCCCGGTCAAGTGGAGCGCCCCGTAAGGGGCGCGGGGAACTGCGCGACCAGCCACGACGTACCCGCAGCTTCCGAACGGTCCGCAGCTCCGAACCGCGCCCCCAGCGGAGCGCCTACGCCTTAGCCAGTTCCTTCTCGCCACCCTGCTCAGGCACCTCGGGCAGCTCAGCGGCAGCGTCCTCGTAGTCGTCCAGCAGCGTCTTCTCGTCGAAGGGCAGCTCACCGGCGAGAACCCGGCTCACCCGGTCCTTGTCGATCTCCTTCGTCCACGTGCCGATCAGGACCGTCGCCACCGCGTTGCCCGCGAAGTTCGTCAGGGCGCGCGCCTCGCTCATGAACCGGTCGATGCCGACGATGAGGCCGACACCGTCCACCAGGGCGGGCTTGTGCGACTGGAGACCACCGGCCAGGGTGGCGAGACCCGCGCCGCTGACACCCGCCGCGCCCTTCGAGGCGAGGAGGAGGAAGAGCAGGAGCGGGATCTGCTCGCCGATGGACATCGGGGTGCCCATGGCATCGGCGATGTAGAGCGACGCCATGGTCATGTAGATCATCGTGCCGTCGAGGTTGAAGGAGTAGCCGGTCGGGACGGTGATGCCGACCACCGGCTTGCTGACGCCCAGGTGCTCCATCTTCGCGATGAGCCGCGGCAGCGCGGACTCGGAGGAGGAGGTGGACAGGATCAGCAGGAACTCCCGGGCCAGGTACTTGAACAGCGAGAAGATGTTCAGCCCGGCGAAGGCGCGCAGCATCGCGGCGAGCACGATGAAGACGAACAGGAAGCAGGTCGCGTAGAAGCCGAGCATCAGCACGGCGAGGCTCTTGAGCGCGTCCACACCGGCCGAACCGACCACCGCGGCGATGGCACCGAAGGCACCGATCGGAGCGGCCCACATCACCATGGCGAGGATGCGGAAGACGAGCCGCTGGATGTGCTCGACACCGCGCAGCACCGGCTGGCCGACCGGCCCCATGGCCTGGAGAGCGAACCCGGCGAGCAGCGCGACGAGCAGGGTCTGCAGGACCTGGCCCTGGGTGAAGGCGGAGACGAAGGTCAGCGGGATGATCGACAGCACGAAGTCGACCGGCGGCAGCGCGTCGGCGGACACCTGGTCGTGCCCGGTCGCCTTGATCGCTTCGGTCAGGTGCATCCCGTCACCCGGGTGCAGGATGTTGCCGACGACGAGACCGATGGTGAGCGCGACGAGCGACATCACCGTGAAGTAGCCGAGCGCGATACCGCCGACCGCTCCGACCTTGGCGGCCTTCCGGACCGATCCGATTCCGAGCACGATCGTGCAGAAGATGATCGGCGAGATCATCATCTTGATCAGGTTCACGAAGCCCGTACCCAGGGGCTTGAGCTCGACCCCGGCGTCGGGCCAGATCAGTCCGACGGCGATACCGAGCGCCACCGCGACGATGACGGCGATGTACAGGTAATGGGTGCGATCCCGCTTCACAGCGGGTGCGGCAGGTGCGGTTCGGGGTGTGCTGGCCACGGCTGCCCTCCTTGACGACGTCGTCGGCATCATCCGGCGTGCGGCTCACGACCGGCGGAATCCCGGAGTGCGGCTCACGTCCGGGGGGGATCCGGGAGGCGTGGACTCCCGGGGGATGCGGTGACTATCTCCCGGCTTGTGAGGGCGGTCACCCTTCCGTTCATTTAGTTCACACTTATATGGAGAGGCAGACTGAACGACATGCGCCTTCCCCGCGTCCCGCGACCCCGCAGCCTGGCCGGCCAGCTCTTCGGCATGCAGGCCGTGCTGATCGCGGTCCTCGTCGCCGGGTACGCGCTCTTCACCTACGTCAGCGACCGCGGCCAGGCCGAGGACGCGGCGGCCAGCCGGGCCATGGCCGTCGCCCGCTCGGTCGCGGACGCCCCTTCCGTGCACGAGGCGATCCGCACCACGAACCCCACGAAGACCCTCCAGCCGTACGCCCTCCAGGTGCAGCGGGACACCGGCATCGACTTCGTGACGATCATGAACCCGCAGGGCATCCGCTGGACCCACCCCGACGAGAAACTGATCGGCAAGCACTTCCTCGGCCACATCGGCCCCGCCCTGAACGGCACGTCGTTCACGGAGACGTACACGGGCAGCCTCGGCGCGTCCATGCGTGCCGTCACCCCGGTCTACGACAACGGCCACATCGTCGGCCTGGTCAGCGCGGGCATCAAGGTCGAGGCGATCACCAAACGCGTCCAGGAGCAAGTGTCGGCCCTCGTCGGGGTCGCGGCGGGCGCCCTGGCGCTGGGCGGCCTCGGCACGTACGTCATCAACGCCCGGCTGCGCCGCTCCACGCACGGCCTGAACGCGGCCGAGCTCAGCCGTATGCACGACTACCACCAGGCCGCGCTGCACGCCGTGCGCGAGGGGCTGCTGATGCTGGACGGGCAGTTCCGGGTGGCGCTGATGAACGACGGCGGGCGGGAACTCCTCGGTGTGACGGACGACGTGGTCGGCCGCTCGGTGGCCGAACTCGGGCTGCCCGCACCGCTGACGGGCGCGCTGCTGTCGGCGGAGCCCCGGGTCGACGAGGTGCATCTCACCGCGTCGCGCGTCCTCGTCGTCAACACCTCACCGGTCACCGGCGGCGAACGCCGCGGCACGGTGGTGACCTTGCGCGACGTCACCGAACTCCAGTCATTGATGGGCGAGTTGGACTCGGAGCGCGGCTTCACCCAGGCGCTGCGCTCGCAGGCGCACGAGGCCGCGAACCGTCTGCACACGGTGGTGTCCCTCATCGAGCTGGGCCGCGCCGAGGAGGCCGTCGACTTCGCCACGGCGGAGCTGGAGCTGGCGCAGACGCTCACCGACCAGGTGATCTCGGCGGTCAGCGAACCGGTCCTCGCGGCGCTGCTGCTCGGCAAGGCCGCGCAGGCGAACGAGCGGGGCGTGGAGCTGGTGGTGTCCGACGACAGCGCCATCGACGACGGACTCCTCCCCGAGAGCCTTCCGGCCCGGGACCTGGTGACCGTCCTCGGCAACCTGATCGACAACGCGGTGGACGCGGCGCAGGGAACGGTGCGTGCGCGGGTCACGGTGACGGCGTTCACCGACGAGTCCGTCCTGGTACTGCGGGTCGCTGACACCGGCGCCGGGGTGGACCCGGCCCACGCCGAGCAGGTCTTCCAGCGCGGCTGGTCCACGAAACCGGCGGGACCCGGCGGCCGCGGCCTGGGCCTCGCCCTCGCCCGGCAGGCGGTGAGCCGCCACGAGGGCACGCTGACCGTGCGGGAGGCGTCCGGGGGCGGGGCGGAGTTCGAGGTGCGGCTGCCGTTGCCTACGGTGTCCTCGGCGCCGGCCGCGACACCGGCCTCCGTGTCGGGCGCGGCGGGGGACGCTGGCGCCGAGCCCGAGCCCACCCCGTCCGAGCCGGCCCCGCCCAAGCCTGCCCAGCACGCCTTGCCTGGAGGCGACGTATGACCGATCCCATCCGCGTACTCGTCGTCGAGGACGACCCGGTCGCCGCCGACGCGCACGTCATGTACGTCGGCCGGGTGCCCGGCTTCACGGCGGTCGGCAAGGCCCACACGGGAGCGGAGGCGCGCCGCGCCCTGGACCGTACGCCCGTAGATCTGCTCCTCCTGGACCTGCACCTGCCGGACGTGCACGGGCTGCAGCTCGCCCGCTCCCTGCGCGCCGCCGGGTATCACGCGGACGTGATCGCGGTGACGTCCGCGCGGGACCTGGCGGTCGTACGGGAGGGGGTCTCGCTCGGCGTCGTCCAGTACGTCCTGAAGCCGTTCACCTTCGCCACGTTGCGGGACCGGCTGGTGCGGTACGCCGAGTTCCATGCCTCGGTGGGCGAGGCGAGCGGGCAGGACGAGGTGGATCGGGCGCTGGCGACCTTGCGCGCCCCGGGACCGGCCGCTCTCCCGAAGGGCCTGAGCGCACCAACCCTGGAACGGGTCACCGTCGCCCTGAGGGATTGCGCCGAGGGCCTCACGGCGGCTGGAGTCGCCGAGGCGGTCGGCATCTCGCGGATCACGGCGCGGCGGTATCTGGAGCATCTGGTGGAGTCGGGGCGGGCGGCTCGGGCTCCGCAGTATGGGCAGGTGGGGCGGCCGGAGTTGCAGTATCGGTGGGTTCGGGGGGTTTGAGCGCGGGTGTTAGGTGGGCGTGGGGGTGCCTGGTGGGGGGTCATTGAGTTCGGCGGCCCGGGCGCGGGCTTCGGTGGCTCGGTCGGGGGCGTCGGCGCGGGTGAAGGCGTCGGCGGCCCGGAGCCAGTGGGCGCGGGCCTCGGCCGGGCGGCGGGTGTCCTCGTGCGCGAGCGCCAGGTTTACGAGGGCCCGGCCCGCGTTGTACCAGTCCTCAAAATCCTCCAAGGTCTCCCGGGCCTTGCCGAACGCCTCGATTGCCTCCCCTGTCCAGCCCACCTCATACAGGGCGTTGCCGAGGTTGATCCAAGCAACGGCCTCCCGGTGGCGGTCCTCCGCGGCCTGGTAGAGGACGCAGGCGCGGGTATGGGCCTCGACCGCCTCCCCCACCCGGCCCACCTCCCGCAGGACGAGGCCGAGGTTGTTCCACGCGCTGGCCTCGCTGTGGCGGTCCTCGGCGGCCTGGTACAGGTCGCGGGCGCGGGTGTGGGCCTCGATCGCCTCCCCCACCCGGCCCGCCAACTGCAGGGCGCCGCCTAGGTTGTTCCACGCAATGGCCTCCAGGCGGCGGTCCTCGACGGCCTGGTACAGGTCACGGGCGCGGGTGTGGACCTCGATCGCCTCCCCCACCCGGCCCACCTCACGCAGGGCGCTGCCGAGGTGGCTCCACGCGCCAGCCTCGCCGAGCCTGTTCCCGGCGCGGTGGGTGGCCTGCTGGGCGACACGGGAGATGGTGATCAAGTCGTCGAAGTACCGCCGCCAGTCCAGGTACACCGCCAGGCGCGCGGACAGCCGCACAGCCACATCCGCATACCGCTCCTCACGCGCCCACTGCACCGCCGCCACCAGTCCCGCCCGCTCCCCGTCCAGCCACGCCAGCGCCCGCCCCCGGTCCCCGAACCGCTCCGGCTCCGGCATCCCCGGCAGCCACCGCAACCGGTCATCGGCCGCGTCCGCCCACCGGTGGTAGAACTCCAGCACCCGCCCCCGCGCCGCCTCGCCCTCCCCCCTCAACCTCACATCCCCCGCCACCACACCCGCCCCATACGCCCGCACCAGGTCATGCAACCGCCACCGTCCTCGCCCACTCCCCCGCTCGACGAGGTGGGCCCGGGCCAGTGCCTTCAGGTCTCGTGCCGGAGGGGCATCGGCCCCGATCAGCGCGGCGACGACCTCGTCGCTGGCCTCCGGCCCCGGAGCGAGGGCGAGCAGGCGCAGCAGACGGGCCTGACTGGGCGACAGACGGCGGTAGGAGAGGTCGAAGGCGGCGCGGACGCTGCGGTCGCCGTCGTCGAGGTGGGCGAGACGGTCGTGGGACACGGCGAGTTCGTCGACGAGTTCCGTGACCGGCTTCTCCGGGTCCTCCGCCAGCAGCGCGGCCGCGATCTGCAAGGCCAACGGCAAGTGTCCGCAGAGGGCCGCGAGTCGCTCGGCCGCTTCGGCGTCATCCGTGACACGACTGTCATCGGGGTCGGCGATCCGCAGGGCGAGGTCGAGGAGTTCGTACGCGGCCTTGGGCGTGAGCTGGTCCAAGGGGACGAGCCGCGCGCCCAGTTGGGGCAATCGGTCGCGGGACGTGACCAGGACGCGGTGCCGGGCGTCACCGGGCAGCAGAGGGCGCACCTGGTCCGGCGACGACGCGTTGTCGGCCAGCACCAGCACCGCTCCGTCCTTCCTCGCGCGCTCGGCGAGTACCGAGCGGTAGAGAGCCACGCGGTCGTCCACCGTGGCAGGGATGTGTTCCGGCGGGACCCCAAGGGCCCGCAGCAGGGACTGGAGGGCTTGGTCGGCGGTGACGGGGTCCTCGTCGTAGCCGTGCAGGTCCACGAAGAGCGTCCCGCCCGGGAACCAGCCCTTCTCACACGCCAGATGGGCACTCTGGACGGCGAGCGCGGTCTTCCCGATGCCACCGAGTCCGGACACGGCGGCGACGAGCACCGCCGTGGGCTCCGGTGATCCCGTCGACCGGGGTACGGCCGGGTCCAGTGCGCGCAGCAGCGCGGCCGTCTCGTCGTCCCGGCCGGTGAAGCCGCCGGGCCTGGGCGGAAGGGAGGCCATGGCCTCGGGCGCGGCGGCACCGGTCACCTGGACGTTGATCTGTAAGCCGATCACCTCGCGCAGGAACAACCCGCCCCGGAAGTCGGTGTGATCGCCGCAGTACCAGGTGCCGCTGCCCGGCGTGTGCCGCTCCATCGCTGCCACGACGGCACGGGCCACCGTCCGATCGGCGGCGAGCAGCTCCGCCACCTTGTCGCCCCAGGCCCGCACCGCGTCCTGCCGCGCGGGATGGCACGCCGCTTCGGCGAGCGCCTGCGCGGACGCGCCCGCGCCCTGTGCTACCGCCCCCGCCAGGTCCTCGACTGCCCGGCGCCCGGCCTCCCCGCCCGCGCCCTCGGCCAGGGCCGCCAGCAACGCCACGTTCATGTGCCCGTCCCGCCCGTCCCACCGTCCCGGTCCGTACTGCCGACCCACTCGGAGCCGTCAGTGCGTCAACGGTACGGCGTCAGTGCGGAGTTCGGACCTACCTCGCGTACACCACGACCTGCGCCCCGAGCCCCGCCAACGCCAACGCCTCCACCACCGACAGCCCGACGAGCAGTCCGCCGCCGTCCCCGCTCGCCCAGAACACCACCAGCGCGGCCAGCGGGACGGCACAGAACGCCGTCAGGTCCACCACGCACTGAATGACCTTCCTGGGACCGCGCCGCGCGTCGCCACGGTGGGCGGTCTCCCAGCCGAAGGCGGCGAACCCACCGCCGGGATCGGCCAGCGCGGCCAGCTTCGGCCCCAACTCGCCGCGCACATAGGCCCCGATCGCGGAGATCTTCTCGTCGTTGACGAGGTAGGTCCACCCGAGCACCACGCACACGGGAGGCAGAGCGAGCAGCATGGACGCCTGCCCGGCCTGGGCAGCGGCGGCGATGACGGCGGCCACGACCCCGAGCGTGACGTACAGCAGGTTGTCGCGAAACCCGATCCGGGCCTTCTGCTCGTCCTTGACGCTCTGGTACTCGGCGAGCAGCAACTGCCCGACGGTAACGCCCTGTTCTGGCTCCGGCACTGAGTCCCGCCTCCCCCGTACCCAACACCCCACTCATGGCGGTGACTTGGCAGTACCTTAAACACGTGACCGTGCCACAGCCCACCGCAGCCATCGCCGTCATCCTCACGGCGCTCCCGGTGGAGTACGACGCCGTACGCGCCCACCTGACGGATACCGAGGAGCTCGTCCACCCCGACGGGACCCGGGCGGAGCGGGGCAGGCTCGACGGCACGTCCTGGAGTGTCGCGATTGCCGAGCTGGGCGAGGGGGCCCTGAACACCGCCGCGCTCACCACGCGGATCGTGGACTGGCTCGCCCCGGAGGCTTTGTTCTTCGTCGGGGTGGCGGGCGGGCTCAAGGACGACATCGAGATCGGTGACGTCGTGGTCGGTACGAAGGTGTACGCCATCCACGGCGGCAAGCAGACCCCGGACGGCTTCCAGGCGCGGCCCGAGGTCTGGCACGGCTCGCACCGGCTGGTGCAGGCGGCCCGTTCGGCGCTGCGGGACATGCCGGACGTACGAGCGCATCGCAAGCCGATCGCGGTGGGAGATGTCGTCCTGGCCGACGACAAGTCGGCGCTCGCCGCGCACATCCGGCACCACTACAACGACGCCTGTGCCATCGAGATGGAGGGCTCAGGCGCCGCCCATGCCGCCTATCTGAAGGGCCAGTTGGACACCCTCGTGATCCGGGGCATCAGCGACCGCGCCAACCCCGAGAAGCACAAGGCCGATGCCTCCGGCTCCCAGGAACTGGCCGCCAAGCAGGCGGCGGCGGTGGCCGTCGCCGTGCTCCGCAAGCACCTGCCGCGCCGCGACTCCGCCGGCGTCCCCGAGCCCCGTGACCCCCAGGAGGGTCCCCAACGAGGCGATGACGGCGGGGCCACCTACGGCGGCGACCACATCGACTTCCGCGGCGGCACCTTCCACGGGCCTGTCACCGGAAAGTCGGTCGGGCGACGACGGGACGACGACCACCCGCGAGGGTAAGGGCACCGTCCACGGCCCGGTGCCGGTCGCGACCACCACACTCCCACCCCGGCCCCTCGGATTCACCGGCCGATCAGCCGAGTTGGGCCGGTTGCTCCCCCATCTCGCGCCCGCCGAGGTCGAGGAGACGGCGCTCCCCCTCCTCATCTTCGCCGTCACCGGCATGGGCGGCATCGGCAAGACGGCACTCGCGGTCGAGGCGGGCCACCAGGCTCGCACGCAGGGCTGGTTCCCCGGCGGCACGCTGTTCGTAGACCTGCGCGGTTACGACGACAACCCGGTCACGGCGGACCAGGCGATTCTGGCTCTGCTCGACGCGCTCGGCGTACGAGGTCCGGATCTCCCGCCGACGACGGCACGCCAGTACGACGCCTACCGCGCCCTCCTCGCCGAGCGGAGGGACCGGATGCTGCTGATCCTGGACAACGCCTCGGCCGCGTCCCAGTTCCTCCCCCTCCTGCCCGGCACGGACCACCACCGCGTACTGATCACCTCCCGGGACCGCCCGTACGCCCTCCCCGTACGCCTCATCGACCTCGAAGCCCTCACTCCGGACGAGTCCGCCGCCCTCGTGACCCGCGCCTTGCACGACGCCGACGAACGCGACGACCGCCCGACCCGCGAACCGGCCGCTCTCCGCCAACTGACCGACCTGTGCGGCCACTTGCCCCTCGCACTCCAGATCGCCGCGGCGATGCTCCGCCGGCGCCGCCACCGTGACATCGCCTCACTGCTGAGCGAGATCGCGGAGACCGGGGACGCCACGACCGTCCTCGACAACGGCAGCCCGGGCACGGACCTGTACGGCCGCTCACTGGCCTTACGGCCTGTGCTGGAGACCTCGTACCGCCGACTGCCGCCGGACCAGGCACGGCTGCTGCGGCTGCTTGCCCTCGCGCCCGGGGCGGAGACCGGAACGGAAGCCGTCGCAGCCCTGGCCGACCTCGACGCGCGGGCCGCCCTGTCCCTGCTGGAGGATCTCGCCGCTACCCACCTGGTTACACCGGTGTGCAGTGGGGAGGGCTCGGATTCCGCTGTGCGGTGGCGGTTGCATGACCTTGTGCGGGCCTATGGGGCGGGTGTGGTGGCGGGGGATGTGAGGTTGAAGGGGGAGGGGGAGGCGGCGCGGGAGCGGGTGTTGGAGTTCTACTTCCTGTGGGCGGTTGCGGCCGATGGCCGGTTGCGGTGGCTGCCGGGGATGCCGGAGCCAGAGCGGTTCGGCGATCGGGGGCGGGCGCTGGCGTGGCTTGACGGGGAGTGGGCGGGGCTGGTTGCGGCGGCGCAGTGGGCGCGGGAGGAGCGGTACGCGGCTACGGCGGTGCGGCTGTCCGCGTACCTGGCGGAGTACCTGAACTGGCGGCGGTACTTCGACGACAAGATCACGATCTCCCGTGTCGCCCAGCAGGCCACTCACCGTGCTGGGGACGGACTCGGCGAGGCCGGTGCGTGGATCAGCCTCGGCAACGCCCTGCGGGAGGCGGGCCGGACAGAGGAGGCGATCGAGGCCCACACCCGCGCCCGCGACCTGTCCCAGGCCGCCGAGGACCGCCAGCGGGAGGCCATCGCGTGGACCGGCCTCGGCCTGAACCTGCGGGAGGCGGGCCGGACGGAGGAGCCGATCGAGGCCCACACCCGCGCCCGCGACCTCTACCAGGCCGCCGAGGACCGCCACCGCGAGGCCGGCGCGTGGAACAACCTCGGCATCACCCTGTGGGAGGTGGGCCGGACGGAGGAGGCGATCGAGGCCCACACCCGCGCCCGCGACCTCTACCAGGCCGCCGAGGACCGCCACCGCGAGGCCGGCGCGTGGAACAACCTCGGCAACGCCCTGCAGGAGGCGGGTCGGACAGGGGAGGCAATCGAGGCGTACGGCAAGGCCCTGGAGACCTACGAGGAATTTGAGGACTGGTACAACGCGGGCCAGGTCCTCGAAAACCTGGCCATCGCCGACGAGACCGCCCAACGCCGGGCCGAGGCCCGCACACACTGGCTTCAGGCCGCCGACACCTTCACCCGCGCCGACGCCCCCGACCGAGCCACCCAAGCCAGCACCCAGGCCGAGCGCCTGACATAGCCCCGCCCTCACCCCACCCCCACATATCCCCGAGCCCCCCACCCCGGCAGCACCGCCCACATCCGCGTCCCGCCCCCGGGCTCCCGCGCCTCCCCGAACCCCCACTCCCCCTCACACGCCCGCACCACACACCCCAGCACCCGCAGCGCCGCCCGCCGCCGCGCATCACAGGCGGCGACGAGGCGGGGATGGACGTGCCGGGGGTGTCCGTCGTACAGGATCACGCGCAACGCGCCCTCCCGGTACCGCAGCGACATATACACCTCGACATCGGGCGTGAACCGACAGGCACACGCGGCCAGTTCGGCCACCACCTGCACGGCCGCGTCCGTCATGTCGTCCAGTCCGTGCGTCTGGAGGACGACGCGGGTCGCCGCGCGTGCGACGCGTGAACTCGCCGGTCCGGCAGGCAGCGTGAAGCTGTAGGCGAGAGTGTCGGGGGACGGCGGCGGTGTCTTCTCCAGGTCGGTGGAGAGGGGGCAGGCCGATACGGCAACGGTTGTGGACATGAGCAACTCCCTTGGGTGAGAACGCGGGCAGGCTCGCGCGACGCGCTTCCGGCCACGTCGGACCGTAAGCAACTCGTCACCGACTGTAGAGCTTGAAGTAGCACGTGTGCCACATGCTTGCGTGCATTGCCTCCACGAGCTGGACCGGTACGTCACTGACGGTGCAAACTGGCCCCGACCAAGCGGGGAGGAAGGTGTCAATGCCGACACGGCCAGCGCCGACGGAACGTCAGAAGCGCCTGGGCGCAGAGCTGCGCAAGATGCGGCTCGCCGCCGGCCAGACCACGGAGTACGCCGCCGGATTGCTCGGGCTGGACCGTACGAAGGTGTCCAACATGGAGTCGGGCATCCGGGCAACCACTCCCGAGCGGATTCGGATACTCGCCGGCAACTATGACTGCGCGGACGAGGCGTACATCGAGGCCCTGGTCGCCATGGCCGATCTGCGCAAGCGGGGCTGGTGGGCCCACTTCAAGGGGATCCTCCCCCAAGGTCTTCTGGATGTAGCCGAGTTGGAGTGGTTCGCCTCTCGACTGCGCAGTTACCAGACCGTGCACATCCCCGGACTACTTCAACTCGGCGAATACGCCCGCGCCGTCTTCGGCGCCGTGCTCCCCGCGCTACCCCAGTCGGAGGTGGAGGTACGCGTACTGCAGCGGATGCAGCGGCAACAGGTCCTGGACCGTGACAACCCCGTCGACTACATCGCGTACATCCACGAGTGGGCTCTGCGCATGCGGTTCGGCGGACGCCGCGCGACCCGGGAGCAGCTCCTGCACCTGTGCGAGTCGTCCGAGCGCGACAACATCGAGGTGCGCGTCCTCACCGTCGACGCCGGGGCGTTCCCCGGCGCCGGACACGCGGTCCTGTACGCCGACGGCGCCGTACCCCAACTGGACACCGTGCAGCTGGACTCCGCGCATGGCGGCGAGTTCACCCACGCCGAGGCGCAGCTCGCCAAGTACCGGACCCACATGGAATGGTGGCGTGCCCACACACTCGGACCGCAAGAGACACGCGACCTCATCCACGGCATCGCCCACGAGCTGTAAGGACACCCCATGGCCGAGATCACCTGGGAAGAGCCCTTCTGCGGCGAAGGAAACAACTGCTTCCGCATAGGCACCGACCCAGAAGGCAACGCCTACATCGCCATCGCCGGACAGGAAGACCACTACCTCACCGACACCCGCGAAGCCCTCCGCACCCTCATCCGCGACATCAAGGCAGGAAGGGCGGACCACCTCCTGTAACCCCAGAGGGACACACGCGGCTAACCCCAGCGGCGAGCAACCGGCAAGCGAGTGATCCCAACAAAGACCACGAACGCCACCAGGCTCCCGACGGCGAGAGCGGGATAGTCGGCCCAGTCCGGATCAGCCGGGGCGGGGGTCCCGGCCCGTACGAGCCGCGCGGTACCCCACCCGGCCAGCAGCCCCACAACGAAGGCCGGCCACCGATACCGCACCCCGTCGGTCACGTCGTCCGTCAATGCCGACACCGTGCCCACAAAGATCAGCACCACCACCATGTCCCCCCAGCCGACGGCGGCGGCCCCCGCCGCGACGGCGACACAGGCAGCCCAGACCCGTGCCAGCGGCATGATCGGCGCGGCGCCTCGCGAAGCCCCCCGCGGAAGCCAGAAGAACCGGCGCACACGCTCAGCAAATCCACGTGCCTTGTCGTCCGACGTCATGTCGCCGCCCCCTGCCGTGATGACGTACTCGACCGTGATGACGTACTACTCGACCCGCATGAGGTGGACTCGCGGCAGCGGTCGATGGTTGCGCGTGCCGCCTTCACCCCAGGACGGCCAACTCCCAACCCCTGCAAGGTCATTGACCTGACTAGACCACTCCTCTTACGTTCACCGGGCAGACAACTCGACTCGGCCACAACGACGTAGGCCAGTAGGAGGTCGTGCCCGTGCGCCCCACCGCCGCCCCACTTCTCCTCGCAACGCTGCTCGCCGCCACCGCGCTCACCGCATGCGGCTCGGGTTCCGGAAGTGATCCGGACACCGTGAAGATCTCTTTCAAGCAGTCGACGGACAACTCGATCAAGGTCATGGACACCTACCTGGCCGACGTCAAGAAGCAGTTCGAGAAGGCGAACCCCGGTAAGAAGGTCGAGCTGGTGCCGATCAAGGCCCCGGACTCCGAGTACTACGTCAAACTCCAGCAGATGCTGAGGTCGCCCAAGACGGCCCCCGACCTGGTCTACGAGGACACGTTCCTCATCAACTCGGACATCACCAGCGGATACCTGAAGCCCCTCGACCCGTATCTCGACAAGTGGCAGGACTGGGACCGGTTCATCGACACCGCCAAGGCGGCGGCCAAGGCCCAGGACGGGAAGACGTACGGCGTCCCGGACGGGACGGACACCCGGGGGCTCTGGTTCGACAAGGACATCTTCAAGAAGGCCGGTCTGCCCGGTGACTGGCAGCCGAAGACGTGGGACGACGTCCTCGCCGCCGCCCGCACCATCAAGGAGAAGGTCCCCGGCGTCACACCGCTGAACGTCTACACGGGTAAGCCCGCCGGCGAGGCCGCCACCATGCAGGGCTTCGAAATGCTGCTGTACGGGACCGGTGACGGGACCACGGACCCGCTGTACGACACCGCCACCAAGAAGTGGATCGCCGGGAGCCAGGGCTTCAAGGACGCCCTCACCTTCGTGGAGACCGTCTACAAGGAGAAGCTCGGCCTCGACGTCGCCGATGCCCTCGACCCCAACATCCAGACGAGGATCCGCGGTGAGCTGCTGCCCAAGGGCAAGCTCGGCATCGACCTCGACGGCAGCTGGCTCCCGCAGGACTGGCTGAAGGGCTCGGGGCACGAATGGCCCCAGTGGTCGCAGAAGCTGGGCCTCGCCTACATGCCCACCCAGCACGGCCAGGCCCCCGGCAAGGTGAGCATGTCCGGCGGCTGGACCTGGTCGATCCCGGCCAAGGCCCACAACCCCGACCTGGCCTTCAAGTTCATCGAGGCGATGCAGACCAAGGCCAACGCCCAGAAGTGGTACGTCGCCAACTCCGGTATCGCGGTCCGCGAGGACGTCGCCGCCGACCCCGCGTACGTGAAGGCGCAGCCCGGCATCAAGTTCTTCACGGATCTGGTCGCGAGCACGCACTACCGGCCCGCGTACCCGGCGTATCCGAAGGTCTCGACCGCCATCCAGGAGGCCATGGAGGGCGTGACGACGGGCGACAGTTCGGTCGGCAAGGCGGCGAGCGGCTACGACGAGGAGCTGAAGACGGCCACCGACAACCAAGTGATCAAGAAGTGAGCGTCGGCACGCGGACGGCGTCCTCCCCGGTCCGCCCGGTGGGCACGAAGGTCGCCCCGCCCCGCCGGGGAGGCCTCCTGCGCTCCCTCACCCGCGCGCTTCCGCTCGCCCCGGCCGTCGTCCTGCTGCTCCTGTTCCTCGCGGGCCCGATCGCCTACTGCGCGTACATCGCCTTCACCGACCTCCAGTTGACGGGCCAGGCCCACTCGTCCTTCGTCGGCCTCGACAACTTCCGTACGGCATTCAAGGACGACGCGTTCCGCAACGCCGTCTGGCTGACCCTCGTCTTCACGGTGTTGTCCTCGCTGGTCGGCCAGAACACGCTGGGCCTGGCGCTGGCCTCGCTGATGCAGCGCGCGTCGAAGCCGGTCCGCACGCTGGTCGGCGGGATCGTGATCACGGCGTGGGTCCTGCCGGAGGTGGTCGCGGGCTTCCTGCTGTACGCCTTCTTCCGCCGCGAGGGGACACTGAACGCCATCCTGGACTGGCTCCATCTCCCCTCCCAGAACTGGATGTTCACGCTGCCGATCCTGGCGGTGTCGTTCGCGAATGTCTGGCGGGGCACGGCGTTCTCGATGCTGGTCTATTCGGCGGCCCTGAACGAGATCCCGAAGGAGATCACGGAGGCGGCGGAGGTCGACGGCGCGGGCGGCTGGCGGCGCCTGTGGCACATCACGCTGCCGATGATCAGGCGTTCCATCGGCACGAATCTGATGCTCAACACGCTGCAGACGCTGTCCGTCTTCGGCCTGATCTGGGTGATGACGCGCGGCGGCCCGGGAAATCGCAGCCAGACCCTCCCCCTCTTCATGTACGAACAGGCCTTCCAGAAAAGCATGATCGGGTACGGAACGGCGGTGGCGCTGCTCCTCCTGGTGGTCGGCTCGCTGTTCTCGGTGGTCTATATGCGACTGCTGCGAACGGAGGTGTGAGATGGCCCTGTCGACTCGGGGTACGCCGTTCAGGTCCCGCCGTACGGGGCGACGTCTGGCGGCGGATGCCGGACTCCTGGCCCTGGCGGCCGCGTTCGCGCTGCCGCTCGCCTGGGTGGTCCTGTCGGCCCTGGACGCGCACGCCGGCCTGACGGTGAAGGTGCCGGACGGTGTCACCCTCGCCAACTTCGACGCCGTACTGAAGCCGGACATCACCTTCACCCCGATGCTCAACAGCCTGATCCTGTGCGGGGGCGGAACGCTGCTGACGGTGGTGTGCGCGGCACTGGCGGCGTATCCCCTGTCGCGATTCCGCTCGCGCCTGAACCGCCCGTTCCTCCTGACGATCCTCTTCGCGACGAGCCTGCCGATCACGGCGATCATGGTGCCGGTGTACGCGCTGTTCGTGCGGGTCAATCTGATCGACACCATGCAGGGCACGATCTTCTTCTTCGCGGCCTCCCAACTTCCCTTCGCCATCTGGCTGATGAAGAACTTCATGGACGGTGTGCCGAAGGAGCTGGAGGAGGCGGCCTGGACGGACGGGGCGTCGTCCTTCCAGTCACTGGTACGGATCGTGCTGCCGCTGATGGGACCGGGCGTGGCCGTGGTGACGGTCTTCTCCTTCGTGATGATGTGGGGGAACTTCTTCGTCCCGTTCATGCTGCTGCTGACACCGGACCAGATGCCGGCGTCCGTGAGCATCAATGAGTTCTTCGGGAATCGGGGAATGGTGGTGTACGGGCAACTGGCGGCGTTCTCGGTCATCTACTCGACGCCGGTGCTGCTTCTGTACGTGCTGATCGCCCGGCGGCTGGGGGGCGGGTTTGCGCTGGGCGGCGCGGTCAAGGGATGACTACTGCGCGAGTACTGCGTGACTGCTGTTGACTGCTGCCGACTGCTGACTGCTGCTCACTACTGCGGGGAGGGGACCGGTGTGGACAAGCCCACGCACCTGATCGAGTTCGAGACGATGGTGCTCGGGCGGCATCTCAGCCTGACCGCCCCGCGGCCCCGGCGTGGCGGCGGTCTGCTGGACCGCAGCGCGTACACCCTGCTCAGCCGGCTCAGCGTGGAAGGCCCGATGTCCATCGGCGGGCTCAGCGAGGCCTTCGGCCTGGACACGTCCACGCTCAACCGCCAGACCGCGGCCATGCTCCGTAGCGGCCTGGTCGAGCGCATTCCGGACCCCGGCGGCGGCATCGCTCGCAGGTTCCGCGTCACGAGCGAGGGCGAGCGCAGCCTTGCGGCGGCGCGGGCCGAGAACGTCGGCGGCCTGGAGAAGGTGATGGCGGGCTGGGAGCCGGAGGAGGCCGCCGCGTTGGCCGCGTATCTCAAGCGGTTCAACATGGATGTGGAGCGCCTGGACGGGCGCCCGTGGCCGAGAACTTGACGCTAAGACCGGTTCTGACCGCGACGCCGCTCGACGCCGCTCAACGCCCTGCCGCTCACCACTCACCACTCACCACTCATTCACTTCTCACCCGCCTGAGAAGGAACTCATGATCCACACCTTGGTGTGACCATGCCGCTTAACTAGCTTTTACCCGCATGAGCCACAGACCCCTCGCCACCATGGCGGCCACCGCACTCGCTGCCGGCTGCCTCTGGTTCGCCACGGCCCCGGAAGGCGAGGCGGCATCATCCACGACCCTCGCCGGCGGACTCAACGGCCCCTACCTGTACCTCGGCTGGGGCGACCCGCCCTCCCCCACCAAGGTCATGTCGGCCACCGGCATCACCCAGTTCACCCTCGCCTTCATGCTCTCGGACGGGACCTGCACGCCGAAGTGGGACGGTGAGCGCCGGCTGACGGGCGGGACCGACGCGGCTGCCATCAAGGCCATCCGGAAGGCCGGCGGCGATGTCACCGTGTCGTTCGGCGGGGCCGGCGGCGCCAAGCTCGGGGAGAAGTGCGGGTCTGTCGCCGCGCTCGCCGCCGCGTATCAGAAGGTCGTCGACGCCTACGACCTCGGCTCTATCGACATCGACATCGAGGGGACCGAGTTCACGAAGTCCTCCGTGCGCAAGCGGGTCGTCGGCGCGCTCAAGACCGTCAAGGCGAAGAATCCCGATCTGAAGGTGTACGTCACCTTCGGCAGTGGGCCCGAGGGGCCGGGCACGGTCGGCACGGACCTGGTTCGGCGTGCTGCGGCCAAGCGGCTGGAGGTCGATGGCTGGGCCGTGATGCCGTTCGACTTCGAGCAGGGGGAGACCGACATGGTGGCGGCCACCAAGTCCGCGGTGAAGGGGCTGAAGGATGTGGTCGCCGATGCGTACGGGATTTCTTCGGGGGCCGCGTATCGCGAGGTCGGGTTCTCCACGATGAACGGTGTGACCGACTCGGACGGAGAAACCGTCACGGTCGCCGGCTTCAAGGCGATGGTGACGTACGCGAAGAAGCACCACCTCGCGCGCGTTTCCCTCTGGTCCGTGAACCGCGACCGGTCCTGCGCCGCCGGCAGCGAGGCCGACGAGTGCAGCGGCATCAACCAGTCGAAGTACGCCTTCACAAAAACCCTGGCCACCTACACCGGCTGACACCCACCGCCGGTTTTTCGCCCCCGCCGTTCCTGGGGGCTGCGCTCCCAGACCCCCCTCACAGATTGCGCCACAGTCGTCTGCGGGCCGGCGGGGGTTGCTCACGCAGTTCCCCGCGCCCCTTTTAGGGGCGCGGGGAACTGCGCAATCTTTTGCACCAGCCCCCACCCACCCGAACCCGACACACAACCCAACGGGGTCGAAGGGGCAGAGCCCCTGGGGATGGGACGGGTAGGGGCGGCGGGGGCGAAAAACCACACCCGAACCCGGCCCGCGGCCGGAACCGTATGTTCCTACAATCTGTAATTGTGGCCGAACAGACCGTAGTCACCGCTGCCCCGGACCCATACTTTGTGCGCGTGCAGCAACCGCAAGCCCATCAGCCCACCCCGCCCTTCAACGCCCCCGCCGCCCGCAAACTGCGCGCGGCGCTCGGAATGGGGCCCGAGCACGTCGCGTACGGGATGAGAGCCTCATACGGGCTGCCGTACGTCACACCCGACCTCGTGGCCGCCTGGGAACGCGGCATCACCGCCCCGAGCGGCCCGGAACTCACGGCCCTCGCCGGAGTCCTGTGGTGCTCCCCGGGCGAACTCATCGGCGCCCCCCGCACCCTGCGCGAGCACCGCGTCGCCCGCGGCCTCGCCCCGGAGGACGTCGCCCGCACCGTAGGCCTCGAACTCCTCGCGTACCAGCGGATGGAGGAGTCCGACGAGTGGCGTGGCAACGAACGGCAGTCGGCCATGCTCGCCGACGTCCTCGACCTCTCGCTGCCCGACTTCATCACGGTGACGGGGCGCAACGACAAGCTCGCGGAGCTGCTGCGCAGCGCGATGACGACGCGCTGGCAGGCGTATGTGCGGCCGGTCGCCAAGATGGTGCCCCTGGACCGGCACCTCCTGGAGAACGTCCTGGAGGAGATGCACACGGACTACCAGGGGCAGATGGTCGCCACCCTGAGCTGGGGCGGCGGCTCGGCGGCCGCCGACTCCAGCGAGTCCGGCCGGGACTTCCTCGACCGGATCGTCGATCACTTTTGGTCGATGGTCCAAAGAAGCACGTACTAGTACGCACTAGATACGCACTAGTAGCCGCCTGTAAGAAGCACCAGTAGCCGCCTGCTAGAAAACGGACTCCGCCTCGTCCATCCGATCCTTCGGCACCGTCTTCAGCTCAGTGACCGCCTCGTGCAGCGGCACCATCATGACGTCCGTGCCCCGCAGCGCCGTCATCTTGCCGAACTCACCGCGGTGCGCGGCCTCGACCGCGTGCCAGCCGAAGCGGGTGGCGAGTACGCGGTCGTACGCGGTCGGCGTGCCGCCGCGCTGGATGTGGCCGAGGATGACCGGCTTGGCCTCCTTGCCGAGGCGGCGCTCCAGCTCGTACGCGAGGGCCGCGCCGATGCCCTGGAAGCGCTCGTGGCCGAACTGGTCGATCGCGCCGTGGCCGTAGTCCATGGTGCCCTCGGCGGGGTGGGCGCCCTCGGCGACGCAGACGACCGCGAACTTCTTGCCGCGGGCGAAGCGCTCCTCGACCATTTTGACCAGGTCGGCCGGGTCGAAGGCGCGCTCGGGCAGGCAGATGCCGTGGGCGCCGGCGGCCATGCCGGACTCCAGGGCGATCCAGCCGGCGTGCCGGCCCATGACCTCGACGACCATCACGCGCTGGTGGGATTCGGCCGTCGTCTTGAGGCGGTCCATGGCCTCCGTGGCCACGCCCACCGCCGTGTCGAAGCCGAAGGTGCGGTCCGTCGAGGAGATGTCGTTGTCGATCGTCTTGGGGACGCCGACGACCGGCAGCCCCGCGTCCGACAGCATGCGCGCGGCGGTCAGCGTGCCCTCGCCGCCGATCGGGATGAGCACGTCGATGCCGAATTCGCGGGCCATGTCCTGCGCGTTGTCGCAGGCCTCGCGGAGCCGGTCGCGCTGGAGGCGGGAGGAGCCGAGAATGGTGCCGCCACGGGCGAGGATGCCGCTGACCGCGTCCAGGTCGAGGGTGCGGTAGTGGCCTTCGAGCAGGCCGGCGTAGCCGTCCTCGAAGCCGACGACCTCGTCCCCGAAGTTGGTGACCGCTCGGTGCACGACCGATCGGATCACTGCGTTCAGGCCCGGGCAGTCGCCGCCTGCGGTGAGAACTCCGATGCGCATCGTGCTGTGTCTCCTGCTCGCTGTTGATACCGGTGAGCCAATCCGATTGTTTCACGGCCCACAGGGCACCGCCGCTCCCACCCACTCCACCAGGGCGTTCTCCCTGGCGGGCGCCTTAGCTACCCGCAGAGGTATTGTCAAGAGGGTTCTGCTCACGTCAGCGGGCCATTTTTCTGAGCCGGAAAATCACCACCTCGCGACGAAGACGAACGCGAAGCAGACCGCCGCCGAGCGACGCAGACCGACGCAGACCGACGCAGACGAAGACGAGACGAAACGGATGGAGCACGCGTGACGCGCAGCGTGTATGTGACCGGGATCGACCGCGGCGACGGCCGCCAGGTCGTCGAGCTGGGGGTCATGGAGCTCCTGACCCGCCAGGTCGACCGGGTGGGGGTGTTCCGTCCGCTCGTGCACGACGGCCCGGACCGCCTCTTCGAGCTGCTGCGCTCCCGCTACCGGCTGGCGCAGGACCCGTCGACGGTGTACGGCATGGACTACCACGAGGCGTCCGCGCTCCAGGCCGAGCAGGGCGCGGACGAGCTGGTCTCCTCGCTGGTGAACCGCTTCCACGCGGTCGCGCGGGACTACGACGTCGTCCTCGTCCTCGGCACCGACTACGCCGACACCCAGTTCCCCGACGAGCTGGCGCTCAACGCCCGGCTGGCGAACGAGTTCGGCGCCTCGGTCATCCCGGTCGTCGGCGGCCGTGGCCAGACCGCCGAGTCCGTACGCGCCGAGACGCGCAACGCCTACCGCGCCTACGACGGTCTGGGCTGCGACGTTCTCGCCATGATCGTGAACCGGGTGGCCGCGGCCGACCGCGCCGGGATACTCGAGCGGCTCGACAGCCGTCTTCCCGTGCCCTGTTACGTCCTCCCGGACGAGCCCGCGCTGTCCGCGCCCACCGTCGCGCAGATCACCCAGGCTCTCGGCGGCAAGGTGCTCCTCGGCGACGACGCGGGGCTGGCCCGTGACGCGCTGGACTTCGTCTTCGGCGGCGCGATGCTGCCGAACTTCCTGAACGCGCTGACCCCCGGGTGTCTCGTGGTCACCCCGGGCGACCGCGCCGACCTCGTCGTCGGCTCGCTCGCCGCGCACAGCGCCGGCACTCCCCCGATCGCCGGTGTGCTGCTCACCCTGAACGAGCGGCCCAGCGACGAGATCCTCACCCTCGCGGCCCGCCTCGCGCCGGGCACCCCCGTCGTCTCCGTGGCCGGGAACTCCTTCCCGACCGCGACCGAACTCTTCGGCCTGGAGGGGAAGCTGAACGCGGCCACGCCCCGCAAGGCGGAGACGGCGCTCGGCCTGTTCGAGCGGCATGTGGACACCAGTGACCTGCTGAAGCGGGTGTCCGCGCCGAGCAGCGACCGGGTCACGCCGATGATGTTCGAGCACAAGCTGCTGGAGCAGGCCCGCTCCGACAAGCGCCGTGTCGTCCTCCCCGAGGGCACCGAGGAGCGCGTCCTGCACGCCGCCGAGGTGCTGCTGCGCCGGGGGGTCTGTGACCTGACGCTGCTCGGCCCGGTCGACCAGATCCGCAAGAAGGCCGCCGACCTGGGCATCGACCTCGGCGCCACCCAGCTCATCGACCCGCACACCTCCCCGCTGCGGGATTCCTTCGCCGAGAAGTACTCCAAGCTGCGCGCCCACAAGGGCGTCACCGTGGAGCTGGCGTACGACGTCGTCGCCGACGTGAACTACTTCGGCACGCTGATGGTGCAGGAGGGCCTCGCCGACGGCATGGTGTCGGGTTCGGTGCACTCCACGGCCGCCACCATCCGGCCCGCCTTCGAGATCATCAAGACCCGGCCGGACTCGAAGATCGTCTCGTCCGTCTTCTTCATGTGCCTCGCCGACAAGGTCCTCGTCTACGGCGACTGTGCCGTGAACCCGGACCCGAACGCCGAGCAGCTCTGCGACATCGCCATCCAGTCGGCCACCACGGCCGAGCAGTTCGGGGTCGAACCGCGGATCGCGATGCTGTCGTACTCGACGGGTACGTCCGGTTCCGGCGCCGACGTCGACAAGGTGCGCGAGGCGACCGAGCTGGTGCGGCTGCGCCGCGGCGATCTGCGGATCGAGGGGCCCATCCAGTACGACGCCGCCGTCGAGCCGTCGGTCGCGGCGACCAAGCTGCCGGACTCGGAGGTCGCCGGGCAGGCGTCCGTGCTGATCTTCCCGGACCTCAACACCGGCAACAACACCTACAAGGCCGTGCAGCGCTCGGCCGGCGCGATCGCCGTCGGTCCGGTTCTGCAGGGTCTGCGCAAGCCCGTCAACGACCTGTCCCGCGGCGCGCTCGTCCAGGACATCGTCAACACCGTCGCCATCACGGCGATCCAGGCCCAGACCTCCGACCAGAAGGCTTTCCAGCAGTGACCGGCACCCGCGTCCTCGTCCTCAACTCCGGCTCGTCGTCGGTGAAGTACCAGCTGCTCGACATGCGCGACAGCAGCCGGCTGGCCGTGGGCCTGGTGGAGCGAATCGGCGAGGAGACCTCCCGTCTCAAGCACACGGCGCTCACCACCGGCGAGTCCCGTGAGACGAACGCCCCCATCGCCGACCACGAGGCCGCCCTCAAGGCCGTCGCCGCCGAGCTGGCCAAGGACGGGCTCGGTCTGGACTCCCCCGAGCTGGCGGCGATCGGCCACCGGGTCGTGCACGGCGGGAAGACCTTCACCGACCCGACCGTCATCGACGACTCCGTGCTCGCCGAGATCGAGCGGCTGATCCCGGTGGCTCCGCTGCACAACCCGGCGAACCTCACGGGCATCCGTACGGCCATGGCGCTGCGCCCCGACCTCCCCCAGGTCGCCGTCTTCGACACCGCCTTCCACACGACGATGCCGGAGTCGGCGGCGCGCTACGCGATCGACGTGAAGACCGCCGACGAGCACCGCATCCGCCGGTACGGCTTCCACGGCACCTCGCACGCCTATGTGTCCCGGGCCACCGCGGAGCTCCTGGGCAGGGCGCCGGAGGACGTCAACGTCATCGTGCTGCACCTGGGCAACGGGGCTTCGGCGTCGGCCGTGCGCGGCGGCCGGTGCGTGGACACCTCCATGGGGCTCACACCGCTGGAGGGGCTCGTGATGGGGACCCGCTCCGGTGACATGGATCCCGCGGTCATCTTCCATTTGATGCGTGTTGGGGGGATGTCCACAGACGAGATCGACACTTTGCTCAACAAGAAGAGCGGCCTGATCGGTCTGTGCGGCGACAACGACATGCGGGAGATCCGCCGTCGTGTCGACGAGGGTGACGAGCGGGCGCGGCTCGCCTTCGACATCTACATCCACCGCCTGAAGAAGTACATCGGCGCCTACTACGCGGTCCTCGGCCGGGTGGACGCCATCGCCTTCACCGCCGGAGTGGGCGAGAACGCCGCCCCGGTGCGCGAGGCCGCGATCGCCGGCCTGGAGGAACTGGGTCTCGCGGTCGACAGCGACCTGAACGCCGTACGCGGCGACGAGCCGCGGCTCATCTCGCCGCAGTACGCGCGGGTCGCGGTCGCCGTGGTGCCGACGGACGAGGAACTGGAGATCGCCACACAGACGTATGCGCTGGTCGGAGAGAGCAATGACTGAGTTCGCGGAGAGCAACGCCTGAGCACCTACCCGCCCATTTGTATCTTCCACCAGACGGAATATTCCGTAGCGAAACAAACCGATAGGATCGCCCCATGCGCCGTTCGAAAATCGTCTGTACTCTCGGCCCCGCGGTCGACTCCCACGAGAAGCTCGTCGCGCTGATCGAAGCCGGCATGAATGTGGCCCGCTTCAACTTCAGCCATGGCACGCACGAAGAGCACCAGGGGCGGTACGACCGCGTCCGGGCCGCCTCGGCCGAGACCGGCAAGGCCATCGGTGTGCTCGCCGACCTCCAGGGCCCGAAGATCCGCCTGGAGACCTTCGCCGAGGGTCCCGTCGAGCTGGAGCGTGGTGACGAGTTCACCATCACCGTCGAGGACGTTCCCGGGGACAAGCACATCTGCGGCACGACCTACAAGGGTCTGCCCGGCGATGTCTCCAAGGGCGACCCGATCCTCATCAACGACGGCAACGTCGAGCTGAAGGTCGTCGAGGTCGACGGTACGCAGGTCAAGACGGTCGTCATCGAGGGCGGCGTGATCTCCGACCACAAGGGCATCAACCTGCCCGGCGCGGCCGTGAACGTGCCGGCGCTGTCGGAGAAGGACGTCGAGGACCTGCGCTTCGCCCTGAAGATGGGCTGCGACATGGTCGCCCTGTCCTTCGTGCGCGACGCCAACGACGTGAACGACGTCCACAAGGTGATGGACGAGGAGGGCCGCCGGGTCCCCGTCATCGCCAAGGTGGAGAAGCCGCAGGCGGTCGAGCACATGGAGGGCGTCGTCGCGGCGTTCGACGCGGTGATGGTGGCCCGTGGCGACCTGGCCGTGGAGTACCCGCTGGAGAAGGTCCCGATGGTGCAGAAGCGCCTCGTGGAGCTGTGCCGCCGCAACGCCAAGCCGGTGATCGTCGCGACCCAGATGATGGAGTCGATGATCACCAACTCCCGCCCGACGCGCGCCGAGGCCTCCGACGTCGCCAACGCGATCCTGGACGGCGCGGACGCGGTCATGCTGTCGGCCGAGTCGAGCGTGGGCGCGTACCCGATCGAGACCGTGAAGACGATGTCGAAGATCGTCGTCGCGGCCGAGGAGGAACTCCTCTCCAAGGGCCTGCAGCCGCTGGTTCCCGGCAAGAAGCCGCGCACGCAGGGCGGTTCGGTCGCCCGCGCCGCCTGCGAGATCGCCGACTTCCTCGGCGGCAAGGGCCTGGTGGCCTTCACCAAGTCCGGTGACACCGCCCGCCGGCTGTCCCGCTATCGCGCGCTCCAGCCGATCCTGGCCTTCACCACGGACGAGGGCACCCGCAACCAGCTGACGCTCAGCTGGGGCGTCGAGTCCCACGTCGTGCCGTTCGTGAACAGCACCGACGAGATGGTCGACCTGGTCGACCAGGAGCTCCAGAAGCTCAAGCGCTTCAACGACGGCGACGTCGTCGTGATGACCGCGGGTTCGCCCCCCGGCGTCCCCGGCACCACCAACATGGTCCGGGTGCACCACCTGGGCGAGAGCGACCACGCCTGACCTACGGTCCCCGTACGCCACTGAGGGCGCCCCCTGCGAACAGGGGGCGCCCTCAGTGTTTCTGCGGCTCCCGGACGGGTCTGGGGGCGCTCAGTCCTGGTAGGAGTGCAGCCCGGGGATGGTCAGCGTGCCGCCGAACTGGCCGGCCTGGACGACCTTCACCTTGGTGAAGTAGATCAGCGGGATGTTCAGCGGCGGAGGGTTGTCCGGGCTGAACGTGATCGGGATCAGACCGAACAGGTTGCCGGAGATGCTCTCCGTGTACATGATCGTCTTACCGTCACGGATGGTGGACGTCGAGCCGCTGGCAGCCTGCACGTGGTAGGTCTTGCCGGACTGCTTGTCCTTCACCGTCTGGTGCAGATCGCCGATGTCGGTGCCGTCGGAGATGACGTACTTCAGGACCTTCTTGGTCGATCCGTCGGCCGTCTTCACCTTCACGATGCCCTGGTAGTCGGCGCCCTTGAGGAGCAGCGAGCTGGCGTCCAGGTACCAGGGGTCGTCGGGCAGGGTCACGGGGTTGTCGACGCCGCCCTCGTCGTCGGTCGCGACCGGGCAGTCCGACGCGTCCGTCGTGGAGCTCGCGGAGGGGCTCGGGGACGCGGTGGCCGCGTCGGCCGCCTTCGTCACCGTGTCCGTGGCGTCCGAGGCCGCCTTGGACGCCGTGTCGGTGGTGTCCTTCACGGTGTCCTCGACCGTCTTGGTGACCTTGTCGGTCGTGTCCTTGACGGTGTCGGAGGCGCTGGAGGACGTGTCCTCGCTCGCACTCGCGCTCGCGCTGGCCGTGGCGGACGGCGTGGGGCTGGAGCTCGTCGAGGAGTCGCCGCCGCCCGTGAGGACGTCGGTGATCGCATCGCCGATGGTGTCCAGCACGCTGCCGCTGCTCGCGGACGCCGAGGGGGTCGCCGTGGACGTACCGCTGTCCGACGACTTGCTCGACGTACTCGCGGAGGACGAGGACGCCGACGGTGTGGGCTCGGCCGTGTCGTCGGAACCTGAATCCGACGAAGAGGACGTGCCCGAGGACGCCGAGGGGGTCGGCGTGGCCTTGTCGGCGGACTCGGTCGCGCTCGGCGAGGCGGAGTCGGAAGCAGAGGCGGAGGCCGAGGGCGACGCCGAGTCCGACGCGTCCGTGCCGTCCACGGCCTCGACGCAAGCCTGGTACTCGTCGGCCGTCAGACTCTTGGACGTCGGGTGGTCCTCGGCGTTGGCGAGGGTCGGGGTGAGCCCTATCCCCATGAGGACCGCGGTGGGCATCGCGGCCAGCGCGATCGCCTTGCCGGCCGGCATGTGGAACCGGGTGAACAGCGGCTTCCTTGGGGCCGCGTGCCGCGGCCCGGTTCTCACACGGGACTCGTCCACATCAGTCCCATGGATCGCCTCGTCAGCCGGCACTGTGCCTCCCGTTCGCCCCGTTCGCCGGGCTCGTTCCGTACAGGTCGTTCGGCTCGTCCACGCCGTACACGGCCTCGGGCTGGGCGGCCTCGGGGGCCGGGCTGTCCGGGGTGTTCGGGGTGTTCGGGGTGTTCAGGGTCTTCGAGGTGTCGCCCGCGCTCTTGTATCCCGACGCGGACGGATCCGTGTCGGGCTCGCCCGGCACCCAGGCAACCGCCATCGCGCCGCCGATCATGGCGAGCAGGAAGCCCATCAGGAAGCCACCGAGGTTGGCCACCGGAATGGAGACCAGCGCGAGGAGGATCGCCGCGACACCCGCGAAGGTCCGTACGTGCTTCTGGAACCAGAGACTGACGCCCAGCACGCCCAGCAGCACGCCGATGATCAGGGAGCCCGCGCCGGCTGTGGTGGCCATCGCCAGCGTCAGATGGCCGACCTGGAGGTGCGCGTACGGAAAGTAGGCGATGGGGAAACCGCCGAGCAGGATGAACAGGCCGGCCCAGAACGGACGGTTGCCCCTCCAGGCGCGGAAGTTCCGCCGGAACACGGTGAGGTAGTGCTCGTTCTGGCCGGGCGCGGCAGGAGTCTCGGCGCTCATGGAAAACAGCTCCCTGGAACGGCTTTGCTGTGAAAAGTACGCGTAGGAGAAGGACGCGTACGGCGGAAGGAGCGGGGCGGGCGAGGCAGCCTAGGCTCCCCCGCCCGCCCCTGGAGTGCCTAGTAGCACTCCTTGACGCCCTTGGACACTGACATCTTCAGGCCGCTGAGCTTGAACGTGCCGGCAGTGGTCGCCCACGCCGTCTGCTTGACATCCGTCAGCGTGGCCGACTCGGCCTGCTGGGCGAACCCGTAGGGGTTGGCCGTGTCACCCTTGGAGATGCCCGGACCCTTGCTGGCGTCCTTGGCCGCAACACCGATGTCGATGCCCTTGAAGACCGCGTTGGCCTGCAGGTCCTCGACGTCGACGTAGAGGTTCTCGGCCTCGACCGGCGTACCGTCGCCGCCCGCCTTCAGCGTCAGGCTGACAGAGCCGAGCAGCGGGATGTTCGGGGTGACCACCGACTGGCACATGTTGGTCAGCGACGCGGTCTTGAAACCCGAGACGGCGACGGGGTGAGCCGTCTTGGTGCCGTCGAGGTTGTAACCCGAGTCAATGGCTCCGTACTGGACGAAGCCCGTACCTTCAAGCTTGTCCGCCGTCACCTTGAACGACTGACCGGAAACGCTGAACGACGCGGCCAGAGCGCCCTGCGCGAGGGCGACACCTATCGCTGCCGTGGCGGCCACGCTGGGCACCATCACGACCGCGAACCGCTTCCATCTGGTCCCGCCACGCACCTGGGACTCCATATTTCCTCCTTCTCGGACGTACATCTCCTGGCCCTGACTGCCCCATGTCGGCGGCTCAGCCGGGCAGGGATGGGAGAAGTGCTACGTCCTCGGGAAGGAGAGCGCCCGTCCTCGGAGGTGCGAACAACACCCGATTCACCGGCGATCACCCCCGAGCGACAACCACTGGTCGCGCCTGACACACATCACGCACAACCTGCTGGGCAGGCTCTGCCGATTGGCAAAGACCCCCCTGCCCAAGAGCCGGCGACACAACCATCGGCTCTACTCGGTGGGGACCCAGAAAACCCCTTGACCCGATTGGCTGTCGGAGTAGGGGTAATGGACCGAGCGTCGCCGATCGTGGTGCATTCTCGCCGCCCGCACAAGGGGGTTCGTTACTCGCTAGTAACGGGGGGATAACCGAACAACGACCCGTGGGTATCGGTCGGCGACGCAGGGTGGCGTGACCCCGGTGGGCAAAACGGTTGATCCATGGACGGAATCCGACAGATCAAGGCCCCAGACTTACTCCAAGTAACAGCGGCCGCGTTTACCAAGATTTGGTAAAGCGCGGCCACATGTCGCTCTGGTGGCCAATCTTTCACCTGGGCATCACAAGCCCCGACGTTTAGGAACAGGTCAGAACAGCGCCCTGGCCAGCGCCCGGCGCGCCGCGGTCACCCGCGGGTCATCGGCCCCGACAACCTCGAACAGTTCGAGCAGCCGCAGCCGTACGGCATCACGGTCGTCGCCCGCCGTACGCCCCACCGCGTCGATGAGCCGCCCGAACGCGTCTTCGACATGCCCGCCCACGAGGTCCAGGTCGGCCGCGGCGATCTGCGCCTGTACGTCGCCCGGCTTCTCAGCGGCGTCCTTGCGCACCTGCTGCGGATCGGCGCTCTGTACCCGCTGGAGCAACTCGGCCTGGGCAAGGCCCAGTTTGGCCTCCATGTTGCCCGGGTCGTCGCTCAGTACGTTCTTGTACGCCTGGACGGCACCGCCCAAGTCACCCGCGTCCAGGGCCTGCACGGCGGCTTCGAGGAGCGCGTCGTACGGTCCCGCCGGAATCTCGGGCGCCACCGGGGCGCTGCCGGGCTCGGCATCGGGGTCGACGGCCAGGCCGGTGAGGCCGAAGCGCTGTTCGGCGACCTGCACGAGCTGGTCGAGGGTCCCCCGGATCTGCGCCTCACCGGCCGCTCCCTGGAAGAGCGGCAGCGCCTGTCCGGCGACGACGGCGAACACCGCCGGAATCCCCTGGACCCCGAACTGCTGCATCAGCATCTGGTTGGCGTCGACGTCGATCTTGGCGAGAACGAAGCGTCCGTTGTACTCGACGGCCAGCCGCTCGAGCACCGGGCTCAGCTGCTTGCAGGGCTCGCACCACTCGGCCCAGAAGTCGATGACGACCGGGACCTCGGTGGAGCGCTGCAGGACGTCGTGCTCGAAACCCGCCTCGTCGACGTCGATGACGAGGCTGGCGGGGGATACGGCCCCGCCTCCGCCGCCCTGCCTGGCCGCTTCGGCGCGCACCTGCTCCGCCTTCGCCTTGGCCTCCTGGGCCGCCTTCACCGCGGCGAGGTCGACGACTCCGCTCATGGACATGTTCCGTGGCTGCATGAGTACATCCTCCCCCTTCCGCGCGCACGTGTGAAAAGCGTGGTGAAAGCCAGGCCTGTTACGTCTTGATCGGTCTCGCTGGGCGCCGGGTCCCCACCTGGCGCCAGTGGTTGTCGCTGCGACTGCCGCTCGCGCGCATTCCTGTGCGCCAGCTTTCGCTACGACCCGTAGCGTAACTCTCTCCGGGCACCGCTGACGCCCCTCCCCCGGTGATCTCCCTCACGGCTTCACAGAACCGCCGGTTATCGTCACGCGATGCCCGCCGAATGACCTCTGAACGGCCTCCGCACAGCCTCCCCATGCCCCCAGCCGTCGCCGGATATGGTCACTGACATGCAGAGCCGCACTTCCGCCCCCCGTACGGGGCGCCCGCGCAGTGCCGCCGCGGACGCCGCGATCCTGGAGGCGACGCGCGCGGCACTGGTCGAACTGGGCTGGTCCAAGCTGACGTTGGGAGACGTGGCGACCCGCGCCGGGGTCGCCAAGACGACCCTCTACCGCCGCTGGGCGGGAAAGAACGAACTCGTGGTCGACGCGGTGGCCGTGCTCTTCGACGAGCTGGAGCTCCCCGACCGGGGCAGCCTGGCCGCCGACATCGAGGGCGTGGTGCTGCAGTTCGCGGCGATTCTGGGCCGTCCGGAGGCGAAGACGGCGCTGATGGCGGTGGTGGCGGAGTCCACCCGTGACGAACCTCTCCGCGAACGCATCCGTACGTCGATCGTCGACCGCCAGAAACGCCTCGTCGTGGAGGGCCGCGCCCGCGCCACCGCCCGCGGCGAACTCCCCTCGGAGCCCGACCCGGCCACCGCCGCCCGCACCGCCGACCTCATCTTCGACATGGTCGCCGGTGCCGTGGTCCATCGCACCCTCGTCAGCGCGGAGCCGGCGGACGAGGAGTGGGTCCGCAGCCTCACCCGAGTACTACTCCTGGGCCTGACAGGCGCAACAAGCCAGCCCTGACCCCCTTAAAAGACTGCGCAGTTCCCCGCGCCCCTGAAAGGGGCGCGGGGAACTGCGCAATCTTTTGGGCCGGCCCCCACCCACCCGCAGCCGAAGAACCGCCCTACGGGGTCTGGGGCGGAGCCCCAGAAGGATGGGACGGGTAGGGGCGGCGGGGGCGAGGAAAGGCGCTCAGAAGCCCGCCGGCTCCGTGTAGATGCCCCACTCGTCCCGCAGGACGTCACAGATCTCACCCAGCGTCGCCTCGGCCCGCACCGCGTCCAGCATGGGCCCAATCATGTTCGACCCGTCCCGCGCGGCAGCGAGCATCGCATCGAGAGCCCCCCGCACATCCCCCTCGTCCCGCCCCGCCTTACGACCCCCCAGCACCCGCACCTGCTCCCGCTCCACCTCATGACTGACCCGAAGAATCTCCAGATCCCCGGTCACGGACCCATGGTGGACATTGACACCCACCACCCGCTTGTCGCCCTTCTCGAGCGCCCGCTGGTACTGGAACGCCGACTCCGCGATCTCCCCGGTGAACCACCCGTCCTCGATCCCCCGGAGAATCCCGGAAGTGACCGGCCCGATCGGGTGCTGCCCGTCGGGATGCGCCCGCAGCCCCCGCTCCTTGATCTGCTCGAAGATCTTCTCCGCGTCGGCCTCGATCCGGTCGGTGAGCTGCTCCACGTACCAGGAACCACCCAGCGGGTCGGCCACGTTGGCGACGCCCGTCTCCTCCATCAGCACCTGCTGCGTACGCAGGGCGATCTCCGCGGCCTGTTCGGACGGCAGCGCGAGCGTCTCGTCCAGCGCGTTGGTGTGGAGGGAGTTCGTGCCGCCCAACACCGCCGCGAGCGCCTCCACCGCCGTACGGACGACGTTGTTGTACGGCTGCTGGGCGGTCAGTGAGACACCGGCCGTCTGCGTGTGGAAGCGGAGCCACTGCGCCTTCTCGGACCGGGCGCCGTACACGTCCCGCATCCAGCGGGCCCAGATCCGCCGCGCCGCCCGGAACTTGGCGATCTCCTCGAAGAAGTCGAGGTGCGCGTCGAAGAAGAAGGAGAGACCGGGCGCGAAGACGTCCACGTCGAGTCCGCGCGACAGCCCGAGCTCCACGTACCCGAAACCGTCCGCCAGCGTGTACGCCAGCTCCTGCGCGGCCGTGGAGCCCGCCTCCCGGATGTGGTACCCGGAGACGGAGAGCGGTTTGTACGCGGGGATCTTCTCGGCGCAGTGCTCCATCAGGTCCCCGATGAGGCGAAGGTGCGGCTCGGGCTGGAAGAGCCACTCCTTCTGCGCGATGTACTCCTTGAAGATGTCGGTCTGGAGCGTGCCGTTCAGCACGGCGGGGTCGACACCCTGCCGCTCGGCCGCGACCAGGTACATGCAGAAGACGGGAACGGCCGGACCGCTGATGGTCATCGAGGTCGTGACGTCACCCAGCGGGATGTCCTTGAACAGGACCTCCATGTCGGCGGCCGAGTCGATCGCGACCCCGCAGTGCCCGACCTCGCCGAGCGAGCGCGGGTCGTCGGAGTCGCGCCCCATGAGCGTGGGCATGTCGAAGGCGACGGAGAGGCCGCCGCCGCCGTTGGCGAGGATCATCTTGTAGCGCTCGTTGGTCTGCTCGGCGTTGCCGAACCCGGCGAACTGCCGGATGGTCCACGTACGCCCTCGGTAGCCGGTCGGATAGAGGCCGCGGGTGAAGGGGTACTCGCCCGGCCAGCCGATCCGCTCGAAGCCCTCGTACTCGTCCCCGGGCCGCGGCCCGTACACGGGCTCCACGGGGTCACCGGAGAGCGTGGTGAAGTCGGCCTCGCGCTTGCGCGAAGCGTCATAGCGGGCCTGCCAGCGTCGGCGGCCCTCCTCGATGGCGTCAGCGTCCATACCCTCGAATTTACTAGGACGTCCTAGTAAATGTCGATGGCAAACCGCCGTACGTTGCCGTACGGCGGTGAGAGTTACGCCTTCGCGACCGCGGGAGAGCCGTCCGCGACCCTGGACTCCAGCTCGCGGGAGATCTTGCGCTCCACGAAGAAGGCCGCCGTGGGGATCGTCCCGGCCAGCAGCACCCACAGCTGCTTGCCGACCGGCCACTTCGCCTTGGAGCCCAGGTCGAAGGCGAAGATCAGGTACACGACGTACAGCCAGCCGTGCGCGATGGCGACGACGCGGGTGAAGTCCACGGCACCGTCCATGTCGAGCAGGTACTTGGCGATCACGCCGAGGGTCAGCAGGACCAGCAGCACACCGGTGACGTAGGCCATCACGCGGTAGCGGGTCAGCACGCTCTTCTTCATGCGTACGAGCGTAACGGCCCCTTTTGCACGATCTTCGGCCGCCCCCACTCGCCTTCGAAGCGAGACTCCACTCGTCCTGGAAGTGGGGCCCTACTCGTCCTCGAAGTCCCGCGCGGCGATCCGCAGCGGCCGCAGCATCGCGAAGATCTCCGCGCACTCCTCGGCGTCGTACGCCCCGAGCCCGAAGTCCATCGCCATCAGGTCACGGGTGGCCGCGTCGCAGACCTCGCGGCCCTTCTCGGTGATGGAGGCGAGCGTGCCGCGCCCGTCGTTGGGGTTGGGCCGCTTGTCGACGAGCCCGGACGTCACCAGCCGGTCCACGGTGTTCGTGACGGACGTCGGGTGCACCATGAGCCGCTCCCCGATCTTGGACATCGGCAGCTCGCCCGCCTTGGAGAAGGTGAGCAGCACCAGCGCCTCGTACCGCGCGAAGGTCAGTCCGTACGGCTTGACGACCGCGTCCACCTCGGCGAGCAGGATCTGGTGCGCGCGCATGATCGAGGTGATCGCGGCCATGGACGGCACGGATCCCCAGCGCTGCTTCCAGTGTTCGTCGGCGCGGGCGATGGGATCGAAGGCAAGACTGAGCGGCTTCGGCACGCCAAAGACCTTACCGGCCGGTCACATCGTGGTCAGCCCCGTCTCGCGTTTCGGTCGCCGACCCCTGCGGGGCCGGGATTCCCGCCCCTTCCGTACGCCGCGCCTCCACCACCAGGAACAGACAGCAGACGGTGCCGAGCACCCCCGCGCCCGCGACCGTCGCCCGCACCCCGGCGAACTCCGCCACGGTCCCCGACAGCGCCATCCCCACCCCCTGGACGGTCATCAGCCCGGCGGTGTTCAAGGTCATGGCCCGCCCGCGCACCTCCTCGGGCACCGCCGCCACGAACCACTGGTCCAGCCCGAGCGAGTACGCCGATCCGGCGCCCGCGAGCAGCAGCAGGACCAGCGATCCGGCGAGCCCGGGCCGCAGCGCGTACCCGGCGTACGGCAGCAACGTGACGCAGACGAGGGGCAGGGCGAGCCGGGTACGGGTCGCGGGCCGCAGCCTCGACCCCGCGTACAGCTCACCCGCGATCGCGCCGACCGGCAGCGCGCACATCAGCAGGCCGAGCCCGGCCGAGCCGGTGCCGAGCCCGTCGGCGTACGGCGCGGCCAGGGCCTCCGGCGCGACGGCGAACATCGGCGGCACCCAGAACAGCAGGAGCAGCACGCGCACGCGCCGGTCGGCGAGGATCCGCCGGGTGCCGCGGAGCGAGTCCCGCACCAGCGCCTGGCCTCGATGGGCCCGCGCGGGCCGCCGCCGGGTGCCGAACCGCAGCAGCGCGGCGGAGGCCAGGAAGGTGCACACGGTGATGAGCAGCGCACCACGCGGCGGTACGACGCCGAGCAGCACACCGCCGAGCCCGAACCCGGCGAGCAGCGCGCCCTGCGCGACGATCCGCAGCAGGGAGCGGCCCAGCACGAACAGCTCTCCGTCGCCGAGGACATCGGTGAGCGTCGCCGTCCGCGCCCCCTGGAACAGCGGGGCGACCATGGCGAGCGCGCAGCGCATGGCCAGCAGTACCGCGATGTGCGCGCCCGGCACCACCATCACGCCCACGCACCCCGCGCACACCAGGTCGCACACCACCAGGACCCGACGGACCGGGAAGCGGTCCACCAGGCCGGCGAGGAGGGTCCCTCCGATGAGATAGGGGAGGAAGCCGAGCGCGAACGTCAGGGCGCTCATCAGCGGAGAGCCCGTCAGGTCGTAGACGAGGACGGACAGGGCGATCTCACTGACCACGAGCCCGAGGACCGAGAACGCGTGCGCGACGAAGACGGCACGGAACTCGCGTACGGCGAAGAGGGGGCGGTAACCGGTGGTTTCGGGGGCTTGTGGCATGTGCAGCAGGGTGCACGCGCGCTCGCCGACCCCCGTAGAGTTTCGGCGACAGCCGAATCTTTGCTCTTCGGGCATCTTCGGGCGTCTTCGCTCATTCCAGGGGGTGCGTGTGCCGTCGCTTCTGCACTTCGGGGAGGACGACCTCCTCAACTGCCGCTTCGCGGTGTCGCCCCTGTGGGAGACACAGGAGGCGGTACGCACCCTCAACCGCCCCGCGCGGCACGGGTACCAGGCGCACTGGCTGCGCCGTATCCGCACGGCGGCCGCCGGACTCGACCTCGCGCCCCTGTGGCTCCTGATGCCGCAGACCGGCTACTCCCCCGACTGGCTCGGCCCGCCCCCGATCGGTCCGGCGGCCACCTTCGAGGAGGAGATCGCCGCGGTCCGCGCGGCCGACCCGGAGGCGGCCCGCGAGGAAACCGCGAGGTCGCTCGCGGACACCCCGGGCGCCCTCGACTCGTCCCGGGGCCGGGCCCTGCTGAAGGACCCGGTGCGCATGGTCCAGGAGCTGGCCGACCTGATGGAGACCGCCTGGCACACGCTCCTCGAACCGGACTGGCCGCGGCTGCGTGCCCTGCTGGAGGCGGATGTCGCGTTCCACTCCCGGCGGCTCGCGGAGGTCGGTCTGGGCGGGCTGCTGCCGGAGATCGACCGGCGGTTCGGATGGCAGTCCCACACGCTGACCATCGAGTGGAAGGGCCGGCACGAGCGGGAACTCGCGGGGCAGGGCCTGGTCCTGATGCCGAGCGTCTTCATCTGGCCGGACGTGGTCAGCACCTTCGATCCGCCCTGGCAGCCGACCCTCGCCTATCCGGCCCGTGGCATCGGCGGCCTCTGGGCCGAGCCCTCGCACCACACGTCCGACGCTCTCGTACGACTCCTCGGCCGCGGCCGGGCCACCGTCCTCACGGCCCTGGACGAACCCGCCACCACGACGGCCCTGGCACACCGTCTCGGTCTCGCACCGTCCTCGGTGTCGGCCCACCTCGCGGCCCTGCGTGACACGGGCCTGCTCGTCTCGCGCCGCTACGGGCACCAGGTCCTGTACGAGCGCACACCACTGGGGATGGCGCTGGCGTCGGGACCCGCCTGACGACGTCTTCCGCCCCCGCCGCCCCTACCCGTCCCATCCTTCTGGGGCTCCGCCCCAGACCCCCGTTCGGTTGTGTTTTGGCTGCGGGTGGGTGGGGGCTGGCCGCGCAGTTCCCCGCGCCCCTGACGGCTCGGGGCTGCGCCCCGTCGCCCCCGGCCCGCCCCGGGTGCTTTCGTCTTTTAGGGGCGCGGGGAACGGCGCAATCTTGAGGGGGGTCTGGGGGCGCAGCCCCCAGGAACGGGATGGGACGGGTAGGGGCGGCGGGGGCGAAAACCCCACGGCGTTCAGCGGGTGGTGCGGCGCAGGTGGTGGCGGATGGCTCGTTGGGCGACCGGCCCGAGGGACTCGAGGGCCGTGATGAGGACGGCGAGTTGTTCGAGGGACGCGAGGGCGGAGGCGGCCCCGGCCGGGTCGACGCCCTCGTAGAGCTGGATACCGACGAAGGACGCCGCGACCGCACGGGCGAGCCCCACCGGATCGGCGAATCCATCGAGGGGCGTCGCCGGCAGGACCCGCGTAAGGACCTTCTCGATCTCCGCGATCCAGAGGTCGAGTCCGGCCGCCGTGGCAGGCGCGATACGCGGATGCGTCTGCGCCCCGGCAAGGAGTTGGCCCAGCACGGCGACATACCCCTCCGCCCGCTCGACCTCATGCATCTCCCGCCCGAAGGAGAGAAGTTCGGCAAGGCTCCCGATCTCGGCGAGACGCTCACGGTGGCGAGCGACCCGCCGCTCCGCCCCGTACCGGCACGCCTCCGACAGCAACTCGTCCACGGACCCGAAGTGGTAGAACACCAGCGCCTGATTGACCCCGGCCGTCGCCGCGATCGAACGGGCCGAGGTCTTCGCGATCCCCTGCTCGACGAGCGTCCGCAGCGCCCCCTCAAGCAGCTTCTCCCTGGTCGCCTCACTCACGCCCGCGCCTCCTCACGGACCGGCCGCAGACCGGCGCGCACACCGCGCGCACGGATGTCGGTGTACGTCGCCCGGAAGGAGCCCGAGTAGCCGAAGAGCGGCCCGAAGTGGCGGTTCACTACGCGGACTTGGATACGGAAGCGGCCGGTGGCGTCGTCGAAGGACTCCCGCACCTCGGCCTCGCCGCCGACGAGTTCGGGCACCCGGACGTCCACGGGACCCTCACGGAAGCGGTGTTCGCCGGACTGGATCAGCAGGGAGCCGTCGGGTTCGGCGCGGAAGAACAGGTCGCTGGCGAGGTGCTGATGCGTGCCGAGGTAGTCGAGGACGCGGTCGCCCTTGGGGCTCAGCACCATCTGGGCGTCGAAGCGGCGCGAGCGGCCGGGCAGGTCGAAGGTGCGCACGAACGTCACCGTCTCCCGCCCGAAACCGTCGGCGTACGGCACGTTCTCGATGGTGAAGGGCACGTGCCGGCCCGTACGCGGGACCAGGATGTTGCGCGTGGTGCCCAGCGCCAGGAAGGGCTTCACGAAGCCGCGCCCGTGCCAGATCCGGTCCATGACACCGCGCCCGGTGCACGCCTCGCCGCTCGACAGGCCGACGGAGAAGCGGCGTTGCAGCTCGGGGTGGAGGCGTTCGAAGTCCGCGCCCATCACCGTACGGAAGATCGAGGTCATCGCTGGAGCTCCAGGGTGGTGAGGAGGCGGGGGGCGCGGGCGTGGGCATGCGGTGTGCGCAGACAGCGGCGGGCCGCCGGGGTGCCCCGCAGCGGCGGTACGAAGAGGGCGGACAGAGCGGCCAGTACGGCGAGCACGGGGGTCGCGAACAGGGCGAGCGGCGCCAGCGGGCCCGCCGCGTCCACGAGCGCCCCGCACACCAGCCCCGAGCAGGCGGCCAGGAGCACGAGGGCGCGGACCGCCGTTTCGGCGAGCCAGTTGCGCAGCGCCCGCTCCGGCGTGATGCCCCGTTCCAGCCACAGCCTCAGCCGGTCGAAGGACCAGGCGGTGGCCCAGCCCATGAGGGGGCGGAAGAGCAGCCGGTCGGCCACCGCTCCGGGGCGGCCCCAGCGCGGGCGGTAGTCGTACCCGGTGAGGAAGCGGACGCCGTCGCCGCCCGGGACGTACCGCCAATAGCCGCTGCCTTCGGCGAGCAGCGAGAGCGGATGCGGTGAGGCGAAGCGCAGCGCGGAGGTGCGGGTGCCGTCAGGGCGTTCCTTCTCGCCGGCCGAGACACCGGTGCCCGCGACGGTCAGGAACGGCAGCACGCGCGTGGCGTAGCGGAAGCGCTGCGGCTCGCCCTCCGCGCGCGGGAGGTAGTCGATCTCGGTGAAGCGAAGGTCCCAGCGCCGGTGCTGTGCGGGGTCCTGCGTCCGCGCCCACAACTCGTCGAGATCGACGCGTATATGCGCCTCTACGTAGAGCCCCATCCCCGAACCCCCACTTCAGCAACGCTTTTTGAGCGACTGCTCAATCGATCGGAACAGGAGGCTACCGAGGTTTGAGCGATCGCTCAAATATCGCGGCACGAAAAACCCCGGTCCTGGGGACCGGGGTTTCGAGTCTCCGTCGCGGAGATTGCGGAGATTGCTGAGATTGTGGCGATTCAGGCCGACAGGTGCCGCTCCACCGTCTCCACCTTGGAGGTCAGACCGTCCGTCACACCGGGCCGAATGTCGGCCTTCAGGACGACCGAGACGCGCGGCGCGCGCTCCTCGACGACGGCGACGGCGCGCTTCACGACGTCCATCACCTCGTCCCACTCGCCCTCGATCGAGGTGAACATCGCGTCGGTGCGGTTCGGCAGACCCGACTCGCGGACGACTCGGACGGCGTCGGCGACGTACTCCCCCACGTCCTCGCCGACGCCGAGCGGTGTCACGGAGAAAGCGACGATCATGACGTCTCCACCACGCCCTCGCGGCGGGCGCGGGACGCGATGACCGCGTTCTCGGCCTCGCGCTTGAGCTTGCGCTCGGCGAAGAAACCGCCGGTCGGCAGGACGGAGAGGACGAAGTAGAGGAGGCCGGTGCCGGTGCTCCACTTGCTGCGGTTCCAGGCGTCCAGCCAGAAGATCACGTACAGGATGAAGAGGACACCGTGGATCGCGCCCATGACGGGCACCGCATTGAATTCCGTGGTCCGCTTCAGCACCGAGCAGACGAGCAGCAGCAGGAAGGAAACGGCTTCGGGGGCCGAGACCAGACGCAGGCGGCGGAGGGCGGAGGCTGTCTTCAGGTCCACGGGTCACCTTCGGTGGGGGAGACGTCCACAGTTTGTGAACGCACGCACAAGCATCGCCCATTGTGGCAAACGGTCCCCCTAAGGGTGCGATCAGGGTGCCTGTCCACCCACGGGCTCTGTTCCGCGGAGCGGCCCGGCGGCTACCTTCACCAGGTGGCGATGTTTCGACTTCAAGGCAGCAAGGTGCTGGCCGTCGACATGACCGGGGACGCCGTGAAGGCGAAGAACGGCTCGATGGTCGCGTACGACGGTCAGATGGCCTTCAAGAAGCTGAGCGGTGGCGGTGAGGGGGTACGGGGGATGGTGACCCGGCGCCTCACCGGTGAGCAGATGACGGTGATGGAGGTGAAGGGGCACGGGACCTGCTGGTTCGCGGACCGGGCCTCCGAGATAAACCTCGTCAGCCTCCAGGGGGACAAGCTCTACGTGGAGTCGAGCAATCTGCTCGCGACGGACGCGGGCCTGCGCACGGGCACGTCCTTCACGGGGCTGCGGGGCGCCTCGCAGGGCAACGGGCTGTTCACCACCACCGTCGAGGGGCACGGACAGGCGGCGATCACGTCCGACGGCCCGGCGGTGGTGCTGCGGGTCAGCTCCCAGTACCCACTGACGGTCGACCCGGGCGCGTACATCGCGCACCAGGGCAATGTGCGGCAGTCCTTCCAGTCCGGTGTGACGTTCCGCACGTTGCTCGGCGAGGGCGGCGGCGAGGCCTTCCAGATCCGCTTCGAGGGCGACGGCCTGGTCTACGTACAGCCCAGTGAGCGCAACACGATCGCCGGGGACGTGTGACATGCCCTTTCGCGAAGTGAACTCGAAGATGGTCGAGGCCACGGTGCTGCCGGGCCAGCGGCTGTTCAGCCAGCGCGGCGCGATGCTCGCCTACAAGGGCGAGGTCTCCTTCACGCCCAACGTCCAGGGCGGCCAGGGCGGTGTGATGTCGATGATCGGCCGCCGCCTGGCGAACGAGGCGACCCCGCTGATGACCGTCGAGGGCTCCGGCACGGTGCTCTTCGGGCACGGCGGCCATCACGTCCAGGTGATCAATCTCACCGGCGACACCTTGTACGTCGAGGCGGACCGGCTGCTCGCCTTCGACGGCACGCTCCAGCAGGGCACGATGTTCCTGGGCTCGCAGGGCGGCGTCATGGGCATGGTGCGCGGCCAGGTGACCGGCCAGGGGCTCTTCACGACGACGCTGAAGGGGCAGGGCGCGGTCGCGGTCATGGCGCACGGGGGTGTTTTCGAGGTCCCGATCACCCCGCAGCGCCCGGTCCACGTCGACCCGCAGGCGTACGTCGCACACCACGGCGACGTACGGAACAAGCTGTCCACGGCGCTGGGCTGGCGCGACATGGTGGGCCGCGGTTCGGGCGAGGCGTTCCAGCTGGAGCTGAGCGGCAGTGGTGCGGTGTACGTCCAGGCCTCGGAGGAGAAGCTGTGAGCGCGTACGGGACTCCGGGCGGCCCGGTCATCCACGACCCGATGACGCTGCCGGTCGACGACAACGTCAACAACTACACCTTCTGCGTGGAGCTCAAGGGGAGCCAGTGGTTCCTGCAGAAGGGCAAGATGATCGCCTACTACGGGTCGATGCAATTCAACGGCATCGGACACGGCCGGCTCGACCGTCTCGTCCGTACGTCGTTCCATTCGCCTCTGCACGCGAGCGACTGGGTCGTGGCGGAGGGCTCGGGCAAGATGCTGCTCGCCGACCGGGCCTTCGATGTGAATTCCTACGATCTGGACAACGGCAATCTGACCATTCGCTCGGGCAACTTGCTCGCTTTTCAGCCAAGTCTTGCCCTCAAGCAGTCGATCGTGCCGGGGTTTCTGACCCTGATCGGAACCGGGAAGTTCGTAGCCGCATCTAACGGTCCGGTGGTGTTCATGGAACCCCCGATCCGGGTGGACCCACAGGCCCTGGTCGGCTGGGCCGACTGCCCCTCCCCCTGCCATCACTACGACCACGGGTACATGACAGGTGTAATGGGCGGTCTACGTGCGATGACGGGCCTCGGCGGGGCCTCCGGAGAGGAGCACCAGTTCGAGTTCGTAGGGGCCGGCACGGTGCTGCTCCAGTCCACCGAAACCCTCATGGCCGAGCAGGCCATGGGGGCGGTCCCACGCGAGCCCGGAGTGCCGGGCGCGGGCGGGGTGCCTGGTCACCAGGGGCAGCAAGCCGGCGCACCGCGCCTTCCCGGACAGCTGGGGGACCTCCAGCGTCGCTTCGGGCTGTGAGCGGTAGTCTGCGGAGTGTGACATCGAACGCGTGCGCACAGTCACACCACCCTCACTAGTTCGCCTTTCAACATTTTAGGTAGACTTCATTTATGGAGACCGAGACGGCCACGCGCTGGCTGACCGATGCGGAGCAGTGCGCCTGGCGCACCCACCTGGAGGTCAACAGGCTGTTGGCCTACCAGCTCGAAAGGGACCTGCAGCCGTTCGGGCTGACCATGAACGACTACGAGATCCTGGTGAACCTCTCCGAGTCGGAGGGCGTACGGATGCGGATGAGTGACCTCGCGTCCGCCACCCTCCAGTCCAAGAGCCGCCTCTCGCACCAGATCACCCGCATGGAGAACGCGGATCTGGTGCGCCGCGAGAACTGCGAGTCCGACCGGCGGGGGCTGTATGCCGTGCTCACCGAGCACGGCATGGAGACGATGAAGAAGGTCGCGCCGCACCATGTGGGGTCTGTGCGGAGGCACTTCATCGATCTGGTGTCGCCGGAGGCGTTGGAGGAGCTGCACAAGTCGTTGCGGCCGATCGCTGAGCATCTGCGGGGGCAACGAGGTAAGCCGTAGCGCTCCGCTGGGTTCAGCCGGGAACCGCGGGCCGTCCGTTGTCTGCGGGTTGCCTGTGGCTGGTCGCGCCCATGCGGCGGAGCCGCAAATGTCGCTGCCCCGCGCCCCTTTCGGGGCGCGGGGAGCCGGAGCTCGAACAGTGCCCCGTCGATCAGACTCGGGAAGGCTCCTCAGCGTCCTTGGGGGTTTCCCGCGGAACCGCCGCCGCGCCCGTACCCCGTACGGAGATCAGGGCCGCCGTCACGGCCGCCGCCCCCGAGATCGCGAAGCACAGGCCCAGGGACACGTGGCCGACCAGAAAGCCCACCCCGGCGGCGCCGCCCGAACTTCCGGCGTTCACCGCGGTGTTGACCCAGGCGCCCGCCTGCGTGCGGAAGCCGGGCGGGGCCGCCTCGTCGGCGATCAGGTAGGACGTCGTCAGGGCCGGGGCGACGAAGAAGCCCGCGCAGGCCACCGCGACCGTCAGGGTGCCGAGGCCGGGAGCGAGTCCCGCGGCGAGCAGGGCGAGGCCCAGGCCGCCGGCCAGCAGCGGCAGCCGGACCCGTGCGGACGTACGCCAGTTGACGGCGCCGTTGAGCAGGCCGCCCAGCGCGCTGCCCACCGACAGCGCGGCGAGCACCCAGGCCACGACGTCGTCCCCGTGATGGCGCTGCTGCGCGAAGGCCATGACCAGCAGGTCGATGGCTCCCAGGGACAGACCGACACCCGCCGCCACGACGACGGACTGCACGAGCGCGCGCCCGCCCCGCAGCCGGCGCCCGGAGCGTCCGGCGGACTTCGCCGCGGCCGGACGTACGCCGGCGACGATCGGTGACAGCACGAACGCGAGGGTTCCGGCCCACACCAGCAGGGCACTGAGCGCGACCCCGGCGGCCGGCGGCGCGAACTGCACCACCACGCCCACCAGCAACGGCCCCGAGACGAAGAGGATCTCCTCCGCGACACCGTCCAGGCTGTACGCCCGCTGCAGGAGCGGCTTGTCCTCGATGACCTCACTCCATACGGCACGCATCGTGGGGCCGAGGGGCGGCGTGCAGGCGCCGGCAGCGACGGCCAGCGCGCCGATGGCCGTCACCGGTGCTCCCGGGCGCCAGGCTGCCGCCGCGAAGGTCGCGAGCAGGGTCGCGTAGAGCGAGGCCATCGGGATGAGGGCACGGCGCGGGCCGTACCGGTCGATCAGGGCCGCCCGCGCGGGCGACAGGGCCACGCTCATCGCGCCGAACAGCGCCATGACCGTGCCGGCCACGGCGTACGACCCGGTCGCGCGGGTGACCGTGAGCATCATGGCCAGCGAGACGATGCCGTACGACAGTCTGCCGATGAGGGCGGTCGTGAAGGTGCGGCGGGTGTGGGGCATGCGGAAGAGCGCGGCGTACGAGGGCCGCGAAGGTGACGCAGACATGTGAAGGTTCCTCAACAGCGAGGCGGAAAAGGGGACGCCTGGGTGCCGCGACGACACAGCCGACTCGCTGTGCATCCGTCGCGGGCCTGGTCGGCCTCTACGCCAAGTGAAGGAACATGCGCCCCAACTTACCAGCGCCCAATAAAAGTTGACCAGCGAGTTTCTTCGCCCCCGCCGCCCCTACCCGTCCCATCCCTGGGGGCTGCGCCCCCAGGCCCCCGCTAAAAGATTGCGCAGTTCCCCGCGCCCCTAAAAGGGGCGCGGGGAACTGCGCAATCTTTTGGGCCGGCCCCCACCCACCCGCAGCCAAAGAACCGGCCCACGGGGTCTGGGGCGGAGCCCCAGGAACGGGATGGGACGGGTAGGGGCGGCGGGGGCGAAAGACCCTTGGGTCAGCCCTCCGTCAGGCCCTCCACCAGGGTGTCCGCGGCGCGGTACGGATCCGTCTCGCCCGCCACGATCCGTTCCGCCAGCGCACTGAGCCGCCGATCCCCGTGCAGGTCACCGATCCGCTGCCGCAGCGCGGTGACCGCGATCGTCTCGACCTCATGGGACGCCCGGGCAAGACGCCGCTCGTGAAGCACCCCGTGCTCCTCCATCCACGCCCGGTGCTTCTCCAGCGCCTCGACCACCTCGTCGATCCCCTCGCCCCGCGCGGCGACCGTCTTGACGATCGGCGGCCGCCAGTCGCCGGGGCCACGGGATTCGCCGAGGCCGAGCATGTGGTTCAGCTCACGGGCGGTCGCGTCGGCGCCGTCCCGGTCCGCCTTGTTGACGACGTACACGTCGCCGATCTCCAGGATTCCGGCCTTGGCCGCCTGGATGCCGTCGCCCATGCCGGGGGCGAGGAGGACGACGGACGTGTCCGCCTGGGAGGCGATCTCGACCTCGGACTGGCCGACACCGACCGTCTCCACCAGGACGACATCACAGCCGGCCGCGTCCAGGACCCGGATCGCCTGGGGAGCCGCCCACGCGAGGCCGCCCAGGTGTCCCCGGGTGGCCATCGAGCGGATGTACACCCCCGGATCCGACGCGTGCTCGGACATCCGCACGCGGTCGCCGAGCAGGGCGCCCCCGGAGAACGGCGAGGACGGGTCGACGGCCAGCACCCCGACCCGCTTGCCCTGCCGCCGGTACGCCGTCACCAGTGCCGACGTCGAGGTCGACTTGCCGACACCCGGGGAGCCGGTGAGCCCGACCACGTACGCGTTGCCGGCCAGCGGTGCCAGCGCCGCCATGACCTCACGGAGCTGCGGTGCCGCGCCCTCCACCAGGGAGATCAGCCGGGCCACGGCCCGCGGCCGTCCTTCCCTGGCCTGGGCCACCAGCGAGGAGACGTCCTGCATCACAGCTCCGTTCACGAGGTCACGACGGGTCATGCGTGGTCATGAGGGGTCATGAGTGGTCGGGGGCGAAACCCTCTCAGGCCTTCGGTACCCGCACGATCAGCGCGTCACCCTGTCCGCCGCCACCGCACAGTGCGGCCGCGCCCACGCCGCCGCCGCGGCGCTTCAGTTCGAGGGCGAGGTGCAGCACGAGCCGGGCGCCCGACATACCGATCGGGTGACCCAGGGCAATGGCGCCGCCGTTGACGTTCACCTTTTCCGTGGACACCCCGAGGTCCTTCATTGACTGGACCGCGACCGCCGCGAAGGCCTCGTTGATCTCGATGAGGTCGAGGTCCGAGACGTCCAGGCCCTCCTTCTTGAGCGCGTGGAGGATCGCGTTGGACGGCTGCGACTGGAGGGAGTTGTCCGGCCCCGCCACGTTCCCGTGCGCGCCGATCTCGGCGATCCACTCCAGGCCCAGCTCCAGCGCCTTGGTCTTGCTCATCACGACCACGGCGGCGGCGCCGTCCGAGATCTGCGACGCCGTACCGGCCGTGATCGTGCCGTCGCGGGTGAAGGCGGGGCGCAGCTTGCCGAGCGACTCGGTCGTGGTCTCGCCGCGGATGCCCTCGTCCTTGCTGAAGACGACGGGCTCGCCCTTGCGCTGCGGAATCTCGATGGGAGTGATCTCCGCCTCGAAGATGCCGTTCTTCTGCGCGGCGGCCGCACGCTGGTGGGACAGGGCCGCGATCTCGTCCTGCTCGGGCCGCTGGATCCCCAGCCGGCTGTTGTGCTTCTCCGTCGACTCGCCCATGGCGATGTTCTCGAAGGCGTCCGTCAGACCGTCGTACGCCATGGCGTCGAGCATCTCGATCGCCCCGTACTTGTAGCCCTCACGGGACTTGGGGAGCAGATGCGGCGCGTTCGTCATCGACTCCTGGCCGCCCGCGACCACGACGTCGAACTCGCCCGCGCGGATCAGCTGGTCCGCGAGTGCGATGGCGTCCAGGCCCGACAGACACACCTTGTTGATGGTGAGTGCCGGGACGCTCATCGGGATGCCCGCCTTGACCGCGGCCTGGCGTGCCGGGATCTGCCCTGCCCCGGCCTGGAGCACCTGGCCCATGATCACGTACTGCACCTGGTCGCCACCGATGCCCGCACGGTCGAGGGCGGCCTTGATCGCGAAGCCGCCGAGGTCGGCTCCGGAGAAGGACTTCAGCGAACCCAGCAAACGTCCCATGGGCGTTCGGGCGCCCGCGACGATCACCGAGGTACTGCTGTTCGTTCCAGACATGAGGTGCGATCCCCTTACCGGCTGCACAGCCGAGGAGTGAACGAGGGTTTACTTGAATGTACTGAGCGGTAGGCCACCCGTCATCCGGCGTGGAGTGTGATCGCGCGCACGTTGCGTAACCACCTCCGGAGCGCTGCACTAAAACCATGCTGACGCGAATCGACCACATTGGGATCGCCTGTTTCGACCTCGACAAGACTGTCGAGTTCTACCGTGCGACGTACGGCTTCGAGGTCTTCCACTCCGAGGTCAACGAGGAGCAGGGCGTACGAGAGGCCATGCTCAAGATCAACGAGACGTCCGACGGCGGCGCCTCCTACCTCCAACTGCTCGAACCCACCCGCGAGGACTCCACCGTCGCGAAGTGGCTGGCCAAGAACGGTGAGGGAGTTCACCACATCGCCTTCGGCACGGCGGACGTCGACGCCGACGCCGCCGACATCAAGGACAAGGGCGTACGCGTGCTCTACGACGAGCCCCGGATCGGGTCCATGGGGTCCCGGATCACCTTCCTTCATCCAAAGGATTGCCATGGTGTCCTGACAGAACTGGTCACTTCGGCCACTGTTGAGTCACCTGAGCACTGACCTCCGTATATCTGGGCCGGTAGGGTTGGGGGCGGCCGTCGCCTTTACGCGGGGACGGCCGAGGTCCTGCCGCATTCCAACGAGCAGGACCGAGGGCCGGGGTCCAGGTTTCGGGGGACGAGCGTCGGGGCAGCAGCCCATGCTCCGCCGTTGATCTGACACCATTCCCCGGGGGCCCCGTTCGGCGGATGGACGGAGCTCGTTTGGAGTGACTTGCGACCAGGGGACGGATGGGACCGCGCAGTGCGGGGCTACGAACGCCAGGAGCGAGAGCCGGCGGCTGACGTCGACCACCTCTCTCGGTTCGAGGCCGAGATGGAGCGGCTGAAGACCGAGCGGGAGAAGGCCGTCCAGCACGCCGAGGACCTCGGCTATCAAGTCGAGGTGCTGCGCGCCAAGCTGCATGAGGCGCGGCGCAGTCTGGCGACCCGTCCTGCCTATGACGGCGGCGACATCGGTTACCAGGCCGAGCAGCTGCTGCGTAACGCGCAGATCCAGGCCGACCAGCTGCGCGCGGACGCCGAGCGCGAGCTGAGCCAGGCCCGCGCGCAGACGCAGCGCATCCTTCAGGAGCACGCCGAGCAGGCGGCCCGGCTCCAGGCGGAGCTGCACCAGGAGGCGGTCTCCCGGCGCCAGCAGCTCGACCAGGAGCTGGCGGAGCGCCGCCAGACCGTCGAGTCGCACGTCAACGAGAACGTGGCGTGGGCGGAGCAGCTGCGCGCCCGCAGCGAGTCGCAGGCCCGCCGGCTGCTGGAGGAGTCGCGCGCCGAGGCCGACCAGTCGCTGGCCGCGGCCCGCACGGAGGCCGAGCGGGTCGCCGCCGAGGCCCGTCAGCGGCTCACCGCCGACGCCGAGTCGGCCCGCGCGGAGGCCGAGGCACTGCTGCGCCGCGCCCGCACCGACGCCGAGCGGCTGCTGAACGCCGCGTCCACGCAGGCCCAGGAGGCCACCGACCACGCCGAGCAGCTGCGCAGCTCCACGGCGACCGAGTCGGACACCGCCCGCCGCCAGGCCACCGAGCTGAGCCGGGCCGCCGAGCAGCGCATGACCGAGGCCGAAGGGGCGCTGCGCGAGGCGCGGTCCGCGGCGGACAAGGTCGTCGCGGAGGCGAAGGAGGCCGCGGCCAAGGCCCTGGCGAGCGCGGAGTCGGCGAACGAGCAGCGCACGCGTACGGCGAAGGAGCAGGTCGCCCGGCTGGTCACCGAGGCCAATCAGGAGGCCGAGACCACCAAGGCCGACGCCGAGCAGCTCGTCGCGGACGCCCGCACCAAGGCCGAGAAGATCGTCGCCGAGGCCGAGGAGAACGCCCGCAGCCTCACCGCCGAGGAGACCGCCTCCCAGCTCGCCAAGGCGGCCCGTACCGCCGAGGACGTGCTGAACAAGGCGTCCGAGGAAGCGAAGAGCACCACCAAGGCCGCCACCGAGGAGGCCGAGCGGATCCGCACCGAGGCGGAGGCCGAGGCGGACCGGCTGCGCGCCGAGGCGCACGACATCGCCGAGCAGCTCAAGGGCACGGCGAAGGACGACACCAAGGAGTACCGGGCCAAGACTGTCGAGCTGCAGGAGGAGGCGCGCCGCTTGCGCGGCGAGGCCGAGCAGCTGCGCGCCGACGCGGTCGCGGAGGGCGAGCGCATCCGCGCCGAGGCCCGGCGCGAGGCCGTCCAGCAGATCGAGGAGGCGGCCAAGACCGCCGAGGAGCTGCTCGCCAAGGCGAAGGCCGACGCGGACGAGCTGCGCCAGACCGCCACGACGGACAGCGAGAAGGTCCGCACCGAGGCCATCGAGCGCGCGACGACGCTGCGCCGGCAGGCCGAGGAGACCCTGGAACGCACCCGCGCCGAGGCCGAGCGGCATCGCGCGGAGGCGGTCGAGCAGTCCGAGGCGATCAACGCGGAGGCCGAGCGGGCCGCCGAGCAGCTGCGCGAGGACACCGAGCGCGCCATAGCGGCTCGCCAGGCCGAGGCCGCCGACGAGCTGACCCGTCGGCACACGGAGACCGAGGAGCGCCTCGCCGCCGCCGAGGAGGCACTGACCGACGCGCGTGCGGAGGCCGAGCGCATCCGGCGCGAGGCCGCCGCGGAGGCGGAGCGGCTGCGTTCGGAGGCCGCCGAGCGGATCCGTGCGCTCCAGGCACAGGCCGAGGCCGAGGCCGACCGGCTGCGCAACGAAGCCGCGGCGGACGCCTCCGCGTCCCGGGCCGAGGGCGAGACCATCGCCGTACGGCTGCGTTCGGAGGCGGCGGCGGAGGCCGAGCGGCTGAAGTCGGAGGCCCAGGACAGCGCCGACCGGGTGCGGGCGGAGGCGCAGGCCGCGGCCGAACGCCTGGCGACCGAGGGCGCCGAGACGCTGGCCGCCGCGCAGGAGGAGGCCGTCCGGCGCCGCCGCGAGGCCGAGGAACTTCTCGGCTCCGCACGCCAGGAGGCCGACCAGGAGCGCGAGCGGGCCCGCGAGCAGAGCGAGGAGCTGCTGGCTTCCGCGCGCACCCGTGTCGAGGAGGCCCAGGCCGAGGCCGTACGCGTGGTCGAGGAGGCCGACAGGCGCGCGACCGAGATGGTCTCCAACGCCGAGCAGACCGCGCAGCAGGTGCGCGACTCCGTGGCGGGGCTGCACGAGCAGGCTCAGGAGGAGATCACCGGCCTGCGCAGCGCCGCCGAGCATGTGGCGGACCGTACGCGGACCGAGGCGCAGGAGGAGGCGGACCGGGTCCGCGCCGACGCCTACGCGGAGCGGGAGCGGGCGTCCGAGGACGCGGCGCGCATCCGGCGGGAGGCGGCCGAGGAGACGGACGCCGCCAAGTCGCTGGCGGAGCGCACGGTTTCGGAGGCGATCGCCGAGTCCGAGCGGCTGCGCTCGGACGCCGCCGCGCACGCCCAGCGGGTCCGCACCGACGCGTCGGACGCCATCGCGAACGCCGAGCAGGACGCCTCACGCACCCGTGCGGACGCCCGGGAGGACGCGAACCGGATCCGTTCGGACGCGGCCACGCAGGCGGACACCCTCATCACCGAGGCCTCGTCGGAGGCCGAGCGGCTCGCCCATGACACCGCCACCGAGGCCGAGCGCGTACGGGCCGAATCCGTGGCCAAGGCCGAGCAGCTCATCTCGGACGCGACGGGCGACGCGGAGCGGCTGCGTGCCGAGGCCGCCGAGACGGTCGGTTCCGCGCAGCAGCACGCCGAGCGGATGCGCAGCGAGGCGGAGCGCGTCAAGGCCGAGGCGGCCGCGGAGGCCGAGCGGCTCACGTCGTCGGCGCGCGAGGAGGCCGAGCACACGCTGGACGAGGCGCGCCAGGAGGCCAACAAGCGGCGTTCCGAGGCGGCCGAGCAGGTCGACACGCTCATCTCGGAGACCGCGTCGGAGGCCGACAAGCTGCTCTCCGAGGCGCAGCAGAGCGCGCAGAAGACGACGGCCGAGGCCGAGTCGCAGGCCGACACGATGGTCGGCGCGGCACGCAACGAGGCCGAGCGGGTCGTCTCCGAGGCGACCGTGGAGGGCAACTCCCTGGTGGAGCGGGCCCGTACGGACGCGGACGAGCTGCTGGTCGGCGCGCGCCGGGACGCGACGGCGATCAGGGAACGCGCGGAGGAACTGCGCGACCGCATCACCACGGAGATCGAGGAGCTGCACGAGCGGGCCCGCCGCGAGTCGGCCGAGACGATGAAGAACGCGGGCGACCGGTGCGACGCGCTCATCAAGGCGGCCGAGGACCAGCTCGCCGAGGCCGAGGCGAAGGCGAAGGACCTGATCTCGGAGGCCAGTTCCGAGGCGAGCAAGGTGCGTATCGCCGCCGTCAGGAAGGCCGAGGGTCTCCTCAAGGAGGCCGAGCAGAAGAAGTCCTCGCTGGTCACCGAGGCCGAGCAGATCAGGTCCGAGGCGATCCGCGAAGCGAAGGCGGCCGTCGAGGAGGGCAAGCGGGACCTGGAGGTCCTGGTGCGCCGCCGCGAGGACATCAACGCCGAGATTTCCCGTGTCCAGGACGTCCTGGAGGCGTTGGAGTCCTTTGAGGCCCCGTCCGGAAACAAGGACGGTGGAGTCAAGGCGGGCGCTGCCGTCGGCGCACCACGTTCGAGTGGCAAGTCGTCAGAGGGCTAGCCAGAAGCACCGATTCCATGCTTAGCAGGGACCTTTGGCACAGCTTCTGGCAAGCCCTCCGACAGCTAGCCACCCAAAAGGAGTGTCATTCTCCAGATCAAACACGTATCCGCTCGATGACACACCGCTTTGGCCCCTAGGATTCCCCCTATCACCTCACCGGTCTCATTCGACAGGAACCCCATGAGCGACACTTCCCCCTACGGCTTCGAGCTTGTGCGGCGTGGGTACGACCGCGCTCAGGTGGACGAACGCATTTCGAAGCTCGTCTCCGACCGTGACAGCGCTCTGGCCCGTATCACTGCTCTGGAAAAGCGCATCGAGGAGCTCCACCTCGAAACGCAGAACGCCCAGGCCCAGGTAAGCGACGCAGAGCCGTCGTACGCGGGTCTCGGCGCGCGCGTCGAGAAGATCCTCCGCCTCGCCGAGGAGGAGGCGAAGGACCTGCGCGAGGAGGCCCGTCGCGCTTCCGAGCAGCACCGTGAGCTCGCCGAGTCGGCGGCCCAGCAGGTGCGCAACGACGCAGAATCGTTCGCTGCGGACCGCAAGTCCAAGGCGGAGGACGAGGGCGTCCGGATCGTCGAGAAGGCCAAGAGCGACGCTTCGCAGCTGCGCCAGGATGCGCAGAAGGACGCGCAGTCCAAGCGCGAGGAGGCGGACGCCCTCTTCGAGGAGACCCGCGCCAAGGCCGCGCAGGCCGCCGCCGACTTCGAGACGAACCTCGCCAAGCGCCGCGAGCAGTCGGAGCGCGACCTCGCGTCCCGCCAGGCCAAGGCCGAGAAGCGTCTCGCGGAGATCGAGCACCGCGCGGAGCAGCTCCGCCTGGAGGCCGAGAAGCTGCGCACGGACGCCGAGCGCCGCGCCCGCCAGACGGTCGAGACGGCTCAGCGCCAGGCCGAGGACATCGTGGCCGACGCGAACGCCAAGGCCGACCGCATCCGCTCGGAATCCGAGCGCGAGCTCGCGGCCCTCACCAACCGCCGCGACTCGATCAACGCCCAGCTCACGAACGTCCGCGAGATGCTCGCGACGCTCACGGGCGCCGCGGTGGCCGCCGCCAGCACGCCGGCCGAGGACGAGCCGATCTCGCGTGGGGTTCCGGCGCAGCAGTCCCGGTAGTTCCTGGTAGTTCCTGCTCAAGGCTCCGGCCCGCACCCCCTCCTCGGGGTGCGGGCCGTTGTCGTAGGCACGGGGTGGAGCAGAGGCACACGGCGAACAAGCGGCACCCCCCTCCCCGCTCAAGTAGCGCGGCCCATAGGTCCGACTTAGCGTGGCCGCATGATCGAGCTCTCGGGGCTGACCAAGCGGTACGGCGAGAAGGTGGCGGTCAACAACCTCACCTTCACCGTCAGACCGGGCATCGTCACGGGCTTCCTCGGCCCCAACGGCGCCGGGAAGTCCACGACGATGCGGATGATGCTCGGCCTCGACCGCCCCACCGCGGGCGACGTACAGATCGACGGCAAGCACTACGACCACCTCAGGGACCCGCTGAAGTACATCGGCGCCCTCCTCGACGCCAAGGCCATGCACGGCGGACGCAGCGCCTTCAACCACCTCCTCTGCCTCGCGCAGAGCAACGGCATCCCGAAGGCACGGGTGCACGAGGTCCTGGACACCGTCGGCCTGACCCCGGTCGCCAGGAAGAAGGCCAAGGGCTTCTCGCTCGGTATGGGCCAGCGGCTCGGTATCGCGGGCGCGCTGCTCGGCGACCCGCGGATCCTGATGTTCGACGAGCCGGTCAACGGGCTCGACCCCGAGGGCATCCACTGGATCCGCAACCTGATGAAGTCCCTCGCGGCGCAAGGGCGCACGGTGTTCGTCTCGTCCCACCTCATGAGCGAGATGGCGCTGACCGCCGACCACCTCGTCGTCATCGGCCAGGGCAGGCTCCTCGCCGACACCTCCATGGCCGACTTCATCGAGCAGAACTCGCGCAGTTACGTCCGTATCCGCTCCCCCCAGCGCGAGCGGCTCCTCGACGTGCTGCACGGCGCGGGCATCACGGTCGTCGAGACGGGCAGCGCTCTGCTCGAAGTCGACGGCGGCAAGCCGGAGCACATCGGTGAGCTGGCCGCGCAGCACCAGATCGTGCTGCACGAGCTGAGTCCCCAGCAGGCCTCCCTGGAGGAGGCGTTCATGCAGCTGACCGCGGAGTCGGTGGAGTACCACGCGCACACGGACGCACCGCTTCCGCAGAGCCCGCGTCCGCAGACCGCGCCGCCGGCCCCGCACTGGGGCGACGACTGGAAGAGGGACTGACCATGGCGGCCACCCAGGTCCTCAAGTCCGAGTGGACCAAGATCCGCTCCGTCTCGTCCACTGTGTGGACACTCAGTCTCGCCGCGGTGGTCACCATCGCTCTTGGCATCCTCATCTCGCTGCTGTCCAGGAACGAGTGGGACAAGCTGAGCGCGGGGGACAAACTCTCCTTCGACCCGACGTTCATCAGCTTCGCGGGGATGAGCCTCGGCCAGCTCGCGATGATCGTGTTCGGGGTGCTCGTCGTGGGCAACGAGTACAGCACCGGCATGATCCGCACTTCGCTCGCCGCGGTCCCCCAGCGCGGCACGTTCCTCTTCAGCAAGATCGCGGTCGCGGCCGGCCTCGCCCTCGTCGTCGGCATGATCACCAGCTTCATCGCCTTCTCCCTGGGCCAGGCCATGCTCGGCACGCACAAGGCGTCGATCGGCGACCCCGGTGTGCTGCGCGCGGTGATCGGCGGCGGGCTCTATATGACGCTGATCGCCGTCTTCTCGATGGGCGTCGCGGCGATGCTGCGCAGTCCGATGCTCTCGCTCGGCATCCTGATGCCGTTCTTCTTCCTGATCTCCAACATCCTGGGCGCCGTCTCCGCGACCAAGAAGATCGGCCGCTATCTGCCCGACCAGGCCGGCAGCAAGATCATGCGGGTCGTGACCCCAATCAACGACGACACTCCGTACGGCCCCTGGGGCGGCCTCGCGATCATGGTGCTGTGGGTGGCTCTGGCGCTCCTCGGGGGCTACGCGCTGCTCAAGAGGCGGGACGCCTGAGACCGCTCAGGACAGGCGTGTGACCGCTCAGGAAGCGGGAGGCGCGGAGCCCTCCGGCGAGGCGTCGGGCTGGAGTTCGTCGAACTCCCTCCACCCCTTCCACTTGCTCACATGAACGTCGAGATCCGGTTCCACGGACACGAACTTGCCCAACTCAAGATCCGAATCGTCCAGCTTGAACCAGCGCTCGTCACTGAGCTGCGCTCCGGTCCCCACCGCCTTGGCGGTGAAGCGCACCATGATGCGTACGCCCTGAAGTCCCCGCAGGTCCTTGCCTTGGAGCGAGCCGAGCGGAAGCTCGGGCACCTCGGAGCCGACGGGTATCCACACGGTGAACGGGGCCGCGCGCTCCACGACGGACCACACACGCTCGTCGCACAACCCGCCGTCCTCGCCGAGAATCTTCAGCCGCTGCTTGTACATCACCAGCGTGTCGGCGTGCGGCGACTTCTCCAGGAAGCGCAGATGGGCCTCCGCACGCGCCTCCATCATGACCAGGTTCAGTACGTGGTTGTAGAAGCGTACGGCGATCACCGCTTTGTCACTGCCCTGGTGATCGCGCGCGTAGTTCGGCGAGTCCGACATCGCGGCGAGCGCGATGCTGGCCTTCCTGCGCCAGACGACCGGCCGGACCGTGAACACCTTGATGAGCGCGATTCCCAGAAGGGTCGCCGGGACCAGTGCGCCGGTCAACGACGCGACGGTCGACAGTACTTCCTGCGCGGTGTTCGCGCCCTCGACGGACAGGCTGTCCGTGCCCACGCAGGCGCGCAGCACCTCCAGGGTCACATCCAGCAGCTGACGGGACCACAGGCGCTCCCCCAGGGGCCGGGAGGAGTCCTCCGCCAGCACAAAACCCACCGCGAGCAGCACGGAGAACACCAGAAGAACCGCCAGGGCGAGCAGCAGCAGGGCGGACAGCGTGCGATCCGCTATCCACCAGCGAACAGACTTACGGAATCTGGGATGCGGCCGGTGGCCGCGCCTCGGTAAACGCATCGGTGTCCCCCGCCCAGCCCTGCGGCGCCCGATGACAGGTGTCGCGGGTATACGCCGTTGTGGGAGGCTCGGACTGTCGTCCGCCCGACTCCCGGCCAGCTCACAGAAGGGCTTCTCCATGACCGACCGCAGCATCGAAGCACTCGGTTACACCGACGTCCCGGCGCTGCAGCCGCTGACATACCCGGGCCGCGTCATCGACGAACCTGTCCTGCTCTCCGGCAAGGAACTGCTGGCGCTCGGCGTGCAACCGCGGCGCCTGGGCGCCTGGACCGTGCGGAGCGGCGTCGCGTCCGGGGAAGAGACCCTGGACGCGGCTCTGGAGCGGCTCGGCCAGGCATCGGTCGGCGGCCGCTACCCGGTCGTCTCGGTGGGGTCGAACGCCGCACCGGGCCAGGTGAGCCACAAGTTCGACCGCATCGGAGTCCCCGACGAGATGCCGATGATCCCGGTGCGGGTGCGCGGCATCAAGGTGGGGCTCTCCGCCCACATCAGCCCGGCGGGATACGTCGCCGCCGCGCCGTACATGGACCCCGCGGCCGAAACCTCGCTGGTCGTGACCTGGCTGGACGCAGCCCAGCTGAAGGTCGTGGACGACACGGAGTTCCCTGGATACCGCCGGGCGCTGCTGCCGGGCGACGTGTTCCCGATGACCATGCCGTCCGGGGAACGACTGGGCGCCGCGTACATCTACTTCAGCGCCTACGGAGTCCTGGCCGGCCCGAACGGCTCCCCCCGCGCCGGCGGCGGGGACCAGGCCGCCCTGCTCAGGGAACTGCTCGCCGACTCCACCGCGCTGCGCGAACTGCTCGGCCCGGACCCCGAGACCTGGGTCCGCCGGGCGGGCTCCGACGAGGCGACGCGGCACCGGGGCACTCGTATCTTCCGAGAGGAGGGCTGGCTCACCGAGCAGCCGGAGTTCCTGCCCTACGAGTCCGACGACTCGGAACTGAAGCTGTACGACGACCTTCCTCCGCGGGACGATTCGCTGCCGAACCGGCCCTGAGGGTTCCGTTTCGAGCCCGACCAGGCACGGCGGGTACCTGACAAAGGTGGGTATGCGGGTAAGAGTCCTTACTCGATCTCTCCCCCGTGTGACCTGCGCAGTTTTACTTTCTCTTGAGTGGAACCGTCAGCGCCCCGATATCCTCCTAACCCTTACGGGGGCGTGCGCCCCGACGTCCTGAACCTTTCGATGGGTGCGGAGCATGATCGAGGCAGTCGGCCTGACGAAGCGCTACGGCGCCAAGACGGCCGTGTACAACCTTTCCTTCCAGGTGCGGCCCGGCGCCGTCACCGGCTTCCTCGGGCCCAACGGCTCGGGCAAGTCGACGACGATGCGCATGATCCTCGGCCTGGACAACCCCAGCTCGGGGCAGGTGACGATCGGCGGCTTCCCGTACCGCAAGCTGCCGAACGCGCCCCGCCAGGTCGGCGCGCTCCTCGACGCCAAGGCCGTGCACGGTGGCCGGCATGCCCGCAACCACCTGCTGTGCCTGGCCCAGCTGTCGGGTATCCCGGCCCGCCGGGTGGACGAGGTGCTCGGCGTCGTCGGGCTCCAGGACGTGGCCAGGAAGCGCTCCAAGGGCTTCTCGCTCGGCATGGGCCAGCGGCTCGGCATCGCCGCCGCGCTCCTCGGCGACCCCCAGGTGCTGCTCTTCGACGAGCCGGTCAACGGCCTCGACCCCGAGGGCATCCTCTGGGTGCGCAACCTGATGAAGTCCCTCGCGGCGGAGGGCCGTACGGTCTTCGTCTCCTCGCACCTGATGAGCGAGATGGCGCTGACCGCCGACCATCTGATCGTGATCGGCCGCGGCCAGCTGCTCGCCGACATGACCATCAAGGACTTCATCTCGCACAACTCGGCCGACTTCGCCCGGGTCCGCACCCCGGAGACCGAGCCGCAGCAGCGCGAGAAGCTCACGGCCGCGCTGACCGAGGCGGGCGGCCAGGTGCTGCCCGAGCAGGACGGCGCCCTTCGTGTGATGGGGCTGCCGCTGCCCCGTATCAGCGACCTCGCGCACTCCGCCGATGTACGCCTGTGGGAGCTGTCGCCGCACCAGGCCTCGCTGGAGGAGGCGTACATGCGGATGACGCAGGGCGCCGTCGACTACCGCTCGACCATCGACCAGAAGGCCGGGCTCCAGCAGGAGCTGCCGCCGGGCGCCATGCCGCCCCAGCAGATGCCGGTGGCGGGTCAGGGCCAGCCGGGCTGGTACGCCCCGCCGCCGCCCCAGCAGGGCGGGCAGCCGTTCGCGATGCCGCAGGGACAGCCGGGCCCGTACGGCGCCCCCGCCGCCCCCGGTGCGGGCCAGCCGGGTCTCTACGGCGCTCCGGCCGCCCCCGTGGCTTCCGGTGCCGCGGACGTCAACCCGTACGCCCAGGCCGCGCCCCAGGCCCCCGCACAGCCGCCCGCGGCACCCGCCGCCGCGCCTGCCGCCGCCCCCGACCTGACCAAGCCCGAGGACGCCCGATGAGCACGCCCCAGCCCCCGATGCCGCAGCAGGCCGTCGCTGCCCCCAACTGGCAGGCGGCGCCCGGCACTTCGTACACCTCACCGATCCCGGTCACCCGCACCCACCTCGGTCACGCGCTCAACTCCGAGTGGACGAAGATCAAGTCGGTGCGCTCCACGATGTGGACGCTCGGCACCTTCCTGCTCCTCGTGGTCGGCATCGGCTTCCTGGTCGCCGCGCAGACCACGAACGAGGACTTCACCGACGTCCCGTACACGATCCCGGCCTTCTTCGGGCTGATGCTCGGCCAGATCTGCCTGATCACGCTGGGCGTCCTGGTCGTCTCGTCCGAGTACGGCACGGGCATGATCCGTACGACGTTCACGGCCTCGCCGCAGCGGCACCGGGTGCTCACCGCGAAGCTGATCATCTTCTTCGCGGTGGCGTTCGTCGTGTCGGCGTTCGCGATCGGCTTCGTCGGCCTGATCACCTCGGGGATGCACGGCAGCAGCGGCACCTCGGACGTGCCGTGGGGCGGCACGGTGATCATGGGCTCGCTGTACGTCTCACTGCTCGGCGTCCTCGCGCTCGCGGTGGGCTCGATGCTGCGTCACTCGGCGGGCGCGATCACCACGATGCTCGGTGTGGTGCTGGTGCCCGCGATCATGCCCGCGTTCCTGATGATGTCCGACAGCATGCGCACGATCGGCGAGAAGATGCAGGAGTACAACGCTCCCAACGCCCTCGCCAGGATCTTCCGGCTGGACACCGAGAGCGGCCACGGCGGCGCGCAGCTCGGTCTGCTCGCCGGGGTGACGGCGGCGGCGATCGTCGGCGCGTTCGTGCTGCTGGAGCGCCGGGACGTCTGAGCCCCGCCCTGATTTCTGAAGTCGCCCAGAACCTGGGCGCGTTGACCGCCTAGAACCTGGGCGCGTTACGGGACCGCTGCACCCGCGAGGTGCGGCGGTCCTTCGCGTTCCAGCAGGCCTTGTGCCAGTGGCGCCGCTCGTCGACGCCCGAGTGCTCCGGCCAGGCCACCACGTGCGGGACACCGGAGGGGATCATCTGGTCGCAGCCGGGGCACCGGTAGGTCTTGCCCTCGGCGCTCGCGCCCGCCACATGGCGCACGCTCCACTCCTCGCCCTGCCAGCTCTCGGTCGACTGCCAGCCGCCATAACGGCCGGACCGCTCCTCGTCCGCACTACTGCCGGACGCACCGGCGGCCTTCGGACGGTTGCGACGCGGGGACACGGGACACCTCACGGAGCTATACAGGGAGCAGGGGCCATCTCCAGCCTACGCGGCGCGCACCGGGGTACGCGTACTCCACCAACCCGTACAGATCCCCCACCGGGCGGCCCATTTCGCAGACAATCCGCAAATCTCCCCGCCAGACCGTGACTTCGGCACGTGTCAGACGGTTATGCCCGGTGGGGGAGCTCCTTGTCGGAGCCGAGGAAGCAGGAAGTGCGATGCACGTAGGAAGTTTTGTACTGGCGGCCCAGTTCCCGGGACAGGGCCAGGGGGAGGCCCTGCACCGGGCGGTGCGGTCCGCCGAGGTCGCCGAGGAGGCGGGGCTCGACTCGGTATGGCTGGGCGAGCACCACTTCGTGCCGTACGGCACCTGCCCGTCGGCCATCACCCTCGCCGCGTTCCTGCTCGGCCGCACCAGCCGGATCCGGGTCGGCACAGCGGTCAGCGTGCTGCCCACCGTCCACCCCGTGGCACTCGGCGAGCAGGCCGCGCTGCTGCATCTGACGTCCGGTGGACGGTTCTCGCTGGGCGTCGGACGCGGCGGCCCCTGGGTCGACCTGGAGGTCTTCGGTTCAGGACTGGAGGCGTACGAGAAGGGGTTCCCGGAGTCACTCGACCTCCTGGTGCGCTGGCTGCGCGAGCCGTCGGTGCGGGGCACCTCGGAGCGGTTCAGCTTCCGTGAAGTCCCCGTCGTCCCCCGGCCGTCGGAGGCGCTGAGCGGCGGTCCGGGGCCCGAGGTCGTCGTCGCCTGCACCTCACCGGCGAGCGTGCGGCTCGCGGCCGAGCGCGGGCTGCCGATGCTCCTGGGGATGCATGTCGGGGACGAGGAGAAGGCCGAAATGGTCGCGCTGTGGCGGCAGTACGCGCGCGCGGCCCGGCGCCCGGCGGACGAGATCTTCGCGGCGGCCCATGTGTCCGCCGGCGTCTGCCAGATCGCGGACCGTCGCACCGACGCCGTCGAGGCGCTCCTCAAGGCGATGCCGGGCTGGCTGAAGCAGGGGCTGGACGCCCATGTGACGGTCGACGGCCGCACCCGCTCCATGCGGGACCCCCTGGCGTACACCGAACTGCTCTGCGGGCTGCACCCGGTGGGCACCCCCCGGCTGTGCGCCGACCGGCTCGCGGCGACCTCGGAGCGGACCGGCATCTCACGCTTCGCCCTGCTCGTCGAGGGCTCGGGAGACCTGGCGGCGACGGAGGAGAACGTACGACGTCTCGGCGCCGAGGTGCTGCCGCACCTCAGGTGACCGCGCGGGGAGCTTGCCGCTCCAGTACAAATGCACCTCCCGCGTACGGAGCGGCAAGCAGTGCTGCGTCACCGCGTCAGCAGTCCCGGAACTCCGGCGACTGGTTCAGCAGCTGACTGCGGACCGAGGTGAAGCGTGCCAGCGTGTCGTCCACTGAGGCGTCCAGCGGGAACACTGCCACCCGGTGGCAGTTCTGGAAGGCCAGCCGCACTCCGAAGTGCCGCTGCAGTGCGCCGCGTATCGCGTCACTCGCCAGCGCACGCAGCAGCTGGCCACGTGCCTGCTCGTCCGGCGGAGGCGTCTGGTTGTCGGCGAAGTTGCCGCCGTCCACCTTCAGCTGGGCCACCAGGGAGCTGATCATCTCCCACGCGTAGGGCAGGGAGGTCCGGACGCAGTCGACGAATTCAGCGTCGTCGACCTCGCCTCGCTCGGCCTGTTCAAGTAGGGCCGGTGAGACGTCGAGCGACATGGGTTCTCCTCTCGCACCCCCAGACCTCGGGGGTTGCCGGACAGGGATAGGGAACTCGCGATATCGAACACGCTGAGTACACGCATCGCGACCTCCCGTTTATACGGTAAGCAACGGACGGTGACGGCACCAGGAGAATGCGCACATAGCGAACTCCCAGTAGGCACACAATCAGCCACGACCGAACAGGCTTCTTCCAGGGCGAATCGCGTGCACCACCGCCCGTCGAGTAGCGTTGCCGACCATGCGTCTCGTCATTGCCCGCTGTTCCGTGGACTACGCGGGCCGGCTCACCGCCCATCTCCCGTCGGCCCCCCGCCTCATCCTCGTGAAGGCGGACGGCAGCGTCTCGATCCACGCGGACGACCGGGCCTACAAGCCCCTCAACTGGATGTCGCCGCCCTGCACGCTGAAGGAGGGTTCCGGCGACGACGAAGGCACCTGGACCGTCATCAACAAAGCGGGCGAGAAGCTCATCATCACGATGGAGGAGATCCTCCACGACTCCTCGCACGAACTCGGCGTGGACCCCGGCCTGATCAAGGACGGCGTGGAAGCACACCTTCAAGAGCTCCTGGCCGACCGCATCGAGACGCTCGGCGAGGGCTACTCGCTCATCCGCCGCGAGTACATGACGGCCATCGGCCCGGTCGACATCCTGTGCCGGGACGCCGACGGCCAGACCGTCGCCGTGGAGATCAAGCGGCGCGGTGAGATCGACGGCGTGGAGCAACTCACGCGCTATCTGGAGCTGTTGAACCGCGACCCGCACCTCGCGCCGGTCCGCGGCATCTTCGCCGCCCAGGAGATCAAGCCGCAGGCCCGCGTCCTCGCCACCGACCGCGGCATCGGCTGCGCGGTCCTGGACTACAACGCGATGCGCGGCATCGAGGACGACAAGCTGCGGTTGTTCTGACCGCGGGGACGACTACAGCGAGAGGGCCGGGTCCACGTCGTGGACCCGGCCCTCTCGCTTCGTACGGTCAGATCACCGCGCCGCCCGGCGATGTGGCGGCGCTGCTGCCCGCCGGCACGCTGCTCTCGGGGGCGCTGGCCGACGAACTCACCGGGGCGCTGCTCGACGCGGGTCCGCTGGCGGTGTCCGACGTCGACGGGGTTGTCGACGGGGTGGGCGTAGGCGTTTCGGATGGCGTCTCGGACGGGGTGGCCGACGGAGTCTGACTCGGCGTCTTCGACGGAGTCTGCGAGGGTGTCTTGGACGGCGTCTTGGACGGGGTCTTGGACGGCGACTTCGACGGCGTACTCGACGTATGCGTGCCGCTCGGGTCGTCGGACGGCGTACCGCTGCCCGTGTCCGTCGGGGTCGGATCGTCCGACGTCCCGTACGTACCGTCGGGACCAGGATCCGTGGGCGTCGCCACGGTACCCGTGTCGGAGTCGCCGCCCTTCTTGGCCTTGTCCGCGCCGAGGCTGTCGTCGTCGCTGCCCTGGCTGGCCGAGGGATTGACGCCGACCTTCTCGGACGGGGTGTCGTTGCTGTGGTCCGAGGTCGCGCCGAGCGTCACCACGGTGCCCAGCACGGCGACGAGGAGCGCGCCGGCGCCCGCGGCCACCAGGTTGCGCCGGGTGCCGCTGACCAGCCGGCCCGCGACGCCGGCCCGCTTGGGCGCGGGGCCACCGGGCTCGGACCGGTGGGTGACCAACGTGGTGGGTTCGCCGGGCGGTTCGGCCATCACGAACGCGGCCGGTACGCCACCGGGGGGCGACGCCGACTCCTCGTGCCGCGCGTCGGGCACCTCCTCCCCCGCCGCCGTGCGCCCGCCGGCCAGGGTGGCTCCGGAGCGGTCGGCGACCAGCGCGAGGGCGCGGCGGCCCGCGACGGTGCCGCGCTTGTCGGCGAGGGCGCCGCGCAGCCCGATGGAGGCCTCCAGCTCGGCGCGGGCCCGGTCCAGCTGGCCGCCGCAGAGCGCGAGGATGCCCAACTCGTGGTGGAAGTAGGCCTGTTCGGAGACCTCGCCGGAGAGCCGGGAGGCCTCGGCGCCGGAGCGCAGGGTGCGTTCCCAGGCGCTCCAGTCCAGACCCGCGGCGAACGCGGGCGCGGCCGTGCGGGCCAGCTGTACGGCGACGCTCTCGTCCTGCTCGTCGAGCGGGGCCGTGGTGAGCGGCACCAGGACGGTGAGCGCGGCGAGCAGCGCGTCGGCCTCGGCGCAGACCCGCTCCGGGGTGACCGAGGGGTGCCCGGCCCACCAGGTGTAGTGCCGGGCCGCGGCGAGCGCCTGCTCCTCAAGGCCGTCCGCGTATCCGGCGGCCTCCAGCTGGGCCTGCACGCCGGCGGCGAGCCGGTAGCGGGAACCGACCGGGGAGACCAGCGCGCAGCTCGCCAGTTCGGCGAGGGCGGCGTCGGCGTGGGTGTCGCCCACGAGCGCGGGCAGGTGCGCCTGGTGCGGCACCTCGCCGCCGAGGGCGACCGCGAAGCGCAGGGTGGCGCGGGCCGAGTCGCTCAGCCGGGAGGCGAGCAGCGCGGCGGGCGCGGCGCCTTCGGCGAGCGACGGCAGCGGTACGTCGTGATCGTCGCCGTCCTCGGCGTCGAAGGGCGCGTCGACGGGGATGTTCTGGAAGACGCCGAACTCGTCGACGGCGTTCTCGCTGGCCCGCAGCTGGTCGCGCTGCCGCAGCAGCGCTCCCGCCTGCATGAAGCGCAGGGGCAGGCCCTCGGACTCGAACCAGAGGTCGCCGGCCCAGTTCGACTCGTCCTCGGTGAGGACGCGGCCGACGGCCCGCTCCAGGAGTTCGAGGCCGCCGCTGCGGTCGAGTCCGCCGAGGAACACCTCTTCGAGGAGGGAGTCGGCGGACGGCGCGGCGACGTCGGGCGTCGTGCTGATGAGGAAGGCGCACTCGGGGGTGGCGTCGAGCAGCTCGTCGAGCGCGCTGCCGCCGAACTCCACGTCGTCGAGGACGACGACCGCGCCGATCTCGTGGACGAGCTGGAGCAGTTCGTCCCGTTCCGGGCGGTGCAGGGGCGCGCTGTAGACGGCGGCGAAGAGCTCGTACAGCAGGTCGCTCGCCGTGCGCCGGTAGCCGGAGAGGCGTACGACGCCGTCGGGGGCGAGGTCCGCGCAGTCGTCGGCGACGGCGTCGAGGAGGCTGGTGCGACCCGATCCCGAAGGTCCGGTGAGCCGTACCGAGCGCCCGCGCGCGAGGAGGCGCACGAGCCTCTCACGCTCCTCCTGGCGCTCCAGGAGCGGCAGCCGGGGCTGCGCGGGTCCCGGCGGGACGGGCGGCTGGGCCGTGCGGGCCAGCTCGGTGCGTTCGGCTGCGCTGAACTTCGCCGGGCGCTGCGGCCGCTCGTGCGGCGGGCAGTTCTCTATTTCGCTACCGTCGACGGGGTTGACCGTCAGCAGGAAGTCGCCCGAGACGAGCTGGACCGTGCGGGCGAGCGCCGGTGTGTGCTGGCCCAGGTCGGTCGTGAGCGGATCGCGAGGCGGGCGCGAGCGAGGCGCCTGGCCGTCGTCGTCATGGCCGTAATCTTCGGGTCCCCGGGTGTTCGGGTCCATGTTCCAAGCCCCCCAAAAGCGTCGTGTGCCGAGCCCCTCCCGGCCTTGCTGCACACCGCGCTGTCGCTTCTGGTCCGGTGCCCGCTCGTAGGGTTTCGGTCGGCGGGCAGCCGAACCCTAAACCTTCGCACAGTATCTACGAACAGGCGGGGTACCGCGCCGTCCGAGACGTCACAGCTTCGTGAGGATTGTGCGCGTGGTGCGTTTCGTACGCCGGTCAGGACGCGTGTACGAGGCCTCACTCCCGGGGCGGTGCAGGCCCCCGGGTCTCACACCCTGGGCAGGGATTCCACTCCGATGCCGCCCTCGATCGCCAGGATCCGGTGCAGCCGGGTGGCGACCAGCAGGCGTTGCATCTGCGGTGGTACGCCGCGCAGCACGAGCCGTCGGCCGCACCGCCCGGCCCGTCGGTGGGCCCCCATGATGACACCGAGCCCGGTGGCGTCCCAAGAGTCCAGTTCGGACAGGTCGAGCACCAGGTCGCCGGCTCCGTCGTCGACGGCCGAGTGCAGGACCGTACGGGCGTCCGCCGCGCTGCGTACGTCGAGGCGGCCCCCGACGACCAGCTCGGCGTGGTCGCCCCTGATGTACATATGCGCTCCCCGAGAGTGCGTCTCGTACTCCGCGTCTGTCTGTTCGCGTTCTGTCTGTCGTTCTGTGTTGTGCACCGTCTGACTGCCGAAAGGGCGCAGAGGTTGCCGTCTGTAAGCGAACCGATACCGAATTCACCTCATGGAGTGATGCCCCAGAGGCGCGTGCGGTTTCGGTGGGTGATTCAGTGCTTGTAGAAGCCCTGCCCGCTCTTGCGCCCGATGTCACCGGCGTCAACCATCCGGCGCATCAGCTCCGGCGGCGCGAACTTCTCGTCCTGGGTCTCGGTGTAGATGTTGCTCGCGGCGTGCAGCAGGATGTCGACGCCCGTCAGGTCGGCCGTGGCCAGGGGGCCCATGGCGTGACCGAAGCCCAGCTTGCAGGCGAGGTCGATGTCCTCGGCGGTGGCCACGCCCGACTCGTACAGCTTGGTGGCCTCGACGACGAGCGCGGAGATGAGACGGGTGGTCACGAAGCCCGCCACATCCCGGTTGACGACGATGCAGGTCTTGCCGACGGACTCGGCGAACTCCCGCGCGGTGGCGAGCGTTTCGTCGCTCGTCTTGTAGCCGCGGACCAGCTCGACGAGCTGCATCATCGGCACCGGCGAGAAGAAGTGCACGCCGACGACCCGCTCCGGGTGTTCGGTGGCCGCCGCGATCTTGGTGATCGGGATGGCGGAGGTGTTGGAGGCGAGCACAGCGTCCGCGCGGACGATCTTGTCGAGCGCCCGGAAGATCTCGTGCTTGACCTCGAGCTTCTCGAAGACGGCCTCGACGACGATGTCGGCGTCGGCGACCGCGTCCAGGTCGGTGGTGGCGGTGATGCGCGCGAGCGCCTCGTCGGCGTCCGCGGCTTCCAGCCTGCCCTTGCTCACGAACTTGTCGTACGAGGCCTTGATGCCGTCGACGCCACGGGTCAGCGCCTCGTCGGTGACATCGCGCAGGACGACGTCCCAGCCCGCCTGCGCGGAGACCTGGGCGATACCGGACCCCATGAGTCCGGCCCCGATGACGGCGAGCTTCCGTGCCACTCCGACTCCCCTTACACGCTGTTTAGTACACCTCTTCGGCGGACCATAGCGTTCGTGAGGGGCTGTGTGACCGGTAAGTAATGCGCGTCACGTCTCACAGGACGGACATCACACCGGCGCGGGTCATTCCACCGCCCGTACGGCGTAGTTGAGGACCTTCTGGCTCAACAGCTCCTCCATGTCGTCGAGGAGAACAAGCACTTCGCGTGATACTTCGTCCGGATTTCGTCCGGTCATCATCTCCCGGCCGATGACGGACATCACGGTCTGGTGCACCCAGTTGATCTGACCGGCGATCAGCCCGGGCAACGGGTCGTCGTCGGGCGCGCCGGTCTCCTCGCGCAGGGCCACGTCCAGGTTGTCGAGGATCTCCTGGCCGATCGCCCACAGCCGCGAGCGGAGCGCGGGAGCGTCGTGGATGACCTTCATGAAGCGGGCATAACCGTCCATCAGGCCGAGCCGGGGCGAGACCGCCTCGACCTCCTCGCGCAGTTCGCGCAGCACGGCGGCGGCGGCCGACTCGCCCTTCTCCCGGCCGCGCACCCAGCGGGCGAGCCGTTCGACGATTCCCTGGGAGCGGTCGAGGAAGAGGTCCTCCTTCGTCGGGAAGTAGTTGTAGACGGTGTTCACGGAGACGTTCGCGGCGTCCGCGACCTCCGCGACCGTCACCGCGTCGAAGCCCCGCTCCAGGAACAGCCCGGTGGCGACATCCGAGATGTACTGCCGGGTCTGCCGCTTCTTCCGCTCCCTGAGTCCCTCAGCCATGCCCGCATCGTAGCTTTCGGTGCACCTCCTGAAATTTTGGAGCCACAGAAATCTTGGTGTCATTGCAAAATTTCATCGCCTCTGTTTTTCTGTACGGCATGGCAATCATCAGTACGGCCGGTCTGGCCCGTACCTTCCAGACGAAGCGCGGCCCGGTGGAGGCGGTGCGCGGTATCGACCTCACCGTGCGGCCGGGCGAGATCCTCGGCTTCCTCGGCCCGAACGGCGCGGGCAAGACGACCACCCTCCGGATGCTCACGACTCTGCTGCCGCCCACCGGCGGCGCGGCCACCGTCGCGGGCCACGACCTCGCCACCGACCCGGCCGGCGTGCGCCGCGCCTGCGGCTATGTCGCCCAGTCGGGCGGCGTCGACCCACACGTGAGCGTGCGGGAGGAGCTGGTCACCCAGGGGCGGCTGTATCGCCTGACGAAGACGCAGGCGGTGGAGCGGGCCGGGGAGCTGGCGCGCGAACTCGACCTCACCGAGGAGTTGGACCGCAGGACCTCGGCACTCTCCGGCGGCCGGCGCCGCCGTCTCGACATCGCGATGGGCCTCACCCATCGGCCACAGGTGCTGTTCCTCGACGAGCCGACGACGGGCCTGGACCCCGGCAGCCGCGCCGACCTGTGGGACCTGGTCCGCCGCCTGCGCGACGACCACGGCACCACGGTCTTCCTGACCACCCACTACCTCGACGAGGCGGACGCGCTCGCCGACCGGCTGGTGATCGTCGACAAGGGCGTGGTCGTCGCCGAGGGCACGCCGAGCGCGCTGAAACTGGCGCACGGCGGCTCGATCGACGCCACGCTCCAGGACACGTTCCTCGCCATCACCGGCCGCGGCCCGACGCCGGCGGACGCCACCCCCGTAGCCGTATAGGACGTACGACGACATGCTTCTGCACGACACCGCCCTGATCTTCGGGCGCTACGCCCGCCAGACCCTGCGCTCCAAGTTCCAGCTCCTCTTCGGCGTCCTGATGCCGCTCCTCTACCTCCTCTTCTTCGGCCCGCTGCTGACCGGCCTCCCGCTCGGCTCGCGGGGCAGCTCCTGGCAGATCCTGGTCCCTGGGCTGCTGCTCCAACTCGGGCTGTTCGGAGCCGCGTTCGCCGGCTTCGCAATCATCATCGAGAAGAACCAGGGGATCGTGGAGCGGATGCGGGTCACCCCCGTGAGCCGCCTCGCCCTGCTGCTGGGGCGGGTGCTGCGCGACGCCGCCATCTTCGTCTTCCAGGCGGTACTGCTGGTGCTGGCGGCGGTGGCGGTGGGGCTGCGCGCCCCCCTCGCCGGCATCCTGATCGGCTTCGCCTTCGTCGCCCTGCTGACGCTCTCCCTCGCCTCCCTCTCGTACGCCCTGGCCATGAAGGTCCGTACGCCGCAGGAATTCGGCCCCGCCATCAACGCGCTGACCATGCCGTCCATGCTGCTGTCCGGCCTGATGCTGCCGATGACCCTGGCCCCCGGCTGGCTGAACGCCCTCTCCCACGTCATGCCGCTGCGCTATCTGGTGGACGCGATCCGGGACGCGTACGTCGGCGACTACGCGACCGCCGCCATGCTGTACGGCGTCCTCGTCGCCCTCGGCTTCGCCGCGCTCGCCGTGACGGTGGGCACACGGGTCTTCCGGAAGGCCGGAGCGTAACTACGCTGAGGTCATGGTCAATCTGACGCGCATCTACACCAGGACCGGCGACCAGGGCACCACCGCCCTCGGCGACATGAGCCGAGTCGCCAAGACCGACCTGCGGATCTCGGCGTACGCCGACGCCAATGAGGCGAACGCGGTGATCGGCACGGCGATCGCGCTCGGCGGCCTGGACGAGGAGGTCGTCAAGGTCCTCACCCGCGTCCAGAACGACCTGTTCGACGTCGGTGCCGACCTGTCGACGCCGGTGGTCGAGAACCCGCAGTTCCCGCCCCTGCGGGTGGAACAGTTCTACATCGACAAGCTGGAGGCGGACTGCGACCACTTCAACGAACGCCTGGAGAAGCTGCGGTCCTTCATCCTTCCGGGCGGCACCCCCGGCGCGGCGCTGCTGCACCAGGCGTGCACGGTCGTACGGCGGGCGGAGCGTTCGACGTGGGCCGCGTTGGAGGTTCACGGCGAGGTCATGAACCCGCTCACCGCGACCTATCTCAACCGGCTGTCGGACCTACTGTTCATCCTTGCCCGGACGGCGAACGGTGAGGTCGGGGACGTGCTGTGGGTGCCGGGGGGCGAGCGCTAGCCGGCCGGCAGGCCGACGGATTCCCAGGCGGCGAGGACGGCTCGGTGCTCCTCGCCGCCTTCGCCGTAAGGGGCGACGGCTTCGTGAGCGTCCGGGCCCGCTCGGTGCCCGCCGTCGGCCCCTTCTTCGGCCAGATCAGATAGGTCAGCGCGATCAACCCGTGGATCACGGCCGCCCGCAGCGCCACCCACTGGAAGGCCCGCAGGGACTCCGTGTTGCCGTCGCCGACGTACCAGATCGCGGCCTGGAGGAGAGCACAGGCGACCGCGGCCGCCAGGACCGTACGGAGCCAGATCTTCCCTTCGTGCCCCGCCCGCGCCATCCCGTAGCGGGGCGGCTTCGGCGGGGGCGGGGCGCCCGCGAGGCGGTGGGCGGCGTGGCCGTCGAGCCGGCGGATCGTGTAGTGGCCGTACGCGACCGTGAAGCCGATGTAGAGCGCGGCGAGGCCGTGTTCCCAGCTCGGCTCGGCGCCGTTCTTCAGGTCGATCGCCGTCACCACGAAGAGCACCACTTCCAGCAGGGGCTCGCACAGCAGCAGGGCCACGCTGGTGCGGCGCCGCTTCAGCAGGTAGCGGACGGCGAGGCCGGCGGCCAGCATTACCCAGAAGCCGACCTCGCAGGCGATGATCAGTGCGACGATCATGGTTCGCTCCTCTCGGTCACCTTTCCAGGCTCATGTGCGCACGGGCGCGATGCGTCGTCGGCGGTGACGAAGCGGGACTGCATCCTTCGATGTAGTCGCGGACCGTTCCAGGGGAGAAGGCGAGCCGCCAGTACGCCATGTTGGATGGAGTCATGGCCTACCGACTCCCCCGCCCGCACCGCGACGACGTGCGCATCGCCGTCGGGGGCCTGCTCGGCGGGCTCGCCCTGTGGGGCGTCGGGCTCTATAGCCGCACGGCGGACGACCCGGTCTCCCTCGTCGATCAGACCTGGGTGGTCCTCGTTCCGCTGGTCGTCATGGCCGGCTGTGAGCTGATGCGCCGTACGCGGCCGCGCACCGCCCTGCTCATCGGCACCGCCGCCCTCACCGCCGACCTGCTCACCCGCGGCAGCCTGGCCACCGTCGTGATGTTCACGGACCTCGTGTACGCGGCCGTCCTGTACGGCTCGCCCGGTGCGGCCCGGCGCATCCCCTGGATCACCGGTCTGATCACGGTGATCGCAACGGTGTGGCCCGTCGCGGCCTGGCGCAAGCCGGAAGGACTGCTGATCGGGGCGTTCACCGGCCTGGTGACCTTCACCCCGGCCGCCACCGGCTGGATCGTCCGCAACCATCGCGACACCGCCGTCGCCGAGCGCCTGCGTGCCGAACAGACCGCCCTGCTCGCCGAGGTCGACCGCACCCAGGCGGTCACGTCCGAACGGGCGCGCATGGCACGGGAGTTGCACGACATGGTCGCCAACCACCTGTCCGCGATCGCCATCCACTCGACCGCCGCGCTCTCGCTCGACGACCCGAAGACGTCCCAGGACGCCCTCGCCGTCATCCGCGAGAACAGCGTCGAGGGCCTCGCCGAGATGCGCCGGCTCATCGGCATCCTGCGCGACGACAGCGGCGACAAGGAGCCCGCCGCGGCGCCCACCCTCGACGGCCTCGAAGCGCTCCTGGCGGGCGCCCGCACCAACGGACTCGACGTCGCCCTCGACGCGACGCACGAGGACCGGCTGCCCGCTCCGGTCGAGCTCGCCGCGTACCGCATCGTCCAGGAGTCCCTGACCAACGCCCTCAAGCACGCCTCCCCGGGCCAGGTCACCGTGACGCTCGCCCAGCCGGACGGCTCGCTCACGGTGCGGGTACGCAGTCCGTACGGCGACCGGGACGGGCCGCGGGCTCCGGGATCGGGCGCCGGGCTGGTCGGCATGCGGGAGCGAGTCGCCCTCCTGCGCGGCACCTTCGAGGCCGGCCCCGAGGACTCCCCCACCGGCAGGGTCTGGACCGTACGCGCCGCCCTGCCCCTGTCCCAAGGAGAAGACGCATGATCCGCGTGCTCGTCGCCGAGGACCAGTCCGCCGTACGGGCCGGGCTCGTCCTCATCCTGCGCAGCGCGCCCGACATCGAGGTGGTCGGGGAGGCGGCGGACGGGGAGCGGGCGGTCGCGCTCGCCCGTGAACTCCGGCCGGATCTCGTCCTGATGGACATCCAGATGCCCCGGCTCGACGGGGTCTCCGCCACCCGCCAGGTCGTCGCCGAGCAGCTCGCCGACGTCCTGGTGCTCACCACCTTCGACCTCGACGAGTACGTGTTCGGGGCGCTGCGCGCGGGCGCCTCCGGCTTTCTGCTGAAGAACACCGACGCGAAGGGCCTGCTGGAGGCGGTGCGGACGGTGGCGCGCGGCGAAGGGCTGATCGCTCCGGCGGTCACGCGCCGGCTGATCGCCGAGTTCGCAGCGAAGCCCGTACGGGAGCCGACGGCCGACCCGGCCGTCCTGGAAGCGCTGACCCGCCGGGAGCGGGAGGTGCTGTGCTGTCTCGGGGAGGGGCTCTCGAACGCGGAGATCGCGGGCCGTCTGGACATGGCGGAGGCGACGGTGAAGACCCACGTCAGCCGCCTGCTGGGGAAACTGGAGCTGCGCAGCCGGGTCCAAGCGGCCGTTCTCGCTCGGGAGTTGGGCGTCTAACACAGCCGGAACACAGGCATCCACCTACTGGTCCAGACCTATTGACCTATGGTCCAGACCTTTCTATTCTCGCCGCACTGCGCTTAGCCATGCCCACGACACCCCCGACTCCCGAGGAGAGGCATCCATGCGCTTCCGGCAGAGAGCCAGACAACGAACCGTGGCAGGACTCACCACCCTGCTCCTCCCGCTCGCCGCGCTGGTCGGCCTCGCGAGCCCCGCCCACGCGGCCACCACCGCCACCGCCACGTACACCAAGAGCTCGGACTGGGGTACGGGCTTCGAAGGCAAGTGGACCGTCACCAACACCGGTACCACCGCCCTCAGTTCCTGGACGATCGAGTGGGACTTCCCCTCCGGTACGTCGGTGACGTCGGCGTGGGACGCGGACGTCACGTCCTCCGGCACCCACTGGACCGCCAAGAACAAGTCCTACAACGGCACCCTCGCCGCGGGCGCCTCCGTCTCCTTCGGCTTCAACGGCGCCGGCTCCGGCTCACCCTCCAACTGTCTGCTGAACGGCGGCAGTTGTGACGGCGGCACCACCGTCCCCGGCGACAGCGCGCCCTCCGCGCCCGGCACTCCCACCGCCTCCTCGATCACCGACACCTCGGTGAAGCTCGACTGGAGCGCGGCCACCGACGACAACGGCATCAAGAACTACGACGTTCTGCGCGGCGGCACCAAGGTCGCGACCGTGACGACGACCTCGTACACGGACACCGGTCTCACCGCCGGCACCGACTACTCGTACACCGTCCAGGCCCGTGACACCGCCGACCAGACCGGACCGGTCAGCGGCGCGGTCGCCGTGCACACCACCGGCGGCACCACGACCCCGCCGACCACGAGCGGCGCGGTCAAGCTCGGCTACTTCACCGAGTGGGGCATCTACGGCCGCAACTACAACGTCAAGAACCTGGTGACGTCGGGCTCGGCCGCGAAGATCACGCACATCAACTACGCCTTCGGCAACGTCACCGGCGGCAAGTGCGCGATCGGCGACTCCTACGCCGACTACGACAAGGCGTTCACCGCCGACCAGTCGGTCAGCGGCGTCGCCGACACCTGGGACCAGCCGCTGCGCGGCAACTTCAACCAGCTGCGCGAGCTGAAGGCCAAGTACCCGAACCTCAAGGTGCTGTGGTCCTTCGGCGGCTGGACCTGGTCCGGCGGCTTCGGACAGGCCGCGGCCGACCCCGCCGCCTTCGCCCAGTCCTGCTACGACCTGGTCGAGGACCCGCGCTGGGCCGATGTCTTCGACGGCATCGACATCGACTGGGAGTACCCGAACGCCTGCGGTCTGTCCTGCGACACCAGCGGCTCGGCGGCCTTCAAGAACGTGATGTCCGCGCTGCGCGCCAAGTTCGGCTCCAGCAACCTGGTCACCGCGGCCACCACCGCCGACGGCTCCACCGGCGGCAAGATCGAGGCCGCGGACTACGCGGGCGCCGCACAGTACGTCGACTGGTACAACGTGATGACGTACGACTTCTTCGGTGCCTGGGACGCGACCGGGCCGACCGCCCCGCACTCCCCGCTCACCTCGTACAGCGGCATCCCGAAGGCCGGCTTCACCACGGCCGACGCGATGGCCAAGTTCAAGGCGATCGGCGTCCCCGCGAGCAAGCTGCTGATCGGCATCGGCTTCTACGGGCGCGGCTGGACCGGCGTCACCCAGGACGCGCCGGGCGGCACCGCCACGGGCCCGGCCGCAGGCACGTACGAGCAGGGCATCGAGGACTACAAGGTCCTCAAGACGTCCTGCCCGTCCACCGGCACCATCGCCGGCACGGCGTACGCGCACTGCGGCAGCAACTGGTGGTCGTACGACACCCCGACCACCATCGGTACGAAGATGGCGTGGGCCAAGACCCAGGGTCTGGGCGGCGCGTTCTTCTGGGAGTTCAGCGGTGACACCACCAGCGGCGAGCTGGTGAGCGCCATCAACAGCGGACTGAGCTAAGCGGCGTTAAGCGCTAAGAGCTAAGCGACATTGACGCTCCCCCAGACTTCGTCCGGGGGGACCCCCACCCAACGAGTGAATGTGGCTACGCCACATTCACTCGTTGTCCGGGCGGGGCTGCTTCCAGCCACGCGAGAAAACCGGTCAGCGCGTCTTCGCTCATCGCCAGCTCAAGGCGTGTCCCGCGGTGGAGACAGACGAGGATGATCGCGTCGGAGAGCAGCGCCAGCTCCTCCTCACCCTCGGGGGCGCGGCGGCCCGCCACCTCGATCGCCGAGCGCTCCAGGGTGCGGCGCGGTCGGGGGGCGTAGGAGAAGACGCGGTACCACTCGATGCGGTCGCCGTTGTAGCGGGCGACCCCGTAGCTCCAGCCTTTGCCGTTGGGGTCACCCTTCTCGGGGACATCCCAGCGCAGGCTGCAGTCGAACGTTCCGCCGGAGCGCTGGATCAGCCGGCGGCGGAGGCCGAAGACGAACAGCCCCACCACCACGAGCGCCACTACCAACCCGCACACAGTCAGAGCGAGGACCATCGACACCGACCTCCTCGTCTCCTAGGTAAAGCAGGTAATGAAACGGAAAAAAGCACCCGCATCGCCTCAGCCGCGGCCCGGTCTGGATATCTCCAGTCCCGGCCGCGGCTGAGTCACGTCATTCCGTGCGCGCTGGGTTCAGCGCGCTGACACCGCACGCAGGCGGACGTCCGCGCGACGCTCGGCGGAGGCATCGCCCTCCGCCTTCGCGCGCTCGAGCTCCCGCTCCGCACGCTGGACATCGATCTCGTCCGACAGCTCGGCGATCTCGGCCAGCAGCGACAGCTTGTTGTCGGCGAACGAGATGAAACCGCCGTGCACCGCGGCGACGACCGTTCCACCATCACTCGTACGGATGGTCACCGGGCCCGACTCCAGCACACCGAGAAGCGGCTGGTGACCGGGCATGACGCCGATGTCGCCGGACGTGGTACGCGCGACGACCAGGGTGGCCTCGCCGGACCAGACACTGCGGTCCGCGGCGACGAGCTCGACGTGCAGCTCAGTAGCCAAGGTGGGCTCCTCGGGTCACCACCCGGCGTTACTGCCGGGTGTTGGGTCAAAGTCTAGTAGGCGTACGAAGAGGGGCGGGACGCACCCGCCCCTCTTCATGAACACGAAGTTCAGGAGACGCCGAGCTCCTTGGCGTTGGCCTTGAGGTCCTCAATGCCACCGCACAGGAAGAACGCCTGCTCCGGGAAGTGGTCGTACTCGCCGTCGATGATCGCGTTGAAGGCCACGATCGACTCGTCCAGCGGGACGTCCGACCCGTCGACGCCGGTGAACTGCTTGGCGACGTGGGTGTTCTGGGACAGGAAGCGCTCCACGCGACGGGCACGGTGGACGGTGAGCTTGTCCTCCTCGCCCAGCTCGTCGATACCGAGGATCGCGATGATGTCCTGAAGGTCCTTGTACTTCTGCAGAACCGACTTGACGCGCATCGCGGCCGCGTAGTGGTCCGCCGCGATGTAGCGGGGGTCCAGGATGCGGGACGTGGAGTCCAGCGGGTCCACGGCCGGGTAGATGCCCTTCTCGGAGATCGGACGGGAGAGAACCGTCGTCGCGTCGAGGTGGGCGAACGTGGTGGCCGGGGCCGGGTCGGTCAGGTCGTCCGCGGGGACGTAGATCGCCTGCATCGAGGTGATCGAGTGACCACGGGTCGAGGTGATGCGCTCCTGGAGGAGACCCATCTCGTCGGCCAGGTTCGGCTGGTAACCCACCGCGGAGGGCATACGGCCGAGCAGGGTCGAGACCTCGGAACCGGCCTGCGTGAAGCGGAAGATGTTGTCGATGAAGAACAGCACGTCCTGCTTCTGCACATCGCGGAAGTACTCCGCCATGGTCAGACCGGCCAGCGCCACACGGAGACGGGTGCCCGGGGGCTCGTCCATCTGACCGAAGACAAGGGCGGTCTTGTCGATGACGCCCGAGTCCGACATCTCCTCGATGAGGTCGTTGCCCTCACGGGTGCGCTCGCCGACACCGGCGAACACGGAGACACCGTCGTGGTTGTTGGCGACGCGGTAGATCATCTCCTGGATGAGCACCGTCTTGCCGACACCGGCACCACCGAACAGACCGATCTTGCCACCCTTGACGTACGGGGTGAGAAGGTCGATGACCTTGACGCCGGTCTCGAACATCTCGGTCTTCGACTCGAGCTCGTCGAAGCGCGGGGCCTTGCGGTGGATGGACCAGCGCTCGCCGTCGTACTTCTCGTCGGAGTTCAGCACCTCACCGAGGGTGTTGAACACCTTGCCCTTGGTGAAGTCACCGACCGGGACTGAGATACCCGTGCCGGTGTCGGTGACCGCGGCCTGGCGGACCAGACCGTCGGTGGGCTGCATGGAGATCGTGCGGACCAGGCCGTCACCCAGGTGCTGGGCGACTTCCAGGGTCAGCGTCTTCTTCTCGCCGGCGTTGGCCGGGTCGGCCACCTCGACGTGAAGGGCGTTGTAGATGTCCGGCATGGCGTCGACGGGGAATTCCACGTCGACGACCGGGCCGATGACCCGGGCGACGCGGCCCGTGGCAACGGCCGTCTCAACTGTCGTCGTCATTACCTGTCACTCCCCGCGGTCGCGTCGGCCAGGGCTGCGGAGCCACCGACGATCTCGCTGATTTCCTGGGTGATTTCGGCCTGGCGGGCCGCGTTGGCAAGGCGGGAGAGCGTGGTGATCAGGTCTCCCGCGTTGTCGGTCGCCGACTTCATCGCGCGGCGGGTGGCGGCGTGCTTGGAGGCAGCCGACTGGAGCAGCGCGTTGTAGATACGGCTCTCGACGTACCGCGGCAGCAGGGCGTCAAGGACGTCCTCCGCCGACGGCTCGAACTCGTACAGCGGAAGGATCTCGCCCTTGGGCGCCTCCTCCGCAACCTCTTCGAGGCGCAGCGGCAGCAGGCGGCCGTCGACCGCCGTCTGCGTCATCATCGAGACGAACTCGGTGTAGACGATGTGGAGTTCGTCCACGCCGCCCTCAGCCGTCTCCTTCTCGATGGCCTCGATCAGCGGACCCGCGACCTTCTTCGCGTCCGCGTAGGTGGGCTCGTCGGTGAAGCCCGACCACGACTCCACGACCTTGCGCTCGCGGAAGTGGTAGTGGGCGAGACCGCGGCGGCCGACGATGTACGTGTCGACCTCCTTGCCCTCGGCCTCAAGGCGGGCGGTCAGCTGCTCCGCCTCCTTGATGGCGTTGGAGTTGAACGCGCCGGCCAGTCCGCGGTCGCTCGTGAGGAGCAGCACCGCGGAACGGGTCGCCGTCTCCGCCTCCGTGGTCAGCGGGTGCTTGGTGTTCGAGCCGGTGCCGACCGCCGTGACCGCGCGGGTGAGCTCGGTCGCGTACGGCGCGGAGGCCGCCACCTTGCGCTGCGCCTTGACGACGCGCGAGGCGGCGATCATCTCCATCGCCTTGGTGATCTTCTTGGTCGCGGTGACGGACTTGATACGACGCTTGTAGACCCGGAGCTGGGCTCCCATGAGTCAGGTCCCTTCCGTCGTCACTTGGCCGCGGCGGCCGGAGCGTCTTCGCCGAGAAGCTTGCCGTCCGAGGTCTCGAACTGCTTCTTGAAGTCCGCGATGGCGTCGGCGACAGCGGTGAGGGTGTCGTCCGACATCTTCGCGCCCTCCTTGATGGAGGTCATGAGGCCCTGCTCCTTGCGGTGCAGGTACTCCAGGAGCTCCTTCTCGAAGCGGCGGACGTCGGAGACCGGTACGTCGTCCATCTTGCCGGTGGTACCGGCCCACACGGAGACGACCTGGTCCTCGGTCGGCATCGGCTGGTACTGAGGCTGCTTGAGCAGCTCGACCAGACGCTGACCGCGCTCCAGCTGGGACTTCGACGCGGCGTCCAGGTCGGAACCGAAGGCGGCGAACGCCTCCAGCTCACGGTACTGGGCGAGGTCGAGGCGGAGACGGCCGGACACCTGGCGCATCGCCTTGTGCTGGGCGGAGCCACCGACGCGGGAGACCGAGATACCGACGTTCAGGGCCGGACGCTGGCCGGCGTTGAACAGGTCGGACTCCAGGAAGCACTGGCCGTCGGTGATGGAGATGACGTTGGTCGGGATGAACGCCGACACGTCGTTCGCCTTGGTCTCGACGATCGGCAGACCCGTCATCGAACCGGCGCCCAGGTCGTCGGAGAGCTTCGCGCAGCGCTCCAGCAGACGGGAGTGCAGGTAGAAGACGTCACCGGGGTAGGCCTCGCGCCCCGGCGGACGGCGGAGCAGCAGGGACACGGCGCGGTAGGCGTCGGCCTGCTTCGAGAGGTCGTCGAAGATGATGAGGACGTGCTTGCCCTCGTACATCCACTGCTGGCCGATGGCCGAACCGGTGTACGGCGCCAGGTACTTGAAGCCGGCCGGGTCGGACGCCGGGGCGGCGACGATGGTCGTGTACTCCAGCGCGCCGGCCTCTTCGAGGGCGCCACGCACGGAGGCGATGGTCGAACCCTTCTGACCGATGGCGACGTAGATGCAGCGGACCTGCTTCTTCGGGTCGCCCGAGCGCCAGTTGTCGCGCTGGTTGATGATCGTGTCGACGGCCAGGGCGGTCTTGCCGGTCTGACGGTCACCGATGATCAGCTGACGCTGGCCACGGCCGATCGGGGTCATCGCGTCGACGGCCTTGTAGCCGGTCTCCATCGGCTCGTGCACCGACTTGCGGACCATGACGCCCGGGGCCTGCAGCTCGAGGGCGCGGCGGCCGGTGGTCTCGATCTCGCCGAGGCCGTCGATCGGGTTGCCGAGCGGGTCGACGACGCGGCCGAGGTAGCCCTCGCCCACGGCGACGGACAGCACCTCACCGGTGCGCTGCACCGGCTGGCCCTCCTCGACACCGCTGAACTCACCGAGGACGACCGCACCGATCTCGCGCTCTTCCAGGTTCAGCGCGAGACCGAGAGTGCCGTCCTCGAACTTCAGCAGCTCGTTCGCCATCGCCGAGGGAAGACCCTCGATCTTGGCGATACCGTCGCCGGCGACGGTGACCGTACCGACCTCCTCGCGCGAGGCCGCGTCCGGCTTGTACGACTGGACAAAGTTCTCCAGCGCGTCCCGGATCTCCTCCGGCCGGATCGTGAGCTCCGCCATCTGGGTTCCCTGCTCTCCTTGTTGGGCCCGAAGTTTCACTTGGGGGGATGGGGACTCCCCCCTAAGAGAGGTGAATCCTCTGCACGGCCCAACCAGGGCCGTATGTACGTACTACGTATTGAGTTGCTGCTAGCCGGCCATGCGGCGGCTGGCGTCTTCAAGCCGGTCCGCGATGGAGCCGTTGATGACCTCGTCACCGACCTGCACCCGGATCCCGCCGAGGACCTCGGGGTCCACGTCGAGGTTGAGGTGCATCTGACGGCCGTAGAGCTTCGCCAGAGCGGCGCCGAGGCGCTGCTTCTGTCCGTCGCTCAGCGCGACCGCCGAGGTGACCACGGCGACCATGCGGTTGCGGCGCTCGGCGGCGAACTTGGACAGGGACTCGAGTCCCGCTTCCAGGCTACGTCCACGCGGAGCGGTCACCAGGCGCGTCACCAGACGCTCGGTCGTCACGTTCGCCCGGCCGCCGAGCAGGCTGCGCAGCAGCTCGCTCTTGGCCGCCTTGGCGGCGGCGCGGTCGGTCAGCGCGGCGCGCAGCTCGGTGTTCGAAGAGACGATCCGGCCGAACCGGAACAGCTCGTCCTCGACGTCGTCGAGGGCGCCCGTCCGCTGCGCCGCCGTGAGGTCGGCGGTGGCGGCCAGCTCCTCGATGGAGTCCACCAGGTCACGCGAGCGCGACCAGCGGGAGCGCACCAGGCCGGTCACCAGGTCGGCGGTCGACCCGCTGACCTGGGCACCGAAGAGGCGCTGGGCCAGTTCGGCCTTGGCCTCGCCGGGCTGCGCCGGGTCGGTGAGGACCCGACGCAGCGACACCTCGCGGTCGAGCAGCGCGGTGACGGCGGCCAGCTCGTCGGCGAGCTGCGCCGCGTCCACGGACGTCGAGTCCGTCAGCGCGTCGAGACGCTCACGTGCGGCTGCCAGGGCCTCGCGGCTCGCTCCGTTCATCGCGCAGCCTCGGCCTTCTCCTCGAGGTCCTCGAGGAAGCGGTCGATGACGCGGCTCTGCCGGGCGTGGTCCTCAAGGGACTCGCCGACCAGCTTGCCGGCCAGGTCGGTGGCCAGGTGGCCGACGTCCTGACGCAGCGCCTGAGACGCGGCCTTGCGGTCCGCCTCGATCTGCGCGTGACCGGCGGTGATGATTTCCTCACGCTGCCGCTGGCCTTCCGCGCGCATCTCGGCGATGAGCGTGGCGCCCTGCTCCTGCGCCTCCTGGCGCAGCCGCGCGGCCTCGTGACGGGCTTCGGCGAGCTGAGCCTTGTACTGCTCAAGAACGCTCTGGGCCTCGGTCTGAAGGGCCTCGGCCTTCTCGATACCGCCCTCGATGGACTCGCGACGCTGCTCCAGAACCTTGTTGATGTTCGGGAGGAGCTTCTTGGCGAGGAAACCGAAGACGATGACGAAGGCGATCAGGCCGATGACAAGCTCGGGGATCGGCGGGACGAGAGGGTTCTCCTTCTCGACCGCCAGAATGAGCAGCTGGCTCATGTCAGTGCCTTTCGTCTAGTGGGCTGTCGCTGATCGGGTGGATCAGGTGCCGTAGACGAACGGCATGACCAGACCGATGAGGGCGAGCGCCTCACAGAAGGCGAAGCCGAGGATCTGGTTGGCACGGATCAGACCGGCGGCCTCAGGCTGACGGGCGAGGGCCTGGGTGCCGTTGCCGAAGATGATGCCGACGCCGACGCCGGGACCGATGGCGGCAAGGCCGTAGCCGATGGAGCCGAGCGAACCGGAGACGGCGGCGAGGGTCTCAGTGGCAGCCATGCTGATTCTTCCTTCTCTGTACGGACCGGCGGGGGTTGGCCACCGGACGCTTAAGGGGGTTCTGGAGGGGGGTGCTCAGTGGTTCTCGGCGAGCGCGCCCTGAATGAAGGTGCAGGTCAAGAGCACGAAGACATAGGCCTGCAGGGCCTGGATGAACAGCTCGAAGGCCGTCATGACGATCACCATGATGAACGAGACACCCGCGTAGGCGATCCCGATGCCGTTGAGCAGGTACCAGGTGGCGATCGTGAAGAGCAGCAGCAGCGTGTGGCCGGCGAACATGTTCGCGAACAGTCGTACGGCGTGCGTGAACGGCCGGACGATCAGGTTCGAGAGGAGCTCGATGAACATGGCCAGCGGGAGAACCGGGCCCAGCGACTTGTCGTAGCCGGTGAAGTTCTTGAACGCGCCGACGAATCCGTGCCGCTTGAACGTCAGCGAGACCCAGGTGATGTAGACGATCGCCGCGAGGACGATGGGGTACGCGATGATCGACGTGACCGGGAACTGGGCGAGCGGAATGATCGACCAGAGGTTCATCATCCAGATGAAGAAGAAGAGCGAGACGACCAGTGGTACGTACTTCTCGCCTTCCTTCTTGCCGATGGTCTCGTAGACGACGCCGCGTCGGACGAAGTCGTAGCCCGCCTCGGCGACCATCTGGAGCTTGCCCGGGACGACCTTCGGCTTGCGGAAGGCGGCCCAGAAGAAGCCGACAACGATGATCGAGCCGAGCAGCGCCAGGAGCATCGTCTTGTTGAAGTACACGTTGCTGTCGCCGTCACCCCACAGGGGCTCGAACAGGAACGAGTGCAGGCCGGGAGCGGGGAAGCCACAGTCGGCGAAGATGTGGCAGTCGGTCTCGAAGGCGAGCACCTGCGTCGGGTCAGCACTCACCGCGGGCTCCTTCAGCGTGGCGCATAGGTACGGCAACCTCGTTGTGTCGGCGCGGCGCACAGCCGCGGTTCGGCACTGGACTGGTGTTACGGATGTGGGGGCGGCTGTGGGGCATCAAGCCTCGCGATTGAGCAGGCGTCAGCTCAGATGCCCGCGCCCGCGATGCCGCAGTTGGCACCGGACGATAGCAGGATCTCTTACGCGCACTTATTCCGGCCCTACCCCTCACGACGAGTGCCCCGTCTTTTCGGGCTTGTCGCCCTTCGAGGAGTCGGGTTCGACGTAAAGGATCTTGGCCTTCATCTGAGCACGCGCCTGTGCGCCGATCCACGCGAGCGTGGTGGCGACGAGCGAGATCGCGAAAGCCTTGGGATTGAACAGCGTCGTGTTCTTGAACGCGGCGACAAAGATGAACAGCAGAAGAATCTGCGCCGTGTAGAGCATGAGGCCCATCGCCTGGAACAAGTGCGGAAGCGATTTGGCGGTGCGCTGCAGTACGTAGAGCCCGATTCCCATGAAGAGGATCACGACCAGCGTCGCGACGATCGCCCCGATGGCTCCCTTGCCGCCCGCGACCACGCCGCTGACGACGGCGGCAATCGCGCCGACGGCAGCTGTGGGTACAGCGGCCTGAAGGAGAATCCGGACGTCATTGGACGGCATGGCGGCAACTCCGCTTGCTAAGGGGGGCGTGTCGTCATGGACGAGCGTAGTCCCGGGCTGAGAGGGAACCTCACGCCAAAGGACCGTCGCACTAGGGTCCTTCGGCTCTGTCCCGGGTTCTCGTGAACGGTATCACAAACTATTTGATGCGGTCTTTACCTAGAAGGTGTGCTCGCTGTCACACATGAGAGTGACGCTGCGCGTCTGTGCGCCCAGCGCGCCAAGTTGTCTGGTATTGGGGAGCTTTGCACCCCCACGACTTGGCAACGCGTTAGTCAGATTCTTACCTTGCGTCAGCGCGACGACCCGGCTTTGCGCCGATCCAGGAAGCGCGAACGGGGGCCAATTGCCGTCGCTCCGTTGACTCCTGAGACTCCCGCGGCGACCGGGGCACGGTGTTCGCGGGCCTCCTCCGGCTCCTCCTCGGCAGCCGCCGTCCCGTGTGTGACGGACGGCTCGGCCCCGTCGGCCACGGCGACGGCCCTGCGCCGGCGGTAGCGCGGCGGCACCAGGTGCTCGGCCCAGCGCGGGGCGCGCGGCGTGAAGCGGGGCAGCAGGAGCAGCACGAGACCGACCGCGCTGAGCGCCACGATGACGAGCACGCTCCACATGGCCCCTGAGTTGACCGAGTACGCGAGGGCGCCGAAGGCGATCGTCGCGCACCAGAAGTACATGATCAGGACGGCCCGGCTGTGCGAGTGGCCGACCTCGAGAAGACGGTGGTGCAGATGGCCGCGGTCCGCGGCGAAGGGGGACTGGCCCCGCCAGGTGCGCCGCACGATGGCGAGCACGAGGTCGGCGGCCGGCACCGCGATGATCGTCAGCGGCAGCAGCAGCGGGATGTAGACGGGCACCATCTGGTGCACGGTGTTGCGCTCCGAACCGGAGAACAGGTTCATCGCGTCGGGGTCGACCTGCCCCGTGATGGAGATCGCGCCGGCGGAGAGCACCAGCCCGATGAGCATCGAGCCGGAGTCGCCCATGAAGATCCGCGCGGGATGCATGTTGTGCGGCAGGAAGCCCAGGCACATGCCCATCAGGACCGCCGCGAACAGCGTCGCCGGGGCCGCGGCCTCGATGCCGTACGAGTACCAGATCCGGTAGGCGTACAGGAAGGACGCGGCGGCCGCGATGCACACCATGCCAGCGGCGAGGCCGTCGAGGCCGTCCACGAAGTTCACGGCGTTGATGGTGATCACGACGAGGGCGACGGTGAGGAGGGTGCCCTGCCACTGGGTCAGCGCGACCAGGCCGACACCGGGGATCGGCAGCCACAGGATCGTCAGACCCTGCATGACCATCACACCCGCGGCGATCATCTGACCGCCCAGCTTGATCAGGGCGTCGATCTCGAACTTGTCGTCCAGGACGCCGATCAGCCAAATCAGCGCCGCGCCGGAGAGCAGGGCGCGCGGTTCGTTGGAGTTCGAGAAGACCGCGTTGAGGTTCTTCAGGTGGTCGGCGACCAGCAGGCCCGCGCACAGCCCGAAGAACATCGCGATGCCGCCGAGCCGCGGAGTGGGTTCCCGGTGCACATCGCGCGCACGGATTTCCGGCATGGCTCCGGCCACGATCGCGAACTTGCGTACCGGCCCTGTCAGCAGATACGTCACCGCGGCCGTGATGCAGAGCGTCAGCAGGTATTCACGCACGGGCTTCCCCACAGGTCTCGCTGGCCATCTCAGCCCCACACCCTAGCGAGGTGCGCATACGGTTGGGGACTTCCGGGTAGCGACGATGGTTGCACGAGTGGCTGAGCCCGGGGGCGCGCCTGCCCCTCTCTAGCCGGGATAGGGCGGAAATCTTCCGGTCAGCTCCCGCACTTCTTCACGCGCTTGTCTGCCGTCGATGTCGTTCCGCAGCACCCCCGCGAACAGTACGGCGATCCGCTCCATCTCCGCCTCGCCCATGCCCTGGGTGGTGAGCGCCGCCGTACCGAGCCGCAGGCCACGGGCGTCCCCGTGGGGCAGCGCACAGGTGTCGAGGACCATTCCGGCGGCGGCGAGGCGCCCGCGGGCGGTGCGTCCGTCGACGCCGAGCGGCGCGGGATCGGCGATCAGCATATGGGTGTCGGTGCCGCCCGTGGTGATCGCGAGCCCCTCCGCCTCCAGCGCCGCCGCCAGCGTCCGCGCATGGGCGACCACCTGATGGGCGTACGCCGTGAAGGCCGGAGTCGCCGCCTCGCCGAAGGCGACGGCCTTGGCGGCGATGGTGTGCATCTGCGCGCCGCCCTGGGTGAACGGGAACACGGCCCGGTCGACCCGCTCGGCCAGCTCGGCGCCGCACAGGATCATTCCGCCGCGCGGCCCGCGCAGCACCTTGTGCGTCGTCGCGCAGACGACATCGGCGTACGGCACCGGATTGGGCGCCGCGCCGCCCGCGACGAGCCCGATGGGGTGGGCGGCGTCCGCGATGAGATAGGCGCCCACCTCGTCGGCGATCTCCCGGAAGGCGGCGTAGTCGATGTGCCGGGGGTAGGAGATGGAGCCGCACACGAGGGCCTTGGGCCGGTGCGTGCGCGCGAGGGTCCGCACCTGCTCGTAGTCGATGAGCCCGGTGTCCGCCTCCACCCCGTACCCGACGAAGTCGAACCAGCGTCCGGAGAAGTTCGCGGGCGACCCGTGCGTGAGGTGACCGCCGAAGGGCAGGCCCATCGCCAGCACGGTGTCGCCGGGGCGCAGCAGGGCGGCGTACGCGGCGAGGACGGCCGAAGACCCGGAGTGCGACTGCACATTGGCGTGATCGGCGCCGAAGAGCGACCTCGCCCGGTCGATCGCGACCCGCTCGGCGACGTCGACGATCTCGCATCCGCCGTGGTGCCGGGCGCCCGGATACCCCTCGGCGTACTTGTTCGCCAGCGGCGACCCCAGCGCGGCCAGCACGGCCGGCGAGGTGAAGTTCTCGGCCGCGATCAACTGCAGCGTCGTCGACTGCCGGTCCAGCTCCCCGAGGAGGATCTCGGCGAGCTCGGGGTCCTGTCGACGCAGGACATCCGCTTCAAGCGTTTGTGTGACCGGCATGATGGACTCCGGACCTCGGCGGGGACGCGCTACGTCCAATGTAGAACCGGGACCGTTGGGACGCCCGGTGTTACGTCCTGCCGGGTGTCGCAGCCGATACGCCGGGTGCCGTGCGATCAGAGCCCGGCGGGGGCCTAGGCCCGCGCGCGCACCCCGGTCAGCGCGGTCACCACCGGATCCAAGGCCTCGTTGATCTCGTCCCCGATCGACCGGAAGAACGGCAGCGGCGCCCCGTACGGGTCGTACACCTCGTCCGCCTCCGCCGTGGGGGCCAGGAGCCACCCGCGTAGAGCGGCAGCGGCCCGCACCAGCGCACGCGCGCGTTCGATCACGCCGTCCTCCAGTGGCGGCAGCGTGGCCGGGTCTATCGCTCGCACGAGGCGGGTGAACTCCTTCAGGGTGAAGGTGCGCAGGCCCGCCGAGTGGCCCATGGAGATGACCTGGGCGCGGTGGTCGCGGGTGGCCGTCAGGACCAGGTCGGCGCGGATGACGTGGTCGTCGAGGAGTTCGCGGCCGACGAAGCCGGAGGGGTCCGCGCCGAAGTCGGCGAGGACCGTCTCGGCGTTGGCCTCCATGGGCGCGCCTTCATGGCCCCAGGTGCCCGCGCTCTCCACGATCAGGCCGCCCCACAGGGGGTCGCCGAGCCGGTCCGCCAGGGCGTGCCGGGTCAGCCGCTCGGTGATCGGCGAGCGGCACACGTTGCCGGTGCTGACGTGGAGGATGCGGAAGGACCCCCTGGAGAACCCACTGGTCCCCGTGATCCCCGTGCCTATGCCACGCCCCGCGTCAGGGGCTGTCAATTCGCCACCTCGAGGTCGGGTACGACCTTCCGGAGCTCCTCCGCCGACAGTGCCCCCTCGCGCAGCAGCACGGGCACCTTGCCGGTCACGTCGACGATCGAGGACGGCACGATGCCCGGGGTCGGGCCGCCGTCCAGGTAGACCGAGATGGAGTCGCCGAGCATCTCCTGCGCGGCGTCACAGTCCTCGGGAGCCGGGTGGCCCGTGAGGTTCGCGGAGGAGACGGCCATCGGGCCGACCTCCGTCAGCAGTTCGATGGCGACCGGGTGCAGCGGCATGCGGATGGCTACGGTGCCCCGGGTGTCCCCCAGGTCCCACTGGAGGGACGGCTGGTGCTTGGCGACGAGGGTGAGCGCACCCGGCCAGAACGCGTCGACGAGCTCCCAGGCCATCTCGGAGAAGTCCGTGACCAGGCCGTGCAGCGTGTTCGGGGAGCCGATGAGGACAGGGGTGGGCATGTTGCGGCCCCGGCCCTTGGCCTCCAGGAGGTCGGCGACGGCCTCCGAGGAGAACGCGTCGGCGCCGACGCCGTACACGGTGTCGGTCGGGAGGACCACCAGCTCGCCACGGCGGACGGCGGACGCGGCCTCACGCAGACCGGTGGTGCGGTCGGTCGCGTCATTGGTGTCGTATCGCCGTGCCATTTAGCGGGCCTCCTCGTACACGTACTGCTGGCTGGGGATCACGATGCGCGCGCTCACGGCATCGCCTTGCGTGCGGTCGCGAACCGCGGCCGGTTGTTGAGGTCCGGGTGGTCGGCCGCGTCGGCCCAGCCCCGCTCCTCGGTGAAGATCCACGGCACCTGCCCGCCCTGGGTGTCGGCGTGCTCGATGACGACGACACCGCCCGGGCGCAGCAGCCGGTGCGCGGTGCGCTCGATGCCGCGAATGAGGTCGAGTCCGTCCTCCCCTGAGAACAGGGCGAGTTCGGGATCGTAGTCCCGGGCCTCCGGAGCGACGTACTCCCACTCCGTGAGCGGGATGTACGGCGGGTTGGAGATCACCAGGTCCACTTCGCCGTCGAGGTCGTGGAAGGCGTCCAGAGCGTCTCCCTGGCGCAGGTCGACCCTGGACCCCTCGACGTTCTTGCGCGTCCACTGGAGGGCGTCCTCGGACAGCTCCACGGCGTGCACACGGGAGCGCGGGACCTCCTGCGCGAGGGCGAGCGCGATGGCGCCCGAGCCGGTACAGAGATCGACGATCAGCGGCTCGACGACATCCATCGCGCGGACGGCGTCTATGGCCCAGCCGACGACGGACTCGGTCTCCGGGCGCGGGACGAACACCCCCGGCCCCACCTGGAGTTCCAGGTACCGGAAGTAGGCATGGCCGGTGATGTGCTGGAGCGGCTCGCGGGCCTCGCGGCGCGCGGTCACCTCCCAGTAACGGGCGTCGAAGTCCGAGTCCTTGACGGTGTGCAGCTCGCCCCGCTTCACGCCATGCACGAAGGCGGCGAGCTCCTCCGCGTCGTTGCGCGGCGAGGGCACGCCGGCGTCGGCCAGCCGCTGGGTGGCCTGGGCCACTTCCGCGAGCAGCAGGTTCACGCTGGTCCTCCGGGGCTGAGCTGTTGTCGTACGGCCTGACAAGTACGGCCTTACGAGGCTGTGTTCGGCTTTACGCGGCCGCGAGCTTGGCGGCCGAGTCGGCGTCGACGCAGGCCTGGATGACCGCGTCGAGGTCCCCGTCGAGCACCTGGTCCAAGTTGTACGCCTTGAAGCCGACGCGGTGGTCCGAGATGCGATTCTCCGGGAAGTTGTACGTACGGATCTTCTCGGAACGGTCGACGGTACGGACCTGGCTGCGACGGGCGTCGGCGGCCTCCCGCTCCGCTTCCTCCTGCGCCGCAGCGAGGAGCCTGGAGCGCAGGATACGCATCGCCTGCTCCTTGTTCTGCAGCTGGCTCTTCTCGTTCTGGCAGGAAGCGACGACTCCGGTGGGAATGTGCGTGATGCGCACCGCGGAGTCGGTCGTGTTGACGGACTGGCCGCCGGGGCCCGACGAACGGTAGACGTCGATGCGCAGGTCGTTCGCGTGGATCTCGACGTCGACCTCCTCGGCCTCGGGCGTGACCAGGACACCGGCCGCGGAGGTGTGGATACGGCCCTGCGACTCGGTCGACGGCACGCGCTGCACGCGGTGCACACCGCCCTCGTACTTCAGGCGCGCCCAGACGCCCTGGCCGGGCTCGGTGGCACCCTGGCCGCCCTTGGTCTTCACGGCGACCTGGACGTCCTTGTAGCCGCCGAGCTCGGACTCGGTGGCGTCGATGATCTCGGTCTTCCAGCCGGCGCGCTCGGCATAGCGCAGGTACATGCGCAGCAGGTCGCCCGCGAACAGGGCGGACTCGTCGCCGCCGGCGCCCGCCTTGACCTCCAGGATGACGTCCTTGTCGTCGCTGGGGTCGCGCGGCACCAGCAGCAGACGGAGCTTCTCGGTGAGCTCCTCGCGCTGCTTCTCCAGGTCCTTGACCTCGGCGGCGAAGTCGGGGTCGTCGGCCGCGAGCTCCTTCGCGGTCCCGATGTCGTCCCCGGTCTGCTTCCAGGAGCGGTACGTCGCGACGATCGGGGTCAGCTCGGCGTAGCGCTTGTTGAGCTTGCGCGCGTTGGCCTGGTCGGCGTGGACCGACGGGTCAGCGAGCTTCTTCTCCAGATCGGCGTGCTCGCCGATCAGTTCCTCGACCGCCTCGAACATCTCCGGCTCCAATGGACTGTCCCCAGCTCCAGTGTGGGCTCAGGGACGTAGGTAAGACGAATAGGGGCTGCACCGCAAAGCGCCGGTCCCGGCGCCCCCGTGCCGGGGACGCCGAAGACCGGCGCTGTGGGCTCGCTACTTCTTGGCAGCGGCAGCCTTGCCGAAGCGGGCCTCGAAGCGGGCCACGCGGCCACCGGTGTCGAGGATCTTCTGCTTGCCCGTGTAGAACGGGTGGCACTCGGAGCAGACCTCGGCGCGGATGGAACCGCTGGAGATCGTGCTACGGGTGGTGAACGACGCGCCACAGGTGCAGCTGACCTGCGTCTCGACGTACTCGGGGTGGATGTCGCGCTTCAAGGTGTCTCCTAGTTTCGGGAGGGCGCCGGGTCGCCACCGCGGATTGCGGGTGCGTGAACCGGAGCCGACGTACCAGTCTGCCAGGACTGGCCGCATCCCCCAAAACCGGGGGCCGCTGTGATCTATTCCCGAGCTCCGTCAAAGGGGCTCACGACCGGCCTCAGGGGGCTCAGGGCGAGCTGGCCTCCAGGGGGCTCAGGACGAGCTGACGACGCCCTTCGCCGTGCCCGTGGCCGTGCCCTTGGTGGCCGCCTTCGGGATCGCCTGGTCGTTCTTCAGCGCCTTCCAGACCAGCTCGGCCTTGGCGGTGTCGACGAGTACGCGGTTGGCGTTCGCGCTGTCGTACTGGACCGGCATCGTGACCATGTTCATGTGCGACGAGCTGATGCCCTTGAGGCCGTCGGCGAAGGACGCGAGGTCGGTGACCGAGCCGATCTCCGAGTCGGTGGTGATGGCCTTGGTCGCGGTGTTGGCGAGCTTGACCAGCTTCGTCGGGCTGGACAGCACCCCGATGTGCTTGACCTGGTTGACCAGGGCCTTGATGAAGGCCTGCTGGAGCTGGATGCGGCCGAGGTCGGAGCCGTCGCCCACGCCGTGCCGGGTGCGGACCAGGCCGAGCGCCTGCTCACCGTTGAGCGTGTGCGTGCCGGCCTTCAGGTTCAGATGGCTGTCCGAGTCGGAGATGTCCTTGGTGGTGGTGATCTCCACCCCGCCGAGGTTGTCGATGAGCTTCTCGAAGCCGCTGAAGTCGACCTCGATGTAGTGGTCCATGCGGATACCGGTGATGGACTCGACGGTCTTCACCGCGCAGGCGGCGCCACCGGTGGAGTACGCGGAGTTGAACATGACGCCGGAGGCCGCGTCGTGCGTGACGCCCTTGGTGTCGGTGCAGGAGGGCCGCTCGACGAGGGTGTCGCGGGGTATGGAGACCACGCTGGCCTTCTTGTGGCCCTGGTACACGTGCACGATCATCGCCGTGTCGGAGCGGGCGCTGCCGTCGTCGGTGCCGCCGCCCAGCTTCTTGTTCGTGCCGGAGCGGGTGTCGGAGCCCAGGACCAGGATGTTCTCGGAGCCGTTGTCGACCTTCGTCGGCCGGTCGGTGCCGAGGGCCTGGTTGATGTCGACGCTCTTGAGGTTGCTGTTGAGCTTGAAGTACAGGATCCCGGCGCCCGTGCCGCCGAGCACGACGATGCCCGCGGCGGTCCAGGCCGTGATGAGGAGGGCCTTGCTGCGCGTGCTCCGGGCCTTGCGGCGGCGCCCCTTCGCACGGGGGCGAGCGGCGCTCGTGCCGGGCTCCCCCGGTATGCCGGGTTCCGGCGTGCTCTCGGCAGGCATGTGCTCCTCAGTCCCTCTGCGGTCGGTTACCCCTGCTTTCAGGGCCAAGCCCGTCTGGTCGTGACACGTACTGCTCCATGGTCACTCCGTACGGTCAGACGGGGAAACTCGGCAAAGGGTTGCACAACGCAGCGTGCCCACCGCGTGGAGCGGTGGGCACGCTGGGTGATCGGTGAATCCGGGGAAACCCCGCTCACCTGCGATTTCAGCCGAAAATGTCGTACTGCTTGAAATCGGTACCGACGGAGACCCTTGTGGCGAAGATCTCGCTGGTCGCCTTGCCGGTGCCCTTGTACAGGTAGAGCGTGCCGCCGGGCGTACGGGCCAGGAAGTCGGCCTTGCCGTCGCCGGTGATGTCACCGACCGCGTCGAAGGCGTTGTAGCCGGTCCAGGCGCTGCGGACCTTGATACGGCTGGAGAAGGCGCCCGTGCCGGACTTGCCGGTGCCCTTGTACAGGTACAGGTCGCCGGTGCTCTTGTTGCGCGCGATCAGGTCGGCCTTGCCGTCACCGGTGAAGTCGCCGTGGCCGCGCACGGTGTTGTACTGGTTCCAGCCGGAGCTGACCTGGACACGCGCCGAGAAGGTGCCGTTGCCCTTGCCCGGGTAGAGCCACAGGACGCCGCCGGAGTCGACCGAGAGCAGGTCGGGCAGGTAGTCGCCGTTGATGTCGCCCGGAGCGATGATGCGGGTGCGGGTCTTCCAGTTGCCGAAGATCTTGTCGGTGGACCAGGTCCCGCTCGCGAACCCGTAGTGCGACCAGTAGACGTCACCGGTGGCGCTGTCGCGGATCACGAGGTCCTCGACGCCGTCCCGGTTGAGGTCGGCCTGCAGCACGACGTTGACGCCGTCCCACTTGTCCCACGACTGGCGCGCGCCGAACCCGGTGCCCGTGGAGTCCTTCTCGTAACCCGTCTTGGTGGACGAGTTGCGCACCCACAGGTCGGCCTTGTGGTCACGGCTCAGGTTGCCGTCGTCGACGCGCGGGTACGCGGCACCGACGTACGTGCTGACCTTCGAGAAGACGCCGTACGCGCCCTTCGCGACGCAGTCCTCGACGCCCCAGGAGACGACGCCGACGATCCGGGGGTTGCCGGCCGAGTCCTTCACGATCAGCGGGCCGCCGGAGTCACCGTTGCACGCCGTGGTGGTGCCGGTGTCGCTGCCGGTCGCCGCGGTGCCCGCGCAGACCATGTGGCCCTCGATGAAGTCGTCCTCGCCGAGGACCGACTTCATGGCGGTGTTGCACGTGCTGTCGGACTTGATCGGCAGCGTGGCCGTCTTCAGCGTCTCGGAGATGTCCTGCGTGGTGGAGCTGGTGCGGCCCCAGCCGTAGAGCGTCGCGTTGGTGCCGGACGCGTACGAGGCGGTGTCGCCGGACGTCGTCATGCGGATCGGCTTGGCCGTGACGGGCCTGTCCAGCGTGATGACCGCGATGTCGTTGTCGACGGTCGTCGCGTTGTACGACGGGTGGTTCCACTGCCGCAGGGGCAGCGAGACGGTGCCGCCGTGCAGGTCGGTGTTGCCGGAGCTGTCGCTGGTCGGCAGCTGGGCGGTGCCGGTGAGGACCGCGCCGTACTTGTACCAGTTGTAGCCCTTAACGCAGTGCGAGGCCGTGAGGATCTTCGTCGGCGACACGACGGAACCGCCGCAGAAGAAGCCGAGGTCGTCGCTCTCGTCGGTGGTGCCCTTGTCGTCGTAGTACCAGAGCTGCGCCATCCACGGGGCCGTGGTGATGGTGGTCTCGGTGCCGCCGATGATCTTCGGGTCGACCGTCGCGGTGCTGGTACCGGCGGTGTTCGTGCTGGCGCTCAGCGACGACTTCTTGGTCGTCTGGCCCGCGGTGTCGTCACCGGCGACGGCGCCCGCGACGCGCCTCTGCAGCTCGGCCAGGGTGGGCGCGGAGATGCTGGGCTTGACGGTCGGCGTCGGCGGCGTGGCGGCGGTGGCGGCGTTCGCGGACGACATCAGGAGCGCGCCGGCGACCGCGGCCGCCAGGCCCGCTGCCGCGACGGGCACGGCGATGCGTATCCGACGTCTGTGACGACCGTTCCCGGACATGGACGTATCCACTCAAGTCCCCCCAGAGACAGGCGAATTCGAAAGAACTTCAAAGATTCGAGGAAGCTTCGAGAATGATGAGAAGCTTCAAAGAACCGCGATCGTACACCTGTCCCGGACAGCACAAAGGGCCGCCCCCGTCACGTGCGTGACGGGGGCGGCCCTTTGTGTTTCTTGCCCGGCTGACGTCAGTCGTTGCCGTTGCCCTGACCCGGAGTCGTCTTCTGGATCTGGAGCAGGAACTCGGCGTTCGACTTCGTCTGCTTCATCTTGTCGAGGAGCAGCTCGATCGCCTGCTGCTGGTCGAGCGCGTGCAGCACACGACGCAGCTTCCAGGTGACGGCGAGCTCGTCGCTGCCGAGCAGGATCTCTTCCTTGCGGGTGCCGGACGCGTCGACGTCCACCGCCGGGAAGATGCGCTTGTCGGCGAGCTTCCGGTCGAGCTTGAGCTCCGCGTTGCCGGTGCCCTTGAACTCCTCGAAGATGACCTCGTCCATGCGGGACCCGGTGTCGACGAGCGCGGTCGCGAGGATGGTCAGCGAACCGCCGTCCTCGATGTTGCGCGCGGCACCGAAGAAGCGCTTCGGCGGGTACAGCGCGGTCGAGTCGACACCACCGGACAGGATGCGGCCGGAGGCCGGGGCGGCGAGGTTGTACGCACGGCCCAGACGCGTGATCGAGTCGAGCAGGACGACGACGTCGTGGCCCAGCTCCACGAGGCGCTTGGCACGCTCGATGGCGAGCTCGGCGACCGTGGTGTGGTCCTCGGCCGGGCGGTCGAAGGTCGAGGAGATGACCTCGCCCTTGACCGACCGCTGCATGTCGGTGACCTCTTCCGGACGCTCGTCGACCAGGACGACCATCAGGTGGCACTCGGGGTTGTTGTGCGTGATCGCGTTGGCGATCGCCTGCATGATCATGGTCTTGCCGGTCTTCGGCGGGGCCACGATCAGACCGCGCTGGCCCTTACCGATCGGCGCGACGAGGTCGATGATGCGGGTGGTCAGCACGCCCGGGTCGGTCTCCAGACGGAGCCGGTCCTGCGGGTACAGCGGCGTCAGCTTGTTGAACTCCGGGCGTCCACGCCCGGATTCGGGCGCCATGCCGTTCTGGGAGTCGAGGCGGACCAGCGCGTTGAACTTCTCGCGGCGCTCGCCGTCCTTCGGCTGCCGGACCGCGCCGGTGACGTGGTCGCCCTTGCGCAGACCGTTCTTGCGGACCTGGGCGAGGGAGACGTACACGTCGTTCGGACCGGGCAGGTAGCCCGACGTCCGGATGAACGCGTAGTTGTCGAGGATGTCGAGGATGCCCGCGACGGGGATCAGGACGTCGTCGTCGGCGAGCTGCGGCTCGCCCGCACCGGCGGCACCGAACTCGTCACGGCCACGACGGCCACGACGGTCGCGGTAACGCCCGCGGCGGCCACGACGGCCGCCCTCGTCGTCGAAGTCGTCCTGCGGGCCGTTGTCACGCTGCTGACGGTCCTGGCGGTCCTGACGGCCGCCACCCTGCTGCTGACGGTCCTGGCGCTCCTGACGCTGCTGGCCGCCCTGCTGGCCGCCCTGCTGGCCGCCACCCTGGCCGCCCTGCTGCTCGTCGCCCTTGCCACCGCGGCGGTCGCGGTCACGGCCGCCCCGGTCGCGGTCACGACGGTCACGGCGGCCCTGACGGCCGTCACCCTCGGCGTCGCCCTGCGCCTGGACCGGCGTCTCGGCCTTCGGCTCGCTCTTCGCCTCGGCGGTGACCGTCTCGGGGCTGCCGGCCTCGGCGACGGCCCGACGACGGCGACGCTCGCCCGCGGGGGCGTCTTCGCTGGCGGGCTGGCCGGGAATCTCGATCTGCTGCTGGGCCACGGCCGTCTCGGCGGCGGGCTTCGCGGCGGCCTTCTTCTCGGCCGGGGCCGCGGCCTCGTCACCCGTACGAGCCTTCGAGGTGGTCCGGCGCTTCGGCTTGGTCTCGGTGGCGGTCTCGGCCTTGGCCGGGGCGCCACCGCCCGCCTGCGCCTCCTTGATGACCTCGATCAGCTGGCTCTTGCGCATACGCGCGGTGCCCCTGATGCCGAGGCCGGATGCGACCTGCTGCAGCTCGGCCAGCACCATGCCCTCGAGGCCGGTACCGCGGCGCCGCCGGGACCCGGCACCGGTGGCAGGCGCGGAGGCGTCCGTGGCGGGCGCGGCAGCGGTCTCCTCGACACGTGCGCCCATCAGATCGGTGGTGTCGCTCACGAAGGGTCCTTCCCTGGAGCGGACGTCGGCCTGTCTGGCTCGGCGACCGGTTGTGCTGTCCGGATTTGGTCCTCTTTGTATGGACCGTGCCGGGGCGGTTGTCCGCCAAAACGGCGGAAGACATAACTGGTGATGACGATTCCGGAACCGAGGCACTGAATTGCGGTGTCATCGGCTCGATCACGCCGGTTCCGGAGCCGTGCTCAGCACTGCTCAGCGCGTAGCGCCCAATGCATCGCACAAAGCAGTTTGGGAGGCTCCCGGAAGAATGGTTGTCCCGGACGGGGACGCGAAGCACCTCGCCATGGTGGGGTCGGGTGCAGACTTGAGGTTAACACTACCGGATCCAACAAACATTCCCCCTCTCCAAATCCGGCAACCGTGCGCGCTTAATTGACCCCGACGGGTGCGAGCGGCAGCACGCACGCCCCCTGGGCGTCGAGGTCCAGCCGGTTGGCAGCCCACCCCTGACCTGCGAGATCGGCCACTTTGTCGGCGGAAGCCGGGTCCGCCAGGGCGAGCACCGTGGGGCCCGCACCGGAGATCACCGCGGGGATGCCGTCGGCACGCAGCCGCTCCACAAGGGCCGCACTCTCGGGCATCGCCGGGGCGCGGTATTCCTGGTGCAGCCGGTCCTCGGTGGCGGGCAGCAGCAGCTCGGGGCGCCGGGTCAGGGCCTCGACGAGCAGTGCGGCGCGGCCCGCGTTGGCGGCGGCGTCGACATGCGGCACGGTGCGCGGCAGCAGTCCGCGCGCGGTCTCGGTGAGAACCGGCTTCCCCGGTACGAAAACCACCGGAACGATGGAATCGGCGGGATCCATCCTGATCGCCCGCGCGGCGCCGGCCTCCATCCAGGAGAGCGTGAAACCGCCGAGAAGACAGGCCGCGACATTGTCGGGGTGTCCCTCGATCTCGGTGGCGAGCTCCAGGAGCGCGGTGTCGTCGAGCTTGCTGTCCCCGCCTATGGTCACGGCGCGCGCTGCGACGATTCCGGCGCAGATGGCGGCCGACGAGGAGCCGAGGCCCCGTCCGTGCGGGATGCGGTTGGCGCAGACGATCTCGAGGCCGCGCGGCTGTCCGCCCAGCAGGTCGAAGGCGGTGCGCAGGGAGCGTACGAGGAGATGACTCTCGTCGCGGGGCAGCGTTTCACTGCCCTCACCTGCGATGTCGATGTGCAGCCCGGAGTCGGCCACCCGGACGACCACGTCGTCGTACAGCCCCAGTGACAGGCCGAAGGCGTCGAAGCCCGGCCCGAGATTGGCGCTGGTGGCGGGGACGCGCACCCGGACGGCGGCGGCGCGGAACGCTGGACCGGCCATCGCTCGAAGACTCTCCTTGAGCTGCGTGATGTACGAGATTTTCGATGAACTGCGATGAACTTCGATGAACTCGATGAGATGAACTGCGATGCGTACGAAGACCCGGAGGCCGTAATGACGGCGCGGCACCGCGGCATATGCGGCGGGCGGGTTCGGTACAGCCTATCGAAGGAAGGTTCTGTGGCGACATAGGGCGCACAGGAGGCGCACGATGCGTGTCGTAAGCCCCCCGTGCACCCCCTGTCGGGTTGCCGTAGGGGTGGGCCCCGCGTCAGGCGGTTTCCGTCGGCTTCGGGCGCTTTTCGCCGTCGGCTCCTGGCGGTTTCCGCCTGTCTGTGACCGTGTCCGGCTGCCTCTGGCGGATTCCCGCCAGGCGGCTTTCCGCCAGAGCCGGGCCGCGTGTGGTCCGGTCCTGGCGGATTTCCAACAGCTTTCCGACGGCTTTACGCCAGACCGAGCCGCTCCGCCGCCGTCGCCGCGTCCACGGGGACCGTGACGGGCTGCGGGGCGCCCGCGACGGCCCAGTCGGGGTCCTTGAGGCCGTTGCCGGTCACCGTGCAGACGATCGTCTGGCCCGGGTCGACCTTGCCCTGCTCGGCGGCCTTGAGGAGACCGGCGACGGAAGCGGCCGAGGCGGGCTCGACGAAGACGCCCTCCTGCGCGGCCAACAGCCGGTAGGCGCGCAGGATCTCACGGTCCGTCACCTCGTCGATGAGGCCGCCCGACTCGTCCCGCGCGGCCAGCGCGAACTTCCACGAGGCCGGGTTGCCGATGCGGATCGCGGTGGCGATGGTCGACGGGTCCTTGACGATCTCGCCGCGCACGATGGGCGCGGAGCCGGAGGCCTGGAAGCCCCACATGCGCGGGGTCCGCGTGGCGATGCCGTCGGCGGCGTACTCCGTGTAGCCCTTCCAGTACGCGGTGATGTTGCCCGCGTTGCCCACCGGCAGGACGTGGATGTCGGGCGCGTCGCCGAGCATGTCCACGATCTCGAACGCGGCGGTCTTCTGGCCCTCGATGCGCACCGGGTTGACCGAATTGACCAGCGCCACCGGGTAGTTGTCGGACAGCGCGCGCGCCAGCGTCAGACAGTCGTCGAAGTTGCCGTCGACCTGGAGGATCTTCGCGCCGTGGATGAGCGCCTGGCCCATCTTGCCGAGCGCGATCTTGCCCCGCGGGACGAGGACGGCCGAAACCATGCCGGCCCGCACCGCGTACGCGGCGGCGGAGGCGGACGTGTTGCCGGTGGAGGCGCAGATGACCGCCTTCGCGCCCTCCTCCTTGGCCTTGCTGATGGCCATGGTCATACCGCGGTCCTTGAAGGACCCGGTGGGGTTCGCGCCCTCCACCTTGAGGTGGACCTCGCAGCCCGTGCGCTCGGAGAGCACCTGCGCGGGCACGAGCGGCGTACCGCCCTCGCGGAGTGTCACGACCGGCGTGCTGTCGGACACCGGCAGCCGGTCCCGGTACTCCTCGATGATTCCGCGCCACTGGTGGGTCATTGCTGGTTACTCTCCTTCAACCCGCATGATGCTGGCGACACCCCGCACGGTGTCGAGGCTGCGCAGCGCCTCCACGGTCCCGTTCAGGGACGCGTCGGACGCTCGATGGGTGACGACGACGAGAGAGGCCTCGCCGGCCTTCCCCTGCTGACGAACCGTATCGATGGACACACCGTGCTCGGCGAAGACGGTGGCCACCTGGGCGAGAACACCCGGTTTGTCCGCCACATCAAGGCTGATGTGGTAGCGCGTGACGACCTCGCCCATGGACGAGACGGGCAGGGCGGCGTACGCCGACTCGCCGGGCCCGGTCGTGCCGCTGAGCTTGTTGCGGCAGACGGCCACGAGGTCGCCGAGGACGGCGGAGGCGGTGGGAGCGCCGCCGGCGCCCGGCCCGTAGAACATGAGCTGCCCGGAGGCGTCCGACTCGACGAACACGGCGTTGTACGCGCCGCGCACGGAGGCGAGCGGGTGGCTCAGCGGAATCATGGCCGGGTGCACGCGCGCGGTGACCGAGCCCCCGTCCGCGGCCCGCTCACAGATGGCGAGCAGCTTGATGGTGCAGCCCATCTCCTTCGCCGAGGCGAAGTCGGCGGCGGTGACCTCGGTCATGCCCTCGCGGTAGACGTCGTCGAGGCGCACGCGCGTGTGGAAGGCGATTCCGGCGAGGATGGCGGCCTTGGCGGCGGCGTCGAAGCCTTCGACGTCGGCGGTCGGGTCGGCCTCGGCGTACCCCAGGGCGGTGGCCTCGTCGAGGGCCTCCTGATACCCGGCGCCGGTGGAGTCCATCTTGTCGAGGATGAAGTTGGTCGTCCCGTTGACGATGCCCATCACCCGGTTGATCTTGTCGCCGGCGAGGGACTCGCGCAGCGGCCGGATCAGCGGGATGGCGCCGGCGACGGCGGCCTCGTAGTAGAGGTCCTTGCCGTGCTCCTCGGCGGCGGCGTGCAGGGCCGCGCCGTCCTGGGCGAGGAGCGCCTTGTTGGCGGAGACGACGGAGGCGCCGTGCGCGAAGGCGGTGGTGATGAGCGTACGGGCGGGCTCGATGCCGCCGATGACCTCGACGACCACGTCGATGTCGCCGCGTTTGACGAGCGCGGTGGCGTCGGTGGTGACGAGGTCGGCCGGGATGCCCTCGCGGACCTTGGAGGGCCGCCGCACGGCGACACCGGCCAGCTCGACCGGGGCGCCGATCCTGGCCGCGAGGTCGTCGGCGTGCGTCGTCATGATGCGCGCCACCTCTGAGCCGACAACCCCACAGCCCAGCAGCGCCACCTTCAGCGGACGCGTACGCATCATCCGACCTCGTTTCCTCATACCGTCTTCGGTTGGACCAGTCTCACTCACCGGACGGGAGTTTCTATCCTTCGTCCGGATCGTGAGACATCTATTTCATTATTCTGGTAGCCGGACGCAGGAGATCTTCCACCCGAGTCATTCCATGACTTCCATGACTTCCATGGCTTCCATAGGTTGGCCCATGGAATGACTCGGGGCATGGCCTATCGGTTAACCGACATCGAGACGCAGAAGGTCCTCCTCCGTCTCACGGCGGACGATCACCCGTGCCTCGCCGTCGTTCACGGCGACGACCGGCGGTCGCAGCGCGTGGTTGTAGTTGCTGGCCATGGAGCGGCAGTACGCACCGGTGGCCGGGACGGCGATGAGGTCGCCCGGGGCCAGGTCGGCGGGCAGGAACGCGTCCTTGACCACGATGTCGCCGCTCTCGCAGTGCTTGCCGACGACGCGGACGAGCATGGGCTCGGCCTCGCTCGTACGCGACACGAGCGCGACGCTGTACTCGGCGTCGTACAGCGCGGTGCGGATGTTGTCCGACATGCCCCCGTCCACGGAGACGTACGTCCGCAGCCCGTCGAGCGGCTTGATGGTGCCGACCTCGTAGAGCGTGAAGGCGGTCGGTCCGACGATGGCGCGCCCCGGCTCGACGGAGATACGAGGCGTCCGCAGCTTGGCGGCCTCGCACTCGCGCGTCACGATCTCGCCCAGCGCCTTGGCGATCTCGTGCGGCTCACGCGGGTCGTCCTCGCTGGTGTAGGCGATGCCGAGACCGCCACCGAGGTCGATCTCGGGCAGTTCGACACCGTGCTCGTCACGAACGGCGGCGAGCAGCGACACAACACGCCGGGCGGCGACTTCGAAGCCCGCCATGTCGAAGATCTGCGACCCGATGTGGCTGTGGATCCCGATGAGTTCGAGCCCGTCGAGGGCGAGCGCCCGCCGCACGGCCTCGGCGGCCTGCCCGTCGGCGAGGGCGATCCCGAACTTCTGGTCCTCGTGCGCGGTGGCGATGAACTCGTGGGTGTGCGCCTCGACGCCGACCGTCACGCGGATCTGCACCCGCTGCCGCTTGCCGAGGGACTGGGCGATGTGGGCGACGCGCACGATCTCCTGGAAGGAGTCGAGGACGATACGCCCGACGCCGGCCTCGATGGCCGTACGAATTTCGGTTTCCGACTTGTTGTTGCCGTGGAAGGCGATGCGGTCGGCGGGCATACCGGCGGACAGGGCGGTGGAGAGCTCGCCACCGGAACACACGTCCAGATTGAGCCCTTCCTCGTGCAGCCACCGCACGATGGCCCGCGAGAGGAAGGCCTTACCGGCGTAGAAGACATCGGCGTCGTGCCCGAAGGCGGTACGCCAGGCACGGGCGCGGGCCCGGAAGTCGGCCTCGTCGACGAAGTAGGCGGGAGTGCCGAACTCCTCGGCGAGCCGCGTCACTTCGATCCCCCCGACGCTGACGACTCCCTCCCCCGTACGGCTGACGGTGTGCGCCCAGACCTTCGGATCAAGGGCATTGAGGTCGGCGGGCGGCGCGGAGTAGTGGCCCTCGTGGAGGACATCGGCGTGACGGGGCCCGGCGGGGTGTGCGGAACGGCTCATTCTTCTCTCACAGATAGTCAGGGGCACTGATGCCGAGCAGGGACAGGCCGCCGGCCAGCACCGTCCCGGCGGCTTCGGCGAGCGCGAGCCGGGCGCGGTGGGCGGCCGAGGGTTTCTCGTCGCCGAGCGGCAGCACGGTGTGCTGAAAGGCGAGGAGGGCGTCGGCGGTGACGACGAGATGCCGGGCGAGCCGGTCGGGGGTGTGGTGGCTCGCGGCGATGCGGAGGGCGTGGGGGTAGTCGCCGAGGGCGGCAAGGAGATCGTGTTCCTGAGACTCAAGCTCCTGAGACTCAGGTTCCCGAGACTCATGGGATACGTGACTGGGGTCGCTGACGTATCCGAGTGCGGCGGCGTTGCGGCTGAGGGCCCGGGTGCGGGCGTGGGCGTACCGGACGCGGAAGAGAGGGTTGCTCTCGCGCTGGACGAGGTGTTCGGCGGTGGTCCGGGGCCGGTCGTGGGGTGCGGGGTGGAGCAGGGCCCAGCGGGCGGCGTCGGGACCAAGGGGCGCGGGGTCCTCCGGCGCCGGCACGGGCCGCAGATTCACCGGCTCGGCGTGCCGCACCTCGGCACGGCCGCCCTGGGTGGCGACGATCCGTACGAGGGTGTCGGCGACGACCTCGGCACGGGCGTCGTACGGCACGCGCAGCTCGACGACCTGCCCGGCGAGGACGTCACTGTGCCCGTACCGAGCGCCTTGCGTCAGGACGTGGTGCGCGAGTGCGGCGGGTGCTCCGGCGCCGAGGCTGATGTTCAGGAAGCCGGGCCCGGTGATCGCGACGTCCGCGACCCCGGCGGCGCCACTGAGGTGCGGCCGCAGGATCTCGGCGACCTGGAGGGGCGCCCGCCCGGCCGGCCGCGCCAGCTGGAGGGCGATGTTCGTGGCGTAATCCCCACACCCACCCGGCCCCGGCGACGTCACCACGGCACGCGCGGGCACAGCGACACTCAGCTCCCCGTCATCGACAGCACGACGCACCGCGCGCAGCACGGTACGGGAGAGCTCGACGGGGGTCACGGGACAAGCGTAGGGGAGGAGGGGGGTGGGTAGGCGAGTCGATTTGGGGAGGGTCCGGGATGTGGACGGGGGGGTGGCGGTGGGAGCTGGGGTGGGGGGTGGCAGCTGGGGTGGCGAATGGGTGGGGGCGCGCGTGGCCGGGGGGGGGCGAGGGGCGAGGGGCGACTGGCCGGTGGGGGGGCGGGCCTGCGGGCGTTGCGGGGCCGGGCTGGGCAGAGGGGGATGGCGGGCGGGGCCGGGCAGGGGGTTAGTCGGCGGGGCCAGGCAGGGGGTTGGCGGGCGGAGTCTCGGTGACCTTGGTACTTCTCGGTGACCGTCGTGCTTCTCGGTGACCGTCGTGCTTCTCCGTGGCTGGCGCGGCCGGGTCAGTGACCCGGCGAGGACAGTCAGGCCGGGTCAGTGACCCGGCGAGGATGGTCGGGCCGGGTCAGTGACCCGGCAAGGACGGTCAGCGCCGACGCGGCCGGTCAGTGGCTGGCGCGGCCTGCGCGCTCGGCTTCCTCGACCTCGGTGGTGGCCCCGAAGGCACTCTCGAACGACGGCGAGCCGCCCTCACCGCCCCCCGCGTTGCCGCCACGCCCTTGCCGCTCCATCAACTGCCTGACGAGCCGGACGAGTTCGGCAGGTTCGAAAGGCTTGGCGAGAAAGGCGTCGACACCCACATCGAGCCCGCTCTCGACCTCGTACTGAGTGCAGGCGCTCACGATGGCGAGGGGAAGATTCCGGGTCCGGGGATCGGCACGGAGCCGGGCAGCGGTCCGCAGCCCGTCCAGCCGAGGCATGACGACATCGAGCGTCACGACATCGGGTCGCACCTGATGCACGACATCCAGGCACTCGGCACCATCGGCCGCGGTCACGACCTCGAGACCCTCCAGTTCGAGGTTGACCCTGATCAGCTGCCGGATGACCTTGTTGTCGTCCACAACAAGCACCCGACCGGACGCGCCTGGCACAACTCGAGAGTAGGTCCGCACCTACCGCCGCGTCCGGCTTTTCCCCACTTCCACCCCGTGGGGGGCGCCCGGTCCGCCCGCTACGCGGTACCCGGTCCGCCGTGGACGGCGCGCCCTGCCCGACCCGCGCGAGACGGCCGTTCCACCTTGTGCGGGGCGCCCGCCCGCCGTCCGGGACGGCCCCCTACACGCTCCCCACGACCCACCCCTCCCCGCACCAAAACCCGTGGCAATCACCCCTGAAAGAGCTGGTAGGGTTCTACCCGTCGCCGCGAACACCGCGCCCGACACGCCCCCGTAGCTCAGGGGATAGAGCAACGGCCTCCGGAGCCGTGTGCGCAGGTTCGAATCCTGCCGGGGGCACAGAAGCCGGACCAGCGCGATCACTCCGCTGACCAGCCAAAGTGCCAGACATTGAGAGCCGGACCCAGTCCTACTGGGTTCGGCTCTTTGTCGTTGTTACGCACTGATCGCGAGTGAGCAGCGAATGGTTTTCAGGAACCTGAAGGCCGGTAGCGGACGGCGGCGGGCCACGGGCGTGCCGTGGGTGTCCGAGCTCAGGGCAGTGGAGTGGTCCAGAACATCAGGCGGTTTTGGCTCAGCCCTTGCACCCGCTGTCGGCCCGATAGCCGATCTCGGGATCGTCGGCTTGGCGTCTCTTGCTTCGGCAGTCCTGCACGTGCCCGGAACTGTGGCTTCCATCATGGCGCATGTGATCTTGTCCTGGTGAGATCGCCGGATGCTCGGTTTCCTCCTCCGTCTCCTGCCGTTCTGGGTCCGCGAGCCCCTGCTCATCGCGGTCGGGTCGGTTCTCGGCGTACGCATCATGTATCTCGCCGTCCGCGATCACGATCGGGTCGCGGCCGGTCTCGGCGTGGTGTTCCTCGTGTTCACCGCGATACGCGTCCACGCGGTGGTCCGGGCCCTGCGCGCACGCCGGAACCCGAGTCCGGCAGCAGCCTCCGCGGGCGGGGCGGCAGTCGATGCTGCCGCCCAGCCCCAGCCCCAGCCCCAGCCCCAGGCCGGAACCGGGCCGCGTCCCAGGCCGGACACTCCGGAGAAGGAGCACAACCCATGGCGCCAGGCCTTCGCGGCCGTGGCCCTGTTCGGGGCACTCGCGGCCGCGCTGTGGTTGGGCCCACGCTTCATGCCGTCCGACGACAACACCCCGCAGCCCGCCTCGTGTTCGAGCGGGGAACACGAGAAGCTTCCGAAGGCCTACAAGGACACGCCCCGGCCTGTGACCGGTGAAAAGTTGTGCAAGGCGCTCAACCGGCCAGACCTGGCCACGCTCCTTGGAACGCCTGGAGAGACCGCGACCACTGCTTCCGGCACCAACAACACCGCTCCTCTGACGGATGGGAAGGTCGCCCAACCGGAGGCCGAGGTCGCGTTCGACACGTACACCGTGAATGTCTCGGCCACTTACAACGGGCTGACGACCGACCAGTACGTGAAGCTGATGAAGTTCGGGGACGAGACGGACATCAAGACGCTCAAGGTTCTCGGTCGGCCCGCGGTCCTCTCCTCGGATCACACCATGAAGCTCGAGATCGATCTCGGGAGTGGCGGATCCGGCGGACCGGTCGAACAAGGCCCCCTGGCCAGGACGCTGACCGTGGCCCTGGACCGTAAGGACCGAGGCGGCTACTGCGACATCACCGTGTGGAGCACGTCCGGAGCCCTCCCGAACGACAGCGTTCTCCTCAACATCGCCGAGAAGGTTCTTCCGAGGATCCCCGAACGATCTGTCCGATGAGACGCCGAAAACATCTCGGCGAAAAGATCGGCCCAGTCGCGCCGCCGGCGACGGCATCAGTCTTGTGACGGGATGCGTGGCTCATTCTCGTCGGCTCAGCGCCCGGCCTACGGCGAAAGGGCACTGCCAGTCCCAACCTGCGGTGGCCCGCGGCCGAGTGACTGGTTTGCCGGGCTGCCGCCCCCCGTCACCTGCGTGACGGTGGCTGCCCTCGGCGCTACTTGCCCTGCCGACGTCCATCGTTGCCCTGGCCCGGAGCCGTCCTCCAGCAGGGGCGGTCGCACGAGGTCAGAGGGGCTGGAGCCGGGTGCGCAGGAGGCAGAATTCGTTGCCTTCCGGGTCCGCCAGGCAGTGCCAGCTCTCGGTGCCTGTCTGGCCGACGTCGGCGGGCCTGGCGCCGAGGGCGAGCAGCCGTTCCAGCTCGGCGTCCTGGTCGCGGTCGGTGGCGTTGACGTCGATGTGCAGGGGGAGCTTCCCGGCCCGCGGGTCGGTGCTGGGGCTGAGGACGAGGGTGGGCTGCGGGCCGCCGAAGCCGGCGTCGGGCGAGCCGATCTCGATGCTTCCGTCGTCCTCCCGGCCGAGTTCGACGTAGCCGAGGACCTCGCTCCAGAATGCGGCGAGCCGTTCGGGGTCGGCGCAGTCGATGACCAACTCACTGATACGGCATGCCATGCCCGTCAGTGTACGTAGGCAACCCGGGAGTCGATCGTCGGCCGGGAGGAGTGTCTCTTGAGGCGCCGACAGTCGCGCCTGGGCCATGGGTGACAGCCGTCGGACGGCTTCAAGAGCCGTCCGAAACGCCCTCTGGGCCTGCCCGTCGTCTACGGACTGCCCTTCTTCCTCGCCGGTATGCCGCGGCGTGCCCGGGAGACGGCCGTCGTGCCGCGTACGGCTCTCGCGATGATCGAGAGCATGGAGGCCATCGGGGGTGAGTCGAGCGACGTACCGGTGCGGTTCGATCTCACCGTCGCACTGGAGGACGCGCCGGCGTACCGCGCCGAGATCACGCAGGACATCAACCTCGTCGACCTGCCCGACTACCGGCCGCTTCTGGCGGGCGCGCTGACAGAGTCGCTCGCGCCGCAAGAGTTGCTCGCGCCGCAGGAGTCGCTCTTGCTGCAGGAGTCGCTCTTGCTGCAAGAGTTGCCGGGGAACTCATGAGAAGTGCCGGGAAACGCCCGAGAGCTGATGAGGAGTCACCATGGTTACGACAGTCAGCAGGACCGACGACGTCCGGGCCAGGGCCGAGGCCGCGCTGGCGCGCTGTGGAGTCGAGCTCGGCGCCGTCAAGGGCGATGCCCTGGCCGCTCGTACGCCGATCACCGGTACGGAGCTGTTCGGGCTGCGCGCCGACACCGTGGAGGGCGTCGATCGGGCCGTCGAGGCCGCGCACGCGGCGTTTCTTGGGTGGCGGAGCGTACCGGCGCCGGTGCGGGGCGCGCTGGTCAAACGGTTCGGGGAGCTGCTCGGCGAGCACAAGGAGCACCTCGCCGACCTGGTCACCGTCGAGGCCGGGAAGATCCGCTCCGAGGCGCTCGGCGAGGTGCAGGAGATGATCGACATCTGCGACTTCGCGGTCGGTCTGTCCCGGCAGCTCTACGGCCGCACCATGCCCTCGGAGCGTCCAGGGCACCGGCTGATGGAGACCTGGCATCCGCTGGGCGTGGTCGGCGTGATCTCCGCGTTCAACTTCCCGGTGGCCGTGTGGGCGTGGAACGCCGCGGTGGCCCTGGTCTGCGGTGACACCGTGGTCTGGAAGCCCTCCGAGCTCACCCCGTTGACCGCGCTGGCCTGTACCGCCCTGCTCGGCCGCGCCATCGCCGAGACGGGTGCCCCGGCCCATCTCAATCAGGTCGTGCTCGGTGGGGCCGATATCGGCGAGCGGCTCGTGGATTCGCCGCTGGTGCCTCTGGTCAGCGCGACCGGTTCGACTCGGATGGGGCGTGCGGTGGGGCCCCGGGTGGCCGCCCGGTTCGGCCGCAGCATCCTGGAACTCGGCGGGAACAACGCGGCGGTGGTGACTCCCTCGGCGGATCTCGATCTCACGGTGAACGCCGCCGTGTTCGCCGCCGCGGGCACGGCGGGGCAGCGGTGCACCACGCTGCGCCGGCTGATCCTGCACGACGACGTCGCCGACGCCGTCGTGGAGCGGCTCACCGCCGCCTACGCACGGCTGCCGATCGGCGACCCGTTCCAGGAGTCGACCCTGGTCGGGCCGCTCGTGAGCGAAGCTTCGTACGCCAAAATGCGCTCGGCCCTCGACCGCGCCGTCGAGGAAGGCGGCACCCTGTGCGCGGGCGGCGAACGGCAACTCGCCGACGCGGCACCGGGCGGCTACTACGTCCGCCCCGCCCTCGTCCGCATGCCCGCGCAGACCGCCGTCGTCCGCGAGGAGACCTTCGCGCCCATCCTGTACGTCCTCACCTACCGCGACCTCGACGAGGCGATCCGGCTGCACAACGACGTACCGCAGGGCCTGTCGTCCGGGATCTTCACCGCCGACCAGCGCGAGGCCGAACGATTCCTGGCCGTCGACGGCGCGGACTGCGGGATCGTGAACGTCAACATCGGTACGTCGGGGGCCGAGATCGGCGGCGCGTTCGGCGGCGAGAAGGAGACGGGCGGCGGCCGCGAGTCCGGCTCCGACGCCTGGCGGGCGTACATGCGGCGCGCGACCAACACCGTGAACTACTCGGGGCGGGTGGCGTTGGCGCAGGGGGTGGACTTCTCGCAGTAGGGAGCGTGCCCGTCCTGTCCGAGCGGCGCCCTCTCATGCCAAGGGGCCGAACCGAACGTGCCCGAGTTTGATCACTTGGGATATTCAGGGCGGGCGCCGGCCGGGCGAGCACAACAATGCGCGCATGGCCGATGACTGGAAGCAACACCTGGACAGGCTGCACGCGGGGCTGGTGGGGCGGGACGACCCGGCCGCCTGGGTGGCCGAGGCCGATGCTGTGGACGCCTCCCGGCGGTATCCGCACTTCGCGCTGCGCGGCCCGGTCTTCGGACTTGCCGCGCAGGACGCCGAAGCCGGGCCCGAGTGGCGGGTGTTGCAGCCGATGACCAACGGCATGCCGCAGCAGGTCCGGGACGGTCTGAACTCCCTGCTGTGGTTCAGGGCCAAGGACGACACCGACGATCCCGGCGTACGGCGTGAGCTGCTGGCGGCGGTGGCGGTGCTCGAACGCGAGCCGGTGGACGAGCTGAGCGTGCTCGGCGTGCGCTACCGCGTCGTACGCGGCGACGAGTTCGCGCGCAGCGGGCCGGACGGGCTCGAGCCGCCTCGGCCCACCGACCTGGAGCCCGCCGAACCGTCCTGGGAGGGCCGGCATACGACACCCGAGCGCGATGTGGGGTTCGTCTTCGCACCCGGCGAGGACGAAGGGCTCATGGCGGGCGCCTTGAAGCTGGCGATGCGGGAGTTCGCGTACACCGGCGCACGGTTTCCCGCAGGGGTGCGTGCGGACTCCGAGCGGGCGATCACGAGCCACCCGGACGTCGTGCTCCTTCCCGTCGGCTTCGGCATCGCGGAACGCGGCGCGCGCGGGTGGCAGCCGCGCGGCACGCTGATGCCGACCCCGCACGACGCGCGGCGGATGCTCTACGACGGGTTGAACGAGATGTGGCCTCTGCTGTACGAGTTCGGCGAGGCGAAGCGAGAGCGGTACGCGCGGGCCGCCGAGAGGTTCAGGGCCGCCCGGCACGCCGATGAAGTCCGCGTGGACGACAGCCTGTTCAGGATCTGCCGTATCGAACGGACGGCCCGGTTCGGCCCCGACGGGCCGGAGCCGCCCCGCCCCTCCGACCTGGACGACTACGGCCCCATGAAGATGCATCCGACCATGGACGAGGACGGCACGCTCCACCACGAGGAATGAGCGGCACCCTTCAACCCTTCACGACGGAAGGGTGCGAAAGCGTCAGGGGCGGTCCCCCGTGGGACCGCCCCTGATCAGGTGTCAGCGAACCTCAGCCGGTCACGCCTTCGCCCCGGACGTCTCCGGCTCGGAGTCCGGCGCGGTGGCCAACCCCGGCGCGGCGGCGGTCGCCGGGCGTACGGGGATGAGCGCGGCGACGGCCGCCGCCGCGAGGCCCACGCCGCAGCCGATCAGCATGGCGACACGGAAGCCGCTCTCGGAGGCGAAGGTGTAGGGGCCGAACTTGGTCGTCATCTGGGCCAGCACCACGCCGATCACGGCGGCGGCCACGGAGCTGCCGATGGAGCGCATCAGGGTGTTGAAGCTGTTGGCCGAGGCGGTCTCCGACTGGGGCACCGCGCTCATGATGAGGGCCGGCATCGAGCCGTAGGCGAAGCCGACACCCGAGTTGCAGACCATGGTCACGACGAGCAGGCCCCAGGGGGATCCGGAGCTGATCAGCGGCAGCGAGATGCCGTAGCCGAGGGCGATGATCAGGGCGCCGACGATCAGGGTGACCTTGGGGCCCTTCGCGGCCGACAGCTTGGCGCCGACGGGCGAGATCAGCATCATCATCAGGCCCGCCGGGGCCATCCACAGGCCCATGGCCAGCATCGACTCACCGAGACCGTAGCCGGTGGCCTCGGGCAGCTGGAGCAGCTGGGGGATCACCAGCGCCTGGGCGTACATCGCGAAGCCGACCAGGATCGAGGCGGCGTTCGTCGTCAGCACCTGCGGGCGGGCGGTCACGCGGAGGTCGACCAGCGGGTCGGTGGTACGCAGCTCCCACCAGCCCCAGGCCAGCAGCACGATGACGGCGGCGGCGAACAGGCCGAGCGTGGTGCCGCTGCCCCAGCCCCAGTCGGCGCCCTTGGAGACGGCGAGGAGCAGACAGATCAGCGCGGTGCCGAGACCCAGTGCGCCCAGGAGGTCGAAGCCGCTCGACTCGGTGTTCTCGCGGCCCGCGGGCACGAAGAAGTAGATCAGCGTGCCGACCGCGAGGCTCAGCGCGGCGACGACCCAGAACAGCACCCGCCAGCTGGCGTTCTCGGCGATCGCCGCGGAGAACGGCAGGCCGAGCGCGCCGCCCACACCCATGGACGCGCTCATCAGCGCGATGGACGTGCCCAGCTTCTCCGCCGGCACCACGTCGCGCAGCAGGCTGATGCCCAGCGGCACCACGCCCATGCCCATGCCCTGCAGACCGCGTCCGGCGATCATCGGGATCACCGAGGAGGACAGGGCGCAGACCACCGAGCCGAGGATGAGCGGGACGAGGGAGGCCAGCAGCATGCGCCTCTTGCCGTACATGTCACCGAGGCGACCGGCGACGGGCGTCATCACGGCGGCCGCCAGCAGCGTGGCGGTGATCACCCATGAGGCGTTCGAGGCGCTGGTGTCGAGCAGGGTCGGCAGTTCCCCGATCAGCGGCACCACCAGGGTCTGCGTGATCGCGGCCACGATGCCCGCGAAGGCGAGGATGCCTACGACCCGGCCGGAGCCGGTCTCGGGCTTGGAACTGTCCACGGGTACTCCCTCAGGGCGGTCAGAGTCATGTGCATCATGCAATTGATGTGCATCATGCACGCCAATTGCATCATACACACGCGTGGTATACCTGACAGATAGGCGGTCTCCCCATGAGGGAAGGGGGTGGCCGACCAGGAGCCGAAGGAACGTCGCGTGGACAAGCCCCTTGATCTGATCGAGTTCGAGACCATGCTGCTCGGGCGGTACATGCACCTGCTGACACCGCGCATGCGGGAGGGCGACCGGCGGCTCGACCGCAGCGCCTACCTGCTGCTCAGCCGCATCCAGGTGGACGGCCCGATGTCCATCGGTCAGCTCAGCGACGCCTTCGGTCTGGACACCTCCACGCTCAACCGGCAGACCGCCGCCATGCTGCGATCCGGGATCGTCGAGCGCATCCCGGACCCCGAGGGCGGCATCGCCCGCAAGTTCGCCATCACCGCCGAGGGCCAGCGCCGGCTGGCCTCCGACCGCACCGAGAACCTGGACGGCCTGGAGAAGGTGATGGAGAACTGGGCGCCGGAGGAGGTGGCCGAGTTCGCCGCGTATCTCGGCCGCCTGAACCGCGACATCGAGCGCCTGGACGGGCGCCCCTGGCCGCGCCGCTGACACCGGCCGCGGTACTGAGGCACGGGTTCTGGCAAGGAAAGAAAAGCCCAGGCCCGGCAACTCGAATTGATCAATTTCCGTAAGGACATCACACCGGCCGGACTCCCTTTTCCGGAGCGGGAATTGAGGCTACGCCTTCCGTGACGTTGCGCACATCAGTGGTGGGGACACCTAGGCAACTGGCGATTTGTCGTCGACAGTTGAGCCTGGCATTCCCCCCACCCCCCATGCACCGAAGGCTCTCGCCCCATGCGCAATTCGTCCGACGTCCCCGTACAGCCCCACGCCGTCACCGTCGCCGAAGTGATTCCCGGTGATCTCCTCGCCCTCTCGGAACAGGATGCGGCGGAAGACAAATGGCATGTGGTGATGCACACCCTCCCCGAGACCCCGCACACCATTCGAATAACCTTGCGACCGCCGCTCGGTGGAATTGATCACGACGAGGTATTCGAGCGCGGCCACCGGGTGACCGTGGGCTGCCGGCGGATGGATGTCGCCGGAATTCCCGAGATCGCCCCGGCCGATCTCACGGCGGTGGAATTCCGGGACGGCGACCGCGTCACCTCGCTGCGCGCCGTCGACCCCGGGGCCGTCGAGGAGTCGTACACCCGCAGGTGGGGCCACTGGCACCGGGACCTGGAGAGCCGGGCCGAGGAGCCCGTCTCGGACGCCGGACTGCGCGAGCGCGTCGCGCACGCGGTGGAGCAGGGACATGTCGTACGGCATCTCGCGCGGCCGCGGCGTTCGGTCACCGGCGGGGCCGCGCCCCGACGGGTCGTCGTCACCGGGCTCGGGGCCGTCACCCCGCTCGGGATGGGAGTGGACGAACTCTGGCAGGGGCTGATGGAGGGCCGCTGCGGGATACGGGAGCTGGACGGCGAGGAGTTCGCCGAGCTGCCCGTACGCGTCGCGGGGAGCGTTCCCGTGGATCCCGCCGGGCTGCTGCCGAGGCAGCAGGCGCGGCGGATGAACCGGGCCGCGCAGTTCGCGGTGCTCGCCGCGCGCGAGGCCTGGCAGGACGGCGGGTTCGACGTGGCCGGAACCGTCGAGAGCGGGCTCGACCCCGAGCGGGTCGGCGTCAGCGTCGGCGCCATCCTCGGCGACGCCTCCGTGCTCGTCGGCGGCGACCGGAAGCTGCAGGACAAGGGGCCGCGTGCCGTGTCGCCCCTGACCACGCCGATGACCGTGCCCTCGCAGGCCGCCTCCCAGGTGTCGCTCGCGCTGCGGATCACCGGCGAGGCCCGCACCGTGACCAGCGCCTGCGCCTCCGGCACCGAGGCCATCGGACAGGCCATCGACCGCATCCGGTACGGGCATGTCGACGTGGCCCTCGCCGGTGGCGCCGAAGCCGTGGTCACCCCGGCGATCATGGCCTCGTTCGCCGCGATGCGCGCGCTGTCCACCCACGAACTGGGGTCCACCAGCCCGTCCCGGCCCTTCGCCAAGGACCGCGACGGCTTCGTGAACGGGGAGGGGGCGGGCTTCCTGCTCCTTGAGTCCGAGGAGCACGCGCGGGCCCGCGGCGCACGCGTCTACTGCGAGGCCGCCGGCTGGGGGCTGTCCGCCGACGCCCACCACATGGCCGCGCCCGACCCCTCCGGCAGGGGTGTCGCGCTCGCGCTGCGGCGGGCCGTACGGGACGCGGGCGGCCACGTGGTGGACGTCGTGCACGTCAACGCCCATGCCACCGCCACGACCGACGGCGATCTCGCCGAGGCGGGTGCCCTGCGGGCGGTGCTCGGCGGGGGCGTGCCGGTGACCGCGCTCAAGGGTCATCTCGGCCATCTGCAGGGTGCGGCGGGTGGTGTGGAGGCTGTCGCCACGGTGCTCACGCTTCACCATGGGCTCATACCGCCGACCATTGGCTGCGAGGACCAGGACGATGCCATCGAGCTCGACGTGGTGACCAAGAGTCCTCGGGCGCTGCCTGCGCTGGGGGATCTCGCCCTCAGTAACTCCTTCGGGTTCGGGGGGCACAACGCGGTGCTGGCGCTTCGACGGACCGGGTGACTTCGGGGGGCCTACGGGGTTTTCGCCCCCGCCGCCCCTACCCGTCCCATCCTCCAGGGGCTCCGCCCCTTCGACCCCGGGGGTTGTGGGTCGGGTGCGGGTGAGTGGGGGCTTGTCGCGCAGTTCCCCGCGCCCCTAAAAGCAAAAGCAAAGGCGCGGGGCTTCGCCCCGCAATCCCCCGGACCGCCCCTGGTTCTTGCTTTTAGGGGCGCGCAACCGCCCTCAGGCGGACGCGCGCTTTCGTGGGGTGGCCTTCTTTGTCGTGGTCTTTTTGGCGGCGGTCTTCTTGGTGGTCGACTGCTTCGTCGTGGTCTTGGTCGTGGTCTTCTTCGCCGTTGTTTTCTTCGCCGTCGACGTCGACTTCTTGCCGGCGACCTCCTTGGGGGCCGTACGCGCGGACTTGCGGGCCGGGAGGGGAGTGACCTCCGCGGATTCCTCGCCCGTTTCCTCGCCGCGCGACTCCTTCGCGGCGCGCACGCTCTTCTCCAGGGCAGCCATCAGGTCGAGCACCTTGCCACCGGTCCGCTCCCCCGCCGGGGCGGCGGGCGCCTCGACGCCGGAGGCCTTGGCGGCGATGAGTTCCTCGACGGCCTCGCGGTAGTCGTCGTGCAGGTCGGCGAGGTCGACCTCGCCGAGGGTGTCCATCAGGGCGTCCGCCAGGTCCAGTTCCTTCTCGCGGACGGTGACGCTCGTGTCCGGGGCGACCTCGTCGGTGGCGCGGATCTCGTCCGGCCAGAGCAGCCCGTGCATGGCGATGACGTCGTCGACCACGCGCAGCATGCCGAGCCGTTCCCGCCCGCGCAGCGCGAACTTCGCGACGGCGACCTTCTGGCTGCGCTTCAGGGCCTCGCGCAGCAGGACGTACGGCTTGGCGGCGGGGACGCCGTTCGCGGAGAGGTAGTACGCCGTGTCCATCAGGAGCGGGTCGATCCGGTCGGCCGGCACGAAGGCCACGATCTCGATGGTCCTGGCCGTCGGGATCGGCAGCGAGGACAGGTCCTCGTCCGTGATCGGGATCAGCGTGCCGTCCGCGTCCTCGTACGCCTTGCCGATCTCCGGGGCCGAGACCTCGCGGTCCTCCAGTTCGCAGACCTTGCGGTAGCGCACGCGGCCGCCGTCGTCGAGATGGATCTGGCGGAAGGAGATCGAGTGGCTCTCCGTGGCGTTCACCAGCTTGATGGGGATGCTGACCAGGCCGAACGAGATGGCGCCGTTCCATATGGATCGCACGTGCAGCACCCTTTCGAGTCGATCACCGCGTCGTTCATCGAATCGGTCATCGCAGCGGTCACCGCATCGGTCACCGCGTCGATCATCGATATCCGATATCACACGTTTTCATGGGATTCTCATCCTATGACGCCGATCACGGAGGTGGAGGGGCGAAGGCTCGCGCTCAGCAATCTGGAGAAGGTTCTCTATCCGGCCACCGGCTTCACCAAGGGCGAGGTGCTGCACTACTACGCCACGGTGGCGGACGCGCTGCTCCCGCACCTCCGCGACCGGCCCGTCTCCTTCCTCCGCTACCCGGACGGGCCCGACGGGCAGGTCTTCTTCACCAAGAACGTGCCGCCCGGTACGCCCAACTGGGTCAGGACCGCCGAGGTCCCCCGCTCGGAGGGGCCGGCGCGCATGGTCCTGGTCCAGGATCTGGCCTCGCTGATGTGGGCGGCGAACCTCGTGACGGAGTTCCACACGCCTCAGTGGACGATCGACACGCCCGGTGTCGCGGACCGGGTGGTGTTCGACCTCGATCCCGGGGCGCCGGCGACGGTGGTCGAGTGCTGTGAGGTGGCGTTGTGGCTGCGGGAGCGGTTGGGGCGGGACGGGATCGAGGCGTACGCGAAGACGTCCGGGGCGAAGGGGCTGCATCTGCTGGCCGCGCTGGAGCCGACTCCGTCGGGCGAGGTCAGTGCGTATGCGAAGGAGCTCGCCGTCGAGGCCGAGCGGGTGTTGCCCGGGCGGGTCACGCATCGCATGACCAAAGACCTGCGGGCCGGGAAGGTCTTCGTCGACTTCAGCCAGAACGCCGCGCGCAAGACCACGGCGACGCCGTACACCCTCCGGGCTCGGCCCGAGCCCGGCGTCTCCACGCCGGTCACCTGGGACGAGGTCGGCTCCTGCGCCCGTCCGGACCAATTCCGATTCCTCGCCCCGGACATCGCGCCCCGCCTCCAGCGCTACGGGGATCTGCTGGCACCCCTGTTCGATCCCGGGCGCGCGGGTCCGTTGCCGTGAGCGGGGCTCGTTTTTTTCGCCCCCGCCGCCCCTACCCGTCCCATCCCGTTCCTGGGGGCTGCGCCCCCAGACCCCCCTAAAGATTGCGCCGTTCCCCGCGCCCCTGAAGAGAGTCGGGTGCGGGTGGGTGGGGGCTGGGCGCGCAGTTCCCCGCGCCCCTAAAAGACAAAAGACCGGAGGCGGGCCGGAGGCGGGCAGGGAGCGGGTCGGGAGCGGGCCGGGGGCGATGGGGCGCAGCCCCGAGCCGTTAGGGGCGCGGGGAACTGCGCGACCAGCCCCCACCCACCCGCAGCCGAAGAACCCACCCCGGGGTCTGGGGCGGAGCCCCAGGAACGGGATGGGACGGGTAGGGGCGGCGGGGGCGAAAACCGCTCGGCGCCCTCAGACCCGTAGCCACGTATGCCGGTCCCGGGCCATCGCGTGCAGCGCCTCCACGTCCGCCGGTTTCAGGACGCCCCCGAGGCGGGCCAGGGACGCGAGGTCGGTGTCCTGGAGGATGCGGACCTCGCGTGGGGGTGCGAGGACGTCGAGGTTGGCGGGGCCGGCCACGGCGAGGACGGGATGGACCTCGGCGGTGAGGGCGTAGGAGGCGCGGTCGGCGTCGGTGCGGACGTGGCGGAGCAGCGGGCTCGGCTCATGGCGGCCGACCGTGACCATCGGGTCGGCCACGAGGACACGCTGCTTGCGGGCGTGGAGGGCGCGGAGGGAGAAGAGGCCGCCGGGGCCGATGAGCAGGTGGTGGATGCGGTCGCCGCCGGGGAGCGGGAGGGAGTGGAGGGTGTGCCAGCCCGCGCCCTCCAGTTGGTCGAGGGCTTCGCCGACCGCCTGTTCGGCGGCGAGTGCGCGGCGGCGCGGGTCGGGACGCAGCCGGTGCGCCGGGCCGGGATCGCGGTCGAGGTCGATGACCAGCGCCTCGCCCGGGCGGTTCGGCGCGAGGTCGTCGTCCGGGTGGAGGGTCAGGCGGGCCAGTTCCGCCGGGGTCGGGACGGGGGGCGGTCCCACCGTCACCGGGCCTGTGAGGAAGGGGCCGAGCGCGTCGAGTACGTCCTCGCGCCGGTCCTCGCTGAGTAGATTGACCCGGGCCGTCTCACGGTCGTACCAGGCGACGTTCCTCCCGTCGGTCAGGCACACGTACAGACGCTCCTGCCCGTGGCGCCAGGTCGGTATGACGCGCAGTCCGTTCATGCACCATCACCCCATGACCATGGGAACAGGCGGGGTGCTCCAGGGGCAAGAACCCGGTTACCTTTGGGAGGAGTTGGGGGAGTCGGCTGGGAGGCGCCGTTGCGGACCCGCAGGAAGCAACCCGATGTTCCGGCTCCGGACAGCCCGTGGAGCGAGATCGTGCCCGGTCTGTGGATGGGCGGGCACGTGTTCGCGGGACGCCCCGGCGAGCCGGAGCTCGCCGTCGTGCGGGATGAGTTCGACCTGGTCCTGACGCTGTTGCGGCTGCCGGGGCACGGACCGGACCCGGGCGTCGAGCACCATGTGTGGCCCATCCCGGACGGGCCCCTCGACGGTACGCAGCTCGCGGGTGTCATCCGTCTCGCACGGGCCGCCGACGATGCCCTGGAGGACGGGCGCCGGGTTCTCGTCCGCTGCCATCATGGGTACAACCGTTCGGGACTGGTCGTCGCACACGCGCTCGTCCTCGCGGGGCACACCACCGAGGACGCGATACGGCTGATCCGGACCCGGCGCTCCCCGTGGGCGCTGCACAACGAGCTGTTCGTGGAGTATCTGAGGGCCGGGCTCGCCACGGCCCGCCTCCTGGAGGAACTCGCGGAGCCCTGACGTCACCGCGTCACCCGCTCGCACGAGATCCAATAGGTGGATAAGAAGGACTTTCACGCCAATAAGGTGTACGGAGCGACCGGTCATCCGGAGCTGCGCCTGATCACCTGTGGCGGGCCGGCCCCTCGTGGACGGTTCACCGCGCCGACGACATCACCACTGACCCCATCATTCTTTACGCCGACCTCGCGCAGCAGCGGTAGCCCCTGCGGGGCGGGGCGGCCCGGACGCAGGAGTGCCGTGACCCCCAGCCGCCTCGCGCGCGTGCCCCTCGGCGCCGCCGTCACCGCCGTGCTGGTGGCGGTCCTGGCGGGCTGCGGCGACTCCGGCGACCTGCGGGGCGCGGGTGCAACGCCCACCGCCGTCGGCCCGACCAAGCTGTGGCCCCAGCTGTCGCCCGCCTCGACGCCGGCCCTCGACTACGGCGAGGCGGACACCGAGACCGTCAAGGGCATCACCGCCCCGGGCGACGACATCCACAAGGTGAACCCGGTCTCCGTCGTACGCGCCGAGGTGGCCGCGCACCCGGACGAGTACAGCGGCCCGCACGCCATGTACGCGGAAACGGTCCAGCAGCTCAAGGACTGCGGCAAGAAGGGCGCGCTCGGCAAGAAGTGCCCGATCCTCCAGGCGTACTACCGCGATCTCACCGGCGACGGGAAGGACGACCTGGTGCTCGGCATCCGCTTTCCCGACGAGCAGTTGGCGGTCCGTGTGTACACCTTCACGCATCACAAACTGGTGCAGGTCATGGGCACCTCGGACAGCGTGGTCAGCGTGGAGCTGGCGGGCCGTGACGTGATCATCCGCTCGCCCTCGACGCTGCCGGGATACGAGTTCCGTACGGTCTGGACGTGGGACCGGCTCCAGAACGCGATGCTGGCGACACGCGACGAGATCATCCGCGTCGGCTCCGTGACGCCCACCCCGTCGGTCTCCCCCACGCCGGCGCCATCGGCCGTACCCACGCTCTCGCCCCCGGCGAGCGCCTCATGAGAGAGACCCTCCGGCGTCTCCCGCACTGGACCGCCACCCTCACCTGGAAGGCGGCCGCCTTCATCACGGTGATGTGCTGCGGCCTCGCCGCGCTCCTCGGTGTCCTCGTCCATGTCTCGGTGACCGATCAGACCGTCGGCGAGGCCCGCGGCCGGGCGCTCGACCGGCTCACGGACGTGACGGCGAGGTACGAGGCGGGCGACCGGCTGCCGCCGGACGCGGGCGTCGATCTGCCCGGGCTGCCGGCCCCGCTGCGCGCGCTGGCCGCGGCCGGGAAGCGCGGCACCATGGTCGGCGACCAGCACGAGCACCCCACGATGTGGGCAGCCGGGCCCGCGGGCGGCGGACGCGCGCTGGCCGTGCAGTACGACTACGCGCAGGGCGCCCACACCATCGACACCCTGGACCGGGCGATCGTGTGGTCGTCGGCGCTGGCGATCGGCGCGACGCTGCTGGTGGGCTCGTTCGCGGTGACCCGGGTGACGCGGCGGCTGCACGGGACGGCGCAGGTGGCGCGGCGGATCAGTGCGGGCGACCTGGACGCGCGCGTCAACGACCCCCGCGCGCAGGATCCGACGCGCCCGCAGGACGAGGTGGCCGCGGTCGCCGGTGCCCTCGACACCATGGCGTCCTCGTTGCAGAGCAAGCTGCTGAGCGAGCAGCGGTTCACCGCGGACGTGGCGCACGAGCTGCGCACCCCGCTGACCGGGCTGCACGCGGCGGCCGAGCTGCTGCCGCCGGGGCGCCCGACCGAGTTGGTGCGCGACCGGGTGGCCGCGCTGCGCACGCTGACCGAGGACCTGCTGGAGATCTCCCGTCTGGACGCCCGGAGCGAACGCCTCGAACTGGACTCGGAGCAGCTCGCTCCGCTGGCCGAGCGGGTGGTGCGGGCATCGGGGACCGACACCGAGGTCCGGGTCGTACGGGACGCGCGGGTCGAGACCGACCGGCGCCGGCTGGAGCGGGTGCTCGGGAATCTGGTGGCGAACGCGCACAAGCACGGCGAGGGACCGGTGGTACTGACGGTCGACGGCCCGGTCGTCACCGTGCGGGACCACGGCGCCGGCTATCCGGAGTACCTCCTGAAGCACGGGCCGCAGCGCTTCCGTACGGAGGGCGGTTCGAAGGGGCACGGACTCGGACTGACGATCGCGCTCGGCCAGTCGGAGGTACTCGGCGCGCGGCTGACGTTCGGCGATGCTGCCGGGGGCGGCGCGCTGGCGACCCTGACGCTCCCTCAGTCCGGTCTCCCCGAAGGACCGTCCGGAGCGCTCTGAACCACCGTCCGAAGGACCCTGGGCGCCTTCGCGTCCCCGATGGCTCAGTGCGACCTGCGCTCACCCGGGCTCGCTCCTAATGTGGCGATTAGTCAGGTTCCGCCCCCTTCCCAGAGGAGCCCCCATGTCCCTGCGGTCCACGTACACCCGTCTCGGTATAGCCCTCGCCGCCGGCAGCCTCGTCGCACTCGCCGGCGCCACCCCCGCCCTCGCCGACGACGAATCGGGCCCCGGAACCGGCGACAGCCGCGGCTCGGACAAGGGATTCGGTGACGAACGCGGTGACGGCCGCGACAACGACAACGGGTTCGACGACGAACGCGGCGACGGCCTCGACAACGACGGCACGGTCAGAGGCCGGGTCGACGTGAACGGCGGGCTGGCCCTGCGCAACGCCCCGCATCGCGGCAGCCGGCTGATCCGGGTCGCGAGGAACGGCGAGATCGTCCACATCTACTGCAAGGCCTGGGGCGAGTCGGTGGGCGGCGACTCCCTCTGGTACCTGCTCTCGGACGGCACCTGGGCCTGGAGCCCCGCGCGCTTCATCGAGGCCTTCGGCTCTCCCCGCTGGTGCTGAACCGACGGCGCCGACTTCCCCGGCAGATACACCGGATCAGCCCGTTTGTCATCACATAACGGGACATCAGGTCCCTCGCTTGCTACGTTCCGCACATGAGTCAGCCCGGAATGCCCGGAACGACCGTGGCAGCGGACCCGTCCACACCCGCTGTACGCCTGCCCAGGCGCCGTGGCATCGAGTTCACCCTCATCGTCCTCGCCGTCCTGCTCTGCGTGTGCGGCTACTGCGCTGTCGGGTTCGCGAAGAACGGCACCGTCCCGCCCGGCGCCGCCGGTTACGGCGCCGGGCTCGGCGTGCTCGCGCTCCTCGCGCACCTCGCGGTACGGCTGCGGGCGCCGTACGCCGATCCACTGCTGCTCCCCATCGCCGTACTCCTCAACGGCCTCGGCCTGGTGCTGATCTACCGGCTCGACCTGGAGACCCCGGGCGACGAGGCGGCCCCCATCCAGCTCATCTGGTCGACGCTCGGGGTCGCCCTGTTCATCGCGGCCGTTCTCTTCTTGCGCGACCACCGCGTCCTGCAGCGCTACACCTACGTCTCCGTCGTCACCGCCCTGGCGCTGCTGATCCTGCCGATCCTCTTCCCGGCGGTGAACGGCGCCCGCATCTGGATCCGGATCGCCGGATTCTCCATCCAGCCCGGCGAGTTCGCGAAGGTGCTCCTCGCCGTCTTCTTCGCCGGATATCTGGCCGCCAACCGCAACGCGCTCGCGTACACGGGCCGGCACATCTGGAGGTTCACCCGGCTCCAGCTGCCCACCGGTCGCGTGCTCGGGCCGATCGTCGCGATCTGGCTGCTGAGCGTGCTGGTGCTGGTACTGGAGCGGGACCTGGGGACATCGCTGCTGTTCTTCGGCCTGTTCGTGATTCTGCTGTACGTCGCCACGGGCCGCACCGGCTGGATCGCGGTCGGGCTGCTGCTGGCCTGTGTGGGCGCGATGGCCGTCGGCCGGCTCGAACCGCACGTCCACAGCCGGGTGCAGGACTGGCTGCACCCCTTCGCGTCGATCGACGCGGGCCAGGGACCCAACCAGATCGCCCAGTCCCTCTTCGCGTTCGCCGCGGGCGGGATGCTCGGCACCGGCCTCGGGCTCGGCCACTCGACCCTCATCGGCTTCGCCGCCAAGTCGGACTTCATCCTGGCGACCGCGGGCGAGGAGCTCGGCCTGGCCGGCCTGTCGGCGATCTTCCTGCTCTACGCCCTTCTCGTGGAGCGCGGCTACCGGGCGGGCCTCGCCCTGCGCGACCCCTTCGGGCGGCTCCTCGCGATCGGCCTCGCGTCGATCGTGGCGCTCCAGGTCTTCGTCATCGCGGGCGGGGTGACCGGCCTCATCCCGCTGACCGGCATGGCGATGCCGTTCCTCGCACAGGGCGGCTCCTCGGTCGTCACCAACTGGATCATCGTCGCGCTGCTGATCCGGATCAGCGACTCGGCGCGCAGTCAGTACGACGGGACGGCGGCGCCGTGAGTGACCGGGAGGTCTCGCCATGACCAAGTACATCCGCCGGGCCGCCGGCCTGTGTGCCGTGCTGCTGGTGGCCCTCCTGGTCAACGCCACCCGCGTCCAGGTCTTCCAGGCCCCGTCGTACGACGACAATCCCGCCAACCGCCGTCAGACGATCGCCCGTTACGGCCAGCCGCGCGGCGACATCGTCGTCGGCGGCGAGACGGTCACCGGCTCCGAGGACACGGGCGAGCAGCTCCGTTTCGAACGGACGTACAAGGACGGCCCGTTGTACGCGCCCGTCACGGGCTTCGCCTCGCAGCTGTACGGCACGACGTTCCTGGAGAACGCCGAGGACGACATCCTCTCCGGCGCCGACCCGATGCTCGCCCCGCTCCCCCTGTGGAACGACATCACGCACGCCGAGAACCCCGGCGGCAAGGTCGTCACCACGATCGACCCGGACGCGCAGGAGGCGGCGTTCGAGGGACTCGGCTCGCGCCGGGGCGCGGTCGCCGCGATTCAGCCGGCCACGGGCAAGATCCTCGCCCTGGTCTCGACACCGTCGTACGACCCCGCGGAGCTGTCCGGGACGGGTTCGGCGGTGACGCGGGCATGGGCGCGGCTGAACGGGGAGGCCGACAAGCCGATGCTCAACCGGGCGATCCGGCAGACGTATCCGCCGGGGTCGACGTTCAAGGTGGTGACGGCCGCGGCGGCGCTGGAGGCGGGGGTGGTGACGGATGTCGACGAGCCGACCAGGTCCCCGAACCCGTACCGGCTGCCCGGCACCACCACACGGCTGACGAACGAGGTCGAGGGCTGCGAGGACGCCTCGCTGCGGTACGCCTTCGAGTGGTCCTGCAACACGGTCTTCGCGAAGCTCGGCGTGGACGTGGGCCTCGGCAACATGACGAACACGGCGGCGAACTTCGGCTTCAACGACCGGAAGCTGAGGATTCCGTTCGCGGTCGCGCCCAGCAACTTCGACACCCGGCTCGACAGGGCGCAGCTGGCGCTCTCCTCCATCGGGCAGTTCAACACCCGGGCCACGCCCTTGCAGATGGCGATGATCTCGGCGGCCGTGGCGGGCGGCGGTTCGGTGAAGTCGCCGTACCTGGTGGAGCGGACGACCACGAGAGGCGACAGCACCGTGGCCTCGCACGGTCCGAGCACGCTCCACCAGGCGATGAACCCGTCGACGGCGCTGCGCATGCGTGAGCTGATGACCGACGTCGTAACGGAGGGCACCGGCAGCATCGCCGCCATCCCGGGCGCCACCGTCGGCGGCAAGACCGGCACCGCCCAGCACGGTGTCGACAACTCCGGTATGCCGTACGCCTGGTTCATCTCCTGGGCCCAGGCCGACGACGCGATGGAGCCCGCGGTCGCGGTCGCCGTCGTCGTCGAGGACGCGGCGGCGCGCCGCGGGGACATCAGCGGGGGCGGGGACGCGGCACCGATCGCGAAGGCGGTGATGGAGGTGGTGCTGAACGCGTCATCCGACACCTCCTACAACAGTGGCGGTTGACGACTGCTCGACGAGCGCGGCCGGCAGGGCGATGTACGCGGTGACGCCCGCACCCCGGGTGGGGCGCAGCTCGACCTGGGCGCCGAGGCGGGCGGCGAGCGCGCCCACGACGTGGTGGCCGAGAGTGGGCATCCCCTGTGTCCGCGCGGAGCCGGGAACCCGGCGGAGAGTGGGGGCGGCGAGGAAGGAGCCGCCGTTGCCGGACAGCAGGGCGTTGACCTGCGTCATCCGTTCCTCGGTCATCCCGATCCCCTGGTCGACGACCGCGAGACAGTACTCGGCGCCGTCCCGCCAGCCGTAGATCTGGACGGGCTGACCGGGCGGGCTGAACATCAGTGCGTTCTCCACCAACTCGGCGAGCATATGGGAGAGTTCGGCGACGGCGTGGCCGCGGATGCCGCACTGTTCGATGTCCACGGCGGCCACCCGCCGGTACTGCTCGACCTCCGAGACCGCCGACCGCACCACATCGGCGACGGCGACCGTGCCGGGCCAGGAGCGGGCGGGTGACTCCTCACCGGCGAGGACCAGGAGGGACTCGGCGTTACGGCGCATCCGGGTGGCCAGATGGTCGAGCTCGAAGAGTTCGGCGAGGGCGTCCGGGTCGAGTTCCTGGCTCTCCAGGGTGGTGATCAGGCCGAGCTGGCGGCGGAGGAGCGCCTGGTTGCGGCGGCCCAGGCCGGCCAGGGACTCGGTGCTGTTGCGGCGCAGGACGGCCTGTTCGGCGGCGAGGCCTACGGCGGTGCGCTCGACGTTGCGCAGGGCGGCGGCGAGCCGGGTGATCTCCCGCGCGCCGTGGTCCGCCGCCCGGGGTCTCGCCGGTCCGGCCGGTCCGGTGGCGATCGGGATGTTCGGGATGTCCGAGGCGTCCAGGGTGGCCGGGCCGTTCTCCTGGATGCGTTTGACCGCGACGGGCAGCCTGGTTCCCGCGACGGCGTCCGCCTCGTCGGCGAGGGCGCCCAGGGGGCGGGTGATGGAGCGGGCGGAGATGACCGCGAGCGCCGCGGCCACGGCGACGATCAGCGCACCGAGCCCGAGGAAGCCGACGAGCTGCCGGGTGGCCGCGTCACCGGTCTCGGCGGCACGGGCGCGCACATCGGCACCGACCCGCTTCTGCACGCCGTGCAGATCGTCGACGAGGGTCGTCATGTCGGCCCACCAGCGGGACGGCGGGACGACGAGGGCCGAGCCGTCGGCACCGCCCTCGGCCTGCCGTTCGTAGGAGGTGACACGACGTGCCGCGGTCGACTTGAAGGCGGTGTCGAGGGCGGACTCCTGGGTGTGCGTGGCGAGTTGGCGGAACTGGCCGAGCCCGGCGACCCGGGTGGCGCGGATCTCGGTGAAGTCGAGGTACTCGCCGGAACGGAACCGCTTGGCCGCGAACACGCCGTTGAGGGAGCCGCGTTCGAGGGCGACGGCCTCGGTGGCGCGGGCCAGGGCCTGCAAGGCCTGGACGCCGTCGCCGATACGGCGGTCTCCCTGCGGCGCCCCGGCGGACTCGGCGTCGATGAGAGCGGTGACGGCCTTGGTGTAGGAGGTCAGGGTGGCGGTGCGGTCGGCGGCGCCGGAGTCGACGTCGGCACGGAGGGTGGCAAGGTCCGCGAGCGGCAGCTGGGCGTCGCGGAGGGCGGAGGCGGAGGCTCCCGGCAGATCACCGCTCTCCTCGGAGAGCGCCGCTCGCAGTGCGGAGCGGGCGTCGTCGGTACGTCCCCGCTGCCGCCGCACATCGTCCCGGTAGCCCTCGGCCCCGCCCAATAACCCATTGGTCAGGCCGCGTTCGCGCTGGAGCTCACGTACGAGATCCTGCACCCGCAGCAGGACGCCCACGTGCGCCTCGGTCGCGCGCGCGGCGGACCAGTCGGCGGCGCGGTCGGCGACGCCGAGTCCCGTCAGGGCGAGAAGCAGGCAGGTCGGGACGGCCAGCACGATGGCCATACGTCCGCGGATGGAGTGCCAGCCGGGAAGGGCCGGAAGGCGAAGGGTGGGAAGCCGAAGGGTGGTCTTTACGTTCCCCGTCATGCTCCGTGACGCTACGGGCGGGTCGGTCAGGGAGCGGTTTCCCCTCCGTAAGACAACGGTTCACAGGTACTCACCCGGGCGGCTGGTGTGCTGTGAGAGTCGGACAATGCTCACGTGGTGAGACGGGGCTGGGGTCGGCACACGGTCCCGACCTATCGTTCGGTCCATGACGCCTCCCACCGCGTACGAGCTCGCCCAAGCCAACATCGGCCGCCTCAAAGCCCCCCTGGACTCACCGCAGTTGAAGGACTTCGTCGAGGCCCTCGACCCCGTGAACGCCGTCGCGGACGCCGCCGAGGGATTCGTCTGGCGCCTCCAGAGCGACTCCGGCAACGCGACGGACGTGCCCGTCCTCGGCGACGACTGGCTGATCATCAACATGTCCACCTGGCGGGACACGAACGCGCTGACGGCGTTCATGTACCAGGGACAGCACCGCGAACTGCTGGCCCGGCGGCGCGAGTGGTTCGAACGCCTGGAGGAGGCGATGACCGTGCTGTGGTGGGTCCCGTCCGGCCACCGCCCCACGGTGGCGGAGGCCGAGTCCCGCCTTCTGCATTTGCGCGAACACGGGCCTACGGAGCACGCGTTCACCTTGCGGACGTCGTTCCCGGCGGGGGCGTAGGGGATTCTTCGCCCCCGCCGCCCCTACCCGTCCCATCCCGTTCCTGGGGCTCCGCCCCAGACCCCGTTCAGTTGTGTTTTGGCTGCGGGTGGGTGGGGGCTGGTCGCGCAGTTCCCCGCGCCCCTGACGGCTCGGGGCTGCGCCCCTTCGCCCCCGGCCCGCCCCGGGAGCTTTTAGGGGCGCGGGGAACTGCGCGACCAGCCCCCACCGTCCCGCAGACGACTCTCTCCAGGGTTGAGGGGGGTCTGGGGCGGAGCCCCAGGAACGGGATGGGACGGGTAGGGGCGGCGGGGGCGAAAACCCTAGGCCTCCGCACCCCCGTCGATCATTTCGTTCACCTCCGCCACCCGTTCCTCCTCCTCCACCGCAAAGCGCTCCGCGTCCAACCGCTCCGCGATCTCCTCGTCCTGCGCCATCAACAGGTCGAGGTTGGAGTTGCCCATGTCGAAGACACCCATGTCGACGTAGGCCTGCTGGAGGCGCTTGCCCCAGAGGCCGATGTCCTTGACGCAGGGGACGATGCGACTGAAGAGCAACTGACGGAAGAGGTGCAGGAATTCGGACTGTTCGCTGTACTCCTCGGCCTCGGCCTTCGGGATGCCGAAGTTCTCCAGGACTTCGATCCCGCGGAGCCGGTCCCGCATCAAGTAGCAGCCCTCGATGACGAATTCCTCGCGTTCGCGCAGTTCGGTGTCGGAGAGTTGCCGGTAGTAGTCGCGCAGGGCCATGCGGCCGAAGGCGACATGCCTCGCCTCGTCCTGCATCACGTACGCCAGGATCTGTTTCGGGAGCGGCTTGTCGGTGGTGTCCCTGATCATGCCGAAGGCCGCCAGGGCCAGGCCCTCGATCAGGACCTGCATGCCCAGGTACGGCATGTCCCAGCGGGAGTCGCGGAGGGTGTCGCCGAGGAGGGACTGCAGGTTGTCGTTGATCGGGTAGAGCATTCCGATCTTCTCGTGCAGGAAGCGGGAGTAGACCTCGGCGTGGCGGGCCTCGTCCATGGTCTGGGTGGCCGAGTAGAACTTGGCATCAAGGTCGGGGACCGATTCGACGATGCGGGCCGCGCAGACCATGGCCCCTTGTTCGCCGTGCAGGAACTGGCTGAACTGCCAGGACGCGTAGTGCTTGCGCAGTTCGCCCTTGTCCCGGTCGGTCATCTTCGCCCAGTGCCGGGTCCCGTAGAGGGTCATCGCCTCGTCGGGGGTGCCGAGCGGATCGTACGGGTCCACTTCCAGGTCCCAGTCGATCCGCTTCTGGCCGTCCCACTGCTTGTCCTTGCCCTTCTGGTACAGGGCGAGCAGCCGGTCACGACCGTCGTCGTACTCCCAGCTGAAGCGCGCCGCCCCGGAGGCCGGTACTTGCCAGAGGGGGTCTCCCGAGTCCTTGGCGTACAGCTCATGCGTCGGCATACATCGCAGGCTCACACGGGGTAGACGCGTCGTCAACAAGTCGCGCGCAAGGGATTGACGGTCTTGCTGACAAGCAGTCTCATAAGACGTGACCGCCGGTAACCCTTGCAGATCCCGTACGACGAGGTGGGAACAGTCATGACGACGGTGACGGAAGACGGACTCGAAGGTCTCCGCGACGCACTCGGTCTGCTCAAGGACCGTGAGCAGGTGGCCGAACGGCTGCTCGACTCTTCCGCCAAGCACTCCTTCGATCCGGACAAGGAGCTGGACTGGGACGCGCCCTTCGAGGAGGGCAAGTGGTTCTGGCCGCCGGAGCTGGTGTCGCTGTACGGCACCCCGATGTGGCGGCGCATGAGCGAGGAGCAGCGGATCGCGCTGTCGCAGCACGAGGCCGCCGCGCTCGCGTCCCTGGGCATCTGGTTCGAGCTCATCCTGATGCAGCTGCTGGTGCGGCACATCTACGACAAGCCGGCCACGAGCGCGCACGTCCGGTACGCGCTGACCGAGATCGAGGACGAGTGCCGGCACTCCAAGATGTTCGCCCGGCTGATCTCGCGGGGCGGGACGCCGTACTACCCGGTGAGCCGGGCACACCTGAACCTCGGGCGGCTCTTCAAGACCATCTCGACCACGCCCGGGTCCTTCACGGCGACGCTGCTCGGTGAGGAGGTTCTGGACTGGATGCAGCGGCTGACGTTTCCGGACGAGCGGGTGCAGACCCTGATACGGGGGGTCACGCGCATTCATGTCGTGGAGGAGGCTCGGCATGTGCGGTACGCGCGGGAGGAGCTGCGGCGGCAGATGCTGACGGCGCCGAGGTGGTCGCAGGAGTTCACCCGGGTCACGTCGGGCGAGTTCGCGCGGATCTTCTCGGTCGCCTTCATCAATCCCGAGGTCTACACGAATGTCGGGCTCGACCGGCGGGAGGCGATGGCGCAGGTGAAGGCGAGTGGGCATCGGCGGGATGTGATGCAGACCGGGGCGAAGCGGTTGACGGATTTCCTGGATGACATCGGGGTGTTGCGGGGGGCGGGGCGGCGGCTGTGGAAGTCGTCGGGGTTGCTGGCCTGAGGGGTTTTCGCCCCCGCCGCCCCTACCCGTCCCATCCGTTCCTGGGGGCTGCGCCCCCAGACCCCCGCTAAAAGATTGCGCAGTTCCCCGCGCCCCTTTTAGGGGCGCGGGGAACTGCGCGACAAGCCCCCACCGGCCCGCAGACGAACGAACCCGGGCGGGCGGGGGATCGCGGGGCGAAGCCCCGCGCCTTCAGGGGCGCGGGGAACTGCGCAATCTTTTGCACCAGCCCCACCCACCCGCAGACGACGGACAAACCCCGGGGTCGAAGAGGCGGAGCCCGGGGCGGCGGGGGCGAATACCCGGTTACGCTGCCGATATGACCTCCGAGGCTGCTCCCCGCGCGTACCGACGGCTGAGCGTCGAGGAACGGCGCAGTCAGCTGCTGGAGGCGGCGCTGTCGCTCTTCGCGCAGCGGGTGCCCGAGGAGGTGTCGCTGGACGACGTGGCGGAGGCGGCGGGGGTGTCGCGGCCCCTGGTGTACCGGTACTTCCCGGGCGGGAAGCAGCAGCTGTACGAGGCCGCGCTGCGGTCCGCGGCCGAGGAGCTGGAGCACTGCTTCGCGGAGCCCCCGGAGGGACCGCTCACCGAGCGGCTGTCCCGGGCTCTCGACCGGTATCTCGCGTTCGTGGATCAGCACGACGCCGGGTTCAGCGCGTTGCTGCAGGGCGGAAGTGTCATCGAGACGTCCCGGACCACCGCCATAGTGGACGGCGTACGGCGGGCCGCCGCCGAGCACATTCTCGATCATCTGGCGGTCGAGGATCCCGGGCCCCGGCTGCGGATGACGGTGCGGATGTGGATCACCGCCGTGGAGGCCGCCTCGCTGATCTGGCTCGACGAGGACAAGGAACCGCCGCTGGACGAGCTGCGGGACTGGCTCGTCGAGCAGTTCGTGGCGGCCCTCGCGGCGAGCGCGGGGCGGGATCCGCAGGCCGCGGCGGTGGTGAAGGCCGCGCTCGCGCTGGAGACGGCGGACGGGGCCGTGGCGGCGCTGGCCCGCCGGGTGCTGCCGGTGATCGGGGACGCGGCGCGCCTGCTGTGACGGCTGCGACCGTGGGGTTTGTGACACTGGTGCGGTGAAGAGCCAAGACACTCCCTTTGTCGGCGGCCCGCTGGACGGGCGCGTACTGCCGGTCCTGCTCGGGATCACCGGCCATCCGCCCAAGACGTACCGGATCCCGGTGCCGGACGCGGACGGCGGTCCGCCGACCGTGCTCGTCTACCGGCGTGTGCAGTCCAGCCGGAGCAAGCGCCTCGGGCTGCACCAGGGCTGGAAGTACGAGTACGACCCCGAGGGCAAGCAGGGGCGCGGGCCGGCCTGGCCCTGGTCGAAGCCCGAGGGCAAGGGTGACGCCACGCCGGAGCCCCACGCCGACGAGTGACCTTCTTGGGCCGAAGCGGTCAGCCGGCGCGCGCTCGGGATGCGGCCGCCCGATCCTGCCGGTGCGAGGTGGACCCGCCACCCCGGCACCGGAGGTGATGACGTGTCAGGAAGGCTTCTGCGTCTGGTCTGTACGGCGGCGGTGGCGGCCGGGGCGTTGCTCGCGCCGTCGCCCGCGGTGGCCGTCCCGGATCCCGCTCCCGAGGCCGGCGCGGCCGTCGGTAAGCCCGGACAGCGCTCCGTCGCCTCGCTGCTGACGGACCTTCAGCGGCTGTACCGGGACGCCGAGCGCGCCACCGAGAAGTACAACGCGACCGCGGAGAAGCTGAAGAAGCAGCGCGCCGAGGTCACCCGGCTCGACACCGGCCTCGCCAAGGCCCGTCTCTCCCTGCACGACAGCCGTGGCGCCGCGGGGCGGCTCGCCCGGCAGCAGTACCAGAGCAGCGGCGAGATCTCCTCGTACGTACGGCTGCTGCTCGCCCGCGATCCGCAGCACGCCCTCGACGAGGGGCATCTGATCGGGCAGCTGTCGCTGGAGCGGGCCGAGACCGTGCAGCGGGTGGCCGGCGGCGAGAAGAGGACCGACGCGCTCGCGCGCGCGGCCCGCAAGGCGCTCGACGATCAACTCACCCTCGCCGAACAGCAGAAGAAGGAGCGCGACGACGTACGAAAGCGGCTCGACGACGTCGAGCGGCTGCTCGCCTCGCTGACCGTCGACCAGCTGGCCGAGCTGGACAGGTTCGAGAAGTCGGGGGCGGCCGAGGCGCAGAAGAAGTTCATGGCCTCCGGCGCCCTGAGCAGCGAGCGGCCGCCCTCCCGGGAGGGCGAGGAAGCCCTCCGGTACGCCGTGGGCCAGATCGGGAAGCCGTACGCCTGGGGTGCGCAGGGCCCGAAGTCGTACGACTGCTCGGGCCTGACCTCACAGGCCTGGCAGCGCGCCGGGCACCCCGTCCCCCGCACCAGCCAGGAACAGTGGGCCGAGCTCCCGAGAATCCCCCTGAGCGAACTGCGCCCCGGGGATCTGGTGGTCTATTTCCCCGAGGCCACCCACGTCGCCCTGTACGCGGGCGACGGGATGGTGGTGCAGGCCCCGAGACCGGGCACGAAGATCAAGGTCTCTCCGATCGCCGCGAATCCGCTGCTGGGTGCGGTGCGTCCGGATCCCGGCGAGGAGCCCCTGCGGCACTACACACCGCCGAGGCTCCCCCAGCAAGGCGCCCCGTAAGGGGCGCGGGGAACTGCGCGACCAGCCACAGTGAACCCGCACCCGAAGCGCCGAACTCAGGCCCCGGTCACCGAGGCCAGGTACGCCTCGGTCTTCTCCGGCTCATAGAAGAAGTTCTCGAAGTCCGCCGGGTTGTCGAACCCGTTGACGAACCGGTGAGCGACCGGCGGCAGTTGCCCCGCCGCACCGATCAGGTTGAGGACATGCTCCGGCGGCACGCCGAGCATCGCGTTCGTCCACTTGGTGACGTGCTGCGCGGTCTCCCAGTAGCGGTCGAACGTGGCCTGCATCCACTCCTCGTCGAAGGGCTTGTCGCCCTGCTCGACGATCGAGGCGAGATACGCGGCGGCGCACTTGGCGGCCGAGTTGGAGCCCTGACCGGTGATCGGGTCGTTCGCCACGACCACGTCGGCGACGCCGAGGACCAGGCCGCCGCCGGGCAGGCGGCCGATCGGATTGCGGACCGTGGGCGCGTAGCGCCCCGACAACGTGCCCTGCGCGTCGGTCAGTTCGACCTTCGTGGCCCGCGCGTGCTCCCACGGCGTGAACCGCTCCATGAGTTCCAGGGTCAGGGAGAGGTGTTCGGCCGGATCCTTGACGCCGTTGAAGACGTCGAGCGGGCCGCCGGGTATGCCCTCCCAGAAGAGGATGTCCGCGCGGCCGGACGTGGTGAGCGTCGGCATGATGAACAGCTCGCCGACGCCGGGGACCAGGTTGCAGCGGACCGCGTCGTAGTCCGGGTGCTCGGGACGCGGGCCCAGACCGTGGACGTAGGAGACCGCCAACGCCCGCTGCGGCTCGCTGTACGGCGAACGGGAGGCGTCGCGGCCGAACATGGAGACCAGCTCGCCCTTGCCCGCCGACACCAGCACCAGGTCGTACGTACGGGAGAAGTAGTCCAGGTCGGAGACCGCCGCGCCGTGGATGACCAGCTGGCCGCCGCGCTGCGCGAACGTCTCCATCCAGCCGGCCATCTTCACGCGCTGGTCCACGGACTGGGCGTACCCGTCGAGCTTGCCCACCCAGTCGATCGCCCGCTGCGAGGGGCCCGGGTCGAACGAACCCGGCACGGCGACCGAGATACCGACTCCTTCGATCTTCGGGGCCTGGGACTCCCAGAAGTTCAGCTGGAGATCACGCTCGTGCTGGAGTGCCATGTCGAACATGCACTGTGTCGACATGACACGGCCGGTACGGATCTCGTCCGCCGTCCGGTTCGACATCAGGGTGACCTCGTACCCGTGCGACTGGAGTCCGAGGGCGAGCTGGAGACCGGACTGGCCGGCTCCGACGACGAGTATCTTCCGCATGCGCGTCCTAACTCTGCGTACGACTTATTCGGGGCTCACGTCGAGCGCGTGCCCCACCAGCGCGAGCAGGCTCTCGACAACCGAGATCCGGCGCCTGGCATCCATGATCATGACAGGTATGTGCGGGGGCACCGTGAGGGCCTCGCGTACGTCCTCCGGCTCGAACCGCTCGCTGCCGTCGAAGTGGTTGACGGCGACGACGTACGGCAGTCCGCAGCTCTCGAAGTAGTCGAGCGCCGGGAAGCAGTCCGACAGGCGGCGGGTGTCGGCGAGGACCACCGCGCCGATCGCGCCGCGCACCAGGTCGTCCCACATGAACCAGAACCGCTGCTGGCCCGGCGTACCGAAGAGGTAGAGCACCAGGTCGTCGTCGAGCGTGATGCGGCCGAAGTCCATGGCCACGGTGGTGGTCAACTTCTCCGGGGTCGCGGTGAGGTCGTCGGTGTCCTCGCTGGCCTGGGTCATCAGCGCCTCCGTCTGGAGGGGCGTGATCTCCGAGACGGCGGTGACGAGGGTGGTCTTGCCTACGCCGAAGCCGCCCGCCACCACGATCTTCGTGGCGATCGGGGCGCGCGTGCGGTCCGTCTGCCAGGCCTGGAGGTTCTCGTCGGTCTCGGGCAGCGGCACGGGGGCCGCGGGTATCGGCGCCGTGGTGGGGAAGGCGGTTCTCGGCGCGCCCTCAGAGACGACGGAGTCCATTCAGCACCCTTTCCAGCAGTGCGCGGTCCGGCTGTCCCGGGCCGTGACCTGTTCCGTACACGCGGATCTTTCCCTGGTCCGCCAGGTCGCTCAGGAGCACGCGGACCACACCGAGCGGCATCCTGAGGAGCGCGGCGATCTCGGCCACCGTCCGCATCCGGCGGCAGAGTTCGACGATGGCCCGCATCTCGGGCATCACCCGGGTTTCGAGGGAACCTTTCGGCAGTTCCTTGCGCTCCTCGGGGGCCTCCAGCGCCGCCACGAACGTCTCCACGAGGAGGACGTGGGCGAAGCGGGTACGGCCGCCGGTGAGCGAGTAGGGGCGTACGCGGGCGGGTTTGCGGTCGCCGCCGCGCACGGGAAGCCTGCTGGGCGTGCTCATCGGCCACTCCCCATCGGTTCGGACTCCAGCGATTTTCGGAGCTCGCTGCGGAGTTCGGGGGTCAGTACATGTCCGGCCCGGCCGACGAAGAGCGCCATGTGGTACGCCACCACGCTCATGTCGCAGTCCGGGGAGCCGTGCACACCGAGCAGCGAGCCGTCGCTGATCGACATGACGAAGAGGCTGCCCTCGTCCATCGCGACCATCGTCTGCTTGACGCCGCCGCCGTCCATCAGCTTGGCGGCGCCAATGGTGAGGCTGCCGATGCCGGAGACGATGGTGGCGAGGTCGGCTGCGGAGCCCTTGGGGCCCGTGGGGCGGTCCGTCTCCGTCCCCGCTCGCGCTTCCGCGTTTCTGCCGGGGTCGGAGGAGAGCAGCAGCAGGCCGTCGGAGGAGACGACCGCGACCGACAGGAGGCCCGGCACCTCCTCGACGAGATTCGTCAACAGCCAGTGCAGATTGCGGGCTTCACTGCTCAGGCCGAAGGTACTGGGCGCGGTCAACTGCTTGCCTCCTCGACGGTGCCCCCCGATGCTTCTACGTCCTGTGCGTTGAGCTGGTGCGGCGCGTCCAGCTCCGCCGTCTGCTCGGCGATCTCCGCCTCCACGTCCCGGCGGCCCTCCATCGCGCCTCGGTGGAAACCGCCGAGCCTGCGGCGCAGGGCATCGGCGTCCACGCCGCCCGTGCGCGGTCGCGGAGCGGGCGCGGGCGTGGAGATCTTCGGCGTTCGTTTGGGCAGGCCCTTGTCGGTCAGCCGGGGGCGCTGGTCCGGGACACGTGCGTGGGTGTCGGGGCCGATGGCGTAGGGGTCGGTGGTGGTCTGGGCGGGGAGGTCCGCTTCCGGGGTGGGTGCGGGAGTGGCCTCGGCGGTTTCGGGAGCAGCCCGGGTGGGCTGGGGAGCGGGCTCTGCGAACGCGCGAGCCGCTTCCTCTGCCGGCGGTTCCATTTCCGTGAACTCGGGGGCCGCCGCCTCTTCCGCCGGAGGCTCCGGGAACGCGCGGGGCGCCTCTTCCGCCGAAAGGTCCGGGAGCAGGAGCTCCATCGTGGTCTCGGGCGTCCGCTCCGGCGTCGGCATCGGCTCGGGTTCGCGCGGGGCCGGGACGGTCGGGGCGGGCACGGCTGCCTCGGGCGCGGATGCCGGTTCCGGCTCGGCTGTCGTTTCCCGCTCGGGCTCGGGCTCGGCGGCGGCGTCCCGTACGGCTTCCTCGGCTGCCGCGATCAGCGGGTCCTCGTCCCCCGCCGGATCCGACGCCGACGCCGCGAGGGCCGAACGGCCGTACAGCACGTTGGAGTTGGCCTCGGCGCTGGCTCCGGGCAGCGTCACCGTGGGGACGCCGCCGGCGAGGCGGGTGGCCGTGGGGAGGGTGACGGCGGGCGCGGCGGCGAGCATCGTCTTCGGGAGGACGACCACGGCGGTCACACCGCCCTGCTTCTGCTCGCGCAACTGCACGCGCACCCCGTGCCGGTGGGCGAGCCGGGCCACCACGTACAGGCCGAGCCCGAGGCCTTCGCCGCTCTCCAGGTCGTACGCGTCCTCCGGATCGAAGTCCGCGAGCCGGGAGTTGAGCTGGCTCATCCGCTCGTCGGTCATGCCGATGCCCCCGTCCTGCACGGAGAGCATCACCTCGCCGCTCTCCAGGAGCCAGCCGGAGACCTCGACGGGGAGGTCGGGCGGCGAGAACGACGAGGCGTTCTCCAGGAGTTCGGCCACGAGGTGGCTGATGTCGTCGGCGGCGAAACCGGCGAGGTGCGCGTGCGGCGGCAGCGCGGCGATGCGGACCCGCTCGTACCGCTCGATCTCGCTGACCGCGGCCCGTACGACGTCGACGAGCGGGACGGGACCCGCGTGGTGCTGGACGTGTTCGGCGCCCGCGAGGACGAGCAGGTTCTCGCTGTGGCGCCGCATGACGGTCGCGAAGTGGTCGAGCTTGAAGAGGGTGGCGAGGCGGTCCGGGTCCTGCTCCCGCTCCTCCAGGCCCTCGATGACGCCGAGTTGGCGTTCGACCAGGCCGAGGGTGCGCAGCGCCAGGTTGACGAAGGTGCCGTGGATGCTGCCGCGCATCTGCTCCAGATGGGCGGTGGCGTCGGCGAGTTCGGTACGGAGCTTGTCGCGCTCGTCGGCCATCAGCTGGCGCTGGCCGATGAGGTGCTTGCGGTCGCCCTCCAGAGTGGTGATCCGCTCGTGAAGCGTGGCGGCGTGCGTGTGCAGCGCGTTGACGGAGCGGACGACCTGGGCGAACTCGTCGTTGCGGCCGGTGAACTTGACCGGTTCCTGGGTGCCCGGGTCGGCGGCGAGGCGGGCCGAGCCGATCCGCAGGACGGCCAGCGGGCGGGTGAGGCTGCGGGCCATGGCCATCGAGACGCCGACCGCGACCAGCAGCAGCGTGCCGATGAGGGCGATCCGGATCTCCAGCGCGGTGACGTCGTCGTCCCGCAGCTGTGCGAGGGCCTTGGTGCGGTGGTCGTTGAGGGAGGCCTCGGCGCCGCGCATCAGCTCGATGCGGGCGGACAGGGCCGCGTCCAGCTTCTTGGTGCTGGTGTCGAGCTCGGCGCCGGAGAGCTTCGGCTGGTCGGTGAGGCCCGCGAGGTACTTCTCGGCGGTCGTGACGTCGGGCCCGGTGACCGTGGAGTCGTAGGAGGACGTGGCGGTCTTGGGCGCCGTCTCGTGGAAGTCGGCGAGGGCCGCGTCCGAGCGCAGGCGGGCCTGCTGGGCGGCGGCGCTGAGCGCGTCGCGCTGCTTGGTGCCTGCGGCCGTGGAAGTGCTGGTGGTGCTCGCCAGACCGGTGAGCGGGTCGATGACGGTCTGGGTGGTGCGCGGGATGTTGAGGGCCGCAAGGAGCAGTCCGCGGGCGGCGGCGGACTGCTGGACGGCGGAGTCCAGCTCGGCGAGGGCGTGCGCGCCGGAGCCCGCGCGGGGCGGCAGCTGGTCGGCCAGGTCCTCGGCGAGGGCGTGCAGTTCGGTGATGGCGGCGGAGTACGCCTGGTGCGCTTCGAGAGCGGTGCTCTTTCCGGTGAGCGCCGCTCTGCGCAGGGAGGCGATGGAGTCGAGGTCCTTCAGCAGGGTGGCGGGGGCGTCCTCGTCCGCCCGCAACTCCTCGACCTCCCGGTCGACGCGGGCGCCGCGCTGCTCGGAGGGGGCCTTGGCCTTGGGCCGGCCCGCGGCGATGTACGAGGTGACTTCGTCCCGCTCGTCGGCCAGCGAGTGCGCGAGGACCAATGCCTGCTGGGTCCGCTGCGCGAGCGTCACCAGGTTCTGGGAGTCGTTCAGTTGCCCCGACGCGGCCAGCACCGTGGGAGCTCCGGCACCGGCGATGGCGGCCGCGACGACCGCCACGGCGACGATCAGCCGGTTGCGTACGTGGGCGGGGCGGCCCCGGCCCGCGGAGTCGCCGGTGGAACCGCCCTCAGTCGAGCTGGAGGCCGTCTGCTTGCCTGTGCGCCTCGGCCGCGTCTTCTGCACCGGTGCTCGCATTCCTGACTCGTGTACCCATGGGCCCGGGTGACGTCCCGTCAACGGGGGCGTCCGCCCACCCCCGGGTTTTCGACTTCGCTCCAGCAGGAAGGACCCCCATCGGCCCCCGACCCTCCCAGTGCCGGTGGGCAGTGGTCCCGCATCATCCGGCCCGCCACCCGAAGGAGTGAACCCCGGACGGGAGTTGGCGGGCAAGTTCCCCTGGCGTGTGCGACGGCCTTGACCGGCGGGCCGGTTGGACGTCGGCGACGCGCTTTGACAATATTCGCCGCCACGCTCCCCCGGAGTCGATCATTCCATGCCAAACCCGGCGCCTGAGCTGCTGGTCCGCACTGGTTCGGCGACCGATGCCACCCTTTCGTGGACCTTGTGAAGGGCTCGTGCAGACTGGCCGGATGCGCACTGAACTCTTTTCGGAGCCCGGAGACCCGGACCGCCCCAATGAGGACTTCGCATCGGTCGGACTTCCCGCCTCAGGACAGGGGGGTTCCCTGGTCGTCCTGGACGGCGTGACACCTCCTCAGGGCGACGACGGCTGTCTGCATTCCGTTGCCTGGTTCTCCGCGCGCCTGGGCGGAGCCCTGACCGAACTGTCCGTTTCCTGCCGGGATCTGACGCTGCCGGAGATCCTCTCCGACGCCATTCGCCGGGTGGCCGACGCCCACGCCGACACCTGTGACCTTTCTCACCCGCGCACACCCCAGGCAACCGTGGTCCTCGCGAGGTGGTCCGCGACCGAGGTCGAGTACTTGGTCCTCTCGGACTCGGCCCTGTTGCTGGAGTCCCCCACGGGCGAGGTGACCCCCCTCCTCGACGACCGCCTCTCCCGCCTCCCCCGCACCTCCCTCACCACGGACGCCATCGCCGACGCGACCGTCCGCAACAAGGAGGGCGGCTTCTTCACCGCGGCGGCCGATCCCTCGGTGGCCGGGCGCGCGGTGACGGGCGTGTTGCCGCGCTCCTCCGTCCGCGCCCTGACCGCCCTCACCGACGGCGCCACCCGCTGGGTGGAGAAGTTCCGGGAGGGCGACTGGACCGACCTGTTCACCCTCGTACGGAAGGAGGGCGGCCAGGCGCTCGTGGACCGCGTACGGCGGCTGGAGGCGGCGGACGCGGAGGCGCGGGTGTATTTGCGGCGGAGCAAGACGCATGACGACGCGACGGTGGTGTTCGTGGAGTTGTGACCGTCAGTGGCCCTCGGCGCCCGGGGTAGGACTGCCGCTCACGGAAGACTGGTCCTTGGGTGTGTTCGAATCCGGGCCAGCCTCGGGCGAGACCCAGACGCCGACCATGGCGGTGGCCAGCGCCGTCGCTGCCGCCACCAGCACAGTGGTCGCCGGGACCGCGGTCGCGGACAGGGAGCGGAAGTTGCGGATCTGTCCCCAGCGCAGACCGGCGACCCGTACCAGTCGGGCTTCCCAGTACAGGCCCAGCACCAGGAAGACGGCCAGACAGTTGCCGGCGGTGAGGAGGAGCGAGATGCCGAAGCGGCCCGGTTCGAGGTCCTGATACAGGAGCTCGGTGAGCTCAGCGGGAAGAACGACCGCCAGGAGGCACAGCGCCTTGCCGATCGGCGTACCGCCGCGAAGCCAGGAGTAGGCGTAGCCGTAGACGAATCCGTACAGCGACCAGCGCAGGGCGTTGGCCCATACATCGACAATGTCGCTCAGGTCGTAGCCGATCTCCGTCAGCCGGGACGGCAGCGTGTAGAGGAGCCACGGCAGAGTGAGGCCGGTGAGCAGAACGGCGGCCGCCACGCCGTTGCGCCAAGCACTGCGGCCGCCTGAGGTGCCAAGAGCGGCCGCACGCAGCGCCACCGAGCGGTGGGGCGCCGTAGCCCGGGCGCCGAGAGCACCGAGCGCATGCCATCGCGTGCTCCACTGCCGGGCGGTGAGGTCCCCAGCGGCGAGAGCCGTACGCGAGGAGCTGAGGAATTCCCGTCGACCCGCGGCAAGGGTCTCGTCCTTCAGCAGGGCGTGGACGAGACGGTTGTGTGTGGGCGCGCGGGTGCTGTGCAACCGCAGGGCGCGCGATTCCGCCGCCGGTGGCAGCAGCCAGGCGAAGCCGAGGGCGGCGATCCCGACGGCGAAACAGGCGCCGCTCGTCTGCTCATAACCGTCGAACATCGAGAAGCCCACCCGGATGAGTTGACTGCCCACCGCCGCGACGCCCAGAGCGCCGACGACCGTACGGACGTGCACGGGCCAGACTCCGTGCGTACGACCCTGCTGCCATGCCAGGAGGAGAGCGCCGCCGAGAACAGTGGTCTCCACGATGACGAGAGGCAGATTGGCAGCCACCCTGGGATCGATCCCTACGGCGATCCACGGACCGTCCGTCGCCTTGGTCCAGTCGTGGACCCCGAAGTCCGCATCCGGCACGGCCAGTGCCCACCACAGGAACAGGACCACCGTGGGGGCAACCCATCGCCCCCACGCGTAGGAGGCCAGGACGGGCCAGAGTGCGAAGGGCCAGCACCACGAGAGGAAGCCCATCACGACCTGGTTCGCCGACGCGGCATCCGGGTCGAAGAGGTTCGGTGGCTCCGCCCAGATGTCCGGCAGCCCCGTCCCGGGGCCGGCGGCCAGGATGGCCAGCCACACTCCCGCTGCCGCGGTGGCGGCCCAACGGTGGCCCGCCGTTCCCAGCAATCGTCGCCGCAGAACCTGCGCCACAAGTCCGGCGGAGGCAGCCGCGACCACGATCGGCAGGGCTGCGAGCGCTGATCGAGCTCTCTCCGCGAGCAGGACCACAGGCCACGCGAGCAGGAGACTCGGTAGCAAAAGGGGCAGCAACTGCCCTACGCGCGGCGGCCGTCCGCCACTGATCCGAGCCCCGAACGCCGCGAGCAGCAGGGGGAGCACGACCCACCACCAGACCACCAAGGGCATCCCTCGCCCGGCGTACTCCCACCAGCCGTTCCACGGCTGCTCATCTGTTCCCGCCAGCGCGTACATAAGCGTCGCACCCGTCAGGGCGCCGCCCGTAACTGCCGCTGCCGTCCAACGGGTGCGCGTCGCGAGCGGTGCCCAGCGTCGTACGAACGGCACTGCCAGACAGCAGGTCACCGCCGCCACGGCGAGCAGCAGTCCGGCCGCTTCGCGATTGGGCGAGCGATAGCTCTGCAGCACGGCGCCGAGTGCCGCGAGATTGCTCGTGCCTCCTGTGCCTGCCGAGCGTGGATGGCCCAGCGAGACGTACACCTTGCCCTTGGCCGGCAGGATGAGTTCGGCACGGGCGGCGGACTGCCGCAGCGTGGTTCCTCCCTCCACGGCGATGATGGGCTGGTCCGGCGACTCCACGGTGACGTTCCAGTGGTCGTAGAGCCCCTTGTCTCCGAGCAGGCCCTTCTTCACTTTCAGGGTGATGAAGACGTTGGCGGCCGGCCCCCCGGTCGGGGCCCCGCACTGGTCGAAGCTCGTGAACCACCCCGTATCGGCCCTGGCGTAGGCGTATGCCGGCTTCTTCGGGCCGTCCTGCTTGAAAGGCTCTGTTGCTTTGTAGGCATCGAGGGCTGAAGTGGCGCACTCTTCATAACCCGTCGTGATGCCGAGTTCCAGAGGCAGCCAGTCGGCGGGGTCCTCGGCGCCTCTGCGCAGGTCGCCGGTCATGGGGTCGTCCGGGTCGAGCACCAGCCGATGCTTCGCCGTGGCGTGCCACTGGTCGGCCCTGGTCCCGGAGCCCGGAACGATCCTCAGCGTCGTCGCCCCGGTACGCCGCCCCTCGGCGCGGTACCGCTTCTCGACCGCGGCCTTGGCCCGTTCGCCGGCCTTCGCGTCGTCCACGTCGTCCTGGGAGTCGGCGGCGGATCCCGCGTAGGGTCCCGCCCCCGCGTAGGCCCGCTCGGCCGTCCGCACCCACTGGAGATGCACGGCCACGGACGCCAGCACCACGACAACGAGCAGCAGGACGCCCCCAACTACCCTGACATACCGTGGAATTGTCCCGCTCACCCGTCACCGCCCCGTCCCCCGGAGGCGTCAGAGTAGCCGTCCCCACGGCCGTTGGCAGGAGCCTTGCGAAAGCCCTCTCGTTGTGACTTCTGCCCTTACTTCTCCATGCCGAGATTCAGCTGATGCAGCAGCCGCGCCAACTCCGCCACCTCGTCCTGGTCCCAGTGGGCGAGCTGGCTGACGTAGCGCGCGCGGCGGGCCTCGCGGACCCTGGTGACTCGGCTGCGGCCCTCCTCCGTGAGGTGGACGAGCCAGGCGCGGCCGTCCGCGGGGTCGGGTTCGCGGGCCACGAGGCCGAGGTCCTCCAGGGCGCGCAGCTGGCGGGACATGGTGGCCTTGCCGACGCCGATATAGGCGGCGAGTTCCGTGGCGCGCTGGCGGCCGTACTCCTCCAGGCGTACGAGGAGTCCGTAGGCGGCGGACTCCAGGTCCGGGTGGACCTCGCGAGCCATCTCCCCCTGGTTGGCGCGGGCGCGTCGCAGGAACACGGTCAACTCGCGTTCCAGGGAGAGGAACTCGCGGTCCCCGCCGCCGTGCGCGGCAGGCTGGTCCGCACCGTGTCCCGACACGCCGGATTCGACCGGACGTCGGCCGTCGTTCCCGTCCTCGTGCACGTCAGCCCCTCACCCGGTTTCCCGGTCCTGAAAGTTTCCGCCAAAATTCGCCGTTACCGCAGCTCCGACAGTATTTCGCAGGCGTAGACCAACGGCAGCCTCCGGGCCCTCTTCCCACACCGTCTTCTCCGCGCCTAGCTTCATTACCAGGCAGTTACTGGCATGCGCACGCCATTCCAGGTCAACGAGGACCTGACCCCCCACTACGGCACGCGTGCCCGAGCATTCCCCCCACCGAGCTCCACCGAGCTCCACCAAGCCCTTCGGAGGCACGCACATGCCCGTGCACAGATCCGGAACGGCCCACCGCCTGCGCCCGCTCGCGGTAGGAATTCTGCTCACCGCCTTCTCCCTCCTGTTCACCCTCCCCTCCTCCGCCGCCGACACCCCCGCCCGCGGCTCCGCCCGCATGGGCATGGGCGTAATCGCCCACGACGGCCAGGACGGCACGCCGACCAGCGGCGACGCCACCCAGACCGAAGGTGTGGACGTGTCCGGCTACCAGGGCAACGTCGCCTGGTCGACCCTGTGGAGCAGCGGGGTCAAGTGGGCCTACACGAAGGCGACCGAGGGCACGTACTACACGAACCCGTACTTCGCCCAGCAGTACAACGGCTCGTACAACGTCGGGATGATCCGCGGCTCGTACCACTTCGCCACCCCCGACACCACGAGCGGCGCCACACAGGCCAACTACTTCGTCGACCACGGCGGCGGCTGGTCCAAGGACGGCAAGACGCTGCCCGGCGCGCTCGACATCGAGTGGAACCCGTACGGAGCCTCCTGCTACGGCAAGTCGCAGAGCGCCATGGTCAGCTGGATCAGCAGCTTCCTCACCCAGTACAAGGCACGCACCGGCCGTGACGCCGTGATCTACACGGCCACCAGCTGGTGGACCGACTGCACCGGCAACTACAGCGGCTTCGCCTCCAGCAACCCGCTGTGGATCGCGCGGTACGCCTCCGATGTGGGGACCCTGCCGGCCGGGTGGTCGTACTACACCATGTGGCAGTACACGTCGTCCGGACCGACCGTCGGCGACCACGACAAGTTCAACGGCGCCCTGGATCGCGTACAGGCACTCGCCAACGGCTGACGGGAAGCGGAAGGCACGCACGTACGGCGAAGGCCCGGGCCTCCCTCACGGGACCCGGGCCTTCCCTTTCCGGTGGGCGTCACGCCGCGACCGGAAACTCCTGCTGCGCACCGTTCGTCGCCGGCGACAGTGCCAGCTCCAGGACCTGGCGGACGTCCGTGACGGCGTGGACGTCGAGCTTCTCCAGGACCTCGGCCGGGACGTCGTCCAGGTCGGGCTCGTTGCGCTTCGGGATGATGACCGTCGTGACACCCGCGCGGTGCGCGGCGAGCAGTTTCTGCTTCACGCCGCCGATGGGCAGGACACGTCCCGTCAGCGAGACCTCGCCCGTCATCGCCACGTCCGTGCGGACCAGGCGGCCGGACAGGAGCGAGGCCAGCGCCGTCGTCATCGTGACGCCCGCGCTCGGACCGTCCTTCGGGACCGCGCCCGCCGGGAAGTGGATGTGCACACCCCGGTCCTTGAGGTCGCCGACCGGCAGCTCCAGCTCGGCTCCGTGCGAGCGGAGGAAGCTCAGCGCGATCTGCGCCGACTCCTTCATCACGTCACCCAGCTGGCCCGTCAGGGTCAGACCCGCCGCGCCCGTCTCCGGGTCGGCCAGCGACGCCTCCACGAAGAGGACGTCGCCGCCCGCGCCGGTGACCGCGAGCCCGGTGGCGACACCGGGGACGGCCGTACGGCGCTCGGCCGGGTCCTGGGCGGACTCGGGCACGTGGTGCGGCCGCCCGATGAGCCCGCGCAGGTCCGCGTCGGTCACCGTGAACGGCAGCTCCCGCTCACCGAGTTCGTGCTGCGCCGCGACCTTGCGGAGCAGCCGCGCGACGGCCCGCTCCAGGGTGCGTACGCCCGCTTCCCGCGTGTACTCGCCGGCGAGCTTGCGCAGCGCGCTCTCCTCGAGCGTGACCTCGTCCTTCGCCAGACCGGCCCGCTCCAGCTGACGCGGAAGCAGGTGGTCACGGGCGATGACGACCTTCTCGTCCTCGGTGTAGCCGTCGAGGCGGACCAGCTCCATACGGTCGAGCAGGGCCTCCGGGATGGCTTCGAGCACGTTGGCCGTGGCCAGGAACACCACGTCGCTGAGGTCGAGTTCGACCTCCAGGTAGTGGTCACGGAAGGTGTGGTTCTGGGCGGGGTCCAGGACTTCGAGCAGCGCCGCGGCCGGGTCGCCGCGGAAGTCGGAGCCGACCTTGTCGATCTCGTCGAGCAGGACCACCGGGTTCATGGACCCGGCCTCCTTGATGGCGCGGACGATACGGCCGGGCAGCGCGCCGACGTACGTACGCCGGTGTCCGCGGATCTCGGCCTCGTCCCGTACGCCACCGAGGGCGACGCGGACGAACTTGCGGCCCATGGCGTGCGCGACGGACTCGCCGAGCGATGTCTTGCCGACACCGGGCGGACCGACCAGCGCGAGCACGGCACCGCCGCGCCGCCCGCCGACCACGCCGAGCCCGCGCTCGGAGCGCCGCTTGCGTACGGCGAGGTATTCGGTGATGCGCTCCTTCACGTCCTCGAGACCGGCGTGCTCGGCGTCGAGGATCGCCTGGGCGCCCTGGATGTCGTACTCGTCCTCGGTCCGCTCGTTCCACGGCAGTTCGAGCACGGTGTCGAGCCAGGTCCGGATCCAGCTGCCCTCGGGCGACTGGTCACTGGACCGCTCCAGCTTCTCGACCTCCTTGAGCGCGGCCTCGCGGACCTTCTCGGGGAGGTCGGCGGCCTCGACGCGGGAGCGGTAGTCGTCGGACTCCTCACCGTCGGAGGAGTCGCCGTTGAGCTCGCGCAGCTCCTTGCGTACGGCCTCCAGCTGGCGGCGCAGCAGGAACTCGCGCTGCTGCTTGTCGACGCCTTCCTGGACATCCTTGGCGATGGACTCGGCGACATCCTGCTCGGCGAGGTGCTCGCGGAGCTGCTCGGTGGCGAGCTTCAGGCGGGCGACCGGGTCGGCGGTCTCCAGCAGCTCCACCTTCTGTTCGGTGGACAGGAACGGGGAGTAACCGGAATTGTCGGCAAGGGCGGAAACGTCATCGATCTGCGCAACGCGGTCCACGACCTGCCAGGCGCCGCGCTTGCGCAGCCAGCTGGTGGCGAGGGCCTTGTACTCCTTGACCAGGTCGGCGACCCGGCCGGGCAGCGGGTCGGGCACGGTCTCGGCGATCCGGGTGCCCTCCACCCACAGTGCGGCACCGGGACCGGTCGTCCCCGCGCCGACCTTCACGCGCCCACGCCCGCGGATCAGCGCGCCCGGGTCGCCGTCGGCCAGGCGGCCGACCTGCTCGACGGTGCCGAGCACACCGGTGCCCGCGTAAGTCCCGTCGATACGTGGCACCAGGAGTACTTGCGGCTTGCCGGGTGTTGAACGGGCGGCGGCCTGGGCGGCCTCCACCGCGGCGCGTACATCGGTGTCGTTCAGATCGAGCGGAACCACCATCCCGGGCAGCACGACCTCGTCGTCGAGTGGCAGCACGGGCAGGGTGAGCGGTGTGGACGTGGATGCCATGATCTCCCCTTAGGCAGTCAAGTTGAGCTATGCCGACTCAATGCACGTGAGCCCCTGATTGTTCCCCCGGAGCTGTTCGCTGTGAGCGATCACCTCTGTCGGGGTGGCGCGGCGCACCCGTATCGTCACTCGGCAAGTAAGAGCCTAAATCACAGAGTGACTATTACATGGGCTACAGGGGGTCGTGATGGACAAGATCGTGCGGGCCTGGGTGGACGGGTGGGTCCTCTCCCGCGGGGCGGCTCCCCCGGTGGTCGAGCCGTGGGGGTACACCGTCGACGTGGGGCAGGCGGAGCACGTCACCCGGCATGTCTTCGGGGCGACGAACGACGAGGTCGAGGAGGCGGCGGTCCGGAAGGTCGCGGAGGGGGTGACCGGGGCCGGCGTGTGGCTCAAGGTCTTCGCGGAGCCGTCGACCGTGGGGGCCTGGCTCGGCGAGGGGTGGTGGATCGACCCTGAGCCGGGGTACCTGATGTCGGTGCCCTTGGCCCGCCCGTCACAGGGCGCCGCCACCGAGGGGGCCGCCCCCGACGGCTACCGGCTGCGTACCTGGTCGCGCGGCGGCGTCACCCGCGTCCTGGTCGCGGCGCCGGACGGTTCCTGGGCCGCGCGCGGCCAGATCGCCCCGACCGGCGAGACGGCGGTCGTCGACCAGATCGAGACGGCGGAGCGGCACCGGCGGCGGGGGCTCGGCCGCCTGGTCATGGGCACCCTCGCGCGGGCGGCGGTGGCGCGGGGCGCGGAGACCGGCGTCCTGGCGGGGACGCCGGAGGGGCGGGCGCTGTACGAGTCCCTGGGATGGCGGGTGGAGGCGGCGCTGACGAGTGCGCGGTTCACCGGGGTGGGCCGCCGGCCCGGTGAACCGCGGCCGCCGCGTTGAGCAGACGCAGCGGGGTGCCCTCCGTCAGCTGCCGCAGTGTCCTGGCGGTCCGCAGCTCGGCCGTGTCCAGGTCACGGTCCAGCGCGCGCTCCAACAGTTCGACGCTGTCCGCCGGGCCCAGTCCGCGCAGCCGCTTCGCCGTGCCCTCGCCCCACAGCGTGCGGTCCGTGCAGGCCACGAGGTACGTGGCGGCGGGCGCGGCATCCAGCAGTTCGCCCAGCTCCTCGGCAGGTCTGGGCAGCAGCGTCATGTCCTCCCGCGGAACGGGACGGGGCAGCTGTTCCCGCTGGATCAGAGTCACCGACGAGTGCGCACCCGAAAGCTGGATGAGGTGGCGTCCGACGGCTATCTGTCCCGCCATGTCCCGCCCGACCTCGATCCTTACCTCCTCGTCCACGGCTTCTCCGTCCCCTCGACCGGTGGCCGCCCGCATCGGGCGCCCGCTCGGGCCAGACAGCCTTGCGGTCCGAGTCCGTGCGGGGCAGAGCGCATGGAAGCGCGCGTCGGCCACTCATCGCCCCGCACACCACCCACGCACGTCGCCGGAAACCTTTGTTCCTGCCAGAGGGTCCACACCCGGCGGGCGTCCGGCCGGGGATCGCCATGGCTTCGCAGCGGCACTGCTACACGACCGCAACGGCATTCACAGGCAACGCCTGCAAACTGCAAGCGCATTCACAGCCAACGGGGACGGCAAGGCGGGGCGAACGGGAACATGGGGGACGATATGGGCGACGAGCAGCGGGGGCGGCCGGGACGGCGCGGGGTGATCGCCGGGGCCGGGGCCGTGGTGGCGGCGGGCGTCGGCGTGGCCGCGGTCCGGGCGGCGACGGGGGGCGGCAGCGGGGCCGAGGGCGAGACGCGGGTGACGCGCACCGTGGCGCCTGCCGTCAGCCGGGCCCCGGCCACCACGCCCCCGGCATCACCGACACCAAGGCGCACGCCGGCCCCCGGCAGCCCCAACATCCTCGTCGTGGTCACCGACGACCAGCCCAAGCAGACCGAGTGGGCGACCCCGCAGACCCTCGACTGGCTCGGCGAACACGGCGTGACCTTCGAGCGGGCGCACGCCAACACCCCGCTCTGCGCGCCGTCGCGGGCGTCGATCATGTCGGGCCGTTACGCCCACAACCACGGCGTCCTCGACACCCGCCACCCCGAGCGCCTCGACCAGAACACCACCGTGCAGCGGCAGTTGCACGAGGCCGGGTACCGCACGGGCCTGTTCGGGAAGTACCTCAACTACTGGCGTACGGGCGTGAATCCGCCGCACTTCGACGAGTGGCTGCTCCAGGAGCCGGTCCGGTACTACAACGGCCACTACAACGACAACGGGACCGTCCGGAACATCCCCGGCTACAACACCACCGTCATCAAGAACCGGACCCTCGCCTTCATGGAGGGTTCCCGGGGCGACGAGCGCCCGTGGTTCGCGTATGTCGCCACGCGCGCGGCGCACGAGCTGAACATCCCGGAGAAGAAGTACGACGGGATCCGGGTCCCGGAGTGGGAGGGGCGGCCGTCCGTCTTCGAGGACGACAAGAGCGACAAGCCGCCGTTCCTGCGCGGCGGCGCGGCACGGCACTCGCTCGCCGACGGACAGGCCCTGCGGGCGCGGCAGTTGCGCACCCTGCTGTCCGTCGACGACGCGATGCGGGACTTCCGCGACAAGCTGCGCGCGCTGGGGCAGCTGGACAACACCCTGGTGCTGTACACCAGCGACCACGGCCTCCTCTGGGGCGACCACGGCTGGCTGCGCAAGTCGGTGCCATACCGGCCGAGCCTGGAGGTGCCGTTCTACCTGTCCTGGCCGGCCGGCAAGCTCGGCACGGCCAGGACCGACGACCGGCTCGTCGGCCACGTCGACATCGCGCCCACGCTGCTCGACGCGGCCGGGATCAAGCCGGACACCCCGCACGACGGGCACTCGCTGCTCGGCACGAACGACCGCGATCATCTGCTCGCCGAGTGGTGGTGGAACCGCCAGGACAAGCAGCCGATCCACAGCTGGGCGACGTACGTCGGCAAGACCGAGCAGTACACGGAGTACTACCGCCTCCGCCTCGACCGGGACGGCCGGCTGCCCTCCGGCGCGATCAGCGCGGGCACGGACTCCGGTGGCGCGAACTCCGGTGGTACGAACAGCGGCGAGGTCACCTTCCGCGAGTACTACGACCTGCGCGCCGACCCGTACCAGCTCACGAACCGGCTCCATGGGGCAACCGCCGCGCAGGAGCGGCGACTTGGCATCCCGGAGCTGGCCCGGCGCCTCACGGCGGCCCGGAGCGGCTGACCGGCGGGAGCGGTTACGGGGCCGTGGTTCCGAGGCAGGGCGCCGCCGCCCCGTGACCGGCCTCCCGGCCGGCGGTCCGCGCCGTCCGGGCGGCACCGCGCGCCGCCCGCCAGCGCCGTACCAGCGGCCATGTCGAGATCCCGATGGCCAGAGACATCAGGTGCCCCCAGTCCGTCATCGGGTCCGCGAACGTGAACAGGTCACCGACGAGCATCGCGCCGAAGCCGGTCAGGACCGGCCAGCGCAGCCACGGCGACAGCAGTCCCGCGAGCGCGCCGATGCTCGCGGCGACACCGAAGCTGATGCCGTAGTCGAGGCGGTGCAGGGAGCTGTCGGGCAGATGGCCGGCCAGCACCGAGAGCCCGACCGGCACTTCGGTGGCCAGGGTCGCGACCACATGGCCGAGCAGGAACACACCGGCCGTCCGCAGCCCGCCTATCCGCCGCTCCAGCGCGGTGAGGACGAGGAGGAACCCGATCGCGTAGGGCGAGGTGATGCCGCCCGCGATCCACAGCGCACTCGCGATCAGCACCAGCACCGGGTTCTGTACGAGGTGGGCGACGTCCGTGCTGGATCCCTGGTGCAGCGCGTGTACGACGGAGGGGTCGGCGTGGTCGGCGATGACCGAGGTGACGACGAGGACAGCCGCGTACCCGAAGGTGAAGGGGGTCCCGGTGGGGGTGGGGAACAGGCGCCAGGGGCGGACGGCACGGAGCCGGGCGCGGGCGCGGGGGGCGGCGGGAACGCCGGTGGTGGCCGGTTCGGGCGTCGCGTCCGGAGCCGGTGCCGGTGCCGTCGTCGCCCGGTGGACGGGCGCGGTGACGGGGCCGCCGCGCTGTCGGGGCAACCCGTCCAGCAGGGGCGCACCCGTCTCCGGGTCGGTGAGCGTGACGTCGGCCTGAACGGTGGTGCTCCGGTCCACGGTGAGGCGCTCCTTCCGTTGCACCCCACCCTTCGTGTCCCACGCGTCGCTGTCTATGACCGACGCCACGCACGGGGGTATTCATAGGAATTCCAGAGACAACCTCAGAAGGTCGTCGGACGTCCGCAGTTCGTCGGGCGTCCGCAGTTCGTCAGGCGTCCGCAGATCCTCAGACGTCCGCGGGAAGTCCCCGTCCGTCGACGGTGATCGACCGCAGGAGCCGGTCGGCGTACGCGCGGAAGCGTCCGACCATGTCGAAGCCCTTCGGGTCGAGCACCCACTGGACCTGGAGGCCGTCCATGACGGCGGCGGTCTCCTGCGACACCGCCACGATGTCGGTGCCGGGCTTCAGTTCCCCGCTCTCGACGGCCTGCCGCAGCGGGCCGGACATGTGCTCGACGAGGTCCGTGTACCGCCGGGTGAAGTACGCGTGCGCCGGGTGTCCGGGGTCGCCGGCCTCGGCGGCGAGGACGTTGAACATGCGTGTCCGGCCGAACCGTGTGCTGTTGTACTCGGCGAGCCGGACCAGGCACGCGTAGCACTCGACGGCCGAGACGAACTCGTGGGAGAAGAACTTCTCCTTGTCGTTCTCGTCGGCGCGCGCGAGTACCTGCACGAGCAGGTCCTCCTTGCTGCGGAAGTGGTGCAGCAGCCCGCCCTGGGTGATGCCGACGTCCTTGGCGATGCGGGCCAGCGAGGAGGCGTGGAAGCCCCATTGGGCGAAGTGCTCCACGGCGGCGTCGAGGATCCGCGAGCGGCGCTCGTCGCCCACGGCGTACGTGCCCCTGCCGGCGGACGCGGTCTTCCGCCCCGGTGACCTCTCGCTCGACCTCTCGCTCGACCTCTCGTTCTGCGCCATGCCCGCCACCATAGCCCGCGCGCGGTGGCCTTTTCCGGGCGCCACTGACCGCCGGTTACACGAGTCAACCAGGACCCTTTTTCAAGCCATGTGCAGCGTGATTCTGGCCACGCGCACAAAACCTAGTACCTACTCGGTTTTGCTGTTTCCCTAGGGGCGCCGGAGCGGCAAGGAAGCCGCCCACGTCCCCATGGAGAGCCGCCATGGCCGTCACGCCAGACGCCTCGCTCGGTGCCCGCTCGCCCGAGCTCCCCGCGCAGGACACGCCTTCCCCCGAGGCCCCCGCGACCGCGGAGAACGCCCCCGCCAAGCTCATCCTCACCCTCGCCTTCGCCCAGTTCGGCGCCTACCTCGCCGTCCTCACCCCGGTGATGGTCACCCTCGCCCTCCGGGTCAGCCAGATCGTCCCGGAGGGCGACCGCGGCTCCGCCCTCGGCCAGGTGCTGTCGGTCGGAGCACTGCTCGCGATGCTCGGCAACCCGGTCTTCGGCGCCCTCTCCGACCGCACCACCAGCCGCTTCGGCCGCCGCCGCCCCTGGCTGATCGGCGGCATGGCCGTCGGCGTCGCCGGGCTCATGGTCGTCGCCCTGGGCGGCAACGTGCCGGTACTGATGCTCGGCTGGGCCCTCGCCCAACTCGGCATCAACGCCACCCTGGCCGCGCTGACCTCCTGCGTCCCGGACCTGATCCCGCCCCAGCAGCAGGCCCGCGTCTCCGGAGTCATCGGCGTCACGACCTCCCTGTCGATGATCGGGGGCTCGGTGCTGGCCCAGGTGTTCAGCGGCTCGATGGCACTCGCCTTCCTGGTACCCGGCGTCATCGGCCTGGGCGCGGTCGCCCTGCTCGCCGTGACGATGCCGGACCGCCCGGCCCGGACCGGCGCCTTCGAGCCGTACAGCGTCAAGGAGTTCGCCCGCAGCTTCTGGGTCAACCCGCGCAGGCACCCCGACTTCGCGTGGAACTTCGCCGGCCGCTTCCTGGTCTTCACGGGCGCCGCCTGCGTCACCAGCTACCAGGTGTACTTCCTGATGGACCGCCTCGGCTACGACGACGACCAGGTCACCCAGAAGGTCCTCGTCGGCACCCTCGTCATGGTCGCCACCACCGTCGTGGGCTCGCTCCTCGGCGGCCAGCTCTCCGACCGCTCCGGCCGCCGCAAGCCGTACGTCCTGGGCTCCTCGCTGATCATGGCGCTCAGCCTGGCGATGATCGCCTCCGCACAGGGCTTCGGGATGTACGTCGCCGCGCTGGCCGTCTTCGGCGCCGGCCAGGGCCTCTACCTCTCCGTGGACATGGCGCTCGCCGCCGCGGTCCTCCCCAACCCCGAGGAGTCCGCCAAGGACATGGGCGTCCTGAACATCGGCAACGCCCTCCCCCAGTCCCTCGTCCCCATGGTCGCCCCCGCCTTCCTCGCGATCGGCGGCGGCGGCAACTACGGCGCGCTGTTCCTCTTCGGCGCGGTCGCCGCCGTGCTGGGCGCCCTCGCCGTCCAGTTCGTCCGCTCCGTCAAGTAGCCCCCGTATAGCCCTCGTACGAAGGAAGCAAGGAACCCGGGATGACCACGCCCACCTACCGCGATCCGCACCGCCCCGTCGACGAGCGCGTCGAAGACCTGCTCTCCCGGATGACCCTGGAGGAGAAGGCGGGCCAGCTCTTCCACACGATGCTCAGCATGGGCCCCGGCGGAACCCTCGCCGAGGAGGGCACGTTCCTCCAGTGCGGCACCACCGAGCTGGTCGCCGAGCGGCAGTTGACCCACTTCAACCTGATCGGCCAGGGCAGCGCCCGCGAGATGGCCACGTGGGTCAATCGCGTCCAGGGGCTCGCCGCGAGCACCCGGCTCGGCATCCCGCTCACCCTCTCCACCGACCCACGCCACGCGTTCACCGAAAACCCGGGCGCCTCTTTCCTGGCCGGGGACTTCTCGGCGTGGCCCGAGCCACTGGGTCTGGCCGCGATCGGGGACGCGGAGCTGGTGGAGCGGTTCGCGGACACGGTCCGCCGCGAGTACCTGGCGGTCGGCTTCCGGGTCGCGCTGCACCCGCAGATCGACCTGGCGACGGAGCCTCGCTGGTCACGGCAGTCGGGCACGTTCGGTTCCAGCGCCGATCTCTCAAGCGAGTTGGTACGGGCGTACATCCGCGGCCTCCAAGGCCCACAGCTCGGCCCGGAGTCCGTCGCCGCCATGGTCAAGCACTTCCCGGGCGGCGGCCCGCAGAAGGACGGCGAGGACCCGCACTTCCCGCACGGCAAGGAGCAGGTCTACCCGGGCGGCCTGCGCGACTACCACCTGGAACCCTTCAAGGCCGCGATCGAAGCCGGCTGTTCGCAGATGATGCCGTACTACGGCCAGCCCGTCGGCACCGACTGGGAGGAGGTCGGCTTCGGCTTCAACAAGGACGTCCTGACCGGCCTGCTGCGCGAGCGCCTCGGCTTCGAGGGGATCGTCTGCACCGACTGGGGCCTGCTCAACGACGCCGAGATCCTCGGCGAACCGGCCGCCGCCCGCGCCTGGGGCGTCGAGCACCTGAGCGTCGCCGAGCGCGCGGCGAAGGCGCTGGACGCGGGCACCGACCAGTTCGGCGGCGAGCAGTGCCCGGAGCTGATCGTGGACCTGGTCCGCTCCGGCCGTATCTCCGAGGAGCGGATCGACACGTCCGTACGGCGGCTGCTGCGCGAGAAGTTCGTCCTCGGGCTCTTCGAGAACCCGTACGTCGACGTGGACAAAGCCGAGGAGATCGTGGGCGCGAGTGAATTCACCGCCCTTGGTGAGGCCGCCCAGCGCCGCTCCCTCACCGTCCTGACCAACCGCACCCTGCTGCCGCTGACCGGCCGCCCGAACCTCTACGTCCAGGGCGTGAGCGAGCAGACGGCGGCGGCGTACGGCAATGTCGTCGCCGACCCGGCCGAAGCGGACGTGGCCGTACTGCGGTTGGGCACCCCCTACGAGCAACGGCCCGGCACCTTCGAGTCGTTCTTCCACGCGGGTTCGCTCGCCTTCCCCGAGGAGGAGTTGAAGGAGATCCTGCGGCTGCTCGACACGACGCCCACGCTGGTGTGCGTCAACCTGGAGCGGCCCGCCGTCCTCCCCGAGATCGCCGCGAAGGCGGCCGCCCTGGTCGCCGACTACGGCGCGAGCGACGCGGCCCTTCTCGACGTCGCCTTCGGACGGGCGCGGGCCGAGGGACGCCTGCCGTTCGAACTGCCGCGCTCCATGGCGGCGGTGGAGGCCTCCCGGCCGGACGTGCCCAACGACACGGTGGATCCGGTGTTCCCCTGCGGGCACGGGATCGAGCTCTGAAGTCGAAGTAAGTCGATGTAATTCGGGTGCCCGTCCTGGCGAAACTGCCAGGATGGGGGCCATGACTGCCTCGTACGACATTCCTGTGGTCATCGATCGCCGGGAGGGCCCGTACGGCGAGGTCGTGCTGCGGCGCCACGGCGCGCTGTTGCAGATCATCGCCAACGGCTGCTTCCTGATGGACACCTCCGACGGCCGCTCGGAACGGCTGCTCGTCGACGCCGCGTACAACGCGCTGGACGGGCGCGCGGCGCCGAGCGTGCTGATCGGGGGGCTCGGCGTCGGGTTCTCACTCGCGCACGCCGCCGCGGACCCCCGATGGGGGCGCATCACGGTGGTCGAGCGCGAACAGGCCGTCATCGACTGGCATCGCGGCGGGCCGCTCGCCGAGCTCTCCGCGGGCGCCCTCGCCGATCCGCGCACCGAGATCGTCGCAGCGGATCTGGTCGCGTACGTCAATGAGACTTCCGACACGTACGACGCGCTGTGTCTCGACATCGACAACGGACCCGGCTGGACGGTCACCGAGGGCAATCAGGGCCTGTACTCGAAGGCCGGACTGGCAAGCTGCGCAAGGGCGTTGAGGCCCGGCGGGGTACTCGCGGTGTGGTCCGCACAGCCCTCTCCGGAATTTGAAGGAACCTTGCGGAATGCCGGGTTCCAGGGGGTGCGTACCGAAGAGATCCCGGTTGCCCGGGGCGTTCCGGACGTCGTACACCTCGCAGTCAGACCTGGATAGCCGAGGCACGGTGACTGCCCGTACCCTGCTTCCCTGACGCGGATCATTCAAGCGTCAAGCGCAGTCATGGGATCACCCCACGGATTCCGGAAAGCACACCTCAGGGGCGGGCGATGGAGCAGACACACACCTCCCACAACGGCACGGCGGCGACGCCTGGCGCTCAGCGGCGGGTACTGGTGGTCGAGGACGACCCGACAATCGTCGACGCCATCGCGGCCCGCCTGCGCGCCGAGGGATTCCTGGTGCAAACCGCGGGCGACGGCCCGGCCGCCGTCGACACCGCCGAGGCCTGGCAGCCCGACCTGCTGATCCTCGACATCATGCTGCCCGGCTTCGACGGCCTGGAGGTCTGCCGCCGCGTGCAGGCCCAGCGCCCGGTGCCGGTGCTGATGCTCACCGCGCGCGACGACGAGACCGACATGCTGGTCGGGCTCGGTGTCGGCGCCGACGACTACATGACCAAGCCATTCTCGATGCGTGAGCTGGCCGCCCGCGTGCACGTCCTGCTGCGCCGGGTGGAGCGTGCCGTCGTGGCCGCCTCGACTCCGCGCAGCGGGATCCTGCGGCTCGGCGAGCTGGAGATCGACCACGCGCAGCGCCGGGTGCGGGTGCGGAGCGAGGACGTGCATCTCACTCCCACCGAGTTCGACCTCCTTGTCTGCCTCGCGAACACTCCGCGTGCCGTACTCTCGCGCGAACAGCTGCTCGCCGAGGTGTGGGACTGGGCGGACGCCTCCGGTACCCGGACCGTGGACAGCCACATCAAGGCGCTGCGCCGGAAGATCGGCGCCGAGCGGATCCGCACGGTCCACGGCGTGGGCTATGCGCTGGAGACCCCGACTCCCTGAGCCGGGCCTTCGTCGGGACTCTGAGGGGGCTGATGTGATGAGCGGGTTCGGGACACGCAAGAGCGACAACCCCTGGGGCGGCGTACGCCCCTTCTCGATCAAGACGAAGCTGGGCTTCCTGGTCGTCGTCTCGGTCTTCATCACCACCGGTCTGCTGATGATCGCGGTGCGCACCGAGACAGAGCTCCGCTTCATCACGGTCTTCTCGATGATCGCCACACTGCTGATAACGCAGTTCGTGGCCCATTCGCTCACCGCCCCGCTGGACGAGATGAACGCGGTGGCCCGGTCCATCTCGCACGGCGACTACACGCGCCGGGTGAGCGACAGCCGCCGCGACGAGCTGGGCGACCTGGCCGAGACGATCAACCTCATGGCCGACGAGCTGGAGGCCCAGGACCGCCAGCGCAAGGAGCTCGTGGCGAATGTCTCGCACGAGCTGCGCACCCCCATCGCGGGCCTGCGCGCGGTCCTGGAGAACGTCGTGGACGGTGTCTCCGCCGCCGACCCCGAGACGATGCGTACGGCCCTGAAGCAGACGGAGCGGCTCGGACGGCTCGTGGAGACCCTCCTTGACCTGTCCAGGCTGGACAACGGCGTCGTACCGCTGCGCAAGCGGCGTTTCGAGGTCTGGCCCTATCTCTCCGGCGTGCTCAAGGAGGCCAACATGGTCGCCTCCGCGCGCGCGGGCATCGCCTCGGGCTCCGGCAGCCACACCCGCACCGACGTCCATCTGCACCTCGACGTGTCCCCGCCCGAGCTGACGGCGCTCGCGGACCCGGAGCGGATCCACCAGGTCGTCGCCAATCTCATCGACAACGCGGTCAAGCACAGCCCGCCGCACGGCCGGGTGACGGTGAAGGCACGGCGGGGCGCCTACCCGGAGTCACTGGCCCTGGAGGTCCTGGACGAGGGGCCCGGCATTCCGAAGTCGGAGTGGCACCGGGTCTTCGAGCGGTTCAACCGGGGCGGGGTGCCCTCGCCGCACGGTCCGGGCAGCGACGGCGGTACGGGGCTGGGCCTGGCCATCGCGCGCTGGGCGGTCGATCTGCACGGCGGCCGGATCGGGGTGGCCGAATCCCAGCGGGGTTGCCGGATCCAGGTCATCCTTCCGGGGCTTCCTTCTCTGCCAAGTTGACGTAAAGTTCGGACCGGAGCCACAAGATCCACCGGTGTCGCCACTGGCGGACACGTGTGATCAGGCTCCCAACAGGCAGTGGGCCGCGTGAATCGTGCCGCGACCCCCGATCGACGTACCCATTCCGGGGCGGAACCCCGCTTGTTTCCCGCCATTTCCACAGCCGAAACACGCTTTCCGATGTGACTTACGCGACGTTGGACAGGCCCGGCCTGACCTTCTCGGCCAGGGAGGCGTAGCCTTTATTCCCGCTGTCCATCACCTTGTGAAGCGGAAGAGGGCGGTTGCCGCCGTGTCGCCACAGTCCCCCAGTAACTCGAGCATCTCGACCGACACCGATCAAGCCGGGAAGAATCCCACGGCTGCGTTCGGCGCCAATGAGTGGCTCGTCGACGAGATCTATCAGCAGTACCTCCAGGACCCGAATTCGGTAGACCGCGCCTGGTGGGACTTCTTCGCCGATTACAAGCCCGGAGCGGCTGCCGCCCCGGCTCCGGCGGGTACTGCGGCCGCGGGGGCCGCAGGGACCACCCCGGCGGCTCCGGCCGCGCCTGCCGCTCCGGCCGCCCCTGTGGCGCCCGTGGCCCCCCCGGCTCCGGTTCAGGCCGCTCCTCCGGCCGCAGCGCCGGCTCCGGTGGCCCCGAAGCCCGTCGCCGCCGCCCCGGCTCCCGCGAAGGCCGCTCCGGCCGCCGCCAAGCCGCAGGCCGCGCCCGCGACCCAGGCCCCGGCCGGTCCCGAGTTCGTGACGCTGCGCGGCCCCGCCGCCGCGGTCGCGAAGAACATGAACGCCTCGATCGAGGTGCCGACGGCCACGTCCGTCCGCGCGGTCCCGGTGAAGCTGCTCTTCGACAACCGCATCGTCATCAACAACCACCTGAAGCGCGCCCGGGGCGGGAAGATCTCCTTCACCCACCTCATCGGCTACGCGATGGTGCAGGCCATCAAGGCCATGCCGTCGATGAACTACTCCTTCCAGGAGAAGGACGGCAAGCCGACCCTGGTCAAGCCGGAGCACGTCAACTTCGGCCTCGCCATCGACCTGGTGAAGCCCAACGGCGACCGCCAGCTGGTCGTCGCGGGCATCAAGAAGGCCGAGACGCTGAACTTCTTCGAGTTCTGGCAGGCCTACGAGGACATCGTCCGCCGCGCCCGTGACGGCAAGCTGACGATGGACGACTTCACCGGTGTCACGGTCTCCCTGACCAACCCCGGCGGCCTCGGCACCGTCCACTCGGTCCCGCGTCTGATGCCCGGCCAGTCGGTCATCATGGGCGTCGGCTCCATGGACTACCCGGCGGAGTTCCAGGGCACCTCCCAGGACACCCTGAACAAGCTCGGCATCTCGAAGGTCATGACGCTCACGTCGACCTACGACCACCGGGTGATCCAGGGCGCCGCCTCCGGCGAGTTCCTGCGCATCGTCGCGAACCTGCTGCTCGGCGAGGGCGGTTTCTTCGACGAGATCTTCGAGTCGCTGCGGATTCCGTACGAGCCGGTCCGCTGGCTCAAGGACATCGACGCCAGCCACGACGACGACGTCACGAAGGCCGCCCGTGTCTTCGAGCTGATCCACTCCTACCGGGTCCGCGGCCACGTCATGGCCGACACCGACCCGCTGGAGTACCGCCAGCGCAAGCACCCCGACCTGGACATCACCGAGCACGGGCTCACCCTGTGGGACCTGGAGCGCGAGTTCGCGGTCGGCGGCTTCGCGGGCAAGTCCCTGATGAAGCTGCGCGACATCCTCGGTGTGCTGCGCGACTCGTACTGCCGCACCACCGGCGTCGAGTTCATGCACATCCAGGACCCGAAGCAGCGCAAGTGGATCCAGGACCGGATCGAGCGCTCGCACTCCAAGCCGGAGCGCGAGGAGCAGCTGCGCATCCTGCGCCGGCTGAACGCGGCGGAGGCCTTCGAGACCTTCCTGCAGACGAAGTACGTCGGCCAGAAGCGCTTCAGCCTGGAGGGCGGCGAGTCCGTCATCCCGCTCCTTGACGCGGTCATCGACAGCGCGGCGGAATCCCGTCTCGACGAGGTCGTCATCGGCATGGCCCACCGCGGCCGGCTGAACGTCCTCGCCAACATCGTCGGCAAGTCGTACGCGCAGATCTTCCGCGAGTTCGAGGGCAACCTCGACCCGAAGTCGATGCACGGCTCCGGCGACGTGAAGTACCACCTGGGCGCCCAGGGCACCTTCACCGGCCTGGACGGCGAGCAGATCAAGGTCTCGCTGGCCGCCAACCCGTCCCACCTGGAGACGGTCGACCCGGTCATCGAGGGCATCGTCCGCGCCAAGCAGGACATCATCAACAAGGGCGGCACGGACTTCACCGTCCTGCCGGTCGCCCTGCACGGTGACGCGGCCTTCGCGGGCCAGGGTGTGGTCGCCGAGACGCTCAACATGTCGCAGCTGCGCGGCTACCGCACGGGCGGCACGGTCCACATCGTCATCAACAACCAGGTCGGCTTCACCGCCGCCCCGGAGTCGTCGCGCTCCTCCATGTACGCCACCGACGTGGCCCGCATGATCGAGGCGCCGATCTTCCACGTGAACGGCGACGACCCCGAGGCCGTCGTCCGCGTCGCTCGCCTGGCCTTCGAGTTCCGCCAGGCGTTCAACAAGGACGTCGTGATCGACCTCATCTGCTACCGCCGTCGCGGTCACAACGAGTCCGACAACCCGGCGTTCACGCAGCCGCTGATGTACGACCTGATCGACAAGAAGCGCTCGGTGCGCAAGCTCTACACCGAGTCCCTGATCGGTCGCGGCGACATCACCCTGGAAGAGGCCGAGCAGGCACTGCAGGACTTCCAGGGCCAGCTGGAGAAGGTCTTCACCGAGGTCCGCGAGGCCGTCTCGGCGCCGGCCGAGGCACCCGTCCTCGACACCCAGCCGGAGTTCCCGGTCGCCGTGCCGACCGCGGTCTCCCAGGAGGTCGTGAAGCGGATCGCCGAGTCCCAGGTCAACATCCCCGACCACGTCACCGTGCACCCGCGGCTGCTGCCGCAGCTCCAGCGCCGGGCGTCGATGATCGAGGACGACACGATCGACTGGGGCATGGGCGAGACCCTCGCCATCGGCTCGCTGCTGCTTGAGGGCACCCCGGTCCGTCTGTCGGGCCAGGACTCCCGCCGCGGCACCTTCGGCCAGCGCCACGCGGTGCTGATCGACCGGGTCACGGGCGAGGACTACACCCCGCTCCAGTACCTCGCCGACGAGCAGGCCCGCCTGAACGTCTACGACTCGCTGCTCTCCGAGTACGCGGTCATGGGCTTCGAGTACGGCTACTCGCTGGCCCGCCCCGAGTCCCTCGTGATGTGGGAGGCGCAGTTCGGCGACTTCGTCAACGGCGCGCAGACGGTCGTCGACGAGTACATCTCGGCCGCCGAGCAGAAGTGGGGCCAGACGTCCGGCGTCACCCTGCTCCTGCCGCACGGCTACGAGGGCCAGGGCCCGGACCACTCCTCGGCCCGTATCGAGCGCTTCCTCCAGCTGTGCGCGCAGAACAACATGACGGTCGCCCAGCCGACGCTCCCGTCGAACTACTTCCACCTCCTGCGGTGGCAGGTGCACAACCCGCACCACAAGCCGCTGGTGGTCTTCACCCCGAAGTCGATGCTGCGCCTCAAGGCCGCGGCCTCGAAGACGGAGGAGTTCACGACGGGCGCGTTCCGTCCGGTCATCGGCGACGACACGATCGTCGACGCCGCGGCGGTCCGCAGGGTCGTCTTCTGCGCCGGCAAGCTGTACTACGACCTCGAGGCCGAGCGGAAGAAGCGCGGTGTCACCGACACGGCCATCATCCGCATCGAGCGCCTGTACCCGCTCGCGGGTGCGGAGCTCCAGGCGGAGATCGCCAAGTACCCGAACGCCGAGAAGTACCTGTGGGCCCAGGAGGAGCCGGCGAACCAGGGCGCGTGGCCCTTCATCGCCCTCAACCTGATCGACCACCTGGACCTGGCGGTCGGCGCGGACGTTCCGCACGGCGAGCGCCTGCGCCGTATCTCCCGCCCGGCGTCCTCGTCCCCCGCCGTGGGTTCCGCGAAGCGGCACCAGGCGGAGCAGGAGCAGCTGGTGCGTGAGGTGTTCGAAGCCTGACGGGCTGTCTGTACGGAGTCTGACGGGTTGTACGTACGAAGGGCCCGGCGCCGAGTCATCAGGACTCGGCGCCGGGCCCTTCGGCGTATCCGGAGGCAGCCCGCCTTATTTACAGTTAACTTGACTGAACATGACTACGGCTGTTGAAATTGACCTGTCGGTAAGTCGGTCGAGAAGACAGGACAGCGATGGGGGACGACAGCACGGTCGGCATCATCCTGGCCGGCGGCCGGGGGGAACGGGCGAAGCCCATCACCCTGCAGTCCGCCGACTACATCCGCAGCAAGGCACTCATCCCGTTCGCCGGCAGACCCCTCATCGAGTGGATCGTCGAGACCTGCCGTGACCAGGGCATTCGCTGTTTCTACGTGGTGGCGCAGGGAGCGGAGAACCGCAGCCAGATCAAGCTCGTGCTGGGCCACGGCGAGCGGTACGGCGTCGAGATCGACTACTCACGGGCCCGCTTCGACCAGTACAACGTGGGGTCGGGAGCCGCCACGCTGCACAACCTCGAACAGTGGAACCTCACGGGGTCCGCGCTTGTCATGCCGGTTGACTCGCTGTTCGACTTCTCGCTCGACGAGCTGCGCGCCACCCATGAAACGGCCGACGCGGTGGTCACGGTGGCCGCCGTCTCCCGCTCACCCGAGGAGATCGCGGGGAAGTACGGGGTCATGCGGACCACGGCGAACGGGCTGGTGTCCGGCTTCCTGGAGAAGCCCCAACTCGCCCGTATCCACGAGGAGTTCCCCCGCACCGGCCCCGCGCGAAGGCCGCACACCCTGCCCACCAATGCCGGGATGTATCTAATCGACTGCGCGCGGCTGCGGCTCGCCGCCCGCACCCCCGAGCTGATCCGCCTCGCCCAGCAGCGCCTGGACTGGGGCCATGATCTGCTGCCCTGGCTGGTCGGGCACGATCAGCGGGTAGCGGTCGGACCCATCGCGCGCCTGGGCGACCTGGGCAGCATCGGCGACTACCTGGGCACGCTCGGCGAGGCCCTGAACGGCCTGTATCCGTACGTGAACCGCGCGCTGGGCGATCCGCTCAGCGCCGATCCGCGGTACTGGATCCACGAGACGAGCCTGCGGACCAAGGACAGCGCGACCGGCACGACCCTCGCCCAGAAGATCGCCGAGGGCAGCGTCGTCCTCGGTCCCGGGGTGCGCATCGGCCGCCACGCGGAGATCGGCACCGACGTCCACCTCCGGTACACGGACATCGGCGACGGCGTCGATGTCGCCGAGGGCGCGCGGCTCGACCGGACCGTCGTCGGAGACGGCGCCGTCATCGGCCCGTACGCGCGCATCAGCGACTCGTACGTCGGCCCGATGGCCCAGGTGCAGTCGGACCGCCGCGCACCGGTCCGGCTCGAACAGCACACGGCCGTCGGGGACGGCGCGTACCTGTGGCCGGGGACCCGGCTCTCCGGGGTCAGCGTCTATCCGCGGCTGCGCGTTCCCGCCCTGTCCAAGGTGCCCACGGGAACACAACTCACCAGTTCGGACGACATCTTGCAGTGGATATGAAGCCCCGTCACTCGTCAGGAGAGTTCCGTGAAGAGTCCGATCGCCGTCATCGGCGGCACCGGCGGAGTCGGCCGGCTCGTCACGCGCAAGCTGATGGCGCGGGGCGAGACCGTCCGCGTCATCGGCCGCGCCACCCTGCGCGCCCGACGCCATCTGCCGCCGCTCGCCCAGTTCTTCCTGGGTGATGTGCGCGAGCCCGAGACCCTGCGCACCCCGCTGTACGGCTGTGGGGCGGTCGTCTACGTGATGGAGCCGGGCCCCGGCTCCCGCGGGTCCGGCGGCCCGGCGGGCACCCCGGAGTCCGGGGTGGTCAACACGCTCGACACGCTGCTGAGGGGCGCCGTGTCCGGCGGTCCGCGGTTCGTTCTCGTCAGCCGCCCGGACAGCCCGGGGCCCACCCAGGAGCGGTTGACCGGACGCCCCCCGGCCGGCGAGGACGCCGTACGCGCCTCGGGGCTGCCCTACACCGTCGTACGCCCCGGCCTGCGCACCGAACACGACATCGCCGAGGCCTGCGTCCAGGCACTGTTCGGCGGGCCCGGCACACGGCGGCCCGCGCCGGAGCGCGCCCTCGCCTGAGGGCGGGCGGGCAGACGGCCGGACGGACCAGAGACCAGAGAGACCGAAGAGACCAGAGGGACCGGCGCCACCGATCATCCGCACATCAGCGAGGCAAATGACCGGGGATGACACTGCATTCCCGTCATGAGACCGGGGAGAGACCATGACCGAGGCGCCGGACATCACCGCAGGACGCCCGCAGCCGCTGGGCAGCACCGTGGACGCGGACGGCGTCAACTTCTCCGTCTTCTCCGAGCACGCGACACGTGTCGACCTGCTGCTCTTCGACCACTGCGACGACCCCGAGCCCTCCCGGACCATCCAGCTGCACGCGGAGACCCACCGCAGCTTCCACTTCTGGCACTGCCACGTCAGGGGCGTCGGCGCCGGACAGGTCTACGCGTACCGCATGGACGGGCCACGTGACACGAGCAAGTCGGGCACCCGCTTCGACCACCGCAAGGTCCTGCTCGACCCGTACGCCCGCGCCAACATCAACAGCCGCTGGGAGCGGACGTACGCCATCGGTCTGGAGGACAACGTCGCGCACTCCATGCGCAGTCTGGTCGTCGACCTCGACGACTACGACTGGGAGGGCGACCGGCCGCTGCGGCTCCCGATGGCGGACACCGTCCTGTACGAGCTGCATGTGCGCGGCATGACCGCGTCGCCCACCGCGCGGGTGGCGAGCCCCGGCACGTTCTCCGGCGTCGTCGAGAAGATCCCGTACCTCAAGGAACTCGGCATCACCGCGGTCGAGTTACTGCCGGTCTTCGACTTCGACGAGACGCAGATCCTGCGTACCGGGCCGGACGGCAGCAAGCTGCCCAACTACTGGGGCTACGACCCGTACGGCTTCTTCGCCCCGCACACCGGCTACTGCACCTCGCCCCATCTGAACACGCACATCAGCGAGTTCAGGGACATGGTGAAGGCCTTCCACCAGGCGGGCATCGAAGTCATCCTCGACGTCGTCTTCAACCACACCAGCGAGGGCAACGAGTTCGGCCCGACGATCAGCTTCCGCGGCCAGGCCAATGAGGCGTACTACCACCTGTGGCCGCAGGACCGCAGTCACTACATGGACTTCACGGGCTGTGGCAACGCGGTCAACGCCAACCATCCCTTCGTGGCCAAGTTCATCGTCGAGTGCCTGGAGTACTGGGTCACCGAGCACCACGTCGACGGCTTCCGCTTCGACCTCGCCTCGGAGCTCTCGCGCGGCGACAAGGGGTACGAGATGGCCGTGCCGCCCGTCCTGTGGGCGATCGAGCTGTCCAAGGTGCTCGCCGAGACGAAGATCATCGCGGAGCCCTGGGACGGCGGCGGGCTGTACCAGGTGGGCCGCTTCCCCGGGAAGCGCTGGGCGCAGTGGAACGGCCCGTTCCGGGACGACGTACGCCGGTTCGTACGCGGTGACGCCGGGCTCGTCGGGGAGGTCGCCAAGCGGCTCGGCGGCTCGGAGGACCTCTTCGGGCCGCAGAACGAACTGCCCACCAACAGCATCAACTTCATCACCTGCCACGACGGCTTCACCCTCAACGACCTGGTGTCGTACGAGCACAAGCACAACTACGCCAACGGGGAGGCCGAGGCCGACGGCGCCAGCGAGAACTTCAGCTGGAACTGCGGAGTGGAGGGCCCCAGCGAGGAGCACGACATCGAGCGGCTCCGGGTGCGGCAGATCAAGAACCTCATGTCCGTGCTGCTGCTGAGCCGCGGTGTGCCGATGCTGCTGGCCGGCGACGAGTTCCGCAACAGCCAGGGCGGCAACAACAACGCGTACTGCCAGGACAACCCGACGTCCTGGCTGGACTGGGACCAGGCGGAGAAGGAACAGGAGACCAAGGACTTCACCCGCCGCCTCATCCAGCTGCGCGGGCGCTACCGCACCTTCCGCGAACCGCGGTTCTTCAACGGGCACCTCAACACACGGGGGCTGCCCGACGTCACCTGGCACGGCACCCGGCTGGAGCAGCCCGGCTGGGAGGACACCAACGCCCGTGTCCTGGCCTGCACGCTCGGCGGGTTCGAGGACGATCCCGATCTGCATCTGATCCTGAACATGTACCACCTGGGGCTGGACTTCGAGCTGCCCCGGATCCGTGGCCACCGGTGGCACCACGTCCTGGACACGGCGCACCGGGGACCGCACGACATCCTGCCCGCCGGCAAGGAGAAGCCGGTCGACGGCCACGCGCTGCACGCGCACGGCCGCAGCGTGGTCCTTCTCGCCTCCCTGCCGGAGAAGCCCGAGAAGCCCGAGAAGGACGGCAAGAAGGACGGCTCCCGCTGACCGAGGAGGGCGAGGGAGAGGTCAGTGGCCGGGGGCTCACCGCTCCCGGCCGCCGGAGGTCTACCGTTCCCAGCCGACCTTGGCGAAGTCGATGTTGCCGAGGCCCGGAACCCCGTAGTTGGCGAGGCCCTTGCGCACCGCCATCACCTGGGGGCGCTGATAGAGCTCGACGTCGTGGCCGAGCCGCCAGATCTCGGCGTCGGCCTGGTTGTAGAGCTCGGTGGCACGGGTGCGGTCGAGGGTTCCGGCGGCCTTCTTGAGCAGGCCGTCCAGCTTGGCGTCCGAGACCCGGCCGTAGTTCAGGAAGGCCTGCTCGCCCTTCGGCTGCTGGTAGATCGACACCGTCGACCCGGGATAGGTGAGTCCGGTGAAACGGAAGATCACCATGTCGAAGTTGCCCTTGAACAGGTACTTCGAGGCGTAGTCGTTGGCCGGCACCTTGGTGATGTCCACGGCGACGCCGGCCTGGGCGAGCATCTGCTGGATGAGCTGGGCGAGGTCGAGGCCGAGGCGGTTGGTGGCGTTGCTCAGCACGAACCGCAGCCGCAGCTCCTTGCCGTCCTTGACCCGCGGCTTGCCGTCACCCTGGCTCTTCCAGCCCGCGCTGTCCAGGATGCGCCGCGCCTCGTCGAGGTCGTACGTCCCCCACGGCGAGGAGTGGTCGGCGTACCCGGGCTGGTTGGTCATGAAGATGTGGTTGCCGAGCAACGGGACGCCGACGGGCAGTCCCTCGGCGGCGACCTGCGCCAACGCCTCACGTCTGACGGCTCGTTGGACCGCGTGCCGGACGTCGATGTCCGCCAGGGGACCGCCCACTCCGTTGAGGGAGACATGCACCTCGTCCCAGGCGGAACCGGTCCTGATCTCGCTGTCCTTGGCGCCCTTCAGCTTCGCGTAGTCCTCCGTCGTCGCCGCGTTGACCGCGTCGATCTCGCCGTTGAGGTACGCCTGCTGGGCGGCGTCGGGCAGCAGCGTACGGAAGATCACCTTGTCGAGGCGCGGTGGGGTGCCCCACCATCCGGGGTCGGGCACGGCGGTGACGGTCTGCGCCGTGCGGTCGATCGAATCGATCCTGAAGGGGCCCGCGGTGACCGGGATCCGGTTGATCCAGCCCTTGTTGAACTGGTCAGGGGTGCCGGTGGCCGGGGCCGGAAAGAGCGGGGTGAACAGCCGCTGCCAGTCGGCGTACGGGGTGCTGAAGACGACCTTCACCTCGTGCGCGTCCGCGCCCTGGCGTACGTCCTTGATCCGGTCGTATCCGGACGGGTCCGCGATGCCGAACCGGTCGTCGCCGCGGCCGAGCGCCTGCCACTGCGCCGCGAAGTCCCTTACCGAGAGCGGTTTTCCGTCCGACCAGCGCGCCTTCGGGTTCAGGTGGTAGGTGACGGTCTGCGGGGAGGTGGAGGTGAGTTCGGCCGAGGTGACGTAGTCCGGGTCGGCCTGCGGGACACCCTTCGCGTCCAGCCGGAAGAGGACGGGTTCCACCAGGCTGTCGATCTGCTCGACCTGGTCGACGGCGCCGTCGGTCTGGTTGAAGTTGTACTGCGTGACCCACTGCGGGTTCGCGAGGGTGAGGGTGCCGCCCTGCTTCAGCTGGTTCACGGGGCGGGAGTTGATGTCCTGGGAGCCGTACTCGACGGCCTTCGTGGGGGTTCCCCCGTCGGGGTGTGCGCCGCCGGACGACGTACATCCGGAGACCAGCGCCAGCATCACGAGACCGGACGCGACCCAGGACCGCCGCAAACGCGCCACACCAGCTCCCCGATTGACAGAGCGTCAACTACCCGAACTGATCTCCGATTTACGTGCCGAGACCATAGCATTGGCGTGCGTCACGCCGATGAACCGACGACCTTCCTGAGCCATGAGGAGTCACATGGTCAGGCGCCTGTCCCAGCGTCTCATCCACTGCGCGATCCTGCTGCTGGTCTCCACCCTTCTCTCGTACCTCGTCAGCTCCACCGCCCTCAGCCCGCGCGCCTATTTCCAGGACCGCCAGCCGCGCCCGCCGGCGGCCTCCGTCGACCGTGAACTCGCCACGCTGGGACTCGACGACCGCACGCCCGTCGTCGACCGGTTCGCGCACTGGTCCTGGCGGGCCCTCCACGGCGACCTGGGACGCACCATCGACGGCGAGTCGGTCAACGCCGAGTTCGGCCGGCGGGTGGGGGTCTCGGCACGGCTACTGCTCGTCGGCACACTCGTCGGCACCGGTCTCGGCGTCCTCGCGGGGGTCTGGGCTGCCGTGCGCCGGGGCCGGCTCCCGGACCGGGCGCTGACCGTCTTCTGCTTCCTCGTCCTGTCCGTGCCCACCTTCGTGCTGGCGCTGCTGTTCAAGGACGGCGCCCTCCAGCTCAACCAGGCGGTGGGACACACGGTGATCCGCTACACCGGCGAGCGCACCCCCGGCCACACCGGCGGACTGCTGTCCCAACTCCAGGACAGGGCCTCCCACTTGGTGCTTCCCGCGGCCACCGTCGCCCTCGGTTCCGTCGCCTCCTACAGCCGCTACCAGCGCGGCGCGACCCTCGACGTCCTCGGCTCCGACCATCTGCGGACGGCCCAGGCCAAGGGGCTCACCCCCGGGCGCGCGCTGCTGCGGCACGGACTGCGGACCTCGCTCATCCCGATGACCACGTTCTTCTCGTTCGGGTTCCTGACCCTGTTCACCGGCTCGGTCTTCGCCGAGCAGATCTTCGGCTGGCCCGGTATGGGCAGCTGGTTCATGGACGCGGCACAGAAGGGCGACGTCAACTCGGTGGTGGCGGTCAACCTGTTCGCCGCCGTGACGGTGCTGCTCGCCGGCCTGGTCGCCGATGTCCTGCTCGTCGTGCTCGACCCGAGGGTGCGGCGCGGGTGATGCCGGGGCTGCGCGGGCTGGCCCGCTCACCACGCGCCCTCACCGGGGCGGTGCTGATCCTGGCCCTTTTCCTGCTGGCCTTCGTCGGCCCGCACCTCACCCCGTGGAGCCATACCGACGTCGACTACACCACGCTGCGCGGCACACCGGACGCCCGGCACTGGTTCGGCACCAACCGAATCGGCCAGGACGTCTTCGCGCAGACGGTGCGCGGACTGCAGAAGTCACTGCTCATCGGACTCTTCGTCGCCCTGTTCAGTACGGGGCTCGCCGCCGCGGTCGGCACCTGCGCGGGCTACTTCGGCGGCTGGACGGACCGGGTCCTGATGTTCCTGGTCGACCTGCTCCTCGTACTCCCCGGCTTCCTGGTCCTGGTCGTCGTCGCGCCGTCGCTGCACGGGGCGGGCTGGATGGCGTACGTGGGACTGCTCGCCGCCCTCGGCTGGATGCTCACCGCGCGGGCGGTGCGGGCCATGACGCTCTCCCTGAAGGAACGGCCGTACGTCACCGCCGCCCGCCACATGGGAGTCGGCCCCTTCCTGATCATCCGGCGCCATCTCCTCCCCCACATGGCGTCCTTCCTCATCACCCACGCCACGATCGCGGTGGCCGGAGCGGTGATCAGCGAGACCGGTCTGTCGTACTTCGGCTTCGGGGTGCAGCCGCCGGACGTGTCCCTGGGCACGCTCATCGCCGACAGTACGGATGTGGCGCTCACCTATCCCTGGATGTTCTTCTTCCCGACCGGGCTGCTGCTCTGCTTCGTCCTCGCCGTGAACCTGCTCGGCGAGGCGCTGCGCGACGCGCTCGACCCGGTGGCCGTCCGGGCGGAGCTGCGCGTATGACCGGGAGCGCGATCCTCGAAGTACGGAACCTGCACGTGTCGTTCCAGGGCGCCCGACGGACCGCGCCCCTCCCCGTCGTACGCGGCGTGGACCTCACCCTGCGCGCGGGCGAGGTCCTCGGGCTCGTCGGGGAGTCGGGAGCGGGCAAGTCCGTCACCGCACTCTCCGTGCTCGGGCTGCCGCCGCCCGGCGCGGTGGTCAGCGGCTCGGTCCGGCTGCTCGGCACCGAGCTGGTGGGGCTGCCCGTGCGGGAACTCGCACGGCAGCGCGGGCGCCGGATCGCCATGGTCTTCCAGGATCCGCTCACCGCCTTCACGCCGGTCCGGCGGATCGGGGACCAGATCGGCGAGGCGCTGCGCATCCACCAACGGCCGCGCCCGGGACGGGAGTCGGCACGCCGGCACGCCGTCGAACTCCTTGAGAGCGTGGGGGTGCCCGAGCCGGACCGCGCCGCGCACGCGTACCCGCACGAGCTCTCCGGCGGCCTCCGCCAACGGGCCATGATCGCCATGGCCATCGCCAACCGCCCGGACGTCATCGTCGCCGACGAGCCCACCAGCGCCCTCGACGTCACCGTGCAGGCGCAGGTCCTCGACGCGCTCAAAAAGGCCCGAAAGGCGACCGGCGCCGCGCTCCTCCTGGTCAGCCACGACCTGGGGGTGATCGCGGGAACGGCCGACCGGGTGGCGGTCATGTACGCCGGCCGCATCGTCGAGTCGGCCCCGGTGGACGAGCTCTTCGCCCACCCCCGGATGCCGTACACCCTGGGCCTGATCGGCTCGGTACCGAGACTCGACGGTGCCGGCACGCTCACGCCGGTCCCCGGCACCCCGCCCGCCCCCGGCAGGACGGGCCCGGGCTGCTCCTTCGCACCGCGCTGCCCGCTGGCGGACGAGGAGTGCGAGCGGGGGGAGCCCCTGTTGGGTGAGGTGGGCGGGGGCGCCTCGGAAACTCTGGCCGCCGCCTACGAAAGCAGCCGTGACGCGGAGCCGGGCCCCGGCAACGGCAACGGCAACGGCAACGGCAAGCATGACTCCGGAGACGAGCCCTCATCCGCGCCCCGCAAGGCCCCAGCCTCAGCCTCAGCCCCCGCGCCCGTACCGACGCCGACGCCGACGCCGACGCCGACGCCGACGCCGACGAGCGTAAGCAGTCGCCCCACAGACAGGCTCCAGCCCCAACTCGCCTCCCCCCAGGCCCATTTGGCAGCCTGCCTCCACTCCGACACCCTCGCGAAATACACCGCGGCCGAGTTGTTCCCCGCGTCCGCGCAGACCGGTCGACCCGGGCGTACGGCGGCGCGGGCGGAGCCGGTCCTGCGCATCACGGGTCTCGTCAAGAGCTATCCGCTGTCCCGCCGGTCGGCCGTACGGCCGCGGGGGCGGCGCTCCGCGGACGATGCCGCGCCGCACGCCGTGGAGCGGGTGGATCTCGACATCCGGCGCGGCGAGACGGTCGGGCTGGTCGGGGAGTCGGGGGCCGGCAAGTCCACGATCCTGGCGCAGGTGATCGCGCTCGCGGCGCCCGAGGCGGGCCGGATCGAGGTACTCGGCCATGACACGGCCACCCTGGGCCGGGCCGAGGTCCGCAGGCTGCGCGGTCGCGTGCAGCTCGTGCTGCAGGACCCGATGGCCAGCCTGGACCCGCGGATGACGGTGGACGCCATCCTCGCCGAACCGCTACAGGCCCAGCGGGCCACCAAGGAGCACATCGACGCGCGTATACCGGAGTTGCTCCGCCAGGTGGGGCTCGACCCCGGCGCCGCTCGACGTCATCCGCACGCGTTCTCCGGCGGCCAGCGGCAGCGCATCGCCATTGCCCGCGCGCTGGCCGTCGAGCCGGACCTGCTGCTCCTGGACGAGCCGGTCTCCGCGCTCGACGTCTCCGTGCAGGCGGGGATCCTCGACCTGCTGCGCCGCCTCAAGCGGGAGCTCGGCCCGGCCTGCCTCTTCGTCTCGCACGATCTCGCGGTGGTCCGGCAGATCGCCGACCGGATGGTGGTGATGTACGGCGGCCGCACCGTCGAGTCGGGGGACGTCACGGAGGTCTTCAGCAGGCCCCGGCACCCTTACACCAAGGCCCTGTTGTCGGCGGTGCCGCTGCCCGACCCCCGCGCGGAGCGCACCCGCGAGCGGATCATCCTGCCCGGGGATCCGCCGGGCGCGGGCCGCCGCACCACCGGCTGCGGATTCCGTACGCGCTGCCCGGTGTACCAGGCGTCGGGCCCGCGCGCGCGGCAGCTGTGCGAGCAGGAGACGCCCGAGCCGCTCGGCGCGACCGCGTCCAACCCGCATGTGGCGGCGTGCCACTTCCCGCACGAGGACGACGAAGTGCCCCTCCGACGCCCGCAGGCTTCGAAGGGGCACCCCCTGTTCACCGACCGGTTCACCGATCCGTCCAGCAATCAGTCCTGCGGCCGGTCCCGAGACCCGGAGTCCTGATCCCGGGGTTCACCCTAGGTATCGGGAGATGCTTCGAATGTGACCCTGGGTGGAGCACCTCGTCCCGTACGGTGCGCAGTTCCTCGGCAGGAGCCGCCACGTCCGCGGCGATCTCAGGGCTGTCCGGCCTGACGTATCACGTGTGGCTGCGCACGACTCCCGTACCGGCACAGTCACCTGCCATCGTCAGGTCACCGAGGAACGTCAGCGCCTCGTCGGCGTAGGCGAGTTCCATCGGCGGTTGGTACACCTTGGTCGTCAGCAGCAACCACCGGCAGTACCACCGGTCAACGGGACGTACGTCACCTCGGAAGCCGGTACACCCGTGGCACCCGAAGCCGCTATCCCAAATCCGCTGACAATAATCCCGAGCACAAAAGCCAAGGCCGCGACGAACAGAAAGATCCGTCCCTTCATTACTCCACCTTTCGAATCTCGCGGTAAATTGACACAATGAGTCAAGTTCAAATTACTCAGTCGGTCAAGTCTAGATTTGGTAAAAGATGATGTTGCATGGGAAATCGGAATATCTACATCCACTTCGAAGGCGAACGAGGCACTTCACATGGGACCATTGGGGGTTAATTGACCAAATGCCAAGCGCACCTCCGACTTGACTGATTGACGTGCGACAGTCAAGCTGGTAACTTGGCTTTGTAATATGGAATGTCAGGAACTCCAGAAGGAGTCCAGGTGGACTACACCGAGGCGCAGACCCCCACAGGCCTTGGCGAGCGCATGAGGACACTCCGCACCAGGCACGGACTGAAGCAGCAGGACCTGGCCTCACAAGACGTTTCGATCAGCTACATCTCCTTGATCGAAGCAGGCAAGCGCACACCGTCGGACGCGGTGCTCGCCACCATCGCCAACAGACTCGGAAGCTCCGTCGAATACCTCCGCACCGGACGGGACGGCCACGAGCTGGGAGAGACGCACCTCAAGGTGGCGTTCGGCGAGATGGCCCTGCGCAACGGGGCCAACGGCGAAGCCCTGCAGACCTTCAGCGAAGTCCTGGCCCATCGCTCGGCCCTGGACGCCTCGATGACGCGCCGCGCCCTCGTAGGGCAGGCCACCGCGCTTGAGAAGCTGGACCGCCTGGAAGCCGCGATCCCGATCCTTGAAGAGCTGTTCCGCGACCCCGCGCTCGCCGCCGGCTCGGACGACTGGTGCCAGATCGCCGTCGCTTTGTGCCGCTGCTACCGCAACTCCGGTGACATCGCGGTCAGTATCGAGATCGGCGAGCGGGCCCTGGCCGAGCTCGACTCCCTGGGCCTCGATGTGACGATGGACCACATCCAGCTCGGCTCCACGCTCATGGGCTCCTACCACATGCGGGGCGACCTGACCCGGGCCCACCTGCTCGGCGAGCGCCTCATCCCGGCCTCCGAGGCGGAGGGCTCGTACGCCGCCCGAGGCGCCGTCTACTGGAACGCGGGGCTTGTCGCCAACTCCCGGGGGAAGCTGAACGAGGCACTCGCCCTGGTCGAGCGAGCCCTGGCCATGATGGCCGAGGGTGACAACCAGCGCCATGTCGCCGCTCTCAAGATGAACTTCGGTTACCTGCTGATGCAGAGCGACCACCCCGATCCCGACCGGGCCAAGGACGTCCTCGAATCCGCCCAGCAGTCCCTGGCCGAGGTCGGCAACGCCGATGAGCTCGCCCGGTGCGAAGTCCTCCTCGCCGACGCGGACAAGGCACTCGGGCAGTGGGACGACGCCGTGGCGCACGCCGAGCGGGCACTGGGGCTGCTCGGCACCGAGCCCCGGGTGCTCTCCGCGGGCGCACGGGCGACACTCGCCGAGGTCCACTTCCTGCGGCAGGAACCCGAACTGGCGCTCCAGTACCTGCGGGCAGCAGCTCGCCAGCTGCGGCACTTCCCGCCGTCCCGCGAGGCCGCCATCAACTGGCGTCACATCGGCGACCTGTGGCAGCGCCACGGCGGAGACGTCAGGGAAGCCCTCAAGGCCTACGACATGGCGCTCTCTTCGGCCGGCGTTGCCCCCAGCCCCAACGTTCAGGTCCCCTCGCTCGCCGACGACCGGCGGTAGCCAAGGCCCCGTCCCCATCCAGAACGCCCCGCTCATCGCCCCTCACCGTCCTCTCCTCTGTTCCTCTCCGCGCTATGCCTCGAAGACAGGCCGCAGCCAGCACACCGCCAGCGGCGGCAGCGTGAGCGCCGCGCTCCAGGCCTGCCCGTGCCAGGCCGTCGCCTCCGCCCGGACGACCCCGCCGTTGCGTACGTCGCTGCCGCCGTACGCGGCGGCGTCGCTGTTGAGGACCTCCCGCCAGGCGCCGCCCTCCGGCAGCCCGACGCGGTACCCGGTGCGGACGACCGGCGAGAAGTTGCAGACGACCACCAGCGGGCGTCCGTCGGCGTCGTAGCGCACGAACGACAGGACGTTGGCCTCGGCGTGGGAGCCGTCGATCCAGGCGAAACCGGCCGGCGAGGTGTCGAGTTCCCACAGGGCCGGGGTCCCGGCGTAGATCCGGTTGAGGTCACGCACCAGGGAACGGATCCCCCGGTGGTCGTGGTGCCCCGGCCAGCCCTCGTCCAGTACCCACCACTGCGGTCCCGCGTCATGGTCGAACTCCGCGCCCTGTCCGAACTCCTGTCCCATAAAGAGGAGTTGTTTTCCGGGGTGGGCCCACATGAATGCCAGGCACGCGCGTAGATTCGCCCTCCGCTGCCACCAGTCCCCCGGCATCTTGGCCACCATGGCTCGTTTTCCGTGCACGACTTCGTCGTGGGAGAACGGGAGCAGATAGTTCTCGCTGTAGGCATAGACCATGGCGAACGTCATGTCGTCGTGGTGATAGGCGCGATGCACCGGGTCGCGTTCCAGATAGTCGAGCGTGTCGTGCATCCAGCCGAGGTTCCACTTCAGGTCGAAGCCGAGTCCGCCGAATCCATCGGGGCCGACCTCGAAAGTGGGCCGGGTCACACCCGGCCATGCGGTGGACTCCTCGGCGATGGTGAGCGCACCCGGCACCCTGCGGCGGACGGTGTCGGTCAGCTCCTGGAGGAAGGCGACAGCGGCCAGGTTCTCCCTGCCACCTCGCTCGTTCGGGCTCCAACCCCCCTCGGGGCGCGAGTAGTCGAGGTAGAGCATGGAGGCCACCGCGTCCACCCGCAGCGCGTCGATGTGGAACTCGGAGCACCAGTAGACGGCGTTGGCCACCAGGAAATTGCGGACCTCTCGGCGGCCGTAGTCGAATTCCAGGGTCCCCCAGTCCGGATGATGTGCGCGGCGCGGGTCGCCGGGTTCGTAAAGGTGCTCTCCGTCGAAGCGGGCGAGTGCGAATTCGTCGCGCGGGAAATGCGCGGGAACCCAGTCGGCGATCACACCGATACCGGCGGCGTGCAGGGAATCGACCAGATACCGGAAGTCGTCGGGATCCCCCATTCGGGCAGTGGGGGCATAGAACCCGGAGACCTGATATCCCCACGAGCCGCCGAAAGGATGCTCCATCACCGGCATGAACTCCACGTGGGTGAATCCCAAGTCGCTCACATAGCACGGGAGTTCCCCGGCGAGCTGCCGGTAGGACAGACCCGGGCGCCACGACGGCAGGTGCACCTCGTACACGGACATCGGGCTCGCCCGGCAGTGCCGGCCGCCGCGGTTCGCCATCCACTCCGTGTCCGTCCACTCGTACGTCGAGGTGTGGACGACGGACGCGGTGGCGGGCGGGCACTCGGCGGCGCGGGCCAGCGGGTCGGCCTTCTGGGCCAGTTGCCCCGCCCGGGTGCGGATCTCGTACTTGTACCGGGTGCCGGCGCCGGCCCCCGGCACGAACAGCTCCCAGATCCCGCTGGACCCGAGCGAGCGCATCGGGTGCGCGACGCCGTTCCAGCCGTTGAAGTCGCCGATGACACGCACCCCTTGGGCGTGCGGCGCCCAGACGGCGAAAGCGGTGCCCGTGCTGCCGTCCAGGGTCAGGACGCGTGCGCCGAGGACCCGCCACAGCTCCTCATGGCGCCCCTCCGAGATCAGGTGCAGGTCGAGTTCGCCGAGAGTGGGCAGGAACCGGTAGCCGTCGTCGTGCTCCTCCTGCCGCTCCCCGTACGTCACGAGCAGCCGGTACCCGGTCGCCTTCTCGCCCGGCAGCGCTCCGGTGAACAACCCGCCCGACTGGTGGGCCAGTTCTGCCCGGACACCCTCGTCCGTGACCACCGTGACGGCTCTGGCCAGGGGCCGGAGCACGCGTACGACGACGCCGGAGCCGTCCGCTGCCGCGTGCGCCCCGAGGACCGCGTGCGGGGCGTGGTGGGCGCCGGCGAGCAGCCGCTCCAGCTCGGCATCGGCCAGCCGGGCGTCCGGGAGTCCGGGGCGCACGAGGGTTTGAGCGTGCCGTGTCTGCAGCAACGGTGGGGTCCTCTCCGGGTAGTTGGTTGTCTGCGGGCCGGTGGGGGCTGGTCGCGCAGTTCCCCGCGCCCCTAACGGCGCGGGGCTGCGCCCCGCGATCCCACGCCCGCCCCCGGTTCTTCAGGGGCGCGGGGAACTGCGCAATCTTTTAGGGGGTCTGGGGGCGCAGCCCCCAGGGATGGGACGGGTAGGGGCGGCGGGGGCGAGGAAACCACCCGCCTCAGCCCCGCACCGCCGCCAGCCGATGCACGGCCCCGAGCGGGATGCTCAGCCAGTCCGGCCGGTGCCGGGCCTCGTACACGGCCTCGTACACCGCCTTGTCCGCCTCGAACGCCCGCATCGGCACCGGATGACACCACGGATCGGCACCCCCGGCCTCGGCGTAACCGGCGATGAACGCGCGGCGGTTGCGCACCATCCAGGCGTCCGCACGCCGGATGTGGCGCAGCCGGAGCCCGGGAGCCGGCTCGGCGGACCGGCGCCGCACGGCGGCGAGCCCGGCCCGCGCGGCGTAGTCGAAGGAGCGCAGCATGCCCGCGACATCCCGCAGGACGTGCTGAGGAGCGGCACGCTCGGCAGCGGAGCGCTCCGGCTCCCCCTCGAAGTCGATCAGCCGCCAGCCGTCCGCCGTAGGCAGCGCCTGACCGAGGTGCAGGTCGCCGTGGACGCGCTGCGCGAAGACGGGGCAGCCGCGTCCGGCGTGGCGTGCGTAGTCGTCGTAGAGCGCGCTGATCCTGGAGCGGTAGCGGTCGAGGGCGGGCACCTCGTCGACGGCCAGGCCGAGTCGGCGGTTCATGAGCCGGGCCTCCTCGGCGGCTTCCCCCGGTGTGACCCGGGTCCGCGGGAAGGCGTCGGCGAGCACGGTGTGCACCTCGGCGACGGCCTGGCCGAGGGCGCGTGCCCGCGAGGTGAAGCCGCCGGTGGCGGGGACGGTGGTGCCGGTTCCGTCGACGCAGTCGCCGACCTGTCGTACGGCGGTCTGCCAGCCGTCCGCCTCGACGGGCAGGAACTCCTCGAAGAGGCCCAGCACCAGGCCCTCGCCGCCGGGGGCGTCGGTGTACAGCGTCCCGTGCAGTGCGGGTGTGCGGGTGCAGTGCCGCTCGGTGAGGGCGCGCAGGGCCTCCACCTCCAGGTGGGGTCCTGGCTCGGGGCGCCGGTAGATCTTGAACAGCAGCCGGTCGCCGTACACCACAGCGCTGTTGCTCTGGTCGGCGGTCAGCAGGCGGGGTACGAGACCGACGGGCAGGGGGTGCGGGGAGGTCGGTTCCAGACGAGGTCCGCCGCGCGGCTCCCGCACGGCCAGGGAGCGCAGCAGCACCCCCATCAGCGCGGGGTCCTCCGTCGCCTCGTAAACCGTCCAGCCCTGCCAGCGTCCCTCGGGCACGGTGGCGATGGCCGCGCCCGCGAGCCGCTCCGGCAGCTCGGGGCACAGCCCGAGGAACAGCTGGTAGAGCTGCTCGGTGCCGTTCCGGTGCCGGGCGCGGAGCACCGCGTGGACCAGGACGGGCGCGTCGTCGTGGACGACCGAGACCACGACAGGCCGTATGTCGTCCAGAGGGCCGCCCGCGTCGCCGTACCAGCGGCGGGTGCGCAGCCAGGGGGTCAGCACGGGCAGCAGCGGTTCGAGCACGGGTTCCGCGACGGCGACACTCATGACGCCTCCCGGGGTCCGAGCGGAACCAGCAGGTGCGCGGGCGCCACCCCGGGTTCCAGTCGTACGTAGGCGTGGCGGCCCCAGGTGTGGATCTCGCCGGTGAGTTCGTCGCGCACCTTCAGCGAGCCGTCCTCGGGCAGGCCGAGCGCGGCCAGGTCGAAGGTGACCGTGGTCTCGCTGGTGTGGTGCGGGTCGAGGTTGACGACGGCGAGGACCGTGTCGGCGGAACCGTCCGGCCGTACCAACTGCTTGGAATAGGCCAGCACTTGGTCGTGGTCGGTGTGGTGGAAGCGCAGGTTGCGCAGTTCCTGGAGGGCCGGGTGGGCGCGGCGCAGCTGGTTGAGGCGGGTGATCAGCGGGGCGATGCTGGTGCCCGCCGCCTCGGCCGCCACCCAGTCGCGCGGTCGGAGTTCGTACTTCTCGGAGTGCCGGTAGTCCTCGGTGCCCGCCGCCAGGACGTCGTTCTCGCACAGCTCGTACCCGGCGTAGACCCCCCAGGTGGGCGCGAGGGTCGCGGCGAGCACGGCCCGGGTCTCGAAGGCGGGCCTGCCGCCGTCCTGGAGGTAGCCGTGCAGGATGTCCGGGGTGTTGACGAAGAGGTTGGGGCGCAGGAAGTCGGCGCTGCCCAGGGCGAGTTCGCTCGCGTACTCGGTCAGCTCCCGTTTGTCGTTCTTCCAGGTGAAGTAGGTGTACGACTGCTGGAAGCCGGCCTGGGCGAGGGCGTGCACCATGGCGCGGCGGGTGAACGCCTCGGCCAGGAACACCACATCGGGGTCGGTCAGGCCGATGTCGCCGATGACCCGCTCCCAGAAGGAGACCGGCTTGGTGTGCGGGTTGTCGACGCGGAAGATGCGTACGCCCTGGTCCATCCAGTGGCGCAGCAGCCGCAGCGTCTCCTCGACCAGGCCTTCGAAGTCCGTCTCGAAGGAGAGGGGATGGATGTCCTCGTACTTCTTCGGCGGGTTCTCGGCGGTGGCGAGTGTGCCGTCAGCGCGCCGGGTGAACCACTCGGGGTGCCCGGCCGTCCAGGGGTGGTCGGGCGAGCACTGCAACGCGAAGTCGAGGGCGACCTCCAGGCCCAGTTCCCCCGCCCTGGCGACAAACTTGCGGAAGTCGTCCAGGGTGCCGAGGTCCGGGTGCACGGCGTCGTGCCCGCCCTCGGCCGAGCCGATGGCCCAGGGCGAGCCCACGTCGTGGGGCCCGGCGGTGAGTGTGTTGTCCGGGCCCTTGCGGTGGGTGTGCCCGATGGGGTGCACCGGTGGCAGGTACACCACGTCGAACCCCATCTCCGCGAGGGCGGGCAGCCGTCGCGCGGCCGTCTCGAAGGTGCCGCTGACGGGCGGCTCGCCGGGCCGGAGCACCGCGCCCTCCGAGCGCGGGAACATCTCGTACCAGGAGCCGACGAGGGCCCGTCGCCGCTCGACGAGCAGGGGCAACGGCCGGGAGACGGTGACCAGTTCACGCAGTGGATGGCGTTCCAGCGCGGCGACCACCGCACGGCCGGTGGTCGCTTCGAGCCGGCGCAGGGAGGGGCTCGCTTCGTCGCGGAGCGCCCCGGCCACTGCCGTCACCGCCTCCCGGCGGTCCTTGTCCGGGATGCCGAGGGCGGCCCGCTCGTGCAGCAGGGCCCCCTCCGCGAGCGTCAGCTCGACATCGACCCCGGCGGGAATCCTCAGGTGCGCGTCGCGGCGCCAGGTGGCGACCGGGTCGGCCCAGGCCTCGACGGTGTACGTCCACAGCCCCGGGCGGCCGGGGCCGACGACGACCGCGGCCTCCCAGCGGTCGGCGTCGGCGTCGACGAGGGCCATCGGGGTCCAGGGGCCCCGCCGTCCGGCCGCGTCGTACAGGACCACGTTGGCGCCGACCTCCCCGGCGCCCTCGCGGAAGACGACGGCGCTGATGGTGAGGGTCTCGCCGCGCACCGCCTTGGCGGGCACCGCGCCGCCGCGCACCTGGGGGCGGATGTCCCTGATGGGGATGCGCTCCTCGGTCGTCGGGTGGGCCCGCGACGGCACGACGGCGGTCATGACCGGCTCCTCACCGGTGCGCGGGGTCCTGGGACGGCCGGCCTCTCCTTGTCCGCGATGAGGTCGATGATGGTGCGGGCGAACAGATGGCAGTGCTGGCCGGTGCGCGCGGTGACCAGGTCGTCATGGACGACGACGTCCTCATCCACGTACTCGCCGCCCATGTTGCGCAGATCGCCGAGCAGGTTGTTGTGGACCACCGCGCGCCGTCCGCGCACCAGGGAGGGCAGCGGTGCGGTCAGCCACATGCCGTGGCAGATGATGCCCTTGACGATGGCCGGGTCCTGGAAGGCGCGGCGCAGGAACGCCGACGCGGGCGGCAGTTCGGCGGGGTCCTCGGTGTAGCGGAGCCGGTCGGAGACCATCCCCGAGGGGACGATCACGGCGGAGAACTCCTTGAGGGCGAACTCGTCGATGTCCTCGAAGGACTCGGAGACTTCGAAGGGCATCCGGTGCTCGTGCCCCTGGAAGGTCATGGAGTCCTGGCCCCAGAGCCGGGACAGGAAGTGGACCTCGGCGCCCTCCTCCGGGAAGCGGAACTGGTAGTAGAGAATCTCGGGCTCGTAGAAGTCGCTCTCCATCAGGACAGCGATCTTGTGGCCGGAAAGCCGCACGGCTATTCCCTCCCCCTGCCGGTGACCAGGTCGATCAGGAACGGACCCTCGGTGCTCAGCGCCTCGGCGACCGCGGCCTGAACCTGGTCGGGCTTGTCGACGCGCACGGCGGGTACGCCGAGCGAGCGGGCGAGTCCGACGAAGTCGATGGCGGGCCGCGAGAGGTCGAAGATCTCCGGCTGCTCGTGGGCGGCGATCGCCTGCGACTTCCAGTACTCCTCGATGTTGAGTTCGAGGAGCTTGTAGCTGCTGTTGTTGCAGATCACGAACTTGGCGCCGATGCCGTGCCGGGCCGCCGTCCACAGCGCCTGGATGGTGTACATGGACCCGCCGTCGCCGGTGAAGCCCACGACCGTACGGTCCGGGAACGCGAGCTGGGCGCCGAGCGCGCCGGGGATACCGACGCCCAGGGAGCCGCCGCGCGTCTGGAACCAGTGGCCGGGGCGGTTCGGCGGCAGATGCCGTGAGACGTCGGGCGAGGCGGTGAGTGCCTCGTCGAACACCACGGCGTCCTCGGGGAGTTGGCGTGCCAGCTCCCGCAGAAAGGCCGTGGTCGGCAGGGCGGTCGGGGCGGTCGTCGCCTCGTCCACCTGCCTGGCCTCCTCGATCTCCCGCGCCCGTTCGACGGACCTGCGCCGCAGCCACTCGAACGCGCGGACCTGGCTCTCCTCGCTCATCCGCGCCTGAAGTGCCGCGGTGAGCCCGGCGAGCGCCCGGCGGGGATCGGCCACCAGGCCCAGGTCGACGGGGAAGTTCTTGGCGATCGCGTCGCTGTCCAGGTCGATGTGGACGACCGGGGTGCCCTCGGCGAAGACGCCGTCGAGGACCGGATAGACCTCGGGCAGCGCATACGTCCCCACGATGAGCACGGCGTCGGCCGCCCCGGTGACGCGCCGGCTGGACTCACCGAACATATGGCCCAACTGCCCCGCGTAGGCGGGGTGTTCGGCAGGCAGGTTGACCTCGGCCCAGTCCGCGCCCCACACCTCGGCGCCCCACACCTCCGCCAGTCGCCCAAGCTCCTCCGCGGCCTGGGCGAAGTGGACACCGTCGCCGGCGACGACGATCGGGTGCTCGGCACCGGCGAGGAGTTCCGCCGCCCGGTCGAGGGCCGCCGCGTCGGGCGTGCTCCGCGTGACGGGGTACGACGTCGGCACGGCCGCCTCGGTGGTGTCCCGGTCCATCACGTCGGCGGGCAGCACCACCAGGACGGGGCCGTAGGGGGGCGTGCCCGCCACCTTGAACGCGCGGCGCAGGATCCGCAGTGTGGACTCCGGGTCCACCACCCGGGTGGCCCACTTGGTGACCGGCTCCGCCATGCCGACCAGGTCGGCGGCCATCTGCGCCTCCATGGCCTCGTAGCGCAGGCCCGACTCACCGGCGAGCACGACCAGCGGGGCGTGGCCGCGCATGGCCTGGTAGAGCATGCCGATGCCGTTGCCGAGGCCGACGCCGGTGTGCAGCTGGCAGACGGTCGGCGTGCGGGTGGCCCGCGCATGGCCGTCCGCCATGCCGACGGCCGTGGCCTCCTGCAGCGCGAGGACGTATTCGAGCTCGGGGAAGTTGCGCAACTCGTCGAGAAAGCCCTGCTCGACCGTGCCGGGGTTGCCGAACATGTACCGGACCCCGTCGGCCCGCAGCTGTTCCAGGATCGCGACCCGCGCGGGCCTGCTGACCATGATGCGTCCACCTCTCGATGTGAACTTCGGTGCGGTGTACGTCAGTTGGCGTGCACATCAGTTCGCGTGCACGTCAGTTGGCGGCCCGGAAGCCCCACTGCCGCAGGCCGTTCTCCAGCACCTCGACGACCTTCTCGCCGGTGAGGTAGGAGTCGGGGGTCGAACGCCCGGTGATGAACGGGTAGTCGACGATGACCGACGTCGTCTTCCCGAAGTTGCCGTGGAAGGCGCCGTCCGGGCCGGTCGCGTCCCGCAGGATGTACTCCAGCGGGTACGGCGGCGGGCCGATCACGAAGTCGGTGCCCATGAAGCCGGTGCCGTCCTTGTAGTCGTACTCGATGCAGTGCCCGGTGACGTGCTTGCCGCGGATGATGGAGACGCGGTCCTCCTGGTCACGGGCGAAGGCCAGCGCGGTCACCCCGTAGCACTCGGCGGCGATCGGCAGGTCGAGTGCGCGGAAGGCGAGGATCAGGTCGTGCACCCGCCAGTTGTTGGCGAGGTCCACGATCGGGCCGCTGCCGCCGACGATGAGCAGCGCGTCGTAGCGGCTCGCGATCTGCTCGCGGATCTGCTCCAGGCGGGTGTTGTACGCCTCCCAGTCGCGCAGGAAGTACGGCTTGCTGCGGTAAGGCCGGTCGGGCAGCCAGGACGACAGGTCGAGCGGGTCGTCGAGGCGGGCCGAGGTGTCGATCGCCCGGACCTTGCCGGCCATCTCGGGCGTCGTGACCGAGCGGCCGAGGGGCGGGTCGATGTAGTCGGGGTCCATGCTCGGCGGCAGGGCCACGGGACGCTTTCCGGTCGGTGTGGCGAAGCTGACGTGATACCCGGCCTTGTCGAAGGTCTCCAGAGGGCCGATCAACTCTTCGCCCCAGTACCCGTATTCGGACAGGACGACGAGGATGCGCTTGCTCATGGGGATGTCCTCTCGTTCGGTTCGGTCCGCGAACCGTCGAACTCATGTCTACGTTCTGGGAGTTCGAAGCGACCAGGAGTGCAAGAGGTGATGGCCCCATATCGGCAAGTGGCCGGAAACACTTCCGTAAATAGGCCATTTGCCCCGCGCGCCGACGAGCCGGACGGGGGCGTACGGCGGCCGGTGCGCGGTTCGGGCGAAGGTCAGCCTGTGTGCGCGCCGACTTGGCGAGGTACGCCCGCCGTTGTGCGGGAGCCCGCTCCGGGCGGTGCCCGCGGCCAAGGATGAAGTCGACTGTGTGCCGACCGAAAGGATCCCCAGCCATGCCCGACACCCCGAGCGCGCACCTGAGCCCCCGCGAGGTCCTGGCCGCCTACCACCAGGCGATCGTCGAGGCGGACCCGGACGCCGTCGCCGAGCTGTACGCGGTCGACGCCGTCCACGAGTTCCCGTTCCTGTTCCCCGGAGTCACCGACTACCACGGCCGTGAGGAGGTCCGGGCCGGCTACCGGGCCGCCTGGGAGCAGAGCCCCGCGCGGACGGAGAAGGTCGTCGAGGTCGCCGTCCACGAGGGCCGGGACCCCGAACTCCTCACCGCGGAGCGGCTCTTCGAGGGGACGATCTCCACGACGGGGAAGACCTTTTCCGTGCCGAGCATCCTGGTCCTGCGGGTCCGGCACGGCCTGATCGTCCACGCGCGCGACTACATGGACGGCCTCGGCACGGCCAAGGCCATGGGCGCCCTGGAGTGGGTGGTGAGCGCCCTGGAGTCGGGCGACGAGTAGGCAGCCCCCGCAGGGAAACGTCCGCACCGGGCGGAACACCTTGGTGTTCCGCCCGGTGCGGACGTATGGACGTGTCTCGTGGACGGGCTAGGAGGTGGCCCCCGTGGCGTGCGGCTCGTCCAGCGAGGGCTCGATGACCTCACGTACGGGCGCGCTCTGCGCGGCGGAAGAGCCGGCCGCCGATCCGGCCGCGGCCGGTCGCGTACGCGTCGCCAGCCAGCCGACGACCGCGCCCAGGGCGATCAGCGCGGCGGCCACGAGGAAGCCGAGCCGGAAGCCGGCGGTGAGCGCGGAGTCGTCCACCGGGCCGTCGGCGATCCGATTGGTCCGCCAGGTCGCCACGGAGGCGAGGATGGCGAGACCCAGGGCACCACCGATCTGCTGGCACATGTTGATCATGCCGCCGGCGATACCGGAGCGCTCCGGCTCGACGCCCGAGACGGACGACACCACGAGCGCCGTGAAGGCGAACCCGCTGCCGACCGCGAGCAGGAGTCCCGGCCCGAGGATGCTCTTCAGGAACGATCCGTCCGTGGACAGCTGCGCGAACCACAGGAAGGACGCGGCGGTCAGGCCGAGACCGATGACCAGGACGGTGAAGATGTGCATCCGCCCCATCAGCCGGCCGACGACCACCTGGGAGGTGATCACCTGGCCCACCGCGATCGGCAGGAAGCACAGACCGGCGGCGATCGGGCCGTAGTTCAGCACCCGTTGCACATAGATGGTGACGAAGAAGGTCATCGCCACCGCGCCCGCGGAGAACATCAGCATGATGACGTTCGCGGCGGTGAGCCCGCGCACCTTGAAGATGCTGAAGTCGACGACGGGTTCGGGCACGTTGAGCTCGGTGATCACGAAGACGGTGAGCAGCACCGCGGCGGCGGCCAGCGAGATACCGGCGCGCCCGTCCCAGCCGTGCTCGCCGATCCGCACGAATCCGTAGATCAGCGCCGACAGACCGGCGGTCACGGTGATCGCGCCCAGCGCGTCGAAGTGCCGTACGTTGCCGGTGCGTTCGGTCTCGGTGAGCAGGCGTACGCCGACCAGCGCGGCGCCGAGCGTCAGGGGCACGTTGATCCAGAAGACCCACTCCCAGCCCAGGGCGTCGGTGATCACACCGCCGAGCACCACGCCGGTCGCACCACCGGCGGCGGCGACGGCGCCCCACAGGCCCATCGCCCTGTTGCGCTCCCGGTCCTCCGGGAAGGTCACGACGACCAGGGAGAGGGCCGCGGGCGACATCAGCGCACCGCCCAGGCCCTGCGCCGCGCGCGCCGCGATGAGCTGGGTACTGGTGTCCGACATTCCGCAGGCGAGGGAGGCGAGGCCGAACAGGGTCAGGCCCGCCAGGAAGATCCTCTTGCGGCCGAACAGGTCGGCCGCCCGCCCGCCCAGGAGCAGGAAGCCGCCGAAGGTCAGCATGTAGGCGTCGACAACCCACTGCAGACCGTCCTGGGTGAACCCCAGCGGGGCTTGCATCGACGGCAGTGCGATGTTGACGACGCTGATGTCCAGGATTACCACGAACTGCGCTATGGCCAGCAGGGCGAAGACACCCCAGCGCCGGTCGATTACCGATTTCACGGCTGTCATACGCTCCTCGAATTCTGAACTCTGCCCGGTGGGACGGGGCCGCCTTCCGTTACACCCCCTCGGGCAGCAACGGCTCCACGTTCGGGTCCCAGACGACCGAGATGTTGAAATGCAGGTGCCGGATCTTCAGGAACATCCGGGAATAGAGAGCGACGAACATCTCCGGGCCGCGGGCCGTCGTGATGTCGCCGAGGTCGAAAATGGTGTCCTCGGCCCAGCCGAACTGGCCCAGCAGAGACGCGACCTGGTCCTTCGCGGACCGGTCGTCTCCGCTGACGAAGACATTGTGGTGACCGGAGAGCAGTTTCGGGTTCACCATGATGTCGCAGTTCATGGTGTTGAGGGTCTTCACCACCCGCGCCGACGGATAACGGCGCTGAATGCGTTCGCCGAGGCTGTCGTCGTTGAGAATGCCGAGCGAGGGCGGTTCCGTCTCGCTGGTGATCACCAACGGGTTCGCGACATCCATGATGATCTTGCCGTCCAGGTTGTCCTCACCGGCGGCTTCCAGCACGTCGAGCGAGATGATGCCCCGAGTGGCGTTCACGACGACGGAGCCGAAGGCGGCGGCGTCGGCGAACGTACCGCCGCTCGCCGCCTCACCGTTCTCCTCGACCCACTTCAGCAGACTCTCGTTGTCCGAGGTCCGCGATCCCAGACGCACTTCATGTCCGACTTCCACCAGGCGAGTAGCTATGGCCTTTCCGACCATTCCAGTGCCCAATACGCCGATGCGCATGCTATGCATCCTTCCGGTTGTCCGGCATACGAAGGCGATATCGCCCGCTCCTATTGCTAGCACCGGAAATTCGAGGCCGTCGCCGGTCACGGCGACCGGGCGGGAACTGCGTCAAGTCGTGCCCGGTGCTTCCTGAGGACGCCCGCGCGCGAGGCTGCGACGGATGGTGCGTCGGCGCACTCCCACGGGGCCCCCAAGGGCCTATCGGGCGGTACGACCTGACACAGTGCCGTCTCCTCCCGCGGCGCTACGCGTGTCGCGGCAGTTCAGCCGCCTAGCATGCGGCCGAGTTCTACTGAGGAGGACAGACATGCTCTATCAACTGCTGGGGCAGACGGGGCTTCGGGTGTCCGAACTGTTCCTCGGCGCCATGACGTTCCACGGGCGGGACCGCGACGACACCGCGCACAAGGAATACGCACGCATCGTCGAAACCTACGCACAGGCCGGCGGAAATGTCATCGACACCGCGGTCAATTACGGCGAAGGGGAGAGCGAGGAGATTCTCGGCGAGTTACTCCAGAAGGACCGTGACCGCTTTGTGCTGTCCACCAAGTACACGCTCTACCGTGACGCGTCCGACCCCAATGCCTCCGGAAATCACCGGAAGAATCTGAAACTCTCGCTGGAAACCAGCCTTCGCCGGCTGCGGACCGACTACATCGACCTCTACTGGGTGCACATCTGGGACCGGAACACACCGCTCGAAGAGACGATGCGCGCCCTCGACGACGTCGTCCGCTCGGGCAAGGTCCTCTACCTCGGTATCTCCGACACCCCCGCCTGGGTGGTAGCGCGGGCCAACACACTGGCCCAGCAGCACGGCTGGACTCCCTTCTCGGCGATCCAGGTGCCGTACAACCTGCTCAACCGTGACATCGAACGCGAGTTGCTGCCCATGGCCGAGGCGACCGGGCTGTCCGTCGCGGGGTGGGGCCCGCTGGCGAGCGGCGCCCTCTCCGGCAAGTACACGCGCCCGAACGGCCGGCCCACGGGCAGGACCCGGATGTCCGCGCAGGACCTCAGCCCGCGCGACCGTGCCGTGGCGGAGGCCGTGGCCGAGGTCGCGGACGAGGTGGGCGCCACGCCCTCGCAGGTGGCGATCGCCTGGACCCGGGCCCGCTCCACGGCCGTCCATCCGATCGTGGGTGTCCGCACCGTCGACCAGCTCACCGACAACCTGGACGCGACCGGGGTCTCGCTCTCCGCCGAGCAGCTGGCCAGGCTGGAGGCGCCGACCGGGTTCAGCCGCGGCTTCCCGCTGGACTTCATCGACTCGACGGCCCAGTGGGTCTACGGCACGGTGGGCCCCCGGGTCGTCCCCCGGAGCCGCTGACCACACGCGGCGGTGGGCCGGGAGGGATGTCCCTCCCGGCCCACCGTCCGGCCGCCCGCGCCCCGCGAGTGCGGCCGCGCCGCTCAGGCGAAGAACTCGTTGTACTCGGTGGTCCCGGTGCCGAAGATCGATCCACGACCCTCGACGATCTTGCCGTCCCGCCAGCGCATGACGTGCACCACGTCGATGTCGAGCTTGCGGGAGGTGTCACCGGCCCGGGTGGCGGTGTTGTGGGTCAGGTCGACGCTGATGTCGCCCTTGACCAGGGTGTTCGAACGCTCCATGGCGAAGGAGTTGTCGGCGAGCGCGCCCACCTCGCCCATGAAGGCGAGGAAGGTGTCGAGTCCCTCCTTGAGGCCCGAGACCGGCGCCTCGCCCGGGACCAGCCACGTCATGTCGGCATCCCAGTACTTGTCGATCTGGGCACGGTCGCCGCTCGCCAGCGCCTCATAGGCGGCGATCACGCGGGCCTCGTCGAGGCGGTTGGCTATCTGCTGGTTGGAGATGGCCTTGCCGCCGGCCACCATCTCCTGGTCCGCGACGACACCGCCGATGGACCAGGAGCCGGGCTTCACTTCCCGGATGAGGGAGAAGATGTTCGGCTTGGTGATCTCACCGAAGACATTGACGACTACGTCGGCGAGCTTGGTGATGACATCCGACTTCTGCTCGTCGTCGGCGAATCCCTCGACCAGGGTCAGCTCGATGATGGGCATGTGTGTCTCCTGTCTGCGTTCCGACCTATGGGTGCGGGCCTGCTACTTGGCTACTTGGCCCACCTGTCCGGAATGGGGGCGAGGTCGTAGGCGGCCCAGAAGAAGTTGTCGGCCGCGTACTGGTCGCTCATATAGACCTGGACTTCCGCGATACGCCCGTCACGAATGCGGTAGTGGGTGCAGTTCAACGCGTCGAGGGTGGCGCCCCGGGACTCTCCGTATCCGCGGTGCACCTCGACCACGGTGTCGTCGCCCCATGCGTCGATCCGAACGATGTCGACCTTGATTCCCGAGTTCACGAGGCCGCCGAAAAAGGCGATGACCTCGTCCGGCCCCTGTTTGACCCCGCCCACCGGATTGCGTCCGGGCAACGTCCACACGAGGTCCGCCGCGAAGACTTCTTCCTTCAGGAGGCTCAGGTCTCCGGTGTTGAAGAGCTCATACATCCGCTCGACCAGCGCCACATTCCGCTTGGCCGGCTCATCTTCGTGCGGCACAGCATCTCCCTTCGGCACTGCGGTGTTCTCCCGTTCAGCAGTGAACGTCCGGAGTCCGCCGTACCGCGACAACTTGAAAGTGCTTGCCCCACACTTCCGGGAGTCGACAATGCGTACGGCTGAGGCCCGGCCCCTCCGGAAAGGGGACCGGGCCTCAGTCACAGACGGCGGAATTCTCAGGTCGACTGGGGTTCGAAGTCCCAGTAGGGCCGGTTGCGGGAGCGCGCCGAGATGGTGTGGACGTGCTGTTCGCCCAGGGTGGCGGCGAGGTCGGAGAGGGCCTCCTGCTCGACCTTCTCGGCCTGCTGACGGTCCCGCAGGGCGCGCAGGTCGGCGGCGAGGGCGACGCGGGCGGACAGGGTCAGCGGGTGAGTGCGGCCGAGTGCCTCGGTGGCCCGGGCGACCGCCTGCTTGCTGAGCGTGGCCGCCCCCTCGGGGTCGCCGACAAGGTTGCGCAGGGCGGCGGCGTTGATGGCGCAGCTCAGCGTCCAGGGGTGGCGCTCCCCCACCGCCTCGGTCATGTCGGCCAGCGACTGTTCGATGAGGACATGGGCGTGGTCCCGTTCGCCGACGCTGCGCAGCACCAGGGCGTGGTTGGCGCGGACACCGGCGATGTAGGGATGCCCCTCGGCGAGCATCACTTCGTAGCGGGCGACGACGGACTCGCCGAGCTCCCGCGCCTGGTCGATGTCACCGTGCTCCCGCGCGAAGCAGCTGGTGCTGGTCGCGAACCTCAGCGTCTGCGGGTCCGCCTCGCCCAGCACGCGCTCGCAGCGCTCCAGTACGCGGGCGAGCATCGGTCCCGCCGCGGCACGGTCGCCGGTGCGGTAGCGGCACAGGGCCAGGTTGTGCTCGGCGTCCAGGGTCTGCGGCCGGTCCTCACCCATGACGATGCGGTTCTCCCGCACGTTCTTCGTCTGGATCGACGTGGCCTCGGTGTAGCGGCCCAGCAGACGCAGGTCCGTGGCGTAGGAGTTCTCCGAGTTGAGCGTCCAGGGGTGCCGGGCCCGCAGCAGCAGGCGGCGTGCCTCCATGGTCTGCCGGTCGGCGTTCAGCGCCTCCCCGTAGCGGCCGAGTAGCCGCAGCGACACCGCCAGGTTGTTCTGGGCCCCCTGGGTGCGCGAGTCCTGTTCGCCGAGGAGGTCGCGGTAGGTGACGAGGAGCTGCTGGGAGAGCTCCAGCGCCTCGCCGTAGCGGGCCAGGCCGCGCAGGTCGGCGGCGAGGCCGCCGACCGCGCGCGAGTAGTCCAGGTCGTGCTCGCCGCGTTGCTCGCGCAGATGGTCGACGGCGGCGCGCTCGATCGTCTCGGTGCGCTGGTAGTCGCCGACCGCGCGCAGCAGGTTGGCGTAGTGGTGGGTCAGCTCCCAGATCCTCGGGTGGCTCTCGCCCAGCAGCGTCCGCCAGGCCTTCAGAGCGCGTTCGCCGAGCTTGATGCCCGCACGGTACTCGCCGGAAATGTACATGTAGCGCAGGCAGTTGAAGACCAGCGACTGCACCGCCGGGTCCTTGCTCTGCAGTACGTCGGCGTGCTTCAGATGCGGCACGATCTCCGCGTAGCCGGTCCACAGCCGGGTGTCCGTGGGCCGCCGTGGATCGGCCGCGGCCAGCGCCCGGCGGACCACCTCGATGAACTCGCCGCGGTCCTCGTCGGGCATGTCCTTGCGGACGATCTGGTGGACCATGCGGTGGAGGTAGAGGGACTCACCGGAGGACGTGATCTCGTCGGTGGCGGTCTCGTGGGACTCCAGGCGGACGACCGAGTACTGGCGGAGCTGGTTGATCGCCTTGTTCCACAGGAGCGGGTCGTTGAGCAGCCCCGCGATCTGTTCGGGCAGCTCGTCGTGCGGCATCTCCTTCAGGAGGCGTACGGGGATGAAGCCCGGCGCGAAGAAGGTGCACAGGCGGAGCAGGTCGACGGACTCCGGGACGGTGTCGCGGAGCTTGTTCAGCAGTATCGACCAGGCGGTCTGGAAGGCGACCGGGAAGTCGGCGGAGATCTTGACGACGTCCTGGTCGATGCCGCCCTCCAGGAGGGCGATGTACTCCTGGACGGACAGGTCCGAGTCGTTGAGCCAGCCCGCCGTCTGGTCGAGCAGCAGCGGCAGGTCCTCCAGCGCTTCGGCGAGCTGGTCGGCCTCGGGCTCGCTGAGGCGGGGCGCCCGGCGGCGGATGAAGGCGACCGACTCGTCGCGGTCGTAGACCGGCACTTCCAGCAGCTTGCTGTTGTGCTCGCTCCACTCGGGGTTGCGCGAGGTGATCAGAACATGGCTGGGTCCGGTGGGGACGAGGTCGTAGATCTGGTCCGGCTCGTCCGCGCCGTCCAGGATCAGCAGCCAGCGGGCGTACGGGTCGCCGCGCCGCAGCGAGTCCCGCACGGCGCGCAGCCGCTCGCCGTACTCGGCGCCTGTCGAGAGGCCCAACTGCGGGGCCAGTTCGGCCAGTCGGCGCCGGTAGGTGACCCGCTTCTCCGAGTTGACCCACCACACCACGTCGTACTCGGAACCGAAGCGGTACACGTACTCCGCGGCGAGCTGTGTCTTGCCCACGCCCGACATGCCGTACAGGGTGACCACGCCGGCGCCCGGCTCGGCGCTCTGGAGCAGGTGGTAGGCGTCGTTCAGCAGGGGCTCGCGGCCGGTGAAGCGGGTGTTGCGGCGGGGCACTCCGCCCCACACCTCGGGCATGGCGGCCGGGAAGCGGGGGCCCCGGCGGGTGCCTTCGGCGGACTCCGGGAGGGGGTCGGCGGGCAGGTCGAGGCGGTCCAGGACGCGCCGCTCGGCCTCGTCGGCACCCATGTTGTTCAGCTCGACCGCGCCGAGCACGGTGGTGGCGGTCGGCACCGGGACGGTGGTGACGGAGACGGCCGCGAAACGGGTCGGGTCGGGGGCGATGACCTCGCGCAGCGCGCTGTTCCACTCGTCGTGGGTGCGCGGGCCCAGCTGGAAGTACCACTCACTGACGATGATCAGGATCCGGCCCTGGGCGAGCATCAGGTCGCGCAGCAGGTCCACGAGCGGCACTTCGGCCGGGGAATCCCAGCGCTGGTACACGACGCGATGGCCACGCCGCTCCAGACGGTCCCCGATCCAGGCCGCCCAGGCCCGGTTGAAACCGGCGAAGCTGATCGTGACGGTCTGCCTCGCGGCCCCCCTCTCGGTTGGCCCGACCGGCGTACGAGCTCCAGACATGCAGCGGCCTCCCCGCACGTGATTTTAGAACCGGTGCGAGGTCCGGCGAAAGGCACTGACGGCTACCAGTCGCTTGCTCCACGGTTCCTTTTCATCCTGCTCAAGCGACGATCTTGGCGCACCGATCGCTCCGCGTCCGGGAACCCGCGACTTTCGGCGAGGATGGCTCAATCGCGCGGGTGGCGTGGCGCGTTCGGCGGGCGCACAGCGGGTTCGGCGGGCGCGCGTCGCGCCTCCGGTGGGCGCGCGCGGGTCTCACTCGCCCGGCGCGTGGCGCTGCGTCCACAGCGCGCGGGAGGCGCGTACGTACGCCTGGGCGCGCGCCGCCTGTCCGCGCGGCGCGGGATGGTCGGCCAGCCGTTCGTACACCGCGACCATCTGGTCGACGAACCGGCGCCCCTGCGCGGTGAGATCGCCCGATCCGACGAGGCTCGGCAGGACGGCGCCGACCTGCTCCCGGTAGCGCGCGTGCTGGGCCCAGGCGGCGTCGCGCCGGGCCGGATGGGTGGTGGCGAGGGCGCTGCGCTGGAAGAAGTCCGCCAGCGCGAGGTGGGAGTACGCGCCCTGCAACAGGCCGTCGTACGGTCGCGGGTCGGGCCGCCAGGGTGCGAAGTAGCGTGCCCCCGCGCCCGCGTGATGGAGCGTGAGCATGTCACTGAGTGCGGCCAGTTTGGTGTGCTGGAGTTCGTGCACCAGGGTGGCCGCGAACGTCGTGGCCGTGGCCGGGGTGCTGCTGAGGAGGGCGCCGAAGGCCTCCCGCCGGGTGCCGCTGCAACTGCCGGTGGTCCGGCCGCCGGGCGTCGAACCGGGTGGCGCGGACAGCGGAACCAGACAGCGCAGCAGCACGACGGCCTCCGTGAGGCGGTGCTCGCCGCCGAGCCCGAGCACGGACGCGATGCCCGACCACGACTGCAGCCAGCGTTTGCGCTCGGCGTCGTCCAGGGTGACGGGTCCGCTGAGCTCGTGGTGGCGGGGACCGCCGCGCGCGGTGCGGTACGGGTCGAGGTCGTCCAGCGGTACGGGGCCGGAGCCGGGCAGCAGCCCGGGCAGGGCGTGCGCGGGTGTCCAGGCGGCGGCCTCGGACCAGGCGCCGACGCCGCCGCTCTGCAGGTGGACGACGACGTCCTTCGCACCGCGCTGCCGCAAGGTCAGGCTCTGCCGGCGGTGCACGACGTCGACCGGGGCGTCCCCGGGCGCGGCCGTGTGCAGTGCGCCGAGCGAGGGCAGCGTCAGCACTCCGTCGCGCGCGGTCAGCCGTACGGCGAAGGACACTCCGGCCCGGACGGCGGCCACGGCGGCGAGCGCCCCGAAGTGGGCGAGGTCGCGGGCCAGTTCGCGGGCCTCCCGCTCGCTGCGCGGCCCGGGTTCCCTGCGGAGGCCGCGCAGACAGTGCCGGGCCCAGGGGCCGACGAAGGGGTGCAGGACGAGGGCGCGGACCGGCGAGAGCGGAGGTCCGAGCCCCGTGCCGGCCGGCGGCGTCGGTGCCGGCGAACCGCCGTACGCGGCCGCGGGTGCCGCACCGCTCTCGTCCGCCCAGGCCGCCGGGCGGACGGGCGGCTCCATCCGGTCCGCCTCCTCCAGCAGCGCCCAGTCCTCCCCGAGCCGGTCCCGGGCGGCGGCGGAGCACACCGTCGGGTCGGCCGCCGCCACCTCGTCGAGCACCGCGCGGAGCAGCAGCAGCCGCCGCGTGTGCTGGTCGCGTACGAGGAGCCCCAGGGTCTGGGGGCCGCCTTCGGTGCGGCCGAGTTCGGTCAGGGCCCGGTCCGGGACCGCCGGCAGGATCACGGGGTGCCTCCTTCGAAAGAGGCGGAGACGGGGGCGACCCCGGCGAGCCTGTCCGCCACATGGCGGATGAAGCGCTGGAGGTCGGCGCAGTAGACGGAAGGGTTGGCGAAGCCGTTGTCGGCCCGGTAGCGGTGGGCGTAGTGGCCGCCGCCGCAGACGGAGAGCAGCGGGCAGGTCCGGCAGCGCGCGGCCAGCGAGGCGGCGCCCGTCTGCCGGGCCACGACACCGGGGTGGCGCAGTGCCTCGTCGAAGCTGTTCCGGAAGACGTCGAGGCCGGTCTCCGCCGCCCCCTCGTAGCAGGACTTCAGGGAGTCGACCTGCTCGATCGACCCGTCGGTCTCCACGACCACGGCGTCGAAGGGCGCGAGGCCCAGCGACTCGGTGGCGGCGGGCAGCCCGAACAGCAGCGCGACGCAGGCTTCGAAGAGCCGGACGCGCGTCTCCCGCCGCCCGGCCCCCCACCAGCGGTCGAAGACGGCACAGAGCCAGTCCCCGTACGGGACATCCATGTCGCCCCAATGCGGCGGCGGCGCCGACCAGTTGCCGTGCGGCAGCAGCAGGTCGATCGCCGGTGGCCGCAGGGCCAGCAGGGACTCGTACAGCTCGACCGGGTCCGTCGTGGGGTCGACGACCGTGAGGATCCCGGCGTACGCCTCGGGGCAGCGGTCGGCGATCAGCCGCGCGCCGCGCGAGGCGGCGGGCCAGGACGGGCGCCCGGCGCGGTCGGTGCGCAGCGCGTTGTGCGCGGGCAGGCCGCCGTCCAGGCTGATGCCGACGCGGATGCCGTGCCGGGCCAGGACGGCGAGCCGCCGCTCGGTGAGCTGGGTGGCGTTGGTCTGGACGGTGGTGTGGACCGTGCAGGAGTCCGGAACCCGGTCGCGTACGAGAGCGGTGAAGCGGGCGAGCGTGTCCACGCCCGCGAGCAGGGGCTCTCCGCCGTGCAGGACGAGGGAGAGCGCCGTCGTGCCGTGGGCGCGCGCGTGCTCGCCGATCCGCGTCGCGGTCCGGTCGAGGACGCCGGGCGGGGCGGCGGCCGGGCGGGTGCGCCAGGTGTGGTCAGGGCCCTCGTAGAGGTAGCAGTAGCGGCAGGCGAGGTTGCAGCGGCCGTGCATCTTGACGATGAACTGCCCAAAGGGAAGGGGATGTTCGGGCAGCCCGGCGAAGGTCGCGGAGGTGGCGGAGGTCGCGGAGGTGGCGAAGGTCGCCGGGGTCACCTCTTCAGACACTCCGGCACCCCCATGCTGTAAGGCCCCGTGATCCCACGGTACGGTCCGCGCCACGGCCCCCTGCCCGTACAGGGCGGCATTCCCGGGCGGGGGCCCGACACAAACGCGGCACGATCGAACTTGTCCGGTTCAACGACAAGTCAGACCGGAACTGACGTCTTGCGATGAAGAATTGACCCTTCGGATGGCCCATTCAGAAGGAGTTGTTGAACCCCCAGAGCATCTCGCTCGGCTGCCCCGCCCGTTCCCGCAGCTCCTCCAGCACCTCGGTCAGCACCGGGTGTTGAACCGTCCTGAGATCCGCGAGGTCCAGCTCCAGCAGATCCGGCAGCCGCCCCGCGGCGATGTCGGCATTCAGTGCGTCGTCCCGTGCACTCATGTCCTCCCCCTTTTCCCTCACTCCGCCCGGCGACCGCCGGGAGGCACTCCCTCACTCCAGCTCGGCCAGCCGCTGCGCCGTCTGCCGGGCCGTCGGCTCACCCGTGCTCACGGCGCCGTCCGGCAGCCTGGACCACTCGGCCCGGGCGGCCCGGTAGGCCTCGCGTGCGGCACGCGGGCGTGCCGCCGCCTCGTAGGACATACCCCGCCAGTGATGCGCCTGCGCACCCAGCTCCACGGCCTCCTGGCGCCGTCGGTCCGTCTCCGCCTCCTCCTCGGCCGCACGGGCCGATTCGGCCGCGGCGCGGAAGGCGTCGACCGCCTCGTCGAGCCGCGCGGGCCTGCCCAGGCTCTGGTACGCCTCGAACTGCGCCTGCCCGAGCTCCAGCCGGCAGCGCGCGGCCGTCAGCGGTTCACCGGCCTCCAGCGCCGCGAGCCCGAAGAGATGCTCGGCCTCCCGCAGATCCACCCGGTCGCCCCGGGCGCGGTAGCGCAGCATCAGGGCGCGGCCGAGCAGCAGCAGGCGGTACGCCAGCTCGCCGCTGCCCGCGGGGGTCTCGGTACGGCAGTCGCGCAGCACCCGGATGGCCTGGGAGAGCGACTCGCGCGAACCGGCGCCGTTGGCCGGCACCGCCCGGCGCAGCAACGCCTCACCCCATTCGGCGAGGACGTCCGCGTGCACGGGGGCGTCCCTGGGCACGCCCCGGGAGGCCTGCTCGAACCGTGCGGCGGCGTCCTGGAGTTCGCGCGGGTCGCCCGACTCGGCGTACCGCGCCACGCCGATACGCCCGGCGCGCACCAACAGCTGGGCGCGCAGGCCCTGTTCACGCGTCAGGCCCAGCGCCTCGTCGACGTATGCCTGGGCGTCGTCCAGCGCGCCGCCCGACTTCAGGAGCGCGTCGACGAGGTCGAGGAGGATACGGACACGGGAGGGTTCACCCGCCGCGGGGAGCACCGGCCCGGAGCCGGGTTCCAGGGCGGCCCGCAGGGAGTGCGCACCCTGTTCGGCGTACAGCCGGGCCTGTTCGTGGTCGGCCGTGGCGCCCGACAGGCGCAGCAGGACGCGGCCGTGGGCCAGCGGGAGTTCGGGCGGGCGCTGCCGCCGGTCGGGCCAGGCGTCGGCGAAGGCCTCCAGCATGCCGACCGCACCCTGGAGCAGCGCGCTGTCGCCACCGAGCCGCCACTGTGCCTCCAGCGCCCGCACCCGCTCCAGGGTGAGCCGCAGGGCTTCCTCCCGGTCGTCCAGGTCGGGCGCGGCGCAGGCCACCGCGTACTCACGGTCGGCGCGTTGCAGCAGGTCGAGCGCGCCGCGCCGGTCGCCGCGGCGCCTGCGGTCGGTGGCGGCGGCGTGCAGCACCCGTGCCAGTACGGCTCGTTCGCGCAGTGCCCTGGGGTGGGCGACGGCGCGCTCGGCGGCCGTCTCCGCCTCGCGCAGCAGCTCGGCGCCGCCCTGCACCTCCCACAGCCGCAGCACACAGTTGGCGTACTCGGCCCACAGCTCCGGGTCGGCGCCCGCGGGCCGTTCGTGCTCGGTCGCGCCACGCAGCAGCTGTACGGCGTCGATGAGGTCCTGCACCATGCCGTCGGTGTCGAACTGCCCGACCAGGGAGCGGGCCCGGATCACCGCCGCGTGGGTCGGCCGCTCGTCGGGCGGGTCGTCGCGCCCCCGGCCGGCGACCAGCGCGAACTGTTCCGGCAGCGGCATGAAGCGCTCCAGGACCCGCACGGCGACCTCGGCGAAGGGCTGCGGGACCAGCGTGGCCCCGCCGTTGTCGCCGTTCTCGCCCGGGTATGCGGCACCGGGCGCGTACGGCCGCCCCGAGCCGCCGTCGCCGAGCTGGGCGAGCGCCAGGGCCGGGAAGTTGGGGCCGCCCTTGCCGAAGCGGTACTCGATGTACTCCGAGCAATGCTTGAGCACCAGCATGGCCTCGTCACGGCCCAGCGGCGACAGGAGGGCCTCCTGCACGCCGGGCGCGAACTCGTACCACTGGGCGCCGTCCGCCCCGTAGTCCTCCGCCTTGGCGCGCGAGACCAGGCCGCTGAGCAGGACCTCGGCCAGTTCGGAAGGTCCGGAGTCGGGCAGCATGGTGCGCTGGACGAGCTGCATCACGGGGAGGCTGAGGGGCGCCGCCGCCAGATAGCCGGCCAGGCGTCCCGCCGTCTTGGAGGCGTTGGAACGGAACCGGCTGACCAGTTCGAGCGCGGACAGCCGGCGCCCGGGGCGGGCGGCCGGGGCGGGCGGATGGTTGTGGCGCACCCAGCCGACCGCACCGGCCACGGGCCCGGCGCCCGCCCCGGACAGCAGCCGCGCCCAGGCGCCGAGCGCGGCGGGCTCGGGAGGCAGGACGGGCACGGGAAGCGCACCCGCGTGCGCCTCCGGCGGGGTGCCGGCCGGCAGCCGGACCTTCAGCGTGGCCGCGCCCGCGAGGGCCTCGCCGCGCGTCAGCTCGCCGTACGACACGGGCAGTCGGGTGCGGTTCCACATGCGCTGCGGCAGCGGCTGGATCACGGCGGCGGGGCCCTGCCGGGACAGGTGGTACAGCAGCCGGTGGGCGTGGCCGCTGTGCCACAGGGGGCCCGCGCAGTCGCTGACGAGGAGGGTGATCCGGCGGCCGGTGGGGTCGCTCAGCCGGTCGGCGGAGTGCAGCGGGGCCGCGCGCGGCTCTGGGCTGCGGCTGACGGCGGGCTCGCCGTCCGGGGCCTGGTGCAGATGGCTGACCTCGATGTCCCAGAAGGCGCCCAACTGGCCGAAGACCTGCTCCAGTTCGGCGAACATCCGGTCCCACACCCGCATGGACGAGGAGGCGTCCATCACCAGCTGGAGCGCCGCGTCGGCCCGGGTCACCCCGCGGAACACCGGCAGGACCAGACCGCCCGCCCGGGCACTCAGCTCCGCGGTCGCCGTCTCGTCGAGGGTCGTGCGCAGGGGCGGGGCGCCGGTCCGATACCCCTGCAACGGCCGTAAGGCGCGCTGGAGTTCGAGCGGGGCGGGGAACGCGGGCGCGGCGGGCACCCCGATCGGCAGCACCGTCACCCGGCCCTGCCCGTGGCCGCGCGGCGCGCCGTCCCGCGGCACCGGGTACAGCGCCACACGCCGGTCCGCCGCCCCGTCCCGCTGCGGCGGCTCGGGCCGGTCGCCGGGCGGCACCGGAGCGGCACCCCGCGGGGCCGGACGCTCGGGAACCAGGTCACGTCCGGTCACCGGCGCTCCGGACGGCGGCGTGCTCCCCCGCCCCGCCTCCTCGCCCTCGACGGCGTCCGTCGGGCGCGCCCAGCGGGCCAGCCAGAGGGTGTCGCAGAGCTGCTCGGCGTCCGGGTCGAGCCCGATCTGCCGCATCCCGGCGATGAGTTCGGCGATCGGGTCGCCGCCGGAACGGATCCGGTCACCGCCGGAACGTGTCCGGTCTCCGCCGGAAGCTGTCGGATGGCTGCCGGAGGGTTCGACGGGATCGGGACCGGGATCGGGGTCGGGCCCGTGGCGCGCCGCGGCGTCAGGCATCAGCGCGTCACCTCGGGCGGTCGAGTCGCTGGATGAGGAGGTCCGCGAGACGGTCGCGACTGGGCGGGGCGGCCGCGTCGGTGAGGTAGATGGCGTTCAACAGCTGGTCCGCGGCGACCAGTTCACTGCGCGAGCGCTCCAGGAAGCGGGTGATGAGATCGTCTCCGGCCCGCGCGGCCTCATCACCGAGATGAGCGCGTACGAAGGTGGCGAGCCGATTGTGGTCGGGGCGCGCCAGTTCCAGGTGGATGCAGCGGCGCATCAGCGGAGCCGGGAAGTCGCGCTCCCCGTTGCTGGTGAGCACCACGAACGGGAAGGCGCGGCAGCGCACCCGGCCGTCGCGCACCCGCGCCTTGGTGCCGTCGGCGGTGAGCACCTCGGCCACACCGCCGGGCAGCCGGTCGGCGACGCGCTCCAGCTCGGGGATGGCGAACTCTCCCTCCTCCAGCACGTTGAGCAGGTCGTTCGGCAGGTCGATATCGCTCTTGTCCAGCTCGTCGATGAGCAGTACGCGCGGGGTGTCGGACGGCAGCAGCGCGGTGCCGAGGGGGCCGAGCCGGATGTAGCTGCCGATGCCCTCGACGGAGCCGGGGGCCCCGGGAGTGGCGGGATCGGTGCCCTGCGGCGCGGCGATCTGCACGTCCTGGAGCCGGGCGATCGCGTCGTAGTGGTACAGCCCGTCCTGGAGCGTGGACCGGCTGACGATCGGCCAGCGCAGTACGTTGCCCAGACCCAGTTCGTACGCCACCGAGTGCGCGAGCGTGCTCTTGCCCGCACCCGGGCTGCCGGTGACGAGCAGGGGCCGGCGCAGATAGAGCGCCGCGTTGATCATCTCCAGTTCCTCGGCGCCCGGCCGGTGCAGTTCGGCCAGGTGCCGGTGCGCGCCCAGCCGCCGGTCCTGGGAACCGTCCGCGCCCCTCCCGGCCGCGTCCCGGCTCGCGAAGTCGCGCCAGGGGGGCGGGGCCGGGAGGCGGTCTATGCCGTCGTGGGGTTCACCGGCACCTCGGTAGATGAGCCACTCGCTGGATTCGGTCATTGCCCAGTCCTCGTCGTCACTCGTCCACCACGGCAGCCGTCCGAACCTGCATCACGGTATCGATCCTCGGGGGGCCTCGTAAGGTCCCAAGACGGGCTCATAACGGGCCACTTGGGCGTCGCACGCGCGCTGTACGGCAGATCGCCGGCCGATCCGGTCATGGCGCCTCCAACAGGTCCCCGGTACCGGGCAGCGGCCGGCCCGGATCGTCGTAGAGCAGGGCGATTCCATCGGCCCAGAACGCCTCCGTCCGGCCCTCGTGCAGCCCCGCCCTCAACGCGTGGACGAGCTCGGGAAGCCGCACCACGTTGCCCGGGCCCGCCACGGTGTCGCCCACCTGCCGGTGGAACTCCCCGCACACAGCCTCGGGCCGGCCGTGCCAACGCCGCCACAGGGCGACGCCGTAGCCGCCGTGCACGATCCGCACGAGCGCCATCGGGTCGTCCTCGAAGCGGTCGTCGCCATGGCGGCAGAGCACCGGGACCGTCTTGTAGGGCAGTCCCCGCAGCACCTCCACGAGCGGGACCGGTATCCGCAATCCGTCGTCGCAGTCCAGGACTTCGGCCTTGGCCTCGTGCTCGTGAATCCACTTCCAGCGGGCCACCCGCTCCTGGGACTCCGCCTCGGCCGGGGGCCGCTCCGCGCCGAACGGCCAGAACTCGTCCTGCTCGAAGGGCTGTTCACGGCCGGCGAAGCGCACATAGACGGGGCGCTGCACGCCGATCGGAGGCTCGCCCGGGCCCAACCGCCAGTCGTCCACCGCCAGTCCGAGCAGCGGATGGAGCAGCGCGACCTGGAGGGCGGCGGGCCGTCCTGGCTGATCGCAACGGCGGAACGCCTCCGCCAGGGGGGCGGCCAGCGGGCCGGGCAGCTCGGCCAGAGGCGTGCGCTCGGCCTCGTGGAGGCGTTCGACATCTCCGTCGGGCCGTACCACGCAGACCCGCCAGTCGCAGCGGTCCGGCTCCCAGCCCCGCTGGGCGAGTTCGATCAAGGCGGACGGGCCGGGCCCGCGGTCGGGGCCGTGCGCCTGCCGGAGCCTCATACGCACCAGGGAACTCAGGGTCGCCACCGAGACCTGTCCGGAACCTGACGGGGTGACCGGTGTTCCCGTCGGCGACCCGGCCGGCGCGGCCGGGGCCGACGGCGCCCCGGAGGCTGTCACCGCAGCGGGGTCCGGCCCGTCCTCCCCCGGAGCTTCCACGGGCGGGGTGCCGGGGTCCTGCCGCCGCCGGAGCAGGTCCGTCCACTGCTGCGCGAAGCGGCCGCGGTGGGTGGGGTCGATGCCCTCCGCCGCGTTCCGCACCCACTGCCACAACGCCTGCTCGGCACCCCGGGTACCCGGGGTGCCGAAGGGGCGGTCGGCGGACAGGACCAGCATCGTGTAGGCGAGGACGAGGTCCAGCATGGCGCCGTGGTGCGAGCTCTCGTACAGCGCGCCCAGACCGTCACGCCAGCCGCGCGGCGCGGGATGCCGGATCGCGGCCGGGCCGCCGAGGAGCAGTTCGAGGATGTCGAGCAGAACGCGCGTGCTGACAGGTGGCGGAAGGTCGGCGAGCCTGCCGAGCAGCTGGGTCCGCTCCTCCGGACTGAGGGCGCGTCCGGGCCGCGCGCCGAGCTGACTCTGGACGTCCGTCCAGGTGCTGCGGGTGGTGTCGGGATGGCGCTGCCGGTCCCGGTGGTAGCGGTCGTGGCCGTGGAAGACGGCCTGGTAGCTGTCGTCGTGCTCGGCCCGCACCGCACTGGCCGGCACCGGCAGGGCACGTAACTGCTCCACCCCCGTGCACGTACCGCCGATCCCCCTGTCCACCTGCGATTTCAGGACGCCGACGACCTCCCCGCGTACGGGATCGACCACCGGGCCGCCCGAGACGCCGGGCGGCAGTACGTCGCCGCCCAGCCGGATCTGCTCGTCGTCCGACGAGCCGAGGGTGCCCTGGACCGTGCAGGTCCCGGTCAGCCGGCGCAGCTCGCCGCCGACCACGGACCAGCCGGAGTAGAAGACGACCGCCTCTCCGTAGTACGCCGCCGGGCGCTCGGTGACATAGGCGCAGTCGTGGACCACGGGCTCGCGCAGCCTCACGAGCGCCAGGTCGGGGGCGGGCCAGCTGCCCCGTACGGCCCGCTCGACGTGCTCCGGGAGGACGGTCGCGACCTCGGCCGCGACAGCGGATGTACCGCGGCCCTGACCCGTCTCGTAGACCACGGTCACCTCGCCCCCCTCCCCGCTCAGTGCCACATGCGCGCAGGTCAGAACCCAGTTGGGGGCGACGAAAAACCCACTCCCGAGGAACGTGCCGGGCTCGTCCAGGGCATACCCGGCCCCCGAGCGATGGATGCGTACGGTCGCCGCCCTGACGAGATCACTCAGCGCACGGTGAGCGTTCTGCGGGCCGCCCGGTGCGCCCCGGGCGTACCCCTCTGTCATGCCCCGCCCCCGACGGAGGCGTCACCGGAGCCGCCGTGCGCCGGGGCGCCGGTCTGCGCGCCGGGCGCCGGATCCGGCTGCGCGGCGCTCTCGGGAGGGTCGAGGTCCGGTGGCCCGCCGTTCCAGGTGAGCGTGACGGTGATACCGGCCTTGGCCTCACCATCGGCGAGGAGGCCGACCACCTTGCCCGCCTTGGCCGTCAGTTCGATCCCGAACTCGACACTCACCTCGTCGGGCCGCACGGCGCGCAACGGCGCGGCCAACGAGCGCGCGACACTCGTGATCACCGACTGCAGGCTCTCGACCTGCGCCTCGACCCGCTCCCCGAACCCGGTGTCCGTGAACGACAGCCCGCCGGAGCCCTCCAGCTCGTCGGCCCCCGAGATCCGCGCCCACACCGGCGTCCCGTCCGGCATCTCGATCCGTGCGATCCGGGTCACCGCGTCACCCATGACATCCCCCGTTCCCCCACGCCCCCGTGGTCCCGCCGGCCTTGCAGGCTAGCCGCAGGGGGGCGCCCACGACAGAGGACCTCCGCGCACCCCGCGCCCCCACTTATCCTTTTCCCCAGCGTTCCACTTCACTTTCACCGACGGAGCACCATCCATGTACTTCACCGACCGTGGCATCGAGGAACTGGAGAAGCGGCGCGGCGAGGAAGAGGTCACCTTCGAGTGGCTCGCCGAGCAGCTGCGTACGTTTGTCGACCTCAACCCGGACTTCGAGGTGCCGGTGGAGCGACTGGCGACGTGGCTGGCCCGCCTGGACGACGACGAGGACGACGAGGAGTAGCCCGAGCCCTTCGGGGGCGCGGGGAACTGCGCAATCTTTAGGACCAGCCCCCACCTTTTAGGGGCGCGGGGAACTGCGCAATCTTTAGGGCCGGCCCCCACCCTCCCGCAGCCAAAGAACCGGCCACGGGGTCTGGGGCGGAGCCCCAGAAGGATGGGACGGGTAGGGGCGGCGGGGGCGTCAATCGAAGGCGCGCAGCCGGTCGTACGCGACCCCGAGCGCACCGTGGATCACCAGCAGCACCCCGGCAGCGATCCACCCACCACTGCGCCGCCGCACACCCCACACGGCAAGCGGAACCCCGGCGGCCAGCTCCACCGTGGCAAGAACACCAGCCCTCGACCCACGCACCCAGACCCCCACCGCACTGCCCTCCACGACATCGAGCTCCGCACGGACGGCAGCCCGCCACCCCGTCCACTCGACCTGCTCGGCACCCGGCTGAATCCGCGCCACCTCACGAAGCCGGTCGGCGGACTCACCGGGACTGAGCCCGGCCGGAAGCATTACCCCCGCGCGCGTGAGGACAGCGATCAACCCCCGCAGCCGCGCCCGCGAGTCGGCACCGGGGTCGGCCTTCGTCAACTGCTCCAGGGACTGCATGTCGAGCACGGGATCGAGACCGAGCCGCGCGGCGAAGGTGCGCATCGCCTCGTCCTCGCCTACGGGGGTACCGTTCGCCAGCCATTCGTAGCCGACGGTGCGCCGGAACCCCGAGGCGAGAGTGAAGCCACTGCGATCGGGGTCCCACCAGAGGGCGAGTACGGGCCAGGGGGCACTGACGGCGAGGGCGCCTGCCCAGCCGGTGAGCACGCGGTCGACGGGCTCCACGCCGTGCTGCCAGGGCTTGCCCTCGGGAACCAGCACGCTCCACTCGGGACCGGCCCCGGCGAGCAGCATCCGCTCGCGCAGCAGCTGGGCGGCGGGACCGACGGACTCGGGGTGCGCCCGGCACAGGAGCAGGGCGCCGGGGGCCTTGGCCGGGAGGTCGTCGGAGGGCTCGCCCGAGGCAGTCGACATAGTCACACTTTAGGACGATTTGCCCACTGCAATCCCCCCATGATCCCCAGAACGGGTGTCTTGACTTTCCGCATCCGCGATATATCGTGATTGATGGAAGACGCGATATGGCGCGTCGAGTTCGGGCTCACGTGGGGGTCCGGCCCGGTCGAGGAGGTCTGCACCATGTCCGAGTGGTCCGTCGCAGAGCCGAAAAAGCTCACCTTCGACGACCCCGTGACGGCGCTGCACGTACGTGTCGTCAATGGAACTGTGAACATCGTGGGCACCGACGAAGGTTCCGCCCGGCTGGAAGTGTCCGATCTGGAGGGCCCGCCGCTCCAGGTGACCCAGAAGGACGGCACCCTCACGGTGGCGTATGAGGACCTGCCCTGGAAGGGCTTCCTCAAGTGGCTCGACCGCAAGGGCTGGCGCCGTTCCGCGGTGGTCTCCCTGGCCGTTCCCACCGGCACCCGGGTCGAGGTCGGCGTGGTCGGCGCCGCCGCCGTGGTCTCCGGGATGGACGCACGCGTGGACGTCAAGGGCGTCACCGGCGACACGACACTCGTCCGCGTCGCCGGTCCCGTACAGGTGAACACGGTGTCCGGGAACGTGGAGGCCCAGGCCGTCACCGGCGACCTCCGCTTCAACTCCGTCTCCGGCGACCTGACCGTCGTCGAGGGCTCGGGCTCCTCCGTGCGGGCCGAGTCGGTGACCGGCTCGATGATCGTGGACCTGGACACCACGGGCATCCCGACCGACGTCCAGCTGTCGAACGTCTCGGGCGAGATCGCCATCCGCCTCCCCCACCCGGCGGACGCGGAGGTGGAGGCGAACACCGCGAGCGGCACCGTCTCCAGCGCCTTCGAGGACCTCCGGATCAGCGGGCAGTGGGGCGCCAAGAAGATCACCGGCCGACTGGGCGCGGGCAACGGCAAGTTGAAGGCGATGACCGCCTCCGGCTCCATCGCCCTCCTCCGCAGGCCACCGGCGGAGGACGAGCCGTACGACGAAGACCCCGAACCGCAGGAAGCCGCCGCGACCGACAGCCCGCGCGACGAACCAACGGCCGAATCGACCGACAACTCGACCGCCGACTCGACCGAGGCCGCCACCGAGGGCGCGACCGACAGGAAGGTTCTCTGAGATGCCCCCCGTCTTCGCTCATGGACGCCTGCGTCTCTACCTCCTCAAGCTGCTGGACGAGGCGCCGCGCCACGGGTACGAGGTGATCCGGCTCCTGGAGGAGCGCTTCCAGGGTCTGTACGCGCCCTCGGCGGGCACGGTCTACCCCCGGCTGGCCAAGCTGGAGGCCGAGGGACTCGTCACGCACACCACCGAGGGCGGCCGCAAGGTGTACGCGATCACGGACGCGGGCCGCGCCGAACTGGCCGACCGCAGCGGCGAACTGGCCGATCTGGAGCTGGAGATCCGCGAATCCGTGTCGGAGCTCGCCGCCGAGATCCGCGCCGACGTACGGGGCGCGGCGGGCGACCTGCGCCGCGAGATGCGCGCCGCGGCCACGGAGGCCCGGCGGGGCTCGAAGGGCGGTGCCGGGGCGAAGGAACACGAAGCCGCCCCGGGCGAGTTCGGCGGCTTCGAGGACTATCGCGACAAGGAGTCGTGGCGGGCGGCGAAGGAGGAGATGCGGCGCGTCCGGCAGGAGTGGAAGGAACAGGCCCGCCGCGCGAAGGACGAGAGCCGCCGCGCCCGCGACGAGGCCCAGCGCGCCCGCCGCCAGGCCAAGGAGGCGCAGGAGAAGGCCCGCGCCCAGGCCCAGGAGGAAATGCAGCGCATGGCCAAGCGGGTCCAGGACCAGGTCCAGGACCACTTCGCCCGAGGCGACTGGCCGACGGGCGTGCGCGAGGGACTGACCGAACTGGCCAAGGAATTCGGCGACTTCGGAAAGAACTTCGGAAAGGACCTGGGCAAGGACTTCGGCAAGGACTTCGGCTTCGGCCGCACCGCCACGGCAGCCGGTTCGGCCACGGACCCGGAGTACACGGTCACCCCCGAGGACTTCCCCGCCGACTACGAACCCTCCTGGGCCCACGAGGACTCCACCGGCAACCCCGCCCGCGACCTCGACCGCCTCCTGGACCGCTTCCGCGACGACATCCGCGACGCGGCCCGCGACCACGGCGTAACGGAAGACCAACTACGCGAAACCCGCCGCCACTTGTCGACAGCGGCGGCACACATCGGCGCGGCACTGCGCAGCGGCTCCGCCCGGGACTGAGTTCGCCCCCGGGGGTGGTTCGTCGACCGCAGGCCGGTGAGGGCTGGTCGCGCAGTTCCCCGCGCCCCTTAAGGAGCGCGGGGAACTGCGCGAGCAACCCCCACCCACCCGCACCCGACACACAACCGAACGGGGTCTGGGGCGGAGCCCCAGAAGGATGGGACGGGTAGGGGCGGCGGGGGCGAGAACCCTGGGCCGCACCCACCCTGAAACTCACCCCGCCTTGGCCACACCCCCGTCGCCGTACAACACCCGCGTCACCGCCGCATACGTAACCCCGTGATCGGCAAGCACCTCGGCCACAACACCACCCCGCACGGTGAGCGCCATCAACAGATGCTCATCCCCGATGAACCGATCCCGGTGCGCGAGGGCGACCCGAAGGCCCTGCGTCAGCACATCCTTGGCCCCCGGCGCAAAGGGCCGACGCCGAGACCACCGACCACCCCCTCTCCTTCCGCCCGACTCCAACGCCCCCTCCCCGTGCGTCTCCTCAACCCGGGAGACGATCTCCGCCAGATCGATACCGAGCCCGGAGAGGGCGTCCACATCGGCACGAGAGAGCCCACCCCGACGCCGCGCCTCGGCAAGGTCCCGCTCCACCGAGTCCCGACGACCGGCCGCCCCGAGCGAGGCCAGGACGGACGAACCCCGGCTGCCCTCCCGATCAAAGAGGGCGAGCAGCAGATGTTCCTCCCCGACGGTCTCGGCCCCCGCCCGCTCGGAGTGTCCGACCGCACCCTCGACCACAGCCCGCGCATCCTTCGTGAACCGCTCGAACATCACTGCCTCCCGTACTTCTTGTGCACGGCCTGCCTGCTCACTCCGAGTTCCGCGGCGATCTCCTGCCACGACCAGCCCTGATTGCGTGCACTGCGCACCTGCACCGCTTCCAACTGCTCCAGCAGCCTCCGCAGCGCGGAGACGGCCCGCAGCCCGACCCGCGGATCGCGATCACCCGCGCGCTCGGCCAGATCCGTCGCTTCGGTCATGCTGTCAACTTACATTGACACCTCGCCCACGTCAACCAAAGTTGACACCCGCGCCGGCGCAGAACCAAGAACGGCGGGCCCGGAACCCCGAGCCCGCCGCACCGAAAGACGAGTAAGTGAAAGACGAGCAGGTGAGAGACGAGTATCTGAGCGACAACGACAACCGTCAGCCGACAGTAAGCACGATCTTCCCGAACTGATCGCCCGTCTCCAGCCGTTCGAACCCTTCACGGGCCCGGTCGAGCGGAAGCACCTCGTCGATGACGGGTCGTACACCCGTGGCGGCACAGAAGGACAGCAGGTCCTCCAACTCGTCCTTGGTGCCCATCGTGGAGCCGACGATCTTGAGTTCGAGGAAGAAGACACGGGTCAGCTCGGCATGGGACGGCCGGTCACCGCTGGTCGCACCCGAGATGACCAGCGTGCCGCCGGGCCGCAGGGACTTGATGGAGTGCGACCAGGTGGCGGCACCCACCGTCTCGATGACGGCGTCGACCCGCTGCGGGAGCCGCGCGCCCGACTCGAACGCTTCCACGGCCCCCAGCTCGACGGCCCTCTTCCGCTTGGCCTCGTCGCGACTGGTGGCGAACATCCGCAGCCCGGCGGCCTTCCCGAGCGCGATCGCGGCGGTGGCCACGCCGCCTCCCGCACCCTGCACGAGAACGGAGTCGCCAGGCCGTACCCCCGCGTTGGTGAACAGCATGCGGTACGCCGTCAGCCAGGCGGTGGGCAGACAGGCGGCCTCTTCGAAGGACAGCTCCTTCGGCTTCGGGAGCACATTCCACGTCGGTACGGAGACCTGCTCGGCGAAGGTGCCCTGGTAGCGCTCGGTGAGGATGGACCGGGGTTCCTTGGGGCCGACCCCGTGGCCGGTCTGTCCGATGACGGAGTGCAGGACGACCTCGTTGCCGTCCTCGTCGATTCCGGCGGCGTCGCAGCCGAGGATCATCGGCAGCTTGTCCTCGGCCAGGCCGACTCCGCGCAGCGACCACAGGTCATGATGGTTGAGCGAGGCGGCCCGTACCTTGACGGTCGTCCAGCCCGGCCTCTTCTCCGGGGCCGGACGCTCCCCCAACTCCAGGCCGTTCAGCGGCTGGTCACGGTCGATTCGGGCGGCATAGGCAGCGAACATGATCCCGACGATAAACTCCGCCCCCGCCCGACGGAACCAGGTCGCCCTGTGACACACGTCCCGCCCCTGGGGGCTACGCCCCCAGACCCCCCAAAGACGGGGATGGTTCGTCGTCTGCGGGCCGGTGGGGATTGCTCGCGCAGTTCCCCGCGCCCCTAAACAACCGCCGGCCCGCCCCAGACGCCCTAAGGGGCGCGGGGAACTGCGCAATCTTTTGCACCAGCCCCCACCCACCCGCACCCGACACACAACCCCACGGGGTCGAAGGGGCAGAGCCCCTGGGGATGGGACGGGTAGGGGCGGCGGGGGCGAAAAACCACCCACCCGGACGCCCCCGAAAAGCAAAAAATGGCCCCGCCGGGAGCGATCCCGGCGGGGCCACAAGAGACACCGCGTCAGCGTCGGGCGACACCCTCGGCCCGAGCAGCCGCAGCCACCGCCGCAGTAACCGCCGGCGCCACCCGCTCATCGAACGGCGAAGGAATCACATAGTCCGCGGCAAGGTCGTCCCCGACCACCGCGGCCAACGCCTCAGCCGCCGCGATCTTCATCCCCTCAGTGATCCGAGAGGCCCGAACCTGCAGCGCCCCCGCGAAGATCCCGGGGAACGCCAGCACGTTGTTGATCTGGTTCGGGAAGTCCGACCGCCCGGTCGCGACGACAGCCGCGTACTTGTGGGCGACGTCGGGATGCACCTCGGGATTCGGGTTGGCCATCGCGAAGACGAAGGCACCCTCCGCCATGGAAGCCACCGCCGGCTCCGGCACCGTACCGCCGGAGACCCCGATGAAGACGTCGGCGCCGGCGAGGGCCGACTCCAGCGAGCCCGAGAGCCCCGCCTTGTTGGTGATCTCGGCCAGCTCCCGCTTGACGTCCGTCAGGTCGTCCCGGTCCTTGGACACGATGCCCTTGCGGTCCGCGACGGCGACATCCCCGAGCCCCGCCTCCAGCAGGAACTTGGCGATGGCGACGCCGGCCGCACCCGCGCCGGAGATGACCGCGCGCAGGTCGCCCAGCGACCGCCCGGTCAGCTTCGCGGCGTTCCGCAGGGCCGCCAGCGTGACGACCGCGGTCCCGTGCTGGTCGTCGTGGAAGACGGGAATGTCCAGGCGCTCCTGGAGCTTCCGCTCGATCTCGAAGCACCGCGGTGCCGAGATGTCCTCCAGGTTCACGCCCCCGAACGAGGGCGCCAGCCGGACCACGGTCTCGACGATCTCGTCGACGCCCGTGCAGGCGAGCGCGATCGGCACCGCGTCGACTCCGCCGAACTGCTTGAACAGGATGGCCTTGCCTTCCATGACCGGAAGGGAGGCCTCGGGACCGATGTCCCCCAGGCCGAGAACAGCCGTTCCGTCCGTGACCACAGCCACGACGGACGACTTCCACGTGTAGTCGTGGACGAGCTCCGGCTGCTCGGCGATCGCGCTGCACACCTTCGCGACGCCGGGCGTGTACGCCAGGGACAGGTCGTCCTTGTCGCGGACGGGCACGGTGGCCTGCACGGCCATCTTGCCGCCGCGGTGCAGCGCGAATGCCGGATCGAAGGAATCGAGGGGCTCGGCCCCGCCTTCCTGATCCGTACTGCTGTCGCTGCGAGGATTGACGATCTCCGCTGCCACTTTGTTTTACCCCTTAAGTCTTTAATGTTTGAGGGTGACCACTCCTGGTTGAGGGGTGGGCGGGCACCGCGCAAGCCCAGCCGCCGTGGTTGCGTACGGGCGTTTGCGCGACGGGCGCGCCGCACACGCGCCCTGAGCCCCGGATGAGGGGTGTAAAGAACCTTCTTACCGGACGGATGGTGCCGACGACGAGTCCATAACGCCAAGGTCACACGCCGGTGACATGACTCATAGCCGAATATGTGGACAAGTCCATGACTTGCCCACATGTCGCCGCAGGTGCGGAGTAGCGGCCGCTCGCATCCTGAGATGCGCCGAAGATCTTCCGGCCGGAAAGAAGGATTCCCGCATAAGGTCCGGCCTTGATGTACCGGCTGGTAGCGGTTCGGGGGTCACCCGTTATCCGATTTTGACATAGCGAGTCCCCTGAATGCCTTGGTCCGAATGGCAAGATGCCGTCATCACACAAGGTCGCGACACCCGAAGGTGTGTGTTCTCGTCGACCTATCGGCTACTCCCTCATCCGCCGGAGGAACCCCAAATGACCGCAGGCACCACCCGTCGTACGACCGCCATGCGCTCCCGGACAGCAGCGGTCGGCGCGATCGCGGTCGCGGGCGCCCTGATCCTCACCGGCTGCGGTGACCAGACGAACAGCGGAGGCAGCAGCTCCACCGAGTCCTCCAACGCCAACAGCGCTCCCCTCTTCTCCAAGCTTCCGAAGAAGATCCAGGACGCGGGCGTCATCAAGGTCGGCACGAACGCCGAGTACGCCCCGATGGAGTCGACCGAGGGCGGCAAGATCGTCGGCGTCGACCCGGACCTGGCCGACGCGCTCAGCAAGCAGCTCGGCGTGAAGTTCCAGTTCACCTCCGGCTCCTTCGACGGTCTGATCACCGCCGTGAACTCGGGCCGCTACGACATCGCGATGTCGTCCATCACGGACAACAAGCAGCGCCAGGAGGGCCTGGACGACAAGGGCAAGAAGCTCGGCGAGGGCGTCGACTTCGTCGACTACTTCACCGCCGGTACTGCCATCTACGTCAAGAAGGGCAACCCGGAGAAGATCACGGGCATCGAGGACCTGTGCGGCAAGACCGCTGCCGTGCAGCGGGGCACCACCTACGAGCAGGCGCTCAAGGACCAGTCCAAGAAGTGCACGAGCGCCGGCAAGAAGGCCATCGACATCGAGTCGTTCGACAACGACACCGAGGCCCAGACCCGCGTGAAGTCGGGCGGCGCGGTGGCCGGCATCAACGACTACCCGGTCGCCCTGGACCTGGCCCGCAAGGCCGATGGCGGCAACGCCTACGAGGTGATCAACAAGCAGTACGACGCCGGCCCGTTCGGCATCATCCTCGACAAGCAGAACACCGAGCTGCGTGACGTGCTGAAGGAAGCCGTCGACGCGATCATCAAGGACGGTTCGTACCAGAAGGTCCTTGAGAAGTGGGGCGCGCAGTCCGGCGCGATCGAGCAGTCCGCGATCAACGGCGGCAAGTGAGCCGGCGCACCACTGAAGGGCAGTCACGTGACTGACAATCTCGACAAGTCCCCCGAGGACACCCCGCCTCCGGGAGGCCCGGTCTCCAAGACCTCGGCGTCCGGAACCAACCCGGAGGCCATCAAGGCGATCCCGGTGCCGCACTACGGCCGGTGGGCCAGCGGCATCATCGTCGTCGCGCTCCTCGTCGCGCTCATCTACGCCTTCTCGCAGGGCGACATCCAGTGGCACACGGTCGGCGACCAGCTCTTCGAGTCCAGTGTCGTCAAGGGCGCGGGCCGTACCCTGCTGATCAGCGTGCTCGCCATGATCGTGGGCGTGGTGCTGGGCATCCTCCTCGCGGTGATGCGCCTCTCGAAGAACCCGGTGACCAGCACCGTCGCCTGGCTCTACATCTGGTTCTTCCGCGGCACCCCGGTCTACGTCCAGCTGCTGCTCTGGTTCAACCTGGCGCTGATCTTCCCCGTCCTCAATCTCGGTCCGATCTACAAGAACGAGATGACGGACGTCATGACCCCGTTCATGTGCGCCCTCCTGGGCCTCGGCCTGAACGAGGCCGCGTACATGGCGGAGATCTGCCGCGCCGGCCTGCTGGCCGTCGACGAGGGCCAGACGGAGGCGGCGCACGCCCTGGGCATGAGCCACACCAAGACGCTGCGCCGGATCGTGATCCCGCAGGCGATGCGGGTGATCGTGCCGCCGACCGGCAACGAGTTCATCAACATGCTGAAGACCTCGTCGCTGGTGTACGCGGTCACGTACAACGAGCTGCTGCGCTCCACGTCGGCCATCGGTTCCACGTCGTACGCTGTGATGGAGATGCTCTTCGTCGCCTCGATCTGGTACCTGGCCATGACCAGCGTGTTCAGCGTCTTCCAGTACTACCTGGAGCGCTACTACGCGAAGGGTTCCAGCCGCAGCCTGCCGCCGACCGTCTTCCAGAAGATCAGGGCCAACCTGTTCTCGAAGGGCAGCCCGAGGGGAGCCGTGTGATGACCGCGATGGTGAAGTCCGAGGGCGTCCACAAGTCCTTCGGCAGCGTCGAGGTCCTCAAGGGCATCGACCTTCAGGTGAACACCGGCGAGGTGTTCTGCCTCATCGGCCCGTCCGGCTCCGGCAAGTCGACCTTCCTGCGGTGCATCAACCACCTGGAGAAGATCAACGCCGGTCGCCTGTACGTCGACGGTGAGCTGGTCGGCTACCGCCAGAAGGGCGACAAGCTGTACGAGCTCAAGGACAGCGAGGTCGCACTGAAGCGCCGGGACATCGGCATGGTCTTCCAGCGCTTCAACCTGTTCCCGCACATGACGGCGCTGGACAACGTCATGGAGGCGCCGGTCCAGGTCAAGGGCGTCAGCAAGTCCCAGGCGCGGGAGCGCGCGGGCCAGCTGCTGGAGCGCGTGGGCCTGGCCGACAAGGCGAAGAACTACCCCTCGCAGCTCTCCGGCGGCCAGCAGCAGCGCGTGGCCATCGCCCGTGCGCTGGCCATGGACCCGAAGCTGATGCTCTTCGACGAGCCGACCTCGGCGCTCGACCCGGAGCTGGTCGGTGACGTCCTCGACGTCATGCGCGACCTCGCCGAGTCGGGTATGACGATGATCGTCGTCACGCACGAGATGGGCTTCGCCCGCGAGGTGGGCGACTCGCTGGTCTTCATGGACGGCGGTGTGGTGGTCGAGTCCGGCAACCCGCGCGACGTCCTGACGGACCCGCAGCACGAGCGGACGCAGTCGTTCCTGTCCAAGGTGCTGTGAGCCTTCTGAGCCACTGATGAAGGGGCGGTACGGGAATCCCGTACCGCCCCTTCGTCATGTTCTCCTCGTCACGGCAGCAGCTTCGGGTTCAAGATCAGCTTGTGCAGCTGGTCCCGGGTCAGCGGCGGGGTCTTGAGCAGCGGGCCCAGCTGGCCCTTGCCCAGGAAGCCGCCGGTGTCCCGCACATGCAGCACCCTGCCGTCCGTCAGCTTCAGGACGGCGCTGAAGGTCGGGCCCCAGGTCGGATACGAGCCGGCATCCGCTTCGCCCTCCTGCCAGATGCCCAGGAGGTCGCCGTTGGACAGCTTCTGGGTGGTGCAGCCCACCCGCCCGTCCTTGGGGGCGTCCTTGCACGGGTCCTCGATGCCCTTGCCGCCCGACTTGGCCTGAGCCTCCTTGCGGGTGGCCAGAGTCACCGAGATGTATCCGACGCCGCCGTCCCGGTGGACGGCGTAGTCACCGTCGTACGGCCCGACGGGCTTGCGCAGCGGGGCCTTCGGCACCTGCTTGACCAGGCGCATCAGCGAGACCTCGCTGATCTTGCCGGTCCCGGCGGGCAGCAGCTTCCCGAACTTGCCCGCCCTGGTGGTGAAGTCCCCGGCGGTGGGCGCGCCGGCCACGCGCACCCCCTGGCCGTCGCTCAGCAGCCCCGGCCCGAGGACCAGACCCGCGGCGACGGCCGCCGCCGCGACGCCCGTGGCCGCCGCGCGCCGCCGCAGCCGTACCCGCGAGGCCTGCGCGAAGACGGCCTCGCTGCCGCGGCTCCCCGGCGCCCGCACGGTGTCCACGGCCCGCCCGAGCAGCTCCTTGACGTGTTCCGCCTCAACTTCCCGCTGATTCATGCGTATTCCTCCCGCACCGCGGCCCTCAACGCCGCGAGTCCCCTGGCCGTATGGCTCTTGACCGTGCTCTCCCGCATCCCGAGCAGCTGAGCAGTGGCGGCCACGCTCAGGTCGTCCCAGTAGCGCAGCACCAGCACGGCCCGCTGCTTGGGCGCGAGTTCCGCGAGGGCGGCCCGCACCATGAGTCCGGTGTCGCTGTCGACCGACCGCCCCGCCACGTCCGGCACTTCGCCGTACGCCTGTTCGCGCCGCCAGAACCGGCGGCGGGCGGAGATGAAGGTGTTGACCAGCGTTTTGCGCGCGTAGGCCTCGAGGTTGTCGAGGCGTCCGTGCCGGCGCGCGCCGAGGACGACCTTCACCAGGGTCGTCTGAACGAGATCCTCCGCCTCGTCGCGGTTGCCGCACAGCAGATAGGCACTGCGGAACAGCGCCGTGCGTCTGCCCTCCACGAAGGCGTGCAGAGCGGCTTCCTCGCCGCGCGTCATCCCGCCCCCTTCCCCGGCCCCCGGTCGCGGGCCGTCTCACCCTTCCAGTGCGGCGGGATGCCCGGGGGGTTGCAGAAGAGGCGGTACGGAATTTCCGTACCGCCTCCGAAAACGCGTACCCCCGTGGCTACTTGACCGCGAGCACCAGCGCGTCCGAGGGCGAGCGCCACACCGGACGGGCCTCCCCGAAGCCCTTCTCGCGCAGGACGCGCGCGTGCCAGTCGGCGGACGGCATGTCACCGTCGGCGTGCTCGCCGTAGATCTCGAAACGGCGGGCGGTGGGCGCGGCGAGGACGGGGTCCTTCGCGGCCACCTCCCACCATTCGGCCCAGTCGAGGGCGCCGTCCGACTTGGCCTGATCCATGCGGGCGTGGCGCTGGGCGCGGTCGGCCGCGTTGATCCTGGGCGTCGACTCGTCGATCATGTGGTCGGCGTTCATGAAGACACCGCCGTCGCGGACGAGTTCCGCGACCTGACCGTAGAGGGCCGCGAGGGGTTCGCTGTGCAGCCAGTGCAGGGCCGTGGCGGTCAGGACGGCGTCGTACGAGTCGTACGGCAGCAGCGTGGTCCACTGCGGGTCCTTGAGGTCGGCCGTGACGAAGGAGACCCGGTCGTCGCCCTCGAAGGTGCCCTCGGCGATGGTGAGCAGCGCGGGGTCGAGGTCGACGCCGGTGCTGACGGCCTTCGGGAAGCGGGCGAGCAGCCGGGCCGTGATGGTGCCGGTGCCGCAGGCGAGGTCGAGGACGCGCGGCTCGGGCCCGACCAGGGCCTCGACCATGTCGAGCATCACCCGGAAACGCTCCTCGCGGTCCGGCATGTACCACTCCTGCTGCCGGTCCCAGCTCTCCTGCCAGGCGGGCCAGTCGGGTGCGGTCGTGGTGCTCGTTCCGGTCGTCGTGGTCATGGAAGCCCCTTCTTCGCCACGCCTCGTAATACCCTGGAAGCACGATCATCTGTTACCTGACCGCAGTCACGACGATAGAGCGCCCTCGTAAGGACTACAAGTGGAACTGGCCTATTACTCGGATTACGCCGTCCGTCTCGTCAACAGCGAGGAGCCGGCCCGGGGCAAGGACTCACTGACCTCGGTCGAGGCCGTCCGCGACCTCTTCGGTGGCAACGCCCAGGCGGCCCGCCGCGCCACGGACGCGGACGTCACCCGCTTCCGTTCCGTACGAGCCCGGCTGCGGGCGGTCTTCGAGTCGGCGGACGGCGGCGACGAGACCCTCGCCGTGGACCTGCTGAACTCACTCCTGCTGGAGTTCCCGGTGAGCCCGCAGATCTCCGGGCACGACCACCGGGACGACGACGGGCGCCCCCTGTGGCACATGCACCTGGCGGACCATCCGTCGAACGTGACGGCGGGCTACGCCGCGACCGCCGCGATGGGCCTCGCCTTCCACCTCACCGAGTACGGCGTCGACCGGCTGGGCCTGTGCCAGGCAGCGCCCTGCCGCAACGCCTACCTGGACACCTCGACGAACCGTTCCCGGCGCTACTGCTCGGACCGCTGCGCGACCCGCGCCAACGTGGCGGCCTACCGCGCCCGCAAGCGCTTGGAGGCGGACCGGTCGGACAGCACGGGCCTGGCGGCCCCGAACACCCACCGCACGACGGCGGCCGGCGACCGCTGACCGTCCTTCAGGGGCCGGTACCGCAGCCGCACCTTCCCCAGGACGAGCTCCTCGGGCACGGTTCCGTAGTCAGTGCTGTCGCCCCCGGCGAACGCGTTGTCCCCGAGCACCCACCACCCCCCGTCCCGCCGCTCGGCGACCCGCTTCACGACCAGCAGATCCTGCTGGAACGGATGACGCAGAACGACCACGTCCCCGGCCCGGACCCGCGCCCCCCACTGCACGACGAGCCGATCCCCGTGCTGGAGCGTGGGCACCATGGACGGTCCCGTCACCTCGGCCGCCCCAAACGGCAAGACGGCCCTCCCACGCTCGGTCTCCTGCGACAGCTCCGGCATCACCGGCACCTCCCCGGTCCTATCCTCCACGAGTCCCAGTTTCACCCTGGACTTTTGTCCTAAGCCCATGGGGGCACTCGCGAAAAGACGTCTCCTACGGAGTAATGTCCCACCTGAGAAGACGATCACGAGGAAGGACAGCTCAATGCTCTCCCGCCTGTTTGCCCCCAAGGTCAAGGTCAGCGCACACTGCGACCTGCCCTGCGGTGTGTACGACCCGGCCCAGGCCCGCATCGAGGCGGAGTCGGTGAAGGCCGTCCAGGAAAAGATGGCCGGCAACGACGACCCGCACTTCCAGGCTCGCGCCACGGTCATCAAGGAGCAGCGCGCCGAGCTCGCCAAGCACCACGTCTCGGTGCTCTGGAGCGACTACTTCAAGCCCCCGCACTTCGAGAAGTACCCGGAGCTGCACCAGCTGGTCAACGACGCCCTGAAGGCCCTCTCGGCCGCCAAGGCGTCCACGGACCCGGCGACGGGCCAGAAGGCGCTGGACTACATCGCCCAGATCGACAAGATCTTCTGGGAGACCAAGAAGGCCTGATCTTCGATCATGCCGCTTGACCTGCGATTTTTTCGGTCGCCTGGTCTACCTGCCCGCACCCGGTCCGCAGGCCGCCGAACTCGGCGTCCATGACGGTCCGGGTGCGGTCTTGTTTGCCAGATGTATCCGTTTGGGCAGTAGGAGCGGGGTGGCGAGCAGGAGAACGCCGGACATGGTGATCGCGGCGAGCGGGCTGGTGAGTGTGGCGAGAATGCCCCAGATCACCATCAGGGCGGCTTGCAGGAGTTTGCTGATGGCACTCCAGGTACTGAGGACTCGGGCGGTGTGATCCGCGGGAGTCCGTCGCAGGCGTTCTGTCGCGTAGATCGGGTTGAAGACGCCCATGCTGGTGATCAGCAGGCCCTCGACGATGATCACGGTGAGGAGTCCGGGGATACCCGGACGGACGAACGCGAGGCCGAGCGGGAAGAGCGATCGCAGCCAGCCGGAGACGATCATGACCCGGTGCCGGCCGTAGCGGGTCACGAGGCGCGCGGAGAGGCGGGCGCCCACGAAGCCGCCGAGTGCCGGAATGCCGAAGGCAAGACCGTACTGCCAGGCCGGGAAGTGGTACTGGCCCAGCAGGAGGACGGACAGCAGCGGGGCGGTAGCCATGATGAGGCCGCTGACCAGGATCGAGTTGAGGAACAGGCGCCTCAGCGCGCGGTCGCGGAGGATGAACCGCCAGCCGCCGAGAAGGTCGGCCCCGCGCAACCTGGTGGCCCGGTCGCGGGGTGCCGCGACATCGCCCCCGCGGATGCGGAGGACCCCGAGCGCGGACAGCAGGTAGCTGAGGGCGTCGGCCATGACCGTGACGACCGGGCCGAGCAACCCGATGAGTGCACCGCCGAGGGGCGGGCCCGCCGCGGTCGCCACCCAGCTCGTGCCCTCGAATCTCCCGTTCGCCACAAGGAGGTGGTCGCTGCGGACGAGATACTTCAGATACGCGCCGGACGCGGCACTGAAGGCGATGCCCGCGGTCCCGGAGATGACCGAGACGACCAGCAGTTGGCCGTAGGAGAGCAAGCCGAGGACGTACGCGATCGGGACACTCGCCATCGCGGCGAACCGGATCAGGTCCATCGCGATCATCACCGGACGCTTGGCCCGGTGCTCGACCCACGGCCCGAGCGAGAACGCGACCATCGCCGCGACGGCGAGCCCGGCCGCCTCCAGGAGCGACACGGCGAACGCCGGCGAGTGCAGCACTCGAACGGCGATCAGCGGGAACGCGCCGAAGGCGATCCATGTGCCATAGGTACTGACGGCGTAGGCCGACCACAGCCAACCGAAACCGTGCCCCAACCGCGCACGCATGCGACTCCCTCGCGACAACCGATGTTCGGGTCTCCGCATCACACCGCCCGCACCGGCGCGGGATCAAACAACCGGCTCCCGGGCGAGCCACAACCATCAGTTGGGCACGTTTACGCTGGATCAATGGATACCGAGGCGGTGCGATCGTTCGTCCGCGCGGCCGAGCTCGGACAGTTGCAGCACGCGGCCGACGAGCTCGGCGTCACGCAACAGGCCGTGTCGAAGCGGATCGCGGCCCTTGAGCGCGAACTCGACGTCCGGTTGTTCACCCGCACCGCCCGAGGGGTCGAGCTGACACTCGACGGCCAGGCCTTCCTCCCGCACGCCCGGAGCATCGTCACGGGTGTCGATCGCGCCGTCACCGCGATCAGACCGGGCTCGCGGGCCCTTCGGATCGACGTTCTCGGCCTGCGATCCGCGCAGGCCGTCGTCCTGCACGACTATTGGCGGTCGCATCCCGAAACCGACCTCGACGTGGTGACCCTCAGGGTCAACGACCCGCGCCTGGCAGTCGCCGCCGTCCAGGCAGGCGATATCGACGCCTCGTTCCGCTCGGTCACCGACCCGGCCGCACTGCCGCGCGACGTGCGGATGATCCACGCGTTCCACTCCCCGCTGGAACTCCTCGTCGGCCCGAGGCACCCGCTCGCCTCCGCACGGACACTGACACCGTCCCAGCTGCGCCGGCACCGGATCTGGGTGCCGGGTATCGCGCCGCGAAGCGAATGGGCGGAGTTCTACGATCAGCTCGCCACCGACTTCGACCTCCGCATCGACGCCGCGGGCCCGAACTTCGGCAACGAGGTACTCCTCGACATCCTCGCGGACTCGGCGGACGTGGCAACCTTCGTAGGCTCGCGCGACCGGTACATCTGGCCGACGAACCACGACCTGCGCCGCATCCCGATCGTGAATCCGACGCTCGCGTACCCGCTCTCGCTCATCCTCCCCCGGGCGAACCCACACCCAGGACTCCGGGCGATCATCGACCACTTCGGAAGCCTGGCACCGCTCCCCGAAGCAGCGTGGCTCCCCTCCTGGGCAACGACACCGCGCCGCGGCGGCGGAACCGTCGAACCCACCCGACGCTGACGGCCGCATCCAGCGGAGCGAGCACCGGTGCGCTGGTGTGCGGGACGCCTGTCAGTGGCCCGTGCCATTCTTGTGTCGTGACCCTGGAGGACCTGGTCCGGCTGCGCCGGGCCCGCGACCGTATGGACCGTGAGTACGCGGAGCCGCTGGACATGGCCACGCTCGCGCGCAGCGCGCTGATGTCGCCGGGCCACTTCCAGCGGAGTTTCCGCGCGGCCTTCGGCGAGACGCCGTACACCTATCTCATGACCCGCAGGATCGAGCGCGCCAAGGCCCTGCTGCGCCGCGGCGACATGACGGTCACGGAGGTGTGCTTCGCCGTGGGGTGTACGTCACTCGGCTCCTTCAGCTCCCGCTTCACGGAACTGGTCGGCGAGACCCCGAGCGCGTACCGGGCCCGCCCGCACGACCACGGCGCCCCCATCCCGTCCTGCATCGCCCGGCATCTGACGCGCCCGGCCCGCCACCGCAACCCGGAAGCGGAGCCGGGGACGCGCCTCTAGGGTGAGCACCATGGACGTGAAACTCTCCCAGTGCTTCATCGCCGTCGACGACCATGACAAAGCGCTCGCGTTCTACCAGGACGTGCTGGGCCTGGAGGTCCGCAACGACGTCGGGTTCGAGGGGATGCGCTGGGTCACGGTCGGCTCGCCGCTCCAGCCGGACGTGGAGATCGTCCTGGAGCCCCCGGGGGCGAACCCGGACGCCTCCCCCGCGGACAGGCAGGCCATGGCCGAGCTGCTGGCCAAGGGCATGCTGCGCGGCGTCATCTTCTCCACCGCCGACTGCGACGCCCTCTTCGAACGCGTCCGCGCCTCCGGCGCCGAAGTCCTCCAGGAACCCATGGACCAGCCCTACGGCGTCCGCGACTGCGCCTTCCGCGACCCGGCGGGCAACATGCTGCGCTTCAACCAGCCCTCCGGCGGCTGATCGTCCCGCCGACGGCATCCGCCTCCCCCGGTGCGCCGGAACTACCATCGGCTGATCACCACCACCGGGAGCCACCCATGCCGTCCGCACGCCCTCGCATCCTCTACGTCAGTGACCTGGCCTATCCGGCCAAGGGCCGCCGGTACTGCGACGAGGACATCTTCCTCACCTCACGGCTGCGCGAGGAGTTCGACGTCGCCGTGTGCCATCCGCTGGACGCGGCCGCGCTGATGGACGGCTTCGACGTGGTGGTCGTACGCAACAGCGGGCCGGTGCTGAACTACCAGGCGGAGTACGACGCGTTCCGCGAGCGCGCGGTCGCGGCCGGTGTGCGCGTGTACAACCAGCTGTCGGGCAAGGGCGACATGGCGGGGAAGCACTACCTGCTGGAGCTGACTGCTGCCGGGTACCCGGTCATTCCCACGGTCGACCGCGCGGAGGACCTGGGGCTGCTGCCCGAGGCGGACCAGTACGTGGTGAAGCCGAAGCTGGGGGCGGACTCGATCGGCCTGGAGTTCGTGCCCCGCGCGCGGCTCACCGAGCTGGCGTACGGCGATGTCCTGGTCCAGCCGCGCATCGACTTCCGCTACGAGGTGTCCTTCTACTTCGTCGACCACACCTTCCAGTACGCCCTGTACGCGCCCCGCCCGGACGAGCGGTGGGCCCTGGAGCCGTACGACCCGACCGACGAGGACCTGGAGTTCGCGCGGCGGTTCGTCGACTGGAACGACATCGCGTACGGGATCCAGCGCGTGGACGCCTGCCGGGCGCCCGGCGGTGAGCTGCTCCTCGTAGAGCTGGAGGACCTCAACCCGTATCTGTCCCTGGACGTCCTCTCCCCCGGCGCGCGGGACGCCTTTGTCGCGAGCGTGAAAACCTCGTTGCGCGGGCTGATCGGGCAGGAGACGGTACGAGCCGTACCGACCGTCTGACTGGGAGCGCCCCCGATGACCGCTGAACCGATCCGGTGGACCTACGCCTTCATCGACCGCCCCATGAAGGAGTTCGGCCCGGCCACCGACTTCTGGACCGCGGTCACGGGGACACGGCTGTCCGAACCCCGCGGCGACCAGGGCGAGTTCGTGACCCTGCTGCACGACGGCGCCGACGCGTGCGTGAAGGCGCAGGGCGTCGGGGCCGGCGACGGCGGCGCGCATCTCGACCTCGCCGTCGAGGACGTACCGGCGCTGGTGGAGTCGGCGCTGCGGCTGGGCGCCGAGGTCGTCGCCGACCACGAGGGGTGGGCCGTACTGCGGTCCCCCGGCGGTCAGTTGTTCTGCGCGGTGCCCTGGCACGGGGAGTCGACGCGGCCGCCCGTCGTCGAGGGACCGAGCGGCGCTGCCAGCCGGCTCGACCAGGTGAGCATCGACCTGGCACCGTCCGTGTACGACACCGAGATCACCTTCTGGAGCGAGCTCACCGGCTGGGCGTCCCACCCCGGCGCGCTCCCGGAGTTCCACCTCGTCAAGCCCCCCGCCGCACTCCCCTTCCGCATCCTCCTGCAACGCCTCGACACCGACCGACCCACCTCAGCGCACCTCGACATCGCCTGCTCGGACATCGAGGCGGTTCGGGCCCAGCACGAACGTCTGGGCGCCACCCTTGTCACCCACGGCGCCCGCTGGGCCGTGATGCGGGACCCGTCCGGCGGCACATACTGCCTGACGCCACGTGATCCCGGGACGGGCAGCCTCCGCTAGGGCCTGCCCGGCGGATCAGGTCTAGGGCCGGTGGCGAATGAAGCAGAGACCGTCCTCCCCCTTCTTGATGCTCGGGCAGGAGGACGGCAGGTCGTCCAAGCGCAGGAGCGGGGCCGGGGACTCCTGGTTCTTCTCCCAGCCGCCCGGCCGCTCCGGCTCGGCCGCGTCCTGGAGCCAGAGGGTGAGGCCACCGCCCACGACCACGGTCACCATCCACACCGCCAGCACCCAGCGCCATAACCGGCGCCGTCCCCCCGCCGCCGTCACTCCGACGTCACCCCGCCCTGGTCCCAGTTCTCCACATCCACGACCGCGTCCACCGGAATCGGCCCGTAGATGTGCGGGAACTCCTCGCCCCCGGGCTTCATCGCCTCGAACCGCACCGGCACCCCGAGCCGTTCGGCGTCGATGACGAGGACCACCAGGTCGTCGGGGTCGGTGGAGGAGCCGTACAAGAAGGCGGCCACGCCCGCGAGTTGGTGACGCAGGGAGCAGTGGATGAAGCCCTCCTCCTGGAGGGTGCGGCCACGGGTGGACATCTCGTAGGTGCCGGACGCACGGGCCGCGTCCCAGAGGGAGCGTTCGGTGAGGTGCAGCAGAGGTTCGGACATAGCGCGAACGCTACGGCTTCAGGCGTGCGGCCCGCGCGTGCAAATAGCGTTGTTCGGGGAGGCTGAGCGTCTTGCGGGCCGCCGACTCGTAGGCCGCCCGGGCCGCCGCCGTGTCTCCGGCGCGTTCCAGCAGGTGCCCGCGGACCGCGTCCAGTCGGTGTCCGGCCGCCGGCTCGTCCTCCAGCGGGCCGAGTTCGGCCAGCCCGGCCCGCGGCCCGTGCACCATGGCCACCGCCACCGTCCGGTTGAGGCGTTCGACGGGGCCCGGGACCAGGCGGACCAGCACGTCGTACAGGCCGAGGATCTCGCGCCAGTCGGTCTCCGCCGCCGAGGGCGCCTCGTCGTGCACGGCGGCGATGGCGGCACGCAGCTGGTAGGGGCCCGCCCGCCCCCGCGACAGCGCCGCCGTCACCAGCGCCACGCCCTCCTCGACCGCCGCCTTGTCCCACAGGCCGCGGTCCTGCTCGTCGAGCGGCACGAGCTCGCCGTGCGGGCCGGTCCGCGCGGCGCGCCGGGCGTCGGTCAGCAGCATCAGCGCGAGCAGGCCCGTCACTTCGAGGTCCTCGGGCAGCAGCCGGTGGACCATACGGGTCAGCCGGATCGCCTCCCCCGCGAGTTCGGCCCGTTGGAGCGCGGCCCCGGACGTGGCCGTATAGCCCTCGTTGAAGATCAGGTACAGGGTGTGGAGGACGGCGGGCAGCCGCTCCTCCCAGTGGTCCGGGCGCCCGAAGGACACCCCTTTGACGCGCTGCTTGGCCCGGCTGATTCTCTGGGCCATCGTCGCCTCGGGCACGAGATACGCCCGCGCGATCTCCGCGGTGGTCAGACCGCCGACGGCCCGCAGGGTGAGCGCGATCTGCGCGGGCGGGGTCAGCTCCGGACGGCAGCAGAGGAAGAGAAGGGACAGCGTGTCGTCCTCCGACGGCGCACGGTCCGCCCCCGGCGGCGGCGCCGTGAAGGCGTCCCGGGGCGTGAGCGCCGCCACCCGCTCCTCCCGCAGCCGCCGCGCCTCCTCCGCCCGCAGACAGTCCACGAGCCGCCGCGAGGCGACCTTGATCAGCCAGCCGCGCGGATTGTCGGGCACGCCCTTGCGGGGCCACTGCCCGGCCGCCGCGAGCAGCGCCTCCTGTACGGCGTCCTCGGCGGCGTCGAAGTGCCCGTACCGGCGTACGAGCGCGCCGAGGACCTGCGGCGCGTGCAGGCGCAGCAGGTCCTCGACCTCGCTCGTGGCCCTCATACCGCTACCACTCGGATCAGACGTCCGCGCAGATGTCTCCGGCGCCGTCCAGGATGGGCCGGATGACCACCGGGTAGTCGGTGAGCCCCTCGGGGCCGGGGCACCGGGCGACGCGCTCGGCGATCTCGGTGACCCGCTCCAGGCTCGCGCACTCCAGGACCCAGTAGCCGGCCATCAGCTCCTTGGTCTCGCTGTACGGCCCGTCGGTGATCACGGCCTTGCCGTCCTGCCCGAGGGCGACCAGCCGGGTCCGCGCGGGCTCGGCCAGCCCCTGCCCGTCGACCAGCTCCCCGGACTCGGAGAGGTCGTCGTTGATCGCGCCCATGTAGGCGTACATGGCCTGCAGTTCCTGCTCGTTCCAGGCCGGGGCCTGAGCGGACCCCTTGCCGCGCATGCCCTCGTAGTCGGCCTGTGTGCCCTGCACCATCACCAGGTACTTCATGAGTCCGCTCCTTCGCTTCCTCGGCTCGGACCGCCCGTACCGGACGGTTCTCACAGGGGACGTCGGAGCCGGACCGCGCTTCTCTACACGGCCGCGCGTACTCCGTCAGGATTTCTCCGTGGGGGCGGGCTCCTCCGGCCGCTCGCGGGGCACGTACTCGGCCTCGCCGGCGTACGCCTCACACTTCGGGTTCCAGCAGGGGCCGGCCACCCACTGGGGGACCCACGCGCCCAGCGTCTTGTAGCGCCGCACGACCGTGGCGACCGGCTGCCCGCAAGCGGGACAGACATGCTCATCGGTGCCCATGCCTTCAGGGTAGGTCGACAGAGGGTTCAGCGCTTCCTGCGGTACGTCAGCACGAGCACCCCAGCGCTCAGGGGATGTCTTCCTGCCCCGCCCTCGGCTCGCGCCACATGGGCCACATCTGCGGGCCGTCCGGCAGGTCGAGCGGACGCTCGACAAGGCCGAAGCCGAGACGCTCGTACAGCTTGCGGCTGCGGGCGTTGCTCGCCTCCAGATACGCGGGCAGACCCTCGCGGTCGCAGCGGTCCAGGACCGACTGGATGAGCGCGGTGCCGAGCCCCTCGCCCTGGCGTTCCGGTGCCACGGCGATCATCCACAGGTACTCGTGAGCGCGGCCCACGGGGTGAATGTCCGCGGTCAGCCGGCCGATCAGCTCAACACGTTCGTTGTCCGGATCGACGGCCTCCCGCAACTGCACGGGGCCATCGACGTCCGCGTGCTCCTCAGCGGGGACGGCCAGCCACAGCGCACACGCCGTCCCGTCCTCGGTCAGGTCGACGCGCCCCTCCGCCAGCACGACATCGAGGAAGGCGGCCATCAGCTTGTGGTGCGTCGCCCGCCGATGCCCCTCATCCGGAAAGACCCAGCCACTCACCGGATCCCCCTGAAAGGCCTCGTCCAGCAGCCGCACAACCACCCCTCTGTCACCCTCACCCGCCGCCCGGATCACCACACCCATGCCCCGCCCCTTCACCTCAACTGACGTTGATCGTATGGCGGTTGGCAGCCTAGTGGGGCGGTCCGGCCAATCGGGGGCCTGGGGGCCCACCCACCCAAGGGGCGCGGGGAACGGCGCGCCCAGCCCGCACGGACCCGCAGTCGACCAACAACCTCAGCCCCCACCCACCCAAGGGGCGCGGGGAACTGCGCGACCAGCCCCCACCCACCCGCACCCGGCACACAACCGAACGGGGTCGAAGGGGCAGAGCCCCTGGAGGATGGGACGGGTAGGGGCGGCGGGGGCGAAAGGAACGGGCCCCGCACACCGTGGGGATGTGCGGGACCCGCCCCGACCGAAGCCCGATGCCGTACGGAGGTCAGGTGCCGCACGGTCCCGAAGCCCCGGGGTCTACAACCGCCCAACCGACGGAGTCAGTTGCTGCGCCGCGTCACAAACTCCGCCAGCGCGAGCAGCCCACCCGCCGATTCCGGGTCGGGAACCGCCCGGGCCAGCTCATGCATCGCCCGCGACATCCGGTCCGCCGCCTGAACCTGCGCCCAGTCGCGGCCACCCGCCCGCTCGACGGCCAGCACGGTGCGCTCCAACTCCCCCACGTCCCCTCCTTCGTAGGGCACCCCGTACAGCTCGGCGAGTTCGGTCGCCGCCGCGGTGCCCGAGGCGAGCGCGGCGACCACGGGCAGCGACTTCTTGCGGGCGATGAGATCCGCCCCGGCCGGCTTGCCGGTGCGGTTCGGGTCCCCCCAGATCCCGATCACGTCGTCGATCAGCTGGAACGCGAGCCCGGCCTCCCGGCCGAACGCGTCGAGGGCCTCGACGTCCTCATCCCCCGCCCCCGCGTACAGCGCCCCGACCGCGCAGGCGCAGCCGAGCAGCGCGCCCGTCTTCGCCTCGGCCATGGCGAGCACCTCGTCGAGGGTGACCTCGTCGGGGCCCATCTTCTCCATGGCCGTGTCCGCGTGCTGCCCCGCGCACAGCTCGACGACACAGGCCGCGAGCCGGGCGGCGGCCGCCGAGGACGCCGGGTGCGGGTCCTCGGCGAGCAGCCGCTGGGCCAGCGCCTGCAGGGCGTCCCCGGCGAGGATCGCGTCGGCGTCGCCGAACACGGTCCACGCGGTGGGGCGGTGTCTGCGGGTGGTGTCGCGGTCCATGACGTCGTCGTGCAGCAGGGTGAAGTTGTGGATCAACTCCACGGCGGCGGCCGCCCGTACGGCCGTCGATTGCTGTCCGCCGAGCGCCCGGACGGCGGTCAGGACGAGCGCGGGCCGGATCGCCTTGCCCGCGTTGCCCGCCGCGGGAGTGCCGTCCGCGTGCTCCCAGCCGAAGTGGTAGAGCGCGATCCGGCGCATCGAGCCGGGCAGCGAATCGATGGCCCTGCGCAGCTCGGGGTCGACGGACTCCCGGGCGCGCTCCAGGATGCCCGCCGCTTCCAGCCCTCCCCCGCTCTCGGCTTCACTGCGGGGGGACCCCCACCGCGGGCCCGCCGGTCCCTGCCTTTCCCTGGACTCCATGGGCCTCCCGATGGGGCTCCGCTTTTCCAGGATCTCGGTCGGGCTCTGCGTGGTCTCCGTCATGCACTCACCCTTGGGTTCGCCTCGGAGAGTCCCCGGACGGTGGCGCTTCCGCGGCCGCTGGGCGCGTACCCCCTCGATGTACCCGCCCCGGAGGACGGGAACACGGCGACCACCGGCTCGCGGAAGGTCACCGTCACCGCCAGCGGCCGATCTCGACGTTCTCCAGGATGCCGAGGGCGTCCGGCACGAGCACCGCGGCCGAGTAGTACGCCGTCACCAGGTAGGAGATGATCGCCTGTTCGTTGATGCCCATGAAGCGCACCGACAGGCTCGGCTCGATCTCGTCCGGGATGCCCGCCTGCTGGAGCCCGATCACGCCCTGCTCGGCCTCGCCGGTACGCATGGCGATGATCGAGGTCGTACGGGTGTCGCTGACCGGGATCTTGTTGCACGGGTAGATCGGGACTCCGCGCCAGGTCGGGATGCGGTTGCCCGCGATCTCGACGCTCTCGGGGACGAGTCCGCGCTTGTTGCACTCGCGGCCGAACGCGGAGATCGCGCGCGGGTGGGCGAGGAACAGCTTGGTGCCGCGCCTGCGGCTGAGCAGTTCGTCGAGGTCGTCGGGGCTGGGCACACCGTCGTGCGGCTGGAGCCGCTGGTCGTACTCGCAGTTGTTGAGCAGTCCGAACTCCCGGTTGTTGATGAGCTCGTGCTCCTGGCGCTCCTTCAACGCCTCGACGGTGAGCCGCAACTGCTGCTCGGTCTGGTTCATGGGCTGGTTGTAAAGGTCGGCCACGCGCGTGTGCAGGCGCAGTACGGTCTGGGCGATGCTCAGTTCGTACTCGCGCGGCGCGGCGTCGTAGTCGACGAAGGTGCCGGGGATGTCCGGCTCTCCGGTGTGGCCGGCCGCGAGGTCGATCTCCTTCTCGCCGTACTTGTTGGCGCGCTGCTCCGGGATCGCCCGCAGCGCCGTGAGGTGGTCGCGCAGGGACTCGGCACGCTCCGCGACCTGCTCAAGGTCGTTGCGGGGCAGCGTCAGCACGGTGCACGCGGTGACCGCGCGGGCCGTGTACTCCCAGATGGCTTCTGGGTCGATGAGCGCCTGCTCCCCGAAGTACGCGCCGTCGGCGAGGGTGCCGAGCACCGCGTCGTCCCCGTAGGGACCCGTGCCGATCTTCTCGACCTTGCCGTGTGCGAGCAGGAACACCTCGTCGGCCTGGCTGCCGAACGAGGCGAGCACGTCCCCCGGTGCGAACTCCCGCTGCTGGCAGCGCTGGGCGAGTTCGCCGAGCACCTCCTGATCCTCGTACGACCGCAGTACGGACAGCTCGCCGAGCTCCGCGGGGATGACCTGGACGCGGTCCCCGGTCTTCACGAACGTCACGCGGCCGTCGCCCACGGAGTAACTGAGCCGCCGGTTCACGCGGTACGTGCCACCCTGCACGTTCACCCACGGAAGCATGCGCAGCAGCCAGCGGGAGCTGATCTCCTGCATCTGGGGTGCGGACTTGGTGGTGGTGGCCAGGTTCCGCGCGGCGGATGTGCCGAGACTCTGCTGCGGCCTGCCGTGCTCCGCGCGGACCTCTTCGCCTACCGACATGAAAATTGCCCTCCCAGTCGTGCACTGATTCGCGGGATCAGCCTTCCATCACGGAGCGTGCCGGTGCTATTACACGAATGAGGGGGAATGGATCAACTGGGAGTGGGCAGAGGACGACGTTCTGTCGACCTGCCGAACGTCCGTGCCATGGCCGACCGACCCGTCGAACGACGCGGGCGGGAACTCCAAGATCGGGCCATCCGTTTGATCCCACGACGGACAACGACAGCGGACAGCGACTACGGACAACGACAGGAGACGGCAATGGCAGGCTTCCTGGACCGGGCCAAAGAGCAGGCGCAGCGCGGCCTCACGCAGGGCAAGCAGAAGATCGACGAGGTGCAGGCGCAGCGCGCCGGCGGCGACCTCCTCAAGAAGCTGGGCGCCGCGTACTACGCGGAGCGGCGGGGCACCGGCTCCCCCGAGGCGACGCAACAGGCCCTGCAGGCCTTGGAGAGCCACATAGCGACGCACGGGGACACGTTCCTCCACTCCTGACCGCTTCCTCCCTTCCTGTCCGGATCGGCTCGCACGCTGTGCGAACGAGTAGGCCCGGGCGCCCGGTTGCGGGTACAAGCTGCGGTACGAGACGGCCACGAGAGGTGGCCGGCGCGCAGCGCGAAGGAGGCGGTCATGGCCCCACCCATGTCCGCGGGCGTTTTCCTGGACCGGCTCAGGGAGGCAGGCGTCACCGTCGTCGAGGTCGGCGACTGGGAGCATCACAACCGCAATCACAAGGGCCCCTGGGGTCCGGTGTACGGCGTGATGATCCACCACACGGCGACCTCGGGCAGTGAGCGCACCGTCGAGTTCTGCCGCGAGGGCTACACGGAGCTGCCCGGACCGCTGTGCCACGGCGTCATCACCAAGGACGGCGTCCTCCACATCGTCGGCTACGGCCGGGCCAACCACGCGGGCCTGGGCGACGACGACGTCCTGCGCGCGGTGATCGCGGAGAAGGCGCTCCCGCACGACAACGAGGCGAACACCGACGGCAACCGCCACTTCTACGGCTTCGAGTGCGAGAACCTCGGCGATGGCGAGGACCCCTGGCCCGAGGCACAGCTGGAGACCATCGAGAAGGTCTCCGCGGCGATCTGCCGCCATCACGGCTGGACGGAACGCTCGGTCATCGGCCACCTCGAATGGCAGCCTGGAAAGGTGGACCCGAGAGGATTCACGATGCACTCCCTGCGGGAGCGCGTCCGCGACCGTCTGAAGTGACGAGAGCGGGCATCCGTAGCGTGCTCCTGTAGCGGGCATCCGTAGCGTGCCCCTGGGCCGGGCATCCGGCGCGCACCCGTAAGCACCCACCCCCCGGACGAATGTCCGACAATGATGGGGTGACCAGCCCCGACGTCCCCGACGTCCCCGAAGCGCTCGGCCCGGTCGGCCTGCGGCCGCGACTTCCGTCGCCGCTGCGGGAGGCCGCGGACGAGCGCTTCGCGCGCCACGGCGTCCGGCTGCTGCTCAAGCGGGACGATCTGATCCACCCGGAGCTGGTCGGCAACAAGTGGCGGAAGCTCACCCCGAACCTGGAGGCGGCGGCGGGCCGCACGGTGGTCACCTTCGGCGGGGCGTACTCGAACCATCTGCGCGCCACGGCCGCCGCGGGCCGCCTCCTCGGCCTGTCCACCCTCGGTGTGATCCGCGGCCAGGAGCTGGCCGAGCGCCCCCTCAACCCCTCGCTCGCCCGCTGCGCCGCGGACGGCATGCGACTGCACTTCGTCGACAGATCGACGTACCGCCGCAAAGCGGAACCGGGGACGCTGGCCGGGATCCTGCGTGCGGTGGGCGCCGAGGACGCGTACGTCGTGCCCGAGGGCGGCAGCAACTCTCTCGCCGTACGCGGCTGTCAGGGGCTCGGCGCGGAGCTGCGCGGCCACGCCGGCATCGTCGCCCTCGCCTGCGGCACCGGCGGCACCCTCGCGGGTCTGGCCGCCGGACTCGCCCCCGACCAGCGCGCCCTCGGCATTCCGGTTCTCAAGGGCGGCTTCCTGAGCGCCGACATACAGGCCCTCCAGCAGGCCGCCTTCGGTGCCCGTCGCGGCATCTGGTCCCTCGACGACCGCTTCCACTTCGGCGGCTACGCCCGCACCACCCCCGAACTCGAAGCCTTCGCCGAGGACTTCGAGCACCGCCACGGGCTGCCCGTAGAACGTCTCTATGTCGCCAAGATGCTGTACGGACTTGTCGCCCTCGCGGAGGAGGGCGCGTTCCCGCGCGGGACGACGGTGGCGGCGGTGATCACGGGAGCACCGCTCTCCTGAAGGGACGCTCTCCCCGAGCGGCTCTCAGGCCGCCTCCCGATATGCCGCCGCCTCCTCCAGGTCCAGTCGGCGCAGCAGCGTACGCAGCATCTCGTCGTCGATGTAGCGGTGGTCCCGGAGCTTGACGAAGACCTCGCGCTCGGCGCCGATCATCTCGCGGGAGAGCCGCCGGTAGGTGTCGTCGGCGGTCTCGCCGGTCACCGGGTTGACGGCGCCGAGGCGCTCCCAGACGGCGTTGCGGCGCCGCTCCAGGACCGAGCGCAGGCGCTCGGCGAGGGGCGGGGGCAGGGCGTTGCGCTCGTCGGTGAGGAGTTCGTCGAGGCGTTCTTCGGCGACCCTGGAGGCCTGCGCCTGGGCGTTGGCCTCGGCGAGCGTCTCGGCCTGCTGATCGCGCCCCGGCAGCTTCAGCAGATGGATCAGCGGGGGCAGCGTCAGCCCCTGCACGACCAGGGTCCCGATGACCGTCGTGAAGGTCAGGAAGAGGATCAGATTGCGATCGGGAAAGTCCCCGCCGCCGTGCACGGTGAGCGGGATGGAGAAGGCGATGGCGAGCGAGACCACACCGCGCATGCCGGCCCAGCTGATGATGAACGGCCCCTTCCAGGTGGGGTCGGGCTCGCGCTCCCGGATCCGTGCCGACAGCAGACGCGGCAGAAACGTCGCCGGGTACACCCACACGAACCTGGCCGCGACCACGACGAGGAAGAGGGCCACCGCGTACCAGGCGGCACGACCGCCCGAGTACTCCCCAAGCCCCTTGAGAACGACCGGCAGTTGCAGTCCGATCAGTGCGAACACCGCCGACTCCAGGACGAAGGCGACCATCTTCCACACCGCCTCCTCCTGGAGCCGGGTCGCGAAGTCCACCTCCCAGGCACGGTGTCCGAGGTAGAGCGCGACGACCACCACCGCGAGCACCCCGGAGGCGTGCAGCTGCTCGGCGATCCCGTACGCGACAAAGGGGATCAGCAGGGAGAGGGTGTTCTGGAGAAGCGCCTCCTTCATGTGGGTGCGCAGCCAGTGGATGGGGATCATCAGGACGAGTCCGACGAGCACACCGCCGACCGCCGCGAGCAGGAACTCGCGGATGCCGCCCGCCCAGGTCGCGCCCTCGCCGACCGCCGCGGCGAGCGCCACCTTGTAGGCGGTGATCGCGGTCGCGTCGTTCACCAGGGACTCGCCCTGAAGGATCGTGGTGACCCGCGAGGGCAGCCCCACCCGGCGCGCCACCGCCGTCGCCGCGACCGCGTCCGGCGGCGCCACCACCGCGCCCAGGACCAGCGCGGCGGGCAGCGGCAGGCCCGGCACGATCAGATACGCGGCCCAGCCGACCACGAGGGTCGCGAAGAGGACGTACCCGACCGACAACAGCGCGACGGGCCGCAGTTGCGCCCGCAGATCGAGGTACGAGCTGTCGGTGGCCGCCGTGTACAGCAGCGGGGGCAGCACCAGCGGGAGCACGACCTCGGGGTCGAGTTCGTACGCGGGCACCCCGGGGACGTACGAGATCAGCAGGCCCGCGGCGACGAGCAGCAGTGGTGCGGGGACCGGGGTGCGGCGGGCGGCCCCGGCGACCGCCGCGCTCCCCGCGACCAGCAACAGCAGTGGCAAAACGTGCATCGTCTTCCGCCCGCCCTCGTTTTCGCGCGGCTTCCCGCACACCCGACGTAACCTGGCAATCATGAAACAGTGCACGCACGCCGACGCGCTGCCGCACCCCGAACCCGAGCCCCTGAGCGAGACCTGCCTGGAGTGCCAGGCGGCCGGCACGCACCCGGTGCAGCTTCGCCTGTGTCTGGAGTGCGGGCACCTGGGTTGCTGCGACTCCTCTCCGCTGCGGCACGCGACGGAGCACTTCAAGGACACCGGACACCCGGTCATGCGCACCTTCGAGCCCGGGGAGAGCTGGCGCTGGTGCTTCGTCGACCACGTACTCGTATGACGCGGGTACGCGTATGACGCGTCGACGGCATACGGCGACGGCATACTGAAGAGGACCCGTGGATCACGTACGCGTGCGACCCTCGATCCGGACGGTTCGACCGTCTGACGCCTGGGTACGTCAACCCGGCGCGCGCTCTTCCTATTTGGGCCCGCAGACCCCTAGCCACTGTCCGTACTCATAGGCTTACTATGAGTGACAGCAAGGGGCGGGGTCCCCGGGACAGGAAACCTGAGAGCGCGGTAGCGTCACCGCTGAACCACGTATCGCGTTACCCCGGGGGGCGACCCTCGGCCCCGTAAGAGCTCGAAAGAGCTTGTACCACCATGGAGGTGAGGGTGTCCCAGATCGCAGGCGAGCCCGCGACGAAGGACTTCGTGGAAGTCCGGCTGCCGGCCGCGGGTGCCTACCTGTCGGTGCTGCGCACGGCCACGGCCGGGCTTGCGGCCCGTTTGGACTTCACCCTCGACGAGATCGAGGACCTGCGCATCGCGGTCGACGAGGCCTGCGCGATCCTGCTGCAACAGGCCGTCCCCGGCTCGGTGCTCAGCTGTGTCTTCCGGCTCATCGACGACTCACTGGAGGTCACGGTCTCGGCCCCGACCACGGACGGTCACGCCCCCGCCAGGGACACCTTCGCGTGGACCGTCCTCTCTGCCCTCGCCGGCAAGGTCGACTCGACCGTCGCCGAGGACAAGACCGTATACATCAGCCTCTACAAACAGCGCGGCGCGGGACCCGGGCCGGCGTGAGGAACGGGGACGGGCCGGTGCGGGACGAAGAGCGCGGCACACGGGAGCTTCCCGCCGAGCGCGTCGACGGCCTCGGCGGGCCGCGGCGCACGGCGGACGGCGTCGACGGCATCCCCGAGCAGGCCCGGCCGCACCCGGAGGACAGCACATCCTCGGCGGCCGCCGAAGCGTCTTCAGAGGCAGCGCCGGTCGACGAGGACGAACGGGAGAAGCTCTCCGGCCAGAGCGACGGGCAACGGGATCCGGAGGGTGCCGCGCTGAGCACGTCCTCGGAAGGGCGGCGGCTGGTGACGGGCGGGACTATGAGCGAGCACGAGCGACACGACAAGCCAGGGGCGCAGAGCGTGCAGGGCGCGCAGCACGGGCCGAGCGCCCAGCACATCCAGCACGACCCCCAGGACCGCAGCGGGGCGCGGGCGATGTTCATCGAGCTGCGCAAGCTGAAGGAGGGCAGCGCCGAGTACGCGGAGCTGCGCAACCAGCTGGTCCGCATGCACCTCCCGCTCGTCGAGCACCTCGCGCGCCGCTTCCGCAACCGCGGCGAGCCGCTGGACGACCTCACCCAGGTCGCCACCATCGGCCTGATCAAGTCGGTCGACCGCTTCGATCCGGAGCGCGGCGTCGAGTTCTCGACGTACGCGACCCCGACCGTCGTCGGCGAGATCAAGCGGCACTTCCGGGACAAGGGCTGGGCGGTGCGGGTACCGCGCCGTCTTCAGGAGCTGCGGCTGGCGCTCACCACGGCGACCGCGGAGCTCTCGCAGCTGCACGGCCGCTCCCCGACCGTCCATGAGCTGGCCGAGAAGCTGGGGATCTCGGAGGAGGAGGTCCTGGAGGGTCTGGAGTCCGCCAACGCGTACTCCACGCTGTCCCTGGACGTCCCCGACACGGACGACGAGTCCCCGGCCGTCGCGGACACCCTCGGCGCCGAGGACGAGGCCCTGGAGGGCGTCGAGTACCGCGAGTCCCTCAAGCCGCTCCTGGAGGATCTGCCGCCGCGAGAGAAGCGGATCCTGCTACTCCGCTTCTTCGGCAACATGACGCAGTCGCAGATCGCGCAGGAGGTCGGCATCTCACAGATGCATGTGTCGCGCCTGCTGGCACGCACACTGGCCCAGCTGCGGGAGAAGCTGCTCGTGGAGGAGTGAGACCGGTGACTCTCGGTTACTTCTGATCCTGTACATCGCCGCCGGGCCCTCGGATTCCGAGGGCCCGCGTCGTTGCCGGGTTCACGAGCAGCACCAGGGCCGCGACCGCGACGACCGCCAGGACGATGCCGGCGGGGATCGCGATGCTGTCGGCCTGGAGCAGGTTGTAGGCCACCGGCAGCGCCATGATCTGGGTGATGACAGCCGGGCCCCGGCTCCAGCCGCGGCGCAGCAGCAGGCCGCGCGCGGCCAGCAGCGGCAGCAGGGCGAGCACGATCAGCGTGACACCGCCCGTGACGGCCTGCCGGCGGTCGTCGGGGTCACCCGTGAGGCCGAGGACGAGGATGTAGACGCCGCCGGCGACGAGCGCGAGCCCCTCCAGCGCGGCCAGCGCCGCCGCGGCGGTCAGCCGCCCGGGGCGGGGTTCTGCGGCGGGGGCGTCGGGGGTGGGATTCTGCTCAGGGCTCACCCCTGAAGAGTAGCCGTCGGCCCCCGGCGGCCGATGGGCCCGGGGGCCGCCTTCCGGGCGGGGCGGGCGCCGGGGCACGTTCCGGAGCGGGCCGCTCCACGTGCGCAGCGTCACGCCCGAGCTCTTACCTGATCCCTACCTCGGCCTGGGATCAGTACCACCCAGTAGGTACGCTGCATCTCATGCGTGCACTTCTCGTGGTCAATCCGGCAGCAACCACCACAAGTGCGCGTACGCGTGACGTACTGATCCACGCACTGGCCAGCGAGATGAAGCTGGAGGCGGTCACCACCGAGTACCGCGGGCACGCCCGGGACCTCGGCCGGCAGGCCGCGGAGAGCAAGGACATCGACCTGGTCGTGGCCCTCGGCGGCGACGGCACGGTCAACGAGGTCGTGAACGGACTGCTCCACCACGGCCCCGACCCGGAGCGCCTGCCCCGCCTCGCCGTGGTCCCCGGCGGCTCCACCAACGTCTTCGCGCGCGCCCTCGGCCTGCCCAACGACGCCGTGGAGGCCACCGGCGCCCTGCTGGACGCGCTGCGCGAGGAGCGCGAGCGCACGATCGGCCTCGGCCTCGCCGCGGGCACACCCGGCACGGAGGACGAAGCCGTGCCCTCCCGCTGGTTCACCTTCTGCGCCGGCCTCGGCTTCGACGCGGGCGTGATCGGCCGGGTCGAGCAGCAGCGCGAGCGCGGCAGGCGCTCCACGCATGCGCTGTATCTCCGCCAAGCGGTACGCCAGTTTTTGGACGAACCTCACCGCCGGCACGGAACGATCACACTGGAGCGCCCCGGCGCGGACCCGGTCACCGATCTGGTCCTGTCCATAATCTGCAACACCTCGCCGTGGACGTTTCTCGGCAATCGTCCGGTGTACGCCTCACCTAAGGCCTCGTTCGATACCGGACTCGACGTACTCGGTCTCAGCCGCATGTCGACGCCCGCGGTTGCCCGGTATGCCACGCAGTTGCTCACTTCGTCCCCCGAGCGCGGACCCCATGGCAAGCATGCGGTGTCCCTGCACGATCTGACGGACTTCACCTTGCATTCGAAGGTGCCGCTCCCCCTCCAGATGGACGGTGACCACCTCGGACTGCGCACCAGCGTGACGTTCACAGGCGTACGCCGTGCACTGCGTGTGATTGTGTGAGCGGAAGGGCTCAAAGTCCTTTCACTCGAACGTTTAGACCAGGGTCCACCCCATAGAAGTACGGCTGTGACCTAGTCGACACCGAGGAATCAAAAAAAACTTTCCAGAAGGGGTTGTATCCGCCGCTGAGGTTTGCGAGTCTCTACGTGGCGATCGGGACGGCCCGCAACATCGGCCCCACAGAGAGCCAGAACCCCTCCTCAAATCACAGGACCACGTCAGGTCATCTGACAGTCGGCCCTTCACTTGTTGAGGGATTCGTGAAAGCGTTCACATTCACAAGCAACTTGCATGTAATACCAAGGAGAGGTAGCAGCCATGGACTGGCGTCACAACGCCGTTTGCCGCGAGGAAGACCCCGAGCTCTTCTTCCCCATCGGCAACACCGGTCCTGCGCTGCTGCAGATCGAGGAAGCCAAGGCCGTCTGCCGCCGTTGCCCCGTCATGGAGCAGTGTCTGCAGTGGGCGCTCGAGTCCGGCCAGGACTCCGGCGTCTGGGGTGGCCTCAGCGAGGACGAGCGCCGTGCCATGAAGCGTCGCGCCGCCCGCAACCGGGCCCGTCAGGCCACCGCCTGACACCCCACCCCGCACGAGCCTGAGCTTGGCGGCGCGTACAGCGAGTACGCATCTCCCGCCCCCGAGCCGCAGCGCGCAGTACCCCCGATGCGCATAGCAACGTGAGCGTGAGCCCCGGACCACCAAGTGGTCCGGGGCTCATTGCTGTTTGCGTCCGCGTGGATTACCTGTGCATGTCTGTGGATTACTTGTGGGCGCCGGCCGCGTACGGGTGCCGCTTACTTGTGAGCCAGCACCGGGATGTCCAGGATCACCTGGGTCCCGCGCTCCGGAGCCGCCACCATGTCGAAGGTGCCGCCCAACTCGCCCTCCACCAGCGTCCGTACGATCTGCAGACCGAGGTTGCCCGAGCGGTGCGGATCGAATCCTTCCGGAAGTCCGACGCCGTCGTCCTGGACGGTGACCAGGAGGCGGGCGTCCTTGGTGGTGCCGCCACGGACCGCGGAGACCTCGACGGTGCCCCGGTCGCCCTCGCGGAAGCCGTGCTCCAGGGCGTTCTGCAGGATCTCCGTGAGGACCATGGAGAGCGGCGTCGCGACCTCGGCGTCCAGGATGCCGAAGCGGCCGGTGCGCCGGCCGGTGACCTTGCCGGGAGAGATCTCGGCGACCATGGCGAGCACCCGGTCGGCGATCTCGTCGAACTCCACGCGCTCGTCCAGGTTCTGGGAGAGCGTCTCGTGCACGATCGCGATCGAACCGACCCGGCGTACAGCTTCCTCCAGGGCCTCCCGGCCCTTGTCCGAGTCGATGCGCCGGGCCTGGAGCCGCAGCAGGGCCGCCACCGTCTGGAGGTTGTTCTTCACCCGGTGATGAATCTCCCGGATGGTCGCATCCTTGGTGATCAACTCACGCTCACGGCGCCGCAGTTCGGTGACGTCGCGCAGCAGCACCAGTGAACCCACGCGGGTGCCCTTGGGCTTGAGCGGGATCGCGCGCAGCTGGATCACGCCGTCACCGCTCTCGATCTCGAACTCGCGGGGCGCCCAGCCGCTGGCGACCTTGGAGAGCGCCTCGTCCACCGGGCCGCGCGACGGGGCGAGTTCGGCGGTGGTCACGCCGAGGTTGTGGCCCACGAGGTCGGCGGCGAGGCCGAGGCGGTGGTACGCCGACAGCGCGTTCGGAGAGGCGTACTGGACGATGCCGTCCGCGTCGAGGCGGATCAGTCCGTCGCCCACCCGTGGCGAGGCGTCCATGTCGACCTGCTGGTTCGGGAACGGGAAGGAGCCCGCCGCGATCATCTGGGCGAGGTCGGAGGCGCTCTGGAGGTACGTCAGCTCAAGGCGGCTCGGCGTACGCACGGTGAGCAGGTTGGTGTTGCGCGCGATGACCCCGAGGACGCGCCCCTCACGTCGTACGGGAATGGACTCGACCCGTACCGGAACCTCCTCGCGCCACTCCGGGTCGCCCTCGCGCACGATCCGGCCCTCGTCGAGCGCGGCGTCCAGCATGGGGCGGCGGCCGCGCGGGACGAGGTGGCCGACCATGTCGTCCTGGTACGAGGTGGGGCCGGTGTTGGGCCGCATCTGCGCCACGGACACATAGCGGGTGCCGTCGCGCGTGGGCACCCACAGGACGAGGTCGGCGAAGGAGAGGTCGGAGAGCAGCTGCCACTCCGAGACCAGCAGATGCAGCCACTCGAGATCGGAGTCACCGAGGGCGGTGTGCTGGCGTACGAGGTCGTTCATGGAGGGCACGTGTGCGAGCGTACCCGGCGGATACGACAGGCCCCGAAATCAGCCACTCGCACGGGTCCCGCGGAGGCTTCGCACGGGCCCGGAAACACCCGCGGGCCGCGGCGCCTGGGAGGGACCCTCAACCCTCCCGGCACCGCAGCCCGGAGCAACAACGGCCGCGGGGTGTGCGGTCCCGATGGCCGAAGAGAGGAGCCGGAGCAGTCAGGGCAGAGAGCGCCGGTTCCTCGGTCCGCCTTCCTGTGCGGGGAAGACGGAGGCTTGTTCAGTTACTCAAGCATTGCGATACACCAGCATTGTGGACTAGACCATGGTCCTGCGTCCATGCGTCATCTGTCCATGCGCCAAGCGATGTTTATTGTTGTCGGCTTATCCAACATCCAACAGCATCCATCACGCAGACTAACCCGCTTCGGTTCAGGAACGGGCCGGATTGGCGGATGAACGGACCGGATGGGCGGCGGAGCGGGGCCAGACGGCCATGGCGAGTTCCGCCAGCGCCTCCAGTTCTTCTCGGCCGGCGCCGTCGCGGGCCTGCTGGGACATGCCCTGGATGACCGCCCCGGTGTACCGGGCGAGGGCCGCCGCGTCAGTGTCCGCGGGCAGCTCGCCCGCGGCGATCCCCGCCCTTATACGGCTCTCGAAGACGGCGATGTTGGCGTTGCGCCGCTCGCGCAGGGACTCCTCGACCTCGGGTGAGGTGCAGTTGGTGGCCGCGTGGATGACCAGGCAGCCGTGCGGGTGGCCCGGGTCGGTGTACTCGACGGCCGCCTCGCGCAGCATCCGCTCGACCGCGCCGCGGGCGGTGGGCTCCTCGGCCAGCGCGCGTTCGCCGAACGAGCCGTACTTCGTGCCGTACTCGCGGACCACCTCGTCGAAGAGCGACCGCTTGTCACCGAACGCCGCGTACAGGCTCGGGGCGCCGATGCCCATGACGCGTGTGAGGTCGGAGACGGAGGTCGCCTCGTACCCGCGCTCCCAGAACGCGAGGATCGCCTTCTCCAGCGCGGTCTCACGGTCGAAGGAACGGGGACGGCCGCGCTGCTTGGTCAGGACCTTGGCGTCCTCGGGTGCGGCGGTCCCCGGCTCGGTCTGCTGCCTGCTCACCATGGGATGGATTTTATAGCGGCTGCTAGAGAAATGTCGGTGGGCTGTTGTACGGTTTTTTCTGTAGCGACCACTAGTGAAATGCGAAGGGGGCGTCGGCATGGGCGTGCTCAGCGGCAGGACGGCACTCGTCACGGGCGGCGGCAGGGGCATCGGGCGGGGCATCGCCGAGCGGCTCGGACGGGACGGCGCGCGGGTGGCCGTGCACTACGGCAGCAATGAGGCAGCCCCGAAGGAGACGGTCGCCGCGATCGAGGCGGCGGGCGGATCGGCGTTCGCGATCGGGGTGGAGCTCGGGCTGCCGGGCGACGCGGAGGCCCTGTGGGAGTCCTTCGACCGGCAGGCGGACGGGCTGGACATCCTGGTGAACAACGCGGGGATCGGTACGTCGCGTTCGTTCGACGAGATCGACGAGACGGAGTACGACAAGGTGTTCGCGGTGAACGTGACGGCACCGCACTTCATCACCCGGCTCGGCACCTCCCGCCTGCGCGACGGCGGGCGCGTCATCAACATCTCCTCGGGCCTCGCCCGCAACGCCGTGATGCCGGACAAGATGGCGTACGCGATGACGAAGGGCGCCCTGGACGTCTTCACCCGGGACCTGTCCAAGGTGCTGGGCCCCCGGGGGATCACCGTGAACTCGGTGGCCCCGGGCATCATCGACACCGACAACACCGCCGAGTTCCTGCACGGGACCGAGGACGGATGGGCACAGGCCTCGGCGATATCGGCGCTGGGCCGGGTGGGAGTGCCGGCGGATGTGGCGGACGTGGTGGCGTTCCTGGCGTCGGACGACGGGCGGTGGATCACGGGAAGCTGGGTGGACGCGACGGGGGGTTCGCTCATGTGAGGCGGGCGCCTTCAGTGACCCGGGCGCCATCGCGGGGAAGCTTCGGGCGACGATAGGGAGGGGCTCTGCTAGATTGGTCTATACCACATGTGTCCCTTTTCGGGTTCCAGTGAGTCTCCTGAGTCCTTGAGTCCCTGAGTCCCCTCTCCAGATCGGCAGGCCCAGCGTGGAAGTTGTCATCGTCCCGGACGCCAAGGCGGGCGGCGAGCTGATCGCCGAGGCCATGGCGGAGCTGCTCCGACGCAAGCCCGACGCCCTGCTCGGCGTGGCCACCGGCTCGACTCCGCTGCCCATCTACCAGGCGCTGACGGCCAAGGTGAGCGCCGGTGCCGTGGACGCCTCGGGCGCGCGGATCGCTCAGCTCGACGAGTACGTGGGGCTGCCGGCCGAACATCCCGAGTCGTACCGCTCGGTACTGCGGCGCGAAGTGCTTGAGCCGCTGGGGCTGGGCATGGACGCGTTCATCGGACCGGACGGCACCGCGGAGGACGTGCGGGCCGCGTGCGAGGCGTACGACAAGGCGCTCGCGGAGGCCGGCGGCGTCGATCTCCAGTTGCTCGGGATCGGGACGGACGGGCACATCGGGTTCAACGAGCCGTGCTCCTCGCTCGCCTCACGGACCCGCATCAAGACGCTGACCGAGCAGACCCGGGTGGACAACGCGCGGTTCTTCGAGGGCGACATCGAGCAGGTGCCGCACCACGTCATCACCCAGGGCATCGGCACGATCCTGGAGGCACGGCACCTGGTGCTGCTCGCCACGGGCGAGGGCAAGGCGGACGCGGTGGCCGCGACGGTCGAGGGGCCGGTGGCCGCGGTGTGCCCGGCGTCGGCGTTGCAGCTCCACCCGCACGCGACCGTCGTCGTAGACGAGGCGGCGGCCTCCAAGCTGAAGCTCGCGGACTACTTCCGGCACACGTTCGCCAACAAGCCGGACTGGCAGGGGATTTAGCGGCACGGACAGAGATCGTCACGGTCGCCGAGCGTCACGGGCACAGATCGTCACGCACGCCGAGCGACCACACGAAGGTGCCGGGTCTCCCCCCAGGGAGGCCCGGCACCTTTTCGTTCAGGTGGTCACGTAATCGCTGCCACGCTGCTCCCCCGCGATGACCTCCGCCGCCGCCCGGCCGCATACGCGTGCCGCGCCATGGGTGGCGATGTGGAGGGTGCCCCGGGGCGGGGACTGCGGTACGCCCATCTCGACCACGACGGTGTCGGGGCGGGCGGCGAGGAGGGTGTCGAGGGCGGCCGCCATCCAGGGGTGGCGGTGTTCGTCGCGGACGACGGCGACAATCCGGCGGGTGCCCGCGGCGGCGAGGGCCAGGGCGCCCGCGCTCTCGCCGGTGAAGCTGCCGGTCTCCGTGCCGGGGAGCAGCCGGGCCAGTTCCGCCGCCACGCCCCAGGGGGTCTCGTCACCGACAGCGATGTTCGCGACCGGGGTGAGCGCGGCGACGTACGGGGCCTCGGTGAGCGGGGCGTACGTCTCGGCGTGGGTCACCGTGAGCGCGCGACGGGCGGCGACCAGGCCGACGTCGGCACGATCACCCGCACCCACACCCGCACCCGTCCCCTCACCTGCACTCGCACCCACGCCTACCGCCGTCCAACGTGCCAGCGCCCGCACCCGGTTCGCCGCGTCCGCGAGGCGTTCCTCGGGGAGTTCGCCGGTGCGGACGGCTGAGACGAGGGCGTCGCGGAGGCGGCGTACCGTGTCGTCGTCCGCGAGGCCGCCGCCCACGCAGATCGCGTCCGCGCCGGCCGCGATGGCGAGGACGCTGCCCCGCTCGATGCCGTACGTCGCGGCGATGGCCTGCATCTCCATGCCGTCGGTGACGATGAGACCGTCGTAGCCGAGTTCCTCGCGGAGCAGGCCCGTGAGGATGCGGCGGGAGAGGGTGGCCGGGCGGTCGGGGTCCAGCGCCGGGACGAGGATGTGCGCGCTCATCACGGCGCGCGTCCCCGCGGCGATCGCGGCGCGGAACGGGGCGAGTTCGCGGGACTCCAGTACCGACAGATCGGCGTCGATGCGCGGCAGCGCGTGGTGCGAGTCGACGGCCGTGTCGCCGTGCCCCGGGAAGTGCTTGGTGCAGGCGGCGACCCCCGCGGACTGGAGTCCGGTGACGTACGCGGCCGTGTGCCGGGCCACCAGGTCGGTGTCGGCGCCGAAGGACCGTACGCCGATGACGGGGTTGTCGGGGTTGGAGTTCACGTCGGCGGACGGGGCCCAGTTGAGGTTGACGCCGCAGGCGGCGAGGCGGCGGCCCAGTTCGGCGGCCACTTCCTCCGTCAGTGAGACGTCGTCCACCGCTCCCAGCGCGTGATTGCCGGGGAACGAGGACCCCGTACGCACCTCCAGGCGGGTGACGTCACCGCCCTCCTCGTCGATCGCGACGAGCACGTCGTCGCGTTCGGCGCGCAACTGGGCCGTCAGGGCGGCGAGTTGCTCGGGCGAGTCGATGTTGCGGCCGAACAGGCCGACCGAGGCGAGGCCTTCACCCAGGCGGCGGAGCAGCCAGTCGGGGGCCGTGGTTCCGGTGAAACCGGGTTGGAGGACGGTGAGCGCGTCACGCGTGATGGTGTCCGTCCCACTGGCGAGTGTCGTCATCGGGTGGCGTTATCCCTTCACGGCGCCCGCGGTCAGCCCCGCGGCCATCTTGCGCTGGACTATGAGGAACAGGACGACGATCGGCACGGCCATCATCGTGGAACCGGCCATCATCGGGGCGTACTCGGTGCCGTGCTTGGTGGTGAAGTTGCCGAGCCAGACGGTGGCGGTCTGGTTCTTCTGGCTCAACAGCATGAGGGCGTAGAGGTATTCGTTCCACGCCTGGATGAAGCCGTACACGGACGTGGCGACCATGCCGGGTGCCAGCAGCGGGAAGACCACGCGGACGAAGGCGCCCGTGCGGCTGCAGCCGTCGACCATCGCCGCCTCCTCCAGCTCCTTCGGGATGTTGACGATGAAGCCGCGCAGCGTCCACACCGTGAAGGGGAGGATGAAGGTCAGATACGTGATGATCAGACCGGAGAGCTTGTCGTACTGGTCGAGGTCGTTCAGCAGCAGGAAGATCGGGATGATCATGGCGACCAGCGGGACCATCTGGACCGCCAGGATGCCGACGATCACGATCTTCCGGCCGCGGAAGGCGAAGCGGGAGATGGCCAGCGCGGCCAGCAGCCCCACCACCATGCCGATCACGACCACCGACAGGGACACGATCAGGCTGCGGCCCACCGGGCCCCAGAAGTCGGCGATGTCCAGCGCGCGGCGGAAGTTGTCGAGCGTCACCGCCGTGGGGAACAGGCTCGGATCCGAGTCGATGGCGTCCTTGGCCGGTTTGAAGGCCGTATTGAACATCCAGTAGACGGGGAAACCCGCGGTGACGAAGACAAGCAGGCCGAGCAGGTTCCAGCCGAGCTTGGACTTGCGGGGTCCGGAGGACTTGCGGGGGCCGGAGGACGTACGCCCCGAGGTGGTGATCGCGCTCACTCGACCTCTCCGATCTTCAGCATCTGACGCATGTACACGGCGACCACGCCCAGCAGCAGGAGCACGGTCAGCAGGGCGATCGCCGATCCCTGCGCGTAGTCGTTGACCACGAACGCACGGTCGTACGAGTACGTGGTGAGCAGCTGGAACTCGGCCTCCGGGTGGCCGCCCCGCATGACGAAGACCTGGGGGAAGACGCCCATGTCCCAGATGACGGAGAGGGTCGTGAGCATCACGATGATCGGCTTGAGGATCGGCAGCGTGACGTAACGGAAGACGCCCCAGGCGCCCGCGCCGTCGAGGCGTGCCGCCTCCTCCAGCTCCGCCGGCACCTGGGTGAGTCCCGCGCTGAGCGTGATGACGACGAACGGCACCGCGCCCCACACCACCAGGAGCATGATCACGGCCAGGCCCTGGGTGCCGCTGGCGAACCAGTTGTGGCCGACCATGTCGACGCCCGGCAACTTGCTGAGCAGCGCGTTGAAGACGCCGTAGTCGGAGTCGAAGAGCCACTTGAAGACCGTGGTGGCCACGATGATGGGCATGCCCCAGCTGGCCACGAGCACGATGTTGATGAGTGTCTTCACCCAGCCGGAGACCCGCTGGAGGAGCAGCGCGATCAGCATGCCGATGACCATCGTGAAGATGACGGAGCCGCCCGCGAAGACGATCGTCCGGACGACCACCGCCCAGAACTCGCTGTCCCCCAGCACCTTGCCGAAGTTGTCGAAGCCGACCGACTCGGCCGGCTGGAAGCCCCAGAGCTGGGACTGCCCGAACTTCTGGAAGGACAGCGTGACCAGCCGGACCAGCGGATAGCCGAGGACCAGCGCGAGAATCAGCAGACAGGGGGCGAGCAGCGCCCAGGGGACGGCTGCCCCGCCGTTCGTCCGCTTTCTCCGTGGCTGCTCCGGCGCGGCCGATGGTGGTGGCGACTGCCGCGCAGGCGGCACTTTGGCAGTGGTCGTTTCAGCGGCACTCATCCGCGCGCTCCTCAGCGGTACCTCAGGTCGTACGGGTCGTACGGGAAGCAAGCCCCGCCCGCGACCGGGTCGTACGGGAGGCTCACCCCCCGGTCGTACGGGGAGCAGGGCCCCGCGCCTCCGCGAGGGAGGACCGACGGGGCCCTGCTCTCAGGTCACTTGGTGTTGATGACCTTGTCGATCGCGGCGTCCGCTTCCTTCGCGGCGTCCGCGACCGACTTCTTGCCGGTGCCGATGTTCTGCAGCATGGTCTGCAGGACCTGGGCCTTCTCGACCTGGCCCCAGCCCGGTGCCATCGGGACGAACCAGTTGGACTCGGCCGCCGTGGCCGGGACCACCGTGGCCGGGTCGTTCTTCAGGGTGGCGAGGTCGGTCTTGTTGTTGGGCAGGTTGCCCTTGCCCATCAGGCCCTTCTGGCCCTTGGCTCCGGTGAACGCGTTGATCCACTCGGCGGCGACGGCCTGCGCCTTGGACTTCACCGGTACGGCGAGGTCGGAGCCGCCGAGGAAGACGGGGAGGTTCTTCCCGGACGGGCCGGGCATCACGAAGTTCTCGAGGTTGCCCTTGAGCTTGCCGGTCTTGTCGTTCTTCGGGTCCTCGGAGGTCGCGCCCTCCCAGGCCGCGCCGAAGATCATGCCGGACTTGCCCTGGCCGTAGACGATGTAACGGTCGGACTCGTCCTTGGTCTTGTCGCCGTGCATGTACTTGTCGACGACGTTCTTGAACTCGGTGAGGCCCTTGATGGACTCGGGCGAGGAGAGGTTGCCCTTCCACTGGCCGCCGTCTTCCTTCGCGATGGAGCCGCCGGCGTCGTAGACGAAGGACATGGCCGCGTACCAGTCACGGGTGGGCTGGTACCAGGCGCTGAACTTGTCGCCCTCCTTCTTCTGGATCTTGTCCAGGGTGGAGGTGAGCTCCTTGTACGTCTTCGGGGCGGACTTCACGCCGACCGAAGCGGCGAGGTCCTTGCGCCAGTTGCCGACGCGGCCACCGGCGTAGTACGGGACGCCGTAGGTCTTGCCGTCGTAGGTGACCGAGGCCTTGAGGCCGTCGAGCCAGGCGTCCGACTGCTCGAACTTCGAGGCGTCGAGGGGAGCGAAGGCGCCCTTGACCATGTAGCCGAGCATCTCGGTGTTGCCCATCTCGACCACGTCGGGGGCCTTGTCGGTGGCGAGGACCGCGTCGAGCTTGGTGTTCTTGTCCGGCCAGCCGTAGTACTCGTGGTTGATCTTGATGCCGGGGTGCTTCGCCTTGATCGCCGTGTCGGCGGCCTTGACCAGCTCGGGCCAGTTGTTCTGCGCGTCGACGGTGAGCCAGACGGTCAGCTCCTTGGCGTCCGCGCCCTTGTCCGACCCCCCGGACTTGTCGTCACTCCCGCACGCCGCGATGGAGACCATCATGCCCGCGATACCGATCGCGGCTATCAGCTTGCGCTTCACGCCACCCTCCTCAGGGATGCCATAAACCCCCCTGCTCCCTGCGGTGACATACGACGCGTACCGCCCGTGGGGCCGGGACTGGACCAATGGTGTAGACCAGTACGGGGAGCTTGGCCTAGACCTAGGGGGGTGTCAAGGCGTTCACAGGCACTCCGACCGTCCGTTATGGGACCTACATATGAAAGGACCTTTAATTAGGTAAGTGGCATAACGGACAGCCCAGTTCACGCACCCTGTGCGACGCGTCTCCGCGCGGTGGACTAGACCAACAGGTACGGCGACGGTATATAGAGGGGATCACGGAGCGTGCGAGGGGACACTCGCACACGAAGCCGTGCCACGATGTGAGCCGTGGCCGATGGGGATGTCGGTCGCTTCGGCATCCGGAGCCGGGAAGGCAGAGCATGAGCACCGACGTCAGCAGTGCGGAGAACGAGGGTGGGGCGCCCATCCGTACCGCGCGCGTGCCCAAGTACTACCGCCTGAAGAAGCACCTGCTCGACATGACGGAGACACTGCCGCCCGGCACGCCGGTACCGCCCGAGCGCACCCTCGCCGCCGAGTTCGACACCTCGCGCACCACCGTGCGGCAGGCCCTTCAGGAACTGGTCGTCGAGGGCCGCCTGGAGCGTATCCAGGGCAAGGGCACCTTCGTGGCCAAGCCCAAGGTCTCCCAGGCACTGCAACTCACCTCGTACACCGAGGACATGCGCGCCCAGGGCCTCGAACCCACCTCGCAGCTCCTGGACATCGGCTACATCACCGCCGACGAGACCCTCGCCGGGCTGCTCGACATCTCGGCCGGCGGCCGGGTGCTGCGCATCGAGCGGCTGCGCCTCGCGAGCGGCGAACCGATGGCCATCGAGACGACCCACCTGTCCGCCAAGCGCTTCCCCGCGCTGCGCAGGTCTCTCGTCAAGTACACCTCCCTCTACACCGCGCTCGCCGAGGTGTACGACGTCCATCTCGCCGAGGCCGAGGAGACCATCGAGACCTCGCTGGCCACCCCGCGCGAGGCCGGACTGCTCGGCACCGACGTCGGCCTGCCCATGCTGATGCTCTCCCGGCACTCGCTGGACAGGCAGGGCGAGCCGGTGGAGTGGGTGCGCTCGGTGTACCGGGGCGACCGGTACAAGTTCGTGGCGAGGCTCAAGCGCCCGCAGGACTAGCGGGCCTCTGGTGGATCACCGTACTCAAGTGCCCCCAGAAATAAGCCACTTGAGGTAGTGCACGTGGTGTAGCGCAGCTCCTCTTCCTGCTCTACGGTCCTCCCGTCACCCATGGACGGGAGGACGACCCGTGCGCACCGAAAGCCCTGAAAACCCTGAAATAGCATCCCCTCGCAAGGCAACGCCCCGCACCATCGTCATCTGGACCCTCGTCGCGCTGGTCGGCGCCACGGGCTGGTCCGTGCTCGCCCTCGCCCGCGGCGAGAACGTCTCGGCCGCCTGGATGGTGGCCGCGGCCCTCGGCACGTACGCCATCGCCTATCGCTTCTACGCGAAGTTCATCGCGTACAAGGTGCTCAAGGTCGACAAGACCCGGGCCACCCCCGCGGAGCGGCTGAACAACGGCATCGACTTCCACCCGACGGACCGGCGCGTGCTGCTCGGTCACCACTTCGCGGCGATCGCGGGCGCGGGCCCGCTGGTCGGACCCGTACTGGCCGCGCAGATGGGCTACCTGCCCGGCACCATCTGGATCATCGTCGGCGTGATCTTCGCGGGCGCGGTCCAGGACATGGTGGTGCTGTTCTTCTCCACCCGCCGGGACGGCCGCTCGCTCGGGCAGATGGCCCGCGAGGAGATCGGCCCGTTCGGCGGCGCCGCGGCCCTGCTCGCCACCTTCGCCATCATGATCATCCTGCTCGGCGTGCTCGCGCTGGTGATCGTGAACGCGCTGGCGCAGTCGCCGTGGGGCACCTTCTCGATCGGGATGACCATTCCGATCGCCCTGCTCATGGGCTTCTACCTGCGGGTACTGCGGCCGGGACGCGTCGCCGAGGTGTCGCTGATCGGCGTCGCGCTCCTCCTGCTCGCCCTCGTCGCCGGACGCTGGGTCGCCGAGTCCTCCTGGGCCGGCACCTTCACCCTCGCCCCCTCCACCCTGGTGATCTGGCTGGTGGCGTACGGCTTCATCGCCTCCATCCTCCCCGTCTGGATGCTCCTCGCCCCCCGCGACTACCTCTCCACCTTCATGAAGATCGGCACGATCGCGCTGCTCGCGCTGGGCGTCGTGATCGCGCTGCCGACGCTGAAGATGGACGCGGTCACCGACTTCGCCCGACACGGCAACGGGCCGGTCTTCGCGGGCTCGCTCTTCCCCTTCGTCTTCATCACGATCGCCTGTGGTGCGCTCTCGGGCTTCCACTCGCTGATCGCATCCGGCACGACACCCAAGATGATCCAGAAGGAGACGCAGGTCCGGATGATCGGGTACGGCTCCATGCTGATGGAGTCGTCGGTCGCGATCATGGCCCTCGTCGCCGCGTGCATCATCGACCCGGGCCTGTACTTCGCGATGAACGCGCCGGCCGGAGTCATCGGCACCACGGTCGAGTCGGCGTCGCACGCGGTCGCGGGCTTCGGCTACACGATCTCCCCGGCGGACCTCGCGCAAGCCGCCCACCAGGTCGAGGAGCAGACCCTGCTCTCCCGCACCGGCGGCGCGCCCACCCTCGCCGTCGGCGTCTCGGAGATCTTCTCCAAGGTCACCGGGGGAGGTCTGCGCGCCTTCTGGTATCACTTCGCGATCATGTTCGAGGCCCTGTTCATCCTGACCGCGCTCGACGCGGGCACCCGCGTGGGCCGGTTCATGCTCCAGGACATGCTGGGCAACGTCTACCGCCCCTTCAAGAACGTGAGCTGGAAACCCGGACTCGTCATCACCAGCGCCATCGTGTCCGCCCTGTGGGGCTATTTCCTCTGGGTCGGCGTCCATGAACCGCTCGGCGGCATCAACCAGCTCTTCCCGATCTTCGGCATCTCGAACCAGCTGCTCGCGGCGGTCGCCCTGGCCGTCTGCACGACCCTGCTCGTGAAGTCGGGCCGCCTCAAGTGGGCCTGGATCACCGGCGTTCCACTCCTCTGGGACGCCACGGTCACCCTCACCGCCAGCTACCAGAAGGTGTTCTCCAGCGACCCGCGCGTGGGCTTCTTCAAGCAGCGCTCGGTCTACCAGGACGGCATCGACGCGGGAAAGGTCCTGCCACCCGCCAAGAGCATGGACGACATGCACACCGTCGTCACCAACTCCACGGTGGACGGCATACTTTCGGCCATTCTCGCCGTCCTCGTCGTCGTCGTGATCGCGGACGCGGCCCGGGTGTGCGTCCGGCACGTACGCCGCCCGGCGCTGTCCACGCTCAGCGAGGCGCCGTACGTGGAGTCGAAGATCGTCGCTCCGGCCGGGCTGATCCCGACCAGGGAGGAGAAGACGGAGAAGGCGGGGGAGGCGGAGCGCGATGCGGTCGGCGCTGAAACGGGCGGTTAGCCGCACGGGAAGGGGAATTCGCTGGTACGTAAGGGAGTTGACGGACGAATCCGCCTACGACCGCCATGTCACCCACCTGCGGAAGGACGATCCGGACACACCCGTACCCTCGCGCCGTGAGTTCGAACGATGGCGGACGGACCGTCAGGAGCGGGACCCGCGCCAGGGGTTCCGCTGCTGCTGAAGCCAACACCGGCCGCCCACACGAACCCTCCACATCCGCTATGCGGACGGGGGTTCCATAAAGGCGGAACCGTCGCCTAGATTGCCTGCGCGTTACACAGGTGATCAGTGAGGGGACGGAGCCGCCGTATGTCAGATGTGCCTGAAGTGAAGCCACCGGTGGTGACGCCGGTCCGTGTAGTGATCGCCCTCTGTCTGTCCGCACCGTTCGTGGCGATGCTGTGGGTCGGCTCGTACGCGAAGACGGACCCGGCCTTCATAGGCATCCCGTTCTTCTACTGGTACCAGATGCTGTGGGTGATCATCTCGACCGCCCTCACGATGACCGCGTACCAGCTGTGGCAGCGTGACCAGCGGGCCCGCGCCGCCGCGAAGGGCGGTGTCGAAGCATGAAGGACGGCGTGAACGGCGTGGCACTCGCCGTCTTCATCTTCTTCTTCCTGGCCGTCACGGTCATGGGCTTCCTGGCCGCGCGCTGGCGCAAGGCGGACGACGAGCACAGCCTCGACGAATGGGGCCTGGGCGGACGGTCGTTCGGCACCTGGATCACTTGGTTCCTGCTCGGCGGCGACCTCTACACGGCGTACACCTTCGTCGCCGTACCGGCCGCCATCTACGCGGCGGGCGCGGCCGGCTTCTTCGCGGTTCCGTACACGATCCTGGTCTACCCCCTGATCTTCACCTTCCTCCCCCGCCTGTGGTCGGTCTCCCACAAGCACGGATACGTGACGACGTCGGACTTCGTGCGCGGCCGCTTCGGCTCCAAGGGGCTGTCCCTCGCCGTGGCCGTCACCGGCATCCTGGCCACCATGCCGTACATCGCGCTCCAACTGGTCGGCATCCAGGCCGTGCTGGACGTGATGGGCGTGGGCGGCGGCGAGAACACGAACTGGTTCGTGAAGGACCTCCCGCTCCTCATCGCCTTCGGCGTGCTGGCGGCCTACACCTACTCCTCGGGCCTGCGCGCCCCGGCGCTGATCGCGTTCGTGAAGGACACCCTGATCTACATCGTGATCGCGGTGGCCATCATCTACATCCCGATCAAGCTGGGCGGCTTCGACGAGATCTTCAAGGCGGCGAACGACAAGTACACGGCGGCGGGCGCCGGCGGAATCGTCCCCGCCGAAGCGAACCAGTGGACGTACGCCACCCTCGCCCTGGGCTCGGCACTCGCGCTCTTCATGTACCCGCACTCGATCACGGCGACGCTGTCGAGCCGCAGCCGCAACGTCATCCGCCGCAACACCACGATCCTCCCGCTCTACTCCCTGATGCTGGGCCTGCTGGCCCTCCTCGGCTTCATGGCGATCGCGGCCGGGGTGAAGGTCACGAACGGCCAACTCGCCATCCCCCAGCTCTTCGAGACCATGTTCCCGGACTGGTTCGCGGGCGTGGCCTTCGCCGCGATCGGCATCGGTGCGCTCGTCCCCGCGGCGATCATGTCCATCGCCGCCGCCAACCTCTTCACCCGCAACATCTACAAGGACTTCATCAAGCCGGACGCGACCCCGCAGCAGGAGACCAAGGTCTCCAAGCTGGTCTCGCTCCTGGTGAAGGTGGGCGCGCTGGTCTTCGTCCTGACGATGGACAAAACCGTCGCGATCAACTTCCAGCTCCTCGGCGGCATCTGGATCCTCCAGACGTTCCCCGCCCTGGTGGGCGGCCTGTTCACCCGCTGGTTCCACCGCTGGGCACTCCTCGCCGGCTGGGCCGTGGGCATGCTCTACGGCACGCTCGCCGCGTACGGGATCGCCTCCCCCACCCAGGATCACTTCGGCGGCAACTCGAAGGAGATCCCTGGCATCGGGGAGATCGGCTACATCGGCTTCACGGCGTTCGTCCTCAACGTGGTCGTGACCGTGGTCCTCACCTTCGCCCTCCGGGCCTTCAACGCCCCCGACGGCGTGGACGAAACGTCCCCGGAGGACTACACGGCGGACGCGGCCACCCCGAGCGTCGAGGCGAAGCTGCCGCCGGCGACAGCGGAGGCGACCCCCTAGCCGCCGGACGGGTGCGGACGGAGGGATTGCGCAGTTCCCCGCGCCCCTTCAATGCCGCAGACGCCGTACGGCCGAAGGGGACGGGTCGGGGGCGTCCGCCCGCAGCGGCTGGCGCGTCAACGCCGAGCCCTTGAAACCCCACCGATTCCGCGCCAGACCGAGGACGGATACCCCCGACCCGGCCCCGACCCACAACAAGCCACAGCGGCCACCAGACGGGCCGCCGGACACAATCCGGCGGCCCGCACTCATGCCCCTGACACATCCCGCTGCTCACCTACGAGTTGACGCTCCAGCACACTCCGTAGCACTCCCCGACACCAACGCGACACAACATGTGGTGGTGCTCCCGCAGCCCGGCACAAGATGTATGCTCATGCTCGCTGTCGCCGCAGGGGAATCCGGTGCGAATCCGGAACTGTCCCGCAACGGTGTACTTGTGTGTGTTCGCGTACCCGCGTGCACACACTCGCGTCAGTCCGAGGACCTGCCGACAGCGCGCCCCGGCCACCCGGCCCGGGCGCCGACGACGTCCGGGCCTCGCGGAATGGGCCGGTGGACGCGACGCCGTGCGCGCTCGTGTGCCCCGCCGCTTTCCCCTGGCCCCGTGCCGAGCGAGGGAGAGCCCCAAGTGACCATCGCGCCAGCCGATCCGGCTTCAGTTTCCGTGCCGCAGGCCCCGGTGCAGGCCCCGGTGGAGAACGACGGTCCCGGTACCACGCTGCTGCGTACCCTGACCGACCTCACCGCCGACCTCCCCGACGCCGACCCCGGCCGGGTCGCCGCCGCCGCGCTGCGCGGCCGCTCCGCCCGCGCGGACGACACGGAACTGCGCGAACTGGCCACGGAGGCCGCCGCGGGCCTCATCTCCGAGGACCCCGCCTACTCGAAGCTGGCGGCCAGGCTGCTGACGATCAGCATCGCGGCCGAGGCCGCCTCCCAGGGCGTCACGACCTTCTCCGAGTCGATCACGACCGGCCACCGCGAGGGCCTGATCGCCGACCGCACCGCCGAGTTCGTCCGGCTGCACACGGCCCACCTCGACGCCCTGATCGACACCGAAGGCGACGACCGCTTCGGCTACTTCGGCCTGCGCACCCTGCACAGCCGCTACCTCCTGCGGCACCCGATCACCCGCAAGGTCGTCGAGACGCCCCAGCACTTCATGCTCCGCGTGGCATCCGGCCTCGCCGAGGACGACACCACCAGGGCCCTCGACGAAGTAGCGGCGCTCTACAGCCTGATGAGCCGCCTCGACTACCTCCCCTCCTCCCCCACCCTCTTCAACTCCGGCACCCGGCATCCCCAGATGTCGTCCTGCTACCTCCTCGACTCCCCGCTGGACGAGCTGGACTCCATCTACGACCGCTACCACCAGGTCGCCCGGCTCTCGAAGCACGCGGGCGGCATCGGCCTGTCGTACTCCCGTATCCGTTCGCGCGGTTCGCTGATCCGCGGCACGAACGGGCACTCCAACGGCATCGTCCCGTTCCTGAAGACCCTCGACGCCTCGGTCGCCGCCGTGAACCAGGGCGGCCGGCGCAAGGGCGCGGCCGCGGTCTACCTGGAGACCTGGCACTCCGACATCGAGGAGTTCCTGGAGCTGCGCGACAACACCGGCGAGGACGCCCGCCGTACGCACAACCTGAACCTCGCGCACTGGATCCCGGACGAGTTCATGCGCCGGGTGAACGAGGACGCCGTCTGGTCCCTCTTCTCCCCCGCCGACGTGCCCGAGCTGGTCGACCTGTGGGGCGACGAGTTCGACGCCGCGTACCGCAAGGCGGAGGAGGCGGGCCTCGCCAAGAAGACCATCCCGGCCCGCGACCTGTACGGCCGCATGATGCGCACCCTCGCACAGACCGGCAACGGCTGGATGACCTTCAAGGACGCCGCCAACCGCACCGCCAACCAGACGGCGGAGCCGGGCCACACCGTCCACTCCTCGAACCTGTGCACCGAGATCCTGGAGGTCACGGACGACGGCGAGACGGCGGTCTGCAACCTGGGCTCGGTCAACCTGGGCGCGTTCGTCGACACGGCGGCCGGCGACATCGACTGGGAGCGGCTGGACGAGACGGTCCGCACGGCCGTCACCTTCCTCGACCGCGTCGTCGACATCAACTTCTACCCGACCGAGCAGGCGGGCCGCTCCAACGCGAAGTGGCGCCCGGTCGGCCTCGGCGCGATGGGCCTCCAGGACGTCTTCTTCAAGCTGCGCGTCCCGTTCGACTCACCGCAGGCCAAGGCCCTGTCCACCCGTATCGCCGAGCGCATCATGCTCGCCGCGTACGAGGCCTCCGCGGACCTCGCCGAGCGCAACGGCCCGCTTCCGGCCTGGGAGAAGACCCGTACGGCCCGCGGAGTCCTCCACCCCGACCACTTCGACGTGGAACTCACCTGGCCGGAGCGCTGGACGGCCCTGCGGGAACGCATCGCCGCGGTCGGCATGCGCAACTCGCTCCTCCTCGCCATCGCCCCCACCGCCACGATCGCGTCGATCGCGGGCGTGTACGAGTGCATCGAGCCGCAGGTCTCGAACCTCTTCAAGCGCGAGACGCTCTCCGGCGAGTTCCTCCAGGTCAACTCCTACCTGGTGGCCGAGCTGAAGAAGCTCGGCGTGTGGGACGCGCAGACCCGCGAGGCGCTGCGCGAGTCCAACGGCTCGGTGCAGGGCTTCACCTGGGTGCCGCAGGACGTCCGTGACCTGTACCGCACGGCCTGGGAGATCCCGCAGCGCGGCCTCATCGACATGGCCGCCGCCCGCACCCCGTTCCTCGACCAGGCCCAGTCGCTGAACCTGTTCCTGGAGACGCCGACCATCGGCAAGCTCTCCTCGATGTACGCCTACGCCTGGAAGTCGGGCCTGAAGACGACGTACTACCTGCGCTCGCGCCCGGCGACCCGCATCGCCCGCGCCGCCCAGGCGCAGACGCAGCCCGAGAAGACCATCCCCGTCCAGCAGGCGGCCGACCCCGACGCCGTCGCCTGCTCCCTTGAGAACCCCGAGTCCTGCGAGGCCTGCCAGTAATGACGACCGCCCCCGAAAAGACCGAGAAGAACCTCCTCGACCCGGGCTTCGAACTCACCCTCCGCCCCATGCGCTACCCGGACTTCTACGAGCGCTACCGGGACGCGATCAAGAACACCTGGACCGTCGAGGAGGTCGACCTCCACTCGGACGTCGCCGACCTCGCGAAGCTCTCGCAGGGCGAGCAGCACATGATCGGCCGGCTGGTCGCGTTCTTCGCGACGGGCGACTCGATCGTGGCGAACAACCTCGTGCTGACGCTGTACAAGCACATCAACTCCCCCGAGGCGCGCCTGTATCTCTCCCGGCAGCTCTTCGAGGAAGCGGTCCACGTCCAGTTCTATCTGACCCTGCTGGACACCTATCTCCCCGACCCGGAGGACCGCGCCGCCGCCTTCGACGCCGTCGAGAACATCCCCTCCATCCGCGAGAAGGCAGAGTTCTGCTTCAAGTGGATCAACGAGGTCGAGAAGCTGGAGCGCCTGGAGACCCAGGCCGACCGCCGCCGCTTCCTGCTCAACCTGATCTGCTTCGCCGCGTGCATCGAGGGCCTCTTCTTCTACGGTGCCTTCGCGTACGTCTACTGGTTCCGCAGCCGGGGTCTGCTGCACGGCCTGGCGACGGGCACCAACTGGGTGTTCCGCGACGAGACCATGCACATGTCCTTCGCCTTCGAGGTGGTCGACACGGTCCGCAAGGAGGAGCCGGAGCTCTTCGACGACCAGCTCCAGCAGCAGGTCACCGACATGATCCGCGAGGCTGTCGAAGCCGAGCTGCAGTTCGGCCGCGATCTGTGCGGTGACGGTCTGCCGGGCATGAACACCGACTCGATGCGGCAGTACCTGGAGTGCGTCGCCGACCAGCGCCTCCAGCGGCTGGGCTTCGCGCCGGTGTACGGCTCCGAGAACCCCTTCTCCTTCATGGAGCTCCAGGGTGTTCAGGAGCTGACCAACTTCTTCGAGCGGCGCCCGTCGGCGTACCAGGTCGCGGTGGAAGGGTCGGTCTCCTTCGACGACGAGTTCTAGGCTCCGGCTTCAAGCGGATCCTGCCTGAAGCAGAAACGACAGGACCGCTGCCTCTTACGAGGCAGCGGTCCTGTCCGGTGTCGTTCCCGCTCTGGGCGAGATCCGTTGAGGACGGTCCGCGACGGCTCCCTAGCGGCAGTACGCGCCGCGCCCGAACTCGACGTATCGCGCGTTGACGTTCGACGCTTCGGTGCCGCCGAGCAAGCCGTAACCCGTGGCGTCGAAGTACCTGCCGCACGGCGAGTTCCTGCTGACGGTGAAGTAGTCGCCGAAGCGGGCGTCGTCGGGGTTGTGGGTGGCCTTGGCCACCTTCCGGAAGGTGAACCGGCCGGGCCCGGGGCTGTACTTGTCCTTGATCCCCACCGCTGTGGTGACGGCGGGTCCGCGGCCTCCGTTCCTGCCGCCGACGGCGATGGCCAGGCCCTGGTCTCCGGAGTCGTTCACACCGACGGCCGGCAAGCCCGTGCACTGGTGCGCGAAGGCGATGACAGGTTGCTGGACGAGCCTCAGGTCGTTCGGGCGCTTCCCGAGGCGGAACTTGGCGCCGACGATATGGGCGTTCGGATGAGCGGCATCGGAGCTCGTGGAAGCCCAGACGTTCACCGATCTCCGGTTGACGGCTGTGGCCACATTGAATCCTTCGATGCTCGCCGCGAGATCGTCGGCCCAGTCAGTGTTGTTCACCCCGCCCCGGCAGTCGGGGTCGCCGAAGGTCATGGCACCGACATCGTGCAGGGTCGAACCGACGGCCGTCGAGTTGTCGGGCCAGCTGAACACGCGCCACTGGGTGGGCGTGTTGACCCAGGAGAAGTACATGACATGCTGCGCGCCGCTGCCCGGGACCAGAATCCGCTGGCCTCCGGGGTTTGTGATGTTGACGCTTCTCCCCGAGGCGACCTTGCACGCAGCAAGCTGGTCGAGATTGAGGCGTCTCACCTCCGCGCCCGCCCAGTCGAGGTTCGGCCCGGCGAGTCGGTTTGCGCTGACGTACAAGAACTTCTTGCTGAGGCCCAGATGCGGGTAGTCAGGAAGCACGTCGGTCGCGGACGGGTCGAAATCGATGTCGTAGTAGCAGTTGTCCGCCGAGGGAATGTGCCGCCTCACGAAGATGCGTACGACACCGTTGCTGAACGTCGTGCGGCTGCTCACGTACAACATGCTGTGGAACGTGACATCGCGCGCGTGGTCGTGGACGACTTGGGTGTCACAGCAGGTGAACGGCGCTTCGGCCGGCCCCGCCGGGTAAGGGGCGGCACAGGAGTACGTGGCCCCGTGGTCCGTGGAGAATTCCTGGTGGTCGAAGTTGCCGGTGTAGTAGACGTTCCGGCCGTCGTTCGCCGCAGCCGGCTCGGCCAATGAGGCCGCCTGTCCACAGGTGTTGCCGGCCGCGACGGGGTTGCGGTGGTTGCGTGCGATGACGAGAGCCTTCGAGGCGGGGCCCTTCGCCCGGGACGAAACGTCCTCCACCTGGGATTCAGGTGCGGTCACCGGAGGCACCCCTCGCCGGCCGACCGACCGGGGGATCCGGGCGGCCATGTGCCGGCGCTTCTTGAGCAACGCGTTCTGCATGGCCTGGCCCTGCTTGGACGTCAGGGGAGCCCCAGGCTTGAAGTCCTTCGGCAGGGTCGGCGTTGCCGAGACAGGCACCGACTCCTGGTACACCACGTGGTTCCCGTTGCCCGGCGCCGCCTGCGCCCCCGCGGAACCGGTCCAGGCCACGGGCAGCAGCATGGCCAGGGCCATCAGCCCGATGCGCCAGCGTCGTTTGAAGAGTGCCTGATGCCTAGCGGTCACTTCACCCATCCTTTCGCCCGACGGGTGCCCAGCGCCGGCGAGACGCTTTGCCGCCGGCCGACCGAAGCGGGGAAGGCCTTCGGCCCGACGAGGATGTGTCGCGGCCGGAGGCTGCCCAGAATGTCGGGCAGTGTCGTGAGGATGGTGCAAGCACCTCCCCTCACGGGACCACTGACACACTGTCCGGCTCCCGCTTCTCCACCCGTCCGGCGCAGGCAGGCACTCCCGGGTGGGACGGTGCGACACGGATGACGCCGGGCCGCGTGTGCGGCCCGGCGTCGTCGCGTCTCGCCCATGGAGCGGCTATGCGCCGTCCATGGAGCAGCCATGGAGCGGCAAAGTTCTTCGGGCGCGGCTATCCGCGCGTCCTCGGCCCCGGTTACGTTCTGGCCGTCCCGACATGTCCTGCACAAGGACATGACAGGACGACTGATTTGGCATGCCCATGACACTCCCTCCCTTTGTTCACGCTACGCGCGTCACGGGCCCGCCATTCAGCGCCGAGAACCCCCACTTCCGGCTGTGGAGCCGCGTACGGCCCTACCCCGGTCCGCGCGGCACCCGCCTCAAACCGATGGAGGCAGCACCCCCCATGAGTGAGACCCGCTCCGGCAGACCCGCCGGGAACCTGCGAAGACTTCTGACCGCCGCCATACCCGCCCTCGCCCTCACCGTCGCCGGTCTGATGGCGGCCCCGAGCGCCGGCGCGCAGACCGCGCCCACCACCGGGCACACCTCCCGCGTCACCCAGAACGCGAAGGCCCTGACGGCCCCCGGCGCACAGGCCGTCCACTCCACCGGCAAGGCCGGACAGAAGGTGCCCACCACGCACCTGTGCGGCACCCCGGCCCCCGGTCACGCGGCCTGCTTCGCCCAGCGGCGTACCGACATCAGGCAGAAGCTGGCCGCCGCGGTCTCCCCCAACGCCGCCGCCGCGGTGTCCGGCCTGAGCCCGGCCAACCTGCACAGCGCCTACAACCTGCCCTCGACCGGCGGCTCCGGCCTGACCGTCGCCGTGGTCGACGCGTACAACGACCCCAACGCGGCCTCCGACCTGGCCACTTACCGTTCGCAGTTCGGCCTGTCGGCCTGCACGGTCGCCAACGGCTGCTTCAAGCAGGTCAGCCAGACCGGCTCGACCACCTCGCTGCCGACGAACGACACCGGCTGGGCGGGCGAGGAAGCGCTCGACATCGACATGGTCAGCGCGGTCTGCCCGAACTGCAACATCATCCTCGTCGAGGCCAACTCGGCCACCGACTCGGACCTCGGCACCGCCGAGAACGAGGCCGTGACCCTGGGCGCGAAGTTCGTCTCCAACAGCTGGGGCGGTGACGAGTCCTCCTCCCAGACCAGCGAGGACACCTCGTACTTCAAGCACCCGGGCGTCGCGATCACCGTCTCCGCGGGTGACTCGGACTACGGCGCCGAGTACCCGGCCACGTCCCAGTACGTGACCGCCGTCGGCGGCACCGCGCTGTCCACGTCCTCCACCACCCGCGGCTGGAGCGAGTCGGTCTGGAAGACCAGCAGCACCGAGGGCACCGGCTCGGGCTGCTCCGCGTACGACGCCAAGCCGAGCTGGCAGACCGACACCGGCTGCACCAAGCGCATGGAGTCCGACGTCTCCGCGGTCGCCGACCCCGCCACCGGCGTGGCCGTCTACGACACCTACGGCGGCTCCGGCTGGGCGGTCTACGGCGGTACGAGCGCTTCCTCGCCGATCATCGCGGGTGTGTACGCCCTCGCGGGCACCCCGGGCTCCAGCGACTACCCGGCGAAGTACCCGTACTCGCACACCTCGAACCTGTACGACGTGACCAGCGGCAACAACGGCTCCTGCTCCACCTCGTACTTCTGCACCGCGGCCACCGGCTACGACGGCCCGACCGGCTGGGGCACCCCCAACGGCACCGCCGCCTTCACCTCGGGCACCAGCACCGGCAACACGGTGACCGTCACCAACCCGGGCAGCCAGTCCACCGCCACCGGCGGCTCGGTCAGCCTGCAGATCTCGGCCAGCGACAGCGCGGGCGCGACCCTCACCTACAGCGCGAGCGGTCTGCCGACCGGGCTGTCCATCAGCAGTTCCACCGGCCTGATCTCCGGCACCGCGAGCACGGCGGGCACCTACAGCACCACCGTCACAGCGACCGACAGCACGGGCGCCTCCGGCTCGGCGTCCTTCACCTGGACCGTCAGCACCTCCGGCGGCGGCACCTGCACCTCGGCGCAGCTGCTCGGCAACCCGGGCTTCGAGTCGGGCAACACCACCTGGACCGCCAGCAGCGGTGTCATCACCAGCTCCAGCAGTGAGGCCGCACACGCCGGCTCGTACAAGGCGTGGATGGACGGCTACGGCTCGACGCACACCGACACGCTCTCCCAGTCGGTGACCATCCCGTCCGGCTGCAAGGCCAGCTTCACCTTCTACCTGCACATCGACACGGCGGAGACGACCACCAGCAGCCAGTACGACAAGCTGACGGTCACCGCCGGATCGACCACTCTGGCGACGTACTCGAACCTCAACGCCGCCTCGGGCTACGCCCAGAAGACGTTCGACCTGTCCTCGTTCGCCGGGTCCACCGTCACCCTGAAGTTCAGCGGTGTCGAGGACTCCTCGCTCCAGACCAGCTTCGTCGTCGACGACACCGCCGTCACGACCAGCTGACGCACGAAGGCCCTGGCCGCCACGGCGGTCAGGGCCTTTCCGCGCCCGGAAGAGGATCCAGAAAAGGGATCGAGAGAAACTTCGAGAAAAAGATCGAGAAAAAGGATCACGACGGGATCCTGATCGGCGGGTGGCACGTCCAAGCCGCAAGGAGGCCCCCCATGCGCTTGCACCGTACGATCCACCGCCGGACCCTCGTCCTCGCGGCGGCACCCCTCACCGCCGTAACGCTTCTTCTCGCGGGCTGCGGCACCCAGAGCGGGGGCGACGCGGGCGGCAGCGGCACCGTGTCGCCGTCCCCCACCACGTCCCACAAGGGCTGTACGGAGGCGAAGGCGGAGCTCGGCGCCGCCGACACCGGCCACACCTTCTGCCTGACGACGGGCGAGGTGCTCCGCGTCAGCCTCGACGGCACGACCAGCAAGCCCTGGTCGCCGGTCAAGGCCGACGGCGGCGGCCTAGAAGCCACGAACAGCGGCATCGTCCTTCAGGCGGGCGACGCGTCCGCCGCCTTCAAAGCGGTCTCCGCCGGTACGGCCCGCCTGACGTCGTCCCGTCCGCTGTGCCCCAGCGACCCGGCCCGGATCTCGTGCAAAGGCCTTCAGGAGTGGACGGTCACCGTGGTGGTCGCGAAGCCCTAGCTGACGGTCGATGCGCCGCTCGCGGGCCAGGCCGACCAGCGCCGGCAGAGCCAGGACCACGAAGATTCCGAGGACGGTCAGCAGTCCGACGAGGTTGTCTTGGTTGTTCATCAGCGTCTCCATGAACACCACTGTCGCGCCGATGACTCCTTACCGGCAGTGGCAGGACTGCCGCGCACCCTCGAATTACTGCCACTTCCGAGGCACACTGGAGAACATGCTGAAGAACGTGGCCGCAGTGCTGCTCGACGGTGTGCATCCCTTCGAACTCGGCGTCGTCTGCGAGGTGTTCGGCCTCGACCGGAGCGACGAGGGGCTGCCCGTGTACGACTTCGCGATCGCCTCGGCCGAGGGCCCGACCCTCGGCACCCATGTCGCCGGGTTCACCGTCTCCACCCCGCACGGCCTCGACCGGCTCGACGAGGCCGACCTCGTCGTCGTGCCGGCCGGGGACACCTACGCCGTGCGCGACTACCCGCCCGCGCTGCTCGACGCGCTGCGCCGGGCCGTCGAGCGCGGTGCCCGGGTGCTCAGCGTCTGCTCCGGCGTCTTCGTGCTGGGCGCGGCCGGGCTGCTCGACGGGCGGCGCTGCGCGGTGCACTGGCATCACGCGGAGGCGCTCGGCCGGCAGTATCCGCGGGCGATCGTCGAGCCGGACGTGCTGTACGTCGACGAGGACCCGGTGATCACCTCGGCGGGCACCGCGGCCGGAATCGACGCCTGCCTGCATCTGGTGCGCAAGGAGCACGGCCCGGAGGTCGCCAACGCCATCGCCCGCCGCATGGTCGTACCGCCGCATCGCGACGGCGGCCAGGCCCAGTACATCGAGCGCCCGCTGCCCCGCTCCCCCTGCGACACCGTCGGCGAGGTGCTGGTGTGGATGCAGCAGCACCTCGACGAGGAGGTGACCGTCGAGCAGCTCGCGGCCCGCGCCCATATGTCCCCGCGCACCTTCGCGCGCCGCTTCCAGCAGGAGACCGGCACCACGCCGTACCGCTGGATCCTGCGCCAACGGGTGCTGCTGGCCCAGGAGTTGCTGGAGTCCTCGGACGAGACGATGGACGCGGTCGCGGGCCGCACCGGGTTCGGGAACGCGGCCGCGCTGCGCCATCAGTTCGTCCGGAGTCTGGGGACGACCCCGCAGGCGTACCGGCGCACGTTCAGGGGCCCGCGGGCTGCCTGAACGCGCGCCAGTAGACGCGCGGGGCCAGGGCCTTTCCGGCGCGGCACGCCGGAGAGGTGCTAGCGGGGCACTGCCTTGAGCAGCAGTTCGTGCGGCCGCAGGGTGATGCCGACATGGGGCGCGTCGTGGGAGCCGGACACCTGCTCGAAGCGCCACCTGGACGCCACGGTCGCCGTGATCAGGCTGAGCTGGGCCATCGAGAAGTGGTCACTCGGGCACTTCCGGTTGCCCAGGCTGAACGGGCGCATCGCGTACTTCCCTATCTCCTTGGACCGTTCCGGAAGCCAGCGGTCGGGGTCGAAATCCAGGTGCTGCTGGTACGACCGGGGATCGCGCTGGATCGCGTACGGGCTGTAGACGATGTCGGCACCGGCCGGAATGCGATAGCCGCCCAGGTCGGTTTCGGTCACCGCGCGCCGCGTCAATATCCATACGGCGGGGTGCAAACGCAGCGTCTCGATGACGACATTGTTCGTGTGCGACAGCCTCCGGACGTCGTCGAATCCGACGGGCCGGCCGCCCGTGACGGATTCGACCTCCTTGCTCACCCGGTCCGCCTGTTCCGGATGTTCGGTGAGGACTTGCAGGAGCCACATGATCGTGGACGCGATGGTTTCGCTGCCGGGGGTGAGTATCGCGACGACTTGGTCGTGGATCTCCTGTTCGTCGATGGGGTCGCCGTTGTCGTCCTTCGCGTCCAGCAATGCCGTCAGCAAATCGTCCGGCTTTTGACCAGATGCCCGCCGTTCGGCGGTGATCTCGTCGACGATGTCATGCAAATCGGCCAATGCGCGGTCGAATTGGCGGTGGGACGGAAGCGGCAGCCGATAGAGCGGCCCCGCCGGGATCACCATGCGCCGGTACATGCCGCGGAACACGGCGCCGAGCGCGATGCTCAGCCGCTCGGCCCGCTCGTCCATGAACTGGCCGCGCAGCAGACAGCGGGACGCGATGCGGACGGCGACGCGGAACGACTCCGACGTGCAGTCGATCGTCTCCCCCGGCACCATGCGCGTCGCGAACGCGCGCGCCTCCTCCTCCATGATCGACCCGTACTCGTGGATGACGTCGGCCCGGAACGCCGGCTGGATCGTCCGCCGCTGACGCCGGTGCTGCGGCCCGTTGGCCGTCGCGACCCCCTTCTTGCCGAGCAGCCCTTCGAGGGACTCCCACAGCGGGCCGCCGATCTCGTAGTCAGGGCTGAGCGCCAGCGCCCCAGTGAGCTCGGGGGTGGTGACGGCGTACACCGTCTTGGGGCCCAGTTTGAGCCGGACGACGTCGCCGTGGTCGCGCAGTTGGGCCAGGAAGCCCAGCGGGTCGCGGACCAGTTTCCAGCCGTGGCCGAGGCCGGGTACTCCGCCCCCCGCGAGGGGCGGGGTGGACAGCGGCTCCAGCACCTGAGGCGCCTCGGGTCGCACAGACTCGACGGTCATTTCTCACCTGCCGCTTCATTGTTGACGTACGGGGGTGTGGCGCGGTCGTCCCACTTGTCGACCATGTACCGGCCCGACTCGTGGTGGAACCAGTACACGGAGCTGAACCAGTTCCGCATATTGCCGAGGCACGCCGTCACGGCGACGCTCGCCGCGTTTCCCCGCACGGTCCCGTCCGCGAGGGTGTCGGCGAGCCGTAATACGTCCAGTTCGGCGACGAGGAATTCGTTGATGCATTCCTCGACCCGTCGTCGCACTTCTACGACGGATTCTTCGAGAGTCAGCCCTTCATGGTGAATGAGACTGATTCCGAGATTGTGGAATTCGTCGCCCGCTATTTCCTTGGGGAGTGAGCACAGATCGTTGTACCAGGCGGCGAATTCCTGGCTGAGCAGTGCCGCCCTCCGATATGCGGGGTGATTCCGTACCATGGCGGGGAGTTCATAGCCCGCGCTCGGTTCCAGCAGGTCGGTCCAGATCCAGTGCGCGAACGTCAGCCGGCGGAGTTCGAGATACTCCTCGACCGTGGGGACGGTGCCCGAGGAACGGTTCCGGAATTCCCGGTCGTACGCCTCGATCACCGCATGGAAGTGGAGCGCGAACCGCTCGTTCCACTTCTTGCTGAGGAACGAGTACAGGCGCACCATGGTGTCCGCGAACGCCGCGACCAGGGGATCCCGGTGACGCAGATGGTCCCGGGGGGAGTCGAGGGCCGCGTGCAACTGGAACCTGAGCCTCCGCCAGGCGTCCGTCCGGCCGTGGATGACATCGCGGTCGTGGCGGTCGTCCCAGACGAAGAACCACGCGCTGTAGTCCGCTATCGCCTGCATGACCTCGTCGGGGGCGCCAATGTAGTAGCCCGCCATGAGGTCGGTGTAGCACAAGCCGTCGGCATATTCCTCGACCTTGTCCGCCGGCATGAGCCGCTTTTCGAGGAGCCAGGTCCTGGTCTTCTCCTGGAGCCTGGGCCAATACGGGTGCAGTTGACGGGGAAACGCTGCCTCGATCACCGGGAGAGAGAGCGCCGGTGGTACCGCGACCGCTGTTGGTGTCGATGAAGTGCTCTGTGAGAAAGCATGCACGAACAAACCCCTCTCAGCCGCCTGTTGGCGCTACACCCCTCCCGTTGTGCCGGGCGTGCGCCGTTGCGTATCCCCGCACTTCCCATTCAGCACCACAACTGACCGTTCTGGGAACGGATTTGCATCGTTCACTACCCCATGGTGCCGAGAATCTCCCCTTGTGTGACTGAATATGGATCACAAGAAGAGCACAAGGGATCGAACGTGCGACGTACACACGAACGGCGCCTGGTCAGGGGGTACCTGTCCAGACGCCGTACGAGGAGATCAACGAACGGGGCTCACGAGAGATCGAGAACCCCACCTGTCATTTTCTGTCACAGCCGTGCGTGATGACGGCCGCTGTGCTACGTCAGTCGTTCGCGACGATTTCGTAGCGGGGCTCGTTCTCGGCCATCTGCCGCAGCGCGTCCTTGCGCTCGCGCTTGGAGAGCCGGTCGATGTACAGGTAGCCGTACAGGTGGTCCGTCTCGTGCTGGAGGCAGCGCGCGAAGTAGCCGGTGCCGCGCACCTTGATCGGGTTGCCCTTCTCGTCCTGCCCGGTGACCTCGGCGTAGTCGGGGCGGGCCAGCGGCGCGTACGCGGTCGGCACCGAGAGGCAGCCCTCGTTGCTGTCGTCCAGGCGGCGCTGCTCGGCGGGCAGCTCGACGAGCACGGGGTTGCAGACGACGCCCACGTGCTGCTTGCCCTCGTCGTCCATGCAGTCGTAGACGAAGACCTTCAGGTCGACGCCGATCTGGTTCGCGGCCAGGCCCACGCCCTCGGCGGTGCGCTGGCTGGCGAACATGTCGGCGACCAGCTGGTCCAGCTCGTCCCCGAACTCGGTGACGTCCTTGCACTCCTTGTGCAGCACCGGGTTCCCGACGACCGTGATCGGCCGCGAGGTCCCACGCTCACGGTAGGCCGTCTCACGCTCCTCACCGTCCTCGGTGTCGATGACGAAGCCCTCGTCGTCCACGGGGAGCACGCCCACGTGCTGCTGATCGGTGTCCTGCTGCGCCATGACCGACGTACGCCTTCCTCGAAACCAGGGGTGTGGTGCTCATACAGACTAAGGGGGGTCGCGCCCCGAAAGGGGCGCGGGGAACTGCGCGACCAGCCACAACGAACCCGCAGCCGACGACCGACGAGCGCCTAGCAGACCTCTTCCAGATCCCGCCAGTCCCGGGAATCGGGACTGTCGGCAACCCACCCGTCCAACAACCCCCGCACCAGCCCAGCCGGCGCAGCCACCCCACACTCCCGCTCAGGCACCCACAGCTGCCCGTCCGTACGGTGCCCCAGCGGCCCAGGATGCCCGGGCTCACTGTGATCGTGCGGATCCAGATGCTCGCCGTCACCCTCGTCGGACGGCATCCGCGACTCGGAACACATCCGGCACAGCAACCGCACCGACGAAGACCAGTCCTCCGCGGCGAACCCGGCATCGGCGGCCAGCTGCTCCAGCGCGTCCCGGTCGTCCTCGGTGGCCGCCTCAAGGAGGACCACCCAGGTAGGCACCGGGGAGGGCGCCCACAGCTCGATCTCGTCGAACACGGGATAGGCGTGCCCGGCCGCGGTCGTCCGCTCCCCGTGGGGCACCCCGTCGTGCAGCACGACCTCGCCCCAGCGCCGCCCGGACGACGGCAGCGGAATGGACAGCACCTCGACGCGGGCGGGGTCCAGCCTGCGTCCCCACACCACCTCGGCCTCACCCTCCGGAGACAGCCGTACGGCCGCACTGCCCAGGTCCATGCCCACCGGCTCCCCGGAGACGGCGGCGCCGCCGGGCACCCGCAGCCCGTACGCCTGCCAGGCGCGCCGGGCCAGCGGCCAGTCCTGCAAGGCAGTGGCCGCGATGCCCACGTTCCACCAGTCAGGTGCGCCGGTCTCCCGGTCGAGCAGCGCGACGGCCCGCAGACCTGCCGCCCGGGCCTGCTCCCAGTCGTGCCGGAACTTGTGCAGCAGAGCCAGGTTGAACCAGGACTCGGACAGCCACGGCTCCAGGTCCGCGGCGCGCGTCAGCAGCGCTCCCGCGTCCTCGTACCGGCCGTCGCCGATCAGCGTGAACGCACGGTCGGTGGCCTGCCGCCATGAGGCGGAGGGCCGGTGTCGTCCCTTGCCGAAGATCCTCACGATTCCCGCCTGCCAGTTCCTTACGATTCCCGCCTGCCGGTCCTTTGAAGAGTCCTTGAAGACAGTGCAGCCCCGGGCTGGCCCGTGCCCCCGAACACCCTCTTCCTCGCATCCAACCACGTACCGTCGGACGGGCGCTCATTACCCATGGGTTACCCAGCCTGGGGCAGGGTAAGGCCACCCCGCAACAGCACCCTGGCCAGCGACTCCACGACCTCCGGCTGATAGTCGCGGGCGGTGGCCAGGCGCAGCTTCTCCAGTGCGGTCAGGGTCCCTCCGGGCCCTGCTTCCCGGGCCAGCTCCTCGTATGCGTTCACGGCCCGGACGATCCGCGCGGTGACCGGCTGCTCCCGGTACGGGTCCGCCTGCCGCTCCACCACCACGGCGACCTCGGCGTCCACCCCGGTCTGGCGTACGACGGCGCCGCCGAGGAGGGCTATCCGCCGCTGTTCGTCGGCGGCGAGCGCGGAGGTGGCCCCGGCGGGGACGGGATCGACGAGGCTGAGCTGCCCGATGTCGTGCATCAGTGCCGCGTACTCCAGAACGGTCAGATCGGGCTCGGAGAGGCCCAGCTCCCGCCCGACGGCCCTGCTGAGGGCGGCCACCCGTCGCGCGTGCCCCGCGGGCGTGTATCCGGCGATCTCGGTCGCCCGCGCGAGGGAGGCGATGGTCTGCCGATAGGTGACGCGCACGGCCGCGTACCGCCGGAAGGACAGCTGGGTGAGCAGCAGGGGCAGCGAGAACACGGGCAGCGCCCACAGCCCCACGACCGCCACGGCGAGCGACATCACGGCCCCGGTCGCGCACACGGCCGACCCGATGCCGAGCGTGGCCCGCAGCTCGTCCCACAGCAGCGGCCCGAACGGCCACCGGGTGCGCGTGTGCGCCAGCGCCGCCGCGAGCACGGCGTCGCACAGCGCGGTGAGCACGAGCAGCGCGACCAGCAGCAGCGCGTACGCCGGGCCGCCCCACTCCAGCAACCGGCCCTGGTTGTAGAGCGGTTGGAAGCAGACAGCGGCGAAGGCGACGGTGAGAACGCGCCGGGTGAGGTGGTCGACGGTCGGCCCCCGCCCCCTGGCCACATGCGGCACACATCCCAGCAGGGCCGCCGCGGCGACGACCGTGACGACCTGGAAAACCCCGTGATGGGTGGGTTGACCGGCCTGCTCCCCGAGCAGTGCGTACGACAGTGCCGCCGAGGCCCCGAGCGGAGCCGACTCCCGCTCTTCGGCACCGGACCAGCGGGTGAGTTCGCCGACCGTGATGAGGATGCCGAAGGCGAGGGCGGTACCGCGTTCGTCGAGGCCGTGCCAGAGGGTGTCGGCGAGGGCGACGAGGGTGAGGAGGAGGGTGAGGGCACGGACGAGGGAGAGGGGGACGGGGAGCCTTGGATGCCACGGGAAACGGCCGGACCGGGCGACAAGCCGGGGGGTGAGGGCACTCATGGAGCCCTCCGCCCCGCGGAGTCTTGTAGGCCCCCTTGTGGCGAGCTGGAAACCGGTGGAGTGGGCGGGTGAACATCTGCGGTCACCGCGGGATGCCAGCCATACCGGTCCAAGGCCCGCACCAGGGCCAACACCATCCCCGGATCGAACTGCGCCCCCGAGCACCGCTCAAGCTCCTCCAGCGCCGCCGGCACCGGCCGAGCCCGCCGGTAAGACCGCGTGGACGTCATCGCGTCGAACGCGTCGGCGACAGCCACCACCCGCGCGAACTCCGGAATCTGCGCCCCCACCAGCCCGTACGGATACCCGCTGCCGTCCAGCCGCTCATGGTGGTGCAGGATCGCCGACCGCGCCTCCCCCAGAAAACCGATGCCGCGCACCATCTCGTGCCCGTACTCGGGATGCAGCTCGATGACCCGCCGTTCCTCGGGCGTCAGCGGCCCGTCCTTGCGCAACAGCCGCGTGGGCACACCGAGTTTGCCCACGTCATGCAGGATCCCGGCGAACCGCAGCACTTCGACGCGCTCGTCGTCCATGCCGAGTTCCCGCGCGATCATCATCGACGCCTGCCCGACCCGCTCGCTGTGCCCGCGGGTGTACCCGTCCTTGATGTCGACGGCCTGGACGAGCGCGCGAATCGTGGCCTGGTGGGCGGCCCGCTCCCGGTGGTACTGCGCGAACACCCAGGAGGACACGTACATCGGCAGCAGCACGAGCAACGCGGCGACAGGCCCGTACGGACTGCGCCACAGCACCGCCATCATCAGCCCCGCGAGCCCGTGCACGGCGACGGGTGCGAGGGAGCGGGCGAAGAGCCCGCGCCAGGCGCCGCGCACCGGCACCCGGTCGGCGAGCGCCAGGATCCCGCCGTCGAGGACGGTCAGCACGAGGCAGAACGTGAGCACTCCGGCGCCGGCGGGCACGAGCGCGTACGGGAAGTGGGGTGCGACCACCGCGTCCCGGCCGCCCAGCGCCCAGTGCACCCGGGAGGTCGCCCAGATCGCGACGGCGAGCTGGGCCGCCCGCCAGACCCGGCGCAGCCACCGCGGCCGTTGTTCGACCCGGGCGAGCAGCGCCCCCGGCAGCGCGACGAGCGCGGCGGCGGGAGGCGGCAGCAGAAAGGCCCCGGCCAGCAGCACGGGGAGGAAGGTGCCCATGCCCTTCGGGGCGTCACGGGCGTCACGGCCGGGGGCGCCCGCTCCCCTCGTCCCACGCGGCAGCGTGATCCGCTCGCACCCGGCGTACAGCACGGCGAGCAGCGCGACGACCCACCACGGAACGTGGAGGTGCGGCAGGGGGGCCATGCAGGCCAGGGCGGCGAGGACGACACAGGCCACGTACACACGGGCCCACGCCGGAACCGACCCCATCCTCGTCCCCTCCCCGACTTCAGGCTCCGGAGCCTAGAACGGCGGGGGCGGCACGGGGACGGGTATGGCTGAATCCGCGGGCTCAGAGCCCGCGGATTAGCACGTTCGGGTGATAAGCGGACGATCTTCGTCCGGATAGTCCTACGACTCGCCCCGGGTGTCTTACGACTCCTGGGGCGTCGCCGTCACATCGTGCTCCGGCACGACCTGCCCGGAGCGGATCAGATCGATGCGGCCCATGACCTTGGCGCGCAGATCGGTCGGCACGTCGTCCTGGCCGCAGCAGCGCTTGACCAGCTTCTTCACGGCCTGCTCCAGGCCGTACTTCTCGAGGCAGGGGGAGCACTCCTCGAAGTGCACCTCGAACTTGGTGCAGTCCGCGTCCGGCATCTCATGGTCGAGGAACTCGTAAAGGTGGTCGAGTACCTCACTGCAATCCGTCTCGTGCGGCTCTCCGCAGCTCATGAGCCCGAGCCTTTCGCTTCGTTCGACTCTCCGGCACCGGCCGGAACCAGCCCGCGGTCACGCGCGTAGTCCTCGAGCATGCCGCGCAGTTGACGGCGGCCCCGGTGCAGCCGGGACATCACCGTACCGATGGGTGTCCCCATGATGTCCGCGATCTCCTTGTACGCAAAGCCCTCTACGTCGGCGAGATAGACCGCGATGCGGAATTCCTCGGGGATCGCCTGCAGCGCCTGCTTCACGTCCGAGTCGGGCAGGTGGTCGAGCGCCTGCGACTCGGCGGAGCGCAGACCCGTCGACATGTGCGACTCGGCGCGCGCCAGCTGCCAGTCCTCGATCTCCTCGGCCGCGGAGCGCTGGGGTTCACGCTGCTTCTTGCGGTACGAGTTGATGAAGGTGTTGGTGAGAATGCGATACAGCCATGCCTTGAGGTTGGTGCCCTCGCGGAACTGGTGGAACGACGCGTACGCCTTCGCGTACGTCTCCTGCACCAGGTCCTCGGCGTCGGCCGGGTTGCGCGTCATGCGCAGGGCGGCCGAGTACATCTGGTCGAGGAATTCGAGCGCGTCCCGCTCGAAGCGCGCGGTGCGCTCGGCGGACGACTCCGTGCTCGTGCCCTGGCCCTCGGGCTGCTCCGCCTGGCCGTGATCGGTCCCTGCGTCGGTCCCAGGTACCGGACCCACCTCCTCCAGCGTTGTCGTGAGACCGAGACCGGTCCCACTGGAATCGGAGGATAGACGAACATCAGGCCCACCCGCCGCCCGAATAGGGGCGTTCTTGCCTGCGTGCAGCACCGTCCAGTCCAGGTCAGCGCGGCTGCTGCGGCTCGGGCAGATGGTCGAACCCATGCGGCGGACTTCCTCTCGTACGAACGGTCCAGCACGGTCCGTGCTGTCTGCTCGGCACAACAGTCGTCCGTCAGGCAACATTCCCGGGTGTCACCCGAGTGACGCGGTCCACTGCACGACGCCGTCCGTGATGATCTTCAGCGCGTCGGCCTGATCGAGCGGCGCCCTCTTGGGGACGGCGAAGCCGTGATCGCCGTACGGCACCTCGATCAGCTCGTACGAGCCCTGCGGGAACTCCTCCGGCTTCCCGAACGGATCGTTGCCGCCCTGGACGACGAGTGTGGGCACCCCGGAGCCGAGCAGCTCGTCGGCGCGGGACTTCTCGGGCTTGCCCGGCGGGTGCAGCGGGAAGCCGAGCGCGAGCACGGCGGCGGCGCCGAGCTCCGTCGCCGTACGACAGGCGACGCGGGCACCGGCGCTGCGACCGCCGGAGACGACGGGCGGCCCCGGCTTCACCAGCACCGGCCACACCCCCCGCCACCCCACGTCCAGCGTCTTCGGCGCGGGCGCCACCTTCTTCCCGGCCACCCGCCAGGGCTGCTCGACGAGCGCGACGCTCACCCCCTGGCCCGGCAGCACCTCCGCCAGCGCCTGAAGGTCCCGCGCCTCGATGCCACCGCCCGCGCCATGGCTGAGGGCGAGGACGAGCCGCGCCTTCCTCGCCCGGTGCCAGGTGACGCGGGCGGTACCGGCGTCCGTCTCGACGCTCTCCGTCGTGTCATCCGTCGTGTCATCCGTCGTGTCATCCGTCACGTCAGAAGAGTGTGCCCTCTTCGGGCCCCTCCAGCTCCTTCAGCAGCTCCGGCCCGTTGTTGCGGACGTTGCTGACCGCCGTGGAGACGGGGTACGCGCGCATCAGCCCGGCGGGCGGCGCCGCGAGCAGCTCGCGCAGGCCGTCGGCGTCGGTGCGGGCCGGGTCGAGCCAGGCGTCCCAGCGGTCCGGGGTGAGCATCAGGGGCATCCGGGGGTGGATGTCGGCCAGGGCGTGCGGGCCCTCGGCGGGCGCGATCGCGAGCGGCGAGGTCTCCGCCTCGGTCGTGATGACCGAGCACGTCACCCACCACGCCTGCGGATGGTCGTCGGGGAGGGTCTTGTCGCGCCAGAACTCGTACAGCCCAGCCATCGCGAAGACCGAACCGTCCGCCGGAGTCACGAAGTACGGCTGCTTGCGCGGGCGCTTCTTCCTGCCCTCGACCTCCAGATCGCGCTCGGCGGCGCCGGTGACCCACTCGTAGTAGCCGTCCGCGGGGAGGATGCAGCGCCGGGCGGTGAAGGCGCGACGGTACGAGGGCTTCTCGTGCACGGTCTCGGCGCGTGCGTTGATCATCCGGGCGCCGCCCTCGGGCGTCTTGGCCCAGGACGGGACGAGCCCCCACTTGAGCTTGCGCAGCTGGCGAACCGGGCGCGGGTCTTCGGCGTCCTTAACGGGACGGTCCAGGACCGCGTAGACCTCCTTGGTCGGGGCCACGTTGAAATCGGGTGCCAGGGTCTCCTCGGGTTCCCACTTCTCGATCTCAAAGATTCCTGCGAGATCCTCGGGCCTACGACTCGATGCATACCGTCCGCACATACGTGCCACACTGCCAGATTCCACGCGACCCGAGGGAGCCCAAGCCGACAATGGACAGCACCGCATCCACCTCGCTGGCCTCTCTCTGGGACCAGGTCTCCGGCACCCAGCCGGACCCCGATCTGTGGGTGGTGATCGCCACCCTGGTCGCGGCTCTGGCGGTGATCGTCCCGCACGACGTCTGGCGCGTCTCCCGCAACGCCATCACCATCGCGCACGAGGGCGGCCACGGTCTGATCGCGCTGCTGACCGGACGCAGTCTCAGCGGCATCCGGCTGCACTCCGACACCAGCGGCCTCACCGTCAGCCGCGGCAAGCCCACCGGCCTCGGCATGATCCTCACCGCCGCCGCGGGCTACACCGCTCCGCCGCTGCTCGGCCTCGGCGGCGCCGCGCTGCTCGGCGCGGGCCGCATCACCCTGCTGCTGTGGCTGGCCTCGGCCCTGCTCGTCGCCATGCTGGTGATGATCCGCAACGCGTACGGCGCGCTCACCGTGGTCCTCACCGGCGGCGTGTTCCTGCTGGTGTCCTGGCTCGCCGGCCCCCAGGTACAAGCCGCCTTCGCCTACGCCGTGGTGTGGTTCCTCCTGCTCGGCGGCGTCCGCCCGGCCTTCGAACTCCAGGCCAAGCGCAGCCGGGGCGGCGCGGGCGACTCGGACGCGGACCAGCTGTCACGCCTGACACACGTCCCGGCGGGCCTGTGGCTGTTCCTTTTCCACGCAGTGTCACTGTGTTCCCTGATAGGCGGCGGCCGCTGGCTGCTCCAGGTCTAACTTTTCGAGGCAGCGACTCCGAGACGGGCCTCTTCAGGCGCGCCCCTTCAGGCGCGCGAGGCTGTGACATTTGCGGCTCCGCCGCGGGGCGCGACCAGCCACAACGCACCCGCAGCCAACAGACGACCCGCATTCCCCGGCCAAACCCAGCGGAGCGAACCCCCACTAAAGTGGAGCCCATGACCGCGAACCCCGCCCACACCGCCCTCTGGCCCGCCCCGCACGCAAGCGGAGCCGTCGACGCGACGGTCCACGTGCCGGGGTCCAAGTCGGTCACCAACCGCGCCCTCGTCCTCGCCGCGCTGGCCTCGGAGCCGGGCTGGCTGCGCCGCCCGCTGCGCTCCCGCGACACGCTGCTGATGGCGGGCGCGCTGCGCGCGATGGGCGTCGGCATCGAGGAGACGGTGGCGTCCAGCTCCACGGTCGCCGCGGGCCCGGACGCCTCGGGCGAGGCCTGGCGGGTCATCCCCTCGGGCCTGCACGGCCCGGCCGCGGTCGACGTCGGCAACGCCGGCACCGTGATGCGCTTCCTGCCCCCGGTCGCCGCCCTCGCGGACGGCCCCATCCGCTTCGACGGCGACCCGCGGTCGTACGAGCGCCCGCTGAACGGCGTGATCGACGCGCTGCGCCTGCTCGGCGCCCGGATCGACGACGACAGCCGTGGCGCGCTGCCGCTGACCGTGCACGGCGGCGGCGCCCTGGACGGCGGCCCGGTGGAGATCGACGCCTCGTCGTCCTCGCAGTTCGTGTCGGCCCTGCTCCTCTCGGGTCCGCGCTTCAACCAGGGCGTCGAGGTCCGCCACATCGGTTCGGCGCTCCCCTCCATGCCGCACATCCGGATGACGGTCGACATGCTGCGCGCGGTCGGCGCCCAGGTGGACACCCCGGAGTCGGGCGGCGAGCCGAACGTCTGGCGGGTCACGCCGGGCGCCCTGCTCGGCCGCGACCTGATCATCGAGCCGGACCTGTCGAACGCGCAGCCGTTCCTCGCTGCGGCCCTGGTGACCGGCGGCACGGTCGTCATCCCGGACTGGCCCGCGCGCACCACCCAGCCCGGTGACAAGCTGCGGGAGATCTTCACCGAGATGGGCGGTTCCTGCGAACTGACCGACAGCGGGCTGGAGTTCACCGGTTCGGGCGCGATCCACGGCATCGACGTGGACCTGAGCGAGGTCGGCGAGCTGACCCCGGGCATCGCGGCGGTCGCCGCCCTCGCGGACTCCCCCTCGACCCTGCGGGGCGTGGCCCATCTGCGCCTGCACGAGACGGACCGGCTGGCCGCGCTCACCAAGGAGATCAACGAGCTCGGCGGTGACGTCACCGAGACCGCCGACGGCCTGCACATCCGCCCGCGCCCGCTGCACGGCGGCGTCTTCCACACGTACGACGACCACCGCATGGCCACGGCCGGCGCGATCATCGGGCTGGCGGTGGAAGGCGTGCGGATCGAGAACGTGGCGACGACGGCGAAGACCCTGCCGGACTTCCCGGACATGTGGACCGGAATGCTCGGGAACTGACGGGCGGACCGGGATCATGCGCCGTTACGGCAAGCACACCGACGAGGACGACATCCGCCAGCGCCCCAACCGCAAGGGCAACCGGCCTCGTACGAACATCCGCCCCAAGCACGAGGAGGCGGTCGAGGGCATGGTCCTCACCGTCGACCGGGGCCGCCTGACCTGCCTCGTCGAGGACCGCGTGGTCATGGCGATGAAGGCCCGCGAACTGGGCCGCAAGGCCGCGATCGTCGGCGACCGTGTCGCCATCGTCGGCGACCTGTCCGGCGAGAAGGACACCCTCGCCCGCATCGTCCGCATCGAGCCGCGCAGCTCCGTGCTGCGCCGCACGGCCGACGACGACGATCCGTACGAGCGCGTGGTCGTCGCCAACGCCGACCAGCTCGCCATCGTCACCGCCCTCGCGGACCCCGAGCCGCGCCCGCGCCTGATCGACCGGTGCCTGGTCGCGGCGTACGACGGCGGCCTCACCCCGCTCCTGGTCCTCACCAAGTCGGACCTGGCCTCCCCGGACGAACTCCTGGAGCTGTACGGGGCGTTGGGCGTCCCCTACGTCGTGACCAGCCGCGAGGAGCTGGAGAGCGGCGAAGCGATCGAGCGCGTACGCAAGCAGCTGGACGGCAAGATCACGGCGTTCGTCGGCCACTCGGGTGTGGGCAAGACGACCCTGGTCAACGCGCTCGTATCGCTGGAGCGGCGACGCAGCACCGGAGTCGTCAACGCCGTCACCGGGCGCGGTCGGCACACCACCACGTCGGCACGCGCGATCCCGCTGCCCGGCGAGTCCGGCTGGGTCATCGACACCCCGGGCGTCCGCTCCTTCGGCCTGCACCACGTGGACCCGTCCCGTGTCATCAAGGCCTTCCCCGACCTCGAACCCGGCACCGAGGGCTGTCCGCGCGCGTGCAGCCACGACGAGCCGGACTGCGCCCTGGACCAGTGGGTGGCGGACGGTCACGCGGACCCGCAGCGGCTGTACTCCCTGCGCAGGCTGCTGGCCACGCGCGAGCGCAGGGAAGGCGACTGATCCCCGCGAGAGAGGGGCGTCCCTTCACGTCCTGACCTCCGCGTTGTTTGCGTACGCGGCCCGTCGGTAAGTGCTTCTCCGGTCGGTAAATGCATAATCACACCAAGCCGGATCCAAGCCAGAAAAGCCAGACGAAGCAGTCGACGTGCGGACGCGGGAGGTCAAGACATGGCGTGGCTGCTGGTCGTTGTGGCGGGGCTCCTCGAAACCGGCTTCGCCGTCTGTCTGAAGCTCTCGCACGGCTTCACCAGATTCTGGCCGACGGTCGCGTTCTGCGTCTTCGCGCTCGGCAGCTTCGGCCTGCTGACCCTCGCGCTCAGGAAGCTCGACGTCGGCCCGGCGTACGCGGTGTGGACCGGCATCGGCGCGGCGGGCACGGCCATCTACGGCATGATCTTCCTCGGCGACCTGGTCTCGACGCTCAAGATCGTCTCGATCAGCTTCGTCATCATCGGAGTCATCGGCCTCCAGCTGTCGGGCTCGGCCCACTAGGGCCTGTCTTTCGGACCAGGCCCTGGCCGGCGAACTCCCTAGATCACCTCCCGTACCCGCGGGAAGTGGCAGGCCGCACCGTCCCCTTCGAGGACGGGCACATCATGGGCGCACCGCTTGCGCTCCTCCTCGGCGAGTTCGGCGTACAGCGGGCAGCGCGCCCGGAACCGGCACCCCTCGTGCCGCTCGGTCGGGCTCGGCGGGTCCCCGGCGAGCAGGATCCGCGTGCGCTGCCGCTCCCGCTCGCGCTCCGGATCGGGCAGCGGTACGGCGGACAGCAGGGCCTGGGTGTACGGGTGCCGGGGCCGCTCGAAGACCTCCTGGACCGGCCCGGACTCCACGGTCCGCCCCAGGTAGACGACGCTGACCCGGTCCGCGATGTGCCGGACGACGGACAGGTCGTGCGAGACGAAGAGATAGGCGAGCCCCAGCTCCGTCTTCAGCCGGTCCAGCAGCTCAAGGACACCCGCCTGCACGGAGACGTCGAGCGCCGACACCGGCTCGTCGAGCACGAGCAGTTCCGGCTCGACCGACAGCGCCCGCGCGATACCGACGCGCTGGCGCTGACCGCCGGAGAACTCGTGCGGGAAGCGCTCCGCGTGCCCCGGTTCGAGCCCGACCTGGGTGAGCAGTTCGGGCACGCGCCGGGCGACGGTGGCCCGGTCCGCGCCCTGGGTGCGCAGCGGCTCGGCGATGATGTCGCCGACCGGCATGCGCGGGTCGAGGGAGGCCATCGGGTCCTGGAAGACGATCTGCACACGCCTGCGGACCGCCTTCACCTCCTCCTTGGTCAGGTCCCCGATCCGCTGCCCGAACAGCTCGATGGATCCGCCCTCGGGCGCGGCGAGTTCGAGCAGCTCGAACAGGGTCGTCGACTTCCCGGACCCCGACTCTCCGACGAGGGCCAGGGTCTCCCCGCGCCGGATGTCGAGGTCTACGCCGTCGACGGCGTACACGCTCCCGACCCGCCGCTTGAAGGCGCCGCCCTTGAGCAGGGGGAAGGTCTTGGTGAGCCCGCGCACCTTCAACACGGGTTCGCCGGCGGGGACTTCTCCCCGGGGCCGCGCGTCGTCCAGCCGGGGCACGGCGCCGAGGAGCTTGCGCGTGTACGGCTCCTGGGGCCGCCCGAAGACCTGGACCGCCGTCCCCGCCTCGACGACCCGCCCCTCGTGCATGACCGCCACCCGGTCCGCCATCCCGGCGATCACCCCGAGGTCATGGCTGACCAGCAGCAGCGCGGCGCCGGTCTCCCGCTGGGCGGTGCGCAGCACGTCGAGCACCTGGGCCTGGATGGTGACGTCGAGGGCGGTGGTCGGTTCGTCGGCGAGGATGACGTCCGGCTCGTTGGCCATCGCCATGGCGATCATCGCGCGCTGGCGCATTCCGCCGGAGAACTCGTGCGGGAAGGCCCGCGCCCGGGACGCGGGAATGCCGACGAGGTCGAGCAGTTCGCCCGCGCGTTCCAGGGCACGTTCCCGTGACACGTCCTGATGGGCTCGTACGGCCTCCGCGATCTGTTCGCCGATCCGGTACACGGGCGTGAAGGCGGACAACGGGTCCTGAAAGACCATCGAGATCCGCCGGCCCCGGATCCGGGTCAACTCCCGTTCGCCGGCGCCGATCAGCTCCTGCCCGTCGAGCCGTACGGACCCTCGTACCGCCGCGTTGTCCGGCAGCAGCCCGAGAACGGCGAGCGCGGTGGCGGACTTCCCCGACCCCGACTCGCCCACCAGGCCGAGGACTTCGCCCCGCGCCAGCGAGAAGCCGACGTCACGGACGGCGGGCCTGCCGTCGAAGTCGACGTCGAGACGGGCCACTTCGAGCACCGGCCGGGTCACCGCCCCGCCCCCTTCCTCCGTGGACGGCTGCGCGCGGTCGGGTCCAGCGCGTCCCGCAGCCCGTCCCCCACCAGGTTCACGGCCAGGACGAACACGACCAGCAGCCCGGCCGCGTAGAAGAACATCCAGGGGTACGTCACGGCCGCCCCGGTCCCGGAGGCGATGAGCGTCCCCAGTGAGACATCCGGCGCCTGCACCCCGAACCCGAAGTACGACAGCGCGGTCTCGCTCATCACGGCCCCGCCCACCGCGATGGTCGCGTCGATGATCAGGAAGGAGGCGACGTTCGGCAGCACATGCCGCCAGATGATCCGGAACGGCCCGACCCCCATGAACCGCGCCGCGCGCACGAATTCCCGCTCCTTCAGGGACAGCGTCATGGACCGCACCACCCGCGCGGTGATCATCCACCCGAACACGGCGAGCAGCCCGACGAACGCGAACCAGCCGCCACTGCGCAGCCGCGGCGAGATGATCGCGATGATGAGGAAGGACGGGAAGACGAGGAGCAGGTCCACGAAGAACATCAGCGCCCGGTCGGCCCACCCGCCGAAGTACCCGGCACACGCACCGACGAGCGAGGCGAGCCCGGTGGAGAAGACGGCGACCAGCAACCCGATGAGCAAGGACTTCTGAAGCCCCCGCACGGTCTGCGCGAACACGTCCTGCCCGATCCGGTTGGTCCCCCACCAGTGCTCGGCGCTGGGCCCCGACCGCAGCGCGGTGTAGTCGATGTGGCTGTACGACCACGGGGTGACGTACGGCCCGACGAAGGCCAGCAGGAACAGCAGCACGAGGACGACAGCTCCGGCGAGCGCGCCCCGGTTGCGCAGGAAGCGGCGCAGCACGACGGATCCGCGGCCCACCGGACGTACCACCGCGGCAGTGATCGTGGTCATGACGCCTGCCGGATACGCGGGTCGAGGGCGGCGTGCAGCACGTCGGCGAGGAAGCCGGACAGCAGCACGGTCACGGCGGCGAACACATTGACGGCGACGACGGAGTTGACGTCGTTCTTGCCGATCGACGAGACGAACCACTCCCCCATCCCGTGCCAGCCAAAGATCGTCTCCGTGAACGTGGCACCGGTGAACAGCGCCAGGAAGCCGTACGAGAAATACGTCGACATCGGGATGAGCGCCGTCCGCAGCCCGTGCCTGAGCAGCACCGTCCGACGGCCGAGCCCCTTGGCCCGCGCCGTACGCAGATAGTCGGACCCGAGGACGTCGAGCATGGTGTTGCGCTGATACCGGCTGTAACTGGCGATGGCGAACAGCGCGACGGACAGCGTCGGCAACAGCAGATGCACGGCCCGGTCCCTGAGCACGGCCCAGAACCCGCCCTCCAGTCCCGGACTCTTCTCCCCCGTGAACTGGATGAGATCCGTCCCCGTCTTCTGGTTGAACCAGATGGCGCCGGTCTTGAGCAGAATCGCCAGCAGGAACACGGGGGTCGACAGCAGCGCGAACGACGCGAGCGTCACGGCCCGGTCGCTGAAGCGGTACTGGCGCACGGCGGTCCAGGCCCCGACCAGTACACCGGCGACCGTACCGAGCACGGTCCCCGCGAGCAGCAGCCGCAGACTGACGCCGATGCGCCGCCCGAACTCCGCGTTCACGGACGTGTCGTCGATCGTCCTCCCCAGATCGCCGCGCACCGCGTGCCCCGCCCAGCGCAGAAAGCGGGTGAGCAGCGGCTCGTGGTCGTTCACCCCGATCTCGGTCAGATGGTGATCGACCGCGCTCGCGGAGACGGGTGGCTGCCGGCCCTCGTAGTACTCGCGCGGGTCGAGCGCGAACGAGGCCAGCAGATAGGAGAGGCAGACGGCGGCCAGCAGCAGGACGGCGTAATAGCCGAGGCGTTTGGCCAGATAGGCAGGCACATCACGCATCCTTCCGCCCCACTGTTGCACCACTATGAAGAGAACATGACAGCAGTCCAGAACGGCTCCCCCGACTGCCGTAGCCGTTCTACGTTCGGCGCATTCACCGATGACCACCGGCTCCCGCCGGACCCCGCAGGAGCCCCCGGGGACACCCCTCCTGGGCCCCATGGGGACATCCCACAAAGGACACCGACATGCGCAGAACCCCCGCCGGGGCCCTGGTCGCCGCCACCGCGGCCGCCGCGTTGCTGGTGAGCGGCTGCGGCTCGTCCGGCGACGACAAGCCCCAGGCACAGAAGAGCGCCGCCCCGGCCGGCAGCCAGCAGATCAACGCCCACCCGCTCGCCGACATCCAGCAGGGCGGCACCCTCAAGCTCGCGATCTCCCAGTGGATCGCGGACTTCAACCGCTACACCGCCAACGGCAACCAGGGCGACGCCGCCTCGATCAACGAACTCGTCGAACCCAGCCTCTTCACCGCCGACGCACGCGGCGAGGTCCACCCCAGCACGGACTTCCTGCTCTCCGCCGCGGTGACCTCCACCAGCCCCCAGACCGTCGTATACAAGCTGAACCCCAAAGCCAAGTGGTCCGACGGGAAACAGCTGAGCTGGCGCGACTTCAACGCGCTCTGGAAGGCGACCAACGGCACGAACAAGGAATACGAGGCAGCCAACACCTCCGGCTACGACCAGATCAGCGCGGTCGAACAGGGCGCCGACGCCCACCAGGTGAAGGTCACCTTCTCCTCCCCGTACGCCGACTGGAAGCGCCTCTTCGACCCCCTCCTGCCCGCCGCGGGCATCGACACCCCCGCCAAGTTCAACAAGGGCTGGACGGAGAAGATCCCGGTCACAGGCGCAGCCTTCAAGATCTCCTCGTACGACAAAACGGCCCAGACGATCACCGCGGTCCCGGACCCCGACTGGTGGGGCACGAAGCCCAAGCTGGACTCGGTCGTCTTCCGCGCACTGGACTACACGGCCTGGACGGACGCGTACCTCAACAAGGAGATCGACTACGCCTCCGCGATCCTCCCCGAGGACTACAAGCGCCTGGCGAAAGCAGCCGACACGGACATCCGCACCGGCGCCCGCTGGGACGAGGTCCACATCACCCTCAACGGCGCCCGGGGCCCGCTCAAGGACGTCAAGGTCCGCCAGGCGATCCAGCACGCCATCGACCGCAAGTCCATCGCCACCGCCTTCGGCAAGGACCTCCCGGTCCAGCTGAAGACGTACGGCAGCCACTTCTTCATGCCCAACCAGGCGGGCTACCAGGACAACTCCGGTACGTACGGCACCTACGACGTGACGGCGGCCGGCAAACTCCTCGACGAGGCCGGCTGGAAGCTCAAGGGCGACACCCGGGCCAAGGACGGCAAGCAGCTCGCCCTCACCTACACCCTCAGCGCGGGCAGCACGTCGGCCCAGGAGGACCAGGCCGAGCTGATCCAGGCGCAGCTGGCCGCGATCGGTATCAAGGTCTCCATCAAGAAGGTCCCCACGAACGACTACTTCTCCAAGTACGTCACCATCGGCAACTTCGACCTGGTCAGCTTCCGCTGGGTCGACCAGACCTTCCGCTCCGAGGCGTACCCGATCTACCGCCAGACGTCCGGCAAGAACCTGTACGAGAACTACGGCTCGGTCGGCTCCCCGGCCATCGACGCCCTCCTCAAGAAGGCGGGCGAGACCACGGACACCACCGAACAGGCCAAGCTCTACAACGAGGCCGACACCAAGATCTGGGCCCTCGGCCACTCCATCCCGCTCTACCAGCGCCCCCAGGTCCTGGCAGTCCGCTCGAACCTCGCCAACTACGGCGCGGGCGGACTGGCGGACGACGACTTCACGAAGGTCGGCTGGCTCAAGAAGAAGTAACCCTCTACACGCCGAGCCGGTGGGACGGGGTCAACGCGGCCTTCACCAGATCCGTGACCCCGCCCTCACCGGGCGGCGCCGACACACAGGACAAGGCGATACGCACGACAAGCTCGCAGGAGCGGACCAGCTCGGACGTGTCCGCCTTGGAGCCGGAGAGCGTGGCAACGGCCCGGTCCCGCACCAGCGCCACGAAGTCGGAGGGCGAGGGCAACGGCCCGTCGGCCCGTCGCTGCGCGGGCACCGCGGACGACGAGGGCACCGCCGACAACGTCGGCGAGGGCAGCCGCTCACTCCAGCACCCCGTCAGCATCGCCCTCACCAAGACGTTGCTCCGCGCGGCCGACGCGGTCCACTCAGCGGTGGCGAGCAGCCGCTCCCGCGCATCCACATGCGCGGCCAGCGCCCGGTCGACCCCCACGAGATAGGCGTCGGCCTCCCGCCGCACAAGGGCACGCGCGAGCCCCTCCTTACTCCCGAACTCGTTGTAGAGCGTCTGACGTGACACTCCGGCCACGGCGGCCACATCGACCATCCGTACGGCAGACCAAGCACGACGCACGAGCGCCGTATATGCGGCGTCCAAGAGGGATTCCCGCGCTGCAGGCATCATCGCCTCCCTGGGGCGAGCGGCTCTGCAGCTCAGATTTGACGCGCACAGAGGCACTGTCAAGGGTTCGCGGCGGCCCCAAGGGGCGCGAACAACTGCTCGCACGCACCCAATCCGGAACGCGAGCCCCCGACAAGGGACACCCGCGAACGGAGAGAAGGGGCCGGGTCGGGGGTGTCCGCCCGCAGCGGATGGCGCGTCGACGCCGGTTCCTCGGAACCCAACCGATTCCGCGCCGGACCGAGGACGGATACCCCCGGCCCGGCCCCGCCCCACAACGAACACCAGGCGCCCCAAGACGGCCCGCAGCCGGAACCGGAGAGCAGCTGCCAAAACCCGGAACCGAAACCGGGCGGAACCGAAACCGGGATGATCCCGGGCCCCTGTGGCCCGATCCCAGAACAGGCAGATACGGTTCGCTCATGCCCGACTACCACGATGACCTGCGTCTCGCCCACGTCCTCGCGGACGCCGCCGACGCCGCGACGATGGCCCGGTTCAAGGCACTCGATCTGAAGGTCGAGACCAAGCCGGACATGACGCCGGTGAGCGAGGCGGACAAGGCCGCCGAGGAGCTCATCCGCGGCCAGCTCCAGCGGGCGAGGCCACGCGACGCGATCCTCGGCGAGGAGTACGGCATCGAGGGCACGGGCCCGCGCCGCTGGGTCATCGACCCGATCGACGGCACCAAGAACTACGTACGCGGCGTCCCCGTCTGGGCCACGCTGATCTCCCTGATGGAGGCGGGCGAGGGCGGCTACCAGCCCGTCGTCGGCGTGGTCTCGGCGCCGGCGCTGAGCCGCCGCTGGTGGGCCGCGAAGGGCCACGGCGCGTTCACCGGCCGCAGCCTCTCCTCGGCCTCGCGCCTCCAGGTCTCCAAGGTCTCCCGCATGGCCGACGCGTCCTTCGCGTACTCGTCCCTGTCCGGCTGGGAGGACCAGGGCCGCCTCGACGGCTTCCTCGATCTCACGAAGGCCGTCTGGCGCACCCGCGGATACGGCGACTTCTGGCCGTACATGATGGTCGCCGAGGGCTCGGTGGACATCTGCGCGGAGCCCGAGCTCTCGCTCTGGGACATGGCGGCGACCGCGATCGTGGTGACCGAGGCGGGCGGCTCCTTCACCGGCCTCGACGGCCGCCCGGGCCCGCACAGCGGGAACGCGGCCGCGTCGAACGGCATCCTCCACGACGAACTGCTGGGTTACCTGAACCAGCGGTACTGAGCTGGGGTTCCCGGGGCACCTCCGGGCGCCCCCGAACTCACCGCACGCGCCCCCTTGTTGACCCTCCCTTTAACTGCGACTCTGAGAGTCCCCCCACTTGTGAACTTGTGAATCCATGCGCAAGCCCACCCCGTGGGACAAGCCCATCGGATTCGTAGGAGGTGGCTCCGTCCATGCTCGTCCGCGACGCCATGAGCACGGTGGTCCTCACCATCGGCCCGGCACACACTCTCCGCCAGGCGGCCCGCCTGATGTCCGCACGCCGCGTAGGCGCGGCCGTCGTCCACGACGAGGACTCCAGCGGCCTCGGCATCATCACCGAGCGCGACATCCTCAACTCACTCGCCCTGGGCCAGAACCCGGACACCGAGACCGCAGGCACCCACACCACCACCGACGTCGTCTTCGCCGCACCCGCCTGGACCCTGGAGGAGGCCGCGACGGCGATGTCGCACGGCGGCTTCCGCCACCTGATCGTGCTCGATGGCAACGGCCCGGTCGGCATCGTCTCGGTCCGCGACATCATCCGCTGCTGGGCCCCGGTACGGCAGCACGTACCGGCGTAAGCCCTCCACACACCTGCACGCCAGCGGGCCGGACCCCGAACGGGGACCCGGCCCGCCATCCACGACAAGCGTTCCAGTACTGGTTCTCAGCCGCGCAAAGCCTGGACGGCGGCTTCCAGCCGCTTGCCGAAGTCGCCGTCCGCCCGGCGGAAGTTGTCGATCGCCCGCTCGGCGATGTCGTCACGGGAGACCTTGGCGATGAAGCCCGCCACGTTCTCGATCAGACGCCCCTTCTCGTCCTCGGACATCAGCCGGTAGAGGTTGCCCGCCTGTACGAAGTCGTCGTCCTCGGAGTGGACGGGGGCGGCGATGTCACCGGTGTATCCGGTGACCGCGACCGGCTGCCACAGCGGCCTGCCCGTCTCGAAGGGACCGCCGAAGCTGTTGGGCTCGTAGTTCTTCGCACCCTTGTGGCGCCCGTCGTACAGGAAGCCGTCACGCGAGTTGGTGCGCGCCTCGGTGGCGTGCGGCCGGTTCACCGGCAGGTGGTCGGCGTTGATGCCGACGCGGTAGCGGTGGGCGTCGCCATAGGCGAAGAGCCGCCCCTGGAGCATCTTGTCGGGCGAGGGCCCGATACCCGGCACGAAGTGAGCGGGCGAGAAGACGCTCTGCTCGACCTCGGCGAAGACGTTCTCCGGGTTGCGGTTGAGCTCAAGCTTCCCGATCTCGACCGGCGGGTAGTCCTCGTGCGGCCACACCTTGGTGAGGTCGAACGGGTTGAAGCGGTACGTGGCCGCCTCGGCCGCCGGCATGATCTGCACCTGTACGGTCCAGGACGGGAGGTCACCGCGTTCGATGGCCTCGCGCAGGTCGCGCTGGTGGGAGTCGGGGTCCTCACCGGCGAGCTTGTTGGCCTCGTCCTGGGTGAGGTTCTTGATGCCCTGGTCGGTCTTGAAGTGGTACTTGACCCAGAAGACCTCGCCGGCCTCGTTGTTCCACTCGTACGTGTGCGAGCCGTACCCGTTGAGGTGCCGATACGAGGCGGGAATCCCGCGGTCACCGAAGAGGCAGGTCACCTGATGCGTGGACTCGGGGGACAGCCCCCAGAAATCCCACACGTTGTCGGCTTCCTGCGACCCGGTGTACGGGTCGCGCTTCTGCGTGTGGATGAAGTCGGGGAACTTGATGGCGTCCTTGATGAAGAACACCGGGGTGTTGTTGCCGACAAGGTCGTAGTTGCCCTCCTCGGTGTAGAACTTCAGCGCCCACCCGCGGGGGTCGCGCACGGCGTCGGCGGAGCCGAGGTTGCCGGCGACGGTCGAGAAGCGCAGGAAGGTCTCGGTCTGCTTGCCGACCTCGGAGAGGAACGCGGCACGGGTCCACTGCGAGACGTCACGGGTCAGCGTGAAGGTGCCGTACGCACCGGCGCCCCGTGCGTGCACGACCCTCCCCCACTGCCTTAAAGGCGTGGGGGGACCCCCACCGGAATGCGCTCACGGTTGAAGTGCGCGAGCTTCTCCAGCAGCAGCTGGTCCTGAACGAGGACGGGCCCGCCGACGCCCGCGGTCTCGCTGTTCTGGTTGTCGGCCACCGGCGCGCCGGCCTCCGTCGTAAGCGGTCCCTGCGTCATGTGCGCCTCCTGCGTCATTCCTGCCCAGTCCTGCCCTTTGGCCAATACCGAACTCGATCCCATATTGGACAAAGTCCAAGTCAAGCAGGCTTCCAAATTCACACCTGTTCGGAATCTGGTCACCTTGCTGTTAGGCTGGTCTGTATGAGTGACCTGTTGGAACGACTGCGCGGACGCGGATGGCGAATGACCGCGCAGCGGCGTGTCGTGGCCGAGGTCCTCGACGGCGATCACGTCCATCTGACGGCCGACGAGGTGCATGCCCGGGCCGTCGCCAAGCTGCCCGAGATCTCCCGGGCGACTGTCTACAACACGCTGGGTGAGCTGGTCTCGCTCGGCGAGGTGCTGGAAGTCGCCACGGACAAGCGCGCCAAGCGGTACGACCCGAACGCGCACCGTCCGCACCACCACCTGGTCTGCGCCCAGTGCGGCGCGATCCGCGACGTCCACCCGAGCGGCAACCCGCTCGCCGACCTCCCGGACTCGGAGCGCTTCGGCTTCACGGTCTCGGACGTCGAGGTGACGTACCGCGGCGTCTGCCCAAACTGCGCGGCGGCATAAAAACTCCGCGAAAAGCCCCGGCACCTGAGGGTGCCGGGGCTTTTCGCTACCACCGAAACCACCAAAACCACCGAACGCCAACAAACACCGAAGGCCCGGATCCATGATCTGGATCCAGGCCTTCGGTTTCAGTAGCGGGGACAGGATTTGAACCTGCGACCTCTGGGTTATGAGCCCAGCGAGCTACCGAGCTGCTCCACCCCGCGTCGACAAACTGAACACTACGTCAACCGTGTGGACCAGCGCAAATCGCTTAACGCCGGCCGTTCGGGCCCAGCAGCGGGGGTCTGGGGGCGCAGCCCCAGAAGGGGCGCGGGGGTCTGGGGGCGCAGCCCCCAAAAGGGGCGCGGGGAACTGCGCGCCCAGCCCCCACCCACCCGCACCCGACACACAACCGAACGGGGTCGAAGGGGCAGAGCCCCTGGGGATGGGACGGGTAGGGGCGGCGGGGGCGAAAACCCCACCCCAGAGCCACCGTCACGCAGACAGTTCCTCCCGCAGAGCGTCCCGCAACCGAGCCGCCCGCTCAGAAACCTCCGCAGGCCCAAGAGAAACGGCCCGGTCAGCCCACCGCTTCCCCTCCGCCAACTCCCCCCGCCGCGCATACACAAGCGCCAGCCGAAGCGCCGCCCGCCCATGCCCCGCATCAGCGGCCCGAGCCCACCACAGCGCCGCCTCAGGCTCACTCCCCTCCCGAGCCAGCAGCAGCCCGAGATTGAACGCCCCGTTCCGAGACCCGGCCTCCGCGGCCTCCCGGTACCACCGAGCCGCCTCCACCACATCGCCCCGCGCAGCGGCCAGCATCCCGACCCGCACCTGCGCCCGCCGATGCCCCTGGGACGCCGCCCGCTCGTACCACTCCTCACACTCGCTCTTCTCCTGCGCCGGCTCCCCCAGCTCATGCGCGGGCGCCGGCGGCCGCCGGGCATCAAGCACCGCCGCAAGCCGGTACGCGGCCTCGGCACTGCCACCCCCCGCCGCACACCGCAGATGCCGCTCAGCCCCCCGCTCGTCCCCCTCCCGCAGCCGCGCGATGGCGACCTGAAGCGCCGCCTCGGTGTGCCCGTCGGCGGCAGCCCGCTCGTACCACCGCAGCGCGGCCGCGTCGTCCTCCTCGGTCCCCCGCCCGGCATGCAGAATCCCGAGATTGAAAGCGGCGTCGACGCTCCCCGCCTCCGCGGCCTTGGAGAACCACGGCTGGGCCCCGGCCGAGTCCCCGACCTGAAGCAGCAGAATGGCCAGCGCGTTCGCCGCCTCCCGGTGCCCCGCGTACGCGGCCCGCCGGTACCACTGCTCGGCCTGCGCGGTCCGCCCCTGCTCGGCGCAGAGCAGCCCGAGGTTGTACGCCCCGTTCACATCGCCCGCGTCCATCGCGGCCCGGTACCACCGCTCCGCGGTCTGCGTCTCACCGCGCTCGGCGTGCAGCGCTCCCAGCGCGTTGGCGGCGTTCCCGTCACCGTCCTGCGCGGCCCGCAGCCACCACACGGCCGCGCTCTCGGTGTCCCCCGCGTCCCGCAGCAGGAATCCGAGCGCACAAGCGGCACGCGCCTCCCCGTCCTTGGCGGACGTGAGATACCAGCGCCCGGCCTCCCTCAGGTCACCGCGCTTCTCCAGAATCGCCCCGAGATGCAGCGCGGCCCGCCGGTGCCCGCGCGCGGCGGCCTGCCGGTACCACTGCTCGGCCTCTTCGCCGGCGGCACCGATCACTCCGATGACACCGTTGTCGCCGCCGATCTCGCCCGCGTCCACGGCCTTGCGATCAAGCGCACGCGCCAGCCGGTAGGCGGCCTCACGGTGCCCGCGCTCGGCGGCGGCCCGCATCCACTGCTCGGCGCCCACGTCACTGCGGTGCTCCAGCAGATCGGCGAGCGCGTACGCGCCGAGGGCGTGCCCCTGCTCGGCGGACTGGCGCAGCCAGTACTCGGCGGCGGGCTCGTCGCCGCGCTCGCGGTGGTGGCGCCCGAGCGCGTGCGCGGCGGCCGCGGAGCCCGCGACGGCGGCGATCCGCCACCATCCGGCGGCGTCGTCGGCGTACCCGCGCTGGTGCAGGAGGACACCCAGGTTGTTGGCGGCGGCGCGATCGCCTTCGGCGGTCGCGGCGCGCAGCTGAGGCTCGGCTCCGTCGAGATCACCGCGGCGCAGCAGCATGGCTCCGAGGACGCTCATCGCCTCGACGTCGCCGGCTTCGGCGGCGAGCCGCTGGCGTGCTTCCTCGGCAGCCTCGCCGGTTTCGTCCCGGTCGGAAGGCTGCGTGAAATCCGCAGGCCGCCCAAAGTCGGCAGACTGCGCAAACCGCCCTGTATCCAACAGAGTTGCCTTGTCCCCCATAACGTCCATCGTCGCACCACCTGCAACCTGGGTACACCTGGTATACCGCAGCCAGTGAGGTCACTTCAGCGTTTTGTCGACATGCCCACAGAGAGACAAGTCAAACACAGATTTCCCAACTCCCCCCGCATGGCGCAGCACTTCACAAGAGTCGCCAGGTCACCACGGGCGCCTCGGCGCGGCGTTCGCACACCCCGAAGTCCCCGGACACACACCCTGAAGACCACGGACGCACATGCCGACCGCGGACACACACGCCGAAGGCCCGGATCCATGATCAGGATCCGGGCCTTCGACTTTAGTAGCGGGGACAGGATTTGAACCTGCGACCTCTGGGTTATGAGCCCAGCGAGCTACCGAGCTGCTCCACCCCGCGCCGTTGTGTTGCAACCGTACCACGGCGCGGGGGTGCCCCTGACTCAGCCGCTGCCCGAGCTCTTGTCGCTGCTCGGGCTGCTACTGGGAGTACTGCTGGGACTACTGCTGGGACTGCTCTTGTCGCCGCTCTTGCTGCCGCCGCTGCCACTGCTGCCGCTGGTCTTGTCGGCCTTGGACTGCGCCTCCTCGGCCCGCTTCAGCGCGTCCTCAAGATCCTTCTGTGCCACGCCGTACGCCTGCCAGTCGCCCTTCTTCAGGGCTTCCTGGCCCTCGGTGAAGGCCTTCTGGGCGTCGTTCAGCGCCTGTTGGACCGTCGGATTGCTCGACGTGGGCGGAGTCGTGGTTCCGTCGCCCGGTGGCTGGGCGGTCGAACCGTCCTCTCCCAGGACCTTGTTGAGCGCCGCGTCGAGCGTGTTCTCGAAGGCGGTCTTGCCTCCGTAGGTCACCAGCACCTTGCGCAGCAGTGGGTACTTGAGCTGATTGCCGCGTACGTAGACGGGCTCCACGTAGAGCAGTCCTCCGTCGAGCGGGATCGTCATCAGATTGCCGTACTCGATGTCCGAGTCGCCGCCCTTGAGGAGTCTGATCGACTCGGCGATGTCCTGTTCGGAGTTGAACTGGCTCTGGACCTGTTTGGGCCCGTCGACGGGTTCGCTTGTCGGCAGTTTCAGGATTCTGATCTTGCCGTAATCACTGGTGCCCGCCTCGGCGTTGACCGACATGAAGGCGCTCAGGTTGTCGCGGCCGTTCGGCGTGAACGTCGTCGTCAGCGAGAACGTCTGGGCCTTCTGGTCGGGCATCTTCATGCTCAGGTAGTACGGCGGCACCGCGTTGCCCGACTTGTTGGTCGGGTCGTCCGGGACCTGCCAGACCTCGCTGCCGCTGAGGAACGTCTGCGCGTCCTTCACGTGGTAGCGGGTGAGCAGCTCGCGCTGGACCTTGAACAGGTCCTGCGGGTACCGCAGATGGTCCATGAGCGACTGCGAGATCGCCGTCTTCGGCTGCACCGTGTTCGGGAACGCCTTCATCCAGGTCTTGAGGACCGGGTCCTTGGTGTCCCACTGGTAGAGCTTGACCTCGCCGGTGTACGCGTCGACGGTCGCCTTCACCGAGTTGCGGATGTAGTTGACCTGGTTCTGCTGGGCCACCACCGCGCGCTGGTTGTTCGTCGCGGTGAGCGAGTCGGCGGTCGTGTCGCCCAGGGTGGTGCGGGAGGCGTACGGGTAGCCGTTGGTCGTGGTGTAGGCGTCGACGATCCACTGGATCTTCCCGTCCACCACGGCCGGGTAGGCGTCGCCGTCGATGGTCAGCCAGGGGGCCACCGCCTCGACGCGGTCCTTGGGGGTGCGGTTGTAGAGGATCCGGGAACCCTCGCCGATCGCGCCCGAGTAGAGGATCTGCGGCTCACCGAACGCCACGGCGTACGCGGCCCGGTTGATCGGGCTGGAGAGGCTTATCCCGCTCTTGCCCTTGTAGCTGGTGGTCTTCTCACCGTTGTCGTCGGAGTAGTCGATCTCCTTCTGGGGACCGCCGACGATCGAGTACTGGGTGGTCTTCTCGCCGTAGTAGACCCGCTGCTCGTACGTCCCCAGGTCACCGTTGGACGGCAGGTCGGACTCGGTGAAGACGGGCCGGCCGCCGGAGGTCGCCGTGGTGCCCTTGGCGGCGACGACGCCGTATCCGTGGGTGTAGCGGAAGTGGTCGTTGATCCAGTTGTTCTTCGGAATGCCGCTGAGGTTCAGCTCGCGCAGACCGATGACCGTGTCCTGGTCCTTGCCGTCCTTGCTGTACCGGTCGACATCCAGATTGGTCGGGAACGCGTAGTAGTTCTTCATCTGCTGCAGCTGCTGGAACGTCGGCGAGACGATGTTCGGGTCCAGCAGACGGATGCTCGCCGTGGTGTCGGCGTCCTCGCGCAGCTTGGTCTTGTCCTTGGTGTCGCTGGTGCCCGCGTACTCCGACACCTGGGTGCCGTCGATCCCGTACGCCTCGCGGGTCGCCTTCAGGTTCTTCTCGACGTACGGCGCTTCCTTGGCCTGCTCGTTCGGCTGGACCTGGAACTTCTGCACGATCGCCGGGTACAGACCGCCGATGAGGATCGCCGAGAGCACCATCAGGCCGAAGCCGATGACGGGCAACTGCCAGGTGCGCCGCCACAGGGTGGCGAAGAACAGGAGCGCGCAGATGACGGCGATGCAGAACAGGATCGTCTTGGCGGGCAGATACGCGTGGGCGTCGACGTACCTGAGGCCCGTCCAGTTGCCGGTCGCCTTGAAGTCGCTGGACTTCACCGCGAGTCCGTACCGGTCGAGCCAGTAGGCGACCGCCTTCAGCGCGACGAAGATGCCGAGGAGCACGGAGAGATGACCGGTGGCCGCGGCCGTGGCACGCGCCCCCGGGCTGGTGATCCGCAGCCCGCCGTACAGGTAGTGCGTGAGCGCGGCGGCGATCAGCGAGAGCACCGCGGCGGCGAAGCCGAAGCCGAGCAGGAAGCGGTACCAGGGCAGGTCGAAGGCGTAGAAGGAGACGTCGAGGTGGAACTGGGGGTCCTTCTGGTGGAAGGGAACCCCGTTCACCCACATCAGCCACGTACGCCACTGGCCCGAGGCTGATGCGCCGGCGATCAGCCCGACCAGGGAGGTGATGGCGAGCAGCAGCCACTTCTTGTAGGGCGCGATGCCCATCCGGTAGCGGTCGAGGCTCTGCTGCTCCATCGACATGGCGCTCAGCGGCGGGCGCAGCCGGTGAGCCAGCCAGATGTTCACGCCGACCGAGGCCGCCATCAGCAGGCCGAAGACGAAGAAGAGTCCGATCTTGGTCCACAGAGTGGTGGTGAAGACGGACGAATAGTGAACCGACCTGTACCAGAGCCAGTCCGTCCAGAACCCCGCGAACATGACGAAGGCCATGGCCAGCACGGCCAGTACGCCCAGCGTCATGAGCAGGGTCCGGACACGCCGGGACGGTCGGCCCACTCTGATCCGTGGCCCCGTCGGGCCTCCGCCGCGGTCCGGCATCTGGAAAGCCAAGGTGCGCACCTCGAAGTCGCTGTTGATCCGTCAGGCCCCCGTGATGGTGGACCGTCCGCAAGGCTCCGTGATCGTGGAGCCTCATCTATGCAACTTACTCACGCTTTACTCGGTTCCCGGTTCCGGGTACTAACGAGGCAGGATTGTGACCATGTCCAACACTCCCATGGCAGCGAGCCCGCTCACCCGGGCCGTACTCGAGATCGACGAGTACGCCTCCGGCCTCGGCTGGGACCAGCCCGCTCGCCTCTTCGCCCTCGTAGACACCGCGCGACTGCGGGCCCAGGAACCCGGCCTCGCGGCCCAGCTCGGCCTGCAGGACGAGCCGGAGACCACCGGTCTCACCCCCATCGAGCAGGACGAGATCCCTGCCGACAAGCCGCTGGACGAGTTCCTCGGCACCATCGCCTGGCCGGACGCCGTGGTCGGCTGCGCGCTCACGGTGGAGCGGCTGATGCTGCCGCCCTCCGCGGAGGCGTCCGTCCCGGCGGGCCTGAGCGGCAAGAAGCTCACGAAGTGGGTCGCCGAGCACCCCGACCGCCAGGAGGTCCGCATGACGGTCGGCGTCCTGCGCGACGGCACCCGCGACTCGGCGCTCCGCCTGCGCGAGAAGGACGCGCCGACGGAGGTGCTCACAGGGTCGAACCTGGTACCGGGCCTGGCCGAGGCACTGTCGACGACGTTCGCGGACTGATCTCTCGTACAAGGCTTTCTGCTACGTCGATGGGGGGCGCACCCGGTGTCGGGTGCGCCCCCATCGACGTACGAGCTCGGAGCCGGCGCGGTCAGCCCTTGGTAGTGCACTTCGGGAGGTCGGCCGTCTTGCCCGAGCTGATGTCCTTGAGGGCGCTCATCGCGTCGTCGATGGTGTTGACCTTGACGAGCGTGAGCCCGTCGGGGGTGTCCTTCGCGGCGGCCGCGCAGTTGTCCTTGGGCGTCAGGAAGTACTGGGCGCCCTTCTCGCGCGCGCCGACCGTCTTCATCTCGATGCCACCGATCGGGCCGACCTTGCCGTCGTCGTCGATGGTGCCGGTGCCCGCCACGAACTTGCCGCCGGTGAGGTTCCCCGGGGTGATCTTGTCCACGATGCCGAGCGCGAACATCAGGCCCGCGCTCGGTCCGCCGACGTCGGCGAGCTTGATGTCGATGGTGAACGGGAACGTGTGGTCGGTGCCGGCCGAGATCCCGACGATCGCCCGATCAGTACCGCTGTCGTCGGACTTGGTCGTCGTGATGGTCACGTCCTTGGTCGCGGTCGCCGTCTTGTTCTCCTTCTCGGCGGCGGCCTGCTCCTTGGCGGGCACGATCGTGAAGACGACCTTGTCGCCCGGTTTGTGCTTGGTGACCAGCTTCGCGACGTCGTCGGGCGCCTTCACCGTCGTACCGTCGACGGCCTTGATGACGTCTCCGGCGTGCAGCCTGCCTTCGGACGGGGAGTCCTTGAGCACGGTGGAGACGATCACCCAGGACTTCACCGGGATGTTCAGCTCCTTCAGAGCGGCCACCTTGGCGCTCTCCTGGGACTGGCTGAACTCCTCGGCGTTCTCCTGCGTCGACTGCTCCTCGGTCTTGCCGTCCGGGTAGAGCGTGTCGTGCGGCACGACCTTGTTGTCGTGCGCGAGCCACCCATAGACCGCCTCGACAAGATTCATGTTGTAGTCGGCGCTGGTGACCCGGACCGTGGTCATGTTCAGGTTCCCGGTCGTCGGATACGTCTTGTGCCCGGTGATCTGCAGCACCGGCTCGCCGTCGTGATCGCCAAGCGTGTTCACCGTGGGGCCCGGTGACATCTCCGAGTAGGGCACTTTGATGAACACTCCCGCGCACAGGAGCGCGATCAGGATCAGAGTGGAGGCGAGCATCGTCGCGGTGCGGCGTGGCATGGAACGACAGTACGGGACGGTGCTGTCAGCGCACCCTCGGGGCCGTCCGTACGGGGTCGGCCCGGGCCGCGCGTACGGGGCCGGGGCGCGGGAGCCTCAGACGGCGTCGGAGTGGGACTTCTCTCTCGCCTGGGCCTTCTCCATGGCCTCGGCCTTCTCCATGGCTTCACGGAAGCGCGTGTAGCCCGCGAGCTCGACGCCGTCTCCCGCCGCCTTGCGATTCCGGCCGGCCCAACTGCCCCACAGTCCGGCACCGATCGCAGCCACAAGCGGAATCAGCAACCAGGCAAGCGCCGCCATGTCGACCTCCCAACCCCATGAGCGACCGCAACTGACTGATCAGCAGATTAACCATCCGCAGTGTTAACGCTCACGGCAGGGCCCTGGTTACGCAACCGGAGGGCGGGTGAGGCTCAACAGGCGCCGACCCACTCCTCCGTACCGTCGGAGAACTTCTGGTGCTTCCAGATGGGCACCTCGTGCTTCAGGTCATCGATGAGCTTGCGACAGGCTTCGAACGCCTCACCCCGATGCGGGCACGAAACAGCGACGACGACCGCGAGATCCCCGACGGCCAGCTCACCCACACGGTGAACAGCGGCCAACGCGCGCACCGGATACTCGGCGACCACCTTCTCGGCGATCCGCCGCATCTCCGCCTCGGCACTGGGGTGACACGAATATCCGAGCTCATCGACGTCAGCACCCCCGTCGTGATTCCGCACACTCCCCACGAACAGCGCGGTCCCCCCGGCGGCGTCGTCCCCCACAGCCTTGAAGACCTCGTCCAGCGAGAGCGGCGTCTCACGAATACCGATCAACTTGATCGCGTCCTGCGCCGCCTGCTCACCGGGATGGTCATTCATGGGTGCCATAAGCCCATCGTGCCCCACCCCACTGACAACAGGAAATAGACCTTTCCCCCGGCACGGACACACAGACCTTTGGAGCCTCCTACAACGAGGCCGTTCAGACCGAAGCGGGGGTCTGGGGGCGGCGCCCCCAGAAAGGAACGCGGGGGTCTGGGGGCGCAGCCCCCAGAAGGGGCGCGGGGAACTGCGCGCCCAGCCCCCACCGGCCCGCAGCCAAAACACAACCGAACGGGGTCGAAGGGGCAGAGCCCCTGGTGGATGGGACGGGTAGGGGCGGCGGGGGCGAAAACCCCCTGTCCGGCCCCACCCGTACTCAGATCCGCCGCCGAGCCTTCCGAGCCCGCCGAACCACCGCAGCCGCACCCAGCAGAGCCACCGTCGCCCCCGCAGCCCCCGCCGCGGTCGCATCCTTCCGCCCGAGCCGTCGCCCAGCCACCGTATGCCGCCCGGCAACCTCCTCCAGCAGCTCCGCGAGAACCTCCTCATTGGTCCACTGCGGCCGCCACCCGGCGTCATGCAGCCGGCTCCCACTCACCACCCAGGGATACATCGTGTACGCCAGATCCCCGGCAGGCGAAGGAGTGAGCCCAATCCGGTGAAGCCGAGCCGCGGCCCCGAGAGCGACCGCGGACGGCAGCTCCATCCGCCGAATCCCGCTCAGCTCCTCGACCTCCTCCTGCTCCAGCCACCCGTCGCACCCGACGGCCAGCTCCCCCTCCACCTTCTCGACGACGGCGTACTCCAGAGCACTGCACAGATCCTCGACGTGGCAGAACTGCCAGGCGGGCCGGGACCCCGCCACCACCAACAGCCGAGGCGACTCGAAATACCTGGTCAGAGCGGTATCGGTACCCCCGACGAGCACACCGGGCCGCACAACGGTGACATTAAGTCCCGGATGGGCCCGCGGCGCCCGCCGCGCCAGCCGCTCGATCTCCAGCAGGTCCCCGACCCCCGTGGCCTCGGCCGTCGCCCGCAATTCGGCGTCTTCGGAGAGGGGCAGTTCGTTGTCGGGCAGCGCCCCGTAGACCATGGCCGAGGTGCACAGCACCACCCGGTGGACCCCGGCCGCGGCGGCGGCGGTGAGCACGGTCTGGGTCCCCCGGACGTTGTACGCCGTCCGCGCCGCCGCGTCCGTCTCCAGGTCGAGGTCGAGCGCCAGATGCACCACGACATCGGCCCCGCGCAGCTTCTCGGCGATCGCGGGGTCCCGCACATCCAGGATGTGCCACGTCGCGTCCGCGCACTCGCCACGCCGCTCGTCGATGGCGATGACCTGCTTGATCTCCTCGCTGGCGGCCAGCCGCTCGGTGAGCAGCGCGCCCACGCCCGACGCGGCGCCGGTGACCGCGACGACGGGCCCGCGCGGGAGCGAGCTGGTTGAGTGGTTTCGCGCTGCGCGAACCTGCGGATCTGGGGAACTCACCGGGCGTCTCCAGCGGTTGTCTTCAGTAACGGACGCGCGTGACGCGTACGTACCAGGTGGCATCCATCCTGCCGCAGGCCAAGAGTCGGCGAAGCACCGAGGCCCAATCGGGCTGTGGTGTCTACGCTGGGTGGTGTTGTCGGGCAGTCGCCGTCGGAACGAACCGGCGGCCTTACCAGCCGAGGAATCCCGTGAGTGACACCCCATTCGGATTCGGCCTTCCGCCGGAGGAGCCGGAGAACGGCGACGAGGGCAAGGAGAAGGACCAGCAGAGCGGTGGTGGTCAGGGACCGTTCGGTTTCGGGCTGCCCGGAGCCGGTGGTCCCGGAGCCGACAATCCGCTCGCAGCCATGTTCGGTTCCATGAACCCCAATGACCTGGGCGCCGCGTTCCAGCAGCTGGGCCAGATGCTCTCGTACGAGGGCGGTCCGGTGAACTGGGACATGGCCAAGCAGATCGCCCGCCAGACGGTCTCCCAGGGCACCCCTGACGGCACCAAGGACGCGAGCGTCGGTCCCGCCGAGCGCACCGCGGTCGAGCAGGCCGTGCGTCTGGCCGACCTGTGGCTGGACGACGCGACGTCTCTGCCGTCCGGCGCCGGCTCCGCCGTGGCGTGGAGCCGCGCGGAGTGGGTCGAGGCGACCCTTCCCGTGTGGAAGGAGCTCGTCGACCCGGTCGCCGAGCGCGTCGGCGCGGCCATGGGCGACGTCCTGCCGGAGGAGATGCAGGCCATGGCGGGCCCGCTCATCGGCATGATGCGCTCCATGGGCGGCGCCATGTTCGGTACGCAGATCGGGCAGGCCGTGGGCGTGCTCGCGGGCGAGGTCGTCGGCTCGACCGACATCGGCCTGCCGCTCGGCCCGGCCGGCAAGGCCGCGCTGCTGCCGCTGAACATCGAGTCGTTCGGCAAGGACCTGGGCGTCCCCCAGGAGGAGGTACGGCTCTACCTCGCCCTGCGCGAGGCCGCCCACCAGCGCCTCTTCGCCCACGTGCCGTGGCTGCGCTCGCATCTGTTCGGCGCGGTCGAGGGCTACGCGCGCGGGATCAAGGTCGACACCGCGAAGCTGGAGGACGTGGTCGGCCAGTTCGACCCGCAGAACCCGGAGGAGCTGCAGCAGGCACTCCAGCAGGGCATGTTCCAGCCGGAGGACACGCCGGAGCAGAAGGCCGCCCTGGCCCGCCTGGAGACGGCTCTCGCGCTCGTCGAGGGCTGGGTGGACGCGGTGGTTCACGCGGCCGCCAAGCCGCGCCTGTCGTCCGCGGACGCGCTGCGCGAGACGCTGCGCCGCCGCCGCGCCACGGGCGGTCCCGCCGAGCAGACCTTCGCCACGCTGATCGGCCTGGAGCTGCGCCCGCGCCGGCTGCGGGACGCCTCGCGCCTGTGGGCCTCGCTCACCGACGCGCGCGGTGTCGACGGCCGTGACGGCCTGTGGGCTCACCCGGACATGCTGCCGACCGCGTCCGACCTGGACGACCCGGACGGCTTCGTGCACCGCGAGCAGCTGGACTTCTCCGAGATCGACAAGATGCTCGGCGAGGCGGCGAGCGGCTCCGGTTCCGCCGAGAAGACGAACCTCACGAAGGACGACTCCCCCAAGGACGACGACAAGGGCGACGACAAGGGCGACGACACCGAGTGAGCCTCCACGACGACGCGGTCCTCGTACTGAAGAGCTACGAGGACCAGGAAGAGCTGCGCCAGGTCTACCTGGAGCACCTCTCGGAGCACCCCGACGGCACCTGGAAGTCCTGCACGTCCGGGCATGTCACGGCGAGCGCGCTGGTGATCGACCCGGAGCGCGGCCGCGTCCTGCTGACGCTGCACCGCAAGCTCAGGATGTGGCTGCAGATGGGCGGCCACTGCGAGCCGGACGACGCGACGCTGGCCGCGGCGGCCCTGCGCGAGGCGACCGAGGAGTCCGGGATCCCGGGCCTGACGCTGCTGCCGGGCGGTCCTGTACGTCTGGACCGGCACGCCATTCCGGCGCCGTGCAACTGGCATCTGGACGTCCAGTACGCCGCGCTGGCCCCGGCCGACGCCGTGGAGGCCATCAGCGACGAGTCCCTCGACCTGCGCTGGTTCGGCTACGGCGAGGTCGCGGAGGTGGCGGACGCCTCGGTCGTACGGCTGTTGGAGGCCACCCGCGCCAGGCTCTGAACGTGTGTAAGGGGTGACCGCAATTGCGGTCACCCCTTACTTGTGCTGCCCCGCCCCGAAAGGGCGCGGGGAACTGCGCGACCAGCCACAGCCGACTCGCAGCCTTGTACGGCGGCGGTCTTGTACGGCGGCGCTTCCCGCGGAGCGGTCAGCTCCAGACGTTGCCCTGGTTCTGCGCGTGCGCACCGTGCTGGCCCATGCCGTACTGCGCACGCAGCCCCTGGCCGATCACAGCGTTCTGCGGCGGCAGCAGCTCACTGGGCTGGATGAGCGCGAACCCGTTGCCCATGAAGCTCAGCTCCCAGCCCTCCCCGGTGTTGCCGCGGCGCCGCCACACCCCGGAGGAGTGCGTCTGGGCCTGCATCTGCACCCGCAGGCTGGTGGACCACGCGACGATCGCGTCGGCGTCGCAGTTGACGTACCGGTCCGGCGTAACCTGCATCAGCAGCGGCATCCCGGAGGTCATCAGCGCGACCTTGCCACGACCGGTGATGTTGAGCTGGTACTTGCCCGAGCCGGAGATGCCGTACTGACTGTCGACGGCGATGGCCTCGTAGTGCAGCCCGGAGTCCATCGCCAGGACGTAGCTGCTGTCCACGGTGAGACCGTCCTGGTCCACCTCCACGACGTGCACGTGCTGGCCGAGGTTGGCGAGGTAGACCGTCCCCTGCCCGTGACAGCGCATCAGGTCGAGGCCCTCACCGGTGTACGCACGCGCGCGGTGCTGGCTGTTGTTCTGGTACTCGGCGTCGAACTCGACGAGACCCTGGTACGCGACCATCGTGCCCTTGCGGGCGAGGATGTCGTCGTGGCCCTCCAGGACGACGCGCAGCATCTGCGAGTTCTGCAGGCTGTAGCGCTCCTGGGTCTGCTGCTCGTTGTAGCCGAAAAGCGGGCTCTGCATGGTGTCCTGCTCCCCCTCAGCCCCGGATCCGGAGGCGGTCGGTGCTGTCCTCGCTGGGCTGGACCACGACGATGCCCTGCCCGGAGAACGCCATCTGGTACGCCTCACCGCTGCCGCGTCCGATCAGCGACTGCGCCTTGAAGCTGCGCTTGCCCTTCACCTTGAGGTTCGGGGACCAGGCGACGAGCGCGTCCGGGTCGACGTACGTCTCGTCCTCACCACCGCCGCAGTCGACGACGATCGGCTTGCCCCGGGAGGTCAGCGCGACCCAGCCCTGGCCGGAGATCTTGGTGTTCCAGAGCCCCTGTCCGGCGAACTTGGCGAGCCCCTTCACCCGCTCGACGCCCCACGTGAGGTGCGCGTCGAAGGCGAGCAGGTTCGTCGCGTTGACGGAAATCGCGTCCCCATTGAGGTTGATGACGACGACGTTCGCCCCGTAGTCGGCGAGGTAGAGCAGGCCGTCACCGGAGCACTTCATCAGGGGCGCGCCCTCGCCGGTGACCCAGTCGCGCGCGATCTGGCGTACGGCTGGCGGGTTGGGCTCGTACTGGACGAACCCTTCGTAGGCGACCATCGACCCCACGCGCGCGAGGAGGTCGTTTCCGGTCTGCATGGCGACCTTCAGCATGTGATTGCCGTGGTTCTCCATGCGGGTGGTGACGGGTGCCGGGGCGAAGCCCGCAAGTGGCTGGTTCATGACGGGCTCCCTCAGACCTCGTACGGCTGGACGACGACAAAACTGCCGGGCGCGGCGCGGAACTGGAGGTTCACGCTCTCGCCGGTGTCGCCGGGATAGGCGTTCCGGCGCATCCGCACCTGGCTGGAGACGATCACCTGTGCGGCCGCGGACCAGGCGACGACCGCGTTGCAGTCGGCGAAGGTCGTGGGCGTCACGGGCAGCACGACGGGGGCACCGTGGGTCTTCACGACGATGGTGCCGGTCCCCTGGAACTGCATCGTGAACAGGGCGCCTCCGGGAATGCCGTGTCCCTCGATACGGCGCACCTCGTACTGGAGCGACTCGTCGAAGGCGAGCACGTTCTCCGCGGAGACACAGATCGCGTCGCCCTGGAGCTCGATGGGGTGCACATGGGTGGAGTTCTCGGCGAGGAACACCTGGCCCTGGCCGGTGCAGCGCATCAGCTGCATCTCCTGGCCGGTCGAGTTGCCCACGATCCGGCCGGCGAATCCGGCGCCCTTGTAGCTGAAGTCGACCTTGCCCTGGTAGAGCACCATGCTGCCCTGGCGGGCCAGCACGGGCTGACCACCGATGCCGAGGTCGACCCGGATGAGCTTCTTGTTCTGCTGGGTCCACCGCTGGCCGGTGGGCGTCTCCTTGAAGGCCCCCAGCGCGGCGGCCACACCGGCACCGCCCTGCGGAGCGCCCTGGGGAGCACCGTACGGGGAGGGCGCACCGGGCTGGCCCGGGAACTGTCCGGGCGCCTGACCCGGGACCTGCCCGTACTGCGGCTGCTGGCCGTAACCGGGGGGCGCGGCCGGGGCCTGCTGGCCATAACCAGGAGGCGCGGGAGGCGCCTGCTGACCGTAACCGGGAGGCGCGGTCGGCGCCTGCTGGCCGTAACCGGGCGGCATCGGCGCCGTCTGGCCGGGAGGCTGCTGGCCGTAGCCCGGCGGCGGACCGGGCTGCCCGGGCGGCTGCGCGTACGGCGCGGGGCCCGGCGGATGCACGGTGCCGCCCGGCGGGGTGTGCAGGGGCGCGATGATGGTCGGCGCGGCGTGCACCGAGGGCGCGGGCGCCGGCGCGACGGGGGGCGTGACTCCCGGGGGCGGCGCGAAGCCCTGCGCGGCGGGCTGCGGCGCGGGGGCCGGAGCCGGGGCGGGCACGGGTGCCGGGGCCGGAGCGGCCGGGCCGCCGAACGCGGGCGGCGCGGTGGCCTGGGCCGGCGGGGCGAAGGACGGCGCGGCCCCGGCCTGCGGCTGCTGCGCGGCGGGCTGCTCCTCGGCGACCTCGCCGCCGAAGTTCTTGAGCAGCGCTTCGAGGCCGCCGTCGAAGCCCTGTCCCACGGCGGCGAACCGCCAGACGTCCTTCAGGTAGAAGTCGCCCAGCATCACGGCACGTTCCGTGGAGAACTCCGCGCCGCTGAACGAGTACCGGGCCACCTCCTCGCCGCCCGCGACGATACGGAGGTATCCAGGAGCGATCTGCGCCATCTGTCCGGCGCCGTCGATGGTCGCCGTGAACGACAGTTTGTGGATCTGCGCCGGGATCCGGTCGAGCGTGACGCGGAAGGACTCCGTGTCGCCCGACTGGGCACCGAGGAGCTGGATCGACTCCTCCGGGGTCTTCGGCTGGTTGAAGAAGACGAAGTACTGGTCGTCCGACAGCCGTTCGTCGGCGTCAAGACCGAAGCAACTGATGTCGAAGGTCAGTCCGGGGCCAGTGATCTGCACACCTACGTACAGATCGGTGCCCGCGGTGAGGTCACTGATCTTGGCCTTGTGGCCGCGTTGGAATTCCCTGGCCATGCGTAACGACCGTCCCCCATCCCGATGCGAGTGCGTCGCGTCAGGCTAACGGCAAACCCTGGGAGTGGACGAAGCCGGTACAGACCCGGTACACAATCGCCCTCTCGTCGAGGGCGGACCCCCGCTACTCGTCGCGGGCGGCGGGCAGATGGGGCAGCCGGTCGGCGGCGACCACCCCTTCGAGGTAGCCGCGAGCACGCTCGGTACGCGGATACGCCTCGAGCAGCCGCCAGAAGCGCGGCCCGTGTCCGGGCACCAACAGGTGGGCCAGTTCGTGGACGAGGACGTAGTCGACGACGTACTCGGGCATGCCCTGCAACCGGTGCGACAGACGGATACTGCCCTCGGACGGGGTGCACGAGCCCCAGCGCGTGTTCTGGTTGGTGACCCAGCGCACCGAAGTGGGCCGGGCCCGGCCGTCGAAGTACTGGCTCGACAAACGCTCCGCCCGTTCGGCCAGCTCGGCGTCGCCGAGCACCCTTTTGTTCTCCTGGGCGGCCAGTTTGTCGAGCATGACGGTCACCCAGCGCTGCTCCTCCGCCTCGGACATCCGGGCGGGGATGAGCACAACGGTGCGATCGCCCTCGCGGTACGCGGAGACCGTTCTGCGCCGTCGCGCGCTCCTGCGGACCTCGATCGCGCTCGCCCCCGAGCCGCTTGGCGGCGGGCTCGTCGTACTGCGCTGTGGTTTTCCGGCGCGGTGCAGTGGGTCGGCGGGCACGCCCCGACGTTACCCGCTGCACATGGGGGAAGTCCCGCCCCCGGGACGGTTCGATGCCGATCCGCACTCCGTGCGCTTGATTTGTACGACGAACGGTGCCACCTGTGGACAACTTTCGGCACCGATCGGCCCGGACGGGCATGCTGGCATTCGGTCGGCGGAGCAGGACGCACCCCCGCCGACACACGGGGACGTTCTACGGGCTACGGGGGTAGGTCATGCATCCGATGGTGAAGCCCGCGCTGCGGCGCGGCTGGCGGGATCTCAACACCGTGCAGTTCGGGATGGCACCCGCGCACGCCATGGTGCTGGGCCCGATGGACACGGCGACGGGCAGTTTCCTCGACCTGCTCGACGGCACACGCGGGCTGCCGCACCTACGCGAAGAGGGACGCAAGATGGGCCTGCCCGACGGCCATGTCGACGGGCTGGTGGAACGGCTGGCCCGGTCCGGCCTGCTGGACGACTCGACCGGAGGTGGCCCGGCCGCGGACGCCTTGCGCAGGAAGAAGGAGGTCCTGGACCGGCTGCTCCCCGACCTCGCCTCCCTCTCCCTCGTCGCACCCGAACCGGGCGACGCCATCAAACGCCTGGCCGCCCGCCGCTCACTGCGCGTACAGGTGAGGGGCGCGGGTCGGGTGGGAGTGATCCTGGCCTCACTGCTCGCGGGCGCGGGCGTGGGCGAGATCGATGTGCGCGACATCGGCCGCGTCGAGCCGTGGGACGTGGCACCGGGCGGGCTGCCCGCAGACTCCATCGGTGAGCGCCGGGAGGAGGCCGCCCGCCGGGCGGTGCGCCGAGCCGCACCCGGCCGTCCGCCCCGGACATCCTCGAAGGAGAAGAAGGAGAACGAGGAAGAGAAGGGGGCGGAGAAGGGGGCGGTGCGGGGACTGTCGCTGGTGATCCTCACTCCCCGGGACGGTCTCGCCGTCCACGCGCCCGATCCAGCCGCCGCCGAAGCCCTGATCGCCTCGGGGACGCCACATCTGTACGCGGGTGTCGTCGAAGGCACCGGCGTGGTCGGCCCCTTGGTCCTGCCCGGCGACACCGGCTGCGCGGGATGCCTGGACGAGGGACGCGCCGACCGGGATCCGACATGGCCTCGTCTGGTCGCACAGTGGCGCTCAGGACAGCAGCGCCGGGTACCCGCGTGCGACCTCACTCTGGCGGCCGGCGTAGCCGGAGTGGCCGCGGGTCACGCACTTGCCTTCCTGGACGGCGAATTGCCCTCCAGCGCGGGGGCACGCTGGGAGGCATCGGTCCCGGGCTTCGACTGGCACGCCAGACCCGTCTGGCCGCATCCGGCATGCCCGTGCGGCACGGCGGAGAAAGGTAAGGGGGAGCGGGCCTCGGAGGACGGCGGGCCGCACGCGACAATGGCGGGGCAACAGCCGTACGCGGCACGGCTGTCTGGGACTTGGAGGGCGCATGTCTGATCTTCCCCGGAAGGCGGTCACCCGTACGGCCAAACTCGCCGCGCTACCGCTCGGCTTCGCCGGACGGGCAACCTGGGGGCTCGGCAAACGGATCGGCGGGAAGTCGGCGGAGATCGTGGGCCGTGAGCTCCAGCAGCGCACGGCGGAGCAGCTGTTCAAGGTGCTGGGCGAGCTCAAGGGCGGCGCCATGAAGTTCGGGCAGGCGATGTCCGTCTTCGAGTCGGCGCTGCCCGAGGAGGTCGCGGGGCCGTATCGCGCGGCGCTGACGAAGCTCCAGGAAGCGGCGCCTCCCATGCCGACGCGCACCGTCCACTCGGTGCTGGAGGAGCGGCTCGGCGAGAACTGGTCCGAGCTGTTCGTGGAGTTCGAGGACAAGCCGTCCGCGGCGGCCTCGATCGGCCAGGTCCACCGGGCGGTGTGGCATGACGGGCGCGAGGTCGCCGTCAAGGTGCAGTACCCCGGGGCGGGCGAGGCCCTGCTGTCCGATCTGACCCAGCTCAGCCGATTCGCCAGACTTCTCGGCCCCCTGATCCCCGGTATGGACATCAAGCCGCTCATCGCGGAACTGCGCGACCGAGTGTCCGAGGAGCTCGACTACGGACTCGAGGCGCAGGCCCAGAAGGCGCACGCGGAGGAGTTCGCGGGCGACCCGGATGTCCTTGTACCGGCGGTGGTCCACCAGTGCGACCAGGTCCTGGTGACCGAATGGATCGACGGGATACCGCTGTCGGAAGTGATCGCCGACGGAACCCAGGAGCAGCGGGACCGCGCCGGCCAGCTGCTGGCCCGCTTTCTCTTCTCGGGCCCCGCCCGCACCGGCCTGCTGCACGCCGATCCGCACCCGGGCAACTTCCGTCTCCTGCCGGACGAGAAGAACGGCTGGCGTCTGGGCGTCCTGGACTTCGGCACGGTCGACCGCCTGCCCGGCGGTCTGCCCCTGCCGATCGGCGACTCCCTCCGCATGACCCTCGACGGCGAGGCTGAGGCGGTCTACGAACTGCTCTGCGAGGAGGGCTTCGTCAAGGAGTCCATAGACCTCGAACCGGACGCGGTCCTGGACTACCTCCTGCCGATCATCGAACCGGCCCAGGCCGACGAGTTCACCTTCACCCGCGGCTGGATGCGCAGCCAGGCCGCCCGGGTGGCCGACCCCCGCTCCCCCGCCCACCAACTGGGCAAACGGCTCAACCTGCCCCCGGCCTACCTCCTGATACACCGCGTGACGCTGAGCACCATTGGCGTCCTGTGCCAACTCGGCGCGACGGTCCGCCTGCGCGACGAACTGGAGGAGTGGTTGCCGGGGTTCGTGCCCGACGAGGAGCTGCTGGACGAGGAGGATGCGGCGGCGGAGGCGTGAGCGGGCCTACCACCACGCCGAGTCCAGGCGGCCTTCGATCGCTCTGAGGTTGGTGCGGGCGCAGTTGTCGCAGAAGTAGTTGCGGGTGCCGTTCTCGACGGAACAGGTCCAGGTCAGCTGGGGACCGTCAGCCGGGGTGCCGCAGCGGGCGCACACGATGTGCTGGACCTCGCCCGCCTCGGGCCGCGGTGCGGAGCCGGTGCTGTCACTGTCCCCGGGAAGACTCGTCACTCGGCGACGATATCGCCGTGGTCGGCGGTTCGCCCGGCACAACGCACCGCGGGGGCCGGTCCGTTCGGACCGGCCCCCGCGGGGAATCACTGTCTGCTATGGCTGCGACTGCCGTCGGCTACTGCATGACCGCCATGGCCAGCGCGCGCCGGGCTCGCATCGAGGCGCGCTCGGCCCGGCGCTGCATGCGGCGGGCGGTCGCCAGGCGCACGGCCCGACGTTCCTGCTCAGCCTGGTGCAGTCGCTCGTGCATATGCGCACGAGCCAGGGCTTCTGGGATGAGTTGCATCTCTCGGGTCCTGTTCTGACGCGAGTCGTTCGCGCCGGTGGTGGTGAAGTCTGGGATCGCGGAGCCTGCGGGCTCGCCGGCGGACGGCTTCATCGGGGCCTGCTTCTTGGGGTCGTTCGTCAGGGGGCGGTCGATCGTTCCTCGGGCGTTCATGCCGCAACCGGGTTCTTGCGCGGGCGGCCACGCGGCCGCTTGCGGGCCACGACAACTCCCTGGACGAAGAGCTCGCCACCCCAGACGCCCCAGGGCTCGCGCCGCTCCTTGGCGCCGGCGAGGCAGGCCTCCATCAGCGGGCAGGTGCGGCAGAGGGACTTGGCGTACTCGACATCGGCCGGCGACTCGGCGAAGAAGACCTCCGGGTCGTAGGAGCGGCAGGGGACGGGTACGCCGAGGTTCTCGATGGCGTCGTCGAGCGCGGTGAGCGCAGTGAGCGGGATCAAGGTGGAGTCCTCCGTGAGGCCGGGCGGGGGGATCGTTTCGGAAGGCGGTACGGACGGGGCGTGCGCTTCGAGTTGCACGGTTCGTCTTCCTCGTCTGGTCGTGCCGGCCGGGTTGGCCGGTTGGCGGCTGGTACCGGGTTCTTTTCTTGTCCCGAGGCCCCTTCGTTCCGCTGTCCCTGGTCGGGGACAAACAGAAGGGCCGCGGATCCCGGGTGGGGTTCCGCGGCCCTGAAGGCGCCGGCCTGATCGAGAATCAGGCTGGATCACTCCAGGGTTCAGGCCCACGGAAGGCCCACATCGTGTGGTGCTGCTTCGTCTGCTTCAGGGATCCGGCACCGGCTGCCGCAAAGGCATAGGCGTGCGCCTCTGCCCCTACTGCCGCTTCCAGTGCCTGGGTCGGTCGCTCATTGCGCTCACGGATGGGAAGACCCGAGAGAGACACGGAGGACGCCGGCCGGACGGCGGGAATGCCGGACAGACCGGTGCCCAGGTTCGAGACGCCGAGCAGGCACGTGGAGACGACAGAGCGATCGGTCATTTTGACGGTGCTGATGGAGCTGGTGTTGATGCTGATCACTGGAATCGCCTCCTCTCGGCGTCTATGGGGACCGGGGTGAACCGGTCCGACGGTTATTAAGTACAGCACGGAACCAGGGCCTTGGAGAAGGCCGCCGTTTCCGTGTTAAGAACCTATGGGGATTGCTGGGGCATGCGCAAACTATTTTTTCGACGAGTTTGTATCAGTCACCTTCGTCGTCTCCTCCAAGCTCTTGACCTGCACAGATGGCCAGAACGTCGGCTCCGAAGCGGTTGAGCTTGCGCACGCCGACCCCGGGGATCCGCGCGAGCTCACCCTCGTCGTCGGGCACGGTCTCGGCGATCGCCATCAGTGTCTTGTCGGTGAAGACGCAGAACGCGGGCTGCCCGCTGCGCTGCGCCTGCACCGCCCGCCACTCACGCAACCGCTCGTAGAGACCCTCGTCCATGTCGGAGGGGCAGTCCTCACAGCGCATCAGTTTCATCTCGCCGGCGTCGGTGAGGGTACGACCGCAGACCCGGCAGCGGGCCGGAGTCCGACTCGTGCGCCGTACCGCCGTGCCACCGCTGCTTCCGACACCGCGCTCGACGCCTCCCGTACCGCCGCCGCTGCTCCGTCCCGCGGTGGCGACGGAGCCCGGGCGCAGCCCGTCGAGGAAGCGGCTGGGCCGGCGGTTGGCTCTGCCACCGGGTGAGCGGGACAGCGCCCAGGAGACGAAGAGGTGCTCTCTGGCCCGGGTGACACCGACGTACAGGAGGCGGCGCTCCTCCTCGATCTGTTCGTCGGTCTTTGCGTAGGTGATCGGCATCATGCCCTCGGCGACACCGACCAGGAAGACGACGTCCCACTCCAGTCCCTTGGCGGAGTGGAGGGAGGCGAGGGTGACGCCCTGCACGGTCGGAGCGTGCTGGGCACTGGCCCGCTCGTCGAGCTCTGCGACCAGGTCGCTGAGGGTGGCGCCCGCCTTGGCGGCGGCGAAGTCCTGCGCGAGGGACACGAGGGCGGCCAGCGACTCCCAGCGCTCTCGGACCGCGCCGGAGCCTGCGGGGGGCTGGCTGGTCCACCCTTCGCCGGACAGCACGGCACGGACCTGTGAGGGCAGGTCGACGGCGTCGTCGAGCAGCGAGTCGTTGCCCCCGAAGCGGGCGGCGGCGCGCAGGGCGGCGCCCGCCTTGCGCACCTCAGGGCGGTCGAAGAACCGCTCGGCGCCGCGCAGCTGGTAGGGCACTCCCGCGTCGGCGAGGGCCTGTTCGTAGATCTCGGACTGGGAGTTCGTACGGAAGAGGATCGCGATCTCGCCCGCGGGGACGCCGGAGGCGATGAGGTCACGGATGCGGCGGGCGGCGCCCTCGGCCTCGGCGGGCTCGTCCGTGTACTCGGCGTAGACGGGCTCGGGGCCCGGGGCGCGCTGGGAGATCAGCTCCAGGCGGTGCTCGGCGGCGCGGCCGCGGGCCTGGGCGAGCAGGCCGTTGGCGAGGTGGACGACCTGGGGCGAGGAGCGGTAGTCGCGGACGAGCTTGACGACTGTGGCTCCGGGGTGGCGGATGCGGAAGTCGAGAAGGTGGTCGGGAGTTGCACCGGTGAACGAATAGATCGTCTGGCTGGCGTCACCGACGACGCAGAGGCTGTCGCGCTCGCCGAGCCACAGTTCCAGGAGTCGCTGCTGGAGCGGGCTGACGTCCTGGTACTCGTCGACCACGAAGTGCTGGTACTGGGAGCGGACCTGCTCCGCGATGTCGTGACGGTCCTGGAGGATCGCGACCGTCAGCAGCAGGACGTCCTCGAAGTCGATGACCGCTCGGTCGCGCTTGAGGTCCTCGTACGTCCCGTACAGCTGGGCGATCTCGGCCGGGGCGCGGGGGACTTCGCGGCCGGCCTTGGCGGCGGCGGCCGCGTAGTCGGCGGGGATGGTCTGGGTGACCTTGGACCACTCGATCTCCGCCGTGACGTCCCGCAGTTCCCCCCGGTCGAGGCGGATGCGGCAGGCGGCCGCCGCGTCGGCGACGAGCTGGATCTTGCGGTCGACGAGCCGGGGCAGGCTGCCACCGACTGCTTTCGGCCAGAAGTACTGGAGCTGGCGCAGCGCGGCGGAGTGGAAGGTGCGGGCCTGGACGCCGCCGGCGCCGAGCTGGCGGAGGCGGCCTCGCATCTCGCCCGCGGCACGGTTGGTGAAGGTGACGGCCAGCACACTGGAGGGCTGCAGGATCCCGGCGCGCACCCCGTAGGCGATGCGGTGGGTGATCGCCCGCGTCTTGCCCGTACCGGCGCCGGCCAGCACGCACACCGGACCGTGCAGGGCGGTGGCGACCTCGCGCTGCTCTGGGTCGAGCCCGTCGAGCACCGCGTCGGCCGTGTCCGGAACCTGCGGGAAGAGGGTGGAGTGCGTTGCTGCTGTCACCCCGCCATGCTGCCAGGTCGCCGGAGACGGATGAGCCGGTTGTCCACAGGGAGGCCCTCGCAGTCGTACTAATGCGGCAGGCATCACGTCCTGCGGGACAGCTCCGGATACCCCCTACGGGAATGGGGGCCAGGTCACATACGTTCCACTGGCAGCGACCACGCACCCCGAAGCCGTGAAGGAGCGCAAACGACATGCAGGGCACTGTGACGATGTACAGCACCACGTGGTGCGGCTACTGCCGTCGGCTGAAGAGCCAGATGGACCGCGAGGGCATCACGTACAACGAGATCAACATCGAGCAGGACCCGCAGTCCGCGGCGTTCGTGGAGAAGGCGAACGGCGGAAACCAGACGGTTCCCACCGTTCTCTTCCCGGACGGTTCGACGCTCACGAACCCTTCGCTGGCTCAGGTGAAGCAGAAGATCGGCGTCTGACGGACGTCAGGCCACTGCCCGCGTCGGCAGGGGCTTGCCGTACCAGAGCTCGATGAGGCGGGCCGCGATCGAGATTCCGTAGGGAGGCAGGACCTCCCCGGACTCGAAGGCGGCCCGCAGGTCTTCTCGGGAGAACCAGCGGGCCTCGTGGATTTCCTCGCCGTCGACGTTGATCTCGGACGAGGTCGCTCGGGCCATGAAGCCCAGCATGAGGCTGGAGGGGAAGGGCCACGGCTGGCTGGCCACGTACTCGACCTCGCCGACCGTGACGCCCGCCTCCTCGAAGACCTCGCGGCGCACGGACTGCTCGATGGACTCGCCGGGCTCGACAAAGCCCGCGAGCGTGGAGAAGCGGCCTTCGGGCCAGTGCACCTGGCGGCCGAGCAGGATGCGGTCCTCGTCGTCCGTGACCGCCATGATCACGGCCGGGTCGGTGCGCGGGTAGTGCTCGGCGCCGCAGGCGGGGCAGCGGCGGATGTGCCCGGCGGCCGCGATGACCGTGCGCTCGCCGCAGCGCGAGCAGAAGCGGTGCAGTCGCTGCCAGTTCTCCAGGGCGACCGCGTGCACCATCAGGCCCGCGTCACGGGGAGACAGCAGCAGTCCGGCCTCGCGCAGACCCGCCGGGCGTGCGGACTGGTCGATACGGCCGGGAAGCGCGTCCTTCTGGAGTGCGAAATAGCTCACACCGTCGTCGTCCGTGCCCAGGAAGTAGCGGTGCGCCTCGGTGAGCGGGGCCTCGAAGGAGGGGGTCATCACGAGTTCGGTGGTGCCGTCCGCCGTCTCGTCGAGGAGCACCTGACCGCCGGAGACCACGAAGACACGGGTCGTGGGGTGGCTCCAGGCCGCCGCGAGCCAGGCCTCGTCGAGCCGGTGGTGGGCGGCCCGGTCGATGCCGCTCGGGGCGGTGAGCGAGATGGGACGTTCGGCGGTGCGGTCGGTCCAGGTGGTCACGGGTGCTTCCAACTCCCCCGGTGGAACGGTTATTTCGGCGGGCGGTTCAGCAGGACGTACGGCAGGGCGGGTGCGCGGGGCGCTCTTCAGGGCGTGAATCGGCTTCTTCAGTGTGCCTCGCGCCAGTTCTCGGCCAGATCGCCCCACAGGTAGGCGGTGGTTTCGACGCCCTTCATGAGGAGATCGAGTTCGACCTTCTCGTTGGGGGCGTGCCAGCCGTCGGAGGGAACGGAGATGCCGAGGAAGAGCACCGGGGCGCCGAGGACTTCCTGGAGGTCGGCGGCGGGTCCCGAGCCGCCCTCGCGGGTGAAGCGGATCGGCTGCTCGAAGGCGCGGCTCATGGCGCGCGCGACGGACTGCAGGGCCGGGTGGTCCAGGGGTGTGAGACACGGGCGCGTGGCCGCTCCGAACGTGATCTCGTGCCGGATCCCCGCGGGCAGCTGCTCGGTGACCCAGGCGCGTACGGCCTTCTCGATGTGGTCCGGATCCTGGCCGGCGACCAGCCGGAAGGAGAGCTTCACCATGGCCGAGGACGGGATGATGGTCTTGCTGCCGGGGCCCTGGTAGCCGCCGCCGATGCCGTTGACCTCGGCGGTCGGACGGGCCCAGATGCGCTCCAGGGTGGTGTGTCCGGCCTCTCCGTGGGTGGCCGTCGACTTGGCCGTGCGCAGCCACCGCTCCTCGTCGAAGGGCAGCTCGGCGAAGAGCTCGCGCTCCCGGTCGGTGAGTTCGGTGATGCCTTCGTAGAAGCCGGGTACGGCCACGCGCGCGTGCTCGTCGTGCAGCGCGGCGACCAGGCGGGCGGCGGCGGTCGCCGGGTTGGGCACGGCGCCGCCGAAGGAGCCGGAGTGGATGTCCTGCTCGGGGCCGTGCAGCTCGATCTCGCACTCGGCGAGGCCGCGCATGCCGGTGCACACCGTGGGGGTGTCCTCGGACCACATGCCGGTGTCGGAGACGATCACGGCGTCGGCGGCGAGCCGCTGCGCCCGCTCTTCTACGAGGTCACGGAAGTGCGGCGAGCCGGACTCCTCCTCGCCCTCGATCAGCAGCTTGAGGTGTACGGCCGGGGCGGTGCGCCCGGTGGCGGCGAGGTGGGCGCGGACCCCGAGTGTGTGAAAGAACACCTGGCCCTTGTCGTCGGCGGCCCCGCGCGCGTGGAGGCGGTTTCCGCGGATCACCGGCTCGAAGGGCTCGGTGTCCCAGCCGTCCTCGAGGGCGGCGGGCTGCACGTCGTGGTGCCCGTAGACAAGGACCGTCGGGGCTTCCGGGTCGTCGGAGGGCCACTCGGCGAAGACGGTCGGCGCGCCCGCGGTCGCCCAGACCTCCGTGGTCGGGAAACCGGTCTCCCGGAGCTTGGCGGCAAGCCAGTCGGCGCTGCGCGCCACGTCCGCGGCGTGGTCGGGCTGGGCCGACACCGAAGGGATGCGCAGCCACTCCGCGAGGTCGTCGAGGAAGGCCGTGCGGTGGTTCTGGATGTACGTGCGGACGGTGCTGACGGCGTTGTCAACGGGCTTGCTCATGCTTATGAGCCTATCCGCCCACAGAGGCGTGTTCGTCCGGCGGTTCCCCCGGAGCCTGTTCCTGGGGGCCCGCTGGGTCTTCGATGAGCAGCCTCTCCAGTGCGGCACGGTCCGGGAGGTCGTGCGGTCGCACGACCTCGCCGCTGCGGACGTACAGGAACGCCGCCTTGACGGACTCCAGGGGCACACCTTGCTGCTCGGCCCAGGCGAGGCGGTAGAGCGCGAGCTGGAGGGGGTCGGCGGTGCGTCCGCGGCTGGTCTTCCAGTCGACGATCTCGTACGTCGTCCCGTCGCCCTCGCCTTCCCTGTAGACGGCGTCGATACGGCCGCGTACGACGCGTCCGGCTATGGCGAGCTGGAAGGGCGTCTCGACGCGGTGGGGAGTGCGGTGCGCGTACGGAGTGCGTTCGAAGGCGTCCTTGAGGGTCTCCAGGTCGCGCTCGTCGGCGATCTCGGCCTCGCTGCCGGGCAGCTCCTCCGGCTCCAGCATGGGCAGCCGCAGCTCTTCGAAGCGCGACTCCACCCAGGCGTGGAAGCGGGTGCCCTGGCGCGCGGCGGGCTGCGGGGGGCGCGGCATGGGGCGTGCCAGCTCCTGCGCGAAGCCCTCCGGGTCGGCTGCCAGGCGCAGCACCTGTGACGCGGTGAGCGAAGACGGCAGGGGTACGTCCGTGACGCTCGCGCGGGCGCGCAGGAGCTCTCCGGTCAGGGCGTCCAGATCGCGGTCCCAGGAGGCGAGGGTGCGGGCTTCTTCCGGGGTGAGGTCCGCTTCGGCGGGGTGCCGACGTGCGTGCGGGATCGTCGGCCCCGGCAGGTCGCCGTCCGGCTCTCCGGCGAGCGGCACGCGCGCGTGCTGCACCGGTACGGGGCGCGTCGGCCGGGCCGTGGTCCACGCGTCCCAGTCGGAAGAGTCGTCGTCGGGGAAGTCCGACGACTCGGCGTGGTCCGGGAAACCGTCCTCTCCGTCTGGGAAACCGTCCTCGTCGTAGGGCGGTTCGTCGTCCTCCGGGGGAGGTGGCCATTCCGGGTCGTCGAAGGAGGCCGGGTCGTGGGTGGCCCCGGCTCGGCCCCTCTCCGCCCCGGAGTGGGCCTCCTCGCGCGACGCCACCCGCTCCAGGTGCGCGAGTACGGTCTCCGCGGCCGCGCGGCGGCGGGCGAGTGCCGCGTCGTCGAGCGGGAGCGGCCACGCGTGGTCGGCGGCTGCCTCGCGCAGGGCGGGGTTCTCCTCGTCCTCCGCGGGTTCGTCCGCCCAGACCTCGATCTCGCCGTGTCCCGCCGCGCAGTGCTCGTACAGGGCGTGCAGGAAGTCCGAGGGGCCGCGCAGCCGCTTCTGGGAGGGGCCCCACCAGTGGCCGGAGCCGAGCAGCAGCGAGCGGGGGCGGGTGAAGGTGACATAGCCGAGACGGAGTTCCTCGGTGTGCTGGTGGTCCTTCATGGCCTCGTGGAAGGCCTTGATCCCCTTGGCGTCCCAGGCGTCGATGTCGGGAAGTGTGTCGGCGTCGCCGCGCAGCTCGTGCGGCAGGACCTTGCCCTGGGCGGTCCATTTCTCGCGGCCCTGGCTGCTGGGGAAGGTGCCGTTGACGAGGCCGGGGGCCGCGACGACGTCCCACTCCAGGCCCTTGGACTTGTGCGCCGTCAGGACCTTGACAGTGTTCTCGCCGCCGGGCAGGGCGTTGTCGAGGCCCTTCTCGTACTGTGCGGCGGTGCGCAGGAAGCCGAGGAAGGCGAGCAGGGTCGCCTCGCCGTCGCCCGCGGCGAAGGAGGCGGCGATGTCCAGGAAGTTCGACAGGGTCTCGCGTCGGCGGGCGGCCAGGGCGTGCGGGGACGCGGACAGCTCGACCTCCAGGCCCGTGACGGCGAGCACCCGGTGCAGGACGTCCATCAGGGGGTCGGCGAGCGAGCGGCGCAGGTCACGCAGCTCGGCGGCGAGCCGCGCGAACCGCACCCGTGCGTCCGGCGAGAAGGGCAGCCCGTCGTCGTCCCCTTCGGCCTCGATGGGCAGCTCCAGAAACGTGTCGAGGGCGTCCGCGAGCGATATCACCTCGGCCGGGTCGACCCCCTCGACGGCTGCGGCGAGCCGGCGGTCCGGGTCGTCGTCGGCCCCCACGCGCGCGTGCGACACGAGAAGTCGGGCACGCCGTCCCAGGAGGGCGAGGTCGCGCGGGCCGATCCGCCAGCGCGGGCCGGTGAGCAGGCGGACGAGGGAGGCGTTGGCGCCGGGGTCCTGGAGGACCTCGCAGACGGCGACGAGGTCGGCGACCTCGGGGAGGTGCAGCAGCCCGGAGAGGCCCACCACCTCGACGGGGATGTCGCGGGCGACGAGCGCGCCCTGGATCTCGGCGAAGTCGGTGGCCGTACGGCACAGGACCGCGATCTCGCCGGGCGCCTTTCCGGTGCGTACGAGATGGGCGATGGAGTCGGCGAGCCAGTCGATCTCCTCGGCGTGGGTGCGCAGCAGCGCGCAGCGGACCAGTCCGTCGCGCTCGGCCCCGGGGGCCGGGCGGAGGGCCTCCACGCCCGCGTGCATGGCGCGCAGGGGCTCCGCGAGGTCGTTGGCGAGGTCGAGGAGGCGGCCGCCACTGCGACGGTTCTCACTGAGCGCCTGGCGGCTCGCGAGGCGGCCGTCGGGGTGCGCGAAGTGCTCGGGGAAGTCGTCGAGGTTGGCGACGGAAGCGCCGCGCCAGCCGTAGATGGCCTGGCAGGGGTCGCCGACCGCGGTCACGGGATGGCCGGTGCCGCCGCCGAAGAGTCCGGCGAGCAGGACGCGTTGGGCGACCGAAGTGTCCTGGTACTCGTCCAGCAGGACCACGCGGAACTCGTCGCGCAGGATCTCTCCGACTTCGGGGCGGGTGCGGGCCAGGGTGGCCGAGAGGGCGATCTGGTCGCCGAAATCGAGGAGGTCGCGCTCGCGCTTGGCCGCCCGGTAGCGGCCCACCAGCTCGGCGAGCTCGCGCCGGGCCGCGGCGGCCTCGGGGACCTTGCGCAGATCGGCGTTGGTGAGTCTGGCGCCCTCCAGGGAGCGCAGTAGCTCGGCGTCGTAGGCGCGCAGGTCCTCGGGGCGTACGAGGTGTTCGGCGAGTTCGGAGTCGAGGGTGAGGAGGTCGCCGACCAGGTCGGGGAAGGAGCGGGTCAGTGCCGGGTACGGTCCCGGGGCTTCGCGCAGCACGCGTGCGGCGAGCTGGTAGCGGGTGGCGTCGGCGAGCAGACGGGACGTCGGTTCGAGTCCGATGCGCAGCCCGTGGTCGGTCAGCAGCCGGCCCGCGAAGGCGTGGTACGTGGAGATGACGGGCTCGCCCGGCGGGTTGTCGGGGTCGATCACGTCCGGGTCGGTGACGCCCGCCTTGATGAGCGCCTTGCGGACGCGCTCGGCGAGTTCGCCGGCCGCCTTGTTGGTGAACGTCAGGCCGAGGACCTGCTCGGGGGCGACCTGTCCGGTGCCGACCAGCCACACCACGCGTGCCGCCATCACCGTGGTCTTGCCCGAACCGGCTCCGGCCACGATCACCTGCGGGGCGGGCGGTGCGGTGATGCAGGCCGTCTGCTCCGGGGTGAACGGGATGCCGAGGAGCTCCTTGAGCTGCTCGGGATCGGTGATACGGGCGGGCACGTCAGAGAGGCTAGCCGCGCCCACTGACAGCGGGGGCCACATCGGCCACCGGGGCGAAAGAACCGCTGGTCAGCACACGTGGTGCCGTACATCACTCGTCTCCGTGGAGTCCCCTGGGGACACCTCGCCCGGCGGCCGGCGCCCTTCGGGACCCGTCACTCCACCACGTGCCGCCCTTCAGGCCGAGCGCTGCACGACGCCCGGAACGCGCAGTGTGTGCAGTGTTGTCCCGCGGTCGGCGAGAACCGTTCGTCGAGGACCTTGCCGGCGGCAGTGGCCAGGAGGTCGCCGACCCACTCGCCCTCCAGCGGCGCCTGGGCCTGCACCTTGGGCAGGGTCTCGCCGCCGTTCTTCTTCGCGGCGCCCTGGCGCAGCTGGACGAGTTCGGCACCGCCCGACTCGGGGCGTACGCCCTCGAAGGCGTCGTCGACGGCGCCTTCGCGGACGGCGAGCTGGTAGACGGCGAGCTGCGGGTGGTGTGTCACCTCGGCGGCGCTCGGCGCCTGTTTGCCGGTCTTGAAGTCGACCACGTAGGCGCGGCCTTCGGTGTCCGCCTCGACGCGGTCCATGGAGCCGCGGATGCGTACCTCGTAGGAGCCCGCTTCGAGGGTCACGTCGAAGTCGTGCTCGCTGGCCACCGGCATACGCCCGGTGCGGGCTCCAGTGGAGTCGACATGCCACTTCAGGAAGCGTTCGAGCGCCACGCGCGCGTGCTCCTTCTCCTGAGCCGACTTCCAGGGCGCGTCGAAAGCGAGGGCGTTCCACACGGAGTCGAGGCGCTCCATGAGGACGGCGAGGTCGGCGGGGGTGTGTCCGGACGCGACCTCGTCGGCGAGGACGTGCACCACGTTGCCGAAGCCCTGGGCGGCCGTCGCGGGCGCGTCGGCCTTCACCTCGCGGCCCAGGAACCACTGCAGGGCGCAGGTGTTGGCGAGCTGGTCGAGGGCGCTTCCGGAGAGCACGACGGGCTGGTCGCGGTTGCGCAGCGGGACCTTGCTCTCGGTCGGCTCGTACATGCCCCACCAGCGGTACGGGTGCGCGGAGGGGACCAGAGGACGGCCGTCCTCGTCGGCGAGCGCCGCCAGGCGGGCGAGGCGGCGGGCCGCGGCCTGTCGAAGGGGGTCCGAGACGCGCGGGTCGACGGTCGTGGCACGCAGCTCGGCGACCAGCGCGGCGACGGACAGGGGGCGGCGGGGACGGCCGGTCACGTCCTTGGGTTCGACACCGAGTTCGGTGAGGAAGCGGGAGGGCTGGTCGCCGTCGTCGGCGGGGGCCTTCACGGCGGTGACGACGAGGCGTTCACGCGCGCGCGTGGCGGCCACGTAGAACAAACGGCGCTCTTCGGAGAGGAGCGCTCCGGGCGTGAGGGGTTCGGCGAGCCCGTCGCGCCCGATGCGGTCCGCCTCCAGCAGGGAGCCGCGGCGGCGCAGATCCGGCCACAGGCCCTCCTGGACGCCCGCGACGACGACAAGGCGCCACTCCAGGCCCTTGGAACGGTGCGCGGTCATCAGGCGTACGGCGTCGGGGCGTACGGCCCTGCGGGTGAGCGTGTCGGCGGCGATGTCCTCCGCCTCGATCTCCTCCAGGAAGTTGAGGGCGCCACGGCCCCCGGTGCGCTCCTCGGCGCGCGCCGCGGTCGCGAACAGCGCGCACACGGCGTCGAGGTCCCGGTCGGCGTTGCGCCCGGCCGCACCACCGCGCCGTGCGGCCCGCTCCAGGCGCTGCGGCCACGGTGTGCCCTCCCACAGGTCCCAGAGCGCCTCCTCGGCCGTCCCGCCGCCCGCGAGGCGCTCCCGCGCCTTGCGCAGCAGCGCGCCGAGGCGCTGGGCTCCCCGGGCGTACGCCGGGTCGTGCGCGACGAGCCGCTCCGGCTCGGCCAGCGCGCGGGCGAGCAGGTCGTCGGACGGCGGCGGTACGAGGTTGCCGGCGGCGCGCTCCTCCTCGCGCAGCGCGCGGCCCAGGCGCCGCAGGTCGGCGGCGTCCATGCTCGCGAGGGGCGAGGCGAGGAGGGTGAGCGCGGTTTCGGTGTCGAGCCAGGGCGCGCCCTGCGGGTCAGCGTCTTCAGGTACATCGGCGTCTTCGCGTACGTCTTCTTCGGATACGTCAGCGTCGTCACGTACGTCGGTGTCTTCGGATGCGTTTGCGTCGTCACGTACATCGGTGTCTTCAGGGACATCGACGACTACGCCGCTGTCGGCACCGGAGGCCACGTCCGCACCGGACTCTGCCCGCGCCACCGCCCGCAACGCCGTCAACAGTGGCGTGACCGCCGGCTCGTGGCGCAGCGGCAGATCGTCGCCGTCGATGTCGAGCGGCACCCCAGCCGCGGTGAGCGCCCGTCGGATCGTCGGGATCGTGCGGGAGCCCGCGCGCACCAGGACGGCCATGTCGCCCCAGGGAACGCCGTCCTCCAGGTGGGCGCGGCGCAGGATGTCCGCGATGTTGTCGAGCTCCGTACCGGACGTCGGGTACGTGTAGACCTCGGCGCCGCCCCCGTCCCGTACCGGGGACAGCTCGCGGTGGGCGCGCACCTTCTCCGCCGGGAGGCGGGTCAGCGGCATCCGCTGGGTGAGCAGGCGGGTGGCGGCCAGCAGGGCGGCTCCCGAGCGGCGGGACGTCCTGAGTACCTCGACCGGCGCCCGACGGCCGTCCGCGCGCGGGAAGGCGTCGGGGAATTCCAGGATGCCGTTCACATCGGCGCCCCGGAAGGCGTAGATCGACTGGTCGGGGTCGCCGAAGGCGACAAGGGTGCGCCCGCCGCCCGCGAGGGCGCGCAGCAGCCGCACCTGCGCGGGGTCGGTGTCCTGGTACTCGTCCACGTAGACGGCGTCGTACTGGGCGGCGAGGCGCTCGGCGACCTCGGGGCGCCGGGCGAGGAGCACCGCGCGGTGGACGAGTTCCGCGTAGTCGAGCACTCCTTGCATGTCGAGGACGTCGAGGTACTCGGCGAGGAAGGCCGCCGCCGCACCCCAGTCGGGGCGGCCGATGCGCCGGGCGAAGGCATCCAGGGCGTCGGGGCTCAGGCCCAGTTCACGGCTGCGGGCGAGGACCGCGCGGACCTCGTCGGCGAAACCGCGGGTGGTCAGGCAGGCGCGCAGTTCGTCGGGCCAGCGCACATGGGCGAGGCCGAGCCGCTCCAGGTCGGGCTGGCCCGCGAGCAGCTCGCGCACCGCCACGTCCTGCTCGGGACCGGACAGCAGCCTCAGCGGCTCCACGAAGAGGTCGCTGTCCTGGTGGGCGCGGACCAGGGCGTAGCAGAAGGAGTGGAAGGTGGTGGCCTGGGGCGCGCGGGCGGCCCCTATGCGCAGCGCCATACGGTCGCGCAGTTCGACGGCCGCCCTTCTGCTGAACGTGAGCACCAGGACCCGCTCCGGGTCGCCGTCCCGTGCGATCCGGGCGGCCACGGACTCGACGAGTGTGGTCGTCTTGCCGGTGCCCGGACCTGCGAGAACGAGCAGCGGGCCGCTCCCGTGGTCAACCACCGCGCGCTGCCCTGCGTCCAGACGAGGGGGATCCACCCGGACCGGCGGCGTACGCACCAGTCGGTACGCGCCGCGGGTCCCCTGGCGCACCTGGGGGTGCGTCAGGCGCCTGTGGGAAGAGGAGGAGCTCACGTGGTTCGCCGGTCCTGGTGGTTGTGCGATCTGTCACTGCCGGCGCTGAGCGCCGACGTGGAGGCATGGTGGTCGGGTGACGGGTGGGTGGACCACCGCGCCTGGAGGGCGGTGGCCGCGAGGTGAGGGGGATGCGCGCCGACGACGCTACGCCGGTGAGCTTCGTGGATGGAGGGCTTCCCCTTCTTCCCTCACACCACGTGCGTCCCTCGCTCCACGAACGTACGGCATGTCACGGATGTGCCTCGTTTCGCTCGTACGGGCCACAGGTTCCCCTTCCGCCCGTCCGATGCCGGAAGCTGTCAGGTGTGACCTTCCGCGCGCTCGCCGCCGTCCCATCGCGCCCGTCTCATGTCGACGCGCGGCAGATGCCCCTCGGAGGCTCTGCTCGCCTCCTTCAGGGGCGTGCCCTCGTCGCGGTAGTGAGCCAGCGCCCGCAGTTCGTGACCGGGGAGCAGCACGCCGTCCGCGCGTATGACGCGCCACCACGGAACCGCTCCTCCGTAGAGGGCCATCACGCGGCCCACCTGGCGCGGTCCGCCCTCCTCCAGCCATTCGGCGACGTCGCCGTACGTCATGACGCGTCCGGGCGGGATCAGCTCGGCGACCTCAAGGACCCGCTCCGCGTACTCCGGCAGGGCATCCGCCGGAAGGCTCTCCTCGCTCATCCGACCCATCCTGCCCCACCCCACCGACAATGTGACTCGGTGATGACTGTGCGTATCCCTCGCCCCGCGGCGACGCTTGGGGCAGACTGTGCGCCCCCGCGTTTGCACCCTGATGCCCCCGTGTGTCGGTGGGGCATGCCACCATCGTGCGGGCGGTGACTGGTGATACGAGACCAAGAAGAGACGATGAGGCAGCAGGGCGTGCACCCCGAAGACGCGGAGAGCACCTCCGAGGCCTCGTCACGCCCGGACACCGGCGGCGTCGACGAGAGAGACGAGAAGGACACAGCCGAGAAGGCGAACGAGTCCGCCTCCAAGACGGCCGAAGAGACCGCTCCTCGGACGTACGAAAAAGAGAAGCAGCAGGTCAAGCAGGACACCGACTGCGCCGACGGAGCCCACACCGACGAGGTCGAGGGCGACGAACCGCTGCTCCCCGCGCGCGTGCACCGTCCGTCCGACCTGATGCGGCTCCTGGTCGGCTTCCTCGCGATCGTCCTGCTCCTCGCCATCGCCGCGTTCGCGCACGGCACCACCTCCGGGCTCGAACAGGACATCAACAAGGGCACGGGCCAGGCACCCGATCTGCTGATCAAGATCGCGGGGCTGGCGTCCAGCATCGCGATCCTTCTGGTGCCCGTTGCCTTCGCTATCGAGCGTCTGATCAAGCGGGACGGGCTGCGCATCGCCGACGGCGTCCTCGCCGCGGTCCTGGCGCACGGGGTGACACTCGCCACGGACCTCTGGGTCGCGAAGGCCGCCCCGGACTCCATCCAGGAGGCCCTCACCCAGCCCTCGCCGGGTGACATCCACGCCCTCACCGACCCCGTGCACGGCTATCTCGCACCGGTCATCGCGTACATGACGGCCGTCGGCATGTCTCGCAGACCGCGCTGGCGCGCGGTGCTCTGGGTGGTGCTGCTCCTCGACGCCTTCTCCATGCTGGTCACCGGCTATACGACACCGTTCTCGATCATCCTGACGGTGCTGATCGGCTGGACCGTCGCGTACGGGACGCTGTACGCGGTCGGCTCGCCGAACGTACGGCCCACCGGGCGGACGCTGATGGCGGGCCTGCGGCATGTCGGCTTCCACCCGGTGAGCGCGGCCCGCGAGGAGGCACCGGAGGCCACGGAGAACGGCGACCGCGGCCGGCGCTACTTCGTCACCCTGGAGGACGGCCTGCCGCTCGACGTCACCGTGGTCGACCGCGAGCAGCAGGCACAGGGCTTCTTCTACCGCGTGTGGCGCCGGCTGACGCTGCGCGGCATCACCACGCGCCGCAGCCTCCAGTCGCTGCGCCAGGCTCTGGAGCAGGAGGCGCTCCTCGCGTACGCGGCCATCGCGGCCGGGGCCAACGCGCCCAAACTGATCGCGACCTCGGAACTCGGCCCGGACGCCGTGATGCTCGTCTACGAACACACCGGTGGCCGCACCCTCGACTCGCTGCCCGACGAGCTCATCACCGACGATCTGCTGCGCGACACCTGGCACCAGGTGCAGGCACTCCAGTCCCGGCGCATCGCGCATCGCAGACTCGCCGGTGACGCGATTTTGGTGGATCGTTCCGGCATGGTGATCCTCACCGATCTGCGGGGCGGCGAGATCGCGGCCGGCGATCTGCTGCTGCGTATGGACATCGCCCAGATGGTCACCACGCTCGGGCTTCGTGTGGGCGCGGAGCGCGCCGTGGAGTCGGCGGTCGGCGTGCTCGGCCCCGACGCCGTCGCCGACTGTCTGCCGCTGCTTCAGCCGATCGCGCTGACGCGCGCCACGCGCGCGACGCTGCGGAAACTGGCCAGGGAGCGCGCACACCGCGAGCGCGAGGCGGTCCTGGAGGCCTCCCGGCAGGACAAGCTCGCCCGCGCCGAGGAAGCCAGGAAAGACACCACTCCCGTACTCGAAAAGCCCGGCAAGAAGGCGGTACGCGCCGAACAGCGGGCCGAGAAGCGGGCGATCGACGAGGCTCTGGACGAGGCACGCGAGGAGGATCTGCTCACCCAGATCCGCCACCAGGTGCTGCTGATCAGGCCGCAGGCGCCGGTCGAACCGGCCCGCCTGGAGCGGGTCCGGCCGCGCACGCTGATCAGTTTCATCGCCGGCGCGATCGGTGCGTACTTCCTGCTGACGCAGCTCACCCACATCGAGTTCGGGACCCTCTTCGACAACGCCGAGTGGGGCTGGGTCGCCGCGGCCGTGCTGTTCTCGGCGCTGAGCTACTTCGCGGCGGCGATGAGCCTGCTCGGCTTCGTGCCCGAGCGGGTGCCGTTCCTGCGGACCGTTGCGGCTCAGGTCGCCGGCTCGTTCGTGAAGATCGTGGCACCCGCCGCGGTCGGTGGCGTCGCCCTCAACACCCGCTTCCTGCAGCGCTCCGGGGTGCGGCCGGGGCTCGCGGTGGCGAGCGTCGGCGCGTCGCAGCTGTTCGGGCTCGGCTGCCACATCCTGATGCTGCTGTCGTTCGGCTATCTGACCGGCACCGAGAAGACGCCGTCCCTGTCTCCGTCCCGCACGGTCATCGCGGGTCTGCTGACGGTCGCGGTGCTGGTTCTCGTGATGACGTCGGTGCCGTTCCTGCGCAAATTCGTCGTCACGCGCGTGAGGTCGCTGTTCGCCGGTGTGGTGCCGCGCATGCTCGACGTTTTGCAGCGGCCGCAGAAGCTGGTCACCGGCATCGGCGGCATGCTGCTGCTGACCGCCTGCTTCGTGATGTGCCTGGACGCGTCGATCCGTGCGTTCGGCCACGAGGAGACCACCACGCTCAGCCTCGCCAGCGTCGCCGTCGTCTTCCTCGCCGGTAACGCGCTGGGCTCGGCGGCACCCACCCCCGGAGGCGTCGGCGCGGTCGAGGCGACCCTCACCGTCGGTCTGATCGCCGTCGGCCTCCCCAAGGAGGTCGCCGCGCCCGCGGTGCTGCTGTACCGGCTGCTGACCCTGTGGATTCCGGTGCTGCCGGGATGGCTGTTCTTCAACCACCTGACGCGCAAGGGCGCGCTCTAGGCCGGCGTACGGGCCGGCTCGTACGCCCCTCGGCGTGTCCCTGCGCGGACGGTCCCGTACACCCCACGGCGGCCCCTCACCCGCACGGCTCGCGCCCCGAGCGCCTCGCCCGGCACGCCCGCAGGATGGGGTCATGCCGAACCCTCCCCAGCTGCGCGCCGCTGCCCTGACCGTCGCCGCCGTCCTGCTGTCCTCCTTGATGACGGGTTGCAGCGACGGCTCCAAGGACGAGGATCTGACGGCCCAGAAGCTGAACTGGAAGGAGTGCCCGGCGCCGTCCGAGTCCGAGGGCGGAGGCAACGCCCCCTCACCCCTGCCGGGCGGTACGGAGTGGCAGTGCGCCACCTTGAAGGCGCCCCTCGACTGGGCCGAGCCCAAGGGCCACACGATCGGGCTCGCGCTGATCCGTGCGAAGACGAGCGGCGACCCGAGCAAGCGCATCGGCTCGCTCCTTTTCAACTTCGGCGGCCCGGGCGGCTCGGGCGTCACCACACTGCCCGCCTTCGGCGAGGACTACGCCACCCTGCGCACCCGCTACGACCTGGTGAGCTTCGACCCGCGCGGGGTCGGCCGCAGTGCCGGCGTGAAGTGCGAGGACGACAGTCAGCTCGACGAGTACTTCCAGCAGGACGCCACCCCGGACGACACCGCCGAGCAGCAGACGCTCCTGACGAACACCAAGACGTTCAACGCGGCCTGCGAAAAGCACTCCGGCAAGACGCTCCCCCACGTACGCACCACCGACGCGGCCCGCGACATGGATCTGATGCGGCAGGTACTCGGCGACGACAAACTGCACTACTTCGGCATCTCGTACGGCACCGAACTCGGCGGCGTCTACGCCCACTTGTTCCCCAAGAACGTGGGACGCGCGGTCTTCGACGCGGTCGTCGACCCGACGCAGAACCCCGAGCAGAGCTCACTCGGGCAGGCCCAGGGCTTCCAGCTCGCGCTCGACAACTTCGCCGACGACTGCACCTCGAAAAAGGACCCCTGCCCGATCGGAGACACCCCACAGGACGTCAAGGACCGCATCGCCACCCTCCTGAAGGAGCTCGACAGCAAGCCGATCCCCGGCGTCTTCCCCCGCGAGCTCACCCAGACCGCCGCGACCAACGGCATCGCGCAGGCCCTGTACTCCAAGGACTTCTGGGAGTACCTGACGGAGGGCCTGCAACAGGCGTACGACGGTGACGGCAGGGTGCTGATGCTGCTCTCGGACTCGATGAACGGGCGCAGCGAGAACGGCCAGTACAGCAACATCACCGCGGCGAACGTCTCCATCAACTGCGCGGACGACAAGCCGCGTTACACCTCCGACTACGTGGAGTCGAAGCTTCCGGAGTTCCGGGCCGCCTCGCCGCTGTTCGGTGACTATCTGGCCTGGGGCATGGTCAGCTGCGCCGACTGGGCCGTGGCGGGCGCCGCCGACCACCCGGACGTCGGCGCCGCGGGTGCGGCCCCGATCCTCGTCGTCGGGAACACCGGCGACCCGGCCACGCCCTACGAGGGTGCGAAGAAGATGGTGGACGCGCTGGGCAAGGGAGTCGGCGTCGAGCTGACGTACAAGGGCCAGGGGCACGGGGCGTACGACAGCAAGAACAAGTGCGTGCAAAGCGCCGTGAACGGCTATCTGCTGGAGGGGACCGTACCGCCGGCCGGAACCGTCTGCACCTAGAAAACCGCAGGTCAAAGAGTTATCCACAGGGCTCGTCGGTCGCTGAGCGCTGACGCCTAATATGGCTTGCGTGTGATCCGCGACTTCGGGCGGATCACGGGCGAGGGGGAGCTCATGACACGTTTCGCACGGTGGACGGCCGCGGCCGCCGCCGCGTTGCTGGTGGCGGGCTGCGGCAGCGGCTCATCGGGGGACGGCACGGACGAGGGGAAGAACAGCGATACGCCGTCGGCCGCCGCGCCGTCTTCCGGCACGGCCTCGGGACTGCCCGCCTCACTCACCTCGCAGAAGCTCGACTGGGGCCGCTGCAAAGGCACTTCGGACTCCCCCGCGCCAGGCAGCGGCTGGCAGTGCGCGACGCTGAAGGTGCCGCTGGACTACGCGAAGCCGGAAGGCGGGACGATCGGCCTCGCGCTGATCCGCTCGAAGGCGACCGGCGGCCAGAGCAAGCGCATCGGCTCCCTTCTGTTCAACTTCGGCGGCCCCGGCGGCTCGGGCGTCTCCACCATGCCCGCGTACGAAAGTGTCGTCGGCCAGCTGCACGAGCGGTACGACCTGGTGAGCTGGGACCCGCGCGGCGTGGCCGCCAGCGAGGGCGTGCGCTGCCGCAGCGACAAGGCGATCCAGACCGCCGAGTCGGTGGACGCCACACCCGACGACGCGGCTGAGGAAGCGGCCTACTTCAAGGACGCCACCGACTTCGGCAAGGGCTGCGAGAAGGCCGCGGGGAAGCTGCTGTCACACGTCTCGACGACGGACACGGCCCGCGACATGGACCTGATGCGCCAAGTCCTCGGCGACCAGAAGATGCACTACTTCGGCATCTCGTACGGCACCGAACTCGGCGGGGTGTACGCCCACTTGTTCCCCAGGAACGTGGGACGCCTGGTGCTGGACGCCGTCGTCGACCCGAGCGCCGACACGGTCGGCCACGCCAAGAACCAGACCCTGGGCTTCCAGCGCGCCCTGGACGACTACCTCAAGTCCACGGGCCAGGACCCGAAGCAGGGCTCCCAGAAGATCGTGGACCTGCTGAACCGGATCGACACGAAGCCGCTGCCGACGACCAGCGGGCGCAAGCTCACTCAGACGCTCGCGCTCACCGGTATCGTCCTGCCGCTGTACAGCGAGGAGGGCTGGCCGCGCCTGACCAGCGCCCTCAAGGCGGCCGAGGACGGAGACGGTTCGGAGCTGCTGGATCTCGCCGACGGCTACAACGACCGTGACTCCTCGGGGCACTACGGCACGACGACGCATTCGCAACGGGTCATATCGTGCTTGGACGACAAGCAGCGGCCGACGCCCGCGGAGACGAAGAAGCTGCTGCCCGAGTTCGAGAAGATCTCGCCCGTGTTCGGGGACTTCATGGGCTGGGACACGGCGGGCTGGTGCCACGACTGGCCGGTGGCCGGTCAGTACGACAACCCGGAGGTCAGCGCCCCGGGAGCCGCACCCGTCCTGGTCGTCGGCAACACCGGGGACCCTGCGACACCGTACGAGGGCGCCCGCAAGATGGCCGACGAGCTGGGCAAGGGCGTCGGCGTGGAGCTCACCTGGAAGGGCGAGGGCCATGGGGCGTACGGAAGTGGGAGCGACTGCGTCGACTCGACCGTGAACAGCTATCTGCTGGACGGGACGGTACCGAAGGACGGCAAGGTCTGCGCGTCGTAGCCCCTGCGGGCCGACGGCACTCGCCCCGGCCCGCGCGGGTCGCGCCGCAGACAGCGGAAAGGGGCCCGGCACACCGAGTGCCGAGCCCCTTCACCGAAGAAGGCGTACGCCTAGTACACCGGCTTGTCCGGCTCGATCTGGTGGACCCAGCCGATCACGCCGCCGCCGACGTGCACGGCGTCCGAGAAGCCCGCGGACTTCAGGACGGCGAGGACCTCCGCACTGCGGACACCCGTCTTGCAGTGCAGGACGATCTTCTTGTCCTGCGGAAGGGTCTCCAGGGCGGTGCCCATGAGGAACTCGTTCTTCGGGATCAGCTTGGCGCCGGGGATCGAGACGATCTCGTACTCGTTGATCTCGCGGACGTCGATGATCTCGATGTTCTCGCCGTCGTCGATCCACTCCTTGAGCTGCTTGGGAGTGATCGTCGAACCGGCGGCCGCCTCCTGGGCCTCCTCGGACACGACGCCGCAGAAGGCCTCGTAGTCGATGAGCTCGGTGACGGTGGGGTTCTCGCCGCAGACCGCGCAGTTCGGGTCCTTGCGGACCTTGACCTGGCGGTACTGCATCTCCAGGGCGTCGTAGATCATCAGGCGGCCGACGAGCGGCTCACCGATGCCCGCGAGGAGCTTGATCGCCTCGTTGACCTGGATGGAGCCGATGGACGCGCAGAGCACACCCAGGACGCCGCCCTCGGCGCAAGAGGGGACCATGCCCGGCGGCGGGGGCTCCGGGTAGAGGCAGCGGTAGCAGGGGCCGTGCTCGGACCAGAAGACCGAGGCCTGGCCGTCGAAGCGGTAGATCGAGCCCCAGACGTACGGCTTGTTCAGCAGCACGGCCGCGTCGTTGACCAGGTATCGGGTCGCGAAGTTGTCCGTGCCGTCGACGATCAGGTCGTACTGGCTGAAGATGTCCATCACGTTCTCGGCCTCGAGCCGCTCTTCGTGAAGGACAACGTTCACGTACGGGTTGATGCCCAGCACGGAGTCGCGCGCCGACTCGGCCTTGGAGCGGCCGATGTCCGCCTGGCTGTGGATGATCTGGCGCTGCAGGTTCGACTCGTCGACCTCGTCGAACTCCACAATGCCGAGCGTGCCCACGCCCGCGGCGGCCAGGTACATCAGCGCCGGCGATCCGAGGCCGCCGGCGCCCACACACAGCACCTTGGCGTTCTTCAGCCGCTTCTGCCCGTCCATGCCCACATCGGGGATGATCAGGTGGCGGGAGTACCTGCGGACCTCGTCTACGGTGAGCTCAGAAGCTGGCTCGACCAGGGGTGGCAGCGACACGGGGACTCCGTTGGTCGGTCAATCACTACAGTTGTTCTCCCCGTAACACTGCCACGCCCTTCTTCATTCCGAGACACCCGTTCCGATCCGCGAGACGATTTCGTCCCAGTAGCCGGGCATCGTCGCCCAGGGGTCGGCCCGGCCGCCCTGGTCGGTGCGGTCGGTGAAGTAGATCGTCGAGGCGCCCTGCCAGCGGGCGATGCGCAGCGCCTCGTCCAGATGGCCGCGCGGCACACTGTGTACGAAGTGGCAGAAGCGCTCGGGCGGATAGTCGGCGGTCCACTCGGCGACCTGCGACCAGCGGTAGTCGCTCCAGGAGCCGGAGAACGTCACCAACTGGTCGGCGCTCTCGGCGTACCCGGGGTAGGGGTGGCCGCCGTGGCCCAGCACGATGTGCGCGCCGTCGAGGAGCGCGCGGAGCGTGGTGACCGTGCGGCGGACCTCGGGGAGCGCGGCGCGCTCGGTGGGGCAGCGGTCGAGGAGGAATCCGTCGACCCGGTACCAGTCGAGATAGCGGTGGGCGTCGGAGATCAGTTCGCCGAAGCTGCGCGCGCCATAGGTGGTGTCCAGGTGCCCGAGGATCCGGACCCCCGCGTTGCGCAGCCGTCCCGCGGCCTCCAGGCAGTGCGGGTCGGGGCGCGTGCCGGGGCCCTTGGCCACGTTCAGGACGACCCAGTGCAAGGGGGTGCCGGGGCGGGTCAGCTCGCCCCACTCCACGGGAGCGACAAGGGGGTGCGCATAACCGGGGATGCCGAACCCGAGGCCTAAGTCGGTGCTCGCGGTGCCCGCTGCGGTGCTGGTCAGATACGGCATGCCGCCTCCATCCAGATGTCGGCGAGGGATTCCTCGAGGTTGATCCGGGGCCGCCAGCCGAGCCGGTCGCGCGCGGTGCGCACATCGGCCTGCTGCCAGCTGCCGCAGCCGTCCGGGTAGGGATAGGCGACCGGGGCCGCGTGGTCCGGTTCGCTGCGGGGGTGGCCGATGGCTGACCTCATGGGTCCGGGCGGGCCGTCGAGTTCGTGCAGGGCGCCGCCGTAACCGGCCACGCGGGCGAGGACGGCGGCGGCGTCGCGGAGACGCACGGCGCGGCCCGAGCCGATGTTGATCACGCCTTGCGCGGCGGAGAGCGAGGCGGCGTGGACGGCGCGGGCGACATCGCGGACGTCGATGAAGTCGCGTTGGACGCCGAGTCCGCCGAGTTTGAGTTCGCCGTCGCCGGACTGCATGGCACGGCGCAGGGCCTCGGCGAGACGGCCGAGCGGGGATCCGGCGGGGGTTCCGGGACCGGCGGGCGAGAAGACGCGGAGCACGACGGCGTCCAGGCCGGAGCCGAGGACCAGTTCGGTGGCGGCGAGCTTGCTCACGCCGTACGGGCCGCCCGGGCGCGGCACGGCGTCCTCGGCTGTGGAGGAGCCGGGCTGGCTGGGCCCGTACTCGGCGCCGCAGCCGATCTGGACGAGCCGTGCCCCGCAGCCGCTGCGACGCAGGGCCTCGCAGACGGTGGCGACGGCGACGGTGTTGTGCCGGGTCAGTTCGCGGGCACCGCCGCGGGTGGCGCCCGCGCAGTTGATGACGACTCCGGGATGTACCGCGTCCAGGAAGCGGGTGAGCGCGCCGGGGCTGCCTGAGGCGAGGTCGAACCGTACGTCGGCGTCGTCGCCCCGGCCGAGCGCGGTGAGCTGCACGGCTGGGTCGGCGAGCAGGCGGTCGGCGACGAAACGGCCGAGGTATCCGTTGGCTCCGATCAGCAGGACCCTCATCGGGCGGCTCCCGGGGCGGACTCTCCGGTTCGGGAGGTGATCATCTGGCGTTCTCCTTCGAGGTGATGCCGTAGGTCGGGGAGAGGGCCCGCGGTGTCGGCCCCGCGGGAGTAAGGGGCCCGTGCCCGGGGTGCTGTCCCGGGCGCCGGGCGCGGCTCACGGTGGTGGGGGACGCCGTGGGTCGGGTTTCGGGTCGCCGTCCACGGCACCTGAGGCCATGGGTCCGGCACGTCAGGCTGCTCGCCCTGGAGTTGAAGCGGCTTGCCCTGGACCTGAGGCCGTGCGGCCTCGGTTCGATGGCGTGCGGCCCAGGCGTGAAGCCGTACGGCCTGGACCGGCCGAGCGTGTGGACCACGGCTCCGGCCGATGGGCGCGCCGAGGCCCTGATCGGTCGGGGAGCCGGCGCTCCGATCGGTCCGTGGGCCAGGGCTCGGTGCGCGGCTCATGTCGCCCCGCAGGGCAGGGCGTGGGCCGAGGCCCGGGTCAGGGTGCGTGTCGAGTGGACGAGGAGGACGAGGGTGGCCGCGCCGCACACCAGGGCCGGTACGGCGCCCGGTCCCCAGGCGTCGACGACGGTCTCGACGGGGGTGGCCAGGAACGAGCAGCCGGGGAGGCGGCCCGCGAAGACCGTGGCGAGGGCGGTCGCCTCGGCAGCGCCCGCGACGGCCAGCACGACGGCCGGGGCATGGGTGAAGCCCCGCGCTGTCAGCAGCCGGGCGAGCAGGAGCAGCGCGCCGAGGGCACCGGCTCCGGCGTACGCGGTGGGCTCGCCCAGTGCCGCTCCGCACAGCGCGAGCAGCGCGCCGAGGGAGCACAGGAACAGGCCGAACGCCCCGAGGAGCAGGGGCTGTACGGAGGAGGCGAACTCCTCCAGGCCACGGCTCGCGGTCAGCCGGCGGCTCGCGCGTACCGCGAAGAGGTGGGCGCACCAGGCTGCCGGGGCGCAGGCCAGGGCGAGGGCCAGCAGGGGTGCGGTGGCCAGCGGCCAGGGGCCGTCGGGACCGCCGTCGAGGCCGGCGCTCAGCAGTCCGTCGCCGAGGAGGGCGTACGCGATGAGCCAACACGTCCACGCGCGCGTGGCGCTCGTGGTGCGGTGGCCGGTGCTCAGAGGGCCGCGGCGGAGGGCGACGCGCAGGCCGAGCGCCACGGCGAGGGCACCGACCGCGGCGACCGCGAGGCGCGGCTGTCCGTCGGTGAGCCGCAGCCCGGCCACGGCCATCGCGCAGAGGGCGCCCGGCAGCAGAGCGAGCGCCGCCCAGTCGGCGCGCGCGCCGGGGCGCGCCGAGGTCACCGCGCGGGGCGCGGGCTCCCCGTCGCGGGGCACGCGCGCGTACATCTCCTCGGCGAGCGAGAACACGTCCCGGTGCCGGAACCGCGTGGCGGTCCGGTCGGTCACCCCGTGTGCCTCCAGGCCCGCCGCGATCTCCAGCGGGTCCACGGCCCGTTCGCAGAGCTCGCGGTGCCGGTGCATCAGGGCTTTCACGGGGTCCACGGCACCGCGCCGCCCGGTGGCCTTGCGCGCGCCGTCAGCACCTCCCGTGCCACCATCCGCACCTCCCGTGCCACCGCCCGCGCCCGCGCCACTCCCGGCGCCGAGGCGGTCCCCGGCGCCCAAGCCGCCCGCGCCACTCCCCGCACCCAGGCCGCGCGCGCCGCTCGTACCGCCCACGCTGTCTCCCGCGCCCAGGCCGCCGTCACCACTCGTGCCGGCGCGCGCCGCGCTCTCGCCCGCCCCACGGGGTGCGAAGAGCCCCGCACGAGGGCCGGCAGAGCCTCCGGCTGTCTCACCGAAGCCGCCGGAGCCGCCCGCCGTCCCGTCGGCGCCGGCTGCCCCTTCCCGCACACTCCCCGCCCGTACGTCCGTCTCCCCCACCCCCGAGACGAGCCACTCCTCCGACTGCTGGTCCCAGGCCCCGGGGCTCGCCGGTGTTCCGGGCCGGTCCAGTTCGCCCAGGTCGTCCAGCCCGTTCAGGCCGCCCGGTGCGCCCGGTTCGCTCATCACGCGCCCTCCCCCGCGGGCACGGGAACCGTCGCCCGTACCGGCGCACCGGCCGCCCAGCGCGGACGGCCCGAGGCCATGAGGCGGGTCTCGGCCCAGCGGCCGGGCAGGTGGGCCTCGGCAGGGACTCCGAAGGGCAACGGCTCTCCCTCGTCGTCGACGACCACCCGCCGTACGGGAGAGTGCGAGACGATCTCCAGGTAAATGCCGTGAAATGCCGCGACGTTCTGCTCGACGGTGAAGAGTTCGAGGGCGCGTGCGCGGCCGGCCGCGCCCAGGCGCTCACGGCGCTCGGGGTCGCGCAGCAGCGATACGCACGCCTCGGCGAGCGCCCGCGGATTGCGCGGCGGCACGACGAGGCCCGTACCCCCGATGACTTCGACGACCGCGCCCACGTCCGTGGAGACCGTGGCGCGGCCGCAGAACATGGCCTCGACGAGACTGATGGGGAAGCCCTCGATGACGCTGGACAGGACGATCACCGCTCCGGAGGCGTATGCCTCCGCGAGGCTGGGGACCTCCGGGCCGCCGATCTCCTCGAAGGACACCGGGTTGTCGCCGACCGCGTGCACGCCGTCCGCCTCGTCGGGGAAGAGCTGCGCGGCCAACGCCCTGCAGTGGGAGAGGTAGGTCGCGCCCTCCGGCCCGTCGGCGGGCGCGCCGACGATCCGCAACCGGGTCTTCGGTTCCTCCTTGCGGATCTCCGCGAAGGAGTGCAGCAACGAGATCAGGTCCTTGGCCGGTTCGATGCGGCCGACCCACACGAGCGTGTCCGGGTCCGCGCACCCGCTGCCCTCCGCGTTCTCCCCCACCTCGGCGAAGCGGGACGCCTCCATGCCGGGATAGACGGTGCGCAGTTTGGCGCGGTCGGCACCGCAGCGCTCCTGCCAGCGGCGGGCGTGTGTGTTGCCTGGCGTGATGAGGGCGGCCGCGCGGTAGACCTCGGCGGCGAGCCTGCCATGGAACGCGGCGAGCAGCGCCCGAACGGCGGGGGGCTCCCCGACGGAAGCGGAGGCCAGGTAGTGCGCCCGTAGCTGGACCCCGTACTCCGTGACCAGCAGCGGCACCCCGGAGAAGTGCCGGGCGAGGAGGCCGGGCAGCGCCGCCGCCCCGCCGGCCGCGGCGTGGCACAGATCGACCGAGTCGAGCCCGTCGTCCTCGTACCAGTCGAGCGAGAGGGGGCGCAGGGCTCGTTCGATGTGGGCGGCGACTGCCAGCAGGTCGGGCACGCGCGCCGTGCGCGCGGTGCGGAGTGCGCCGGGCGCGCGACAGGCGCGCTCCAGGGCGCGCACGGCTCCCTCGGAGCGCAGCGCGCCGACCAGGCCGCCCTCGTCCCGGGCGAGTTCGGCAAGCCCGTACAGCGCGTTGCCGAAACGGTCCGCCTCAACGCCGTCGGAGGCCGCCGAGCCGCCGGCCGTTCCCGAGCCCCCGGTCACCCCCGGCCCCCCGCACACCGCCGCGGCCAGTTCCCCGTATGCGTCCGCGAACCGCCGGCGCGCCCGCCGCCCGTAGACCACGCCGTCGTCCTCGGCCGTCCACAACGGTGCCGTCCGCACCCGGCTGACCTGCGGCGGCAGCTGGATCCAGCCCTCGTCCTCCTGCCGCTCGCTGCGGCTGAGCGCGTAGATGTCGAACTCATGCTGCCCGAGCCCGCGCACGAGCCGGTCGCACCAGAGCCTGGCGTCACCGCTCACATACGGATAGCCACCCTCCGTCAGCAGTCCGATGCGCACGAGTCCACCCCCGATCTCCCGTCTGGGGAGCCGCCGTTGACCCGGCGGCTCGCAGCGGGACGAACGTATGCGGACATGACGGTGGCGCGACGGACGGTTGTCCATCGCGCCACCAAAAGGGGTGAACGGTCGTAACTTTCCCGTACGGACCGCGTTCCGTCGCGCTAAGGGATCAAGCAGTTACGTTTCGTTAGGCCGAGGCCGACCCTTCCTCACGCCGGGGCCAGCTCCCTGCGGGCGGTGCGGCGCCGTGCCGCGACCTCCGGGTCGAGTGCCGGTACGGCGGCCAGCAGCTGCCTCGTGTACGGGTCCCGCGGGGACTCGTAGACCTGGTCGGCGGGCCCGTACTCGACGATCCGCCCGCGCCGCATCACGGCCACCCGGTCGCTGACCTGGCGTACGACCGCGAGATCGTGCGCCACGAACACCAGCGCGAGCCCGAGTTCCCGCTGCAACTCGCCGAGCAGGGCGACCACCTGGGCCTGGGTCGTGACGTCGAGCGCGGAGACCGGCTCGTCGCACACGATGACGCGCGGTTCGGCGGCCAGTGCCCGCGCGATGCCGACGCGCTGGCGCTGCCCTCCGCTGAACTCGTGCGGGTAGCGGTCGTAGTGCCCTGCGTCGAGCCCCACGCGCTCCAGCAACTCCCGCACGCGCCCCCTGATCCGCCCCTCGTCCATCCCCCACTCTCGGCTTCGCTCGAGCGGGGGGACCCCCATCCTGCGCGCCCGCAACGGGTCGGCGATGGACTCGCCGATGCTGCGACGGGGGTTGAGGGAGGAGACCGGGTCCTGGAAGACCATCTGCACGGAGGGGCTCACACCGGACTGCGCGCGCCCCTCGTACCGGACCGCGCCGGTCGTGGGCTCCAGGAGCCCCACGAGCATCCGGCCCAGCGTCGTCTTCCCGCTGCCGCTCTCCCCCACGATGCCGAGGGTCTCGCCCCGGTGAATGGCCAGCGACACGTCGTCCACGGCCACGAGCCGCCGCTTGCCGCGCCCGAATTCACGCCGCAGATCCACCGCTTCGAGAACGACCTCGTCCGAGACGGGTGCGTCCCCTTCCGAGCCGCGCGGCGCGTCCACGCGTGGGACCGCACCCAGCAGCTCCTGTGTGTACATCTCCCGCGGCGCGCCCAGGACGGCCGCGACCGGCCCGTGTTCGACCGCGCGCCCGTGCCGCATGACGAGGATCTCGCCCACGCTCTCGGCGGCGACCCCGACGTCATGTGTGACCAGCAGCAGGCCCATCCCGGTCTCCTCCCGCAGGGTGTGCAGGAGGTCGAGGATCTGGGCCTGGACGGTCACGTCGAGGGCGGTGGTCGGCTCGTCGGCGATCAGCAGCTCCGGCTCGCAGGCCAGGGCCATGGCAATGAGGGCGCGTTGGCGCATGCCGCCGCTGAACTCGTGCGGGCGGGAGCGCGCCCTGCGCGCGGCGTCCGGGATGCCGACACGGTCGAGCACCTCGACGGCACGCGCGCGTGCGGCCCGCCGGGACGCCTTCACGTGCACCCGGTACACCTCGGCGATCTGGTCGCCGACCGCGTAGTACGGGTCGAGGGACGACAGCGGGTCCTGGAAGACCATGGCGGCCTTCCCGCCGCGCAGCCCCCGCAGCGCGTCGTCGGAGGCCGCCCGCACGTCCACGCCGGCCACACGCACCGCACCACCCACGCGCGCCCCCGTACCCCGGTGCAGCGCCAGCAGGGCGGACGCCACCGTCGACTTGCCCGAGCCGGACTCACCGACCAGACCGAGTGCGGCGCCCTTCTCCAGGGTGAAGGAGAGCCCGTCGACGGCGCGCAGGTCACCGAACTCGACCGAGAGGTCCGTCACTTCGACCAACGGCGCCGAAGGTGAGTCGCTCATGTCAGTACCACCCGTCGGTCGGCCACCGCGTACAGCACGTCCGCGACGGCATTGGCCAGGACCACGAAGAAGCCGGTGACCAGGACCATGCCGACGACCACCGGCAGGTCGACGACGCTCACCGCGTGCACGAGTTCGCGCCCGAGACCGGGCAGCCCGAACATCGCCTCCGTGAGGACGGCACCGCCGATCGCCGACCCGAAGTCGTTGGCGTTCAGCGCGATGACCGGCGCGACGGCGCCCCGCAGGGCGTGCCGCCCGATGATCGCGCGCTCCCCCACGCCGTACGCGCGGAAGGTGCGCACATGGTCCTCGGCGAGCGTCTCCAACATCGAGGCCCTCGTCAGGCGGGCGTACTTGGCGGCCTCGATCAACGCGAGGGACAGCCAGGGCAGCAGCAGGTTCCATGCCCACTGCTCGGGGTCCTCGGTGAAGGGCACGTACTGCGGGAACGGCAGCCATTGCAGCTGCCCGCACACGATGATCATCAGCACCAGGCCGATGACGAAGACGGGCGTGGCCGTGCCGGCGAGCGTGATGCCGGTCAGCACCCGCTCGCTGATCCGGCCGCGCCGCCAAGCGGACAGCACACCGGTGCCGACGCCGATGACGAGCCACAGCACCATCGCACCGAACACCAGCGACAGGGTGACCGGCAGCTTCGCCCAGATCAGCTGGGTGACCTGCTGGTCGCCCTGGTACGAGAGGCCGAGGCAGGGTGCGCCGCAGTGCTGCACCGACGTACCCGTCGAGTAGTCCTGACCGGCGAAGATGCCCTGCAGGAAGTGCCAGTAGCGCAGGTACAGCGGGTCGTCGAGCTTCAGCTGCTCGGTGACCTGGTGCACTTGGGCGGGCGAGCAGCGCGGGCCGCAGGTGATCTGCGCGACGTTGCCGGGGGCGACGTAGAAGACGAGGTAGATGATCACGGAGATCGCGAGCAGGGTGACGACGGCACCGACCAGGCGCCGTACGGCGAAGCCAAGGAAACCGCTCATGCCTTGGCCTCCCGCTTGCGTCCCGTGCCGACCCGCAGCCGTGAGGCCGCGCGCGGGTCGAGGGCCGTGCGCACTCCGTCCCCGAGGACGGTCAGCGCCAGCACGGTGATGAACAGGGAGCCCGCGGGCAGCAGCAGGTACTGCGGCGCCGCCTGGTACCAGACGTCGGCCGCGGTGAGCATCTGCCCCCAGGACGGGGTGGGCGGCTTCACGCCGACGCCGAGGAAGCTGAGTGCGGCCTCGACAGTGATGTTCGTGGGGACGAGCAGGGCCGCGTACGTGATGACGGGCGCGGCGAGCGCGGGCAGCAGTTCGCGGCGGGCGACCCGCCAGGAGCCCCAGCCGCTGAGCCGGGCGGCGGCCACGTAGTCGAGCTCCTTGAGCGTCAGCGTGTGGGCGCGCACGATCTTCGCGGTCGAGCCCCAGGCCACCAGGCCGATGATGAGCGCGACCAGGACGGGCCGCGGAAAGCCGCTGGGGACGATCGCGAGCAGCGCGAGGGACATGATCATCAACGGCATGGCGATGATGATGTCCGTGACCCGGCTCAACAGTTGATCAACCCATCGATTGCCCAGGCCGGCCGCGACACCGACCACGATCCCGATGAGGACCTGCACCAGCGTGGCCGCGAACGCGACTCCCAGGGAGACCCGGGCGCCGTACACGAGCCGGGCGAAGAGGTCGCGGCCCGTCTGCGGTTCGACGCCGAGCCAGTGGTCCCCGCTGATGCCGCCGAGCGAGCCGACCGGCACGCCGCCGCGCGCGGAGTCGACGAGCCCCGGATGGTAGGTGGTCGGATCCTGGCCCTCGATCGCCGTGAACAGCGGTGCGGCGAGCGCGACCAGGACGAGCAGCGCGACGACGCCCGCCGCGACGAGGGCGGCGCGCTGCGCACGCAGCCGCCGCCAGAACTGACGGGCCCCCGAGGCCCCCGGCACGGACGAGGTGTCCGTGCCGGGGGCCTGAGAGGCGACGATTGCCTCGCTCACGGTGCTACTTCACCGCGACCTGGGAGATGTCCAGCACGCCGGTCCAGTCGCTGATCACGATGTTCTTGACGGCGCTGCCGTACAGGCGCTTGTAGACCGGGTGGAACAGGGGCACGGTCAGGGCCTGCTCACCGATCTTCTTGTCCAGTGCACCCCAGCGCTTGGCGGCCTCGTCAAGATCGGTCAACTTGTTGATCGCGTCAATCTCGGCATTGACCGACTTGTCATTGAGGAAGCCGGTGTTGAAGTTGGCGCCGTCCTTGACGATCTGCCGTCCGTCGAAGATCGGGGCCAGGAAGGGACCGCCCGAGGGCCAGTCGGCACCCCAGTGGGCGAGGAAGAAGCCCGGCTCGGTCTTGACGCTGTGGATCTTGTCCTTGTAGTCGTTGATCTCCAGGCCCTGGAGCTTGACGGTGATCCCGGCCTTCTTGAGCGCGTCCTGGATCGCGGTCGCGATCTCCGGGCTGGTCTCGAAGTCCTTGTCGTTGGAATGCGTGAGCGTGATGGTGAGCCCGTTCTGGTAACCGGCCTCCTTCAGCAGCTCCTTCGCCTTCTCCGCGTTGCCGGACTTGCCCGCCGGGAAGAGGTCGTACGGCGTGTAGCCGAAGGACTTCTGGTTCGGCAGATAGGTGGTCGCGGCCTCGGCCAGCGACGACCCGCCGGCCGCGTTGATCACCGACGTACGGTCGATGGCGTACGAGATCGCCTGCCGCACCTTCGGATTGTTGAACGGCTTCACCTTCGGGTTGAAGGCGATGTAGTTGGTGTAGCCGAAGTGTCCGGTGCCGACGCGTGAGGCGAGTTCCTTGTCACCGGAGACCTTGGCGAGCTCGGCAGGCCCCAGGTTGGTGTCCGTCGTCACGGCCGTGGCGTCCGCTCCCTGAGACGCGGACAGCCGCTGGTTGATCACGGACGAGTCCAGACCCGACCGCACGTCGATCTTGTCCGGGTAGGCCTTGCGCTCGGCGTCGGTCGACGCGGACCAGTACGTGTTGCGCTCCAGGGTGAGCCGCTCACCGTCGTTCTCGTTCTTGACGACCTTGTAGGGGCCCGAGGAGACCGGGTGCTCCTCGTACTTCGTGCCGTTGTCCTTGGCCTTCGGGACCGGCGCGAACTGCGTCTGCGTGGCGAGGTAGGGGAACTCGCCCTCGGGCTTGTTGAGATGGAAGACGATGGTCAGGTCGTCCGGCGTCTCGATCGAGTCGAGGCCCTTCTTGTCCTTGTACGGGCCCTGGTAGTCGGCGCCGCCGATCAGCCAGTCCCTCAAGTAGGGGGCGCCGCCGGAGAGTTCGGCGGCGAAGGAGCGCTCGATGCCGTACTTGATGTCGGCGGAGGTGATCGCGCTGCCGTCCTCGTACTTGAGGCCCTTCTTCAGGGTGTACGTCCACACGGTCGCGTTCTTGCTCGGGCGGCCGGTGTCCGTGGCGAGGTCGGGGACGACTTCGGCGCCGGCGGCCCCGCTCTCGCGGTTGCGCGTGGTGAGCGTACGGAAGACGAGGGAGGGGACGTTGCCGCCGCCGGAGGTGTAGAGGCGCGCCGGGTCGAAGTCCTCCTGCGGGTTGGCGTTGAGGACCGTCAGCGTGCCTCCCTTCCGCGGCTTGGAGTCGCCACCGGCGCCCTTGGCATCGTTGTCCTTCGGCCCGCAGGCGGCGGCACCCGCTGCCACGACCAGGCTGACGGACACCGCGGCCACGCGGCGCGCTATGAGGGACGGTTGACGCATCGGAAGACGACCTCTCGAATGGTGAGACGGATTGACGCAGAGTGAGACGGAAGAGAGCAGAGCTCGCCCAAGGCGTCAGGCGTCGACATCCGACCGCAGAGAGACCGACGTGATCGGTGACAGAGACCGGCGGAATCCACGGGAGATCCGCACGCCGGCACACGGCGAACGGACAACATGGAAGAAATCGAAGACAGCGACGCACTCGCCAGGGGCGGGCGTCAGCAACAGTGAATATCGGCCACGCAGAGCGCGGTCACGCCGAGCAGCGCCAGCTCAATGGCGGCGCGGGCGGAGACGTGACGAGGCGACATGCGGAGAAATATGAACGAACTTTCGGCGCATGTCAACGTGACCTGTGGGGCGTCTGTCAACTCCCGGGATACGGCCAGGGGTTGGCCAGGCAGTGGATCCCGTCGTGGTCGAGGAACTTGGTCTGCTGCTGCATGACGGGGGCGAGTTCGCCGTCCTTGTCGCAGGTGACGTGCCCGTATCCGAGACGGTGGCCGACCTCGTGGTTGATCAGCATCTGCCGGTACGCGTGAATCTTGTCACCGTAGGTCTTGGAGCCCTGGGCCCAGCGGTACGCGTTGATCATGACGCGCTCGGTCGACGCCGAGTCGCACGACACGTTGTCCTCCGTCGTGTCGAGCCCCGACTTGGCGCACCAGGTGGCGGTGGTGCCCGGGCTCGCGAGCGTGATCACGAAGTCGGGCTTGCCGGAAGAGATCCGCTCGAAGGTGCGGCCGCCGTTGTGGGCCCAACTCCGGTCGTCGTTCAGGGTCTTCTGCACGGCCTGCGCGAAGAGGGCGCCGTCGAGACCGAGGCCCTGCTCCACGTCGACGCGATAGGTGTACTTGCGGCCCTTGCCCGGCGCCTTGTCGAAGCCGGGGACCGCGTCGAACTTCCCCGACCCCTTGAGCTTCGCGCCGAGCGCGTACTTCTTGCCCATCTTCTGGTCGTACGTCAGTGTCGTCGCGGCCTTCGCACTCGGTGTCCCCGACTGGGTCGGCCGGCCGTCCCCGCGCGAGGCGGAGTCGCCGGTCTCCCGGTCGCTGCCGCCTGCGGACTGCGCACGCACAGCGGCGTCCTCCCGCCCGGTGGCGACCTGTCCGGCCACGACGACGGCCAGCACGGTGGTGACGGCGGCCGCCGCGATCCCGGTGAACGCCCGCCCCTTGCCGCCCTTGCCCTTCGCCGGCGCCTCGACCTCCGGCAGCGGCTTCTCTCCGGCCTCCGTGTCCCAGTCGGTGACGGGACCGTAGGGGTCGGCGCGATCCGGTGCGGTGTCGCGGAACGCCGAGTCACGGAGTGCCGTGTCGCGGCGCGCGAAGACGTCGTCGTCCTCGTCGAGCTCGAAGGCGTCGACGTAGGACTGCCGGGGGCCCGGCACGGTCTCCTGGCGCTGACGCGGGATCCGGGGCCCGGGAGGCGCACCCGGGGGCGCCCCCTGAGGCACACCACCGGCCCTGAACTCGCCCCAGCCGCCGCCCGGTTCACGCTGCTCGGGATGACCACCACGCACACGAGGGACGCCATGGGCGGGAGTCCCGTCGGCGAAACGGGGCACCCCGTGGGCCGGAGTCCCGTCCGGGAAACGCGGCACCCCGCGCGCGGGAGTGCCATCAGCCATACGCGGGATGCCGTGCGCCGGTGTCCCGTCGGCGAAACGGGGCACCCCATGCGCGGGAGTCCCGTCCGGGAAACGCGGCACCCCATGCGCCGGTGTCCCGTCAGGAAAGCGCGGCACCCCCCGAGACGGAGCCCCGCTCACCGGCGGATACGGCCCCAGGGCGCTCTGCGGGCCCTGGGGACCCTGCGGGGCCTGGGGGTCCTGCGCGCCCGCGGGTGGAGTCGCCGCGCGACGCGAGCGAGTGGGTTCCGGCACCGGAGCCGCGCCCGGTGCGGGAACCTTGGGTATCTCCGAGGTGTCGGTCTTGCCGGCCCGCCCCGGACGACTGTGACGTCCCACGTCCCGCCTCAGCTCCCCGCGCCGACGGCGGCCGATGAGGTCAACTCGTCGGTGTCCGCGAGGAGTTCACGGAACGCCGCGGCCACCACGTCCGGGTACTCCATCATCGCGACGTGCCCCGCCTCCGGCAGCGACAGCAGCCGGGAGTCACGGAAGGAGCGGGCCGCGCGCTGCGCCATGCGGTAGCCGACGAGCTGGTCGCGGCCGCCGTAGACGAGGAGCGTCGGCGCGAGCACCCGCTCGGCCTGGCGCCACAGTCCGTGCTGGCCGCCCAGCGTGTACGCGTCCACGAGGCCGCGCGACGAGCGCGTCATGGCGTCCCAGAAGTAGGGGAGGGCGAGCCGCCGCTCCAGCTCCTCGACCGCGTCGCGGAACGCCTCGGGCGCCACCCTGTTGGGGTCGCCGTAACAGAGCGCCATGACCCCGCGGACGCGCTGCTCGGCGCTCCAGTCCTTGGTGAGCCTGGTGAACAGCCGCGCCACGCCGGGCACCGAGAGCAGCGCGGTCGGCCACGCGGTGCGCTGCGCCCGGATCTCCGGCAGCGCGGGCGAGACCAGCGTGAGCGTACGGACCAGATCGGGGCGTACGGCCGCGACGCGTGTCGCGACGGCACCGCCCAGCGAGTTGCCAAAGAGGTGCACGGGTCCGCGCGAGGCCGCGTCGAGATAACGGATGACCGCGCGCGCGTGCCCCGTGACCGAGTAGTTCCCGTCGTCCGGCGGCGGCGAGTCACCGAAGCCGGGCAGGTCGAGGGCCTCGCTGTCCACGAGCCCGTCGAGCTGCGTCATCAGCGCGGACCAGTTCTGCGAGGAACCGCCCAGGCCGTGCACGTACAACGCGGGCGGCAGTCCGGCACGCGCCGGCGGTCTCGACCGCACCGAAAGTGTGATCCCCGGCAGTCCCACCGATCGCAGCCGCTCCCCCGCCGCGACCCTGACGGCACTGGCCTTCGGCGTGACGGTGGTGGCCAGCGCGGGCGGCAGCTCGGTCGAAGACATGCGGCAATGTTACGAGACGATCACGCAGTGGTTCATGTGTTCGCCGTCACAAGTGGTGACCGGATCGCATAGCGCCTGGATCGCGTGTCTCCTAGGCTTCAGACGAGGGCACTCGTCGTACATCAGGAGCGCACTCGCACCGCTCGGGAAGAGGAACCATGACACTCGATCCGACAGACCCCGAGACCTTCAACGACCAGTTCCGGGACATCCTCGCCACGGAGGCTCCCGAAGCCGACGCCGCCGAGCAGGTCACCGAGCTGGACCCGGCCGACGAGGACGATCCGCAGCCCGTCGGCGACCCCTTCAACGCCAACGAGGCGGACATCGCCGAGCAGGCCAGGGTCGTACGCATCAACGAGGACGACTACCGGTAATCGACGGGAACGCACACCAGTGACAAACGAGGGCGACTGCCGGTGCCGGGACGCCGCTGACCAGGGCAGTCGGGGCGGCGCAGCGCCCACCTCGCCCCGTTCGGAATGGTTTGTGCCTCTATCGCCCGCGTCCGGTCCGTGAAATTCTGCGCTCGCACCGCGCACACCAGGGTTACCGAAAAGTACGATGGCCGCGCGGCGCACACCGCATGTGGACAATTTTGGGAGGCGGCGTGACAGCCATCGAGCAGACAGAGGCAGCACGCCCGCGGGGCACTCGCCTGCCGCGCCGTGCCCGACGCAACCAGCTCCTCGGCGCCGCCCAGGAAGTATTCGTTGCGCAGGGGTATCACTCGGCCGCCATGGACGACATCGCCGAGCGCGCGGGCGTCAGCAAGCCGGTTCTCTACCAGCACTTCCCGGGCAAGCTCGACCTGTACCTCGCCCTGCTCGACCAGCACTGCGAGTCCCTGCTCCAGGCGGTGCGCACAGCGCTCGCCTCGACCTCCGACAACAAGCTGCGCGTCCGCGCGACGATGGACGCCTACTTCGCGTACGTCGAGGACGACGGCGGCGCCTTCCGGCTGGTCTTCGAGTCGGACCTGACCAACGAGCCCGCGGTCCGCGAGCGCGTCGACAAGGTGACGCACCAGTGCGCCGAGGCGATCTGCGAGGTCATCGCGGAGGACACCGGCCTCTCGCGCGCCGAGTCGATGCTCCTGGCCTCCGGCCTCGGCGGGCTGGCCCAGGTGGTGGCCCGCTCCTGGCTGCACAGCGACCGCAGCGTCCCGCGCGACCAGGCGGTCCAGCTGCTGACCTCGCTGGCCTGGCGGGGCATCGCGGGCTTCCCGCTGCACGGCACGGACAGCCACTGACGACGGCACGGACAACCGCTGCCGACGGCGCGGATCACCGCGGACGTACGAGGGGCAGGTCACCGGCACATCGCTGACCGCCACTTTGTTCCCACCCACTGTTCGCTCCTGGCGTTCTCGGGCGGAGCGTGTACGTCCCCTCACCGGGCTAATGTGTGCTGCGTACGGCGCGTACGAACGCGCACATGACTGACCGTCGGAGGGACAAAGCCGTGGAGGTCAAGATCGGCGTGCAGCACGCGCCCCGCGAGATCGTTCTGGAGAGCGGTCAGACCCCGGAAGAGGTCGAGCGCGCGGTGTCCGAGGCGCTGGCAGGCAAGTCGCAGCTGCTGAGCCTCGTGGACGACCACGGCCGCAAGGTCCTGGTTCCGGCCGACCGCCTGGCGTACGTGGAGCTCGGCGAGCCCACGCAGCGCAAGGTGGGATTCAGCGCGCTGTAGTTCGGCGAGCGGAAGCTCGAAGGGGCCCGGTGACCATGTCACCGGGCCCCTTCGCATGCCTGCCGCCCGGCCGGCCGGACGCCTGCCGGATGCCTGGCCGGACGCCTGGCCGGACACCGCGCTCGTACACAGATGGAGTACAGATCAGGCACAGAGGAGGATTGCATTCCGCACGTCACGGGTAAGACCGGCTACGACCGATTTGCACCGGCCGTGCGGGAGGGACCCCCACTATGTTCTTGGAAGCTCTCGGCTCCGCGATGCTCGGTCTCGCGCTGGCGTGGGCGGCGGCGTACCGCCTCCCCCACCGGCTTCCGGCCCGCAACCTGGTCCTGTCGACCGGTGTGGCCGGAGGCCTGTTCGGCGCCTTCCTGACCCACACCGCGCTGGGATCCGGCCACTTCCTGGTGATCATGCTCGGCGCGGCGGCGGTCGCCGCGGCGCTGCTGTCGCTGCTGCTCCGCCCGGCGGAGCGATTTCGCCGCCGCTCGGCGACGGCGTAGCCCGTTCCGCAAGCCCCGTGACTCAGAGCCCCGTGACTCAGAGCCCCGTGACTGAGGCGCCCCGTGACTGAGGCGCCCCGTAAGGGGCGCGGGGAACTGCGCGATCAGCCCACCACGACCTGCACGTACGAACTCCCCGCGGGAGCTCAGGCCGCCAAGCCCAGCGCAGCCATCCGCTTGGTGTGCGCCTCGGTGATCCGCGAGAACATCCGGCCGACCTCGGCGAGGTCGAAGCCGTCCGCGACGCCGCCCACGAGCATCGTCGACAGGGCGTCGCGGTCGGCGACCACGCGCTGCGACTGGGACAGGGCCTCGCCCATCAGACGGCGCGCCCACAGCGCGAGCCGGCCGCCCACACGCGGGTCCGCGTCGATCGCGGCGCGCACCTTCTCGATGGCGAAGCCGGCGTGCCCGGTGTCGTCGAGGACCGCGAGGACGAGCCCGCGGGTGTCCGAGTCGAGCCGCGCGGCGACCTCGCGGTAGAAGTCACTGGCGATGGAGTCGCCGACGTACGCCTTGACGAGCCCTTCCAGCCAGTCCGAGGGGGCCGTCTGCCGGTGGAAGCCGTCGAGCGCGGCGACGAACGGCTCCATCGCCTGCGTCGGCTCCGCGCCGACCGCCGCGAGCCGGTCCCGCAGCCGCTCGAAGTGGTGGAACTCGGCCGACGCCATCTTGGCCAGCTCCGCCTTGTCGCTGAGCGTGGGCGCCAGCTTGGCGTCCTCCGCAAGGCGCTCGAACGCCGCGAGCTCGCCGTACGCGAGCGCTCCGAGCAGGTCCACGACCGCGGCGCGGTACTGGGGGTCCGCGGAGGCCGTGTCCCAGTCCTGGGCGGCTACTCCGGTGGCCGCGGGAGCGGTGTCGTCGGGGGCCTCGGCGGGGGTGTCAGCGGCGTTGTCAGGCGTCGTCATGAAGCGCACAATAGCCCGCTCACCGCAACAGGGAAGTCCCTGGTCAATCAGTGTGACGACCACTACGTGACCAAATCGGCCATCGCATATGCGCGATTCCGGGGTATGGTGGTAATGCGCCCGGCGAGTATTCGACGGGCCGCACGAATGAGGATGCCCGGTCGGTGGCCCGATCGGCTCCGACCCGACAGCCCTCCTCGTCCATACGGCACATTGCGTACGGACGATACGGAGGGACCCTCAGCGGTACGAGCGCTCGAGCGTCGGCAGTGGTCCCATGCCACCCGGCCCGCTGGTCAAGAGCGGCCGACGTCCCCCCGGCACGGTCCCGACACGACCCCCGCGCTCGCCTCGCACCGCGTACACAGAAGAGGCAGCACCCTGACTACGACTTTCCGCGATCTCGGCATCCTTCCCGAGACGGCCGAGGCCCTTGAGGCCGTCGGCATCATCAGTCCCTTCCCCATCCAGGAGATGACGCTCCCCGTTGCCCTGTCGGGCACCGACGTCATCGGCCAGGCCAAGACCGGCACCGGCAAGACGCTGGGCTTCGGCCTCCCGCTCCTTGAGCGCGTCACCGTTCCCGCGGACGTCGAGGCGGGCCGGGCCCAGCCCGAGCAGCTCACCGACGCCCCGCAGGCCCTCGTCGTCGTCCCGACGCGCGAGCTGTGCACCCAGGTGACGAACGACCTGCTGACCGCGGGCAAGGTCCGCAACGTACGCGTTCTCGCCATTTACGGCGGCCGGGCGTACGAGCCGCAGGTCGAGGCCCTCAAGAAGGGCGTCGACGTCATCGTCGGCACCCCGGGCCGACTGCTGGACCTCGCGGGCCAGAAGAAGCTCAACCTCAAGCACATCAAGGCACTTGTCCTCGACGAGGCCGACGAGATGCTCGACCTGGGCTTCCTGCCCGACGTCGAGAAGATCATGAACATGCTGCCGGCCCGCCGTCAGACGATGCTGTTCTCGGCGACCATGCCGGGCGCGGTCATCGGTCTCGCGCGCCGCTACATGTCGCAGCCCACGCACATCCGCGCCACCGCGCCGGACGACGAGGGCGTGACGGTCGCCAACACCGCGCAGTTCGTCTACCGCGCGCACAACATGGACAAGCCCGAGATGGTCGCGCGCATACTGCAGGCCGACGGCCGTGGCCTGGCCATGGTCTTCTGCCGCACCAAGCGCACGGCCGCCGACCTCGCCGACCAGCTCCAGCAGCGCGGCTTCGCCTCCGGCGCGGTCCACGGCGACCTCGGCCAGGGCGCCCGCGAGCAGGCGCTGCGCGCCTTCCGCAACGGCAAGGTCGACGTCCTCGTCTGCACCGACGTCGCCGCCCGCGGCATCGACGTCGAGGGTGTCACCCACGTCATCAACTACCAGTCCCCCGAGGACGAGAAGACGTACCTGCACCGCATCGGCCGTACGGGCCGCGCGGGCGCCAAGGGCATCGCGATCACCCTCGTCGACTGGGACGACATCCCGCGCTGGCAGCTCATCAACAAGGCGCTGGAGCTCAACTTCAACGACCCGCCGGAGACGTACTCCACGTCCCCGCACCTCTTCGAAGAGCTGAGCATTCCCGCCGGCACCAAGGGCGTCCTCCCGCGTTCCGAGCGCACCCGCGCCGGGCTCGCGGCCGAGGAGGTCGAGGACCTCGGCGAGACCGGTGGCCGTGGCGCTCCGCGTGGTCGCGGTGGCCGTTCGTCGGCGCCGTCCGCGCCGTCCGCCGAGCGTGAGCGCGAGCGTGAGCGCCCGGCGCGTACGCCGCGTCGCCGCCGCCGTACGCGCAACGGGGCGCCGATGGACGAGACGTCCGGGTCCCCGGCTCCGGAGGCGACGACCGAGTCCGCCTCCGCCGAGGGCAACGAGACCGTCGAGGCCCGTACGCCGCGGCGTCGTCGCCGTACGCGCAACGGGGCGGCGGACGCTGTCGCGAGCGCGGCGGTCGTCGAGCCGGCGGTGACTCCGGTGGTCGAGGCCACTGAGGCCTCCGTGGCGACGGCCGAGGGTGTCACCGACGAGCCCGCCAAGCCGCGCCGTCGGCGGACGCGCAAGGCTGCCGAGGCCGTCGTCGAGACGGTCGAGACGGTGGCTGCCGCCCCCGTGGAGACCGCCGAGGCCGTGGTTGAGGCTCCGGCCAAGCCGCGTCGCCGTACCCGTAAGGCAGCGGAGGCCGTCGTCGAGGCTGTCGAGGCTGTCGAGGCCGAGGTGGAGGCCAAGCCGCGTCGTACGCGGGCCAAGGCCACGACCGCCGCCGTTGCCGCTGTGGACACCGCCGAGGCCGTCGAGGCTGAGGCCGCGGAAGCCAAGCCTGTGCGACGCCGGACCCGCAAGGCCGCCGTCGCCGCCGAGCCCGAGATTCCGGCGCAGGCCGTCGCCGAGGAGGCCGAGGTCAAGCCGGTGCGTCGTCGCACCCGCAAGGCCGCCGAGGCTGTCGTCGACGCGGCCGAGGGTGTCGCTGAGGCTCCGGTCAAGGCGCGGCGTACTCGTAAGGCTGCGGTGGCTGTTGCCGACGTGGCTGAGGAGGCCGCTGAGGCTCCGGCCAAGCCGCGACGCACTCGGGCCAAGGCCGCCGCCGTTGCCGCTGTGGACACCGCCGAGGCCGTCGAGGCTGAGGCCGCGGAAGCCAAGCCTGTGCGGCGCCGGACCACCCGCAAGGCCGTCGCCGCCGCCGAGCCGGAGATTCCGGCGCAGGCCGTCGCCGAGGAGGCCGAGGCCAAGCCGGTGCGTCGCCGGACCCGCAAGGCTGTGGCGGCTGCCGCGGAGCCTGCGGAGAGCTGATCTCCCTGCCTGACCCTGATGGCCCGGTCCCACTTTCCGTGGGGCCGGGCCATTGGTTTTCGCCCCCGCCGCCCCTTCGACCCCGTTCGGTCGTGTTTTGGCTGCGGGCCGGTGGGGGCTGGTCGCGCAGTTCCCCGCGCCCCTTAAAAGCACCTGGGGCGGGCCGGCGGTTGTTCAGGGGCGCGGGGAACTGCGCGCCCAGCCCCCACCCACCCGCAGACGACGAACCACCCCCGTCTTTCAGGGGCGCGGGGAACTGCGCAATCTCTTGGGGGTCTGGGGGCGAAGCCCCCAGGAACGGGATGGGACGGGTAGGGGCGGCGGGGGCGAGAAAACGCTCCGCCCTATAGCCTCTGGGACATGAGTAGGCCCCCTACCTTCGTCCCGCCCGCCGGAGTCCGTGCTCATCGGCTGTCGACCGCCCGTGGCGAGTTCGCCGTGCTGGACGCGGACCCGAAGGGACCGCCGAAGGGCACCGCGTTGTTGCTGCCGGGGTTCACCGGGAGCAAGGAGGACTTCATCGCGCTGCACGAACCGTTGGCGGCGGCGGGATATCGGACGGTGGCCGTGGACGGACGCGGCCAGTTCGAGACCGAGGGGCCGAAGGACGACGAAGCGGCGTACGCGCAGGACGAGTTGGCGCGGGACGTGCTGGCACAGGCCGCCGCCATCGGCACGCCCGTGCACCTCGTGGGGCACTCCCTCGGCGGCCTGATCTCCCGCGCCGCCGTGCTGATCGACCCGTCGCCCTTCCTCTCACTCACTCTGATGGCCTCGGGCCCCGCCCAGATCTCCAGCACCCAGCAGCAGCGCGTCAAGCTGCTGCGGGACGCGCTCGCCGTGATGAGCATGGCCGAGGTGTGGGAGGCGATCCAGGCGATGGAGACGCCGGAGGAGACCGAGACCGGCGGGCTCGACTCGGGGCTCGACGACCGCGCCGACCTGCGGCGCCGCTGGCTGGGCAACAGCCCCGCCCAGCTCATCGCCACGGGCCGCCAGTTGTGCACCGAACCCGACCGCGTCGCCGAACTGGCCGCCGTCCCGCTGCCGAAGCACGTGCTCTCCGGCGAACACGACGACACCTGGCCGGTGACCCTGCTGGACGAGATGGCCGTACGGCTGGAGGCCCGGCGCACGCTCGTAGCGCGAGCCGAGCACTCTCCCAACACGGATCAGCCGCTGGAGACGGCCCGCGCCTTCGCCGACTTCTGGGACGGCGTGGCCGGCTAGGCGACCGGGCGATCAGGCGCCCAGGCAGCTCAAGCGACCAGCTAGTACTGCGCCTGCAAGTGCTCCCAGAAGCCGTCCCGGAGCGCGCGGCGCAGATCCGCCTGTCCCCGCAGGGAGTACTGGAGCAGCCCCTCGGCCTCGACCAGCAGATCCTGGTCGACCGAGCCGGGGAGGTAGGGGTGCCCGGGCAGCAGTTCCACGAGCGATTCGCGCCCCCGTGCGGCCAGCCACTTCGCGGCGATCTGTGCGCCCACGAAGCGCACGTCCTCCCGTGTGGGCCGGGCCGCGGCCGTCGCGTCGTAGGAGAGGCCAGTCCGCCGTGACACGTACGGCTTGAAGAAGTCGAGGTCGAAGGTCCGCTGGCTGTCGACCTCCCAGAGCAGCGGCTCGGCCTGATTGCGGCCCTCGGGCGCCTCGATGCCCCACAGGTGGACCCGCGCCCCGTACCCTTGCGCCGCCTCGACCGCCGACACCAGGTCCTCGTCGCCGCCGAGCAGCGCGGCGTCGCTGATGGCGCGGTGCCGGGCGAGGGACTCCAGGTCGGAGCGGATGAGTGAATCGACGCCTTTTTGCTGGTTGTTGGCGTTGAGGTTGCCCAACCGGACCTTCACGTCGGGGAGTTCGGCGATCGCCTGCTGTTCCGCGGTGTGGATGCGGCGCCGTGCGCCGTCGTACCAGTAGACGCGCAGCAGCCGGCTGTCCGCGAAGATCGTGCGGGCCCGGTCGATGAGCGCCTCGATGAGGCCTTCGGTGTCCAGGTCGAAGGAGCGGCGGTCCTCCGTCCCGGCGACCAGCCGCCCCGCCGCCGCGTACAGATATCCGGCGTCGACGAAGATCGCATGGGTCGAGGGCGTCTTCGCCACCTCGGCGAGCATGCGCTGCAGCAGCTCGTTCGTGCGGTCGATGCGGGCGCCGAGCGCCGCGAGGTCGTCGTTCATCACTTCCATTGTCCCGGCGGTCACGCTGCGAACACAACTGGCCCCGTTCAGTCTCCGCCACATCGCTTACCAGTGGGTAATTAGGTTCTCGAAAAATTTCCTTAGCGTAGGGAATGTTTGTAACACGCACCCCGTTGACTACCTATGGAAGCGCAGGCACCGACGCCTCGCGCGGCCACCACCAGTAGTTCTCCTCAGGAGGATGACCAGACGAAGGGAGAAGCCCATGCGCTTCGAAATCATGCGACTCGACGATGTCGACGGCACGCCCGTGGACAGCACTGTCGTAGACGCCGCCTCCGTCAACCGGATCGTTCAGCAGGCCGCCGCCATCGGGCAGCGACTGTGGATCCGCCCGGCCGACTCGTCCGCCTCATAACAGCGCGGACTTATACGCAGACTTCGGACCGACTCTGGCTCTGACTTCCAGAGTCCGACTCCGGATTCACACTTCAGAGCCCCGCACGGCTACGGATGCCGTGCGGGGCTCTGCGTGTGTGCAAGGGGGCGGTCAGCTGCTCTGGATCACCTGCGTGACCCCGTTGATGATCTGCTGCACGGCGATCGCAGAGAGCATCATGCCCGCGAGGCGGGTCACCAGCACGACGCCACCGTCCTTGATGACGCGGATGATCAGCAGCGAGTAGCGCATGACCACCCACAGCACGACATGGATGGCGAGGATCGCGGTCCACACCGACACCTGGGTGGCGACCGTGTCGGCCTTCTGCACCGCCAGGATCACGGACACGATCGCGCCCGGACCCGCGAGCAGCGGCATGCCCAGCGGCACGAGGGCGACGTTGACGTCCTTGGTCTGCTTCGGCTCGTCCGTCTTGCCGGTCAGCAGGTCGAGGGCGATCAGCAGGAGCAGCAGCCCGCCCGCGATCATCAGCGCGGGCACGGAGACATGCAGGTAGTTCAGGATCTGGTGCCCGAGCAGTCCGAAGACGACGATCACGCCACCCGCCACGCAGACGGCCTGGAAGGCCATCCGCTTCTGCACCTTGGCGGGGCGTCCGGCGGTGAGGGCGAGGAAGATCGGGGTGATCCCGGGGGGATCCATGATGACGAAAAGGGTGAGGAACAGGGAGCCGAAGACGGCGACGTCGAACACGGTGAATGGCCTTGCGGAGGGTGGTGAAAGCGGTGGTTACCGCTGTGGGCAGGCGGTCGGCGCGCGCGGCGGGACCGGACGCGGCAGAACGCGGGAGAAGCCGCGGACCAGGGTGGAGCATGGCGGAACGCGGCGGAACGAAGGGCACGTCCCGGATCCGGGACGTGCGCGGCAGAAGTAAGTACGCGGTAGCGGTACGGGGTACCGGCTACTGGGCGCGCGGGGCTCCGCCGGCGCCCGGAACCGGGAACGCCCCGGTGGCCCGCCGGGTGATCTCCCCGTACACCTCGGGGTCGGTCGTGTACTCCCCGAGCACGCACGTCTTGCGGCTGCCGTGGTAGTCGGAGGATCCCGTGGTGAGCAGCCCCAGGTCGGCCGCGAGTCCGCGCAGCCGCGCCCGGGTGGCCGGCTCGTGGTCCATGTGGTCGACCTCGATGCCGTCGAGCCCGGCGGCAAACAGCTCCGCTATCACGGACTCCGGCACGGTCTGGCCCCGCTTGGCGGCGGCCGGGTGCGCGAAGACGGCGACGCCGCCCGCGCCCTTGATCAGCCGGATGGCCTCGAACGGGTCGGTCTCGTGCTTGGGGACATAGGCGCGGCCGCCGTCGGCCAGCCACTCCTCGGTGAACGCGTCGGAGACGCTGTCCACGACGCCCAGCTCGACCAGCGCGGACGCGACATGCGGCCGCCCCACGGATCCGTCGCCCGCGATACGCGCCACCTGCTCCCAGGTGATCGGCACGCCGAGTTCCCGGAGCTTGGCGATCATGCCCCGGGCGCGCGGCACACGGTCGTCCCGTACCAGCTCGCGCTCGGCGAGCAGCGTGGGCTCGTCGGGGTCGAACAGGTAGGCCAGCATGTGCATGCTGATGCCGTCGATACGGCAGGAGAGCTCGGCGCCGGTGACGAGGGTGAGCCCCTCGGGCAGCGCGTCGATCGCCTCGGCGTATCCGCGGGTGGTGTCGTGGTCGGTCAGCGCGACGACGTCCAGACCGGCGGCGGCAGCGTTCCGCACCAGCTCGGCCGGGGTGTCCGTACCGTCGGAAGCGGTGGAGTGGGCGTGCAGATCGATGCGCACTACGCGGACTCCAGGCGGTGACGGAACGGAAGGGGACACCCAAGGATAACGGGAATTCCGCCCTTCCCTGTCACACCCGAAAGACCCAAGCGCCCCCTACGAACTCTCTACGAGCTCCCTGTGAGCGCCCCCGCAAGGGGCGCGGGGAACTGCGCGCCCAGCCCACAACAACCCGCGCACGCCCACCGCCCCCAGGCACCCCAACGCCGACACCGCCCAACCCAGCGGAGCGCTACGGCTCAAGAATCCGCGGCGACAACGCCCCGCACGGCAGCAGATCCACCTCCGCCCCCGCGTCCCGCAGATCCGTCAGCACCAGCTCGTCGTACATCAGCAGCCCGGACTGCTCGGGCCACACGACCGCCCACAGCCACAGCCCGAGCGCCTCGCCCGCGAAGACGGCACGGTCGTCGGGGGTACCGGCGACATGCCAGAGCGGGGTCGGCCGGCCGGCCGCGAGGACCTTCGCCTGGGGCGGCTTCTCGACACTCATGTACGGGCCGGGGTCGGGCCCGTCGAGGCCCGCGTACCGCGCGCCGAGGCCGACGCCGAGCTCCTCGGCGACGAGGATCAGCTCCCCTATGCCGCCGAGCGGGCCGGGACCCGAGCAGGCGACGGCGGTCGCGCGCCCGCCGCTGCGGTCGTCACCGGCGAACGTCGCACCGGTGAACAGCCAGCCGACCGGCAGCGGCCACGGCATCCACACCGGCACCCGGGCGTGATGCACGACCACACCGAGGGCCTCGACGCTGGGCGGGATCACGGGCTGCAGTGGATGCACGGTCCCGTGCACGTCGCACTGCCAGGAGTCGGCAAAGAGGCCGGGAGCCCTGACCCGGCCACCACACTTCGGGCAACTGGGTTCGCCCCTCATAGGGCTCAACGGTCCTCCCCGTCCTTCGCCGCGTCAAGGACGATCACCCGTCCGGCGTGTGCCTGTCACACCGAAGAACTAGATGGTACTTGCATTAATTAGGTCAGCTAACTTATTATGTGTATACGTCAACGATCTCGTCGAGGACTGCGAGGACCACGTATGCGCACCACCACAGGAGCCAGTACAGGAGGGCCGACCGAAGCCGACCCGTTCGACGCCGGATCCGGCGGCCTCCTGCGTCAGCCGAAGGCCGTCTGGGCGACCGCGGGCGCGTCCGTCGTCGCCTTCATGGGCATCGGGCTCGTCGACCCGATCCTGCCGTCCATCGCCAAGGGCCTGGACGCCACGCCGAGCCAGGTCTCGCTGCTCTTCACCTCGTATTTCCTGATCACCGCCGTCGCGATGCTGGTGACCGGCTTCGTCTCCAGCCGCATCGGCGGCAAGAAGACTTTGCTGCTCGGCCTCGCGCTCGTCGTGGTCTTCGCGGGGCTCGCGGGCACCTCTGGCTCGGTCGGCGAACTCGTCGGCTTCCGGGCCGGCTGGGGCCTCGGCAACGCCCTCTTCGTCTCGACCGCCCTCGCGGTCATCGTCGGCGCGGCGGCCGGCGGCAGCGCCGCGGCGATCCTGCTGTACGAGTCGGCGCTCGGCCTCGGCATGGCGTGCGGGCCACTGCTGGGCGCACTGCTCGGTGACGCCAGCTGGCGCTACCCGTTCTTCGGCACCGCGTTCCTGATGGCGGTCGGCTTCCTGTGCATCACGGCGTTCCTGAAGGAGCAGCCGAGGCCCGCGAAGAAGACGTCCCTGCTCGACCCGGTCAGGGCGCTCGGCCACGGCGGACTCGCCTCGGCGGCCGTCTCGTCGTTCTTCTACAACTACACGTTCTTCACCGTGCTGGCCTTCACCCCGTTCGTGCTGAACATGACCCCGTACAAGTCGGGTGCCGTGTTCTTCGCGTGGGGTGTGCTCCTGGCGGTCTTCTCGGTGCTCGTGGCCCCGCGTCTGCAAGCGCGGTTCGGCTCGCTCAAGGTGCTCGGCGGCTCGCTGGTGCTGCTCGCCGCCGACGTCCTCGTGCTCGGGTACGGCAGCCACACCACCGCCGTCGTCTGCACGATCCTGTCCGGTGCGTTCATCGGCGTGAACAACACGGTCTACACCGAGCTGGCGCTGGGCGTGTCGGACGCACCGCGTCCGGTGGCGAGCGCCGGCTACAACTTCGTGCGGTGGTTCGCGGCCGCGGCGGCGCCGTACTTCGCGCCGAAGATCGAGGAGTGGAGCAACATCCACGTCCCGTTCGTGGTCGCGGCGGTCACGGCCGTCCTCGGTGCGGTGGTGGTCTTCGTACGACGGAACGCGCTCGCTCTCCCCCACTCTCGGCTTCGCTCGAGCGGGGGGACCCCCATCGCCGAGGAGCTTCAGCCCCGGCACGCCACCGAGGACAGTGTCGCCGTGTTCGCCAACTGACCGGTTGCGGCCGGGGTTCTGAGCCCGGCTCAGTCCAGGGGAACGGACTTGCGCAAGGGATCGCGCAGGTCCGTTCCGCCGTTCAGCCAGCGCTCCTGGAGGGCGTTCGCGCCGTGCACGCGTTTCCACGCCGCCTCGTTGGGCGTCATCGGGAGCAGCGGCAGGAAACGTACGGGATCGGCGGGGGCGTCCAGCTCCAGGTCCTCCACCAGGCCGCCGGACTCCGCGACCAGGACGGAGGTGAACGGCGCGCCGGGCCACAGGGGTTCGCCCACGTCCAGCGAGGCACCCGAAGCCACCACCAGGCCCTCGACCTGCGGGGACGCGCCGAGCACGGCGAGCGGCCTGAGCACCTTGTCGGTGTCGACGACGCCCGCGCGGACCGAGAGGATCAGCTCGGCGCGCGGTCCCTTCACCGGGTCGGCGAGGACCACCGTGGGGTCCGCCATCGGCTGGGCGGACATACCGAGCGTCGCGTAGCGGACGATGTCGCCCTCTGTGAAGCGCAACACTTCGATGCGGTCGGTGCCGAGAAAGGTGACCGCGGCCCGTGCGTCGGGTTCGCCCAGCGCGGAGCGCAAACGGGCCTCGACCAGAGGAAGAACATCAGCCATGCGCCGAGCATAGGCCGCGTCAATTCCCAAGGAGCGCACCGGACCCCGCGTCAACAACGGGCAAAGCGGCGGCTTGACGCTTCAGTGCGCTGATAGTCTTGGCCGCTGGTCGGGGCAGCGTGCAGATGGGGGCACCACCCAGGCCCTTAAGGCGCTGGGGGAGTCGCTCTCAAGCTCCGACGCACTGAGACTGATCTGGCTCCCCTTTGGAGGGAGACGGACTCCCCTTCGGGGGATGGCTCGTCCCTCACGGGGGACCGACCGGAGGAGGTGGGGCTGCAATGGACCGAAGTCGACCGTGCAGTACCACCCGCTCTTCCGGTCGCTGAGTTCTGTAGCTGGTTCCGCTTCTTGGGTCTTGCTGGCTACTGCCTCCCGCAAACGTGTGCATACGTGTCAGCGTTGTCCCGGTGCACCACGGAAGAGCGCTTCGTTTCCGCCTGATCTGTCTGATCTGAATCAGTAGCGAAGCTGCCACCGCGACGGTGCGGTGCTCCCCGCTTTGTGGACGTACCAAACATCCGCAGTCAGGACGTCCCCATTCCGGGTAGTTTCAACCGTCGCCGGCCGCCTCCGTTGCGAGAAGGAGCCTGCCATGTCGATGATCCGTGACCTGCGTGCCGCGGTCCGCCCCCGCCCCTCGCTGCGCAGCAAGGACAGCGGCTCGTACGACACCACCCGTGACCCCGGGACCCCGTCGGCCGTGGTCGACTGCGCGGTCTACCGGGACGGCGCCCGCGTCGAGACCCGCGAGCCGCTGACGCCGCACGAGGCGATGCGTCAGGTGCACCGCGACGGCGGCTTCGTGTGGATCGGCCTGCATGAGCCGACCGAGGCCGAATTCGCCGGTATCGCCCGGGAGTTCGGGCTGCACCCGCTGGCCGTCGAGGACGCCGTCCAGGCCCACCAGCGGCCCAAGCTGGAGCGCTACGACGACTCCCTGTTCACCGTCTTCAAGACCATCCACTACGTGGAGCACGACCAGCTGACCGCCACCAGCGAGGTGGTGGAGACCGGCGAGGTCATGTGCTTCACCGGACGGGACTTCTTCATCACCGTCCGGCACGGCGGGCAGGGCTCGCTGCGGGCGCTGCGCCACCGGCTCCAGGACGACCCGGAGCTGCTCGCCAAGGGCCCCTCCGCCGTGCTGCACGCGATCGCCGACCACGTCGTCGACGGGTACATCGCGGTCGCGGACGCCGTGCAGGACGACATCGACGAGGTCGAGACCGAGGTGTTCTCGCCGGGCCGCAAGGGCACGCCGCGCGGCACCGACGCCGGACAGATCTACCAACTCAAGCGTGAGGTACTGGAGTTCAAGCGGGCGGTGTCGCCGCTGCTGCGCCCCATGCAGCTGCTGAGCGAGCGGCCGATGCGGCTGATCGACCCCGACATCCAGAAGTACTTCCGGGATGTCGCCGACCACCTCGCCCGGGTGCAGGAGCAGGTCCTCGGCTTCGACGAGCTGCTCAACTCCATCCTCCAGGCCAACCTCGCCCAGGCCTCCGTCGCGCAGAACGAGGACATGCGCAAGATCACGTCCTGGGCCGCGATCATCGCCGTACCGACGATGGTCTGTGGCGTCTACGGCATGAACTTCAAGTACATGCCCGAGCTGCACGCGCGCTACGGCTACCCGGTCGTCATGGGCATCACGGTCGGCCTCTGCCTCTCGATCCACCGCATCCTCAAGCGCAACGGCTGGCTGTGAACACGGGCTGGATAGTCTTGGCCGTATGACGGAAGAGCTGCTCGACCAGGCCCTCGTCGAGGAGGCCACGAAGAAGTCCGGGCTGATCTGGGTACGGGATGCCGGGGAACCGGCGGCCGGGGCCCAGGGGCGGGAGCTGCCCTCGCGCGCCCTGTGGCACGTGTGGCACGACGGCGCGGCCTGTCTGGTCGGCGACGGGCCCGGCGAACAGCCGCTGCCCGGTCTGGTCGACGGGGGCGGCGCGGTCGTCACCGTACGCAGCAAGGACAAGGGCGGGCGTCTCGTCTCCTGGTCCGCGAAGGTCGTGGAGCTGACCCCCGCCTCCCCGGAGTGGGAGGCCGCCGTCGCCGAGCTCAAGGGCAAGCGGCTGAACGCCCCCGACGGCGAGGCCATGCCCGAGCGCTGGGCCCGTGAGTGCCGGGTGCTGCGCCTGGAGCCGTCGGGCGCCATCGCCGAACTGCCCGACGGTTCGCTCTCCGAGCCGCCGCTGCCGACCCCGGCGACGACCCGGCAGCCGATCCCGGCGGCCCTGCCCCGCCTGCTCCTCAGGAAGAAGCGCAAGCGCCACTGAGATGGCTACGGCCGTCTAGGACGCGGGCAGCTGCTTGCCGTAGTCCACCGTCTCCTTCTTGCCGGGCTCCTCCAGGGCGAAGTCCTTGCCCCAGTCGGTGAGCCGGAGGGTTCCGGCGTTGCCCGCGCGGACCAGCAGGAGGGGGTACGGCGTTCCCTTCAGGGAGACGTCGAGGGAGCCGCCAGAGCCCTTGCCGGCGGTGATGCGGATGGTGCGGACGCCGGACTGCGCGTGATGGCCGTCCGTGGCGAGGCTGCCGTGCAGGGTCAGCAGGCCGTCCAGGAGGACGTCCTTGTCGGTGAAGCCGCTGAAACGCTTGTAGGCGGGGTCGCCGGTCGGGACCTTCACGTACATGCCCTCCAGCTTCTTGGCGGCGGCGGTGTCCGCCGAGCTGCTGTCGCTCTTGCCGTCCTGGTGCGTCCAGAACTCGGCGTCGGCCTTCAGGAAAAGGTGCTTGCCGACCCGCAGCAGCCGGAACGTCGCCCCCTTCGAGGTGACCGAGCCGGAGCCGCCGTCGGCTTTGAGGCGCATGTCGAGGGTGTACGTGGTCCCGTTGGTCACGACGGTTCCGGAGAGCCGTACCGTGTCCGCGGCCTCGGCCGCCTTCTTCGTCTTCGCCTGGATGGTGGCGGCGGGCAGCTTCCCCACCCCGTTCGTGCCCGCGTCCGGATCCTCGCTACTACTGCACCCCGTCAGCCCCGTTCCCGTCACGACCAGTGCGCACATGGCGCTCACCAGTGCGGCCCTGTGGGTTCGGCCCTGGGGAATTGCAGTCACAGGTGGGGCTGCCTTTCATGTGGGGGTCCATGGCGGCGTACGGCAGCGTACCGGTGCCGCCCGCGCCCGGCGGAGGCAGTCCGTCCGGACCGCTCACCAGGGCGTATCCGACCGGGACGGGCTAGCCTGAAGCCCACCCGAGCGGACAGGTCAGGACACGGCAGGACAGAACGGAACGGAGGCGCGGGCATGGCCGCAAGCGCCCCCCGGATCTTCGTCTCGCACCTCGCCGGTGTCGCCGTCTTCGACCCTAACGGCGACCAGGTGGGCCGCGTGCGGGACCTCGTCGCCATGCTGCGCGTCCGGCGGCAGCCGCCCCGGCTGCTCGGCCTCGTCGTCGAGCTGTCCACGCGCCGCCGGATCTTCCTGCCCATGACCCGGGTGACCGGCATCGAGTCCGGCCAGGTCATCACCACCGGCGTACTGAACGTGCGCCGGTTCGAGCAGCGGCCCACCGAACGGCTCGTCTTCGGCGAACTGCTCGACCGGCGCGTACACCTCGTCGAGACGAACGAGGAGGTGACCGTGCTCGACGTGTCGGTCCAGCAGCTGCCGGCCCGCAGGGACTGGGAGATCGGCAAGGTCTTCGTGCGCAAGGGGCGCGGCGGGGCCTTCCGGCGCGCCAAGGGCGAGACCCTGACCGTCAGCTGGTCCGCCGTCACCGGGTTCTCGCTGGAGGAGCACGGACAGGGCGCCGAGAGCCTCCTCGCCACCTTCGAGCAGCTGCGCCCGGCCGACCTCGCGAACGTGCTGCACCACCTGTCTCCGAAACGGCGCGGAGAGGTCGCCGCCGCGCTCGACGACGACCGTCTCGCCGACGTCCTCGAAGAACTCCCCGAGGACGATCAGATCGAGATCCTCGGCAAGCTCAAGGAGGAGCGCGCGGCCGACGTCCTGGAGGCGATGGACCCGGACGACGCGGCCGACCTGCTCGCCGAACTGCCCGCCGAGGACGTGGAGCGGCTGCTGACGCTGATGCAGCCCGACGAGGCGGCCGACGTACGGCGGCTGATGGCGTACGAGGAGAAGACCGCCGGCGGTCTCATGACCACCGAGCCGATCGTGCTGCGGCCCGACGCGACGGTCGCCGACGCGCTCGCCCGGGTCCGCAACCCCGACCTCTCCCCCGCGCTCGCCGCCCAGGTGTACGTGTGCCGCCCGCCGGACGAGACACCGACCGGCAAGTACCTGGGCACCGTCCACTTCCAGCGGCTCCTGCGCGACCCGCCGTTCACGCTGGTCGGCGCGCTCGTCGACGACGACCTCCAGCCGCTGGACCCGGAGGCCGCGCTGCCCGTCGTCGCCGGGTTCTTCGCGACGTACGACATGGTCGCGGCGCCGGTCGTCGACGAGAGCGGCTCGCTGCTCGGCGCGGTGACCGTGGACGACGTACTGGACCACATGCTGCCCGAGGACTGGCGCGAGACGGAGTTCCACCTCGAAGAGGAGGAGGCTCCCCATGGCGCCTGAGCGCGACGGGCGGGAGGGGCGGGACGGCCGCGAGCGGGTGGGCGGACGCGCCGACGCCCGCGAACGGGCCGCCACCGGGGCCACCGCGACCACCCGGCCCCGCACCCGGCTCGACCAGCCGATGCCGCCCCGGCGCAGACTGGTGCCCGAGTGGGACCCGGAGGCCTTCGGGCGGCTGTCGGAGCGGATCGCCCGCTTCCTGGGCACCGGACGGTTCATCGTCTGGATGACGGTCGTCATCATCCTGTGGGTGGTGTGGAACATCTTCGCGCCGGGCGACCTGCGCTTCGACAACTACCCGTTCATCTTCCTGACGCTGATGCTGTCGCTCCAGGCCTCCTACGCCGCCCCGCTGATCCTGCTCGCGCAGAACCGCCAGGACGACCGTGACCGGGTCAACCTCGAACAGGACCGGAAGCAGAACGAGCGGTCCATCGCGGACACCGAGTACCTCACCCGCGAGATCGCCGCGCTGCGCGTCGGCCTCGGCGAGGTCGCCACCCGCGACTGGATCCGCTCCGAATTGCAGGATCTGGTCAAGGAGATGGAGGAGCACCGCCGCGACGGTCAGGTCGTATTCCCGACAGTTCCGGCAGATCGCCCGCGCGGACGTGACGTAGAAGACCGCTGACGGGGCTTTCCGGGCCCCCCGCCGGGCGCCGTACCATCGTCCTTATGGCTACGGAAGACGCGGTGCGCGAAGCACTGGCGACGGTGAACGACCCCGAGATCCAGCGACCCATCACCGAGCTGGGGATGGTCAAATCGGTGGAGATCGGTGCGGATGGTGCGGTCGCGGTCACCGTGTATCTGACCGTCTCCGGCTGCCCGATGCGCGAGACCATCACGAAGAACGTGACGGAGGCGGTCTCGAAGGTCGAGGGTGTCACGCGCGTCGACGTGACCCTGGACGTGATGAGCGACGAGCAGCGCAAGGAGCTGGCGACCGCGCTGCGCGGCGGCCAGACGGAGCGCGAGGTGCCCTTCGCCAAGCCGGGCTCCCTCACGCGCGTGTACGCGGTCGCCTCCGGCAAGGGCGGCGTCGGCAAGTCCTCGGTGACCGTGAACCTGGCGGCGGCGATGGCGGCCGACGGCCTGAAGGTCGGTGTCGTCGACGCCGACATCTACGGCCACTCGGTGCCCCGCATGCTCGGCGCGGACGGCCGTCCGACCCAGGTCGAGAACATGATCATGCCGCCGTCCGCGCACGGCGTGAAGGTCATCTCCATCGGCATGTTCACCCCGGGCAACGCCCCGGTGGTCTGGCGCGGCCCGATGTTGCACCGCGCCCTCCAGCAGTTCCTGGCGGACGTGTTCTGGGGCGACCTGGACGTGCTCCTGCTCGACCTTCCGCCGGGCACGGGCGACATCGCGATCTCGGTGGCCCAGCTGGTCCCGAACGCGGAGATCCTGGTGGTCACGACCCCCCAGCAGGCCGCCGCGGAGGTCGCCGAGCGCGCGGGCTCCATCGCCGTCCAGACCCACCAGAAGATCGTCGGCGTGGTCGAGAACATGTCCGGCCTGCCCTGCCCGCACTGCGACGAGATGGTCGACGTGTTCGGCACGGGCGGCGGCCAGAGCGTCGCCGACGGCCTCACCCGCACCACCGGCGCCACCGTCCCGGTCCTCGGCTCCATCCCCATCGACGTCCGCCTCCGCGAGGGCGGCGACGAGGGCAAGCCGGTCGTCCTGACGGACCCGGACTCCCCGGCCGGCACCGCCCTCCGCGCCATCGCCGGCAAGCTGGGCGGCCGCGCCCGGGGCCTGTCGGGCATGTCGCTGGGCATCACCCCGAGGAACAAGTTCTAGACGCCGGATAAATGCCGCGCCCCGAAAGGGGCGCGGGGAACGGCGCATCTTTCAGGGGCGCGGGGAACTGCGCGACCAGCCCCCACCGGCCCGCAGCCGACAAACGACCCGCAGCTCAACGGCCTCGCACAACGAAGGGGGCGCCATCCACCAAGACGGCGCCCCCTCCCTCGTTGCCCGCCGCCTAGGCGTACGCGCCGATGTCCTTGATCATGGCGAACCCCAGCCCATAAGCACTCATCCCCCGCCCATAAGCGCCCACATGGACACCCTCCTGCGTGGACCCCGCGAGAACCCACCCGAACTCGGACTCGCGGTAGTGGAAGGGCGTGGGGACACCGTCCACGGGAAGGGACAGCGAGGACCAGTCCGCGCCGTCCAGGTCGTCCGCCAGGACCCACGCGGTCTCGGTCTGCTGGTCCAGCCAGTCGTCCCGCAGGGTGTGGTCCATCTGGCCGGGCCAGGTGAAGGCCAGCAGCCCCACACCGGCCAGCCAGGCCGCGGAGGACACCGAGGTGGCCTCCAGCAGACCCGTACCGTCCGCGCTGCGGCGTACGGGGCTGGCCGCGACGGTGACGACCACCGCGAAGCGTTCCTTGTCCTCGGTCGACTCACCGCGCACCGAGGGCTCGTCGCCGTGCCCGATCGAACCGTGCTCGACGGCACCGTCCGCCGAGGTACCGACCTGCATCAGCCAGCGCGGCCCCGTGAAGGCCTCGTCAAGGCCGTACCAAGGGAAGGGCGCCAGCAGGTAGCCGTCGACCGTGCGCCGGGCGGAGGGGACCTGTTGTCCGCCCTCCGCGGCCGGCGCCTGCGCGCCTACCCGACTTGTCGTCTCCATCTGCCCGGACGCCTCCTCGCTCTCGTCGGACCGGGCGGCCCGCCCCCCTCGGGCGTCCTTATCGGTCCGCACAACAACTGGGCAGCATAGCCACACCGATCCGAGCAGCAGCGAAACCGCCCGGCGCGTGGGACGCGAACGTGCCGGATTCAGGCCGCGGGGGGCAGCGAGAGGCGCGGCATCCGTACGGCGTACGGCTCAGATGACGTCGTACGGCTTCGGAGGCGCCGTACGACGGAGAGAGAGCGCCGTACGGCTCAGGTGGCGTCGGCGTCGTAGGGCGGGCGCTCGTCCGGGTCGAGCTTCTCGCGCTTCTTCGTCATGTCGACGGAGCCGCCGGTCGAACCCGTGGTGGAGGAGGACGACGAAGACGACGACGAACTGTCGGACTCGCGGCCGTGGACCGCGTCCGTGACGTCGGCCATCTCCTTCTTCAGGTCGAAGCCGTTGCGGATCTCCTTGAGCCCCAGCTCGTCGTTGTCCAGCTGCTTGCGGATGAACGTCTTGGGGTTGAGGTCCTCGAACTCGAAGTCCTTGAACCCCGGGCCGAGTTCGTCGCGGATGTCCGCCTTGGCGCTCTCCGAGAACTCGCGGATCTTGCGGATGGTGCGCGTGACGTCCTGGATCATCTTCGGGAGCTTCTCCGGGCCGAAGACGAGCACGGCGAGGACAACGAGCGTCACCAGCTCGAGTGGTCCTATGTCATTGAACACCTGGTAGCTCCTTGCGATGTCCTCGGTCCGCGGCCCTCGGGAGTCTTCCGTGGTCCGGGCCGGGTCCAACGGTACCCGCCGATCCTGTCCGTCCGGAACTGTCCAGAGGCTTCCGAGTTCATGTACGTGGGTGGTTTTCCGTGATGTTTGCCGTCCGGAGCTGGGAGATTGCGCCCAGCTGTGAAGTTCATGTCAGTCGCCGTCGGCGGAGCCGAGGACCAGGGTGACCTTCTTTTCCGTGCCGCCGCGCCGGAGGGTCAGCTGGAGCCGGTCGCCGGGGCGGTGGGCGCGGGTCTTCACGATGAGTTCCTCGCCCGAGTGGACGCGCTCGCCGTCGACCTCGGTGATGATGTCGCCCGCCTTGATGCCCGCCTCGGCGCCGGGACCGCCGGCGGTGACCGGCGGACCGCCGCCGTTGCCCTTGGCGCCCACCCGGGCGCCGTCGCCCGTGTACTCCATGTCGAGTGTGACCCCGATCACGGGGTGGGTGGCCTTGCCGGTGTTGATGAGCTCCTCGGCGACGCGCTTGCCCTGGTTGATGGGGATGGCGAAGCCCAGCCCGATGGAGCCGGCCTGCCCGCTCTCCAGATCCGAGCCGCTGTCGGCGGAGCGGATGGCGCTGTTGATGCCGATGACACGGGCCTTGGAGTCCAGGAGGGGCCCGCCGGAGTTGCCGGGGTTGATGGGCGCGTCGGTCTGCAGGGCGTCGACGTACGAGACGTCGCTCCCGTCGCCCTTCTCCCCGCCCGCCGTGATGGGCCGCTCCTTGGCGCTGATGATGCCGGAGGTGACCGTGTTGGCCAGGTCGAAGGGGGCGCCGATGGCGACGACGGGGTCGCCCACCTGGACGTTGTCGGAGTTGCCGAGCGGCATGGGTTCGAGCCCGCTGACACCCGACACCTTCACGACGGCGAGGTCGTACCCGCTGTCGTGCCCGACGACCGAGGCCTTGGCGGTCTCGCCGCCGCTGAACGTCACGGATATCTCGCCGCCGCTTCCGGCCGGTTCGATCACGTGGTTGTTGGTGAGGATGTGCCCCTGGCTGTCGAGCACGAAGCCGGTGCCGGTGCCTTCCTCCTGGGACCCGCGCACATGCAGGGTGACGACGCTGGGCAGCGCGTGCGCGGCGATCCCGGCCACGCTGTCCGGAGCCCGCCCCGGCGCCTCCTTGGCGGCCTGCGGCAGCTCGACGTCGCCCATCCCCCCGTTCCGCTCCAGATACGCCCCTACGGCGCCCCCCACGCCCCCGGACACCAGCGCCAGCACCACGGCCCCCAGCACCAGCCCCTTCCTCGCCCGCGTACGCCGCTGCGCCACGCTCGCCACGACCGCGCCGTTCTGCTGGAGGGGGCCCGGGGTGGCCCAGGGGTCGTAGTTCTGCCAGGGGTTGCGGGGCTGGGGGCTGTGTACGGGGGTTTCGTGGGGGGTGGCCGCGTACGGGGCCGGGGCCGGAGGCACATGGGTGCCGTGTCCGGCGGGCGCCGGTGGCACGGGGGTGGCCTGGGCCGGGGCTTCGAAGGGCGGGGCCTGGGCCGGTGTGCCTGCCGGGACGTGCGTCCCGTGCGCGGGCGTGGCCGCCGGGTGCTGGACCGGCGGGGCGGGCGCCCAGGGGCCGGGCTGACCGTACGGCGGGGTGCTGTAGGGGTCGGGGTCGTGCAGGGGCTTGGGGCGGTCGGAGCGGTCAGCGGGGGCGTCGGCGTACGCGCTCGCGTCCTCCGCGACCTGCGCGGGGACCGAGAGCGCACTCCCCGACCGAACCGTCGCGGGGCGCTCCAGCTCGAAGTCGCCGTCGGTACCCGGGGCAGTGCCGGAGCCGGTGCCAGCGCCACCGCCAGCGCTGTACGTACCGGTGCCCGTGCGGGCGTCGGCGCCTTCGGCGCCAGGGGTGGTGCGACGGCCGTTGGCCTCGCCCGAAGCCGGGCCCGTCGCGGGGCGCGCCAGCTCGAAGTCGCCCGCGGACGCACCCTCGGGTGCGCCCACGCCCGGGGTGCCCGGTTCCCTGAGGTGATCCGTGGTGGTATCGGGCCCCGTGCCCTGCGCACGGGGCCGGCTCCACCACTTCGCCTTCGTGGGCTTCCCCTCGTTCATGCTCTCCCCACACCTGGCCCGCGGCACAACTCGCCGACGGTTGTTGCAGATTGTCGACTCCGCGTCCGGGATTCCTCTCGCGGACGCGGCCCACCCTGGATTCAACCAGGTTCACGGGCCGCCGCGCAGAGGGCGGGGTCAGCGGACGGTACGGGAGGAGGGGGAGGTGGGGGACGGGGAGGAAGAGGGGGACGGGGTGGCGGCGGGGGCGGCCAGCAGGCCCGGAGTCGTGACATCCGGGGCCTCGGACCACGAGGTCAGCGCGAGCGGCTGGGCATCGGTGAGCGGACGTATGAGCGGGGACATCGCGGCGGCACCGGCGACCACCGGTGTCGTCAGCGTGTGCATGGCGTCCTGGACGCCGCCCACCGGAGCGGGGACTCCGGGCAGCAGCGGCGCGGACACCTCGGTCGGCGCCACGGGACCGTCGCCGAGCGCGCGCTCGCCCTGGGCCAGCAGCGGCCCGACGGACCGGCGACGCTGCGACTCGGGGGATGTGGAGGCCCCTGTGCCCTGCGAACGCATCGGCGTCACATTGCTTCCGGTGCCGGAACCGCCGCGCGCGTCCGCGGTGTCGCCCGGCACTCCGGTCGACACCCCGCCGAGCGCGACCGCGGCCAGCGACACCGCGCCGGCGGCGGCGAAGGCGAACCGCAGCCCGCGCGAGGCCGATCGCTCGGCCTCGTGACGGCTGACGTCATGGATGCGGAAGCCCCTCCCCGGGGAGGGGGGCAGTACGTTGGCGTGCGGTCCGGCGGGGACGTACCCGAAGGGTTCGCCTCTCACTCCGAAGATTCCGGTGACGCCGGAGCCGGCCGAGCCGCCGGGGAGTGCGCCGCCGAATCCTCCCCCGCCCAGCGGCGAGCCACCGCCGTCGGAGTCGCCTCCCCCGGGAAGCCCCTGGAGGCGGGCCAGGAAGCTCTCCGAGGGCGGCGGAGGGGCCATTTCCGCGAACACGTTCTTCAGTCGGCGCTGGGCGTTCGCCTCGGCCTTGCACTTCGCACAGGTGGCGAGGTGGGCCAGGACGCGTTCGCGCGACTCATGACCGAGCTCGCCGTCCACGAGGGCGGAGAGTCGGTCGCCGAGGTGCTGCTCAGTGATGGGCCGCTCGGCAGAGTTGGGCCGGGATCCACTCACGCGGTCGCGCCCCCTCCCCCCAGCACGGGTACACGGACCGCGAACGAGCGGCGCTCGGCGCGGGCCTCGGGAGACCGGTGGGCCAGGGCCTTGCGCAGCTGGGAGCGGCCGCGGTGGATCCGGCTGCGGACCGTGCCGAGCTTGACGCCCAGGGTCGCGGCGATCTCCTCGTACGACAGTCCTTCGATGTCGCACAGGACGACGGCGGCGCGGAACTCGGGCGCGAGGGTGTCCAGCGCCTGCTGGACGTCCGCGTCGAAGTGCGCGTCGTTGAAGACCTGCTGCGGGGACGGCTCGCGGCTGGGCAGGCGCTCGGCCGCGTCGTCACCGAGGGCGTCGAAGCGGATGCGCTGCTTGCGGCGCACCATGTCCAGGAAGAGGTTCGTGGTGATGCGGTGCAGCCAGCCCTCGAAGGTACCGGGCGTGTACGTGGACAGCGAGCGGAAGACGCGGACGAAGACTTCCTGGGTGAGGTCCTCGGCGTCGTGCTGGTTGCCCGTCAGGCGGTAGGCGAGACGGTAGACCCGGCCGCTGTGCGTGCTGACGATCTCCTCCCAGGTGGGCGGAGTCCACGCCTGCGACTCCGCGTCGGTGGTGAACGTCGCGGTCTGCGCTGGGGCAGCAGCATGGAACTTGTCAGCGATCTCGGTCACGGATTTCGGCTCACCCGCCGATCTGAGCAGGCGCTTCAGCACCCCGCCTCGATCCACAGGCGCAGCCGCACCTCCCCTGTCGGCTCTGGTGGTGTCCAGTGGAGCCCCTACCATAGCCACCTCGCCCGTTAGCTCCGGATAAGCGGTTTTACGAGAATTTGATACGCGCTCATATGGTCGCGTCAGCACGTGCTCACCGCCTCGCACCGCGCCCTGCCCCACGTACTGATCCATCCTCTTCCCCCGCTCTGTTTCCCCACCCCTCTAAACGCCTGGTCCCATCTGCGGGTTCCCGGCACCAACGGATACAGTCACGCCCAGGCAACCGCGGGGACAGGAGAGGGTCATTACCGGCAACCGGCAGACGAGCTGGGCGTTCGCCGACGCCTTTGTCGCCGAGGACGAAGCACTGCGCTGGGCCCGGGACCGGGCCCGGGAGGCAGGGCTGCGCTCGGTGTCGCCCGGCACGGGCGCCGCGCTGCGGTTGCTCGCCGCCACCGTGGACGCGAAATCGGTCGCGGAGATCGGGACCGGGACCGGCGTCTCCGGGATTCATCTGCTGCACGGCATGCGGCCGGACGGGGTACTGACCACCGTGGATCCGGAGCCGGAGCGCCAGCAGTTCGCCCGCCAGGCCTTCCGCGCGGCCGGTTTCGCCAGCAACCGCGCCCGTTTCATCCCCGGTCGCGCGCTGGACGTCCTGCCCCGGCTCGCGGACGCCGGCTACGACCTCGTCTTCTGCGACGGCGACCGTCTGGAGTGCCTGGACTATCTCGCTGAATCGTTGCGCCTGCTGCGACCGGGCGGGCTCGTGGTCTTCGAGGGCGTCTTCGCGGACGGCCGCACCGTGGACTCGGGCCCGCAGCCCGCGGAGGTCGGCCGGCTGCGCGAACTGCTGCGCGCGGTGCGCGAGAGCCAGGAGCTGGTGCCCTCGCTGCTGCCGGTGGGCGACGGTCTGCTGTGCGCGGTCAAGCGCTGACCCAGGCCGCCGCACATGGGGCCTGACCTGTACCGATGATGCGGGGTACGTCGATGGCGCACCCCTGACACACCACTGCCCCGGCACCGAATACGATGCCGGGGCAGCCGAAAGGTATGGTCGCGTTCCGCGTCAGCCGACGACCTTCTTGAGGGCGTCGCCGAGCGCGTCAGCCTCGTCAGGGGTCAGCTCGACGACGAGCCGACCGCCGCCTTCGAGCGGAACGCGCATGACGATGCCCCGCCCCTCCTTGGTCACCTCGAGCGGGCCATCGCCCGTCCGCGGCTTCATGGCCGCCATGCTCGTTCCCCTTCCTGAAACCAGCTCATCGTCGCCGACGGCCCCTTGAAGGGCACGCACGTCCCCTCATAGGACACACGTCACCGGCATCGAACACATTGCTTCCAGGCCATTATCCCGCATCTCAGGACCCGATGACCAACATCAGTCGGCATCGCTTGCGCAACGCGCTTGAGCAAAACCACTCAATTCGGCGATGTGACTGCGATACTGCGCCGCCGCATCGACCTCCCCGGCACGGAATTCTTTGACGCAGGTCACATGTGGGGCCCGCGCGACCGCCGGTGATCTCCGCCATGCTGTCATCGGACACAGACGTACCGGCCGGTACGACGGAGCCGCACACCGGAGGGGACCCACCATGGCCGACACCGTGCTCTACGAGGTGAGCGACGGACTCGCGACGATCACGCTGAACCGCCCCGAGGCGATGAACGCGATGAACGTCGCGACCAAGGTCGCCTTCCGGGACGCGGCACAGGCGGCCGCCGCGGACGGGGACGTACGGGCGATCCTGCTGACCGCCGCCGGTGACCGGGCGTTCTGTGTCGGACAGGACCTCAAGGAGCACATCGGGCTGCTGGCCGCCGACAAGCAGTCGGGGTCGGGCCACACGATGAGCACCGTGCGCGAGCACTACAACCCCATCGTGCGGGCCCTGACCGGGGCCGCGAAGCCCGTGGTCGCCGCGGTGAACGGCGTCGCGGCCGGAGCGGGCTTCGGCTTCGCGCTCGCCGCCGATTACCGGATCGTGGCGGATACGGCTGCCTTCAACACGTCGTTCGCCGGGGTGGCGCTGACCGCCGACTCGGGGATCTCGTGGACGCTGCCGCGGGTCATCGGCCCGAGCCGGGCCGCCGATCTGCTGCTGTTTCCGCGCAGCATCACCGCGCAGGAGGCGTACGACCTCGGCATCGCGAACCGGCTCGTTCCCTCGGCCGAGCTGCGCGGGGAGGCGGAGAAGGTGGCGCGGGCGCTGGCCTCGGGGCCGACGGTCGCGTATGCCGCGCTGAAGGAGTCCTTGGCGTACGGGATTACTCATTCTCTGGACGAGGCGCTGGAGAAGGAGGACGAGTTGCAGGCGCGGGCCGGTGCCTCCGAGGACCACACGATCGCTGTGCAGGCGTTCGTCAACAAGGAGAAGCCGAAGTATCTGGGTCGGTGACGGACGGCGGGAAGCTGCGGGCCGGTGGGGGCTGGTCGCGCCCACGCGGCGGAGCCGCATGGTGTCACAGCCTCGCGCCCCTAAAGACTGCGCGCGGCGCAGTCTTCCAAGTGGTCGTTCACCAGGCCGCAGGCCTGCATCAAGGCGTAGGCCGTTGTCGGGCCCACGAAGCGGATGCCGCGCTTCTTCAGTGCCTTGGAGAGGGCGGTCGACTCGTCGGTGACGGCCGGTACGTCGGAGAGGTGCTTCGGGGCCGGGCGGCTGGAGGGGGCCGGGGCGAAGGACCAGATCAGTTCGTCCAGCTCGCCCGGGGTCCAGTCGGCCAGCACGCGTGCGTTGGCGACGGTCGCCTCGATCTTGGCCCGGTTGCGGATGATGCCCGGGTCGGTGAGCAGGCGCTCCTTGTCGGCGTCCGTGAAGGTCGCGACCTTGGCGATCTCGAAGCCGGCGAAGGCGGTGCGGAAGCCCGAACGGCGGCGCAGGATGGTGATCCAGGACAGGCCCGACTGGAAGGCCTCCAGGCAGAGCCGCTCGTACAGCGCGTCGTCGCCGTGGACCGGGCGGCCCCACTCCTCGTCGTGGTACGCCACGTAGTCCTCGGTCGACAGCGCCCAGGGGCAGCGCAGCGCGCCGTCCGGGCCGGCGAGCGCGTCGCTCACTGGTGGTCCTCCTCGGCGTGCTTCCGCAGCGAGGTGGTGGCCGCGGCCGCCCTGGCGCCGGCGAGCGCGGTCTCCAGGTCGACGATGCGGGCGTCGCGCTCGGCGATCTCGGCGCCGAGACGGCCGAGCGCGTCGTCGACGTCCGCCATGCGGTAGCCGCGCAGGGTGAGGGGGAAGCGCAGCGCCTCCACGTCTCCCCGGTTCACCGGCCGGTCGTAGGGCAGGGGGTCCGCCAGCCGCTCGGGCACGGCCTCGGGAAGGGGCGCGCTCTCGCCGCCGCCCACCACGGACAGTGTCACCGCGGCGACCACGACGGCGAGCGCGACGACCAGGAACAAGAACATGAACATCGCTGAGGTCCCCACGCTCTGGTGCCGGCGCGTTTCACGCCGGCGCGAAAGTACTGAAGCTACTGAAGCTGTCTGACGGGTACTGAAGCTGTCTGGCTCTGAAGGTGCCAGGGTCCGATCGTGCCATGCGAGTCTGACAGTTAAGGTCGCAGGCGGCTTATCAGCGGGATTTACTGGGAGAGGTCACAGGGGATGCTCAGGCTGGGCAGGCACGAATTCGACCCGCGCGAGCCGGTGATCATGGCGATCGTGAACCGGACCCCGGACTCCTTCTACGACCAGGGGGCCACCTTCCGCGACGAGCCCGCCCTCGCCCGTGTGGAGCAGGCGGTGTCGGAGGGTGCCGCCATCATCGACATCGGTGGGGTCAAGGCCGGGCCGGGGGAAGAGGTGTCCGCCGAGGAGGAGGCGCGGCGGACGGTCGGTTTCGTCGCCGAGGTGCGGCGGCGCTTCCCCGACGTGATCATCAGCGTCGACACCTGGCGGCACGAGGTCGGTGAGGCGGTCTGCGAGGCCGGGGCGGATCTGCTCAACGACGCGTGGGGCGGGGTCGATCCGCGGCTCGCGGAGGTGGCCGCGCGGTATGGGGTGGGGCTGGTGTGCACCCACGCCGGTGAGTCCGAGCCGCGGACGCGTCCGCATCGGGTCGCGTACGACGATGTCATGGCCGACATCTTGCGGGTGACGCTCGGGCTGGCCGAGCGGGCGGTGTCGCTGGGCGTGCCCCGGGAGTCCGTGTTGATCGACCCCGGGCACGACTTCGGGAAGAACACCCGGCACAGTCTGGAGGCGACGCGGCGGCTGGGGGAGATGGTGGCTACGGGGTGGCCCGTGCTGGTCTCCCTCTCCAACAAGGACTTCGTCGGCGAGACGCTCGACAAGCCGGTGAAGGAACGGGTGGTGGGGACTCTGGCGACGACCGCCGTCTCCGCGTGGCTCGGGGCCCAGGTCTACCGCGTCCACGAGGTCGCGGAGACCCGTCAGGTCCTCGACATGGTGACGTCCATCGCGGGCCACCGCCCACCTGCGGTAGCCCGCCGGGGCCTGGCGTAGCGAGTCTCTCGCCCCCGCCGCCCCTACCCGTCCCATCCGTTCCTGGGGGCTGCGCCCCCAGACCCCCGCTAAAAGATTGCGCAGTTCCCCGCGCCCCTTTTAGGGGCGCGGGGAACTGCGCGATCACCCGCAGCCGACAGGGGCGTCCTGTTCGGTTAGCGGCCCGCCTCCTTCGAGACCAGGGCCACCGCCTCCTCCACCTCGTCGGTGAGGTGGAACAGGAGCAGGTCCTTCTCGGAGGCCTTGCCCTGGGCGATGAGGGTGTTCTTGAGCCACTCGACGAGGCCGCCCCAGTACGCCGTGCCGAAGAGGACGATCGGGAAGCGGGTGACCTTCTGGGTCTGGACGAGGGTGAGGGCCTCGAAGAGTTCGTCGAGGGTTCCGAGGCCGCCGGGCAGAACCACGAAACCCTGCGCGTACTTCACGAACATCATCTTCCGGACGAAGAAGTAGCGGAAGTTGAGGCCGATGTCGACGTACTGGTTGAGGCCTTGCTCGAAGGGCAGCTCGATGCCGAGGCCGACGGAGATGCCCTTCGCCTCGCAGGCACCCTTGTTGGCGGCCTCCATGGCGCCGGGACCACCGCCGGTGATGACGGCGAAGCCGGCTTCGACCAGGCCTCGGCCGAGGGCGACTCCGGCCTCGTACTCGGGCGAGTCCACCGGCGTACGCGCCGAGCCGAACACACTGATCGCGGGCGGGAGTTCGGCCAGCGTGCCGAAGCCCTCGATGAACTCCGACTGGATGCGCAGGACCCGCCAGGGGTCGGTGTGCACCCAGTCGGAAGGCCCGCCCGCGTCCAGCAACCGCTGATCCGTGGTGCTCGACTGCACCTGGTTCCGCCTGCGCAGCACGGGCCCCAGTCGCTGCTCCTCCGGTGGCCGCTTCTTGCCCTCGGGGTTGCCAGTAGCCATGTGCGCTCCCTCCGCTTGCGGTCGTTCCACCCCAGCGTAGATCTACGCGGGTTACGGAGGGGGGACGCGAGGATGTCCGCCGTGAACCGCCCGGAGATACGGCTCAGTCGGTCAGCCAGCCGCGCAGCCGCTCCTCGGCCTCCGGGATCAGCGACGCCTTGACCCGCTCGTCCACCTTGTGGGCCAGAATCGGGTTGCCGGGGCTGTAGTTCACCGCGGGCACTCCGAGCGCGCTGAAGCGGGCGACGTCCGTCCAGCCGAACTTGGGGCGGGCCTCGCCGCCGACGGCGGCCAGGAAGGCCGCGGCGGCGGGGTGGGTCAGGCCGGGGCGGGCCCCGCCGGAATGGTCGTCGACGACGATCTCGTCCACACCGCAGTCCGCGAAGTAGTCGCGGACGAAGGCCTCCGCCTCCTCCTCGCTACGGTCCGGCGCGTAACGGAAGTTGACGACGACCGTGCAGGCGTCGGGGATGACGTTGGTGGCCACGCCGCCCTCGATGCGGACGGCGTTGAGGCCTTCGTGGAACTGGAGGCCGTCGACGACCGGCGTGCGCGGCTCGTAGGCGGCGAGCTTGGCCAGGATCGGGGCGGCCGCGTGGATCGCGTTGGAGCCCATCCACGCGCGCGCGGAGTGCGCGCGCTCCCCCTTGGTCTTCAGGAACACCCGGAGCGTGCCCTGGCAGCCGCCCTCGACCTGGCCGTCCGTCGGCTCCAGGAGGATCGCGAAGTCGCCCTCCAGCCAGTCGGGGTGGGCCTCGGCCACATGCTTCAGGCCGTTCAGATGGGCCGCCACCTCTTCGTTGTCGTAGAAGACGAAGGTGAGGTCGCGGTTGGGTTCGCGGACCGTGGCCGCGATGCGCAGCTGCACGGCGACGCCGGACTTCATGTCGCAGGTGCCGCAGCCCCACAGCACGCCGTCCTCGTCGAGGCGGGAGGGGACGTTGTCGGCGATCGGGACCGTGTCGATGTGGCCGGCGAGGATGACGCGCTCGGCGCGGCCCAGGTTCGTACGCGCCACGACGTTGTTGCCGTACCGGTCGACCGTCAGGTGCGGCAGGGCGCGCAGGGCGGTCTCGATGGCGTCCGCGAGCGGCTTCTCGTTGCCGCTCTCGGAGGGGAAGTCGACGAGCCGCGCGGTCAGCTCGGCAGCGTCGAGGGCGAGGTCAAGCGGGGTGTCGGCCATGCTGTCGACCCTAGCGCCCCGGGCCATCTCGTCTCATCCGTGGCCGGACGCCCCGGGCCGCCCTCCCGTTGTCCACAGCCCCACAGATCGCCGACAGAGGCCTCCAGTACCTTGTACGACGTGTCAGAGCCGTCCCCCACTCCCGTCCGGCGTGGCCGCCTCCTGCGTTTCGGAGCGGCCGTCGTAGTCCTGCTCGCGGTCGCGGGCTATCTCACCGTGCAGTACCTCACGGGAGGCACAGGCGCACCGAGATGCGAGGTCGTCTCCGGCAAGGGCGACGGTGCGTCGTACGAGTTCACGCCGGAGCAGGCGGTGAACGCGGCGACGATCTCGGCGGTCGGCACCTCCCGCGACCTGCCCGAGCGCGCCGTCACCATCGCCCTCGCGACCGCGCTCCAGGAGTCGGGGCTGCGCAACATCCAGCACGGCGACCGTGACTCGCTCGGCCTCTTCCAGCAGCGGCCGTCGCAGGGCTGGGGCACGAAGAAGCAGATCATGGACCCGACGTACGCGGCGGGCATCTTCTACGAGCACTTGGCCAAGGTGTCCGGCTATACGAAGCTGCCGCTGACCGTCGCTGCGCAGCGCGTGCAGCGCAGCGGCTATCCGGAGGCGTACGCGAAGCACGAGCCGGACGCCACGCTGCTCGCCGCCGCCCTGACCGGCCGCGCGGCGGCCACGCTGACCTGTGAGGGGCGCCCGGACGCGACCCCGGCCGGCGGAGCGGACTCGGTGCGCGCGGCGCTCGTACGGGACTTCGGGCGTGACGTGCTCCAGGACGCCGGGGCCGCCGTGAGCGCCGAGGGCACCTCCGCCTCTCCGTCCGCCGCCTCTTCGGCCTCCTCGGCTTCCTCCAGCGGCGGGAGCGGCACGGTGACCGTCCCCGTGCGCAAGGAGGCCACCGCCAAGCGCGGTGTGCGGCAGCGCGGCTGGGAGCTGGCGCACTGGGCCGTGGCCAACTCGTCCGCGCTGCACATCGAGCGGGTGTCGTACGCGGGGCGGGAGTGGACCGCCGGGAGCACCGACAGCGAGTGGCGTACGTCCGACGCGAAGGCGGGCTCGGCCGCGGGGAAGTCCGCCGCCGAGGTCCGAATCGTCACTGGGCAGTAGTACGGGTCCTCACCCTTTGGGGGGAGCCGCGTCACGCGGAGTCGACGATGTGCGCACGTTTTCGCGCACTCACTCCCGCATCCGCCGATTCCCTTGAAAACAAAGGGCCATAAGGATTCGGCAGACTTTCCGACCGGGTGTCTTTTGCCCGTTTTCATCCGCAGATGATAATGCGACGCATTGCCAACTCTTTACGTTGGGCCACCGCAACCTTCGTGGGCTTCGAGCGGTAGTCACTGCGTCCGAGCCCGGAACGATCAACCATCGGACGGTCGGCAGCCAGCCGGTCAACTCCCGGGCGCGGTCGAATACTTCACCGTTCTCTCCCGTCTAAGGAGCATCATGTCCCTCCCCCTGACCCGCCGGATCGCCCGTGCCGCGCTGCTCGTCGCAGCGGGAGCGGCTGCCGGGGTCGGTGCGGCCGGCTCCGCCAGCGCGGCGGCCGAACTGCCGGCCACCCCCAACCTCGGCGGACTGACCGCCCTGGACGGGGCGCAGGTCGGCAACACGGTCGACGGTGCGACGCAGCACGCCACCGGACTCGCGGGCACAGCCGGTGGCAACGCGGTCAAGAAGGCGGTGCCGGCCGCGGGCAAGACCGGTGGCAAGGTCGCCAAGACGGCGACGCCGGCCGCGCAGAAGGTGGCCGGGGACACGGCGGGGCAGGCCGGGGGTCTGCTCGGTGACACCGCGAAGACGGCGGGTGGCGGTCTTCCGACGGACGCGGTGACCAAGGGGGCTCTGCCCACCGACCGGGTGACCAAGGGGGGCCTCCCCACTGACCAGGTGACCAAGGGCGGTCTGCCTACGGACGCGGTCACCAAGGGCGGGCTGCCGCTGAAGGGGCTGCCGCTCGGCTAGGCGCCGGGGCCGTATGGCTGTTTCACGGCGAAGGGGTCCAGGGAGTTTCCCTGGACCCCTTCGTTCATGTCGGTTCGTACGCGCGGGTCGTCCTGGGCTGGGCGCGCCCACGCGGCGGAGCCGCATAGTGTCACAGCCCCGCGCCCCTTACGGGACGCTCCTAGGCCAGGCGTTGCACCGCCGCCGCCACGCGCTCGTCCGTTGCCGTCAGGGCTACGCGGACGAAGTTCTCGCCCGCCTCCCCGTAGAAGTCGCCCGGAGCGACGAGGATGCCGAGGTCCGCGAGGTGGGACACCGTGGCCCAGCAGGACTCGTCGCGGGTGGCCCACAGGTAGAGGCTGGCCTCGCTGTGTTCGATGCGGAAGCCGTGCTTCAGGAGGGCGTCGCGGAGGGCGGTGCGGCGGGCGGCGTAGCGCTCGCGCTGTTCGCGGACGTGGGTGTCGTCCGAGAGGGCGGCGACCGCGGCGGCCTGGGTCGGCGCGGACGTCATCATGCCGCCGTGCTTGCGGATCTGGAGGAGGTCGCCGAGGACGGCGGGGTCGCCGGCGAGGAACGCGGCGCGGTAGCCGGCCAGGTTCGAGCGCTTGGAGAGCGAGTGGACCGAGACGATGCCGTCGTACGAGCCGCCGTTCACGTCCGGGTGCATGACCGAGACCGGGTCGGCCTCCCAGCCCAGCTCGATGTAGCACTCGTCGGAGAAGAGCAGGATGCCGTGCTCGCGGGCCCACGCCACGGTCCGGGTGAGCTCGTCCTTCGAGAGGACCCGGCCCGTCGGGTTGGACGGGGAGTTCAGCCACAGGAGCTTCACGTCCGTCGGGTCCAGCTCCGTCGGGTCGTCGTAGGCGATGTAGTCCGCGCGGGCCAGGCGTGCGCCGACCTCGTACGTCGGGTACGCCAGACGCGGGTAGGCCACCACGTCTTTGGATGTCGCAGTGCCGGGGCCGAGGCCCAGCTGGGTGGGCAGCCAGGCGACGAGTTCCTTGGAGCCGACGATCGGGAGTACGTGACGGTGGGTGATGTCCCGTGCGCCGAGCCGTCGCTCCACCCAGCCCGTGATCGCGTCCCGCAGCGCGGGCGTGCCCCACACCGTGGGATAGCCCGGCGAGTCCGCGGCCGCGACCAGAGCTTTCTGGATCAGCTCGGGCACCGGGTCGACCGGGGTGCCGACGGACAGGTCGACGATGCCACCCGGGTGAGCGGCGGCCGTCGCCTTGTAGGGCTCCAGCTTGTCCCAGGGGAAGGTGGGAAGCCGGTCGGAGACTGCGGACACGGGATCTGGCTCACTTTCTCTGTACTCGCCGGTACGGCAAACGCCTCGGTCCCGTAAGCCGATCGGAGCGATCAGGCCGTACGGGACCGAGGCGGCGCGTGTGTGTGCGGGCCGCTTACTGGTTCTGCGGCGGCAGCGCTGCGATGAAGGGGTGGTCGCGCTCGATCAGGCCGAGCTTGCTGGCGCCGCCGGGCGAGCCGAGCTCGTCGAAGAACTCGACGTTCGCCTTGTAGTAGTCCTTCCACTCTTCCGGAGTGTCGTCTTCATAGAAGATCGCCTCGACCGGGCACACCGGCTCACAGGCTCCACAGTCGACGCATTCGTCCGGGTGGATGTACAAGGACCGGGAGCCCTCGTAGATGCAGTCGACCGGGCACTCCTCGATGCACGCCTTGTCCTTGACGTCGACACAAGGCTGCGCGATGACGTAGGTCACGCTGTCGTTCCTCCTCGATAGGGCGCTGGCGGGCCTTCGTAGGCTCCCGCCGCCTGGCGCGCGGGAGCGCGGCGTCGTCGATGCCCGCCCCTAGTATCTCCGTTCTTGGGCATGATCCGAACAGGAGGGGTGAACTGACCTGTGGAAATCTCTGCTTCCGGCCGCCTTGAGGTCCGTATCACCAGTGCTGACGTGGGCAAACGTGTCTCTGTTCGGCGGATGATCGATGATGTCGCCGAGGGTGAGAAGTTCACCGACACGGTCGGTGTTCTCACATCATGGGACAACGGCGTGTTGCAGATCACACGGCGGACCGGTGAGCGTGTCCAGATCGCGGAATCGTTGCTGGTCGCGGGCAAGGTCGTACCGTCCGCTCCGGCGCGTCGGCGGGGCCCGGCAGCCTCGTACGAGGAGCTGGCGCGGGTCTCGGAGCGGGCCTGGCGGCCGGTGGAGAGCGAGCGGCTCGGCGAGTGGGAGCTGCGGGCTGCCTCCGGCTTCACCCGGCGCGCCAACTCCGTCCTGCCGATCGGCGACCCCGGCGTGCCGCTGGACGAGGCGCTGACCCGCGTACGGGACTGGTACGCCGCCCGTGGCCTGCCCGCGTACATCCAGACCGCGACCGGGGCGGAGGGCACGCAGGAGCTGCTGTGCGCGGAGCTGGAGGCGCGCGGCTGGGTACGTGAGGTGACGGCCGAGCTGTGGATCGGCTCGCTCGCGCCGGTCGGGGACCGGGAGGCGCCGGGGGTCGTGCTCTCCCGCGAGGCGGACGACGCGTGGCTGGGCCGGTACCAGCGGAAGGGGCTGAGCCATGTGGCCCTGAAGGTGCTGGGCAGTGGGCCCTCGGTGTGGTTCGCGACGGTGCCCGGTGCGGAGGGGGAGCCTCCGGCCGCGATCGGACGCTGCGTGGTGGACGGCCGCTGGGCCGGTTTCGCCGCCGTCGAGGTCGACCCCGCCCACCGCCGCCGGGGCCTCGCCACCACTGTCATGGCCGCCCTGGCCCGCCGGGCCCTGGACGAGGGCGCCTCGGCCGGCTGGCTCCAGGTGGAGGAGGACAACACGGGGGCGCGGGCGCTGTACGCGGAGATGGGCTTCTGGGCTCATCACGCGTACCACCACTACCGGTGGGTCCCGGACGCCGGCGCCGCCCCCGGGACGGCGGATGGCGGTTTCGGGGCCGGCGACCCGTATCGATCGGTGTGAAGGGGCACAGGCCAGCTATGCGTGTCCCTCAGCCACCGGAGCCCGAGCGCGCCGCCGAGGTGCGGCAGCGTTTCGCCGACGAGGCGCGGGCCGAGCGGCCCGATCTGGCGGTGCTGTGTCTGCTGGTCGGCGCCGCGGCGGACGGCACGCTGGACGAGGCCGGGATGGACGCGGCGCAGATCGAGCTGGACCGGCTGGCCGGGCAGTTGCCGTTCCGGCCGGGCGGGCCGCGGTCCTGGGCGACCGCGCTCGCCGAACTGCTCGGCGGGCGCTGCGGTTTCCGGGGGACGCCCGGCGACTACCAGCGGCTGGAGTCCTCTCTCCTGCACGGGGTGCTGCGGCGGCGGCGCGGGCTGCCCATCCTGCTCTCCGTGGTGTGGATGGAGGTCGCCCGGCGGGCCGGTGCGCCGGTGTACGGGGTCGCTCTGCCCGGGCACTTCGTCGTCGGCTTCGGGCCCACCGAGCAGCAGGTGCTCGCCGATCCCTTCGACGGGGGGCGCGTGCTCAGTGGCTCCGACGCGGAGCTGCTGGTCGCGGGGGCGACCGGTGCTCCGCTCGACCCGTCGATGCTCTCCCCCGCCGATCCGCTCGATGTCGTGCTGCGCATCCTGAACAACATCCGTGCCTGGGCCGCCACCCGTCCCGAGCGGTCGGATGTGGCGCTGTGGGCCGTCGAGTTGTCCCTGCTGCTGCCGTCGCACCCGGCGCGGCTGCGCTACGAACGCGCCCAACTGCTCGTCCAGCGCGGTGACTTTCTCTCCGGTGCCGCCGAACTCGACGCGTACGCCGACATAGTGGCCGCCGTCGACGAACCGGCCGCCACCCGAGTACGCCAACAGGCCCACGCCGCCCGAGCGATGCTCAACTGACAACCTCTTCTCGCCCCCGCCGCCCCTACCCGTCCCATCCCTGGGGGCTGCGCCCCCAGACCCCCCTAAAAGATTGCGCAGTTCCCCGCGCCCCTAAAGAACTGGGGGCGGGCGGGGGGATCGCGGGGCGAAGCCCCGCGCCGTTAGGGACGCGGGGAACTGCGCGAACGGCCCCCACCGGCCCGCAGCCGACGAACCACCTACGGGGTTGAAGGGGCGGAGCCCCTGGAGGATGGGACGGGTAGGGGCGGCGGGGGCGAGGAACGTTCGGCGGTTACAGCCAGCCCTTTTCCCTGGCCGTGCGGACCGCTTCCGCTCGGTTGCGGACGGCCAGTTTCTGGATCGCGGTGGAGAGGTAATTGCGGACGGTGCCCTGGGAGAGGTGGAGGGCGGTGGCCAGTTCGGCGTTGGTGGAGCCGTCGGCCGCCGCGCGGAGGACCTCGCGTTCGCGGTCGGTGAGGGGGTTGGCCCCCTCGGCCAGGGCGGCGGCCGCCAAGGTGGGGTCGATGACCCGCTCGCCGGCCAGTACCTTCCGTACGGCTTCGGCGAGTTGGGCGGCCGGCGCGTCCTTGACGAGGAAGGCGGCGGCGCCGGCCTCCATCGCGCTGCGCAGATAACCGGGACGGCCGAAGGTCGTGAGGATGACCAGCTTGAGGCCGGGGAACTCCTTGTGGAGTTCGGCCGCCGCCTCGATACCCGTCTGCCCCGGCATCTCGATGTCGAGGAGCGCGACGTCGACGTCGTGCTCGCGCGCCGCGGCCAGCACCTCGTCCCCGCGCGCCACCTGGGCGACCACCTCGATGTCCGGTTCGAGGCCGAGCAGCGCGGCCAGCGCCTCGCGGACCATCGACTGGTCCTCGGCGAGCAGGACCTTGATCGTGGGGCTCATGCCCCGGATCCTACGGGGTGGCCGGACGACTGGGCCGGGGCTCCCGTCGGTACTCGGGCGACGAGGCGGAATCCGTGCCGCACCTTCCCCGCCTCCAGCGAACCGCCCGCCTTCTCCAGTCGTTCGGTCAGCCCGGTCAGGCCGTTCCCCGGGGTGCCGGAGCCGCCCGAGCCGTCGTCCTCCACGGACAGTTCGAGCACGGGCCCGTCGAGCGTCTGGCGTCGGACGAGCTCCACCGCGCAGCGCCGGGCCCCGCTGTGCCGTACGACATTGGTGATCGCCTCGCGCAGCGCCCAGGCCAGCGCGGACTCGCTCTCCTCGGGGACGCCGTCGAGGTCCGGTTCGGCCGGCAGGTCGGCGGTGACGCCCGCAGCGGTCAACGCGACCTGGGCGCCGGCGAGTTCGCCGGCCAGTCGGGGCCGCCGGTAGCCGGTGACCGCCTCGCGGACGTCGACGAGGGCCTGGCGGCTGACCTGTTCGATGTCGGCGACCTGCTGGGCCGCCTTGTCGGGGTGGTCGGGGAGCATCCGGCCGGCCAGTTCGCTCTTCAGCGTGATCAGCGAGAGGGAGTGGCCGAGGAGGTCGTGCAGGTCCCTGGCCAGGCGCAAGCGCTCCTCGTTCGCGGCGAGTTGGGCGACGGTCGCCCGCGCCTTGCGCAACTCCACCGTCGTACGCACGAGTTGCCGTACGCCCGTCATCGCGTAACCGATGAGGACGACGAGGAGGATGAGGTTGCGCGCGTCCTCCTTGCCGCCGTGCAGGCCGACGAGCAGCATCACGACGGCGGTCAGCGGGATCGTCCAGTACGCCACGCGGAGCGAGAACGACGTCCCGCAGGCGACGGAGACGTACACGAACAGGCCCAGCCAGGACGGGCCGAGGGTGAGGCAGAGCACGGCGGCGAGGGCGCCGAGGCCGATGACCAGGCCGGCGACGACCGGGGTGGCGGTGAACGCCCTGCCCATGTTCCGGAAGACCAGCGTCAGATAGATCCCGACGAAGGCCGTCAGGCCCAGCCAGCCGGCCACCGTGGCGGTGGTCGTGTGGTGACCGGAGACCAGGTCGTGGACCGGCGAGCTGAGGAACACCAGCCAGATGACGATCCAGATCCCCTTGCGCAGTGCCTCGCGGATGTTGCGGGGGGACTCCCCCATCCGCATCAGCGGCACCGGCCGGGTCTCGTCGGGCAGCGGGGCTTCCGTCATGGCGTTCACGCCTTCAGCGTGTCCTTCCGGTACAGCCAGGCCGCGCCGCCCGCGAAGAGAGCGAAGTAGACGGCGAGGATGGCGAGGTCCTTCGCGTGCGGGGCGTCGCCCAGTTCGATGGCCTGCCCGAGGGCAGCGTACGCGTGCGTGGGCAGCCACTTCGCGATGTTCTGCAACCAGTCGGGGAAGGTCGTGCTGGGCATCCACAGGCCGCCGAGCATCGACAGACCGAAGTACGTGATCATCGTGATGGGGCGGACCGCGTCACCGGTGGCGAGGTAGCCGATGGCCACGCCGAGCGCGGCGAAGATGAGGGATCCCGCCCAGATGGCGCCGGTGAGCGCGAGCCACTGCCAGGCGTCCAGGTGGACGTCCTTCACGGTCGCGGCGACCACGAAGACGATGACGATGGAGGGGAGGCTGACCACTGCGGCGCTGGCCGTCTTCGCGAGGACGTAGCCGCGCCCGGGGAGCGTGGTGAGCCTCAACTGCCGTACCCAGCCGCTCTCGCGCTCCTTGGCGATGCGCTCGCTGTTGCCCATCAGGACGGCGGTCAGGGCGCCGAAGGAGGCCATCGAGACCATCATGTACGTCGGGACGGTGAGGCCGGTGCCGTCGACCTTGGTGGTGCTGTCGGCGTTGCCCGCGATCAGCAGGAACAGGGCCGAGGGGTAGATCACCGAGAAGAACAGGAACTTGCGGTTGCGCAGGGCGCGGGTGAGTTCCAGCTTGATCAAACTGTTCATGACTGCTTGGCCTCCTCGGCCTCCGTGATGGCGACGAAGGCCTGCTCCAGGCCGAGTCCGGCCACTTCGAGATTGCGCGGGTAGACACCGAGCCCGTACACCGCGTGGACGGTCGCGTCGGCGTCGGAGGACTGGATGCGGACCGTCTGGCCGGACCCCGCGGCGGAGCCGCTGTTGGACACCGTGACGGACGTCAGGAAGGGCAGTGCGCGCAGCGCGGCCTCGTCGATCGGGCCCTCCAGGTCGAAGGCGATGCGGCGGGCGCCGGCCTTCGCCTTGATCTCGGCGGCGGTGCCGTCGGCCAGCAGGCGTCCCCGGTGCAGGACCAGCACGCGGTCCGCGATCGCGTCGGCCTCCTCCAGGTAGTGCGTGGCGAACAGGACCGTGCGGCCCTGGTCGGCCTGCTCGCGCATGGTGGCCCAGAAGGCCTGGCGGGCGGAGACGTCCATGCCCGTGGTGGGCTCGTCGAGGACGATCAGATCGCTGTCGCCGGCCGTGGCGAGGGCGAAGCGGACGCGCTGTTCCTGGCCGCCGGAGAGCTTGTTGACCTTGCGGTCGGCGATCTGGGTGATGCCGGCGCGGGCCAGCACGTCGGTGGCGCGGTACGGCTTGGGGTGCAGGTCGCAGGCGAGCTTCACCAGCTCGGCGACCGTGACCTCGTCCATCAGGCCGCCGCTCTGCAGCATGGCGCCCACCCGGCCGCGGACGATCGCCTCGCGCGGGCTGGTTCCGAAGACGCTGACCGTGCCGCTGTCGGCGTGCTTGAGGCCGAGGAGCAGGTCCAGCGTGGTCGACTTGCCCGCGCCGTTGGGACCCAGCAGGGCGACCGTCTCGCCCGGGTGCAGGTCGAGCGTCAGCCCGTCCACGGCCCGGACGCTCCCGTAGCTCTTGGTCACCGAGGCGAACCCGACCACCGAGGTGGTGGCCCCCGTGGTCCCCGTGGTCCGTGTAGTCGTTGTCATGTGCTCCATCGTGGCGGCGGAGGGGGTGCGCCCGGCAGTGCGGCGTGTCCTGACTCCTGGATGACAGATGTCATATGCCGACGCCTCCCCCTGCCATACGCCGGCGCCCCCGACGCGCGGCTACCCCTTCGCCCGCAGCAGCTCCAGCGCGTCCGCCACCGACCGCAGAAAGGCCGCGGCCGCGGCGCCGCTGCACGGGAGTTCCGGGTTCCACGGCTCCACCACCGCCGTGGCGGTGAGCGCGCGCCAGCCCGGCAGGGCCTCCAACTCCCGCCCGGTCACGGCGTTCCCGCAGTTGTCGGCCAGGACGAGATCGGGCGCGAACCCGGCGGCAGCCTCCCACGTGGTCGTGCACCAGTTCACCCCGCCCGCACCCGGGTCGGTCAACTCCACGCCCAGGCCCGCAAGATGGCGCAGTTCCGGCCAGGTCCGGGGGCGCGCGAGATGCACCTGTGCGGGCCCTGCGGCCGACAGGGCCTAGCACCCGCAGCGGGCTCGCGGCGGCTCGTACGGCCTCTTCGGCGGCTGCCAACTCGCCCTGCTGCGCTGCTGGTTCGCCGTCCAGCGCCTGGGCCAGTTCGGCGAAGCGGGCGAGGATACGCGGGAGGCCGGTGTCGCCGCCCACCGCGAGGGTCAGCACGGGAACGCCCACCGCCGCGGCGACATCGGCGGCGACGGCGTACGGATGCTCGCGGTCGTACGTGACGTCGACGATCAGGTCGGGCCGCACCGACCGCAGCGCCATCTCGTCGAGTGCCTTGCCCGCGCCCAGGTAGGGCACGTCGGCCAGCGCCCCCGACTTGGCCGGGTCGGGCCGGTCCCCGTCGTGGCCGGATCCGTACACCCCTGCGGGCCGCACCCCGAGGTCCCAGAGCCCGGCGCCCGCCCGTACGTAGGCCGCGACCCGCTCGGGCCGCCCGTCGGCCCGTACGGTGACTCAGCGATCGTCCGTGAACTCCCACCCCATGCGGCCCACCCGCCCCTTCGACACCCGCTCGCCCTGGCTCGCTCGATGCCACGCTCCATCGGATCTTGGCGTACGACAAGAGGGCGCCCGGCCATGGAATCCATGGCCGGGCGCCCTCCCGGAAGCGCGTTCGCTAGCTGGGGTTGGTGGAGATGGTCACGATGCGGTCGGCGGCCGTCTTGCCGAGCAGTGCCTGGCCGAGGGCCGAGGCCACGTCCTGCGGGCTCACGGCCTTCTTGCTGCCGTCGCCCTTGGTGATCGTGACGCCGGTGAAGGCGCCGCCGTACAGCTTCTTGAGGGTGACGAGGTCGTAGTGCTGGACGAGCTTGCCGTCGACCGCGCGCACGCTCAGGAACTGCCAGATGGAGTTCTGCGGGCTGAAGGAGATCGTGTGCACCGCGTCCGTGCGGACCGTGACGTTCGCGGACATCGCCGGCTTGGCGAAGGCCTTCATCATCCGGTCGACCTCGGTCTTCGAGATCGTCGGCTGACGGGTCGTGGTGGCGACCTTCACCGGCGTGGTCGTACCGGACTCCACCTGGGCGCGGTACGCGTCCTCGACGGCCTGCGTCGAGGCGCTGACGTCGATGCCCTTGCCCGCCTTGCCGTACACGGCGACGGCCTTGCCCGCCACGAACTTGATCGTGCCGTCGCTCGCCGAACCGGAGCCACTCGCGACGCCCTCAAGGGCCGCCTGGAGCTTCTCCTCGTCGACCGGCATCTCGGGCTCGACGACGCGTTCCTGGCCGAACAGCGAGCCGATCACCGACACGGGGTTGTAGTCGCTGCCCGCGGCGGCGCGGACGGTGGCCTGGGTGTCGAACTGGAGCCCGGCCTGGTCCGGCTTGAGCGAGACGGTGTCGCCGTCGACCGACAGCTTGAGCGCCTTGTTCGTACTGCTGCTGAAGGCGTCGTCGAGCTTCTTGACGGCCTCGTCGCGGGTGCCGCCGCCGATGTCGACGCCGAGCACGGTGGTGCCCTTGGGCACGTCCGAGTGGTTCATCAGGAGCCCGGCGCCGTAGGCACCGCCGCCGATGACGACCACGCCGACGACCAGCAGCGTCAGCTTGCTGCGGCCCTTCTTCTTCTTGGCCGGCTTCGACGAGGCCGCGGGCTGCTGGACCGGCTCGGGCAGCTTCGGCGGGGTGTGCGGCAGCGGGCCGTCGGTGTGCGCGCCCGGCCCGAACGGAGAGTTCTGGGCGGGCGGTACGACGGGGATACCGCTGGTCAGGGTGTGCCCGGAGACATTGTCCCCGGGGCCGCCGTAGCCGCCCGAGCCCGGCTCGGGCGCGGGCTTCTGCGGCGTGAGGATCGCGGTGTCGTCGCTGAGACCGCCGCTGAGGCCGCCCCGCGGGGTGACATGGGTGCCCGGACCGCCAGGACCACTCATGCCGCCCGGACCACCGGGACCGCCGCCGGGATACCCGGCGCCCGGGCCCGGTCCCGCGGCCAGGCTGCCGGGTGCCACGCCCGGACCGGCCGGCGGGACCAGCGGGCCGTCCCCGGTGACCGGGCCGCCCGTCGGGCCCGCGGGCCCGCCCTCGGAGAAGTACGGCAGGTCGTCACGGCGCCGTTCGCCGCCGTTGCCGGAGCCGGCGGGCGACCCGGCGGACGATCCCACGGCGGGGAAGGAGCCCGTGCTGCTCAGCGCCGCGGAGACGTCGAAGGAGCCGGTGCCGCCGCCATGGCCCGGGGCCACGGGTCCGGCGCCGGTGGCACCGGGCAGCCCGGCACCGTTCGTACCGCCGCCGCCGGGGCGGGGACCGTTCGCGCCACCGGGCCGGGCACCACCGGGGGCGCCCAGCGGACCGGCACCGTTCGCGGAGCTCGGGTGCGCACCGCCCGGGGCACCAGGACGTCCGCCCTGTGTCCCCGGGGAGCCGGCCGCGCCCGCGGGGCCCGAACCGCCCGGCAGGCCCGCACCGTTGGTGGACCCGCCTCCCGGCCCGCCCTTGGGCGCACCGGACTTGCGCGGCGCGAACCAGTCGCTCGTCTTCTCCTCGGCCGTGGCGGGCGCCCCGGCGGGGCCGTCCGCGGACGGGGCCATGGAGGGTGCGGGGGCCGTCGCGGTGGACGCGCCTATGGGCGAACTCACGCCCGGCGGCGCCTCCGCGCCGGAGCCCGGGCCGTCGGCACCCTCGGCGGACACAGCGGACCCGTCCGCGTCTGCGACCGGCGTGCGGACGACGACGGGCGGGATGGGCCGCGACCCGGGGATGTTGATCCGGATCCGGGTCGTCAGCGTGGTCTCGGTCTTGCGCTCCTCCGGCGGGTTGCCGGTGGCCGAACGGCCCGCGTCGGCGCCGCTTTCGGAAGCCATGGGGGTCCCGTACGGCGGCGTCCCCGACGGGTACGCGGCTCCACCGCGCCCGTTGGGCCCGGAGGACGAACTGTCAGTTTCACGACTCAAGGCAGGTTCTCCCGGTTGGCTCCGCCGCCCGTTTACTCGACCTCATCTCGGGCAGCTCGGCGGCGCGCACCACCATACTGGCCGTGTCCGGCGCGCAAACCTCGCCCGCCAAGGAAACCCCCACGGGACCCGCACCTGTCGGATACGGCGAAGTGGTACGTCACTTGCCAAGTCGGACGTCGGAACGGTCCGGTTGCCGCCCCTGCCCAAGGGTGGCGCACATCACAGCGACTGCCATCCCGCCGAGCAGGAAGAGGTAGGAGACGACTCCCGCGCCGAAGAGGAAGTCTCCCTCCGGGCGGCTGGCGGTGAGCAGCACGACGGCGACCATCCAGCCGGCCGCGGGCGCGACGGCCCCGGCCCGCGTGCCGGTCGCCCGCGCACCGCCCAGGAAGAGCCCGGCCGCACCCGCGAGCGCGAGCAGCAACCCGCCCGGGAACCAGCCGGATTGCACCAGCGCCCCGGCGGTCCCGACCACCACGCCGAGTACGAAGAGCCCCAGGTAGGCGGCGATCCGCCCGCCCGAGGGCCGGGTCAGGGGCTGGGCGAGCATGCTCCCGCCGCCGTTCGTGCTCATCACAGGGACATCCCTTCGAACAGGTCCGTCTCGGGCGCCGCCCCGCCGCGCTCGCCGCTCTCGCCTCGGTCCCCGCGTACCAACTCGTAGTACTCGGTGGTGAAGATCGGCTGCGCGAGCTCGTTGGAGAGCGCGAAGTACGGCTCGGCCACCTCGATCTGCGTGGCGTGCGCGCGCATCGCGGCGGTCTTGGCGGCGGCGTACGCGGTGCCGTCGATCTCGGTGGTGATGACCGACTCGTCGACCACGCCGGGTACGTCGTCGATGGCGGCGGCTTCGCCGAAGGGCAGGTCGGGAAGGGCCTCACGCAGGCGCGCGAACGCTTCCTCGGCGACCGTGCGCGGCACCCGGTTCCAGTAGATCTTGGCGATCGGCTGCCCCGCGTCGGCGGCCAGCTCGGCGGCGCGCATGGCGACGCGGTGGGCCTGGATGTGGTCGGGGTGGCCGTAGCCGCCGTCCGGGTCGTAGGTGACGAGGACCTGGGGGCGCACCTCGCGGATCACCGCCACGAGGTCCGCGGCGGCCGCGTCGACGTCGGCGGCCCAGAAGGCGCCCGCGCGGTGGTTCTGCTCCAGGCCCATCATCCCGGAGTCGCGGTAGCGCCCGGGGCCGCCGAGGAACCGGTGGTCGGTGACGCCCAGCTCCTTCATGGCGGCGCTCAGCTCACCGGTCCGGTACGGGCCGAGCCCGCCCTCGCGGTGGGGCTCCAGATGCGCGAGCTCGGGCGGGATGACCTCGCCCTCCTCGCCGAGGGTGCAGGTCACCAGCGTCACATGGGCGCCCTCGGCCGCGTACTTGGCCATGGTCGCGCCGTTGTTGATCGACTCGTCGTCCGGGTGCGCGTGCACCAGGAGCAGACGCCGGTCGGGCAGTTCCGTCATGGAACCACCCTACGAGGCCGCCGCTCAGAACTTGATGCTGCCGATCATCCCCGCGATGTTGGTGGTCAGCTCGCTGATGGTGGGAGCGACCGTCGAGGAGGCGAGATAGAAGCCCAGCAGGACACACACGACCGCGTGACCGCCCTTCAGTCCTGACTTCTTGACCAGGAGAAAGACGATGATCGCCAGCAGCACCACCGCCGAAATCGAGAGTGCCACGGCGGCTCACCTCCAAAGGTCCCAGGGACTCGGGGTCCGGTATGGGGGGTTGGACACGGGTCGGTAAATCCATACAACAGCCAGCAGGTTGATACCCACACAGCGCTAGTGATCATAACTATCCGTACGCGCGCATCGATCGGCGCACGGCCGCACAAGGGGGCGCATGGCCAATATGGTCGGGGCATGACGACCGAGCCCCTCTCCTTCCCGCGCCGGTACGCCCGCACGCAGCGGTTCACCTCCGGCGCGCCGCGTGCGTTCACCGTGTCTCCCGACGGTTCCCGAGTCGTGTTCCTGCGGTCCGGCTCCGGTACGGACCGCGCCCATCAGCTGTGGGTTCTCGATGTGGCTCAGGGCGCGGAGCGTGTCGCGGCCGACCCGGCGGCGCTGCTCGGCGGCGCCACCGAGCATCTGCCACCGGAGGAGCGGGCGCGCCGCGAGCGCAGCCGCGAGGGCGGTGCCGGGATCGTCGGCTACGCCACCGACACGGCGGTCGAGTTGGCCTCTTTCGCCTTGTCAGGGCGGCTTTTCACGGCGGAGCTGCGGGCCGGCACGGCACGTGAACTCCGCGTCCCTGGACCGGTGATCGACCCGCGCCCCGCGCCCGACGGACGGCTCGTCGCGTACGTCGCCGGGGGCGCCCTGCGGGTCGTCGGCGCCGAGGGCGGGGACGACCGGGCGCTCGCGGAGCCGGAGCCCGCGGCGGATCCGGCGTCGGTTTCCTATGGATTGGCTGAGTTCATCGCGGCCGAGGAGATGGGGCGTTCACGCGGCTTCTGGTGGTCGCCGGAGAGCGACCGGCTGCTCGTCGCGCGGGTCGACGACACGCCCGTACAGCGTTGGTGGATCTCCGACCCGGCGCGTCCGGAGAGCGATCCGCAGCGGGTCGCGTACCCGGTGGCGGGCAGCGCCAACGCGGACGTACGGCTCTTCGTCATCACCCTCGACGGGGTGCGCACGGAGGTCGTGTGGGACCGCGCGCGCTACCCGTACCTGGCGCATGTGCACTGGTCAGCGGCGGGTGCGCCGCTGATCCTGGTGCAGGCGCGGGACCAGCGCAGCCAGCTGTTCCTGGCGGTGAACCCGGACACCGGGGCGACCCGGATGGTGCACGCGGACGAAGATCCACAATGGCTGGATCTTTTCGCTGGTGTGCCGTGCTGGAGCCCGGGCGGGCAGCTTGTGCGGATCGCCGACGAGGGCGGCGCCCGGGTGCTTGCCTTCGGTGAACGTCCGCTGACGGGACCGCAGTTGCATGTGCGCGCGGTGCTCGATGTCTCGGACGACGATGTGCTGATCGCGGCGTCGGCCGGCGAGGCCGCGGCGACCCCGGAGACCGGCGAGGTGCATGTGTACCGCGTCAACGAGCTCGGCATGGAGCGCGTCTCGCACGAGCCCGGCGTGCACTCGGCGGTGCGCGCCGGGGGCGTGACCGTGCTCGTCTCGTCGGTGCTCGACCGGCCGGGCGCCCAGGTGCAGGTGCTGCGGGAGGGGAAGCAGGTGGCGACCGTACCGTCGTACGCCGAACATCCCGGTTTGTCCCCGCGCGTGACGCTCACGCAGGGGGGCGCACGGAAAATCCCATGCGCCGTGCTTATGCCTACTGACTACGACGGCGACAATCCCCTACCGGTCCTCATGGACCCCTACGGCGGTCCGCACGGCCCCCGGGTGCTGGCCGCGCACAACGCGCACCTCACCTCGCAGTGGTTCGCCGACCAGGGCTTCGCGGTGATCGTCGCCGACGGACGGGGCACCCCCGGCCGCTCCCCCGCCTGGGAGAAGGCGGTCCGCGACGACTTCACGCTCTCCCTCGACGACCAGGTCGACGCGCTGCACGGCCTCGCCGGGACCTTCCCGCTGGACCTCTCCCGGGTGGCGATCCGCGGCTGGTCCTACGGCGGCTGGCTCGCGGGACTCGCCGTGCTGCGCCGCCCCGACGTCTTCCACGCGGGCATCGCGGGCGCCCCGGTCGCGGACTGGCGGCTGTACGACACCCACTACACGGAGCGGTACCTCGGTGACCCGGCGGCGGCCCCGGCGACGTACGCGAAGAGTTCACTGATCACCGACGACGGGCTCTCCGCGCCCGCCGAGCCGCACCGGCCGCTGATGATCGTGCACGGCCTCGCCGACGACAACGTGGTGGTGGCGCACGCCCTGCGGCTCTCCTCGGCGCTGCTGGCCGCGGGCCGCCCGCACGAGGTGCTGCCGTTGTCCGGTGTCACCCACATGACCCCGCAGGAGCAGGTCGCCGAGAACCTGCTGCTGCTCCAGGTGGACTTCCTGAAGCGGTCGCTGGGACTGGCGTAGCCGGAACAGCAACGGACCGGGGCGACATGGCGCGCCCCGGTCCGTTTACGGCACCCGCACGGCCGTACGTTGTTCAGACTGACGCGTCCGTATATCGAGATCGGGTCGGCTAAGTTGCCTGCGTGTTAACGCGGTTGGTGCACATTTGTACGGCTATTTCACCCCGTCAGCATGATCGTCTGGTGGCTCCTCCGGCGGTACCACCCGCTTCTCCTCCGCGAAGTGACAGGCCGAGTCGTGCGCGGCCGGGCCCTCGGTGAGCCGGAACTCCGCGGGCACCGCGAGCAGCGGCACCTCCAGCGTGCACCGCTCCTGCGCCTTCCAGCAGCGGGTGCGGAAGCGGCATCCGGAGGGGATGTTCGCCGGAGAGGGCACATCGCCGGCGAGGATGATCCGCTCCCGGTGCTCCCTGGCCTCCGGGTCGGGCACGGGCACGGCGGAGAGCAGCGCCTGGGTGTAGGGGTGCGTCGGGTGGTCGTAGATCTCGGCGTCCTTGCCGGTCTCCACGATCCGCCCGAGGTACATCACGCCGACCCGGTCGGAGATGTGCCGCACGATCGACAGGTCGTGCGCGATGAAGACGTAACTCAGGTCGAACTCGTCCTGGAGCCGGTCCAGCAGGTTGATCACCTGGGCCTGCACGGAGACGTCGAGCGCGGAGACCGGCTCGTCGGCGACGATGATCTCGGGGCGCAGCGCCAGCCCGCGCGCGATGCCGATGCGCTGGCGCTGGCCGCCGGAGAACTGGTGCGGGTAGCGGTTGATGTACTCCGGGTTGAGCCCGACCACGTCGAGCAGGTCCTGGACCTTTTGCCGGCGGTCGCCCTTGGGCGCGACCTCGGGATGGATCTCGTACGGCTCCCCGATGATGTCGCCGACGGTCATGCGCGGGTTGAGCGAGGTGTACGGGTCCTGGAAGACCATCTGGATGTTGCGGCGTACGGCCTTGAGGGCCTTGGCGGAGAGCCGGGCGATGTCCTCGCCCCTGTACTTGATCGTCCCGTCGGTCGGCTTCTCCAGGTTGACCAGCATCTTGGCGACCGTGGACTTGCCGCAGCCGGACTCGCCGACGATGCTGAGGGTCTCACCGCGGTCGAGGTGGAAGTCGACGCCGTCGACGGCCTTGACCGCGCCGATCTGCTTCTTGAAGAGGATGCCCTGGGTGAGGGGGTAGTGCTTGACCAGGCCGCTGACCTCGAGAATCGTCTCAGACATCGGACTCTCCCCCGGCGTTCGCGCCCCCGTCGCCGGCGCCCCGGCCGCTCGCGGCATCGAGCGTCTCCCTCCAGAAGAAGCAGGCGCTCCTGCGGACCCCTTCCGGACCGTCCACCTCCGCGAGCGGCGGCACCTCGCTCCGGCAGATGTCCTGGGCCATCGGGCAGCGCGGGTTGAAGGCGCAGCCCGGCGGGATGTGCATCAGGTTCGGCGGCAGACCCTTGATCGCGTAGAGCTCCTTGCCCTTCTGGTCGAGCCGCGGGATCGACTCCAGGAGCCCCTTCGTATAGGGGTGCGCCGGGGCTTTGTAGATGTCGTGGACCGGCGCCGACTCGATGATCCGGCCCGCGTACATCACCGCGATGTGGTCGGCGACGTCCGCGACCACGCCGAGGTCGTGGGTGATGAGGATGAGCCCCATGTGGAGCTCGCGCTGCAGCTCGGCGAGGAGGTCCATGACCTGGGCCTGGACGGTGACGTCGAGCGCGGTGGTCGGTTCGTCGGCGATGATCAGCGCGGGTTCGAGCGCCAGCGCCATGGCGATCATGATGCGCTGGCGCATGCCGCCGGAGAACTGGTGCGGATAGTCGCGCACCCGGTCGGCGGCGGCCGGGATCCGTACCCGCTCCATCAGCTCGATCGCCTTGGCCCGGGCGGCCTTCCTCGACATCCCGCGGTGCACGGTGAACATCTCGCCGAGCTGGTCGCCGACGCTGAGCACGGGGTTCAGGGAGGAGAGCGCGTCCTGGAAGATCATCGCCATCTCGGCGCCGCGCACCTTGCGCCGCTCGTCCTCCTTGAGCTTCAGCAGGTCCTTGCCCTGGAAGAGGATCTCGCCGCCGGTGATCCTGCCGGGCGGCATGTCGAGGATGCCCATCACGGCCTGCGCGGTCACCGACTTGCCGGAGCCGGACTCGCCGAGCACGGCGAGCGTCTCGCCCTCGTCCACGCTGTAGTTGACGCCGTTGACGGCCTTGGCGACCCCGTCCCTGGTTCGGAACTCCACGTGCAGATCGCGCACTTCGAGCAGCACCGCGGTCACCTCAGCTTCGGGTCGAGGGCGTCGCGCACCGCGTCGCCGAGCATGATGAACGCCAGGACGGTGATCGCGAGGGCGCCGGCGGGCCACAGCAGCATGTGCGGGGCCTGCCGAATGTAGGCGGACGCCGAGGAGATGTCGATGCCCCAGCTGACCGTCGGCGGCTTCAGGCCGACGCCGAGGTACGAGAGGGTCGCCTCCAGCGAGATGTACGTGCCGAGCGCGATGGTGGCGACGACGATGACCGGCGCGACGGCGTTGGGCGTGATGTGCCGCAGCATCAGCCGGGAGTTGGAGGCGCCGAGGGCGCGGGCGGCCTGGACGTAGTCGTTGTGCTTGGTGGTGATGACGGCGCCGCGCGCGATGCGGGAGATCTGCGGCCAGCCGAGCAGCACCATGAACCCGATGACCGGCCAGATCGTATTGCTGGTCACCACGGAGAGGAGGACCAGACCGCCGAGGACCACGGGGATCGCGAAGAAGATGTCGGTGATGCGGGACAGGAACGAGTCCCCCAGCCCGCCGAAGAACCCGGCGAGCATGCCGAGCACCGAGCCGAGGATCGCGACACCGAGGGTGGCGCAGACGCCGACGCTGATCGAGACGCGGGTCCCGTACACCGTCCGCGTGTAGACGTCGCAGCCCTGGCCGTCGAAGCCGAAGGGGTGTCCGGGCTGCGAGCCCTCCTGGGCCTTGGCCAGGTCGCACTTGAGCGGGTTCCCGGAGGCGATCAGGGAAGGCCAGAGGGAGATGACGACCAGGAAGAGGATGACGAGCCCGGAGAGGATGAAGACGGGGTTGCGCCGCAGGTCGCGCCAGGCGTCGGACCACAGGCTCCTGGGCTTCTCCCGCGGACCCGTGCCTTCCGGTCCGCCGGGGGTCTTCTCCAGGGTCTCCGCCTCGCTGGTTCCGAGGTCCATGGTGCCCCCAAAGCCGGTCGGCGCGATGGCGAGGTCGTCCGGAGGAGGCCCCACCGGCCTCTCGGGCACCCCAGGACCACGGGATCCCGATCCCCCAGGCCCCCCAGGCCCGTCCGGCTCGTACGGCGGCTGCTCAGGCATAGCGGATCCTCGGGTCGAGTACGGCGTAGAGGAGGTCGACGAGCAGGTTGGCGACCAGGAAGACAAGGACGAGGATGGTCACGAAGCCGACCACGGTCTGGGTGTTCTGCCGGAGGATCCCCTGGTAGAGCTGGAAACCGACGCCGTGGATGTTGAAGATCCGCTCGGTGACGATCGCGCCGCCCATCAGCGCGCCGATGTCGGTGCCGATGAAGGTGACGACGGGGATCAGCGAATTGCGCAGCAGATGCTTGGTGGTCACCCGGCGCCGGGGCAGGCCCTTGGCGATGGCGGTACGGACGTAGTCGGACCGTCTGTTCTCCGCGATGGAGGTCCGGGTCAGCCGGGTCACGTAGGCGAGGGAGACCGAGGCCAGCACCAGGCCCGGCACGATCAGTTCGCCGAAGGTGGCATCCCCGGAGACCGAGGGTTCGATCCAGTGCCATTTGACGCCGAGCACCAGCTGGAGCAGCAGACCGGTGACGAAGATCGGCACCGAGATGACGACCAGGGTGAGCAGCAGCACGCCCGTGTCGACCGGCCGGCCGCGGCGCAGCCCGGTGATGACGCCCAGCGTGATCCCGATGACGATCTCGAAGAGGATCGCGACGATCGTCAGCCGGATGGTGATCGGGAAGGCGGAGGCCATCAGCTCGGTGACCGGCTGCCCGTTGAAGGCGGTGCCGAAGTCGCCGGTGAAGATGTGGCCCAGGTAGGTGAGGTACTGCTGCCACACGGGCTTGTCGAGGCCGAACTCCTTGCGCAGCTGGGCGGCCGTCGCGGGGTCGCACTGCTTGTCGCCGCACAGGCCCGCGATGGGGTCGCCCATGACGTTCACCATCAGGAAGATCAGCAGTGTGGCGCCGATGAAGACCGGGATCATCTGCAGCAGACGCCGGATTACGTACCGTCCCATGAGGGCTCCGGAGGTAGTACGGGGCGAGCGCCGGGGTTCTTCTCAGAAGAAGCGCGCTCGCCCCGTGGACGGTTCAGCTGACCTTGATCTCGTTGTAGACGGGAACGCTGAACTGGTTGAGCGCCACGTTGGAGATGTTCTCCGAGTAGCCGGCGCTGCCGTTCTGGTACCAGAGCGGGATGGCGGCCATGTTGTCCCGGACGACCCCTTCGGCCTGCTGGAAGAGCTTGATGGCCTTGGCCGTGTCGGTCTCCGCGTTCGCCTGGTCGACAAGGCTGTCGAAGTCCTTGTTGGACCACTTGCCGTCGTTGGAGGAGGCGTTCGTGTAGTAGAGCGGCTGGAGGAAGTTCTGGATCAGCGGGTAGTCCATCTGCCAGCCGGCCCGGAACGGGCCGGGCATCTTGTGCTGGCCGATCTGGTTACGGAAGTCGGCGAAGGTGCCGATCGGGTTGCCGACGCAGGCCTTGTCGTTGCCGAGCGCGTTGTTGATGGAGTTGCAGACGGCGTCGATCCACTCCTTGTGGGAGCCGGTGTCCGCGTTGTACGAGATCTTGATCTGTCCGCCGGGCAGACCGCCGCCCTCCTCGATCAGCTTCTTGGCCTCGGTCGGGTTGTACTCGCAGGAGTCGCCGCACAGCCCGTCCTGGAAGCCGCCGTCCGTACCGAGCACCGGTGAGGTCCAGTCGGTGGCCGGGGTGCGGGTCTTCTGGAAGATCGTGTCGGTGATCTGCGCGCGGTTGATCGCCATGGACAGGCCCTGGCGGACCTTCACCGCCCCGCTGGTGTCCCACTTCTTGTCATAGAACGGGAAAGCCAGCGTCTGGATGATGCCGGCCGGTGTATTGATGTAGCGATCACCGAGGTCGCTCTTCACGTTCTTGAGCTGAGAGGCGGGCACGTCGTCGACGAGGTCGAGGTTGCCGGCCAGCAGGTCGGTGTAGGCGGTGTTGTTGTCGGTGTAGACCTTGAGGGTCACGCCGCCGTTCTGCGCCTTGTCGTCGCCGGGGTAGCCGTCCCACTTCTTGAGGGCCATCTCCGAGCCCTTGGTGTACGAGCCGATGGTGTACGGGCCGTTGCCGACGGGCTTCTTGACCCAGGCCGCGTGGTCGTCGAAGAACGCGGTGGGCAGCGGCGCGTAGGCCACATAGCCGAGGGTGTCGGGGAACGTCGAGAACTTCTGGTTGAGCTTGACGGTGAAGGTGTTCGTGCCGGTCACCGCGAGCCCGGAGAGGGTGTCGGCGGTCTGCTGGCTGCCGTCCTCCGGGTGGACCTTGTCGTAGCCGTCGATGTACCCGAAGAAGTACGCGTTCTTCTGGTTGTTCTTCAGGCTGGCCCCGTAGTTCCACGCGTCGACGAAGGACTTCGCGGTGACGGCCTCGCCGTTGCTGAACTTCCAGCCGTCCTTGACGGTGATGGTGAAGTTCTGCGAGTCCGAGGTGTCGATCTTGTCGGCCAGCATGTTCTCGGCCGCGCCGGTCTTGGCGTCGTACCGCTTCAGACCGCGGAAGATCATGTCGAGGACCTTGCCGCCCTGCACCTCATTGGTGTTGGCCGGCTCCAGCGGGTTCTGCGGGTCGCCCCAGGAGGAAGTGAGTACCCCGGAGCCGTTGCCACCGCCGCCGCCCCCTCCGCCTCCGCAGGCGGTTGCCGCGAGGGCTACCGCCGCCGCGCATGCGGCCCATCTGGCGTGCGTGACTCCACGCATGGAGTGCCTCCTCAAGAGTGCGCTGTGCCTTTAGCGCCCAATATCGGCGCATACAGGGCACATCGCACATTCACCCCACCCTTCCGGGTGGCAGACCACCCGGATGCGTCCGGACACATCCGGACGCGGTCACTCCGGATGATCAACGCAATGGATCTTCGTCGTTCGATGCGGAACCGTTGGATTTCGTGCACCAGATGTACGCATTCCGAGACTCCGGCGTCCGCTTATCGAACTCCTTGCCCGTTTCGCGCAGTTGGTCCGATTCTGGACACGGAACGGCCACAGTGCGCTACACGCGTAGTTACGCTAAGGTCAAGTCCAAGCAAAGAAGGTAAAGAGAAACCCAAGGGGGTCGAGAATTTATTGACCTTGAATGAATTGCGTTGAAAAAGTCCGGCGTAGCCCGTAGGGAGCGCCCTGCGGAGCCCTTGACGTCCTTCGGGCCTGGAGCACCATGACCCCCCCTACTCCTTCCGCGGCCGCCCCGCTTGAGGTGACCGACGAGACCGAGAAAACCTCGGCTCCGTCTTCCACCCCCAAGGGCTCGGAGAGTCGCTCCCCTGGACGACTCGCCTGGAAGCGGTTCAAACGCGACCGCACGGGCGTCATATCGGCCTATATCGTGATCTTCTTCTTCGCGATCGCGATCTGCGCCCCGCTGATATCGAAGCTGTACGGCAAGGACCCGTACACCACGTACGCGAGCCAGCGGCCGGAACTCCTCGACGCCTTCTCCTACCCCTCGGGTCCGAACGGCGGGATGAGCTCGGAGTTCTGGTTCGGCATCGAGCCGCAGCTGGGCCGGGACGTCTTCACGTACCTGCTGTACGGCATCCGGACCTCACTGGGCCTCGCCGTGGCCGCCACCCTGCTGACCACCGTCGTCGGCGTGATCATCGGCATCACCGCGGGCTACCTGGGCGGCAAGACCGACTACTTCGTCGGCCGGATCATCGACATCGTGCTGTCGTTCCCGTCCACGCTGTTCTTCATCGCCTTCATGCCGGTGGTGTACGGGCTCTTCGTCGCCCCCGACGACAACATCCCCACCTCCCTGCGGGCCGTCTCCCTGATCCTCGTCCTCTCCGCCTTCGGCTGGGCCTCCATCGCCCGACTGCTGCGTGGCCAGGTACTCGGTCTGCGCGAGCGGGAGTACATCGAGGCGGCCAAGGTCACCGGCGCCTCCCCGCGGCGCATCGTGTTCAAGGAACTGCTGCCCAACCTGTGGACGCCGATCATCATCCAGTCCACGCTCATGCTGCCGGCCTACGTGACCGCGGAAGCGGGTCTGTCCTTCCTCGGCGTCGGCATCATCGACCCGACCCCGGACTGGGGCGTCATGATCCAGCGCGGCGCCCAGTTCTACACCGAGGACCTCACCTTCATGCTCTTCCCGGGCCTCTCGATGGTGATCTTCGTCCTCGCCTTCAACCTGCTCGGCGACTCGGTGCGCGACGCGCTCGACCCGAAGTCCAAGCGGTAGCCACCCCGTTCCACCCGGCCAGTTCAGTGTCGTCCGGCCGGCTTCATCCGTCCCGATCGTCCATATAAGGCAGGCTTATCCATGTCTTTCTCCCGTAGAAACTTCCTGATCGCGACCGGCGTGGTCGCGGCCTCGTCGTCCCTCCTGACCGCGTGTGGCGGCGGCAGCGACAACAAGTCGACCCGCAAGGTCCCCAAGGTCAGCGGCTCCAAGACCCAGGAGATCCCGGTCGGCACCAAGGCCGACTCGACCGGCCCGGCGCCGGAGGTCACGGGAGCGGTCAAGGGCGGGACGATCTACTCGCTCGACCAGTTCGACATGGACCACCTGGACCCGGCGCAGATCTACGTCTCCACCGAGGGCGCCATCACCGTCCCGATCCTGCGTGGCCTCACCGGCTACAAGATCGACGACAAGGGCGGCGCCACCCTGGTCGGCGACGCGGCCACGGACGCGGGCACCATGAAGGACGGCGGCAAGACCTGGACCTTCACCCTGAAGGACGGTCTGAAGTGGGAGGACGGCACGGACATCTCCGAGGCCGACCTGCGCCACACCTTCGAGCGCCTCTTCGCCACCTTCGTCACCGAGGGTCCCCGCTACGTCCAGCAGTGGCTGGTCGGCGGCGACAAGTACAAGGGCCCCTACGACGGCAAGTCCCTCGACTCCATCGCGGTCGACGGCAAGACCATCACGTTCAGCCTCACCGAGGCGCGCACCGACTTCAACTTCACGCTGGCCATGCGTGCTTACTCCCTGGTGAACAAGAAGCACGACACCAAGGAGAAGTACGACAAGAAGCCCTTCTCCTGCGGCCCGTACAAGATCGGCGCCCGCAGCATCGGCAAGTCGCTCACCTACGTGCGCAACGAGCACTGGGACCCGAAGACCGACTCGATCCGCAACAACTACCCGGACAAGTACGTCTTCCAGTTCGGCTTCGAGCCGCTGGCCTCGACCGACCGCTACGTCGCGGACTCGGGCAACGACCAGTACGCGATGTCGATCTTCAACGAGGTCGCCCCGGAGCGCATCGCCTCGGTCCTCACCAACGCCAAGCTCAAGACGCGCGTCCTCACCGAGGTCGACACGGTCACCTACTACTGGCCGATCAACACGACCCGCATCACGGACGTCAAGGTCCGTCAGGCCATCAACTGGGCCTGGCCGCACCAGCAGCTGCAGACGATCCGCGGCGGCGCCTCCACCAGCGAGCTGGCCTCCACCATCCTCTCGCCGGTGACCCCGGGCTACCAGAAGTTCGACCTGTACGGCGTGACCACGAAGCCCGGCGGCGACGCGGCCAAGGCCAAGGCCCTGCTGAAGGAAGCCGGCAAGGAGGGCCAGAAGCTGGTCATCGCCTACCAGGCCTCGGACAACGCGCAGAAGCAGGCCGTCGCGATCAAGAACGCTCTGGAGGCGGCCGGCTTCACGGTCGTCAACAAGCAGGTCGACAAGTCGACCTTCTACACCCAGATCGGCAAGATCGACAACGACTACGACCTGTTCGCCGCCGGCTGGAGCCCGGACTGGCCGAACGGTTACTCGGTCTTCTTCCCGTGCTGGAGCGGCAAGAACATCGGCGACGGCCGCAGCAACTACGCCCAGCTGAACGACCCGACGATCAACAAGGCGATCGACGCGGCCGCCAAGATCACGGACGTCGCCGCGGCCAACAAGGCCTGGGGCAACATCGACCGCCAGATCATGGAGACGGCCGCCGTGATCCCGGACTACCACTCCATCCGCAACTGGATGCACGGTTCCAAGGTCGGAAACGTCATCTACGACAGCGGCAACACCTGCGTCGCGCTCTGCAAGCTCTACGCGATGAGCTAAGCCGTACGACCCTGGGGGCGGCCGTTCGCCCGGCCGCCCCCTCCGGCTCCTCCTCCTTTCACGCCCCCGGCGACGGCGCCCCGTCCGGAAAGTCACGCCCCCCATGTCCCGCTTCCTCATTCGCCGAGTCCTCGGCGCACTGGTCATCCTGCTGATCATCAGCGCCATCACCTTCTGGCTCTTCTACGCCATCCCGCGTGACCCGGCGATGATGTCCTGCGGCAAGAACTGCACGCCCGACATGCTCGCGCAGATCCGGCACAACCTGGGCATCGACCACCCGATCCCGGTGCAGTACTGGGACTGGCTCAAGGGTGTCTTCGTCGGACGCGACTACGGGAGCTTCGGGAACTGCAACGCCCCCTGCCTCGGCTACTCCTTCGCCAACCGCGAGCCCGTCCTCGGCACGATCCTGGACCGCCTGCCGACGACCCTCTCCCTCGCCCTCGGCGCGGCCGTCGTCTTCCTGATCTTCGGCGTCGGCGCGGGCATGCTCGCCGCCCTCAAGCAGGGCAAGTTCCTGGACAAGTTCGCCAGCTCGGCCTCGCTGTTCGGCTCCTCGCTGCAGATCTACTTCGTCGGCTACATCGCGATGTTCTTCTTCGTCTCGAAGCTGGGCCTGTTCGCGCAGCCGTCGTACACGCCGCTCACCGAGGACCCGGTCGCCTGGTTCTCCGGACTGCTGCTGCCCTGGCTGACCCTGGCGATCATCTTCACCGCCAACTACACCCGTATGACCCGCTCCCAGCTGGTCGAGCAGCTCAGCGAGGACTACGTCCGCACCGCCCGCGCCAAGGGCCTGTCCCGTGCGAACGTCTTCTTCCGATTCGCCTGGCGCGGTGCGATGGGCCCGATCGTCACGGTCTTCGGCATCGACCTGGGCACCCTGGTCGGCGGCGCGATCATCACCGAGTCGACCTTCAGCATGCAGGGCGTCGGCCGCCTCGCGGTGGACTCCGTGGTCAAGAGCGACCTGCCCATGCTGCTCGGCGTCACCGTCCTGTCGGCCGGCGCGATCGTGCTCGCCAACATCGCCGTCGACGCCGTCTACGCCCTCATCGACCCGCGGATCCGGCTCGCCTGACCCCGGGCACCCCGCCCCCGACAGCTACCCCCGGCATCACCCCCCTCAGGAGCGTCCCCGTGACGAGCACCGATCAGCAGCCCTTCCTGTCCGTCAGGGATCTGAAGGTCCACTTCTCCACCGAAGACGGCGTCGTCAAGGCCGTCGACGGTCTCACCTTCGACCTGGCCAAGGGCAAGACGCTCGGCATCGTGGGCGAGTCGGGCTCGGGCAAGTCCGTCACGAACCTGACGATCCTCGGCCTGCACGACCGCGACCGCACCGCCATCGACGGCGAGATCCTGCTCGACGGCAAGGAGCTGCTGACCGCCTCCGAGCGGGAGATGGAGCAGCTGCGCGGCAACAAGATGTCGATGATCTTCCAGGACGCGCTGGCCTCGCTGTCGCCGTACCACACCATCGGCAAGCAGATCGGTGAGACGTACCGCAAGCACACCGGCGCCTCCAAGAAGGAGGCCCGGGAGCGGGCGATCGAGATGCTCAAGCGCGTCGGCATCCCGCAGCCGGACGTCCGTGTGGACGACTACCCGCACCAGTTCTCCGGCGGTATGCGCCAGCGCGCGATGATCGCGATGGCGCTGGTCTGCGACCCGGAGCTGCTGATCGCGGACGAGCCGACGACGGCGCTCGACGTGACGGTGCAGGCCCAGATCATGGACCTGCTGAAGGACCTCCAGCAGGAGTTCGGCACGGCGATCATCTTCATCACCCACGACCTGGGTGTCATCGCCGACATCGCGGACGACGTGCTGGTGATGTACGGCGGCCGGTGCGTGGAGCGCGGCACCAAGAAGGAGGTGCTGCGCGAGCCGCAGCACCCGTACACCTGGGGTCTGCTGGGCTCGATGCCGACCCTGGACGGTCCGGTGGACGTACCGCTGAACCCGATCCCCGGATCGCCTCCGTCGCTGCTGAACCCGCCGACCGGCTGCCGCTTCCACCCGCGGTGCACCTTCACGGAGAAGATCGAGGGCGGTCTCTGCTCCACCGAGCAGCCGCTGCTGACGATCACGGACGGGCGCGGTGCCGCCTGTCACCTCACGGCGGACCAGCGCCACGAGTTCTTCGCCGACTACGCCGCGACCCGGTCGCACTGACGTAACTGAGACGGGATTTCACGATCATGAGCAACACGAACCCCCTCCTGGACGTCACCGGACTGACCAAGCACTTCCCGGTGATGGGAGGCTTCCCCTTCAAGCGGAAGATCGGCGCGGTCCAGGCCGTGGACGGCCTCGACTTCCAGGTCGCCGAGGGCGAGAGCCTGGGTCTGGTCGGCGAGTCCGGCTGCGGCAAGTCGACGACGGGCCGGCTGATCACGCGCCTCCTGGAGCCCACCGGCGGCAAGATCAGCTACCGCGGCCAGGACATCACGCACGCGGGCCGCAAGCAGCTGGCGCCGATCCGCTCCGAGATCCAGATGATCTTCCAGGACCCGTACGCGTCGCTGAACCCGCGCCAGACGGTCGGCAAGATCATCTCGGGCCCGATGGAGATCAACGGGATCAACCCGCCCGGCGGCCAGGAGAACCGCGTACGCGAACTCCTGGAGACGGTCGGCCTCAACCCCGAGCACTACAACCGCTTCCCGCACGAGTTCTCCGGCGGTCAGCGCCAGCGCATCGGCGTGGCACGGGCGTTGGCGCTCTCGCCGAAGCTGATCGTGGCGGACGAGCCGGTCTCCGCGCTGGACGTCTCGATCCAGGCCCAGGTCGTGAACCTCCTCCAGGACCTCCAGCGGGACCTGGGCATCGCGTTCGTCTTCATCGCCCACGACCTCGCCATCGTCCGCCACTTCTCGCAGCGCGTGGCGGTCATGTACCTCGGCAAGATCGTGGAGATCGCCAACCGCGAGGACCTGTACGAGAACCCGCGCCACCCTTACACGCGCGCGCTGCTGTCCGCCGTCCCCGAGGCCACGGCGGACGACGTTCCGGCCCGCGAGCGCATCCTGCTCACCGGCGACGTGCCCTCCCCGCTCAACCCGCCGTCGGGCTGCCGCTTCCGCACCCGCTGCTGGAAGGCGACGGAGAAGTGCGCGACGGAGGCTCCGCCGCTGGTCCAGGTCGAGGGCAACAAGGACGGCCATCTGACGGCGTGCCACTACCCGGAGACTACGGCGGACCTGGCGCTGCCCGCGGCCCGCAAGTCTCTGTAAGACCCCCGGCGACGCCCTGACACACCCCAATTCGTCGGGGCGCCGCCTCACGGGACCGGAAACGTCGGCCCATTGACCCGAGCCATATGACGATCCCGGCTCCCGGGGAAGGAAGGCCCGTGCACCCTTCGGGGCGCACGGGCCTTCGTCTGTCCACGGCCGGCATCAGGCGCGCGGCGCGCCGCCGTACTCCTCGACCACCGAGAGCCAGCGGGGGCCGTGTTCGACGACGATCCGCAGTTGGCGGTTGTTCTCGCCGGTGCCCGTGTAGGTGTCGATCGTCCGGCCCTCGGCGCCCGTGGCTGTCACGTGCGAGGTCGCGCCGCAACCGGAGGCGGCCTCGCCCAGGCCGGAGAGGGCGGTGGCGAGTGCGGCGGTACCGTCCTGCCCGGCGTCGTACTCGGTGTAGTCGTGGCCCGCCCTGGCCCCGCGGTCCCCGTGGTAGGCGGTGCTGTAGCGCCAGGGTCCGCTCGACGTCCTGAGAACCTGCTCCACCGCCGCGCAGTCGCCCAGCGAGCCCATGGACAGGGCATCGTCCGACTCGTCGTCCCGCTGCCAGTGCCATTGCCCGTACAGCGGCAGCTTCTTGGCGGCCAGCAGGTCCACCACGCCGTTCTTCTTGTACGGCGTGTCGCCCAGCTCGGACGACGGTGAGGCGGTCGCGGTGGGCGCCTTCGCCGGCCGGGTCTCCTCCGCCGGACCGTTGCCCGGCAGCACCGCCCAGGTCACCGCGCCCGCCACCGCGACGACCGCCGCGGCCACGGCGCCGGCCCGCCGCCGGGCGAGCCGCCGGTCGCCCCTGGCACGCAGCTGGGCCCCGGAGGGCATCCGTACCGTGATCTCATCCAGCAGTTCCTCGACCTCAGCCATGGCTGGCCACCCCCTCGCCGGTGAATGTGGGATCGACCTCGGCGAGCCGTTCGCCGAGGATCCTGCGGGCCCGGCTGAGCCGGGTGCGGACGGCGCCGTTGGAAGCGCCGGTCTCCCGGGCGACCTGCTCCACCGGCAGATCGAGGAGATGGTGGAGCACGACCGCCTGCCGCTGGTCGGGCGTCAGGTCGCGCAGAGCGGCCACCAACGCCACCCGGTCGCCGGAGAGTTCCGGCACGTCCGTCTGCGGGCCGTGCCGGAAGTGCGCGCGCAGCCGTCCCCGGGTGCGCCGCCAAGTGCTGATCGCGAGCCGCATCGCCACCGTGCGGACCCACGGCAGCGGGTCCCCCTCACGCGTGAGGCGGTCCCAGCGCTGCCATGCGCGTACATACGCCTCCTGCACCGCGTCCTCCGCCTCGCCCAGGTCTCCGGTCATCGCGTAGACCAGGGCGACCAGGCGTTTGGCGGTGGCGGCGTAGAACACGTCGAATTCCTCCGGCTGCGCCGGCATCCCCGTTCCCCCGTCCGTCAGGCACGTTCCCGTGCTGCCCACTTGCTGCTGCCTAGGACACGCTCGGGCCGGCCGCGATGTTACGAGAGATCCCCAACCTGTTTCCCGCCCTGCCGCAGCGGCCCGGATCAGCGATGGGCGGATCTGTGCCGGATCCGAGGGGCTGTGAGCGGGCATGATCGGGGCCGCTGGCGGCACATGTCTGCCGATCGCTCATGGCAAGGCCTCCGCCTTGGCAACAGAGGGCGGGCGCTCGTCTCGCTACCCTCAAGGCCGCCTCACGGGTGGGCGAGGACTACGAGGCCCCTTTCATCTTCAGGCCCGGTCCAAGTCCAGTTCGCCCACGACCTGGTCGCCGCTCATCTCTCCCGTGCGGCGGAAGCCGAGCCGCAGGTAGAACTCCTCGGGGCCGCCTTCGCCCTCGGCCCACGTCACCGTGACGCGGGACTGCCCCCGCTCACGGATCTCCTCACACACCGCCTCGACGGCGAACCGGCCGTAGCCGCGCCCCTGCCGGCCGTCGGCGATGTTCAGTCGCCAGAGACCCGAGCGGGGGCGGTCGTCGGGGTTGTCGGGGTCGAAGCGGATGCCGAAGAAGGCCATCACGAACCCGACGAGTTCCTCGCCGTCGAAGATCAGGCGGGGCCAGGCGGACTCAGGGTGCACATAGGCCTCGGCGAGCGACTTCACCACCGGGGACACGAACCGTTCCTGATCCGGCCGCACCTTCAGCGCGATGGCCGCCTCGACGTTGGCCGGCGTCACCCTCTCCAGGCGCAGATCAGCCACCGCTAACCCAACTCCCCGCGCTCCACGCAGAATTCATTGCCTTCCGGGTCCGCCAGGAGGACCCACCCGCCACCGTCCGGCCGCGTGTGGTCCGCGACCTGCCGGGCCCCGAGCCCGAGCGCCCGCTCCACCTCCGCCGCGCGGGTGCGTCCCTGCGGCTGGAGGTCGAGGTGGACGCGATTCTTGGCCGTCTTCTCCTCCGGAACGTGCACGAAGAGGAGGGTCGGCCCACCGGACGGGTCCACGATCACCGCCTCCGGGTCACCGGGCTTGTCGTCGTCGGCGAGCGGCCGGCCGAGCAACTCGCTCCAGAACAGCCCGAGATCGTACGGGTCGCCGGTGCAGTCGAAGGTGATCGTGCGGATGGTGGGGTTCAACGGTCCTTGTTCTCCCATGTTCTAGGCCCCGGTCCGGCCGTCGGCCAGTTCGCGCAGGATGTCGAGGTGGCCGTTGTGGCGGGCCGTCTCCTCGATGAGGTGGAGGAGGATCCAGCGGAGGTCGACATGGCGGCCGTCGCGGATGGGGCGCTCGGCCTTGTCGTCCAGGGAGTGCTCGGCGACCAACTCGCGGTAGCGGGCGGCCTGTTCCTCGTACTCGGACAGGAGGTCGGCCAGCGGGATGTCGACGGCGATACGCATCTCGCGGTCGGGGTCCTCGTCCGTCCAGGGCCCCTCGTCCTCCTCGCCGAGGAACACCACCTGGAACCAGGAGTACTCGACCCAGCGGAGGTGGCTGATCAGTCCGCACAGGGTCATCAGCGGGGAGCCCGGCAGCGGGGCCTTGCGGGCGTCCTCCGGGGAGACGCCCTCGCACTTGGCGCGCGCCGTGGCGCGGGCGTAGTCGAGGAAGGTGGTCAGCTGGGTGCGTTCGTCCCAGGCGGAAGGCGTGTCGGTTCGAGTCATCGGGGTGAAGCATCCCCGGCCGTCCGTTCGATGTCGAGCGATTAAGAACCCGCCTTCCGTACGGGGTTGTCGACGCCCGCGCGGGAGAGTCAGACTCTCCCTCCATGGCCCTCCACCTGCGCGGAACCGTCCTGCCCGACGGCGTCGTACGCGACCTCTGGACACTCGGCGACCGGATCACCTTCCAGCGCCCCACCGCCCCCGCCGACACCGTCGCCGACGGCGGTTTCCTGCTTCCGGGCCTGGTCGACGTACACACGCACCCGGGGGCCGCCGACGGCTCCCTCGTCTTCGACCCGGACGTCTTCGCCGAGCAGATCGCCGCCCACCGCGACGCGGGGACCACGGCCCTGCGCTTCCCCGGGCTGCTGGGCGAGGTGCCCACGGCGCTGCGGGACGCGCCGGACTCTCCGCGCATGATCACGGCGGGGCGCTGGCTGGCCTGGGCGGGGCTCTCGAAGAGCGCCGGGTTCCACACGGTGACCGATGACCTCGTCGCCCTGGCGGTGGCCGAGGCGAAGGCCCACGACGGGTGGTGCAAGCTCATGGGCGACTGGGACTTCGAGGCGGCGCCGGTGCCCTGCGAGCTGCTGCGCGCGGTCGTCGACGGCGTGCACGCGGCGGGCGGGCGGGTCGCCGTGCACTGCCAGTCGGCGGAGGGTGTGCTGGGCGCGGCGCGCGCCGGCGTCGACTCGATCGAGCACGGGATGGGCATGCCGGAGGAGAGCGTGGCGCTGATGGCCGCGCACGGGACCTCGTACGTCCCCACCCTCACCGCCTTCGCCCGCAGCGCACCCCGCATCAAGGACAACGCCCGGGGCCGGCTCTGGCACGAGGGCCACCGCACGATGATCCGCCGCGTCCGCGAGGCGTACGACGCCGGTGTCACCGTCCTCGCCGGCACGGACTCCGCGCCGTTCGGCAACGTCGCCACCGAGGTCGAACACCTCATCGCGGCCGGACTCCCGCCCGAGACCGCGGTCGGCGCCGCCAGCTGGACCGCTCGAACCTTCCTGGGCCTGCCCACCCTGACGGAGGGCGCCCTCGCCGACATCACCGTCCACGACGCCGACCCCCGTCTGGAACCCGGCACCCTGCGCCACCCCCGGCGCATCGTGCTGCGCGGCCGGATCGTCCACTGACACCGCGTCACTCGTCACTCGTCCCTCGCCACCAGCTCCACCTCGAACCCGTCCGCGTTCTCCAGATACGCGGCGCAGTGCTCGGTCCCGCCCGCGTACGGATGCCGGTCCGGGAACAGCAGCGTCCAGCCGTACGCCGGCGCCTCCTCGACCAGCGCGTCGAGCCGGGCGCGGCTCGCGACGTGGAAGGCGAGGTGGTTGAGGCCGGGGCGCAGACGGTCGTGCCGGTCACCGGTCAGCGCGGGCGACTGCTCGACCACGAGGTAGGTCTCCCCCAGACGCCAGCTGCGGCCCTCCGGCCAGTCCTGGTACGGAACGCACCCGAGCCCCTCCAGCAGCCAGCCCCACGCCTCCACCGCCCGTCCCAGGTCCGGCACCCACAACTCGATGTGGTGCAGCATCGGCGCTCCCCTCGGCCTCGGACCGTCAGGGTGTCAGAGGCCTCGGCCCGGCCGCGGGCCCTTCGGGTTCTCGGGCGGCCTGGCGGCGGGCGGCCCCGGGCTCGGGCATGTGCGGGATCACTCCTCCGACGGGTGCACGGGGGTCAGTTCACGGGCCGCCTCGCTCAGCGAGGGGAAACAGACGTGGGCGCGGGCGAGTTCGGCGGGGCTGTGCGTGGAGGCCACGGCGTACACGGTGCAGCCGGCCGCGAGGCCCGCCTCGATGCCCGCGGGCGAGTCCTCGACCACCACGCACCGGGCCGGGTCGACGGCGAGCCGCGCGGCAGCGGTGAGATACCCCTCCGGCGAGGGCTTGCCCTCGGAGACGTCCTCGGCGCAGACCCGCACCTGAGGCACCGGCAGTCCCGTACGGGCGAGGCGGGCCGCCGTGGGGGTCGCGCGGCTGGAGGTGACGACGGCCCACAAGTGCGGTGGCAGGGCGTGCAGCAGGGGGGCGGCGCCGTCGAAGGCGCGGAAGCCGGGCTCCTCGGCGGCCATCAGCCGGTCCAGCACCCGGTGTTCCTCGACGGGGTCGAGATCCGGGGCGACCCTGCGCAGTGTGTCCGTCCGGCGCCTGCCCTGCGTAGCCCGCCAGACGGCCTCGGGGTCCAGGCCGTGCAGCCGCGCCCAGGCCCGCCAGACCCGGCCGTGCGCGTCCGCGGTGTCGATCAGTACGCCGTCCACGTCGAAGAGCACCGGCGTCACCGACCCGACATCGAGGTTGTCGCTCCTCAACTGCCCGTCCTTTCCCCGTAGTTGTCAGCTCTTTTCGACTCTACGGTTCCGACGCTCGCGCCGTGTTGAACGGTTGCGCGGCCTCTCGGCCCGTCCGGTCGCCGTGGGCCGCGGCGGCGCGACCCGACGTGTCTTCTTCCCGAAGTTCCTTCCTGAATTCCTTCCCGAATTCCTTCCCGATCACGGGTTCGAGCGGGCCCGGGGACTGAGAGACTGCTCCGATGGCTGATCGTTCGTTCAGTGAAGTCCCGCTCGCCGCCCTGTACGACACCCTCAATCCATGGGGACCGAGCGACGACTTCTACCTGGACCTGGTGATGTCCGCGCGTTCCGTGCTTGACGTCGGGTGCGGGACGGGGCGGCTGTTGGGGCGGGCCCGGGAGGCCGGGCACCAGGGGCGGCTCTGCGGGCTGGATCCCGCCGCGGCCATGCTGGTGCGGGCGCGGCGCCGGGAAGCCGCCGTCGAGTGGGTGCTCGGGGATCTCGCCTGCTCCCGCTGGCAGCGGGAGTTCGACCTCGTCGTGATGACCGGGCACGCTTTCCAAGTTCTCGTCGGGAACGAGGAGTTACGCATGTCTCTCGCCTCCGTGCGGGACGCCCTCAGCGACGAAGGGCGGTTCGTCTTCGAGACGCGGAACCCCGCCGCCCGCGCCTGGGAGTCCTGGACCCCGGAGCGCGTGCGCGAAGTGACCGACGCGCACGGCGAAGTCGTACGCGTCTGGCACGAGGTCGAGTCACCCGTGCTCGGAGACCGTGTGACGTTCACCGAGACCTTCGACCACCCGGCGTGGCAGCGACCGCGGCTCAGTCGCAGCACCCTGCGGTTCCTGGGCCCGGACGGCCTGTCCGGGTTCCTCGGCGAGGCCGGGCTCGTCGTGCGGGAGCAGTTCGGGGACTGGGGGCGGGGGCCGCTCACCCCCTCCGCCCCCGAAATCGTCACCGTCGCCCAGCGGCAGCTCACCCGATGACCACCACGCGTGCCCACGCGGGCGGCGTGTCCGGTTCGTAGTCGGGGTCGTCCTCATCGTCCGACGGGTTCTCCCGCCGCCGGGGGAACAGACCCACCACCGTCCGGCACGGTGGTCGCGTCTCCGGCCAGGGTGTCTGGCCGTCGGTCAGGATCACGATGACGTCGGGGCGAGGCCGCACCCGGAGGGCTTTGGCGAAGCCCGTGCGGAGATCCGTACCCCCGCCGCCCAGCAGGGGGATGCCCTCGGCACGGCACAGCGGGTGCGCGATGCGGGCCGCCGCGTCGCACGGCACCACGGTGATCAGGTCGCGACGGCCGCCCACGGCACGGGAGATCGCGGAGACCTCCAGGAGCGCGCTGCCCAGTTCGGCGTCACTGACCGACCCGGAGGTGTCGATGACGACGGAGACCCGGGGCGGCCTGCGGCGGAGGCTCGGCAGGACGACGCCGGGTACGCCGGCCGAGCGCCGCGACGGCCGGCCGTAGATGTAGTCCTCGCCGGCGCCGGGTCCGGAGGCCGCCGAGCGGACCGCCGCTCCCAGCAACTCCCGCCATGGCTGCGGCGGGTGGAACGCGTCCTCCGCCCACCGCTGCCACGCCTTCGGGGTGTTCCCCGGACGGGCGGTGATGCCCTGGGCCACCCGGAACCGCACGGCGTCCCGCTCCTGCGCGCTGAGGCCGTGCGCGCCGTCCGCTCCGAGGTCCCACTCCCGTTCCAGTCCGTCGGCGCCACTGCCGCAGTCCAGCCAGGCGAGGCTCTGCGTATGCGGCCCGAGCCGGAACTGGCGCAGGTAGTCCTCCATGAGCTCCCCCGCGGGCAGCCCCAAAGACCCCGGCTGGACCGCGCCTTCGGGCCGGACCAGCCCGTCGCCGAACACGTCGTCGTTGATCTCGCAGTCCGCGGCGATGTTCATCCGCAGCCGTTCCGCCGGACCGGTCAGCCCGTGCAGCCGCGCGAACCGGTCGCTGCGCCCGTGGTGGTCGCGCAGCAGGTGCGACACCTCGTGCACCCATACGCCGGCCAGTTCCTCCACCGGCGTCCGGTCCACGAACACCGGCGAGACGTAGCAACGCCAGTGCCGGTCGACGGCCATCGTCGGCACCCGCCGCGACTCCACGGTGTGCAGGGCGAACAGCGCCGTCGCCAAGTAGGGCCGGGCGCGGGCGGCCTGAAGCCGGGCGGCGAAGAGTTTGTCGAGGTCCAGGGTCCCCGGTGCGTCCGGAGTCATCGGTGCGTGCGGGGTCATCGGCACGTCCGCGGTCATCGGTGCCTCCTCGGTCACCGGTGCCTCCTCGGTCACCGGCACGTCCGCGGTCACCGGTGCGTCCGCGGTCATCGGCCGGCCTTCGCGGCGACGGCGGCGGCGCGGGCCGCCACTCGGTCTGCCGCCTGGTCCGCCCGCCGGGACACGGACACCGCTCCGGCGAGCCGCTCGATCGATGCCGGAACGTCCCAGTCCTCCTGTCGCAGCGAGGCGAGTGTGGTCGCGGGGACGACCACCAGGTCCGGGGCTCCCGTCTCCACCACCCGGACCAGGAGCGCCCACGCCGCGTCCCAGCGGGACTTCTCCGGGCGCCTCCGGACCGCGGCCACCACCCCGTCCAGCACGGCTTGGCGCAGATCCCCCCGCTCGGGCAGGGCGGCACCGGCCGGGTCGGCGAGCAGTGTCTCGGGGTCCGGGAGATCCATCCGGTCCAGGCTTGCCAGCAGTTCCAGCCCCGGACCGTCCCCCACAGTGCCCCTGACCAGCAGGGAAAGCACTTCCCGGGAGGAGCCGGCCGCGGTCGCGAAGGCGATCAGACTCAGGGTCATCTCCCAGCTTCGGGGTGACGGCCAGGGGCCGCCCCGACGCGTCTCACTGCTGGGCAGTTGGTGCACCAGCTTGGGGCGGCCGGTGAGGAGCCCGCACACGGCACGACGGGCGAAGTCGACGGCCTCCGGCAGCCTCGCCGGGTCGAGTCGCGGCAGAGTGGCCCGGGGCCAGGTCCCGCCGAGGCCGCGTACGACGACGTCGTGGTCGTGGGTCCACTGGAGATGGACGAACCGGTTGGCCAGCGGCGGGCTCAGCTCCCAGCCGTCGGCCGCCGAGGACCGCGGATTGGCGGCGGCCACGATCCGGACGCCCGGCGGCAGCCGCAGGGCACCGATCCGCCGCTCCAGCACGAGGCGGAGCAGGGCGGCCTGAACCGCCGGTGGCGCGGTGGACAGCTCATCCAGGAACAGCAGCCCCCGGCCGGCCCGCACCAGTCGTACGGCCCAGTCCGGCGGGGCCATCGGGACGCCCTGTTCCGCGGGGTCGTCGCCGACGATGGGCAGCCCGGAGAAGTCGGACGGCTCGTGCACACTGGCGATCACCGTGGTCAGCGGAAGGTCCAGCGCCGCGGCGAGCTGTGTCAGGGCCGCGGTCTTGCCGATCCCCGGCTCACCCCACAGAAGCACGGGCAGGTCGGCGGCCACGGCCAGAGTCAGGGCCTCCAGTTGGATGTCGGGGCGCGGTTCGGTGGTGGCGTCGCGCAGCAGGGTCAACAACTCGGCGGCGACGTCGAGTTGGGAGGCGTGGACCTGGTCGGAGGGGGCGTCGGCAGTAGCGTACGCGGTGCACATGGTCATGTTTCATCACCTTTGGTTTCATAGTGGGCCAAGTCGGCCCAGGGGACGGCCAGGTGGGCGCGGGGACAGACGTCCCCCGGTCAGCGAGAGCCGGGTCGGCGAGAGCCGGGTCAGCGAGGGGACATGTGGCGCGGGTGCGTGCGGTGGCCGGGAGGACGGCTCGGACCCGGGGTGAGGCGGCCGGACCGAGGTCCGGGTCCGACCAGGCCCGCCCTGAACAGCCCGTAGGTGATCCGCCGCAGCGCGGCCGCCTCCAGTTCGTCCCGCAGAGCGCCGCCGCGCAGCACCGCGTCGGGGCCCAGCAGGCCTTCGACGACGGCCAGCGCACCGGCGGTGTCGCCGTGGTGCAGGCGTTCGCGGACACCGGTGAGGCAGTCCGGACGGCGGTGCGCCTCGTCGATGGCCCGCAGGCACGGAAGCGGAGTGCCGGTCAGTGCGACCAGCAGTTCCTCGCGGCGGATCTCGTCCGGGTCGTGGTCCAGTGGCGCCAGTACCCCGTCGACCAGGGCGATGCGGTGCTGAGCGCCCCGGCACTCCACGATGCGCGGTTGTCCCGCCCGGTCCGGAATCCAGGAGGAACCGGCCGGCGAACGATCCGGTACGAGCGCCGAGGCGACCAGCGGGTGCAGCTGACCGGCCTCGATCGCACCGGTGCGGATCAGTTCCAGGTCGGGCAGTACCCAGGTCGCGGCGTCGGGCAGCACCGGCAGCGCGGAGAAGGTGCCGTCCGTGGGCGCCGCCGCGATCCGCAGGGCGGGCGGCCCGAGGCCGTCCCCGTCCGCGGCCAGGTCCAGGAGCAGCCGGTGCCGGCCCCCGAACCGCACGGCGACGGCACCGGTCGTCCGCCCCTCGGCGCGGAGCAGGATCCCCGCCTCAGCCGCCCACCGGTCGACGGCACAGCTGCGCCCTCGCGGCACCAACCCCAGCGGGTCCGGGTCCGCGGAACGGCCGTCGGCGGGCGGCCGGTCGGCCCCGGAGCGGACCCGCAGCTCATCGGCCCTGCGCGCGTCCCACAGGTGGCGGTGCAGGTCGAGGCGGAACCGCGGGCTTGGATGGGGATGCGGATGCGGATGCCGGTCGATGCCTGCCCCGAACGCGGATCCGTCGAGGGAGCCGTCCCACAGTGCGAGGCTGATCCGCTGCCCGCCGTCCGCCCAGGCCGGCGGAGTCCGGACCACGAGGTGCACCGGGCACGCGCCCTCGCGCCCCGCCGCGCCGTACTCGTAGTCGTACCGAGCCAGAGCGATGGTCAGCCCTGGCCGCAACAGCCCGTCAGGAGCGATCCTCGGCATGTGCCAGCGCAGCAGGTCGGGAGCCAAGTGGCGTAGATCTGCCCGGACTTGGGCCGCGAGGTCGTGGCCATGAGTGCGCGCCACGGAACGCAGGTTGAAATCGATGTCGATGCCTGCGGCGGCGCACGCCCCCGCCCAGTCCCCGGCAGAGCGGCGGACGGTCGCAGTCTCGATCATGGACGGCGGCACGGCGAACTCTCGCACGCGCGGCCAGAAGGAAAGGCGCCAGTAGGAAAGGGAGGAGTACCCGTACGCGGTCTGAGTGAGCATCAGCACTCACCTTGCGTGGACGGGGCCCCCAATCTCTGAACAGAGGGAGTCATCATCGCGGCGAGCATAACCTCCCTGACCGCGATCTGTCAGGTGCCTTCGTTCCGTCAGGTGCCGTCGCTTGACGTGCCACCCAGGACCCGGCTTCGGCGGGACGCTGACGCCGGGTCCGGAGACCGCTTCTAGTCGTCGTGTCCCTCCAGCGCCGCCAGCGCCGGGTCCAGCACGATGTCCTCGGCCCGCGCCTCGATCGTCGGGTCCTCGGGGAAGTGACAGGCCGTCAAATGCCCCTCGGCGTTGCCCGACAGCCGGATCAGTGGCGGTTCCTCCTGTGCGCACTTGTCCTGCGCCTTCCAGCAGCGCGTACGGAAGCGGCAGCCGGAGGGCGGCGAGATCGGGGACGGCACGTCGCCCTGGAGGCGGATGCGTTCCTTCTTCTCGGCGTCGATGTCCGCGTCGGGAACGGCCGACATCAGCGCGTGGGTGTAGGGGTGGCGCGGTCCGGTGTACAGCGACGTGCGGTCGGCGATCTCCACGATCTTGCCGAGGTACATGACCGCGACGCGCTGCGAGAAGTGGCGGACGATGGCGAGGTCGTGGGCGATGAAGACGAACGCGATGCCCATCTCCCGCTGGACCTCCTGGAGCAGGTTGACCACCTGCGCCTGGATGGAGACGTCCAGCGCGGAGACCGGTTCGTCCGCCACGATCAGCTTCGGCGAGAGCGCCAACGCCCGTGCCACGCCGATGCGTTGACGCTGACCGCCGGAGAACTCGTGCGGGAAGCGGTTGTAGTGCTCGGGGTTGAGGCCGACCGTCTCCAGGAGTTCGCGTACACGGGCCTCACGGCCGCCGGGCGGATTGACGCCGTTGATCTCCATCGGCGAGGAGATGATGGTGCCGACCGTCTGGCGGGGGTTCAGCGAGGCGTACGGGTCCTGGAAGATCATCTGGATCTCGGAGCGGATCGGGGCCAGCTGGCGCCGGGTGGAGCGGCTGATGTCCTTGCCCTGGTACGAGATCGTGCCCTGCGTGGGCTCCAGGAGACGGGTCAGCAGCCGTCCCGTCGTGGACTTGCCGCAGCCCGACTCGCCGACCAGGCCCAGGCTTTCACCGGGGAAGACGTCGAAGGAGACGCCGTCCACGGCCTGCACGTCGCCGATCGTGCGGCGGATCGGGAAGCCTCCCTTCACCGGGAAGTACTTCTTCAGGTCGCGCACCCGCATCAGCGGTTCGGCCGGGTCCGCGTCCCGCTGCCCGGGGATCACGTCGGCCGCGACCGCGGTCTTCTCGTCGCTCACAGCGTCGCTCACAGTCAGTCCCCTCAGCCCAGCCTGGGCCGAATCGTTTCGGTGAAGATGCGGCTCTTCTGGTCCGGCGTGAGATGGCAGGCGGCGCCGCGCCCCACCGGCAGTTCGGGCCGGATGTCCACACACCGGTCGGAGCCCTCGACCTCGCTCCGGAAGGCGCACCGCGGATGGAACGGGCATCCCGAGGGAGGGTTCAGCAGCGACGGGGGTGTGCCCGGAATGGGGGTCAGCGGCTCGTCCACGTCCGCCGACAGGCGCGGCATGGAGGCCAGCAGGCCCCAGGTGTACGGGTGTTGCGGACTCTTGAGCACCTCGCGGACCGTGCCGCGCTCCACCGCCCGGCCCGCGTACATCACGAGCAGGTCGTCCGCCATGTTGGCGACCACACCGAGGTCGTGGGTGATCATGATGATCGCGGAGCCGAACTCCTGCTGGAGGTCCTTCAGCAGGTCCAGGATCTGCGCCTGGACGGTGACGTCGAGGGCCGTCGTCGGCTCGTCGGCGATCAGCAGGTCAGGGTTGCAGACCAGGGACATCGCGATCATCGCGCGCTGGCGCATACCGCCGGAGAACTGGTGCGGATAGTCGTCCACGCGCTGTTGGGGGTGCGGGATGCCGACCTTCCCCAGCATCTCGATGGCCCGGTCCCGCGCCTCCTTCTTGGACGCCCCGGTGTGCTTGCGGAACGGCTCGCCGATCTGCCGGCCCACGGTGTGGTACGGCGACAGCGCGGTCAGCGCGTCCTGGAAGATCATCGCCATCTTGTTGCCGCGCAGCCGCTCCAGCTCGGTCTCGGTGGCGGTGATGAGTTCCTTGCCGTCGAGGACGATCTCGCCCTCGATCGTGGTGTTCAGCGGGGAGTGCAGGCCCAGGATGGTCAGGTTGGTGACGGACTTCCCGGACCCGGACTCGCCGACGATGCCGAGTGTCGTACCGCGTTCCAGGTCGAAGGAGAGCCCGTCGACCGCCTTGACGACGCCGTCCTCCGTGGAGAACCGCACCTGGAGGTCGCGGACCGAGAGGAACGCGTCGGAGCCGGCCGGCGCCGCGCCGTCCTCGGGCTTGGTGAGTGTGGTCACTGAGAGGTCTCCTCAAGCACTAGGACAGCCGCACACGCGGGTCGATCACGGCGTACAGGGCATCCACGATCACGTTGAGCAGGAGAATGAACGCGGCGCTGAAGAGCATCACGCCCATGAGTTTCGGCAGGTCCTTGCCGACGACCGAGTCCACGGCGAGCCGGCCGATGCCCGCGAGACCGAAGGTGAACTCGGTGACGACGGCGCCGCCGAGCAGCGCGGAGAGGTCCATGCCGAGGATGGTGAGGATCGGGATCAGCGAGCCGCGCCAGGCATACCGGAAGAAGACGTATCTGCCGGTCATGCCCTTCGCGCGGGCCGCGCGCACATGTTCCTCCTGGAGCTGCTCGATCATCGTCGAGCGCGCCATGCGCGTGTAGTTGGCGGTGAAGATCACGGACATGACGACCCAGGGGATCAGCAGTCCCATGAACCACTGTGCCGGATTCTCCGTGAACGGCACGTACTTGGGCTTGTCCAGCCAGCCGGTGCTGTACACGAAGATGCCGAGCATGATCGGGCCGAGGAAGTAGATCTGGAACGAGCTCAGCACCAGCGAGATGGAGCTGAAGACCTTGTCGAGCCAGGTTCCCCGGTAGCGGGCGGCGATCATGCCGGTGCCGAGGCCGACGATGAGGAAGACGATCAGGCCGCCGATCGTGAGGGACAGCGTCAGCGGGAAGCGGTCCATGATCGTCGCCCAGACCATCTGCTGGTCACGGAAGGAGACACCGAAGCAGGGGGCCGGGCAGTGGCCCACGGCGAAGTCCCGTCCAACGAAGATGCCGGAGAGGAACTTCCAGTACTGCACCGGGATCGACTCGTCGAGCCCCAGGTTCTTGTGGATGATCGCCAGCGCGTCCGGTGTGCAGTTCTTGCCGCACGCGAGGGTGGCCGGGTCCTGGGGGATCGCGTAGTACATGAAGAACGTGAAGGCGCTGATCAGCAGGAGGATGAGCATCGCGCCGAACGTCCGGCGAAGGATGAATCGAAGCATGGCGGAACGCTGCTCTCAGGACGGCGGCCAGGGACAGGAGCGCCCGGGGCGCACTCGCTGGAGTGCGCCCCGGGAGGGTGGTCAGCTCTTGAGGAAGACCCGGGTCGGGTCGGTGTAGCTCGTCACCGTGGAGTAGCGCAGGCCGCCCACGTTGGTGCCGGCGATCTGGAACACCTTGGTGTAGTAGATCGGCGACGCCGGGTTGACCTTCTCGCTGATGTACTGGTTGAGCGCGGTCCAGGCCTTGGTGGCCTCGGCGGTGTCCGTGATCTTCTGGATGCGGACGATCTCCGAGTTCACGTGGTCGTCGTTGATGTGCGAGTAGTTCGACGCGCCGTCCTGGATCTGCGTGCCGTCGTACAGCGGCGGGAAGACGGTGGAGGCGGAGGACCAGTCCTGGCCCCAGCCGGTCATGTAGATGTCGAAGCCGTTGTCGACCTTGCCGATCTGCTCGTACCAGGTGGCGGCGTCGACTTCCTTCTTCTGGACGTCGAGACCGATCTTGCCGAGAGCGTTCTCGACGAGCACGGCCTGCTGCTGGCGGACCGGGATGTTGGCGTAGGCGTAGACGATCTTCTTGCCCTTGGCGCCGGCTTCCTCGATCAGCTTCTTGGCCTTGGCGATGTCACCGTTGGGGTGCTTGGCCCGGTCGAAGGGATCGAAGTCCTTCTGGTAGCCCGGAGTGGTGGGCGACATCAGGCTGTTGGCGACCTCACCGCCGTACGCGCCACCGTCTGCCTTGTACACCGCGGTGGACGGCATGGCGTAGGTGATCGCGTCGCGGATCTTCTTGTCCTTGATGCGGTCCATGTTGAAGTTCATCTGCCACACGTACGGGGCGTAGCCCTGGATCGTGCGCTTCATCGCCGCCGAGTCGGAGACCACCTTCTGCACCTGGGTGGTGGCGACCTGACCGGTCATCATGATGGCGTTCTTGGCGTCACCTCGGTCGGCGAGGATCGTCTTGGTCTGGTCCTCGTCGTCGTGGTTGATGTCGATGTTGAAGCCGTCGACGTACTGGTGACGCATGGCGTCCGTCTTCGCGTCCCAGTTGGTGTTCTTGACCAGCTTGACGCTCTTGCCGGCCTTGAACTCCGAGATCTTGTACGGGCCGACGGCGACGGGCTTGGTGTCGTACTTGGCCTTGGTGTCCGTCTTCTCGGGGACGACGGAGTAGCCGGCCATGGCCAGCGCCTGCGGCAGGTCGGGCTGGGCGGCCGAGAAGTGGAAGACGACGGTCTTGTCGTCCGGGGTCGCGAGGACGGTGTCCGGCAGGTGCTTGCCCTTGAACGGACCCGCGTACGCCTTGCGGTACGTGGTGCCGGCACCGGACAGCCACTGCTGGATGTAGGACGGACCGTCGGTGATGAACGGGTCGTAGAGCCGCTCGAAGGTGTGCCGGATGTCGTTCGCGTCGATCACATGACCGGTCTCGTCCTTCACGCCGTCCTTCAGCGTGTACGTCCACGTCTTGCCGCCGTCCGACATCTTGCCGGCGTCGGTCGCGAGGTCACCGATCACGGTGAGGCCGCCCTTGGCGTCCTCCTTGTACGTGGTCAGGCCGCGGAAGATGAGCTTGGAGAGCAGGCCGGCGTCACTGACGTAGATCTGGCCCGGGTCGAGGTGCGAGAAGTCGTCCTCCTCGTACACCTGTACCGTGCCGCCGGGCTTGGCGCCCGTGACCTCTTCGGCAGGCCCCGTCGAGTCCGCCGCGGTGCCGATCTTGACCGCCGCGGACTGGGCCGCGGCCTCCTTCTTGTCCTTGCTCTTGTTCGTGGTGTTGCCGTTGTCACTGCTGCTGCAGCCTGCCAGCGCGAGGGCGCCGGCCGCGACCGCGACGACGGCGGTCCGCGCTCTGCGGGAACTGAGGATGCTCATGGAGTCGAGTCCACCTGCCTGTGAGTTGTGATCAGTGATCCACTGGTGCTGCTTGGCAGTGCACGGCCGGTCGTCGCCGGCTCCCGGGTGGCAGCGGCACCCCCGTACTCGGAGTCAGCGGCCCGTCTTGGGATCGAAGGCGTCCCGGACCGAGTCACCGAGGAGGTTGAACGCCACGACGAAGACGACCATGGCGACACCCGGGAAGAACATGTAGACCGGGTCCTGTTCGTAGATGTCCGACCCGATGGCGAACATCCGGCCCCAGTCGGGGGTCGGTTCGGAGTAGCCGACACCGACGAAGGAGAGAAAGGCCACCGAGAGAATGGTGTTGGGCAGCATGTACGTGCCCTGCACCAGGATCGGTGTGACGAGGTTGGGCAGCAGCTCCTTGCGGATGATCCGCCACGGCGAGGCGCCCGCGACCTTCGCGGCCTCCACGAACTCCCGCTCGCGCAGCGAGAGCGTGACCGCCCGGATCAGCCGGGCGAGGCCCATCCAGCCGAGGAACCACAGGACTCCGATGATCGCGAGCGCGTGGATGTAGGTGGGCGTCTCCTCGTCAGGAGCGACGAACGCCACGGTGATCACCGGCATCGCCGCGATCATGAACAGCTGCTGCGGGAAGGCGAGCAGGAAGTCCGTGAGCCGGCCGAGCCAGTAGTCGACCTTGCCGCCGAAGTAGCCGCCGACCAGACCGATCAGCACCCCCATGAAGACCATCGCGATCGTCGCCGCGAGCGCCGTGTACAGCGAGGTGCGCATGCCGTACAGGAGCTGCATGAACACATCGCGCCCCAGGGTGGGTTCGATCCCGAACCAGTACTCCGAGGTGATGCCGCCGTTGGGACCCGACGGCATGTTGAAGTCGTTCAGGAGCAGCGGGTTGTCCTGCCCGTAGAGCGTGTACGGGTTCTTGCCGTACAGCTTCGAGATCAGCGGAGCGAGGGCGGCGATCAGGAAGAAGAAGATCACGATGTACGCGGAGACGACACCGCTGCGGTCGCGCTTGAACCGGCGCCACATCAGCTGGCCGGGCGATCGGCCCTCCAGCAGCTCCGGCTCGGCGGAACGCTTCTGCTTCGTCTGCTCGTCGACCTCGGTGGAGGCTGCCGCGCCCTCGATCTCGATCGGACTCGTCATGGTTCGTCCATTTCATGGGTACGCCGATTCCGCGGTCGCCACAGGGTGTGGGCGGCCACGTTCGGACCATGCGGATCAGGAGAGACGTATGCCTAGCGGTCGCTGTGCGCCAGGGCGCGGCGTGCGACAACTCGCAGGTGAACACGCGTAGTTGGCATCTGGTGCCTCCTCATGACTCAACCGGTGCACGGACAGGAGGGGCCTCTGATTGACCTCCGACACCCCTGACGGAGGGTCAAACACCCCACTGTGCTCGTGAGTCGGCGCTGTCCCCACAGCGCATGACCCATTGACCCGAGCGTTACGCGGCTAACTATCTGACATGAGCCAGATACCGACCACTGCCTTTAGGTCTCGGTTCCATCACAGCTCACGCGTACATCTTCCAAAATCTGGACAAAATGATCTGAGGGAGAAGCCCGCGAAACGGACGTGTTACATGCGTATCGGGCGGGAGGTTCCGCATTTCGGACACGAGGTGCGGGAAAACGGGTTGAAAAAAGCCCGGGTGCCCCCATCAATGGGGGCACCCGGGCTCAGTCGGCCGATTGCTCAGCCGGACTGCACAGTCGATCAGCCGTGCTTGGCGCGGCTGGCGGAGCGACCGCGCTCCTTCTGGTCGAGGACGACCTTGCGGATGCGAACGGCCTCCGGGGTCACCTCGACGCACTCGTCGTCGCGGCAGAACTCAAGCGACTGCTCCAGGGAGAGCTTGCGCGGCGGGACGATCGCCTCGAACGAGTCGGCGGCGGCCGAGCGCATGTTGGTGAGCTTCTTCTCCTTGGTGATGTTCACGTCCATGTCGTCGGCGCGGGAGTTCTCGCCGACGATCATGCCCTCGTACACCTCGGTGCCGGGGTCGGTGAACAGCACACCGCGCTCCTGGAGGTTCGTCATCGCGAACGCGGTGACGGCGCCCGCGCGGTCGGCGACCAGCGAACCGTTGTTACGGGTCGTCAGCGTGCCGAACCACGGCTCGTGGCCCTCGTGGATGGAGTGGGCGATGCCCGTGCCGCGCGTCCCGGTCAGGAACTCGGTCCGGAAGCCGATGAGGCCACGGGAGGGAACGACGAACTCCAGGCGGACCCAGCCCGAGCCGTGGTTGGACATGTTGTCCATGCGGCCCTTGCGGACGCCCATGAGCTGCGTGACCGCGCCCATGTGCTCCTCGGGAACGTCGATCGTCATGCGCTCGACCGGCTCGTGGGTCTTGCCGTCGATCTGCTGCGTGACGACCTGCGGCTTGCCGATGGTCAGCTCGAAGCCCTCGCGGCGCATCTGCTCGACCAGGATGGCGAGCGCGAGCTCACCACGGCCCTGGACCTCCCAGGCGTCCGGGCGCTCGGTGTCGAGCACGCGGAGGGAGACGTTACCGACCAGCTCGCGGTCGAGGCGGTCCTTGACCTGGCGGGCGGTGACCTTGCGGTCCTTGACCGCGGCCTTGTTCTCCGCGCCCTTGCCGGTGCCACCACGGCCGACCAGCGGCGAGGTGTTCGTACCGATGGTCATGGAGATCGCGGGCTCGTCGACCGTGATCAGCGGCAGCGCGATCGGGTTCTCGGGGTCGGCGAGGGTCTCGCCGATCATGATCTCCGGGATACCGGCGACGGCACAGATGTCACCGGGGCCGGCCTTCTCGGCGGGCTTGCGGGTGAGCGCCTCGGTCATCAGCAGCTCGGTGATGCGTACGTTGCTGATGGTGCCGTCACGCTTGATCCACGCGACCGTCTGGCCCTTGCGCAGCTCGCCCTGCTCGACGCGGAGCAGCGCGATACGGCCGAGGAAGTTGTCGGCGTCCAGGTTCGTCACGTGGGCCTGGAGCGGCGCGGACTCGTCGTAGGACGGGGCCGGGACGGACTCCAGGATCGTGGTGAAGAACGGCTCCAGGCTGTCGCTGTCGGCCGGGACGGTGCCGTCCTCCGGCTTGGTCAGCGAGGCCACACCGTCACGCGCACACGCGTAGACGATCGGGAACTCGATCTGGTCCTCGTCGGCGTCGAGGTCGAGGAAGAGGTCGTACGCCTCGTTCACGACCTCGTCGATGCGCGAGTCCGGGCGGTCCGTCTTGTTGATGCACAGGATGACGGGCAGGCGGGCCTGCAGCGCCTTGCGCAGCACGAAGCGGGTCTGGGGCAGCGGGCCCTCGGAGGCGTCGACGAGGAGGACGACCGCGTCCACCATCGACAGACCGCGCTCGACCTCGCCGCCGAAGTCGGCGTGGCCGGGGGTGTCGATGATGTTGATCGTGATGGCCTCACCGCCATCCTTGGGGTGGTACTTCACGGCCGTGTTCTTGGCCAGGATCGTGATGCCCTTCTCACGCTCCAGGTCATTGCTGTCCATCATGCGGTCGTCGAGCGACTCGGCGGCGTGCGCGGCGAAGGCACCGGCCTGCTTGAGCATGGCATCGACCAGGGTGGTCTTGCCATGGTCGACGTGGGCGACGATGGCGACGTTGCGGATGTCGTGGCGCGTGGCCATATTGAGGCGCTTCTCCCGGAGTGAGTGGACGGCCTCCGCAGCGCGGGGCCTGCCGGGCTACTACACGCCACGGCCTTACCCCATGGTACGTGGCCCTGACGGAGGCGGCCTCCGCAGGGCCACGTGGGCCACGGTCCGGCTAGCCCTGGGAGGGGCTCGCCGAAGGGTTCGCGCCCTTCTTCAGGAAGCCCATGTCCTCGTAGATCGGGGTCTGGAAACCGAAGGCGCCGGTGTTGGCGAGGTTGGTGCGGGCGGCGGTGAGCTGGGGGCGCTGGTAGAGCGGAATCGAGCCGGCGGCGGCCCAGATCCGGGCGTCGGCCTTGCGGACGAGGGCGCGCTCCTCGTCCTCGTCGAGCGTGGAAATGGCCTGGTCGAAGAGCTGGTCGACCTGGTCGGTGCCGACGCGGGTGTAGTTCTGCTCGACGCTCAGGGAGCCGTCGGCGGCCGGCACCGGCTTGGCGAAGATCGGGCGGGCGTCGGTGGCCGGGAAGGCGGAGGCGGGCCACGAGTACAGCGCCAGGTCGTACTGGCCCGAGGCGATGTGGTCCTTGAAGTAGCTGTCGTCCGAGACCTTGTTCAGTTCCGTACGGATGCCGATGCGCTGGAGCATCTGCGCGATGCGGTCGGCGACGGCGCGCAGGGGCTCCGAGCCGGTGCCGGAGGGCACGACGAAGCGGAGCGTCAGCGGCTTGCCGTCCTTGGCGAGCGCATTGGCCGCGGCGCCCGCCGGGGCGGCCGTGCCCTGGGGCGCGTACGCCCCCTGTGCCCCGCCCTGGCGGGAGTACTGCTTCCCGTCGAGGTGCTTGCCGGCCTGCTCGTCCGCGTGCTGCCCGGAGTGCTTGTTCTTGTGCTGCCCGGTGTGGTCCTTGGGGTCCTTCTTCTTCTCCCGGTCGGCCTCGCCGGGCTTGTTGTCCTCGCCGACGATGTACCGCCCGTCGTCGCCGGAACCGTCCCCGGAGTCCGCCTTGCCGCCCGGGGAGCCGGCCCCCTTGCCCTGGGACCCGGCCGCCTTGTCCGGCTTCTGCTCCGTGACCGGCCCGCCGGGCACCCACCCGGCGTCGGTGAGCAGCGCCTGGGCCGCGGCGGTGTCCTGGCCGCCGAGGGCGCCGCTGTTGTCGGCGTACGCCTGCTGGCCGGAGAGGGCGAGGTGGCTGCCGACCGGCACGGCGGGCAGGCCCAGCGGCTTGAGGACCACCTGGGCGAGCTCCTGGCGGTCGAGGGCGCGGGCCACGGCGCGGCGGACGCGTTCGTCGGCGAGCGGGCCCCCGGAGCCGTTGAGGGCGAGCTGGGTGTAGATGGGTTCGAGGGACTTGCGGACCACGAAACCGCTCAGGGCCGACTGCTGGCCCGCGTACTTCGCGATCGCCTTGCGCCGCTTCTTGCGGGCCTGGGTCTCCTCGCCGGCGGCGTCATCGTCGGAGCCGTACGCGCGGGCCCAGGAGCGCAGCGCCTTTGCGGGTGTGATCGTGGCGCCGGGGCCCTGGAGGGGGGTGCTGCCCTTGTCCTGGCCGGCGAGCGTGATCCGCTCGGCCTCGGAGGGGGCGATCTCGGCCAGGTCCAGTTTGCCGGCGGCGAGCGCGGTGGCCCGCTCGGCGCGGGGGACGGCGACCAGATCGATCTCGGCGAGCTTGGTGGGGCGGCCCCACCAGCGCGGGTTGCGGGTGAGGCGGACCTCGCCGTCCTTGCGGTTCACGTTCTTCAGCGCGAAGGGTCCCGCGGTGACCTTCAGTTTCCTTCTCGCCCCGTCGTTGAAGGTGTCCGGGGTGCCCATGACGTCCTTCGGGTACAGCGGCGAGAACAGCGACTTCCAGTCGGCGTAGGGCCGGCTGAAGGTGACGCGGACCTCCAGGTTGTTCTTCCCGCGCTCGATCTTCTCGATGCGGTCGTAGCCGGCGTTGCGGGCCGTCCAGTAGGCGGTGTCCTTGCCGGACAGGGCGCGCCACTGGGCGGCGAAGTCGGCGGCGCCGATCTCGCGGCCGTCGCTCCAGACCGCCTGCTGGTTGAGCTTGTACAGCACGACCTGCTTGGGCTCGGTCTCGACGACCTTCGCGGACTCCAGGTAGTCGGGGTTGATCTGCGGGCGCCCGTTCCGGTCGAGCCGGTACATCGAGGGCAGTACGGCGCCGACGACCCGCGAGGTCGCGGAGTCGGCGTCGGCCTGGAATGTGTTCAGGGTCTCCGGTACGGCGTCCACGGCCCAGTGCAGGGTGCCGCCGTCGGCGACCAGGTCGCGGGAGGCGGGCGCGATGTCCTGCCCGGCGACGGGCTTGCCCGCCGCGTCCTCCGAACTGCACGCGGTGAGGGCGGGTACCGCGAGCGCGCCAGCGGTGAGGAACGCGACCGAGCGCATCACCGCGCGCAGTCCGACGCCGTCGTGGGACATCACTGCAACCTCCGGGACGAGCCGCTCCGCGGGTGAACAGGGGTTCTGATCACATTTGGCGGTATATTTGCGGATATATGGAGCTGATCAGATCTACGGACCCACTGAAGAGGAAAGGGTTCGCCTGTCAGTGGCGACACGCGAGGAGTGAGGGCAAGCCCACCCGTGCGGCGCAACGCCGGCCGACTCGGCTCGGCCCGTCCGACGTGTAAGGACGAGGCCGTTCAGGCCGAAGCAGGGGCCTGGGGGCGCAATCCCAGGGAGCCGGCGCCCCCAGCGCACGCCCGCCAATTGGTGCACGTCCCTTCACACCGGCAGGTGTGACGCGCAACACTCGCAGGCGCATGAACGTTGCCACCCAGGGGCCCGACGGCCCGCGGAAGTGAGGTCACGTCATGTCCGTGCAAGACGACTTGATGTCAGTGCAGCGCTGCCTCGACGACCTGAACCGGTCAGTGGGCCGCCTGGAACAGGAGATCGGCAGCGGCGGGCTCGAGATGCGCCGCGTCCGTGCCGACGCCGACCATCTGCGCGAGAGCGTCGCGCTGCTGCGTGAGACGGCCCCCGGTGCCACCTCGCCACAGCCCCCCGACCTCGTGCGCATCCCCGACACCCCGTACGACGACGCCTTGTGGACGGACTCGGACGACGAGGGTCTCGGCGCCCGCGACCGGCACGCCCCCTGACCCGACCCCGACCGGAGCTCTCCCTTGGCCACTGGTACGGAACCCCATCTGAACAGCGGCGGTGTACACACCGGTACGCGCGCCGCGATCGCCGCCCAGCATCTGCGGACCGACCGGTGGTGGCTGGCCCCCGCCGCCACCGCCGCCGGTCTGCTGGCGTTCGTCATCTACTCGACGTGGCGGGCGTTCGCCGACGCGCACTACTACGCCGCGCCGTACGTCTCGCCGTTCTACTCGCCCTGCCTGGCGGAGCGGTGCGGGACGATGCACGCCGGCCCCAACGCCGACCTCTTCGGCAGCTGGTGGGCCATCTCCCCGGCGGTCATCATCCTGATCTTCCCGCTCGGCTTCCGCCTGACCTGCTACTACTACCGCAAGGCCTACTACCGCGGCTTCTGGATGTCGCCCCCGGCCTGCGCGGTGCCGGAGCCGCACAAGAAGTACACCGGCGAGACCCGCTTCCCGCTGATCCTGCAGAACATCCACCGGTACTTCTTCTACGCGGCCATCGTCGTCGCGGGGATCCTCACGTACGACACGGTGCTCTCCTTCCGCGACGAGCACTACCGCTGGGGCCACATGGGCCTGGGCACCCTGGTGTTCCTGGTCAACATCACGCTGATCTGGGCGTACACCCTCTCCTGCCACTCCTGCCGGCACATCGTCGGCGGGAAGCTGAAGCACTTCTCCAAGCATCCGGTGCGCTACCGGATGTGGCAGTGGGTCGGGAAGCTGAACGCCCATCACATGCTGCTCGCCTGGGCGTCGTTGGTGAGTGTGGCACTCGCCGACTTCTACGTGTATCTGGTCGCGTCCGGCGCCTTCGACGATCCGCGCTTCTTCTAGATGAGTGGGGCCTTTTGATGTCCGTGGTCGACCGGCAGGAGTGGGACGTCGTCGTGGTCGGTGCCGGGGGCGCCGGCCTGCGCGCCGCCATCGAGGCGCGCGAACGGGGCGCCCGTACGGCCGTGATCTGCAAGTCGCTGTTCGGCAAGGCGCACACGGTGATGGCGGAGGGCGGCATCGCGGCGGCGATGGCCAACGTCAACTCCCACGACAACTGGCAGGTCCACTTCCGCGACACCATGCGCGGCGGGAAGTTCCTCAACCAGTGGCGGATGGCCGAGCTGCACGCCCAGGAAGCCCCCGACCGCGTATGGGAGCTGGAGACCTGGGGCGCCCTCTTTGACCGCACGAAGGACGGGCGGATCTCGCAGCGCAACTTCGGCGGACACGAGTATCCGCGGCTCGCGCACGTCGGCGACCGGACCGGGCTCGAACTGATCCGGACCCTCCAGCAGAAGATCGTGTCGCTCCAGCAGGAGGACATGAAGGAGACCGGTGACTACGAGAGCCGGCTCAAGGTGTTTCAGGAGTGCACCGTCACCCGGGTCCTGAAGGACGGCAGCCGCGTCTCCGGGGTGTTCTGCTACGAGCGCGAGTCCGGCCGTTTCTTCACCCTCGAAGCGCCCTCCGTCGTGATCTCCACGGGCGGTATCGGCAAGTCCTTCAAGGTGACGTCGAACTCGTGGGAGTACACGGGCGACGGGCACGCCCTCGCGCTGCTGGCCGGAGCTCCGCTGCTGAACATGGAGTTCGTGCAGTTCCACCCGACGGGCATGGTCTGGCCGCCGTCGGTGAAGGGCATCCTCGTCACCGAGTCGGTGCGCGGCGACGGCGGAGTGCTCAGGAACTCCGACGGCAAGCGGTTCATGTTCGACTACATCCCGGACGTCTTCAAGGAGAAGTACGCCCAGTCCGAGGAGGAGGGCGACCGCTGGTACGAAGACCCGGACCACAACCGCCGCCCCCCTGAACTGCTGCCCCGCGACGAGGTGGCCAGGGCCATCAACTCCGAGGTGAAGGCGGGCCGCGGCTCCCCGCACGGCGGCGTCTTCCTGGACGTCTCCACCCGTATGCCGGCCGAGGTGATCCGGCGCCGGCTGCCGTCCATGTACCACCAGTTCAAGGAGCTGGCGGACGTCGACATCACGGCGGAGGCCATGGAGGTCGGCCCCACCTGCCACTACGTCATGGGCGGTATCGCGGTCGAGTCGGACACGGCGGCGGCACGCGGCGTCCCCGGGCTCTTCGCGGCCGGCGAGGTCGCGGGCGGCATGCACGGCTCCAACCGGCTCGGCGGCAACTCCCTCTCCGACCTGCTGGTCTTCGGGCGGCGGGCGGGGCTGTACGCGGCGCAGTACGCGGCCGGGCTCGACGGGGCCCGCCCCGCCGTGGACGACATCCAGGTCGACACGGCCGCCGCGGAGGCGCTGCGGCCCTTCTCGGCCGAGGGACCCGAGCCGGGCCAGGAGGACGGGCGCCCGCCCGAGAACCCGTACACCCTCCACCAGGAACTCCAGCAGGCGATGAACGACCTGGTCGGCATCATCCGCCGCGAGGCGGAGATGGAGCAGGCGCTGGAGAAGCTCGCGGACCTGCGGCTCCGGGCGCGCCGTGCGGGCGTGGAGGGCCACCGGCAGTTCAACCCCGGCTGGCATCTCGCCCTCGACCTGCGGAACATGCTGCTGGTCAGCGAGTGCGTGGCGCGGGCAGCCCTGGAGCGTACGGAGTCCCGCGGCGGCCACACCCGCGAGGACCATCCGGCGATGGAGCGGTCCTGGCGCCGGATCAACCTGCTGTGCCAACTGACCGACCCGACGGGCGGGTTGGCGGCCACCGACCCCGTGGCGGGCCAGATCGACCTCGTACGCGAGACCACCGAACCCATTCGCCCCGACCTGCTCGCCCTCTTCGAGAAGGAGGAGCTGGTCAAGTACCTCGCCGAAGAGGAGCTGTACGAGTGAGCAGCTATGAGGCCCGCTTCAAGGTGTGGCGCGGGGACATCAAGGGCGGCGGCCTGAAGGACTTCGCGGTGGAGGTGAACGACGGTGAGGTGGTGCTGGACATCATCCACCGGCTCCAGGCGACCCAGGCCCCCGACCTCGCCGTGCGCTGGAACTGCAAGGCGGGCAAGTGCGGTTCGTGTTCGGCGGAGATCAACGGGCGACCGCGGCTGATGTGCATGACGCGGATGTCGGTGTTCACGCGGGAGGAGACGATCACCGTCACACCGCTGCGCGCCTTCCCCGTCGTACGTGATCTCGTCACGGACGTGGGCTTCAACTACGCCAAGGCGAGGGAGGTGCCCGCCTTCGTCCCCCCTGCCGAGCTGGGTCCCGGCGAGTACCGGATGCGGCAGGAGGACGTGGACCGCTCGCAGGAGTTCCGCAAGTGCATCGAGTGCTTCCTGTGCCAGGACACCTGCCATGTCGTCCGCGACCACGAGGAGAACAAACCGGCGTTCGCGGGCCCGCGCTTCCTGATGCGGGTGGCGGAACTGGACATGCATCCGCTGGACGCGGCGGCGGAGTCGGGCCTGGACCGCAAGCGCACCGCGCAGGACGAACACGGCCTCGGCTACTGCAACATCACCAAGTGCTGCACGGAGGTCTGCCCCGAGGGCATCAAGATCACCGACAATGCCCTGATTCCCTTGAAGGAAAGGGCGGTTGACCGCAAGTACGACCCGCTGGTGTGGCTGGGGTCGAAGATCAGGCGGCGGGACCGGGAGTCGTAGCGGGGCCGGAGCGGCGCCGGTCGCGCATCGCGCGCTGCCGCATGACGACGCTGGTGATGATCCCGGCGCCGCACAGGAGGGAGGCGGCGAACTGGACGGGTCCGGGACCGAACAGGGCCAGAGCCACCGGCTGCAGCCCGAGGGACGCCGTCAGCACCAGCGTCGCCTGGCCCCACAGCCGCCGCCGGACGACACGGCCGCGCGCCCGCCCCGGCAGCCAGCCGGTGCGTACGGCGGCGATCCCGACGGCGGTGCCCAGCCCCAGGAGCACGCCCGCGGCGAGGCCCAGGGCGAGGTGCCAGTCCGGGTTCACGGGCTTGCGGGACCCGCGGGACGGCCGGGGCGCTGCCCGGCCACCTGAAGGACCGTGCCCGCGAGGAAGAGGGCCAGCCCGGTCATCGCGTAGGGCGTCATGTCGGCGTCGGGCCCGCGGAACGGCCCGAGGAACATGAACAGGGACATGCCGGCGGCCGACAGCACCGAGCCGTAGCCCCACACCTTGGGCCGCAGCACACGGCGGCGCCCCCACGGCGGCACCCAGCCGGTCGTGATCGCGGCGATCCCGAACCCCGCGAGGCCCGTCACTGCCAGCGCGGCGAACCCCACCAGATACCAGTGCATCAGTCCCCCATTTTCCGGTGCGCGCCGAGTACGGCGCGTGCCCAGATCATGGCACGCGCGAACTCGGGTTCTCCAGACACATGACCGTCTGTTGAAGGTTGCATTCCGCGATCCCGCGCAGGAACCCCGGATCCGGGAAGCCGCCGTCCAGCAGGGCTTCGCAGTGGTCCTGGAAGCGCAGCGTCACCGGACCCATCCTTCGCGGTACGCCGTCCAGTCGGACTCCGTCGCGGCGAAGTCGACGTACAGGGCGACGCCGAAGTGTTCACGGCGGCGGTCCGCGCGGGAGAGGCCGAGGCGGGTGCCGCGTACGGCCGCCGCGACCGTCTCGGCGGACCCGTGGTGGCTCATGTCGTCCTCGTGGAAGAAGGGCAGCCCCATCAGCAAGTCGGTTGATTTCGGGGTGACTTCGAGGGCGAGGGAGGTCTGCTGGGCGACGTAGCCGCCGTACAGGCTCTCCAGTGGCATGGCCGTGTCGTAGGACATGACCGCGATCTGGTCGACGCGGCGGGCGACCTGGCCGAAGTAGGACTGGGACCACCACTTGGGGTGTCCGGTGAGGGCGCCGCGGACGGAGTTGGCCGCCGGGAGCGGGTCGATCTGGTGGGCTGCGACGGAGAGGGGGACACCGCGGGCCTTGGTGACCCGGTGCAGGTCGTCGAGGAGGGAGAGGTAGTCGCGGTTGCCCGAGTGGAGGGGTTCCAGGTCGAAGTGGACGCCGTCGAAGCCGGCCGCGAGGATCTGGCGGGTGGAGCGCACGACGGCGGCCCGGGTCGCGTCCCGCTCCAGCCGTAGCCCGACCGGCCCCTCGCTCGCCAGCTCGTCACCGAGCCAGGCCTGGACCCGCACGCCGTCCAGCTGACGGTGCACGGCCGCGATCAGCCAGCCGGCCGACGGGTACGCCGTCGCGGGCAACGTCCCGTCGTGCTCCAGCGGGCCCGCGTGCACGTACAGATCCCGGATCCCGGTACTCCGCAGCCGCGCCGCCAACGCCTTGACGTCCGCGTCCCCCTTCCGCCCGTCCACCCAGGCATGCCCCAGCCAGATCGCGTCACGGTTCCTGGTCTGCGTACCGGGCGCCAGGTCTCCGGCGTAGTTCACCCGGAGGGCGATCCCAGCGGCGAGGGCCGGAAGGAGAAGGACGAGGAGGAGCGTGAAGGCGACGCGCTTGGGCCAACGGAGATAGGGGTGACGCCAGGTCCGGGCGAGGCGCCGGATCCAGCCGGGGGTGGCACGGCGCGGGGGCTTCTCGGGGACGTTCGGGGGCGGTGCGGGGGCGTCCGCCGGCGGTGCGGGGCGGTCTGACAGCTCCGCGGGGTTGCCGGCCGGCGCTTCGGGGCGACCGGCTGACCGCGCGCCGCCGCCTGTCGGCACTTCGGGAGCACCCGTCGGCGGTGCGGGGTCGCCCGTCCGGTCCCCTCCGGCCGGGCCGGCGGCCTCCGGGGCGGGCCGGTGTACTTCGGCCGGGCCGGGCTCGTCGGCGCTCTCCAGCCGCGCTGTTCCCGCGTCGGCCGCCGCTTCGGCCTGGGCCGCGTGGGACTCCGTTCCCGGTCCCGGCCTTCCCGCGCGGTCCTCCGCCTCGGATTCCGTCCGTCCCGTATCCATCCCCCGCACCCCTCCCGTACGCCCCCGTATCCCCCGTACCTTAGGCGTCCCCACCTCGGCGTACCCCGGTCGCGTCGGCGTGCGAGCGGTCATACGCTCCCAAATGTGACGTCGCCCCAGACCCGAAATCGGTCGCGCCGAGCCACGTCCCACATAGCCGTGCGGGTGGCGCATGCCGTGCTCGGGGGGCTGGTGGCGGTGGGGTGGCTGGTGCTGCCCCTGGCGAGGACGGGGAGCGGGGATCCGGCGACCCTCGCGCGGAACGTGCGGGTCACCGAGGAGGCGGGGGCGCAGGAGGCCGCGGGCGGCCCGGGCCAGGACGGGACGGCCACCGGAGATCTCGTACTGCCCCTCGTCGCGGTGGGCGCCGCGGCGGCACTGGCGGCGTACGGGTACGGGCGCCGCAAGCGGCGGGCGAGGACGCGTACGACACCGGGCGGCGGCTTCCCGCACGCCGTGCCGGTACCGATCCATGAACTCGACGGGAACGCCCGGAGGTTACTGGTCGCCACCGACGACTGTGTCCGCACCAGTGCCGAGGAACTCGGCTGTGCCACCGCCCAGTTCGGAGACGAAGCCGTCAAGCCGTACGCGCAGGCGCTGGCGTACGCGAAGTCCGAGCTGGCGGAGGCCTTCCGGCTGCGACAGCGGCTCGACGACGCGGCCCCGGCGGACAGCCGGGGCATGCTGGAGGAGATCGTCCTTCGCTGCACGGAGGCGGGTCAGCGGCTGGACTCGGAGGCGGCCGGGTTCGACCAGCTGCGCGCCCTGGAGCGGAACGCGGCGACCGCGCTGGAGTACGCGGAGACCCGCTTCCGTGAGCTCGCCGCACGCATCCCGGCCACGGAGACGACGCTCGTCGACCTCCACAAGCGGTACGCCCCCTCCGCGCTCCTCCCGGTCACGGGCCACGTCGAACAGGCCAAGGACCGGCTCGTGTTCGCCACGATCCATCTCAACCAGGCGCGGCAGTCCCTCGACCGGGGCGACGTCGGCAAGGCCACCACGTATCTGCGCGCGGCGGAGGGGGCCGTGGACCAGGCGGGCGTCCTCGTGAACGGTGTCGACCGGCTGGCGGGCGAACTTGCCTCGGCCGCGGGGCAGTTGCCCGCCGCGCTCACCGGAGTGGAGGCCGCTCTCGTGGAGGCCCGCCGCCGGCTGGTGACCGCCGGTGCCGGTGCGCTGCCCGGGCATGTCGCGCACGCCGAGGCGCTCCTCGCCGACGTACGCCGGTTGACGGCGGCCGGACCGTACGACCCTGTGGACGTCCTGCGGCTCGTTGCCGAGGCGGGCACGGTGCTCGCCTCGACGTCCGGCGGCGTCCCTTCCTCCGAGGGCGCCGGCGGCCTCCTCGACCACGCTCTCCTGCCCGCCCGCGGTGCGGTCGCCGTCGCGGGGGGATTCATCACGACGCATCGGGGGGCTGTGGGGTGCGAGGCGCGTACGCGGTTGGCGGAGGCGGAACGTCATCTCGCCCTGGCGCCTCTCCTCCTCGAAGTCCAGCGGGCCGATGTTCTTGCCCGTCGGGCGCGGGAGCTTGCCGAGCGGGACGTGCGGGCCTTCGGCAATCCGTACGGGGGGTGTGAGGGGGCCGGAGTGGGGGGTGCCGTGCTGGGCGGGATCCTCCTCGGCGTCGGAGGCGGCCCCGCGAGCTTCGGCGGCCCCCGAACACGATCCCGCCGGGCAACGCCCCCCACCTGACCCGCCGACGAGTTCTAGCCCCAGGGGCTTCGCCCCTTCGACCCCGGGGGGTTGTGTTTCGACTGCGGGTGGGTGGGGGCTGGTGCAAAAGATCGCGCAGTTCCCCGCGCCCCTAAAAGGGGCGCGGGGAACTGCGCAATCTTTTAGGGGGGTCTGGGGGCGCAGCCCCCAGGGATGGGACGGGTAGGGGCGGCGGGGGCGAAAAACCCCCGCTCGCCCTCCCCTCGTCCTCAGAACAGGCTCAGCAACGCCTCCGCCGGATCCACCAGCCCCGTCTCCCCGTCCGGCAGCGGGAGTTCGAACCACACCGTCTTGCCCCGCGGGGTCCGTCGGGAGCCCCACGCCGCGGACAGCAGGCCCACGAGCTGCAACCCCCGCCCACCCTCGTCGGTATCACGCGCCCTCCGTCGCCGCGGCTGAACAAGCCCCGCGTCCCAGACCTCGCAGACGAGCATCCGGTCGAGCAGGAGCCGAAGCCTGATCTCGCCCTCGCCGTAGCGCAGCGCGTTGGTCACCAGCTCGCTGACCAGGAGCTCCGCCGTGTCGACGAGGGGCTCCAGGCCCCAGGACACCAGCTGCGTACGGGCGTGTTCGCGGGCGCGCCCGACGCTGCGCGGCTCGCGCGGCAGGGTCCAGTCGCCGACGGAATCGGCGGGCAGCCCCTGGACACGTGCCATCAGCAGGGCGATGTCGTCCTCGCCGTGGTGGGTGTCGAGGGTGTTGAGGACGTGGTCGCAGACGTCCTCCAGGGGGCTGGAGGGATCGGTGAGGGCACCCACGAAGGCTTGCAGGCCTTCGTCGAGGGGATGGTCGCGCGATTCGACCAGTCCATCCGTGTAGAGCGCCAACAGTGAGCCTTCGGGTAGTTCGACCTCCACCTCCTCGAAGGGCTCGCCGCCCACGCCGAGCGGCATCCCCGGCGGCACGTCGAGCATCAGCGCGCTCTCGCCGGGCTCCACCAGCACCGGCGGCAGATGGCCCGCGTTGGCGAAGGTGCAGCGCCTGGTCACCGCGTCGTAGACCGCGTACACGCAGGTCGCGAGGTACACCTCCGACAGATCCGCGTCGCGCGGCTGCCGGGCCGCGCGGGTGGCCTGCTGGACCCCGCCGGGGGTGCCAAGGCCGCGCGCGATCTCATCCAGCGCGGAGAGGACTTCGGCGGGTTCGAGGTCGAGCAGGGCCAGTGTCCGTACGGCCGTACGGAGTTCACCCATCGCCACCGCGGCGCGCAGGCCGCGGCCCATCACGTCGCCCACCACCAACGCCGTTCGGTGGCCGGGCAGTTCGATGACGTCGAACCAGTCGCCGCCCACCTCCGTCGCCGCGTTGCCCGGCAGGTAGCGGCAGGCGATGTCCAGGCCGGAGGCCTCCGGGTCGCCCGGGGGGAGGAGGGATCTCTGCAGGATCAGCGCGCGCTCGTGCTCGCGGCGATAGAGGCGCGCGTTGTCGATACAGACGGCGGCTCGCGCGGCCAGTTCCACCGCGAGCGCACGGTCGCGTTCCCCGAACGGCTCGCTGCCCTTCGTACGGGAGAACTGGGCGAGCCCGACGACGGTGTCGTGGGCGACCATCGGGACCGCGAGGGTGGACCGGATGAGGCCGCCCTCTTCGGCGGGGATGTGCTGGGGCCGTGCGGTGCGCAGGGCGTCCGCGCAGGGCGAGTTGAACGGGTAGTGGTGGACCGCGCCCACGGCCACCGGTGCCGGTCCGCCGACGAAGGGCGCGTCGGAGACGGCGCTCGCGAAGGCGACCCTGCGGAGTTCGGCGCTGCCGTCGGCCAGGCCCGGCGGGGTCTCGTCGCCGGCCAGCAGGCCCTGGTAGAGGTCCACCGTGGCCAGGTCGCAGAAGCCGGGGACCACCACGTCGAGCAGTTCGCGTGCGGTGGTCTCCAGGTCGAGGGAGTTGCCTATGCGGGCGCCCGCCTCGTTCAGAAGGGCGAGATTGCGCCGGGCCGCGGCCGCCTCACGGGCTGCGGCGCGGCGGGAGGTGATGTCGGTTCCGAGCCAGGCGATACCGATGGGGCGGCCGCTGCCGCTGTGCACACGGTAGAGGTTGATGGACCAGTGACGGCGTTCGTCGGAGCCGGGCAGATAGCCGGTGACGTGCATGTCCGTGATGGAGTCGCCGGTCTCCAGGACGCGGCGCAGGGTGGCGGAGACACGCTCGGCCTCCGCGCGCGGCAGATAGTCGTGGACGCCCTTGCCGCGGTGGTCGTCGACGCCGCCGCCGAAAATCGAGGCGAACCGCTGGTTGGCGCGCCGGACCCGCAGATCCGTGTCGATCAGCAGGAAGCCGAACGGAGATTGACCGAAAATCGACTGCGAGGCGGCGAGGTCCGTCTCGATCCGGCGCAGGGTGCGGACATCCACGACGATGCATACGGCGGCCCGCTCACCGTCCTCCGTAGTGGTGGGCATCACATAGACCTCGGCGAGCCCCTCGGCGCCCTCGCCACCGCCCTCGGGGGCCGGCATCCGGAAGGGGACCACACCGGTCCACTCGCGCCCGTCCAGGATCTCCGCCATCTTGCGCTGCCCGAACTCACGCCGGTCGGGGGCGACGAACGCCTCGATGGGGTCCATGCCGACAGCCCGTTCGGGGGAGATGCCGAAGAGCTGCTCGGCTCGCAGACTCCACTGGTCGACGAGCCCGTCGGCGCCGATGGAGAACGAGGCGACCTTGATGTAGTCGTAGATCGAACCGGGCGGACTGCTCTGCCACATCGCGTCGCCCATGGCGCCCCCCGTGCCCTCGCCGGGCACCGTGCGCGCGGAATCGCCCGCCGCCTCAGCCCTCGCGCGGTCCGACGGGTCCTCGGACTCCGTGGCCTTCGCTGGTATCTCGCTCACGCGAACCGTCCCCTCCAGCTCACCGCGTCCGGCACCGGTCACCGGGGGCGGCTGCCCGCAGTATCCAGCACTACGGCGCCGCACAACACGGTGTTCACGATCACAGCACGGTCCCGATGGTTTTTGGACCGGCCGCGACATACTCCCAGTCTTCTAACCAGGTGGCGCCCCCTCGAATCAAAGAGTCCCGTCGGCACCAGTGGCCTGAACCAATCGGTCGCGCGCCCCCCAGCCGACGAGCCGTCAACCAGGCACCGCCAGCTCGAACCAGACCGTCTTTCCGCCACCCCCGGGACGGGTGCCCCAGCGCCGGGACGAGCTCGCCACGAGCTGAAGTCCACGGCCGCTCTCGTCGTCGGCGGCGGCGGTCCGTTCGCGCGGCGGATCCGGCAGCGGGTCGGAGACCTCCACCAGCAGGGCGTCCGGCACCCCGGCGGGAAGCACCAGCCGTACGCCGATGGGGCCCGTGGCATGCCGCAGGGAGTTCGTCACCAGCTCGCTGACCAGCAACGCGGCGATGTCACCGAGGGAATCCAGCTCCCAGGTGCGCAGCTGGCCCCTGACGACGGCACGAGCGGTGCGGACGGCACCTGGCTCCGCGGGAAAGGTCCACTCGGCGCAGTCGCCTTCGGTGTCGATCACGCCGATCACTTCCCAGGCCAGGAACCCATGTCCGGTTTCGTGGGGTTAATGGGCACATACCCGATATCCGGGATGCCTTACCGCACACGAAGGCGCACTGTGGCACGAACGGCGTACGCGACCTTCAACCCGGCCCGCCCCTACGCCCCGCCAGACCTCCGTGCGCCCCACGAGCTCTCCCGCCATCAAGCGCACCCGTGCCTTCAGGGGCGCGGGGAACTGCGCGACCAGCCCCCACCGGCCTGCAGCCAACAAACAACCCCCACCCGCACTCTCCGCGGCGCCCGCAGGGCGACCCCGTACCGGGCCGCCGGCTACGCCCCCGCGTCCAGCCTCAGCAGCGCACCCTTCACCGCCGGTACGTCCTGGTCCAGCCAGTCCACGTCCCAGATCTCGTCAGGTGTGAGCCACCGCAGTTCGTCGTGGTCCTCCAGCGGCCTGGGTTCGGCGGAGCCAGAGCGCAGCTGTGCGGTCCACACCCGCAGGACGTACCCCGGTTTCAGGGGCCACTCGCCGGGGACCCGCTCCAGGGGCTCCGCCTCGACGCCGAGTTCCTCGCGCAACTCCCGTACGAGGGCATGCTCAGGGGTCTCCCCCGGCTCGACCTTGCCGCCCGGCAGCTCCCAGCGCCCGGCCAGTTCGGGAGGCGCGCTGCGGCGGGCGGCGAGCAGGCGTCCGCCGCTCAGCAGGGCGGCTCCGACCACCACGATCCGTTCGGTCATGCGCCGGAGCCTACGGGAGCCCCGCGGGCCCGTGGATCACTTGCTTCCGTTCTGCAGGTTCTGGCCGCTCTGACCGTTCTGCCCGATCCGTTCGACCCAGTACAGCTGCTTGTGCCCCCGATGGTCGAGGCTGTCCGCGATCTTCTGGGCCTCGGCGCGGGTCGCGTACCTGCCCACGCGATAGCGATTGCCGTTGTCGTCCTGCCGTATGACGAGCCAGGGAAGAGTGATCGTGCCGTCGTTCATCGCGCCCCTCCACTTCCCGCCCCGGGCCCCCGCCCTACCCCGCCCTCTAAGGAAACCGCAATCCGCATATGCCCGAGCCTACGCCTAACCTTTACGCAGCGAATACGACTTTTCACAAAGAGGTACGCAACCAGCCAGGAGCGGAGGCTTCGTACGCCATCGAACGCGCTGTCGACCGCTCTCCGCGCGCCCCTCGAGCAGCGCGAAGTCCGGCGCGGGCCGGGCACTTGAGAAAGGCCAGATTCCAACCGGGTTCACGCGCGGTCCACTTGGGCACCGACGACGCCGCCGCCCCGGCAACCGGCGATTACTTCACCGGCGATTACTTCACCGGCGGTTACTTCACCGGCAGGTGATAGGCGATCCGGTACCGGTCCGCCGGTACGACGACGTCGGCCGTCTCCACCGGGCGCCCCGACGCGTAGAAGGTCCGCTGGATGACGACGACGACATGCCCGGGTACGCCGCCCAGTGCGAGGAGTTCCTCGGCCAGGCCTGGGCGCGCTCCCACTTCCTCCGTGACGTTGTCCACGATCACGTCGATGGCCGCCATGCGCTCGACGACGCCCATGCCGCCGAGCGGGCCCTCCTCGGGGAGCATCACCGGCGTACGGCCGGTGACGGCGAGGGGCTCCCAGGACGTGGAGAGCATCATGGCCTCGCCCCCGTCCCGGTAGACGTAGTTCGTGCACATCACGCGGTCGCCGGGCTGGAGGGACAGGCGCTCGGCGATCGCGCCGCTCGCCTCGACCTGCCGGCTATTCGACTCCCAGGTGCCGCGCGCGGAGTTGTCCGCCTGCTCCTGGCGGAACGGGGTCGCACCGCTGTCCGGCCGGTACCCGGAGCGGGCCACCCGGCGCGGCACCGGCCGCTCCCGCACATAGGTGCCCGACCCGGAGCGGCCCTCGACCAGCCCCTCGGCCATCAGCACCTTGCGCGCCTCCAGGGCGACCGTGTCCGAGACGCCGTACTCCTCGCGGATCCTGGCCTGGGACGGAAGGCGGGTGTGCGGTGGCAGCGAACCGTCGGCGATCTTCTTGCGGAGATCGCCCGCGACGCGCAGGTACGCCGGCTGCTCACCGAAAGTCACTTAGCCGCTCCCATCAGGTTGTACAGACAGCAACAGCGTGGCAACCGTGGGTTGTGCCATGCAAGCGAAGGCCAGAGAATCACTCGATGTGATGACTTGTGGCGCCCGAGGGCTTTACGCAGGCACTTTCTCCCCGCTATAGCCGCCGTCACACCTCCGCGCCGGTGCCGCCTTCGCCGCCGCTGTCGCCGCCGCCGCTCTCGTCGTACGCGGGCGGCGTCGTGGCGAGCCCCAGAGCCTTGCGTGTGGTGACCGTCTTCTTGGGGTCGATGAGCTTCATGCCCTTCTCGTAGTGGGCGTAGAAGGTGTCCGCGTCCTTCGCCTTCGCCGCCTGCGCCCACTCCTTCTGGGACAGCTCCATGTCCTTGACCAGGACCGCGACCCGCTTCGCGGCGGCGGGAGCGAACGTGTGGCGGCGCAGCGCGTCCGCCTGTTCCGTGAGCGTGTCCGACATCTTGGTCGCCCACTTCTTGTGCCCCGGCAGATCGTCCTCGACGTACTCCTCGTCGGGCGCCGCGTCCATCGCGGCGTTGATGCCGTGCGCGGCGTTCAGGTACGCGAGCTGGTCCACGTCGAGGGTCGTGCCGTCGTTGCGCAACGAGCCGCTCAGGCTGCCCTTCGCGTCCGTGTTCCCGAACAGACAGGTGACCTCGCGGTCACCGAGGCGCCAGCTCTGCGAGGTCGGCGTGAAGTAGTACACGTCGACGTTCTCCGGGACGGCCCAGGCGTCCATCGCGTACGTGTCCGCCAGCGCGTAGCACTTCTTGTCGGCGGCGTCGGTGACCGCGCCGTCGCCCGGGTAACTGCCTCCGCTCATCTTGTAGTCGGCGAACACCTCGGCGTCGTGCTTGCCCGCGCACGGCACCTTGTCGACGTCGTACGCCACGCCCTCCAGCGAGCCGCCCGGCGCGTCGAAGCACTCGCCCTTGCTGAGCGAGAAGGCGGAGTCCGAGCTCCCCGAGTCGTTCGCCGCGTCCCGGAAGCCGTCCCAGAAGTCGCGGGCGCCGCCGGTGGCGACCATGACCGCGACCAGCACGACACCGATCGACGACATGACCATGCCGCCCACCGCCATCCCCTTGCCCCGCTCGCCCCGCTTCTTGATCTGCGCGAGCGCGACGATCCCGAGCACCAGCCCAACAGCGGGCAGGAAGCAGAGGATGCCGAGCACGAGCGCGGAGATCGCGAGGCCGTTGACGGGCGCCGGGCTGTTGTACGGGGAGTAGCCCTGGCCCCAGGGCTGGTACGGCGCCGGATAGGCCGCCGGATAGGGCGTCTGCTGCGGGTACGGATACGCGCCCGGAGGCATCCCCGGAGTGCCCGGCGGCACCCCCGGAGCGGTCGGCGGCGTCCCTGGAGGCGGGTACTGACCCTCGGGCTGCTGCGGCCCGGGCGGCGGGGGTATGGCCACGAGTACCTTGCTCCTAGTCCCAGCGGGGCTGTGCAGAACTGACGTACGACGTCCGTACGGCTGCGCGCATCGTAAACGCGACACGGGCGGGGGCGTCATGGGGGTCAGGGAGACAACGGCCGGGGGCACGGCGCGCGCAAAACCGGCGGGGGCGTTGACCCTGTGCGTCAGCCGAAAGGCTGGGGCCTCCACAGGAATGGCGCAAGGGCCCTGCGGGGCCACAACACTGGCGCGTCGGCGTAAGTCGTGACGCAGTGTCACCAATCGGCGCATCTAACCTGCGCACATGACACCACTGCCGGATTGTTTCTGCCCCGCGGACGGCACCCGCGTCCCGGCCCGCTCGCTCGCCTGGTGCTGTCCGGTCTGTCGCGGCCCGCTCGACCTGGACTTCGCGCCGACGCCCGCGTCCCTCAAGTCCCTTGCCGGGCGGGTCAATTCACTCTGGCGGTACGCGGAGTGCCTGCCGCTGGCGACTCCCTCCGTCAGCCTGGGCGAAGGCCGCACCCCGCTGGTGCCCCTCCGGGACGGCATCTCCGCGAAGCTCGACTTCCTCATGCCGACGCTGTCGTTCAAGGACCGCGGGGCGGTGCTGCTGGCCGAACTCGCCCTGCGGCTGAAGCCCCGCCAGGTGCTCGCCGACAGCAGCGGCAACGCGGGCACGGCGATCGCCGCGTACTGTGCGCGGGCCGCGCTGCCGTGCACGGTGTACGTCCCCGAGGGCACCTCGCCGAAGAAGCTGGAGCAGATCGAGGCGCACGGGGCGCGGTTGCGTGTGATCGGGGGCGACCGTGAGGCGACGGCCGCGGCGGCGCGCTCGGCGGCCGACGAGGAGGGCGTGTTCTACGCCTCGCACGTCTTCAACCCGTACTTCCTGCACGGGACGAAGACCTACGTCCACGAACTCTGGGAGGACCTCGGCGGACGCCTCCCCGACGTCATCGTCGTCCCCGTCGGCAACGGCACGCTGCTCCTCGGCGCCGCGCTCGCCGTGGCCGAACTGCACTCGGCCGGTCTCATCGACCGGCGGCCCGCCCTCTACGCCGTCCAGTCCGCGGCAGTCGCTCCGCTGGCCCACGCCTGGGCCGAGGGCGCGGACGACCTCGTGGGCGTCACGCCCATGGCGCCCACGTTCGCCGAGGGCATCGCGATTGCCCGGCCGGCGCGGGCTCGGCAGATTCTGCGGGCGGTGCGGGAGTCCGGGGGCACGTTTCTGACGGTGACGGAGGATCAGATTCGTCATGCGCAGGCGGATTTGGCGTCTCAGGGGTTGTACGTGGAGTCGACGGGGGTGGCTTGTTGGGCGGCTGTTCGGGAGGGGGTGCTTGAGGGGCGGTCGGGGGTGGTGCCGTTGTGCGGGGCGGGGGTCAAGACGGGGTTGGCGCGAGCGTAGGGTTTTTCGCCCCCGCCGCCCCTACCCGTCCCATCCCTGGGGGCTGCGCCCCCAGACCCCCCTAAAAGATTGCGCAGTTCCCCGCACCCCTAAAGAACTGGGGGCGGGCGGGGGATCGCGGGGCGAAGCCCCGCGCCTTCAGGGGCGCGGGGAACTGCGCGACAAGCCCCCACCCACCCGCAGCCAAAGAACCCACCCCCGGGGTCTGGGGCGGAGCCCCAGGAACGGGATGGGACGGGTAGGGGCGGCGGGGGCGATAAACGAGGGACAAGCCCGGCGCGCGTACCGCGCCCCGGCGGGGAACCCGTCCCATGATCAAACGGTGATCACACCGCGCCGCCTCGCCCCACTCCTGGCCGCCGCCCTGTTCCTCCCCCTCCCCTTCCCCCTCGCCCCGGCCTTCGCGGCAGCCCACCCCCCGGGCTGCACGGACGACGACCCCACCTGGTCGCCCACCTCGACCCACATCGACGCCAAGGACACCTACCACCCCTACGTCGGCAACGGCTACCTCGGCACCCGAGTCCCGCCCACCGGCACGGGCTACGCGGCCACCGGCGAGAAAACGGGCTGGCCGCTCTACACCCCCCGCTACGACGGCACCTTCGTGGCGGGGCTCTACGCACGCGGCCCGCAGAACACGGCCGGCCGCGAGGCACTGGCCGCGCTGCCGGCCTGGACGGGCCTCGACATCCGCGTCGGCGACGAGACGTACGGCGCACGCAGCCGGATCTCGCACTACCGCCAGACCCTCTCCCTGCGCTGCGGTTACGTCCGCACGGCCCTGACATGGACGACCCCCGACGGCCGCCGCACCGACCTGACGTACGACGTCCTCACCGCACGGGACGCCTCGCACACCGGCGCCGTACGCCTCCACATCACCCCGCACTGGGACGGCGAACTCACCGTCACCGACCGCATCGACGGCCGCGGCGCCCGCCGCCTCACGCAGACGGACGCGGGCCGCATCGGCGACCGCACGATGGGCGTGGCGTTCCGCACGGAGGGTACGAAGGTGGACGGCGCCGTGGCGTCCACGCTGGACGCCCCCTCTCCCCCACAAGAGGCCGACGCAAAAGGCACACTGAGTGCCCGTCAGTCGTCGGCATTCCGTGTTCACTCGGGCCGTGGCTACGACGTCACCAAGTACGTCGGCATCGACACCACCCTCACCGCTCCCGACCCCCGCAACGCCGCCCGCTCGGCCTCCCTGCGCGCGGCGGACCGCGGCTGGCGCGCGCTCATGGCGGCGCACACCGCGGCCTGGCGCGCGCTGTGGAGCTCGGACATCGAGGTGCCGGGGCATCCGAACATCCAGCTGTGGACGCGGTCGGCGCAGTACGGCCTGCTGTCCGCCCTCCGCCCCGGCGCCGCCGACAGCATCGCGCCCGCGGGCCTGACCAGCGACAACTACGCGGGCATGGTCTTCTGGGACGCCGAGACATGGATGTTCCCGTCACTGCTCGCCACCCGGCCCGACCTCGCCCGCCCGGTCCTCGACTACCGCTATCGCACACGTGGCGCAGCCGCCGACAACGCGCGCAAGACCGCTGTCCAGGGGCTCTTCTATCCATGGACGAGCGCGAGTCATGGCCGTCTGTGGAGCGAGTGCCAGAGCTGGAACCCGCCGCACTGCGTCACCCAGAACCATCTCCAGGGCGACATCGCGCTGGCCGCGTGGCAGTACTACCTCGCCACCGGGGACCGGGCATGGCTGCGTACGCACGGCTGGCCGCTGCTCAAGGGCCTTGCGGAGTACTGGAGTTCGCGCGCCACGAAGAACTCCGACGGCTCTTACTCCATCAAGGGCGTCGCGGGTCCCGACGAGTACAGCAACGGCGTCGACGACGGGGTCTACACGAACGCCGTCGCGGCCACCGCCCTGCGCGCCGCGACCCGTGCGGCGGCGCTCCTCGCCGCGCCCGCCCCGCCCGGCTGGGCCGCCGTAGCGGGCGGGCTGCGCATGCCGTACGACCCGGAGCGCAAGGTCTTCCTCCAGTACGCGGGCTACGACGGCTCCCAGATCAAGCAGGCGGACGCGGTCCTGCTGCTCTACCCCCTGGAGTGGCCGATGCCCGCCGGCGCCGCGTCCGCGACCCTCGACTACTACACCGGGCGCACCGACCCGGACGGTCCGGCCATGACCGACTCCGTCCACGCCATCGACGCGGCCGCGATCGGCGAGCCGGGCTGCGCCGCGTACACCTTCCTGCAGCGCGCCTACCGTCCCTTCTCCCGGGGTCCGTTCGCCCTCTTCTCGGAGGCCCGCGGCGGCAAGGCGGGCGCGGGCGACGCGCTCGCGGGCTCCCCTGCCCAGGACTTCCTCACCGGCAAGGGCGGTTTCCTGCAGATCTTCACGCACGGCCTGACCGGTCTGCGCCTGCGCGAGAACGCCCTGCATCTCGATCCGGTGCTCCCGCCCCAACTGGCGGACGGCGGCGTGTGGTTGTCGGGGCTGCGGTGGCGCGGACGGACGTACGACATCCACATCGGCCGTACGACCACGACGGTCCGCCTGCGGTCCGGCGCACCCTTCACCCTGGAGACTCCCACGGGGCCCGTGCGGCTCACCGGTACGGCCACCCTCAGGACCCGCCGTCCCGACCTCGCCCCGACCACCGACCTCGCCCGCTGCCGGCCGGCGACCGCCACCTCGTCGGAGCCGGGCCTCTACCCGGAGGCGGCCGTGGACGGCAGCCCGGCCACGACCTGGTCGCCGTCGGCCGAACGCGCCTCCCTGACCGTCGACTTGGGTCGCGGCGCGCAGGTCGGCTCGGTCGAGCCGACGTGGACGGAGCAACCGGCGTCGTACACGGTGGAGGTCTCGGCGGACGGGCAGGGCTGGCACGCTCCGGACGGCACGGCGGTCCGGTTCGTGCGCGTCACCGTGCGGGGGCCGGCCGCGCTCGCCGAGCTCGACGTGCGGCGCTGATCAGGCCTGGGGCCGTTCCTTTTCGAGGAGCGCGACGCACCGGCCCAGCAGGCCTGCCAGCGCGTCGCGCTCCTCGTCCGTGAACTCGGCGGCCAGGGCGCGTTCGACCCGTACGGCGCGGGCGTCCGCGTCGGCCATGACGGTGCGGCCCTCGTCGGTGAGGCGGGTTTCGAGGACGTTCCTGTGCCACTCGTGCGGGGTGCGCTCGATGAGGCCGCGCTCCTGGAGGTTCTTCAGGACCGTGTTCATGGTCGGGGGCGTGACCGCGCAGAGGCGGGCCAGGGCGGCGGCCGAGATACCCGGGTTGGTGCTGAGGTGGAGCAGCGCCCCGTACTGGGCGACGGTCACGCCCGCCGGTTTCAGGACCGCGGTCTTGGTCGCGTTGAGGGCCTGCTCGGCCCGTTTGAGGTGGGAGCCGAGGCGCTCGGACACGGGCATGGACGTCATTTCCGCATGGTAGCGGCGGTCTGCGTGGCGCACTGCATGGGCGATACGACGATGAGTCCTCACACATTCATAAATACGTTGACGATGATTAGAGCTCTAACTTAGGTTCGTACTCGTCATTGATAAGCGAGAAGCCGACCGAGAGGCACCGTCGTGTCCCGTTCGATCCAGCGCCGCTCCTTCCTGACCGCCGCCACCATGACCGTCACGGCGGCCGTCGTGGGCGCACCGCCCGCGACCGCGGCACCCCGTATCTCCACCGCTTTCGAACTCCCCGGCGACCGCGTCTACCCCGAGGGCATCGCGGCGGACCCGCGTACCGGCGACCTGTACGTGGGCTCGTACGCCACCGGTGCCGTCTACCGGGCCCAGCCCGGCCGCCGTACGGCCGAGGTCTTCCTGCCCGCGGGCGCGGACGGCCGGACCACCGCCAACGGTCTGAAGGCCGACCGGGCCGGCCGCCTCTGGGTGATCGACTCGACGTCCGGGGTCGACGTGTACGACCTGCGCACCCGCACCCTGCTGGCCCGTTTCGACGTGCCCGGTGACGCGCCGCTCCTCGTCAACGACCTGGCGATCACCGCGGACGGCAGCGCGTATCTGACGGACAGCCTGCGGGGGGTCATCTACCGGGTGACCCCGGCCGAACTGGCGCGGGTGGCCGCGCACGGCGGCCGCTCCTCGCTCACCACCGCCTACGACCTCGGCGCCGTCGTGTCCCCGCACCCCTCCGGCGCGTTCACCCTGAACGGCATCGTCGCCGCGGCGCACTTCCTGCTGACCGTCGACATGACGTCGGGCGCCCTCTACCGGGTCGACCTGGCCACCGGTGACGTACGCCAAGTCACCCTGTCCGGCGGCGACTTGGTGAACGGTGACGGCCTGGAGCTCGTCGGCGGCACGCTGTGGGCCGCTCTCAACAGGACCAATACGATCACCCGTTGGCGGCTGTCGGCGGACGGCACCTCGGCCCGGTTGGAGCGGAGCTTCACCGACACCGCGCTCCAGATCCCGACGACGCTCGTCCGCCGCGACGGCCGCACCCTCGTCGTCCGTTCCCAGTTCGACAAGGGCGGGCCGATGGGGCCGGGGACTCCCGAGACGCCATTCACGGTGGCGTGGGTGCACGGGATCTGAGGCGCGCTCAGCCCTGGGCGGCCAGCCGCCGCTGTTCCTCCTCCACGATGCGGCGGGCGAGCGAGCCGTCCGAGACGTCGACCGCGTCCGGACTCGCCTCCGCCATGTCGCTGCGGCGGGCGTAGGTGTCGAAGAGCCGGTCCTTGTTCCGCAGGATGCGCAGCAGCCGGTCGTCCACGCTGTCCGCGGCGAGGAGGCGGTGTACCTGGACCGTGCGGACCTGGCCCATGCGGTGGGCGCGGGCCACGGCCTGATGCTCCAGGGTCGGCTTGACCTGTGGCTCGCACAGGACGACCACGGACGCCGCCTGCAGATTGAGGCCGACGCCGCCGGCCTCGATCTGGCAGAGCAGCACCGCGTGCCCGTCGGCCGCCGCGAACTCGTCGACGAGACGCTGCCGGTGGGCGGCGGGCACGGCGCCGGATATCGGCCCGAACACGCGCCTCGCCCGGTCCTTGCGGGCAGGGGTGCCCAGGGCTTCCTGGACGGTGGCGAGCACATCGCGGAAGTACGAGAACACCACCACCTTCAGTCCGTTCTCGGCCGCCTCGGACACCAGCTCGCGCAGCCGCTGGAGCTTCGCGGACCGCTCCGCGTCGGCGTACGCGGCCCTGCGCATCGCCATGAAGTTCCCCGCCTCGACCGCCTTCCGGTAGGCCTCCTGGTCGGCCCCGCTGAACTCCTCCCACTCGTCGACCTGGAGCAGCGTGGGGAGTTCGGTGAGGACGTCCCGCTGGTTGCGGCGCAGATAGGCGGGGGCGACGGAGGCGCGGAAGGCGTGCGGGCCGGCGACCGCGGTGCCGTGGTCGATCGTGGGCACGAGGGCGGGCTGGAGGTAGCGGACGAGGGTGCGGAACTCCTCGACGCGGTTCTCCATGGGCGTACCCGTGAGGAAGAGGACCCGGTCACAGCGGTCGGTCCAGGCGGCGACGGCCTTGGAGCGACGGGTGTCCGGGTTCTTCACGTAGTGGGCCTCGTCGACGACCAGCATTCCGGGTGCCGGGTCGCCGGAGATCCCGGGCTTCGTGCCGTTCGCCTTGGACAGGCCGTTTCCGTTCGCCTTGGACAGGCCGTTCCCGTTCGGCGTGGGCAGGGTGTGCAGTACGTCGAACGTGGTGATCGCGACGCCACCGCGCTCCCGCCACTCGGCGTACGCGTCCTGCCGGTCGGCGCCGTGCACCGGCAGGGCGCGCAGGGTGCTGCGCGCGCGGATCTCGCGGGTCCAGTTGATCAGCACGCTGGCCGGGCACACCACCAGGAAGTGGCTGTGCCCCTCCGCCGCGAGGTGGGCGAGCACGGCGATGGCCTGCACGGTCTTGCCGAGCCCCATCTCGTCACCGAGGACGACCCGGCGCTGGGCCAGGGCGAAACGGGCGCCGAAGGACTGGTAGCCGCGCAGCGAGACCCGGCGGTGGGTGTCGTCGAGGGACTGCCCATGGACCCGTTCGGCGACCTCCGAGGGGAGGAAGCCCTCGGCGGCCTCGACGTCCGCCCGGTGCTCGGAGATCTCGGCGAGCTGGCTGTAGTACTCCGTGGAGCGCAGCTCGAAGTCGACCCAGGCCTCGATGTCGGAGGCCGGTTCGCGCAGCAGGTCCGTGGAGGCCTGCGCGAGCAGCAGGCGTACGTCACGGGTGGCCGCGTCGGCCGTCAGCTCGCGGATGCCGACGACCGCCGTGAACGCGCTCTGCCGCCGGTGCCGCCGGGTGAACGCCATCCGCAGCCATCCGGCGGTGGGCCGGGCCTCGGGCAGCAGCGCGCCGAGCCGCTCGTCGAGCCGCTGGGCGGCGTCCACCGCCCGCCGCAGCTCGGGCCCGGCTTCGACGAGTTTGCGCAGCGCGACGACCAGGGCGGTGCTGCGGGGCTCGGGCCGGTCCACGTCCAGGCGCACGGAGACGGTCTCCTCGACCGCGCGGGCGATCTGGCGCGCGGCGGCGAGCGCCTGGTCGGCGGTCTGGGCACCGACCCCCGGGATCTGCCGCAGTTCGTAGCGGCTCGCCTCGTACACCGCGCGCACCGAGCCGAGCCCGGCCGCCTCGACGGCCCCGAGGCGCAGCCGCCCCTCGGTGACGTCCTTCAGCCGTGCGACGGGGATGGACTCCAGTTCCTGGGCGACGAGTTCGGCCTGGATCGGCACCAGTGCCGTACGCACCGCTTCGAGGGCGCGGGCGTGATCGGCGAGCACGGTGCGTGCGGCCTCGTGCAGCCGCGCGCCTTCCGTGAGCAGCTGCCTCGCCTTTCGCCCGACCGGGGGCTGTCCGGCCTGCGGTCGCCCTCCCGCCCCCGCCACACCCGCCATGACACCCCTCATGCGCCGTCCGCACCGATGCGCGCATCCTTCCACGCGGCACTGACAGTCGACGGCGGAGCGATCTTTGATGCCGGAAGTCACGCAGTCAAAGCTTTACCAGGAGTAGATTGTTCTGCTCATTTTGCTCATGATAGACAGAAAAGGATCTTGATCTACGGGGTATACGACGTACACGGGGGATAGGGTTGAAAACCATCCGAGTTCCCAGCGAAACGACGCGCGCTCAACATCATGAGTTCGCCAACTGCCTGCACACCATCGCGGGTCTGCTGGAAATGGGAATGTACGAAAGGGCGAGCGAGTTCATCGCGGAAGTGACGCGGGCCCGGACCACCCGCATCGCATTGCAGGCCCAGCGGCTGCGCGAACCGCTGCTCAGCGCGCTTCTGGTCGGCAAGAGCGCGGTCGCCGCGGAGCGGGGCGTGGCTCTGCGGATCGGCCCTGGCTGCCATCTGCCGCACCGCGCGCTCGTGCCGCACGACCTGATGATGGTGCTGGGCAATCTGATCGACAACGCGCTGGACGCGGTCGCCGCCCACCCCACCCCTGAGCCGCGCGTCGACGTCGACGTGTGGGCGGAGGGCGACAGCGCGGTGCTGCGGGTCGGCGACAACGGGCCCGGCGTTCCGGCCGGGGCGCGCGAGCTGATGTTCCAAGAGGGCTGGTCCACGAAGGAGCCCCGCGGCGGCCGGGGCGCGGGACTCGCCCAGGTGCGACGGATAGCCGACCGGTACGAGGGCACCGCGAGCGTGACCGAACGCGCGGGCGGCGGCGCCGTGTTCACCGTACGACTGCCCCGGGCGCTCACCCCCGGGGAGAGGACCGTCCGGTGATCAACGTACTCATCGTGGACGACGACTTCCACGTGGCCGAGATCAACGCCGCGTACGTCTCCCGGGTTCCGGGCTTCCGGGTGGCCGGGCGCGCCCACTCGGCCGGCGAGGCGCTGGCCGCGATCGAGCGGGGCGGCGTCGACCTGTTACTCCTCGACCAGTACCTGCCCGACGAGACGGGACTGCGCCTGGTGCAGCGACTGCGGCAGCAGGACCGGCCGATCGACGTGATCATGGTGTCGGCGGCCCGGGACGCCGCGTCCGTGCGCGCGGCGCAGCGTTCGGGAGTCCTGCAGTACCTGGTGAAGCCGTTCGGCTTTCCCGCCCTGCGCCGCAAACTGGAGGGCTATGCCGCCCTGCACGGCATGTTCGACGGAGCGGACGAACTGGAGCAGGAGGGCATGGACAGCGTCTTCGGCGCGCAGGCCGCGTCGGCCGTGCCCGTCTCCGCGTCCACGGGGTTCTCCGGGCCGACCTCCGAGCTGATCCGCCAGATCCTGCGCGAGGCACAGGAGCCGCTCTCGGCACAGGAGGTGGCCGAGCAGGCCGGCGTGAGCCGGTCCACCGCGCAGCGCTACCTCAAGCACATGGAGAAGCGGGGCAGCGTCCTGCTCACCCTCAAGTACGGGGCAGCGGGCCGCCCCGAACACCACTACGGACTGCGCGTGAGCGTCCCGACCGCACACTGACCGGGCGGTCCCCGCCGTGCGGCGCCCCGGCATTCGCAAAACAAGCAGAATGGGATTTCCGCACGGAAATCCCAGTGTGCGCGAAAACGCGACGCCCCCGGCGAGCTGGTCTACGGTCTTTCCCGAGCCGCACTTCGTGAGCGGACGGGGGAAGGAATACTTCAACATGCAACGGAATCTCCGTTGTTAACGAACTTCCCATTCCCCATTCCGCTCACCTTTACATCAGCAGGGTTCGCTCGGCATTCGAGCTCGGGACGGAGTGGGATGAAACTGACCGCGAGCGGTCGCAGGCTGGCCACGGCCGCGCTCGTGCAGTCGCTCGGCATCGGGCTCTTCATGGCGAGCTCCATGGCGTTCTACACGCGGCAGGTCGGACTCACTCCCAACCAGGTGGCCGCGGGGCTCGCCACCGCGGGCGGAATCGCGCTTGCGGTGTCGTTGTACGGCGGTGTGCTCGCCGACCGCTACGGGGCACGGCGGGTGCTCGCCGGCGTCTACGTGGGCCGCGGGGTCTGCTGCGGGTCGTACGCCTTCGTCACCTCCTTCTGGCAGTTCATGGCGGTGACCCTGTGCGCGGTGGCCTGCGACCGGGCCGGGCCGCCGGTGCTCCAGGCCCTGGTCGCGAGCGCGCTCCCCGAACAACAGGAGCGCACCAGGCTGCTCGCCGTCGTCAACGTCGTCCGCAACTGCGGACTCGGCGTCGGCGCGATGGCGGCCGGCGCCGCTCTGACCTTCGACACGGCGACCGCCTACCGGATCACCCTGGGCGTGATCGCCTGCGCGTTCTTCGGCGGAGCGGTCCTGGTGCTGCGGGTACCGGAGAAGGCACCGGCGGCCCGGGCGGAGAAGACACGCGGGCGGCCGGTGGTCCCGGACTCCCGCTATCTGGCACTGACCGGGCTCAACTTCCTGCTGTCGTTCTTCGACGCGCTGCTGCTGGTCGCCATGCCCGTGTGGGTGCTGGACCACACGGACGCGCCCCGGGCCACGGTGTCGGTGCTGTTCGCCGCGAACACCGTGCTCGTGGTGGTGCTGCAGATCCCGGTCAGCCGGTTCGCCGACGGTCTGCGCCGCACCAGCCGCATGCTGACCTGGACCGGCGCGGTGCTGGCGGTGGGCAGTCTGTGCTTCGCCGCGTCCGGCGCCTCGCCCGGCTGGACCTCGGTGGCCTGGCTGGCCGCGGCGGTGGTCGCGCTGTCCCTCGGCGAGGTCATCGCCAACTCGGCGGTGTGGGACCTGTCGATCGCGCTCGCCCCGCCCGAGGAGCGCGGACGCTATCTGTCGGTCTTCAACCTGAGCGTGAACGGCCAGCGGGTCCTCGGGCCCCTCGTCGTCACCGGTCTGCTGCTCGGCTCCGGTACCGCCGGCTGGATCGCCGCGGCCGTGGTCTTCGTGGCAGCCGGCGTCACCGCCGAGCGGGTCGCGCTGACCGCGGGCGCACGCGTGGAAGCCCCGGCCCAGGCACCCGCCGGGACCTGACGGCGGGCGAGGCGCCGGACACGCGGCCGAACCGACCGGGGACACCGCCCCGTCCGTGACCCGGCAGCCGCCCTCCACCGACCCGGCGGCAGGCCGGGAGCTCACCCCTGCCCCCGCACACACCACGGAACAGGAACTCATGACCACCAACGCCTCGAACCGACCTCTCGGTACAGGCTTCCTGCAGCATGCGGCGGCCCGTCCCGACGACATCGCACTGACCCTGGGCCGCCGCGCGTACACCTATGCCGAGGCCGCGTCCGTCGCCCGGCGCTGGGCGGCACGGCTCGTCGAGGCGTGCGGCGGACGGCCCCGACGGGTCGGCGTCTTCGCGTACCGCAGCGAGGCCGGGTACTTCGGCACACTCGCGGCCCTGTGCGCGGGCGCCGCGTTCGTACCGCTGAACCGGAAGTTCCCGATCGCCCGCACCCGCGCCATGCTGGAGCGTGCCGACCTGGACGCCCTGATCGTCGACGACGCGTCCGCCGCCCAACTCCCCGAACTGCTCTCCGGGCTGGAGCGGCGGCCGGCGCTGCTGCTGCCGGGCGACGGGACCTGGGACGGCCCGGCGGGCGGCCCGGTCCTGCGCGCCGCCGACCTCGCCGCGGCGCCCGAGCTGCGCGAACCGCCCGAGGCCGCCCCCGACGACCTGGCCTACCTGCTGTTCACCTCGGGCAGCACCGGCACCCCCAAGGGCGTGCCCATCACCCACGCGAACGTCCGGGCGTTCCTGGACACCAACCAGGACCGGTACGGCATCACCCCGGACGACCGGTTCTCCCAGACCTTCGACCAGACCTTCGACCTCTCCGTGTTCGACCTGTTCATGGCGTGGGAGCACGGGGCGCGGGTGTGCGCCATGGAGCCGATCGAGCTCCTCGCGCCCTTCAAGTACCTGGAGCGCAACGGCGTCACGGTGTGGTTCTCGGTGCCGTCGGTGGCGGCCGTGATGCGCCGGCGCGGTGTCCTCGCCCCAGGCACGATGCCGTCCCTGCGCTGGAGCCTCTTCTGCGGGGAGGCACTGCCCCGCGCCTCCGCCGAGGCCTGGCAGGCCGCGGCCCCCGGCTCGGTCGTCGAGAACCTGTACGGTCCGACGGAACTCACCATCGCCTGCTCCGTGCACCGCTGGGAGCCGGCGACCAGTCCGGCGGAGTGCGTCCACGACAACGTGCCGATCGGACAGCTCTACCCGGGCCTGCACGGCCTGATCGTGGACCAGGAGCTGGCGCCGGTCGCCCCCGGGGAGACCGGGGAGCTGTGCGTCGCCGGTCCCCAGACCACCCCCGGGTACTGGCAGGCCCCGCACCTGACCGCCGAACGGTTCTTCGAGCACGCCGGCCGCACCTACTACCGGACCGGCGACCTGGTGCGCCGCCAGGGAGCCGAGCTGGTCTGCCTCGGCCGCAACGACCAGCAGGTGAAGGTCGGCGGACACCGTGTCGAACTGGGCGAGATCGAGGCCGTGCTGCGCCGGCAGGGCTGCACGGACGCCGTCTGCCTGATGTGGCCGGACGAGGCCACGATCACCGCGGTCGTCACCGGTGCCGACGACCTGTCGGCCCTGTCCGACGCGGCGGCTGCCGCGCTGCCGGTCTACATGGTGCCGAAGTCCGTGCACACGGTCGACGAACTGCCGGTCAACGCCAACGGCAAGGTCGACCGCGGCGCGCTGCGCCAATGGCTCGACTCCCGGACCGCCGCCCTCGCCTGACCCCCGCCGTCACCCCGCGCCCGTTGCCGGGCGCCCACCACTACCGAGCACCGCCGGAGAGGAAACATGAGCAGCGTCGACCAGCTGATCGCCCGCACGCTGGGGATCGCGCCGGAACGGGTCACCCCCGCCCTGGAATACCAGTCGATCAAGGAGTGGGACTCCCTCGGCCACGTCTCGCTGATGGTCGCCCTGGAAAAGGCCTACGGCGTGCCCGTCGACGACGAACTCACGCTGGAGCTGCGGACCGTGGCCGCCATCCGCGCGTTCGCGGAGGCCGACGGCCACGCAGCGGCCGACACCAGGGCCCGGCCCGCCGTTTCCGTCGCTTCCGCCGCTTCCGCCGCTTCCGCCGGGGAACACACCACGGTCCACCGGGGCCTGGAGGGCGTGGTCTTCGACCGCACCTCCGTCACCCGGATCGACGGCGCGGAGGGCTCCCTCGAATACCGCGGCTACAGCATCCACGACCTGGCCGGCCGGGCCTCCTTCGAGGAGGTCGCCCATCTCCTCGTACGCGGCGACCTCCCGGACGAGCCGGCCCGGGAGGCGTTCGCCAAGGAGCTCCGGGCCCAGCGCGAACTTCCCCCGCCTGTAGTCGAGTTGGCTCGCTCCCTCGCGCACACCCATCCGATGGAGGCGCTGCGCACCCTGGTCTCCGCACTCGGCTCGTTCGGCCCGGCGCGCGACACGACGGCCGACGAGACGTACGGCGAGGCGCTCGCGGCCGGAACAGCCCTGATCGCCCGTGTGCCGATGCTGGTCGCGGCCCACCACGCTTTCCGCAGCGGGCGGGAGTTCACGGTGCCGGCCGACGAGACCTCGTACGCCGAGGCGTTCCTGACCGCACTGCTCGGCGAGCGGCCCTCCCCCGCGGCCGTGCGGTTCGTCGACAAGGGCTTCATCGTCCACGCCGACCACAGCGCCAACGCCTCGGCGTTCACCGCGCGCATCGCCGTCGGCTGCCGGTCCGGGATGACGGCCGCGCTCACCGCGGCCGTCGCCGCGTTCGCGGGCTCGGTGCACGGCGGGGCCGCGGAGCGGGCGGTGCGCCTGATCGACGAGGTGGGCGAGCCCGGCAACGCAGAGCGCTATGTCGCCGAACTCCAGGGCCAGGGACGCCCGGTGATGGGCTTCGGCCACCGGGTCTACCGCACGGAGGACCCCCGGGTCCGCCATCTGCGGGCCACCGTCGTGGAGTTGAGCGAGGAGCGCGGGGACCGGCGCGGACTTGACATCCTGGACGCGGTCGCCGCCGCGATGCGCCCCTACGGCCGGCACGGCGTGGCACCCAACGTCGACCTGTACGCGGGGCTCGCCTACCGGCTGCTCGGGCTGCCCGACGACCTGGCGGTGCCCCTGTTCGTGATCGGCCGGACCGCGGGCTGGGTCGCCCAGGCGCTCGAACAGCACGCCAACAACGTACTGATCAGGCCGCTGCTCGACTATGTGGGGCCGCGCGGCCTGCTGTACCCGGGAGCGGCCGGGTGAGCGGTCATCTGCTGCTCGTCGGGGGCGCGGAGCCGCAGCACGCCACGGCACACCGGCTGGGGGCGCGGCTGAGCCTGCTCGCGGACGTGTCCGACGTACGGCGGCTCGGGGACCTGTCGCGCTACGAGCGGATCGTCGCCGTACCCGGTACCGCCCGCGTCGAGGAGTGGACGGCGGCGGCACGCACGGTGCACGCGCACGACCCGGTGGACGCCGTCGGCGGTTTCGCCGAGGAGGCCCAGGAGTACGCGGCGGCCGTCGCGGACGCGCTCGGGCTGCGCTTCCACCCGGCCGACGTCGTACGGCGGAGCCGGCACCGGCCGCTGACGCGTGACCGGTTGCGGGAGGCGGGCCTGGACGGCACCGCGGCGAGCGAGGTGCGGGACGCCGCGGACGTGGCGGCGTTCGCCGCGGTGCACGGGTTCCCGCTCGTGCTCAAACCGGTCGAGGGCACGGGCGGCGCCGGCGTCCGTGTCGTCCGTTCGGCGGCCGGCCTCCCGGACACGCTGCCGCCCGGGAGCCGGATGATGGCCGAGGAGTACCTGGACGGCGCGGAGTTCGGCGTCCAGGCGTTCTCCGAGCGGGGTCTGCACCGGATCGTGTCCGTCGCGCAGGCCTTCGCCGACCCGGTGACGGGGGTGCGGACCGGACACTGTCTGCCGGCCTCGATCGACGACGGACTGCGCGCGGCGTTCGAGGAGTACGTGCCGCTGGTGCTGGACGCGCTGGGCGTCGAGGACGGCCCCACCCACACGAAGATCGTCGCGACGCCCGCCGGTCCCCGCGTGGTCGGGACGCACCTGCGGCCCGGCGGCGACCGGATCGTCGAACTGGCCGGGCTGGCCCTCGGGCTGGACCTCGACGAGCTCTGGGTGCGCCAGGTGTGCGGCGAGCGGGTGCTGGACGAGGTGCGCCCACGGGCGATCCGCACGGCCGCCGTCCGGTTCGTCACACCGCGCGCCCCCGGGCTGCTGGAGCGCTGCTACGGCGCGGAGGAGGCCGCCGCCCTCGACGGTGTGGAGGCCGTCCACTGGCTGCGGGAGCCCGGCTCGCTCCTCACCGCCGGGCACACCGCCGACAGCAGCGGCGCCTGTGTCGTCACCACCGGCGACAGCGGACAGCAGGCGGTGGCCCGAAGCCTGGCGGCGGCGGCACGGCTGCGGTTCGTGGTGGTGTGCGCCGGATGACCGGGACAACGGAACGGAAGCGGTGAGCCGGTGCGCGACGACGAGCACGGCAACGAACACGACGACGAACACGACAACGAGCACAGCAACGAACACCGCGACGAGAGAGAAAGACTGTTCATGATCAGCAGTGGGCGGCTCGCGGGCCGCGAGGCCACGTGGTACGACCTGCCCGCCTTCGCCGCGGGCGCCGGATTCGCCCTGGCCGACGTGCCGTACAGCGGCCGGGTGCTGCTGGAGTCGCTGCTGCGCGACGGCGAGCCGCAGACGGCCGCGGTGCTGGGCAAGCGGCTGGCCGCCGGTCAGACACCGGACGTGGAGATGGTGTTCCGCCCGGCCCGGATCCTGATGCAGGACTACACCGGCATCCCCCTGCTCGTGGACCTGGCGGCGCTGCGCGACCAGGTGTCCCGGCCCGGACGGGTCAACCCGGCGCTGCCCGTCGACGTGGTGGTCGATCACTCGGTCCAGACGGACTGGGCGGGCCGGCCGGACGCCCTGGCCCTCAACGAGGCGCTGGAGTGGGACCGCAACCGCGAGCGGTACACGTTCCTGAAGTGGGCCGAGTCGGCGTTCGACGGGCTGCGCGTGATCCCGCCGGGCCGCGGCATCGTGCACCAGGTGAACCTGGAGCGGCTGGCGACGGTGGTGGCACAGGGCCCCGACGGCCTGCTCCGCCCCGACACCGTGATCGGCACCGACAGCCACACCACCATGGTCAACGGCCTCGGTGTGCTGGGCTGGGGCGTGGGCGGCCTGGAGGCGGAGACCCTGATGCTGGGCCTGGCCCAGCCGATGCGCGTCCCGCCCCTGGTCGGCGTCCGGCTCACCGGCTCACCGCGGCCGGGGACCTCCCCCACCGACGTCGTCCTCGCCCTCACCCGGCGGCTGCGCGAGGAGAACGTGCGGGGACTGCTGCTGGAGTTCACCGGTCCCGGCGTGGCCGCACTCACCGCCGCGGACCGCTGCACCATCGCCAACATGGCACCCGAGTACGGAGCCATGAGCGCCTTCTTCCCGGTGGACGGCGAAACCCTGCGCTATCTGCGGCAGACCGGGCGCGCCGAGGACGATGTCCGGCTCGTCGCCGAGTACTGCCGCGCACAGGGGCTGTTCGCGGGCGGCACGGACGCTGTCGGCACGGACGCCGACGGCACAGGTGCTGCCGGCACAGACACTGTCGGCACGGGGCCGCGCTTCGGGCGGGTGATCGACTTCGACCTCGGCTCGGTGGGCACCGGTCTCGCCGGCCCGAGCCGTCCGGACCAGCACATCTCCCTGGCCGAACTCCCCGGCTCCTTCGCGGATCTGACATCGCGTCCGCCCCGGACCGCGAACGGGCTGAGCGACGGCGACATCGTCATCGCGTCGATCACCTCCTGCACCAGCACCTCCAACCCGAAGGCCATGCTGGCGGCCGGTCTGCTGGCCCGCCGGGCCGTGGAGCGCGGTCTCACCGTGCCCGCCCACGTCCGCACGAGCCTGTCCCCCGGCTCGCGTACCGTCACCCGCTACCTTCGCGCCGCCGGCCTGCTCACCGACCTGGAGAAGCTGGGGTTCCATGTCGCCGGCTACGGCTGCATGACCTGCAACGGCGGCAGCGGACCACTGGCCGACGGAGTCGGCGAGACGGTGGAGCACGCGGATCTGACGGTGTGCGCGGTCCTCAGCGGCAACCGCAACTTCGAGGCCCGGGTGCATGCCCAGGCGCGGGCCGGCTATCTGGCCTCCCCCGCGCTCGTGGTCGCCCTGGCCCTGGCGGGCCATGTCCGCGCCGACCTGGAGACGGAGCCCCTGGGCACCGACCGCGACGGCAAGCCCGTACACCTGCGCGAGCTGTGGCCGGATGCCGCCGAACTCGCGGCGCTGGAGGCGGAGTACGTCACCCCGGAGGTGTTCGCGGCCGAGACCGCGAGCGCCGGCGACACGACGGCCGCGCCCGCCGGCGCACCAGCCGGTGACCACTGGAGCGCGCTCCCCGCGTCCGGCTCGGACGTCTTCCCCTGGGACCAGACGTCCACCTACATCCGCCCGCCCGCCTACGTCGGCGCGCGCCCCCGTTCCGGCCCGCTCACCGGCGCCCGGGTGCTGCTCGCCCTCGGCGACGACGTCAGCACCGACCACATCTCCCCCGTGGGCGCCATCCGCGCCGACTCTCCGGCCGGACGGCATCTGCGCGAGCACGGGGTGCGGGACTTCAACTCGTACGGGTCACGCCGCGGCAACCACGAGGTGATGGCGCGCGGCACCTTCGCCAACCCGCGCCTCGTCAACCGGCTGCTCGGCGACGGGGACGGCGGCGGGCAGACCGCGCATCTGCCGAGCGGCGAGCGGCTGCCGGTCTACGACGCGGCCGAGCGGTACGCCGCCGACGGCACCCCCTTGATCGTGCTCGCCGGCCGCAGTTACGGCATGGGCTCGTCGCGCGACTGGGCGGCGAAGGGACCGTGGCTGCTCGGAGTGCGCGCGGTGCTCGCGGAGAGCTTCGAGCGCATCCACCGCGCCAATCTCTGCGCCATGGGCATCCTGCCCCTGCTGCTGCCCGAGGGCGCGTCCTGGCCCTCGCTCGGGCTGACCGGCCGCGAGGAGTTCGACCTCTCCCTGGACCGGGCCCGGCAGAACGGCCTGGTCGACGTCCGCGCGGAGGGCATCACGTTCACCGCCCGCGCCGATGTGCACTCCGCGGGCGAGTGGGACGTCCTGCTGGCCGGCGGCACCATGCCCTATCTGCTGGGCCGCCTCACCCCGGCGGCCGGGCCGGACGCCGCACCGGAGCAGGCCCGGTGAGCGCCCGTCTGCTGCACGAACTGGGCCTGTCGCCGGCGGCCGAGGCACTCACCGAGCGGGGCGGTGTGTTCGCTCCGGTCCACCTCGGCACCCGTGACGTGCGCGTGGGTACGCTGCTCGACGCGGTGCACGCCGAACCGGGTCTGCTGCCGCCGCGCAGCGGCCACCTGGGCAACTGGGAGGACATCGCGCTGGGCCGGTCCGGCCCGATGGACTTCAACACCGCCGTCTGCGGCGGCGGCCACGGCTTCCCGCTCATCTACGGCTTCACCCAGACCGAGGCGGAGGAGACCGGCGGCGACGACGTCTATCTGCCCGGTTCGCTGGTCGAAGGGGGCCGGCGCCGGCCGCTGCCGCTGCACACCTGGGACGGGCGGGCCTTCGTCCGCCGGGACCGCTCCCGCCCGCTGTTCTGCCCCCTGGTGCGGGCCGACGTGGACGGCGAGCTGACTCCGCTGGTCGAGGTGCACTGGCGGCGGATGCGCGCGCTCACCGGATACCGCTTCGAGCTGGAGGCGACCCGGCTGCTGGCACACGCTCCGCTGGTGGCCGACATGCTCTGCGTCCTGCTCGCGGAGGCGGGCCGCAAGGAGAACCCGCGCCGGGCGTTCGCCGAGCTGATCAGCCACGCGGCCCGGCTGGACGGCCGGGTGGGGCGCTGCGAGCTGCGCCCCGACGGCACGGGCTACCTGCTCGACGGCCACCGGTTCGGCTCCGCTCGCGAACTCGCCGAGGCTGCCCTCCTGCCCCTGCGGGCGCTGACCGAACCCCGTTGGTTCTTCGACTCGTTGAGCGCCCTCCCGCCGGTGCTTCCAGTGATGTCGCACCTGGTGACGACCGTGCTGTCGGCGCTGTTCGGCGTGGACTATCCCGATGTACGGCCGAGTGCGGACGTACCGGAGCCGGTTACGGCTCCCTCGCGGGCGCCCGGTCTCACGGACGGCGGTTTCCGGGTCCATCTGCACTGGGGGGCCCGGGCGATGGCCGGCTGTCCGCCGCGCCGCGGCGGCTACTTCGGCCGCAAGTCCACCGCCCGTGCGATGCGCGGCATCACGGGCCCGCTGGTGCGGGACTTCGCCGAGGCGCACCCGCTGTGCTTCGTCCTGCTGCCCGCCCCCGTCTTCATGCTCTGCCCGCCCGGCACCTCGGCCGGGGACGCGGAGGTGCTGGCGGGCCTGTTCAAAACCACCCTGTCCGCACCCGGCGACCAGGCCTACGAGACGGCGCTGGGCTGGCTGGCCGAGCACCGGGACGGCCTGTCCGCGTATCTGCTCGACCGGTTCCGGGACGGCAGCGGAGTGCCGCACGACGGGGCGAGCCGCGAGGCGGCCGTTCCGGTCGAGCCGGACGGCTTCCGCGACCTGACCCTGCGTCAGGCCTCCGCACTGGTCGCGGCCTTCGAGGAGACACTGGCATGACGGACACGAAGCCGCGGACCGGAGCCGGGACGCCGATGCGGGCCGGACACCGCCGGATCGAGATCACCCTGAGCGAGCCCTTCGCCAGCAACACCGGCGTGACCACGCACGTACGCCAGAGCGTGCTGCGCCTGGACTGGTCGGGGCTGACCGGATACGGGGCGGCGCTCGCCGCCGATCCCGCCGAACTGGACGCCTGCGCACCGCTGCTCGCCGACGCGACACCGTACGACCTGCGCCGGGTCCTCGACGCGCTGCGCACCGCCGGGGTGCGGCCGGCCGTCGCCGCGGCGGTCGATCTCGCGCTGCACGACCTGCTCGGCAAGGCCGCCGGCCAGCCCCTGCACCGGATGCTGGGGCTCGCCGGACTGCCGCTCGCCCCGAGCGCACTGTCCATCGGCGCCGGAAGCGATGACGAACTCCAGCGCAAGGGAAGGCAGTTCGGCGACTGGCCGATCCTGAAGCTCAAGCTGACACCGGACGACGACGGCAGCCGCGCCGGAGTGCTCCGCTCGGTCTACGACGGTCGTATCTGGGTCGACGGCAACGGCTCCTGGAGCCCCGAGCGGGCCGTGGAGGTGGCCCACGAGCTGGCCCGGCACGGGGTCGAGCTGCTCGAACAGCCCGTCGCCCGGGGGAATCCGGCCGGCCTGGGCCAGGTGCACCGCGGCTCGCCGATACCGGTGGTCGCCGACGAGGACTGCGTGCTGCCCGAGGACGTACTGCCGCTGCGCGGCCGGGCATCGGCCGTGAACATCAAGCTCACCAAGTGCGGCGGACTGCGCGCCGCGCTCGACATGATCACGCTGGCCCGGCAGGCCGGCCTGGGCGTGATGCTGGGCTGCAAGACCGAGAGCGCCCTCGGGGTGAGCGCGATGGCCCAACTGGCGCCGCTCGCCGACCATCTGGACCTCGACGGCCATCTCGACCTGCGCGACGACCCGTTCTCCGGTGTGGTGATCGACCGGGGCAGGATCGTGTTGCCGGACGCCCCCGGGCTGGGCGCCCAGGCCGTCCACGCCGACGACATTCCGTAAGGAGAACCGACATGCAATTCCGCTGCGCCGTACTCGACGACTTCCAGAACGTCGCCACCGCCTTCGCCGACTGGTCACCGGTGAGCGACCGGGTCGAGGTCGTCACCTTCACGGAGCACTTCGCGACCGAGGAGGAACTCGCCGAGGCCATCGCCGACTTCGACTTCGTGGTCACGCTGCGGGAGCGGGTGCCCTTCCCGGCCTCACTGCTGAACCGCCTGCCCCGGCTGAAGCTGCTGATCGCCGCGGGCATGCGCAACTCCGTGATCGACTACGCGGCGGCGCGGGCGAACGGCGTCACCGTGTGCGGCACCCAGAGCTTCTCGACCCCGCCGGTCGAGCTGACCTGGGCCCTGCTCCTCGGTCTCGCCCGCGGCCTCGTCCAGGAGAGCGGGGCCCTGCGCGACGGCGGCCCCTGGCAGTCCACCGTCGGCGCCGATCTGCACGGCCGCCGGCTCGGCCTGCTCGGCCTGGGCCGGATCGGCGGCCTGGTGGCCCAGGTCGGGCTCGCCTTCGGCATGGAGGTCACCGCCTGGAGCCAGAACCTCACCAAGGAGCGCGCGGACGAGGTCGGGGTCCATCTGGCCGCTTCCAAGGAGGAGTTGCTCGCGAGCAGCGACTTCGTCTCCGTGCACCTGAAGCTCGGCGAGCGGACCCGCGGCCTGATCGGCGCCGCCGAACTGGACCTCTTCAAGCCGACCGCCTACCTCGTCAACACCTCACGGGCCGCGATCGTCGACCAGGACGCGCTGCTCGCCGCGCTGCACGAGGGCCGGATCGCGGGAGCGGGCGTCGACGTCTTCGACGTAGAACCCCTGCCCGCCGGCCACCCGATGCGCACCGCCCCGCGCCTGCTCGCCACCCCGCACCTCGGCTATGTGTCCCGGGCCAACTACGAGCGCTACTACGGCCAGGCCGTCGAGGACATCCAGGCCTACCTCGCCGGCGAGCCCGTGCGGATCCTCGGCTGACGATCCGCCACGGATCCCGCCCGGCCACTCACCGTCCCACCGCGTCCCACCGCCCTACGTCCGATCGGAGACCACCACCGTGAGCGCGCACCGCCGTCTCATGAAACTCGGCGCCTTCCTCCCCGCGCCCGGCCACCATGTCGCCGCCTGGCGGCATCCCAACGCACGCCCCGACGGAGGCCTGGACTTCGACTACTACCGCTCGTTGGTGCAGACCGCCGAGCGGGGCAAGTTCGACATGGTCTTCCTCTCGGACGGCGCCGGGGTACGCACCACCTACCGGGACGCCGAGGAGCTGAGCCGGCAGGGCCGCATGGTCCACTTCGAGCCGCTGACCCTGCTGTCCGCCCTCGCCGTGCACACCACGCACATAGGGCTCACGGCCACCGCCTCCACGACGTACAACGAACCCTTCAACATCGCGCGGAAGTTCGCCTCGCTGGACTTCCTGAGCTCCGGCCGCTCGGGCTGGAACGTGGTCACCTCGGTCACCGACGCCGAGGCCCAGAACTTCAACCTGGACAAGCAGCCGGACCACGCCGCCCGCTACCGGCGGGCCCGTGAGTTCATGGACGTGGTCACCGGGCTGTGGGACAGCTGGGAGGACGACGCGTTCTCGTACGACAAGGAGTCGGGCCGTTTCTTCGACCCGGCCAAGCTGCACATCCTGCACCACAAGGGCGAGCACTTCTCGGTGCGCGGCCCGCTCAACGTCGCGCGCCCGCCGCAGGGTTACCCGGTGATCGTGCAGGCCGGTTCCTCCGCCGACGGCCAGGACTTCGCCGGCCGCTGGGCCGAGGTGGTGTTCACGGCGCAGCAGACGCTGGACCAGGCGCAGACGTTCTACCGGGGCATGAAGAAGCAGGTCGCCGAGCACGGCCGGAACCCGGACGACGTGAAGATCCTGCCCGGCGCGTTCATCGTGGTCGGCCGTACCCGGGCGGAGGCCGAGGACAAGTACGCGGTCCTCCAGGACCTGGTCGACCCGGTGGTCGGGCTCGGGCTGCTGACCGGTCAGCTGGGCGACGTCGACATCTCCGGATACCCGCTGGACGGCCCGCTGCCCGACCTGCCGCCCACGGAGGGCTCCACCAGCAAGCAGCAGCTGATCTACGAGCAGGCCAGGCGGGAGGGGCTGACCATCCGCGAGCTGTATCTGTCGGTGGCGGCCGGGCGCGGCCACCGGTTCCTGCTCGGCACTCCCGAGTCCATCGCGGACGAGCTGGAGGACTGGTTCGTCAACGAGGCCGCCGACGGCTTCAACATCATGCCCGACTATCTGCCGGACGGCCTCGACGCCATCGTCGATCTGCTGGTGCCGGAGCTCCAGCGGCGCGGGCTGTTCCGTACCGAGTACGAGGGCACCAGCCTGCGCGCCAACCTGGGCCTGCCCCGGCCCGCCTTCGCCTCCGCCCGCCGTGCGGCTGAGGTGCGGGCGTGACCGTCGAGGGAGCGGCCCTGCGCTCGGCGCTGCGCGCGCACGCCTCCGGGGTGGCGGTGCTGACCGCAGCCGGCACCGCGGGGCCGGCCGGAGTGACCATCACGTCCTTCACCTCGGTCAGCGCCGAGCCGGCCCTCGTCTCCTTCTGCCTGGCCGAGACCTCGTCCACCTGGGCCAGGATCCGGGACTGCGAGTGGTTCGGGATCCAGGTGCTGAGCGCCGAACAGGCGGACGTCGCCGAGCGGTTCGCCGCCTCCGGCACCGACCGGTTCGCGGCGCCCACCCGCTGGCACACCGGTCCGCAGGGCGTTCCGCTGCTCGACGACTGTCTGGCCTGGCTGGTCTGCTCCCGCCGCGAACGGCTCCGGCTCGGCGACCACCACATGGTGGTCGCCGCCGTCGAGCACGCCCTGGCCGGGGCGCCGGGCGACGCCCTGGTGCACCTGCGCGGTGCCGTACGCCCCGTGGCCGCGCCCCGCGCGTCCCTCGTTCCCTGAGAAAACCCCGACCGCTCCGCCGGCCCCACGGGCCGGAACTCCCGTCCAAGGATGCCCCCGACATGCCCAAGGTCCTTCTGTACTCCCGCCAGCCGTTGGCCAAGCGCCCCCTTCAGGACTGGCTGGACAGCACCGCCGACACCGTCGTCCTGGTCACCACGCACAAGGCGGTGGCCGGTTCGGAGGATGTGCTCGCCGAGCACTTCCCCGAGCACCGGCTGGTGGACGACTACTACGCGTGGTCCACCGAGCTCGTCGCCGAGGAGGCGGCCCGGACGTACGGTGTCGGGCTGGTGGCGAGCACCAGCGAGGACGACGTGCTGCGGGCGGCCCGGCTGCGTGATCGCCTGGGCGTCCCGGGACAGGACACCGCCGGCGCCACCGCCTACCGGGACAAGGTGGTCATGAAGCGGCTGCTGCGGAACGCCGGACTGCGCGTGCCGTCCTTCGCCGCGGTCGACGGCCCGCTGGACCTGCTCGACTTCCTCGACACCGAGGACGGTCCCGTGGTCGTGAAACCGCGGACCGGGGCCGGCGCGGAGGGCGTGAGCATCCTGCGCGGCCCGGCGGACCTGGACGCGTTCCTGGCCCGGCAGAGCACCTCCGAGGTGCCCTTCCTGCCGGGCCAGTGGATGGCCGAGGGCTTCGTCCACGGCGACTTCTTCCACGTGGACGGCATCATGCGGGGCGGCCGGGTACTGCACTGCTGGCCGTCCCAGTACAACAGCGGAGTCGCCGAGCATCTGCAGGGCCAGACCCAGCTCAGCAGCGTGCTGCTCGGCGCGGACGACGACCGTACGCCCCTGCTGCGCGGGCTGGCCCACGAGGTCGTCGCCGCGTTGCCGCCCGCCGAGCAGCCGCTCGCCTTCCACCTGGAGGCATGGCTCGGTGCCGACGGCAGCCCCGTCGTGTGCGAGATCGCCAGCCGGGCGGGCGGCGCTCTGATCGCCGAGGCCTACGAGCGGTCCTTCGGCGTCCACCTGGCCAAGGAGGGGCTGCGCGCCCAGTGCGGCAGCGCGCTCACCCTCACCGACCAGCCCGCCGGGCCCGAAGTCTCCACCGGCTGGGTTCTCTTCCCGCCCGGCCACGGCAGGTTCGCCCCGCCCGCCGAACCGTGCCCGGTGCCCGGCGTGGACCTCACCGTGCGCCTGGAACCCGGCGCCGAGTGCACGGGCCTGGAGTACGCGACCCAGTCGGCGGCCGACGCCCTCGTCACCGCCGACACCCCGCAGGAGGTCCGCAAGCGCCTCGCCCTTCTGACGGAGTGGTGGCACCTGCACACGAACTGGGACTAGATGTCGCAGCGGAACGCTGACGACTGCTCCCAGTTCCGGCGGGTGGACGCCGGTCACACATACGGGATCTCCGGCACCGGCCTGGACTGGGAGCTCGGCCGGTCGGCGACACCATCTTCGTCGCCGTCACGCCGAATACGCCGCACGCTTCGACGCCCCCGGAGCGCGCGCGATCCCTTGACGTGCCCCTGGCAAGGTGGGTTCATGGGAGCGCTCCCACGTTTCTTCTGACGCTCAGGTCTCTTGGCGCTCATGGCGCTCACTCTTTGGAGGCGCAGTGAGAACAGCAAGAAGCACGACACGAACGAGCCCCGTCACCGCTCTGCTGACCGGGCTGATCACCCTCCTGGGACTCATCGTCCTCGGCACCGTCGGCCCAACCCCGGCCCAGGCCCAGGCGCAGTCACAGTCACCGCAGCAGTCCCCGTCACCCGGCGCCCTCGCCGCCGGCCTCCACATCAGCGACGGCCGCCTGCTCGAAGGCAACGGCAACGAATTCATCATGCGTGGCGTCAATCACGCCCACACCTGGTACCAGGGCAGGACGACGCAGTCGCTGGCCGACATCAAGGCGCTGGGCGCCAACACGGTCCGCGTCGTCCTCGCCGACGGCCACCGCTGGAGCGCGAACAGCGCGGCGGACGTGGCCAACGTCATCGCACAGTGCAAGGCCAACCGGCTCATCTGCGTGCTGGAGGTGCACGACACCACCGGCTACGGCGAGGACACCGCGGCCGGCACGCTCGACGAGGCGGCCGACTACTGGATCGGCCTGAAGGACGTGCTGGCCGGGCAAGAGAACTACATCATGATCAACATCGGCAACGAGCCCTGGGGCAACACGAATCCTGAAGGCTGGACCGCCCCCACCATCGCCGCGGTCAAGAAGCTGCGCGACGCCGGGCTCGCGCACACGATCATGGTGGACGCGCCCAACTGGGGCCAGGACTGGCAGGGCGTCATGCGCGCCAACGCCCAGTCCGTGTACGACGCCGACCCCACCGGCAACCTGATCTTCTCGATCCACATGTACAGCGTCTTCGACACGGCCCAGGAGATCACCGACTACCTGAACGCCTTCGTCAACGCCAAACTGCCCATCCTCATCGGCGAGTTCGGAGGCCCTGCCGACCAGTACGGCGACCCGGACGAGGACACCATGATGGCCGCGGCCCAGCAGCTCAAGCTCGGCTATCTGGCCTGGTCCTGGAGCGGCAACACCGACCCGATCCTCGACCTGGCGATCAACTTCGATCCCACGCAGCTCAGTTCCTGGGGCCAGCGTGTCTTCAACGGCGCCAACGGCATCGCCCAGACCGCCAAGGAAGCCACCGTCTACTCCGGCGGCAGCTCGGGCGACACCCAGGCCCCGACCACCCCCGGCACCCCGACCGCCTCCTCCGTGACGGCCACCTCCGCCACCCTCACCTGGACCGCCGCCACCGACGACGTCGGCGTCACCGGCTACGACATCGTCCGCGTCAGCGGCAGCTCCGAGACCAAGATCGCCACCTCCACCACCAACACCGTCACCGTGCCCGGCCTCACCGCCGACACCACGTACACGTTCGCCGTCTACGCCCACGACGCCGCCGGAAACCGCTCGGCCCGCTCGGCCACGGTGAACGTCACCACCGGCAGCACTCCCAGCGGGAGCTGCTCCGTCGGCTACCGCATCGTGGGCGAGTGGCCGGGCGGCTTCCAGGGCGAGATCAGCATCGGCAACACCGGCACCACCGCCATCAGCGGCTGGAAGCTCGCCTTCACCTTCGCCGACGGCCAGACCGTCACGAACATGTGGGGAGGTACGCCCACACAGAGCGGCGGCACCGTCAGCGTCACCCCCGCCTCCTACACCTCCACCATTCCCGCCGGCGGCTCGGTCACCGTGGGCTTCATCGCCGGCAAGGGCTCCACCAACACCGCCCCGACCACCTTCACCCTCAGCGGTGCCACCTGCGCCACCGCCTGATCCGGCCGACCCGGCTGGCTGGCTGGCTGGCTGGCGGAGGCGAGTGCCCCGCCGGTGGTCGCTTCCGGCGGGTTCTCGGCCGACTCGCGCTGATCGACACACACGACCGCGGAGCCGGCCGGCCCGTCCGGCCGTGGACGGGTCGGCCGGCTCCGCGTCCGGTCACTCCTTGGCGGCGGCGAGGGCGGCCAGTTCGCGGTCGACCGCGATCTGGTGCGCCTCGGCGTCCTCACGCGCCCTCTTCGGGCTCCAGCGACCCGCCATCACGAAGACGAAGGGCAGGAAGAGCACCTGGCCGCCGACGCAGATCCACCACCAGTTGCGCCACTCGCCGGGTCCGTCCTTCGACGCCTTCTGGACCTTGGCGCCGTACTCCTGCAGCAGCTTCAGCTGCGGCGCCGCCTTCTGCACGACGCCCAGGTTCTCCGCGCCGACCTCCTTGACGGCGCGGGCGCCCAGCGCGGGCGGCACCGTGGTCGGGGTGTACTTGTTCAGCTCGGCGAAGAGCTGAGGGTGCGCGTTGACGATGGCCAGCGCCGGCGCCGCCTGCACCGAGGCGGCCTTGACCTCGGCGCCGTGCTCCACGAGCGGGGTCACTGAGGTGACCAGCACCGGGATGAAGGCCGCGGAGACGGCGACCACGATGCGCACCGTCCAGCCCCACACCGCCAGGCCCGCCGCGGTCGCCGCCGGGTTGTGCTTCTCCACGGTCTCGGTGAAGCTCGCCATCCAGGGTGCGTAGGCGATGCCGCTGAAGACGCCGATGCCGACGAACAGCCAGGCGAAGGTGTAGTAGTCGGTCGTCAGGTGAGTGGCGCGGGTAGCGAAGATCGCGGTCACCACGACGGAGCCGGCCGCGCCGACGATCATGAAGGGTTTGCGCACCTTCAGCCGGTCCGAGAGCAGGCCGACCAGGACCAGGGCGATGGCGTTCGCCCCCCAGTACCAGTTGGCCAACGCGTTGGTGCGCTGCTCGCTGTAGCCGAAGGTGGTCGCGAAGTAGACGACGAAGTTGCCGACCGCCGCGTAGTACAGCAGCAGGAACACGGCGATGGCGAAGGCCGAGCCCAGCACGTCCAGGCGCATCATCTGCCGCCACTCGCCGCGGCGCACCGCCTCGGTGTCCAGCCCCTTGGCGCGCGCCTCGACCAGCGCCCGGTCCCGCAGCGACACCATGGTCTGGTCGCGCAACGCCGGGGACAGCTCGCGCAGCGCGAAGATCGCGACGACGAAGACGACGAACCCGGCGATCGCCGAATAGCGCAGCTCGTCCTGCCAGGTGGCGCTGTCGAGGGTGTTGCTGGTGACGGTGGTGACCACCAGAGAGCCGATGACCGGGCCCATCGTCCAGTACCCCATCGCGGTGGCACGACCGAGCTGCGGGGAGAAGTCCCTGATCAGCGCGGGGGTGGCGACCAGCACGATGCCCTCGATAAAGCTGACGAGCGCGAAGAGCACCAGATAGGTGGTCTTGTTCGCCGCGTTCGGCAGCCCGAAGAAGACCAGCAGCGCGGCGATCAGCAACCCGTAGACCACCAGATTCGCCCGGCCCCAGCGATCCGCCAGACCGGCCACGAGCGAGGCGAAGGCCCCGATCGCGTTGCCGATCACCGAGACCCAGACGAAGTAGCGGTACGTCATGTCGAAGTGCGTGATGATCGACGTCGCCACCGCGTACTGGATGTACAGCATGTAGTAGAGGACGACGGTGGTGATGACCACGATCGCGAGATACGTCATACGGCGACCGGTGGGCGGGTAGTCCGCCAGATCTCGGCGGTACAGCCAGGTCAGCGGGGTGCGGGCGTCCACGGCGGGCGCATCGGGCGCGGGTCTGTCGGCGTCGAACGCCGTCGGAGTGGCGGGCATACGGCTCCTCCTGGGGATACGCGGAAACCGGGTGTTTGCGTCGGTTCGACGGGGGACAAGGTGCGCCCGGCTCCGAGAGCGTGGCCAGAGGCTAGTACCGACTAGTCGGTATGCCTAGGGGTCTGCACGAGGTCCTTCACCCCGTTCACCACCCGGCCGCCGACGGATCCCGGCGAACCCGTCCAGAGCGACGGGCAGATCCGCGGCCACATCATGGCGAGCGGCTCGGGCTTGCCGATCCCTGCGAAGGGGTCACGTTTGACGTCTTCGATGAGCTTGTTGACCCGAGCGAGCATCTTGCGCGATCAGAAAACCCGGCACCATCCCAGCGCGGGAAGCAGCAAGGGGCCGACTCCCGAAAGAGTCGACCCCTTGCCACCTGCGAACCCGACGAACGACCTGGCTCAAAGCAACGAACCGGTCACACGTTGAAGCGGAACTCCACCACGTCCCCGTCCTGCATGACGTAGTCCTTGCCCTCCATGCGGGCCTTGCCCTTGGCGCGGGCCTCGGCGACCGAGCCCGTCTCGACGAGGTCCGCGAAGGAGATGACCTCGGCCTTGATGAAGCCCTTCTGGAAGTCGGTGTGGATGACACCGGCGGCCTCGGGGGCGGTCGCGCCCTTCTTGATGGTCCAGGCGCGGGATTCCTTGGGGCCGGCCGTCAGGTACGTCTGGAGGCCGAGGGTGTTGAAGCCGACGCGGGCCAGGGTCGTCATGCCGGGCTCCTCGACGCCGACCGACTCCAGGAGCTCCATGGCCTCCTCCTCGTCGAGCTCGGCGAGGTCCGCCTCCAGCTTGGCGTTGAGGAAGATCGCCTCCGCGGGGGCGACCAGGGCGCTCTGCTCGGCCTTGAAGGCGTCGTCGACCAGCTCGTCCTCGTCCACGTTGAAGACGTACAGGAACGGCTTGGTGGTGAGCAGGTGCAGGTCGTGCAGCAGTTCCTCGTTGCCGGAGCCCTGGACGATGCCCGCGGAGAAGAGCGTGTCGCCCCTCTCCAGGATCGCCTGCGCCGCCTCGACCGCCGCGACCTTCGGGCCGATGTCCTTCTTGATGCGCGACTCCCGCTGGAGGCGCGGCAGGACCTTCTCGATCGTCTGGAGGTCCGCGAGGATCAGCTCGGTGTTGATCGTCTCGATGTCGTCCTTGGGCGAGACCTTGCCGTCGACGTGCACGACGTTCTCGTCCTTGAAGGCGCGGATGACCTGGCAGATGGCGTCGGACTCGCGGATGTTCGCGAGGAACTTGTTGCCCAGGCCCTCGCCCTCGGACGCGCCCTTCACGATGCCCGCGATGTCGACGAAGTCGACGGTGGCGGGGAGGATCTTCTGCGAGCCGAAGATCTCGGCCAGCTTCGTCAGCCGCGCGTCGGGGACGCCGACCACGCCCACGTTCGGCTCGATCGTGGCGAACGGGTAGTTGGCCGCGAGCACGTCGTTCTTGGTCAGGGCGTTGAACATGGTCGACTTGCCGACATTGGGCAGACCGACGATTCCGATCGTGAGCGACACGTTGCGACTTCCCGTACGTGAGGATGTTGAGGATGTGAGGACTGGGGCTGCGCGGCCCGGGTCCTTCATGGCTGCCATGACCGGTGACCGGCATGGCTGATGCGCGGGCCGATCCACCAGTCTACGGCGTGCCCGGGCCCGCACCGGCGACGTATCGAACGCTTGGCCAAGGTCTGCTTATCGGCGTGTCTCGGCGTGTCTGAAGGGCTATTCGACACATAAACCGACCTAAGTTGGTCCAGTGGAGCAACACAGGACGCGTCCCTCTCAGTACCGACCGCGACGCGGCATGCCCGTTCCTGCACAAGCCGGGCGGGGCTCGGACGGCGATGTGCGGCGGGGCGCCCCTGCGGCTCGGCGGCCCGCGCCGCCGCTGGTCCAGGCGGTGCGGAGGATGCCGAATCCCCGGCTCACCGGGCTGGGGAGCGGGCTGTTCTGCAGTGCGTCGATGTTCGCGCTCGGCTGCCTCGACCAGTTGCTGTTCGGGGCGTCGCCGACGGTGTACGGGGTGCTGTTCCTGCCGGTGTGCGCGCTGACCGCGGTGTGGGTGCGGCGGGGGGACCTGGTGACCGCACCCGTCGTCGTACCGATCGCCTTCGCCTTCGGGCTGCTGCCGGTCGCCGACGACAGTGGGGGCGGGGTCGGCGGCCGCGCGATGGGGCTGGTCACCGCGCTCGCCCTGCAGGCGGGGTGGTTGTACGGGGGGACGCTGGTCGCGGGTCTCATCGTGACCGTCCGCAAGGTACGGCTGATGAGCCGCCGGGCCGCCCAGCGACGCGCCCAGGCCGCCGCCTCGCGGCGGGATCTCCCGCCCGGCCGTCCGTCCCGGTCGGCCGGATAGCCCGGCTCCGGGACGGCAGCCGACGAGCTGGGACGGCAGTCGGCAAGCCGGGGCAGCCGGCGGACGGCGACGGCCCCGCACTCCCGAAGCGCGGCCCTACGTCGCCGACTTCGCCGCTCTCATCGCCGCTCCCACGATCCCCGCGTTGTTCTGCAGCTGCGCCGGGACGATCTCCGCCTTGATGTCCTCGATGAGGTGCAGGAATCGGTCGGACTTGCGGCTGACACCGCCGCCGATGATGAAGAGCTCCGGGGAGAAGAGCATCTCGACGTGGGCGAGGTACTTCTGCACGCGGTGCGCCCAGCGCTCCCAGGTGAGCTCGTGGTCTTCCTTGGCCTTGGTGGAGGCGCGCTTCTCGGCCTCGTGGCCGGACAGCTCCAGATGACCCAGTTCCGTGTTCGGGACGAGGACGCCGTCGTGGAAGAGGGCGCTGCCGATGCCCGTGCCGAAGGTGAGGAGGATGACCGTGCCCTGACGGTCGCGTCCGGCACCGAACTGCATCTCGGCGACGCCCGCCGCGTCCGCGTCGTTCAGCACGGTCACCGGGAGGCCGCCCAGCCGCTCGCCGAGCAGGGCGCGCGCGTCGGTGTCGATCCAGGCCTTGTCGACATTGGCAGCCGTACGGATGGTGGCGCCGCCGGTGACCACTCCGGGGAAGGTGATCCCGACCGGGCCCGTCCAGCCGAAGTGACCGACGACCTCCTTCACGCCGTCGGCCACCGCGTCGGGGGTCGCCGGCTGCGGGGTGAGCACTTTGTAGCGCTCCTCTGCCAAGTCGCCGCGGTCCAGGTCCACGGGAGCGCCCTTGATCCCTGAACCGCCGATGTCCACACCGAAGATCTGCATGGCCCTACGTTACGTCGTACGACTGACAGTCACTTGTCGGGCCCGGGCGCCGCACGGCCCCCGGGCGCTCACTTCTCGCCGGTGCGCTCCGCGACCAGTGCCGCCGCCTCCGCGCGCAGATCGCGGCGCAGTTCCTTCGGCAGCGAGAAGGTGATGGACTCCTCGGCCGCCTTGACGATCTCGACGTCCTCGAAACCGCGCTGCGACAGCCACTCCAGGACCTGCTCGACCAGGATCTCCGGGACGGACGCGCCCGAGGTGACGCCGACCGTCGTCACGCCGTCCAGCCACGCCTCCTCGATCTCGTCGGCGAAGTCCACGAGGAACGCGTCGCGCGCGCCCGCGAGCTTGGCGACCTCGACGAGACGCACGGAGTTGGAGGAGTTCTTCGAGCCGACCACGATGACGAGGTCCGCTTCCTCGCCCATCTGCTTCACGGCCAGCTGACGGTTCTGCGTGGCGTAGCAGATGTCGTCGCTCGGCGGGGAGATGAGCTGCGGGAACTTCTCCTTCAGCGCGTCGACCGTCTCCATGGTCTCGTCGACCGACAGCGTGGTCTGGGAGAGCCAGACGACCCTGGAGGGGTCGCGGACCTCGACCTTGGCGACGTCCCCGGGGCCGTCCACGAGGGTGATGTGGTCGGGCGCCTCGCCGGAGGTGCCGATGACCTCCTCGTGGCCCTCGTGCCCGATCAGGAGGATGTCGAAGTCCTCGTTCGCGAACCGGACCGCTTCCTTGTGCACCTTGGTGACCAGCGGGCAGGTCGCGTCGATGGTGGCGAGCTTGCCCGTGGCGGCCTCGTCGTGGACGACCGGGGCGACTCCGTGCGCCGAGAACATGACGATGGACCCCTCGGGGACCTCCGCCGTGCGCTCGACGAAGATCGCGCCCTTCTTCTCCAGGGTCTGCACGACGTACTTGTTGTGAACGATCTCGTGCCGGACATAGATCGGGGCCCCGTACTGCTCAAGGGCCTTCTCGACGGCGATCACGGCACGGTCCACGCCCGCGCAGTAGCCCCGGGGGGCGGCGAGCAGGACACGGCGGCCAGGCGAAGCAGTCATGCACCCCATCGTAAGGCCGAGCCCGGCGGGTCAAAGATCGCCTCCTTGGGGACACTGTGAGGAGCCGGGCGGGGAGCTGGGAGGGGTGGGGCCAGGCGCGACTCTCGGGAGGCACGATGTCCGGCACGGAGCCCGCAGTGGACACGGCCCGCACAGCCGACCCGGAACACGGACTGCGGCGCAGCCTCGGCTTCCGGGATCTGGTCGTCTACGGGCTGCTGTTCATCGCCCCCATGGCGCCGGTCGGTGTCTTCGGGACCCTCGACGCCAAGTCGCACGGGGCGGTGGCGCTGGTCTACGTCGTCGCCACGGTCGCCATGGCTTTCACCGCTTTCAGCTACGCCCAGATGGTTCGCGTGGTCCCTCGGGCGGGTTCGGTGTTCGCCTACGCGCGCGTGGGTCTCGGACGAGGGGCCGGATTCATCGCCGGGTGGATGGCGATGCTGGACTATCTGCTCATCCCGGCGGTGGCGTACCTCTTCTCGGGGATCGCCATGAACTCCCTGGTGCCGGACGTCTCCCGGTGGGTGTGGACGGCGCTCGCGGTCGTCATCACGACACTTCTGAACCTCTGGGGTGTACGGGCCGCCGCCCGGGTCGGCTCCCTGGTGCTCGCCATGGAAATCGTGGTCCTTCTTGTCTTCATCGTGTCGGCGACCGTCATGCTCGCGCGCGACGGGGCCCACCGCGACTGGCTGTCGCCGCTGTCCGGCGACGGCACGCAGGGCGCGTTCGCGATGTCGGCGGTGATCGGCGGCGTCTCGGTCGCCGTGCTGTCGTATCTGGGCTTCGACGCGATCGCCACGTTCGCGGAGGAGGTCACGGGGGGCTCGGAGAAGGTGGCCCGGGCGGTCCTGTTCTGTCTGGCGCTGGCGGGTGTGCTGTTCGTCGCCCAGACGTATCTGGTGGCGCTGCTGGAGCCGCTGTCGTCCGCGCAGCTCGCCGCCGATCCCGGCAAGCAGGGGTCGGCCTTCTACGACGCCGTGGACTCCTCGGTCGGTTCGTGGCTGCACAACCTGGTGGCGGTGAGCAAGGCGATCGGTGCGGCGTTCGCGGCGCTCGCCGGGCAGGCCGCGGCGGGGCGTCTCGTCTTCGCGATGGCCCGCGACCGGCGGCTGCCGCGGGCGCTGGCGCGGACCGACTCCGGGGTGCCGCGGGCCGCGCTGCTGTGCGCGGCTGTCATCACGCTGGTGGCCGCGGTGTGGGCCGCGCGGCGGGACGACGGCCTCGACAAGCTGGTGTCGGTCGTCGACATCGGTGCGCTGACCGCGTTCACGTTGCTGCACGCGAGCGTGGTGGGCTGGTTCGCGGTACGGCGGCTGGGCGGGCCGGTGGTGTGGTGGCGGCATGTGCTGATCCCCGTCGTCGGCGCCGCGATCACTGTCGCGGTGATCGTCGAGGCGTCGGGCACGGCCCAGGTGGTGGGCGCGATCTGGCTGGCGGTGGGGTTGGCGGTGCTCATCGCGCAGCGGGGGCGGGGCGTGCCGCAGACGTGAGCGAGGCGGACGCCTGCCCGCGGCCCAGCCAGACCGCGGAGGCGAGGTGCACCACCGCGCTGACGCCGCCCCCGATGGCCATGCCGGGTACACGTGAGGTCAGACCCATCACCATGTCGCCGGCCTGAGCGGCGGCGCTGACCGCGAGCAGCGGGACCAGGTGGCGCCGGTGCCTGCCGCCCAGGGAGACGAACACCGCGGCGGTGAGCGGGAGTTGACGTACGGCGATGCCCTCGGCGTAGAGCCGCAGGCCGTCCTCCGCCGTGCTGCCGTCCGGCAGGACCAAGGTCGGATCGACGACGCCCACCAGGGAGGCGACGGCCGAGGTGGCGACCAGGGCGGCGTTGGCGGCGAGGACCCACTTCTGCGAGCGGGACGTGTTCATCGGCATTTCCATGCACTCCTCGAATCATTCGAGCTGTGAACGATATGGGGAAGTTAGCATTTTCGACGTGAACGATGTCAAGGGCTCTCCCTCCCAGGAACCCGACCCCGAGGCACTGACCGGCACCCTCACCTTCCGGCTCGGCACCGTCGGCACCCTGGTCGGCGCCCGTTTCACGGCAGCCGTCGAGGACCTCGGGGTGAAGCCCAAGCACGTAGGGCTGCTCTCCGTGCTCAGCTCCGGAGCGCCCGCGTCGCAGCAGGACGCCGCCCGGACGATGGGCGTCGTGCCCAGCCTGGTGGTGACACTCGCCGACCAGCTCGAAGGCCTGGGCGCCATCGAGCGCGTACGCGATCCGGACGACCGGCGCCGCCACCGGCTCGGGCTGACCAAGGAGGGGCGTGCGCTGCTGGCCGAGTGCACGGCACGCGCGCGTGCCCTCGACGCGGAGCTCACGGCGGGACTGAGCGCGACGGAACGGGACGCGCTCGCCCACGCGATGGGAGTACTGGCACGCGAGGCCGGGCTCCCGTAACCCGCGCCTCAGGAGTGCGGGCACTGTCGGTGGCGGCCGTTACGCTCGGGCGCATGGCTCTCAACACGTCCGCGGAAGCTCCGCTGCCCGTCGGCGAGGTGTCGCGGCTCATCGGGGGATGGATCGACCGGCTCGGCGCGGTGTGGGTCGAGGGGCAGATCACCGAGTTGTCGCGGCGCCCGGGCGCGGGCGTCGTCTTTCTGACGCTGCGCGACCCGTCGTACAACATCTCCGTGAGCGTGACCTGCTACCGGCAGGTGTTCGACGCGGTGGCCGACGTGGTGACCGAGGGCGCGCGCGTGGTCGTCCACGCCAAGCCCGAGTGGTACGCGCCGCGGGGTCAGCTCTCGCTGCGGGCCACCGAGATCAAGCCGGTGGGGGTCGGGGAACTCCTCGCCCGTCTTGAGCAGTTGAAGAAGTCACTGGCCGGCGAGGGGCTGTTCGCCGCCGATCGCAAGAAGCCGCTGCCCTTCCTGCCGCAGCTCATCGGGCTGGTGTGCGGCCGGGCGTCCGCGGCCGAGCGGGACGTGCTGGAGAACGCGCGCCACCGCTGGCCGGCCGTCCGCTTCGAAGTCCGCAACGTCGCCGTGCAGGGCGTGCACGCGGTGCCGCAGGTCGTGCAGGCCGTGAAGGACCTGGACGCGCGGGACGATGTCGACGTGATCATCGTGGCGCGGGGCGGCGGCAGCGTGGAGGACCTGCTGCCGTTCTCCGACGAGCAGCTCGTACGAGCCGTGGCCGCGTGCCGTACGCCCGTGGTGTCGGCCATCGGGCACGAGCCCGACAACCCGCTGCTCGACCACGTGGCCGACCTGCGCGCGTCCACGCCGACCGACGCCGCCAAGAAGGTCGTGCCGGACGTCGGCGAGGAGTACGAACGGGTGCGGTTCCTGCGGGACCGGGCGCGGCGCAGTGTCCAGTCCTTCATCGAGCGGGAGGAGCGCGGCCTCGCGCATGCGCTGGCCCGCCCCTCGATAGAGGATCCGCACCGCATGGTCGACGAGCGGGCGGACCATGTCGCCGCCCTGCTGGGCCGCGGCCGGCGCACCCTCGGGCACCTCCTCGACCGCGCCGACTCGGAGCTGACGCACACCCGCGCGCGCGTGGTGGCCCTCTCCCCCGCGGCGACCCTCCAGCGGGGGTACGCGGTGCTGCAGAAGGGCGATGGTCACGTGGTCCGGGGGCCGGACGAGGTGGCGGCGGGCGAGGAGTTGCGGGCGCGGGTCGCCGAGGGTGAATTCACGGTACGAGTCGATGCATAGGGTGGGCGCATGACCAGCAAGGTGGACGAGTCGCTCGGGTACGAGCAGGCGCGGGACGAGCTCATCGAGGTCGTACGCCGTCTGGAGGCGGGCGGTACGAGCCTGGAGGAGTCCCTCGCGCTCTGGGAGCGGGGCGAGGAGCTGGCGAAGGTCTGCCGGCGGTGGCTGGAGGGCGCGCGCAAGCGACTGGACGCGGCGCTCGCGGAAGAGGAAGAGGAGACCGGGGGCGGCTCGGCCGGCTCCGAGTAGCCGGCCGGTCAGCTGATCCTTGAAAGTTGAAGCATGTGTGAAGTGGATCACGTTGCGCGACTTTTGGTTGAAGCTTAAACCTTCCTGTCGTACTGTCGAGATCTCAAGCCGATCCCCCCGGATCCCCGCTCGTCCCGAGAAGGTTCTTCATGTCTCTCGTCCTTGACCCCACCGCCCAGGACCTGCTGTTCCGCGAGGCCCGCACCGCGAACACGTTCACCGACGAGCCGGTGACCGACGACCAGGTGCAGGCGATCTACGACCTGGTCAAGTACGGCCCGACCGCCTTCAACCAGTCGCCGCTGCGTATCACCCTGGTCCGCTCCGCCGAGGCCCGCGAGCGCCTGGTGAAGCACATGGCCGAGGGCAACCAGCCGAAGACCGCCACCGCCCCGCTGGTCGCGATCCTCTCCGCGGACAACGAGTTCCACGAGGAGCTCCCGACCCTCTTCCCGCACTTCCCGGCCGCCAAGGACCTCTTCTTCTCCGAGCGTCCGGCCCGTGAGGGTGCCGCCTCCCTGAACGCCGCCCTCCAGGCCGCCTACTTCATCATCGGCGTCCGCGCCGCCGGCCTCGCCGCCGGCCCGATGACCGGTCTCGACTTCGCTGGCGTCCAGAAGGAGTTCCTGGACGGCGACCACACCCCGCTGATGGTCGTCAACATCGGCAAGCCGGGCGAGGACGCCTGGTTCCCGCGCTCCCCGCGCCTGGCGTTCGACGAGGTCGTCACCACCGTCTGATCCCGCGCGACCAGCACGTCCAGCACGTCCAGCACGTCCAGCACGTCCAGCACGTCCAGCACGTCCAGCACGTCCAGCACGAACGCATACGAGAAGGGCCCCCGGCAACGACGCCGGGGGCCCTTCTCGTACGTACGCACCAAGGCGTACGCCACTACAAGCTCAGGACGTCTTCAGGGCCTCGGCCATCTTCGCCAGCTGACCGAACGACGCCGTTCCGGTCACCACCGTCGTGGAGCCCTTGCTCTTGAGCACGAGGGCGTCGTAGCGGCCCCCCGTGTACCGCTGCCACGTCCGGTCGCCGATGCGCTGGGTGACCTTCGTCGCCTCGGCGCCCTGGCTGGCCGTGTCGATGAACACGGCCGGCTTCTGCGTGGACTGCTCGATCGCCACATACTGGCCGTCCGGGGCATGGAAGCCCAGGTGCCAGGTGTCGAACTCCGAGCCGTCGTACCGCACCGACGTCGCCTTCCAGGTCCCGGGCAGGCCCTCGGGCGCCGCCACGGGATAACTCGCCGCGCGGCGCGCCGTGAGCAGCTCGACCCGGTAGTCGACGCGCTTGAGAGGAGGCTCCGAGTCGTCGTGCGGGATGAAGATGTAGATGATGCCCGCCATGAGCCCGATGAGGGCCAGAGAGAGGATCATGTCCCGGACCGACTGCTTGCCTTTCGTACCTGCCACGGACCTATCGTCGCAGGTGCCCCGGCCTGCTCATCCGTAGGGTCCCCTGCTCATTTTGTCGGCCTAACGATAGAGTCGAGGCCATCACCCTCATCCGGCCGTCGTCGTATCAGAAAGGTGCGTCTCGATGACCGAGAATCATCAGCTGCCGTCCGAACTCGAAGTCCCGTCGGAAGCCCCCGACCGAAATCTGGCCCTGGAGCTGGTCCGCGTCACCGAGGCCGCCGCGATGGCGGCGGGCCGCTGGGTCGGCCGCGGCGACAAGAACGGCGCCGACGGCGCCGCCGTCCGGGCCATGCGAACCCTCGTCTCCACCGTCTCGATGAACGGCGTCGTCGTCATCGGTGAGGGGGAGAAGGACGAGGCCCCGATGCTCTTCAACGGGGAGCGCGTGGGCGACGGGACCGGTCCCGAGTGCGACATCGCCGTCGACCCGATCGACGGGACCACGCTCACCGCCAAGGGCATGAGCAACGCGATCGCCGTGCTCGCCGCGGCCGACCGCGGCACCATGTTCGACCCGTCCGCGGTCTTCTACATGGACAAGCTGGTCACCGGCCCCGAGGCCGCCGACTTCGTCGACATCAACGCGCCCGTCTCCGTGAACATCCGGCGGGTCGCCAAGGCCAAGCGCTCCACGCCCGAGGACGTCACGGTCGTCATCCTCGACCGGCCGCGTCACGACGGGATCATCAAGGAGATCCGGGAGACCGGCGCGCGCATCAAGCTGATCTCCGACGGCGATGTCGCCGGCTCGATCCTGGCCCTGCGCGAGGGCACCGGCATCGACCTGCTGCTCGGCATCGGCGGCACGCCCGAGGGCATCATCTCGGCCTGTGCGGTCAAGTGCCTCGGCGGCACCATCCAGGGCAAGCTGTGGCCCAAGGACGACGAGGAGCGGCAGCGGGCCATCGACGCCGGTCACGATCTGGACCGCGTGCTGACCACGAACGACCTGGTCTCCGGCGAGAACGTGTTCTTCGTCGCCACGGGGATCACCGATGGTGAGCTGTTGCGTGGGGTGCGGTATCGGGCGGAGACCGCCACGACTGAGTCCATCGTGATGCGGTCGAAGTCCGGGACGGTGCGGCAGATCAGGTCTGAGCACCGGTTGAGCAAGCTGCGGGCCTATAGCGCGATTGACTTTGACCGGGCCAAGTAGCTCCGGTCGGTTGCGCTGGGTATCTGCGGACCGTGGGTGACTGCGGGTCCGTTGTGGCTGGTCGCGCCCACGCGGCGGAGCCGCACATGTCACAGCCCCGCGCCCCTAAAGGGGCGCGCCTGAAGGGGACGCCCGCCTAGAGGGACGCGTGTCTGACACGGCCGCGTGCTGAAGGGGCGCGTGTCAGGAGCAGCGCGCGCCTGATGAGTGGCTACGAAAAGAGGGGCACCCCCTGTGCGGAGGGGGCGCCCCTCTTTCCGTGCTGGGTGGTTAGCCGGCTGCCGCTATCGTCCCCCGGGTGGCCTTCTGGAGTTCGAGGTCGCGGCGGCGGCGCCTGGCGAGGACCACTCGGCGTTCGGCGGCGGTGAGGCCGCCCCAGACGCCGTACGGCTCGGGTTGCAGCAGCGCGTGTTCGCGGCACTCGACCATCACCGGGCAACGGGCGCAAACGCGCTTCGCCGCCTCCTCACGGGAGAGTCGGGCCGCGGTGGGTTCCTTGGAAGGGGCGAAGAACAGGCCGGCTTCGTCTCGCCGGCACACGGCCTCCGTGTGCCATGGCGCTTCCTGATCCCTGTCCCGCACTGGCGCCCGCGGGGCCGGAACGGCAGCTACCTGCAGGGACTGATGCGGCGGTTGCAGCACGGTCTACTCCTGACGACGGCTTCGCGAGCGTGCCGGGCACCGCGGAAAGTTCCACAGCGCCCTCCAAGAGACGATGCAGCAAGGCCTACCCGCTGTGCGCGAGCCTATGCACTGAGTTCCGAAGCCCGGGCAATCTCGTACGCGGCAAGGCTCGTACAACTGGACCAATTCGCTGGCGGCGCCGCCGAATTCACAAGCGTCAACGATCCAGGTGTTTGCGCAAACCCCGGTCCACCCGGTCGGCCACACGCTCGGTCACGCGGCCCGTCATCCGGTCGAGAATGTCCGCGATCAGCTTGCCGCGCTTGGGCGCCGCCTCGACATTTCCGAGTACGGCGAGTCCGTCCACGTAGACGACCGGTGCGTGGGGATCGGCCGAATCCAGCGTGGCCACTTCGAAGTTGCCCAGCACCGCTCCGCCATTGCCGCGCAGCGAGACGTTCTCCGGGACCCGGATCTCCACGTTGCCGAAGACCGAGATCGCCTTGATCACGACGTGCTGGTACTCGAAGATCGCCTCGCTGAGGTCTATCTCGATATTGCCGAAGACCGAGTACGCGTGAATACGGCGTCCGGCGCGCCAGCGGCCCTTGCGGGAGGCCGCGCTGAAGACCGCCACCACGTTCTCGTCGGCCTCCACCGGGATCGAGCCCGCGGTGGGACGGTTGGGCGCGGAGGTGTACGCGGAGGTCGCGCGGCCCGGGTGGGCGGCGGGCAGGTCGCGTATGAACTGGTCGAGTTCGCCCACCGTCTTCGTGGCCAGCACCCCCTCCACCCGCTCGGCGTGCTCCTCGGCGGTGAGGCGCCCCTCGGCGAGCGCCTCGCGCAGGATGTCGGCGATCCGGTCACGGTCGGCGTCCGAGGCACGCAGTTCGGTCGGCTCCGCCACCTTGGTGGCAGTCGGCTTCGCCGACGTGGGCGCGGTCGGGTCGGGGCGCTTCTGAAAATCCACGAAAGCAGCGTACCCAAACGCGATAGATCGCGACTACCCCTTCTCGCGACCTGTGGAAAACCCGTCGTACGTGCGTCCGGTGTTCGAACTGAGCCTTACCTCACAGGCTCGGTGTCCGTGCCAGGTTCTACGCTGGTGGACGCTGCCAATGGAGGCACGCCGTCGTCTGCCGAGTGAGGAATGGGCTAGATGCCTGAGTTCGCGTACACCGATCTGCTCCCCCAGGGAGAGGACACCACCCCGTACCGGCTGGTGACCTCCGAGGGTGTCTCCACCTTCGAGGCCGACGGGCGCACGTTCCTCAAGGTCGACCCGGAGGCGCTGCGCAAGCTCGCCGCGGAGGCCATCCATGACATCCAGCACTATCTGCGGCCCGCCCACCTGGCCCAGCTGCGGCGCATCATCGACGACCCCGAGGCGTCGAGCAACGACAAGTTCGTGGCGTTGGACCTCCTGAAGAACGCGAACATCGCGGCCGCGGGCGTCCTCCCCATGTGCCAGGACACCGGCACCGCCATCGTCATGGGCAAGCGCGGGCAGAACGTGCTCACCGAGGGCGGCGACGAGGCGGCCCTGAGCCGCGGCATCTACGACGCCTACCTGAACCTCAACCTGCGCTACTCGCAGATGGCTCCCCTCACCATGTGGGAGGAGAAGAACACCGGCTCGAACCTGCCGGCGCAGATCGAGCTGTACGCGACCGACGGCGGCGCCTACAAGTTCCTCTTCATGGCCAAGGGCGGCGGCTCGGCGAACAAGTCGTTCCTCTACCAGGAGACGAAGGCCGTTCTGAACGAGGCCTCCATGATGAAGTTCCTGGAGGAGAAGATCCGCTCGCTCGGTACGGCCGCCTGCCCGCCGTACCACCTGGCGATCGTCGTCGGCGGTACGTCCGCCGAGTACGCCCTGAAGACCGCGAAGTACGCCTCCGCTCACTACCTGGACGAGATCCCGGCCGAGGGCTCCGAGCTGGGCCACGGCTTCCGGGACAAGGAGCTGGAGGAGAAGGTCTTCGAGCTCACCCAGAAGATCGGGATCGGCGCGCAGTTCGGCGGCAAGTACTTCTGCCACGACGTACGGGTCGTCCGGCTGCCGCGGCACGGCGCCTCCTGCCCCGTCGCGATCGCCGTGTCCTGCTCCGCCGACCGGCAGGCCGTCGCGAAGATCACCGCCGAGGGCGTGTTCCTGGAGCAGCTGGAGACCGACCCCGCGCGCTTCCTCCCGGATACCACGGATGAGCATCTCGACGAGGCGGGGGACGTCGTGCGCATCGACCTCAACCAGCCGATGGACGACATCCTCGCCGAGCTGACCAAGTACCCGGTCAAGACCCGGCTCTCGCTCTCCGGCCCGCTCGTCGTGGCCCGTGACATCGCGCACGCCAAGATCAAGGAGCGGCTGGACGCGGGCGAGGAGATGCCGCAGTACCTGAAGGACCACCCGGTGTACTACGCCGGTCCGGCGAAGACGCCCGAGGGATACGCGTCCGGTTCCTTCGGGCCGACGACCGCCGGCCGTATGGACTCCTACGTCGAGCAGTTCCAGGCGGCGGGGGGCTCCAAGGTGATGCTGGCGAAGGGGAACCGGTCGGCGCAGGTCACCCACGCGTGTGACGCGCACGGTGGCTTCTATCTCGGCTCCATCGGCGGGCCCGCCGCGCGGCTCGCCCAGGACTGCATCAAGAAGGTCGAGGTCGTCGAGTACGAGGAGCTCGGCATGGAGGCCGTCTGGAAGATCGAGGTCGAGGACTTCCCGGCGTTCATCGTCGTCGACGACAAGGGCAACGACTTCTTCCAGGACCCGGCGCCGGCGCCGACGTTCACGTCGATTCCGGTGCGTGGGCCCGGGCTGGCGTAGTCCCTTCGGGGCGACCGGGGATGGTTTTCGCCCCCGCCGCCCCTACCCGTCCCATCCCGTTCCTGGGGGCTGCGCCCCCAGACCCCCGCTAAAAGATTGCGCAGTTCCCCGCGCCCCTAAAGAACTGGGGCGGGCGGGGGATCGCGGGGCGAAGCCCCGCGCCTTTAGGGGCGCGGGGAACTGCGCGACCCGCCCCCACCCACCCGCAGCCGAAGAACCGGGGCGGGCGGGGATTGCGGGGCGCAGCCCCGCTCCTGGGGGCGCGGGGAACTGCGCGAACGGCCCCCACCGGTCCGCAGCCGACAGACGGCCCAGCGATGGCGTCGCATCCCGGGACGTCTCCGCGCTGTCCCACTTCGTCCCAGGAACAAGCGGGACAGCATCTTTGCGCGCTTTGCCGGAAAAGCTCCGTGCTGACTGGATCACAGCCTGTGATCCGAAGGTCAACTCGGAGGGAAGTCCCATGATTCGACGCACACTGCGCAACGGCCTGGTGGCCGCGATCGCGGCTGTCGCCATCTTCCCGGCGGCGGCCGTCGCCTCCGCCGGACCGGCTCCGCACGCTCCCGGCTGGGGCACCACGCCCTCGCAGACCTCGACGCCGAGCTGGTACCCGACCGCCCCGCAGTCCGCCGTTCCCGGCCGGCCCGGCGCGCGGCACACCAAGCCGAAGACCCACGTCCGGCACCACGCGGCAATCCACCTGCGCCACCACGCCCGGCACCACGTGACCACGCACGCCCGGCACCGCGTGATGACGCACACCTGGGGTCGGGTGGCGACCCACCACCTGCGGCTGAACGTCCGGTCCGGTCCGGGTACCGGTTACCGGGTCATCGGCTCGCAGCCCATCGGCCGCGTCGTGGCCATCTCCTGCAAGAAGCAGGGTTCCAGCGTCCTGGGCAACCAGCGCTGGTTCAAGCTCGCCCACCGCAAGGGCTACGTCTCCGCCCGCTATCTGAGGAACCGCAGCGCCGTTCGCTGGTGCTGAGGAGCGCTCCGCCGCTCATGACACCCGGTGCCTCCTGACGGGGCGGGGCAGCCCCCCGTCAGGAGGCACCACCGGGCGCGCAACCTGACGTACGACCCGTCGATCAGCCGATCACACCGCCTCCCCGCGGCGAAACAGCAGGTCAACTCCCCTTCATATTCCGGCGATCGTGGTGTGGCCAGGCGTCGCACGCGGGAACACATCAGGGCGGTCACCCCGGCACGGCGAGGGAGCAAGATGGAGAGCCACGTGACGGTCAAGAGGCAGCCGCTGCCCGACTCGTCGGACGACGCAGGGCAGCTCCTGGTGGAGCGGCTGCGCACCCTCAAGCAGCGGACGGGACTGAGTCTGGCCGCGCTGGCCACCGCCACCCCGTTCAGCAAGTCGACCTGGCACCGCTATCTGAACGGCGACCAGTTCCCGCCGCGCCAGGCGGTCGAGGCGCTCGGCCGGCTCGCGGACACCGACCCCGGCCCGCTGCTCTCCTTGTGGGACGCCGCGGTCCGGGCCCAGGCCAGGGCGGCGACCGCGCCGCGGCAGCGGCCGCCGAGCACGGTCGCACCCGTACCGCCGGCACCCGCACCCGCACCCGCACCCGTCCGCGCCCGGCGGCTGCGCCGTGTCCGGCAGCCGAACCGGGCCGTGGTCGCCCTCGCGGCGGTGGCCGCCACGGTGGCGGTCACCGCCGGCGCGGCGGACATCATCGACCCCGACGAGGCGGCGGCCCCCCGGCCGGCGGCGTCCTGCCACGGCAGCAGCTGCCAGGGGGAGTTCCCGACCTCCGAGACCTGCGGCCGTGACGCGCGTACGGAGAGCACCGTCGTCAAGGCCGCCCAAGTCGTACTGCTGCGCTTCTCCCCGTCCTGCGCCACGGTCTGGTCCGAGGTGCGCACCCGGACCGGTGGCGCGCGGGAGATCTCGATCAGGTCGGGTCAGGACGAGCTGTCCGCCACCTACCCGGGCGACAAGTCGGACGGCTACAGCAGCCCGATGCTGGCCGCGTCGAACCCGCGCGGAGCGGAGGCGTGCGCCAAGGTCGGCGGGAAGCCCGCGTGCACCGGACTGTTCGGCGTTCCGCGGCGCTGACCGCCGGGCCCCGCGGGACGGCGTACGGGACACTCCGTTTCCGTCGTCTGCCGCGGGAACACGGGACCCGTCGGCGATGCTGTCACCAGTGGAGGTGTCGTCCATGGCAGATGGCCAGGCTGAAGTCCCGTTCCGCATCGAGCACGATTCCATGGGTGAGGTCAGGGTGCCCGCGGACGCGAAGTGGCGGGCCCAGACGCAACGGGCGGTGGAGAACTTCCCGATCTCCGGACAGCACCTGGAGCGCGCCCACATCGAGGCTCTCGCCCGCATCAAGGCGGCCGCCGCGAAGGTGAACGGCGAGCTGGGTGTGATCGGCAAGGACGTCGCGGAGGCGATCCAGGAGGCGGCCGGTGAGGTCGCCGAGGGGCGCTGGGACACGCACTTTCCGGTCGACGTCTTCCAGACGGGGTCCGGCACGTCCTCCAACATGAACACCAACGAGGTCATCGCCACGCTCGCGACCGAGCGGCTCGGCAGGGACGTACATCCCAATGACCATGTGAACGCGTCGCAGTCGTCGAACGACGTCTTCCCCTCCTCGATCCACATCGCCGCCACCGCCGCCGTCACCCGCGATCTCGTCCCCGCGCTGGAGCACCTCGCGGCCTCGCTCGCACGCAAGTCCGAGGAGTTCGCCGATGTGGTGAAGTCCGGGCGTACGCATCTCATGGACGCGACGCCGGTGACCCTGGGACAGGAGTTCGGGGGGTACGCGGCCCAGGTGCGGTACGGGGTCGAGCGGCTGAACGCCTCGCTGCCCCGGCTCGCCGAACTGCCGCTCGGGGGAACGGCCGTGGGGACCGGGATCAACACCCCGCCCGGGTTCTCCGCCGCCGTCATCGCGGAAGTGGCCCGGGACACCGGGCTGCCGCTCACCGAAGCCCGCGACCACTTCGAGGCGCAGGGGGCGCGCGACGGCATCGTCGAGACCAGCGGGCAGCTCAGGACCATCGCCGTCGGACTGACGAAGATCGCGAACGACCTGCGGTGGATGGCTTCCGGGCCGCGCACCGGACTGGCCGAGATCAGCCTCCCGGATCTTCAGCCGGGGTCCTCGATCATGCCGGGGAAGGTGAATCCGGTCATCCCCGAGGCCGTGCTCATGGTCGCCGCCCAGGTGATGGGGAACGACGCCACCGTCGCCACCGCCGGAGCGGCCGGCAACTTCGAACTCAACGTCATGCTGCCCGTCATCGCGAAGAACGTCCTGGAGTCCGTCCGGCTGCTCGCCAATGTCTCGCGGCTGCTCGCCGACCGCACCGTCGACGGGATCGTCGCGCACCGCGAACGGGCCCGCGAGTACGCCGAGTCGTCGCCGTCCGTGGTGACGCCGCTCAACAAGTACATCGGGTACGAGGAGGCCGCCAAGGTCGCCAAGAAGGCGCTGGCGGAGCGGAAGACCATTCGCCAAGTCGTCCTGGAGTCGGGGTACGTGGAGCGGGGCGATCTGACCCTTGAGCAGCTGGACGAGGCGCTGGATGTCCTGCGGATGACGCATCCGTAACACCTTCTGTCTCCCGTGAAACGCCTGATGACGCCCCCGTAACGTCCTGTGCCGGGTGGCGAGAACCGTGACGCGCGCCGCAGCGTCGTATGCCCAGGGCACCTAATATCTGGTCATGGCAGACGGTGGAGCGGTGAGACGAGTGGAAGCGGACGGGTCGACGGCGCGCTGGGCCCCCGGGAGTCAGATCCTGTGGCGGTACCGGGAGAACGCCGGCGAGCACGTCCACATCTGCCGCCCCGTGACCGTCGTACGGGACGACGACGAGCTGCTCGCGGTGTGGCTGGCCCCGGGCACGGAGTGTGTGAAGCCGGTCCTCGCCGACGGCACGCCCGTGCACGGGGAGCCGCTGGAGTCGCGCTACACCAAGCCGCGCACGGTGCAGCACGGCCGCTGGTTCGGCACCGGTGTACTGAAGTTGGCGCGGCCCGGCGATCCCTGGTCGGTGTGGCTGTTCTGGGAGCCGGGCTGGCGTTTCAAGAACTGGTACGTGAACCTTGAGGCGCCGCTGGCCCGTTGGGAGGGCGGAGTGGACTCCGAGGATCACTTCCTGGACATCTCCGTGCACCCGGACCGGACTTGGCGCTGGCTCGACGAGGACGAGTTCGCCATGGCGCAGCGGGCCGGACTGATGGATGCTCAACTGGCCGCACGGGTAAGGGAAGCGGGATGGTCGGCGGTGGATGCGGTCCGTGCCTGGGGCGCGCCGTTCTCGGACGGCTGGCAGCACTGGCGCCCGGATCCGTCGTGGCCGGTTCCCGCTCTGCCGGATGACTGGGACCGTACGCCCGCGCATGTGTCCTCATGAGACCCTTGATGCGCCCCCGTGGTACAACCGTAGGATCGTCTTCCGCGTCAAATTCAATCAAGGCCGGTGCGCAGCACCGTCGTTGAGGGATGGCGGTCGGGTGACGGGAGGGCACACGGCAGCAACAACTCCCGCAGTATGAGCTGGGCTTGACCATACGTCACCGAGGGGCGGCAGGACGTGAGCGAGGGGTACGAGAGCCACGGCGGTACGGCCTGCAGACGGCCGGGCAGGCCGCGCGGGCTCGCCACGGCGTCCGCGCCGGCGACGGCGTTCCGGCCGGAGCGAGCCGTACCACCCGGCCCTGACGACGCGCAGATTCCGTTCCCGGGGCACACATTCCGGGTATCGGGGCTGCGGGACGAACTGCGCGCACGGCGTGCAGCCCCGGACGGATGGATTCGACACGCGTGACGGAGCACCCCACCTCGCACGAGCGCCGGCAGCCCGGCGCCGGCCTGACGCCCGCCCCCGCGGACCCTCGCGGGGCGCTCCTGCGTACCCCGGAGCAGCCGTCCCTCACGCCGGGAACCACCGCGTTACCCGTTCAGGCGCGCAACGGCGACGCCCCGGCCGGACCGGGTACGGCCGTGCCCTGCGCCAAGGGCTCCGCCGACACGGGCGCGGGCTCGCCCTCGCCCTCCGGCACCGGCGCGCCCACACCGCCGCCCGCCTCCGAACACTCCCAGCCCTCGGCCGCCGAGCCCGATCCGCACCGCCCGCGCCCCACGTCCGAGGCCATCCCGGCCCAGCCGGCCGCCGATCAGGACCGGCCGACGCGGGGCGGCGGCAAGGAGCGGCGCACCGGGCAGGGGCTGCCGCAGGGCGGTCCGATGCCGATGCGGCGCGACGGCGACCGGCTGCGCTTCGTGGGCGCCGCGACCCGGCGGATCGCCCGGGGCATCGACCTCGACGAGATCGTGATGGGCCTGTGCCGGGCCACCGTGCCGACCTTCTCGGACGCGATCCTCGTCTATCTGCGCGACCCGCTGCCGGTCGGCGACGAGCGGCCCACCGGGCCCCTCGTGCTGCGGCTGCGGCGCACCGACCGGATCCCCGAGGACCGGGACACCGACGGCGGCTTCATGCCCGCGCTGCGGCCCGAGCCCAGCGAACTGCAGTCGATGACCGCCGAGTTGTGCGAGGTGCGCCCCGGTGGCGCCCTCGCCGAGGTGCTGCGCGGTGTACGGCCGGTGTTCGCGGACGCGCCCGCCGCCCGGGCCGCGCTGCCCGAGCTGCTCGGCGACGACCTGGCCGTGCCGGGCGGGCAGCGCGCGATCCTGGCGCCGCTGCGCGGCCGCCGCCGGGTGATCGGCGCGGCGCTGTTCCTGCGCCGCCCGGAGCGCCTCGCCTTCGAGGCCGACGATCTGCTGGTCGCCGCCCAGCTCGCCACGCACAGCGCGCTCGGCATCGACAAGGCGGTGCTGTACGGGCGTGAGGCGTACATCGCCGACGAGTTGCAGCGCACGATGCTGCCCGAGACGCTGCCGCGGCCGACGGGCGTACGGCTCGCCAGCCGTTACCTTCCGGCCGCCGAGACCGCACGCGTCGGCGGCGACTGGTACGACGCGATCCCGCTGCCTGGCAGCCGCGTCGCCCTCGTCGTCGGTGACGTGATGGGCCATTCCATGACGTCGGCGGCCATCATGGGCCAGCTGCGGACGACAGCGCAGACCCTCGCCGGGCTCGATCTGCCGCCGCAGGAGGTGCTGCACCACCTCGACGAGCAGGCGCAGCGGCTCGGAACCGACCGCATGGCAACCTGCCTGTACGCCGTCTACGACCCGGTCTCGCACCGCATCACCATCGCCAACGCGGGCCATCCCCCGCCGGTCCTGCTGCACCTGGGCGGGCGGGCCGAGGTGCTGCGGGTGCCGCCGGGTGCCCCCATCGGCGTGGGCGGCGTCGACTTCGAGGCCGTAGAACTGGACGCACCCGCCGGAGCGACCCTGCTCCTCTACACGGACGGGCTCGTCGAGTCCCGCCTGCGCGACGTGTGGACCGGGATAGAGCAGCTGCGGGAGAAGCTCGCCGCGACCGCCGCACTGACCGGACCCGACCATCCGCCGCCGCTCGAAGCGCTGTGCGACGAGGTGCTCGACATGCTCGGCCCGGGCGACCGGGACGACGACATCGCGCTGCTCGCCGCGCGCTTCGACGGGATCGCGCCGAGCGATGTCGCGTACTGGTTCCTCGAACCGGAGGACGCCGCCCCCGGGCGGGCCCGCCGGCTGGCCCGGCGCGCGCTGTCCCGCTGGGGCCTGGAGGACATGACCGACTCCGTGGAGCTGCTGGTCAGCGAGGTCGTGACGAACGCCGTCCGCTATGCGTCCCGCCCGGTCACACTGCGGCTGCTGCGCACGGACGTCCTGCGCTGCGAAGTCGGCGACGACGTACCGCAACTGCCGCGGCTGCGGCAGGCGCGCGCCACGGACGAGGGCGGACGCGGGCTCTATCTGGTGAACAAACTGGCCAGACGGTGGGGCGCGACGCGGCTGAGCACGGGCAAGGTGGTCTGGTTCGAGCTGAACCGGGGCTGAGCGCGGCGCCGTACGAGCCGTACGAGCCGTACGCGCTGATGGATGAGATGGGTTAGACAGAGACGCCAAGGGCGCCCGGTGGATCACCGGGCGCCCTTGGCGTGCACTGACCATGTCCTACTGGCCATGTCCTACTGACTGTTCGGATCCAGTGGGTTGTCCGGGATCCCGTCGGTCGGCGTCGCCGTCGCGGTCGTCGGCTTCGTGGTGGTCGGCTCGGTCGTCGTCGGCTCGTCCGTCGGGGTCGGCGGGCTGGAGGTCGTCGGCGGCTCGGTGGTCGGTTCCTCGGTGGTCGGCGTCGCCGTCGGGGTGCTGCTCCGCGTCCGCGTGGGCGTGGGCGTCAGGGTGGTGGGCTGCACCGCCGCGCCCGACGTGGTGTTCAGGTCGAACTTGGTGACCTTGCCCATCGCGCCGAAGGTGTACTCCGCCCAGATCTGGGCCGGGAAGCCACCACCGTTGACACGGCCGCTCTCCGCCACGAGGCCCGTGGCGCCCTTCATCGACACCTGCTGGCCCGCCTTTTTGGTCCCTACCGCACCCTCGCCGAACAGACCGACCGACGTGACCAGGTTCGGCGTGTAGCCGGTGAACCAGGCCGACTTGTTGTTGTCGGACGTACCCGTCTTGCCGGCGACCTGCTGGCCGTCGCGGGCAGGGTTGTCCCGCACGGAGAGCCGGGCCGTACCGTCGTCGACCACGCCGGTCAGCACCGAGGTGACCGTGTCGGCGGCCTCTTCGCTGATGACCTGGTCGCCGATCGCGTCCGGGATCTTGACCGTACGGTCCTTGTGCTCGACCTTCGCCAGGATGGCAGGGGTGACCTTCTTGCCATGGTTGTCGAGCGTCGCGTACACGCCGGCCATCTGCAGCGGGCTCGCGCCCATGGAGCCGAGGGTCTGCGCGGGCACCGACTCGAGCTTCTCGGTGTCCATGCCGAGCTTGCCCGCGACCTTGAGGACCTCGTCCATGCCGACGTCGACGCCCATCTGCGCGAAGACGGAGTTGATGGACTTGTTCACCGCGGTCTGGACGGTGACGTTGCCGTAGCTGCGCTCGTCCTCGTTCGGCGGCGCGAAGGCGATGTCACTGCCCACGACGGGACGGCGGTTCGTACCGTCGTAGACCGTGTTCGCCGTGATCGTCTTGCCGCTCTGCGTCTTGGCCTGCTCGTCGAGGGCCGCCGCGAAGATCAGGGGCTTGAAGGTCGACGCGACCTGGTAGTCGACGCGGGTCGCGTTGTTCCTGTAGTGGTCGAGGTAGCTCTTACCGCCGTACATCGCCAGGACCTTGCCCGTCTTGGGGTCGACGGAGACGGCACCAGCCTGGATGTCGCCGTCGACCTTGCGCTTCTTCGGGTCCAGCTTGCTGGTCAGCTGCGCCTTGACGGTCTTCTCCAGCAGCGCCTGCTTCTTCTTGTCGATGTTGAGCGTGATGGTCCAGCCGCCCGCGTCGACCATGTTCTGGGCGTCGTCCAGGCTGGTGGCGGTGCCATCGGCGACGAGCTGCTTCGCCAACGCGCTGTCGGCCGCCTTCACCAGGTAGCCGGTCTGGCCCTCCATGCCGGGCGCGCCCTTGGGGGCCTTCGGCTCCGGGAACTCCATGGCCGCGCGCTTGGCGGAGTCGAGCCAGCCCTCCTCGACCATGTTGTCGAGGGTGTAGGCCCAGCGGGCCTTGACCAGTCGCTTGCCGGTGTCCGTGGCGACCGCCCAGTCGTACTGGCTCGGGGCCTGGAGCAGCGAGGCGAGGTAGGCGCCCTGCTCGACCGACAGTTCGCTCGCGTCCACGCGGTAGTACGCCTGGGCGGCGGCCTGGATGCCGTACGCGCCCTCGCCGTAGTAGCTGGTGTTGATGTAGCCCGCGAGGATGTCGTCCTTGGAGGTCTGGCGGTCCACCTTCAGCGAGATGACCAGTTCCTTCAGCTTGCGCGTGACGGTCTGGTCCTGGTTGAGGTAGTAGTTCTTGACGTACTGCTGGGTGATCGTCGAACCACCCTGCTTGCCCTTGCCGGAGAGGGTGTTGATCAGACCGCGGGCCGTGCCCTTGAGGTCGACGCCCGCGTCCTTGTAGAACGACTTGTTCTCGGCGGCGACGAAGGTCTTCTGGACGTCCTTGGGCACCTTGCTCAGGTCCACGATCTCGCGGTTGACGGTGCCGGTGCGGGCGAGCAGTGCGCCGTCGCTGTACTGGTAGATGTTGCTCTGCTGCCTGGCGGCCGCGTTGCCCTTGGGTATGTCGACGACCATGTAGAGCACGATGAAGGCGCCCATGCCGAGCAGGCAGCAGCCGAGGAACGTCCCGAGGATCGTCTTCCAGTTGACGAACCTGCGTATACCGCTGCGGCCGGCCTTCTTGCCCCCGGCTGTCGCTCCGGACGCCGCTCCGGTCGCTGCTCCGGACACCCCTCCGGACGCCGCTCCGGACGAGCGCTTGGGCGCCGCGCGGCGGCCCTGCGCCTGCCGCGCTCGTCTCTCTTCCGCTCGTCCCATGGGTCGATCCGCTCCGCTTCACTCTCGTGTGGCACACAGGTTCGTCGCTCAGGTCAGCTCAGAAAGCTAACACCGCGCGCTATGACAAAGGGCCGCCGATCCGGTCTTTTCCGGACGTGACAATCAGCACGCGCTGCGCAGCTGCCCCAACGAAACCGACGAGCGAGAGGGGTGGAAGGTTGCCGGAATGCGGAAAGTGATCGCACTTGGGTTTCCTCGCCCCCGCCGCCCCTACCCGTCCCATCCCCCAGGGGCTCCGCCCCTTCGACCCCGGGGGTTGTGGGTCGGGTGCGGGTGGGTGGGGGCTGGTCGCGCAGTTCCCCGCGCCCCTAAACAACTGCCGGTCCGCCCCGGGTGCCTTTAAGGGGCGCGGGGAACTGCGCGACCAGCCCCCACCGTCCCGCAGCCGACTCTCTTCAGGGGCGCGGGGAACTGCGCAATCTTTTAGGGGGGTCTGGGGGCGCAGCCCCCAGGAACGGATGGGACGGGTAGGGGCGGCGGGGGCGAGGAAACCGGTGACAGAACCGTGACAATCGGGGCTGACCTGCGGAGTGGTGGCCCCTCGGGCGATCTATTCGCGGCGGGTATACACGCCATGTATACGCCGTGTGTAGAGTGCTCCGCATGTCCATCGGTCACACGCTCCTAGGGCTCCTGGAGTCCGGGCCCCGTCACGGTTACGACCTGAAGCGGGCCTTCGACGAAAAGTTCGGTCATGATCGGCCGCTGCACTACGGCCAGGTCTACTCGACGATGTCGCGGCTGCTCAAGAACGGGCTCGTCGAGGTCGACGGGATAGAGGCGGGCGGCGGACCCGAGCGCAAGCGGTACGCGATCACCGAGGCCGGGATCACCGACGTACAGCGCTGGCTCGCGACGCCGGAGAAGCCCGAACCGTATCTGCAGTCGACCCTCTACACGAAGGTCGTCCTCGCACTGCTCACGCACCGGAACGCGAGCGAGATCCTCGACACGCAACGCTCGGAGCATCTCCGCATGATGCGCATCCTGACCGACCGCAAGCGCAAGGGCGACCTCGCCGACCAGCTGATCTGCGACCACGCCCTGTTCCACCTGGAGGCCGACCTGCGCTGGCTGGAGCTCACCGCCGCACGCCTCGACAAGCTCGCCGAGGCGGTGACGGCCCGATGACGTCGATGACCCCTCCCCCCGGTTCCCTGCTCGCCGCCAGCGAACTGCGCAAGACGTACGGGCCGACGAGCGCCCTGGACGGCGCCGAGTTCTCCATCCACCCTGGCGAGGTCGTCGCCGTGATGGGCCCCTCCGGCTCGGGCAAGTCGACGCTGCTGCACTGCCTCGCCGGCATCGTGACGCCCGACTCGGGCTCGATCACGTACAACGGCCGTGAGATGGCGACCATGAACGACGCTCAGCGCAGTGCGTTGCGGCGCTCCGAGTTCGGGTTCGTCTTCCAGTTCGGGCAGCTCGTTCCCGAGTTGACCTGTGTCGAGAATGTCGCGCTGCCGCTGCGGCTGAACGGGACGGGGCGCAAGGAGGCCGAGCGCACCGCCCTGTCGTGGATGCAGCAGCTGGAGGTCGACGATCTCAAGGGCAAGCGGCCCGGCGAGGTCTCCGGCGGCCAGGGGCAGCGCGTGGCCGTGGCCCGTTCGCTGGTCACCAGCCCGCGCGTGCTGTTCGCGGACGAGCCGACCGGCGCGCTCGACTCGCTCAACGGCGAGCGGGTGATGCAACTGCTGACCGACGCGGCCCGTTCGACCAACGCCGCCGTCGTGCTCGTCACGCACGAGGCACGGGTCGCCGCGTACTCGGACCGCGAGATCGTCGTACGGGACGGCAAGTCGCGCGACATGGAGCGGATCGTATGAGCGCACGCCAATGGGCCCGTGACCTCGGCATGGGTGCCAAGTTCGCGGTGACCGGTGGCCGTGAGGCCTGGGTGCGCGTCCTGCTCACGGCCGTCGGGGTCGGCCTCGGGGTGGCGCTGCTGCTGCTCACCACGGCGATACCCAACGCCTTGGCGAACCGGGGCGACCGCGAACGCTCCCGCAACGACATGACGTACACCTCGGTGGTCCATAAGAAGTCGGACCGTACGCTGCTCGTCGGCACCGCGGACACCACCTTCCATGAACAGGACGTGCGCGGGCGGGTGTTGGAGCCCGAAGGCGCGCAGGCGCCCCTGCCGCCCGGGGTGAAGAAGTTGCCCGCGGTCGGCGACATGGTCGTCTCGCCCGCCCTCGACCGGCTGCTGAAGTCCTCCGACGGCAAGCTGCTGCGCGAGCGGCTGCCCTACCGCGTCGCCGGGACGATCGCCGACACCGGCCTCACCGACCCGCACGAACTCGCCTTCTACGCGGGCATCAAGGATCTGAAGGCGACCACGCAGACGACCGGCCGGATCGAGCGCATCGACTCGTTCGGGTCCAGGGACCAGTCCGGGGAGGCGATGGACCCCGTCCTGTTCCTGCTCGTGCTGATCGTCTTCGTGGTGCTGCTGATGCCGGTCGGTGTCTTCATCGCCGCGGCCGTACGCTTCGGCGGCGAGCGGCGCGACCGCAGGCTGGCGGCGCTCCGGCTGGTCGGCGCCGACGGGCGGATGACCCGGCGGATCGCGGCCGGTGAGGCGCTGGCCGGAGCGGTGGTCGGGCTGGTGTTCGGCGCCGCGTTCTTCCTGGTCGGGCGTCAAGTCGCCGGAATGATCACCTTGTTCAGGATGAGCGTGTTCCCCAGCGACCTCAATCCGGCACCCGCGCTGGCGGCCCTGGTCGCCGTGGCCGTGCCGGCCGCCGCCGTCGCGGTGACGCTCTTCGCGCTCCGCGGTGTCGTCATCGAGCCGCTCGGGGTGGTCCGCACGGCCCGGCCCTCGCGCCGCCGGCTGTGGTGGCGGCTGCTGCTGCCGCTGGGCGGCCTCGCGATGCTCTACCCGATGATCGGGCAGGGGCGCACCAACGGGGACTTCAACCAGTACCTGGTCATCGGCGGCGTCATGCTGCTCCTCGTCGGCATCACGGCGCTGCTTCCCTGGGTCGTGGAGGCGGTCGTCAACCGGCTGAACTCCGGCGGAGTGGCCTGGCAACTGGCCATTCGCAGGCTCCAGTTGAGCAGCGGCACCGCGGCCCGCATGGTCAACGGCATCGCGGTGGCGGTGGCCGGCGCGATCGCCCTGCAGATGCTGTTCGCCGGGGTCGAAGGCGACTACACCAAGGCGAACAAGAACGACCTCTCGCGTGCGCAGATGTCGGTCACGGTGCCGGACGGGATCCCGATGAGCGGGGTCGTCCAGCAGATGTCCGCGACCAAGGGCGTCACGCGCACGACGGCGCTGTTCAGGGGTGAGATGGGCGACGGGCGCAACGAACCCGAGCGCCAGGCGACCATGACCGTCGGCGACTGCGCGGCCCTGCGCGAGGCGGCCAAGCTGCCCTCCTGCAAGGACGGCGACATCTTCGCCGTGGAGAACGCCAGGTGGGACTCGTACACGTCGAACATGGACGAGCCCGGTACCAAGCTCTACATCGACCCGTCGTACGGCACCTCCGTCAAGGGCAAGGAGCTCGCCTGGACGGTGCCGAAGAGCATCAGGACGGCGGACTCGCGCGAGGACCCGTCGGGCGACGAGCGCGGAGGCTTCCTCTTCACCCCCGGCGCGCTGCCCGAGAAGGCCGAGTCGACCCTGACCGGGACCGTCTTCCTCCAGCTCGACGAGTCGGTGCCGGACGTGCGTGAGTACGTACGCAACAGCGCGGCGAAGGTCGACCCGCTCGCGGACCCCGATACGTGGACCGCGACCACGCAGTCCGCGCGCTTCACCTCCATCCGCACCGGGCTGTCCGTCGGCGCGGCCTGCGTCCTGATCCTCATCGGCGCGAGCCTCCTGGTCTCCCAGCTGGAGCAGCTGCGCGAGCGCAAAAAGCTGCTCTCGTCGCTGGTCGCCTTCGGCACCCGGCGCCGCACGCTGAGCCTGTCCGTGCTGTGGCAGACCGCGATCCCGATCGCGCTGGGCCTGCTGCTGGCGTCGATCGTCGGCCTGACCCTGGGCACGGTCCTGCTGAAGATGACCAGCACCCCGGTGGGCGTGGACTGGGCGAGCGTGCTGTCGATGACGGGCATCGGCGCGGGGGTCGTGGTGCTGGTGACGCTGCTCAGCCTGCCGCCGCTGATCCGCCTGATGCGGCCGGACGGACTGCGTACCGAGTAGCCGGAGCCGGCCGGACACGTGTGGCGGCTCCTTCCCCGGGCGGGGAGGGAGCCGCCACGTCACGCCCGGCCCCGCTCAGACCGTGTACTCCCGCACCACCCGCCTGACCTGGGCGAACAGCATGCCCACGTTCACCGACTTGCGACAGACGACCACCGCGACGACGTCCTGGTGGTCGTTCATGCGCACGAACAGGTGGGTCAGGTTGTCGCTGTTCACCAGGATCTCCTGGAAGAAGTGCTGATCGCTGGTGACGCCGCGGCGCTCCTTGAAGACGTCCTCGATCATCGCGACCGTACGCCCCTGGAACAGGTCGAGGGTCGCGCCCGCGAGGAGGTCCAGGACCTCGGGCGGGTGGTTGTCCACGGTCTCGTAGGCCAGCAGCATTCCGGTCGCCATGTCGACGGCGCCCGAGGCCACACAGTCCGGTGCGTCAGTGCGCAGCGACTTGACCAGGCTCAGGACCTGATCCGAGAACCCTGGTGTCATCCGCTTCGTCGCCATTCCGTCAGGCCCCTTCGGACGCGGTGAGGATCGTTCCGATGCGTCCCAGCGCGGGCCGGGTCTCCTCGTGCAGCCGGTCGAGGTCGATGCCCTCGTCGCCCAGAACCACCATCAGCGCGGTGTCGCCGACCGCGTAGAAGGCGGCGCAGCCCTGGCTCCCGTATGTCACCGTCTGCCGGAACGTGCCCCGGCCCGTGGCCTCGGCCGCGCGCCGGGCGATGCCCATGCCCGCGGCGGCGATCGCGGCGAGTCCCTCCGGGTCGATGGTGTCCGCGGTGTCCGCCGCGATGAGCAGTCCGTCGGCTGCCGCCACCGCCGTGTCGGTAATTCCGGTCACCTGCTCCCGCAGGCCTCTCATTTCCATCGCCAGTGCCTCGTGATCCATGTGCTGAACTCCCTGATGCCTGATCGCACTTGTTCGTTCTCGCGCAGAAGAGCGCTGATCCACTTCGCGGTTCCCCGGAAACGTCAGGTTCCGGAATCCGGGGTCCAGATCCGGTTACGCAGACGGAAGAACCCTTTCCAACTCGCCCCGGCTTTTTCCGGGGCGAGAGTTTCGGTGATCCCGCTCGCCCCGGGTTTACGCCGGGGCAGCTCGGAGGGGGTGGGGCGTGGTGACGTGGCGGGGGCGTCGGACCGGGCGATGGCGGGGGCCTCGGACCGGGCGGTGGCGGGGGCCTCGGCCTCGGACCGACGGGTGAGAGTCGCGTCCGCGCCCTTGGCGGCGCCGGCCGCAGCCGTGGCGGCGCCGACCCCCGCGCCCACCGCGGAGGCCAGCGCCAAGATCACCTCGGGAGCCAGGCGGGGAGTCTGTCCTACGGGCCGGATGACGGACTCCTCTGGCACCTCCTTGGGCTCCGCGGGTTCCCTGGGCTCCGCGATCTCCTGGCGTTCCTCGGCCTCCCTCTTGGAGAGGGACCGCCCCTCGGCGCCGTCCGCACCGGGCGGCTCCCCCGCCGGTCCCGTGCCGCGATCCGCCGGACGGGGCGCGGCCGGTGGCCGGCGCTGCAAGGCTCCCGTGGGCGGGAGGTGAACAGTGATCGGGGCGCTCGGACCGGTCCCGTCCGTCGATTCCAGGAGACCCTCGCCGATCAGGCGGGCCATGCCGACCGTCACGGTGTAGACGGCGCGGCCGGTCGCGAAGGCGATGTCGCGGGCGGTGCGCCGGCCGTCGGCGTGCGCCAGTAACTCCCGTTGCGCGGCGGAGAGTCGGAGACACCGGAGGTCCGACCCCGGTATGGGCGCGGGCCGTTCGCGGTCGGGGCGTACGGGGTACGGCAGCGCGGCGACGGCGGCCAGCTTGCGGGCCGCCTCCTGCAGCAGCCGCCCCGGCGCCTCCCCCACGGCGACCGGCGCGAACGGCTGGGACACGGTGAGCCGTTCACAGTCGTCCACCCGACCCGCGACGACGGCGAAGGCGGCGTCCTGGAGCGCCATCATGCAGACGACCCTGAGCTGGGCGGCCCCCGCGTAGCCGTGCGCGACCAGTTCGGTCTCCGGCCAGCGCTTGCCCTCGCCCTCCCGGAGCAGTTCCGCCCACTGCTCACCGCCGATCCGGCCGGTGCGCAGCATCCGTGCCTCGGGCCCGGGGGCACCGGGGCTCTCGACGGCGACAACCAGTCCGTCGCGGAAGTGGAAGACTCCCCCGGGCTTCCCGGAAATCCGCAGCCCCCCGGTCACCTTCTCGCGATGGCACTCGTCCAGCGCGCGTGACAGCAGGTCGTATCCGACCCGGCCAAGGGAATCCCGACTGGTCGACATCACTCCCCTTGAGCCTCTGGAGCCTCGTACAGACGCCTGATGCGTCACACTGAGGGGGTATGTGTATCAGTCCGGGCGCATATTTCAGCGAGAGTCGCACTACCTGACGGAAGTTGAATTCTCCCGCCCCTCCAGGGGCTTCATCGGTCGCCCAAATGACCGACTGTGCAAGTCAGTTGAGGCGGTTCAGGCCTCGGGTCCCCACACCCGTACGGGCAGCGGACGCAGGGCCTCGCGCAGCGCCGCGGCCAACTCCTCGTACTCCGCCCCGCGCGCCGCGCCGGAGCGCATCGCCAGCGCAATGCGCCGCGTGGGCGCCGGATCCGCGAAGTATCCGGTGAGGAGCTGGTTGCTGCGGGTCGTCTCGACCTTGACGGCGGTACGCGGGAGGAGGGTCACGCCGAGGCCGCCGGCGACGAGTTGGACGAGGGTGGAGAGACCGGCGGCGGTGGTGGTGACGGGCGCGTCCGCGCGTCCGGCCTCCCGGCAGATGTCCAGGGCCTGGTCCCGCAGGCAGTGCCCCTCGTCGAGCAGGAGGAGGTTGAGCTCGCGCAGGGCTTCCCGGGGAATCCCCTCCCGGCCCCCGAGCCAGTGGTCCAGCGGCGTGACCAGTACGAAGTCCTCGTCGAACAGCGGGAGTTCGACGACGCCTGGCATGCCGAGCGGTACGGCGAGGAGGAGCAGATCGAGGCGGCCGACGGACAGCCCCTCCAGCAGAGTGGCCGTCTGCTCCTCGTGGACCTGGAGGTCGAGGTCCGGGTAGCGGTCGTGGACGAGCTTGAGGACGGTGGGCAGGAGGTAGGGCGCGACGGTGGGGATGACACCGAGGCGGAGGGCGCCGGTGAACGGCGCGCGGACGGCTTCGGCTTCCTCCATGAGCGCGCCGACCGCCGTCAGCACGGCCTTCGCCCGTACGGCGAGACGCTCGCCGGCGGGTGAGAGCAGCACCTTGCGGGTCGTACGCTCCAGCAGGGTCACGCCGAGGGTCTCCTCCAGCGTCGAGACCGCGCCGGACAGCGCGGGCTGGCTCATGCCGATCGCGGCGGCCGCGTCACGGAAGTGCAGATGCTCGGCCACGGCCGCGAAGGCGCGCAGCTGGGCGAGGCTGGGCTGACGCCGGCCGTTCCCCTTGGAGCTCGCCTTGCCGATGGGGCTGGCCATGGCCGTACCTCTTACTCATCGTTACTGATAGTCGAGTCCGATCAACACGACCGAGTGTAGCTATTTCCCTAATCAATGCAGCCTGTGCCACCATCAGCGGCGTCCAACCCCTGGGAAACGCCCCCAAAAAGGGTGTTCCCTCGCTACAAGGAGAGCGTGTGCTCACTGTTGGTGACCAGTTCCCCCCGTTCGATCTGACTGCCTGTGTCTCGCTGGAGAAGGGCAAGGAGTTCGAGCAGATCAACCACAAGACCTACGAGGGCAAGTGGAAGATCGTCTTTGCGTGGCCCAAGGACTTCACCTTCGTGTGCCCGACCGAGATCGCGGCGTTCGGCAAGCTGAACGACGAGTTCGCCGACCGTGACGCCCAGGTGCTCGGCTTCTCCGGCGACTCCGAGTTCGTGCACCACGCCTGGCGCAAGGACCACGACGACCTGCGTGACCTGCCCTTCCCGATGCTGGCCGACTCGAAGCACGAGCTCATGCGGGACCTCGGCATCGAGGGCGAGGACGGCTTCGCCAAGCGTGCCGTGTTCATCGTCGACCAGAACAACGAGATCCAGTTCTCCATGGTGACCGCCGGCTCCGTCGGCCGTAACCCCAAGGAGGTCCTGCGGGTCCTGGACGCCCTGCAGACGGACGAGCTGTGCCCGTGCAACTGGACCAAGGGCGAGACCACCCTCGACCCGGTCGCGCTGCTGGCGGGTGAGTAACCCTCCATGTCCCTCGACGAACTGAAGTCCGCCCTACCGGACTACGCGAAGGACCTGCGCCTCAACCTGGGCTCGGTCATCGGCAACTCCGACCTTCCGCCGCAGCAGCTGTGGGGGACGGTCCTCGCCTGCGCGATCGCTTCGCGCTCTCCGCGGGTGCTGCGCGAGCTGGAGCCGGAGGCGAAGGCTCAGTTGTCGCCCGAGGCGTACACGGCCGCCAAGTCGGCCGCTGCGATCATGGCGATGAACAACGTCTTCTACCGGACGCGGCATCTGCTGTCCGATCCGGAGTACGGGACGCTGCGGGCTGGTCTGCGGATGAACATCATCGGCAACCCGGGTGTGGAGAAGGTCGACTTCGAGCTGTGGTCGCTGGCCGTTTCCGCGGTGAACGGGTGTGGGCAGTGTCTTGACTCCCACGAGCAGGTGCTGCGCAAGGCGGGTGTCGACCGGGAGACCATCCAGGAGGCGTTCAAGATCGCGTCGGTGATCCAGGCGGTCGGGACGACGCTGGACGCCGAGGCGATCCTGGCCGACTAGCGCTCCGCCCCAGACCCCGTGGGTCGGTTCTTTGGCTGCGGGTGGGTGGGGGCTGGTCCAAAAGATTGCGCAGTTCCCCGCGCCCCTTTTAGGGGCGCGGGGAACTGCGCAATCTTTTAGCGGGGGTCTGGGGGCGCAGCCCCCAGGAACGGATGGGACGGGTAGGGGCGGCGGGGGCGAGGAAACCCGGGCTACGGGCGGTGGGCCGGGGACGCGTCCAGGGCTGTGGCGCCGCGGGGCTCCGGGGCCTGGCGGAGGCCGGCCTCGCGGGCGTAGGAGCGCAGGTAGACGACCACCGTGTTGGTGACGGCGACCAACGGAACCGCGACCACCGCACCGCCGATGCCGGCGATCATCCCGCCCGCGGCGACGGACAGGACCACCGCCAAGGGATGCACTCGCACCGCCCGCCCGAGGATGAACGGCTGCAGGATGTGGCCCTCGATCTGCTGCACGGCGAGGACCACGACCAGTGTCATCACCGCCGTGAACACGCCCTGCGTGACAAGGGCGACCACCACCGCCAGCGCACCGGAAATCACCGCACCCACCAGCGGAATGAACGCGCCGAGGAAGATGAAGACGGCCAGCGGAACGGCCATGGGGACTTCGAGGAAGTAGATGCCCAGGCCGATGAAGATCGCGTCGATCAGAGCGACTATCACCGTGCCCCGCACATACGCCGTCAGCGTCCGCCACGCCCTCGGCCCCGCCCCCGCGACCCCCTGCCGGGCAGCGGCCGGAACGAGCTTGAGCGTCCACTCCCAGATCCGCTTGCCGTCGTAGAGAAGGAAGAGGGTCGAGAACATCGTGAGGAGGATGCCGGTCAGGGCTTCCACGATGACCGTCACGCCCTCCAGGCCGGCCGACGTGATCTGATCCGTGTTCGCACCGATCGCGGCGCGCAGATTCTTGGCGATCTCGTTGATCTGCTTGTCCGTCACATGGAACGGGCTGTTGAGGAGCCACTTGCGCAACTCGTCGATGCCGTCCTGGATCTGGTCGGAGAGGTTGTCGATGTTCTCCTGGACCTGCCAGACCACGAACCAGCCGACCAGCCCCATGATGACGAAGCCGAGGATCGCGGTGAGCGCGGTGGCGAGCCCGCGCGGCACCCCGTAACGCGTCAGACGGGCCACCGTCGGCTGCAGCAGCGCGGTGATGAGCAGCGCGGCCACGAAGGCCAGCACCACCAGTTGTACGGCGCTGATGACCCGCATCAGCACCCAGACGGTGCCCGCGAGTACGAGCAGCCGCCAGCCGGCCTCGGCCGCGACCCGCACACCCCACGGCACGGCGAGGGCGGGATCGGGACGCTCGGCCGTCAGGACGGGGGCGTGCGCGGCGGAAGGGGTGGGCGCGTCCTCGGGATGACTCCCCGAACGGCTCTCGGGACGCCGGTCGGAAAGGCCTTCGGGACGACTGTCGGGATGACCGTCAGCCGCAGACGCTGACGCGAACTCGGACGCTGACGCGGACGGCATCGACGTCCCCTCGGAGTCGAGGGGACCCTGCGACTCCATCTCCACCTCGGCGCGGCGCTCGTCCAACCGCTCCCCCAGCTCGGTCAGTCCGGCGCCCAGCCGGCCGAGCCACCCTGGCACTCGCGACATGATCCGTCCCTTTTCCCCGTTGCTCCCCACCACTCCCCCCTGGAGTCGTCGGTTCCGACCGTACATGGCCGAAGCCCCTCACCCTAGGACGGGGAGGGGCTTCAGAAGGTTGAGCGGCCGGCGTACGGCGTGGGGCTCAGTACCAGCTGTTGGCCTGCCAGAACGACCAGGCCTCACAGGGGCTGCCGTACCGGCTGTTCATGTAGTTGAGGCCCCACTTGATCTGGGTGGCCGGGTTCGTCTGCCAGTCGGAGCCGACGGACGACATCTTGGAGCCGGGCAGGGCCTGGAAGAGACCGTAGGCGCCGGAGGAGGCGTTGACCGCCTTGTAGTTCCAGCTCGACTCGTGGTTCACGATGTTGCTGAAGCAGGCGAACTGACCGCTCGGCACCATCTGGCGAGCCATCGCCTGGATCTGCGCGACGGTGTACGAGGACTGCACGGAGAAGCTGGAGGCGTCACGCGTCGCGGAGCGGCTGGCCGCTTCCTGGGCCGCCTTGCGCGCCTTGGCTTCCTTCTCGGCCTTCTCCGCGGCCTTCTGCTTCGCGACGGCGTCGTCGGCCGCCTGCTTGCGGGCAGCCTCCTCCGCGTCCTTCTTGGCGCTCGCGTCCGCGGCGATGGCCTGTGCGTCGGCCTGCTGCGTCAGGGACGCGGTCTGCACCTGGGCCTGCTGGCCCGCAGGTATGTCCGCGAGGAGGGTTGAGTCACTTGCCGTCGCCTCAGCGTCGTTCGGCTGGGCAGTGCTGCCCGAGGCAACTCCGACGACACTTCCGACGGCGGTGACCGCGGTGGCCGAGGCCACTGCGAATCCCCGGACCGAAATCCGGCTCACACGGTTTCCTTCCAGCATCGCCCGCTGTAGGTGACCCTCGCGGACGCAATCGTGCCCCTTGGCGCTGGCCTCCCAACTGCGGGGTCACGGGAGGCGCGGGCCCGGTGGGCAACTCCCGCGAGGGGAGCGCCGCGTGGTGCTCGGGCGGCATACGACGGCTTTATGGAGTTCTGAGGTTCCTGTGGTGCCATACCGCTGGGGGTACAGATGTGTCGTATGCGGGGCCTGACAGGAGTGAGACTCTGCCGTAACCCGACACCGCAAGGCAATTCTCATGTGCGTGTGAAAGCTCACACCCCGTTTGCCTCAGCTGTTTTCCGGAAACGAGCGCACAGCCAGACGCCGCCCGGCTAGGCTCTTCGCCTTTTGCCGGACGGCGCCAACTAGCGTGTATCCGCCATCCTTTGAACAGGTGGGGTGAGTGGGGTCAGATCTGACCGTCCTCCAGCATTTCGGTCACAAGGGCGGCAATCTGGGACCTCTCGGACCGGTTGAGGGTGACATGCGCGAAGAGCGGGTGACCCTTCAACTTCTCCACCACGGCGACGACTCCGTCATATCGACCGACACGCAGATTGTCCCTTTGCGCCACGTCATGGGTGAGAACAACCCGTGAATTGGCGCCGATTCGGGACAGAACGGTCAGCAGCACATTCCTTTCCAGTGACTGTGCCTCGTCCACGATCACGAAGGCGTCGTGGAGGGAGCGGCCGCGGATGTGGGTGAGGGGCAGGACCTCCAGCATGCCGCGCGCGGTGACCTCTTCGATGACCTCGCGGCTGGTGACCGCGGAGAGCGTGTCGAAGACCGCCTGCGCCCAGGGGCTCATCTTCTCGGACTCGGAGCCGGGCAGATAGCCGAGTTCCTGGCCGCCCACCGCGTACAGCGGCCGGAAGACCATCACCTTCTGGTGCTGACGCCGTTCGAGCACGGCCTCCAGGCCCGCGCAGAGCGCGAGCGCCGACTTGCCGGTGCCGGCCCGGCCGCCCATCGACACGATCCCGATGTCGGGGTCGAGCAGCAGATCCAGCGCGATGCGCTGTTCCGCGCTGCGGCCCTTGATGCCGAAGGCCTCCCGATCACCGCGTACGAGGCGGATGTTGCCCTCGGACGTCACCCGCCCGAGCGCCTTGCCGCGTTCCGACTGGATCGTCAGGCCCGTGTGCACCGGCAGGTCGGACGCCTCGGGGACATAGGCGTGGCCCACGTCGAAGAGGACGTCCACCTGCTCGCCCGAGAGGGTCAGTTCGGACATTCCGGTCCAGCCGGAGGAGCCCGTGATGGCGAGTTCGGCGCGGTACTCCTCGGCGAGGAGTCCGACCGACGAGGCCTTGATCCTGAGCGGCAGGTCCTTCGACACGACCGTGACGTCGTACCCCTCGGCCTGCAGGTTGCGGGCGACCGCGAGGATGCGGGAGTCGTTGTCCCCCAGGCGGTAGCCGCTGGGCAGCACGCTGGGGTCCGAGTGATTGAGCTCGACGCGTACGGTCCCGCCGAGGTCCCCGATCGGGATGGGGGCATCGAGGCGGCCGAACCGCACCCGGAATTCGTCGAGCAGGCGCAGTGCCTGCCGGGCGAAGTAGCCGAGTTCGGGATGGTGCCGCTTGGCCTCCAGCTCCGTGACCACGACGATCGGCAGCACTACTTCGTGCTCGTCGAAGCGGTTCAGGGCGCCTGGATCGGCCAGCAGGACGCTGGTGTCGAGAACATAGGTGCGCCGGTCTGGCATACGGCGCTTTGTGCTGGTCACCACGGAAGGACGTACCCCCTCGGATGAGGTCGGGGAGCGACGGAGAGGAGCTGGACCGGTTCTGGCCGCGATGCGCGGGCCGAGAACCGGCCCTCCGTCTCGTCCGTACTGACCGCACGGTCGGGCTGGTGCAAAGGGCCTCCCGGGCGGACGGCCCCGTGCCGTCCGCTGAGATCCGACGCCCGTGGTTCGGGCATCGACCTGGAAGGCTTATGCCCTCGAACACGCCACGCCATGCCACGGCATATGACGGCGCGTTCGTTAACTCCTGATGACGTACGGTCCCGGGGTGCCGGTGGGATCAGCCACCGTAACGGCGGTGTCGCGCCGCGTAGTCGCGCAGGGCACGCAGGAAGTCGACCTTCCGGAACGCCGGCCAGAAGACTTCACAGAAGTAGTACTCGGAGTGGGCCGTCTGCCAGAGCATGAATCCGGACAGCCGCTGCTCGCCGCTGGTACGGATCACGAGGTCGGGATCGGGCTGGTCGCCGGTGTAGAGGTGCTTGCCGATGAGGTCGACGTCGACGGTGTCGGCGAGGTCCTCGATCGAGGTGCCCTTCTCATGGGCGTCGAGGAGCATCGAGCGGACGGCGTCGGCGATCTCCTGGCGGCCGCCGTAGCCGATGGCGACGTTGACGAGTATCCCGTCGACGTGCGCGGTGGACTCCTCGGCCTCCTTGAGGACCGTCTGCATCTGCGCGGGCAGGATGTCCGGCGTGCCCACGTGGTGCACCCGCCAGCGGCCGTCGGCGGCGAGGGTGCGGACGACGCCCTCGATGATGCCGAGCAGCGGGACGAGCTCTTCCGCCGGGCGGTCGAAGTTGTCCGTGGACAACAGCCACAGGGTGACGACCTCGACATCGGTCTCGGAGCACCAGCCGAGGAACTCCTCGATCTTCTCGCCGCCGGCCTGGTGTCCCTGGACGGTGGTGGAGCCCGCCGCCTTCGCCCAGCGCCGGTTGCCGTCCATGATGACCCCGATGTGCTTGGGCACCTGGTCGTGGTCGAGGTGGCCTTCCACCCTGCGTGCATAGAACCTGACCAGCAGACGGCGCAGGTTGTCGCGCAAGGTCACGTGTTGTCAGCCCCTCCGTGCGGATCAGACAGGCGCCGCAGAGGGCAGTCCCTGTCCGTATGGCGGTCCCCCCGGGGCGAAGCCTACCCCCGGAAAACTAGGGCGTTGCTATGGGGTGTCAGTGGCCTGTCGTAGTTTCGTGTGCATGAACGACATGCCTGTATACCGCGCCACAACGGAGCGGTACGACTCGATGGAATACCGGCGGACGGGCCGCAGCGGTCTCAAGCTGCCCGCCGTCTCGCTCGGCCTGTGGCACAACTTCGGCGACGACCGCTCCCTGGACTCCCAGCGCGCGATCCTGCGCCGCGCCTTCGATCTGGGCGTCACGCACTTCGACCTGGCGAACAACTACGGCCCGCCGCCCGGCTCCGCTGAGCTCAACTTCGGCAAGCTGCTGCAGCAGGACTTCGCGCCATACCGGGATGAACTGCTCATCTCGACCAAGGCGGGCTACCTCATGCACCCCGGCCCGTACGGCGAATGGGGCTCCCGCAAGTACCTGACGTCGTCCCTGGACGCCTCGCTGAAGCGGATGGGCGTCGACTACGTGGACATCTTCTACTCGCACCGCTTCGACCCGCACACTCCGCTGGAAGAGACGATGGGCGCGCTCGCGTCCGCCGTCCAGCAGGGCAAGGCGCTGTACGTGGGTGTGTCGTCGTACAGCAGCGAGCAGACCGCCGAGGCGGCGCGGATCCTCACCGAGATGGGTGTACGTCCGCTGATCCACCAGCCCTCGTACTCGATGATCAACCGCTGGACCGAGGACGACGCCCTGCTCGACACCCTGGAGGCGGCCGGCATGGGCTGCATCTCCTTCGTGCCGCTCGCGCAGGGCCTGCTGACGGGCAAGTACCTCAAGGGCATCCCGGAGGGTTCGCGCGCCACACAGGGCAAGTCGCTGGACCCGGACCTGCTGAGCGAGGAGGTCGTACGGCGGCTGAACGGGCTGAACGACATCGCGGCCCGCCGCGGCCAGTCGCTCGCCCAGCTCGCGCTCACCTGGGTGCTGCGCGACGAGCGGATGACCTCCGCGCTCATCGGCGCGTCCAGCGTGGCGCAGCTGGAGGAGAACGTGGCGGCGCTGGCGGCGCCGAAGCTCACGGACGAGGAGCTGAAGGAGATCGACACGTTCGCGGTGTCGACGCCGGGCACGAACATCTGGGCCGGTCGGAGCTGAGACCGGCCGGTGAGCCGGCCTGGGACCGGCGGCCGTCGGCCGCCGGTCGGCGCTGAGTCACCGGGGCCGGTGCCGGTCGGGGCCCGTGGGGCTGGGGGGCGCACGGGGGCGCCCGTCGGGCCACCGCGTGCGGGCAGAAAAAACGGGCCGGTCCGTGGGGGGGAGACGGACCGGCCCGAGGGGGGGTTTCCACCATAACCCTTCGTAAGTGATGCTGCGTGCATCGGCGTGCCACAACTACTCTCCGGAGTCGTCCGACAACGCCCCGATGGGCGCGGAAGCCCCGATTCAGGGCCCGATCATGGCTGAATCACAGCTGATTCCAAGGAAATCGCGGAGGATCCGGGGAGATCTGATGGGTTTGCGCCCGATTGGGTTTTCCTCGCCGACTCGCCCGGACGTACTCCAGGCGGGTGACCCGCGCGCCGAACGCCCGCTTGACGCCGCCGCTAACTTCGCAGCCATGGCCACGTTCACCACTCCCGGGACGCCCGGTCCGGTGCCACTGGAAGTCGCCGGTTCGGCGCGCGCCCGGCGGCTCGGGCTGCTGGGCCGCGACGGAATCGAGGGGGCGCTGCTGCTGGAACCGGCGAGCTCGGTGCACACCCTGGGGATGCGGTTCGCGATCGACGTCGCCTATCTGGACCGGAAGTCGCGGGTCCTGGCGGTGCGGACGATGCGTCCGGGCCGGGTGGGGCTGCCGCGCCCGCGGGCCCGGCGGGTCCTGGAGGCGGAGGCCGGGGCGATGGAGCGCTGGGGTGTGCGGCGCGGGGTGCGGGTGACGGTCCACGACGCGTGATGCCACGTCAGAAAACGGACGCAGCACCGCGCAGCCCCCTCCACTGCGCGGTGCCACACGCGCAGCTTTGCTCACGCGAATTACCTTGGTCTGAACTTACGTGAGGCGAACAGCCCAGGCGAGTGGCCCTCGATAACGATGTGGAAACCCTGTGGAGATGTGCGCCGTGATGCCTGGCGCACGCCCGCCATACGGACGGCCATCTCACGCAAAGGGCGCCCCATTGGGATGTTTTCGGTCAATCGTTCCGTGGCTTGCTCGCCTCGATCAGGAAGCGGGTGCTGTGGGCGACGAACGGGCCCTTCGCCTCGATCCGCTCGTGCAGGGCGCGGAGCTGGGGACGGTACTCGTCGACGGTGAAGCCGGGGACCATCCAGATCACCTTGCGCAGGAAGTGGACGACGGCTCCGATGTCGTGGAACTCGATGCGGAGCCGCTCCGAGCGGAGGTCGACGATGTCGAGCCCGGCGGCTTCGGCGGCGGCGCGGGCGCGGTCGGGGTGGCGGCCGTTCCTGGCCTCCTCCGGCTGCGGGCCCAGGAAGTACTCCACGAGCTCGAAGACGCTGGCCGGGCCGACCTGCTGGGAGAAGTAGCGGCCGCCGGGGCGCAGCACGCGGGCGACCTCGTCCCAGTAGGTGTGGACGGGGTGCCGACTGGTGACCAGGTCGAACGCCTCGTCCGCGAACGGCAGCGGCGCGTCCTCCGGGGAGGCGAGGACCACGGCGCCGCGCGGGTGGAGCAGGGCGGTGGCCCTGGCGGCGTTCGGCGGCCAGCCCTCGGTGGCGACGGTGAGCGAAGGCAACCGCGGGGCGGAGCCGAGGACTTCGCCGCCGCCGGTCTGGATGTCGAGCGCGGCGGACGCGCGGGCCAGCCGCTCCCCCATCGCCCGCGCGTACCCCCACGAGGGCCGCTCCTCGGTGGCCCGGCCCTCGAACCAGGAGAAGTCCCAGCCGTCGACGGACACGGCCTCGGCTTCGGCGACGAGGTCTTCGAAGGTACGGGTGGTGGCCATGGGCGGATCTTCTCAACTCCCGCCGAGGGGAGGCGAGGCGTTTTCCCCCGGCGGGCGTTGTCGGTGCCCGCTGCTACGTTCCGCCCATGACGACGAATCCAGGGGGTGCCCGGGTGCCGTACACCGGGGGCGAGAAGGAGATTCTGCACGCGAGCCTCGACCGGCATCGGGACGCGGTGCTGTGGAAGCTGGACGGCCTCGACGACGAACAGGTACGACGGGTGATGACCCCGTCGGGCACGAACCTGCTGGGCCTGGTGAAGCATCTCGCGTCCGTCGAGTACAGCTGGTTCTGCTCGACCTTCGGGAGGGAGGTCGAACCGCTGTGGTTCGACCCGTTCACCGGGGAGGACATGAGCGCGGGGCCCGGCGAGACGACGGCCCGGATCGTCGAGTTCTACGGCCGCGCCCGCGCCACCGCCGACCGCACCATCTCCGAACTGTCGCTCGACGACCTGGGCACGTCGTGGAGCGGCACGACGGTTTCCCTGCGCTGGGTCCTGATCCACATGGTCGAGGAGACGGCGCGGCACGCGGGACACATGGACATCGTGCGGGAGCTGATCGACGGGGGGACGGGGGATCACCGGCCCGGGTGATCGGGTCCGGGTCGTCGAGGCAGCCGGTGATCGGGTCGCCGGGGCAGATACGGGAACACCAGGCGGTACGCGGCCTCCGCCGTGGGGGCGTCGAGGAGACCGTCGGCACTCAGGCACCGCCGTGCCGGCGCGGCCGAGCCGTCACCGCCCTGGTTGCCGACCAGTTGGGGCGCCAGGGGGGTGAGGAGGGCAGGCGTGGTCATGGGTCGAGTACGAGCAGGACGTGCTCGTCGTCCCCGTGGCGTACCGTCTGCGAGCGCTCGAAGCCGTGCCGTTCCAGGAGGCGTATCGAGGCGGTGTTGCCGGTGAACACCTCGGCGTACAGGGGCCGGTTCTTCTCGGCGGGCAGAAAGAGGGCGAGGGCCCGGGTGCCGATGCCGCGGCCCCAGTAGGGACGGCCGAACCAGTACCCGAGGAAGCGCTGCCCGTCCTCCCACCAGGCGACGATGTTCCCGGCCGGTTCGCCGTCGACGGTGACCGTCTGCACGAAGCCGGTGCTGTTGCCGAGGACACGCGTGACCCAGTGGGTCATGAAGGCCTCGCGTTCCCGGGAGGGGAACCTCGAACGCCGCACCGCCTCCGCGTCCAGCTGCTGCTGGTAGAACGGCTCCAGGTCGGCTTCGGCCACATCCCTCAGACGTACGTCCTCATCCATGCTCACCGAGTCTGGCACCGCCCACTGACACTCACCGTCCACCGGCATCAGGGGACCAGTGGACGCACCTCTTCAGCCACGAACCGTACGAACCCCTCGGGATCCGGTTCGTCGGCGGTGGGCTGGAGGACGACGGTGTCGGCGCCGGCGTCCACAAGGCGCTGGACGGCCTTGGCGACGGCACCCGCGTCACCGGCGACCCCGTGCTCCGGGACCGGATCCTCCCCGTTGGCCTCGATCTCGGCGCGCAGCCGGGCGGCGGCGTCGGGCCCGCTGGCGGTGTGGAGGTAGACGACCACGCGATGCCGGTCGGTCCTGCCCGCCGCCTCCCGCCCCTCGTCGATGAGTTGGCGGGCCCGCCGCACCCCCTCGGGCGCGGTGGAGGCGGTGAGGATGGTGCCGTCGGCGGCTTCGCCGGAGAGCCGGAGTGTACGGGGCCCGGTGGCGCCGGTGAGGACCTCGGGAGCCCCGGCCGGCGGCCAGTCGAGGGCGACCTCGTCGAGCTTCACGTACCGTCCGCTGACGGTGACCCGCTCGCCCCGCAGCAGCGCGCGCAACGCGTCGAGGTGCTCGCGCAGCAACGTCACGGGCGACTCGGCCCGCGCCCCGACCTGCCCCATCCAGTCCTGTACGCCGTGGCCCACGCCCACGGTGGCCCGCCCCGGGAACAGCCGGTGCAGCGTGGCGGCCTCCATCGCGGTGACGGCGACGTTGCGCAGCGGAACGGGCAGGAGTCCCACCCCGACCTTCAGCCGTTCGGTCCAGGCGAGCGCGGCCGCCGCGGCGGAGATCCCGCCTTCGAGGAAGCAGTCCTCCCACAGCCACAGCTCTTCGAGGCCGGAGTCCTCCGCCGCACGCGCGAGGGCACGCAGTCGCTCGGGAGGCAGTTGGGGCCGGAACACAACGCCGAGAGCAGTCATACGGCCTTCCTACCGACCGGCCGCCCGCCGGACAACTTCTTTACTCCTCAGCCCCGTTCACTCCCCGACCCCGCTGCCGGCACGCTCGTACCGCAGCTGCGCGACACCGTTGCCGAAGACCCGGGCCTCGACGAGCCGGAGCCGCGTCAGGGCGTCCGCATCCGGGAAGAGCGGCTTGCCTCGTCCGATCAGCACGGGATGGACGTACACCCAGAACTCATCGACGAGATCGTGCCGCATGAGCTCGGCGGTGAGATCGGCCCCGCCGAGCCCCAGATCCCCGCCGGGCTGCTCCTTCAGGGCCCGGATCTCCTCGGGCACGACCTCCCGCACGATGGTGGTGTGCCCATCGGCGTGGTGCAGCGTCCGCGAGAACACCACCTTGGGGATGTTCCGCCAGATCTCGGCGAACTCGACCACCTCGGGCGTGCTCTCCGGGTCCTTGTCGGCCGTCGGCCAGTACCCGGCCAACAGCTCGTACGTCACCCGGCCCTGCATCAGGGCGCCCATTTTCCGGATCTCCCGGTTGAAGTGTCCGTGCAGTTCGGCGTCGACCTGATGCCAGTCGATCTCGCGGTTCGGGCCTTCGATGTATCCGTCGAGGGACACCGACATCATCAGGATGATCTTTCGCATGACGGACCTCGCCGATGTCGTCTCGTAGGCAGGGGCACACAAGGGTGTGCCCAGTCAACCAGGATCCGGCGGGCCCGCCGAAGGGATACGCTGAGGACCACTGCGCTGTTCGTGTGAAGTTCCGTGCGTGGGGGGAAAGTTGAGCGAGCACGACGTCGGGCCCGGGGGCGGGACAGCCGTGACGGACACACGGGCCGTCTCACTGGTCTCCCGGCAGTAGCCGCGGTCCGGCCCCCGATGGCACGAAAGAGAGCGCTCCTGATCGGAGCGAGTGACTACGACTCTCCCGGGATCGCGCCCCTGCCCTTCATCCCGGACGACATGGCCGCACTCGGCGAGGCGCTCGAACGGCGCGGCTTCGAAGTGAGCGTCCCGAGACCCAAGCGGCAGGTCGGCACCACCTTCGTCAATGTCGAGATGGGCCGTTTCCTCAAGAGGGCCCGGGCCGGCGACTCCCTGCTCGCCTGTCTCAGCGGCCATGGCGTGCACGCCGAGGGACAGGACTACTTCGTTCCCGAGGACGCGCATCTGGAGCTCGAACCCTTCGAGCAGGGCTGTGTCGCCATCGACTGGAAGCGTGACCTGGAGAGATCGCTCGCCGAACACATCGTGATCCTGGTCGACGCCTGCCGGGAGGGAATCGAGCGGGACTCCCAGGGCCTCACGGGCCTCACGAGCTGGGGACGCCGCAAGGTCGACCGTGAGCTGCGGCGCAAGGTCGCGTACGTGTACGCCTGCTCCCCCGGCCAGCTGGCCCGGTTCGTGACTCCGGGCGACCAGGTCCGCGACGGAGTCGACTGCGGCACCCGGCCCGGCGAGTCCTTCAGCCTCTTCTCGCGTGCGGTGCGCGACGTACTGCTGCGCCACCCGGGCGCGCTGGACCTGGGCGGCTTCAAGGAGAACGTCCAGGACCGCATCGAGGATCTGCACCGAGGCTACGGCAAGATGAGCCATCTGCAGCAGTTGCGCGTGGTGGTGTACGCGGCCGGGGACCAGGGCGAGTTCCCGATCGTCGACCCGCTGCCGGGCGCCGGGGCCGAGCCCGTGCCGCACCCCTCGCCGGGTGCCTCCGCCGGGCCCGTGGCTGCCGCGGCCGTGGTCTCCGACACCATGTCCGCCGTCGCCGAGCCCGAGGTGGATCCGGGTGTCCGGCTCGCCCGGGCCCTCTACCGGTTCCAGCTCCACCACGAGACGGAGCCGCTGCTCGACTTCGCCGCCACGGGTCCGGCCCGTGACGTCGTGCAGCTGGCGGACGTGGTGCCCGTGCCGGTCCAGGAACAGATCTGGGACGCGTGCGCGCTGCTCCGGTCCGGGCCCGCGTGGTGCGAGCTGCGGCGGGCGCTGCACCGTGCCGGGCGCCCCGAAATCGAACAGCGCGTCCTGGAGACCGGGTTGCGGAGCCGTCTTCCGGACGAGCTGTTTCTCGGCATGGCCGCGGACGACGTGCACGACGTACTGACCCGCGTCGCGAGGACGTACGACGCACGCGCCACCGTGGAGCTGGTGGAGAGCCTTCACGGCCATGGTCTCGGACATGAGGCCGGGCGGCTTCTGTACGCGGCCGTACGGGAAGCGACCGACGCGTTGCCTCCCCTGCTGGCGGCATTGCGGTCGGCCGGGCTGATGCGCGGTGCGGAGCGGGTGCTGACGCACTGTGGCCTGCACCATCCGGCGCGGCTGCTGCCCGGCCTGGTGGCCGCGCTGGAGGCCGCGGGAAGCGGCACGGCCGATCGCGGGCGGCTGTTGACCGCGATCGCCGCCCGGCCGACGGCCGGTCTCCTGCGCTGCCTGGCGGACCTGCGGGCCGACGGCCGCGACGAGGACGCCCGCGCGGTACTGGCCCGTGCGGCGGCCCGGGACCCGGCCGAGGTGGCCCGACTGGTGCAGGCCCTGCTCGACAGCGGCGCCGACTCGGACGCGGCTCTCGTCCTCGACACCGCGGCCGGATGCCTTTCCGTGCCCCGGCTGACGGACCTCGTACGCCTGTTGCACCAGGACGCGTCCGACGGCGCCGCAGCCTCGCTCGTCCTGCTGCAGGCCGCCGTACGGCGGCGCGGGTTCACCGACTTCGTCCGGCTGGTCCGCGAACTCGCCGCCCGGTGGCTGGACCGGGAGGCCAGGACGGCGCTCGCACTGTGGACCAGACTCCGCCCGCCGGACGAACTGCCCCCACTGGTCTCGGCATTGTCCAGGAGCGGCCACGACGTCGAGGCGGGGCATCTGCTGGCCACGGTCGCCACACGTCGCTCACCGCGGACGGTGGCCACCGCGTTCGCGGCCCTGCGTCGCGCGGAGCTGCCCTCGCAGGCGAGGCGGCTGGTCGCGCTGGTCCTCGGCCAACGGCCGGACGACGATCTGCCCGCAGTGCTCAACGCCCTGCGTGATGCCGGGGCCGGGGCCGAGATCCACAGCTTGGTGTCGGCCGTGGTCCTGGACCCGTACCGATCGGCCTTCGACGTGATGCCCGTACTCCTGGCGCTCTCCGCCGCCGGTCTGGACTGCGACGCGGTGACGGAGTCGGTCGCGCTGCGGCGTCCCGCGGCCGACCTGCCGCTGCTGCTGCGGGCGCTGCGCGAGGGCGGGGCGGACACCCTCCTCCGGCAACTGCGGCAGGCCGTGGCGGCAGGACGCCCGTCCGAGGAGTTCTCCGACCTCGCCCTGACCCTGCACGCCACCGGGGAAGCCGCGGAGTTGCGGGCACTGCTCGGGATCGCGGCCACCGTCCGCCCCTCCGGGGACCTTCCCGCGCTGATCGGCACGCTCCACGAGAACGAGGCGACCGAGGCCGCGCGGACCCTGCGGAACGCCGCCGCCCACAGTCTTCCGGCCGGGCAGCTGAGTGCCCTCGTCATGTCCCTGGTGCGGTCCGGTCAGACCCGGCACGTGGACGCCCTGCTCCCCCTGGTGAGCGAACAACGCCCGGTCGACGTAGTGGTCTCCCTCGCGAGCGAACTGAACGCCGCCGGAGCCCCGAGGCACGCCGAACACCTCGCCCTGCGCGCGGTGGAACTGCGTCCGCTGGAAGACATCCCGGCCCTGGCCACGTCCCTGCGCACGGCGGGGCTCGACACCGCCGCCGACCGCGCGCTCGCCGCTCTCGGAACCGGCCGCCCGACGGCCCAGACCATCGACGCGGTACGCGCGCTGCGCGAGGGCCGGAGAGACGATGTGCCGGAGCTCCTGCGCGGCGCCGTCCTGTCCAGGAAGGCCGGAGCGGTGCGCCTGCTGATGGAGGCACTGCGCGAAGCGGGACTCACCGACGAGGCACGGCTGACCGTCGTCGTCGCCGCGGAGACCTGCGATCCGGACTCCCTGGGACGGCTCGTGGGGAAGCTGAACGGTGCCGGTCTCCGTGACGACGCTCTGCTCGCCGCGGACGTGGCGGCCGAGTTTCGGCCGATCGCCGACGTGACGGACATCTTGTACGTCCTGTTCGGCTTCGGCTTACAGGACGCCGCCCACAGGCTGCTCTTCACCGCGACCCGCTGTCGTGGCGCCGCCGATTTGGTCCTTCTGCTGAGCCGGCTGAACGACGAGAGCGCTCCGCGAGGCTGGGCCCTGGACAGCGTGGGACAGCGCAGCCCGGTCGCGACCATGGCCAAGGTCGTGCAGACACTGCTCGCGCGAGGTCGTGCCGGGGACGCCAGCAGGATCCTGTTCACGGCCTTCGACTCCCGCCCGCCCACCGGTCTGCCCGCGCTGGTCCGCAGACTCGGTATGACGGAATACGGGCCCGCCTCCGAACACGAGCCCGACCCCGCAAACGGGTCCGTCTCCGAGCTGACCGCCTCCGCGTGGAAGGCATTCGAATCGGTGCTGTCGCGTCGATCCATGACCCTGGTCATGGAGTGGGAGCACGTCCTGTACGACGCCCGTCTGGACGAAGCCGCCTCCGTGGTCCTCTCGCACGCGGCCCAGCGGCCGGCGAAGGAACTGACGAGAGTCCTCAAGGCGTCGGAGTCCGGCAAGTGGGAGGCGGGTGCGCGGCGTCTGCTGGACCGGGTCGCCCAGACCGGCCACTTGGGCCACGTGCTGGAAGAGTGGCGCGCCGAGGCTTCCCCGTCCGACTTCCAGAACGCGCTGGACCAGGCCGCCCAGTACCTGCCCCTGGGGACGCTGGCCGTGGGCTCACCACTGCACCGGGACGTTGGGGGTCGCTGGTCGCTGCTGCAGGTCTGGGCCATGCAGCGCTGCCCCGTCGAGGAGCTGGTGCCGGCCCTGGCGGAGGCCGTACGGAAGTCGTACCACCTGGCGCCGGGCATGCTGGAGCTGCTCGCCGAGCACCGGCAACCCGGTGACGTAGTGCGCCTGGTGGACGAGCTGCTCGCCGCGGGACTCGCCGGGCAGGCGCAGAGCCTCCTCACCGACATCGGGCTCCAGTACCCACCGGAGGCGGTGGCCGCCCTGATGCAGGAGCTGGACAAGGCGCAGGCGCGCGAAGACATCGGTCACGTCATCGCCGGGATCGCCACGGCCGAGGTCAAGGCCGGACGGACACCGGCCCAGGTGATCCTGGCACTGCACCGGCGCGGACTGTCCTCGTACGACGACGAGATCCTGAACGCCGTCGCCGATGATCCCGGTAATCACGGCTGGTTGCCGGGGTATGCGCGTGACCTGTTCGTGGCGGGTCTCTCGGCCGAGGCGGATCTGACCATAACCCGCTACCTCGAGCGATGTCCCGACAGCAAGCTGGTGGCCGCCTTCAAGGAGGTGGCCGCGCCCGGGCTGCCACGCCTCTGGGTTTCCCGGCACGCGCACTTCGTGGCCGCGACGCGAACACTGCCGGTCATCCGCGAGGTCCTGCTCGCCTTGTGCGCGGAGGGCAATTTCGGCTGGGCGTCCAGGCTCATGTTCTCGGTCAGGCAACTTCGTTCCACCCACGAAGCAGACGAACTCGACATGGCCCTCGCGGCCTCCGGCCATCGCACCCACCTGAACAACGCGGGCACCCCGAACGTGACGCCCGACGCCCCCCGTCGCCGCGCCTTCTCCAAATTCCGGCGAGGCGACTGAGCCGGTTTCAGCGCTGGGTCCCCGACGAGTCCCCAAGGCCGGCAAGGCGGACCACTTGCTCTGACCGCAGCCCCGCGACCGCCCAACACTTGCTCCGCGTCAACCGGTCCTGCCCTCGGCAGGACCGGACGGAGGCGGGGGCGGCGGTGGCGGTGGCGGTGGCGGTGGCGGTGGCCCCACTCTCCCTGACCGCTGCTGGTCGTAAAGCTGTACCAGCCGTCGGTTCTTCTCGTGCCAGCGCTTCATCCACCGAGGAGTCAAGGCCGCGGTCACCGCCAACGGGATACCCAGCATCACCACCACGGCGAGGGCAGCGCCCGGCGTGTCCCGGTGCGCCCACCCGAGGCCGAAGCACCCGAGGCTGAGCAAGCCGACGAAAACAGCGAATCCCCGCACCCCTTGGGACTCGTAGGCCTCGACACCCCTCCTCATCGACGCCACCTCGATTGCCGAGATCGGCAGGACCGCACCAGGCCTGGCGCCAGGGCCCACCCAGACGGACAAGAGCGGACCACCGGCGCGCAACCGGTCCAGCGTCTGCTGGGCGCGTCGGCGCACCTCCGGGGAGTCGTTCCGCACGTAGACCATCCGGTACGAGCCCCTGCTCACGGCTTCGCTCTCCCGGAGGTCGTAGCCGAACTCGTAGGCGATCGCAGTGATTTTGTCGCCATCCATGACTTGGAGTCCTCCGAGCAGGAACTCGGCACGGCCGCGTCCGTCGAAGCAGGCGATGATCTCTGCGTCTTTCACTGGCCTCTACGCCCCCTCCAACCGCTCCCAACCACCTCGGTCCACGAGCTGCTTCCGTCCCCCTCGATGAGTCCTAGAACCTCGCGGGCTCAGTCGTGCGGGACTTCCTCGACAACGGTCTCCCCGAAGCGCCACGAGCCCCGGTTGCCCATCGCCTCCGCGCGCAACCCCAGTTCCCAGGCGATCCGGGCGGCCCGCTGCTGCGGCACGTCGGGGTAGTCCTCGGGGTGCACCTTGATGTAGCCACGGCGGTCGGCGGGGTACGTGTGCAGGGCCTCGCGCAACTTCTCCTCCTGCTCTTGCTGCGTGGAGTGATCGCCGGTGACGGTCTTGTACACCTTTCGCATGGCCCCCGGCCGCTTCCGTGCGTCGCGCCGCCTCGCGGCGTCCGACCCCCGCCATGTCATCCAGCCGACGGCGCCGAGCGCGGCGAGCGCGAAGGCCCCCGAACCGAGTGCATCGCCCGTGGCATCCGCCTGGCCCGGAGTCTGGGGCCGGAGTGCGCCCTCGGGATCCTCGATCACCGTCACCTCCTGGCCGACGTCGTAGAGGTCGGACGTCGCTTTCATGGCAGGTCCCGGGACCTCGGTGCCGTCCCGATGCGCCAGCGCGTAGTTGTAGTCACGGGCCTTGCGCCCCTGCGCCGGGTCGCGCCACTCCTTCACGACCGTGGCGGTGATCTTTCTGCCCCGCTGCTGAAGTGTGAGGTCGTCGCGCGCCACGTCGGCGACGTATACGGACATCAGGGATGTGCACACGATGAAGAGCATCGCGTAGGCGCTGGACTCCCTGGCCCCCAGTTTCCGGATGAGCACGACGAGGAGCACCCCATGCACGATCCACAGGGGTACCAAGAGACCGGGACCGAAGTCGTCCGCCACGAGGAACATCCCCGCGATCACGGCGAGCACGTAGCAGCTGATGCCGACCGACAGCAGGACGGGGTACCGGACGCGTCTCTTCAGCACATCGCCCTCGGCCTCTGCAACGGTGCTCATGCTTGTTGCTCCGTTCCTCCGGCATCCGGGCCGCCGGCCTCCGGGGTGTCCTCCCCGCGCGGTTCGTCCGCCGAGATGCCGGGAGCCAGCCCGTCATAGCGGTAGCCAAGCTGTCGGCGATGTAGGCGAAGGCGGCGAACTGACGAACGGACGACCACGGGTTGGTGAGGGTGTGCAACTCGGGGTCCTGCCGGTCACCAGTGGGACGGGGGCGCCGACGGCGGCGGCACGATGTGTGGCGGCCGTGCCGAGCATCACGGCAGGGTCTTCAGAGAGGCACGCGTGGGGAGAACGCCACACTTCGGACATGGCGCTGACCGCCAGCACTCGACGGCCTACTCCACCTTCCCCGAGAACTTCTTCAGCTGCTTGATGCCGTAGTTCCACTCCTCGCCGAAGGAGTCCATACGCTTCTCCAACTCGGAGGCGCCCATGGCGCGCACATCCACCGCATCCATCGCCTTGGCCGGTTTCTCCAGCAAGTCGTCGATGTGGGCGAGGTCCTTACGGACACGCTGCAGCATCGCGTTGTCTATGTAGAGATCGCTCATGGTTCCCCCGTCCGTGCTCTACCGATTGATGGACTGGATTTCCTGCACCGCCATGTCCTGGGTGGTCTCGAATGTGCCATCCGGTAGGTCGCCCTTCGCGCCGCCGGATCCCTCCCAGGAGATCTGCCAAGTGATCGACGCCGTCAGCTGGTACGGCTTGCCGTTCGTCGCCCGCTGGTAGGTGATGCCGCACGGCGGAGTCTTGTCGGCGTCGCCCTGGGTGTACGGGGTGCCGATGGAGCCGTCGTCGTTGATCTTGCAGTCGCCGGACGCGGGGTAGGTCTCGGCGTCTTCGGTGCCGGGATTCAGGTGCAGGGCAACCGGCTTCGCGGTGGTCTCCGCCCACACTCCCGCGTCGGCCAGCTCGGCCCGGACCTTGACCTCTTTGAAGGTGCCCTTGTCCAGCCACACCCAAGTGGGCAGGTTCACGATGGACTTGGTCGCGGGCTTCAGCTCGACCTCGGTCTCGGGGACCTTGATCTTGTCGTAGGCGTAGGCGGCGAGGACGTCCGGGGTGGGCGCGTGTTTGTTGTCGGGGAGAGTGTTGGCGTTCTGCCAGAACAGGGTGTTCTCGCAGACGGACGACTCGGGGTCGTTCTCCCTGTTCTTGTTGATCACCCCGCGCCAGAACCTGCCGTCCTTGCCGACGTTGAAGTTCTTGTAGCCCTCTCCGCTGCCGGCCTCTGCCTTGCCCTTGTCGTAGTGGTCCACCATCAGCTCCTCACCCCAGCTGAGCGTGGGCGTGACGGGCACCAGGTCCCCACCCTTCTTGAGCCGGTCCACTGCGGCCTTCAGCTGCTGGGGCGTGGCCACCGGTTCGTACCAGCACGCCGGCGGCTCCCAGTTGGGATCCACCGGGGCGAGCGCCTTGGGGGAGCTTCCCGAGGTGCCGCCGCTCACCTGCGTGACCTTGATGCTGGTGGCGGTGGCCTTGGCGGTCAGCGTGCTGCCGGACGCGCCACCGGAAGGGCCAGAGGGCAGCGGCGCCTGGTCGTGGTCCTCACCAATGGCGTAGGCCGTTGCGGAGGACAAGCCCGTGGCGCAGACGGAGGCGGCGAGGAGGACGCATGTCTTAGCTACGGACCGCATCAGCTACACGCCCCCGGAACGGTGGTCAGGGAGGTGGTCCTCCAGACACCTTGGGAGTTCTTGTCCAGCCTGACCCGGTACTGCAGTACGTGCTCGGGCTTGTCCGGAGTATTGATGATCTTGCCGGTCTTGCGATTCTTCGTGGATGCCTTGCGCTCGTCGACACAGTAGAAGAGCACACCCGAACCGGAGTCGCTGATCAGAACCTTGGGGTCGAAAACGGTGACCTTCCCGATCAACGTGTCGTCATCGTCGACGAACTGCTTGATCCACGTGCGGGCGGAGGCCAGGGTGGCTTCCGAGTTGTAGAACGCGACAGCATCCGAATCCGGGTCCGTCTCGATGACCGCCGCGTACTTCGACCGCAACTCCTCGCGTCCGTCGTTCAGGATCGCCTGGAGCTTGGAGTCGCTGTTCGTCCAGCTCTGGAAGTCCGCCTGGAACGAGCTGGGGAGCTTGATCTCCGGCCGCTTGACCCCGTCGGCCACGGCCGAAGCGGATGGGCTCGCCGAGGCCGTGCTGTTGTCGGCATCAGCCCCCTTGATCTTGTCGGATGTCGAGTCGTCGCCACCTCCCGATCCACAGGCGGTCAGCAGTAGGGCTGCGGATGTGGTGAGCGCGGCTGTCACGAGCCGGGCGGGGCGGTTCACTCTGGACTCCCGTTGAGGTGAGGGGTAACTCAAGCGAACCAACGCTATCCAAGGGGCGTCTGAGGACACCAGGCGGGTCTCCGACAAGATCGCACCAACCACCGCAGGATTTAAGCGAATTAGGACGGATTGACCCGCACGCCATGTGACGAGGCAGCACGCATCGAGCGATCGACGACCCAACTCTCGGTCATTGCAGACGGTCGACTGCGGCTACGCCGTTTGCCGTCGCATACCTCGCCGGCACGTTTCCACGGTCGCGTCCCGTGGCGTGGTGCAGCCAACCAAGGATGACGAAGGCCCAGGGCTCGGGGGCTCCAACAAGCGTCACAAGCCCAGCGATTGGCAGATTTGTTCCACGCCCAGCCCCGTCCACCTGCCACTTTCGGCTTCCCCAGTGGAACAGATCCGCCAATCACCCCCACACCACCTGGAGGGCCTTCGGACGAGCCCGGACAGGATCGCCACACCACCCCCAGGCCGGCCCGCACCGACGAGCCCATACGCTCCTGCCCACTTGACAAAAACGCCTACATATCAGGATCTCGCGATCCGTGGCATGGAGCGATGCGCTGACCTGCGCGGTCGCCTCCTGTCTCACGGGCCGACCTGCAAGATCAGTCTCACTTTGCTGCCAGATCCCCAGCGGCCCAGAGTGCGCTCACGGGCAGCACGTGGACCCTGTCGTCCAAGGCGTAGCTCTGCGTGCCCAGATTGAGCACGACCCGCCGACGAAGGAGCCGCAACGCGCCCGTCGTAGGCCTCCAGCACCAGATCGGCCTCGACCTTGTCGTGCGTACGGAAGTGATCTGGGATGACAGGTTCGTCGAGCCAGCCGACCTGCCGCAGCGCTTCGTTGACGATGAAGGTCAGCGGTAGCTGCCCGTGAACCCGGTGCGCCGGCGACGCTCTCAACGTCGGACTGGTGCCGCCCTACTTGCGAGTGCGTCGACGGCTTGCTGGAACTGGCGGCGCCAGCGTGAGGCGAGCATCGACTTGGTCAGTCCGATGACTGTGCCGTCGAATACCTCGGTATTGCCGATCCGGGTTCCCCCGCCGGCTCGCGCGGTGAAGGTCCACAGATGACAGGACCGCACGCCGTTGGCGTCGCCGGACCAGGAGACGCGGTGGGCGGACTCGGCGATGTCGACGGTGACGTGGTCGGTGGTGGTCCCGGCGGGAAAACCGAGGCGGAGCGTCTGGTCGAAGGTCGCACCCGCCGCGAATCCGGGCGGCCCGGTCCACTCGGTGGCCTGGTGCAACGGCGACCAGGACGGCCAGTTGCCCAGGTCGCTCCAGAGTGCCCAGACCTCATGCGGGTCGGCCGGGGTATCGGCTGCCGCGGCGACGACAAGCGTCTTCCAGCCGGGCCGGGTTACGCCGATCCCTTCCAGGCAGAACTGGACATTCTGGTGGGTGGCTGGGTCCTGGCTCGTCATGTCTGATCCTCCTCAGATACAGTATCCTGGAATTCAGATGCATCATCCTGGTCACGGAGGCGGCACGTTGTCAACGGATCCAGCAGAGGCGGTCAGTGCGACGCTGGCGGCGAATCTGCGGGCGGGAAGAACCGAGCGCGGCTGGCGCCTGGAAGACCTGGCCTCTCGCAGCGGTGTCAGCCGCGGCATGCTCCAGCAGATCGAAACCGGTCAGACCAATCCCAGCATCGCGACGGTCGCCCGTATCTGCGCCACACTCGGGATCTCCATCGGACAGCTCGTCGAGCCGCCGGAAGACCTGGGCCGGGTGACGACCGCCGCCGACATCGACGTACGGCGAGCCGGCCGTGCCAGCGAGGCGAGGCTGCTGATCAACGACGGGCAGGCGCCCTTCGTCGAGCTGTGGGATTTCGACATCGCGCCGCACGACGAGATCAGCTCGCACGCCCATCCCACCGGCACGCGCGAGTTGATCCACCTGCACCAGGGAGAACTGATCGTGGAAGTCGGCGGGGCCGTGTTCCACGTCGCGGAAGGCGGGTCCGTACGCATCCGGGGCGACCGAGCCCACGTGTACCGAAACCCGACCGCGCAGTCGGTCCGACTGACCATGACCGTGGTCTACTTCGGCAACCAGGACCCGCGCTACGCCCGGCCCGCCACCTGACTGGGTCCCGCGTCGCAACAGCCCAAGCTGCCGTGCGGGCGGCATCTTGGGGCCTGGACGGCGGTGGCATAGGTGCCGCCGCCGTGCAATTCTCGCTGAGATTACGCAGCGAGTTCTGAGACCCTGCGTCTGGGACTCAGCTCTGCGTACCGCCGCTCGACGCCCCGCGCGGGAACGTCACCTCCACCCGGCGGTTCTTCCTGCGGCCCTGTTCCGAGGTGTTGTCGGCGATCGGGTAGTCCTCGCTGTAGCCGCGTACCTCGAAGGTGATGTCCGTCGAGCCGAGGGCGGCGGCCAGTTGGTCGTGGACCGCCTCCGCGCGCTTCTTGGAGAGGGTCAGGCCGTGGGCGTACGAGCCGAGGTTGTCGGTGAAGCCGAAGACTCGGACGGTCGTCGCGTTCTGGGCCTTGATCTCGTCCGCGATCGCCTGGATACGGGAACGGGCGTCCGGGTTCAGCTTCGAGCTGTCCTTGGGGAAGAGCACCTCTGCTTGCAGCGCGAACGTCACGTCCGAGTTGGTGTCCTCGCGGCGCTCCTCGCCGCCCAGGTCCTCCACCACCGACTTGATGTCCAGGACCTTGGCGGGGGCGAGGGTGGCGCCGTCGGCGAGTTTGAGGCCGGGGCTGGTGGCGTCGACTTCCGGGGGCGGGGATGTCGTCACGCTGCCCGGGGGTGCGCTCGGGTCGTCGTCCGCGTACGCCGGGGCGCCGGGGAAGCCGAGGGTGAGCAGTACGACCACGGCTGTGAGCGTTGTCGTGGTGGTGCGGCGGGGTAGGGCCATGGGTCAGCCCTCGGAGATTTCGATGGAGGCGGGGGGCATGGAGCCGACTTGGAAGTCGACCTTGGTGGTGTCGGAGGGCGGGGCGGGGAATTGGGCGAACCAGTCGGCCGACTGCCCCGCGTCCACGCCGCCACCGTCGAACTTGGTGCACAGGCAACGTCCTTGGGTGTCCCGCAGGACCAGGTATTTCTTCTTGCCATTGCTGTCGACCAGGGATGCTCCGGCCATGGAGGCGCCGTTCCTGCTCAACTCTTGTTCGTCACCACGCCAGTTCGAAGCGATCCAGAACTTGCCGCCGCCATTGCTCACCTTGCCGCTCACGGTCACGAACCCGCCCTGGTCACGAACAGCCGAGGTGATCGTGAGCGTGATGTCGTCACCCTTGACCTCGGCAAGCACCTGGTCCTGACTCGGCGTCTGCGACGCCTGGCTGGCGCCACCGTCGCCATTCTTGCCGGACTGGGGTGTAGACGAAGTCGTCTGAGGCTTGCCATCTCCGTCTCCTCCGCCGCACCCAGACACCGTGAGGAGCAACCCAGTCGTGATCGCCATCGCGGCCATTGCCCTGCGGCCCTTCATGGTGTGCCGGAGATCCATCGGTACGGCTTCCTCTCACTCGGCCAGATGCACAGAGAACAGCACGGACGCGTCGGGAAGGTCGTCCGAATTGAAATCTTCGGGATCGATGTCGACGGGATCGCCGCCGCAGTCCAGCTCCACGAGCTTCTTGGGATCCGCGTCCGGGGCGAAGGTGCAGCGCGGCTCGATGACCGCCGTCGCATGGGCCTTGGCGTGTGTGGTCTCCGTGCCCGGGATGATCGAGTCTCCAACGGTGTATCGGGTCTCGATGGCCACTCGGTAGCCCGGAAATCCGTTCACATTGGTGGGCTCGGCTCCACCTTGCACCGTCGAGTCGTTCTCAGCGGCCAGCCGCTCGGCCGCGGCCGTCGCTCCCGCACCCTTGAACAGGTCGCCGTCGAGCCAGTCCAGCCATTGGTCGTCCTTGCCGACGGCCCCCGCCAGGCCCACCATCAGCTCGTCGCGGGATTCCTGAGCGGCCGCCAACGCCGCAGCGTCCGCCGCGGATTGAGCTCCATTGCGGGCGGACGCTGCTTGTGCGAACACGAAGAAGGCCAACGCGGCGAAGAGCAGTATCCCCGTCAGCCAGATGTAAATGGGGAGCGTCTGCCCTCGGTCGCCGCGGACCGGTCGGATCAGCCGCCAGTGACCTGGGTGACTGCGGTCCTGATCGCTCCCGAGATCAGCCCGTCCAGGCCGATCTGGTCGATCAACGTGAAGATCCCCGCAATGATGATCATCAGGCCCGCATACTCCACGAACCCCGCCCCCGCGTCCCGCCCACGCCCCCGCATCCGAGAGACAACGGTCCGCCTCCACCCACTGAACCCGCTCATCGTCACAACCCTCCCACCCGACGCCACCACCAACCCGAGCACCGTACGTGAGAACACCCTCACTCCGGGTGGGCCCAGGGACCCAACTTCTCGTTCCCGTAGGCGGAGTCACCGGCTCCACCCCTCGCGGGTCGTGCCCAGCCAGTGGGCGATCGCTTCGCTGCGTGAGGAACTGTGCAGCTTTGCGAAGATGCGGTTGATGTGGTTCTTGACGGTCTTCTCGCTGATGAAGCAGGTGGCGGCGATTTGGCGGTTGTTCATGCCGGCCGCGATGAGGTCCATCACCTCCACCTCCCTTGAACTCAGGCCGAAGTCGGGCTGGTTGGGGGCGCGACGGTGGAGTCCCGCCGCGGGTACGGGTCGAGCCTTTGACGACTGTGCCATAAATGGTTGCAGATGCGAAGTGCTTTCGTTTGGTTCGTACGAAACTCCGAGTGAATTCATGACAGTTGGCCGCCCGTGGCGCAGGGCGCGCACCGCCGTGATCAGTTCGGCGGCCGTGAACTCGCCGTGGACCAGGTAGCCGGACGCGCCACGGCGCAGCGCCTCCGCCACGACCTCGGGTTCGCGGCTGTACGTCAGCATCATCACGGGGGCCAGGCGGGCCAGTTCGGGCAGTGCGGTCAGGCCGTCCGTGCCGGGCATGCGGACGTCCAAGAGGACGACGTCGGGGGTGAGGCGGGTGGCCGAGGCCACGGCTTCCTCGCCGTCCGCCGCCGCCGCGACTACCTCGATGTCCGGGTGGCCGCCGAGCAGCGCGGTCAGGCCGGCCCGGACGACCGGGTTGTCGTCGGCCACGAGTACACGCAGCGGCGGGCCGGTAAGTGCCTGGTCAGGCATGTGCGGCCTCCTCTTGGGGGGTGAGGGGAGTGGAGGGTGCGCGGGGGTGGACCAAGGGGACCGAGACCGCTACCTCGGCGCCGCCTTGGGGGGACGGGTTCAGGTGGATGTGTCCGCCCAGGGAGGCGGCTCGTTCCGTCATGCCCAGCAGGCCGAAGTGGCCGGATTCCGTCGCCTCGGTCAGGGTCACTGTGGGTGGGAGGCCCACGCCGTCGTCCTGGACACGCACCGTGAACTCGGTGTCGGAGACGCTCAGTTCCACCGTTACCCGCGTGGCGTTCGCGTGACGGTGGGCGTTCTCCAGGGCCTCGGACACGATCGCCAGGACGTGGTGAGCCGTGGTGCGGGGGAGGGTGGGGTGGTCGCCCTCGTGGATCAGGGTCGTGGGGAGGTGGGTGCGCGACTCGAACTCTGCGGCACGGGACGCCAGTTCGGAGAGCACATCCCCGTGGGGAGTCGTGAGGTCCGTGTGACGGCGTAGGTCCGAGAGGAGCGCGCGGGACTCCGTTGCCGCTCTGCGTGCCGCGCCCGCCACCACCGTCGCCTGGCGCTTGAGCGTGTGCGGGTCCGACGCGTCCGCCGACGCGGCGAGTGCCTCCGCCGCCAGGGCCAGGCCGTGCAGCGTCTTCGCCACCGAGTCGTGCATCTCGCGGGCCAGGCGGGCCCGTTCGGACTCCACGGCCTCGGCGACGGCCAGACGGGAGTTCGCCTCGGACAGGGCCTGGCTGGCCGTGCCGAAGCGGAACATCAGGTTGCGGAGGGTTACGCCGATGATGCCGGCGCCGATGCAGAAGCCCGCGATGAGCAGGGTGTTCGCGCCTGCCCCTGGGCGGTGGTCCCATGCCCTGAACACCGTCAGGAGGACGATCAGCTGTATGCCCGTGAAGACTCCGGAGCCTCGCCAGCCGTAGAGCAGGCCCGCGAGGAGGGGGGTGCAGACCGTCGCGTAGGCGAGGGGGGATGCGGGGGACGCCGTCAGGAGCAGGATCCCGCCGAAGGTCAGGTCCACCGCCATCAGGGTCGGGTGGGCGAGGAGGCGGGGGCCGAAGCGGTCCCAGTCCCTGAGCATGGCGTACGAGCCCATGACGCCGAGTACGGCCGCGGCGAGGACCGCGTAGCGAGGTGGGCCGTCCGTCGCGTTCGACATCGCGAAGGGGGCGCCGATCGCTATCGCCGCGAGGCGTACGGCGAAGGCCTGGCGGCACAGCGCCTGGAGCGCGTTGAGCTGGAGGCGGATGCTGCCGGGGGCGGGGGCGTCGTCCGCCAGGTATCCGGCGTCGCCGCCCTGGGGCCAACCTGTGCTGGTCTCCGTTCCCGGGGGCCCGGCGCATTCGTGACCGTCGGGGTGGTGGCGCTCGCCTGCGCTCGCAGGGTGCCGCTCTCCTTGGGACGGGCGCCGCAGCCGTGGCGGCCCGGACAGCCACGGCCAGTGGATTCCGCGGCCTCTCATCATCGGCCCAGGATCGAGCCGAAGTTCGTCCCCGAGCCCAGGAACATTCCCGTCGCGATCAGGATCATCGTGGCCGGGAGCATGAAGACGAGGGTCACCATGGTCGCCTTGGGGATGGTCTTCGCGGCGCGGCGGCGGGCGTTCTGGGCGTCCGTTCGGCGCATGTCCGTGGCCAGTTGGATGAGGGTCTCGGCGATCGGGGAGCCGAGCTCCTCGCCCTGTTGCAGGGCCGACACGAACTGGGCCACCTGTTCGGAGGAGTTGCGCTTGCGGAGCTCGTCGAAGGCCTGGCGGCGGCTGACGCCCATGTCCATCTGGCGGAGGGTGATGCGGAGCTCGTCCGCCCAGGGGCCCTCGTACTTCTCGGCGACCCGGTCCAGGGCCTGGCGGAAGCCGAGGCCCGCCGAGACCACGACCGCCAGCACGTCCAGGAAGTCCGGCAGCGTGCGGTCGATGACCTCCTTGCGTTCCCGGACGGCCTGCCAGATGGCGGCGTCGGCGGCGAGCAGTCCGAACGCCAACGCGAGGGCGGCGAAGAGGAGTTGACCGTTGGAGAAGAAGACGAAGGCGAGTACGACGCCGAAGATGCCGTACACCGCTCGGCGGGCGGCATAGCGGTTCAGCGTCAGACCGCCGGGGTTGCCCGCCATGTCGATGCGGCGGCGCTTGGCGTCCACGTTGCGGGGGCCCATCAGACGCAGGACCGTGGGAGCGAAGCGCATGCCCAGTCGGTCGACGGCCGAGTCCGCCTTGGAGACGCGGGTTCCGCCGACCTCCAGGGCGAGCTGGAGGTCGCTGGGGAGTTTGGCGTCGGCGCGGATCATGCGGATGCCCAGGAGGACGCCCGCGACAGCCGCGCCCATCAGGACGCCGAGCAGCAACGGCAGCAACGTAACCCCTCCCTCATACTTCGATCTTGCCGAGCCGGCGGATGACGAAGAAGCCGACGGTGTAGAGGCCGAGGGCCAGCAGGACCAGGCCCTGGCCGAGCGGGGAGCCGGTGACGCGGGCCAGGGCTCCCTCGTTCGAGGAGTTGATCAGCACCAGGGAGCCGATGCCCAGGAACGGGACCGTGAAGGCCGTCGCGTTCACCTCGGAGAGCATCGTGCGGACCTCGCGGCGGGTCTCCTTGCGGTCTTCCAGCGTCTGGGTGAGATTGCGCAGGGAACTCACCACCGAGCCGCCCGCCTTGTTGGCCAGGACGAGGGTCGTGACGAGGACGATCAGCTCGCGGGACGGGAGACGTTCGGAGAGTTCGGCGAGGGCGTCGTCCACCGTGCGGCCCAGGGTCAACTGGTCGGCCACGTGAGCCAGTTCCTCGCCCGCCGGGGCCTCCAGCTCCTCCGCCGCCATGGCGAGGGCCGTCCGCAGCGCCAGTCCGGCCGCCGTCGCGTTCGCCAGCAGGCGGGCCACGTCGGGGAGTTGGCTGATGAACGCCTCGATGCGTTTCTGGCGCTGCCAGTTGAGGAAGATGGCGGCGCTCCAGACGCCCAGGATCCCGGCGATCGGGCCGAAGAAGGGGGCCAGCGTCGCGGCCGCGATCAGCCACAGCGCCACGACCACCGCCGCGACGTAGGTGAAGAACTCCCCCGCCGTCACGTCGAGTCCCGTCGCCGACAGCCGCAGATGGATCGTGCGGCCGAGGCGGGTGCGCCGCAGTCGGCGGTCGATGCCCGCGAAGCGGCGTACGCGGCCGGCCGCCGTGCGCAGGGGCCCGCCGCCGGAGAGGCGGTCGACGAGGGCCTGGCGCTGGGCACGCCCCGAGGCGTACGCGTGGACGCCCGCGACGGCGAGTGTGCCGCCGAGGACGGTGGCGCCCAGGGCGAGGAGGGCCGGGTTGTTCATGGCTGCCTCCCTTCGGAGGTGAGGGACTCGGAGGTGAAGGACTCGGACGTGGGGCGCGTGGAGGTGCGGGGCTCGGAGGTGCGGGGCCTCATCCGATCGCCTGCCTCGTGTCGAGTACGTCGATGGCCTCCGCGACGCCGAAGGCGGGCGGCAGCGGCTCGTTGGCGACGTACAGCTTCTCCGCGATCTGGCGTGGGACGGGAAGGTGCTCGAAGTGGCCGCGGACGACACGGTCCGGGCCGACGGGGCGGGGCACGAAGCGGGTGACGGGCGTGACGCGGAACTGTTCGCGGCCGTGCGAGACGAGCAGCGCGATCTCCGTGACCTTGCGGGAGCCGTCGGCGTGCCGGGAGAGCTGGACGACGACGTCGACCGCGGAGTTGATCTGGTCCTTGAGTGCCTCGAAGGGGATCTGGACCTCGGACATCGAGCCCAGGGTCTGGAGCCGCATCAGGGCGTCCTCGGCGGAGTTCGAGTGGACGGTGGCCAGGGAGCCGTCGTGGCCGGTCGACATGGCCTGGAGCATGTCGAGGGTCTCGCCGCCGCGGACCTCACCGACGATGATGCGGTCGGGGCGCATGCGCAGGGAGTTGCGGACCAGGTCGCGGATGGTGATCTGGCCCTTGCCCTCCACGTTCGGGGGACGGGATTCCAGACGGATGACGTGCTCCTGCTGGAGCTGGAGTTCGGCCGAGTCCTCGATGGTGATGATGCGTTCGTGGGACGGGATGAGCCCGGAGAGGGCGTTGAGGAGCGTCGTCTTCCCAGAGCCCGTTCCGCCGCTGACGATGACGTTGAAGCGGGCCCGTACGAAGGCCGCGAGGAGCATGAGCATCTGCTCGTCGAGGGAGCCGAGACCGATGAGCTCGGGGAGCGTGTACGCGCGGGGGAAGCGGCGGATCGTGAGGGTCGGGCCGGTGAGGGCGAGCGGCGGGATGATGACGTTGACGCGCTCGCCGGTGGGGAGGCGGGCGTCGACCATCGGGTTCGACTCGTCGACGCGGCGGTTGACCGTCGAGACGATGCGTTCGATGGTCTGCATGAGCTGTTCGTTGGAGGCGAAGCGCAGGGGGAGCTGTTCCACGCGGCCGGCCCGCTCCACGAAGATCGAGTCCGGCCCGTTGACCATGATCTCGGTGATCGACGCGTCGGCGAGGAGGGGTTCGAGGACGCCGAGCCCGAGGGCTTCGTCGACGACCCTGCGGATCAGCTGGGAGCGTTCCGCGGAGGAGAGGACCGGGCCCTCGCGGCTGATGATGTGGCCGAGGACGCGCTCCAGGCGTACGCGGCGTTCGGCCGCCGCCAGGCTCGACATCTCGGCGAGGTCGATCTCTTCGAGGAGCTTGGCCCGGTAGACGGCGACGAGGTGTCCGTCCTCACGGGCCGGTCCCCCCTCGTCGGGGGCGGCGATACGGGAACGCAGGCTCATGGTTTCGGCTCCTCCCGGTCAGTCGTCGGTGGGCATGGTGGCGTGGCGGACTACGGTCACAGCGTCGAAGAGGGGGATGACGGAGGGGACGGTGACGGTGACCGTCGCGGTGGTGACGTCCGCGCCCTCGGGAGCCGACACGGCCGGGTCGAGCCAGCCGCTCACCGCCGCCTGTCCGGCCGCCGCGCCGTCGCCGCCCTGCGAGGCGACCCGTGCGGCGGCTCGCGCTCCGGAGCCCGCCTGATTGATGCCGTAGCCCACCAGGCCGAGCTGGATCGCGGCCATTCCGATGACCAGCAGGATGGGCAGGAATCCGGCGAACTCCAGGATGGAGACGCCCCGGTCGTCCAGGCGGCGGGACCGGCTGGACCGGTGCGACTGGCTGGACTGGCTGGACCGCCTTCGGCGGAGTGTCGGCAGGGTCATCCGCCGTCCCCCTCCAGCGCCGCCCCCGCTTCCCCGCTCACATGCCACCCCGCGTCGAACCCCGGGAAGAACAGCGGCACGTCCACCTCGACGCTGGCCTTCATCACGGAGCCCGCGGCACCGCAGTTGATCGTGGCGCCCTTCCAGGCGCCGGGCAGGTGCTGCTCCCCCGCCGACGCGCACGCTCCCGCGACGTCGCCGTCGACGGCGTACGCCGCTGTGGCCGCGCGGGCCGCCTCGTCCGCCGCGTTTCCGGCCAACGAGTACGTGTAGCCGTACAGCACGCACTGCCAGAGGATCGACATCACGACCAGGAGCAGCGGGAACATGCCCGCGAATTCGAGGGTCACCGCTCCCCGGTCGCCGCCCCGGCGGCGCAACGCCAGCGCTCCCCGGTCCGACGACGCCTTACGACGACGGCCGCCGCCCCCGCCCTCCTGGGCGACCACGAGTCCCAGCTCGCCCGCGAGCGCCCACAGCGCCTGTTTCACCGTCGAGCGGGTGTCGAGGTCCTGGAGGCGGCCCGCGTCCACGACGGACTGGAGTTCCTTGAAGGCGGCGGGGACCGCGGAGCGGGCGACCTTGGTGCCGGTGACGCGTTCGACGAGGGAGGGCTGGATCTCCGTACCCCGCGCGAAGCGGTTCACGACCGTCGTGGTCTCCTCCGCCTTGCGGATCTGGAGGCGGTCCCACATGCGGACCATGCGTTTGGCGGCCCGGACGGCGACCACATCCGGGGTGACGAGGAGCAGCGCCTGGTCGGCCATCTCCACGGCGGCGGCGGTCGCGGAGTTCATCTGGGAGCCGCAGTCGACGACCACCACGTCGTGGCGGGAGCGCAGGGCGGCCAGCACCTGGCGGGCCACCCGGTCGGTGACCTCCTCGCCGCGTTCGCCCTCGCCGGGGGCCAGCAGCAGGCCGATGCCGCTGTCGTGGGTGTAGACGGCGTCCTGGAGCACCCGGGGGTTGATGTCGCTGATGCCCGCGAGGTCGGCGATCGACCTGCGGAACTGCACGTCGAGGTACGACGCCACGTCCCCGGACTGGAGGTCGAGGTCCACCAGTGCCACCGAGCGGCCGGACGCCCCTGCCGCCAGGGCGAGTTGGACCGCCGTCACCGTCGCGCCGACGCCCCCCTTCGCGCCGGTCACCGTGACGACGGTGCCGCCGGGGCCCGCGTACAGCTCGGGCGTGCCGCTGCCGAGGTGGCGGCGCATGCCGAGGGACCACGCGGCGGCGGCCTGGACGCGTTCGGCGAGGGCGTCGTAGCCCAGGGGCAGGCCGATGATGCCGCGGGCGCCGGAGTCCATGGCGCCGGTGAGGACGCCGGTGCTGGTGTCGGCGGTGATGAGGACGACACCGACCGCCGGGAAGCGCATCACCAGGTCGCGGATCAGGTCCAACGCCGGTACCGGGCCTATGCGTTCATGGACCAGGACCACCTCGGGCAGCTCGTCCAGGGACTCGACGGCCAGCCTCGCCAGCGTGTCCAGCAGTGCCGTCGAGTCGGGGACGGGCGGGGCCGGTTCGGCGTCGGCGAGCTGGCTCAGCAGGGTGGTGAGCGCGCGGGCCGAGTCGATGTCGCCGACGGCGGGGAGGATGCGGATGGTCATCGGCACAGCCCCGTACGCGTCGGCCCCGTACGCGGCCATCGGCACCGCCCCATAGGCGTGGACCTCATGCGCGGCCTCCTACTTGTCCTCGTCGAGGGTGTACGTACGGTCGCCGGGTGCGACGGCCGTGTCGGAGCCGCCCGCGACCAGGGCGAGCCGGACGTGTTCGGCGAACGACTCGGCGTACGCCACGCGTTGGGCGTCGGCGGTGTCGAGCGCGAAGGTGATGGGGACGGCCTGGGTGGCGCTGTTGCGTCGGTCGGAGCTGGACTGGCCGGGGTCGAGCGCGGTGAGCTTGCCGACGTCGATGACGCGGGCGTTCTCGACGATGACCTTCGACTGGTCGGTGCCCTTGTTGTTCTCGGCCTTGAAGGTGGCGTAGATGTTGACCCGCGAACCGGGGTTGATCTTGCCCGCGACACCCGTCGCCGCGTCGATCATGATGGCGATCTCCTGCTGCCCCGCAGCCAGTTCGGGCCGGTCCACGATCATGTCGGTCTGCAGCAGGGAGCCCTTCTCCAGCTGGGTGACCGCGATCTTGCCGCGGATCTGGGAGAGGCTGGTGACGGCGGTGGACGACAGCCAGCGCTTGGGCATCGAGATCTTCTCGAACTGGTCGGCCGACAGCTCCTTGTAGGGCGCGATGTCGCCCTTCAGACGGTACGCCGCCACCTCCGGGCCGACCTTGGAGTTCACGTCACGGATCACCGAGAGCACTCCGGCGAAGGCGCCCAGGGCGCACAGGGCCGAGAGGACCAGCAGGATGACGCCGCGGCGCTGGCGTGAGTTCATGACGCGGACAACCTCGTTCGTGGGGCGGGGACGGCGGGGTCGAGCGGTCGTGCCTGGTGTGCGGGTGTGCTTATGTGGCGCCTCGGGGCAGGGCGCGTACTGAGGAGACTGCCCGGGTGGCGGTGGTCGGAAGCTCGTTCGACGACGGTGGTGGCGGAAGGGGCGCGGCACAGAACCCGCAGCGGTCACCGATGAGTTCGAGGCCGCACCAGTGGCACTCCTCCCGCCGGACGGACGAGACGAGCTGGTAGAGCACGGAGACGTCGTACAGCCCGGCGGCGAACTCGGCGATCCGTGACGTGCCCCACCAGCGGGCCGACTCCTCCGGGAGCGGGACGGTCGCGACGCCCTGGGCGCGCCAGGCGGGCGCGAGCTCGGCGGTGACCCAGTCGGAGGGCGGCTGGCCCGCGGCGACGAGCAGCCGGGTGCCGAACTCGGGTCCGGGCAGCTCCTCCTGGCCGACCTTGATGAGCTGGGGTCGCGGATTGGCCAGTACGGCGAACTGGGCGCCCGGCACCCAGGACTTGGCGTGGGACTTCAGGGACACCGGCACCCGGTCGAGCTTGGCGACCGAGCCGAGCAGGGCGCCGGCGTAGATGTAGTGGGCGAGCAGCCGGGCGGAGGACGCGAGCACGCCGGGGCTGAAGTCGCAGACGGACAGCTGTCGCAACTGCTGGGCCAGCAGGGCGACTCCGAGTGGCGGGAGGTCGATGCCGATCAGCGCGATGCGGTCGCTCTCCAGGACGGAGCGGATGGTGTGCAGCCGCCGTGTCACGTCACCGGAGACGGAGGACGGATAGAGCGAGATGACGTAGCCGTGCTGCTCGATGAGCGCGTGCATCCCGGTGAGGGAGCTTTCGAGGGTGTCGAGCGGCTGGACGACCGCCGGCGGGGTCTGCCGGTCGTGCGGCGGGAGCACCAGGTCGGGACTGGTGACGGCTATCGCGGTCGGCACGCTGCACACACCCCGTTCGCTGCGGCGGGGTGGTCAACCACCGCCTCAGATCGCCCCTGTTTCGCCATGGACCGTCACAGATGGCCACAGATCGTCACTGTGACGTCCTCTTGCATCAGCACCATATCCACGGCATGCCCCGCTCAACACCGAATCTCCGAGATCAACTCACGGAAGGTGGGGGCGTGATCAACGGAGAGTGAGGCGAATATGCCGCAACTCGACACCCCGGGAAGGAGGTTGAGGGCTCCACAGGTCTTGACAACTGAATTGGTCTGGACCAACTTGTACATCCAACGGTGGCCACCGTTCCGCATCCCCTCCTCTCCCCTCCCCCACCTCTCCCACCTCCCGGAGGACCAGTGGACCGCGTCACACGTATGCCCAAACGGAGATGGGCCGGAGCCCTCGCCGCCATCGTCACCGCATCCGTCCTCTCCCTCACCGGCCTGGCGGGCCAGGCCCAGGCCGCGGACGTCAACAACGCCAAGAACGGCGGCTACGAGTCGGGCCTGAGCAACTGGACGTGTTCCGCGAGCAGCGGTACGACCGTCTCCTCACCGGTGCACGGCGGCTCGGCCGCGCTGAAGGCCACGCCTGCCGGGCAGGACAACGCCCAGTGCACCCAGTCCGTCGCCGTCAAGGCCAACTCGACGTACACGCTGAGCGCCTGGGTGCAGGGCGGGTACGCCTACCTCGGTGTGACGGGCACGGGCACGACGGACGTGTCGACCTGGACGCCCGACTCCTCCTCCTGGAAGCAGCTGACGACCACCTTCACCACGGGCGCGTCGACGACCTCGGTGACGGTGTACACGCACGGCTGGTACGCGCAGGCCGCCTACTACGCGGACGACCTGTCGGTGTACGGCCCCGACGGCGGCGGTGGCACCGACCCGGCCCCGACCGTCCCCGCGACGCCGGCCGGTCTGGCCGTCTCCTCCACGACGTCGTCGTCCGTCTCGCTCTCCTGGAGCACGGTCTCGGGCGCGACCGGCTACAACGTCTACCAGGGCGGCACCAAGGTCCAGTCGGTGACCGGGACTTCGGCGACAGTCACCGGTCTGACCGCCTCCACCTCGTACTCCTTCCAGGTCACGGCGACCAACTCGGCCGGTGAGTCGGCGAAGTCGACGGCGGTCACCGGGACGACGACCGCGTCCAGCGGCGGGGGCGGCGGGACGGTTCCCGCGCACGCCGTGACCGGCTACTGGCAGAACTTCAACAATGGCGCCACGGTCCAGACGATCGCCGCCGTGCAGTCCCAGTACGACATCATCGCGGTGGCCTTCGCGGACGCGACCTCGACACCCGGCGCGGTGAGCTTCACCCTCGACTCGGCCGGGCTCGGCGGCTACACCGTCGACCAGTTCAAGGCGGACATCAAGGCCAAGCAGGCCGCCGGCAAGAAGGTCATCATCTCCATCGGCGGCCAGAACGGCACGGTGTCGGTGAGCGACTCGACGTCCGCGACGAACTTCGCCAACTCCGTCTACTCCCTGATGCAGACGTACGGCTTCGACGGCGTCGACATCGACCTGGAGAACGGCCTCAACGCGACGTACATGTCACAGGCCCTGCGGTCGCTTTCGTCGAAGGCCGGGTCGTCCCTCGTCATCACGATGGCCCCGCAGACCATCGACATGCAGTCCACGTCGAACACGTACTTCCAGACCGCCCTGAACATCAAGGACATCCTCACCGTCGTCAACATGCAGTACTACAACAGCGGTTCGATGCTCGGCTGCGACGGCAAGGTGTACTCGCAGGGCTCGGTCGACTTCCTGACCGCCCTCGCCTGCATCCAGCTGGAGGGCGGCCTCGACCCGTCCCAGGTGGGCCTCGGCCTCCCCGCCTCCACCAGCGGCGCCGGCAGCGGCTACGTCTCCCCGACGATCGTCAACAACGCCCTCGACTGCCTCGCCAAGGGCACCAACTGCGGCTCCTTCAAGCCGTCCAAGACCTACCCGACCCTGCGCGGCGCGATGACCTGGTCGACGAACTGGGACGCGTCGGCGGGCAACGCCTGGTCGAACGCGGTGGGTCCGCACGTGCACGCGCTGTAGGCACAGCCCGCAGATACGGCACAGGCACGACATAGGCGCGACATGGGCATCGGACAGCTCCACCTTCACCCCGCTCCTCGCATCCGCGGCGAGCGGGGTGAAGGCTGCCCGGGCTCTCTCATTCGCGCTCCTGGAAGCTTCTAGAAGAACTCCGACCACGGCTGGTCCCAGATCTGCTTCACGCACAGGACCAGGAAGAGCAGTCCGGCGATGGCGAGCATGGCGTTGCTCAGGAGGCCGTTTCGCCATTCCCCTGGGGTGCGGGAGGAGTTGAGGAGCCAGATCAGGGTGAGGGCGAGGAAGGGGAGGAAGGCCGCGCCCAGGACGCCGTACAGGATGACCAGGCGGAACGGCTGGCCCTGGAAGAGGAGCACGATGGGCGGGAAGGTCAGCCAGAGCAGGTAGGCGCGGAAGGGCCAGGACTTCTCGCGGGCGCCCGAGGCGACCTCCTCGCCCGTGGCCCGGCCCCGCGACCGATAGCGCTCCACGAAGTCCGCGAACATCAGGCTCACGCCGTGCCATACGCCGATCAGCGAGGTGAAGGACGTCGCGAAGAAGCCGATCAGGAAGAACTTGGCGGTCGCCGTGCCGTACTCCGCCTCCAGGATGTCGCCGAGCTGGATGAGGCCCTGGTCGCCGCTCGCGATCGCCACGTTCGCGGAGTGGAGGAGTTCCGCGCCGACGAAGAACATGGCGACGACGAAGATGCCGGTGGTGGCGTACGCGACCCGGTTGTCGAGCCGCATCACCTTCATCCAGCCGGTGTTCGTCCAGCCCTTCGCGTTGACCCAATAGCCGTACGCGGCAAGGGTGATGGTGCCGCCGACCCCGCCGATCAGGCCGAGCGTGTTGAGGACCGCGTCCTTCTCGTCGGGGAGGACGGGGAGCAGACCCGCGAAGGCGTGGCCGAGGTTCGGGGTGACGCGGATCGCCAGATAGACCGTGACCACGAACATCACGCCCACCAGCACGGTCATGACCTTCTCGAAGACCTCGTACTTGTTGAACCAGACGAAGACGAGGCCGACCAGCCCGCAGATGACCGCCCATGGCTTGATCGACCAGTCGGCCGGGAAGACGTCGGGGAACAGCGCCTGGAGCGGCAGCGCGCTCGACGACATCGCCGCCGCGCCGTAGACAAAGCCCCAGACGACCACGTAGACGACGAAGAAGTACGTCGTCCACCGGCCCAGGCTCGCCCAGCCGTCGAAGAGGGTGCGTCCGGTGGACAGATGCCAGCGGCCCGCCGCCTCGGCCAGCGAGATCTTGACGACGCAGCCGATGACGGCGGCCCAGAGCAGGGTGTATCCGAAGTTGCTGCCCGCGATGAGGGTGGCGACGAGGTCACCGGCGCCGACGCCGGTCGCGGCGACGACGATGCCGGGGCCGATGTACTTCCAACTGGACTTGCGGGGTTGGGAGATGGCCTCCCCCGACACTGACTTCCCGGACTTCCCGGACTTCCCAGTGGTCTCCGTCATGCGGTTCAAGAAAGCGTAAAGGGGAGGGCGGCACAAGCGCGCGTGCCGCCGCCCGGCCGATTTTCGGCCGGATCCCGCCATCGGCTCTTTATCGTGTCTTGACCTGCTCATGCCATGGCCTCACGATGAGCGCCACACCCGCACCAGGCACGTCGCCATGAACCACCCCCCGCTCCACTCCCCACATTCCGGAGATCCCGGAATTCCTGGAGAAACAAGGAGACTTCATGCGACTTCGCATACGCGGCAGCGGCAACGGCAGCCCTGACGGCAAAGGCAGAAGCGGGCGGCGCACCGCCGCTCTCGCCGTCCTCGCGGCCTTCGCCCTCGCGGCTCCCCTCACCGCCACGGCCACCGACGCCACGGCGAGCGGAGTGAAGGCCCCCGCGCCCTCGTCCGACGACATCAAGCAGTACGAGATCCACCAGAGCACAACTCCCCTGACCCGTACGGCGATCCAGCAGGCCGGGGTCACCGTGGACGAGGCCGACGAGGAGACCGTCGTCGTATCCGGCCGCGCGGACCAGATCAAGAAGCTGCGCCAACAGGGCTATGACGTCTCGCTGTTGGGCTCGGCACCGAACCGGGCGAGCAGCGCCGACGACGTACGGATCCTCGACTTCCCGACGGCGGACTCGAAGTACCACAACTACGCCGAGATGAACACGGAGATCGACCAGCGTCTCGCGGCGTACCCGAGCATCATGAGCAAGAAGGTGATCGGCAAGTCGTACCAGGGCCGGGACATCGTCGCCATCAAGGTCAGCGACAACGTCGCGACCGACGAGGCCGAGCCCGAGGTCCTCCTCACCTTCCACCAGCACGCCCGTGAGCACATGACCGTCGAGATGGCGCTGTACCTGCTGCGCGAACTCGGCGCGGGCTACGGCTCCGACTCCCGCGTCACCAGCATGGTGAACAACCGCGAGATCTGGATCGTCCCGGATCTCAACCCCGACGGCGGCGAGTACGACATCGCGACGGGCTCGTACCGCTCGTGGCGCAAGAACCGTCAGCCCAACTCCGGTTCCTCGTACGTCGGTACGGACCTCAACCGGAACTGGAACTACAAGTGGGGCTGCTGCGGCGGTTCCTCGGGCTCCACGTCCTCCGAGACCTACCGCGGCACGTCCGCCGAGTCGGCGCCCGAGGTGAAGGTGGTCGCGGACTTCGTGCGCAGCCGGGTCGTCGGCGGCGCACAGCAGATCAAGGCCGGGATCGACTTCCACACCTACAGCGAGCTCGTGCTGTGGCCCTTCGGGTACACCACCGCCGACACCGCGACCGGCATGACCGCGGACGACGCCGCCGCGTTCAAGGCCGTCGGCCAGAAGATGGCCGCCAGCAACGGGTACACCCCCGAGCAGTCCAGCGACCTGTACATCACCGACGGCTCGATCGACGACTATCTCTGGGGCTCCCAGAAGATCTTCGACTACACCTTCGAGATGTACCCGACGTCCAGCTCCGGCGGCGGCTTCTACCCGCCCGACGAGGTCATCGAGCGGGAGACCTCACGGAACCGGGATGCCGTGTTGCAGCTGCTGGAGAACGCGGACTGTATGTACCGGTCCATTGGTAAGGCGGCCCAGTACTGCAGTTAGGACTGGGGTGAATCGGTAGTCGGGGAACTGCGGGCCGGTTGTGGCTGGGCGCGCAGTTCCCCGCGCCCCTTACGGGGCGCCCTCTTCCGCGGCTTCCTCATCTTCCACGTCTGCCGCGTCTTCGTCGAAGTAGGCGTCCAGCACCGCGTCCAGCTGGTTCTCCCACTCCTGGAAGCGGGAGCGGGACTTGGCCTCGATCTCGATCGGGTACCAGCGGCGGTCCGGCGTGTGCACCGTGATGGTGAACCGCTTCCCGAAGCGCGGCGACTCCGTCTCGACGGCGCCGATCTCCTCCCAGCGGAACTCCGCCGCCTGGTCGTCCAGACGCAGGTGTACGCCGCTGTGGTCGGCCTTGATCGAGGCGCGCCGGTCGGAGGCCTCGAAGACCGGACCGTCGGCGTCGGCCTCCGGTTCGGCTTCAGCTTCAGCTTCTGCCTCGGCTTCGGCTTCAGCTTCGGCTTCGGCCTCGGCCTCGGCCTCGGCTTCGGCTTCGGCTTCGGCCTCGGTGTCACCCCCGGTCTCGTCCTCGGCCTCCTCCTGCTCGGAAGCCGTCTCCTCGGAGGTGACCTCCGCGGAGACGGCTTCCTCGACTGCCGCGTCCTCGACTGCCGCGTCCTCGACGTCGGCGCCCTCGGCCACCGCGCCTTCCGGCTCCGCGGACACGGGTGACGTGAGCCCGGGGATGTATGCCGGGTTGACCGCGGCGGCGTCCAGGGGCTGGCTCTTCGAACCTATGCGCTGCTCCACAGCGGGAAGTATGGTCGACGATCCTGTGTCAGCGACAGCCAGTCCCGGTTGCGGTTCGAAAACCGTGCAGTGGGATGGCTGGATACCGGAGTGACTACACGAAGAGGCTCAGCACCGCCGCTACCGCGAAGCCCACCACCGACAGCACCGTCTCCAGGACGGTCCAGGTCTTGAGGGTGTCGCGCTCGCTGATGCCGAAGTACTTGGCGACCATCCAGAACCCGCCGTCGTTGACGTGCGAGGCGAAGATCGAGCCCGCCGAGATCGCCATGATGACGAGGGCGACGAAGGCCTGGGAGTGGTGGCCCTCGGCGAGCAGGGGCGCCACGATGCCGGCCGTGGTGACGATCGCGACCGTCGCCGAGCCCTGGGCGACCCGCAGGACCACGGAGATCAGGTAGGAGAGGACGATCACCGGGAGGCCGACGTCGTTGAAGGTGTCCGAGAGGGCCTGGGCGACACCGCTGGCCTTCAGTACGGCACCGAAGATGCCGCCCGCGCCGACCACGAGCAGGATGTTGCCGACCGGCTTGAGCGACGAAGTCGACACCGTCTCAAGGGACTTGCGGGACCAGCCGCGCCGGATGCCGAGCAGGTAGTACGCGAGCAGCAGCGCGATCGTGAGGGCGACGAAGGGGCTGCCGAAGAACTCGATGACCGAACGGCCCGTGGAGGGGTCGAGGGCGATCGAGGAGAAGGTGGCGGCCAGGATCAGCACCAGCGGCGTACCGATGATGCCGAGAACCGTGCCGAGCGGTACGGGCTTCTCCCGGGGCTCGACGCCTGCCTCGCGCTGCTCGTCGATGACGGCGAGCTTCGCCTCGGCGGCGGCCTCGACCATGTCCTGCGGTACGGCGACGAAGATCCGCTTGCCGATCCACGCGGCGTAGACCCAGGCGGCGAGCACGGCGGGGATGCCGCAGACGATGCCCATGAGGATGACCCAGCCGAGCTGCACGTGGAGCAGTCCCGCGGCGGCGACCGGGCCCGGGTGCGGCGGCAGGAAGGCGTGGGTCATCGACAGGCCGGCCAGCAGTGGCAGGCAGTAGAGCAGGATCGACTTGCCGGAGCGCTTGGCGGCGGCGTACACGATCGGCGCGAGGACGAAGATGCCGACGTCGAAGAAGACCGGGATGCCGAAGATCAGGCCGGTCAGACCCATCGCGAGCGGGGCGCGCTTCTCACCGAAGAGGTTGAGCAGCCGGGACGCCAACACCTCGGCGCCGCCGCTGACTTCGAGGATCGCGCCGAGCATGGTGCCCAGGCCGATGATGATCGCGACATGGCCGAGGATGCCGCCCATGCCGGTCTCGATGACGGAGACGGCGGTGGAGCGCTGGACCGTGCCGAAGAGTTCGGTGACCGAGAGTCCGGCCGCGAGGCCGACGGCTATGGAGACGGCGAGCAGCGCGACGAACGGCTGGAGTCTGGCCTTGATGATCAGGACCAGGAGGAGGGCGATACCGAGGGCGGCGACCGTGAGGAGCCCGGCGGTGCCGTCGATGAGGAGGAGCAGACCGCCGGTGTGGGGTGGTGTTTCCACGACGGGGGCTGGTGCGGCGAGCGGAAGGGAGCTCAAGGGGGACCTCTTCTTAAGTACATGTGCTTTCGGGCAGGGGGAATCGCGGAACGGCGCCCCAGGGATGACAGGTGAGGGCGCCGCACCGTGATGACGTACGGAGTGCGGGAGAACGAGGGAGACGAGCCTCAGCTCATGAGTTCACGAGCGGACTCACAACCGGGTCAGCCGAGTACGGCGAGCGCGTCGATCTCGATGAGGAGGCCGGCCGGCAGTCCGACGTAGACCGTCGTGCGGGCGGCAGGGGGCGCGGTGAGGCCCTGCTCCTCGAAGTAGGTGTTGTAGAGCTGGTTCATCTCGGCGAAGTGGTCGACGTCCGTGAGGTAGACGCGGATCATCATCGCGTCGTCCCAGGTGGCGCCGCCCTCTTCGAGGATCGCCCGGACGTTGGCGAGGGTCTGGAGGGTCTGCTCGCGCAGCGTCGGACCGGCGGGCGTCGGCGGCTTGCCCTCCTCCGCGGGCAGGAAGCCGACCTGTCCGGCGACCTGGAGGATGTTCCCCTTCTTCACGCCGTGCGAGAACTTGGCGGGCGGCGTGGTGTGGGTCTTGGGCGTGAGCGCGATCTTGTCCGTCATGGTGTGCTCATTTCTTCTGTGCTCATTTCTTCGGGTCTTCCTTCGCGGGGGACTTGCCGGAGTAGTCGCGGCTGATGGCGTCCGCCGTGCGGCGCACCAGCGGGAGCAGCGTGAGGAGTTCGTCGGCGGTGACGACGACGTTGGGCGCGGAGACCGACATGGCGGCGGCGACGCGTCCGTCGGCGCCGCGGATGGGGGCGGCGACGCAGTTGATGGACTCCTCGTGGCCACCCAGGTCGGTGGCCCAGCCCTGTTCGCGCACCGTCGCCAGCTCCTTGAGGAAGGCGGGTGCGTTGGGGATCGAACGGGCCGTGTACATGGGGTAGTCGAGCTTCTCGGCGAGCACGCGGCGCTCGGCCTCGGGCAGATCGGCGAGCAGCAGCTTCGCCACCGCCGCGACGGTGATGGCGACCGGCTTCCCGATCCGCGAGTACATCCGCACCGGATACCGGCTCTCCACCTTGTCGATGTAGAGGACCTCGTTCTCCTCGTACACCGCGAGGTGGACGGTGTGCCCGCACTGCTCGTTGAGGCGTACGAGGTGGGGGTGGGCGATCTCCCGGACGTCCAGGTTCTCGACGGCCTCCTGGGCGAGGGCGAAGAGGCGGGCGCCGAGGCGGTACCGCTGGTCGGACTGGCGGTAGACGAGGCCGTGCTCGTGGAGCGTGCGCAGAAGGCGGAGCGCCGTGGACTTGTGGACGCCGAGGCGGTCGGCGACCTGCCCGAGGTCGGCGGGCCCCTCGGCGAGCAGCGGCAGGATGCTCAGCGCTCGGTCGACGGTCTGGCTCATGGCGTACGTACCTCCTCGTCGGCCCGCGTGACGGCTTCGGTCCAGCCGGGGCCGAGTCGAAGTCTCCCCCACGCGTCCTCGTCCAGGGCGGCCAGCCGGTCGGCGTGGTCGCGGGCGGGAGGTTCGGCGAGGTCACCGGGCACGGTGAGGGCGGCGGCGGCCATCAAGTGCCCGTGCCGCAGCCGGTCCCTGGCGGGCAGCCCCCGCAGGGTGGCGGAGAGGAACCCGGCGGCGAAGGCGTCGCCGGCACCGACCGGGGCCACGACGTCGGTGTGCAGGGCGGCGGCGAAGGTGACCGTGTCGCCGTCGAAGAGGGTGGCGCCCCGGGACCCCTGCTTCACGACCAGGGCGCGGGGTTCGGGCAGCGCGGCACGGAGAGCGGCCGGGCCTCCGGTGACCTCCCACGCCGCTTCGGCCTCGTCCTCGCCGACGAACACGATGTCGGCGCCGCGCGCGAGGTCGAGCAACACCTGCGGTCCCGCGGTGTCGCGCCACAGCCCCGGGCGGTGGTTGACGTCGAAGGAGACCAGCGGGCGGCCGGGCCGGCGTTCGGTGAGCTCGCGCATCAGGGCGAGGCAGTCGTCGGAGAGCGCGGCGGTGATCCCGGACAGGTGCAGCACGCGTCCCGCGCGGACGGTGTCCAGGTCCACGTTCTGCACCGCCATCGCGGAGGCGGCGGACCCGGCCCGGTAGTACGCGACCTCGTGGGCGTCGGTCGCCCGGTCGCCCGCCGTGCGGAAGTAGATGCCCGTCGGGCGCGCCGGGTCCCGTCGCACGGCGGAGGTGTCGACGCCGTACGCGGCGATCGCCTCGACGAGGTGGTCGCCGAACCCGTCGGCGCCGACCCGGCCGACCCACCGCACGGTGTGCCCGGCCGAGGCGAGCACGCACGCCACGTTCGACTCCGCCCCGCCGATCCCCCGCACGAACGACGGCACGTCGGCGAGGCGCCCCGGGCGGGAGGGCAGGAACGTGACCATGGACTCGCCGAGCGCGACGACATCAAGCGTGCCGACATCGACAAAGTTGGGGGTCACGATGGCTGGGGCTCCTCGCTCTCGCGGCCAACGGCACCGTTGACCCTGCGTTGGCTGGGATGTTAGACAGCAGTAAGCGACATACGCAATGACCGTTGCAGACAGTGCAACGTACGGCCAACACGCGGGCATCGCACCTCATCGCAAAGCACTTATCGCAACGCACGTATCGCCACGCACTTCATCGCCACGCACTTCACCAAGGAGGCCCCATGGGCGCCGACACCGCCGCAGCACAGCTGGCCGCTCTCACGGCGGACCGCGTCGACCACCGCTTCAAGGGCCTCCCCCTGGACGCCGAGGGCCTCACCGTCGGCGAGCTGGCCGCCCAGCGCCGCAACCTCTTCACGGACGGCTTCACCACCCCCGTTCTCGCCCTCTCCGCCGAGCGTCTGACGCACAACCTCGAACTGATGGAGACGTACGCGGCCCGCCACGGCCTCGCCTTCGCCCCGCACGGCAAGACCTCGATGGCCCCGCAGCTGTTCTGGAGGCAGATCGAGCACGGCGCCTGGGGCATCACGCTCGCGGTCCCCCACCAGGTGCGCGTGGCGAGGCGGTTCGGGATCGACCGGATCTTCCTCGCCAACGAGCTCGTCGACACGGCGGCCCTGCGCTGGATCGCCGCCGAGCTGTCGGCGGACGAGGACTTCCGCTTCATCTGTTACGTCGACTCCGTACGCGGCGTCGAGCTGATGGACGCCGCGCTGCGCGGGACCTCCCGCCCCGTGGACGTCGTCGTCGAACTCGCCGCCGGTGAGGGCGCCCGCACCGGCGTCCGTACGGAGGCGGAGTGCGCGGCGGTCGCGGACGCGGTGGCCGCGACGCGGACGCTCCGTCTGATCGGCGTGGCGGGCTACGAGGGCGAGGTCCCGGGGGCGACCCCCGAGCGCGTCCACGACTGGCTGCGCCGGCTGACCTCCCTGGCGGCGGACTTCGACAAGGCGGGCCGGTTCACGGGCCTGGAGGAGATCGTGGTCAGCGCGGGCGGCAGCGCCTGGTTCGACGCGGTCGCCGATGTCTTCGCGGAGATCCCCGAACTCTCCCTCCCGGTACTGAAGTTGCTGCGCTCCGGCGCGTACGTCTCGCACGACGACGGCCACTACCGCAAGCTCACTCCCTTCACCCGCGTCCCTGAGGAGGGCGCCCTCCACCCCGCCTTCCGGCTCTGGGCCCAGGTCGTCTCGCGCCCCTCCCCCGAGCAGGCCTTCGCCAACGCGGGCAAGCGGGACGCGGCGTACGACCTGGACCTGCCGTTCGCCCAGGTCGTCCGCCGGGAGGGTGCCGAACGCCCCGCGACCGGCGTCACCGTCACCGGCCTCTCCGACCAGCACGCCTGGCTCGGCACCACCGAGGAGGCGGACCTCCAGGTCGGTGACTGGCTCGGCATGGGCCTCTCCCACCCGTGCACGTCCTTCGACAAGTGGCAGCTGATTCCCGTGGCCGAGGCGGACGGCACGGTCGTGGACTACATCCGCACGTTCTTCTAGGAGGCCTGGCGTGGAAGAGCTCGTCATCCGTGACGCGGACGTCGTGGACGGTTCCGGCGCACCCTCGTACCGCGCCGATGTGGTGGTCGGCGGCGGCAGGATCGTCTCGATCGTCAAGGAGGCCGCGGCGGCGGGCTGCCAACGCCCCACCGCGCGCCGGGAGCTGGACGCCGACGGTCTCGCCCTCGCCCCCGGTTTCATCGACATGCACGCGCACAGCGACCTCGCGCTGCTGAGGGACCCGGACCACAGCGCGAAGGCGGCGCAGGGGGTGACCCTCGAAGTCCTCGGCCAGGACGGCCTGTCGTACGCACCGGTGGACGACCGTACGCTCGCCGAGGTCCGCAGGGCGATCACCGGCTGGAACGGTGACGGCGATGACATCGACTTCAGCTGGCGGTCGGTCGGGGAGTACCTGGACCGCCTCGACCACGGATTCGACGGCGAGGGCATCGCCGTGAACGCCGCGTATCTCATCCCCCAGGGCACCGTACGCATGCTCGCCGTCGGCTGGGAGGACCGCGAGGCGACGCCCCAGGAGCTGGACCGGATGCGGCAGTTGGTGGCGGACGGCCTGCGGGAGGGCGCCGTCGGCATGTCGTCCGGGCTGACGTACACCCCCGGGATGTACGCCAAGGACGCCGAACTCACCGAGCTGTGCAGGGTGGTCGCCGCGCACGGCGGCTACTACTGCCCGCACCACCGCTCGTACGGGGCGGGCGCCCTGGAGGCGTACGAGGAGATGGTGGCTCTCACCCGCGACGCCGGCTGCCCGCTCCACCTCGCCCACGCCACCATGAACTTCGGCGTGAACAAGGGGAAGGCCCCGGACCTGCTCACCCTCCTGGACAAGGCGCTGGCGGAGGGCGCGGACATCACCCTCGACACCTATCCGTACACCCCCGGCTGCACGACCCTCGTGGCGATGCTGCCGAGCTGGGCGAGCGAGGGCGGCCCGGAGGCGATCCTGGCCCGTCTGAAGGACGACACGACGGCCGAGCGGATCCGGCACCACATGGAGGTCGTCGGCGCGGACGGCTGTCACGGCGTGCCCATCGAGTGGGACACGATCGAGATCTCGGGCGTCAGCGACCCGGCGCTCGCGCCCTACGTCGGCAGGACGGTCCAGCACTCCGCCGGCCTGCGCGGCGAGGCTCCCTGGGTCACCGCCCGCCGCCTGCTCATCGAGGACGGCCTGGGCCCGACGATCCTCCAGCACGTGGGCCACGAGGAGAACGTCCGGCAGATCATGCGCCACCCCGTGCACACGGGCGGCTCCGACGGCATCCTGCGGGGCGACAAACCCCACCCGCGGGCGTACGGCACCTTCCCGCGGTATCTCGGCCACTACGTACGGGAGTTGGGCGTCCTCTCGCTGGAGGAGTGCGTCGCCCATCTCACCGGCCGCCCCGCCGCCCGGCTGCGGCTGCCCGACCGCGGCCTGGTCCGCGAGGGCCACCGCGCCGATCTGGTCCTCTTCGACCCGGCCACGGTCGCCGCGGGTGCGACCTTCGAGGCGCCGCGCACGCTCCCGGCCGGGATCCCGCACGTCCTCATCGACGGCCGCTTCGTGATCGAGGACGGGCGCAGGACGGACGTACTGGCGGGGCGGGCGGTCCGCCGGACTCCCCGGTGACCGCCCGCCGCACAGGAGTTACGGCTTGGGCAGGGTGCACCCGCTCGCGCTCAGGTTGAGCACGTTGCCGGTCGTGAAGCAGGCCGGGATCTGGTAGGTCTCCTCGGCGTAGTTGATGCCCTCGTGGATGGTGACGTTGCCGCTCTCGTCCACCTCACAGGGGTTGTCCACCGTGCAGGTCTCGCCGTTCTCGTTGCCGGTGTTGTTGACGGCGACGACCTTGCCGGTGGACTGGTCGATGACCGGCGAGCCCGAGGTGCCGCCGATGGTGTTGCAGGCGGAGGTGTAGCGGACCGAGTCCTTCCAGGTCCAGTCGCCCTCCTTGAGGCGGTACACGAACCCGTCGATGTTGCAGCTGTACAGCCGCTTCCAGTAGCCGGAGGCGACGGTGATGGCGGTGCCGGCGGTCGGGTGCGTGTCCTGCACGGTCAGCGGGCTGATGCCGTACGAGCTCTTGATCGTCGCGTAGGTGCTGGTGAGCTGGTAGATCGTGACGTCCGTGTCGGTCATCGTCGAGTACGCGACCTTGCTGGCGCGCAGCGTGGCGACCCGGGTGCCGGCCGAGTTGAGCAGGCCGAAGGTACGGCTGGACGACTGGCCGACGATCACCTCACCGGGGTCCGGGAAGCCGGTCTCCAGGCAGTGACCGTTGGAGAGCACGAGCGCCGGGGCGGTGTCCAGGGAGTTCGGGAAGCGTATGACGGAGCCGGAGCAGTTGCTGAGCGCGACGGTCCCGGCGAGGTTGACGGCCTGGAGGGTCGGCGCCGCCGCCTTGGTGTCCGACTTGACCGCGGATGCCGACGCGGACGTCGACACGGCCGCCGACTCGGGCGCGGGTGCCGCGACCGCGGGTGCCACGCCCGCTCCGGCGATCACCAGAGCGAAGAGCGCGGCAACGAGAGGCTTTCTCATGTGGGGGTCCCCTCTTGCGACTTGGGTGACAGGAGATCTTCCGGTCACCTTCTGTTTTGTCATGCGCATTGTGAGGGGAGGGGGGTTGGGGGGCAAGGAGTTGTTTTTGGCCTAGGGGGCGGCTTGTTCGAGCGCCCGGCCGGCGAACCGAAAGACCATCGGCCCGGTCGGGGGGATCCGGCGGCTACTTGGGTCGCTTGGTGGATCCCTGGCCGTGGCCGTTGGAGTTGCCCGGGCCGGTCCCGGTCGTGGCGGTCGCGGTGGCGGTCGCCGGAGCCGTGGACGCGGGGGCCGTCGAGGCGCTCACGGACGGGGACGCACTCGGGGAGGCGGAATCGGCGCCCGCGCTCTCGGACGCACCGGGCGACGCGGTCGGCGAACTCGCCGAGGAGACTCCCGCGGTCGAGGCGGAACCCTCCGTGGGCGCGGCGGCCCCCGTGGCGAGTCGCGGGGGCGAGGCCGTCCGCCCGGTCGTACCGCCCGACCCCTTGGACGACCCGGAGTCGAACGCTCCCGAGATCAGGACGGCGAGAAGGACGACGCACGCCGCCCCGCCGGCCACGGCGAGCCGGCGCAGCAGCCGGACACGGCGCCGGCGCAGCAGCCGCTCGTGGCGGCCCGAGGTGTCGCCCGACGGCTCGCCCGGGAGGATCTCGTACCCGCCGGGGACGGCTTCCTGCTCGATGGTGTCGTCGCCGTCACCACCCTCGACGCCGTCCTCGTAGCCCTTCTGCCAGCCGTGCGCCTCGGCCGGGTCCAGGTACGACTCATAGGCCGGGGGCACCTCGCCGTCGCCCTGCGGGAGGTACACCCTCGGCGGGGCGTCGGGTTCGCCGTGCTGCCTGGACATGGGCGCGCATTGTAGAGACCGCAAGGGCTTGCGGCGTAGCGAGCAGACAAAGCTGACCAAACCGGCACGTCTCACGTGGTGGAAAACACGCCCCGCCGAGCGTTACGCGGCCGTAAGCTCACGGACATGCAGGTGATCCAGTCCACGAAGCTCGCCAACGTCTGCTACGAGATCCGGGGTCCGGTTCTTGAGGAGGCGATGCGCCTTGAGGCGGCCGGACACCGCATCCTCAAGCTCAACACGGGCAACCCGGCCGCCTTCGGTTTCGAGTGCCCGCCCGAGATCCTTGAGGACATCCTCCGCAACGTCTCGTCGGCGCACGGCTACGGCGACGCGAAGGGCCTGCTCGCGGCCCGCCGGGCGGTGGTCATGCACAACCAGACCCTCGGCATCGAGACGGACGTCGAGCACGTCTTCGTCGGCAACGGCGTCTCCGAGCTCATCGTCATGGCGATGCAGGGCCTGCTGGACGACGGCGACGAGGTGCTCGTACCGTCGCCGGACTATCCGCTGTGGACCGCCGCCGTGTCGCTCTCCGGCGGTACGGCCGTCCACTACCGCTGCGACGAGCAGTCCGACTGGATGCCCGACCTCGCGGACGTGGAGCGGAAGGTCACCGACCGCACCAAGGCCATCGTGATCATCAACCCGAACAATCCGACGGGTGCGGTGTACGACGACGCCATGCTGCGCGGGCTGACCGACATCGCCCGCCGCCACAACCTGCTGGTCTGCTCCGACGAGATCTACGACAAGATCCTTTACGACGGCGCCACCCACACGTCGACCGCCTCGATCGCCCCCGACCTGCTCACCCTCACCTTCAACGGCATGTCGAAGGCGTACCGCGTGGCGGGCTACCGGGTCGGCTGGATGGCGATCTCCGGCCCGCGCGCGCACGCGGACTCCTATATCGAGGGCCTGACGATCCTCGCGAACATGCGGCTGTGCGCGAACATGCCGGGCCAGCACGGGGTGGTCGCCGCGCTCAGCGGGCGCCAGACGATCAACGACCTGGTGCTGCCGGGCGGGCGGCTGAAGGAGCAGCGGGATGTCGCCTACGAGCTGCTGACGCAGATCCCGGGCGTGAGCTGTGTGAAGCCGAAGGGGGCGCTGTACCTCTTCCCGCGCCTGGACCCGAAGGTCTTCAAGATCAAGGACGACCGGCGGATGGTCCTCGACCTGCTGCGCCGCGAGAAGATCATGGTCGTCCAGGGGACGGGCTTCAACTGGCCCGAGGCGGACCACTTCCGGGTCGTCACGCTGCCGACGGTCGGGGATCTGACCGACGCGGTGACCCGGATCGGGAACTTCCTGGACGGCTACAGCCAGCCGTGACTCTCACCCTGTGTGCGCGGGACGCCCAGTTCTGCGACCAGGCTCAACTTTAGACGAAATCTAAGCTAGGATGGTTTCCTGTCAGCACAGGAGGCCATCCCATGTACGAACCGATCCGCACCAAGTCGGTCCACACGATGGCCGGCACCGCCCCCTCCGACTTCCCCCACCGGTCGCGCGAGGAGGAGCTGGACATCCAGCTCGCCGGCCACCTCGCGGCGCTGCTCGCCGTGACGGACGAGATCCGCTCACTCGCGCCCTCCCCCGCGCTGGACACGGCCGCCGAGCGGCTCGCGCAGCAGGTGGCCCGGCTGCGGGAGGGCGTCACCCCGGTCCGCGCCTCGGCCGCCGCCCACGAGCCGCAGCTCGTGACTCTCCACCAGCGCGCACACGCCCTCGCCGGCCGCGCCCTCGTCGTCGCGGCGTCCCGCGCGGACACGGCGGCCGCGATTCTGGCTGCCGAACAGATGGACGCCCACGCGTCCGCCGCCGGCTCCCGCGCACTCGCGTCCCACTGAGCCCCCGGGCTCCCCGAGCCCACGGCTCCCCCGTACGGCCTCGGTCCGCGCGCACCCACAGCGTCGCGCGGACCGGGTGCCACAACACTGCGTTCGCTTGACCAGGGGGCTCTCCTTGACCCCGGCTTCCGGGCGCCGCCGGGCTGCCCTCTTGTCCGCGGTCGCCCTGCCGTCCGCAGCCCCATGGAACGGAGTGGGACCCCCGGGTTCCGGTTGCGTACCGGGACTCGGTGGTCACCCCGTGTTCACCCCCGGAGACGGGGAACGTTGGATTCCGAGGTGCACGCTCCAGGCGTGAGACGAATCGCAGGGATCGTCCTGGCGGTCCTGCTGATCGGCGGCGTGGTAGCAGCCGTTGTCGCAGGCCGCGATGGTCAGGACAAGGGCACGGCAACGAAGACCGTGCAAGGAGTGATCGGATCGGAGAAGGCGGAGTTCTTCGCCGATCCCGACGTGGTGAAGGCCCTCGCTGCCAAGGGCTACACCGTGAAGACGGAGACCTCCGGGTCCTGGGCCATGGAGGGGCTCGACCTCAAGGGCTACGACTTCGCCTTCCCGTCCAGCCAGGCGCCGGCCGACGAGCTCGCCGACAAGTACCACGTACGGCAGCCCCTCCCCCGGCCCTTCTACTCGCCGCTCGTTGTCGTGGCTCATCGCAGCGCGGCCCAGGTACTCGCCGCCAACGGTCTCGCCACCCTCGAACGGAACACCGGCACGCTGAAGATGGCCGCCTACCTCGACGCGGCCCGGCACGACCGGACGTGGCAGCAGCTCAAGGGGGCCGGCCGGCACGGCGAGTTGACCGGCACCCTCTACATCGCCACCACCGACCCGGACACCTCCAACTCGGGCGCCCTCTACCTCGCCGCCGCCTCGTACGTCGCCGACGGCGGACGCGTGGCCGCGGACACCGCCGCCGTCGAGCGCACCGCGCCCCTCATGCGCAAGCTCGTCAGCGTCCAGGGGGCCCAGCAGACCAGCACGGACGCGGAGTTCCGCGACTTCATCAGCGGGGCGGGCAACCCGCTCGTCCTCGTCTACGAGTCGCAGGTCGCCGCGCTGCTCGCCGAGGGCCAGGACACCGGCGACCTCACCGTCCTCTACCCGGACACCACGGCCAACAGCGACCACACCGTCGTACCGCTCACACCTCAGGGCCGCGCGCTGGGTGAACTCCTCAGCAGCGACCCGACGTTGCGCAGGCTCGCCGTCCAGCACGGGTTCCGGCCGCAGGGTGCGACCGCCGAGTTCACGGCGGCGACCGCCGGCCACACCGCCTATCTCAACCAGAAGCTGACCGGCGTCCGGCAGGCGCCCGTGCCCGCCTCCAAGGTGCTGCACGAGATGGCGCGCCGGGCCGGGAACTAGGGGGAACAGCACGTGACAACCGAAGACACCTTCACCCTCACGCCGCCCGAGGCCGTCGCCGCCGTGCCCCGTGAGAAGGCCGGCGGGCTCGTCCCGGTCGACCCGGCCCTGCGGGACGACATGGCGCGGCGCGCCGCCGAGTACGTCGGCGGGCTCGCCTCCGTCGACGCCCGCTCGCCCGAATTCGCCGGCAAGGTCGGGGAGATCGCGGGCCTGGGCGCGAGCGAGATGCGGGGCGCCGCCGCCCAGTCCAACCGCATGCTGGAGCGGACGATCCGCAGCCTGCCCGCCACGGGCGAGGACGCCCAGTCGCAGGTCGCGGGCTCGCTCGTCGAACTCCGCCGTGTGGTCGAGGACCTGGACCCGCGCGACCTGCCCGCGAGCAAGGGGCGGAAGTTCCTGTCCAGGCTGCCCGGCGGCAACAAGCTGCGCGACCACGTCGCCAAGTACGCCTCGGCGCAAGGCACGTTGAACAAGATCGTGGGCTCCCTGCGTGGCGGCCAGGACGAGTTGCGCCGGGACAACGCGGCGCTCCAGACCGAGCGCGTCCGGCTCTGGGAGACGATGGGCAAGCTCCAGGAGTACGTCGTCCTGACCCAGGCCCTGGACATGGCGGTCGAGGAGCACATCGCCACCACGGAGTCCGTCGACCCCTCCCAGGGCGACACCCTCCGCGCCGACGTCCTGTTCCCCGTCCGCCAGAAGCACCAGGACCTGCTCACCCAGCTCGCCGTCTGCGCCCAGGGCTACCTGGCCATGGACGTGGTCCGGCGCAACAACGAAGAGCTCATCAAGGGCGTCGACCGCGCCGCCACCACCACGGTCTCGGCCCTGCGCATCTCGGTCATGCTTGCCTCCGCCCTCGACAACCAGCGCAAGGTCGTCGACCAGGTCAACGCCCTGCGCGGCACCACGGAGGACCTCATCCGCGGCAACGCCGAGATGCTCGCCACGCAGAGCGGCGAGATCCAGCGCATCGCCGCCGACCCGGCCGTCGGCGCCGAGACCCTCCGCACCGCCTTCCAGCAGATCTACCGCACCCTCGACGCGATCGACACGTACAAGGTCCAGGCGACCGAGGTCATGGCGACCACGGTGGAGTCCCTGACCGCGGAACTCCAGCACGCGAGCGCGTACTTGGAGCGCAGCCGGTCGCAGGGGGCCCTGGAAGGCGGGCTCACATGAGACGACGTACGGCATGCGCCGTCGTGGCGCTGCTCGCCGTCACGGCGTGCACGGCACAGGAAGAGAAGAAGTCCGAGGGCACCGCCGCTCCCGAACCGGGCACCCTCCGCATCCTCGCCTCCAGCGAACTCAGCGACATGAAGCCGGTGTTGGACCAGATCCACAAGGACACCGGCATCACGGTCAAGCCCACCTACATCGGCACCCTCGCCGCCGTGGACCTGCTCGCGCAGGGCAAGGCGGACGGCGCGTACGACGCGCTGTGGCTGTCGTCCAACGACTACCTGCATCTGCGCCCCGACGCGGCGAAGAAGGTCGTGTCCGAGACGCCGGTGATGTCGAGCCCGGTGGCCATCGGGGTCAAGCCGGCGACCGTGGGCGCACTGGGCTGGAAGCCGGACGACGTCACCTGGTCCCAGGTGGAGCAGGCGGTGGCGGACGGGAGACTGACGTACGGCATGACCGATCCGGCCCGCTCCAACTCCGGCTTCTCCACGCTGGTCTCGGTGGCCTCGGGCCTGTCCGGCGCCCAGTCGGCGCTCACCGACGCGGACGTGGACAAGGCGACACCGAAGCTGCGGGAGTTCTTCAAGGGGCAGAAGCTGACGTCGGGGTCCTCGGGCTGGCTGGCGACGGCGTACGAGCGTCGCGGCACGGTGGACGCACTGCTCAACTACGAGTCGGTCCTCAAGGGCATGAAGGGCCTGACGGTGATCCGGCCCCGCGACGGCGTCGTGACCGCCGACTATCCGCTGTCCTCCCTCGCGTCGTCGTCGAAGGCCACCCGCGAGACCGTCCGCCGCCTCACCGAGGCCCTGCGGACGCCGAAGGCGCAGGGCGAGATCACCCGTGACACGCATCGCCGCCCGGTCGTCGCCTCGGTGCCTCCGGCGGCGGGCCTCGACACGGGAAGGCGCCGCGAACTCCCCTTCCCCGGCAGCCGATCCGTCGCCGACCGGCTCCTCGACTCGTACGAGAACAAGCTCCGCCGGCCGTCCAGGACCGTATACGTTCTCGACACCTCGGGCTCGATGGGCGGCGACCGTCTCAGCCGGCTGAAGAAGGCGCTCAGCGATCTGACGGGCGACTTCCGCGACCGCGAGGAGGTGACGCTGATGCCGTTCGGCTCGACGGTCAAGAGCGTCCGCACGCATGTGGTGCGGCCCGAGGACCCGAAGTCCGGACTGGACGGCATCCGCGAGGACACCCGCGCGCTGAGCGCCGACGGCGGCACCGCGATCTATACGTCACTGGAGAAGGCGTACGAGCATCTGGGCGCCGACGACGACACGTTCACGTCGATCGTGCTGATGACGGACGGCGAGAACACCTCGGGTGCGAAGCCGGCCGCGTTCGACGACTTCTACGACCGGCTGCCGGGCGGTCGGCGGGAGATACCCGTCTTCCCGATCCTGTTCGGCGACTCCGACCGCGGCGAGCTCCAGCACATCGCCGACCTGACCGGCGGCCGTCTCTTCGACGCCCAGAAGGGCTCGCTCGACGGCGCCTTCGAGGAGATCCGTGGCTACCAGTAAGAGCCCGCTGAGGTATCTCGAATCCCGCAAGAACCTCACCGGCAGCGCCTGCGGGCTCGTCGGCCTCGCGCTGACCTTCACGGGGGTCGCGGGCGCGTACTGGCCCGTCGTCGTCGCCGGACTGTACGGCGCGGGCGCCCTGATCGCCCCGCCGGAGCGCCCGCCGCTGCCGGACTTCCCGGACCCGTCGGCCCAACTGGAGCAACTGCGCGTCGACTTCGGCAAGCTGCGGGAGTATCTGAGCGGCGTCGAACTGCCCCCGGCGGCCGGCGGCCGGCTCATCGAGCTGACCGGACTCGTCGCCGCCCTGCTGGATCCCGGCTGGGTCGCCGAGGTGCTCGCCCAGGACCCGGAGGGCGTGCACACGCTGTCCCGTGCCGTACGGCAGGACATTCCGGAGGCCGTCGACACCTTCGTACGGACGAGGTGGTGGACCCGGCTGGCCCCCGGCACCGAGCCGCCGGAGCGCCATCTGGAGCGCCAACTCGCCCTGCTGCACGAGGAGTCGGACCGGCTGGCCGTCTCGCTGCGGGAGACCGAGGCGCGGCGGCAGGAGTCGCACACGCGGTATCTGGAGGACCGGGGACGGTCGCAGTAGCGGCTCAGCCCCCGCCCCCGTGGACCCCGATGATCACCAGGATCACCACCACCGCGATCAGCACGGCGACCTTCAGCGCCTTGGGCCACGCCCCGCCCGTCGTCCCCTGCGGCGGCGCGTCCGGCACGGGCACCGGTACCGGCCCGTTGAACACGTCGTGCCCCGTCACCGCCGCCCGCGTGCACCACGGGCAGGACGTCAGATGGGAGCCGTACGCGTGCAGCGGGCGGTTCTGGCAGACCCGTACGAGGGAGCGCTCCTTGTTGAGGGCGCGCAGCCAGGCCTCCGCCGGGGGGCGGGCGGCGGGGGCGTGCACGCCGGGGCCGAAGGCGGCGCGGGCCAGGGTGAGGAGTTCGGGGGGCAGCACGGAGGGGTCGATGGTGCCGCGCGGGATGACGACCCGCTCGGGGCGGACGACGTAGGAGCAGCTGGCGGCGATGTTGTCCTTGACGGTCGACTCGGAGGCGCTGTCGTGCGGGACGCCGCCGAAAGGGTGGTTGCCCGCGGTCAGCAGCTGGTAGACGAGGACGGCGAGGGCGAAGTCGTCGGTGGCGCGGGTGGCGGGGCCGCCGGCCTGGCGCTCGGGGGACGAGTAGTCGGTGGTGTGCATCAGACAGGGGAAGAGTTCCCCGGACACCGGATCGTTGAAGGCGATCGAGTCGCAGTCGAGGAAGGTGACGAAGCCGTTGGCGTCGACCACCACGTTGCTGCTGGAGAAGTCGCCGATGACGAGGTTGTCGTAGTGCATACGGGCGGTCATGAACGCGAGGTTCCAGGCGACGCCGAGCAGGAAGCGCCAGTCGGCCCGGTCGGCGAAGAGCTTGAGGCGCTGGGCGCGGGTGAACAGGCCGATCAGCTGGACGTGGTCGGGTTCGCCGAAGCGGCGCATGGCGTAGCCGAGGAACTCCCCCTGCGGGCCGCGGGCGATGGCGGTGGGCCAGGCCAGTTCGGGCGGCTGGGAGACGTCGGTGGGGCGGGCGGCCAGCGGTGACATGGTCAGCATCCGCATCAGCCGCCGCTCCTGTTCGAGGCCCGGCGGTTCGCGGTAGAGCTTGACGACGATCGTCTCGTCGCCGACGACCGGGAAGACGGCCGCCTGACCGCCGCCCTTGAGCGGAAGCTCCGCGAGGGTGACGGGCTTGCCGTCCAGGAACACCGTGAGGCCGCTCATGGCCGCGCCTTGCGCACGGCCCGCAGCAGGGTCTTGTCGTCGGCGTTCAGGGCGGTGAGGCGGTCCGACCTCAGCAGGGTCGCGAGACCCTCGTGGGCGTTGTCGGTCACGGGTCCGGGAGCGTCGAGGGAACGGAACACGGCGTCGACGAAGGAGGTGTTCGGGGACAGCGCGCCTCCCCCGGCGGGGGTGGGCGCGGCACGGTTGAGCGCGGCCTGCACGAGTCCGTCGGTGGACAGCAGCACCCCGTCGATCCCGTCGTCGGACACACAGTCGGTGTGTATCCAGCGGGCCGCGTCCGTCGAGGTGAGGAAGACCGTCTCGTTGCTGTACTCGCTGGCCGCCCGCGTCTGCGGCAGCAGATGGAACTGCCGCTCCCCGTCCTCCACCCCCGCCCGGAGTACGACGAAGCCGTCGCCCACGGTGAGATGGCCCAGCCAGCCCGGGGCGAGCACCACGACGGTGAGCGTGGTCGCGAAGTCCGCGGCGTCGGCCCCGGTCCGGTCCAGGAACACCTTGCTGACGTCGTGGAAGGCGTCTTCGAGCAGCTCGTGCACGGCCTCACCGGGATGGCAGTCCGCCGCGGCGGCCGCCCGGCGGGCGAAGTGCTCCGCGGCCAGCTCCACCGCGAGCCGCGAACCCTCCTCGGAACGCGGCCTGCTGCCCGCCCCGTCCGCCACCGCGAGGACCGCCACGGACGGCGACGCCGTGTACGCGCAGGCGTCCTGGCAGGGCAGTCCCTGGCGGCGGTGGCGATAGCCCTCGACGCTCATGCCGTGGATCCGCCACGGTGACTCCAGCTTCTCCGCTCCGGCCATCGGTCAGGATTCCCAGGCCGGGCGCTGGGTCTTGAACTGGCTGAAGATCTTCTCGAAGACCTCGTCGCCCGCGCCCTTCTGCTCGGCGTTCGCGCTCGCGGACATCATCTGGAGCAGCTCGCGGAACGGGAATCCCTGCAACCGGGCGTTGAACTTCGGGGCGAACGCCTGGAGTACCTGTTCGCCCATGTCGGTGATGCCGCCGACGCCTATCGCGTACAGCCGGAAGCGGCGGGCGCGCTGCTCGTCGGCGAGGACCGGGATCAACCGGTGCCAGGAGTCGGTGAGATGGCCGGTTCCGTCGGTCGGCAGGCCATCGGTGACCAGGCAGATCTGCGGCCGGTAGTACTGGAGTCCGGAGGCGCGCAGCTCGGCCTTGCGGGCCGCGACGATGTGCATCGACAGCTCCAGCGCCTCCGTCATCAGCGTCACGCCGGCGGCGGTCAGCTGCGGCGGCTGGAAGGTGTGCGCGGGCACGAAGGGGCTCACCGGGGCGCGCGGGGCGAGGAGTTGGGGTCCGCGCCAGGCGACGACGCCCTGGCCGCCGAAGGTGACCACGGCGACCTCGACGCTGTAGCTGAGGCTGACGTCGTCGTGCAGCTCCCGGGTCCACTCCATCAGCGCGTTGTTGAGCGTCTGGATGGGCTGTCCCGCCATGGAGCTCGACGTGTCGAGACAGAGCACGAGCGGCAGACGCTGCGCGTTGTTCTCGAACTCGATGTCGGCGTACTCCGCCGGCAGCGTGGGCGGGTATTCGCTGTGCATCTCTGTTTCTCCTGGTCTCAGGGCAGTTCAGGGCGTCTCGGGGCTCAGGGCCGGGTGCCTTTGGCGTGCCGTCCGGTGGTCGGCGGGAACGCGTACAGGACGTCGGAGTCCCGCTCGCGCGCGTCGGTGACGTCGACGAGTCCGCCGGGAGCCGGTGGCGGCCGCCCGGGCTCCGCCCACACCGCCCGGTACAGCACGCGGTCCAGCTCGACATAGCCCTGCGGGTGCAGTTCGGTGCGTACGACGGCGGAGCGCGCCGGCCCCGGTACGTTGCCGACCCGCCGCCCGTACCGGGGTGTCGGCGTCACCCTGAGGCGGGTGGTCGTCTCGTCGGGCGCATGGGTGCGCGCGGCGGCGACGGGCACGGCGCCGACGCCCGGAGCGGCGAGCGCGCGGCGGGACAGGGTGCCCACCGCGCGGGAGGAGCGGCGGATCAGGAACAGGAGGGCGGCGAGCAGGAGGACGAGCACGACGCACAGGCCGGCGAGGATCTGGGTGGCGGCGTCGAAGCCCTTGTGGGAGGTGGTGTCGCCGGGTGGCGAGGAGGAGGGGGGCTTGGTGGACGCCGGGGGCGAGGAGGGGCCGTGGCCGTTGCCGTTTCCGTTGCGGTTGCCGTCTTCGGCGGCGATGGAGTACGCGTGGAGGGGCCGGTAGGTGCCCGGGTTCGCGGCGATGAGTTCACTGCCCGGGAGCGGGCCGGTGGCGAGCCGGGTGCACAGGTCCTTGGGATTCTTCAGGGTCTTGGGGCAGGCGTTGACGCTCTGCAGATCCTTCACTGCCTCGGGCGGCAGCTTGGCGATCTGTGCGTTCTCGGCCACCCAGCCGGTCTTCGCCAGTAGGAGCAGCACCGTTCCGCCCTCACCGGTCCACGCGCCCGCCGGCACCTCGACGACGAGGTTGTCGCGCTTGTTCCACACGGTGCTCTCGGCGTTCCTGCGGTCCTGGCGGTCCCGCACACTGCCGTCGAACTGCACCTGGCTGTCGAGCGTGACATGGACGGCACCCTTGTCGATCGACTTGGACCAGCATTGGAGCCGCTCCTTGAAGGTGTCGCCGCACAAGTCGTCGGCCGCCGCCACCGCCCCCGCGGAAGCCATCGCGACCGCCATTCCGAAAAGCACCGTGAGACACAGCGAACGTCGCATGGGCAACCCCCCGTGGCCTAAAGGCACACCCCCGTGGCCTTGAAAGGCACTCGCCCATAGTGGGGGCAACCGGCGTGCGCCCGGAAGGGGTTCGGGGCACACGACGGGTTTCACTTCTACAACTTGAAAACCTGATGGCAGCGGATGAACATCTGTCGCGCCCGTTCCACCCAATCACTGGCCAAAGCATCGAAATCCGCTTGTGTCATACGGCAGGTCAGCGGGAGATTACAGACCCCGGCGAGACAGGGCCGTGGTCCTCGTACGTCCCACACGGACAGCATGGGATTCAGTTGTTCGGTATTCCACGCGTTCGACGCCGCCGCGGCGACGGCCAGTTGATCCTGGCGCAGATAATGGCCGTCGGTCGCAAAGGCGACAAGCAGCCGTTTGGTGGTCATGAATCTCACCGTGGCCATCCGTCCCGTTTCCTCGAGATCGAATTGCATGGACACGGAAACGGTGTCGGTCACGGTGTGGTAATTCCGCCGGCCGACCCAGTTCTGCACCAACTGCCGCCAGTGCGTTCCTACTTCGAGGATCTCGTGGCCCCGTCCACCGAGGGACCCCCGGCTGGGAACGGACTCAGGCGTCGCCACGGCCCACCGCCTCGGCGACCATCGCGTCGGTCAACCCGGCGTCCAGCAGCGCCTGGGCGTGCAGCAGCAGACAGGAGGGCACGGACTCGCTGATGCCCTGCTTGCGGCGGTTGGCCAGCTCATGGGTGCGCACCTTGATGCTGTGGGCCACGGTGGGTGGCGGCCAGGACGCCGGCTTGGGGGTCTGTTCCAGCAACTCGGCGAGCAGCTCGGCCAGTTGGGGCCGGTCTTCGGGCCGCTTGGCCAGACAGTGGGCGATCAGCTCCCGCATCCCCCCGGGTACGCCGTCGAGTTCGGGCGCGGCGAGGACGACCCGGTAGCGCACGGCCTCCCCGCTGCCGTGCGGCGCGCGGCCCGTGAGGGCGTACACCAGGACTCCGCCGAGGGAGAAGACGTCGCTCGGCGGGCCCGCCTGTGCTCCCTTGATCTGCTCGGGGGACATGAACGGCGGGGTGCCGACCACGATGCCGGCCTGGGTGAGTCCAGGGGCGCCGTCGACGCGGGAGATCCCGAAGTCGATGACGCGGGGTCCGTCGGAGGCGAGGAGCACGTTCGCCGGTTTCAGGTCCCGGTGCACCACGCGGGCCGCGTGGATGGCCTGGAGCGCCTCGACCAGGCCCGCGCCGAGCCGTCGTACCTGCGGCTCGGGGAGCGGGCCGTCCGTGCGGACGGCTTCGGCGAGCGACGGTCCGGGCACGTACATGGTGGCCAGCCAGGGCAGGTCGGCCTCGGTGTCGGCGTCGATGACGGCCGCGGTGTACGCGCCGCTGACCACCCGCGCGGCCGCGACCTCGCGCGCGAAGCGCTCTCTGAACTCGCCCTCCGCCGCGAGCTCGGGCCGCACCACCTTCACCGCGACCTCGCGTCCGGCCGGCGAACGGCCGAGATACACCCATCCCATGCCACCGGAGCCCAGCCGCCCCACGATGCGGTACGGGCCGATCTTCATGGGGTCACTGACGGGTGTCCGCACCCCGCTCACCTCGTTTCGGGGGTTCGTTGCAGGATGTCCCGAGTGTCCCGCGAAATGCGGTGCGCGGCAGAGGTGATGGCGGAAATGAGGAGCGGGATTACGTTCGCCCCCGCCGCCGGCCCAAAAGACCGCGCGGTTCCCCGCGCCCTTGAAGGGGCGCGGGGAACCGCGCGAGCAACCAGTTGACCGTCACGTCCTACGCATCCGGGTCCCAGGCTATGAGGAGGTCGAAGTGACGTCGGTCGCCGTCGGCCTTCAGGGAGTTCACCGGAATACGGCCGTACAAGACCAGAACCAGCTCACTTGCCGTGCCCCGGAGGCAGGCGTCGGCCCCGTCCGGGTCCTCGCCGGCAGCTGTGGCGGGCATCGTGGTGGCCCGTACGCCGTCGGCGGAGAGCGAGAGGCGCCAGGCTCGGCCCTCGGTGGCGTGGTAGTCGACGGCACAGGGCTCGTACGGCCAGGTGTACGGCCCCGCGCAGCAGGTGGACAGGAACTCGTCGACACCGTCGAGTGCCGCCTCGTCCGGCAGCGGCTGCGGGGAACCCAGGGCGGTCTGGGCGTCGTAGGTGTGCACCGCGGCCTCCTGGACCTGGTGCCGGGCGACGGCACCGCTGGTCTGCGGCGACTGCGACCCGCCCCACCACGTCCAGCAGCCGCGATCCGGGCCGGAGTCCCGCAGTGCGCTCAGCAACCGCTCCGTGGACTCGGCCGACCAGGCCAGCAGGGCCTCGCGCTCCCGGGGCGCGGCCGAGGCGTACTCCGAAGTGGTCTCGGCCGGGGGAGCGTCGGCAGGCCCCGCGGCGACGGTGTCGGCCCACTTGCGGTGCACCCCGCCCAGGTGCTGCACCAGATCCAGCAGCGTCCACCCGGGGCAGGTCGGCACCTGCGCCTCAAGGCTGGGCGCGGCGCCGGCCAAGGCCCGGAACGCGACCGACCGTTCGTCGATCAGCCGCAGCAGAGCAGGGAATTCCAGAGTCTTTTCCACGCCGAGTGTCTATCAGCGTGCTCCGGCGACGGGACAGCGAATTTCACAGCGTCCGCGGCACCGGCCGTCAGGAGGCGCGGGGAACAGCGCAATCTTTTCAACGGAGCACTGGGCGCGCGGCACCGGCCGTCAAGGGGCGCGGGGAACGGCGCAATCTTTTCAGCGGGGGTCTGGGGGCGCAGCCCCCAGGGATGGGACGGGTAGGGGCGGCGGGGGCGAGAACCTCCCGGCGCCCACATCACCGCGGCCGGTCGTGATGACGTCGCAGGTCAGGGCAAGTCAGACCGGCCGCGGAGTTTGGTTGGGGCTGACGACAGGCCTAGCCCAGGCGCTGCACCAGCGCGCGGTACTCGTCCCACAGCTCCGTCGGCGTGTGATCGCCGAAGGTGTTGAGGTGCTCGGGCACCAGCGCGGCCTCCTCCCGCCACACGTCCTTGTCGACCGTGAGGAGGAAGTCCAGGTCGGACTCGGACAGTTCGAGACCCTTGGTGTCGAGGGCGCCCTTGGCCGGCAGGATGCCGATCGGGGTCTCGACGCCCTCGGCACGGCCGTCCAGGCGGTCCACGATCCACTTCAGGACACGGCTGTTCTCACCGAAGCCCGGCCACACGAACTTGCCCGCGTCGTTCTTGCGGAACCAGTTCACGTAGTAGATCTTCGGGAGCTTCGCCTGGTCCTTGTCCTTGGCGACGTCGATCCAGTGACCCATGTAGTCGCCCATGTTGTAGCCGCAGAACGGCAGCATGGCGAACGGGTCGCGGCGCAGCTCGCCGACCTTGCCCTCGGCGGCGGCGGTCTTCTCGGAGGCGACGTTCGCCCCGAGGAAGACACCGTGGTTCCAGTCGAAGGACTCGGTCACCAGCGGGACCGCGGTGGCACGACGGCCGCCGAAGAGGATCGCCGAGATCGGCACGCCCTTGGGGTCCTCCCACTCGGGCGCGATGATCGGGCACTGCGAGGCGGGGACGGTGAAGCGGGCGTTGGGGTGCGCTGCGGGCGTACCGGACTCCGGCGTCCAGTCGTTGCCCTTCCAGTCGGTCAGGTGGGCCGGAGTCTCCTCCGTCATGCCCTCCCACCAGATGTCGTTGTCGTCGGTCAGCGCGACGTTGGTGAAGACGGAGTTGCCCCACAGCGTCTTCATCGCGTTGGCGTTGGTGTGCTCACCGGTGCCGGGCGCGACGCCGAAGAAACCGGCCTCGGGGTTGATCGCGTACAGCTGGCCGTCCTCGCCGAACCGCATCCACGCGATGTCGTCACCGATCGTCTCGACGGTCCAGCCGGAGACCGTGGGCTCCAGCATGGCGAGGTTCGTCTTGCCGCAGGCGCTCGGGAAGGCGGCGGCGACGTACTTCGACCCACCCTGCGGCGGCGTGAGCTTGAGGATCAGCATGTGCTCGGCGAGCCAGCCCTCGTCGCGCGCCATGACGGAGGCGATGCGCAGGGCGTAGCACTTCTTGCCGAGCAGCGCGTTGCCGCCGTAGCCCGAGCCGTAGGACCAGATCTCGCGGGACTCGGGGAAGTGCGAGATGTACTTCGTGGAGTTGCACGGCCACGGCACGTCCGCCTCGCCCTCGGCCAGCGGCGCTCCGAGCGTGTGCACGGCACGCACGAAGAAGCCGTCGGTGCCGAGCTCCTCGAGGACCGGCTGTCCCATGCGGGTCATGGTGCGCATGGACACAGCGACGTAGGCGGAGTCGGTGATCTCGACGCCTATCGCGGAGAGGTCCGAGCCGAGGGGGCCCATGCAGAACGGGACGACGTACATCGTCCGGCCCTTCATCGAGCCGCGGAAGACGCCCTGCTCACCGGCGAAGATCTCCCGCATCTCGGCGGGGGCCTTCCAGTGGTTGGTCGGGCCCGCGTCCTCCTCCTTCTCGGAGCAGATGAACGTCCGGTCCTCGACCCGCGCGACATCGGTCGGGTCGGAAGCGGCGTAGTACGAGTTGGGGCGCTTGATCGGATCGAGCTTTTTGAAGGTGCCCTTGAGGACGAGCTCCTCGCTCAGTCGCTCGTATTCGGCTTCGGATCCGTCACACCAGACCACGCTGTCCGGCTGGGTCAGTTCGACGATCTCGTTGACCCACGAGATCAGTTCCTTGTGCTGGGTGGGGACCGTAGTGGGAGCCGCGATGTCGCGCGCCACGATTGCTCCTAAATGAAGGGTTTTGTTGTTGTGCCCCGTGGGGGCCGCGACCCGGATGCTTCACGTGGTCGATCTCTGGCGCTCATCCGGTGCCGACCGCACTCATATGATCATCCGATGGTACTGCGCATATGTCCAGAGGGCTTCACAGCTGAGCGGAGTGAGCATCACCACGTGTATCCGTGATTCTTTGCGTCCACGTTGGGTTCAGCTGAAGGATTCTTTGCGTGAGCGCCGCCTTGCGCGACACTCGTGAGAACATGGCCACTCTTGGCTGTTCAGTGCGCCGTACTGACACGTAACTTACGGTTCCGTAGGTAGGATTCCGCCTATGACTGCGCCCGTCCCCGACGCGCCCACGGACTCGCCGGCCGCCGGCCACGGTCCCGACGCGCTCTCCCAGCCGCATCCGGTCAAGCCCAAGCTCCGCGGCTGGCTGCATCTCGGTATGTTCCCGGCCGTGCTCATCTCCGGCCTGGTGCTCACCGCGCTCGCGTCCTCGACCCGCGGCCGCATCGCGTGCGGGATCTTCGCCCTGACGGCCTGCCTGCTGTTCGGGGTGAGCGCGCTCTACCACCGCGGCAACTGGAGCCCGCGCATGGACGGCGTACTGCGCAGACTCGACCACGCGAACATCTTCCTGATCATCGCGGGCACCTACACCCCGCTGACGATGCTGCTGCTCCCGGGCGCCAAGGGGCAGTGGCTCCTGTGGAGCATCTGGGCCGCGGCGGCCGCCGGCATCGCCTTCCGGGTGTTCTGGGTCGGCGCCCCGCGCTGGCTCTACACCCCCTGCTACATCGCGATGGGCTGGGCGGCCGTCTTCTTCCTCCCGGACTTCATGCGCACGGGCGGCATCGCCGTCCTCGTCCTGGTGATCGTCGGCGGTCTGCTCTACAGCGCGGGCGGTGTGATCTACGGGATCAAGCGCCCCAACCCGTCACCGAGCTGGTTCGGCTTCCACGAGGTCTTCCACTCCCTCACCCTCGCGGCGTTCGTCGTGCACTACGTCGGGATCTCGCTGGTGGCCTACCAGCACGGTTAACCCCCTCCCACCAGCTTCTTTCCAGGGCCGCGGCTTACGAGCCGCGGCCCTTTGCCATGTCTTGAAAGCACCTCCCCATTGACAGACACCATCTTTTGAGAGTTACTCTCATTTCATGGTTACTGTCACTCAGGACAATGCCGTACGGCGCGACCCGCGCCGTTGGTGGGCCCTCGGGGCCCTGGTCGCGAGCATGCTCACGCTCGGCTTCGACACGACGATCCTCAACGTCGCCCTGCCGACGATGGCGGGTGAACTCGGCGCCACCACCGGCCAGCAGCAGTGGATGGCGGACGCGTATGTGATCGTCTTCGCGGCCCTCATGCTCCCGGCGGGACTGCTCGGCGACCGGTTCGGGCGGCGGCGGATGCTGGTCGTCGGACTCGGCATCTTCCTCGCCGGTTCCGTGATGGGCTCCCTGGCCGGCGACGTGAACTGGGTCATCGCGGCCCGCACGGTGATGGGCCTCGGCGCCGCGCTGGTCATGCCGCTCGCCCTGTCCGTGCTGCCCTCACTCTTCGGACCCGACGAGCGCACCAAGGCCGTCGGCATCATCTCCGCCGCCTCGTCGCTCGGTCTGCCGCTCGGCCCGATCATCGGCGGCTGGCTGCTCAACCACTTCTGGTGGGGCTCGGTCTTCCTGGTCAACGTCCCGATGGCCGCGATCGGCATCGCCGCCTGCGTCTTCCTGCTGCCCGAGACCCGCGACCCCGCCTCCCCCAAGGTCGACATCCTCTCCACCGCGCTCACCGCGACCGGGCTCGGCGCCCTCATCTACGCGATCATCGAGGCACCCGGCCGCGGCTGGGGCGACCCGCTGATCGTGGGCATGCTCGGCGCGGCCGTGGTCCTGATCGCCGCCCTGGTGCTGCGCGAGCGGCGCGTGGAGCGCCCCATGCTCGACATGACACTGCTCAGCCAGCGCGGGTTCCTGTTCAACACCCTCGCGGCGACCCTGGTGATGTTCGTCCTGTCCGGCCTGCTGTTCGTGCTGCCGCCGTACCTCCAGGCGGTGCTCGGCCACGACGCCCTCGGCACCGGCGTCAGGCTGCTGCCCATGATGGGCGGTCTGATCGTCGCGGCCCGGGCCGCCCAGCCGGTCGTCGCCCGGTTCGGTTCCCGTGCGGTGGTCAGCGCGGGACTGGTGGTACTGGCCTTCGCCGCGCTGCTCGGCAGCCGTACGACGGTCGACTCGGGCTACGGCTTCACCGCGCTGTGGCTGTCGATCACCGGCTTCGGCTTCGGCTTCTCGGTCGTCCCCGCGATGGACGGCGCCCTCGGCGCCCTGCCCCGCGACCGGGCGGGCAGCGGCGCCGGGCTCCTCATGACGATGCGCCAGGTCGGCAGCGCGATCGGCATCGCCCTCCTCGGCAGCCTGCTGGCGAGCACCTTCCGCGACCGCCTCGACGTCACCGGTCTGCCCGCGAAGGCGGCCGACACCGCCGGGGAGTCCGTGGTCGCGGCGCACATCGTCGCCCAGAAGGCGGGCTCGGCCGATCTCGTGGCCTCCGCGAACAGCGCGTACGTCCACGGCATGAGCCTGGTCCTGCTGGTGTGCGGCATCGCGGCCCTCGTCACCGCCCTGCTGGCCGCGGCGTTCCTGCCGAACACCCCGGTCACGCACTCCGAGAAGGAGGACGAGGACCCGGCCATGGCCACTGTTCCGGCGGATGCCGGAGAATGAGCGACATGACGGCCGCACGAACCTCCGCCCCCGCCGACCGCCCCCAGCTGGGACTCCGCGAGCGGAAGAAGATCAAGACCCGCGAGGCGATCCGCACCGCGACGTACGCACTGGTCCTGGAGCAGGGGTACGACGCGACGACGATCGAGCAGATCGCCGAGCGCGCCGAGGTGTCGCCGTCGACCGTCTTCCGCTACTTCCCGACCAAGGAGGACATCGTCCTCACGGACGAGTACGACCCGCTCATCATGGAGGAGGTGCGGGCCCGGCCCGCCGACGAGCCCTGGCCGGACACCATCCGGTATGTGATGCGGAAGGCCGCCCAGGTCGGCATCGAGGAGGACGCCGAGGTGGCCCGGCTGCGGACCCAGCTGCTGGCCGAGGTCCCGGCGGTGCGCTCGCGGATGATGGAGAGCATGTCGGTCACCGGCAGCATGCTCTGCCAGGCCATCGGCGAGCGCACCGGCCGGGACCCGGAGAGCCTGGAGGTGCGGGTCTACGCGATGTCCTTCATCGGCGGCCTGATGGAGACCTCCTTGTACTGGGCCGAGAACGGCCATCAGGACGATTTCCTGACCCTCATCGACCGCACCATGGACGTCCTGGAACACGGCCTCCCCACCGAAAAGCCCTGAGGCGGGGGCCCTGCCCCGTGGCATCCTGACCGGGTGAACGGACCCGAGATCCAAGTCGACTTCGCCCCCGAGCTGACGGTGTTCGTCCCGAACGACCGCCGCCGGGGCGCCACCGCCCTCGTCACCGACGGCGTCTCGACCCTCGGCCATGTCGTCGAGTCTCTGGGCGTCCCGCTGACGGAGGCCGGCGCCCTGGTCGTGGACGGCCGTCAGGTGCCGTTCTCGCACATCCCGGCGGCCGGCGAGTCGGTGGAGGTACGCGCGGTCGAGCGCCCGCAGCAGGTCCCCGGCGCCCCGCTCCGCTTCCTCCTCGACGTCCACCTCGGCACCCTCGCCCGCCGGCTGCGACTGCTGGGCGTCGACACGGCGTACGAGTCGACGGACATCGGCGACCCGGCCCTCTCCGCCCGCTCGGCGGCCGAGCGGCGTGTCATGCTCAGCCGCGACCGCGGACTGCTGCGCCGCCGCGAGCTGTGGGCGGGCGCGTTCGTCTACAGCACCCGGCCCGACGACCAACTCCGTGACGTACTGGGCCGGTTCGCGCCCGAGCTGAAGCCCTGGACGCGCTGCACGGCGTGCAACGGCCTGCTCCAGGAGGCCACGAAGGAGCAGGTCGCGCACCAGTTGGAGGGCGGCACACAGCGGTCGTACGACGTGTTCGCCCAGTGCGGGGACTGCGGGCGCGCGTATTGGAAGGGCGCGCACCACGACCGCCTTGAGGCCATCGTGGAGCACGCCCTCGCCGAGTTCGGCAGCTGACTCAGGTCCAGGCCGTACCGGCACCAGTCAGCAGCCCTCGAAGGTTACTTACGCTTCACCAGATCCTTCGCCCCGCAGGCCAGTCCGTCCTTGCTGGGGTCGAGGCCCAGGGGATCGTCCTCGCCGTTGACCTTCAGGCGCCCGTAGTCGTTCTTCTTCAGCCAGGCGCAGCGGGAGGCCGTCGTCTTCTTCACGCCGTCCGGGAAGACGGTCGGCACGCAGACGTTGACCGTCCCGTAGTGGCGGTCGCAGCCGGAGATCGTGGTGCTCACCTTCTGCCCGGCGCGCTTCTTGCCCGCCTTCGTGACCGTGCCCTCCAGGGAGTCGGCGAAGGAGTGGACATGCGCCGACGCGGTGTCCGTGGCCAGCGCGGACGGGCCCTGGAGGTGCACCCACTTGGCCACCGACGGCACGCCGTTGGCGTCGACCGCGAAGAGCATGTACCAGCCGGGCGGTGCCAGGTTGGGGTTGCTCGTCACGTTCAGATCGACGTTGTTGCCGTCGACGGACAGCGGCAGATCGACGTACCGCTGGTTCGGGTCGGAGGAGTGCGTCACCGCGGCGGGCCGGATCAGCTCCGCCTTCACGATGGGCCGGTCGACCGTGATCCGCTGTGTGTCCCCGTACACCCACTCGTTGTCGATCACCGAAGTGATCGTCGGGCGGGTGCCCTTGAGCAGGTAGGGCGGGGTGTAGATGGACACGTCGTGGTTCCAGGTGCCGTTGCCAGGGTTGTCGCCGGTCGCCATCACCCGGCCGTCGGGCAGCAGGAACGCGGAGGAGTGGTAGCCGCGGGCCTCCGGGTCGGCGGCCACCGGGTCGAACGTCGAGGACGCCGGGTCGAAGATCGACGCCTCGTAGACGGGGTTGGCGCGGTTGTGCAGACCGCCGCCCGTCTCCAGGACCTTGCCGTCGGGCAGCAGTACGGCGGAGACGTACATCTTGCCCTGGTTGCCGGTCTCGGCCACCTGGCCGTTGCCCAGATCCACCGTGCCCTGCGGGATCTGCGGGCCGACGGTGTACGCGGGGTTGGCGGCCTTGAGGTCGATGATGTCGGTCAGCCGGTTCGCGTCCGGGTTGGAGTCGATGTTGCCGCCGCCGAGCGTCAGGACCTTCTGGTCCTGGGCCGGGGGCAGCAGCACGCTGGCGGACTGGTCGCGTTCGTCCTTGTTCTGGAGTCCCGGGATCGCCGTCGTGGTGTTGGCGTCGTAGTCGTAGATCGCCGAACCGGTGCCCGGGGTGCCGTTGCCGAAGACATGGCTGCCCGAGTAGAAGAGCCGGCCGTCCTGCATCAGGATCATCGACGGGTACAGACCCCAGTACGACCAGGTCTGGTTGACCTTCCACAGCGGCAGCCACTGCTGCTCCGAGGCCGACCAGCGCTCGGCGGTCACCGAACCGGTTGAGTCCTCGCGCAGCCCGCCGAACGAGATGATGTCACCGTTGCCCAGCTCGGTGGCGGACGGATACCAGTGGCCGTCGTTCAGGTCGTTGGTCTTGCTGTACGTCTCGGTGACCGGGTCGAAGATGTACGAGTCCTTGTATCCCTCGTACCCGTGCCCGCCCGCGACCGGGAACGCCTTGTTGCCGCTCATCACCAGCACCCGCCCGTCGGCGAGCTGGACGTGACCGGAGCAGAACATGTCCTTGGGCGTGGGGATCGTCTTGTACGTGCCGTTCACCGGGTCGTAGACCGCGCTGGTGAACGTGCCCGCGTCGAAGTTCTCCTCGCTGTTGCCGGACCCGGCGATCAGCAGGACCTTGCCGTTGTTGAGGACGACGGAGTGCATGGAGCGGACCGGGTTCTGGGTGGGCAGCACGTCCCAGCGGCCGTTGGCGCACTCGTCGGCCGTGCCGGTGCAACTGGCCGGCGGGATCGGGTCGGAGACCTGCTCCATCGTGTAGTCGTCGGTGGTCGCGGAGCCCGTGCCGTACACCGAGACACCCCAGGTGATGCGGTCCGTGCCCGCCGGAACAGCGGGGGTCCGGACGCTCGCCTGGGTGTAACTGCCCGCCATGTCCAGGGTCTTGAGGTCGGTCCAGTACTGCCAGCCGGCCGTCGTGTCGTGCCGGAAGAGCGTGATGGCGGCGTCGGGAGTCGTCGTCTTGTACCAGAGCCCGAGGTCGTACTGCTTGCCCGCGGTGACCGTCGGCGCGCAGCTGGCGGACTCCGTGATCAGCGCCTTGCGGTCGCCGTCGACGCGCCGGGTCAGCGAGACCTTCATGGCCTTGCCGCCGGAGTGGGCGTCGGCGACGGTCGAGAAGGTGAAGTCGTTGTCGCCCCAGCCCGACTTCTCCCAGCAGTACGGCATGTCGTCGCTGCCGGCGGTCTCGAAGCCGGGGTTGGTGACGAGGTTGGCGGCGGACGCGGGCTGCGGCGAGACGAGCAGCAGTCCGGCGGCCAGGCCCGCCACGGCCAGCAGTGAGGTTCTCCGCCTTGGTCGTACCCGGTATCTCACGCGGTTCTCCTTGTCGTGCGGCCGCGGCTCCCGCCCGCGTGCTTGCCGCTGCGGCGCGGGAGATAGACCAGCGCTTCGGTCCCCGCGAAGCGCAGGACGAAGGTCGTCACCAGGGCCAGTGCGGTGGCGGAGAGTGCGCCCATCCCGAAGCGGTCGACGAAGAGCGCGATCAGCGGGATGCGCAGCACCAGATCGGCGTTGGCGAGCAGCGCGAACCGGCCGGCCCGGTCCCACCAGTGCCGGTGCCCCCGGCGTTCGCGGAAGAGGAGATGCTCGATGAGCAGGAAGTTCCAGGCCACCCCGAGCTGGTTGGCGAGGATCTCCGCCGGTACGTAGTGCAGGCCGGCCGCGGTGAGCGCGTACAGGCCGAGCAGGTTCGGCACGAAGCCGGTGGCTCCGATCAGTCCGAAGACCACCATGCGGGCGACCGGCGAGGCGGTGCGCAGCCCGACGAGGTGGCGCAGGAACCGGAAGCCTTCCTGCGCGGTCGACTTGGACTCGCCCGCGAACCGGTCCTGGAAGACGAAGGGCACCTCGGTGACCTGGCGGGGGCGGCTGCGCACGGCGAGTTCGAGGAGGATCTTGTAGCCGAGCGGCTGGAGGACGTCCGCGGTGACCGCGCTGCGGCGGATCGCGAAGAACCCGCTCATCGGGTCGCTGATGCCGCGCAGCCTGCGCGGGAAGAGCGTCTTGGTCAGCCAGGTCGCGCCGCGCGAGACGGCGATGCGGTAGCCGCCCGCGAGCCCTTCGCGGCTGCCACCCTTGATGTAGCGGCTGGCGACGACGAGCCCGGCGTGCGCGCGCTCACCGGAGGCGACCAACTCCGGTACCAGGGACGGCGGGTGCTGGCAGTCGCCGTCCATGACGACGATCCAGTCGGAGCTCGCCGCCTTCAGCCCCTCCACGACCGCGCCGCCGAGCCCGCCCACGGGTTCGTCGCGGTGCAGCACGGTGACGGGGAACGGGCAGTCCTGCGCCGCCTGGAAGATCACCTCGGGGGTGTCGTCCGTGGAGTCGTCCACGAAGACGACCTCGCAGGGCAGCCGGGACGGCACCGACTCCGTGATCTGGTGCAGCAGCTCGCGGATGTTCGCGGACTCGTTGAACGTCGGTACGACGATGGTGACGGCGCCGGGCTCCGGCACCTCGGCGGCGCGTATGGCCGGATCGCCCAGTTCGTCCGGGACAGTGCTTTCGAAGCTTTCGAAGCTGCTCATCGACTGCCTCCGGAACTGGTGGTGGTGGTGTCGTTGATGTGCCGGATCTCGATGCGGTCCGCGCCCTTGCCGAAGGTGGCGACCGGCGTCGAGTGCTCGATCGCCGCCTTCACGTTGGGCAGGTCGACCGCGTCGCGCCGCACCGTCGGGGAGGCGACGACGTAGTCGAGGTCGCGCCAGCCGCGCGGCATCGTCTTGGTCACCGCGGGGTCGAGGTCGGCCTTGTAGAACCAGATGACGCCGAGGCCGGGCTGGTATCCGTCGTGGACGAGGTCGAGCCAGAGCGCGTCGTCGACGAGGACCCGGGTGCTCCTCGGGTCCTTCACCTCGGTTTTCAGCCACGCGGAGGCCGCCCGGTAGGGGGCGTTGGCGTCGGTGGTCACGGCGGTGTGGTCGCCGTCGTACCAGCGGGGCACGACATAGGCGCCCGCCGCCACCACGAGCACGGCCGCAAGGCCGCGGCGCGACCAGGTGGCGTACGTCTTCTCCTGCTCGCTCCGCCACCTGCGCAGCACCGCGTGCGCGACGCTGGCAGTGCCGCCGGCGAGGACGAGGGCGAGGAACGGCAGCGCCTGGATGACGTACATCGCGGGCAGGTAGCCGCTCGGCCGCAGTGCCACCAGGGCGAGGATCGCCACGGTGAGGGCGGGTCCGGCGAGGGCGCGCGCGGTCACCGACCAGCGCCAGGTGACCAGGAGCAGCAGGGCGCCGGCGAGGCCGCCGAGGGGCAGCACGCGGTCGTAGTACAGCCAGGAGTGCAGGACGCCGTACGAGCCGGTGCCCTGGTCGAGGATGAAGCCGGAGCCGGGGCGGCTCATCTGGTAGGAGATGCCGTCCCACAGCGACACATGGCCGGAGCCCGGGAACAACTCGCCCTTGAGCAGGGCGAAGAGCGGATACGCCAGGCCGATCAGGACGCAGGCCGTGATGGCTCCGGTGAGCGCGAACTTGCGGGTGTCACGGTGGCCGTGGCGCCACATGGTGACCAGCAGCGCGGGCAGGATGACGAGCATCGTCTCCTTGGTGAGCACGGCCGCGGCGGCCGCGATGCCCGCACCGAAGTGGTGCCAGAGATGACGGCTCGGCGAGGCCGCCAGGCAGAACGCCAGCAGCGTCCACATCACCGCGATGTTGTCCAGGAAGATCTCGCGCTGGAGGACGACCGACAGCGGCGAGAGCCCGAAGAGCAGCATGGCGAGCCCGGCCGCCCACCGCGGCAGCGAGAGCCGGCGGGCGAGGACGTAGACGAGGATCGCGCTGATGGCGCTGATCAGCAGCATCGCGACCCGCATCGAGCCGACGGTCATCAGCGACGGGCTGAGGTGCGCGGGGATCCAGGTCAGCGCGGCTATCTGGATCCAGCCGAGCGGCGGGTGGTCGTACCAGTATGTGTAGTGGGCCAGGCCCTTGCCCTGCTGCACGGCCCACGCCTGGGCGAGATAGGTGCCCTCGTCGTCGCTGAGGGTGGGGTAGTCGGCGATGTTCCAGCCCTGGACGACGAGGATCGCCGCGAGGAGCACCGCGCACAGGATCAGATCCGAGCGCGAGCTGCGAAAACGCAAGCCCGGAGTGGGGTTGGGGATGATTTTGGGCGCACGGGGCCGCTGCGCGGGGACCGTGGTGGTGGTCGCCGCGGGAAGAGTGGAGGTCACGCAGGAACGTCCTCTCGGATCACTTCGGTGAGATGCGCGCCGACATGACTGGTCAACTCCCAGTCATTGCGCCCCCGTTGCTCGCGCCATACGGCACGCACGGCCGCGCCCGCCAGCAGCACCTGGTAGAAGGGACCGCCGGCAATGAGCTTCAGGTAGTGGATGAAGCGGACTCGGAGCCCGTACTGCTTGCCGAAGTCATGCAGTCCGACGAGCTCGAAGACGAAGGTGACCAGGGCGGTCACGGCCGGCAGGAACGTGATGAACGCGACGCCGACGGGCACGTCGAGGAAGAGCGCGATGGCCACGTTGAGCGGGATGACCACACCGGAGACGGCCTGGAGGTACGGCGTCATCAGCGTGTAGCGGGCGAGCAACCGCTGCCCGAATCCGGGGAGTTGCTTCCAGTCCTTCTTCCGGTAGACCTGGAGGAAGCCCTGGTTCCACCGGGTGCGCTGCTTCATCAGCGACATCAGGCTGCCCGGGGTCTCCTCCCGGGTCACCATGTCGGAGTCGTACGCGACGACGACCTTCTTGCCGGCACTGGAGAGCCGCACACCCAGGTCGCAGTCCTCGGCGAGGCAGTTGGGGTCCCAGCCGTCGGCTTCCCGCAGGACGTTCGTCCGTACGAAGACGGTGTTGCCGCCGAGCGGGATGAATCCCTTCTGCGCGTGCAGATGGAGCCGGGAGCGGAACCAGAAGAAGTACTCCAGGCAGTTGCGCAGGCTGTACCAGCTGGAGTTGAAGTTGATGAGCTGGACACCGCCCTGGACGACGTCGGCGTCCGTGGTGCGGAACGCGTGGTCGACGTGGGCGAGCAGCTCGGGATGGACCTGGTCCTCGGCGTCGAAGACCCCGACCACATCGCCGCGGCAGTGCGGCAGGGCCGTGTTCATGGCCTTCGGCTTGTTCTTCTTCTCGTGGTGGTCGACGACGACACGGACGCGCGGGTCGCGCTCCTCGGCGCTGCGGGCCACCGCGGTGGTCTCAGGGTCGTCGTGGCCGACGATCACGATGATCTCGAAGTCGGTGTGGCTGGATTCCAGCAGCCGCTGGATGGTGTGGTCGAGCACGGCCTGCTCGTGCCGCGCGGGCAGCAGCAGCGAGAAGGACAGGCTCTCACCGCCGTCCGGACTGCTGAACCGGGTGGAAGCGAGCACCTCGGGCGTACGCCACGCGTGCATCTGCCACCACAAGGTGAAGGCCGCCATCCAGAACAAGGCCAGCGAAACGGCAGCGATGAAGACAGACGTGAGCAACAGATCCCCCCAGATCCCCAAAAGCCCCCAGTCGCGACGGTGAGTCACACCGGTCGCGTCACGCTGCAGAGACTATGGGTGAACTGTGAAGCACACGGGTTGCTCCGGTGAAGAGCATGTTTCATCACACTCGGTCGAGTAACTGAACAAACTGGACACCGGTGGCGTTTGGTCCGGTTGGGGAAGGGCCGTTTCAGCCGCTCAGCGCCGTGCCGAGCCGGTCGGGATCGGTCGTCGGGGCGTCACACGTGAAGTTACGGCAGACATACGCGGCCGGTTTCCCGTTCACCAACGGTCGGCCGGAAAGCAGCGGCAGCTCATCGCTCTCCGGCGCCCCCACGGCCACGACGGCACCCGGCGCGGTGGCCAGAAGTGCCTTACGGTGCAGGGCCTTTGTGGCCGGATCGTCGCCCGGCCCCACGATCGCGACCTCACGCGGCCCGTCCAGGAGCGCCTCGGCCACCGCCAGACCCCAGCCGATGAAGCGGGGCGCGCGCGGCCCGAGCGCCTTCACCACGCCCAACGCCCGCTCGGCGGCGTTGCGATGGAGTTCGGCGCCGGTCTGGGCGGCATAGCTCAGCAGCGCCCCGGCCGCCGCGCTCCAGCCGGAGGGCGTGGCGTTGTCCGTCGGATCCTGCGGCCGGCGGATCAACTGCTCGGCGTCGGCGGCCGTGTCGTACAGTGCGCCCGACTCGGCATCCGTGAACTGCACGAGCACGTGGTCGAGCAGGAACCCCGCGAATTCCAGCCAGACCCCCTCCCCCGTGACGGACGCGAGCGCGAGGAAGCCCTCGGCGACATCCGCGTAGTCCTCCAACACCCCCGCGTTTGTGCCGACTTGACCGTCCTTGCTGGTACGGGACAGCCGTGCGCGATCGTCCATGTGCAGCCGCACGAGGAGGTCGGCGGCGCCGATCGCGGCGTCCACGAGGTCGGGGCGCTCGAAGTAGGCGCCGGTCTCCGCGAGGGCGGCGACGGCGAGCCCGTTCCAGGCGGCGACCACCTTGTCGTCGCGGCCGGGGGCGGGCCGCTCGGCACGCGCGGCGAGCAGCCGGGTGTGGATCGAGGCGATCCGGCCGGCGTCGAAAACGCCTTCGTGCTGCGGAAGTTGAAGAACGGAGGCCCCTTCTTCGAAGGTGCCCTCCGGCGTCACCCCGAAGTAATGGGCGGCGAGCCCGGCGTCCTCCTCGCCGAGCACGTCGCGGAGCTGCTCGGGCGTCCACACGTAGTACGCGCCCTCGACATGCCTGCCGGTCCCGTCGTCGCTGTCGGCGTCGAGGGCGGAGGCGAACCCGCCTTCGTTGGTGCGGAGTTCACGCACCATGAAGTCCGCGGTCTCCAGGGCGACGCGGCGGGCGAGCTCGGAGCCGGTGGCGCGCCAGAGGTGGGCGTACATCCTGCACAGCAGGGCGTTGTCGTACAGCATCTTCTCGAAGTGCGGCACGACCCACTCGCGGTCGACGGAGTAGCGGGCGAAGCCACCGCCGAGCTGGTCGTAGAGGCCGCCGCGCGCCATCCGCTCACAGGTGTCGGCGGCCATCTGGAGGGCGCCCTCGGAGCCGGTCCGCGCGTGGTGGCGCAGCAGGAACTCGATCACCATGGACGGCGGGAACTTGGGCGCCCCGCCGAATCCGCCGCGCGAGGCGTCGTACTCCCGGGTGAGCCCGAGCAGCGCTCCGGCGAGCTCCTCCTCGCCGGGCACCTGGTCGTCCCCGAAACTCATCTCCCGCTCGGCGAGATCCCGCACGATCTTCCCCGCGACCTCGGCGACCTCGTCCCGCCGGCCGGTCCAGGCGCCGTGCACGCCCTCCAGGACCTGCGGGAAGGAGGGCATGCCGTGGCGGGGCTCGGGCGGGAAGTACGTACCGAAGTAGAAGGGCTCGGCGTCCGGCGTGAGGAACACGGTCATGGGCCAGCCGCCCTGTCCGGTCGCCGCCTGCACGGCCTCCATGTAGACGGCGTCGACGTCCGGGCGCTCCTCGCGGTCGACCTTGACGTTGACGAAGTGCTCGTTCATGAACGCCGCCGTCCCGGCGTCCTCGAAGCTCTCGTGGGCCATGACGTGGCACCAGTGGCACGCGCTGTAACCGACCGACAGCAGGACGGGTACGTCGCGGCGCCGAGCCTCCTCGAACGCCTCTGGCACCCAGGGCCACCAGTCGACCGGATTCTCCGCGTGCTGAAGCAGATAAGGCGAGGTCACATCAGCCAACCGGTTCATGGCGCCCAGCTTCTCACGACGCACGGCCGCGACTCCGGAAGGTGCACCCCGATCCCCCGTCAACCCACCTCTCACCACCGCGCACCGAGGTCACCAGCCGGTGCCGCACGCGGGTGCGGCCGAACCCGCCGGCCGCACCCGGGCAAACTTGAAATAGGCAGGCATCCTGCTTACCTTTGTCAGGCAGCCTGCGTATTGGCGTCGTGATCGCCCTGGCAGGCCACCCCCGTCACACAGGCCCCGGAGGAAGGAACCGCGTCATGCCCCTCGCCGGTGACACCCACACTCCGGAGCGGACGGCCGAGGCCGGAGCGCCCCGTGGCAATCCCTTCGGCGCACGCTTTGTGGCGCCGCTGTACCTGGGGGCCTCACTCAATCCGGTCAACAGCTCGATCATCGCGACGGCACTGGTCTCCATCGCCGCGGCCCTGCGCATCCCCGTCGGGGACACCGCGATCCTGATCTCCAGCCTCTATCTGACCAGCGCACTGGCCCAGCCGGCCGCCGGGCGCCTCGCCGAGGTGTTCGGGCCCCGGCGGATCTTCGTCGCCGGTATCGCGCTGGTGCTCGTGGCCGGAATCGTCGGCTCGCTGGCCCACTCGCTGACAGCACTGATCGTGGCCCGGGTACTGATCGGCGCGGGCACCTCGGCGGGTTACCCGGCGGCGATGCTGCTGATCCGCCGCCGCGCCGAACAGGCCGGGCACGAGGCCCCGCCGCGCGGGGTGCTCGGCGGTCTGTCGATCACCGGTGCCGCCACCGTCGCCATCGGTCCCGCCGTCGGCGGACTACTGATCGGCTGGTCGGGCTGGCGCACCGCTTTCTGGATCAACATCCCGGTCGCGGCCGTCGCCCTGATCCTGGCGTGGGCCGGGATCGCGCGGGACCCCGACCCGGTGCGCTTCGGCTCGGCGCGCGCCTTCGCGTCCCGCATCGACCCGCTGGGCATGCTGGGCTTCGGCGGCTCGCTCACCGCGCTGATGATCTTCCTCTCCGCGCTGCCGCACTTCGACCGGCCCGCGCTCGCCGCCGCCCTGGTCCTCGCCGCGGCCCTGGTCGGCTGGGAGCTGCGCGCCGCCCAGCCCTTCCTCGACGTACGCCTGCTCGTCACCAACGGAGCCCTGACCCGCACCTATCTGCGCAACGGCCTGACCCTGATGGGCACGTACGTGATCCTGTACGGGCTCACCCAGTGGCTGGAGGTGGCCCGCGGCCTTTCCGCCTACCAGGCCGGGCTCGCGCTGATGCCGATGGGCGCACTGACCGCCCTGACCGCCCGGGTGGTGTCGCGGCGGGCGGGGGTGCGGCTGCCGCTGACCGCCTGCGCTGTCCTGCTCCTCGTCGGCGCCGTGGCCGCGCTGTTCCTGGACAGCGGCACCCCGATGGCGGTGGTCATCTGTGTCACCGCGGTCTTCGGCCTGACCTCCGGCGCCGGGACGGTCGCCAACCAGAGCGTCCTCTACCAGGAGGCCCCCGCCGCCACGCTGGGCACCGCCTCCGGACTGCTGCGCACCTTCGGCTACCTCGGGTCCATCGCCTCAGCGGCGATCACCGGCACCGCCTTCCACAGCGGCGTGGACGACAGCGGCCTGCACCTCATCGCGTGGGTGCTGGTCGCGATCTCCGCCCTCGTCCTCATCATGACCGTCCTTGACCGCCAGTTGGCCGGGGCCGACCGGCAGCACACGAACTGAACCCACGCCGCCCGGAGCCCGGCCCCGGGCGCCGGGCCCATCCAGAGACCCCCCACACAGCACAGAAAGCAGATCCACCGACATGACCACTGGTACGCACACCACCCCCACCATCGACCCGGCCCGCACCGCACTGCTGCTGATGGACTTCCAGCCCATCGTGCTCGGCGCCGTGCCCGACCCGGAGGGCGTGCTCGCCCGCGCGGGCGAGGCACTGGACTGGGCCCGCGCCCACGGTGCGCACGTCGTCTTCGTACGCGTCGCGCTCACGGAGGAGGACGCCGCCGCCGTACCCGCCCGCAACAAGACGTTCTCCCAGGCCGCCGCGGCCGGGTACCTCACCGACGGCACCCCCGCGACGGCGGTGCACGAGTCCCTGAAGGCCGAGGAGGGCGATCTGACCGTGCGCAAGATACGGATCAGCGCCTTCGCCGGCGACCCCGATCTGCGCGCCGAACTCCGCGCCCGGAACGTGGACACCCTGGTACTCGCCGGGCTGTCCACCGGCGGCGTGGTGCTGACGACCCTGCGGCAGGCGGCCGACGAGGACTACCGCCTGTTCCTCCTGGCCGACGCCACCGCCGACCCCGACCCGGAGGTGCACCAGGTCCTCGTGGAGAAGGTGTTCCCGAGCCAGGCCGAGATCATCAGCACCGCGGACCTCGCCGCCCTGAGCGCGGCAGGACGCTAAGGACGCTAAGGAGTCTCGGAGTCGGCCAGGCGATTCATGATCTCGGCGGCCTTGTCGAGCGTCCGACGCTCGGGGGCCCTGAGCGCGGTCCCGATCACGCCGGCCAGCCACGCCTCACGGGCCGCCGGGATCCGCTCGGTCAGCGCCCGTCCGGCGGGGGTCGCGCTCACCAGGGACTTGCGCCCGTCGTTCGGGTCCTTGGCGGTGGTGACCAGCGCACCGTCGCGCAGTGCGGTCACGGTCTCCGCCATCGACTGGCGCCGTACGTGCTCGGCCTGCGCGAGCTCGCTCACGGTCATCGGACCGTCCGTCACGATCCGGTGCAGCGTGGTCAGATGCGACCAGTTCCACGGCAGGTCGTCGATCGGCGCCTCGGTACGCAGCCGCGCTCGCAGCCGCGTCATCGCCCGCATCAGCTCGACGGCGGTGTCCTGCGGCGGGACCGGTTCGCTGCTCACCCCGTCAGCATAGGTCAGGCGGCAGACGTCCTGACCAGGGACGGAAGGCATCGAGGTGTGGAGATGACAGCGGTCTTCGGACCACGCCCACCCACGCCTACACGCAGTTGTCGGCGTCCCGGGCCTCGCCCGCGGACGCCCACCAGGCGGGTGCGCACGTCACGGCGGCGTCGACGAGGTCCTCCCGGGTGACGTCCGGGTCGCTGAGCCACGCCTTGACGGCTCCGGCGAAACCGTGCGCCAGGAACTGCGCGACCACCTGGTGGTGGCCGATGCCGGGAACGCCGGGAAGACCGCGGCCCGCGCCGCGCGCCAGGTAGGCCAGGGCGTATTCGTTGAAGTGGCGCACCAGCGCGTCGTAGACACCGCGGTCCGCGGGGTCGCCGAGGGCGTGCCGGTAGAGGTCCCCGAACCGCTCGACGTGGTCGGCCACCTCCGAGACGGCCAGACGAAGGAGTTCCACGCCCGGGTACCCCTCGGCGCGGCGCTGGTCCTCCCGCCGGTGCCCGGTCTCCAGGTCGGCGTCGAGCACCTCGATGAGCGGATCCAGCACGGTGCCGTAGCGGTTGTAGAAGGTCGCCCGGGTCACGCCCGCGCGCTCGGCCAGGTCGGCGACCGTGATCTGGGAGACGGGCCGTCGCGAGGCGAGTTCGACGACGGCCTGCCGCAGGGCGCCGGTGGTCCGCGTGATGCGCGGATCGGTGCGCTCACTCACCACGACGGCCTCCATACCTAGGCGAGGACGCCGAGCACACGATCATGATCGCGTCCGTCTACAGGCCCTGAATGTCCAGAAAAGCCACACAAGAATGCAATATGCCCCAGAACCGTCTAATATACACATGTCAATGAGATGTCAGGCCGAGGTGCCACCCCGGCCGGTTACCCGAGGAGGAACCATGGAACAGCGGGCACTGGGCGGCCAGGGGCTTACGGCAGGCATCCAAGGCCTCGGCTGCATGGGCATGAGCGTCTTCTACGGCGCCACCGACGAGACGGAGTCGCTGGCCACCATCGACCGTGCGCTGGAACTCGGCGTCACCTTGCTGGACACCGCCGAGAGCTACGGCCCGTTCGTCAATGAGCAGTTGGTCGGCAAGGCGCTGGCCGGGCGCCGGGATGCCGCCGTCCTCGCCACCAAGACGGGCGTGGAGATCACCGACGACGGCGAGGTACGCGACCTCAATGGCCGGCCCGAGTACGTACGCCGGGCGCTCGACCGGTCGCTGCGACACCTGGACACCGACTACGTCGACCTTTACTACCTGCACCGCATCGACCCCAAGGTGCCGATCGAGGAGACCGTCGGCGCGCTGGCCGAGCTGGTCGCCGAGGGCAAGGTCCGGTACATCGGCGTGTGCGAGGCGTCCGCGGAGACGATCCGGCGGGCCCACGCCGTGCACCCGCTCACCGCGGTGCAGACCGAGTACTCGCTCTTCGAGCGCGACATCGAGCACAACGGAGTGCGCGACACCCTCTCGGAACTGGGGATCGGCCTGGTCGCCTACTCCCCGCTGGGGCGCGGCTTCCTGTCCGGCTCGATCACCAGCCCCGACGACTTCGCCGAGGACGACTGGCGCCGGACCGACCCCCGCTTCCAGGGCGAGAACTTCGACCGCAACCTGGACGTCGTCCGCGAGGTCCGCCGCATCGCCTCCGCCAAGGACGTCACGCCCTCCCAGCTGGCGCTCGCCTGGGTCCAGCACCAGGGCGCGGTCGCCATCCCCGGCACCAAGCGCCGCCGCTACCTGGAGGAGAACGCCGCCGCGACCGAGGTCGCTCTCACCGCGGACGACATCGCCGCGATCGAGGCGGTCGCCCCGCACGGCGCGGTCACCGGCGACCGCTACGCACCCGAGTTCATGGGGACGCTCAACGGCTGAGGGCCGGTCGGCGCCTCACGGGTTCCCGTCGGCGGGCCGGCCCACCTCATGCATGTCATTCGTTTCGTTCGTTTCATTCGGTTCGGTTCATTCGGTTCATTCGGTTCAGGAGATCCACCTCATGTCCGCACCTCAGACGCCCCACACGTTCGGGGCAAGCACAACCGCCGCCGAGGCAGTCGACGGCGTCGACCTGCACGGCCGCCGGGCCGTGGTGACCGGAGCCAGTTCCGGAATCGGGGTGGAGACGGCCCGGGCGCTCGCCGCGGCGGGCGCTGACGTCACGCTGGCCGTGCGGGACACCGACGCGGGTGCCCGCGTGGCGGAGCGCCTGGAGAAGGAACTGCCGCCCAGCTCAGGACAGTTGACAGTGGGGCGGCTCGACCTGGCCGACCGGTCGACGGTCGCGGCGTTCGTGGCGGCCTGGCAAGGCCCGTTGCACATCCTGGTCAACAATGCCGGAGTGATGGCCCCGCCGGAACTCACCCGCACACCTGACGGCCGGGAAACGCAGTTCGGCGTCAACCACCTGGGCCACTTCGCCCTCGCCACCGGCCTCCACCCGGCACTCGCGGCGGCGGACGGCGCACGGATCGTCTCGGTGAGTTCCATCGGCCACCTCTTCTCACCGGTCGTCTTCGACGACCTGGACTACCGCTTCCGTCCCTACGACCCATGGACCTCCTACGGGCAGTCGAAGACCGCCAACGCCCTGTTCGCCGTCGGTGCCGCCGAACGCTGGGCCGACGACGGCATCACCGCCAACGCGCTGATGCCGGGCAACATCGCGGACACGTCCCTCGCCCGGCACATGGACATGCAGCAGGTGGCCGACTTCATCGCCTCGGGCGAACTGGCGCTGCCGCCTCAGAAGACGGTGGAGCAGGGCGCCGCGACCTCGGTGCTGCTGGCCGCCTCGCCGACGGTGGAAGGCGTCACCGGCCGCTATTTCGAGGACTGTGCGCAGTCCCAGCCCGTCACCGAGCGAGCCGGTGCCGTCGCCGGCGTCGCGCCGTACGCCTTGGATCCGGAGAACGCAGCCCGCCTGTGGGCCGTATCCGAGGCGTTCGTCCGCTAGCCGATCTACGCTGCGCGCATGGCCTCGCGACACGAGCAGTGGGCCCGGCTGCGCCGTCAGCTGTGGCAGCCTCCGCGCGCCCACGGCGAGCAGCCGCGCGATCGGGTGGTCGGCCCGCTCGAACTGTTCTACGACCTGGTGGTGGTCGTGCTGGTCGCCCAGGCCGCCCACCACTTGGCCGGGCACCTGACCTGGCACGGGCTGGGCGAGTTCGCCGCGGTGTTCGCGCTGGTGTGGATCGCCTGGTTCAACGGCACCCTCCACCACGAACTGCACGGGCGCGAGGATGCTCGCGGCCGGATCATGTTCCTGCTGCAGATCCTGGTGCTCGTACCGCTGGGTGCGTTCATCCCCGAGGCGGGCGGCGCACGCGGAGTCGCGTTCGCCGTGGCCGCGGGGGTGCTGTTCGCCGTGCTGGCGGTGCTGTGGCTGCTGGCCGCACGCGGTGACAGCCCCGAATTCCACCGTCCCAGCACGCTGTTCGTGACCGGGACGGCAGTCTCCGCGATCCTCCTGGCCGCGACCGCCGCCCTGCCCGCAGGCGTCCGCGTGCCGGCATGGGGCCTTTGGGCCGTCGTCTACCTGGTGGGGTTCGCGGTCATGATCGGTACGGCCACCCCGGTACAGGCGGTCGCTCTCAGCGTGACCGACGCGCTCACCGAACGGTTCGGGCTGTTCATCATCATCGTGCTCGGCGAGACCGTGACCGGAGTGGTCGACGGACTGACCCACGAGCCGACCAACGCGCTCACCCTCGCCGTCGGGCTCGTCGCCGTCGTCGTCGGCTTCGGTGCCTGGTGGACGTACTTCGACTTCGCCGGACACCGGCGGCCCAGGCCCACCCGCGCGAGCACCGTGCAGTGGATGCTGGTCCACTTGCCGCTCATGGCCGCGATGGCCGCCATGGGCGCCGCGATGGTCGGCCTCGTCGAGCACGCCCACGCCGGCCGGACCCCCGCCGCCACGGCCTGGGCGCTCTGCGGGGGCGCGGCCGTCGTGCTCTGCGCGACGACGGTGCTCGCGACCTCCCTGCGCGTCTGGCGCCTGGACCGCGGGCTCTACCGACCGCTGGCCCGCACCTGCGTCGCCATGGCCGTCGTGTGTGCGGGAGTCGGTGCCGCACGCCCGACTCCACTCGTTCTCGGCCTCGCCCTCGTCCTCCTTTTCGGTGTCCCCTGGGGACTCGCCGTTGCCTACCGCCTGTCTCACGAAGAGGGCTCCGCCGCCGAGGAAGTGCCAGAGGCTGCGGAACATCAGGACGACAACCGGCGCTAGGACTTACCCGCGTTCCGCGCGATTTCGCGGCCGGGGGCGGCGAATCCGCTCGAAGGCTGCTCTCATGGGCCGGCCGGCTCGCTCTCCCACTCCCCCACGGCCTCCGGGACAGCGTAGAAGCGCAGGTACACCTGGCGTGCCCCTTCGGGGGCATCTTCACGAGGGTGGCCGTACCGGTCCAGGAGCGCGCGGTACTCGCGTACGAAGTCGACGAGTTCGTCCCTGGTCATCCAGTTGCCGGAGCGCTGGACCTGGGACCAGCCCTCGGGCCCCGCGTACTCCTTGTGGGCCCGGAGGTAGAGCTCGGTGTCCATCTCGATCCTCAGGCGTGCCACGCCCTCGGCGGCGGCGTACTCCTCGGGGCGCATCGTGGCCGGATCGGGTGCGGTGTGGCTGAACGGGAGGGCCCGCCACCAGCGTTCACGGCCGCCCGACTTCTCCGGGATCTCCTCGATGAGGTGCTGCTCGGCGAGCTTGCGCAGGTGGTAGCTGGTCGTGCCGGAGCTCTCGCCGAGCTCCCGGGCGAGCACGGTGGAGTTCGCCTCGCCGTGCCGGCCCAGGTAGTCGAGGATGCGGCGGCGCAGGGGGTTGCCGAGGGACTTGTACAGGGCGGTGCGTTCGAGGCTGGTCAGCTCGGGGTCGGGCATGCGACCAGTATCCCCGGCCCGCTTCCCTCGGCAGAGCGAGTTCTGCAAAATTTCCTTTGCAGAATTTCCTCTGCGGTTCTATCGTGGAGGCATGCGAACGAATCGTGCCGGAACGAATCGCGCCGGGATGCGGACCAAGTGGGCTCTCGTGCTGCTCGGCGCCACCGCCGTGGCGCTCGTGCCGTGGATGGTGCTCCTCGTCCGTACGCTCCCGGCGAGCGCCGAGGTGCGGAACTGGCAGGTGGCCTGGGTCGGACTCGACGTGCTGATGGCGGCGGGCTGCGCGGCCACCGCCGCGCTGGGCCTGCGCGGCAGTCCGCACGCCCGGCTGACCGCGTCGGCGACAGCCTCGGTCGCGGTGCTGGACGCCTGGTTCGACATAACCACCGCGCAGCCGGGCGCCCCTCTCGTCCAGGCCCTGGCCTGCGCGGTGGCGGAGGCGGCGCTCGCCTGCGCGTGCGTGTTCCTCGCCCTGTCCAAGGGGCACGCTGTGCGTGAATGACCGGGACGGCCCTGCCCGAATGATCGCCGGGCCTCTCGCCTTCACGTCCCGCACGAAGGACACTCATAAGCAAGGGAGTTGCTGCCGGAGGGGGACGTGACATGCGGGACAGCCATCGGGCGGAAGCCGAGCGGCTGTTGGCCCGGGCCGTGGAGGAAGAGGTACGGCGCTCGGGAGGACGCCTCGACGGGGCTGTGCTGCTGTCGAGGGCGCGGGGCGCGCTCGACGCCATGGGAGAGACGGCCGCCGAGGAGTACGGGGCATATACGCGGGCCCTCGACGAGGCGGAGGCGGGACGGCTGACGTTCGGACAGCGCTACGCCAGGGAGGGCGCCGGAACGTCCTTACTGGTCACGGCCGTTGCGGCGGTCGCCGCCGTCGTCGCGGACCTGGTGCTCGATACGGGCGCCGGGACGGCGTTCGGCGCGGGCGCCACGGTGGCGGTGGTGGGCGCGGCGGCCACCGTGCTCAAGGTGACGGCCTCGCACCTGCCGGCCGCGAGCCGACGCGCCGGCGCCCTGGGCCAGCCCGGCGGCGCCGAGCAGTTGCGCCTGCAGTGGCTGACAGCGCTGGAGGTGCGCGGCATCCGCCCGTTCCTCGACCAGCAGCGGGTGCTCAGCGCCTCCACGGGCGCGAAGCAGGGTGCGCCCCAGCTGCGGCGCACCGACAAGAGCGCGGCGGCGCGGCGGCGCAGTGTCCTGGAGCAGTCCTTCGGTCAACTTCCCGAGCCGGAAGGCCCGTTCACGGGCCGCCGGGCCGAGATGTCGCGGGTCGCGCAGTGGGTGCACGCCGCACGGGCGAGCACGGAGACGAAGCCGACGGTCGTCGTGCTGCACGGCGCGCCCGGCTCCGGCCGCAGCACGCTGGCGATCCGGGCGGCACACGATCTCAAGGACCAGTTCCGGGGCGCGTGCGTGGTGGACCTTCGCGGCGACAGCCCGGACGACCCGCCGCTGACCACCCGCGACGCACTGCTCCACCTCCTCAACCGCCTCGGCGCACCCCGCGAACAGCTCCTCTTCCGCGAGCGTTCCTCCCAGGACCAGCAGGTCAGGCGACTGAGCGAGCTGTACCACCAGCATCTGACCGGGCTGCCGGTCACGATCGTCCTGGACGACGCGTCGGACGCCGAGCAGGTACGGGACCTCGTCCCCGAGCGCTCCGAGAGCCTGGTCCTGGTCACCGCCCGCAAACCGCTCGACCTGCCCGCCGACCTCCCCGCCTGGGTGCACCAGATGCCCGTCGAGGCGTTGGACGCGGGGGGCGCCGAGGAGCTGCTGAACGCGTCGGCTCAGGACGCCTCGGGCCCCTACGACGCCGAATCCTCCGACCGTGTACGGGAGTTGTGCGGCGGACTGCCTCTGGCCCTGCGCATCGCGGGCTCCTCCCTCGGCCCCCGTACCCCGCGCCAACTGGCCTCCGACCTGGCGGCGTACGGCCCGGTGGAACCGGTCGAGCGAGTCCTCTGGCTTCGCTACACGGACCAGTCGGACATGGCACGCCGGCTCCTGCGCCGCCTGGCCCTCGCGGGCCGCGCCTCCCTGGGCACGGCCGCGGCGGCGTCCCTGCTGGCCACGGACGAGCCGGAGGCCACCCGCCACCTGACCGCCCTCTCCCGGGCGGGCCTCATCGACCACGTCCGCGGCAGCCGCTACCGCCTGCACGATCTCGTACGGGCCTTCGCCGGGGCCCGCCTCCTGGACGAGGAGGAGCCGTCCGAGCGTACGGCGGCACAGGAACGTCTGATCGTGAACTACGCGGAGCTGGCGGACTCGGTGATCCGCCTGGTGGACGGTAAGACGTCGACACGCGCAGATCAGTTTGGGCCGCACGGCTTCACGTCTCTGGACGCCGCGCTCCGCTGGCTGGACGACGAGTCGAGCTTCATCACGGCGGCACTGCGACAGGCGGAGGGCGTCAACCAGGCAGCCGTACTGAACCTGCTGGGCGCCCTGTGCGACTACTGCCTCCTGCGCGGCGACCTCTACCGCCTGGGCGAGATCAGCGAGTTGACGCAGGCCGTCGACCAGGGCCTGCTGGTCCGCTCGGTCCAGTGGCGCACCGGCATCGCGGCCCGCCAGCTGGGCGAACTGGACAAGGCCCGCACGACCCTCACCTCTGTGGTGGACCTCTACTTCGAGGCCCACCACGACGCGGGCGCGGCAAGGGCGCTGTGTTCCCTGGGCATCACCCTCCACCACCAGGGAAACCTCACCGAGGCGGCGGCCAAGCTCCAGGAGGCCATGGACCTCCAGGCCTCCCCCGACCTCGCGGCCGACCGCGCCTGGACGATGCACGCGCTCGCGGCGGTCGAGCGGGACCGCTCCCGGCTCGCCCGGGCCCTGGAACTCCTCACCCAGGCCCTGGTCCTGCACCGCGAGGGCGAGTCCGTGCACGGCGAGGCCTGGGCCCACTTCCAGCTCGGCCAGCTGGGCCTGCGTATGGGCGACGTACCGCGCGCCGAACGCGAACTGCGCGAGGCCCTCGACCTGTACGGCCGCACCCGCGACGCCCGCGGCGAGGCCTGGGCCCTCACCCAGCTGGCCCGCGCCCGCCTCGTCGACGGCGACCCGTCCACCGCGGTCGCCGGTCTGCGCCAGGCGGCCTCCCGCCACCGCGAGAACGAGGACGCGCGCGGGGAGGCATGGACGGTCTACTACCTGGGCCAGGCCTTGGAGGAGACAGGCAACCTGGACCAGGCGGTACGGGAACTGGAGCGGTCGAGGACGATGTTCTCGCGCATGAGGGACGTGTACGGCTTGGCGTGCGCCCGCCACCACTCGGCCCGCGTCACCCGCGACCAACGCGCGGCCCAGACCGGCTCCTTGCGCAACTCCGGCTTCGCCCGCCAGCTCCTGGTCGACGCCCGCGCCGACTTCCAGCGCATCGGCGTCGCCCACGGCGAGGCGTGGACCTGCCTGGAGCTCGCGGTGGTGGACGCCGGAAACGCCCGTACCCAACAGGCCCTGACCCTCTGCGAGGAGGCGATCGCCCTCTTCACGTCGTACGGCGACCACCGGGGCGAGGACTGGGCCAAGTTCCTGAGGTGCACGCTCTTGCCGTACGCCGCCCCGGGCGGCTACGAGGTCGGCGCGGCCGTGGCCCAGGAGGAACTCGCCCAGCTCTCCCGCACCGGCCACGCGTCCCGGGACGCGAAGCTGGACGACTACATCGAGGCGTATCAGCTGTTGCTGGAGCGGGGGGTGGACCTGGACGCCGGGTGGCAGGCCTGGCGGTTGGGGATGGTGCCGGGGCGGCATGCCCGGGATGTGATGGGGGTGGCGGTCAGAGCCGGACGGGAGTGAAGGCCCGCGTTCCGGTGGCCGCGGGGGCGGCTACCTGGGAACGTGGAGCTGTTTCCGGTGTCGTACGGCCGCGACCGGTAACTGCCGTGCGAAGTAGGCGCATTGGGGGCTGCGATGGACGACGTACTGCGGGGCCCTGGGCCTGCTCCGGAGCCTCCGGTGCCGTTCGTGGGCCGTGACGGGGAGGTCGCGCTCCTCGCCGAACAGCTGTCTTTCGGCAGGTCTCCGATGTCGCGTTCAAAGGTGGTGGTCCTGCACGGGCCGGCCGGTGTCGGCAAGTCGGCACTGGCTGCCGAGGTGGCCCGTGCGGTGGCCGGGTCCAGGGGACGACGGGCGCACTGGATCTCCGTGGGTGACACTCCCAGCGCAGAGACGGCGATACTCCGGCTCCTCGCCGAGCACGCGGCCCCTCGGCGGGAGATCGTGGAGGCAGCCCTCACGGGTGACCCGGCGTTCACCACGGAGCTGTGGCGGCAGTGCGCGGAACACATCCGGGGCTCGGTCATCGTTCTCGACGACGTAGGGCAGGGATACGGCCTCTCTCTGGTGCAGGCGCTCGGCCCCGGCCTGAACCAAGTGATCATCACCTCCAGGCACGAATCACGCTGCGGAGACGCAAACGCATACCTGCACGCCGTAGGACCTCTCGACGCTCAGGACGCCCTACAACTGGTCAAGCACGTGTCCCGCGCGGAACCCGAGGACGGCATCCGCTCCGCCGAAAACGAATTCGTCTCCGCCGCGCAGGGACTACCCGCCCTGCTGCGGATCGCCGGATTGATCCTGAGGCCGCCGTTCACTCCACCGCGGCTGGCCGTCAACACGCCGTCAGCACTGTTCGCCCTCGCATGGGACCGACTCGACGTGGCCGAGAAGGACTTGCTGCAGCGGCTTGCGGTGTGGGGGCCCGGCGGACCCTTCACCCTCCGCAGCGTCGAGGCCCTGCTCTGGGAGAACGGCAGGCAGGCCGGCGCGCAACGGATCCTGGACGGGCTGGCAAGGTACGGGCTGGTGCACGAGGTGCGCGAGGGAGCATTCACCCTCCCGTCGCCGCTCGTGGACGCCGTGCCGCTACGCATGTCGGGGTACGAGGTGTCCAGGTTGAAGGTTCGGGTGCCCGCCGACCTGCTGGCTGCCGCGCGCGACGCCGCCTGGGACACGGCGGGACTGCTCGACGGCCGGGACCAGCCGCCGCAGCACGACCAGCACGTGGTGTGGCTGACACCGGACGAACTCGCCGAGCACGTCGACGAGTTCATGGCCCTGCTGCCCAAGGGGCGCCCCGCCTCGCACGAGGAGGAGGGGCTCATCAACGCGCTGGCCACCCTGCTCGCCGTGCGCGGCGACGCCCACCGGCTCGTCGCTCTTCACCGGATCTCGGAGAGTGCCGCGCGCCGCCCCCTCGGCTCGGCTCTCCGCCGTCTGGGCCTGTCCAGGCACGCCTGGGTGCTGCTCCAGCACGACACCCCGGAGAACACCACGTACGGGGCAGCCACCGCCTCGTACTGCACAGGCCGGCTGGCCGGTGCCTTGGCGACGCTCGACCAGGCACCGCCTCCGGAGGGGGTCGACGCGGCGTGGCACGCGGTCGTCCGCGGCGCGTCACTGTGCGACCAGGGCAGGCTCGCGGAGTCGGAGAGGTTCCTGCTGGAGGCCGCCGAACTGCACCGAAGGGCAGGTTGCCCCCGCGGGCGCGGCTGGGCACTGTTGCACCACGCACGCGCCTGTCTGCTGACGGCACAGACACAGCGGGCGGAGCACTTGCTGGACCAAGCCACGCAGACGCTGCGTTCCGCCAGTGACGAAGGCGGCCAGAACTGGGCGTCCACGGAGAGGATCCGGCTTCATCTGCTGCGCGGCCACACCGACCTGGCTCTCGATACCGCGCAGCGCGCCCTCACCGCGCACGAAGAGACCGAGGACATCCGCGGTATGGGCTGGACCTGCCATTACTTGGGTCTGGTCCATGCCCGCAGAGGACAAGCGGATGACGCGCGCGTGGCGCTGATGGCCGCCTCCGACCACTTCCGGGAGTGCGGGGACGACTTGGGCATGGCATGGACCCTGCACCGGCTGGCCCTACTGGATCCCGATGACCGACCGTTGGACGAACTACTCACCGCTGTGAGCCTGTTCAAGGGGTCAGGTTGTCCGCTCGGGCACGCCTGGAGCGCGCTGGAGCTGGCCCTGAGCCATCCGACACCTGCCGTCGCGGACGAGTTCCTGCGCGACTCCGAGCTGCTCTTCCGTGAACTGAACGACCAAGGAGGTCTCGCCTGGACGGCCTGCATCCGCGCCCTGAGTGGACAGGACGGAGATGCCCCTCCAGCTCTTCCGTGGCATCTGCCGTCCGAGACGAACGGCCGTTCCCTCATCGAGGAAGACCTCAAGGAGTTCTGGCGCGCGGTGGCCGTGGCCGGCTTCTCCGCCGATCCGCCGCACTTCACATGGCTGGGCCTCATCATCCCGCTCCGGGCCCGCGACATCGTCGGCGTCTGTGCCGAGGACACGAGCATGCCGCCGGTCCTGCCTCCCGTTCCATCGAAGGCCGCCCTCCCCTCCACCCCCCACTGCCAAGTGCACCTCACCCTCCTCGACGACACCCCCTCCGTCGCCGCGACCGCCCGCCTCCTCCTGCGCGTGGTCCCGGACGACGACCACCCCTGGGCCGTGCCCGAGGGCGATCCCCCCTGGCTGACCGCCGTCGCCACCCCTCTCACCCCCGCCTCGGCCGAACCCCCCACCGCCCTCCTCCGTCCCTCCGAACACCCGGAACACGGCGCCGAGTTCGGCTTCACCGCGCGCCGCCCGGGCGTCCACGTCATCCGCTTCACCATCGCCCTGGAACGCACCGGAACAGTCCTCCAGCAGGTCGAGACGGAGCTGGAGATCCTGGACACGGACGGGCCGGACGAGTTGGCGGCCCCGCACGCGACGGCGCGGCGGGGGCGGTAGGGGCACGATGAGCACAGAACTCCGGGTCCGGATCGTCCAGGACCCCAGCAACGGCTTCAGGACCCTGCCCGACGAGCTGACGCAGGGTCCCGACATCACCGTATGCCTCGATGTACTGGCCGGTGACCGGATCAGGGCGCGGTTGTACGGCCCCGCCGTGCCGTCTCTGTACGGCACCGAGCATCGCGTGGATCTCTCCGTGCGGCCCGCCGACGTGCGGGCCGGGGCGGCGCGGCTGTGCCGGTTGTGGAAGGAACTCCTCGTCGACCACCAGCCGTTGACGGCGGACGGCCGCCCCGCGCCGGGCGGTCCGGAACGCCCGTACGCCGCGCTCGTGGATCTGCGCGACCGGCCGACGGGAGAGTTGTACGACATCGTCGACGAACTCGTCCTCGTCGGCTCCGAGTTGCTGTTCGGCACGCTCCTCGGCGGCAACGATCCACGCGTCGTGCGGTTCCGGGACTATCTGGCGGAGGCGCTGGCGGCCCGCGAGGGACTGCGGGTCCGCTTCGACTCGGAGCTGCACGTGCCGTGGCCGATGGTGTGCCTGCGCCCCGAGGACGTGCCGGTGACGCGTCCGATCTCGGGTCCGGACGCCCTGTTCCCGCTCTTCCTCGGCCACCGTCATCAGATCGAGCAGACCGGCGGCGCCTACCCCTGGCTCGGCGGCCGTCGCGAGGCGCCCGCCGTCCCCACGGTCAGCCTCAATCACGACACCCGCGTCGACCGCAAGGGCCTCACACGGGCCGCGGAGGTGGCCGCGGTGCTGGCCAAGGACACCTCTTTCGTGGAGCGCACCACCCGCGCGGAACTGGTGCGGGCGCTGGCGGACGGTGGCCTGTGCGAGCAGCTCATGTACTTCTGGTGCCACGGCCACTTCGTGTCCAACGGCTCCCAACCCGCCATCCTGGCCCTGAAGCTGACCGACCAGACGACCATCGACGCACAGACCGTACGGGAGCGGCGGCGCGGCTTCGGCGAGGACAGCCCCTTCCAGCCCTTCGTCGTCCTCAACGCCTGCCACGCCGGAATACCCGAGGGCGGCGGCGACCTCGCCTTCCTCGGCCGCGCGCTGATCCACGCCGGTGCCCGGGGCGTGCTGGGCCCGCAGATCGAGATGCCGCAGGTCTTCGCGGCCGAGTACGCGCTGGAGTTCCTGAGCCGCTATCTGCGCGGGGCCGAGACCGCGGGCTCGGTCGCCCACACCGTCGCCCGCCGCTTCGCGGACGAACTGCGCAACCCGCTCGGTTTCGCCTACGCCCTGCACTGCGGCATGGACACCCGGCTGGAACGCGCCGCCCTGCCGACCGCCGAGACCGGCCAGGAGGTCGCCGTATGAGCGCCCCCGCTCACGCCGCCGCCGTACACACCGTCGACCTCGACTCCGACGGCTGGCCCCTGGAAACGACCACGCGCGGCCCCCGTCCCGTCCCGGCCGACCGGCTGCTCGACCACTTCGCGGAGGAGCTGGCGCCGCCGGACTGGGCCACGGATCTGCTGGTCTACGTACACGGCTGGCAGACCAAGCCGGACTCGGCGCTGTCAGCGGTCCAGCGGCTGCTGGCGCTGGCGACGAGCCAGCACGAACGGCGTCGGGCGCTGTATCCGGAGCTCACGCCCTGGCGGCCGTGGACCGTGCTGGTCCGCTGGCCGTCCCGTTCGCTCCCGTCGCTCGGCGGCTACCGGCGCATCCGCGACCGGGCGCACGCCATGAGCACGGACGGCCACGCGGCCCGGGTCATCGGCCGGCTGCTCGGTTACCTGGACGCGCATCGCGCCGACCCGGCCGCGTCCGGCGTCCTCGCCAACCGCGACGGCCAGTATCTGCACCTCGTCGGGCACTCGTTCGGCTGCCGTTTCCTCTGCGAGGCGGTGCAGTGGGCGGCCGACGCACCGGGCGCCACGCTCGGCTGGAGCACGCCCGAGCCGCCCGGCCGGCCGTTCACCGTCGACTCGATGCTGCTGTTGCAGATGGCGGCGCCGCGCGACGCGTTCACCGCCACCTTCACCGCCCTCGCCGAGGCACCGCTGCGCGGCCCCGTCGTGGCGACCTACTCCCAGCACGACCGCGCCACCGGCTTCTGGCATCTGCGCGCCGAGAAACGGGCGGGCATCGGATACGCGGGGATCGGCACCGCGCCCGCGCCGGTGTCCGCCATCACGATGCGGGGCGTCGAGGAGCCGTATCCGCACGACGTCCTCGACCACCGCTTCGTCAGCGTCGACGCGAGTGAGGTGTACGTCCGCGGCAGCGGCCCGGCGGGCGCGCACTCCGACCATCTGCGGCCGGAGTCCGCGCACCTGCTGCTGTCGCTGGCGGACCACTCGCGCTGAAGCACGCCGGCAGGCGTGCGCAAGAACGAACGCTCGCAGGGACGAGCCGTTCGTCGCCCGGTGGCTCAGCCCTTCGCGGGTGAGGCCTTCCCGCCGGAGGCGGAGGCCGAGGCGGGACCGGAACCCGCGCCGGCGCCCTTGCCGGAGGCCGCCGCGTCGTTCTCGGGGTCCTCCTCGAAGGTGACCTTGCCCATGTGCTTGCTCATGGACTTCATCAGGCCCCATACCGCCAGGGCCATCACCGCGAAGACGATGAAGCCGAGGACGCCGGGGGTGACCTTGTTCTGGTCGACCTCCTTGGCGAGGGGGACGAGGTGCGTCAGTGCCAGGCTTGCGCTCATGTCAGGCATTGTCGCGGATGCCCGCAAAGAGGTCGTCCTCGGGGAGGGAGGTATCGACGAGGGACTTCACGAGCTCGTACTCCTCGGTCGGCCAGACCTCCTTCTGGACCTCCATGGGGACCTTGAACCAGCCGCCCTCGGGGTCGATCTGCGTGGCGTGCGCGATCAGCGCCTTGTCGCGGATCTCGTAGAACTCGGCGCACGGGATGTGTGTGGTCAGCGTGCGCTCGGTGCGCTCGAACTCCGACCAGCGCTTCAGCCACTCCCCGTACGGCGACTCCAGGCCGCGGTCCAGCATGGCGTTGTGCAGCGCCTCGGTGCGCGGGCGGTTGAAGCCCTGGTTGTAGTAGAGCTTCTGCGGCTGGTACGCCGGGCCGAACTCCGACTCCGGGTACTTCTCGCGGTCCGTCGCGCCCTCGAACGCCACCATCGAGATCTTGTGGGTCATGATGTGGTCGGGGTGGGGATAACCACCGTTCTCGTCGTACGTGGTGATCACGTGCGGGCGGAACGAGCGGATCTGCCTGACCAGCTCACCGGCCGCCTTGTCCACGTCCTCAAGGGCGAAGCAGCCCTCGGGGAGCGGCGGCAGCGGGTCGCCCTCGGGCAGGCCGGAGTCCACGAAGCCGAGCCACTCCTGCTTGACACCGAGGATCTCGCGGGCCTCGTCCATCTCCTTCTTGCGTACCTCGTGGATGTGCTCCTCGATGTACTTGTCGCCCTGAAGCTTCGGATTGAGGATGGAGCCGCGCTCCCCACCCGTGCAGGTCACGACCAGCACGTCCACCCCCTCGGACACGTACTTCGCCATGGTGGCCGCGCCCTTGCTCGACTCGTCGTCGGGGTGGGCGTGCACGGCCATCAGTCGCAGCTGGTCAGTCAAGACTCAATCCTCAGTAAGTCGGCCAGTCGGCAAGTCGGCGCCCGGCGTTAATCGGCTTGATGGGCGGCTTCTATAGTGACGGAATCGGGGGGCGAATAATTCCGGGGTCCTGCCTCGTGGGCCCCGCGGAGAGGACGATCATGAGTACGGTGCAACTGCCCGAGGGCCGGTACGGCCGCTCCGCGGACGAACGCGCCGACCGCAAGCTCAAGGTCGTCGGCAGTGTGCTGGGAGTGGCCCTGCTCGTGCTGGTGGGCTGGTTCGCCTACTACTACGTCGGCGGCAACAAGATCAGCGCCCAGGTCATCACCTTCAAGGCCGTCTCCGACAGCGCGGTCGAGGCGCACCTGGAGGTGCGCAAGGACACAGATGCGAGCGGCTACTGCACGGTCCGCTCCCAGAGTGCCGACGGCACCGAGGTGGGCCGCGCGGACTTCCGCTTCGACCAGCATTCCTCTCGCATCGACAAGGTGGTTACCCTGCGTACGACGGCCCGGGGCTCCACGGCGGAGCTGCTCGGCTGCCACGCGGACTGAGCGGAACCGGACAAACACGGAACGGGAACGGACACGGGCTGACATCACCCTCAGCACCTAGCCCCTGACCTGCATTGACGTAATTCTGATGTCTTATGTCCTCCCCTCCGAGCCACCGAATTGTTAGGCTCGTGGTTTCGCCCACCTGTGAAGGAACATTCTTCTGGGTAGGGCGATGCTTTGTATTCCCAGTACCTACGAGGAGCACCTGTGACCCAGACCAGTGAGAGCGTCACCTGGCTGACCCAGGAGGCGTACAACCAGCTCAGGGCCGAGCTGGAGTACCTGTCTGGTCCTGCGCGCACGGAGATCGCCGGCAAGATCGCGGCCGCGCGCGAAGAGGGCGACCTGCGCGAGAACGGCGGGTACCACGCGGCCAAGGAAGAGCAGGGCAAGCAGGAGCTCCGTGTGCGCCAGCTGACCCAGCTCCTGGAGAACGCCAAGGTCGGCGAGGCTCCCGCGGCGGACGGCATGGTCGCGCCGGGCATGGTCGTCACCATCGCCTTCGACGGCGACGAGGACGACACCCTGGACTTCCTGCTGGCCTCGCGCGAGTACGCCAGCTCCGACATCGAGACGTACTCCCCGCAGTCCCCGCTGGGCTCCGGTGTGAACGGCAAGAAGGTCGGCGAGGACGCCCAGTACGAACTGCCGAACGGCAAGTTCGCCTCGGTGAAGATCCTCAAGGCCGAGCCGTACCAGGGCTGAGCCCAGGACCAGCGACTACGAAGATGCCCCCGGCCGCACGGCCGGGGGCATCTTCATGCCCAGGTCACGATCGGCCGGTCATCGTCCTCACGCCGTCGCCGAACGGTACTTGCGCACCGCCAGCGTCCTGAATATCAGCGTGATCAGAACCGAGTAGATCACCGAGGCCCAGATCGAGTGCTGCATGGGCCAGGCGTCCGGCTTCGACTGCCCTGGGTTGCCGAAGAGCACCCGGCAGGCCTGCACAGTGGCGCTGAACGGGTTCCAGTCCGCGATGTGCCGCAGCCAGGGCGTCATATTGCTGGAGTCCACGAACGCGTTCGAGATGAACGTGACCGGGAAGAGCCAGATCAGTCCGCCCGACGTGGCCGCCTCCGGTGTGCGGACCGAGAGGCCGATCAGCGCGCCGATCCAGGTGAACGCGTACCCCGCCAGGAGCAGCAGCCCGAAGGCACCCAGCACCTTGCCCGCGTTGGTGTCGCTGTCCGAGCCGACCCGCCAGCCGACCAGCAGGGCGACGATCGCGAGGACCAGCAGGGTCAGCGCGGTCTGTACGAGGTCGGCGAGCGTGCGCCCGGTCAGTACTGCGCCGCGCGCCATGGGCAGCGAGCGGAAGCGGTCGATGAGGCCCTTGTGCATGTCGTCGGCGATGCCCGCGCCGGCGCCCGCGGTGGCGAAGGTGACGGTCTGCGCGAAGATGCCGGCCATCAGGAAGTTGCGGTAGTCGGTGGGGCTGGTGCTGCCGCCGATCATCATGGAGCCGCCGAACACATAGCTGAACAGCACCACGAACATGATCGGCTGGATCAGTCCGAAGATCACCATCTCCGGGATCCGGGACATCCTGATCAGATTGCGCTTGGCGACGACCAGCGAGTCGCGGATGGACTGGCTGAACGGGTTCGAGGGCGCCGCGATCTGCACGGCGTCGGTCACGGCACTCACTTGCCGGCCTCCTTCTGGCGCTTGGGACCCTTGCTGCCGCCCGCCACTCCGTTGCCCTCTTCCCGCTCCTCGGCCATATGGCCCGTGAGCGAGAGGAAGACGTCGTCCAGGGTCGGGCGGCGCAGGCCGATGTCGTCGATCTCGATGCCGCGGGTGTCCAGTTCGCGGATGACCTCCGCGAGGAGCTTCGCGCCGCCGGTGACGGGCACGGTGAGCTTGCGGGTGTGCTCCTCGACCGTGGTCTCGCCCTTGCCGAAGCCGCGCAGCACCTCTGACGCGGCCTCTATGTGCTCGCGCTCGTGCACGACGACCTCGACACGCTCGCCGCCGGTCTGCGCCTTCAGCTGGTCGGCGGTGCCGCGGGCGATGACGCGGCCGTGGTCGACCACGCATATGTCGTGCGCGAGGTGGTCGGCCTCTTCCAGGTACTGGGTGGTCAGCAGCAGCGTCGTACCACCGGAGACCAGCTGCTTGATGACGTCCCACAACTGCTGGCGGTTGCGCGGGTCGAGACCGGTCGTCGGCTCGTCCATGAACATCACCGGGGGCGAGACGACCAGGGCGGCCGCCAGGTCGAGCCGGCGGCGCATACCTCCCGAGTACGTCTTCGCGGTGCGGTCGGCGGCGTCGGCGAGGTTGAACTGCTCCAGGAGTTCGTCCGCCCGCACCTTCGCGGCCTTCGCCTTCATCTGGTAGAGCTGGCCGACCATTTGCAGGTTCTCGCGGCCGGTCAGGTACTCGTCGACCGCGGCGAACTGTCCGGAGAGGCCGACCCTGCGGCGGACCGCGTCGGGGTGTTTGAGTACGTCGACGCCCGCGACGACCGCCGTGCCGCTGTCGGGGCGCAGCAGGGTCGTCAGACAGCGGACCGCGGTCGTCTTTCCCGCGCCGTTCGGCCCGAGCAGGCCCAGAACGGTGCCTTCCGGGACATCGAGATCGACGCCGTCCAGAGCCCTTACGTCACCGAAGGTCTTCACCAGGCCTTCGGCATAGATGGCGCCTGGCATGTGAGTTCTCCACGTCGTTGGGGATTTTCACGAAATGAGCAGCAAGGGACACACCGTAACGCGATGTATCGCGTTGCTCAACAGATTTTTCCACCCGGGACTGACAGTGGCCCTGCCGTGGCCCTGACCTCAGTCGATGACCGTGTAACCCGCCTCGCGCAGCGCCAGGTTCACCTCGGCGCAGTGCTCGGGCCCCTTCGTCTCCAGGTGCAGCTCGACCTCCACCTCCGTGAGTCCGAGCCGTGGATCGGTCCGTACGTGGCTCACATCGAGGACGTTAGCGTCCGCCACTGACAACACCCCGAGAAGTGTGGCCAGGGCTCCGGGACGGTCGGTCAGCCGCAGCGTCACCGCCAGATAGCGGCCGCCCGCCGCCATGCCGTGCCGCAGGATGCGCTGCATCAGCAGCGGGTCCACGTTCCCGCCCGACAGCAGGGCCACCACCGGGCCCTCGAAGGCCCCGGGCTCGCGCAGCAACGCCGCGACGGGGCTCGCGCCGGCCGGTTCGACGACCAGCTTGGCGCGCTCCAGACAGAGCAGCAGCGCGCTGGACAGATTGTCCTCGGAGACCGTGCGCACCTCGTCCACCAGCTCCTCGACAAGGCGGAACGGCACATCGCCGGGCCGTCCGACCTTGATGCCGTCGGCCATCGTCGCCGGGTTCTCGATCGACACCGGGCGCCCGGCCGCCAGGGAGGGCGGGTACGCCGCCGCGCCCTCCGCCTGCACACCGACGATCCGTACGTCCGGACGCAGCGACTTCACCGCGAGCGCGACACCCGCGGCCAGCCCGCCGCCGCCGATCCCGACGACGATCGTGCGCACCTCGGGGCACTGCTCCAGGATCTCCAGGCCGACCGTGCCCTGGCCCGCGATGATGTCGGGGTGGTCGAAGGGGTGGATGAACACCGCGCCCGTCTCGGCCGCGTACTCCTGCGCGGCGGCCAGCGTCTCGTCGACCACCTGTCCGTGCAGCCTCACCTCGGCGCCGTAGTCGTGTGTGGCCGCGACCTTCGGCAGCGGGGCGCCGGTGGGCATGAACACCGTGGAACGCACGCCGAGCAGCGCGGAGGCCAGGGCGACGCCCTGCGCGTGGTTTCCGGCGCTCGCGGCGACGACACCCGCGGCGCGCTCCTCGGGAAGCAGCCCCGCGATCCGCACATACGCGCCGCGCAGCTTGAACGAACCCGTGCGCTGGAGGTTCTCGCACTTGAAGTGGACCGGTGCGCCCACCAGCTGGGTCAGATACCTGCTGCCCTCCATCGCGGTCACCCGCGCCACACCCGTGAGCATCTTCTGCGCGCCACGTACGTCGTCGAGAGTCACGCTGGGAAAGGAGTCAGCCGTGCTGTAGCTCATGACCACCAGTCTCGCAGTTCACGCGGGTCCCCTCCTGGTGTGACCACGCTCCGAGACCGGTTTGCGCAGCGCCGGTACGACCCGCCTCCCAGCCGCGTACCCTGTCCCCCAACCCAGCTCCCCACGCATGAATTGAGCCCCCGGCCATGCCCACAACACCAGAAATGTCGATGGACATGACGACCGTCGGTGACACCGGTCTCCTGGACACGCTTCAGCACGAGGTAGCGGTATTCGCGCGCCGTGCCGAACAGACCCGGCTCGGCGGGGTGGGGCAGGTGCGCAACTCCATGGACCGCGCCGCGTACCTGCTGCTCAACCGCCTCGACAAGGAAGGCCCGATGGGCGTCAAGGCGCTCGCCGCGAGCATGGGCATCGACTCCTCGACGGTCACCCGGCAGGTGGCCCCGCTGGTCGACACCGGGCTCGTCAAGCGCACGTCGCACCCCGAGGACGGGCGCGCGGTGGTGCTCCAGCTGTCGCCGCGCGGGCAGTCCCGGCTCGACGAAGTGCGCTCCTCCAGGCGTCAGTTGATGGCCGAGCTGACACACGACTGGGCGCCGGAGGAGCGCGAGGCGTTCTGCACGCTCCTCACGCGCTTCAACAGCGCCCTTTCCGCCCGCCAGGCCGCGCAGGGCATGCCGGTGTCGGAGCCGGAGCCGACTTCCTGAACTTCCGCGGGGCACTTCACCGTGTCCGCGGTCTCCACGCGCGCGTGGGCCACTTCCCGAGGCCTCGGCCGCGCGAAGGTGGTTGTCCGGGCTCCACGCGCGGGTGGGCGATTTCCAGCACGCGCGGGCGCCCTCCCGTGCCCCATGCGCGGGTGGGTGATTTCCAGGATCCCGGTCCCCAGGCGCGCGGGTGACATCCCAGCATCTCCACGCGCGCGTAGGTCATCCGGCGCGGGCGGCCCGATGCGCCGGCACGGCTCGCCGTGCGGCTCGCTGCCGGTTCCGCACGCGCGCGGAGATCTTTCCCCGGGCCTGCGCGCGCGACGTAAACCCCTCCCCCGCTCCCCACGCGCGCGTGCATGTGCGCCGGACTCTTGACCGGAAGGCGGCACCTGGCCTCATATGAGACCGGGTCCTTGTCGTACGCGGTGCGGCATGTCGTACGCGGCCGGGGCTCCGTTTCCCTCAGGGTCGCCCTCAGACGGGAGGCGCGGTGCGAGAACGGCATGCGTCCCAAGGCGCCCGCCGGGCCCGGGAGTTCGAGGCGTTCGTCGCGGGCGCGGCCGGGCGGCTGCTGCATGCCGCCACGCTGCTCACGGCGGAGCCCCGGGACGCCAACCCGCGTGCCCGGCGCCTGCTGACGCTGGCCCTCGCCCACACGTACGCCTCCTGGGACCGGCTGCGCGGCGAGGACCCGTACGACTGCGCGCGCCAGCAACTGGCCGTCCGCTTCGCGCGCGCGGCCTGGCATCAGCACGGGAGCTTCGGGCGGCTCCGGTTCCGTCCCTCCGCCGACACCGTCCTGGCGCGGCTCACACCCCAGGAGCGGCTGATTCTGGTCCTCAGGCTGTACGAGGGGGTCGCCGAGGAACAGACGGCGGCCCTGCTCGGGCTCCCCACGGAACGGGTCCGGGCGATCTGCGCCCGCGCGATGGCGACGCTGCTGCACCCGCCGCGGGGCCCGGCACCGACCAGGGTGGAGGTGGCACCCTCATGACTGCGCCCTCTCGGGGGACATCCCCCGGACCCCCGGCAGCGGAAACAAGCCGGACCGCTCGTCCGGCGCGCCCTGCGCGAGGTGATCTTCCGTGAACCGGCCCGAGCGCGAGGCGGCCGTACGGCGGATGCTGGAGCAGGCGCCGCCCCCGGTACCGCCCGACCTGTACGCGGACGTCGTACGCCGTGGCGGGCGCATGCTGCGCCGCAGGACGGTGGCCCGGCGTCTGATGTGGCTGCTGCTGTTCGCCGCGGCCGTCGCCTTCATCGTCTGGGCGTTGATGGCCCGTCCGTGGGTGGAGCCGCCGTCGGAGACGACTCCACCGCTGACGGGCTGGTAGGCCTGCCGGCCGGCAGGCCTCCTGATGCCTAGCCGAGGGCCTGCTGGAGGTCCTGGAGCAGGTCGTCGACGTTCTCGATGCCCACGGAGAGACGTACGAGGTCGGCGGGGACCTCGAGCGCCGAACCGGCCGCCGACGCGTGTGTCATGCGTCCCGGGTGCTCGATCAGGGACTCGACACCGCCCAGGGACTCGCCGAGCGTGAACACCTTGGCGCGGTTGCAGACCTCGACAGCAGCCTCCTCGCCGCCCTCGACCTGGAAGGAGATCATGCCGCCGAACGCCTTCATCTGCTTGGCGGCGACCTCGTGACCCGGGTGCTCCGGGAGGCCCGGGTAGAGAACGCGCGTCACGCGCGCGTGCCGGGTGAGCATCTCGGCGACCTTGCCGGCGTTCTCGCTGTGCCGGTCCATGCGCACGGAGAGCGTCTTGGTGCCGCGCAGCACCAGCCAGGAGTCGAAGGGCCCGGCGACCGCGCCCATCGCGTTCTGGTGGTACGCCAGCTCCTCGCCGAGCTCCTGGTCGCCGACGATCAGGGCGCCGCCCACGACGTCCGAGTGGCCGCCCATGTACTTGGTCAGGGAGTGCACGACGACGTCCGCGCCGAGCGCGAGCGGCTGCTGGAGGTAGGGGGTCGCGAAGGTGTTGTCGACGACGAGCTTGGCGCCCGCCTCGCGCGCGATCTGCGCGACCGCGGCGATGTCGGTGATGCCGAGGAGGGGGTTGGAGGGCGTCTCGACCCAGACCGCCTTGGTCTTCGGGGTGAGGGCGGCCCGTACGGAGTCGGGGTCGCTGGTGTCGGCCACGGACCACTCCACGCCCCACCGGGAGACGACCTTCGCGAAGAGGCGGAACGTGCCGCCGTACGCGTCGTTGGGGATCACCACGTGGTCGCCGGGGCTCAGCAGCGTACGCAACAGGCAGTCCTCGGCCGCCAGTCCGGACGCGAACGCGAGGCCGCGACGGCCGCCCTCCAGGGCCGCGAGGTTCTCTTCCAGGGCGGTCCTGGTCGGATTGGCGCTGCGGCTGTACTCGTAGCCGCCGCGCAGCCCGCCCACGCCGTCCTGCTTGTAGGTCGAGACCTGGTAGATCGGCGGGACGACCGCGCCGGTGAGGGGATCGGCGGTGTTGCCCGCGTGGATCGCGAGGGTCTCGAAGTGCTGACTGATGTGCCTGTCGCTCATGGGTCCCGAGCGTAGTGCGCCCGCGAGGCTGATGACGGCGTACGCCCTGCGCGAGGGCCTCGGGCCCGCCGGAACCGGGCCGGAGTCCGACCAGGTTGGCCAATTGTCGGACCAGTCTGGTTCGCTTGAGGCATGGAGATTCTCTGGGTCCTGATGGCGCTGGCCATGTTCAGCCTGGTTCTGCTGCCAGTGCTGATGCGCAGGCGCGCCGGAATACAGCAGGTCGCGCCCGGCGACCCGGACGCCGCGGACCCGGCGCACTACGGGTTCCTGCGGCAGGAGGAGCTGGACATCCGCATGCCGGGCCCGGACCACGACCTGCTGGACGTGCTGGACCTGGTGCAGCGCACGCAGGACTACGGCTCCGCCTCGCAGCTGCTCGCGGGCACGGAAGTGGAGGGCGAGCGGCGCTGGCAGCGCGTGCAGGCCTTCGCGGGCGCCGCGTCGCTGGAGCTCCAGCAGCGCCCCGGCGGGGTCAGCGAGACGCCGGGCGGGCAGTGGCTGCGGGTGTGGCGGGCCGAGAAGCCCAAGGACGCGGGCAGCGCGGCGGTGCACGCGGAGTTCCTGGTGCAGCAGGCGTGGCGTACGTCGACGCCGGGGACGGACGAGTTCCGGATCATCATGGAGGAGGCGCGGGCGGCGTGCGGCGAGGCGGCCCTTCTCTCCCCCGGTGACCCGATCCCGTACATCATCGAACTGTCGGTGGCCCGCGGACTCGCCTACCCCCAGCCGGAGTTCGAGAAGCTCTGGCTGAAGATCCTGGACCGCGCGCCGTCCCACATGGGAGCGCATCTGGCGGCCCTGCACTACTGGTGCGAGAAGTGGCACGGCTCGCGGGAGGTGGCGTACTCCTTCGCGGAGGCCGCGGCAGCACGCGCCCCCCAAGGCTCCCTCCTCGCCGCGATGCCCCTCTTCGCGGTCTTCGAGCACCTCCCCGAGGTGAACCTGGTCCGCAGCTTCTACCAGAGCGAGGTCGTGACGAAGGCGGTCCACGGCGCGCTCTTCGCGGTCCACGCGGCCCGCCCCGACGACCCGATGCTGGCGCATGTCCGCCACCTCCTGGTCTTCTTCCTCGTCCGCGGCGAGCGCTGGTCGGAGGCGATGAACCAGCTGGTGCACGTGGACGGCCACGTGGGCGCGCTGCCCTGGACCCTCACCGACGACCCGGCGGCCGACTACGCGATATACCGGGCGCTGGCGGTGGCGGGGTACGAGGCGAACGGTGGGAGCCCGGCGACGCTGTCGCACTGAGGCAAGGCGCCCGCGCCACCAGGCCGCCGGCATTCCGGCCGCCAAGCCGTCGGCATGGCGGCCACCAGACCGTCGGAATTCCGGCCGGGGTTCCTGCGTTGAAGAGCACGGACCCCACCCCCCGGCCCCGTGCCCCAGTAACCCCCGTGGAGACCGCATGTTCCTGCACAGCCGTACACCGCAGCTCCCGACCCCCGAGCAGGCTCTGCGCGGCCGCCCCGAGCCGACCTTCACGGTCCCCGACCGCCACACGGTCCTCGGCACCCCGCTCCTCGGCCCCTACCCCGAGGGCCTGGAGATCGCCGACTTCGGCCTGGGCTGCTTCTGGGGCGCCGAGCGCAAGTTCTGGCAGCTCCCGGCGGGCGTGTACACGACCCTCGTCGGCTACCAGGGCGGCTTCACCGAGCACCCCACCTACGAAGAGGTCTGCTCGGGCCTGACCGGCCACACGGAGGCGGTCCGCGTGGTCTACGACCCGTCCGTGGTGTCGTACGAGCGGCTCCTCCAGCTCTTCTGGGAGTCCCACAACCCGACCCAGGGCTTCCGCCAGGGCAACGACGTGGGCACCCAGTACCGCTCCGCCATCTACACCCACACCCCGGCCCAGGCCGCGACGGCGACCGCCTCCCGCGAGGCCTACCAGAAGGTCCTCACGGGCTCGGGCTACGGCACGATCACCACGGAGCTGCTCCCCGCGGAGGGGCGCACCTTCTATCCGGCGGAGGGGTACCACCAGCAGTACCTCGACAAGAATCCGGCGGGTTACTGCGGGATCGGCGGAACGGGCGTTTCCTGCCCGATCGGCGTGGCGCCCGCCGACGGATGACAAGCACGGGGGCGTCAGAGGTCGACGTACTGGCGGCCCCTCGCGGAAGGCCGCGATGCCCGCTGGTGGTGACTCCGCAAACCGACCGTCCTGCCACCGGGCTGGTGACGACACCGGCAACCCGCACGGTGGTGCTGCGGCGGGCGCACCCCGTATCCGTGGACGGCGGTCGAAAACCAGTGGCCGCCTGAACGGGCCGACCTCACGCTGTACGCCATGGAAGAACCACAACGCAGGATCCGCGCGGCCCACGCGGAATCCACGATCACCGTCTACCAGGCGTACTCCCCGGAGATCGGCCTGCCCGCCGTCCGCGAGGGCCGTTTCCCCGCCGCGTGGAAACGGGACAGGATGACGTGGATCAAGCCGTCGTTCCTGTGGATGATGTACCGCTGCGGCTGGGGCACGAAGGCAGGTCAGGAGACCGTTCTGGCCGTCGAGATCACCCGCGAAGGCTTCGAGTGGGCGCTGCGCCACGCGTGCCTGTCGAGCTACGTCCACGGGGTACACCCCGACCGGGCCACCTGGCAGCGTCAGTTGAAGCATGCGCCCGCTCGCGTCCAGTGGGACCCCGAGCGGGACCTGCACCTGCGGCCCCTGCCGTACCGGTCCCTGCAACTCGGCCTCTCCGGTGAGGCCGTACGACGCTACGCGGACGAGTGGACGGTCGCCATCCGCGACGTGGCCCCGCTCGCCCACGAGATCCACGCCCTCGTCAGCGGTGGTGACCTGGACTCCGCCGCCCGGCTGCTGCCCCAGGAACGTCCATACCCCCTTGGAAATGGACTCCCTGCCCACCTACGGGGTTGACGGGCCGCTTCACTCAACAGCCGGCTGCGGCCGACGGGGCACATGACAGCACAGGCCCGCCGGGTCGGAGGTCAGGCTGAGTACCCCGTTCGAAACCGACTGGGGGCGTCCTGCCCGGCGAACATCGCGTCGGTGCCGGAGGCATCGGAGCAGTAACCGAACCAGCCGGACTGCCGGGCCGGGAGAGACGGGAGGGTCGCGAACGGAGACCGCGGGGAGGAACATCGGAGTTAGGCAAGGTGGTGGCTATGGCGATGCCGTCGATGCATTTCAGCGAGAGTCCGGAGGATCCGTTCGCCCTCAGGCGTGGCGCCACGGCGGTGCTCGACGATCAAGGCACCGTGGTCGGCTGGAGCGCACGTGCACAGGAGTTGCTGGGCTATCCGGCCAAGGAAGTGATCGGACGGGCGTGGCAGGACCTCCTGGTGGACGCCCTTGACCTGCCTGTCGTGCGGTCCGTCGTCGTGGACGCCATGAGGACGGGGGGCTGGTTCGGGGTCCTGCCCGTCCGACACCGCGACGGACGGCGGATGGAGATGGGTTTCCGGGCCCGCGCGATCACTCGGGACGGGGACCGTCAGGAGTGGGTCCTGGTCGGAGCCCCCGCCGCGGAGGTCATTGCCTGGCAGCGGGACCGTGCGCTGCTGGACGGCCTCTACCGCCGGTCCCCGATCGGTCTGGTCACTTACGGCCCGGACAGCAGAGTGATCCGGGTCAACCGTGCGGTCGAGAAGGCAAGCGGTGTCCCGGCCGAGGCGCCGGTGGGCCGTCGCCCTCGCGAATTCATGGTCGACGAGGACGCGGGTCCGACCGAGGAGCGGGTACGGCACGTCCTGGAGACCGGTGAGCCGTTGATCTTCACGGAGCAGTCGGCCCGGGCACGCCATGATCCGGGCCGGGACCGGATCGTGTCCATCTCGGCGTTCCGGATGGAAGACCCCTCGGGCCGGGTGCTCGGCGTGGCCGAGACGATCGAGGACGTGACCGACCGCCACCGGGCCCAACGCAGGCTCGCCCTGCTGAACGAGGCAAGCGCCAAGATCGGAACCTCACTGGACGTGACACAGACCGCTCGGGAACTGGCCGAGGTGGCTGCCGACGGCCTGGCCGACTACTGCTCTGTGGATCTCCTCAAGCCGGTGACACTGGGTGACGAGCCGGTTTCCGGTGCGTCGGGTCCGCTGATCCGAGCTGCCCTCTCACCCCCAGAACAGCGCGTCCCGTTCCAGGAAGGCGATGTGGTCCCGCTGCTTCCGGAATCTCCGCAGGCGCGGTGCCTGTTCGAGCGTCGCCCGATTCTTGAAGGACTGCTGTCCCTCCGCCCCGAGTGGTACGCCATGGACCGTCGGCGGGTCGAGATCGCCTTGGGTCTCGGAGTTCATTCGCTGATCGCGGTGCCCCTGGTCGCGCGCGGTCTGGTACTGGGCGTAGTGAGCCTGTGGCGATCGCGCTATTCGGAGCCTTTTGAGGACGACGATGCCGCCGTGGCCCAGGAGCTCTCCTCGCGTGCGGCCGTCTGCATAGACAACGCGCGCCGCTTCACCCAGCAGCAGAGCGCCGCCCTGACTCTGCAGCGCAGTCTGCTGCCGAGCGCGGCGTCCGACCTGCCGGCCGTCGAGGTGGCCTGCCGATACCTCCCAGCGAGCAGTGAACCGGGCATCGGCGGTGACTGGTTCGACGTGATCCCGTTGTCAGGGGCCCGGGTCGCCCTCGTTGTGGGAGACGTGGTCGGCCACGGCATCCACGCTGCGGCCTCGATGGGCCGCCTGCGCGCCGCCGTGCGCACCCTGGCCAGCCTCGACCTGGAACCGGACGAGGTGGTGGCGGGGCTGGACGATCTGGTCAGTCTGCTGGCCACCGAGCTGGAGGCGAACACCGACGGCAATGGGTCGGTGATCGAGCAGATGCTGGGGGCCACCTGCGTCTACGCGGTCTACGATCCGGTCTCCCGGCACTGCTCCCTGGCGCGCGCCGGCCACCCGGCACCGATGGTGACCACGCCGGACGGCGAGGTCACCGTGCTCGACCTGCCCGCAGGCCCACCGCTCGGACTGGGCGGACTGCCGTTCGAGACGTACGACCTCGACCTCCCCGAGGGAAGCCTGCTCACGCTCTACACCAACGGTCTTCTGGAGGCGCGCAACGGCGACATCGACGGCGCGCTGGAGCACCTGCACGAATGTCTCACCCACTCCGCCGATCCCCTGGACAGCACCTGCCATGCCGTGGTCGAAGCGCTGCTGCCCAAGGAGCACCTCCCCATCGACGACATCGCGCTGCTCATCGCCCGTACCCGGGTGCTGCCCCCAGAGAATGTCGCCACATGGCAGCTGCCCTTGGAAGCGACCTCCGCTGCCCGTGCCAGGGAGCTGACCACGGCGAAACTGACCGAATGGGGGCTGTCGGAACTGGCCTTCACCACCGAGCTGGTCGCCAGCGAGCTCGTCACCAACACCTACCGGTACGCGGCCGGCCCCGTCACCCTGCGCCTCATCCGTACGCACTGCCTGATCTGTGAGGTGTCCGACACCAGCCACACCTCGCCTCACCTCCGACGGGCCCTCAGCACGGACGAGGGCGGCCGCGGGCTCTTCCTGGTCGCGCAGGTCACGGAGCGGTGGGGCACCCGCTACACCCACGACGGCAAGACCGTCTGGACGGAGCAGCCGCTGCCGCACGCGTGACCCGCGACGACGGCGTGTCTGTTCCGCCAGGTGCTGTCGCGGCGGATCGAGTTGCCTGCTCTGTGCGGCTGGCGTGGTCGGTGCCGCCGAGAGGAGACGCGCGTGATCGCAATGCGAATCTTCGGCGGGTACCGTCGCTGAACGCCCGCTCCGGGAACCCCCGGCCGCTCCCACCGGCACTCCCCCTCTAGGGTGCGGGAATGATCTCGCAGACCTACCTCTCCGAACTGTTCTCGCTGGACGGACGCGTCGCCGTGGTCACCGGTGGCAGTTCCGGCATCGGACGCGCCATCGCCGGGGCCCTGGCGCGTGCGGGGGCGAGTGTCGTGGTCGTGGCGCGCAAGGAGGCGGAGCTGGCGGCGACGGTCGGTGAGTTGGCGGCGGACGGCTGTCGGGCGGCCTGGGTGAGCGCCGATCTGAGCACGCGCGACGGCGTGCGTACGGCGGCCGAGGAGGCAGCCGGGGCATTCGGGGAGCCCGACATCCTCGTCAACTCCGCCGGTATCAACTTGCGTCCGCCGATGGGTGAGTTGGGCGAGGAGGTGTGGGACACCACCATGGCGGTGAACCTGGAGGCGCCCTACCTGCTGGGACAGCGGTTCGGGCCCGGTATGGCCGAACGGGGCTTCGGGCGGATCATCCACATCACCTCCCAGCAGGCGCACCGGGCGTTCGTCCAGAGCGGCGCCTACGGTGTCTCCAAGGGGGCGTTGGAGTCGCTGGCCCGTTCGCAGGCCGAGGCCTGGTCGCCGTACGGCGTCACCTGCAACACGCTGGTGCCGGGCTTCGTGATGACGCCGCTCAACGCGCGACTGTCGACCGACCCGGAGAAGGTGGCGGCGCTGGCCGCGCGCACGATGGTCGGGCGCAATGGTCTGGCCGAGGATTTCGAGGGCGCGGCGGTGTTCCTGGCGAGCCGCGCCTCCGCCTACGTCACCGGACAGTCGATCTTCGTCGACGGCGGCCTCTCCGTTCACTGAGCCCGCGACCGGAGACGGCTCCCGACCCCCTGGTCCCCCAACCCCTCCGAGAGGCAGCTAAGGTAAGCCTTGCCTTAGTCGTCGTCGGAGTGGTTGGTCGGAGTGGTTGTGCGCGCGTTGAGGTGGAAGGCCGTTCTGGCCGTGTCCGTCGTCGGAGGAATGGTGGTCGGCTGCTCGGCGGGCGCTGACAACGATGCCAAGGAGGCGAGCGGCGGAGGGTCGCGCAATCTCGTCGCCGGGGCCTCGGAGGGGCCGTCCGCCGCGCCGAGCGCCCTCTCGAAGGGGATGGGCGCGGACACCGACGCGGACGGGAAGTTCCCGCGCACCGTCGGGCACTTCGCGGGCTCGACCGAGGTCAAGGCGGCGCCGAAGCGGATCGCCGTGCTCAGCACCGGCCAGCTGGACGACCTGCTGTCCCTGGGCGTCGTACCGGCCGCCACCACGCGCGCCGACAACGCGGGGCTCGTGCCGGACTATCTCCAGGACGCCTTCCCGACGTACAAGAAGGCGCTCGCGAAGATGACCGACGCGGGGACCCGTACCGCGCCGAATCTGGAGAGTCTGGCCGCCGCCAAGCCCGATCTCATCCTCGCCAACGACTCGCTCGGCGATCTCTACCCGAAGCTCAAGAAGATCGCCCCGACCGTCATCACCGCCGGCAACGGCATCAACTGGAAGCGGGACCTGCTGCTCGTCGGCGACGCCATCGGCAAGGGCGGCCAGGCGCGGGAGATGCTCGACGACATCACCGGCGACGCCGCCGAGCAGGGCAGGAGTCTCGGCGATCCCACCGTCTCCATGGTGCGGTTCACGCCCGGCCGCACGCGGATGTTCGGCGTCTCGTCCTTCACCGGGTCCCTCGCCGTCGACATGGGGCTCGGCCGGCCCACGTCGCAGCGGTTCAAGGCGATTTCGCAGGACATCGGCCCGGAGAGCATCGATGTCGCCGACGGTGACTGGATCTTCTACTCGGTGCAGGGCGACGCGTCCAGGACCGACGCCGGGAGCGTGCTCGCCGGACCGCTGTGGAAGTCGATGAAGGCCGTCAAGGCCGGTCACGCGGTGAAGGTCGACGACGACCCGTGGTACCTCAACGCCGGTCCGACCGCCGCACGGCTCGTCATCAAGCAGCTCGCGGACACCCTGAGCACGTGACCGGTCGTACGACGGCCGCCCGGCGCGGCGCCTGGCTCACCGCCGCTCTCCTCCTCACACTCACGGCCGTGGCCCTCAGCCTCGCCGTCGGCACCCGGCCCGTCCCGCCGTCCGCCGTCCTCGACGCCCTGGTGCACGGCGGCGGTACGCCGGACGCCCTGGTCGTACGGTCGTTGCGGGTGCCGCGCACCGCGATCGGGCTGACGGCCGGGGCCGCGCTCGGGCTCGCCGGGGCGGCCCTGCAGGCGGTCAGCCGCAATCCGCTCGCCGATCCGGGGATCCTCGGGCTGAGCCAGGGCGCGGCGGCCGGTGTCGTGTGCGCGATCGCGCTCGGGCTCGCGAACGGCTTCGCCGGATACGTCTGGTACGCCTTCGCCGGTGCCGTCGTCGCCGCGTGTGCCGTGTACGCCATCGCCTCGCGCGGGCGCGGCGGTGCCTCCCCGGTGAAGCTGGCGCTCGCCGGGACCGCGCTGTCGGCGATGACGGCGGGCGCCACGACCGTCGTACTGACGTCGAGTTCGGCCACGCTGGACCAGTTCCGCTTCTGGCAGGTGGGCGCGATCGGCGGACGCGACGCGGGAACGGTGGGGCGGATGCTCCCCTTCCTCCTCGCGGGCGCGCTGCTCGTGCTGGCCTGCGCCCGCGGCCTGGACGCGCTCGCGCTGGGCGACGACACCGCGCGGGCGCTGGGCCACCGGGTCGCGCTCGTACGGGGCTGTGCGGCGCTCGGCGCGACCGTGCTCACGGCGTCGGCGGTCGCCGCCGCGGGCCCCATCGCGTTCATCGGCCTCGCCGTACCCCATCTCGCCCGCCGCCTCGTCTCCGGCGGCCACCGCTGGACCCTCCCGCTCTCCGCCCTCCTCGGCGCGGCCCTGCTGCTCGCGGCGGATGTCGCCGGGCGCGTGGTCCGCGCGCCCGCGGAGGTCCCGGCCGGGGTGATGACCGCGCTGGTGGGGGTTCCGGTGCTGGTCGTGCTCGTACGGCGGAAGGGGGCGGTCACGTGACGGCGGCAGCCACCGGAGTGAGCGCGGGATCCGGGGTGAGCGCGTGACCACCACCGCGCCCGGCCGCCCGCGCCCTGCGGGGCTCTCCGTAGTCCGCTTCCGCGGCCTCTCCCTCCTCCTGCACCGGCGCTCCGCCGCCGTCGCCGCCGTCCTCGTGCTCCTCCTCGCGGGCGTCATACTGCTCTCGGCGTGCGCCGGCCAGTCGTACGTCCCACCGGGCAAGGTCTGGCGGGTGCTGCGCGGCCACGGAGGCCCGTACGACCTGGTCGTCGGGGAGCTGCGGGTGCCGCGGATCGTGCTCGGCGCGCTGGTCGGCGCCGCGCTCGGGCTGTCCGGGGCGCTGGTGCAGACCGTGACGCGCAACCCGCTGGCCAGCCCGGACGTCATCGGCGTCGGGCACGGGGCCGCCGCCGCCACCGTGCTCGCGCTCGCCACCGGCACGGTCGCCTCCCCCGGCGCGCTGCCGGCCGTCGCGGTCACCGGCGGGCTCGTGGCCGCCGCGCTGGTGTACGTGCTGGCCTGGCGGCACGGGATGCGGCCGAGCCGGTTCGTGCTGACCGGAGTCGGTATCGGCGTCGCGCTCTCCGCGGTCGTCCAGCTCTACCTCACCGAGAGCGAACTGGCCGCCGCCGAGCAGCTCAAACTGTGGCTGACCGGCAGCCTGAACGGGCGGGGCTGGGAACAGGCCGAGCCCCTCGGCTGGGTGCTCCTGCTCGCGCTCCCCGCCCTGGTGTGGGCGAACCGGGCGATGCGGCCACTGGGCCTGGACGCCGACACGGCCGCCGCGCTCGGTGTCCGCGTGCACCGCGCCCAACTCGGCCTGACCGTCCTGGGCGTGGTGCTCGCCGCGACCGCGACGGGCGCCGCGGGCCCGATCGGCTTCGTCGCCCTCACCGGCCCCCAACTGACCCGCCGACTCACCCGCACCCCTCAACTGCCGCTCATCGCCTCGGCGTTGACGGGAGCGGTCGTCGTGGTCGCCGCCGACCTGGTGGCCCGCACCCTGATCCCGCCGCTGGAGATCCCGGTCGGGGCGCTCACCTCCCTGGTGGGCGGCCCCTATCTGCTGTGGCTGCTGGGCCGCTCGGGCGGGCGCTGACCGGCCGTACGGGACCTGGAAACGCCAAAGGCGCCGACCAGTCGTACGACCGGTCGGCGCCCGTCCACGCCAGAAGCACTGGCTGGATCGTTGCGGTGCTACTGGATCGTGGCGGTGTCGATCACGAAGCGGTAGCGGACGTCGCTCGCCAGCACCCTCTCGTACGCGTCGTTGATCTCGGACGCGCCGATCAGCTCGATCTCGGCGCCCAAGCCGTGCTCGGCGCAGAAGTCGAGCATCTCCTGGGTCTCCTGGATGCCGCCGATGCCGGAGCCCGCGAGGGTCTTGCGGCCGCCGATCACGGAGAAGAGGTTGAGGGAGACGGGCTCCTCGGGCGCGCCCACGTTGACGAAGGCGCCGTCGGTCCTGAGCAGGGACAGGTAGGCGTCCAGGTCGAGCGGGGCGGACACGGTCGACAGGATCAGGTCGAAGGTGCCGCGCAGTTCCTTGAAGGTCTCCGGGTCGCTGGTGGCGTAGTAGTGGTCGGCGCCCAGCTTCAGCCCGTCGTCCTTCTTCCGCAGGGACTGCGACAGGACGGTCACCTCGGCGCCCAGCGCGTGCGCGATCTTGACGCCCATGTGGCCGAGACCGCCCATGCCGAGGACGGCGACCTTCTTGCCGGGGCCGGCGTTCCAGTGCTTGAGCGGGGAGTATGTGGTGATGCCGGCGCAGAGCAGCGGTGCGGCCACGTCGAGGGAGAGGCCGTCGGGGATGCGGACGGTGAAGTTCTCATCGACGACGATCTTCTCGGAGTAGCCGCCGTAGGTGGGCTCGCCGTCCTTGCCGACGGCGTTGTAGGTCCCCACATTGCCGCCGGTGCAGTACTGCTCCAGGCCCGCCTTGCAGTTCTCGCACTCGCGGCAGGAGTCGACCATGCAGCCGACGCCCACGCGGTCGCCGACCTGGAACCTGGTGACGCCGGGGCCGACCTCGGAGACGATGCCGGCGATCTCGTGGCCCGGCACCATCGGGAAGATGGCCTCGCCCCAGCCCTCGCGGGCCTGGTGGATGTCGGAGTGGCAGATACCGGCGAACTTGATGTCGATCAGGACGTCGAACTCACCGACCTCGCGACGCTCGATGGTGGTGCGCTCCAGCGGAGCCTTGGCGGCGGGAGCGGCGTACGCAGCAACAGTGGTCATGCCGGGGGTTCTCCTCAGGAGTGGTTCTGTCCTGTGCCCGGCTACCTTCGGCCGGGCACAGCGCTCAGCCTGCCCCAGTTCACAGGGTTCACCCAGGCCACGGCTCTGCGTACGTCCGCTGGTCCTACTACTGACGGGGTCAGGCTCCTCTGCGTACGACCATGAATACTGGACGTATGGATGAACTGCGCTCCCAGGGCCCCGCGAGCGAGCCCGGGCTGCCGCTGGACCGGCGTGCCGAGCTCAGCGAGTTCCTGCGCACCCGCCGGGCCCGGCTGAAGCCGGAGGACGTGGGGCTGCCGGACTTCGGGCGGCACCGCCGGGTGCCCGGGCTGCGCCGCGAGGAGCTGGCGCAGCTGGCCGGGGTGTCCGTCGCGTACTACACGCGCCTTGAGCAGGGGAACGGGCGGAACGTGTCGGCGGAGGTGCTGGACGCGATCGCCCGCGCGCTGCGGCTGACGGGCGCCGAGCACGCGCATCTCACTCACCTGGCGAAGCCCAAGCAGCACAAGAAGAAGCAGACGGCTCGGCCGCAGCAGGTGCGCGTGGCCTTGCGGCAGCTGATCGATACCCTCGACAGCGTTCCGGCGTACGTCGTGGGGCGGCGCTCGGACATCCTCGTCTGGAACCGGATGGCCGCGGCTGTCTTCGGCGACTGGTCCGAGCTGCCGCCGCAGGAGCGGAACTGGGCGCGGATGGTGTTTCTGAAGCCCGAGTACCGCGAGCTGTTCGTGGAGTGGGACCAGAAGGCGTCCGACATCGTGAGTCTCCTGCGCATGGACGCGGGCTGCCATCCCGACGACCCGCGCCTGTCGGCCCTCGTCGGCGAACTCTCCGTGAAGAGCGAGGAGTTCCGGCGGTTGTGGGCCACGCACGACGTCAAGGAGAAGAGCCATGGCGTCAAGCGGCTGCATCACCCGCTGGTAGGTGAACTGAGCCTCCACTTCGAGTCGTTCAGGCTCGTCGACGACGAGGAGCAGTCGCTGTTGACGTATCACGCGGAGCCGGGTTCTGCCTCTGCGGAGGCGCTGCGGCTGCTGGCCAGCTGGGGGACGGACGCGACCCGCGCCGGCGCGACGTCCCCTCAGTAGGGTTTCGGTTGTGTGTCGGGTGCGGGTGGGTGGGGGCTGATCCAAAGGATTGCGCAGTTCCTCGCGCCCCTAAAAGGGGCGCGGGGAACTGCGCAGTCTTTTAGGGGGGTCTGGGGGCGCAGCCCCCAGGAACGGATGGGACGGGTAGGGGCGGCGGGGGCGAAGAACGCCTCACGGCTGGTACGGCGGTGCTGCCCCCCACGTCCACCTCGGTACCGGCTGATCCCCCGGAGGGCTCGCGTCGGGGCCGGAGAAGTAGACAGCCAGCCGCGTACCCCACTCCGCGTACGCGAGGAATGCCGAGCGGAACTCGGCGTCGGTGGGGAGGCCGGCGTCGTCGGCCGCGTCTTGCAGCAGGTTCACCCAGCGGCGCCGCTGGACCTCGGTGATGCCCTTCCCCATGTGCTTGGCGACCATGTGACCGTGGCCCCCCTGCGACTCGGAGTACGCGGCGGGACCACCGAAGACCTCACCGAGCCAGAGCGCGACATGGACGGCGTGTTCGGGGGCCAGGTCGGCGAAGAGGGGCGCGAGGAGGTCGTCCTTGAGGACCCTGTCGTAGAACGCCGATGTCAGCCGTGTGAAGGCCTCGGCGCCTCCCGCCCAGGCGTAGAGGGTGGGGACGGAGGCGCCCGTGCCACGCACCGTCGTCGGCTTGTAGTGGCGCATCTCCTCGATGTCGCCGATGTAGGGGCGGATCTCGGCGAGGAAGTCGGGGAAGAGCGGCGACTTCCGGAAGCCCTCCAGATGGTCCTCGGTCGAGGTCCATGTGATCCGCAGGGTGAAGTGCTCGAAGTCCTCCTCGCAGCGCGCGAGTTCGTAGTCGACGCACTGCGGGGCCGCGGCGAGCTGGGCGGCGGCCCGGGTGTAGGCGGCCAGGAACTCCGCCGACTGCTGCTCGGGAATCCGGTACCGGATGTATTCGACAGTCGAAACGGTCATGGCCCCAACCAAACACGGACGGCCCGCCGGAAGCTTTCCTTCCGACGGGCCGTTCGCTATGGGCTCACTACCTGTACTGGCTCACTTCCCGTAATACGCGTTGTAGATCGAGATCGTCGACTTGTTCCCCTTCTTGTCGGCGATCTTGGCGTGGAACGAGATGCCCTTGCCCTTCGCCGGGTTCTTGAAGGTGATCTTGCCGTTCTTGACGTCGAGCTTGGTCCAGGTCTGGCCGTAGTCGTACGACACGTACACGGCCAGGGACTTGAGGTTGGTGCCCGCGGCCGCGCCCTGGACGGTCACCGGGATGGTGACCTTCTGGTCGGCGGGGCCACGGCTGTCCAGGCCGAGGGACGCGCCGAAGCGGGCCGTGGAGATGGGCAGCTTCGCGTCGTCGACCTTCTTGGAGTGGAACGTCCAGCTCGCGTCGATCCGTGTGGAGGCCGCGGCCACCTTCACGGAACGCTTGATGGACGTGGTCAGCTTGTACGCCGCGTCCGCGTCCGGCACCTTGAACTGGCCGCTGCCGTCCAGCGCGTCATCGTTCTCGGCGATCTTGGTGCCATTGCGGTACAGGGTCGTCTTGACCGAGGTGTAGACGGACGAACCGGCGTGCGACTGGCCGTCGGCGAATATCGGGAGATACCCGCTGATGTACTTGCCGTTGCGGTAGACGCCGTAGAGGCTGCTGATCTTCGGGCCGAAGACGCCGGTGTTGAACGTCTTCGTGTAGCTGTCGCCCGCCTTGAAGGTCTGCGGCTCGCCCAGGGTGTAGAAGGCCTCGGTGATCGGGAAGCCGTCGGCGTCCTTGCCGGCGTACTGCTCGAAGTCGAAGCTCCACTGGACCTTGTCACCGGTGGAGACATGCAGCGTGCGGGTGCCCGGCAGCTTCTGCTCGACGGGGAGCCCGAAGGAGAAGTCGTCGGGCAGGTAGCCGTACGTGCTCACGGCGCCCGTCTTGCCGGAGGCCGCGGCCCCCATGTTGGTCTTGACCGTGGCCAGTTCGCTCGCCTTGTAGTGCTTGACGTGCGCGCCCTGCAGCTTGGTGACCTTGCCGCCGGTGAACACGTCGTACTCGGCGTCGTCGCCCTTGGTCCACGTACCCGACCAGCTCTGGGAGAGGCCGGAGGTGACCGCCGGGCCGATGTGCGCCGTTCGCAGGCCCGCGAAGGAATCCAGGCCGATGCCCATACCGATGCCGGCGGGGTCGTACATGTAGGAGACCATCGCCGACACCGGCTTCGCCCCGGCGTCCGGCACCGTGATGTCGGCGGACTTGGCGGTGCGCTGGTCGATGGTCACCGTCTGGTTCTTGGTGACGGTCAGCTTGGGCTGGACGAGCCAGTCCACTCCGCCGTCGATCGAGGTGAGGTCCTTGACCAGCTGGGAGTTGAGGATGTAGGTGCCCTTGGGCACGCGGATGGTCTCGGTGCTCGCGGTGCCCTGCGAGAAGTAGTCCCGTCCGTTGCCGAGCCCCGCGTAGGCGTAGAGGTCGGTGAGGTGGATGGGCTGCTCGCCGTCGCGCACGAGGTACTTCAGCTTGACGTCGTACGACTCCACCTCGCGCTGCACCGCGGCCGCGGTCCGCACCGACTGGCCGCCGCCCGTGGCCGTCACGTACGCCGAGTACGCGCCGTCCGTGGTGCCGCCCAGCTTGGTGTTGACGGTGACGTCCACCGAGGCCTTGCCGCCCGCCGGGACCTTGACCGTCTTCGCGCCGAGCGTGAAGAAGCCCGAAGGAGCCGTCTGGCCCTTGGGGTTGGTGGCGGTCGCCGAGAGAGTCAGCGTGACGTCGGTCTTGCCGAGGTTGCGGTAGGTGAGCTGCTTGGTCGCCGGCTTGTCGTCGGTGTGCGGCCACTGCTGGATGCCGAAGCTCACCGAGTTCGGGTCGGCGATCACCGACTGCTTGATCGCCTTGTCGACGGCGATCCGGCCGGAACCCTGCTGGAACGGCGTGTACTTGCCGCCCTTGGCGGAGCCGGTCAGCGCGCCCTTGAGCTCGGCGAACGTCCAGTCCGGGTGCTCCTGCTTGAGGATCGCCGCCGCGCCCGCGACATGCGGGGTCGCCATCGACGTACCGGAGATCGTGAGATAGCCCGGGGGCTTCTCGCCGACTTCCTTGTCGATGAGGCTGCCCGGGGCCGCGGCCGCCGTGATGTCCACGCCGGGTGCGGTCACGTCGGGCTTGATGGCGCCGTCGAGGCCGGGGCCGCGGCTGGAGAAGGAGGCCAGCTTGTCGTTGTCGTCGACCGCGCCGACGGTGAGCGCGTCGGCCGCGCTGCCCGGGGAGCCGATCGTCTGCTCGCCGAAGTCGCCGTCGTTGCCGGCGGCGATCGCGAAGAGGATGCCCTTCTCCTCGGAGAGCTTGTTGACCTCGGCTTCCAGCGGGTCGATCTCCGGGGTGTCGCCGCCGCCCAGGCTGAGGTTGACGACGTCGGCGCCCTGGTCGGCCGCCCACTCCATGCCCGCGAGGATGGAGGAGTCGTCTCCGTAGCCGTCGTCGCTGAGGACCTTGCCGCTCAGGATCTTCGCGCCGGGCGCGACACCCTTGTACTTGCCGCCCGACTTCACACCCGTGCCCGCCGCGATCGAGGCGACGTGCGTGCCGTGGCCGAACTTGTCGGTCGCGTCGGCGGAGGTGGAGAAGTTCTTGGCCGCGATCACCTGGTCCTTGAGGTCCGGGTGGGTCGCGTCGACGCCGGTGTCGAGGACGGCGATCTTGACGCCCTTGCCGTCGTAACCGGCCGCCCATGCCTTGGGAGCACCGATCTGCGGCACCGACTTGTCGAGGCTCGCCTTGCGGACGCCGTCCAGCCAGACGTGCGCGATGCCGGAGGCCGTACTGCCGCCGTTGGTGACCGCCGACCAGAGCTCCGCCGCGTCCTTCTTCGGAGTGAGCACCGCGTCCGCGTTCAGCGACTTCAGGGTCCGGCGGAGCGTGCCCGCCTCGCGGACGTCGGCCTTGGCGGCCGTCGCGGCTCCCTTGTAACCGACGATCAGCTTCAGGCCCTGCTTCTGTGCCTTGCGGGTCGCCGCCTTGTTCAGCTCGGTGACGTCGAACAGCCGCTGGTCGAGCTTGCCGGTGGCTATCAGGCTCTGGGCGTCGGCCGGCACCACGAGGGTGTGGCCGTCCGCCTTGCGGACCATCACGGGTATGTGGGCGCGGCCCTTGGCGCGCTCGATGCCGACGACGCGGCCCTTCGCGTCGACGGCCACCCGGTCACCGGTGATCAGCGTGATGTGGTGCCGGGCCGTGAGCCCCGCCGCCTTGGCCGCTGAAGCGCTGCTCGCGCGCTCCGCCTTTGCCGACGCCGGGCTGGTCATTCCCGCCGCCAGAGCCACGGCTGCCGCCGTGGCGATGGTCGCCGCGCACGCCCTTTTCACTTGTCTGCGCAAGTCTCCCCCTGGAGATGAGGTCCGGGCGAATTCCCCATTCGTCCGGCCGGGGGACGTCCCGTACGCATGCGCGCACACCCCCCGGAATACGCAAGTATGCCCGGGGGGTGATCGGCCGCTCAATAGAGAGGCAGCAGTGAAGAGTTGACGGAGTTGTTCCGCTACGCTCCCGCGCTCCCCCTTTTGTGCTCCTTTATGCTCCCGCGTTCTCCTTGACGGTGATCTTGCCCTTGCGGATCGTCGCAAGCCTCGGGGCCTTCTTCGCGATCGCGGAATCGTGCGTGACCATGATGAAAGTGAGCCCGTGCTCCTTCCACATGGCTTCCAGTACGTCCATGATCTCGTCGCGCATGGATTCGTCGAGGTTGCCGGTCGGCTCGTCGGCGAGCAGCACCTTCGGCTGCTTGACCAGGGCGCGGGCGATGGCGACACGCTGCTGCTGACCGCCGGAGAGCTCGGCGGGCAGATGCCCGAGCCGCTCGGCCAGGCCCACCGACTCCAGCGCGGCGGCGGCCCGTTCGCGCCGCTCCTTCGCCTTCACCTTGAGGGGTACGAGGGCGGTCTCCACGTTCTCCTGCGCGGTGAGCGTGGGAATCAGGTTGAAGCTCTGAAAGACGAAACCGATGTTCTCACTGCGCACTTTGGTGAGTTTCGCCTCGGAAAGCTTCGCCATGTCCGTGCCGTCGAGTTCGACACTGCCCGCGGTGGGACGGTCGAGCCCGCCGAGCATCTGGAGAAGGGTCGATTTTCCGCCACCGGTGGGGCCCTGGATGACGAGCCGGTCGCCGTCCCCGATGGTCAGATCGATACCGGCGAGCGCGTCGACCGTGTCCTTGCCCCGCGTATAGCGCTTGGTGACGCCTCTGAGTTCGTACATCGTGCAACTCCTGTTTTACGGAAGGGGGCTGGGCTTATTCGACGCGGCGCAGGGCGTCCGCGGGCCGCAGCCGGGAGGCACGCCAGCCGCCGAAGGCACCGGCGATCAGACCGCCCGCGACAGCGAGGGCGACCGCGACGGCGATGGTGTTGAGGCTGACGGGCGCGGTGAGCGCGACGTCGAGGGCCTTGGACGCGGTCTGCCGTGCGGGACCGCCGAAGCCGCCGCCACCGCCGGGACCGCCGGCCGCGCCACCGCCCGAACTCCCCACCTGAGCAGAGAGGGTCGGGCTGATCGAGGTGACGACATAGGCGCCCGCGAGGCCGAGCCCGATACCGAGGGCGCCGCCGACCAGACCGTTCACGATGGCCTCACCGACGACCTGGCCGGTCACCCGGCGCGACTTCCAGCCGAGCGCCTTGAGGGTGCCGAACTCGCGCACGCGGCGGGAGACGGCCGAGGAGGTGAGCAGACCGGCCACCAGGAACGCGGCCACGAGCACCGCGATCGAGAGCCACTTGCCGACGTTCGAGGCGAGGCTGGAGGCGGTCGACAGGGAACCGGAGACGGTGTCCGCGAGGTCCGCGGAGGTCGTCACGGTCGTACCCGAGATGTTCTTCTGGATGGTGCTCTTGACGCTGCTGATCTGCTGCGAGTCGGACGCCTTGACGTAGATCGTGGTGACCTTGTTCTTGGAGTCACTGATCGTCTGGGCCTGCTTGAGCGGGATGTAGAGGTTGGCCGCCGCGTCACCGCTGTCCGGCGTCGCGATGCCGATGACCTTGTACTTGACGCTCTTGATAGTGACGGTACTGCCGAGCTTGAGCTTCTTCTCCTTGGCGTACGACTTGTCGGCGACGACGACCTTGGCGTTGGTCTCCGACGTCTTGAACGTACGACCGCTGGTGATCTTCGACGAGGTCAGCGGGCCGAGGGCCGGCTTGGTGACATCGGTGCCGTAGACCGAGTAGTTGTTGACGTCGAAGTTGGCGCCGCCGCCCTTGACGGTGCCCTCGGGCGAGGGCTGGGCGCCACCCTGGCGGCCCTGCTGGTCGCCGCTGCCGCTGTTCTGGTTCTGCTGGAACTGGCCCCGCGTGAACGAGCCGTTGACCTTGATGACCTGGAGGCTCAGCCCGCCGACGGAGTCCGAGACGCCCTTCTGGGAGTTGACCTTGGTGACGGTCGAGGAGGCCAGGGTCTGGAAGCCCTGGACCATGACGCGGTCGCTGCTCTGCTCGCTGTCGTCGCCGTTGTCCTGCGCGTCGAAGTTGAAGCGCGGGCGGTCGCTGCTGCTCGCGGCGGGCGCCGCGGCCTTGGTGACCGTCATGTCGGTACCCAGCCCGTACAGCGACTGAAGCACCTTGCCCTGGGCCTTTTCCATGCCCGAGGACACGGAACTGACCACGATGACCAGGGCGATGCCCAGGGCGAGCCCGGAGGCGACGACGAGGGCCGCCTTTCTGCGGCGGCGCAGTTCGCGCCTCAGGTAGGTGAAGAACATGGGCCGCAAGCTAGGTACGGCGCGTGATGATGGGATAAGGCCGAAATAAGAGAACGATGAGAAGGCTGTGGTTTACCGGTTGATTGAACTGTGCGCAGCCTCGGAATGCTGTGCTCCGCATAGCAACCCGCACAAACGCGACAGCGGCGGCCCCCGTGAAGGGGACCGCCGCCGTCGGAAGCGGGGTGAAGCGGGGCTGATGCGGGATCAGACCGCCGAACCGGCCTTCCACGCCGCCCAGTCCAGGTTCCAGCCGTTGAGGCCGTTGTCCGGGGCGATGGTCTTGTCGCCGGTGTTCTGGACGACCACGACGTCACCGATCAGCGAGTGGTTGTAGAACCACGCGGCAGGTGTGTTCGGGTCGTTGGCACCCTTGGTGTCGGACAGACCGACACAGCCGTGGCTGGTGTTCACCGAACCGAAGACGGACTTGGCGCCCCAGTAGTTGCCGTGGATGAACGTGCCGGAGCTCGAAAGACGCATGGCGTGCGGTACGTCCTTGATGTCGTACTCGCCCTTGCCGTCGTCGTTCGTGAAGCCGACCGTCGAGCCGTCCATCCGGGTCTCCTTGAACTTCTCGGAGATCACCATCTGGCCCTGGTAGGTCGTGTGCTCCGGAGCTCCCGCGGAGATCGGGATGGTCTTGATGGTCTTGCCGCCCTGGGTGACCTTCATCGTCTTGGTCTTGGCGTCGACGATGGAGACCTGGTTGCGGCCGATCTTGAAGGTGACCGTCTTCTGCTGCACGCCGTAGACCCCGCTCGCGCCCTCGACGCCGTCGAGGTTGAGCTTGAGGGTGACAGTGGAGCCGCCGGTCCAGTAGTTCTCGGGGCGGAAGTCCAGGCGGTTGGCGCTGAACCAGTGACCGACGACCTCCTGGCCGCTGCTGGAGGAGACGGTGATCCCCTTCTGCACGGCGGCCTTGTTCGTGATCGCCTTGTCGAAGTTGATCGAGACCGGCATGCCGACGCCGACGGTGGAGCCGTCCTCGGGCGTGAAGTTGCCTATGAAGCTGTTGGTCGGGGACACCGTGGTGAACGAGGTGTTCTCGTGGGCGGTGCGGCCCGCGGAGTCGCTGGCCTCGGCGGCGACCTTGTACGTGGTGGCGCGCTCGAGCTGACCGGCGGGCTTCCAGCTCTTCTTGTCGGCGGATATCTGGCCGGCGACGGCGGTGCCGGTCGCGGTCGTCATCGTCACGGACGTGAGCGTGCCCTTGCTCACGGTGACCGCGGTGCCGTTGTTGATGGAGGCGTTGTCGGACCCGTCCTTGGGCGTGATCTTGATCTCGGCCTCGGAGGTCTTCTTGGCCGCGGCCTCGTCGACCTTGGCCTGCGACGTGCTGTCGCCGCCGTCCGAGCCACTGGCCTTGTCGTCGCCTCCGCTGCACGCAGAGAGCACCAGCACCCCGCCGAGCAGTGCGGACGCGGCCATCAGGCCCTTGCGCCGCTTACTGTCCGTCATCACACGCTTCTCCATCGTCGCCGAATCACCAAAAGACACGAGAGCCCCGTAAGAACAATCAACGCTACGACCGTTTCGTCCCGTTCCACATCCCTTGGATGTGTGGGGCACACCACGTCCAGACAGGTGGACCGAGCGGTGCGGAGGTGGTCAGTGCGTCTCCTGAGACGACGAAACCCCGGACGGCGGTTGCCGCCCGGGGTCACAATTCCCCCAAGCCGCGTCAGCCGAGTGCGTCTTCCTCGTCGTCCTCGTCAGCATCATCCTCGTCGAGATCCCAATCCGGCGAATCGGGGTCGTAGTCAATGGGCTCGCTGCTCCAGGAGGCCTGCGCGAGCTCGATCCCCGGCACCTCGCTGACCAGGTCGAACGGATCGATGAGATAGGCGAGGGCCTCGGCAGTGTCTTCCGTCACTGCGTTCTCGGCGTGCGTCCGTTCGTCGACGGGCATGTCCGTGTCGTCGGCGATCCGGCGCAGTGCGGCCTTGGTGACGGCGGCGGCGTCGTCGACTTCCAGCACCAGTTCGACACGAAGCCGTACAAACTGTGATGTCTCAGGAGTACTCATGGGACGGAGCGTACGACCCACAGGTTGCGCGACTTTCCCACGACCCGCGCCTTTCATTAGCATCGCCCCACACGGCCAATTCGCCAGCGCCACAAGGGGATCGATATTTCGTGTCCGCCGCACGTCGATCGTTGTTGACCGCCACCGCAGCGGGGACCCTCCTGGGGGCCCTGTGGTTCGTCCCGAACGCCAACGCGACCCAGGACGAACCCAGCCCGAGCGTCTCGGCGTCGGCTTCAGCGACTACCGCGAATACCTCGACTTCCGCGACGACCACCAACGCGGTGCAGGCGTCAACGGAGTCGAGCACGGAGTCGGGTGGCGATGACACTCAGCTCGCTGACACCGGAAGCGTCGACACGACGCCGTACGTCGTCGGCGGCACCCTCTTCCTCGGCCTGGGCGCCGGGTTCGTGACCTATTCGGTGCGCCGGGAGCGCACGATGGCCTACTGAGGTCGGTACGTCCGACCCGGAATACCCAGAATCCACGGGGAACCCATGCGTGACCTGACCGAGCTGACCGACGTCGAGGAACCTGCCTGGCCGCTGCTGTCCGAGGCACTCGCCTCCAGCGGGGTGTCCATGGAGGTGCTGCCCGGCGACCGGGCCCAGGGCCGCTCGACCCTGCTCCAGTTGCAGATCACCGCGCGCTCCTGGCTGGGCGGCATGGTGCTCAACTGCGGTGGGGTGGTGCTGGACAGCGGGTGGCTGCGGATTTACGGCAGCCCGGGCGCCGGTGTGCCGACGGGGCTGCCGGGCGGGGCGACGGGCCTGCCGAGCCTCGCCGAGGTCAACGGGTTCCCCGACCGGTTCGATCCGGCCTGGCGGCCCTTCAACGGGCTTGTGGTCGGGCATGACGTGCTCGGCGGGGTCTTCGTGCTGAACGGGCCCGCCCCCGAGGCGGCGGGCCGTCCCGGACGTCCTGGCGAGATGGTGTACTTCGCGCCGGACTCGCTGCGGTGGGATGCCCTTGAGGTGGGCCATGGGGCCTGGCTCAACTGGCTTCTCACCGAGGGTACGGAGGCGTTCTACGACACCCTGCGGTGGCCCGGGTGGCGGGCCGAGTCCGGTGCGCTGACGGGGACGCAGGGGTTGTCGGTCGTGCCGTTCCTGTGGTCCGCGGAGGCTCGGCGGGACCTTCACTCGACGAGCCGGCGGGCGGTGCCGCTTGCGGAACTCCTGAGTCTGCACCGGGATTTCGCGTGGAAGCTCGACTCGGTGGATCCGGGGTTCTTCGGCAACGTGTGACGGGGCGCGGCGCTAGCGGGTCGTGGGGAAGCTGCGGGTCCGTCGTGGCTGGTCGCGCCCGCGCGGCGGAGCCGCACATGTCACAGCCCCGCGCCCCTGTCGGGGCGCCACCGGTCCCTTGAAAAGCTGCGGGTCCGTCGTGGTTGATCGCGCCCGCGCGGCGGAGCCGCACATGCCACAGCCCCGCGCCCCTTTCGGGACGCGGGGCTGCTGGCTGGATCTGGCTAGGCTGCCCTGCGCCTGCGGCTCGCTGCGCCGGTGTCGCTGCGGCGGGCGTTGGTGCCGCCGGTGGTGCTGGAGCGGCGGGCGGCGGTGCCGCCGTTCGTCGTGGCGGCCGGGTTCGCGCCGCGACGGGACCGCTGCTGACGGCCCTGGGACTCCGTGCCGCCGCCCGTGCCCGCACCCGCGACCGACGGGCGCCTGGCGCCGCCGCCGGTCGCGCGGCGGGGCTTGCTGGTGCGCTTCGGCTGTTCGGCGGGCTGGGGGACCTCGATGACGACCGGGACGCCGGAGGGCTCGCGGGCGCCGGTGATGCGGGTGAGCTCCTCGTCGCTGGACTTGACGCGGGCGGTGCGCGGGGTGATGCCGGCGTCCGCCATGAGGCGGGTCATCTCCCGCTTCTGCTCGGGCAGTACGAGGGTGACGACACTGCCGGACTCACCGGCGCGGGCGGTACGGCCGCCGCGGTGCAGGTAGTCCTTGTGGTCGGTCGGCGGGTCGACGTTGACCACGAGGTCGAGGTCGTCGATGTGGATGCCGCGGGCCGCCACGTTGGTGGCCACCAGCGCGGTGACCTGACCGGTCTTGAACTGGTCGAGGGTGCGGTTGCGCTGCGGCTGGCTGCGCCCGCCGTGCAGCGCGGACGCCCGTACGCCGTTGGCGAGGAGCCGCTTGGTGAAGCGGTCGGCGCCGCGCTTGGTGTCGACGAAGAGGATGACGCGGCCGTCGCGGGCCGCGATCCGCAGGGCGACGGCCTTCTTGTCGGTCTCGTCGGCGACATGCAGCACGTGGTGCTCCATGGTGGTCACCGCGCCCGCGGAGGGGTCGACCGAGTGCACCACGGGGTCCGTCAGGAACATCCGCACGAGACGGTCGATGTTCTTGTCCAGAGTCGCCGAGAACAGCAGTCGCTGACCGCCCGGTTCGACCTGCTGGAGCAGCGCCACGACCTGCGGCATGAAGCCCATGTCGGCCATCTGGTCGGCCTCGTCGAGCACCGTGATCGCGACCTGGTCGAGGCGGCAGTCGCCCCGCTCGATGAGGTCCTTGAGCCGCCCGGGGGTGGCCACCAGCACCTCGGCGCCGCGGCGCAGCGTGCCGGACTGCCGGCTGATCGACATACCGCCGACGGCCGTGGCCACGCGCAGGTTCACGGCGGTCGCGTACGGCGTCAGCGCGTCGTTGACCTGCTGCGCGAGCTCACGCGTGGGGACCAGGACGAGGGCGAGCGGCGCCTTGGAGTCGGCGCGGCGGCCCGCGGTGCGCGCCAGCAGGGCGAGCCCGAAGGCGAGCGTCTTGCCGGAGCCGGTGCGGCCCCGGCCGAGAACGTCGCGTCCGGCAAGGGAGTTGGGCAGGGTCGCGCCCTGGATCGGGAAGGGCTCGGTGACACCCTGGGCGGCGAGGGTCTTCGTCAGCGCGGCGGGCATGTCCAGCGCGTCGAAGGACTCGACGGCGGGCAGCGCGGGCGTGATGGTCTCGGGCAGCGAGAACTCCTGCGGCGGCGCGACCTTGCGGGCACCGCCCTTGCCGGCGCCCCGGCCGGTGTTCCGGCCCGCGCTCCTCGCGGAGCCGCCGGTCTTCGCGGAGCCGCCGGTCTGGGCGCCGCGCGCGTTTGCCGGCCGCTTACGGACGGGACGTTCGGATCGAGTCATGCTGGATCTGGATTTCCTTCCTGGGCCCCACGGACTGCACGCACAGCGCTCACCACATTCATGAGCAGTCACAGCACGAGCCGGGGCCCGCACCCGAAGGTGCGGGGCCCCGGCTCTGGAAAAGCGCGTCCCCGAAATCAGGCGGGGATGATGTTCTCCGCCTGCAGGCCCTTCTGGCCCTGGGCGACGTCGAACGAGACCTTCTGGCCCTCCAGCAGCTCACGGAAGCCGGAGCTGGCGATGTTGGAGTAGTGGGCGAAGACGTCGGGGCCGCCGCCGTCCTGCTCGATGAAGCCGAAGCCCTTTTCCGAGTTGAACCACTTCACGGTGCCGGTAGCCATGTTTTTCTCCTGAACAGGTAGGGCCCCATCCGGAGATAGCCGGTAAAACAAAACGCGCCTGCGGAGGATTCCGATCAGGCGCACAAAGTAAATGGGTACCAAAAACGTATCAATGAGACAGTAGCACACTCCGGGCCGCCGCTGTGACAGCGGCGGCCCGGAAGTGCTCCGGTCAGGCCAGCGGTCCGGTCACCGGCTCCACCGCCGCGACCACGTGGCCGCCGCGCACGAAGGCGTCCGCCGCCTCCAGGTCCGGGGAGAGGAAGCGGTCCGGGCCGGGGCCCTGGACGCCGGCCGCACGGACGGCGTCGATGACCGCCTGCGACGCCGGGGCGGGGGTCAGGCCCTCGCGCAGCTCGATCGCGCGGGTGGCGGCGTACAGCTCGATCGCGACGATCCGGGTGAGGTTGTCCACGGCGGTACGCAGCTTGCGCGCGGCCGACCACCCCATCGACACATGGTCCTCCTGCATCGCGGAGGAGGGGATGGAGTCGGCGGACGCCGGTACGGCGAGCCGCTTCATCTCGCTGACCAGCGCGGCCTGCGTGTACTGGGCGATCATCAGGCCCGAGTCGACGCCGGCGTCGTCCGCGAGGAACGGCGGCAAGCCGTGCGAGCGGTTCTTGTCGAGCAGCCGGTCGGTGCGGCGCTCGGCGATGGAGCCGAGGTCGGCCGCCGCGATGGCGAGGAAGTCGAGGACGTACGCGACCGGGGCGCCGTGGAAGTTGCCGTTGGACTCGACGCGGCCGTCGGGGAGGACGACCGGGTTGTCGACGGCGGAGGCGAGTTCACGCTCGGCGACCGTGCGCGCGTGGGCGAGGGTGTCGCGGCCGGCGCCGGCGACCTGCGGGGCGCAGCGCACGGAGTAGGCGTCCTGGACGCGCGGGGCGCCGTCCTGGTGGTGCCCGGTGAGCTCCGAACCCTTCAGCACGGCCAGCATGTTGGCGGCCGCGGCGCCCTGCCCGGGGTGCGGGCGGATGGCGTGCAGCTCGGGGGCGAGGACCTTGTCCGTCCCGAGGAGGGCTTCGAGGGAGAGCGCGGCCGTCACATCGGCGGACTTGTAGAGCGTCTCCAGGTCGGCGAGGGCCATGACCAGCATGCCGAGCATGCCGTCGGTGCCGTTGAGAAGGGCGAGGCCCTCCTTCTCGCGGAGCTCGACGGGCGCGATGCCGGCCTCGGCGAGCAGCTCGCCCGCGGGCCGTACGACTCCGTCCGGACCCTCGGCGTCGCCCTCGCCCATGAGCGTGAGCGCGCAGTGGGACAGCGGCGCCAGGTCGCCGGAGCAGCCGAGGGAGCCGTACTCGTGGACGACCGGGGTGATCCCGGCGTTGAGGATGTCCGCCATGGTCTGCGCGACCTCGGGCCGCACGCCCGTGTGTCCCGAGCAGACGGTCTTGAGCCGCAGGAACATCAGCGCGCGGACGACCTCGCGCTCCACGCGCGGGCCCATCCCGGCGGCGTGCGAGCGGACGATGTTGCGCTGCAGCTGGGCGCGCAGCTCCGGGCTGATGTGCCGGGTCGCGAGGGCGCCGAAACCGGTGGAGACGCCGTAGACGGGCTCCGGCTTGGCCGCCAGCGCGTCCACGATCTCGCGGGCCGCGGCCAGGGCCGCCACCGCCTCGTCGGAGAGTTCGATCCGGGCGCCGTCGCGCGCCACGGCGAGAACGTCGGACGCGGTCACCCCGGACGTCCCCACCACCACAGTGTGCATATCCATATTCAGGAGCGTACGCAGTGAATTCGATGATGTCACTAGCGGGTGGCCGGTTTACCCCTTACTCCGACGTACGTCACACAGGGCGCCGCGCCGGGCTCCCACTCCGGCGTCCGTCACGGGCGGCGCTCATGTCGCCCCCGGAAGCGGCGGCGCTCCCCTTCCGTGGGCGACGGCGCGTCCGCGAGGCGTACGACCGGGTCGTCGGGACCCTCGCGCCCGGCGACCACGGGCTTCGCCGCGCGCACGGCCTTGGCCCGGTACTGCGCGGCGTCGGCCAGCCGGAACAGCCGGCGGGCGGACCGCACGGGCCCGATCGGATCCTCGGTCGAGGCGACCCCGCACGCCACGCCCTCCCCCAGCTCCAACTCGGCGGCGCGGCGGCAGAGTTCATCGGCGATACGGACGACCTCGTCCGCCGCCGGGCCCACCGCCAGCAGACAGAACTCGTCGCCGCCGAGGCGTGCGGCGAGGGTGCCCGGGAGCATGGCCCCGCACAGGGACAGCACCGACCCGAACCGTTCGAGCAGCCGGTCACCGACCGCGTGCCCCTGGGTGTCGTTGACGCGCTTGAGCCCGTTGAGATCGCAGACGACGAGACTGACGACGACCGCGTCCTTCTTGTGCCGCTCGACGGCCTCGTCGAGGCGCACGTCCACGGCACGGCGGTTGGCGAGCCCGGTGAGCGCGTCGGTGAACGCCAGCCGCCGGGCCTCCTCCAGGCGCTCGGTCTGGGCGATCCCGGCCGCGACCACGGAGGCGAGGACGGTCGCGAAGTCGGCGTCGGCCCGCTCGAAGACCGGGGCACCGGTCGGCCGGGCCACATACAGCTCGCCCCACGCGCGGCCGTGCAGCACGATCGGGGCGACAACACAGCAACCGCGCCCGCGGCGGCGCAGCGCGGCGACACGTTGATGGCAGTACCCGGCGCCGCCTCCCGCCGGGCCGTCCGCCGTCTCCACCCAGGCGTTGGGCTCACCGCCGCCCGCCCACCGCTCGTGCAGAAACTCGGTGATCTCCGGGAACTGGTGCACCGGGTAGGCCTCCCCGTCGGGGAACTCGTCCTCGTCCGGGGCCCGCTCGCCGACGTTGGCGAGCACCCGCAGCCGGCCCAGTTCGCGCTCCCACACGGAGAGCGCGGCGAAGCTTCCGGCCAACGCATGGCACGCGCCGAGCGCGGCGGCCCGCCACGACTCGCGCGGGGTGTGCGCCGCCGCCATCCCCTGCGACAGCTCCACCACAGCCCTCAGCCGTCTGTCCTCACCCATCACTCCAGGCTAGGTAAAACTGTGGCATTTCGGGACATTGATGCGGCGAACAGGGGTCCGAGGCGGTGGTTCGGGTGAGGTTGCGTGTCGACTGCGGGACGGTGGGGGCTGGTCGCGCAGTTCCCCGCGCCCCTTTTAGGGACGGTGGGAACTGCGCAATCTTTTAGCGGGGGTCTGGGGCGAGAAACGCCTACTCCCCCGGCCACCGCGGCGCACGCTTCTCGTTGAACGCCGCCACACCCTCCGCCCGGTCCCCCGAGAAGGCCACGGAGCGCCAGGCGGCATCCTCGACCTCAAGCCCCGCACGCAGATCGAGCCCCTGCCCAAGCCGCAGCGCACGCTTGGCCGCCCGCAGCCCAACGGGCGAGTTCGCGGCGATGCGGGCACCGAGCGCGAGGGCTTCCGCCCGGTCCTCACCCTCCGCCACCAACTCGTCCACGAGGCCCAACTCCCGCGCCTCGGCGGCCTCCAGACGCCGCGCCGAGAAGATGAGCTCGGCCGCGCGCGCGGCACCGACCCTGCGGGGCAGCAGCTGCGTACCGCCCCCACCGGGGATCACCCCGACGGACACCTCGGGCAGCCCGACGACCGCCGTACGGTCGGCCACGATCAGGTCGCACGACAGCGCCAGCTCGAACCCGCCGCCCAGCGCGAAGCCGTGCACGGCGGCGACGGTCGGCATCGGCAGCTCCAGGACACCGGTGTACGCGGCCCGCGCCACCGGGCGCTGCCGCACCAGGTCGGCGTCGGTGAAGGAGTTGCGCTCCTTCAGGTCGGCGCCGACACAGAAGGCGCGCTCATGGGTGGAGGTCAGCACGACCACCCGTACGTCACGGTCGGCGCCGAGCGCCTCGCAGGCGGCGGCGATCGACCGGGCCATGTCCGTGGACACCGCGTTCATGGCCTTGGGCCGGTCGAGGGCGAGCTCCGCGACGTACCCGTGCCGCCGTACGGCGACGAACTCCCCGAACCGCCGCTCGTCCCCTTGCTCCGCCATGACACCCTCCCGATGACCGGTTAACGCGGGTTAACTTCCCACGCCTCCGATCATCGCAGCCGACGCCGCCCGACGAAACCCGTCCCCTCGCCCCGCACCTCCCCGTTCGGGTGACATCCCGCCCAACTCCGTTCCGCCACCCCCAAACCGCACATAACCTACGCACCGCCACAACGCGTTCGGGGGGCGCGGGCACATCGGGGAGGGACGACCATGACGAACCGACAGACCACACAGGCCACGAAGACCCGGCCGGAGCCGCGACGCACACCCCCAGGGGGCGCGTCGGCGGAGCCCAAAGCGGTGGACGGCACATGGGCGGATCTCAGGACGACCGGCAACGACCGACTCGCCGCTCCGACCGGCGGGGGCGCATGGGCCGGCCCGGCAGCGGAGGCGTCGCCGTCCACGAGCGGGGCAGCCGCCTACGACGGGACGGCGAGGCGCCGCACGCTGAGCAGGCCTACGCCTACGCCCCCCACGTCCACCGCATCCGCCGCATCCGCCGCATCCGCCGAGGGCACTCCCGCAAGCGGCCCGGCGCCCGCGGCGGCCGCATCGGGCTCCGGCGGCGCGACCCCCGCTCCCCTCTGGCAGCGCCCCGTCAAGGGGCGGCATCGCAGGCCCCGGCCGCGGCGGGTGCTGTTCGCCGTGGGTGGACTCGCCCTCGCCGCCGGGGTGTTGAGCCTCGTACGGATGACGCCGGAGTCGATGATCGGGGGTGGAGGGAGCGCGGAGGCCGAGCCGACCGGGGCGACCGTCACGGACGCGGCCGGCGACGCCGTCACCACCGTCAAGGCCGTGCCCTCCGCCGCACATCCGGTGGCCGCCACGGCGACGGCGGTCATGGGCGGGGCCGGCTCGACGCCGACGCCGGGCGTGAGCCTCGCGCCGACGGCGCCTCCGACGACGGGGCCCGCGTCCATCCCGTCGGCTCACGGGAGCGCCCCCGCGGCCCCCGCACCGGACGCGACCGGCATTCCCACCGCTCCCATGGCCACACCACCGCCCCCGGCCGCGACCACGCCCGCCGCGACGCAGCCCGCCCCCGGCGCGACCACCCACGCCCCGGCCCCGGGACCCGGCACACCGGGCGTGTGCGTGCCGATCGTCGGGATCTGCGTGAACGGCCTGACGGCGCCGCTGGGCCACCGCTAGATGGCTGGACGGCTGGACGGCTGGACGGCCTGGGCGACGGCCGACAGGAAGAGCTAGGACTCGGCGTCCCTGCGGGCGAGCAGCCAGGGTTCGATCACGCCGAGGCCGCGGACCGGGCGCTGCCACATCGGCTGGAGGGCGAAGCGGTAGGAGGGCGGTTCCTCGCCCTCCTTCTCCGCGGCGGCCGCGGCTTCGGCGGCCTCCGCCTCGGAGGCGGGGGCGTCGCCGGTGTGGATCAGTTCCTCCGCGAAGGCGCCGTCCACCAGGACCGCGTCGCGTGGCGCTATCGAGGTGAGGCGGCTCGCCAGGTTCACGGTCGTACCGAACACATCGCCCATTCGAGTGGTCACCGTGCCGAAGGCGATGCCGACGCGCAGCTCCGGCATCGTCTCGTCGTTCGCCATGGTCTCGATGAGGCGCAGCGCGATCTCGGCGGCGATACCGGCGTCGTCCGCCGAGTACAGGACCTCGTCGCCCAGGGTCTTGATGAGGCGGCCCCCGTGCGCGGCCACCAGGTCCGCCGCCGTGGTCTCGAAGGCCTCGACGAGTTCCCCGAGCTCCTCTTCCTCCATGCGGCGGGTCAGCCGCGTGAAACCGACCAGGTCCGCGAAGCCGACGGCGAGACGGCGGTCGACCATTTCGGCGTCGTCCGCCGCCTGTACGACCCGTCCGGTCGCGGCGGCGAGCTGGCGCCGCCAGACATAGACGAGGAACTCCTCCAGCTCGGGCAGGAGCAGCTCGATCAGGGGGTACGTCACCTCGGTGCGCGTCATTCCCGGTTCCGGGGGCTCGGTCAGCCCCTCCAGGAACGAATCGATCTGCCACTCGGCCAGGCGGGCGGTGGTCTGGCCGGTGGAGCGCGCCACCTGCACGGCCATGGCCTCGCTCAGCAGGCCCGCCTCGACGAGACCGGCGAGGCGGCGCAGGGCGAGGACGTCCGCTTCCGTCAGCGCCTTGGCCTGGCCGATGTCGGCGAAGCCCATGGCGCGCCAGAAGCGGGAGGCCAGTTCCATGGAGACGCCTGCGCTGCGGGCGGCCTGGAACGGGGTGTAGCGGCGTTCGGCGCCGAGGATGAGCCCTTCCAGGCGGAGCGCCAGCGGGTCTTCTTCGGAGTCCGGGTCGGGGTGTGCGTCCAGGCGGGTGTTCGCGTCGGGGCGGCGTTCGTACCGGCTGTCCGGGCCGGCGTCGGGCCGTGCGTCCGGGCGGGTGGGGGTCGCGTCGGTGACCGACCCGGCGGTACGGGGCGACTCGCCGTCGGGGGCGGGGTGGGAACCCGTGTCGGAGCCGGTGTCGTCGACGGTCACGCCTGCTGCCCTTCCGATCTGCCGCGGTCAGGTATCGACCGCGGTCAACTCTACGGCAGGTGTGCGCTGGCTCACTCCTGACGCCTGCGCCCGAGGCAACCAGGTTTTTCCGCCCCCGCCGCCCCTACCCGTCCCATCCGTACCTGGGGGCTGCGCCCCAGACCCCCGCTAAAAGATTGCGCAGTTCCCCGCGCCCCTTTTAGGGGCGCGGGGAACTGCGCAATCTTTTGGACCAGCCCCCACCCACCCGCACCCGACCCAGAAACCCGGGGGGGTTACGCCGAGCGGAGGTGGATCACATCTCCCGCGCCCACCGGCTGCTGTACCCCCTCCTCCGTGGCGATGACCAGGCGCCCGGAACCGTCCACGGCCACCGCCTCCCCCGTGAGGGACCCCCCGCCGGGCAGCTCGGCCCGGACCGTGCGGCCGAGCGTCGCGCAGCCGGCGGCGTAGGTGTCCTGGAGGCCGGACGCGGCGGGATCGCCCCCGGCGGCGCGCCAGCGCTCGTACCACTGCTCCAAGGAGCGGAGCACGGCACGCAGCACGGTGTCACGGTCAGTGGTCGCCGCCCCCGCGAGCGCCAGCGACCCCGCCCCGGGCACAGGGAGCTCGTCCTCGCGGAGCGTGACGTTGATGCCGATGCCGACCACCACCGCGTCCTCGCCCGCCCGCTCCGCGAGGATGCCGCCGGCCTTCCGTTCCTCCCCGCCCACGGTCACCAGCAGGTCATTGGGCCACTTGAGTGCCGTATCGACGCCGGCGGCCCGCGAGAGCCCCGTCGCGACGGCCACGCCGGTGAGGAGCGGCAGCCAGCCCCAGCGCTCGACGGGGACCTGGGTGGGCTTGAGCAGGACGGAGAAGAAGAGGCCGGAGCGGGCGGGCGCCGTCCACTGGCGGTCCAGGCGGCCGCGCCCGGCGTTCTGTTCCTCGGCGACGAAGACGACCCCTTCGTCGGCCTTCTGCTCCGTGGCCAGGGCGACCAGGTCGGAGTTGGTGGACCCGGTGCGCTGCACCACGTCGACATCGCGCCAGAGCCCGTCCTCGCGGACCAGCGCTCTGCGCAAGGAGGCCGCGTTGAGCGGCGGACGGTCCAGGTCGGACCACCGGTTGTCGTTCGCGTCTGAAGCATCTCGCGGCGTCATGCAACCCACCCTAGGTGTGGTAAACGCCGCACTGCCGAACAGTAGGCACGCCACTACGCTACGGATGAGTAGCAAGCCCCCAGCAAGCCCCCCTTCTGAGCACCTCACCCTCACGTCCCCTTAGATCAGGCAGGGAGCCGCATCCCGATGTCCGAGCCGGAACAGCTGCAACACCCCGACATCCACACCACCGCGGGCAAGCTCGCGGACTTGCAGCGCCGCATTCAAGAAGCGACGCACGCCGGCTCGGAGCGCGCCGTCGAAAAGCAGCACGCCAAGGGCAAGTTGACGGCCCGTGAGCGCATCGAGCTGCTGATGGACGAAGGGTCCTTCGTCGAGTTCGACGAGTTCGCACAGCACCGGTCGACCGACTTCGGGCTGGAGAACAACCGCCCGTACGGCGACGGTGTCGTCACCGGCTACGGCACGGTCGACGGCCGCCCCGTCGCCGTGTTCTCGCAGGACTTCACCGTCTTCGGCGGCGCCCTCGGCGAGGTCTTCGGCCAGAAGATCATGAAGGTGATGGACTTCGCGCTGAAGACCGGCTGTCCGGTCATCGGTATCAACGACTCCGGTGGCGCCCGTATCCAGGAGGGTGTCAGCGCCCTCGGGATGTACGGGGAGATCTTCCGCCGGAACACCCATGCGTCCGGCGTGATTCCGCAGATCTCGCTCGTCGTCGGGCCCTGCGCGGGCGGCGCCGTGTACTCCCCCGCGATCACCGACTTCACGGTCATGGTCGACCAGACCTCGCACATGTTCATCACCGGCCCGGACGTCATCAAGACGGTCACCGGCGAGGACGTCGGCTTCGAGGAGCTGGGCGGGGCCAGGACCCACAACTCCGTCTCCGGCGTGGCGCATCACATGGCCGGGGACGAGAAGGACGCCATCGAGTACGTCAAGCAGTTGCTGTCGTACCTGCCGTCCAACAACCTCAGCGAGCCCCCGGTGTTCCCGGAGGAGGCGGACCTCACCCTCACCGACGAGGACCGCGAGCTGGACACGATCGTGCCGGACAGCGCGAACCAGCCGTACGACATGCACGCGGTGATCGAACACATCCTGGACGACGCCGAGTTCTTCGAGACGCAGGCACTGTTCGCGCCGAACATCCTCACGGGATTCGGGCGGGTCGAGGGGCACCCCGTCGGCATCGTCGCCAACCAGCCGATGCAGTTCGCCGGCTGCCTCGACATCGACGCCTCCGAGAAGGCGGCCCGCTTCGTGCGGACCTGCGACGCCTTCAACGTTCCCGTCATCACCTTCGTGGACGTGCCCGGCTTCCTCCCGGGCGTCGACCAGGAGCACACCGGCATCATCCGCCGCGGCGCCAAGCTGATCTACGCCTACGCCGAGGCCACCGTCCCCCTCATCACCGTCATCACCCGCAAGGCGTTCGGCGGCGCGTACGACGTCATGGGCTCCAAGCACCTCGGCGCCGACCTCAACCTGGCCTGGCCGACGGCGCAGATCGCGGTGATGGGCGCGCAGGGCGCGGTGAACATCCTGCACCGCCGCACCATCGCGGCCGCCGAGGACCAGGAGGCGACCCGGGCCCGGCTGATCCAGGAGTACGAGGACACGCTGCTGAACCCCTACACGGCGGCCGAGCGCGGCTACATCGACGGCGTGATCATGCCGTCCCAGACCCGCTCCCACGTCGTCCGGGGTCTGCGTCAACTGCGTACGAAGCGGGAATCACTGCCTCCGAAGAAGCACGGCAACATCCCGCTGTAGACCCCTGTAGACCCGGATCCTGGGAGCAGACATGACGATCAAGGTCGTACGGGGCAATCCGACCCCGGAGGAGCTGGCCGCCGCACTGGCGGTGGTCAGGGCGCGCGCCGCGACGGCGGTCTCCACCCCGTCCGGCGCGCCGCAGGAGCCGGACGCCTGGGCGGACCCGGCCCGGGTGGCCATGAGCCGCGTACCGGCCCCGGGCCCGAAGGCCTGGAGCCGCACGTACTGGCCCGGCTAGAGCAGTTCCGCGGAAGCAGTCGCGCTAGAGCAGTTCCGCCAGGACTTCGGCCATCACCGTGTACCCCACGTCATTCGGGTGCAGGTGATCGCCGAAGTCGTACGCCGGGTGCAGCCGGTCCGGGTCTCCCGGATCGGCCAGCACGCGGTTGAGGTCCACCACGGCGTCCCATTCCCCCGAGCCGCGGATCCACTCGTTCACCTCGTGGCTCACCTTCGCCGCGTGCTCGCCCCAGTGGTCGGAGCCGCCGAAGGGCAGCAGGGTGGACCCGATCACGCGTAGCCCCCTCGCGCGCGCCTGCCGTATCAACTCCCGGTAGCCGTCGATGAGTTCATCGGTCTCCAGCACCGGCGCGGGCTTGTACGTCGGCTGTTCGTCCGTCTCGCTGAAGCCGATGTCGTTGAGGCCCTGGAGCACCACGAGCGTGTCCACGCCGGGGTGGTCGAGGACGTCGCGCCCGAGGCGGTGGACGCCCTTCTCGCCGTACCAGGCCGAGTCGTTGAGCAGCAGATTCCCGCCGATGCCCGTATTGAGCACGGGCCGCCCGGTGCGTTCGGCGAGCGCGTCGGACCAGCGGCGGTTCGCGCCCGGGGTCGAGCCGAAGCCGTCGGTGAGGGAGTCCCCGAAGAGCGCCACGGCGTCCGTACGGCCGCCCGTGTCGACCTCGACGGCCGTCAGGACGTACCAGGACTCGGTGGTCTCGCCGAAGCCCTGGCCGTCGATGTCGTCGAGGCGGTTCCCCTCCCCCCGGTAGCTGGTCGCGAAGGCCTGCGCGTGGAAGGTCGCGGGCCCGGTGGCGGTATCGAAGTGGAGGGTGACGGTCACCGACTCCAGGGATTCCAGGGCGAGTTCGACCGGGTCGCTGACGACGAGCCCGCGCGCCGGGATCTCGGCATGGGCGGCCCCCTCGAAGGTGAGCCGCCGCACCGAGCCCGCCTCGACGGCGGCCCCCTCTCCCGTACGGGCCACGGTGGCGCCCGCGATCCGCAGCGGCGAGGTGCCGTAGGTGTGGGAGAGCCGGACGCGGAGCCGGGGGCCGCCCGCGGTGAGGCGGACGACCTGGCGCAGCGACTGGCGCCAGAAGCTCTCGCGCGACCAGTTGGGGGTGAAGCCTTCACTGGGGAGCTGGGGCGATGCGGTCCAGGCGGTGGTGAACACGGCAGTTCCCTCCTTAAAAGGGACCAGGGTTCCTTTAGCTGACCTCATGACCGTAGCAGGCGCACGAACACTAAAGAAACCTCAGACCCATTTACACGGGACGTACGCAAGTTGAGTACGCGTACTCAGGCGCGCGACCCCCTCACCACCGCACGATCGAGGACATGCTGTGGTCCGACCCGGAGAACGAGCCCCCCAAGGAACTCCGCGACATGCAGGACATGTTGCGGCGCCTGGGCGTTCTCATGGCGCTGGCCATGGTGCTCGCGATGATCGTGCTCGGCATCATGTGAACCGGTGGCACGTGTCGGGTGAACCGGCGGTACGGCGTGGGCCGATCGGCGCCGATACCCTGACCGCATGACCGATCAGCCGCGCCGCCGTCTCGTGCTCGCCTCGCAGTCCCCCGCCCGGCTCAACCTGCTGCGGCAGGCCGGACTCGCCCCCGAGGTGATCGTGAGCGGGGTCGACGAGGACGCCGTGACCGCGCCCACCCCCGCCGAACTCGCGCTCGCGCTGGCCGAGGCGAAGGCCTCCGTCGTGGCGGCGAAGCCCGAGGTCCAGGGCGCGCTGGTGATCGGCTGCGACTCGGTCCTCGACCTGGACGGCGAGGCGCTCGGCAAGCCCGCCGACGCGGAGGAGGCCACCGCCCGCTGGAAGTCGATGCGCGGCCGGGCGGGCACGCTCCAGACGGGGCACTGCGTCTACGACACGGCGGCCAAGCGCTATGTCGCCGCGGTCGCCTCCACGGTGGTCCGCTTCGGCGACCCGACCGACGCCGAGATCGCCGCGTACGTCGCCTCGGGCGAACCCCTCTACGTGGCGGGCGCGTTCACCCTCGACGGCCGCTCGGCCCCGTTCATCGAGGGCATCGACGGCGACCACGGCAACGTCATCGGTATCTCGCTGCCGCTGGTGCGCCGTCTGCTGGCCGAACTGGGCGTCGGCATCACGGACTTGTGGACGCCGCCGGAGAAGTGATCAGGAGAGGCGATCAGGACGCCGACGGGGCCGGCGGTGCGGCGATCGAGGCTCCGCCTCCGGTGTCGCCGTTCTTGCCGCCCTCGGGGTCCTCGCCGTCCCCGGGCGCGGCGTCGGCGGGACCGGCGGCCTCCCGGCGGTCGTACGCCATCAGGGTGAACACGATCAGCCCGAGCACCACCATCATGAAGGCGAACGCGCCCCAGCCCACCAGGCCCACCGTGAACGCGCCGAGCATGCCGTGCACCACGGCGGCACTGATGAGCAGGACGCGGCCGACGACACCCGGGGCGCGGTCGCGCAGGGCGATCAGCAGGGCAGCCAGACCGCACGCCGCGAAGTAGAGGCCGAAGACCACCCCCCCGACCTTCGACGACATGGACATCACGTCCGAGTCGATGCCGGCCATGGACATGTCCTGGCGGTCGACGACCACGCCGAGGAACCAGTTCAGCAACCCGATGCCGAGCGCCTCCACGAAGAGCACGATCGCCGCCACCCACGCCACCGGTCTGCGTACCACCGGTCCCCACCCACTTCCGAGTGCTGTTACCCCAAGTACGTTCGAGACATCCCGAACGCTACTAACGGGTAAAGCGCGGGACAAGTGTTCTGCCGAGGGCAAAGAATCATTGGGCCATTCGTAGGGACTCCACAAAGAAACGTTGTGGGGCGCAGCACGGAGGGACAGAGACCTTGACCACATCGGAGGGCTAGGGTTCAGGGAAGGATTCCTGCGTGCCGTGGTGCGACAAGGGATTTTGAGGGTCGGGCAAGCCTCGCATCACGCTCCGTGTGGGCAAGCTCACCACTGGGGACGGGTCGAAAGGTCGTGTCGGCAGTCCCTAAACTCGGCTTGTTTCAAGGAGGGAGCCATCGTGCGCAAGGTGCTCATCGCCAACCGTGGCGAAATCGCTGTCCGCGTGGCCCGGGCGTGCCGGGATGCCGGGATCGCGAGCGTTGCCGTGTATGCGGAACCGGACCGGGACGCTCTGCATGTCCGTGCGGCGGACGAGGCGTTCGCGTTGGGCGGTGACACCCCGGCCACCAGTTACCTGGACATCGCCAAGGTGCTGCAGGCCGCCAAGGATGCGGGGGCGGATGCCATCCACCCCGGTTACGGCTTCCTGTCCGAGAACGCCGAGTTCGCCCAGGCCGTTCTCGACGCCAACCTGATCTGGATTGGCCCGCCCCCGCAGGCCATCCGTGACCTCGGGGACAAGGTCGCCGCCCGGCACATCGCCCAGCGCGCCGGCGCCCCCCTGGTCGCGGGCACCCCCGACCCGGTCTCCGGCGCGGAGGAGGTCGTGGCGTTCGCCGAGCAGCACGGCCTGCCGATCGCGATCAAGGCCGCGTTCGGCGGTGGCGGGCGCGGTCTGAAGGTCGCCCGCACCCTGGAGGAGGTCCCCGAGCTGTACGAGTCCGCGGTGCGCGAGGCGGTCGCCGCGTTCGGGCGGGGCGAGTGCTTCGTCGAGCGTTACCTCGACAAGCCCCGCCACGTGGAGACGCAGTGCCTGGCCGACTCCCACGGCAACGTCGTCGTCGTCTCCACCCGTGACTGCTCGCTGCAGCGCCGCCACCAGAAGCTGGTCGAGGAGGCGCCCGCGCCGTTCCTCTCCGACGCGCAGGTCGCCGAGCTGTACGCCTCCTCCAAGGCCATCCTGAAGGAGGCCGGCTACGTCGGCGCCGGCACCGTGGAGTTCCTCGTCGGCATGGACGGCACGATCTCCTTCCTGGAGGTCAACACCCGCCTGCAGGTCGAGCACCCCGTCACCGAGGAAGTCGCCGGGATCGACCTGGTCCGCGAAATGTTCCGCATCGCCGACGGCGAGCCTCTCGGCTACGGCGACCCCGAACTGCGCGGCCACTCCATCGAGTTCCGCATCAACGGCGAAGACCCCGGCCGCGGCTTCCTGCCCGCCCCGGGCACCGTCACCGCCTTCGCCGCGCCGACCGGCCCGGGTGTGCGGCTGGACGCGGGCGTGGAGTCCGGCAGCGTGATCGGCCCGGCCTGGGACTCCCTGCTCGCCAAGCTGATCGTCACCGGCGCCACCCGCGAACAGGCCCTCCAGCGCGCCGCCCGCGCCCTCGCCGAATTCCAGGTGGAGGGCATGGCCACCGCCATCCCCTTCCACCGCGCGGTCGTCACCGACCCGGCCTTCGCCCCCGAACTGGGCGGCTCGGACGCGCCGTTCACGGTCCACACCCGCTGGATCGAGACCGAGTTCGTCAACGAGATCCCCGCCTTCACGACCTCCACCGACACCGAGGCCGAGGAGGAGCCGGGCCGCGAGACCGTGGTCGTCGAGGTCGGCGGCAAGCGCCTGGAGGTCTCCCTGCCGGTCTCGCTGGGCATGTCGCTGGCCCGCACCGGACTTGCCGCCGGCGCCAAGCCCAAGCGCCGCGCCGCCAAGAAGTCCGGCCCCGTCGCCTCCGGTGACACCCTCGCCTCCCCGATGCAGGGCACCATCGTCAAGGTCGCCGTCGAGGAAGGCCAGGAAGTCAACGAAGGCGACCTGATCGTCGTCCTGGAAGCCATGAAGATGGAACAGCCCCTCAACGCCCACCGCTCCGGCACCATCAAGGGCCTGAGCGCGGAGGTCGGCGCGTCCGTCACCTCCGGCGCCGCCATCTGCGAAATCAAGGACTGATCACTCAGTCTCTGTGTGACACCCGAAGCGCCCGGCGGACTGGAGCAGTCAGTCCGCCGGGCGCTTCGTTCTTCCCCCGTCCCCCGTGGCTATGCGGTACGCACCCAGCCGATGCCCTGGCGGATGATGACCAGGCCCGCCACCCCGAAGGCGATGCCCATCATCACGAAGGAGAGGACGGTGACGGGCATGATGCCGCCCGCGTAACCGACGACGTTGAGCGGCATCGACAGGATCAGCACCCAGGCCGCCCAGGGCGCGATCACCCGGCCCCGCAGCAGCGCCACCCCGAGCAGGATCGCGCCCACGACGTGCGCGAACACGAAGTAGAGGGTCGGCACACCGACCACCGGCAGCTCGAACGTGCCGTCCCCGATCTTGGCCAGCACCGACTGGCTCACGCCCTTGTGGAGCCCGCCGAGCGCGACCACGTCCAGCGACGGCGTCACGGAGATCGCCGCCATTCCGGTGCCGAGCAGGAGCATCCCCCACAGTCCGAGCTTCGGCGAGTACCGCATGGCCAGCAGCCCCACGACGACCGTGCCGGCCACGAGGGCGATCGTCCCCAGTACCCAGCCCCAGACGGTGAGTTCGGTGATCGACCGGTGGTCGGCGATCTGGTTGATCATCTCCCTGTTGGAGTCGGCGGTCCCGTACGGAATGAGCGCTATGGCGGCCGCGAACAGCAGCGGGCCGAGCGCCGCCGTGACCGCCATGATCCTGCGGCCTGTCGTGGCCCCCGAAGCGGTGGCCTCGGCAACGGTATGTGCGCGTGACGGCGTCGCGGTCATCGAAGTCCCCCTAGGCAGACCGCCCCTGGTCGGGACGTCCTGCCCCCAGTGAAGCGACCGGACCTGGCCCATGACCATCCGTCAATTCTGACCGGTCGCGACATGTCGTGTCCTCGCGTGCCGGAGGGCGGGCCGCGTCAGGGCCACGTCAGGGTCGTGTCGACGGTCAGTCGTCGAGCAGCCCCAGGTCCCTGCCGCGCCGCAGCAGCGCCGCCGTGTGCCCGGCCTCCAGTTTCCGGTGCAGGGAGGCGATATAGCCGCGTACGGTCGCCGCCGAGAGCCCCATCCTGTTCGCCGCCTCCGTGGCCGTACGGCCGCTGTCGAGGTGCACCAGGGTCCGGTGCTCCTGCTCGGTCACGCCGAACAGCCGGGCGGCGGCGCGCCCTTGGGCGAGGTCGCGGAGCAGCAGGAGTGTGGGGAGCCCGGGCGCGGTCGGGGAGAGGGGCCGTACCTCGACATGGCGTACGGCGAAGGGCACGGTCCCGGCGACGCGGGGGTCCTCGCGTACGAGGGGCAGCAGGGCGGCGGCGGCCGCGTTGAGGGCGTACGGGTGTCCGTGCTCGTCGAGGGCGGCGACGCCGCGGCCCTGGCTGCCGACCAGTTCCAGGGCTACGGCGGAGAGGGCGATCAGGCGCTTGCGCTCGGCCAGGTGGCGTTCCGCCGCCGCGAGCTGGAGCTGCGCGAAGCCGAGGAGGTCGCGTTCCCTTTCGTTGAAGTCGCTGCCGCTGCGGACGAGGGCGTACCCCTTGACGATCGTCGTGTCCGAGCCGCCCGAGGCGACGAGGTGCCGGCGCATCCCGAAGGGCCGGAAGTCCAGGTTGAAGCAGTGGGTGCGCTGCCACTGCCGGTCCCCGGCCACGTCGCTGACCTTCCAGGCCTCGGGGGTCGGTGTCTGGAGCATGACCTCGGTCAGCGGGTGGTCCAGGGGATGGTTGTAGATCACCATCGGGTCCTCGTGGAAGGAACCCTCGGGATGGGAGAGGGCGGCGAGGCCCGTGGTCAGGGAGTCAGCCGAGAGCCGGTACCACTGGCCCGCGTCGCAGGGGATCAGTTCCATCAGCGCCAGCAGCGCGCGCTCCCGCAACTCCTCGACGGATCCGGCCTCTTCGGCCTCCCGGACGAGCCGCAGCACGCGGCGCCCGTCCGCACCGCTGATCTCCATGCACACTCTCCCGGCGCTGCTCCCGCCAAGGGACGTACCAGAACAAGATACGGCTTTGCTCCCGCACGGGAAGGCCGTTCGGCAGCCCCCGATGGCACGGTGAACCGCGGCCGCGGGGCAGGAGAGGGCAGGTGAATGCCGTGGTGGGCACGACCGCACGGGAGAGAGCGGGGGCGCCCGGGCCCCCGGAGAACCCCGGGGCGCGGCGCGCCCTGCGTGCCGACGCCCGGCGCAGCCCCGCGCGGAACGCGCAACGGCGGTTCGGACTTCGCGCTGAACGCGCAACGCCGGTTCGGACCTCGCGCGGTGCGGCGGCCCGGTGCGCGAGAGGCGGGCAGGGCGGGCGGCGCCCTGAAGGGGCGCGGGGCTGTGTCGACATGCGGCTCCGCCGCGATGGGGGTCCCCCCGCTCAAGCGAAGCCGAGAGTGGGGAGCGGCCAGCCACGACGGGCCCGCGGACGACGCACCGGATTTCCAGCCGATCGCTCAGCGGCGGCGAAGATCCGCCACCCGTGCGCGCTCGCCCTGGGGCTGTTCGCCCAGGACCGTCGCGCTGCGCAGCTGGGGCCCCGCGCCCGGTACCACCTGGCCGCGGCGCGGCCCGGGGAGCGGTACGTCCCGGCGTGGCTGGCGCCCCGCCGGGACGGGATCGCCTCCCGCGCCGCCGGATGCGGATGACCCGGCCACCGCGATCTGTACGCCCTGGTCCGCCAGGGCCTGCAGTTCGGTGACCGCGCGGTCGTCGTGCGGGGGTGGCTCGTCCGTGACCAGGCGGGTGATCAAGTCGGTCGGCACCGTCTGGAACATGGTGTCCGTGCCGAGCTTGGTGTGGTCGGCGAGGACGACGACCTCCGCGGCGGCCTGCACCAACGCGCGGTCGACCGAGGCCGACAGCATGTTGGACGTGGAGAGCCCGCGCTCGGCGGTGAGCCCACTGCCCGACAGGAAGGCCCGGGAGACGCGCAGCCCCTGGAGGGACTGCTCGGCGCCGGAGCCGACCAGGGCGTAGTTGGAACCGCGCAGGGTGCCGCCGGTCATCACGACCTCGACGCGGTTGGCATGGGCCAGCGCCTGTGCCACCAGAAGGGAGTTGGTGACGACGGTCAGCCCGGGCACCCGCGCGAGCCGGCGAGCCAGCTCCTGCGTGGTGGTGCCCGCCCCCACCACAATGGCCTCGCCCTCTTCGACGAGACCCGCGGCGAGATCGGCGATGGCCGTCTTCTCGGCGGTCGCGAGATGCGATTTCTGCGGAAAGCCGGACTCCCGCGTAAACCCGCCCGGCAATACCGCACCGCCATGCCGGCGGTCGAGGAGTCCTTCTGCCTCCAGTGCGCGCACGTCCCGCCGTACGGTCACTTCGGAGGTCTGGACGACGCGGGCGAGCTCACGGAGCGACACGGCTCCATTCGCTCGCACCATTTCGAGGATCAATTGGCGACGTTCTGCAGCGAACACGAAACTGACAGTAACCCCAACGACCGTCTGCTTTCAGCAGTTTGCGCCGAATAACAGAAGTTGTTCGCACGGCAGGGCACGAAGTGGTATACGCGCCTACTCGTGCCGCCTATGCCGTACGAATGGTCGACAACTCCCCGTGACCAGCGGAGAGTCGCCGGAAACCGTCAGCCTTCGCCCGTGGCCTTGCGGGTGTGCAACTGCCGGGCGACCTCGGCGATCGAGCCCGACAGAGAGGGATACACGGTGAACGCGTTCGCGATCTGTTCGACCGTCAGATTGTTGTCGACCGCGATCGAGATCGGATGGATCAGTTCCGAAGCGCGCGGGGAGACGACCACACCGCCCACGACGATGCCGGTGCCGGGACGGCAGAAGATCTTGACGAAGCCGTCGCGGATGCCCTGCATCTTGGCGCGCGGGTTGCGCAGCAGCGGCAGCTTGACGACCCGGGCGTCGATCTTGCCCGCGTCGACGTCGGCCTGCGAGTAGCCGACGGTGGCGATCTCGGGGTCGGTGAAGACGTTCGAGGAGACCGTCTTGAGGTTCAGCGGGGCCACCGCGTCGCCCAGGAAGTGGTACATGGCGATACGTCCCTGCATCGCCGCGACGGACGCGAGGGCGAAGACGCCGGTCACGTCACCGGCGGCGTACACACCCGGAGCGGTGGTCCTGGACACCTTGTCGGTCCAGATGTGCCCGGAGTCCCTGACCTTGACCCCGGCCTCCTCCAGGCCCATCCCGCTGCTGTTCGGGATGGCGCCGACGGCCATCAGACAGTGCGAACCGGAGATGACCCGGCCGTCGGAGAGCGTGACCTCGACACGGTCGCCGACCCGCTTGGCGGACTCGGCGCGGGAGCGGGCCATGACGTTCATGCCGCGGCGCCGGAAGACGTCCTCCAGGACGGCGGCGGCGTCCGGGTCCTCGCCGGGCAGCACGCGGTCACGGGACGAGACGAGGGTCACCTTCGACCCGAGCGCCTGGTAGGCACCGGCGAACTCGGCACCGGTGACACCGGAACCGACGACGATGAGCTCCTCGGGCAGTTCGTCGAGGTCGTAGACCTGGGTCCAGTTCAGGATCCGCTCGCCGTCGGGCTGCGCGTCGGGCAGCTCACGCGGGTGGCCGCCGGTCGCGATGAGCACGGCGTCGGCGGTGAGCGTCTCCTCGGTGCCGTCCACGGCCCGTACGACGACCTTGCGCGAGCCGTCCAGGCCCTGCATGCCTTCGAGCCGGCCGCGACCGCGCAGGACGCGCGCGCCGGCCCGGGTCACGGAGGCCGTGATGTCGTGCGACTGCGCGAGCGCGAGCCGCTTCACACGCCGGTTGACCTTCCCGAGGTCGACCCCGACCACCCGGGCGGCCTGCTCCATGGGCGGGGTGTCGTCGGCGACGATGATCCCCAGTTCCTCGTACGACGAGTCGAAGGTGGTCATCACCTCGGCCGTAGCGATAAGGGTCTTCGACGGCACGCAGTCGGTGAGCACCGACGCCCCGCCCAGACCGTCGCAGTCGACGACGGTCACCTCCGCGCCGAGCTGCGCGGCGACCAGCGCCGCCTCGTACCCGCCGGGTCCGCCACCAATGATCACGATCCGAGTCACGTACTCCATTGTCCCGCACGCTTCAAGGTGCTTCCGCCCAGGGGGGCACCGCCCGTGCATCCGAGCTCCTTCTGTTACGCAAGAGGCGTACGTGTCGCTGCCGTACCCTCGACCCCATGTCGCTCTACGCCGCGTACGCCGGCAATCTCGACCCGCGGCTCATGACACGCCGCGCTCCCCACTCGCCGCTGCGCGCCACCGGCTGGCTGAACGGCTGGCGGCTGACCTTCGGGGGCGAGCACATGGGCTGGGAGGGCGCGCTCGCGACGATCGTCGAGGCACCGCGCTCCCAGGTCTTCGTGACGCTGTACGACATCGCGCCCCTGGACGAGGACTCCATGGACCGCTGGGAGGGCGTGGGCCTCGACATCTACCGCCGGATGCGCGTCCGCGTGCACACGCTGGAGGGGGAGGAGCCGGCGTGGGTGTACGTACTCAATGGGTACGAGGGGGGACTGCCCTCCGCGCGGTACCTCGGTGAGATCGCGGACGCGGCGGAGTCGGCGGGCGCGCCGCACGACTATGTGATGGAGCTGCGCAAGCGCCCCTGCTGAAGCCTCCGGCGCGGGGGCACCCCGGGAATCCTCCGTCTCCAACGAAGGGTCCCCTTTGTTGGAAACGACAAGACAACGATCGCAAGACCGTGAGCTCTGTCATCTACGCGCGTAGGCCTGGACCAGCTACGCTCATGCGCGTGAACGCATCTCTTCTTCCGGACGACATCCAGGGCGACCCCTACGCCGCCGCCGACGCCGCCGCCTCGCGCCTGCGCGAGCTCACGGGCGCCGAGACCCACGACGTCGCCCTCGTGATGGGCTCCGGCTGGGCGCCGGCCGTGGACGCGCTCGGCTCCCCCGACGCCGAGTTCCAGGTCACCGAGCTGCCCGGGTTCCCCCCGCCGGCGGTGGAGGGCCACGGCGGCAAGGTCCGCTCGTACAAGATCGGCGACAAGCGGGCCCTGGTCTTCCTGGGCCGCACCCACTACTACGAGGGCCGCGGGGTCGCCGCCGTCGCGCACGGCGTGCGTACCGCCGTCGCCGCGGGCTGCAAGACCATCGTGCTGACCAACGGCTGCGGCGGTCTGCGCGAGGGCATGCGCCCCGGGCAGCCGGTGCTGATCAGCGACCACATCAACCTGACGGCCACGTCGCCGATCGTCGGCGCGAACTTCGTGGACCTGACGGACCTCTACTCCCCTCGCCTGCGCGCCCTGTGCAAGGAGATCGACGGGACGCTGGAGGAGGGCGTGTACGCGCAGTTCCCCGGCCCGCACTACGAGACGCCGGCCGAGATCCGGATGGCGCGGGTCATCGGGGCGGACCTCGTCGGGATGTCGACCACCCTTGAGGCCATCGCCGCGCGTGAGGCCGGTGCCGAGGTCCTGGGCATCTCCCTCGTCACCAACCTCGCCGCCGGCATGACGGGCGAGCCCCTCAACCACGAGGAGGTCCTCCAGGCCGGCCGCGACTCCGCCGCCCGCATGGGCGAACTCCTGACCAAGGTCCTGGACCGCCTGTAGGACTTTCCTCGCCCCGCCCATCCCTGAGGGCTGCGCAGTTCCCCGCGCCCCTTTTAGGGGCGCGGGGAACTGCGCGAACGGCCCCCACCGGCCCGCAGACGAAACACAACCCCCGGGGTCGAAGGGGCAGAGCCCCTGGGGGATGGGACGGGTAGGGGCGGCGGGGGCGAGGAAAAACCGGGTACACAGCAACGTACGAACGAAGAGAGAGGTGCACCCGAGGTGCAGGACGAACTCATCGCACGGGCCAAGGCGTGGCTGGCCGAGGACCCCGACGCGGAAACCCGTGACGAACTCGCCAAGCTCATCGACGCCGAGGCCCTGCCCGAGCTCGCCGCCCGCTTCAGCGGCACCCTCCAGTTCGGCACCGCCGGCCTGAGAGGCGAACTCGGCGCGGGCCCCATGCGCATGAACCGCTCCGTCGTCATCCGCGCCGCCGCCGGCCTCGCCGCGTACCTGAAGAGCAAGGGCGAGACGAACGGCCTCGTCGTCATCGGCTACGACGCCCGCCACAAGTCCGCGGACTTCGCCCGCGACACCGCGGCCGTGATGACCGGCGCCGGCCTCAGGGCGGCCGTACTCCCCCGCCCGCTCCCCACCCCCGTCCTCGCCTACGCCATAAGGCACCTCGGCGCGGCGGCCGGCGTGGAGGTAACCGCCAGCCACAACCCGCCCCGCGACAACGGCTACAAGGTCTACCTCGGCGACGGTTCGCAGATCGTGCCCCCGGCGGACGCCGAGATCGCGGCGGAGATCGACGCGGTGCGCGCACTCGCCGACGTACCCCGCCCGGACTCCGGCTGGGAAACCCTCGACGAGGGCGTACTGGAGGCCTACCTGGCCCGTACGGACGCCGTACTGGCGCGGGGCTCCGCCCGCACCGCCCGCACCGTCTACACGGCGATGCACGGCGTCGGCAAGGACGTGCTGCTCGCGGCCTTCGCCCGGGCCGGGTTCCCCGCCCCCGTCCTCGTCGCCGAACAGGCCGAACCCGACCCGGACTTCCCCACCGTCGCCTTCCCCAACCCGGAAGAGCCCGGCGCGATGGACCTCGCCTTCGCGAAGGCCCGCGAGACCGGCCCGGACCTGATCATCGCCAACGACCCGGACGCCGACCGCTGCGCCGTGGCCGTGAAGGCCGGCGCCGACTGGCGGATGCTGCGCGGCGACGAGGTCGGCGCGCTGCTCGCCGAGCACCTGGTCCGGCGGGGCGCGCGCGGCACGTTCGCCGAGTCGATCGTGTCCTCCTCCCTGCTCGGCCGGATCGCCGGGAAGGCGGGGCTGCCGTACGAGGAGACCCTCACCGGCTTCAAGTGGATCGCCCGCGTGGAGGGTCTGCGGTACGGGTACGAGGAGGCGCTGGGCTACTGCGTCGACCCGGACGGCGTACGCGACAAGGACGGCATCACCGCCGCCCTCCTCATCACCGAGCTCGCCTCCGAACTCAAGGCTGAGTCCAATAGCGGCTCCGCCGCGGGGGGGCGCACGCTCCTGGACCTCCTCGACGACATCGCCGTCGAGTACGGCCTGCACGCCACCGACCAGCTCTCGGTCCGCGTCGAGGACCTGTCGGTCATCGCGAACGCCATGCGGCGGCTGCGCGAACAGCCGCCCACCGAGCTCGCGGGTCTGGCGATCACGAAGTCCGAGGACCTGACCAAGGGCACGGACAAGCTCCCGCCGACGGACGGTCTGCGCTACACGCTGGACGGCGCCCGCGTCATCGTCCGCCCGAGCGGCACGGAGCCGAAGCTGAAGTGCTACCTGGAGGTCGTGGTGCCCGTGGGCACCCACGACGACCTCCCGGCGGCCCACGCGAAGGCCACCGAGCTGCTGACGGCAATCAAGCGGGACCTGTCGGCCGCGGCCGGTATCTGACACCGCTGACACCGCCCGGGTGGGCCCGTCACCGTCGCGCGGACGGTGACGGGCCCACCCGGGGCGAAGCCCTTTCCGCCGCCCTTACGGGTGATTTCCGCACGGCAGTTGACGCAGCGCTCCCGTGCGCGACCGCGTGACCGAGGAACGGTTACCGGTAGCGCACACCGAGTCCCAGGAGCTGCCGCGTGCCCTCGACCGCTTCCCGGCCGACATCCGCCCCGCATCGGAACGCCCCGAGCGGACTCGTCCCGAACATCCGGCGCCCGCCGCGGGACGCCACCCGCGCCGCCAGACTCCTGGCCCATCTGCGCCGCGCGGCCCCCGCGCTCCTGGCCTACGCGGCCGTACGCGTCACCGGTCTGCTCCTGCTCGCCCTGTGGGCCCACCGGCAGCACCACGGCCTCTGGCCGATCCTGGCGACGGAGTGGGACGCGGGCTGGTACCTGGGCATCGCCGAACACGGCTACACGCACCACCTGGGCAGCGCCTACGACGCGAACAACCTCGCCTTCTTCCCGCTCTATCCCTTCCTGGTCAAGGCGGTCGCGGTGCTGACGCCAGGCACCCGGGCGACGACGGGCCTGGTGATCGCGGTCGCGAGCTCGTTCCTCGCCGCGTGGGGCATCCACTCGGTGGGCAGCCATCTGCACGGCCGCCGTGTGGGCGTGCTACTGACCGTCCTGTGGGCGGCGCTCCCGGTGGGCCTGGTCGAGTGGATGGGCTACACGGAGTCCCTGTTCACGGCGTTCGCCGCGTGGGCGCTGTACGCGGTGCTCACCGGCCGCTGGCTGTGGGCGGGTTCCCTGGCCGCGGTGTCGGGGCTGACCCGCCCGACGGGCATCGCGCTGGCCGCCGCGGTCACCGTGACGGCCCTGCTCTCCCTGCGCCGCGGCTTCTCGGCACGCGCCGCCGTGGCCGCCGCCCTCGCCCCGGCGGGCTGGCTCGCCTACGTCGGCTGGGTGGGCCTGCGGCTGGGCCGCTGGGACGGCTACTTCGCCGTACAGCGGCTGTGGCACAACGAGTGGGACGGCGGCGTGGAGACCGTGCGCCGGCTGCGGGAGGTCCTGGCGGACGACTCGACGCCCGAGCTGTTCCTGGTGATGGTGACCGTGACGCTGCTCGCGTCGGTGGCGCTGTACGTCCTCTCCGCGTGGGACCGCCAGCCGCTCCCCCTGCTCGTCTTCACCGGGGTCCTGCTCCTGATCGTCCTGGGCAGCGGCGGCGTGTACTTCCCCCGCGCCCGCTTCCTCCTCCCCGGCTTCCCGCTGCTGCTCCCGCCGGCCCTGCACCTCGCCCGCGCCTCCCGCCGCTTGCGGACACTCGCCCTCACGGCCGCGGTACTGGGCTCGGCGTACTGCAGCGCGTACATGCTTCTGGTGTGGCCCAGCGCGCCCTGACGACGGGGGCAGTCCACGGCCGCCCGGCTACGGGAGCAGGACGAGCAGCGCCACCCAGCCGAGGCCGGCCACCACGGCCACCGGCCACAACGGCCGGCCCAGCTCCCGCTCGCCGCTGTCGCCGGCCGGCCGCAGCGCCGGGTCCTGCCACATGGCGGTGATCTGGGCGGCCGCCTTCTCGTACGGGTGGATCAGGCCCAGCTTCCGCTCCAGCCAGGGCCAGCGCGGGCCGAAGGCCGACCACTCCGGGAAGGTGGCGCGGTGGCTGTCGATCTTCAGGTGGTTGCGCTTGCACTGGACGATCCGTATGTGGTCCCAGGCGATGTGGTGCGTGCGGCGCAGCCCGTTGAACCACAGCCCCGCGCCGTCCGCGGTGATGCGCCAGGCGACCCATGCGGGCAGCATCCAGACGCCGAAGGCGCCGAGCGCGATGCCGATCGCGTACCGCCACAGTCCGGTCTCGCCCCAGAAGAAGTGCGCGCCCCACACGACGATGGCGGCGGCGGACAGCCAGTCCGGCCAGCCCGCGCGCCAGCGCCGTACCGGCTCGGCACTCTCCCGCACCGCCGCGCTCGCCGCCGCACTCCGCTCCTCGTACGCGGCATCGCGTGCCGCGAGGGCCTTCTCCTTGGCGGTACGACGGCGCACGGCCGCCTCCGAGAATGGCCGCACGACTCCGGTCGACCACTCGACGACCGGGGGCTCGCCCGGTTCCTCGGCAGCGCTGACGACGACCACCTCGGCGCCGTCGTAAGGGACTCCGTAGAGGAGGGCTTCGCGGAGGGGCCCGGGGGCCGGGTCGTCTTCGAGCTCGTCGAGGAGTCTCTCCAGCTCCTCGTCGTCCATGTCGTCGTCATGATCGTGAGCGTCGGTGGACTCGCGCAGCGGGACGACGAAGAGCGGTCGCCGTGCCTTCCAGTCGTCGGCGGCGTACACCTCCGTGCAGACGTCCTCGTTGTCGCGGATCCGCACGCGCAGTACGGGCACGGGCGTACGGCGGAGGAGCCTGGCCCTACGGCGGCCCAGCAGGCCGGAGAGGACGACGGTCAGCCCCAGACCGAGGACGAAGCAGCCCCCCATCCGCACGCCCTGCCGGTCCTGGGCGGCGTCCGGCAGACCCGAGAGCGCGAGCACGACGGCGCCGAGCACGGCCAGCAGGAGCCCGGCCCACAGCAGGAAGATCCCGCGCTCCAGCGGCTTGGCCGCGCCCGGCAGCGGGGCGGTCACACCGTCGGCCGCGTTCAGGGCCGCGTGGCGCTGCCGCGTCCTGGCCCGCAGCCGTACAAGGGCGGACGCCCAGGACAGGGCCAGCGCCACGGCCGGCGGAATCGCCCACGGGAGCCCGGGCCGCTCGACCGCCAGGGCGACGATCAGGGCAGGCGCCGAGACAAGAACGATCTCCGGCAGCTGCATCATCCACACCACGTGGAGTGCGAGCAGCGCGGCGAGGTACGGGGACATGTCCGCGCCGAACAGCCAGAGGAAGGCCGAGGCCGAGGCGAGGAGGGGCACGCTCAGGAGGTGAACCGACAGGACGCGTAGCGGCACCCAGCGTGGCGGCAGCGCCCGCGTCCACCGCCAGGCCGACTCGCCGTCCCAGGAACGGCAGCCGTCGGGAACGGCGGAGGCGGGCAGCCGCAGCGGCCCCTCAAGACTCGTACTCATCGATGCGTCGCTTCCCAGACAGGCGGGCCGGAGGTGTGGTGGTGCCCCCGTTAATTAGCCGAGAAGCCTGTGAATCGTACGAGGGGGCCCGGTCAGCCCACCGCGAGCAGGATGGCCAGCAGGATCGCCCCCGCGGCCGCGGGCGCCATCACCTCGTACGCCCATCGCACACTGACCTCGCCCTGCGCGCTCTCCTCGGAGGCCCTGGCCTCGGCCAGGTCACGCAGGTCGTCCATGATCTGGTCGGTCTGGGCGCGGGTCGACGCGGCGGAGCCGGGGGTCGAACGGCCGAACGAGGACGCGCGGCCACCGCCCGGGCCCGACGTGGCGCCCCGCGCCTGCTGCTTGGCCACCTTCTTGCGGGCGCGCAGCGAGACGGGGACCGCCCACAGCTGGTACTTCGTGCCGGAGGTGTCGACGACCTCGTTGGAGTAGCTCGAGCGCAGGGAGGCGACCTGGCCCCAGGGCAGCACGATGACGCGGAACGGGTTGCGGATACGCAGCCGGTCCTCGTTCGCGTAGACCGCGGGGCGCAGGGTGAAGGCGGACACCAGCGGGACGACGAGGATCAGCGCGGCGAGTGCCAGCCAGGGGGTGCGGCCGTGCCCCGAGGCCAGCGCGTCGATGCCGAGCCAGCCGGCGAGGACGAGCAGCAGTGCGCCGCCCGCGATACCGGCGGGCGACCGGTAGATCCGGTCCTTCGACTCGGGTCGCGAGGCGTCCGGTACGGGTGGCTGGTGATCCGGGGTGGTCATGGCCCCGATTCTGCCGGACGCCTGCGGCGGGCTTGCGCGTGGTGGGGGTGCCGAGGCGTTTTTCGCCCCCGCCGCCCCTACCCGTCCCATCCCGTACCTGGGGGCTGCGCCCCCAGACCCCCCTAAAAGATTGCGCAGTTCCCCGCGCCCCTAAAAGGGGCGCGGGGAACTGCGCGAACGGCCCCCACCGGCCCGCAGCCAAAGAAACCGGGGCGGGCGGGGGATCGGGGCGAAGCCCCGCCGAAGGGGCGCGGGGAACTGCGCGAGCAACCCCCACCGGCCCGCAGCCGACGAACAACCCACGGGGTCGAAGGGGCAGAGCCCCAGAAGGACCCCGGGGGTGTACAGCCGCTACGCGCGTAGATATGCTCGGCTGGTGACCATGCCCACCACTGCACCCGCTGCACACGCACTCACGGACGTGACCGCGTCCGACAGCACGCTGCGCCGCTTCCTCCACGGGCTCCCCGGCGTAGACGCGGTCGGCCTGGAGGCGCGCGCCGCCTCGCTCGGTACCCGTTCCATCAAGACCACCGCGAAGGCGTACGCCATCGACCTCGCCATCTCGATGGTCGACCTGACGACGCTGGAAGGCGCGGACACCCCGGGCAAGGTCCGGGCGCTCGGCGTCAAGGCGGTCCACCCGGACCCGACCGACCGCACGACGCCCTCCACGGCCGCGGTCTGCGTCTATCCCGACATGGTCGCCACCGCCAAGGCGGCCGTCGCCGGCTCCGGCGTGAAGGTCGCCTCCGTCGCCACCGCGTTCCCGGCCGGCCGCGCCGCGCTGGACGTGAAGCTGGCCGACGTGCGCGACGCCGTCGCCGCGGGCGCCGACGAGATCGACATGGTCATCGACCGCGGGGCGTTCCTCGCGGGCAACTACATGAAGGTGTACGACGAGATCGTCGCCGTGAAGCAGGCCTCCGGGGCGGCACGCCTCAAGGTCATCTTCGAGACCGGCGAGCTGTCCACGTACGACAACATCCGGCGCGCCTCCTGGCTCGGCATGCTGGCCGGTGCGGACTTCATCAAGACCTCGACCGGAAAGGTCGCCGTCAACGCGACCCCGGCCAACACGCTCCTCATGCTGGAGGCGGTCCGCGACTTCCGCGCCCAGACCGGCATCCAGGTCGGCGTGAAGCCGGCCGGCGGCATCCGCACCACCAAGGACGCCATCAAGTTCCTGGTCGTGGTGAACGAGACGGCGGGCGAGGACTGGCTGGACAACCACTGGTTCCGCTTCGGCGCGTCCTCGCTCCTCAACGACCTGCTGATGCAGCGTCAGAAGCTGGCCACCGGCCGCTACTCCGGCCCCGACTACGTGACGGTGGACTGATCCATCATGGCTTCCGCATTTGAGTACGCACCGGCGCCCGAGTCCCGCTCCGTCGTCGACATCGCCCCCTCCTACGGGCTCTTCATCGACGGCGAGTTCACCGAGGCCGCCGACGGCAAGGTCTTCAAGACCGTCTCCCCCTCCACCGAAGAGGTCCTCTCCGAGGTCGCCCAGGCGGGCGCCGAGGACGTCGACCGCGCCGTCAAGGCCGCCCGCAAGGCCTTCGAGAAGTGGTCGGCGCTGCCCGGCTCCGAGCGCGCCAAGTACCTGTTCCGCATCGCCCGGATCATCCAGGAGCGCTCCCGCGAGCTCGCCGTCCTGGAGACCCTGGACAACGGCAAGCCCATCAAGGAGACGAGGGACGCCGACCTCCCCCTCGTAGCCGCGCACTTCTTCTACTACGCGGGCTGGGCCGACAAGCTCGGCCACGCCGGCTTCGGTGCCGACCCGCGGCCCCTCGGCGTCGCGGGCCAGGTCATCCCCTGGAACTTCCCCCTGCTGATGCTGGCGTGGAAGATCGCCCCGGCCCTGGCCACCGGCAACACGGTCGTCCTCAAGCCCGCCGAGACGACCCCCCTCTCCGCCCTGTTCTTCGCGGACATCTGCCGCCAGGCCGGCCTCCCCAAGGGCGTCGTCAACATCCTTCCGGGATACGGCGACACGGGCGCCGCGCTCGTCGAGCACCCCGACGTCAACAAGGTCGCCTTCACCGGCTCCACGGCCGTCGGCAAGGCGATCGCCCGCCAGGTGGCCGGCACCAACAAGAAGGTCACCCTCGAACTCGGCGGCAAGGGCGCGAACATCGTCTTCGACGACGCCCCGATCGACCAGGCGGTGGAGGGGATCGTCACCGGCATCTTCTTCAACCAGGGCCAGGTCTGCTGCGCGGGCAGCCGCCTCCTCGTGCAGGAGTCGATCCAGGACGAGTTGCTGGACTCGCTCAAGCGGCGGCTCTCGACCCTCCGCCTCGGCGACCCGCTCGACAAGAACACGGACATCGGCGCGATCAACTCCGCCGAGCAGCTGTCCCGTATCACCTCGCTCGTCGAGGCGGGCGAGGCCGAGGGCGCCGAGCGCTGGTCCCCGGCCTGCGAACTCCCCTCCTCCGGCTACTGGTTCGCCCCGACGCTCTTCACGAACGTCACCCAGGCACACACCATCGCCCGCGACGAGATCTTCGGCCCGGTGCTGTCCGTCCTCAGCTTCCGTACGCCGGACGAGGCGGTCGCCAAGGCCAACAACAGCCAGTACGGCCTCTCGGCGGGCATCTGGACCGAGAAGGGCTCCCGGATCCTGGCCGTCGCGAGCAAGCTCCGCGCGGGCGTCATCTGGTCCAACACGTTCAACAAGTTCGACCCGACCTCGCCGTTCGGCGGTTACAAGGAGTCGGGCTTCGGCCGCGAGGGCGGTCGCCACGGCCTGGAGGCGTACCTCGATGTCTGAGCAGAATCGTCTGAGCGTCTTCAAGACCTACAAGCTGTACGTCGGGGGCAAGTTCCCCCGCAGCGAGAGCGGCCGGGTGTACGAGGTGACGGACTCCAAGGGCAAGTGGCTGGCGAACGCGCCCCTCTCCTCCCGCAAGGACGCCCGTGACGCGGTCGTCGCCGCCCGCAAGGCGTTCGGCGGCTGGTCCGGCGCGACGGCGTACAACCGCGGCCAGATCCTCTACCGCGTCGCCGAGATGCTGGAGGGCCGCAAGGACCAGTTCGTACGGGAGGTCGCGGACGCGGAGGGCCTGTCGAAGTCGAAGGCGGCGGCCGTCGTCGACGCCGCGATCGACCGCTGGGTCTGGTACGCGGGCTGGACCGACAAGATCGCCCAGGTGGTCGGTGGCGGCAACCCGGTCGCGGGCCCGTTCTTCAACCTGTCCTCCCCGGAGCCGACGGGCGTCGTCACCGTCCTCGCCCCCCAGGAGTCGTCGTTCCTGGGTCTGGTCTCGGTGATCGCCCCCGTGATCGCCACAGGCAACACGGTGATCGTGATCGCGAGCGAGAAGTCCCCGCTCCCGGCGCTCTCCCTCGGTGAGGTGCTGGCGACCTCCGACCTGCCCGGTGGAGTCGTCAACGTCCTCTCGGGCAAGACCGCCGAGATCGCGGCACCCCTCGCCGCACACCAGGACGTCAACGCGATCGATCTCGCCGGCGCCGACGACGTACTGGCGAAGGAGCTGGAGATCGCGGCGGCCGACAACCTGAAGCGCGTTCTCCGTCCACAGCCTGTGGATTATTCGGAAACCCCCGGCATCGAGCGCCTCACGGCCTTCCTCGAGACGAAGACGGTCTGGCACCCGACAGGTTCCCTGGGCGCTTCCGGGTCGTCCTACTGAGGTTTCGGGGCCCCGATCAGTGTCCCCGGGGCCCCGTTCACGGGAGAGCCGCGCTTCCCCTCCGTCCAGGGGGAGCGCGGCTCTCTCATGTCACCGCCCGGTTCAGTGCAGCAGCCCCGCCGCCTGCCCCAGCACCGGGATGCTGCCCACCGACGGCGCCTGCGCCAGCGGACCCGTCAGCGCCTGCGAGGTGAGCGGCTTGAAGTCGGCGAGCTGGGTGCCGACGCCGTTGTCGAGCGGGTCGACCCCGGTGCCCGCCAGCGGATTGGGTTTGAGGGCCTCGATAGGCCCGGTGACATAACCCACCGTGCCGGTGAGGGCCTGGAGCCCCGCCTGCGGGTCGATGTTGCCCAGCGAGGTGGGCCGGGTGCGCATGACGTCCACGACGGGGTCCGTGTCCGCGACGGCCGGTGCGGCCGCGGCCGCACCGGCAGCGACCACACCGACCGCGGCGGCGATACGCGCGGTCGTGCGGGCCATGGTGGTCAGCTGGGCTGCGTGTCGCGCCATCAGGTTTTCCTCTTCGGGGTCTTCGGGTCTTCGGGGTCTTCAGGGGTCTTCGTGGCCTTCGGGGAGCCGAGAGCAACTGGAGTGACACGCAGAGTAGTTGAAGCGGCCCGACTTCAGGGCCGTTCGGGCGGCGGATTCGCCTGTGCGGGTCAACAGACATATCAGCGCCAGTCCCAGGGGAGGGGATAATGTCCTGGACGCGTCCGATGCGTGGCGAAACCAGGTCGATTCACAGAAGGTACAGAGAATTGGGTTCCCATCCCCCGATACCCACCCGCGTGGTGCTGCTCTGCGGCCCCTCCGGCTCTGGAAAGTCCCTTCTCGCGGCCGATTCCGGGCTGCCCGTGCTCCGCCTCGACGACTTCTACAAGGAGGGCACGGACCCGACACTGCCGCAGGTGGAGGGCAGCGCGGACATCGACTGGGACCACCCGCTGTCCTGGGACGCCGACACGGCGGTCGCCGCGATCGAGGAGCTGTGCCGTACGGGGCGAACGACCATCCCCGTGTACGACATCTCGCTGAGCGCCCGTACCGGCACGGAGTCGCTGCGCATCGAGCGGACCCCGCTGTTCATCGCGGAGGGCATCTTCGCCGCCGAGATCGTCGAGCGCTGCCGCGAGTTGGGGGTGCTGGCCGACGCGCTGTGCCTGTCACGCGGCCCGGTCACCACCTTCCGCCGCCGCTTCCTGCGGGATCTGAAGGAGGGCCGCAAGTCGGTGCCCTTCCTGCTGCGGCGCGGCTGGCGACTGATGCGCGCCGAGCGCTCCATCGTGGCCCGTCAGGCCGCCCTGGGCGCCCACCCCTGCGACAAGGACGAGGCCCTGGGCCGCCTGACCGCGGCGGCCGCCGGACGCCGCGCGGCTCCGCGCACCACGGCGGCGTAACCGGGTAAGCGAACAACGAGAAAGGTCCAGGCAGACCCCCCGTCCGCCTGGACCTCGCTCGTTTCCCCCGTGCTCCCCCGAAGTCCCCCGTGACCCCGTTGGTTCCCCCCGGTACTGCTCCCCCGTACTAGCTGTACTGCCGGTACTGCCTGTACTGCATTCCCCTTGTTTCCCCGTTCCCCCAGACCTTCAGGCGACAAGCTCCCCGAAGGACTCCTCCTCGTCACGGCCGAAGCTGAGGACCTCGTCCTCGCGCATCCGGCGCAACGACCGCCAGATGCTCGACTTCACCGTGCCGACACTGATGTCGAGGATCTCCGCGATCTCCGGGTCGGTGCGGCCCTCGTAGTAACGGAGGACCAGCATCGTGCGCTGGAGTTCGGGCAGCCGGGCCAGCGCCTGCCACAGCACGGCGCGCAGCTCGGTGCCGCGCATCGCGTCCGTGTCACCGGCGGTCTCCGGCAGTTCCTCGGTCGGGTACTCGTTCAGCTTGCGGCGGCGCCACGCGCTGATGTGCAGATTGGTCATGGTGCGGCGGAGGTAGCCCCCGACCGCGGCCTTGTCGCTGATCCGGTCCCAGGCCTTGTACGTCGAGAACAGCGCGCTCTGCAGCAGGTCCTCGGCCTCGAAGCGGTCACCGGTCAGGTGGTAGGCGGTTGCGTACAGGGAGGCGCGGCGCTCCTGGACGTAGGCGGTGAACTCCGCCTCCGACACCGAGCGACGCTCCCCCGTGACCTCCCCGTACGCGGCTCCCCCGTGAGCCCGGTCCCCCGTACCGTTCTCCCCCGTGCGTGCGTCAACCACCGTCATGTACGCGGTGTGCTGACGCCCGGCGCCGCGAGCGCACCCCCGCCCGCTCACGGCACCGGACTTCTCCGTGCCCCGGGTGACGTCGTGGAGCCGCGTGACAACTGCAACTGCGCTAGTGCTGGTGCTGTGCAGCGTGTTCATCTCGCGCCCCCCGTCGTGGAGTCCCGGTTCTTCGGTTCGTACCGCTTGTTCCGCTTGTTGTTCTGTTTGTTCCGCGGTGCTTCCTTGCTTGTGTCGAAAAGCTTGCCCGGGCCACTTCATGGCCGTGTCCGCCGACTGTCACAGACCTGTCACAGCGCCCATCCGCAGGCGCGCCACAGCGCGATCACAGAGAAGAGCGGTACGACTACGCAGATGACCACTCGGGGGCCCACTTCCCCGCGGGAGAGGCCTTCCTTCTGTGCGGGAGATGGGTGGGAGCGCTCCAACGGTCGATACCCGGCCATGACATGGGCCAGAATGACGTCCGTGCCTTCCCTGTTGCTGATCGAGGACGACGACGCCATCCGGACGGCCCTGGAGCTCTCACTGACGCGCCAGGGACACCGCGTGGCCACCGCTGCCACCGGTGAGGACGGTCTGAAGCTGTTGCGCGAGCAGCGGCCCGATCTGATCGTCCTCGACGTGATGCTGCCCGGCATCGACGGATTCGAGGTGTGCCGGCGCATCCGGCGCACCGACCAGCTGCCGATCATTCTGCTGACCGCGCGCAGCGACGACATCGACGTCGTGGTCGGGCTTGAGTCCGGCGCCGACGACTATGTCGTCAAGCCCGTGCAGGGCCGGGTGCTCGACGCCCGGATCCGTGCCGTGCTGCGGCGTGGTGAGCGCGAGGCGAACGACTCGGCGACGTTCGGTTCGCTGGTCATCGACCGTGCCGCGATGACGGTCACCAAGAACGGCGAGGATCTGCAACTGACGCCCACCGAGCTGCGGTTGCTCCTGGAGCTGAGCCGCCGGCCCGGACAGGCGCTGTCCCGCCAGCAGTTGCTGCGTCTGGTGTGGGAGCACGACTACCTCGGCGACTCGCGTCTGGTGGACGCGTGTGTGCAGCGCCTGCGCGCGAAGGTCGAGGACGTGCCGTCCTCACCCACCCTGATCCGCACGGTGCGCGGCGTCGGCTACCGGCTGGACAATCCTCAGTGACCAAACCGCAGGACAAGCTCCGCGGCTGGGCCGCGGCGCGCAAGGCGATCCTGTCCGGTCTGCGCTTCACCAGCCTGCGACTGCGGCTGGTCGTGGTGTTCGGACTCGTCGCCCTCACGGCCGCCGTCTCGGCGTCGGGCATCGCGTACTGGCTCAACCGCGAGGCCGTGCTGACGCGTACGCAGGACGCGGTGCTGCGCGACTTCCAGCAGGAGATGCGCAACCACGCGAGCATGCTGCCGGAGAATCCCGCACAGGACGAACTCCAGCGCACGGCCGGTCAGATGGCCAACAGCAGCCAGCGCTTCAGCGTGCTCCTGGTCGCCCAGGACACCAACGGCAAGACCGTCGTCGGCAACTCCGCGCTGGACACCTTCACGCTGGAGGACGTACCCAAGTCCCTCCAGAAGGCGGTGAACAGAAAGCAGCCGCTCTCCTCGAACAACAAGTCGGCGTACCACCTGTACTGGCAGCGGATCACCGACCACGACAAGCCGTACCTGGTGGGCGGCGCGAAGGTGATCGGCGGCACGACGACCGGTTACATGCTCAAGTCCCTGGAGCCGGAGGCCAAAGACCTCAACTCCCTGGCCTGGTCACTCGGTATCGCGACCGGCCTCGCCCTGATCGGCTCGGCGCTGCTCGCGCAGGCCGCCGCGACCACGGTCCTCAAGCCGGTCCACCGCCTGGGCATCGCGGCCCGCCGCCTCGGCGAGGGCAAGCTGGACACCCGGCTGCGCGTGTCGGGTACGGACGAACTCGCCGACCTCTCCCGTACGTTCAACCACACGGCGGAAGCTCTCGAAAAACGCGTGGACGACATGAGCGCGAGGGACGAGGCGTCCCGTCGCTTCGTCGCCGACATGTCGCACGAACTCCGTACGCCACTGACCGCGATCACCGCCGTGACGGAGATCCTGGAAGAGGAACTGGACGCGGAGACCGGCAGCGTCGACCCGATGATCGAACCGGCCGTACGCCTGGTCGTCAGCGAGACCCGCCGCCTCAACGACCTGGTCGAGAACCTGATGGAGGTCACCCGCTTCGACGCGGGCACCGCCCGTCTCGTGCTCGACGACGTGGACATCGCCGACCAGATCACCGCGTGCATCGACGCACGCGCCTGGCTGGACGCGGTGGACCTGGACGCCGAGCGCGGCGTCATGGTGCGCCTCGACCCGCGCCGCCTCGACGTGATCCTCGCGAACCTGATCGGCAACGCGCTCAAGCACGGCGGTTCACCGGTACGGGTCTCGGTGCGCAAGGAGGCCGACGCCCTGGTCATCGAGGTCCAGGACCACGGTCCCGGCATCCCCGAGGACGTCCTCCCGCACGTCTTCGACCGCTTCTACAAGGCGAGCGCGTCCCGCCCCCGCTCCGAGGGCAGCGGCCTGGGCCTGTCCATCGCCCTGGAGAACGCGCACATCCACGGCGGCGAGATCACGGCGGCGAACACGCCGAAGGGGGGCGCGGTCTTCACGCTGCGGCTGCCTCAGGACGCGTCGGAACTGATCGCCGACGACGGGCGCGACGAGAACGGAAACGGGAACGGGAACTGCACGGGGGGCACCGCCGGATGACCATCGCACGACCTCTCCGTCCGCGGGGTGTACGGCCCTGGCTGGCCGTCCCGCTGGCCGTCCCGCTGCTCGCCGTACTGCTCGCGGGCTGCGGCATCCGTTCCACCCAGGTACCGACGGACTTCGGCCCGGCGCCCTCCCTCGTCCCCTGTGCCCTCTCCGGCCCTGACATCTCCACCCAGTCCTCCCGGGGCGTTCCCGTCCAGGTGTTCCTGCTGTGTTCCGGGCAGCTCGTGACCGTCGACCGCTCGGTGCGCATTCCGGACGGTACGGCGGAGGCGGCGCGGCGGGTTCTGGTGGCTCAGGGGCTTCTCGACGAGCTCGCCGAGACGCCCTCCGCTACGGAGCGGCAGGGTGGGTACACGACGAACGTGCGCGGCGGCATGACGGTCAGCGGGCCCAGCGACAAGGACCCCGAGGACACCCTCCGGCTGAGCACTCCGCCGGAGAACCTCACGTCCGCCGCCCTGGCCCAGATCATCTGCACCTTCTCCGACTCCGCCGCGGCCCGCGACGACGGCTCCGTCATCCTCGGCGGCCCCGCCCCGTCCCCCCTCCGCAGCTACGAGTGCACCCCCGAGGTCCGCTCCGCCCCCGCCACGAAGTCCCCACCGTCCACGTCGGTGAACGGCTCGTAGCCTTTTTCGCCCCCGCCGCCCCTACCCGTCCCATCCCGTTCCTGGGGCTCCGCCCCAGACCCCGGGGGTGGGTTCTTTGGCTGCGGGTGGGTGGGGGCTTGTCGCGCAGTTCCCCGCGCCCCTGAAGGCGCGGGGAACTGCGCAATCTTTTAGGGGGGTCTGGGGGCGCAGCCCCCAGGAACGGATGGGACGGGTAGGGGCGGCGGGGGCGAAAACCTCCCAGCCGGAACCGATCGTGCCGGAGCCCGCGTCTTGGGGGGCGTGCAGCGTCAAGGCTCAGACGGCGGCAGTGCCGTGACCCGCGTCCGTGTGGCAGGAGGTGTCCTCCTCGTCGCACACCTCGCGCTCGTCGCCTGGATCACACTGCGCCCCCTGGACGTCCCCTGGGTGAGCGCCGCCAACCTGCGGCCGTTCGCCGGCATCAGAGCCGACCTCGCGCTGGGCCCACAGGAGGCGGCCCGCCGCATCGCAGAGGGCCTGGGCCTCCTCGCCCCGCTGGGCGTCCTGCTCCCCATGGCGGGCGGCAAGCTCGCCGCCTCCCCCCTCGGCTCCCTCCTCCGCACGGTCGCCGCGGGCGCCCTGCTCTCACTGGGCATCGAGCTCCTGCAGACCGGCGTCCCCGGCCAGGTAGTGGACGTCGACTCACTGCTGCTCAACACGGTCGGCGTGGCCCTGGCACACCTGGCGATCGTGCCCGCCCTCAGGGCCGGGCTACGCCGCCGGGCCGAGACCCGACGCCGCGCGGCCCTCCCCCGGGAGGACGCGGCTCAGGGTCGGACCCCGACGATTCCCAGGGTCGGGATCGCACCGTAGAGCGACGCTTGGCCCACTTCGTCCCCGTAGCGTTGAAGACATCGAAGACGACATCGCAGACGGCACCGCAGACGACATCGACATCGGCGAAGACCGCGATGACGAACGCGCTGACGAACGCGATGAAGGCATCGATCAAGACGACTCAGCCGGACTCACCGGCCTTCAACCACGGTTCGCGAAGGAGCCACCATGACCGCCCTTGCCCGCCCCACCAACGGCCGCATGATCGGCGGAGTGTGCGCAGCGCTGGCACGGCGCTTCGGCACCTCCGCGACCACGATGCGCGTGATCTTCGTGATCTCCTGCCTGCTCCCTGGCCCGCAGTTCCTGCTGTACATAGCCCTGTGGATCCTGTTCCCGTCCGAGGACAAGGCCCGCACGGCCTGGTGAGGCACGGCTCCCGCGGCTGAACGCGCCGGTGGGGCGCATCCCAACCAGGGTGCGCCCCACCGGCGTTCGTACAGACGGCGGCCTCAGCCGAGCGGCAGCCCGTTCACCGGCAGACCGTGCGTCGGCAGCCCCTTCAGCGGCAGCCCGCCGAGCAGCCCGGCCACGGGCGCGGTCGGCCCGTCGGCGAGCACCTTCGCGGCGACCGGCTGGGCCGCGGCCACACCCGCGCCGAGCGCGCCCTGGCCCTGGGCGAGCGCCTCACCGGCACCCGGCAGCGCCTTGGCGACGTTCTCCGCCGGCAGCGTGTGGGTGACGGTGTCCAGCGCCGTGGCGGTGTCCGGTACAGCCGGCGCGGCGTTCGCGGCACCCGCGCCAACAGCGGCGAAGGCGGCACCGAGAGCGGCGACACCGAGAGTCTTGGCAGCAGACTGCTTCATTTTGAATGCGTCCTTGGATCCGTGAGACGGGGAGGTGAGCGGTCCAAAACCGTAAACATGCAAAGCCACCCTCCGCAAACATCAAAAAGCGGCCGAGTCATGGAGAATGAGTGAAGACCCGACCGCTTCCCGACCCCTCCGATCAGGCGTGATCCCCCACAGACCCGCTGGTGGAAGCGGTCTGCTGGAACAGCCATTCGGACTTCAGCTCGGCATATCCAGGCTTGATGACGTCATTGATCATCGCCAGTCGTTCATCGAAAGGAATGAATGCTGACTTCATAGCATTGACCGAGAACCACTGCATGTCGTCGAGCGTGTAATCGAATGCCTCGACAAGGTGCTCGAATTCGCGACTCATGCTGGTCCCCGACATGAGCCGATTATCCGTATTCACGGTCGCCCGGAAATGCAGCCGACGCAGCAGCCCGATGGGATGGGCGGCGTAGGAGTCGGCGGCGCCGGTCTGGAGGTTCGAGCTGGGGCACAGCTCCAGCGGGATGCGCTTGTCGCGCACGTACGAGGCGAGCCGGCCGAGCTTCACCGAGCCGTCCTCGAGGACCTGGATGTCGTCGATGATCCGCACGCCGTGGCCGAGCCGGTCGGCGCCGCACCACTGGAGCGCCTGCCAGATGGACGGCAGCCCGAAGGCCTCACCGGCGTGGATGGTGAAGTGGTTGTTCTCGCGCTTGAGGTACTCGAACGCGTCGAGGTGCCGGGTGGGCGGGAAGCCGGCCTCGGCACCGGCGATGTCGAAGCCGACGACGCCCAGGTCCCGGTACCGGTTGGCGAGTTCCGCGATCTCCAGGGCGCGCGCCGCGTGCCGCATGGCGGTGAGCAGCGCACCGATCCGGATCCGGTGGCCGCTCTCCCTGGCCCGCCGTTCCCCTTCCCTGAAGCCCTCGTTGACCGCCTCGACGACCTCTTCGAGGGTGAGCCCGGCTTCCAGGTGCTGCTCGGGGGCGTACCGGACCTCGGCGTAGACGACACCGTCCTCGGCGAGGTCCTCGGCGCACTCGGCGGCGACCCGGACGAGGGCTTCACGGGTCTGCATGACGGCACAGGTGTGGGCGAAGGTCTCCAGGTACCGCTCCAGGGAACCGGAGTCCGCGGCCTCACGGAACCAGATGCCGAGCTTGTCGGGATCGGTCTCGGGGAGGCTGGAGTTGGGGGCACCGCCCACGCCGTTAAGGCTGTGGGGGACCGTTTCCTGGGCGAGTTCGACGATCGTCCCGGGGCGCAGGCCCCCGTCGAGGTGATCGTGCAGCAGGACCTTGGGTGCCCGGCGGATCTGTTCCCAGCTCGGGGTGTTGGGGATCTGGCTCGTCATTTTCGCACTGTACGCCCTACGCGCGTAGATCTCCTGTTGGACGGATCCGTCGATATGTAACGGTGACCGTGCGGACGGGTGGCGTACACCGACGCTTCTGACACTGTTCTGTCATGGCACAGCAAGCGACGCCGGTTCGCAGGGCCCGGCTGGGGAGGGCGCTCGGCCCGGAGCCGACGACGGTCAACGGAGTGGTTCTGCTGCTCCCGGGCGGCGAGGAGACCTCGGCCCGAAGACCGTCCCCGATGATGGCAACCGCCTCCGTACGCGCGTTGGGACGCCGCCTCACCCGCACGGGACGCGCGGAAGGCCTGGTCACCCACGTGGTGCACTACCGGTTCCGGGGCTGGAACGGCAGCGAGGCGCATCTGGCGCGCGACGCGTCCTGGGCGGCCGACGAGGTCGTACGCCGCTATGGAGACGTTCCGGTATGCCTGGCCGGAGTGGACATGGGCGGCCGGGCGGCGCTGCGCGCGGGCGGTCACACGGCCGTCAACTCCGTACTGGCGCTGGCCCCTTGGCTGCCCGAGGAGGACATGGCGGCGCCACCCGAACCGGTGAAACAACTGGCGGGGCGAAGGGTGCTGATCGTGCACGGCACGAACGACGAGCGCACCGACCCGGAGTTGTCCTTCCGGCTCGCGGCGCGGGCGAAGAAAGCGAACCGGGACATCTGCCGGTTCGAGGTTCACTCCGACGGGCACGGGCTATATCAGCACCGGGGCGAAGTGCATGCGCTGGCGGAGGACTTCGTGATGGGCACGTTGTTCGGGCGCAACTTGTCGCGCCCTTTGGAGGATGCGTTGGCTGCGCCGCCGCCGTTGGGGCTGCGGATGCCGCTTGCTTCTGGGTTCGGGAAGGCTTTGCGTCGATAGGCCGTGTGTCGTCTGCGGGATGGCGGGGGCTTGTCGCGCCCACGCGGCGGAGCCGCACATGTCACAGCCCCGCGCCCCTGAGGGGCGCTCCTGGCGTCGTCAGTCCGGAAGCAGATGCCCCCTCCTGGACAGCAGGAACTTCTTGAAGGCGGCTACTGGCGGGGTGTCCGGGTGGCCGTCCAGCCAGGCCACGCCGATTTCACGTACCGCTCGTGGGGCGGTGACCGTGAGCTCGACAACTCCTGGGCGGGCGACGGCCGGTGGCGGGAGGAGGGCAACCCCCAGGCCCGCCGCCACAAGGCCTCGCAGGGTCTCGGCCTCTTCGCCCTCGAAAGCGATGCGGGGCTTGAAGCCTGCCTCCTGGCACAGGTCGTCGGTGATGCGGCGCATGCCGTAGCCGGGTTCCAGGGTCACGAAGGTCTCGTCGGCGGCTTCGGCCAGGCGGATGCGTTTGCGGGCGGCGAGGCGGTGGTCGGCCGGTACGACGAGGCGGAGTTTCTGCTCGTCGAGGCGGCGGCCCACCAGGTCGGGCGCGTCCGGCACGGGCGAGGTGAGGCACAGGTCCAACTCGCCCGAGCGGAGCCGCTCCAGCATCGCCTCGCCGTAGTTCTGGACGAGGCTGAAGCGGACCCGGGGGTGATCGGCGCGGAAGGCGCGGATCAGGCCGGGGACGGTCTCCGAACCCATGGTGTGCAGAAAGCCGAACGCGACCTTGCCGGTGGCCGGGTCGGCGTCGGCGCGTACCTCGTCGGCGGCACGCTCGATCTCGGCGAGGGCACGCTCGACGGAGGAGAGGAACGTCCGTCCCGCGGCCGTGAGCGAGACGGTCCGCCCTCTGCGCGCGAACAGGTCGACGCCCAGGTCCTGTTCGAGGCGGACCATGGCCCGCGACAGCGTGGACTGCGGGACCTGCATCTCCTGCGCGGCCCGGGTGACGTGCTCGGTGCGGGCGACGCCGGCGAAGTACGCGAGGCGCGGGGCGAGCACCGCGACAATGTCTTCTGTGTCACTGGACGGTGACAGGTGAGCTTCTGACCTCTGCTGATGCACCATGGGAACGATTATGGCGATTCCATGCATTGGACGGATGAGCGGTGGGGTCCTTAGGTTCGGGACATGCCTTCCGCCAGTACCGAGGCGTCCACCACCGTGGGCGCCGTCCCGTCCGTTCCCGCCGCCGCTTCAGCCGCCGCCTCCGTCGCCGTCAGCGATGCCGACTCCCGTATGGCCCCGGGCGGGCCCGGCTACCGCCGGATGAGTTTCGCCCTCTTCTTCGCGGGTGTCGCGACCTTCGCGCTTCTCTACTCCACGCAGGCCCTCCTGCCGCTCGTTTCCTCGGACTTCGGGGTCAGCGCGAGCGAGGCGAGCTGGACGGTGTCGGCCGCGACGGGTGCGCTGGCGCTCTTCGTCCTCCCGATGAGCGCGCTGTCGGAGCGTTTCGGACGGCGTACGTTGATGACGGCGTCCCTGGTGATCGCCGTGACGGTCGGTCTGCTGGTCCCCTTCGCCCCGTCGATCGGCGCGCTGGTCGCGCTGCGGGCGGTGCAGGGCGCGGCGCTGGCCGGGCTTCCGGCGTCGGCGACGGCGTATCTGGCGGAGGAGGTCCGCCCCAAGGCCCTGATCACGGCGATCGGTCTCTTCGTCGCGGGCAACAGCGTCGGCGGGATGAGCGGTCGGGTCATTACCGGCTGGGTCGCGCAGGAGTGGGGCTGGCGGGTGGCCGTCGGCACGATCGGGCTGATCGCGGTGGCTTGCGCGGTGGCCTTCCGGCTTCTCCTCCCGGCGCCCCGGCACTTCACGCCGGGCTCGCTGCGGCCGCGGGTGCTGGCCCGGACGGTCCGCGGTCACCTCGCGAATCCGCTGCTGTGCCGGCTGTACGCGATCGGTGCGCTCTTCATGACGGTGTTCGGCGGGGTCTACACGGTCATCGGCTACCGGCTGACCGAGGCCCCGTTCTCGCTCCCCCAGGGCATCATCGGCTCGGTCTTCCTGGTCTATCTCGTCGGTACGGTGTCGGCGTCGACGGCGGGCCGGCTGGTCGCCCGCATGGGCCGCCGCGGCTCCCTCTACCTGGCGGGCGGCACGACGACCTCGGGCCTGCTCCTCTCGCTGGCCGACTCGCTGATCCTGGTCCTGCTCGGTCTGGTCCTGATCACCGCGGGCTTCTTCGCGGGGCACGCGGTCGCTTCTTCCTCGGTGAGTCACACCGCGCAGGAGGGGCGGGCGCAGGCGTCGGCGCTCTATCAGTCGGCGTACTACGTCGGGTCCAGTGCCGGCAGCACGCTCGGTGCGGTGGCGTTCCACTCGGGGGGCTGGGCGGGCACGGTGACGCTCGGTCTGCTCGCGGTCCTCGGCGTCGTGTCCATCACGGTGTTCGGCTCCCACGCGGCCCGAGCCCAGTCCCGCCGCAACCCGGCCCTGGCCCACTGACGGCGTTCTTCGCCCCCGCCGCCCCTACCCGTCCCATCCCGCTCCTGGGGGCTGCGCCCCCAGACCCCCAAAAGATTGCGCAGTTCCCCGCGCCCCTTTTAGGGGCGCGGGGAACTGCGCAATCTTTTGGACCAGCCCCCACGGGGTCTGGGGCGGAGCCCCGGAAGGATGGGACGGGTAGGGGCGGCGGGGGCGAGGGAACTGGTCGGTGGCAACCGTCTGACCTGCTGGTTTTGTTACTCGGGGCGCCATTGTCAGTGGGCTGCGGTAGCTTCCGGAGTGTTGGCGTGAGGACGGAAAGAGCCACAGGGGTGGGTTGGCTATGAGCGACGGTACGGCGACGACGACAGACCTGGATGTGCGCCTGGAGAAGCACCGGGTCGAGCTGACGGGGTACTGCTACCGAATGCTCGGCTCGTCCTTCGAGGCCGAGGACGCGGTGCAGGACACGATGGTCCGCGCCTGGCGCAGCTACGACAAGTTCGAGGGCCGCTCGTCCATGCGGTCCTGGCTGTACCGGATCGCGACGAACGTGTGCCTGGACATGTTGAGCGCGGGAAACAAAAGGGCTCGCCCCATGGACCTCACCGCTCCCTCCCCGCTGGCCCAGGCCGCCCTCACCCCCCGCCCGGACAACACCTGGCTGGAGCCGATGCCCGACGCCCGCGTGCTGCCCACGGTCACCGACCCGGCCGAGGCGGCGGTCGCGAAGGAGTCGGTGCGCCTCGCCTTCATGGCCGCCCTGCAGCAACTGCCGCCCAAGCAACGGGCCGTGCTCATCCTGCGCGAAGTCCTCGCCTGGAAGGCGAGCGAGGTAGCCGAGCTGCTCGGCACCTCGGTCGCGTCGGTGAACAGTGCGCTGCAGCGGGCCCGCGCCACCCTCGCGGAGAGCGACGGCGCGGAGGCCGCCACCTCCGACCCGCTCGACGAGGAGCAGCAGAAGCTCCTGGAGCGCTATGTCGCCGCGTTCGAGGGGTACGACATGACGGCACTGACCGCGCTGCTCCACGAGGACGCGATCATGACGATGCCGCCGTTCGACCTGTGGCTGCGCGGCACGGACGACATCACCGGCTTCATGACGACGCTGGGCGCCGCCTGCGCGGACTCCCGCCTGGTGCCGGTCGAGGTCAACGGTCTGCCGGGCTTCGCCCAGTACAAGCCGGACGAGGAAGCGGGCGGCTACGTCCCGTGGTCCGTCCAAGTGCTGGAGATCTCAAAGGGGCGCATCGCCGGGTTCCACTTCTTCCTGGACACCGCCCGCTGGTTCCCGCTCTTCGGCCTGCCCCTCCGGCTCGAAGCGGAGACCGACCAGGTCCAGTAGGGCGCGCAGGGCCGGGTCCGGGTTCCGCAGGCGTATCCGGCCTCCGGCCCTCCGCGCCGCCAGCTCCAGTCTCGCCAGTACGTCGACGGCGGCGAGACCGGGCGGCCCGATCCCCGCGACATCGCAGACGACGAACCCGGCCCCGGTCGACTCCAGCCGCGCCCGCACGTCGTCACAGAGCCGCGGTACCTCGTCACGGGTGACGGGTCCGGGCAGTACGAGTACGAGTACGTCGGGTGTCGTGGCGTCCACAGTCAGTAGACCGGGCGGGGGCGCGGAACTCATCGGGGGCGCGGCCGGAGCCCGTACAGGATCACATTGACCTGCGCCCTGCCCTCCCGGTTGGGTTGGGTGTATGCCCCACGAATCAGTACCTCCCGCGATACCTGACGGCTTCTGCCCCGCCCAGGACGAGGAGGTGCCGTGCAGGGCGTACTGACCGGCTTCGCCGTCATCGCCGTCGTCATCGGGGTCGGTTACGTCATCGGGCGGCGCGGCTATCTCGGGGACAACGGGCGGGAGGTACTGACGAAGCTCGCCTTCCATGTGGCGTCGCCCGCGCTGCTGTTCACGACGCTCGCACAGGCCGACCTGTCGGTGATCTTCTCCAGCCGGCTCCTGGTCACCGCGATGAGTACGGCCGCGGCGGCCGGGGTCTTCGTCGCGGTGGGTGTCGTACGCGGCTGGGGCGTGGGCCGGACGACGATCGGCGCGCTGTGCTCCAGTTACGTCAACTCGGGCAACCTGGGCATCCCGATCGCCGTGTATGTGCTCGGTGACGCCTCGCTGGTGGCGCCCGTGCTGCTGTTCCAGCAGATCATGGTGACGCCCATCGCCCTCACCGTCCTCGACCTGTCCACGAAGGGCGAGAGGCGTCCGCTGTGGCAGCGGCTGATCACGCCGCTGCGCAATCCCATCGCCGTCGGCTCGCTCAGCGGGGTCGCGGTGTCGGCGACCGGTCTGACCGTGCCCGGGCCGATCCTCGATCCGCTCAAGCTGATCGGGGGCATGTCGGTGCCCGCGGTGCTGCTGGCGTTCGGCATCTCGCTGTGCGGCAGCAGCCTGCCGGGGCGCGGCTCCGACCGGTACCCGGTGCTGCTCTCCGTCGTGCTGAAGTCGGTGGGCCAGCCGCTGGCCGCCTGGGCGCTGGCCGTCGGCGTGTTCGGGCTGCGGGGTGCGCCCCTGCTCGACGTCGTGGTCACCTCGGCCCTGCCCGCCGCGCAGAACCTGTTCACGTACGCCTCGCGCTACCGGGTCGGCGAGACCCTGGCCCGGGAGTCGATCCTGCTGTCGACGATGCTGGCCGTGCCCGTGCTGGTGGTCATCGCGGCCGTACTGGGGTGAACGCGTCGCGAAAACGCGAGGGACCGGCGCCGTGAAAGCGCCGGTCCCTGTCATAAGTCACGCGTCATGCGTCATGCCGCAGTCCTGCGTCATGACGCGTCCGTACGGCTCAGGCGATCCGGTCCAGCACGATCGGGCTCGCCTTGAAGTCCGTGCCCGCGGCCGCGATGTCGTACGAACCCTCGACCGACTGGAGGGCGTACTCGAAGCGCTCCGGGGTGTCCGTGTGGAGGGTGAGGAGGGGCTGGCCCGCCGTCACCGTGTCGCCCGGCTTGGCGTGCAGTTCGACGCCCGCTCCGGCCTGCACCGGGTCCTCCTTGCGGGCGCGTCCGGCGCCGAGGCGCCAGGCGGCGATGCCGATGTCGTACGCGTCGAGGCGGGTCAGGACACCCGACGAAGAGGCCGTCACCACGTGCTGCTCGCGCGCGGTGGGGAGCGTGGCGTCCGGGTCGCCGCCCTGCGCGGCGATCATGCGGCGCCACACGTCCATCGCGGAGCCGTCGGCGAGTGCCTTCGCCGGGTCGGCGTCCTTCACGCCCGCGGCGTCGAGCATCTCGCGCGCGAGGGCGATGGTGAGGTCGACGACGTCGGAGGGGCCGCCGCCCGCCAGTACCTCGACGGACTCCCGCACTTCGAGGGCGTTGCCGGCCGTCAGGCCCAGCGGGGTCGACATGTCGGTCAGCAGCGCGACCGTCTTCACGCCGTGGTCCGTGCCCAGGCCCACCATCGTGGAGGCCAGTTCGCGGGCGTCCTCGATGGTCTTCATGAAGGCGCCGGAGCCGACCTTCACGTCCAGGACCAGCGAGCCCGTGCCCTCGGCGATCTTCTTGGACATGATGGAGGAGGCGATCAGCGGGATCGCCTCGACCGTGCCGGTCACGTCGCGGAGCGCGTACAGCTTCTTGTCCGCGGGGGCCAGGCCGTCGCCCGCCGCGCAGATCACCGCGCCCGTGGTGTCGAGGACGTGCAGCATCTCCTCGTTCGACAGGAGCGCGCGCCAGCCGGGGATCGACTCCAGCTTGTCCAGCGTGCCGCCGGTGTGGCCGAGGCCGCGGCCCGACAGCTGCGGGACCGCCGCGCCGCAGGCGGCCACGAGGGGCGCCAGCGGGAGGGTGATCTTGTCGCCGACGCCGCCCGTGGAGTGCTTGTCGGCGGTCGGGCGGGACAGGGACGAGAAGTCCATGCGCTCGCCGGAGGCGATCATCGCGGCGGTCCAGCGGGCGATCTCACGGCGGTTCATGCCGTTGAGCAGGATCGCCATGTTGAGGGCGGCCATCTGGTAGTCGGCGACCTCGCCGCGGGTGTACGCGTCGATGACCCAGTCGATCTGCTCGTCGCTGAGTTCAGCGCGGTCCCGCTTGGCGCGGATGACGGAGACAGCGTCCATGGCCATGGCTTTCCTTCCGAAAGATGAGCGGCCCCTCCCTGACATCGGTCGATCAGGAGGGGCCGCACGGCGTTACTTGGTGAGATGGTCCGGCCCGAAGGCCTGCGGCAGCATCTCGGAGAGCGGCAGGATTCCGGCCGGGGTCTCCAGGAGCAGGTCGGGGCCGCCGAACTCGAACAGCAGCTGGCGGCAGCGCCCGCACGGAACGAGGATCTCGCCCCGTCCGTCGACGCAGGTGAAGTGCGTCAGACGGCCGCCCCCGGTGTTCTGCAGCTGGGAGACCAGACCGCACTCGGCGCACAGCCCGAGCCCGTACGAGGCGTTCTCGACGTTGCAGCCGGAGACGGTCCGGCCGTCGTCGACGAGGGCCGCGACACCGACCGGGTACTTCGAGTACGGGGCGTACGCGCGGGACATGGCCGCACGCGCCACCTCCCTCAGCGCCTCCCAGTCGACGGTCGCGGAAACCGCCCCGGCGGACGTCACTTGCCCTGTCCCTTCCGGTACGGCAGGCCGTCGGCCTTCGGCATCCGCAGATGCTGTGCGGACAGCGAGAGGACGAGCAGGGTCACGACGTACGGCGTGGCGCTCACGAACTGCTGGGGGACCTCGTCGGTGGTGAGGTACCAGACGAACATCAGCGCCGAGACCGCGGCCGTGATCAGCGCCGGGACGGTCCGCTTCTTCCACAGCAGGTAGGCCACGCCGAAGACCAGCAGGATCGCCAGCAGCAGGATCAGCGCGTGCACGTTGGTGGCGCCGCCGCGCAGGTTGAGGCTGTCGGTGTAGCCGAACAGGCCCGCGCCGAGGGCGAGGCCGCCCGGCATCCAGTTGCCGAAGATCATCGCGGCGAGACCGATGTAACCGCGGCCCGCGGTCTGGCCGTCCAGGTACACGTTCGACGCCACGATCGACAGGAAGGCGCCGCCGAGACCGGCGAAGCCGCCCGAGATGATGACGGCGAGGTACTTGTACTTGTAGACGTTCACGCCGAGGGACTCGGCGGCCACCGGGTTCTCACCGCAGGAGCGCAGGCGCAGGCCGAAGGACGTGCGCCACAGCACCCACCAGGTGGCGGGGACCAGGGCCACCGCGACGACGGTGAGCGGCGACAGGTCGGTGACCAGTCCGCCGAGCAGACCCGCGATGTCCGAGACCAGGAACCAGTGCTTCTGGTTGAGCGTGTCCAGCCAGCTGGACAGCCCCGGGATGTCGAAGGTGCCGAGCGAGTCGATCGGCGGGGACTGCTTGGAGGAGCCCTGCGGCGCGTTCTCGAAGGTGAACTTGGAGAGGTAGCGGGTGGTGCCGAGCGCCAGGATGTTGATGGCCACACCGGAGACGATGTGGTTGACGTTGAAGGTCACGGTGGCGATGGCGTGCAGGACGGCGCCCAGGGCACCGCCGATGATGCCGAAGGCGACACCGGTCCACGGGCCCCACTGGTAGCCCGCCCAGGCACCGAACCAGGTGCCGAGGATCATCATGCCCTCAAGGCCGATGTTGACGACGCCCGCGCGCTCGGACCACAGACCGCCGAGGCCCGCGAGGCCGATCGGCACCGCGAGACGCAGCGCCGTGGACATCTGTCCGGTGGAGGTGATGCCGTCGGCGCCGGTGATCAGGCGGACGATCGACGTCAGGATCAGTACGCCCGCGATGATCAGCAGGAGTACCGGGAGCGAGAATCGGCGGCTGCCCTTGCCGGGCTGCTGCGCCTGCGGCTTGGCGACGGTCGCGGTGCTCATCGGGCAGCCACCTCCTTCGTGGAGTTGTTGTTGGCGGCGGCCGCGGCCAGTTCCTCACCGACCCGCTTCTGCTGTCGGCGCAGGCCCCAGACGCGTACGGCCTCGTACGAGATGACGACCGCGAAGACGATCAGGCCCTGCATGATCGTGGCGATCTCCTTGTCGTACGCCACCGGGGTCGCGTAGTCGAGGGCGGGAGACGCCTTGTCGAGGAAGGCCCACAGGAGGGCGGCGAGCGCGATGCCGCCCGGGTTGTTGCGGCCCAGCAGCGCGATGCCGATGGCGACGAAGCCGAGGCCGGCCGGGAAGCTCAGGCTGTAGGTGTGCGCGTCGCCCAGGAGCAGCGGCAGGCCCGAGAAGCCCGCGACCGCGCCGGAGATCAGCATCGCGGTGAGCACCATGCGCTTGGCGTCGACACCGGAGGCCGCGGCGGCGGACTCGGAGGCGCCGGTGGCGCGCAGGTCGAAGCCGAAGCGGGTGCGGTTGAGGGCGATCCAGAACAGGACTCCCGCGAGGATCGCGATGAAGACCATGCCGTAGAGCTCGCCGACGTCCGCGCCGAGGTTGATGCCGGGGAACCAGCCGGACTTCTTCATGATGCCGGTCGTGTTGTTGTTGCCGACCTGCTGGCCCCAGATGTTCTCGGCGGTGAGGTAGCCGATGAGGCTGGTGGCGATCGCGTTGAGCATGATCGTCGAGACGACCTCGCTCACACCGCGGGTGACCTTCAGGACGCCCGCGATACCGGCCCAGAAGGCACCGGTGAGCATCGCGACGAGCATCAGCACGGGGATCTGCAGGAAGGACGGCAGCGCGAGGTGCGCGCCGACCACCGCGGTCATCATCGCGCCGAGGCGGTACTGGCCGTCGACGCCGATGTTGAACAGGTTCATGCGGAAGCCGATGGCCACGCCGAGTGCGGCGATGTAGTACATCGACGCCTGGTTGACGATCAGCACCTGGACGTCGGAGTACGTCGCCTGCTGAAGCATCAGGGCGTACGGCTCGAACGGGTTCTTGCCCGAGGCGAGCAGCACGACCGAGGTCAGTGCGATCGCCGCGACGAGGGCGATGACCGGGCCGGCCACCGCGAGGAGCACCCGCTCCTTGTCGAACTTCTTCATCGGGCCTCGTCCTCCGGGGCGGCGCTTTCCGCTACGTGCTCCAGGTGTCCGGAGGCGGCGCCGGTCATGGCCGAGCCGAGTTCCTCCGGGGTGATGGTCGCCGGGTCGGCGTCCGCCACGAGCCTGCCGTTGTAGATCACCCGGAGGGTGTCCGACAGGCCGATCAGCTCGTCCAGGTCGGCCGAGATCAGCAGAACGGCCAGGCCTTCGCGGCGGGCCTCGCGGATCTGGTCCCAGATCGCGGCCTGCGCGCCGACGTCCACACCGCGGGTGGGGTGGGCGGCGATCAGGAACTTCGGGTTGTGGCTCATCTCGCGGCCGACGATCAGCTTCTGCTGGTTGCCGCCGGACAGGGAGGCGGCGGTGACGTCGATGCCGGGCGTACGGACGTCGTACTCCTCGACGATCCGGCGCGTGTCCTCCTGGGCGCCCTTGATGTCGAGCCAGACGCCCTTCGCGTTGGGCTTCTCGGTGACGTGACCGAGCATGCGGTTCTCCCAGAGCGGGGCTTCCAGCAGCAGGCCGTGCCGGTGGCGGTCCTCGGGGATGTAGCCGATGCCCTGCTCGCGGCGCTTGCGGGTGGCCCAGCCGGTGATCTCCTCGCCGAGGAAGGAGATGGCGCCGGAGTCGGCGTGCTTGAGACCGATCAGCGCGTCGATGAGTTCGGTCTGGCCGTTGCCCTCGACGCCGGCGATGCCCATGACCTCGCCCGCGTGGATGGTGAAGGTGACGTCGTCGAGGACGCGCTTCACGGTGGCGGCGGTCTCGGCCGTGGCCTCCGTGAGCAGACCGGTGGCCGTCGGCTCGCCGACCTCTCCGAGGGAGGCGCCGCCGCTCGCGTAGACGGTGAGGGCCTCGACCTGGATGACGGGCTTGTCCGTGACCGTCGACTCGGCGGTCTCCGGGGTGGGCAGTTCGCTGCCGACCATCATCTCGGCGAGCTGACGCGGGGTGGTCTTGGAGGGGACGGCCGTACCCACCGTCGTACCGCGCCGGATGACCGTGATCTCGTCGGCGACCGACAGGACCTCGCCCAGCTTGTGCGAGATGAAGATGACGGCGAGGCCCTCGGACTTGAGCTCGCGCAGGTTGTCGAAGAGTGCGTCGACCTCTTGCGGTACGAGTACGGCGGTGGGCTCGTCCAGGATCAGGGTGCGGGCGCCGCGGAAGAGGACCTTGAGGATCTCCACGCGCTGACGCTCGGCGACACCGAGGTTCTCGACCAGGACGTCCGGGCGGACGTTCAGCCCGTACCGGTCGGAGATCTCCTTGATCTTCTTCCGGGCGCCGCCACCGATGCCGTGCAGCTTCTCGCTGCCGAGCACCACGTTCTCCAGCACCGTGAGGTTGTCCGCGAGCATGAAGTGCTGGTGGACCATGCCGATGCCGCGCACGATGGCGTCGCCGGGCGAGGAGAAGGTGACCTGCTCGCCTTCGATGACGATCGTGCCCTCGTCCGGCTTCTGCATGCCGTAGAGGATCTTCATCAGCGTCGACTTGCCCGCACCGTTCTCGCCGACGAGGGCGTGGACGGTGCCTTTCCGGACACTGAGGTGGATGTCGTGGTTGGCCACCACACCGGGGAAACGCTTGGTGATCCCCGCCAGCTCGACCGCGGTCGACTGCGCGGTGAGCGGAGGGCTGCTGGACGCGTCGATGGCGCACTCTCCTTGGAAAAGGGGCCTATCTACGCGCGTAGCGCCCCTGCTTTAAATAGTGCTCGGACTGGCCGAGCCTGATCCGACTCGATCCGATCCGAGCATTCTGCCGCGCGAACGGGGCGCGGGGAGTCATCCTCCCCACACCCCGTTCCGTGGCCGTAACGCTGCCATTACAGCGTTGCCCTTGGCCATGGTTTCGACGTCTGGTTATCACCTGGTGATGCACTGGGTGCCGCGCCTGGTGACATCCCCCTGACCCTGGCCGGAGTCAAGGCCTCGTTCAGGAGGTCTTGACCGTGATGGAGCCGTCCTTGATGCCCGCCTCGGCCTTCTTCAGCGCGGCCTGGAGGTCGGCGTTGTTCTTGAAGACCGGGTTCGAGTCGGCCAGGCCGACACCGCCGGTGGCGAGGCTCGCGCGGACCACACCGGTCTCGGGCTTGCCGTCCTTCACGGACTTGGCGAGGTTGTAGACCGCGCCGGCGACGTCCTTGGTGGCCGAGGTCAGGATGTAGTCCTTGTACTTGGCCAGCGCGTCCTGCTTGTACTGGTCGGAGTCGACACCGATCGCCCAGATCTTGTGCTCGGCGGCCGTCTGGATGACGCCCTGGCCGGAGAGGCCGGCGGCGGCGTAGACGACGTCGGCGCCCTTCTCGATCTGACCCTCGGCAGCGTCCTTGCCCTTGTCCGGGCTGGAGAAGCCACCCTCCTGAGCCGTCTCGGTCAGGTACTGCTTCTCGATCTGGATCTTCGGGTTGACCGACTTGGCACCCTGGACGTAACCGGCCTCGAACTTGTGGATCAGCGGGATGTTCACGCCGCCGATGAAGCCGATGTGGTCCTTCTTGGTGGCCTTGGCCGCGGCCACGCCCGCCAGGTAGGAGGCCTGCTCCTCGTGGAAGACCATGTCGGCGACGTTCGACGCCTTGTCCTGCTCGTCGTCGATGACGCCGAAGGTGATCTTCGGGTACTTGGCCGCGACCTCCTTGACGGCCGGCGCGTACACGTAGCCGACGCCGATCACCGGGTTGTAGCCCGCCTTGGCGAGGTTCTCCAGGCGCTGCACCTTGTCCGCGTTCGACTCGCCGTCCTGCGGCTCGATGTCACGGCTGGTGTACTTGAACTCCGTGTCGGCCTTCTCGATACCCGCGAAGGCGGCGTCGTTGAAGGACTGGTCGCCCTTGCCGCCGATGTCGTAGGCGAGGCCGATGCCCTTGGCACCGCTGCCGCTCGACGAGGTCGAGGCATCGGTGGACGAGCCGCCACAGGCGGAGAGGGCAACAGCGAGGGATGCGGTTGCAACGCCCGCAACCGCGATTCGGGACACCCGGCGCATGGAACGTGACTCCTTTGTGCAAGCGCCCAAACCAGGCGCTGGTTCCGCCGCAGCGTAACGCGCGTAGACCTGACGGAACACCCCTTCTGTCCGGTCCGTTATCGAGCTGTGGCCACAGACTGCCCACAGCGTACGGACAGTGGGCGGGGGCTTGCGGGAGGCAAGGGGGGTGTTCCTGGGGCTGCGACCTGGGCTCCGCCTGGTTGTTCGTCGAGTGCGGGTGAGTGGGGGCTGGGCGCGCAGTTCCTCGCGCCCCTGAGGTGGGGGTGGGTGAGGGTTGGTTGTTGGCTGCGGGTGGGTGGGGGCTGGGCGCGCCGTTCCTCGCGCCCCTGGAGGGTCGGGGCTGCGGCCCTTGGCCCGCTCTGGGGGACAAAGCAGTCAGTCTCTGACCAGGCAGAAGGGATGTCCGGCCGGATCGGTGAGGACCCGCCATCTGGTCTCGTTCGGCTGATGCTCCGGTTTGGTCGCGCCCAGGGCCAGTAGCAGGGACTCGGCCTCGTCCAGGTCGTCGACCGCGAAGTCGAGGTGGAACTGCTGGGGAACGGTCTGATCGGGCCAGCGCGGAGCCTGGTAGTCATCGACCCGTTGAAAGCCGATGAAGAGCCCGTCCTCACAGGTGAGACCGGCGAACTCGGCGTCGGATTCCGGGTGGGGTTCGAGGCCGGTGGCTTGCTGATAGAACGCGGCCAGAGCCGGCGGATCAGGGCAGTCGAGCGTGATCGCGCGCAACGTCATCTTCAGGGGCATGGCACCTCCGGGCTGATCGGTGGACTTTCGCGACGCACAACGTAGGGACGGCCATTCACGACGCCCTGGCCGGGACGGCCCTGCGAACCCGTTGCTCGGCGAGCTGCCCGGCCGCGAGCGCGGGAGTGATCCGGTGGGTCCGGGCCTTGTGGAAGACCTGCCGGAGCGTGGCCGCGATGCCGTGGATGCGCTCGGTCAGCCGCTCCTCGGATTCCTGGCGCAGTTCGACGCCGGTGGCGTGGATGACTCCTCCGGAGCTGACGACCACATCCGGCGCCCAGAGGACGCCTCGTGCCGCGAGGAGGCGGGCGGTGGCCGGTTCGTCGAGTTGGTTGTTGGCGGGGCCGGCGACGGCGGCGCACCGCAGCAGCGGCACCGTGCGGGCGGTCAGCAGGCCGCCGAGCGCGGCCGGCACGAGGATGTCGACCTCCGTCGCGAGGGCGTCGTCCGGATCCACCCAGGTCGCGCCCAGCTCCTCGGCCAGGCCCCGTGTGGCCGGGTCGACGTCGGTCACGACGAGCCGCGCGCCGGCCCGGTCCAGCAGCCGGGCCACGTGGGCGCCCACCGCACCGAGGCCGATCACCCCGAACGTCCGGCCGGCGAGCTCCGGTGAGCCGAAGGCCTCGTCGGCCACCGCGCCCAGGGCCGCGAGCGTGCCGCGCGCGGTGTGGAGGGAGGAGTCGCCGCTGCCGCCGTCCTCGACGGGCCGGCAGCAGACATGCGTGGTGCGTCCGGCGATCACGGACATGTCGGCCGGGCCGCTTCCCACGTCCGGGCCGGCGATGTAGCGGCCGCCGAGCGATTCGATCGCGTCGCCGAGGTCGTGGAGCAGCGCCGTACGCTCCGCACCAGCCGGCCGGGCGGCGGTCGGGAGGGCGACGACGGTCTTCGCGCCGCCGTGTTCCAGGCCGGCCAGCGCGTTCTTCTCGGTCATCGCCGCCGCGAGCCGCAGCGCGTCCGCGATCGCGGCGGCCGGGTCGGCGTAGTGAGCGATCCGGCACCCGCCGGCTGCCGGGCCCAGAGCGGTCGAGTGGATCGCGACAGTGATCGCCAGGCCGCTGCGGCGACCGCGTACGACCTGCACCAACTCGTGTGAGGGATTCGGGATGTTGCGGGACAGAGCTTGCTCAAGTGCGGCTGTCATGACGCGAAGCTAGCCGGTTCGGCGAAGCTCGCGGCCACTTGCCGAATTCAATTCGGTGCGCGGACCATACTCGCCGCATGGACGAACTTGATTCGGCGATCGTCCGGCATCTGCAGCGCGATGCGCGGCAGACCAACCGCGACCTCGCCCGCACCCTCGGCATCGCCCCGTCGACCTGCCTCGAACGCATCCGCGCGCTGCGCGCCCGCGGGGTCATCACCGGCTATCACGCCGCGGTCGACCCGGCCGCCCTGAACCGCCATGTCCAGGCGCTCATCCACTTCCAGATCCGCCCCCTCAGCCGGGCGGTCATCGAGGCGTTCAAGACCTATGCCGCCGGCCTGCCCGAGGTCAGCACGGTCTACGTCGTCACCGGCGGCGACGACATGATCGTGCACGTCTCCGTGCCCAGCGTGGACTACCTCCACGGCTTCCTCATGGACAAGTTCACCGAGCGCCGCGAAGTCGTCGGATTCCGTACCTCCGTGATCTACCAGCACACCCACAACCAGGTGCTCGCCCCCCTCGCGCCTTGACCCGGGGGCGGGCGCACGCGGCCGCGGGAGTGAAGCTCTGGCTTCACTCCCGCGGCCGTGTGGCTGGTGCTCAGGTGGTCACTTGCTCTTGGTCACCTGGTGTTGGTCACTTGGTGTTGACGGTGATCTTGCCGTCGATGATGTCCTGCTTGGCCTTGTCGACCGCGGCGACGACGTCGGTCATGGCCTTGTACTTCGGGTTGGTGTCCGCGAAGCCGACACCGTCGTTGGCGAGACCGCCGCGGACCACACCGGTCTTCGGCTTGCCCTCGTACACGGACTTCACGAGGTCGTAGACCGCGCCACCGACGTTCTTCAGCGCCGAACCGAGGATGTAGTCCTTGTACTTGGCGAGCGCCGACTGCGAGTACTGGTCGGAGTCGACACCGATCGCCCAGACCTTCTTGCCCGCAGCCTCGGAGATCACGCCCTGGCCGGAGAGACCGGCCGCGTGGTAGAGAACGTCGGCGCCGGCCTCGATCTGACCGGCCGCCGCGTCCTTGCCCTTGTCGGGGCTGGAGAAGCCACCCTCCTGAGCCGTCTCGGTCAGGTACTGCTTCTCGATCTGGATCTTCGGGTTGACCGACTTGGCACCCTGGACGAAGCCCGCCTCGAACTTGTGGATCAGCGGGATGTTCACACCGCCGATGAAGCCGATGTGGTCCTTCTTCGTCGTCTTGGCCGCAGCGACACCCGCCAGGTAGGAGGCCTGCTCCTCGTGGAAGACCATGTCGGCGACGTTCGACGCCTTGTCCTGCTCGTCGTCGATGATGCCGAAGGTGACCTTCGGGTACTTCGCCGCAACCTCCTTGACGGCCGGCGCGTAGACGAAGCCGACACCGATCACCGGGTTGTAGCCCGCCTTGGCGAGCTGCTCCAGGCGCTGCACCTTGTCGGCGTTGGACTCGCCGTCCTGCGGCTCGATGTCACGGCCGCCGATCTTGAACTCCGTCTCAGCCTTCTGGAAACCGGCGTACGCGGCGTCGTTGAAGGACTGGTCGCCCTTGCCGCCGATGTCGTACGCGAGGCCGATGCCCTTGCCCGTGTACTTGCCGGAGCTGTCGGAGGAGGTGGAACCTCCACTGTCCTTGCTGGTGCCGCAACCGGCCGCGGCGAGAGCGACGACCGCTGCGGTCACCGCGACTTGGGAGAACCTGGTCCTCCGAGAGATCAGACGCACAACAAGCACCCTTCATCCCCACGGCACCGTCACCGGACCGCATCCCCAATTCGCCGTCACCGCAGCGATTTCGGCGCACAGTAACGCGCGTAGACGGGGAGGGGAACGGGGTTTCTCCGGGCCGTTATCGAACCGTGCCGCCGCCGGGTTACGTTTGCGCGCCACCGGTTACGGACCAGTGACGCAAGTGGACGAAGAGGTACCAATCGGGGCATCAATCAAGCCACCGATCGGTATCCTCCCGGCCACCTCACGCATCCGACGTGGCGTACGGCCGCTCAGCCCGCCGCGTCCAGCAGAGCCGCCGCCGTGAACATCTCGACCCCCACCGTGATGGCGTACTCGTCCGCGTCGAAGTCACCCCGGTGCAGGTCACGGGTGGTGCGGTCGCCCGGTGTGCGCACACCGAGGCGGGCCATCGCGCCGGGCACATGCTCCAGATACCAGGAGAAGTCCTCGCCGCCGAGGCTCTGTTCGGTGTCCTCGATGGAGTGCGCGCCGCGCCGGGCGGTCATGGCGTCGCGGAGGAGGTCCGTGACGGCCGGGTCGTTGACGACCGGCGGGACGCCCCGGATGTAGTTGATCTCGGACTTCGCGCGGTAGAGATTCGCGATCTCGTCGATCGCCGCGTGCACCAGGTCCGGTGCGGCCCGCCAGGCGTCGAGGTCCAGGCAGCGTACGGTCCCGGACAGCTCGGCGTGCTGCGGGATGACATTGCAGGCGTGCCCCGACTCGATCCGTCCCCAGGTGACCGCGAGGCCGCTGCGGGCGTCGACACGCCGGGCGACCAGCGCCGGTACGTCGGTGACGACGCGCGCGGCGGCGGTGACGAGGTCGGTGGTGAGGTGGGGGCGCGCGGTGTGACCGCCCGCGCCGTCGAGCGAGACTTCGAGCCGGTCGCACGCCGAGGTGATGGCGCCGTGCCGCAGACCGATGCGCCCCGCGTCCACCTTCGGGTCGCAGTGCACGCCGACGATCCGCCCGACACCGTCGAGGACACCCGACTCGATCGCGTCGGGGGCGCCGCCGGGCAGCACCTCCTCCGCCGGCTGGAAGATCAGCCGTACGGGACGCTTCAGCTGCCCCTCGCGGTGCAGCTCGGCGAGGACGAGCCCGGCGCCGAGGACGACCGTGGTGTGGATGTCGTGGCCACAGGCGTGGGCGCGATCGGGCACGGTCGACCGGTAGGCGCACTCGGTCTTCGTGTCCGGAATGGGCAGCGCGTCGATGTCGGCGCGCAGCGCGAGCATGGGCCCTGCGCCGTTCCGGTCGCCGATGTCACAGATGAGGCCGGTCCCGGTGTCCAGGACGTGCGGCTTCAGGCCCGCCTGCTCCAGGCGCGCCTTGAGCGCCGCCGTGGTGCGGAACTCCTGGTTGCCCAGCTCCGGGTGCATGTGCAAGTCACGACGGAACGCCACGAGTTCGGCGCGCAGTGCCTCGGGCAGCGCGCCGGGGAGCGACGGCTCCCCGGGGAGATCGGCCTCGGACTCTCGGGACATCAGTTGGTTCACCCTCTGAAGGGTAGGGCGACGGGGCGGCCAACTGACCCACGATCAACAAAAGTTCAGCCCGTTAGGGGAAGAAAATATGGCCGCGCGGCGCATAGGTATCTGCGGGGATGGGTAAACTCGCCCGTCTTTCCGGGCGATTGGATCTTGAATCGGTCCGCCGGGGATCGCCCACGGATCAGCACGGTGAACGCCCGGCGTGCCCGAGCCCATTCCCGCGCTCCATGTACTACTCCATGTCCACGGTCTCACAGCACACCCGCTGGATTCCGGAACCATCACCGCCATGCGGCTGTTTCGACACGGACCGTGGTCGGCGGCCGGTGGACGGGCACTCTTCGGCCATGGAGGCATGCGGATGCGGTGAGGACCAGATTCCCTGGATGCTGGCGAGGTTCGGCCTGATCGGGACGGCCTTCCTGGTCGTCGGCGGTCTCGTGGTGATGATCCTCGCGGGCTGGGCGCTGGGGACGGTGGTGTGGCTGCTGCGCCGCCGCGCGCCCGCCGGACCCGGGATCCTGCCGGGTGAGGTCCCGCCCGGCGCGGCGCCGGCCGGGAACCCCGCGCCGGCCGACGCCGGCGGCTTCGCGGGCTTCACCTGGCGTACGGCGGACGAGCCCGGCGCTCAGCCGAAGCGGCCCGCCACATAGTCCGCGGTGCGCTGGTCCTCGGGGGTGCCGAAGATGTGACCGCCTACACCGCCGTGACCGCCGACAGCCGGGTCACGTCCCGCGCCGTTCCCGTGACCCCCGACAGGAACCCCTGGGCCCGCGGAGAGGCGTTTTCGGTCAGCCAGGTCGGGTCGATGTCGCAGACGGCGACGCGGACCTCGGTGCCGACCAGGGCCAGCGGGAGGGTGTGGACGACCGTCGAGGGGAAGCTCAGGATCGTACGGCCGATGGGGCCGCGGCGGGCGATCAGTTCCAGGGGCAGGTCGGGGCGGACGATTTCGAGGCCCGTCTCGGCGGCCAGCCGGTGCAGCTTGTCGGCGCTCTCGCGGCGGTGGGCGAAGTAGCGGGTCGCGCCGTGCGCCCCCGCGAGGCTCTTGACCGCCGCCAGGTAGCGGTCCGGGTCGACCACGCCCGTCTCGACGAGCGAGGTGCCGACCAGGTCCGCGCCCTTGGTGATGCGGGGCGGGCCGAAGCGGGCGCGGGTCCAGGAGAAGTCGTTGGCGGTGATGCGGACGCCGTCCGGGGCCGAGTCGATCGGCATGGAGGAGAAGACCTCGACGCTGCGGCGGCCGGTCGGGGTGAGACGGCGGCGGGCCGAGGCCGAGACCGGCGCGAAGAGCACGTCGCGCGCACCGGGGCGGCCACCGCGCCGGTGCCAGCGCACCAGGCGCTCACCGCGGGCGAGCTGGGCGACGAACTCCATCGTCGCCGTGCCGTCGTCGACGACGACCAGGTCCTGGGCCTTGGTGATCGTCAGCAGGAGCTGTACGTAGCGGGAGAACGGGTCCCCCATGACGATGCGCCGGGCCTTGCGCAGCAGCGGGGCCAGTCCCCCGATGGTGTGGAAGGGGGCCGTGGTGCCGCCGCGCGCCTCCTCCCAGCGGACCTGGTGACCCTCGTCGCGGGCCAGTTCCGCCATACGGCGCAGCTGGCCGCGGGTCATCGGGTCGTTGGGCGAGAGGACGACGAGGGTGAACCCCGCGCCGGACGCCGGATCGGCCGTCCCCGAGGACCCCGCGCCGGACGCCGGATCGGCGGCCCCGGAGGGCCCCGCGCCGGGCGCCGTCGCACTGTGGGCGTGGGTGTGCGCCCACTCCAGCACGTTGAGCAGCTGTACCGGACTCTCGACGAAGGCGAGAGTGTGGGAGCCGGCGGAACCGGCGCGGGGGCTCATCGACGTACGACCGTCCCGTCGTAAGGAATTCAGGGCGTTCAGACCGCGACCGGCTCGCCCGCGGCCGCGGCGATCTCCGCCTCGGCGACGACGCCCGTGACGCGGCGCAGCTTCTTCATGGGGCCGAGCTCGGACTCGTAGACCTTCTTGACGCCGTCACCGAGGGAGGCCTCGATGGTGCGGATGTCGCGGACCAGGCGGGTCAGGCCCTGCGGCTCGACCGAGGCGGCCTGGTCGGAGCCCCACATGGCGCGGTCGAGGGTGATGTGACGCTCGACGAAGGTGGCGCCGAGGGCGACCGCGGCGAGCGTGGTCTGCAGGCCCGTCTCGTGGCCGGAGTAGCCGATCGGAACGTTCGGGTACTCGGCCTGGAGGGTGTTGATGACGCGGAGGTTCAGCTCGTCCGCCTTCGCCGGGTACGTCGAGGTGGCGTGGCAGAGCAGGATGTTGTCCGAGCCGAGGACCTCGACCGCGTGGCGGATCTGCTTCGGGGTCGACATACCGGTGGAGAGGATGACCGTGCGGCCGGTGGCGCGGAGCGAGCGCAGGAGCTCGTCGTCCGTGAGGGACGCGGACGCGACCTTGTGGGCCGGGACGTCGAACTTCTCCAGGAAGGCGACGGCCTCGGTGTCCCACGGGGAGGCGAACCAGTCGATGCCCTTCTCCTTGGAGTACTCGTCGATCTGGCGGTACTCGTCCTCACCGAACTCCACACGGTGGCGGTAGTCGATGTAGGTCATGCGGCCCCAGGGGGTGTCGCGCTCGATGTCCCACTGGTCGCGCGGGGTGCAGATCTCCGGGGTGCGCTTCTGGAACTTGACGGCGTCGCAGCCGGCCTCGGCGGCGGCGTCGATCAGCTTGAAGGCGTTCTCGAGCTCGCCGTTGTGGTTGATGCCGATCTCGCCGACGACGTAGACGGGGTGGCCCGGGCCGGCGGTCTTCGAACCGAAGGTGCGCAGACGGGAGTTGGTGCTCATGGCGGGGAAGTTCCTTACTTGTCGAGGGAGTCGAGAGAAGGGCCGAGGATCCAGCTGGCGATCTCTCGGATCGCGCCGTCGCCACCGGGGACGGTGGTGACCGCGCGTGCGGCGCCGCGCACGACGTCGTGGGCGCTCGCGACCGCCACGGGCCAGCCCACGAGGGCGAAGCACGGGAGGTCGTTGACGTCGTTGCCGACGTAGAGCACGCGCTCAGGCGCGATGCCCTGCTCCTCGCACCACTGCTTCAGTGCGAGGTCCTTGCGGTCGATGCCGTGCAGGACCGGGAGCTTGAGCTTCCGGGCCCGGGCGGCGACCACCGGGTTCTGTTCCGAGGACAGGATCAGCATCGTCAGCCCGCTCTTGCGGAGGGCGGCGATACCGAGTCCGTCTCCGCGGTGCACGGAGACGAACTCCCGTCCGTCGGAGTCGATCAGCACCCTGTCGTCGGTCTGGGTGCCGTCGAAGTCGAGGACGACCGCGTCGATGTCTTCGGCGGTCGGGAGGGTGCCGGGCCGGTTCGCGTCGAAGAGCGGCGCGAGGGCGCGGGCACGGGCGAGGTCGTGCGGGTCGTCGATCTCCAGCACGCGGGCCGGGTCGGTGCGCACCAGTTCCGTACGCCCGAAGAAGCGGTGCCGGTGCTCGCGCAGGCCCGCCGCGTCCATGGCGTAGGCGGCGCCGGTCTCCAGGAGGTCCTGGGGGCGGTCCTGGCGGCGCGGGCGGAACGACTTGTCGTGGTTTACGCCGTAACCGCCGTCCGTGGCGGTGGAGTTGGCGACCTTGGTGGAGCCCCCGACCTCGGCGGTGCGCGCGGTGTCGACGACCGCCGGGTCGTCGTCCGCGTCCCGCCAGATGAAGCCGTGGAACGGGGCCACCGTCAGCGCGGTGTCCGCGCCGTTCTCCACGACCGCGCCCGCGACCCCGTCGATGTCCTCGCGGACGATGAACGGGCTGGTGCACTGGACGAGCAGGACCACGTCGACCGGGGAGCCGTGCAGCGCCTCGTGGGCGTCCATGGCGTGCAGGACGGCGGCCTCGGAGGTGGCGGTGTCGCCGGCGATGGCGGCGGGCCGCAGCACGACCTCGGCGCCGGCCTCGCGGGCGGCGGCGGCGATCGCCTGGTCGTCCGTGGAGACCACGACGTCCGTGACGAGCCGGGTGGCGCGGCACTCGCGCACCGCGCGGGCCACCAGCGGCACACCGCCGACGGGGAGGAGGTTCTTCGCGGGCACGCCCTTGGAGCCGCCGCGCGCGGGGATCACCGCGAGCACGCGGCGCACCGGCGCCGCTTGGCCCGCTTCCGGGTTGGTCATGCGCTGTTCTCCTTGACGAGGAAGGCGAGAAAGGCGTGGGGGGCGGGGGGTGCCGGGGATGTGGGGACCGCCGGGTCCCTGGGCGGCGGCGCTCACAGCTCTCCCATCCGCCGGATCACCGGCGCCACGCGCTGGACGCCGTGGCGGTAGGCGCCGCGGGCCGCCCGGCGCACGATCTGCCGTACGGGGCTGGGCTCCTTGTCCGCCGCGGGCGCGCCGGGCAGCGGGCTGCCGTCCGGGCCGAGGTGGTGGCGGGCGAGGATGCCGGGCAGATAGCCGGGCGCGGTGACGGGCGTGTAGTAGGGGGCGAGGGCCGGGAGTCCGGGCGCTTCCAGCAGTTCGCTGATGCGGAACCGCGCCACGTCGAAGGCCGTCTCGTACGACCCGTCGGCGGCGACGCCCTGCCGGGCCACCCACGCCGCGTCGGACACCGGCCGGTACCCGTCGTCGAGCTGGTCCCAGGAGGCGAGGCAGCCGGAGCCCACGAAGTGGTGGTTGCCGAGCGCCTCACGCACCCCGAGGTCGCTCAGGACGACGGTGGGGATACGGCGGTGCAGGGACTCCAGGGCCGCCGTGGAGCTGATGGTGACCAGCAGGTCGGTGCGGTCGAGGACCTCGCCCATGTGCCCGTACACCAGGCGGAAGTTGGCGGGCGGGTCGGCCTTCTGCACCAGCTTCTGGTAGGGCAGCTCCTCGATGTGCGTGGTGTGTTCGCCCGGCTTGGAGCGCAGCTTCAGCAGGACCTCGCGGTCCGGGTGCAGCCGTGCGTGCTGGATCAGCCGGTTCAGCAGATACGTGCGGTCCTTGCGGCTCTCCGGTACGGAGGGCTGGGCGGCGAAGACGACCGTGTACGGGTCGTGCCCCCCGGCCGGGTACGCCGTGCCGCCCAGGAAGGGCAGCGCGACCTCGGTCACCGACTCGGCGTCGGCGCCGACCCCCTCGTACACGGCCCGGAAACGGTCCGCGTCCTGGCGGGAGTTGGCGAGGACGAGGTCCGCGCCGTGCCGCAGCAGCAGCCCGTCGGCGAGCTTCTCGTAGACGACGCCGACATAGCCGGTGACGACCACGGGCCGCTTCGTCCGCCCGTCCCAGGCGCGGGCCAGCCCGTGCAGCATCGCCTGGACGGCGCCGCCGACGAGGGCGAGGACCAGGACGTCGTACTGCTCCTCCGCCATGTCGCGCAGGAATTCGACGGCGGTGACCTCGCGGAGGGAATCCGCGCGGACGCCGACTTCTTCGAGCTGGCGGGCGGTGGGGGTGGCACGGCCGCGCAGGAGGTATCCGTCGAGGTGGATGTCCGATTCAGTAGGAGAAATACGGTTCGCGGTGAGCGAGCCCCATTTCCACCGGGTATCGGAGTCCGCCAGGACGGCGACCCGCAGGAACTTCGTGGTACTTGCTGGCACGTCCAAGACGCTAGAAAGCGATGTGGAGTTGCGGCCCAACCTGAATGCAACAAAGGGTTAACAGCACATCGACGAATGGCGAATCGGGCCGCTTAGGCACAGGAAAAAAGCCTGGTTCACAGCTTCGCCACGCGCCGTTCACCTGGCATCAAGCCGCCGGTCAAGACGAATGCCGGGCCGCCGCCTAACGTCACATGGGTGGTCAAGCTCTCCGTCATCGTGCCGTTCTACAACGTGCAGCAATACGCGCCCGACACTCTGAAGAGCCTGCGTGCGAACGCGCGGGCGGACTTCGAATTCATTCTCGTCGACGACTGTTCGCGCGACGAGACACCGGACATCCTCGCGCGCGCGGAGCGCGAGCTCCCGGGCGCGGTGTATGTCAGACATGAGAAGAACGGAGGACTGGCGACCGCGCGCAACACGGGCATCGACGCGGCACGCGGCGACTACCTCACGTTCCTCGACGGGGACGACTGGCTCGCCCCCGGCTATTACGAGCAACTCCTGGCCTCCATCGAGGACTTGGGCTGCGACTTCGTCCGTACGGACCATGTCCAGTGCACCGCCCGCGCCCGCACCATCCACCGTGTTCCGCAGGGCCGGCGGGGTGTGGTGATGAATCCGCGCGACGCGATCCTGCCCGCCGACCGGTCCACCTCCGTCGACTACGCCTACGCCTGGGCGGGCATCTACCACCGCCGGCTGGTCGACCGCGGACTGCTGCACTTCACCCACGGACTGCGTACGGCCGAGGACCGGCCGTGGATCTGGAAACTGCACCGGGAGGCGGAATCCTTCGCCACGGTGGGGCTGCTCGGCGTGTTCTACCGGCGTGGCGTGGCCTCCTCTCTCACCCAGATCGGCGACGTACGCCAGCTCGATTTCATTCGCGCGTTCGATCAGGTCGTGGCGGAAACCGCCGAGGATCGTGACGCGGAAAAACTCCTGCCCAAAGCCGTGCGCACATATTGCGCGATTATTTCCCATCACCTGGGATCCATCGAAAGGTTCGAGCCAGCGGTGGCACGGAAACTCAAGTCCATGAGCGCCGTCGCCCTGCGGCGTATGCCGCAGGACGTGCTCGACGACGCCCTCGACTCGATGGACATCCAGCGCGCCACCCGGCTGCGCCGGCTGCGCCGCCGTCCCGCCGCCACGGGGGTGGCCGCGTGACCACCCAGATCTTCCTGGCGTCCACGCTGTACGGAACGGCCACGCTCGCCGCCGCCCTGGACACCGAGTGTTTCGCGCCGGCCGACCGGCGCATCCTGCTCGTCTCCAACAACGCGGCGACACCCGAGACGACGTCCGGCGTGGACGAGATGCCCGGCTTCGAGCAGCTGCGCGGCCGCTTCGACGACGTGATCTCCTGGAACGAGACCATCTCGCCCTTCCACCCCGGCGGTTGGGCCCCGCGGCTCGACGACGTGCCCCTGTGGGAGCGGCATCTGCGGCTCGCCTGGAACCTGGGCGACGACGACATCGAGCTGGCCGTCGAGTCGATCCAGGTGAACCCTGCGCTCGGCGTCGCGCAGATCTTCACCGGCGCGCCCGTCACCGTCTACGCGGACGGCCTGATGAGCTACGGCCCCACCCGCAACAAGATCGACCCGCTGGTCGGCACCCGGGTGACCCGCCTGCTCCACCTGGACCTGGTCCCGGGCCTGAGGCCCCTGCTCCTCACGGAGTTCGACGTCGAGCCGGAGATCGTGCCGACGGACGCGTTCGTGAAGGTGCTCGCCGAACTCGTGGACACCGGCGACACGTTGCCCGCCATCGACGAACCGGCACTCCTCCTCGGCCAGTACCTCTCCGCGCTGGACATCCTCACCGCCGAGGAGGAGGAGAACCTCCACGTACGGATGCTGAAGGGCGCCCTCGCGCTCGGCCACACCCGCGTGGTGTTCAAGCCGCACCCCTCGGCCCCGGCCCGCTGGTCGCGCCTGCTGGAGAAGGAGGCCGAGAAGCTCGGCGCCGACCTCACGGTGCTCGACACCCCGGTCCTCGCCGAGGTGCTCTACCAGCGGATGCGCCCCGCCCTGGTCGTCGGCTGCTTCTCCACCGCGCTGCTCACGGCGTCCGCGCTGTACGGCCTGCCGGTCGCCCGCATCGGCACTGGGTCGCTCCTCGACCGTCTCACGCCGTACGAGAACAGCAACCGCATCCCCGTGACGATCGTGGACGCCCTGCTGCCCGAGCTGACGGACGAGGCGGCGGTCACCGAGCAGCGGCACGGTCTGGATGTTGCGGCCCTCACCCGACTCGTACGCGCCGTTGGGTTCGCCATGCAGCCGAAGATCTACCCGGACCTGCGCAAGGCCGCCGAGGACTATCTGACGCACCATCTGAACCAGCGCACCTGGCGGTACTTCAAGCGTCGCCGCCTCACCTCGCTGGCGCTGCCCGGCGCGGTCCCCTCGCAGCTCGCCTTCATCCCGCGCAACGCGACGGTCCGCCGAGTGGCGCGCCGCGCACGGTCGTTGAAGCGGGCGGCACTCGGATGACCGCCTCAGCTTCCGCTTCCACCTCGGCGGAAGCGCGGCTCGCACCGGCCGGCGATGCCGCCGGCGTCCCGGCCCGGATAATCCCCCGGGCGCACGCGCCACGTCTGCGTGCGCTCGACGGGCTGCGGCTCATCGCCGCGCTGATGGTCGCCGCGTACCACTACGGCGGGCGGGACGGCGAGGTCGCGCAGGCGTGGGGCAGTTCGGCGAGGCACCAGTTCCCGCTGCTGCACTCGTACTTCGCGTACGGCTGCCTGGGTGTCCAGGTCTTCTTCGTGATCAGCGGCTTCGTGATCTGCATGAGCGGCTGGGGCAGGCCCCTGCGCTCGTTCTTCGCCTCCCGCGCGTCACGCCTCCTGCCCGCCTACTGGGCGGCGGTGATCATCGTGACGGCGGTCTTCGCGCTGCCCGTGGTCGCGTACAAGGCGGTCGCGCCGAGCGACGCGCTGGTGAACCTGACGATGCTGCAGCAACCCCTCGGCGTGGACCGGGTGCTGGGCGTCTGCTGGACCCTCTGGGCGGAGGTCCGCTTCTACGCCCTCTTCGCCCTGTGCATCGTCCTGCCGGGCGCCAGCCGGCAGCGGGTGATCCTCTTCTGCGCGGGCTGGACCCTGGCGGCGGCCATCGCGCAGGCCGCGAACGAGCCACTGCTGAACATCGTCCTGATGCCGGAGTACTCCTCGTACTTCGTCGGCGGCGTCGGCCTCTACCTCGTCCACCGCAACCGGCGGGACGCGTACGCCTGGGGCATCGTGGGCGTGAGCTGGCTGATCGGCCAGCACTACGCCGTGGTGAAGCTGTGGCACGCCCCGAACCCGGACTTCTTCTCCTACCGCACGTCGTTCGGCATCATCCTGGTCGTCACGTTCGGCTATCTGGCGGTGGCGGCCATCGCGCTCGGCTGGCTGAACTGGGCCAACTGGCGCTGGCTGTCGGTCGCGGGGGCCCTTACGTACCCCTTCTACCTGGTCCACGAACACCTGGGCTGGGTCGCCATAAAGGCCTACCACCAGACCCTGGGCATCCCGTCGTACGGCACGTTCCTGCTGACGGTAGCGACGATGCTGCTGCTGGCCTGGCTGCTGAACCGGTACGTGGAGGAGCGGCTGGCGCCGCGGCTGCGTGCGGCGCTGAACCGTGGGCCCGTCCCGAGCCGCCAGGGCTAGACGGTGCGGACGTCGCGCTCCACAACGCGGCGCAGGCACCCGCGCCTCTCCTCACTTATCGACCGCAAACGCCCCGGACGCTCAACGCTCACGGGCGAGGGCCCGCAGTGAGCACACTTTCTCGGCCGGGGACAGTTTTCTCTTGCCTGTTATTCCCAAACCGGGCGGACTATGATCCGACGCTGTTTTCTCGCATGCGATGATCCCGGCTTCTTGCCATTGTCCGCATTGCGCGCTGCGCTTGGGTCGAAAGAGTGACGTGGATCTGAACTCTTCCACACCTTTCCGTACGTGGAGGGATTCACTCCATCTATCACAGATAGCCGAAACCCGCGCTTGTGAGATGCCCCTACGCCTCCATAGCGTGTGATCCGGAACAAGTCAGCATTGCCGAACAGAGGAGAGCTCGTGAAGTCTCGTTTCCGTCTATCGGCCGCTGTCGCCGCCGTGTCACTGGCAGCTGCGGGCGCGGTGGGAGTGTCCACGACGCCCGCAGCCGCGGCGTCCGCCACCTGTTTTGGCTACGCAGGGAACCTCAACGCATACGGCGCGGACTATGTCGCCTGGCAATACGGGCCGTCCGAATGCTTCGGTGTGGCACCCTCAGGAACCATTTGGCACACGTGGTCGGGCGCGGGTAGCTGGAAGGAGATGCCGGGCAACGGCAGAGCCTTGCACTTCATCGGCTACTTCGAGAACTCTGCCGGCAAGGCCGTCAAGGTCGTGACGGAGGCCGGAAACTACTACTGCAATTATGACGACTACGCGACCAATACGTGGGGCGGCTGGTACGGGACGTCCACCGACCACTGCTGAACCGCATCCAACCGTTTCCGGGTGGCCAACACCCACCCGGAAACGGGAGCGGTCGGCCGAACAGGTACGACATCTCTGCCAAGGTTTCCGAGAATCCCGGATGCCGGCTCATGCCGATCCCGGACTGCTAAATTCCACCACTCCAATTCGCATATTGCACCCGGCATCGATCTGGGTTCATTGGCTTATTCCACTGCGGGCTCCCGCGGCACCGCCACCGGGACTCTTCGGTCAACTGACCTCGTACCGCGTCTCGATCCCCGCGATCACCAGCGCCAGCCCCTCTTCGAAGTGCCGTTCGTAGTCCTCGAAGATCTCCGCGCCCGCCGCGGCCGACAGGGGGAAGTCGGCCATCAGGCGGGCGCGTTCTTCCATGTCGTAGCCGTCCCGGCGCTCGCCCGGGAGCGGCTCGACGCTTTGTTCCTCGGTGACGAAGCCCAGCGTGTACATGAAGGCGGTCGTGGTCGCGCGGACCGCCTGGGTGAGGGTGAAGCCGGCCTCCGTGAAGAGGCGCAGGGTCCGCTCCATCTCGACGGCGTGCAGGGTGCCGGTGAAGCGTGAGCCGCTGAAGACCCTGGCGCCGTCGCGGTAGCTCAGCAGCGCGGTGCGCAGTCCGCGGCCGGACGTCAGGAGCCGTTCCTGCCAGGTGGTGTCGAGGGCGGGCTCCCCGTCCGCGGCCATCCGCCGGTACATCTCCGTCGCCATCTCGTCGAGCAGCGCCTGCTTGTCCTTGAAGTGCCAGTACAGAGCCGGTGCCTTGACGTCCAGCTCCTTGGCGATGGCGCGCAGGGTCAGGCCCTCCAGGCCGACCTCGTTCAGCAGCTTCAGGGCGGTGTCCGCGACCCGTTTGCGGTCGAGGGGCGCTCGTCGTTCCGTACTCACGCTTGACAGCTTAACAGCGTTAAGGGCACGCTCATGAGCGACGACACTTAACAGCGTTAAGGAGATTGAGTGATGGCAGTGGACACGGACGTCCTGATCGTCGGCGCGGGCCCGACCGGCCTCGCCCTCGGCATCGACCTGGCCCGGCGCGGGGTGGCCGCGCTCGTCGTGGAGCGGGCCGACAGGCTGTTCCCCGGGTCGCGCGGCAAGGGGATCCAGCCGCGCACGATGGAGGTCTTCGACGACCTCGGGGTGCTGGACGCGATCCGCGCGGCGGGCGGCGACTACCCGGTCGGCATGATCTGGCAGAACGGCGAGCGGGTCGGTGAGCACCAGATGTTCGACCCGGCCGAGGCCGGCGACGACTCGCCGTACGCGCAGCCGTGGATGGTGCCGCAGTGGCGTACGCAGCAGATCCTGTTCGCGCGGCTGACGGAGCTCGGGGGGCGGGTCGGGTTCGGGCGGGAGGTCGTCGGTCTCACGCAGGACGAGGACGGTGTGACCGTGGAATTCGCCTCCGGCGCACCCGTCCGCGCCCGGTACGCCGTCGCCGCCGACGGGGGCCGCTCGGCGGTGCGCCGCGCGCTCGGGATCGGTATGACCGGGGAGGCCGATATGACCATGGCCCCGAACCCGATGCTGGTGGCGGACGTCCGGATCACCGGGCTCGACCGCGACAACTGGCATGTCTTCCCGCCGTCCGACGGCGAGGGCTTCCTCGCGATCTGCCCACTGGCGGGGACGGCGGACTTCCAGGTCGCGGCCCAGTTCGCGGAGGGTACGGACGTCGACCTCTCCCTCGACGGCATCCGCAAGACTGTCGCCGCCCGCTCGCACCTGTCCCCCGACGCCGTGACGGAGGTGCGCTGGGCCTCGGACTTCCGGCCACGGGCCGCGCTGGCGGACCGCTTCCGCTCCGGGCGGGTGTTCCTCGCCGGGGACGCGGCGCACGTCCACTCCCCCGCCGGGGGCCAGGGCCTCAACACCAGCGTCCAGGACGCGTACAACCTCGGCTGGAAGCTCGGCGCGGTGCTGCGCGACGGGGCTCCCGAGTCCCTTCTCGACTCCTACGAGGAGGAGCGGCTGCCCGTCGCCGCGGACATGCTCGGCCTCTCCACCCGGGTCCACCGGGGCGAGGCCCGCCGCGGCGCGGCCACGCGGCAGCTCGGCCTCGGCTACCGGGGTTCCTCACTCGCGGTGGAGACCCGTGCGGGCCTGCCGGAGGCCGCGCTCCAGGCGGGCGATCGCGCACCCGACGGCGCCCACGACGGCGTACGCCTCTTCGACACGTTCCGGGGGCCGCACTGGACGCTGCTGACGGTCGGCACGGACCCGGGCGCGGACGAGAGCCTGCCGTCGCTCCCCGCCGTCCGCACACTGCGGATTCCCTCGCGGGAGGCGTACGGGAGCGGGGTCTTCCTCCTGCGACCGGACGGTTACGTCGGCTGGGCGGGCGGGACGGCGGAGGGGCTGACGGAGTACGCGACGGGCGTCGGCCTCCGCGACACCCTGCCCGGCTAGGCGGCGCTCGCGAGCGTGAGCTTCACGGCGAAGCCGAGGAAGAGGGCGCCCGCGGCGGTCGTGGCCCCCGCGGAGAGGCGCTTGCGCCTGCGGAAGGCCGCCGCCAGCTTCGTACCGCTGAATATCAGCGCGGTCAGGTACAGGAAGCTCGCGAGCTGGGCGAAGGCGCCGAGGACGACGAAGGAGAGGGCCGGGTAGGCATACCCCGGGTCCACGAACTGCACGAAGAAGGCGACGAAGAACAGGATCGCCTTCGGGTTGAACAGGCTGATCACGAAGGCGCGCCGGTAGGGCCGCTCCTCGGCGGCCGCCTCGGACTCCACGGCCTCCGCGACCCGCTCCCGCCGGGTCCGCCACATCCCCCACGCGGCCCGCAGCATCCCGACCGCCAGCCACGTCAGATACCCGGCACCGGCGTACTTCACGATCCCGAACAGCACGGCGTTCGCCTGCAACAGCGAGGCGACTCCTGCCGCGGAGAGGGTCATCAGCACGGCGTCCCCGCACCAGACGCCGGCGGCGGCGGTGTACCCGGCGCGCACACCCCGGCGGGCGGCGACCGACAGCACATAGAGGGAGTTCGGACCGGGGAGCAGGACGATCAGGACGAGGCCTGCGAGATAGGTGGGGAGATCAATGACACCGAGCATGAAAACGAGTGTCGCACGGAGGTACGACACTCCCTCTTGGGGTGTCGCCCGGCGGGACGGGCGATCGGCGGGTGAGCACGCGGCTCACAGACCGAAGGAGGGACCGTCGTCGAAGCCCGGGAGGTCGATCGACTCGTCAGGGAGCTCCGTCGACTTCTCGTAGAGCTCGGTTGGCGGGGCGTAGAGCCCGACATGGTCGTCGAGCGGCTCCATCGGCTCGTACGTGAGTGGCGCGTCCTTGGTGATCTCACGGTGGCGCAGCCATTCCGCGATCGCCTGTGTCTGCGTGAAGTCCTTGGCCGCCTCCAGCTCCTTCTGCTCGGCCTTCTCGCGCATGCCCTGGACCGCGTCACTCAGCATCGTGACGGTCTTGCCGATCACGGACGTCGGCATCATGTGGATGAGGAAGCCGCCGATCACACACCGGGCCGCGCCGGCCGCCAGGCTGTTGTCGCTCTTGAGCTCGGCGTGGACGCCCTGCAGCAAGGCTGCGTCGATATCGCCGTGCAGGGCCGTGATGGCCACCGACGCCGCGTCGTAGACGGTGGCGCCCCCGGGCTCCAGGGGACACGTCAGGGCGATGACCGAGTCCTCGCCCTCACCGATCTCGTGGAACGTGATCGCGAGGTCCTTGGTCTCCTCGTTGACCCTCTCGATGGTCAGCGGAGGCTCCATGCCTTCGATCACTGACAGCGCCTTGTCGAGGACCTTCTTCTCGTTGGCGAGCGGACCGACGTCGACGGCCAGCCCCTTGAGGTCCAGCCGTGGCTTCTCGCGCATCTCACCGAGGAGGGGCTTCGACAGGATGATCTCGTTGTCGATGGACCGGTCGCCGGGTGGCTCCAACGGCGGACGAACCTGCTCGATCTTCCTCGTCGGGCGCTCGATCCTCCGACTTGGCCTCTCCCGTCCGAACTCCATCCGAGCCTCCCCGAAGCAGCGGGCCGTCATGTCTCCCTAAGACGCATCGGCCCGCCCCCGGGTTCCCTCAAAAGCCCTGCTCAGAAGGCGTCCGACGGCACATACGTCCCCCAGACCCCCCGCAGCGCATTGCACACCTCGCCCACCGTCGCGCGGGCGCGGAGGGCGTCCTTCATCGGGTACAGCACGTTGTCCGTACCCTCGGCCGCCTTCTTCAACTGGGCGAGGGCGGCGTCCACCGCGGACTGGTCGCGTTCGGCGCGGAGCTTCGCGAGGCGTTCCGCCTGCTGGGCCTCGATCACGGGGTCCACGCGGAGCGGCTCGTACGGCTCCTCCTCGTCGAGCTGGAAGCGGTTGACGCCCACGACCACGCGCTCGCCGGAGTCCGTCTCCTGGGCGATGCGGTAGGCGCTGCGCTCGATCTCGGACTTCTGGAAGCCGTGCTCGATGGCGCTGACCGCGCCGCCCAACTCCTCGACCCTGTCCATGAGTTCGACGGTCGCCGCCTCGACGTCGTCGGTCATCTTCTCGATGACGTAGGAGCCCGCGAAGGGGTCCACGGTGGCCGTGACATCGGTCTCGTAGGCCAGCACCTGCTGCGTACGGAGGGCCAGGCGGGCGCTCTTGTCCGTCGGGAGCGCGATCGCCTCGTCGAAGGAGTTGGTGTGCAGGGACTGCGTGCCGCCGAGCACCGCTCCCAAGCCCTGGACGGCGACACGCACCAGGTTCACCTCGGGCTGCTGCGCCGTCAGCTGCACGCCCGCCGTCTGCGTGTGGAAGCGCAGCATCAGCGACTTGGGGTTCTTGGCGCCGAACTCGTCCTTCATCACCCGGGCCCAGATGCGGCGGGCCGCGCGGAACTTGGCGACCTCCTCCAGGATCGTCGTACGGGCGACGAAGAAGAAGGAGAGGCGGGGGGCGAAGTCGTCGACGTCCATCCCGGCCGCTACCGCCGTCCGCACGTACTCGATGCCGTCGGCGAGCGTGAACGCGATCTCCTGTGCGGGGGACGCGCCCGCCTCCGCCATGTGGTAGCCGGAGATCGAGATCGTGTTCCACTTCGGGATCTCGGTCTTGCAGTACTTGAAGATGTCCGCGATCAGACGGAGGGAGGGCTTGGGCGGGAAGATGTACGTGCCCCGCGCGATGTACTCCTTGAGTACGTCGTTCTGGATCGTGCCCGTCAGCTGGTCCGCCGGGACGCCCTGCTCCTCGCCGACCAGTTGGTACATCAGCAGGAGCAGCGCCGCGGGCGCGTTGATCGTCATCGACGTCGAGACCTTGTCCAGCGGAATCCCGCCGAACAGGATCCGCATGTCCTCGACCGAGTCGATCGCCACGCCGACCTTGCCGACCTCACCGTGCGCGATGGCGGCATCGGAGTCGTGACCCATCTGGGTGGGCAGGTCGAAGGCGACCGACAGACCCATCGTGCCGTTGGCGATCAGCTGCTTGTAGCGGGCGTTCGACTCCACGGCCGTACCGAAGCCGGCGTACTGCCGCATCGTCCACGGACGGCCCGTGTACATCGACGGGTAGACGCCGCGGGTGAAGGGGTACGAGCCCGGCGCGCCCAGCTTCTCAGCCGGGTCCCAGCCCTCCAGGGTCTCCGGCCCGTAGACCGGCTCGATCGGCAGACCGGACTCGGATTCGCGCGCCATTGCTGTGCCTCCCACTCAAGCTACTCACTAGTAGGTTCCGACCCTCGCGACGGACTGTAGCGGCGGCCGTGCGCCGGGTGGAGTGGCCCATGCTGGGACCTTGCTCACAGACCGGTTCACGAACCTGTTCCGCGGACCTGTACACCGTTTCGCTCTCCACCATGCCGCCTGGTTCGCAACCGGTCACGCCCGGGGAGCATCTCAGGTGACACAACGGCACAACGGGGGTCCGGATGCGTACGACGGGTACTACGGCAGGTATGAAGAGATCGCTGGCCGCCCTCGCGGTTCTCGCTGCGGTGAGCGGCTGCACGGCACAGGCCGTGGACGCCCACGGGAAGACTCCGCCGGCCGTGCGGACCGGCGGTTCGGCCGGCCCCACGCCCACGACGACGGCCAAGGACAAGGACAAGGACGACAAGCCCGCCCCCGCCGCCGCCAAGGTCCTGTGGTCCTCCGGCGACAAGGGCACGGACGTCCGCGAGGTACAGGCCCGGCTGCACCAGGTCGCCTGGCTCATCACCGCGCCGACGGGAACGTACGACTCCGCGACGGCCTCCGCCGTGAAGGGCTTCCAGGGCAAGCGCGGGCTGCCGCAGACCGGCGAACTGGACGCCGTCACCTGGGAGCGGCTGAAGAGGATGACGCACAAGCCGGCCCAGTGGGAGCTGTACCCGTACGGCGGGCAGCCGGCCGCGCAGCCGGACCCGCGCTGTATGACGGGCCGCGTGCTGTGCGTCAGCAAGACGAGCCGCACGCTGCGCTGGATGATCGACGGGAAGACGGTCTCGACGATGGACGTGCGGTTCGGCTCGCAGTACACACCGACCCGCGAAGGTGTGTTCAGCGTCTACTTCAAGTCGCGCTACCACGTGTCGACGATCTACCACACGTCCATGCCGTACGCGATGTTCTTCAGCGGCGGCCAGGCGGTCCACTTCTCCTCGGACTTCGCGGCCCGCGGCTACTACGGCGCCTCGCACGGCTGCGTCAACGTACGGGACGAGGGGAAGATCGCGGCGCTGTTCGCGCAGGTCCGCACGGGGGACAAGGTCGTCGTCTACTGGTGACGGACCCGGCGCGGGGCGGAGAAGGAGAGTGGGGCGCGGGCGGGACCGGGGGAACGTGTCCCGCCCGCGCCAATGTGCACCGAGCCATGGGTACGGGGGGAACCCCGGCTCAGTGCGACGGCCGATGACCAGTCGGCTCACCCCTTACTGCGTCACGGCGGCCGAAAACGTCACACCCTGGCCGAAGAAAGTTCCAAGAAATACGAAACCGCAGGTCAGAGGCGGGTCAAAGACAGGTCGGAGAGGTGCTGTGAGCGGCTCAGTGCCCAGTGAGTGGCTCAGTGGCCGGTGAGCAGCGCCAGTGCGCTGTACGTCGGGGACGGCGTCGGAGCCGCGACCGTCTTGCTCGGCAGCAGCGGGTTCAGGGCCGACACTGAGGGCGCCGGGGTGAGGATGCCGCCGTTGCCGCGGTGGTCGTTGCCGCCCGGCAGTATGTGGTTGCCGTCGTCGTCACCACCCTGATCCCCTTGATCGCCCTGGTCCGAGCCCTGCCCCGACCCCTGGTTGCCGCCGTTCGTGTCCCCGTCGCCGTTCTGGCCGTTGCCGGAGCCGCCCTCGGTCTTCCCCAGGATGCCGTTGCAGTACGACTTCACCCGGCTGCCGCCGCCCGCGGCGTCCTCCAGGACGCGCCGGCGGCCGGCGGCCAGGTCCTTGCCGTCGAGGACGTCGCGGCAGTACGAACGGGTCTTGGTCCACCACGCGGCCGAGCGATCGGCGTCGCCCGTCTTGTCCGAGCCCGGCTGCCCGCTCGCGGCGGTGCCACCGGATGCCTCGTCGCTCGCGGAGCCCTTGTCGGCCGGGCCGCTCGTGCTGCCGTCGGGCGTCGGGGCCTGGGAGCCGCCGGTCCCGGAGGCTCCGGGCGACGGCGAGACGAGCGGCCGTTCCGGTGTCCCGGCGGCCGTGACCGAGGCGGCGGGGCCCGGTCTGTCGTTACGGAACGGAGTCGGCAGCACTCCGGTTCCGGCCGCGACGGCGACTCCGCCGATCATTCCGGCGGCCAGCGCCGCGGCGATCCCGAAGCGCGCGGGGCGACCCCAACGGGCCCGGCGGCCACCCGGCACCGGGCGTCCGAGACGTACCAGACCGGCGTCGGAGGCATGGGCGGCCGGGCGTGTCAGACCGCGCCGGCCGAGGTGCGCCTCCTCGCCGTTCCTGCCCGTGCGCGCCCTGCGGAACTCGGCCAAAGCGGCGGCCTCGCCGGGGAGTTCGGTGCTGCTCAGCGCCGTCTCGGCGGCCAGCGCACCAAGGGCGTCGGCGAGTCGGTCCGCCTGGTCGCGGGTGTCGGCGTCGACGGCTTCCAGCGGCTCTCCGCGCAACAAACGCTCCGCGGCATCGCGGTCCAGCCACCTGTACTGCTCGTCGGCCATCACATGTCCTTCTGCGTCCGCGAACGCGTATGCGTCACACCCGCGGACGTCACCGCGCGTGTGCGCGATCCTCTTTGTGGGGGAACGGCGCCGAGTGCGCCGGCGGATTCCGGATCCTCGCCGAGCAGCTCCGCGAGCCGCTTCAGACCTCGGTGCGCCGCCGTGCGGACCGCGCCGGGGCGCTTGCCGAGAGTCTCGGCGGCGGTCTTGGCGTCGAGGCCGACGACGACGCGGAGCACGACGGCCTCCGCCTGGTCCTGCGGGAGCTGGGCGATGAGCGAGAGGGTGCTGTCGGTGGCCAGCGCCTCGATCGCCTCACCCGCGGTGTCGGACTCGGCGGCCTTGCCGGTCAGTTCGGTCTCGTCGCCGCCGATCGCGGGGCGGCGCCCGCGCATCCGTATGTGGTCCAGGGCGCGGTTGCGGGCGATCCGGGCGGCCCAGCCGCGGAACCGGTCCGCGTCTCCGCTGAACCGCTCCAGGTCACGGGCGATCTGCAGCCAGGACTCGGATGTGACGTCCTCCGCGTCCGGGTCGCCGACCAGCGTCCGTACGTATCCGAGCAGCCGTGGGTGCACCGCGCGGTACACAGTCCGGAACGCGGTCTCGTCCCCGTCCTGTGCAGCAAGCACCGCGGCGGTCAGCTCCGCGTCGTCCCCCAGCACCCGCGCGCGCCTCTCCCTGCGCCTAAACCGGCGCCGCTTTCGCGGACCGGGTCCTCGCCGCCGTGGTTCGTCAGTCGATGGTTGCGGTCCCGGGACCGCAAGTGGTTGCGATGGTCATGCATCTTCCGCACCCGGCGCGAATGGCACGTTACGACGTGAAACCGCTCCCCGTCCATGTCCGTACAACATGCAACTACCTCGTGACGGAGCGAGGTGTGACACAAAACGCAGCCGTGGCGCTGTAGAGAGTACGGGCCGCCGCGCGGCCCGTGCCGCGCGACGGCCGGGGCCTCTCCTGTGGGGGGTGGCGGCCCCGGCCGTTGCCATCGGCGAGGAAGGGCGGGCGTACGCCGGGTACGCCGAAGGGCCCCGAAGGGCCCTCGAAACTCTCGGCTCTCCGACTTCTCTACTGCTTGCCCCTGGACTTCGCCGGCTTCGGCGTCGGTGACGACGGCGAGGTGGCCGCGGACGTGGCGGCCGGGCTCGGCGCGCTGTCCGCCTTCTTCGTGTTCGTGTCCGTGGGCTCGGTGTCCTCACCCAACTGCTCGGCGCAGTACGCCGCGACGTTGTCCTCGCCGCCCGCGGCGGTGATCAGCCGCTGCCAGGCCGTCGAGTTCAGGGCATTGCCCCGGCCCTTGACGTTCTCGTACGCGCGGCAGTGGGCCTCGGTGTCCTGGGCCTGGGAGGGGCGGGCGGAGGGATCGGCCTGCGCGGGGGCGGAAGACGAACCGGAAACCGCAGGCCCCGTGGGCTCGACGGCGGACCGGTCGGGGGCGCTGCTGGACGGCTGAGTCCTGCTCCCGCCCCGGTCGTCCGGGTCGTCGTCGGACGACGAACCGATGGCCGCGACGGCGACCCCGCCCAGCGTCACGCTCGCCAGCAGCACGGCGAACGTGGCCTTCAGCGAGCGGCCCACTCGCCGCTGCTCGCGCGGCCGCCAGTCGTCCCGCCGCCGGGTGCGCGCGGCGTGCGCGCCGCCGTCCCGCGCGGTACGGAAGGCCGCGACGGCCTGCGCCTCGGCGTCGGCGTCGTGCGCCCCGCCGCGCATCACGGCGGCGAGCAGCACCTCCAGGGCGGGCTCTTCACTCGCGGAACCCGACGGGCGCGTGACCCGACGGCCGGAGTTCCCGCCGTCGCCGTCTCGTTCACCCATGTCCGGTTCCCTCTCTGTCCGACGGCTTCCTGCCGTTCGACGACTTCTTGCCGCTCATCCCGACTCCCCCAGCGTCTGGGGTCCCTCATCCGTCACACCCTCGGCGCGGAGCAGCCGCGCGAGGCTCTTCAGGCCGCGATGGGAGGCGGTGCGCACCGCGCCCGGGCGCTTGCCCAGTACCCGCGCCGCCGCCGGCCCGTCGAGGCCGACCACCACCCGCAGCAGCACGGCCTCGGCCTGGTCGCGCGGCAACCGTGAGACCAGCTCCAGGGCGTACTCCGTGGAGAGGGTCTCCAGCGCCTGGTCGTGCGTGCTGTGCGTGCCGGGCAGCTCCAGTACGTCCTGTTCGATCGCGGTCCCCCGGGGCCGTACCTTCAGCCGCCGAAGATGGTCCAGCGCCCGGTGCCGGGCGATGGTCGCGGTCCAGCCGCGGAACCCCGCCCCGTCACCCCGGAAGCGCCCGAGGTCCCGCGCGATCTCCAGCCACGCGTCGGACGCCACGTCCTCCGCGTCGTCGCCGACGATCCCGCGCAGATACCCGAGCAGTCCGGGCTGCACGATCCGGTACGCGACCGCGAAGGCGGCCTCGTCCCCCTCCTGCGCCCGCGCGACGGCCACGCCCAGCTCCCCGTCGTACGCCTGCACGCGGCGGGGTTCCCCTCCCTGGCCCAACACTGTCCTCGTTCGCACCGAGTTCGCCCGAAATCAACACCGATCGACACGGTCTGCCGTGTCGCCGCCCCCATGGTCATCAGCGTCGGGCCTCACAGAAATGTCACAGTGCGTCAGGCGCCCTTGCCGCCTCACGCGTACCGGCTCTCACAGGCGGGCCGCGGGGGCCGTTCGCCCGTGCAGCTGCAGATACAAGGTCCGTACGGACTCCAGCTCGCCCGCCTCGAAGCGCTTCACGACCTTGCCGAGCGGGTTCCACACGCGCCCGTCGGGCATCCGTACGCCGACGGGCTGGCCGAACAGCTCCCGCTGACCGGCGTCGAAATCGACCCACTGGGCCCCGGCGCGCCTCACGAGCACCTCGCCGGCGTAGACGCCGAGCCCGAACAGCACGTGCTGGACGCTGCCACGGTCGGGGCTTCCCTTCCGCAGGCCGTCGACGATGAAGTCGACCACCCGCAGGCTGTTCACGGAGTAGTCCAGTGGCAGCCGGTTGCGCGCAGTGGCCTGCCGCACGAACAGCTCCGCCTGCCGCCGCATCCGCAGCCCGGCCGGTGCCTGCTCCGCCATGAGTCCCCACCCCCTGGTCGCCATGCGTCCGGGGCGCGGTCACGTCCCGGTCCACCAGTCCAAGCGGAACAAGGACGTGGGACATCACATGTGGCTGGAGTGACATGTGACACATAACGAGTTTCCCGAGTTCGTACAACGATTCGCCCAACTCAAGCGTCTTCCCTCCCCTCTCAAGGGAGGAGATTGATAGCTGATGCGGCATATGCGAGAAATGCCATTCGAATGGAAGTGCGACAACGCGGCGTGTTATCACCGGTGCCAACTGCCCACTCCCGCACACCATTTGGAGGTCCGCATGCCCCTGAGGCACCCGCTGGCGGTACTCGCTCTGGCCGCCGCGACCGTGATCGCCGTCGCACCCCACGCGAGCGCGTCGGCCGTCACCGTCAGCGCGCACACCGCTGCCGCCTCGAAGCCCGCCCAAGCGGTCCAGTACGTACAGGACTCGCTCTACGCCGCCGGAGACTCCGGCTACCTGCACCGCCGCGCCAACGCCGACGGCTCGCCCGGCCCGTACACCTGGCGCGGCTACGACGGGACCGAGCGCACGCTCGACACCTACAGCGGCGCGCTTCCGGGCCAGTACGGGTACTACGGCACCGGCAGCGACACCGTCCTCGCCTCGGAGCAGTACGCCGGCGGGCAGGCCCGGTTGCTGAACCCGGCGACCGGCGCGGCGATCGACGTCACCGTGCCCGACGGGCAGTACGTCGCCGCCGCCTTCGGCTCCACGCTGATCACGCAGGAGTACAACGAGGTGTGGCAGGCCGTCCGCCTGCACGTCCTGCGGGTGTCGGACACCGGAGCGATCGTCAGCGACCTTCCGGTGGACCCGCCCGGGAGCCAGTTCTTCCACAAGGAGCAGACGGTGCTCGCGGGGGACGACAACTCCGCGCTCATCCGGTTCCGGCACGCGACGGCCATCGGAGTGCTCGACCTCACCACCGGCGCAATCACCGAGGTCAGCACCCACGCCACGGACGACGACCCGCTCCGGCTCCAGGCGGCGCTCTCCCCCACGCACATCGCCGTCTACCACGAGGGCGCGGCCCAGGCCCGGGTCGTACGGCGCGACGACCCGGCCGGCGCGCAGAGCGCGGTGACCGTGCCGCAGTCGCCGGCCGGCACCGCGTTCGTCGGCCTGGCCGGGGAGTGGCTGCTCACGTCCTACCGGCCGCCGTACGGGACGACTCCTGGCCCCGGCGGACCGCTGCTGGCCACTCCGCTGGAGGGTGGCGCCCCGAGCACGCTGCTGGAGTCCGCCGAGCCGCAGATCGTGCAGGTTCCGGACGGTGGGGCGGTCGTCGTGGGCCCGTCGGCTGACGGCACGTGGACCGCGCAACGCGTCACGGTGGCGCCGAGCGGGAAGCTCGCGCTTCAGGTTCTCTGAGCCGACGCTGCTGGGCGCGCCCCCTGGGAACTCGGGGCGCGCCCGCCTCGGGGCGGGCGCGGCGTGGAACCGCCGTGAGGCGACCTGCGCACCCCCGCGAAGTGAGCGCCTGACGTGATGTTTTGCGTTTGCTGTGCGCTTGGTAAGCAGGCCCCCCTGTGACGGGTGGGGCGTTTGTTAACCATTTCTAGGGGTGGGGCAGTTGAGTCGCAGGACGACCCATGCGTACAAACCGCTGAGTCTGAAGCGGAGGGCGTGGATCACGGTAGGGGCGGTCGTACTCGGAGGCGCGGGCATCGTCACGTACGCCGTCGCGAATCCGTCGTCGGATCCGGGAGACAAGGCAGCCGGTTCACGCAAGGCCGCGACGCACACACTGAAACTCAAGGACGAGGGGTCGGGCCGCAAGGGGCTTCCCCAGCAGGCCACCGACCGCTTCAGCGCCGTCCTGCTGACCTGGAGCGACCCGGACGCGAAGCCGAAGGGCACGCCCGAGGTGCGCTACCGCGCGCTGGAGACCGGCAAGTGGTCGGGCTGGCAGAAGCTGCCGGACGACCCGTTCTCGGCGGATGGCAAGGAGGCCGCGCGGGCCGGAACGCGCGGTGGCACCGCGTCCGTGTGGACCGGCGACGCGGACGGCGTCCAGGTGCGCGTGACCGGCGCCGACGGCACGGCGGCGAAGGGCCAGCCGGCGGGCATGGACGTCCGGCTGCTCGACCCCGGCACCGACCCCGTCACCAAGGGGCACGGCACGGAGCCCGCCGCGTACGCCCTCCCGGTGGAGGAGACGACCCCCGCGGCCACGGACACGGCGACGCCGACCGACCCGACGACCACCGACTCACCGACACCGACCGATCCGGCGACCACGGACTCGGCGACGCCGACCGACCCGCCGGTCCCGACCGACACCGCGTCGCCCACCGACACGGCACCGGCCACCACGGAGCCCCCGAGCCCGACGCCCTCCCCCTCGGACACCGTCCCGGCTCCCCGCCCCTCGACGGTCGTCAAGCCGCCGGTCATCACGCAGGCGGAGTGGGGCGCCTCCACCGACTACGACGGCACCCCCGAGTACGGCACCGAGATCAAGGCGGCCGTCGTCCACCACACGGGCGTCGACAGCGACAACAAGCTCTCCTGCGGCGAGTCCCGGGCCCGGCTGCGCACCATCCAGCAGGAACACTTCTCGCGCGGCTACTTCGACATCGGCTACAACTTCGTCGTCGACAAGTGCGGCCAGATCTTCGAGGGCCGCAGCGGCGGCATGGACCTCCCGGTGATCGGAGCGCACGACGTCGGCTTCAACACCAACACGGTCGGCATCTCGTACATAGGCAACTACGAGACCGCCAAGCCGAGCCGGGCCGGCCTGGAGGCGATATCCCGGATCGTCGCCTGGAAGTTCGGCATGTACGGCGTCGACCCGAACGGCAAGGTCACGCTGGTGTCCGGCAGCGCCAAGGGCCAGGACGGCAACCTCGTCGACAAGGGCACGTCGATCACCCTGCCCACGGTCTTCGGCCACCGCGACACCAACGCGACCGCCTGCCCCGGCGCCAACCTCTACCCGAAGCTCGCCGAGATCCGCCGGTACGCGGCGAGCGCCGGCAAGAACTCGGCGATCCCGACGGCCGACTTCAACCGTGACGGCGTCAGCGACCTCGTCGCCGGTACGCCCAAGGCGTCGGGCGGCGTCGGCAGCGTCACCCTGGTCCCGGGCGGCCTGAAGGGCCCGGTCCCCGCGTCGAAGGTGTCGCTCACCCAGAACAGCGCGGGCGTCCCCGGCACCTCCGAGGCGGGCGACAACTGGGGCGCCGCCACCGCGTGGGGCGACGTCAACGGCGACGGCTACGCGGACCTCGCGGTCGGCGCACCCGGCGAGGACGACACCAGTGGCAACACCGACCGGGGTTCCGTGACGGTCCTGTACGGCCCGGCCCTCAACACCGGACTCTCGTACGCCACTTCGACGGTCACCGCGGCCGGCTCCAAGCTCGGCTCGGCCGTCACGGCCGGCGACTTCAACGCGGACGGCAAGGCGGACGTCTTCGCCGCGGGCACCGGCAACGGCGGCAGCTGGAACGCCCGCCTGACCGGCGGCGCCACCCAGACCGGCACCCTCACCACGTCGACGAGCGCGATCGCGTACGCCGATGCCGCGACCGGCGACTTCAACCGGGACGGCTACGCGGATGTGGCCCTCAACTACCGTGACGCGGGCGGCATCGGCCGGGTCACCTGGTTCAAGGGCGGCGCGTCGGGCCTCACGAAGGTGTCCACGCTCAGCGTCAAGGGCGGCCGTTCGATCGCTGCCGGTGACGTGAACGGCAACGGCTACGACGACCTCGTCATCGGTCAGCCGTACGCCTCCGAGTCCGGTGCCGTCTCCGGCGGCCAGGTCACCATGGTCCCCGGCACCGCCACCGGCTTCACCACCACCGGTATGACGACGGTCCAGCAGGACACCACGGGTGTCCCGGGCGCCAACGAGTCCGGCGACGCGCTGGGATCCTCCGTCTCCGTCGGCGACTACAACCTCGACGGCTACGCGGACGTCGTCGCGGGCGCCCCGAACGAGGACATCACGCGGGACTCGGTCAACCGCTCCAACGCGGGGTCCGCCCTCCTCCTGAAGGGCAGTTCCACGGGCCTCACCGGCTCCGGCGCGATCGCCGTCTCGCAGGACACCTCGGGCGTCCCCGGCAACACCGAGACGGACGACAAGCTGGGCTCGGCCGTCTCCCTGACCGACCTGTCCGGGTACGGGCGCACCGACCTGGTCCTCGGCACCGAGGGCGAGGACGGCGGCGACGGCATCCTGCTGTACGTGCCCAGCAACAGCACGGGGCTCGGCCTGACCCAGGGCGCGGTCTACAGCAAGACGCAGCTCGGTACGCCGACGGGGGCGCACCTGGGGCAGACGCTGGCGCCGTAGCGCGTACCGAACCCCCTTCCGGAGCCGGTGGTCAGGCCTTGCTCTCCACCGGCTCCGGCACGGCGGCCGCCCGCCCCTCCGGCACCGGCACCCGGTGCGCGTCCACCACGAGCGCGGCGATCAGCGCCGCCAGCAGCAGCGAGCCCATGGCCCACCAGGTGGCGACGTTGAAGCCGTGGACGGCGGCGCGGGAGGCGAGGGCGCGGCGGTCGGTGCCGGGCCCGGCGTGCGCGGTCGCGTAGCGGGTCGTCACGCTCGCGGCGATCGTGTTCAGCAGTGCCGTACCGATCGAACCACCCACCTGCTGGGCGGTGTTGAAGGTGGCGGAGGCCGCGCCCGAGTCCCGCGGGGCGACGCTTCCGGTGGCCAGGGAGACGCACGTCATCATCGCGGTGCCCATGCCGAGGCCGAGCATCAGCATGCCGGGCAGGACGTGGGAGGCGTACGCGGGCTCCACGCCGACCTGCGCGATGATCGCCAGCGCGCCGGCGGCCAGCAGCAGTCCGGGGACGATCAGGGTGCGCGGCGGGACCCGGTTGAGCAGCCGGGCCGCGATCTGCGTCGAGCCGGTGATCATGCCGACGGTGATGGGGAGATAGGCGAGCCCGGTCTTCAGGGGCGAGTAGCCGAGGACGCGCTGGAAGTAGTACGTGAGGAAGAGGAAGACGCCGAACATCCCGATCGTGACGAAGAGGATGGTCAGGAACGCCCCCACGCGCTGCCGGTCCTTCACCACCGACATCGGCAGCAGCGGCACCCGTGCCCGGGTCTGCCACAGCGCGAAGAGACCGAGCAGGACGACCCCGGCGGCGAGCAGGCCGAGGACCAGAGCGTCGCCCCAACTCCGCGACTCCGCTTCGGAGAAGCCGTACACCAGCGAGAGCATTCCGGCCGAGCCGAGCAGCGCGCCCGGCACGTCGAGGCGCGCGTCCTCGCGGCGGCCGCCGCTGTCGAGCAGCACCCACGCTCCGGCGAACGCGACGATCGCGATCGGGACGTTGACGTACAGGCACCAGCGCCAGTCCAGGTACTCGGTGAGGAGGCCGCCCGCGAGCAGCCCGATCGCCGCGCCCGCGCCGACGATCGCGCCGAACACACCGAAGGCCTTGCCGCGTTCCCTGGGATCGGTGAACGTCGTGGTGAGCAGCGCCAGGGCGGCGGGGGCGAGCAGCGCCGCGAAGACGCCCTGGAGGGCGCGCGCCCCGAACAGCATCCCGGAGCCGGTCGCCGCACCGCCCAGGGCGGACGCGGCGGCGAAGCCCAACAGGCCGGTCATGAAGGCGAGTTTGCGCCCGGCGAGATCACCGACCCGGCCGCCGAGCAGCAGCAGTCCGCCGAAGGCCAGCGTGTAGGCCGTAATCACCCACTGCCGGTTTCCGTCCGACATGTTCAGGTCGGTCTGGGCGGACGGCAGGGCGATGTTCACGATGGTCATGTCGAGGATGACCATCAGCTGTGCGAGCGCGATGACGACCAGCGCCCACCAACGGCGGTTCTCGGCCACGAGGCCTCCCGAGTCCGGCAGTTGCCCCCATGTTCACTCCGGAGCCCACCGTTTGAGAACGGTCGCGTACCTTAAGAGCCGGTAATTTCGGCCAAGGACGGTCAGCGCATGGCCTCCCGGCACAGCAACCGCAGCGAACCGTCACCCGCGTAACAGCGGCGGGCCTCCTCCACCGGGTCCCACAGGCGTCCGTCGGGGGTGCGCAGCCAGTGCTCGCCGCCGGTTTCCCACCACTCCGCACCCGTGTGCCGCGCGACGACCTCACCGGCGTACGCGCCGAATCCGCGCAGCACGGTCCCGACGGCGTCGTACGGCGCCCCGTCCCGGCGTATCTCCTCGATCATCCGGTCGAGGCGCCACAGGCTCTGCGCCGAGTAGTCGAGGCGCAGCCGGGCGCCCTCACGCATCGTCGCGACCGCGTCCGCGGCCCAGCGCACGGGCTTGGTCGCGGCTGAGGGTCTGGTTGCTCGAGTTGCGTTCACACTCGGAAGAGCGCTCTCCGGGCGGGATTCGTCACGCGTCACGGGAGAGTTCGCGACACCGGCTCAGGACCGCCATCTCCCTCCCAGGACGCTCACAGGAACCCCTCAGCCCATCTGGTTTACGCCTTCCCCCGCGCCCTCCGGGACACCACGGCCTTCAGCACCCGCCGCCCCTCCGTCGACACGTCCAGGGCCGGCCTGAGTCCGCCCACGCCTCGGCCCGCGAGCAGCTCCAGGATGGTGACCTGGCGGCGCAGTTCGGCGGCGACGAGCGGCGACATGCCGTCCGTACGGCCCTCGCGACGGGCCGTCACACAGGACTCGGCGTCGTCGGCGTGGTCCAGGTGCCGGTGGACCTGGAGGGCGGCGACGGAACAGGCGTCGGCCCAGAGGCGCAGTTCGGCGGCGGTGGGCTCGGCGGGGACCGCGTCGAGCATGCGGCGGGTGAGTACGGCGGCCTTGTCCTCGTCGGTCACGGCCGGCTCGGGGACGTCGGCGTCCAGTTTGGCGCGCGCCTGCTCCAGGCGCTCGCCCCACGGGTTCCCTTCCGCCAGGCTCGCCCACAGGGGCCGCAGGATGTCGTCGTCACCGCCCAGCAGAGGTACGCACCGATCCAAACAAGCCAGACCGCTCGCCGCCAGACCTCGCTCGTCGGCCTGAGCGATCAGTTCCACCAGGCTCATCACGTCTCCCTAGAAATCCCTCGACAGGGCGCCTCTCCCTAACGGAGCCCGCACTTCCCCTTACTGCGTGCGACGGACCAGGAGTGTCACAGCGGCACCACACCGAGCCGGTCGAGCAGCCGGAAGAAGAGGTTTTCGGCCAACGGTTCGGGGTCCGCGTTCAGTACGTCGAGGAGGGGCTGGGCGGTGACGGTGCGCCCGGCTTCGGCGGCCCACGCGACGGCCCGGTCGGCGGCGTCGGCCGGTTCGAGGAAGTAGTCGTCGACGCCGAGCTCGTCCTCGCCGCCGACGTACCCGGCCATCGCCTCCCGCGCCAGACACGCCGTCCACACACCGCTGTGCGGCGCGGCCGCCTCGACGGCCACGCAGTCGCTGTCCATGACGTACCCGAAGAGCGCGGGCGCGCCGGTCTCCCGGGCGAGCGTGCTCATCTTCCCGATGTCGCCGTCGCCGCCCGGGTACTCCCACACCTGCCACCCGTCGGGCGCCACGGTGCGCCGCACCATGCCCCGCGCGCCCGCCAGCGCGTCCAGCTCCGCGAGCGGCCGCTCGCTTCTGCCCACGATGTAGTACCCCCAGTAGCCCATTCCGGTCCCCCCGGCGTCTCGGTTCGGCGGCTCGCGCCGAATACACCACAGGGGTGCGGGAGTTGGCCAGGGAAACGGACGAATCGGTCCGCGCCGGACGGCCGGACGGTCGGACGGGGGCGGCGGCTCGCGTCAGACGCCGACGGGAAGCGGGCCCTCGTACGCCTTCTGGTTCTGCATCCGGGTCAGCCGCAGCACGACGAGGATCGCGAGCACGGCAGCCACGATGTCGATGGCGTCGGCGACCATGACCTGGCCGACGGCGTCGTGGATCTCCTGGGCCGTGTCGGCCTTGCGGTACTCGGTGAACCCGGCCCGGCCGGCGAGCAGCCCGACGACCCACGCCGTCCACCAGCCATTGACCAGCCCGTGCGAGCCCCGGCCGCCATGAGGGCCGCTCGCGTCCCAGATGTCCAGCATGACCCGGCGCGGGCGCCACAGGTTCAGCACCGGCACGAACCAGCCCCAGATCACCCAGCCCCGCGACGTGCTGTGCCCGAGCGGGTTGAACACCTCGGCGTTGACGCGCACCCGCTGGAACCAGATCAGGTAGACGACGATGGCCGCCACAAGGGCGGCCGACTGCACGTACCCGGCCGCGGAGTAGAGCGCGTCCGCGTGGTCGGCCCGCCGCTGCAGGTCGGCGGAGGTGCCGCCGTCCGCGAGGGCACCCGACACATCGGACATCGTGAAATCCGCCCAGATCGCGAGCACGTCGGAGGCTATGACCACACCGAGCATGACGGCCGCGGCCCGCCCGAGCCCCACCGGCGAGCGCAGCCAGGCGGGGCCGTGCGGCGAGGTGAAGTGGGAGAACACGGGCTGAGGAGACACAGGCTGAGGAGACACGGGCTGAGGAGAAACGGGCTGCGGCGGCATGGTCATGGGAACCCCCCGGACTACAGGCACGAGGGATCGCGGAAGACCTCGTACGGACACAAGAAGCCGGGCGTTCCCCTCCCCAGGGGTCGCGCCCGGCTTACGAACAAGTATCCGGAAGATACGTTTCCAGTCGCCCGTACGTCCAGCGTGTCTCAGCCCAGCTTGTCCGCCAGCCCCCTGAAGTCCGCCCAGGACAACGCCGGTCGGCGCGGATCCCACAGCTTCTGCACCGTCGCGCGCAGCGGCATCCGGATCCCCGCCGCCACCTGGTCCTGGGTCTGCGCGCCCGAGAGGTCGCACCAGACGGCGAAGGTCCCGCCGAGGATCTGCCCGTCGTACTTCGCGGGGACCGCCGCCGTGCCGCGCAGGACGAGCGGGGTCCACTGCTCGTAGATGCGCTGCCCGGTCGGATAGACGAAGGTCTGCGGCTGCCCGAGGACGTAATAGAGGAACTCGTCGTTGTAGTTGATGAGCTTGCGCCCCGCGCTCAGATACTCGACCGGCGGCCGGGCCCCGATCTCCTTGCCCGTCCAGTACGCCACCTGCAGAGCGCCGTCGGCCTGGACCGTGCCCCCGCGGAAGAACCCGTCGTTCCACGCCCGCGGGGTCCGGTCGTGCCCGCGCACCACCTGGGCGCGGTCGTTGAGCCAGCCGGTCGCCAGGTCGGCGACGGTCGCGCCGGCGCCGTAGGTGTTCTTGGCCGCGGTGGCCAGCTGCGGAAACGACGCCTGCGGGTTCGCCACCGTCAGCGCCTGGTACTCGTCGCCGCCGATATGCCAGTAGGCGCCGGGAAACAGCTGCGCGTACTCGTCGAGCAGGTCGTCGATCAGGTCCGCGGCGGCGGGCTTGGAGATGTCGACGGCTCCGCGAGTGGCGACCCCCGCCACATTGCGCAGCTGGAGGTCGGGGTGCGCGGCGATGACGGCGCCCAGATGGCCGGGCGAGTCGATCTCGGGGACGACGGTGATGTGCCGGGCGGCCGCCAGAGCGATGATCCTGCGGACCTCCGCCTTGCTGAGATGCTCCTGCGACACGATCTCGGGGTGCGTGTCCGACTGGATACGGAAGCCCTGGTCGTCGGAGAAGTGCAGCCCGAGCTGGTTGAACTTCAGGTCGCCCAGCTCCCGGACCCGGTCCTCGATCCAGCCCGCCGTGAAGTGCTTGCGCGCGATGTCGAGCATGAACCCGCGCTGCGGCTTGGCGGGCCGGTCGTGCACGACGCCCTCGGACGCCGTACCGCCGCCGTGCACCTCCTGCTTGAGGGTGCGCGTGCCGTAGAAGACACCCGCGTCGTCGGGGGCGGTGATGGTGACCCGCCGGTTCTTGACGGTCAGGGTGTACGACTCCGGTCCCGCGGTCCCGTCGTCGAGGCCCAGCTCGACATCGCCGTCCCTGGCATCCGTCTGCCCCGCGTACGTCAGCTTGAGCTCTCCGGCGAGCAGCTTCCCCTCGTCGGCGAGGTCCGCGTCGTCCACGACCACGCGGGCGCCGGCCGCGGGGCGCCAGCCGGGACCCCGGGCTGGGGTGTGCTGACGTACGGAGGGAATGGTGCGCGGGGTCCGGGACAGCGGGTACACCCGGGTCGGTGAGGGAGAGGACGAGGGCGTGGCCTTGGGTGAGCCGGCGGGCGAGGTCGCCGAGGTGGCGGCCGACGGCACCCGCGCCCCCGCCGGCGCGCCGTCGCCGCCGGAGGGCCACACCGCGACGGCCACCGCGGCGGCGGCCCCCGCCACGGCCACGCCCGCCACGGTCACCACCGCCCACGGCCTCCGCCGCCCGGCCGCCCGCCGCCTTCCCGTGCTCACCGCATCACGCCCCTATTTCGCCGTTCGAGGTCCGCTTCAAGTCGTACATGTGCCGCACAGCTGCCGCACATCCCTCGGCGAACCTAAGCCCCCGTCCCCACCTTCACCGTCCACCACACGTTCCGAAACTCTCCCGTGCGGGTGAAATTTGGGCATCCGTCGGACAGCTCCTGACACTCCTGGATAGCGTGAGCGGCACAACTCTCACTTCTTCCCCTGCCGAATCACACGTACCGAGTCCGCGAGATGCTCATCCAGGCGTCACCGGATCCGGATCCCACATCCCACCGCCGAGGACCCACGCTGCCTTCGCACCGTCTCCCACGCCTCCCCGGCCAGGTCGCCCTCCCCGAGCAGAAGAGCGCGGCGCCGTCCCCGGCCCGCCTGGAGCTGTTCAACTCCGCGCCCGCCGACGCGGTCGCGCGCACCCTCCTCACCTGCTGCCGCAGCCTGCGCTGGGCCCACCGCCTGGTCGACCACCGGCCCTACCCGGACCTGGACGCGCTGCTCGCCGCGGCCGACGAGGCGGCGTACGACCTGACCCCCGCCGATGTCGCCGAGGCGCTGGCCGGCGAGTCCCTCACGCTGCTCCCGGACGGCGCGTACTCCGCCGCCCACACCGCACTGAGCGCCGCGCACGCCGCGTACGAAAGCCGCTTCGGACATGTGTTCGTGATCTGCCTGGACGACTTCGCCCCGGCGGAAGCCCTGGACCAGGTACTCGCCGGCATCCGAGCACGATTGACGAACGATCCGGAGGAGGAGCGGATCATCACGGCGGAGGAGCTTCGCCGCCTGGCAAGAGGCCGCCTCACCCGCCTTGTACGGCACTCTTTCGAGTCACCTGTGCTGGAGCGCCCCTTTTAGGGGCGCGGGGCTGCGACATGTGCGGCTCCGCCGCGTGGGCGCGAACGGCCCCCACCGGCCCGCAGCCGACACTCAACCGCGCCCGTAATAGCCCGAACGTGCCTGATTGATTGCCAGTTTGATCACATAGATAGGGCCGCTGTAAGCGTTCCGACAAGTCGTCGCTACGATGGCCGGGGCCGGTGGACCGTACCCGGCCGGGCCCGTCCGACACCGAAGCCGGCGCGGCCCCAATCCCCGCTCCCGGAGGGTTTTCCGTGCCGGCTGGAACGCTGTACCGCGGCCGGGAAGGAATGTGGTCCTGGGTGGCTCATCGAGTCACCGGCGTCCTCATCTTCTTCTTCCTGTTCGTACACGTGCTGGACACCGCTCTCGTCCGTGTCTCCCCCGAGGACTACGACAAGGTCGTGTCCACGTACAAGACGCCGATCGTCGCGCTGCTGGAGTACGGCCTCGTCGCCGCCATCCTCTTCCACGCGCTCAACGGCCTGCGTGTCATCGCTGTCGACTTCTGGTCGAAGGGCCCGCGCTACCAGAAGCAGATGCTCTGGTCCGTCGTCAGTATCTGGGTCGTGCTGATGGTCGGGGCCCTGTACCCCGTCCTCGGTCACGCATTCCGCGAAGTCTTCGGGAGCTGACGCAGATGTCCACCACTGAAACCGCCGCTTCCGGTATCGGACCGATCGAGGGCGCGGGCGAGTTCTCGTCGTACAGCGTCGACAACCCGGCCCCCCTCATCGAGGCCCCGCGCAAGCGCACCAAGAAGACCCCGAAGTCGACCCGCGGCAACTTCGAGATGTACGGCTGGCTCTTCATGCGCCTGTCCGGCATCGTCCTGGTCGTCCTGGTCATCGGCCACCTGCTCATCCAGCTCGTCCTCGACGGCGGCGTCTCCAAGATCGGCTTCGCCTTCGTGGCCGGCCGCTGGGCGTCCCCCTGGTGGCAGGCCTGGGACCTCGCGATGCTGTGGCTCGCCATGCTGCACGGCGCCAACGGCCTGCGTACGGTCATCAACGACTACGCGGAGCGCGCGAACACGCGCCTGTGGCTGAAGGGCCTGCTGTACACCGCCACGGTGTTCACGATTCTGCTGGGCACGCTGGTGATCTTCACCTTCGACCCGAACATCCGCTAGGCACGGGGCTGAGGCAACCACTCATGAAGATCCACAAGTACGACACCGTCATCGTCGGCGCCGGCGGCGCCGGCATGCGCGCCGCCATCGAGGCGACGAAGCGCAGCCGCACCGCCGTGCTGACGAAGCTCTACCCCACCCGCTCCCACACGGGCGCCGCGCAGGGCGGCATGGCCGCCGCGCTGGCCAACGTGGAGGAGGACAACTGGGAGTGGCACACCTTCGACACCGTCAAGGGCGGTGACTACCTGGTCGACCAGGACGCCGCCGAGATCCTGGCGAAGGAGGCCATCGACTCGGTCCTCGACCTGGAGAAGATGGGCCTGCCCTTCAACCGGACGCCCGACGGGACGATCGACCAGCGCCGGTTCGGCGGTCACTCTCGCAACCACGGCGAGGCCCCGGTCCGCCGGTCCTGCTACGCCGCGGACCGCACCGGCCACATGATCCTCCAGACGCTGTACCAGAACTGCGTCAAGGAGGGTGTGGAGTTCTACAACGAGTTCTACGTCCTCGACCAGCTCATCACCGAGGTCGACGGCGTCAAGAAGTCGGCGGGCGTCGTCGCGTACGAGCTCGCGACCGGCGAGATCCACGTCTTCCAGGCGAAGGCCGTGATCTACGCGTCCGGCGGCACCGGCAAGTTCTTCAAGGTGACGTCCAACGCGCACACGCTGACGGGTGACGGCCAGGCGGCGGTCTACCGTCGCGGGCTGCCGCTGGAGGACATGGAGTTCTTCCAGTTCCACCCGACCGGCATCTGGCGCATGGGCATCCTGCTGACGGAGGGCGCCCGCGGTGAGGGCGGCATCCTCCGCAACAAGGACGGCGAGCGCTTCATGGAGAAGTACGCGCCGGTCATGAAGGACCTCGCGTCCCGTGACGTCGTGTCCCGCTCCATCTACACGGAGATCCGTGAGGGCCGCGGCTGCGGTCCCGAGGGCGACCACGTCTACCTCGACCTCACGCACCTCCCGCCGGAGCAGCTGGACGCCAAGCTCCCGGACATCACGGAGTTCGCGCGCACCTACCTCGGCATCGAGCCCTACACGGACCCGATCCCGATCCAGCCCACCGCGCACTACGCGATGGGCGGCATCCCGACGAACGTCCAGGGTGAGGTGCTGTCGGACAACACGACGGTGGTCCCCGGCCTGTACGCCGCCGGTGAGGTCGCCTGTGTGTCGGTCCACGGCGCCAACCGCCTGGGAACGAACTCCCTCCTGGACATCAACGTCTTCGGACGTCGTGCGGGCATCGCGGCCGCCGAGTACTCGGCGAAGACCGACTACGTCGAGCTGCCCGAGGACCCGGCGTCGCAGGTCGTCTCGCAGGTCGAGCACCTGCGCAACTCCACCGGCACCGAGCGGGTCGCTGCGATCCGCCTGGAGCTGCAGGAGTGCATGGACGCCAACGTGATGGTGTTCCGCACCGAGCAGACGATCAAGACGGCGGTCGAGAAGATCGCGGAGCTGCGCGAGCGCTACCGGAACGTCTCGGTCCAGGACAAGGGCAAGCGGTTCAACACCGACCTCCTTGAGGCCATCGAGCTGGGCAACCTGCTCGACCTGGCCGAGGTCATGGCGGTGTCGGCCCTGGCTCGCAAGGAGTCCCGCGGCGGTCACTACCGCGAGGACTACCCGAGCCGCGACGACGTCAACTTCATGCGCCACACCATGGCGTACCGCGAGGTCGGCGACGACGGCACCGAGTCCATCCGTCTCGACTACAAGCCGGTCGTCCAGACCCGCTACCAGCCGATGGAGCGTAAGTACTGATGGCTACCCCGACTCTGGACAAGGAAGACGCGAAGCCCGAGGCGGGCTTCGCCGACTCCCCGTACATCACGGTCACCTTCCGCATCCGCCGCTTCAACTCCGAAGTCTCGGCGGAGGCGGCCTGGGAAGACTTCCAGCTGGAGATCGACCCCAAGGAGCGTGTCCTCGACGCCCTCCACAAGATCAAGTGGGACCAGGACGGCACTCTGACGTTCCGTCGCTCCTGCGCGCACGGCATCTGCGGCTCGGACGCCATGCGGATCAACGGCAAGAACCGCCTTGCCTGCAAGACGCTGATCAAGGACCTCAACCCTGAGAAGCCGATCACGGTCGAGGCCATCAAGGGCCTGACGGTCCTGAAGGACCTCGTGGTCGACATGGACCCGTTCTTCCAGGCGTACCGCGACGTCATGCCCTTCCTCATCACGAAGGACACGAACGAGCCGACGCGCGAGCGTCTCCAGACGGCCGAGGACCGCGAGCGCTTCGACGACACCACGAAGTGCATCCTCTGCGCGGCGTGCACGTCCTCGTGCCCGGTCTTCTGGAACGACGGCCAGTACTTCGGTCCTGCCGCCATCGTCAACGCCCACCGCTTCATCTTCGACAGCCGTGACGAAGCCGGTGAGCAGCGCCTGGAGATCCTGAACGACAAGGACGGCGTGTGGCGCTGCCGCACCACGTTCAACTGCACGGACGCCTGCCCGCGCGGTATCGAGGTCACCAAGGCGATCCAGGAAGTGAAGAGGGCGCTGATCACTCGGCGGTTCTGATCTTCTTGGCTGTACGTCGCTGTGGGCCCCGTTTCCCCTTGGGAGCGGGGCCCACTCGCGTACCGGGCCACGATCGGGTGACGCGGATCGATCACGACTCCTGGGGGATGTCCGGCCGACGATGATGCTCTCGACAACAGCCCAGAGGAGGCACGTGATGTCCGCAGCATCCGCGGAACGGCCCCACGGCGACCGTCCGCTGATCGCCGAGGCGAACCGTCTCATGGACCGCAACCCGGGCTACCGCTTCGAGATCATCGGAGGCCAGATCCTCGCGTCCCCGCCCCGGGACGCTCCCCACTCCCGCGCGCTGACCCGGCTCATGCGCCCCTTCAACACAGCCGGCGTCGACGGAGACGAGGCGGAGGTGCTCCAGGGCATCGGCTTGTGGCTGCCCAGCGGCACCGAGGATTACGCCATCCCCGACCTCGTAGTCGTCGACACCGACGCTGAAGAGCATTACGTCGAGAACAACTGCTACGAGCCGGCTCCCTTCCGCCTCGTCCTTGAGGTCACCTCCAACAACTGGAAAGCCGACCTGCAAACCAAGGTCACCGCGTACGCCAACGCCAAGATCCCGATCTACGTGATCGTCGACCGCAAGCATCAGCGCCTCCACGTCCTCACCGAGCCGACGCGGGACGAGTACGCCACCCACCGCATCCACGCCCCCGGCGAGGTCGTCACTCTCCCCGACTCCCTCGGCGCCAAGGTCACCCTCGACGTAGCCGAGATCCTCGAAGCAGGTCGCCCGAAGCAGACCTCCTGATCACAGCTGACTCAGAATCGTCGGGTCCGTGATCTTCGTGTCGGCCGCCAGCATCATCGCCTTGCTCAGGATCACAGCCAGCATTCGATCCCCCTCGAACGGCAGATAACCGGCCCCCGGCACGCCGCCGCTCGCCTTCGGCACGATGCACAGGTACTGGTCGTTCGGGCTCATCAGGATGTTGCCCGAGCCGAGGTGGATCTTGTACGTGTGACGCTCGCCCTTGACGTGCAGGAAGCGTCCTTCGAGCGTGCAGCGGTCGGCTATCGCAAGCCGGGGTATCAGGCGGTCGAGGAGCACGCGCCGCGTCTCGGCGCTCTGATTCAGCTCGCCGAAGCCGTACGACGTCCAGTACTCCCGGAAGCGGCCGCCGGGGCCGCCGTCCTGCCAGGTCGGGTCGTTTCCGACGCTTGCGACTCCGACGAACAGGTCGACGTCACGCAGGACTTCGGAGAGGGCGAGGGGCGGGATCTCGGTGAGGGGCAGGGGCTCGACCGGGTCCTCCCCGTTCCGCAGCCACATGCTGTACTCGCCGCCGTAGCAGTGCGCCGAGTTCTCCGGAGCGTCGATGGGATAGAACCGCACCTGGTCGGTGCGCAGCCGCAGATAGCTGCCGGACTCGGTGGTGTCCTCGCCGTAGTGCTCGCCGTCGCCCTCGATCCAGTACTCGGCGCGCAGGCCCCACTGGGGCAGCTCGCGGGTGGCCGGCGGCGCCGAGTCGTCGACGCACAGCCGGAGCTTGTTGCGCCAGCCCCTGACTGCGGCGAGGGAGTGGAACTGGTGCTGGCGCAGGATGTGCGCCGCGAACCGGTTGGAGTAACTGCCCGTCGTACGCTCGGCGTCGGTGAGCAGGTACACCTCGCGGTGGGCCTGCTTGAACGGCTGGGTGACGGCGTGCCGCTCCAGCCAGTCGCGCCAGGCGACGACCTCGGCGGGTTCGCGGCCGACGGGGTGCCAGAGCTCCACTTCTGCCCCGGAGTTCACCGGGTCGTCCGTGAGGGTGCGCAGCTCGCCGTCGGCGAACCCCACGGGCGTACCGTCGACGGTCCACAGGAGGCGGCGGGCGAGCGTGCCGACCAGCGGATGGTCCAGGTAACGCTCGCGCCAGGTGTCGTACGCCCAGGTCCGCCGCGCGAGGAACTGCCGGTCGAGCCGCTCGCTCTGCGCCGACAGCATCTTGTCGATGTCCTTGACCGCGGCCTTGAGCTCCTTGAGCTCGTCGGGGTGGTCGCGCTTCACGGCGACGGGGACGCTCTTGACGGCCTTCCCGGCGACGTTGCGCCAGCTGAGCACCACTCTGGGGCCCTGCACCTCGACCAGGGCGGTGATCTCCCCGAATCGGTGCTCGGCCCGGCCGACCTCGGTGAGGCCGTAGGCGGGGACGGCTAGTTCCTCGATCTCCTCGCGGCTCAGCCCGAGGGCGGTGGCCCGCGCCTCCAGGGCGCCGTCGAGCAGCTTCGCGGTGTTCTTGTACGTCACCCGGGTGGCCAGCCGCGCCAGTTCGGCGAGGGCGGACTCGCTGTCGATGCGTGAGAGCGCGATGACCCCGGCGTTGGCGACCTTGGGGTTGCGAGGGCCGAGTCCCGCGACCTTCTTGAGGGAGGTCTCGACGAGCACGCCGAGCGCTCGGGCGGTATCGGGATGCGGCGGGAGCAGGGAGACCAGCCAGGCAAGACCGCGCAGGGCGTTGGCGTTGTAGGGGTCGTAGGCGTTGTTGATGTCCGGCTCGTACGTCTGGCGGTCCAACGGGAACGTCCGGGGGCGGCCGACGAGGGCGAGCCAGGGCAGCACGGTCGCGCGGACACGGTCGGCGCCGAGGGTGTCGACGAGGGCGAGGGCCTGCTTGTCCCACTTGGCGGTGGGCTTGGAGGCGGTGGCCGTGGTGGCGTGGCCGAGCAGGGCGTGCCACGGGTCGTCCGGTCCGGTGATCTGCTCCATGGCGTGCTCGGCCCACTCCTCGCCGACGTTGAGAACGGGATCGGTGAGCTGCTTTGCCAGGGCGGGGAGGGTGTCGGAGCGGTAGGCGTCCATGGCGGAGCGCCGGAAGACGGCCACGACCGCCGGGGCGAGGGGGCGGCCGGCGGCCAGCTCGGCCTCCGCCAGGACATCGAGCCGCGCCGCGTACCAGAAGGAGTGCTGACGGCCGAGGGCGTCGAGTTCCTTAAGCCGCTCCACGGACAGCACGTCGTCGGGAAGATCGCGGGAAATGATGCCGAGCAGCGTCAGCACGTTGCGCCGAGCCTCGGACTTCTCGCCGACCGAGTGGAACCGTTCGGCCAGGGCGCCGCCGAGGCGCATGCGCTCCTCCACGGACAGGCCCCGCAGGATGTCGAGGATCTCGGTCCAACCACCGCCCCAGTAGCCCTTGTTGGATACGGCAGCCTTCAGAGCCTCGTCGGCGACCATCCCCATGTTGCCCACGTCGACCTGGTTCCGGATCTTCTGCGTGTGCGAGCGAGCGATCGATATCATCCACCCACCAGCGCGACAAGCTTCAGGAACGTGACCTCGGTCCCCAGCACCAGCTCGATCTCCTCATCGAGCTCGGTCACTTGTCGATCCCCGACAAGCACCAGGAACCCATTACCGGCGAAAGCCTTGAGCGCCAGCTCGGTCTGGACCTCCGGGTCTATCCGCCGAGGCGTCCGCAACGCGTACCCGTTCAGCACACGCTCGGCGTCCCTGGGCTGCACGAGTCCCTGGAAGACCCCCGGCGTACGCGCGTTGTACTCGGCGACCTCCTGGAAGACCCGCCGCCGGATCAGCTCACGCAACGCGAGCCGCTCCTCAGCGATCTCGATCCCCCAGCCCGCGCCGCGGTCCCCACTGGTCGTCTCGTCGACGAACGTCACCATTCCCATGCCGAAGACAGTACGAGCCACCACTGACAATCGATCACCGCGCCCGAATCCACCCTCCCGTCTTATGGTTCGGGCATGAGCAACTCCCGTGCGGCGGCGGTCCTCACCACCCCCGACCTCACCGAAGCGCTGCGCGCCATACGCACCCTCCTGGACATCGCCGACCTCCATCACTCGGAGGTCGACTTCGAGGCCGTGATCCACTCGCCGGAGGTCCTGACGCGGGTACGTCACGTACTCCCCGACCTCGAATGGTGGGCGAAGGCCGGAAAGCAACACGGCTCCTCGGAGGCCGGCGACGACCCGGCGGCCTGCCTGCCCGTCCGGGTCAACGACTGGTGCCACCCCCTCGACGTGGCCGAACCCTTCATCGCCGCGTTGGGCCCGAGCCCCGCTGCCATCCGCTGGGACCTGAACGCCTGGCCCGAAGTCCCCGAGGCAGGCCTGGAGTACATCTCCCAGAAGTACGCGTACCTGACCCTCGCGCTGAACTCCCGAGACATCTACCAGGACGAACCGTCCACCGACCACACTGTGTACGTCCACGTCCCGAGCGACGACGACACCGCACGCATCGAGTGGCTCGCGGCCCAGGTGGGCGGCCGCTTCACGGGCAGGATCGAGATCGCCCCACTCTGACCTAGCCCTGCCGCGATCTGACAGCGCTCCGACCCCGCTCACCCGCACGAAGCCCGCCACTCCGCCCACACCTCCTTCCCGCCGCTCATGCGACGCCCGTTGAGCATCCGGTAGTGGCCCCAGTCATCGGCGCACTCCCGCAACAGCCAGAGCCCACGCCCACTCTCGGCGTCGAGGTCCGCCACCGTCCCCGGACTCTCCCTCGGCGGAAACGGATTGCTGTCCCACACGCTGAGCCGTAACCGTCCGCCCTCACGCCCGAGCCGTACTCCCACCGGATCCCACGTACAGGCAAGGGAGTTGGTGACCAGCTCGGAGGCGACGAGTTCGACGCTGTCCAGGACGACCTCGGGTACGCGGTACCGGCTGAGTACGGCACGCACGTGGGCGCGGACGATGCCGGGGCCGAGGGGCGAGTGGGGAATCCGGAGGGAGTACTCCCAGTCGGCGTCGGGAGGGTCGAGCGGGAAGTCGGCAAGAGCCTTCGGAGCGATTTCGGGCATGATCGTAACTCCTCGTTGAGGTACGGGGGTTGGATGGGAGAGTTAAGTGACACGGGCGGTGGCTCTGTCGCCCTGCCGTTGCGAGGGGCGCGGGCAGGGCGGTGCGCTTCCAGGGATCCCGGTGCCACGTTGGGTAGTTGGCGTGACACGAAGGTAAACGGTTCGGAGTAGGGTTACTACCGTTTCCGTCAAACCATTACCCCTACGAGTGAGAGGACGGTGCCATGCCGCCAAGGCCAACAGCGTCGGTACGACAGCAGCGCATCGGCGCTGAGCTGCGCAAACTGCGCGAGCAAGCAGGCCTTACCTCCCGTGAGGCTGGCGAGTTGCTCAGCGTCAACGCGGCGCGCATCAGCTCCATCGAGGCCGGACGCTTCGGCGTCAGCGTGGACCGCGTCCGCATGTTCGCGCACAGCTACGGCTGCTCGGACGAGCCGTACATCGAGGCGCTCGCGGCCATGACCGCAGGGCGCGGGCGCAACTGGTGGGACGAGTACCGCGAGACGCTGCCCGCCGGACTACTCGACCTCGCTGAGCTGGAACACCACGCGACAGCGGTCCGCACCGCCCAAGTCGCGCACATCCCCGGGCTGTTCCAAACGGTCGACTACGCCCGCCTGATCTTCCGGCAGTCCATCCCCGAGCTGTCCCCACCGGAAATCGAGTACCGCGTCACTCACCGCATCAAGCGGCAGGGCATCCTCTTCTCGGACAGCCCGACCCCGTACACGGCGATCATCCACGAGGCCGCCCTGCGGATGCGCTTCGGCGGCCGCGAGGTAACCCGCGAGCAGCTGAAGCACGTTGCCGAGATGAGCGAGCGAGATCAGGTGACCGTTCTCGTCATCCCGTACGAGGCCGGCGTCTTCCCCGGCGCCGGGCAGAGCGTCCTGTATGCGGAGGGCCCGATCCCCCGGCTGGACAGCGTGCAGCTCGACGCCGAACATGGGTCCGTATTCCTCTATGCGGACCTCCAACTGGAGAAATACCGCACGTTCATGGCCCACTTCGAAGCGGTGGCCCTAAAGGAGTCCGCCTCCCGAGACCTGATCCGCGAGATCCTCAACGACCTCTGAAAGGCCCGAAGTGCACACCCTCCACTGGCAGAAGTCGTCCTACAGCAGCGAGGGAAACAACTGCCTCGAACTCGCGTCCACCCCCGACGGAACGATCCATCTCCGCGAATCCGACACCCCAACCACAACCCTCACCCTCCGGGCGACCACCCTCAACCCGCTACTCGCCGCAGCCCGCGAGGGCATACGTCTGCCCGGTCCGGGCGCTCGCTACTAGTCCGCAGCCCGCTGCCGCACCTTCGTCAGCTTGGCGAGCTGGGCCGTGACGACCGCGTCGGGAATACCGCTCGCGCTGTCCTCCGCTTCGGGGGTCGTGCCGAAGTACACCAAGGTGGACCCGCTTCTGATCACGGTGACTGTCTGGGTACGCGGGATACCCCACAAGCTGCTCGACAGTTCGTACGAGATCGCCGCGCCCCTGCCCTTCGGCGCATCGCGTTCCACAACCGCCGCATACCGCTGAGGCACGGGCGAGGTATCAACCGTCGCGCTGAACCCGTCCCCACAGGCACGCACTGCCGCCCGAAGCCGCTTGAACGCGGCCTCCGCGCCTCCCGCCCCAAAGGTTCCGAGCACGACGGTCACCACCGGGTTTGCCCCACCAGCGGTTTCCGGTGCCACGCCGGTCGTCGCGGCCACTGCACCAGGCTCAGGCCGCATGCGCATCGACCTCACGTCAGCCAAGGGCAGACATGCCGTCGGCCGCGCCTCGAACCGATCCCTCCACCCGCGAATCTCCTTGCGAGACATGGCAAAGAACTCGAAGTCGGCCACAGTCTCCGCATCCAGCACGGCGGACTCCAATTGCGCACGACTGAGCTTCACAGCCTCAGCCTTCTTGCCGGGTTCCCCAGTCGTTCCGCACCCCGCCACGAGCGCCACCCCTACCAGCGCCGTCACAACACGCCCCCACCGATGACGGTCCACGCGCCCCTCCCCATCCGTCTTGCTCCCTATCGCGAATCCGATAGGGGTGCCGTGCCTGAACTTTCAGTTCCCGTCCCCCGGCTCAGAAGCTCACTCACCGAGACACCTGCCCGTTCCACTAAGCCATGCGGCAAGCTGCCGACAGCCCGTCACACCTGGCCAGACTTCATGGAGCGCTAGGGCCGACGACTTTCATGGCACCAACGCCCCCCTTGTATGAATGATCAAATTCGCCCGACTTTCGAATGCGGACCGTCACCTCGGGCTTGTCTCCCCGAACATTCATGTGCTGCCCCGCGCTGAATACAATCCGCAGTACGCCAGACTTGAATGCCACCGCCGACAGCACGGTGGTACCCACCAGTTCATCCAATTGCTGGATGGGGGCAGCACCTGGGGCAGCGACCGGCCCGCGCGTCAGATGCACTGACCCGTTGACAGTCAGGTCCACCCCGCCAGCGAGGGTCACCATGCACGCCGAAGGGTGCGATTCTTGAGCGACAGTCAAAACCTGGGTTCCCCGTAGCCCCAGAGTCCAGCGGTCCTCCAACTCTTCGATCACGGCTCCTCCGGGAGATAGTCAAAAAATGTTTCCGATGCTGTCGCCCGGGGTTCCATCGAGCATCTGCGGGTGAACTTCACCCGTATTGGGGTCGATGAGCATATCGGGATTCCCGTTGTCGCGAATTCCGCGCCATCCACCCTGCCCCTTACTCGATGAATGGCTTCCTTGATCTGCTTGACGGAGTATCCGGTAGCCCGTGCCAACGCGTTCGGCTTGGACACCATGTTGCATGCGTCGCTGTTGTGAACGAGGATCGGCGTTTCGCCCGCCAGCACATAGTACGTGTACTGGCGGACCTCTCTACCTGCTTTTTCGCAGGTCAAGCGCAGTTTGCCGGTCCGGTGAAGTGAGTGGGTGTCCGTGGCTGTGCGGGGTTGTTGCTGTCAGCTACTGCCGTCAGCCAGTTAGCCGAGGTACGGCTTCTCGCGCTGTTCCAGGAAGTGCTGGAGCCTGAGCCGTTGGGTGTGGTGCATCGGCAACTGCTCGATCTCTTCCGCCGGCACGAACCGGAGCTCGGTGGACTCGTCGGAGATCTCCAGTCGGCCGCCGGTGATGCGGGCGGTGAAGCAGACATTGAACTGGCGGCGAACCTCGCCGTCGGTGTAGGCAATGATGTGTTTCGGGTCGGTGTAGGTGCCGACCAGGCCCGTGATCTCCACGTCCAAGCCGGTCTCCTCCTTGACCTCGCGGACGGCCGTGCCTGGTAGGGAGTCAGTCAGATCCATGCCGCCACCGGGCAGCGCCCACAGGTCGTTGTCACGCCGGCGCTGGAGGAGGATGCGCCCGTGGTCGTCGGTGACGACGCTGGAGGCGGCGACGACCATGCTGTTCGGCTTGGGTGCGGCTGGGTCGTCGTAGTACTCGGTGCGGGCCACGGTCAGCCCCTCTCTCGTACGAGCGTCGCCGCCGCCCACACCGCGTCGAAGCTGTCGGCGTAGGTGGCGAACATGCCGCCCTCCTGGCAGTGCTCATGGCCATGGGCTTCTGGCCTCAGACTTGCAGCCAGGGAGCCCTTTTCGCCATCGGCTGAGGGTGTGACGCGGGGGCCGGCCACGCCCTGTGGCCGGCCCCCGCAACGGCTCCTACGCGGGTTCTGAACCGCCGCGCCGCCGATTGATGGCCGTCAGGTCGATCTCGATCTCGAAGGGGACGGTGACCTTGAGGCGGTCGTGGAAGATGCCCGTGAGGCCGTACGACTTGGTGGCCGGGTCGAGTTCGTAGACGTAGACGACGGGGAGGCCCTTGTCGTCGTCCTCCTCCACCCTCCAGAAGTGTTCGACTCCGGCGGCGGCGTACTTGCGCGGTTTGACTTCTCGGTCGCGTTCGCGGGAGTCGGGTGAGACTACTTCGACAGCGAGGACGATGTCCTCTGGCTTGTACCAGGTTTGCTTCGGCCCCGTGTTCGCCTCCACCAGGAAGACCAAGACGTCCGGCTCGGGCCGATTCTTGGTGTCCAACTTGATCGCCATCTCCCGCATGACATCAAGATGGTCAGGGGCCTGCTCCAGAAGACTGTTCTCCAGCAGACGCATGCAACGTCCGTGGAAGGCGGTCTGCGGACTCACGAAAACGAGACTCCCGTCGATCAACTCCGTGTGCGGCGGGAGGCCCGGAATCCGGTCTAGGTCGTCCGCGGTCCAGCCCTCGGGGGGCGGGATCGGCCAGCGGTACGCCGACTCGTCGTCGAGGCCGTTCTCGGATGCGGCGCTCATCAGTGCTCCCATGGGACGGAGTCTCGCCTGTCGATTCAGCGTACCCAGGGGGAATGAGAGGCGCTTCACCTCAACGGGTGATCACATGTTCGGCCCGCGGTCAGTCCCTCCTCGTCCTCTTCCGGTCCGCACCTAACCTGACGACATGTCAGATGACGTGTCATACGAGCTGCTCGGCTTCGACAACGTGCTCCTGCCCGTCGGGGACCTCAACGAGGGCGTGACCTTCTACGAGCGGGCCGGCTTCCCCGTGGCGTTCCGGCTCGACGAGGCCGGGATCGCCCTGTTGAAGGTGGGCAAGGAGACGCCCGGCGTGCTGTTGCGGCTGGACGAGGAGTTGAGTCACCGGCCGCCGCCGTGGGCCTCGCCGCGGGTGTGGCTGGAGGTGCGGGACGCGCGGGCCGCGGCGGACGCCCTCGCCGCGGTGGGCGTTCAGCCTCTCGATGAACCCTTCCCCGTCGCCACCGGGTGGACCGTCGAGATCGCCGACCCCTGGGGCAACGTCATCGGCCTCACCGACTACAGCAAGCGACCCGAACTGGGCCGCGCCGCACGGGCGTAGGCGTGACCCATGTCGTCACCCAAGTCATCGCCCAAGGCGTAAGTCCAGAGCGACCCAAGACGTGACCCGCGACGTGACCCAAGACACCCACCCCCGACTTGAACGTGTTCAAACACAGGTCTACATTCCTTCCTGACAGCGTTTTGAACGCGTTCAAGAAGGGGTGGGGACATGGACCTCACAGTCGTCGCGTACGTCATCTATCTGCTGGTCAGCATCGCGCTGACCATCTGGGTGGCACGCACCCTGAGCCACAACGGGCGGATCTTCCTGTCCGATGTGCTGCACGGCAACGAGAAGCTCGCCGAAGCCGTCAACCACCTGCTGGTGGTGGGCTTCTACCTCGTCAACCTGGGCTTCGTCGCGCTCTATCTGCACCAGGACGACGAGATCGGCAACGCCCGCGAGATCTTCGAGGCCCTGTCGACCAAGCTCGGGGTGGTGCTGCTCGTCCTCGGGGTCATGCACCTGGGGAACGTGTACGTGCTCAACAAGATCCGGCGGCGGGGCGTGATGGAGCGGGAGCAGCAGCCGCCCGTCGCGCCGACCGACTGGATCGCACCCGCGGCCGGGGCGTGAGTCCGGTGGCCGGCGCCGCAGCCACCCGGGACCGGGACGCCGTGCGCGTCCCGGTCCTCGGGCTCACCGTGCTCTACGACGCGCAGTGCTCGCTGTGCACCTTCCTGCGGGGCTGGCTCGCGAAGCAGCCGCAACTGGTGCCGCTCCGGCTGGTACCCGCCGGGTCCGACGAAGCGCGGGCGCTCTTTCCCTCGCTCGATCACCGGGCCACCCTCGAGGACATCACCGTCGTGGGGGACGGAGGGCAGGTCTACCGCGGGGCCGCCGCCTGGGTCGTCACCCTCTGGGCGTTGCGCGAACACCGGCCGCTCGCCCATCGGCTGAGCACCCCGGCCGGCGCACGTTTCGCGAAGGGCGCCATGCTCACCGCGGCCAAGTGGCGCGAGACCCAGTCCCGCGAGGGCTGGGGCGGGGGCGTCTATCAGCGGGGCGACGGCTGGGTCTACGACCCGAGCTCGGGATGGACGTACCAACCTCCTGCCTGCGACAGCGGCACCTGCTCCACTCGTTAGGCTCGACCCCGTGCCAGCACCGAAAGACAGTCCCGCTCACCACAGCCGCGCTCAGGACGGTCCCGCCCCGGACGGCCCCGGCCCGGACGGTCCCGGTCAGGACAGTCCGGGCCAGGACAGTCCCGCTACGGCCCCCGCCAAGAGCCCGGCCAAGAGCGAGCAGACCCGGGCCCTGATCCTGGAGACGGCGCTCCGGCTGTTCCAGGAGCGGGGCTACGACAAGACGACCATGCGGGCCATCGCCCAGGAGGCCGGGGTCTCCGTCGGCAACGCGTACTACTACTTCGCCGGCAAGGAGCACCTGATCCAGGGCTTCTACGACCGGCTCGCCACCGAGCACCAGCTGGCGATCCGGGAGGTACTGGACCGCGAGACGGACCTGGAGGCCCGGCTGGGCGGGGTGCTGAAGGTGTGGCTGGACATCGCCACGCCGTACCACGAGTTCGCGGTGCAGTTCTTCAAGAACGCCGCCGACCCGGACAGCCCGCTCAGCCCCTTCTCCGCCGAGTCGGAGCACGCGCGCGTGGAGGCCATCAGCGTCCACCGGGAGGTGCTGGCGGGGGCGAAGACCAAGGTGCCCGAGGAACTCCGGGACACGCTGCCCGAGTTGATGTGGCTCTCGCAGATGGGCCTCGTCCTGTACTGGATCTTCGACCGGACCGAGGGGCGCGAGCGCAGCTACCGGCTCGCCGAGCGCGGCGCACGCCTCACCGCGCGCGGCGTCTCCCTCGCCCGCTTCCGTGTCCTGCGGCCCCTGGTCCACGAGGTGCACGAGCTGTTCACGGACTTCCTGCCGGGGATGACGAACGCTCTGCCCGACCCGGCGAAGAAGGCCACGACCGCCAAGACCGCCAAGACCGTTAAAACCGCCAAGACGGCCAAGACGGCCAAGAAGAAGGCTTAGGGGGTCGCCCGCCCAAGGACGTCCCCCTGGCGGCCTCAGTTGACCGCGTCCACCTCCCCCTCCGCCAACTCCACGTCGTACACGAGTGGTTCATCGGTCACGACCACATGCCGGGCCCGGGCCCCATACGTGTCAGCCGTCGCCGCCAGCAGATACGTCCCCGGCCCCGGCACCGAGACGATGTACGAGCCGTCGGCCAGCGACGTCACCCGGTCCAGCTGGCGGCCGCCGGCGGAGAGCAGGGTGAGGACCGCGCCGTCGACCGGCGCACCCTCCGGGTCGCGGACGAAGCCGTGCACCACCGTCGCGCCGCCCGCGGGGGCAGCCTCCTCGGGCGCCGATTCGCGCGGCTCCACCGCCAGATGCGGCAGCCGCTTCTCCAGCCCGGCCGGCAGCCACCAGTTGGACTTGCCGAGCAGATGCATCGCGGCCGGCACCAGGGCCGTACGGAGAATGAACGCGTCCAGGGCGACCGCGGCCGCCAGGCCGACGCCCGCCATCGCGGCGCCCGAGTCGCCGCTCAGGACGAAGGCCAGGAAGACGCAGACCATGATCAGGGCGGCGGAGTTGATGACGCGGCTGGTCTCCGCGAGGCCGACGCGGACGGCGCGCGCGTTGTCCTTGGTGTGCACCCACTCCTCGTGCATCCGGCTCACCAGGAACACCTGGTAGTCCATGGAGAGGCCGAAGAGGAGGGACAGCATGATGACGGGCAGGAAGGAGTTGATCGGACCCTCCTTGCCGAGGCCGAGCAGGTCGAGGCCCCAGCCCCACTGGAAGATCGCGACGAGTACGCCGAACGACGCGGCTGCCGCGATCAGGTTCATCAGCGCGGCCGTCAGCGGCACCACGAGGGAGCGGAAGGCGACCATCAGAAGCAGGAAGCCCAGGCCGATGATCGTGGCGACGAAGTAGGGCAGCCGGTCACCGGTGATGGACGAGAAGTCCTTGGAGACGGCCGTCACGCCACCGACGTGCGCCTGCGCCCCCGCTTCCGGGATCACCCGGTCCCGCAGTCTGTCGATGAGCTGGTCGGTCTTCTCCGACTGCGGCGAGGTCGTCGGCACCACCTGGATCACCGTCACGCCCCGCGCGGGCGGCAGCGCCGCGACCCGGGCCACTCCGGCCGTGTCGCCGATGTCCTTCACCAACGCGGAGGTGTCGCCGCCGGACGTGACCACCTGAAGGGGGCCGTTGAAACCGGGCCCGAAGCCCTCGGCGAGCAGGTCGTACGCCTTCCTGGTCGTCGTCGAGGCGTCGTCGTTGCCCTGGTCCGTGGCGCCGAGCCGCAGTCCGAGAACGGGCAGGGCGAGAACCGCCATGACGGCCAGGGCGAGGACAGCGATCGTCCGCGGACGCCGCTGGACACTCGTCGACCAGCGCGCCGCGGCGCCGCTGGTCGACTGCTTCTCCGGCCCGTTGGCGGCCAGCTTGCGCCGCTGGCGGCGGCTGAGCACCCGGGCGCCGAGGAGTCCGAGGAGCGCCGGCAGCAGGGTGATCGCCGCGAGCACGCTGAAGATGACGGTGAGCGAGGTGCCGATGACCACGCCGTCCAGGAAGCGCAGGTTCGTCACGAGCATCCCGGCGAGCGCGATGCACACCGTGCCGCCCGCGAACAGCACGGCCCGCCCCGAGGTGTCGAGGGCGACGACCGCCGACTCCTCCGGCGCCATGCCGCGCAGGATGCCGCGCCGGTGCCGGGTGACGATGAACAGCGCGTAGTCGATGCCGACGCCGAGGCCGATCAGCGTGGCCAGCAGCGGCGCCAGGTCGGGCACGGACGTGACATGGCTGATCAGCTGCGTGGAGAACAGACCGGTGCCGACGCCGAAGATGGCGATGCCGATCGGGAGCAGCATCGCGAAGAGGGATCCGAAGGCGAGGAACAGGACGACCGCCGCGGCCAGGATGCCGATCATCTCGGCGAGACCGGTGGGCGGTTCCTGCACCTTCTGGATCGCCTGACCGCCCAACTCGACCTGGAGACCGCCACGTTCGGCGTTCTGCGCGGTGTCGACGACGTTCTGCACCAGGTCCTTGGGTACGGTGTTGGCCTGGTCGGCGAAGGTGATCTGGGCGTACGCGATCTTCCCGTCGGAGCTGATCTGCGTCGCGCCCTGCTCACCCGAGTACGGGCTGGTGACGCCGCCGACGCCCGACATCTTCCCGATCTCTTCGAGCGCGGGCTGGATCCGGGACCGTACGGACTGGTCGCGGACCGTTCCCCCGTCGACCTTCCACACCACCGTGTCGGTGTCCCCCGCGCGGTCCGGGAACGCCTTCTCCATCAGGTCGTACGCGCGCTTGGAGTCCGTGTTCGGAAGGGAGAAGTCGGTCGCGTAGTCTGTGCCCGCGGTGGACGCCGCGAAGCCCAGTCCGAACAGCGCCCCCACCCACAGCAACAGGACCACCAGCCGGTGCCGATAGCACCACCGTGCCAATGTCGCCACGCTCAACGCTCCTTCAGTCGGTCGGTTGGTCCCCCAAGTCCTGGAGCAACCATCGACCGAGCCCCGTGCGCGGCGACACGGCCCGCACATGACTCTCAAGGAACTCCAAAGCGAGAGCGCCCCATGTCGGGGCAGGTGTACGGATACTGGGGACATGACCGCTCACGAGGGAGCCACCGTCCTCGTCGTCGAGGACGAGCCGAGCATCGCGGACGTCCTCGCCATCGCCCTGCGCTACCACCGTTTCGAGGTGATGACCGCGGGCACCGTCCGCCAGGCGCTCACGCTCGCCGAGCGCACCCGCCCCGACGCGGCGCTGCTCGACGTGATGCTGCCGGACGGCGACGGCCGGGCGCTCGGCCATGAACTGCGGGAGCGTCAGCCGGACTTGGCGATCGTCTTCCTCACCGCGCGGGACGCGCCCGCCGAGATCGTGGGCGCGCTCGGCTTCGGCGACGACTACATCACCAAGCCGTTCAACATCGACGAGGTCGTCGCCCGGATCACGGCCGTCCTGCGCCGCACCCGCCCCGACGACGTCCTGCCGCAGCGCCCGCCCCTGCGCTACGGCGACCTGGAGCTGGACGAGACGACGTACTGCGTCCACCGCGCGGGCCGCACGGTCGAGCTCACCCCCACCGAGTACGCCCTGCTGCGCTTCCTGGTCCGCAACGGCGGACGGATCGTGCCCAAGGAGCAACTCCTGCGCCACGTATGGCAGTACGAGCACCCCGCCGAGTCGACCGTCGTGGAGACGTACATCAGCTATCTGCGGCGCAAGCTCGAACCGCTGGGACCGCCGGTGATACAGACCCGGCGAGGCGTCGGATACGGGCTCACATGAGGATTTCGCCGGTGCGCACGGACAGCGCGGCCCGTGACACCGTCCCGGCGGAGGCGGGTACGAAGACCGGGGCCCGCCGGAGGCCGCGACCCCGGCTCCCGCGCTGCCGGCACGGCATCCACTCGCTGCGCGGCGGCTTGACGCTCGCGAACGTGGGGCTGCTGGCCCTGGGCATCGTGATGGCGACCGCGGTGAGCCTGATGGGCATGCGGCACTATCTGGTCGACCAGGTCGACACGGACCTGATCAAGACGCGGGACTCGCTGGGCAGTTCACGGCTCACCATGCGGGAGATCGACTCGCTGAGCGCGGTGGCGTTCGTACGCGACCGGCTCATCGCCTCCGCGGACGAGTCACCGAGGCCGGACTCGATCTTCGCGGCGGTCGACCGGAGCGGGAAGGCCGTCACCATCGGCGGCATCGGCGGCTTCAAGCCGACCAGCAGCCAGCTCGCCCTGGCGGAAGCGGTGGACGACCCGCACGCGCTCGTCGCCGACCGCGACCCGCACGACGTGACGGTGCATGGCGCCTCCTACCGGGTGACCGGGGCACGGTTCGCCGACGGAACGTACGTCCTGCTCGCCACCTCGACCGACGGGCTGCACAAGGGCATAGCGAAGGCGCTCAAGCTCGATCTGGCCTTCGGCACCCTGCTGTTGGCGCTGCTGGCCTGCCTGACGATGTTCAGCGTGCGCCGCCGGATGCGGCCGCTGGAGGCCATGGTGGAGACCTCGTCGGCGATCGCCGAGGGGGATCTGACCCGGCGCGTGCCCTCCAGCCACCATCCGACCCAGGAGGTCGAACAGCTGCGGCTCGCCCTCAACTCCATGCTCCACCAGGTCGAGTCGGCGTACCGGACGCGCGAGCGCAGCGCGGCCCAGCTGCGCCGGTTCGTCGGGGACGCCTCGCACGAACTGCGCACACCGCTGTCGGCGATACGCGGCTATCTCCAGCTGTACGAGAAGGGCATGCTGACCGATCCCGCCGAGCGCAGGCGGGCCTGGGACCGGATGAACGCGGAGGCCGACCGCATGGGCCGGCTCGTGGACGAGCTGCTCACCCTGGCCCGGCTCGACCAGCGCCCCGAACTCCGCTTCAGAAACGTCGACTTGAGCCGACTGGTACGGGACGCGGCCGCGGATCTGCGGGCCCAGCAGCCGGGGCGCCCGGTGAGCGTGGGCGCCGAAGGCACGCTGCTGCTGCACGCCGACGAGTCGGGGCTGCGGCAGGTGCTCGGCAACCTCGTGGGCAACGTACGCACCCACACACCCGCCGAAGTGCCGGTGCGGCTCGGTCTGGAGCGCGAGGACGGCGTCGTACGGTTGTGTGTCGCGGACGAGGGTCCCGGGCTCGCGGAGGACGACGCGGCGCGCATCTTCGACCGGTTCTTCCGGGCGGGCGGCGGCGCGGGCAGCGGGCTCGGCATGGCGATCGTGCAGGGCGTGGTGACGGCGCACGGGGGCAAGGTGGCGGTGCGGACGGCGCCGGGCGAGGGGCTGGCGGTCACGGTGACGCTCCCGGCGCACTGACGCCCCCTTTTCGGCCCCGTGACCTGCTAGAACGGTCTTGGGACGGACTTGGGCAGAAGCAGACCCGGAGGATTGAACACCGGCCGCCACGGCGCCGTACAGCACAGGTGAAGGCGGCCCCGACCTCCCCAGCCTGGTCCGCCGTGCCACCACCGGGCTTCGCACGGAAGGACCGCCGGGTTGTCGTTCAACACGAGCTCTCGACAGCTGCCGAACACGGACGAGAAGCCTCCGGAGGAGGGTCCCGCGCCGGAGCCTTCGCCGGAGCCATTGCCGGAGGCCACCGCGGAGACGTCCACCCCGGGCGCCAGTGCGGCGGCCCCGGCCGAACCCCTCTCAGGTGACGGCGAGACCCAGGCCGAGGCTGCCTCCGGTAACGGCGAGACCCCGGCCGAGGCCACCGCGACCGCCGCAGAAGTTGAAGCCCCCGCCGACGCCGAAGCCCCGGCCGCCACCTCGGATGACACCGAAGCCCCGGCCACCACCTCGGATGACGCCGAAGCCCCGGCCGCCCCCTCGGATGACACCGAAGCCCCGGCCGAAGTCACCGAAGATCCGGCCGAAGCCGCCCCGGCCCCCACGCCGGCCCCCGCCCCCACCCGAGGCCGGCGGCGCTGGCACGGCTGGCGCGAGAGGTACCCCCTCGCGGCCCGCGCCCTGGCGTGGACCACCACCGCCCTGGCCGCCGCGCTCGTGCTGTTCGCGCTGCTCATGCCGAGCAGGATCGACACCTTCCGGCCCGCCGAGTTCTTCCGTATCCCGGTGGAGGCGATCTTCGGCGCCGCCGTGCTGATCGTCCTGCCGCGCAAGCCGCGGATCGCCGTGGCGGCGCTCGCCGGGCTGTGCCTCGGCGCGCTGACGGTCCTGAACTTCCTCGACATCGGCTTCAACGAATACCTCGGGCGCGGATTCAACGTCGTCCTCGACTGGACGCTGTTCAGCGACGCGCAGGCGTACCTCCAGGACACGATGGGCAAGAACGGCGCGCTCGGCATCGTGGTGCTGGTCGTGGTCCTCGTGATCGCGGTGCTCGTCCTCATGACGCTGTCGGTCGTCCGGCTGGGCAACCTGGTGGCCCGGAACACCGACCTGGCGACGCGTACGACGCTGGTGATGGCCATCGTCTGGGTCACCTGCGCGGCGCTCGGCGTGCAGTTCACCGGCGTACCGATCGCCGCCGAGCACACGACGCTGGTCGTCCAGGACCGTGCCGTGCGGGTGCGGAACACCCTCCGCGACGAGGCGGCGTTCGCGAAGGTCGCCAAGAAGGACGCGTTCGCCAACACCCCGCCGGACCAGCTGCTGACGGGGCTGCGCGGCAAGGACATGATGATCACGTTCATCGAGAGCTACGGCCGCAGCGCGATCGAGGACCCGGTCATGGCGCCGGGTGTCGACGCGACCCTCACCTCCGAGAACGAGAAGCTGACCAAGGCCGGGTTCGCGGCGAAGAGCGGCTGGCTGACCTCGGCGACGTACGGCGGAAGCAGCTGGCTGGGTCACTCCACGTTTCTGTCGGGCCTGTGGATCAACAACCAGCAGCGCTACCGCACCGTGACCGCGGGCAACCACCTGACCCTCCCCGGCGCCTTCAAGAAGACGGGCGCCTGGGACACGGTCGGCGTCATGCCGGGTGTGCAGAAGGCTTGGCCGGAGTCGAAGTTCTACGGCATCGACAAGGTCTACGACTCCCGCGATCTCGGCTACAAGGGACCGAAGTTCAGCTGGTCGACCATGCCCGACCAGTACGCGCTGACCGCGTTCGAGCGGCTGGAGCACAGCAAGAAGCACGACAAGCCGCTGATGTCGACGATCATCCTGACCTCCAGCCACCAGCCCTGGGCACCGATCCCCAAGACGGTCCCCCAGGACCAGGTCGGCGACGGCTCGGTCTACGACGCCATCGAGAAGGCCGGCAAGAGCCCCGCGGACATCATCACCGACTCCACCAAGTCCAAGGAGGAGTACGGCAAGTCCATCCAGTACTCGGTGACCAGCCTCATCGACTACCTGGTGAAGTACGGCAACAAGAACACCGTGCTGATCTTCCTCGGCGACCACCAGCCGATCGCCCGGGTCAGCGGCAACAACGCCAGCCGTGACGTGCCGGTGTCGATCGTCGCCAAGGACCCGAAGGTCCTCGACAAGATCGCCGACTGGAACTGGACGGACGGCCTGCAGCCGGAGCACAACGCCCCGGTCTGGAAGATGAGCGCGTTCCGCGACCGCTTCCTGACGGTGTACGGCTCCACACCGCACCCGTAAAGGCCTCTCAGGCAGACGGTGTGGGCGCGGCTGCCACCAGCGCCCACACCGTCTTCCCGTACCTCCCCCGGCTCCACACCCCCCACGCCACGGCGATGTTCTCCACGAGATGGAGCCCGCGGCCGGTCTCCTCCCAGTCGGCGACCGGCCGCAGACGGGGCTCGGCGGCACCCTCGTCGGAGACCTCTATGAAGCAGGAGCCGTCGGCGAGGGCGGTCACCGCGACCTCGAACTCCCGCTCAAGCAGGGGTCCGTGGCGCACGGCGTTGGTCGCCAGCTCGGAGACGAGCAGCACGACATCCGCAAGGGCCGGATCGTCGGCGCTGTGACCCCAGTCGGCCAGGTGGTCCCGTACGCGGCGCCGGGCGAGACCGACGGACGCCGGATGCCTGGGCAGCCGGAATGAGTTGCGTCTCACCACGTCTGCCCCTCACCCCGCACACACCTCCGACACATGGTGCTGCGTTGGGCGAGAGCGCGATGTCACTGGGCCGGGTGTCCGCCCCGCGGGATCACGTCAGTTGTCATATCCAGCTCAGCCGCCAGAGGCGGAAGACACCGGTCCCGTCCGACAGGTACTGACCGCCCCCGACGTCCTCACTGCTGAGTACATACTCCTTGCGCTGCCACAGGGGAATCAGCGGAACATCCTGAGCCACGACTTCCTGCAACTGCCGGAAGGAGTCGGTCGCGAGGCTGCGGTCCTCGTCCTGCTGAGTGTCCAGAATCAGCCGGTCGACGGCCTTGCTGCTGTAGCCGTTCTTCATGCTGTTGCCGGTGCCGACGAGCGGGGCGCTGAAGGTGTCCGGGTCGGGATAGTCGGCGACCCAGCCGACGGCCCACGCGTCCAGCCTGCCCTCGGCGTACTGCTTCTGGAAGGCGGTCCACTCGTAGCCCTTGGTCGCCACCTTGAACAGCCCGCTCGCCTCCAGCTGCCGCTTGAGCTCGGCGGCCTCCTGCGCCGCGGCGCCCCGTCCTTTCGCGTACCCGTAGGTGAACCGCACGGGAAGCGACACCCCGGCTTCGGTCAGCAGCGTCCGCGCCTTCTTGGCGTCCGGCTTGGGGTAGTCGTCGAAGAACGACGTCGCGTGCCCCGTGATGCCCGCCGGAATAAGCCCGTACAACGGATCGGTCGTCCCCTTGTACGTCTGGCTGACCAGTTCCTCGCGGTTGATGAGCGCGGCGATGGCCTGCCGCACCCGCCGGTCGTGCAGCGGCGCGTTCGCCCGCACATTGAGGACGAGGTTGCGGGTCTCGGCGCTGTCGACCTCCGTGACCCGCTGTTTCGGGTCGCTCGGCGAGAGTCCGGCGAGCAGCGCGGGAGGCAGCTGACGGGCGGCGACATCGAACTTCTTCGCCTTCCAGCCGGCTTCCAGCGCCTGCGAGTCGGCGTAGTAGCGCAGCACGATGGGCCGGCCGGTCTCCTTGACGGCGCCCTCGTAGTGCGGGTTGGGCGCGAGGACGGCCCGCTTCTCCTTCGTATACGTCTTCAGTACGTACAGTCCGGTGCCGTCGGCGCCGGTGTCGGTGCGCAGGGCACGCTTGGGGTAGCGGGTGTGGTCGACGATCGAACCGGCGCCGGTGGCCACCTTGAACGGGAAGGTGGCGTCGGGCGAGGACAGATGGAAGGTGACCGTGAGGCCCTTCGCGTCGACCGAGCCGAGTGTGGCGAGGAGGGACGCCGGTCCCACCTCGTCGTTGATGCGCTTCACCCGCTCGAAGGAGAACTTCACGTCCTCGGCGGTCATCTTGCGCCCACTCGGAAACGTGAGGTCGTCCCGTAACGTACAGCGATAGGTGCGCAGGCCAGTGCCCACGAAGCCGCAGCTCTTCGCCGCGTCCGGCACGGGGGCGGCGCCGCCCGGCTCGAACGTCAGCAGCGACTGGAACACATTGCTGAACAGCGCCCATGATCCGGCGTCGTACGCGCCCGCCGGGTCGAGCGACGTGACAGCGTCCGTCGTGCCGACCGTGATCGTCTTGCCGCTGTTCTCCTGCGTGGGCAGCAACTGCCAGCCGCCCACACCCACGCCCGCCAGCACAAGCAGCGTCGCGAGAATCCGTATGCGAACCGATCGCATCGGTGCCCCTCCCCAGGCCCACCGCACGTCACTCCCCTAGTGACGCGGATCACCTAACCACAGGAGTTTCAGGTGGGGGAAGAGCTTCCGGAAGAGTGGTCCGAGGTGATCGAAACGATCATTTCAAGCCTGTTTCACAGCTCATTCTCAGGCTTCTCCGAAGGCGGTCTCCGCAACCCTCACCAGCCGTCGGCCCTCTGTCGCCGCCATCAGGCAGGATGGGCGCCATGACCGAGATCCACACCCCCCGTCTCCTCCTCCGCCGCTGGTACGACGACGACCTCGCACCCATGGCGGACATCAACGCGGACCCCCAGGTCATGCGCTGGATCGACGACGGCTCGCTCCGCGACCTGGACCAGACGGCGGAGGACATCGAGCGCTGGGAAGAGGAATGGGACGAGGAGGGCTTCGGCCTCTTCGCCGTGGAACTGCTGGCCTCCGGCGAGCTGGCCGGCGTGGTGGGCCTGTCCGTGCCCGAGTTCCTGCCGGAGGTACTGCCCGCCGTGGCGATCAGCTGGCGGCTCGGCTCACCGTTCTGGGGCCAGGGCTACGCGTCCGAAGCCGCCCAGGCCACGCTGGAGTTCGCGCTCCAGGACCGTGGCCTCGACCGCGTCATCAGCATCAGCCGGATGGGCGACGACGCCACCGAGAACATCATCCGCAAGCTCGGCATGAAGCCGGAACGCGAGACGGCACACCCGGTGTACGGCTTTCCGCTGCACGTCCACGCCATCGACCTCACCGAGTACGAGGCGTGAACCTGGCCCAGTCCCCCACACTCAGGCTTCCCTGGAGGCCAGCTCCACGACGGTGATGTCCGAGGGGGCACCCACCCGCGTCGGCGGCCCCCAGGCCCCCGCACCCCGGGAGACGTACAACTGGGTGTCCCCGTACCGCTCCAGCCCCGCGAGCGTTGGATTGGCGGCCGCGGCGATGAAATTCCCCGGCCACAATTGCCCACCGTGGGTGTGCCCCGACAGCTGAAGATCGACCCCGTACCGCACGGCCTCATGAATCTGCACAGGCTGATGCGCGAGAAGCACGCACGCGCGTGAGGCATCCCGATCCCCCAGGGCTTTCCCGAAGTCGGGCCCCTGCCCCTCGCTCTCTCCTTGTACGTCATTCACGCCGGCGAGATCGAATCCGGCCACCTCGGTACGCGCGTTCTCCAGAGGCTGGATCCCCAGCTCCCGCACTTCCCGGACCCATTGCGCGGCCCCGGAGAAATACTCGTGATTACCGGTCACGAAGAACGCCCCGTGCCGCGCCCGAAGCTGAGCAAGAGGCGCGGCCGCCGGTCCCAGATCCTTCACGCTGCCGTCGACCAGATCCCCGACCACGGCAATGAGATCGGGCTGCGTCGAGTTAATGGTGTCAACGACCTTCTGTGCGAAGCCACGCCCGAGCACCGGCCCCAGATGAATGTCACTGACAACAGCGATCCGGAACCCATGCGCAGAGCGCGGCAACTTGGCCAGCGGCACAGTGACCCGCTTCACCCGAGGCCCCCGCAGAACCCCGTACGTCCCGTACCCCACAGTCCCCACGGCGGCAGCCGCAGCGGCCCCACCCACGACCCGGGAGACGAAGAGCCGCCGGGACGCTCCCTCCGCCGACAGGGGACGCCGGGAGGCTGTCTCCGTCGAGGGGAGAGGCAGGGAGGCTGTATCCGCCGATGGGGCAGGCCGAAAGGCACCCTCCGCCGATGGGGGACGGCCCGCACCCGCCAATCCGACCGGAGGGGCCGTGCCGGGGTGTCCGCCCGCAGCGGATGGCGCGTCAACGCCGGCTCCTTGAAGGCCGACCGATTCCGCGCCAGACCGAGGACGGATACCCCGGCGCGGACCCGCCCCCACCACAACGGCGGGCGCGGAACCCCCACCCCCCGCACGCCGCTCGACAACCCACCGCACGACCGGCCGTACGAGCTCCCCCACCACCAGCGCCAGCACCAGATAGATCGCCAGCGCCATCCACAGAAACCCGGGCCAGGCCAGCACCCGCTGAACCCAGAAAGGCGCCCCACCGCGCTCACTCGCGACAGCGCCGAACATCAACAGCGGCCCGGCGGCAAAAACCACCGCGCCCACCCGCCGGACCACCCCCGGCCCGGCCGTCGTGTCCCGCACCAGCCGCCGCCAGGCATACCAGTGCAGCCCCCCGAGCACGGCCAGCGCGGCCACGCCCGCCAGCACGAAAACGATGACCATGGCGCCGTATCCCCCGCTATGACGTCTGGCGCAAAGCGCGCACCCCGCGCAACCCGATCCACCCGACGACCGTCCCCAACACAAAGGAGACGACGGCGAGCGTCAGATGCACCCAGAGGTACGCCGTCGGATTACCCGCGTCGTCGAACGCGAGCCCGCTGCCGTCCTTGAACAAATTCTTGATGAAAGTGACCCAAATGACCCAGCTCCACACCCCGAAGGCGAGCAGGAACCAGGACACGGGGCGGCTGAGCTTCATGGGTTCAGTATCGCGCCCGCCGGCCGGGACCCGGCGCCGGGGTGTGGAGGGCGAGGGGACTCCCCGAAAGGCTGATGGGACTTCCCGACCCGATCCCTGTACTTTCTCGACCGTGCCCGCCACCAAAAAGACCGTCAAGCGATCCTTGTTGGTCACTTCCGCCACCCTGTTGGCTCTTTCGCTCACCGCGCCCGTACCCGCGTTCGCGGACGCGAGCCCCACAGCGACAGCGACCCCGACCACGACCCCGTCGGCCACACCCCCGGTGAACATGTCGACCGTCGGCGGCGAACGGCTGGGCGAGGCCGGAACCCAGGTGAACCTCGGCGCCGGCGCCCCCGTACTGCCCAAGGACCTCACCGCACGCTCCTGGATCGTCTCGGACGCGGAGTCCGGCGACATCCTGGCCGCCCACAACGCGCACTGGCGGCTGCCCCCGGCGAGCACCCTGAAGATGCTGTTCGCCGACACCCTGCTGCCGAAGTTCCCGAAGAGCGCCGAGCACAAGGTGGCCTCCTCCGACCTGGCGGGCATCGGCGCGGGCTCCAGCATGGTGGGGATAAAGGAGGACGAGACCTACACGGTCCACGACCTGTGGCTCGGCGTCTTCCTGCGCTCCGGCAACGACGCCGTGCACGTGCTGTCGGCGATGAACAAGGGCGTCGACCAGACGGTCAAGGACATGCAGGCGCACGCCGAGGAGCTCCAGGCCCTCGACACGCACGTGGTCAGCCCCGACGGCTACGACGCGAAGGGCCAGGTGTCGTCGGCGTACGACCTGACGCTGTTCGCCCGCTCCGGGCTGCAGAAGAAGGACTTCCGGGAGTACTGCTCGACGGTGCGGGCGAAGTTCCCGGGCGAGACCACGAAGAACAAGAAGGGCAAGAAGACCCGGGAGTCCTTCGAGATCCAGAACACCAACCGCCTGCTGACGGGCGACAGCGACGTCTCCACCTACCAGGGCATCGCGGGCGTCAAGAACGGCAACACCACCAACGCGGGCGCCACCTTCACCGGCGTCGCCGAACGCGACGGCAAAGTGCTGCTCGTCACGGTCATGAACCCGGAGAAGAACGAGCACAACGAGGTCTACAAGGAGACCGCGCGGCTCTTCGACTGGGGCTTCAAGGCCTCGGGCAAGGTCGAGCCGGTGGGTGAGCTGGTGCCGCCGAAGGGCGTGGAGACGAGCGCGCAGCCGGGCGCGAAGCCATCGGGAGGTTCGGGCAAGGACAACGCGTCCACGAAGCCGGTGGCCGCCGCCTCCGAAGCGCAGGACGGTTCGAGCGGCATCGGCATCGCGCTGGCCATCACCGGCGGCCTCCTCGTGCTGCTGGCGGCCGGCGCCTTCCTGATCAACCGCCGGTGGCCGCTGCCGGATCTGATGCGCCGCCGCCGCTGACAGCCGAGCCCTTCGACTCCTCCGGCACCTCCGGCTCCTCCAAGTCCTTCGAGTCCTTCGAGTCCTCCGGATCTCCCGGTGCCGGATCTCCCGGTGCCTTCGAGTCCTCCGGATCCCCCGGCGCCTCCGGGGGATCCGCGGATTCATCGCTCCCCGCCGCCGTCCAGGCGGCGCAGAACAACAGCAGCTTCGCGGTGAAGTTGATCCACAGCAGCAGCGCGATCGGCACCCCGAAGGCGCCGTACATGCTCTTCGACGCGACGCCCCTCATATAGCCGCTGAGCAGCAGCTTGAGCAGCTCGAACCCGGCGGCGCCGATCAGCGCGGCGACGATCAGCCGACGCCGCGCCGGCTGGACGCCGGGCAGCAGGGTGAGGAGATACAGCAGGAGCAGGAAGTCGCCGAGTACGGCGACGGTGAACGCGGCGGCCTGGAGCAGCACGCTCCCCCAGCCGTTCTCGTCGATGCCCAACTGCCGAGCCGACCAGCCGACCGTCGTGGACGCGAGGGTGGAGACCGCGATGGTGAGGAGCATGGCGGCGCCGAGTCCGACGAGTACGCCGCCGTCCTTGACCTTGCGCAGGAGGGCGTTCTCCTCGCTGTCGGGCAGCTCCCAGACCGCGCGCAGACACTCCCGCATCGAGCCGACCCAGCCGATGCCGGTGACCAGCAGGACGGCGCCCGCGATGACACCGATCGTGCCGGCGTTCTGGACGAGGCCGTTGATGTCCAGCTGGTCGGAGATGCCCGGCACCTGCTCGGCGAGCTTGTCCTGGAGGTCCTGCTGCTGGCTGCTGCTCAGCGTGGCGGCCGCGATCGCCGCGGCGACGGTCAGGAGCGGGAAGAGCGCCACGAAGCTGATGAAGGTCATCGCCGCCGCGAGCCGGGTCCACTTCACCCGGTCCAGTCGCTCGTACGACTGCCACGCGTGCGTGGCCATCAGACGGGTGACCAGGGGGCCCACGACGGGAAGCTTTTTCAGCCAGTCCATAACCCGACTCTGCCCTCGCCCGGACCACCTCGAACGCCTCTGACTCCTCGGAAGACCAATGTCCGGGTACCCCAAAAACGCAGGACAGTGGCGAGCGCCATTCCGATTCCGGCGCCCGAGACCGTGTCCGCGCGCTGCGAGGTGAACCCGAGGCCGTAGTGGCTGAGGGCGATGCACAGCAGCTGGACGAGGGCGCCCGCGATGTTCACCGCGAAGAAGATCACGTACTGGCGCGGGCCCCGTGTGGTCGTGTGCCGGTAGGTGCCGAGCGCGTTGCCCGCGTATGCCACCGAACACCCCGCCACGAAGCTCAGCGCCTTCGCGGTGAGCGGGTCGAGGCCCACTGGGCCGCGCAGCCACACGAAGAGGCCGAGGTCGGCGGCGTAGGCGAGGATTCCGGCGGTGGCGAAGCCGAGGAGTTCCTGGGCGAGCGGACTCCGGGCGAGCCGGCTGCGGGCGAACGCGCTCCGGGCGCACGGGCCGCGACCGAGCGGGCCGCGCGAAACCGGTTGCCGGGCAACCGGTTCCTGGGCAGCCGCCCCTGGGGCAACCGGTTTCGGGGCGACGCTCACCAGTTCGCCACCGCGAGCCCGTACATCGCCAGCCACACCAGCCCGATGAGCGCGAGCGCGCGGTCGCGCAGGACCACGTCCTCGGGCTCGCCCGCGGTGCCCCGGTCGGCGAAGACGGCGTAGCGCAGGATGGCCAGGATGAAGGCGACCATCGACAACTGCCGCCAGGGCAGCACGCCGGTGCTGGGCACGCCGCCCTCCTCCAGGGCCCACAGGCAGTAGCCGAGGACGGAGACCCCGGCGGCCAGCTGCCAGACGAAGCGCAGATAGCCGGTGGTGTATTCGGTGAGCAACGCGCGCGTGGCGCCCGCTTTCCCGGCCATCTGCACGGCCTCGGAGTAACGCTTCGCCGAGACCATGAACAGCGCCCCGAAGCCGGTGGTGATCAGGAACCAGCGCGAGAGCGGGATGCCGAGGGCGAGACCGCCGATCATCGCGCGCATCAGGAACCCGGTCGTGACGACGACGAGGTCGACGACCAGGACGTGCTTCAGGCTGATGCAGTACGCCAGTTGCATGCCGATGTACGCGGTGAGCAGCGCGGCGACGGCCGGCGAGCAGAACCAGGCGGCGGCGGTGGGCGCGAGGAGCGCGAGGGCGCCCCCGACGGCGTACGCGACCGGGACGGGCACCTGGCCGGCGGCGACCGGGCGGTGGCGCTTGACCGGATGGGCGCGGTCGGCGGCGGCGTCCCGGGCGTCGTTGATCAGGTACACGGCGGAGGCGCAGGCCGTGAACAGCGCGAAAACGAGTGCCAGTTGGGTGAGCGCGTTCCGGGCGAAGAGCTGGCCCGCGGCGGCGGGAGCGGCCACGACCAGCACGTTCTTCACCCACTGGCGAGGGCGCGCGGTCCTGACCAGGCCACGGACCAGGCCGGTGAGGCTCACCGCGGGCGCGGGAGCGGCCGGTGTGCGCTCCAGGAGTGCCGTGCGCTCAGTCATGGCCGACCCCGATCCAGCGGGCGCCCAGGCGGGCCGTGAGGGCGCCCAGGGCGGCGCCCGCGGCGACGTCCGAGGGGTAGTGGACGCCGACGACCATCCGCGAGACGCACATCGCTGCGGCGAGCGGGGGGACGACGTGCACGCCGAGCGCGCCGTACGCGACCGCGGCGGCCGCCGCCGAGGTGGCGTGCGAGCTCGGGAAGGAGTGCCGTCCGGCCGTGCGCACCAGCGGCACCACGTGCGCGGGGCGCGGACGGCGCACGATCCGTTTCACCGCCATGCTCGCGAGATGCGCGGTGGTGGTGAGCGCCGTCGCGCGCAACCACGCGCCGCGCCGGTCACGGTCGACGGCCGCCCCGGCGAGCCCCGCCGCGACCCACAGTGCGCCGTGCTCCCCGCTCCAGGACAGGGCGCGTGCGACAGCCGCGACGCGCGGATCCATGCCCCACTCGTGGAGGGCCGACAGCAGTCGGCGATCCATGTCCTCAAGTTGGCGGTCCATGCCATCAAGTCGGTGACCGACGTCGTCAAGCCGTCGGTCCATGCCGTCATGGTCGTCAATGTCGTCCATGTGATCTCACTCTTCTAGGGAGTGGTCGCAGAATTACGGCAATCTATGACGACATCCCATTAATCACCCATTTCGGTGAGGACCCGTGAGGGCCGGTTAGATTGCGACGTTATGCACCCTTACCGGCGCTACGGTCACGGTCATGCCTGCCGACGCCGTCTCCGTCACCGGTTGGGGCCGCACCGCCCCGACCACCGCCCGTCTGGTCCGCCCGCGCACTTACGAGGAGGCGGTGGCCGCCGTCCGGGAGTGCGGGACACGTGGAGGCATCCCCCGGGGGCTCGGGCGGGCCTACGGGGACGCCGCGCAGAACGCGGGCGGGGCCGTGCTCGACATGACGGGCCTCGACCGGATCCACGCGATCGACGCGGACGGCGGAACCGTGCTGTGCGACGCGGGCGTCTCACTGCACCGGCTGATGGAAGTGCTGCTGCCGCTGGGCTGGTTCGTGCCGGTCACCCCCGGGACCCGCTATGTGACCGTCGGCGGCGCGATCGGCGCTGACATCCACGGCAAGAACCACCATGTGTCGGGCTCGTTCGCCCGGCACGTCCTCTCCTTCGAGCTGCTGACGGCGGACGGCGGGATCCGCACGGTGGGCCGCGGCACGCCCCTGTTCGACGCCACGGCGGGCGGCATGGGCCTGACCGGCGTGATCCTCACGGCGACCGTCCGGCTACAGCCCGTCGAGACCTCCCTGATGTCCGTCGACACGGAACGCGCGGCGGACCTGGACGACTTGATGGCCCGCCTCACCGCCACGGACCACCACTACCGGTACTCGGTCGCCTGGATCGACCTGCTCGCGCGCGGGGCGTCGATGGGGCGCTCGGTGCTGACCCGCGGAGAGCACGCCTCTTTGGACGCGCTGCCGCCACGCGCGCGTAGACACCCCTTGGTGTTCCGCCCCGCGCAGTTCCCGTCCGCGCCCGCCTTCGTGCCGGAGGGGCTCCTCGGGCGGACGACCGTGGGCCTCTTCAATGAGCTCTGGTACCGCAAGGCACCACGCGCGCGTGCCGGTGAACTGCAGAAGATCTCCACCTTCTTCCACCCCCTCGACGGGGTGCCGCACTGGAACCGGATCTACGGGCGGGGCGGCTTCGTCCAGTACCAGTTCGTCGTCGGCTACGGGCAGGAGGAGTCGCTCAGGCGGATCGTCGGGAAGATCTCGCAGCACCGCTGCCCGTCCTTCCTCGCCGTCCTGAAGCGCTTCGGAGAGGGCGATCCGGGCTGGCTGTCCTTCCCGATGCCCGGCTGGACCCTCGCCCTGGACATCCCCGCGAACCTGCCGGGCCTCGGCACCTTCCTCGACGAGCTGGACGCGGAGGTGGCGGGGGCCGACGGCCGGGTGTACCTCGCCAAGGACGCGCGGCTGCGGCCCGAGCTGCTGGCCGAGATGTATCCGCGGCTCGGCGAATTCCGTTCCCTGCGGCGGGAGTTGGACCCCCGGGGAGTCTTCACCTCGGACCTGTCCCGCCGCCTCGGTCTGTAGTCGGCTCCAGGAGCTGCGTGAAGTCGGCTCCAGGAGCCCTTATGAAGGAGGAGCTGTCATGAAGGACGCCTTCGGTATCCCCCAGTCCCTGCTGATCCTCGGCGGCACGTCCGAGATCGCGCTGGCCACCGCGCGCCGCCTGATCGTCCGGCGCACCCGCACGGTGTGGCTCGCGGGACGCCCGTCGCCCGCCCTGGAGCGTGCCGCCGAGCAGTTGCGCGAGATGGGCGCGGACGCCCGTACCGTCCCCTTCGACGCCCTCGACTCCGAGTCCCACGAGACCGTGCTCGGCAAGGTCTTCGCCGAGGGCGACATCGACATGGTGCTGCTGGCGTTCGGGGTGCTCGGCAACCAGGCGCAGGACGAGAAGGAGCCCCTGAAGGCCGTACGGGTCGCGCAGACCAACTACACGGGCGCGGTGTCCGCCGGCCTGGTGTGCGCGCGGGCGCTCCAGACACAGGGCCATGGCTCCCTGGTGGTGCTCTCCTCGGTCGCCGGCGAGCGGGCCCGCCGCTCCAACTTCATCTACGGCTCCAGCAAGGCGGGCCTGGACGCCTTCGCACAGGGCCTCGGCGACGCGCTGCACGGCACCGGCGTGCACGTGATGGTCGTACGCCCCGGATTCGTCCGTACGAAGATGACGGCGGGCCTGCCGCAGGCACCGCTGGCCACCACCCCGGAGGCGGTCGCGACGGCCGTGGAGACGGGGCTGCGCCGCCGGTCGGAAACGGTGTGGGCGCCGGGGTCGCTGCGGCTGGTGATGTCGGCGCTGCGGCACGTACCGCGACCGGTGTTCCGCCGGCTGCCGATCTGACGTACCGCGGACGGGGTCGTACGGAAGGATCGAGTCGGCGGTCGTACGAACAGTCGCGTGGACGGTCGTACGCACAGACCGCGCAGACGGTCGTCCTAGCGAGCCGGCAGTGTGGTGTCCCGCTCGGGCGCGCCCGCCTGTGGGGGCACCACGGCGCCGCCGAAGGCGAACTCGAGAAGCTTGCGCCAGACCCCGTCCGCGCCCTGCTCGTAGAGCGCGAATCCGGTGCAGGGCCACTCGGCCTCGTACGCGGACAGCTCCTCGTAGGCGCGGTCCATCGCCTCGTCGTCGATGCCGTGCGCCACCGTGACGTGCGGGTGATACGGGAAGTGCAGCTCGCGCGCGACGGGCCCGGACGCGTCCCGGACCTGTTTCTGCAGCCAGGTGCAGGCCTCGGCGCCCTCGACGACCTGGACGAACACGACGGGCGACAGCGGGCGGAAGGTGCCCGTGCCGGACAGCCGCATCGGGAAGGGGCGCCCGGTGGCCGCGACCTCGACGAGATGCGCCTCGATCGCGGGCAGCGCCGAGTCGTCGACCTCCGTCGGCGGCAGCAGGGTGACGTGCGTGGGGATGCCGGAAGCCGCGGGGTCGCCGAAGCCCGCGCGCCGCTCCTGGAGCAGGCTGCCGTGAGGCTCCGGGACCGCGATCGACACGCCGATCGTTACGGTCCCCACGTCGTCTCCTGTCGTTGATCGATGGTCCGGTGGTCCGGTGTTGTCCGCGCGGGCAGGGGTGGCTGCCCGGTCTGTTCGGCTTTCGACTGTACGGCGGTGCGGCCCGTTGTCGGCTGCCGTACGAGTGTCGCGCTCGTCTCGTACTGAATGCCGAACGGGCTGTGGTAGGGGCTGCCGTACCGCTGCCGTACGACAGCGTGTCGGCTGTCAGTACGGCAGTGGTCTCGGCGGTCAGTGCTTGGCGGGCAGGAAGCCGACCTTGTCGTAGGTCTGGGAGAGCGTCTCCGCGGCGACGGCACGCGCCTTCTCGGCGCCCTTGGCCAGGATCGAGTCGAGCGTCTCCGGGTCGTCCAGATACTGCTGGGTGCGCTCCCGGAACGGCGTCACGAAGTCGACCATGACCTCGGCGAGGTCCGTCTTGAGCGCACCGTAGCCCTTGCCGGTGTACTTCTGCTCCAGTTCCGGGATACCGGTTCCGGTGAGGGTCGAGTAGATGGTCAGCAGGTTGCTGATACCCGGTTTCTCCGCCGTGTCATACCTGATGACGGTGTCCGTGTCGGTGACCGCGCTCTTGACCTTCTTGGCGGTCGTCTTCGGATCGTCGAGCAGGTTGATGAGGCCCTTCGGAGTCGACGCCGACTTGCTCATCTTGATCGACGGGTCCTGGAGATCGAAGATCTTCGCCGTCTCCTTGAGGATGTACGGCTTCGGGACCGTGAACGTCTGGCCGTAGCGGCCGTTGAAGCGCTCGGCGAGATCGCGCGTCAGCTCGACGTGCTGACGCTGGTCCTCGCCGACCGGGACCTCGTGGGCCTGGTACAGCAGGATGTCCGCGACCTGCAGGATCGGGTACGTGAAGAGGCCGACGGAGGCGCGGTCGGAGCCGTGCCTGGCGGACTTGTCCTTGAACTGGGTCATGCGGCTCGCCTCGCCGAAGCCGGTGAGGCAGTTCATGACCCAGGCGAGCTGGGCGTGCTCGGGAACGTGGCTCTGCACGAACAGCGTGCAGCGCTCCGGGTCGAGACCGGCGGCGAGCAGCTGCGCGGTGGCGAGCCGGGTGTTGGCGCGCAGGTCCGCGGGGTCCTGCGGAAGGGTGATCGCATGCAGGTCGACGACCATGTAGAACGCGTCGTGGGACTCCTGCAGAGCCACCCACTGGCGGACGGCGCCGAGGTAGTTGCCGAGGTGGAACGAGCCTGCTGTGGGCTGGATTCCGGAGAGCACGCGGGGACGATCAGAGGCCATGCTCACCATTCTCTCAGGTGTGGGTGCCCGGTCCAGAACTGGTCGGAAAGAGATGTGACAGAGGTGGGAACCGATCGGCCTCGGGCGGTGTAGCAAGAGTGTGAGGACGCGGGAGGGGGGCCGCATCGTCGTCGACGAGGCCGTGGTGATCGCACGCGTACGCGCCGGTGAGCCGGAGGCGTACGCGGAGCTGGTCCGTGCTCATACGGGCATCGCGATCAGGGCGGCCAGGGCGCTCGGGGCAGGTGCGGACGCGGAGGACGTGGTGCAGCAGGCCTTCATCAAGGCGTACTGCTCGCTGGGGCGCTTTCGGGACGGCGCGGCGTTCAAGCCGTGGCTGCTCTCGATCGTCGCCAATGAGACGAGGAACACAGTGCGGACGGCGGTGCGCCAGCGGACGCTGGCCGGCCGGGAGGCCGCGTTCGCCGAGGCGGAGCCGCTGATACCGGAATCGGCGGACCCGGCGGTCGCGGCGCTGGAGATAGAGCGCCGCGCGGCACTGCTGGCCGCCCTGGAGCAGTTGAGCGAGGAGCACCGCCTCGTCGTCATGTACCGCTATCTCCTGGAGATGGACGAACCGGAGACGGCCCAGGCCCTGGGCTGGCCACGCGGCACGGTGAAATCCCGCCTCAACCGCGCCCTGCGCAAGCTGGGCCGCCTGCTGCCGGGCTTCGAGCCCGGGGAGCATCAGGAATCCCGGGAAGGAGGTGATGAACATGAGTGAGTCGTACGAGGGCGGGGGCACCGGGGACGCGGAGGGCACGGAGGGCGCGGAGCCTTCCGGTGACCGGGGCCGGCGTGCTCGTGAGGGCGTCTCCCGGCTGCCGGAGGAGTTGCGGGCGCTCGGACGGTCGCTGGACCGGGCCGGGGCGGCCGGGAGCGAGTCCATGGTCGAGCGGGTGCTGGAGCAGATACTCGCCGAGCGGCTCCCCGCCCCGGTGCCCGAGCCGCCGGGACCCGGCGAGCGGCTCCGGTCGGTGCGCCGCTGGGCGCGGCTGCGCTGGCGCGCGCTGACCGCGGGCCTGTGCGGTGTGCTGACGGTCCTCGTGCTCACGCCTCCGGTGCGCGCCGCGGTCGTCGACTGGTTCGGCTTCGGCGGGGTCGAGGTGAGGTACGACCCGTCGGCGGTGCCCTCGTCCGGAGCCCGGGTGCCCGGGTGCGGCCCTTCGCTGACACTGGCGCAGGCCGGGCGGCGGGCCGGGTTCGCGCCTCTCGTGCCCGACGCCCTCGGGGTGCCGGACGCGGTGACGGTGACGCGCGAGCCGAAGGGGCGGCTCCTGATGAGTCTGTGCTGGCGCGGGCATGGGCACACGGTCCGGCTGGACGAGTATCCGGCGAGCCTCGACGTCAGCTTCTCCAAGACGGTGCGGGAACCGCCGGAATGGGTGCCGCTGGGGGAAGCCGAGGACTACGGCAACCAGGCGCTCTGGTTTCCGAAGCCGCATCTGCTGAGCTTCTGGCTCATCGACGCGCACGGCGACCGCTTCACCCGCTCCGAGCGGACCGCGGGGCCCACGCTGCTGTGGATGCACGGGGGTGACGTGACCCTCCGCCTTGAGGGGGTGGCGTCGAAGGCGCGGGCGGTGGAGATAGCGAAGTCGCTGAAGTAGCAGGGACTTCGGTCGCCGAAGCAGCGGGAATTTTGGTCGGTGCGGAATGGGAACCCCGGCGGGTCGAGCGGTGTACCAGAAGTGACACACGGCGTGCGGGCGGACCGCACGTGGATCGACCGGCCGGCTGGAGGTTCGGATGCACAGGCTTCGTGAACTGCTCGCGGGGATGGGGGCGTTGGCGGTGGCCTTCGCGGTGGTGCTGCTGGGCGCACCGTCCGCGATGGCCGGCGGCCCGACGAGTGTGCTGGTGGTCTCGCCGGAGAGCGCGGAGAGCACGGCGTTGTACTACTCGGACGAGGAGTACGGAAAGTTGATGCTCCTGCTGGGCGATCCGGGCTCGGGTACACGCGAGGAGCCACCGGGGCTGGGCTTGGGCAGCGGCCGGCAGATCAATGTCACGTGGCTGATCCACGACGTGTCGCCTTGGCGCGTCGACCGCGTCTACCCGGACACACCGGGGAGCAAGGAGGTCTGGATACACACGACGACCCAGGTGCCGCAGTCGATGAACGGCTACTGGCACAGGGCCGGGCAACCGGCCCAGGTGCGGGCCCTGTTCAAGAAGCTCGGCGTGATGGGCAAGTCGTCGGGTAAGGGTCCCGGGGCCATTTATCCGGCGCCCTGGCAGACCACGGAGGACACCTCCACCGTGCCTGCGCCCACGCCCACACCGGCCGAGCGGCTCCGCACCACGGCCGCGGCGGCGACCGATGACGGCACCGACTGGTGGTGGGCGATACCGGGGGCGGCGGCCGGAGCCGTGCTGGCCCTGTTGCTGCGGCCCCTGGTCGCCGGGGTGCCGGGGGCTCGGCTTCTGGGCCGGCGCGAGGGCGAGGCGGAGCCTCGGCAGGAGTTGCGGGACGTATGACGGGACGCAGAGGGACAGAGGACCAGAGCGACGCGGGGATGCAGCGACACAGGGATGTGGGGACACGGACGCGGGAGGGGGACGGATGGGGATCCGGGTCAGACAGGTGGAGGTTCGGCTGGCAGTGCTTGCCGTGGTGGTGCTGACCGCGCTCGGCGCGTCTCGCGCGCAGGCGTCGGAGCAGGACGCTCGGCGTGACATGCCGGATCTGGCCCTGGTCGTGGCCGGTGACTCGGGGCGGACGGTCGCCCTGCACTCCGGCGGAGAGGACTTCGTGCGGCTCTGGCGATTGCTGGCACCCATGTACACGGGGACGGAGAGCGTGCCCACGGCCTGGGAGGCGGGCCGCTTCCCGAAGGTTCGGGCCACGGTGATCTGGGGGCTGACCGGTGTCGGAGGCTGGCCGCAGACCAGCAGACCGCCCGGCGGCGATGTCGCCATCGAGCGCCAGGACCAGGTGTTCCTCGCGGCGGACGGCACGCCGTGGGTGCGGTCGGATCCTTCGCCCGACGTGGAGGACGACGACATCCGCTGGCATCGCGCGCCGCGCTCGGTGTTCGACGAGTTGGCGCGGCGCGGGGATCTGTTCGGCTCCGCGAGCGACTCGGGGACGGCCGGGGAGCAGGGTCTGACGGACGGAGCGGGGTGGGCGATGTCCGGGCTCGCCATGGGCCTGGTGATCGGCGCCGGCGGCACTCTTCTGATACGCCGCGCGGCGGCCCGGCATGAGACTGCCGGACCGCCGCGGGAACCACGACAGGAGCTGATCGACCTGTAGGGAGCCGAGAAGCCGAGCGCCTGGGAGCCCGAGGATCCAAGAGCCTCGGGACACCCCAAGGCACCTCAGGACCCGAGGGTCTGGTGAGCGGTCCCTGGTGGGGTGCGTCAGCCGAGGTCGATCTCCGGGTAGAGCGGGAAGCCGGTGAGCAGGTCGGTGGCGCGGTGGGCGATCTCGTCCGAGATCTTCGGGTCCAGGACGTGCTGGGCCTTGGACGGGCTGCCCTTGGCGGTCCTGCCGGGCTCGGCGGCGGTGAGGACGCGGTCGATCAGGCCGGCGATCTCGTCCATCTCGGTCGTGCCCAGACCACGGGTGGTCAGCGCGGGCGTGCCGATGCGGATGCCGGAGGTGTACCAGGCGCCGTTGGGGTCGGCGGGGATGGCGTTGCGGTTGGTGACGATGCCCGAGTCGAGCAGGGCGGACTCGGCCTGTCGGCCGGTGAGGCCGTAGGAGGAGGCGACGTCGATCAGGTTGAGGTGGTTGTCGGTGCCGCCGGTGACCAGGGTGGCGCCGCGGCGCATCAGGCCCTCGGCGAGGGCGCGGGAGTTGTCGACGACGGCCTGGGCGTAGTCGCGGAACTCGGGACGGCGGGCCTCGGCGAGCGCGACGGCCTTGGCGGCCATGACATGCGGGAGGGGGCCACCGAGGACCATCGGGCAGCCGCGGTCGACCTGCTCGGCGAGGGTCTCGTCGCACAGCACCATGCCGCCGCGCGGGCCGCGGAGCGACTTGTGCGTGGTGGTGGTGACGATCTGGGCGTGCGGGACCGGGTCGAAGTCGCCGGTGAGGACCTTGCCGGCGACGAGACCGGCGAAGTGGGCCATGTCGACCATGAGGGTCGCGCCGACCTCGTCGGCGATCTCCCGCATGATGCGGAAGTTCACCAGGCGGGGGTAGGCGGAGTAGCCGGCGACGATGATCAGCGGCTTGAAATCACGGGCGGAGGTGCGCAGGGCCTCGTAGTCGATGAGGCCGGTGGTGGGATCGGTGCCGTAGGAGCGCTGGTCGAACATCTTGCCGGAGATGTTCGGGCGGAAGCCGTGGGTGAGGTGGCCGCCGGCGTCCAGGGACATGCCGAGCATGCGCTGGTTGCCGAGGTCGCGGCGGAGCTGGGCCCAGTCGGCCTCGGTGAGGTCGTTGACATTGCGGACGCCGGCTCGCTCCAGGGCGGGGGCCTCGACGCGCTGGGCGAGGACGGCCCAGAAGGCGACCAGGTTGGCGTCGATGCCGGAGTGCGGCTGGGCGTAGGCGTGCTCGGCGCCGAAGAGTTCGCGGGCGTGCTCGGCGGCGAGGGCCTCGACGGTGTCGACGTTGCGACAGCCGGCGTAGAAGCGGCGGCCGACGGTGCCCTCGGCGTACTTGTCGCTGAACCAGTTGCCCATGGCCAGGAGGGTCGCCGGGGAGGCGTAGTTCTCGGACGCGATCAGCTTGAGCATGTCGCGCTGGTCGGCGAGTTCCTGGCCGATGGCGTCGGCGACGCGGGGCTCCACGGCCCGGATCACGTCGAGGGCGTTGCGGAAGGCGGTGGACTCGGTGGAGAGGGGCTGCTCGGGCATGTCGGCCTCCGGACGGCGTGGCGTTCAGCAATCACGATTCACGGTTCGGCCCAGGCGCACGGCACACATTCATCCAGGCCGCTCCCCGATGGTCGGTCCCATCCCAGCGCGCCAGTCACGGCCCGCCGATCAGCCTACCGGGCGCGTCGGATCGCCGGGCTCCCCAGTCCACCATGCGAGCGACGATAGGAAATGAGCCACAAGCCATCCATGACCGACAAGCCACCTGATGCCGTATGGAAGGGGGATCCCGTGACCGCCAGGGAGACGACGGAGGCGTTCATCGCCTCGGCCGAGGCGCACAGCGCGCACAACTACCACCCGCTGCCGGTCGTCGTGGCGACGGCGGACGGGGCCTGGATGACGGATGTCGAGGGGCGCCGTTTCCTCGACCTGCTGGCCGGATACTCGGCGCTGAATTTCGGACACGGCAACCGGCGGCTGATCGATGCGGCGAAAGCGCAGCTGGAGCGGGTGACGCTGACGTCGCGGGCGTTCCATCACGACCGGTTCGCGGACTTCTGCCGGGAGCTGGCGTCGCTGTGCGGCAAGGACATGGTGCTGCCGATGAACACGGGCGCGGAGGCGGTGGAGACCGCGGTGAAGACGGCCCGGAAGTGGGGGTACCGGGTCAAGGGAGTCCCGGACGGGAGAGCGAGGATCGTCGTGGCGAGCGACAACTTCCACGGCCGCACGACGACGATCATCAGCTTCTCCACGGACCCGGAGGCGCGGGCGGACTTCGGGCCGTACACGCCGGGCTTCGACATCGTGCCGTACGGGGATCTCGCGGCGCTGCGGGAGGCGGTCACCGAGGAGACGGTCGCCGTGTTGTTGGAGCCGATCCAGGGCGAGGCGGGGGTGCTGGTGCCGCCGCCCGGATATCTGGCGGGGGTGCGGGAGCTGACCCGCGAGCGGAACGTCCTGTTCATCGCCGACGAGATCCAGTCGGGGCTCGGCAGGACGGGGAAGACCTTCGCGTGTGAGCACGAAGGGGTCGTGCCGGATGTGTATGTGCTGGGCAAGGCGCTGGGAGGAGGGGTCGTACCCGTGTCGGCGGTGGTGGCCGACCGGGACGTGCTCGGGGTGTTCCGGCCCGGGGAGCACGGGTCGACGTTCGGGGGGAATCCGCTGGCCTGTGCGGTGGCGCTGGAGGTGATCGCGATGCTGCGGTCGGGCGAGTACCAGCGGCGGGCCGCGGAGCTCGGTGAGCATCTGCACCACGAGCTGGGTCTGCTGGCAAGCACGGGCCATGTCACGGAGGTGCGTGGGCGCGGGCTGTGGGCGGGCGTCGACATCGCTCCGGCGTACGGCTCGGGCCGGGAGATCTCCGAGAAGCTGATGGACCGGGGCGTCCTCGTCAAGGACACCCACGGTGTCACGATCCGGATCGCTCCGCCCCTGGTCATCAGCAAGGAGGACCTGGACTGGGGGCTGGCCCAACTCCGCGGCGTACTGGGGGCGTAGGGAATGCCGAACCCGGTGGCTAGAGGATCACGTGCGGCAGGAAGCGGGCGTACTCGTCGGTGATCAGGCCGGAGGACTCGCGGATGCCGAGGCCCGCCGACTCGTCCTCGACGACCCAGGCGCCGAGGACGACACGGTTGCCGTCGAAGGAGGGAAGGGGCGCCAGTTCCTGGTAGCAGCAGGGCTCTTCGACGGGTGCGGCAGAGGCGGCGCCCGGCTCGTGGACGGTCACCCCGGCGCCCTCGCGGCCGAGGAGTGGCTTGGAGACGTATCCCTTGGTGGAGGCCAGTTCGCGTGGGCCGTCGAGGTAGGCCGGGAGGAGGTTCGGGTGGTCCGGGTAGAGCTCCCAGAGGATGGCGAGGAGGGCCTTGTTGGAGAGGAGCATCTTCCAGGCGGGCTCGATCCACAGGGTGCTGCCCGTGCCGCCGCCGTTGTCGAGGGTGTCCAGGACGTGGTCGGCGAAGCGGTCGGTGGTGAGCCACTCCCAGGGGTAGAGCTTGAAGCAGCTGCGGATGAAGCGGAGTTGGTTGTCGACGAAGCGGCCGGAGAGGGGGTCCCAGCCGATCTCCTCCATCGAGATCCAGTCGGTGTCGAGGCCGGCCTGTTCGGCGGTCTCCTTGAGATAGGCGACCGTCATCAGGTCCTCGCCGAGTTCGTCGGCGGCGGAGTGCGCGAAGTAGAGGGGGCTGCCGGGTGGCAGGAGGGCGGCCTGCTTCTTCCAGGTGGCGACGAGGCGTTCGTGGAGGGAGTTCCACTGGTCGGCGCCCGGGAAGCGGTCCTCCATCCAGAACCACTGGGGCGACGCGGCCTCGACCAGCGATGTGGGGGTGTCGGCGTTGTACTCAAGGAGTTTCGCGGGGCCCGTGCCGTCGTAGCGGAGATCGAAACGGCCGTAGACGGAGGGGAGTTCGGCACGGCGATGCCAGGCCTCGGCGACGAGTTCCGCGACGCGCGGGTCGGTGATGCCGAGGTCGGCGAAGCGGTGCGCGGTGACGATGTGCTCGGCCGCCGCCAGGCACATGCGGTGCAGTTCCTCGACGACCTCCTCCAGCGCCTCCACCTCGGGAAGCGAGAAGACGTAGTACGCGCTCTCGTCCCAGTAGGGGCGCAGGGAGTCGTCGGGGTAGCGGGTGAGCGGGTAGATGAGGCCCTGTTCCTCGACGGTCTGCTGCCAGCCGGGGCGGGGGGTGATGGTGCGGCGTTCCATGGCGTACGGGTCCGATCGCGTCCTGGGCTTACGGGTCCGGTGGCGTCCTGGGGTTACAGGGTCCGGGGGCGTCGTGGGGTCAGCCGCCCGAGCTGCCCTTGCCGCTGCCGAAGCCGCCGCGGTCGACGCTCTTGTGGGTGCCGCCGGAGCTGCCGGATCCCTTGCTGGGCTTGGTGAAGGAGCCGCCGTCGACCCAGCCGCTCTTCTTCTTGCCGCCGTAGTACCAGGCGCCGTTGACCGACGTCTTGGCGGACTTGCAGTTCTTGTCGGCGACGGTCTTGTAGCCCTTGGTGAGGTTGTAGCTGTCGCGGTCGACGCAGCGCTTGTCGGCGTCCGAGGAGCAGGCGGTCAGCGCCGCCGCGAGGAGTCCCATGCCGCCGAGGACGACCGTGCCCGAGCGCAGCTGCCGTCGAGTGTCCGCCATGTCCGTTCCCCCGTTGATCAGTTCAGTTCAGTTGAGATCGGTGTTGAGATCGATCCAGCGCGGTTCAGCTCATGTCAGTTCATTTGCTTACCGCAGGCGATCACATTAGAGATCGCTTTCCGCAGGTGCGCAGTGGCCCCCCGCGATACACCGTCCCCTACAGTCACTTCGTGCTCTTTGGAATGATGTGCGCCCTTGGTGCGTCGGTCTGTTTCGGTACGGCGACGGTGTTGCAGGCGATGGCCGCGCGCGCGGCGGCCGACAGCGGGACGGGCGGCGACGCGGCGCTGCTGCTGCGGGCACTGCGGCAGTGGCGGTATCTGGCGGGGCTCGCACTCGACGGGGTCGGGTTTCTGCTGCAGATCGCCGCGCTGCGGTCCATTCCGATCTACGCGGTCGGGGCGGCGCTCGCCGCCAGCCTCGCGGTGACCGCGGTGGTTGCCTCGCGGCTGCTGAAGGTGCGGCTGAGCCGGGTCGAGTGGGGTGCGGTGGGGGTGGTGTGCGCCGGGCTCGGGATGCTGGGGCTGGCATCCGGCACGGAAGGGGAACAGGCGGGGTCCACGGAGTTGAAGTACGCGATGTTGGCGACCGCGGTCGCCGTGCTGCTGCTGAGCCTCGTGGGTGGGCGGTTGCCCGAGCGGGGGCGGCCGCTTGCGCTGGGGCTGGGGGCCGGGTTCGGGTTCGGGGTGGTCGAGGTGTCGGTGCGGCTCATTGACGACCTTGATCCGGGGGCGTTGCTGGGCAATCCGGCGACGTATGCGCTGCTGATCGGTGGTGGGGCGGCGTTCTTGCTGCTTACCTCGGCGTTGCAGCGGGGGTCGGTGACGACGGCTACCGCCGGGTTGGTCATCGGGGAGACCATTGGGCCTGCGGTGGTGGGGGTGGTGTGGCTGGGGGACCGTACGCGGGAGGGGCTGGAGTGGCTGGCGGTTCTTGGGTTTGTGGTGGCTGTGGTGGGGGCGTTGGCGTTGGCGCGGTTCGGGGAGGCGCCGGGTGAGGGGACGTGAGGTTTCCTTCGCCCCCGCCGCCCCTACCCGTCCCATCCCTGGGGGCTGCGCCCCCAGACCCCCGCTGAAAAGATTGCGCAGTTCCCCGCGCCCCTAAAAGGGGCGCGGGGAACTGCGCAATCTTTTAGGCGCGCCCCCACGGCGGGGGCGAAAGACGCTCGCGGGGTCAAGGGAGTGTTCGGCACAAGGCGTCCAGGGCTCCCGACCAGGCGTGGTCCGGTGGTGTGCCGTAGCCCACGACCAGGGCGTCGAGGGAGTCGGGGACGGCGTCGGGGTGTCGGTAGCGGGACAGGCCTTCGAGGGACAGGCCCTGCCAGGCCGCCGCCCGCACCACCGACTGTTCGGTACCCGCGGGGAGTTGGAGAACCGCGTGGAGCCCGGCCGCGATACCCGTGGCGTGAACGGCGGGCGCACGCGCGGCGAGAGCGGCCACGAGGGCGTCCCGGCGACGGCGATAGCGGAGCCGGGCGGCACGGACGTGGCGGTCGTACGCGCCGGACGTGATGAATTCGGCGAGGGTCAGCTGATCCAGGGCCCCGGTGGACCACCCTCCCCCGCCCTTCAGCGACGTGACCTCGGCCGCGAGCGACGTCGGCAGCACCAGCCAGCCCAGACGCAGCCCGGGTGCCAGGGACTTACTGGCGGTGCCCAGGTAGACCACGCGGTCGGGGTCCAGGCCCTGCAGCGCTCCGACCGGCTGACGGTCGTAGCGGAACTCGCCGTCGTAGTCGTCCTCCAGGATCAGCCCACCGGTACGCCGGGCCCAGTCCACGACGGCGGCCCGGCGGTCCGGATGGAGCGGCACCCCCATGGGGAACTGGTGCGCGGGGGTCAGCAGGACCGCTCGCAGGCCCGCCAAGTCGCCCGTGCGCGTGCCGAGTTCGTCGAAAGGGAGCGGCGTCGTACGCAACCCCGAGCGGTGCAGCAGGTCCCAGTGGACGTCCAGCCCGTACGACTCCACCGCGAGGGACCGCAGCCCCCGCGCCCGCAGCACCGCGCCGAGCAGCGTCAGCCCGTCCGAGATGCCGGAGCAGATCACGATGCGGTCCGGGTCGGCCCGTACGCCCCGGGCCCGGGAGAGGTAGCCCGCGAGGGCGGCGCGCAGTTCGGGGCGGCCGCGCGGATCGCCGTAGCCGAGGGCGTCGTACGGCGCGGCGGTCAGCGCGCGGCGGGCCGACTTGAGCCACGCGGTGCGCGGGAAGGAGGCGAGGTCCGGGCTGCCGGGGACGAGGCTGTACGCGGGGAGCCCCTGCTCGCGTCTGCTGCGCGGCGCCGCCTCCGGGACCGGCCGCACGACCGTCCGCTCGGCCACCCTCGTGCCCGAGCCCTGGCGCGCGGTGAGCCAGCCCTCGGCGACGAGATCGGCGTACGCGTCGGCGACCGTGTTGCGGGCGATGCCCAGGTCGGCGGCGAGCGAGCGGGAGGACGGGAGGCGGGTTCCGGGGGTCAGCCGCCCGCCGCGCACCGCCTCACGGAGCGCGTCCGTCAGCCCTTTACGGACGCCGGACCCGGAACCGGTCGGCTCAAGATGGAAGTCGACCCCGTCGGCTCCCAAAGTGGCCCAAGTATCTGCCATGGAAATGGACCATACCCCTGGGCTATTCCGCTCCTAGAGTCGATCACATGACGACCCACACCGACGAGAGCACGAAGACCGGCAGGACCGACGAGACCGCGAAGTACGCCCCCGAGCACAGTCCCCGTCTGCCCTGGGCCAAGCTCGCCCCTGACGTCTACAAGGCGATGATCAAGCTCGACGCGGCGGCCCGGCGGGGCGTGGACCCCGTACTCCTGGAGCTGGTGAGGATCCGCGCCTCTCAGCTCAACCACTGCGCGTTCTGCCTCGACATGCACACCAAGGACGCGCTCGCGGCGGGCGAGAGCGTCGAGCGGATCGTGCAGCTCAGCGCGTGGGAGGAGTCGAAGCACTTCTACACGGAGAAGGAGCTCGCGGCGCTCGGGCTGACCGAGGCGGTCACGGTCCTGACGGACGGTTTCGTGCCGGACGAGGTGTACGAGCACGCCGCCGAGCACTTCGAGGAGGCCGAGCTGGCCCAGCTGATCGCCGCGATCACGGTGATCAACGCGTGGAACCGGTTCGGCGTGACCTGCCGTCTGGTGCCCGGGCACTACCGGGCCGGGCAGTACAAGTGACGGCCGCCCAGACCGCCCAGGGCACGGAGCGCACGGAGCGCACGACCCACCTGGACGCCGGGGTACGGACCGCGATGCAGGGGCTCAGTGCCGCCGCGAAGAAGGGGCTCGGGGACCCGGCTCTCGCCGAGCTGGTCATGATCCGCGCCTCGCAGGTCAACCACTGCGCGTTCTGCCTCGACATGCATCTGGGGCTCGCCCGCAAACACGGGGTCGACGAGGAGCGGATCCAGCTCCTCGACGCCTGGGAGGAGGCCGAGGGCATCTACAGCGAGCGTGAGCGGGCGGCGTTCGCGCTGACCGAGGCCGTCACCGTGCTCACGGACGGCTTCGTGCCGGACGAGGTGTACGAGCGCGCGGCCCAGCATTTCGACGACGCCCAACTCGCCCATCTCATCGGGCTGATCACCGTCATCAACGGATGGAATCGGCTGATGGTCACCCGACGGATCGCCCCGGGAAGCACGGAATGGTGAACACGCAATGGTGAACACGGAAGAACGCGGGACGGTGCACACGGATCGTGCCGGGACGCACGCCGCGGTGAGCAAGGCCGAGACATTCCGCGCACTGCACCGGCGCCGCCTCCCCGGCGACCCGCTGGTCCTGCCCGGACCCTGGGACGCCGCGAGCGCACGGGTGTTCGCGGACGCCGGGTTCCCGGCGCTCGCCACGCCCAGCGCGGGGGTCGCCGCCTCGCTCGGGTACGAGGACGGGGCCACGCCCGCCGACGAGATGTTCGCGGCGGTCGCGCGGATCGTCCGGGCCGTCGACGTGCCCGTGTCCGCGGACGTCGAGGGTGGGTACGGGCTCGCCCCCAAGGAGCTGGTGGAGCGGCTCCTTGAGACCGGGGCGGTGGGCTGCAACCTTGAGGACTCCAACGGGGGTGTCCTCAAGGTTGCGGCCCAGCACGCCGACTGGCTGGCCGAGGTGCGGTCCGCCGCCGGTGACCAGCTCTTCGTCAACGCCCGTATCGACGTCTTCGAGTACGGGGACTCGAACCCGGAGCGGGTGATCGAGCGGGCCGCGCTGTACGTCGCCGCCGGCGCCGACTGCGTCTATCCGATCGGCGCCCCGGTCGGCTTACTCCCCCTCCTGCGGTCGGGGATCCAGGGGCCGATCAACGTGTTCGCCCGGCCCCACAGCCCCTCACCCGCCGAACAGCTCAACGGGCAGCTCGCCGGACACCTCGCCGAGCTCGGTGAGCGAGGTGCCACGCGGATCACGTTCGGGCCGGGGTTGCAGCGCCGGGCCACGCATGCGCTGCGGGAGATCGCCGGACACCTCATGGACGCCTCCCAATCCTTTGACTAAAGTCAAAGGAATATGGAGCCAGTGTCAGCGAACCATGTGAAGGCCCTTCGCCGGTTCAATCGCTACTTCACCCGGCGCATCGGAGTCCTCGACGACCACTACCTCGGCCAGGACCGGCCCCTCGGCGAGGCACGGCTGCTGTTCGAGATCGGGGACGACGGGGCCTCGCTGCGGGAGCTGCGGAGCCGACTCGGCCTGGACGCCGGGTACTTGAGCCGGATGATCCGGGCGCTGGAGGCGCAGGGGCTCGTACGGGTGCGGGTGCATCCCACGGACAGCCGGCTGCGGATCGCGGAGCTCACACCGGCCGGGCTGGTCGAGGTCAAGGAGCAGAACCGGCGGGCCAACGCGCTGGCCGAAGGACTGCTGAGCGGTCTCGACGCGGCCCGGCGCGAGGAACTCACCGCCGCGGTGGCCGTCGCCGAGCGGCTGCTGCGGCTGGCCTCGATCACCGTCGAGCTCGTCGACGGCGCCTCCCGCGACGCGCGGGACTGCCTCGCCGCGTACGCCGCCGACATCGGCGAACGGTTCCCGGAAGGCTTCGACCCCGCCGCCCTCGTACGGCCCCATGAGGTGTCGGGGGACGCGGGTGCCTTCCTGGTCGCGTACGAGGAAGGGCGCCCCGTGAGCTGTGGGGCACTGCGCCGCCTCGAACCCGGGGTGGGCGAGATCCGGCATGTGTGGGTGCACCCCGCGGCCCGGCGGCTGGGCCTCGCGCGGCGGATCCTCGACGGCCTTGAGCGACAGGCCGTCGAGCGCGGGTGCGAGGTCGTACGGCTCGACACCCACGCCGCACTCACGGAGGCGCAGGCCATGTACCGGGCGTCGGGATACACCGAGATCCCGCGCTACGACGACAACGTCTACGCCGCCCACTGGTTCGAGAAGCGGCTCCTCGACGTGACGTGCTGACGCACTGACGCGGGACGCACTGATGCCCGGGCGGCGCGAGCCACCCGGGCATCAGGAACACGATGAGTGGGCTCAGATGAGGCCGAGGCTGCGGACCGCCTCGCGCTCCTCCTCGAGCTCCTTCACCGACGCGTCGATGCGGGTGCGGGAGAACTCGTTGATGTCCAGGCCCTGGACGATCTCGTACTGGCCGTCCTTCGTGGTGACGGGGAACGAGGAGATGAGCCCCTCCGGAACGCCGTACGAACCGTCCGACGGGATACCCATGGAGGTCCAGTCGCCTTCGGCGGTGCCGTTGACCCAGGTGTAGACGTGGTCGATGGCGGCGTTGGCGGCCGACGCGGCGGAGGAGGCGCCACGGGCCTCGATGATCGCGGCGCCGCGCTTGGCGACGGTCGGGATGAAGTCCTCGGCCAGCCACTTCTCGTCGTTCACGGTCTCGGCGGCGTTCTTGCCGGCGACCGTGGCGTGGAAGATGTCCGGGTACTGGGTGGCCGAGTGGTTGCCCCAGATCGTCAGGCGCTGGATGTCGGCGACCGTGGTGCCCGTCTTCTTCGCGAGCTGGGTCAGCGCGCGGTTGTGGTCGAGGCGGGTCATGGCGGTGAAGCGCTCGGCCGGTACGTCCGGGGCGGCGGCCTGGGCGATCAGCGCGTTGGTGTTGGCCGGGTTGCCGACGACGAGGATCTTGACGTCGTCCGCGGCGTTGTCGTTGATGGCCTTGCCCTGCGGCTTGAAGATGCCGCCGTTGGCGGACAGCAGGTCGCCGCGCTCCATGCCCTTGGTACGGGGGCGGGCGCCGACGAGGAGGCCGACGTTCGTGCCGTCGAAGGCGACGTTCGGGTCGTCCGTGATGTCGATGCCCGCGAGGAGCGGGAAGGCGCAGTCGTCGAGCTCCATCGCGGTGCCCTCGGCGGCCTTCAGTGCCGGCGTGATCTCCAGGAGGCGCAGCTTGACCGGCACGTCCGCGCCGAGCAACTGGCCGGAGGCGATGCGGAAGAGCAGGGCGTAACCGATCTGGCCGGCCGCGCCGGTGACGGTGACGTTCACGGGAGTGCGGGTCATGGCGTTCTCCGTATGACAGCTGGCGGTGGGGCGTCCCTGCCCCGGGTGCAGGATCTTCCCCTGCGGCCGCCGCAATGATCGATCAAAGGTACCGATGATCGATCTCTCGGCGTCAAGAGAGATCCGCCGTCAGGCTATCGCGCATCCGGGACCCCGGGCGTCCGGGTCCGTGTGGCCCACCCCACAGAACCCCCCGGGAGGACCTTTTTCGCCCCCGCCGCCCCTACCCGTCCCATCCCGTTCCTGGGGGCTGCGCCCCCAGACCCCCCTAAAAGATTGCGCAGTTCCCCGCGCCCCTTTTAGGGGCGCGGGGAACTGCGCAATCTTTGAACGCGTGCCCCCGCCAAACGCTACTTCGTGCAGCCCTTCTGGCCCGACTTCAGCGTCGCGCACGCCGTGGCGTCGCCGGCGTCCTTGACCGCGACCATCGGGGTGTACGCGTCGGTGTCCGTGTCGACCGCCCCGGTCTGCTTGGCGGCGGTGCCGGAGGACACCTCGACCTGGTCCCCGGGCGCGGCCTGGGTGATGCGGGCCCAGGCGGCACCGCAGGTCTTGCTGTAGCGCACTTCCACGAGGGTCGTACCGACGGTGACGCTGGTGGTGGTCTTGGCCAACTCCCCGCCGCAGCCCATGTTCTCCGGGTCCTTGCCCGTGCAGTCCGCGCCGCTGCACTTCACCCCGGCCGGCAGGTCGGGGTTGGTGCTGGCGGAGGTCGTGGGCGTCGTGGGCGTGTGGCTCGCGTTCTTCTTGTCCCCGCCGCTGGTGAGGTAGACGGCCACGGCTATCACCACGAGCGCCCCGACGATCCCCGCGAGGAACATCGTGAGCCGCCGCCCCCGCCGCGCCCCGCCCCCGGCCCCCGCACCACCCGGCCGGGCGTCCTGCGGCGGACCCCCCGCCGGCCGAACCGGCCCGACCGGCGCCGCAGGACCGAACTGCCCGGCCCCGTCGGACGGCGTGGCGACAGCCCCCCAACTGCCGCTCCGCCCGGCCTCACCGGACGAAGGCCCACCGGACGAGGACCCGCCGTAACCGGAGCCGGCACCGGCACCGGAACCGCCGCGCGAGCCACCCCCGTACGACGAAGCCCCGTATGACGACGACTCCCCCGCGTCGGGCCCGGACGGCTGCGCCGGCACGGACGGCGCCGACGGCGGGAACGTCGGGGCCACTCCGGCGGGCCCGGCGACCCCGGGCATCGCGGTCGCACTGCCGCTCTTGCGGGCGGCCTGCTGCCCGTTGCTCCCCTTCGCCGGAGTCGGCCCGAACTCCCCGAGGGCGGCGCGCGCCTGGGAGATCCGGATCGCTTCCATGGTCATGTCGTGGCGCATCTCCGAGCGGCTCCAGGCACGCTCGGCCAGCTCCCACATGGTCGTCAGATGGATGGGGTTGGTCCCGGTCACCTCGGCCAGGGCGACGATCGCACCCTTGGGCGCGAGCAACCGGCCGTTGAGGTAACGCTCCCAGGACGTCTTGCTGTAGCCCGTGCGGTCGGCCACGGCGGCGATGCTCAGCCCGCTCCGGTCGACGAGTCGGCGCAGCTGACTGGCGAACTCCCTGACCTGCGGATCGAGTTCATCCGGCAAGGCCCTCCAACGAGGCATTGCTTCTCCCCCCTCATTGCATTCCCCCGTACGTGCCTGACTGTTCTCCCCGCGCGTGGCGCCCCTCTGCCGAGTCCCCGTTCTGGCTACCCACAGGGATGCACTCGGCCGGGATCTCAGTTCCCGGGATGGGGGCGCACGGGAGCATTCGGGCCGGGGCATGCACCGTTGCACGCCCGTTGGGCTGCGGTCCAGTGTCCCACCGGCATCGTGTACGACCGGTCGAACCTCTGACCCCCGCACGGGACGTACCGGACCGTCCCGATTGCCCACGTTATCCCGGCTGTTGTGATGGATCAGTGCAAATCCTTGAACTTGTCAAGACATCGACACAACGGGAACACACGAACGACCTCAGGAACCACGGGAGTGATCAGCTCACCCGAAGGTGACGGCCCCGGCGAGGGCGACGAGGAGAAGAGCGAGCAGGAACAGGGCGGCATAGAGGAGCAGACGCCCCGTGGCGGGCTTGGGCTCCGGCACCTCGGGCACGTCCCACCAAGGAAGCGTGGGGTCGTCCTCGTACATATCAGGGATGGGCTCACCGAAGGAAGGACGGGCGGAAGGACGGGCCGAAGAACCGACCGACGGGTCGACGGACGGGTCGACCGACGCGTCGGCGGACGAGCCTGCGGACGGTTCGCCGGACGGGTCGCCGGACAGCTCTCCGGACGGGCCCACACTCACCGGCACCCGCGGCCACACCCGCACCGCCAACTCCCAGCGCACGCCGAATCGTTCGGTGTCCGCGCCCCCGAGACCCGCGACCCGGCAGAGCGCGACGACCGCCTGCCGGGGTGGCGGCTGGGTCGCGTTGAGGTAGCGCTGCCAGGAGGACTTGCTGTACGCGGTGCGCGCGCCGAGGGCGACCAGGCTGAGGCCGGTGCTGTCCTTGAGCCGCCGCAACTGCTCGACGAAGTGGCGTACCTCCGTCGGAAGTTGCTCCGGCAGCGGCTGCCACGCACTCATCGATGACCTCCCTCGGCGTTCTCTCAGCGGAGGGACGACACCGAGGCGCGGACGGTTCCCCAGGGGCGACGGACTAGGTCAGGGGCGGCACGCACCCGGTTCCCGTCGCACGGCGCGGACTCCGTAGCGGAATGGTCACTTCCGTGCCACAGGGAACTGCCAGGCGTTGAACAGCTTGCTCCTGTGCACAAGTGTTGACCCCGGGCGGAACACCCGCCCGATCGCGGCCCGTCCTTACTCGGGGGAGGGGACGGGCCGCATCCATGTCCGGCCCAACGCGCGGCGCGCAGCCCGCAGCGCGCGCCGCTCAGACCTCAAGCGCTCAAGCGCTCAAGCGCTCAGCGCACCGTGAAGTGCAGCGTGTCGTCCAGGAACGGGATCACCAGCAACGGGTTGGGCTGAGCCATCAGCGCGAGCAGCACGATGGCCACGCCGAGCACGCCGTACGTGAGCATGTCGGTGAAGCGGGAACGGACCGCCAGCATGCCCACGTCGGGGAGTATCCAGCGCATCACGGCGCCGGCCAGCAGCGCGGCGCCGATCAGGATCGTGCCGACCCGGAACACGTCGAGCGCGGTCAGCAGCAGACCGAGCCCGACGGCCGACAGCACGGAGAGGATGGGCCACTGGCGCGCGGGCGCCGGGGCGTCCCCGGGCGCCGCCCGGCCGCCGCCCTCGGGCCGCGCGGTGTCCCGCGTGAAGAGCGGGAAGCGTCGCGTGGTGCGCCGCGGCTTCCCCTCGGCGTCGGGCGCGCTGATCGCGTCCCGCACGGTGGGCTCGCCGTCCGAGGCGCTCACGGCGTCCTGTACGGCCGACTCGGCATCCCGCAGGGCCGACTCGGCATCCCGCGTCTCACCGTTCTTGGAGCCGCCCTCAGCCGACACTGCGCTCCGCCGCTTCCACCACGTTGACGAGCAGCTGGGCGCGGGTCATCGGGCCGACGCCGCCGGGGTTCGGGGAGATCCACGCGGCGACCTCGGCGACGTCCGGGTGGACGTCACCGACGATCTTGCCCTCGGCGCTGCGCGAGACACCGACGTCGAGGACGGCGGCGCCCGGCTTCACGTCCTCGGCGCGGATGAGGTGCGCGGAGCCCGCCGCGGCCACGATGATGTCGGCGCGCTTGAGGTGGGCGGAGAGGTCACGGGTGCCGGTGTGGCACTGGGTCACCGTGGCGTTCTCGCTGCGGCGGGTGAGCAGCAGCGGCATCGGGCGCCCGATGGTCACGCCACGGCCGACGACCACGACCTCGGCGCCCTTGATCTCCACGCCGTAGCGGCGCAGGAGGGTGAGGACACCGTTGGGCGTGCAGGGCAGCGGGGCCGGCTCGTTCAGCACGAGACGGCCGAGGTTCATCGGGTGCAGTCCGTCCGCGTCCTTGTCCGGGTCCATCAGTTCCAGGATGCGGTTCTCGTCGATGCCCTTGGGGAGCGGCAGCTGGACGATGTAGCCGGTGCAGGCGGGGTCCTCGTTCAGCTCGCGGACCACCGCCTCGATCTCCTCCTGCGTGGCGGTCGCGGGCAGTTCACGCTGGATGGAGGCGATGCCGACCTGGGCGCAGTCGCGGTGCTTGCCGGCGACGTACTTCTGGCTGCCGGGGTCGTCACCGACCAGGACGGTCCCCAGGCCGGGCGTGACGCCCTTCTCCTTCAGGGCCGCCACGCGGGCGGTCAGATCGGACTTGATCGCGGCTGCGGTGGCCTTGCCATCGAGAATCTGGGCGGTCATGGCCCCATCCTCCCGGATGACCCGGCCCCGGTTCCAATCAGGCCACCATACGGGCCTTCCGGCGCCGATATCCGGGCCCGTTCCCCGCATCCGGCCATGATCATTGATGTTGCACTTGCACAACACATATGGCATCCGGCTGGACAAGTAAGAGGCGCCTAAAGAACGATGAGCAGCACAGTGCCGCGGGCAGTACCGGGGGGACGGACCGCTCTGTAGAAATTCCTCCGACCGTTCCGCGCTTCGTCCCCGCGCATGCAACGGAGGAAAACCCGCCATGAGTTTCGGCGACCCGAACAACCCTTACGGGCAGCCGCCCCAGCAGCCCCCCGCCGCTCCGCCGGCCGCTCCCGGTTACGGCTACCCCGCCGCTCCGCCCGGCGTACCCCCGCAGGGCTACGGCTATGCACAGCAGCCGGCGTACCCCGGCTACCCGGGCGGCAACCAGATGCTTCCGCAGTCGATGCCGGGGCTTCTGATGACCGCCCGCGTCTTCCTCTTCATCATCTCGGTGCCGCAGATTATCGCAGCGCTGTTCTGGTTCTACCTCGCCGCCTTCGCGAACGACGTGTCGGACAGCGCGGACGACTACGGGTTCACCAACGTGGGCAACGGCGGTCACATGGCCGCCGGGCTCTTCGTCGTGATCGCTCTGCTCGCCGCCGGCCTCGCGACCCTCTCCATCACGCTCGGCGTGAAGTTCAGCAAGGGCGGTCAGGGTGTCCGCATCACCACCGTCGTCTACGGGGCGCTCGGCGGCATCGTCGGCCTGATCGCGCTCTTCGCCGGCCTGGATTCCGGACTCGCGTCCGCGGTCATCCTGCCGCTGATCTGGGTCGTCTTCGCCACCGTCATCACGGCTGCGCCGGTCGTCTCCAGCGGCACCGCCTGGTTCGCGCGCCCGCGCTACTGAACACCCCGCGCCAGCCGCTTCGTTCACGCCCAGGGCCGTGCCCCCTCGTACAGGGGGACACGGCCCTGGTGCGTCACGTGTGCGTCACGTGTTCGACAGCAAGCGGGTGGCTCAGTGGAAGAAGTGGCGCGTCCCCGTGAAGTACATCGTGACGCCCGCCTTCTTCGCGGCCTCCACGACCAGCTCGTCACGGACCGAACCGCCGGGCTGGACCACGGCCTTGACGCCCGCCTCAGCGAGAATCTCGAATCCGTCGGGGAACGGGAAGAACGCGTCCGAGGCGGCGTAGGAGTCACGGGCACGCTCGGCGCCCGCACGCTCGACCGCGAGCTTCGCGGAGTCGACGCGGTTGACCTGGCCCATGCCGACGCCGACCGAGGCGCCGTCCTTGGCGAGGAGAATCGCGTTGGACTTGACCGCGCGGCAGGCCCGCCAGGCGAAGGCCAGCTCGTCGAGCTCGCCCTCGTTCAGGGCTTCGCCGGTGGCCAGGGTCCAGCTGTGCGGGTTGTCGCCGTCGGCCTGGAGGCGGTCGGTGACCTGGAGCAGCGCGCCGCCGTCGATCTGCTTGACCTCGACCGGGTTCGCGGGCGCCTTGTGGGCGCGCAGCACGCGGATGTTCTTCTTCTTGGTGAGGGCTTCGAGGGCGCCGTCCTCGTACTCGGGCGCGACGATGACCTCGGTGAAGATCTCGGAGACCTGCTCCGCCATCTCCCTCGTCACCGGCCGGTTGACGGCGATGACACCCCCGAACGCGGACAGCGGGTCACAGGCGTGCGCCTTGCGGTGCGCCTCGGCGACGTTCGACGCGACCGCGATCCCGCACGGGTTGGCGTGCTTGATGATCGCGACGCAGGGGTCCTCGTGGTCGTACGCGGCACGGCGCGCGGCGTCCGTGTCCGTGTAGTTGTTGTACGACATCTCCTTGCCGTGCAGCTGCTCGGCCTCGGCCAGGCCGCCCGTGCCGTCGACGTAGAGCGCGGCGCCCTGGTGCGGGTTCTCGCCGTAGCGCAGGGTGTTCTTGCGCTCGTAGGTGTGGCCGAGGAAGTCGGGGAAACCACTCTCGTCGGCGGCCGCATAGTCGTCCGCGAACCAGGAGGCGACGGCCACGTCGTACGCGGCGGTGTGCTGGAAGGCCTCGGCGGCCAGCCGCTTGCGGGTGCGCAGGTCGAAGCCGCCGGTCTTGACGGCGGCGAGGACGTCGCCGTACCGCGCCGGACTGGTGACGACGGCCACGGACGGGTGGTTCTTGGCGGCGGCACGGACCATCGAAGGACCGCCGATGTCGATCTGCTCGACGCACTCGTCGGGCGACGCGCCTGAGGCGACGGTCTCGCGGAACGGGTAGAGGTTGACGACGACGAGGTCGAACGGCTCGACGCCGAGCTCGGCGAGCTGCTGACGGTGGCTGTCGAGCCGCAGGTCGGCGAGGATGCCCGCGTGGACCTTCGGGTGCAGGGTCTTGACGCGGCCGTCCAGGCACTCGGGGAAGCCGGTCAGCTCCTCCACCTTGGTGACGGGGACGCCGGTCGCGGCGATCTTCGCGGCGGTGGACCCGGTGGAGACGAGCTCGACACCGGCTTCGTACAGCCCGCGAGCCAGGTCCTCCAGCCCGGTCTTGTCGTAGACGCTGACGAGCGCGCGACGAATGGCCCGCTGGTTGCTCTCGGCCGTGACAGTGATGTCGGCGGTCACTGGATAACTACCTTTCGTCCCTCAATGCGATAGCCGTTGCGGGCGAGCCGCCCCACGACATCGACGAGCAGCCTTCGCTCGACTTCCTTGATGCGCTCGTGCAGAGCGCTCTCGTCGTCCTCGTCCCGGATCTCCACCACGCCCTGAGCGATGATCGGTCCGGTGTCGACGCCGTCGTCGACGAAGTGGACGGTGCATCCGGTGACCCGCGCGCCGTACGCGAGCGCGTCGCGTACGCCGTGGGCCCCCGGGAAACTGGGCAACAGGGCGGGATGCGTGTTGACGAACCGCCCCCCGAACCTGGCGAGGAATTCCTTCCCCACGATCTTCATGAACCCGGCGGAGACGACGAGATCGGGCTCGTGGGCGGCGACGGCCTCGGTGAGCGCGCGGTCCCACTCGTCCCGGCCGTCGTAGTCCTTGACGCGTCGGACGAAGGTGGCGATCCCCGCCCGCTCGGCACGCGCGAGCCCTTCGATGCCGTCGCGATCGGCGCCCACGGCCACGATCTCGGCCCCGTAGCCCTCGGGTCCTTCCTCCGCGATGGCATCGAGCAATGCCTGCAGATTCGTACCTGATCCGGAGACCAGCACGACGAGGCGCTTGGTCTTGGCCACGGCGGGGCCCTTTCTCGGGGGAGCGTTTGTACGGTCGTACGAATGCTTCGCGCCCCGGGATACGGGGAAGTCTACGAACCGGCCGACCGTCAGCAACGATACCGGCACACCGGGCAGCCCCCACGGGACGGGGGCGTGGCCGGAAGGTAGCGTCTGGGGAGGATCCACCCGGGAACACCGTCCAGCACGGGGAACGCCCTGCGTGCGCGGGACGTTGACCCGGGACGGGTACGCACGCTCGGGGCGCGAGCCCTGGGCAGGAATCCCCGGGGCGCGACTCCGGGGCACGTTGCCCGGGGTACGAACCCTGGGTATGACGCTCAGGGTGTGAGCCCGGAGTGCAGAAGCTCGGGGCGCGCGTCGCGAGCACGATGCTGTGTGGACACGCCGCCCGCCAGAACCACCAAGGGGAAGACGCACACCTGATGCCGGACCGCAGTCTCCGACTCCCTCCGCTCCTGCTGCGCGAGCAGCGCCCTTCGTCTACCCCGCCGCGGTCGAGCGGGGACGTGCCGGCGGGCGGGAACGGCTCCGCAGGCGGACGTGGCCCCGTGGGCGGAAACGGCTCGGCGGGTGGAAACGGTTCCTCGGGCGGGACGGGTCCCGACGCTCCCGACTCGGACGACAATCCGTTCGCGCCGCCGCCCGAGGGGACTCCCGACCGGCCGTGGCAGCCGAGGCGGCCCGCGAGCGGGCAGGGTGCGGACGAGAACGGCGGGGCCGGCCAGAACGGGCAGTCCCCGTGGGGCAGCCAGTGGAGCGACCGGCAGCCCGGGCCTTCGACCGGCGGCCGTTTCGGTGACCGGCCGGGGGCTCCGCAGGGTCCGAGTGGTCCGGAAGGGTCCGGCGATGGTCCGGGAGGGCCGGGGACCGGGATGCGCTGGGATCCGACGGACCCGGCGCAGCGGCGTGCACGCTATGCCCTGCTTTCCGGCATGTGGGCGTTCTTCTTCGCCCTCTTCAACTGGCCGTATGTGGCATTGCTGCTCGGTGCGCTCGCTCTGTACTGGGGCGGCAGTGCGCTCCGGGCCAAGCCCCGTACTCCGGACCCGGATGCGCCGGCGCCCGATCCGAATGCGCGTCCCCAGACGACCGCCGCGGTGAGCGGGCTTGTCACCGCGTCGCTAGCCATCGTCATGGTCGCGGCGACCTTCACCGCGCACCTCGTCTACAGCGACTACTACTCCTGTACGAATGACGCCCTCACGAACGCGGCGAAGCAGTCCTGCAACGACCTCCTGCCGAAGGAGCTGCGCGGCCTGCTGGGGACGCAAGGCTGATCCCGTCCCTGGGGCTCCGCCCCAGACCCCGTAGGCCGGTTCTTTGGCCGCGGGTGGGTGGGGGCTGGTCCAAAAGATTGCGCAGTTCCCCGCGCCCCTTTTAGGGGCGCGGGGAACTGCGCAATCTTTTAGGGGGGTCTGGGGGCGCAGCCCCCAGGGATGGGACGGGTAGGGGCGGCGGGGGCGAGGAACTCACCCAGGACCTCAGGTCGGATCCGTCGGCTCCGGAGGAGCGGAGGCCTCCTTCAGAGCCGCCCAGCGGGCCTCGCGGGAGGCGTCCTCGCGCCAGGGGGAAACCGTGGGGTCGGCGGGAAGGAACTCGTACGGTTCGAAGGGGTCAAGCAGGGGGTCCGGCACCTCGGCAAAAGGCTGGGGCTGAGGCTGCGCGGCAACCGGCGGCGACGTCGACGGCAGACCGGCCCCGGCCCCCCGCGACCGCGACAACCACGCGCGCCGCGAAGGCCGCGAAGGCCGCGACAAAGGACCCCGCGCCCCTCCGCCCCAAGCTTCCCGAAGCCTCCACCCCCGCACCCCCACCGCCACGGGAACCCCCACCACTCCCGTCCACACCACCGTCGCAGCCCCCACCTGCCACCACACCGGCCCGAAACGAGCCAGCGCAGCCACCCCCAACGGCCCCCCGGCCAACGCGGCGAGCAGCCCGAGCGCGACGCCGCACAACCCGGCGGCCAGCGCGACGGCGGCAACCGTCCGCCGCCGGGACCAAGCCTCGTCCCGCCCCGCGGCCCCACCCCCGGGCACGGCCGCAGCCACCGCGAACCACGCCACCGTCACCCCCGCGGCCACCGGCACCACCCCGCTCGCCCAACTCAACGGCACCCCCGCCCCCGGCACCGCCGCCAGCAGCGGAAACGCGGGCAGCAGCGGCCCGGGCGCGGACGCCGACAGTGGCCCCGCGACATGCCCCGCCCCCAGCACGACCCCGGGCCCGAGCCCGTACGCCGCCCCCCACACCGCCGCGTTCGGCACCAGGGCCAGGCAGAGCAGCAGGACGGCGAATCGCCCCGACCACACGTCGGTGAGCTGGAGGAACGAGTCGCGAGCCGTCCCCCCGTGCCACACCAGCGACACCGCCACCAGCAAGGCTCCTCCCCCGACCAGCGCCGCCGCCCCGGCCCCGGCAGCCCGCACCGCACCCCCGAGGAGCCGGGCGTCCGCGCCGGCGACGAAACGACGTACGCCGGAGAGCGGACGCAGCGGCGGGGCCTCGGCGAACCGCCGTCCCCACGCCGGCATCGGCCCCCGCGGACGCCCGTACGCCGTCCACACCCCCGCCCCGGCCGCGCCCGCGGCAAGCAGCGGCAGGCATACGGCGGTCCACACCCAGGAGGGGCGCAGCGCGCCGCCCGAGGCGTACAGCGCGGCGGCCGCTCCCACGGACAGATAGCCCGCGACGACCCCGGCCCACGCGGTGCGCGGCGGCGCCTCGGATTCGGCGTCGGCCGCGTCGCGCCCCGCCCGGTGCAGCAGCCACACCGGCAGCACGAGCAGGAGCAGCGGCGTCACGCCCACCGGCATGGGCAGGCCCGACAACGTATCGGTGCGGATCAGCTCCACCCCGTGGGCGAGCAGCCAGAGGGCCGCGGCCATGTGCAGCGCTCCGCCCGGTCCGCTGTCCGGGTACGGCGAGCTGATCCACAGCACCATGACGAGGACGGCGAACGAGCCGAGTCCGAGCCCCGCCGCGAGGGCGCCACCCAGGAAGCTGGCGGCCAGTCCGGGGGATCGGTCGCGCATCCGTGTGAGCAGGGGCGACAACGACAGCCTGCGGTCGGTCATTTGGGTCACGACCGTCATGGTCCCAACGACACGCGCTTTCTCGTCGTAACAGGCGAACTACGGATGTGTCGCTCAATATGCAGCTATGCACTTTTTCGTACGAGGGGGCGCCCTGTGGGGTGCGACATGACGCGGAGCCCCGCTACCCCGATGCCTGCCCCCCATGAGCGCCGTCGTCTGCGCGAGGCCAAGTCGCTGACTCAGGCCGACGTCGCCGCCCGGGTGGGCGTCACGCACGAGACGGTGCGCTCGTGGGAGACCGGCCGTACGACACCGCGCGGCAGCACACGGGAAGCGTACGTACAGCTGCTGACCGAGCCGACCGAGCCCGCTGACACCGGGGCCGAGGTGACCGTTCGTCACGAGCAGGCCGTTCCGGCGCTGGTGGGCGCCGGCGCGACACCTCACGCCGATCACGCCGATCACCCCGATCACCCCGATCACCCCGAACGTGCCGAACGTGCCGAACGTGCCGAACGCGCCGAGGAGCAGCCGCCCGAGGGCGTGGAATCCGCGCTCCCGGTGCCTTCGCTGACGCCCACTCAGGCCTTCGACGCCCTGTACGCGTTCTGCGCCCCCGCCCTCGTACGGCAGACGTATCTGCTCACCGGGCGGCGTGAGCTGGCACGGGAGTCCGTGGAGAAGGCCTTTCAACTGGCCTGGCACCGCTGGCCCGAGGTGGCCGTGGACCGGGATCCGGCCGGGTGGGTGCGGGCGACGGCGTACGAGTACGCGCTCTCCCCCTGGCACCGGATGCGCCTGCGGCACCGGCACCCGGAGGCACCGCCCGCCGATGCCGCCGACCGCGCGCTGCTCGACGTACTCCTGAAGCTGCCGCCCGTGTACCGGCGCACGCTGCTGCTGTACGACGGGGTCGGGCTCGATCTGCCGGAGACCGCGGCCGAGACGGAGGCGAGCACGCCCGCGGCGGCGGGCCGGCTGCTGCATGCGCGTGCGGCCGTCGCGGCGCGCCTGCCGGAGCTGGCGGTGCCTCAGGAACTGCACCGGCGGCTCGCCGAACTCGCGAGCATCGAGCGGCTGCGGGCGGCGAAGCCCCGCACGGTCCGCTGGGGCGGCGAACGCCGCGCCCGGCACTGGACCCGCGCGGCCATCGCCTTCACGGTCCTCCTCATCGGCGCCACGACGCTGACGCTCCGGACGGCCCCGGACCACTACGAGGCGCCGCTGGCCCCGGGCGAAACGGTGCAGGGCGTACCCCCTCGGGCCGCCCCGGGCCCCTTGTCCCACGCGGAGCTCAAACTCCACGCCAAGCTGAAGTCGGAGACGGTCAACGGCCCGGAAAGGCTGGTCCCGGAGAACTGGTGAGGCCGCGACGCCGCTCGGACTGCCGACGCCGCTGAGGCCCGTACCGGTGCTTCTGTGGGCCAACGCCGGTGGGCCCGCACCCAACAAGGGGTGCGGGCCCACCGGCGTTCAGCTGAATTACGCTAAGAAGTTCAGCCCGCGAGGATCTCGCGCGCCAGCTTCGCCGTCTCGGTCGGCGTCTTGCCGACCTTGACACCGGCGGCCTCGAGGGCCTCCTTCTTCGCGGCGGCCGTGCCGGAGGAGCCGGAGACGATGGCGCCGGCGTGGCCCATGGTCTTGCCCTCGGGCGCGGTGAAGCCGGCGACGTAGCCGACGACCGGCTTCGTCACGTTCTTCGCGATGAAGTCCGCCGCACGCTCCTCGGCGTCGCCGCCGATCTCACCGATCATGACGATCAGGTCGGTGTCGGGGTCGGCCTCGAACGCGGCGAGCGCGTCGATGTGCGTCGTACCGATGACCGGGTCGCCACCGATGCCGACGGCGGACGAGAAGCCGATGTCACGGAGCTCGTACATCATCTGGTACGTCAGCGTGCCGGACTTCGAGACCAGGCCGATGCGGCCCGGCTTCGTGATGTCGCCCGGGATGATGCCGGCGTTCGACTGGCCCGGGGTGATGAGACCGGGGCAGTTCGGGCCGATGATGCGGGTCTTGTTGCCCTTCGACTTCGCGTACGCCCAGAAGGCGGCGGAGTCGTGGACGGCGATGCCCTCGGTGATGACGACCGCGAGGGGGATCTCCGCGTCGATCGCCTCGACGACGGCGGCCTTCGCGAAGGCCGGCGGCACGAAGAGGACGGACACGTTGGCGCCGGTCTTCTCCATCGCCTCGGCGACCGTGCCGAAGACGGGGATCTCGGTGCCGTCGATGTCGACGGACGTGCCCGCCTTGCGCGGGTTGACACCGCCGACGATGTTCGTGCCGTCGGCCAGCATGAGCTTGGTGTGCTTCATGCCCGTGGCACCGGTCATGCCCTGGACGATGACCTTGCTGTCCTTGTTGAGGAAGATAGCCATGGCTGTGGTTTTCCCTCGTCCCTTACTTGGCCGCGGCCAGCTCGGCGGCCTTGTCGGCCGCGCCGTCCATGGTGTCCACGCGCTGCACGAGCGGGTGGTTGGCGTCCGACAGGATCTTGCGACCCAGCTCGGCGTTGTTGCCGTCGAGGCGCACGACCAGGGGCTTGGTGACTTCCTCGCCCTTGTCCTTGAGCAGCTGAAGCGCCTGGACGATGCCGTTGGCGACCTCGTCACAGGCGGTGATGCCACCGAAGACGTTGACGAAGACGGACTTGACGTCCGGGTCGCCGAGGATGATCTCCAGGCCGTTCGCCATGACCGCGGCGGAGGCGCCGCCGCCGATGTCGAGGAAGTTGGCCGGCTTCACGCCGCCGTGGTTCTCACCGGCGTACGCGACGACGTCCAGGGTGCTCATGACGAGACCCGCGCCGTTGCCGATGATGCCGACCTCGCCGTCGAGCTTGACGTAGTTGAGGTTCTTGGCCTTGGCGGCGGCCTCGAGCGGGTTGGCCGCCGCGTGGTCGACGAGCGCCTCGTGGTCCGGCTGGCGGAACTCGGCGTTCTCGTCCAGGGACACCTTGCCGTCAAGGGCGATGACCTTGCCGGAGGCGACCTTGGCCAGCGGGTTGACCTCGACGAGGAGGGCGTCCTCCTTGATGAAGGTGTCCCACAGCGTCACCAGGATCTCGGCGACCTGCTCGGCCACCTCGGCCGGGAACTTCGCCTGGGCGACGATCTCGCGGGCCTTCTCGATCGAGACGCCCTCGTTGGCGTCGACCGGGACCTTCGCGAGGGCCTCGGGGTTCTCCTCCGCGACGACCTCGATCTCCACGCCGCCCTGGACGGACGCCATGGCGAGGAAGGTGCGGTTAGTGCGGTCGAGGAGGTACGAGACGTAGTACTCCTCGACGATCTCGGGCGCGGTCTCGGCGATCATCACCTTGTGGACCGTGTGGCCCTTGATGTCCATGCCGAGGATGTCCGTCGCGCGGGCGACGGCCTCGTCCGGGGTGGCGGCGAGCTTCACGCCACCGGCCTTTCCACGGCCACCGACCTTCACCTGGGCCTTGACGACGGACTTGCCGCCAAGACGCTCGGTCGCCTCGCGGGCTGCCTCAGGCGTGTCAATGACTTCACCGGCCAGCACCGGTACACCGTGCTTGGCGAAGAGGTCCCTCGCCTGGTACTCGAACAGGTCCACGCGCGTCCGTCCCTATCAGTGATCTCGCGGTTCGTTGGATGCGTGGGCGTGCCGCGAAGGGCAACGTGACGTCCGCTGTCACAAGGGTGGCGCACACGGTGTCCGAGCGCGCGGCATGTCCGTCTCGCAGGTTATCGCCGCTTCCCGCGCGTCCCTAAATCGCAGCTCACAGATGAGCGGTGATACCTGTCACAGAGCGGGCCTCACCAGGCTGGGGTTTACCTGGTGAGGCCCCTCGAAGGGCCCCGAAGGGGCCCAGGGAGGGCGGTCCCCACCCCAATGGGGACCACCCGGCCCATCCGCGAGGTTTCGGCCGGACGGACCGATGGGTTTCGGCCGTCCGGGTGTGTGGCCCCGCGGAGTCGTTCGTGTGCCGTGCGACGGCTTCGCCGGTCGTCGTCGTACGCCGTCGTACGGCCAGGCGGGTGGGCGTCAGATGCTGTACGTGCCGTACTGGGCGCCGTGCAGGTAGCTCGGGGCGACCGAGTCGGCCACGCCCTGGACGCCGCCGACGGCGTTGCCCGCGAGGGGGCCGCCGGTCGCCTCGACGGTTCCGGTCAGGTCCTGCGCGAGGGCACCCGCCTGGCCGGCGACACCACCCGCGAACGGGTCGGCCTCACCGATCACACCGCCCGCGAACGGCCGCACGTCGCCCGTGACGCCGTACGCCAGCCCGGTGGCACTGCCCCCGACGCCCGCCACGACCGGCTGCACGAGGTCCACGACCGGCCGCACCGCGCCGACGACACCCCCGGCGAAGGGCCGCACGTCGTCGCCGACGACACCCTGCGCGAACGGGGCGACCTGGCCCGTGACGCCGTACGCGAGCGTTCCCGCGTCGCCCACGACACCGCCCGCGAAGGGCTGGACGTCACCGGCCACGCCGTACGCCAGCGCGCCCGTGTCCCCGACGGACTGCCCGGCGACCGGGACGACACCGTGCACGGCGGTGGCGGCGACGGGCGGCAGGACGGCGGCGACGGTGTCGTCGGCGACCTGCCCGACGAGGCCTCCGGCGAACGGCCGCACGTCACCGACGGCGCCGTACGCCAGTGCCGTCGCGTGTCCGACGGCGTGGTCCACGACCGGGGTGACGCCGTGGACGGCGGTGGCGGCGACCGGCGGCAGGACGGCGGCGGCGGTCTCGTCGACGACCGGGATCGCGAGGCCGGTGGCGGTGCCGACGGCGCCCTGGACCTGCGCGGGGGCGCCGGTGACGGTCCTGCGGGCGCCGGTCACCGTGTCGCCCGCCGTGTTTCCTGCGGTGTTTCCTGCGGTGTTTCCTGCCGTGGCGACGGTCTGCTGGACCTTGGTCTGCGCGGCGGACGGCACGGCGGCGGCAGTGCGCTGGGCGGCCGCGAGCCTGCTCTGCGCCCCGGCGAGGGCCTCCTCCAGCTCCGGCGCGAAGGCCGCGAGGGGGCCGAACAGGTAGTCGATCTCGTCCTGCGGGGCGCTGACGTCGGCGACGGTCTCCCGGGCCTTGCCGGTGCCGTGCTCCGCGGTGGCGGCAACGGCGGCCTTGGCCTGCGAGAGAGGGGTCACGGAGGAGACCTCGGCGTCGACGTAGCGGCGGGCGTGGTCGGCGGTCTTCGTGGCCGCGGTCTTCACCGGCGCGGCCTTCTGGGCGGTGGACGTGACGGTGGTAGCCGTCGACTGCGCCTTGGCGGCGGTGCCCGTGACGGTCGAGGTCGCGCCGTCGACGGCCGAGCCGTCGGTAACGCCGTGGGTGACGCCGGAGACCGTGCTCTGCACGTCGTTCGTCACGTTCCCGACGACGCCGTCGACGGTGTCGGTGACCGTGCCGACGGTGTCGGTCAGGTCGACACTCACGTCGGAAGTGGACAGGGACGACGAGGGCAGCTCGTCCGCGCTGGCGACGGCGGAGCCGAGCGCCCACGCGCCGGTGACACCGGCGGCTATGACGATGGAACGGCGGATGTTCTTGTTCATGGGTACGTCAGATCCTTCGGGATTCCGAGAGTTCGGGACATTCCGGGAATTCGCGGTGCTTTCCGGCGAATTCCGGGGCGTCCGTCCGGGGATCGGAGAGGTGTCCGGACGGCGGGCAGACCTGTTCCGCCCCCGCGCGGCAGGTCGTTCAGCGGGGGAAGGGCTGCCCTAGCCGGGGAAAACGGGAATGTCCCGGTACCTGTCCCGGGTCTCGGCCGCGGCCATCACCGCGGAGGCACCGGGCGCGAGCCGCAGCGGCGCCCGGTGGTCAGAAGTGACGGCATGCGGATCGCCGTGCCGCGGCGCACCGTCGCTGACCGCGGACCGGTCGCCCAGCGCACCGGTCGGGTCGCCGGGGGGTGCCTGGTGAGCGGGGGCCTGTCCCGGCCGTACGCCGCCGTGGTCACGGCGCACGGCGACACCGTCACCGATGTCCACGCCGGGGCCGCTCGGGCCGTACGCGGCGGGGGTGGCGGATATGTCCGGTCGCCGCCCCACGTCGTGCGCGACCGTCGCGCTCGGCTGCCCCGTCACCCCGCTCGACGCCTGCGGCGCCGAAGCGGCCGGAGGAGTCGGCGCACCCGCACCAGGGAGCACGGGCAGGCCCGGCAGGGGCGGCAGCACCTCCGGCGGGGCTTCGGCCAGCCCACCGGTGACCGTCTTCACCAGACCACCGACCGGCCGTACGACGCTGTCGGCGGCCGGCGGGACGACGCTGTCGCCGACCGGCCGGCTGATCCGGCGAGCGGTGTCGGTGACGTGCGCGACCGTCCCGGTGACGTGCTGGACGCCGCTGGAGGGGGTCGAGTCAACCTTCGGGTTGGTCTTCGGGTTGGCCTTCGGGTTGGCCTTCGGGTTGGCCTTCGAGGCGTCGGAGGCCGGCTCGACGGCCTGTCCCACCGCACTCTTCACCGACCCGACGACCCGCGCCGGAGTCGTGGGCACCACCCCGTCGGCGGCGTGCGCCTGCTCCCCGCAGAGGAACCCGAGCGCGAACAACCCGCCCACCAGCAGCACCACTTGCAGCGCACGCCGTCCGGCCGCCGTACGCATCACGCGCAGAGCGGCACCGGGCAGTGCGGCTGACAGGGTCAAGGGGGAGGGTCCTCCCGTGCGAAGGCGGGTGACGGCGGCGGATGGTGCGCGACGGCGGGTGAGGGTTGCCGGGTGAAGGCTCTGAGGCCGCGTCGATCCTCGCACGGGGCTCCCGAGGTTGCGCAAGTCCCCTGTTACCGATGGGTATGCATGTCCGGGTTTGCCATTCCCCTCACCTGGTGTCCGGTATCGGCAGCGGCCGCTTCTCGATCGCCGCCGCCATCACCTCGGGAAACAGATCGGGCGTACAGGCGAACGCCGGTGCGCCCAGGGCCGCGAGCGCCGCCGCGTGTTCACGGTCGTACGCGGGCGCCCCCTCGTCGGACAGCGCCAGCAGCGTCACGAACTGCACCCCGGACGCCTTCATCGCCGCGACCCGCTTCAGCATCTCGTTCCGTATGCCCCCTTCGTAGAGGTCGCTGATGAGCACGACCACCGTGTCGGCGGGCCGGGTGATCTGCGACTGGCAGTACGCCAGCGCCCTGTTGATGTCCGTGCCGCCGCCGAGCTGGGTGCCGAAGAGGACGTCGACCGGGTCGTCGAGCTGGTCGGTGAGGTCGACGACCGCCGTGTCGAAGACCACGAGCCGGGTGGAGATGGACCGCATCGACGCGAGGACGGCGCCGAACACGGAGGCGTAGACGACGGACGCCGCCATCGATCCCGACTGGTCGATGCAGAGGATGACCTCCTTCTTCACGGACTGCGAGGCGCGCCCGTACCCGATCAGCCGCTCGGGCACGATCGTGCGGTACTCGGGCAGGTAGTGCTTCAGGTTCGCCGCGATCGTGCGGTTCCAGTCGATGTCGTGGTGGCGGGGTCTGCTGATCCGGGCGCTGCGGTCCAGGGCTCCGGTGAGTGTGGCCCGGGTGCGGGTGGCGAGCCGCTTCTCCAGATCCTCGACGACCTTGCGCACGACGGCCCGCGCGGTCTCCTTCGTTGTCTCCGGCATGGCCTTGTTGAGGGAGAGGAGCGTGCCCACCAGGTGGACGTCGGCCTCCACCGCCTCCAGCATCTCGGGCTCCAGCAGCAGGGTGGACAGCCCGAGCCGGTCGATGGCGTCGCGCTGCATGACCTGGACGACAGACGACGGGAAGTACGTCCGGATGTCCCCGAGCCAGCGCGCGACCGAGGGCGCCGACGCCCCGAGCCCCGCCGAACGGTCCCGCCCGGGCTGCCCCTTGCCCCCCTTCCCGTACAGCGCGCTGAGCGCCCCGTCCATCGCGGCGTCCTGCCCGGCGAGCACGCATCCGGTGCCGTCCGCCTCGTCACCGCCGAGCACGAGCCGCCAGCGCCGGAGCCGCTCGTCGCGCACATCGGCCGTACGGGCCGTGCCCGGCGCGTCCACCGGCACTGCGGTCATCGGGCCACCTCCACAAGGTTGTTGTCGGCGTTGTAGTCGGCGTCGTTCTCGTCGGCATCGCTGTCCTCGGAGTCGCCGTCGTCGGGCTCGTCCAGCCCCAGCAGCAGGCTCAGCACCGGCAGTACGGCGTCCGCGCGCTCGCGGTCGAGGTCGGGGGCGAACCCGGGTATCCCGGAGGTGGCGGCCGCGGTGCGCCCCGGCGCTCCCGGCCCACGCCGGACGAGCTCGCCCAGCGTCCTGCGCACGCCCGCCTCGTACGCCGAGAACGTCCGCCGCAGCAGCGGCAGCACATCGGTGAACGCCTCCGCCGGCACCCCGGTCAGCCACGCGTCCACCAGGCCGAGCAACCGCTCGTCGTGCACCAGCAGCATCCCGCCGCCGGAGCCGCCCCCGACGAAGCCCTCGATCCACGCGGCCGCGTCCCCGGGCGCCGTCCCCGGCGACAGCACAAGGCCCATGAGACGCGCGGCCTCGTCCTGCGCCAACTCGCCCTCGTCCAGCAGCAGTCGTACGGCCCGCCCGCGGATCACCCCCGGCACGGTGTCGCGCCCGGCCAGCACCCGGAGCACGGAGTGCCAGCGGCCGCGTATACCGCGGGACGCCGGTCCGTCGCCGGACGGCTGTGCGCCACCGGGTGACGTCGTGGACGTCTCCCCCAGGAGTCCCACGGCCCCCTGCACCGCGTCCACATGGCGGCGCATGTCCTCGGCGGCCTCGGAGTCGAGGGCCGCGCAGGCCGGGGGGAGGCCGACGAAGATCCGCTCGGCGAGGCCCACCGCGACGCCGGTCAGGGCGTGGGTGTCCGTGCCGCGCACATCGCCGTACCGCAGGGAGCGGACCAGGGCGGGCAGGGCCTGGGCGAGGTGGCCGACGTCCGCGTCGAGGGCGGCCCGGTCGGCGAGGACCCGCATCACCACGGGCAAGGCATCCGGGAGTTCGGCGAGCAGACAGCGCTCGGCCAGTGCCGTGACATCGGCCAGCGAGGGCGCGGCGACGGCGTCCGACTCGGCCTTGGCCGTCGCGGCGGCGACTACCGTCGTGCCCCACACGCCGGCCTCGGCGACCCGCACCGACAGCTCCGGCTCCCAGCGCAGCCGCCAGGTCTCCCGGAAGGTGCCGGTACTGCTCCGCGACGCGGAGGGCTCGCCCCACTCGACGCCGAGGAGCCGCAGCCGGTGCAGCAGCCTGCTGCGCTCGGCGTCGGTCTCCTTGCGCAGGTCGAGCTCCAGCTCCCGCTCCAGTGCCTCCGGTTTGAGCCGCAGCCGGCGCTGGAGCCGCGCCAGGTCGCGCTGCAACGGCACCGCGGGGGCGGACTCCGGCACCTCCCCCAGCACATCGCCCACCACGAGCCGGTCCCGCACGAGCGCCAGCGGCACGTCCGAGCCCTCGCACATCACAGCCCGTACGGCATCGGTGGTCTCGGTCAGTCCCGGCAGTGGGCGGCCGCGCATCGCGGCGAGCGTGTCGGCCAGCCGCACCGCCTCGATGACATGCGCGGACGACACCATCCGGTCCTCGTCGCGCAGCAGCCGGGCCACCTTGGTCATCCAGCGCTCGACGGGTCGGTCGGGGGCGGCGAACAGATGCCCGTACCAACCCGGCGAGTCGATGCCCGCGCCGTACCCGCTGATCCGGGCCAGCCGGCGGTGCGTCCAGGGCACCCACGTCATGTCGGCCTTCGCCTTAGGCAACCCCTTGAGCAGCGCCCGGTCGGCGCCGGCCGTGGTCTTCTGCCGCAGCGCGGGCACGTGCCAGGCCCCGCACACCACGGCCACCTCGTCGCCGAACTCCCGCTGCGCCGCCCGCAGCTGGAGTCGCATGTGCGCCTCCCGGACCAGGTCCCGGTCGTGTCCCCCGACCCCGTACGCCTCCCGCAGCGCCCCCATCGCCTCCTCGAGCACGGCGAACGGCGCGAACGGATCGCTCCCCGCCCCGCTTCGGTGCTCGACCACGTCCTCCCACCAGCGCTCGGGATCGTCGTAGCCGGCCGTCTCGGCGAGTACACCGAGGGGGTCGATCCGCACTGCCTCGTCCGCGGACAGGTCGGGCTCGTCAGCGGGCAGGCCGGGTTCGCCGGCGGGCCGGTCGGGTTCGGGCGGCGGCTCCTCCTTGCCCCACGCCAGCGTGTGCGTCGCCGGAAGGTCGATGAAGCGAGCCGGCAGCCCGTGGTCCAGGGCCCACCGGATCGCCACCCACTCCGGTGAGAACTCGGCCAGCGGCCAGAAGGCGGAGCGGCCGGGCTCGTCCACGACATGGGCGAGGAGGGCGACCGGGGGCCGCATCTCCTTGTCGGCGGCGAGCGGGATGAGTGCGTCCGCCTCCGGGGGTCCCTCGATCAGCACGACCCGGGGAGCGGCCGCCTCCAACGCGGCCCGCACCGCCCGCGCCGACCCGGGGCCGTGATGCCGCACCCCCAGCAGCAACGGCCCCGCGGTGAAGACCGTCATGCGCTCACCTCCCGGCAGGCCCGGTAGAAGTCCTTCCAGCCGTCCCGCTCGCGGACGACCGCCTCCAGGTACTCCTGCCAGATGACGCGGTCGGCCGCCGGATCGCGGACGACGGCGCCGAGGATGCCGGCGGCGACGTCGCTCGCCCGCAGGACGCCGTCGCCGAAGTGGGCGGCCAGCGCAAGGCCGTTGGTGACGACGGAGATGGCCTCGGCGGTGGACAGGGTGCCGCTGGGCGACTTCAGCTTCGTACGCCCGTCGGCCGTGAGCCCGTCCCGGAGCTCGCGGAAGACAGTGACGACGCGGCGGATCTCGACGGTGCCGTCGGGCGCGGCAGGCAGGTCGAGGGAGCGGCCGATCTGGTCGACGCGGCGCGAGACGATGTCGACCTCGGCGTCGGCGCTCTCCGGCAGCGGGAGCACCACCGTGTTGAAGCGGCGGCGCAGCGCGCTCGACAGTTCGTTGACCCCGCGGTCGCGGTCGTTGGCCGTGGCGATCAGGTTGAAGCCGCGGACGGCCTGCACTTCCGAGCCCAACTCCGGTATCGGCAGCGTCTTTTCCGACAGGATCGTGATGAGCGTGTCCTGTACGTCGGCCGGGATTCGGGTCAGCTCCTCGACCCGGGCCGTCATGCCCTCGGCCATGGCGCGCATGACGGGGCTGGGCACGAGGGCGTCCCGGCTGGGTCCGTGCGCGAGCAGCTGCGCGTAGTTCCAGCCGTACCTGATCGCCTCCTCCGGGGTGCCGGCCGTGCCCTGCACAAGCAGCGTCGAGTCGCCGCTGACCGCGGCGGCCAGGTGCTCGGACACCCAGGTCTTGGCGGTGCCGGGCACGCCGAGCAGGAGCAGCGCCCGGTCGGTGGCGAGCGTGGTGACGGCGACCTCGACGATGCGGCGCGGTCCCACGTACTTGGGAGTGATCACCGTGCCGTCCGGCAGGGTGCCGCCCAGCAGATAGGTCGCGACCGCCCACGGCGACAGCCGCCAGCGGGCCGGGCGGGGCCGGTCGTCCTGCGTTGCCAGCGCGGCGAGTTCGGCCGCGAAGGCATGCTCGGCGTGCGGTCGCAGCGCCTCGCCCGGCTCGTCCGCGATCGCTTCCGCGCGCTCTCCCGCAGGCATATCGACGGACGTCGGTTCAACGGACACGGACATGGCTCGGTCCCCCTCCAGCTCGGCCGGTTCGGATCTGGTACCACCGTGCACCACGCCACTGACAATGCGCTCTGACCTGCACAAACGCGCTCGCGAGGGCCGATTGTCAGTGGCGGGATCTACCTTCGATGACATGACTCAGCAGGCGGTGCGCTGGACGGCGGATCAGGTGCTGGCACTGGCGCCTGACGCCGCGTCACGCAAGGCGGGGAGCAAACTCGGCGCGGCCGGACCGTGGTCCGAGGCAGGCAGTTCTGACGAGGGGACGGTGTGGGGACTGTGCAGGGGAAGTGGCAGCAAGCCGTATCAGACGGTCATCGACATCGCGGACTCCACCGGGCCCGCTTACAAGTGCAGCTGCCCCAGCCGCAAGTTCCCGTGCAAGCACGCGTTGGGGCTGCTGCTGCTCTGGGCGGGCGCGGACGGCTCGGTGTCGCCGGGGCAGGCGCCGGACTGGGCGGAGCAGTGGATAGAGGGGAGAAGGAAGCGCGCACAGGAGAGGACGACGGCGGGCGGGGCATCTGGAGCCGCGCCGTCGGGTGACCCGGAGGCGGCCCGGCGCAGGGCGGAGCGGCGGGCCGAGCGGATCACCGCGGGGGCGGCGGAGCTGGAGCAGCGGCTGGCGGATCTGCTGCGCGGCGGCCTCGCCTCGGCCGAGCGGGAGGGGTATGGGATGTGGGAGGAGACGGCGGCCCGGATGGTCGACGCGCAGGCACCCGGTCTGGCCGCGCGCGTAAGGGAGTTGGGGGCGATCCCGTCGTCCGGTCCGGGCTGGCCGGTGCGACTGTTGGAGGAGTGCGCGCTGCTCCACCTCCTCGACCAGGGCTGGCTGCGACGCGAGCGGCTGTCGGACGACCTTGCCGCGACGGTCCGTTCACGGGTCGGGCTGTCCGGCTCGGCGGACGGCCCGCCGCTGCGGGACCGCTGGCTGGTCCTGGCCCAGTACGACACGGCGGACGCCCGTCTCACGACGCGCAGGATCTGGCTGTACGGCACGGAGTCCGGCCGCACGGTCCTGCTCCTCTCCTACGGCGCGGCCGGCCGCGCACCGGAGCTGGCGCTGCCCGTGGGGCTGGCCTTCGAGGCGGAGGTGTCCTCGTATCCGGGCGCCGGACAGCTGCGGGCCGCGCTGGGCGAGCAGTTCACGCCTCCCACACCCGCGGCGATACGGCCACCAGGGCTGACCACACCCCAGGCGGCCGCCCGCTACGGAGAGGCGTTGCGGGCCGACCCCTGGCTGGACTCCTGCCCGGTCACCCTGGACCGGGTCGTCCCCACCCCGGACGGCGACACCTGGCAACTCGCGGATGCCGAGGGCGGCTTGGCCCTCCCCCTCACGCACTCCGCCCGATCCCGCCCCGACCTGTGGCGGCTCGTCGCCCTCTCCGGCGGCGCCCCCGTCACGGTCTTCGGCGAGTGCGGCCACCGCGGCTTCACTCCACTGACGGCCTGGCCGGAGGGCGCGGGGGAAGCGGTGCCGCTGTGCTGACCATCGCGGGCCTCCTGGGCACCCCGGGCGTCCTACGCAGCCCGGGCACCCTGACGACCCCGGATGCCCCGGATGCCCCGACCACCCGTGGCGTGTCCGTGATCACCACATCCGTGGCTACTACCTCAGTGCCCATCACATCCGCGACGCCCGCTTCCGCGCCTAGCACCTCCGCGACGCCCCCTTCCGCGCCTATCACCTCCGCGCCCACCAACCCCGTGCCTATCACCACCGTGCCCGTCACCTCCGCGCCCACCAACCCCGCGCCTATCACCACCGTGCCCATCACCTCTGCGCCCACCAACTCCGTACGGAAAGGACGCTCATGAACACGACCTCGGCCTCCGCGGGCGCGCCCGCCGGCGGCTCCTGGGAGGAGCTCGTCACCGTGGCATTGCTCGGGACCGAGCGGCGTACGCCTCCGGGGTGGGGGCCGGGGCGGGAGGCTCCGGTGGCGTTGCTGGACGCGGCCGCGGTGGAGACGCTGCGGCGGCGGGCCGGAGTGCGGCCCGCCCGGGCGGCGGCCCGTCCGGAGCCGGCGGCGCGGGATCCCCGGCCGGCCCTGCCACCCGCGGCGGCCCGCAGGCTGGCGATACTGCTGGCGGACCGGCCCGGCGCGGGAGGCGGTGGCCGCCGGGGGACGGCGCCGGACCTCATGGAGCTGCTCCCCCAGTGGCTCACGCTCGCGAACGCCCGCGGATTCGCGGCACCCCCACAGGCCCTGCCCGCGCTGCTCGACGCGGCCCGGGGACGTACGGATCTACGGCCGGCGGCCCTGGCCTTCGCGGGGCCACGGGCGTTCTGGCTGGCGCGGCTGAACCAGGAGTGGCGCTTCGCGCTGCGCTCCGCACCGGGCGGCGGGGCCGCGCTGCCGGGACCGGAGGAGGCCGAGCGCGTACAACAGCTGTGGCAGGAGGGGCTGTTCGCCGAGCGGGTCGCGCTGCTCTCGGCGATACGGGCCAAGGAACCCGACGCCGCACGCGAGTTGCTCACCACGACCTGGGCGACGGAGCGGGCCGAGGACCGGCTGATGTTCCTCGACTCGCTGCGGTCGGGGCTGTGCGCGGCGGACGAGCCGTTCCTGGAACGGGCGCTGACCGACCGGAGCCGCAATGTACGGGCGACGGCGGCGGAGTTGCTGTCCGCGCTGCCGGGTTCCGCGCTCGCCGCGCGGATGGCGGCCCGGGCCGGTTCGTGCGTGGCCGTCGACCGTATGCGAGGCACGCCCACGATCGTCGTCGAGGCACCGCACGAGTGCGACGCGGGCATGGAGCGGGACGGTGTGGCGCCGAAGCCTCCAACGGGGCGGGGCGAACGGTCCTGGTGGCTGGGCCAGTTGGTCGAAGCGGCGCCGCTCGGGACGTGGCCGGGTCGGTTCGGGGGCCGTACGCCGGAGGAGATCGTGGCATTGCCCGTGGCGGACGACTGGCAGGGCGAGTTGCATGCCGCGTGGTGCCGGGCGGCGGTGCGGCAGCGTGATCCCGGGTGGTCCAGGGCGCTCCTCGGGGCACCCTCCGCGCCGGAGGCCGGCGGGCCGGGGGCGGTGTCCCTTGCGGAACGGTCGAAGCTGCTGGCCACGTTGGGGGCCGGGGAGCGGGCCGAGTGGGTGGCGGGGTTCATCGGGACGCATGGGTTGTCCGAGGCGTTTCAGCTGCTCGGGGTGTGTGCGGTTCCCTGGGCGGGGCCTTTGGGGCGGGCCGTGGTCGACGCGCTCGATATCGCGCGGGATGCCGGGAGTTATCCGTGGAGCTTCAGTGGGGTGATGGGGTTGGCCGAGCGGTGTCTCGATCCGGGGGAGGCTGTGCGGCTCGATGGGCTGACCTCTGTGCCCGACGAGTCGGAGAACACCGCGCCGGGAGCCGGCAGCTACTGGGCCGAGGCCTTCCAGCGCCTTGTCACCACACTGCGTTTGCGCGCGACCATGGCATCAGAGCTCGCGGGGCCATGAGGCGGTTTTCGCCCCCGCCGCCCCTACCCGTCCCATCGCCAGGGGCTCCGCCCCTTCGACCCCGTGGGGGTGGGTGGGGGTTGTTCGTTTGGCTGCGGGTGGGTGGGGGCTGGGCGCGCAGTTCCCCGCGCCCCTGAAGGCTCGGGGCTGCGCCCCGTCGCCCCGGCCGGCCCCGGGTTCTTTTAGGGGCGCGGGGAACTGCGCGCCCAGCCCCCACCCGCCCGCGGACGACACACAACTCAGGGACGGGGCGGGTAGGAGCGGCGGGAGCGAAAGAGTCACCCGCGCCCCCGCCGGAGGCGCTACGCGCCTGCGGGCTGCCTGACATTCGCCCGTACCCAGTCCACGATCGACACAGTCGTCGCCCCGGGCGTGAAGATCTCCGCGACGCCCTTCTCCTTGAGGGGCGCGATGTCCGCCTCAGGGATGATGCCGCCGCCGAAGACCTTGATGTCCTCCGCGTCGCGCTCCTTGAGGAGCTCGATGACGGCCGCGAAGAGCGTGTTGTGGGCGCCGGAGAGGATCGAGAGACCGATCGCGTCGGCGTCCTCCTGGATCGCGGTGTCGACGATCTGCTCGGGGGTCTGATGGAGGCCGGTGTAGATGACCTCCATACCGGCGTCGCGCAACGCCCGCGCGATCACCTTGGCCCCCCGATCGTGGCCATCGAGCCCCGGCTTGGCCACCACCACGCGGATCGGACCGGTTGCCACACCCATCACTGCCTCCATGAACGGACTACATCAACCTGTACCGACTACCGACACATGGCCGCTGACTACTGACTACGGGCTACGGACCGCTAGCGACCGACTACGGACCGCTAAAAGGCGACTACGAACCGCTAACTATCGACTACCGATTGCCGACTACCGAAAACCTACACATTTCGCATATTTCGCCGCCCACCACACCGGATACACCACCCAGCACTGGCATCCCGCGCCAAACCCGCCGGGGAAGTGAACGAACGTTATCGCCAGCATCCCGCAATGGGCAGTTTCGCGGTGGAGACCGAGGGGGAAATCACACACTGGGACAAGTTAGCCGCGCACACTCCACATCCTGCGGCACACGTGCCGCATGGATCTGTGGCACAGGGGCCACAACCGGAGCCTGCGCAAGGAGAGCCGCGACCAGGTGGCCGCACCACCGCACCGTCAGCGGGACACCGTGGTGGTGGGGCACAACGGCAACGGCACGACAGCGAGGGGCCACGCCGGCACGAGGACGATGGAACTTGGAACTGCGGAACGACGGAACGACGGGAATCCGCGACGGTCGCGCCCCTCGTACCGTCGCGCCATCCATCGCGACCCTCACACCCCCCGGCAGGGCAACCCCGTAGCGTAACCGGCACCTCACGTGCCGCACACGCACCGTCGGCCGCCGCCGTCACCGCCACCGTGGCTTTCCATGAGGGCACACGGGGGACAGAGCGGTCCTCCGCGTGCCGACTGGAGGTCGGCCATGAAGGTCACCAGGGCGGCGTCGCCCCTTCTCCCCCTCTGTCAGCTCCTGTTTCCGAGCAGACTGGCCGGACTCTCGGTGACCCTCCTGAAGGCGACGGCCCTGGAGCTCGCGATCCTCGCCGGGCACCTCCTCCTCTACCCCTCGGGCATCACCCCGGAGCGCCGCACCACCCCCGCCCTCCCCTCGCCCGACGCCGCCCGGCTGCCCACCGAGGTCAAGCCCCCGGTCGTCCTGCTGCACGGCTTCATCGACAACCGCTCGGTCTTCGTCCTGCTGCGCCGCAACCTCGCCCAGCACGGCAGGCAGCACGTCGAGTCGCTCAACTACTCACCGCTGACCTGCGACATCCGTACCGCCGCGGAGCTGCTCGGCCGCCACATAGAGGAGATATGTGAGCGCACCGGTCACGACCGGGTGGACATCGTCGGGCACAGCCTCGGCGGACTGATCGCGCGCTATTACGTGCAGTGCCTCGGCGGCGACCTCCATGTACGCACCCTCGTCACGCTCGGCACCCCGCACTCGGGCACCCGTGTCGCCCCGTTGATGAACGCGCACCCGATCGTCCGCCAGATGCGCCCGGGTTCCGAGGTCATCGAGGAACTGCGCCAGCCCGCACCGGGCTGCCGTACGCACTTCGTGAGCTTCTGGAGCGATCTCGACCATCTGATGGACCCGCTGGAGACGGCCTGCGTCGACCACCCGGACCTGCTCGCGCAGAACGTACGCGTGAGCGGAGTCGGCCATCTCGCCCTGCCCGTGCATCCCGCCGTGGCGGCAGGGATACGGCAGGCGCTCGACATGGAGGAGCCAGGAGTCGGCTCCGGCACCCAGACCGACGGCCTGACAGTGGCGTAACAGCCGCCATACAGCCGCCCAACACCCTCTTGGCTTCGAACACTCTTCGAACGCCAGGCCAAAGCCGTGCCTGCCCTCCCCCGAAACACGGCCGAATGCCCGTTTCCTGCGCGAGGGAAACCTGCCGAAGATTGTCCCGCCCGCGTACCGCCGGGTACAGTCACCGCACTGCTCTGCCAGCCGCACTGCTCTACCAGCCCCTGTTGTCGAGGCGAAAGAGAAGTTGGTGAACGACCGTCACCCGTCGGGGACCGCAACTCCCCCGGCTCCGGCTTCCGATGCCGCCTCGGCGCTCTACGCGTCTTACGGCGGGCAGGAAGTCCAGTACGGCGACTTCACCACGTACGACGGCTACACCACCACCGGTTTCGACACCGGCGCGGGCGCCACGGGCAGTTACGCGACCACGAGCTTCGCGACCGACCCCCTCTTCGGCGACATGACGGGCCAGAACGGCGGCACGGGTTCGTACGACGCCACGCAGTGGGGCACCGGCAGTCACCAGACGTTGAACTACGACCCGTACGCCGCGCAGCACCAGGCCGCGTACGACACCGGCAGCTACGAAACGACCACGTGGGCGACCGGTTACCAGCAGCTCGCCGACATCCCCGCGCAGCATCCGGGCCCCGACGCCTCGGGCCAATGGGACGCGACCGCCTGGCTCCAGCCCGATCAGCCACTCGATCACGCCCAGCAGTGGAGCGCGCCGGCTCAGGAGACGGGCGCGTACGACGCGACGCAGTGGAACACCGTCGGCGGCCACGACACTTACGAGTCGTACGACCACACACAGCCCGACGCGTACGAGCACCAGCACCCGCAGGCCGACGCCTACGAACAGCAGCATCCGCAGGCCGAGTCGTATGAGCACCAGGCCGAGCCGCTCGCGCCCGAGTCCTTCGACCAGCAGGCGACCGCCACGTTCGAGCAGCTCCCGTACGAGCAACCCGCCGCCGCGGACGACGAGTTCGAGACCTCCGCCGACACGGACGACACCGGCGACGAGCACGAGACGCCGCTGCTCGACGACATGGAAGAGGTCATCCCGGCCCAGCGCGCCGCATCGCGGTCCGCGTCCCGCTCCCGTCGCCGTACTCCCGCGAAACGTTCCGCTCTGCTGACCGTCGCCGTGCCCTCGGCCTGTGTGATGGGCGTCGCGGGGATCGCCGCGGCCTCCGTCGGCAGCATCGGCGGAAGCGACAGCAAGGACACCTCGGCCAGCGCGGCCGACACGACCTCGGTGAAACCGTCCGCCGCCAACAACAAGTTGGACACCCAGCTGCAGAGTCTCTCCGCGGGCGCCGACGACTTCGCCGACCGGGCCAGCCGGACGCAGGAACGTATCGACCTCAAGGCCCAGCAGGAATCCGAGAGGCAGAAGGCGGCGGCGGAAGCCGCCCGCAAGGAGCGGCTGCGGCCGAAGTTCGCGCTGCCGGTCACGCAGAAGGGGCTCAGCGCCTACTTCGGCCAGGCGGGCGTCAACTGGATGTCCGTGCACACGGGCATCGACTTCCCGGTCTCGTACGGTACGACGGTGATGTCCGCGACCGACGGGACCGTCCGCACGCAGTGGAACAGTGCGTACGGGAACATGGCGATCGTCACCGCCAAGGACGGCACGGAGACCTGGTACTGCCACCTCTCCAGCTACAAGGTCGCGTCGGGCACGACCGTCAAGGCCGGTGACCCCATCGCCTTCTCCGGGAACTCCGGCAACTCCACCGGCCCGCACCTGCACTTCGAGGTCCGCCCGGCCGGCGGCTCGGCGATCGACCCGCTGCCGTGGCTGCGCAGCCACGGCTTGGACCCGACGTAACCACCCCCGCGACGTGACAACCCCCGGCATGACAACCGGGGTCATCGCCCGCGCCTGGGACCCGGCGTAACAACTGCCGGGCCCCGCCCACGCCTACCGCCCTACAGCTTCTCCACCGGCGCGTACCGCAGCAGCAGCCGCTTCGGCTTCGGCTCCCCGAAGTCGACCGTCGCCTCCGCGTTCGCGCCCGTCCCCTTCACGCCGACGACGGTTCCGAGGCCGAACTGGTCGTGTGTGACGCGGTCCCCGACCGCCAGCGAGACCACCGGCTTCTCGGAGGCACCGCGGCGCGTCGCGAACCCGGAGGCCCCCGAGGCGGCGGACCGCGAGCGCGAGGACGACAGGGACGCCGCGATGCCCGAGGCCGGACCCGACGACACGGGAGCCATGGCACCCGTGCGCTTCCAGTCCAGGTGGGCCTCCGGGATCTCCTCCAGGAAGCGTGACGGCGGGTTGTACGAGGGCTGCCCCCACGCGCTGCGCATGGACGACCGGGTGAGATACAGCCGTTCCCGCGCGCGCGTGATGCCGACGTACGCCAGGCGCCGCTCCTCCTCCAGTTCCTTGGCCTGTCCCAGCGCACGCATGTGCGGGAAGACGCCGTCCTCCATGCCGGTCAGGAAGACCACGGGGAATTCGAGGCCCTTGGCGGTGTGCAGGGTCATCAGGGTGATGACGCCGTTGCCGTCCTCCTCGTCCGGGATCTGGTCGGAGTCGGCGACGAGCGCGACCCGCTCCAGGAACGCGGAGAGCCCGCCGGGCGCCGCGGCCTCGCCCGCTGCCTCGCCCTCGCCGGACTCCTGCTCGAACTCCAGGGCCACGGCGGCGAGTTCCTGGAGGTTCTCGATACGGGTCTCGTCCTGCGGGTCGGTCGAGGCCTGCAACTCGGCGAGATAGCCGGTGCGTTCGAGGACCGCCTCCAGCACGGTGGCCGGGCCGGCGCCCGATTCCACGATCGTACGGAGGTCCTCCATGAGCGTGTTGAACCGCTTGACGGCGTTCGTCGAGCGCGCCGCCATCCCGTACGCCTCGTCGACGCGGCGCAGGGCCTGCGCGAAGCTGATCTTCTCGCGCTGCGACAGCGCGTCGATCATCGCTTCGGCGCGCTCGCCGATGCCGCGTTTGGGGACGTTGAGGATGCGGCGCAGCGGGACGGAGTCCTCCGGGTTCGACAGCACGCGCAGATACGCGAGGACGTCCCGAACCTCCTTGCGCTCGTAGAAGCGGACACCGCCGACGACCTTGTAGGGCAGGCCGACGCGGATGAAGATCTCTTCGAAGACACGGGACTGCGCGTTCGTACGGTAGAAGACGGCGACGTCGCCCGCCTTGGCCTCGCCCGCGTCGGTGAGACGGTCTATCTCGTCGGCGACGAACTGTGCCTCGTCGTGCTCGGTGTCGGCGACATAGCCCGTGATGTTCGAACCGGCGCCGGCGTTGGTCCACAGGTTCTTGGGGCGGCGGGACTCGTTGCGCTCGATGACCGCGTTGGCGGCGGACAGGATCGTCTGCGTGGAGCGGTAGTTCTGCTCCAGCAGGATCGTCGTCGCGTCCGAGTAGTCCTCCTCGAACTGGAGGATGTTGCGGATGGTCGCGCCGCGGAAGGCGTAGATCGACTGGTCGGCGTCGCCCACGACGCACAGCTCGCCGGGGTCGCTGTCGGCGGGCCCCACCAGCTCCCTGACCAGGGCGTACTGCGCGTGGTTGGTGTCCTGGTACTCGTCGACCATGACGTGGCGGAAGCGGCGGCGGTAGTGCTCGGCGACGTCCGGGAAGGCGCGCAGCAGATTGACCGTCGTCATGATCAGGTCGTCGAAGTCGAGCGCGTTGGCCTCGCGCAGCCGCGACTGGTACATCGCGTAGGCCTGAGCGAGGGTCTTCTCGAAGCCGTCGGCGGCCTGGCCCGCGAAGTCCTCCTCGTCGATCAGCTCGTTCTTCAGGTTCGAGATCTTGGCGCTGAACGACTTCGGCGGGAACCGCTTGGGGTCGAGGTCCAGGTCGCGGCAGACCAGGGCCATCAGGCGCTTGCTGTCGGCGGCGTCGTAGATCGAGAACGAGGAGGTGAAGCCGAGCTTCTTGCTCTCGCGGCGCAGGATCCGCACACACGCGCTGTGGAAGGTCATCACCCACATCGCACCCGCGCGCGGGCCGACGAGGTGCTCGACGCGCTCCTTCATCTCGCCCGCGGCCTTGTTGGTGAAGGTGATCGCGAGGATCTGGCCGGGGTGGACATTGCGCTCGGCCAGCAGATACGCGATCCGGTGCGTGAGCACACGGGTCTTGCCGGAGCCCGCGCCGGCCACGATGAGCAGCGGGGAGCCGGAGTGCGCCACGGCCGCCCGCTGGTTCTCGTTCAGCCCGTCCAGCAGCGCCGCCGCGTCCACGGCGGGCCGGGGCGCGCCGTCGCGGTAGTACGCGTCCCGGTCCGGCGGCACGTCGAACTTCCCGCCGAACAGATCGTCCGGAACGGGCTCCGGCACGTGATCGTCCTCGGGCGGCGGCGGGGGCTCTTCCTCGTGGGCCCGTGAGGGCTTGAGGTCCGCCAGGAAGCTGTCATCAAAGAGGCTGCTCATCGCTCTCCGAGTCTAGGCCGCCCCACTGACAGCCCGCCGCCACCCTGAAAACTCGACCGGAAGTCGTGACGCGGCTCAGGAACCCAGGATCTTCCGGTGCCGGCCGCCGGCACCCTCCCACCCCCCCCAGAACCGTTCCGTCACGTTCGGTGACGGTCGGTGACGGTCGCCGCCTTGCCAGGCAGCCCGGCTTCGGCGGCGTACGGCTGCCCGCTGTCGCGCGAGAGCCGACGCGGCATCCGATCGTGACCGACCGGAAACTAACGCCCGGAGCGGGGCGGACGTCACTACTCCTGACAAGTCGCCATAGATCATTCCGGATTGACCGCGCGGGGTGACGCCCAGGGCAAAGGTCACGAAAATGTATCGGGCATATCGCACATCAACCTTCACACGGGCCACACGAGTTGGCTAGCGTGCCGGGCAGGCCGCTCGACCCGCACCGGCGAACATCGCCGGGCCGTGCGGCCTCCGCCGAGTTCGGCGCGCCCTCGCGGCAGCCGGAGCCGGGGACCCAACCGACCTTGGGGTGAATCGGTCCACCTGCCTTGTGGGGCAAGGACCGTAGGGCAAACCTTCCGGAACCACCCGCCCGAACCCGACAGCTAACTCGGTAGGCGGATGACGGAAGGAGTCGCCTCTCTTGGCGTCGCATCGCACACCGCGTCCTACGGGTACGCGCGTAGCAGGCATACGGACCCCCGCCGCCCTGGCGACGGCGGCGCTCACCTCGGTGGCCCTGCTCTCCCAGACGGCGAACGCCGCGCCCTCGGCCGAGCCGAGGCCGAGCCTCGAAGAAGTCGAGAAGAAGGTCAACGACCTTTACCACCAGGCCGAGACGGCCACCGAGAAGTACAACGCGGCGAAGGAGAAGACCTCCAAGCAGCGCAAGAAGGTCGACAGCCTCCTCGACGACGTCGCCAAGCGCACCGAGAAGCTCAACACCTCGCGCGAGGAGCTGGGTTCGTTCGCGGCGGCGCAGTACCGCACCGGGGCCGCCGCCCCCGACACCGCGACCCTCCTGCTCGCCGACGACCCGCAGGACTACTTCGACCAGACCCAGCTGATGAGCCGCCTGACCACCCGCCAGAAGGCGGCCGTCGACGACTACATCACGGAGCAGGCCGCCACGACGAAGAAGCGCGCGGAGGCCTCCAAGAGCCTGCAGACGCTGACCACCTCGCAGAGCGCGCTCAAGACGTCCAAGGCAGACGTCCAGAAGAAGCTCTCCGCGGCCCGCGAACTGCTCTCGGACCTGACCGCCGAGGAGAAGGCGCGGCTCGCGGCGATCGAGAAGAAGAAGCAGGAGGAGGCCGACCGCAAGGCGGCCGAGCTGGCACAGCAGCAGGCGGCCGCGCAGAAGGCGGCGGCTGCGAAGGCGGCCCAGCAGGAGTCGTCGTCGAGCTCGACCACCACGGACTCCTCGTACGCCACCAAGGCCGCCAAGGCCATCGCCTTCGCCCGCGCCCAGATCGGCAAGCCGTATGTCTGGGGCGCGACGGGCCCGGGCTCGTACGACTGCTCCGGACTCACCCAGGCCGCCTGGAAGGCCGCCGGCGTCACACTGCCGCGCGTCACGACCGACCAGGTGAACGCGGGCACGACGGTCTCCCTCTCCGACGCCCAGCCCGGTGACCTGGTCTTCTTCTACGACGACGTCAGCCACGTGGGTCTCTACATCGGCAACGGCATGATGATCCACGCGCCGAAGCCGGGTGCGTACGTCCGCGAGGAGTCGATCTACTACGGCGGGACCTCGATCATCCACAGCGTGGTGCGTCCGGCGTAAGGCGTTTTTGCGGTGCACGCGCGCGTGAGGCTTGTCATCCGCCACGCGCGCGCGTGGCCCGCGGGCAACCGGCCCGAAGATCCCTAGCATCGGCCCCATGCCAGCAGCCGTCTCCCCGCTCCGCACCTGGTGGGCCCAGCGACCGCCCGCCGCCGGTGCCGCCGTCATGGCCACCGGCGTCATGTCGGTCGGGCTGCATCTGACCGGCTACGAGACCCTGTCCCGTATCGCGCTGGCCCTGGCGTCCGCCGGCTGGCTCGCGCTCGCCGCGGACTTCGTCGTCCGGCTGGCGCGGGAGCGGGAGCGGTGGGTGGAGGAGGCGGGCACACCGGCCGGGCTCACCGCCGTCGCGGCGACCACCGTGCTCGGTACGGGGCTGTCCGCACTGGGGTGGCAGGGGCCGGCCGAGGCCCTGCTCGCACTGTCGGCCGTGCTCTGGCCGGTGCTGCTCTTCCGCGTCGTACGGCACTGGAAGCGCCGTATGCCGGGAGGCGTGTTCCTCGTGTGCGTGGCCACGCAGGGGCTCGCGGTGCTGGGCGCCACGCTCGCCGCGGCCGTGGACGCGGAGTTGCTCGCGCATGCCGCACTGGTGCTGTTCTGGCTCGGGATCGCCCTCTACGGGGTGGCGCTCGCCCACTTCGACCTCCGCGAGGTGGCCTGGGGCGCCGGGGACCACTGGGTCGCCGGCGGCGCGCTCGCCATCTCGGCGCTGGCCGGGGCCAAGCTCATCGCCGCGCACCACGTGAACCCGTACCTGTGGAACAACGACGACCAGGGCGTCCTGCGCGCCGTGACCGTCGCGCTGCTGGTGCTCGGCCTCGCCTGGTACTGCGTCCTCGCCGTCGCTGAGCTGGTGTGGCGTAGACCCCAGTACGACGTACGGCGCTGGGCGTCCGTCTTCCCGATGGGGATGACGGCGGTGGCGGCCCTGTCGGTCGCGACCGCCCTCTACATCCCCTGGCTCAAGGGGCCGGGGCAGGTGCTGCTGTGGATCGCGGTGGCGGCGTGGCTGGCCGTCGCGGCGGGAGCCGTGCGGTCCTCCGCCGCGGCCGTCAGGTCCAGAGCACCGCGATGAAGATGTTCGCGGTGGTCAGCAGCCCGACGAGCCCGAAGAGGCCCTTGTCCACCTTCTCGTCGTCCCGCTTCACATAGACGAGCCCGAGGATCACGATCAGCAGGGCCAGCTTCACGCCGATCTTGATGGTGTTGACCGTGTTGTCGTCGGCCTGGTTGAGGCCGACCAGTACGACGCCCGTGACCAGCATGGTCAGCGCGCCATGCAGCATCGCGGGAACGAAGCGGGCGGTGCCCTGGCCCATCGCCTTCATCTGGGTGAGAAAGCCGCCGAGAAGCGAGGCGATGCCGATGATGTGCAGGCCGACGAAGAGATGGATGAGTACGTCCATGAGGCCGGAGCCTAATCGGACGCCCAAGTCCCTCTTGTCACCGGCCCACCCCTTGTAACCCCTAGCACCCGGGCAACCCCGGTTTTCCCGGATTCGCCGCATCGGTCATCGCACTGCGTGAAGTCGGCGGCGCCAGGCGGTGATCACGGTCACATACGGTCACTGGGCGATCCAGTGGCGACAGTTCCGCACATGGCGTTACCCACGCCTCACTCCCAGGTTTAGCGTCCTCCACCAGGTGACCGGCTCCCCACCGCCGCCCGGGCCAGGGGCGGCAGCCGGCCACCACCGCCGAGAAGGTCCGGCGGTGGCCCGCTCCCCCTGTGTGGGCCGCCGCCGGACGCGTCACCGCTGACCGCGCTCCCCTCGCGGTCGTACCGAAGGATGTGGCCCTCGTGGCAGCGCACCGCAAGCCCAGACCGCGCTCGCTCGGCGGAAACACGGCCCGCACAGCCGCCACGATCGCCCTCGCGGGCGCGGCGACGGCGACCGGCTTCGACGGGACCGGGCACGCCGATCCGCAGCTGTCTCCGGCGCAGGTGAAGGCCAAGGTCGACAAGTTGTACGAGGAGGCGGAGGTCGCCACCGAGAAGTACAACGGTGCCAAGGAGAAGGCCGACAAGGCGGAGGAGCGGCTGAACACGCTGCGCGACGAGGCCGCGCGCAGGGAGGACCGGCTCAACTCGGCGCGGGACGCCCTGGGTTCGATAGCGGCGGCGCAGTACCGCAGCGGCGGCCTCGACCCCGCACTGCAGCTCGCGCTCTCCGACGATCCCGACCAGTACCTGGACGGGGCCGCGTTCGCCGAGCGGGCGGGCAGCCGGCAGGCGGCGGCCGTGGGCCGCGTACGCAAACAGCTGCGGGAGATCGAGCAGTTGCGCGGCGCCGCACACGTGGAACTCGCCTCGCTCAAGTCGCGGCAGGCCGAGCTGAAGCGGCACAAGAAGACGATCAACGGGAAACTCGACGCGGCACGGCTGCTGTTGTCCCAGCTCAGCCCCGATCAGCGCGCGCGGCTGGGGGAGGCCGGTGGCATCGACGGCGCTGGGCAGCGCGCCTCGCGCTCGTCGGCCCGGGACCTGGACCCGGTGTCGTCGTCCGGTACCGTCGCGGCCGCCAACTCCCGTGCGGCAGCGGCCGTTTCCTACGCCTACGCGAAGCTCGGCAGCCCCTATGTCTGGGGCGCCACGGGCCCCGACGCCTTCGACTGCTCAGGCCTCGCCCAGGCCGCGTACCGCTCGGCGGGCATCTCGCTGCCCCGGACGACCTACGCCCAGATCAATGCCGGACGCCGTGTCTCGCGCTCCGAACTCCTCCCGGGCGACCTGGTGTTCTTCTACTCCGGCATCAGCCACGTCGGCATCTACGTGGGCAACGGCATGATGATCCACGCCCCCAACCCGACGGCGCCGGTACGCGTGGCGCCGATCGACGAGATGCCGTTCGCGGGGGCCACTCGGGTGGTGTGAGCGACTAGACGAGCCGTCGTGCCGTGGCCCAGCGGGTCAGCTCGTGCCGGTTCGAGAGCTGGAGCTTCCTGAGGACCGCGGAGACATGGGACTCCACCGTCTTGACGGAGATGAACAGTTGCTTGGCGATCTCCTTGTACGCGTACCCGCGGGCGATGAGGCGCAGTACCTCGCGCTCGCGCTGGGTGAGGCGGTCGAGGTCCTCGTCGACGGGCGGGGCGTCGGTCGAGGCGAACGCGTCCAGGACGAACCCGGCGAGGCGGGGCGAGAAAACCGCGTCGCCGTCCTGGACACGGAAGACGGAGTCCACGAGGTCCGTGCCGGTGATCGTCTTGGTGACGTACCCCCGGGCGCCGCCGCGGATCACCCCGATGACGTCCTCCGCCGCGTCCGACACGGACAGCGCGAGGAAGCGGACCGGCTGCTCGGCGTCGGCCATCAACGGGGCACAGCGGCGCAGCACTTCGACACCGCCGCCGCCCGGCAGATGGACGTCGAGCAGGACGACCTCGGGCCGGGTGGCCGTGATGACCGTGACCGCCTGGTCGACGTCGGCGGCCTCGCCGATCACCTCGACGCCGGTCCGCTCGGTCTGCCCGATCTCGGCCTGCACGCCCGTACGGAACATCCGGTGGTCGTCGACGAGCACGACGCGCACCCGACGCCCGCCCCCGGCGCCGGCCGGATCGGCCGCGCCCGCGGCCTCTCCGGATGCGGCGGCCGAAGGGGTCTCCTCAGCAGAACTGCCGGACTCCACAGGCCCGTTCGCATCGCTCATGACGTCTTCTCCGCCCTCTCCATCTCCAGCTCGACCTCCGTGCCGCCGTCCGGCACCGCGCGCAGTCGCGCCGTGCCGCCGTTGCGCTCCATGCGGCCGATGATCGATTCTCTAACGCCCATGCGGTCGGCGGGTATCGCGTCGAAGTCGAAGCCGGGGCCGCGGTCGCGGACGGACACGAAGACCGTCCTGCCCTCGACTTCGGCGAAGACCTGTACGGCGCCGCCCTCGCCACCGTACTTGGCCGCGTTCACCATCGCTTCCCGCGCGGCCTGCATCTGTGCGGTCAGGCCCTCGTCGAGCGGGCAGTCGCCGACGATGACGACCTCGAGGGGGACACCGTGCTTGTCCTCGACCTCGGCCGCATGCCGCCGGACGGCCTCGGCGAGGGTGTCGGGCTCGTCGGCCTCGTCCTTGCCCGTGCCCTCCGGCTTGTAGAGCCAGGCGCGCAGGTCGCGCTCCTGGGCTCGGGCCAGCCGCCGTACCTCGTTGCCATTGTCCGCGTTGCGCTGGATCAGGGTCAGGGTGTGCAGCACGGAGTCGTGGACATGGGCGGCGACCTCGGCCCGCTCCTGGGCGCGGATACGCATGAGGCGCTCCTCGGAGAGGTCCTGGGTCATGCGGACGAGGTAGGGGCCGGCGAGGAGCGCTATGCCGACGAGCACGGCGAGCGCCGCCTGCAGGACGGAGCCGAGGTGGGCGGCGGAGCCCTGGAGGACGAATATCCCGGAGACGCCCGCGGTGACCAGCAGCACGCCCGCGGCGGAACGCAGCAGCGTGATCGTACGGCGGCGGCGGCCGACCTCCACCCAGCGGGCCCGCCGCGCGTTGTCCGCCTGGCGCCAGACCAGAGCGACGCCCGCGCCGACGAGAACGGTCGGCCAGAGATAGGCCTTCGCCCCGCCCCCGAGATTCACATTGCCCACGAAGACCATGGCCACGACGACCATGAGCAGCAGCGCGACGATCTGGCCCTTGTCCGGCTTGCGGGCCACGAGTCTGCGGCGGCCGTCCGGAGCGGTCTCGGTGGTGAACGCCGGCGTACGCCCGGAGCCGACGCCGCCGACGCCGAGCGGCACGAAGAACCAGAACGCGGCATACAGCAGCGCCCCCAGCCCGTCCGCCATGAACAGTCCGACGAACACGAGCCGCACCCAGATCACCGGCAGCCCGAGATGCCCGGCGAGCCCTCGCGCCACGCCCCCGAGCCAGCGTCCGTCGCTGCTGCGGTAGAGCTTGCGCGGGGGCCGCGGGTCGTCGAGGGGCATGACTGCGGCTTCCGGCATGCCATCGATGTTCACACGCCCGGCGGGCCCGGGCATCAGGGTCGACCCCCGAGACGCCCCTGATCTTCGAAAATCCGGCGATGGACCCGCGGGAAGCCGACGATCGACAGTTCCCCTCCCCGCCTCCATCCCCCTCCATCCCCATCAGGGCCGATATCAGGGTTCGGCCAGGGTCATCCCGACTGCCGTCACGCCTTCCCGCCCGTCACCATGGACGCATGACAGATCAGCAGCACGCGGCGGCGGAGCCGGACCCCGGCCCCGGCCCGGGCGCCCCCACACCGGGCACCGGGCACCGGGACGCCGTGCCGCCCGCACCGGGCCCTGCCGAAGGCGCCCAAGGTGAGGAGCCGCGCGCGCACGAGAACCCGGCCGAGCCCACCGCCCCGCTCCAGCCCGACGTCCCGCGCAAGTTCCGGCGCGACCGTCGGCAGAAGATCCTGGGCGGGGTGTGCGCCGGTCTCGGCCGGCAGTGCGACATGGACCCGGTGATCTTCCGGATCGTCCTCGCGGTGCTCGCCGCGACCGGCGGCATCGGCCTCATCTTCTACGGCTTCGTGTGGCTGTTCGTCCCGTACGACGACGAGGAGGAGAACGAGGTACGCAAGCTGCTCACCGGCCGCGTGGACGGCCAGGCACTGACGGCCGTTCTCTTCGCGCTCGTCGGCTGCGGAGTGTTCCTCTCCATGCTCAAGAACGGCGGGGTGCTGACCTTCGCCGTCGTCCTCTCCCTCCTCCTGGCGGGCGCGGGGTACTGGTCGCAGCAGCGGGGCACCCCCGACCCCGACCCGCTCGCCGCCCAGGCCGTCGCCGACGCCCCGCCCGAGGCGCAGGCGCCGCCCGTCCCCGCCTCCTACCCCTCCTGGTGGCGCGACCCGATCGTCAAGGACGGATCGCATGTGGGCGGCACCGGCTATCTGTGGGGCCCGAAGGACGCGCGGGACCGGGATGTCGCGGCAGCGGTCAACATCGCCCGTGGCACATCCCGCCCGGACATACGCACCACGCGCGAGCCGAAGCCGCGCGGCCCTCGCTGGATCGGCGGCCGGGTCTTCCTGCTCGCCCTCCTCGCGGGCGGCCTCGGCACCGGTCTCACCTGGAACGACCACGCGCTCGGCACCAGCCTGCAGACCGGCCTGGCCTGCGCGCTGATCGTGTTCGGCCTGGGCATAGCGATCAGCTCGTTCCTGGGACGCACGGGCGCGGGCTCGATCTTCCTCGCCGTGCTCACGGCGGCCCTGCTCGCCGCCTCCGCGGCCCTCCCGAAGGACATCAGCACCCACTGGATACGGACGGAGTGGACGCCCACGGCCACGGCCGACGTACAGAAGAGCTACGACCTCGGCACGGGCGTCGGCACCCTGGACCTCACCCACCTGAACCTCGCCAAGGGCCAGACGGTGAAGACGAACGCGGAGGTGGGTGCGGGCCGGCTGAAGGTGATCATCCCCAACGACGCGACCGTGAAGCTGGACATCGAGGTGGGCGTCGGAGACATCCAGCTGCCGGGCGACGGCAAGAAGGACGTGGACGTGGAACCGGGCAAGCACAAGCAGGTGACCCTGCCGCCCACGACAGGCGACAAGAACGGCGGCACCCTCGAGCTCGACCTCCAGGTCGGCGTGGGACAGGCGGAGGTGACCCGTGCTACGTCATGAGTTCCAGCCGGGAAAGCTGATCGCGGGTTTCTTCCTCACCCTCACGGGCGTCATCTACGCCGGTGACGCGGGGGACGCCTGGGACACCCCGTGGTTCGTGGTGATCCCCGTCGTCACGGGCGGCCTCTGTCTGGCAGGCGCGGTGGCACTCGTCACCCACGCCTTCCGCAGACGCCGCGCCGAACCCAGCCGGTCCGACGTCAGCGTCTAGGTCTGTCCGGCGGATCTGGTCGCAGGAGAGCAGCGGCGCCTTATAGACCCCGCGTCTGCCGCATGATCCGCCGGACAGGCCCTAGCGATAGCCCCCGGCGCGCTGCCCGCGCCGGGCTCGCAGGGCCGCGTCCAGGGAGAAGACCGAGGCACCCGCGAGGACGAGAGGGAGCCATGCCATCAGATAGGCGAGGTCATTGCCGTAGTAGTACGGGTCGGAGGCCCAGCTCACCGTCAGCCACAGGCTGAGGGAGATGAGTGCTCCGCCCAGTGCGGCGAGGCGGGCCAGCAGGCCGAGCAGGGTGCCGATGCCGACGGCCAGTTCGCCGAGGGCGATGGCGTAGCCGAAGCCGACGGGGCTCTTCAGGGCCAGGTCGACCAGCGCCGGGATCGCCGAGGAATCGCGCACGCTGCGCATCAGGTCCCCAATGGAGCCCGATCCCGAGTCGTGCATGAAGGTGCTGTTGGTGAGTTTGTCCAGGCCGGCGTAGATGAAGGTGACGCCGAGGAAGACGCGCAGCGGTAGCAGGGCGTAGCGGGTGGCGGTGTCTCGCCAGTCCCGCCTCTCGTCGAGATAGGGCGAGTGAGTGTCCGTCCGCATACCGTGAGTCATCGCTCTCCGCCGCCTCTCACCCGCGTGCCGTTTACCCCTCAAACAGACCATACGTACGACAGCCGACCTCCGCTCAATCCTCGGAGCCCGTTTTTTCCTGGCTTCGGCCCAACCGACCAAAGACGTTCTTCGCCCCCGCCGCCCCTACCCCTCCCATCCCGTACCTGGGGGCTCCGCCCCCAGACCCCCAAAGATTGCGCCGTTCCCCGCGCCCCTGGAAAGACCGGGGTTGTTCGTCGTCTGCGGGGCAGTGGGGGCTGGTCGCGCAGTTCCCCGCGCCCCTAAAAGCAAAAGCAAAGGCGCGGGGCTGCGCCCCGCGATCCCCCAGGAACCGTTCGCCACACGGACCCGCACCGCACCCGTCGACGCACGAGCTGGCACGGCGACGCACCCGCAGTCGGCGACGCACGGCCCCACCCACCCCCAGCCAAGACGGCGGTGCAGCCGGCGACGCACCGAAGGGGCTGTGCCGGTACGTCCAGCCCGTCGCATACGGGGTTATGGCCAAGTTCATGCTGTGGCAGCAAGCAGTAATGCCCACCGGCGACGGGCTGGACGTACCGGCACGGCCCCGACCCACCCACCGACACCCAACCGAACCGCCCCACCCGACACGTCAGTCCGTCACATCGATCACGCACCGGTTCGTCTCGACCCCGGCCGCCGTGACCACCTGCACCTCCACCCGCCCCGGCTCCACATCCACCGGCACAGGCACCGTCAGCACCGCATCCGTAGGGTTGCTGAACCCCCCGGCCACCGGCACCAACGGCACATGCACATGCACCGCCCCGATCCGGACCACCATCCGCGACAACCGGTCGGCCGTCGTCGCGCCGGGCGGCACGAACCCGGCGCCCCGGATCTCGATGTCGTCGCCGGTGCGGATCGGCGCGTCCAGGTCCCCCGCCTCGCGGGAGCGGACGACGGAGAGGATCACCGGGCGCCCGCCCTCGGCGTACTTCCCGGCGAGGTACGTCGCGGCCGACACCAGCACCAGCAGCGCCAGCCCCCACGGCAGATCCGGCAGCTGCGAGGGCCGCCGAGCCAGTCGTACCGCCGCGAAGACAAGGGCGACGGCGCAGATCACGACGTACTGGATGTCGGCGAAGCTGCCCCGCCCGGAGTCGTCGGTCAGCAGATCGGCGGCGCGCGGCCGGTCCGCGCGTACCTTCTGCAGGCGCTGCCCCAGCACCCGCAGCCCCACCACCCGCCGCACCAGCACCGCGATCCCGCACACCACGGCGACGACGGTCACCACACCGGCACCCCGGGCGAGTTCGAGCCCCGCGATCAGCTCGTCGCGCGAGCGATGCGCGGAGGCCGCCGCGAGCTGCCCGACCAGCACGAGCACCGCGTACACCACGAACAGGACCCATCCGGCGGCCACCGCGCGGGAGGTGGAGAGCCGGTTGTCCTCGCCGATGACCGGGGCGAGGGCACCACCACGGGCCCGGTGCAGCCAGGCCGCCCCGGTCAGCAGTCCGGCCAGGACCAGCCCGGCGAGCAGCCCGGCCGTCCGCGCGGCCGTCCATCCCGCCCCGATCGCGGTGAGCGCCTGCACCAGGAGCAGGGCCACAGCGCCGCCCCAGACGGCGCACGCGGTGTACCGCCAGAGCCGCCCCAGCCACGCCTCGCCGTCGACCCGCCCGCGCTCGGCGACGAGGTCCGCGGACTGGGTCAGCTCGTCGGAGACCCACTGCCGGGACGCGGACGCCGAGTGCGCGACGCCGGCGGGCAGCCCCTGTCCGGACGCCAACTCGTCGCGTTTCGCGAGGAATTCGGCGACGGCACGCCGGTGCCCCGCACGTGCCCCGTGCGGGCAGTCCCCACACGTGCAGCCACCCTCGTGCGCACCCTGGTCCCCGCTCTGCCCGGCACCATGCCCCGCGCCGTGTCTCGCCTCCTGCACCGCCACGCCCGCTGCCGCCTTCCCCGCGCCAGAAAACACCGTGCGGCCAGACGTTCCGTACGCCTGACTGCCGTACAACTGCCTTACAACTGCCTCGCGATGACAGCGAATTGTGCCGTACGAATCACTGCCCGCATCCGCCAGGTCTGGTCAGGCGGGTGAAGTGCGGTTACCCCGTGTTGACCCGGCTGCGAGAATTTCCCTATGGCCGAGATCATCCAGCGCGACGGGACCTGGGCCTTCGACGGCAGCACGGTCAGGATCACGCCGGGACTCCACCGCTCCGTGCCGCTGTTCCGGCAGACGTACGGAGAGATCGCCATCCCCCTGGAGGCGGTTGCAGGCATCGTCTACGAGCCCGAACGCAAGCGCGGCCGTCTGCGCCTCAGGCTTCGCGAGGGCGCCGACCCGCTGTTGCAGGCGACCGGCGGCCGGCTGCCCGAGTCGGCGGACCCCTACAAACTCCACGTCGACATCGACCGTTCCGGGGTCGCCGAGTACGTCGCCGAGGAGATCCGCCGCGCGCTGCTCCTGGACCAGATCCCCAAGGAACCCGCGAAGACCTACCTCCTCGCCGGGCCGCCCGTCCCCGTGTCCGTCCGTTCCAGCGACGGCACGGTCTCGTTCGACGGCGCGCAGGTGCGGATCGACTGGGCGGACACCTCCGACCGGGTCAAGCGGGCGACGGGGCCGCGGATCATCGCCGTGGGCGACCTCGTACAGGTCGAGTGGCTGCCCAACTCCGGCTACGAGGACGGCTTTCTGCGCTTTGTGACGCGCGAGACGGTGTTCTCCAAACTGCCGTCCGAGAAGGACCCGTACGCCCTCGACCTGTGGGGCAGCGCCCGCCGCGACCTCCTCACGGCGCTGGTCGCCGCCGCGGTGACCGCGCGCCTGCCGCATCCGTCCATCCGCACCGGCGAGTCCGTGGACCGCCCCCAACTCGCCGCCGCCGTACCGCCGCAGTCCGACCATCACGACGTACTCCTGCGCCGTCTGCGGGAGTTGGGCGAGCTGCACCGCGACGGCGTGCTGACGGACGAGGAGTTCGCGGCGACGAAGGCGGCGGTACTGCGCGGCTTCTAGCCCCTCAGCACGGCCGTACCGCGCGGCCTCCAGATCCTCAGGACAGCGGTACCGCGCGGCTTCCAGACCAGCCCTCAGGACAGCAGATCCGGTTCGCTGCGGCTGATGTCCTGCCACAGTGGCTGGTAGTTGATCCACGCCACCAGGTCGCCGCCGAGCTGTTCGCGGGTCGCGACCGCCTGCTTGTGGTCGATGAGGATCGGCCGCCCGGCGGAGTGCGCGGTGAGCTGGACCTGGCTCGACCGCTCCATGGACAGGAACCACCAGGCGGCGGCGTCCACGGAGTCGCCGACCGTCAGCAGCCCATGGTTGCGCAGCACCAGCGCCTTGCGGGTGTCGAGCGCGGCGGCGATCCGGCGGCCCTCCTCGGCGTCGACGGCGACGCCGCTGTAGGTGTCGTACAGCGCGTGGTCCTCGTAGAAGGCGCAGCTCTCCTGGGTGATCGGGTCGAGCAGGTCACCGAGCGCGGACAGGGCGCGGCCGTGCACGGAGTGGCAGTGGGCGACGGCGACGACATCGGGCCGGGCGGCGTGCACCTGGGCGTGCACGGTGAACGCCGCCTGGTTCACGTGGTAGCGGCCCTCGATCACCTGCCCGTCCTCGTTGGCCATGACCAGGTCGCTCACGGTGACGTGCTTGAACGGCATCCCGAAGGGGTTCACCCAGAAGCAGTCGCTGTACTCCGGGTCGCGCGCCGTGATGTGCCCGGAGACCCCGTCCTCGAATCCGAGCCGGCCGAAGAGCCGCAGCGCTCCGGCCAGCCGTTCCTTGCGATGCCGCCGCTCGTCCTGCGGCGACTCGTGCATCGGCGGCATGGCGAACCGCAGCTGGTCGGTGGGCAGTGGCAGCGGCGGGGTGGGCCCGTGCATGTGTCCTCCAGCACTGGCGGATTCGGTACGGAGCGGAAGTTACCCCCGGTCAGCGCAGGAGAACAGAGCAGTTCGGTGAAGAGATGAGCACAACCGTGGCCCGGGGTCACTTGTCTGCCTGGATGAGTCGATGCCTGCGACGACCCGGTGAAACCCAGGAGGCACGCATGAACCGCGCAGAGCGGCGGATCCGCGCCCTGCTCCGGCAGCTCGCGGAGCGGGACTTCGCCGTCCTCAGCGATCTCGGCGGCTCTCCACGCCGGCTCGCGATCCTCGCGTACGTCGCCGATCAGCACGGTTTCCGTTACGTGGAGGCACACCGGGTGGGCCGGGCGCTGCAGATCCACCTCGTACGCACCGAGCACGCCGACACGCGACCGCCGGACTCCGCCTCGGTCCCCGGACTGCGCCCCGGCACCCTCAAACCGCTGCCGGAGACGGCACCGGCGGTCCGGCTGTTCAGAGACCGGATCGAGCTCGACGCCATGGCCGGCGATCTGAGCGTGCGGTCCCGGGCGGCGATCGTGACCGGCTGCTCCGCCTTCACGTCTCTGTGCTGTCTCGCCGCCGGCTGGCAGGCGACACTCGTCTGCTTCTTCTGCATGGACGCCTTCTTCATGGGCTTCCTGTATCTGCACGTCGTCCGCCGCCGCAGGATCGCGCGCCGCGTCCAGGCGGCAGTCCCGATGTCCGGCTGACAAGGGCCAGAGAAACCGGACAGAAGATGTCGGGTATCCGCGCCACACTCCCCGTATGACGTCGAACTGGGCAGCCTTCACCACCGCCGAACCGGACCTCGCCAAGAAGATCGAGAACCGCTTCGGAAGCTTCACGCACCACGTCCTCGCGACGCTCCGCAAGGACGGTTCACCGCGGACCACCGGCCTCGAAGTCCGTTTCCTGCACGGCGAGCTCTGGCTCGGCATGATGCCGAACTCCCTCAAGGCGCTCGACCTGCGCCGAGACCCGCGCTTCGCGCTCCAGGCGAACCCGGGGCCGGGCACGGAGATGGCGGGAGGCGATGTCCGGATCAGCGGCCGGGCGATCGAGGTCGAGGACTCCGCGGCGAAGGCCGCGTACGTGAAAGAGGTGGAACCGCCGGAGCCGTTCCACCTCTTCCGCACCGAGCTGACGGAGGTCGTACGGACCTACGTCGAGGACGACACGTATCTGGTCGCCGAAATCTGGAAGCCAGGAGAGCCGGTGCGCGCTCTCAGGCGGAAGTGAGCCGGGGCGTCACTCCCACTCGATGGTGCCCGGCGGCTTCGACGTCACGTCGAGGACGACCCGGTTGACGTCCGCGACCTCGTTCGTGATCCGCGTCGAGATCTTGGCGAGCACCTCGTACGGCAGCCGCGACCAGTCGGCCGTCATGGCGTCCTCACTCGACACCGGACGCAGCACGATCGGGTGGCCGTACGTCCGGCCGTCGCCCTGGACGCCCACGCTGCGGACGTCCGCGAGCAGGACCACCGGGCACTGCCAGATGTCACGGTCGAGACCGGCGGCCGTCAGCTCCTCGCGGGCGATGGCGTCGGCCTCGCGGAGCAGGTCGAGCCGCTCCTTGGTCACTTCGCCGACGATACGGATGCCGAGGCCGGGGCCCGGGAAGGGCTGGCGCTGGACGATCTCGTCCGGCAGGCCGAGCTCCTGGCCAACCATCCGGACCTCGTCCTTGAACAGCTTGCGCAGCGGCTCGACGAGCTCGAACTCGAGGTCCTCGGGGAGGCCGCCCACGTTGTGGTGGGACTTGATGTTGGCGGTGCCGGTGCCGCCACCGGACTCGACCACGTCCGGGTAGAGGGTGCCCTGGACGAGGAAGGCGACGTCCTCGCCCTCCGCGGCCTCGGCGATGATCTCCGCCTGCGCCTGCTCGAAGACCCGGATGAACTCGCGGCCGATGATCTTCCGCTTCTCCTCGGGGTCGGAGACCCCGGCCAGCGCGGCGAGGAAGCGCTCCTCCGCGTCCACGACCTTCAGCTGTACGCCGGTCGCGGCCACGAAGTCCTTCTCGACCTGCTCGCTCTCGCCCTTGCGCATCAGACCGTGGTCGACGTACACGCAGGTGAGCTGGGAGCCGATGGCCTTGGCGACGAGGGCGGCGGCGACGGCGGAGTCCACACCGCCGGAGAGGCCGCAGATGGCGCGCTTGGTGCCGACCTGCTCGCGGATGAGGGCGACCTGCTCGTCGATGACGTTGCCGGTGGTCCAGTTGGGCTTGAGGCCCGCACCCCGGTACAGGAAGTGCTCCAGCACCTGCTGGCCGTGCGTGGAGTGCATGACCTCGGGGTGGTACTGGACCCCGTACAGCTTCTTCTCGTCGTTCTCGAAGGCCGCGACCGGGACGACGTCCGTGGAGGCCGTGACGGTGAAGCCCTCGGGGGCGGCGGAGCAGGCATCGCCGTGCGACATCCACACCGGCTGCTCGTCCGGGGTGCCCTCGAAGAGGGTGGAGGACGACTTGGAGACATGCAGCGGCGTACGGCCGTACTCGCGGGCGCCCGTGTTGTCGACGGTGCCGCCGAGGGTCGTCGCCATCAGCTGGAAGCCGTAGCACATGCCGAAGACGGGGACGCCGGACTCGAAGAGCTCGCGGTCGAGGCGGGGAGCGCCCTCCGCGTACACCGACGAGGGGCCGCCGGAGAGGATGATCGCCGCCGGGTTCTTGGCGAGCATCTCCGCGACCGGCGTGGTGCTCGGCACGATCTCGCTGTACACCCGGGCCTCGCGGACTCGGCGGGCGATGAGCTGGGCGTACTGCGCACCGAAGTCGACGACCAGGACGGTGTCGGGGGTGGCGGCAGCGGGGGTCGCTGATGACACGGGTTGCCTTCCGGCGGTGAGCGAGGGGTCTGTGTTGCCGATTCTACCGGGGGTCGGCACGGACCTGCCTACGCCGAGCTTTTTCGCCCCCGCCGCCCCTACCCGTCCCATCCCGTACCTGGGGGCTGCGCCCCCAGACCCCCTGGGTTGTATGTCGTCTGCGGGACGGTGGGGGCTGGGCGCGCAGTTCCCCGCGCCCCTAAAAGACAAAAGACCGGGGGCGGGCCGGGGGTGGGCCGGGGGCGAAGGGGCGCAGCCCCGAGCCGTCAGGGGCGCGGGGAACTGCGCGACCAGCCCCCACCCACCCGCACCCGACACACAACCGATGGGACGGGTAGGGACGGCTGGGGCGAAGAAACGCATGGCCGGCCGCCCGAGTCTCACCATCCGAACCAACCTGGTCCCGGCACGCCCACCCGGGCATACTGCCCCCATGCTCACGCACACGACCTTCCTCTTTACCTATGGCAACCGGCCCACCGGCTGCCATGGTCGTGCTGCTTGAGCAACTGACAAGCGACTTCCCAGGCGCCCCGGGCCGACAAGGCCCGGGGCGTCTGCCGTTTCCGGGCCCTGCCGCTCCGGGGCACCCCTTCCGAGAAACCAGAGGAGCCCCACCATGGCCGACGTACTCGACAAGACCGGCGCCCGCACCGACGAGGCCGCCGACGTGATCACCGGCGCCCGCGAACGCATCGACGCCCTCGACGACCGCATCATCGGCCTCGTACAGGAACGGATGGCCGTCTCGGCGGTGATCCAGAAGGCCCGGATCGAGTCCGGCGGCCGCCGCGTGAACCTCTCCCGCGAGATGGAGGTCCTCGGCCACTTCAGCGACGCGCTGGGCAAGCCGGGCACCGCACTGGCGATGACGCTGCTGGAGCTGTGCCGCGGCCGCATCTGAACCCGTACAGAAGCCCGTCCTCGGCCTACGCAACGTACGCACGTACGCATCCCGTCTCACCCATACGGCGCGTGACCGGGCCCCCGCGGGCTTCGTTGGTCCCGGTGTCCGTGTCAGCCAGGGGCGGGCCCGAAAGAACCACGCGTGGCTGGCTCCGCTGGAACGATGAGACGTACGGATCGTGCTGTGCGTCGTGGGACCTCGCTCCAGGGTTGTGACCGGACGGCAGGGGACAGCAGCCCGGTCACTCAAGAGAACGGCCGGCTCCGGGGACGCCCGGGGCCGACCGGCGGAAGCTGTTCAGAGGTGGTCGCGACGGTTGCGGAGGCCGTCGTCCATCCAGCACGATGCGAGAACAGCCCAAGTTCACTGCCAACCGCCAATGGTCGACACCACGTGCGCGCCCCCGTGCGCCGGGGCGCACGACCGGAGGCCACCCGAACCAGCGGCGCAACCCCCCGGCGCCGCCTCCAGGCACCGACGCTGCCCTGACGTCGGTGCTGACGAAAGAAGGGCCCCGCAGATCCGTCCTGCGGGGCCCTTCGTCATGCCCTCGCCCGGTCTCGCTCTTCGCCGCACGGTTCAGGTTCGGGACACCGTGCCGCAGGAGTCGGTCCCGGAGTTCCCGGAATGCCCGAGGTCGCGGCTCCGGTCGTACGGGTCGGTGGTCGAACCGGTCGGGGCCGCTCCGGTGGGGGCGGCCGAGGGGAAATGCGGGTGCAGGAAACCGTCGTGGACGCCGCAGGCCGAGTTGGCGAGACTCTCGTCGTATCGGACGACCGCCAACTTGCCGGGAGTGGCCCGGTACTTGGTCGGGTCGGAGACCTCCAGGTCGAGGACGCGACGCACGATGGTGCGGGTCACCTCGGTCGAACCGTCGTCCGCGCTCTGGTCCGAGCCCTGGTCCGAGCCCTGGTCGGCGGGGGCCACCGGATAGACGAAGGTGTAGTCGACGTGGATGGCGACGGAAGCGTGCTCGCCCGCCTTGAACGTCATACGGCCGCGGGTCTTGACCACATCGCCGACCAGCCGCGTCTCCTCGGGATCGAACCGGCTGAACATCGACAGCGGATCGTGCCCCTTGCCCGGCTCGCGCAGCCAGCTCCGCAGGTCGTCGAGCATCTTGGGCTGCTTCGGGTCGAACGTGCCGAGTGCGGCCTCGGGGCGTTCGCCGCGCAGGGTCGCGGGGTTGAGGTTCGCGTCGACGAGAAGGGTCTTCGTCTGTCGCAGGGCAGTGGCCACCTGGGCCCGCGTGAGTGAACCGACCGGCGTGGCTTCGGGTATGACGATGCCGGCCGCGCCGTCGGCCCAGCGTTCGGCGGGCGATCCGGCGAACGGCCTGTCCAGGGTGGGCGTGTCGGGCGCCATGGAGGAGGGCGCCGCGGTCGGGGGCACGGTTTCGTCGGGCAGCGGGGCGGCGGCCGTGGGCCTGTCGGACGAGGTGCCGAAGGGATCGCCGGGCAGCAGCGACGGCTTCATCGCCACCACCGCGACTGCTGCCGCGAGCGGTACGCCGATGATCGCCCACAGGCGGCGGCGCCGAGCCGCGCGACCGTTCATTTCACGCCATGCGGGGGCCGCCCGCCAGCCCTCCGGCTGAGCGCCTCGCGCTTCCTCCTGCCGCAGCCGCTCGGTCACCATGCGCGCCCGCGCGGACGGCTCCTTCGGCGCCGACGTGCGGATGTCGCGTTCGGTGTCGCGCGCGAAGCGCTCCCAGACGTCGTCAGGAACAGTCGGCTGCTCGGGTTCCCCGTGGCCCTCGGGCTGGTCGGGCTGCTTGTCAGACACGAGTGACATTTCTAAGTGGATCGAAAGCCCTTGCACAAGCAGCACTTGGGTGTGACTCAGCCCACATAAAAATTCTGTGAGAGGACGGACAACCATTTGAAGCCATCACGGGTCACACCTGCTGAACCACCGGCCACACCCGCGCCCCACACGCGGAGGCCTCACACCACACTCGAGTGCCGCGATGCCGCGGTGCACCTGGACTTCCGAGGTCTTCATGAAGCTTCGCCGTGCCATGGCCGTCGCGGCCGCGACGGCTGCCATAGCCCCACTGGCGCTGCTGTCGGCGCCGGCCGCGTTCGCGGACGAGACGGCCACTCCGGTCGCGAGTGCGTCCGCGCCCGAGTCCGAGTCTCCGAGCGAGTCGGCGTCGCCGACCGCGGCCGAGACCACCCCCGAGGCGACCGCCTCCGCGTCCGTGTCCGAGTCCGCGAGCGAGACCGCTCCGGCCCCGAGCGACTCCGCCAGCGCGAGCGCGTCCGCCTCCGCCTCCACCCCGGCGCCGAGCACCTCCGCGCCCGAGGAATCCGAGTCGCCGGACCCGGAGCCGTCCGAGTGCGAGGACTCCAAGGTCGACGTGTCCATCACGGGTCTGCCCGGCAAGATCGCGGCGGGCAGCGGCTGGCACAAGTTCTCCCTGAACGTGCTCAACAACTCCGACTCCAACCTGAGCGACCTCGGCTTCTTCGCCGGTGCGTCCTCCGACCAGGCGGGTGAGGACCTCTTCCAGAGCAAGAAGGTCCAGCTCCAGGCCTACAACCCGGACGACAAGGTCTGGGAGGACGTCGACTCCGAGGGTTACGCGGTCGGCTTCGTCGGCTACACCGACGAGCTCAAGCCCGACTACGAGGTCGACATCCCGCTCCGTATCAACGTGAAGTCCAGCGCCCCGGTCGGCGCCGGCTTCTCCCTCGGCGCCAGCATCTACGGCGACGCCGACGCGGAGTGCACGGGCTACGGCGAGGTCGCGTACAAGTTCCAGATCGTCGCCGCCGGCACGGACACCGACGGCACCAAGCCGCAGGAAGGCGGCAAGGCCCCGGTCTCGGACAAGCCCGCCGACAAGGGCAACACGCCGGAGGTCGACGGCAGCCTCGCCGAGACCGGCTCCAGCTCCGTCCTCCCGCTGATCGGCCTCACCGGCGGTCTCGCCGTCGTCGCCGGTGCCGGTGCGGTGTTCGTCGTTCGTCGCCGCAAGTCGGGTGACGCGACCGCGTAAGGCGGCCGGACACAGTCCACTCAGGCATCACGCCTCGTAAGAGAAGAAGGACCTGCGCTCGGAGGGGGGCGCAGGTCCTTCTTTCTTTGTCCGTACGGGGATCAGTACAGGGATCAGTACAGAGATCTGTACGGGGATCAGTACGGGGATTTAGAGGTGCCGCGGCGTTACGACTTCGGCGGCACCGGCGGCATCCCCAGGAACGGCAGCTTCAGTGCGCCGAAGGCGTCCGCGGGGACGGCGGGATGCTGTGGCTCGACCGGGGCGAGGCGCTCGTACGCCGCGCCCGGCGCCGGGCGCGGGTCGGCCTCGCCCTTGTTGGGCCAGTACGACATCGCGCGCTCGGCCTGGGCGGTGATCGTGAGCGACGGGTTGACGCCGAGGTTGGCGGAGACCGCGGCGCCGTCGACGACGGAGATGCCCGGGTGGCCGTACAGCCGGTGGTACGGGTCGATGACCCCGTCCTCGGCACTGGCGCCGATCGGGCAGCCGCCCAGGAAGTGCGCGGTGAGCGGCGTACCCATCAGCTCACCGACGTTGCTCCCCGCGAAGCCGTTGATCTCGGCGGCGATCGTGGAGGCGGCATCCGAAGCGGCCCTGATCTGCTTGGGGTTGGGGGAACCGTGGCCCTGACGTGCCGTCAGCAGCCCCTTCCCCGCACCCTTCGGCTTCAGATGGGTCGTCAGCGAGTTGTCGAGGGACTGCATCACCAATCCGATGATGGTCCGCTCGGACCACTTGCGGTTGGAGAGCGAGCGGAGCACCAGCAGCGGATGCCTCGCGGCGTTGGCCAGCCAGCCCACCACCCTCGACGAGCCCTCCGCGTAGGGGACTTGGAGGATGGACAGGCCGCCCATCGAGTTGGATCCCTTGCCGTAGCGGACCGGCTCGATGTGGGTGTTCTCGTCGGGGTGGATCGAGGACGTGATCGCGACCCCGCGCGTGAAGTCGACCTTGGGCTCACCGGTGACCTTGCGGTACCGGCGGTTGTCGGTCTGCGCGCCCACCAGCGCCTCGGAGTTGGTACGGGTCAGCTCGCCCAACTTCGGTGAGATGTACGGCAGTTGACCGCCCGCCTTCATGCGGTGCAACAGCGTCTGGGTGCCGTACGTACCGGCGGCGATGACGACCCTCCGCGCCTTGAAGGTCCGCCCGGCGCCCTTGCGCTTCTCGTCCGTGGGGAGGGTCTGGACGGCGTACCCGCCCTGCGAGTCGTCGGTGACGGACACGACGGTCGTCATGGGATGGACGACGGCGCCCGCCTTCTCGGCGAGGTGAAGATAGTTCTCGTTGAGGGTGTTCTTCGCGCCGTGGCGGCAGCCGGTCATGCACTCGCCGCACTCGGTGCAGGCCTTGCGGGCGGGTCCGGCGCCACCGAAGTACGGGTCGGCGACCTCCTCGCCGGCCTTGGCCTTCGCGCTCCCGTCGGCGTCCTCCCCGTCCCCGAAGAAGACGCCCACCGGCGCCATGTGGAAGGTGTCGCCGACACCCATCCGCTCGGCCGCCGCTTTGAGATGGACGTCCGACGGCGTCATGGTCGGGTTGAGCCGCACGCCCAGCATGCGCCGGGCCTGGTCGTAGTACGGCTTCAACTCCCCTTCCCAGTCGGTGATGTCCTTCCACTGCGGGTCGTCGAAGAAGGGCTTCGGCGGTACGTAGAGGGTGTTGGCGTAGTTCAGGGAACCGCCGCCGACGCCGGCGCCCGCCAGCACCATCACATTGCCCAGCAGATGGATGCGCTGGATGCCGTACATGCCGAGCTTCGGGGCCCAGAGGTAGTTCTTGATGTCCCAGGAGTTCTTGGGCAGCGCGTCACGGGTGAAGCGGCGGCCCGCTTCGAGGACGCCGACGCGGTAGCCCTTCTCCGTCAGCCGCAGGGCGGTGACGGAACCGCCGAAGCCGGAGCCGACGACGATGACGTCATAGTCGTACACGGATTCGGACGCCGCTTCGTGCGGCCCTTCGTCCAGCTGTTCCTGGACAGAGTTCTCCTGTGACACGTGCTGCTCTCCTCATTGAGAACGGTTCGCGGCCTCCCCGAGGGGGCTCAGCGCAGACGAAATACCTTCATGACCTTGAGGCTCCGGCTCATGAACGCGGCGTACTTCTCGTCGTCCATGCCGAGCGACGGCGCCATCGGCAGCAGCCGCTGCTGGGCGACGGTCTGCGCCTCGGTGTACTTGAGGATGCCCTCGGAGCCGTGCCGGCGGCCGAGGCCGGAGTCCTTCATGCCGCCCATGGGCGACTGGACGCTGCCGTACGCGGGCGCGTACCCCTCGTTGACGTTCACCGTCCCGGTGCGCAGCCGGGCGGCGACCGCGCGTCCCCTCCGCCCGTCCTTCGTCCAGACGGACGAATTGAGGCCGTACGGCGTGGAGTTGGCGAGTTCGACGACCTCGTCCTCGGTCTTGAAGCGGTAGAGGGAGACGACGGGCCCGAAGGTCTCCTCGGCGCAGACGGCCATGGGGGCTTCGACGCCGTCGAGGATGGTGGGCTCGAAGAAGTACGGCCCGATGTCCGGGCGGGCCACACCGCCCGCGACCACCTTGGCCCCCTTCGCCACGGCCTCCTCCACATGCCGCGTCACGGTCTCCAGCTGCCGCTCCCCGACGAGCGAGCCCATGTCGGCGCCGTACGCGAGCGACGTGCCGAGCCGCATGGCCTTGGTGCGGGCGGCGAACCGCTCCGCGAACGCGTCGGCGATCGACTCGTGGACGTACAACCGCTCGATGGAGATGCAGAGTTGACCGGCGGAGGAGAAGCACGCGCGGACGGCGCCCGCGGCGGCCTTGTCGATGTCGGCGTCCTCAAGGACCACCATGGCGTTCTTGCCGCCGAGTTCGAGGGAGACGCCGACGAGACGGGCGGCGGCGCCCTGCGCGACCTCGCGCCCGGTGCGGGTGGAGCCGGTGAAGGAGACGTAGTCGGCGTGCTTGACGACCTCGGGGCCGACAACAGGCCCGTCCCCTATGACGACTTGGAACACCTCGGCAGGCAGCCCGGCCTCGACGAGCAGGTCGCGCGCCCAGAGGGCGGTGAGGCAGGTCTCGGTGTCGGGCTTCATGACGACGGCGTTGCCGGCGACGAAGGCGGGCAGCGCGTCGCCGACGGACAGTTCGAGGGGGTAGTTCCAGGGCGCGATCTGGCCGACGACCCCGCGCGGGTGGCGCAGCTCGGTGACCTTGGTGAGGGTCGGGACGGCGCCGGTGTGCCGCTTGGGACGGAGGTACGAGGGTGCCTTGCGCCCGTAGTGCCGCGCGGCGACGACCACGGCCTGCACTTCCTCGTGCGCGTGCAGCCGGGCCTTGCCGGTCTCCAGCTGGATGAGGTCGAGGACCTCGGCCTGGCGGGCGAGCACGAGGTCGTGGAAGCGGAGGAGCACGGCGGCACGCTGCCGCACCGGGGTGGCGCCCCAGGCGACCTGGGCGGCGCGGGCCCGCTCGAAGGCCTTGGCCACGTCCTCGGGGGTGGACTCGGGCAGATCGGCCAGCTTCTCACCGGTGAACGGCGTGTGGTTGGCGGTCCGCCCGGAACCGGCCACACCCTTGGTGAGCTGCGCGACCAGCTCGGGGGTGACCACGTCGACGGCGGTTCGGGCGCCGGCGGGGGCGGGGGCCAGCGGGTTGGTGCCGACCTTGGCGGCAGCGCCGGTGGTGGCGTCCGTGCCGTCCATGACATCCGTGGCGTCCGTGGCGTCCGTGCCGGGGGCGTCCGTACCAGCGTCTTCCTTGGCCTGCTCCGCGGCCTGCGAGTCCGTCATGAGCCGCAGGGTATGCCCGACCGGCGGCTTTGGGTACCCGTCGGTAATCGGCTTTCACCGACCGCACACACGGCGCCAGTGATCGCTGGCAACGAATGCGCTGATCAGGGCGTTGTTCGCCCGACGATCACGGGTTGATCACTCCTGGACATCCACCTGGGCATCCTCCGGGACATCCACCTGGGCATCCACCTGAGCCTCACCGTCCGGGCGGGCGGCGAAACCGGAGGTGTCGAGCTCGAAGTCGAAGGGTGCGGGTACGTGGAGGGGCTTCCCGAAGGGGACGGTGGTCCGCGACCGGTTCCTGACGTCACATGCGATGGCCTTGAGCGATACAGGACTCTTCATAGTCCCAGAGTTCGCTACTCAGTCCCGCCTCAATGAGGGTCATCACCGAACGGTATTCAACACCGGGCGGGATGTCGACGGACATCAGATCCTGCACCCTCCCCGACTCCGTCGAGCATCCCACCTCCTGAAGTTGAGCCACCAAATCTTCGATTCGCGACCGGTCGAAGAAGATGATGCGCAATGTCGAATGGCCCCGGACAGAGAGGAGTTCATCGAACTCGAACTCACCGGCGCCTCCCACGGAGTAGGAGACCAGGTCCCCTTTACTCACCCCCTGGACAAAGAACGGAATACTGACGAGCTCGCACACCGAATCCGACAGGATGCGAGCATGGAGGACCTCTTCCGCGAAAGGCGGATATCCTTCTTCGTCCTGCTCAAGGGGGAATACCACGCGCATAAATCCGACATCCGCCGCTTCACTCAAAGCCTGACCCCACGTTCCTGAACTACTCGCTCAACCGCGGCACAGAAGCAGACCCCGCTACCGATCGAAAAGCACCCGCACCGACCGCCCCCTGTCGCACCCACCTCCCGCCCCCTACCATCGACGCTCGCGTCAGTGTTCTCCCCAGGGGGCAGGAGAGGCATGGACAATGAGCCGCAGCGGCGGGTGCTTCGGAACACGGCTCTCTTCAAAGTTCCGGTCACCCTTCTTGGCCTGGCCGCGTTGGTGCTCGTGTGGAGCGTCGTGCGGGTCAACGTACCGGCTTCGGCTCGGGACTCCTGGCCCTGGAAGCTCGAACTGCTCGATGTCCAGTCCGCCACCACCGCCACCACCGTCACCGCCGGGCTCATCTTCGCGCGGGCCCAATACGCCTCTGCCGTACGGCCGATGATCGGCTGGGTGGGATACGTCGTTGCGGTGTCCGAGCTCACCGAACCGCTCGCCTGGATGGTCCGGCTGGTCAACGGGACGGGGGCGGCGGCGCAGATTCACGATCCGAAGTACCGGGTCGTCCTCCGGGGCGACCGGCAGCATGGTGCCCGGGTGGCCGCGTCCGCCTGGATGTCCCGGGACGACGCCGTCTCCGTACTGGGCGAGGCGGGGCTGGTGCACGGGGAGGACTACTCGCTGCGCTCGCTCGGGCCGTCCTTTCCGCTGTCCAACTCCAGTCAGAAGGCAGGGATACTCGCCCTCTTCACCCGTCGGGCCATGGCCGAGATCGAGGAGCTCCTGATCCAGGTGGATGCCACGGACCAGGTCGGGGACACGCATCGGCGGGTCGTCCACTGCCTTCAGGCCGCCGTTCGGGTTCCCGCGTCTCCGACTCTGGATTGACGACCAGCCATTACTGAGCTGCGCGCCCCCGCAGGGTGACCGACTGATCAGCCGGACGGAATCGGCGCGACCGTCACCTGGCCGTCCATCAGGCACTCGATGAGGACCGGGCCGCCCAGCGGGTAGATCCAGAAGTGGGGCTCCATGCTCAGGAGTCTGCGTGCGTGGCGTACCGCCGTCTCGGCGGGAATGGTCACCGTCGGGACCCTGAGGTCTCCCCAGAAGACGGCGACGCGCCTGCCTTCCGACACGTAGGGGGTGAGCAGATCCGCCGCGATCTTCGCCCAGTCGTCCTCGTCGTCCCAGCTTCGCCGCTCGTCGTACTCGGCCGAGTCCCAGTCGAGGCCTGCGCTCACGGTGGGCGGAAACCTGTTCAGGCTCAGGGCCTCCAGCTCACGGCTCTCGGCGTGGTCCAGCTTCACGACCTGGCTGCCGTCGTCGTCGTTCGGGTCGTTCATGAAGCCCGGGAGGTAGCCCGGGCGGCTTCCGTAGGTCATACGACGCCATCCCTCCTACTGGTGGCCTGCTGGTGGCCTACTGGGTCACTGACACCGTCACGTACGCGCCGGACGACTCGACATCCACATCCGGCCGCACGATCCGGGAGGCGAACTCCCCCGGCGGGACATCGCGGCACACGAAGACGAAGTGCTGGGCGATCGCCGGTCTGTCGTCCCGGGAGTCGCCGTCGGCGTCCACCGCGGAGTTGGCGCGGGCGGCGGCCTGGCAGAGCACGGAGACGAAGAGCGGCAGGTGGCCGACATCGAGCAGGAGGTCGGCGTCGTCGACGACGACCGCGATGTCACGGTTCCCGTGCCAGGAGCCGTGCAGGTCATCCAGGCAGTCGACCAGGGCGTCCCAGTTGTGGCCGAAGTAGCCGGGGAACTCGAGCGAGCGGGCGAAGGCCAGGAACAGGCTCTCGGGGGTGGTCAGTTCCTCTGCGGGCAGGTGAACGACCAGACCTCCCCGCTGCTGCTCCAGTACGGCCAACTGCCGCGCCAGCACCGCGTCGCCCTCCGGGGCGAAGACAACCCACGGCTCCTCACGACGAGTGAGCTCGAACGGACTCCGGCCAGGATCGTCCAGGCGCGCCACAGGGCCCTCCTCTATGCCGAGTCGGCGAGAGCTGGACCTTAACAACCGCCACCGGCCCGGCCGTTTGTCGCCCGTGAGCTCATGGCTTATCCACAGGTTATGTGGCACGGATCCGGTCAAGCCGGGCGTCAGGATTTTAAGAACTTGACGTTCCCTTGACCTGAGCCTCATAGTCCCCTCACCTCACGAGCATCGAAGGAACCTCCTTAAAAATGAAGAGATTCGCGCTGTCGCGCACCGGCATCGCAGTGGCCGCCTCGGCCCTCTCGCTCGCCCTGGCCACCGGCTGCTCCGACAGCGGCTCAGGCGACAGCGACAAGGCCGCCGGCTCCGACAAGTCGACGGCCGCCGCGAAGGCCCTGAGCGCCTCCGAGTTGAAGAGCCGGATCATCGCGACGGGTGACGTCGACGGGTACAAGGTCGGAGCGGCGGACCAGACCGCCGGGTTCGCGTCCTCCAAGGAGGACGTCACGGTCGTGGACGAGAAGTGCGAGCCGCTCGCGTACGTCCTCACCGGGTTCGCGCCCGGCGACTCGGCCGCGTTCGTCAACCGCATGGTCTCGGAGCAGGCCGCCTCGCCCAGCGCGTCCTCCACCAAGAGCATGGAGGACATGACGGACGAGGAGTTCGAGGAGGCGATGAAGAACATCACCGGCGCCCTCGGGCAGACGGTGACGATCGTCTCGCTCTCGTCGTACGAGGGTGAGGGCGCCCAGAAGACCATGTCCTCGGTCTCGGACGCGATCAAGGGGTGCGCGAGCGGGTTCACGGCCACGCCGAAGGGCGGCGCGAAGGACGACGCCGAGAAGTTCACCAAGGTCGAGGCCGAGAAGGCGTCCGGGACCGGCGACGAGTCACTGGCGTTCGCGGTGACCGGCGACGCGGACGGTGACGACGTCGTCGTGCACTGCGAAGTCGTACGCCATGGCAGCACGATCGCCACGTACTACGCCTTCAGCCTGGCGGCCTTCTCCGGCGAGGACGGCGCCGGCGACTACGAGATCCCCGCCGAGATCATCAAGGCCCAGGCCGCCAAGCTCGCCTGAGCCTCCACGAACAGCTCCCCCGGACAACCTCCGCGAACAGCCCCTCAGAGCTTGTCGATGTCCAGGTTCGCGATCGCCGTCCTGGCGACTTCACGACCCCGTGCCGTGAAGTCGCCCTGGCCCGGGTAGCTGATCGTGAGCTTGTACATGTCGCCCGCCTTGGACTTGTAGTAGAAGATCTTCAGCTCGCGGGGGCGGGGGTTCTGGCTGTCGGTGGTCGTGTATCTCACCGTGTTCTCGGCGGACTTGTTGCCCTGGTACGTCGTGCTCCCGTTCGTGTCCGTCTTCGGGTTCCCCGGCATGCCGAGGTCGTACTCGCCGTCAGCCTTGAACGTGTCGTTGTCGGCGTACATTTCGGCCGCCGAGGAATCCTTGATGGTCTTGCTGGTGTCCTCGGCCTTCTTGGCGAGGGTCAGGCCGATCCAGATGCTGCCGCTCGGGTCGGTGTACGTGACCCAGTGGCCCTTGTCCGTCGACCGGTCCGGTGTGGACTGCTTGTAGGACGCGGGCGCCGCCAGCGTCGCGGCGACATCCTGCACGTGGTGCTTCTTCCAGCCGTCCGGCAGCGGGCCCGCGAACGGGTCCGCGATCACCAGGTACGCCGCCACCGCCGCCGCGACGACCGCCGCACCGAGCCCGAACAGGGCCTTACGGCCGACACGGAGGCCCTTGGCGCCCGGCCCCGCGAGCTGCCCTGCCGTCTGCTGCCCCTCGATCCGCACGACCTGCGTAGGCGCCGGCGCGGGCGGCTTCGCGGCGTCCTCCAGGAGGCTGCGGACCTGGCCCGCGCCGGGGCGGCGGGAGGGGTCCTTGTCCAGGAGACCGTTGATGGCCTCGGCGAGCGGGCCGCCGGCCGCCGAACCGGGCGGCGCGGGCGTGGAGTTGAGGACCGACTGGAGGGTGGCGGGCGTGTTGCTGCGGCGGAAGGGCGAGACGCCTTCGGTGGCCGTGTAGAGCACCACGCCGAGCGACCAGAGGTCGGACGCCGGTCCGGGGCGCTGACCCAACACCCTCTCGGGAGCGATGTATTCGGGTGAGCCGACGAAGCCGCCGGTGTCCGTCAGGTTCGTCTCGCCCTCGATCTGGGCGATGCCGAAGTCGGTGAGGACGACGCGGTCGTGGCGGCCGAGCAGGACGTTGTCGGGCTTGACGTCACGGTGCAGGATGCCGGCGGCGTGCGCGGCCTCCAGCGCGCCGAGCACCTCCAGACCGACACGCGCGGCCTCGCGTACGCCGAGCGTGCCCTCCTGGAGGGCGTCGCCGAGCGAGCGGCCCCGCACCAGCTCCATGACGATCCAGGGCTGTCCGTCCACGACGGCGACGTCGTGGACGTTCACGACCGCCGGGTGGTCGAGCCGCGCCGCCGCCCGCGCCTCGCGACGCATCCGCTCGAAGGCGTTGGCGCGTTCGCGCTCGGGAAGATGGTCCGGAACGCGCGGCTCCTTGACGGCGACCTCACGGTCCACCGTCTCGTCCTTGGCCCGCCAGACCGTGCCCATGCCGCCGTGGCCGAGCTTGGAGAGAAGCCGGTAGCGCCCGGCGATCAACCGCCCGGCGCCCGGCTCCTGAGCGTCCACCTGGGCATCCGTCCGCGCCTGCTGCTGCGGTACGACCTGAGTGGGCGCGGCGTACGGATTCCCCGGGTACGGGACCGCGGAAGGCTGTCCGGGACCACCCGGCTGCTGCCCCGGCACCGCCGGACTCGGCGGTTGCAGACCAAAACTCGTCGGCTCGTCGGACCCGTAAGGGACTCCCCCGTTGTTGCTCATGAGTCCATCTCTATCGCGGCAGGCGCTCCGTCATCCAGCCCCATTCCTTCGTGGTCACACACCCGTGACGCACCTCGCCGCTTATGCGGTTTTTAGGTGCGTACGAAGGTATCCACCGCCACGTCGAAGTACTCCTTCGCCTCCGTCACCTTCCCGACCGGCGCCGACACCCACACGTCGTACATCCGGCCGCCCTCCTCCCAGCAGAGGTCGTACGTGTGCCGCGCGCCCTCCGCCTTGGTGAAGCCGTTCCAGGTGAACTCCCAGAGCGCGGCGGTCTGTCCGTTGTGCGTGGTCCGCGTGACCGTGCCGTCGCGGTAACCCGGGTTCGTGGACGGACCCTTGGCGTCCGCCCGCCGCATCACCCCGAGCGGGCCGCCCGTCTCGGGATCGGTCACCTTGATGCCGAGACGGAAGATCTGCCCCGGTGACATGTAGAAGACCCGCTCGCCTTGCGGATCCCGCGTGAAGTCGTCGGGCACGGCGAGCGAGAACCCGTACGGGTCGTCGGCGATGCTGTAACCCGAGGGCGCCGTACGCGCGGTGGAGGTCGGACTCTGCTGCCGGGTCACGGTGACGGTGGGTCCGGGGCTCGCGGATGTCGAGGAGGACCCCGACGCACCTCCCGCCGTAGCCCTGGATGTAGACGTAGCCGTAGACCTGGACGAGGACGTGCTCGACGGGGACGGCGTACCGCCCCCACCGTCGTTCATCAGCAGCGCCGCGGCCGACACGCCCGCCCCGGCCATCGCGGCGACCAGCGCGGCGGCGACGAGGATGCCGCGCGCGGAGTGCTTCGCGGATCGTTCCTCCACCGTGGAGGGCGAGGACGAGGCCGAGGTCGAGGACGACGGCGGTGCGGGCTTCCGCTTCGGTACGTCCCGCTGCGTGGGCGTGTACGGGGTCAGCAGCCGTGGCGTACGGCCCGTGTCCCGGAAGGCGCGCAGCATGCGCTCCGCCTCCGCCGCGTCGAGCCGCCGTTCGGGGTCGCGCTCCAACAGCCCCCGTACGACCGGCAGCAGCGGCGCGGCCTGGGCGGGTGGACGAATCTCGTCGACGACGACGGCGTGCAGGATGCCGCCCAACGAGTCGCGGCGGAAGGGCGATTCGCCGCTCAGCACGGTGCACAGCAGCGCGCCGAGCGACCACAGGTCGGACTCGGGGCCCGTCCTGACCCCGGACATCCGCTCGGGCGCGGTGTACTCGGGCGAGCCGACGAAAGCCCCGCTCTCGGTGAGCGTGGTCGCGCCCGCGACCTGGGCGATGCCGAAGTCGGTGAGGACCACGCGGTCGGTGCCCGCCTCGATCAGGACGTTGGCGGGCTTGAGGTCCCGGTGCAGGACGCCCGCGTCGTGCGCGCGGCGCAGCGCGCCGAGGAGGCCGATGCCGATGCGGGCGGCCTCACGCGCGTCGACCGGGCCGTCGGCGGAGATCCGCTCGGCGAGCGAGCCGCCGTCGATCAGCTCCATCACGATGTACGGCCGTTCGTCGTCCACGACCACGTCGTGCACGACGATGATGTGCGGATGCCGCAGCTGCGCGACGGCGCGGGCCTCACGCAAGGTGCGGTCCCGTTGCAGCCGGGCCTCGTCCTCCGAGAGCGAGTCGTCGACCGCGAGTTCCTTCACCGCGACCCGGCGGCCGAGCAGTTGGTCGGTGGCGCGCCATACGACGCCCATGCCGCCCCGCCCGATCCTGGCCTCCAGCCGGTACCGGCCCGCGATCACACGGACGTTCTCCCCCTCGGTCCCCATGGGCCCCATCATGCCGCACCGGACGAGGACCCTCCGGACGGCAACCGGCCTAGTTGGGGGCTTCGGGCGACAGGGCTGCTAGGAGGCCTGGGGGCGCCAGCCGCGCAGTATCGCGTCGAACTGCTGACGGGCTGTGTCCCAGTCCGCCGCCGGCGCCGACATGTAGATCGCGTACTCGACACCGTCCCGCGCGAGATACGTCTGCTCGATGGCCCGGCGCGGCCCCGGGAACGGCGTCTGCTTCGGCAGCGCTGTCCAGGTGAAGTCCCAGAGCGAACCGTGGCAGTCCCGGAAGGTGTTGGCCTGGAGACTCACCCGGTGGTACTCGCTCAGCTTCGTCAACTGCTGCTCCAGGTCCAGCTGGTGCATGTACGGGTTGTCGAAGTCGGGCGAGTCGTCCACGGCGATGCGGACGAAGTGCTCGCCGCCGTCGGGCGTGTAGTCGACCTGGGTGCCGTTGGCCTGCCGCTCCCAGCCCTTGGGCAGAGCGAGGCTGAAGCCCTCGACGTCGTGGACCCGGTGCCAGTTGTCGGGGACGGCACCGGCGGGCGTCTGCGTCGCGCTCTTCCCACCCGTCCCGCCCGTCCCACCCGGGCTGCTCTTTCCGCCCACGGTGCTGGTCGACGCGGTGTTGTCCTTGCGCCACTCGTCCGCGTACCGCATGGCCGCGGCGCTGCCACCGCCGACGAGCGCGGCCATGACGATCACGAGGACGGCCGTGCGGCCCCGACGCCGCTTTCTCGGCGGGACGGAGGCGGGCGCGGGCAGCGGCTGGTGCAGGGTCACGACCGGGGTGGCCTGGGGCGGGCGTACGGAGCTGGTCGCCGCGTCGCCTCCGCCGCCCTCCATGTGCTCCGTCGGCACATACGCCTGCGCGGCATTGGGCCGTCGCCCCTCCGCAGCCTCGGCGAGCATCTGCTCGGCCTCCGACGCGCTGGGGCGCTGGGCGGGATCCTTGCGCAGCAGCGCGGTGATGACGGGCTCCAGCGGGCCGGCCTGGAGCGGCGGCGCGGGCTCCTCGTCGACCACGGCCTGCATGGTGGTCAGCGGCGAGGTGCGCCGGAACGGCGACCGCCCCTCCACCGCCGTGTACAGCGTGGCGCCGAGGGCCCACAGGTCGGAGGCGGGCCCGGGGTCGTGGCCGCGTACCCGCTCGGGCGCCAGATAGTCGACCGAGCCGACGATCTCGCCGGTGCGCGTGATCGTCGTATCGCCCTCGACCTGCGCGATCCCGAAGTCGGTGAGCAGCACGCGCCGGTCGGCGGAGAGGAGTACGTTCCCGGGCTTCACGTCACGGTGCAGGACGCCGGCGGCGTGCGCGGCCCGCAGCGCGCGCAGCACCCACAGCCCGATCCGCGCCGCCTCGACCGGTTCAATACGCTCCCGCTCCTTGACCTCGTCGGCCAGCGAGTTGCCCTCGACCAGCTCCATGACGATCCACGGCCGGTTGTCGTGCTCCAGGACGTCGTGCACGGTGACGACGGCCTCGTGGTTGATCCGGGCGGCGGCACGCGCCTCGGCGTGGGTACGCGCGAGCAGCCGGGCCAGGTCGCTCTCGGCGACGTACAGCGCCGCGGTCAGCTCCTTGACCGCGACCGCGCGGTGCAGCACCTCGTCGTGAGCGCGCCACACCCGGCCCATGCCACCGCTGCCGATGATGTCGACAAGCCGGTAGCGGCCCGCGAGGAGCAGGCCCTGCATCTGATTCACGTTTCCCCGCAATGTTCTTGACAGGGGTCAGACTAAGGAGCGCCGCCCCGCACAGGGAACCGGCGCGGTCGTACGGAGACCGCACTGTGACGGTTCTCCCTTCCGGGTACGGGAGGGAACCGTTCGGCGTTCAGGGCCACATGGGCCGGGTGAGGGGCTGAGGCCGGTTCAGCCGGTGACCTGATACGTCGCCGACGCCTGCTCGTACAGCCGTGTCACCTCGTCCCGTTCGGCCTCCGGGCCGCGCACCTGCACCACGTGGTAGCGCCCGCCGACGACGATCGCGAGGTTGCGCACATAGAGCGAGCGTCCCGCGGAGTCCTGCCAGGTGAACTGCCCCTCGGCCATGGTCCGTCCGCCCACCTCGATCCGCCGCATCCCGCTGGACGTGGCCCAGGTCGAGTCCCGGAACGGCTGCAGTTCCTTCTCGCTCTCCCGCTGGTACGTCATCGGGTCGCTGCCGTACGTCGACGTGCTGTCCCGGCCGGGTACGACGATGAGCTCGAAGTCCCCGTGGGAGTACACGACCTGGCCGCTGCCGTTCTTCGGCGTACGGTCCCAGCCGTCGGCCACCGCGACACTGAAGCCCTCGGCGTCCTTGCGGAGCTTGAACCCCTGGGCGACATCGGGGTCGCCGGTCTGCGACTTCGTCGAACTGGACGACCCTGAGGGGCTCTTGTCCGTGCCGGGCGAGGTCTGGTCCGGCCGCGGCTCACTGCTCGCCCTGCCGTCCCCGCTGGTGTCGGGGGCGGGGCTGACACCTCCGGCGGCGCCCGTCCGCTCTCCGTCCGTAACGCTGCCACTGCCGCTGCTCGACTCGGCCTTCGGCATGAAGACCATGGCGTACGTGATCGCCGCGGCCAGCAGGAGCAGGACGAGCAGGAGCAGATTCCGGCCCAGACGGCGGGGCTTGGCCGATCTCGTCGCCTTGGCCTGCCTGGCCGGCCTGTCCTGCTTGGCGCGCTTGTGGCGGGCGTGCGGGCTGGTCGCGGGCAGCCCGGCGCGGCGCCTGCGGACGAGCTCGCCCCGGCGCCGTACGATCGGCAGCCGGCTCGGGTCGACGGGGGGCGCGGCGACGACATGCGCGCCCGCCTCGGGCTCCGGCGCGGACCGTACGAGGGAACGCAGCCAGCCGCGCAACTCCTCGAAGTCGAGCCGCTCGGTGGGGTCCTGGCGCAGCAGCGACTCCACGACGGGCCGCAGCGGCCCGCACTCCTCGGCGAACGCGGGCGGCTCCGCGCACACCAGCTGCACCAGCTCGGCGGTGTTCTCCTCCGGATAGGGCGCGTGCCCCTGCACGGCCCGGAAGAGCAGCGCCCCCAGCGCCCACAGATCGGTCCGGGGCCCGATCGGCGCCGCCAGCTGCCAGTTCTCGTGCACCGGCCCGGCCTGCTCCGGCGCCCACCGCTCGGTCACCGGCCCCACCACAGCCATCCGCGCCTGCCGGGCCCGCTCCGCGGCGAGCGCGGTGCTGGGCCCCCGGCTCGGCGGCGCGCTGGCGACGAGCTCGTCCCAACGACCGCCCTGGCCCTGGGCGTTGTGAGCGGTCTGGGGAGCTGGGTGGGTTTGAGGCGTTTGGGGGTGGTGGGAAGCTCGGGTGTAGTCGGGCTCTCGGGTGTAGTCGGACTCCCGGCTGTTGTCGGGTGTGCGGGCGGGAGCCTGGGAGCCAGGTCCGCCACCACGCCCGGCGGGGGAGGACTGCTGCCCGGGCGCGAGCGCGGGAGTGCCGTACCCCGCGGCCGCCGCGCCGTTCGCGCCTCCGGGAAGCGCCGCGCGCCCCTGGCCGTTGCCACCGCCGGCGGTGCCGGTACGCGGCTGGGCGCCATGCCAGGTGGTACCGCCCCCCACTCCGTACGGGTCGGCTATCTGGCCGGGGGGTGCCGAGGCGGCGGACTGTCCGGCCGTCCCGGCCTGTTCGGACGGTGTCGAGGGCCGGGGCGCGGGCAGCGCCACCTGGTTGCCCCGTTGTTCTTCCTGCACGCGGGCGGCGGCACGCGCCCCGGCGCGGTACGCGGCGATGGCTCCGGCGCGCGCCGCGCGAATGTCGGCCTCGGCACCCCCCGCGCCCCCTGCCCCGCCCGCTTCGAGCGCACGCCGGCCCGCACCGGGCGCACCCCCCGCGGGCGTACCCGCTACGGGCGTCCCCTGCTCCGCCCGAGCCTCGATCGCGGCCCGCCGCGCGGCTTCGGGGTCGCCGCCGGGCGAACCTCCGCCACCGAACCCGACCCCACCCGGACCACGTACACCGGCACCGCTGGATCCGCCGAGCGCACCAGGCACAGCCCCACCGGTGCCGGCGCCGGCACCGCGCTGGGCACCGCCCACGCCGGGCGAACCGCCGTTCCCCGCCCGCCCGGTGTGTCCACCGGAACCGGGACCGGCCCCGGAACCGGGCTCAGCCTCCACGTCCTCCCGGACCGGCACCGGGTCGTACCCGCACAGCGCCTCTTCCGCGGCCCCCGCCGCCAGGCCGGTCAGCATGACGCGGCCGTCGTCGCAGACGAGCACGGTGCGCGCGGTGATGTTCCGGTGCACCCAGCCGTGTGCGTGCAGCACTCGCAGCGCGGTGAGGACGTCGGAGGCGACCTCGGCGGCCCGATAGGGGCTCAGCGGCTTCTCGGCGAGCAGCGCGGCCAGCGGCCTCGCGGGCACCAACTCGCTCACTATCCACAGCGACCCGCCCTCGGCGAACACGTCGAAGACCTGGTCGAGCCGGGGGTGGTCGGGGATCTGCGCGGCGGCCTGAGCGGCCTCGATCGCCCGCCGCACGGCCGGTTCGGTGGGCCGTCGTGTGGTCCGCGCGGACGCCCGCCGTACCCCGCCGTCCCGTGGCACGAATCCCTCGGGCAGCCCGTCCGCGTCGAGCACCTCGGCCTCGACGACCTCCGGCAACGGCACCTGCCGTACCAGGACTTCCTGCCCGCTGTAGGTGTCGAAGGCCCGGGTCTCGGCGAGTTCATACTCGTCGGAGGGCGGTAGCGGCAGGCGGTAGCGGTCGGCGAGTACCCGTCCCGCATAGTCGTCCACGATGCCTCCCCCGGCCGACCGGTTGGTCAATTCCGTTCGCCTTGCGTCCCGTTACGGCTTCGTACGGTCCGCAACCACTCACGATACGTGCCGGAGGCAACCCGCAAAGTGCGGATTGCGAGATCTCACGGCCCCCATGCGTGGCGGAACGTCACATCGGCGAGCGGTACGTCACGACTTCGGCTGGAACGTCGTGGTGAATGTCTTCCATGTGTCCTTGCGCAGCTCGCTGTCCCACTTGGCCGCTTTCGCCGTGTACATCAGCGCGTATCCCTGATGGGAGTTGACGACGAACCCGCGGTCGATCGACCGGTACTTCGTGCCGCCGTCCGTGTAGGTGAACTCCCAGTCGGCCGTGTTCCAGTCGCGGTATTCCACCTTCTCTATGCGCACCCGCTTGTACTGCGAGCGCGTCATGTACCTCTCCTGGTTCTTCCAGTCCGCGACGGGGTCATCCTTGGGCGTCGTCGTCCAGCCGACCAGAAGCTTCTGCTCGTCGGGGCCGGTGAACCGGGCTCCCGCGCTGCCCGTGGACTCGTACTTCCACCCCTTCGGCAGCCCGATCGAGAAACCCTGCCCGCCCTTGTACGTCGTCACCGCGGTGGAGCCCGACGAGCCCGACTCCTTGCCGCCGCTGTCCGTCCCGCTCGACGCGCTCGCACTGGCGCTCGCGCCCGAGGTGGCGTTCGCGGTCTCCTCCGGGTCGGAACCCGCGGTGGAGCCCGTCTTGGCACCGCTGTCCGTGTGGTCGCCGCCGCTGCCGCCGCTGTCCTTGCCGCCGCTTCCCGCGGTCGCTCCACTGGAGGCGGCCGCCTTGGTGTCGCCGCTCTTGCTGCCCTTCGACCCGTCGTCGTCCCCGCCACCGAGCGTGAGCGCCAGCACGGTCCCGAGCACGGCCAGCACCACGACCAGCGCGATGATCACCAACGTCCGCTTCGGCACCACATCCGTCAACGGCGCCCGGGGCACCGGCCGCGGCGGCCGCTCCGGAGCCACCGGCCACCCGGATCCCGAGGCTCGCCCGGCCGACCCACCAGCATCCACGGAACCCGCGGCACCAGCAGCCCCCGCCGAACTGGAGTTCACCGACGTACTGTCACGAACCCCCGCCTTCCCGGAGGAAGCCGCACTCGCACCGCCACCCGCACCGGCACCCGTCCCGGCGGCAGCCGCACCAGCACCCGAAGCCTTCCGCAACCCGGGCGACACAGGCGGCGCGGACGGCGTGGGAGGCACCGGCGCCGAAGGCGACGCAGTCGTGGACACACCGGCACCGGCACCCGCACCCGCACCCGTGGAAGCCGCCCCGTCGCCCGCCGCCGACCCGGAACCCTCCGTGCCGACAGCCTTCGCGCGTGCCGTCGCCGCCGCGGTGGCCGCCGCCGTGGCAGCCCCGGCCGCCGATGCCGCCTTCCGCACGGAACGCAGCGCCCCGCGAAAACGATCCGCCGCCTCCTCGCCCCGCTTGGCCCCGGAGCCGCCCGAACTCCCCTTGCCCGGGCCCTCGTCGGGCACCGGCGGCAACGCCACGACCTTGGTCGCGTCCGCCGGCTCCGGCACCGTCTCCCGGGGCTCGGGCGCGTGCAGCACCTTGTTGAGCATCGCCCGGGCGCCCGCGTCGTCGAGCCGCTGCTCGGGGTCCTTGGCGAGCAGCCCGTAAATCACGTTCTCCAGCGGCCCCGCGTTCTTCGGCTGCTCCACCGGCTCAGTCATCACCGCGGTGAGCGTCGCGATCGCGGAACCCTTGTCGTACGGAGGCACGCCCTCCACCGACGCGTACAGCAGCCCGCCCAGCGACCACAGGTCGGCCGCGGGACCGGGCTTGTGCCCGCGCGCCCGCTCCGGCGAGATGTACGAGGGCGCGCCGACGAGCATGCCGGTCGAGGTGATGGACGGGTCGCCCTCGACCTGCGCGATACCGAAGTCGGTCAGCACCACGCGGCCGTCGTCGGACATCAGCACGTTGGACGGCTTCACGTCCCGGTGCAGGATGCCCTCACGGTGCGCCGAACGCAGCACGTCGAGTATCGCCAGGCCGACCTCGGCGGCGCGCCTCGGCGTGAGCAGGCCGTCCTCGCGGATGACCTCGGCGAGCGACTTGCCCTCGACGAGCTCCATCACGATCCACGGCCGGTTGTCCTCGTCGACCACGTCGAAGACCGTCACCGCGCCGTTGTTGCGGACCCGCGCGATCGCCTTGGCCTCGCGCAGCGTGCGCGTGATCAGCCGCCGCTTCTCGTCCTCGTCGATGCTCGACGGGAACCGCAGCTCCTTCACGGCGACCGTACGGCCCAGGGTCTCGTCCTTGGCCCGCCACACCGTGCCCATGCCGCCGCGGCCGAGAACATCCCCCAGCCGGTATCGCCCGGCGAGGAGACGTTCGCTCTTGTCCTGACGGGATGCTCCCGCCCGCTCCGCCTCCGACATGCGTCCCCTCATGCAACCCGCCCTGACAGAGCCTCCATTGTCCCTCACCCGACAAGTACTCAACGCCCAGGGGCCCCCTCATGCCCCGACCGCCCGGCGTCCACACAGCTACGTCCCACATGATGGACCGCGACAAGGAAGGACCGCCGATGCCTCCGACCAGGACACCTCGGACACTTCTGGCCATACCTGTGTCCCTGGCGCTGCTCGGCCTGGCCCCGAGCGGTCTTCTGGTCCTGACCCCGTCCCCCCTCACCTCCCCCGTCTCCGCGACCCCAACGGCCTCACCAGCCCTCACATCCCCGGCGACAGACGCCGCCCTCGCCCTCCTCGTCACCCGCGGCAAGGTCCCGGCCGCGGCCATGCTGGCACGTGACGACTCCGGCTCACGCTTCGCCCGCGCCGGATCCGGAATGGCGCGCTCCGACCACTTCCGCGCGGGCAGCATCACCAAGACGTTCATCGCGACGGTGGTCCTGCAACTCGCCGCCGAGCACCGGCTGTCCCTGTCCGACTCCGTGGACGATCACCTCCCCGGCCTGGTGCGCGGCGCGGGCAACGACGGCCGCCGGCTGACGTTGCGCGCCCTGCTCACCCACACCAGCGGCCTGTACGACTTCACCGCGGACACCAAGGGCCTGGTCCCCGTCACCCCGCTTCAGGCCATACGCATCGCGCTCACCCACCCCCCGGCCGACCGCGGCCGCTTCGCCTACTCCAACACCAACTACGTAGTGCTCGGCATGGTCGTCGAGCAGGTCACCGGCCACTCGTACGCCACCGAGGCCGAGCGCCGGATCATCACTCCTCTCCGTCTGACCGGCACCTCCTTCCCGGGTGCCCGCACCTCGCTGCCCTCGCCGCACGGTCGCTCGTACACCGCCGACGGGTCGGACGTCACGGAACTCGACCCGCGCGTGGCCGGCGCGGCGGGTGAGCTGGTCAGCACGCTCGCCGACCTCAACCGCTTCTACTCCGCCCTGCTGGGCGGCGACCTGCTGCCCTCGCACTGGCTGCGCGAGATGCTCAACACCCGTACCGCACAGGGCGAGTACGGCATGGCGCTGTTCCCCGTGAAGCTCCCGTGCGGGACCACGGTGTGGGGGCACAATGGCCGGATCTCCGGCAGCTACGTGCGCACCGCGGCCACCGTCGACGGTCGTCGTGTCCTCACCTTCCGGGTGAACACGGATGCGATGGCAGACCCCGACCTCGAACCCGCGCTGCTCGCCGCCGAGTTCTGCCCCCGCACCTCGTAGAACGTGCGGGTTCCGAACGAAGATCCCGGAACGCGACACTCGATCGGGTGACATCCCGCCGGGCGACCCGGCGAGGTGTGCCGACGCACCCTGTCGGCGCCTTCGCCGACAGGGCCCGCCGACAGAACCCGTCGGCGCACCTCGTCGGCGCACGCCATCCGGCCCGTGGCACCGCACCCCACGGATCTACAGCGGCACGATGTCCGGCGCTCCCAGCCGCGCCGCGTCCGCCGTCAGGTCGTCCGGCTGGCGCTGGGACTCCCGCTCGGCCTCGACCCGCTTCTCGTAGTGCTCCACCTCGCGCTCGATCTGGTCCTTGTCCCAGCCGAGGACCGGTGCCATCAGCTCGGCGGCGTCGCGGGCGCTGCGCGTGCCCCGGTCGAAGGTCTCGATCGAGATGCGGGTGCGCCGGGTCAGCACGTCGTCCAGGTGGCGGGCGCCCTCGTGCGAGGCGGCGTAGACGATCTCGGCCTTGAGGTAGTCGTCGGCGGCCGGCAGGGGCTCGCCCAGGGACGGGTTCTCGGTGATGAGGTCGAAGAGCTCCTCGGCGAGCGCCCCGTACCGGTTCAACAGGTGCTCCACGCGCACCACATGGATCCCGGTGCGCTGCGCGATCCGCGCTCGCGCGTTCCACAGCGCCCGGTATCCCTCGGCGCCCAGGAGCGGGATGTCCTCGGTGACGCACTCGGCGACCCGCTGGTCGAGGCCGTGCACCGCCTCGTCCACCGCGTCCTTGGCCATCACCCGGTACGTCGTGTACTTGCCGCCCGCCACGACCACGAGCCCCGGCACCGGATGGGCCACGGTGTGCTCGCGCGACAGCTTGCTGGTGGCGTCCGACTCGCCGGCGAGCAGCGGCCGCAGCCCCGCGTACACGCCCTGTACGTCGTCGCGGGTGAGCGGCACCGAGAGCACCGAGTTCACATGCTCCAGCAGATAGTCGATGTCCGCGCTGGACGCCGCCGGGTGGGCCTTGTCGAGGTCCCAGTCGGTGTCGGTGGTGCCGATGATCCAGTGGCGTCCCCACGGGATCACGAACAGCACGGACTTCTCGGTGCGCAGGATCAGACCTGTGGAGGAGTTGATCCGGTCCTTCGGTACGACCAGGTGGATGCCCTTGGACGCCCGTACGTGGAACTGCCCGCGCTCCCCCACCATCCCTTGGGTGTCGTCGGTCCACACGCCGGTGGCGTTGACGACCTGCTTGGCGTGGATCTCGTACTCCCCGCCGCCTTCGACATCCTGCACCCTGGCGCCGACAACGCGTTCGCCCTCGCGCAGGAATCCGGTCACGCGCGCGCGGTTGGCGACCTTCGCGCCGTACGCGGCCGCCGTGCGCACCAGGGTCGCCACATAACGGGCGTCGTCCATCTGCGCGTCGTAGTACTGCAAGGCGCCGACCAGCGCGTCCTTCTTCAACGCGGGGGCGACGCGCAGGGCATGGCCGCGGGTCAGGTGACGGTGTGTGGGCAGTCCGCGGCCGTGGCCGCTCGAAATCGACATGGCGTCGTAGAGGGCGACGCCCGAGCCCGCGTACAGCCGCTCCCAGCCCTTGTGCTGGAGCGGGTAGAGGAAGGGGACGGGCTTCACCAGGTGCGGTGCGAGCCGTTCGAGGAGCAGACCGCGTTCCTTAAGGGCCTCGCGCACCAGCGCGAAGTCGAGCATCTCCAGATAGCGCAGTCCTCCGTGGATCAGCTTGCTGGACCTGCTCGAAGTGCCCGACGCCCAGTCACGCGCCTCGACCAGGCCCGTGGACAGGCCGCGTGTCACGGCGTCGAGTGCGGTACCCGCGCCGACCACGCCCGCGCCGACGACCAGCACATCCAGCTCGCGCTCGGCCATTCCCGCCAATGACTCGGCGCGCTCCGCCGGCCCCAGTGTCGCTGTCCTCACCGCTGCCTCCCGCTATATGTCGCGCTGGCCGCACCTGTCGGGCGACGCCCGGCTCACATCCCCCATGCCCAAAGTCTGACCTCCTAGCCCGACATCGGCCACCGCCCGCCCGCAGCCTGTGGACAACTCTCGGCGACTCGCAAGGAATCACGGCCGAACAATCCCGCAAATCGGTCATATTTACTCCTAGTCTGACATTGCGCTCGCCCATCCTGTCCACAGGGCTTGCGCACCTGTCCCGCTTCGGTTACTGGGAAGGACGGCCCACGCCATGCCCGCAGATCTCGCCGTCATCGGACTCGGTCATCTCGGCCTGCCGCTGGCCCAGGCCGCCGTCGCCGCCGGCATCCCCACGCTCGGCTACAAAACAGGGCCGGAAGGCGGCTCCCTCACCCCCGCCGAACTGCGCCGGATGCTCTCGGGGGGCTTCCGGCCCGCCGGCAACCCGGCCGAGCTCGGCCGCGTACGCACCGCGGTCATCTGCGCACCGACCCCACGGGGCGCCGACGGCGACCTCGACCTCAGCCAGGTGGAGGCCGCCGCCCGCACCCTGGCCGCGCAGCTGCGCCCGCACACCACGGTGATCCTGGAATCACCCGTGCACCCCGGCACCACGGAGGAATTCCTCCGCCCGCTCCTCGAAGAGGGCTCCAGACTGCGCGCGGGGCGTGATTTCCACCTCGCGTACTCACCCAGTCGGGTAGACCCCGGCAACCGCGACTTCGGTCCCGCCAACACTCCGAAGGTCATCGGCGGTCTGACCCCCGCGTGCACCGAGTCGGCCGCCGCCTTCTACGGGCGCCTCACCGACAAGGTGGTACGCGCGCGTGGACCACGCGAAGCGGAAACCGTGCAGCTCCTGGAGACCAACTACCGGCATGTCAACATCGCCCTCGTCAACGAGATGGCCGTGCTCTGCCACGACCTGGGCGTCGACCTGTGGGACGTCATCCGCTGCGCCGAGACCAAGCCGTTCGGCTTCCAGGCGTTCCGGCCGGGCCCCGGTGTGGGCGGCCACGGCATCCCCCAGGACCTGACCGGCCACACGACCCGCTCACTCCGGATGGTCGAACTGGCTCAGCAGGTCAACAGCCACATGCCGCAGTACGTCATCCAGCGCGCCGCCACGCTTCTCAACGAGCACGGGAAATCGGCCCGCGCCGCGCGCGTGCTCCTCCTCGGCGTCACCTACAAGCCCGACCTCGCCGACCAGCAGGGCACCCCCGCCCACGAGATCGCGCTGCGCCTGATGGAACTCGGCGCGTCCGTCAGCTACCACGACCCGCACGTCCCTGCCTGGAGCGTTCTCGGGCGCCCCGTCCCGCGCGCGGACTCCCTCTACGAGGCCGCGGCCGACGCCGATCTCACGATCCTGCTCCAGCAGCACCGCACGTACGACCTGCAAGGACTGTCCGTGAAGGCCCAGCTGCTGCTGGACACCCGGGGGGCGACCCCGACCGGGGCGGCGCACCGGCTCTGACCTCCCCGAAATCTCCTCACGGGCTGTCACTCCGGCCTGCTAATGTGCGGCAGCTCTCGCACACAAGTGCGCCCGCGTCCCGGGCGCCCTCAGATGTGCGCTCACGTCCCTGGCGCACACCGCAAGTGCGCACACATTCCCTGGGGGGAACCATATGAGTCAGTCGACTCCGCCGCCGTCCGGTCCACCGGTCGACAACCCGTACGCGGGCCAGAACCCGTACGCCGGCCAGCCCGGCCAGCCGCCCGCCCCGGAGCAGGGTGCCGACCAGGCCGGCTTCCCGCAGCAGGGCGCCCCGCTGGGCACGCCCCAGCCCGGCTTCCCGATGGCCCCCGTCGCCCCGGCCGCTCCGGTGCGCAACAACCTGGGGCTCGGTCTCGCCGCCGCCGTCGGTGCCGCCCTGGTCGCGGCGGGCGTCTACGGCGCCATCATCGGCCTCACCAAGCACGAGATCGGCTGGGCCGCCGTCGGCGTCGGCTTCCTGATCGGCCTCGCCGCGGGCCGCTTCGGCGGCCGCAACCCGATCCTGCCGATCGTCAGCGTGGTGCTGTCCGCCGGCTCGGTCTACCTCGGCCAGCTGGTCGGCGAGGCCATGATCGGCTCCAAGGAGGTCGGCATCGGCTTCAACGAGCTGTTCTTCGACCACTTCGACGTGGTCCAGGAAGCCTGGAAGGCCGAGGCCGACCCGCTGACCTTCGTCTTCTTCGCGATCGCCGCGTACGTGGCCTTCTCGAGCGCCCGGAAGGCCGGGGCCTGACGTTGCCCGTCTTCCTGTTCCTCCTGCTCTTCGGCCTCTCGGCCGTCATGAGCGGAGGCTGGGTCGCCTTCGACATCCGGGGCTCGTCCGCGGCGCTGGAGGCCTACCAGGAGCGCAATCACGAACTGCGCACCACCGCGGTCGGCAACTTCACGCCGCCCGACAAGTGGATCACCGCCCTCGGTTACCGCGTACTCGGTGGCTCCATCGCTCTGGCCGGTGTGTTCCTGACACTCGTCGGCGTCGCCGAGCTGGTGTCGGGCGGCTGACCCGGCACCCGTCACGCGAAAGGGCCCGTCCACCACTCGGTGGACGGGCCCTTTCGCCGCGTACGGGCCGCGGGCTAGCGCTTGTGCTGGGAGTCCGCGACCGTCACCTCGACGCGCTGGAACTCCTTGAGCTCGCTGTAACCGGTCGTGGCCATGGCGCGGCGGAGGGCACCGAAGAAGTTCATGGAGCCGTCGGGGGTGTGCGAGGGGCCCGTGAGGACCTCCTCGATCGTGCCGACGGTGCCGAGGTCGACCTTCTTGCCTCGCGGCAGCTCCTCGTTGACCGCCTCCATGCCCCAGTGGTGGCCCTTGCCGGGCGCGTCCGTGGCACGGGCCAGCGGGGAGCCCATCATCACGGAGTCGGCACCGCAGGCGATGGCCTTGGGGAGGTCGCCGGACCAGCCGACGCCGCCGTCGGCGATCACGTGCACATACCGGCCGCCGGACTCGTCCATGTAGTCGCGGCGGGCCGCGGCCACGTCCGCGACGGCGGTTGCCATCGGGACCTGAATCCCCAGCACGTTGCGCGTGGTGTGCGCGGCGCCGCCGCCGAAGCCGACGAGGACACCGGCCGCGCCGGTGCGCATCAGGTGCAGGGCCGCGGTGTACGTGGCGCAGCCGCCGACGATCACCGGGACGTCCAGCTCGTAGATGAACTGCTTCAGGTTCAGCGGCTCGGAGGCGCCCGAGACATGCTCCGCGGACACCGTCGTACCGCGGATGACGAAGATGTCCACGCCCGCGTCCACGACGGCCTTGGAGAACTGCGCCGTGCGCTGCGGGGACAGGGCCGCGGCGGTGACGACGCCGGAGTCGCGCACCTCCTTGATGCGCTGCCCGATCAGCTCTTCCTTGATGGGAGCCGCGTAGATCTCCTGGAGGCGGCGGGTCGCGGCGTCCACGTCCAGCTCGGCGATCTCGTCGAGCAGCGGCTGCGGGTCCTCGTACCTCGTCCACAGGCCTTCGAGGTTGAGGACGCCCAGGCCGCCCAGCTCGCCGATGCGGATCGCGGTGGCCGGGGAGACGACCGAGTCCATCGGGGCGGCCAGAAACGGCAGCTCGAAGCGGTAGGCGTCGATCTGCCAGGCGATCGAGACCTCCTTCGGGTCTCGCGTACGGCGGCTCGGGACGACGGCGATGTCGTCGAAGGCATACGCCCGGCGGCCGCGCTTGCCGCGCCCGATCTCGATCTCAGTCACGTGTGTGGCCTTTCCCTCTTCGCTTCTGCGCTCCCAGTATCCCCGACGCCTACGACAAGGGCGGCCCCGGAACCTCCGGGACCGCCCTTGGACGTGCCCCACGCACGCGTGGAGCACGATTACGGCTAGTCGTTACGGCTGTAGTTCGGCGCCTCGACCGTCATCTGGATGTCGTGCGGGTGGCTCTCCTTGAGGCCCGCGGAGGTGATCCGCACGAAGCGGCCCTTGGACTCCATCTCATCGATCGTGGCGGCGCCCACGTAGCCCATGGTCTGGCGCAGACCGCCGACGAGCTGGTGCAGCACGTTGGCCAGCGGGCCGCGGTAGGGCACCTGGCCCTCGATGCCTTCGGGGACCAGCTTGTCGTCGGAGGCCACGTCGGCCTGGAAGTAGCGGTCCTTCGAGTACGACCGGCCCTGGCCGCGGGACTGCATGGCGCCGAGCGAGCCCATGCCGCGGTACGACTTGAACTGCTTGCCGTTGATGAAGAGCAGCTCTCCGGGCGACTCCTCACAGCCCGCGAGGAGGCTGCCCAGCATCACGGTGTCGGCACCGGCGGCCAGCGCCTTGCCGATGTCGCCGGAGTACTGCAGACCACCGTCACCGATCACCGGGACACCCGCGGCGCGGGCCGCGAGGCCGGCTTCGTAGATGGCGGTGACCTGCGGGACGCCGATGCCGGCGACGACACGGGTGGTACAGATCGAGCCGGGGCCCACGCCGACCTTGACGCCGTCGACACCGGCGTCGATCAGCGCCTGGGCGCCGTCACGCGTGGCGACATTGCCGCCGATCACGTCGACGCCCACGCTCGACTTGATCTTCGCCATCCAGTTGAGGGCGTTGCTGTTGTGCCCGTGCGAGGTGTCGACGATCAGGAAGTCCACACCGGCCTCGGCCAGCGCCTGGGCCCGCTCCAGCGCCTCGGGGCTGGCGCCGACGGCGGCACCCACCAGCAGGCGGCCCTCGGCGTCCTTCGCGGCGTTCGGGTACTTCTCGGCCTTCACGAAGTCCTTGACCGTGATGAGGCCCTTGAGGACACCCGCGTCGTCGACCAGCGGAAGCTTCTCGATCTTGTGGCGGCGCAGCAGCTGCATGGCGTCCGTGCCGGAGATGCCGACCTTGCCGGTGACCAGCGGCATCGGCGTCATGACCTCGCGGACCTGGCGCGAGCGGTCGGTCTCGAAGGCCATGTCGCGGTTGGTGACGATGCCCAGCAGCTTGCCGTTACCGTCGGTGACCGGGACGCCGCTGATGCGGAACTTCGCGCACAGCGCGTCCGCCTCGGCCAGCGTCGCGTCCGGGTGCACGGTGATCGGGTCGGTGACCATGCCGGACTCGGAGCGCTTCACCAGGTCGACCTGGTTGACCTGGTCCTCGATGGAAAGGTTGCGGTGCAGCACACCGACGCCGCCCTGCCGGGCCATGGCGATCGCCATGCGGGACTCGGTCACCTTGTCCATCGCGGCCGAGAGCAGCGGGATGTTCACACGGACGTTGCGGGAGATACGGGACGAGGTGTCGACCGCGTTGGGCAGCACTTCGGATGCGCCCGGCAGCAGCAGCACGTCGTCGTAGGTCAGCCCGAGTGTCGCGAATTTGGCGGGCACTCCGTCGACGTTGGCAGTCATGACACCTTCCCCAAATGGCCTTGATCGGTGCGGATGTCCATGCTAACGGGAAGCATGGCTCTCTCATTCCACGGTTGAGGGTGCGGTTGGGCTTCGTATGTTCGTACGGGGCTGGTGTCATCCCTGTTCAGCCGCTTGCCGGGGAGGCTCCGGGATGCCGTTGCGGCCGGAGAAGAGCGGAGAAGAGCGGAGAAGAAAAAGCCCCTGCGGGAATGCGTCTGCGGGCCGGTGGGGGCTGGTCGCGCAGTTCCCCGCGCCCCTAAAGGCAAGGCCGCGCCCCAGGTTCTTTTAGGGGCGCGGGGAACACAGGCACCCCGCCGAGCGACACCGTCGCCCCCCGACGGGCGAAATCCCTACTGTTCCGCCAGCGCCCGCAAGCGACTCAGCGCCCTGTGCTGTGCCACCCGTACGGCTCCTGGTGACATTCCCAACATCTGGCCCGTCTCCTCAGCCGTGAGGCCCACCGCGATGCGCAGCAGCAGCAGCTCGCGCTGGTTGTCGGGGAGGTTGGCCAGGAGTTTCTTGGCCCATTCGGCGTCGCTGCTGAGGAGGGCACGCTCCTCGGGGCCGAGTGAGTCGTCCGGGCGCTCGGGCATCTCGTCCGAGGGGACGGCCGTCGAGCCGGGGTGGCGCATCGCGGCGCGCTGCAGGTCGGCGACCTTGTGCGCGGCGATGGCGAAGACGAACGCCTCGAAGGGACGCCCGGTGTCCTTGTAGCGCGGCAGCGCCAGGAGCACCGCGACGCAGACCTCCTGCGCCAGGTCCTCCACGAAGTGCCGCGCGTCGCCCGGAAGTCGGGACAGACGGGTGCGGCAGTAGCGCAAAGCCAGCGGATGTACATGGGCGAGCAGGTCGTGTGTGGCCTGCTCGTCGCCGTCGACCGCGCGATGGACGAGCGCACCGATCACCGTCGTCCCGTCGTCGCGCATCGGTCCATGGTGCCTTGGCGTCGTCCGATCCGTGGCACCGCGTCCGTAGTTGTGCACCGAAGCGTTATGAGCAGGTGCGCCGGAACTCATCTCCTGCGCCCTCCCCTTCCGCTCGACCGACTCGTCCCCGAGAGACTCCACACCTCAAGGATGCGGCATCCGCCGGGAAACGGGCATCGGGCACCGAAGAGACTCGCCCTGAGGGCCCGGCCCCACCCGCCATGAGGCGGGCAGGGGCTACTACCGTCATACCCTCGAGGCGGCTCACCTAGCGAACCAGACCCCACCGGAAACCGAGCGCCACGGCGTGCGCGCGGTCCGAGGCACCGAGCTTCTTGAACAGCCGCCGGGCATGTGTCTTGACAGTGTCCTCGGAGAGGAACAGCTCACGGCCGATCTCCGCGTTGGAGCGGCCGTGGCTCATGCCTTCCAGCACCTGGATCTCACGCGCGGTGAGCGTGGGCGCGGCACCCATCTCGGCCGAGCGCAGTCTGCGCGGAGCGAGCCGCCAGGTGGGATCGGCGAGTGCCTGCGTCACGGTCGCCCGCAGCTCCGCGCGGGAGGCGTCCTTGTGCAGATAGCCGCGGGCACCGGCGGCGACGGCGAGCGCCACGCCGTCCAGGTCCTCGGCGACGGTGAGCATGATGATGCGCGCACCGGGGTCGGCGGACAGCAGCCGCCTGACTGTCTCCACGCCGCCCAGTCCGGGCATGCGTACGTCCATCAGAATCAGGTCCGAACGGTCGGCACCCCAGCGGCGGAGGACTTCCTCGCCGTTGGCTGCCGTCGTCACACGCTCGACGCCGGGCACGGTCGCGACCGCGCGGCGGAGCGCCTCTCGGGCAAGCGGGGAGTCGTCGCAGACGAGGACGGATGTCATGGCCGCCCTCCGCAGCTGATGCGCGTCACCTTGAGCCTCCAGGCTGGGTACGAATCGTCACCTGTGCGGTTGACACTCGCCGACGGATACTGCCGCCTGCCCGAGCGCTTGTTCCTTCAACCGCCTCCGCACTCTCAACGATGGTCACTCGAAAGAGTTACGGGGCAGTCAGTCATCTTCGGCACTCTACGTGAGGGTGCGGACACGGTGCAGACATGCACAACGGACCCTCAACGTTTCATCACAACCTATGCCCCATTTAGCCCGATTTCTTCCCCTTTGCTGGTGTCTGCGGCTAGATTCGCAATGAGTCATATTTTCATCTCCTTAGATCATAGATGTACGGTCGGTGGGCACAGAGCAGCCCAGAACGGCAACAAGGGGACACGCAATGGCAGATTTCTCCCGCCTTCCCGGTCCGAACGCGGACCTCTGGGACTGGCAGCTCCTCGCGGCCTGCCGCGGGGTCGACAGCTCGCTCTTCTTCCACCCGGAGGGCGAGCGTGGTGCGGCACGGAGCGCTCGTGAGAACTCGGCCAAAGAGGTCTGCATGAGATGCCCGGTACGCGCGGAGTGCGCGGCGCACGCGCTGGCGGTGCGTGAGCCGTACGGCGTGTGGGGCGGGCTGACCGAGGACGAGCGCGAAGAACTCATGGGCCGGGCGCGCAACCGGCTGGTCTCGGCGGCGGCCACCGGAAGCGGTCACGCTTCGAACAACTGAAGGAACGTTTCTGCACGGTGGGCACGCGCACACGTGCCCCAACTTTTCCCCGCCAGCGCCTTTTCCCCGCTACCGCGTCGCGGCCCGGGCCAGCCGGTCCAGCGTTGCCGCCACCGCCGGCACCTGGGCCAGATCCGGCAGCGTGAGCGCGACGATCTCCCGTCGCACCGGGGGCTCCACCGTCACCGTGCGCGCCCCCTTGGGACGTACGGACTCGATGGCGAGCTCCGGAAGGACGGCCACCCCCAGACCCGCGCCGACGAGGCCGACCACGGCCGGGTAGTCGTCGGTGGCGAAGTCGATACGGGGCTCGAAGCCCGCGTTGCGACAGACCTCGATCAGCTGTCCGCGGCAGCGCGGACACCCGGCGATCCACGGCTCTCCGGCGAACTCGCCGATCGCGACCGACCCCGCCCGGGCGAGGCGGTGCCCCTCGGGCACGAGCCCGACGAGCCGGTCCGTCAGCAGCGGCCGTACGACCAGGTCGTCCCACTCCTCGGCGCCGGCCGCCCCCTCGTACCGGAAGGCGAGCGCGATGTCGCAGTCGCCGGCCCGGAGCTTCTCGACGGACTCGGGCGGTTCGGCCTCCTCCAGGGAGACACGGGTGCCGGGGTGCGCGGCGCGCAGCGCGGCGAGGGCCGTGGGGACGAGCGTGGAGCTGCCGCTGGGGAAGGAGACGAGCCGGACCCGGCCCGCGCGCAGGCCCGCGATCGCGGCGACCTCCTCCTCGGCGGCCGTGAGCCCGGCGAGGATGCCCGCCGCGTGCCGGACCAGTGCCTCACCCGCCTGGGTCAGGCGCATCTCGCGCCCCGTGCGGATCAGCAGCGGTGTGCCGACGGACGACTCCAGTGCCTTCATCTGCTGGCTGACGGCGGGCTGGGTGCAGCCCAGCTCGCGCCCCGCCGCCGAGAAGGAGCCGGTGGTGGCGACGGCGCGCAGAACGCGGAGATGGCGGGCCTCGATCATGTGTCGAGCATAAGCGGGTCTTGGGGGTGGCGCCGAATATTGCGTCGACGCTTTGACCGCCGTCGCCTAGCGTTGTTGTCATGAAGCTTCTGTCGCTGAATCTGGGCCGTGCGCGGGCCGTCGAGTACACGGACCAGCCGGAGGGCGTGACCGGCATCGACAAGCAGCCGGTGGACGGGCCCGTCCGGGTGACCGCGCCCGGGCCCAAGGGGGTCGGCGCGAGCGGCCTCGCCGGGGACGCGGTGTGCGACATGCGGCATCACGGCGGGGACCACCAGGCCGTGTACGCGGTGGCGCGCGAGGACCTCGACGACTGGGAGCGCGAGCTCGGCCGCACGCTGCCGAACGGCGTGTTCGGCGAGAACCTCACGACGCAGGGGCTCGACGTGTCCGGCGCGCGGATCGGCGAGCGCTGGCGCGTCGGCTCCGAGGTCGTCCTGGAGGTCACCTGCGGGCGCATCCCCTGCCTCACCTTCCAGGGGCATGTCGGGGAGAAGGGCTGGGTGAAGCGCTTCACCCAGAAGGGCGCGCCCGGCGCGTATCTGCGGGTGGTCGAGCCCGGCGAGATCCGCTCCGGCGACCCGATCGAGATCGTGCACCGGCCCGGACACGACGTCACGGTCGCCCTCCAGTTCCGCGCCGTCACGACCGAACGGGAGCTGCTGCCAAGGCTGTTGGCGGCGGGCGAGGCGCTGCATCCGGAGTCGCTGGCGACGGCGGAGAAGTACGTGGCGAAGTACGCCGGCTAAGCCCCTGAAAACCATGGTGCGCGGAACTCGTGGAGCTTGGCCGGGCGTTGGGTGGCGGGGGGCGCCGGACGCCTGGCCAGGTCACTAACCTTGCGCCATGACAACGGCTCTGATTACGGGATCGACCGCGGGCATCGGCGCGGCCTTCGCGCGGCGTCTGGCGGCTGATGGGCACAACCTCGTCCTGGTGGCGCGCGATACGAAGCGGCTGCACGAGCAGGCCACCGAACTGCACGACCGGCACGGCATCGAGGCGGAGGTGCTGACGGCGGATCTGGCGACCGACGACGGCATCGAAGCGGTGGCCGGGCGACTGGGCGACCGCAAGAACCCCGTCGACCTGCTGGTCAACAACGCGGGCTTCGGCAACAAGGGCCGCTACCTCGACGTATCGATGGCCGACGAGCTGAAGATGCTCAAGGTGCACTGCGAGGCGGTGCTCCGGCTGACGTCGGCGGCGACCGAGTCGATGCGGGAGCGCGGCCGTGGCGGGGTCGTCAATGTCGCGTCGGTGGCCGCGTTCGTGCCGCGGGGTACGTACGGGGCGTCCAAGGCGTGGGTCGTGCAGTTCACGCAGGGCGCGGCCAGGGATCTGGCGGGCAGCGGCGTACGGCTGATGGCGCTGGCCCCCGGTTTCGTGCGCACCGAGTTCCACCAGCGGGCCGGGATGGGCACGGACAACATCCCGAACTGGATGTGGCTCGACGCGGACAAGCTGGTCGCGGCGGCGCTCGCGGATCTGGCCCGCGGCAAGTCGCTGTCGATCCCCGACCCGCGCTACAAGGCGCTGATGGGCGTGGTGAAGCTGGCCCCGCGGTCGCTGCTGGGCGGGATCACGTCGAAGACGGGGCGGAAGTACGGCCCTCAGTGACGGTGGACGTACGGCTCTGGGAAAGGGCCGCCGTTCAATAGGTGGTGTCGTCCCTCCGGTGGGAAAATGAGGGTGTTCAACCGGACCCAGGGGGCCGGAGGCGGCGCCATGACATTCGTACAGCTCATCGACTGCAAGACCAGCCGGTTCGACGAGATGAACCAGCTGATGGACACATGGGTCGAACAGACCAGGGGCAAGCGGACCGCGACGCACGATGTGATCGGCAAGGACCGGTCCGACGCGACCCACTACATAGAGATCGTGGAGTTCCCGTCGTACGAAGAGGCGATGCGGAACTCGAACCTTCCCGAGACGGCCAGGATCTTCCAGGAGATGGTGGCTCTCTGCGACGAGACGCCGACGTTCACGGACCTGGACGTGGTCCGGGACGAGCAGTTGTACTCGGCCAACATCCGCAAGTTCTTCGAGACGATAGCCGCCAAGGGCGAGCTGTCACCGCTCAACGACCTGATCGCGGAGAACTACCACGACCACGATCCCGCCAACGAGCAGGACACCATCGGGCTCGACGCGATACGGCGCGAGATCGGGATGTGGCGTGGCGCGTTCGACTTCACGTTCACCGTCGACGACCAGGTCACCGAGGCCGATCGCGTCTGCACGCGCTGGACCTGGAACGCCACCCACACGGGCGACTTCCGCGGGATCGCGGCGACCGGCAAGCAGGTCACCATGACCGGCACGACCATCTTCCGGTGCCAGGATGACGGCAAGATCGCCGAGGGGTGGTGGCAGTACGACCAGCTGGGGCTGATGGGCCAGCTCGGCGTTCTGGACCAGCTTGAACTCTGACGGCTTCCAGTGACTCCGCCGGACTCCAGAGACTCTGACGGACTCAGGCAACTCCGCAGCACGAAGGCCCGGCTCCCCCGCCAGGGGGACCGGGCCTTCGGTGTCGGCTACGAACCGTCAGCTACGAACCTCAGTGGGAGTGGCCGTGACCGTGGCCGTGACCGGCCTCGGCCTCTTCCTCGGCCGGCTTCTCGACGACCAGGGTCTCGGTCGTGAGGAGCAGGGAGGCGATGGAGGCGGCGTTCTCCAGGGCGGAGCGGGTGACCTTGACCGGGTCGATGACGCCGGCCTTGACCAGGTCGCCGTACTCGCCGGTGGCGGCGTTGAAGCCCTGGCCCTTGTCGAGCTCGGCGACCTTGGAGGTGATGACGTAACCCTCCAGGCCGGCGTTCTCGGCGATCCAGCGCAGCGGCTCGACGGCGGCCTTGCGGACCACCGCGACACCCGTGGCCTCGTCGCCGGTCTTGCCGAGGTTGCCCTCGAGGACCTTGACGGCGTGGACGAGCGCGGAGCCACCACCGGAGACGATGCCCTCCTCGACCGCGGCGCGGGTCGCGGAGATGGCGTCCTCCAGACGGTGCTTCTTCTCCTTGAGCTCCACCTCGGTGGCGGCGCCGACCTTGATCACGCACACGCCGCCGGCCAGCTTCGCGAGGCGCTCCTGGAGCTTCTCGCGGTCCCAGTCGGAGTCGGTGTTCTCGATCTCGGCCTTGATCTGGTTGACGCGGCCCAGGACGGCCTCGTGGTCGCCGCCACCGTCGACGACCGTGGTGTCGTCCTTGGTGACGGTCACGCGGCGGGCGGTGCCCAGCACGTCCAGGCCGACCTGGTCGAGCTTGAGGCCGACCTCCTCGGCGATGACCTGACCGCCGGTGAGGGTGGCGAGGTCGCCCAGCATCGCCTTGCGGCGGTCACCGAAGCCGGGGGCCTTCACAGCGACGGCGTTGAACGTGCCGCGGATCTTGTTCACGACCAGGGTCGACAGGGCCTCGCCCTCGACGTCCTCGGCGATGATCAGCAGCGGCTTGGAGGCGTTGGACTGGATGACCTTCTCCAGCAGCGGCAGCAGGTCCTGGATGGAGCTGATCTTGCCCTGGTGGATGAGGATGTACGGGTCGTCGAGGACGGCCTCCATACGCTCCTGGTCGGAGACCATGTACGGCGACAGGTAGCCCTTGTCGAAGGCCATGCCCTCGGTGAAGTCCAGCTCCAGACCGAAGGTGTTGGACTCCTCGACGGTGATGACACCGTCCTTGCCGACCTTGTCCATCGCCTCGGCGATGAGCTCGCCGACCTGCGGGTCCTGGGCGGACAGACCGGCGACGGCGGCGATGTCGGACTTCTCGTCGATCGGACGGGCGGTCGCGAGGAGCTCGTCCGACACGGCCTTGACGGCGGCGTCGATGCCCTTCTTCAGGGCGGCCGGGGAGGCACCCGCGGCAACGTTCCGCAGGCCCTCGCGCACCAGCGCCTGGGCGAGCACGGTGGCGGTGGTCGTACCGTCACCCGCGATGTCGTTGGTCTTGGTCGCCACCTCCTTCACCAGCTGGGCGCCGAGGTTCTCGTACGGGTCGTCGAGCTCGACCTCGCGGGCGATGGTGACGCCGTCGTTGGTGATGGTGGGGGCGCCGAACTTCTTGTCGATGACGACGTTGCGGCCCTTGGGGCCGATCGTCACCTTGACCGTGTCGGCAAGCTTGTTGACGCCGCGCTCAAGGGCGCGACGGGCGTCCTCGTCGAACTTCAGGATCTTCGCCATGGGAGCGATTCAGCCCTCTCGGAAATCTTTGGGAGAACGAACTGCGCCCCCAGCACCCGGCTTGTTAAAGGACGCGGGGGCCAGGGGCGCAGCTCACTGCAATTCTGGGTGAATTACTTCTCGACGATCGCGAGCACGTCGCGAGCCGAGAGGACGAGGTACTCCTCGCCGTTGTACTTCACCTCGGTGCCGCCGTACTTGCTGTACAGCACGATGTCGCCGACGGAGACGTCGAGTTCGACGCGCTTTCCGTCCTCGATGCGGCCCGGACCGACGGCCAGGACGACGCCCTCCTGGGGCTTCTCCTTCGCGGTGTCCGGAATGACCAGGCCAGAGGCCGTGGTCTGCTCGGCGTCGAGCGGCTGGACCACAATGCGGTCCTCGAGCGGCTTGATGGCAACCTTGGAGCTGGCGGTCGTCACGATCCGACCTCCCCCTTCGGAGATCTCACGGGGTTAACTGTCTGAGGTGGCGACCAGGTCGATCCGTCGTCGCGGGTGCCGGACCTGCCCGTCGCTATTGGCACTCTCCAGGGGGGAGTGCCAGACCCGAGACTATGACTGCGATTAGCACTCGGTCAAGCGGAGTGCCAAAGACCTCCGGCGTGGCGTGGGGTTCCGGGAGCCGTGCGTGGGTGCGGGCGTGCCCTGGGGCTGCGCCCCAGACCCCCTATCGGCCTGAACGGCCTCGCCCTCAAACGCCGGACGGGCTGGGTGGTGCCGGCCCGCGCTGGAGTGTCAGCCGCCCGCATTGACGTAACGCCTGCCTGCCCCGAGCGGCTACAGATAATTTTCCAAGCGCGCGGGCGTGAAGCCCTCCGCCTGGATGCGCTTGAGGAGCCCGAGTGTCGCGTCCGTGAAGTTGGGTTCCCTGAAGCCGGAGAGGATGTCGCCGGGCCGCAGCGGGTGGGCGTCGGCCGGGCGGCCGAGGACGACCGCCGCGACCCCGCAGTCGGCGGCGGCACGCAGGGTGGTGGAGTCGTAGGTGCCGTACGGGGGGCGCAGCAGCCGGGGCCGGACGCCGAAGCGCTGTTTGAGCTTGTCCTGCTGGCCGCAGATCTCGGCGCGCTGGCCGGCGTAGGGCAGGCCGCGCAGGGAGGCGTGGTCGAGGGTGTGGTTCTGCACGCTGGCGCCGACGTCGCCCAGCTGCGCGAAGTGCCCGTACCCCGGCCCGACGACGCTGTTCGTGAGGAACATGCTGACCGGCAGCCGCAGTTCACGCACCATGTCGACGAACCGGGGATCGCGTTCGGCACCGTCGTCGTACGTCAGGAAGACCACCTTGTCGCGGGTCCGGACATGGTCCACGACGGGCGGCAGCCCCGGGCCCGCGGTGCGCGCGGTGGTCCTGGCGGGTGGTCTCGGCGGCCGGGCGAGCGGCGCGGCGAGCCCCCAGCGGCGGTACGCCGACTCATGCGGCCGTACCTTCTGCGCCGCCTTCTTGCCCAGCCGTTCGATCGGGTCGACGGACTGGGCGCAGCCGGTGAGCAACGCGGCGGCGAGCAGCCCGGTGGCCAGGGCGCGCACCCGGTGCCTCACAGGTAGTCCTCCAGGCGGGCCACCGCGTACCCCTTGGCGGTCACTTTCTTCATGAAGCGGCGGACCATGTCGGGCATGCTGCCCTTCCAGTCGTTCCGGCCCCGGAAGTGGCTGAGGACGATGTCGCCGGGGTGCAGGTCGCGGTCCCACTCGCGGTACTCCCAGTGGTCGACGAAGACTTCCTCGTCCCAGATTGGCGCGTACTTGATGCCGCAGGCCTTCGCGGCGCGCAGGGTGTCCTGGTTGTAGTTGCCGTACGGGGGCCGGAAGACCGTCGGGCGCCTGCCGAACTGCTTCCTCATCACGCGCTGCATGCCGCAGATCTCGTCCTTCTGCTCGGCGTAGGAGAGTCCGGGCAGGTAGGGGTGGGTCAGCGTGTGGTTGTTGAGGGTGATGCCCCGGTCGCGCATCTTGCGGAAGTACCGGTAGTTGTCCTTGACCAGGTAGTTGCTGAGGAACGCGGTGTACGGGATCTTCAGTTCGCTCATCATCCGCAGGAACCGCGGGTCCTTCTCCGCGCCGTCGTCGATGGTGAGGAAGACGACCCTGTCCTTGGTGGGGATGGTCGTGAAGACCGGGGGCAGCCCCAGCTCCTCCTGGCCGTCGACCTCGAACCCCTTGCGTGCCTTGATCACCGGCTTCCTGGCGGGTGCGGGCGGGGCCGTCAGCGGCGTCTCGGCCAGCCCCCAGCGCTTGGCCGCGGCGACCCGCTGGGCCTGCGCGATGCGGAGCTTGGAGGCGTACGCGTCGAGAGCGCGGGCGGGGGGCGCCTTCAGCGGCTGCTGACCATGGGCCGGCCACACACCGCCGGAGCCGTCGTCCGCACAGCCGGAGACGACGGCGGTGAGGGCGAGCAGGGCGATTCCACCGCGAAGACCCATCCACTTCGCCCCATTTTTATAATTTTGTCGCACTGGTCGCATGGTGCGGGATCCTCCCAGGCCATGGCCCGTACGAGGCCCCGACACCGCGGCCGGAAGCGCGCCGTCCACCGACTGGCCCACAATGGCCCGGTGAACGACGTCTCCTTCGCCTCCCTCCTCACCCCCGAGGGCCGCGCCCTGCTCGACGAGGTGCGCGGCACCGAACCGGCGCAGGAGCTGGCCGTCGCCACCCGGCTGCGCCGCGAGCACTCGGCCGAGCTGGTTTCGGCGGCGCTCGGACAGGCGCGGCTGCGGCAGCGGGCGGTGGCGAAGTTCGGGGCCGAGGACGCGCAGCGGATGTTCTTCACGCCGAACGGGGTCGAGCAGTCGACCCGTACGACGGTCGCGACGCACCGCGCGAGGCGATTCGCGGAGCTGGGCGTCCGCTCGGTCGCCGACCTCTGCTGCGGCATCGGCGGCGACGCGATCGCGCTGGCCCGCGCCGGGATCCGTGTCCTCGCCGTCGACCGCGACCCGCTGACCGCGGCGGTCGCCCGCGCGAACGCCGACGCCCTCGGCCTAGCCGACCTCATCGAGGTGCGCGAGGCGGATGTCACCGAGGTGGACACGGCGACGTACGACGCGGTCTTCGTGGACCCCGCGCGGCGCGGCGGACGTGGCCGGATCTTCGACCCGGAGGCGTACTCGCCGCCGCTGTCCTGGGCGATCGGGACGGCGCTCGCGGCGCCCCTGGCCGCCCTGAAGATTGCCCCCGGCATCCCCCACGAGGCGATCCCCGCCGAAGCGGAGGCCGAGTGGATCTCCGACGGCGGCGATGTGAAGGAGGCCGTGCTGTGGTTCGGCACGGAGCCCGGCCTGGTGCGGGCCACGCTGCTGCCGGGCCCGCGGGTGCTGCGCGGGCGGGGGCTGCCGGATCCCGCCGTGCGACCGGTCGGGCGTTATCTGTACGAGCCCGACGGCGCCGTCATTCGCGCGCATCTGGTCGCGGAGGTGGCCGAGGAGCTGGGGGGCGGGCTGGTCGACGAGACGATCGCGTACATCACCGCGGACGAGCTGCGGCCGACGCCGTATGCCACCGCGTACGAGATCACCGACCAACTGCCCTTCGGCGTGAAGAAGTTGAAGGCGCTGCTGCGGGAGCGGGGGGTCGGCGTACTGACGGTGAAGAAGCGGGGGTCGGCCGTCGAGCCGGAGGAGCTGCGGCGGAAGGTGAAGCCCCAGGGGCCGCATGCGGCGACCGTGTTCCTGACGCGGGTGGCGGGTGCCCCGACCATGCTGGTGGGGGCACCCGCGACGCCGTCCACTGGGGGTGGACCGTCTTGAGGTGCCCTCGTTGGTGCTCGCCATGATCGGGTAGGAGGGGTACGGCGACGGCCACTTGGAGAAGTGGGCGTCACTCAGCCGCACTCCCGGGCCCGGGCGAGCAGCAGTGCCCGCTCGCGCTCGTTCCGCGCCAGCGAGGCCGCGCGTGCGAACTCCGCCCGCGCCTCCGCCGTACGCCCCATCCGGGCCAGCAGATCCCCGCGCACGCTGGGCAGCAAGTGGTAGTCACGCAGGGCGGGTTCGGCGGCAAGGGTGTCGACGAGGGCGAGGGCCGGTTCCGGGCCTTCCGCCATCGAGACGGCGACGGCGCGGTTCAGCTCGACGACCGGGGAAGGCGAGCGGGCCGCCAGCAGCCCGTACAGGGTGGCGATCTGCGCCCAGTCCGTGTCCTCGTACGCGTACGCCTGCGCGTGGCACGCGGCGATGGCGGCCTGCAGGGCGTACGGGCCGGGGCCTGCCGTGGCGACGGCGTTGGAGCGGCCCAGCGCGGCGAAGCCCCGGCGGATGAGCAGGCGGTTCCAGCGGCGGCGGTTCTGGTCCTTGAGGAGCACCGGTTCGCCCAAGGGGCCGGTGCGGGCGGCCGCGCGGGACTCCTGGAGCTCCAACAGGGCGGCCAGCCCGTGCACTTCGGGCTCCTTGGGCATCAACTCGGCGAGCACCCGGGCCAGTCGGAGCGCGTCCTCGCACAGGGCGGGGCGCAGCAGGTCGTCGCCCGCGGTGGCGGCGTAACCCTCGTTGAAGATCAGGTAGATGACTTCGAGGACCGACCCGAGCCGGGCTTCGCGCTCCGGGCCGTACGGGACCTCGAAGGCGACCCCCTTCGTCGCCAGCGTCCGCTTGGCGCGCACGATGCGCTGGGCGATCGTCGCCTCGGGGGCGAGGAAGGCGCGGGCGATCTCGGGGGTGGTCAGGCCGCCCAGCAGCCGCAGGGTGAGCGCGATGCGGGCCTCGGCGGACAGGACGGGGTGGCAGGCGGTGAAGACGAGCCGCAGCAGGTCGTCGTCGATGTCGTCCGGGTCGGCGGGCTCCTCGAACGGGGTGGTCGTGTCCAGGTCCCGCCCGATCTCCTCCAGCTTGCGGGCGTACCGTTCCCGGCGGCGTACGAGGTCGATCGCGCGATGCTTGGCGGTGGCCGTCAGCCAGGCGCCCGGGTTCTCCGGCACCCCGTCCCGCGGCCACTGCTCAAGGGCTGCGACCAAGGCATCCTGGGCCAGCTCCTCGGCGATACCGACGTCACGGACGATCCGGGCCACGCCGGCGATGATGCGGGGCGACTCGATGCGGAAGATCGTCTCGACGGCGTCGCCGGCGCCGGAGGCGGTGGCTTCGTCCACGGTGGCCTCGGCCGGGTCGGTACCGGCCGGGTCGGCATCGGCTGGCTCGGCATCGGCTGGGGTGACGGTGGGCTGTGGTTCCACAACCCACCATCAGACACCCGCCGGGCCGTGAGGCCAAGCCGCGACTCAGCCCTCCGCGATCTCCCGCACCTCGCAGGTCACCGTCCAGTGCTCCTCGTGCACCTTCAGGAACCGCTTGGTCCACTCGATGGCCTCGGCCATGTCCTTGCACTGCATGAGCGCGTAGCCGCCGACGACCTCCTTGGACTCGGTGAAGGGCCCGTCGGTGACGGACAGCTGTCCGCCCTCCCAGTGCACCCGCTTGCCCTGGGCGGACGGCGTCAGCCCGTCGGTCGCGAGCATGACGCCCGCCTTGGTGATCTCCTCCAGCAGCTCGCCCATCCGCTGCATCAGCTCGGGGCTGGGGCCCTCGGCGGGGGCGGTGGCCTCGTCGATCTGGACCAGCGACAGGTAGCGCGGCATGGTGACTCCTCGTGTTTCGTGTGTCTCGTGTGTCCCGGAGGCGGGGCTTCTTCCTGCCTCTCACCCATGCGTCGATCGGGAGACGCCTGAATCGACACCGTCTCCGGATTTCTTCGAATTTTCTTCCGCGAGGTTCGTTTCCGCAGGTCGCAGCCCCTCGTTCGCGCCATCCGGGCCGGGCAGGACCGCCCAGATGGCCGAGGAGACCGCCCGGTCCAGCAACATCGAGCGGCGCACCACACGGCGCCGTGAGTCTCGTGAGGGCCCTGAAAGCACTCCGGCATGGTGCCCGGCCGCATCACCCCGAACCGCGCCGCACACCCTCGCTCCCCCGTCGTGCGCCGCCACGAAGACCGACACCAGCTACGCGGACGGGCAGCTCCCGGACGGATACACCGCGGTGTTCGTACCGCGGAGTTGAGGCCCGGGACCTGTCCGCTCCACCGATCCGGCTATCCGATCTCGAAGCCGAACTGTGCCTTCGTGTAGGGCGCCCCGATCGCCTTCCCGCCGAACACGAGCGCCGCGTCCGGCACGATCCCGGTCGGGCGGCCGCGCAGCGACCAGACCGAGCCGTTGCCGTTGTTCTCGCTCGGGCCGCTCGCGGCCAGGTCGGCGTAGCCGTTGCCGTTGATGTCGAGCAGCTGGAGGCCGTAGCCGAAGTCGTCGCCGGCCTCGTTCGTGCCGGGGATGCCGGCGGTGTTCTGGCTGATGAACTGGGCGCCGGTGGCGGTGAGGCCGGAGCGGCTGCCATGCAGGAGGGTGACGGCGCCGGCGCACTGGGCCTCGCCCAGGCTCTCGCAGGGGGCGCCGATGGCGACATCGTCGTACCCGTCGCCGTTGACGTCCCCGGCGGCCACGGCCTCACCCCACAGGTCGTTGCTCTCGTCGGTTCCCGGCACACCCGGGCTGTCCTGCGTGAATGTCTTCCAGGTGGTGTCGGCGCCGATGCCGGAGGCCGAGCCGTACGCGATGTCGACCCGGTTGTCGTAGCCGACACCGTCGATCATGTCGTCGTATCCGTCGCCGTTGAGGTCGCCGAACGCGACGCCGCGGTAGTTGCCGTTCGAGGCGGTGCGCACCAGTCCGGTGGCGGAGGCCTGGTACAGCTGCGTGCAGTAATTGCCGTCGCCGCAGTACACCGTCAGCGCGAGGTCGTCGCGGCCGTCGCCGTTGACGTCTCCGACAGCGCCGTCCAGGACGTCGTAGTACTGGAGGTGGTCGGGATCGATCGGGGCGGTCGCGGCCGGGGTCGCGGTGCGGCTGACGGGGCCCGTCCAGAGGGTGGCGGTGGTGCCCGCCGGGTCGTCGCCGAGGCTGTGGCCGGGGCGGAACAGCGCCAGGTCGAGCTTGCCGTCGCCGTCGAAGTCGCCGGTCTGGGTTTTGTAGGCGGGCACCGACGTGCCTCCGGACAGGCCGTGCGACCCGCCCCAGACGACGACCGCGTCACCGGTCAGGTCGGTGCCTATGACGAGGTCCGCGTACCCGTCGCCGTCCAGGTCGCCCTTCGACATCTGTGTTCCGAAGCCCTGGCCCTTGGTAGGACTGCCCGGAATGCCGCTGGTGGCACGGCTGATGACGGTCCGTCGGCTTGCGGAGGTCGCCGACAGTCCGTGCGGTCCGCCGTACATCACCGCCACATAGCCGGCCTTGCTCATCCCGCCGACGGTGGCGTGGTTCGCGGCGATGGCGAGGTCCATGTATCCGTCACCGTTGAAGTCGTCGCGGACGGGGGCGGCGGTGGCGGCGGCCGCACCGTCGGCCGTGCCCAGCGAGCCGACCCCCAGGGCGAGGAGGGCCACCGCCAGCGGTCCTGCCCAACGAGCACGCGAACGCAGGGAAAACATCGGCGAACCCTCCCATTACGGCTACATGGTCACCGCACGAGACTCTCCGGCTCAGGGTTTGGTTGTACCGAAGCCCGGTTCACGGACGCCCAGTTCACGGACGCCCAGTTCACGGACGCTCACGTCACGGACGCTCACTTCAGCGAGGCCCACAGATCGCTCGCCTCCGGCTCGTTCGCCACCACCCGGTTGGGGTCCGACGGAGCCGTCACCACCGGCATCATGACCGTCTTGACCTCGTCGGACGACAGCCCCTTGAGACTCTGGCCGAGCTTCATCAGCTCACCCAGCGAGTCCAGGCCCGTATCGGTCGTGAGGCTTCCGGTCACCGCGTCCGCGACCTTGTACAGCTTGGTGGGGTTGATGAGGAGGTCCGTCGAGGAGATCTGCTTCAACAGCGCCTTCACCAGCTTCTGTTGGAGACCTATGCGCCCCAGGTCGCTGCCGTCGCCTATGCCGTGGCGGGTGCGGGCCAGCGCCAGCGCCTTGGTGCCGCCCAGGTGGTGTTCGCCGGCCTTCAGGTGCAGATGGCTCTTGTCGTCGTCGATGTCCTCGTCCGTGGTGACGGTGACGCCGCCGAGCGCGTCGACGAGCTTCGCGAAACCGGAGAAGTCGATCTCGATGTAGTGGTCCATACGGACGTTGGTCATCGATTCGACCGTCTTCACCGCGCAGACCGGACCGCCCACCGAATAGGCGCTGTTGAACATCGCGTTGTACGCCACCGATGTCGTCCCGCCCGACGACGTGGGGCACGAGGGGCGGGTCACCAGGGTGTCCCGGGGAATGCTCACCACGGTCGCCTTGGTGCGGCCCTCGTCGATGTGGACGACCATCGCCGTGTCCGAGCGGGCGCCGGAGCTGTTGCCGCCGCCGAGCTTGGCGTTCGCCTTGCCGCTGCGGGAGTCGGAGCCGAGGACGAGGATGTTCACGGCGCCGCTGGGCAGCGGAGCGGCGGAGGCCGAGGCGGACGCGGACGCGGTCGGTGTCGTCACCGCCTTCGCCGGACGGTCGTCGCCGAGCGCGCTGTTGATGTCGACGCTCTTGATGTTGTGGTTCAGATGCCAGTACGCCCAGCCCGCCCCCGCGGCGGAGAGTACGAGGGCGCCGGCGAGCACGACGCCGGCGGCCTTCACCAGGCTGGACCGCCGGTTGCCGCGTCTCGCGGCGCCCTCTTTGTCATCCCCGTGCTCGTCTTCAGAAGTCACGCGGAGGAACGTAAGTCCGAATTATTACGAGCAGGAACCACTTCTCGGGTTTCCTTCGGAAAATCTCACACTTCTCAGGCGGACCTCAGCCCAGCGTCACTGTCGGCACCGGATTGCTGCCGCTCCATGACGAGTTGAACCCGAACGTCACCGAGCCGCCGTCCGCGACCGCCCCGTTGTAGGAGGCGTTGACGCAGCTCACGGCCGCACCCGATTGTGTACAGGTCGCGTTCCAGGCCTGCGTGATCTGCTGGCCCGCGCCGTAGGTCCAGCTCACCTTCCACGACGACAGCGCGGCCCCGGAGCAGGCGATCTTCACCTGGCCCGTGAACCCCGTGTTCCACTGGTTCGTGACGCTGTACGTCGCCGTGCACGCGCCCGTCGTCGGAGGTGTGGTCGTCCCGCCGAGCGAGGTCGCGATCGCGTAGTACGCCGGTTTCGGCGCGTAGTTCTCGTCGTACGGTGTCGCCGCGCCGTATCCCGAGAAGACGTCCGGGATCCAGGAGTCGGAGTCCGTGAAGCCCCAGACGGTGACGCCGTAGCACCGGGTCACGGCCACGCACGCGTCGAACACGGCCTTGTAGTCGGCGGCCTGCTGCGCCAGCTTCGTGCTGTCGGACGGGAGTTGCATCCGGATGTCCAGCTCGGTGATCGCGACGTCGACGCCGAGGTCGGCGAAGCGCTGGATGTTCTGCTGGAGCGTGGACGGCACCTGGCCGAGGATGAGGTGGGCCTGGAGGCCGACCCCGTCGATGGGGACGCCACGGTCCTTCAGCGACTTGACCAGGTTGTAGAGGGCGGTGCTCTTCGCGTTGACGCCCTCGACGTTGTAGTCGTTGATGTAGAGCTTGGCGCTCGGGTCGGCCGCGTGGGCCCAGGTCAGGGCGTTGGCGATGTAGTCGGCGCCGAGGCCGTTGTACCAGAGGGTCGAGCGGTAGGTGCCGTCCTCGTTGAAGGGCTCGTTGACCACGTCCCAGGCGGCCAGCTTGCCTTTGTAGCGGGTGACTTCGGTGGTGATGTGGTCCTGGAGCAGGGTGCTCAGTTCGGCGGACGTCCAGGTGCCGTTCGTCAGCCAGCTCGGGTTCTGGCTGTGCCAGACCAGGGTGTGGCCGCGCACCTGCTGGTTGTGGGCCTGCGCGAAGGCGACGATCTGGTCGGCCTCGGCCCAGTTGTAGGTGCCCCGGGTGGGCTCGACGGAGCCCCATTTCATGGCGTTGCCCGGGGTCAGCGAGTTGAACTGGGCCCCGGCGATGTCGCCGTATGTCCCGGTGAGTTTGGAGCCGGTGACGGCGGTGCCGATGACCTTGCCCTTGGCGGCGGCGAGGTCGCGGAGCGGGGTGTCCGCGGCGTGCGCCGTCGTACCGGCCGCGAGCAGGGCGCCCACGGCCGCGGCGCCCGTGAGCAGGGCGGTGAGGCGCGAGCGTAACGAGGTTCTGGGGGTTCGCGAGCGTAACGAGGTTCTGGGGGTTCTGGGGGTTCTGGAGGTTCTCATTGCGGGTGCCTCCGAAAGTTTCGGTCGTGCAACCGATTGACTTCGGAGCAGTGTGGGACCGCTCCCATCCCTCGTCAAGACATCCGTCACGGCCGTATCCCCAGGCCTCTACGCCGGGGGCGCGCCGGTGCTGCTGCGCACCACGAGGCTTGTGGCCAGTTCCACTCTTGTCGCCGCCGACGCCCCCTGCTCACGCCCCAGTTCGAGCACCAGCCGCGCCGCCGCCTCCGCCATCTCCGTCAGCGGCTGCCGTACGGTCGTCAGCGGCGGCCCGACCCAGCGCGCCACCGGCAGATCGTCGAACCCGACGACACTCAGGTCCTCGGGAACGCGCAGCCCCAGCTCGCGCGCGGCCTCGTACAGGCCGAGCGCCTGGAGGTCGTTGCCCGCGAAGACGGCGGTGGGCCGGTTCGGCGAGCGCAGCAGTTCGAGCCCCGCCCGGTACCCGCTCTCGTGGTGGAAGTTGCCCGGCCGGATCAGCGCCGGGTCGACCGGCAGCCCCGCCGTCTCCAGCGCGGCGCGATAGCCGTCGACCCGGGCGCGGCTGCACATCATCCGCGAAGGCCCGCTGATCGCGCCGATCCGGGTGTGGCCCAGCTCGACGAGATGGCGGGTCGCGGCCAGCCCGCCGTGCCAGTTGGTGGCGCCGATCGACGGCACGTCGTCGCCGGGGTCGCCGGCCGGGTCCATCACCACGAACGGGATGGACCTGCTGGTCAGCAGCGCCCGTCCGGACTCGTCGAGCCCGGACAGCACGAGGATCACCCCGTACGGGCGGCGCGCGGCGACCTGGTCGGCCCAGGTGCGGCCGGGGGTCAGCCGCCCCGCGCTCTCGGAGAGGACCACGCTCAGCCCCTCGTCCCGGGCGACGTTCTCGACGCCCCGGATCACCTCCATCGCCCAGGCGCTCTCCAGCTCGTGGAAGACCAGGTCGATGAGGGGTGACCGGGTCGCCTCGGCCCTGCGCCGCCGGTAGCCGTACGAGCGCAGCAGCTCCTCGACGCGGGTGCGGGTCGCCGGGGCCACGTCGGCGCGGCCGTTGAGTACCTTCGAAACAGTCGGAGCCGATACGCCGGCCTCGCGGGCGATCTCGGCGAGCGTCGCGGTCTGCGTCGACCGTGCGGTCAGCGGCTTCGAGGGGTTCATGGGCGCGATCGTAGCCTCGCGCATCGACGCGTCGAACCCCCTTTTGACGCCATACACCTCCCGGAAAGTTCGCGGTGCGGCTCGAAAGATTCGAACATCACTTCACCCGCACCTCGCATCGCATCCGCCGCCCGGGCCCCACCACCCGCTCGGGCCCGGTCAGCGTGACCGGCACCGCGTACCGCACGTCGCCGTCGGCGCTGGACACCCCCAACCGCAGTTCCAGCGCACCCGGTTCGACGATCCGGTCCCCGTCGGGTCCGGTGTACGCGGCCAGGTCCGCCGGGACCGTGAAGTGCGCCTCCGCCGACGCCCCCGCCTCCAGCGGCACCCGCGCGTAGCCGATCAGCCGGGCCACCGGTCGCGCCACCTTGCCGACCGGGTCGTGCAGATAGAGCTGGACGACCTCCGTACCGGCCCGCTCCCCCGTGTTGCGGACGGTCAGCCGCAGCGTCGTCTCGCCGTCCGTCGCGAACGTGGCGTCGTCGACCGTCGGCTCCTGCCAGGCGTACGACGTGTAGGACAGACCGTGCCCGAACGGGAACAGCGGCGTCGGGTCGAGGGTGCTCGCCCCGCCGCGCTGCCCGAGCGGCGGGGCGAGATACGTCCACGGCTGTCCGGCGGGGTCGCGCGGCACGCTCACCGGAAGCCGCCCCGACGGGTTGACCCGCCCCGACAGGACCCCGGCCAGCGCGGGCCCGCCCTCCTGGCCGGCGAAGAACGCCTGCACCACCGCCGCGCACCGGTCCGCCCAGCGCCCGAGCGCGTAGGGCCGCCCGGAGAGCAGCACCAGTACCACCGGTGTCCCGGAGGCCAGCGCCTTGTCCACCAACTCTGCTTGTCCGTCGGGTAGTTCGAGGTCGGCCGCGTCGCAGCCCTCGCCGGACGTGCCGCGTCCGAACAGCCCCGAGCGGTCGCCGACCGCGACCACGCACACGTCGGCCGCCGCCGGGTCGTCCCCGAACTCGGCGTCCGGCAGCTCCGCGCGCAGCGCTTCGAGCAGCGTCGGTACGGCGACGCCCATCGGGACGTCGGGGTGGTCGAGGAGGACATGGCGGGGGAAGGTGTAGCAGCCGAGCATGGCCGCCGGGTCGTCGGCGAGCGGGCCGAGTACGGCGATCCGCCGCACGCCGGGCGCGAGCGGCAGTGTGCCGGTGCCGGTGCCCTCCCGGTCGCCGTTGGCCAGCAGCACGACCGACTCCTCCGCCAACTGCCGTGCCAGTTCCCGCATTTGCGGCGGATTGAAGTCGACCGGGCCGTCCGCGGCCGGGGGCGCCCAGTCGGGGTCCAGCAGCCCCAGCTCGCACTTCTGCGTCAGGACGCGCAGCGCGGCCCGGTCCACCAGCTCCTCGTCGACCGGCCCGGATCCGTAGCACCGTACGGCGGGCAGCTCCACGTCCACGCCCGCCGCGAGGGCGAGCGCCGCCGCCCCCGCCGGGGAGTCGGTGAGCCCGTGCGCCGACTCCAGGAAGGACACCGCGAAATAGTCGGCGACGACCGTGCCGGTGAACTGCCATTCCTCGCGCAGGAGTTGGGTGAGGAGCCCGTAGTGCGCGTGCGCGGGCAGCCCGTCGACGTCGTTGTACGCCGCCATCACCGACCGCGCCCCGCCCTCCCGCAGGGCCATCTCGAACGGCGGCAGGATGACGTCCGCCAGTTCGCGCGGGCCGATCGACGCGGGCGCGTGGTTGCGGGCGCCGCGCGAGGCCGAGTACCCGGCGAAGTGCTTGAGGGTGGCGACGACGCCCGCCGACTCCAGCCCCTGGACGTAGGCGGTGCCGACGGTCGCCACGAGGTAGGGATCCTCGCCGATCGACTCCTCCGTGCGGCCCCAGCGCGGGTCCCGCACGACGTCGAGGACGGGGGCCAGCCCCTGGTGGATGCCGGCGGCCCGCATGGTGGCGCCGATCGACGACGCCATCTCCTTCACCAGGGCGGGGTCGAAGCTCGCGCCCCAGGCGAGCGGGGTCGGGAAGATCGTCGCCTGCCAGGCGGTGAACCCGGTGAGGCACTCCTCGTGCGCGACGGCGGGCAGCCCGAAGCGGTTCGCGGAGCGTACGCGTTCCTGGAGGGAGGCGAGCCGGGCCGTGCCCTCCGCCGGAGCGACGGGCGCGGTACCGAAGGGGCGGGTCAACTGGCCCAGCCCGTGCGGGAGAAGCTCGGTCAGGTCGATGTCCTCGGACAGGGCGTGCTGGAGCGGCGCCATGTCACCGCCCGGGGTCTCGTTCGAGCCGGGCCAGACGCTGTAGAGCTGGGCGATCTTCTCCTGCAGGGTCATCCGGGCGAGCAGATCGGCGGCGCGGACGCCTGCGGGCAGAGCGGGGTCCTGCCAGGGGTGGATCATGTAACTCCTCACGTGGAGAGGGGATGGGCCCCTGAGACGGGTCAGCCCTTGGTCGCGCCGAGCGTGATGCCGCCGATGAGCTGCCGCTCGGCGACCGCGTAGAAGGCGAGGGCGGGCACCATGGCGAGCACCAGATAGGCGAAGATGCGGGCCACGTCGGAGGCGTACTGGCCCTGGAACTGCTGGATGCCGACCGGGATCGTCCACCAGGTGGGTTCGCTGAAGACGAGCAGCGGCAGCAGGAACTGGTTCCAACTGCCCACGATGGCAAGGACGGAGACGGTGCCGAGCGCGGGCCGGGCCAGCGGCAGCAGGATCCGCCAGAAGAACCCGAAGCGGGTGCAGCCGTCGAGGGTCGCCGCCTCCTCCAGCTCCGCCGGGATCTCCCGGAAGAAGCCGCGCAGGATGATGATCGTCACCGGCAGTCCGAAGGCCGCCTCGGGCAGGATCACACCCCACGGGTTGTCCAGCAGCCCGAAGGTGCGCAGCAGGATGAACAGCGGCAGGATCGCCACCGCGAACGGGAACATCAGCCCCATCGTGAACAGGGTGAACATCAACTCCCGTCCACGGAAGGAGAACCGGGCGAGCGCGAACGCCGCCAGGGCCGCCACCGACACCGTGAGCAGGGTGGCGCCCACCGCGATCACCGTGCTGCTGCCGATGGCCCGCCAGAACGAGCCCGAGCCGAGCAGCGAGGTGTAGTTCGAGGTCACCCACGGCGAGGGCAGCCCGAACGGGTTGGAGGAGAGCTGGTCGGTGGACTTGAAGCCGGAGATCAGGGCGTAGAGGAGCGGGGTGACCATGAAGACGCCGACCACCCAGAGGATCACGTACACGGGGAGGGAGCGCAGCCGTCGGCGCCGCCGCACCTCCTTCGGTGTCCCCGTCGTGGCGGTCACCGGGGTCCCCGTCGTGGCGCTCATCGTTTTCCTCGCATGGTGGTGATGGCTCCTTCGGTGTCCCGGCGCAGCACGAAGCGCTGGTAGGCGAGGGCGAAGACCAGGCTGATCAGGAACATCACAACGCTGATGGAGCTGGCGTAGCCCATCTGATAGCGCTTGAAGCCGTACTGGACCATGCTGATCGCCATGGTCTCGGAAGCGTGGTCGGGGCCGCCGGTGGTGATGACCCAGACCAGGTCGAAGAGCTGGATGGAGTAGACGACCGAGAGGAACGCGCTGATCCGGAGGGTCGGCGCGAGCAGCGGCAGCGTGATGTGCCAGAAGCGCTGCCAGGTGCCGGCGCCGTCGATGCGCGCCGCCTCCTGCAGTTCGGCGGGGATGCCCTGGAGGCCCGCGAGGTACAGCATCATGTGGAAGCCGAAGTACTTCCAGGTCATGACGATGAAGAGGGTGGGCATCACGCTGTGCTGACCGGCGAACCAGTCGCCCCCCAGCCCGCCGAGCCCGACCTTGTCGAGGACCTTGTCGGCGAGCCCCTCCCCCGGCGCGAAGATCATGCTGAACAGCACGCCGGTGATGACCTCGGACAGGATGTACGGGGCGAAGAACAGCATCCGGTACACGGCCCGGCCGCGCAGCTTCTGGTTGAGCAGCACGGCCATGGCGAGCGCGAACGGCAACTGCACGACGATGGAGAAGCCGATGAGCAGCGCGCCGCGCCCCAAGTCCCCGAGGAACACGGGGTCCTTGAAGAGCCGGGTGTAGTTGTCGAAGCCGATGCTGTCCGAAGGCGAGCCGAATCCGCCCCAGTTGAAGAAGCTGACGTAGATCGCGTAGCCCATCGGCACCAGCACGAGCAGGCCGAACAGGATGAGGGCGGGGACTGTGAACACGACGGCCGACAGCCAGTCGCGCAGCCGGAGCAGCGGCGACCGGCGGCGCCCCGGGCCGGGAGCGGCGACGCCCTGGTCGTCGTACTTGCCGACCTCGGGCACGTACGGCGCCGAGCCCGCCGAGGAGGTCGCGGAGGTCGAAGTCGAGTGGGTCATCGGCGGCGCTAGCTCTTCTCGCTCTTGGCGACCTGCGTGACCGAACGCGTCACCTGCTCAGGCGACTTGGAGCCCGCGATGAGCGCGGCGACGCTGTCGTTGATCTCCTGCCCGACCGCGGGGGCGTACGCCTGGTCGAGGTAGAGCTGGAAGCCGGTGGCCTTGTTCAGCATGTCGGAGACGGCGGTGAGGTTGGGGTCGGTGAGCGCGCCGGCGGCGTCCTTGGAGACGGGGATCAGGCCGGTCTCCTTGACGAGCTTCTCGGCGAACTCCTTCTCGCCGAAGAACTTCAGGAACTCCAGGGCCGCGTCCGGCGCGCCCTTGCGCAGTGCGTGGCCGCCGCCTCCGCCGAACACCTCGGTGAGCGCTCCCTTGCCGCCCTCGACCGCGGGGAAGGAGAAGAAGCCGAGGTCCTTGCCGATGCCCTTGCCGGAGTCGGCCTCGACGATCGGCGCCCACTGGCCCATCAGCTCCATGGCCGCCTTGCCGTTGCCCATCAGGGCCGCCTCGCCGTTGGGGTCGGAGTAGGCCCCGCCGAGGAATCCCTTCTGGAAGGGCTGGAGCGCGACGAGGTCCTTGAGGTGCTGGCCGGCCTTGACGAAGTCGTCGCCGGTGAAGTCCGCGTCGTCGGAGGCCTTCTGCATGGCGTCGAGACCGGCGACGCGCATCGAGAGGTACGCCCAGAAGTACATGCCGGGCCACTTCTCCTTGCCGGCCAGGGCGATGGGCGTGATGCCGGCCTTCTTGAGGGCCTTGATGGCGTCGAGGTAGCCGGACCAGGTGGTGGGCGGGGTGGTGATGCCGGCCTTCTTGAAGAGCGCCTTGTTGTACCAGAAGCCGACCGCGCCGATGTCGAAGGGGACGGCGTACATCTTGTCGTCGTACTTGTAGGCCGTCATCGAGGCGGGTACGTAGTTGCCGGTCCAGGAGGCGATCCGGTCCGTCAGGTCCTCGACCAGGCCCGCGTCGATCTGCTGCTTGAGGACGCCGCCGCCCCAGGTGTGGAAGATGTCCGGCAGCTTGCCCGAGGCGATCTGCGCGGTCATCTTCTGCTTGTACGCCTCGTTCTCCATCGTGACGACCTTGATCTTCACGTCCGGGTGCGCGGCCTCGAACTCCTTGGCGCGCTGGGCCCACAGCTTCTTCGCGGGCTGGGTGGTGGTGATGTTCCACCACTCGACGGTGGTCTTGCCCGAGCTGTTCCCACTGTCCGACGAGCCGCACGCGCTCAGGGCGGCCGCGCCCAGGCCGGTCGCCGCGGACGCCGCCAGGAACCTCCGGCGGTTGAGGGGGGTGTAGGTGTTGCCCAACGCTCGCATCGCGCACCTTCCGGAAGAGGGCCGAAAATTATCGGTGGAGTGCGCTCGGAAATTACGGGTGCGCGTCGGGTATGTCAACGCTCCTGACAAATATCGGGTGGTTCGTTGACTGCGGGTGGGTGGGGGCTGGTCGCGCAGTTCCCCGCGCCCCTTGGGTGGGTGGGCGGTTGGGGTTGTTTGTCGGGTGCGGGGCGGTGGGGGTTGCTCGCGCAGTTCCCCGCGCCCCTTAAGGGGCGCGGGGAACTGCGCGATCTTTTAGGGGCGCGGGGAACTGCGCGACCAGCCCCCACCGGCCCGCAGACGACGAACCACCTCAGACGGCCCGCACAGCCGTACTCGCCCGCACAACCAACTCGGTGGCCAGCTCCACCCGAGGAGACGCCGGCTCTTCCCCCAACGCCAGCCGCAGAACCGTCCGCGTCGCCAGCTTCCCCATGTCCGCCAGCGGCTGCCGCACCGTCGTGAGCGGCGGCGCGGACCACCGCACCTCGGGCAGGTCGTCGAACCCCACCACGCTCATGTCCTCCGGCACACGCAACCCCCGCCGCCGCAACGCCTCGATCGCCCCCAGCGCCATCTGGTCACTCGCGGCGAACACCGCGGTGGGCGGTTCCCCCAGGTCGAGCAGGGTGTTGCAGCCGTCGAACCCCGCCTGGTGATAGAAGTCGCCCGGCACGATCAGGGCGTCGTCGACGTCGACACCGACCCCCTCCAGCGCCGCCCGGTACCCATCGAGCCGCGCCCGCGAGCACAGCAACCGCACCGGCCCGGCGATGAAGCCGATCCGGCGGTGGCCGAGGCCGAGCAGATGCTCCGTCGCGGCCATGCCGCCCGCCCAGTTGGTGGCGCCGACGGTGGGCGCGTCCAGGGACGGCGACCCCGCCGGGTCGATGACGACGAGCGGTACGCCGAGGCGCCGCAGCTCCTCGTGCAGCCGGGGTTCGAGGACGGAGGTCACCAGGATCACGCCGTCCGAGGCGCGGGCGCGCAGATTGGTCATCCACTGCCGGGCCGAGCCCGAGGCGTCGTGGATCGCGGAGACCACCGTGCCCACGCCCGACGCGTGCGCGACCTCCTCGACGCCCCGGATGATCTCCACGGCCCAGGGGCTGTCGAGATCGTTGAAAACAAGGTCGATGAGGGCGGCCCGGTCGCCAGGCGCGGACGATTTGCGCTGGTAGCCATGGTGCCGCAGCAGGTCCTCGACCCGGGCCCGGGTCTCCGGCGACACATCGGAGCGGCCGTTGACGACACGCGACACGGTGGGCACCGAGACCCCGGCCTGCCGGGCGATCTCGGTGATCGTCACCTTGTTCTTGATGCTCTCCCGGGCCACTGCGCCCACCTCCGTCGACATGTCCAAGACTCCCCCTACCGTGCCGGCCGCACCAGCGAAACTTTGCAGGAGTCTTCCGGAAAAGCGAGCTCGGCGTGAAGCCCGGCCGGGAACGACGGCGTCAGGAGACCGACTCGAACCGCCACCGATGGACCGCCCGGGTCACCAACTCCGCGCCCGGCTCGGGAAGTTCGGGCAGCTCGGCGTCGTACGCCGCGTCCCACCAGGTGATGACGAGCACGCGGTCCTCAGGAGCCCGGAAGAGTTCCCGGCGCAGCGGCGGAACCGCGAGCTCCTGCGCCTGCGCCCGCGCCCAGGCGAGCAGTTCCTCGCCCCGCCCGGGGACGGCCCGCGCCTCCCACATCAGCGCGACGGTCACGAGTACAGGTTCTCCTTCGAGACCTCGTGCACATGGTCGTGCCCGTGCCCGTGCGCATGCCCGTGTCCTGGCACATGCGGGTCGGTCACCGGCAGCGAGGAGTCCGCGGACAGGTCCCAGTCGGAGGCGGCCCGGTTCCGCGCCACCATCTCCGCGCCGAGGGCCGCGACCATCGCACCGTTGTCCGTGCACAGCTTCGGCCGCGGCACCCGCAGCCGGATCCCGGCGGCCTCGCAGCGCTCCTGGGCGAGCACGCGCAGCCGGGAGTTGGCGGCCACGCCGCCGCCGATCATGAGGTGGTCGACGCCCTGATCCTTGCAGGCCCGTACGGCCTTGCGGGTGAGCACGTCCACCACGGCCTCCTGGAAGGACGCGGCCACATCGCGCACCGGCACCTCCTCCCCCGCCGCCCGCTTGGCCTCGATCCAGCGGGCCACGGCCGTCTTCAGACCGGAGAAGGAGAAGTCGTACGCCGCGTCGCGCGGCCCGGTGAGCCCGCGCGGGAACGCGATCGCCTTCGGGTCGCCCTCCTTCGCGTACCGGTCGATGACCGGGCCGCCCGGGAAGCCGAGGTTCAGCACGCGGGCGATCTTGTCGAAGGCCTCGCCCGCCGCGTCGTCGATGGTCGCGCCCATCGGCCGTACGTCGGAGGTGATGTCCGTGGACAGAAGCAGCGAGGAGTGGCCGCCCGACACGAGGAGCGCCATCGTCGGCTCCGGCAGCGCGCCGTGCTCCAGCTGGTCCACGCAGATGTGGGAGGCGAGGTGGTTGACCCCGTACAGCGGCTTGCCCAGCGCGTACGCGTACGCCTTCGCCGCGGAGACCCCGACGAGCAGCGCACCGGCGAGCCCGGGCCCGGCGGTGACCGCGATCCCGTCCAGGTCCTTCGCGCTCACCCCCGCCTCCTTCAGCGCCCGGTCGATGGTCGGCACCATCGCTTCCAAGTGGGCGCGGGAGGCGACCTCGGGCACGACCCCGCCGAAACGCGCGTGCTCGTCGACGCTGGAGGCGATCGCGTCCGCGAGCAGGGTGTGGCCGCGGACGATGCCGACGCCGGTCTCGTCGCAGGAGGTCTCGATGCCGAGGACGAGCGGTTCGTCAGCCATTGCTCTCTGTTCCTTGTACTGAACTCGATGGGTCGGTCAGGCGCATGACCAGGGCGTCGATGTTCCCTGGCTGGTAGTAGCCGCGCCGGAAGCCGATGGGCTCGAAGCCGAAGCGCTCGTACAGCTTCTGCGCGCGGACGTTGTCCACCCGGCATTCGAGCATCACCTCGGCGCACTCGAACGCGGTCGCCGCCCGCAGCAGCTCGGTGAGCAGCCGGGCGCCGAGCCCCGTGCCCCACTGTTCGCGGCGTACGGCGATGGTCTGTACGTCGCCGAGGTCCCCGGCGGCGGCGAGTCCGGCGTACCCGACGAGCCGCTCCCCCTCGGTGGCCACGACATACCGCCGTGTCGCCTCCGCCCCGCGCGCGTGGGCCAGCTCGGACCAGAACATCCCCCGCGACCAGGCGTCCTCGGGGAAGAGGTCCTTCTCCAGCTCCAGTACGGGATCGATGTCCCACCAGCGCATCTCGCGCAGCTCGGCGGTCACTTGGGGGTGACCACCTTGTAGTTCTTCGGGACCTGGGCGTCCGGGCGCCGCAGATAGAGCGGCCGGGGCGCCTCCAGCTCCTCGCCCGCGGCGAGCTTCTCCGCGGCGAGGCAGGCGAGCGCGGCGGCCGTGACGTGCTCGGGCTCGCGGGCGTCGGGGAAGGTGTCGGGGTAGAGCAGCGCGCCCGCGCCGACAGCAGGCAGTCCGGCCACGGCGTCGGCGATCTCGGCGGGCCGGTCCACGGCGGGCTCCGACACGCGCGTACGGCGGTCGGCGTACCGCGCCCAGTAGACCTCCTTGCGCCGTGCGTCCGTGGCGACGACGAAGGGGCCCTCGACCTCGGCGGCGTAGGCGAGCCCGTCGAGGGTGCACAGGCCGTGCACGGGCACCCCGAGCACGAGCCCGAAGGTGTCGGCGGTCATGAGGCCGACACGCAGCCCCGTGTACGGGCCGGGGCCGACGCCCACGACGATGCCGGTGACGGCGTCCAGCTTGAGGCCTGCGTCGGCGAGCACCCGGTCGACGGCCGGCAGCAGCAGCTCTCCGTGCCGGCGCGCGTCCACCTGGCTCGACGAGGCGATGACGGACGTGCCGTCGTGCAGGGCGACGGTCACAGCGGGGGTGGCGGTATCCAGAGCGAGCAAGAGCACGCAAACAGCCTACGGCGCCCGAGCCGGACGTACGGCCGCCCGGGAGTGCCGCTCCCCGGCTGCTACCGTCAACAGCAAAGACGTACGCAGTACGAGAGGTGGGCACACAAGGTGGCTAGGAGCAGCTCGGGAATCGTGGCCGGGCTCACCGTGGCGGCGATCGCCGCAGTCAGCTTCCTCGCCTACCAGGCGTCCGCGAGCGTGCCGGACACCCTGGGCAAGCCGCACGCGAGCGCCTCGCCCAAGGCATCCGTCTCGAAGGCCCCCCGGGACAAGAAGAACCCGGCGGCACTGCCCACCCAGTCCGGCACGGGCGAGCGGGTCGTCTACTCCACCGACGACGACCGCGTATGGCTGGTCGGCGCGGACAACAAGGTCCAGCACACCTTCAAGGTCACCCCGGGCACGATCGACCCGGCCGTCGGCACCTACGCCGTCACCACCCGCTCCAACGCGGTCACCGGATCGGATGGCGCACAGATCGAGCACGTCGTCCGTTTCACCCTGGTCGACGGCATCGCCATCGGCTTCAGCGCGGCGGTGAACGGCTCCACGGCCTCCCCCGACTCCACCAAGAAGCTCGGCGGCATCCGCGAGTCCCGCAAGAACGGCACCGCGATGTGGGAGTTCGCAACGATCGGCGTAAAGGTCGAGGTCATCCAGTAACGGCCCCCTGCCAGAGCCGCGCCCCGTCAGAGGCGCCCCATCAGGGGCGCGGGGAACGGCGCAACCTTTTAGGGGCGCGGGGAACGGCGCAACCTTTTAGGGGCGCGGGGAACGGCGCAACCTTTTAGGGGCGCGGGGAACGGCGCAACCTTTTAGGGGCGCGGGGAACGGCGCAACCTTTTAGGGGCGCGAGGAACTGCGCGACCAGCCCCCACCGAACCCGCAGACGAAAACGAACCCCCCAGCGGAGCGCTCACGCAGCCTTGCGAGGCTCCTCAACACCCCGCGAAACCGCCGGAGGCTCACGCGGCGGCAAAGACACCGCTTCCGCCGCCGCACACGAAGCCAACAACTCCCGCATCGACACCCCGCCCGGCTGCGCCACCCCACGCGGCGGCTGCGGCACGTCACGTTCTGAAGCCGGCATGGACGCCTCCTGGGGCTTCGGGGGCAAGCGTGGTTAGGTAGACCTAACTACGGACTGATGTCCATGTGAACACGGCCGGGACGCCGAACGCAATATCTTGCCGACGTCTTGTCGGAACGTTAAGCAAAACTACGAACGGCAGGCGCGCCGACGCGGTGAGAACGGTGCCGGTCAGGCCGAGAGCACGCTCAGGTCGACCGTCACCCAGCGCTCCCCCAGACCGGTGACCGTCACATGCCGTACCTCGTCCGTGGTGTCCCCGACGGCCCGGTGGATGACCACGTGCAGCCGGTCGTCGGTCAGCTCCTCGACCTTGCCCTCGCCCCACTCCACGACGATCACCGAGTCGGAGAGCGAGACGTCGAGGTCGAGGTCCTCCATCTCGTCGAGCCCGCCGCCGAGGCGATACGCGTCCACGTGGACGAGCGGCGGACCGTCCCCGAGGGAGGGGTGCACGCGGGCGATGACGAAGGTCGGGGAGGTGACCGCGCCGCGCACGCCGAGCCCCTCGCCGAGCCCGCGGGTCAGCGTGGTCTTGCCCGCGCCGAGCTCCCCGTTCAGCATCACGAGGTCGCCCGCGCGCAGCAGCTTGGCGAGCCGGCGGCCCAACTCCTGCATCTGTTCGGGGGAGTTGACGGTAATCTGCGCGCTGACCCCGTCCTGCGCGGGCTCAGCCGGGTTGTGCGCTGCTGCTGGTGCTTCCATAGCCACCCACGGTAGCCCCTGCCGGGACGGCTCCCGCGCGCATGAGGAGGTCGGCCAGACGGTCTATGACGACCTCGGGGTGCTCCAGCATGACGAGGTGCCCGGCGTCGGCGACGAGCACCAGCTCGGCGTCCGGCAGCAGGTCGGCGATGGCCTCGCTGTGCTCGCTCGGGGTCACCAGGTCCTTGACCCCGGCGAGGACGAGGACGGGCAGGTCGGCGAAGTGGGTGAGCGCCGCGGTCTTGTCGTGCTCGGTGAACGCCGGGTAGAACTCGGCGACCACGTCGATCGGGGTGCCCTCGATCATCCGCTCGGCGAACCGCTCGACCGCCGGGTCGACGTCCCGGGTGGCGAACGAGTAGCGCTTGATGACCCCGGCGAACAGGTCGGCGGTGGCTCGCCGCCCCCGCTCCACCAGGGCGGCCTGCTGCCCGAGCGCCCGCAGTACGCCGGGGAGCACGCGTCGCACCGCGTTGACGCCCGCGACGGGCAGCCCGAAGTTGACCTCGCCGAGCCGCCCCGACGACGTACCGACGAGGGCGACGGCGACGACCCGGTCGCGGATCAGCTCGGGGTACTGGTCGGCGAGGGCCATGACGGTCATCCCGCCCATCGAATGGCCCACGAGCACGATGGGGCCCTCGGGCACGGCCGCGTCTATGACGGCCTTCAGGTCGCGGCCGAGCTGGTCGATGGTGACCGGCGTCCCGTCCTTGAGCTGGGCGACGCCCCGCCCGGACCGCCCGTGGCTGCGCTGGTCCCAGTGGACCGTGCGCACGACACCGCGCAGCGCGGCGCGCTGGAAGTGCCAGGAGTCCTGGTTGAGGCAGTAGCCGTGGCTGAAGACGACGGTGACGGGGGCCGGCGCCTTGCGGCCGAAGAGCCGGCGACGGCGCGGGGCGAGGGGGGCCTCCGGCTCGGCGTCGTCGACCTCGTAGTACAGCTCGGTGCCGTCGTCGGCGTACGCCTTGCCGGGGGTGCCGCGCAGCGCGCCGTAAGGGCCCGTGGAGTCGAGCGCGAGGAGCGCCTTCCTGCGCATGCCACGGCCGACCGTGAGGCGCTCTATGGCGACTCCGGCGGCGGCGCCCGCTGCCACGACGCCTATCGCGGCGCCCGCGACACCGGCCCTGCGCCAGTTCCCGGCGGAGGCGGCGGCCGCCGAGGCCGCACTCGCGACGGCCTCCGCGCTGCTCTCGCTCACGTCCCGCTCCTCTTCGCTGTCAGCTCTTCGCCGGGTCCTGCTCGGTTATTCGGTACTACCCGTCTTGTTCCTCGTTCACATTCACGTAGACGCGGGGTACGCGGGTTCCGATCCGGGTGACGATTTCGTACGCGATCGTGCCCGCCGCCCGGGCCCAGTCCTCGGCGGTCGGCTCGCCGCGGTCGCCCGGCCCGAACAGGACCGCCTCCGTCCCGGCCAGGGGCTCGTCCCCGCCCAGATCGACGACGAACTGGTCCATCGCGACCCGGCCCGCGACCGTACGCCACTTGCCGCCGACCAGGACGGGTCCGGTGCCGGAGGCGTGGCGCGGGATGCCGTCCGCGTAGCCGACGGGCACGAGGCCGAGGGTGGTGTCGCCGGGCGTGGTGTAGTGATGCCCGTAGCTGACGCCGTGGCCGCCCGGGACGTGCTTCACCAGCGCGAGCGAGGCGGTCAGCGTCATCACCGGACGCAGTCCGAAGTCGGCCGGGGTGCCGAGCTCGGGGCTGGGCGAGATGCCGTAGACCGCGATGCCGGTGCGTACGAGGTCGAAGTGGCTCTCGGGGAGGGTCAGCGTGGCGGGCGAGTTGGCGATGTGCCGCACCTCGGGGCGGACGCCCTGCTCCTCGGCGTACGCCACCATCTCGCGGAAGCGGGTGAGTTGGGCCTGGATGGAGGGGTGACCGGGCTCGTCGGCGCAGGCGAAGTGCGACCAGAGGCCGGTGACGGTGATGAGCCCGCGGGCCTCGGCGCTCAGGGCCTCGCCGACGAGCTCCGGCCAGTCGTCGGGCTGGCAGCCGTTGCGCCCGAGGCCCGTGTCGGCCTTGAGCTGGACGCGGGCGGGCGCGCCGACCGTCCGAGCGGCCGCCACGACCTCCCGCAGGGCCCACATCCCGCTGACCGAGACGTCGAGGTCGGCCTCGATGGCCTGCGCCCACGGCCCGCCCGGTGTCCAGAGCCAGCACATGATCCGCCCCGGCAGTCCGGCCGCCCGCAGCGCGAGGGCCTCCTCGGGGGTGGCGGTGCCGAGCCAGGTGGCGCCGGCCTCGCGCGCCGCTCGGGCACACGGCACCGCCCCGTGGCCGTACGCGTCGGACTTGACCACGGCCATCAGGGCCGCGGACGGCGCGTGGGCGCGCAGGGTCCGCACGTTGGCCCGCAGGGCTGCCAGGTCGATCTCGGCGCGGGCGCGCAGGGGTGCTGTCTCGTTCATCGCGCCCCCAGTGTCTCAGAGGGGCCTGACAGCCCCCCGGCGCCGGTACCGCTAGGACCCCGCAGGCCCGTCTGGCCGTCCGCGGCATCAGGTGCCGGCTCTACGGCCCCACACGTAGACGCGGTCGCCCGTCTTGAGGACGTTCCACAACGTGCGGGCGTCGGCGAGCCGCAGATTGACGCAGCCCCAGGAGCCGTTGGGGTTGTAGATGCTGCCGTAGATGGCGTGAAAGGCCTGTCCGCCGCTGAAGAACTGGCTGTACGGCATGGGGCTGTTGTAGAGGGTCGACCAGTGGTTCTTGTGCTTCCAGTAGATCTTGAACCAGCCGGTACGGGTCCGGTACCCGGCCCGCCCGCTGCGCATCGGCACCGGCCCCCACACCACCTTCTTCCCCTTCTGCACCCAGGTGAGCTGTCGTGCCAGGTCCACGCAGGCGATCCGGTACGACCGCACGGGACACTTTCCGGCGGCGTTCGGGTTCTTCATCGCGGAGAGCAGCTGCATGCGGGCCCAGGTGACGGGTCCGGCGAAGCCGATGTTCGGCTTGATCTTGTACCGCGTCTGGAACGCACGGACGGCAAGACAATCGGCAGCGGACTGTTTCCCGTCCACCTTCAGCTTCAGCCACCGCTCGACCTGCCGCTGATACGGTCCCGTCCGCTTGCTGCATGTCACCGCCGTGCCTGCGGCGGCGTCGCTGAGCGGTACGTATTCGATGAGCGCGTCCGTGCCGGCGGGGGCGTTGCGCGGCTCGACGGCATCCTCGTCCGCGGTGGGTGTGTACACCCTGGGCGCGAGCATCTGGTCCGGTGTATCGATCTGCCACGGCTGATGCGGACCGGGCGCCACGCCCGGCACCAGCTCGCTCCCCGGTCCGGGAGCCGGCGGTCCACTCATCGCCCAGGCACTCTCCCCGGGCGACACCGCCAGCAGCGCCAGCACCACCGCCGCACTCCGACCCCACCACACCATTCGTCTGATCATCATGCGACCACCCAACGCAACCCGCCCCCGCCCCCGAGTGAGCCGCGCGGAAGGGGTCCCCCATTCGCCCGGCCCGTTCTCTCGCCCCCGCCGCCCCTACCCGTCCCATCCCGTTCCTGGGGCTCCGCCCCAGACCCCGTGGGTGGGTTCTTCGGCTGCGGGTGGGTGGGGGCTGGTCGCGCAGTTCCCCGCGCCCCTAACGGCTCGGGGCTGCGCCCCATCGCCCCTGGCCCGCCCCGGGAGCTTTTAGGGGCGCGGGGAACGGCGCAATCTTTTAGGGGGGTCTGGGGGCACAGCCCCCAGGAACGGGATGGGACGGGTAGGGGCGGCGGGGGCGAAACCCCCCGGGTGGGCGTCAGTCGCGGATGTCCCGCCACGCGGCCGGGATCGCCGACGCCACGTCATGGGCCCCCGCAGGCGCCCCGTCCGCCGCGAACCGCCCCGCAAGCCCATGAACGTACGCAGCAACACTCCCCGCATCCACCGCGGACAACCCCGCCGCCAACAACGACCCGGCAAGCCCCGACAGCACGTCCCCACTCCCCGCGGTCGCCAGCCAAGCCGTCCCCGTCGCATTCACCCGCACCACCCCACCCCCCGCATCAGCCACCAACGTCGTCGCCCCCTTGAGCAACACCGTCGCCCCATAAAGCCCCGCAAGCTCCCGCACGGAAGCAAGCCGAGCCCCCTCCACCACCGCACGTGAAACCCCGAGCAACGCCGCCGCCTCCCCGGCATGCGGAGTCATCAGCGTGGGCGCACTCCGCGCCCGCACGACCCCCCGCTCCGCGAGCCGCAACCCGTCCGCGTCCACCAGCACCGGCACCTCCGCGGCCAGCACCTCGGCGACCGACGACGCGTCGTCCCCGGCCCCGGGCCCCACGACCCACGCCTGGACCCGCCCCGCCTTGTGGGGCCCCTTGTCGGACACGAGCGTCTCGGGGAAGGCGGCGATCACCGCGTCCCCGGCGGGCCCCACGTACCGCACGGCCCCCGCACCACCCCGCAGCGCACCGGACACGGCGAGCACCGCCGCCCCGGGATAGCGCGCGGACCCGGCGGCGATCCCGACGACACCGCGCCGGTACTTGTCGCTCGCCGCCCCCGGCACCGGCAGCCGCGCCGCGACGTCCGCGTGCTGGAGCGCCTCCAGCTCGGCCTGGTCCGGCAGTTCGAGACCGATGTCGACGAGGCGTACGGAACCGGCGTACTCACGCGCCGGATCGATGAGCAGCCCCGGTTTGTGCGTCCCGAAGGTGACGGTCAGGTCGGCGCGCACCGCCGCGCCGAGGACCTCCCCGGTGTCCGCCTCAATGCCGCTCGGCAGGTCGACGGCGACGACGGCCGCACGCGACCGCTCGGCCCAGGCGGCCAGCGCCGCCGCGTCCGGCCGCAGCCCGCCCTTGCCGCCGATCCCGACGATGCCGTCGACGACGAGGTCGGCACGGCGGACGATCTGCTCGGCGGCACCGGGGGTGACCAGCGTGCCGCCCGCCCGCCGCAACGCGGACAGCCCCCCGGGATGCGTCCGTTCGGGGGCGAGCAGTACGGCGGTGACACCGGCCCCGCGCCGGGCCAGCCGGGCCCCCGCGTACAGCGCGTCGCCCCCGTTGTCGCCGCTGCCGATCAGCAGCACGACCCGGCTGCCGTACACCCGCCCCAGCACATCGGCGCAGGCCGCGGCCAGTCCGGCGGCGGCGCGCTGCATCAACGCCCCTTCGGGGAGCCGCGCCATCAGCTCCCGCTCGGCCGCCCTTACCGTCTCCACGCTGTAGGCAGTACGCATAGGCCCGAGTCTCGCATCAGCGCCCCGCGAGGGGCGCGGGGAACTGCGCCAGCGACCACAGCCATCCCGCGGCCGACGAACCACCCGCGACGAGCGATTCCCCCAACGCGGCGGCTATCCCTCCGCCACCACCACCGCCGAAGCCACCCCCGCGTCATGGCTCAGCGACACATGCCACGACCGCACGCCCAGTTCGGCCGCCCGGGCCGCCACCGTGCCCTTCACCCGCAGCCGCGGCTGCCCGCTGTCCTCGACGTAGACCTCGGCGTCGGTCCAGTGCAGACCGGCCGGGGCACCGAGCGCCTTGGCGAGCGCCTCCTTCGCGGCGAACCGGGCGGCCAGCGACGCGATGCCTCTGCGCTCCCCGCTCGGCAGATGCAACTCCTGCTCCACAAAGACCCGTTCGGCCAGTCCGGGTGTGCGCTCCAGCGACGCCCGGAACCGGTCGATCTCGGCCACGTCGATACCGACCCCGATGATGCTCATGCCGAGCAGCCTACGGCTGACGCACCGTCCGAACCGGCTGCTAGCCTGCTGCGACCTCATCACTTCGGCCTGTACACGTCAGCTCGCCCTGGGGGGCCAGGAGGCGCGTGCCGTGGGCCGGGAACGCCAGGGGGGCGGAGGCATGAACAGTGCGACCAGCGGCGAGGGCGGAAGATCCGGCACCTCGCCGGGCCCGTCTTTCGACCCGTTCGACACGCTGCCCGAACTCGCTCCGCTGCGCACCGCCGCGGCGAACGGCGACTGGGACGCCACCCGGGCGTTCTTCGCGGATCTCGACTCCGCCGAGAAGGTCACCTTCGCGGCGGACGTCCTCGGCGACACCGCCGGGGTCGAGACGTACCTGGAGCAGGCCGCGGCCGACACCCCCGCGGATCCGCTGCCGCGCACGCTGCTCGCCGGGCGGTACATCCACCTGGGCTGGGAGACCCGTGGCCGCGCCGCGGCCACGCAGGTCAAGCGGGAGCAGTTCGACCAGTTCCACACTTTGCTGCGAAAGGCCGAGCGAATCCTGATCGAGGTGTGCGCGGAGCAACCCGACTACGCCCCCGCCTGGACCGCCCGGCTGCTCACCGCGCGCGGCCTGGAGCTGGGACTGTCCGAGGCCCGCCGCCGCTACGACCGCCTCTCCGCCCACCATCCGCACCACTACGCGGCGCAGACGCAGCTGCTCCAGCAAGTGTGTCCGAAGTGGGGCGGCTCCTGGGAGGCGGCGCACGGTTTGGCCCAGGAGTGCGCGAGCGCCGCGCCCGACGGCTCTCACGCGGGGGCGCTGGTCGCCCTGGCTCATCTGGAGCACTGGGTGGGCCTCAACGGCGCCGCACACAAGGTGTATCTGCGGGACGTGTCGGTCCGCAACGATCTGCGCTCCGCCGCCCGGGTCTCCGTGCTGCACCACGACTACCGGCCGGGCTGGCACTGGATCGACGCGCACAGCGCGTTCGCGATGGCCTTCTCCCTCGGCGGCCACTTCAAGGACGCGGCCCCTCACTTCGCCGCCCTGGGCGACCGGGCCGCCGAGTTCCCATGGCGCTATCTGCACGATCCGAAGGCCGCCTTCGTCGAGTGCCGCACATCCGCGCTGGCGACGCTCTGAGGAGGACCGATCCATGACCGCCGACCTGCACGGCTCCGGCCTCGACGCCCTCTCCGACCTGGTCTCCCACACCGTCACCCAGGGCATTCCCACTCTCTACGCACCCCGCGCGGGCGAGATCACCGCCGGACTGCTCTTCCGCGTGGGCCGTGCCGACGAGACACTGCCCACGGCCGGGATCACGCATCTCGTCGAGCATCTCGCGCTGCACCGCCTGGGCGTGTCCGACCTGCACTACAACGGCACCACGTCGATGTCGTACACCCACTTCCAGGTCACCGGCGACGAGGACGAGGTGGTCGAGTACCTCAACAGCGTCTGTGCCGCCCTGCGCGACCTGCCGCTGGACCGGCTGGAGACCGAGAAGGAGATCCTGCGGACCGAGGCCGCGGGCCGGAACGGCGGGCCCGACTCCCGGCTGCCGCTGTGGCGTTACGGCGCCCAGGGCTACGGCCTGTCCAGCTGCAACGAGCTCGGCACCTGGACCCTCACCGCCGACCAGGTGCGGCAGTGGGCCGAAGCCCGGTTCACCCGCGACAACGCGGTGCTGTGGATCACCAGCGACCATGTGCCGGACCGCCTGGACCTGACCCTGCCCGCCGGGACCCGCATCTCCGCGCCCGCCCCGACCAGTGCGCTACCGGTCACGCCCGCCTGCATCCGGGGAGCCGACGGTCACGTCGCGTACAACGCGGTCGTACGCCGCTCCACCGCCGCGGCGGTCTTCGCCAACGTCCTCGGCCGCGCCCTCTACCAGGATCTGCGCCAGGAGGGCGGCTACTCGTACGCGGCCGAGGCCGACTACACCCCGCGCGACGCCGACTTCGCCACCCTCACCGCGTACGCCGACGCGCTGTTGCAGAAGCAGGACGCGGTCGTCGGCGGCTTCGTCGACACGCTCGCCCGGCTGCGGGCGGGCAGGATCGAACAGGCCGAACTGGACTCGGCGCGCGCCAAGGCGCTGAAGGCGTACGACACTCCGGACCTCGCAGCCGCCCTGCTGCCGTCGTTCGCGCTCAGCCTGCTCCTCGGCCATCGCCTCCTCACCCCCGAGCAGGGCAGGGCGGAGCTGCACGCGGTGACCGTCGCCGATCTGCGCGAGGTCGCCCGGGAGGCGTGGGCCGACGGGCTGCTCCAGGTGCCGGGCCAGGACGCCGACTGGGCGGGCTTCACCCCGGCGCCGCAGTACTCCCAGGCTGCCCTGACCGGCACCCGGCACCAGTCCCTTGAGGACGAGCGGATCACCTTGTCTATCGGCACCGAAGGCGTCAGCCTGCTGACCCCGGGCGGCCCGGTCAGCGTGCGGTACGACGCCTGCGCGGCGATGACCGCCCGCCCCGACGGGGGCCGTTCCCTCACCGGCCACGACGGCTTCTCGGTGACCATCGAGCCGACCCTGTTCCGGGGCGTCACACCGGAGCGGATCGCGGCCGTGGACACGGCGGTTCCGGCCGACGTGGTGGTGCGGATGCCGGCGCGGGACCCGGAGCGGATCCCGCAGCCTCCGGAGCCGGAGCCGGAGCAGCAGCCGGAGCTCTCCAGGCTGCGGCGAGGCCAGGGTAGGGCGGCGGGGCGGGACTGGACGGCCGCGCTCTGGTTCTTCGGTGTGCTCGCGGTCGCCTGGGCTGTGCTCGGCACGGTCGTCACCCTGAACGAGATCGGCTCCGCACACACGGACGGCGCGCGCATCTTCCTCTTCTGGTTCCTGGAGCTGCCGCTGCTGTGGCAAATGCGGTCCATGCGCCAACGGCGGGCCCGGGCCCGCGCGGGCCGCTGACCCTGCGGCGCACGCCGTCAAGCGGCGGCGGCTCGCACCACACGTACTTGCCCCGCGGGCCCCGGTCCAGCCGCCGGGAATGTCTCACCCCCCTGCTAGCCTGCGGCGACTTCACATCCAGCGCACAGGCACGGGGGGCCTGCCGGTGCGCGACACTTCCAAGTACGCCATGGGGGCGGAGGCATGACCAGCACAACCGGCGGCGTGAGCGGAGCACCAGGGATATCCGCGCCGCCTCGTTTCGACCCGTTCGACACCCTGGCCGAACTCGTCCCGCTGCGCACCGCGGCGGCGCACGGCGACTGGCCCGCCACGGCGGCGTTCTTCGCGGGCCTCGGCACGGAGGCGCAGCGGTCCTTCGCCGCGGGCCTGCTGGCCGATATCGACGGAGTGGAGCGGTATCTGGAGCAGGCCGTGGCCGCCCTGCCCGGCGACCCGCTGCCCCGTACGCTGCTCGCCGACCGGTATCTCCACATCGGCTGGGACATCCGCAGCGGCGCCCGCGCCCAGCATGTCTCGCGGGACCAGTTCGACCGCTTCCACGAGTGGCTGCGGCGGGCCGAGCAGCTGCTGATCGAGGTGTGCGCGGAGCACCCCTCGTACGCCCATGCCTGGACGGTGCGCGTGACCACCGCGCGCGGTCTGGAGCTCGGGCAGGCCGAGGCCCGGCGCCGCTACGACCGGCTGGCCGCCCAGCATCCGCACCACTACCCGGCGCAGACACAGCTGCTGCAGAACCTGTGCCCCAAGTGGAGCGGCTCCTGGGAGGCGGCGCACGGCTTCGCCCGCGAGTGTGCGGCAGCGGCCCCGGACGGCTCGCACTCCGGAGCCCTGGTGGCCATCGCGCATCTGGAGCACTGGCTGGAGCTCCTGGGTGACGGAGGCATGGAGGCCGCCGCGTACATGCGGGGTGTGCCCGTCCGTGACGATCTGCGGTTCGCGGCCCAGGTGTCCGTGCTGCACAAGGACTACCGGCCCGGCTTCCACGGCATCGGCGCGCACAGCGCGTTCGCCCTCGCCTTCTCGCTCGGCGGCCACCACCAGGACGCGATCCCGCACTTCCTCGAACTGGAGGACCGGGCCGCCGAGTTCCCGTGGCAGTACACGCCCGATCCGGCGGCCGCCTTCGTCAAGTACCGCAAGGCCGCGCTGTCGGCGGCCTGGGGGGAGTCGCGATGACCACCGAAGTCACCAACCCCGTAGCCAAGTTGGCGGGACTCGTCGGCCACACCACCACCCAGGGCATCCCCACGCTCTACACGCCCCGGCAGGGCGAGATCACCGCCGGGCTCTTCTTCCGCGTGGGGCGCGCCGACGAGACCCTGGCCACGGCCGGGATCACCCATCTCGTCGAGCACCTCGCGCTGCACCGGCTGGGCCTGTCCGACCTGCACTACAACGGCGCGACGGCGAACGCGTACACCCTCTTCCACGTCACGGGCAGCGAGGACGAGGTGGTCGCCTACCTCAACAGCGTCTGCGCGGCCCTGCGCGACCTGCCGCTGGACCGGCTGGAGACCGAGAAGGAGATCCTGCGGACGGAGGCGGCCGGCCGCGGTGGCGGGCCCAGCCACCAGATGCCGCTGTGGCGTTACGGCGCCCAGGGCTACGGCCTGTCCAGCTACAGCGAGCTGGGCACCTGGCGGCTGACCCCGGACGAGGTGCGGCACTGGGCGCAGACGCGTTTCACCCGGGACAACGCGGTGCTGTGGATCACCAGCGACTCCGTGCCGGAGGGACTCGATCTGACGCTGCCCGCCGGTACACGCCTCCCGGCGCCCGCCGCCTCGAACGCGCTGCCGGTCACCCCCGCCTACATCCACGGCGACGACGGCCACGTCGTCTTCAACTCGGTGCTGCGCCGCTCCACCGCGGGCGCCGTCTTCGCCGACGTCCTGGGCCGCGCCCTCTTCCAGGACCTGCGCCAGGAGGGCGGCTACTCGTACTCGGCCGAGGCCGACTACACCCCGCGCGACGCTGACTTCGCCACCCTCACGGCGTACGCCGACGCGCTGCCCAAGAAGCAGGACGCGGTGGTCGGCGGCTTCGTCGACGTCCTCGCCCGGCTGCGCGCGGGCCGCATCGAGCAGGCCGAGCTCGACTCGGCGCGCGCCAAGGCCCTGAAGATGTACGACACCCCGGAACTCGCCGCCGTGTCGCTGCCCTCGTACGCCCTCAGCCTGCTCCTCGGCCATCCGATCCTCAGCCCGGACGAGCACCGGGCGGAGCTGCGCGCGCTAACCGTCGAGGATCTGCGCGAGGTCGCCCGCGAGATGTGGTCGACCGGGCTGCTCCAGGTGCCGGGCCGGGGCGCCGACTGGGCGGGTTTCTTCCTCGCGCCGCAGTACTCGACGCACGCGCTGACGGGGACCCGGCACCGTTCGCTGGAGGACGAGCACGTCACCCTGACGATCGGGGCGGAGGGGGTGTCTCTGACGACGCCGCGCGGCCCGGTCACCGTCCGGTACGACGCCTGCGCGGCAATGACCGCCCGCCCGGACGGAGCCCGCACGCTGACCGGGCACGACGGCTTCGCGGTCACCATCGAGCCGACCCTCTACAAGAGCGTGACGCCCGAGCGGATCGCGGCGGTGGACGCGGCCGTACCGCCCGCGGCGGTGGTGCGGATGCCGCAGCGGGACCCGTCCCGCATCCCACAACCCGAGGCACGCACGCCCGCCCCGCGCTCCCAGGGCAAGGCGCACTGGGGCTGGACGCTCGCGCTCTGGCTCGTCGGCTCGGTGGCCGCGGTGTGGGGCCTGCTCAGTGTGCTCGTCACCCTCGACGAGGCCGGTGCGGCAAACCCTGACTCCGAGGCCATCATCGGCCTGTGGGTGATGGAGCTGCCATGCCTCTTCCTGACGTGGCGGCTGTACCGCCGCCGCAGGCGCGGCTGATCCCGCCGGCTGGGTGCCGTCGCCGCGCGGGCGACGGCACCCAGCCTTACGGGCAGGGCCACTGGTTCCGGCGCTCCTCGCCCTAAAAAGCCCTACCTAAAAGGCCCTACCTACTGGACGTCGACAAAGTCGCCGGTCGCCTTCACAGAACCTGTGGTGGTGGTGCCGGCGAAGCTGAAGCGGTAGTAGCCGTCGACGCCGGCCGTGGTGGTGGTCTTCAGAGCGCCGGTGCTGCTGGACGTGACCGTCTTGAGGGTGGTGTACGTGTCGCTGCCCTTCTTGCGGAACTGAAGCTGCACCGGCTGGGTCGAGTAGCCCGCGTACAGGCCCGTGGTCCAGTTGGCGCGGCTCAGCTTGCCGGTGACCGTGATGGTCTTGCCCTTCTTCACCGGCTCCGGGGTGGCGTTGACGGTCAGCTTGGCGGCGCGCTTGAGCTTGGTGGTGGTGACGTCGTCGTTGTAGCTGGCGTTCGCGTAGAGGTCCCAGGCGCCGAGGAACAGTTTCCAGGTGCCCGCGACGCCGTTGCCGTCCGCGAAGTCGTGCGCGGGGTCGATGTTGAAGACGGCCTTGCAGCTGTAGACACCCTGCTGGGTCGTCGATTCCGTGCAGGTGGCGTCGTCGTCCGTCCCCAGGGAGCCGGTGATGTCGTCCACGTTCGAGCTATCGGTGCCCTGCCACAGGAAGGCCTCGGTGAGGGCGATGCCGCTGTCGTTGGAGGCGGTGTACGTGACGGTGACGGACTTCTTGGCGGTCACGCCGAGGACGATGTCCTTGCCGCCGTTGACGACCGCGTCCGAGAACTTGGTGGCACCCAGCGAGTCCTTCGGCGACACGGTCTTCGAGGCGAAGGATCTGAGCTTCGCCGCCCCGTCCGCACGCTCAGACGCCTGGGCGGTGGCCGGAAGGGCGAGCGCGGAAAGAACGACGGTGCTGGAAAGAACGACGGCAGCGGTGCGTATACGCATGGAATCCCCCACGTGAAAAGGTCGAGAGGCCCGGCCGAACTCTCCCCCTGGCCAGGCCTGTTGAGGCCTCGCATCGTACAGACGCAGCGCCGCCCCGCACCCGAACTCGCCGTGTGACCCGAATCATGGCGGCAGCGGGGATTGGCAGATGTGTGCCACGCGTGACCTCGAAAAGGCCTGGTCGCGGCTGCCCGGGCCGGCACAGAACCGCCAATCACTCACCCGCTACGCCGCGGCCAGCTCGCACCACACGTACTTGCCCCGCAGGCCCAGCCTGGACAGCGGCTGCCACCCCCACAGGTCCGAACACGCCCGGACCAGCGCCAGCCCCCGCCCCTCCTCCGCCTCACCGAGCCGCTCCAGCATCCCCGGCGGTTCGGGCGGCTCGGGGTCGGCGTCCCACGCCCCGATCCGCAGGACTCCCGCCGACCAGCGGACGCGGAGAGCGGCGGGCCCCTTGGTATGCCGTACGGCGTTGGACACCAGCTCCGCTGCGAGGAGCTCCGCGGTGTCGACCAGTCCGATCAGGCCGTGCATGGTGAGGATCAGGCGGACGGTGCGGCGGCTGACGGTGACGGCGCGGAGGTCGTTGGGGATGTAGAGGGAGTACTCCCAGGAGGCGTCGGGTTCGTTTTCGGGCATGCGGCAACTCCGGTTCGGTGGTGGGGGTTTCGGAGCTCTGCGGGTGGCGGGCGGTGGCATGGCCGCAGCCGTCATGGCAGGACGGGGCGGTGCGCTTCCGGGGTCCCGGCGTTCCGCAGAGTGTGCGTCGCATCACTGACGGTAGGGGTAACCTGTAACCCCGAGCAAGCCGATCGCGTAATCAGCCCCGAACGAGGAGCAATTGATGGTCCAGAGGCGCGAACCAACCGCACGCCAAATGCGCCTGGGGATTGAACTACGCAGGCTCCGCGAAGCGGCAGGACTCACCGCCATCGAGGCAGCGGCGCTACTCGGGGCGAACCGTGTCCAGATCAGCCACATCGAATCCGGACTCGTGGGCGTGAGCGAGGAACGGGTACGTCGCCTCGCATCCCACTACGCCTGCACGGACAAGGAGTTCATCGACGCCCTGGTGGTGATGGCCACCGACCGGACACGCGGCTGGTGGGAGGAGTACCGGGGCCTGCTGCCCACATCATTCCTGGACCTGGCCGAGTTGGAGCACCACGCCCGTTTTCAGCGCCACGTGGCCATCCTGTACGTGCCGGGCCTGTTGCAGACGGAGGATTACGCCCGCGCCGTCTTCTCATCCAGGCTGCCCGAACTCACCCATGACGAGCTTGAGTTGCGTATCCGGCACCGAAAGGCGCGCCAGGAGATCACCATCCCGTACGAAGCAGTGATCCATGAGGCGGCGCTTCGGATCAGGGTCAGCGACCGCGCCACCTCAAAGGCCCAACTCACCCGGCTCCTTGAGCTCTCCGAGGCGGACCACATCACCTTGCGCGTCATCCCCTTTGACCTGGATGGCTTCGCCAGCGCCGCAAACACGATGACGTACGTGGGTGGCCCCCTGCCCAAGCTGGACACAGTGGTGCGGGACGCACCCCACGGCACAGTCCTTGTCGATTCCGAGGCTCAGCTCAACATTTATCGAACGAGCTTCCGTAGGGTAGAGGCTGCGTCACAGGACCCCGAACGGTCACGTGAATTGATCCACAAGCTGGCGAAAGAGCTGTGAGGAACCCCATGGACAACTGGCGGAAGTCGTCCTACTCAGGCCCGGGCGACGGCAACGAGTGCGTGGAGATAGCCAACTCCCCCACCCACGTCGCCGTCCGCGACACGAAAACCCCGGCCAGGGCCACCCTCACCTTCCCGACCGGAGCCTTCACCCCCTTCATCGCAGCCCTAAAGACTCACTCCACCGTCACCGACTTCGCCAGGTTCCGAGGCTGATCCACCTCGTTCCCCCGAGCCGTAGCCAGCTCACAAGCGAACACCTGCAACGGAACGGTCGCCACCAGCGGCTGCAACAGCGTCGGCGTGGCCGGGATCCGGATCAGATGGTCGGCGTAGGGAACGACCGCCTCGTCGCCCTCCTCCGCGATCACAATCGTGCGCGCACCCCGCGCCCGGATCTCCTGGATGTTGGACACGATCTTGTCGTGCAGGACCGAGCGCCCGCGCGGTGACGGCACCACGATGACGACCGGCAGGTCATCCTCGATCAGCGCGATCGGCCCGTGCTTCAGCTCGCCCGCCGCGAAGCCCTCGGCGTGCATGTAGGCGAGCTCCTTGAGCTTCAGGGCCCCCTCCAGCGCCACCGGGTAGCCCACGTGCCGGCCCAGGAACAGCACGGTGTTCTTGTCGGCGAGGGAGCGCGCCAGCTCGCGTACCGGCTCCATGGTCTCCAGGACCCGCTCGACCTCGCCGGAGATGTGGGACAGGTCCCGGATCACGGCCAGGATCTCGTCGCCCCACTTGGTGCCGCGCACCTGGCCCAGGTACAGGGCGACCAGATAGCAGGCGACCAGCTGCGTCAGGAACGCCTTCGTCGAGGCGACGGCGACCTCCGGGCCCGCGTGGGTGTACAGCACCGCGTCCGACTCACGAGGGATGGTCGAGCCGTTCGTGTTGCAGATCGCCAGCACCTTGGAGCCCTGGTCGCGGGCGTGCCGCAGGGCCATCAGCGTGTCCATGGTCTCGCCGGACTGGGAGATGGCGATCACCAGCGACCGGGTGTCGAGAATCGGGTCCCGGTAGCGGAACTCGCTCGCGAGCTCCACCTCGCACGGGATCCGCGTCCAGTGCTCGATGGCGTACTTGGCGATCAGCCCGGCGTGGAAGGCGGTCCCACAGGCCACGATGACGACCTTGTCGATCTCGCGCAGCTCATGGACGGGGATCCGTACCTCGTCCAGCGTGAGCAGGCCGGACGCGTCGATGCGTCCCAGCAGCGTGTCGGCGACCGCCTTGGGCTGCTCGGCGATCTCCTTGAGCATGAAGTAGTCGTAGCCGCCCTTTTCGGCCGCCGAGACGTCCCAGTCCACATGGAAGGAGCGCACGTCGGCGGGCCGGCCGTCGAAGCCGGTGACCGTCACGCCGTCCCGGCGCAGCTCCACCACCTGGTCCTGGCCCAGCTCGATCGCGGAGCGCGTGTGGGCGATGAACGCGGCGACGTCCGAGGCGAGAAAGGCCTCGCCCTCTCCGACGCCGACCACGAGCGGCGAGTTCCGGCGCGCCCCGACCACCACGTCCGGATCGTCGGCGTGCACCGCGACCAGCGTGAACGCGCCCTCCAGGCGCCGGCACACCAACCGCATGGCCTCCGCCAGGTCCGCACACGAGGAGAACTCCTCGGCGAGCAGATGCGCGACCACCTCGGTGTCCGTCTCGGAGGCCAGCTCGTGCCCGCGCTCGGCCAACTCGGCGCGCAGCAGGGCGAAGTTCTCGATGATGCCGTTGTGGACGACGGCGACCCGGCCCGCGTTGTCCAGATGCGGATGCGCGTTCGCATCGGTGGGGCCCCCGTGGGTGGCCCAGCGGGTGTGTCCGATGCCCGTCGTCCCGGTCGGCAGCGGCCGGTCGACGAGCTCCTTCTCCAGGTTGACGAGCTTGCCGGCCTTCTTCGCGGCGGCGAGCCCCCCGTCCGCCGGCACGGCGACGCCCGCCGAGTCGTATCCCCGGTACTCCAGCCGCTTCAGTCCGGCCATCACCACGTCAAGCGCCGACTGCGACCCCACGTATCCCACGATTCCGCACATGGGCCGCAGCCTACGGTCCGAGGCCCGCCCGAACCCGGCACCTCGTGCCCGATATCGGAAATTCCAGCGGCCCTCGGCAGAGGTCACCGAGCACGCCGAGTACCCCGCGTGACGGACCCCACCCCCCATCCCGTCCATACTCCCGTAACAATGGACTGTGATCTCTCCGGTCTCCCCGTTGCAGCGGAGCGCCCACCGGCCCAAGCCGGAGGCGACTCCCTACGTCGACCTCACCCGTGCCGAGTGGAGCGCGCTGCGCGAAAAGACGCCGCTCCCGCTGAACGCCGAGGAGGTCGAGAAGCTGCGCGGTCTGGGCGATGTCATCGACCTCGACGAGGTGCGGGACATCTATCTGCCACTGTCCAGACTGCTCAATCTGTACGTCGGTGCCACCGACGGGCTCAGAGGCGCCCTGAACACCTTTCTCGGCGAGAAGGGCTCCCAGGCCGGCACCCCGTTCGTCATAGGGGTCGCCGGGTCCGTGGCCGTCGGCAAGTCCACCGTCGCCCGCCTCCTCCAGGCCCTGCTCTCACGCTGGCCCGAGCACCCGCGCGTCGAGCGGGTCACCACGGACGGCTTCCTGCTCCCCACCAAGGAGTTGGAGGCGCGCGGCCTGATGTCGCGCAAGGGTTTCCCCGAGTCGTACGACCGCCGCGCCCTGACCCGGTTCGTCGCCGACATCAAGGCGGGCAAGGACGAGGTGACGGCCCCCGTCTACTCGCACCTCATCTACGACATCGTGCCCGACCAGAAGCTCACGGTCCGCCGCCCCGACATCCTCATCGTCGAGGGCCTGAACGTGCTGCAGCCCGCCCTGCCCGGCAAGGACGGCCGCACCCGCGTCGGCCTCGCGGACTACTTCGACTTCAGCGTGTACGTCGACGCCCGCGCCGAGGACATCGAGGCCTGGTACCTCAACCGCTTCCGCAAGCTGCGCGCGACCGCCTTCCAGAAGCCCGACTCGTACTTCCGCAGGTACACCCAGGTCTCCGAGGAGGAGGCGCTCGACTACGCCCGCACGACCTGGCGGACCATCAACAAGCCGAACCTGCTGGAGAACGTGGCCCCGACGCGCGGCCGGGCGACCCTCGTCGTGCGCAAGGGCCCGGACCACAAGGTGCAGCGGCTGAGCCTGCGCAAGCTGTAATCCCGTACGACTATTCTGCGCCCATGCTGCACCTGCGCCTGATCACGCCCGCCGACCGCACCGATGACGTCGTACGGCTCATCGAGAAGACGGTCGGCACCACCCACCTCGTGGTCCTGCCGGGCGCGGCCCGCAACCCGGCCGGGGATGTCGTGATGTGTGACGTCGCGCGCGAGGCGGGCGACGAACTCATCGGTGGTCTCAGGGAGTTGGAGCTCGACAAGACCGGTTCGATCGCCGTCGAGGACATCGATCTGTCGCTGTCGAAGCGTGCCGACAAGGCGGAGGCCGAGGCGCCGGGCGAGGGTGCGGACGCGGTGCTGTGGGAGCACTTGGCGGACGCCTCGCACGAGGAGTCGACGCTCAGCGTCACCTATGTGGCACTGCTGGCGGTCGCGACGATGCTCGCGGCCTGCGGTGTGATGCTCGACAACGCGATCCTGATCGTCGGCGCGATGGCCGTGGGCCCGGAGTTCGGCCCGCTCGCGGGGATCTCCACGGCTCTGGTGCGGCGGGCCCCGCACCTGGTGTGGCGCTCACTGTGGGCGCTGCTCGCCGGTTTCGCGGTGGCGATGGTGCTGACGGCGGGCTTCAGCTGGCTGCTGGACGCGCTCGGGCTGTTCGAGAAGTCCATGGTGGAGGCGCCCCGGCCGAACACCGCCTTCATCTGGAAGCCCGACTGGATGTCCTTCGTCGTGGCCTTCCTGGCAGGCATCGCCGGCACCCTGTCCCTCACCTCCGCGAAGTCGGGCGCCCTGATCGGCGTGGCGATCTCGGTGACGACCGTCCCAGCCGCCGCAAACGCCGCCGTGGCCCTCAGCTACACGGACTACTCCCAGATGTGGGGCTCCACTTGGCAACTCCTGGCCAACCTGGGCGGCATCGTCCTGGCGGGCACCCTCACCCTGCTGCTCCAGAAATGGTTCTGGGCCAAACAACGAACCAGCGTGCCCCTTTAGGGGTGCAATCTTTAGGGGCGCGGGGAACGGCGCAGTCTTTTAGGGGCGCGAGGAACGGCGCAGCCTTTAGGGGCGCGGGGAACGGCGCAATCTTTTAGGGGCGCGAGGAACTGCGCAGCCTTTAGGGGCGCGGGGAACGGCGCAGTCTTTCAGGGGCGCGAGGAACTGCGCGACAAGCCACGACGCTCCCGCAGCCCGCAACACACAGAACCCCCCACCCCTACCCGGCAACCCCGGCACTACCCCAGCGCAGACTTCACCGCATCAGCCAACCGCCCAGCCACAGACCGCGCATGGTCGATATCCGCAGCCTCGACCATGACCCGAACAAGCGGCTCGGTCCCAGAAGACCGCAACAACACCCGCCCCGTAGACCCAAGCTCCCGCTCCGCGTCAGCCACCGCGGCGGCCAGCTCGGCAGACGTCCCCACCCGCGACTTGTCGACGTCGGGCACATTGATCAACACCTGCGGCAGCCGCTCCATGACGGACGCGAGATCCTGGAGCGTACGCCCGGTCTGGGCGACCCGGGCCGCCAGCAGCAGCCCGGTCAGCGTGCCGTCGCCGGTGGTGGCGTGGTCGAGAATGATCACGTGCCCGGACTGCTCGCCACCGAGCGCGTAGCCGTGTTCCTTCATCTCCTCCAGGACGTAACGGTCACCGACCGCGGTCTGGATGACGGAGACTCCCTCACGCTCCATGGCGAGCTTGAAGCCCAGATTGGACATGACAGTCGCGACAACGGTGTCGGAGCGCAGTGCGGAACGCTCCCGCATCGCCAGCGCGAGTACGGCCAAGATCTGGTCACCGTCCACCTCGGCACCCGTGTGGTCCACGGCGAGGCAGCGGTCGGCGTCGCCGTCGTGCGCGATGCCGAGGTCGGCGCCGTGTTCGAGGACGGCGGCCCTCAGAAGGCCGAGGTGGGTGGAGCCGCAGCCGTCGTTGATGTTCAGGCCGTCGGGCTCCGCGCCGATCGTGATGATCTCGGCACCGGCGCGCGAGAAGGCCTCGGGCGAGACCCGGGCGGCGGCGCCGTGCGCCTCGTCGAGGACGATCTTCAGACCGTCGAGACGGTTCGGGAGCACGCCGATGAGGTGGGCGACGTACTGGTCGAACCCTTCGCCGTAGGAGCGCACGCGCCCGACGCCCGAGCCGGTGGGCCGGTCCCAGGGAGCGCCGGTGCGGTGCTCGTCGTAGACGGCCTCGATCCGCTCCTCCAGCTCGTCGTCGAGCTTGTGCCCGCCGCGTGCGAGGAACTTGACGCCGTTGTCCGGCATGGCGTTGTGGCTGGCCGAGAGCATCACGCCGAGGTCGGCGCCGAGCACGCCGGTGAGATACGCCACCGCCGGGGTGGGCAGCACACCGACCCGCAGGACGTCCACGCCCGCGCTGGCCAGGCCCGCCACCACGGCGGCCTCCAGGAACTCCCCGGACGCGCGCGGGTCCCGCCCGACCACCGCGACCGGCCGGTGGCCCTCGAACGAGCCCGCCTCGGCCAGTACGTGCGCCGCCGCCACGGAGAGTCCGAGCGCGAGCTCGGCCGTCAGATCCGCGTTGGCGACACCGCGCACGCCGTCCGTGCCGAAGAGTCGTCCCACTTGTCCTCCTGAGGAAGCTTCAGAGTTCGGAAGTCATCCGATCACACGAGCCTTTGAGCACCTTGTGCCGTTATACGCCCATGGCAGTGATAAACGAACGCCCCGGCGGCACTGTGGCGTGCCGCCGGGGCGATCGGACGTACTACGCGTACTGCTACGCGTACGAGCAGGCAGCGAAGATTAACGCTTGCTGTACTGCGGGGCCTTGCGGGCCTTCTTGAGACCGGCCTTCTTGCGCTCGACCGCACGGTCGTCGCGCTTGAGGAAGCCGGCCTTCTTGAGGGCGCCGCGGTTGTTGTCCACGTCGGCCTCGTTCAGGGCGCGGGCCACGCCGAGGCGCAGGGCACCGGCCTGACCGGAGACGCCGCCACCCGAGATGCGGGCGATGACGTCGTAGCGGCCGTCGAGCTCGAGCACCTTGAAGGGCTCGTTGACTTCCTGCTGGTGCACCTTGTTGGGGAAGTAGTCCTCAAGGGTGCGACCGTTGATCTTCCACTTGCCGGTGCCCGGGACGATCCGGACGCGGGCGATGGCGTTCTTGCGACGGCCCAGGCCGGCGGCCGGCTGCGGGTCACCGAAGCGGCCCGCGAGCGACTCAGAGGTGTACTCGCCCTCGACGGGCACCTCGGACTCGCTGGTGTAGCTCTCGATGTCGACAAGCTCGGTCTCAGTCTCTTCGACCGGCTGCTCAACGGTGGTCTCGGCCACGATGCTCCTCAGATTCTTTTCTGTCTTTGGGGGTGTGGCCGGAACTACTGCGCGACCTGGGTGATCTCGAACGGCACCGGCTGCTGGGCAGCGTGGGGGTGCTGGTCGCCCGAGTAGACCTTCAGCTTCGAGAGCACCTGACGGCCCAGGGTGTTCTTGGGGATCATGCCCTTGATGGCCTTCTCGACGGCCTTCTCGGGGTTCTTGGCCAGCAGCTCGTCGTAACGGACGGAGCGCAGACCACCCGGGTAGCCGGAGTGGCGGTAAGCCATCTTCTGGGTCTTCTTGTTGCCGGACAGGTGCACCTTGTCCGCGTTGATGATGATGACGAAGTCACCAGCGTCGACGTGGGGGGCAAAAATCGGCTTGTGCTTGCCCCGCAGGATGTTCGCGGCAGTGGTCGCGAGACGACCCAGGACGACATCCTGGGCGTCGATGACGTACCACTGGCGAGTGATGTCGCCGGGCTTGGGGCTGAACGTACGCACGGTCGTAGCCTTCGCTTCTTCAGTGAGTGGGTCCTGACATGGCCACCACGGACGATCACGACAGCCCTGACCGCATGGCGGTGACGCATACCGCACGCTGGTCGCTGGTCATCGGCCCCGGTGGACCGGTGTAAGGGCCCCTCACGTGAGAATGAGCAAGCCAATACACATAACGAACTGCGAGCTTACCCGCGCTGCCCCGTACGGGTCAAAACGCGAGCCTCGCGGTCCGTGACTGGCTTGGGTACCGCTGCGGGTCCGCCCGGCGCCGGGCGCCGGGCTGTCGCCACCGCGGCGGCCAGTACACAAAGGGTAAGGCAGTCCCGGAAGGCCCGGCGCGTCACCGGCTCCAGCCAGGGCCAGCTGAAGCCCGGCACCTGCGGCAGCAGGGCGAGCCAGAACCAGGGGCTACGGGCCACCGAACCCGGGTGCGGCACACCCGCGAGCAGCAGCGGCAGCACGACGAGCAGATAGTGGTCGTACGACGGCCGGGACACCAGGAACGCCGAGAGCATCAGCGTCGCGGCGGTCTCGACGAGCCGCAGCGGCCCGGGATCGGCACGGTTCCAGCGCCGGTACGCGCACCAGACCCCCGCGCCGGCGGCCGCGAGGGCGATCGAGGCCGCCGCCCCCTGCGGCACGCCGAGCCGGGTCAGCACCGCCCCCGGCGATGCCTCGTACAGCCGTACGAAATTGTCGTGTCCCCGCAGCAGGAACGGCAGCGTCCGTGTGACGAATCCCGCAGGGTCGGGCATCAGCAGGGCCGCCCCGCCGGAGGCCACCGCCGGGACCAGCACCAGGGCGGCCAGCCCCTGCCATCGCCGGGCGAGGACGAAGAGCAGCGCCATCGGTGCGAGCAGCGGCTTCAGGACGATCGCGGTACCGATCACCGCCCCCGCCAGGACCCAGCGCCCGCGCACCGCGCACAGCAGCCCCAGCGGCAGCGCGACCGCCGCCGTCACGGTCCAGTTGCCGAGCGTCACCAGGTGGCCGAAGGGTGCGAAGCCGAGCGCGAGCCCGGTCAGGCCGAGCACGGCGAAGCGGCTGCGCCAGGAAATCTCATGGACCCGGAGCGCGCAGGCCCAGCCCGCCACCAGCAGCCCGGTCACCGTCAGCGGGACCAGCACCCGCAGTACGGACAGCGGCAGCAGCGCCTGCGGGACGGCCGCGAGCACCGCGCCGGGCAGATAGAGGAAGTGCGGGTCGGCGTAGGGCGAGCCCCCGTCCAGCCAGGTCCGGGCCGCCCGGACGACGATCGCGTTGTCCATCCCGCCGTCCGAACTGGCGCGCGCGACGTTCACCACCCGCAGGCACAGCACCAGGGCCAGCACCGCCCACGCGTGCCGGGAGGCCCGGCGCACCAACCACCCGGAGATATCGCTTTTATCCGTATCCATGCAGGTCACGCTAGGGGCTCAGGTGCTCTGTGAAGCGGAACGGCACCCCCCAACGCCCGTCTAAGATGCGGCGCATGAGTTATGGGCAGGGTGGGCAGGGGCAGCCCCCGTGGGATCCCTGGAAGCCGGGTTCTCAGCAGCCTCAGTGGGGCGGCCAGAACGCCGATCGGACTCCTGACTGGGCGGCACTCGCCGAGGCGTCCGAGTCACGCAACAAGCGCCGCAGAGTGCTGTTCATCGGCGGCGGAGCGCTCGCCACGGTCGCGGTCGGCGCGGCCGTCGCCGTGGCCGTCGTGTCCGCGAACGGGGACACGACGGCCTCGAACCAGCCCTCCAACCTGCCGGCGACCGCGACCATCCCGAGCGAGACCACCGCTCCGGCCCCGTCGTTCGCGCCGACCTCGGCCCCTCCCCCGCTGGATCCCAAGGACTTCATATCCAGCGCGGAGAAGGACACGGCGGCGCTCAGCCCGGACATCCTCTTCCCCGGTACGCAGCTCACGATGGGTGACCGCGTCTACCGCAAGGGCCCGACGGCCGACACGAAGAGCTGCAAGTCGGCCGCGAAGGGCACCCTGCCCCGGGTCCTCACCAAGAACAACTGCACGCGCGTCCTGCGCGTCACCTACACCAGGGACGGCGTCGCGGTGACGGTCGGCGTGGCCGTCTTCGACACCGAGGCCCAGGCGACCAAGGCCAAGGGCGACGCGGACAAGAAGAGCATCATCAACTCGCTGTCCGGCAACGGCGTCAAGTCCTTCTGCGACGCGGCGGTCTGCCGCTCGACCACCAACTCCTATGGCCGCTACGCCTACTTCACGCTCGCCGGTTTCACCAACGGCAAGGACGTGACGACCAAGGACACCAAGGTCTTCACGACCGGCGACGACCTCGCCGAGTTCGCCTTCCGGCAGATCCGCCGGCGAGGCGAGGCCCAGGCGTCGGCGGCGGCCAACGAGTAGCAGGTGGCGCCCGCGGGGGCGGCCGACGCACAGCCGGCCGCCACCTGCGCGAAGACCCCCGCTACTTGTGCTTCAGCCGCAGCCGGATCGGCACCACCGCCGACTCCAGCTGCGTACGCAGTGTCATCTTGGAGACTCCCTCGGTCCGCTCCTCGAAGCGGATCGGGATCTCCACCGCGCTGTGTCCGGCGCGTACGGCCTTGTACTTGAGTTCGACCTGAAAGCTGTAGCCCGCGCTGTCCAGCGTGGCCAGGTCGACATCGCGCAGGGTCGCCGCCGACCACAGGTTGAACCCGGCGGTGATGTCCCGGATCTTGGTGCCGAGCACGGCGCGCGCGTACCCGTTCGCGAAGCGCGAGAGCAGCACCCGGTGCGCGCCCCAGTCCTCGTCGAGCGAGCCGCCCTCGACGTACCGGCTGCCGATGACGAGCCCCACGCGGGTGGCCACGGCGGTGCCGAGCATCCGGGGCACGGCGTCCACGGGGTGGCTGCCGTCGGCGTCCATCTGCACGACGTACTCGGCGCCCTCGTCGAGCGCGGCGCTCATCCCGGCCGTGTACGCCCGCCCCAGACCGTCCTTCTCGGTCCGGTGCAGCACACTCATCCGGCGCCGTCCGTCGGCGTTGTACTTCTCGGCGAGCTCCTCGGCGATCCGCCCGGTGCCGTCCGGACTGGAGTCGTCCACGATCTTCAAGTGGAGCCCGGCGAGCGGCAGTTGAAGGACCGCCTCAGCCATCCGGGGCAGATTCGCGGCCTCGTTGTACGTCGGCATCACCACGGTGACCGGCACCCCGGCGTAGCTCTCGTCCGTCATCTCTGTGTTCCCTCCCCAAAAGAGCCCTCCCCAAAGGGCCCCTCCCCAGCGGGCGCGGGCTTTCCCAGCGCCCGGAACTGCCAGCCCGCCGCGGTCCAGCGGTCCGCGTCGAGCACCCCCCTGCCGTCCACGATCCGCGGACGGGAGACCAGCGAAGTGAGCCGCCCGGGGTCCAGCGCACGGAACTGCGACCACTCGGTCAGATGCAGCACGAGGTCGGCCCCGCGCAGCGCCTCCTCGGCCGAGACCGCGTACCCGAGGAGCGGGAACGCCTTGCGGGCGTTGTCCATCGCCTCGGGGTCGTAGACCGTGACGTCGGCACCGTCGAGTTTCAGCCGTGCGGCCACGTTCAGTGCGGGCGAGTCGCGGATGTCGTCCGAGTCCGGCTTGAACGCGGCGCCCAGGACCGCGATCCGCGCGCCCAGCACCCCGCCTCCGCACAGCTCGCGGGCCAGCGCGACCGCCTTGTCCCGGCGCCGCATGTTGATCGCGTCGACCTCGCGCAGGAAGCCGAGCGAGACGCCCAGTTCGTCGGCGCGGTGCGCGAAGGCGCGGATGTCCTTGGGCAGACAGCCGCCGCCGAAGCCGACACCGGCGCGCAGGAACTTGCCGCCGATCCGCTCGTCGTGCCCCAGGGCCTCGGCCAGTACGGAGACATCACCGCCCGCCGCCTCGCACACCTCCGCCATCGCATTGATGAACGAGATCTTCGTGGCGAGGAAGGCGTTGGCCGCCGTCTTGACCAGTTCGGCGGTCGGGAAGTCGGCGGTGACGAGCGGGGTCCCGGCGGCGAGGACGGGGGCGTACACCTCTCGGAGGATCGTTTCCGCCCGCTCCGACTCGACCCCGAACACCAGCCGGTCCGGCCGCAGCGTGTCCTGGACGGCGAAGCCCTCGCGCAGGAACTCCGGGTTCCAGGCGACCTCCACGGCGTGCGCGTCCGCGAGCCGCCGGGCGGTCCCCACGGGCACGGTGGACTTCCCGACGAGCAGCGCGCCCTCCGCCGCGTGCCCGGCGATCGCCGCGAACGCCGCGTCCACGTACGTCAGGTCGGCACCCTCGGAGTCCTTGCGCTGTGGGGTCCCGACACACACGAAGTGCACCTGTCCGAAAGCCGCCGCCTCCTCACACGATGTCGTGAAGCGCAGCCGCCCGGACGCGAGATGCTTCCGCACAAGCTCGCCGAGCCCGGGCTCGTGGAACGGCACCCGCCCGGCGGCCAGCGCGGCCACCTTGTCGGGGTCGACGTCGACCCCGAGCACGTCGTGGCCGAGCTCCGCCATACAGGCGGCGTGGGTGGCACCGAGGTAGCCGGTGCCTATGACTGTGAGCCGCATACGGGCGGCCTCCTTACCTTTCATGCTGTCGACCACCGCTACTTGCGCTCCAGCACCTGCACGACGACGTGGTTCAGCTTCACCGTGCGCGTGGCCTTGAAGTCCTTCTCGATCGCCGCGGTCTTCTTCTTGTCCGCGCCGGTCAGCAGCGGCCGGCCGTCGCTGATCGTGGAGACCAGCCAGAGCCGGTCGACACCCTTGAGGCAGCGGGACGGGCGCTTGCACTCGCTCGCGCCGTACGAGCCGTTCTGCTGCGGGGTCCACTCCATGAGCACGTCCTTGGGGGCCTTGCGGTCCCGCAGTTCGTACGCGATGGCGCGGCGCTCGGACATCCCGCCGTTGAAGATCATTCCGTCGCCGGTCTTCTCGCCGGACGCGATCGCGTTCGCCGCCGCCGCGTAGTCCGGCTCCATGGGCAGGTCCTTCTTGGCGTCACCGATCGCGGGCCACGCCACGAAGGCGTACCCGGCGGCGACAGCCGCCACCAGCAGCCCGCCGACCGCCTTCGCCGCGGCGCCCGGCCGGGTCTCGGGGTCGAGCCGCCCCGCGAGCCGGGTGACCCCGGCAGCCACCAGGAGCGTCCACGCCGGGATGGTGAAGAGGAGATAGCGCGGCAGGAACAGGTGCAGCTGATCGGCGGTCAGGAAGGTGAGCACGGGCGGCAGGACCGCCCAGGTGCCGAGCAGCAGCGCGTAACGGCGGGCCGCCAGCAGCCCGAGCAGACCGAGGCCCATCACGGCCCCGCCGGTGATCCACGAACCGAACAGATCCTTCGGGAAGTCGATCAGGTCCTGGGTCGTGGGGTTGTTCCAGGCGATCTGCCCGCTCTGCCCGGACCCCTGCGCCACCATCGGCAACGTGATGGACAGACCGAGCAGCGCCGCGCCCGCGAAGGCGTAGTGCACGATCCGGTCGCCGCGCTTCTTCGCCAGGACGACCAGGCCCAGGTGCCCGGCGATCACGGACATCGAGACCAGATGGCCGAATCCGGTCGCCGCGATCGCCAGCGCGTACAGCGTCCAGTCCCGCAGGCTCGGCTTCTCCAGGGCACGCAGCAGGAGCAGCGTGGCGAGCAGGGCGAAGAGCGTCGCAAAGGCGTACGGCCGCGCCTCCTGCCCGTACCGGGTGATCGCCGGGACCACCGCGAACAGCAGCCCTGCCAGCAGCCCGGTCCGCACGGCGAACATCCGCCGCCCGAGGAGCCCGACCAGACCGGCCGAGACGCCCATGGCCAGCGCGCCGGGCAGCCGCAGCGCGGCCGGCGAGTCACCGGCCACCGCGATCCACAGGTGCATGCTCGCGTAGTACGGCGTGAAGACGACGTCGATGTTGTCGATCAGCCGCCCGAGGAAGTGCCACGACAGCGAGGACGCCCACCAGGTCGCGTGCTCGTCGCGCCACAGTTGCCGCTTGCCGAGCCCGGGCAGCACACAGGCGAGCGCGACCAGCGCGGGCAGCGCGAAGACGAGCAGCGCGGTGCCCTTTCCACCGCGATCGGCACGGCGTCTGGCCGCGCGCCCCTCCGTGGCCTCCGGCTCCGCCTGCGGAGCCTGTGCGTACGCCGTCATCGCTTCACCCAGATCCGGTACGGCGCCCGCCCGCCGGCGCTGTCCTTGTCGGCCGGCCGCAGCACGGCCAGCAGGCGGTACTGCGCGTTGCCGCGCAGCGCGTCGGGCACGGAGGCGGCCCGCAGCACGATCGCGTCGTACGAGCCCTTCTTCAGGGCGGAGGTCAGCGCGGCCCCGCGCCCGGCCCGGTGCCACTGGCCCGGGTCGGTCTTCGCGCGCAGGTAGTACGCGGAGATCTCGGGCTCGTCGGTGAGGTAGCTGCCCTTGCCGTCCGCGACCTCGCGCAGCGCGCCGATCATGGCGGCCGAGTCCGGCGGCCGGTACAGCTCCTGGGTCTGCGCCATGCCCACGACCAGCGCGGCGACGTAGAGCATGATGCCGATCTGCGGGTAGCGGAAGTGCGCGCCCATCATCCGGGAGATGCCCAGGCCCGCCATCGGCACCGCGAAGAGCAGACCGAAGCCGACGTGGATGTGCAGCGAGCTGCCGTTGCCCAGGTAGGCCTGGTAGAGCGGGGCGAGCAGCGCGGTGGCGCACATCGTCAGGCCCAGCGCGGACCGGCGGACCGTGCCCGGCGCGGAGCCCTCGGCCCAGGGCATCTCGCCCATCCGGGCCCGGCGGGCGAAGCCGACGGCGCCGATCACGGCCACCAGCAGGACGACCCCGCCCCACTCGGCGCTCTCCTTGAGCAGGCTCGTCGCGCTGTCGGTGCCGTGCGCGTTCCAGCCGCTCGGCGTGCCGTTCAGCTGGACGCCCACGAAGCACAGGACCCCGGTGGCCGCGGCGAAGAGCGCCCCGCGCACGAACGCGCCCGCACCGCGGAAACGGTAGGCGGTCAGCACGGCGAGCACCGTCAGCGACGGCAGGTACAGCGCCGCCGAGTACGCGGCGAACGGCGCGAGCGCCGCGAAGGGCGCCGCCACCAGCACGGCCGCGGGGCTCGACTGCCGGGTCCTGGACAGCAGCCACAGGGCCGCGGCGAGCAGGAACAGCGACAGGGAGTGCAGCGAGGCGTACCGGCCGGTGAAGGCGGTCGACTGCAGTACGGAGTACATCGCGGCGGCCGCGAGACCGGCCCGCGCGTTGAACAGCAGCCGGGTCGCGCCGAACAGCAGGGCCGTCGCGCCCAGCGCCCAAGCCAGGCTCAGCGTCCGGACACCGGTCAGTCCGAGGTCGGCCAGCGGCCCCGTGAACGTACCGTCGGACAGCAGGAACTTCGCCTCCTGCGCGAAGGCGCTGCCGTCCAGCCGGAAGGACAGCCCCGCCTGCACGAGCAGGATCAGCACCAGCACACCGCGGCTGATCCACGCCGAGCGGCTGTTGTCGACCGACCAGGCGGAGACGGGGACCTCGGGCAGCACATAGCCGGGTTCGGGCTCGGGCTCCGGTGCGAGGACCGTGTAGTGCGGGACGTAGTAGTCGGCGTCGGAGTCGGGTTCGTCGGCGGGGGCCGGCGGGGTGCTGTACGGGGGGTACTGCTGCTGCCAGGCGCCCGGCTGGTCCGAGTGTGGCTGGGTCGGCTGCTGATAGCCCGGCTGCGGCTGACCCGAATGTTGCAGAAACGCTTCGGGAGCTTCCTGAGCATGCGGGACCTGCGAGGCCTGCGAGGCCTGCTGCTGCCAGTACTGCTGCTCGTACTGCTGGCGTGCGTACTCCTGCTGCCGCTCGTACTCCTGCTGCTGCTCATTACTCATGACCGCGGCACCTCGAATCCGAAGGCGTCGTCGGCGATGAGGCGCTTGAACTCGGCCAGGGCGAGCGGGCTGCTCTGGATGCGCCAGTCGGCCCGCTTGGGGATGTTGAACCAGAGGAAGCCGATGACGTCGTCGTTCTCCTCGACCCCGCCGAGCAGCCCGCGCACGTCGGCGCGCCGCCGTTCCCCGGGCTCCGCCGCCGTCTCGCTGATCAGCACCGGTTTGTCGGTGAACTCCGCCACCTGGCGCCGCGTCGGCCCGTACAGGGTGTCGAAGGTGTGGGCACCGGACGTCGTCCAGTAGCCGACGATCCCGATCCAGTCGACGTACGCGTCGCCGGGCCAGTACGGCTTGAGCTTCACGGTAGGCACGGGGTTGACGACATTGGGGCTCCACACCCAGACCACGTTCGTGGCGCCCTCCTCCTGGAAGAGGTCGTGGATGTGCCGCCAGGCCTTCACAAAGGTCGCGGCCGTCGTGTCCTTGGTCCCCCACGGGTACCAGTGGCCGTTCATCTCGTGCCCGAAGCTGATCGCGACGGGCACGTTCGTCTTACGGACGCTCGCCGCGTACTTCTTGATGTACGAGTCCTGCGAACCGTCCGCGATCTTGGCGAGGCCGGGCTTGAACGGCTCCCACGAGACGTACAGCATCCCGCCGTCGTCGAAGACGTTCTCCGCACCCTCGGCGTTGAAGCCGTCGCCCCACGACGAGTACGACCCGACCAGGTTCGGCTGCTTGCCGACGGTCTTGGCGAAGGCGTCCACGGGCTTCATCGAGCTGGGCGCGCCGTCCACGGCCACCCCGAAGTACTTCTTGGCCGGGTGCAGCAGTGGCGTCACGTCGTACGGCAGCTGCGCCGCGGCCCCCGCGGAGGAGGCACCGGCGGACGGCTCACGGGCGGCGTCGGCCGCGGGGTCGCTGTCGCCCCCGAGCAGGCCGCAGCCAGAGACCCCCGCGAGGGCCATGAGCACCAGGGCCAGCGGGAGCAGGGTCTTGCGGATCATGCGGTGTCACCTACGGTCTGGAGCTCCGGAGCCTGCGCCTCTGTGTGATGCTCCTTGGGCTGGATCAGCGCACGGGCGACCACCAGCGCGTAGAACAGCCCGGAGGACAGGACGAGGGCGAAGTCCGGCGGATAGCCGGTGAACAGCCTGTACACGGCGGCGCCGACCCAGACCACGGCCGTACCGCCGCTCCAGATCCACATCCCCAGCCAGAACCGCCGGGTCTTGTTCTTCTTCGCGCCCTTGGACCCGGTCGGCTGCCAGCCCATGCGCTGCTTGCGCAGGATGTCCCAGATGGCGAAGACGTGCGCCCAGCCGTACATCATCCGCGCCGACCAGGCCTCGAGCCGGTACGGCGACTTGTGCCACATCGGGAAGATCATGGTCGTGTAGACGATGCTGGGCAGTACCCACACCAGGTGCTTGACCTGGAGCATCTCGGGGCTGGTGAGCAGCAGGAGGATCGGCACGAGCGGCGCCACGAAGGTGAACAGCGCGGTGTGGATGTAGTAGAAGAACCCGGACATGTAGCAGAGCCGGCTGGAGAACCGGATCGGCGCGTCCCAGAACTTCTTGCTGCCGAGCAGCGACATCGAGCCCGAGCACCAGCGGTACTGCTGGTTGAAGAAAGCCCCGGCCGTGTCCGGGCACACCCCGGTCGACAGCGCGACGGGCACGTACTTCAGGTCCCAGCCAAGTCCGCGCAGGTCGAAGCCGGTGTGCACGTCCTCGGAGTGCTCGATCAGCGTCGTACCGCCGTTGGTGTCGAGCGCGGCCCGCCGGTAGATGGCACACGAGCCGACGCATATCGCACCGTCGCTCCCCTGCCGTGACACCTGCACGGAACGGTAGAAGAGCTCCTGTACGGCGCCCGCACCCCGCTCGATCCAGTTCTGCGAGTCGAGCACCCGGAAGTACTGCGGCGACTGGATGATGCCGACGCGCTCGTCCGTCTCCATGTACGGCAGCAGCTCCTCCAGGAGGTCGGAGCGCGGCGTGAAGTCGGCGTCGAGGATGAGGATGTACTTGCCGTCCGACTGTCCAAAGCCGTAGTGCAGATTGCCGGCCTTCTTGAACCAGCCGCGGTTCTCCCGAGTGCCGTAGCGGAACCCGAAATCGGCGGCCATCGCGGCCAGTTCCGGGCTCGCCCCGTCGTCGAGCACGAAGGGCACGCACCGCCCGGGATACCGGTCGGCCAACTGCCGTACGTGCGTCCAGGTGTTGTGCAGCACCTCGATCGGCTCGCCGCACACCGGCAGGAAGACATCGACGGTCGGGTAGACCGCCGGCCGCCAGCCGCGCACCAGTTCCTGGTGGTACGCGAAGTCGAAGTCCCTGGTGAAACCGTTCACCTTCAGCGACACCAGGTAATAGACCACCGTGAAGGCGAGCGGCGGCGCGAAGATCCACATGAGGGGACTGGCCTGCGTGAGCGCCACCTGACTGACGGTCAGGCAACCGAAGCTGACGACCGACGCCAGCGTCAGCACCCACAGGCGCCGCTTCACGTACGAATACTTCTCCGCATGCGAGGGCGGCGCGGGCAGCAGCCCGAGCGGTGCTTCGGCAGCACCACGCCGTCCTCCGTGCCGTGCGGCCCTGCGCCCCCCAGCGCCTGCCGCTCCAGACATGCGGGCAGAGTCAGTTGATGACATTCCTACCCTCCGGGCCGATGGCCCGTGTTACCCCCACCCCGAACGGCCTCGCATCGAACGCGAGACCGAGAGACGAAAGGCTATCCGAGGGGTAAGAAGGATGTAAGAGTCAACTAGCGACTTACGCCGGGTAAGTCCCGACATGTGAGTAATCTGCGTGGAAATTATAGGTAACTAACAGGTTTCACATCCTGACACTCCGGGCAGCGTCCGCTTGTTCCGCGCCTCCTTGTTCCGCGCCGCCAGCAACTCGTCGGCCGGATAGCCGACTTCCTCCAGCGTCAGCCCGTGCGGCCGTACGACGTGAACGGCCGAATCCCGTACGCCCGCGCCCAGCACCTTGCCCGGCCACTCCGGCCCACGGTGCCCGTCCCCCACGAACAGCAGGGCCCCGATCAGCGACCGCACCATGTTGTGGCAGAAGGCATCGGCGCGCACGGTCGCGGTGATGATGCCGTCCTCACCCCGCACCAGGCTCAGCTCCTGGAGCGTACGAATGGTCGTGGCGCCCTCGCGCTTCTTGCAGTAGGCGGCGAAGTCGTGCTCTCCGACGAGCCGTTGGGCGGCCTCGTTCATGGCGTCGACGTCAAGTGGCCAGTCGTGCCAGAGGATGTGATTGCGCAGCAGCGGATCCACTCCCCCGGCGTTGTCCGTCACCCGGTACGCATACCGCCGCCAGACCGCGGAGAACCGCGCGTTGAACCCGCTGGGGGCTTCCCTCAGCGACCAGATCCGCACGTCCGTCGGCAGCCGCCCGGCCAGCCGCTTGAGCAGCTTCTCCTCGTGCTCGGCCCACAGCTCCTCGGGCAGATCGACATGCGCCACCTGCCCGCGCGCGTGCACACCGGCATCGGTGCGCCCGGCGACGGTCAGCTCGTACGTGGTGTCCTTCGACCGGGTGACCGTCCGCAGCGCGTCCTCGATCTCCCCCTGTACGGTCCTGCGCCCGCTGGCCTGCTTGGCCCACCCGGAGAACGCGGTCCCGTCGTACGACAGATCCATCCGCACCCGCACGAAACCGGGCTGTGCTTCGTCACTCACACCTAGATCCTCTCAGCACCGCAACCACTTCATTCAGATACGCGAAAGCGGGCCCGCCCCCGAAGGGACGGACCCGCTCACAGCAAGGCAGTGCCTCAGGCGTCCTTCGACTCCTCGGCGGGAGCCTCAGCGGCGTCCTCGACCTTGGCGTCCTCGACGACCTCGGCCGGAGCCTCAGCCTTGACCTCGGCGTCCTTGGCGGAGCGCTTCGTCGCCGCCTCGGCCTCACCGGTGGCCTGCTGGGCCACGGTCAGGGCCTCCACCAGCTCGATGACAGCCATGGGCGCGTTGTCGCCACGACGGTTACCGATCTTGGTGATACGGGTGTAGCCACCCGGGCGGTTCTCGTAGCGGGGGCCGATCTCGGTGAAGAGCGTGTGCACGATGCTCTTGTCCGTGATCACCGCGAGCACCTGACGGCGGTTGTGAAGGTCACCCTTCTTCGCCTTGGTGACCAGACGCTCCGCGTACGGGCGCAGGCGACGGGCCTTCGCCTCGGTGGTGGTGATGCGGCCGTGCTCGAAGAGCGACTTCGCGAGGTTCGCGAGGAGCAGCTTCTCGTGCGCGGCGCTGCCGCCCAGACGGGCACCCTTGGTGGGCTTCGGCATGGTGTTTCTCCTAGGTGTCTGCCCCGGCCGTATCAGGTACCGAGGTCAGTGTCCGAGCGGGCGATCACCCGTCGGAGACCCGCGCCCCGTAAGGGGCGCGGGGAACTGCGCGACCAGCCACAACGGTCCCGCAGCCGAAATCCGGCAGCCGAACCCGAGCTCTTAGTACTGCTCGGTCTCGACGAACCCGGCATCCGCGTCGTCGTCGGCACCAAAGGCGTCGGCGGCGGCGGTCGGGTCGAATCCGGGCGGGCTGTCCTTCAGGGCCAGGCCCATGCCGGCCAGCTTCGCCTTGACCTCGTCGATCGACTTCGCACCGAAGTTGCGAATGTCGAGCAGGTCGGCCTCGGAGCGCGCAACGAGCTCACCCACGGAGTGGATGCCCTCACGCTTGAGGCAGTTGTACGACCGAACGGTGAGCTCAAGCTCCTCGATCGGCAGGGCGAGATCAGCGGCGAGGGCGGCGTCCGTGGGGGACGGGCCCATGTCGATGCCCTCGGCGTCGATGTTGAGCTCGCGGGCGAGGCCGAAGAGCTCGACCAGCGTCTTGCCCGCGGAAGCCATGGCGTCACGCGGACGCATGGCCTGCTTGGTCTCGACGTCGACGATCAGCTTGTCGAAGTCGGTGCGCTGCTCGACACGGGTCGCCTCGACCTTGTACGTGACCTTCAGAACGGGCGAGTAGATGGAGTCGACCGGGATACGACCGATCTCCTGGCCCACCTGCTTGTTCTGAACGGCGGAGACGTAACCGCGACCGCGCTCGACGGTCAGCTCCATCTCCAGCTTGCCCTTGCCGTTGAGCGTGGCGAGGACGAGGTCGGGGTTGTGCACCTCGACACCGGCCGGGGGCGCGATGTCGGCGGCGGTGACCAGACCCGGACCCTGCTTGCGCAGGTACATCACGACCGGCTCGTCGTGCTCCGAGGAGACGACCAGCTGCTTGATGTTGAGGATCAGGTCGGTGACGTCCTCCTTGACGCCCGGCACGGTGGTGAACTCGTGCAGAACGCCGTCGATCCGGATGCTGGTGACAGCCGCACCGGGGATCGAGGAGAGGAGCGTACGACGCAGGGAGTTGCCGAGGGTGTAGCCGAAGCCCGGCTCCAGCGGCTCGATCACGAACCGGGAGCGGAATTCGTCGACGACCTCTTCGGTCAACGAGGGACGCTGAGCGATCAGCATGAAGTGAATCCTTCAGTCATGGACACCCACTATTTGATGCCCTTGAGTACTGCAAGGGTACGGGCGATACAGCCCCTTTGCGGAGCCGTACCGCCCGAAAACCTCAAACCACCAACCGGCGGCCGTGCGTCAGACGCGACGGCGCTTGGGCGGACGGCAGCCGTTGTGCGGCGTGGGGGTGACGTCCTGGATCGAACCGACCTCGAGGCCCGTGGCCTGGAGGGAGCGGATCGCGGTCTCACGGCCGGAGCCGGGACCCTTGACGAAGACGTCAACCTTGCGCATGCCGTGCTCCTGCGCGCGGCGGGCGGCCGACTCGGCGGCCATCTGCGCGGCGAAGGGGGTGGACTTGCGCGAGCCCTTGAAGCCGACGTGGCCGGCGGAGGCCCAGGAGATCACGTTGCCCGAGGGGTCCGTGATCGAGACGATCGTGTTGTTGAACGTGCTCTTGATGTGAGCGTGCCCGTGAGCGACGTTCTTCTTTTCCTTGCGGCGCACCTTCTTGGCAGCGCCCTGACGACCCTTGGGGGGCATCTATTACTCCTACGGGGAGGTGGTCGGTCCTACAGCGAAGACCGCTGATGAAGCGTTGTCCGCTGAGGACTACTTCTTGCCCGGCTTCTTCTTGCCGGCGATGGCGCGACGCGGGCCCTTGCGGGTACGGGCGTTCGTGCTGGTGCGCTGGCCGTGGACGGGCAGGCCACGACGGTGGCGAATACCCTGGTAGCAGCCGATCTCGATCTTGCGGCGAATGTCGCCCTGGATCTCGCGACGGAGGTCACCCTCGGTCTTGATGTTGGCGTCCACGTACTCGCGGATCTTGACCAGCTCCTCCTCGGAGAGGTCACGAACGCGCGTGTTGGGGTTCACGCCGGTCTCGGCCAGCGTCTGCTGGGAAAGGGTCCGGCCGATGCCGAACACGTAGGTGAGGGCGACCTCCACACGCTTTTCGCGCGGGATGTCAACACCGGAAACGCGTGCCATTCAATGGCTCCAGTTGTCGTTCGGAGGTCTTCCGCAGAACCGGATCCCGCCCGCCGTCGTCTTCTCTTCGGAAGATTCGGTACGAACCGGGTCCCCGGCCTCCGACCGGGGGTGTCAGGCCTGATGAGACTCAGCCCTGGATTCTGCGTATGAACATGTACTGCTTGCGTCGCGCGAAGTATCTGCGGGTGCAGAAGGTGCGGTCGTGCGTCAGCCCTGGCGCTGCTTGTGGCGCGGGTTTTCGCAAATGACCATGACCCGGCCGTGACGGCGGATCACCCTGCACTTGTCGCAGATCTTCTTGACGCTCGGCTTGACCTTCATTAGGTGAGGTTCTCCGGGTCAGTGCCACCCCCCGTGTCCCGGAACCGGGAACACGGAGTAAGGGCAAGATCTACTTGTACCGGTAGACGATCCGGCCACGCGTCAGGTCGTACGGAGACAGCTCCACCACGACCCGGTCGTCAGGGAGGATGCGGATGTAGTGCATACGCATCTTGCCGCTGATGTGTGCCAGAACCTGGTGGCCGTTCTGGAGCTCAACCTTGAACATGGCGTTCGGAAGAGACTCGACGACAGTGCCCTCGATCTCGATGGCACCTTGCTTCTTGGCCACGCTTCGCCCTTCGAATCGACTACCTTGATCGACTTCGCACGAGCGCATGCAGACATGCGGGTGCACGAGAGCCGACGAGTCAGTCTACGTCAGGGCCCTCGGAAAGACGAATCGAGAAAGAATGCCCTGCTATGGAGATCATTAAGCGAGCGGATCCGGGGCGGCGGTGATCCCGTACTCGGCGAGCTTTGCCTTGCCACCATCAGGCGCCGTCAGGACGAGCGGGCCCGCCTCCGTCAGGGCGACCGAGTGCTCCCAGTGCGAGGACCAGGTGCCGTCGGTCGTGATGACCGTCCAGTCGTCCTCAAGCACGTCGGTCTTCGGGGTGCCCAGGGACACCATCGGCTCGATGGCGAGGCAGAAGCCGGGGACCAGCTTCGGACCCTTGCCCCGCTTGCGCTCGACGTAGTTCAGCAGATGCGGGTCCATGTGCATCTCGGTGCCGATGCCGTGGCCGCCGTAGTCCTCGACGATCCCGTACTTGCCGCCACCGGGCTTCGGCTGGCGGCGGATGTACGTCTCGATGGCACGGGAGACGTCGACCAGGCGGTTGCCGAGCTTCATGGCCGCGATGCCGGCCCACATCGACTCTTCGGTCACCCGGGACAGCTCGATCAGCTCCGGAGCGTGACCGGAGCCCACGAACGCGGTGTAAGCGGCATCACCGTGCCAGCCGTCCACGATCGCGCCGGCGTCGATGGAGATGATGTCGCCGTCCTTCAGAACGGTCTTCTCGTCCGGGATGCCATGGACGACGACCTCGTTGGCCGACGTGCAGATGGTGGCGGGGAACCCCCCGTACCCCAGGAAGTTCGACTTCGCCCCGTGCTCGGCGAGCACCTTGCGGGCGACCTCGTCCAGATCCTTCGTCGTCGCCCCCGGCACGGCCGCCTCACGCGTCGCCGCGTGGATGGCAGCGACGACCAGCCCCGCCTCGCGCATTTTGGCGATCTGCTCGGGGGTCTTGATCTGCACCATGTCGGCTGCGGCCTTTCTGGACCGGAGAGTACGGACGACATCAACGATACGGGTGACAGCACCGGCTCCGCGGCCCGGCCGCCGTACAACGGAAACGGAGGGGAGACAGCCACCACGCACAGACAGCCGCTGACGGCGCCAAGGGGCCCACGACGAACCGGGAGCGACACCCACCCCACACCTCGGCCGCGGCACCCACCAAGGGGTACCGCGGCCGAGGGAACGTACAACCTGCGTCAGACCGCCTACGCGGCCTGGCGGGACAGCGCCTCCATCGCGCGCGCCGTGACCTCTTCCACCTTGCCGAGCGCCAGGATCGTGACGACCAGGCCCTGGGCCTTGTAGTAGTCGATGATCGGCTCGGTCTGCGTGTGGTAGACCTCAAGGCGCGTGCGGACGGTTTCCTCGGAGTCGTCGTCCCGCTGGTACAGCTCGCCGCCGCAGACGTCGCAGACGCCTTCGGTCTTGGCCGGCTTGTACGTCACGTGGAAGACGTGCGCCGAGTCGTTGCGGCAGATGCGGCGGCCGGCGATACGCCTGACCACCTCGTCCTCGGGGACCTCCAGGTCCAGAACCCCGTCCAGCTTCATGGCCTCGGCGCTGAGCATCTCGTCCAGCGCCTCGGCCTGCGAGACGTTGCGCGGGAAGCCGTCGAGCAGGAAGCCGTGCTCCGCGTCGGGCTGCTCCATGCGGTCCTTGGCCATCGCGATGGTGACCTCGTCCGGCACCAGCTCGCCCTTGTCCATGAAGGACTTCGCCAGTTTGCCGAGTTCCGTCTGCTGGCTGATGTTGGCGCGGAAGAGGTCGCCCGTGGAGATGTGCGGGATCGACAGGTTCTTGGCGAGGAACGCGGCCTGCGTTCCCTTGCCGGCACCGGGCGGCCCGACGAGGACGATTCGCATCAGCGGAGGAACCCTTCGTAATTGCGCTGCTGAAGCTGGCTCTCGATCTGCTTCACCGTCTCCAGACCGACACCCACGATGATCAGGATGCTGGTACCACCGAACGGGAAGTTCTGGCTTGCCCCGAAGCCAACCAACGCCATCGTCGGCACGAGAGCGATCAGACCCAGATACAGCGAACCCGGCCAGGTGATCCGGTTGAGTACGTAGCTGAGGTACTCAGCGGTCGGTCGGCCAGCCCGGATACCCGGGATGAAGCCACCATACTTCTTCATGTTGTCGGCGACTTCCTCGGGGTTGAAGGAGATCGCCACATAGAAGAACGCGAAGAACACGATCAGCAAAAAGTACAAGCTGAGGTAAATCGGGTGGTTGCTCTTGGTCAGATTCTGCTCAACCCAGGTTTTCCAACCGGAAGTGTCCTTGGAGAACTGAGCGATCAACGCCGGGATGTAGAGCAGCGACGACGCGAAGATGACGGGAATCACACCCGCCTGATTCACCTTCAATGGGATGTAGGTGGACGTACCGCCGTAGGACCGGCGGCCGATCATGCGCTTCGCGTACTGGACGGGGATGCGGCGCTGAGCCTGCTCGACGAAGACCACCAGGCCGACCATGACGAAACCGACGGCGATGGTCGCGCCGAACTCGATCCAGCCGCCGGCCAGCGAACCCTGCTCCTTGATGGCCCACAGCGCGGACGGGAACGTCGCGGCGATCGAGATGAACATCAGGATCGACATGCCGTTGCCGATGCCGCGGTCGGTGATGAGCTCGCCGAGCCACATGACGACACACGTACCGGCGGTCATGGTGACGACCATGGTGATGGTCTGGAAGATCGACTGGTCGGGGACGATCTGGTTGCCCACGGGGCAGCTGCTGAAGAGCGCGCCGCTGCGCGCGGTCGCGACCAGGCCGGTGCCCTGGAGGATGGCCAGCGCCACCGTCAGATAACGCGTGTACTGCGTGATCTTCGCGGTGCCTGCCTGGCCCTCCTTCTTGAGGGCTTCGAGGCGCGGGATCACCACGGTCAACAGCTGCAGAATGATGCTCGCCGTGATGTACGGCATGATGCCGAGCGCGAAGATCGTGATCTGCAGCAGCGCGCCACCACTGAACATGTTGACCAGACCGAACAGACCCTGGTTGCCCTTCGACGCCGCGTCGATACAGGTCTGGACGTTCTTGTAGTCGACGCCAGGGATCGGAATGTGGGTACCGACCCGGTAGACCACGATGATGGCGAGCGTGAAGAGCAGCTTCTTGCGCAGGTCGGGCGTCCTGAACGCCCGGGCGAACGCGGTGAGCACGGTGCCTCCTGCGACCCCCGCGCTACTGCGTCAGAGGTGACGGTCTTGAGGTTCGACGGATAAGGGACAGCTAACCAACAGTCAAAGGCCGCCCGGAGTTCCCTTGGGTCACCCTGGACGAAAATTTGCAGTGCAGGCCACCTTACCGGCGACACTGCCCCCCTTGGAACGACCAACCGGGGATGCCCCTTTTGTGGGGCATCCCCGGTCGGGATCGCTCATGTCATCGAGACGTCTGAAATCAGACGAGCTCGGTGACGGTACCGCCGGCGGCGGTGATCTTCTCCTTGGCGGAGCCGGAGACGGCGTCGACCGTCACCTGCAGCGCCACGGAGATCTCGCCCTGGCCGAGGACCTTGACGAGGCTGTTCTTGCGAACGGCGCCCTTGGCGACCAGGCCCTCAACGGTGACCTCGCCACCCTCGGGGTACAGCGAGGCGAGCTTGTCCAGGTTCACGACCTGGAACTCGACCTTGAAGGGGTTCTTGAAGCCCTTGAGCTTCGGGAGACGCATGTGGAGGGGCATCTGGCCACCCTCGAAGCGCTCCGGAACCTGGTAACGAGCCTTCGTGCCCTTGGTACCACGACCGGCCGTCTTACCCTTCGACGCCTCACCGCGACCCACACGGGTCTTCGCGGTCTTGGCGCCCGGGGCGGGACGGAGGTTGTGGATCTTGAGCGGGTTGTTCTCCGCCATGATCAGTCGACCTCCTCAACCGTCACGAGGTGGCGGACGGTGTGCACCATTCCGCGGAACTCGGGGCGGTCCTCCTTGACGACCACGTCGTTCAGGCGCTTGAGCCCGAGCGAACGCAGGGTGTCGCGGTGGTTCTGCTTGCTGCCGATGTACGACTTCGTCTGCGTGATCTTGAGCTGAGCCATGATTACGCACCCGCTCCCGCACGCGCACGCAGCAGAGCCGCGGGGGCGACGTCCTCGAGGGGCAGACCACGGCGAGCCGCGATCTCCTCGGGACGCTGCAGGCCCTTGAGGGCCGCCACGGTCGCGTGCACGATGTTGATCGCGTTGGACGAGCCGAGCGACTTCGACAGGATGTCGTGAACGCCGGCGCACTCGAGCACCGCACGCACCGGGCCACCGGCGATAACGCCGGTACCGGGGGAAGCAGGCTTGAGCAGGACGACGCCCGCGGCCTTCTCGCCCGTGATCGGGTGCGGGATGGTGCCCTGGATACGGGGGACCTTGAAGAAGTGCTTCTTGGCCTCCTCAACACCCTTGGCGATGGCGGCCGGCACCTCCTTGGCCTTGCCGTAACCGACACCCACGGTGCCGTCACCGTCGCCCACCACGACCAGCGCGGTGAAGCTGAAGCGACGACCACCCTTTACAACCTTGGCGACGCGGTTGATCGCGACAACGCGCTCAACATACGCGGTCTTCTCGGCAGCAGCGCCGCCGTCACGGCCCTTCCGGTCCCGCCGCTCGCCGCCACCGGCACCGCTTCCACGGCGCTGGGGTCCAGCCATTGGATTACCTCTCTCTGTTTCCGCTAGCTACGGAAGCGGCTCAGAACTTGAGTCCGGCTTCGCGGGCGGCGTCCGCCAGGGCGGCGATGCGCCCGGCGTACTGGTTGCCACCACGGTCGAATACGACAGCCTCGACACCGGCGGCCTTGGCGCGCTCGGCGACCAGGGCGCCGACCGACTTGGCCTGCGCGGACTTGTCGCCCTCGCTACCGCGGACCGTCGTGTCCAGGGTCGACGCCGACGCCAGGGTGTGACCCTTAACGTCGTCGATGACCTGGGCCACGATGTGGCGGTTCGAGCGCGTCACGACCAGGCGCGGACGCTCAGCCGTACCCGAGATGTGCTTACGGATCCGGATGTGACGACGCTTGATGGCAGCACGCTTGTAAGCGTCGCCCTTAGCAATCTTGACACCGTATGCCATGGCTTACTTACCCGCCTTTCCGACCTTGCGGCGGATGACTTCGCCTTCGTACTTGACGCCCTTGGCCTTGTACGGGTCGGGCTTGCGCAGCTTGCGGATGTTGGCCGCAACCTCTCCGACCTTCTGCTTGTCGATGCCCTCGACCGAGAACCGCGTCGGGTTCTCGACCTTGAAGGAGATCCCCTCGGGGGCCTCGACAGTGATCGAGTGGCTGTAGCCGAGCGAGAACTCCAGGTTGGAGCCCTTCGCCAGGACGCGGTAACCGACACCGCTGATCTCGAGCTTCTTCACGTAACCCTGGGTCACGCCGGTGATCATGTTCGCCACCAGCGTGCGGGACAGGCCGTGCAGGGCCTTGTTCTGACGCTCGTCGTTCGGGCGGGTGACGTTCAGAACGCCGTCCTCACCCTTGGCGACCTCGATCGGCGCCGCGACGGTGTGGGAGAGGGTGCCCTTGGGGCCCTTCACCGAGACCGTACGGCCGTCGATGGTGACGTCCACGCCGGCGGGAACCGTGATGGGGAGCTTGCCAATACGCGACATAGCTTCTTCCGTTCCCTTCCGCTACCAGACGTAGGCGAGAACTTCTCCGCCTACGCCCTTCTTGCCGGCCTGCTTGTCGGTGAGGAGACCGTGCGACGTGGAGATGATCGCCACGCCGAGGCCGCCCAGCACCTTGGGCAGGGAGGTGGACTTCGCGTAAACCCGGAGACCGGGCTTGGAGATCCGCTTGATGCCCGCGATGGAGCGCTCACGGTTCGGGCCGAACTTCAGCTCGAGGACGAGGTTCTTGCCAACCTCGGCGTCCTCGACCTTCCAGCCCGTGATGAAGCCCTCCTGCTGGAGGATCTCCGCGATGTGCGACTTGATCTTGCTGTGCGGCATTCCCACGGTGTCGTGGTACGCCGAGTTCGCGTTACGCAGACGCGTAAGCATGTCTGCGATCGGATCAGTCATGGTCATGAATTGGCCTTCGGCCTCTCTCGCCGGGGTTTCCTGTATGCGCCATCCCTCTCCCCACTCAGTGGCGGGACGGGTGCGGTGCGGGGACCTACGGCGTAGTAAGTCGATTGGGGCGGCAGGCGCCCAACCCTCCTAGCCTAAGCCATGGAGAGCAGGGCACCTGACCGAACCCTTTGCTTACCGAGAGCCCTGGAATCCCTGAAAAGCGGGGACTACCAGGAGCTCTTGGTCACGCCCGGCAGCTCGCCACGGTGAGCCATCTCACGAAGGCAGACGCGGCACAGGCCGAACTTGCGGTACACGGAGTGCGGACGGCCGCAGCGCTGGCAGCGCGTGTAGCCACGAACGCCGAACTTGGGCTTACGAGCAGCCTTGGCAATCAGAGCCTTCTTCGCCATCTCGCTTACGCCTCCTTGAAGGGGAAGCCGAGGTGACGGAGAAGGGCGCGGCCCTCAGCGTCGTTGGTCGCCGTGGTCACCACGGTGATGTCCATGCCCCGGGTACGGTCGATCTTGTCCTGGTCGATCTCGTGGAACATGACCTGCTCCGTGAGACCGAAGGTGTAGTTGCCACGGCCGTCGAACTGCTTGGGGGACAGACCACGGAAGTCGCGGATGCGCGGCAGCGCGAGCGACAGGGTGCGGTCCAGGAACTCCCACATGCGGTCGCCACGGAGCGTGACGTGGGCACCGATCGGCTGACCCTCACGCAGCTTGAACTGCGCGATGGACTTGCGGGCCTTGGTGACGGCCGGCTTCTGACCGGTGATCGTGGTCAGGTCACGGACGGCACCGTCCATGAGCTTCGAGTCACGGGCGGCGTCGCCGACACCCATGTTGACCACGATCTTGACGAGACCGGGAACCTGCATGACGTTCTCGTACGAGAACTCCTCAAGCAGCTTGCCCGCGATCTCCTCGCGGTACTTCGTCTTGAGACGCGGAGTGGTGGTGGTAGCCATCAGATGTCCTCACCCGTCCGCTTGGCAACGCGGATCTTGTTGCCCTCGTCGTCGAAGCGGTAACCGACACGCGTGACGACCTTGTTGCCGTCCTTCTCCACGACGAGCTGAACGTTGCTCACGTGAATCGGGGCCTCGGTCGTGACGATGCCACCGGCCTGCGAACCCTTGGCGGTCGGGCCGGCCTTGGTGTGCTTCTTGACCCGGTTGACACCCTCGACCAGGACGCGCTCGTCGCGCGGGTAAGCGGCAATGACCTTGCCCTGCTTGCCCTTGTCCTTGCCGGTGATGACCTGAACCGTGTCACCCTTCTTGATCTTCATGCTTACAGCACCTCCGGCGCGAGCGAGATGATCTTCATGAACTTCTTCTCGCGCAGCTCACGGCCGACAGGGCCGAAGATACGGGTGCCACGAGGGTCGCCGTCGTTCTTGAGAATGACAGCGGCGTTCTCGTCGAAGCGGATGTACGAGCCGTCCGGACGGCGGCGCTCCTTGACGGTGCGAACGATGACCGCCTTGATGACGTCACCCTTCTTCACGTTGCCGCCGGGGATCGCGTCCTTGACGGTGGCGACGATGACGTCACCGATGCCCGCGTAGCGGCGACCGGAGCCACCGAGCACACGGATGCAAAGGATTTCCTTCGCACCAGTGTTGTCGGCGACACGCAGTCGCGACTCCTGCTGGATCACGTCTATCTCCTGATTGTCTGCCGGTTCCCGGGGCGGGGTGCCTTACGGCGACCCCGCCCCGAGCCTGGCGGAACGAACCCGAGGGATACCCCTCAGGTAATTACTTGGCCTTCTCGAGGATCTCGACGATGCGCCAGCGCTTCGTCGAGGACAGCGGACGCGTCTCCATGAGGAGGACGCGGTCGCCGACGCCTGCGGCGTTCTGCTCGTCGTGGGCCTTGAGCTTGCTGGTACGGCGGATGACCTTGCCGTACAGCGCGTGCTTCACGCGGTCCTCGACGGCGACGACGACGGTCTTGTCCATCTTGTCGCTGACGACGAGACCCTCACGGGTCTTGCGGAAGCCACGGGCCTCAGCGGTCTCAGTCACGTTGCTCTCACTCATCAGGCGCTCTCCACCGTTTCGATGCCCAGCTCGCGCTCACGCATCAGGGTGTAGATCCGCGCGATGTCCTTGCGGACGGCCTTGAGCCGACCGTGGTTCTCGAGCTGACCGGTCGCCGCCTGGAAGCGGAGGTTGAACAGCTCTTCCTTGGCTTCGCGGAGCTTCGCGAGAAGCTCCTCGTCACCCAGTTCGCGCAGCTCGGACGCCTTGGTACCGGCCGACATCACGCTTCACCTGCCTCGCGCTTGACGATCCGGCACTTCATCGGCAGCTTGTGGGCTGCGCGAGTGAGGGCCTCACGGGCGATCTTCTCGTTGGGGTAGGACAGTTCGAACATGACCCGGCCCGGGTGCACGTTCGCGATCCACCACTCGGGAGAACCCTTACCGGAACCCATGCGGGTCTCGGCAGGCTTCTTCGTGAGCGGGCGGTCCGGGTAGATGTTGATCCAGACCTTGCCGCCACGCTTGATGTGGCGGGTCATCGCGATACGCGCGGCCTCGATCTGGCGGTTCGTGACGTACGCCGGCGTGAGGGCCTGAATGCCGTACTCGCCGAACGCAACCGTCGTACCGCCCTTGGCCTGACCACGGCGCTTCGGGTGGTGCTGCTTGCGGTGCTTGACCCTACGGGGGATCAGCATGTCGGTCAGGCCTCCGTTCCGGTGCTCTCAGCCGGAGCGGCAGCCGCCGGAGCCTCGGCCTTGGGGGCCTCGGCAGCGGGAGCCTGCTGCGGCTTACGACCGCGACCGCCACGCTCGCCACCGCGGCCACCACGGCCGGCCGGGCGGTCAGCGCCGCCACGAGCCGGGCGGTTGCCGGCGCGGGCAGCGGCGTTCTCGGCGCGGACCTCGGCGATGTTCTTGACGTCGCCCTTGTAGATCCAGACCTTCACACCGATACGGCCGAAGGTCGTCTTGGCCTCGAAGAAGCCGTAGTCGACGTTCGCACGGAGCGTGTGCAGGGGCACACGGCCCTCGCGGTAGAACTCCGAGCGGGACATCTCGGCGCCGCCGAGACGGCCACCACACTGGATCTTGATGCCCTTGGCGCCGGCCTTCATCGTGCCCTGCATGCTCTTACGCATGGCACGACGGAAGGAGACGCGGGAGGACAGCTGCTCGGCAACGGCCTGAGCAACCAGCTGAGCGTCGGTCTCGGGGTTCTTGACCTCGAGGATGTTCAGCTGGACCTGCTTGCCCGTGAGCTTCTCGAGGTCACCGCGGATGCGGTCGGCCTCGGCGCCACGGCGGCCGATGACGATGCCGGGACGCGCGGTGTGGATGTCCACCCGCACGCGGTCACGGGTGCGCTCGATCTCAACCTTCGAGATACCGGCGCGCTCCATGCCGGACGTCATCATCCGACGGATGGCGACGTCTTCCTTGACGTAGTCCTTGTACAGCTTGTCGGCGTACCAACGGGACTTGAAGTCCGTGGTGATGCCGAGCCGGAACCCATGCGGGTTAACCTTCTGGCCCATTACCGGGTTCCTTCCTTGCTGCTGACGACCACGGTGATGTGGCTGGTCCGCTTGCGGATCCGGTAGGCACGGCCCTGGGCGCGCGGACGGAACCGCTTCAGGGTCGGACCCTCGTCGACGTACGCCTCAGAGATGACGAGGCTGCCGGCGTCGGTGTGGTCGTAGTTGTGCGCGGCGTTGGCGATGGCGCTGTCAAGCACCTTGCCAACGGGCACGCTCGCGGCCTGCGGGGCGAAACGCAGGACCGCCTGAGCCTCCGTGGCATCCATGCCACGGATAAGGTCCACCACGCGGCGGGCCTTCATGGGCGTAACGCGGATGTACCGCGCCTGGGCCCTGGCTTCCATGGTTGTCCTTCCAGTGTCTGTCATGGTCATTCCACCCCGCGTTAGCGGCGCTTCGACTTCCGGTCGTCCTTGACGTGACCCCGGAAGGTGCGCGTCGGCGAGAACTCGCCGAGCTTGTGGCCGACCATCGACTCGGTGACAAACACCGGAATGTGGGTCTTGCCGTTGTGCACCGCGATCGTGTGGCCGAGCATGGCCGGGATGATCATCGAGCGACGGGACCAGGTCTTGATGACGTTCTTGGAACCGGCTTCGTTCTGAGCGTCCACCTTCTTTACGAGGTGGCCGTCAACGAAGGGTCCCTTCTTGAGACTGCGCGGCATCTAAACCCGCTCCTAGCGCTTCTTGTTCGTCTTGCGGCGGCGGACGATGTACTTGTTCGAAGCCTTCTTCGGCGAACGAGTACGACCCTCCTTCTGACCCCACGGGGAGACCGGGTGGCGACCACCGGAGGTCTTGCCCTCACCACCACCGTGCGGGTGGTCAACCGGGTTCATCGCCACACCGCGGACGGTCGGGCGAACGCCCAGCCAGCGCTTGCGGCCGGCCTTACCCCAGTTGATGTTGCTCTGCTCGGCGTTGCCGACCTCGCCGACCGTGGCGCGGCAGCGCTGGTCGACCAGGCGGATCTCACCGGAGGGCATGCGGAGGTGGGCCATGGTGCCCTCCTTCGCGAGCAGCTGCACCGAGGCACCGGCGGAGCGGGCGAACTTGGCGCCGCCACCGGGACGGATCTCGATCGCGTGGATCGTGGTACCGACCGGGATGTTGCGGAGCGCCAGGTTGTTGCCCGGCTTGATGTCGGCCCCAGGACCGTTCTCGACGCGGTCACCCTGCGACAGGTTGCGGGGGGCGAGGATGTAACGCTTCTCGCCGTCCGCGTAGTGCAGCAGCGCGATGCGCGCGGTGCGGTTGGGGTCGTACTCGATGTGCGCGACCTTCGCCGGCACGCCGTCCTTGTCGTGACGACGGAAGTCGATCACTCGGTAGGCGCGCTTGTGTCCGCCACCCTGGTGGCGAACGGTCACACGACCGGCGTTGTTACGGCCGCCCTTGCTGTGCAGCGGGCGGACCAGCGACTTCTCCGGCGTGGACCGCGTGACCTCGACGAAGTCGGCGACGCTGGAGCCACGACGGCCCGGCGTAGTCGGCTTGTACTTGCGGATTCCCATTTCTCAGTCCTCGTCCGATATTCGGACCAGGGCGCTCCGTTAGGAGGCCTGGCCGAAGATGTCGATACGGTCGCCCTCAGCGAGGGTCACGATCGCGCGCTTGCTGTCAGCACGCTTGCCGAAGCCCGTCTTGGTCCGCTTGCGCTTGCCCTGACGGTTGATCGTGTTGACTCCGGTGACCTTGACCGAGAAGACCGCCTGGACGGCCTGCTTGATCTGGGTCTTGTTGGCCCGCGGGTCCACGACGAAGGTGTACTTGCCCTCGTCGAGAAGCGCGTAGCTCTTCTCGGAGACGACCGGCTTGAGGAGGACGTCACGGGGATCCGTGAAGCTCTTGCTCAGCGGCGTCTCTACGGTGTTCTTGCCCTCGGTCTCGTGGCGCTTCGCCTTGGCGACGCGCGCGACCTTCTTGGCCTTGGCGGCCTTCGAGGCAATGCTCGGGTGACGCGTAGCCATCAGGCTTCGCTCCCTTCGGTGTCAGCGGCCTGGGGGCCAGACACGAAGGACTCGAAAGCGGCCTGGGTGAAGACCACGTCGTCCGAGACGAGAACGTCGTACGTGTTCAGCTGGCCCGGCTCCAGGATGTGGACCTGGGGCAGGTTGCGCGCGGAAAGCAGCGCGGCCTCGTCGGAGCGCTCGATGACCAGGAGCACGTTCTTGCGCTCGCTGACCTTGCCGAGGAAGCTCTTGGCGGCCTTGGTGGAGGGGGTCTCGCCCTCGATCACGCCGGTGATGACGTGGATGCGAGCGTTGCGGGCCCGGTCGGTGAGGGCGTGGCGCAGGGCCGCGGCCTTCATCTTCTTCGGGGTCCGCTGCGAGTAGTCACGCGGCGTGGGGCCGTGGACGACGCCACCGCCGGCGAACTGCGGCGCACGGGTCGAACCCTGGCGCGCGCGGCCGGTGCCCTTCTGGCGGTAAGGCTTCTTACCGCCACCGCGGACCTCGCCACGACGCTTGACCTTGTGCGTGCCCTGACGGGCAGCGGCCAGCTGTGCGACGACGACCTGGTGAAGCAGCGGGATGCTGATCTTCTCTACATCGAAGATCTCGGCCGGGAGCTCAACGGTCCCAGCGGTGTCGCCGGAGGGCGACAGAATGTCAATGGTGCTCATAGTCCTTAGGCCCCCTTGACCGCGGTGCGGACCAGGACGAGGCCGCCGTTCGGACCAGGAACCGCGCCCTTGATAAGGAGCAGGCCCTTCTCCGCGTCAACGGCGTGAACGGTCAGGTTCTGGGTGGTGACCCGCTCGTTGCCCATGCGACCCGCCATGCGGAGGCCCTTGAACACGCGGCCCGGGGTGGCGCAGCCACCGATGGAGCCGGGAGAGCGGTGCTTGCGCTGGGTGCCGTGACCGGCGCCGAGGCCCTTGAAGTTGTGACGCTTCATGACACCGGCGAAGCCCTTGCCCTTGCTCTTGCCGGTCACGTCCACCTTGACGCCGGCCTCGAAGGTCTCGGCGGTGATCTCCTGGCCGAGGGTGTACTCGCTGGCGTCAGCGGTACGGATCTCGACGAGGTGACGGCGGGGGGTGACGTCGGCCTTGGCGAAGTGACCCTTGAGGGGCTTGTTCACCTTGCGAGGGTCGATCTCGCCGAAGGCGATCTGGACCGACTCGTAGCCGTCGATGTCGTTCGTGCGGACCTGGGTAACGACATTGGGCCCGGCCTTGACGACAGTCACGGGAACAACACGGTTGTTCTCGTCCCAAACCTGCGTCATACCGAGCTTCTCGCCCAGGATGCCCTTGATCTGCTTAGCCATTCTCAGATCACCGATCCCTAGAGCTTGATCTCGATGTCGACACCGGCCGGGAGGTCGAGTCGCATCAGAGAGTCAACGGTCTTGGGCGTCGGGTCGAGAATGTCGATCAGGCGCTTGTGCGTGCGCATCTCGAAGTGCTCGCGCGAGTCCTTGTACTTGTGCGGCGACTTGATGACGCAGTACACGTTCTTCTCAGTGGGCAGCGGCACCGGGCCTGCAACCGACGCACCAGTGCGGGTCACCGTCTCGACGATCTTCTTCGCCGAGGAGTCGATGACCTCGTGGTCGTAGGCCTTGAGCCGGATGCGGATCTTCTGTCCCGCCATGGCTACTCAGTAGTCCTTTGTCTAGTGAAAACGCTCTGGAACCCGGGGGTTCGCGTCCTGTCCTCCGACCCACGCGGTCGGGTGTGTCGCGCTCCTGCCGCACAGATATCCGTTACGGATTTCCCTACGAGGGACGCGGCTCGCCCGAAAGCAACCGCAGGACCGGGGGCAAAACACCCACCGGGCGCCTGGCCTGCACCCCGCTGACACTTCCCGGAAGATTCCCGTACGTCCGCCCCAGCGCTGCCTTACGGCAGTTGAGGCGACGAGTACTGTGGGACTCGCTTCCGGTCCTCCCGACGGGAGGCGCGCAGCATCGGCACTCGACCGAGCAACTCCGACAGTCTGCCATATGCGACAGGGGCCTGGCCAATCGAGCCGAGGATCGTACCCCGAAGGTGACGCACGTCAAACCCTGTCCGCCGCGCGTCGGCGCGGGTGCTCAGCGCAGCGAGGGGTGCAGTTCCTCGCGCACGGCCCATACGTCCGGCCCGCCGTCCGTGCCGCTGCCCGACAGGATCGCGGCGCCGAAGAAGGTCAGGAAGCCCGACAGCGCGGCCAGCCCCGCCGCGGCGAGCACCGGCACCAGGCCGAGCAGGTACGGAACGGTGGCGAGCAGCGCGGCCAGCAGGACCGGCAGGAACCCACGGTACGCGGCCGTGAACCGGGAGGGCCGCGGCGCGGGCACGGCCGCGCGGCCCGGCTCGGTGCCGTGTACGGCGGCGAGACCCGGCTCGGTGTCGCCCGCGCCGGCGGCTTCGCCGCGCAGCCAGGGCCGCCAGTCCTCCTCGTACATGCACCCCCACACCACATGCCCGCTGTCGGTGACGAACGCGGCGGGGACGATCATCCGCCGGTCGGTGGCCGCGATCTCCTTCCACCGGGTGGGCCAGCACAGCCAGCCCTCGTGCCCGGCCAGCTGGGAGGCGGCCTGGGAAAGATGCTTCTCCCCCGTGGCGATCTTGAAGTTGACGCCCTCCATCGCCCTCAGCCGCAGCGGCCGGACATCGCCCGCGCCGTCCGCCTCCAGTTCCAGCCAGCGCGAGACGGAGACGCTGGTCTTGCCGACGCCGGTGCGGGCGGGGCTGCGGTAGTTCTCCTGGACGGCGCCGGTGTTCCGCACCCGTACGGCGTGGACGCGCCCCGCGGTGGCGTCCTCCCGCAACAGCCGCTGGGCGGCGCCGAGTTGCCTGCCGAGCAGGCCGATGCCGTACAGGGAGCCGATGACGGCGTAGAGCAGGGTGAGGGCGCACAGGGCGCTCGCGGCCGGCGAACCGCTCTTGCCGTAGTCGGTGCCGTACGCGACCCGCGCGGCGGCGTACGGCGCCCACATCAGCAGGTAGGCCCCGGCGACGTATCCCCAGTCGCGCCGGATCGACCCGAGAGCGGCGGGTATCCCGGCCGGCATCCCCGCCGACGCCAGCCTCCCACGGGCGGAGCCGCGCGCACGGCGAGCACCCAGCCACCGGCGAGGACAGCGGCCAGGGCGAGCGGGATCAGGGCGTCCAGCCGCGGTGTCCCGGCCCCGTACCGCGCGATCCCGAGCACCATCCCGACCGCGGCACACAGCAGCGCGGCGCCCCCGAGGGCTCGGGCGAACGGAGTGGATCTACGCATACGGGCTCCCCCTGACCGTGGCGTGAACATGACGTGAGGCATTCAGGGGGAGAGGGTACGACCGGAGGCTGTGCTTGCTCAGGAGCGGCGGCCGCGCAGGGCCCGCCAGGCGTCGCCGACGGCATCCTTGGACAGCATCCACCAGTACTCCAGCTTGTCCAGCACGGTCATCCGCACCATCTGCCACTTGAACCACGGCGGCAACTGCCGGAACGGCACAAAGGTCAGGGTGTCCCTGATGGCGTCCTCGGCGGTGCCGCCGGGGCCCTCGGCGCGCAGCGCGGCGTACAGCTGCGAGGTCAGCTCACCGTTGAGTCGGGCCGCGGTGCCGGCCGCGGTGAACGCGTACCCTCGCTGATCGCGGTCTGGCAACTGCATCGCCCGGACAATCCGCGGCGAGGCCTCGGCCAGAGAGCAGTTGAAGGCCAGCCCGATCGCGGCGGAGCCCAGTGGGCCCTCGCCGCGTTCGTACGCCGCGTCCCACTCGACGGGGTCGTCGAAGCGCAGCAGGCTCTCGTCACCGTCCCAGTTCCACCCGGACACCATGTTCGCCTCTCCCGATGTCAGCTACGTCGGCGCAGGGCCGCCATGCATCTCTTGATCCCCTCCGCGCGCAGCGCGGCGTACAGCTCGAGGGTCAGTCAGCCGTTGATCCGCGCCGCGGCACCGGCCTCGGTGAACGCGAACCCCCGCTGAGCGAGATCCTGCAACTGCATCGCCCTGACAATCCGAGGCGATGCCTCTTCCGTCCAACAATTGAAGGCCAACCCGATCACCGCCGAACCCAGAGGCCACTCACCCCGCTCGAAGGCGGCGTCAACCTCGGCGGGGTCGTCGATATGCGACACGCCCTCGCCAGTGCCCCAGTCCCACTTGGACGCCATAGCCGACTTCCTTGCATCTGTAATCAGTCGCATGGTGGCGGGAGCACCTTCTGCTTCTTGAGGTTATTGATCATGCCGCACGCGAGTTCACCGTCCAGCTCTCCGACGCATGGGCGGGTACCGGGAAGGGACTTCCACCTCACGGTTACGGCGACGGAGAGCGCCCTCCGCGTCGAGGTGACCGACACGCGGGGTGACCGACTCCCCGAGGCTCAACGGGCGTTCCCCGAGGGCGAGTCCGGGCGCGGGCTTGTGCTGGTCGAGGCGCTGGCGGATCGCTGGGGCGTGACGTCCGGTCCACCGCCACGCAAGACGGTCTGGGCGGAGCTGCGCCTCGTACCGGAAGCACCGGAGGGGGCTCTCACCGAAACGCGGTCCACCACGTCCCGGTGAACCGGGAAGCGGTCGGTCGCGACATCAAAGTCTTTCAATCCCCCAGGGAGAAAACCCCTCCCAACCCCACCAGCCTCCCGTCACTCGCAAGGGTGACGATCACCAACTCGGCTGGATTTTCCGCCCGTTGGCACGCATATGCTCACGACCACAACCGCAGACATGCGACGGCCCCCGGCCGGGACTGCAATCCCGATCGAGGGCCTGACCACCGAGGAAGTAGGAGCTTCCCGATGGATACGCAGAACCCTAGCGCGCCCCCGTGCGCCCAGCCCCGGATTCTGCGGGGCGTCACCCACATCAACGTCCGCCACACCACCCGCTACACGGTCATCGGCAACCACCTCGCCCAGCACCGCGAGCTGTCCCTCACCGCGATCGGCCTCGCCGCCCACATCCAGTCGCTGCCCGCCGAGGCCCGCGTGGACATCAAGACGCTGGCCGCCCGTTTCCCCGAGGGCGAGACGAGGATCGCGGCGGCCCTGCGGGAGCTGGAGGCGCACGGCTATCTGTCCCGCACGCGGGAGCGGCTGCCGAGCGGGCGGGTGGTGACGCACGCGGTGTCGTACAACCAGCCGAGGGGGCTCCACAACCCGGTCACTCGGCCCGCTCCGGAACCCCGGCCCGCTTCCCCGCCAAGGTCCGCACCCGTCCCCGTACGGCATGCCCCCGAGGCTCTGCCGCAGGCGGCACCCACGGCGAAGCCCACGCTCCCCGTACCGCGCACCCCCGACCTGGACGGCCACCGCACGGCCACCGCGCTCCTCGCCGGGCTGCACCGCGACGACCCCCGCCTCCTGCTCCCCGAGCGCGACGTACACCGCCTCGCCCCGGCCGTCACCGCCTGGCTGGAGCGCGGTGCCGCCCCCGAAGCCGTACGCCGCACTCTGACGGCGAGCCTCCCTCGCGAGCCCCTGCACCACCCGGCGGCCCTGTTGGCCCACCGCCTCACGGAACTGCTGCCTCCACCCCTGCCCGCAGCTCCAGTGGTCTTACGCCCGCAGCCCCTCCAGAACTGCGAGGGCTGCGACCGCGCTTTCCGCGCCCCAGCCCCTGGACGCTGCCGCGACTGCCGGCCCCGAGTTCCCGTAGCCGCCTGACAGGCAAGCGAAGCCCTACGAAAGGTTCCCGACAGCACTATGGTCAGTTCCCCGCACGAGGCGATGCACAGGATCTTTCAGCAGGACCCCGGCGTCTTTGTCCGCGCCGCCAGAGCACTCGGGGTGCCGTTCGCCGACCCCGTCTCCACCTCACCCTTACCGACGGACCTCACCGAGAACCGTCATAGAACTCATCGCACAGGGCCTGGGAAAAGCTCCGGGCGCAGATCTGTGGAGGCATCTCATGGCCGTCGACCTCTCCTTCTTCCAGTCCCCTCTGGCCGAGGAAATCCGGGATGAAGGCAGAGCCGAAGGAAGGGCCGAAGGAACGGCCGGAGCCATACTGCGAGTCCTGGACCGCCGTGGGATCGACGTCTCGGACGAGGACCGTGAGCGCATCGCGTCCTGCGACGACCTCGACATGCTGGACCTCTGGCTGGATCGGGCCATCACCGCCACATCGGCGTCCGAGGTCTTCGTGGAGGACTGAGCCCCGACCTCGGTCTGGAGCGCTCGCTCACCGCAGGGCGCGGGCCCGGGACTCTTGCCGCCTTCTGCGAGCCGGCTCCGCGAGCCCGGACGCTTCGACGATCGCTCTGAGTACCGAGACGGCTACCGAGATCTCGAAGAAAACGCCGACCATGTAGTGGAAGTCGCGGAACTCCACCGCGCAGACCGCACCGAGCGCACCGCAGTAGAGCGCGGCCCAGAACCCTCGCCATCTGCGCATCGGGTAGATGACCAACGGTACGAACGGCCATACGTACGAAGTGGCCATGAGTGCCACCGCCAGTGCGACGACTATGACAGTCACGCGTCTTCGGCCTTTCGCATCACAGGACTCCGGTCCCCACGAGGATCCAGCCCGTGACCAGCACGGCGGGGAGGAATATCAGGCCGCTCGCGAATACGAGTCCCATTTTCCACGAGTTCCTGTCGGCGATTTTCACGCACAGCAGGGTCATGGGGGTCAGGTACAGGAACAGCGGGACGAATATGAACAGGAATCCCGCTCCCACGACGCACCTTTCTGTCTCACCGAGGCATTGCCCGGAACGGACACAGGGGGCCGGGCCTGTGGCCCGGCCCCCTGTCATTCAATCATCCGTGGTCACTGCGTCAGGTTGGTCGTGAACTTGACGCTCGAATCGTCACAGTGGACGGCGCTCGACGGCCGGTTTCCGGGACCCTCGCCGAAGACCGGGACAGGTGCGTCCACGCTCCACGGGTTACCGCCGCTTCCTCTGTGGAAGGCATCGCAGCTGGCGAACCCGTTGCCGTTGGGAGCGCTGACGGGGAAGTTGGAGAAGTTCTTCCAGTCCCCCACGTGCACCCGGCCGCCGGCCGGACGGCCGAGGTCGTCCGTCATCTTTCCGTCGATGTAGACGTAGAGATCGGGCATGTAGCTCTGCCACACGAGGCCATTGCTCGGATCCGCGTCATTGTTCGCCTGCAGGTGCGTCGGCTTCACGGAGCCGTCCGCGCAGAACGCGGCGGCGATGTCGTGCCAGATCGGCGGCGCGTTGCCGATCATGCTGCCCCACATGTTGTTGTTCCACTCGCCGGAGTTCTTGAAGAACATCGAGTAGATGTCCCCCGCCGCCCGGCGCACCGAGAAGTTGGTGTCAGGGCTGGCGTTGACCTTGTCGAGCCAGGCCTTGACGTTGTCGTTGATGGACTTGTGGCCGATCATGGCGCGGTATCCGTGGACGCCTCCACCCACGGCACGGAAGTCCACGCAGGTGTTGTCCGAGTTCAGACGCGCGCCCCTGAAGTGCGGGAAGTACGCCTGCCCCGGCGTGTCCCCGTCCACGAGCGGATCCGCGGTGTAGGTACGCCCGTACTCCAGGGCGTCGGGGGTCGTGTAGGTCAGGTCGGGGGCAGGGATGTTGTAGTCCGCCGAGATCCCCTTGATGAGCTGGGTGACGAAGACGGGCAGGTGGGCGTTGCCGACCCGGGCGTCGTAGCTCGCGCTCTCGCTGCCCGGGATGATGTGTCCCGTGTCGTCCTTCACGAACGTCACGTCGACATTGCTCTTGATCTTGTAGCTGTTCGCGTCCTGGTACGCCTGGTCAGGAGAGGCCGACGGGTTCGGACGGGTGTTGGACATGCCCATCCACATCGGAATGGACATCGACGGCACCGATCCGTCGGCGGTCGGCGTGTACCCGCCGGCCTTGACGTCCTGGTACCACTGTTTGCCCGCGTCATAGGTCTTGGGACCCACGCACTCGTCCTTGTTCGCTTCGTCCGTGCACCGGGGCCACCCCGTCAGCCCCTCCGACGACACGGAGTTGCTGGCGGCGCCATCCCACAGCGGGCCGCCGTCCGTCCCGTGGGAGAGCTCGGTCGCCCAGTCGTAGAGCGACTTCTCCGACCGGATGGGCGTGTTGAGCTCGGTGACCGGCCAGTTGGAGTTGAGCTCCTGGTTCGGGTCGAAGACCGAGGCCGCCGTCAGGGTGCGGTGGACGAACGTGCCCTTCAGCGGCTGGAAGGCGATGGCGCCGTAGGCGACGTCACTGTCCGCGGACCCGGTGGGCGAGTAGTTGGACAGGGACACGCTCGGGGTGCTGTTGAACTTGAAGGCGCCCAGCGAGACCCACTTGTTGTTGTTGCCGTCCTGGTTGACATAGCGGTCGTAGGGACCGCCGACGGCACCGCTGATCTCGTAGTGGGCGCGCTTCTCCTGCGCTCCGGTGTCGGGGACGTGCACCCAGACCTGGGCGAGATCGAAGCTGCCGTTCGGGATCCACGTGCCGCGGACCGTCAGCGGGCCGGAGGTGGTGCCGCCCAGATGGTCGGTGTCGCGGGAGTGCGTGTACCAGAAGTGACCGCCGTAGCCACCGCCTATCTGGTGCAGGTCGGCCTTGGCCTCGTACTGTCCCTGGGTGTCCGCGTAGAACGTGAAGCGGAAGGTACCGTCGGATTTGACCGCGCCGCAGTCGCTCCAGGTCGGGGTGCCGTTCGGTACGGAGGCGACGACCGTGGCGCCCGACGGGGCCCCGCTGCACACAGGGGTGCCGTTCTTCAGCCGGTAGCCGCGGCCCGGCTCTGCCACGAGCGACTGGTACTTGATGTTCTCGTTGCCGCAGCTACTGGAGCAGTCGTCCTTCCACGTCGCGTTCGACTGGTTCCACCAGTACTTCTTGTAGCAGTCGGCGTCCGGGCAGTCCGGCGGACTGCTCGGGTCACAGTTGTTGTGGCTGTTGCAGAAGGTGCTCTTGTCCGGGGAGACCCAGGAACGCTGGATGTTGTTGATCCACCAGGCGGGGCGGAAGCCCGCCGAGGAGAACCCGGACTCGCCCGCCCAGTCCTGGCGCCCGGAGGTGGCGTAGGAGAATCCGGTGTCCGTGGACCAGGCGGCCCAGCCCATCACCTTCTCCTCGTACGGCCAGTCCTGCGGGTGTGCCGCGTCGTGGTTGGCGTTGGAGTCGACGGTGGTGTCCATGAACGGGTTGTCGTTCTTGTACACGGGGTTGGCCGGGTTGTTGTACCAGCCCAGGCCCCACGAGGCGCCGTTGGCACCGGGGGGGTTGAAACCGAGGTTGTAGTTCCAGACGGCGGTGAACCAGTTCTCCACCTTCGACGGGTCGTCGTTGTTGACGGTGACCGTCTGGCCGGCCTTGTGCACCTCGTTCCACTTGTCGGCGAGGATCTTCATCGACGCGGCGATGTTGCTCGCGTAGTCGACTGCGACGATCTTCTGCTTCCCCGGGGAGAGTGCCGTCTCGTCCTTCTTCTCGTGGCCTGCCATGCGCATGCCGTCGGTGACCTGGCCCACGCCGTAGCCGCAGTCGGACTTGTCCCAGTGGATGTTCCAGAAGTCGGCGACCGTGCCGCCGGTCTTGTGGCCGTAGTAGCCGTCCACCGCGGCGAGCGGGCTGCCCATCTGGCCCGGGACCGCACCGGACTCGGCCTGCCACAGGTTCGATTCCTGGGACAGGATGCCGAGCAGGACGTTGACCGGGATCTGGGCGCCGGTCTTGCCGTTCAGCGTCGGCCGGGGGAAGAGGCCCTGCGGGTCGACGGTTCCGAGACCGGCCTGGTCCCGGTAGCCGCCCTGCCGGATCCACCCGGAGGTGAGGTTGCCGCGTACGGCCATGTCGGCGGCCCACTCGACCTGGTTCGAGGTCGGCTGGAGCGCCTGCACGCTGACGTCGTTGCGGGAGACCGAGCACCAACGGTCCGGGTCGGTCGGCTCGTGCGCCGGGTCCGAGGCCGTGGCGGTGGTGGCGAGGGCTGTGCGTTCCATCTGGGTGTCCAGCCCACCCGGCGCGGTCTCCGTGACCGGCTTGGTGCTGCCGCCCAGGGCGGGCGAGGACTCCTCGGTACCCGCCGCCGCCTGCGGCGCCACCTGCTGGGTCACCTCGGTGCCCGTGGTGGTGGCGGTGGAGGTGATGGTGGCCGACTCCGTCTTCGCCAACGTTGTCGGCGCTACGGCGGAGTCGACCGCCTTGCCGTGCTTGTCCTGCGGAGCCTTGGTGAAGCCGCGGCCGGCGTTTCCGATGTGCTCCAGGCCCGCCCTCATGCCGGGCATGAGCACGGGGTCGACGGCGAGCCGGCCCTGCGTGGAGACATCGGAGTCGGCGGGCGCGTCGAGCCGGGTGATGCCCGTGCCCTTGGTGTGCACGACACCGGTCGTCTTCCCGGTCAGAAACGCCTTGCCGGGAGCGCCGGGGGCGAGGTCGAGCGCGCCGGGAGCGCCGGAGGCGACCGTGGCCGGCCTGCCGTGACCGCGCCAGATCTTCGCCGTGTGCTTCTTGTTGCCGCGCTCGACGAAGGCGATTTCCTTGCCACGGGCGTCGAGCGGCTGGATGTCGAAGGCGACCGCGTCGACGGACGTCACCTTGCTGGTCTTCCCGGTCCTGCTCTTGCCGGTGTCGCCGAGTCGCACCAGATCGCGGCCGATCGCGCCGATGGCACCGCCGGTGACCGGCGCGGCCGAGGTGACCTCGCCGTGCACCGACGCCTGGGTCAGCTGCTTGCCCGCCGTGTTCACGGTGACCACACGGGTCTTCACCGCGGCCGGGTCGTTCATGTCCCGGTACGCGGTGAAGGCGGCCGTGTGGGCGGAGGTGTTACAGGTCGGGTCGAAGTACGCCAGCGAGGCGGTGAACCCGAGCTTGGTGACCGCGCCCGTGCTGGTGTTGACGATCGCCGTGAATGCCCCGCCCTGGAACAGGTCGGGCTTGTTCGTGAACGTACGCGGCGCGTAGACGACGGCCGCGTGGTCCCGGTCCATCAGGCACTGGTTGCCGATCCAGGAATCGGCCGGCATCCCGGGCTCGGCAAGGATCGCGGCGGTCTTCCACGCGTACGCTTCCTTCGAGTCCGCCACGAGAATGTGCAGGCCGTCGGCGTCGGCGGCGGCCGTGACGGCCCGGTCGGGTGAGGACTTCCACCCAGTGCCGAGCTTCTTGCCCGGATCCTTGACCCGGCCGGATCCTGACGGACCCGGGGTTGCGGAGGCCGAGCCGGATTGCGTGTTGTGGCCGGCCCCGGGTTTCGAGTCGGATCCGGCGTCCGGCGCACCGAACGCCGGAACGGCACTCAGCAGGCCACCGCTCAACGCGGTGCACGCTGCTATGACGACCAAAGGTCTGTGAAGTTTTCGCCTGGGTCTCAAGGCTGAAGTTCCCCGATTTACTTGAGAGTTCGGATCCACGATGCCGCGCGCCGGGTCAGGACGCGCAGCCGGTCAGGCGCAGTCGGAAGAGCTGTTGTCGACGGCGAAGACGTAGCCGCCCTTCCAGTTGACGAGGTTGGAGGTGCCCGCCTCGTTCTTCATCAGCGCGGAGATGCCGACACAGCGGCCTCCGGTCGCGAGGGTGCTGCTGTACACCGGACCCGCGTACTCCGAGAAGGTGCCGTGGTCGCGGTCACCGGCCGCCTTGTTGTCACCCGGCCACATCTGGAGGTCCATGTAGTTGGCGGAGCCCCCCGTGTTGTTGTCGAGGATCGCGCAGGCGCTGTTGCCCTTCATGTAGAAGAAGAGCGTCGCGTAGCGCGTGGTGGCGTTGGGCAGCGCCTTGGCGTCGGTGAACTCGTACCCGGTGCCGCAGACCGTCGCGGAAGCGGCGGCCGCCGGGGTGCTCGGCACGGCGACCCCCATCGCGGCAACGGCTGAGGCGGCTACGGCGAGGCGAGTCAGGTTCCTGCTGAATGCAGACATAATTCCCCCTGGAATTGGTCGTGTTGCGGAGCGTCTCCACGGCGGGACGAGGACTGGCCTCCCCGTTCAAAACCCCGTTCGAATGAAGACGTCGGGACTGTAGTCACACGGGCTCTTCACAGGCAACGCATAAACTCCTGCGCGCCGGACAGGGGTAGCGCCTGAAAGTAGCGAACTCGTTGTAGCCTCATGGGATTTCACTCAAAACTTCAACATGCGTCCCGTTTAGGTAGCTACTCTCCGCGACCTTCGCATATGAAGTGACGTGCGCCACAACATGTGACAACTCAAACCCGGCACCGAAGAGATGCCCCGCCCATGGCCTCAACTACAGGCGAGACAAAGCTCAGTTGACGAGAGGTCAGACCTCGGAGTCGTACGTGAGGAGGTCGGCCCACGCGGTGAGGGCGAGGGTGAGGCGGGGGCCCTGGGTGTTCTTGGCGTCGCGGATGCGGATGGTGGCGGGGGTGGTGGCTATCCCGACGCAGTCACCGGCCTCGCTGCCACTGCTCTCGGTCGGTCGGCATGACCTGGTACTCCGTCTCCTTGGACGAGGCGGAGTCCATGCTGGTCAGCACCACCGAGTTTCAGGAAGACGAAGCCATGCGGGCGGTACGAGGGTGAACTGGGCGCCGGAGCCACCGCCCGTCTGGAGCACTCCCCCGCGACACCCCACCCCGCGCGCCCGATGGTTGAGCCATGGCAGAAGAGACCATCACCCTGGCCGAGCCGCCCCTTCCGCCCGTTCACGACTGGCCCGCCGGGCAGCTGAACGGCACCGAGTTCGAACCGGTGCTCGCGGAGCTGATGAGGGAAGGGCCGCTGACGCGGATCCGGCTTTCTCATGGGGACGAGGAGTGGGCCTGGCTGGCGACGCGGTACGACGACGTGAAGATGATCACGAACGATCCGCGGTTCAGCCGCCGCGAGGCCTCCGTGCGGCAGTTCACCCGGCTGGCGCCGCACTTCGCGCCCCGGCCCGGGGCGCTGGCGTGGGCCGACCAGCCCGACCACAACCGGCTGCGCCGCGCCGCCTCGACCGCGTACACGGTGAGCGCGGTGAAGCGGCTGCGCTCCCGTGCCCAGGAGATCCTCGACGAGCTGGTCGACGCCATGGTGCAGGACGGGCCGCCCGCCGACCTGGTGGAGCGGGTCCTCGAACCGTTCCCGATCTCCGTCGTCTGCGAGATCATGGGCGTGCCCGTCGACGAACGGCAGAAGGTGCACACCTGGACGCGGGAGATCATCTCCACCGCGGGCGGCGTCGAGGCCGCCGAGCGCGCCAAGAAGAACCTGTTCGGGTGGATCGCGCAGGCCATCCGCGACCGGCAGGACGGCGACGGGGACGACGTCCTGTCGTTGCTCAGCGGCGCGGTGAAGAGCGGTGAGCTCAAGGAGGAGGAGGCGGTCAGCGTCGCCGGCCCACTCCAGATCGGCGGCGAGGCGCTGACCAACAACAGCGGCCAGATGTTCTACCTCCTGCTGACCCGGCCCGACCTGATGCAACGCATGCGCAACGACCCCGCAGTGCGCCCCGCGGCCATCGAGGAACTCCTGCGCTACATCCCGCACCGCGCCGCCGTCGGCCTGCCCCGCGTGGCCCTGGAGGACGTCATGATCCAGGGCATCCGCATCCGCGCGGGCGAACCGGTCTACGTCTCCTACCTGGCCGCCAACCGCGACCCGGACGTCTTCCCCGACCCCGATCGCATCGACTTCGACCGGGACGCCGGCGCGCATGTGGCGTTCGGCAACGGGGCGCACTTCTGCACGGGCGCCGTCCTGTGCCGTATGCAGATCGAGATGCTGTTCGACACCCTGTTGCCGCGCTGCCCGGACCTCCGCCTCGCCGTACCCGCCGACAAGGTCCCCTTCCGGCAGCGCACGATGATCCGCGGCCCCCTCTCCCTGCCGATCGCCTGGTGACCTGTCACCGTCCGGACGCCAGGCCCTCCCGCACCGCCGCGTACGCCGGCTTCGTCACGAAGTCCTCGTCCATCAGGGTCGCCGCGCCCTGCCCCGTGAAGACGCCCGGCACCCACGAGTACTTGTCGGTGTAGCCCCAGACGGTGAAGGATGTGCAGCCGCGCGAGCCGAGGCAGGCGTCCAGCAGACCGCGGAAGTACGCCGCCTGGGTCGCCAGCTTCTCGGCGTCCACGGGCAGGACCATCCGCACGTCCACCTCAGTGAAGGCCGTCTGCATGCCCAGGCCGGCGAAGCGGGCGAGGTTGTCGGAGACATCGCCCGGGAAGCCGTACTGAATGCCCAAGTGGCCCTGGATGCCGAACCCTTGCACCGGTACGCCCTCGGCGCGCAGCCGGCTCGCCAGCTCGTAGTACGCCGTCGACTTCGCGTTGATCCCCTCGACGTTGTAGTCGTTGAGGAAGAGCTTCGCCTTCGGGTCGGCCGCGTGGGCCCAGCGGAAGGCGTCGGCTATGTACGACGGGCCGAGCTGCTGGAGCCAGATCGAGTTCCGCAGGGTGCCGTCGTCGTTGAAGACCTCGTTCACCACGTCCCACTGGTAGATCTCGCCTTTGAAGTGCTTCACCTCGGTGGTGATGTGGTCGTGCAGGATCCCTCTCAGTTCCGCCGCGTCGATCGACCCGTCCGCGACCCCCGTCGTCAGCCAGCCCGGCAGCTGGTTGTGCCAGAGCAGGGTGTGCCCGCGTACGGCCTGACCGTGGTCCCGCGCGAACCGCACCAGCGCGTCCGCCTCCGACCAGTCGTACGTCCCGCGCTGGGGTTCGACCGACTCCCATTTCATGACGTTCTCGGCCGTCACCGAGCTGAACTCGCGGGCGGTCGTACGGCGGTACGTGGTGTCGTCGGCCAGCGCCGTCATGTTCACGGCGGTGCCGATCCGGACGTCCGCCCGGTCGGCGAGTGCCCGGAGCGGGGCGGGCTGCGAGGAGTGCGCCGACGCCGGCTGCGCGACGCCCGTGACCAGCAGAGCGGCGCCCATCAGGGCGACTGCGGGCAGGCGGAGGTTCTTCATGTGCTGTCCTCTCATAGAAGTACGCGAAGGGCACGAAAGGGCGTGGGGACGTGGGGGCGTGGGCGTCAGCTGACGCGGTGGCTCTCCGGCGGGCCCAGGTACGTCGGTGTCAGTCCGCCGGTGTCGATCACCAGGCGCTGGAGCACCACGGTCGGGTCGACCGTCCAGAACGTCAGACGGTGCACGCCGGGCGCCGCGATCGTGTGCCTCGTCGACGTCAGGTTCACGTTGTCCGAGGTGTGGCGCGCCCACTGCTTGTTCATCAGGCCGTCGTCCGCGCCGGTGGCCGCGTGGATGTCGACCGTCTGCGGCTCGGCGCCGTCGAAGGAGAGCGCGTAGCGCAGGCCACCGGTCGCGAGCGCCGGGTTGCGCGGGGACACGTACGCCCAGACGGTCACCGCACCCGGCGTCAGCACGCTCACCTCGTACTCCAGGCGGGGCGATGCCGCACGCCCCGGCGTCTGACGGGCCGCCGTGACCGGGAACGGTGTCATCCCCGCCCCCGTACGGCCGATCCGTTCGATCCGCTGCCAGGTGCCCACGGCCCGCGCGTAATGGTCCGCGTCCACCGCGACATACCCGCCCGCCTCCACGAATCCCCGCAGGCCACGCGCCGACGGATGCTCGGCGATCACCGGTACGGTCACGACGGCACCCGCGCCGCGTACGGTGATCTCCGCCTCCGTACGGCCCAGGGGCGCCCGCGCCCAGTCCGCTTTCACCACGGCCCGCACCTGGTCCGAGACCCTCCCCCGCGGGCGGTCCACGGTGATCCACGGCACCGACACCTCGATCCGGTAGTCGAAGGCGTCACGGCCCCGGTTGAACACCTCGATGTACGGCGCCGGGCCCGTGCGGTACGGGTTCAGCACGACCGTCTCGTCCAGGGAGCCGTCGACGGCCACCCCCAGCTCGGCCGCGTCCGGAAGCGGGACGCGCCGCACCGCGGGGAACAGCACATCGGGCAGTGCCACGTTGTTCAGCTCCGGCTGCTGCCACCCCGCGTTCGCCCCGTACCGCTCCACATCCCCGTAGTCGATGTGCGGCTGCGTCTGGAAGCCGCGCCATTTCCCGCCCGCCACCTGGGAGTTGAAGCGCTCGGCAAGGGCCAGGTCCTTCTCCAGGCCCGCCTCCGCCGCTGCCGCCAGGCCGTTCGTCGCCGCCCGGCCCTGCTCGGCGTACCGCAGGTTCGTGAACTCCGCCTCCCGCAGTTCGTACAGGTTCGCCGTCGCCAGCACCTCGTACCCGACCAGCTCGAACCACGCGTCCTGCGCCGACTCCGGCAACCGCCGCGCGATCCGCCCGGCCCGCGCCGCGAGCTCCCGCCACTCGTCCGTCACCCGCTCCAGCTCGCGCCCGTAGAAGGGGGTGGCCTGGTCGTCGTACACGATGTCCGAACCGCTTCCCGTGATACGGCGGTTGAGCAGCTCGGGCTTCCGTCGCGACTGGAGTTGCCCGTACGTCGCCAGTACGTCCGCGATCTCCGAGGCCTGCGCCGGGCCGAAGTTCTGCCGGGCGTAACGGCGTTCCCACTCGCCGAGCGACGACAGGCCCCAACGGTCCGGATTCCAGGCGTAGTCGAGGAAGAACTCGGTGGGCAGCTCATTGCCCTTGAGGTCTCCGGCATTCGTGACCCACAGCCCGTGGTTCCCGTACGCGACGGCCTGGTGGAGCTGGTCCCACAGGTTCGGGAGGGAGGTCGTGTCCACCCACTTGTAGTTGCGGCCGGCCCCGACGTAGTCGAAGTGGTAGTACAGGCCGTAGCCGCCGGTCCGCGCGGGCTCGGCCGGGTCGGGATGCTTGCGGATGTTGCCCCAGTTGTCGTCGGTGAGGACGACCGTGACGTCGTCCGGCGCCCGAAGCCCCCGGTCCCAGTACCGCTGGACCTCCTTGTAGAGCGTCCACACCTGCGGGACCGAGGCCGGATCACGGCCGGTGACCTCGGCGATGATCTCCCGCTGGGCGTCGATGATCTCCCGCATCAGCTCGACGCCGTCGCCGTCCGGCAGGCTCGTGTCCCCGTTGCCGCGCATCCCCAGCGTGACGACGCCCTCGAAGTCCTGGTCGGCCATCCGCCGGATGCCCTCGCGCCAGTACGCCTTGATCGCGTCGGCGTTGCGGCGGAACGACCACTCCCCCGTACCGCCGTACGGGTCGTGTCCCGGCGTCACGACGGCTCCCCCGCTGTCGCGCACGGCGGGGACCGCGTGCCGGTTCCACTCCTCGATGCCCCGCATCATGGGCGCCTCGTGAGACGTGCCCATGACAATGCCGTACTCCTTGGCGCGGGCGTGGTTCTCGGGGTCGTCCTCGGCGAAGGCGCGGCCCCACACCGCCGGCCACAGGTAGTTCGCCTTCAGGCGCAGCAGCACCTCGAAGACCTTGGCGTAGAAGTCCGCGGTGAAGCCGCCCTCGTGGCCGGGGGCCTTGCCGGGGCCGAAGTACCCGGGCGCCCAGGTGCCCAGCGCCGGGTTCTCGTCGTTGATGAAGATCCCGCGGTACTTCACCGCCGGCGTGCCCTGCGTGTGCCGCCCCGGCAGCACGTAGAGCGCGTCGCGGTGGACCGGGCGTACGTCGTCCCACCAGTACCAGGGCGAGACCCCGATGCCGTACGAGACGTCGTACGCCCCGAAGATCGTGCCGCGCGGGTCGCCGCCCGCGACGACGAAGGCCCGGTCGACCCCGGGCATCGGCCGCTCCACGACGGTCTGCAGCGAGGTCTCCCACTTCCCCCGCACCCCTGTGACGTCCAGCTTCCCGGAGGCGACGAGCCCGTCGATCAGCGGGCTGCGCCCGATCGTCCCGACCAGGACGACCTCGCGCGCCATCGCGTCACCGGGCCGCACGCCCGTCACCCGCTCGATGTCGTCCCGGAGGTCCCCTGCCACCCGTACGACTCCGGGGTGATCCTCCTGGGAGACCACCACCGGGGCGCCCACGAGCGAGAACGCCCCACCGGTGAAGGAGATGTACGCGCCGGGGTCGGTGGCACGCGGCCCCGAGTCCGCCGCCCACGCCACCCCCGACAGCACCGGCAACGCGGCGATCCCGGCACCGAGAACGGTTCTGCGGCTGACGTCTCCAGACATGCCTCACCCCTAGCCCCGACGGCGTACGAATTTGCTCATCGGCATGACAAATAGTGGAGGGAGGGGCACGTGGGGGGAATGGGTCGTCGGCGTCGAATAGTTTCGGAGGTCCCGGCAAGCGGCTCCGGGCATGGCAAAGGGGCCCGTACGACCGAAGTCGTACGGGCCCCTTCTGGAGCTCTGAGGAGCTACCAGGCTGTCAAGCCAACAAGAACTACTTGTTGATCTTGGTGACCTGGCCGGCGCCCACGGTCCGGCCACCCTCACGGATGGCGAACTTCAGGCCCTCTTCCATGGCGACGGGCTGGATCAGCGAGACAGTCATCTCGGTGTTGTCGCCCGGCATGACCATCTCCGTGCCCTCGGGGAGGGTCACAACACCGGTCACGTCAGTCGTACGGAAGTAGAACTGCGGACGGTAGTTGTTGAAGAACGGCGTGTGGCGGCCACCCTCGTCCTTGGACAGGATGTAGGCCTGGGCCTCGAACTCGGTGTGCGGCGTGACCGAACCGGGCTTGATGATGACCTGGCCGCGCTCGACGTCCTCGCGCTTGATGCCACGGAGGAGCAGACCGACGTTCTCACCGGCCTGGCCCTCGTCGAGCAGCTTGCGGAACATCTCGATGCCGGTGACCGTGGTGGTGGTCTTCTCCTGCTTGATGCCGATGATGTCAACGGTCTCGTTGACCTTCAGGACACCACGCTCGATACGGCCGGTGACGACCGTACCGCGACCGGTGATCGTGAAGACGTCCTCGACGGGCATGAGGAACGGCTTGTCGACGTCACGCGCCGGGGTGGGGATCGCCTCGTCGACGGCGGCCATCAGGTCCAGGACCGACTGGCCCCACTCCTTGTCGCCCTCGAGCGCCTTGAGCGCCGAGACCTTGACGACCGGCAGGTCGTCGCCCGGGAACTCGTACTCGGAGAGGAGCTCACGGACCTCGAGCTCGACGAGCTCCAGGATCTCCTCGTCGTCCACCATGTCGGCCTTGTTCAGGGCGACAACGATGTAGGGAACGCCGACCTGGCGGGCCAGGAGCACGTGCTCCTTGGTCTGCGGCATCGGGCCGTCGGTGGCGGCAACCACGAGGATGGCGCCGTCCATCTGCGCCGCACCCGTGATCATGTTCTTGATGTAGTCCGCGTGACCGGGGCAGTCGACGTGGGCGTAGTGACGCGTCTCGGTCTGGTACTCGACGTGCGCGATCGAGATCGTGATACCGCGCTGGCGCTCCTCAGGAGCCTTGTCGATCTGGTCGAAGGCCGAGGCCTCGTTCAGGTCCGGGTACGCGTCGTGCAGCACCTTGGTAATGGCGGCCGTGAGGGTCGTCTTACCGTGGTCGATGTGACCGATGGTGCCGATGTTGACGTGCGGCTTAGTCCGCTCGAACTTCGCCTTCGCCACTGGGTCCTCCTGTGGAGTGGTTCTGGTACGCCTTACTCATCGGCGCCAGGTGATCTTTGCTGGGATGCCGCCCGCCGGGGTTTTCCCTCCCGGGTCGTCCCCGGCGGTCGGTGTCAAGCCTAAAGCGTGTAAACGGGGTGTGTTACTCGCCCTTGGCCTTCGCGATGATCTCCTCGGCGACGTTCCGGGGAACCTCGGCGTAGGAGTCGAACTGCATCGAGTAGCTTGCGCGACCCGAGGTCTTGCTGCGGAGGTCGCCGACGTAGCCGAACATCTCCGAGAGGGGCACGAGGCCCTTCACGAGGCGAGCGCCGTGACGCTCCTCCATGGCCTGGATCTGGCCACGGCGGGAGTTGATGTCACCGATGACATCGCCCATGGACTCCTCGGGCGTGGTGACCTCAACGGCCATCATCGGCTCGAGCAGAACGGGCGACGCCTTGCGCGCGGCCTCCTTGAAGGCCTGCGATCCGGCGATCTTGAAGGCGAGCTCCGAGGAGTCGACCTCGTGGTAGCCACCGTCGAGAAGAATGACGCGGACGCCCGTCATCTCGTAGCCCGCGAGGATGCCGAACTGCATGGCTTCCTGCGCACCCGCGTCGACCGAGGGGATGTACTCCCTCGGGATGCGGCCACCGGTGACCTTGTTCACGAACTCGTACGCCGGACCGTCGGCCTCGAGGATCGGCTCGATCGCGATCTGCACCTTGGCGAACTGACCGGTACCACCGGTCTGCTTCTTGTGGGTGTAGTCGTGACGCTCGACGGTCTTGCGGATCGTCTCGCGGTAAGCGACCTGCGGCTTGCCGACGTTGGCCTCGACCTTGAACTCGCGCTTCATACGGTCGACCAGCACCTCGAGGTGCAGCTCGCCCATACCACCGAGGATGGTCTGGCCGGTCTCTTCGTCCGAGTGAACGTGGAAGGAGGGGTCCTCCTCCGCGAGACTCTGGATGGCGACACCCAGCTTCTCCTGGTCACCCTTGGACTTGGGCTCGATGGCGACCTGGATGACCGGAGCCGGGAAGTCCATGGACTCCAGGATCACGGGTGCCTTGTCGTCACACAGCGTCTCACCGGTGGTGGTCTGCTTCAGGCCCATGACGGCGACGATGTCACCGGCGCCCACCGACTCGATCTCCTCACGCTTGTTCGCGTGCATGCGGTAGATCTTGCCGATGCGCTCCTTCTTGCCCTTGACGGAGTTCAGCACCGCAGTGCCGGCCTCCAGGCGGCCCGAGTAAACCCGGACGAAGGTGAGCTTGCCGAGGTGCGGGTCGCGCATGATCTTGAACGCGAGCGCGGACAGCGGCTCGTCCACCGACGGCTTGCGCTTGATCACGATCTCCGCGTCCTTCACGTCGTGGCCCTCGATGGCCTCGACGTCAAGCGGAGTCGGGAGGTAGCGCACGACCGCGTCGAGCAGGGGCTGGACGCCCTTGTTCTTGAACGCGGTGCCACAGAACACCGGGGTGACCGTGACGCCGTTGGACTTGCCGGACGCGATGGTGACGCGACGGATCGCGGCGTACAGCTGCTCCTCGGTGGGCTCCTGGCCCTCCAGGAACAGCTCCATGATCTCGTCGTCGTGCTCCGCGACGGTCTCGACCAGCTTGCCGCGGTACTCCTCGGCAGCCTCGGCGTGCGTGGCGGGGATGTCGATGACGTCGTACATCTCGCCCTTCTCCGCCTCGGCGGACCACACGAGCGCCTTCATGCGGACCAGGTCCACAACGCCCTTGAAGTCCATCTCGGCACCGATGGGCAGCTGCATGATGATCGGAACGGCGCCAAGCCGGTCCTTGATCATGTCCACGCAGCGGTGGAACTCCGCGCCGGTCCGGTCGAGCTTGTTCACGAAGCAGATGCGCGGCACGCCGTAACGGTCGGCCTGACGCCACACCGTCTCGGACTGCGGCTCAACACCGGCCACACCGTCGAACACGGTGACGGCACCGTCGAGGACGCGGAGCGAACGCTCCACCTCGACCGTGAAGTCGACGTGACCCGGGGTGTCGATGATGTTGATCGTGTAGTCGTTGTCCTCAAGCGGCCAATGACAGGTGGTAGCAGCAGAGGTGATCGTGATGCCACGCTCCTGCTCCTGCTCCATCCAGTCCATGGTGGCAGCGCCGTCGTGGACTTCACCGATCTTGTAGCTGACGCCGGTGTAGAAGAGGATCCGCTCGGTGGTGGTCGTCTTACCCGCGTCGATGTGAGCCATGATCCCGATGTTGCGGACCTTGGCCAGGTCAAGTGAAGTGGTAGCCATAAGGCTTCAGTCTTCTCTCGGTCTCGATGTGGGCTGCGACTACCAGCGGTAGTGCGCGAAGGCCTTGTTGGACTCGGCCATCTTGTGGGTGTCCTCGCGCTTCTTCACAGCGGCACCAAGGCCGTTGGACGCGTCGAGAAGCTCGTTGAGCAGACGCTCGGTCATCGTCTTCTCGCGACGGGCGCGGGAGTAACCGACGAGCCAGCGCAGCGCGAGCGTGTTGGCGCGACCGGGCTTGACCTCGATCGGAACCTGGTACGTCGCACCGCCGACTCGGCGGGACTTGACCTCGAGGGTCGGCTTGATGTTCTCCAGAGCGCGCTTGAGCGTGATGACCGGGTCGTTGCCGGTCTTCTCGCGCAGGCCCTCCATGGCGCCGTAGACGATGCGCTCGGCGGTGGAGCGCTTGCCGTTCAGCAGCACCTTGTTGATCAGGGAGGTCACCAGAGGGGAACCGTAGACCGGGTCGATGATGACCGGGCGCTTCGGGGCGGGGCCCTTACGAGGCATTTCTACTTCTCCTTCTTGGCGCCGTAGCGGCTGCGGGCCTGCTTGCGGTTCTTGACACCCTGCGTGTCAAGCGAACCTCGGATGATCTTGTAGCGAACACCCGGCAGGTCCTTCACACGGCCACCACGCACGAGCACGATGGAGTGCTCCTGCAGGTTGTGTCCCTCACCCGGAATGTAAGCGGTGACTTCGATCCCGCTGGTCAGGCGCACACGCGCGACCTTACGCAGGGCCGAGTTCGGCTTCTTCGGGGTGGTCGTGAACACACGCGTGCAGACGCCGCGACGCTGGGGCGAACCCTCAAGTGCGGGCGTCTTGTTCTTCTCGACCTTGTCCTGCCGGCCCTTCCGGACCAGCTGCTGGATCGTAGGCACTACTTCTCCGGTTTCTGTGTGCCGATGGTGAAGCTAACCTGGAACGTCGCCGACCCACGCGGTCGGGTGTGTCGAAGCTGCAGACTCCCGCCGCGAGGCGGAAAGAGCGCAGAATACGGTGGCCACCTACGGCTCCCCCTGTGCGGTTGAAGGCACGCACGGGAGCCAGGGCACACCCCAGGCACAAGGTCTGAGCGTACCTACCTCACGGACTTCGGTCAAAACAAATGCCGTGGGGCCCGACACGCCGGACTTGTCACGCTTCTCTTCGGCCGTCGCAGCCGGTCACTCTGTGAATATGTGCGGTTTCGCGGCGCTGACTATGAACCGTTCAGTACGTTGATCGGTCGCGGGGATGAGGGACGGGGGACGGGGGACTTCATGACGGCCGCACACTTACCGGGGGACGAGGGCCTGGACGACCGGGTGCCGTTCCTGGCCCGCCTGGAGAGCGAGGACCGCTCCGCGCTGCTCTCCCTCGGCCACGAGCTCTCCTTCACCCCCCGCATGGTGCTCCTGCACCAGAGCGAGCCGTCCTCGCACGTGCTGATCGTCACGCACGGCTGGACGAAGGTGACCGCGGCGGCCGCCAACGGTTACGAGGCGCTGCTCGCGCTGCGCGGTCCCGGCGACATCATCGGCGAGTCGGCCGCGCTCACCGGCCGCCCCCGCTCGGCCACGGTCACCGCCCTGGAACCCGTCCGCACTGTCGCAGTCGTCCGCGAACACTTCACGGCCTTCCTCGCCGGCTCCCCCGCCGTCTCCTTCGCCCTCCTCGGCCTCACCTCCGACCGGACGCGCGCCGCCGACCGCCGTCGCCTGGAATTCGCCTCCATGAGCGTCCGCGAACGCTTCGCCGCCCTCCTCCTCGACCTCGCCCGCACCAACGGCCGCCGCACCGCCGAGGGCATCGAACTCTCCGTCCCCCTGAGCAAGCAGGAGCTGGCGGGGTCGGTGGGGGCGTCGCGGGAGATGGTCCAACGGTTGCTGAAGGAGTTGCGCGAGCGGGGGGCGGTCGTGACGGGGCGGCGGGCGATGGTGATCGTACGGATGGATGTACTACGCCAGATCGCCCGAGGCTGAGCCGTTCTTCGCCCCCGCCGCCCCTACCCGTCCCATCCGTTCCTGGGGCTCCGCCCCAGACCCGTGGGCCGGTTCTTTGGCTGCGGGTGGGTGGGGGCTGGTCGCGCAGTTCCCCGCGCCCCTAACGGCTCGGGGCTGCGCCCCATCGCCCCCGGCCCGGGGTCTTTTTAGGGGCGCGGGGAACTGCGCAATCTTTTGGACCAGCCCCCACCCACCCGCACCCGACACACAACCGAACGGGGTCGAAGGGGCAGAGCCCCTGGGGATGGGACGGGTAGGGGCGGCGGGGGCGAAGAACCGTGGCTCAAGTGACGCCCGCCTGGTTCTGTGCACCCCGTCACACTTCAAGTGGGAAATCCGCCCTCACACATCGCCCCCCGTGGCCGCCACTCTGCTTGCCAGGCGCAAGGCCCCCACCGAAAGGCGACCATGACCGACCCCGTGAGCCGGACCATCCTTCTGCTGGACATCGAGAAGTACAGCGACCGGGACGACGTCGAACAGGCCTATCTGCGGCGGATGTTGTACGACATCACCGACCGCACCCTGGAAAGCGCGGGCATCGACGAACGCCTGAGGCTCCGCGCCGACCGCGGCGACTCCGTCATGGAACTGATCGACGCCAACGCCTCGGTCACCGCCCTCCTCCGCGCCCTCCTCACCGAGGTCCCCGTCCAGCTGCGCGCGGTCAACCGCATGGCATCCAGCTCCGCCCAGATCCGCCTGCGCGGCGTCGTCGCCACGGGCTACGTCGCCATCGACGACCACGACGGCTGGGTCGGCTCCGACCTGAACCACGCCTGCCGTCTCCTCGACGCCCAGCTGCTGCGCGCGGCCCTGCGCGAGCGGGCGGACGACTTCGCCCTGTGCGTCTCGGAGGGCGTGCACACGGGGATCGTGCGCCACGGCCACCCCGGCATCCCGGCGGAGGACTTCCACCCGGTGACGGTGGACAGCAAGAACGGTGCGCTGCGGGCCTGGCTGCACGGCCCGGTACCGCACGGCACCGACGACCACAGTGAAAAGGGGGGAGCCCCGGCGCCGGGTGACTCGGGGGAGAGCCCGGCGCCGGGCGCGGAACCGCCCGCTTCCCCCGGACCTGCCGGCCACGCCAGTTCCGCCAGTCCCGCCAGCCCTCCCGGCGGCGTCGTCATCCAGTTCAACGGCGGCTCCCCCACCTTCGGCGGCAGCTTCGTCAGCGGCGACCAGCACGGCGTCTCCGGCGGCCAGGTCACCGGAGACGTACACCTGGGCGGGTCCGGGGGTGAGTCGGCGTGACGGTGCCCCCGCCCGCGGCGCCGGCCCCCGACGACGTACCACCGGCGGAGCCCAGAGAGCCGCACCGGACCGCCGAACCGCACCACGCCGACGGCGACGACCACGGCGGCGAGCCCGTGGAGCGGACCCAGGAGGCCCGGGCCGCGCAGCGTGAACTCGTCGCGCACACCCCGGGGTTCATCTTCAACGAGGCCGCATCCGTCGGCGGCAGCCTGGTCGGCGGCTCCCAGCACGGCGTGTCCGGCGGCACCGCCCGTGATGTGTTCATGGGCGGCAAGACGGAAATCCACCACCACGGCCCGGCGGCCTCGGCGGCCTACGCCTCCGGAGAGATCCCCGGTCAGCAGCTCGACGCGCTGGCCGCGGTCTTCGTCGAGACCCCGGCATTCACGGCCGCCCTGGCCCGGCTGCGCGAGGAACGCGTCCTCGTCCTCGCGGGCGCCCACTCCAGCGGCCGGTACGCGGCCGCCCGCATGCTGCTGCGCCGCCTGGGCGTCCCCGCCGTGCACGCCCTCTCCTCGGAGACGAGCCCCGCGGCCCTGGGCGCGGGGCTTTCCGCGCCGGGCGGTCACGTCCTGCGCGACCTGCCGCTGAGCCGCAACCGGCCGCTGCGGGACACCCATCTGAACGTGGCCCGCGACCAGCTCAAGAAGGTCGACGGGTATCTGGTGGTGACCGTCGAGAACACCCCGTTCCTGCTGGGAGTCACTCCGTCCCGCTGGGAGGCACCGGAGGCGGCGGCCGTGCTGCGCGCACACCTGGCCGGACACCGGGACATCGACGGCCTCCTCGCTCTCTCCCCCGTGCGCGACTTCCTCTCCCGCGGCGCCCACCGTCCCGCCGAGGCCGCCAAGTTCGCGGCGGAGGTGGCTGGTTACGACGGCAGCGAGGAAGCGGCGGCGCGGCTCGCGGACTTCGGGCAGGCCGCGGTCGAGCAGCAGTGCCGGGAGTGGCTGAGCGACCCCGAAGCCACCCTGCGGGACAAGGCGTTCCTCATCTCGCTCGCCGTCTTCGACCAGGCACCCTACGTCCTCGCCGCCGAGCTCGCGGACCAGCTGTTCGTGCACTTCCAGCGACTCCAGCACCCCGAACAGCCGCCGGAGATCCCGGTGTTCGGGCTGGCCGCCGAGACGCGCCTGGAGCGGGCGCGGGCCACGGGGGAAGTGCGCGACGAGGCGACCGAATGGGGCGCGGTTCCGCAGTTCACGGCGTACTTCCGCAAGGAGAACACCCCGCGCGTCCTGCTCACCGAGGTGTGGACAGGCCATCCGTCGGCCCGGCCCGCGCTGGTCGCCTGGCTGAAGGAGCTGGCCCGCGACGGCCGCCCGGTCGTCCGGACCCGGGCCGCCGCGGCCACCGCGCTGCTCGCCCGTGCCGACCTGCCCTCGGCGGTGGCGCTGCTGATCGACGGCTGGGCCGTCTCCAAGGCCTTCGGCCCCCGGGTCACCGCGGCGAACACGCTCACACTCGCCCAGCTCCTCGACGCGCCCGTCGTGCTGCGCCTGCTCACCCAGTGGTGCACGGACTCCCACTGGGCCCGCCGCTGGACCGCGATCCGCGCCTTCGGACTGCTCACACCGCTCCGCCCCGACCTCGCGGGGCCCGCGCTGAGCGCGCTCGCCGCCCGGGCCCGCGCCGGGGGCAGCAGCCAGGCCGAGGCGGACAACCTGATCGATTCGACGGCCCTGCTGCTCTCCGTGGGCGTCCGGCGCGGCGAGATGCTCTCCGAGCTGGTGCGGCTGCTCCACCACGACACGGCCTCGGTCCGCGCGCTCGCGCTCGCCGCGTTCGTCCGTGCCTTGGACAACGACGAGGAGGACGCGCTCGTCGAGTGGTACGCCACCACGGGTATGTACGAGACGTACTCGGCCCACGACCTCGCCGCCCTCTGGCGCACCGCTCTCGGCGACCGCGCGCACACCCACGGAGCCCTGGACGCCCTGCACACCTGGGTGCACGTGGCCGAGCGCCGGGCGGACACGGCGCGGGCCCTGGAGTTCCTGCTGCCCGCGCTGGTCGTGACGGCGGACGACCGCAAGCGCCTCAGCCATGAGCTGCTCAACCTGCGCGCCCCGGACGGCGGCCCGCGCCCACCGATCGCCGACCGGCTGCTCGGCGTACTGATCCCCTCCACCACAGATCCAGATCCATCGAGGAGTTGAACCATGGCGGAGTTCCGCCGTCAGCCGGAGTGGCAGCAGGACGCGAACAGGCACAGCACGCTGAGAGACCCCGTGCTGACCGTGAAGCCCATCTCGCGCTTCGACTACACCGCCCGGCGTCAGATGACCGCGATCGACCACGCGCTCGTCTTCGTCACCGCCAAGGGCTCGTACGACGTCTACATCCCGCCGCACCGGCCGAGCCGTTCGGACGCGGCGACCCGCCGCTACACCTCGGTGTACGAGGTGGACATGGGCAGCCACCCGGTGCAGCTGGACCTGGAACTGCCCAGCGACGACGACGCGTTCTCCTTCGGCGCCACGGCCGATCTGACCTGGCGGGTGGCGGATCCGATCGCGTACGTGGCGAGCGGTGAGCGCGATGTGCCCACGCGGCTGACCCGTGAACTCCACCAGTTCGCACGGCCGGTCAGCCGCCGCTTCCCCATCGAGGACAGCCCGTCCGCCGAGCGCGCGGTCCAACAGGCCGTCGAGACAGGCGGTTTCGCGGCCGGCATCGGCCTCGCCGTGACCTGTGTCGTACGCCTTCGGCTGGACGACGAGGCGATCGCGCACCGCAAGCGTCAGCGCACCCTGCGCTACGAGTCCGAAATGCTCGACCCCGAGCACGAGTTCCGGCTGCGTCAGGCCCGGCTCCAGCACGAGCTGGAGTTCCTGCACCAGCAGCAGAACCATCAGCTGATCACCGAGAAGATCAACTTCTACCAGTACCACCTCCAGCACGGCGGCGTCGGCGCCTGGGCCCTGCACCTCGCCCAGCACCCCGAGGACACCCAGCTGGTCGTCGGCTCCATCCAGAGGGACCAACTGTCCATCATCAAGACCCAGTTGGAACTGATCGCCGGGGACACCCTGGAGGACTTCCAGAAAGCCGAGTCCGCCCGCTCGACCCTGCGCGCCGTCAACGACCTGATCCAGCAGCAGACCTCGCCGGCGCAGGACGGCGGCCAGGCGGCGCTGCCCGCGGGGGCGACACCCGGACAGCCGTACGTACCGCCGCAGCCGCCGTATCCGGGCCAGCCGTCCCACCCCGGCCAGCCGCCACAGCCCGGCGCACAGCCGTACGCACCTCAGCCTCCCTCCTCCGGTCAGCCTCCGTACGCCGGCCAGGCCCCGTACGCCGGTCAGCCCCCGTACGCCGGTCAGGCCGCGCCACCTCCCGCCCCTCCGCAGCAGCCGTACAGCCCGGCACCGCAGGACCAGCCACCGGCACCGCCGTACGGCCGGCAGCAGCCGCCAGGTGCCCCGTACGGCCCGCCGCAGCCGCCCAGCGCCCCCTACGCACCGCCGCCGCCGTACGCCGCCGCGGGCCCCACCCCCGTCGTGCCCCCGGCCCCCGGCACGGGAGAGCCCGCCACCTCCGACGTACCGCCGCAGGACTCCCCCGAAGCGGGGTCCGCGTGACCACCCCCGGCACCCTGCCCGTGACCGGTGGCGCCCGCACCGCCGAGCGGCTGCTCACCGAGTTGCGCGGCGAGATCGCCCGGGCCGACAGCAAGGCGTCCGTGCTGGTGGCGGCGCTCGGGATGACGGCGGGGGTGTTCAGCGGGCTGCTGGCCGGGCGGGGCTGGACGCCGAGAGAGCTGACCTGGGCCGGGACCGCCGTGTGGTGGGCCGGGGCAGCCGCCCTGGCGCTCTCGCTGTTCGCGCTGCTCCTCGCCGTACTTCCCCGCTACCGCCGCGGCTCCTGGGCGCCCGGCCAGCCGCTGTGCTACTTCGGCGACATCCAACAGGCCGTACGCGAGGGCCAGTTGGCCGCCGCGCTCGCCGACACCGACCGCGACCCCGCCGCCGGACTCACGGCGGCGCTCACCGAGACCAGCCGTATCGCCGCCCGCAAGCACCAGTGGATCCGCACCGGCCTGATCGCCTTCTGCGCCGGCACGGCCCTGCTGCCCACCGCCCTGCTCATCGGCTGACGTCCCCAGACAGCACGACCCGAAGGAGCCCCATGTCCCAGCCACCAGAACCGGCGTCCCCGGAGCCCCAGTACCCGGGCACGGCCACACCGCCGCCCGAGTACCCGGGCACCTCCGCTCCCCCGCCCTCGTACCCGGGAGCCGCCACCCCGCCGCAATACCCCGGCGCCGCGACCCCGCCCCCGTACCCGGGTGCCCCGGCCGCTCCCCCGCCCTACCCGCAGGCCACCCCCGCGCCGCCCCAGTACCCGACGGCACCTCCCGCTTACCCCGGCGCGCCCCCGCAGCACCCGGGAGCCGCGGCTCCGTACCCCGGCCCCGCCCCGCAGTACCCCGCCCAGGCCCCGCAGCCGGCCCCCTTCGTGCCGCGGCCCGCCGTCGCGCCCGACGACCTCGACTACCGCCACCAGGGCTCCCGCGTCCACGTGGCGGCTCATCAGCGGGGTGCCGACGCCACCGCGATAGGGCAGCTGGCGACGCAGATCCCGGGTTTCCTGGTGAGCTTCGCCGTGGTCGCGGCGGTCGCGGTGCCCTTGTTCGGCTCGGTGGTGGGATGGCTGGTCGTGCTGGCCTGGCTGGCCTCCGGGGCCCTCGTCTTCCACCGGCCCACCGAGCTGCTCTTCGCCCGGCGCGTGGTCAAGCTGCGGGCGCCGCTGGCGGAGGAGCGGGCGCGCCTGGAGCCGATCTGGCGCGAGGTCACCGCCCGCGCGGGCATCGAGGCGGACACCTACGAACTGATGGTGGAGAACAGCGACGACCTCAACGCGTCCGCGGTCGCCGGCCATGTCGTCAGCGTCACCACGTACTCGCTGAACCGGATCCCGAGCAGCAACCTCGCCGCCGTACTCGCCCATGAACTCGGTCACCACACCGGCGGTCACGCCTGGGCCGGGCTGCTCGGCCACTGGTACTCGCTGCCCGGCCGGATCGCCTGGGCGCTGACCCGGGGGCTCGCCCGGATCGCGCTCGCCGTCGCCAGTGTCTTCTCGCTGGCCGCGACCGGGATCCTGGTCCTCTTCATGGGGATGTTCGTGGTCTTCGGGTTCATCGTCGCCTGGTACATCACCATTCCCCTCGTCATCGCGCCCTACCTGCTCGCCTACGCCGGCCGCCTCGGCGAACTGCGCGCCGACCAGCAGGCCGCCGCCCTCGGCTTCGCGACCGAGATGGCCCAGGTCCTGCACCACTTCCAGGCCGAGGAGGACGCGGCGAAGGCGTACGCCGCCGCGCAGGGCAAGAGGCTCAAGGAGCCGGGCGGGCTGGCCAAGCTCCTGACCAGCCACCCGGACAACTACACCCGGCTGCGCGCCCTGGAGCCGTATCTGCAACTGCCGCGCTGAGGCCCGCACACGCCGAAGGGCGGCCACCCCAAGTGGGGTGACCGCCCTTCGTACTACCTACTGCCTAGCTCACTGGTTGTACGGACCGTAGTCGTAGTCCTCCAGCGGGACGGCCTGGCCGGAGCCCGTGCCGAACGGCGAGTAGTCGATGTCGTCGTAGCCGACGGCCGAGTACATCGCGGCCTTGGCTTCCTCGGTCGGCTCGACCCGGATGTTGCGGTAGCGGGACAGACCCGTACCGGCCGGGATGAGCTTACCGATGATGACGTTCTCCTTGAGGCCGATCAGGGAGTCGGACTTGGCGTTGATCGCCGCGTCCGTCAGAACCCTGGTCGTCTCCTGGAAGGACGCCGCCGACAGCCACGACTCGGTCGCCAGCGAGGCCTTGGTGATACCCATCAGCTGCGGACGGCCGGAGGCCGGGTGGCCGCCTTCCTGGACCACACGACGGTTCTCGGTCTCGAACTTCGAACGCTCGACCAGCTCGCCGGGCAGCAGCTCCGCGTCGCCCGACTCGATGATCGTCACACGGCGCAGCATCTGCCGGATGATGATCTCGATGTGCTTGTCGTGGATCGACACACCCTGCGAGTTGTAGACCTTCTGGACTTCGCCGACCAGGTGGACCTGGACCGCGCGCTGACCGAGGATCCGCAGCACGTCGTGCGGGTTGGTCGCACCGAAGGTGAGCTTCTGGCCCACCTCGACGTGGTCGCCCTCGTGCACCATGACCTTGGCACGCTTCGAGATCGGGAACGCCGTCTCGTCGCTGCCGTCGTCCGGGGTGACGACGATCTTCTTGGTCTTCTCGGTCTCCTCGATACGGACGCGGCCGGCCGCCTCCGAGATCGGGGCGACACCCTTGGGCGTACGAGCCTCGAAGAGCTCGACGACACGGGGCAGACCCTGGGTGATGTCGTCACCGGCCACACCACCGGTGTGGAAGGTACGCATCGTCAGCTGCGTGCCGGGCTCACCGATGGACTGGGCGGCGATGATGCCGACCGCCTCACCGATGTCGACCAGCTTGCCGGTGGCCAGCGAACGGCCGTAGCACATGGCGCAGGTACCGACGGCGGACTCACAGGTCAGGACCGAGCGGGTCTTGACCTCCTCGATGCCGTGCTTGACGAGCTCGTCGATGAGGACGTCGCCGAGGTCGGTGTTGGCCGGGGCCAGCACCTTGCCGTCGACGGTGATGTCCTCGGCCAGCGCACGTGCGTACACGCTGGTCTCGACGTTCTCCGCCTTGCGCAGGACACCGTCCGCGCCGCGCTCCGCGATGTGCAGCTTGAGGCCACGGTCGGTGCCGCAGTCCTCCTCGCGGATGATGACGTCCTGGGAGACGTCGACCAGACGACGGGTGAGGTAACCCGAGTCGGCGGTACGGAGGGCCGTGTCCGCCAGACCCTTACGAGCACCGTGCGTCGAGATGAAGTACTCCAGCACCGACAGGCCCTCACGGAAGGAGGCCTTGATCGGACGCGGGATCGTCTCGTTCTTGGCGTTCGACACCAGACCACGCATACCGGCGATCTGACGCATCTGCATCATGTTTCCTCGGGCACCCGAGTCAACCATCATGAAGATGGGGTTCGTCTTCGGGAAGTTCGCGTTCATCGCCTCGGCAACCTCGTTGGTCGCCTTGGTCCAGATCGCGATGAGTTCCTGCGTGCGCTCGTCCTTGGTGATCAGACCGCGCTCGTACTGCTTCTGGACCTTCTCGTCCTGAGCCTCGTAGCCCTTGACGATCTCCTTCTTCGCGTCGGGGACGACGATGTCGGAGATGGCCACGGTGACGCCGGAGCGGGTGCCCCAGTAGAAGCCCGCCGCCTTCAGGTTGTCGAGCGTCGCCGCCACGATGACCTTGGGGTAGCGCTCGGCCAGGTCGTTGACGATCTCGCCGAGCTGCTTCTTGCCCACCGAGTAGTCGACGAACGGGTAGTCCTCGGGCAGCAGCTCGTTGAAGAGCGCACGGCCCAGAGTCGTACGGAGGCGGAAGGTGTCACCCTGCTGCCACTCCGGCTCGCCCTCTTCGCGCGCCGGCGGGGTCCAGCCGCGCGGCGGGATGGTGCCCACCGGGAAGCGGATGTCGACGGCCGACTGGAGCGCGAGCTCCCCGGCGTCGAACGCCATCGTCGCCTCGGCGGTGGAGCCGAACGCGCGGCCCTCGCCCTTGACGTCGCGGAGTTCGCCGTCGGTGGTGAGGAAGAACAGACCAAGAACCATGTCCTGGGTCGGCATGGTGACGGGGCGACCGTCAGCCGGCTTCAGGATGTTGTTCGAGGACAGCATCAGGATGCGGGCCTCGGCCTGCGCCTCCGCGGAGAGCGGCAGGTGCACGGCCATCTGGTCACCGTCGAAGTCCGCGTTGAACGCGGTGCAGACGAGCGGGTGGATCTGGATGGCCTTGCCCTCGACCAGCTGCGGCTCGAAGGCCTGGATGCCGAGGCGGTGCAGCGTGGGCGCACGGTTCAGCAGAACCGGGTGCTCCGCGATGACCTCTTCCAGGACGTCGTAGACGACCGTGCGGCCGCGCTCGACCATCCGCTTGGCGCTCTTGATGTTCTGCGCGTGGTTCAGGTCGACCAGGCGCTTCATCACGAACGGCTTGAAGAGCTCCAGCGCCATGGCCTTGGGCAGACCACACTGGTGCAGCTTCAGCTGCGGACCGACGACGATCACGGAACGCGCGGAGTAGTCCACACGCTTGCCGAGCAGGTTCTGACGGAATCGACCCTGCTTGCCCTTGAGCATGTCGGACAGCGACTTCAGCGGACGGTTGCCGGGGCCCGTGACCGGGCGACCACGACGGCCGTTGTCGAAGAGCGCGTCGACGGCCTCCTGAAGCATGCGCTTCTCGTTGTTCACGATGATCTCGGGGGCACCGAGGTCAAGGAGTCGCTTCAGACGGTTGTTGCGGTTGATCACACGGCGGTACAGGTCGTTCAGGTCGGAGGTCGCGAAGCGGCCACCGTCCAGCTGCACCATCGGGCGAAGGTCCGGCGGGATGACCGGGACGCAGTCGAGGACCATGCCCTTGGGGCTGTTGGAGGTCTGCAGGAAGGCAGACACGACCTTCAGCCGCTTCAGCGCACGGGTCTTCTTCTGGCCCTTGCCGGTGCGGATGATCTCGCGGAGGCGCTCGGCCTCCTCCTCCAGGTCGAAGGACTCCAGGCGCTTCTGCAGCGCCGCGGCACCCATCGAACCGTCGAAGTACGTGCCGAAGCGGTCACGCAGCTCGCGGTAGAGGAGCTCGTCGCCTTCGAGGTCCTGGACCTTGAGGTTCTTGAAGCGGGTCCACACCTCGTCGAGACGGTCGATCTCGCGCTGCGCACGGTCACGCAGCTGCTTCATCTCACGCTCGGCACCTTCGCGCACCTTGCGGCGTACGTCGGCCTTGGCGCCCTCGGCCTCAAGCTCGGCTAGGTCGGTCTCGAGCTTCTTGGCGCGGGCTTCGAGGTCGGAGTCGCGACGGTTCTCGATCTGCTGACGCTCGACGGAGACGTGCGCCTCCAGCGAGGGCAGGTCACGGGTGCGGCGCTCGTCGTCGACGTACGTGATCATGTACGCCGCGAAGTAGATGACCTTCTCGAGGTCCTTCGGGGCGAGGTCGAGCAGGTAGCCCAGCCGCGACGGAACGCCCTTGAAGTACCAGATGTGGGTGACAGGAGCGGCCAGCTCGATGTGGCCCATCCGCTCACGACGCACCTTGGCGCGAGTGACCTCGACGCCACAGCGCTCACAGATGATGCCCTTGAAGCGGACGCGCTTGTACTTGCCGCAGTAGCACTCCCAGTCCCGGGTCGGACCGAAGATCTTCTCGCAGAAGAGTCCGTCCTTTTCGGGCTTGAGGGTGCGGTAGTTGATGGTCTCGGGCTTCTTGACCTCGCCGTGGCTCCACTGACGGATGTCGTCAGCGGTGGCCAGACCGATCCGGAGCTCATCGAAGAAGTTGACGTCGAGCACTATGCGTCAATCCCTCTCAGGGTTGTAAGTCTTAGGGGTCTGATACGGGGGTCCTGGGGCCGGCGGGCCTTGATCACCTTTTCCACAGGTGGCCAAGGCCCGGCCGGACTCCCGTCAGACCTCTTCGACGCTGCTCGGCTCGCGCCGGGACAGGTCGATGCCGAGCTCCTCCGCCGCGCGGAAGACGTCCTCGTCGGTGTCACGCATTTCGATGGACATACCGTCGCTGGACAGCACCTCCACGTTGAGGCACAGAGACTGCATCTCCTTGATGAGCACCTTGAAGGACTCGGGGATGCCGGGCTCAGGGATGTTCTCGCCCTTGACGATGGCCTCGTAGACCTTCACGCGGCCGGTCACGTCGTCGGACTTGATGGTCAGCAGCTCCTGGAGGGCGTACGCGGCGCCATAAGCCTCCAGCGCCCACACCTCCATCTCACCGAAGCGCTGGCCACCGAACTGGGCCTTACCACCCAGCGGCTGCTGGGTGATCATCGAGTACGGACCGGTCGACCGAGCGTGCAGCTTGTCGTCGACCAGGTGGTGGAGCTTGAGGATGTACATGTAGCCGACGGAGACGGGCTCCGGGAACGGCTCGCCGGAGCGGCCGTCGAACAGCGGGGCCTTGCCGGTCGGGAGGACCATGCGCGAGCCGTCGCGGTTCGGGATGGTGTGCTGCAGCAGACCCGCGAGCTCGTCCTCACGCGCACCGTCGAAGACGGGGGTGGCGACGTTGGTGCCCGGGGCGACCTGGTCGGCACCAATGGCCTGCAGGCGCTGCGCCCAGTCGTCGGCGAGACCGGAGACGTCCCAGCCGCGGCTGGCGAGCCAGCCGAGGTGGATCTCCAGAACCTGTCCCGGGTTCATTCGGGACGGCACACCGAGCGGGTTGAGGATGATGTCGACCGGGGTCCCGTCCTCGAGGAACGGCATGTCCTCGATGGGCAGGATCTTGGAGATGACACCCTTGTTGCCGTGGCGGCCGGCGAGCTTGTCACCGTCCGTGATCTTGCGCTTCTGCGCCACGTAGACACGAACCAGCTGGTTCACGCCCGGCGGCAGCTCGTCGCCCTCTTCACGGTCGAAGACGCGGACGCCGATGACCTTGCCGATCTCGCCGTGCGGCACCTTCAGCGAGGTGTCGCGCACCTCGCGTGCCTTCTCACCGAAGATCGCACGGAGCAGACGCTCCTCCGGGGTCAGCTCGGTCTCACCCTTGGGCGTGACCTTGCCGACCAGGATGTCGCCGGCGACGACCTCGGCACCGATGCGGATGATGCCGCGCTCGTCGAGGTCGGCGAGGACCTCTTCGGAGACGTTCGGGATGTCCCGGGTGATCTCCTCGGGGCCGAGCTTGGTGTCACGGGCGTCGACCTCGTGCTCCTCGATGTGGATCGAGGAGAGGACGTCGTCCTGCACGAGGCGCTGCGACAGGATGATCGCGTCCTCGTAGTTGTGACCCTCCCACGGCATGAACGCCACGAGCAGGTTCTTGCCGAGCGCCATCTCGCCGTCCTCGGTCGCGGGACCGTCGGCCAGGACCTGGCCTTCGATCACGCGGGCGCCCTCGTCCACGACAACCTTCTGGTTGACGGAGGTGCCCTGGTTCGAGCGGGAGAACTTGTGCAGGCGGTACGTGGTGTACGTGCCGTCGTCGTTGGCGGTGGTGACGTAGTCCGCGGAGACCTCCTGGACCACACCGTCCTTCTCCGACTTGAGTACGTCGCCGGCGTCGACGGCGCAGCGGTACTCCATGCCGGTGCCGACGAGCGGCGCCTCGGACTTAATCAGCGGCACGGCCTGACGCATCATGTTCGCGCCCATGAGGGCACGGTTGGCGTCGTCGTGCTCGAGGAACGGGATCATGGCGGTCGCGACCGACACCATCTGGCGCGGGGAGACGTCCATGTAGTCGACGTCGTCACCGGGGACGTAGTCGACCTCTCCGCCACGACGGCGGACCAGGACGCGGGACTCCTCGAAGCGGAGCTCGTCCGTCAGCGGCGCGTTGGCCTGCGCGATGACGAATCGGTCCTCTTCGTCGGCCGTGAGGTAGTCGACCTCGTCGGTGACGACGCCGCCGGTGACCTTGCGGTACGGGGTCTCGACGAAACCGAACGCGTTGACCCGGCCGTAGGAGGCGAGCGAGCCGATCAGACCGATGTTCGGGCCTTCAGGGGTCTCGATCGGGCACATGCGGCCGTAGTGCGACGGGTGCACGTCACGGACCTCGAAGCCGGCCCGCTCACGGGAGAGACCACCCGGGCCAAGCGCCGACAGACGGCGCTTGTGGGTGAGACCCGACAGCGGGTTGTTCTGGTCCATGAACTGCGACAGCTGGCTGGTGCCGAAGAACTCCTTGATGGAGGCGACGACCGGCCGGATGTTGATCAGGGTCTGCGGCGTGATCGCCTCGACGTCCTGGGTCGTCATGCGCTCGCGGACGACGCGCTCCATACGAGCCAGACCCGTGCGGACCTGGTTCTGGATGAGCTCGCCGACGTTGCGCAGACGACGGTTGCCGAAGTGGTCGATGTCGTCGGTCTCGACGACGATCGAGGCGCCGTTGTCACCAACGGTCTCGGTCTCACCGGCGTGCAGCTTCACCAGGTACTTGATCGACGAGATGATGTCCTCGACGGTCAGGATCCCGGCGTCCAGCGGCGCTTCGCTGCCGAGCTTCTTGTTCACCTTGTAGCGGCCGACCTTCGCGAGGTCGTAGCGCTTCGGGTTGAAGTAGAGGTTCTCGAGCAGCGTCTGCGCAGCCTCACGCGTCGGGGGCTCGCCCGGACGCAGCTTGCGGTAGATGTCGAGCAGCGCGTCGTCCTGGCCCTGGGTGTGGTCCTTCTCCAGGGTGGCGCGCATGGACTCGTACTCGCCGAACTCCTCGAGGATCTGCTCGGTCGTCCAACCGAGAGCCTTGAGCAGGACGGTGACGGACTGCTTGCGCTTGCGGTCGATGCGGACACCGACCATGTCGCGCTTGTCGATCTCCATCTCCAGCCAGGCACCCCGGGACGGGATGACCTTCGTGGAGAAGATGTCCTTGTCGGACGTCTTGTCGATGGAGGAGTCGAAGTAGACGCCCGGCGAGCGGACGAGCTGCGACACCACGACACGCTCGGTGCCGTTGATGACGAAGGTGCCCTTGTTGGTCATGAGCGGGAAGTCGCCCATGAAGACCGTCTGGGACTTGATCTCGCCGGTCTCGTTGTTGGTGAACTCAGCCGTGACGAAGAGCGGGGCCGCGAACGTGAAGTCGCGGTCCTTGCACTCGTCGATGGAGTTCTTGGGAGGCTCGAAGCGGTGGTCGCGGAAAGTGAGCGACATCGACCCGGAGAAGTCCTCGATCGGAGAGATCTCCTCGAAGATCTCTTCCAGACCGGACTTCGTGGGGACGTCCTGTCCACTGTCCAGAGCCGCCTCGACACGAGCCTTCCACGCGTCGTTGCCGAGCAGCCAGTCGAAGCTCTCGGTTTGCAGCGCAAGAAGGTTCGGAACCTCGAGGGGCTCCTTGATCTTTGCAAAGGAGATGCGCAGCGGGGCGGTGCTGGCGCCGTTGTTCGTATTCGCGGTCGAGGCAGTGCGCGAGGCGGCCAAGAGGGGGTCCTTCCGAGGGCTCGGACTCACTACGCGCGTACCGGCCCCCCACTGGGACACAGAGACAGGTCGTTCCTGATTCAGCCGGATAAGGCCAGGTCAGGGATGATCAAGTCATCGGTGCTCAAGCGAGGGCATGCCCCTGGTGACGGGCAGGAGGCAGCTAACAGGCAGCGCAAAGGGTCAGTGTAGCCACAAGGCCCACTGATGTCCAGTCCCGGTTTTTTGAGACCCTCGTTGTTCTCAACACCTGCGGCAAGCCACGCCCTCAATGCACATCGATACTGCCCTCTTCGCCGTCGATCCATGCCTCGGATCCGGATCGTTGTGACGACGCGTCCTGAGAATTGCGCGCTGCGTGCGGTTCGTCAAGGCCCCCCATGCCCTGAGCAAGTGCTGCGATCGTCACGTGCCGCCCGTCTTGCAACCCGTCCTGCAGCCCGTCACGGGCGGCTGGAGACACGAACGAAGATCACCATACTCGTCGCGACCGACAGCGCAAGGCAGCCGCTACGGGCACCCCCTGGAACGCCGAAGAGCGACCACCCAGATGGGTGATCGCTCTTCAGTGCGTCAGCGTTACAGCGCTACTTGAGCGGCTGTATCAGCCCGCGAGAGGAGTCGTGACGACTCGTCGGGTCACTTGACCTCGACGGAGGCGCCGGCGCCCTTGAGGGACTCGGCAGCCTTCTCGGCGGCCTCCTTGGCGACCTTCTCGAGGACGGGCTTCGGAGCGCCGTCGACGAGGTCCTTGGCCTCCTTCAGGCCCAGCGAGGTCAGCTCACGCACGACCTTGATGACCTGGATCTTCTTCTCGCCGGCACCCGTGAGGATGACGTCGAACTCGTCCTGCTCCTCAGCGGCCTCGGCCGGGGCGCCGGCGGCGGCGGGACCCGCAACGGCGACCGCGGCGGCGGCGGTGACGTCGAACTTCTCCTCGAAGGCCTTCACGAACTCGGCGAGCTCGATGAGGGTGAGGTTCTCGAACTGCTCGAGCAGCTCTTCCTGGGACAGCTTCGCCATGATGGCGTCCTTCCACTAATTCGGCAGGTGCCGGATGTACTGGTGAGGCGGGCGTACGTTCGGCCCGCTACGACCGTCGCCTCAGGCGGCGGCGGTCAATGCGCGAGCCGAATTACTCGGCACCGCCCTGCTCGGCCTGCTTGGCACGAAGCGCCTCCGCGGTGCGGACGAACTTCGAGGGGAGCGCCTGGAAGAGCGAGGCAGTCTGGGACTGCTTGCCCTTGAACGCACCGGCCAGCTTGCTGAGCAGAACCTCGCGGGACTCAAGGTCCGCAAGCTTCTTGATCTCGTCGGCGGACAGCGCCTTGCCGTCAAGGACACCGCCCTTGATGACGAGGTTCGGGTTGTCCTTGGCGAAGTCACGAAGACCCTTCGCCGACGTCACCGGGTCACCGGTGATGAAGGCGACCGCCGTCGGACCGTTGAACAGGTCGTCGAGCGTGGAGATCCCGGCCTCGTTGGCCGCAATCTTGGTCAGCGTGTTCTTCACCACGGCGTACTGGGCGTCTTCACCGAGCGAACGACGCAGCGTCTTGAGCTGCGCCACGGTGAGACCCCGGTACTCGGTCAGCACGGCGGCGTTCGAGCTGCGGAACGCATCCGCGAGCTCGGCTACCGCGGCAGCCTTGTCGGGCCTTGCCATAAGCGTGGCCTCCTTCCGGGTGATGAGGACCGCTCAGAAGGGGCTGACAAAACGAAACGCCCCGGCGCAGGCGCACGGGGCGTAGCTCGACCGGAACATCCGCAAGCTGGGCAAGCGAACTCCGGGAGCACATCCACGGTCACCTACGCGGGTCGTCCGCAGTTTCAGCGGATCCTTCGGCCACCCCGCCCTCTTACGAGCGCAAGGCAACGACCAGCGGTCTTTGGCTTCTGGGGAAGAGTACGTGAAGGCGTCGAGGTCAGGCAAATCCGGTCGTACGACGCCAGGATTCCGCGCGGCTCAGCCCTTCTGGGCGTCCTTCATGGCCTTGGCGAGGTCGACCGTGTCCTTGGCGGCCGGGGCCTTGACGGTCACCGGCTTGTTGTAGTCGAGGAAGGTCATGGTGACGTCGAACGGGCCCTTGTCCGCGGCGGCGCGCACCCGGAACTGCTTGGTGTGGTCGTCCGGACCGATCCACAGGTCCATCGTGAGCTTGTCGGCGCCCATCTCCTCGTACTGCTTGAGGTTCTTCTCGCGCCGCTCCCGCACCGCCTTGTCCTTGGTCCTCAGGTTCGCGCGGATGGCGTCGAGGGTCACCGTCCCCTTGTAGTGGGTGGTCCGGACGCCGTCGACCTTCTCGGTGCCGACCTTCTTCACGTCCTTGGAGCCGGCCAGGAAGCCGGCCTCCTGGGCCGGGTTCTTGCCGGTCTCGTCCCGCCACTTGGTGGTGTCGAACGTCATCCCGCCGGACGTGCGGCTGTGCCCGGACAGGTCGAACTTCATCCAGTGCTTGCCGTCCGTCCCCCCGACGGGTTCGGCGCCCCCGCCCATGTACAGCACCCCGTCGACCAGCCGCATCTCGACGCTCTTCCCCTTGTCGGGCCCGTCCAGCGCAGCCGTCCTCAGGCTCATGGCCGGTGGTTTCAGGCTCAGCGCCCCCTCGCCCCCGACCCGGCCCTCCTGCGGGACCCGGCCCGACATGCGGTAGCGGAGGGAGGTGATGTCGTCCGCGTTCTTCGCCGCCCTGGCGACGGCCGCCGCGGGTGACATCTTGGGCGACTCCCCCGCGTCGCCCTTCGCGCAGGCGACGCCGCCCCCGCCGAGGACCAGGACGGCGAGCGTCACGCCCGCAGCCCTGCGCCGCACGGCCGCATCCACAGAAAACCCCATGATTCCCCCCAGGAAACAAATGGTCGATTCACAGACAGTCGGCCGTGAGCGTAGCCCAGGGGGTTCAGGCGGTCTTCTGAGTTTTGTGGGGTTCAGGAGGTTCGATCCGGAGGTTCGATCAGGAGGTGGTGCCGCCCGTGCTCTGCGCCTTCAGCAGGTCTTTGAAGTCGGCGGTGTCGCTGGCCGGGGGCTCCGTGGCGGAGACCTTCACGCCGTAGTCGCTGTAGTACGCCGTCGAGGACATCGTGCCGCTGGACAGCTCGCCCTTCTCGACCTTCTTGACCAGCAGGTTGTCGCCGTTGACCCAGATGTCGACCTTCTCCGTGCTGACGCCGGCCGCAGTGAGCTGCTTCTTCAGGTCGGCCAGCTGGCTCGCGCTGAGGTTGGAGGTCTTGGTCGCCATGTCCGCGACGTTCACCGTGCCCGAGTAGTGCGTGGTCTGCTCGCCTCGCACCCTGTCCTCGCCGACCTTCTTGACGTCGCCGGAGGCCAGCAGGAGCTTCACCGACTGGTTCGGCGTGGTGTTCTGCATCTGGTCCTTGAGGTACGCGCCCGAGCTGCCGCCGAGCTTGGCCAGATCGTCGTACCCGTACCTGATCCAGTGCTTGCCGCCGGTCTGCTCGGCGAACTTGTCGCTCATCTTCGCGAAGTAGGCGTCGGGCAGATAGCGGGCCTGCATGGACGTGCTGCCCGTCTGACGCATCGTGTCGGCCAGCGTGCCGCCGGTGTACGTGATCGTCATGGTGCCGGTGAGACCGTCGGCCCAGCCCATGGTGCCGTTCGCCGTCATGGACATCATCGTGCCCATGGTCGTCGAGGACTCGACCTTGGCGGAGTCGGCGCCGTCGGTGGACTTCTCGGCGGAGCGCAGGGCGGCTATGGGGCTGACATGCGTCGTGCCCTTGTGCACCGCCTTGTCGTCCTTGCCGGAGCTCCCCGAGCCGCCTGAGGAACCACAGGCGGCCACCCCCGCCAGAGCGGTCGTCAGCGCGATCGAAAGGGTCACGCGGCGCACGGTCATGCTCTTCATTGGTCCCCACCCCTATGCGAATCCTGTGCTCTGCACGCTAGCGCAGCCCACTGACACTCGTATCCGGAATATCGTCCGCGGGTTCGCCCCGGGAACGTCTCCGGAAAAGGAGACGGGCCCCGCACCTCGAAAGGTTGCGGGGCCCGTGTCAAGAACGCGTACGCGACGCGGTCACCGGGGTGAGCGGGAGGCTCAGACGGCGGCCGGGTCCTCCTCGACGAGGAGGTTGCGGGTGCGGTTCGAGTCGAGCTGAATGCCGGGGCCGATCGTGGTGCTGATCGTGGCCTTCTTGATGTAGCGACCCTTGGCGGCCGACGGCTTCAGACGAAGGATCTCGTCCAGCGCGGCGCCGTAGTTCTCCACCAGCTTGGTCTCGTCGAACGAGGTCTTGCCGATGATGAAGTGCAGGTTCGAGTGCTTGTCGACGCGGAACTCGATCTTGCCGCCCTTGATCTCGGTCACAGCCTTGGCGGTGTCCGGGGTCACGGTGCCGGTCTTCGGGTTCGGCATCAGGCCACGGGGACCGAGCACGCGGCCCAGGCGGCCGACCTTGCCCATGAGGTCCGGGGTGGCGACGACGGCGTCGAAGTCCAGACGGCCCTTCGCAACCTCGTCGATGAGCTCGTCGGAGCCGACGATGTCGGCACCCGCGGCGAGTGCGGCCTCGGCACGGTCACCGGTCGCGAAGACCAGGACCCGGGCGGTCTTGCCGGTGCCGTGCGGGAGGTTCACGGTGCCACGGACCATCTGGTCGGCCTTGCGCGGGTCGACACCCAGGCGGAAGGCGACCTCGACGGTGCCGTCGAACTTCGAGGTGGAGGTCTCCTTGGCGAGACGGACGGCCTCGAGCGGGGCGTAAAGCTTCTCCCGGTCGATCTTGGCGTCCGCAGCGCGGAGAGACTTGCTGCGCTTGCTCACTGCTGCTCCTGATGTGTTCTGAGGAGTCGTGGTGCGGACCGAGCAGGCCCTGCCACGTGCGGCCGAAGCCGCATGGTTCCTACGAAGGTGGGTGTCAGCCCTCGACCGTGATGCCCATGGAACGGGCGGTGCCGGCGATGATCTTCGACGCGGCGGCCAGGTCGTTGGCGTTGAGGTCGGGCATCTTGGTGGTGGCGATCTCGCGGACCTGCGCCTCGGTGATCTTGGCGACCTTGGTCTTGTGCGGCTCGCCGGAGCCCTTCTCGACACCCGCGGCCTTGAGGATCATCTTGGCGGCCGGCGGAGTCTTGGTGACGAAGGTGAAGGAGCGGTCTTCGTAGACCGTGATCTCCACCGGGATCACCCAGCCACGCTGCGACTCGGTCGCGGCGTTGTAGGCCTTGCAGAACTCCATGATGTTGACGCCGTGCTGACCGAGCGCGGGGCCGACCGGCGGGGCCGGGTTCGCCGCACCGGCGTTGATCTGGAGCTTGATAAGCCCCGTGACCTTCTTCTTCTTGGGAGGCATTCCGGGTCCTCTTTCGTTTTCGCCTTCCTACGTCCGAGTCGCCCCGGACGGCTGCCTTCAACCGAGGTGATGATCCGGATGGAGGCATACCGCACAACGATAACGGGTATCCATGTGCGGCTAAAAACCGAGCAGGTCAGACCGGCTGTGACAGCCCGTCTGACCTGTTCGGAAGACGTACGTCCAGAAGGAGCTAGTTCTTCTGGATCTGGTCGAAGGAGAGCTCGACCGGGGTCTCGCGGCCGAAGATCTCGACGAGGCCCTTGACCTTCTTCGAGTCGGCGTTGATCTCGTTGATGGTGGCCTGCAGCGTGGCGAACGGGCCGTCCGTGACGGTGACCGAGTCGCCGACCTCGAAGTCCAGCACCTGGACCTCGACCTTGCGCTGCGGGACGGGCTTGCCCTCGGCCTCGGCGGCCTCGCGGGCGGCCTTCTCCTCGGCCTCCGGGGCGAGCATCTTGACGATCTCGTCCAGGGTCAGCGGGTACGGGTCGTAGGCGTTGCCCACGAAGCCGGTGACGCCGGGGGTGTTGCGGACGACGCCCCAGGACTCGTTCGTCAGGTCCATGCGGACCAGGACGTAGCCCGGGAGCTTGTTCTGCTTGATCGTCTTGCGCTCGCCGTTCTTGATCTGCGCGACTTCTTCCTGCGGCACCTCGGCCTGGAAGATGAAGTCCTCGACGTTCAGCGAAACGGCGCGCTGCTCGAGGTTGGTCTTCACGCGGTTCTCGTAACCGGCGTACGTGTGGATGACGTACCACTCGCCGGGGAGCGTGCGCAGTTCCTCGCGCAGGGCGGTGACGGGGTCGACGGGCTCGGCCTCTTCTTCGGCCTCTTCCTCGTCGGCGTCCTCGGCGTCGACGGCGAGGTCCTCCTCGGAGACGTCCTCGTCCTCGACGTCCTCACCGGACTCGTCCTCGACGTGCAGGGCCGCTTCCTCGGCGGGCTCGCCGGCGGCGGCGTCGGCAGCCTCGACCTCGTCGTCCTCGACGTCCGCGCCCTCGACGATGTCGAGTTCGTCGTCTACGGACTCGACCGACTCGATGGCGTCGTTCAGGTTCGGGTCAGACACGGTGGCTGCTTCTTCCTGGATACATGGGGGTGGAACACGCGAAAGGGGCGCCGGTGACGGCGCCCTTCGCTCTCGGCTCAGCCGAAGACGTACTTGGCGGCGTGGTTGAGCCCATAGTCAATCACGGTCACCAGGCCGATCATGATGACGACGAACACAATCACCACTGTGGTGTACGTCGTCAGCTGATTGCGAGTCGGCCAGACGACCTTGCGGAGTTCCGCGACGATCTGGCGATAGAAGGTGGCGAGGCGCTTCAGCGGGCCCTTCTTGGCACGCTTACCGCCCTTGCGAGCCTTCTTCTGGGACTCGGGCGCCTCGGCATCAGGCATGTCGATGGAGCCCACGGCGTCCGTCACTCGTCCTCACCTGATTCCGGGTCGTGGCCGTGCCGCGCCCGGTTGAGCCGCACGGCGGTGCATTGCAGTACGTACATGCGCACACATCCTGGCGAAGGAGTGTGTAGCAGGGCCGGAGGGACTTGAACCCCCAACCGCTGGTTTTGGAGACCAGTGCTCTACCAATTGAGCTACGACCCTTTGATTTCCCCCAACGTACCGCATCCGCCCGAGTGCTCGGTGTGCACCGGATGAGTGCGGCCCGTGAAGGCCAACGAGGTGAGAGTGTACGTGGTCCGGGGCCGGTCGTCGAACAGAAAGTGTCCGTACGGGCTTTGTCCGCCGAAGATCGACTGGTGAGCCGTCCGGATCCGGATGAATGTTCTGCCGATGTTCAGTCTGTGAAACCCGCGTGCCGGGGGCGTTTCCGGTCTGAAACGATGGGGCCCATGAGCGCTGCAACCCCTCCCACCGAGCGCCGGGTCTCCGCCCGAGTCGGCGCGATCTCCGAGTCCGCCACTCTCGCCGTGGACGCCAAGGCCAAGGCCCTGAAGGCCGCCGGGCGTCCGGTGATCGGCTTCGGCGCGGGTGAACCGGACTTCCCGACCCCGGACTACATCGTCCAGGCCGCCATCGAGGCCTGCTCGAACCCGAAGTACCACCGCTACACGCCGGCCGGCGGTCTGCCCGAGCTGAAGGCCGCGATCGCCGCGAAGACCCTGCGCGACTCCGGCTACGAGGTGGAGGCCGCCGAGGTCCTCGTCACCAACGGCGGCAAGCAGGCCATCTACGAGGCCTTCGCCGCGATCCTCGACCCGGGCGACGAGGTCATCGTCCCGGCGCCGTACTGGACGACGTACCCGGAGTCGATCCGTCTCGCCGGCGGTGTCCCCGTGGACGTGGTCGCCGACGAGACCACCGGCTACCGCGTCTCGGTCGAGCAGTTGGAGGCCGCCCGCACCGAGAACACCAAGGTGCTGCTCTTCGTCTCCCCGTCCAACCCGACGGGCGCGGTCTACACCCGCGAGCAGATCGAGGAGATCGGCCGCTGGGCCGCCGAGAAGGGCCTGTGGGTCCTGACCGACGAGATCTACGAGCACCTGGTCTACGGGGACGCCGAGTTCCACTCCCTCCCGGTGGTCGTCCCCGAGCTGCGCGACAAGTGCATCGTCGTGAACGGCGTCGCCAAGACGTACGCGATGACCGGCTGGCGCGTGGGCTGGGTCATCGGCCCGAAGGACGTCATCAAGGCCGCGACCAACCTCCAGTCGCACGCCACCTCGAACGTCTCGAACGTGGCCCAGGTCGCCGCGCTCGCCGCCGTCTCCGGGGACCTGACGGCCGTCGCGAAGATGCGCGAGGCCTTCGACCGCCGCCGCAAGACCATCGTGCGCATGCTGAACGAGATCGACGGCGTGCTCTGCCCGGAGCCCGAGGGCGCCTTCTACGCGTACCCCTCGGTGAAGGCCCTCCTCGGCAAGGAGATCCGCGGCAAGCGCCCCCAGGACACGGTCGAGCTGGCCGCGCTCATCCTGGAGGAGTCCGAGGTCGCGGTCGTCCCGGGCGAGGCCTTCGGCACGCCGGGCTACCTGCGTCTGTCGTACGCCCTGGGTGACGAGGACCTCGTCGAGGGCGTCTCCCGGATCCAGAAGCTGCTGGCCGAGGCGCGGGACTGACGTTTTCGCGCTCCACGCGTGCGTGTGCGGGCCGTTTCCCTTCGGGGAGGCGGCCCGCTTCTTCGTTCGGGCAAGCCCCCGATCAGGGAAAGCGCTACCGGCACGCCATCCACGTACGGCAAGATCCTGGGATGGAGCGCGTACGTGATGTCTCTGAACTGCCAAAAGCCCATCTGCACCTGCACTTCACCGGTTCGATGCGGCACACCACCCTGCTGGAACTGGCCGACAAGCACGGGATCCATCTGCCCGACGCGCTGACCAGCGGGGAGCCGCCCAAGCTGCGGGCGACGGACGAGCGCGGCTGGTTCCGGTTCCAGCGGCTGTACGACGCCGCGCGGTCGTGCCTGAGGGACCCCGAGGACATTCGGCGCCTGGTGCGCGAGGCCGCCGAGGAGGACCTCAAGGACGGCTCGGGGTGGCTGGAGATCCAGGTCGATCCGACGTCGTACGCACCTCGCCTGGGCGGTCTGATCCCGGCCCTGGAGATCATCCTGGACGCGGTGGACACGACGGCGCGCGAGACCGGGCTCGGGATGCGTGTCCTGGTGGCCGCGAACCGGATGAAGCACCCGCTGGACGCCCGTACGCTGGCCCGCCTTGCCGTGCGGTACGCGGGCCAGGGCATCGTCGGTTTCGGGCTCTCCAACGACGAACGGCGGGGCATGGCGCGGGACTTCGACCGGGCCTTCGCGATCGCGCGGGAGGGCGGGCTGCTGTCCGCTCCGCACGGCGGCGAGCTGACCGGGCCGGCCTCCGTCCGCGACTGCCTGGACGACCTGGGCGCCTCGCGGATCGGCCACGGGGTGCGTGCCGCCGAGGACCCGCGGCTGCTGAAGCGGCTCGCGGACCGCGGGGTGACCTGCGAGGTCTGTCCGGCCTCGAACGTCGCTCTGGGGGTCTACGAGAAGCCGGAGGACGTCCCCCTGCGCACGCTCTTCGAGGCAGGCGTCCCGATGGCCCTCGGCGCCGACGACCCTCTGCTCTTCGGCTCCCGGCTGGCCGCCCAGTACGAGATCGCCCGCCGCCACCACGACTTCACGGACGCGGAACTGGCCGAGCTGGCCCGGCAGTCCATCCGCGCCTCGGCCGCCCCGGCGGACGTACGGGCGAAGCTGCTGGCCGGGGTGGACGACTGGCTCAGCGGTCCGGTCGCGCCTCGCGAGCGCTGATGAGGTGGTGGGTCGGGGCCGTGCCGGTACGTCCACCGTCGCCGGTGGGCATTACTGCCTGCTTCCACAGCATGAACTTGCCCATAACCACGTAAGCGACGGGCTGGACGTACCGGTACGGCCCCTTCCGTGCGTCGCCGACCGCGGGTGCGTGGGGAGTGCCTCATGGGGCGAGTGCGCGGCTCAGTAAGGGCCCTCGGCAACGGAGATACCCCGCAGCAGCGTGCGCGCCAGGGCCGGGGCGAAGGTGTCCAGGGGCGGCGGCTCGCCCTCCTCCGTCGAGTCGTACGCGAAGGCCCGCTGGGCGCACGCGCCGAGGAGCAGTGACGCGGCCGCGTAGGTGTCGGCGTAGGGGTGGATGCGCCCGGCCCGCTGTTCCGCGCGCAGATACGCGTCGACGCCTCTGATGGGCATGTGCGGGCCCGCGCCCATGGCCCGCATGGCCGCGTCGTGGCGGCGTTTGAGCTGCGTTTCCGCGTACAAGGAGGCGGCGATCGGAAAGCTCTGCTCGTAGAAGAGGGCCGCTTGGCGGGCGACCTCCGTGAGGTTCTCCTCGACGGTGCGCTCCCCCGGCTCCGCCGTGAGCCTGCCCAGGAGGGGACCCAGTGTGGGCAGTCGCTCCTGCAGGACGCGGATGAACAGCTCCTCCTTGCTCGTGAAGTACTTGTAGAGCGCCGCTTCGGAGCAGCCCGCCGCCTTGGCGATCTCCTTGGTGGTCGCGCGGGCGAGTCCGACGGTGAGCATGAGCTGGTGCGCCGCGTCGAGAATGCGGATCCTGGCCGGTTTCTGCGGCGCGGGCTCCGCGGCGGATTTCTGCTGCATGGGGCCCAAGGATTCCATGACGCAACCAATCAAGCTTGACGGGTGGGTGAGTACTTACCCACTCTAGGAGGTGGAGTGGTGAGTGAACACTCACCCACCACTCATCCATCTACGGGGAGCGGAAGGGGAGCAGGCCATGAAACTCACCGTCTTCGGTGCCACAGGCGGCATCGGCCAGGAGATCGTCCGGCAGGCCCTGGAATCGGGCCACCAGGTCACGGCCGTCGTACGGGACCCCGCGCGGCTGACGGTCACGGGCGCGGGCCTGGAGGTGTTCCGTGCCGACCTCACGGACCCGGAGGCGCTGCGCCCGGCGGTCGCGGGAAGGGACGCGGTCCTCTCTGGACTCGGCGCCCGCAGCCGCAAGGACGCCGGGGTCGCGGCCCGGCTGACCCGTACGGTGCTGGGCGCCATGGAGGCGGAGGGCGCGCGGCGGCTGCTGGTGGTGAGCGCGAGTCCGGTCGGCCCCGACCCGGAGGGCTCCGCACTCGTCGACCGTGCCATGCGAGGCGTGATCTCCGGGATCCTGAAGGACGTCTACGCCGACCTGAAGGAGATGGAGGACGAGCTGGCTCGCAGCGCGACCGACTGGACGGTCGTCCGCCCGCCACGCCTCCAGAACAAGCCGGTGACCGGCACGTATCGCACGGTTGTCGGCAGCTTCCCGCTCAAGGGCCGGTTCATCGGCCGCGCCGATGTGGCACACGCGATGCTGGCGATGATCGACGACGCGGGGACGGTGAAGCAGGGGGTGGGCGTGGCCTACTAGAGCTCGGCTCCGACGGTCACCGGCTCGTTGACCAGTGTGATCCCGAAGGCGTCGCGGACGCCGGCGACGACCTCGCGGGCCAGCGCGAGAAGATCCTCGGTGGTGGCCTCGCCCCGGTTGGTGAGGGCGAGCGTGTGCTTGGTGGAGATCCGGGCGGGCCCGCTGCCGTAGCCCTTGGTGAAGCCCGACTTGTCGATCAGCCAGGCCGCGGAGGTCTTGGTGTGGCCGTCGCCCGCCGGATACGCGGGCGGCATGGCGTCCGCGCCGAGCCGATCCTTCACGCGCGCGTGGAACGCGGCGAACTCCTCGTCCGTGAGGATCGGGTTGGTGAAGAACGACCCGGCGGACCAGGTGTCGTGGTCCTCGGGGTCGAGCACCATGCCCTTGCCCGAGCGCAGCTTGAGAACCGTCTCGCGGGCGGCGGCCAGCGGCACCCGGTCCCCGGCCTCCACGCCCAGCGCGCGAGCCGTCTCCGGGTACTTGATCGGCGCCGACAGGCCCTCCGCGTCCTCCAGCTCGAAGCGGACGCGCAACACGACATGGCGCTCGGGGTCGGCCTTGAAGCGGCTGTGGCGGTACGAGAACGCACAGTCGGCGTTCGTCAGCGTGACCGTCTCGCGCGTCTTCCTGTCGTACGCGATCACCTCGGTGATGGTCGACGACACTTCCTGACCGTACGCGCCCACGTTCTGGATCGGCGTCGCACCCGCGGAGCCGGGGATACCGGCGAGGCACTCGATGCCCGCGAGCCCGGCCTCGACGGTGCGGGCGACCGCGTCGGTCCACACCTCGCCCGCCGCCAGCTCCAGCCTCGTACCGTCGAGGGCGAAGCCGCTCGTCGCGATGCGCAGGGCGGTCCCGGCGAAGCCCTTGTCGCCGATGACCAGGTTCGATCCACCGCCGATGACCAGCAGCGGCGTACCGGCGTCGTCGGCCTCGCGCACGGCGGCGATCACCTCGGCGTCGGTCGTGGCGGTGATCAGCCGGGTCGCGGGACCCCCCAGCCGGAAGGTGGTCAGCGGGGCGAGCGGGGCATCGTGGAGTTCCTGCACGGGCCCAAGACTACGAGAAGGCGGGGGATCGCCTGGCCACCCGGGGGCGCGAGGCATGGGATCGCACCACCGGCGCGCAAGGCATGAGCGCACGCCCCGGGCGCAAGACACAAGATCACGCCCCTCCCCCGCGCCCGAACTCCAGACTCCACACCCCCGGCGCGCGGTGTGCGAGTTCACGCCCCCAGCGCGCACCGCACGCGAACGGCCCCGCCCGTCAGGGCAGGGCCGTTCCCGCTCATCCGCGGCTCAGTCGAAGCGCCGCAGCACCTGCGCCCAGTCAAGGGGCAGTTCGTCGGCGGACGCCGTCCACGTGAGGAAGGTCGCGTCCTTCATCTGGGTCCGGAGGCCGCCCGCGGACGGGGCGTGCGCGCCGGAGCGTGCGAACTGCTTGAGCGCCGCGGGCGACTCCCAGGCGGACAGGGTCCAGAAGGTCCGCCGCAGGGGCGCCGCCTTCAGGGAGGCGCCGTACGCGCCGGGCGCCTTGCCGACCTGGCGCCACACGCCCGGCGTCCGTACGAGGAACCGGAGCGCTCCCCAGAAGGTGCGGGTCTCGAACCGGGAGGCCATGACGTGCACCTCGGCGTGGAGCGGCGGCGTGTTCGGCACGGTCCAGGGCAGAGTAGGCATCGCGAGGCTCCTTCCGGGGTTTCAGTGGGAGACGGTTTCGAGAGCGGGCGCCGAGGCCGAGGCAGCCACCGGCGTCTCGGTCACCAGCTGCCGCCGGGGCAGCAGCGCCGCGGCCACCGCTCCCACGCCGACCAGCACCGCACCCACCCACAGCGCCGGCGAGAGCCCGTCCACGAAGCGCTGTGCGGACTCGTAGCCGCCCTGGGCCGAGAAGACCGAGGCCAGGATCGCGATGCCGAGGGCGCCGCCGACCTCGCGGAGGGCGTTGTTGGCGCCGGAGGCGATGCCCTGCTCGGACGGGCGGACGCTGGACATCACGAGGTTCGCGGCCGGGGCGAAGTACAGCGCCATACCGATCCCGCTGATGATCAGAGCGGGGAGCTGCGCGGCGTACGACACGTCGGGCGACACGATCACGGCGAACCAGCCGAGCCCGACGGCCTGCAGCGCGAGGCCGACGGTGACGACCGGGCGGCCGCCGATCCGGTCCGAGAGGTATCCGGCGATGGGGGCGACGATCATCGGCATCCCGGTCCAGGGAAGCATCCGCAGACCCGCCTCGGTGGGCGAGTAGCCGACGACGCCCTGGAGGAACTGGCTGAGCAGGAAGATCGATCCGAACATCCCGACGAACATCAGCAGGCTCGCGGCGTTGATCGCGGAGAAGGCGCGGCTGCGGAAGAGGCGCATCGGCAGCATCGGGTTCTTGCTGTGGATGCCGTGGTGGACGAAGCCGGCGAGGAGCGCACCGCCCGCGATCAGGCCGGTGAGCACGGGGCCGCTGGTCCAGCCGTCGATGTTGCCGCGGATCAGGGCGTAGACGATGCCGAAGAGACCGCCGCTGGCGAGCAGGGTGCCGGGGATGTCCAGCGGTGCGCCGGTGCCGTGCGACTCGGCGAGCCGCAGCCGGGCGAGCGGCAGCACGGCCAGGCCCAGCGGGACGTTCAGCCAGAAGATCCACTGCCAGGACACATGCTCGGTGAGGCTGCCGCCGATGAGGGGTCCGGAGGCGACCGCGAGTCCGTTCACGGCGCCCCATATCCCGTACGCCATCCCACGCTTGGCGACCGGGACCGCGGCGGTCAGCAGGGTCAGGGTGAGCGGCATCATGATGGCCGCGCCGACGCCCTGGACCGCACGGGCCGCGATCAGGGAGTTGATGCCCGGCGCCAGGGCCGCGGCGGCGGACGCGCCGGTGAAGACGGTGAGTCCGGTCATGAAGAGCCGACGGCGGCCGAACCGGTCACCCAGAGCCGCGCCGAACATCAGCAGCACGGCGAAGGTGAGCGTGTAGGCGCTCACGGTCCATTCCAGGTCGCCCAGCGCTCCCCCGAGGTCCTTGCGGATGGAGGGCAGTGCGGTGGTGACGACGAGGTTGTCGAGGGCCGCCATGAATCCGGCGACGCTGGTGATGACGAGGGCCCAGACGGCTCCCCCGCGACGTGTGGTCTGTGCGGTCTGCTGTGACATCGCTCCCCCAGAGCGTGATTACTGCCAACGGTTAGTTATTGATGACTAACTTTTGCGCCCATGAACGTGCCCACGAAAAGGCGCCGATCTCCGCCTTCCCTGCCCTGCTTTTCGCCCTGCTTCCGCCCTACTTCTCCAGCCGGCCCGTGACGCGCGCCGACGGGTAGAGCCCTTCCCAGACCCGGTGCTCGGGCGGAAACCCCATGGACACCAGGCAGTTGATGAGCATTCCGTACGCCATGAACGTCGCGGTTTCGTCCACATCGGCCCCGAGCGGCACATGAACGGTGTCCCACAGCCGCATCCAGCCGGCCCGCACCGCCTCACCGAGTTCGTGGTCGCCGGCCTCCTCGGCCGCCGACACCGCCACGTACATCTGCATCTGCATGAGCAGCCATTCGGGCTGCTCCGCGATGACCTTCACGTACGCGTTCGCCATGGCATGCAGGGCCTCCTCGCCCTCCAACCCCTTGGAGGCCTCCTCGAAGGTGCGCTGCGTGAGCTCCATGCAGCGCTCCGCCGCCGCGAGGAAGATCGCCTTCTTACCCGGGAAGAGCCGGAAGAGATACGGCTGCGAGACACCCACACGCTTGGCGATCGCCTCGGTGGACGTGCCGTAGTAGCCGCCTCGGGCGAACTCGCTCATCGCCGCGCGGATGACGCTCTCGCGCCTCTCTTCTGCGCTCATCCTGACCATGCGACTAAGTTAGTACTCAATCACTAACTACGTCAAGGGGGGTTCTGGGACGTCGGTCGGCTGGGCCGAGGAGGCGCCCGGCCGGAGTCGCCGCGTCCCCGACGGGGGACTCTCTGCCGACGGACTCTCTGCCGGGCCGGACTCTCTGCCGGGCCGGGCGGGCGAGCCGGACTGGCCGATCCGGACTGGCCGATCCGGCGTTCCGGCGATCCGCAGACCGGCGTCCAGGATTCCCAAGTCGCCTACTTGGTACGTTGCTTGGCGTGATGTTGACTGCCGTGCCGGCCGGCTGCCGATGAGTGCGCATGAACTGCCCCTCGCCCAGGGACTGCCCGTCGCGATCGTGGACGCATGTCTGCGGAACGGCGGCGGCGGGAGCCCGACGGCGGTGCTGGACGAGACGGCGCTCAGCGATGAGCAGCGTCGTCTCGTGCCCGTGCTGGCCGGGACATCGCATGCGGTCTTCGTCTCCCCGTCCGGCGCCCAGCACAGCGGTGCGGCGGTTTCCCTGCGCTTCTTCACCTCCGAGGGAGAGCTGCCGGCCTGCGGCCATGGAACGGTCGCCGCCCTGGCCTTTCTCGCCGCACGAGCCGGAGGCGAGGAGTACCGGACCCTTCTGAACGCCTCGGGACGCGTCTTCGAGGGCTGGTCCCTGCGCGACGGGACACGCGACGGGACACCCGAGACCCCTGAGGGGACGTCTCAGGGGGCATCGGTGAACGCGGCCTTCGAACCGGGCCCCGTGGATCTGCGGGAGCCCACGGAGACCGAGTGCGGGGCCGTGCTCACCGCTCTCGGAATCACCCGGGACACGCTGGCGCCCGGTGCCGCCGTCGCCTCGGTGGGACGGCCGCGTCTGCTGGTGCCCCTGACCACCCGGTCCGCCCTCGCCGCGCTCACCCCGGACTCCGGTGCTCTCCGCGCCGCCTGTGACCGGCTGGGCCTCCTCGGCTGCTACGTCTACTCCGTGCCGGAGCCCACGGGCCGCGCGGCCGCCCGTATGTTCGCCCCGTCGATCGGCGTCCCCGAGGACATCGCCAACGCCAACAGCACCGCCTGCCTCGCCGCCCATCTGGCCGGTCGGGGCATCACCCGTATCGCCGTGGACATGGGCGACTCGCTGGGCAGCCCGGCCACGATCACCGCCACGGCACAGCCCGGCCCAGCGGGGCCGGTGATCCACCTGGGCGGCGCCGCGAGACTCACCCGGGTGGTCCGGCTGAATCATCAGTAAGGGGCGCCCGCCAATGGCGAGCGCCCCTTACTTCACGTACGACTTACTTCACGTACGACCACGGCCGACGCCATGCGTTACCTCACACGACTACCGCCGGGGCTGTGCGCCACTTCACACACGGCAACAGCCCGCGCTCCGCATTACTTCACGCACAGCTACTGTCCGCGCTGCCCGTTCACGCCAGTCGTACGACCGCGCGCGACATGCCCAGGACCTTCTGACCCGCGCTGGTCGCGGTGAGGTCGACGCGAACGGTGTTGTCGTCGAGCTTGGCACCGACCTTGGCGCTGACCTCGACGGTCGCGCCCTTTTCGTCGTTCGGGACGACGACGGGCTTGGTGAAGCGGACGCCGTACTCGACGACCGCGCCCGGGTCGCCGACCCAGTCGGTGACGACGCGGATCGCCTCGGCCATGGTGAACATGCCGTGCGCGATGACGTCGGGCAGACCGACCTCGACCGCGAACTTCTCGTTCCAGTGGATCGGGTTGAAGTCCCCGGAGGCACCGGCGTACTGCACGAGCGTGGCACGAGTCACGGAAAACGTCTGGGCCGGCAGCTCGGTGCCGACCTCGACGTCCGTGTAAGAGATCTTCGCGGTCATGTCAGCCCACCTCCGCCGCGCGCGCCACGAGCTTGGTGACGGCCGTGACGACATGCTCGCCCGCCTCGTCGTGAACCTCGCCACGGATGTCCAGGATGTCGTTGCCCGCCAGGGACTTGATCGACTCGATGGTCGAGGTGACCGTGAGCCGGTCGCCCGCGCGCACCGGGCGGGTGTAGGCGAACTTCTGGTCGCCGTGCACCACGCGGTTGTAGTCGAGGCCCAGTTGCGGGTCCTGGACGACCTGGCCCGCGGCCTTGAACGTGATCGCGAACACAAAAGTCGGCGGGGCGATCACATCGGGGTGGCCGAGCGCCTTGGCGGCCTCCGGGTCCGTGTACGCAGGGTTACTGTCCCCGACGGCCTCCGCGAACTCGCGGATCTTCTCCCGGCCGACCTCATAGGGGTCGGTGGGCGGGTAGGACCGCCCCACGAAGGACTGGTCGAGCGCCATGGGCTCGGCACCTCCTGGTTCTCCATAACGACGCGAGGCCGCCCCCCGTGAAGGGGACGGCCTCGTGTACGAGCCTGATTTATCGCGTTTCGCGGTGCGCGGTGTGCGCGTTGCAACGCGGGCAGTGCTTCTTCATCTCCAGTCGGTCCGGGTCGTTACGCCGGTTCTTCTTGGTGATGTAGTTCCGCTCCTTGCACTCCACGCAGGCCAGCGTGATCTTCGGGCGGACGTCGGTGGCAGCCACAGGAGTGCTCCTTGACGAACGGATGGGACGATTAACGCATAAAAGAGTAGCCGATCGAAGGACCGACCCCACAATCGGCTACTGTCAGTAGCGGTGACCGGACTTGAACCGGTGACACAGCGATTATGAGCCGCTTGCTCTACCGACTGAGCTACACCGCTTTGATGGGATCAGGTCCCGCCTTGCGACGGGAACCTCACCCACCAGAGCCCCAATACGGAATCGAACCGTAGACCTTCTCCTTACCATGGAGACGCTCTGCCGACTGAGCTATTGGGGCGAGCGATGAAGACATTACACGGTCGGCCGCCGATCGCCCAAATCCGTTTCGCGGCACCCGCCCCGGCCTGTTCCCGGCCGTTTCCCGCGCGTTCCCGCAGCCGCTCACGAGCCCCTCACGCACCACGGATCACCACCGATCACAGGAGCGTTCCCGCCCATGCCCGAGGCCCGCCCTCGCCCGGGCGGCCACACGGGTACGAGCCGCGGGACCACACGGGTACGAGCCGCGGAACACCACGGATACGAGTCGCGGAGCACCAGGGATACGAGCCGCGGGACCACACCGATACGGCTACGGACCACACCGGTACGACTATTGCGCTCCTCCCCGACGCGGACGGATCGCCGCCCTAGGCTCGACTCACGCTGCGTGATCTTGTGTCCTCACGCTCCGCAGTCGCCCCTCCCGCAGCCGCCCCCGAGCCCCAGGAGCGCGATGCCCGACAGTCAGCCGCAGCCACCCCACTCCCGTTCGGGACAGACCGACACGGCCACGCTCCTGTTGTGCGGGGCGCGGCTCACCGACGGCCGGACCGTGGACGTGCGGCTGGGCGGCAGACGGATCGAGGCGGTCGGCACCGCCGGGAGCCTGACGAGAGGCGCCCACGGGGCCCTCGCGGCGAAGGTGGACCTCGACGGCTACCTCCTCCTGCCGGCCCCGGCCGAGCCCCACGCCCACAGCGACACGGCCCTGACGGCCGAGGGCGACGGCCCCCTCGCGTACGACGCCCAGGAGGTCCAGCGCCGGGCCACCGAGGCCGCGCTGCTGCAACTCGGGCACGGCGCGACGGCACTGCGCTCGCACGTGCACGTCGGCGACGTACAGGGGCTCGACGCGCTGGCGGCGGTGCTCCAGGTGCGCCGTTCGCTGCGCGGGCTCGCCGAGTTGACGGCGGTGGCGATGCCTCGGGTGCTGACCGGGGTGGCCGGGGCCGACGGACTGGCCATGCTGCGGGACGCCGTGAAGATGGGCGCCTCCGTGGTGGGCGGCTGCCCGGACGCCGACCCCGATCCGACGGGGTACGTGGAGGCGATCCTGGAGCTCGCCTCCGAGCACGGCTGCCCGGTCGACCTGCACACGGACGGCGCGGACCCCGCCCGGCTCGCCCGGCTCGCGGCGATGGCCGGCGGGCTGCGCCCCGGGGTGACGCTCGGCCCGTGCGGCGGGCTCGGTCGGCTGCCCTCGGAGACGGCCTCCCGGGCAGCCGACCAGCTCGCCGCGGCGGGCGTGACCGTGGTGTGCCTGCCGCAGGGCGGCTGCGGGGCCGTGGAACGGCGCGGGACCGCTCCCGTACGGCTGTTGCGGGCGGCCGGGGTACGGGTCGCGGCGGGCAGCGGCGCCCTGCGCGACGTATCGAACCCGGTGGGGCGCGGCGACCCGCTGGAGGCCGCGTATCTGCTGGCCTCGCGGTACGGGCTGCGGCCCACGGACGCCTACGACGCGGTGAGTTGTGGCGCCCGGGCCGCGCTCGGACTGCCCGAGGTGCGCGTGGAGGCTGGATTTCCGGCCGAGTTGCTCGCCGTGCGCGGGGATCGGCTCGCGGGGGCGCTGTCGTTGGCGTACAGCCGGATCGTGGTGCACCGGGGGCGCGTGGTGGCGCGGACCAGCGCGGTGCGGGAGTACTGCAACTCGGCGGCCGCTGCGGGGATGGAGTTGCCTCGGCAGGGGCGGGGAGAACCGTCGTAGTCATAGGAGAGCGGTTATGGGAAGCGGCCTTTGACGGCCCCCCGCCTGCGCGTGGGGGGCCGTCAAAGGCCGTCACGCGCGCGTGGGGGGCGCGTTGGCGCCTTGAAGGCCGTCACGCGCGCGTGGGTGTCCTTTGAAGGCCCCACGCGCGCGTGGATGCTTTTTGTACGTCTGTACGTCTGTACGTCTGTACGTCCACTCGTAACGTCCACGCGCGCGTGCCCGGTGATGGCCCGCCGGTGCCACCGGCGGGCCGGAGTCCTCAGAGCTCGCTGCCGCCCAACAGCCCGCCACCGAGGGGGCTGCCCCCGGGCATCTTGTCCGCGGGGATCTCGGTGGCCCCCGACGGCGCGCTGATGTCGCCCGCCTTGGAGAACTTCAGGACCAGCGGCAGCTTGGTGGCCTTCGGCTTCTCGGCGAGGACGGCGAGGTCGACCTTGACCTGGGTGAGGTCGCCATTCTTCAGCGTGAAGTCGACGGCGACCTTCTTGTTCGGGGCGTCCTTGAGCTCCTTGTCCGAGGGGAGGTCCGCACCCGCCGGAAGGTCGCCCTGAAGCGGCCGGAGCTTGTCGAAGACGCCCCTGATCAGGGTACGGAAGTTGCCGCTGGCGATGACGTGTTCGGTGCCGTCGCTGCCGTCCTTGGCACGGAAGGTGACGTCGTGGGCGATGACACCGCGTACGGCCTTGACGATCTTCCGCTGGGTCTTGGCGTCGACGTCGCCGGCGCCGTCCGCTCCCTTCGCGGAGCCCTGCGAGGACTTCTGGGCCTTCTCCAGGTCGCGGGTGTTCATCTTCACCCAGTCGCCTTCGAGGACGTGCTTGAACTCCTTCTCGCTGTCCGGGAGTTCGTCGGCGGTCGGCATGGGAATGCCCATCGCCTCGCCGACGGCCTTCATGTCGACGCGGTAGTACGTGAAGTCGCCGACGATCCGGTACTCGACCAGGACGCCGTCGGCCCCCGTGATCTTCATGCTCGTGCCGATAAGGTCCTTCTCGCCCGAATCGGCCAGCGCCTTCTTCGACTTGACGGCGACGTCGACGCGCAGCCCGCTGAGGAACTTCGCGGCCTCGGGCGGGATGGCATCGTCCGAGCCGGAGTCCCCCGCGAGCGCGGTGAGCGCGTCGGAGTCCGCGTCGAGGTCCAACTGGAAGGCGAGCGACTTCTGTTCGCCGAGCCGGTCGACGGCGTGGTCCACCTTCTGCCCGGCGGTGAGGTTCTGGACCGTGCCGCAGGCGGCCGCCGTGGCGAGAAGGACGGCGGCGCAGCCGGCCGCGGTGACGGTCTTGCGTATGGCGGTGATGATGGTCTCCTCTGCGGTGCCGTGCGGGTTCGCACGACATCCCCTCGTTCGCTCATTCGATGGATCACACATGTGACACACGAGTTGTCCACAGGGTTGTGCGGCGAACGCGTCCGTCCGGGCGTACGGTCGGAAACATGCGCATTGTCATCGCTGGAGGTCATGGTCAGATCGCGCTGCGGCTGGAGCGGCTGCTCGCCGCGCGCGGCGACGAGGTCGCGGGGATCATCCGCCGCGCCGAACAGGGCGACGATCTGCGGGCGGCCGGCGCCGAGCCGGTCCTGTGCGATCTGGAGTCGGCCTCGGTGGAGGAGGTCGCCGCGCATCTGCAGGGCGCGGACGCGGCCGTTTTCGCGGCGGGCGCGGGCCCGGGCAGCGGCGTGGCCCGCAAGAGCACGGTGGACCGGGGCGCCGCCGTCCTGTTCGCGAACGCGGCGGAACGCGCGGGCGTACGCCGTCATGTGGTCGTCTCCTCGATGGGCGCGGACCCGGCGCACCCGGGCGACGACGTCTTCGACGCATATCTGCGTGCCAAGGGCGAGGCCGACGAGTACGTTCGCGGCCGTACGGGCCTGGACTGGACGATCCTGCGCCCCGGCAGCCTGATCGACGACGCCGGCACCGGCCTCGTACGCCTGGAGGCGTCCACGGGCCGCGGCGCCATCCCCCGTGACGACGTCGCCGCGGCCCTCGCCGAACTGGTGGACACCCCGGCGACAGCCGGCCTGACCCTGGAACTGATCAGCGGCTCGACGCCGATCTCGGTGGCGATCAAGTCGGTCGCGGGGAACTAGGCGGCGAGGAGCCAGGGGGAAGCCAAGGAGCGAGGAGCGGGCGCGGGGTCCCTGGCATGCCGTGCCCGGTCGGGTGCCCGGTCGGGTGCCCGGTCGGTCAGAACAGCGGAAGCTGCCCGGGGAACTCCGCAACGGCGTACCCGTCCAGCGCCGGCTGAGCCGCCCCGAGCTGCGCCTGCCGGCGCGACCCCGGACACGAGACCAGCTCCCCGCTCCCCCGCGCACCCGGCGGATCATGCCGAGCGAACCGCCCCGCGACGACGGCGATCTGTCGACGGCACTCGGGGCAGTTCCTGCGACGCGATGACATGGGATCAGTGTGCCCCGTGGGCGACAGGTCGTATCGGCGTGCGGCTCCAGTGACAGCGCGCCTCCTCCCGGATCTCCGCACGGGCACGGAGTGGTGTCGTCCCGCCATGGGCCCTCCACGCGACTCTTGGCACGGATGAACGGCAGCACGGCCCCGGGCCCCGCGAGCAGATCGATATCGAGTCCGACCGCTCCGAAGCGGGATTCGTACACCTCATGACCGCCGTCGTCCGACAGGACGACGAAGGTTGCCCAGTTGGCCATGCGGGAGAGGATCCCAACCGCCCACGAGCGTCGCCAACCGAATAGGACCCCACACATGAAGAAACCCCCTCCGAACCGCGAAATCGCAGTTCGGAGGGGGTCTACCTTCATGTGGCGGCGCCAGGATTCGAACCTGGGAAGGCTGAGCCGGCAGATTTACAGTCTGCTCCCTTTGGCCGCTCGGGCACACCGCCGGGGTTGCTGCCGTGAGACCCGCTTTTCGGCGGTGCTCCGTGGCAACGACGTAAACGATACCTGATGCTCGGGGGTGCTTCGCCACCCAATTGATCGACGCTTGGAGGGAGGGGGGTGGCTAGGCTTATGCGGATGCGGCCGGGGGCCTACGCCGGGCTCGACGGCCGCCCCTACGCACCCCGATACAAGGAGCCACAGGACATGGCCGACTCCAGTTTCGACATCGTCTCGAAGGTCGAGCGGCAGGAGGTCGACAACGCCCTCAACCAGGCCGCCAAGGAGATCTCGCAGCGCTACGACTTCAAGAACGTCGGCGCCTCCATCTCCTGGTCCGGCGAGAAGATCCTGATGGAGGCGAACTCCGAGGAGCGGGTGAAGGCCATCCTCGATGTGTTCGAGACCAAGCTGATCAAGCGCGGCATCTCGCTGAAGGCGCTGGACGCCGGTGAGCCCCAGCTCTCCGGCAAGGAGTACAAGATCTTCGCGTCGATCGAGGAGGGCATCTCCCAGGAGAACGCGAAGAAGGTGGCGAAGATCATTCGCGACGAGGGCCCGAAGGGCGTGAAGGCACAGGTGCAGGGCGACGAGCTGCGCGTCAGCTCGAAGAGCCGTGACGACCTGCAGGCCGTGCAGGCCCTGCTCAAGGGCAAGGACTTCGACTTCGCGCTGCAGTTCGTGAACTACCGGTAGAACGACCGCCGGCGGTGGCTCGTCAACCGGCCCCCGCGGTCGGTTCGTTGCGCGTACGAGGAAGGGTGGGCACCGGAGTGCCCACCCTTCTCGCCTGCTGGCCGCGGTCTCAGGGGTACGTGCTCAGCGGCGCGAGTCGCCGAACAGGATGCGGTAGACGACCAGCAGGACGAGCGAACCGCCGATCGCGGCGGCCCAGGTGGCTCCGTCATAGAACTGCTTGGTGATGGGGTGGTCCAGCCAGCGGGCTGATATCCAGCCGCCTATGAACGCGCCGGCGACGCCGATGAGGGTCGTTCCGATGAAGCCGCCCGGGTCGCGTCCCGGCAGCAGGAATTTGGCGATGGCGCCGGCCAGCAGCCCCAGAATGATCCAGCTGATGATGCCCATGCCCTGAACCTGCCCTTCCGCGCTGTGCCCACACTGTCCCGGCGCTGTGACGTCGGTCCGGCCGGGCTGTGAATCCGCCTGCGCCTGCGCGGATGTTGCCTGCCGTAGGTCGCACGTGTGTTGGTGCCGTGTTGAAGAGCAGGACGTCTCCTCGGCGCCTGTCGGTTGCACTGATCAGTAGGGTGCGGCCCATGACACAGTCCGAATCCGAGTTGCGGCGCACCCTGGGCGTCGGGGACGCCGTGGTCATCGGGCTCGGTTCGATGATCGGTGCCGGGATCTTCGCGGCGCTGGCCCCCGCGGCGCGGGCGGCCGGATCCGGTCTGCTGCTCGGCCTCGCGGTCGCCGCCGTGGTGGCCTACTGCAACGCGATGGCCTCGGCGCGGCTGGCGGCCCTGTATCCCGCCTCCGGTGGCACGTATGTGTACGGGCGGGAGCGACTCGGGGCCTTCTGGGGGTATCTGGCGGGCTGGTCGTTCGTCGTCGGCAAGACAGCCTCCTGTGCGGCGATGGCGCTCACCGTGGGCGCGTACGTCTGGCCGGAGCAAGCGCAAGCGGTGGCGGTCGCGGCCGTGGTGGCCCTGACCGCAGTGAACTACGGCGGCGTACAGAAGTCGGCCTGGCTGACGCGGGCGATCGTGGCGGTGGTCCTGGCGGTCCTCGCTTCCGTGGTGGTCGTGTGCCTCGGCTCGGGCGCCTCAGACGCCGGGCGGCTGGACATCGGGCTCTCCGCCGGCGCGGGCGGGGTGCTTCAGGCGGCGGGGCTGCTGTTCTTCGCGTTCGCCGGATACGCGCGGATCGCGACGCTCGGTGAGGAGGTACGGGATCCGGCGCGCACCATCCCGCGCGCGATCCCCTTGGCTCTGGGCCTCGCGCTCGTGGTGTACGCGGCGGTCGCGGTGGCTGTCCTTTCCGTGCTCGGGTCGGGTGGGCTCGGGCAGGCCTCGGCGCCGCTGGCCGACGCGGTGCGGGCGGCCGGTGCGCCGGGGCTCGTGCCGGTGGTTCGGGTGGGGGCCGCCGTGGCCGCGCTCGGCTCGCTGCTCGCCCTGATCCTGGGCGTCTCGCGGACGACGCTGGCCATGGCTCGTGACCATCATCTGCCGGGCGCCCTGGCCGCCGTACATCCGCGCTTCCAAGTGCCGCACCGGGCAGAACTGGCCGTGGGCGCGGTGGTCGCCGTGCTGGCCGCGACGGTGGATGTGCGGGGCGCGATCGGGTTCTCCTCCTTCGGTGTGCTGGCGTACTACGCGGTGGCCAACGCGTCTGCCTGGACGCTGAGTTCGGCTCCGGCTGCGCGGGTGGTGCCGGTGGTCGGACTCGTCGGGTGCGTGACGCTGGCGTTCGCGCTGCCGGTGGTTTCCGTGGTCGTGGGCACGGCTGTGCTGGTGGTCGGGGCCGCGGCGTATGGCGCACGACGGTGGGTGGCTTCGCGGTAGCCGCAACGGGTCACGGGCAGCCATCGCCTGTCTCGACGATGGAGTCGCGGGCGCGCCACCGTCTGCGCCCACGACGGGGTCGCGGTACGCCACCGTCGGCGCCGACGGTGTGGCCCGCTTCCGCGCCCTCGCGCCGCCCCCGCAGGAAAGACGGTGGGCTAGGAGGCCTGTGCCGCCGCCGTGCGTATGCGGAAGTCGGGCCACGGGTCCATGTCCGTACCGTCGTTGGACTCCTCGTACCATCCCGTGCCGTCGAGCCAGGTGTGCAGCCAGGTCGCCAGATCGGGTGCGTCCACGTACCAGGCGTCGTCGGCCTCGTCAGCGTTCGGCTCGAAGAGCAGGACCCGGCCCTCGGGGCTCTGGCAGTCCACGCACGCGTACATTCCGCAGCCCCAGTGGGATATCGGCAGGACGTCCTCGGGCCAGGGCCAGTCGGGGTCCTTGCGGCCGCTCTCGCGGTTGGCGAGGTACTGCGGAACGACCGCCGGCTCGCCCGACGGAGGGCTGTCCAGCAGGGGCAACAGGCCGTATTCCGGACCGAATCCGCCGTCCCCTATACGCAGGTAGAGCGCGGCGAGCAGGGGAGGCAGGGCGAAGCCTAGGGCGGCCTCGGCGCGGGAGAGCGCGGCCTCGTCCACGGGCTCGGGGAGCGAAGGCCAGCCCCACGGGCGGGTGTTACGGGCCTCCGCAGCGACCCGTGCCAGCAACTGCTCGATTTCGGTCATGGGTTCATGATGCAGCGCGCCACTGACAATCGGGCAGCCTGTGGACAACCCTCAGTCGAGACGGACGTCGACGCGCTTTTCGGCGAGGAAGGCGAGCAGTTCTTCGAAGGTCAGCGGGCGGTAGCCGGTGTGCGGGGTGACGCCGAGGCAGCCGCGGGCGACGTCCGCGTCATGCCAGACGAGCGTGAACGGCGGCTCGGCACCCCAGCGGCCGCGCAGGCAGTCCTTGAGGGCATCGAGGCCCCAGCCGAAGTACCCGCCGGGGCCGTTCACCGCTTCGCCGAGTGCGCAGAAGAAGCCGCGCTCGTCGATGATGTGGCGGCCGTCGAGGTGGTAGGTGACGCCGGGGGGATCGTCCGGCTCTCCGTGTACGCGGTTGTCCCGGGCGGTGCCGAGCCAGAAGTCGCGGCCCTCGGGGCTGCATCGGGCCCAGAGGCTGGGCTCGGACGGGCGGCCCCGCCACCACAGGTCCCAGACCTCGGAGGCCGCGTTCGGCGGGCGCTCCGACCACGGTTCGAGGGTGAGGTCGATCAGGCCGCGGCCGCGCGCTGACGGGATCCACGCGGTGAGTTCGCCCTCCACGGCCGGCTGGACGGTGCGGCCGTGCGCGTCGAGGCGGAGCACCTTCACGTGTCCCAGGTCCTCCTCGCCCGCGTTCAGCGCCGTCTGGAGGGTTCCGCGAGGGGAGCAGCCGAGCAGCCGCAGCGGGGGTTCTGTCAGTTCGGGTTCGTATCGGACGTGTGCCAGGTCCTTGCAGGTGCCCCACAGGGCTTCCTCGGCGCTGAGAATCCGGTAGCCCGGGGAGAGCGGCGGGCACTGCGGATAGTCGGACGCGTTGTCCTCGGACTCGGACGCCTCGATCGTGATGTCGCGCAGCGACAGGTCACGCGCGCACGGGCGGTCGCCGAGGACGCGTACGTCGTCCAGCTGCCACAGCCCTACGCCCACGCGCTCGCTCTTCTTGTCGAGGGCTTCCAGGGCGAGGGTGCCGAGCGGTGCGGAACCCCCGGCACGCGCGCGTGCGAGGGCGGTGCTCAACTCGCCCTCGGGTGCGCATCCGAGCAGTTCGTACGTTCCGCGCGCGGGAGGGGGCGGATCGCCGAAGAGACCCTCGGCGTCGGCGCACAGGGCCCACGTCTCCTCGTACCCGTCCTCGCCGTCGAACTCGGCTTCGGCGTCGTACGAAAGCAGCACGTCCCTGGGCGGCTCCACCCCCGAGCTCACCCGCTAGCGCGACGCGAACGGCTGGTCCGTGCGTACGATTTCGCGCCCCAGGGGGAGCAGCGAGACCGGGATGAGCTTGAAGTTGGCGATGCCGAACGGGATGCCGATGATCGTGATGCACAGGGCGATGCCCGTGACGATGTGGGCGAGGGCGAGCCACCAGCCCGCGAGGACCAGCCACAGGACGTTGCCTATGCAGGACGGCGCGCCCGCGTCTTGGCGCTCCACCGTCGTATAGCCGAACGGCCACAGGGCGTAGACACCGATGCGGAACGCCGCGATGCCGAAGGGAATGCCGATGATGGTGATGCAGAGCAGCACACCGGCGGCCAAGTATCCGAGGAACAGCCAGAAGCCGCTCAGGACGAGCCAAATGACGTTCAGAATTGTCTTCACTTGTGACGACCTGCCATCTGCTCGAGCCGGGCGATGCGCTCCGCCATCGGCGGATGCGTAGAGAACATCTTCGACATTCCCTGTCCCGGGCGGAAGGGGTTCGCGATCATCATGTGGCTTGCGGTCTCGATGCGCGGCTCCGGGGGCAGCGGCAGCTGCTTGGTGCCCGCGTCGAGCTTGCGCAGCGCGCTCGCGAGGGCGAGGGGGTCGCCGGTGAGCTGGGCGCCGGACGCGTCCGCCTCGTACTCCCTGGAACGGCTGATGGCGAGCTGGATGACGGATGCGGCGAGCGGGCCCAGGATCATGATCAGCAGCATGCCGAGGATGCCGGGACCGTCGTCGTCGTTCGACCGGCCGACCGGGATCAGCCAGGCGAAGTTGACCAGGAACATGATCACGGAGGCCAGGGCTCCCGCGACCGAGGAGATCAGGATGTCGCGGTTGTAGACGTGGCTGAGCTCGTGGCCGATGACACCGCGCAGCTCACGCTCGTCCAGCAGGCGCAGGATGCCTTCTGTGCAGCACACGGCCGCGTTGCGCGGGTTGCGGCCTGTCGCGAAGGCGTTCGGCGCCTCCGTCGGCGAGATGTACAGACGTGGCATGGGCTGACGGGCCTGGGTGGAGAGCTCGCGGACCATGCGGTACAGGGCCGGGGCCTCGAATTCGCTCACCGGGCGCGCGCGCATCGCGCGTAGAGCCAGCTTGTCGCTGTTCCAGTACGCGTACGCGTTCGTCCCGATCGCGATGAACAGCGCGACGATGAGACCGGTACGCCCGAAGAAACTGCCGATGACGATGATGAGTGCGGACAGTCCCCCGAGGAGTACGGCGGTCCTGAGCCCGTTGTGCCGGCGGTGCACGGTACGCCCTCCAAGTGGTGCGGCAGGGGAACCCTTTGCTTGCTGATGCTCTGCTTCCACTCTTCAGTGGACCCTCCCGTACTGGTCAACGCCAGACGGGGAGCACTAGTTCCCTTGTGCGCACACCGGCGCGCGTAGGCCGTCCGGGTGATGGCGGACGGCGGCCACGCGCGCGTGCGGGGTGTTTTGCGAGGTGTTTCTTGGCGGCAGGTCCTGCGGAACGATCAGAAGAGGCTGGTCGCCGAGAAGCGCAGGACCAGCTGGGGTGCCCCGGAGAGGACGACCCCCAGGACGGCTGTCAGAGCGATCGCGGCCGTCAGCGGGGCCGGGACGCGGTGCACCGCGGGTTCGCCCTCGGGGGCGCGGAAGAGGAGTGTCGTCCACTGGAGGTAGTAGAAGAGCGCGATCACGACGTTGACGGCCATGACCACGGCCAGCCAGCCGAGCCCCGCGTCGACGGCCGACGAGAACACGGTGACCTTGGCGAAGAGGCCGATGATGCCCGGCGGCAGGCCCGCGAGGCAGAGCAGGAAGAAGCCGAGGACCAGCGCCGAGAGGGGGCTCGCGGCGTAGAGGCCCCGGTAGTCGCTGATGCGGTTCAGGGGGCTCGTACGGCCGACGAGGGCCGCCACGGCGAAGGCGCCCAGGTTCACGACGGCGTACATCAGGGCGTACGCCACGGTGGAGCCGATGGCGTTCTCGGCGTCCTTGGAGTAGGCGGCGGCCGCGATCGGCACCAGGAGGTAGCCGGCCTGGCCGACGGAGGACCAGGCGAGCAGGCGTACCGCGCTGTACGCGCGCGTGGCCTGCTGCCGCAGGGCACCCACGTTGCCCACCGTCATGGTGAGGGCGGCCAGCGCGGCGAGCGCCGGACCCCAGACGTCCGCGTACGACGGGAAGGCGACGACGGTGACGAGGATCAGCCCGGAGAAGCCGACCGCCTTGCCGACGACGGACAAGTAGGCGGCGATCGGCAAAGGGGCCCCTACGTAGGTGTCGGGCACCCAGAAGTGGAAGGGCACGGCGGCCGTCTTGAAGGCGAAGCCGATGAGGGTGAGGACGACGCCCGCCTGGGCGAGCGTGTGGAACTGTCCGTCGACGTGCTGGATCTTGTCCGCGATCTGGGTGAGGTACAGGGTGCCGGTCGTCGCGTAGACGAAGCTGACGCCCATCAGGCTCACGGCGGTCGCGGTGACGGAGGACAGGAAGAACTTCAGGGCCGCTTCGGAGGACTTCTTGTCGCCGCGCTTGATGCCGACGAGCGCGAAGGCGGGCAGGGAGGCGACTTCCAGGGCGACGATGAGGGTCGCGAGGTCGCGGGATGCGGGCAGCAGGGCGGCGCCCGCGGCCGAGGAGAGCAGCAGGAACCAGAACTCCCCTTCGGGGAGTTCCCTGTTGGCGTCCTTCAGGGCGGTGACCGACAGCAGGGCTGTCAGGAGGGCGCCGCCGAGAACCAGGAACTGGATGACGAGCGTGAACCGGTCCGCCGTGTAGCTGCAGGCGCTCGCGTCGCCCGTCAGACAGAAGGTGGCGCGGTCGCCGTCCAGGATGGGCAGCAGCATCAGCACGGACACGGCGAGTCCGGCCACCGACACCCAGCCCAGCACCGCCTTCTTCGTGTCGCCGATGAAGAGGTCGGCGACGAGCACGACGAGTCCGACGACCGCGGCGATGGTGGGCGGTGCGATGGCGAGCCAGTCGACGGACTGGACCAGGGAGCTCATCGGGTGCCTCCTGCGAGGAGCTGCTGAACGGCCGGATCGGTCAGGCCGAGGAGGGCCTTGGGCCAGAGGCCGGCGACGACGGTGAGGGCAACGAGCGGCGTCCAGGCCGCGAACTCGTAGCTCTGGACGTCGGCGAGCTGCGGGCTCCCCTGTTGCGGGGTGGCGCCCATGCAGACGCGGCGTACGACGGCGAGCATGTACGCGGCGGTGAGGAGTGTGCCGAAGGCGGCGATCGCCATGAAGGTGAGGAACGCGGGACGGCTGAGGTCGTCGGCGGGATTGAACGCGCCGAACATCGCCAGCATTTCGCCCCAGAACCCGGCGAGGCCCGGCAGCCCGAGCGAGGCGACGGCGCCGAAGGCGAGCAGTCCGCCGAGGCGCGGGGTCCTGGCGTACAGGGCGGCGCCGGTCTCCTCGGCGAGGGTGTCGAGGTCGGTCGTGCCCGTGCGGTCCTTGAGCGCGCCGACGAGGAAGAAGAGGAGGCCGGTGATGAGGCCGTGGGCGATGTTGGCGAACAGCGCGCCGTTCACGCCGGTCGGGGTCATGGTCGCGATGCCGAGCAGCACGAAGCCCATGTGACCGACGGACGAGTAGGCGATGAGCCGCTTGAGATCGCCCTTCGCGCCCTGCTTGGCGAGGGCCAGGCAGGCCAGGGATCCGTAGATGATCCCGACCACGGCGAAGGCGGCGAGGTACGGCGCGAAGGTCCGCATCCCATCGGGCGCGATCGGCAGCAGAATCCGGACGAACCCGTACGTACCCATCTTCAGCAGCACGCCGGCCAGCAGGACCGAGCCGACGGTGGGCGCGGCGGTGTGAGCGTCCGGCAGCCAGCTGTGCAGCGGCCACATCGGCGTCTTGACCGCCAGCCCGATCCCGATCGCCAAAACGGCGATGACCTGCACGGATGTGGTCAGCGACCGGCCGTTGTCAGTGGCGAGTGCCACCATGTCGAATGTGCCCGCCTTGATTCCGATCAGGAGCAGGCCCAGCAGCATGACGACCGAACCGAGCAGGGTGAAGAGGATGAACTTCCAGGCAGCGGCCTGCCGTTGCGCACCGCCCCAGCGGGCGATGAGGAAGTACATCGGGATGAGCACCATCTCGAACGCGAGGAAGAACAGCAGCAGATCGAGGACGGCGAAGGTCGCGAGGGTGCCGGACTCGAGCATGAGGACGAGTGCGACGAACGCCTTCGGGGTCGGGCCCGCGGGCATCTTGAAGTAGGAGTACAGCGCGCACAGGAAGGTCAGCAGCGCGGTCAGGACCAGAAGGGGGAGGGAAATGCCGTCGACGCCGAGGTGGATCCGCACGTCGAGTGCGGGGATCCAGCTGATGTCCGTCGTGGCCTGCATCTTCGACGGTTGGTCGTGGTCGAAGCCGAGCGCGAGGACGATCGCCGCGATGAGCACCGCGCCGGTCACGATCACTCCGTGCCGCAGCACGGCCTGCTCGGGCGACTTCCCCTTCAGCCCGGGCGGGGCCGGCAGAAGAGCCGCGGCGGCGCCGATGAGCGGGCCGACGACGATGAATGCCAGAAGGATCTGCATCACGGATTCACTGATATCGATCACGCCTGCTCACGCTCCCGTGGCGACGAGGAGGGCGGCGACCACCAGGACGACGGTGCCGGCGAGCAGCGCGCTCACATAGGTCTGCACATTGCCGGTCTGGGCACGCCGTACGGCGGCGCCCAGCCAGCGGGGTAGAGCGGCCGCACCGCGTACGTAGGTGTCGACGACCTCGCGGTCGAGGAACCGGACGAGTACGGCTCCGGCCTGGACCGGGCGGACGAACAGCGCCGTGTACACGGCGTCGAGGTGGAAGCCGACAGCCGCGTGGCGGTGCAGCGGGCCGAGCAGCAGCCGGCCCGGGTCCGCAGGGTCGGCGGCGTAGGCCACGTCTCCGAACGCCTGCTCGTGGAGCGCGATGGCCTCGGCCTCGACCGCTCCGGCGTCGGCGTCGGGGTGGGCCACGACCGCACCCATCGGTACGCGGGCTGCCATCGCGCTGGTATGCCGCCAGGCGCCGTATGTGACGAGTCCGCCGACCAGGGCGAGCCCCGTGCCGAGGACGGAGGTGGTGAGGACCGGTGTCAGGTCGCGGCCGTCGAACCACTCGGGCAGCGGACCGTACGCCAGGCCGAAGGCGAGCGACGGGACGGCGAGGACCCACAGCACGACCGTCATGGTGAGCGGCTGCCTGCCGTGGTCGGGGGCCTCGGCGCCCCGGCCGCGGAAGGCGAGCAGCCACAGGCGGGTGGCGTACGCGGCGGTGAGCACGGCGGTGATCAGGCCGGCGACGAGGACGATCCAGCCCGCGGCGCCGGGGGCGTGCTCGGTGTGGCCGGTGGCGACGTGCTCGGCGGCTCCGAGGACGGCCTCCTTGGAGAAGAAGCCGCTGAACGGCGGGATCGCGGCGAGCGCGAGCAGCGCCACGGTCATCGTCCAGTAGGCGTCGGGGACGCGGGCGCGCAGGTCCTTCATACGGGACATGACGGCCAGCGAGTTGGTGCCGGAGGCGTGGATGATCACGCCCGCGGCGAGGAACAGCAGCGCCTTGAAGGCGCCGTGGGCGAGGAGGTGGAAGACGGCGGCACCGCGGTCGCCGACGGCGAGGGCGCCTGCCATGTAGCCGAGCTGGCCGATGGTCGAGTACGCGAGGACGCGCTTGATGTCGTCCTGGGCGAGCGCGGCGAGCCCCGAACCGGCCATCGTGACGGCGGCCATGACGGCGAGGACGACCATCGCGGCCGAGGAGGCCTGGAAGACGGGAAGGAGCCGGGCGACGAAGTAGATACCGGCGGCGACCATCGTCGCCGCGTGGATCAGCGCGGAGACGGGTGTGGGGCCCGCCATCGCGTCGGGGAGCCAGGTGTGCAGCGGGAACAGCGCCGACTTGCCCGCCACACCGGCCAGGAGCAACAGGGCGATCAGTGTCGGGTGGTGCAGTCCGCCGCTCGCGACGGTGCCGAGGACCGTGGTGATCTGGAAGGACCCGGCGTCGGTGGCGAGGGCGAACAGACCGATGAGGAAGGGGACATCGCCGAGCTTGGTGACCAGGAAGGCCTTGATCGAGGCGGCGCGGGCCTCGGGGGTCTCCCAGTAGTGGCCGACCAGGAAGTACGAGCAGATGCCCATGACCTCCCAGCCGACCAGCAACACGATCAGGTCGCCGGAGTAGACGACGAGCAGCATCGCGGAGGTGAAGAGGGAGACGAGAGCGGCGTACGAGGGGTAGCGCGGGTCGTCGCGCAGGTAGCCCGTCGAGTAGATCTGCACGCAGGTGGCCACGACGCCGACGAGTACGGCGACGAGGGCGGCGAAGCCGTCGATGTGCAGGGCGAGTTCGATGGGGATCGAGCCGGTCGGGGTCAGCTCGGTGGAGGCGTCGATGGCCGGGCCGCCGCCCTGGCGTACCGCGACCAGCACGGCGAGGACGAGCGAGGTGAGGGGCGGCAGAACGGCGAGGGGGCGTACGAAGCCGGGGGCCGTGCGGCCGAGGAGGAGTCCGGCCGCGGCGCCCAGGAACGGAAGGAGGGGGACGAGGACGGCGAGGGTGGTCGTGGTCACGCGGTGGCCTCAGCCTTCTCGTCTGCCGTGGCGGTGGCTCCTTCGGGGCCGTGCGGCTCGGCGCTGTCGCGGAGCTTGTCGATGTCCGAGGTGCCGCGGCCCCGGTACACGGAGAGCACGATCGCCAGGCCGATGCCGATCTCGGCGGCGGCGATGGCGATGGTGAACAGGGTCAGTGCCTGGCCGGAGTGGAGCGTGTCGCGGGCGGTCTTGGACAGCCAGACGTCGAAGGCGACGAGGTTGAGGTTGACGGCGTTGAGCATCAGCTCGACGGACATCAGGACCAGGATCGCGTTGCGGCGCGCGAGGACTCCGTACAGGCCCGTGCAGAACAGGAGGGCGGAGAGCACGGCGGGATAGGCGAGGTGCATCAGCGGGTCCCTTCCTTGGCCGGGGGCTGCTCGCCCGGGGCCGTCGCGCCGTCGGCGGTGCGGCTCGGGGGCAGGGTGCCCGACGGCGTGGCCGGCGTCGGGAGGGCCGGTGTGGCCTTGTCCGCGGCGGCCTTGCGGGAGAGGACGATCGCGCCGACCAGGGCGGCGAGGAGGAGGACGGAGAGCGCTTCGAAGGGGAGGACCCAGCTCTGGAAGAGGCTCGCTCCGGTCACCTCGGTGGAGCCGGCGGCGGCGCCGCCCAGGTCGACCCAGGTCGTGCGGAAGGCGTCGACGACGACCCAGACCAGGGCGGCGGCCGAGGCGACGGCCACGGTCAGGGCGGCCCAGCGGTTGCCGGAGTCGGCGTCCGGCGAGCGGCCGATGGGGGCCTTGGTGAGCATCAGACCGAACAGGAGGAGTACGACGACGGAACCGACATAGATGAGGACCTGCACCCAGGCGATGAACTCGGCTGTGAGCAGGAGGTACTCGACGGCGAGACCGCCGAGCGTCACCACCAGCCACAGGGCGGCGTGCACCAGCTGCTTGGTGGTGACGGTGACGATCGCGGCGCCGAAGGTGACCAGGCCGACGAGGAGGAAGGCGATCTCGACGCCGGTCGGGGAGAGGAAACCGTGGCTTTCGGCGGCGGTGGTCGTGGCCCGTGCCGCGGCGGCCGTTGCTGCTGCGAGGCTCACGACTCACCGTCCTGTGGGTCGGAGGGCTTGGCGGGCTCGGAAGGCTTGGCCGACTCAGAAGGCTTGGCGGGTTCGGACGTGCCCGTAGCCGGGGGCTCGGCCTGGGCGGGAGCCTGGGCCTGAGCTGGGGGCTGGGCCTGAGCTGGGGGCTGGGCCTGGGCCGGCTGTTCGGCCGGCTCCGATGCCTCCGCTGACGCGGTCGCCTCGGCGGCGAGCTTTTCGGCGGTTTTGCGGGCGGCGGCCAGTTCCTTCGGTTCCTCGGCGGCGGGGTCGAGGGCCGGCGGGGCCGGGACGGTCCACATCCACTCGCGGAGCTTGTCGCGTTCGTGGGTGAGTTCATGGATGTCGGTCTCGGCGTACTCGAACTCCGGGGACCAGAACAGGGCGTCGAAGGGGCAGACCTCGATGCAGATACCGCAGTACATGCAGAGGGAGAAGTCGATGGCGAAGCGGTCGAGGACGTTGCGGCTGCGCTCACGGCCACCGGGGGCGGCGGGCGGGACCGTCTCCTTGTGGGAGTCGATGTAGATGCACCAGTCCGGGCACTCGCGGGCGCACAGCATGCAGACCGTGCAGTTCTCCTCGAAGAGGCCGATGACACCGCGGGTGCGGGGCGGGAGTTCGGGCTGGGCGTCCGGGTACTGCGCGGTGACGGTCTTCTTCGTCATCGTGCGGAGGGTGACGGCCAGGCCCTTGGCAAGGCCGGAGCCAGGGATCGGGGCCACTACGAGATCACCACCTTGACGATGCCGGTGAGGGCGATCTGGACGAGGGAGAGGGGGACGAGGACGGTCCAGGAGAGTTTCTGGAGCTGGTCCTCGCGGAGGCGGGGATAGGTGACGCGCAGCCAGATGACGATGAAGGCGAGCACGGCCGACTTCAGCAGGGTCCAGACCCAGCCGAGGCCGTCGGCGCCCCACGGGCCGTGCCAGCCGCCCAGGAAGAGGACGGTGGTCAGACCGCTCAGGACGACGATTCCGGCGTACTCAGCGAGGAGGAAGAGTGCGAAACGCAGGCCCGTGTACTCGGTGTACGCGCCGAAGATGATCTCCGAGTCGGCGACGGGCATGTCGAAAGGCGGGCGCTGGAGTTCGGCGAGGCCCGCCACGAAGAAGACGATCCCGCCGACGATCTGCCAGGGCAGCCACCACCACTCGAAGGCGTCGACGATGCCCGGGAGGGAGACGGTGCCGGCCGCCATCGCGACGGAGGCGGCGGTCAGCAGCATCGGGAGTTCGTACGCGAGGAGCTGGGCGGCGGTGCGCAGGCCACCGAGGAGGGAGAACTTGTTGGCCGAGGCCCAGCCCGCCATGAGCGAGCCGAGGACGCCTACGCCCATGACGGCCAGGACGAAGAAGATGCCAGCGTCGACGACCTCGCCGACCGCGCCCTCGCCCGGGCCGATCGGGATGGCGAGGAGGACGAGGAGGTACGGGAGGAGGGCTACGGCGGGGGCGAGTTGGAAGATACGGCGGTCCGCGCCGGTCGGGACGACGTCTTCCTTCTGCGCGAACTTCACGCCGTCCGCGACGAGCTGGGCCCAGCCGTGGAAGCCGCCCGCGTACATCGGGCCGAGGCGGCCCTGCATGTGGGCCATCACCTTGTGCTCGGTCTGACCGACGATCAGGGGGAACGTCAGGAACACGACGAAGACCACGAGGAGGCGTAGGGCGACGTCGAGAGCGTCGTTCACGGCGTGCCTCCGGTGGGGTCGTCGGGGTCGGGTGTCTTGGCGTCGGCAGTCTTGGGGGCGGGAGTCTCGGTGGCGGGGTCCGCAGCGCCGCCGGCTGTGCCGTCAGGTGCGGCATCGGGTGCGGCTGGGGGTTTCGGGGCGGCTCCCGGTTCCGGGGTCGCCTCCGGCTCCGGGCCCGACCCAGGCTCCGAGCTCGCCCGTGGCTCCGGGCCGGCGTCGGATTCCGAGGTGGCCTCAGGCTTCGGGGCAGTCTCGGGCTCGGGGGCGGCGTCGGACTCCGGGGTGACCGCAGCGCGTTGCTCCGGCTCCGGGTTCGATTCCGGCTTCGGCGTCGATTCCGGCTTCGGCTCCGACGCGGGCTCCGGCTCCGGCTCTTCGAAAGCGGGGCGGGCGTGGTGCCACGGGGCGTCCGAGCTGCGGGGTGCTGCGGGAGCCGTTGCCGTTTCAGGAGCTGTTGCGGGGGCGGGTGGCGTTGGTTCGGTAGCTGCCGGGGCCGGGGCGGGCGCCGGCTGGTCCGAGGCCGGGGCCTGGGCCTGTTGGCTGGCCGAGCCCTGGCTCGCGCTGCGGGCGCGGCGGGGGCCGGCGGGAGCCGTCGGCTCGGCGGCCTGCGGGGCTGTCGGGTCCGAAGTCGCCGTCTGCTGGTCAGGGGTCGGAGCCCCGGTCTGCTGACTGGCCGAGCCCTGGCTCGCGCTGCGGGCGCGGCGGGGCGATGCCGGGGTCTGCGGAGCAGCACTGGAGGCGGCGCTCGTGCCGGTACCCGGTTCAGCGCCAGCACCTGCCGGACCCGTACCGGTAGCCGTACTCCCAGCCTCACCCCCAGTGCCAGCGTCGGCGCCGCCGGCGCCGGGAGTCTGGCTCGCTGAGCCCTCTCCCGCTGTGCGGGCCCGGCGGACGGGGCGGTCGCCGGTTGCGCGGGCGGCGCCGCGGGCGGGGCGGGCCGGGGCCGGGGGGAGCTGGCCCTTGAGAGGGCCCCATTCGTTGGGGTCGGGGACGCCCGGGGGAAGCATCTGGCGGCGCTTCGGGCCGCCGTGTTCGGACTCGCCGGGCTCCTTCGCGCCGGGCCAGGCCTTGGCGACGCGGGCGGCCAGGACGAAGTCCTTGCGGAGGGGGTGGCCTTCGAAGCTCTCGGGCAGCAACAGAGGTGCCAGCCCCGGGTGGCCCTCGAAGGTCACGCCGAACATCTCGTGGGTCTCGCGCTCGTGCCAGCCGGCGCCCGCGTACACGGAGACCGCCGACGCGAGTACGGGGGACTCGTGCGGGACCGTCGTACGGACGAGGAGGCGGCGTACGGGAGAGAGCGCCACGACGTGCGCCAAGACGCGGAAGCCGGTGCCCGGTTCGTCGACGGCGCTCAGCCAGTCGAAGTATGTGCAGGTCAGCGCAGTCCGGGCCGTCTCCAGGGCCGCGATCCAGGATGTCGGCGGGACATCGACCGTCAGGACCCCGTACGACTCCTCGGCCGTGGCCTCCGGGCCGAAGAGTTCCTCTACGGGGGCGGGGAGCCAGCCGATGCTCATCGGTCCTCCCCCACGACACCCGCGGCACCCGCAGCACCCGCAACGGGCGGCTTCACCAGGTCGCTCTGGAGCGCGGCCGTGGACGGGCGGGCCGAACCGGAGCCGTAGCCGTAGCGCTCGCCCAGGGACTCCCGGGCGATCTTCTCCTGGAGCTTGAGGATGCCCTGGAGCAGTGCCTCGGGGCGGGGCGGACAGCCGGGGACGTACACGTCGACGGGGATGATCTGGTCGACGCCCTTGGTGACGGAGTACGAGTCCCAGTACGGGCCACCGCAGTTGGAGCAGGCGCCGAAGGAGATGACGTACTTCGGCTCGGGCATCTGCTCGTAGAGGCGCTTCACGGCCGGGGCCATCTTGTCCGTGACCGTGCCGGAGACCACCATCAGGTCGGCCTGGCGCGGGCCGGGCGCGAAGGGGATCACGCCGAGGCGGATGAAGTCGTGGCGGGCCATGGACGCGGCGATGAACTCGATCGCGCAGCAGGCGAGCCCGAAGTTGAAGACCCAGAGCGAGTAGCGGCGGCCCCAGTTCAGGACCACCTTCATCGGCTCGGGGGCCAGCCGGGAGAGCGCGCCGAGCCGTTTCGGTTCCGGGAGGAGCACCGGTTCCGGCTGGCCAGGGGTCTCAGGGGTCACGTCCATGTCAGGACGCCCTTCTTGTATGCGTACAGCAGGCCGACGGCGAGGAAGCCGAGGAAGATGAACATCTCCACGAGCGTCGCGGCGCCGTAGCCGGGCGCGGCGAAGACCGTCGCCCAGGGGAAGAGGAAGATCGAGTCGACGGCGAAGATCACGTAGAGGAACGCGTAGACGTAGTAGCGGACCTGGGTGTGGGCCCAGCCCTCGCCGACGGGGTCGACGCCGCACTCGTATGTCAGGAGTTTCTCGGGGGTGGGGACCACGGGACGCAGCAGGCGGCCGGCCCCGAAGGCGACGGCGACGAAGAGCACGCCCACGACGGCGAGCAGTCCGACGACCGAGTAGGACTGGAAGTAGCCCGCCGCGACGACGGTCCCGGTTGCCGTGACAACGGTCGGTTCCGGCACGTCAGCCCCTCGCTCCCTGACCTCGTTGTGCGCCCCGGAGTACGCCGTCGCGCACTCTGTGATGCGCCGTGTTCGACGATCTGTACGGACGGGAGTCTAGGGCCTGCTAAAGAGACCGTAAGCAGCCTGTCACGCCTCGATCAACGGGAATGCGCCTCGAACCCGTCCTGCTCACGCGCCGCAGGGTTCCCTTCTTCACCTCGCAGCGGTCCTCAGGGTTCTCCTGTGTACCTCTCTGCAGCTCGTGTCTGTAGCTCGTGTCTGTACCTCGCGAGGGTGGGGTTTTCCCCAGTGGATCGTGGCGGTCCACCTCATGGCGCGGCGGCTCGCCGCCGGGCAGGCTAGCGATTATGACCGAACGCATCACGCTCACCGGTCCGTCGGACGAGACGTCCGACGGCGACCGGCTGCCTCCCGCGCGCTTCGCCCTCGACGGGCAGACGTGGAAGGAGATCGCTCATCTGCTGGCCAATCTGCCGGTCTCCATCTTCGGCTTCGTGTACGTCGTGACGCTGGTGTTCACGGGTGCGGGGCTCGCGGTGACGGTCGTCGGGCTGCCGCTGCTCGCGGGCGGGCTGGTGGGCGCGCGTCTGCTGGGCAAGGCCGAGCGGGCGCGGGCGCGGGCGCTGCTGGGTGTGCGGATCGACGAGCCGAGCCCGATGCCGGTGAGCGGGACCGGCTTCTTCGGCTGGCTGTGGTCGAGCCTGAAGGACCCGGTGGCCTGGCGGACGGTGCTGTACGACTTCATCCGGCTGCCGTGGGGCATCGTCACTTTCACGGTCATGTCCGTGTCGCTGTTCCTGCTGTGGCCGGTGCTGCCGTTCCTCGCGCGGGGGCTGACGAACGTGGACCGCGCCATGGTGCGCGGGCTGCTGTCGCCCTCCGACGAGCTGGAGCGGCGGATCGCCGAACTGGAGTCCGACCGGGGGGTCGTGGTCGACCACGCCGCGGCTGACCTGCGGCGCATCGAACGCGATCTGCACGACGGGGCGCAGGCCCGCCTGGTCAACCTCGCGATGGGGCTCGGCCTGGCCAAGGAGAAGCTTCTGGAGGACCCCGACGCGGCGGCGGCGATGGTCGACGAGGCGCACGGCGAGGTGAAGCTCGCGTTGCAGGAGCTGCGCGATCTGGCCCGCGGCATCCACCCGGCGGTGCTCACCGACCGGGGTCTGAACGCGGCGCTGTCGTCGGTCGCCTCGCGCTGCACCGTGCCGGTGAAGGTGTCGGCCGCGCTGGAGACGAGACCGGCCGCGGCCATCGAGGGCATCGCCTACTTCACCGTCTCCGAGCTGCTGCAGAACGTGAGCAAGCACAGCGGGGCGCGGTCCGCATCCGTCGATGTGTGGCGGGCGGACCAGCGGCTGCTCATACAGGTGTGGGACGACGGGCGCGGCGGGGCCGGCCTCGACGGCGGTACGGGGATGGCGGGGCTCGCGGACCGGCTCGGTGCGGTCGACGGGCTCTTCGTCATCGAGTCGCCGGCCGGCGGTCCGACCGTCATCACGGCGGAGCTGCCGTGGCGGGACCGGCAGAACGAGCCGAGCCCGCCCGCACGGTGACGAAGACGGGGACGGGGACGGGGACGGGGACGGAGACAGAGTCGGAGACGGTCCATACGACCCTGCCGGCGCCGTAGGTCCCGAGGTAGGGAAAACCCCCGCTCCAAGACGCCGACCCGCTCCATGGCCGATGGGCGCCCTGGACAGCAGGGTGGAGGTACGAGTCGGCGAGCAGGACGAGTAGAACGGATGGGACCGATGGCCACGGAGTACGGACAGGGATACGGGCACCGGAACGGGCCCGGATTCCGCGGGGCGGGCGCCGATGAGCGGCGGCACCGTCTCCCGGCCCCGCTGCGGGCGCCGATCGAGGCCCGCAGCTGGCGTGAGTTCGGCTATGTGATGCTGAGCCTGCCGCTTGGGATCATCATGTTCACGTTCGCCGTCACGATGGTCTCGCTCGGCGCCGGCCTGCTGATCACCTTCCTGGGGATACCGGTACTCGCCGCCGCCCTCGCCGGCTGCCGTGGCTTCGGCGCGCTGGAACGGGCGCGGGCGCGCGGGCTGCTCGGCATCGAGGTGTCCGAGCCGGAGCCGCTGCGTGTGAAGAAGCACGGGGCGATGGCGTGGATGGGCGCGGTCCTCAAGAGCGGTGCGTCCTGGCGGCATCTGCTGTACGCGGTGCTCCAGTTCCCGTGGTCGGTGTTCTCCTTCGTGGTGGCGCTGAACTTCTGGGCGTACGGGTGGGCGCTGCTGACGTATCCGCTGTGGTTCTGGCTCTTCCCGATGTACGGCGGGCAGGGCGGGCTTCAGTTGTACGGCGACGGCACGCACTCCATCTACCTCGACAACCCGTTCGAGATCACGGTGACCGCGCTGGTGGGGCTGCTCTTCACGATGGCCACACCGTGGATCGTGCGGGGGTTGACGACCGTGGACCGGCTGATGGTGCACGGACTGCTCGGCCCGTCACGGCTGGCGACGCGGGTGGTGGAGCTGGAGTCCGACCGGGGGGTCGTGGTCGACCACGCCGCGGCTGACCTGCGGCGCATCGAACGCGATCTGCACGACGGGGCGCAGGCCCGCCTGGTCGCGCTGGCGATGGACCTGGGGCTGGCGAAGGAGAAGCTGACCGAGGATCCGCAGGCCGCGGCACGGATGGTCGACGAGGCGCACGGTGAGGTGAAGACAGCCTTGCAGGAGCTGCGGGATCTGGCCCGTGGGATCCATCCGGCGGTGCTCACCGACCGGGGTCTGGACGCCGCGCTGTCGGCGGTGGCCTCGCGGTGCACGGTGCCGGTGCGGGTCGAGGTGGATCTGCCGTCGCGGCCGGCGCCCGCGATCGAGGGGATCGCGTATTTCACGGTGTCCGAGCTGTTGCAGAACATCAGCAAGCACGCGCGGGCGGGCAGCGCGAGCGTGGATGTGTGGCGGGTCGAGGACCGGCTGATGATCCAGGTCTGCGACGACGGTGCGGGTGGGGCCGATGTCTCCGGGGGGTCGGGGCTGGCTGGGCTGGCGGAGCGGCTGGATGCGGTGGACGGGATTCTGGTGGTGGATTCGCCGGTGGGTGGGCCTACTCGGGTTACCGCGGAGCTGCCCTGGCGGGGGTGAGTCGGTGCGGCGGGCTGGGGTGGGAGGGTTTTCGCCCCCGCCGCCCCTACCCGTCCCATCCGTTCCTGGGGGCTGCGCCCCCAGACCCCCGCTATAAAGATTGCGCAGTTCCCCGCGCCCCTTTTAGGGGCGCGGGGAACTGCGCGAACGGCCCCCAACCACCCGCAGCCAAAGAAACCGGGGCGGGCGGGGGATCGGGGCGAAGCCCCGCCGAAGGGGCGCGGGGAACTGCGCGAGCAACCCCCACCGGCCCGCAGCCGACGAACCGGCCCACGGGGTCTGGGGCGGAGCCCCGGAAGGATGGGACGGGTAGGGGCGGCGGGGGCGAAAGAAGGCCCTCCTCCCCGCTCTACGACATCCTCAGCACCGCCGGTGATCGTTATCGGTCGTATGGCGGCCGAAACCGGGAGTTGTGTCCGCCCATTCCCGCTGCCCAGGCACAGGCCGGTGCGAATGCTGGAATGCTGGGGGCTTGACGTACTAGCGGGGACGAACCCGGCACTGGCCGGGAGTGGACCCGGGCCCGGCCGGGAAGTCTCGGTGCGGTCCGGGGACGGGCTCTGGGGGGCCGAGAATCGTGGAGGACAGGGTGCGGGTGGTCATCGCCGAGGATTCAGTGCTGCTCAGGGAGGGCCTGACCCGGTTGCTGACCGACCGTGGGCATGACGTCGTGGCCGGTGTCGGCGACGGCGACGCGCTGATCAAGACCATTACCGAGTTCGCGGCTCAGGACGCGCTGCCGGACGTCGTCGTCGCCGATGTGCGGATGCCGCCGACGCACACCGACGAGGGGGTCAGGGCGGCGGTGCAGCTGCGCAAGGCGCATCCCGGACTCGGTGTGCTCGTGCTGTCACAGTACGTGGAGGAGCAGTACGCCACCGAACTGCTGGCCGGTTCGAGCCGCGGCGTCGGCTATCTGCTCAAGGACCGGGTGGCCGAGGTGCGGGAGTTCGTGGACGCGGTGGTGCGGGTGGCCCAGGGGGGTACCGCGCTCGACCCGGAGGTCGTGGCGCAGCTGCTCGGCCGCAGCCGCAAGCAGGACGTGCTCGCGGGACTCACCCCGCGGGAGAGGGAGGTCCTGGGACTGATGGCCGAGGGGCGGACGAACTCGGCCGTCGCACGGCAGCTCGTGGTCAGCGACGGCGCGGTCGAGAAGCACGTCAGCAACATCTTCCTGAAGCTGGGCCTGTCTCCGAGTGACGGGGATCACCGGCGTGTTCTGGCGGTACTCACCTACCTGAACTCATGACCACCTGACACTGTGTCAGTTGTTGAGTGCGACTCGATGTGTCACGAGGAGCCTGGAACCAGCTAAACCCATCCAGGGCCCACCTAGAACCAAAGGATGAGCGGGGAGCGTCTTCCAAGGAAGGACCGGGGCGGGTAAATCATGACAAATCAGGGCGTCCGGCCGTCTCAAAATGGTGTCCATCATGCGAATGGCCGCAGGAAGGCGACCCTTACCGACGTAGGGTTGAAAAGGGAAGGGCCTGCGGGAAGGCCGCTCCCAGACAGCCGCCTCGAGGGAGGTCCAGTTCAGTGACGAGCCAGGTCAGTAGCCCAGCGGAGCACGCCGATGGAACCGTCGTAGGAGAACAGCGCAAACCGGCGGGGGCGAAAGACGTCCGCCGGCTCGACCGGGTGATCATCCGGTTCGCGGGTGACTCGGGTGACGGTATGCAGCTCACCGGTGATCGTTTCACCTCCGAGACGGCTTCCTTCGGAAACGACCTCTCGACCCTTCCCAACTTCCCCGCCGAGATCCGAGCGCCCGCAGGCACCCTGCCGGGCGTTTCGTCGTTCCAGCTGCATTTCGCGGACCACGACATCCTCACGCCCGGTGACGCGCCGAACGTCCTGGTCGCGATGAACCCGGCCGCCTTGAAGGCGAACATCGCGGATGTGCCGCGCGGCGCGGAGATCATCGTCAACACGGACGAGTTCACCAAACGGGCGATGTCGAAGGTCGGTTACGCCGCCAGTCCGCTGGAGGACGGATCGCTCGACGGCTACAGCGTCCATCCCGTCCCCCTCACGACGATGACGGTCGAGGCGCTGAAGGAGTTCTCGCTCTCCCGCAAGGAGGCCGAGCGCAGCAAGAACATGTTCGCGCTGGGTCTGCTGTCGTGGATGTACCACCGGCCCACCGAGGGCACCGAGAAGTTCCTTGAGACCAAGTTCGCCAGGAAGCCCGACATCGCGGCCGCGAACATCGCCGCGTTCCGGGCGGGCTGGAACTTCGGTGAGACCACCGAGGACTTCGCCGTCTCCTACGAGGTCGCTCCGGCCGCCCACACCTTCCCGACCGGCACCTACCGCAACATCTCCGGGAATCTGGCGCTGTCGTACGGTCTGATCGCGGCCTCCCGGCAGGCGGATCTGCCGCTCTACCTGGGCTCGTACCCGATCACGCCGGCCTCCGACATCCTGCACGAGCTCAGCAAGCACAAGAACTTCGGCGTACGCACCTTCCAGGCCGAGGACGAGATCGCGGGCATCGGCGCCGCCCTGGGCGCGGCGTTCGGCGGCTCGCTCGGCGTCACCACCACCTCCGGCCCCGGCGTGGCGCTGAAGTCGGAGACCGTCGGGCTCGCCGTCTCGCTCGAACTGCCGCTGCTCGTCATCGACATCCAGCGCGGCGGCCCCTCGACCGGTCTGCCGACCAAGACCGAGCAGGCGGACCTGCTGCAAGCGATGTTCGGGCGCAATGGCGAAGCGCCGGTGCCCATCGTGGCTCCTCGCACCCCGGCCGACTGCTTCGACGCCGCCATCGAGGCCGCCCGGATCGCGCTGACGTACCGCACGCCCGTCCTGCTGCTCTCGGACGGCTACCTGGCCAACGGCAGCGAGCCGTGGCGTATCCCCGACACCGACGAACTCCCGGACCTGCGCGTGCAGTTCGCCCAGGGACCCAACCACACCCTGGACGACGGCACCGAGGTGTTCTGGCCCTACAAGCGCGACCCGCAGACCCTCGCCCGCCCCTGGGCCATCCCCGGCACACCCGGCCTGGAACACCGCATCGGCGGCATCGAGAAGCAGGACGGCTCCGGCAACATCTCCTACGACCCCGCCAACCACGACTTCATGGTCCGCACCCGCCAGGCCAAGATCGACGGCATCGACGTCCCCGACATCGAGGTCGACGACCCCTCCGACGAGGCCACCACCCTCGTCCTGGGCTGGGGCTCCACCTACGGACCCATCACCGCCGCCGTACGCCGCCTGCGCACCGCCGGGGAGAACATCGCGCAGGCCCATCTGCGCCACCTCAACCCCTTCCCGCGGAATCTGGGCACCGTGCTGAGGCGTTACGACAAGGTGGTGATCCCCGAGATGAACCTCGGCCAGCTCGCCACCCTCATCCGGGCGAAGTACCTGGTGGACGCGCACTCGTACAACCAGGTCAACGGCATGCCGTTCAAGGCCGAACAACTCGCCACGGCTCTCAAGGAGGCCATCGATGGCTGAGACGTCCACGGAAGGCACGGGCACGATCGAGGCGCTCTCTCTCGTTCCCAAGGCCGAGGCCAGGCAGTCCATGAAGGACTTCAAGTCCGATCAGGAAGTGCGCTGGTGCCCCGGCTGCGGTGACTACGCGATCCTCGCGGCGGTCCAGGGCTTCATGCCCGAGCTGGGCCTGGCCAAGGAGAACATCGTCTTTGTCTCGGGCATCGGCTGCTCGTCGCGCTTCCCGTACTACATGAACACCTACGGCATGCACTCCATCCACGGCCGCGCACCCGCGATCGCGACCGGACTGGCCTCCAGCCGCCGGGACTTGAGCGTGTGGGTCGTCACGGGTGACGGCGACGCGCTGTCGATCGGCGGCAACCACCTCATTCACGCCCTGCGCCGCAACGTCAATCTGAAGATCCTGCTCTTCAACAACCGGATCTACGGCCTCACCAAGGGCCAGTACTCCCCCACCTCCGAGGTCGGCAAGATCACCAAGTCGACGCCGATGGGTTCGCTGGACGCGCCCTTCAACCCGGTGTCCCTGGCGATCGGCGCGGAGGCGTCCTTCGTCGCCCGGACGATCGACTCCGACCGGCAGCACCTCACCGGCGTACTGCGCGAAGCCGCCGCCCACCCCGGCACGGCACTGGTGGAGATCTACCAGAACTGCAACATCTTCAACGACGGCGCCTTCGACGCACTGAAGGACAAGCAGCAGGCCGAGGAAGCCGTCATCCGCCTCCACCACGGACAGCCGATCCGCTTCGGGCCGGACGGCGCGCGCGGTGTCGTACGGGATCAGCGCACCGGCGATCTGAAGGTCGTCACCGTCACGCCGGACAACGAGTCCCAGATCCTGGTCCACGACGCCCACTCCGCGTCCCCGACCACCGCCTTCGCGCTCAGCAGGCTCGCCGACCCCGACACCCTGCATCACACACCGATCGGCGTGTTCCGCTCCGTGGACCGGCCGGTCTACGACACACAGATGACCGACCAGCTGGACACGGCCATCGAGCAGAACGGCAAGGGCGACCTGGCCGCGCTGCTCGCCGGCGGCGACTCCTGGACGGTCGTCGGCTGAGTCCGCCGAGTCCGTCGAGTCCGTCGAGTCCGTCGAGTCCGTCGAGTCCGTCGACGGTTTACGAGGCCCGGGCCCTGACTGCCCGGGCCTCGTCGTATGTCCGGCGGGCCTTCTCCACGTCGGTCATGCGCTCACTGGTCCACAGGGCCAGCCCGCGGACCTGTTCGGCAGCCTCGCGGCCCAGGTCGGTGAGGGAGTAGTCGACGCGTGGCGGGATCACGGGCTTGGCGTCACGATGGACGAGACCGTCGCGCTCCAGGGTCTGGAGGGTCTGGGTGAGCATCTTCTCGCTGACGCGGCCGATGGCGCGGCGCAGCTCGCTGAAGCGGTAGGAGCGGTCCAGGAGCTCGATCAGGACGAGGACACCCCAGCGGCTGGTCACGTGCTCCAGGACCAGGCGGTATGGGCACATGGCCTCGCCGGTGTCGTACTTGCTCGACTCGCCTGACTCGCCCGACTCGCTCGCGGCTGAGGTGTCGGCTGCCGCTGCCGTACTTACGGTCATGCCAGTACCTTACTTCAAAGTGGGTACTTTCGTAGAGTTAGCGCACCTCCTATGGTTAGTGGCAGACCACCCCACAAGGAGTTCACTCATGAGCATCGTCGTCACCGGAGCCACCGGACACCTCGGCCATCACGTCGTCGAGCAGCTGCTGGAGAAGGTCCCGGCCGACCAGATCACCGCCGTCGTCCGCGCCAAGGAGAAGGCCGCCGACTTCGCGGCCCGCGGTGTGAAGCTCGCGGTCGCCGACTACAACACCCCCGAGACGTTCGACGGCCTCTTCGCCGCCGGCGACAAGGTGCTGCTGATCTCCGGCAACGAGTTCGACAAGGGCCGCGTCGGCCAGCACCAGGTCGTCCTCGACGCCGCCAAGGCCGCCGGGGTCGCGCTCTTCGCGTACACCAGCGCCCCGGGCAGCCTGACGGCCGCCCTCGCCGACGACCACCGGGGCACCGAGCAGGCGATCGTCGCGTCCGGTGTGCCCTACGCCCTGCTCCGCAACGGCTGGTACAACGAGAACTACACCGAGAACCTCGCCCCCGTCCTCGAGTACGGCGCCGTCACCCAGGCCGCCGGTGACGGCAAGGTCGCCTCCGCCTCGCGCGCCGACTACGCGGCCGCCGCCGTCGCCGTACTCACCGGCGAGGGCCACGAGAACACGACGTACGAGCTGAGCGGCGACACCGCGTGGAGCTTCGCCGAGTACGCCGCCGCGGTGGCCGAGTACTCCGGCAAGGAGATCGCCTACAACGCCGTCCCCGTCGAGGTCTACACCGGCATCCTGACCGGCGCCGGGCTGCCCGGGCCGCTCGCCGCGATTCTCGCGGGCGTGGACGTGTCCATCGAGAACGGCGAGCTGGCCGGCACCCCCGGTGACCTGTCCCGGCTGTCCGGCCGTCCGACCACGCCGATCACCGAGTCGATCGCGGCGGCACTGAAGGGCTGACTCCCCCTCGGGCCCTGGGCGCCGCCTTCCCCACCCCTGCCTGTCATGACCGTATGGCGATACGGGCATGACAGGCAGGGGTGCTCGGCGCTACCTTCTTCCGTGCCGCTCCGCACCACGGGAGCGGCCGTGTGACGAGAAGGAGGCGCCGGTGGCCGGAAAGCCGAAGGGCGAGCAGCACATAGGTCTGCTGAACGGCTTCGCCGCATACGGCATGTGGGGACTCGTCCCTCTCTTCTGGCCCCTGATGAAACCCTCCGGCGCGGTCGAGATCCTCGCCCACCGGATGGTGTGGTCCCTCGTCGTCGTCGGCGCCGTGCTGCTGGTGATGCGGCGCTGGGCCTGGGCGGGCGAGCTGCTGCGTCAGCCGCGCAAACTCGGCCTCGTGGCGATCGCGGCGACGGTCATCACCGTCAACTGGGGCGTCTACATCTGGTCCGTGAACAGCGGACACGTGGTCGAGGCGTCCCTCGGCTACTTCATCAATCCGCTCGTCACCATCGCGCTGGGTGTGCTGCTTCTGAAGGAACGGCTGCGGCCGGTGCAGTGGGCGGCGGTCGGTGTCTGTTTCGCCGCGGTCGGTGTTCTGACGATCGGATACGGCCGTCCGCCGTGGATCTCTCTCTGCCTCGCCTTCTCCTTCGGCACCTACGGGCTGGTGAAGAAGAAGGTCAACCTCGGCGGTATCGAGTCGCTCGCCGCCGAGACGGCGATTCAGTTCCTGCCCGCGCTGGCCTATCTGCTGTGGCTGGGGGCGAAGGGGGAGGCGACCTTCGCTACGGAGGGGGTGGGGCATGCGGCGCTGCTCGCGGCGACGGGGGTGGTGACCGCGCTTCCGCTGGTCTGCTTCGGTGCGGCGGCGATCAGGGTGCCGTTGTCCACGCTGGGGCTCCTCCAATACCTGGCCCCCGTCTTCCAGTTCCTCCTCGGCATCCTCTACTTCCACGAGGCCATGCCGCCCGAGCGCTGGGCCGGGTTCGCGCTGGTCTGGGTCGCGTTGTCGCTGCTCACGTTTGACGCGTTGCGTGCCGCGCGGCGGGGGGCTCGTGCGCTGCGCGCCTCGACCAACGCCTCCGCCTCAGCCTCCGGCGCCGGCGACACGGTGAGCCCGGCGCGGGAGCCCGCGTAGGGTTTTCGCCCCCGCCGCCCCTACCCGTCCCATCCTTCTGGGGCTCCGCCCCAGACCCCGTGGGCCGGTTCTTTGGCTGCGGTGGGTGGGGGCTGGCCTAAAAGATTGCGCAGTTCCCCGCGCCCCTTTTTAGGGGCGCGGGGAACTGCGCAATCTTTTGGGGGTCTGGGGGCGGAGCCCCCAGGGATGGGACGGGTAGGGGCGGCGGGGGCGAGAAACGTGCGGCCTGTTCAGCGGGTTGGGCCTCTGGACGCGGCCGGTGCCGGCGGCGAAGGGGGTCTACGGGGCAACTCCCTTGCCGCGGAGGAGTGTTCCGCGGTGAGGGCGTGTGCGGCCGCCGGCGTGGAGCCCGAGCGCAGGCGGGCCGCCACGGACGTCGGCATGCGCGCGCCGGCGGCGACATCGGCCGCGACGTGGGAGCGCAGGGCGCCGACACGGGCCAGGTGATGCTGCAACTGGTCCGGGGTGAGCGCCTCGACGTGGACGTTCACCGCGGACCGTACGGCGGCCGGGTGTGTGGGGAGGGGAGCGGCACCCTGGGCGGTGACGCGAGTGCGCGGGCGGCCGTCGCGGTCGGTTCCGCCGGGCCGGACCGTGCGCCAGCTCATCGTGCCGGTCAGCTCGTTGACGTACACCTCGGTGCGCGGGCGCGGCGCACCTGCTCGCGGTGAGCGGCGGCGCGCGGCGGCGGCCCGGTCGCGGTCGTCACTGGCCATGGGCGCGCGGGCTCTGGGTGTAGGGGTTGTCCGCCAGGACGCGGGCGCGTTCGGCGAGGCGGCCCATGCGGGTGCGGGCCGATTCGAGCTGCTCGATGTCGTCGGCGGCGGGGCCTCCGTCGGCCGTGAGCTCGGTCCACACGCCGATCAGGTCGCGTCCGAGGTGCAGCCCCTGCAAGGGGTCGCGGACGGCGCGCCAGGCCGCGGCCGCGCTCTGTACGTTGCCGTACGCGGCGCGCGGGTCACGGTGGCGACGGCGGACCCTGGCGAGGTCGAGCGACAGGTGGAACGACCTGAGCGCGTCACCGGCCAAGTAGGCGATGTACGCGGTCAGTTCGCGCAGCTTCAGCACCTCCTGGTGCTCCTCGCCCAGCGACTGCGCCGCCTCCGCGACGGCTCGCTCCGCCATCCCCGCGGCCGCTTCGATCCGGCCCATCTTCACGGCCTCGTTGATCCGCGCCACGGGCTCCACGAGGAACGCAGCCGCGCCCTCGCCCTCTCCCTCCGGAGCCGTACTCGGCGCCAGCACCGCCTCGGCGACGGCGTCGAAGCCCCGCACCGGAGCGGGCTTCGGCTCCGGCTCGGGCTCCATCAAGGACATGGCCTCCATCGCGGAGACCGACTTCCGCACGGGAGCGGGCTCGGCCACCGGAGCCGGCCCGAACTCCCCCGTCGGCGCCGCCACGACCCCGGCCGCCGACTCCGGTACCGCCCGCAGCACATGCGTCGCCGCGGCCCCGGGCAGCGGCTTGGGCTCCGGCACCGCCCGGAGGACGAAGGTCGACGGGGTGGGGGTGGAAGGCGGAGTGGGGGATGGAGTCGGGGACGGAGTGGGGGTGGGCGTGGGCGTGCTGGGCCCGGGGGAACGTACGGGTTCGGGTGCCGGAACGGCGGACGCCGCGGGCCTCGCCGGCATCGGCATCGGCGTCTGCACCGGCTCGGGCTCCGGCGTGGGCGTAGGTGCGGGCGCGGGCTCCGGCCTCGCGACAGGCGCAGGTGCGGGCGCGACCGCCGGCTCCGGTGTCGGCTCCGGTACCGCTCGCAGCACGTACGTCGCCTTGTCCCGACGCGGAACCGGCGGAGTTTCGGGTGCCGCGGGCGCTCCGGTCGCCGGCTCCTCCTGTGCCCGCGCAGCGGATACGGGAGCCGGCGGAACCGGTGCGGACGGCGGCGCCGGCGGCTGCGGCTGCGGCTGCTGGACCTGGCGTCGCGGCTGTGGCTGTGGCTGCGCCTCCCCCGTACTCCCCACGGCCGAAGTGCCCGTCCCCGCCCCCGCGCCCACTCGCACCGGCTCCCCGGCATACCGGCTGGAGCCGTCGACGTACACCTGGAGCGGTACGACGAAGCCGATGCATTCGTCGTGGATGGTGGCGAGGACGGGGTGGCCGGTGGCGAGGGCGAGGCGGTGGAGGTAGTTCAGGACGGCGGCCTGGACCGTCTCACCGGGGGCGGCCACGACCGGCATCCCGCCGACCGTGGCACCCCCCGCCGTCCCGGCTGTGGGCGCCGGCACATGCACCTCGATGGGTGTCACCCCGGCGGCCTGTTGCCCCCTGGGCACGGCACCGGCCGAGCGCTGCCGCTTGAGTTCCCGCTTCTGTTCGCGGCTGAGTCGAGACATCGGTTCCCTCACTCGGGGTGATCAGGGGAGGAAGGGGTGGACGGAGAGGAAGGAGAGGAAGACGGGGACGGCGGGACCGCGGCCTCCACCGCCGTCACCTCCGCCACGTGCCACGGCTCGCCGCGGCCCGTTCGCGTCAGCTTGAGGAAGACGTTGGCGCGCGGACCCGTGCCCGTCCAGCCGTCGCGGCCGTGGGCCGAGCCCTCGACGAAGAGGGCGCGGTAGGCCAGGACGGCCGTGTCGGTGGGGCCGTCGCCGTCGTCGTCCGAGGTCACGTCCACCGTGGTCCACGCCTTGTGGCCGGCCCAGGTGTTCCAGTCGTCGCCCGCCCCGCTCGCGGGCCGGTACGACCGCTCGGCGGCGGCCTTCTTCGCCGTGAACCAGCGCGCCGAGCGCAGCACGGCGTCGTGCGGACCAGAGTCGTACTTCGTGTCGTAGCCGTACGCCACTTCCGCCCACGCCTCCGACACCTCCGTCGCATCCGTCCCGTCGACACCCGACGGGCTCGGCACCTGTGCGTCCGCGCCCAGCGGCTTCCCCGAGGGGAGCGGTGCCTTGGGCGCGACCGACGGCACCGCGGAGGGCGACGAACCGGCGGCGCCCACGGACTCACCCTGGTCCCGCAGACCACAGCCCGTCAACGCCAGCAGCCCCGTGACGGACACGACCACGGCGATGATCGTCCTCGTACGCATCCTCGCCTCCCTCCTCACTTCAGCCCCAGCCAGGGTGCCGGATCCACGTACTTGCCGTTCTGCATGACCTCGAAGTGCGCGTGCGGTCCGGTCGAGTAGCCGGTGGAGCCCACCGCGCCGACCTGCTGCCCGACCTTCACCTTCTGACCGACACTGACGTTGATGGCGGACATGTGGTTGTACGTCGTCGAGATCTGGTCGCCATTGATGGTTCCGTGGGAGATGACCACACGGTTGCCGTAGCCGTTGGACCAGCCGGCCGAGGTGACCGTGCCGTCCCGGGCCGCCTTGAACGGCGTACCGGCCGCGGCGCCGAAGTCGATGCCGGTGTGCAGCTTGTAGACGTGCAGGATCGGGTGCATGCGCATGCCGTACGGCGAGGTGACGGGCGGGTTGCCGGCGATCGGCATCGCCATTTGCTGCCCGGCCGGGATGTTGCCCGGCGCGTCGTCGACCGACTCGTACTTGGATATCAGCGACTTGATCCGGGCGACGTAGGCCTGGGTCTCCTGGTACGGCGGCATGCCGTGGTACTGCTGCACCGCGCCCGGGCCCGCGTTGTACGCCGCGAGCGCCAGGTCGAGGGTCTCGCCCGACGCCTGGCCGCGGTCCTTGTAGCCCTGGACCTGCTTGGCGAGGGCGCAGTCGTAACGGCCCTGGGCCATGATCGCGTCCCCTGGGTCGTACGGGGATATTCGGCCGTTGCCGTCGTCGTCCCGGCCCCAGGTCGTCCAGGTACCGGGCATGAACTGCGACAACCCCTCGGCGCCGACCGGCGATTGGGCGTTGGGGTTCCAGCCCGACTCCGCCTCGATCTGCGCGGCGATGACGGCCGGCTTGATGACGTCGCAGATCCCGCCCGCCTTCAGGACCCAGGGCACGTACTGCGCCGGCACCTCGCCCTCCTTGAGGCCGCCGCCGACGCCGTTTCCCTGGCCGTCGGCCGCGGCGCCCTGCGATCCGCCGCTCACCGCGACCATCATGATCACCGGCATGAGCACAGCGGCCACGCAGCCGCCGACCACCCAGCCCATGCTTCCGCCCCCGTTGGACATCGGCTCCCCTCAGCCTCAAGATCCGTTCGTATGTTCCTCGTTGAGTCTCTCGGCTCACACCCGCTTCCTGCGTCACTGCGGCGTCACAGGCTCGTCCCAGGAACTCACGCCCCGTTACCGAATCCGTCCGTGCGCCGTGAAGATCGGTGAGCCGACGACGAAGGGAAGTGGCCATGCAGGCGACACGAGGAGCGCGCGGTGCGCAGGGATTCGCGCAACAGAGCGCGCGGGGGCAGGAGATGGGACCCGAGGCGGGGCACGGGGTCGGGCACGACGCCGGGCCCGAGATATGGATACGCGGGCCGGTGATCGGCGACGAGCCGGAGCCACAGCCGGACGACCCCGGCCAACTGATGGTGACGGCACGGCAGTTCGCGTGGGTCGCCACGCACGGCGGAGCCGGCGCCTCGACGCTCGCCGCCGTCTTCGGGGGCCATGACGCCGGCCGCAACTGGCCCCGGCCCGACCAGGGCGAGCCCGGATCGGTCCTCCTCGTCGGACGGACGCACGCCGCGGGACTGGAGGCCGTGTCACACACCCTGGACATCTTCCGGCGCGGCGACGCGCCTCCGGGACTCGACCTCGACGCCATCGTGCTGGTCGCGGACGCGCCCGGGCGGCTGCCCCGCCCACTCGCCCAGCGCATCAAGGTGATCGCCTCGGTGATCGACGTCTACCGAGTGCCGTGGGTGCCCGCGTGGCGCACCGGCGACCTCGCCGCCGAACCGCCGCGCGAGTGCGCCCAGTTGGCCCGACTGACCGGGAGCCCGGCCCCCCTGCCCACAAGGAGGGGCAACCGATGAGCATGCTGCACATGGCAAACGCCGTACTGGACACACCTCTCAGCACAACGCTCGCCGCCCCCGGCGCCAAGGTGACCGGCCCGTTGAACACGGTGCTGAACTGGATCGCCTGGATGGTCACGGCGGCGGGGGTCGCCGGTCTGCTGATCGTGGGCACTCGGATGGCGATCGCCGTGCGGACCGGTGACGCCGAGGAGCATCTGAGCCAGTTCCTGATGGTGATGGGCGCCTGTGTGATCGGCGCGACGGCCGGACCGATCGTGTCCACCGTCATGCCCTGGCTCTGACCCCGCGTCCCACCCGGGACCTGATCCCGCGTCCCGCCCACGACCTGATCCCGCGTCCCGTCCCGCCCAGGACCTGATCCCACGTCAGCCTCCGGCCCGGAAGCAGGACCTGATCCGTTGTCATGCCCCGGCTCTGACACCCCCTGACGTGACGAGACCTTCCCGTCTGTCACGGACACGTCACCGACCGGTGCTGGATCACTACATCGCTTGGCTCAACCTCACAGGAGTCGCCAAGCTCACTGTGCAGCCGGGAACCCGGGCGTCACATCCGCCCTCCACCGGCAATCGCCTCTCACTAGGCGTCCTTCGCAACGACCGCTCACAGCACGCACGACGTCGGCCGGCAGCCGACCACATCGGGGAGTAGCCATGTTCAAGGCGATAGCAGCCAAGGCCCACCAGCACCTCTACCTGGCGGACGGAACGGTCCCCAACCCCACGAAGGACGCGCCCGAGGCGCTGACCGGCAAGGTCGACACCGTCCTCGGCATCCTCGCCTGGGCCGGCACCGCGGCCGGCGTCGCGGGCGTCCTGATCACCGGCGCCATGATGGCGATCTCCATGCGCCGCGGCGAGGGCTCGGAGCACATGGGCCGCCTCGGCATGGTCCTCGGCGGCTGTGTCCTGGTCGCCACCGCGGGCCCCGTCGTCACCTTCGTCTTCGCCTGACCCACGCCCCGTACGCGTCCACTGATTCGAAGGGAGCACAAGCATGCTGAACTCCGGCCGGTCCCGCGGGGGCAGCGGGGAGTGGGAGCAGCCGTTCTGGCAGCAGCGAGGCTGGATCCTCTCGGCCGGGTTCCTGCTGGTGCTGCTCGTCCTCGCCGTCTTCACGATGGTGACCCACGACGACAAGCCGGCGGGCGCCGCGGCGGACCCCACCCCGACGGCGACCGCCACGAAGGGCGACGACAACGGCGGCAGCAACGGCAGCGGCAGCGGGTCGGACACCCGGCCCGCCGGCTGCCGCACCGACGACAAGGACCAGGCCAAGCCGGCCAAGGTTCCCTCGGACTTCCACTGGAAGGCGGACGGCACCGGTCTGGTGCCCGTGTCCAAGACCATCGGTCCGCTCAAGTACGACGGCCCCGTGTGGTCCTGCTACGCGCACACGCCGATGGGTGCGGTGCTCGCCGCCCACTCCATCACCGACCACCTCAGCTATCCGGGCTGGCGCACGGTCGTCGACCGCCAGGTCGTGCCCGGTGCGGGCCGGGACGCCCTGATCGCCAGCCGCTCCCAGGAAGACGACAAGCCCACCTCGGGCAAGGCCGACGCGGGAGGCTACGCCGGCTTCTCCGTCCTCGCGTACGACAAGGAAGAGGCAACCGTCATGCTCCTGCTCCGCGGCCCCAGCGCCGGTTACGGCACCGTCTCGGTGAGCGTGCGCTGGCAGGACGGCGACTGGAAGCTCGCGCCCGACACGGACGGCACGGTCTACGCGGGGATGGCCCAGGTCTCGGGCACCAAGGGCTTCGTCACCTGGGAGGCGTGAGATGGCCTGCACCTGGAAGGCCTACGACTGCATAGGCGCCGGCTTCAACTGGATCGTCGGAGGCACCGGTGAGGCGCTGGCCGCCGGCGCCGTCGAAACCTTCGCCAAGGCGATCGGCGAGGCCGCGTCGCAGGTCCTCAAGGCACTCAACGGCGTATGGATGAGCGTCAGTCCGGGCGATCCGACCAATCCCGTCGCGGACATCCAGGGCGAGACCAGCTGGCTGGTGGCGTATGTCGCCGTGGCCTCCCTGCTGGTCGCGGCGATACGGATGGCCATCGACCGCAAGGGCCAGACCATGCGGCAGGCCTTCAACGGGATGTGGAAGGTCATCCTCGTCGCAGGGGTGGCGACGACCGGCGTCAAACTGCTCAGCGACGCGTCGGACGCGTACGCGCAGGAGGTCTATCAGAAGGCGAACCTCGGCGAGACGGCGGACAAGATCCTCGGCGTCATGGTCCTGGACTCACCGGGGCTCGTGCTCATCTTCGGTCTGCTGGTGATGCTGTCGAGCTTCGTGCAGATCTGCCTGATGTACATCCGCATCGGCGTACTGATCATGCTCGTCGGCACCCTGCCGCTGGCCGCCGTCTCCTCCATGACCGGGTGGGGCGAGGGCTGGTGGAAGAAACACATCGGCTGGCTCGCGGCCTGGCTCCTCTACAAACCGGCGGCCGCGCTGATCATCTACTCGGCGACGGCGATGACCAACAGTGCCAAGGGCCAGACGAACGACGCCGGGAACCTCAACCAGACCATCGCGGGCATGGGCATGCTGATCCTCTCGGTCTTCGCACTGCCCGCCCTGCTGAAGCTGATCGTGCCGGCCACCGCCGCACTGGGCGGCACGTCCGGCGGCACGGTCACCATGAACGCTGTCAGCAACGTCGCCAGCGGCGCCGTCAACATCGCCGCGAACAGCAGCGGCGGAGGCGGAGGCGGTGGAGGCGGAGGCGGTCCGCAGGGCTCGCCCTCCGCGGGCGCCGGGGCTCCGGCCGGTGGCGCGGGCGGTGCCGGTGGCGGTGGCGCCGCGGGTGGCGCGGCCTCCGCGGGCGGTGCAGCCGCCGCGGGCGCGGCCACGGGTGGCGCGGCGCTCGCCGTGCAGGCCGCCGCGGTCGTCGTGCAGACCGGTATCCAGGCCGCTTCGGAAGTCACCCACTCCCTTGACGACAACGACGGGATGAAGGGCCACAACCAGTAGGCCCCGACAACAAGGAGGCCCGGTGGGCCTCCCGGGGCCCGGGGTCATCACCCCGGGCCCCACCACCCCCGCACGCCTGAAGCTTTGAGCCGGAAGAAGGAAACCCATGTCCACCGACGCCCTGACGCGTCCCACGTACGGAAACTGGCGCAGGCCCCGCCGTCCCGGCCTCGGCCCGCTGGGTCTGCTCGGCACCGTCGTCGCCTTCGGCGGACTCCTGGTGGCGCTGCTGGCCTCGCTGGTCTCGTTGGCGGCCGCGATCATCGTCCTGGTGCCGACCGGACTCTTCCTCGCCCCGCTGGCGCTGCGCACCGTCGACGGCCGCAACGTCTACCAGGTCCTCGCGATCCGCATCGGCTGGATGCGGCGCAAGGCGAACGGCTCGCACACCTACGTCTCGGGGCCGCTGTCCAGGCGTCCCGGTGGCCGCTACCAGCCGCCCGGCCTGCTCGCGCGCACCAAGATGTACGAGGGCCGCGACGCCTACAGCCGTACCTTCGGCGTGCTGCACCACCCGGGCCGCGGCCTCTACACGGTGGTGCTGGCCTGTGAGCCGGACGGCGGTTCGCTGGTCGACCCCCAGCAGATCGACATCTGGGTGGCGTCCTGGGGCGACTGGCTCGCGCGGCTCTCGCACGAGCCGGGGCTGCGCGGCGCCCAGGTGGTCGTCGAGACCGCCCCGGACACGGGTACGCGGCTGGCGTCCGAGGTCCTTCCGCGCATCACACCGGACGCCCCGGCCGCGGCCCGCGCCGTGATGGAGGAGGTCGTCGCGCGCTATCCGTCGGCGTCCTCGGAGATGCACACGTACATCGCGTTGACGTACGGCCCGACGGGCGGCCCCAAGCGCAACGTCGACGACATCATCACCGACCTGTCGATGCGGCTGCCGGGCCTGCTGTCCGGGCTGGTCGCGGCGGGCGGCGGCTCCGCCTATCCGCTCGCGGCGGACCGGCTCGCCGAGATCGTGCGGGTCGCCTACGACCCGGCGATCGCCCCGGACGTGCTCAGCGCCCGCGCCGAGCACGCGACCACCGGCCTGGAGTGGGACGACGCCGGCCCCGCGGCCGCGGTCGAGACCGTGACGTCGTACCGGCACGACTCGGGTGTCTCGCGCACCTGGATGCTGACGCTCGCGCCGCGCGGCACGGTCCGCTCCAGCGTCCTGCGCGGCCTGCTCGAACCCGCGTCGGGCACCCGGCGCAAGCGGGTCTCCCTCATCTACCGCCCCATCGACCCGGCGACCTCCGCCCGCATCGTGGAGTCCGACCGCCGTACCGCGCACTTCATGGCGGGCTCGCGGCGCGGGCTCGTCCAGGCGCGGGCCAGTTCGGAGATGCAGGCCGCCGAGCAGACGGCGGCCGAGGAGGCGGCGGGCGCCGGGCTCGTGGAGTTCTCCCTCATGGTGACGGTCACCGTCGACGACGAGGAGCAGCTGCAGGACGCGGGCATCGCCGTGCGCAACCTCCAGGCCTCGTCCCGCATCCAGATGCGCCCCGCAGACCGGATGCAGGCCTCGGCCTTCACCTGCACGCTGCCGGTCGGCCTGCTGCCGTGGGAGCACACCCTCGTTCCGTACCAGATCAGGGAGGCGCTGTGAGCGCGTCGAAGTCCGCGATGTCCGTGCCGCCCATGCCGCCCATGCCGTCCGTGCCGCCGCGCGGCTGGTACGGGCCCGGCGGCGGCCAGGTCGGGCATCTGGACCCGCCCTCGATGTGGCGCGCGACCACGGTCCAGGCGTGCGGCCTCTGGCCCTTCGCGGCGGGCTCCGGCGCGCCCATGACCGGGGTCCCGCTCGGCCAGCACCTGCACACCGGCGCGACGGTCTGCGGCGACCCCATCTCCTGGTTCACCCGCGCCCGTTACATCTCCAACCCGTCCCTGTTCATGCTCGGCATGCCGGGCCTGGGCAAGTCGACGCTGGTCAACCGCATGCTGATCGGCATGGCGGCGACGGGCATCACTCCGCTGGTCCTCGGCGACCTCAAGCCCGACTACGCCGACACCGTACGGGCGCTGGGCGGCCAGGTGATCTCGATCGGCCGGGGCGTCGGCGGCATCAACGTCCTCGACCCGGGCGCGATGGGCGAGGCGGCGGTACGGATCGGGGGCGAGCGGGGCCGCATCCTCGCGGCGGAGGCGCACGGCCGCGTCCTGAACATGGTCGCGGCGCTCATCACCATCGTCCGCGGCCGCCCGATGGACGACCACGAGCAGTCGGTGCTGTCCGCGTGCCTGCACCATCTCGCGGAGCGTACGAAGCCGGGGCGGGCGCCCTTGCTGCCGGATCTGCTGAAGGTGCTGGACGAGGGGCCGGACCGGGTCAGGGCGGTGACGCTCGACCGCGGGAACGAGGCCCGCTACCAGGAGGCGGTGGATCCGCTGCACCGCTCGCTGCTGGGTGTGCTGGATGGGCCGCTCGGCGACACGTTCGCGTCCGAGACGTCGACCCGGATCGACCCCGCCTCTCCGGCGGTCTGCGTCGACATCTCCCGGATCGGCGAGGCGGACACCCAGCTGACGGCTGCGGCGATGCTCGCGGCGTGGTCGGACGGGCTCGGCACGGTGGCCGCCGCGCACGCGCTCGCGGACGCCGGGCTCGCTCCGCAGCGGTGGTTCTTCACCGTGCTCGACGAGCTGTGGCGTCCCCTTCGGGCCGCCTCCGGCATCGTCGAGCGGATCGATGCGCTGACGCGGCTGAACCGTTCGCTCGGCCTGGGCGACGCGAAGATCACGCACACGCTCAAGGACGCGGAGGCGCTCGGGAGCGAGGCGGACCGGGCCAAGGCGCGCGGGTTCGTCGAGCGGGCGGGAATGGTCGTCTGCGCCGGGCTTCCCCGTCAGGAAATGAAGGAACTCGGCGAGATCGTGGGGATGTCCGAGCGGGAGATCGAACTGGTGTCGTCCTGGTCGTCGCCGCCCGGATGGGCGAGTACGGGCGGGAACGAGGAGCCGCCCGGGCGTGGCCGCTTCCTGATCAAGGTGGGCGGGCGTCCTGGTATCCCGATCAAGGTGGCCATCACCGATACGGAGCGGGCGTTGCACAACACGAACACCCGCTGGTCGGAGGCGGGGAAGCCGTCGCTCTCCAAGCGGGAGGGTGGGGTGCGGTGACGACACCCCTGCGGGGTGGGCGGGGGTTGTGTGTCGGCTGCGGGTGGGTGGGGGCTGGGCTAAAAGATTGCGCAGTTCCCCGCGCCCCTAAAAGACCCCGGGGCGGGCGGGGGATCGCGGGGCGGAGCCCCGCGCCTTCAGGGGCGCGGGGAACTGCGCGAACGGCCCCCACCGGCCCGCAGACGACACACAACTCAGGGGGTCTGGGGGCGGAGCCCCCAGGAACGGGATGGGACGGGTAGGGGCGGCGGGGGCGATCAACATCGGACGGGGGAACGGGAATGAGTGGCACGCGTAAGAGTTCGCACAGTGGGGAGGACCTGCTGCCCTGGATCGTGCCGGGGGCAGCGTTCCTCATCGGCACCCTGTTCTTCGGGGCGTGGCTGGGCGGAACCGTCGGCGCGGCGGTGAGCGGTGCGGGATGGGACCCGCCGCCGTTCGGACTGTCGACCCTGTCGACGCTGGTCAAGGAGGGGCCGAGCGCGGTGTGGCCCACGGCGTCGGCGGAGGCGGTCGAGGCCGGCATGGCAGGCGTGTTCGGCACGGTCGTCGCCCTCATCGTCGTACTGATCGCCCTCGTACGGCGCCGCATCGCCAGGCCCACCGGCCTCGCGGGCCGCAAGGAACTGGCCGGCCTCCTCCCCAAGGGCGCCGCGCAGCGGGCCCGCCAACTCAGGCCGTCGCTCGCCAAGCTGGGCAAGGTCACCGCGGACGACACCGGGAACCTGCTCGGCAACCTGGAGCCGAACGGCCCGGAGCTGCGGTCCAGTTACGAGGACGTCGAGCTGGACCTCATGGCGCCCCGCGCGGGCAAGTCCACCAGCATCGCCGTACCGCGCGTACTGCGGGCACGGGGCAGCGTGCTGCTGACGTCGAACAAGGCGGACGTGTACGCCGTGACGCGCGCGGAGCGCGAACGCGTGGGGCTGGTGTGGACGTTCGACCCCCAGGGCATCGCCCACACGCCCCGCGCCCTGTGGTGGGACATGCTCGCCGACGCCGCCACGATCGAGGGCGCCCGCCGCCTGGCGGGCCACTTCGTCGGCGCGGTGAACGACGACGCGTCGAAGCGCGACTTCTGGATCTCGGCCGCGCAGAACACCCTCACGGCGCTCTTCCACGCGGCGTACCGCGGCAAGCAGCAGATCGGCGAGGTGCTCGCATGGCTGGCCGACCCGGCCGACCGCACCCCCGTCGACCTGCTGCGGGACGCCGGAATGGCGGCCCTCGCGGACCAGCTCCAGGGCACCATGCAGGGCGCCGTGGAGACCCGCGACGGAATCTACGAGACGGCCCGCCAGTGCGTGGCCTGTCTGCTCGACCCCGCCATCGCGGCCTGGGTGACCCCGGACCCCGACCTGCCGCAGTTCTTCCCTGAGCGGCACGTCCTGTCCACCGACACGCTGTACCTCCTCTCCAAGGACGGCGGCGGCTCGGCGGCCGGTGTCATCGCGGCGGCCGCCGACTCCGTACTGCGTGCGGGAGTCGTCGCCGCCGAGCGGATGGGCGGGCGGCTCGATCCGCCGATGACGGCGGTGCTCGACGAGGCGGCCAACGTCTGCCGGATCTCCGATCTCCCGGATCTGTACTCGCACTTCGGCTCGCGCGGCATCAACATCGTGACCCTGCTGCAGAGTTACCGGCAGGGCGCGCGGGTGTGGGGCGAGGCCGGTATGGACGCCCTGTGGGGAGCCGCCACCATCAAGCTGCTCGGCGCGGGCCTGGACGACGCGGACTTCGTGGAGAAGATCTCCCGGCTGGTCGGCGAGCACGACGTGTCGACGGTGAGCTGGTCCAAGAGCAAGGACGGGCGGTCCCGTTCGACCTCGTACCGCCTGGAGCGCATCCTGCCCGCCGACCGCATCCGCGCCCTGCCCAAGGGCACCGCGCTGCTCCTCGCCACCGGCATCAAGCCCGCGCTGGTCAGACTGCGCCCCTGGTACGCCGAACCCGGCGCCGACCGGATCGCGACCGCGGCGCAGACCGAGGTCAAGGCCATCACCGCCCGCGCTGTCGAAGGGATCACCCGATGACCACCGCCACCGAGCCCGCGCCCGATCAGGTCCAGCAGGAGGCGCCCGCCGCCCCGCCGTTCATCCTCTACCTCGACGGCCAGGAGTACGCCGAGGAGATGAGCGGCCTGGCCGTCTGGGTGTCCGACCTGCTCCTGCCCGTCTACGGCCGTGAGGTCACCTCCCAGCAGCCGTGGTGTCCGCGCTGGTGGGAACACCTGGAGGCGGTCGCCCGGCTGCACGGCCTGTGGCTGGCCTGGCAGGAGCTCACGGACCCGGCGGCGGGCGCGTCCGGCCCCGCCGTCTGGCATCGCGACCACGTCGGGCCCGTGCTCGCGGAACTCCGTTCGCCCAGCGGGCCGTTCGCGGGCTGCAAGGCGGGCAGCCACCGGGCGAAGGCGGCGCCGACGGCCGAACCGTACGACACCGGGCGCGCCGTCTAGGCCTACGGCGAGTCCCCTTCCGCGAGGCCACACTCCGGTGACTGCCGGCTGTCCCGCGCCTCTCTCCGCCCCTCTGCCCGTCCATATCCGTAACCCCTCCACCCCTCCGCCCCTCCGCCCCTCCAACCAACAAGGAGGAACCACCTCTCATGACCGACATCCCCCGCGTCGCCCCCACCGGCGACCCGACCACCACCCCCTCCCTCCGCGCCTACTTAGGGCTCTACGCCACCGGACTGGTCGCGCGCGAGCAGATGATCGCCACCGTGGCTTCCTGGCCCTTCGAGGCCGAGGAGGAGGTGGACGAGGGGCACACCGAGCCGAGCCACCAGGACAACACGATGCTGGTGGTGGCCTCGGCCCGCCTGCTCGGACAGCTGACGCGCGAGGACCTGGAGGAGATCCAGCGTCGCATCGACCGGGCGGACCGGACGGGCCGGACCGGTCGGAAGGGGTGGCGGTCATGACACCCGACAACGGCCCGGAGACCGGACTCGCACCCGAATACCGCACTCTGTACCGGGAGTTGCAGGGCCGCATTTCCTTCGGCGGCGATCTGGGACCCAGTGACCGGGACACCTTCGGGCAGTTCCGGGATGGAGTGCTCTGGACCCCTGAGCGCGAACGCATGCACGCCGCGATCCTCGACGACTTCAAGTCCCGCTGCGAGGGGCTGCCCCGCGACGGCCACGCGGCCCTGTTCACCGCGGGCGCGCCCGGCGCGGGCAAGGGCGGCGCACTGCGCGGGCTGGCCGAATGGCAGGGCCAGGACAGCGAGTTGGGGCGCGCGCTGGCCGAGGTGCACGGTGTCGACGTACGCGATTACGTGGTCCTCGATCCCGATGAGCTCAAGGTGGCCATCTTCGAGCACGGGGGTGCTCCTCAGCTGGACCCGCAGGTCCGCGAGTTGCCGGACGGCCGACAGGTCTCACCGGCCGAGATGGCCTCGCTCACCCACCGGGAATCGGCGTACCTCCTGGGCGTCGTCGAGCAGTGGGCCAGGTCCGAGGGCCACAACCTCCTCTACGACACCCTGCTGCGTGACGGGGACCGGACCGGGAAGCTCCTCGAAGACCTGCGCCAGGACGGCTACGACAAGCGTGTCCTGATGTCGGTCGAGGTGCCTGTCGAGCAGTGCCTGGCCCAGAACGCGAACCGCTGGCAGCAAGGACGCGCCGAGTTCGACGCGGGCCGCGACTGGTACGGCGGGCGCATGGCTCCCGAAGGCATGATCAAGGGCATCTACGAGCAGAGCGGTTCGGGGCGCGGCTTCTCCATCGGGCGGGAGAACGCGGAGAAACTGGTGGAGAGCAGACTCGCGACGGGGCTGATCACGTCCGAGCGGGGGAACTTCGGCGTACCGACGGCGACGGGTGCGCCCACCACCGGTCAGGGGCCGGCGGTCCGCACGGGCGGCCCCGTCGAGGCGTCACCGGCCTTCCAGCAGAACGACGCCACCATCCGTACGGCCGCCGCGAGCAGGATCCGCTCCGGCTCGGGCACGGCCGCCGTCCCGGGCACCGCCACCAACAACGCCGCACCCGCGACGGTACCGCGCGTTCCCCGGCCCGCTCAGGCACAGGGCGGGGGCGGCGGACCCGCGAGGTGAGCGGTCGGCCGGTCGGCCCGATCGGCGTCATGGGCGTCATGGGCGTCATCGTGGCCGAGTGCAGCGCCCGTACAGGAAATTCGAGAAGTGAGCGGAGGCAGGACCGACATGCGGTGGACCGTCCACGGCGAGCACACACTCCAGGACACGCCATGGGTGCGGCTGCGCTCACTGGACGTCGAACGGCCCGACGGCACCCGCGGCGACTACCACGTCGTACGCCTGCGGGACCTCGCCGTGACGGCGGCCGTCGACGACCGCCGGCGGGTCCTGATGATGTGGCGGCACCGCTTCGTCACGGACACCTGGGCCTGGGAGCTGCCCATGGGGCTGGTCGAGGACGGCGAGCAGCCCGTCGAGGCCGCCGCACGGGAACTGGAGGAGGAGACGGGATGGCGTCCGGAATCGATGCGGGAGCTGATGTACGCGCAGCCGGCGAACGGGATCACCGATTCCCAGCACTTCGTGTTCCGCGCGGACGGGGCGACGCGGATCGGCGAGCCCACCGAGCGCAACGAGTCCGACCGGCTGGAGTGGATCCCGCTGGCCGCGATTCCCGGGATGATCGCCCGCCGCGAGATCGTGAGCGGCGCGACGCTGGTCGGGGTCATGGCCTTGCTGCTGGAGCAGGGCGCGTGGGCGACGCTGCTGGGTGCCTGAGCAGTGGCCTCGCGAGCGCCGCTCAGCCCTGCGGCGGGCTGAACCGGTCGATGTCCGCGAGGATCTTCCGCTTCAGCTCCAGCGCCGCGTCGATCTCCTTGCGCGTGAACCGCGTCGGGTCCTTGGCGTACATCTCGCGCCCGCGCGCGGAGGTGAACCGCTCCTCGGGGATGCGGTCGGCGCCTTCCGGAAGGAACTTGGCGACCTCTTCGAACGCGGCGATCGCGTACGCGGTGGCCGGACGGATCTCGCGGTGCTCGGCGAGCGGTGTGTTCAGCAGCCGCAGCCCCGACTCGGTCGACACCCGGTCGCCGATCCACAGGAACTCGCCCGGGTCGATGATCCGCGAGGGCTCCGGGCCGCCGAACACCGGGGGCGCGGGCGGCTGTTCGCCGGCGAGCGCGAACTCGAACGAGCGCGTACGACCGCACTGCGGGCACACGCCCTCGTACACGGTGACCAGGACCCCGTCCCGGTCCTCCAGGCGGTGCTGCCGATCGAACTCCTCCGCGCCGCACACACAGGCGTGGAGGTCCATGTAGAGGTGCGCTTCTTGCAGGGAACGAGCGATCAACATGTCATGATCCTACGGGAATCAGGACGCTGGACGGGGGAACGTCAGTGAACGTGAGCACCGACGAAAGACGGCTGCTCGCCGAGGCCGAGGCGGCGCTGCCCGTCGTGCTACGGGACCTGTACGCCGACCGGCTGCGCGGCGGAAACCTCGTCGAGGAGGACGGGCGGCGCTTCTTCGCGCTGAGCGACACCGCGGGCAAGCGGCTGGAGCTGCGCCTGGACACGGCCCCGCTGCCCGAGGGGAGCCTGTCGCGGACCTTCACCAACACCACGTACGACCGCTATGTGACGCAGCTCTCCGACCGGCTGCCGCCCGAGCGGCTCGGCCAGGTGCTGAGCCGCGAGGTCGGCGAACTGCTCGCCGTACGCGACCGGGCCGCCGTGAACGGAACGGCGCCGCGGGAGAACCTGCTGGCGGGCGGCGCCACGCTGCCCGCGCGTCCGCGGCTGTCCGAGGAGGACCTGGGCCGGGTCGGCGAGTTCAACTACCTGGCGACGCGCATGAACGACGCGTCGGCCGGCGCCCCCGAGCGCCGGGAGGCCCACGACCGGTTCTCCGCACTGATCGACGACTCGGGTCTGCGGCCCGTCTCCCCGGCCCACGACACCGCCGCGCACTCCGTCGAGCAGTACGCGGCGAACGTACGGCTGGACATCGCACGCCCCCATCTGCGGGAGCCGGCGCGTGACGCGATGGCCGAACTCGCCGTGCCCATCGAACGGTTGGGGGTCGAGGACGCCCGGGCACTGAGCGAAGCGCGTGCGCAGGCGCAGGCACGGGACACGCAGGTGTCCGCGCTGGGCGCGAGCCCGTCGTTCCCCATGCCCGGTCTGCGCGCCGACGGGACGCCGATCCCCCGCGAGGAGCTGGCGCGGGCCGCCGCCGAGGTGGCCGAGCAGCGCACCGCGCTCAGCGGCCGGACGCTGGACGCGCTGCGCGCGGAGCAGGCCACCCTGCCCGAGGGCCGGTATCCGCAGCGCCAGATCATGATCGGCGGCGGTGCCGCGCTCGCCGGGCGCGATCCCAACGTCCTGCTGGTGGACGCGCGGGGGCGGTGGCACGTGGACCCCATCGAGGCGATCGTGCAGTCCGCCGACCAGGTGCGGCATCTGCGGCAGAGCGGCATGGGCGACCCGTACCAGTTCGCCGACCCCCAGCAGCGGGTGCCGTTGCCGGCGTTGCAGCTCTGGGAGGACACCGCGGCGGCCCGCGGCCCTCTCGTGGACGGGCGCGCCGGGCTCGGTATCGGCGCGGAGGGCCGGCTGATCGCCGAGATCACCCCGGCCGACGGCTCGTCCCCGGTCAAGGTCGAGGTGCAGGGGTCCCCGCTCGTCGCCACCGGTATCCCGCCCGAGATCATCCCCGGGGCCAACCGCCAGGTGCCGACCGTGCCGGAGGCCACCGGCGTCCTCGCGGAGCACCTCACCGCGGTGGGTACGCCGGAGACGCTGCGGGCGCGCGACCAGTTGCTCTCGCTGCCCGCGGGCGAGGGCCGCGCCGCGGCGTCGCTCGACGCGCTCGCCGACCCCCGGGTCGCCGACGCCCTCCGTTCCGCCGGCGACCCGCGGGTGGCCGGGGCCGCCGAGACCCTCCGGGCGACCGCGGCCTGGGAACGGGCCGTCGCCGCCGCGCCGGGCCGGGTGCTGATGGGCGACGAGGTCGGCGACGGTGACTACAACCCGCGGGCGGCGAACGAGTGGGTGATCGCCGGGGTCGGTGGCGCGGCCATCGCCAACGCGGAGATCATCCTCCAGGCCAACCCGGACGCGAAGGTGTCCATGGTCGGCAAGGACGCGCCGTTCGTGCTCAAGAACGACGCCCAGTACACGGCGCTGCGGCGCGCGCACGACGCCGAGTACGGCGGTGACGGGCGCCTGGTGACCTACTCCGACCGGCGCCTCGGCGAGGTCGGTACGGTGACGGCGCCCGACGGCCAGGTGCGTGTCGCGGCCCTCGACGACCAGGGCCGCTCGCTCGGCATCGAAGGGGACGCGTACGTCGCCTGCCTCGGCCGCGTCTCCCGGCTCCCGCACGCCCTCGACTCCGTCGAGTCCTGGGCGCGCGAGTCGGGCGGCCAGGTCCGCGGCGAGCTTCTCTTCGACAAGGACCGCCAATACCTGGGCTACCGCATGGAGTTCGAGGCGGCCGGCCAGAAGCAGACGGTCGACGTGACCGGCGCGGCCTCCCGCATGCTCCCCGGCAATGTCTTCTCCCAGGACGACATGGCCCGCCTGACCGCCCTCGACCCCAAGACGGCCCCACCGGAGAGCGGCAACGTCTCGGCCGGCTTCATGGCGACCGCGCTGCAGGGCTCCCACCTGGCCAGACACCGCGCTGCGGAGGGCGGACCGGGGGGGCCGAGCACTACACCGGCCTCACCTAACCCGACGCCTACGGGGCCCGCACCGACCTCACCGAACCCGACGCCTTCGGGGCCCGCACCGACGGGTCCGGCTTCGGCCGGTCCCACGCCGGCCGGTTCGGCTTCGGCCGCCCCCGCGACGGCCGGTCCGACGACAACCGCCCCCGCGACGGCCGCGACGGCGACGCCCGGCTCCGGCAACCCCATCGCCAGCGCCGCCCGCCGCCAGTCCGCCCGGGGTTCGGCCACTCCCAGCGGCCCCGTCTCCGGCTCGACGCCCGGACCCGCCACGCCCGGGCAGCCCCCGCGTGCCACTCGGCCCCCGCAACCGGGCGGCGGGGGTGGCGCGCCCGGGCGGTGACCGGTGCGCGACGCTCCGTTAGGGTGATCAACTGCCTTGGCCCACAAGGGATCCACCGGGGATCCGCAGGGGAGAACGGGGAAACGGTGACGATGGACGCGATACCCACCGGAGGGCCGTCCGACTGGGCGGCATCCGGTGCGGTGGGCCCGAACGGGGCCTACCGCAGCCAGACACTGCAATACCGGGACGTCGAGCTGAACTTCGACGAGACCGTGTCGTACTCGACACTGAAGAACCTGGCGCTCACGGCGTTCTGGTCCTCCGTCCTCGTCTTCGTCCTGCTCGGTCTGCTCCCCGCGATCCTCGCGGGTGACCCCGATGCCATGAGCCCCGGTCTGCTCTTCTCGATCGTTGTCTTCTGGGTCGTGCTCCTGGCCGTCCGCCTCAATGAGCCGGTCTCGGAGTGGAAGACGCTCCTGGAGGACAAGGCCGCCGCCTCCTCCTCCGCGTACGCGGCGATCTACGGCGCGCTGGCCCGCCGCCGCATCCCCGTCTCGGCCGTGCCGGCCCGCGTCCGCAGTGACATCACTCCGGAGGTCGTGCACAACCGGCTGGTCATCACCAGCGGCCGGTACGTCGCCTACGTGACCGTCTTCGCGTACGGGACCAGCCTGTACGTCGGCTGGACCATGTGGCGCAGCCGTCCGGGCGCCGTGGTCATCGGCCACTTCGTGAAGGACATCGTCGGCGGGATCCTGAACCGCGCGGGGAACGTCCAGCAGATGCTGCGCACCGAGCGTCCGCGCGCCATGCGGGAGGCCGTGCACTCCGCCGCGCGCGAGGGGGTGGAGATCGCCGTTCAGGGCATCGAGGTGCCGATCGCCTCGACCTTCGGCCAGGAACCCCCGGTCCAGGCGGGCACTCCGGCCCCGCCTGCTCCTCCCGCCTACGCTCCGCCGGGTCACCTGCCGTCGGCGCCGCCGAGCCCGCCCGTGCCGCCGCAGGGTCAGAACACCGGTCACTGGAACGGGAGTTGACCGCCATCGAAGCGTCGGGCGGTGTGCTGACGGTTTCCGACGGGACGACCGTCTGGGCCTGGACAGCCGTACGGATCGACGCCGCCGCCGACCTCACCGAGACCCAGGAGTACGCGGACCTGCCCGAGGCCGAGCGCCGGATCAAGGCGGTCGCCGCCGAGACCGCCTGGCTGACCGGGCAGTGGGACACCGCGCACGGCGAGCGCGTCGAACTGCGCTATCTCACCGACCCCGCCGAGCGCGGCCTCACCTGCGCACTGCTCGGCCGGGTCTCGGCCCCCACCCCCGCACTGGCCATGTCGTCCGCACTCGCGCTGCGGGGCCGCCTCGCCGCGCTGCCCCGGCACGTGCACGCCTCACCCGTCGAGGACACGGCCGAGGTGGCCCGGCTGCTGACCCCCTTCGCGCCCGAGCCCGTCGCGGGCGTGGCCGAGATCCGCAAGCGCTACCGCACCGGGCTGCCCAACCGTCCCGACGCGGGCGTGCGCTACTACCTGGCACCGCAGCCGTTCACCGCGTCCGCCCCGCCGTGGGACGCGCTGTGGCAGGCGCTGGCCGAGCACCCGTATCCGGTGATGCTGAGCATAGGCCTTGAGCCGTACGCCGTACCGGACGACCTCGGCCCGCTGCTGCACCGCGTCGCCACGCAGTACGGACGGCTCGGCACCGCCGGGCAACTGCCGGACGGCCTGTGGTCGCCCGGCACCCAGCTCGCGCCCGACGCCTTCGCCGTGGACGCGTCCCAGGTCTACGCGGATGCCGCACGCCGCTACACCGGCCGCGCGTTCCGGATGCGGGTCGCGCTGGCCTCGCCCGCGCCCGTCCCCGAGTCGCTCGCCGAGCTGGTCGGGGCGACGGTGTCCCCGCAGGAGCGGGCTCGCGAGGGCGGGGTCCTCACCGAGACGTTCACCGGTCCCGCCCACAGTGTGGCGTGGCCGGGGCCGGGTGAACTCCCGGCCATCTGGCAGGGGTTGACCACACTGGAGCAGGCGCGCTGGGGTGGCGACCACTGCTGGCGGCTGCCCGAACCGCTCTCGCCGCCGCTGCGGCTGCTCGCCGATCTCGTGGACGCGCGGGAGGCCGGGGCCGCCTTCCGGCTGCCGCTGGCGGTGAGCGGCCACATGGCCGGTTTTCCCGTACGGCGTCCGGGCATGGCCGGCGAGACCGCCTACCGCGCCGACGGCCCTGCCGTCACCCTCGGCCGCCAGCTCGTCCACGACACCCCCGCGGGACCGCTCGGCATCGGCCTGGAGGATCTCACCCGGCACGCCCTGTTCGTCGGCACCACCGGCTCCGGCAAGACCAACACCACGCTGGCCTTCTGCGAGCAGCTGTGGCGCGACCACCGGATCCCCTTCCTCGTCATCGAGCCGGTCAACTCCGCTCTGGACGACTACCGCTGGCTGGCCACCCGCCCCGGTTTCGACGATCTCGTGGTCCTCACCGTGGGCGACGAGAGCATCGCACCGCTGCGCCTGAACCCCTTCGAGGTCCCGGCCGGGGTCAGGATCAGCACCCATGTCGCCGGGCTGCTGGCCTGCTTCGACGCCGCCTTCGGGCTGTGGGATCCGCTGCCCGGCATCTACAACCGAGCGCTGCGCGCCACCTACGCCCGCAAGGGCATCGTCCCGACGGACATCGCGGGCCCCGCCCATGACGGCAACTGGCCCACTCTGAGGGACTTCATCACCGAGATGCGCGAGCAGTGCGAGCGACTCGACTACTCCGGTGAGGTACGGGACAACATCGTCGCCGCGTCACGGCTGCGCGCCGAGTCGCTCGCCGAGGGCGCCTGCGGAAGCACCCTGGACGTGGCGCGCTCGTACCCGGTCGAGGAACTGCTGCGCCGCCCGGTGGTGCTGGAACTGGCTGCGGTCGGCGACAACGAGAAGGAACAGTCGCTGGTCACGGCACTGCTCCTGCAGTCCATGACCGAGCACTACAAGGCGAACCGCGCCGGAGGCTCCCTCTCCCACGTCACGGTGATCGAAGAGGCCCACCGGCTCCTCGGGCAGCCCCTCGCCCAGTCCGGCGACGCCAAGGAGGGCAACGCGCAGGCCCGCGCCGCCCAGGCGTTCGCCAACACCCTTGCCGAGAACCGCAAGTACGGGGAGGGCATCGTCATCGTCGAGCAGGTGCCCGGCAAGCTCGTCGAGGACGCGTACAAGAACACCAACCTCAAGGTCATGCACCGCCTCCCGTCCGCCGCCGACCGCGAACTCATCGGCGGCACGATGCGCTTCTCGCCGGACCAGGAGCGCTATGCGGCGACCCTGGAGCCGTTCCAGGCGTTCGCCCACCACGACCGCATCGATCGACCCGCACTGATCCGCGTACCGGACGTACGGGCGGAGGCGGCACGGGCAGCGGGCGTCGCACGCGCACCACTGGCCGACAGCTCTCAACTGGCAGCCCGCTTCCGCGAGTTCGCTGACACAACCCCGCGCGTCGACTCGGCCCTCGCCCCCTTCGCGGACTGCGAGGGATGCCGGCATCGCTGCGCGTTCCGCTCGCGTGCCGGTACGGCGGTATGGCCGGAGCACGGCGCCGAGCTGAGGAAACGGGTTACTGGGTACCCCAAGTCGCCCGCTGAACAAACGGACTGGTGGCGGTCAACGACGGAGTGGGTGGCGTCGGTGGCCGAGAAGGTACCGCTGCCGCAGCCCGACACGAACGCCAAGGGCAACGCCGCCGCGGACGCCGTCACAAACGCCAACGCCAACGCCGTCACTGACTACCACGCCTGCGTCTTCATCCACATCGCCCGCTCCGCCTGGCAACGCAAAACCCTCCCCTGGACCCGCCTCTACCGCACCCACGCCCCGACACCCCCCGGAGCCCCCTCGTGAGCGACCGCCCGACCGAACACCCGACACCGGTCGAAGCTCCGGCGGGCGTCGCGGTCACGGACGCGCCGGATCCGGCGGAGGCCGGGGCGGTTGCGGAGGCCCCGGAGCCAGTGGAGACCTGGGCGGTTACGGAGGCCCCGGACCCGACGGAAACCGCGCAGCCGACGGAGACGACCAAGCCCACGGACGCCCCGGAACGCTTGGAAGGCGTTGATGCGCCGGAGGCATGGGAGGCATGGGAGACCTTCGAGGCACCGGAGCCCCCAGAGGCTTCGGATGCGGCCACCCCGACACCGGCGGACGAGAACGAAGCACCCGACCCCGTGACGGCGGAAGAGGGCGATACCGACCTAGCTCCTCTTGGAAAGGAGAACGCCGTCGAGCCGGGGTCGGAGCCCGCTGCGAGTACGGGCGACCCAGCCGGTGATACCAGCGATATGACCAAAGAGACCGCTCAGCAGCTCAAAGCGGTCGAAAAGGACGGCCGGGAGATCGTAGAGCCGCATGGCATCGCACTCGACTACACGACGGAGCCGGTATCCCCGGAATGTGCCGGTAAATTCAATGAAGCAATGAGGGAACTGTCGGCCGACTATCCAAAACTATTCGACGAAATGAACCATGTGCGGACCGAGCAGCCCGAAGATCCGAGTATATTGGCGTACGCATTACCGTACGCCGGATACCCAGATTCTGGGATATACGTCAACTCCGAAGCATTCTCGGATGCAGAAGCAGCTGCCCTCAGAGGAGCCGAAGAGGAAGCCTCCGGATTCACCGTACCTGGCGGTGGCTCACCGAAGGGCGTGTTCTACCATGAATTCGGCCATCATTGCGCACAGCGGATTTTTGACTCGCCGTCGGCGCGACAGGAGTTGGATGAGGCAGTGTCCCAGTCCATAGCCCGCCCATATGATTCTTCGGCTCCACATGACAAGCCGACCGGCCAGGCGATCAGCCAGCTGCTCTCCGACTACGGCTCGACGACGCCGCACGAGATGATGGCGGAGGCGTTCACAGAGCACAAGCTCGCTGCCGCTCCCCGCCCTTTCGCTTCAGCGATCGGCGGAGTAATCGACAAGCACCTCAAAGGAAAATAGGAGGCGATGAGTCGTGCGCCGACTCCCCAACATCTGTGACTCATGCACCAGGGTGAAGCAGAGTCAAAACCCGGAGGCGAGGACTTCGCTGGACCAGTGGATCCCTTACTGCGACGCCTTCCCCGAAGGCATTCCGAGTGCCATCTACCAGGATGGTTTCGACCATCGGCTCCCCTACCCCGGAGACCATGGCATTCGGTTTGAACTCCAGCATGGCAAAGAACGAGTGCTGGCGCTGTACGAGAAGTTGATCCCGGAAGAACGCCGTAATGCCCAGCCACCGAAGCTGCCCGACGAGGGCACCGGACGAGACTGAACCGCTACGACAACAACTTGCTTGCCGCTCGGCAGAGCCGCCCCGGCGGCAACACCGAGTTCCTGGCGCACAGGGTGGCGGAGCAGCTGCCCGGAGACATGGAGCAGCGTTGGGCGAGTCTTGCGGAGCATCCGCTGCCAGAACCCCTCGCGGACTTCACAACGAGAAGAGAACAATGACGAAAACGGAATTTTACGTCTCGGCCGATATGGAGGCCGACGGGCCGGTGCCGGGACCGTTCTCGATGTCGAGCTTCGGGCTGGCGGTCGCGGGCGTCCGCGACGGTGTCGCGTTCCAAGCATTCGACCCGGCTGAGCGCACGTTCTATGCCGAGCTGAAACCGATCAGCGATGCTTACGATCCGGAAGCCCTGGCGATCAGCGGCCTGGATCGCGGTCGACTGACCCGGGAGGGGCAGAAACCTGCCCAAGCCATGAACGCTGCGGCCGATTGGCTCACGACTGTCTCCGACGAACTGGACGCCGCTCCGGTGTTCGTAGCCTATCCACTGGGCTACGACTGGATGTGGATGTACTGGTATTTCATGCAATTTGCCAGCAACGGCTCGCCCTTTGGGCATTCCCGATGCCTGGACCTCAAGACTCTGTACGCAACCAAAGCCGACTCGCCGATCATTGGCTCGACGAAGCGCTCGATGCCGCGGCATCTGCTCTCCTCGCGGCCTCATACGCACAATGCGCTGGACGACGCGATCGAGCAGGCCGAACTGTTCCAGAACCTGATGCATTGGAACCGATCCGAGCTGTAGGTCGCGTTCGAACACTCCGCACCCTCAGGGCCATCCTGTGGAAGCAGGAGCAAGCCTCCGCCGACCCCTGGACGACTGCATGCGTGTGCATATATTGTGTACGCACGTAGTCGCCGCACGCCATGCACCCGGGGGTCCCCATGAGCCGCTCCTTCCTCTTCCTTCTCGGCAGCAGCCGCCCCACCGGCAACACCGAGCTGCTGGCCCGCAGGGCGGCGGAGCAGCTGCCCACCGATGTGGAGCAGCGCTGGCTGAGTCTCGCCGAGCACCCGCTGCCCGACTTCGAGGATCTGCGGCACGACGCGGATCATGTGCGGCCGACCGAGGGAAACGTCGGACTGCTGCTCGACGCCACGCTCGCCGCGACGGACATCGTCTTCGCCTCGCCGCTGTACTGGTACTCGGTGTCCGCCCACACCAAGCGCTACCTGGACCACTGGTCGGGCTGGCTGCGCACTCCGGGCGTCGATTTCAAGGCCACCATGGCGGGGCGTCGGCTGTGGGGCGTCACCGCGCTCGCGCACGAGGAGGAAGAGGTCGCCGAGCCGCTGATCGGCACCCTCAACCACTCGGCGGCGTACATGGGCATGCGCTTCGGCGGGGTCCTGCTGGGCAACGGCAGCAAGCCCGGCGACGTACTGAAGGACGAGGCGGCCTTGGTGCGCGCGAAGACGTTCTTCGCGCAGGAGCCGCCGCTCGCCCGCTTCCCGTACGAGAACGCGAACGCGAACCGGTGACCGTTACGTCGTGACGTCCTTCGTCGTGAACCGCGCCCACGCCGCCGACCCGAACACCGCGGCGTAGAGCCCTTGCAGGCCGAGGTTGCGGACCAGGTCGTCCCAGTACACCGGGTCGCGCATGAGGTCGGCGAAGGACAGCCAGTAGTGGGAGAAGAAGTACGGCTGGAGGGCGTGCAGTTGGGGGATCTGGTCGAGGATCTGGATGGTGATGAGGAGCCCGACCGTCGTCGCCATCGCCGCGATGCCGCTGTTGGTGAGGGTGGAGATGAACAGGCCCAGCGCCGCCACCCCGATCAGTGACGCGGCGACGACGAGCGCGATGAACAGCGCCCGCGCCAACCCCTCGCCGAAGCTGATCCGCGTCCCGGAGATCGTCGTCAGCTCGCCGAGAGGGAACAGCAGCGTGCCCACCGCCAGTGCCGAGGCCGCCACCACGAGGGTCGCGACCAGGCAGAACGTCATCGTGGTCGCGTACTTGGTGAGGAGGAGGCGGGTGCGGCCCGCGGGGGCGACCAGCAGATAGCGGAGCGTTCCGGCGTTCGCCTCGCCCGCTATCGCGTCGCCCGCGATGACGCCGATCGCCATCGGCAGGAAGAAGGGGAGCGTCGCGGCCAGCGCCGTGAACACCAGGAACAGGCCGTTGTTGGTGATCTGCGAGATGAACGCCGGCCCTTCGCCGCCACCGCCACCGCCCGCCGTGGAGCCGTCGCTCGTCTCGATCTTGATGGCGACGCCGATGAGGATCGGTACGGCCGCGAGCACGGTGAGCAGCGCGATCGTCCGCCAGCGCCGGAAGGTGGTGACGAGCTCGCTACGGAAGAGCCCGAACGTCCACAGCGGGCTGGGCGCGCGCTTGACCCCGGCATCCGGGAGGACCTCAAGGACCTGGACCTCAGCCCGCGACATCGAACCCCTCCCCCGTCAACGCCACGAACGCGTCCTCCAGCGAGGCCCGTTCGACCCCGAAGCCGCGGACGCGGACCCCGGCCGCCACCAACGCCGCGTTCACCTCGGCCAGTTCGCCGTCCGGGGGGTCCCCGGTCACCCGCTCCTCCGCCACGACCACATCGGCCACGCCCTGTTCCTTCAGGACGCGGGCCGCGTCCGCCGGGTCGGGCGTGGTCACCACGAGGCGGCCGCGCGCACCCGCCGCGAGGTCGGCCACCGGCCCCTGTGTGATGAGCCTCCCCTGCGCCATCACGGCCGCGTGCGTGCACACCTGCTCGATCTCGTCGAGCAGGTGCGAGGAGAGGAAGACAGTCGTGCCGTCGGAGGCCAGCTCCCTGACCAGGGAACGTATTTCCCGCATCCCCTGGGGGTCCAGGCCGTTCGTCGGCTCGTCCAGGACAAGCAGCCGACGGGGCTGGAGCAGCGCGGCAGCCAGCCCCAGCCGCTGCTTCATGCCCAGCGAGTACGCCTTCGCCTTCTTGCCGGCCGCGGCGGTGAGGCCGACCCGGTCGAGGGCGGCCGCGACCCGCGTACGCCGGGTGCGCGGGTCGGCGGTCGGGTCGGCGGAGTCGTACCGGATGAGGTTGTCGCGCCCGGAGAGGAAGCCGTACAGCGCGGGGCCCTCGATCAGGGCGCCCACGTGCGGGAGCACGGCGCGGGTGGCCCGGGGCATGGGCTGCCCCAGCACGCGCGCCGTGCCCGAGGTCGGCTCGATCAGGCCCATCAGCATGCGAATGGTGGTGGTCTTGCCCGAGCCGTTCGGCCCGAGGAAGCCGAAGACGCTGCCCGCCGGGACGATCAGGTCCAGGCCGTCAACGGCGAGCTGTCCGCCGCGGTAGCGCTTGGTGAGCGCACGGGTGGCGATCACGGTCTCCCCGACCGGCACGGACTCCCCGACCTCCACCGTCTCCTCGACGGACACCGTGCCGGTGCCTACCGTGTCGCCCGCCGAGTCGGACTCGGCGGCGGACAGCTCCTCCATGGGCTCCCTCGGTTCGGTCTGCCGGTACGCGACTTACTGGGCCGCGCTGGCCGCCTTCACCAGTGCGTCCTTGGTGACGGCACCGGCGTACACCTTGCCGTCGTCCGTGATCAGCGCGTTGACCAGGCGGGTCGAGTAGACCGTGCCCGAGCCGAACTTGCCGGTGACGTGGTCGCCGAGGGAGTCGAGGAAGCCGGAGACGTCGCTGTTGCCGGACGACGAGCCCGACGGTACGCCCTGGCCGCCCGTGTCGAACTCGGCGATGGAGGTCCAGCCCTTGCCGAGGGTCTTGAGACCGTCGAAGCCGCCGAGGCCGTCCTTGGAGAAGTCCTCGCCGGGCTTCGGCGCGGACTCCGACGCCTTCTCGCCGCTGTCCCCCTCCGTGACCTTCGCGCCCTTCGGCGGAGTGAAGTCGAACGTCGACGCGGCAGGCTTGGCGAAGTCGACCTGGGTGAAGCCCGCGTCCACGACGGCCGCGCCGCCGCTCGCCGGGGTCAGCGTGAACTTCAGCGGCAGCCCCGTCTTCGCGTCCACCGCGACGGTGATCGCGCCGATCGTGGAGCCGGACTGCTTCGGCTTGATGAGCAGCTTGTACGCGTCACGGCCGGCGACCTGCGCGGTGCCGTCGACGGTCACGGAGGTCGTGTCGTCGACCGACTTCAGGGCCTCGTCGGCGAATTCCCCGGGCGTGGCCGGAACGTCCTCGGGCGCCTTCTCCTTCGTACCCTCGGGCTTGGGGGCCGTCGAGTGGTAAGCCTCGTTCGACTTGCTGTCGTACGCCCATACGTCGCTGCCGTTGTGGATGAGGCTGTACTCGGCGGCGCTGTCCAGGAGGGAGATCTTGCTCTTGTCCTGGCCGTCGGTGGCGACGCGCAGCGTGTGCGTGCCGGAGGCCAGTTCGAGGAGCTTGGACTGCGGGTCGGCGGAGGAGCCGCCGTCGCCCTTGGCCGCGCCGGACAGGAGGCCGCTCTCCAGGCCGCCCAGGCTGGGCAGTCCGAGATCGGTGCTGATCTTGACCGTGCCGGACAGCTGCTGGACGTCCGACTTGGCGATCTTCTCGATGAGTTGCTGCGCGGTGATCTTCGGCAGGTCGGGGTCACCGGAGTCGGCGAGCGCCGGGACGAGCCCGATGGTCGCCGCCGCCACCCCCACCACCGCGACCGGGACGACGTAACGCGCGGCCTTGCGTCGGCCGGCGCGCACGTCCTCGGCCTCGTCGGCCTTCGTGCTGTCGTCGGATGCGTACGGTGCCATGTGTGCCTTACCTCCGTCGTCGGCGGCGGCTTACCGTCCCTGCACATTCCACCCTGAGCCGCCATTCTCACCCGAACCGGTGAGGAGTGGTGCTCCCAATCTGACCAAATCGGCCCGTGAGAAGCGTCAGACCCCGGACTCAACTCCACGTACTCCTGCGGTATGACGTGAGAGGGCGGCGCCTCCCCTGACCCGTAAGGGTCGTTGTACGGGGAAGACACCGCCCCTGCTCCAGCCGTGGCTCAGCGCTGCACGAACACGTAGTCAGCCTGGTACGGCACGCCCACGATCGCGCCCGGCGAGCAGGACCCGGCCGGGGCGACGCCGCCCACGGTGTTGAGGCGCAGGATCTCCTGCGTCCCGGCCAGCAGTCCGCGGTACTTGCCGGACTGGGTGGCCTTGAGGTCGAGCTCGGGGATGTTCGTGGCGCCGTTCGGGGTCTTGGAGATCAACGCGCCGGTGACCGCGCTGCGGTCGGGCGCGACCCACTGCGGCGTACCGGAGTTGGGCTTCACGAACGAGTGTGCGATGTGGCCGCCGAGCAGGGCCGCGACGTCGCGCTGCGCGAAGGCGTAGCCGCCGCCCTCGACCGCCTTGCACTCGTAGATCTGCTTGCCCTTGACGACCGAGGCCTGGAAGTTGTTCAGGGCGTTCCGGAAGTCGAAGGAGCTGGTCACCTTGTGGAGCTGGCCGCGGACGGCGCCGCCCGGGAACTCGGTGGTGTGCAGGTTGGCGTAGAAGGAACCGGGGTCGGTCTTCAGCGCGTCGAGCAGCGCCGCGTCCTCGACCTTGACCGTGCCGACCACGTGGTGGCCCTTGATCTTGTCGAGCAGCTTGGTGAAGTCGACCTTGACGCCGCCGTTGGTGCCCTTGGCGCCCTGGTGGATGTGGAGCAAGGTGGGCTTGCCGGTGCCGCGCCAGGTCACGGCGACGGACACCTGATTGCCCTTGACCTTGATGAACTCCAGCGCCGCGCCGTCCTTGTCGCCGACGGCGGGGCCGCCCTGGACGGGCACCTCGTTGGCTCCGTTGAGGCTGGTGGCGAGGATGGTGCCACCGCTGCCGCCCATGACGCCGCTCTGCGTGACGATGGTCTGGTCGTCGTGCGCGGAGTGGCTCATGCCGGCCATGCCGTTGCTCTTGCCGTGGCTGCCGCCGGCGGCGGCAGCCGGGATGACGGCGGCGGCGACACCGGCCGCGGCGGCTACCGCGACACCGGTCAGGATCAGGCTCTTGCGACGCGTGGTGAACGTGACGTTCGATCCCATGATTCCGTTTTCTCCCCGCATCTCAGCTGACACCCCCTGCGTCAGCTTCTGGGCATGAGTACGGAATGGATCTGATCCTGGACTCAATCCAAGTATGTGACCTGCGTCACATCGCTACCGATGTGGGCATGCGTGCCGCCAGGGGCGGCACGGGTGGGCACAGCGGCGGCACCCCGCAAGCGCCGGGCAACAGGTCAGCCGGCCCGGTGCACCACAGCGTCCACCAGCTCCATCAGCGAGACCTTCGCATCGCACTCCGGCAGCGGAGCCAGCGCCGCGCGCGCCTCCTCCGCGTACCGCACGGTGTCCCGGCGGGCCTGTTCGAGAGCAGGGTGGACCCGCAGCCGGGAGAGCGCCTCGGCGTGCCGGGCGTCGTCCGTCAGGTCGGAGTCGAGCAGCTCGCACAGCGCGATGTCCTCGGCGAGCCCGAGCCGCTCCACACGCTCACGAAGACGCAGTACCGGCAGCGTGGGAATGCCCTCGCGCAGATCCGTGCCCGGTGTCTTCCCGGACTCGTGCGAGTCGGAGGCGATGTCCAGCACGTCGTCCGCGAGCTGGAAGGCGACACCCAGCCGCTCCCCGTACTGCGTCAGCACGTCCACGACCGTCTCGTCGGCGCCCGACATCATCGCGCCGAACCGGCACGCGACGGCGACCAGCGAGCCGGTCTTGCCGCTCAGCACATCGAGGTAGTGGTCGACCGGGTCGCGCCCGTCGCGCGGACCGGCCGTCTCCAGGATCTGCCCCGTCACCAGCCGCTCGAACGCCTCGGCCTGGATCCGGACGGCCTCGGGCCCGAGGTCGGCCAGGATGTACGAGGCGCGCGCGAAGAGGAAGTCGCCGGTGAGGACGGCCACCGAGTTGCCCCAGCGGACGTTCGCGCTGGGCACCCCGCGCCGCACCTCGGCCTCGTCCATCACGTCGTCGTGGTACAGCGTGGCGAGATGGGTCAGCTCGACGACCACCGCCGAGGGCACGACACCCGGCGCGTAGCGGTCACCGAACTGCGCGGCGAGCATCACGAGCAGCGGCCTGAACCGCTTCCCGCCGGCACGCACGAGGTGTTGGGCGGCTTCCGTGATGAAGGGGACCTCGCTCTTGGTGGCTTCGAGCAAACCCTCCTCGACAGCCGCCAATCCGGCCTGGACATCGGCTTCGAGAGCCTGGTCCCGCACGCTCAGCCCGAACGGCCCGACGACGGTCACGAGAGGTTCTCCTGTCTGCTGACGATCACATGGCGAACTCGGTCGATCATTCGGTCGATGACACGGTTTGTCGATGTGTCGCTGCCATCACTCAAGTCAGCGTATCCGGTCACGTTTCGATCACCACGAGCGCCCACCGTCCCTTGTGCGACTTCGCTCCAGGGGGAGGTACCCCCCTACGCCCGGGCGGTATCGGATCACGGGCGGTATGTTCTGGATCAGTTGATACGACATGACATGTACCGACTTACGAAGAGGAAGGCGCCCGTGGCCCGAAGCACCGTCGAAGCCGAGCCCGGCAGCCAGCCGCCGCCGGGTGACGACCACGCCTTCTTCGGCCAGCCCAGGGGCCTGCTGACCCTCTCCGGCCTGGAGGTCTGGGAACGCTTCTCGTTCCTCGGCATGCAGGCGATCCTGGTCCTCTACTTCGCCGACTCCGTCGCCCACGGCGGCCTGGGCATGGCCGCGGGCACGGCCGCGTCGGTGTCGGCGGCGTACGGAACGCTCGTCTACCTGGTCTCCGTCGCCGGCGGCTGGCTCGCCGACCGCATGCTCGGCTCGTACCGCGCGGTCCTGTGGGGCGGCATCCTGATCGCCTGCGGCCACTACTCCATGGCGGTCCCCACGGCCACCATGACCTGGGTGGGCCTCGGCCTGATCAGCGCGGGCACCGGCCTGCTCAAGCCCAACGTCGCCACGATGGTCGGCAAGCTCTACCGCACCGACGACGACCGTCGCGACGCCGGCTTCGCCCTCTACTACATGGCGATCAACATCGGCGCCTTCGCGGGTCCCCTGATCACCGGCTGGCTCGGCGACCACAAGGGCTGGCACTGGGGCTTCTCGGCGGCCGCGATCGGCATGACGTTCGGCCTGATCCAGTATGTGATGGGCCGCCGTCACCTGGCCGGACGCAGACGCGCGGCGGAATTCGCTCTCACGCCGGACGGGATGCGCCGCGCCGTCCGCATGATCGTCGCGGGCCTGCTGACGGTCGCCGTGCTCGCGGTGCTCCTCGCGGCCGGCGGCTGGCTGACGATGGGCCGTTTCGTCGATCTCCTCACCCTCGTCTCGGTGATCGCGCCGGTCGTCTACTTCACGGTGATGTTCACCAGCCCCCGGGTGACGTCCGAGGAGCGCGGCCGGCTGCGCCCGTACGTGGTCCTCTTCCTCGCCTCGACCGTCTTCAACTTCATCCTCTTCCAGGCGTACTCGACGATGATGCTGCTCGCCGCGTCGAACGCCGAGACGACGATCCTCGGCTTCGACTTCCCGGCCAGCTGGTACGCCTCCGCGCTCGGCGCCTTCGAGGTCGGCCTCGCCCCGGTCGTGGCCGCCCTCTGGGTCCGGATGGGCCACAGCCAGCCGCACGCCTCGAACAAGATCGCGATCGGCGTCGTACTCGGCGGTCTGTCCTTCCTCCTGATGGTGCTGCCGACCAGCGGCCACGCGAGTGACGACTACCTGATGTCGGCCTGGTGGATCGTCGGCTCGTACCTGCTCCTCGGCCTCGGCGACGTCCTCCTCGAAACCTCCGGCATGTCCGCCACCACCAAACTCGCCCCCGTCGCCTTCGCCAGCCAGACGATGTCCCTCTGGTTCCTGTCCCTCGCGCTCGCCAACGGCATCCAGGCCCAGACGGTGAAGCTGTACGACGACGTCTCCAAGCCGGCGTACTTCGGCGTCAACGGGGCGATCGCGGTGGCGGCCGGCCTCGCCGTGATGGCGCTCGCCCCTTGGCTGCGCCGCACGATGCACCCCGTCCACTGAGGTGACACTCATGCACATCCGTACGTCCTTCCCCTACGAGACGACTCACGAGGACGTCCTCATCCCCCTTCCGGACGGCACCCGTCTGTACGCCCGGATCTGGCGCCCGCTGACCGACGAGCCCGTGCCCGCCCTTCTCGAATACCTCCCGTACCGCCTCACGGACTGGACCGCGCCCCGCGACTGGCAACGCCATCCCTGGTACGCGGGCCACGGCTACGCCTCCGTCCGCGTGGACGTCCGCGGTCACGGCAACTCGGAGGGCATGCCGACGGACGAGTACTCGCAGGTGGAGCTGGCCGACGGGGTGGAGGTCATCGACTGGCTGGCCGCCCAGCCCTGGTGCAGCGGCAGGGTCGGCATGTTCGGCATCTCCTGGGGTGGCTTCAACTCCCTCCAGATCGCGGCCCTCGCGCCCGAGCCGCTCAAGGCGATCGTCACGGTCTGCTCGACGGACGACCGCTATGACAACGACGTGCACTACATGGGAGGTTCCGTCCTCGCCGTCGACATGCACGCCTGGGCGGCCACGATGCTGGCCTTCGTCTCCCGCCCGCCGGACCCGGTGCACGTGGGCGAGGTGATGTGGCGGGACATGTGGGTGAAGCGCCTGGAGGCGGTCGACCCGTTCGTCCACACCTGGCTGTCCCACCAGACCCGGGACGCGTACTGGCGCCACGGCAGCGCCTGCGAGGACTACGGCGCCATCCGCGCGGCCGTCCTGGCGGTCGGCGGCTGGCACGACCCGTACCGCGACACGGTGCTGCGCCTGGTCGAGAACCTGCCGCCCGACCGCGTACGAGGCCTGATCGGCCCCTGGTCGCACCAGTACCCGGACCGCGGCCTGCCACCGGGCCCGGCGATCGGCTTCCTCCAGGAGACCCTGCGCTGGTGGGACCACTGGCTCCGGGACAAGGACACCGGCGCCATGTCCACCCCCGTGCTCCGCTCGTACGTGATGGACGCGCATCCCCCGGCGACGACGTACCCGTCCCTGCCCGGCCGCTGGGTGGGTGACCCCGCCTGGCCCTCCCCCTCGGTGACCCCGGTCTCGTACGCGCTCCAGGGGGCGCCGGTCCTGGTCCGTTCCCCCCAGCACACGGGGGTGGACGCGGGCCGCTTCTTCCCCTTCGGGAACGACGCGGATCTGCCGCCGGACCAGCGGGAGGAGGACGCGAGATCGGCGTGCTTCGAGTTCGAAGTGCCGGAGGAAACCTGGGTGTTGGGCCGTACCCGGGTCCGGCTGCGGCTGACGTCCTCGACCCCCCGGGGCCAGGTGATCGCCCGCCTCTGCGACGTGGCCCCCGACGGAGCTTCGACGCTCGTCACCCGAGGTGTGCTGAACCTGTCAGCGCGCTACGGCCGTGACCAGGCGGTTTCCTGGAAACCGGGCACTACGGAGGACGTGGTTTTCGACCTGAACGGCATCGGCTACGCGTTCCCGGCGGGCCATCGCATCCGCCTCTCCGTCTCCTCGGCGTACTGGCCCTGGATCTGGCCCCAGCCGGGCTCGGAGGCCGGCTTCACCCTGGATCCGGCGGGCAGCACGCTGGAACTCCCGCTGCGGGCACGGGAGTCGACGCCCTCGCTCACGTTCGAGGAACCGGAGCAGTCCGAGCCCCTGGGAGTCGTCGTCCCCGCGACGCTGGACGAACCCCGCCCGGAACGCCTGGTCGTCCGTGACGTTGCCGCTGGCACCTGGCGTCTGGAGGTGGACCCGCGCTACGGCGGCACGCGCGTGTACCCCGACGGCCTCGAATTCACCGAGGACGCGCTGGAGACGTACACGATCGACGCCTCCGATCCCCTGTCGGCCCGCGCCCGCTCGACCTGGTCGGTCCGCCTCCACCGCCCGGACCTGCCGTGGGACGCACGGGTGTCCACGACGTCCGAGATCACCTGCGACGCCGAGGACTTCATCACGTCCAACGAGGTGATCTGCAAGGACGGCGACGAGGTGGTCTTCCACCGGACGTGGGAAAGGAGAATCCCCAGAACGGCGGGCTAGAGGCCCAGGGGCGCCATAGGGAACGATCGCACCATGGCGCGATCGCGGACCGGGGAATTCCTGATGGACCTCGACGAGGGCATGCTCGCGTACTTCCGTGAGATGGCCCAGGAGATGGTCACGCGCTTCGGGATCTCGCGGGCGGAGGCGGTGGCGAGGATCAACAGGGCATACGAGGGGCAGCAGTTCGAGCCGTACCCCGACCTGATGTGCCACGAGCTTCCCGAATACTGGGGCTACGGCCTCTACTTCAAGCCCAACGCGGGCCGCCTCCCCGACGACGACCCCGACACGGATCTCTCCGCGTGGGAGGTCCGCCCGGCTCCGCCGAGGCACTCCCCCGCCTGGACGCTCGCACCGTAATGCCCGAGTTGCCCGCCTTGCCGCTTTGATTGCGCTTGGTCGCGTGAATTGGGTCACGCCCGACCAAACCCGGCGTCAGAGTCCCCTCGACGACTCCCCCTTTGCAAAAGGCAAGTTGAGGATCGAATTCCGGCGCAATCGGACGTTTCGCCCTCGCCATATCCAGGCTAAAGCGATCTTCACTGCGACATCAGGTCTTGTTCCCGACATGTGCTCTCGCATACGTTCGCCCCGATCCGAGCGGAACGCCGAATCCTGCCGCCGCCCGGAAACCCCACCCACCCACGCACGGCAGGAGCGGGGGACCCAGGTAAGCCGCCGATCCGGACCCCCGGAACGGCTAGGGGTGAAGCCGCGTCCACAGCGCGGCCGGGCATCTCCCGCCCGAACCCGACAGCTCACCTCGCAGGCACCGGAGAGGAAAATCGCCATGCCCGCACGAGGCAAGCACCGCCGCACGAAGACCAGCACCCTCACCCGCGGCATGGTCGCCGTCGGCACGAGCGGAGCCGCGCTCGCACTCCCCCTCGTGAGCGCGACCGGCGCCCACGCGGCCACACCTACACAGGTGGCGCAGGTGGCGCAGGTCGCGAAGACCGCCGCGACCACGACCACGGACATCCAGCTCCTCACCTACAAGGTGGCCGCGGGCGACACCCTCTCCACGATCGCGGCGAAGAACCCCACGAGCGGCGGCTGGAAGAAGCTGTACGAGGCGAACAGCGCGGTCATCGGCGCGAACCCGGCCGTGATCCGCCCGGGCCTGACGCTGACGGTGGGCACGAAGACCGTGAAGTCGACCGCGTCGAGCTCGACGGCGAAGGCAACCACGGCGACCGCCAAGTCCGCGGCGACCACGGCCACCCCCGCCTCCACCACGACGTACGCCAACAACCTCGACGGCTGGATCAAGCAGTCCCTGGCCATCATGGCCAAGTCGGGCATTCCGGGCACCTACAACGGCATCTACCGCAACGTCATGCGTGAGTCCTCGGGCAACCCCCTGGCCATCAACAACTGGGACTCGAACGCCGCCGCCGGCACCCCGTCCAAGGGCCTCCTCCAGGTCATCGACCCGACCTTCAACGCCTACCACGTCGCCGGCACCTCGACGAACCCCTACGACCCGGTCGCGAACATCACGGCGGCCTGCAACTACGCGGCGGCGGTGTACGGCTCGATCGACAACGTCAACGGGGCCTACTGACCAGCCCTCCCCCTGCCCGTCCCCCTACTACTCGTCCACCAGGTACCGGTAGACCGTCGACTGCCGGGCCTGGAACCCAAGACGTTCGTACAGCCGGTTCGCCGCCGGCCGGTCCGGCCGGGAGGTCAGATCGACGGTCCGGGCGCCCGCTTCCCGGGCCATCCGCAGAGCTTCCTGAGTCAGCAGCGCCGCGACTCCCCGGCCGCGCGCCGCAACGTCCACGACCACGTCCTCGATGCGGGCGCGCAGCCCGGACGGCATGGGAAGCAGTACCAGGGTCAGCGTGCCGACGATCTCGCCCGCGGCACGGGCGACCAGCACCGTGTTCGCATCGCAGGACACCATCCGGTCGACCGCCTCGCCGTCGAGGGGCTTGGCGGTCGACGACAACTGAGGCAGCAACCGGCCGAAGGCGTCGACAAGTTCTTGACTCGCTTCCCGGATGATCTCCACCTGAACGCTCATGCGCCGGAGCGTATCGGCCGCCTCCCGGACCGCAGGGGCACGACAGCGGGACGGCGGCGGGACGGGGATGTCGGCGCGGCCGGGCCTAACGAGCCTCGAACAGCCGCTCCAGCACCACGGCGATCCCGTCGTCCTCGTTCGACAAGGTCACCTCGTCGGCCACCGCCTTGAGTTCCGGGTGGGCGTTGGCCATGGCGACGCCGTGGGCGGCCCAGTCGAACATCGGGATGTCATTGGGCATGTCACCGAAGGCGAGGGTGGTGGCGGGGCCGAGCCCGAGGTGTTCGGCGGCGAGGGCGAGCCCCGTCGCCTTGGTCACGCCGCATGGCTGGAGTTCGACGGTGCCCGGCCCCGACATGGTGACCGTCGCCAGGGAACCCACCACTCCGCGCGCCGCCGACGCCAACTCGTCGTCGGACAAGGAAGGGTGACGGAGCAACACCTTGCTGATCGGCTCCGTCCACAGGTCGTCGCGCCGCCGCACCCGCACTGCCGGCAGTGTCGGATGCGGCATGACATACCCCGGCTCGATCAGCGTCAGCCCGTCCACGCCGTCCTGGTCCACCGCCGCGTAGAGCAGCCCGACCTCCGCCTCGATCTTGCCCAGCGCCGTCTCCGCCAGCTCCCTGTCCAGGGTCACCGACCACAGCAGACGGTCCGCCCCGGCGTCGTACAGCTGCGCCCCCTGACCGCACACCGCCAGCCCCTCGCCGCCGAGTTCGTCGAGGAGCGGTCGGACCCTCGGCGCCGGCCGTCCCGTCACCACCAGATGCCGGGCCCCCTCGGCCGTGGCTCTCGCCAACGCGGCCCGCGACCGGTCGGAGAGTGTGTCGTCGCCGCGCAGCAGCGTTCCGTCCAGGTCAGTGGCGATGAGTGAATATGCAGTCGGAGCGGCCATGATCCGAAGAATACGGATCGAACGACACATCGGCCCGGCGTGAACCGGACGACGTCCGGTATCCCGTCCGCAACGCCGTTCACCGCACGGGCGGCGCGGACAGCGCGGCCGGTTCGGGCAGCACGAGCACCTCCGGGGGCGCGGAGAGGAGGACGGTGAAGTGGTCGGTGGGGGCGGAGAGTTGGCGGGGTGGAATGATCCGGGCGCGGGCCCTGACGCCCCAAGAGCCGCCGGCCTTCATCGAGAGAGTGCGGGGAGACACATGAAGCTCAAGCCTGACTTGTGGACCAAGAGCGGCTACAGCGGCTCGGACGGCCCCCAACTCACCATCACCCAGGCCACCTTCCTGCCGGACTCCACGCGGTGACCCCCTTCCGGCAACACCTCCGAACCGCCGCCGAAGACGTCATCCGGCGCTTCCCGGAGACCCTCAAGCCCGAGATCTACGCCCTCTCCTTCCGTATCTGGCGAATCGACGGCGATGATCGCCACCCGTACGTGGCCATCGGGTACAACACCGAGACCCAGTACGAGCAGCAGACCTACCCGGAGGACCCAGGAGAGGCCCGCTGGAACTACGCCTGCTGGCTGCTCGACGGCTTCGAGATGCTCGGCAACGTGCCCGAGGACCCCACCGGAAGCCCGCTGTACGTGGACGAGGTCAAGCGGCTGGGGATCTGGTTCGACGGCGAGTACGACTTCCTCACCATGGATCTGCCCGAGGAAGAGGAGGACGAGCTGGACGCCAGGTCCGACCTGCTCCGGCTCCACTTCTACGACGCCTGCATCGACCTCGCCCGCCACCTGCACGCGAGCGGCCGGATCGAGAAGGTCTTCGGCCGCCCGCTGCCCGTCGTGGTCTTCGACATGGACTGCCCGGGCTGGGAGATCGAGGCGACCGAAGCCGCCAACCCACCGGAGCTCATCACCGACTACCTGGCCTGGCAGAAGTCGGCCTGACGCCGAGGGGGCGACGGCCAACGGGCGAGGGGCGCGGCCGCCGGGCGGCACCCCTCAGCCGTACGACCTCACCCGTGCGCGGCCACCAGATGCTTCGCCAACCGCGGTGAAGCGAACTCCGTCCCGCACACGAACCGCATCACCGGCCCGTACGAAGCCGCCGCCGGCAACCCCGTGAAGTACAGCCCGGGCACGGAGGACCGATACCCGGCGCCCAGCTTGGGCGTGCCCCGGCTCACCGCCAGCTCCGTACGCAACTCGTGCCCGAGGAAGTCCATCGCGGCGATGTCGACGCGGTAGCCGGTCGCGGCTATGACGTGGTCGGCGGAAAGTTCCTCGACCCGGCCGCCGTGGGTCTGGACGGAGAGCACGGGGCTGCCGTCGGTGGCCCCGGCGCTGACGATCCGGGAGACCTCGCGGACACCGACCTTGCCCTCGAAACGGTCCCGGAGCCACCAGGCACCGAGCGGCCCGAGCACCCGGCGGACCAGGAAGTGCCGGGCCTGGGCGGGCAGATAGCGGTAGGGCTGCGGGTAGTAGCTCAGCGCCCACAGGGACCAGGCACGGCCGAACGGCGACTCGGGGCGCAGCTTCGGCTGCTCCCACGGCGGCGCGCCGAAGTCGACGGCGCCCTTGCCGCGGGACACCAGCCGCACCTGCGCACCCGCCTCCGCCGCGAGCGCCGCCGTCTCCAGGGCGGACTGGCCCGCGCCGACGACGATGAGCTCCTTGCCGGAGAACCGCTTCAGGTCGTGGTGCTGGGAGCTGTGGGAGACCGGGCCCGTGGGCGTGGGCCCGTCCGCCGCCGCACCCGCGAGTTCGGCGGGCAGATGGGCGAGGCCGGACAGCCCGGTGGCCACCACGACCGCCCGAGCCGTGAACAACTCCCCTGAGTCCAGCTTGAGTTCAAAGCCCCCGGAGCCCCCGGAGCCCCCCGAGCCCCCGGATCCATCGCGGCCGCCCTTGCGGTCGACCGAGACGACCCGCACCCGCTCCAGCTCGGGCACGAGCTTCTGCTGGAACCACTCCCCGTACGCGATGAACGTCTCGACCGGGATGATGTCCTCGTCCGTGACCAGCCGCGGTATCCCCGCCGCGTCGCAGTAGTCGCGAAGCGTGTGCCCGCGCTGCGGGGCGTCGATGCTGGACGCGGCCGGGGTCGACTTGAGCAGCATTCCCTCGGGCATGTGATCGCGCCAGCTCACCATGGGCTCGCCGAACACACGCACCGGAACACCACGCGCCCGCAGATGGGCGGCGGTGGACAGGCCGAATGGCCCGGCACCGATGACTGCTACCGGATGAATCACGAAGTCCCCTCCCCAGGACGTACTACGTCTACTTCGTGGTGGAACTGTTGGTGCTGCCGCGGCGGTTGGTCCGCCACAGCTGATACAGATGCTTCGCGCCCGGCCGCACGAAGCGCGCGAGCATCGTGAAGAACGGCCGCAGGTCGTCACCCGCGAGCCACGCCAGCTCCGTACCACTCGCGCGAGCCGGCGCGTGCGGTGTCGTATAGCCGCTGCGCCGGTAGGCGAGCAGGGCCGGCAGGTCGATGTTCTCCACGATGTACCGGTGACCGGCGCGTTGTTCCCCCTCAGGAACGCTGCGCCCGGTCAGATCCAGATGCATGGCACGGACGACGTCGATCCCCGACTCGTTCTCGAAGAGCCGGAACTGCGCGCCCATCCGTGGGTTGAAGTCAAGGAGCTTGTACTGTCCGTCGCGCCGGTCGAAGCGCAGGTCCAGGTCGATGACGCCGCTGAAGCCGATCTGTTTGATAAAACGCGCGGCGAGGTCCGCGAGTTCCGGATTGTCGACGACGTACGCATTCGCCGTCATTCCCGCGTGCGGCGGCCAGGAGCGGACTTTCACGCCCGTGAACATCGCGAGCGGCGTCGAGTCCGCGTCGAAGTACGCGTGCACGATCCAGTCCTCTGCCTCCTCTCTCGGCAGGTACTCCTGGAGGATCACGCCGGGTTGCGCGCCCCAGTCCCGGGCGAGCGTGAGCAGCCCCTCGCGGGTCGCGATCTTCGTCGTCCCGTGCACCGCCGGCTGACTGCGGCGCACGAACGCCTCGCGGTTCTTGGCGACGAGCGGAAAGCGGGCGCTCTCCGCGAACGCCGCGATCTCCTCGTACGACTGCGGAAAGGCCGCCGCGGGGCTCGGAATGCCATGCTCCACGCACAGTTCGTGGAGCCCCTGCTTACTGGCGAGCCGACGCGGCAGCTTGGCGTCGATGCGCGGAAAGAGGAAGCGGTCCCCCAGCTCGTCCTGGTGTTCGGCGATCAGTACGGCGGCCTCTTCGTCCGTCGGGACGAGGACGGTCGGCCTGCCGATGCGACGGCCGATGCGCAGTAACCCTTCGACGAGCCGCTCCGGCTCCTCCGTCCCGGTGGTCGGCCAGACGAAGGCGCGGCGCAGATAGCGCGAAGCCGCGGCCGGTGTGTAACGGTCCTCCGTGATCGCATACATCGGTATGCCGAGCCGGCCCAGGCTTCGGATGGCGCCCACCCCGCCGTGGTGCAGCGGATAGTCGCCGAACTTCACGATGAGCCCAGGAACATCCCGGTCGGCGTCGACCGGGACACTGCTGGAGCCCTTGGCCACGGGTCCCCCCACGCGTCCCCCCTACGGACCGGACCCACCCCGTCCGTGTCCCCCAAAGGACGCTAAGCCGGAATTGACCCGTCCGACAAGGCCTATTCGGACATTGCGAACTCTTTAGGCACTGCCACAGCACGGTCACTCCCCCGTAACGTGTGCCGCGACCACATGGAACGCGTGGAACACATGGATCACATGGCGAGTACGAATCCGAAAGCGAGGCACCAACCGATGCCCCCCTTCGATGTCCCCGAGGGCGATCCCTTCGGCCCGCACAACCTGCCGTACGGCGTGTTCTCCCCGAATGACGCGGCCGGCTCCTCGGAACGAACTGTCGGCGTCCGCCTCGGCGACCACGTACTCGACGCGGGCGCGGCGGCCCGGGCACTCGGCTCCCCGTACGCCGAGCTGCTGGGCCGGCCGACCCTGAACCCGCTGCTCGCGGCGGGCCGCACGGCCTGGTCCGACGTACGGCGCGCGCTCACGGCCTGGGTAACGGTCCCGTCCCACCGGGAGACCCTCGCACCCCATCTCCACCCCCTCTCCGAGGTGACCCTGCACCTCCCCTTCGACGTGGCGGACTACGTCGACTTCTACGCCTCCGAGAACCACGCCCGGAACGTCGGCCAGATCTTCCGCCCCGACGCCGCCGACTCCCTCACCCCCAACTGGAAGCACCTGCCGATCGGTTACCACGGCCGCTCGGGCACGGTGGTGGTGTCGGGGACGGAGGTGATCCGCCCCTCGGGCCAGCGGAAGGCCCCTGCCGACGCCGCTCCCGTCTTCGGCCCCTCCATCCGCCTGGACATCGAGGCGGAGGTCGGCTTCGTGGTCGGCACCCCGTCGGCCATGGGCACGTCCGTCCCCCTCTCCTCCTTCCGCGACCACGTCTTCGGCCTCTGCCTCCTCAACGACTGGTCGGCGCGCGACATCCAGGCCTGGGAGTACGTCCCCCTCGGCCCCTTCCTCGGCAAGTCCTTCGCCACGTCGGTGTCGGCATGGATCACCCCGCTCGACGCCCTGGAGGACGCCCGGGTCGCGCCCCCCACGCGCACGCACCCCCTTCTCCCCTACCTCGACGACTCCTCCGAGGACCCCGGCGGCTACGACCTCCGTATCTCCGTCGCCCTCAACGGCCACGTCGTCTCCGAGCCCCCCTTCTCCACCATGTACTGGACGGCCGCCCAGCAGCTGGCCCAGATGACGGTCAACGGCGCCTCCCTGCGCACCGGCGACCTGTACGGCTCGGGCACCGTCAGCGGCCCCTCCGAAGCCGAACGCGGCTCCCTCCTCGAACTCACCTGGAACGGCCGCGACACCCTCGACCTCCCCGACGGCAAGCGCACGTTCCTGGAGGACGGCGACGAGGTGACACTGACGGCGTGGGCTCCTGGGCCGGGTGGCACGCGGGTGGGCCTGGGCGAGGTGAGGGGACGCATCAGCCCGTCCGGCGTCTGAGCACGAGCGCGAAGCGCGGTACGGGGGTCTGGGGGCGGAGCCCCCAGACACCGGCCGCCACCTTCGACAGTGGTAGGCACGCCCGCAGCGGGGCGGTCAGGACACCCCGCCCCTACCCCCTATATCCAGTCCTCCGGCGCCGGCTCCTCGTACATCTCCGGCCAGTCCGGGTCCGGCCCCTCAGCGCTCACCCGCGCGGGAGCCGGCTCGGGAGCAGCTTCCGGAGCGGCTCCAGGAGCCCCTCCCAGTGACGCGAGGACCGCCACGACGCCTTCGCCATACGTCGCCAGCTTCTTCTCGCCGACCCCGCTGATGCCGCCCAGGCCGCTCACCGAGGTGGGCCACGCCGTGGCGATCTCCCGCAGTGTCGCGTCGTGGAAGATGACGTACGCCGGGACTCCCTGTTCGCGGGCCTGTTCGGCGCGCCAGGTGCGCAGCGCCTCGAAGGCGGGGATCAGCTCCGGGGGCAGTTCGGCGACGGCGGCCTTGGCCTTGCGCTCGCCGCGTCCCGAGCCGGAACCGGACCCCGACCGGGAGGTCACCGGCTTCGGCGGCTCCTTGCGCAACGGCACCTCGCGCTCGCGCCGCAGCACCGTCCCGCTGTCCTCTGTCAGCACCAGCGTCCCGTACTCGCCCTCGACCGCGAGCAGCCCCTGGGCCAGCAACTGCCGTACGACACCCCGCCATTCGGACTCGGAGAGGTCCTCGCCGATACCGAAGACGGACAGCTGGTCGTGGTCGAACTGGATCACCTTGGCGGTCCGGCGCCCCAGCAGGATGTCGACGATCTGGAGCGCGCCGAACTTCTGCCCCCGCTCGCGCTGCAAGCGCACCACCGTGGACAGCAGCTTCTGCGCCGCGACCGTGCCGTCCCAGGTCTCGGGCGGCGTCAGACACGTGTCGCAGTTGCCGCACGCGGGGGTGTTCGGGTCCTGGCCGAAGTAGGCCAGGAGCTGGGAGCGCCGGCACTGCGCCGTCTCGCACAGGGCCAGCATCGAGTCCAGGTGGGAGGCCGCCCGGCGGCGGAACGCCTCGTCGCCCTCCGAGCTCTGGATCATCTTGCGCTGCTGGACCACGTCCTGGAGGCCGTAAGCCATCCATGCCGTGGACGGCTGTCCGTCGCGGCCCGCGCGGCCCGTCTCCTGGTAGTAGCCCTCGACGGACTTCGGCAGGTCGAGGTGGGCGACGAACCGGACGTCCGGCTTGTCGATGCCCATGCCGAAGGCGATGGTGGCGACCACGATCAGGCCCTCTTCGCGCAGGAAGCGCGACTGGTGGGTGGCGCGGGTGCCCGCGTCCAGGCCCGCGTGGTACGGCACCGCCTCGATGCCGTTGCGGGAGAGGAACTCGGCGGTCTTCTCCACCGAGTTGCGCGAGAGGCAGTACACGATGCCCGCGTCGCCCGTGTGCTCCTCGCGCAGGAAGGACAGCAGTTGCTTCCTGGGGTCGGCCTTCGGAACTATCCGGTACTGGATGTTGGGGCGGTCGAAGCTCGCCTCGAAGTGGCGGGCGCTCGGCATGCCCAGGCGCTGGGTGATCTCCTTGTGCGTCGCGCGGGTGGCCGTGGCCGTCAGCGCGATCCGCGGGACGTCGGGCCAGCGCTCGCCCAGCAGCGACAGCGCCAGGTAGTCGGGACGGAAGTCGTGACCCCACTGGGCCACACAGTGCGCCTCGTCGATCGCGAAGACCGAGATCTTCGCGCGCGACAGCAGGTCGAGGGTGGTGTCCAGACGCAGCCGCTCCGGGGCCAGGTAGAGCAGGTCCAGCTCCCCGGCCAGGAACTCCGCCTCGACCACCCGCCGCTCGTCGAAGTCCTGCGTCGAGTTCATGAACCCGGCACGCACGCCCAGCGCGCGCAGCGCGTCCACCTGGTCCTGCATCAGCGCGATGAGAGGGGAGACCACGACGCCCGTACCGGGTCTGACCAGTGCCGGAATCTGGTAGCAGAGCGACTTGCCGCCACCCGTCGGCATCAGGACGACGGCGTCACCGCCCGCCACCACATGCTCGATGATCGCTTCCTGCTCGCCGCGGAAGGCGTCGTACCCGAAGACCCGGTGGAGCGTGGCCCGTGCCTCGCTGTCACTCCGTGTCTCCGTCGCGTCCGCTTCGGTCATCACACCCGTCCCGCCCATCGCCCGTCCCCCGTCCGTCGTGCTTCGCCCACGACAGCCACCATAGGGCTCCGCACCGACAGCCTCAGAGTTATCCACAGGCTGCGACCGGTCGGCTCCCGTCCGCACCGGTTCCCGGTTCACCGCACTCACCCGGGCGGCGCACCCGCCGGCGTTCAGCCCGTTGGCCCCCTATGCATGGCGACGCCCCGCGACCACGGGACATGCTGCTCGGGCGGGAGGAGGGGGCTTGCCCGCGCCCGACGGGCCGGCGCCGTCCCGTACGCCTCTCGTGCCTCTAGGAGTCATCGCATGTCCCAGCGTCCTCTCAGGACCGTCATCGCCCTCGCGACAGCCGCTGCCGCGTCCTTCGCTCTGGCCACCGTCCCCGCCCATGCCACCGCGGACGACCCCGACGACCCGAAGGTCCAGGAGGAGCTGGCCACGGCGTATGCCGCGACCGCGAAGTACCTCGACGAGTCGGCCGCGATCGCCGATGGATACGTCCCCAATCCGTGCTCCTCCGACCCCGCGGGTCACGGCAGCATGGGCTACCACTACTTCAAGGAGTCCCTCTACGGCTCGGTCGACCCGGCGAAACCCGCGTCTCTCCTCTATGAGGACGGGGAGAACGGGAGGCGCCGACTCGCTGGGGTGGAGTGGATCGTTCCGGACGCCGACCACAACCTGAAGACCAGCAACGACAGACCCTCGATGTTCGGCGGTCAGAAGTTCGACGGCCCGATGCCCGGCCACAACGCCACCATGCCGATCCACTACGACCTGCACGTCTGGATCTGGAAGGACAACCCCAACGGCTTGTTCAACCGGTGGAATCCCACGGTGAAGTGCCCACCCCGCCCGGCCCACACAGCCCACGCGTCTCCCACGGCTCCCAAGACCCCCACGGCCCAAACAGCCGGCATGGCCAACATGGCCCACTGAACATGGCTCGGGCCCCGCTCCCTCCCGAGGAGGACGCGGGGCCCGGTTCTGCTTGGTTCACCGTCGGCTGCTTGGCTCAGCGGACGAAGACCCCCGCCTGCCCTGCCAGATCCAGGAAGTACTGCGGCGCCACACCCAGTACCAGCGTGACCGCCACGCCCACCCCGATCGCCGTCATGGTCAGCGGCGACGGCACGGCGACCGTCGGGCCCTCCGGCCGCGGCTCACTGAAGAACATGAGCACGATCACCCGGATGTAGAAGAACGCCGCGATCGCCGAGGAGATCACACCGACCACGACCAGCGGGGCCGCGCCGCCCTCCGCCGCCGCCTTGAACACGGCGAACTTTCCGGCGAAACCGGAGGTCAGCGGGATGCCCGCGAAGGACAGCAGGAAGACCGCGAAGACGGCCGCCACCAGCGGGGACCTGCGCCCGAGACCGGCCCACTTGGACAGGTGCGTGGCCTCGCCCCCCGCGTCCCGTACGAGCGTCACGACGGCGAAGGCGCCGATCGTGACGAACGAGTACGCGGCCAGGTAGAAGAGCACCGACGAGACACCGTCCGGCGAGGTCGCGATGACACCCGCGAGGATGAAGCCCGCGTGCGCGATCGACGAGTACGCCAGGAGCCGCTTGATGTCGGTCTGGGTGATCGCCACGATCGCGCCGCCCAGCATGGTGACGACCGCGACGGCCCACATGACCGGCCGCCAGTCCCAGCGCAGGCCCGGCAGGACGACGTACAGCAGACGCAGCAGCGCGCCGAAGGCGGCCACCTTCGTCGCCGCCGCCATGAAGCCGGTGACCGGTGTCGGCGCGCCCTGGTAGACGTCCGGCGTCCACATGTGGAACGGCACCGCGCCGACCTTGAAGAGCAGGCCCATGACGACCATGGCGACGCCGATGAGCAGCAGTACGTCGTTGCCCATGGTGCCGGCGAGCGCCGGGTCGACGTTCTGGACGGTGCCGTCGACGACCTGCGCGATCGTCGCGTACGACACCGAGCCCGCGTACCCGTACAGCAGGGCGATGCCGAAGAGCGTGAACGCGGAGGCGAACGCGCCGAGCAGGAAGTACTTCACCGCGGCCTCCTGCGACAGGAGCCGCTTGCGGCGGGCCACGGCGCACAGGAGGTAGAGCGGGAGCGAGAAGACCTCCAGCGCGATGAACAGCGTCAGCAGGTCGTTGGCCGACGGGAAGACCAGCATGCCGCTGATCGCGAAGAGCAGGAGCGGGAACACCTCGGTGGTGGTGAACCCGGCCTTCACGGCGGCCTTCTCGCTGTCGCTGCCGGGCACGGACGCGGCCTGAGCGGCGAACGAGTCGACGCGGTTTCCGTGCGCCTCCGGGTCGAGGCGTCGCTCGGCGAAGGTGAACACGCCGAGCAGTCCGGCCAGGAGGATCGTGCCCTGGAGGAACAGGGCAGGTCCGTCGACGGCGATCGCGCCCATCGCCGCGATGTGCGCCTTCGTCGTGCCGTATCCGCCCGCCGCGAGCGCGACGACCGCGGCGAACGCGGCGGCGAGTGCGACGACGGCGACGAACACCTGGGCGTAGTAGCGCGACTTGCGCGGCACGAACGCCTCGATCAGCACCCCGACGATCGCCGCACCAATGACGATCAAGGTGGGCGACAATTGCCCGTATTCGATCTTCGGCGCGTCGATCTTGGAGATCGGGTCGGCCGCGGTTGTCCACAGGCTGTGGACGGCTGCTGCGCTCACTTGGCCGCCTCCACCTCGGGCTTGGGGTCCGTCTTGTGTACGTCTGACATGGTTTGCTGGACCGCCGGGTTGACAATGTCGGTGACCGGCTTCGGATAGACGCCCAGGAAGATCAGCAGTGCGATCAGCGGAGCGACCACCAGGAGCTCCCGCACCCTGAGGTCGGGCATCTCGGCGACCTCCGCCTTCACCGGGCCCGTCATCGTCCGCTGGTAGAGGACGAGCGTGTAGAGCGCGGCGAGGACGATGCCGAAGGTGGCGATGATGCCGACGACCGGGTAGCGCGTGAACGTGCCGACCAGGACGAGGAATTCACTCACGAAGGGCGCGAGCCCGGGGAGCGAGAGGGTCGCGAGGCCACCGATCAGGAAGGTGCCGGCGAGTACCGGGGCGACTTTCTGCACCCCTCCGTAGTCGGCGATCAGACGCGAGCCGCGCCGCGAGATCAGGAAGCCCGCCACCAGCATCAGGGCGGCGGTCGAGATCCCGTGGTTGACCATGTAGAGCGTCGCGCCCGACTGGCCCTGGCTGGTCATCGCGAAGATGCCCAGGATGATGAACCCGAAGTGCGAGATCGACGCGTACGCGACCAGGCGCTTGATGTCCCGCTGGCCGACCGCGAGCAGCGCCCCGTAGACGATGCTGATCAGGGCGAGTACGAGGATGACCGGCGTCGCCCACTTGCTGGCCTCCGGGAACAGCCCGAGGCAGAAGCGGAGCATCGCGAAGGTGCCGACCTTGTCGACCACCGCCGTGATCAGTACGGCGACCGGGGCGGTGGCCTCACCCATGGCGTTGGGCAGCCAGGTGTGCAGCGGCCACAGGGGCGCCTTCACCGCGAACGCGAAGAAGAAGCCGAGGAACAGCCACCGCTCCGTGCTGGTCGCCATGTGCAGCGAGCCGTTGGCGCGGGCCTGCACGATCTCCGGAAGCGAGAAGTTCCCGGCGACCACGTAGAGGCCGATGACGGCGGCCAGCATGATCAGACCGCCGACCAGGTTGTAGAGGAGGAACTTCACCGCGGCGTACGACCGTTGTGTGGCCGCCACTTCGTCGCCGTGTTCGTGGGCCTTGTCCCCGAAGCCGCCGATGAGGAAGTACATCGGGATCAGCATGGCTTCGAAGAAGATGTAGAAGAGGAAGACGTCGGTGGCCTCGAAGGAGATGATCACCATCGCCTCGACGGCCAGGATCAGGGCGAAGAAGCCCTGCGTCGGCCGCCACCTCTTGTTGCCGGTCTCGTGCGGGTCGGCGTCGTGCCAGCCCGCCAGGATGATGAACGGGATCAGCAGGGCGGTCAGCGCGACGAGCGCCACCCCGATGCCGTCCACCCCCAACTCGTACTGCACCCCGAAGTCCTTGATCCAGGAGTGGGATTCAGTGAGCTGGTAGCGGTCGCCGCCGGGATCGAAGCGCACCAGGGTCACGGCCGCGAGCACCAGGGTGCCGAGCGAGACCAGCAGCGCCAGCCACTTGGCGGCGACGCGCTGCGCGGCCGGCACGGCGGCCGTGGCGATCGCCCCGAGGGCCGGGAGCGCCGCCGTCGCTGTCAGCAGTGGAAAGGACATCGGTATCAGACCGCCCTCATCAGCAGGGTCGCGGCGATGAGGATCGCCACACCGCCGAACATCGAGACCGCGTAACTGCGCACATAGCCGTTCTGCAGCTTGCGCAGCCGCCCGGAGAGGCCGCCCATCGAGGCCGCCGTGCCGTTGACGACCCCGTCGACCAGGGTGTGGTCGACGTAGACCAGGGAGCGCGTGAGGTGCTCACCGCCGCGCACCAGCACGACGTGGTTGAAGTCGTCCTGGAGCAGGTCGCGCCGGGCGGCCCGGGTGAGCAGGGAGCCGCGCGGGGCGACGACCGGGACGGGACTGCGCCCGTACTGGGCGTACGCGATTCCGGCGCCGACGACGAGCAGCGCCATCGTGGCCAGCGTGACCGTGAGGGCGCTGACGGGCGAGTCGCCCTCCGAGTGCCCGGTGACCGGCTCCAGCCAGTTCAGGAAGCGGTCGCCGATGCTGAAGAAACCGCCCGCGAAGACCGATCCGAAGGCCAGCACGATCATGGGGATCGTCATGGACCTCGGGGACTCGTGCGGGTGCGGCCCATGGCCCTCCGCGTCCGGCTGCCAGCGCTTCTCGCCGAAGAAGGTCATGATCATCACGCGCGTCATGTAGTACGCCGTGATGGCCGCGCCCAGCAGGGCCGCGCCGCCGAGGATCCAGCCCTCGGTGCCGCCCTTGGCGAAGGCCGCCTCGATGATCTTGTCCTTGGAGAAGAAGCCGGACAAGTACGGGAAGCCGATGATGGCGAGGTAGCCGAGGCCGAAGGTGACGAAGGTGATCGGCATGTACTTCCGAAGGCCGCCGTACTTCCGCATGTCGACTTCGTCGTTCATGCCGTGCATGACCGAACCGGCGCCGAGGAAGAGCCCGGCCTTGAAGAAGCCGTGCGTCACCAGGTGCATGATCGCCCAGACGTAGCCGATGGGGCCGAGGCCCGCGGCCAGCACCATGTAGCCGATCTGCGACATGGTCGAGCCGGCGAGCGCCTTCTTGATGTCGTCCTTCGCGCAACCGACGATCGCACCGAAGAGGAGCGTGACGGCGCCGACCACGGTGACGACGAGCTGCGCGTCGGGCGCCGCGTTGAAGACCGCGCCCGAGCGGACGATCAGGTACACACCCGCGGTCACCATGGTCGCGGCGTGGATGAGGGCCGAGACCGGGGTCGGGCCCTCCATCGCGTCCCCGAGCCAGGACTGCAGCGGCACCTGGGCGGACTTGCCGCAGGCGGCGAGCAGCAGCATCAGGCCGACGGCGGTCAGCTTGCCCTCGGTGGCGTCTGTGACCAGCCCCGGGTGCTCCTCGGTGCCGAGCACCGGCCCGAAGGCGAAGGTCCCGAAGGTCGTGAACATCAGCATGATGGCGATGGACAGGCCCATGTCGCCGACGCGGTTGACCAGGAAGGCCTTCTTCGCGGCGGTGGCGGCGCTGGGCTTGTGCTGCCAGAAGCCGATGAGCAGGTACGAGGCGAGGCCCACGCCCTCCCAGCCGACGTACAACAGCAGGTAGTTGTCGGCGAGGACGAGCAGCAGCATCGCCGCGAGGAACAGGTTCAGATAGCCGAAGAAGCGGCGCTTGCGCTCGTCGTGCTCCATGTACCCGACCGAGTACAGGTGGATCAGCGAGCCGACGCCGGTGATCAGCAGGACGAAGGTCATCGACAGCTGGTCGAGCTGGAAGCCGACGTCCGCCTGGAAGTTTCCGACGGCGATCCAGCTGTACAGGTGCTGCGTCAGGGTCCGTTCCCCGGCGCTCTTCCCCAGCATGTCGGCGAAGAGCACGACGCCGATCACGAAGGAGGTGGCCGCGAGCGCGGTACCGATCCAGTGGCCGACGGCATCAAGCCGCCTTCCGCCGCACAGCAGTACGGCCGCTCCGAGCAGAGGCGCCGCTACCAGCAGCGCAATCAGGTTCTCCACGATTCAGCGACCCCTTACAGCTTCATCAGGCTGGCGTCGTCGACCGAGGCCGAGTGGCGGGAACGGAACAGCGACACGATGATCGCGAGCCCGACCACGACCTCCGCGGCGGCGACGACCATCGTGAAGAAGGCGATGATCTGGCCGTCGAGATTGCCGTGCATACGGGAGAAGACCACGAACGCGAGGTTGCAGGCGTTGAGCATGAGCTCGACGCACATGAACACCACGATCGCGTTCCGCCTGATCAGTACGCCGGTGGCACCGATCGTGAACAACAGGGCGGCGAGATAGAGGTAGTTGACCGGGTTCACTTGGACGCCTCCTCCGGCTTCGCGCGCTCCAGACGCTCCTCGGCGCGCTGCTCCAGGGCCTTCAGATCGCTCAGCGCCTCGGAGGACACGTCCCGGATCTGGCCGCGCTCCCGCAGCGTCTTGTTGACGGTCAGCTCGGACGGGGTGCCGTCCGGGAGGAGGCCCGCGATGTCCACCGCGTTGTGCCGGGCGTAGACACCGGGCGCCGGGAGCGGCGGTACGTGCTTGCCCTCCCGTACGCGCTGCTCGGACAGCTCGCGCTGGGTCTTGGCGCGCTCGGTGCGCTCGCGGTGCGTGAGCACCATGGCGCCGACGGCGGCCGTGATGAGCAGAGCACCGGTGATTTCGAAGGCGAACACGTACTTCGTGAAGATGAGGGCGGCGAGGCCCTCCACATTGCCGTTCGCGTTCGCCTTGCCCAGGCCGTTGAAGTCCTTGATGGACGCGTTGCCGATGCCCGCGATCAGCAGGACGCCGAAACCGAGGCCGCACACCAGGGCCAGCCAGCGCTGGCCCTTGATGGTCTCCTTCAGGGAGTCCGCCGCGGTGACACCGACGAGCATGACCACGAACAGGAACAGCATCATGATCGCGCCGGTGTAGACGACGATCTGCACGACGCCCAGGAAGTACGCGCCGTTGGCGAGGTAGAACACCGCTAGGACGATCATGGTCCCGGCGAGGCACAGTGCGCTGTGCACGGACTTCTTCATGAAGACGGTGCACAGGGCGCCGATCACGGCGACAGTGCCGAGGACCCAGAACTGGAAGGCCTCTCCGGTGGAGGTGGAGTAGGCGGCCAGATTGCTCATGCCTCCACCTCCTCTCCAGCGGGCTGCTCGCCCTTGGAGACAGCGACTTGGCGCACCGTGCCGGGTGCCGCCTCGGTCACCAGGCCCCGGTAGTAGTCCTGCTCGTCCGTGCCGGGGAAGATCGAGTGCGGTGTGTCGACCATGCCCTCTTCGAGACCGGCGAGCAGCTGCTCCTTGGTGTAGATGAGGTTGGCGCGGCTCGAGTCGGCCAGCTCGAACTCGTTCGTCATCGTCAACGCGCGCGTGGGGCACGCCTCGATGCACAGGCCGCACAGAATGCAGCGGGCGTAGTTGATCTGGTAGACGCGGCCGTACCGCTCGCCCGGCGAGTAGCGCTCCTCGTCGGTGTTGTCCGCGCCCTCCACATAGATGGCGTCCGCCGGACAGGCCCAGGCGCACAGCTCGCAGCCGACGCACTTCTCCAGGCCGTCCGGATGGCGGTTGAGCTGGTGCCGGCCGTGGAACCGCGGGGCCGTGGTCTTCTGCTGCTCCGGGTACTGCTCGGTCAGCCGCTTCTTGAACATGGCCTTGAAGGTCACGCCGAAGCCGGCGACGGGGTTCTGGAAGCCAGGCTTCGTCTGCCCGGTCTCCTTCGGCTCCTCAGCCATCGGACCCCTCCTTTCCGTCACGAGATCCGCCAATTGATCCGTCACTCGCAGTATCGGACCCACCACTGACAATCAGCTCCCGCTCGCGGCGCGGGCGGCGCCGCGGCACCGGCGGCAGCTCCTGTCCCGGCAGCGGCGGTACCGGGAATCCACCGGCCATCGGGTCGAAGGCGGCGGGTTCGGCGGGCGCCTCCTGAGCGCCCTGCTTGTCGCGGAAGATGTCCGCGGCGAACGACAGCAGCAGCAAGGCGAGGACGCCTCCACCGACGTACAGGGCGATGTCCGCGAAGTCGTAGTTCTCGTTCCGCAGCGTCCGTACGGTCGCGACGAGCATGAGCCAGACCACGGAGACCGGGATGAGGACCTTCCAGCCGAGCTTCATCAGCTGGTCGTAGCGGACGCGCGGGAGCGTGCCGCGCAGCCAGATGAAGAAGAACAGCAGCAGCTGCACCTTCAGCACGAACCAGGCCATCGGCCACCAGCCGTGGTTGGCGCCCTCCCAGAAGGTGCTGATCGGCCAGGGGGCCCGCCAGCCGCCCAGGAAGAGCGTGGTCGACACGGCCGAGACCGTCACCATGTTCACGTACTCGGCGAGCATGAACAGCGCGAACTTGATGGACGAGTACTCGGTGTTGAAGCCGCCGACCAGGTCGCCCTCGGACTCCGGCATGTCGAAGGGGGCGCGGTTGGTCTCGCCGACCATCGTGATGATGTAGATCACGAAGGAGACCGGCAGCAGGATGATGTACCAGCGGTCGTGCTGCTGCTCGACGATCGTCGAGGTCGACATCGACCCGGAGTAGAGGAACACCGAGGCGAAGGCGGCGCCCATGGCGATCTCGTAGGAGATCATCTGCGCGCAGGACCGCAGGCCACCCAGCAGCGGATAGGTGGATCCAGAACTCCAGCCGGCCAGCACGATCCCGTAGATGCCCACCGAGGCGACCGCGAGGATGTAGAGCATCGCGATCGGCAGGTCGGTGAGCTGCATCGTGGTGCGCTGCCCGAAGATCGAGATCTCGTTGTCGGCGGGCCCGAAGGGGATCACCGCGATCGCCATGAAGGCCGGGATGGCCGCGACGATCGGCGCGAGGACGTAGACCACCTTGTCCGCGCGTTTGACGATGACGTCTTCCTTGAGCATCAGTTTGACGCCGTCGGCGAGCGACTGGAGCATCCCCCAGGGGCCGTGCCGGTTGGGGCCGATGCGCAGCTGCATCCAGGCGACGACCTTGCGCTCCCACACGATGGAGAACAGCACGGTCACCATCAGGAAGGCGAAGCAGAAGACCGCCTTGATGACGACCAGCCACCAGGGGTCGCGGCCGAACATGGAGAGGTCTTCAGCGGCGAGGTACGGGCTCATGCCTCCACCTCCTTGGGGGCCTCGGCGGCGAGGGTCGCCGGGCCGATGCGGACGAGTGCGCCGGGCAGCGCCCCGGTGTCGGAGGCGACGCCCCCTCCGGTGGAGTTCAGCGGGAGCCAGACCACGCGGTCGGGCATCTCGGTGATCTCCAGCGGGAGTTCGACCACTCCGGAGGGGCCGGTCACGGCGAGGACGTCGCCGTTCTTGACGCCGGCCTCGGCGGCCGTGGCGGCCGACACACGCGCGCGTGCGGCGTGCCGGGTCCCGGCGAGCGCGTCGTCGCCCTCCTGGAGGCGGCCCTGGTCGAGCAGCATCCGGTGGCCTGCCAGTACGGCCTCTCCGGCGGCGGGACGCGGCAACTGGGCCGCCACCTCCAGGGGTTCGGTGGCCCGCGGTCCGTCCCAGGCGCCGAGCCGGTCCAGTTCCCCGCGCGTGGTGCGCAGGTCCGGCAGACCCAGGTGTACGTCCATGGCGTCGGCGAGCATCTGCAGGACGCGCGCGTCGGTGGGCGCCAGGCGACGGGTCATCTGGTCCGGCTTGAGTGCCGCCTCGAAGAGGCGGACCCGGCCTTCCCAGTTGAGGAAGGTGCCCGGCTTCTCGGCGACCGCGGCGACCGGAAGGACGACGTCGGCGTGCTCGGTGACCTCGCCGGGGCGCAGTTCCAGCGACACCAGGAAGCCCACTTCGGACAGTGCCCTACGCGCGCGTGCCGGGTCCGGAAGGTCGGCGATCTCCACGCCGGCGACCAGCAGGGCCCGCAGTTCGCCCCCGGCGGCGGCCTCGACGATCTGGCCGGTGTCGCGTCCGTAGCGGTGCGGGAGTTCGGAGACGCCCCAGGCGGCCGCGACCTCGTCCCGCGCGCGCGGGTCGGTGGCCGGACGTCCGCCCGGCAGCAGCGAAGGCAGCGCGCCCGCCTCGATCGCGCCGCGCTCCCCGGCCCGGCGCGGAATCCACACCAGGTGGGCGCCGGTCGCGGACGTGGCCCGTACGGCGGCGGTGAGCCCGCCCGCCACCGCGGCTAGGCGCTCGCCCACGACGATCACGGCGCCTTCGGCGCGCAGGGCCTCGGAGGCTTTGGCGCCGTCGCCCTCCAGGCCGACGCCGCTCGCGAGGGCGTCCAGCCACTCGGTCTCGGTGCCGGGAGCGGCGGGCAGCAGCGTGCCGCCCGCCTTCTCCAGGCCGCGCGTCGCGTACGTGGCGAGCGAGAAGGTCTTCTGCCCGTGCCCCCGCCACGCCTTGCGCAGCCGCAGGAAGACGCCGGGGGCCTCCTCCTCGGACTCGAACCCGACGAGCAGAACGGCGGGCGCCTTCTCCAGAGAGGTGTACGTGACGCCCGTACCGTCGAGGTCCCGACCGCGTCCGGCGACCCGGGCGGCCAGGAAGTCGGCCTCCTCGGCGCTGTGCACGCGCGCGCGGAAGTCGATGTCGTTCGTGTCGAGGGCCACGCGCGCGAACTTGCTGTAGGCGTAGGCGTCTTCGACGGTGAGCCGGCCACCGGTCAGGACGCCGGTCCTGCCGCGGGCCGCCAGCAGCCCTTCGGCCGCCGCTTCGAGCGCCTCCGGCCAGGAGGCGGGTTCAAGGACACCGTCGGCGTTGCGGACGAGAGGCGTGTCCAGGCGGTCCCGCTGCTGCGCGTAGCGGAACCCGAACCGCCCCTTGTCGCAGAGCCACTCCTCGTTGACCTCCGGGTCGGGAGCGGCGAGGCGGCGCATGACCTTGCCGCGCCGGTGGTCGGTGCGGGTGGCGCAGCCGCCGGAGCAGTGTTCGCACACGGAGTGCGAGGAGATGAGGTCGAAGGGGCGCGAGCGGAAGCGATACGCCGCCGACGTCAGCGCACCGACCGGGCAGATCTGGATGGTGTTCCCGGAGAAGTACGACTCGAAGGGGTCGCCCTCGCCGGTGCCGACCTGCTGGAGCGCGCCCCGCTCGAGCAGCTCGATCATCGGGTCGCCGGCGATCTGGTTGGAGAACCGGGTGCAGCGGGCGCACAGCACACATCGTTCGCGGTCGAGCAGCACCTGGGTGGAGATCGGGACCGGCTTCTCGTACGTCCGCTTCCTGCCCTCGAAGCGGGACTCGGAGTGGCCGTGCGACATGGCCTGGTTCTGCAGCGGGCACTCGCCGCCCTTGTCGCAGACCGGGCAGTCCAGCGGGTGGTTGATGAGCAGGAGCTCCATCACACCCTTCTGGGCCTTTTCGGCGGCGGGCGAGGTGAGGTGGGTCTTGACGACCATCCCGTCCGTACAGGTGATCGTGCAGGACGCCATGGGCTTGCGCTGGCCCTCGACCTCGACGATGCACTGGCGGCAGGCGCCGGCCGGGTCGAGCAGCGGATGGTCGCAGAACCGGGGGATCTCGATGCCGAGTTGTTCGGCGGCCCGGATGACCAGGGTGCCCTTGGGCACGCTGATCTCCACGCCGTCGATCGTCAGCGAGACGAGATCTTCCCGCGGGACCGCCGCCTCCCCGCCTCCGGAGGGAGCGCTGGTGGTCACTGTCATGCGTTCACCTCCGTGCGATCGGCCCAAGCCGTGGACTTGGCCGGGTCAAAGGGGCAGCCGCGGCCCGTGATGTGCTGCTCGTACTCCTCGCGGAAGTACTTGAGCGAGGAGAAGATCGGCGAGGCGGCGCCGTCGCCGAGGGCGCAGAACGACTTGCCGTTGATGTTGTCGGCGATGTCGTTCAGCTTGTCGAGGTCGGACATGACGCCCTTGCCGGCCTCGATGTCGCGCAGCAACTGCACGAGCCAGTACGTTCCTTCGCGGCACGGCGTGCACTTGCCGCAGGACTCGTGGGCGTAGAACTCGGTCCAGCGGGTGACGGCGCGGACGACGCAGGTCGTCTCGTCGAAGCACTGGAGCGCTTTGGTGCCGAGCATGGAACCCGCGGCACCCACTCCTTCGTAATCAAGAGGGACGTCGAGGTGCTCGTCGGTGAACATCGGGGTCGAGGAGCCGCCCGGCGTCCAGAACTTCAGCCGGTGGCCGGGCCTCATCCCGCCGCTCATGTCGAGGAGCTGACGGAGGGTGATGCCGAGCGGGGCTTCGTACTGGCCGGGGTTGGTGACGTGGCCGCTGAGCGAGTAGAGCGTGAAGCCGGGGGACTTCTCGCTCCCCATCGACCTGAACCATTCCTTGCCTTTGTGGAGAATTGCGGGAACTGACGCGATCGATTCGACGTTATTCACCACAGTCGGGCACGCGTAGAGGCCCGCGACGGCAGGGAAAGGGGGACGAAGCCGCGGTTGACCACGGCGGCCTTCGAGCGAGTCGAGCAGTGCGGTCTCCTCACCGCAGATGTACGCGCCGGCGCCCGCGTGCACGGTGAGTTGGAGGTCGAGTCCGCTGCCCAGGATGTTCTCGCCGAGGTAGCCCGCCGCGTAGGCCTCACGCACGGCCTCGTGCAACCGCCGCAATACGGGGACCACTTCACCGCGCAGATAGATGAAGGCATGCGAAGACCGGATGGCATAACACGCGATCACAATGCCCTCGATGAGGCTATGCGGGTTCGCGAAGAGGAGCGGGATGTCCTTGCAGGTTCCCGGCTCCGACTCGTCGGCGTTGACAACTAGATAGTGAGGTTTGCCATCACCCTGAGGAATGAACTGCCACTTCATTCCGGTGGGGAATCCCGCACCACCTCGGCCGCGCAGCCCGGAGTCCTTGACGTACGCGATCACGTCGTCGGGCGACATCGCGAGCGCCTTGCGCAGGCCCTCGTACCCCTCGTGCCTTCGGTAGACATCGAGCGTCCAGGACTTCTCCTCGTCCCAGAAGGCCGACAGCACGGGTGTGAGCAGCTTCTCGGGGCTGGTCTCTCCCCCACGCTCGAACTCGCTCACGCGGGCGGTGCCCCCATTCTCGGGTGCCAAGGTCATCACTCCCCCTCCTCTACGGCCGGGCCGGCAGGCCGCTCGTCCTGAGGACCCTCACCACGCGGATGTACTACGCGCGCAGGCTGCGTCTCGCCCTTGGCCAGGCGCAGCCCGATCAGTGATGCCGGGCCCGCGCTGCCGCCGGCCTCCACGGCGCCCTCGCGCTCGTCGGGGAAGCCCGCCAGGATCCGGGCGGTGTCCTTGAAGGTGCACATGGGGGCGCCGCGGGTGGGTTCGACCTGTGCTCCCGCGCGCAGCTCGTCGACGAGGCGCTTGGCGGAGTCCACGGTCTGGTTGTCGAAGAACTCCCAGTTGACCATCACGACCGGCGCGAAGTCGCAGGCCGCGTTGCACTCGATGTGCTCCAGGGTGACCTTGCCGTCGCCGGTGGTCTCGCCGTTGCCGACGCCCAGGTGGTCCTGGAGGGCCTCGAAGATCGCGTCGCCGCCCATGACCGCGCACAGGGTGTTGGTGCAGACACCCACCTGGTAGTCACCGCTCGGCTTGCGCCGGTACATCGAGTAGAAGGTCGCGACCGCGGTGACCTCGGCCGTGGTCAGACGCAGCACGTCCGCGCAGAACCGCATGCCCGTGCGCGTGACGTGGCCCTCCTCCGACTGCACGAGATGCAGCAACGGAAGGAGCGCCGAGCGGGAGTCCGGGTAGCGGGCGATGATCTCGCGCGCGTCCGCTTCGAGCCGGGCTCGAACGTCGTCCGGGTAGTCGGGCGCGGGCAGTTGGGGCATGCCCAGGCTGACGCCCTCGGGGGTGGTGGTCACCGGTCGACGCCTCCCATCACAGGGTCGATGGACGCGACGGCGACGATGACGTCGGCGACCTGGCCGCCCTCGCACATCGCCGCCATGGCCTGCAGGTTGGTGAAGGACGGGTCACGGTAGTGGACCCGGTAGGGGCGGGTGCCTCCGTCGGAAACGACGTGCACCCCGAGTTCGCCCTTGGGTGACTCGATCGCCGCGTACGCCTGTCCCGGCGGGACTCGGAAGCCCTCGGTCACCAGCTTGAAGTGGTGGATCAGGGCCTCCATGGAGGTGCCCATGATCTTCTTGATGTGGTCGAGTGAGTTGCCGAGACCGTCGGGGCCGAGCGCGAGCTGGGCGGGCCAGGCGATCTTCTTGTCGGCGACCATGACCGGGCCGGGCTGCAGCCGGTCCAGGCACTGCTCGACGATCCGCAGCGACTGGCGCATCTCCTCCAGCCGGATCAGGAAGCGCCCGTAGGAGTCGCAGGTGTCGGCGGTCGGGACGTCGAAGTCGTACGTCTCGTAGCCGCAGTACGGCTGCGACTTGCGCAGGTCGTGCGGCAGGCCGGCCGAGCGGAGGATCGGGCCGGTGGCGCCGAGGGCCATGCAGCCGGCCAGGTCCAGGTAGCCGACGTCCTGCATACGGGCCTTGAAGATGGGGTTCCCGGTGGCGAGCTTGTCGTACTCGGGAAGGTTCTTGTTCATCTTCTTCACGAACTCACGGATCTGGTCCACCGCGCCCGGGGGCAGGTCCTGGGCGAGTCCGCCGGGGCGGATGAACGCGTGGTTCATCCGCAGGCCGGTGATCAGCTCGTAGATGTCGAGAATGAGTTCACGATCACGGAAGCCGTAGATCATGATCGTGGTGGCGCCCAGCTCCATGCCGCCGGTGGCGATGCACACCAGGTGGGAGGAGAGCCGGTTCAGCTCCATCAGGAGCACGCGGATGATCGTGGCGCGGTCGGGGATCTGGTCCGTGATGCCGAGGAGTTTCTCGACGGCGAGGCAGTACGCCGTCTCGTTGAAGAACGGCGTCAGGTAGTCCATGCGCGTCACGTACGTGGTGCCCTGGGTCCACGTGCGGTATTCGAGGTTCTTCTCGATGCCGGTGTGGAGGTAGCCGATGCCGCAGCGGGCCTCGGTGACCGTCTCGCCGTCGATCTCCAGGATGAGCCGGAGCACGCCGTGCGTGGACGGATGCTGCGGCCCCATGTTGACGATGATGCGCTCATCGTCGGACTTCGCCGCGGACTGGGCGATCTCGTCCCAGTCGCCGCCGGTGACCGTATATACGGTTCCCTCGGTCGTCTCGCGGCCCGAAGCGGGTGATGCCGCGGAAGAAGGGGTCTGCGTGCTCATGAGTACGACCTCCGCTGGTCCGGAGCCGGGATCTGGGCGCCCTTGTACTCGATGGGGATGCCACCGAGGGGGTAGTCCTTGCGCTGCGGGAAGCCCTGCCAGTCGTCCGGCATCATGATCCGCGTCAGCGCCGGGTGACCGTCGAAGATCAGCCCGAAGAAGTCGTACGTCTCGCGCTCGTGCCAGTCGTTCGTGGGATAGACGGAGACGAGCGAGGGGATGTGCGGGTCGGCGTCGGGGGCGCTGACCTCCAGGCGGATCAGCCGGTTGTGGGTGATCGAGCGCAGGTGGTAGATGGCGTGCAGCTCGCGGCCCTTGTCACCGAGGTAGTGCACTCCGCTCACGCCCGTGCACAGTTCGAAGCGGAGGGCCGGGTCGTCGCGCAGGGTCTGGGCGACACGGACCAGGTACTCGCGTTCGATGTGGAAGGTGAGCTCGTCGCGGTCGACGATCGTCTTCTCGATGGCGTTCTCGGGGACGAGCCCCTGTTCCTCCAGGGCGCCTTCCAGTTCGTCGGCGACCTCGTCGAACCAGCCGCCGTAGGGGCGGGTGGCCGGGCCGGGGAGCCGGACGGAGCGGACCAGGCCGCCATAGCCGGAGGTGTCGCCGCCGTTGTTGGCGCCGAACATGCCGCGCTGGACGCGGATCTCCTCGCCGCCGTCGCCGCGCTGGCCGGGGAGGTTCGAGGCGCCGAGGTCCTTCTCGGGGTTGACCCCGTTGCTGTTCGCGTCGCTCACCGCAGCAGGCCCTTCATCTCGATGGTGGGAAGCGCCTTGAGCGCCGCTTCCTCCGCCTCGCGGGCCGCCTCCTCGGCATTCACGCCGAGCTTGGAGGTCTGGATCTTCTGGTGGAGCTTGAGGATCGCGTCCATCAGCATCTCGGGCCGCGGCGGACAGCCGGGCAAATAGATGTCGACCGGGACGATGTGGTCGACTCCCTGCACAATGGCGTAGTTATTGAACATTCCACCTGATGATGCGCAAACCCCCATGGAGATCACCCACTTGGGGTTGGGCATCTGGTCATAGACCTGCCGCAGCACCGGCGCCATCTTCTGGCTGACCCGGCCGGCCACGATCATCAGGTCCGCCTGGCGCGGCGATCCACGGAAGACCTCCATACCGAAGCGCGCCAGGTCGTAGCGCCCCGCGCCGGTCGTCATCATCTCGATGGCGCAGCAGGCGAGTCCGAACGTGGCGGGGAAGACGGACGCCTTGCGCACCCAGCCCGCGGCCTGCTCGACGGTGGTCAGCAGGAATCCGCTCGGCAGCTTTTCTTCGAGTCCCATGTCTTAAAGGCCCCTCAGTCCCATTCCAGGCCGCCGCGCCGCCATACGTACGCGTACGCGACGAAGACGGTGAGCACGAAGAGCAACATCTCCACGAGCCCGAAAACACCCAGGGCGTCGAAGGTGACGGCCCAGGGGTAGAGGAAGACGATCTCGATGTCGAAGACGATGAAGAGCATCGCCGTCAGGTAGTACTTGATGGGGAACCGCCCGCCGCCGGCCGGCGTGGGGGTCGGCTCGATACCGCACTCGTACGCTTCGAGCTTGGCGCGGTTGTACCGCTTCGGACCGATCAGCGTGGCCATGACCACGGAGAAGATCGCAAAGCCTGCCCCGAGGGCTCCCAGTACGAGGATCGGCGCATACGCGTTCACGCTCCTCGCTCCTCTCAGTCGGCACTGACTGGTGGCGGTTCGGCGGGCAAGCACTTCTGCCTCACCAGCCCCACGAACCACACCCGTCCCGGTGAAGATCGCGAACATGTGAAGCAGGTCACAAGCCCAACTGCCTCGCATCTTATGCCCGCCGGTCTGTGATCTGCGACACGGGGTATTGCACAAGCTTTGTGATCTCCACCACCTGACGAACGATCATGAAGTCGGATGAGCGGTGATCTTCATACGCGAAGCGTCCGAGTGATCACCAGAGGTGACATTTCCGCTCGTCACCGCAGGTCCAGGGCGGCGTCTCCATATCAAGAGAGTTCCTCTGCATGCAAATTGGTGATGGACGCGGAGCCTTGATAGAGGAGCGCGTTCACACTTCGGGGGGAGTTGCGCGGCCGGGTGTGGACGCGTGCACGCGTTCACGAGCGGAGGCGGCCGGGACTCACGCGCGAGACGCCACCGCCGCGGTGGCCGTTCCGTGACCTGCGCCACATCTCCCTATGGGTCAGATAAGCCGGGCTTGGCCATCCGCTTCAACCGGTGGTAGGCGACGGGCAATTCGGACGTAATACGGAAAGGCCTTGATCACGGGCTTGATGGGCCGTGTCCGCAATGCCCGTTACGGCGTCAATAAAGGGTGACGCGCGTTGAATTCGGCCGTGGATTGAACAACTGTGGCGCAGCACACGTTTCTTGAAGGTATGGAGGACCCCCTGGTACCGCTTGTACTCATGTCCCACACCGCTCACATACGAAGCCACCGGAAGCCCCGCCGCAACGCGTCGTCGCTCGCGATGCGCGCCGGAGTTGCCGGTGGCGTTCTCAGCACCCTGGCAGTGGCTGGTGCGTCCGGTTCGGCGAACGCCGCCGAGTCCACGACGCAGACCCTCGAACTGCCCGCCCTGACGGCCGACCTGGCCGCCCAGGTCGCGCAGTCCGCGGACGCCACGCAGCAGGCCGCGGCGAACTACGAGCTGCAGGCTGAGCGTGACGCGGCCGCCGCGAAGGCCGCAAAGCAGGCCAAGGCCGACCTCGCGGACGCCAAGGAGAAGGCGGAGGCCAAGAAGAAGGCGGCCGAGGCCGCGCGCAAGGCCGCCGCCGCCGAGGCCGTCTCGCGTTCCTCCGCGCGGACCACTCTGTCCGCATCCGCGTCCACGAGCGTCTCGGCCCCCGCCAGCGGCAGTGTCGCGACCGTCATCGCCTTCCTCAAGGCGCAGGTCGGCGACGCCTACGTCATGGGCGGCACCGGCCCCAACGCGTGGGACTGCTCCGGTCTCGTGCAGGCCGCGTTCAAGCAGGTCGGCGTCGACCTGCCGCGCGTCTCGCAGGACCAGTCGACGTCCGGTACGCCGGTCTCGCTGTCCAACATCCAGGTCGGCGACATCCTGTACTGGGGTTCGGCCGGTTCGGCGTACCACGTGGGTGTGTACATCGGCAACGGCCAGTACCTGGACGCCGCCAACCCCTCCAAGGGTGTGGTGATTCAGGACCTTTCGGGCTACCCGGCCACGGGCGCGGTGCGCGTTCTCTGACGCGCGGGTGTCTTCCGGAGGGCCGCTCCCCCATCGGGCAGCGGCCCTTTCGGCTACCCCATTCGCCCCATCTCGTTCAGCTCTTCCGATTCGCCCTATCCGAGGTCGAATGTGTTGGGCAGGCCCAGTTTGTAGCGGAGTTCGTCCACGCGCTTGAGCGGCTCCATCTCCGGCGGCCGGTACAGCTCCCGGATCTCACAGCGCTCGGCGCCCGAATGGTCCGCGTCCAGCAGCGCGTTGACCGCCCGGCGCGCGGACTCGTTGGCGCCCTCCATGGTCGCCAGGTCCACGTCGGTGCGCACGTAGTCGCCGGCGAGGAAGAAATTCGGTACCGCGGTCCGGGCGGAGGGGCGGTTGTAGAGGGTTCCCGTCGGATGGATGAGGAGCGGCTCGCGGTTCTGCGGGTCCGGGCCGCCGAGTCCCGTCACCGCCGGGTCCATGAACCAGCCGAGCCGGTCGGCGTCCGTGAGCGTGGTCTTCCCGGAGTCGTTGAGGCCGTCCTTGAGCTGCGCCCAGGTCTCGGCGACGATCTCTTCCTTGGTGCACTCACGGGCCGTCTTGCCGTACAGGATCCCGGGCTTGTCCCACTCCGAGACGATCGCGGAGAGGCAGTCGTGGGCGGTGCCGTCTCCGTAGTCGGCCGAAAAGTCGCGTACGTCCCAGAACTGGGCCTGTCCGATGCCCGTCACCGACCACGGTGAGTCGAGGCAGTTGATGTGCCCGTGCACCACCGGCGTCGGCGTGCGCAGATAGAACTGGATCCCCACCATCCAGTCCGTCTTCAGGGCGTCGCACTTGGCGAGCTGCGGGTCGGCGGCGCGCAGGGCCGGGCCCCAGGTGCCGCGGGCGTGCTCGACGGGGAGCGCGGAGACGTAGTGGTCGGCGGTGACCGTACGTTCCTGGCTGCCGTCGGGGGCCGAAACGCGTACGCCGGTGACACGCCCGCCCGCGTACAGGACCTCACGCACCTGCGTACGCGTCACGAACTCGACGCCCAGGGAGCGCAGATATGTCTCCCAGGGGGCGATCCAGGCCTCACTCGTCGGGGCGTTGAGCACGCGGTCGATGTCGGCGTCGCCGTCCATACCGCGGCCGAGGAGGCCCCACAGCAGCAGGGCCTCGATGATGACGCGGCCGACGGTCCGGGTGGAGGCCACCTCGGCGCGGGTGGCGACGAGGTTGCGGGTCTGGCCGATGCCGAGGAGCGTCCGGTACTCCTCGCTCATGTCCTCGGCGCGGATGAAGTCCCACCAGGAGGTCTTCTCCCACTGGTCCTCGCGGCGGGCGTCGCAGCTGGTGAGGTGGACCAGGAGACGGTCGGCGAAGTACGCCGCCTCGTGGGCGGGCAGCCGGGTGCCCAGGTCGAGGACGGACAGGAGCTGGTCGCGGATCCAGGACGGGGTGAGGTCGCCGGGCGCGGGCGGGGTCGTCACCCGCCGCAGGGGGAAGTGCAGATCGGGGCGGCCGCCCGCGCGGGCGAACAGGGCCTCGGTGCCGCCGCGGAGGTTGTCGTGGACGCCGTTCGCGTTGCCGGGGAAGGGAATCCGGCGCATCGTGTCCGGGAGGTTTCGGTAGAAACCGGGGAAGAAGCGGAAGCCGTGTTCGCCGGGGAGGGGTTTGCGTCCGCCGCCCGCCGTCCCCGGCGCGTCCATCGAGCGGGCCTTGCCGCCGAGGACGTCGTAGTACTCGTAGACGGTCACCGCGTAACCCCGCTCGGCGAGTTCATGGGCGGCACTGAGACCGGAGACGCCGCCGCCCAGTACGGCGACGTGCTTGCCGGAGGCGGCGCTCGCGCTGCCGGGCCATAACGCGACGGCACCGACCGCTCCCCCGGCCCCCGCCAGGAAGCGTCTGCGGGTGTGGCCGGTCTGCTCCTGAGGCTGTTGCGCGTGTTCTGTTGTCATGAATACGGGAGGGTAGGGAGCGGCGCCGGAGGCCGGAAGGCCGCGACCCGGCCACCCACAGCATCCTCACACCCGAAGGAGACAGCGATGCCCCGTGTGTTCGTTCAGGGAAGGCCCGTCGACGCGTATCCGCGACTCGCGCCGGAGGCCCGGCGCGGATCGGTGCGGCGGATCACCGAGGTGGGCGAGGAGGTCCTGCACCGGCCGTGCCGGGACGTGACCGAGTTCGGTCCCGATCTCGCCGCGCTCATCGCCGACATGTTCCTGACCATGCATGTCGCCGACGGCGCGGGGCTCGCCGCGAACCAGGTCGGTGTCGATCTGAGGCTCTTCGTGTACGACTGCCCGGACGACGACGGCGTCCGGCACGTCGGGCACATCGCCAACCCGGTCCTGGACCCGCTCGACCCGGCCGGCCGGCGCCTGCTCGACGAGGGCGAGGGGTGCCTTTCCGTACCGGGCGCCGTCATGGACGTACTCCGGCCGGACCGCGCCGTCGTACGCGGCTTCGACCAGGACGGGAACGCTCTGGTCATCGAGGGGACGGGGTACTTCGCCCGCTGCCTCCAGCACGAGACCGACCACGTCAACGGCCAGATCTACCTGGACCGGCTCTCCCAGCGCGAACGGCGGGACGCGCTGCGGCAGATGGAGGACCGGCGCGAGCGGGTGTTCGCCCGCCGCGCCGACAAGGAGGCGGAGCTCAGCCGGTAGCCCGCGCGGGGCTCACGCCTTCGGGGCCACCTTCGAAAGGCCGTTGATGATGCGGTCCATCGCGTCGCCGCCCGTCGGGTCCGTCAGGTTCGCGAGCATCTTCAGCGTGAACTTCATCAACAGGGGGTGCGTCAGGCCGCGCTGGGTGGCGATCTTCATGACCTTCGGATTGCCGATGAGCTTCACGAAGGCGCGGCCGAGGGTGTAGTAGCCGCCGAAGGTGTCCTTGAGGACCTGCGGGTAGCGCTGCAACGCCAGCTCCCGCTGGCCGGGGGTGGCGCGCGCGTGGGCCTGGACGATGACGTCGGCGGCGATCTGGCCGGACTCCATGGCGTAGGCGATGCCCTCACCGTTGAAGGGGTTCACCAGGCCGCCGGCGTCGCCGACCAGCAACAGGCCCTTGGTGTAGTGCGGTTGGCGGTTGAAGGCCATGGGGAGGGCGGCGCCGCGGATCGGGCCGGTCATGTTCTCGGGGGTGTAGCCCCAGTCCTCCGGCATCGAGGCGCACCACGCCTTCAGGACCTCGCGCCAGTCCAGTTCCTTGAAGGAGTTGGAGGTGTTGAGGACACCGAGGCCGACGTTCGAGGTGCCGTCGCCCATGCCGAAGATCCAGCCGTAGCCGGGGAGCAGGCGGTCCTCGCCCGGCCCCCGCTTGTCCCACAGCTCCAGCCACGACTCCAGGTAGTCGTCCTCGTGGCGCGGGGAGGTGAAGTACGTACGGACCGCGACGCCCATCGGGCGGTCCTCGCGGCGGTGCAGGCCCATCGCCAGGGAGAGGCGGGTGGAGTTGCCGTCGGCGGCGACGACCAGCGGGGCGTGGAAGGTGACCTCGCGCTTCTCCTTGGAGTCCGCGTCGCCGATCTTGGCGTGCACGCCGGTGATGCGGCCGGTGCGGTCGTCGATGATCGGGGCGCCGACATTGCAGCGCTCGTACAGCCGCGCGCCCGCCTTCTGCGCCTGCCGCGCCAGCTGCTCGTCGAAGTCGTCCCGCTTGCGTACGAGGCCGTAGTCGGGGAAGGAGGCGAGATCCGGCCAGTCCAGCTGGAGTCGGACGCCGCCGCCGATGATGCGCAGGCCCTTGTTCCGGAGCCAGCCGGCCTCCTCTGAGATGTCGATGCCCATCGACACGAGCTGCTTGGTGGCGCGCGGGGTCAGGCCGTCACCGCACACCTTCTCGCGCGGGAACGCGGTCTTCTCCAGGAGCAGGACGTCCAGTCCGGCCTTGGCCAGGTAGTAGGCGGTGGTGGAACCGGCTGGCCCGGCCCCGACGACGATGACATCGGCGGTGTTCTCGGAGAGGGGCTGGGGCTCGGTCACGGCGGGTTCTCCCCAAGATTCGGAATCAACGTGCCGACGGGCACTGGACATGGGCAGTCTATGCAGCGGTACTGATCACCTGGCTGAAGGGCTGCCCCGTGAACCGAGCTCTCCCCGACGTACAGCTCCGAGTCCCCACCGACGAGGACGCCTTCGCCTGGCACCGGATCTTCGCCGACCCTGAGGTCATGGAGTTCCACGGGGGCAGGGCGGCCGAGTTGTCCGTGTACGAGGAGCTCACCGCACGGCAGCGGCGGCACGACGCCGAGTACGGGTTCTGTCTGTGGACGATGGTCGACTCGGAGGGTGACGTGCTCGGCTTCACCGGCGCGCAGCCGTGGCCGCACGCCTGGGGGCCGACGGGGCAGATCGAGATCGGCTGGCGGCTGGGGCGGGCGCACTGGGGCAAGGGGTATGTCACGGCGGCCGCCCGCACCACCCTGGAGCGGGTCCGCGCGGCGGGCGTCGGCCACGTCGTCGCCATGGTCAACGCCCGCAACGAACGCTCCATCGCGGTGACGCGACGGCTCGGCATGGAGCTCGCCGAGCGGTTCACCCTGCCGGCGTCGGGGCAGGAGGGGCACCGCTACCGGCTGGCCCTCTGACGGAGCCGGGCACGTCTCCTTACGGCTTCCGGAAGGGCACGGGCGAGGCTTACCCTTCCGGTACCGCTGGGGGTGACGTCTGTGCGTATAACACCCAAGACACCCGAAGTGCGCGTACCGCGGCTCGTGGGCCTGATGGCCATGGACGCGCGCGAGACGGCCGAGGCGCGAGGGATGGTGCTCGCCGCGCCCGACCGGCCCGACTTCCATCTCACGGTCGTCGATTACGTCGTACGGCAATATCCCCCGCCCGGCGCCGAGATCCCGCGCGGTGCCGTGGTCACCGTATGGTTCGACCTCGGTGACGCGGAGGGCGGCGCGGGAGTGCGCGAGCCGCGGCTGCCACGTCCGCCGTCGGGCGGGATGCGTCGCGAGCTCGACGAGCCGGGCGACCCGTTCGAGGTCCTCAGGTGACCGGGCCGGTCGTCAGGTGACCCGGCCCGGCGGGAAAGGCGTGCTCAGGCCTGCTTGAAGCCCCGGTGCAGCGCCACGACGCCGCCCGTCAGGTTCCGCCAGGCCACCTTCGACCAGCCCGCCTTGCGCAGCCGCTCGGCCAGTTCGGGCTGGTTCGGCCAGGCGCGGATGGACTCGGCGAGGTAGACGTACGCGTCGGGGTTGGAGGAGACCGCGCGGGCGACCGGCGGCAGCGCGCGCATCAGGTACTCGGTGTACACCGTGCGGAACGGCGCCCACGTGGGGTGCGAGAACTCGCAGATCACGACACGGCCGCCGGGCTTGGTCACCCGGTACAGCTCGCTCAGCGCGGCGTCGGTGTCCTGCACGTTGCGCAGTCCGAAGGAGATCGTGACCGCGTCGAAGGTGTCGTCCTTGAAGGGCAGCTTCGTCGCGTCGCCCGCCGTGAGCGGCAGCCAGGGGTGGTTCCTCTTGCCGACCCGGAGCATGCCGAGGGAGAAGTCGCAGGGCACGACGTACGCGCCGGTGCGGGCGAAGGGGAGGGACGAGGTCGCCGTACCGGCCGCCAGGTCCAGGATCTTCTGCGCGGGCCGGGCGTCGACGGCCTTCGCGACCTCCCGGCGCCACACCCGGTCCTGCCCGAGCGACAGCAGGTCGTTCGTCAGGTCGTACCGTTCCGCCACGTCGTCGAACATCGAAGCGACTTCGTGCGGCTGCTTGTCCAGGGATGCGCGGGTCACGGTCCCATTGTGGCAGTACGAGCCGGGCGACTCTCCAGCGCCCGGCCCGTACGCCGGTCTTATGCGACCCCCTCGGCTCCCCTCGGCGCCCCTCTCGGGGAGCCCCCGGAGGCCACCCCGGGGAACCCCTCGGAGGCCACTCCCGGGGAACTCCGCGGGGGCCGCCCTCAGGGCAGCAGCTTCGGCTTCTTCTTCGCGGCCACGTCCTCGACCCAGCCGAACAGCGGGATCGCGACCCAGATCAGCACCCATCCGATGCCGAACATGAACCACTGGCTCTCCAGCGGCAGCCACTTCTCGAAGGCGGGCACCTTCCAGAACTGGTCGATCAGCGGTACCGCGAGGATCAGGGCGATCTCGTGCCAGAGGTAGATCGTCACCGCGCGCCCGTTGAAGATCGTCACGATCCGGTCGAGCCGCTTGAAGCGGGCGAGCCATGCGAAGTCGACGTTGTAGTACGCCTTGAAGTACATCAGCAGCGTGACGAAGCCGGCCGACCAGAAGGCCTGGGCGATCGGGATCTCGTCCAGGTCGTAGGTGCCGAACTCCCCTTGGTGGCCGAAGGCGAACCAGCCGCCGTACCCGAGCGCGGCCAGCGACGCCAGCACCACCAGGGCGGGCTTCAGCCGCTGGAGCACGCCCTCGCGGTGCGCGAAGCCGACGAGCCAGCAGAACAGATAGGTGGCCAGGTCGGTGATGGCGCTGCCGAAGCGGTCCCACGGCGGCGTCCAGCCGTACTGGAAGACCACGATCGGCACGAGGGAGAGGAGCAGGACCGGGATGGGGGCCTTGCGGAAGATCCACAGGAGCAGCGGGGAGAGCAGCACGAACCAGAGGTACGTGCGCAGGTACCAGAGGATCTCCCAGGCCTGGATGCCCCAGTGGTTGCCCGGCGGGTCGCCGACCGGGACGACCCAGAAGACGATCTGCCAGCCCGGCATCCAGTCGTGGATCATCATCGCGACCACGACGAAGAAGCCCCAGAACCAGAAGGGCGGCAGCAGCCGCCGCATCCGGCTCTTGACCACCTTGAACGCGGGGCGCTCCAGGGACTTGGCCATCAGGGTGCCGGCGAGCGCGAACATCACGCCCATGGAGGGGAAGACCATGCCGGCCCAGGCCCACCCGAACGTGTGGTACGTGACGACGCGGACCAGGGCGACGGCGCGCAGGGCGTCGAAGTAGCGGTCACGGCCGCCGGCTTTCGCCTTCGGCTTCGGCTCCTCCGGTTCCGTGGGCGGCGGCTCCTCCACCGCAGCGGGAGCGGGGGTCTGAGCGGGGGGCTCGGACGGAACGGCGTCCAGCTGAGCGGTGGTGGAGGCCGCTTCCGGTTTCTCGGGCGCGTACGACCACGGCTGCTCGTACTGCGTGGGCTGTACGGGCTGCGCGTACGGCTGCTGCGCGGGCTGGGCGTACGGCTGCGGCTGGGCATAGCCCTGGCCGTATCCCTGGTCGTACTGGGGGTACCCCTGCCCGTACTGCTGGGGCGGGGCCTGCTGCCCCCCGTACCCGCCGTAGCCGTAACCCTGCTGGCCCTGCTGGCCCTGCGGCCCTTGCGGCCCTTGCCGTCCCTGTTGCCCCTGTTGTCCTTGTTGTTCCGAGCCCCAGCTCATCTAGCTCACTCCTGCCGGAGTCCCGACCTCACCCGTGCGCTTGAGCTTCTGCCAGCGCAGACGTCCGCCGGTCAGGGCCGTGACGCAGGAGTGGATCAGAACGAGGTACATCATCTGGCGGTACGCGAGTTGCTGCAGCGGCAGCATCGCGAGATAGCGGTACTTCTCCCGGTCGAGTCGGAACGCGTAGGCCGCGCAGACCAGTTGGACGGCGAGGACGGCCAGCCAGGCGAGCAGCGCGGCCTGGAAGTCCACGAAGATCATCGAGTAGACGGTGAACACGTCGATGAGCGGCGCGAAGACCGGCGTGACGATCTGGAAGAGCACGACCAGGGGCATGCCCACGCGGCCGAAGCGGCCCGAAGGCCCCTTGTCCGTCAGGGACTTGCGGTGCTTCCACAGCGCCTGCATGGTGCCGTACGACCAGCGGTAGCGCTGCGACCACAGCTGCTTCAGCGAACCGGGCGCCTCCGTCCAGGCCTTGGCGTGCTCCTGGTAGACGACCCGCCAGCCCGCGCGGTGCATGGCGATGGTGATGTCGGTGTCCTCGGCGAGCGTGTCCTCGCTCATCCCGCCGACCTGGAGGACCGCGTCCCGGCGGAACGCGCCGATGGCGCCCGGGATGGTGGGCATGCAGCGCAGCAGGTCGTACATACGGCGGTCGAGGTTGAAGCCCATCACGTACTCGATGTGCTGCCAGGCGCCGATCACAGTGTTGCGGTTGCCGACCTTGGCGTTGCCCGCGACCGCGCCGATCTCCGGGTCCGCGAAGGGCTGCACGAGCTGGTGCACGGCGTCCGGCTCGAAGACCGTGTCGCCGTCCATCATCACGACGATGTCGTAACTCGCGTTGCGGACACCGTTGTTGAGGGCGGCCGGCTTGCCCGCGTTCTCCTGCCGGATGACGCGGACGTTCGGCATGCCGAGCGACTCGGCGATCTCGGACGTGTTGTCCTCGGAACCGTCGTCGACGACGATGATCTCGATCGGATGGGTGCTCTTCGCCAGCGACTTGAGGGTGTTGGCGATGCACTCCTTCTCGTTGTACGCGGGCACGATCACGGTCACCGGCCGGGTGACCGTCGGGCCCCAGCTGAACTTCCCGCCCCTGCCGCGCTTCCTGTTGCGCTGTCTGTAGTGGCGGCGGGCGAGGATCAGCATCATCCCGAACCGGCCCATCACGGCGACGCCGACGACGACCAGGAACCAGGACAGCGCCGGTACGACCCATTCGGCGACCGCGACCGCCCAGATGAGGGCCTTGCCCTCGTAGAGCGTGGTGCCGGTGGCCGTACGGTGAGCGGCCTGCGCGGTGTTGATCTTGACTGCCGTGCCCGAACCCGCGGCCGTACCCGAACCCGAGGCCTTGCCCGTGACACCGGGCGGCTGCTGACCGGCCTGCTGACCGGCTCCGGCGGCCTGCCCCGCGCCGCTCGCCCGCGCGGCCTGGTTCAGCTTGGCCTGGGCGCCGCTGACCGTGGTGAAGGTGTAGCCCTTCGCCTTCATCTTCTTGATGTACGTGTCGAGCGCCTTGACCGTCTGCGAACGGTCACCGCCCGCGTCGTGCATGAGGACGATGGCGCCCTTGTTCTTCTTCGGCGTGGCCCACTGGACGATCTTCGAGACGCCCGGCTTCTTCCAGTCGTCGCTGTCGGTGTTGACGAAGACGCTGGTGTAGCCCAGGCCGCCGATCTCCTGGTAGACCGGCCAGCTGTAGTTGTCGACGGCGTTGATCTCCGACGAGTACGGGGCACGGAACAGCGTGGTGGTGACGCCCGCCGCGCCCGCGAGGGCCAGCTGGGTCTGCAGCAGCTCGCGCTTGAGGCGCGCCGTGCTCTGGTACGAGAGGTCGACGTGCGTGAAGGTGTGGATGCCGACCTCGTTGCCCTGGTCCACGAGGTTCTTCACCACGCTCGGGTAGCGCGAGACCATCGAGCCCACCATGAAGAAGGTGGCCTCGATGTCGTTGTCCTCAAGGACCTTGAGGACCTGCGGAGTCCACTCCCCGGTCGGCCCGTCGTCGAAGGTGAGCACGATGGTCTTCTTGGGCACGGACTGGGTCTTCGCCGTGCCGTTGTTGAAGGTCAGGATGGGGCCGCCGTCAAGGATCTTCTCGGGGACCTTGTCGTAGGCCGCGCCGTCGCGTACGCGCGAGTCGTTGCCGATCTAGGAGCGCAGGTAGCCGTCGAGCAGCATCACGCTGGTGAGTCCGAGCAGGAGCAGCAGGGCGAGGATGACACGCGGCTTCTGCAGCGCCGCGGCCTTGCCGGCCGCCCGCTCCATCTTGGAGGGGGCGCGCCGACGGCCGCGCGAGGGCGTCGTCGTAGTCATGAGAGTGGGTGCGTCCCGGTCACTTGGCGCCTGTGGAGGCGGACACGGAGGGAGCGGAGGAGGGCGGGGTGCCGGTGGGAACGCCGCTGGGGGCGATGCCGCCCTGCGGCTGCAGGTTGCCGCCCGGAGCGGAACCGGACTGGCCGCCGCCGAAGGGGAACAGCGAGGACGGCGTCAGCGAGGTGCCCCAGCCCATGAAGGCCATGCCGAGCACGGCCGCGTAGCCGAGACATACGACGCCGATCAGGATGCCGACTCTGCGCAGCAGGCGGGCTCTGCGCCCAGAGTTGTCGACGAACACGGGACCTTCCAGGGCCCCGCTGCCGCGTTTGCGGCGGCGTCCGCGCACTTCGGCGCGGCTTTCGATGACTGACTCGGATTGCATTCCCCGGATATTAGGAGGCCTTTATGTGGCCAATTCCAAGGTTCTCATGTGAGAGAACCATGAGACTGGCCCCAACCTGTTCATTCCCTGAGAGAATCCATGAACATCTGCGCAGCTCAGGCCCAATACATACAGACCTTATGCCCCATTTTCACGACCGATTCATCCGATGTGCACCCATTTTCCTATGCACTTTCCATGCACCTTCCGCGTTTCTGGATCTCCATCGGATGTGCCACCTTTGAACTCCGGAATCGCACTTTGTTTCCGTCCTGAGACAGAAATCACGAGAGCGGGTGCATGTGCAATGAGGAGTTTCCTGAAGCCGGCCGCCGGGCTCGTCTGCCTGGTGGCTCTGGCCTGTGCGGGGTGCTCCTCGGGCGGTGACGACACGTCGGACGCCGCGCCCTCGCAGACCCCGCGGACGAGTGCGGCACCCTCCGAGAGCGAGTCGTCGTCGTCCTCGTCCTCCACCTCGTACGCCCCGTACGTGAGCGCCACCACCGCGTCCGACATGGACTCGACCGGGTCACCGACGACGTACAACCTGGCCTTCGTGATCTCGGACGGCAGCGACTGTGCGGCGAAGTGGAACGGCACGTACGCCATCGGCAACGCGGCCGTGAAGTCCCGGATCTCGGCGCTCAAGGAGTCCGGCGCGAGCGTGCGCGTCTCCTTCGGCGGGGCGTCCGGGAAGGAGCTGGCGTCCACCTGCGACAACGTGACCAAGCTGGCCGCGGCCTACGGGGCGGCGCTGGATGCCGCCGGGTCGACGCAGGCGGACTTCGACATCGAGGGCGACCAGCTGACCGACTCCGCCTCGGTCAAGATGCGCTCGGCGGCGATCGCGGTGCTCCAGAAGGAGCGCCCCGATCTGAAGGTCTCCTTCACGCTGCCGGTCATGCCGTCCGGCCTCGACTCCGACAGCCTGGCGCTGCTGGAGTCCGCCAACGACTTCTCCGTGAAGGTCTCCACCGTCAACATCATGACGATGAACTACGGCACCTCGTACAGCGGTGACATGGGCGACTACGCCATCACGTCCGCCAAGGCGGCCCACGATCAGCTGGAGGACGTCTTCGGGCTGTCCAGCGCGGGGGCGTGGCAGGGGCTCGCCCTCACGTCGATGATCGGGGACAACGACGTCTCGGGCGAGACGTTCACCCTCTCGGACGCGGCGCAGGTACGGGCGTTCGCTGAGGAGAAGGAGGTGGCGTGGGTGTCCATGTGGTCGACGTTCCGGGATCAGCAGTGCGAGGACGATGACTCTGCGTCTGATGATGCGGCTACTGATTGCAGCGGGGTTGAGCAGGACTCGGGGGCGTTTGCTGAGGCGTTCGCTGGGTGAGTTTGTCGGGAGCGGGTCGTCTGTGGCTGGGCGCGCAGTTCCTCGCGCCCCTACAGGCAGGGCGCTTCCGAACCCCTTGGCTGACAGGGCTCAGCGGCGTCTGTGCACCAAGCGGCCCGCGCACACCGTCGCGATGCACGCGCCGGTCTCGTCGAAGACGGCGAGGTCGGCGCGGGCCAGGTCGGTGATCGCTGTGGGGCGGGTGCGGGGCAGGACGAGCACGTCGTTGCGCTCGGCGGCGGCCCGCAGTTCGGGCGAGTCGGCGTGCTCCGCCAGGACCGCCACCGCGCCCAGCTTCAACACCGCGTGAATGCGTTCACGCGGTGTCGGCGCGTCCGGCAGTGGTCCCTCGTGGATGCGGGCGGGGCCGAGGACGCCGGGCCAGCGGCGTACGCGGGCCCCCGGGAACCTCTCCTGGAGCTCGCTCAGCGGCCCCGTGGCGGCGACCCTCGCGCCCTCCACCACGACGGCACCGCCCTTGACGGGCGCGGAGTCGTCCCACCCGAACCGCAGCTCGTCCGCGGCGTGAATCGTCAGCATTCTCAGGTCAGTTGGACGCGAGCAGCTTCAGCTCGGGATGTGCCGTGCCGCCCTCGATCGCGGTCGAGGAGATGTGGGACATGACCCGCTCGTCGACCGGGTCGTTCGCCGGGTCGTCGTGCACGACGATGTGCTCGTACGTCGTGGTCCGCTGGGCCGGGACACGGCCCGCCTTGCGGATCAGGTCGATGATCTCCATGCGGTTGGAGCGGTGCTTGGCGCCCGCCGAGGAGACGACGTTCTCCTCCAGCATGATCGAGCCGAGGTCGTCCGCGCCGTAGTGCAGGGAGAGCTGGCCGACCTCCTTGCCGGTGGTCAGCCAGGAGCCCTGGATGTGGGCGATGTTGTCCATGAACAGCCGCGCGATGGCGATCATCCGCAGGTACTCGAAGAGCGTGGCCTGGGTGCGGCCCTTGAGGTGGTTGTTCTCGGGCTGGTACGTGTACGGGATGAAGGCGCGGAAGCCGCCCGTCCGGTCCTGTACGTCACGGATCATCCGCAGGTGCTCGATGCGCTCGGCGTTGGTCTCGCCGGTGCCCATCAGCATGGTGGACGTCGACTCGACACCCAGCCCGTGCGCGGTCTCCATGATCTCCAGCCAGCGCTCGCCGGACTCCTTGAGGGGCGCGATCGCCTTGCGGGGGCGCGCGGGAAGGAGTTCCGCGCCGGCGCCGGCGAAGGAGTCCAGACCGGCTGCGTGGATGCGCTGGATGGCCTCCTCGACACTCACCTTGGAGATACGGGCCATGTGCTCGACCTCGGACGCGCCAAGGGAGTGGATGACCAGCTGCGGGTACGCGGCCTTGATCGCGGCGAAGTGCTTCTCGTAGTACTCGACGCCGTAGTCCGGGTGGTGCCCGCCCTGGAACATGATCTGCGTACCGCCGAGCTCGACGGTCTCCGCGCAGCGGCGCAGGATGTCGTCGAGGTCGCGCGTCCAGCCCTTGTCGGTGTCCTTCGGGGCCGCGTAGAAGGCGCAGAACTTGCACGCCGTGACGCACACGTTCGTGTAGTTGATGTTGCGCTCGATGATGTACGTCGCGATGTGCTCCGTACCGGCGTACCTGCGACGGCGTACGGCGTCGGCGGCGGCGCCCAGCGCGTGCAGCGGGGCGTCGCGGTAGAGGTCGAGCGCCTCTTCCGGGGTGATCCGCCCACCCTCGGCGGCACGGTCGAGGACGGACTGAAGGTCGGCCTTCTCGGTCACCGGGGCGTCCCTTTCGTAAGGGTTGAGGACGGACCGAACCAGCCTACGCCAGCCCCTTCGATCGCCCGACGTCAGGCCGTGTACGCCCCGATCAGGAGCCCCGCGTATGCCCCCGCGATCAGGAACGGGCCGAAGGGGATGGATGTCTTGCGCCCGGCGCGCCGCACCACGACGAGCCGCATCCCGTACAGCCCGCCGAACAGGAAGCCGGCGAAGGTCCCCAGGAACACCACACTCCAGCCGTACCAGCCGAGCACGGCGCCGAGGCCCAGCGCGAGCTTCACGTCCCCGAACCCCATGCCGTTCGGGTTGATGAGGAAGAGAAGGAAGTACGCGCCCCCGAGCGCGAGCGCCCCGAACAGCGCCGTCAGCCAGTCCCCCGCGTGCTCGGGCACCACCGCGACCGCCCCGAGCAGCGCGAGCGCGGCACCCGCGAGCGGCAGCGTGAGCACATCGGGCAGCCGCTGCACGGTGAAGTCCACGACGGCGAGCAGCACACCGAGGGGTGCGAGCAGCAGCCAGACCGCGAGCTCGGGCCGGGTACCGGTGGCGAGCGCGAGCCCGGCGCAGACCAGCGCGGTGGCGAGGGAGAGGAGCGGAGTGCCGGGGCCGTACCGGGTGCCGTCCGCGCACCGGGCGAGCCCGATCCAGCCGCGTGCGACCCCGGTGATCAGGTGCCCTTCGGGGCAGCGGTCGCGCCACGGCTGGTCCGGCTCGACGGAGAAGCGGTACGCGGCCCGGGGCACCAGCAGCCCGGCCGCGGCGCCCCAGAGGGCGGCGACGAGGGTCAGCCAGAGGTCGAGATCCACGTGTTCCCCCCAGGAAGAGTCCGTTACGGCTGGGCTGGGCCCCGGCGCCTGGCGCCAGGTCACCCGGCCGCGGCCACGCCACTCCGCCAAGCCGGCAGCAACTCGTCCAGCAACGCCTCAGTCCGAGGCGGCAGCCCCCGAGCCCCACTACGAGACACCAGGTCGGCAGCCAGAGCCTTCAACCGCTCACTGTCGCCGGTCGCATGAGTAGCCCGCAGCAACTCGTTCCACAACCGCTCATCTCCCGGCGCCGAGTTCAGCGAGGCGTTCAACGCCTCGATGGCCTGCCCCGCGCGGTCCTTCTCCAGGTGGAACGCGGAGAGCGCGAGCCCGATGTCCGCGACGAGCAGCGGGAGTTGGGCGTCGATGATCTCGTGGGTGAGCCAGCCGTAGCGCCCCTGGACGCGGTCGGCGAGCAGCGGCCCGCGTACGAGGACGAGCGCGTCGGTGAGTAGACGCCCGCGTACGGCACGGCTGTTGGCGCCCTTGCCCTGCGTCGCCTCGTGGTAGAGGGAGCGCAGTACGTCCAGGTCGGACACGACCGACTTGGCGAGCGTGAGGCGCCCGGTGGCGTCGGTGCCGAGGCGGGGCGTGCCGTCGGGGTCGTGGCCGAGCCAGCCGCGCAGCCGCTCGACGAGCGCGTCGCGTACGTCCTCGGTGACACCGCGCGGCCAGAGGGCCGAGGACAGCACCCGGGGGTGCACACCCTCACGGTGCAGGAGCAGCAGCGCCAGCGCCTCGTGCATCAGCGGGCTGCGCTCGCCGTCGGGCGTCTCCAGGCCGATGATCTCGTACGGGCCCACGAGCCGCGCGTACACCGCCGGCCGCCCCTGCTCGCTGATGTCGACGAGGAACGGCGGCGCCGACGCGTTCGTGTCCTCCCGCTCGGGGTCCGCCTCGACGAACAGCTCGACGACCGCCCGCTGCTGCTCCACCGGCAGCAGCTGCGCGTCGAGTTCGAGCCCGAGGAGCGGCGCGAGCAGCTTGCCCTGGCTGGTGATCTCCATCTCCCAGGCGGCTCCCGGCAGATCGCCGCTCTCGGTGCCGACGAGGTAGCCGATGCCCAGCCGGCTCGCGTCGGCGGCGAGTTCGGCGAGCTTGACGGCGTCCTCGGCGGACGGTTCGGCGGCGAGCAGCACGAGGTGCGGGGCCCAACGGGTGTGCTGGGCGGGCCCGGTGCGGCCGGTGAGCACGGAGTCGTGCCCGGCGGCCCCCAGCGCACCGCGGCGCTGCCGCGTCTCCGCCTCCATGGTCTCCACCAGCGCCTCGACGTCGTCGAGGTGGCGCAGCCGACTGGGCGCGAGCGGGGTCAGATCCTGCCCGAAGCCGACGAGCGTGATCGTCATGCGGTCGGACCACCCGTTGGTGGCCAACTCGGCGGCGACGGAGGCGAAGACGCCCGCGCGGTCGCTCGCGCTGCCGCTGAGGGAGACGATGCCGGGAACGGACTCGAGGTTGAGGAGCAGCCGGGAGTCGTCCATGGTCCCGAGGCTCACCAGGCCCGGGTAGGGAGCGGCGGTGTCGACGTCCTCGTACCGCTCCGCGTCCGTCCGCGCCAGCATCCAGAACGTCTGGTCCTGACCGAGCTGCCACGGCGCGGGCGGCTTGCCGGCCGGCTGGGCGAGCTGCAGATGCAGATCGCCGTTGCCGCTGAGCCAGGCCGCGTAGACGGTCGGCAGCGGGCGCGACTCGGCCGCGAGCGCCGCCGCGAGTCCGCGCAACGACAGGTCGAGCAGTCGTACGCCCTCGGGGTCGGCGCCCACGAGCAGCGCGTCCTGGGCGTCCGCGGCGGACCCGGTCGGGATCGGCGGCTCCATGCCGCGCCGCCCGCCGACGGCACCGAGCGCCGACTGCCACAGCGCCTGACGGCGGCGGCGGCCGAGGGCGCCGAGGAGACCGGCGGCGAGGAGGGGCGCGCCCACGAGGGCTTCGGGAAGCCCGAAGGAGAACCCGCTCCCCTCCTCCGACCCGGCCTGCGCGTGCTGTTGCTGCTGATTCTGGTTCTGGTTCTGTTGCCGCTGGTGACCGCTTCCCTGGTCACCGCCGGGCCGCTGATGAGGCAGCTGGATGTGCGCGGTGTCCCGGTCGCCGCCCTGAGCCTGCTGCTTCTGGCCGCCGCCCTGCGCGTGATCCCCGGTCTGGGAGTAGTCGTGGATCTGCTGCTGGACCTGCTCGGAGACCTTGGGGGCCTCGTCGGGCATCTCGACGAGTTCGCCGCCGTGGGCGTCGCCGGGCATTTCGAGGATCCACCCAGGCCGAATGAGACTGGCTTCCGACAGCTTGGAGCCGTCGGGCTGCGTGCGGTCCTTGTTGAGCTGGTAGATCTCCTTGTACCGGCGCCCGTCGCCGAGATGCCGCTCGGCGATCTCCCAGAGGGAGTCGTGGTGGCGTCCCTCGGGCGGCTGGATCCGGTAGTACTTGGTGTCGCCTTCCTTGGTGGCGTGACCGCCCCCGCTGTCGGCATGTGCCGCCGCGTTGGCGGCCTGTTCGGCGATCGCGGCGGCCGCGCTGGAGGCGGCCTGCTCCTGCTGCTGCCCGAACAGTCCGCCCGGCGTCTGCTGAGCGACGGCGACGCTCCCCCGCTGGTTCCCCTCCAGGCTCTGCCCGAGCTGCGAGAGCCCCGGGGTGAGGCTGGCCGCGGTGGCACCGACGAGCAGCAGCGCGGCGACGAGCTGTCGCGCGAGCAACTGGCTGCCCCCCGCGCCCGGTACGCGGTTCGGCAGCCCGACGCCGGACAGCGCGGCCTTCATCTCGACGAGCACGCAGGCGGTGAACTGGGCCCAGGCGAACCACACGATCACGGTCAGCACATGAATGAACGTGCCGACAGTGATTTCCTGCTGCAACCACGCCAACTCGGGCGTCCCGTGCGGAAACGGCCACCCGACGCTGACGACCAGCGCCCCCGGCACCCCGACAAGCAGCACGACCAGGGCGACGAACGCCCCGAACGCCTTCACGAAGTCCCCGAACGTCCGACGACGCCGGGGCAGGGGCTGCGGCGTCCGGTTCCTCGGACCCGGCGAGCTGCCCGTCGAGCTGGAAGTGGTGCGTCGCGCCATGGCGGGTGTCCTGGGGTCGTGTGGGGAGGGAGTGGGGGCGGGGGTGTACTGAGCCTACCGAGATCTTAGAGAGGGAGTCGAAGGCCAGACAGGGGCCAAGGGCCCACCGCACGCCCGATTACCCACCGCCCGCCCGCTACGCCCGAGTTGCGCCACCCTCTTCGTGACCGCCATGTCACAGTTCTCACGGTCCCCACACATCCCCCTTTCCGGCCCGGCCTGCCTCGCCCACCTCCTGCACGGCGTACGCTCGGGCGCCCCCACCACACCCTCGACATAACAACTGCGACGGAACCGCACACACCGCACTCGGCGTCTCACCAGCAACAAGCGTGCGATACGTTCGCGAGCACGTTTCGTTACTGAACTCGCTTACGTTGTAGGTGTTACGGGGGAACACGTGTCGCTCAGGCCGACGGACTGGCAGATACTCGACCTGGATCACGACCCGACACCGGGCGATCCCCAGCGCGTCCGGAAACTCTCCGGTTCCCTTCATGACTTCGCCGATGACGTCTCCCATGTCCTGCGGGACATCAAGGGCATGGCGAACGAGGACGCGGTGCTGAAGTGGGCGGGCAAGACCGCGGACGCGTTCACGGCGGAGTTCGAGGACGTCCCCGGCAAGCTGAAGAAGCTCAAGAAGTCCTACAACCTCGCGGGCGACGCACTCGCCTCGTACTGGCCCGACCTGGAAGACGCCCAGGAAAAGGCCGACAAGGCACTGCGCGACGGCCGCAAGGCCCACGGGGAACTGTCCACCGCGCAGACCGCGTTGACCGGGGCGAACGACTGGGTGCGTACGGCCACCGAGAAGGCCGACTCCTACGACCCGGACAAGAACAAGAGCAAGGACGTCCCCAAGCCCGACGAGGCCGAGGTCCGCCGGGCCACCCGCAACGCCCAGCACGCCAAGGCGCAGCAGACCACCGCCCAGAAGAACGTCGACGACGCCCAGGACGCCCTGAACGCGGCCAAGAAGCTCGCCGCCCACGCCAAGGGCCTGCGCGAGGACGCCGCCCGCCGCACCGTCAAGAAGCTCCACGAAGCCTCCGACGCCGGCATCCACAACCGGCACTGGTGGGAAGAGGCCGTCGACTGGGTCACCGACCACTGGGACGAGATCGTCACCGTCTGCAAGTGGGTCGTGACCATCGTCGGCATCATCGTGATGATCGTCGGCGGCCCGCTGGGGTGGCTGGTGTTCGCCGCGGCCCTCGTCGTCCTTGCCGACACCATAAGAAAGATGGCCAACGGCCAAGCCGGCTGGGGCGACCTACTCTTCGCCGTCCTGGACTGCATACCCGCCACCAAGGGCTTCACCAGCCTCGCCAAGCTCGGCAAACTCTGGAAGGCGGGCGGTCTCCGATCCCTTGGCAGCGCCTTCATGAAGGGTATCGGCGGCGGGCTCCTCAAAAAGGCCATGCAACTCAGGTCGGGAGAGGGCCTTCGCGCCATCTCCCGGCCGTTCAAGGGATCGACGCGGCTGTTCGGCGGAACAATTCCGTACCGTGCGCTTTCTCCCAAGGCACGCCAACTGGCCAAATCCCTGTCCCGCGGCCCTGTGCGGATCAGCCCGAACGAGGTGAACATTTCCCACATGGCTGAGCTGCAGAAATTTCATGGTGTAGAACACGCGGTGGTTCAGAACGCCGCCGGTGAACTCCGGCTTTTCCAGGGCACGGAGATCACGACCAGGATTCCTGATGAGCTGGCGGGCGACGGATACAAGTTCGTTGCCCACACACATCCGGAGGACCGGATACCCGGCCCTCCCGACGACATGGAAGCCGCCCGCAACATCAAGAACAGTATGAGCCGAGACTTGGACAACAAGAGCACACCGCATACGGAAGTGGTCATCAGCCGCGACGGCAATCTCCGCTTCTTCGACAACAACGGGGTCCTGGACCTCCCGCAGGGAACATATCCGGCAGGCGGCCCAGTGAGCGACAGGGGCGGGATTATCCCGGTGCCTGGTATCTAGCATCCAGCACATACACTGCGAGGACGCCGGTTCCCGAGAGCCTGACAAGGCAGGAGACACATGCCCGACATCAATTGCTGCCAGATCTGCGGCGAGGCGGCTCCCCCTATCGAGGGCTACTGCGGAGAGATCATCGGTTACCGGCTCGTTCGGGACCCATGGGCCACCGTGCCCTCCTTCCTGGACGGCAACGTTCATTTCTCCTGCCTCGAAGGTTCCGACAAACGGACTGAGTTCTTCGACGAGTTCACGCATCTCGTGCAGGCCGGGCATGAGGAAGTCGACAGTCTGGACGGATCGCCTCCGCCGCTCACCCGGATGGGACTGGGAATGTTCCAGATCTTCTCCGGCGCCGAATGCCATATCTTCCAGAGCGGAATTGCCGATCGCTGGATGGTAGTAAAAAAGAGCGGTCCATGGTTTTCCCTCAACTATTCCCAGTTTCAGGAGATCACCAAGGGGAACCTACCTAAGTCGCCGTCCGACGTGACCCGGTATCGCCTTCCCGTGGATCCCGGCAATGAGATCGCAGAGTGGAGTCTTACGGATCTGCTCGCGACCCTCGGAGTTGAGGACAGGTATACCGCCGTCGCCGATCTGGCACTCGTGGATTACCGATTCGTCGAATACTACGCACCCAAGCACCTGCTCGACTACGTCGTCAGGGCTCCCCTACCTCTTCCCGAGGAGGCTCGCGCTTTCCTGGCGAATCACGCGGAGACCTACGTTCCCATTACTTTCGATGACGAGGAGGGCCCATGACCGTCGCGGGCACCGCCGCCGCAGGCATCTCACTGTCCGTCCCGGATTCCTGGTGGGAGTTCGACATCCGCCCCGAGGGCCGCGAAGCGACCATCCGCACCCTCATTGACGAGCGGACCCGCGAGATCCCCGAACTCGCCCCCTACCGGGCCGACTTGACCAACATGCTCCGCAAGATGGCCAAGGACGCCCAGGACTCCGGCGCCGTCTACATGGGCTGCATGGCGGAGAACTTCGACGGGGTACCGCTGTCCGCGACCGTCACCGTGTCCGTGCTCGGCGCGAAGGACAAGCAGGGAGTCACTCTCTCCACCGACCCCCGCGCCATCGCCGAGACTCTGCGGACGATCACCCCTCGCCGGGACGGCGACGCCTGGCGGACCGTGACGACCGTCGACATTCCCGAAGTCGGGCCCGCCGCCCGGACGTTCGGTGTCGAGGACGTTCCCGTCGCACAGGGCGACACGCGTACCCTTCGGATGGTGCTGACCCAGACGTACATTCCCGTCCCGGGAACCACCGACCAGGTCGTGCTCGTCTCCGGGGCCAGCCCGGTGCTGGACCTCGCGGAGGCGTTCCACGACATCTTCGACGCGGTGACCAGCACCTTCCGCTTCGTATAGCTGATGGCTGACAACTGACAGTTGAGGGATCAAAGCTCCAGGAGGGGGATCGGACATGGGCAGTGGCAAGAGCGACCTCGCGCTCCCGCTCAGCGAGCTGGAGGACTACGGCGGGCGGCTGCGTGACATCAAGTCCCGCCTGAACCACACCAAGAAGCTCTTCGAGTCCTACAAGGACGACCTCGGCGACCACACCGTCTACGACGCCCTCGACGACTTCGAGTCGGGATGGGAGGACGGCCGCGAGGACATCACCCAGGCCCTCGACGCCCTGGCCGACATGTCCGACGCCGTCGTCCGCGAGTTCAAGAAGCTCGACGACAAGCTCGCCAAAGACGTCAAGGACGGAGTGAAGCAGGAGGGCGGCAAGAAGGAGGGCGGGAAGTAGCTCTCCTCGGTCACGCCAGCCCCTCCATCACATTTCGTCCACACTGCCCCTCCAGCCCCTTCCGTACGATGACCAGTCCAACGAGTTCGCGGAGGGACGCACCCATGGAAGCGCTGGCGCCGGAAGACGCCCGGGAGATAGCCGGTTACCGACTTCGGGCCCGGCTCGGCGAGGGCGGCATGGGGATGGTGTATCTGTCGCACACCCGTGGTGGTCAGCCGGTCGCTCTGAAGGTCGTCCGGCGGGAGTACGCGCAGGACCCGGAGTTCCGGCGGCGCTTCACCCAGGAGGTCACCGCCGCCCGCCGGGTGCAGGGTCCGTACACCGCACCGGTGTTGGACAGTTTCACCGACGGCCCCGAGCCCTGGCTCGCCGTCAGCTACGTACCGGGACCCTCCCTCTCCTCCGCCGTGTACCAGCACGGCGTGCTGCCAGTGCGCACCGTCCTGCAGTTGACGGCGGGCATCGCCGAGGCTCTCCAGACCATCCACGCGGCGGGGATCGTTCACCGCGACCTCAAGCCGTCCAACGTGCTGCTGGCCTCCGACGGACCGCGTGTCATCGACTTCGGTATCGCCCGTGCCGCCGACACCACCGCGCTGACCGGAACGGACGTCCGACTCGGTACGCCCGCCTATATGGCCCCGGAGCAGGCCATGGGCGGCGACGTCACCCCTGCCCTGGATGTCTTCGCGCTGGGCCTGATCACGTACTTCGCGGCGACGGGCCGCCACCCGTTCGGCGACGGCTCCTCGCACGCACTGCTGTACCGCATCGTCTCCAACGAGCCCGACCTGACCGCCTGCCCCGAGGAACTGCGCGGCATCGTCAACGCCTGCCTGGCCAAGGACCCGGCCGCCAGGCCGACACCGGCGCAGATCATCGAGGCGTGCAACACCCTTGCGGGTACTGGGGGTTTGGTGCGTCACGAGGGCTGGTGGCTGCCCCCGGCCGTGGCGCAGCAGATCGCCCAGCAGGAGCAGACGATGCGGCTGCACTCGGCGCCCGCCAATCCCGCTCCGGCTCCTGCCGCTCCGCAGATGCCTCCGGTGCCCACGCAGCCCGGGCTCTCGCCGGGTGCCGCCTTCGCGGCCGCCGCCCCGACGCGGCCCGCGCACTCTCCGTCCGACGGCTTCATGAGGTCCGCGCCCACCGCGCCGTCGTCCACGCCCCCGTCGACGCCCTCGACCGACACCGCAGCTCCGGCCGCCAAGCGCCGTCGTACGCCGCTGATCGCCGCCGTCGCGGTGGTGGGCGTACTCGCGGTCGGAGGCGGCTCGTTCGCCGCGTACCAGCTACTCGGGGACGACGCCGACAAGGGCAAGGACACCACGGCGTCCGACGGCACCAAGTCCAGCGTTCAGGGGGACGCCGGCCCCAGTGCCGGTGCCACCGGGGAGGCGAGTGCGGGGGCGACGTCCACGGATGCTCCCAAGACGGAGGCGGGGTGGCAGATCAGCGCGCAGAACAAGAATCTGGTGCTGCGGGCCCCGAAGTTCACCCCGAACAGTAAGGACGTCGGCCTCCGCGCGCAGTGCACGCCGTCGGACATCACCATTCTCGACATCAATGATCTCGGCATCGAAACCAACCAGGGATTCAGGCCGACTTCCGGTGGCTGGCTCACCTACACGGACTGCGCGGAGCCCATCGACGGAAACGGCATCAACCTCGCCGACGACGGCGGGTCCTACAGCACCACCACCGAGCGCCGCCCCACCCCCAGCGCATGCCAGGACGCGGCGCAAGAAGCCGCCCTTCCCAACCCCATTCCGCTGAGCAAGATCAGGGACGACTCACTGCTCAAGGCCAACACCGGCATCTGCATCGCGTCCAGCGACGGCGCCGTCTCTCACCTCTGGATCACAAAGGTCAACAAGGAATCGGACAACGATAATCTCCGCACCTACGTGATCACGGCCACTCAGTGGAAGCCGGAGTGACGCCAGCCTGCGTCAGCAAGGGTGGGGGGAAGGGTGCCGACAAATAGCGCGCCCCCTCACGCATCTCTCAACACCGCCAGCGCGAAGGCCAGTCGGCGGTCCAGCCAGCTCGCCCGGGGCAGGTACGTCCTGACGCCCTCCACGTGCCCGGACGTCACGGCCACGTCCTCTTCCTCGCCGTCCGCCCGCCAGGTCACCGGCTTGGACGTGTAGGAACTCCTCTGGTCCCCGCCTTCCGCCCCGAAGCTGAGGACGGAGTCGACGACCCCTTCCACCAGTTGACCCGCGCCACGGACCGCCTTCTCCTTGCCCCGCGTCGCGATCTCCTTCGCGGTGCCCTTCGCCCAGTGGTAGCGGGCGACGATGTCCGGGTGCCCCGGCTGCTGGAGCCACCAGCTGTGCTGGATGGTGCGTTTGGCGGCCGGAGTGCGGTGGACGAGGCCCAGTTCCCGGCCCTGCCCGTCGGTCACGCGGTAGCGCGCGCCGCCCTTCGCCGCGGCGAGGGCACACAGCAGGTTTCCGGGCTCTGTGGCGTCGTACAGCTCGTACGAGGGCACCTCCTCGCCGGCCCGGGAGACGAGCACCGACGGGGCGAAATACCGCACCCCCGCGTGCGCCGTCGCCACCCGCACGGCCAAGTCCCCGGTCACGGCCTTGCGGCGGAGAGTGGCGGGCCGCAGTACCTCACCGACCGTGAACCAACCCGGGTGGTCCCACGGCACCGGCTCGATCACCGGCTCTTCCTTCTTCCGGCCGAACACCGCCATCAGTCAACCCTCCTCGGGACCGGCAGGCCCTCAGCCGACCTCGTTCTCCGCCACTGCCTGGCCGTGGACGACCACGTCGCCGCCGTAGAACATGCCGGTGAAGACCGGGGAGTACGTCAGCTGGACCTCGACCTCGACCTGGTCGGCGTTGGCGGCGACGCAATGGGTCGCCGCGATGTCGGCGCCGGACATGCCCATCTCGCGGGCGAAGGCCTTCACGCGAGCGCCGCAGTTCTCGTACCGGATGGGGGCGGGGCCGCTCTGGTTCTCGTACAGCTGCTCCGTGTCGATGTCCTGGGCGGCGTAGCGCGCGGCCTGTTCGGCGATGTCGGCGGCGCGTTCCCGCTTGGAGATGGACATGCCGCCGTCGATGACGAAGGCTGACAGGGAGAGGAAGACGATCGCGAAGATGATGACCGCGCCGGCGCCCGAGCCGCGGTCGTCGAGGCGGGTGCGCCGCGCCTCCACCCAGGTGCGGACGGCGGACCCGGAGGACGCTCTCATCTCCCCCATCACGCCTTCCTCTTGAAGGGATCGAGCGGCGAAGTGAACGACGCCGTCAGGTGGGTCGGGATGTCCAGGCCCAGCATGGCCAGACCCCGTACCTCACAGCTCACCTCGACCGTGAAGAGCTCGGCATTCGCCCAGCCGGCGCTGGTCTTGGTCACGGTCACCGGACCGGAGCAGACGTCCGACAGGTCGGCGTCGGCCGCCTTGCGGGCCTCCGACATCGCGACGCCCTCTTCCTTCTGGATCGAACCGGCGCGTGCGGCGTCGCGCGCGGCGCCGTCCAACGCCCCGCGTCCGTCCACCATTTGCCCGAAGGCCACCAGCACGAGGATGAAGAGGATCATCACCGGAGCGAGGATCACCACCTCGATCGTCGACAGCCCGCGGTCGCTGTCGCTGTCACGGGAAATCCGGTCCCGTACGAGGGAGAGCAGACTCGTCATCAGTTCTGCTCCTCCTTCACGAACCTCTCCACGGGCCCGGACGACTGCGCGTGCACCGTGAAGTCCAGCCCCGGAAAGACCGTAGGTACCTTCGCCGTGATCTCCACCCCGACCGTGGTCTGCTCCGGCTGGAGCATCGTCACGTGAGGGGACAGGACGAGCTGCGGGCCGAGCTGGCGGATGTAGCTGTCGACCACGTCACGCGCCTCGCCGCGCCACGCTCCGGGCTGCTCGTCGGCCATGGCCCGGGCCTTGCGGGCGCCCGCCTGGGCCGCCGCCTGGGCGACGTGGTCCGCGAAGAAGTACAGCGCGAACTGCACCGTCGCGAAGATCATGAAGAAGAGCACCGGCGTGAGCAGCACGAACTCGATCGCGGTCATGCCGGAGTCACCGCGGGTGGAGGCGGCCTCTTTGGCGGCCTCCACCCGGCGGCGCAACCAGGCCGGGGCCCAACTCTTCATGGGATTCACAGTTCCAGTGAGTTCACGGTGGCGAGAGGCCAGGACTACTTGCAGGTTCCGCTCTGGTTGGCGCCCGCGATGCAGTCCTTGACGTTGTTCGCGCCGTCACTCAGCGCGGTGTTGATGATCGCAGCCACCACACCGACGATCGCCACGACGACCGCGGAGATGATGACCCACTCCACCGCGGACGCACCGCGGTCGAGCTCGCCGGAGCGGGCGCGCTGCACCCGGCCCTGGAGGAAGGTGATCAGGAAGTCCACCCCCGGGATCCCGGTGCTGAAGTTCCGTCCGTTCATGGTGTGTTGTCCTCTCGAAAAGAAATAATGGTCGACGTCAGACCTGGAACACGCGCATCGCGGCGGGGAAGATCAGGAAGACCAGGAAGCCTGCACAGAGCAGCAGCTGCGCGACCAGCATCGACTGCGACTTCTCGCCCGCGCTGCCCTCGATCTCAGAGAGTTCGCGGTGTCGCATTGTCTCGGCGCGCGAGGCGAGCGACTCGCGCACCTTCGCGCCGTCGTCCGCGACGAGCGCCAGTGAGGCGGAAAGATCCTTGAGCTCCTCGACGCCCAGCTCCTCGCCGAGCGAACCGAGGGCCTGCCACTGGCTGATGCCGGTGATCCGGGCGTCGGAGAGCGCGTTGCGAATGCGCTGCGTAGCCCAGCCGTCGGAGATCTCGGCGGCGGCCATCAGCGCCTCAGGGAGACCTCGACCGCCCGCCAGGCTCATCGACACCAGGTCCAGATACGCACCGATCACGCGCCGCAGGTCGCGCCGCTTGTCCGCCGCGTCGCGCCGTACCTCCACATCCGGGAGGAGGAAGAACACGGCCGCGAAGAGCAGTGCCAACCAGACGGGGATGATCGGGCTGCTGCCGAAGCCGAGGGTCCAGACGACGGCGAACAGGAGCGGGCCGAAGAAGACACCCGCCGCGGCCAGCAGGACCTTCGTCGCGAGGAACTTCTCCCAACTCCGGTCCAGGACCGCCAGGTCGGCACGGAGCGAGCGCTGTTCCCAGCCCTGCTGCATGTACAACTCGGCGATCCGTCGGCCCACTTGGGCCCGAAGGCTCCCAATCCGCCCGGTGTCCGTGTCCTTGCTGTGGTGCGCGGACTCGTACGCCGCTCCCCGCGCCCGCATCGCGTCGATGCGCGCGACCTGAGCGACCGCACTGCGCTTCGACGGCATGAGGGCGCGTACGAGAGCGTAGAACCCAAGCCCCAGGACGGCGCCGATCACGATCGGCATGGTCAGGTTCATCGACGTACCCCCTCATCCGGCAGGGACTGGGCAGGCGTACCAGGCGTACGGGGACGTACGAACTGGACCGACGACTCGTCCCGCACCAGGAACCGTTCCGGCGTCTCGATGGTGGACAGCTTGCGCAGCCACAGGAAGCCGAGTGCAAACAGGCCGCAGACACCGGCGAGTACGACCTGTCCGACCGCCGTGCTGTACGGCTCGACGAAGTCGCGGTTGAAGATCGACAGGCCGAGGACGAAGGCGATGGTCACCGCGATGACGATCTGGACCGAGCGGCGGGTCGAGGCACGCTGCGCCATGACCCGCTGCCGCATGTCGACTTCCTCGCGCGCCGACTTGGCCAGCGCGCCCAGTACCTGCCGCAAACCGGGGCCGCGCAGCCGCGCGTTGAGGATGAGCGCGGCGACGATGATGTCCGCGGAGGCGTCGTTGATCTCGTCGGCCAGGTGCTGCAAGGCCTCGGGCAGTGGCGTACGGGAGCGCAGCCGGTCCACCAGCGCGTCGAGATGCGGCCGCAGTACGGGAGCGGAGGCGCGCGCCGAGGCGGGGATGGCCTGCTCCAGACCGACCGCGCCCGCAATCGTGTCGCGCAGCGACTCGGTCCAGGAGGCCAGGGCTTCCACGCGCCGCATGGCGGCCCGCTCCTCCGAGGCGCCGCCGAAGAGCTTGTCCCAGAAGAAGACGAGGATCCCGGCCGCGATACCGGCAACGGCCCAGCGGGTGAGCAGCAGGACGACGAGACCGGCGATGGCGGCGATCGAGCCGCGCTGCCCGGCGAACCGGATCAGCTCTCCGGCTCGTTCGTTCGCCTTCTGCTTCTCGTGCTCGGGCTTGGCGGGCAGTCCGCGTACGGCGACGGCGAACAGCGCGAGGCCCCCGCCGACGGCGACACCGGACGCGAGCGCGAACAGGACGGTCGTGGAGAACAGCCCGCCCATGGAACCGAGCGAGTCGAGAGCCGCGAGGGAGTTCATCTCTTGAGTCATGATCATCCCCAATGCCCGCCGCCGGGCAGCCGGTAGCCCTGCGCGACGAGGTCGTCGAGGCAGGCGATGGGCGCGTGCGGGACGATCCGGCCGTCCGGAGCCTCGGCGAACACCTCGCTGGACAGCACGCGTCCGTCGACGCCGTTGACCTCACGGACGGAGGTGACCATGCGCTGCAGGCGGCCGCCCGTCTCGTAGTTGTTGCGCCGCTGGATGAAGACGACGAAGTTCACCGCGCCCGCGATGAGCATCTGGCTGGCCTCGATGGGCAGCCGCTCGGTCGCCTGGAGCGCGTACGTGGAAATACGGTTGAAGACCTCGCTGGAGCTGTTCGCGTGGATCGTGGACAGCGAGCCGTCGTTGCCCTGCGACATCGCGTTGAGCATGGTCACGATCTCGTCGCCGAGCACCTCACCGACGATGACGCGGGAGGGGTTCATGCGAAGGGACCGGCGCACCAACTCGGCCATGGAGATGGTGCCTTGGCCTTCGGAGTTGGGCAGCCGCTCCTCGAAGGCCACCACATTCGGGTGGAGGTCGGCGAAGGTGTCGAGCCCGAGCTCCAGGGCGCGTTCGACGGTGATGAGGCGCTCCTGCGGCGGGATCTCGTTGGCGAGGGCGCGCAGGAGGGTCGTCTTACCGGCGTTGGTGGCACCCGCGATCATGATGTTCTTGCGCGCCCGTACGGCACAGGCGAGGAAGTGCGCGACCTCGGGCGAGATCGTCCCGTTGCCCACCAGGTCGGAGACGAAGACCTTGCCCATGCGTGCACGACGGATGGACAGCGCGGGCCTGCGTGTCACATCCATGACGGCGGAGAGGCGGGACCCGTCCGGCAGCCGCAGGTCGAGCTGCGGGTTCGCGGAGTCGAAGGGCCGGGAGGAGAGACCGGAGTACGCACCCAGGATCTGGATCAGCTCGACGAGCTCTTCGTCGGTCTCGGCGACGGGATCGCCCTTCTCCTCCCGCCCGTCCGCATACCCGATGAAGACCTGGTCGTACCCGTTGATGTCGATGTTCTCGACTTCCGGGTTGTCGAGCAGCGGCTGGAGGCGCCCGACGCCGAAGAGGGCGGCGTGCACGGCGGCCGCGTACTGCTCCTCGGTCTCGGCGTCGAGGGGGGTGCGGCCGAGGTTGATCTCGGTGCGGGCGTAGTCCTCAAGTATCTGCGCGATCACCGCCCGCGCGTAGTGCCGTTCGTCCTCGTTGGACATCGGCGTGACGTTGCGGACCTGGTCCTCGCGGCGCTGCTCGGCGATACGGTCACCGGCGTCCTGCCGGAACCGCTTGACCAGCTGATGGTCGACGGCGGTCATCGACCGGCCCCGGCGGCGGGCTGACCATGCGGTCCATTGGCGGGTACGGCCCAGGCGGCGCCGTACTGCTGATACAGATCCGCGGTGACCTTGCGGGCCGAGCGGATGAGCAGCGACTTGTCGAGCCGCCCGCGCTTGCGGCCGGCCAACTGGTCGGCGCCGGCGGGGTCGTCGGCGAGCGTGCCCACGACCCGCGCACCGGTCTGCGCCGCCACCAGCATGTCGTTGACCTGGTGGACGAGCTTGGCGGAGTCGCTCGGGTCGGCGATGAGGATGACGCCGATGAGGGGCGTGGCGAGGGTCGCGGCGCCGCGCGGGCCGCCGTGCAGCTTGGCGGAGAGGGCCGCGGCCCGGTCGCGTACGCGCGCGATGGCCTCCGGCTCGGTCCGCGAGATGAGAAGCACGAGGGCGGCCTGGGAGAACATCTCGACGGCTGGCGTGTCTCCACTGATGCGCCCGCAGTCGGCGATGACGTCGGCGGGCGCGTGCGGGGAGTCGGCGAGTTGCGCGAACGCCCGGCCCAGGGTGGGCCAGAGTCCGGCCAGCCCGGCGGCCTGCTCGGCGACACCGAGGCCGACGAGGACTTCGAGTCCTCCGCTCAACGGCTGCACGTGGTCCCAGAGTTGGTCCGGTACGAGGCCTCGGCGGGCGGTAGCCGCTATCGACAGCATCCCGGTGTTGGGGTTGAGGGGCCCGCCGTGCGCCGCGGCGCTGCGGTAGACGAGGTCGCCGCCGGCCGGGTCGGTCTCGGCGAGCAGGACTCTGCGGGGCCAGACCGCCGACAGTGCTACCGCGGCGGTGGTGACGCCAGGGGAACCCTTGTCTGCGGCGAGGGCGATGAGCGCCATGTCTCTTTACTCACTCGCCTTTAGTTGCCGGGAACGAGAACGACGGAGACGTCGCCTGCCGCGGCGGCCGCGGTGAGGGCGGGCACGTCGCTCTGGTCGACGAGCAGGGTGATGGAGAGATTGCCGGTGCTCACGGTCGCGTCACTGGTGTCGCTCTTGGTGTTGACGCGCGCGTTCTCGACGATCAGCGAGTTGCTGCTGCTCGACGACGTACCGGACGAACTGCTGCTGGAGCGGGAGCTGGAGGTGTCGTCGCCGACGCGGTAGGCGGACACGATGTCGCCTGCCTTGATGTCCGCCGGGTACTGGCCCTCCTTGAGGGCCAGGCCGACGGAGGCCTTGCCTGCGGGGAGGTTGCTCTTGCTGGCGAACATTTCGCCGATGACCACAGTCCCCTTGTAGATGGTGGACCGGGCCTTGAGCGTCTTGAGGGTCGTGAGCTGGTCCCACCTGACGTAGTTGACGCTGGTGTCGTCTGCGACCATCACGGAGGTCACGTGGCTGCCCACGGACTCACCGGCCTGGATGTCGCTCGTCACCTGTACGACCTCGACGCGATCCCCGGCGCGCAACACCAGCATCGTGGCACCGAGCGCGCCGACGAGGATCAGGAGCACCGCGAGAGCGGCGAGCGCGGGTTTGCGCTCGCGAGGCGGCGTGGGAAGACGCTCACCCATCGCCGGCTGGGCCGACGCAGCGGAACGGTGATTGCCCGCCCCCGTACGCTCTTGGATCTTCACGCAACCGCTCCCCGTACACCCAAGAAGATTTCTGCCAATTCACATGCCAATTGGGACACTTCACCCCGGTCCGCCCTAGTCGGACGTACCGCCCGACCTGGCCAAATAGCCAGCGCTGAAGCGAGTGTCAAGCCATGGCACCGTATCAGCCGCACATAAGCCCCTCAAGGCGCGTTATGACGCGCGAACCTCGGGGGGCTCGGTGTTCTCCACGCGCAACGGGTGGTGGGCGGTTCCCTGTTGGGGGCGGGGATCGCGGAGGGTGGGGGTGCTGTGCGGGCGCGAATCCGGTATGGGCCTGGCCTGGGGGGTTCGTTACGGGGTGTGCACCAGGCCTGCACGAGGTGCTCACGGGTGGGAGGCCAGGCGGGGTGATCTTTCAGTCACAGGGGTGACCGGGCGGACCGGACTGCCTCTTCATGGCGGGCTGCGGCGTCTCGGGTCGCGTCAGTCCCGCAGCCGGGCGGTGGCGAAGTCGACGCCTGGGGCGGGCGACCAGTGCCAGGCGTCGGTCAGGCCCGGAAGAGGTACCGCGCCTGGCATGGCCGTTACCGCTGCCCGGATTTCCCTGGACATGAGGATCTGCCCCGTCACTTCTTCTTGGCATACGCCCCATGGACCGGACGACCCACCAGAGCTTCGTCCAGCTCGTACTGGAAGTGCTCGAAGTTGGTCAGAGCGAACCAACCGCACGGTTCGATGCGTTCGGGGATTTCGTTGTCGTTCTCGTCTACGTAGCCCTCGATACTGGCGTCGTAGAAGCAGTGCCGCTTCAACAGGTGCACGGCTTCCAGGTCCTCATGGGCCACAGTCCGGAAGTACCCCTTCTGCCAAACCCAGTTCATCGTGAAGAAGGGGGGCAGCAGCAGCCGGTCCGGTGTCAGCAGAGCGAGGTCCGGCTCTGGGGCGCTGGAAGCGACATCGTAGATATACGCCAGGATCCCACCCGGGAACCGCCCCTGTGGTCCACTCTCCCCCATTTTGACGACACGGCCAAACCGATAGCTTGAGTCATCCAACTGGAGGGTGAAAATGTCACCCACTTCATGCTGGCGACGCTGCCCCTTCATCTTCTTCAACGGCATAATGGAAGCCATCCTTTCTTTGATTTCAAACAGGTTATGCCAGGAAAATCCGGCCGTACCGCAATGCCGTTCCATATATGGAGCGTTTGGGGGATATGGAGTTGATCTGGGGGATGGAGACACCGTTCTTCAACCTGCTGAACCCCGATGCCCTGACATCCTCGATCAGACCCTGCTCGATCGCGCGCGCCTGCCACTTCTTGAGGCCAGTAGCTCCCCGCACCTCCTGAAGTCGCACAATCCCATAGTTCTTCGCGATATGCTGCCGCTCGCGTCGGGCCAATTTATTGGTTATGCCAGCATAGATCTTGTTTCCCTGAGCATCGAGCCCGTGATAGACGGAGTAGCCCCCCTGGCTGTTCCGGCCCCTCCACAGTCTGAGGGCGATGGCCTTGGCACACGGTGCCAGACCCAGCGCGTCGAGCCACGACAGTGGGTTGCGCACGTAGCCGTGTTGATTGTCTTCCGGCAGAAGCCCCAGCGGATCCGGGGAGGTGTACTGAGCCGTCTCCGGATCGTAGTAGCGGTAGAAGTTGTAGTGCCAGCCGCTCTCGGTGTCGAAGTACTGGCCAGGAAAACGCAAAGGACAATCCGTCTCACCGACGGTCGTCCCTGCGTCCTGTCCCCAGAGGGTGGTTCTGCTCTGCCACGAAACCTCCCCCTCTTCGGAAATCAACTCCGTCGGGGTACCGACCATGTTGGTGACGATGGCATAGAACCGCTGGTCGTAGCCGACCTCTTCGGGAGTACGGTTGATCTGGACGACTGGACTATGCGTTCCGGGTTCATATTCCCAGGTCCGCACCGCACCGGAGTCGGTCATCTCCTCCGTCAGCGTCTCGCCGTCCCAGTCGAAGAGAGTGAATTCTCCGACTTTTCCGTCACCGTCCACGCGCTTCTTCGATATCCGTCGACCGAGCGGATCGTAGCTGTAGCGCCAGTGGACCCCGTCGGGTGTGACAAGTTCGGCGAGTCGGCCCTCCGGGCTCCACGCATACGTCCACATCTTCCGGATCCCGGATAGTGTCCGCTTGATACGGCGAACGACACGGCCCTGACGGTCATGTTCGTAACGGGAGTTCCCGGCCCGGCGAACCAGCGTTCCGACGGTCTCCCGCTCGTCGGCAAGTAGGCCGTCCGGGCCCGATATGGCGGCACTCGAGACATTTCCCGCCGTGTCGTAGGCATATCGCTCCTGCCACTGTGCGCCAACGACGGACGTCACCCGGCCGACGGCATCCAGCTGGAACCGGCGAGTGCCAGTTCCGAGTTCGTCGATGGCCGAGACGTGACCGCCGGATGCGTAGGAAAAACGGCGCCGCAGGGGAGAGGTACCTGCCGAACTCGCCGCGACGATCTCCTGATCCCGAACATGGTCACCTGGATGCCAGGACTGGGAGATGCCGACCCGCCGCCCCAGCCGTCGTCGCACCTCGCGTCCCCCCAGGTCGTACTCGAACCCGAGGGAGTACCCCTGCACCGTGAGACTGGTAGGACGGTCTTCCGCGTCGTATGTCCATCGGGACACCGCCCCCGACGGGGTCACCCGCTCGGTGCGACGGCCCAGCGGGTCGTACACGGAAGTGACGTGGCGCCCGTTGACGGACTCGTGGACGATTCGCCCCATCGCATCTCGTCGCAGCTCGACCTCGGCATCAGCATTGCGCGCCCCAACGAGCTGCCCGGCGGAATCGTGTCGGAAGGTGGAGACGCTGCCGTCGGAGGAGCGCTGTTCGGTCGTGTTCCCCAGCGCGTCGTAGGAGAAGTCGACTGCCTCACCGCTCTCGTTCACCCGGCGTGTGAGCTGACCGGCAGGGTCATAGAAGTAGGCCTGGTCGGCACCGTTGAAGTCCCGCTCCGCGATCAGCCGTCCCGCGGGGTCGAAGTCATAGCTCCATGTCCGGCCTTGCGGATTCGTCACGCCACGCAGTTGCTGCTCGGCGTCGTAGGCGAACGTGTAGGTATTTCCATCGGGGTTGATGCGCTTGAGTGGTAGATCGAACGGCCCGATCTCATGGAGCGTCGTACCACCGGAAGGCTCGCGGTGAGCAATCTCGTTTCCTTCGGCGTCGTACTCCCATCGCTCCAGGGAACCGTCCGGACTCTCCCGGAGAGTCAGCTGTCCTTCGATGGTCCATTCCATGCGGGTGATCTGCCCCACTGGATCCTGGATCTCGACGACTCGCCCGAAGGCGTCGCGACCGCACCGTGTGGTACCACCCAGCGCATCCGTCAGCTCCAGCGGGAGGCCGGCCGCGTCCGTGGTGAGCGTGCGAGTGTGTCCAAGTGGGTCGGTGTGTGTACTGAGCCGGCCCCCCGGTGCATAGGCGTATCGGGTGATCGCGCCTGTCGGGTCCACGGCCTCGACAAGGTTGCCGTAAAGGTCGTAACTCTGCCGCCAGGTCGCACCGTCGGGTTCCACCACTCGGACCGGCAGCCCGAGTTCACCAAATTCAGTCGTGGTAACAGAACCGTCCGGCAGTTGCATCCGGGTGAGGCGTCCGGCTTCGTCATAGTCGAACTCCGTGACGCGGCCGATCGGATCGGTGAGCGCGAGCAAACTGTCGTAGCGGTCCCAGGTGCGTAGTGTCGTGTGGCCCAAAGGGTCGGTCTCGAAGGCGAGCTGGTACGAGTCGTTGAACTGATAGTGGCTCGTGTGTCCCAACGAATTGGTAGCCGCCGTGGTGCGGGCTTCGTCGTCGTACGCGTAGGTGTAATCGAAAATCCCGTCGATGCCGTGCGACGCAACGCACCTGTCTGTGCTGTCGTATGAGTATCGGTACCAGGTACCGATCCGGTCGTCCCAGCCAGTGATGCGATGGCGCTCGTCATAGGTGAGCTTCAGCGGAACACCGGAGGAGTTGTAGATCTCGGTGAGATTGCCCTGGCTGTCGTAGCCGTAACGCACCAACGTTGGCTCGTCGGGGTCGCTGCGAAGGCTCAGCGCCGTGATGCGTCCGAACTCACACGTCACCCCGATGCGGTAGCCGCCGTGATGGGCGACCTCGGTCGGCGTCCCGTCACCGGAATAGGTGATCGCGATGCTGTTGCCGTTGCGATCACTGATACCCGCTATCAAAAGCTCTGCGGGCGTTCCACCAGGCTGCGACGCGAACCGAAGTGTCTGGCCGGTCTCAGGCCGGTGCAAGGTGATCTGCCCGCTGCGGGTGCCGTCCCATTCCATCGGCCATCGTGGTCCCTCGACGGGAAGCACCGGCACGTCAGGCTCGGGAACCGGATAGAAGAGCACCATTCCGTCGTCATTGACGAACCGAACTCCCGTCGCATCAAGCAACAGTCGCTGGTCCAAGGTTGAAGACCAACTCACCCCGAAGAAGCGGCCGGATCGCAGCCCGGTTCGATGGTGCCTCTCAAGGACAAGGGACAGAACGCCCGGGAAGGTGACATCCGTTTCAGACATGACCATCTGACCGGTGCTGATGTCGATCGGGTCACCGCAGGTGAAGAGCTTCCTCATCTGGCGACCGAGAGAGCGGCTGCTCTTGCCAAGGCCCTTCATCCCGAGGGCCATGCCCTTGAGGCCGGTCTTGCCCAAACCTTTGAGGCCTTTGAGTCCTTTGCCGAGTTTGCCAAGACTGGTGAGGCCCTTGCCGCCGGGTATGCAGTCCAACGCGGCGAACGCCACATCCCATAGGGATGCCTGGCCTTTCGCATATTTGTTGAGCGTGTCGGCGAGGACGACGAGCGCGGCGATCAGCACGATCGCGCCGAGGATCGGACCGCCGATGATCATCGCGATGATCCCGACAACCGCAACGACGACCTTGCACACCGCGACGATGGTGTCCCAGTTGTCGGAGAACCAGTCCCCGACCTCCTCCCACCACTTCCGATTGTGGATCCCGGCATCGGAGGCGTCGTCGATCTTCGTCTTGGCGGTGTGGGCGGCCTCCTCCCGCATCTTGCGGGCGTCCTCGGCCATCTTCTTCGCCGCGTCCAGCGCACTGTTCGCGGACGTCACATCCGACTGGGCGGACGACTGGGCCGACTTGGCGTGCTGTGCGTCCCGGGTGGCGGCGCGGACCTTCGCCTCGTCCGGCTTCTCGGTGTCCTTGCTGCCGGTCGGATCGTCCTTGTACTTGTCGGCTTCCTTGTTGGCCTTCGTCACCCACGAATCGGCAGACGACAAACGGGACTTGGCGGAAGATAGATCCGACTGCGCCTCCCGCCCCTTCGCGAGCGCCTTGTCCGCCAGGGCCTGCGCGCGCTCCAGCTTCGGCCAGTAGTCGGCGAGCGCATCCCCCGCCATCTCGTACGACTTCTTCAGCTTCTTCAACTGCTTGGGCACACCGGAGAACTCGTCCTGGAACGCCTTCGCCGACTTCCCCGCCCACTTCAGGACCGTGTCCTCGTCCGCCATCCCCTTGATCAGGCGAAGGGCATCCGAGACATCGTCGGCGAAGTCATGCAGATTCTTGGCCAGATGCCGCACCCGGTCCGGATCCCCGGGAGTGGGGTCCTTGTCCAGATCCAGGACATGCCAGTCCCCCGGCCGATTCCCCGCCATGCCGCAACCCCCGTGACAGCAACACCAACAGCAACACTCGTACGCACGAGCGAAGTTACTGGATTTGCGCGAGCCACGGAAAGGTCGGCGGCACTACTCCGCGAAGCGGAACGTAGACGTGATCGCGTCGAAGATGTCGAAGAACGAGTCGGCGAGGTCGAGGACTTGGCTGCTACCGGCGACGAGGGCGACCTTGCCCTCCTGCCCCGGTACGGGGATGAACGTCTGCATGAGTACGGCGCGGATGGTCCGCTTGAGGGTGTCGTCGGGTACGACGATGTCCTCGATTCCGTACGTGCGCGCGGCGGGACCGACGCCGGGAATGTCGACGGTGGTCACCTTGCGCCAGGCGTCGCCCTCCTTCTTCGCCTCACGCACGGCGAGTTGGCCCGCCATGGTCTGGGGGTCGGTGGAGAGGGGCTCACCGGTCTTCTCCGAGCGACCGCCAACGATCGAGACGGTGACCGACCCGGTGATCGGGGTGTCTCCGCCGAAGGCCTCCGCCATGCATCCGCAGTACAGGGCACCGGACTTCCAGGCGTCGGCCGCGGCCTTCTGCAGGAAGGCGGTGTACGTGTCGCGATAGTCGGCCAACTCCGGGTGCTGTCGCACCCGTTCGCTCACCATCCGCCGGATGGAGTCGTCGCGCGACTCGGGGCGTACGTCGAACTCCCACCACGACTCCGGCACCTTGATACGGAAGCCGCCGCGCTCGATGGTGAGCGTTTCCATGTAGCGGGCCATGGCGTGTCCCCGTTCGGTTTCTCTGTTCGGTCCTCTGTTCGGCTCGGGTCAGCCTACGAGGTGGACGGGCGCGCGGGGCGCCGGGCGTCCTCGTGGTCCGACGGGCTATCGTCCTTTGCTTCCGCCACCCCACCGGCATCCTGCGTACCGCACACTCCGACCCCACTGAGGAGCTCCCCCCACATGAAGCGCATGACCCTGGCCGCCGTGTCCGCCCTGTGCCTCGCCGCCGCCCTCACAGCCTGTGGAAGCTCGGACAAGGACACCGACAGCAAGAGCGAGCCCACGAAGGCGACGGCCTCGCCCAGCAAGACGCTCAGTCCGGCGGAACAGGTCGCGCAGCTCATGGTCACCGAGGCAGAGTCCGGCGGCTACTCGGTCAAGAAGCCCGCCGAAGGCGACGCACTCGCCAAGTCCCAGGCCGAGATGAGCGTCGACAAGGCCGTATGCGCCCCGTTGGCGTACGCGATGAACGAACTCCCTGTCGGCACCCCGGAGGCCACGCTCACTCACGTCGCCAACAAGTCCACCGGCATGCTCACGTACATCACCCTCTCCACCTACGCCGACGGCAAAGCGGCGGCCGCCATGAAGAGCCTCTCCACGGCGGCCGGCTCCTGCGGCAGCGGTTTCACGGCGAAGTCGGACAGCGGCAGCACCACGTACGACTCCGTGACCGTGGAGACCGCCCCCTCGGGCGGCGACGAGTCCGGGGCCACCGCCGCCACCTTCAAGTTCCAGGGCTTCACCCAGACGATCCGCACCCAGACGTTCCGCTTCGGCGACACCATCGCCAACTACTTCACTCTGGACAGCAGCGCATTCATGAACGCCCACGCCGGCACGGCCAAGATCCCGGCCGACCTCGTCACGGTGCAGAACGCGAAGCTGGGGTGAGGCAGGGAAGGTCGCTACTGGCCTTCCTGACCCGGACTTGGGTGCGCTGCACCGGGCTTGGGTGCGCGGGACCCGGGAACCGACCCGCGCACCACGTCTCGGGTTCCGCCGGAATCGGCAGCTCAGCGATTCAGGTCCATGACCCCGACTCCGAGCCCCTCGTAGGACTCCGGCGCGATGGTGGCGACAAGCGCTCCCTCGGGAAGCATCTGGTTCGGCCGCGCGGCGTGCACGGCGGCGCCGACACCGAAGGAGACGCCGTCGCGGCACAGTTCCGCAATGGTCAGGGCCATCGCATAGTCATCGTCGATCAGGTGCAGTACGTCCACCAGCACCCCGATGTGGCCAACGATCCCGGCCCGCTCACGCTCCGCTTCCAGCAGGCACAGGACGGGCACCCACAGGCGCACATCACCGCTGGCCGCCGCAGCATGGATGAGACCGGAGACCTGTTTGTTGCCCCCCATCGCCAGGAGGGTCGGGGCGTCTAAGACGTAGTGCTCGGTCTCGTTCAACGGGAGGACTCCGTCTCGGCGAGGGCGGCACGGTGTGCGGCAGTGGCCTCACGCATCTTGCGGCGCATCTCGGCGGACTCCTCGTCCGTCACGTAATGCCCGAACCGCTCGGCGAGAAGGCTGCGCGTGCGATCGGCTCGTTCCCTGATCTGATCCGGGGTGAGCGTCTGAGCGGCTATCTCCTGCATGAGGGCACGAAGACTGGTGCCACGGGCTTCCGCTACGGCGGCGAGCTGGTCACGGACCTCGGCGGGGACTCGGATCATGACGTCGGACATACAGTGAGTATACGTGGCGTATACGCACCCCGCCACGCTTTCGACCCCACCCCGCCCTCAACGAGTGCGGCGATCGCGCGACGCACGGTGGTACGCGTCAGCCCGTACTGATCAATTCCAGCACGAGGCTGGAAGTTAATGATCACGAAGCTGCACCCTGCAGGAAGCAAACTCTGGAAGACGGCCCCTACCGCACAGCCGGCGTCCGGGGCCGTTGTGCAACTGGACACGATCGACCCACACGTCCAGCCAACCGGCCCCCATTCCTCCCCTTCTGCCCAGTCGTGCAAGAAAGTTCGCTGTGGCGAAACCGATCGCTACACGGATACCGTCATTGCTCGTGACTGCACTTCTGTCTCACGGGGAGTCAACTGTGAAGCGCCGCTCTTTGCCCGTTGCTGCCGCGCTCGCCGCGACCGCAGCCCTGCTGCTGACGGCATGCGGCAGCGGGGACGACAAGTCCAGCGACAACGACAAGATCGCGGGGGCCGACACCGGCGACTCGACTGAGTCGGCTTCGCCGAGCGCGAGCACCGACTCCGCGCAACGCCCGAAGGTCACGTTGCCGAGCGATGTCACGAACGTCTTCGACAGCTGGAAGACGGGTGACACGACGAAGGACGCCGTCCTGGCGGACGTCTCCGGACGCATCAACGCCACGGACGCGGCCATTGCCAGCGGCGACAGCGAGAGCTCGGCAATTCCCTTTTACTACAAGGGAGACGCACTGCTGGGTGCAGCTGATTGGATCGCGAGCTTCAAGAAGGAGGGTCTGACCATCAACGGCAAGACCCGCTACTTCGAGCCCACGATCACGATGTTCGACAAGACGTCCGCGAGCGTCAGGTACTGCTCGGACGAAAGTAAGGCGTACAACAAGAACCGCAAGACCGGAAAGATCGACAAAACGCCGGCCACGGATAATTCGTACGTGCTCTACAACACGCGCGTGGACAAGAACAAGCAAGGGGTCTGGCAGACCACGCAGTTGGTCTCGAAGAGGGGGGTCGAACCGTGCACGCCGTGAAGACGCACAGGTGGCTGACGCTGGCGACCGTCTCTGCGGCCCTCACCCTCGCTCCGGCCGGAGTCGCCGTCGCGGACAAGGGAACCGGCCAAGGAGGAACCCAGCAGGGCTCCGGCGTGCAGACCGAGCACAAGCGGGACGGTCAGACTCTCGAGTCTCGGATCACCTTCAGCGGCTCCACCAAAGGCAGCGGCGGCAAGTCGTCCGGCGGGCTCACCGCGGTGGGCAACTGGACACCGCCGGCCTGTTGGTACGAGCCCATGTCCGCCGAGGAATTCAAGAAGCAGACCGAAGCAAGCTACGACCTTGTCGTCAACGACCCCGACCAGCCCAACTACGCGAAGACCGCGACGGGTCAGTTCCGGGATATCTACAAGGACGGCAAGTACAAGAACTACAACCTCGACGAGGCCGACGAAGGCAATTGGTTCGTCGCCGTCCAGGATGAGAGTCGCCTCGACGATCCAGATGCTTTCACGTGCAGCGAGCTCCCGTTCTGGGTCAAGAACGGCGACACCCCGAACGTGAAGAATGCCGTCACGCCCGAAGTCCTCGCCGAACTCGCCTACAACCGCGTCCAGGTCCCGGACACGAAGGTCACCCTCGCGCCCGAAGACATCACCAAGGTGAACCTGCCCACCTGGGCCTGGCTGGACAAGGCCACGTTCAAGGAGGTCTCGGTCACTGCAGCCCTCAACGTCAACGGCCTCAACATCCAGGCCACCACGACGGCGAAGCCTGTGTCGTTGAAGCTCGAACCGGGCACGGAAGACGCAGAGACCTACCCCGCCTCCGGCGTGTGCAAGATCAACGACGACGACTCGGTCGGTGAGGCGTACGCCAAGGGCAAGGCGGGCGAGACCCCGCCGTGCGGGATCAAGTACCTGCGCTCGTCGGGCGGCGGGACGTACAAGCTGCGGGCGACCATCACCTGGCAGATCAGCTGGACCGGCACCGGCAACCCGGACCCGAAGAACCTGCCGAACGGCACCTTCGGCAACACCCAGGACATCACCGTTCAGGAGATCCAGTCCGTCAACCGCTGACAGCGTCGACCTGGGGTGCGCGGCTGGCGTCGGCTGCGCACCCCAGGCGTCCCCCCTTGACGATCCGGCATCACGAGAACATCACACCCCCACCAAGTCCCGGCAAACGCAACCCCATGGCCCCCTCAAACAACACCGATCCCGCTCCCCCGCCCAATCCGTTGCCCCCGTCCACTACATAGGATTGCTCGGGCAATCGCCGCAGCTGCGGGCGCCGGGGGACCCCGTGCGGCCCCTCCCGGCGGTCCCTTCACGGAGGCAACGGGGAACACATCGTGAGTGATCTACGGCTTGACGGCACGATCTTCGAGGACTTGAGGAAGACCTTCTCCACCGTCACCGACCGCATGGACACCGCCCGCCGCACCCTGCGCGGCACCGACGGCTCGGTCGTGGGAGACAAGGACCTCGTGGACGACGTACACGACTTCGCCGACGACTGGGGCTACGGCATCAAGCAGCTCGGCAAGCACACCCAGGGCGCGATCAAGATGATCGACAACATCGGCAAGTCCTTCGAGAAGCTGGACCTGGACCTCGCGGAATCCCTCAAAGCCCCTAAGAAGAAGGGGCATTGAGGCAGGCATGGGACGCCCCGCTTTCCCGCACATAGGTTGGGACCCGACCCCCGGCGACGTCGAGCAGACCCGTGATCTTGCCAAGAAACTCGGCGGACTGGCAGGCGAGTTGGGCACAGCCCTGCGTGAGCTGAAACAGATCGAGACCGGGGCCTGGAAGGGCAAGACCGCGATCGCGTTCAGTGAGCACATCTCTACCGATGTGACCCCCCTGATCAAGAAGAGCCACGACTCCTTCGACAAGGCGTCACGCGCCCTGCACCGCTGGGCCGGGCAGCTCGCCGACTTCCAGGACGAGGCCGACCGGCTGGAGAAGGACGCCGGCGAGAAACTCGACGCCAAGGCCGAGGCCCAGCAGAAGGCCGACCAGAAGGGCGACGGCAAGGGCAGCGAGGAACTCGGCAAAGCCTCCGGCGCGGTGGACAAGGTCACCAGCGACGTCCATGACCTCGAAGACCGCTACAAGAAGGCCGCCCACCTCATCAGCAAGGACCTCGACAAGGCGGCGGACATCGCGCCGGACGAACCGGGGTTCTGGGACAAGCTGGGGGATGGGATCGCGAATGCGTGGGACGGAACCGCGGACTGGGTGAAGGACCATGCCGATCTGATCAAGGAGATCGGCGACGTTCTCAGTGACATCACCGCGGTCCTGGGTGTCCTCGCCATCATCACCCTGCCTTTCGAACCGCTCGGCGCCATCTTCGGGGCCGCGGCCGTACTGACGAGTGGATTGGCACTGCTGGCGCACGGGGTTGCCATGGCGGGTGGTGCGGATGTCAGTTGGCTCACGATGGGGACCGATGCGCTCGGGTTGCTGCCCGGTATCGGGCTGTTCGGCAAGGGGGCGAAGGTGGCCAACGAGGCGGCTGCCGAACTTCGTATCGCTGAATTCGGCAAGGGCTTTTCCGCGTCCCGAATCGAGTCCGCCTTCAACGTGTTGGCGACGGGCGACATGGCCGCCTCGGTCAAGGGTGGTATCGGACTCCTGAGCAGGAAGATCGTACTCGGCGGAACGGCCGAGAACATCGGGCTGCTCAGCAGCGAGAGCGGAACAATGAACCGGCTGGCAGGCCTCGCCGAGGCGGGGTATCACCAGGGACAATGGCTCGGCACCAAGGGAGCGGCACTCTTTGGAGAGAGGTTCACCGTCGATCCGTTGAGCACCCTGGGCAGGGGCATCGACGTCGCCGGCAAGGTTCTCCCCAAGGGAGCGAGCATTTTGCTGCACAGTGGCGACTCCACCAGTCCCGGTGACCGTCTCCACCAATCCGCCACCGCACACTGAGGCACGGACATGACGACCTGGCAACCAGATCCCGGCGAAACGCTTATCGCACGGTGCGGCGTCAGCTTCGCAACGGGTACAGCCGACGGCGTGTCCGGAATGCGCTGGTTCCGCGACACCGAGCGCAATGACATGCAGACCGAGCTGGCGGATTGGCCGGAAGGCCCCGCGTTCACGGTCCGCTCGAAGAAGAGCCGTCAAGTCCGGGAAGGCGGCAAGTTCGGGCTGGGTTTTCTGGCCGTGGCCACTCTCGGTGTTCTCGAGTCCCTCGCCGGCTCGGGAAGCACCGGATCCGCATCGCGCCTCGGCAGCCCGCAGGAACCGGAGAACGAGGTCGAGGACTTTCCGGTCATCTGGGCGGCTCCCGGGACACTCGCGCGTACCCTGCCCTGGCAGCTCGATCCGGGCCGCCGCACTCCCATCGATCGCACCCACCTGGCGGTCACGGACCGGCGCCTCCTTGTCCTCGGTCTGGTCGACGACAAGAACGATCTCTGCGACGAAATCCTCTGGGAAACCGAACGATCCAACATCGCCGCCGTGGAGCGAAAGAAGTTCAGTCGCCACCAGGTGGACTTCACTGTGGAATTCACGGACGGTTCCTGGTGCCGTCTCGCGGGCTGGAACAGCAACTGCCGGGACGACGTCACCCGAGCACTCGCCAACCCGCTGAAACTGGTTGCGCCCGAGGATCTGACGGCGGGACAACGTCAGACCGTCGCGGAATTCGTCAAACGCCAGGACAAGCCAGGTGACCTCGTGGTGACTCGCCGTCCAAGCGGACACTTCCTGGTCGAACTCCTGCGGATCGGCAAGATCGATCGAGACTACGGAATCTTCTGCAACGGCCGGTTCATGGGCGCCGATGGCGAAGACGTCCCGTACCAGGAAGGCGACCGATGACCGGAATGGAACCCGAACTTCCGTGACAACACCCGCCATATCGGTCCTGTCGACACTCGACGACATCCCCCCACTGACGTTCACCACCCCCGAGAGCTTCTTCGCGCTCCCCCTGGCCGCCACACCGGACGAGCGCGCCACCCTGTCCGAGACCTTCGTACGAGAGCTCTACTCCCGCGGCGACGACTCCCTATGGACCCCTGCCGCGCCCTACTACGCGGCTCTTGCCGAGCGACTGGCGCAGACCGGACTGTCGTACTCGGCGATGGGCCTCTTCTCCACCGACGACGACGGGGGCGTCGTCCAGTGCGCCTTCACCGTGGCCGCCGTCGAAACCGACCAGAGCGACCCGGAGATCGCGGCCCACGGAATTCTCACTGCCCTGGCCGAGGATCCGTACAACGACGCCCGGTGGATGGACCTGCCCTGCGGTCCCGCGGTCTCCTGCGTGACCTTCCGCGAGGTGGTGCTCTCGCCGGAGATCACCGCCGACGGTGAGCAGAAGAAACTCCTCACGGGCCAGATCCAGGTCCACGTACCGTTCCCTACCGGCCCGTACACGGCCGTGTTCACCCTCCACACGGCATCCACCGAGTACTGGGGCGAGTTCTGCGACATGCTGGTGGCCGTTCTCCGGACGGTGTCCTTCACTGACTCCGAGGCCAACTCCCCGCAGGCCGCCTCTCCAGAGCCGGAGAACTGAACCGTCCATGGACTGGTACCCCGGCGGAGACGAAGACCTCCTGGTCCGTACGACGGCGAAGTTCGCCACCGGAATGGCACCGGCCGTCTCGGGCTACCGATGGTTCCGGGACCGTGAACGTAACGACATCCAGGGCGACTTGCCCGGCTGGCCCCCGGGCCCCACCTACACCCTGCGCAAGACCGGCGATCGAGCGGCCCGGCGTACCGGCCGTGCCTTCATGGTGGGAATTCCGTTGATCGCGAACATCATCGCGAACATCGGCGGGGCCTCGGGGTCGCCTTTCGGTGACGTACCTGTCCGAGGAAACCCGGAAGATCCGGAGAACGAGGTCCAGGACTTCCCCGTCATGTGGGCCGCCCTCGGCACCCTCGCCCGGACGGTCCCCTGGCAGCTCGACCCGGCACGCCGCCCGGAGGGTTACGTCACCGATCTCGTCCTGACGGATCGGCGCCTGCTCTTCCTCGGTACCCGCAGCGGCACCCTGGACAAGGCCGACGTGCTCGGTGAGTTCACTCGGGACTCCATCGCCGAGGCCAGGCAGATGAAGTACAGCGAGATCAGCGCGGACGTACGCCTCACCTTCGCCGATCAGTCCTGGATCCGCTTGTTCACCGGCAATCCGGACAGCGCCGGGCGTCTCTGCGAACTGCTCAACGGGACGGTCCAAGCCGTGCCAGAGAGCGAGCTGTCGAGCGGACAGCGCGACCGACTGACCCGCTTCCTCTCCGAACTCCCGGGCAGCGCACAGCCTCCGCTGATCACTCGGTTGCCGAGCGGCATCGTCATGGTCGAGCTCCGCGTTCCGGCAAAGGCCGGAAAGGACCTCTACGAGACGCACTCGATCCTGATGGACGCCTCCGGGGGTCCGGCGAAACCGCATCCCGGCGATCTCTAGGCATGTCGATTCCATCGGCGGGAAGCGCGGGCGCTTTCCCGAAAGGCAGGACGAAATGGCCGAACGCTGGCAGCCCGACCCCGGCGAGCACCTGCTGGCCCGGGTTCCGGTCTCTTTCGCGACCGGTGCCGCCACCCCGGTCTCCGGACGGCGCTGGTTCCGTGACGCCGACCGACGCGATATCCAGGCCGAGTTGCCCGGTTGGCCCACGGGTCCGACGTACCGCGTGCGTTCGAAGACCCATCGCATCGCCCGGGGCATCGGGCGAACGGCCCTCGCACTGGTGGTCATCGCGATCGCCGGCGCGCTTGGAGGCACCGGTGTGGGCAGCGTGGACGTGCTCGGCCGTTCCGACGATCCAGAGGACGAGGTCGAGGACTTTCCGGTGATGTGGGCGGCTCCGGGCACCCTCGCCCGCACTCTGCCCTGGCAGCTCGATCCCGCACGGAGGCCCGCCACCGACCGCACCCACGCCGTTGTGACCGACCGCCGTCTCGTCATCCTGGGCATGCTCGACGATGACGAGGATCCTTGGGAGGAAGTCCTCTGGGAGGCGAAGCGGGCGAAGATCGCCGCAGTCGAGCACAGGACGTTCGGCCACGGCGAGCCCGACGTTCGGCTCCTCTTCGTGGACGGCTCCTGGTGCCGGCTCGCACCGCGTAGCAGCAGTGCGCTGGTGCGCCACTTGTCCGTAGCGTACGAGCCAATCGATCCCGAGGCCCTGACTCCTGTCCAGCGGAAGGCAGTCGACGCATTCAGGGAAAGGACGGGAGCCGTTGGCGCGGTCACGGTCACCTGTCGTCCCGGCGGTAGCTATCTGATCGAGGCCGTCACATCCCCCGAAGCCAGCGCACGACATGGAGTCCTCACCGACTGGCAGCTCATTGGCCCGGAAGGCGAGGAGGTGGCGCACGAGGAGGCTCGCGTCTGAGCTGTGGCCGCGGCGGCCGTTACCTTCTGCCGCCATCGTCCACCCTCGCAAGGGGCCCTGAGGGCGACGACGGCGGGCCCGAGTCTCTCCTACGGTCCCGACCCCTCACTTCGCGGATCCGGTCTGAAACACCCCCTGGCCTCTACCCCCGCCGCGCAGCCGCCCGGCTCTTCCCCCTGCCCTTTTTGCGGAGCCTCCGCAGGCGCTCGCGTTCACCCGCCCGGCGTGCCTCGGTCCGCGCGCTGTTCCAGCGGAGGAGGCACCATCCCAGCAGAGCCGTGCTGGCCACATAGGCCAGAAGGGCGCTGCCCGTGCCTGGAATGTAACGACAACTAGCCTGGTATGAAGGGCAGTTCTTGCCGGACAGGGCGCCCAACATGTACATCGCCGGAACCATGGCGGCCGCCCAGCAGATGGCGGCGCCTGTGACACGTACCGCGCGGAACAGGCGAGTTTGGCCGGAGACTTCTGTCTCGACCTGCATTCCTCCGAGCGCGCCGAGCACAGTGGCCAGCCCGAGGACGCATCCCACGGCCCAGGGGCCGCCGGGCCGGTCCAGGAGTTCCGGCGCCGTCTCCCGGACGAACCCTCTCCAGGTCCCGAGCAGGAGCACAATCGCGGCGCCGGCCGCCAGCAGGGCGAGGACGAACCCACCGATCGCGAGCACGTGTCGCGCCCTGAACCTGTCGTCGTGCTGGGTCGGCATCGACTTCTTCCTCTCGGAACCACCGTCGGTGAGGCTCAGGACTCCACGGTCAGCGTCTTGACGACGGCGTCCGCCGCTTCCTCCATCGCCTCGGCGATGCCCGGCACAGTCCAGGACATGAGGAGGACCACCAGGCTCTCGGTACCGGTCGGCAGCAATCCGTAGGTGAGGGTCTCCAGCAGGATGCCCGGCCCGCCGGGCGGGGCGCCGTCCGCTGCGAAGTTCTGGCGGATGCGTACGGCGGGGCCGATCGGCTCCTCGGTACGCGTGACGTGCGGAGGTCCGAAGTCGTCTGTGCTGAAGGTCTCGGTCAGCCAGTCCAGGGTCATGCGCGGGACGGATTCGTCGGGATGGATGAGATCGACTTCCAGGAGCCCCAGCGCGGCGTCGAAGCCGTCGGGGTAGAACGCGAATGCGTAGAAGGGATCGCGGCCACGGCTGTCCTCGGTTCTGGCCCGCAGATCGGTCCGTACGGTCTCCGGATCGATGTCGTATCCAGCCGCCAGGCTTCTTCCGACGATCCCCTGCGCGGTCTGCTCCGCCCAGCTCATGATGTCGTCATTCGGCCCGACAGGAAGGGGAATCCAGTCCGGCGGGCAGGAGATCCCATAGGTGAGTGTGGGGATGGGGTTCACCTCGCGCATCCTCACTCGCCCATCCAGGTGAGTGATCCTGCGACCGCGTCGAAGAGTTCGACCATGGCGTCGGCGATCTGGACGAGGGGCGTGGAGAACGTCATCAGCAAGTTCATCTCGCTGCGGGGAATGCCGAGTTGGTAGTCCACCGTCACAGACGGCAGCGCGTAGTCGGCCTCCTCGCCGGCCGTGATACCGGCCGGCGGCGGAGCGACCGACGTGTCGGGATCGACGCGGACCCTCAGCGCTGTGCCGGCGGCGAGCTCGGCCATCGAGACCGTGCGCCCTTCGCCTCCCTCGGCTTCGAGGTCCGCGGCCAGGCCTAGCAGCGACGGCAACCGCTCTCCGGGCCTTCTGGGAGGGATCAGCGTGATCAGCAAGGAGGCGGGAATTGTGAGGGTCCCCGCCTGCTGGAGGCTGATGTAGAGCTCGATTCCTCCCTGGTCGAAGGCGTTGGTGGCGCGTTCGACCAGCTGCTGCCGGAGGAGCCGGCGAAGGCGCGGTTCGTTGTCGACTCCGCTGAACTGCCGGTTCACCAAGGCGTCGACGGACCGTTGTCGACGCTCGGGTTCGAGGTCGATCCGGAACCACCCTTCTGGCAGCAGCAGTTGGTAGTCGGCGGGGGGCGGCTGGGTTCGGCCTCTTTCGAGTGGGGTGGTCACGGCGACTCCGGTGCGGCGGGGCGGTCGAGGTTGAGTCGAGCAGTCAGCTGGTGGGCGACGACCGGCGCGAGTTCGGCGACGACGGTCAGAGCGGCCAGGACACCGGCCACTCGGGAAGGCCAATCGTCCGAGACGAGCTGAGGCAGCAGGAGCGCGGCAAAGACCGGAACAATGATGGGTTCGCCGCCTCCGATGACCGATGAGTGCCAGCTCGTCTCCGTGCGCGCTTCCTTGGCGTCCATCGGCGACATCCTCCTGGCATCCGCTGCCAGTTCGTGGTTCTGCCACCAGGTATCCGCCTTCTGGGCGTGCCGTACCTTCTCGTCCGAGACGGGAACCCCGAGTGCGGTGACAAGCTTGGACCAGGCTTCCTGCCCCTGGGGACCGGCGAACCACCATGCCCAGGGCAGGAGGGCGCGCGACGCGTTCGCGCCGTCCCTGAACTCCACGCCGAGAACGGCGCCTGACGTCGGGTGCGTCAGACGCACCAGCTTGCTCACTCCGTACACTCCGCCCCGCGGGATCCAGCGCTCCGCGCCCAGGGTGTCGGTCAGTACGACGTCCCGCGGGAGAACTCGTACGGCTGCTGTGCCACAGAATCTACGGGTGGCTCCCCCGCCTGCCTCTGGATCGGGCACCACGATCTCGGCGCCCGCAAGCGAGGTGTCCTTTCGGCCGCGTGACCTCTGCGCAAGACGCACGACGAGGTCCGCCCCCGGCACGAGTAACAGTGCGGCGGACGCCACCAGGGCCGTCCAGGCGCTTCCGTTGCCCGTCATGGGAACGACGAGGAAGGAGACGAACCAGACGAGCATCCCGATTCCCCTCGCCCAGTTGTGCCAGGCGGGAAGGTCTCGGTGCACCGCGTGGTCGGGCCGCGCCGCGGACGGCTGATCCTCGGATCGCTGCCCGGGCTCCGGGCTCTCCTTCAGGGGAATCCCCAGGTCGGTCACGAGTCGGCGCAGACCGGTCCGGTCGAGGCACTGCGAGGGGCTGAGGTGCAACAGTCCGACCACGCCCGCCTCAGGAAGCCATTCGGCCAACGGAACCTGGAGGATCGTCTTCTCGTCAGCGCCCTCGAAGTCGACCACACCCCACCGATCGGCCGAAGGTCCTTTCACGGCCGTCCCCGAGTCGGCCGGCGGGACGAAGACCGCGCGGACGATACCGCCCTCTCCGACGGTGTACCGGCGTTCCCGCGACTGCCGGTCCCGGACGATCAGTTCTTTCCCTCGCCCGTAGAATCGCGCGTGACGCACCACCTCCACGGCGTGCGAGCTCGCTCTTCTCGGCCGCAGGGCGGGTTCCGGAAGCGCGGTCCCGGAGTCGGGTCGACTAACCATTACTCGTTGTCCAAGCGTCCTTGATTCCCGTGGCCGCCCACAGTCCGTCGTCCAGCGCGTCGGTACCGAGGGCATGACCGATCGGGGCGGTCAATTCCTTCTTGTCCGCGGCATCGATGAACGTTGCCGCTGCAGTCGTACCCTGCCAGATGTGCGTCTGAGTCTTGAAGACGTCCATCGCGCCCTTCACCTCGTCGAGGTTACGGATTTCCGGGGCGATGTCGTCGATCTGCCGACTGAGATCGTCGAGTCCACTGTCACCGACCTTGAACGCCGCGCTCTGCCAGGTGCTGCCATGGCCCAGCTGTCTCAGGTTGCTCCACCCGAGGTCCTTGACCCCTTTGAAGCCGTCGACCATTTCCTTACCGATGGCCTTTGGACTGAACGCCTCCGCGACGCGCCCGGCACCCGGGAACCATCCCTTGGGCGCGGTGGCCAACGCTTCGGCACCGGCCTTGCCCCGCAGGGCTCCGCCACTCATGCGGTTGGCCTGTTTCCAGGCAGCCTGCTCCGCCTTCTTGAAGGCGGCGCTTCCCCGCTTCGCCACGACGCGTTCCATGGCCTGCCTGAAAGCGGCCGAGCGGGCCATTCCCTTGGCTCCCTGCATCGCACCCTTCGCTCCCGCCATCGCCCCGCGGCCGATGCCCATCGTGGCGAGGCCCACGACATCCAAGGCGACGTCAAACCAGCTGCCCTCACCCGCGAGCGCCAACAGGACGTGTCCGACCAGCGAGATGATCGTGGCGGCCATGGCGATGGATCCCAGGATTCCGGCGAGTGCCTGTCCGACGATGGGAATCCACCCCACCAGAAGGGACAACGTTCCACAGATGGTGGCAACCCAACCGGCCACATCGAGAACCTTGTTGATCCACCCGGCGTTGTCGTGCACCCAGTCCTTGAACTTGTCCCAGCGGCTGTCCTTCAAGCCGTCGTGGTCAATGGCGTGCCGAATGGCGTCGCGTGCACTCTTGGCTGCCGCGTCGCGAACATCCTTGGCTGCTTCGAGGTCCTTCTTCGCCCGCTCCATCGCCGAAGTCGCCGCCTCCTGGCGCTTCTCCAGCTTCTTGCGGTCGGGGTCGTCGTCCGCCGTGTCCTTGGGGAACTTGTCGATCGCGCCGGCGCTCGTCGCGTGCTCGTCGTGCGCGTCCTTCGCGTCACGAAGTGCCTTGTCAGCCATGGTCTGCGCGCGGTGCAGTTCCGAGGCGTACTCCGTGGAGCTGCCGCCCTCGACGACTTTCTCACCCAGGGCATCCGCCGCCGCGTCATAGCGTTTGAACGCCTTCCGCAGCTTCCCCTCGGCTTCTTCGGCCTCTTTGCGGAATTCCTCCGCCGCCTTACTCTTCCACGATTCGACGGACGAGAGTGCCTTGATCTCCTTAGCCTGCTTCTGGATCGCTTCCGCAGTCTTCCGCAGGTCGCGGCCGAGTTTCGCAACTTCCTCCGGATTGCCGGGGATCGGGTCCGAGGACTCGCCAATCACTGCCCACTCGTCGGCCCGGGGGCGCGTCACTTCTTGCCTCCCTTGCCACCCGGGTCCTTCTTGTCCGTGCCGCGGAGGGCCTCGGCCAGCTGATGGTCGATGTCCTCATAAGCCTTGGCCGCCGTGGACAGAATCTTGGAGAGTTTCTCAAGTTCGTCCGTCAGACGCTCACGATGAATCTTCCAGTTGTCCCCGAAGTCGTCGAAGACGTCGACCAGGCCCCGCTCACCCAGCGTGTCGACGCCAAGTCCGTCGGCCGGGTTCGCGTTACCCTTGAATTCCCGATGGATCTTGGAGAGCGATCTCGCACTTTCTTTGATGCGTGAAATATCGGCGGTCTGGTCCGACATGGAATCCCCCGTTGATAGACGTCACGGAAAGCAAGAGCGGCGTGGCGGCCACAAGGACCGCCACGCCGGATGCAACAGCCGCGCGGGGCTGGTGGTTACTAGCCCTTAACGCCCTTGGCCAGCTGGTCATCAAGGTCCTCGTACGCCTTCGCCGCGTCGTCGAGGAACTTGGCCATGCCCTTGAGGCCCTCAAGGGTGTCCTTCATGCCCTTGGTGAACTCCTTGAAGGAGTCGTCGAAGGCCTGGGAACCCTTCGAGGTCGTGTAACCGTCGGCGACGAGGCCGTCGATGTAGCTGTCGAGCCCGTGGAGCTTGTCCTCCATCTTCTCCTTCTCGTGCCCGAGCTTCTTCGCAGCGTGCCGCATCTTCTCGTATGTGATATCTGCGTCTTTGCCGCCGGCCATGTGGCGTCCTCCATGCTCCAACTCGCCGCAGGGCCAACCCCCGTGGCTCCTGATGCGGATGATGCGCTCGTCCGCATTGAGCCAGCAGCTTACTTACGGCGCTTGCAGGAGCACACCCCGGTTCTGTCACCGTCCCGCACCAGAGGCCTGATCCGCCCCGCCGGATCGGCCGTCGGAACGGCTGCCGGAACGGCCGTCGGAACAGCATCCGGATCGGCCGTCGGGTCGGCCACCGCATCGCCCGCCGAATCCGCCCGGCGCCTCCAAGGACCTCTCACACGGGCCGATGCCTGTGGGAAGGGGGGAGCGGCTATCGTCGATGTCACTGTGGCCTGCGTTCCGGAAGCGGCCTCAGGTGCCTGGGGAGGACGAGCGTGCGCCTGACTCTGACCGTCGTCGACCCGCTCGGCGGCGCCACCGCCGACGTGGTTCTTGATGCGGATCCTGAGTCCTCGGTGGGGGACATCGCCAAGGAACTGGCGGGGCACGTCGGGTACAGCGGCGGTGCGCAGATCATTCCGATCGGGCAGCATCAGGCCGCGGCGAGCGGTGCGCCCGTCGCGTACGTCGACGGGTATCCCGTCGATCCCACCGCCACCATCGGGACCTCGCCGCTGCGCGAGGGTGCGGTCGTCAGCCTGCATGATCCCGCGGGGTGCCTTCCCGGTGAGCCGACCGGGCTCGTCGAACTGCGGGTCGCCGGCGGTCCGGCCGCCGGGGCCGTGCACCGGCTGGGGATCGGGCGGTACGACATCGGCGGCGGGGCTTCGTCGTACATCCGTATCGACGATCCCGAACTTCCGCAAAGAGCGCTGACGTTGTCAGTTGCAACGGACGGGACCTGCCGGGTCGCCGTACACGGGGACAAAGAGGGTGTCACGCTCGACGGCGAGGCCATCGACGCGCACGACGGTGACGAGTGGCCCCTCGGGAGTCAGGTCGCCGTCGGCAACACGCTCCTTGAGCTCGACCGGTACTCGCCGCCCAACGCCGCCCTCAAGTGGTCCGACGACGGCGCCGGGCTCGACTACAACCGGCCGCCGCGGCTGCATCCGCCGGAGCGTGAGACGAAGTTCCGGCTGCCCAATCCGATCCGTGACTACGAGGCCCGGCCGCTGCCCTGGCTGATGGCCGTGACGCCGCTGGTCGGTGCCGTCGTATCCGTGATGATCTTCGGGCGCTGGTACTACCTGATCATGGCGCTGCTGAGCCCGCTCATCATGTTCGGCAACTTCTTCATGGACAAGAAGCAGGGGCGCAAGTCCCACGCGAAGCAGGTCAAGGAGTACAAGGAGCACAAGGAGCGGATCGAGAAGGAGGCCCAGGAGGCCCTGGTCGCCGAGCGGCTCGACCGGCGTCAGGCGATACCCGATCCGGCCACCGTTCTGTCGCTGAGCACCGGGCCGCGTACGCGGCTGTGGGAGCGGCGGCGGACCGACGCGGACCATCTGCTGCTGCGGGTCGGGACCGGGCAGCTGCCCTCCGAGGTCGTGCTCGACGACCCGGAACAGGACGACCACAAGCGCGAGGTCACCTGGACCATCGAGGACGCGCCGGTCGCACTCCCGCTGTGTGAGCGCGGGGTCATCGGCATCGCGGGGCCCGGCGATTCGGCGCAGGCGCTGGGGCGTTGGATCGTCGCCCAGGCCGCCGTGCTGCACAGCCCGCTCGACGTCCAGTTCTACGTACTGACCGAGAACAGCGGCCGGGAGAGCTGGGACTGGACGCGGTGGCTGCCGCACAGCCGCCCCGGCGGCGCCCAGGACGCCAACGTCCTCATCGGCACGGACGCGGAGACCGTCGGCGCCCGCATCGGTGAGCTGACCCAACTCCTCGACGCCCGCCAGAAGGCCGCCAAGCAGAACGGCAACAAGGCCTCCTTCAGCGATCCCGACATCATCGTGGTGTGGGACGGTTCGCGGCGGCTTCGCTCCATGCCCGGTGTGGTGCGGCTGCTGCGCGAGGGACCGGCCATGTCGATGTACGCGATCTGCCTCGACGCCGAGGAGCGGTTCCTGCCCGGCGAGTGCCAGGCCATCGTCATCGCGGAGCCCAAGCCCGAGGAGCACGCGACCCCGCAGCAGCGCATCGCGCAGGGTGCCCCCGCGGCTCCCGGCGGCTTCCCCTCCTTCCACGCCTGGCACGCCGCCGAGGCCGACGACTCCTCCTCCGGCGCACAGAAGCCGCTCGAACTGCGGCTGCGCGTCCAGCAGACGGGCATCGCGCGCGTACGGAACGTACGGCCGGACTTCGTCTCCGCGGCCTGGTGCGGACGCCTGTCGCGGGCCCTGTCTCCGCTGCGTGACATCAGCGGCGAGACCGAGGACTCGGCCCTGCCCGGGGCCAGCCGGCTGCTCGACGTCCTGCAGCTGGAGCCGCCGACCCGCGACGCGATCACCGCGCGGTGGCGCATGGGCGGGCAGTCGACGATGGCGGTCATCGGTGAGTCGTACGACGGTCCGTTCGGCATCGATATGCGGAAGGACGGCCCGCACGGCCTCATCGCCGGTACGACCGGTTCAGGTAAGTCCGAGCTGCTGCAGACGATCGTCGCCTCACTCGCTGTGGCCAACACGCCCGAGAACATGACCTTCGTCCTCGTCGACTACAAGGGCGGATCCGCCTTCAAGGACTGCGTCAAACTCCCGCACACCGTCGGCATGGTCACCGACCTCGACGCCCACCTCGTCGAGCGGGCCCTGGAGTCGCTGGGCGCCGAGCTGAAGCGGCGCGAGCACATCCTCGCCGCCGCCGACGCCAAGGACATCGAGGACTACCAGGACCTGGTGCGCCGCGACCCCTCGCACGCGCCCGTGCCCCGGCTCCTCATCGTCATCGACGAGTTCGCCTCGATGGTGCGCGACCTGCCCGACTTCGTCTCCGGTCTCGTCAACATCGCCCAGCGAGGCCGTTCGCTCGGCATCCATCTGCTGCTCGCCACCCAGCGCCCGAGCGGTGTCGTGTCCCCCGAGATCCGCGCCAACACCAACCTCCGTATCGCCCTGCGCGTCACCGACGGCGGCGAGTCCAGCGACGTCATCGACTCCCCCGAGGCCGGGCACATCTCCAAGAACACACCGGGTCGGGCGTACGTCCGTCTCGGGCACGCCTCGCTCGTGCCGTTCCAGTCCGGCCGGGTCGGTGGACGCCGTCCCGGTGCCGCCGACCCCACGGCGCTCGCCCCCTGGGCCGGCCCCCTCGGCTGGGAGGACCTGGGACGGGCCACGCTGGTGAAGCCGAAGGCCGAGGCGCGCGAGGAAGAGGAGATCACCGACCTCAAGGTGCTGGTGGACGCGGTCCGCGAGGCCAACCAGGTACTCGGCATTCCGGCCCAGCACAGTCCCTGGCTGCCCGCGCTCTCCGAGACGCTGCTGCTCGACGAGGTCCAGCTGCCCGCCTTCGCGGGCGGACCGGGCAAGCTGCCGCCCGCCCCGTACGGTGTCGAGGACCTGCCCGCCGACCAGGCCCGCCGCCCGGTCGTCGTGGACTTCGCCTCCTTCGGGCACCTTCTCATCGGCGGTGCGCCGCGCAGTGGCCGTTCGCAGATCCTGCGGACCATCGCGGCCTCGCTCGCCCGGACGCACTCCGCGGCGGACGTCCACCTCTACGGCATCGACTGCGGCAACGGCGCGCTCAACGCGCTCACGCGGCTGCCGCACTGCGGTGCCGTGGTCAGCCGCAACCAGACCGAGCGCGTGGTGCGCCTCATGGCCCGCCTGAAGGGCGAACTCACCCGCCGCCAGGACCTGTTGGCCGACAAGGGCTTCGCCGACATCGGCGAGCAGCGGGCCGCGGCCGCCGAGGAGGAGCGGCTCCCGCACATCGTCGTGCTGCTCGACCGGTGGGAGGGCTGGCTGCCGACGCTCGGCGAGTACGACCACGGCGATCTGACGGACCAGGTGACCGCGATGATGCGGGAAGGCGCGAGCGTCGGCCTCCACCTGGTGATGACGGGTGACCGCCAGATCCTCTCGTCCCGGATCGGCTCCCTCACCGAGGACAAGTACGCACTGCGGCTCGCGGACCGCTCCGACTTCTCGCTGATCGGCGTCAACGCCCGCAAGGTCCCCGAGGAGATCCCGCCGGGCCGCGGCTACCGCAACGAGCACGGCACCGAGACCCAGTTCGCCCTGCTCACCGAGGACGCCACGGGTCAGGGGCAGGCCGCGGCGATCACGGCGATCGGCGAGGCCGCGGCGGTTCGCGACGCCGAACTGCCGCGCGGCCGACGCCCGTTCCGTGTCGACGTCCTGCCCACCCGGATCAACTTCACGGACGCCTGGGAGATGCGCGACCCGGACGCCTCGCGCTCCAAGCTGTGGGGTCTGGCGGGCATCGGCGGCGACGACATCATGGGCTTCGGCCCCGACCTCGCGCAGGGCGTCCCGACGTTCGTCATCGCGGGACCGGCCAAGTCGGGCCGCAGTACGACGCTGATGAACATGGCGCGTTCGTATCTGACGCAGGGCGTACGGATCGTCGTCGCCGCACCGCGTCCCTCGCCTCTTCGCGAACTGGACGGCCAGGAAGGCGTGCTGAAGGTCTTCGACGAGGACGACATCGAGAGCGACGACCTGAGCGAGGCCATCGAGTCGGCCACGCCCGAGGAGCCGATCGTCGTCCTGGTCGACGACGGCGAGGTACTGGAGGACTGTGACGCCGAGACCGTCTTCAAGCGGATCGTCCAGCGCGGCGGCGAGCGTGGCCTCGCCCTGGTCATCGCCGGTGACGAGGAAGACGTGTGCAGCGGCTTCTCCGGCTGGCAGGTCGAGATGAAGAAGGGGCGCCGTGGCATCCTGCTCTCCCCGCAGGACTCCTCCGCGGGCGAGCTGATCGGCATCCGTACCAACCGCAGCATGGTCGGCGGACCGGTCGCACCGGGCAAGGGCCTGCTGCACCTCGGGGACGGGGAACCGCTCACCGTCACGACGCCGATGTAGTACGCGACGCCGACGCGGTAGGCGCGTGGGGCGGGCCCGGGAGTTACCGGGGCCCGCCCCACGCGTTCACACCGCCGGCAGCGCGTAGATCTCGAATCCGTGCGTCGCCAGCAGCCGGTTGCCGGAGATCGCGACCTGCCAGGGCTCGCCCCCGCCCTTGTTGTCGTTGTAGACCCAGCGGGACTTTCCGGTCTTGGCGTCCATGGCGAAGATGCCGCCCTCGTCCCAGTAGGACGCGCCGTACAGGGTCGCCCCCGCACGCAGGAAGTTCACCGGTGCCCTTACGGCCCCGGGGTCCTCGCAGAGCCAGATCTTCTTGCCCGTCTTCACATGGACGGCCCACACACCATGGTCGAAGTCGGCGGCGTACAGGACGTCGTCGATGACCACGGGGTTGTCGAAGCCGCGGCGGCCGTTGGGCGACAGGGTCCAGCGGGTCTTGCCGGTGTCCGCGTCGAGGACCGTCAGCTTCTCTCCCGGCAGGAAGACGAGGCCCGCGGCGACGGTGGGCGTCCAGCTCCAGTCGTCACCGACCTTCTTGGTCCACAGCTGCTTGCCGGTCGCGGTGTCGCGCACCGTGAGGTTGTACTTGGAGTCGGCGTAGACCAGGTACTTTCCGTTGACCGTGGCCTCGACGTCCCAGTTGTCGGTCCCCCAGTCCCGCATCTGCACCCATACCTGCTTGCGCGTGGTGTGGTTGATCGCCGCGATGCCCCTGCGGTAATTGGTGCCGCTCTTCGCGTCGTTGAGGTCGGTCACCGTGACGTAGACGTTCTCGGCGTCGATGGCGATGGGCTCGTCGAGGTCCAGTTTCTTGCTGACGCGGGTACGCCAGGCTTCCTTGCCCGTGCTCATGTCCAGGGCCACGAGCGCACCGTCGTAGTCGCTGTCGCCCAGGAACAGTTTGCCGCCGGCGACGAGCGGCAGGGCGCCGGGCCGGGTCATGCCCTTGCGGGTCCAGCGCGCCTTCCCCGTCTTCACGTCGTACGCCACCAGCGGGTCACCGCTGATCAGCAGGGTCCCGTCGTGGATCATCAGCGGCAGTTCGTCGTTGGTACTGTCCTCCGCCACCGACTTGTGCCACAGCGGCTGCGGGGCCACGCCCGCCGGAGGCGTCGTGAAGTTCTCGGCGGCGGGCTCGGTCGAGCCGCCCTTGCCGTTCGCTCCCGTGGACTCCGTGCCGGCGTTCCCGCTCCGGGACAGCCACCAGGCGCCCCCGCCGCCCACGACCGCGACACCCGCGACACTTGCCGTCAGGCCGAGGAAGCGGCGGCGGGAAGGAGCCGCTCCGGAAGCGGAGGCGGCGGCGGAGGCGGGCCTGCCGAGGTGGACCGTGGCGTCGGGGAGAGGGGAACCGTAACCGGGCGTGCCGTACCCGGGTGCCGGAGTGCCCCCGGGCGGCGTCCCGTAGCCGGGCGCGGGCGGATAGCCGTACCCCTGCGGCTGCGGTGCGGGCGTGGGCGTGCCCGTCGAGGAGGCCGTGCCGTCAGCCATCACCGGCGGCGGCCCGAAAGAAGGGGTCTTCGGCATCTCCGGGACTCCGGGGGCCTCCGGGACGTCGGGGGCCTCCAGGTCCAGGATCCCCGCCGCATGTGTAGCGATCGTCGAAGCCACGGCCGACGGAAGCCAGTCGGTCAGTACGGTCGCGGTGCCGCCCGGCGCCAGGGCGGCCACGATCTCCGCGGGAGCGGGCCGCTGGGCCGGGTCCTTCTGCAGGCATGCGCGGATCAGGCCGAGCAGGGACTGCGATACGCCCGTGAGGTCCGGTTCGCCGTGGACGATCTGGTAGAGCATGGCCGCGTGGGAGGCCGCGTCGTCGCCGAAGGCGTTGTGGCCGGTGGCCGCGAAGGTCAGGACGGCGCCGAGGGAGAAGACGTCGCCCGGGGTGCCGACATCGCGGCCGAGGGCCTGCTCCGGCGGCATGTAGCCGGGTGAGCCGACCACAACTCCCGTCTGGGTCATACGGTTTCCGTCCACCGCCCGCGCGATGCCGAAGTCGATGACACGCGGGCCGTCGGCGGCCAGCAGGACGTTCGAGGGCTTGAGGTCGCGGTGGATCAGGCCCGCCGCGTGGATCTCCTGGAGCGCGGCGGCCAGCCCGGCGCCCAGCGCGCGGACCGTGCGTTCGGGGAGGGCGCCGTGGGCCTCCACCACGTCGGTGAGGTCCGGGCCGAGCACGTAGGACGTGGCCAGCCACGGCAGCGCCGCGCTCGGGTCGGCGTCGACGACCGGGGCGGTGTAGCGGCCCGAGACCGCCCGGGCTATCTCGACCTCGTGCTCGAAGCGGCGGCGGAAGTCGGCGTCGGCGGCCAGGTCCTGGCGTACGACCTTCACCGCGACCGTGCGTCCGCCGGGCGAACGGGCCAGATACACCCGGCCCATGCCGCCCGCACCGAGTCTTCGCAGCAACCGGTAGCTTCCCAACTCCCTTGGATCGTCCGGCTGCAGTGTCTCCATGGCTGGGCCCTTCCCCGTTGTCGCCTGTCGCCTTCCCGGCGTCCGCTCTTCTGCTGCGCGCGGCGAGTCGGATGGTGTTCGCTATCGCAGACACAGTAGTGAGCAGCCACACAGCGGTGACGGGTGGGGCGGACGAGGAAGGCGGGCCCGGAATCCGGGGCGACGTCGCCCCGGCCGGCTATTTGACCTTCGTCATCCGGGCCACCGGATCACCGGCATCCGCGTTGTCCGTCTCGTACTTGAGGTCGCTCCCGACGGGAGTGAGCCGCACCTCGTGCCTGCCCTTGGTGCACACCTCACGGTTGGATTCCTTGGCGACGCTCGTGACGACGAGCCGGGTCTTCGTGACCTTCTTCAGGATGAGTACGTCGTCGCAGATGCCGCCGATCTGGTCGGTCTGCCGGAAGGTGCCCAACTCCTCGCCCACGGCGGCCTGGTGGACGGTGACGCGGAAGGTGCCCATGGGAAGGGCGCCGTTGAGGGCCAGGCCGTCGCCCTCCCAGGTGCCCAGATAGGAGGCCGGGATCGTGGACGGCTGCTCCCCGGGGCCTGGGGCACTCGCGCTCACCGTGGCCGAGGGATGTGCACCGCCCGCCGAACTGCCCGCGTCGTTCGTCCCGCCGCCGTCCGGCATCAAGTCGAACAGGAACGCGGACCCCACCGTCACCGCCGCCAGCGCTCCCGCAACCGCGAGGGCCACCGTGCAACTCATCCTGCGGCCACGGCCGTTCGCCCCGGGGACGGAGGTCGCGGCCACGCTGACGGAGACCCCGCCCGGACGGCCGGCGGGCGGTGGGGCCGCGTCCTTCGGCTCGGGCACCCCCAGCACCTCGCGCTGCCCCGGTACGCCCGGTCCGTACGCCGGCATCACGGGCGGCGGCCCGAACACCCCACCGGACACCGGCCCCTCGACCCCTGCTCCTGCCCCTGCCCCTAACCCGGACCCTGAACTCGCCCCCACCGAAGGGCTGCTGAACCCCACCGGCCCCGAAGGCGTCGCCTCCGTCGCGTCAAGGTTCAGCAGCTGTACGGCACTTCGGCTCACCTGTTCCACCAGGGCTCCCGGCAGCCACCCCGCCGTCACCAGCCGGGCCGCACCCTGCGGAGCGAGCCGGACCGCCACCTCGTCCGGAGTCGGGCGGGCGGCCGGGTCCTTGGTCAGGCACGCGGCGACCAGCTCCCGCAGCTCCCCCTCCATGGCGCCCAACTGGGGCTCCTCGTGCACCACCTTGTAGAGGAGGGACGCGGAGGAGTCGCCGGGGAAGGGCGGCTCGCCCGTCGCGGCGTATACGAGTACCGCGCCGAGGGAGAAGACGTCCGCCGCTCCCGCGACGCCCTTGCCGAGGATCTGCTCGGGGGACATGTAGCCGGGGGAGCCGACCGAGACGCCCGTCGACGTCAGGGACGCCGTGCCGTCGGTGGCGCGGGCGATGCCGAAGTCGATGAGGAGGGGGCCGTCGAGGGTGAGCAGGACGTTGGAGGGCTTCACGTCGCGGTGGACGAGGCCCAGCGCGTGAACCGCCGAGAGCGCCTCGGCCAGACCCGCGCCCAGCACCCGTACCGAATGGGCCGGAAGCGGACCGCCGCCGTCCGCGACGGCGGCCGCGAGCGACGGGCCGGCCGCGTACCCCGTGGCGACCCACGGGACCGACGCCTCCGGGTCCGCGTCCAGGACCGGTGCCGTCCACGCGCCGCCCACCCGCCGCGCGGCCTCGACCTCGCGGCGGAAGCGGGCGCGGAACTCCTCGTCGAGCGCGAAGTGCGGGTGCACGATCTTGACGGCGACCGTACGGCCGCCCGCGCTGCGGCCCAGGTACACCCGCCCCATGCCGCCGGAGCCCAGCCGGCCGAGCAGCCGGTAGGGCCCCACGACCGTGGGTTCGTCGACTCCGAGCGGCTGCATGACGCTCACACCTCCCCCGTACGCACGGACGCACTGCCCAGCAGGGTAGTTCCGTACGCCCCCGCGAACCCGCTCAGGGCGTCAGCAGCTCCACCCGTACGTCCGCCGGGAACCCGGTGGTCGAGCCGACCCGCCGGGCGAACTCCCGTACGGCCTTCAACTGCGGCTCGCCGAAACGGAAGTCGAGCGTGGTGAAGTACTGCTCCAGGACCTGCTCGTCGAACTCCTCCCAGCGGGCCGCCTGTTCGGCGACCTTGGAGACCTCGTCCAGCGAGAGGTCCCTGGACGCCAGGAACGCCTCGTGCACCTTGCGGGTGACGGCGGGCTCGCGCTCCAGGTAGTCGCGGCGGGCCGCCCACACGGCGAAGACGAACGGCAGACCCGTCCACTCCTTCCAGAGGGTGCCCAGGTCGTGCACCTCCAGGCCGAACTTCGGGCCGTCGAGGAGGTTGGCGCGCAGTGCCGCGTCACCGATGAGTACGGCGGCGTCGGCCTCCTGCATCATCAGGCTGAGGTCGGGCGGACACGTGTAGTACGACGGCTGGACGCCCACTCTCTCCGCCAGCAGCAGCTGAGCGAGCCGAACAGACGTACGAGAGGTGGAGCCGAGGGCGACCCGGGCGCCGTCCAGCTGGTTCAGCGGGACCTGCGAGACGATCACGCAGGACATCACCGGACCGTCGCAGCCGACCGCGATGTCGGGGAAGGCGACCAGCTCATCGGCGTGCTTGAGGAACTCGACGAGCGTGATGGGCCCGATGTCGAGTTCGCCCTGCACCAGCTTCTCGCTGAGCTTCTCCGGGGTGTCCTTGGTGAGCTCGAAGTCGAGGAGCGTGCCCGTTCTCGCGAGCCCCCAGTACAGGGGCAGGCAGTTCAGGAACTGGATGTGGCCGACGCGCGGCCGGTTGCGAGGATTGTCCACATCGCGAGGCTAGACCCCATGAGGTACGGTGCAGTCTCCAGGGTCCGGTGTGGTTTCGGAAACCATCCCGCCCCCTCATGTCAACCCCTGCGACAGGGATTCGACACCCTTGACGTCAACCCAGAACCTACCGAGGTCAAACATCCGGGTGACGTGATCTTGCCCTCTATTGCTTTCGGCTGCCCGAGTGCTAAGCTCGCCGCAAGTTGCAGTTTGGTTTCCCTTGCAGTACAGAGCCTGCGGAGCATGTGACCGCGGGCTCTCGTCGTTTTCAGACGTATGCAGTTGTTTTTACAATCGCAGGTTCTGGAGCAGGGCAACCCTTTGGGCCCAAGGAGGGCTTATGGCTACCGGAACCGTGAAGTGGTTCAACGCCGAAAAGGGCTTTGGTTTCATCGCCCAGGAAGGCGGCGGCCCGGACGTCTTCGTCCACTACTCCGCGATCAACGCGAGCGGATTCCGCTCTCTCGAAGAGAACCAGTCGGTTTCCTTCGACGTCACGCAGGGTCCGAAGGGCCCGCAGGCGGAGAACGTCACCCCGATCTAAGCCTGCGGCTCCATGAGCCCAATGGTTTGATCCGGAACGGATAGCAGTACCCAAGGAGCCCCGCGCCAGCCGGTCGCGGGGCTCCTGCCTTTGTGTTCACACGTGCCGCATGTCCTGCGTCACGAGTGTGTTCACACGTGCTGCATCACGAGCACGAACGTCGTCCCGGGCTCCAGCGCCTCGTACGCGTGCGGTACGTCGCCGCGGTACGCCATGTAGTCGCCGGGCTCCAGCTCCACCGCGTCCCCGACAGGCCCCGCCTTCACCCTCCCCGTGCTCACGATCAGATGCTCCACCGTGCCCGGAATGTGCGGCTCCGACTCGCGGGCCGCGCCCGGCTCCGCCCTCAGGTGGTAGATGTCCCGGCGGGCGCCGGGCGGGCTGGCCGACAGCAGGGTCGCGACGTAGTCGGCCCGCTCCGAGGCGACAGCGGGCCCCTGGCCCGCGCGAATCACCTGGACCGCCGGAGCCGGCGGCTCGACCAGGGCACTGAAGGGCACGCCGAGTGCCACACCCAGCGACCACAGCGTCTCCATGCTGGGATTGCCGCTCGCCGCCTCCAGCTGCGACAGCGTGGACTTCGCGATCCCGGCGCGCTTGGCGAGCTCGGAGAGGGAGAGTCCGGCGCGGGTGCGTTCGCGGCGCAGGGAGGCGGCGATCCAGTCGAGGGGCAGGCGGGACGGGGGGCCGCCTTCTGCATCGGTCACGTTGTTCGCTCCGTCGGTACGATTGTTCGCCTTGACGAACAGGGGGCTCACTGTTCATTGTAGAAAACATGCGTTCGCTTCTCCGAACACCCCTTGCCGTGCACGATCCGGAGCTGCTCCGGGACGTGGCCCTCGTCTGTCTCGCCGGCGGGGTCGTCGGCGTCTCGTTCGGGGCGATCGCCGTCGCGGGCGGGCTGCCCGTCTGGGTGCCGGTGGTGATGTCGCTGGTGGTGTACGCGGGCTCCGCCCAGTTCAGCACGGTGGGAGTGCTACTGGCCGGGGGCGGACCGTTCGCCGCGGCAGCCACCGGACTGCTGCTCAACACACGCACAGCGGCCTACAGCCTCGCCGTCGCCGACGTCATCGGAAGCGGACGCGTCAGCCGGCTTGTCGGCGCCCACCTCGTCACCGACGAGACGGTCGCCTTCGCCCTGGCCCAGCCCGATCCGGGGCGGCGCCGGGCCGCCTTCTGGATCTCCGGCATCGGCCTGTTCGCGACCTGGAACCTCTGCGTTCTCGGCGGCGCCCTCGCCGGAAGCGCGCTGGGCGACACCGGGACGTACGGGCTCGACGCGGCATTCCCCGCGGTGCTGGCGGCGCTGGTGCTGCCCGCGCTGCGGAAGGACGCGGGGGTACGGCGGGCCGCGCTCGCCGGAGCGGTCGTGGCACTGGCGGTGACGCCGGTCGTCCCCGCCGGGGTCCCCGTACTGCTGGCGCTGGCGGGGCTGTTGGTCGTAAGGAGGCCGGCATGACATCGGCCGTGGCCGCCGCCATCCTTGCCCTCGCCGTCGGCACGTACGCCTTCCGGCTGGTGGGGCCCTTGCTGCACGGGCGGATCGAACTTTCCGTACGGGCGCAGGAGTTGCTGTCCGCCGGCGCGGTGGTCCTGCTCGCCGCGCTGCTCGTCACGGGGGCGCTCACCGAGGCACACGGATTCGCCGGGTGGGCGCGCCCCCTCGGGGTGCTCGTCGGTGGCGTGCTGGCGTGGCGGAGGGCGCCGTTCGTGGTGGTGGTGCTGGGGGCGGCGGTCACGGCCGCGGCGCTCCGGGCGTGCGGAGTGAGCTAGGGGGAATCGCCGCCCGTCTCACCCATCGACTACTTCGCTACCCCCCACTCCCCCTCCGCCCCACTCCCCCTCTACCTCACTCCCCCTCTACCTCACTCCCCCTCTACCTCACTCCCCCTCTACCTCACGTACAAGCCCTCGATCTCTTTGCTGAAGTCCCGTTCGATCGCCGTCCTCCTGAGCTTCATGGAGGGGGTGAGATGGCCGGCCTGCTCGGTGAAGTCGACCGGGAGGACGGTGAAGCGGCGGATGGACTCGGGGCGGGAGACGAGCTTGTTGGCCTCGTCGACGGCGCGTTGGATGACGGACCGCAACGCGGGGTCGTCCAGGAGGAGTTCGGCGGGGACCGCGTGCTTGCCGTTCATCTGACGCCAGTGGGTGATGCCCTCGGGGTCGAGGGTGATGAGGGCGGCGACGTACGGGCGGCGGTCGCCCACCACTATGCACTGGGCGATGAGGGGGTGGGAGCGGAGCCAGTCCTCCAGCGGTGCCGGGGCGACGTTCTTGCCGCCCGCGGTGATCAGGATCTCCTTCTTGCGGCCGGTGATGGTCAGGTAGCCGCCGTCGTCCAGCTCGCCTATGTCGCCGGTCGCGAACCAGCCGTCCGGCGCGGCGTCGACGACACCGCCCGCGTGCGGATCCCAGTAGCCGCGGAAGAGCTGGCCGCCGCTCAGCAGCACCTCGCCGTCGGCGGCGATCCGTACGCGGGTGCCCGGGAGGGGCCAGCCCACTGTGCCCAGCCGGGGTTTCTGGGGTGGCGTGACGGTCGCGGCGGCGGTGGTCTCCGTCAGCCCGTACCCCTCGAAGATCTCGATCCCGGCGCCCGCGTAGAAGGCGGCGAGCCGGCGGCCGAGCGGGGAACCGCCGCAGATGGCGTAACGGACCCTGCCGCCGAGGGCGTTGCGGATACGGCGGTAGACGAGCGGGTCGTAGAGAGCGCGAGCCGCGCGGAGGCTGCGGCTGGGGCCCGGGCCGGTGCCGTGCTGCTTCGCCTCCACCGCCTCGCCGTACTTGCGGGCGATGCCAGCCGCCCGGTCGAACGACGAGCCGCGGCCCATCCGTTCGGCCGTGGCGCGGCCCGTGTTGTAGACCTTCTCCAGGACGTACGGGATGGCCAGCAGGAAGGTCGGCTTGAAGGACGCCAGGTCCGCGAGGAGGTCCTCGGTCTGGAGGCTGGGCGCGTGGCCGATTTTCACCCGGGCGCGCAGACAGGCGATGGCGACCATGCGGCCGAAGACGTGTGAGAGGGGGAGGAAGAGGAGGGTGGAAGCCGGGTCCTGGGTGCGGGACTTGAAGATCGGGTAGAGCAGCTCGACGGCGTTGTCGACCTCGGCGAAGAAGTTGCCGTGGGTGAGGGCGCAGCCCTTGGGGCGGCCTGTGGTGCCCGAGGTGTAGATGAGGGTGGCGAGCGTGTCCGGGCCCAACACCCCTCGTCGTACGGCGACTTCCTGGTCCGGTATGTCCTGCCCGAGCTCCGCGAGGCGCTCGACGTGGCCCTTCTCGAAGACCCACATGTGCTTCAGATCGGGGATCCGGTCACGCTCCGGGCCCAGCATGGCCGCCTGCGCCACGGACTCCACGGCCAGCGCGACGGCGCCCGAGTCCTGGAGGATCCAGCGGGTCTGGAAGACGGAGGACGTGGGATAGACGGGGACGGTGACCAGGCCCGCGGCCCAGGCGGCGAAGTCGAGGAGCGTCCACTCGTACGTGGTCCGGGCCATGATGGCGATACGGTCGCCCGGGGCCAGGCCCTCCGCGATCAGCCCCTTCGCCACCGCCTGTACCTGCGCGGCGAATTCCGCGGCGCTCACGTCCGTCCAGCCGCCGTCCGGTGTCCTTCTGCTGAGGACGGCCTCGTTCGGTGTCGCCGCCGCGTTGTCGAACGGGATGTCCGCGAGGGAGCCGTGGGTCACGTGTCCGACGAGCGGGGGGAGGGCCACCTCGCGCACGACTCCGTCCAGGCGCCTGATCTCGGGCTCCGTGGAGGGAGGTTCGGGGGAGTACAGGCTGGACACGGGGCGGCTCCTAGTCGACCGGGGGGCCGGAGCGGGCGAGGGCGGTTGTGAGGGGCGTGAATCCTCATACGGCCCTGGGGGGTGGGGGGTTCATGGGGGTGCCCGCGAGCGGGTGAGACGGGGATCCTACGGGGCATGCGTGTGGGGTTTGTGGGGCTTTGGGGCGGGCGCGGTGCGAGTTACCGCGGGTATCAGGGGTTCTTTCGCCCCCGCCGCCCCTACCCGTCCCATCCCGTTCCTGGGGGCTGCACCCCCAGACCCCCCTAAAAGATTGCGCAGTTCCCCGCGCCCCTTAAGAGTTCCTCGCGCCCCCAAGAAGCAAAGGCTCGTTCACGTCGCCTTACCCTGGGTAACCTTACTCCAGAGTAAATTCACGTCCGAGCTGGGAGTTGGACCATGGCCGACCGTTATCCGGGCTTCACCGGCACCGCCGAACGGCCCTCCCACACCCTCGCGGCACCCCCCTCCCTCACCCCCCTCCTCGCCCGCGGAGCCCTCCTCTCCCCCCTCAAGCACCCCCGCCCCAACGCCACCGTCTCCCCAACCCGACTCGTCCTCCCCGACACCCGCGTCGACCTCGCCCGCCTCGCCGCCTACGAACGAGTCTGCGGATTCGCCACAGGAGCGGACGCACTGCCCGTCACGTACCCCCACATCCTCGGATTCCCGGTGGCCATGCGGATCATGGCAAGCCGCAGGTTCCCGCTCCCGCTGCTCGGCCTGGTGCACACCTCGATCGAGATCACGCAATGGAGGGAGCTGGCAGCCACAGCGGCCTACGAACTCACCGTGTACGTCGAGGGGTTGACGCCCCACCGACGGGGCACCGAGGCGACCGTCGCGACCGAGGCGAGGGTGGACGGCAGCCTCGTATGGGAGTCGAGGAGTACGTACCTCGCGCGGCACCGCCGGAAGTGCCGGGACATAGCAACCGAAGCACCCGCCATCCCGCAGGAACCCGGGGACACCAACCCCCTCCCCGCCCTCCCCACCCTCACCGAATGGCGCCTCTCCGGCGACGTCGGCCGTCGCTACGCCGCCGCCTCCGGAGACCGCAACCCCATCCACCTGCACCCCCTCACCGCCCGCCTCTTCGGCTTCCCCCGCGCCATCGCCCACGGCATGTGGACCGTCGCCCGCTGCCTCGCCGAGTACGGGCCGCGCGACGCGGTGACCGTGCGGGCCGCGTTCAAGGCGCCGGTGCTGCTGCCGGGAACCGTCACCTACGCCGCCGAGGGGTCCGCTTTCGAGCTCCGTGGCGGTGACCGCGTGCATCTCACCGGCGAGGTGCGGCCCTTGCCCGTGGAAAGCGGATGAACAGCGGGCCAAAAGCGGGCGAACAGTTTGCGGGGCGGGCAACCGCGCCGGCCGGAACGTCATCGCCAAACCGCAGGTCAGCGGCGCCGGTTGAAAAATCCCTCACAGGCTGCCCCTAGTCACCCAAGGTTCCTTCAAGCAGGTCCTCATCCCACGCTCAGACACCGTTCCTAGCCTCGGCTCACTTCGCCGCACCCACGCCAGGAAGGGCTCCTGAGCCATGCCCCCCAGACGTATCGCCGTACTCGCCGACTCGGACACCCGCTGGAAGTGGGGCGCGTCGGTCGCACGGCAGATCGCGCCCGAGCACACGCTCGACGCCGTCTTCCTGCGCACCCGGGCCACCCCGACGGAACGCCAGCTCGCGGAGATCGGGATCGTGCCCGACACCCGGCGCGAGGTCACGGCGGCCGAGCTGGTGGACGACGAGGAGCTGGCCGGGGCGGATGTCCTCGTCCTGGCCACCGCCGGTGGTACGACGCTGGCGCTCACCCACAGCCTGGGGATCGCCTGGGCGGCGCGCGAGCGGCGGCCCGTCACCGTCACCGGGTACGTCGGAGTCGTCTACGAGAAGATGGTCGACGGGCTCCTCACCCGCGCCGGCACCGATGTCGTCCTCGCCAACAGCGCGTACGACGCCGACCGGTTCCGCGAAGCCTTCACGAGTGTCGGTGTCGATCCGGACGCGGTGGTGGAGTGTGCGCTGCCGTTCCTCGGCGGTGATCCGTACACGCCCTCCCCCGACCGGCCGTTCACGCTCACCTTCGCCGTCCAGCCCTCCGTGCCCAAGGGCCGCGAGTCCCGGCTGAAGCTGCTGGAACGCGCCGCCGCGCACGCCCGGCGCCATCCCGACCGGCTCGTCCTGATGAAGCTGCGCAGCCTCCCCGGCGAGCACACGACCCATGTCGAGGCCAACCCGTACCAGGTGCTCATCGAGGAGCTGGCCGAGCCCGCGCCGCCCAACCTCCAGCTCGTCTACGGTCACATGGGCGAAGTCCTCGACCGCACCGACCTGTTGGTGACCGTGAGCTCCACGGCCGCGCTGGAGTCGATGCACCGGGACATCCCGACCGCGATCCTCACCGACTTCGGTGTCCGCGAGGCGCACGGCAACCACTACTTCGTGCACTCCGGCTGCCTCGCCTCCTGGGACGACCTCGACGCGGGCGCGCGGCCCCTCCCCGACCCGGCGTGGGCGGCACGTCAGGGCATCGGCAAGACCGACCCCTACGCCGCCGCCCGCGCCCGCCTCGCCGCGCTGCGCGCCGCCGGCCCGCTGCCGCTACTGCGGCCGTACTACTCACCGCAGCGCGCCGGCGTCTATCTCGGCGGCATCCTGGAACGCAACGGCTTCGACGAGAAGGGCAGGCCGCTGCCGGTCCCGCCGGCCATGGGCGGTGCGGGCCCCGTCAAGGCGGTCGTCCGCCGGGTCGCGCGCAGCGGCGCCAAGTCCCTTTACCGTGTGGGCCGCGAGAAGGTCGCCCCCACCCTCCGCCGCTGGGGACAGGGATGACAGCCCGCCCCGTCGCCCTCGCCCTCGTCGAGAGCCCCGCCCAGCTCCTCAACCTCCTGGAGTGGGCGCTCGGTGAGCGCGACGGAGCCCCGGAGCCCGCGCGGTGCGAGGCCGCCGTACTCCTTCCCCTCGACCCGGCCACCCGCCACCAGCTGCGCGTGATGGCGGAGGTGGCCCGCGCCGAGGGCATCGACGTCGGCCTGTACGACATCCGCAAGGTCCCGGTCGGCTTCACGCGCGCCCTGACCTCGCTCGTACGGAAGCTCACCACCGCCGACCGGCTCGTCATCGGCGACCCCTTCTCGGGGATCATCCAGCGGCTGCTGCCCCTCACCCGTACCCGCGACTTCGTCCTGCTCGACGACGGCACGGCCACCCTGGAGCTCTCCCCCGAGCCGCTCGCGGGCCGTCCGCTGGTCCGCTGGCACCACACGGGATCCGCGCCGGGGGCGGCCGCCCGCGCCGCTCGCCGCCTGACTCCCGGGCCCGGCACGCGACTTGAGGTCTTCAACTGCCGGGCCGCCGCGAGTGCCCCGCCCGGTGTGATCGTCTCCCCGCACACCTACAGCTGGGCGCGACAGCGGTACGGGCCGCCGCAGGTGAGCCCGGGCGTCGACATGATCGGCACCTCGCTCGCCGAGACGGGACTGGTCGACCCCGGCCGGTACGTCCATGAAGTGGCGGCGCTGGCCCACCAGTTGAACGTCGAACGCTACTTCGCGCACCGCCGCGAGGACCCGGACAAGCTGCGCCTGCTCGCCGAGTACGGCGAGCTGGAGATCGTACGCCCCGAACTCCCCCTGGAGGTCGAGCTGTTGAAGGGTCCGGTCGCCGACACCCTGGTCGCGCTGCCGTCCACGGCCCTGCACACCCTGCCCCGGGTCCTCGCCGGTACGGGCGTGGAGGTCACCGTGTGCGCGGATGTCACCGACTGGCTGCAGCCGGACGTGTCCGAGCGGGCGGCGGCCTTCCTGACGGAGGCCTTCCTGACGGAGGTCATCCACGCCTGACGGGAGGTGACCAGGGCCGCCCCTCCATGAGGTCGCCCAGGCCCGCCCAGGCAAAGTTCATCAGGGTCGCGGCGGCCTGCTTGGCGGAGACGCCCGGGGTCGCGTTGGCCCAGGCAGCGAGGGACTCGGCGGCGCCGACCAGCGCCTCCGCGAGCCCGGCGACCTCGCGCTCGGGCAGGGTCGGGTCGCGGTGTGCCTCACGAGCCCCGACGACGATCAACTGCGTGACGAACACGACGAGTTCCTCGCGCATCGCGGAGACCTCGGCGGCGAACGGCTCGCCGTGCGTACGGGCCTGGAGGTGCAGGACCGCCCAGCCGTCGGGGTTCTCGGCGGTGTGCGTGAAGAACGCCGCCAGCCCTTCCCAGAGTTGACGGTCGGCGGCCAGACCGGGCTGTACGCCCGCGCGGACGGCGTCGGTGAGCGCCTTGGCCTCGCGCCGGATGCACGCGGTGAAGAGGTCTTCCTTCGAGTTCAGGTACAGATACACCAACGGCTTGGACACGCCCGCCAGTTCGGCGATCTCGTCCATCGACGCGGCCCGGTACCCCCGCTGCCCGAAGGTCCGTACGGCCGCGTCCAGCATCTGCTGTTCACGTACCGCACGCGGCATGCGCTTGTTCTTCACAGCACCCATGCGGGCAAGCGTACGATCGGCCGCCGCCTACCGTGCACAGGGAAGGTTCAGGAGGTCTGACCCTGCGCGCCTTGGCGGGCGGCGTCGTCCACGGTGTCGTCCTCCTGGCTGCGGTTGCTCTCCAGGTTGGCCTTCATGCGGTCGACGCGCGCGACGACCTGGGCCGAGGCCCGGTCGCGCTCCTTGCGCAGCGCGACGAAGCTGATCGGGGCGGAGATCAGCAGGGAGAGCAGGACGACCCACATGTAGTTGGAGTCGCCGAGTCCGCGCGGGGCGATGCCGGAGTAGACGAGGCCCCAGACGACCACGAGGCAGCCCGCGAAGATCCCAAGGCGCATCAGCGTGTAGCGGCCCATGTCAATCCACTCTTCCGTTCCGAATCCGTTTCGAACGTTCCCAAAGGGCACCGTCCAGTGAAGCACGCCCGGGCGGCGATCTTGCACGGGGGCCGCGACAGCAGCAGCGGCAGCGGCAGCGGCAGCGGTGGGTATCGGCGCCGGATCAGTGCAGCGGGAGCCACATCATGATGTCGTCGCGGTAGTCGTCGGCCGACACCCGCAGTCCCCCGGGCACCCGGCCCACCTCCTTGTAGCCGCAGGAGGCGTAGAAGTGCTCCAGGCCGAGGCCGCCGCGGCAGGTCAGCTTCAGGGCCTCCAGGCCCAGCGCGCGGGCATGCTCCTCGACTGCGGCGAGGAGCACGCCCCGCGCGCTGGAGCGACGGGTCGACCATGACGATGCTCAGCTCCATGGTCAGCGAGCGTCTCAGATTGGCTTGGTGATCCTGCGGGTTCCACAGGATCAGAAGGCGGGGAAACACCCCGTGACGCCAATCGCCTTCGTGCCCTGGTGCCGCTGGACAAAGCCGACGGCCCGCGTGGCACGTCCCTCCGGACGCTGGCCGGCCAGGAACACAGGTCCCGACCGGGGAGGGTGCCCGACGTCGCCTGGGCGCCGGGCGTGCACGTCACACTCTGCCACGACGTCGCTACGGTTGGCTAATCCGACTGGTGAGCCCAAGCTCCACGACCCGATCCGCCGTGACCGGGTCGAACGCCTTCACGTACGCCAGCTGCGCCCGCCCCACGCACCCGCGCGACAGCTTCACGTTCCCCGAGCCGGTGCCGTAGTGGATCGCCGTCACGCCCTCGGCGACGGCGAGCTGGAGCAGCTCGTAATAGAGGAGGCCGAAGTAGAGGGGGACCTCGCCCTTGACCGTGTAGTCGTAGCCGGTCTGGCGGGCGTACATCTCGCCGCTGTGGGTGAAGAAGAGCACGAAGCCCGCGAGCTTCCCGTCCAGCTCGGCGGTGAGGACGCGGACGGTGTCGCCGGTGTGCGTCGCGATGCTGTGCAGGACGCGGCGGAAGGCGTCCGCGTCGGCGGGGGTGCCGTACTTGGCGTACAGGTTGAGTTCGAGCGGGGCGATCCGGTCGATGAGGTCGCCGGTCAGGCCCTCCAGGCGGTACGTCACGCCCGCCGTGTCCAGGGCGCGCAGATCGCGGCGGATGCGGCGCCGTGTCTCGCGCCCGAAGCGGGCCCGGTACGCGTCGAAGCCGCCCTCGGCCGCGGACGGCACGGCGAGCGAGTACGCCGTCTCGAACGGCAGGTCCGTGTACCCGGCCCCGGAGAGCGCCGCCCGCAAGGCCTCGTCGTCCTGGTCGACGTACAGGAAGCACACGGACCGCATGCCGTCCTCGCGCGCCCGCTCCTCGGCGGCGTCGAGCACGGCCCGCAGCGCGCCCGCGTCCCGGGCGGCCGCCTTCCCGTGCGAGGGGTTGCGCCCGCCGAGCGCGAGCGCCGGCATCAGCTCCTCGGCCCAGGGCACCTCGTAGCGGCGCCCGAGGACGAAGTCGGGCCGGCAGAAGACGTACGGCACATCGGCTTCGAGGGGGTGGGCGGGGAGCGCGGCGAGGAGGTCGTCGTCCTCGTGGCCCATGAAGTAGTACGGGGCGGTCGCCGCCGTCGCGTACGCGTGCTTCAGCCAGGGGGTCGCGGAGAAGAAGGACCGCGCCCCGAAGGCCGTGTCCCAGGCGTCGTCCAGGCCGTACGGGCTGCGCTGGATCCGTACCTTCACGCGACGCCCTCCGACTCGGCGACGACGACCGGGGTCAGCTGGCCGACGGCCGCGTCCGCGCAGCGCAGGGCGTCGCCCGCGGTGTCGGCGGTGGCGACGACCGTGCCGAGGTAGTCGAGGTTGCTCTGGGCGGGCTTCACCGGCTTGCCGTTCTTGGGGTGCAGGACGACCGCGACGACTCCGGGGACACGGCGGGCCAGGTCGGCGCCCTCGACGCCGGCCAGCACACCAGCCGTCGACGCGGTGAGGTAGCGGGAGACGGCGGCGCGGTCCTGGGTCGGGGTGAGGTCGGCGGAGCGGCCCGCGTGGAGGAGGGTGACCTCGCGCTGCATGTGGATGCCGGTGGACTCCAGGATCAGCCGGGGGATCTCGGCGCCGGCCATCCGCCCGTTGATCTCGACGATGTACGGGCCGTCCTGGGTGACCTTGACCTCGACGTGCGCGGCGCCGAAGTCATGGCCGACGGCGCGCAGGGCGCTGATCACCAGGTCCGAGCAGGCCGCCCGCACCGGCTCCGACAGCACGGAGGGGAAGATCTCGCCGAGCTCGGCGAAATAGGGGTGCGGGCCGAGCGCCTTGTCGGTCAGCCCGATGACCCGGTGCTCCGTGCCGTCGTGGACGATCTCGGCGCTCAGCTCGTAGCCGATCAGGTACTCCTCGACGAGTGCGCCGGGGCGGCGCGGCTGGCCGCGGAAGTTCAGCGGGACGGAGGCGATGGCGTGGTGCGCGGCGGCGACCTCCTCGGGGGTGCGGCACAGGCTGACGCCGATGCTCGCCGACTCGGTCATCGGCTTGACGACGACGGGCAGCCCGAACTCCTCGGCCGCCGCGAGCGCGTCCTCCTGGGTCACCGCCTGCGTGAAGCGCGGTACGGCGACGCCGGCGGCCCGCATCATCTCCCGCTGGACCAGCTTGTCGCGGCAGGCGGCGGCCGCGTCCACGTCCATGCCGGGCAGCCCGAAGTGGGCGGCGATCCGGGCCACGATCGGGATGTTGTAGTCCGTCACCGTCATCACCCCGCGCAGCACACCCTCGGTGTGGAAGGGGGTGAGCGCCTCGATCACGGCCTCGGCCGAGTTGGTGTCGGCGGTGAGGATGCCGTCGATGTACTTGGCGTACACCTCGTCGGCGGTGGAGACGGCCCGGTAGCGGTCGGGGTCGTTGCTCACCAGGACGGCGCGGTAGCCGAGTTCGTGGGCGGCGCGCAGCGGGGTGAGCCCGAAGTCGGAGAGCTGGCTCTCGATGACGGCGATCACGGGGGTGGGTTCAGGGCTCATGCCGGGTTCCTTTCCAACGGTCCTGTGGGGGTGGTCGCCGCCGCGATGGGGCGCCGCGCGGCGCACACGAGGACGAGGGCGAGCGCCGTGCACGCGGCGGGCATCAGCAGTGCGGGCGAGGCGCCGAGATGCTGCGCGACGACACCCGCCGCCGCGGACCCGGCGGCGCTGCCGGCCTGGATGAAGCTGCCGACGCCCGCGAAGGCCTGGGTCATCCGACCGTCCTCGGTCATATCGCCGATGAGCTGGAACTCCTCGGCTCCGGCGGGCGCGATGGGCGTACCGCTGCCGATCAGCAGCGCGGCGAGCACGACGACGGCGACGGTGCCGTGCGCGAGCGAGGCGAGGGGCAGCAGGGCGAGGCCCAGGGTGAGGACGACGAGCAGCCGGATGTAGCGGGCGTACGTGGTGCCCGACCGGTGCCGCGATCCGTACACCAGACCGCCCACCACGCTGCCGGCCGACTGCGAGGCGAGCAGCACTCCGGCGAGCGCGGTCCTCGTGCCGATGTCGTCGAGCAGGGCGGCGACCGCGACGGCGAGCGCGCTGGAGAGGGCGGCGGTCAGGCCGATGGCGGTGAGGACGGTGAGCGCGGCGACAGGGCGCCGCCCCCGGCGCGCGGTGGGAGCGCTCACGGCCTGCGCGGGGCGCAGATCCCTCACGACGCGCGCCCGCGCGTACCCCCACGTGCCGGAGGCCATCACCACGGCCGCCACCAGGAGCGCCTCGAACGCGCCGATCGTCGCCGCGAGCAGCGTGATCAGCGAGGGCCCGGCGATGTACAGGAACTCGGTCAGCGTGGCCTCGAAGGAGTACGCCCGCTGCCGCAGGGTCTCGTCGTCGGTGAGCCTCGGCCACAGCGCGCGCACGGAGGCGCCGACGGGGGGCGCGAGGGCGCCCGCGAGGAGCGCGCAGCCGAACAGGGCGGCGACCGGGGCGTGCCGGGCGGCGCCCGCCGTGCCGAGCAGCGCCACGAACACGGCCGTCCCCAGGACGCGCAGCACGACGGAGGCGCGCGCCCGGTCCATGATCCGCCCCGACACCGGCTGCCCGCAGGCACTGCCGACGGCGTACGCCCCCGCCGCCCCGCCCGCGACCCCGAACGAGCGCCCCGCCTCCACGACGGTGAGCAGCAGCGCGACCGGGATCATGGTCACGGCGAGCCGGGCGCAGGCGGCGTAGACGACGGCGTCGCGGGCGCCGGGGAGGCGCAGGAGTTCGCCGTAGCGCGCGACGAGCCCCTTCATGAGGGCGCCACCGCGAACCGGAACACGTCCTCGTCCGTCTCCGCCCGCCACACCACGTCCGCCCGCTCCCCCTCGATGGCGACGACACCGGCGCGCATGCGGATGAAGTTGTTGCTGCGCCCGAGCGCGTACGCGCCCGAGTCGTGCATCACCAGCAGATCGCCCGCGTTCAGGTCGGCCGGCAGATCGGAGTCCGGGGCGTGGATGTCCGCCTCGTAGCAGAGCGGGCCCGCCAGGGACCAGGGGACGAGGTCCGGCGAGAAGTCACGGCCGACCGGCTGGAAGCGGTGGACCTCGCCCGTGCCCGTCCAGGGGGCGATGTGGTGCCCCGCGTCGAGGATCAGCCAGCGGGAGTCCGGGAGTTCCTTGCGGGACATGACCCGGGTGAGCAGGCACATCGCGTCGGAGACGAGCAGCCGCCCCGGCTCGCAGGCCAACACCGCGTCCGCGAGGCCGAGTTCGGCCATCCGCTTGTCGACCGAGGTGAGGAAGGCGGCCGGGTCGAGCCCGGGCCCCGGTGAGCGGTCGGAGCCGCGCGGCCGCAGAATCCCCGGCACGCCGAAGCCGCCGCCGACGTTGACCTCCCGCACCCCGAGCCGCGCCGCCTCGGCGAGCACCGGGTCGAGGGCGGCGAGAAGCAGCTCGGGGAACACGATCTGGCTGCCGAGGTGCGCGTGGACGGCGGTCAGCCGCAGATGCGGGGCCGCCCGTATCGCGCCTATGACCCGCTCCAGTTCCCGCGAGCCGGTCGGCCAGCCGAACCTCCCCCGCACGGCGGTCCGTTCGGCCGCCGCCACGAACGCGGGGTCGCTGGAGGTGGCGACGGGCACGCCCGGAAACAGCCGCAGCCCCACCTCCGCCGTCACCCCGGCCGACGCCGCCGCCCGTTCCAGCGCGGCGATCTCGTGCTCGCCGTCGATATTGACGCGCACCGACTCCCGTACCGCCAGGGCGAGTTCGTCCTCGGTCTTCACCGGCCCGTTGAAGACGATGTCCTGCGGCGCGAACCCGGCGCGCAGCGCGGCCCGCAGCTCATAGCCGGACACCACGTCCGCACCGAGCCCGCGCCCCGCGAACCGCTCCAGCAGGTAGGGCAGATAGTTGGTCTTGACCGAGTAGTACGCCCGCCCCGGCCGCCCGAGCCCGCCGAGCGCGGCCAGCAGGTCGTCCGCCGCGCGCTCGGCCCGCGCGATGTCGAGGACGTGTACGGGGGTGCCGTACCGCCCCGCGATCTCCGCGAGCCGTTCGCCGTCCCAGCCCCGCGTGTCCCCGCCGGGGGTTTCCCCGCCCCGCGTGCCGTCCGTCATCCGCCACTCCCCCCTGTGATCAGCCGGAACCCGGCGTCGATACGGTCCCGCTCCAGCAGCCCGGCATGCCGCCGCGCCCACGCCCCGGACTCCAGGTCGGCGCGCAGCCGCCCGATGCCCCGCTCCACCGCGCCCGGGTCGGTCAGCGCGAACGCCGAACAGGACCGGCGGCGGGCCGGGTCCAGATAGGCGTCGGGCCGCCGCCAGAAGGCGGTCATGAAACCGTCGGTGAAGTCGTGCCACACGGGCAGCACCCGCACGTCCGGCACTTCCGGGGCATCCGTACCCAGGAGTTCCGTCAGATACGGCAGCGACGGCACCCGGGACTCCTCCGCCTCCGCGATCTCCGGCAGATACTCCCGGGTCAGCCAGAACTCCCGCTGCACCGCCATGTCGTACGTGACGACCACGAACCGCCGTGCCACACGCCGCAGTTCGGCGATCCCGGTCGCGAGGTCCGACCAGTGGTGCACGGTGAGCACGGCGAGGGCCACGTCGAACTGCCCGGTGTCGAAGGGCAGTTCCTCGGCCCGTCCGATCAGGCAGGGGGCGGCGCCGGCCGGGCGCTGGGCGCGCATCGCGGCCGACGGTTCGACCGCGAGCAGCGGCACGTCCGCCGGCTCGTAGGAACCCGCGCCCGCGCCGACGTTGATGACGCTGCGCGCGTCCCCGACGGCCGCCCGGATCGCGGCGGCCCAGCGCGGATCGGGCCTGCGCACCCCCGCGTAGCCGACGCCGATCCGGTCGTAGAGCGCCGCCTGCTCCAATAGTGCTTCTGTCGTCATCGCGGCTACGCCCGCTGTCCCTGGAGGACCTTCGCCTCCCACTCCTCCCCGTACCGCCGCTCGTCCCACGGGTTCACGGCCATCAGCCACACATCGCGCAGCCCGCCGCTCTCGTCGAGGTGCTCGATGTCGGTGGCGTGGTGGAACATCTCGCGGTCGTTGAGCGCGATGGCCTGCCCCGGCTGCAGCACCGTACGGAAGAACGGTTCGCCGCCGCCGGACGGCAGGAGCTGGGTCTCGCCGCCGCTGATGTTGTGGCGGCGGCTGACCGCGGTGACGGTGTAGTGGTGGCCGTCGCGGTGCGGGCCCTCCGGTACGGCGACGCCCTGGACGCCGGGGGCGGAGACGATGCGCACCTGGTGCAGGTTGATCTGCCAGGCCGCGTCCCGGTCGAGCCCGAGGGCCTCGGCGGCGGCGGAGATCAGCGCCGCCGGCACGACGGTGAGCGGCTCGAAGCCGCGCGGCTGGCCGCCCACGAGCGGGTTGTACTCCTTCGACTGCGCGAACTCCCGGTGCGGCAGCAGCTCGGCCGTCCAGCTCTCCTCGTGCGTCAGCCGGAACTGCGAGTAGCGGCGGTAGCGCTGCCGTGACCCCGTGTACTTGTCGAGCGGAAGCTTCGCGAACTCCGCCAGCGCCTCCTCGTTCAGCGCCGGTATGTCGAAGATCGTGAAGCCTTGTGCGTTGAGCCCCATTCCCTGTCCAACTCCCCTTCAGCATCAGCTGGTTGACGAGGGATCAAGACTGTAGTCAGCAGAGTCAACACGCGTAGATGTCTGCGTGTTAAATCGATGTTTCCGGGAGCTGTGAGTGCACTGTGCCGAAACGCGACAAGCCCCCGGGGAGGCCGGGGGCTTGTCGTTGTGGAGCAGGTGGGGCAGGTGGGGTCAGACCCGCATCGGCTGCGGCGACTCCCGGCGCTCCGGGTCGGCACCCTCGTACTCGCGGATGATCTCGTACCGCGTGTTCCGCTCCACCGGCCGGAAGCCGGCGTCGCGGATCAGGTCGAGCAGGTCGTCGCGGGTCAGCTTGTTCGGCGTGCCGTAGTTGTCCGCGTCGTGCGTGATCTTGTACTCGACGACCGAGCCGTCCATGTCGTCGGCGCCGTGCTGGAGGGCGAGCTGGGCGGTCTGCACGCCGTGCATCACCCAGAAGACCTTGACGTGCGGCACGTTGTCGAAGAGGAGACGCGAGACCGCGAAGGTCTTCAGGGCCTCGGCGCCGGTGGCCATCTGCGTACGCGCCTGAAGGCGGTTACGCACCTTGCCGTCCTTCATGTCCACGAAGTCGTGCTGGTAGCGCAGCGGGATGAAGACCTGGAAGCCGCCGGTCTCGTCCTGGAGTTCACGCAGCCGCAGCACGTGGTCGACGCGGTGGCGGGGCTCCTCGATGTGCCCGTACAGCATCGTGCACGGGGTCTTGAGACCCTTCTCGTGCGCGAGCCGGTGGATGCGCGACCAGTCTTCCCAGTGCGTCCGGTGGTCGACGATGTGCTGCCGGACCTCCCAGTCGAAGATCTCGGCGCCACCGCCGGTGAGGGATTCGAGCCCCGCGTCGATGAGCTCGTCGAGGATCTCGGAGGCGGACAGCCCGGAGATGGTCTCGAAGTGGTGGATCTCCGTCGCCGTGAACGCCTTCAGCGAGACGTTCGGGAGGGCCTTCTTCAGCTCGCTCAGCGACCGCGGGTAGTAGCGCCACGGCAGGTTCGGGTGCAGGCCGTTGACGATGTGCAGCTCGGTGAGGTTCTCGCCCTCCATCGCCTTGGCGAGGCGGACGGCCTCCTCGATGCGCATCGTGTACGCGTCCTTCTCGCCCGGCTTGCGCTGGAACGAGCAGTAGGCGCAGGACGCGGTGCACACGTTCGTCATGTTGAGGTGACGGTTGACGTTGAAGTGGACGACGTCGCCGTTCTTCCGCGTCCGCACTTCGTGGGCGAGCCCGCCCAGCCAGGCCAGGTCGTCCGACTCGTACAGCGCGATGCCGTCCTCGCGGGTCAGCCGCTCACCGGCCCGGACCTTGTCCTCCAGCTCGCGCTTGAGCCCGACATCCATGCGTTTACCTCTCCTCGTGACGAACCAACCCAACCGTACGCCTACCCCATTACTCCTCTTCGGGCAGCTCTCCGACCCGGTTCTCCCACTTCGTGGAGAGCACGATGGTCGTACGGGTCCGGGAGACGCCCTTCGTTCCCGACAGCCGCCGGATGGTCTTCTCCAGGCCGTCCACGTCGTTCGACCGCACCTTGAGCATGAACGAGTCGTCGCCCGCGATGAACCAGCAGTCCTCGATCTCGCTGAGGTCCCGCAGCCGCCGGGCCACGTCCTCGTGGTCGGCGGCGTCGGAGAGGGAGATGCCGATCAGGGCGGTGACGCCGAGGCCGAGCGAGGCCGAGTCGACCGTCGCGCGGTAGCCGGTGATGACGCCCGCCGCCTCCAGCCGGTTGATGCGGTCGGTGACGCTGGGTCCCGACAGACCGACGAGGCGCCCCAGCTCGGCGTAGGAGGCCCGGCCGTTCTCCCTCAGGGCCTGGATGAGCTGCCTGTCCACCGCGTCCATGCGATCGAAGCCTTCCACTGAAAAGGTCTGGAGAGTGTTCCTGAAAGTAAGTGCTGAGTGCTGAGCGGGTAGTGCGACGTGCTCAGGTGCCGTTCAAGTGCTGTGCAGGTGCTGCTCAGGTGGTGCCGGACCGGGACCCGCCGCCCAGTTCGCCCTCCCACCGCCGGTACAGGCCGTGCTCGACGCCCGCCGCGTCGAGCACCCGTCCGGCGACGAAGTCCACCAGGTCCTGGATGTGCGTGGCCCCCGCGTAGAACGCCGGCGAGGCGGGCAGCACGGTCGCGCCCGCGTCGTCCAGGGAGACCAGGTGCCGCAGCGTCTGCCCGTTCAGCGGAGTCTCGCGGACCGCGACGACGAGCCCCCGCCCCTCCTTGAGGGTGACGCTCGCCGCACGCTGCAACAGGTCCTTCGACAGCCCGAGGGCGACGCCGGCCACGCAGGCCGTGGAGGCGGGCACGATGAGCATGCCCTTCGTGGGGTACGAGCCCGAGGACGGCCCCGCCGCCAGGTCACCGGCACTCCAGTGACGTACGTCATCGATGTCCACGTCGAAGGTGCCGGGCTTGCCGTCGGCGCCGCGCGCCAGCCATTCCCGCAGGTCGTTCTGCCAGTGGGCGTCGCGGAAGGGCAGGCCGGTCTCGTCGAGCAGCGTGAGCCGCGAGGCCCTGCTGACGACCAGGTCGACGCTCTCCCCCGCCTCCAGAAGCGCACGCAGCACAGCGGCGGCGTACGGCGTACCGGAGGCGCCCGACACCCCCACGATCCAAGGCCGGCGCTGCGTCTGTCCTGGCTTCATGGTGTCGAGCCTATCCGGCCACCGCCGAGATTCAGACCGTGAGGCCGCGCACCAGCAGATCGAGCAGGGCGCACGCGAAGAGGGCGATGCCGATGAAGCCGTTGACGCTGAAGAACGCGCGGTTCAGGCGGGACAGGTCGTTCGGCTTGACGATGGAGTGCTCGTAGAGGAAGGCGCCCGCGACGATCACCAGGCCGAACCAGAAGAAGGCACCGGCCCCGGTGGCCAGGGCGTACCAGACGAGCAGGGCCGTGGTGACGGCGTGACAGACACGCGCACCCCAGATCGCAGCCGGGATCCCGAAGCGCGCGGGGACGGACATGACTCCGACCTCACGATCGGTCTCGACGTCCTGGCAGGCGTAGATGAGGTCGAAGCCACCGATCCAGATGCCCACCGCGAGTCCGAGGACGACGGCATCCCAGGACCACTCGCCGGAGATGGCGATCCAGGCGCCGACCGGGCCCATCGCCTGGGCGATACCCAGGATGGCCTGCGGGAAGTTCGTGAACCGCTTGCCGTACGGGTACACGACCATCGGGATCACGGCGATCGGCGCGAGGGCGAGACAGAGGGGGTTGAGCAGCGCCGCGGCCCCCAGAAAGAAGACGAGCGCCACCAACGCACCCGTCCACGCGTGCTTCACGCTCATCGCGCCGGTGACCAGCTCACGATGGGCCGTACGCGGGTTGCGGGCGTCGATCTCGCGGTCGATGATCCGGTTCGCGGCCATGGCGAAGGTCCGCAGGCCGACCATCGCGATCGTGACGAGCAGCAGCCGCCCCCAGTGGATGTTCTTGTCCCACTGGAACATCGCGGTGAGCGCGGCGGTGTACGCGAACGGCAGCGCGAACACCGAGTGCTCGATCATGACGAGGCGCAGGAACGCCTTGGTGCGGCCCGGCTGCGGGAGCGCCGCGGAAGCTGAACTCACAGGCCGTACTCCTTCCAACGGCGGTCGACCTTCGCCGCCGTCTCCGGGTCGGACAGCACCATCTCGGGCCAGCCGCCGTCCCGGGTGTAGCCCTCCTCGGGCCACTTCTTCGTCGCGTCGATGCCCGCCTTGCCGCCCCAGAACTGCTGGTAGGAGGCGTGGTCGAGGTGGTCGACCGGTCCTTCGACGACCGTGAGATCGCGGCCGTAGTCGGTGTTCCCCAGCGCCCGCCACGCGACCTCGTGCAGATCGTGGACGTCGCAGTCCGAGTCGACGATCACGATGAGCTTCGTCAGGGACATCATGTGCGCACCCCAAATGGCATGCATCACCTTTTGTGCGTGCTTGGGGTACTTCTTGTCGATCGCGACGATCGCACAGTTGTGGAAGCCGCCGGCCTCGGGCAGGTGGTAGTCCACGATGTCCGGCACGATGATCTTGAGAAGCGGAAGGAAGAACCGCTCGGTGGCCCGCCCGAGGGGCCCGTCCTCGGTCGGGGGCCGCCCGACCACAATCGACTGAATCAACGGCCGCCTGCGCATGGTGACGCAGTCGATGGTGAGCGCCGGGAACGGCTCCTGCGGCGTGTAGAACCCGGTGTGGTCGCCGAACGGCCCCTCGGGGAGCATCTCCCCGGGCTCCAGCCACCCTTCGAGTACGACCTCCGCGTTCGCGGGGACCTGAAGCGGAACGGTCTTGCAGTCCACCATCTCGATCCGCTTGCCCTGGATGAACCCGGCGAAGAGGTACTCGTCGATGTCGCCGGGGAGCGGGGCCGTGGAGGCGTACGTCACGGCGGGCGGGCACCCGAAGGCGATGGCGACGGGCAGCCGCTCCCCGCGCCTGGCCGCGACCTGGTAGTGGTTCCGGCTGTCCTTGTGGATCTGCCAGTGCATGCCGATGGTGCGCTTGTCGTGGCGCTGGAGGCGGTAGAGCCCGAGGTTGCGGATGCCGGACTCGGGGTCCTTGGTGTGGGTGAGCCCGAGGTTGAAGAAGGAGCCGCCGTCCTGGGGCCAGGTGAAGAGGGCGGGGAGGGCGTCGAGATCGACCTCGTCACCGTGCAGGACGACCTCCTGCACGGGCGCGTTGTCGGACTTCACCTTCTTCGGCGGTACGTGGGCCATGGCGCCGAGCTTGCCGAAGGCCTCGCGGACGCCGACGAACCCGTGCGGGAGCTCGGGCCTGAGCAGCCCGCCGATCTTGTCGCTGATCTCGCCGTACGACTTCAGGCCGAGGGCCTTCAGCAGCCGGCGATCGGTCCCGAACACGTTCATCGCGAGCGGCATGGTGGCCCCGCGCACGTTCTCGAAGAGCAGCGCGGGCCCACCGCTCTTCTGTACCCGGTCGACGATCTCCCCGACCTCCAGGTACGGGTCCACCTCTGCCTTGATGCGCTTGAGGTCGCCCTCGCGCTCCAGTGCCCTCAGCAGGGAGCGAAGATCGTCGTAAGCCATGCGTTCCAGTATCGCCGAGCCCCACCCGACGCCTACGCGCGCCCCACCGTCAGGGTGCGACCGGACGGTTCTTCGCCCCCGCCGCCCCTACCCGTCCCATCCCCCAGGGGCTCCGCCCCAGACCCCGTGGGTCGGTTCTTTGGCTGCGGGTGGGTGGGGGCCGGCCCAAAAGATTGCGCAGTTCCCCGCGCCCCTAAAAGACCCCGGGGCGGGCGGGGGATCGCGGGGCGAAGCCCCGCGCCTTCAGGGGCGCGGGGAACTGCGCGAGCAACCCCCACCGCCCCGCACCCGACGAACCACCCCTTTAAGGGGCGCGGGGAACTGCGCAATCTTTTAGCGGGGGTCTGGGGGCGCAGCCCCCAGGAACGGATGGGACGGGTAGGGGCGGCGGGGGCGAGGAAACCCGCCCCACCCCACCGGAAGGCACCCGCTACCCTGTGCGCGTCACCGGGGCCCCACACCGCCCCGAACAACCAACGCTCACTGGGGGATCGTTCGGCCATGCTCAGGTATCTGCCCTTTCTGCTGGTCCTGGCGCTGTGGATCTACGCGTTCATCGACTGCCTGAACACACCCGAGGAGCAGGTACGGGGCCTGCCGAAGGTGGTGTGGGTGATCATCATCCTGCTCTTCGGCGAGGTCCTGGTCGGCCCGATCGCCTGGCTGGTGGCGGGCAAGACCCGCCAGGCCCCGGCGAACGGCGCCACCCCCTCCGAGTGGCACCGCAACCAGCGCACGCAGTTCGTCGCCCCCGACGACAACCCCGAGTTCCTGAACTCCCTCAAGGCCGAGAACAAGAAGGACGAGGCACTCCTGAAGGACTGGGAGGCCGACCTCCGGCGCCGCGAGGACGAGCTGCGGCGGCGCGAGCGCGGCGAGGAGAACGAGAGCTGATGGAGCTGCGGCTGCTGGTCACCTTCGAGAAGGTCGCGACCGTGCTGAGCTTCACGCAGGCCGCGGCCGAGCTGAAGTACGCGCAGTCCAGTGTGACCAGTCAGGTCCGCGCCCTGGAGTCCTCGCTCGGCACGGAACTCTTCGACCGGCTCGGCAGCCGTATCCGGCTGACGGAGGCGGGCGAGCGGCTGCTCCCCTACGCCCGGCAGATCATCGAGCTGAGCGAGGAGGCGCGGGCGGCGGTCGCCGGCACGGAGGAACCGTCCGGCGCGCTCACCGTCGGCACGATGGAGTCGCTGACCTCCTACCGGCTGCTGCCCCTCCTTGAGCTGTTCCATCACCGCTATCCGGGTGTACGGCTCTCGCTGCGGACGACGATCGGCGACGAAACCCGGCAGGCACTGCGCCAGGGCACGTACGACGTGGGCTTCTTGATGGAGGAGGAGACCGAGCACGCGGGGCTGGAGGCAGAGGTGCTGGCGGTGGAGCCGCTGGCGCTGGTGGCCGCCCCCGGCCACCCACTGGCGGAACCGTCGGCCGTGCTCACCTCCGACCTCGTACGGGAGTCGCTGCTCGCCACCGAACCCGGCTGCGCCTACCGGGACTTGTTCGAGCGAGAGCTGAATCTGAACTCCCTCAGCCCCGTCTCCTTCACGGAGTTCGGCACGATCGAGGCGACCAAACGCGCCGCGGCGGCCGGCCTCGGGGTCGCACTGCTGCCCGAGGTAACGGTCGCCGCGGAGTTGGCGGAGGGGACGCTGGTACGGCTGCCGTGGAAGCCGCCGTTCACGCTTCGGACGCAACTGGCGTGGCGGGCCGGGAAGCGGCTTCCGGCGCATGTGCGGCTGTTCGCGGAGCAGGCGCGGAAGCTGGTGTCAGAGGAGTAGCGGCGGTCTTCGCGGTCTTCGCGGTCTTCGCGGTCTTCGCGGTCTTCGCCAGTGTGACCTTCAGGCTGGCCGTCACGATCAGCGGGACGCCGAGGGCCTGCACGAGCCCGATGTGGTGGCCGTACACCGCCCAGTCCATGACCATCGCGACCGCCGGGTAGGTGAAGGCGAGTACGGCGATCTTGGCGGTCGGAAGCTTGGCGTACGCCGAGTACATGAGGACGTACATCAGACCGGTGTGGATGAGCCCGAGGCCGGCGAGCCAGCCCCAGTCGGCGCCCGTCCCGGCCATCGCGCCGAAGTCGGCGAAGGGGAGCAACAGGGGGATGCCCACGAGGACTTGGACGAGGGCGATGAGGTGCGGGCGGACGCCGGTGATGCGCTTGGTGACCAGGGTGGACAGTCCGTAGAGGAGCGCGGCGAGGAGAGCCTGGCCGACGCCTACGACGTACGATCCGCCGCTCGTGAAGTCGCCGGGTGTGACGCCCGAGACGAGGATCAGCCCCGCGAAGGCCGCGGCCACCCAGCCGACCTTCGCCGCGGTGAGCCGCTCGCGGAAGAACAGCGCGCCCAGCAGGACCACGTAGAACGGCTGCGTGTGGTAGACGACCGTCGCGACGGAGATCGACGTGTTCTCGTACGCCTGGAAGAGGAAGACCCAGTTGAAGACGATGAACACGCCGCCGAGGACGGCCAGGCCCAGGGTGCGGGGGGTGAAGCCGTGGCCGCGCAGCCAGCCGCGGGCGACGACGTAGGAGCCCAGCGCCAGGGCGCCGAACAGGACACGGAAGAAAACGACGTTGAAGGGCGAGGCGCCCGACTCGACGACGAAGACGCCGAGGGTGCCGGAGAGCACCATCGCGGTCGTCAGCTGGGCCGTGCCCTTGTTCTCTGAGGTCATGCCGACGAAGCTACGAGCGGGCCGTGCGGCCGGTCCACGCGCCAGTGGGGCGTCCTGCCGATGGGCTCATCGGCGCCGCCGATACCCCCAGGTCGGCCGATGCGTGCAGGTTGTACGCCGACGAGCCTCCCGAAGCGGACAATGCGCCCCTGGGCCGGACCCCGCCCGGGCCGGACACTTACCTCGCATGACGACAGCTCCCGCCAGCTCACCCACCACGATCGCCCCCGAGTACGGCGACCGGGTCATCGCCGTCGAGACGGCGGGCTCGGAACCCATCCCCGACGCCGAACGGCACGGCAGCCCCTTGCAGCTGCTGTGGACGTGGGCGTCGCCGAACATCGAGTTCGCGACCGTCTACATCGGCGTGATCTCGGTCCTCTTCTTCGGCCTCAACTTCTGGCAGGCCGCCGCCGCCATCCTCCTCGGCACCGCGATCGGCGCCCTCACCCAGGGCGTGCTGTCCCTGGACGGGCCGCGGTTCGGTGTGCCGCAGATGGTGATCGGCCGGTTCTCCTTCGGCCACAAGGGCAACCTCCTGCCGTCCGGCGTGAACGCGGTGGTGGCGGGCGTCGGCTGGTTCGCGGTGAACAGCCTGAGCGCGGCCTTCGCGCTGAACACGCTGACCGACCTGCGGCCGCTGCCCTCCCTGCTGCTCGTGGTGGTGGCGGAGATCCTGATCGGCTTCATCGGCCACAACTTCGTGCACGTCTTCGAGAAGTACGCGTTCCCGGCGCTCGCGGTGGTCTTCCTGCTGGCCGGCGTGTGGACGTTCAAGGACGCGCACCTCGGCACAGGCGGCGGGGGCGGCGGCCTCGGCGGCTTCCTGCTGGCGTTCAGCACGGCGTGGGGCTACGCGGCCGGCTGGAACCCGTACGCCACGGACTACTCGCGCTATCTTCCCCGTACGGCGAGCAAGTTCAAGACGGTCCTCTACCCGGCGGTCGGACTGTTCGTGTCGGTCGCGATCGTGGCGATCATCGGCGCGGCCTCGGCAACGATCGTGGCCCCCAAGGACGCCACCCCGACGGCGGCCTTCACCGGCCATCTGCCCGGCTGGCTCGGCAACCTGGTGCTGCTCGCCATCATCCTCGGCGCGGTCTCCGCGAACGCCCTGAACATCTACTCCTCAGCGATCTCCATCACCTCGCTCGGCCTGAAGCTCCCCGCCTGGCTGGGCCGCAGCGTGCTGGTCGTGCTGTCCGGGGTCGTCGGCACGGCGGCGGCGTGGGCGTCCCTGTCGGACGCGGGATCGGCGTACGAGGCGTTCCTGCTGATCATCGCGTACTGGGTGGGCCCGTGGCTGGGCGTCGTCCTGACCGAGCGGTGGCTTCAGTCCCGCACGGCCACGGACGAGGAACTGTCCCGCCGCCTCGGCGACGCCTCCTACACCAACTGGCCCGGTCTGGCGGCCCTGTTGATCGGGGTCGCGGTGTCGGTGCCGCTCTTCTCCAACCAGGAGAAGTACGTCGGGTGGGTGCCGGAGCACTGGGCGTCGTTCGGTGACATCACCTGCCTGGTCGGGTTCGCGGTGAGCGCGGGGCTGTACGCGGTGCTGCGCGGACGTTTCGCCGCCAAGGCCTGAGAGAACACCGGCGGTCGCTCCCCCGCCGGCCAGGGCAACTGGCCGGCGGGGGAAGTCATGTCCTCGTCCAGCGCTGCGATGCGGTTCCGGACACGCAGGTCGAGGTGACCGGCCAGCCTGCGGACTCGTCGAGGCACCGGCTGTTGTAGATGTTCTGCAGGGTGCCGCCGGAGCCCGTGCGCCAGGACAGCTGGGTGCTCTGGTCGCAGTCGGCCGTCACGATGTTGTAGGCGCTCACACTCAGACACTTGCCGGTGTGCTCGTTGACCACGTGGAATGCGCCGCCCGACACGCTTTTGTAAGCCCATGAGGCCGCCGGGCTGTCCGAACAAGCTCCGAGGACCGCGCCGCTGTAGTCGCTCATCACCAGGCACTGGCCGTCGGCGGCGTTCGTGAGCTGGTAGTAGCCGCTGGCGGGGGCTTTCGCCGAGGTGCCGCCGGAACTGCTTGAGCTGCTACTGCTTCCGCCCGAGCCGTCGCTGTCCGAGGTGTCGGACCCGCCGGAGCCGTCCTGTGCGCCCGTGCCCGTGCCCGTGCTCGTGCCCCCGGCGTCCGCCTGCGTCCCGCCTGTCCCCTTGCTCTTGTCCTTGTCCTTGCCCTTGCCCTTGCTCTGATCCGCCGACGGGGACGGCGACTTCGTCGTGCCCGAGGAGGACGACGTGGGATCGAGCGACGCCGACACCGAGGCGGAGGGCGTGGTCCGTGCCTCGTCGTCCGGCGAGGACGTGTACGGCAGCAGCTGGATGGCGAGGGTCGTGCCGGTCGCCACGACCACGACGGGAACGACGGCGAACAGAACGCGGGTCCGGCGGCGTTCGCGTCGTTTCGGGTCCGGGGCGGCCTCCGGGGTCGGCTCCGGCTCCGGAGGCTTCGGCTTGTCCGATTCCGCCTTCGGCCCGGGGGAGGGCAGGGTCGGCACGGGACGGGCGGGCAGTTTGTCGGCATCCGGCACCGTCGCGGCGAAGGCGGCCCGCTCGGACAGCGGCTCGGCGATGGTCTCCGGCCACGGTGGATCGGCGAACGGACCATGTCTTGCGGCGAGTTCGGCGAGCTCGGCGGCGGTGGGACGGCCCTCGGGATCCTTGTCGAGGCAGGCCGCGACGGCCTCGGCGAGTTCGGGATCCAGCGCGCGCAGCGGAGCCAGGTCGGGCTCCTCGTGGACGATGCGGTACAGCACGGCGTGCCCGGAGTCGTCGCCGAAGGGCGGCCGGCCGCACGCCGCGTACGCGGCCATCGACCCCAGCGCGAACACATCGACGGCACCGGTCAACTGCCGTGTCCCCGAGGCTTGTTCGGGCGACATGTAGGCGGGGGTGCCCACGACGATGCCGGTCCTCGTCAGCTGGCTCTGTTCGGCGGCACGGGCGACACCGAAGTCGATGAGGGTGAGCCCGTCGAGGGTCAGCATGACGTTGGACGGCTTGAGGTCCCGGTGCACCATGTCCAGCGCGTGCACCGCGGCCAGCCCCGAGGCCGCCTCCCGCAGCAGCAGCCACAGGGCGTCGGCGGGCAGCGGATGCCCGTGCAGTTCGACGGCCTCCCTCAGGGTGAGCCCGGGAACGTACGCGGTCGCGAACCACGGCGGCCGTGCGTCGCGGTCACTGGCGAGCAGCGGCGCGGTGGCCTCCTCGGGCAGCCGGGCGAGGTTGTCCAGCTCATGTCCGAAGCGCCGCAGGAAGTCCTTGTCCTCGGCGACGACGGAGGGCAGCACCTGCTTGACGGCGGCGTACCGCCCCTCGTGCACACCGAGGTACACCCGACCCATGCCGCCGGACCCGAGTCGGCCCACCAGCGGGATCTCCCCGATCCACCGCGGATCCTCCGCCTCCAGCGGCTCGGCTCCGCTGCCGTTCAGATCTGTCACGCCTGCCCCGTTTTCCCCGTTCACGGTGATTCCTCTTTCGGTGCGCGTACGCGTTTCAGCGCGCCTACGAGCCAAGGCCGATCAAGCAGTAAACGTACTGATTGATCGGCGTCCCGTTGAGGGTATCGGTGTAGGAAAACGCGTACTGCGTACGGGAGTTGCTGTCGCAGCGACTCATGTCCGACGTCAGCGGGATCGTACGCACGTACTTCGCGTTCATCGAGGAACACCGGGACGCGGCCCTGCTCCTGCACTCCGCGCTTCCCCTGCCGTTGATCGAGTCCCTGGTGCTGGGCCCCGTCATCGGCGTCGCACGGCGGTGGCTGTCCGGGATCGGGGACGTGGATCTGGAGGAAGCGGTACGGGTGCTGCCGGACAGGATCTGGCGGTCGGTCAGCGCAGAGCCGACGTGAACGCCGACCAGGCGGAGCGGGTGATGACGAGGACCGGGCCGTGGGGGTTCTTGCTGTCACGGACGGGGACGACGGCGGGGAAACCGGGGGCGATTTCCACGCAGTTGCCGCCGTTGTTGTCGCTGTAGCTGCTCTTGATCCAGGTCGCCGCGCCGAGTTCGTGACTGTCCATCGTGCTCGTACCCCTCCATCACGTCGCTGATCAGAGCGGCGGATTCGCGAGCTGACGGAGCGTCCGCCCTGAGCACATCATAGGTCTGGCTGTAGCGCGCGAAGGCGGCCGGATCGTCGTTGAAATGCCCACGGTCCAGCGACTCCGAGTACATCCATTCGTGCCCGCCGGGCAGCCTGATCAACGACATCGAGCCCCGGGGGCGAACGAGCCCGTAGAGTCCCGCCGGGGCCACCTGGATACGGATGTTGAGGCGCTGTCCGACGTTCAGCAGATGGGCGCACTGGTCACGCATGACTTCCGGGCTGCCCACCGCGTTGTGCAGACAGCTCTCGTCGAGGACCGCGACGTACAGCGGGCCGTCGTCGGCGAGGAAGCGCGGCTGGCGGCTCAGCCGGGCTCGGACGCGCTCCTCGACCTCATCACCGCTCGCGACCTGAGAGAAGAGCGCGTGGGCATAACCCGGTGTCTGCAACAGGCCCGGGATGACCCGCTCTTGATACTCCCGCAGGGCCACCGCCCTGGCGTCCATATCGGCCCTGCGCTCGAACCAGTCCGGATGCTGCACCACCGGATACCAGTCGATCCGGCACCACAGCCGCACCAACACCCCACCCGTACCGAGCAGTTCGTCGCACGCCTTGGCAAAGGTGTCCTGCGGAACCCTCGCACCCGCCTCCACCCGGGCCACATGGGAGCGGTCGCACGGGATCCGGCGCGCCAGGCCCTCCTGCGTCAGACCCTCCGCCTCGCGGTAGTGCTTCAGCAGCTCCCCGAAAACGGCAGCGGTCGTAGCGGCCGCTCCTCCGTCGGCGTTACGTCGGCTCACCGCACCCCCTTCGTGACAGTGCACCACTGTCACGCGTCGGCCGTTGATACCGACCGTTCCCCTGAGCCACGCTCGATACACCCAGAGTGATCAGGCATGTACGGAGTGAGAACATGGTGGAACAAGTCGAGCCGGGGACTCTCGTCCACGACCCCCAGGCGCGCAAGGTGGGCGAGTACCGAGGCAAGGCGGGCCCCTACGCGATGCTGCGCCCGCTCGGCGGCGGCCGGGAGTGGCAGGCGGACCCGGCACTGATCCGCGCGGCGACACCGGAGGAACGGCTCAGCGCCGAAGTGAAGGCGGTCAACCACCGTTCAGGGAACGCCACCGCGACAGAACATCAGGGTGACGAGGTGAGCCGCCCGCCCGTACCCGTCCCCGATTGCGCGGCATGCGGGGACCTCGCCGTACGACGCGACGACGCCCGCTCCCGCTGCGACGGCACCGACGAGACCGACGCGAACGTACTGCTGCGCCGACACCTGAGGGCGGCCCACGGAGGCACCCCGGCCCGCCGCCGGATCTTCCGCTACGTGCCGTTCACGATCGTGCAGGACGCGACGGCGGAGCCGGAGTACGAGGCGCGGTGCGTCTCGGGGGACGAGGCCGACTGCGGTGCCGGGTCCGGTCCGCGCAGCGATCCGGCGGACGTCGAGGAGTGGCAGCGCAGGCACACACAGGAGACCCGGCACACGCGTTACCGCCGCAACTTCGCGGACTACGCGGTGATGGAGCCCCCACGCTGACCGTTCCCGGTGCTCACCGTCAGTCCTCGCGGAGCACGAGCGCGAGCAACCCCGGGAAGCGGACGTCGAACTCCTCGCGGCGGAGCCGGTTGACGCGCTTGGGCCCTTCGTCCCGCTGCTCCACGAGACCCGCCCCGCGCAGCACCGAGAAGTGGTGGCTGAGGGCCGCCTTGCCGACCGGCACCTCGAAGCTGCCGCAGCTGCGCGTCCACACGGGGGATCCCGCCAGCTCCCGTACGAGCGTGATGCGTACGGGATCGGCGAGGGCGGCGAGCGCGGTCAGCACGGGGACGTCGTCGGGGTGGGTGTGCTCGGGCGCCGCCCGATGACTGGTGCGCTCCACCATGCCCGCCTCCCTGGGTCCCTTACATCCACTACATCCGCCGCGTCCGCCGCGTCCGCCGCGTCCGCTTGCCGAGTGTTCGATGAAAACCATACACTCCCGAGTGTTCGCTTTCCGTTGAACAGTCGAGCACTCGGTAGGGGTGTGCCATGCGCGCGGTGGAGTTCCTGGAGTACGGCGGTCCCGAGGTCCTCAAGGTCGTGGAGGCGGAGGTCCCCGAGCCCGGCCCGGGGCAGGTGAGCATCGACGTGGCCTACGTCGGCGTGAACTTCGCGGACCTGAAGGCGCGCTCGGAGGGCTATCGCGTACCAAGTCTCCCGTTCCGTCCGGGACTTGAGGTCTCGGGCCGGATCCGGGCCGTCGGAGCGGGCGTCGAAGGGCTGGCGGTCGGCCAGGAGGTCACCGCCCTGACGGAGGGCGGCGCGTACGCCGAGGTGACGGTGGCCGACGCGGTGACCGTCTTCCCGCTGCCGGAGGGCGTGGACCTGCGCACGGGCGCGACCCTGCCGACGGTGCTTCCGACGGCGTACGCCCTCGTCCACACGGTGGGCCGGCTGCAACCCGGCGAGACGGTGCTCGTGCAGGGCGCGGCGGGCGGAATCGGCACGGTGGCCGGGCAGCTGGCGAAGGCGGCGGGGGCCGGCGCGGTGTACGGCGTCGTGTCGGCCGAGCCGAAGGCCAAGTACGCCCTCGACCACGGCTACGACGAGGTCTTCGTCGGCTCCTTCACGGAGGAAGTACGAGCCGCGACGAACGGCCGGGGCATCGAGCTGGCCCTGGACCCGGTCGGCGGCGAGACATTCCGCGGCAGCCTCGCCTCCCTCGCCCCCTTCGGCCGCCTGGTCTCCTTCGGCAACGCCAGCTCGGCCGAGCCGTGGAAGGTGGGACAGCCCGAGCTCTATCCGACGGGACTGTCGGTCGCCGGGTTCTCCATCCTCGGGCTGGCCCAGACGGCACCGGGCGAGCTGCGCGCGATCGCCGAGAAGGCGTTCCGGACCGTGGTCGAGGGGGTCGTCTCCCTGCCGGTGACCGCGGAGTTCGGGCTTGCGGAGGCGAGCGAGGCCCACCGCCTGATGGGGACCCGCAGCAGCACGGGCAAGCTGCTGCTGCGGGTGGGCGGCTGAGGGCCCGCGTACGGGCACTGCCCACTCGGTTCCCACCCACCCGCACCTTCACTCGGGCAACCACTCGAACGAGCAACTCCGGTGACACGGCCGATTGTCGGACCCCCGCGCTAGGTTCACGGCCATGACCTCTCACCCGACCTCTCACCTCCACGCCATCCGGGCCTCGTACGACACCGTCGCCGTCGACTACGCCGCGCTCCTCAAGGACGAGTTGGAGAACAAGCCGTTCGACCGGGCCATGCTGGCCGCCTTCGCGGACAAGGTGCGGGCCGGTGGGGGCGGAGAGGTCGCGGACCTGGGGTGCGGGCCGGGGCGGGTGACCGTGCATCTGGAGGGGCTCGGGCTGGATGCGTACGGGATCGATCTGTCGCCCGAGATGGTGGCGGTGGCCCGGCACACTCACGCGCAACTGCGGTTCGAGGTCGGCTCGATGACCGGCCTCGACATCACGGACGGCTCGCTCGCCGGGGCCCTCGCCTGGTACTCCACGGTGCACACGCCGCTGAACGAACTTCCGCTGTTCTTCCGCGAGTTCAACCGCGTACTGACGCCGGGCGGCCACCTGCTCATCGCCTTCAAGGTGGGCGACGAGCGGGTCCGCCTGGAGCACGCCTACGGCCATGACGTGGACCTCCACGTCTACCGGTTCCCGCCCGAGCGCATCGCCGAACTGCTGCGCGCCGCCGGGCTCGTCGAGGTCGCCCGGCTCGTACGTGAGGCCGACGCGCGGGAGAACACGCCGCAGGCGTTCATCCTCGCCCGGAAGCCGGAGGCGGATGCAGAGGCGGAGACGGAGGCGGAGGCGGCACCGTGAGCGCGGAGCCACAAGCCGCCCTGCCCAGTACTGCCCTTACCGCTCGCCGGCTTCGTCTTCGGCCCCCAGGCGGACGACGCGTCCGTCGCTCCTGGCGTGCGCCCCCCGCTCCATCGCCTCACGGGCGGCGGCGGGCAGGTCGATCTCGTTGACCACGATGCGGTTGACCCGGATGCCCCACTTGCCGGTGGCTTCGTCAAGGATGCCGCGCAGGGCCGCGCTGATCTCCTCGCGGGAGCTCAGGATGCGTTCCAGGTCCAGGTAGCCGCAGATGTCGCGCAAGGAGGTCACCGTGAGCTGCTCGATGGCCCGCAGGTAGCTGGTGACTTCGTAGGTGGCGGCCCGGGCGTCAGTCACCTGGAAGTAGATGACGGTGTCGACCTTGACGACCAGGGCGTCCGCGGTGAGGACTTCCTGCGGAGGGAACGGCACGACCTGCTCGCGGATGTCGATCCGATTCCGCATGACGTCGGCGAACGGCACCACGATGTTGAGGCCGGCGTTGAGCGTCCGCGTGTAGCGACCGAAGCGCTCGACAACGACGGCGTTGGCCTGTGGAAGGCGCCGGATGAACGTCCCCAGGAAAAGGGGGACCGCTCCCCCGGCGATCAGGAACGCATAGCGCGGTTTCATCGCGACTCCCCCCGCCTCCCGGGCCACCGTGTCGTGCCCCTCGGATGCCGCTGTCCGGAGTGTCCCAGACCTCCCGGTCTCAGGCCACCGTGCGAAGCCGCCGTACCGAAGCCTCTCCCATCCCCCGCACCACCCGATGCGCACAAGCCGCCGCGAGCAACTCCCCCAGCAGGTCGGGGTCGTCGATCTCCAGGCCCAGCAGGGTCTCGATGCGTTCGAGGCGCTGGTAGAGGGACTGGCGGCCGATGTGCAGGAGCGCGGCCGTGCGGGTGGGTGAGCAGCCGTGGCGGAGGTGGACCTCCAGGGTGCGGACGAGGTCGCTGGGGTGGGCCGCCTCCCAGGCCAGCAGGGGGCCCAGGGTGTGCTGGACGAGACGGGCGAGGCGGTCGCGGTTGGCGTCCACGCCACCGCGGGTGAGCTCGCGTTCAAGGGTGAACGCACGCGAGGAGGTCACGACCGGGCCCCCGGACACACCGGGTTCGGCCGACGGCACGGTGAGGGCCAGCTCCAGCGTCGTACGCGCCGCCCGCAGCGTCTCGCTCCAGCGCAGCCAGCCGCCGCCCGCGACGACCGCGTGCCCGACCGCCACGGTCACTCCGGCCTCGGCGACCGCCCGGAAGGCCTCCTGCACAGCCCGTACGACATCCCGCGCACCCGCCCCGGCGTCCCCGGACATCGCCACCAGCGCCAGTACGTCCCCCGGGAACGCCGCCCGCAGCACCGCGACCCCGCCCAGGGACCGCGCGGCACGGTCGACCACTCCCAGATCCGCCCGCGCCCCGTGCGCCGACACCCCGACCAGCCGCGCCGCCGACCCCGGATGGAACCCGGCGAGCGCCGCCCGCGCCTCCACCTCGGGCTGGTTGAGCGGCTGCCCGTCGGCGAGGTCGGCCAGCAGGGCGGCGGTGTGGTCGCCGCCCCAGAGGCGCCCGGCCGAACGCCCCGACAGGCCGCGCGCCACGATCGCCCGGTTCGCCGCCTCGGTGATGCGGACGAAGGGGACCACACGGTGCAGGGCCAGCAGGGGCAGCCCCAGCCGCCGGGCCTCGTCGATCACTTCCTCGGGCATCCGCACCAGCGAGCGCCCGACCTCCACGGCCAGCCCCGCCGCACCGCGCGCGGCCAGCTCGCGGACGTACTGTCGCCGCGTCCCCTCATCGGCGTCGGTGAGCCCGAAGCCGTTGGTGAGGAGCAGTTCGCCGCCGTCGAGGAAGTTCGCGCCCTCGTACACCTCGCTGGAGTGCACCCACCGGACGGGCCGGTCCAGGGCGCCCTCGCCCGCGAGGAGTTCGGGCTCGGTGCCGCGGACGGGGTCGAGGGCCAGGATGTCTCGGAGGGTGAGTGCGGGCACGGGAACCTCCAAGGGCGCTGACAGTCCGTCCGGGTGCGGGTTGCCCGGAGAGTACTTTCCGCACGTTGCCCTCGTGTTTCGGCCACAGCAGAGTGGAGTCATGGAGCGCATCGATCAACCAGTCGATCAGGCACAGGCACGCGCATGGCTCGCCACCGCCGTCGCGGAGGCCCGCGCCGGGCTCGCCGAGGGCGGCATCCCCATCGGGGCCGCGCTGTACGGCGCGGACGGCACCCTCCTCGGCAGCGGCCACAACCGCCGCGTCCAGGACGACGACCCCTCGATGCACGCGGAGACGGCGGCCTTCCGCAACGCCGGACGGCAACGGACGTATCGCGGTACGACGATGGTGACGACCCTCTCGCCGTGCTGGTACTGCAGCGGTCTGGTCCGCCAGTTCGGGATCTCCCGGGTGGTGATCGGCGAGGCCGAGACCTTCCACGGCGGCCACGACTGGCTGGCGGAGCACGGCGTGGACATCGTGGTGCTGGACGACCCCGAGTGCACCTCCCTGATGCGCGACTTCATCAAGAACAACCCGGCACTGTGGAACGAGGACATCGGTGAGTGACGCCCGTACCCCCCGCGCCCCGCGCATCCCGACCATCGACCTGGGCCCCTGGCTCTCGGGGGACCCGGAGTCCCGCGCGGACACCGCCCGCACGGTCGACGAAGCCCTCCAGACCGCCGGCTTCCTCCTGGTGACCGGACACGGCGTGGACCCCACCCTCCGCACCCGCATCCGCGAGGCCGCCCGCGCCTTCTTCACCCTCCCCACCGGGACGAAGCAGCCGTACGCCGCCCAGGTCGGCGGCCGTGGCTGGCTCGGCCCGGGCGCCGAGGCGAACGGGTACTCGGAGGGTACGGAGACCCCGCCGGACCTCAAGGAGTCGCTGACCTTCGCGACGCACGAGCCGTTCGAGGACCCGGAGACCAACGCGGAGTGGTACGCGCCGAACGTGTGGCCCGCGGAGACCCCGGAACTCCAGAAGCTGTGCGAGGAGTACCTGACGCGCATGGGCGAACTGGAGAACCACCTCCTCGCCCTCCTCGGCGAGGCCCTCGGCCTGGACCCCGACTTCTTCACCAAGCACATGGACCACCCGACGTACGGCTTCAACATCAACTGGTACCCGGGCACGGAGGTCATCGGGAACCCCCAGCCCGGCCAGTTCCGCATCGGCCCGCACACCGACTTCGGCACCGTCACGATCCTCGACCGCCAGGCCGGCAAGGGCGGCCTCCAGGTCTACACGGACGAGGGTGGCTGGGAGGACGCGCCCTTCGACCCGGACGCCTTCACCATCAACATCGGTGACCTGATGGCCCGTTGGACGGGAGACAGGTGGCGCTCCGGCCGCCACCGCGTCCTGCCGCCGCCCGCCGACGCGCCCGCCGAGGAGCTGATGTCGCTGGTCTACTTCGGCGAGTGCACACCGGGGACGGTCGTGGAGTCCGTGCCCGCGCCGGTGGGCCGGGTCGAGTACGGCCCCGTCGACTCCCACGTCTATCTGCGCGAGAAGCTGGACTCGATCACGGTCGGCTGAACTAGCCGGCCGAGCCAGTCGGCTGAGCCGCCCTTCGCTCCAGATCCGCGGTGTAGCCGTAGGCCGTCCAGCGCAGGCCGCCGTCCATCTTCTCCAACGTGTACTGGGTGCCCGACCCGGCGCACATGGGATCGGAGATCATGCCGGCCGGGTCGTAATTGACCGTAGTGGCGGTGAGTACGACTTTGTCGTCGCCGCGGGACTCGACCGTCGCCGTGCCCCAGCAGTGCTTGCCCGGCTCACGGAACGTGAACGTTGCCGTATGCGCGCCGTGCGCCGCGTCCACGCCGGTCAGCTCGATACGCCGGTATGCGTCTTCCGTACCGCTGACGGTCTTGGTCTCCCACACACCGTCGAAGGTCGGAGTGTCCCCGCCACCCGGCAGATTCATCGCGAGTGTGACTCCGAGCGCCGCCACGACGGCCGCACCGCCCAGCGCCACGCTGAGCGTGCGGCCGCGACGCCGCTTCGGCCGGGGCGGCGCCGCCGGGGTGCCGGAGGACGGCGAGACCGTCGCGGTGGCCGTGGGCAGCAGCGCAGCCGCGGGCTGGTCCGCGAGCGGCGGGGCCTTCGGCGGCTGGGCCGGAACCGGTGTGGGTGATGATGGCGCCGCCACAGCCGGAGGCGAGGCCGGAGCCGGATGCGAGGCCGGAGTCGATGGCGCGGCAGGTGCCGCCGACGGCTCATGCCCGCCCTCCGTGTCGAGCAACTGCGCCGCCCTCCTCCCCAGATCGGCGAGCAGTTCCCCGGGCAGCCACGGACTCGTCCCCGCCCGCGTACGCCGCAGTACCTCGTCGACAGCGGGGCGCCGGGACGGGTCCTTGGCCAGGCAGTCGCTCACCAACTCCCGTAGGCCGGAAGGGACTCCGGTGAGGTCGGGCTCTTCCTCGGCCACCCGGAACATCAGGACGTGCAGCTCGCTGTCGGGCTGGCCGAACGGAGTCCGCCCCGAGACGGCGTACGCGAGCACCGATCCCAGGCAGAACACGTCGGACGCGGGTGTCAGCCGCTGTGCGCGCACCTGCTCCGGCGACATGAACCCCGGCGAGCCGATCACCGCGCCCGTGCGCGTCCTGATCCCCTCCACCACGGTGTCCAGGGCTCGTGCGATGCCGAAGTCGATGACGCGGGGCCCGTCGACGGTGACAAGGACGTTGGAGGGCTTGAGGTCACGATGGATCAGGCCCGCCGCGTGGATGTCCCGCAGCGCGTGGGCGAGGCCGTTCGCGAGCACCCGCACCGAGTCCTCGGGCAGCGGCCCGTGGGGCCCCGCGACCACCGTGTGCAGATCGGGCCCCACGACGTACCTCGTGGCCACCCACGGTGTCCCGGCCTCGGTGTCGGCGTCGATCACGGGCGCCGTCCAGGTGCCGCCGACCTTGCGTGCCGCCTCGACCTCGTACGCGAACCGCCGCCGGAACTCCGGCTGTTGGGCGTACCCGGCCTGGACCACCTTCACGGCGACGGTACGCCCGCCCGCCGACCGGGCGAGATAGACCTGCCCCATGCCTCCCGCGCCGAGCCGCCCGATCAGCCGGTACGGCCCGATGTATGGCGGGTCACCGACCCCGAGTGCCTCCATGCCGCTCCCCCGCTCCCCCGCGCCTCCCGGCCCCGGCCACCATCGATCAAGGTAGCCCTGTGGCGCGCGCTTTGGCAGAAGTCACGAGGCGCGACAGAAGATGAGGCGCGGCAGAAGATACGGCAGAGGTCCTTCTCGCTCAAAGCAGGTCCACGGCCCCGACACTTTCGTAACCCAACGGACACCAGGCGCCCTATCCCGAACCAACTCCCCCTTTTTAAACTGTTGTTGCTACACCTCAAAGCAGCCATGACGACAGGAACAGCAGCAGGATCAGCAGCGGGATCAGCAGCAGGCGGGACTCGGACCGCAACAGGGGGAGATGCGGTGCACAGAGGGCTGCACGGCCGGGGGGCGCTGTTCGACACCGATCCGCCGGGGCTCGCGTCACGGCTGGTCGGTCTGCGGCCGTATCAGCTTCGGGCGACGCCGTACGAACACCCTGACGAGCTGCCGTTCGTGGTGTTCGCGGGCGGTCGGGGGCTCGGGAAGAGTGCCGTGCTGGGTGAGCTGCGCGACGCCTATCGCGGGCACACCCCGGTCGCGCTGATCGACGGTGAGGAGCGGCAGTTCGGTGCTCCTCCGGCCGAGCGCCCGGTGGAGTCGTGGTCGCCGGTGGGGCAGGCGCTGACCACGGTCGCGGAGCAGCTGGCCGAGCCGGTGACGGGCGCCGGGCGGATCGGTTTTCCCCGGCTGGCGGCGGGGCTGCTCGCGGTCGCGGCGGGCGGCTGGAGCGACCGTGACGTGCCGCGCATCCGGCAGGAGGCCGAGCGGATCCTGCTGCTGAACGAGACGGGCGGCGGCCGGCTGTCGGGGTTCGCGGGCCGCTGGGTGAGCAAGGTGATCTCCAAGGTCATCGCCTCGCTGAGCGGTACAGGTCCGGTGATCGCGCCGATCATCGAGGCCACCCTGGAGGCGTTCGCCGAGGGGATCGGCCCCGCCCCCCGCCGGCTACGCAGGGCCGCCGCCTGGTACCGCGACTATCCGAACGCGGGCGGCAGCCCCAAGCTCGCGCTGATCCTCCTGTCCCGGCACTTCAGGGCCGGCGGCGACTCGCGAAGACACGCCGAGCGCTATCTCGTACGAGCCCTGCTGGCCGACCTCGACGACGCGTACGCGGGGGTCATGCAGCGCTCGCACCGCCGGGGGCGCCCCCTCGTGCTGATCGACAACGTCCAGGAGCCCGCGGGTCTCGGGCTCCTGGAGCCGGTGCTGCGCGACCGCGCCGACGGCATCGCCGATCAGGTCGTGTTCCTCACGGCGCTCCGCGGGTACACCCACCCGGCGCTGCGCAACGCCGGTCGCCGTACGCTCCCCGAGACCGCCCGGGAGTCCGGCTGGACGCCGGGCACCTCGCCCTCCTCGCGGGCGCTGCTCGTGTCGCTGCCGCCGCTGACGCCCGACGACACGCTGCACATCGTGGACACCGCCTCCGACCGGCTGGGCGCCACCTCCGGCGGAACGGTCGTGCCGCCACAACTCCCGCACGCCACCCACCGGTTGACTGGCGGCAGCCCGCTCGGCATCACCCTGCTCGCCGAGTCGGCCCGGCAGAACCTGCCCCAAGGGGCCGCGTCGCTGGGCGCGTTGCTCACCGCGGACGTCGCCGTGCACGAGGACCACGACGGCCGCCCGACCTATCAGGAACTCCTCGACCGGCTCGTGCCGGGCGGCCGCCTGGACGAGCTGACCGTGCTCGCCGCGGCCCACGACCGCGAGTCGGCGTGCACGCTGGCAGAAGCCCAACTGCCCGACGACTTCGGCGCGTCGGGCGTCCTCGACCTGGAGGAGCGGCTCTCGGCGGAGGGCTGGCCGACGTCGGCCGGGCAGTTCGTCGGCGACCCGTTCCTGCGCGCCCTGCTCCTGCTGCGGCTGCACCACGGCGACCGGAACCACGAGCGGTGGCGGGCCGTGCACCGCACCCTCATCGACCACTACGACGACGAGGACCCGCACGGCAACGCCCGCTACCGGCTGCACCACGAACTCGCCCTGGGCAAGGCGGACTTCGCGGTGGCGCACCTGCGCGACACCTTCCCGCGCACCGACACCCGGACTTGGCTGTCGTCCCTGGTCTTCATCGCGTCCGCGCCCTACTACCACGCACACGACCCGGACGGCCGGGACTTCGACGGCCACGACCACCGGGCCTCCGTCGCGCTCGGGCACACGGACGCGGCCCAGCAGCCGCCGGACAGCGTGGACGCCGTACTGCACTTGCGCGTACGACGGCTGCTGCACGCCGTGTGGCAGCTGACCGATCCGCTGGTGCTGCCGGACCCGAAGGTGACCGAGCGGCTGCGGTTCGAGCTGGAGCAGCTGTCGAATCTGCGGCCCGCGGGCAACGCCCTGCTGTGGCGGGCCTCGCGGGACTGGCCGTCGGACGCCCTGGCCGGCCACCCCTTCCGCATCCCGGGCGACGACGACGAGAACGGGGACGGGGGCCGGTGATGGCACGTGTGTGGACCTGGCTGCGCGAGGACGTCTGGGAGATTCGTTTCCGCAGGTATGTCGCGCTGACACTCGCGGCCGCCCTCGCGGCCCTCGGCGTATGGGGCGGCATGACGGCCACGAAGGAGGACCGGTCCTGCGCCCCCGGGGTCGTCCAGCCGAAGGGCAGTGACGAATGCGTGGGCGTCTCGTCGACGACGTACGCCTTCGCACGGCCCCAGTTCGCCGAGACCGTCCAGGCGATCAACCGCGAGAACCACCGCCTCAAGCCCGGCAGTTACGTCACCGTCGCCCTGCTCGAACCCTTCACCGCGACCGACGCCGACAACCTGGGCGATGTGCTGCACGAGCTCCAGGGCGCCTATCTGGCCCAGTACCAGGCCAACCATGTCACCACCGGGCTGAAGCCGAAGATCCGGCTGGTGCTCGCCAACCCCGGTTCCACCGGCGCGTATTGGCAGCACACGGTCGACCAGCTGGAAGGCATGACGAAGGGGCGCGACCGGCTGCGCGCGGTGACCGGGGTGGGCCTGAGCACCGAGAACAACAAGAAGGCCGTGCAGGAGCTGACCCGCCTCGGCATCCCGGTGATAGGGAGTTCGATCACCGCCGACAACCTCGCCAACGGACAGAACGGCAAGGACCCCTTCCCCGGGCTCGCCCGCGTCTCCCCCACCAACACCGACGAGGCGCGCGCCCTCGCCTCCTTCGCCCAGGTCTCGGCCGCCAACGCGTTCCTGGTGTACGACCGCACGGGCGACCCGTACACGCGCACGCTCCAGAAGTCGTTCGAGAAGATGCTCAAGGGCGCGCGCTACGAAGCCCAGCCGTTCACGCCGCCCGCCGACCGCAGCAAGGAGGGCAGCACCGCCAACGTCTTCGCGCAGATCGCCAACATCCTGTGCAACACGCCGAAGAGCACGGACACCATCCTCTTCGCGGGCCGCCACACCCAACTGCGCCAGTTCATCAACGCGTTGGGCGCCCGCGGCTGCTCCGACCGCCGCTTCACCGTGCTCACCGGCGACGAGGGCTCGTACCTCGCCGGGGACAAGGACCTCGACCCGGCCGCCCTCAAGGACCCGCGGCTGACCGTGCGGTACACCGCCCTCGCCCACCCGGACGCCTGGCTGAAGGACACCGCGAGGACCGGCGGCAGCATGGCCGACGCCAAGGTGCTCCAGCAGCTGCTCGACAGCGCCGGGCGGGAACCGGTCGGCCCGGTCGGCAAGGTCGCCCTGGACGACGGCCAGCTGATCATCGCGTACGACGCGATGCGGCTCGCCGTACACGGCATCCGCGGGGCGTCGCCCACCGGGAAGATCCCGGCCCTCGCGGACGTCGGCCTCCAGTGGCCGCAGGTCAAGGGCAAGCAGCTGCGGGTCAACGGGGCGAGCGGGTGGATCTGCCTCGACGCCCACGGCAATCCGTACGACAAGGCCGTACCGATCGTGGAACTGACCCCCGACAGCCACTCCCGTTTCGTGAAGATCGCCTGGCCGGAGGGGAAGCCTCCGGCGCAGGAGTGCCTGCCGCCGTCCTAGCCGTTTCTTACGGGAGCCGCCGCCGTCCTAGCCTCCGAGTGCGGCCAGGAGCCGCTCGAACCGGGCCCGCCACGGCGGCTCCCGCTCCTCCTCCAGCTCGTGCGTGAAGCGGACCGTGGTCCCGGTGCCGTCCGGCGCCCCGCGCTCCAGATGGAACCGGACCCGACCGCGCTCCTCCACGGTGTACTCGGCGACGCGCTCCACGTCCCAGGCGGTGATCCGCCCGCTGCCCAGCCCGTGCAGGGTGACGGCCCCGCCGAGCCGCGGCTCGAAGACCTCGGCGGTGGCCAGCCACCCCCGCAGGCCTTCGGGGGTGGCCAGCGCCTTCCAGACCTTCTCCACAGGCTGGGGAAAGCGCAGCAGGTAGTGCAGGACCCGCGCGTCCCCCCGGGTCTCGGTGGCGCCCTCTTCGATGGGTGGTCGATCGATGGGTCGGGTCATGACACCAGCGTGGCGCGTGGCGGGGCGTTCCGCACCCGATAAGGCCGCTGACCTGCTCCTTTACAAGTGAGGGAGCGGACCGCTCAGGGCCGCTGCCCCGCCTTGTCGACGATCTCCCGCTTCAGGACGGCGCTGGATCCGGTGGTCTGTCCCTTCTTGAAGCCGGCGGGCCGGTCCTCGACGGCGACATACGCTCGCCGAGGTATTCCTTCGTCTTCTTGTCGAAGATCAGCTCCTCGCGCTCCCCGCTGTCCACCCGCGCGACGGCCACGCCGTGCCGGCCCGCCGCGTCCACGGAGTCCGGGACCACGACGACCCCGGGGATCTTCGCCGCCGCCCGGAACAGGGCCGCGGCGACGTCCGGCGGCAGCAGCGACTCGCCCACCAGGTCGCCGACGAGCACGAAGGTGTTCTGGTCCTCGCTCTTGCCGCCGTGGCTGTTCTTGTGCAGCCACTCCAGCATCCTGTCGGGGTCGGTCGGCAGGGTCTGGAGGTTGCGGTAGTCGGTGTTGCTGGGGACGCCGGGGGTGCTGGGCTCCAGCTTGACGTGGCCGAGTCTGTCGCGGTCCTCTTCCAGCAGACCCCAGCGCGTGCCGTCCACCGACAGCCAGATCTCCCGCTGGTGGATCGGGTCGAGCCGGGCCGGCTTGCCCTCCTCCTGCGTGGAGTAGCCGACCTTGCTCTCGATGTAGACGAACTGGACGACCGTCGCGGCCACGGCGGCGACCGCGGCCACGGCGATGGCGGGCCGCAGCCGCGTGGCGCCGTACGACGAAGGCCGGTTCCCATGACCCACGTCACAGGAACCGGCCTCGGCCGAGAAGGACTTACCGGCTAGACACCCGCGTACGAGTGCTTGCCGCTCACGAAGATGTTGACCCCGTAGTAGTTGAAGAGGAAGCAGGCAAAGGCGATCAGCGCGATGTAGGCCGCCTTGCGTCCCTTCCAGCCGGCCGTCGCGCGGGCGTGCAGATAGCAGGCGTAGGCGACCCACGTGATGAACGCCCAGGTCTCCTTGGGGTCCCAGCCCCAGTAGCGGCCCCAGGCGTCGCCCGCCCAGATCGCGCCCGCGATGATCGTGAAGGTCCACAGCGGGAAGACGGCGGCGTTCACCCGGTACGAGAACTTGTCGAGCGAGGCCGCCGAGGGCAGCCGCTCCATGACGGAGGTCGCGAAGCGGCCGGGCTGGCCACCGTTCACGAGCTTGTTCTCGTACGAGTCCTTGAACAGGTACATCAGGGTGCCGACCGCGCCCACGTAGAAGACCGCGCCGCAGATGATCGCCGTCGAGACGTGGATGTACAGCCAGTACGAGTGGAGCGCGGGAACCAATTGGTCGCTCGCGGTGTACAAGACAGTGACGGCGAGACCGAGATCGAGGAGGACCGTGGTGACCAGGGGGAGGCCGATCCAGCGGACGTTCTTCTTCAGCGCGAGCAGCACGATGTACACGGCGACGGCGACGGTGGAGAAGGTGATGTTGAACTCGTACATATTGCCCCACGGGGCACGCCGCACCGACGTGGCGCGGGCCACCACACCCGCCGCCTCGACGGCCCACGCGAGCACGGTGAGGGACACGGCGATACGGCCGTAGAGGTCGCCCTGCTCGTCCCCGCCGTGCGCACCGGGCCCGTCGGGCACGTCACGGGCGCCGACCGCGGACCGGGTGACGACCTGCGGCCGCTCCAGGACGGTGGTGCCGCCCGCCTTCTTCACCGTGACAGCGGGAGCCGCCTTGGCCTTCGCGCTCTTGTCGTTCTGCGCGGTGAGCGCGTTGGCCGTGCGGGCGACCTTGCTGCGGCTGCCGAAGAGCCACTCGGCGATGTACGCGAAGAACGCCAGCATGTAGACGGCCATCGCGGAGTAGATCAGCGTGTTGCTGATATTGGCGAGGTGTTCGTTGGTGGCCGTGGCCAGTTCGGTTGCGGTGGCGAGAGTCACTTCTCAGCCCCTTCGGCAGGTACGGGGGGTTCGGCGTCGGGGTGCGGTTCGTCTTCGTCTGTTGCGTCTACGTCTGCGGCTGTTGCGCCGTCTGCGGCTTCGGCTTCGTCGGACTTGGTCGGCGCCTGCTCGTGCACCAGCGCGGCCAGGTCGCCGAGTTCCTCGGGCAGCTTCGCCGACTCGCTGCGGCCCAGGCCCGCCATCTCGACGACGGTGACACCGTCGGCGCCGGTGGTGGCCCGCACCCAGACGCGGCGGCGCTGGATGAAGAGCGACCCGGCGAGACCGAAGATCGCGGTGAAGGCCCCGGCCAGCGCCCAGTCACTGCCGGGCTGCTGGGTGATCTGGAAGCCGGCCCACTCCTTGATGTCCTTCTCGAAGGTGATCGAGCCGGCGCCGTTCGGCAGCTTCATGGTCTCGCCGGGCAGCAGCCTCTTCTTGAGGATGTCGCCCTTCGAGTCCTTGAACTGCTTCATGTTGGAGGTGTCGAGTTGGTACACGTTCTGCGGAATGCCCGAGTTGACCCCCAGGCTGCCGTGGAAGCCGGACAGCGCGAGCACGGGGAAGTCGAGCGCGGGGAACTGGGAGAACATCGTGCCCTTGCCCGCACCCGCGAAGGTCGGCACGAAGAAGGCGGAGAAGCCGAGCTGTTCGCTGCGCCCCTGCCCGTTCTTGTAGCCGTCCATGACCTTGATCGCGCCCTGCGAGGTGACGTTCGCGTCGAGCGGCAGCATGGGCACGGCCTCATGGAAGACGACGTTGCCCTTGCCGTCGCGGACGGTGACGACGGGCGCGTAGCCGTGGCTGACGAGGTAGACCTTCGAGTCGCCGATCTTGAGCGGCTCGTTGACCTTGACGGTGGTCTTCTTGCCCTTGCCGTAGGCGCCCACGCTGTAGGTGATGTCGGCCTGGAAGGTGCGCGGGGTGCCCTTGTTGGGGCCGGTCCGCTCGTACGTGGCGGTGAACTTCTTGAGGTGGAAGCTGAACGGCGTGAGGTCGTCGTTGCTGAAGAGGTTGCCCGACTTGAAGTCGTCGTACTGCGACAGCGTATTGGAGAAGCCGCCGCCCTCGACGATCAGCTTGTTGCCCTCGGACTTGAAGAGCTGGCCCCAGGCGAAGGCGACGAGCATCACGATCAGCGCGATGTGGAAGAGCAGGTTGCCGGTCTCGCGCAGGTAGCCCTTCTCGGCGGCGACGGCGTCCCCGGCGACATGCGCCCGGAAGCGGCGCTGCTTGAGCACCTTGAGGGCGGCCTCACGGACCTGCTCGGGCGCGGCGTCGGTGCGCCAGGTCGCGTACGCGGGCAGCCGGGTCAGCCGCTTCGGGGCGCCCGGCGGACGGCCGCGCAGCTGCCCCACGAACTGCCAGGTGCGGGGCACGATGCAGCCGATGAGCGAGACGAAGAGAAGGATGTAGATCGCCGAGAACCACACCGAGCTGTAGACGTGGAACAGCCCGAGCTTGTCGTAGACCGGCCCCAGCAGGCTGTGCGCGTCCTTGAAGTCCGCCACCTTCTGGGCGTCGGTCCCGGACTGCGGGATCAGCGAGCCGGGGATCGCGCCGAGCGACAGCAGGAAGAGCAGGATCAGCGCGACCCGCATGGAGGTGAGCTGCCGCCAGAACCAGCGGGCCCAGCCGATGACCTCACGCCCGGTCCAGGCGATCCATCCCTTGGCACCGGGGGCCCGGACACCGCCGAAGGATCCGGGCATCGCGGTGTCCACCGGCGCGGTGGAGAGCTGCGAACCGGCTTCGCCGAGTTCGCCGTCGGCGCTCACGCCGACGTGCCGCTTGGGGGCCGCCGCCGGTTCCGTCGCCCGGCCGGCGTCGTCCGCCGTCTCGTCGGCGCCGTCCGTCGTCCGGCCGGTGTCAGTCGTGCTCATGGATCAGATCCCTACCGTGAAGCCGTCGGACCAGGTCTGCATCTCCTGCACGATGCTGTCCCACGCACCGGTCAGCAGCAGCAGGCCGGTCGCGATCATCATGCCGCCGCCGATCCGCATCACCCACGTGTAGTGGCGCTTGACCCAGCCGAAGGCGCCGAGCGCCTTGCGGAAGGCGACCGCGGCGAGGACGAAGGGGATGCCGAGACCGAGGCAGTACGCGACGGTCAGTATGGCCCCTCGCCCGGCGCCCGCCTGGGTCATCGCGAGACCCTGCACGGAGGCGAGGGTCGGGCCGATGCAGGGGGTCCAGCCGATCCCGAAGAGCGCGCCGAGTATCGGAGCGCCCGCGAGTCCGGCCACCGGCCGCTTGTGGAAGCGGAATTCGCGCTGGGTGAGCCAGGGCATCAGCCCCATGAAGAAGACGCCCATGAGGATCATGAGCCCGCCGAGCACCTTGGACAGGCTCTCCTGGTGCTCGTGCAGGGTCGAGCCGAAGTACCCGAAGAGCGCCCCGCCGGAGACGAACACGACGGTGAAGCCGAGCACGAACAGGCTGGCGCCCGCCGCCATCCGCCCCCGTCTGGCCTCGGCCAGATCGGTGCCGCTGACCCCGGTGACGTACGAGAGGTAGCCGGGTACCAGCGGCAGCACGCACGGCGAGAAGAAGGAGACGAGTCCGCCGAGCATCGCGATCGGCAGGGCGATCAGCAGCGCGCCGCTGTAGACCGTCTCGTTCCTGCCGGTGGACTCGGCCAGGGTCATGGCGAGAAGGGACACGTCAGGTCACTTCTCCGCGAGGACGGGGTTGAGCATCTTGCGCAGGGTCTCCTCGCTGAGCGCCTGCAGCGTCCGGGCGGCGACCTTGCCGTTCCGGTCGATGATGAGCGTGGAGGGGATCAGCTGCGGGTTCAGCGTGCCCTTCTTGAAGCGGAGCATCAGCTTGCCCGTCGGGTCGTACAGGCTCGGGTAGGTGACCCCGAACTCCTTCTCGAACGCCTGGGCCGGACTGGTGCTGGTGTCGCGGGTGTTGATCCCGACGAACTGCACGCCCTGGTCCTTGGTGTCCTGGTAGACCCTCTCGAGGTTCTTGGCCTCGGCGCGGCACGGCCCGCACCAGGAGCCCCAGACGTTGACGACGACGACCTTGCCCTTGTAGTCGGCGACATCGAGCTGCTTGCCGTCGATGGTCTTGCCGGAGAGGTCGGGGACGGCGTCCCGCTCGCTCTTGGCGGCGGTGTCGATGCCGTTCTTGCCGGCGATGAAGTTGGTGTTGCCCGCGCCTCCGGAGGTTCCCCCGGAACCACACGCGGACAGGACGAGCGCCGCGACGGCGGCCCCGGCGGTGAGCAGGGCGGCGCGGCTACGAGAGGTGCGGTTCGGGCGCTGGTCGGCGCGGCAGGCGGCACTCATGTGAAAAGTTTCGCATGCCCGTTTCGGGGATCTTCCGCACCCCCCTTGCGGGCGGAAACCCGCATATCAGGCGGCCTGCCCACCGGGGGCTCAGGCGGCCTGTCCACCCAGGTAGGACTTCCAGCCGCCGGCCGGTTCCTGCCCCACGTCCATCGACTGAAGCCTGGTCAGCACCTCGGGCTTCTGCACATCCAGCCAGTCCACGAACTGCCGGAAGGAGACAAGGCGTACGTCGGCACCCTTCTCCTTCTCGCGCGCGATGTGCTTGAACGCTTCCTCGACGGCGTCCATGTAGATGCCGCCGTTCCACTGCTCGAAGTGGTTGCCGATGAAGAAGGGTGCGCGATTTGTCTCGTACGCCCTCTTGAACCCGGCGATATAGGACTGGGTCGCCTGGGTGCGCCAGGCCGGGTAGTTGTACGAGGGCGCCCTGGTCGTGTTGATCGACTGGTTGGCGAGGATGTTGTAGTCCATCGAGAGCACCTCGAAGGAGTGCCCGGGGAACGGCATCGCCTGGAGCGGCAGGTCCCACACGCCCTGGTTCTTCTGCGGCCAGCGCTGGCGGCCGCCGGGCGAGGAGGCGTCGTAGCGCCAGCCGAGTTCCTTGGCGGTGGGCAGCAGGTTGTTCTGGCCGAGCAGACACGGGGTGCGGCCGCCGATGAGTTCCTTCTCGTAGTCGAAGGGCAGCGCGGGCATGTCGGTCCAGCCCGTGTTGGTGCGCCACTCCTTCACGAAGGATTTCGCCTGGTCGATCTCACTGCGCCATTGCGCGGGCGTCCAGTTGGCGACCGTGCCGTAGCCGGAGCAGAAGTGGCCGTTGAAGTGCGTGCCGATCTCGTGGCCGTCGAGCCAGGCCTGGCGGACGCCCTTCAGCGTCGCCTTGATGTGCTCGTCGGTGAGATAACCGATGTCCGAGGCGCCCTTGGGGTTATTGGGCGGCAGGTACATGCGCTTTTTCGACTCGGGCAGCAGATAGAGCCCGGAGAGAAAGAACGTCATGTGGGCTTCGTGGTCATTGGCGAGTTCGAGAAAGCGGTCGAAGAGACCGGTCCCGACCTCTCCGGCCCCGTCCCAGGAGAAGATCACGAACTGCGGAGGGGTCTCGCCGGGCTCCAGCGGTTCGGGCCGCTTCGGCTGATGGGGCTGCTTGCCGGTGTAGGAGGTGGAGCCGTCACCGAGGGGACGCGCGGGGTGCTTCGGGGCGCCGGGCCGGCCACTGCGGGAACCGCTGCCCCGGCTCGGACCGTCTAGCGGAGCGGTACCGCACGCGGCAAGCCCCAGCGTGGCCGCGGCACCTGCCCCGAGGCCGATCATTCCCCTCCGGCTGATGTCCCGCATGCGGTCCCCATTTCATCGCGCCCTCTCAGCTGGCTCCCAGCTGGTACCCAATGAGAGGGCGCGATGAAGACGGGGGTTCCGTCAAACTCGCGCAGATTTATATGATTTTACGAAGATACGCTCGGATGGCATGACTGCATACGCTTTGTGACGGGGCGTACGCCGGTCATTACGCCGGTCATTACGCCGTCCGGAAAGCGGCCTGTTCAGGCCCCGAACGCCTTGTCCTTCCCCTTCACCGGCTTGGCGCCCGCGAGGAGATGGGCCGGGACGAGATCGCGGGCGGGCTCGGTGTAGCCCACGGAAACGATCTTGTCGCCGCGGTAGGTGAAGGTCGTCAGGGACGCCAGCGTGCACTGCCGCTTGCGCGGGTCGTGCCACAGCCGCCGCTTCTCCACGAAGGACCGCACGATCCAGATCGGCAGCTGATGGCTGACCAGCACCGCTTCATGCCCGCGGGCGGCGTCCTTGGCCGCGTCCAGCGCCCCCATCATCCGTACGACCTGATCGACGTACGGCTCGCCCCACGACGGCTTGAACGGGTTGACGAGGTGCTTCCAGTTCTCCGGCCGCCGCAGCGCGCCGTCGCCCACCCCGAAGGTCTTGCCCTGGAAGACGTTGTCGGCCTCGATGAGCCGGCCGTCCGTCGCGAGGTCGAGACCGTGCGCCTTGGCGATCGGGGTGGCCGTCTCCTGCGCCCGCTCCAGCGGCGAGGCGACGACATGCGTGACGTCGCGCGACGCGAGGTGCTCGGCGACCCGGTCGGCCATCTGCCGCCCCAGCTCGGACAGGTGATACCCGGGCAGCCGCCCGTACAGCACCCCATCCGGGTTGGCGACCTCGCCGTGCCGCATCACATGGACGACGGTGATGGCGCTGTTGTCGGTGGTGTCGATGGTCTCACTCATGCCGTGGCCTCCGCCGCTGCCCGTGCCGCCGCCGGAAGGGCGTCGGCGATCCGCTGAACCGCCTGCTCGTCGTGTGCCGTCGACACGAACCACGACTCGAACGAGGACGGCGGCAGATACACGCCCTGCGCCAGCATCGAGTGGAAGAACGCGGTGTACCGGAAGGACTCCTGCCCCTTCGCGTCCTCGTAGTCGCGCACCTGACGCCCGGTGAAGAAGACCGAGAACATGTTGGAGGCGTTCTGCAACCGGTGCGCCACGCCCTCCTTGGTGAGCGCCTCGGTCACCAGCGTCCGGATCCGCTCCGACACCGCGTCGACCTTCGCGTACGCGGCGTCGTCGAGCAGCCGCAGCTGGGCGAGCCCGGCGGCGGTGGCGACGGGGTTACCCGACAGCGTGCCCGCCTGGTACACCGGCCCCGCCGGAGCCAGATGGGCCATGACGTCCTTGCGGCCACCGAAGGCGGCGGCGGGGAAGCCACCGCCCATGACCTTGCCGAAGGTCATGAGATCCGGACGTACACCGTCAATGCCGTACCAACCGGCCTTGCTGGTACGGAAGCCCGTCATGACCTCGTCGGAGATGAAGAGGGCGCCGTTCTTGGCGCAGGCGTCCTTGAGCCCCTGGTTGAACCCGGGCGCCGGAGGCACCACACCCATGTTGCCGGGCGAGGCCTCGGTGATCACACAGGCGATCTCACCGGGGTGCGCGTGGAAGGCGGCGTGCACGGCTTCGAGATCGTTGTAGGGAAGGACGATGGTGTCGCCGGCCTGGGCTCCGGTGACGCCGGGGGTGTCGGGAAGGGCGAACGTGGCCAGGCCGCTGCCCGCCGCGGCGAGCAGCGAGTCCACATGCCCGTGGTAGCAGCCGGCGAACTTGATCACCTTCGCCCGCTGGGTGAAGCCGCGGGCGAGCCGGATCGCGGACATGGTCGCCTCGGTGCCGCTGGAGACCAGCCGGACCTGCTCGACGGGCTCGACGCGCGCGACGATCTCCTCGGCGAGGGCGACCTCACCCTCACCGGGCGTACCGAAGGACGTACCGCGCGAGACGGCCTCCTGGACGGCGGCGATGACCTCGGGGTGGGAGTGCCCAAGGATCATGGGCCCCCAGGAACAGACGAGGTCCACGTACTCACGGCCGTCAGCGTCGGTCAGGTACGGACCGGTACCGGACACCATGAACCGGGGCGTACCGCCCACGGCGCGGAAGGCGCGCACGGGAGAGTTCACGCCGCCGGGTGTGACGGCCGCCGCACGGTCGAACAGCGACTGCGAGGCTGGGGCTTCGTAGGGATAAGGCAGTTCTGTCATGACCTGCGACGTCTCCGACTCCGGGGGGCTAGTGACCTCCTCAGGGTAGGCCAGCGGCTCCGGGCGACCGTGAGCGGAAGAGTGCGGCACCATGACCGGAAGCATCCGCCGCCGTGACCGGAAGAGCACGGGACCGTGAACGGACGATCCCGGCGCCACGTACGGCTCCTCATACGGAAGATCCCGGCCATCGCGGGGGCCGGTGGACCGATGCCCGGTACGACAACCGGGCGCGGTTCCCCGGCCATCTGCGAAACTGGGACCGCGTACGGACAGCTCACATGAATCATGGGTGTTCAGAGGCCGCGAAGATCCTGCGGACAGGTGTTTCAGCGCACGTTTCGGCGTGCGGCCGTGGGGGAGGTCACTGTCACGATGATCGGGTTGCGTGGCGGGGGTCGCGCGCCTTAGAAAAGCAGTCGGGTGGAGATATGCATCGCGGTGGCGGACTGGGCGAGGGGACCGATGACCTCGGTCCTCGGCGTGCCCGGCGGGGAAAGCACCGGCGCGAGGCGGAGGAAGCGGCCGAGACCCGGGCCGGACAGACACAAGGATCGCAGGGTGGCGACTCCGAGCGGCTCGACCGCACGGTCGACCGGCTGCGGGCTGGGAGCGGGAATGGTGGCCGGGTGGGGGTGACGTACAAATACTTCGGCGCGCCGGACGGAGCGACGGCGGCCCGCGTCCCGATCTCCATGCGCCCCGAGGAACTCGGCGGCGACGAGCTCGGCATGAACGGCATGTTCACCAAGATCAAGCCGGAGACGATGGCCGCGATGGTCCTCACCGGCATAGAAGGCGTCCCCCTCCACAAGGTGCCCCCGCTCGAACTGGTCGTCCTCCACCCCGACTACGCCGTGGTCAAGCTCCCCATGACCGTCGTGGACCCCCTGCGCGGCATCGGCGAGGAGGCCGTCGGCGCGGCCGCCTTCATCTGGTCCACCGTGCCGGACCGGGGCGGGCCCCGGGACGCCTTCAACGTCTACCAGCTCCTCCACGAGTGGCAGGATTTCAGCCATCGTCTGCATGAGGCGGGGCATCAGCCGTACTGCCTGGTCTGGCCCTGATCCCGACACGAGTCCAGGACGGAGCCGGGCATCATGACCTCTCCCCGTTTTGACGGCAGCGACGGCAGCGACAACAGCGGCGGCAGTGACGCCCAGCCATGGGCGATCGACACGAGCAAGCCCCACCCGGCCCGGATGTACGACTACTTCCTCGGCGGGAAGGACAACTACGAGGCCGACCGGGCAGCCGCCGAGCAGTTCATCAAGGTGGCACCGGAGGTTCGGGACGGCGTCCGCGCCAACCGCCGCTTCATGCACCGCGCCGTCCGGCACGTCGTCGCGGAGGGCGGTGTCCGGCAGATCCTCGACGTGGGCACGGGCCTGCCCACCGAGCCCAACGTGCACCAGATCGCGCACGCCATCGCTCCCGGGACCCGCGTCGTCTACGTCGACAACGACCCGATCGTCAGCGCCCACGCGACGGCCCTCATGGACGGCACCGGCAGCACCACCGCCGCCCTCACCTCCGTCGTCCTGGCCGACCTGCGCGATCCCCGCGCCCTCCTCGACCACCCCGAGGTGCGCAAGGCCATCGACTTCGGCCGGCCGGTGGCGCTGCTGCTGGTGGCCGTCGTGCACTTCCTCTCCGACGCGGAGGACCCGGACGGCATCGTGGCCACCCTCCGCGACGCGCTGCCCACCGGCTCCTACCTCGTCCTGTCGCACGCGACGGGCGACATCCACGAGGACCGGCGCGAGGACGCGGCGTCCGTCTACAACAAGGCCACCGCCACCCTGAACCTCCGCCCCCACGACCGGGTCCAGGGCTTCTTCGGCGACTTCACCCTCGTCGCCCCGGGCCTGGTCCAGGTCCCGGACTGGCGCCCCGACGAGCCCCCGGGGCGAGACGCCCCGCCGATCGGCATCTACGGCGGAGTGGCCCGCAAGAACGGCTGACCGACCGACCGGCTGACCGGCTGACCGACCGACAGGCCCGTCGGCCCGATCCCGCTCAACGCTCGCTCTCGTCGCCGTAGAAGCGGCCCTCCTCGCACAGGGCGTCGAGGGCCGCGTTCTCCTCCTCGCTCAGCTGCGCGTCCAGCGCGACGTCGATGAAGCGTCGGGCGCGGGACAGTCGCCGGGCGACATCCCAGTCGAGGACGAAGGTGCCGACGGTGTGCTCGTCGGCGGTTCCGGACGCCATGCGGGATCCGAGCCGGTCGAGGGAGACGACGAACTCGTTCAGGTCCTGGAGGACCGTGACGACCTCGTCGAGGGGGATGCGGATCTCACGGGAGGTCACAGCCAGCCGTTCCTCTTGAACCCTCGGTGGATGACGAAAGAGGCCGTCGCGATGACCGCGAGGGCGAGCGGGTAGCCGTAGCGCCAGTGGAGTTCGGGCATGTGGTCGAAGTTCATGCCGTAGAGGCCACAGACCATGGTCGGTACGGCGATGATCGCGGCCCACGCGGTGATCTTCCGCATGTCCTCGTTCTGGGCGACGGTCACCTGGGCGAGGTGCGCCTGGAGGATGGAGTCGAGCAGGGCGTCGAAGGCGCCCAGCTGCTCGGTGACGCGGGCCAGGTTGCCGGCGACGTCGCGGAAGTACGCCTGTATCTCGGGGGCGATCGCGCGCGTCGGCTCGGTGGCCAGCAGCTGGAGGGGGCGGGCCAGGGGTGCCACCGCCCGCTTGAGTTCCAGGAGTTCGCGCTTGAGCTGGTAGATGCGGCCGGCGTCCGCGCTGCGGGGGCTGCGGGGTGAGAAGACGTCCTCCTCCACCTGCTCCAGGTCGTTCTGGACGGCGTCGGTGACGGTCAGGTAGTCGTCGACGACATGGTCGGCGATGGCGTGCAGTACCGCGGCCGGGCCCTTGGCCAGCTGGCTCGGATCGGCTTCGAGGCCCTCCCGCAGCGGGCCGAGCGAACCGTGCCGTCCGTGCCGTACGGTCACCACGAAGTCGGGGCCCGTGAAGACCATGATCTCGCCGGTGTCGACGACCTCGCTGGTCTCGGTGAGTTCGGCGTGTTCGACGTAGGTCACCGACTTGAAGACGGCGAACAGGACGTCGCCGTACTGCTCGACCTTCGGCCGCTGGTGGGCGTGGACGGCGTCCTCGACGGCGATCGGGTGCAGCCCGAACAGCTCGGCGACCCGCGCGAACTCCGTCTCGGTGGGTTCGTGCAGCCCCAGCCAGACGAAGCCGTGACCGCCGCGACCGCCGCGTCCGCGAACCCGGGCGACGGACTCCTCGACGCTGGGCTCGGCCTCCTGGCGCTTGCCGTCGCGGTAGATGACGCAGTTGACCACCGTGGAGCCGAGCGGGGAGCGGGCCGGGTGGCTGAGGTCCACCCGGCGTCCCCGCCCCCGTGCCAGACGGGCGACTTTGCGCAGGTTGTCGACCATCGACATGCGGTACTCCTTGAGCGGGGTGCGGCCAGCCAGTGTGCCAGGAAGGGGTAAGGGCGACGTCAGCGCCCGTGTCCCCGGCGTCAGAGGAGCGTCATGAACCGGCTCCGCACCGTCAGACGAACGTCAGCACCACGGTCCGCCGCCCCCTCGGCCGCTTCCATGGGAGGCGGACATCGTCACGGGCGTACGACCAGGGGGCACGCGATGGGCGAGGGTGAGCGGCGGCGCGTCGTTGCCGGGGTGAGCGGTTCGCTGGAGAGCCTCGCGGCGCTGCACCGGGGCGCGCATGAGGCCCGGCGCGGCGGTGCCGAGCTGCTGGCCGTGCTCGCCTGGCAGCCGCCCGGCGGTGAGCTCGCCCACCGGCGCGCGATGTACGCGTCCCCGGTCGTCGACTTCCGGCGCGCGGCCGGCGAGCGGCTGCGCACCGCGCTGCGTGCGGCGTTCGGCGACTCGGGGCCCGGGGTTCCCTTCCAGGGCCTGGTCGTCCGGGGTTCGCCCGGGCGGGCGCTGGTGGTGACCGCCGACCAGGCCGACGACCTCCTGGTGGTCGGCGCGGGGTGCCGCGGCCGGATGCGCCGCGCCCTGTTCCCCTCCGTCGCCCGGTACTGCGTCGCGCACGCCGGCTGCCCCGTCCTGGCCGTTCCGCCCTCGCCCCTGCGGAGCGAACTCGCCACCGTGCACCGCCGCATCGGCCTGCGACTGCCGCTCGACGCCCGGGAACTGACGGACGGCAGTCCGCGACCCACGTCCTGACCGCCTCCGGCGCTCCCGTCCGCGTCGCGAGTTCGGGAAGGTTCGGAAGGGTTCGAGAAGGGGGGGCGACTCCCCTTACTCCAGGCGGACCTGACGCACCCTCGTGCGGGCAGTCGTGTCGCGACCGATCGGGTTGTGCCCACGGCGTGGCGCAGACCCGGGACGCGACTGCTGAGCTAAGGCGAAACACCAGGTCAGAAGGGATCTGACGGCCCCCGGGCGAGCGAAGGGAGGCCGAGTGAGTGTGACTTCAGTGGTCCGCCAGGTGCGCGGCTCGAGTGGTGCGCGGGGCGGGACGGCCTGACGGTGGATCACGTCGGGGTCGGGTTCTCTTGAGCTGATGCGGTATCAGCTGCCCGGCTACGACGGAAGGACTCCGACGATGCGATCTGCCCGCATGCTCCTCGCCACCGCGACGGCTACGGCCGCCCTCGCCATCGCCGCTCCCGGCGCCCACGCCGTGACGGCCGGCGACTGGGGTGGCGACGATGACTCTTCCTACAGCAAGGAGCACGACAAGGACAGCGGCCACGACAAGGACAGCGACCACGGCAAGCCGAACGGCGGTATGCACACCGGTGGCGGCGCGCTGACCGCCATCAAGGGCGACGACTGGACCAAGGGGGACGACGAGAAGAAGGACGACTCGGACTCCGACCACGGCAAGGGCAAGGGCGACGACGACTCCGAGCACGGCAAGGGCAAGGGCGACGACGACTCCGAGCACGGCAAGGGCAAGGGCGACGACGACTCCGGCCACGGCAAGCCCAGCGGCGGCATGCACACCGGTGGCGGCGCGCTCGCGTTCGTGAACGGCGACGACTGGACCAAGGGCGACGACGAGAAGAAGGACGACTCGGACTCCGGCCACGGCAAGGGCGACGACAACTCCGACCACGGCAAGGGCAAGGGCGACGACGACTCCGAGCACGGCAAGGGCAAGGACGACTCGGACTCCGACCACGGCAAGCCCAGCGGTGGCATGCACACCGGTGGCGGCGCGCTGACCGCCATCAAGGGCGACGACTGGTCCAAGGACGACGGCGGTGACAAGAAGTTCGACCCGGAGACCTACAAGGACAAGGGCTCCTCGGACTCCGACCACGGCAAGGGCAAGGACGACTCGGACTCCGGCTACAGCAAGGGCAAGGACGACTCGGACTCCGACTACGGCAAGCCCAGCGGCGGCATGCACACGGGTGGCGGCGGGCTCGCCTCGCCGGGTCTCACGGCCGGTGGGCTGGCGGTCCTGGCGCTCGGTGCGGCCGGTGCGTACGCGGTGCGCCGCAGGAACGCGGAGGGCGGTGTGTCCTGACCCATGCCTGACGACATAGCAGCCCGGGCCGCCGCCCGCGCCCCGCGCGGCGGCCCGGCTCGCTCTCGTCCTGCTTGTTCTCGTCCTGCTTGTTCTCTCCCCGCTGTGTTGTCTTCCTGATTACCGCTGTGTCTGTTTCCCGCTGTGCCCGCTCTGCTGCCCCGTCCTAGTGAGGTGGTGCCCGATGGCAGCCCGGTTGCCCTCCCCCGCAGAAACCAAGTCCGTGCCCCCGGGGCAGGGCTCTAGCCCCGGCGTGCCGTTGATGGTGTGGTGCGCCGGAATCGTGGTCCTGGCGCTGAGTCTGTTCGGTGGCCAGGACGAGACGTCCGACGCCTCCGCCAAGCCCCATACCGTGGCGGCGCCCGCGCCGTCGTCGTCGGCCGCGCGAGCCGTCGGGAAGAGGGGAATGCCTCTGCCGCGGTCCAAGCCGACGCGGCTGCTCATCCCGAAGATCTCGGTGGACGCCCCGTTCACCGACCTCGCCATCGACTCGTCGGGCAAGCTCCAGCCGCCGCCCGCCGCCGACACGAACCTGGTCGGCTGGTACGCCAAGGGCGTGTCCCCGGGCGAGGCGGGCACCTCGATCATCGCCGGGCACGTCGACACGACGACGTCCCCCGCCGTGTTCGCCGAGCTCAGTGACCTGGACAAGGGCGACAAGTTCACCGTCAAGAGGGCCGACGGGCGCAAGGCCTCGTTCGTGGTCGACAGTGCCGAGACGTTCGAGAAGGACGACTTCCCCGACAAGCGGGTGTATGCCGACACCTCCGACGCCGAGGTCCGGCTGATCACCTGCGCCGGTGAGTACGACCATGCCGCGAAGGACTACACCGAGAACCTGGTCGTCTTCGCCCACCTCATCTGAACCACGGATCAGCGGGCGCCCGGGATGCCGTGGTCGCGCAGCGGGCCGATCCCCCAGCCGTGGGTCTCGCAGGTGTCGAGGATGCGGGGCAGGGCGGCGAGGGTGGTCCGCCAGGAGCCGGGGGCGGAGGTGCAGTCGGAGTCGTGGAGCAGGATGGTGCCGCCGCCGGACAGGTCGCGGGTGACGGTGCGGTGGACCGACTCCGGTGTGGCCCGTCCGCGCCAGTCCTCGCCCCAGGCGGTCCACAGCACGGGGGCCAGGCCGAGGCGGCGGCAGGCGAGATGGGCGGCGGTGTTCATCACCCCGTACGGGGGCCGGAACAGCGTGGGCGGTCGGCCGGTGACGTCGGCGACGGCGTCGTGGGCGCGGGCGATGTCGTCGTAGGTGGCACCGGGGCCGCGCAGCAGCAGGGGCCGGTGGTGCCAGCCGTGGATGCCGATCTCGTGGCCCTCGGCGGACAGTTCCCTGGCCAGGCCCGGTGCGCGGTGAAGCATGGAGCCGAGGAGGAAGAAGGTCGCACGGACACCGCGGGCGTCCAGCAGCCGCAGGAAGTGCGGGGTGGACAGCGGGTCGGGACCGTCGTCGAAGGTGAGGGCGATGTGGTCGGCGCGACCGCGTCCGGCGAGCCGGGGCATGGCCCGGTTGCGCAGCGGGCCGAACGTGGAGATCACCGGTGCGGCGTGCACGGCGGCGAGCACGGGCAGGGCCACCGCCCCCGCCCACCGCGCGGCGCGAGCGAGCCGGTCCGCCCCTCCCATCGCTTCCGCCCCCATCGCTTCCGCCCCCATCTCTCCCGCCCTCATCGGTCGTCGTCCTCCAAGTAGTGGGTGAGCGCCCCGAGGTGATGGCCGGGGGCCTCGCCGTAGGCGTCGGCGAGCGGGGCGCCGATACCCAGCGAGACGGTGGCGGCCACGGCGACGGCCATCAGGATCATCCGCCGCCGGCTGTGCCGAGGCGCCGTGACCGCGAGCCGGGCGGCCGCCGTTTCGCCGGGCGCCCGCACCGAGGACCGTACGACGGCGGGGCGACCCGGCGCCGCGGCCCGTACCGCGCCCGGGAGCACCGATGCCGCGGACCGCACGGCGGCGGTCAGCGCCGGCGCCGGCCGCCGTACGGCGGCCGGAAGCCCCGGTATCGCACGCCGCACGGCGGACCGCCGGCGCGACGGCCCGGGCAACGCGGCGAGCGGGAGGCCCGGCGCCTTGGACGGTACGGCGGCCGCGAGACCCCGCTCGTCGGACGGTACGGCGGCGGCCAGGAGACCCAGCGCCTCGGACGGCACCGCGACCGTACGCCCCCGCTCCCCCTTCCGTACGACGGACAGCGGCCGTCGGGCCATCGCCACGACGGTCTGGGCGGGGCCGGACGCGGCGGAGGTGTACAGGGCGAGACCGGCCGCGCGCTGGGCCTGGCGGCGTGGGCCGTGCAGGAGTTGGGTCAGTGTCGGCGCCAGTCGGCCGGGTTCGCGGATCCAGGGGGCGAGGCCCGCCTCCTCCAGCGCGGCGGCGTTGGTCTGGCCGTGGCCGGGGATGCAGCGGTAGCTGACGACCGGGAGGCCGCTGGCGAGCGCCTCCAGGGAGGTGAGGCCGCCCGCGTTCTGGACGAGGACGTCGCAAGCGTGCATGAGGCCGGGCATGTCGTCGACCCACTCGTGGACGTGGGTGATGCCGTCCGCGCGGAGCCGTTCGGCGAGGGCGTGGTTGTGTCCGCACACCACGACGGGCAGCGCGGCCCCGGTGTCGCGGATCTCGGCGGCGGCCTCCCGCACCGGGCCGACGCCCCACGAACCGGCGACGAGCAGGGCCAGCGGCGCGTCCTCGGGCAGGCCGAAGCGGGCGCGGGCGGCGCGCCGGTCGTCCTCGGTGGCGGGGGTGAAGCGCGGGTCGGTCAGGGGCCCGGTCACGGTGACGCCCGTGGCGCCCTGCTCGTGCGCCTGGGCGGCGGGTATCGCGTGTGCGGCGAGATGCGCGTCGATGCCGGGCGCCACCCACAGGGAGTGGACGGAGAAGTCGGTGAGATAGGTCAGGGCCGGTATCCCGAGTCGGCCGCGCAGCCGCAGCGCGCCGAGGACCTGACTGGCTCCGGGGTACGTCGACACGACCGCGCGGGTCTCGGGGGTGACGGTGGCCAGGGTGCGGCGGCGCGCACCGCGCAGCAGGAGCCGTACGGCCAGGCCCGGTCGCCGGTCGTGCTCGGTGGCGGCGTAGATGCGCTGATAGCCGGTGGGGGCCCAGGTCAGCAGCCGGAGGTAGGCGCCGCAGAGCAGCTTCCCGATCCCGGCGGGCAGCAGATCGAGGAAGTCGTGCCGGTCGACGAGGAAGCCCAACGCCGTGAGGTGGCGGGTGAGTTCGGTCGCGGCGCCGTCGTGCCCGGCTCCCATGCTCGCGGAGATGACGGTGATCCGCCGGGGGCCCGGGCCGCCCAGATCCACCGCGGACGGCGCGCCCGGCTGTCCGTCCGCCGGGTTGTCGAGGTACGGCACAGCAGATCAGCCTCCGAAGTGGTGCGGGCGCGGCGGGGCGTAGTAAGCGGAGCGGGCGGTCGGCAGGAGCGTGGCGGGGCGGGGTGAACGGGAGCGGTCGGCCGGCGAGGACGCGGCGGCGCGTGGTGGAACGTGCGGTCGCGGCAGGGGTGCGGGGTCGCCGCAGTTCCTGTGCCCGCCCGGAATTACGGGGTTGATCCCGGCGCCCGCCCGGGAGGGGGCGAAGCTTTCCCCCGGGCACGCGCGCATGGCAGACTCGGACCACGGCAGCATTTACACCGCCGTAGAAGTTCTACACGACTGTAGAAGATGGGCGAGGGAACGACAAACCCCATGAGCGGCGATGCACAGGCGCGGGGCCCGAAGCGGGCCAACGGCGAGCGGGAGTCCGAGATCCTCGGGGTGCTCCAGCGGGCCGAGGACGCGCTGACCCCGGGCGAGGTCGCCGAACTCCTCGGCGGCGAGCTGACGTACAGCAGTGTGGTCACGATCCTCACCCGCATGCACACCAAGCAGCTGCTCCACCGCACCCGGCGCGGGCGGGCCTACGCCTACACGCCCGTCACCGACGACCCCGGGTTCGCCGCCCGCCGGATGCGCACCGTCCTGGAGGAGCGCTCCGACCGCGAGGCGGTGCTGGCGCGGTTCGCCGACAGCCTGTCCGACACGGACGCGGACCTGCTGCGCCAGCTGCTGGGGCCCGACGCGGACAACGACCGGTAGAGGGGCCCGCCCGGATGCGCATCGCCGTCTATCTCCCGCTGCTGCTGTCCGTGCTCGTCCCGTTCGGCGCGCGCCCGCTCGCCGAACGCTGCGAACCCCGCCTGGCCACCTGGCTGCTCACCGCCTGCGCGCTGATACTCGGCACGGCGACCACCATCTCCCTGGGACTGCTGGCGATCACCGGCCTGACCGGCGTCCCGCTCCTCGCCGCTCTCGGCCACTGGTCGGCCCGCACCGCGCAGATCAACGACCCCGCCGAACCGCCCGTCGCGCTCCTCGCCGGACTGCTGCTCGGCGGCGCGCTGTTCACCGCGGGCCGCATGCTCTGGCGCCGCACCAGGTCCCTCGCCTCCGCCTTCTGGGACGCCGCGTGCATGCCCACGCACGACGGCCTGGTCATCGTCGAGGACGAGACGCCGGACGCGTACGCGCTGCCCGGACTGCCCGGCCGCGTCGTCGTCTCCACCGGCATGCTGCGCACCCTGGACACGTCGGAGCACGACATCCTGCTGGCCCACGAGCGCGCCCATCTCGCCGCCCACCACTACGCCTTCGTCGCCCTCGCCGGCCTCGGCGCCGCCGCCAACCCCCTGCTCCGCCCCCTCGCCACCGCCGTCACCTACACCGTGGAGCGCTGGGCCGACGAACAGGCCGTCCGCGCCACCGGCGACCGCAGGCGGGTGGCCCGAGCGGTGGGCAAGGCGGCCCTGGCCGCGCATGGTTCGCTGTCACCCGTGCGCCCCGCCACCCTCGGCTTCCGCGGCTTCCTCGGCCGCCGCAACCCGCTCGCCGGCGCGGGCCCGGTCCCCCGCCGCGTCGCCGCCCTCCTCGCCCCACCGCTCGCCCGCCGCCCCGGACTCGCCCTCGCCACCACGGCGGTCCTCGCCCTCACGGTGCTGTCCACCGTCGCGGCCACCCACGACCTGCACGCGTTCCTGGAACTGGTGGGCATCGCGCACCACGGCCCGCATCACGTCGGCATGGACGGCCCGGACCACACGGCCCTGCTCACCACCGTCAGGCGAGGCTGATCCAGTAGCGGTCCTCGCCATGCGCCCGGCCGTCGGGGACGCCGCCGTTGGACCGGATGACCCGGTGTGACGGTTCGTTGTCGGTGTCGCAGGTCAGCAGGACGCGGTCGAGGCCCAGCCGGCGGCACTCGACGAGCCCCGCCGCGAGCATCCTCGTCGCGTGGCCCTGCCGGCGCCACGGCCTGACGACGTGGTAGCCGACATGGCCGCCGGCCTCGGCCAGTTCCGGTGTCAGGCTGTGCCGGACGACCAGCGTGCCGAGGTAGTGCGCACCGGAGACGTACCAGAACACGGTGGAAGGGACGCCCCAACGGACCCGTACGCCGCGTCTCTCCTCGACGAAGGCCTCGAAGTCGCCGCCCGCCGGGCCGAGCCACTCCGTACTCCGCCCCTCCGCCTCGCAATCGGCCCGCTCACCGGCCAGATACGAGTCCCGCACCACCGCCGTCGGCCACACGAGACCCGGCGGTTCCCTGAGATCGCTGTGATCAGTCATGCGGATCAGTGTTCATTCAGCGCCGCCCTGCGCGCGAAGAGTTTTTCCGCCGCCGCCTGTGCACGCACCCGCACCCGCTCGGTGTCCACGCTCAACACCTCGCCGTCCGAGACCAGTTGGCGGCCGTCCACCCAGACGTGGTCGACGTCCGCCGCGCCCGCCGAGAAGACGAGGTGTGCGACCGCGTTGAAGTCCTCGCCGTGCAGGAGGGGGGTGGTGTGCAGCTTGCGGAGGTCGACGGTGACGATGTCGGCCTTCTTGCCGGGTTCCAGGGAGCCCGTGTCCGCGTCGAGTCCCAGCGCGCGGGCGCCCTCCAGGGTCGCCATGGTCAGGATGTCCCAGGGGTCGCCCGTCGTCGGGTCGAGGGTCGAGACCTTCTGCAGCAACGACGCGAACTTCATCTCCTCCAGCAGGTCCAGGTTGTTGTTCTCCTTCTCGCCGTCGCTGCCCAGGCCCACCGCGATGCCCTTGCGGCGCATGTCGATGACACGGGCCGGGCCGGAGGAGAGCTTCATGTTGGAGCACGGGCAGTGCGCGACGCTGGTACCGGTCTGCGCGAGGAGCTCGATCTCGCGGTCGTCCAGCCAGACGCAGTGGGCGACGACCGTGCGCGGGCCGAGGATGCCCCGGTTGTAGAACTCCTCGATCGGGCGGCGGCCGAACTGCCGCAGGGACTCCTCCACTTCCCAGATCGTCTCGGAGGAGTGGGTGTGCAGACCGGTGTCGTACTCGTCGGCGAGCGCGGCCGCCGCCTTGAAGGCTTCCGGGCTGCAGTAGAAGAGATGCTCCAGGCCCACCCAGGAGCGGACGCGGTCGTTCGCGTAGGTGCGGTAGTTCTCCAGCAGACGGCGGTTCGTGTCGAGGGTCTCGAAGTAGTCGTAGCCCGGCAGGTCCGCCACGTACGGGACCAACGTCGCCCGGATTCCCACCTGTTCGGCCGCGTGCGCCGAGCCTTCCATGTGGCGCCACATGTCCATCACCGAGGTCGTGCCCGCGCGCAGCGACTCCGTGTAGCACAGGAGGGAGGCCGCTTCGGCGATCTCCGGGGTGAGCGCCTTGTGGGCGGGGTCGACGTAGTCGCGCAGCCAGTCCCACAGGGACTTGGACTCGGCCGTGCCGCGCAACAGGCCCGAGTGGAGGTGGGTGTTGTGCAGACCTGGGATCACGGCGTGGCCGGTGGCGTCGACGACCTCGGCGTCGGCGGCGGCCGCGTCCAGTTCCTCCACGGTGCCGACCGCGACGATCCTGCCGTCCTCGATGAGCACGGAACCGGGGTCGTACACCGCCTTGCCGCCCTCGCAGGGGATGACGATGCCGTTGCGGATCAATGTACGGGTGCGGGTCATGGGATGTCTCCTCAACTCAGCCTTGCGGGCGGTCAGTTCCAGAAGCCGGCGTGCACGGCTTCCGCCCGCTCCCGCAGGCACGGGCCGACGACCTCGATCGGACGCTGCCCGGCCGCGAACACCTCGCGACAGGGCAGCGCCATCGTCGGGTTCTCCTCGTTCGCGCCGGTCAGCGCGAGGAGTTCGTCCTCCCCGAGGGCATAGACGACCCGCCCGATACCGCTCCAGTACACGGCGCCCGCGCACATCGCGCAGGGCTCGGTGCTGGTGTAGAGCGTGGCCTTCGCCAGCTCCTCGCGGGTGTACGTCCTTGTCGCCAGCCGTACGAGATTGGTCTCGGCGTGGCCGGTCGCGTCCCGCCCGGTCACCACGCTGTTGCCCGCCTCCAGCACCGCCGAGCCGTCGAGGACGAGGAGTGAGCCGAAGGGGTGGTTGCCGCCCTGGCGGGAGCGGGCGGCGAGTTCGACGGCCGCGGTCAGGAACTTCTCGTCCTCGGGTGTGGGGTGGTGCACTGCGGCTCCTTCATGGGATCGGGAAGGGTTGATCAGGATGGGTCGATCACCGATGGATTGATCGGGCAGGGTCAACTGACGTACGGGAAGGGGCTATTCGGCGGCCACCACCGGCACCCGTGCTTCCACCGCGGCCGCGACCGGCACCGGCCGCCACGCCTCCAGCACCGCGTACGCCGCCCCCGCCACCACGAACCCCACGAGCAGCCCCAGCGGGCCGATCGCCGGATGCGCCTCGGCGAGCGGGCCGGTGTAGAAGGACTGGTTCATGAACGGGATCTCGGTGAAGAGGGCGAGCAACAGCGCCGGAAGCCCCCAGCCGAAGCGGTGCTCGGCGTCGTACAGCCGCCGGAGGCCGTACGCACCGCGCTCGCGCCACCAGTACGCGACGACGATCACCGCGGTCCACGGGGCCAGCCAGTAGCCGGTCATCAGCAGGAAGTCCTGGAGCTGCTGGGCGAAGTCGCCGTGTCCGGCGTACCAGGACAGGCCGGTGCCGAGTCCGCCGACGACCAGGACCGACACCCAGCGCGGGATCGCGAACCCGGCGACCAGCGCGGCCATCGCGCCCGAGTACAGGTCGATGACGGTCGAGGCGAGCGTCGACAGGAGCAGGGAGAGGAGGACGACGGTGCCGAGGGCGTCCGGCAGCAGGCCGCTCACCATCGAGCTGGGGTTGTCCACCGCTCCCGCCGTGCCGATCGCCGCGCCCAGGGCGCCGATCCACACCCCGGCGACCGCGCTGCCGCCGCCCGCCGCGAGGAACACCCGCTTCGGGGCGGCCGTGGCCGGCAGATAGCGGCTGTAGTCGGAGGCGTACGCGGACCAGCCGAGGACACGGGCCGCGGTGACCGCGACGACGAGCAGGAACGCGGCCGTGGTGCCGGCGAAGGGCTCGGCCGGGGCGGCGGCGTGCGCGTCGCCGAAGCCGTACACCGATACGACCGCGAAGACGACGACCAGCAGGACGGCGAGGCCGCGCTCCACGTAGTGGATCATCCGGTAGCCGATGACCGCGATGGCGAGCTGCGCCGCGGCCATGAGCAGGAGGGCGGGCACGAAGGCCATTCCCGTCAGGTCGCGCAGGATGAAGATGCCGAGCAGGGAGTCGACGACACACCAGCCGACACCGTTGACGACGGTGAAAGCGGCGGAGGGAAGATTCCCGAGGCGGCCGAACGGACCCCGGGACTGGATGAGCTGGAGCACTCCGGTCAGCGGGCCACGGGTGGAGAACAGGCCCACCAGCGCCGAACTCAGGAGCGTACCGAGGGTGATGGCGAGGACCGCCGGGAGCAGGTCGAGGCCGAACACGGACGTCGACAGGGCGCCGACGCTGAGCGTCGCGAACTGCACGTTCGCGCCGAACCAGAGGGTGAACAGCGACCAGGGGCGGCCGTGCCGGTGGTCCGGTGGTACGGGTTCGGCGCCCGCCTGTTCGACGGTGAACGGCGTTTCCAGGGCGGTGCTGTCGGGTTCGGCGCGCACGGCGGTCTCCTCACTGAAGGGGGGCATGCGGCTCGGGCGGGTTGCCCTCAGTGAACTCGGCGCGCGGCACGCGGGGACCTGCACCGCCCTACAGACGACGGGTGGCGGACGAGACCCCGGCCTGTACTGTTCTCCAAACTCCGTGCCCGCCGGTGTGCACGCCCGTAACACGCGCCAAGGGACGACGACCCCGATGCTGCTCACCGAACTCCTCGGCATCCCCCGCCTCGGCCTTGTCCCCGTCACCCCGGTCACCTCCCGCGACCAGCGCGTCCGCGGCGTCTACACCACCGACCTCCCCGACCCCGGCCGCTATCTCGACGGCGGCGAACTCGTCCTGACCTCCACCACCTGGTACCGCGAGCCGCACGACGCCGATGTGTTCGTCGCCGCGCTCGCGGGCGCGGGCGCCGCCGCGCTGGTCGCGGGCACCGCCGGTATCGGGGCGCTGCCGGACGCGCTCGCGGGGGCCTGCGAGCGGCATGGGCTCGCGCTGTTCACGGTCGGCGACGACGTGTCGTACGCGGCCCTCACCGAGACCGTCCTCGCCGCGCTCGCCGGACCCGCCGGCCGCTCCCCCGGCGCGGACCTGCACCGCGGCCTGGTCGCGAGCATGGCGTCCGGGGCCGGGTCCGAGGGGCTCGTCGAGGTGTTCGCGCGGGCCACCGGCCTATGGTGCGCGGTGCTGTCCGCGACCGGACGGCCGACGGCCGGTGGCGTGCCCGAAGTGAGCGCCCATCACCTGGACCGGGCGCACCGCGACGCGCTCGCCGCGGGCAGCTTCCCGTCCGTACGGCCGGTGCCCGGCGGCGGCCACCTCACCTTCTTCCCCGTGCAGTCCCCGGTCGCCCGCCGCCCGCCCGCCGCCTACCTCGCCGCCTCCGGCGACTTCCGCGACTGGGCGCCCGGCGTCGCGGACGCCGCCGGCGAGGTGTGCGCGCTGCTCGCGATGGACCGGGTGGCCCGCCAGGAACGCCGCCGCATCGAGGAACGTTTCCTGCGAGAGTCCGTCGACCTCGTACGGGAGGGGCGTGCGGAGGCCGCCGAGGGACGGCTGCGCAGCCTCGGCCTCGACCCGGCCGAACCGCTGACCGCCGTGTACGTCAGCACGACCGGCAGCCCGTACGGCGCCGAGCTCGCGGCGGTCGTCCTGGAGGACGTCTTCGACCAGATACCGGGGTGTTCGGCGGCGGTCGCGGAGGGCGAGGGGTATCTGATGCTGGCGCCGGTGCCGGTGCCGGTCGCCGAGGACACCGGACGTCCGGAGCGGGCGCCGGCCGCGGACACTCCCGGGCATCCCGGGCGGCCCGAGCACCCTGAACAGCCCGTTGCCGCCGCCGATGACGGCGACCGCGTACCCGCTCTCCCCTCCCTCCCCGCCCTCCTCGAACAGGCCGCCACCCGGCTGTCCCCCCTCCTCACCCACGGCTGGGCCGCCCTCGGCACTGGCTCCCCCGCCATCGGCGCGGCCGGGCTGCGCCGCTCGCTCGACGAGGCACGGCACGCCCACCGCATCGCCCGCCTGGGCACCGGCACGGTCCGCACCGCGACGGACGGCGACCTCTCCTCGTACATGCTGCTGCTCGCCTCCGTCCCCGACGACGTGCGCAGGCTCTACCGGGAGCGGCTGATCGGGGTCCTGGAGCGGTACGACGCCGAGCACCGCAGCGATCTCGTGGGCACCCTCACCGCGTTCCTGGACGCCTCGGGTTCCTGGCACCGGTGCGCCGAGCAGCTCCACGTGCACGTCAACACCCTGCGCTACCGCCTCCAGCGCGTCGAACAGCTCACCGGGCACAGTCTGGCCACCCTGCGCGACCGCGTGGACTTCTGCCTGGCGCTCAGCATCACCTGACCGGCCTGGCTGACCTGACCGACCTGGCTGACCTGACGGACCTGACCGGGGGCCGATCCACATGGATCTCTCAGCATTCTTCCCGGGGTCTCCCACGGGCCGCCCCTAATCTGCGGGGCACCTCGTGGAGCCAGGTCAGAGCCAGGTCTCAGTCATACACGGGGCGGCCCCGGGCTCCCACAGTGGAGGAGCCCGGGGCCTTTCACATGGGCCGCTCTCAGGAAACACCCAGAAAGCTCCAAGCCGCTCCTCATGAACGCAGGGAAGAGTCGGCGCCATGGCCGAGCACTCCACGCCCCCGCACAAGCTCCTCATCGTGGAGGACGAGGCGAGCATCCGTGCCCTGCTGGAGTCGACGCTGCGGCTCACCGGTTACGACGTGAGCAGCGCGGACTCCGGGGCGGCCGCCCTGCGGGAGATGGAGCGGTTCGGCCCCGATCTGGTGCTCCTCGACGTGATGCTGCCCGACCTGGACGGCTTCGAGGTGACCCGGGCGATGCGGGCGGCCGGCAAGGACACCCCCGTACTGTTCCTGACCGCGCGCACCGACCTGTCCGACCGCATCGCCGGGCTGCGGTCCGGCGGCGACGACTACGTCACCAAGCCCTTCAGCCTCGAAGAGGTGCTGCTGCGGATCCAGGCGATCCTGCGCCGCACCGGCGTGGAGGAGCAGCCGTCCGGCGATCCGGACGACAACCGCATCCTGCTCTTCGCCGACCTCCGGCTCGACGAGGTCGCGCACGAGGTGCACCGCGCGGACCGGTACGTTCCGCTCTCCCCCACCGAGTTCCAGCTGCTCGGCTACCTCATGACCAACGCCAACCGGGTGCTGAGCCGGACCCAGATCGTGCAGCACGTGTGGGGCTACGACTTCGCCGGTGACGCCCGCATCGTCGAGACGTATGTGAAGTATCTGCGCAAGAAGATCGACTGCGTCGAGCCGCCGCTGATCCACACGGTCCGCGGGGTCGGCTACTGCCTGCGGCTGCCGCGCGTCCCCGGCCAGGACCGGACCGCCGACCGGTGAAACGGCGTCCGTTCGCACAATTTTTCGCACGACTCTTCGGACGGCTCTTCGGACGGCTCTTCGGACGGCGCCGGAATCGCCCGGCGGGCCTGCGGCGCCGTCTCGTCCTCGGCATCACCGTCGTCGCCACCACCGCGGTGCTGGCCGCCGAGGTCGTCGGCTTCGTCGTGCTGCGGTCCTGGCTGATGGACAGCCTCGACGACCAGCTCACCCACTTCCAGACACACCGCAAGGCGTACACGGACGCGGTGAGCGAGAAGGGGTTCCCCAGCAGGTTCACCACCCCCGGAGCGCTGCCTTCCGACTTCCGGATCTTCTTCTACGGCTCCGACGGCCACCTCCTGACCGCCTCGCTCGGCGACCCGCAGCCCTCGGAACCCGAGCTGGCGTTCTCGGCCGGCGACCTCGGTCTGACGGCGGGACGGCCCACGACCGTGCCCGCCACCATCGGCGACGGCCACTGGCGGGTCGTCCTGCGGGACGGCCCCGACGGCATGAAGTCGGTGGTCGCGCTGCCCATGGACACCGTGGACGGCGCCACCTCCAAGATCCTCCTGGTGGACGGCGTCCTGCTGGCCCTCACCATCGCCTGTGTCGTCCTGCTCGGCCGCTGGGTCGTCCGGCTGGGGCTCCTCCCACTGACCCGGATGGAGCGCACCGCCGAGGACATCACCGACGGCAACCTCGACCTGCGGCTGCCCGACACCGACGGGCGCACCGAGACCGGGCGGCTCGGCCGGGTCCTGAACACCATGCTCGAACGGCTCCAGGGCGCCCTGCGCGAACGCGAGACCTCCGAAGCCAGACTGCGCCGCTTCGTCGCCGACGCCGGCCATGAACTGCGGACGCCGCTGACCACGATCCAGGGCTTCGCCGAACTGGCGCTGCGCCACGAAGAGCAGCCCACCGAGGGCCGACGCGAGGCGAACCGGCTGATCGCCCAGAACGCCGAACGCATGAGCCTGCTCGTCGACGATCTCCAACTGCTCGCCCAACTCGACCAGGAACCCTCCTACCGCCAGGACCCGGTCGACCTCCTGTCCCTGGCCGCCGACGCCGTGAGCGCCGCCGCGTTGGGCGCTCCCGACCGCCCGATCACTCTCGGCTCCCTCTCTCCGGAGGCGGCGGAACTGGAGCTGGTGGAGACCGCCGGTGATCCGCACCGGCTGCGGCAGGTCGTCGAGAACCTGATCTCCAACGCGCGGACCCACACTCCCGCGGGCACCCCCGTCCACGTACGCGTCGGAACGGGCCTGGCGGGTCCTGCCACGGGCGGTGTGGACACGCCCGGCCGCACCAGCGCCTCCCCGCCCCTCCCGTATGGCACCCCCGTCGCGGTACTGGAGATCGCCGACGAAGGTCCGGGTCTGGCCCCCGAGGACGCCCAGCGCGTCTTCGAACGCTTCTACCGCGTCGACCCGGCCCGTTCCCGCAGCCAGGGCGGCAGCGGGCTCGGCCTCGCCATCGCCGCCGCGATCGCCCAGGGCCACGCCGGCCGCCTGGAACTGGACACCGCCCCGGGCAAGGGCTGCACGTTCCGGCTCGTCCTCCCGCAGACCTGAACTTCCGAGGCCCGTGCGCGCTGGGGGCGTGGTGTCTTCTTCGCCCCCGCCGCCCCTACCCGTTCCATCCTTCTGGGGCTCCGCCCCAGACCCCGTTCGGTCGTGTGTCGGCTGCGGGTTAGTGGGGGCTGGTCGCGCGGTTCCCCGCGCCTCAAGAGGCGCGGGTCCAGCCGCGCAGGGCCCATCAGCCCGTCAGCTCTTCGCCACGAGTTCCTTCAGCGCGATGTTGAGTTCGAGGACGTTGACGCGGGGCTCGCCGATGAAGCCGAGGGTGCGGCCCTCGGTGTGCTCGTCGACCAGCTTCTGGACCTGGGCGACGGACAGGTTGTTCTTCTCGGCGATCCGGTGGACCTGGATGTCGGCGTACTCCGGGGAGATCGCCGGGTCCAGGCCGGAGCCGGAGGACGTCACCGCGTCGGCGGGTACGTCGGAGGCCTTGACCGTGTAGCCGCCCGCCGAGTTGTCCTTGATGACGGCGGCCTTGGCGTCCTTGACCCACTTGATCAGGTCGGCGTTGTCACCGGAACGGTTGGTGGCACCGGACAGGATCAGCTTGTACTGGGTGTTGACCGAGTTCACACCCAACCCGTTCTGTGGACGGCCCTGGAACCACTTCAGGTCGGGCTCCGGCGTCTCCTGCCCCTTCTTCAGCGGCAGGTTGTAGGCCTGGCCGATGAGGGAGGAGCCGACGACCTTGCCGTTGGACTTGATCTCCGAGCCGTTCGCCTTGTCGGAGAAGAGACCTTGGGCCACACCCGTGATGGCGAGCGGATAGATCACGCCTGTGACCAGAGTCAACACGAGCAGCGCTCGCAGGCCGGCCCAGAGCAACCGGGCCGTGTTCGTAACCGAGTTGTTCATGGGGATCAGCCGATTCCGGGGATGAGGGAGATGAGCAGGTCGATGATCTTGATGCCGATGAAGGGCGCGATCAGTCCGCCGATGCCGTAGATCCCGAGGTTGCGGCGGAGCATCTTGTCGGCGCTCATCGGCCGGTACTGCACACCCCGCAGGGCGAGCGGCACCAGCGCGATGATGATCAGCGCGTTGAAGATGACCGCGGACAGGATCGCGGAGTCGGGCGAGGACAGGTGCATGATGTTCAGCTTGTCCAGGCCCGGGTAGACCGCCGCGAACAGCGCCGGGATGATCGCGAAGTACTTCGCGACGTCGTTGGCGATCGAGAAGGTCGTCAGCGCACCACGGGTGATCAGCAGTTGCTTGCCGATCTCCACGATCTCGATGAGCTTGGTGGGGTTGGAGTCCAGGTCCACCATGTTCCCGGCCTCCTTGGCGGCCGAGGTACCGGTGTTCATGGCCACACCCACGTCGGCCTGGGCCAGCGCCGGCGCGTCGTTCGTGCCGTCACCGGTCATCGCGACGAGCTTGCCGCCCGCCTGCTCCCGCTTGATGAGCGCCATCTTGTCCTCGGGAGTCGCCTCCGCGAGGAAGTCGTCGACGCCGGCCTCGTCCGCGATCGCCTTGGCCGTCAGCGGGTTGTCACCCGTGATCATGACGGTCTTGATGCCCATGCGGCGCAGCTCGTCGAACCGCTCGCGCATGCCTTCCTTGACGACGTCCTTGAGGTGGATGACACCAAGGACGCGGGCGCCCTCACTGTCCTCCACGGCCACGAGCAGCGGCGTACCGCCCGCCTCGGAGATCCGGCTGGACAGGGTGTCGGCGTCCTCGGACACCTCGCCGCCCTGCTCCCGCACCCAGGCGATGACCGAACCGGCCGCGCCCTTACGGATCTTGCGCCCGTCGACGTCCACACCCGACATACGGGTCTGGGCGGTGAAGGCGATCCACTCGGCACCGGCGAGCTCGCCCTGGTGCCGCTCGCGCAGCCCGTACTTCTCCTTCGCCAGGACGACGATGGAGCGGCCCTCGGGCGTCTCGTCGGCCAGCGACGAGAGCTGGGCGGCGTCGGCGACCTCGGGCTCGGTGGTGCCGGTCACCGGAACGAACTCGGAGGCCTGGCGGTTGCCGAGGGTGATGGTGCCGGTCTTGTCGAGGAGCAGGGTCGACACGTCGCCCGCCGCCTCAACTGCCCTGCCGGACATGGCGAGTACGTTCCGCTGCACCAGCCGGTCCATGCCCGCGATACCGATCGCGGAGAGCAGGGCACCGATCGTGGTCGGGATCAGGCAGACCAGGAGGGCCACCAGGACGACCATCGTGAGATGCGTGCCCGCGTAGTCCGCGAACGGGGGCAGGGTCGCCACCGCGAGCAGGAAGACGATCGTGAGCGAGGCGAGCAGGATGTTCAGCGCGATCTCGTTGGGCGTCTTCTGCCGCGCGGCGCCCTCGACCAGGGCGATCATCCGGTCGATGAAGGTCTCGCCCGGCTTCGTCGTGATCTTGATGACGATCCGGTCGGAGAGGACCTTCGTACCGCCGGTGACGGCCGAGCGGTCGCCGCCGGACTCGCGGATGACGGGAGCCGATTCACCGGTGATGGCCGACTCGTCGACCGAGGCGACACCTTCGACGACGTCACCGTCGCCGGGGATGATGTCGCCCGCCTCGCAGACGACCAGGTCACCGACGCGCAGCTCGGTGCCGGGCACCTGCTCCTCGCTCTTGCCGTCCGAGGAGAGACGACGGGCCACCGTGTCGGTCTTGGCCTTGCGCAGGGTGTCCGCCTGCGCCTTGCCGCGGCCCTCGGCCACCGCCTCCGCCAGGTTGGCGAAGATCACGGTCAGCCACAGCCAAGCGCTGATCGCCCAGCCGAACCAGTCGCTCGGGTCCTTGAAGGAGAAGACCGTCGTCAGCACCGAGCCGACCAGCACCACGAACATCACGGGGGACTTGACCATCACCCGCGGATCGAGCTTGCGGAAGGCGTCCGGCAGCGACTTGAGCAGCTGCTTGGGGTCGAAGAGACCCGCGCCCACACGTCCTTCGTCGGGCTTGTGGCCGGTCGGCACATCGCTGTGCGGCGCCCGGGTCGGAGTGGCTGTGGACATCGAGTCCTCTTGATCCTCTGAACGGGACTTCTCTATACGAGTGGTCATGGCGCCAGCCCCTCGGCCAGCGGACCCAGCGCGAGCGCCGGGAAGTAGGTCAGACCGGTGATGATCAGGATCGCGCCCACGAGGAGGCCGGTGAACAGCGGCTTCTCGGTGCGCAGGGTGCCCGCGGTCGCCGGGACCGGCTTCTGCTCGGCGAGCGAACCGGCCAGCGCCAGGACGAAGATCATCGGCACGAAGCGGCCGAGCAGCATGGCCAGCCCGATGGTGGTGTTGAACCACTGGGTGTCGGCGTTCAGACCGGCGAAGGCCGAGCCGTTGTTGTTGGCGCCGGACGTGTAGGCGTACAGGATCTCGGAGAATCCGTGCGCCCCGCTGTTGGTCATCGAGTGGCCCGGGGTGGGCAGGGCCATCGCCGCGGCGGTGAAGATGAGCACCAGCGCCGGGGTGACGAGGATGTAGCAGGCCGCGAACTTGATCTCACGGGTGCCGATCTTCTTGCCCAGGTACTCGGGGGTGCGGCCGACCATCAGGCCGGCGATGAACACCGCGATGATCGCCATGATCAGCATGCCGTAGAGGCCGGAGCCGGTACCGCCGGGCGCGATCTCGCCGAGCTGCATGCCCAGCATGGTGATGCCGCCGCCGAGGCCGGTGAACGAGGAGTGGAAGGAGTCCACCGCACCGGTCGAGGTCAGCGTGGTCGCCACCGCGAAGATGGACGAGCCGCCGACGCCGAAGCGGGTCTCCTTGCCCTCCATCGCGCCACCGGCGATCTGGAACGCCGGGCCGTGGTGGGCGAACTCGGTCCACATCATCAGGGCGGTGAAGCCGATCCAGATGGTGACCATCGTGGCGAGGATCGCGTAGCCCTGCTTCAGGCTGCCGACCATCCGGCCGAAGGTCCGCGTCAGCGCGAACGGGATCAGCAGGATCAGGAAGATCTCGAAGAGGTTGGAGAACGGGTTGGGGTTCTCGAAGGGGTGGGCCGAGTTGGCGTTGAAGTAACCGCCACCGTTGGTGCCGACCTCCTTGATGGCCTCCTGCGAGGCGACCGCGCCGCCGTTCCACTGCTGGGAGCCGCCGAAGAACTGGCCGACCGAGTGGATGCCGGAGAAGTTCTGGATCGTGCCGCAGGCGACCAGGATGATCGCGGCGACGACAGACAGCGGCAGCAGGATGCGGACGACACCGCGCACCAGGTCGGCCCAGAAGTTGCCGAGCTCACCGGTGCGGGAGCGGGAGAAGCCGCGCACGAGGGCGACGGCCACCGCGATGCCGACGGCGGCGGAGACGAAGTTCTGGACGGCCAGACCGGCGGTCTGCACGACGTGGCCCATGGCCTGCTCGCCGTAGTACGACTGCCAGTTGGTGTTCGTCACGAAGGACGCGGCGGTGTTGAACGCCTGGTCCGGGTCGATGGACTTGAAGCCGAGAGAGCCGGGCAGCGAACCCTGGACGCGCTGGAGGACGTACAGGAAGAGCACGCTGACGGCGGAGAAGGCGAGGACGCCGCGCAGGTACGCGGGCCAGCGCATCTCCGTGTTCGGGTCGGCGCCGATGCCCTTGTAGATCCACTTCTCGACGCGCAGGTGCTTGTCGGAGGAGTAGACCTTGGCCATGTAGTCGCCGAGGGGACGGTAGGCGAGTGCCAGTGCCGCTATGAGAGCGAGCAGCTGGAGCACGCCGGCGAGGACGGGGCTCATGTCGGTGCTCAGAACCTCTCGGGGAAGACGAGGGCGAGGATGAGATAGCCCAGCAGGGAGACGGCCACGACGAGGCCGACGATGTTCTCGGCGGTCACAGCTTGGTCACCCCCTTGGCGACGAGGGCCACCAGCGCGAACACCGCGATCGTGGTGACGACGAAGGCCACGTCGGCCATCGTGAGCTCCTAGAAGAGGTTCGGAAACGGATCGGACGGTTAGAGCAAAGCTCCTCCGTGGCCGGAATCGACCGGCGTTGACGGCTCCCATACGGGGCGCGGTACGCCTTTGACGCATCCCTTACGGACACCTTCGGAACCCGGGTTCCGAGACATGCGGACCCCTGTTCCAGGAAGGCCCGACGCGTCCGCGAGCTGGCACTTCGCGGCGCCGCGCTGAACGTCACCGCACGAACGCACTGAACGTCACCGCACGAAAAGGGCCGCGCACGCGGGGAAGCGGTGCGCGGCTCCGCACAGGTTGTGCCCACCCGTGGCCGCGCGCGTACGTCTCTTGCGCGTTCTTCGCGCCGAAGCCCGGGACCTTGTCGAATCCTTGACGCCCCGGCCCGTCAGAGACCCGTCAAGGCATGCTGCCTCCGGCCTCCCGGGTCACTACCGTCGGTCTTATGGAACGCCGCAACGACGCGGTCGACGCACCCACCCCGCCGCCCGCGGAAGTGGCGTACGACCGCCTCTGGGCCCGGGACGTGCGCAGCGCGATCCGCTGTGCCGGCGTACTCCTCGCCCTTCTGCTGCTGATCGACCGGGCCGCCGGCACCCTCACAGACCCGCGGGCCCTGCTGTGGGTCACACTCGCGGTAGTGCTGTTCCTGGTCCTCTGCCCCGTCCGGGTCGCCGCCGGTGAGGGCTGGCTGACCTCGCGCGGGCTGCTGCGCGCGCGGCGGGTGCGGACCGACCATCTGGTGTCGGTGCGCTGTCTGGACGGCGTGGGCCGGCGGCTCGTCCTGCGGGACACGTTCGGCGCGCGCGTCGAGATCAACCCCCAGGTCCTGGTCTCCAACCCCCAGCTGTGGCACCGCCTGGACGAGGACGCGCGCGTCTCCGCCCTCCGCGGCTCGCTCCTGTGCGGGGCGACCGCGCTGCGCCACGTGTCGGACCGGATCGACCGCGAGACGGCGCAGACGGTGTTCAAGGTGTCGGGGCTGGAGTGAGGAGCGGATGGGAGCCAGGAGCAGGGCTGGGGAGAGGAGCAGGGCCGGAGTGAGTGTCGGGGCCCCCTCAGTCCCCCTCCCCCGGCTTACCCTCCGCCCGTGTTCAACGTGACGGAGATCCTCAAGCGGCTGGTGATCGGCCGGGCCATGCGCAGCGAAGAGCTGCACGAGACGCTGCTGCCGAAACGGCTCGCCCTGCCGATCTTCGCCTCGGACCCGCTGTCGTCGGTGGCGTACGCGACGCAGGAGATCCTGCTGGTCCTCACGCTCGGCGGACTGGCGTATCTGCACTTCACGCCATGGATCGCGGCCGCGGTGGTGGCGCTGATGACGGTCGTGGTGCTGTCGTACCGCCAGGTGGTGCACGCCTATCCGAGCGGCGGCGGCTCGTACGAGGTGGTGTCCACGAACCTCGGCCCGTCGGCCGGCCTGGTCGTCGCCGCCTCACTCCTCGTCGACTACGTCATGACGGTGGCGGTCTCGGTCGCCTCCGGAGTCGACAACATCATCTCGGCGATCCCCCAACTGGCGGACTTCCGCGTCCTGATGGCGATCGGCTTCGTCGCGATCCTGACCGCCATGAACCTGCGGGGCGTCCGCGAGTCGGGACGGGCCTTCGCCGCGCCGACGTACCTCTTCATCGGCGGCGTACTCGTCATGGTGATCACGGGCCTGATCCGGTACGTCCTCGGGGACGCGCCGGTCGCCGAGAGCGCGCAGTACGGCATCACGCCGGACCCGTCGGACGCGAACCTGGCGGGCCTGGCCCTCCTCATGCTGGTGCTGCGCGCGTTCTCCTCCGGCTGTACGGCGCTGACCGGCGTGGAGGCCATCTCCAACGGCGTACCGGCGTTCCGCAAGCCCAAGTCGAAGAACGCGGCGACGACGTTGGCGGCGATGGGCAGCACCGCGATCGTCATGTTCGTCGGCGTCACCGCGCTCGCGCTGATCACGAAGGTGCACATCACGGACGACGCGTGCCGGCTGACGGGCCTTGAGGGCGACTGCGGCTCCTACACCCAACGCACGGTGATCGCGCAGATCGCGGCGGCGGTGTTCGGCGGCGAGCACAGCGTGGGCTTCTACTTCATCCAGGCCGCGACGGCTCTCGTCCTGGTCCTGGCGGCGAACACGGCCTTCAACGGCTTCCCGCTCCTGGCGTCGATCCTCGCCCAGCACCGCTACCTCCCCCGCCAGTTGCACAGCCGCGGCGACCGGCTCGCCTTCTCCAACGGCATCCTGGCGCTCGCGATCGTCGCCGCGCTGCTCCTGTGGGGCTTCCAGGCGAACGTCACCGACCTCATCCACCTCTACATCCTGGGCGTGTTCACCTCCTTCACGCTCTCCCAGCTCGGCATGGTCCGGCACTGGAACCGTGTGCTGCGCACCGAGCTCGCGCCCGCCGCGCGCCGCGGTCACCACACGGCCCGCGTGATCAACGCGGTCGGTGCGGTGGTCACCGGCCTCGTCCTGGTCGTCGTGCTGGCCACCAAGTTCACGCAGGGCGCGTGGCTGGCCGTCCTCGCCGCGATCGTGCTGTGGGTGATGATGCGCGGAATCCGACGCCACTACGACGCCACGGCCGCCGAACTGGCGGTCACCGACCCGCACGACGAACTCGTCCCGCCCAGCCGGGTGTTCGCGATCGTGCTGGTGTCCAGGATCCACAAGCCGACGCTGCGGGCCCTCGCCTACGCGCGCGCGTTCCGCCCCGACCGGCTGGAGGCGCTGACGGTGTCGGTGGACCGCGAGGAGGCGGCGGGGTTGCGGGGGCGCTGGGAGGAGTACGGCATCGATGTCCCCCTGAAGATCATCGACTCCCCCTACCGCGAGGTGACCCGCCCGGTCGTCGAATACGTCCGCTCCATCCGGCGCGAGAGCCCGCGCGACGTCGTCGCCGTCTTCATCCCCGAGTACGTCGTCGGCCACTGGTGGGAGAACCTCCTCCACAACCAGTCGGCCCTGTGGCTCAAGAGCCGCCTGCTCTTCACTCCGGGTGTCATGGTCACCAGCGTCCCCTGGCAACTGACGTCCTCGGCCCACGCGGACCGCCCCGCCGCCCGGGCCCCCGGCTCCTTCCGCCGCGGCGAGCCCCAGGGCCCGGAGCCCCGGGTCGGCTCCCGCCAGAAGTAGTCCGCCCCCGCCGCCCCTACCCGTCCCATCCCCCAGGGGCTCCGCCCCTTCGACCCCGTTGGGTTGTGTTTCGACTGCGGGTGGGTGGGGGCTGGTCCAAAAGATTGCGCAGTTCCCCGCGCCCCTAAAAGGGGCGCGGGGAACTGCGCAATCTTTTAGCGGGGGTCTGGGGGCGCAGCCCTCAGCGGAACTCGGCGAACCGTGGCCGCAGGCCCAGCAAGGTCAGCGCACCGGCCGCCAGCAGCAGCCCACACGCCCAGGGCAGCACCCCGGCGGCTTCGGAACGACCCGCCTCGACCGAGGACGCGAAATGCTGCCGGTTGATGTCGGTCACCTCGTCCAGCGCGGCCATCCACGCCGCGAAGTGCACGTTGGACGTGCCCGGTCGCCAGTCCATGCAGAACTCGACGGCCTGGCGTTCCTTGCCCGCGGCGACCAGAGCGCGGATCCTCCGGTCGTCGCGCTGGTAGACGGCGTACGCCTCCACCGTCTTCTCGGCGGCGGCCCGCTCACCGCCAAAGGTGATGTTGTCGAGCTCGCGCCAGAACTCGCCCGTGAACTCCAGGTCGCGGTGATCGGTCCCGTACATCTGCCAGGTCCGGCTCAGCTCGGCGTCGTAGTCGGACAGGGTCGCGCCCGAAAGCCCGTACAGCTTCTGCGACTTGGCGAGGAAGGACGGGCCGTACTGGTCGCGCCGGTCCGGGTCGAGGAGCCAGCGGCTCTCGTCGGCGTTCGCGTCATAGGCGATCGCGCGGGCGCGGGAGAGGGCGACGACGGAGTCGAAGGCGTCGTGGCGGGCGACACGCAGATGGACGGCGGAGGCGGCGAGCGCCTGGGTGCCGAGGAGCACGGCGAACAGGGCGCACACCGTGGCGGCCAGCACGCCGGGGTTGAGGATCCGGTGGAAGCGTCGGGCCAGGTACCACTGAAGGACACCGAGCGCGACCAGCAGCAGCACGCCGAGATTCACGACGGCGGCGAGCTGGACGAAGAGGGTCGAACGGGCCCGGTCGTACTCGGCGTCGAAGGCCCGGTCGTTGGAGTCGACCAGCGTGCGGGCCTCCGGCAGGAGTGTGGCCCGGAGCAGATCGGTCGCCGTGCGGTAGTCGTCGAGCGCGGCCGCCCTGCCGCCCGCGCGGGAGTCGTTCTCCAGGGCACGCCCTATGCGTTCCTGGTACTCGGCGAAGTTGTCCGTGAGCGACTCCACGGTCCGCTCGTCGGCCCGGTCGCCCTGGGCGGCGACGGCGAGGTCGCGCAGATCGTGGCCGATGGTCCTGCGGGCGTCACCGTAGAAGACGAACGCCTTCTGGTACGGCGTCTCCAGGCGCCCCTTGCCCGCGTCGCCGCTGGACAGCAGGCGGTTGGCGACCTGCGCGTCCATGTCGTTGAGGGCGAGGTTGAGGTCGGCGGCGCTGGTGGTGCGGGGCGCGTCGCGGTTCGCGACGGCGTTCCAGGTACCGGAGGCGGCGAGCGCGGCGAGCCCGAGCAGCAGGGCGAGGACGGCGGCGAACAGGACCGTGACCGCGCGCAGGAGGCGCAGCCGCGCGGGCAGCGCGGCCCAGTAGCGGCGGCGCAGAGCGGCCCGCGCGGCCACGGTCTGCCGATGGAGGCGCCGCCCGGGGCGGCCCGACCGCGGCCCCCCTCGGGGCCGCGGACCGGAACTGCCCCCGGGCGGGGCGACCGTTCCGTGCTGTCGCTGTCGCTGTGCCTGTGCGCCGGTTCTGGCCCCCGCCGCAGGACCGCGCCTGGTACCGGCCGTGATGGTCACGAGCCCTCCAACGTCACGCCACGGACGGTCGCCCGTGTCCCCCGCGCCGCTCAGTCTGCGACCGGTTTCGGCCACCGCCGTCACTCCTTGACGCGCCCCTGACGCCTCCTCAGGTGACCTTGACGGGGCCTTGACGCCACCGGCCCAAGGTCCGCAAGAGAGCCGCAGATACCGCGCGGCCTGACGCCCGCCAAGGGGGCCGCCCAAGGCGCGGGGCTGCCCCGCGATCCCCGCCCGCCCTAGGTTCGTCCGGCTGCGGGTGGGTGGGGGCCGGCCGCGCAGTTCCCCGCGCCCCTAACGGCTCGGGGCTGCGCCCCGTCGCCCCTGGCCCGCCCCCTGCCCGCCCCCTGCCCGCTCCCGGCCCGCCTCCGGCTCTTTTGTCTTTTGTCCTTTGTCTTTCAGGGGCGCGGGGAACTGCGCGCCCAGCCCCCACCGTCCCGCAGACGACATACAACCCAGGGGGGTCTGGGGGCGCAGCCCCCAGGAACGGGATGGGGCGGGTAGGGGCGGCGGGGGCGGAACCCCGTCCCACACGGAGCGGCCGTAGCCCACCCCCCGTGCCCGACCACCCGGTCTTAACGCCATTTTGACGCGTTCGGCCCAACTACCCATGGGCCCACGGATCACTCTCTGCATACGCTGGTGCTTGCCGTGTCCTTGATGGCCGGAACCTTTCGAAGAGCCGTACGTCAGGAGCACCCCGATGGCCACCGTCGACCACGACGCCCGCACGAGTCGCCTGCGTGCGTGGATGCTGGAGGGGCTGTCCGACATGGGCAAGGGCCGCCAGGTGCCCCGGGCCGCCGAGCCGGTGCCCGAGCCCGTGCACAAGGGGCAGCGGTGGTGGCGGGTGATGTGCCTGACGGGTGTCGACTACTTCTCCACGCTCGGCTACCAGCCGGGCATCGCCGCCCTTGCCGCCGGGTTGCTGTCGCCGATCGCCACCATCGTGCTCGTCATCGTCACTCTGGCGGGCGCACTGCCCGTGTACCGGCGAGTGGCCGAGGAGAGCCCCCGCGGCGAGGGCTCGATCGCGATGCTGGAGCGGCTGCTGACGTTCTGGAAGGGCAAGCTCTTCGTCCTGACCCTGCTCGGCTTCGCCGCCACCGACTTCCTGATCACCATCACCCTGTCGGCGGCGGACGCCTCCACCCACCTGGTGGAGAACCCCCACCTCAACAGCGTGCTGCACGACAAGCAGATGGTGATCACCCTCATCCTTGTGGCCCTGCTCGGCGCGGTGTTCCTCAAGGGCTTCCTGGAGGCGATCGGGGTCGCGGTCGTCCTGGTGGGGATCTACCTGGCGCTCAACGCCGTAGTCGTGGTGGTGGGGTTCTGGCAGGTTGCGACGGAACCGCACGTCGTCACCGACTGGACCACCGGCCTCACCGCCGCCCACGGAAACGTTTTTGCCATGATCGGTGTCTCCCTGCTGGTCTTCCCGAAACTCGCCCTCGGCCTCTCCGGCTTCGAGACCGGCGTGGCGGTCATGCCGCACGTCGAGGGACATCCGGAGGACACCGAGGAGAAGCCGACGGGCCGCATCCGGGGCACGAAGAAGCTGCTGACCACGGCCGCCGTGATCATGAGCGTCTACCTGATCGCCACCAGTTTCATCACCACGCTCCTCATCCCGGAGAAGGAGTTCGAGTCCGGCGGCCAGGCCAACGGCCGCGCACTCGCGTACCTGGCCCACGAATACCTCGGCGGCGCCTTCGGCACCGTCTACGACATCTCCACCATCGCCATCCTGTGGTTCGCGGGAGCCTCGGCCATGGCCGGACTCCTGAACCTCATGCCCCGCTACCTGCCCCGCTACGGCATGGCCCCGCAGTGGGCCCGCGCCGTCCGCCCCATGGTGATCGTCTTCACCCTGGTCGCGTTCCTGGTCACCTGGATCTTCGACGCCGACGTCGACGCACAGGGCGGCGCCTACGCCACCGGTGTCCTGGTCCTGATGTCCTCCGCCGCGATCGCGGTGACCATCGCCGCCCGCCGCGCCCAGCAGCGCGGCTGGACGATCGGCTTCGCCATCGTCTCCGCGGTACTCCTCTACGTCACCGTCGTGAACGTCATCGAGCGCCCCGACGGCGTCAAGATCGGCGCCTGCTTCATCGCGGGCATCATCCTCGTCTCGCTCCTGTCCCGGCTCGCCCGCGCCTTCGAGTTGCGCGTCACCAGCATGACCCTGGACGGCATGTCCGAACGTTTCATCAGGGACATGGCCAGCCGCCGGATCCGGTTCATCGCCAATGAGCCCGACAAGCGCGACAAAACCGAGTACCGGGAGAAGATCGAGCAGATCCGGGCCGACAACGATCTGCCGACCCAGGAGGACTTCGTCTTCGTCGAGGTCACCGTCCTCGACCCTTCGGAATTCGAGGCGGGCCTGAACGTACGCGGCGAGGTCTTGCACGGCCGCTACCGCGTCCTCACCCTGGAGTCCTCCTCCGTCCCCAACGCCCTCGCCGCCCTCCTCCTCCACGTCCGCGACACCACCGGCTGCACCCCCCACATCTACTTCGAGTGGACCGAGGGCAACCCCTTCGCCAACTTCTTCCGCTTCTTCCTCTTCGGCCAGGGCGAGGTCGCCCCCGTCACCCGAGAGGTCCTCCGCGAGGCAGAACCCAACCGCTCACGACGCCCACGCATCCACGTCGGCTAGAACGGTTTTCGCCCCCGCCGCCCCTACCCGTCCCATCCCGTTCCTGGGGCTCCGCCCCAGACCCCGTGGGTTGTGTTTTGACTGCGGGTGGGTAGGGGCTGGTCCAAAAGATTGCGCAGTTCCCCGCGCCCCTTCAGGGGCGCGGGGAACTGCGCAATCTTTTAGGGGGGTCTGGGGGCGCAGCCCCCAGGAACGGATGGGACGGGTAGGGGCGGCGGGGGCGAAAGACCCCTCCCTCAGCCCTCGTCCGCCGGACCGTCCCCGTCCACCGTGAACCCGATCACCGTGCCGCCCTCATCCCGCCGAAAGGCGAACGGCGTGCCGCCATGCCCCGTGGCCACCTCACGGACGATGGACAGCCCAAGCCCGGAACCGGGCAGGCTCCGGGCATCGGCGGCCCGGTAGAACCGGTCGAAGATACGGACCAGGTCACCATCCGCGATACCGGGACCACGGTCGAGAACCTCGACGCGAACCGGCCCGGGACGACCGACGGCGGGCACGTCACCGCCGGAATCAAAGGCACCCCCACGACCGCCACCCGAACCCGAACCCAAACCCGAACCCAGCCCCACACCCCGGCCCCCCATCCCCGTAACCGCGATCTCGATCGGCGCCCTCCCGTCCCGATCGAACTTGGCCGCGTTCTCCACAAGGTTGGAAATCGCCCGCTGAAGAGCGGTGGGCCGCCCATCGACCTCCGTGTCCCCGCTCACCCGCACGGTGATGTCCCGCCCGGTCCGCCGCCGGGCAACGACCGCGACATCCTCGGCAAGGTCCGCGAGATCGAGCCGCCGTACGGGCTCGGTGTCGGACTGCCCGGCCGCGAGGGCGACCAGCTCGTTCACGAGGTCGGTCAGTTCGCGTGACTCCAGGGCGAGGTCGGCGACGAGCTCCTCCCGGGCCGCGGGCGGCAGCTCGTCGATGCGACGGAGCATGGAGATGTTCGTACGCAGCGAGGTCAGCGGCGTACGAAGTTCATGCCCCGCGTCCTGGACCAGCCGCCGCTGGTCCTCCTCGGACTGGGCGAGCCGGCCCAGCATCCGGTCGAAGGAACGGCCGAGCCGCGCCACCTCGTCGTACCCGGTGACCGGCACCTGGATACCGAGCCGCCCGGTGCGCGCGACGTCCTCGGCGGCCCCCGCGAGCCGCACCAGACGCCGGGTGATCCGCCGGGCCAGCCACCACCCGAACAGCCCCGCCGCGATCACGACCGCCCCGACGAGCAGCACGGTCCGCTGCTGCAGCTCCCGCAGCAGATCCTCCGTGTCGCTGAACTGCTGCGCCACCTGCACCGCGCCCCGCCCGCCGCCGAGCGCGACGGTCGCCACCCGGTAGCGGTCGCCGCCGACGTCGACCTCCTTGTGCTCCTCCATCTTTCCCGCCGTGCCGTCGTCCGCGATCGCCCGGTCGTGGCTGCCCACGGGCAGTTGCGGGTTGCCGCGGTCCACGATCGCGCCGCCGGGCCCGAGCACCTGAACGTCCGTACGGCTGGGCCGGATGATGTCGTCGAGCGGCCCGTCGTGGTCGGGGTCGGACGACGCGAAGTCGCCCGGCTGCAGCGGATGCTCGCGCACCTGGTCACGCAGGTCCTGCACGACCTCGGCGAAGACGGTCTGCTGGTCCACGCGCACCAGCCGGGCGGCGGCGTCGTAACTCAGGAACCCGACGAGGACCGTGACGGCGGCGGCGACGGCCGCGAAGGACACGGTGAAGGTGGCCCGCAGAGAGGACACGCGCCGGAGACGAAGCCGGGAGAACCGGCGAAGCCGACCGGATGGACCAGATGTGCCAGGTGCGCCAGGTGCGCCGGGTGCGAGGGACCGGGAGGGCTTGGTGGAGCCGGGGGCCACTCAGTCCTCCCTCAATACGTACCCCACGCCCCGCACGGTGTGGATCAGTGCCGGTCCCCCCGGCTCGTCGAGCTTGCGCCGCAGATAGCCCACGTACACGGCGAGGTTCTTCGATCCCGGGCCGAAGTCGTAGCCCCAGATCCGGTCGTAGATCGTGGCGTGGTCGAGGACGATGCCGGCGTTGCGGACGAGCAGTTCGAGGAGTTCGAACTCGGTCCGGGTCAGCTCCAGCTCCCGCTGCCCGCGCCACGCGCGCCGCGCCTGGATGTCCATGCGCAGCCCGGCCGCGGTGAGCTGCCCGTTCGACGCCTGGGCCTCCTTGGACCCGGATGCCTGTACGTCGTCGAAGGCGCCGTTCCCGTTGCCGGTGCGGCGCAGCAGGGCGCGCAGCCGGGCGAAGACCTCCTCGACGTCGAACGGCTTGACCACGTAGTCGTCGGCGCCGGCGTCCAGGCCCGCGATGCGGTCCGCGGTCTCGACGAGCGCGGTGAGCATCAGGATGGGGGTGCGGTTTCCCTCCGCGCGCAGCACGCGGCACACCTGGAGGCCGTCGATGCCGGGCATCATCACGTCCAGGACGAGGACGTCCGGTGGGGTGCGGTGGGTCTGGGCCAGCGCCTCCACTCCGTCGGCGACGGCCGTCACCTCATAGCCCTCCAGTGTCAGCGCCCTTTCCAGGGCGTGACGGATGGCACGGTCGTCCTCGGCGAGCAGCACGTTCTGGGGCACCCCACCAGTCTGCCAAGCCCCTGGCCGAGTACGACCTGATGAGCGGACCTATCCCCGCCCTTCTTACCCGCCTCTCACCCCTGCCTGGCGCGTCGCCTTACCTCCCCGGGTCACTGTGTCCCGTATGTCAGGACGGGCGAGCCCTGACAGTCCCTGCGCCCGGCCGCCCCGGGGACACCCCCCGGCTCGGGGGCGGCCGGAGCGGCAGGGTCTGCGCCGGTTTCTTTCGCCCCCGCCGCCCCTACCCGTCCCATCCCCCAGGGGCTCCGCCCCTTCGACCCCGTTCGGTTGTGTTTCGGCTGCGGGTGGGTGGGGGCTGGTCCAAAAGATTGCGCAGTTCCCCGCGCCCCTAAAAGGGGCGCGGGGAACTGCGCGAGCAACCCCCACCCACCCGCAGACGACTGTGGCGCAATCTTTTAGCGGGGTCTGGGGGCGAAGAAGGTCCCGGCGCCCTACGGCCGTAGCGCCGCAAGCTGCTGCGCGAAGGGGATCACCTCGAAACGGCCCCCCGCCCCGGTCACCGACACCGCCCCACTCCCCCGCGGCCCCGCCGTCAGCCCCACCATCAACCCGGCCAACTCCCCCGCCGCCCTCTCAATCCGCTCCGCCAGCCCCTCGGCCCCCCAGTCCTCCGAAGCCGCATACACCCCGGTCGGCACGACCACAGCCCGCAGATACGCGAACAACGGCCGCAGCGCATGCTCAAGGACCAGCGAGTGCCGACCCGAACCACCGGTCGCCGCGATCAGCACCGGCTTCCCGGCCAGCACATCCTTGTCCCCACCGGACATCACGTCGAAGAAGGACTTGAACAGCCCGCTGTAGGAGGCGGAGAACACCGGCGTGACGACGATCAGCCCGTCCGCGGACGTCACCGCGTCGATCGCGGCGGCCAGCTCCCGCCCGGGGAACCCGTTCGTGAAGTTGTGAGCGATCTCGACGGCCAGATCACGCAGCTCGACGACCTCGACATCGACCTCGACATCGGCATCGGCGCCCGCACGACGAACCGTCGCGGCCGCCAGCCGGTCCCCCAGCAACCGCGTGGACGACGGAACACTCAACCCCGCAGAAACGACGACGATCTTCATACGACGGTCACCTCCTGGGAAGCCGTACCGAGGGACTGGACAAGAGAAGCGTGGGTCGGCGCGTCCGGCACCCCGGCCGGACGCCGCTTGGCGAACTCCTCGCGCAACACCGGCACGACCTCCTCGCCCAGCAGATCGAGCTGCTCAAGGACGGTCTTCAGCGGCAGCCCCGCGTGGTCCATCAGGAACAGCTGGCGCTGGTAGTCACCGGCGTACTCCCGGAAGGCCAGCGTCTTCTCGATCACCTGCTGCGGCGAGCCGACGGTCAGCGGGGTCTGCTCGGTGAAGTCCTCCAGCGACGGCCCGTTCCCATACACCGGGGCGTTGTCGAAGTACGGCCGGAACTCCTTCACGGCATCCTGCGAGTTGCGCCGCATGAACACCTGGCCGCCCAGCCCCACGATCGCCTGCTCGGCCGTGCCGTGCCCGTAGTGCGCGTACCGCTCGCGGTAGAGCTCGACCATCCGCTTGGTGTGGTCGGCCGGCCAGAAGATGTTGTTGTGGAAGAAGCCGTCGCCGTAGTACGCGGCCTGCTCGGCTATCTCCGGCGAGCGGATGGAGCCGTGCCAGACGAACGGCGGTACGCCGTCCAGCGGCCGCGGCGTCGAGGTGAACGACTGCAGCGGCGTACGGAACTTGCCCTCCCACGTCACCACGTCCTCGCGCCACAGCCGGTGCAGCAGCGCGTAGTTCTCGATGGCGAGGTTGATGCCCTGGCGGATGTCCTTTCCGAACCAGGGGTAGACCGGGCCGGTGTTGCCGCGCCCCATCATCAGGTCCACTCGCCCGTCCGCCAGATGCTGGAGCATCGCGAAGTCCTCGGCGATCTTCACCGGGTCGTTGGTGGTGATGAGGGTCGTGGACGTGGACAGGACGAGCTTCTCGGTGCGCGCGGCGATGTAGCCGAGCATGGTGGTCGGCGACGACGGCACGAACGGCGGGTTGTGGTGCTCGCCGGTCGCGAAGACGTCGAGCCCGACCTCCTCGGCCTTCTGCGCGATGGCGACCATGGCCTTGATGCGCTCGTGCTCGCTCGGCGTCCGGCCCGTGGTCGGGTCCGGTGTGACATCACCGACGCTGAAGATCCCGAACTGCATGGTCGCTCATCCTCCAGGTTGTTGAGTATTCAACTATACCCTCGAACCATCCCCCCTCCGCAGATATTCCAGAGATACTCCAGCAGCCCGAGGGGCCCGACAGTCCGGCACTCGGGGCGTTGTCAGTGCCCCGCCCTACGATCTCCTCATGGCCGCCCCACGCCGTGACACCCGTGGCATCGTCGACGCCGCGGAACTCTTCGCGCGCGTGAACTTCCGACGCCCCGAACCCCCCGAACCCCTCCGCCCTTACGTGGAGCACTACTGGCTGATCGACTGGGACCTCCCCGAGCCGTACGTCTCCCATGTGGTCCCGCACCCCTCGGTCCACATCGTGTTCCAGCAGTACGAGGGTCAGGAGCCGTCCGTCGAGGTGGCGGGCGTCCAGTTCGGCCTGTTCACCCAGAAACTGGAGGGTCGGGGACGGGTGTGCGGCGTCAAGTTCAGGCCCGGCGCCTTCCGCCCCTTCGCCCCGCAGCGCTCGGTGTCGGAGTGGACGGGCCGGCGGACATGGTGGCCCGAGGTCTACCCGGACACGGACCCCGCCACGATCCTCGCCCCCGACGAGGAGGCCGCCCGCCTCGCCGCCCTCGACGCCTTCGTCCACACCCTCGGCCCCCACCCCGACCCCCAGGCCGATCTGGCGACGGCCCTCGTCGACCGCATCCGCACGGACCGCACGATCCGCCGCGTCGGCGACTTCGCCCGCGCCGAAGGCATGTCCGTACGACTGCTGCAGCGCCTGTTCGCCGGATACGTCGGCGTGGGCCCCAAGTGGGTCATCCTCCGCTACCGCATCCACGAGGCCCTGGAACGAGCCGAGACCTCCCAGCCGGTGGACTGGGCAGGCCTGGCCGCCGACCTCGGCTACGCCGATCAGGCCCACCTGGTACGGGACTTCACGGCGACGGTAGGCGTCCCGCCGACGGCATACGCGAGCGGCCGCCAGTCCACCTGACCCCATCCGCCCCATTCGCCACACCCGTCACCCCCGCCACCCCCACAATCCCCGCCATCGCCGCAATCGTCGCCATCGCCGAGTAATGACTTGACCTCCCCCTCCCCCATGCTCCACATTTATCTGCGTGACGCAGACACTGCACAACGCAAAAGAACCCAACGAAACCAAAGAAGAATCCGCGCCCCCGTCGTCGCGCACCCGCTGGCTGATCCTCGGAGTCGTCCTGGCCGCCGACATCCTGGACCTCCTCGACAGCACGATCACCAACATCGCCGCCCCGACCATCGCCAAGGACCTCGGCGGCGGCACCACCCTCATCCAGTGGCTCGGCGCCTCCTACGCCCTCGCCCTCGGCGTGCTGCTGGTCCTCGGCGGACGGCTGGGCGACAAGTACGGCCGCCGCACCCTCTTCCTCACCGGCCTCGCCGGCTTCACCGCGGCCTCGGTCGCCTGCGGCCTCGCGCCGAGCCCGGGGACACTCGTCGCCGCCCGCCTCGCACAGGGCGCCTTCGGCGCGCTCGTCATCCCGCAGGGCTTCGGCATCCTCGGCGCCACCTGGCCCCGGGACCAGATCGGCAAGGCGTACAGCCTCTTCGGCCCGGTGATGGGCCTCTCGGCCGTCGGCGGCCCGATCCTCGCCGGCTTCCTCATCGACACGAACATCGGCGGCCTCGGCTGGCGCGCGATGTTCCTCATCAACATCGTCCTCGGCGGCGCCGCACTCCTCGCCGCCGCCCGCCTGCTCCCCCGCGACACCGGCGACCGCACGGTCACCGTCGACGGCCCCGGCTCAGCCCTCCTGGCCGCCACCATGCTCGCCCTGCTCTCGGCCCTCATCGAGAGCTCGGCACACGGCTGGACGACCACGAACATCCTGCTCCTCGCCGCGGGAGCAACCCTCTTCGCCGCCTTCTGCCACCGCCAGCGCACCGCGGCCAACCCGCTGATCCAGCCCTCCCTCCTCCACAACCGGGGCTTCACCTCAGGACTCGTCCTCGGCATCGTCTTCTTCGCCGCGGTCGCCGGACTCCTCTACGTCGTCTCGCTCTTCTTCCAACAGGCCCTCGGCCGCTCCCCCGCCGGCGCCGCGCTCGGCCTGATGCCCCTGTCCGCCGGCATCGTCATCGCCGCGATCGCCTGCTACCGCCTGATCGGCATACTGGGCCGCCGCCTCGTCCTCCTCGGCCTGCTCATCACCCTCGCCGGGACGGGATACCTGCTCGCCCTCGTCACCACCTCCGGTACGGACACCGGCAGTTGGGCCCTGGTCCCACCCCTGCTCGTCATCGGCCTCGGCATGGGCACCTGCTTCGGCTCGATCTACGACGTCACCATCGGCGACATCGCGCAGAGCGAGGCGGGCAGCGCCGGCGGCTCGCTCGGCGCGGTCCAGCAACTCGCCAACGCGATCGGCGCCGCGGCCGTCACCACCGTCTACTTCAAGGCACTCAAGCCGACCGGCGGCGGCGAGGCCCACGCCACCACCATGAGCCTCATCGCCGTCGCCGCGGTCACCCTCCTGTGCTGCCCCCTCGTACGCCTCCTGCCGCTGAAGGCACCGGAGGACCAACATCACTAAGGAAATACGAGCCCTTAAGGCTGAAGCACCAGCCGCCCCCGCAGCCCGCCCTCCGCCAGCCGCGCGTGTGCCTTGGCCGCCTCGTCCAGGGCGTACGTCTCGGCGACCCGAAGCGTCAGCACCCCCTCGTCGACGAGCGCCGCCAGCTCCGCGAGCCGCGCCCCGTCGGGGGCGACCTCCACCGCGCCGGTCCGCACCCCCCGCACGGACGCGGGGTGGGCCCCCGGAATGACCCCTACGAACGCGCCGCCGTCCCGCACCCACTCCAGGGCGGCTTCACCGAGCAGCGCCGCGTCCAGCACCCCGTCCACGCTCCCCGCCGCCACGGCCCCCGACGCGAACCGGGCCGCCCCCAGCGACCGTACGAGCTCCTCGTCGCCCTCCCGGGCAAGGGCGGTCACCGACAGCCCACGATGGACGGCGAGCTGCACGGCATAACCACCGACCGCACCCGCGGCCCCCGTGACCACCAGGCTCTGCCCCGCCTCCAGTCCCAGCGCGTCCAGGGCCTGCGCGGCGGTCAGCGCGTTCAGCGGCAGGGTCGCCGCGTGCACCACGTCGACCGAAGCGGGCGCCTTGGCCACGGCATCGGCGTCGACAACGACGTAATCGGCATGCGTACCAAGGGACTTGGCGGTCCCGTAAGCCAGCGCCACCACTTCATCGCCGACACTCCACCCCGTGGCCACGCCCGTCGCGTCGACGGTCCCGGCCACATCCCACCCCAGCCCCAACCTCTTCCCCGCGCCCCCGAACCCGCCCGCACGCACCCCCGCGTCGACCGGATTCAACGCGGCGGCCGCGACCTTGATCCGCACCTGCCGAGCCCCCGGCTCGGGCACCGCCACCTCGACGATCTCCACGACATCCGGACCACCAAAACCCGTCACAACAGCTGCACGCACGTCAACTCTCCTCACTCCAAGGCGATTTACCGGGTATCTCTCCCGCTGCAACAACCCTAGGAAGAGTTACTATCCTTTGGTAAGTAGGCACCTGAAGGTGCGTACGTCACCCGGAGGTGAGCCATGGCGACCACGACGGCGGCCCAACAACGCAAGCAGGCACGCATCGAGTACGACGCGTTCATCAGGAGCTGCCCCACCAACCAGCTCCTCGACCGCATCAGCGACAAGTGGGTCAGCCTGGTCGTCAGCGCGCTGGCCGAAGGGTCCATGCGTTACAGCGACCTGGGCCGCAAGATCGCGGGCGTAAGCCCCAAGATGCTGACGCAGACCCTGCGTTCACTGGAACGCGACGGCATCGTCGCCCGCACCGTCACCCCTTCCGTACCGGTCCGGGTCGACTACGAACTGACCCCCCTCGGCACCAGCCTCAGCTGCCTGCTCTCCGCTGTGAAGGACTGGGCGGAACTACACATCGAGGAGGTCAACGAAGCGCGCGAGCACTACGACACCTCCTCCGAGGCCTCCTGAAACTCCCCGCCCCGCAGCCGCGCGATCTGCTCCGCACTGAAATCGACCGTGCGCCTCATATGCCCGATGATCAGGGCGAGTTCATCATCCTCAAGCCCATCGAACAGGGCGTACCAGCCACCCCCCAGCCGGTCCCACATCCGCCCGAACTCGACGATCTTCTCCGGCACGGTCGCCACAAGCACCCGCCGCCGGTCGACCACGTCCCGCTCCCGCACGACGTACCCGGCCTTCTCCAGCCGGTCCACCAGCCGCGTGGCCGACCCGGTCGTCAGCCCGGTCAGCTCGGCGATCCGCCCGGTCGTCACCGCCCCGTCCTCCAGGCTGAGCAGATTCAGACACTGCAGATCCGTCGGATGCAGCCCCAGATGATCGGCAACGGCCTGGTTGAACAGCGCGTACGACGCCATGTACCGACGCGACACCACAGACAACTCACCAAGCAACCGCTCCCGCCCAGCCATGCCCCACCTTTCCTCTGCACGAAACAGAAATCGTACGACGCAGACACCCACCCACACCGGACCGACCCGATCACCCACCCCCACCCGGGACAACGACGCACCCGCAGTCGGCAACGCACAGAAGGGGCCGTGCCGGTACGTCCAGCCCGTCGCTTACGTGGTTATGGCCAAGTTCATGCCATGGCAGCAAGCAGTAATGCCCACCGGCGACGGGCTGGACGTACCGGCACGGCCCCGACCCCCACGACGAACCGCACCGCACCGCACGCGCACGCGCACCCGGCCCCTCAGAACGCATACGAATCCCCGGTGTCCAGCGCCAACACCCGCTGCCGATCATTCGCATGGTTCCGATCCACGGCCCCACCACTCCACACCGTGTCCACCTCCATCGTGACCTCCGACGGCACCCCCCGAAGCCACACCGTCAGCCGAATCTCCTCCCCCAGCCCATCCGCCGCCAACGCCCCCGTCCGGCACACCACAGCCCGCGCCTCCACCCGAGCACACCCCTCCGGCAGCCGCTGCACATCCGCCAGCGCCGCCGACCACCGCAGCCGCACCGTCGCATCGGCAACAGCGTTCGGCCCATGGTTCTGCGGCGTCAGCCGGACATCGACGCTGCCCGCGGCCATGGACACGTACCCGTGGTAGGCGAGATCGGCCTCAGGAGCGAGGGCAACAACAGGCGAGCCCGCACCCACCACAAGAAGAGCCCCCGCACCCACCCCACACAGCATCCGCATCCGCATCCGCATCCGCATGACGTCATTTCCTTCGCTCGAACCACAGGGTCACCCGATGTATCCCACCCCTGACCGCCGACAGGCGCCGTCCATCAGGTGACGCAATCCCTGTCGCAATCCCTGTCGCACCCCCATGCGAAGGTGAACGCATGCTGATCGTCCGCTCCGCCGCCCTCTTCGTCCTCGCCGCACTCTTCGAGATCGGCGGCGCCTGGCTGGTCTGGCAGGGCGTACGCGAACACCGCGGCTGGCTCTGGATCGGCGCGGGCGTCATGGCACTCGGCGTGTACGGCTTCGTCGCCACCCTCCAGCCGAACGCCGACTTCGGCCGCATCCTCGCCGCGTACGGCGGAGTCTTCGTGGCCGGCTCCCTCGCCTGGGGCATGGTCGCGGACGGCTACCGCCCCGACCGCTGGGACATCACCGGCGCGCTGATCTGCCTCGTGGGAATGGCCATCATCATGTACGCGCCACGCGGCAACTGAGCCCACAGAACCCGACCGCGGAGCTCACCGGATCCGACCGCGCAGCTCACCGGATCCGACCGCGCAGCTCACCGGATCCGACCGCCCAGCTCACCGGGCCCGGAACCCGGACAGCTCGACGCCACCGCCCGCCACCTGCCTATCCTGGCGAAGACTGCCGCACACCCAAGAACACGAGCGCACCGCCCAAGAAGACGAGCGCACCGCCCAAGGAGCACACATGACCGCGCCCTCCGCCCCTTCCCGCATCGCCGTCGTCACCGGCGCGAGCAGCGGTATCGGCGCGGCGACGGCCCGGCAACTCGCCGCGGCCGGCTACCGCGTCGTGCTGACCGCCCGCCGCAAGGACCGCATCGAGGCGCTGGCAGAAGAGATCAACGCGGCGGGCCACGAGGCGGCCGCGTACGCGCTGGACGTCACGGACCGCGCGGCGGTCGACGAGTTCGCGACGGCGTTCAAGACGATCGGCGTCCTGGTCAACAACGCGGGCGGCGCGCTGGGCGCCGACCCGATCGCGACGGGCGACCCGGCCGACTGGCGCCAGATGTACGAGACGAACGTCATCGGCACGCTCAACATCACCCAGGCCCTCCTCCCCGCCCTCACCGCGAGCGGCGACGGCACGGTCGTGGTGCTCTCCTCCACCGCGGGCCACGGCACGTACGAGGGCGGCGGCGGCTACGTGGCCGCCAAGCACGCCGAGCACGTCCTCGCCGAGACGCTGCGCCTGGAGATCGTCGGCACGCCCGTCCGTGTCATCGAGGTCGCGCCCGGCATGGTCAGGACGGACGAGTTCGCGCTGACCCGCTTCGGCGGCGACACGGACAAGGCGGCGAAGGTCTACGCGGGCGTGGCGGCCCCCCTGACCGCCGACGACGTCGCGGACACCATCACCTGGGCGATCACCCGCCCCAGCCACGTCAACATCGACCTGCTGGTGGTCCGCCCGCGCGCCCAGGCGTCGAACACGAAGGTCCACCGGGAGCTGTGATGCCGGAGCAGCCGGAAACACCGCAGTCGCCGGAGGACTCCCTCGAGAAGCACCGCCTGGCCGAGGAGACGAGGAACGAACGCAAGGTCTGGTACTTCCTGGCCTACTTCCTCTTCGGCATCCACATCGTGGCGTTCGTCATGATCTACGCGGTGACGCACGCGAAGTGATCGCGACGGGCGTACGGCCGACGTACGCTCCCGCGATGTGAACAGACACATACGCTTCGAGCGTCTGCACAACTTCCGTGACCTGGGCGGATATCGGACCGAGGACGGCAGAACGGTCCGCCCGGGCCGCCTGTTCCGAGCGGACTCGCTCGGCAAGCTGGCCCCGGGAACGCCGGACTGGGACCGCTTCTCGTCCCTCGGTATCGGCACGGTCGTGGATCTCCGCTACCCCTGGGAGATCGAGGCGCGAGGCAGGGTCCCGGAGCACCCGTCCCTCACGTACCACAACCAGAGCATCGAGCACCGCCCGTACGACCAGGCTGCGTTGGCGCCGTCCGTGGCCCCCGGCCCCTACCTCGCCGCCCGCTACATGGAAGTGGCCGAAGACGGCACGAAGGAAATCCGCGAGACGCTGGAGCTGATCGCGAAGTCGGCCGAGTCGAACACCCCCCTGGTCTTCCACTGCGCCTCGGGCAAGGACCGCACGGGCTTGATCGCAGCCCTGGTCCTGTCCCTCCTGGGAGTCCCGGAGAAGACGATCGTCGAGGACTTCACCCTCACAGAACGGGCAACGGCCCACCTCCTGTCGGACTGGCACACGGCAAACCCGAACCGCACCCTGACCTGGCCGGCCTACGGCAAGGCCCCCGCCGAGGTGATGACGGAGTTCCTCTCCACCCTGAAAACCCGCCACGGCTCGATCCAGGCCTACGTCACCGACACCCTCGGCCTGGACAACACCTTCACGGAGTCCCTCCGGACGGCCCTCCTCGAACCGCCCCTGACCTTCCGCGGAGCAACCGAGAACGACCTCCCCACCCTGGTCCGCCTACGCGACGACGCTGCCCGCTGGCAGCAGGCCCACGGCATCGACCAATGGAAGCCGGGCCAACTGGGCGAGCGCCACTTCCGCACCCGCCTGACCGAGGGCGAGGTCTGGCTCGCGCTCCTGGGCGACCAGATCGCGGGCGCCTGGGAACTCTGGTGGGACGACCCGGCGGCCTGGGGCCCCCAACCCCCCACCGCCGCCTACATCCACCGCCTGATGACCGACCGCCGGGTGGCCCCACCCGGCACGGGCCGCCTGATGCTGACGGAGGCGGAACGCCGCATCGCAGCCTCCGGCCGCCCCCTCTCCCGCCTGGACTGCCTCTCCAGCAACCCACGCCTACGGGAGTACTACCAGGCCGCGGGCTACACGGTCGTCGGCGAACAGTCCACGAAGGACGGCGGCTTGGGCAGCCCGTACGCGGTGACGCTGCTGGAGAAGCGGCTCGCGTAACTCACAAGGGTGAACCGGATAGATCACCCATACGGGCCCAGAACTCCCGACCTAGGCTCGCGCCACAACATCAAAAACGACGGCCCTCGGCCGGGATAGCCGTCCCGGCCGAGGGCCTGACCACCAAGGAAGGCAGACTTCCCTGTGGCTGAACGCGAGCCTAACGCGCACCAATTCACGCTGGATGACGCCCTGGGCGTCGACACGACGGGGTTCATGGACCTCGAAGACCCCAACTATGCCTACATGTTCGGCTTCTTGCAGGCCGACGGGCACCTCTCTCAGCAGTCCAGGCAGCGAGGGCGCCTGACGGTAGAGATCAATACGCGGGACATCGAGCTACTGCGCGAGTTCCAGCGACTGACGCCGTACAACAGCAGCATCACAGAACGCACTCGGTCCACGAACTTCGCCGAGATCCACCATTCGGCGACCTGGTCCGTGTGCTCCCTCGAAGCCAGGACCAAGCTCAACCAACTCGGCCTGCCCTACGGCCGCAAGTCGAAGAAGATCACCCCGCCGCGCGTCGAGTTCTCGCGCCGCGACTACCTCCGAGGCGTAATCGACGCCGATGGTTCAGTGGGCTACACAGGCAAGGGCTTCACCTTCATCTCCCTCACCACGGCCAGTACGGCCATCGCCGCCTACCTGTGCTTCTACGCAAAGAAGATCACGGGAGCCGAGCGCTTCATCAAGCGCAACACTCGCGACGGGATCTACAACATCCTCTACACGAAGGAGGCAGCCCAGGAATTGGGCAGTCATCTCTACTACCGAGGCTGCCTTTCGCTGGAGCGGAAGCAGACGGCCGCCGAATCACTCGCCACTTGGCTGCGCCCAGCGGACATGAGGATCGCACCCGACCGTCGACGCTGGAAGGAGTCTGAGGACCGAGTGCTGCTGAGCCTGAACAACGATGCATTGGCAGCTCAGGAACTCGGCCGCTCCCAGAAGAGCTGCTACATCCGGCTCTGGCGCCTACGCACCGGGAAAGTACCCATGCCGCCGAGTGATCAGTGATCAGCGACCACTGAAGGACGGCCCCCGAGTTTGCTCCAGCTCGGGGGCCCTCGCGCGTCGATTCATCCCTTCACACAGATGAACTGCTTCAGCTTCGCCACAACCTCAACAAGGTCGCGCTGCTGCTCCATCACCTGCTCGATGTTCTTGTACGCCCCCGGGATCTCGTCCACGATGCCCGAGTCCTTGCGGCACTCCACGCCCCGCGTCTGCTCTTCCAGATCCTTCGTCGTGAAGCGACGCTTCGCCGCGTTGCGGCTCATACGCCGACCCGCCCCATGCGACGCGGAGTTGAAGGCCTTCTCGTTTCCGAGCCCCTTCACGATGTACGAACTGGTGCCCATCGACCCCGGGATGATCCCGAACTCGCCGGAGCCCGCGCGGATCGCGCCCTTGCGGGTGACCAGCAGATCCATGCCTTCGTAGCGCTCCTCCGCCACATAGTTGTGGTGGCAGGAGATCTCCTGCTCGAAGGCCGGCTTCGCCTTCTTGAACTCCTTGCGGACCACGTCCTTCAGGAGCGCCATCATGATCGCGCGGTTGTACTTGGCGTACTCCTGGGCCCAGTAGAGATCGTTTCGATACGCCGCCATCTGCGGGGTGTCCGAGACGAACACAGCCAGGTCGCGGTCCACCAGTCCCTGGTTGTGCGGGAGCTTCTGAGCAACGCCGATGTGGTACTCGGCCAATTCCTTGCCGATGTTCCGAGAGCCGGAGTGGAGCATCAACCAGACAGAATTTGACTGGTCAAGGCAAATCTCGATCATGTGGTTGCCGCTTCCGAGCGTTCCAATCTGCTTCGTGGCACGTTCCTGACGGAATTTGACCGCTTCGGCGACCCCATCGAACCGCCCCCAGAACTCATCCCACCCAGCCGTAGCCATCCCATGGAACCGCCCCGGCTCAACCGCGGAGTCATGCATCCCCCGCCCCACCGGAATCGCCTCCTCGATCTTCGACCGAAGCCGCGAAAGATCCCCCGGCAGATCATTGGCGGTGAGCGACGTCTTGACGGCAGACATCCCGCACCCGATGTCGACCCCCACCGCCGCAGGACACACCGCATCCTGCATGGCGATGACGGACCCGACGGTCGCGCCCTTCCCGTAATGCACATCCGGCATCACGGCGAGCCCCTTGATCCAGGGCAGGGTCGCCACGTTCTGGAGCTGGCGCAGGGCCACGTCCTCGACCGACGCCGGGTCGGTCCACATGCGGATGGGGACCTTCGCCCCCGGAACCTCTACGTACGACATATCGTCCTCATTCCCCCGGAACCCAACACAAGTCATAAAACGCAAAACCGGTGCCAAGGTCGACGTATAGGACAACGGACCGGCGTCCACGGCAGTGCGTGCGATACACATTGTCTCCAGGGGCCGCCCCCACGCGGCAACCGAATAACCACAGGACACCCGGGCCGCAGCGCCGTCGGGAACCGTCGAGAGGAGCCTGACCGTGCAGCGGAAGGCGTACGTACCCGGCGTCGCCGTACTCCTCGCGGCATTGCTGGCGGGCTGTACGGGCGGTTCGGGAAGCGGCGGTCCGGAAGAGGACTCCAAGGGGAGCGACTCCACCGCCACGGCGACGGCGGCTCAGCCGGGCAAGTACCGCACGCTCCCGGAGGCCTGCGGCGCGGCCTCCGATGACACCCTCGACTCGCTCCTTCCCGGGATCAAGCAGATCGCCGACGAGGAGCAGCGCGAGAAGGCGTACGAGGGCGAGGCCACGCTCACGTACGACACGGACCGGCGCGACGGCTGCCGCTGGAAGGTGGAGTCCACGTCCGCCACCGATCACCTCCTCATCGACTTCGAGCGCGTGGTCTCGTACGACAACGCGGTGAGCGACGACAGCAAGGCCGAGGAGATCTACGGGCGCAAGGAAACGGCGGCCGACCTTCCCGAGCCCGCCGACACCGGTTCGAGTGCCGACTCCGGCGCCTCGGACACGGCCACTCCCTCCTCATCCCCGTCCGCGTCCTCCTCGTCGTCCTTCTCCACGTCCCCCTCCACGTCGGCGTCCGCGTCCGAGACCCCCGTCGATCTCCAGCCCCGTACGCTCGACGGTCTCGGCGACGAGGCGTTCCTGAACGACAAGCTGAGTTCGGCGTCCTCGACGGCTCAGCAGCGCACGGTGACTGTGGTGTTCCGCACGTCGAATGTGATCGTGACGATCGAGTACGCGGAGCAGCCGACCGCGTCCACCGATGCTCCGGACAGCAAGGAAATGCAGGACAGCGCGCGGAAACTGGCGCAGAAGCTCGTGGAGACGCTCAACGCGTAGCGGGTCCGCGGCGCCTGTCGGTGGCCTCTCTCAAACCCCTCGAACAGGAAACGCTCAGCCGCCTCACCGCGTACCGTGGCCCCTCGGACCCGACCGGCCGCACGTTCCATGTGCGGCCGTACCACGAGCGCCACGAGTGAAGGAACCATGCACCGACCAGTACAGCGAGTAGGCCGAGCACCGCGACTCACCCGCATCCTTGTCAGCGCAGCAGCCGTCCCGGTGATGCTCGTCGCCGCGGGCTGTTCTTCGGACTCCGGCTCCGGTGACGACGCGAAGGCGAGCGCCGGTTCGAGCCCTGACGCGAAGGCGTCCGCGAGCGCTTCGGCCAACGCCGTCAAGCCGGCCGCGTACGCGACGCTTCCCGAGCCGTGTGCGGTGCTGTCGAAGAAGACGCTGGGCGAACTGGTCCCGAAGGGCGCCAAGTCCGGCAAGGAGGGCAAGTCGGATGATGTGGCGACACGCGGCAACTGCTATTGGAGCAGCCTCGACAACAACGGTGTGAAGGGCTCGCAGTTCCGCTGGCTGAACGTGGCGCTGCTGCGTTTCGACTCGGACTCGCGCGGCGAGGGCGACCAGCTCGCGCACACGTACTTCGAGAAGCAGGTCACGAACGCGCAGGCGGTGACGGGTGCGAAGAACACCAAGTCGGAGCCGGTGGCCGGGACGGGTGACGAGGCGACGGCCGTGACCTACGACCTGAAGAAGAAGGAAGGCTCCTTCAAGCAGCAGACGATCGTGGCCCGCGTCGAGAACGTCGTGGTCACCCTCGACTACAACGGTGCCGGTCTCGCGGGCGAGAAGACCCCGAGCGCCGCCGCCCTGCTGAAGGCGGCCGAGAAGGCCGCGAAGGAGGCGGTGGCCTCGGTGTCCGCCGCGAACCAGGACGGGGGCGCCCAGGCGAGCGCCTCCCCCTCGAAGTCGGCGACCCCGTCGAAGTCGGCCTCTGCGTCGAAGTCGGCTTCCCCGTCGAAGTCGGCGTCCAAGAGTGCCTCGCCGTCCAAGTCGGCGACCAAGAAGAGCTGAGCTCGTTGGACAGCGTTCTGCGGCTCAATTCGTAGTCCCACCAGGACAGTTGGTGGAGCCCGGGCCCTACGGGGACCGGGCTCCTGCCGTACCGCTCGACCGTACGCCGCACACATGTGCCACCCTGTTGCCCGCAACAACGTGCAATGGGAGGGGAGTACGGGTGTCCGCGCCCATTCAGCTCACACGGATGCACCGCGTTCTCATCGGCGTGGTCGTCGCCGGTGCGCTCGTCATCGCGGGGATCGGTTTCGCCGGTTCGTATGCCGCCGTCCGTGAGCTCGCCATCAAGAAGGGCTTCGGGAACTTCTCGTACGTGTTCCCGATCGGTATCGACGCGGGAATCTGCGTCCTGCTGGCCCTGGACCTGCTCCTCACCTGGATCCGCATCCCGTTCCCGCTGCTGCGCCAGACGGCGTGGCTGCTGACGGTCGCGACGATCGCGTTCAACGGCGCGGCGGCCTGGCCGGACCCGCTGGGCGTGGGCATGCACGCCGTCATCCCGGTTCTGTTCGTGGTCTCGGTCGAGGCGGCCCGCCACGCGATCGGCCGGATCGCGGACATCACCGCGGACAAGCACATGGAGGGCGTCCGCCTCACCCGCTGGCTGCTCTCCCCGGTTCCGACGTTCCTGCTGTGGCGCCGCATGAAGCTGTGGGAGCTGCGCTCCTACGAGCAGGTCATCAAGCTGGAGCAGGACCGTCTCGTCTACCAGGCCCGCCTCCACTCCCGCTTCGGCCGCGCATGGCGCCGCAAGGCCCCGGTGGAGTCGCTGATGCCGCTGCGGCTGGCGCGCTACGGCGTCCCGCTGGCGGAGACGGCCCCCTCGGGTCTGGCGGCGGCGGGCATCGAGCCGGTGCTGCTGCCCCCGGCGCCGCAGTTGGAGGTGGCGCGCGAGCCGGAAGCGACGGCACCCGTCGTACAGAGCAACGCGGCGCCTGTCCGGGAACAGCTTCCCGCCGCCGAGGCGAACGAGCCCCCCGAGCAGCCGGAGGACTACGCCGAGCCGCAGAGTCAGTGGCTTCAGGCGCGGGATCCCCAGTCCGTCGCGTATCAGGGCGGCTACGACCCGACGTACGACCCGGATGTCGCGTACCGGCAGTGGTACGAGGAGCAGCAGCAGGCCGAGCAGTTCGAGGAGCAGCAGCTGTTCGAGGAGCAGCAGCGGTTCCGGGCTCGGCAGCAGTTCGAGGAGCAGCAGCGGTTCGAGCAGCAGACGTTCCCGCAGCAGCGGATTGAGGAGCAGCCTGCTCCCGCCCCGGAGCCCTCTCCGGAGGACACCGGTACCTTCCCGATCCCGTCCGGCCCGGGCCGTACCCGTGAGCTGGGTGGGGGCGGCGGCTCGGAGCCGACCGAGGAGGACTACTACCTGGTCTTCAAGAAGTCGATAGACGGCAGCTATCCGACCTCGGGCCAGTTCAGGGACGACGTGGAGGCGACGTTCGGGACCACGCTCCCGCAGCGCGAGGCCGACCGGTTGGTCAAGCGCTTCACCAACCGTCACACGGCGGATCTCCAGGAAGAGCACATCGCGTAGGCACGTCAGCGTGTACGAGGAAGGGGGCGCCCGGTGATCACCGGGCGCCCCCTTCCTCGTAGAGCCGAAGGCCTTATGCGCCGAGCAGCTTGCGCACCCGGTCCTGTCCGACCGCCAGCAGCAGCGTGGGCAGCCGCGGCCCGGTGTCCCGCCCGACCAGCAGGTGGTACAGCCGCGCGAAGAACGTGCGCTGGGCGACCTTGATCTCCGGCGGCAGTTCCTTGGCGGTGGCGTCGGCGGGGAAGCCGGCCTGGATCTTGGGGACGCCGTAGACGAGGTGGGTGAGCCCGTCCAGGGACCAGTTCGCCTCCAGCCCCTCCACCAGCAGCCGCAGCGATTCGCGCCCCTGGTCGTCGAGGGACTTCAGCAGTTCGACGTCGGGCTCGTCGCGGACGATCGTCCGTTCCTCGGCGGGAACCTGCGTGTTGATCCAGGTCTCGGCCTTGTCGAGCCGGGGCCTGACCTCGTCGAGCGAGGTGAGCGGGTTCTCGGGGTCGAGTTCGCTGAGGATCCGCAGGGCCTGGTCCTGGTGGCCGGCGGTGATGTCGGCGACGGAGGCGAGGGTGCGGTACGGCATCGGGCGGGGCGTCGGGGGGAGTTCCCCGGCGGCGGTGCCGACGGCACGGGCGTACGCGGCGGCGTCGGCCGGAAGGACCGACCCGTCGGCGACCTTGCCGGCGAGCTTGTCCCACTCGTCGTACAGCCGCTGGATCTCCTGGTCGAAGGCGATCTTGAACGACTGGTTGGGACGGCGGCGGGCGTACAGCCAGCGCAGCAGCTGCGGCTCCATGATCTGGAGGGCGTCGGCCGGGGTGGGGACCCCGCCCTTGCTGCTGGACATCTTGGCCATGCCGCTGATGCCGACGAAGGCGTACATGGGCCCGATCGGCTGCTTGCCGCCGAAGATGCCCACGATCTGGCCGCCGACCTGGAAGGAGGACCCCGGAGACGAGTGGTCGACGCCGCTCGGCTCGAAGACGACACCCTCGTAGGCCCAGCGCATGGGCCAGTCGACCTTCCAGACCAGCTTGCCGCGGTTGAACTCGCTCAGCCGGACGGTCTCGGAGAAACCGCAGGCGGTGCAGGTGTACGTCAGCTCGGTGGTGTCGTCGTCGTACGCCGTGACGGTGGTGAGGTCCTTGTCGCACTGCCCGCAGTAGGGCTTGTACGGGTAGTACCCGGCGGCCGAGCTGCCGTCGTCCTCGGCGGCGGCGCCGGAGCCTTCGGCGGCTTCGAGTTCGGCCTCGTCGACGGGCTTCTGGCCCTGCTGCTTCTTGGCGGGGGCCTTCTTGGTCCGGTACTGGTCGAGGATCGCGTCGATGTCACCGCGGTGCTTCATCGCGAACAGGACCTGCTCGCGGTAGACGCCGGAGGTGTACTGCGCGGTCTGGCTGATCCCGTCGTACTCGACGCCGAGCTCGGCCAGCGCCTCGACCATCGCGGCCTTGAAGTGCTCGGCCCAGTTCGGGTGCTCCGAGCCCTTCGGGGCCGGTACGGAGGTCAGCGGCTTGCCGATGTGCTCGTGCCACGAGTCGTCGATGCCGGGGATGCCGACCGGGACCTTGCGGTAGCGGTCGTAGTCGTCCCAGGAGAGCAGATGGCGCACGGTGTGCCCGCGGCGGCGGATCTCGTCGGCGACGAGGTGCGGGGTCATGACCTCGCGGAGGTTGCCGAGGTGGATCGGGCCGGAGGGGGAGAGCCCGGACGCGACGACGACGGGTTTGCCCGGGGCACGGCGCTCCGACTCCTCGATGACCTCATCCGCGTAACGGGAGACCCAGTCGGTGGTCTCGGTGCTCTGAGCCACGATCGGCACGTCCTTCTTTCTCATACGCCAGTACCGCTGACCGCACCATTCTCCCAGCTCGGGCCTGAACCGCGAAAACGGCTTTTCAGTGCATGGGATACTGGGCTTTCCTGGCTGTCACAGCCAGTGAATTTCCGGAACCCGAGCAGAACGGCAGCCACTCCATGGCCTCGGTCACGTCCCTCACCGCTTCCGTCCATCAGCGCCTCGCGGACGCCCTCTCGGCAGCCCTGCCGGAGGCCGGTTCCGCTGACCCGCTGCTGCGACGAAGCGACCGGGCCGACTTCCAGGCCAACGGGATCCTGGCCCTCGCGAAGAAGGCGAAGGCGAACCCGAGAGAGCTGGCGACGCAGGTCGTGGCGCGGGTGGAGTCGGGTGACGTGATCAAGGACATCGAGGTCTCCGGCCCCGGCTTCCTGAACATCACGATCACCGACCGGGCGATCACCGAGAACCTGGCGGAGCGGTACGCGGACGGCGAGCGCCTCGGCGTGCCGCTCGCGGAGCACCCGGGCACGACGGTGATCGACTACGCGCAGCCGAACGTGGCGAAGGAGATGCACGTAGGCCATCTGCGGTCGGCGGTGATCGGCGACGCGGTGGTGCAGATCCTGGAGTTCACGGGCGAGAACGTCGTCCGTCGCCATCACATCGGCGACTGGGGCACCCAGTTCGGCATGCTCATCCAGTACCTGGACGAGCACCCGCACGAGCTGGACCACAAGGACGCCCAGGTGAGCGGCGAGGAGGCGATGTCGAACCTCGACCGCCTCTACAAGACGGCGCGCAAGCTCTTCGACTCCGACGAGGAGTTCAAGACGAGGGCGCGCCGCCGGGTGGTCGACCTCCAGGCGGGCGACCCGGCGACGCTCGCCAGCTGGCAGAAGTTCGTGGACGAGTCGAAGATCTACTTCTTCTCCGTCTTCGAGAAGCTGGACATGGAGATTCGGGACCCGGACATCGTCGGCGAGTCGGGCTACAACGACATGCTCGACGAGACGTGCCGCCTCCTGGAGGAGTCGGGCGTCGCGGTCCGCTCGGAGGGCGCGCTGTGCGTCTTCTTCGACGACGTCAAGGGTCCGGACGGCAACCCGGTCCCGCTGATCGTGAAGAAGTCGGACGGCGGCTACGGCTATGCGGCGACGGACCTGTCCGCCATCCGCGACCGTGTCTTCAACCTCAAGGCGAACAGCCTGATCTACGTCGTGGACGCCCGTCAGTCCCTGCACTTCAAGATGGTCTTCGAGACCGCGCGCAGGGCCGGCTGGCTGAGCGACGACGTGAAGGCCCACCAGCTCGCGTTCGGCACGGTCCTGGGCAAGGACGGCAAGCCGTTCAAGACGCGTGAGGGCGAGACGATCCGGCTGGTGGATCTGCTGGACGAGGCGATCGACCGTGCCTCGGCCGTCGTACGGGAGAAGGCGCTGGACCTCTCCGAGGACGAGATCGCCGAGCGGGGTACCCAGGTCGGCATCGGCGCGGTGAAGTACGCGGACCTGTCGACGTCCGCGAACCGCGACTACAAGTTCGACCTGGACCAGATGGTGTCGCTGAACGGCGACACGAGCGTCTACCTCCAGTACGCGTACGCCCGTATCCAGTCGATCCTCCGCAAGGCGGGCGAGGTTCGCCCGGTCGCCCACTCGGAGCTCGAACTGGCACCGGCCGAGCGGGAGTTGGGCCTGCACCTGGACCGCTTCGCGGAGACGGTCGCGGAGGTCGCCGAGGAGTACGCGCCGCACAAGCTGGCGGCGTACCTCTACCAGCTGGCGTCCCTCTACACGACGTTCTACTCGGAGTGCCCGGTCCTGAAGGCGGACACCCCGGCCCAGATCGAGAACCGCCTGTTCCTGTGCGACCTGACGGCCCGCACGCTCCAGCAGGGCATGGCGTTGCTGGGGATCAGGACGCCTGAGCGGCTCTGATGTCCGTACGTCGCTGATGTGACGTGATTTCAGAACGCCCGGCCGGGGTTTCCCGGCCGGGCGTTCTGCATGCCGTCAACTCGCTGCGAGGGCAGCCCTGTTCGCACGGAAGGCCGTGAGCGGCACAACAGCCGCACTCGCCCTTGGCGATGTGGAAGTGGTTCATATGTAACATTCCGGACATGCGCTCGACGAAAGGCATGTCATGAAGTTCGCAGTCATCGGCGGTACCGGGCTGATCGGGTCGCAGGTCGTCAAGAATCTGAACGCCGCGGGGCACGAGGCGGTACCGCACTCGCAGTCCACCGGAGTCGACGTCATCAGCGGCCAGGGACTGGACGAGGCGGTGGCGGGAGCCGACGTCGTCGTCAACCTGACGAACTCTCCGACCTTCGACGAAGCCTCCCCGGCCTTCTTCCAGACCTCGATGGACAACCTTCTGGCCGCGGCCCAGAAGGGCGGCGTCGGCCACTTCGTCATCCTCTCGATCGTCGGCACGGACCAGGTGCCGGAGCTGGACTACTACCGGGCCAAGGCGCTCCAGGAGAAGATCCTCGCGGCCGGGCCGATCCCCTACTCGATCGTCCGGGCGACGCAGTTCATGGAGTTCATGGACGCCGTCCTGTCCTGGACCGCCGACGGCGACACCGTCCGGTTGCCCGCCACGCCCATCCAGCCGATCGCCGCCAAGGACGTGGCCGGCGCGGTGACAGAGGTCGCCGCGGGCACCCCGCTGAATGGCATGCGCAACATCGGCGGCCCCGAGATCTTCCCCCTGGACGAGCTGGGCCGGATCACCCTGTCCCACAAGGGCGACAACCGTACCGTCGTCACCGACCCCACCGCGGGCATGTTCGCCGCCGTCAAGGGTGACGTCCTCACCGACAAGCAGGCTCACCTCGCCCCCACCCGCTACACCGACTGGCTCTCCTGACTCGCTCGCGCTCTCAGACCCCTGGCTGCCGCCGGCACAGCGGTTGCAGTACTGGTGCACCCCTCGCCCTGCGAAGTGACCGAAAGGCCGCCCGGCTTACCGCCAGGGGAAAGGGGCGAGGTCCGGTTCGACCCAGCCGGTCCTCGCCTCGGTGCTCGCGAGGGTTGCGGGCCGGTAGAAGCGAGCGAGGAGGCGTTTGTCGAACAGCGCCGGGTGCCGGGCGGCGAAGGCGTCGAAGTCGCCGGTGTTGTCGGAAGTGTGAGAGGTGTCGTCGTTCGCCGTGTGATGACCGACCAGCTCGACCCAGGCCCTGCTGACAGTGGCGTTGTACTTCTGTGGCGCTCCCGCATAGCGGGCGGTGCGCTGGATGCCGTCGCTGACCAGGTCCACCGCCGCGGCGGTGCCGTATCGCCGGGTGGCGAGCCACGTCAGCTGGATGTGCTGGCGGTGCCCGAAGCGGTCGGCGGTGGCCATCACCTCCCCCATCAGCTCCTGGAAGGGCGCGGCGTTCATGAGGACGCGTCCGTCAAGGCCCGCAGGACGGCGTGGAAACCGGCCACCGCCGCCGAGGGCAGGTCGCCGAGGGCACGCTGCTCCAGATCGGTCAGGGTCTGGCGAATCATGTCGGCCGCCGCATGTCCGGAGGGGGTCAGCTCGATGAGCACGGAGCGGCGGTCGCCCGCTCGGGTGCCGCGGGTGATGTGACCCCGGCGCTCGAGCCGGTCCAGCACGCTGGTCAGCGTCGTGGGACGGGCGCCCACGGCGGCGCCCAGCTCGGAGACGGTACGGCCGCGTCCGTCGGCGAGGTTGGCCAGCGCGTTGATCTCGGAGGCGGTCAGGTCGAGGTCGACGAGCTCGGCGGCGAGCGTTCGCAGCGTGGTGTGGGTCGCGCGTTGCAGGGCGAGCAGTGCGGACGGCGACTCCGGCTGCACGGATGCCGTGGGCGGCGTGGATGACGTGGATGGATCGCTTCCAGAATTCACGATTTCGGATATTACGATTTCGTAGTACCTTCGGCAAGACCTCCCCCAGGACAGACCAGCTCGCACCACACCGACTTCCCGGGGTCCCGCTCCCCCACCCCCACTTGTCACTCAGCGCCGCGACGAGCAGAAGCCCACGCCCACCCTCGTCGGCGTCGTCCGCGATACGCGGGGTACCGGGCCCGCTGTCGTGTACCTCCACCCGCAGCACGTCCCCCTCGTACCGCAGGAGCAACAGGAACCGCCGCCCGGGCGGCACCCCGTGCACCAACGCGTTGGTCGCCATCTCACTCACGCACAGCAACACGTCGTCGCTGCGCTCGACTTGGGTGAGTCCCCAGTCGGCCAGAGCGCGGTAGGTGAACTGCCTGGCGGCGGGGACGGATCGGCGGTCCCGGGGGAAGAACCGCTGGCGCCAATCGGGGAGTTGGGTTGCCTCGTTCACGGGACGACTGTCGCGCAGAGTCACTACTTTGGATCAGCGAGTGAACCCGTACTCGGAATTTGTACGGGCTCGTACGGCGTCAGGCAGAAACGGGCGTGGGGAGTCAGACCAGCATGAAATCCGAGCCGTACGCGCCATTTCGCGACGCATTCGAGAACCCCCGGGTGAATTCGCGAAGTCGCCAGTGATCTCAGGGTGATTCGGGATCATCCAAAGACCGGCGGAATGATGGCGGGATCATGGCGAGACCACGGCGAGAGCATGACATCAGGAGCCGGGCTCGGCGACCGCTTTCACCACACTCCCAGAGGTCCCAAAGGGGTGCCCCCACCACATGTCAGTGGCTGCCCCTACAGTCGGCGGCATGGCGACTCTTCCCAACCCGCTGCCGAAGCTGGCGGCCGACCCGAGCGGGCGTTCCCTCGGGCTTCAACTCCCGCCCGGGAGGCTGATCGACACGACAGAGGACGGTGCGTGGCACGAGCCGTTGCTCTGGCACGCCGAGCGGTCCGCCGCCCCCGGCAACTGGACGGCGCTGGGCGCACCCGCCGGGCGTGCGGGGCTGCTCCCGGTGCTCGTCGACCTGGGCGGTGCCCAAGGCGGGCCTGAGGAGTGGGAGTTGATGCCCGCGGAGATGTCGTACGCGGGGGATCACGACGCCGAGGAGGTGCTCGCGGAGTTCTGGGAGGAGTGCGCGGCTGACGGTGAGGAGTGGCCGGGACTGGCCGCCGGCCCCGTCCTTGCCGCCGACGCGGACGTGCGCGCCGCGGAGGTCGCCGACTCCCTGGCGGGCGGGGGCCGTTCCTGGTTCAAGGACCCTTACCTCGCCCTGGTGCCCGCACGCCGCAGCGCGGACGTCCCCGCCGCCGTCGGCTGGCCGGGCCCGGCGAACCACGAGAGCGACACCGCGCGCCTGTGCGCGGTCCTGCGCTCCTGGGAGGACCGCTTCGGTATACGGGTCGTGGCGCTCGGCTTCGACGTCCTCGCCGTGTCCGTGGCCGCCCCGCCCACCACCCTCGCCGAGGCCGAGGCCATCGCCGCCGAGCACTTCGCGTTCTGCCCGGACAACGTCCTGCAAGGCCCGGGAACCCTGGACGCGTACGCCGGCCGGCTCATCGGCGAACGCGTCTGGTCCTTCTGGTGGGACTGAGCCGCGCTCAGCCCCGCAGCCCCCTCCCCAGCCGTCGCAGCCCCTCCCCGATCTCCTCCGGCGTCTGTGTGACGAAGCAGAGCCGCAAGGTCGCCGGGTCGGGCTCGCCGGCGTAGAAGGGCGCCCCGGGGACGTACGCCACGTCCTGCTCGACCACGCGCGGGAGCAGGGCCGTGGTGTCGTACGCGTCCGGGAGACGCGCCCAGAGGAACATGCCGCCCTGCGGCCGGGTCCAGGTCGATCCGGCCGGCAGGGCGTCGGCGATGCCCGCGAGCATCGCGTCACGCCGCTCGCGGTACACGCCCGCGACCCGGGCGACATGGGCGTCCAGGTCCCGGTCGGCCAAGTACCGTGCGGCGGCGAGCTGGTTGACGGTCGGGGTGTGCAGGTCGGCGGCCTGCTTGGCGACGGCACAGGCCCGTCGCAGCGCCGCGGGCGCCCGCAGCCAGCCCAGTCGCAACCCGGGCGCCATCACCTTGGAGAAGGATCCGAGCAGCACGGTCCGGTCGCCGGCGCCGTCGTGCGAGGCGATCCACGGCACCCGCTCCCCTTCGAAGCGCAGCTCTCCGTACGGGTCGTCCTCGACGATCCACAGCCCGCGCCGGGCGGCGACACGGGCGACCGCGGCGCGCCGCTCACCCGTCAAGGTCCGTCCCGTCGGGTTCTGGAAGGTGGGCACGGTGTAGAGCAGCTTGGGCCGTTCGCGTATCACCAGCGCGTCGAGGGCGTCCGGGTCGATCCCGTCGTCGTCGCCGGGCACGGCCACCACCCGCGCCCCCGCGAACGCGAAGGCCTGAAGTGCCGCCAGATAGCAGGGACTTTCGACGAGCACGGTGTCGCCGGGCTCCAGCAGGGCCGTGGCAAGGAGCGACAGTGCCTGCTGCGAGCCGGTGGTGACGAGGAGGTCGTCGGCCGCGGTGACCAGCCCGCGCACGCTGGTGCGCTCCGCGAGCGCGGCCCGCAGCCTCGGCTCCCCCTCGGTCGTCGAGTACTGCAAGGCCCGCTGGGGCTCCTCCGCGAGCACGTCCCCGAACGCGGCGGCCATCCCCTCCACGTCGAAGAGTTCCGGCGCGGGCAGCCCACCCGCGAAGTTGATCACCTCGGGCCGCGCGGTCACCGCGAGGATCTCCCGTACCGCCGAACCGCCGATCGCGGTGGTCCGCGCGGCGAGCGGGGGCGCAGGGGCGGTCGCGGGTGCGGAATCGGTGACAGTCATGGTGACGGCTCCTTGTCCATGCGGCGTCCATACGGCGTCCGTACGGCGGCTCGTGCCGCACCCTAGGCGCATAGGTGCCGCCTACACCCGTAATTCCGCGATACGGACGCCGCGTACACGCCCCTGACCTCCTGGCCCCCTCGGTCAGCGCTTGACGGCCGTCGCCGCGTACACGTTGATGTCCGCGTCCGTGACGTCGTTGATGTCGCGGTAGCGGACCTTCTCGATGTCGTCGAGGGTGGCGAGGTAGGCCGGGTCGGCGGCCTCGGGGGCGGGGGCGTTGCCGTCGGGGCGCCAGCGGTGGGCGGGGACGACGCCCGGCTCGTCCAGCTCCAGGCCGTTGTCGGTGAAGAAGCGCTCGACCTCGGCCTTGGAGCGCAGCACGAAGGTGAAGCCGCGTTCGGTGTACGTCCGCTGGACCGCGCGCACGTTCTCGGGGTTGAGGTCCTCGGTGAGGTGGCTGAGCACGAGCCGGCTCCCGGACGGCAGCGCGTCGACGAGCTCGCGCACGATCGGGTACGCCTGCTCGTCCTCGACGAAGTGCAGTATCGCGACCAGCACGAGCGCGACCGGCTGGTCGAAGTCGAGGGTCTTGACGGCCTGTTCGAGGATCTGGGCGGGCTGCGTGAAGTCCGCGTCGATGTAGTCCGTACGGCCCTCGGGCCCGCTGGTGAGCAGAGCGCGCGCGTGGGCGAGGACCACCGGGTCGTTGTCGACGTACACGACCCGCGAGTCCGAAGCGATGCGCTGCGCGATCTGGTGGACGTTCTCCTGCGTCGGCAGCCCGGTGCCGATGTCCAGGAACTGGCGGATGCCGTCCTCCGCCGTCAGCGTGGTCACGGCGCGGCGCAGGAAGTCGCGGTTGTGCCGGACGTCGAGGTAGCCCCGTGGATTGGCGGCGAGCGCCGCGGCGGCCGCGTCCCGGTCGACGGGGTAGTTGTCCTTGCCGCCGAGGAAGACGTCGTAGACGCGCGCCGGGTGGGCCTTGGTGGTGTCGATCCTCCTTCTCAGCTCGGCGGGGTCCTGGCTGAGAGCATCACCGGGCATAAAGCGTCTCCCTGGAGAGTGAGGTCATTCAACGAGCAACAACCTAACTCTTCAAGGGAGTTGATAGTGCCCCGGTCGGCGCTTCCCGTCCCGGACCGCGTTCCAGAGGGACGCCGTTCCCCCAGGTCAGACCCCGTACGTACGTTCCGGCGTCCCGAATACCCCGGCAACCGTGGCGTCGGGGACGGTTCACCGCACAAGCTGGGCCGAGGTCATCCAGGCACCGCACCAACCACTCGCACGACACCACACAGGGGGATCACCCATGTCCGCACGCACCGCCCGCATACGTCTCCTCGCCGCCACGGCGGTCGCGGTCGCCGCGCTCGCCCTCACGGCGTGCGACGACGGAGAGGGCGTGCGGGACGAGGGGCCGTCCGCCGCGTCCAGGTCCTCGGCGGGGCCGACCCGGCCGGCGTCAGGCGGGGGCGACGCGACGGCCGACGGCCGCCCGGTGGAACGGGAACTACTGAAGGCGTAGCTTCTGGGCGACCTCGGTGGCCCAGTAGGTGAGGATGTTCTGCGCCCCGGCCCGCTTGATGCCGGTCAGGCTCTCCAGGATGGCCTTGTCGCGGTCGATCCAGCCCTTCTCCGCCGCCGCCTCGATCATCGAGTACTCGCCGGAGATCTGGTACGCGGCCACGGGCACCTCGACCGCGTCCGCGACCTTCGCCAGGACGTCGAGGTAGGGCCCCGCCGGTTTGACCATCACCATGTCGGCCCCCTCCTCCAGATCGAGGGCCAACTCCCGCATGGACTCCCGTACGTTGGCGGGGTCCTGCTGGTACGTCTTCCGGTCGCCCTTCAGCGAGGAGCCGACGGCCTCCCGGAAGGGACCGTAGAACGCGGACGAGTACTTGACGGTGTAGGCGAGGATCGCCACGTCCTCGCGCCCGATCTGGTCCAGGGCATCGCGGACGACCCCGATCTGCCCGTCCATCATCCCGCTGGGCCCCACGACATGGGCGCCGGCGTCGGCCTGGACCTGAGCCATCTCGGCGTACCGCTCAAGGGTGGCGTCGTTGTCGACACGCCCTTCGGCATCCAGCACCCCGCAGTGCCCGTGATCGGTCGTCTCGTCGAGACACAGATCGGACATCACCAGCAGCTCGTCACCGACCTCGGCGCGCACATCGCGCAGGGCGACCTGGAGAATCCCGTCCGGATCCGTCCCCGGCGTCCCGAAGGCGTCCTTCTTCTCGTCCTCCGGCACGCCGAACAGCATGATCCCGGAGACCCCGGCCTCCAGCGCCTCCACGGCAGCCTTCCTGAGACTGTCCCGGGTGTGCTGCACGACACCGGGCATCGCCGCGATCGGCACCGGCTCGCTGACGCCCTCCCGCACGAACGCGGGGAGGATGAAGTCGGCGGGGTGCAGGCGGGTCTCGGCGACCATGCGCCGCATCACCGGCGTCGTACGCAGCCGCCGCGGCCGCGTACCGGGGAAGGATCCGTACTTCGTCATGCCCCCTACGCTACGCCCGCCCCACAGCCACCCATACCGACGCCTTGTCGGCAGAAACGAGTTCGGTTGAGTGTCGGCTGCGGGTGGGTGGGGCGCCCCTAAAAGACTGCGCAGTTCCCCGCGCCCCTTAAGGGGCGCGGGGAACTGCGCGAGCAACCCCCACCGGCGTCAGGTGGTCCGGCGCCTACGCGAACCCGGGCGGCGCTCGCTCGGCCGGGTCACAGGATCCCCGGCCTCCAGGGCGGCAGCCCTCCGCTGGAGACCGAAGTCCGCCAACGCCTCAGCCAGCTTGTGAACGGACGGCTCCGGAGCCATGACATCGACCCGCAGCCCATGCTCCTCGGCAGTCTTGGCCGTGGCAGGACCGATACACGCGATCACCGTCACGTTGTGCGGCTTACCGGCGATACCCACCAGGTTCCGCACGGTCGAAGACGACGTGAAGAGAACGGCGTCGAACCCGCCCCCCTTGATCGCCTCACGGGTGTCCGCCGGCGGCGGCGAGGCCCGCACCGTCCGGTACGCCGTGACGTCGTCGACCTCCCAGCCCAGCTCGATGAGCCCGGCCACCAGCGTCTCCGTGGCGATGTCGGCACGGGGCAGGAACACCCGGTCGATCGGATCGAAGACGGGGTCGTACGGCGGCCAGTCCTCCAGCAGCCCCGCGGCCGACTGCTCACCGCTCGGCACCAGGTCCGGCTTCACACCGAAGGCGACCAGCGCCTTCGCCGTCTGCTCCCCCACCGCGGCCACCTTGATGCCCGCGAAGGCCCGGGCATCGAGCCCGTACTCCTCGAACTTCTCCCGCACGGCCTTCACCGCGTTGACCGACGTGAACGCGATCCACTCGTAGCGGCCCGTCACCAGGCCCTTGACCGCGCGCTCCATCTGCTGGGGCGTGCGCGGCGGTTCGACGGCGATCGTCGGCACCTCGTGCGGCACGGCCCCGTACGACCGCAGTTGGTCGGAGAGCGACACCGCCTGCTCCTTCGTACGCGGCACGAGCACCTTCCAGCCGAACAGCGGCTTGGACTCGAACCACGACAGCTGGTCGCGCTGGGCGGCGGCGGAACGCTCACCGACCACGGCTATCACGGGCCGGCCGCCGTCCGGGGACGGCAGCACCTTCGCCTGCTTCAGCGTCTGGGCGATCGTCCCCAAGGTCGCCGACCAGGTGCGCTGACGTGTCGTCGTACCGGCGATCGTCACCGTCATCGGGGTGTCGGGCTTGCGCCCGGCCGCGACGAGTTCACCCGCGGCCGCTGCCACGGAATCAAGCGTCGCCGAAACGACCACCGTGCCATCGGACGCCCCGACCTCGGTCCAGCACCGGTCGGAGGCGGTACGCGCGTCGACGAACCGTACGTCCGCGCCGTGCGCGTCGCGCAGCGGCACACCCGCGTACGCGGGCACACCGACGGCGGCCGCGATACCGGGCACCACCTCGAACGGAACACCCGCGGCGGCGCAGGCGAGCATTTCCTCTGCGGCGTACGTATCTAGTCCGGGGTCCCCGGACACGGCACGTACGACCCGCTTGCCGCCCCGCGCGGCCTCCATGACAAGATTGGCGGCGTCCCTCGACGCGGGGTCACCAACGGTTGTTGACGTGCCGTCAACAACCGTTAGCTGAGGCGTGCCTGTGCCCAAATACGGGTCCGAAGACGTGTCCGGATCCGTGTTCAGTACGGCGACGCCTTGTCTGGCATGCACGCGGACCACGTCGAGCACCTCGTGCTCGGCGACGAGGACATCCGCGTTCGCCAGCGCCTCCACGGCGCGCAGTGTCAGAAGTCCTGGATCTCCGGGTCCGGCACCCAGGAAGGTGACGTGCCCGTGTTCCGGACCGGCGGGAAAGTTGGTGGGGCTCAAAGTGCTCGCTCCCCCATCAGACCGGCCGCGCCCTTGGCAAGCATCTCGGCGGCGAGTTCACGGCCGAGCGCCATTGCTTGGTCATGTGTCTCGGGCACGGGACCGGTGGTGGACAGCTGCACCAGCGTCGAGCCGTCGGTTGTGCCGACGACGCCGCGCAGGCGCATCTCCTTGACAATCTGCCCGTCGGCCAGAAGGTCGGCCAGCGCACCCACAGGTGCGCTGCAGCCGGCCTCCAGGGCGGCGAGCAGGGACCGCTCGGCGGTCACGGCGGCCCGGGTGAACGGGTCGTCGAGCTCTCCGAGCGCGGCGATGAGGTCCGCGTTGTCCGCGGCGCACTCGATCGCCAGGGCCCCCTGGCCGGGGGCGGGCAAAACGGTGTCGACCGACAGGAAGTCGGTGACCTCGTCGCTTCGGCCGATCCGGTTGAGTCCGGCGGCGGCGAGCACGACGGCGTCGAGCTCCCCGTTGCGGACGTACCCGATGCGGGTGTCGACGTTCCCACGGATGGCGACCGTCTCGATCGTCATGCCGTGGCTGCGCGCGTACGCGTTCAGCTGGGCCATGCGGCGCGGCGAGCCGGTGCCGACGCGTGCCCCGTTGGGCAGCTCGGCGAAGGTGAGCCCGTCGCGGGCGACGAGCACGTCGCGCGGGTCCTCGCGCACCGGCACGGCGGCCAGCACCAGGTCGTCGGGCTGCGCGGTCGGCAGATCCTTCAGGGAGTGCACGGCGAAGTCGACCTCGCCGCGCAGCAGCGCATCGCGCAGCGCGGTGACGAAGACGCCCGTGCCGCCGATCTGCGCGAGGTTCTCACGGGAGGTGTCGCCGTACGTCGTGATCTCAACGAGCTCGACGGGCCGTCCGGTCACCTGGCTCACGGCGTCCGCCACCTGCCCGGACTGGGCCATGGCTAGTTTGCTGCGCCTGGTCCCCAGCCTCAGTGCCTGCTCATTCATGCTCGCCCTCGGTTCTTGGCGTTCTCGTTGTTGTTCTCGGCCCGCGACACGGAGGCGACCGTCTCGGGGTCCAGGTCGAACAGGGTCCGCAGCGCGTCCGCGTACCCGGCACCGCCGGGTTCGGCGGCCAGTTGCTTGACCCGTACGGTCGGCGCGTGCAGCAGCTTGTCCACTACGCGCCGCACGGTCTGGGTGATCTCACCCCGCTGCTTGTCGTCGAGGTCGGGCAGCCGACCGTCGAGCCGTGCGATCTCGTTCGCGACGAGGTCGGCGGCCATGGTGCGCAGCGCGACGACGGTGGGGGTGATGTGTGCGGCCCGCAGGGCGGCGCTGAAAGCGGCGACCTCGTCGGAGACGATCCTGCGCACCTGGTCCACGTCGGCGGCCATCGGCGCGTCGGCGGAAGCTTCCGCCAGCGACTCGATGTCGACGAGCCGCACCCCGAGCAGCCGGTGCACGGCCGCGTCGATGTCACGCGGCATCGCGAGGTCCAGCAGCGCGAGCACGGGCGCGGGCCGGGGAGCCTCGACGACCGGCTCGGGCCGGCGGCGCTCGGGGACACGCCCGACGGTGGCGACGGCCGCGGCCAGCGCGGTGATCAGCTCGGCGTCGGCATCGGGCGTACGACGGCTGTCGCGGCGCTCGACGGTTCCGGTGCCCTTGTCCACCCAGGCCGCGTGCTGCTCCAGGGTGGCCGCGTCCATGCCGGCCACGGCGGCCTCGCCCATCACGGAGAAGCCGGTGGCGGTCTGCACGGCGGACAGGTCGAGCGGGCAGCCGTCCTCGGTGCCGACGCTGGTCGGAGCGAGCTGGCCCGCCGGACCGGCCGGGATGTCCTGTACGACCGCGGGTGTGCCCGTACGTCCTTCCAGGGCGGCCGCGACGGACTCGGCCGTCAGGACCAGGCCGGTGGCGCCGGTGCAGGAGACGGCGATGTCGGCACGTGTCAGCTCGACCGGCACCGAGTCCATCGGTACCGCGCGGGCCAGCACGTCCGTGTCGTCGCCCTCAGTGAGGATCTGTGCGAGGCGCTCCGCGCGGTCGAGCGTGCGGTTGGCGATGACGATCTCGGCGATCCCGGCGCGCGCGAGCGTCGCGGCGGCCAGGGAGGACATCGAGCCCGCGCCGATGACCAGGGCCTTCTTGCCCTTGATCCAGGCGTCGACGGGGACGCCGGACGACAGCTGCTCCAGGCCGAAGGTGACCAGGGACTGTCCGGCGCGGTCGATGCCGGTCTCGGAGTGGGCGCGCTTGCCAACCCGCAGCGCCTGCTGGAACAGGTCGTTCAGCAGCCGGCCCGCGGTGTGCAGCTCCTGCGCGGTGGCGAGCGCGTCCTTCATCTGCCCGAGGATCTGGCCTTCGCCCACGACCATTGAGTCCAGGCCGCAGGCCACCGAGAAGAGGTGGTGGACCGCCCGGTCCTCGTAGTGCACATAAAGGTAGGGAGTGAGCTCTTCGAGCCCGACCCCGCTGTGCTGGGCGAGCAGCGTGGACACCTCGGCGACGCCCGCGTGGAACTTGTCCACGTCGGCGTACAGCTCGATGCGGTTGCAGGTGGCGAGCACCGCGGCCTCGGTGGCCGGCTCGGCGGCGAGGGTGTCCTGGAGCAGCTTGATCTGGGCGTCCGTGGACAGCGCGGCCCGCTCCAGGACGCTGACCGGAGCGCTGCGGTGGCTCAGCCCGACGACGAGGAGACTCATGCCGGCATCACGGCGGGGACGTCCCCGTCAGGCCCTTTGCCGTTGTTCTCCTGAGCGGCCTGGGCCACGGCGGCGGCACCGGCCTGGGCCTCGGCCTCCTCGCCGGCCTTGCGCTGCTCGTGGAAGGCGAGGATCTGCAGCTCGATGGAGAGATCGACCTTGCGTACGTCGACGCCGTCCGGGACGGACAGGACGGTCGGCGCGAAGTTGAGGATGGAGGTGACTCCGGCGGCCACGAGCCGGTCGCAGACTGCCTGGGCGACGCCCGGCGGGGTGGTGATGACCCCGATGGAGACGCCGTTCTCGTCGATGATCTTCTCCAGGCCGTCGCTGTGCTGCACGGCGATCCCGGCGACCTGCTTTCCGGCCATCTCCGGATCGGCGTCGATCAGCGCGGCGACCCGGAAACCACGGGACGCGAACCCTCCGTAATTGGCCAGCGCGGCGCCGAGATTACCGATACCGACGATCACTACCGGCCAGTCCTGGGTCAGGCCCAGTTCGCGGGAGATCTGGTACACGAGATACTCGACGTCGTACCCCACACCACGCGTCCCGTAGGAGCCGAGGTAGGAGAAATCCTTGCGCAGCTTCGCGGAGTTGACCCCCGCCGCGGCCGCGAGCTCCTCGGAGGAGACCGTGGGTACCGAGCGCTCCGACAGTGCGGTCAGTGCTCGGAGGTACAGCGGAAGCCGGGCGACGGTGGCCTCGGGAATCCCTCGGCTGCGGGTCGCCGGTCGGTGAGTTCGGCCAGTTGCCACGGTGCTCCTGCGGGTAGAGCGGGGCTGCAGGCGGTCACACGTACCCAGACCGCCCCGTCGAAAGCAGGCTATGTCTTTGTGAACGCGTGCACAAAGATGGTGTCCGATTTGCCCGCCCAACGTGACCGGGGTCACGCGGGCCCGCCGCGCCCGTATGGAACCGGCGCGCGGGCAGCTTCGTTCCGCACCTGAAGGGGGCAAAACCGCACACACTCCTCGTCGAATCCCGCCCCCGAGACCAATCGCCGTCGATCCTAGGCGACTTTCCGGACCACTTGGACTACACGGTCAGGACACATCTGGACAACGGTGGGCCTCGCCGGGGCCGTGCCAGGGCGTCGCTCCCGGCCTTCCCCGGCCCTTACCCGGGTCCTGCCAGGGCGTTTCCCTCACGCGGTTCACGGTGTGAGGGCTTTGCGAAGGCGTTGCTCGTCCACCCGCCAGAACGTGTGCTGGGCGCCGTCGACCAGCACGACCGGGATCTGCTCCCAGTACTCGCGGTGCAGTTCCTCGTCCTCGGTGATGTCCTTCCGCTCCCAGGGGACACCGAGATCGGCACACACCTTCTCGATCACTTCCTGTGCGTCATCACACAGATGACAGCCCGGCTTCCTGATCAGGGTGACCAGCCGCTCGGCGGGATCCTGCTTCTCCGAACGATCCTTACGACGCCCGTCGCGCCGGAACATGGGACTCATACCGGCCATTCTCGCGCCCCGGACGCCTCCTGGAACCCCCTCGGCCCACTCCGGCACCGGCCCGACGCGCCGTCGGCAGCGCTTCTTTAACGGCTCGGTCGCGGAGAGTTCACAGCACCGAATCCTCTCGACTCCGGAAGCACCGAACAAACTGGCTATGCTCACGCCATGGCCGCTCTCGGATGGCTCACTCCCCGTAGGCGCTCCGCCACCGCGCGGAGCGTGTTGGCAGGCGAGGCCTCGGCAGAGGCAGCGCGCAAGTCCTCCCAGGAGTTGGAGGACCTCTCAGAACTCGCGGACCTCACGGAACTCGCGGAACTCGCGCCGGATGTCTCCGCCGAGGAACCGGAGTTCCCGGTGCTCGGCGACGACAAGGCTGCCGCGTTCTTCGACCTCGACAACACCGTGATGCAGGGCGCCGCCCTGTTCCACTTCGGCCGGGGCCTGTACAAGCGCAAGTTCTTCGAGACGCGCGATCTCGCCCGATTCGCCTGGCAGCAGGCGTGGTTCAGGCTGGCCGGCGTCGAGGACCCGGAACATATGCAGGAGGCCCGCGACTCGGCGTTGTCGATCGTCAAGGGCCACCGCGTCTCGGAGCTGATGTCCATCGGCGAGGAGATCTACGACGAGTACATGGCCGAGCGCATCTGGCCCGGTACGCGCGCCCTCGCCCAGGCGCACCTGGACGCGGGCCAGAAGGTGTGGCTGGTCACGGCGGCACCCGTCGAGATCGCCACGGTGATCGCGCGGCGACTGGGCCTGACGGGCGCGCTCGGCACCGTCGCGGAGTCGGTGGACGGCGTCTACACGGGCAAGCTGGTCGGTGAACCGCTCCACGGCCCGGCGAAGGCGGAGGCGGTTCGCGCGCTGGCGTCGGCGGAGGGCCTGGACCTCGCGCGCTGCGCGGCGTACAGCGACTCCCACAACGACATCCCCATGCTCTCGCTGGTCGGCCACCCCTACGCCATCAACCCCGACGCCAAGCTCCGCAAGCACGCCCGCAACTGCGACTGGCGCCTGCGCGACTACCGCACCGCCCGCAAGGCGGCGAAGGTCGGCATCCCGGCGGCCGCCGGCGTCGGCGCCGTGGCGGGCGGCACGGCAGCCGCGATCGCCCTGCATCGCCGCCGCCGCTGACCCTCTCGGCGGTTCGTTCGTTGGGGGTCGGGGCCGTGCCGGTACGTCCAGCCCGTCGCCGGTGGGCATTACTGCCTGCTGCCACAGCATGAACTTGCCCATAACCCCGTAAGCGACGGGCTGGACGTACCGACACGGCCCCTTCCGTACGTCGCCGACCGCGGGTGAGCGGGGCGCCAAAAGATTGCGCAGCTCCCCCGGTCTCGCTTGACGACCGGGCGCTGCCACCTGCCCTTTCAGGGGCGCGGGGAACTGCGCGACAAGCCCCCCACCGGCCCGCAGCCGACGAACAACCCGGGGTCGAAGGGGGCTCTTTCAGGGGCGCGGGGAACTGCGCGACAAGCCCCCACCGTCCCGCACCCGACGAACAACGCACGGGGTCGAAGGGGCAGAGCCCCTGGGGATGGGACGGGTAGGGGCGGCGGGGGCGAAGAACCAATCCGGCCCTCCTACCCGCACAACGCCCCCGCCAGTCCCGTTCACCGCAGACGACCACAACACGCCCCGCACTCAAACGGAACGCGGACTAATCCGATCAACAATCGGTCACCGTGCGGTACTTGAACAGGCGTCGATCAGTAACAGAAGCGACGTAATCGATGATTTGAGCAACTGGGTGTAGCGCTGCCTGTACGAAGCGTTATTCTCCTCAGACGCAAACCGGCACCCCTACATCGCTACGACGGGTGAACGGTTCCGCACTGAACGTGATGGAAGCTCTGCCTCTGGGAGTCCCGTGTACTCACACGTCGGGGTTGACGCCTCGGGCCTGGCTACGCTGCGCGCAACGGTCCTGGACCGCCTGCGCGGCTTCGTCCCCACCGCGTACGCCGTCCCCGCCTTCGCCGTCCCCGCACCCGTCGGCCCTTGCTACGCCCTGGCCGACGGCAACGCGGCGGTCGGCAGACGGGGCCGCTCGGGCTCGGCCACCACCGCACGCCGCCCGGCCGCAGACAGTGACAGCGCCCGGATGATGGACCTCGTGGAGCGCGCCCAGGCCGGCGAGGCCGACGCCTTCGGACGTCTCTACGACCAGTACAGCGACACCGTGTACCGCTACATCTACTACCGGGTGGGAGGTAAAGCGACCGCGGAAGACCTCACCAGTGAGACGTTCCTGCGCGCCCTGCGCCGCATCGGGACCTTCACCTGGCAGGGCCGCGACTTCGGCGCCTGGCTCGTCACCATCGCCCGCAATCTCGTCGCGGATCACTTCAAGTCCAGCCGCTTCCGGCTGGAGGTGACAACCGGGGAGATGCTCGACGCCAACGAGGTCGAGCGCTCGCCCGAGGACTCCGTCCTGGAGTCCCTGTCGAACGCGGCACTGCTGGATGCCGTACGGCGGCTCAATCCCCAGCAGCAGGAGTGCGTGACGCTCCGCTTCCTCCAAGGGCTCTCCGTCGCCGAGACCGCCCGGGTGATGGGCAAGAACGAGGGCGCCATCAAGACCCTCCAGTACCGGGCCGTGCGCACCCTCGCCCGGCTCCTCCCGGACGACGCCCGCTGAGCCCCCACTGAGAAACGTCCATACCGCGCACGGTCCCCGCACGACTCCATACGCTCAGCGACGTTCAACTCACCTTCCGTAAAAGTCCGTTGACTTCGCGGTCCGATCATCCGTCGTCCGTAACCCAAGTGCCGCGACGCTCGTTGTGCGGGATACAGGCTCCCTGTGGTCACGCCCTGGCCATCGCCGATCACTCGATCGTGTGGATCTGGTCAGGGCGTGCAACCCTCAGGACCCCCTGGGGAGTCGACCGTCATGACGAGAGGAGGTGCCGCCAGTGATCGCGAACGTATCGGCACACCGGCGGGCGAACGCCTTCGCCCTGGCCCTGGAGGAGCAATCCGACCAGGGCACGGCGGCCGAGCAGCCCGATGGATCGGCACCGTCCCAGGCTGCGTCGGAACAGACCGGGCAGGGCCTGCTATTGGCCCTCGCCACCGGTCTCGGCGAGCTGCCCAAACCGGAGCTGGACCCCGAGGTCAAGATCGTGCAGCGAGCCCAGCTCGTCGCCGCGATGGAGGCCATGCTGCTGGAAGGCACCGCCGCCGGAGGCGAGGGTCCGGACCGTTCGGTGCCGGAGCAACGGTCCCATCGGGCCAAGGGCGCGCACCGGGCGAGCGGGCTGGGGAAACTGCGACCACGGTCCCGGCTGTCGAAGGGCCTCGCCGCAGGCGGGCTCACCGTCGGCGTGGCCGCGGGAGCCTTCGGCGGCGTGGCCGCCGCCAGCTCCGACGCCCTGCCCGGTGACTCGCTCTACGGGCTCAAGCGAGGCATGGAGGACATCAAGCTGGGCCTGGCCCACGGCGACAGCGACAGGGGTGAGGTCTATCTCGACCAGGCGTCCACACGGCTGAGCGAAGCACGCCGGCTGATGGAGCGCGGCCGTTCGGGCCACCTCGACCACGAGTCGGTGGGCGAGATCCGCCGCGCCCTGTCGGGCATGCAGCACGACGCCTCGGAAGGCCACCGCCTACTGCACGAGGCGTATGAGCGGGACGGCTCGCTGGGCCCCATCCAGGCCCTGTCCGCCTTCTCCCAGTCGCACCGCGAGGCCTGGGGCGTGCTGCGCGACCGGCTGCCGGTGCAGCTCGGCGACGTCAGTGACCAGGTCTCGTCCGTCTTCGACGCCATAGACGAAGAGGTCGGCCCGCTGCAGTCGCTGCTCCCGCAGCCACCCTCCCAGCAGGGCACCGGCCGACACCGGGGCGCCAGCGCGGAGTCCACCGGCTCGTCCGGCACGGACAGTCCGGTACCGAGCGCCACCAACGGCTCCGCCAACGGAAGCCACAGCAGCAGCAACCCCAAGCCCTCCAGCTCGGGCAGCAGCAGCGACGGCCTGCTCGGCGGCAACACGGGCGGTCTCCTCGACCCGCCCAAGGACAGTGCCAGCACATCCCCGTCCAGCAGCAGCGCGACCAGCGAACCGGACGTCACGCTGCCGCCCCTCCTGCCCGGCCTGCTGCCCGGCCTGGGCATCAACAGCGAGGACACCAAGTAGAGGACAGCGAGTAGAGGACAGCGAGTAAGAGACCCGCATACGCGTCTGGGGGCGCCCTTCTCAGGAAGGGCGCCCCCAGACGCGTACCGGCATAGGACTCATACAGGCTGCCCAAGACTCATACAGGCTGCCGGAGCAAGCGACCTCTAGAAGAACACCGACCTGCGCTGCACCAGCAGCTTGTACAGCGTGTGCTGGATCTGCTCTCTGACCTGGTCCGTCAGGTTGAACATCAGCATCGGGTCCTCGGCGGCCTCCGGCGGATAGCCGTCCGTACGGATCGGCTCGCCGAACTGGATCGTCCACTTGGTGGGAAGGGGGATCGCGCCCAGCGGGCCCAGCCACGGGAAGGTCGGCGTGATCGGGAAGTACGGGAAGCCCAGCAGCCGCGCGAAGGTCTTCGCGTTGCCGATCATCGGATAGATCTCCTCCGCGCCGACGATCGAGCACGGGATGATCGGGGTCCCCTGGCGCAGGGCCGTGGAGACGAAACCGCCGCGGCCGAAGCGCTGGAGCTTGTAGCGCTCGCTGAACGGCTTGCCGATGCCCTTGAAGCCCTCCGGCATCACGCCGACCAGTTCGCCCCGCTCCAGGAGCCGTTCGGCGTCCTCTGCGCAGGCGAGGGTGTGACCGGCCTTGCGGGCCAGCTCGTTGACGACCGGCAGCATGAAGACCAGGTCGGCCGCGAGGAGGCGCAGATGGCGGTTCGCGGGGTGGTTGTCGTGCACGGCGACCTGCATCATCAGGCCGTCCAGCGGGAGGGTGCCCGAGTGGTTGGCGACGATCAGGGCGCCGCCCTCCGACGGGATGTTCTCGATGCCCTTCACCTCGACCCGGAAGTACTTCTCGTACAGCGGGCGGATCAGGGACATCAGGACCTGGTCGGTGAGCTCGGCGTCGTACCCGAAGTCGTCGATCTCGTAGTCGCCCGTGAGCCGGCGGCGCAGGAAGGCCAGGCCACCGGCGATACGCCGTTCCAGGCCGCTGCCCTCCTGCGGCTGCCGGGGCAGCTGTTCCTCACGCGTCACAGGAACATCATCCTGCGCCGGGAGCCGCCCGGGCAGGGGCTGTACCTCACGTACCACCACGGGCTCGCCCTTGCGCCGGCTCCCCGCGCTCCGGCGCCGCGGCGGCCGTTGTACGGCGCTTCCGCGGGACCGGTCGTCGTCGAACGGAATGACCTTGGCATCCGCCATCGTTGATGCGCTCCTCAGTTGGCGCTCTGCGTCGGGGGGTGGCCGCCGCCCAGCAGGGGCAGCGCGGCGATCCGGTCGACGGCCCCCGCAAGGGCCTCGGGGGGCAGGAGTCCGGGGCCCCGGCTTCGGGCGAAGTCCGCGAAGGTCTCCGCCGTCGTGTACTTGGGCTTGTATCCCAGCGTTTCGCGCATCTGGTTCGTCGATACGACCCTGCCGTGCGTGAGCAGCCGCAGTTGCTCCGGCGAGAAGTCCGTGACGCCCAGCGTACGCACCGCCGTGCCCGCCCAGGTGAGCGCGGGCAGCAGCAGCGGCACGGTGGGGCGGCCGAGGCGCCGCGCGCACTGGGAGAGCAGCAGGACGCCGTCTCCGGCGATGTTGAACGTGCCGCTGTTGAGCGTCCCGCGCTCCGGGTCGTGCGAGGCGAGCCGCAGCACCTCGATGACGTCGTCCTCGTGCGCGAACTGCAGCCGCGGGTCGTAGCCGAACACGGTGGGCAGCACGGGCAGCGAGAAGTACGAGGCGAGCGGCGAGTCCGCGCTCGGGCCGAGGATGTTCGCGAACCGCAGCACACACACGGCGACATCGGGCCGCCGGCGCGCGAACCCTCGTACGTACCCCTCGACCTCGACCGTGTCCTTCGCGAAGCCGCCGCTGGGCAGCGACTTGGGCGGGGTGGTCTCGGTGAAGACGGCGGGGTCACGGGGCGCGGACCCATAGACGTTCGTACTGGACTTCACGACGAGCCGCTTGACGGTCGGGGACTTCTGGCAGGCACCCAGGAGCTGCATGGTGCCGATGACGTTGGTCTCCTTGACCATGGTCCGGCTGCCGGAGCCCAGGGCGGTGCCCGTCACGTCCATGTGCACGACCGTGTCGACGGAGTGCTCGGCGAGCACCCGCGCGATGGTGGGCTGCCGGATGTCGGCCTGCACGAAGTCGGCGCCGCCCAGATGGTGCTCGGGCGGGACCGCGTCCACGGCGATCACCCGGTCCACTTGCGGGTCACGCTGGATCCGTCGTACGAACCGGCCCCCCAGCTGTCGGGCCACTCCGGTCACGAGCACGACCTTCCCCAAGATCAGCGCCTTCCTTCCAGAAATGGACGTAGCTCTGCTCGTACCCTGCCGCGTTCCCCGTGTGCCGCCCAACTTAGCGGGTTGATGTTGCGCTGTGATGACCGCCCGATGCACGAAGTGACGACAGCCACAGACGTACGATCAGACCAAGCCATTCGGCCTACAGGCGTACGCACACCTTTGTGTGGCCGGATATGACTGTGGCCCCCCACCAGCCGGTGGGGGGCCACAGTACGCGCAGTTGCGGCGCCGCTTACTTCTTGTTGCGACGCTGAACGCGAGTGCGCTTGAGCAGCTTGCGGTGCTTCTTCTTCGCCATCCGCTTGCGCCGCTTCTTGATAACAGAGCCCACGACTACCCTCGCTCACTTCTCTTTACTCGGTGCTGGGCTGCATGGGCCCACACGACCTATGAGGGGCCAGCCTACCCGTCCGAGCGCCGAGGTCGTAATCGAGGGTCAATCGAGGAGTACCGGGAGATCTTGGACGGTCTCCCGAAACGCCGTCAGGCTGTCTCCACCCCCACATAGCTCTCGCGGAGGTACTCGTGAACCGCTTGCTCCGGCACCCGGAAGGACCTCCCCACCCGGATCGCCGGCAGATGACCGCTGTGCACCAAGCGGTACACGGTCATCTTCGACACTCGCATCACCGAGGCGACTTCCGCCACGGTAAGGAACTGAACCTCGTTCAGAGGCCTCTCGCCAGCTGCAGCCATGACACACCTGAACCTTCCGCACTCGACGGCCACCGGCTTCCCCTTCCGGTGACTCTTCGTCGTTGCGTGCTCACTCCCCAATGTAGGGGCGGGTGATGCGAGTGGGGAAGAGGGGATGGCATCGGCCGCCTACTGTGACAGACACGCTCGATTGAGTACATAGCGAGTAAGCGGTCGGTAGTAATCAGACCGCACAGCGTCATCAAGCGGAACGACGACGGACACCCGCCCCTCTGCCTCTCCGACGAAGAGCGCAGGATCGTCCGTATCGGCCAGCCCCATCGCCTCAAACCCCAGCTGACCTGCTCCGCAGACCCATCCGTGGTCTCCGATGACCAGCTCCGGGAGCGGCCCGCCGGACTCCGCGGCGGCGGCCAGAGCGGTCCGAACCGGGAGGGGTGAGTGGGTGTGCGCGCCGGTCGCACTACCGGTGGGCTGCACGCCGGGTTCGCGCACCAGCGCGACACCTTGTACGTAGTCAAGGTTGTACGTGCGTAGACCGAACCGGGTCGTTATGTCGACACAGCTACCCCTCGCGGGGGTGAGGACGGTACACCCCGCCGCCGACAGGGCGTCCGCGAGGGCGGCGTAGAAACCGATCAGTCGGTGTGGGTGGCCGGTGCCGAGGAGCACAGAGTCACGGTTGCGGGCCGCCGCTCCGATCCGTTCCGCGAAGGCGTCGAGAGCCGCCAGGGTCCGCTCAGGGTCGATCACATCATGCCCACTCGTGTGCATCGGATCGGCCGAAACGCCGCACTTGTCGGCCATCAACTCGATCAAGTCCCGCTGCTGCCAGGTCCATTCGGGATCGAGCCCGAGCAGCACACGTGGATCGCGGGCAGCGAACAGCCGATAACTGCGCAGACTCTCCTCGCGCGAGGTGGCCACGGGCCCGGCCAACCGGGCGGCCAACAGGTGTGCACGCAATGCTCCGGTGCTCAACACGTCAGCGATGCTGACGCATTTGCCGGGTGTTCACCCTGAAAATCCCGAAAAGGCCGCACAGTTGGCGTAGTGGGTGCGGGTGGGTGTGCTGTGCGGCGTTGGGGGTCGGGGCCGTGCCGGTACGTCCAGCCCGTCGCCGGTGGGCATTACTGCTTGCTGCCACAGCATGAACTTGCCCATAACCCCGTATGCGACGGGCTGGACGTACCGACACGGCCCCTTCGGCGCGTCGCCGACTGCGGGTGCGTCGTTGTACCTGGTCGGGGTGGGCGGTGCCGTGCGTCGAACGGTTCCGGGGGGTGTTTTTAGGGGCGCGGGGAACTGCGCGGCCAGCCCCCACCGGCCTGCACGCATCGGTCAGGGGCGCGGGGAACGGCGCAATCCTTAGGGGGGTCTGGGGGCGCAGCCCCCAGGAACGGGATGGGACGGGTAGGGGCGGCGGGGGCGAAAACCCCCTACGCCAACAGCCCCCGTAGTGGAAACACGGCCCGCCGCGTAGCCAACACCGCCTGGTCGAGCCGGTCCGCGGGGTCGTACCCGGACTCCCACCCCTTCCAGGACACAGGCCACCGCCCATCAGTCATCCGCACCGGCGCCAACTGCCGCGTACGAGCAAACACATCCTGCCGCCACCCGTCAGGAATCACCGTCTCGGGCTCAATGGGCCGCCCCGCCGCAATGGCCACGAGATGCGTCCACGACCGCGGCACGACGTCCACCACCGCGTACCCACCCCCACCCAGCGCGACCCACCGCCCGTCGGCGTACTCGTGCGCCAGGTCGTGACAAGCGACCTGCACAGCCCGCTGCGCGTCGAGCGACACGGCGAGATGCGCCAGCGGATCCTCGAAGTGGGTGTCGGCCCCGTGCTGGGTGACCAGCACCTGCGGCCGGAAGTCGGCGATGAGCTCGGGCACCACGGAGTGGAAGGCCCGCAGCCACCCCGCGTCCCCCGTCCCCGCCGGCAGGGCGACATTGACGGCGGAGCCCTCGGCCGAGTCGGCGCCCGTCTCCTCCGGCCATCCCGTCTGCGGGAACAGCGTCCGCGGATGCTCGTGCAGCGAGATCGTCAGGACCCGCGGATCCTCCCAGAACGCCGCCTGGACCCCGTCTCCGTGGTGGACGTCCACATCCACATACGCGACCCGCTCGGCCCCCAGCTCCAGCAGCCGCGCAATCGCCAGCGAGGCATCGTTGTAGATGCAGAACCCGGAGGCCCCGCCCGGCATCGCGTGGTGCAGCCCGCCCGCGAAGTTCACGGCGTGCAGCGCGTCCCCGTGCCACACCGCCTCGGCGGCGCCGACCGACTGCCCGGCGATCATCGCGGACACCTCGTGCATCCCGGCGAAGGCGGGATCGTCCATGGTCCCGAGCCCGTACGAGGTGTCGGCAGCTTCAGGATCCACGGAGGCGGCCTTGACCGCCTCGACATAGTCCTCACGGTGCACCAGCCGAAGCGTCGACTCCCCGGCGGGCTTCGCCGAGACCACGTCGACCTCACGGTCGAGCCCGAAGGCGTCGACGAGCTTCTTCGTCAACGCCAGCCGGACCGGATCCATCGGGTGATCCGGACCGAAGTCATAGCCCGTTACTGCCTCGTCCCACATCAGCTGTGCGCGGCCGCTCATGCACGTCACCGTATCGGTCCGGTTCAGCAGCGAACGACCGGGCATACCCCAAGGTCACCAGGACCAGAACCATCGGTACGAGCATGGCGCCGCGGTAGCTCCAGGCATCCCCCAGCGCCCCCACCAGCGGCGAACCGATCAAGAACCCGACGTAGTTGAAGATATTCAGCCGCGCGATCGCCGTGTCGGACGAACCCGGGAACAGCCGCCCCGCCGCCGCGAAGGTCTGCGGCACGATCACACACAGCCCGAGGCCCAGCAGCGTGAACCCGAGCATCCCCACCCACGCCCCGGGCGCCACCGCCACCACCGCGAACCCGAGCGCCGCGACGACCGCCCCCAGCCGTACGACGGCCACCGCCCCGAACCGCCGCACCCCGAAGTCTCCGGCAGCCCGCCCCACCAGGGTCATCACCATGTAGACGTTGTACGGAACGGTCGCCAGCTGCTCCGAACTGCCCAGCACGTCCTGCAGATACTTCGCGCTCCAGTTGGAGACGGTCGAGTCCCCGATGTACGCGAACGTCATCACCAGACAGAGCGGCAGCAGCAGCTTGAAGACGAGAGGCCCGGCCTCGGCCGCATCGCGCTGTTCGTCGGGGGTGCCCCCGTCGACGTACCACCGACTCCCGACGAACGCCGCCGGCAACAGCACCAGCACGACGGGCAGGTATGACGTGAACAGCGCGAGGTGCCAGTGCGCGCCCGCCCACGCGAGGGAGGCGCCCACGATCCCGCCGAGGCTGTACGCCGCGTGGAAGCCGAGCATGATGCTGCGCCCGTACGTCCGTTGCAGGCTCACCCCGAGCATGTTCATCGAGGCGTCGAGCGCGCCGACCGCGAGCCCGAAGACGCCGAGGGCGACCGCCAGTTCGACCAGCTGGTCCCCCGCCCCGACCCCGAGCAGCGCCAGCAGCACGACGGGCTGGGACCAGCGCAGCAGCACGCTGGGCCGTATTCGCTTGACCAGGTGCTCGGTCGTCACGCTCCCGACCCCGGCGAGGATCGGCACGGCGGCCAGGAACGCCGGCAGCAGCGCGTCGGAGACCCCGTACCGGTCCTGGATGGCCGGAATGCGCGTCACGAGCAGCGCGAAGGTGGCGCCCTGAGCAAAGAAGCTGAACGCCAAAGAGGCCCTACCGCGCCGCAGCACATCTGTCATGGCGGCGAGCGTAGGGCCCCGGCTTACCCGTGGGTAGATCAAGCCGAAGATGAATTTCTCTCAGCTCTGCGGTTGATCGGTGTGGCTGGACTGCGGATTGGCCGCGGATTGGCCGCGGAGGGACTGCCGTTGCACTGCGGCGGCACTGCGGAGGGGCGGTGGCCGGCTCAGTGGCTGGACTCTTACCGGGCCTGCTCGACGGCCTGCTCGGTGAGTTCGGCCTCCAGCAGCTTCTCCATCGGGACGACGGCCAGCCGGCCGCTGACCAGCATGGCCAGCACGATCGAAGCGACCATGACGACCGTGCCGAGCCAGACCATGGTGTCGATCGGCAGCGTGTACGCGCCCACGACGCGCAGGACGCACTCGCCGAGCAGCGCCACACCCCAGACGAGGGAGAAGGTCCGCTCGGCCTTCCGGAACCGCGGGGAGGCGGCGATCAGCCGGTCCCACGCGGCACTCTTGGCAGCGTCACCCTTGATGAGGAACGGCTTCATACCCGCCGTCATCATCGGCCGCCCGAGCCGGACCGACACCAGGATGCCGATGCCGATCGCGCTGCTGACGCCGCTGTCCTTGGCCAGCATCAGCCGCGGGTCACCGGCGACGAGGCTGAGGGCCAGCCCGACGATGTTGACGAAGAGGATGAGCCCGGCCAGCCCGTTGGCCTTGCGCTCCTTCACCACGCTCCATACGGTCCGCACGGCCGGCACCACGCTGCTCCAGCCGAGCGCCGCCATGGTGCTCATGCCGAACCCGCTCTTCAGGAGGTAGTACGACCCGACGGGCACCGCCACGTCGAGGATCAGCGGCAGGAAGCTGGGCCGGGCGGCGACGTCCGCGGCGCTCACGGCTGCGGTCGCCTCGACCGTGGCCGCCCCGCCGCTGATCGCTTCGGTGCTGATCGCTTCGGTGCTGATCGCTTCGGTGCTGGTCTCGATGGCCGTGATGCTCATGATCGGGTCCCTCCGTCGTCGCCGTGTACGTCCCGTTTCGATGTACTCAGCTTCGCGGTCGGACCCCACCCGCCAACAGAAACGATCGTCCGGAGCTCGGCATGACAAATGTCAGTGCCGGGCCATGGGCGCCGTCATACGAGCAGGTCAGCCAACTCCCCCATGTCGGAGAAGAGTTGAGTGGCGCCGGCGAGCTTGGCGGCGGGCGTCATGGCCGTGAACCCGTAGACGTCCATCCCGGCGGAGTTCGCCGCCTGAACCCCCAGCGGACTGTCCTCCACGACGACACACTTCTCCGGCGGTACGCCCATCCGCTCGGCCGCGTGCAGAAACAGATCCGGCGCCGGCTTGCCCCGCCCCACATCCTGCGAACTGAACACGCGCCCCTCGTCGAACCACCGGTCGAGCCCGGTCTTCCGATGCCCCACCCGGATCCGCTCATGACTCCCGGAGGAGGCCACGCAGTACGGGACCCCGTCCGCGGCCAGCTTCTCAAGGATCTGCACGGCATCGGGAACGGGCTCCAACTCCCGCTCGAAGGCGGCGAAGACCCGCCCATGGAACGTGTCGTCGAAGTCGTCCGGCAGCCGCCTGCCGCTGCGCTCCTGGACGAGTTCGTGGATACGGTGCATGGCGGACCCCATGTAGTCCCTGATGGACTCCTCGTACGAAGTCGGGTGCCCGAGTTCGGTCAGATAGGCAGCCAGGATGGTGTTGGAGATCGGCTCGCTGTCCACGAGGACACCGTCATTGTCGAAGATCACCAGGTCGTATCGCATGCTGCAACTTTAAAACGGAGTGACCCTAAACGCAGAAAACCCCCGTACCGTTTTCCCGGTACGGGGGTTTCTCTACAATTAGTTCGGCGGCGTCCTACTCTCCCACAGGGTCCCCCCTGCAGTACCATCGGCGCTGTGAGGCTTAGCTTCCGGGTTCGGAATGTAACCGGGCGTTTCCCTCACGCTATGACCACCGAAACACTATGAAACTGTCAACCGGAGCCGTGGCATAGCTACGACGGTTGTTCGTGGTTTCAGAACCAACACAGTGGACGCGAGCAACTGAGGACAAGCCCTCGGCCTATTAGTACCAGTCACCTCCACCCGTTACCGGGCTTCCAGATCTGGCCTATCAACCCAGTCGTCTACTGGGAGCCTTACCCTCTCAAGGAGGTGGGAATACTCATCTCGAAGCAGGCTTCCCGCTTAGATGCTTTCAGCGGTTATCCCTCCCGAACGTAGCCAACCAGCCATGCCCTTGGCAGGACAACTGGCACACCAGAGGTTCGTCCGTCCCGGTCCTCTCGTACTAGGGACAGCCCTTCTCAATATTCCTGCGCGCGCAGCGGATAGGGACCGAACTGTCTCACGACGTTCTAAACCCAGCTCGCGTACCGCTTTAATGGGCGAACAGCCCAACCCTTGGGACCGACTCCAGCCCCAGGATGCGACGAGCCGACATCGAGGTGCCAAACCATCCCGTCGATATGGACTCTTGGGGAAGATCAGCCTGTTATCCCCGGGGTACCTTTTATCCGTTGAGCGACGGCGCTTCCACAAGCCACCGCCGGATCACTAGTCCCGACTTTCGTCCCTGCTCGACCCGTCGGTCTCACAGTCAAGCTCCCTTGTGCACTTACACTCAACACCTGATTACCAACCAGGCTGAGGGAACCTTTGGGCGCCTCCGTTACTCTTTAGGAGGCAACCGCCCCAGTTAAACTACCCATCAGACACTGTCCCTGATCCGGATCACGGACCCAGGTTAGACATCCAGCACGACCAGACTGGTATTTCAACGACGACTCCACAAACACTGGCGTGCCTGCTTCAAAGTCTCCCAGCTATCCTACACAAGCCGAACCGAACACCAATATCAAACTGTAGTAAAGGTCCCGGGGTCTTTCCGTCCTGCTGCGCGAAACGAGCATCTTTACTCGTAGTGCAATTTCACCGGGCCTATGGTTGAGACAGTCGAGAAGTCGTTACGCCATTCGTGCAGGTCGGAACTTACCCGACAAGGAATTTCGCTACCTTAGGATGGTTATAGTTACCACCGCCGTTTACTGGCGCTTAAGTTCTCAGCTTCGCCACCCCGAAGAGTGACTAACCGGTCCCCTTAACGTTCCAGCACCGGGCAGGCGTCAGTCCGTATACATCGCCTTACGGCTTCGCACGGACCTGTGTTTTTAGTAAACAGTCGCTTCTCGCTGGTCTCTGCGGCCACCCCCAGCTCAGGAAGTAAATTCCCTCACCGGTGATGGCCCCCCTTCTCCCGAAGTTACGGGGGCATTTTGCCGAGTTCCTTAACCATAGTTCACCCGAACGCCTCGGTATTCTCTACCTGACCACCTGAGTCGGTTTAGGGTACGGGCCGCCATGAAACTCGCTAGAGGCTTTTCTCGACAGCATAGGATCATCCACTTCACCACAATCGGCTCGGCATCAGGTCTCAGCCTCATGTGCGACGGATTTGCCTATCGCACGGCCTACACCCTTACCCCGGGACAACCACCGCCCGGGATGGACTACCTTCCTGCGTCACCCCATCACTCACCTACTACAGGTCTGGTCCGTCGGCTCCACCACTCCCCTTTGCCCGAAGGCTCCGGGGCGGCTTCACGGACTTAGCATCGCCTGGTTCGATGTTTGACGCTTCACAGCGGGTACCGGAATATCAACCGGTTATCCATCGACTACGCCTGTCGGCCTCGCCTTAGGTCCCGACTTACCCTGGGCAGATCAGCTTGACCCAGGAACCCTTAGTCAATCGGCGCACACGTTTCTCACGTGTGTATCGCTACTCATGCCTGCATTCTCACTCGTGAACCGTCCACCACTGCCTTCCGGCGCGGCTTCACCCGGCACACGACGCTCCCCTACCCATCCATACGGGCGTTGGCCCTATTGTATGAATGACACGACTTCGGCGGTACGCTTGAGCCCCGCTACATTGTCGGCGCGGAATCACTAGACCAGTGAGCTATTACGCACTCTTTCAAGGGTGGCTGCTTCTAAGCCAACCTCCTGGTTGTCTCTGCGACTCCACATCCTTTCCCACTTAGCGTACGCTTAGGGGCCTTAGTCGATGCTCTGGGCTGTTTCCCTCTCGACCATGGAGCTTATCCCCCACAGTCTCACTGCCGCGCTCTCACTTACCGGCATTCGGAGTTTGGCTAAGGTCAGTAACCCGGTAGGGCCCATCGCCTATCCAGTGCTCTACCTCCGGCAAGAAACACACGACGCTGCACCTAAATGCATTTCGGGGAGAACCAGCTATCACGGAGTTTGATTGGCCTTTCACCCCTAACCACAGGTCATCCCCCAGGTTTTCAACCCTGGTGGGTTCGGTCCTCCACGACCTCTTACAGCCGCTTCAACCTGCCCATGGCTAGATCACTCCGCTTCGGGTCTTGAGCGCGCTACTAAATCGCCCTATTCGGACTCGCTTTCGCTACGGCTTCCCCACACGGGTTAACCTCGCAACACACCGCAAACTCGCAGGCTCATTCTTCAAAAGGCACGCAGTCACGACGCATTGAGTAAACTCAATGCGCGACGCTCCCACGGCTTGTAGGCACACGGTTTCAGGTACTATTTCACTCCGCTCCCGCGGTACTTTTCACCATTCCCTCACGGTACTATCCGCTATCGGTCACCAGGGAATATTTAGGCTTAGCGGGTGGTCCCGCCAGATTCACACGGGATTTCTCGGGCCCCGTGCTACTTGGGTGTCTCTCAAACGAGCCGCTGATGTTTCGACTACGGGGGTCTTACCCTCTACGCCGGACCTTTCGCATGTCCTTCGCCTACATCAACGGTTTCTGACTCGTCTCACAGCCGGCAGACTGTGAAAGAGAGATCCCACAACCCCACATGCGCAACCCCTGCCGGGTCTCACACGCATATGGTTTGGCCTCATCCAGTTTCGCTCGCCACTACTCCCGGAATCACGGTTGTTTTCTCTTCCTGCGGGTACTGAGATGTTTCACTTCCCCGCGTTCCCTCCACATACCCTATGTGTTCAGGTATGGGTGACAGCCCATGACGACTGCCGGGTTTCCCCATTCGGAAACCCCCGGATCAAAGCCTGGTTGACGGCTCCCCGGGGACTATCGTGGCCTCCCACGTCCTTCATCGGTTCCTGGTGCCAAGGCATCCACCGTGCGCCCTTAAAAACTTGGCCACAGATGCTCGCGTCCACTGTGCAGTTCTCAAACAACGACCAACCACCCATCACCCTGCCCTACTGGGCAAGTTCACTGGGGCCGGCACTGAAGGCAGCCGTATCGGCCGTACCTTCAGACACCCAACAGCGTGCCCGACACCCTCGCCACTCGTGATCAGCTTTCCACGCCCCGAAGGACAGTACTCACAGCCCGAGATGACTGACGGTGCCGAATAATCAACGTTCCACCCATGAGCAACCAGCACCGGACATTCGCCGATGTACTGGCCTCTGACCTCACCCCGGAGGGATCGGTAAGAAGTGCTCCTTAGAAAGGAGGTGATCCAGCCGCACCTTCCGGTACGGCTACCTTGTTACGACTTCGTCCCAATCGCCAGTCCCACCTTCGACAGCTCCCTCCCACAAGGGGTTGGGCCACCGGCTTCGGGTGTTACCGACTTTCGTGACGTGACGGGCGGTGTGTACAAGGCCCGGGAACGTATTCACCGCAGCAATGCTGATCTGCGATTACTAGCAACTCCGACTTCATGGGGTCGAGTTGCAGACCCCAATCCGAACTGAGACAGGCTTTTTGAGATTCGCTCCGCCTCGCGGCTTCGCAGCTCTTTGTACCTGCCATTGTAGCACGTGTGCAGCCCAAGACATAAGGGGCATGATGACTTGACGTCGTCCCCACCTTCCTCCGAGTTGACCCCGGCAGTCTCCTGTGAGTCCCCATCACCCCGAAGGGCATGCTGGCAACACAGAACAAGGGTTGCGCTCGTTGCGGGACTTAACCCAACATCTCACGACACGAGCTGACGACAGCCATGCACCACCTGTACACCGACCACAAGGGGGCGACCATCTCTGGCCGTTTCCGGTGTATGTCAAGCCTTGGTAAGGTTCTTCGCGTTGCGTCGAATTAAGCCACATGCTCCGCTGCTTGTGCGGGCCCCCGTCAATTCCTTTGAGTTTTAGCCTTGCGGCCGTACTCCCCAGGCGGGGAACTTAATGCGTTAGCTGCGGCACCGACGACGTGGAATGTCGCCAACACCTAGTTCCCACCGTTTACGGCGTGGACTACCAGGGTATCTAATCCTGTTCGCTCCCCACGCTTTCGCTCCTCAGCGTCAGTAATGGCCCAGAGATCCGCCTTCGCCACCGGTGTTCCTCCTGATATCTGCGCATTTCACCGCTACACCAGGAATTCCGATCTCCCCTACCACACTCTAGCTAGCCCGTATCGAATGCAGACCCGGGGTTAAGCCCCGGGCTTTCACACCCGACGTGACAAGCCGCCTACGAGCTCTTTACGCCCAATAATTCCGGACAACGCTTGCGCCCTACGTATTACCGCGGCTGCTGGCACGTAGTTAGCCGGCGCTTCTTCTGCAGGTACCGTCACTTTCGCTTCTTCCCTGCTGAAAGAGGTTTACAACCCGAAGGCCGTCATCCCTCACGCGGCGTCGCTGCATCAGGCTTTCGCCCATTGTGCAATATTCCCCACTGCTGCCTCCCGTAGGAGTCTGGGCCGTGTCTCAGTCCCAGTGTGGCCGGTCGCCCTCTCAGGCCGGCTACCCGTCGTCGCCTTGGTGAGCCACTACCTCACCAACAAGCTGATAGGCCGCGGGCTCATCCTTCACCGCCGGAGCTTTTAACCCCCACCCATGCGGGCAGGAGTGTTATCCGGTATTAGACCCCGTTTCCAGGGCTTGTCCCAGAGTGAAGGGCAGATTGCCCACGTGTTACTCACCCGTTCGCCACTAATCCACCCCGAAGGGCTTCATCGTTCGACTTGCATGTGTTAAGCACGCCGCCAGCGTTCGTCCTGAGCCAGGATCAAACTCTCCGTGAATGTTTACCCGTAATCGGGTGGACACCACGAGAGCGGAACCAAGGGGAGGAATAATCCCCTCGGTTCACAGCGTCCTCGCTGTGCGCCTACCAGGCAGTGCCCGGCAGGACTTTTTCAAAGGAACCTCGTCCCAGCCGATCGGCCGGAGACGGGGTATCAACATATCTGGCGTTGATTTTTGGCACGCTGTTGAGTTCTCAAGGAACGGACGCTTCCTTTGTACTCACCCTCTCGGGCTTTCCTCCGGGCGCTTCCCTTCGATCTTGCTTTGTTTTTGTTTCGTTCTTGCGTTTCCGACTCTATCAGATCGTTTCCGGTCCGATTTTCCTCGGTGCTTTCCAGGTTTCCGCTTTCGCGTTTCCCTTTCCGGCGGTTCCGACTCTATCAGATCCTTTCGGGCCTGATTCCCAGTCAGCGGGGCTTGTCTTCGCGGCTGTTGGGCCGTTCCGACGAGTGAGACTTTAGCGGATTCCTGGCTCCCGAGCTAATCGGGGTGGCGCCCTTTCGAACGCGGATTCCTCATTCCGCAAACACGCATGAAAACGATCCGACGACGGGTCGCCGTTCGTTGAGTGCTTGTTGCGGAGTGGCTGTCCGGGGACCGACCGGGGTCGGCGCTCACGTCGGACAACTCGGAGAACACTACGTACGGGGTAGGGGCGTGTCAACTCCGCTCCAGGGTGCCCCCTGGAGGCGTACTCTCGGAGCCATGACTACGCATACGTGCACCCAGCAGTGGTGGGCCGCCTGACGGCGGCCGTACTCACGTATGTACTCAACGGCCGCCGCCTCGGCGGCCGTTTTTGTGTCTCCCTCCTGGAGGACCGGCCGGCGGGCGCGGCGGCCTCGACCAGGAGGTGGAGAGATGACGCGGATCTTCAGTGGGGTCAAGCCGACCGGGCATCTGACGCTGGGGAACTACTTGGGGGCCGTACGGCGGTGGGCCGTGGTCGATCAGCACCGGGCCGACGCCCTGTTCTGCGTCGTGGACCTGCACGCGCTGACCGTGGACCACGATCCGGGGCGGGTGCGCAGGCTCAGTAGGCAGGCGGCGACGCTGTTGCTGGCGTCCGGGCTCGATCCTGAGCTGTGCACCGTGTTCGTACAGAGTCATGTGGACGAGCACGCGCGGCTGTCGTATCTGCTGGAGTGCGTCGCGACCGACGGGGAGATGCGGCGGATGATCCAGTACAAGGAGAAGGCCGCGCGCGAGCGGGAGCGGGGCGGGAGTGTTCGGCTGTCGCTGCTGACGTATCCCGTACTGATGGCGGCGGACATCCTGGCGTACGGGACCGATGAGGTGCCGGTGGGTGATGACCAGACGCAGCATGTCGAGCTGACCCGGGATCTGGCGGTGCGGTTCAACCAGCGGTACGGGCACACGTTCGTGGTGCCGCGGGCCGTCCGTCCGGAGGTTGGGGCGCGGGTCATGAATCTTCAGGAGCCGACGTCGAAGATGGGGAAGAGCGATGACGTCGGGCCGGGGGTCGTGTATCTGCTCGACGAGCCGGATGCCGTGCGGAAGAAGATCATGCGGGCCGTGACGGACAGCGGTAGCGGGCAGGACGTCGTGTACGACCGGGAGGCGCGGCCCGGGGTCTCCAATCTGCTGGAGATTCTCGCGGCGTGTGAGGGTGGGAACCCCGAAGCCTTGAGCGGTGTATATGAGTCGTACGGCGCTTTGAAGAAGGACACCGCCGAGGCCGTGGTCGAGCTCCTCAGGCCCGTACAGGAAAGGCACAAGCAGTTGTGCGCGGATCCTGTGTATGTGGAGGGGGTGCTGCGAGACGGTGCGGAGAAGGCCAGAGGGATGGCCAGGCCGAGGGTGGACGCGGCGTATCGGGCGATCGGGTTGCTGGCGGCGGGCTGAAGTAGCAGTGAGCTGAGGGAACAGTGGGCTGAAGGACGGTGGGGCCGGGGGCGGGCCCGGTCCCACGTCGTTCAGTTCCAGCTGTTGGCTCAGGCCGGCGTTTGCTAGCTGTTACCGGAGGCGAGTTCGCGGCTGCGGTCGCGGGCTGCCTCCAGCGCGGCAATGAGCGCTGCGCGGACGCCGTGGTTCTCGAGTTCGCGGATCGCGTTGATCGTGGTGCCCGCGGGGGACGTGACGTTCTCGCGGAGCTTCACGGGGTGCTCCCCGCTGTCGCGGAGCATCACGGCGGCGCCGATCGCGGACTGGACGATCAGGTCGTGGGCCTTGTCGCGGGGCAGGCCGAGCAGGATGCCCGCGTCCGTCATGGCCTCGACCAGATAGAAGAAGTACGCCGGTCCCGAGCCGGAGAGGGCTGTGCAGGCGTCCTGCTGGGACTCGGGGACGCGGAGCGTCTTGCCGACGGCGCCGAAGATCTCCTCGGCGTGCGCGAGGTGCGCTTCGGTGGCGTGGCTGCCGGCGGAGATGACGGACATGGCCTCGTCGACAAGGGCGGGCGTGTTCGTCATGACACGGACGACCGGGGTGCCTGTGGCCAGGCGCTCCTCGAAGAAGGAGGTGGGGATGCCTGCCGCGCCGCTGATGACCAGGCGGTCGGCGGGGATATGCGGGGCGAGTTCGTCGAGGAGGGTGCCCATGTCCTGCGGCTTGACCGTGAGGATCAGGGTGTCGGCGCTCTTGGCTGCCTCCGGGTTGGTGACCGCGGTGACTCCGTAGCGTTCCTGGAGTTCCTTGGCTCGCTCCGGGCGGCGGGCGGTGACCAGGAGGTCGGTGGGGGCCCAGCCGGCTCGGATCATTCCGCTGAGCAGGGCTTCGCCGATCTTGCCGGTGCCGAGGACTGCGACTTTCTGGGTCATGGTGCGGGTGCCCTCCGGGGGTGCGTCGTCCTGGGGTCATCCTCGCACTCGGGGTGCGGGCTGGGTTGGGTTGTCCGTTGGGCGGACGCCGGTTGCTTGGTTGCCCGGCGCTGGTGCTGGGCGCGGGGGCTGCGCAACCCGGCGCTGACGGGCGACGACCGGCTGGTGCCCCGCCCCGGCGGCACGACCGCCGACTACAGCTACGGCGGTCCTATGCCGTCCGCCTCCGCAGCGTTGCCGCGCCCAAGGTCAGAACCAGCAGGGCGCAGCCCGCCACGATCAGGGCGTCGCGGATGAAGGTGGCGGTCATGTCGGTGTGTTTGAGGACTTCGTTCATGCCGTCGACGGCGTAGGACATGGGGAGGACGTCGGAGATGGCTTCGAGGACGGGGTGCATGTTGGAGCGGGGGGTGAACAGGCCGCAGAGGAGGAGTTGGGGGAAGATCACGGCCGGCATGAACTGGACGGCCTGGAATTCCGAGGAGGCGAAGGCCGAGACGAAGAGGCCGAGGGCTGTGCCGAGCAGGGCGTCGAGGAGGGCGACCAGCAGGAGCAGCCAGGGGGAGCCGGTGACGTCCAGGCCCAGGAACCAGACGGCCAGACCCGTGGCCAGGACCGACTGGACGATGGCCAGGGCGCCGAAGGCCAGGGCGTAGCCGGCGATCAGGTCGCCCTTGCCGAGGGGCATGGCGAGCAGGCGTTCGAGGGTGCCGGAGGTGCGCTCGCGGAGGGTGGCGATCGAGGTCACCAGGAACATCGTGATGAGCGGGAAGATCCCGAGGAGGGAGGCGCCGATGGAGTCGAAGGTGCGCGGGCTGCCGTCGAAGACATAGCGGAGCAGGAACAGCATCACGCACGGGATCAGGATCATCAGCGCGATCGTGCGCGGGTCGTGGCGGAGCTGGCGCAGTACTCGGGTCGCGGTGGCGGTGGTGCGGGAGAGGTTGAGCGCGCTGGGGCGTGCTGTCGCGCCGGTGCTGGGGCCCGCGCCCGTACCCGTACCCGTACCCGTACCCGTGCCGGGGCTCGTGGCCGAGGTGGTGGTCATCGGTGGGTCTCCTTGCGCGGGACGCCGGACGGGGAGGCGGTGTCGGTCGTGTCGCTCGCCGCGGACTGGTTGCCCGCAGCGATCGCCTCGTCGACCAGGCGGAGGAAGGCGGCTTCGACGGTGTCGGAGTCGGTGCGTTCACGCAGGGCGTCGGGGGTGTCGTCGGCGAGGATCTGGCCCTCGCGCATCAGGAGGAGGCGGTGGCAGCGCTCGGCCTCGTCCATGACGTGGGAGGAGATCAGGAGAGTCGCTTTCCGTTCGGCGGCGATGGTGTGGAAGAGGTTCCACAGGTCGCGGCGCAGGACGGGGTCGAGGCCGACGGTGGGTTCGTCGAGGACCAGGAGTTCCGGGGTGCCCAGCAGGGCGACCGCGAGGGAGACGCGGCTGCGCTGGCCGCCGGAGAGGTTGCCGGCGAGGGAGTCGGCGTGGGAGGTGAGGTCGACGTCGGTGATGGCCTGGGTGACGCCCGCATGGCGGCGTTCGGCGGCGGCGCGGCCTGGGTCGAGGATCGCGGCGAAGTAGTCGAGGTTCTGGCGGACGGTCAGGTCGTCGTAGACGGAGGGGGCTTGGGTGACGTAACCGATGCGGGAGCGGAGTGCGGGGTCGCCGGCGGGGCGGCCGAGGACTTCTAGGGTGCCGGTGACTTTCGCCTGGGTGCCGACCATCGAGCGCATCAGGGTCGATTTGCCGCAGCCGGAGGGGCCGAGCAGGCCGGTGATCTGGCCGCGCGGTACGGCGAAGTCGAGTCCGCGCAGGACGGTGCGGGTGCCGCGTACGACGGTGAGGTTTTCGGCGCGGACGGCGGGTGGGGTGGTGGAGTCGGGTGGCCCTGCGGGGTCGGGTGGGCGCGACTCAATAATCATCATGTGATGAATATTCCTCCTGTGGTGCGTGCCGGTCAAGCCCGGAGCGTCCGGCGGCGCAGGCGCGCGTCGGCGTGATCGGAAGGGGGCGCTCCGGCGCACGGCGGGGTGGTGCGCTTCCGCGTTCACGGGGCGGTTACGCGGAAGGGGTGCGCGATCAACTCCCTTACCTGACAATGGATTTCAGTGCGCGGTCATATGCCGAGGTGCCGGGGTGCCATCGATCCGTGCCGCGCCGTACGTCCGCCGCGCCCTCCCCCGGCGCGGCGCCCACGCATCTCCCGCTTCTCTACCGGAGGTGCAGTTGTCATGCGCAAAGCCGATCTCTTCGCGTCTCTCGTGGTGTTTCTCGTGGCGCTGCCCCTGTGCGTGGGGGTCGCCATAGCCTCCGGTGTGCCGGCCGAGCTGGGGCTGGTGACCGGGATCGTCGGCGGTCTGGTGGCCGGAGTGATGCCCGGCAGCAGCCTGCAGGTCAGTGGGCCCGCGGCCGGGCTCACCGTGCTCGTGTACGAGGCGGTGCAGTCGTACGGCGTCCAGGCGCTGGGTGTGCTGGTGCTCGGGGCCGGGCTGGTGCAGTTCGGGCTCGGGGTGCTGCGCCTCGGGCGCTGGTTCCGGGCCGTGTCCGTGGCCGTGGTGCAGGGGATGCTCGCCGGGATCGGGCTCGTGCTGATCGCGGGCCAGGTGTACGCGATGGGTGATGCCTCCGCGCCCGCGAGCGGGCTCGGGAAGATCGCGGGGCTGGTCGCGCTGGCCGGTGACGCGGATCCGGTGGCGTTGGCGATCGGCGGCGCCACCGTCGTCGTACTGCTGCTGTGGCCGCGGTGGCGGCGGGGGGCGCGGGTGGTTCCCGCGCCGCTGCTGGCGGTGGCGCTCGCGTCGGCCGTGACCGGGGGGTTCGACCTGTCCGTGCGGCGGGTCGAGGTGCGTGGGCTGCTGGATGCCGTACGGCCGCCGGGCCTCGCGGATGTGGGGCGGCTTACGGAAGTGGGCGTGATCGGGACGGTGCTGGCGTTCGCGCTGATCGCTTCGGCCGAGTCCTTGTTCAGCGCGGCGGCGGTGGACCGGCTGCATCGGGGGCCGCGGACCGACTACGACCGGGAGCTCATCGCGCAGGGCGCGGGGAACGCCGTGTGCGGGGTGCTCGGGGCGCTGCCTATGACCGCGGTGATCGTACGGAGTGCGGCGAATGTGCAGGCCGGGGCTCGGACGAAGGTGTCACGGGTGCTGCACGGGGTGTGGTTGCTGCTCTTCACTGCTGTGGTGCCCGGGGTGCTCGGGGTGATTCCGGTGGCGGCGCTGGCGGGGCTGCTCGTGCACGCGGGCTGCAAGCTCGTGCCCGTACGGGAGGTGGGGGTGTTGTGGCGCGGGCATCGCGGGGAGGTGGTGGTGCTGAGCGTGACCGCGGTGGCGATCGTCGTCGGGAATCTGTTCGAGGGCGTGCTGGTCGGGCTCGCGCTCGCCGTGGCCAAGACCGCGTGGGACATCAGTCATGTGCATGTAGAGACCGAGGACCGGGGGGCCTCGGGGATGGTCGTACGGGTCGTCGGCAACGCCACGTTCCTCCGGCTGCCCAAGCTGCTGGACGCGTTGGAGGCGTTGCCGCACGACCGGGACGTACGGCTGGAGTTGGGCGGGTTGCGGCATGTCGACCACGCGTGCGCGGCGGCCCTGGAGGGGTGGGCCGCCGGGCGGGATCACGAACGGGTCGCCACCAGCAGGTCCACGACGTAGGTCTCCTCCACGATTCCGTCCGGGAAGGTCGGCAGGAGATGGCGTCGCTCCTCGGCGAGGAACGCGGCGGTGCGTTCCTCGCCGAGGACCAGGAACGCCGAGTGGCTGCCGATGTTGGCGAGGTGCGTGTCGAGGGGAACGCGGCGGCTCCAGCGGACCTGGCGGCGGGCGAAGGTGAGCCGGCCGCTCGGGTCGGCGAGGGCGGTGGCGGCTCTTGCGCCGCTGCCGCTCTTTTCGACCACCAGGTCGATGCCGAGGTAGCGCTCGGCGCGGGTGGCTGCCGCCGCGATCCACGGGACGTCCAGGGCGTCGGTGTTCCACCAGAGGGCCAGGGCGCCGCCTGGGCGCAGGACGCGGAGGGCCTCCGGGACGGAGCGGGTCGGGTCGGTCCAGTGCCAGGACTGGGCGTAGGTGAGGAAGTCGGCGGAGGCGGTGGCCAGGGGGAGGGCGTTGCCGTTGCCTCGGACGATCGGGATGTGGGGGTGGGTGCGGCGGAATTCGGCGGTCATGCCGGCGCCGGGTTCCACGGCGAGCACGTGGGCGCCCCGCTGGTGGAGGAGGGTGGTTGCTATGCCGGTGCCGGCGCCGATGTCCATGACTCGTGAGCCGGTGAGCGGGCGCTCGGCGAGGGCTTCTATGGCTTCGAAGAGGGTGGGTGGGTAGGAGGGGCGGTTGGCGGCGTATTGGGCTGCCGCCGTGTTGAAGGAGTGGGCTCGGGTGGGGTGGGAGGGCGGGGTGGGTGGGGTTGGTGGGGTGGGAGGGGTCATGGGTTCATGGTGGCGGGTGGGGGGAGTTGGGGTGAGGGGTTTTTCGCCCCCGCCGCCCCTACCCGTCCCATCCCGTACCTGGGGGCTGCGCCCCCAGACCCCCCTCAAGATTGCGCCGTTCCCCGCGCCCCTGAAGAGAGTCGTCTGCGGGACGGTGGGGGCTGGTCGCGCAGTTCCCCGCGCCCCTAACGGCTCGGGGCTGCGCCCCGTCGCCCCCGGCCCGCCCCCGGTTCTTTTAGGGGCGCGGGGAACTGCGCGGCCAGCCCCCACCGGCCCGCACCCGAACAAACAACGCCCGCCTGCTCAGCGATGGTTGCGCTTTCGGGATGGGTTGCCGGTGCGGCGGGTGGTGCGGCGGGTGTACTGGTCGCGGGCCGTTTCGTACTCCTCGCGGTGGAGGCTTTCGCCGGGGGCCTCGGTGAGGGAGCGGAAGGCGTAGGCGAGGAGGGAGCCGATGAAGCCGATGGCCAGGAGGCCGCGGAGGGAGGCCTGGCGGTCGGGGTCGGGGCGCTTGGTGAACGCGTCCCAGGTGTGGCGGAACGCGAGGGCGCTGCACACCGCGAACATCACCACGACCATGAGGGTCACGGGTGTTCCCACGTCCGCGATGGCCAGGCCCTGGTAGGCGAACCGGAGGACGAAGCAGGCGGCCACCGCGGCGGCGAGGGAGCCTGCGGCCACGCCGATCCGGCGGCCGGTGTAGCCGCCGTCGTGGTCGACCCACGTCGTGCCGAAGAAGCGCAGGGGTTCGGGCTGGGGCCCCGCGGGGGTGCCGGTTCCGGTGTTGGTCTCGTCGCTCACGTGACGATTATTGCTAGATGGGCACCCGGGAACCCGCCGGCAGGGTGCGGACGATGGTGAAGTGCGTGCCCGGGCCGCGCTGCGGTGAACCCTCCGACCAGCATGCCCCGTCTGCCCGACAGGAACTTCACCATCGTTCCCCCGCTGTCGTCAGGAGCAGCGCACCGCGACGTAGCCGTCGGTGCCCGTCTTCACGTACGCGTCCGAGACGAACTGCGCGTTGGCGATGTTGTCCCAGATCTTCGACGTTCCGTACGGACCGGTGACCGACTCTCCCGGGCACTGGCAGCGGATCGGGATGCTTGAGCCCGCCGGCAGGGTGCGGACGACGGGGTAGTGCGTGCCCGGGCCGCTGCGGACGTTGACGTTGTAGCCGGGTGCGAGCGGGTACGTGAGCGTCGCTGCCGCGCTCAGCGGCTCCGCTTCCGCCGTCTCCCCCGCGCCCGTGATCTCTATGTCTTCCGTGGCCATTCCGGCCTCCCCCGTTGATTGGTTCACGCCAAATTCATGCTGTGCGCCGAGGCTAGCAAGCCGACAAGGATTCGCACGAAGCATCGACTAGGCTCTGCGCGTCGCGCATGCGGACGGACACACGGGGGTGAGTGATGCCGCCACAGCGCAGTACGGGTACGGATCCGGAAGCGGAACATCCGCGCTATGCCGGGCAGTACCTGCTGGAGGCGGAACTCGGCTCCGGTGGCATGGGAATCGTGCATCTGGCGCGGTCCGCCTCCGGGTTGCGGCTCGCCGTCAAAGTCGTACACGCCGAGTTTGCCCAAGACCCCGAGTTCCGGGGGCGGTTCAAGCAGGAGGTCGCGGCCGCCCGGCGGGTGAGCGGTGCCTTCACCGCGCCCGTCGTGGACGCCGACCCCGAGGCCGATCACCCGTGGATGGCAACCCTGTTCATCCCCGGGCCGACCCTCGCCGAGCATGTGAAGCGGAATGGGGCGCTGCCCCCGGCCCGGCTGCGTCATCTCATGGCCGGTCTCGCCGAGGCCTTGCGTGACATTCATCGGGCGGGCGTTGTCCACCGCGACCTCAAACCCAGCAACGTACTCCTGGCCGATGACGGACCGAAGGTCATCGACTTCGGTATCTCGCGGCCTTCTGACAGTGAATTGCGTACGGAGACGGGGAAGTTGATCGGCACTCCGCCGTTCATGGCCCCTGAACAATTCCGCAGGCCACGGCAGGTCGGGCCGGCCGCCGACATCTTCGCGCTGGGCTCGGTGATCGTTCACGCGGCCACCGGGAGTGGGCCCTTCGACTCCGACAGCCCGTATCTCGTGGCGTATCAAGTCGTCCATGACGAGCCGGACTTGACAGGCGTACCGGACGATCTGCTCGACCTTGTCGCCCGCTGTCTCGCCAAGGAACCCGAGGACCGGCCCACACCGGACGACCTGATGACCGCGCTGCGGTCGGTTTCGGCCTCGTACGACACTCAGGCGTTCATTCCCGAACAGCGCACCGGGAATGAACGGGAGTCGGCGCCGTCCGTGAAGGGACGTTCTCCGGAGCAGCCGAAAGGCGAGCGCCCGGAGCGGACCGACGACCGTACCCACTCGGCCGCCGTGAAGAGGTCCCGGCCGCGCCGGCGGCTTCCCGCTGCCATCGCCACGGCTGTGCTCACCGTCGGCGTCGGTGCCTTCGCCTTCCTCAGCTGGTCGGACACCCCGACCCCGGAGCGACGCGCCGAACCGACGTCGAAGAGCATTTTCGAGCCGTGGGACGTCGAGCTGAGCGCGCACGGCGTCAAGGCCGCCGGTCAGCCGCAATGCACGTACACGCCCCACAAGCTGTACTGCATCCGGGCCGGCGTGCTGGCCGCCTCGGTCGATCCGGCGGACGGCAAGGTGCTGTGGTCACGGGGCGACCCGGGGTGGCGGAGCGACGACGTCACGAGCGCGCCGGTCTTGTCCGGTGGGCTCCTGCACGTCCTCAGCCGGGGTGGACATCGGCTGACGGCGCTCGATCCCGCCACGGGAGCAACCCGGTGGAGCCGCGACGTCACGCGCTACGACGGCGGCATCGCCCACGTCGGCGGCGTCGTTCTGCTCACCGGCCGCGACTCCAAGGTCACCGCGCTCGACGCGGCGACCGGGAAGCAGATGTGGCAACACCCCATCCCTGGGCAGTCGTTGCCGAGGTTCTCCTCGTACGGGGACGGAGTCGCGTACGCCGTGACGCTGGCCGGAGGGCAGACCCGAGTGGCCGCGGTCGATCCGGAGACCGGCGCCATGAGCTGGCAGCGGCGTATGGACAACTCGCTGAACCTCGTGGGCGCCCATGACGGCGTGCTCTGGTTCACCTCGACGAACACCGCCCAGTACACGGAAGCGATCGTGCGATACGACGTCGCCGACCGCACCGTCAGGCGTGTCGAGCTGCGCTTCCCGCTGTCCGGGGCGCAGGCCGTCGTCCAGGGGGACACGGTCTATCTGCTGGCCGACGGCGGTTCCCTGGTGGCCATGAACACCAAGACGTCGGCCCAGGTATGGCGGGTGGAGACGTCCATCAGCTGGGCTTCGGCCCCCACCGTGGCCGGAGACCGTCTCTACCTCACCGCCGCGGACGGCCGCCTCCTCGCTGTCGACACCGCCCACGGCACCCTGCTCGGGCAGACGAAGGCGCGCCTGGGTGACAAGCGGGGTTCACTCGTCAACGTGCTCCCGGCCCCCCTCGCCGCCGGCAACAAGGTCTACTCCACCGCCCCCGACGGCTCCCTCTTCGCGGTCGACGCGCGCGATCCCTCGGCCTGGTGACCGCGGTCCCCCGGCCTGGTGACACGGAAGGGGGCCGCCCCCGAAGGAGCGGCCCCACAGACCAAGCGTCAGCCCGGCTGAGAAGTCCCGGCCGGGAAACGTGTCAGCCCAGCTTCGAGACGTCCCGCACCGCGCCCTTGTCCGCGCTCGTCGCCATCGCGGCGTAGGCGCGGAGGGCGGCCGAGACCTTGCGGTCGCGGTTCGCCGGGGCGTAGACGCCGCCCAGGGCGGCGCGGCGCGTGTCCAGCTCCTCGTCCGACACGAGCAGTTCGATCGTACGGTTCGGGATGTCGATGCGGATGCGGTCGCCGTCCTGGACCAGGGCGATCGTGCCGCCGGAGGCGGCCTCCGGGGAGGCGTGGCCGATGGACAGGCCGGACGTGCCGCCGGAGAAGCGGCCGTCGGTGATCAGGGCGCAGGTCTTGCCGAGGCCGCGGCCCTTGAGGAACGAGGTCGGGTAGAGCATCTCCTGCATACCCGGGCCGCCCTTGGGGCCCTCGTAGCGGATGACCACGACGTCGCCGTGCGTGATCTCCTTCTTGAGGATCTTGTCGACGGCCTCGTCCTGCGACTCGCAGACGACCGCCGGGCCCTCGAAGGTCCAGATCGACTCGTCGACGCCCGCCGTCTTCACGACGCAGCCGTCGACCGCCAGGTTGCCCTTGAGGACCGCCAGGCCGCCGTCCTTGGAGTACGCGTGCTCGGCGGAGCGGATGCAGCCGCCCTCGGCGTCCTCGTCCAGGGCCTCCCAGCGCTCGGACTGGGAGAAGGCCTCGGAGGAGCGGACGCAGCCGGGGGCCGCGTGCCACAGCTCGATCGCCTCGGGGGACGGGGAGCCGGCGCGCACGTCCCACGTCTTCATCCAGTCCGAGAGGGACGGGCTGTGGACCGAGTGGACGTCCTCGTTCAGCAGGCCGGCGCGGTGCAGCTCGCCCAGCAGGGCCGGGATGCCGCCCGCGCGGTGCACGTCCTCCATGTAGTACGTACGGTCCTTCGCCACGTTCGGAGCGACCTTGGCGAGGCACGGCACCCGGCGCGAGACCTCGTTGATCTCGTCCAGACCGAAGGGGACGCCCGCCTCCTGGGCGGCCGCCAGCAGGTGCAGGATCGTGTTGGTGGAGCCGCCCATGGCGATGTCGAGGGCCATGGCGTTCTCGAACGCGGCGTGCGTGGCGATGTTGCGGGGCAGCACCGACTCGTCGTCACCGTCGTAGTAGCGCTTGGTGATCTCGACGACCGTGCGGGCCGCGTCCTCGTACAGGCCCTTGCGGGCGGTGTGCGTGGCGAGCACCGAGCCGTTGCCGGGGAGGGACAGGCCGATGGCCTCCGTCAGGCAGTTCATCGAGTTGGCGGTGAACATGCCGGAGCAGGAGCCACAGGTCGGACAGGCGTTCTCCTCGATACGGAGGATGTCCTCGTCCGAGATGTTGTCGTTCACGGCGTCGGAGATCGCGTCGACCAGGTCGAGCGTACGGACCGTGCCGTCGACCAGGGTGGCGCGGCCGGACTCCATGGGGCCGCCGGAGACGAAGACCGTCGGGATGTTCAGGCGCAGGGCCGCCATCAGCATGCCGGGCGTGATCTTGTCGCAGTTCGAGATGCAGATCAGGGCGTCGGCGCAGTGGGCCTCGACCATGTACTCGACGGAGTCCGCGATCAGGTCGCGGGACGGGAGGGAGTACAGCATGCCGCCGTGGCCCATCGCGATGCCGTCGTCGACCGCGATCGTGTTGAACTCGCGCGCGATGCCTCCGGCGGCGGTGATGGCCTCGCTGACGATGCGGCCGACCGGCTGGAGGTGGGTGTGGCCCGGCACGAACTCCGTGAAGGAGTTGGCGACCGCGATGATCGGCTTCCGTCCGATGTCCGCACCCGGTACACCGGAGGCACGCATAAGGGCGCGTGCGCCCGCCATGTTGCGTCCGTGGGTGACTGTGCGGGACCTCAGCTCGGGCATCGTCGCTCGCTCCTTCGGAGATGTGTGACTGCTGTCGAGCGTACGCCGGTGCGCCACGATACGGACAGGGTGTCCGAAATGCGGGATGCCTGTCTCGGCTTTCGGCTGCGGGTCGTACGCGGCCGGGCTCGTCCTCGTCCCGGTTCAGGGGCCGTCAGGTGGCCCTGCACTAGGGGGCCGTCAGATGGCCCTGAACTACCGGTGCCACCCTTGCCACGATCTGTTCCGGGTCCGCCGACGCCAGGGGCTCGACCTTGATCACGTATCGCAGCATCGCGATCCCTACGAGCTGCGCCGCCGCCAGCTCGGCGCGCAGTTCCGCGTCGGGGGCGTCCAGCTGCCCGGCGATGCGGCGCAGCAGCTGGGTGGCGACCAGGCGGCGGAAGACGGCGGCCGCGGTCTCGTTGTTCACGGCGGAGCGGAGGATCGCGAGCAGCGGTGTGCGGGTCGCCGGGTTCTCCCAGATGCCGAGGATGAAGCGGGTCAGGCGCTCACCCACGGTGTCGAGCGGGCCGTCCTCGACCGTGTCCGAGGCGCCGAGGGCGGGCGCGAAGGCGACCTCGATGGCCGCCTCGAAGACCTGTTCCTTCGTGCCGAAATAGTGGTGCACGAGCGCGGAGTCCACCCCGGCCGCCTTGGCGATGCCGCGGACCGACGTCTTCTCGTAGCCCCGCTCGGAGAACTCCTCGCGGGCCGCCTCCAGGATGCGGTCGCGGGTGGCGGGGGCCGCCTCCGTCTGCGTACGAGTGGGGCGTCCCCGGCCGCGACGGGGGGCGGCGTCCGTCACCGGCGGGGCACCTTCACCGCGGAGGCGAGGTGGAGCCGAGTGAAGGCCAGGGCCTCCGCCAGGTCCGCCTCGCGTTCGATGCTGGACATCGCGCGACGGGTGTTGACCTCGATGACGACATGGCCGTCGAATCCGGAGAGCGCGAGCCGTTCGAGCAGCTCGGCGCAGGGCTGGGTGCCGCGGCCCGGGACGAGGTGCTCGTCCTTGTTGGAGCCGTTGCCGTCGGCGAGGTGGACGTGCCCGAGGCGGTCGGCCATGCGGTCGATCATCTGCAGGGCGTCGGTACGGGCGGTCGCCGTGTGGCTGAGGTCGATCGTGAAGTGACGGTAATCGTCCTTCGTCACGTCCCATTCGGGGGCGTACGCCAGCATCTCGCGGTCGCGGTAACGCCAGGGGTACATGTTCTCGACGGCGAACCGTACGTCCGTCTCGTTCGCCATCCGCCAGATCCCGCTGACGAAGTCACGTGCGTACTGGCGCTGCCAGCGGAACGGGGGGTGTACGACGACGGTGCTCGCGCCGAGCTTCTCGGCCGCCGCCTGGGCGCGCTGGAGCTTGATCCACGGGTCGGTGGACCACACCCGCTGGGTGATCAGCAGGCAGGGGGCGTGCACGGCGAGGATCGGGATCTGGTGGTAGTCGCTGAGGCGGCGGAGGGCTTCGATGTCCTGGCTGACCGGGTCGGTCCAGACCATGACCTCCACGCCGTCATAGCCGAGGCGTGCGGCGATCTCGAAGGCCGTCGCCGTCGACTCCGGATACACGGACGCCGTGGACAGCGCGACCTTCGCATCCGGGATGCGTACGACTGGTTCTGCCACGAGGGACAGCGTACGGGGTGCCTCCGGCGGTTCGGCGGGGGTGGTTCGCTTCGGCCGGGGGTTCTTGTGGCTGCCGGCCGGGGTGGGGGTTGGCCTGCGGCCGGGCGCCTTTTCGCCGTTGCAGGGGGCTGTCGTGGGCGGGTGCGGGTTGTGTGTGGCTGGGCGCGCAGTTCCCCGCGCCCCTGGGGTGGGGGCTCGCCGTGGGCCCGTGCGGGTTGTGTGTGGCTGGGCGCGCAGTTCCCCGCGCCCCTTTCGGGGCGCGCGTCTCATGCTCGTGCTGGTTGTCGGTTGTGGCTGGGCGCGCCCGCGCGGCGGAGCCGCACAGTGTCACAGCCCCGCGCCCCCTTCGGGGCGCGGGGATCATGCTCGTGGAGCCGTCTGCTTCTACGTGTCTACTCCGAAGCCATGTGGTCGAGGCGGCGGAGGATGACGCCCTCGCGTAGGGCCCAGGGGCAGATCTCCAGGGTTTCCACGCCGAAGAGGTCCATGGCGCCCTCGGCCACCAGGGCGCCGGCGAGGAGTTGGCCGGAGCGGCCGGGGGAAACGCCGGGGAGTTCGGCGCGTTCGTCGGCGGTCATGGAGGCGAGGCGGGGGACCCAGTCCTCGAGGGTGCGGCGCTTGAGTTCGCGCTGGACGTAGAGGCCCTCGGTGGAGCGGGCGGCGCCGGCCAGGCGGGCGAGCTGCTTGAAGGTCTTGGAGGTGGCGACCACGTGGTCGGGGGCGCCGAAGCGGCTGAACTCGCCGACCGTACGGGCGATCTGGGCCCGCACATGGCGGCGCAGCGCCTTCACCTCGGCGGGGTCGGCCGGGTCGGTGGGCAGCCAGCCCGCGGTCAGCCGGCCGGCGCCGAGCGGCAGCGACACGGCCGCGTCCGGTTCCTCGTCGATGCCGTACGCGATCTCCAGGGAGCCGCCGCCGATGTCGAGGACGAGCAGCTTGCCCGCCGACCAGCCGAACCAGCGGCGGGCGGCCAGGAAGGTCAGCCGGGCCTCTTCCGCCCCGGTCAGGACCTGGAGCTCGACGCCCGTCTCGGCCTGCACCCGGGCCAGCACATCGTCGGCGTTGCTGGCCTCGCGTACGGCGGAGGTCGCGAACGGCAGCATGGCCTCGACGCCCTTGTCCTCGGCCGCCTCGAGCGCGTCCTGGACCGTCTCGATCAGTTTTTCGACGCCTTCGGGGCCGATCGCCCCGCTCTCGTCGAGCAGTTGGGCAAGCCGCAATTCGGCCTTGTGCGAATGCGCGGGCAGCGGGCGTGCGCCGGGGTGGGCGTCCACCACCAGCAGATGCACCGTGTTCGAACCCACGTCGAGGACACCGAGTCTCATGTACGGAACGCTACTGCGCCTACAGCCGTCGACCGTCGCCGGAGCGGGCAGAAGCGACTTACCCTGGACGGGTGCCAAAGACGAAAAAGGCGAAGCCCGACAAATCCCCCAAGGGTTCGTCGAAGAGTTCTTCGCAGGCGAAGGCGTCCCCGTCCAAGAAGTCCACGAAGAAGGCCGCTGTGTCCGACGAGAAGGGCCTCGACTTCGCTCGCGCATGGGTGGAGTTTCCGGATCCCACCGACGACGAGCAGGTCTTCCGGTGCGATCTGACATGGCTGACCTCTCGCTGGAACTGCATCTTCGGAAGCGGCTGCCAGGGCATCCAGGCGGGCCGCGCCGACGACGGCTGCTGCACGCTGGGCGCCCACTTCTCCGACGAGGACGACGAGAAGCGGGTGGCCGAGCATGTGGCGAGGCTCACGCCGGACGTCTGGCAGCACCATGACGTGGGCGTGGCCACCGGCTGGGTCTCGGAGGACGAGGACGGCGACCGGCAGACCCGGCCGTATCAGGGGTCCTGCATCTTCCAGAACCGGCCCGGGTTCGCCGGCGGCGCGGGCTGCTCGCTGCACATCCTGGCGATCAAGGAGGGCCGCGAGCCGCTGGAGACCAAGCCGGACGTCTGCTGGCAGCTGCCCGTGCGCCGGACGTACGAGTGGATCGACCGGCCCGACGACACCCGGGTGCTCCAGGTCTCCATCGGTGAGTACGACCGCCGCGGCTGGGGTCCGGGCGGCCATGACCTGCACTGGTGGTGCACCTCGGCGACCTCGGCGCACGGCGCGGGCGACCCGGTGTACGTCTCCTACCGCCCGGAGCTGATCGAGCTGATGGGCAAGGAGGGGTACGGCCGCCTGGTCGAGCTCTGCGAGGCACGGCTGGCCTCGCAGCTGCCGCTGCTGGCACCGCATCCGGCCGACCCGGTGGGCTGAGTCCTGGCCGGCCTGGTGGGCTGAGGCCCACCAGCCACACCAGCCACACTGGTCCCACCAGGCTTACGAGGACGGGCTCGGGTCGCCGCTGTCGCCGGGCGGTGGCGTCGAGCCCCCCGGGTCGGAGGGGGCCGAGTCCGTGGGGGTCGGCTGGGGGTCGGACGGCGTCGGATCGCTGGGCGTCGGGGTCGGCGTCGGGTCGCTCGGTGTGGGGTCGGGGTCGGAGGGGGTCGGGTCGCCGGGCGTCGGGCCGGGGCCCGGGCCGCCGGGATCGGGGTCGGACGGGCCCGCGTTCCCGTATCCGTCGATCGTGACCACGGCGCCCGCCGGTGCGATCGACACCCGCGCGCTCCAGGGGCCCACCGGCTCGCGAAGATGATCGACGTACACCTTGATCGTCAACGATTCGCCCGGTGCGAGGGTTCCCGACGGCTGGCTCAGGTAGAGCCAGGACACCCCGGTGTGCGCGGACCAGTGCACCGGTGCACTCCCGGACGCGGTCAGCGTGACGAGGGTCGTGTCACCGCTGCTGCCGGCCGCCACGGAAAGGTGTCCGGCGTTCTGGCCCGGGGTGCTTCCCGGGGTGCTGACGACTTCCACGGAGACGTCGGGCGAACGGCTGCCCTTGGTGAAGCGGGCGTCGGGTTTGGTGCTGGCGTTGCCCGCGTTCTCGTAGCCGCCCGTCTCTTCACCATTGATGCCGTCGGGGCCGTGCGCCTCGCTCGCGGTGACGGAGCGGCCGTCGGCGCCCTCGCCCGTGAGGGGCGCGCCGCGGTAGGCCGCCCAGAGGGCGAGGACGGGCGCGGCCACCACCGTGGCGACGACTGTGGTCGTGACGGCACGCGCGCGTAGACGGTCCCTTCGCGCGGCGTGATCCTTGGGGTCCATCGGGAAACCGCGCCGGTCGAAGCGCGGAGCGCTGCCCCGCGCGCGGGGGGCGTGCGCCATCGCGACGTGCAGGGCGGCGCGCGGTGCCTCCAGGACCGGGAGCGCGGCGGGCGTGACGCTGGTGCCGGGCCAGGCGCCGGGGACCGCGCGCTCGGCGGTGCGGCGGCAGCGCGGGCAGTCGTCGACGTGCCGGACGAGTTCGCGGCGCAGGGTGGCGCTCAGGACGAGCTGGTGGTCGCCGGTGAGGCGGGCGACGCTCGGGCAGGTGCCGGTCTCCACCACGGCGAGGGCCGCGCGGGTGCGCTCGACCTCGCAGGCGGCGCAGGCGAGCAGCTCACGCGCCTTGACGAGGTCCAGGCCGAGGACGGCGGCGACCTCGTGGGCGGCGAGCTGGTGGCGCACGGCGAGTTCGAGCGCCTCACGCTGCTCGGGGGTGGTGCCGGCGGCCTCCGGCCAGGCCAGCAGGGCGAGTTCGCGCTGGCGCTGCGCCTGGGCCTCTTCGGACACGGGGGCGCTCAGCGCCTCGGCCGCGCGCCGGTCGGCGGCGCCCTTGGCACGCCGGCCTGCGGTGTCCTTGTGGGGCGCGCGGCGCCCGGAGGCGTGCGCCGCCTGGCGCCTGCGCCGGGCCTCGGTCAGTTTGCGCAGACAGGACCAGCGTGCGAGCGCGTACAGCCAGGCCCTGCGGTCGTCCGCGGACTCCGGGCCGCGCGGGCTCCGGCGCTCGGCCAGTGCGAGGACGTCCCCGAGGGCGGCGGTGGCCGCGTCGTGGTCGCACAGCACGGACAGGCAGTAGGTGAACAGGCCGTCCAGATAGGGCTCGTAGCGCGCGGGAGGGCGCTGAGCCATGGTGCGGGTGCTCGCGCCACGGGGCGTGCTCACCCGCTTGCGCGCGTCTCCGTGCGCCCGGTGTGCGCCGGTGGTGTGCGTGGAGGTCTCCGGACTGCTGCTCATCACCCGTGCGACCGTAGGCGCCCGGAGGTGGCCCCTTCTTCCCCCTTGAGCACATTTAATCCGTACGGGTGAAACGATCCCTCAAAAGGGGACACGAACCTCCGATTCCATGGCCTGGGCCTTCACGGGCGGCGATGGCAGGCCATGGCATATGACATGCGGGGCCGGACTGTCAGTGGGCTCGGCTACGGTTCCGTGCATGGCTGCCCGTACGAAAACCGCGAAGGACCGGCCGTCCTACCGCTGCACCGAGTGCGGCTGGCAGACGGCCAAGTGGCTCGGCCGCTGCCCCGAGTGCCAGGCGTGGGGGACGGTCGAGGAGTACGGCGCGCCCGCGGTACGGACGACGACTCCGGGCCGCGTCACCACCTCCGCGGTGCCCATCGGACAGGTCGACGGCAGGCAGGCCACCGCCCGCTCCACCGGCGTGCCCGAGCTGGACCGCGTCCTCGGCGGCGGTCTCGTGCCCGGTGCGGTCGTCCTGGTCGCGGGCGAGCCGGGGGTCGGCAAGTCCACGCTCCTGCTCGACGTGGCGGCCAAGTCGGCGAGCGACGAGCACCGCACGCTGTATGTGACGGGTGAGGAGTCGGCGAGCCAGGTGCGCCTTCGCGCCGACCGCATCAAGGCGATCGACGACCACCTCTACCTGGCCGCCGAAACCGACCTGGCCGCCGTCCTCGGCCACTTGGACGCGGTGAAGCCGTCCCTGCTCATCCTGGACTCCGTGCAGACGGTCGCCTCCCCGGAGATCGACGGAGCGCCCGGCGGCATGGCCCAGGTGCGGGAGGTCGCCGGAGCGCTCATCCGCGCCTCCAAGGACCGCGGCATGTCCACCCTCCTCGTGGGCCACGTCACCAAGGACGGCGCGATCGCGGGCCCCCGCCTGCTCGAACATCTCGTGGACGTCGTCCTGAGCTTCGAGGGCGACCGGCACGCGCGCCTCAGGCTGGTCCGAGGGGTCAAGAACCGTTACGGGACCACGGACGAGGTCGGCTGCTTCGAGCTGCACGACGAGGGCATCACGGGCCTCGCCGACCCGAGCGGCCTGTTCCTGACCCGCCGCGCCGAACCGGTCCCGGGCACTTGCCTGACCGTCACCCTGGAGGGCCGCCGCCCCCTGGTCGCCGAGGTCCAGGCACTCACGGTCGACTCGCAGATCCCCTCCCCCCGTCGTACGACGTCCGGTCTGGAGACCTCCCGCGTCTCGATGATGCTGGCCGTTCTGGAGCAGCGCGGCCGGATCACCGCCCTCGGGAAGCGGGACATCTACTCGGCGACGGTCGGCGGCGTGAAGCTCTCCGAGCCCGCCGCGGACCTCGCGATCGCGCTCGCCCTCGCCTCCGCGGCGAGCGACACCCCACTCCCCAAAAACCTCGTGGCGATCGGCGAAGTGGGGCTCGCGGGCGAGGTCAGACGGGTCACGGGAGTCCAGCGCCGGCTCGCCGAAGCCCACCGCCTGGGCTTCACGCACGCCCTCGTACCGACCGACCCGGGCAAGATCCCTCCCGGTATGAAGGTCCTGGAAGTCGCCGACATGGGCGACGCCCTGCGAGTCCTCCCGCGCTCCCGTCGTCGAGAGGCCCCACGGGAGGAGGAAGAGCGCCGGTAGACTTTGCCCTGGTCTCGCCCGTCCGTACGAACAGAGGGCGACCGGAAACCTGCGACCGGAGGAGTGCAGTGGCAGCCAACGACCGGGCAGCAGCTCCCGGAAAATCCGGTGGGAGCTCCGGTGCCGATGGCCTGATGCGCGCCTCACTGAGCGCCGTGGCACCAGGCACAGCCCTGCGCGACGGGCTCGAGCGTATTCTCCGCGGCAACACCGGCGGACTCATCGTGCTCGGCTGGGACAAGACCGTCGAGTCGATGTGCACCGGCGGTTTCGTGCTGGACGTCGAGTTCACCGCGACCCGCCTGCGCGAGCTGTGCAAGCTCGACGGCGGCATCGTCATCGACAAGGACATCACCAAGATCCTGCGCGCGGGCGTGCAGCTGGTGCCCGACCCCACGATCCCCACCGAGGAGACCGGCACCCGGCACCGCACCGCGGACCGGGTGAGCAAGCAGGTCAGCTTCCCGGTCGTCTCGGTCTCCCAGTCGATGCGCCTGATCGCCCTGTACGTCGACGGTCAGCGCCGCGTCCTGGAGGACTCGGCGGCGATCCTCTCCCGCGCCAACCAGGCCCTCGCGACCCTGGAGCGCTACAAACTCCGCCTCGACGAGGTCGCGGGAACGTTGTCAGCGCTGGAGATCGAGGACCTCGTCACCGTCCGCGACGTCTCGGCTGTCGCCCAGCGCCTGGAGATGGTGCGGCGCATCGCCACCGAGATCGCCGAGTACGTAGTCGAACTGGGCACCGACGGGCGTCTTCTCGCCCTCCAGCTGGACGAGTTGATCGCCGGCGTCGAGCCCGAGCGCGAACTCGTCGTACGGGACTACGTGCCCGAGCCGACCGCCAAGCGCTCCCGCACGGTCGACGAGGCCCTCTCCGAGCTGGACGCGCTCAGCCACGCGGAGCTCCTCGAACTCTCCACCGTGGCACGGGCGCTGGGCTACACCGGCTCCCCCGAGGCGCTGGACTCCGCCGTCTCCCCGCGCGGCTTCCGCCTCCTCGCCAAGGTGCCGCGCCTGCCCGGCGCGATCATCGACCGCCTTGTGGAGCACTTCGGCGGACTGCAGAAGCTGCTCGCCGCCAGCGTGGACGACCTGCAGGCGGTCGACGGGGTGGGCGAGGCGCGGGCGCGCAGTGTCCGCGAGGGGCTGTCGCGGCTGGCGGAGTCGTCGATTCTGGAGCGGTACGTCTAGCGCCTACGGCTGGGCGAGTAAACGGACGGCTGGGCGAGCAGAGGGGCGGCCGGGCGAAGAGCAGCGGGGCGGGGAACGGGGGACCCAGGGCGCGAGTCCCGCGCCCTCGCCTTGACTCTCGCCCTCGCCCCGAAACTCTCGCCCTCGCCCCGACCAGTGCTTCAGCCCTGGTCCTGTTCCAGTGCTTCAGTCCTTGGAGAGCACGAACGACGTCTGGGCCTTCGCCAGCCCCGGTGCGGTCGCCTCCACCAAGTACGTGCCCGCGGACGCCGAACCCGCCGGAGGCGTGGCGCACTCGGGGGCGCTGCCCTTGCGGTCCCACTCCACCGTGTGGGTCACCTGCCCGCCGGCCGGCACCCGGAAGAGGAGGCCGGCGGCGCTCTTCGGGCAGTCGTCCGACGCCCAGATTCCGGTGTCGCTCGTTGCCTGAGTGATCGTCAGTACCGCGCTCTTCGGGCCGAGATCGACCTTGCAGTCGCCGGCGGAGGAGTTCTTGGCGACGAGCTCGAACGTGGGTGTCTCGCCGGGGGCGTACGTGTTGTGCGCGCTGCGCAGGGTCAACTTCACGCCACCGGCGGTGCAGTTGGGGAGACCGGACCCGGCGGGAAGCTGCTCGCCCGAGCCGCCGCCGCCCTTGGATCCGTCGTCGGACCCACCGGTGGAGGAGCTGCCGCTGCCGCTGGAGTCCCCGGAACCGGACCCGGATCCGTCGCCGGTCCCGCTTCCTCCGCTGCCGGCGCTGCCGCTCGACTCGTCGCGGCCGCCCGGGTGTTGGCTGATCGCGGGACCGGAGCCGGAGGGACCGGGCGTGATGGTCGAGGGCGCGGGATTCTTGCCGTTGGACTCACCGGCGTTGTTCCTGTCGCCTCCGCCGCCGGAGCCGACCACCCACACGATGAGCAGCGCCAACAGAGCGACCATGGACAGCAGAACGGCCCTCCGACGCCAGTAGATGGTGGAGGGAAGCGGCCCGACCGGATTGCGCAGAGATCCCACGGCGCAAACTGTACGAGAGATCCGCCCCGGCGCTCGCCCCACCCGCCGCCCCGACATCAACTTTTCCGGATCATCATCCCGGCCACAGCCCGTTGTTCACCGCCGGGACTTGTGTGTCGGCTGCGGGCCGGGGGCGATGGGGCGCAGCCCCGAGCCTTCAGGGGCGCGGGGAACTGCGCGAGCAACCCCCACCCACTCGCAGTCAAAGAACCGGCCCCTGGGGTCTGGGGCGGAGCCCCAGGAACGGGATGGGACGGGCCGGGGCGGCGGGGGCGAAAGAAAAACCCACCCCCACGTGGCAGGATCGACCCTGATGACTGCACCCACCGAGTCCACCCAAACCACCCCCGGCGAGACCCTGCACACCCCCGTCATCGCCTGGTTCGACGCACACGCCCGCGACCTCCCCTGGCGCCACGAGGAGGCCGGCCCCTGGGGAGTGATGGTCAGCGAGTTCATGCTCCAGCAGACCCCGGTGAACCGCGTACTGCCCGTGTACGAGCAGTGGCTGACCCGCTGGCCCCGCCCCGCCGACCTGGCGAAGGAGGCCCCGGGCGAAGCCGTCCGCGCCTGGGGAAGGCTCGGCTACCCGCGGCGCGCCCTGCGCCTGCACGGCGCCGCGGTGGCCATAACGGAACGGCACGGCGGCGACGTACCGTCGGAGCACGCGCAGCTGCTCGCGCTGCCCGGCATCGGGGAGTACACGGCGGCCGCGGTCGCGTCGTTCGCGTACGGGCAGCGGCACGCGGTGCTCGACACGAATGTCCGGCGCGTCTTCGCCCGGGCCGTCACCGGGGTGCGGTACCCGCCGAACGCCACCACCGCCGCCGAGCGCAAACTCGCCCGCGCCCTGCTCCCCGAGAGCGAGCGCACGGCCTCCCGCTGGGCCGCCGCCTCGATGGAGCTCGGCGCGCTCGTCTGCACGGCGAAGAACGAGACCTGCCACAGCTGCCCGATCGCCGGGCAGTGTGCGTGGCGGCTGGCGGGCAAGCCGGAGCACGAGGGCCCGCCCCGGCGCGGACAGACGTACGCGGGTACGGACCGCCAGGTCCGCGGCAAGCTCCTCGCCGTACTCAGGGAAGCGGTCACCGCGGTCCCGCAGGCGGCGCTGGACCGTGTATGGGACGAACCGGTACAGCGTGCCCGCGCGCTCGACGGTCTCGTCGCCGACGGACTCGTCGAACCGCTCCCGGGTGGCCTGTATCGCCTGCCGCTGACATAACCCCCGGTATCGCCCCTGACATCGCCGCCAACACAGCCGTCACACAGCAGTTGGTGCGGCAGGTGACACAACTGGCCCGGCAAAACAGGGTTTAACGGGACGCACCATCCCCTCGCCTTACCCCGAACGCACATCCGTTACACAACCGACGGACAGCCGAGTGCTCGTCGCAGGCTGTCTCGGACAACCCCGTGACAACGCCTCCGTAGCTTCATTTGCGTACCGCAGACAACGCGGCGCAGAGGTAACGGACAACCGGCAGCAGGCAGGTCGGAAACGGGGATGGAGGCGGTTGATCATGGCGCACGGCGAGGTGCTCGAATTCGAGGAGTACGTCCGCACCCGGCAGGACGCGCTGCTGCGCAGTGCCCGCCGCCTGGTCCCCGACCCGGTCGATGCCCAGGACCTGCTGCAGACCGCGCTCGTACGGACGTACGGCCGCTGGGACGGCATCGCGGACAAGCGGCTGGCCGACGCCTACCTGCGCCGCGTGATGATCAATACGCGTACCGAGTGGTGGCGGGCCCGGAAGCTGGAGGAGGTTCCGACCGAGCAGCTGCCGGACGCGTCCGTCGACGACTCCACCGAGCAGCACGCGGACCGGGCGCTCCTTATGGACATCATGAAGGTTCTCGCTCCCAAGCAGCGCAGCGTCGTGGTGCTGCGACACTGGGAGCAGATGTCCACCGAGGAGACGGCCGCCGCGCTTGGCATGTCGGCCGGAACGGTCAAGAGCACGCTGCACCGGGCGCTGGCCCGGCTCCGCGAGGAGCTGGAGAGCCGGGACTACGACGAGCGCGGCGCCCGCGCGCTCGAACCGGGTGAGGAGCGGGAGCGTTGCGCGGCCTAGGAATTCGGGCCAGAGGGGTCCTGAAGGCGGGGAGTACGGCAGCGGCCGTGCTCGCCGCCCTCGGCCTTTTCCTGACCGCCTGCGCCACGGGCGGTACGGGTGCCCGCGACGAGGGTCCGGCGGGCAGTGACGCGGTGGCCAAGGGCGCCGCCACGCCCACCGCCTCCGCCTCGCCCAGCAGGACACCCCAGCGGGTGGACGCGGTCCAGCTCGTCAAGGACGACCCGGAGGTCAGCGCGTCGGTCAAGCGCGATCTGAAGCCGTGTGTCGCCGACGAGTACCCGGTCGACGTGTCGTACGGGGATCTGACCGGGGGGTCGGCGGACGACATCGTGGTCAACGTGATGACCTGCGGCGATGCCGTGGGCGTCGGTTCGTACGTGTACCGCGAGCAGGACGGCAGGTACCAGAACGTCTTCAAGGCCGAGGAGCCTCCGGTCTACGCCGAGATCGACCGGGGCGACCTGGTGGTCACCCAGCAGCTGTACAAGAAGGGCGACCCTGTGTCGTATCCCTCCAGCGAAGAAGTGATCACCTACGGCTGGTCCGCGACCCGATTCACCGAGGACTCGCGGATCCACAACGAGTACAGCAACGCGGTGGGCGGCGCCGACACGCCCGCCCCCTCGAACTGAGAGCAGACGGAGCAGCCGCATGGCAGAGCAGACCCACGTCCTGTTCGTCGAGGACGACGACGTCATCCGCGAGGCCACGCAACTCGCCCTGGAGCGCGACGGCTTCGCGGTCACCGCCATGCCCGACGGACTGTCCGGCCTGGAGGCGTTCCGCGCGGACCGCCCCGACATCGCCCTGCTGGATGTCATGGTGCCCGGCCTCGACGGTGTCTCCCTGTGCCGCCGCATCCGTGACGAGTCGACCGTCCCCGTGATCATGCTGTCGGCCCGCGCCGACTCGATCGACGTCGTGCTGGGCCTGGAGGCGGGCGCCGACGACTATGTGACCAAGCCCTTCGACGGTGCCGTCCTGGTCGCCCGCATCCGTGCGGTGCTGCGCCGCTTCGGGCACGCGAACGGCGGCCAGGGCGCGGCGGGCGACGGCCCCGCCTCGATGGACGGCGGCGTGCTCGCCTTCGGCGACCTGGAGATCGACACCGAGGGCATGGAGGTCCTCAAGGGCGGTACGCCGGTGGCGCTGACGCCCACCGAGATGCGGCTGCTCCTGGAGTTCTCCTCCGCGCCGGGTACGGTGCTGAGCCGCGACAAGCTGCTCGAACGTGTGTGGGACTACGGCTGGGGCGGGGACACCCGCGTCGTCGACGTGCATGTGCAGCGGCTGCGTACGAAGATCGGCCAGGACCGGATCGAGACGGTCCGCGGCTTCGGCTACAAGTTGAAGGCCTGAGCAGGGGTATGCGGGGGATTTTTCAGCGTCGGGGTTCGATGAGTCCGGGCGGCGGCGGGAGACGGGGCCGAGGTGCGGGACCGGGCGGCGGTACGGGACCGGGCCTGGGCGGCGGCAGCGGCGCGGCCGGTGGCCCGTTCGGAGCCGGGGGCATCCGTACGGGCATCAGGTGGAAGCTCAGCGCCGCGATCGCGCTGGTCGGCGCGCTCGTGGCGGTCGCGCTGAGCCTGGTCGTGCACAACGCGGCCCGCGTCTCGATGCTCGACAACTCACGCGATCTGGCGGACGAGCGCATCCAGCTCGCGGAGCGCATGTACGGGCCCGGCCGGCCGCCCCCCTTCGGAGCCAAGATCGACGACCCGGCCATCCCGGCCGACCTGTTGGCGAAGGTCTCGGAGGGACGGCGGGCCACCTATGTGTCCGACGGCCCGAACGGGGTGCCCGACATCTGGGCCGCCGTGCCGCTCAGGGACGGCCGGGTGCTGTCCTGGCACGAGCGGTTCACGGACCGCAACGCCGACGTCATGAAGGACCTCGACCAGGCCCTCGTCATCGGCTCCATCGCGGTCGTCTTCGGCGGCAGCGCGCTCGGCGTGCTCATCGGCGGCCAGCTGTCGCGCCGGCTGCGCAAGGCCGCCGCCGCCGCGAACCAGGTCGCCAAGGGCGAGACCGACGTACGGGTACGGGACGCGATCGGCGGTGTCGTCCGCGACGAGACCGACGACCTCGCGCGTGCCGTGGACGCCATGGCGGACGCGCTCCAGCAGCGCATCGAGGCCGAGCGCCGGGTGACGGCGGACATCGCGCACGAGCTGCGTACGCCGGTGACCGGGTTGCTGACGGCGGCGGAACTGCTGCCGCCCGGCCGCCCCACCGAACTCGTCCGGGACCGGGCGCAGGCCATGCGCACCCTCGTCGAGGACGTCCTGGAGGTCGCCCGGCTCGACGGCGCGTCCGAACGGGCCGAGCTGCAGGACATCCTGCTCGGCGAGTTCGTGTCGCGGCGGGTGGCAGCCAAGGACCCGGACGTCGAGGTGCGGGTGGTGCACGAGTCGGAGGTCACGACGGACCCGCGCCGTCTGGAGCGCGTCCTGTTCAACCTCCTCGCGAACGCCTCCCGGCACGGCAAACCGCCCATCGAGGTCACCGTCGAGGGCCGGGTCATCCGCGTCCGCGACCACGGTCCCGGCTTCCCGGAGGCGCTGCTCGCCGAGGGCCCGAGCCGCTTCCGCACCGGCAGCACCGACCGCGCGGGCCACGGCCACGGCCTGGGCCTCACCATCGCCGCGGGCCAGGCCCGGGTGCTGGGCGCCCGGCTGACCTTCCGCAACGTACGGCCCGCGGGCGCACCGGACGGCGTACCCGCCGAGGGCGCGGTGGCGGTGCTGTGGCTGCCGGAGCACGCGCCGACGGACACGGGAAGCTATCCGATGCTGCCCTAGTCCCCTTCGGGTCCCAGCTGTCGGGTGCTAGCCGTCGAAGTCCTTCGAGAAGTCGAGTTCGTCGCTGCGCTCGGTGAGTGAGTACCAGTTGCCGTTGTCGTCGCGGAAGATCGCCTCGACGCCGTACGGCCGCTCCTTGGGTTCCTGGAGGAACTCCACGCCGCGCGCCTTGAACGTCTCGTAGTCCCCGCGGCAGTTGTCCGTACGGAACGCGCCGGCGCCCAGCGCGCCCTTGCCGACCAGCTTCTTGAGCGCCTCCGCGGACTCGGGGTCGAGCCCCGGCCCGTCCAGGCTCATCAGGGCCAGCTCCACATCCGGCTGGTCCTTGGCGCCCACAGTGATCCACCGCATGTCGCCCATGGCCAGGTCGTCGTGCACCTCGAAGTCGAGCTTCTCGGTGAAGAAGGCTTTGGTGCGCTCCTGGTCGAACGTCCAGACGGTGGTGATGCCCAGGCCCTTGATCATCGCTCTGCTCTCCTGTGCGGGGTGGGATTCGCTGTGGTTTCGCTTCCTGTTCGTCACGGTAGGCGCGGGGCTGCTCAGCGTGCTTCTCCAGAGTTGCGGTCCTCGGCGGCTGTGGACCTGTGCCTGAATCCCCCGGCCCACAACATCGCGTAACACCCCGGTATGAGCGCGGCCCCCTGCCCCACATGCTTGGCCCGGTACGCGCTCGGTGTCAGCCCTGTCCACGTCTTGAAGCTCGCCGAGAACGTGCCGAGGCTGCTGAACCCGACCAGGTTGCAGATCTCCGTCACCGACAGATTCGCGCTGCGCAGCATCTCCTCCGCCCGCTCGATACGACGGTGCGTCAGATACTGTCCGGGCGTCTCGCCGTACGCCGCCTTGAAAGCCCGTATGAAGTGATACCGCGAGTACCCGGCATGCGCCGCCACCACATCAAGATCGAGCCCGGGCTCGGCCCAGTCCCGATCCATCGCATCCTTGGCAAGCCGCAACTGCCGCATCTTGTCCACGATTCGATGCTGCCACGGGGGGGGTCCTTCGCCCCCGCCGCCCCTACCCGTCCCATCCCCAGGGGCTCCGCCCCTTCGACCCCGTTCGGTTGTGTGTCGGGTGCGGGTGGGTGGGGGCTGGCCCAAAAGATCGCGCAGTTCCCCGCGCCCCTTTTAGGGGCGCGGGGAACTGCGCAATCTTTTAGCGGGGGTCTGGGGGCGCAGCCCCCAGGGATGGGACGGGTAGGGGCGGCGGGGGCGAAAACCCAGGAGAAGGCCCCCGGGGCGGACAACGCCGGGGGCCTTCAGACCAGGAGGATCAGAGGTCAGAGGTAAGAGGTCAGACCGCCTCGGCCACGGTCGCCGTGGCCGCAGAGTCCCGCACCGCACCCTCGTCGGCCTCAGCCGCAGGCGCCCCCGCTCCCTTCAGCGGAACCTCCTTCACGAACACCGCGGCGACCAGCGCGACCACAGCCACGACAGACCCCAGCAGGAACGCGGAGTGCGTACCGGAGGACACCGCGAACTGGTAGGCCTCCCGCGCCGGAGCCGGCAGCTTCGCCAGACTCGCCGCGTCGAGCTGCGCGGACTGCTCGGTGATCTTGGACCCGAGTGCCCCGGCCCGCTCGGTCATGACGTCCTGCACCCGGTGGTTGAACAGCGCACCCATGATGGCGACACCGAAGGAGGAGCCCAGGGTCCGGAAGAGCGTGGTCGACGAGGACGCGACGCCCATGTCCTTCATCTCGACGCTGTTCTGCGCGACCAGCATGGTGATCTGCATCAGGCAGCCCATGCCGGCGCCGAGTACCGCCATGTACAGCCCGGACGTGAGACGGGTGGTCCCGGTGTCCATCTGCGCGAGCAGGAAGAGTCCCACGATCATCAGCACACTGCCGACGAGCGGAAAGACCTTGTAGCGACCGCTGTTGGTGGTGACCCGGCCCGCGACCATCGAGACGGCGAGCATCGCGCCGAGCATCGGCAGGAGCAGCAGCCCGGAGTTGGTGGCGGACGCGCCCTGCACGGACTGCTGGTAGAGCGGCAGGAAGAGCACGGCGCCGAACATCACGAAACCGGTGATGAAGCCGATGACCGACATCAGCGTGAAGTTGCGGCTGCGGAAGATGTGCAGCGGCATGATCGGCGCGGCGGCCTTGGTCTGCCAGAAGACGAAGCCCACGAGCGAGGCGACGCCGATCCCGATCAGCTCCATGATCCGGGCGGAGCCCCAGGCGTACTCGGTGCCGCCCCAGGTGGTGACCAGCACGATCGAGGAGATGCCGAGGGTCAGCAGACCGGCACCCAGGTAGTCGATGGTGCCCTGCTTCCGCTTCTTCGGCAGGTGCAGTACGGCACTGACGGCGAGCAGCGCGACGACGCCGAGCGGCAGGTTGATGTAGAAGGACCAGCGCCAGCCCCAGTGGTCGGTGATGGTGCCGCCGACCAGCGGTCCAAGGATCATGGCGAACGCCATCACGCCGGCCATCATGCCCTGGTACTTGCCGCGCTCGCGGGGCGGAATGAGGTCACCGATGATCGCCATGACACCGACCATCAGACCACCGGCGCCGAGGCCCTGGATGGCGCGGAAGCCGATGAGCTGGCCCATGTCCTGGGCCATGCCGCTGAGCGCGGAGCCGATCAGGAAGAGCACGATCGAGGTCATGAAGGCGCCCTTGCGCCCGTACATGTCGCCGAGCTTGCCCCAGATGGGGGTGGAGGCGGCGGTGGCGAGCGTGTACCCGGTGACGACCCACGACAGGTGTTCGAGGCCGCCCAGTTCGCCGACGATCGTCGGCATCGCCGTGCCCACGATCATGTTGTCGAGCATCGCCAGCAGCATCGCGATCATGAGCGCGAGCAGCACGACCCGTACGCTGCGCGGCTGCTCCCCGCCTGGTTGCCCGCCCTGGTCTCCGGCCTGTTTTCCGGCCTGTATGGCCGCTTCGGTGCTGTCCGCCATCGTTCCCACTCCCCTAGGTACCGCTCAGGTACAGCTGTCGCCGCCGGCTACTTACTTGCCGCCCGGCAAGTTGACTACACTCAGGGAAACTAGACCCGCAACTAGCCGGGCGTCAAGTAAGTTTAAGTGGTTTCACTAGCCGGGCGACAGGTAAGTTTTCAGGGAGCGCAAGGAGTACGAGGATGGGCGGCACCATGGACGGCACCAAGCGACAGCGCCGCGGGGACACCCGCCAGCGCATCCAGGACGTGGCCCTCGAACTCTTCTCCGAGCAGGGCTACGAGAAGACCTCGCTGCGCGAGATCGCCGAGCACCTCGACGTCACGAAGGCGGCGCTCTACTACCACTTCAAGACCAAGGAAGACATCCTGATCAGCCTCTTCCAGGACCTGTCCAGGCCCATGGACGAGCTGATCGAGTGGGGCAGGCAGCAGCCGCGCACGCTGGCGACGAAGCAGGAGATCCTGCACCGTTACAGCGAGGCCCTCGCCGACGCGGCCCCGCTCTTCCGCTTCATGCAGGAGAACCAGGCGACCGTACGCGAGCTGCGCACGGGCGAGGACTTCAAGGACCGCATGATCCGGATGATCGACCTGCTCAAGGAGCCGGACGCCGATCTGAAGGACCAGGTCCGCTGCATCAGCGCGCTCTTCTCGATGCACGCCGGGATGTTCGTCCTCAAGGACGTCGAAGGCGACCCCGAGGACAAGCGCAAGGCGGTCCTGGAGGTCGCGATCGACTTGGTGACACAGGCGCACGGCGGCGCCACCGCGCCCTGAGCGGGGCGGGACGGAGCGGAGCGGAACGGTTAGACCGTCACGCCCTTGGTGCGCAGGAAGGCGACCGGGTCGATGGCGGACCCGTAGTTCGCGGTCGTACGGATCTCGAAGTGCAGGTGCGGCCCGCTGGAGTTGCCGGTGTTGCCGGAGAGCGCGATGTGCTGGCCGGTGGCGACGATCTGGCCGACCTTCACGTCGATGCGCGACAGGTGGGCGTACTGCGAGTAGGTCCCGTTGCCGTGCTTGATGACGATGGCGTTGCCGTACGCGGGACCGTCACCGGCGCCGTTGCCGCCGGTCTTGACGACGGTGCCGCCGTGCGCGGCGACGACCTCGGTGCCGCTGGGCACGGCGAAGTCCTGCCCGGAGTGGGTGGACTGCCACATGCTGCCGGCCTGGTTGAAGCTGGCGGACAGGGTGTACTTCTTCACCGGGTCGACCCAGGAGGCGGCCTTCGCGGCGGCGGCCTTCGCGGCGGTCGCGGCGGCGGCCTTAGCGGCGGCGGCCTTGGCGGCGGCCGCGGTCTTCGCCGTGGCGGCGGCCTTGGCCTGGGCGGCGGCCTGCGTCTGCACGGCGTTCGCCGCCGTGACGGTTCCGGTGCTGACGAGGCTGGTCTCGGCGGCGCCCGCGACCCCGGCGCCCAGCACGACCGAGGCACCCAGCCCGACGGCCAGGACGGCCGCCCCTGTGCGGATACGGGACATGCGGGAGTGACGGGACGTGACGCGCTTCGACATGGGGACCTCGCGGAGACGGGGACAAGGACACAAACACCACCCGGCGCACAACCGGCCACCGGATGGGGTCCCTCTTGGTAACCCGCGACCCCACAGACCCCCAAACCGCCCATCTACGACCTTTAGTAGTACTTAACCCCCACAACTTGGCGATCCTTGACAGCGCGGACATCCCGTACGGGGGCCTTCCGGATTTCTCCTGTCAAATGACGTTTAGCCCCACTTAGAGGCGTCGCGCCCCACCGAAAAACTCCGTGTCCCCCAGGGCACACCCTGATGCGCAACCCGCCCTCCGGGTTCCAGGCCAAAGGTCCTTTTTGCCCGTTCTTGTCTTTCCACTATTCGCCCTAGTAACGGACAAATCGCCTGTGCGTCATGTCACCGGGCGGCAAGATCCAGGATCCCTGGAATGTGACGGCGGCTACACCACACCGCCCAGCCCCGGCCCCGTGAACCGCACCCCGGCCGACTGTCTCAACATCGTTCGCGGGTGCCTCAACACCCCGTAAAATCCAGCTACTTGCACGGGATTTTGAGGGATACCGGGGGATCATGACCGCCACTTCGCCGCGCGCAACCGACCTGGACGGCATCGAACTCTCCGACGCCATCGCCTCGGTCCGCGACCAACTCATCGAGGCCGCGACACGGGCATCGGGTCAGCCCGTGTCGTTCGAAGTCGGTGCCATCGAGATGGAATTCACGCTTGAGCTGCGCAAGGAGGTGAAGGGAAGCGGCAAGGTCAAGGCCTGGGTCGTCGAGGCGGGAGCCGACACCTCGCGCGAGACGGGCCGGACACACCGCGTCGCCTTCACCCTCACCCCGCGGGACGCGCGGACCAACGCCCCGTGGCAGGTCGGCAACGAGCGGCAGGGCAGCACCTCGGCCTTCGGCCAGGTACCCAACCCGCCCACGGCGCGATGACCCCGGCCGCCGGTCCGGCCGACCGGGCGGTGGTCGTACTGGGTCAGGCACAGGGCAGCGGAGTCGCCCTCAACAGCCGCCTCGTCCTCACCTGCGCCCACGTCATCGGCGCCGGCCCGGCACCGGAGATCGCCCATCCCGGCAGCGCGGAGCCGATCACCGCCCAGGTCATATGGCAGGACGCCGGACTGGACGCGGCCCTGCTGCTCACGAACGCCGACCTCCCCTGCTCCTCCCACGTCCGCATCGGCCACCTGGACACCACCCAGCCGCTCCGGCACTGCGAGACCATCGGCTACCCGGACGTCCAGCGCCGGGGCCCGGAAGGTCACCTCGCCTCCGACCAGTACGCGGGCACGGTCCTGCCGGCCGCGGCCCGCCCCCACTCCGTCCTCACGTTCGCCTTCGACCAGCCGCCCGCCGTCGAACTCCCCGACGGCCCCTCCCCCTTGGCGGGCCTGTCCGGCGCCCCGGTCTTCGCGGGCGACGTCCTGCTCGGCATCGTCGGCGCCATCCCCCGCGGGCGCGGCCACCTCCGCGCCGAGGGCACCTTGATCAGCGACCTGAAGGACATGCCGTACGACCTGCCGCTCAGCGAACCGATCAGCCACCACCACCCGCTGGACCGCATCTACGAGGCGGAGTACGCGCAGGCCGTCGGCGCCACCTATCACAAGACCAAGATCTTCGGCCTGGACGATCTCAGCCGCCGCGAAGCCGAATGGGACCTGGACACCGCGTATCTGAGCCTGGAGGCGGCGACCCGCATCTCGGAGGCCGACGCGCGCAACCTGGACACCACGACGACGCGGCAGAGGTCGTCCCGGACGGACCGCACCCCCCAGCGCGTCGAAACGCTCCTGTCCACCCGCCCCCGCGTCCTGCTGCGCGGTGACGCGGGCGCCGGCAAGACGACGCTGACATGGTGGCTGGCAGCCCACTCCGCCTCGGGCACCCACGGCCCCAGCCTGGCCGGGCTCAACGGCCTCGTCCCCTTCGTCGTCCCGCTACGGACCCTGCGCGCCCAGCGGGTGGACTTCCCGTCCCCGTCCCAGCTCCCGCACGCGGCGAAACTGGGGATGGACGAGCCGCCCGAAGGCTGGGTGGGCCGGGTCCTGCGTGCGGGACGCGCCCTCCTGCTCGTCGACGGCCTGGACGAGGTCCCGCAGACCGACCGCGAGGAAGCGCACCACTGGCTGTCCGCCCTGCTGCGGCGTTTCCCGGGCACGCGCTGCGTCGCCACCGTACGTCCCCTCGCCGTCGAGCCCGACTGGCTCGAGTCGGAGCAGTTCGAGGAGTTACGGCTCCTGCCGATGCGCGACGACGACATCCAGACGTTCATCAAGGCCTGGCATCGCGCCGCCCGCCTGGACGACGACGACCACGATCTGCTGCGCGAACTGGAAAGGGACCTGTCCCAGCAGTTCCGCCACAATCCCGCTCTCAGCGACCTGGCCCGCACTCCGCTCCTGTGCGCGGTGATCTGCGCACTCCACCGCCGCCTCCAGGGATTTCTTCCGGAGACCCGCTTCAAGCTGTACCAGTCGGCCCTGGAGATGCTTCTCGGCAACCGCGACAAGCGCCGTGGAGTGGACGCGCCCGACGGCATCACCATGTCCGTCGAGGAACACCACCAGATCCTCCAGCGCATCGCGGTCTGGCTGGTCCGCTGCGGCCAGTCCGAATTCACCCGCGCCCAGGCCCGTCCCCAACTCGAAGCCGCCCTGGCGGGCATGGAACGCGTACGGAGCCAGGGCACGACCGAGGAGGTCCTCACACACCTCCTCAACCGCTCGGGCCTGCTCCAGGAACGCGCCGAGGATTCCTACCAGTTCATCCACCGCACGTTCCAGGATTTCCTCGCCGCGAAGGAACTCGTCGAAAGCGGCTCCCTGAAGGAACTCGTACGCAATGCCGACGACGAACTGTGGCACGACGTCATCCTGCTGGCGTCGGGCCATTGCCGCCGAGAAATCAGGGAGTTGCTGACCGGACTCCTCGCCAAGGCGGAGGCCCGGGACACTCCGGAGCCCCTGCGCACCCAGCTCCTCGTCCTGTCCGCCCTCTGCTCCGAGCACGCGGCATGGCTGGAGAAGGATCTACGCGACCGTATCCGTGACCACATCAGCGGCCTCGTCTCCTCCGCCTCCGTGACACAGACCGCCCAACTGGCCCGGCTGGGGCCCTACGTCCTGCCGTTCCTGCCGGACCCCGGCGGCTTGTCGAGCGTGCAGCAGTCCCGGATCGCACTCCTCGTCTCCAGAATCGGAGGCGCCGAGACCATTCCCTACGCGGGTCGCCTCGTTTCCCTCCCGGACGCGTGGCGCCCAGCCGTCTCTCGGCTCGTCACTGCGTGGGACAACTTTCCCGCCGAGGAGTACGCCCTCGAAGTCCTCGGACACGTGGCCAACCTGGCCGACCATCGCCTGCTGGTGACCACCAAGGAGCAACTGTCGCTGCTGCGGCTGCTGCCCGGCGCCAACGACCTCACGCTCACCGGGCCCTTCTCGTCGAAGGAGCTCCAGGAAGCTCCACTCCCGAAAGTCACCACACTGACTCTGCGCAGAATGCTGGTCCTGGAGGACCTGGCCTTTCTGCGCACTCAGGAAGAGTGCCTGAACCGGCTGAGCCTGTCGTCCTGCCCATCACTCACGGACGTCTCACCCCTGGCGACGATGTCTTCTCTGAGCTCCATCAGCCTCCAGCTCCAGCCCCTGCCCGCTGACGCGCTGGAGTACGTACGAGCCATTCCCCGGCTCCGCTCGCTGACGCTCAACGCTCCCCATCTCACCGCGGTGGCATCCCTCCCCGCCCACCCGACCGTCACTCGTCTCGATCTCCCCGTGCCACGGATGCTGGATACCACAGGCCTTGAAGCATGGGAGTCGCTGACCGACCTCACCCTGCCGTGCCCGCTGTCCCCCACCAGGTTCTGGGACTGCGTCCGTGCGACGGACCGGATCAACCGCGTCGAGACCATGGTCCGTTCCCTCTCCGAACTGAGCGGCATGCGCCCACTGCCTCGCGTCACGGTTCTGCGGCTGTCAGGGGTCGTCGACTGGAGTGATGTGGCCGTCCTGCCCTCGGCCTTCCCCGCGCTCTCCCGCCTTTCGCTCAGTCTTCAGCCGGGCGCCCGCGCCGAGGCCCCTCTGGATCTACGCCCACTGCGCGCACTGCCAGATCTCCAATTGACCGTGACAAGTGACGGCCGTTTTGTTCGGGTCATCGGAGGCAAACGCTTCGGCATCCCGGACGGCCGCGCGGTTCGCTGACACACAAAAAGGGGCTGCCCCAGGACCGAAGTCCCAGGGCAGCCCCTCTGTTCAGCGAACCCGGAGGTTACGCGTCCTTGCTCAGGTTGGGCCCGGCGCCGCCGGCCGCCTGCTCGATCGGCGGGACGTCAGGCAGCGCCGACTTCTCCTCACCGCGGAAGGTGAAGGCCTTGGTGTCGCCCTCGCCCTCCGTGTCGACGACCACGATGTGGCCGGGACGCAGCTCGCCGAAGAGGATCTTCTCGGAGAGGATGTCCTCGATCTCGCGCTGGATGGTCCGGCGCAGCGGCCGGGCACCCATGACGGGGTCGTAACCCTTCTTCGCGAGGAGCGACTTGGCGGTCGGGCTGAGCTCGATGCCCATGTCCCGGTCCTTCAGCCGCTCGTCCACCTTGGCGATCATGAGGTCGACGATCTGGATGATGTCTTCCTCGGTGAGCTGGTGGAAGACCACCGTGTCGTCGACACGGTTCAGGAACTCCGGGCGGAAGTGCTGCTTCAGCTCGTCGTTGACCTTGGTCTTCATGCGCTCGTAGTTGGTCTTCGTGTCACCGGAGGCCGCGAAGCCGAGGTTGAAGCCCTTGGAGATGTCCCGCGTGCCGAGGTTGGTCGTCATGATGATGACCGTGTTCTTGAAGTCCACGACCCGGCCCTGGGAGTCGGTCAGGCGACCGTCCTCCAGGATCTGCAGCAGCGAGTTGAAGATGTCCGGGTGGGCCTTCTCCACCTCGTCGAAGAGGACGACGGAGAACGGCTTGCGGCGGACCTTCTCGGTCAGCTGGCCGCCCTCTTCGTAGCCCACGTATCCGGGGGGCGAACCGAAGAGACGCGACACCGTGTGCTTCTCGCTGAACTCCGACATGTCGAGGGAGATCAGCGCGTCCTCGTCACCGAAGAGGAACTCGGCGAGGGTCTTCGAGAGCTCGGTCTTACCGACACCCGAGGGGCCGGCGAAGATGAACGAACCACCGGGACGCTTCGGGTCCTTCAGACCCGCTCGCGTACGACGGATCGCCTGCGAGAGCGCCTTGATGGCGTCCTTCTGGCCGATGACCCGCTTGTGGAGCTCGTCCTCCATGCGGAGCAGACGCGAGGACTCCTCCTCGGTCAGCTTGAAGACCGGGATGCCCGTGGCCGTGGCCAGGACCTCGGCGATCAGCTCGCCGTCGACCTCGGCGACGACGTCCATGTCGCCGGCCTTCCACTCCTTCTCCCGCTTGGCCTTCGCGGCCAGGAGCTGCTTCTCCTTGTCGCGGAGGGAGGCGGCCTTCTCGAAGTCCTGCGAGTCGATCGCGGACTCCTTGTCGCGGCGCACGCCCGCGATCTTCTCGTCGAACTCGCGGAGGTCCGGCGGAGCGGTCATCCGGCGGATGCGCATCCGGGAGCCCGCCTCGTCGATCAGGTCGATCGCCTTGTCGGGCAGGAACCGGTCCGAGATGTAGCGGTCCGCGAGCGTCGCGGCCTGGACCAGTGCCTCGTCCGTGATGGAGACGCGGTGGTGAGCCTCGTAGCGGTCGCGCAGGCCCTTGAGGATCTCGATCGTGTGGGGGAGGGAAGGCTCCGCCACCTGGATCGGCTGGAAGCGGCGCTCAAGGGCCGCGTCCTTCTCGAGGTGCTTGCGGTACTCGTCGAGCGTCGTCGCACCGATGGTCTGCAGCTCGCCACGGGCCAGCATGGGCTTCAGGATCGAAGCCGCGTCGATGGCGCCCTCGGCGGCACCCGCACCGACCAGCGTGTGGAGCTCGTCGATGAACAGGATGATGTCGCCGCGGGTGCGGATCTCCTTGAGCACCTTCTTCAGGCGCTCCTCGAAGTCACCGCGGTAGCGGGAGCCGGCGACCAGCGCGCCGAGGTCCAGGGTGTAGAGGTGCTTGTCCTTGAGGGTCTCGGGCACCTCGCCCTTGACGATGGCCTGAGCGAGGCCCTCGACGACGGCGGTCTTGCCGACGCCGGGCTCACCGATCAGGACCGGGTTGTTCTTCGTACGGCGGGACAGCACCTGCATGACCCGCTCGATCTCCTTCTCGCGCCCGATGACCGGGTCGAGCTTGGACTCACGAGCGGCCTGGGTGAGGTTCCGGCCGAACTGATCGAGGACCAGGGACGTGGAGGGGGTGCCCTCGGCAGGACCACCGGCGGTGGCGGTCTCCTTGCCCTGGTATCCGGAGAGCAGCTGGATCACCTGCTGCCGCACCCGGTTGAGGTCTGCGCCCAGCTTGACCAGGACCTGGGCGGCGACGCCCTCGCCCTCACGGATCAGGCCGAGCAGGATGTGCTCCGTGCCGATGTAGTTGTGGCCCAGCTGAAGGGCCTCGCGGAGCGACAGCTCCAGGACCTTCTTGGCACGAGGGGTGAAGGGAATGTGGCCCGAGGGCGCCTGCTGGCCCTGGCCGATGATCTCCTCCACCTGCTGGCGGACCGCCTCGAGCGAAATCCCGAGGCTCTCCAGGGCCTTAGCGGCGACACCCTCACCCTCGTGGATCAGGCCCAGGAGGATGTGCTCGGTGCCGATGTAGTTGTGGTTGAGCATCCGGGCTTCTTCCTGAGCCAGGACGACAACCCGCCGCGCGCGGTCGGTGAACCTCTCGAACATCGTTAATCGCTCCTCAGAGCGGTCAGGCAGTAAGGGGACGCTCCCCTCCCTGTCCTTCCGCAGCTTAGTCCCGCAAGCGGGGACCGCTCATTCCAACTGCCGACACCGTCCTTGGCCTCCTGACCCCGAACGCCGACATATGCTCCAACCTGATGGTGCGAGACGATGTTCCCGCAGGCCAGGCAGATACCCTCACCATCTGTACGCCGATGGCGAACGTGAGATGCCCGATCCACGCGTGTCGCCCCTCCCACTAGGGATGTCTTACCCGTACGCACTGACACTCCATGCGGCGCGCACCGGTTCCCTCCGCTATGGGCGAACATCCTTGCGCCGCCGAACGCTCCCGAGCGCCCCCCTTTCCGGCACTCTGCGCAATCGCCGGAACACCCAGCGTAACTCCGGGGCCCTTCCAGCGGTTGCTCCTGGCATGGTTCCCACGGTTCCTCTCCCGCGTCGGCCGCTCGGCCCGGCCGATCCGGTGCAGCGGTGGTACGAGAACGAACTGGGCTGGGCGACAGTGCCCGGGTCGCCGGTACGGCTGGTCACGGGCCTGCGCTTCGACGTCCTGGAGGTGCCGGCGGAGGCGGGATTCGCGGCGCTGCGGCATCTGGGGCCCGCCTCTCCCGTGGCGCTGCACGGAGAACGGATGCGGCTTCTCGTGGCCGCGGGCAGCGCGGACGAGCTGCCGGGGCTGCTCGACTGGCTGGAGTGGGGCGCACTCTCGCTGGACCTCACGGCGATCGGCGCGGGCGGGAGCATCGAGGCTCCGCTGCCACCCGGAATCAGGGCTCCGCTGTCACCCGGAATCGAGGCTCCACTGCCCCCGGGAATCGAGGCTTCGCTGCCACCTGGAAGGGAACTTCCACCGGGAAGGCGAGCGCCGGTGGAAACACAGACGGGCTCGCGAGGGGCCGCCGTCTGGCTGCGGCCCCCGGAGCCTGGCTGCGAGGTCGAGCCGACACTGCCGACGCTGTCGGCGCTGGGCGGCGGAGCGGTCGGAGGGGGCGGTGGGGGCGCCCCCGATCTCGTACGACTCGTCGAAACGATGGCGACGCAGTGCCATCGGGTAAGGCTGCGGCGCGCGTGCGCTCAGCCGTTGGCCTTCTCGTAGGCCTCACGAATGGTCGCGGGAACTCGGCCACGGTCATTGACCTCGAAGCCGTTCTCCTTCGCCCAAGCGCGGATCTGCGCGGTGTCCTGGCTGCCACCGGAAGCGACGCGCGCCTTTCCGCGTCCGCCCGAAGCACGGCCTCCGGTACGACGACCACCCTTCACGTAGGGCTCGAGAAGGCCACGGAGCTTGTCCGCATTGGCGGTCGTGAGATCGATTTCGTACGTCTTGCCGTCCAGCGCGAACGTCACGGTCTCGTCCGCCTCGCCACCGTCGAGGTCGTCGACAAGAAGGACCTGAACCTTCTGTGCCACCGGATTTCCTTTCATCGATAACTTCAGGGCCGGGGGTCTGCGGCGTCCGCCGTTTCGCCGTCCCCTGTTATATGCAGTACTGCAGTACGTCGGAAAGCAAACCGCTTTTGCTGGAAAAACACAAACCCCTGGGGGAGACTCACAGGGCACTGGCAGACCGGAAACATGCGCGTTTCGGACATAGAGACCCTGGGCAAGGCAGTCCGCCGGAATAGTTGTCGGCGATCACAGATGCAGAAGCATCCGACTGTTGCCCAAGGTGTTCGGTTTCACTCGTTCGAGACCGAGGAACTCCGCCACGCCCTCGTCATAGGAACGCAGGAGCTCCGCGTAGACATCGGTGTCGACGGGTGTCTCGCCGATCTCCACGAAGCCGTGCTTCGCGAAGAAGTCCACTTCGAAGGTCAGACAGAAAACTCGTCGAACGCCGAGCCAGCGGGCGGTCTGCAGCAACTTCTCCAGCAACTGATGACCGACACCGAGGCCCTTGACCGCGGGGTTCACCGCGAGAGTGCGGACTTCCGCCAGGTCTTCCCACATCACATGCAGGGCACCGCAGCCCACCACCTCGGCGTTGTCGTCCCGTTCGGCCACCCAGAACTCCTGGATGTCCTCGTAAAGCGTCACCGTCGCTTTGTCGAGCAGGATGCGGCGGCGCACGTTCGCGTCAAGGAGGCGGCGTACGGCCGCGACATCGCTGGTCCTGGCCCGCCGGACGGTGATGGCTTTTGCGGTGGCTTCGGGATGCTGTGCCGGAAGCTCTGCTGGAAGCTCCGCGGGATGCTCTGCTGGCATGAGCGGACGCTATCGCCCGCCGTCGCCCTCAGTGGCGGCGGGGTTCTCGTCCGCCGGGTTCCGGGCCGGGTTCTGCGCCGGGTTCTCGGGCGCGGGGGTTTCCGGTCCCGCGACCATACGCACGGCATCGCGCAGGGCTTCGCGCTGTTCCGGGGACATCATGCCGAAGAAGGCGACGAGAGCGGCGGCGGGGTTGTCACTCTGCGACCAGGCATCGTTCATCAGTGCGGCTGCGTAGGCGGCACGTGTGGAGACCGCCTCATATCGATAGGCCCGGCCTTCCGCTTCACGGCGCACCCAGCCCTTCTGATGGAGATTGTCCAAAACGGTCATCACCGTGGTGTAGGCGATGGACCGTTCCTGCTGAAGATCTTCCAGGACTTCTCGAACGGTCACCGGGCGGTTCCACTTCCACACCCGCGTCATGACCGCGTCTTCGAGTTCTCCCAATGGGCGAGGCACAGTTCAGAACAATAGTGGGAGATCGGCAACAAAAAGGGCGTACGACTCGAAAAACGTATGAGTCGTACGCCGGTGAGCTTCCGTGCGGTGCGGGAATCAGCCCTTGGCGTGCTGGTCCCGGGGGGCCTGGCGAGCGCTCTCCGCGCGCGCGAGGGCCGCGTCGACGAACGCGTCCTCCTTGGCCTTGTTGGCCCCACCCTGGGTCTTCACGATCGTCACGATCAGCCCGATGAAGAACACGGCCATCACTACGGGGGGCACGAGCGCGGAGACATAGTCCATGCCTCCAGGGTAACTACCCCGCCGCGAGCTGTTGAGGGGGGTTCGCCGGTGGCGGTGCGGGCTTGCGCTTCGGCGGGAAGACCTCGCCCGGCGTGGGGATGGGCCGGTCCGGGCGCGGGGTCTTCACCGGGGGCTGGGACTGCGGCTTCGGTCCCGTCGCGGGCCTGTCCGCGGGCTTCTTGACGGGTTCCTCGGAGGCCCGGCCTCCAGGGATGGCCAGCAGGCGCGTGCGGGACTGCGGGACTGCGGGAGTCGCACGGCCCGCCAGGCGGCTGCGTACGTCCTGCTCGGCGAGGTCCTGGCAGCGGTCCAGGAGGGCTGCCGCGACGGGATTGCCGCGCAGGGCGCGGAGTGCGGCGAGGTCGTCGGGGTCCGGCCGGTAGCCGGCGCACAGCGCCTCCTCCAGGAGGACGAGGTAGCCGCCGGCGGTGCCCGGCAGCGCGGCTCGGTAGCGGGCGAGGTCGGCCAGCAGGAAGGCCCGGAGCCTGGCTCCCTCGCGGGTCGCCTCATCGACGGACTCGGCGAGACGGAGGCAGTCCTGGACGTCCTCTGCGGAGGCGGGGCGGGGGTGCAGGGCGAGGGCGAGAGCGCGGCGGAGCACACGCAGCTCCTCCGCACCGAACGCCATGCCGCCGCGGGATCCGTATGGCGTGGGCATGCGCCGACGATACGCGCTAATCAGACAAAATCCGTCATACCGGCGGCGCGCGCCGTGCGTTTCTTCGCCCCCGCCGCCCCTACCCGTCCCATCCCTGGGGGCTGCGCCCCCAGCCCCCCCTAAAAGATTGCGCAGTTCCCCGCGCCCCTGAATAGGGGCGCGGGGAACTGCGCAATCTTTTGGACCAGGCCCCACCCACCCGCACCCGATGGGACGGGTAGGGGCGGCGGGGGCGAGCACCCTTACGTACGGGACACGTTGCGCTCGTACACCAGGCGGAGGCCGATCAGGGTGAGCCATGGCTCGTGTTCGTCGATTTCGGACGCCTCGCCGAGAACCATGGGAGCCAAGCCCCCCGTGGCGATGACGGTGACGTCGTCGGGGTCGTCGGCGAGTTCGCGCGCCATCCGGCTGACGACTCCGTCGACCTGCCCGGCGAAGCCGTACACGATGCCGGCCTGCATGGCCTCGACGGTGTTCTTGCCGATCACCGCCCGCGGCCGCGCCAACTCGATCTTGCGCAGCTGGGCACCCCGCACACCGAGCGCCTCCACGGAGATCTCGATACCCGGAGCGATGACACCACCCGTGTACTCGCCCCGCGCCGACACCGCGTCGAACGTCGTCGCCGTACCGAAGTCGACGACGATGGCCGGCCCCCCGTAGAGCTCGACGGCGGCCACCGCGTTGATGATCCGGTCGGCGCCGACCTCCTTGGGGTTGTCCATCAGGATCGGTACGCCGGTCTTGATACCGGGTTCGACCAGTACGGCGGGGACATCGCCGTAGTACCGCCGAGTGACCTCGCGCAGCTCGTGCAGCACGGACGGAACCGTCGAGCAGATGGCGATGCCGTCGATGCCGTCGCCGAGTTCCTCGCCGAGCAGCGGGTGCATGCCCATGAGGCCCTGGAGGAGCACGGCGAGCTCGTCGGCGGTGCGACGGGCGTCCGTGGAGATGCGCCAGTGCTCGACGATCTCCTCCCCGTCGAAGAGGCCGAGGACGGTGTGCGTGTTGCCGACGTCGATCGTGAGGAGCATCTGTCCTACTCCGCCTCGTCCGTCGACGCCTCGCGCAGGTCGAGGCCGATGTCCAGGATCGGCGAGGAGTGCGTGAGGGCGCCCACCGCCAGGTAGTCGACGCCCGTCTTGGCGTACGCCTCGGCGTTGGCGAGGGTGAGGCGGCCCGAGGCCTCCAGGAGGGCGCGGCCGGCGACGAGGGCGACGGCCTCCTCGCACTCGACGGGCGTGAAGTTGTCCAGAAGGATCAGGTCGGCGCCCGCGTCCACGACCTCGCGCAGCTGGTGCAGGGTGTCGACCTCGACCTCGATCGGGACCTCCGGGAAGGCCTCCCGTACGGCCTTGAAGGCCTGCGCCACGCCGCCCGCGGCGACCACGTGGTTGTCCTTCACCAGGGCCGCGTCCGAGAGCGACATGCGGTGGTTGACGCCGCCGCCGCAGCGCACCGCGAACTTCTCCAGGGCGCGCAGGCCCGGCGTCGTCTTGCGGGTGTCGCGTACGCGGGCCTCGGTGCCCTCCAGGGCGTCCGCCCACGCGCGCGTGGCCGTCGCGATGCCGGAGAGGCGGCACAGGAGGTTCAGCGCGCTGCGCTCGGCCGTCAGCAGGTCGCGGGTGCGGGTCGTGACGCTGAGGAGCTTCTGGCCCGCCTCGACGCGGTCGCCGTCTTCGACATGCCGCTCCACGGCGAACTCGTCGGTGCAGACCACGGAGACGACCGCCTCGGCCACCCGCAGACCCGCGACGACGCCCGCGTCCCGGGCGGTGAAGTCGGCGGTGGAGACGGCGTCCTCGGGGATGGTCGCGACGGTCGTCACGTCCACGCCGTGGTCGAGGTCCTCCTGGATGGCCACGTTCGCGATGTCCTCGACCTCAAGGGGGTCGAGACCGGCGTCGGCAAGGAGCTGGGCGAGCGCGGGGTCGAGGCCGCACTCCAGGTACGCCTCGTCCATGTCGGCGCCGCAGCCGCAGCCATCGCCGCAGCCGCCGCTCTGGGCGAGGGGAAGGTCGGGGGTGCTCACTGCTGTCACTGCTCCTGAGAACGGGGCGCCGGCTGGGGCATGGGGGTCCCCCCTGCTCGAACGGAGTCGAGCGCTTGGGGGAGGGTCGGGGGGAAGTCTGCGGTGTCCGTGGTGTGTACGGCCAGCGTCCGGTCGGGATTCAGCCGTACGACGATATGGCGGCGCCAGTCCGTGTCGTCCCGGTCGGCGTGGTCCTCGCGCCAGTGGCAGCCGCGGGTCTCCTCGCGCAGACGGGCGGCGGCGACCAGGACGCGGGCCACGCACAGGAGGTTGGTGGCCTCCCAGGTGTCGACTCCGGGCTCGGAGGTCTTGCCGTTCTCGTCGAGGGCGTCGCGCGCGTCCGCGTGGAGCTGCTGGAGGCGGTCGGCGGCCTGGGTGAGGGACTCGGCCGAGCGCAGGACACCCGCGCCGTCCGTCATGATCCGCTGGATCGCGAACCGGGCTTCCGGGGCGAGCAGCGGGTGCGCGGGCTTCTCGGGGTGCGGGACCGGCTCCGGCACGCGCGCGTGGAGGCCGTTTTCCGAGCGGCTGTCCGCGATGTCGGCCGCGATGCGCTCGGCGTAGACCAGGCCCTCAAGGAGGGAGTTCGAGGCGAGCCGGTTGGCGCCGTGGACGCCGGTGCAGGCGACCTCGCCGCACGCGTACAGGCCCGGCACCGTGGTGCGGCCCCGTGCGTCCGTGCGGACGCCTCCGGAGGCGTAGTGGGCGGCCGGGGCGACCGGGACGGGCTCGGTGACCGGGTCGATGCCGTGGGTGCGGCAGGCGGCCAGGATCGTCGGGAAGCGGTGCTCCCACATGTCGGCGCCGAAGTGCCGGGCGTCGAGGAACATGTGCTCCGCGTCCTGCTCCAGCATGCGGCGCATGATGCCCTTGGCGACGATGTCCCGGGGCGCCAGCTCGGCCAGCTCGTGCTGCCCGGCCATGAAGCGCACGCCGTCCGCGTCGACCAGGTGGGCGCCCTCGCCGCGTACCGCCTCGGAGACCAGGGGCTGCTGGCCCTCCGCGTCCGGGCCGAGGAACAGCACGGTCGGGTGGAACTGCACGAATTCGAGGTCGCTGATCTCGGCCCCGGCGCGCAGGGCGAGCGCCACTCCGTCGCCGGTGGAGACGGAGGGGTTGGTGGTGGCGGAGAAGACCTGGCCCATGCCGCCGGTCGCGAGGACCACGGCGGGGGCGTGCACGGCTCCCACGCCGTCGTGCTGGCCCTCTCCCATGACGTGCAGGGTCACACCCGCGGTGCGGCCGTCGGCGTCCGTGAGGAGGTCCAGGACGAGCGCGTTCTCAACCGTACGCAGTCCACGCGCGCGTACCGCCTCGACAAGCGCCCGGGAGATCTCCGCGCCGGTCGCGTCGCCGCCCGCGTGCGCGATGCGGCGGCGGTGGTGGCCGCCCTCGCGGGTCAGTTCCAGGTCGCCCTCGGCCGACTCGTCGAAGTGCGCGCCGGTCGCGATGAGACGGCGTACGGCGTCGGGTCCCTCGGTGACCAGGATGCGTACGGCGTCCTCGTCGCACAGGCCCGCGCCCGCCACGAGGGTGTCGTCGAGGTGCTGTTCGGGGGTGTCGCCCTCGCCGAGGGCCGCGGCGATGCCGCCCTGCGCCCAGCGCGTGGAGCCGTCGTCGAGGCGGGCCTTGGTGACCACGACGGTCCGCAGGCCGGCGGCCTCGCAGCGCAGGGCCGCGGTGAGTCCGGCGACTCCGGAGCCGACGACCACGACGTCCGCGGTGAGGGCCCAGCCGGGGGCGGGCGCGTGCAGTCGTATGCCAGTACCTGTACCAGTACCTGGATCTGTGCCTTTGCCGGTCACGAGGCGGCTCCGAAGGTGAGGGGGATGTTGTCGATCAGCCGGGTCGTCCCGACCCGGGCGGCGACGGCGAGGACCGCCTCGCCGGTGAAGTCGTCCTCGATCTCGGTGAAGTCGGAGGGATCGACCAGCGCCAGGTAGTCCAGGACCAGCGGCGGCCTGAGGCGGGCGGCCTCGTCCAGGACGAGGCGGGCGGCGGCGCGGACGCCGGAGTGTTCGGCGGGGACTGCCTTGGCGACGGCGTGCGCGTCGGCCGCCGCGCGGGACTCGCCGATCGCGCTGAGCGCCTCGGCACGCGCACGCGTGGCGGGCACTTCGCGGGCACGCGCGCGCAGGGCCTCCTGGGCGGCGTGCCGGTCGCGGCCCGCGAACAGGGCCTGGGAGAGGGCGAGCGCGGTGCGCCGCTCCTCGGGCGAGAGGTAGCGGTTGCGGCTGGAGAGGGCGAGCCCGTCCTCCTCGCGCACGGTGGGCACCCCGACGATCTCCACGCCGAAGTTCAGGTCGCGCACCATACGGCGGATCAGGGCGAGCTGCTGGGCGTCCTTCTGCCCGTACAGCGCCACGTCGGGCCGGGTGAGGTGCAGCAGCTTGGCGACGACGGTGAGCATGCCGTCGAAGTGGCCGGGGCGCACGGCACCCTCCAGGCGCTCGCCCATGGGGCCCGCGCTGACGCGGACCTGGGGCTCACCGCCGGGGTAGACCTCGTCCGCGGCAGGGGCGAACACGACGTCCGCGCCCGCCTGTTCGGCGATCTTGAGGTCGGCGTCGAGGGTGCGCGGGTAGCGATCGAGGTCCTCGCCCTTGCCGAACTGGAGCGGGTTCACGAAGACGGTGACGACCACTTCGCCCTGGTCTCCGGCGATCTCGCGGGCGGCGCGGATCAGCGTGGCATGGCCCTCGTGGAGGGCGCCCATGGTCATCACGACGGCTCGGCGGCCCGCGCGTGCGCGTGCGTGCAGCTCGTCGGCGGTGCGCAGCAGGGCGGTGGTCATCGGTCGCTCCCGTCGTCCGGCAGGGTCGCGCCGTCGGCGAGTACCCCCAGAAGGTCCTCGGCCAGTTCCGGCTTGAGCAGTCCATGGGCGAGCGCGCGGTCGGCGGTGGCGCGGGCCATCGCGAGATAGCCCGCGACGGTCTGCGGGGCGTGCTTGCGCAGCTCGGCGACGTGCGCGGCGACCGTGCCCGCGTCCCCGCGCGCGACGGGCCCGGTGAGGGCCGCGTCGCCCGACCTGAGGGCGTTGTCCAGGGCGGCGCCGAGCAGCGGGCCCAGCATCCGGTCGGGGGCCTCCACGCCCGCGGCGCGCAGCAGCTCCATGGACTCGGCCACCAGGGTCACCAGGTGGTTGGCGCCGAGCGCGAGGGCCGCGTGGTAGAGCGGCCGGCTCTCCTCGGCGATCCACTCGGGCTCGCCGCCCATCTCGATCACCAGGGCCTCGGCGGCCAGCCGCAGCTCCTCGGGCGCGGTGACCCCGAAGGAGCATCCGGCCAGCCGCTGGACGTCCACAGGGGTGCCGGTGAATGTCATCGCGGGGTGCAGCGCGAGGGGCAGTGCGCCCGCCCGGAGCGCCCGGTCGAGCACCCGCGCGCCGTACCGCCCGGAGGTGTGCACGAGCAGCTGTCCCGGCCGTACGGCGCCCGTCTCGGCCAGTCCCTCGACGAGCCCGGGCAGGGCATCGTCCGGGACGGTCAGCAGCACCAGCTCCGCGCGCTCCAGGACCTGCGCCGGGGACATCAGCGGCACGTCGGGCAGCAGCTCGGCGGCCCGCCGCTTGGACGCGTCGGAGACCCCGGAGACGGCCACCGGGCGGTGCCCGGCGAGCTGGAGGGCCGCCGCGAGCGCGGGGCCGACACGGCCGGCGCCGACAACGCCGACAGTGAGCCGCGCGGGGCGGTCCTTGGGGTCTGGCTGTGGGAATGTACTCACTCGACGGCGGCCTTCCGTTCCAGTCCGCTCGGGGTACCGGACGATTTCTCGTCATGTTAACGCGATCGGTTCGAGGGCCGTTTCGTTGTCCACAGGCTGTGGGTTTCCGCGGGGGCGCGAGGGCACGGAAATGCGGGTGCCCGAGCAGCCCGTCTCAAGGGATGATCCGGGGATGAGCGATACGGCGGAGCAGCACGAAGAGCGGACCGGGGCACCCTCCGCGGAGCAGGGCGAAGAGCTGGGCGAAGGGCTGGGCGAGGCGCCCTCGGCCGAGCAGCGGCGGGAGCGGCGGACGGCCGCCTACCGGGGCGCTCAGCGCATCCTGTCGCGCCCCGGGTACAGGGCCACGATCCGGGAGCGGCTGGCGGACCTGGACGAGGCGGCGAGCCTGTACGACCTGGACGAACCCGTGGACGTGTACGGGAACCGGATAGTGGGGGCCCTGGAGGAGCGGGTCGCCGGGCTGCTGGGCATGGAGGCCGCCGCCTTCTTCCCCACCGGCACGATGGCCCAGCAGGTGGCACTGCGCTGCTGGGCGGGCCGCACCGGCAACACGACCGTCGCCCTGCACGGTCTGAGCCACCCCGAGGTGCACGAACGCAACGCACTCAGCACGGTCAGCGGGCTGCGCCCGGTCCGTGTGACGAATGAGCCCCGGCTGCCGACCGCCGACGAGGTCCGGGACTTCGAGGAGCCCTTCGGGGCGCTGATGCTCGAACTGCCCTTGAGGGACGCCGGTTTCGTCCTGCCCTCCTGGGAGGAGCTTTCCGAGGTCGTGGCAGCCGCCCGGGAACGCGACGCGGTGGTCCACTTCGACGGGGCACGCCTGTGGGACTGCACCCCGCACTTCGGCCGTCCCCTGGACGAGATCGCCGGCCTCGCGGACAGCGTCTACGTGTCGTTCTACAAGTCGCTGGACGGATACAGCGGCGCCGCACTCGCCGGCCCCAAGACGCTCGTCGACGAGGCGAAGACCTGGCGCCATCGGTACGGGGGCATGGTCGCCACCCAGTTCCCGACGGTGCTGTCGGCGCTGGCCGGACTGGAGCGTGAGCTGCCCCGGCTGCCTGCGTACGCGGCCCACGCGCGCGTGGTCGCCGCGGCGCTGCGCGAAGGGTTCGCGGCGGCCGGGCTGCCCTGGGCCCGCGTCCACCCCGAGGAGCCGCACACCCACGAGTTCCAGGTCTGGCTTCCGTACGACGCCGAGGTCCTGGAGGACGCTGCGGTGCAGCAGGCCGAGGAGACGAAGACCTACCTGTTCTCCGGCTTCTGGGACCCACGCGGGCCGGGCCTGACCGTCACTGAGGTCTCGGTACGGTCCGAGGGGCTGGAGTGGACGGCCGACGACGTCAGGGCAGCCGTCGCGGACTTCGTGGCGCGGCTGCCCCGCTGACGGCTCCGCCCCGGAAGGCCCGGGTCGGGTTGGCCCGGCCCCGGCCGAGTCGGTCGGGCCGGCGGCCCGCGCGGCGCCGCTCAGCAGCTCGCGTGCCGCCGCCCGTGCAGCCACCGGCCCAGGGCCTCCCGTATCCGCCCATGGGCCGGGCGCCCCGCCACGACCGCACGGAACTGCCGGTAGTCGCGCAGCTCGCGCGCGACCTGCCAGTCGTGGCTGCCGGGTGCCGGAGGCACGGGCTCGCCGTGCTGCCGGGCCCGGTAGCTGTCGAGGAGGTACTGCTGGGTGATGCTCATGGCGAATCGCCTCCAGGGACGAGGGATGAGGTCCGAAGGCCCCGCGCGGACTGCCCCGGTAGTTGGTCATCCCAGATTGCGCCTGCTCACGGCGCCTGTCGCCCCGATTGACGGCCGACGTCAATCGGCGGCGGCGTTGTCAGTGGCGGGGTGCACCATGGGGTCATGAGCGTGCACATCGACATCACCGGGCTGCGACGGGAGCGCATCGTCGTCGTGCCGTCGCCGCTGGCCGAGCTCGGAATGGCACTGCACGCTCTGGCCGAGCCCGGGCACCACCCCGGACTGCAGGGCTGGGCGACCGGGGTGACCGCCCGGCTCGACCCGCATCTCGCGGACCGGATGTGCGAGGCGGACTTCCTGTGGCGTACGACGTTCTCGGACCTGTTCCTGGCCTGCGCGGGGATCCCGGGCGGGACCACACTGCCGGGCGCGACGCTCGCCGAGGACCTGGATCTGCTGGACAAGCTCACCGACGAGCAGTTCGTGGACGCGGCCCTGGAGTTCACGTGCGCGCTGGCGTACGGCTCGCCCGAACCCGGTGCGCTCTCCGACCCTGAGGTGCGCCGGCGTGCCGTGGACCTGGCCGCCTCGCGCGGGCCGCAGCAGACGCGGTTCACCGAGCGGCTGCTGGAGGATCCGCCGAGCGTGCGGGCCTGGCTGCGGCAGTTCCTGGAGGACTGCGACGAGGCCTTCTTCGCCGACTCCTGGTCCCGGCTGCGCCACCAGCTCGCCGCGGAGGCCCGCCACAAGACGGATCTGCTCCGGCACAAGAGCCTGACCGAGGCGCTGACCTCGGTGTCCGCCGCGGTGTCGCTGGACGAGACGGCCGGGCGGCTCACGATCGACAAGCTCACCGACGGCCACACCTTCACGGCGGACGGCGGCCTGCTCCTCGTCCCCACCAGCCTCGGCTGGCCGCACCTGATGGTGCTGCACCGACCCGGCTGGCAGCCTGTGTTGCACTACCCGCTCGGCTCCCCCGAGCTCGCCGCCCCGCCCTCCGTCGAGCAGCTGACCCTGCGGATGGCCGCGCTGTCCCACCCGGTCCGGATGCGCATCTGCCGCCATCTGGCCCGCAGCGCGTACACCACGGGTGAGCTGGCGCAGACGCACGGGATGACGGCTCCTGAGATATCCCGGCATCTGAGCGTGCTCAAGAAGGCGGGCCTGATCACCACCAGGCGCCGCGGGCGGTATGTGCTGCACCAGCTGGACGTCACTGTGGTTGCCCGGCTGGGCAGCGACTTCCTTGAGGGCATCCTGCGCTAGGTCCTGCCGGCCCAGCGCTTCTCCACACGCACGCGCCCGTCAGTCGAACCGGATGTGCCGTGCGCTCGTCCACGCCCTCCGCAGCCGCCCTCGCACCAGCCCGTCCCGGTTCGGCGTGAGCGTCAGCCCCGCCAGTACGGCGATCCGGTCCGCGGTCTTGGCGACCGTCGTGTGGTCGGTCCACAGGTGCTCGGCGAACTCCGGCTCGCGCAGCCGGTCCAGGCAGTGGTCGAGTTGCTGCACCGCCCAGCTCTCGCGCCGCAGTGGGGCGTCCTTGCCGGCGACGTACTGCATGAGGTGTCCGAAGCCACGCTCGCGCAGCCGCTTCAGTACGGTCTCGCGTTCGGCGAGGAGTGCGAAGTGCCGTACGTCGTGGCCCAGTTCGCTCAGCCGCCCGACGGTCTCCTCGAAGTAGCGGGGATTAGTGACCGTCATGGGGGCGATGACCACGCCGTCGTGCTTGCTGAGGGCGAGGTCGAGCACCTCGACCACGCCCTGCCGCCAGGACGTCAAGTCCTGGAAGTCTCCGCGCAGTTCGGGCGGCAGCATGCGGCGCAGGCCGAAGCCGGCGTGTTCCGGGTCGCAGACGACGCTGCCGGGCAGCCTTCGCTGGATCTCGTGTGCGGTCTGTGTCTTGCCACCCCCGAAGGGGCCGTTGATCCACAGGAGCATGCGCAGACCCTAGTGGGCGCCGGTTACGCCACGGTCACGCCCCCGCACAACCCTGCACGCCCCGCACACTCCGCGCGCCCCTACGCAACCTCATGCGCCCTATGCGCCCGCGCGCGCCGCCCACGCGCCCGCTTCCGCTCCCACTCTTGGTCAGCCGTGCCCGCCCGCCCGGACCAGCCCGGTCTCGTACGCGAGCACGACCACCTGCACCCGGTCCCGCAGTCCCAGCTTGGTCAGGATGCGCCCGACGTGGGTCTTCACGGTCGCCTCGGACAGGACGAGGCGCGCCGCGATCTCCCCGTTCGACAGCCCCTGCGCGACCAGCACCATGACCTCGCGCTCACGGTCGGTGAGCCGCTCCAGCCCCTGATGCCGGGGCTCCTTGCCGGCATTGGGCAGCATCGGTGCGAAACGGTCCAGCAGGCGCCGGGTGGTGGAGGGCGCGACCACGGCGTCACCGCTGTGCACGGAGCGGATGGCGGTGAGCAGCTCGCCGGGCGGCACGTCCTTGAGCATGAAGCCGGAGGCGCCCGCCTTCAGCCCGGAGAAGGCGTACTCGTCGAGGTCGAAGGTGGTCAGGATCAGCACCTTCGGGGGGTTCGGTTCCGAGCAGATGCGGCGCGTGGTCTCCACGCCGTCCAGCTTCGGCATGCGTACGTCCATCAGCACCACGTCGACCGCGGTGGCGCGCAGCACCTGAAGGGCCTCGACGCCGTCGCCCGCCTCGGCCACGACCTCCATGTCCGGCTGGGCGTCGAGCACCATCCGGAAACCGGTGCGCAGCAGCACCTGGTCGTCGACCAGCATGACTCGGATCGCCATCGGGGTCCTCTTCCGTCTCTCTCAAGGTCAAAAGGGGTTAAAAGTGATCAAAAGTTGTCGTTACAGGTGTCAGTGGGCGGGCTTGAGCGGGAGCAGGGCACTGATGCGGAAGCCTCCACCGGGCCGCGGCCCCGCGTCCAGAGTGCCGCCGACCATGCCGACGCGCTCCCGCATGCCGATCAGGCCGTGGCCCTGCCCGTCGACGCCCCCCTCCTCGTACAGCTCGTGGGGCGCGCCCTTGCCGTCGTCCTCGACGAGCAGTCCGAGGCCGTCGTCGAAGTAGACCAGGCGCACGCTCGCGCCGGCGTTCGCTCCCCCGTGCTTGCGCGTGTTGGTGAGCGCCTCCTGCACGATCCGGTACGCCGTGAGTTCTACGCCGCTGGGGAGGGGGCGCGGGGTCCCCTCCACCTTGAAGTCGACGGGGAGGCCCGAGGTGCGGCACTGCTCGATGAGGTCGTCGAGCTGCTCGACGTCGGGCTGCGGCACGTACTCGCCGCTCTCCTGGTGCTCGCCGGTGCGCAGGACGCCGAGCAGGCGGCGCATCTCGGCGAGGGCCTGGCGGCCGGTTCCGGAGATGGTCTCCAGGGCCTTCTTGGCCTGGTCGGGGGCGGCGTCCATGACGTAGGCGGCGCCGTCGGCCTGGACCACCATCACCGAGACGTTGTGCGCGACGACGTCGTGCAGCTCGCGCGCGATCCGGGCGCGCTCGGCGGCGACCGCGACCTTGGCCTGCGCCTCGCGCTCCTTCTCCAGACGGGCGGCGCGCTCCTCCAGCTGGGCGAGATAGGCGCGACGGGTGCGGATGGAGTCGCCGAGCACCCAGGCGAGCGCGAAGGGCACCGTCTGGAAGACCACGATCAGGACGGCGCCGAGCGGGCCCTGATCCCTCACGGGCCAGCGGAGCTGCCCAACGGTCGCCGCGCAGAGGCCGCCGATCAGCCCCATGCGCGATGCCCAGCGGTCGCCGTCCGCGGCGACGGTATAGATGATCACCATCATCGCGAAGTCGGCGGGCGCCGGCGGAACATCCAGGACCACCTGTGCGAAGCCCGCCACTGCGGCCAGGACCAGCATCTTCTCGGGCATGAGGCGGCGCAGCGCGACGACCGCACTCAGCACGACGGCGATCGGAAGCGCCGCGGCAAGCGACGCTTGCTGATCCGCGGCGCCGTTGAGATTGGTGAGGCTCACGCCGGAGATCCCGAGCAGGACGACGGCCCAGAAGCTGTCGACCCACGTCGGGTGCCTGCGGAGAAAGTCATAGAGGCGCTGCACCTAACCCAGGGTAGGGAAGCGTGCAGTGTGCAGGGGTCAACCGGAGGATCGATCCGCGACCGGCGCTCGTACTCCCCAAGGTGGAGGCCCCCCTCTCCCTGACGCTTAGCCTGGCCCGGTGAGACGTGAGGCGACGGACGAGTGGCGGGGCTGGCGCGAGGCGACCGAAGAGGCGCTGTACGGGCCCTCCGGCTTCTACCGCAGGCCCGAGGGGCCCGCGGGCCACTTCAGGACCTCGGTGCACGCCTCGCCCCTCTTCGCGCAGGCCGTGGCCCGGCTGCTGTGCCGCGTCGACGAGGCGCTCGGCCACCCCGCCCCGCTCGCCTTCGTCGACATGGCGGCGGGCCGCGGCGAGCTGGTGACCGGCGTACTCGCCGCGCTCCCCGCCGAAGTGGCCTCCCGCGCGCGCGGGTACGCCGTCGAACGCGCCGACCGCCCCGCCGGCCTTGATCACCGGATCGAATGGCTCGCCGACCCTCCTGAGGGGATCACCGGGCTGCTGTTCGCCAACGAGTGGCTGGACAACGTGCCGGTGGATGTCGCCGAGGTGGACGCGGACGGGGTGGTGCGGCTGGTTCTCGTACGAGCGGAGGACGGAACCGAACGCCTCGGGGATCCCGTCGAGGGGACGGACGCCGAGTGGCTGCGGCGCTGGTGGCCGCTGGCCGGTGCGCCGTCGGCGGGCACGCTGCCGCAAGGAGCGCGCGCGCCGTCCGATGGGGCGCGCACCCACCCCGAAGGCGCCCGCGCATTGCGTGAGGGAGGCCGCGCGCCCTCCGATGAAACGCCCACGCTCCCCGAAGAGGCACACGCGCCCTCCGCGGGAGCCCGCGCCGAGATCGGGCTCCCCCGGGACACCGCCTGGGCCTCCGCCGTGTCCACCCTCGACCGGGGTCTCGCCGTCGCCGTCGACTACGCGCACTTCGCCGCCGGCCGACCGCCCTTCGGTACGCTCACCGGCTTCCGGGAGGGGCGGGAGACGGTGCCGGTGCCGGACGGGTCGTGCGACATCACCGCGCACGTCGCACTGGACGCGTGCGCGCTGCCCGGGGGACACGTGATGACGCAGCGCGCCGCGTTGCGCTCGCTCGGCGTGAGCGGCGCACGCCCCCCGCTCGCGCTCGCCTCGACGGACCCCACCGCCTACGTCCGCGCCCTCGCGAGCGCCGGCGCCGCCGCGGAGCTCACCGCGCCCGGCGGCCTCGGCGACTTCGGCTGGCTGCTCCAGCCCGTTGGATTTCCGGACCCGCTCCACGACGGCCCGGCGGACGAAAACGCCCCTCTACGGAGAGCGCTACTTGTCGATGTCGCCGACCACGAAGAACAGTGACCCCAGGATCGCCACCATGTCCGCGACCAGCGTGCCCGGCAGCAGTTCGGTGAGCGCCTGGATGTTGTTGAACGAGGCCGAGCGCAGCTTCAGCCGGTACGGGGTCTTCTCGCCCCTGCTGACCAGGTAGTAGCCGTTGATGCCGAGAGGGTTCTCGGTCCAGGCGTATGTGTGGCCCTCAGGCGCCTTCAGGACCTTGGGGAGGCGCTGGTTGATCGGCCCGGGCGGCAGCTCGGCGAGCCGGTCGAGGCAGGCGTCCGCGAGATCGAGCGAGTTGTGGGTCTGCTCCAGGAGGCACTCGAAGCGGGCCAGGCAGTCGCCCTCCTGGCGGGTGACGACCTTGAGGGTGTCCTGGAGCTCTCCGTAGGCGAGGTACGGCTCGTCGCGGCGCAGGTCGAAGTCGACGCCGGAGGCGCGCGCGATCGGCCCGCTCACGCCGTAGGCGTGCACGGTCTCCGGCGCGAGCGCCCCCACGCCCCGCGTGCGCCCCCTGAAGATCTCGTTGCCGAGCACCAGGTCGTCGTACACGCCCAGCCGCGAGCGCAGGGCCGCGACGGAGGCACGCGCGCGTGAGGTCCATCCGGCGGGAAGGTCCTCCTTGAGGCCGCCGACCCGGTTGAACATGTAGTGCATGCGCCCGCCGGAGATCTCCTCCATGACGTGCTGGAGTTCCTCGCGCTCCGTGAAGGCGTAGAAGATCGGGGTGATCCCGCCCAGCTCCAGGGGGTACGAGCCCAGGAACATCAGGTGGTTCAGGACGCGGTTGAGCTCCGCGAGCAGCGTGCGCATCCACACCGCGCGCTCGGGGACCTCCATGCCGAGCATCCGCTCCACGGCGAGGACCACGCCCAGCTCGTTCGAGAAGGCCGACAGCCAGTCATGGCGGTTGGCGAGCATGATGATCTGGCGGTAGTCGCGCGCCTCGAAGAGCTTCTCCGCGCCGCGGTGCATATAGCCGATGACCGGCTCCGCGTGCTGGATCCGCTCGCCGTCGAGCACGAGCCGCAGCCGCAGCACGCCGTGTGTGGACGGGTGCTGGGGCCCGATGTTGAGCACCATGTCGGTGCTCTCCGCGGCGCCGCCGATACCGACCATGGTCTCCGTCGTAGGAGTCATGGGGACAGTGTCTCGTACGTACGCTTGCCATATGGAGACGGGGAGCATGGAAAGCACCGGAAACACGGCGGCGGAGCCGGTCTGGACCGGACTGCCCCCGGGGCTGCTGCGGATGCGGCGGCTGTTGCTGGTGGTGTGGCTGGGGCTGCTGACGATCATCGTGGGGCTGCTGCTCGGGCTGCTCGCCGGCCCCGCCTGGGCGGCCTTCGCCCTGCTGCCGCTCGCCCTGATGGTCTGGGGCCTGCACATGCTGGGGCGCAACTGGCGCTCCTGGCGGTACGCCGAGCGCGCGGACGACCTGCTGATCAGCCGGGGAGTGCTGTGGCGCGAGGAGACCGTGGTGCCGTACGGGCGGATGCAGCTGGTCGAGGTGACCTCCGGGCCCGTCGAGCGGCACTTCGGGCTCGCGAGCGTGCAGCTGCACACGGCGGCCGCGGCGACCGACGCGTGCATCCCGGGCCTCGACCCGGCCGAGGCCGAGCGGCTGCGGGATCGGCTGACCGAGCTGGGCGAGGCACGATCGGCGGGGCTGTGAGCACGGCTCCCCCGGGCTCTTCGGGTACGACGCCGCCCGAGCCGCACGGTCCGTCCGCCACGACGGCCGCACCGGGCGCCGAGGATGCCGCGGCCGCCGTACGGGAGGAGAAAGCCCTGGTCGAACGGCGGCTGCACCCCGTGACCCCGTTCCGGCGTGCCTGGGCGCCCGTCGCCGTGATCGCCGGATGGGCCGTGCACGACCCCAACCAGGCACAGGAGCAGCTGACCAGGCTCACGACCACCGCGCTGCTCATCGGGCTCGCCGTGTTCGTCCCCGGTGCCGCCCTCTACGGCTTTCTGAGCTGGTGGTTCACACACTTCGCGGTGACCGACACCGAACTGCGCATCCGCACCGGCCTGTTCTTCCGCCGCACCGCGCACATCCGGCTCGACCGGCTCCAGGCCGTCGACGTCACCCAGCCGCTGCTGGCCCGCGTCGCGGGCGTCACCAAGCTGAAACTCGACGTCATCGGGACGGACAAGAAGGACGAACTGGCGTACTTGGGTGAGGGGGAGGCCCGCGCGCTGCGCGCCGAACTCCTGGCCCGCGCGGCCGGTTTCGCACCGGAGACGGCGCACGAGGTCGGCGAGGCGCCGGTACGGCAGCTGCTGCACGTCCCCGCGCGCGTGCTGGCCGTTTCCCTGGTGCTCACCGGCGCCACCTGGGGCTCGCTGGCCGCCGCGCTCGTCGTACCGCCACTGCTGTGGTTCGCCACCCACAGCGTGTTGACGGTCCTCGCAACCGGCGTTCCGCTGCTCGGCGCGGCGGGCGCGAGCAGTGTGGGGCGGTTCCTCGGCGAGTACGACTGGACGGTGGGCGAATCGCCGGACGGGCTCCGCATCGACCACGGGCTCCTCGACCGTACGCATGAGACGGTGCCGCCCGGGCGCGTGCAGACCGTACGGATCGTCGAACCTCTGCTGTGGCGGCGGCGCGGATGGGTGCGCGTCGAGCTGGACGTGGCCGGGTCGTCGAACTCCGTGCTCGTACCCGTCGCTCCGCGCGAGGTCGCCGAGTCGGTGATCGCCGGGGTGCTGCCAGGGGTGACGGTGCCGTCGCCGTCGTCCTTGAACCGGCCGCCGCGACGGGCCGGCTGGTGCATGCCGTTCTGGTGGCGGGGGTACGGGCTCGCCGTCACCGACACCGTCTTCGCGGCGCGCCACGGACTGCTGCGCCGCAGCCTCTCCCTCGTGCCGCACGCGAAAGTCCAGAGCGTACGGCTGACGCAGGGGCCATGGGAACGCTTCAAGGGGGTTGCCGACGTCCACGTCGACACGGGGGCCAACAAGACGGTGACGGCGCGACTGCGGGACGCCGAAGAGGCGGCGGCGCTTCTTCAGGCACAGGCCGACCGGTCGCGTACCGGGCGGCGGGAGGCTCGGCCGGATCGATGGATGGCGTGAGGGCAGTGGCATGGCGCCACTGCCCTCACGTATGTACACGACCTATGTACGCGTATGCGCGCGTATGCAGGAAACGCGCGGTTTCAGGAAGCCGCGCTCCGCAGTCCCGCCATGTCGATCTGTTCCGTCTCGTCGTGCGCCGTCAGATCGATGACCTGGCCGACGCCGCGGGACCCCTCGTCCACGGGCTTGAACCCGGCCTCGGCCTCGGCCTTGTGCAGGGCGAGCGCCTCTTGGCCGACGACGTCCGCGAGGTCCTCGTTCTGGACTGCCTCCAGGGCGGCGGCGGACGACTCCTTCTGCGTACCGAAGAAGTCGAAACCGCCCTCGACCGAGGGTCGCCGCACAGGCGTGGCCGGTACGACAGCCACGGCGGTCGGCACGGTGAAGTGCCCGGAGGGCTTGGCGGGCTTCGCGGCCTGGAGCGCCTTCGAGGGCTGGGACGGCAGGGAAGACTGGGACGGCAGGGAGGGCTGGGACGGCTTCGGCTCGGCGGCCGCGCGCTCATGCCCGTCGACCGCCTCGGGCTTCCCCTGCGCCTCACCCTCCTCCGCCACGGCATCCGAGGACGGACCCGTCTCGGACGAACCGCCCTTCGGAGGCTCGACGTTCACTGACTCGCCGCTCGCGGGCTCACCCCGCACCGAGTCGGACTTCAACGACTCGGACCTCACCAACTCGGTCGGTGCGGAGCCCCCCGCGTCTCCCGCGTCTCCCGCGCCCTCAGCACCCTCCGCGCCGTCCGTCGCCGGACCACCGCTCGCGATCCGGTTCAGCGCCGCGTTGGCCCGCAGAAAGAGCGAGGACCCGGCCGGGGAGAAGACCTCAGCGGACACCGGAACTTCGGTCGCCACGGACGACTCAGAGGCCGTGGAGGACTCGGAGGCCGTGGAAACCTCGGAGGCCGTGGAAACCTCGGTCACCTCGGCCGCCTCTGCCGCCTCTGCCGCCTCCGGAGCAGCCACCGCCTCCGGAGGCTCCGGCTCCGTGGGCGCCGTCCGCGCGGCGGGCAGCGCAGGAGGCGGGGACGAGGCCTCTATCGCGAGCTGCCGGCGCACCTCCAGGGCGCTCGCCCGCTCCGTCTCCGCCGTGGCGTACCGCCGAAGCAGCGCCGCGTGTTCGTTGCGCAGGCCCGCCAGCTCCGTACGCTTCGCGCGCAGCTTGTGCTCCAGCTTGACCCGCAGCTCGCGCGACTCGTCGAGGTCGGTCTCCAGCTCGGCGACGCGCTCCTCGTGACGCCACTCGTCGCTCGCCCTCGCGCGCGTGAGGTCCGCGACGCGTTTACCGGCCGCCGTGTCCCAGCGGCGCATGACGACCGCACCGACGACCGCCGTCACCGCGGCACCCGCGGCCAGCCCACGGAGCACCAGCGGCTCCGTGAACAGCCAGGGCCCCACGGCGCAGACGAGCGAGACGCCTGCGATCGCCGAAGGAGGCAGCAGCCTGTGCAAGGGCGGGGAATGGCGGTGACGTCCACGTGGCATGGCCAGAAACTTACCGCGCGTAGGCGAATCTTGGTGCCCCGCCCGGTAAAAACACAGCCACCCCGCAGCCTTCGCACGACCCCGCGCCCTCACAAGCCGCACCGCCCGATCAATTTGCCCTACTTGACCAAGCCCATCGTTCGCGGATAGCCCTTCGCGACATCCGCCTCCTTCTGGCGCTCGGCGTCGGCCTTCCGGTTGAGTTCCACAAGATCATCCGTGCTGGTGATCGTCAGCACCACCTGGTCCACGCCGTTCCTCGCCGCCTGTTTGGCCCATGTCGTACCGACGCCCTCGGGGTCGATTCCGGAGATGTCGATTCCGTACGTCTTCTTCAGACCGGGTGCGCAGAAGGGCCGCGTATCGCATTCGTCGCCCGTCGCGATCGTGACCTTGAGGCCCGAATTGCCGAGATCGGAAAGGTCTTGAGGTTGTGCTTCTCGGCAAAGCGCGGCGACGGTGGTGCCGACATCACTGGAGGCGACCGCCTTCGCGTTCGCGCCGTTGTCCTTCACATTGAGGAATTCCGCGAACGTCGCCGCGTATTCGGCGACCCCGTCGATGGCCCCCTTCCCGCGAACGGCACAGGTCGGCGGTCGCCGAAGCGTTTCCTCCGAAGCCCGGTCCGAGTAACCGTCAGCGGTCGCTCAGCCGTCCGCTCATCCACTGCAGCGTCGCCGGGATCTCCCGTCGCCAGGTGTTGAAGTTGTGGCCGCCGCTGTCGAGGATGATCGACGAGATCCGGGTGAGCTGCTTGGACTTCACGAGGTCTATGAAACCGAGCGTGGCCTTGTAGTTGGCCTCGCCGATCTTGCTGCTGCTGACGAGCAGTGAGGTGTCGGGCGCGGGCTTGTTCTTGAGGTACCAGCGCAGGTCGGCGCTGTCCTGCAGCCGCTTGTCCCCCTGGAAGAGGTCGCCCGTCGTGGGGTCGATCGGTGCCTTGTAGTACGGCGACAGGCCCGCACCGGCGGCGTACACCTCGGGGTGGTGGATGGCGAGCTTCAGCGCGCAGTAGCCGCCCGTGGAGTCGCCGATGATGCCCCAGCTGCCGGGCTTTTTGCCCACCCTGTAGTGGGCCGATACGGCGTCGGGGAGGTCCTTGGCGAAGAACGACTCGGTCTGCGGGCCGCCGGGGATGTCCACGCACTCGGTGTCCCGCGGGGGTGCGACGGTCGGCCGCAGCATGACGAGGATCATCGGCTGCATCTTGCCGTTCTTGGCCATCTCGTGGGCCGTCTGGGGGTAGTGCAGCCCCTTGATGAGCGCCTGGGCGGTGCCCGGGTAGCCGGTCAGGACGGTGGCGGCCGGGAAGGTGCGGGTGCGGTAGCGCGACTGGAAGTACTCCGGGGGCAGATAGACGTACGCCGGGGTCGCGATGTGCGTCGTACGGCCGACGATGTCGACCTTCTGGATCTGACCGCCGATCTGCGGCCGGGAACCGCCCGAGACGTTCACGTCCTGGGTGTCGACCACTTGGAGGGGGCCGCCGGCCGGGCCGCCCGCGCCGTTGTGGTCGACGACGACGCCCTGGCCGCTCTCCTGGCCGAAGAGGTCCGCCCAGCTGGCGTAGAACCCGAATGCCTGGTTGGCGGAGAGTCCGATCGAGGCGAAGACCGCCACCTGGGTGGCCAGCAGCAGGCCGACCCGTCCGCTGACGGCCCGCCAGTTGCGCCGTGCCAGCCGTGGCCACCACCACACCGTGCCGACGAACAGCAGCACGGCGAGTAAGGCCGCCAGCACCATCACCTTGTTGCTCGTGAGACCCATGAGCTGTTCCTGCCTGCGCTTCCTGTCCCCGGCCGCGCCGCTCCTTCGCGAGCACTTGCCCCGGACTTTCCTTGCCTTTTGAAACGGCTTTCCTGTGGGGAGTGAACCTGTCTCCCCAAGACACCGTCCTAGAGGGCGCAATGTCGCCGGATGCCGGAATGGCACCGGATTCAAGGTCTCTCGCAGAACTACGGGATGCGATGTCTGTCAGGATAGATGGGGAAATGTCGGGCGAGGTTCCGAGTCGATCAGGCCGGTCGCGGCAGATACTCCGCGGTCCGCGCCCCGAGGCCGTCCCCGCCCTGGTCGCCAGGGCCTGCACGCTCGTAGGAGTCCTGGACATCGCCGCCGGTGTCTTCCCACGCTTCCGGCGCAGCCGCATGCACGCCATCGCCGAGGTACTGCCCGGCGCGCTCGGCCCGTTCGCCGCCGCGCTGTCGCTCAGCGCCGGCGTGCTTCTGCTGCTCCTGGCTCACGGGCTGCGCCGCCGCAAGCGGCGGGCGTGGCGGGCAGCCGTCGTCCTGCTGCCGGCCGGAGCGGTCGCGCAGTTCGCGTACCGCCACTCGGTTATCGGTGTCATCATCTCCGCGGCGCTGCTCGCGCCACTGCTGCGCCACCGCGACGAATTCGCGGCCCTGCCCGATCCGCGCAGCCGCTGGCGCGCGCTCGCCAACTTCGTGCTCATGGGCGCCGGTTCCCTCGCTCTCGGACTCATCATCGTCAGCGTCCACGAGAACCGCATGGTCGGCGACCCGAGCCTGGCCGACCGCATTACCCACGTCCTGTACGGCCTGTTCGGCTTCGAGGGGCCGGTGGACTACGCGGGACCCACGTCCTGGACGGTCGCCTTCTCGCTCGGCGCACTCGGCTGGCTGACCGCCGTCACCACGATCTACCTGGCCTTCCGCCCCGAACACCCGGCCGCACGCCTCACGGAGGACGACGAGACCCGGCTGCGGGCCCTCCTGGAGAAGCACGGCGGCCGCGACTCGCTCGGCCACTTCGCGCTCCGCCGCGACAAGGCCGTCGTCTTCTCGCCCAGCGGCAAGGCGGCCGTCACCTACCGCGTCGTCTCCGGGGTGATGCTCGCCAGCGGCGACCCCATCGGCGACGTCGAGGCCTGGCCCGGTGCGATCGAGCGCTTCATGGACGAGGCCAAGGCGCACTCCTGGACGCCCGCCGTCATGGGCTGCTCCGAGACCGGCGGTGAGGTGTGGACCCGCGAGACCGGCCTGGACGCCCTCGAACTGGGCGACGAGGCGGTGGTGGATGTCGCGGATTTCTCCCTGGCCGGGCGCGCGATGCGAAATGTGCGCCAGATGGTGAAACGCATCGAAAGGGCTGGTTACGAAACACGCGTACGGCGCATCCGCGACCTCAGTGAGGGGGAGCTGGACCGCATACGGCGCGCCGCGGAGAGCTGGCGCGGCACGGACACCGAGCGCGGCTTCTCCATGGCTCTCGGCCGCATCGGCGACCCGTCCGACGGGGACTGCCTGATCGCCACCGCCCACAAGGCGGACGACCAGCCCGGCCCGTACGGCGACCTCAAGGCTGTTCTGCACTTCGTCCCGTGGGGCACGGACGGCGTGTCGCTCGACCTTATGCGCCGCGACCGGTCGGCCGACCCCGGCATGAACGAACTCCTCATCGTGGCGGCACTCCAGGCATCCCCCCGCCTCGGCATCAAGCAGATCTCGCTCAACTTCGCGATGTTCCGCTCGGCGCTCGCCCGTGGCGAGAAGATCGGCGCGGGGCCCGTGCTGCGCGCCTGGCGGGGCCTGCTGGTCTTCCTGTCCCGCTGGTTCCAGATCGAGTCCCTGTACAAGTTCAACGCCAAGTTCCGCCCGCGCTGGGAGCCCCGCTTCGTCGTCTACGGCTCCTCCCGCGACCTCCCGCGCATCGGCTTCGCCGCCATGCAGGCAGAGGGCTTCGTCAACCTCGCCCTCCCCCGCCTGCTGCGCCACCGCCGACCGGCTCCACGCGCGTGCGCGCACACGGTGTCGGAGCACGGCATAAGGGCGGCTTAGCGGCCGGGCGAGCGGCTCCCTCTTGCTGCGGTCGTAGCGAGCGACTTGCCTTCGAGGGGGCCGCTCGACCGGCCGATTCGGGTGGGTGGATGGGCAAACAGGCCGCGAAGCGGCCAAAGGACCCCAGCCAGAGACAACCCGCAGGCGATTCGGCCCCCCGCCGGAGGCCTAGGCTGGACGTATGAGCAACGAGCGCGGGCGCGGCCGAGTCGCGGGACTGCCGACATGGGACCGCTGCGCGGTCATGGGGGTCGTCAACGTCACCCCCGATTCCTTCTCCGACGGCGGCCGCTGGTTCGACACGACCGCCGCGGTCAAGCACGGCCTGGGCCTGGTCACCGAGGGCGCCGACCTCGTGGACGTCGGCGGCGAATCCACCCGCCCCGGCGCCACCCGCGTCGACGAGGCCGAAGAGCTCAAGCGCGTCATCCCGGTCGTCCGCGGCCTCGCCTCCGAGGGCGTCACCGTCTCCGTGGACACCATGCGCGCCTCCGTCGCCGAGCAGTCCCTCGCCGCCGGCGCCTCCCTCGTCAACGACGTCAGCGGCGGCCTCGCCGACCCCGCGATGATCCCCGCCGTCGCGGCGGCCGGCGCCCCCTTCGTGGTCATGCACTGGCGCGGCTTCCTGCAGGGCGGCAACGTGAAGGGGACGTACGAGAACGTCGTCTCCGAAGTCCTCAACGAGCTGCACGCACGCGTGGAGGCCGTTCTGGCGGGCGGCATCGCCCCCGACCGCATCGTCGTCGACCCGGGCCTCGGCTTCTCGAAGGACCCCGAGCACGACCTGGCACTCCTCGCCCACCTCGACCGCCTGGGCGAACTCGGTTACCCCCTGCTCGTCGCCGCGTCCCGCAAGCGGTTCCTGGGCCGCGTCCTGGCCGGCCCGGAGGGCGCCCCGCCGCCCGCGCGCGAGCGGGACGCCGCCACCGCCGCCGTGTCCGCGCTCGCCGCCCACCAGGGCGCGTGGGCTGTCCGCGTCCACGAGGTACGGGCCACCGCCGACGCCGTACGGGTCGCCCGGGCCGTCGAGAGCGCCCGCAGCACCGCGGCGCCGGCCGCAGAGGGAGCCCGGTGAGCGCCCCCCGCACCGACGTCGAACAGGTCGAACTCGCCAACACCTCCTTCTACGAGGCGATGGAACGGGGCGACTTCGAAGAGCTGTCCTCGCTGTGGCTCGCCCCGCTGGACACGGCCGACGACGACATCGAGGGCGAGGGCGCGGTGATCTCCTGCGTCCACCCCGGCTGGCCCGTCCTCAACGGCCGCGGCGAGGTGCTGCGCTCGTACGCGCTGATCATGGCGAACACCGAGTACATCCAGTTCTTCCTCACCGACGTGCATGTCTCCGTCACCGGCGACACCGCCCTGGTGACCTGCACCGAGAACATCCTCAGTGGCGGTCCCGCCCCCGACGACAGCGACGAGCTCGGCCCGCTCGTCGGCCAGCTGGTCGTCGCCACGAATGTGTTCCGCCGCACGGCCGACGGCTGGAAGCTCTGGTCGCACCACGCCTCCCCCGTGCTCGCCGAATCCGGCGAGGAAGAGGACGACGACACCGCCGGTTGAGTGGGTGGGCGACTCACAGGAACCAAGAAGTGGTTGGAATCACGAATCCCGGGGTAGGCGCGGCTACCAACCCGTGAGCCGCCGTGTTCCCCAGGGGAAACGCCCGGTGAAGCCTCCTGACCTTCGCCCGGGCACACGCCCCCGTGGGCGAGCGCTGTCAGTGCCCGCAGGTAGATTCGTTTGAGGCTGGTGAGCCGACCGCACTCGGTTCATGACGGCCCATACCGACGATTGCAGGAGTGATTCGCGTGGATCGTGTCGCGCTGCGCGGCCTCAAGGCCCGCGGGCACCACGGTGTCTTCCAGAAGGAACGCGAGGAGGGCCAGACCTTCATCGTGGACCTGACGCTGGGCCTGGACACCCGACCGGCCGCGGCCGACGACGACCTGGCGAAGACCGTGCACTACGGCGTCGTGGCGGAGGAGGTCGTGGCCGTCGTCGAGGGCGAGCCCGTCGACCTCATCGAGACGCTCGCCGAGCGCATCGCCCAGGCGTGTCTGAAGCACGACGGCGTCCAGGAGGTCGAGGTCTGCGTCCACAAACCGGACGCGCCGATCACGGTCCCCTTCGACGACGTGACCGTCACGATCACCCGGAGCCGAGTATGACCGCCTTCTCCACCAAGGGTCAGAGCGACCCGACCGTACAGCCGGTGCCCGCCTCCGTGGTGGAGCAGGTGGACGCCGCCGACACGACCCTGCAGAACCCGAAGCGCGCGGTGATCTCCCTCGGCTCGAACCTGGGCAACCGCCTGGAGACCCTCCAGGGCGCCATCGACGCCCTGGAGGACACCCCCGGAGTCCGCGTCAAAGCGGTCTCCCCCGTCTACGAGACGGAGCCCTGGGGCGTCGAACCGGGCAGCCAGCCCACCTACTTCAACGCGGTCGTGGTCCTCAAGACCACCCTCCCCCCGTCCTCGCTCCTGGAGCGGGCGCACGCGGTCGAGGAGGCCTTCCACCGCGTGCGGGACGAGCGCTGGGGCCCGCGCACGATCGACGTGGACATCGTGGCGTACGCCGATGTCGTCTCCGACGACCCGGTACTGACCCTCCCTCACCCGCGCGCCCACGAACGGGCCTTCGTCCTCGCCCCCTGGCACGACGTGGAACCCGAGGCCCAGTTCCCCGGCCGGGGCCCCGTGGCCCAGCTCCTCGCGGCGCTCACCCGAGACGGTGTGACGCCCCGCGCCGATCTGGAACTCCGGCTGCCCGAGTAGTCGTTAAGGTCAAGACGACCAGACCGGCTTACCAATCAGGGGCAGAGGGGCAAAGTGAAAGAGCTGCGCATCAGGACGCTGGCCGCCGTGTTCGTCGTGGCCGGTGTGCTGTCCTGGGCGGGCGCCCGCCTGTGGAACGCGGTGGGCACCCTCCCCCGGGTCCCCCTCGCCGCCCCCATCGTCCTGGCCCTGATCGCCGTCGTCCTCCTCGCGACGGCGCTCTCGCTGCGCGCCCGTCTCAAGGCCCAGCGCGAGCGCCGCCCCGGCGCCAAGGGCGTCGACCCCCTGATGGCGGCCCGCGCGGTCGTCTTCGGCCAGGCGAGCGCCCTGGTGGCCGCCCTGGTGGCCGGTATGTACGGCGGCACGGGCGCGTTCCTGCTGGAATCCCTCGACATCCCCGCCCGCCGCGACCAGGCCATCTACGCCGGCCTCTCCGTCCTCGCCGGCATCGGCGTCATAGCGGCCGCCTTCTTCCTGGAGCGCGTCTGCAAGCTCCCGGAGGACGACGACGACAACGCGGGAACCGCTCCGGTGGCATAGCCCCGGAGCGGTTCGCAGAAGTCGGACGGGAGGCCCCCGGGAGGCTAGCGCGCCATGATGAGGCTCATCGCCTCGTTGCGCGTCGCCGCGTCCCGCAGCTGGCCGCGCACCGCCGACGTGATGGTCTTCGCGCCGGGCTTGCGGATGCCGCGCATCGACATGCACATGTGCTCGCACTCCACGACCACGATCACGCCGCGCGGTTCCAGGATCTCCATCAGGGAGTCGGCGATCTGAGTCGTCAGCCGCTCCTGCACCTGCGGGCGGCGGGCGTAGACGTCCACCAGCCGGGCCAGCTTGGACAGACCGGTGATCTTGCCGCTGGTGGCCGGGATGTAGCCGACGTGCGCGACCCCGCGGAACGGCACCAGATGGTGTTCACAGGTCGAGAAGACCTCGATGTCCTTCACCAGGACCATCTCGTCGTGCCCCAGGTCGAACGTCGTCGTCAGGACGTCCTCCGGCTGCTGCCACAGCCCCGCGAATATCTCCCTGTACGCCCGCGCCACGCGCCCCGGCGTCTCCCTGAGGCCCTCGCGGTCCGGGTCCTCGCCGACCGCGATCAGAAGCTCTCGTACGGCGTTCTCGGCGCGCTTCTCGTCGAACTCGCCGATCAGGCCCTCGCCGTCCAGCGTCACGGGGTCGGTCATCTGGTCCTCGTTCCTGTGGATCCTGCGCGTGCCGGTCGACGCGTCCCATCATGCGGGCAGACGAAAATGCCGCACCCCCCAGGCTAAAACCTGGGGGGTGCGGCATTCATTCCGGGCCTGGTGGGGCCGCCGGGAGCCTGGGTCAGCTCTCGGTGCGGTCCTCCGAAGCCGCCTCCGTCACCGGGACGGACTCCGTCGCGGTGGCGATGGCCGGTGCCGAGCCGTTCGCCCCGTTCGTCAGTGACAGCTCCTTGGGGGAGAGCACCGGCGGGCGGGTGGACGGCGTGCGCCGGGAGGAGCCGGTCCACGCGGGGCGGGCCGGGCGCTTGACGATGGGAGCGAAGACCTCGGCGATCTGCTCCTTGTTCAGCGTCTCCTTCTCCAGCAGCTGGAGCACGAGCGCGTCGAGGACGTCGCGGTTCTCGACCAGGATCTCCCAGGCCTCGTTGTGCGCGTTCTCGATGAGCTTCTTGACCTCTTCGTCGACGAGCGCGGCGACCTCTTCCGAGTAGTCACGCGGGTGCGACATCTCCCGGCCCAGGAAGGGCTCGGTGTTGTCGCCGCCGAACTTGATCGCGCCGAGACGCTCGGTCATGCCGTACTGCGTGACCATCGCGCGGGCCGTTGCGGTGGCCTTCTCGATGTCGTTCGCAGCGCCCGTGGTCGGGTCGTGGAAGACGAGCTCCTCGGCCGCGCGCCCGCCCAGCATGTACGCCAGCTGGTCGAGCATCTCGTTGCGGGTCGTGGAGTACTTGTCCTCGTCCGGCAGGACCATCGTGTAGCCGAGGGCACGGCCGCGCGACAGGATCGTGATCTTGTGGACCGGGTCGGAGTTCGGAGACGCCGCCGCGACCAGGGCGTGACCGCCCTCGTGGTACGCGGTGATCTTCTTCTCCTTGTCCGACATGATCCGGGTCCGCTTCTGCGGGCCCGCGACCACACGGTCGATCGCCTCGTCCAGCATGGAGTTGTCGATCAGCTTCCCGTTGCTGCGCGCGGTGAGCAGCGCCGCCTCGTTCAGCACGTTCGACAGGTCCGCGCCCGTGAAGCCCGGCGTGCGCCGCGCGACCGCCGACAGGTCGACGTCCGGAGCGACCGGCTTGCCCTTCTGGTGAACCTTGAGGATCTCCAGACGGCCCTGCATGTCCGGGCGGTCGACCGCGATCTGGCGGTCGAAGCGGCCGGGCCGCAGGAGGGCCGGGTCGAGGATGTCGGGCCGGTTCGTGGCGGCGATCAGGATGACGCCGCCCTTCACGTCGAAGCCGTCCATCTCGACGAGCAGCTGGTTGAGCGTCTGCTCGCGCTCGTCGTGACCGCCGCCGAGGCCGGCGCCGCGGTGGCGGCCGACCGCGTCGATCTCGTCGACGAAGACGATCGCCGGAGCGTTCGCCTTGGCCTGCTCGAACAGGTCACGGACTCGGGAGGCACCGACACCGACGAACATCTCGACGAAGTCGGAACCGGAGATCGAGTAGAAGGGGACGCCGGCCTCGCCCGCGACAGCGCGCGCGAGGAGCGTCTTACCGGTACCAGGAGGCCCGTACAGGAGCACGCCCTTGGGGATCTTCGCCCCGACGGCCTGGAACTTCGCCGGCTCCTGGAGGAACTCCTTGATCTCCTGGAGCTCCTCGACCGCCTCGTCCGAACCCGCGACGTCCGAGAACGTCGTCTTCGGGGTGTCCTTGGTGATGAGCTTCGCCTTGGACTTCCCGAAGTTCATGACTCGGGAGCCGCCGCCCTGCATCTGATTCATCAGGAACAGGAAGACGACGACGATGAGGACGAAGGGAAGCAGGGACAGCAGGATCCCGACGAAGGCGTTCTGCTTCGTCGGAGAGACCGTGTAGCCGTCCGGGATCTGCTTGTTCTCGTACTTGTTCTGCAGTGTGTTGGCCAGGGTCACGCCCTGGTCGCCGATGTAGCTCGCCTGGATCTTTGAGCTGCCGTCGACCTTCTCGCCGTCCTTGAGCTGGACCTTGATGGTCTGCTCGTCGCCGGTGGTGATCTTGGCCTGCTCGACCTTGTTGTCATTGATCGCCTGGACGACCTGGCCGGTGTCCACCGTCTTGTAGCCGCCGGACGAACCGACGACCTGCATCAACACGACCACGGCAAGGACGGCCAGCACGATCCACATGACCGGCCCACGGAAGTATCGCTTCACGTCCATCCATACGGAGCGGTGCCGCCCCGTCCCTCCTGCCATAGTGAGTTTGATAAAGACTTATAAAGGCTGTTCGTCGGACGGTACCCCAGCATTGTCACCCGAAGCCGCAGGGGACTGCTGGCAATCCGGCCTACGCATGCTCCAACGGCCCGAAACCCGCTGGGGTTCCCGAACGTCTTACCGGGACTGAGCCGCCCTCGAAAGGGCGGGGGTTCAGCCGCCGTAGACGTGAGGCGCGAGCGTACCGACGAACGGGAGGTTGCGGTACTTCTCCGCGTAGTCGAGGCCGTAGCCGATGACGAACTCGTTCGGGATGTCGAAGCCGACCCACTCCACGTCGATCGCGACCTTGGCCGCCTCGGGCTTGCGCAGCAGCGTGCACACCTTGAGGGAGGCCGGCTCACGGGAGCCGAGGTTGGAGATCAGCCAGGAGAGGGTCAGCCCGGAGTCGATGATGTCCTCGACGATGAGGACGTGCTTGCCCTTGATGTCGGTGTCGAGGTCCTTGAGGATCCGCACGACACCGGAGGACTGCGTGCCCGCGCCGTACGAGGACACGGCCATCCAGTCCATGGTGACCGGGGTGGACAGCGCACGCGCCAGGTCCGCCATGACCATCACGGCGCCCTTGAGGACACCGACGATCAGCAGGTCCTTGCCCGCGTACTCCGCGTCGATCTTCGCGGCCAGCTCAACCAGCTTCGCGTCGATCTCTTCCTTGGTGATGAGCACCGACTTGAGGTCGGTGCCCATGTCTTTCGCGTCCACCCGCATCACTTTCGGTCGTCCGTCCCACCGGCCACCCGGACCGCCCGCGACCCGTGTGACGGGTCCCGGAGATCCGTGTGAACGGTTCCGGTGGAGGGTCCGGTTTCAGCCTTGCCGAATCACCAGTCTGCCACCCTGCCGCTGAGCGACGACTTTGCCGGGGAGATTGATGGCCCCCTGGCCGCGCCATCCGGTGATCAGCCGGTCGACTTCTTCGATGTGGCGGGCGAACAGCGAACCGGCCGGGGCGCCCGCCTCGATGGCGGCGCGGCGCAGGATGCGGCGGCGTACGGCGGGCGGCAGGGCGTAGAGCTTGGCGCATTCCAGGAGGCCGGCCGCGTCGCGTACGGAGGCCTCGGCCTGGCTGGCCCAGGCGTCGAGGGCGTCGGCGTCGTCACGGGACAGCTGGGCCGTACGGGCGAGTGCCTCGACGACACCCTTGCCGAGCGCCTTCTCCAGGGCGGGCAGGCCCTCGTGGCGCAGCCGGGAGCGGGTGTAGGCCGGGTCGGCGTTGTGCGGGTCGTCCCAGACGGGCAGCGACTGGGCCATGCAGGCCTTGCGGGCGATCTGCCGGTCCAGGTGCAGGAACGGGCGGCGGTAACGGCCGTCGGCCCCCGAGACCGCGGCCATTCCGGACAGGGAGCGGATGCCGGAGCCGCGGGCGAGGCCCAGCAGGACGGTTTCGGCTTGGTCGTCGCGGGTGTGGCCCAGCAGGATCGCGGTGGCGCCGAGGCGATCGGCGGCGGCGTCCAGGGCGGCGTACCGGGCGTCGCGGGCGGCGGCCTCGGGCCCGCCGTCGCGGCCGACGGTGACGGCGATGGACTCGGCCGGGGTCAGCCCCAGCTCGGTGAGGCGCAGCACGACTTCGTCGGCGCGCAGGTCGGAGCCGGGCTGCAGACCGTGGTCGACGGTGATGCCACCGGCGCGGATGCCGAGTTTGGGGGCTTCGAAGGCGAGGGCGGAGGCGAGCGCCACGGAGTCGGCGCCGCCGGAGCATGCGACGAGCACGAGCGGCGTCGGCCGTTGCCCGTGCGGGGGCTGGGCGGGGGTGGGTGTCGGTGTGCGACGCGTACCGGGTGCGGGCACGCGCTCCGCGTCGGGGGCGTACGGGCGCGCGGCACCGATGCCGGGCGCGCGCCGGGTGTCGGGGACGGGCGTGTGCTCGGTGAGGATGTCGTGGAGTACGCGGCGAACCGCCAGGCGTATCGCCGCGACCGCAGGATGGGGACCCATGTCCGGTTCCCTTCATGAAGTTTTCGGGGGGTGAGCCCGGGATGGTCGGTCACTCAGAGTGTGTAGATGGTGACAGAACCGGGCCGTTCCCCGAGCATTGCACGCCTACCCATGCCCCACGGTCCCTCGGACGGGTGATTGGAGGGGCGTTTGCCTGCCGTCGGCCGGATTCGTTTCACGACCTTCCCGTAGGGTTCACGACTCTGCCTTGCGGTGCACCCGCGCGACCCAGTCCGCCGGTTTGGCGATCTCCGTCTTGGTCGGGAGCGTGTTCGGAGAGGTCCACACACGGTTGAACCCGTCCATGCCGACCTGGTCGACGACCGCCCGCACGAACTTCTCGCCGTCCCTGTACTGCTTCAGTTTGGCGTCCAAACCGAGTAGCTTGCGCAGCGCCAGGTCGAGGCGGGAGGCCCCCTTGGCGCGGCGTTGCTGGAATTTCTCGCGGATCTCGCCCACGGACGGGACCACGGCGGGGCCCACTCCGTCCATGACGAAGTCCGCGTGCCCCTCCAGGAGGGACATCACAGCGGTCAGCCGGCCGAGGATCTCGCGCTGGGCGGGCGTCTGCACGATTTCCACGAGGGAACGGCCGCCGTCGTCCTCCTCTGTGTCCGGGCGCCCGCCCGCGAGCGACTGGGCGGCCTCCCTGATGCGCTCCAGAACGGTCATGGGGTCGACCTCGGTCTCCCCCAAGAAAGACTGGATTTCGCCCTCCAGGTGGTCGCGCAGCCAGGGCACGGCCGTGAACTGGGTGCGGTGGGTCTCCTCGTGCAGACACACCCACAGGCGGAAGTCGTGGGGCTGTACGTCGAGTTCGCGCTCCACGTGCACGATGTTCGGCGCGACCAGCAGGAGCCTGCCTCCGCCACTCGGCGAATCAGAGGCGCCACCTGCGGGCAGGTCGCGGCCGGCGGGGGCGAAGGTCTCGTACTGCCCGAGGACCCTGGACGACAGGAACGACAGCAGCATGCCCAGCTCCACGCCGGTGACCTTGCCGCCGACGGCGCCCAGGACGGCTCCACCCGGGGTACTCCCGCGCCGCTCCTGCATCTTGTCCAGGAGGGGCTTGAGGATCTCCCGGAACCCGGCGACGTTGGCCCGTACCCACCCTGGCCGGTCGACGACGAGTACGGGGGTGTCGCGCACGATGTCGTCGCCCATACGAGTAAAGCCCCGGACGTGCTCCTCCGAGGCCTTCGCGTGCCGCCGCAGTTCCGCGACGACGGACCTGGCCTCGTCACGGCTCACCTCGGGGCCCGGCCGCACAAGTCGGGTCGCGGTCGCCACCGCGAGATTCCAGTCGACCATCCCAGTAGATGCAGCACCACCGATGCTCGTCATGCGTCAACCGTACGTGAGCGTGTCCGGCTGCGGTTAGGGGTACGAGGTCCGGGTCGCCCGCTGGTGTGGGGCCGGCGGTGCCTGTGGTGCCGTCCGGGTCGGGTGGGGCCGGACCTTGGCCGCGTGGGTGCCCACAGCGGTGCGGCAGGTGGTTGCCTATCGGCAGCCGCACGCCGCCAGTGCCGTTGCCGTGTGGTCCAGGGCCGCCCGGGCCTCCAGCGCGTTGGGCGGGTGGGCCTCGTCCGAGGTGAGGAAGGCGAAGGCGAGGAGGCGGCCGTCGGTGTCCACGACGGTGCCGGCGAGGGTGTTCACGCCGGTCAGGGTGCCGGTCTTGGCGCGGACGACGCCGGTGGCGGTGGGGTCGTCGGTGTAGCGGGCGCTGAGGGTGCCGGTGAAGCCCGCGATGGGCAGGCCGGTCAGGACCGTACGGAGTTCGGGGTGGGCCGGGTCGCCGGCCTTGGCCAGCAGCGCGGTGAGCAGGTCGGCCGAGAGCCGGTCGGCGCGGTTCAGGCCGCTGCCGTCCGCGAAGTCGGCGCCGGACAGCGGGAGTCCGAGCTTCTTCAGCTGCGCGAGGATCGCCTTCGCGTCGCCCTCGAAGCTGGGCTGCTCGTCCGAGGCGAGGGCGACCTGGCGGGCCAGGGCCTCCGCGATGTCGTTGTCGCTGTTGGTCAGCATCCGCTCGACCAGGGCGGACAGCGGCGGCGAGGAGACCGAGGCGAGGGCCTGCGAACGGCTCGTCGCCTTCGAGGGGCCGGGGGACGTCGTCTTGATGCCCTTGTCGTGCAGCAGGTCGGCGAACTTCCGGGCGGCGTCCGCCGCCGGGTCCAGGGCGCGCCCGGCCGTTCCGCTGGTCGAGTCGTTCAGCCGGGCCTCGTCGACCATCAGGGCGGTGACCTGCGCGATGTTCTCGTTGACGCCGATGGGGTGCAGTGCGGGACCGGCGTACAGCGAGGTGTCGTACGAGAGTGTCACCTGGTCCAGATGACGGGCCTTCAGGGCGGTGGCCGTCTCGTCGGCGAGGGTGCGCAGGCTCGCCCAGCCCTCCGCGTCCTTGCGGGCGGTCAGCGTCGGGTCGCCGCCGCCGACGAGGACGACTTCCTTGGTGTCGGGCTCCAGGACCGTACGCGTCTGGAGGCGGTGGTCGGGGCCCGGCGCCGTCAGCGCGGCGACGGCGGTGGCGATCTTCGTGGTGGAGGCCGGGATCTGGACGTCGTCGGCGTTCTTGCCGTACAGCCGCTTGCCGGTCGCGACGTCGACGACGACGGCGGTGCGCGTCGCGCCCAGGACGGCGTTGTCCAGGAGCGGGTCGAGGACGTCCGCGAGGGCTTTCTCGGCGGGCGCGGGCACCGTGCTCGCGGAACCGCCGAGTCCGGCCAGTACGGAGGCGGCGCTGGGCGCGGGCTGGGGCGACTTCCGGGACGTAGCGGACGTATGGCCGTGATCTGCGACACCCTCGCCCTCCCGCGATGCGGCCCAGTCGCGCTCGGCCGTACGCTGACCGGTGGAGTCCCAGGGACCGGCCGCGGCCACCGCCCCGGCCGCGAGTGCCAGGCCCACGGTGGCGGCGACGGCTGTGAGCTGCGGGGTCGTGAACTTCACGGGACGCGGCCGCACGGCTTGGGTGACCCGCGCCACGTGCGGTTTCACCGTCCGCGCGACCCGCACCACATGCGGTCTCGCGGCCCGCCAAGCCCTCAGCTCTGGCACGACCACCAGCCCCTTTCGCGATCACACACCTGCGTGAGGGACACTTAACCACCAGAACTATGTGCTGATCATGGAGGAGCCACCGGTGGAGTTCGACGTCACGATCGAGATTCCGAAGGGTTCGCGGAACAAGTACGAGGTGGACCACGAGACCGGTCGGATCCGCCTGGACCGTCGACTCTTCACCTCGACCAGCTACCCGGCCGACTACGGCTTCGTCGAGAACACCCTCGGCGAGGACGGCGACCCGCTGGACGCCCTGGTCATTCTGGACGAGCCGACCTTCCCCGGCTGTCTCATCCAGTGCCGCGCGATCGGCATGTTCCGTATGACGGACGAGGCCGGCGGCGACGACAAGCTGCTGTGCGTCCCGGCGCACGACCCGCGTGTGGAGCACCTGCGCGACATCCACCACGTGTCGGAGTTCGACCGCCTGGAGATCCAGCACTTCTTCGAGGTCTACAAGGACCTGGAGCCCGGCAAGTCCGTCGAGGGCGCCAACTGGGTGGGCCGCGCCGAGGCCGAGGCCGAGATCGAGCGTTCCTACAAGCGTCTCAAGGACCAGGGCGGTCACTGACCCCTTGTGTGCCGCGCGGGCCGCGTCATCCCTTACGGGGTGGCGCGGCCCGTTCGTTTGCCAGTGCGCATACTGAGGCGTACTGGAGTGCGTAGTCGGGAGCGATGGGTGACGGAGGCGGAGGACCGCAAGCCGCAGTCGGACGAGGCGAGGAGCGCCTTCGTGCCGCCGGACGGCATGGAACCCGCGGTCGAGGACGAGTCGCAGACCACGTCCGAGTTCGCGCTCCCCGCGGGACTGGACGTGCCGCCGCCCGCCGAGGCGGAGGGTTCGGCGTTCAGCACCCCGCGCACGTACAGCGCCCAGGACGCCCCGCCCGCCTTCACGCCGGCGGCCGGCATACCCGCGGTCAGCCTGTACAAGGACGCGCCCTGGCAGGACCGCATGCGCACGATGCTGCGCATGCCGGTGGCCGAGCGGCCCGCGCCCGAACCCGTGCACAAGGAGGACGAGTCGGGTCCCGCCGTCCCGCGCGTGCTCGACCTGACGCTGCGTATCGGCGAACTGCTGCTCGCGGGCGGTGAGGGCGCCGAGGACGTGGAGGCGGCGATGTTCGCCGTCTGCCGCTCCTACGGACTGGACCGCTGCGAGCCGACGGTCACCTTCACCCAGCTGTCGATCTCCCACCAGCCGTCACTGATGGACGACCCCGTCACGGCGTCCCGGACGGTGCGCCGCCGCGGCACCGACTACACGCGCCTCGGGGCCGTCTACCGGCTCGTCGCCGACCTCAGCGACCCGGAGACCGCGAACTCCCCGGAGGACGCCTACCGGCGGCTCGCGGAGATCCGGCGCAACCGGCACCCGTACCCCGGCTGGGGGCTGACCGCCGCCGCTGGACTCCTCGCGGGCGCGGCCTCGGTCCTAGTCGGCGGTGACGCGCTCGTGTTCGTCGCCGCGGCGCTCGGCGCGATGCTGGGCGACCGGCTCGCGTGGCTGTGCGCGGGGCGCGGACTGCCGGAGTTCTACCAGTTCACGGTGGCCGCGATGCCGCCGGCCGCGATCGGCGTCGCGCTCACGGTGGCGCACGTCGATGTGAACGCGTCCGCGGTGATCACCGGTGGGCTGTTCGCGCTGCTGCCCGGGCGGGCGCTCGTCGCGGGCGTGCAGGACGGGCTGACCGGCTTCTACATCACCGCGGCCGCGCGCCTGCTCGAAGTCATGTACTTCTTTGTCGGCATCGTTGCCGGTGTCCTTCTGGTGCTCTATTTCGGCGTGAAGCTGGGCGCCCAGCTCAACCCCGACGCGGCGCTGCACATTTCCGAGCGGCCCCTGCTCCAGATCGCCGCGTCCATGCTGCTGTCGCTCACCTTCGCGATCCTGCTCCAGCAGGAACGGTCCACCGTGCTCGCGGTGACCCTCAACGGGGGCGTGGCCTGGTCGGTGTACGGGGCGATGCACTACGCGGGCGGGATCTCGCCCGTCGCCTCGACCGCCGTCGCGGCGGGGCTGGTGGGGCTGTTCGGGCAGTTGCTGTCGCGGTACCGGTTCGCTTCGGCGCTGCCGTACACCACCGCGGCGATCGGGCCCCTGTTGCCAGGGTCGGCGACCTATTTCGGGCTGTTGTCGATCGCGCAGAACGAGGTGGACAAGGGGTTCGTGTCGCTCACCAAGGCTGCCGCGCTCGCCATGGCCATCGCCATCGGGGTGAACCTGGGGTCGGAGATCTCGCGGCTGTTCCTGCGGGTGCCGGGCGGCTCCGCCGGGGGGCGGCGGGCTGCGAAGCGGACTCGGGGGTATTGAGCGCCTAGGAGCTCGGTCCCTTCCGTCTGACGGCGACTGCGGGTTGTTTGTGGCTGGTCGCGCCGTTCCCCGCGCCCCTACGGGGCGCTCTTGCTCAGCCTCGGTTCTGTGGGTAGCCCTCGTCGTAGTAGGCCTGGTCCGAGGCGTACGGCTGCTGCTGGTAGCCCTGGGGGTACTGCTCGGGCGGGTAGGTCTGGCCCTGGTCGTAGCCGTACTGCTGCTGGTACGGGTCCTGGTACTGCTGCTGGTACGGCTGCTGCGGGTAGCCCTGGTTCTGGTCGTAGCCGTACTGCTGCTGGTTCTGGTCCTGGTGGGCCGGCGGTACGCGGCGCAGCTGGGTCGTCGCGTCGTCCATGGCCGGGGGCTGCGGATGCTGTTGAGCCGGTGCCTGTGCCGGGGTCGCCTGTGGCGGGTTCTTCTTGGCCTTGGAGCGGGCGCGCAGGAACTCGATGGCGATGGGGACCACCGAGACGAGGACGATCAGGATCAGGATCGCCTCGATGTTCTTGTGGACGAAGTCGATGTTGCCGAGCCAGGAGCCGAGCAGCGTGACGCCCGCGCCCCACAGGACGCCACCGATGATGTTGAAGGTGATGAACGAGCGGTACTTCATACCGCTGACGCCCGCGATGATCGGCGTGAACGTGCGCACGATGGGCACGAAGCGGGCCAGGACCAGGGACTTGGGCCCGTACTTCTCGAAGAACTCGTGGGCCTTGACCACGTTCTCCTGCTTGAAGAGGCGGGAGTTCGGGCGGGTGAAGAGCGAGGGGCCGACCTTCTTGCCGAAGAGATAGCCCGCCTGGTCGCCGAGGATCGCGGCGAGACAGATCAGCAGGACGGCCGCCCACAGGGGGAAGTCCATCGTGCCCGCGGTGATCAGCAGGCCGCAGGTGAACAGCAGCGAGTCGCCCGGCAGGAAGAAGCCGATGAGCAGGCCGGACTCGGCGAAGACGACGAGCAGCAGGCCCCAGATGCCGTAGCTGTCCAGGAGCGTGTTCGGATCCAGCCAGCTTGGACCAAGGGCAAGCGTCGTCACGGTTCCGGGCTCCTGAGGGGTGAAGGAAGGTACGGCACTCCTGGTACGGCCGACCAAAGCTATCAACGCAATGTGTCCTCGCCAGGTTCCACCGGTGTCTCCAGGATGCACTGTGCGCCCCCTGGCACAAAGCTGTGAGCCATGGGCATCGAGGAATACGGAGGCGGCCAGGGTCCCCAGTCGGACGTACTGGTCGTGACGACGAACGACGCACCCGGTTACCGCGTCCAGCAGGTCATCGGCGAGGTCTTCGGCCTCACCGTGCGCTCCCGGCATCTGGGCAGCCAGATCGGCGCCGGTCTGAAGTCGATGATCGGCGGTGAGCTCAAGGGGCTCACCAAGACGCTCGTGGAGACCCGCAACCAGGCCATGGAGCGGCTGATCGAGCAGGCACGCACGCGTGGCGCGAACGGTGTGCTGATGTTCCGCTTCGACGTGACGGAGGCGGCGGACGTGGGCACGGAGGTGTGCGCGTACGGGACGGCGGTCGTCCTGGTGAAGGAATAGCCACCCGCGTAAGGGGCACCCGCAAGAGCGGGCGCCCCTTACCGGCAGCTCTCATGCCGCATGCCGCCGTCAGGCCCCCTGGGAGTGCCGCTCGGCGTTCGCCGTGATCGCGTCCCTCAGGTGCTCGGCGACGCCCGGCCCGATGGCCTCGTAGAACGCCCTGAAACGCTCGTCGGACACGTACATCTCGCCGAGCCCCTCGTGGATCTTGTACGGGCAGTCGAAGAACCACTTGGTGATGTGCCGGCGGTGCTGCTCCGCGAGGTCCATCGCCCGTTCGTCGACGGCCGGTACGCCCTGCGCCACGAGTGCGCCGTACCGCTCGCTCCAGGCGGTGGTCTCCTCCTTGATGCGCAGCCAGTCATCCTTGGTGTAGCGGGCGACCCGCTTCTGCGACTGCTCGTACGTCCAGGTGCCGCCCCAGCGCTGCTCGGCCTCCTCGTTGTACTTCTCCGGATCGTCGTCCCCGAAGACCTCGAACTTCTCCTCGGGCGTGAGGTTGATGCCCATCTTCCGTGCCTCCATGGCGTGCTCCACGGCCGCGGCCATCCTCTGCAGCTTCTCGATCCGGGCGGTCAGCAGCTCGTGCTGCCGGCGCAGGTGCGCGCGCGGGTCCGCTTCCGGGTCGTCGAGCAGGGCGGCGACCTCGTCGAGCGGGAAGCCGAGCTCCCGGTAGAACAGGATCTGCTGCAGCCGGTCGAGGTCCGCGTCGCCGTAGCGCCGGTGGCCCGCGTGGCTGCGCTCGCCGGGCGCGAGCAGGCCGATCTCGTCGTAGTGGTGCAGCGTGCGCACCGTGACCCCGGCGAAACCGGCGACCTGACCCACTGAGTAACTCACTTCCGCTCCCTTCTCGGTACGCGCTTCACGATGAGCCCTCACGTGACGTGAGGTGCAAGCCCGATGCCCCCGGGGTCGGAGCGAACCCCCGGTGGGCCGCAGAGAATCCCGGGATGTCATGTCCCTTTTGTCCGCTTAGTGTGGGCGCGTGACCCACGACGCGGCCCCACCGGCACCCGCTCCGGCGGCGCCCGCCCGGACGCTGCTGGCGCTGCTCCTGCCGGCTGTCGTCGTGGGCGCGGGCGCGAGTCTGCTCTATGTGGGCGTCAGCAAGCTCGCCGAGAAGCTCCAGGACGTGCTGTGGACCACCCTGCCGGACGCTCTGGGCATCGGCGGGTACTCCTCGCTCTGGATGATCGTCATGCTCACCGCGACGGGTGTGGCTGTCGGACTCGTGGTGTGGAAGGCGCCGGGGCACGCGGGCCCCGACCCCGCCACCCTGGGGCTCAACGCGTCCCCCATGCCGCTCGTGGTGCTGCCGGGTCTGCTGGTGGCGACGGCGCTGATGCTGGCGGGCGGTCCGAGCCTGGGCCCCGAGAACCCGATCATCGCCGTCAACGTGGCGCTCGCGTTCTGGCTGGGCCGCAGGTTTCTGCCCGTACTGCCCGGCGCCCTGTGGGTGACGCTGGCCGAGGCGGCGACGATCGGTGCGCTGTTCGGTACACCGGTCGCGGCGGCACTGGTCATCTCGGAGGCGTTGGCCGGGCAGAAGATGAAGGGTCGCCTGTGGGACAACCTCTTCGCGCCGCTGGCGGCGGCCGCGGTGGGCGCGATGACCACCAGTCTGGTGAACCATCCGTCGTTCGACCTCCATCTGCCCCCGCTCGGCCCGCCCGGCTGGGGCGACCTGCTGGCCGCGCTCGTGATCGCGTCCGCGGCCGCGGTGTTCGGCATGCTCGCGGTCTACGCCTTCCCCTATGTCCACAGCGCCTTCTCGCGCCTCGGGCACCCCATGGTGGCGCTCCCGGTCGGCGGAATCGTCCTGGGCCTCCTGGGGTGCCTGGGCGGGCATCTGACGCTCTTCAAGGGCCTGTCCGAGATCGACGAGCTGGCCAAGAACCCGGACGGCTGGTCCGCGGGTCAGTTCGCGCTGATGTCCGGGGTGAAACTGGCCGCCCTGCTCGTCGCGGCGTCCTGCGGATTCCGGGGCGGCCGTATCTTCCCCTCCGTCTTCGTCGGCACCGCCTTCGGCCTGTGCGCCCATGCGCTCGTGCCTTCGGTCCCTTCCGCGCTCGGCGTGTCCATGGGAGTGCTGGGCATGCTCCTTGCCATCACCCGGCAGGGCTGGGTGAGCCTGTTCACGGCCGCGGCCCTCGTGGCCTCCCCCTTGATCATCGCCCTGTTGTGCATCGCGTCCCTGCCGGCCTGGCTGCTGGTGACCGGACGACCGCAGATGCAGCTTCACGACGACGGAACCTCGATCCGCTGATCGCAGCGCAAGACCGTCTGGAGGCAACATGCCACTGCACAAAGGACACGAGAAGCCCGACGAGCGCCCGATGTCCGTCAACCCGTTCTACGGGGAGACGAATCCGGTCAGCGGAATGATCGATGCCCCGCCCAAGCACCGGCTCCCCGAGGGCCCGCTGGCGCCCATGACCGCGTACCAGATCGTCCACGACGAGCTCATGCTGGACGGCAACTCGCGGCTGAACCTCGCCACCTTCGTCACCACCTGGATGGAGCCGCAGGCCGGGGTGCTGATGGCGGAGTGCCGGGACAAGAACATGATCGACAAGGACGAGTACCCGCGCACGGCCGAGCTGGAGCGGCGCTGCGTAGCGATGCTCGCCGATCTGTGGAACGCGCCGGATCCGGCGGCCACGGTGGGCTGTTCGACGACCGGGTCGAGCGAGGCGTGCATGCTCGCCGGAATGGCCCTCAAGCGCCGCTGGACCCAGCGGAACGCCGACCGCTACCCCGGAGCCCGGCCGAACCTCGTGATGGGGGTCAACGTCCAGGTCTGCTGGGACAAGTTCTGCAACTTCTGGGAGGTCGAGCCACGTCTGGTCCCCATGGAGGGCGACCGTTTCCACCTCGACCCGAAGGCGGCGGCCGCGCTGTGCGACGAGAACACCATCGGGGTCGTCGGCATCCTCGGGTCCACCTTCGACGGGTCGTACGAGCCGATCGCCGAGCTGTGCGCGGCCCTCGACGAGCTCCAGGAGCGTACGGGCCTGGACATCCCCGTCCATGTCGACGGCGCCTCCGGGGCGATGATCGCGCCCTTCCTCGACGAAGACCTGGTCTGGGACTTCCGGCTGCCGAGGGTGTCGTCGATCAACACCTCGGGACACAAGTTCGGCCTGGTGTACCCGGGTGTCGGCTGGGCGCTGTGGCGGTCCGAGGTCGAGCTGCCCGAGGAACTCGTCTTCCGGGTCAACTACTTGGGCGGCGACATGCCGACCTTCGCGCTCAACTTCTCCCGGCCGGGCGCGCAGGTCGTGGCGCAGTACTACACGTTCCTGCGCCTGGGCCGTGAGGGCTACCGGGCGGTGCAGCAGACCACCCGCGACGTGGCCCGCGGGCTCGCCGACCGCATCGAGGCGCTGGGCGACTTCACCCTCCTCACCCGGGGCGACGAACTGCCCGTCTTCGCCTTCACGACGGCGCCCGAAGTGACCGCGTACGACGTCTTCGACGTGTCCCGGCGCATGCGTGAGCGTGGCTGGCTGCTGCCCGCGTACACCTTCCCGGAGAACCGCGAGGACCTGTCCGTCCTGCGCGTGGTCTGCCGTAACGGCTTCTCGACCGACCTCTCCGACCTCTTCATGGAGGACCTGCGCAGTCTACTGCCCGAACTGCGGCGGCAGTCGGGCCCGTTGACGCCTGACAAGAGCGGGGCGACCAGCTTTCACCACTAGAGCCCATAGAGCCCACAGAGCCCACCGGAGGGCTTCGGCGGAGAGCGTCAACGAAGGAGCGGGCGCCAGCGGTCGGGCACCTTGTCGCCGTACTCGATGCCGATCGCGCCCACGAGGGCGGCCAGGTCGGCGAGTTGAGCGGTGACCGCCCGGCACAGCGCGGCCGTCGGCTTCGTGTCGGGCTCCAGATAGAGGCCCTCGACCAGCAGGACTCCCCGGCTCTTGTCGAAGCGCGGCGAGGTCCGGCCGACGAGGCGGTCGCCGTGCAGGATGGGAAGGAGGTAGTAGCCGTACTCGCGTTTGGCCTTCGGGACGTACATCTCGTTGCGGAAGGCGAAGCCCCACAGGCGTTCGGTGAGGCGGCGGTCGTTGATGAGGTTGTCGAAGGGCGAGAGCAGCGCGGTGCGGCCCTGCCAGTCGCCGGCCCGGATCGCCTCCAGTTCGGCGAGGGCGTCGGTGTGCACGTACCAGGTCTCGGAGGCGGTGGGCGCGTCCTCGACCTGCACCGGGACGACGCGGCCCTCGCCGGTGAGGGTGCGCAGCACCTCGGGCAGGCCGTCGTACTTGCCGCGCACGAAGTACTGCTTGATGTCCAGGGGGCGGGCGACGCCGAGGGCGCGCAGGGTGTGCTCCGTGGCCGTGGTGACCATCTCCCGGGGCGGCACCGCCACCCGGTCGGCGTCGGCCGGGAGACAGGCGTCAGGCAGGCCCCAGAGCCGCTGTCCCGCCGCGCGGCCCGCCACCATGATCCTGCCCTGGAGCCAGAGGAAGGTCAGCATCCGCTCGACGTTGCGGCCCGCGGTCCAGCCGGAGGAGGGCCAGTCCATCACCGAGCGGTCCTCGAAGGCATCGGTGGGCAGGGGGGTGCCTTCGGCGAGGCGCCGCAGTATGTGCTCGCTCAGTTGGTCGTTGGCCGCCATCCAGGTGCTGGTGAACGACAGGTTCTTGGGGGGATAGCCGTCCATCGACACCCGGTGGACGGGGTAGTCCTCGGTGAGGACGAGGGCCGCCGCGTGCGCCCAGTACTCGAACAGCCACCGCTCCTGCCACCAGAGGGTGGGGAGTCGGTCGCCGGCCCGGGGGCCGAGGCGGCTCCAGAGGACCAGTTCATGGCTCGGGGCCACGACGCTGACGGGGTCCAGCTGGAGATAGCGCAGCGACCTCAGGACGGTGCGCAGGCCGGTCGCGTCCGCCGGGGGGCGGGCGGCGGACAGGTGCTGCCGCGAGAGGGCCAGCTTTCGCGCGTCCGACCGGCTGATCGTCAGAAGTCGCGGGGGTGTGGGCATTGCGGCGCTCCTCATTCCCGAGTCCGGTCCGAGCCTGTTGGCCGTAGCTGATGATGCCCGTGTTCCGCGGGGAATCAGGAGTGGGTCGAAGCTGTCGTTGTGGCCGGGAAAGATCTGTACGATGCGTGCGCCCATGGCCCTTGCCGGGAGGAATCCCGCGCGGGCCTTACTCCTTCACTGTGGGGATGCACATGCGCATACGCGCCACTGTCGCCGCTCTGCCCGGCGCCCTGGTTCTCTCGGCCCTGACCCTTCCGGCCGCCGCACAGGCGGACGCGCGGCCGATGGACAGCGACGACACGACGATCACGAAGGTCGTCGTCAACGGCGGCAAGGACCTCGTCTTCGGCATCACCACCAAGAAGACCTTCACCGCCACGGTGACCGCGACCGACCCGGACGGCATCACCGGCGGCTGGGTCGCCCTGTGGCACGGAACCACCTTCGACGAGGCCGGCCGGGACGGCACGCTCCTGCCCGCCGAGGAGGGCTCGGGTTCCTGCGTGGCGGCCGACGCCCAGACCTCGACGTGCACGGTCCACTTCACGGTGGACGTGACGACCGACCTGAAGGACAACGCCTACGCCGGCACGTGGCACGCGTACGCCATCGCCTACGGCCGCCCGAGCGGCAGCACCAACGACGGCTTCGCCGGCAGCGTGAAGATCAAGCGCAACACCACCCTGACCTCCGACGCCTCCCCCGAGCCGGTGACGAAGGGCAGGACCATCACGGTCAAGGGCGCCCTCACCCGCGCCGACTGGGAGACCAACAAGTACGCGGGCCTGAGCGGACGGTCGGTCAAACTCCAGTTCCGCAAGGCGGACAGCGACACGTACACCACCCTCAAGACCGTCACCAGCACCACCGGCGGAGCCCTGAAGACCACCACCACCGCGACGACCGACGGTTTCTACCGGTTCGCGTACGCGGGCACCACGGCCACCAGCGCCAAGAACTCGAGCGGCGACTTCGTCAACGTCCAGTAGAACCCGCTGGAACCGCCTGACGCCCTCCAGAACCTCAGCGCGCGTCCCCGGGGTGCGGCGTCCCCGTCGCGTACGGGTTCTCCTCGCCGTCCCCGAGCACGCCCACGAACGGCTCGCCCTCCCCCGCGAACGTGTACGCCCCGCCCTCGATCCGCGCGATCAGGCCCAGGGTCCACTCGGCCTCGGCGTCGGCCGTGTGGATCCAGAGGTTCATGATCTCGCCGATGTGGCCGAGCTGCCCTGGGCCGTCCTCGGGCACGTAGTGCTCGGTGACGGCGGCCCGCCACTCCTCGATGCGGCGGGTCCGCTCCTTCAGCAGGGCCACCGCCTCGGCCCTCGGCAGGTCGACGATGAAGCCGATCGCCGCCGACTTGACGTCCGTCTTCTGGTCGTACGAGGTCAGCGCGGCGCGCAGCAGCGAGAAGTACTCCTCGGTGCCCTGGTCCGTGACCTCGTACTCGGTACGGGGCGGTCCGCCGGCCGTGGACGGCGCGATCTCGTGGGCGAGCAACAGCCCTTGCTTCGCCATCTGCTTGAGCGCGTGATAGATCGAGCCGGGCTTGGCGCTGGACCACTCGTGCGCGCCCCAGTACTCCAGGTCGTTGCGCACCTGGTAGCCGTGGGCCCGCCCGTGCTGGCGGACGGCGCCGAGCACGAGGAGACGGATCGCTGACATGGGCCCCAGGTTAGGGCGCCCGGGGTCAGGACCAGGACGTGCCCTGCTCGCCCTGCTCCTTGGCCACCAGCTCGAAGGCGGTCGCGCCGTCCAGGGACTCGCGGATGATGTCGGCGTGGCCCGCGTGCCGCGCCGTCTCGCGGATCAGGTGGAGCGCCACCCAGCGGATCGAGACCCGGCCCTCCGGCGGGAACCAGGGGTCGTTCGGGAGCGCGAAGCTCTCGTCGAGGCTGGGCGCCGAGCGGATGAAGGCCTCCGTCTCGGCGGCGACCTTCTCCCAGTACGCGAGCTGCGACTCGACCGTCTCGCCGTCGGCGAGGACGAAACACTCGTGCCAGTTCGACTCGTCCCGCTTGACGGCCGGCGACTCGCCCTTGGCGCGGGCGATCCAGCCCTGCTCGGTCTCGGCGACATGCTTGAGCAGCCCGGACAGCGACAGCTCGCTCGCACTGGGGCGCGCTGCCGCCTGCTCCTCGGTAAGCCCGAGCAGCGCCCGGCGGATACCGCCCCGCTCCGCCTCCAGGAACGAGAGCAGTGCTCCCCGCTCGTCGCCGTGAGCCTCCGCCGCAACGTGAGTCACCATGACCGGCCGCCTTTCGTCGGGTCCGCCTGCCGGGCACCTTCTGCCCGACACCGACGAAGCTACGGGCCCTTGCGGTCAGCTTCTGTCCGCAAGGGCCCGGCGATTTCACCTGTCACTCAACCGGGGCTCAGAACGGGAAGAAGCTCCGCCCGTGCTGCACCGAGATCCACTTCAGGGTGGTGAACGCGTCGACGGTCGTCTCGCCGTTCAGGCGGCCGATGCCGGAGTGCTTCTCGCCGCCGAAGGGGACGAGCGGCTCGTCGTGCACGGTGCCGTCGTTGACGTGGAACATGCCGGTGTCGATCTGCTTGGCGAAGTTCACGCCGCGCTCGATGTCGCCGGTGTGGACGGCGCCGGAGAGGCCGTACGGGGTGTCGTTGACGAGGCGGACCGCCTCCTCCTCGCCGTCGAAGGGGACGAGGAAGACGACCGGGCCGAAGATCTCCTGCTGGAGGAGGGCCGAGCCGGCGGGGACGCCCGTCAGGACGGAGGGCTCGACGAGGTTGTCGGTCGTCGTGCCGTGTACGAGGGCGGTGGCGCCCTCCGCGATCGCCTGGTCGACGGTGCCCGAAATCGCGTCCGCCTGCGAGGAGTTGATGACCGGGCCGATGATCGTCTGGGGGTCGGCCGGGTCGCCGACCTTCAGGGTTTTGACCTTGGCGACGAACTTCTCGGTGAACTCGGCCTCGATCGCGCGGTCCACGAGGACGCGGTTCGCGGCCATGCAGACCTGGCCCTGGTGGACGTACCGGCTGAAGACCGCCGCGTCGACCGCGTAGTCGATGTCCGCGTCGTCCAGGACCACCAGCGCGCTGTTGCCGCCCAGTTCGAGGATCGCGCTCTTGAAGTGCGAGGCGCAGACGGTGGCCACATGACGGCCGACCTTGTCCGAGCCGGTGAAGGAGATGACCTTCGGGACCGGGTGCTCGATGAAGGCGTCGCCGATCTCGGCGATGTCGGTGATGACGACGTTGAGGAGACCGCCGGGCAGGCCCGCGTCCTCGAAGATCTTCGCGACCAGGGAGCCGCCGACGATCGGGGTGTTCTGGTGCGGCTTGAGGACCACGCCGTTGCCGAGCGCCAGCGCCGGGGCGACCGACTTCAGCGAGAGGAGGAAGGGGAAGTTGAACGGGCTGATGACGCCGACGACGCCCACCGGGACGCGGTAGACGCGGTTCTCCTTGCCGTCGATCGGCGAGGGGATGATCTTGCCTTCGGGGCGCAGCGCCAGCTGGATCGACTCGCGCAGGAACTCCTTGGCGAGGTGCAGCTCGAAGCCCGCCTTGAGGTGGGTGCCGCCGAGCTCGGCGATGATCACCTCGGATATCTCGGCCTCGCGCTCCTCGATGATGCGCAGGGCCTTCTCGAAGACCGCGCGACGGGCGTACGCGTTGGTCGCGCCCCATGCCTTCTGGGCGCGCTCGGCCGCGCGGTACGCCTGATCGACCTCGTCCGTCGTGGCTATGGTGATCGACGCCAGCTTCTCGCCGTCGTACGGGTTGAAGTCGATGATGTCCCAGGATCCGGTGCCTGGACGCCACTCGCCATCGATGTACTGCTGGGCCAGGTCGGTGAAGTAGGACGACATGTGATCCCTCAATCCCTCAATCCCTGCGCTGCCGAAGCAGACATCCGATCACGGTCTGATCACGCGTCATCGTACTTGTGTTTCAAGGGAGTTGGAGAACACCTCTGCGGAGTCCGGGAAGACTCGTCGCGGAGTCTCAGCGGATTCTCAGGAGAGCTGGAGCAGCCCCCGGAGCAGATCGCGGCTCTCCGACGGGCCGGGGCTGTCCTGTTGCAGCTGCTTGAGCGCGCTCTCGTACTGGGTGACGTCCTCGCGCTTGTCCAAATAGAGCGCGCTGGTGAGCTGTTCCAGATAGACGACGTCCGACAGGTCGGACTCCGGGAAGCTCAGGATGGTGAAGGAACCGCTCTCGCCGGAGTGCCCGCCGAAGCTGAACGGCATGACCTGAAGTCGTACGTTGGGGCGCTCCGAGATGTCGATCAGATGCTGGAGCTGTCCGCGCATCACCTCGCGGTCGCCGTACGGGCGGCGCAGCGCGGCCTCGTCGAGGACGATGTGGAACTCCGGGGCCTTCTCGGAGACGAGGTACTTCTGGCGCTCCAGGCGCAGCGCGACGCGCCGGTCGATGTCGGCGGCGCTCGCACCCTTCATCCCGCGTTCGACGACGGCGTGCGCGTACGCCTCGGTCTGCAACAGGCCGTGCACGAACTGCACTTCGTACGAGCGGATCAGATGGGCCGCGCCTTCGAGGCCGACGTAGGTGGGGAACCAGCTGGGCAGGACGTCGGAGTAGCTGTGCCACCAGCCGGCGACATTGGCCTCCTTGGCGAGGGAGACCAGCGAGGTGCGCTCCGCCTCGTCGTTGATGCCGTACAACGTCAACAGGTCCTCGACGTCGCGCGTCTTGAAGCTCACCCGTCCCAACTCCATGCGGCTGATCTTCGATTCGGAGGCACGGATCGAGTAACCGGCCGCTTCCCGCGTGATGCCGCGCGCTTCCCGCAGGCGCCGGAGATGTGACCCCAGCAGCATGCGCCGCACCACCGAGCCGCTCGACTCACCAGCGCTCACGTTCGTCCGCCTCCCCAACCGTCTTCAAGGGCCGAAGTCTGCCACTAAAACACTTCAAGCAGTACTCGTTCGATTACGGAAACGGAAAGTAGCCAAAGGAGTCACACAGAAAAAGATCAGGAGAGGGGCAACAGGAGGGAAGAAGGTGACAGAAGAAATGAGCAAGAAGCGGTAGAGGAAGGTCCAATTCGGGCGCGTGCACGTGCATCTGCCCTTGCATCTGCTGTACGCATTCGGAACCATGGTCCTCGCGCCACCGCTGCATCGCAACGACCGCGAACACCCGGGAGTGCCTCGCATGGGGACGAATGGATCGACCATGCTCGAGCCCTTACGGCAGGGACTTCCGCCGCTCGACCCCGCGGCCGTGTCCAACGCCGCTTCCTGCGCCTTGCCCGCCCGCTATGAAGCGGTGCGCGAAGCACGGCAGTTCACCCGCAGAACGCTGGACCAGTGGGACATCGGCGACCGCTTCGACGACGTCTGTCTGGTGGTCTCCGAGCTCGTCACCAACGCGCTGCGGCACGCACTGCCCTCGGACACGCCCCGCCCGGACGACCAAGGGCCGCCCGTGCGGCTGCACTTGATGCGGTGGACCTCACGTCTGGTGTGCGCGGTGCGCGACCCCAGTCACGACAGCCCGGTCGCGGGCGACTCGGACGACTTCTCGGCGGAGTCGGGCCGCGGCCTGTTCCTGGTCGACTCGTTCGCCGACAGCTGGGGCTGGCACCCGCTCGCGGGCACCCTCAGCGGCAAGGTCGTGTGGGCGCTGTTCCGGCTGCCACAGCCGGGGCCGGCGGCGATCCCCGCCGAATAACGAACCGCGGCGCCTTTTGGCGCCGCGGTTCTACGCGCGTTACACAGGGTTGAACGGCCGTCGCGCTGGGTTGCACCCTCAGGGACCCGGCATCAGCCCATGATCAGGTGATCGAACTCGCCGTCCTTGATGCCCAGGAGCATCGCTTCGATCTCGGCACGTGTGTAGACGAGCGCGGGCCCTTCGGGGAACCGCGAGTTCCGCACGGCCACGTCACCGCCGGGCAGCCGCGCGAACTCCACGCAGGATCCCTGCGAGTTGCTGTGCCGGCTCTTCTGCCAGGCCACCCCGTCCAGCTCGGTCGCGGCCATGCCGTTGTACACGTCGTCAGCCATGCCGTTGTACACGTCATCCACGTCGTACACGTCGTGGTCCACAGGTTGCTCCCCGGTCGTGCAGTGGCTGAAGTGGCCATAGATGCAGTGGTCAACTGACCCGGATCATAGCTCTGTTCATGTGCAGATGCATGGGCAGATGCACGTGCACGCGGGGTGGTCCTGCGGTTACAGCTTTTACCGGCGCTTGACTACCGGCTGTCGCTCACTTGACTACGGTTTGCTGCTCGACGGACCGCAAAAGGACTACAGCCGATCCAGCGCATTCCCCAGAGCTCGCATCACATGCGACCTCCAGCCCCCGTCCATGATCTTCCGCGCCATCATCTGTGCGGGATCGTCCGGATCGAATCCCTCGTGTACTAGGAACAGACGCGTACCGCGGCCTTCCTGTTCCAGTGTCCAAGTAATGGTCCAATCCGTGGGATTGGCGGGATCCGCGTCCGCCCACCGGACGCGCAGCATCCGCTCCGGCTCGTACGCGAGAACGCGCACGTCAACGGTGCCGGAGAACTTCGAGTTGGGGCGCGGGACGGATGTCAGCGTGTACTGGTGGCCGACTTCGAGCCGGAAGTCCTCCGACCCCTGCATCTGCCACTGCACGAGCAGCTCGGGCTCGGTGAGGGCGCGCCAGACCTTGGCGGGCGGGTGCGGGAGGAACTGGTCGACGCGGATGGTGGTCAGATCATCCACCGGCTCGGACTGCGGAACGGAGCTCATGTCTCGTCATCGTCGGGCATGCGGTCCAGAAGATCGCCGAGGCCCTTGAACCTGTCACGCCAGAACCGCTCGTACGGGTGGAGCCAGTCCTGCACGTCGGCGAGCGGCGCGGCCTCCAGGCGGTAGATCCGCTGCCGTCCCGCGCGCTCCTCCGACACCAGCCCGGCCTCCCGGAGCACCTTGAGGTGTTCCGAGAGACTCGGGCGGCGCATGTCGAAGTGGTCGGCGAGCGCCTGGACGGGCTGGGGCCCGTCGTCGCGCAGCAGCCGCAGCACCTCTCGGCGGGTGGCGTTGGCGAGCGCGGCGAAGAGGCGGTCCTCATGGGCCCCGATGGTCGTCATGGCGCGATCAGAAGCCTTCCTTCTCCGTGATCAGCATCAGACCGTTGCCGTCCGGGTCGCGGAACGAGGCCATACGGCCCCAGGGGAGGTCGTCGGGACCCTCCACCGCGACGCCCGCGGCGGCGAGCCGCGCGCAGTCGGCGTCGACATCAGTCGTGACCAACATGATCCCCCGGGTCTCGCCGGGCACGAAACCGCCCATCCCCGGACCCGAGAGCGTGAAGACGGTCTGCGCCCCCTTGGGCGCGACCTGCAGCCACCGCCCGGGAGGCATGTCCCGGTCCGCGGTGACCTCGAAGCCGAGTACGTCCGTGTAGAAGCGCAGGGCGCGGCCCTGGTCGGCGACCGGGAGGGTGACGAAGGAGGCGTGGGTGATGTTCATGGGTTCCATGGATACGACAATAGGTAGGAGATTCCCTACGGGTCAACCGTAGGGAATCTCCTACCTATGTGCGCCCGGTCGGGCCTACCGGGACGAGTACGGCAGCAGTGCCATCTCCCGGGCGTTCTTGATCGCGCGGGCCAGCGTCCGCTGCTGCTGTGCCGTCACGCGGGTGACGCGGCGGCTGCGGATCTTGCCGCGGTCGGAGATGAACCTGCGCAGCAGGTCGGTGTCTTTGTAGTCGATGTACGTGATCCCGTCGCGGTCCAGGGGGTTGGGGCGGGACTTGGCGGGCTTGCGGTCCGTTTTGCGGGGCATCGGGCGGTTCACGCCTCCAGGAGGGTGTCGAAGGCGGGCGGTAGCCGTTTCCAGGCGGCGCGTCCGGCGGCGTACTCGGTGTCGGTCAACAGGCAGGACTCCAGGAGGAGTTCGAGTCCGTCGCGGTCGAGGCCGGGGGAGGTGAACACCAGGTGCTGGCAGCAGTCGCCGTGCTCCGGGTGCCAGTCGAGCGCGGCGGCGGCCCGGCGTACCGGCGGGACCATGTCCCACGCCGCGTCCGGCAGCGAGGCGAGCCACGGGCCCGCGTTCTCCACGCACAGCGCTCCCCCGGCGGCGTCCCAGTGCAGCAGCGTGTCGGGCCGGTCGGCGAGCCAGAACCGCCCCCGGCTGCGCGCGGCCGCGCAGGTCAGGTCCTCCAGGGCCGTGTACAGCCGCTCGGGGTGGAAGGGGCGACGGCGGTGCCATACGAGGGTGGCGACACCGTGCGCGTCGGCGTCGGCCGGGAGCAGCGCGCAGGCCGGATGCTGGGCCGCGGCCGCCGCCTCGACGTCGAACCCGGCGAGCGCGGCCTCGGCCAGCGGGGAGCGCGCCAAGCCCCCGTAGTGGAGGGGCACTTGGCGGGCGGTCGGGTGCAACTGCGCCAGCAGTGCCCGGTCCTCGTCGTCGGCCTCCTCCGAGTCGGCCACGGCGAGGACGGGGGCGTACTCCAGCTGGCGGGCGAAGGTGTCGGCCACCGTGCGCCGGTCGGTGGCGGCCGTGGCGAGGCCGCCGTCGGCGAGGTCGTCGCCGTTGCCGAGGTACGGGAGCAGCAGCGCCGGGTCGACGGCCGTGATCACACCGGTGAGCCGCAGGCCGCTCGCCGCCACGACCTCCGCCATGGCCTTGGGCTCCACGGACTCCCACAGCTCGACCACGGCCAGCCGCGCGAGGCCGGCGTCCGCGAGCCGCTCCAGCTCGGGCACCAGGTCCTCGCGCAGGGCGCAGCACGCGCAGTCGTTGACCAGGGGCGCCTCGCCGGTGGAGAGGACGCCGGTGCGGTCACGGATCGTACGGACGACCGTGCCCGCCGCGGCGGTCGCCAGGTCGTGGTGGAGCGCGACGCTGCCCGGGACGGCCGTCAGCAGATGCTGGACGGCCGCCCTGCGGGCATCGGCGTGCAGTCCGCCGACGATCGCGACGGAGAGCTCGGGCACGCTCAGCTCCGCTTTCCGTAACGGCGCTCGAAGCGCTCCACACGCCCGGCCGTGTCCAGGACGCGCGCGTTGCCCGTGTAGAAGGGGTGGCTGACGTTCGAGATCTCGACGTCGACCACCGGATAGGTGGTGCCGTCCTCCCACTCGACCGTCTTCTCACTGGTCATGGTCGAGCGGGTGAGGAAGGCGTGGTTCGCGGCGCGGTCCCGGAAGACGACCGGGCCGTACGCCGGGTGGATTCCCTCGCGCATGGCGGTCAGCGCTCCTCTCGGAAGTCGACGTGGCGGCCCGTGACCGGGTCGTACTTGCGCAGGGTCATCCGGTCCGGGTCGTTCCGGCGGTTCTTCCGGGTGACGTACGTGAAGCCGGTCCCGGCCGTGGACCGGAGCTTGATGACGGGACGGAGTTCGTTGCGTGCCATGGCTGGTATGTTACTGAAAATGAATCCCATTTCCAATACATCGACGAGAGAGGTGCGTCACCCTTGTCCGCGCACTGCATGCTGACCGGCGCCCGGCCGGGCTTCGGCAACCAGATCTCCCACTCCCACCGCCGCACGTCCCGCCGCTTCGACCCGAACATCCAGCACAAGCGCTACTGGCTGCCGGGCGAGGGCCGCTTCGTACGGCTGCGGCTGAGCGCGAAGGGCATCAAGACGGTCGACGCGATCGGGGTCGAGGCGGCCGTGGCGCGGATCCGCGCCCGAGGAGTGAAGGTCTGATGGCGAAGAAGAGCAAGATCGCGAAGAACGAGAAGCGCCAGGAGACCGTCGCGCGGTACGCCGTCCGGCGGGCCGAGCTGAAGGAGATCGTCCGGCGGCCGTCGTCGAGCGATGCCGCACGGCTCGCCGCACAGCAGGAACTGCGCAGGCAGCCGCGTGACGCCAGCGCCACCCGCGTACGCAACCGGGACAGTGTGGACGGCCGTCCGCGCGGTTATCTGCGGACCTTCGGCCTCTCCCGGGTGAATCTGCGTGAGCAAGCGCACGCCGGATTCCTCCCCGGGGTCCGCAAGTCCTCCTGGTAGCTTGCTGCGGTCGCTCCGGCCACTCCGGTGACTCGGGCGACTCCGGCATCATCACCCACCCTTGGGGGCTTCAGTGACTTCGGCGACCTTCCCGCGCAAGCAGGCGCGTATCGCGGTCGCGGCCGCGGGTCTGGCGGCCGCGCTCGCGCTGACCGGTTGCAGCAGCGACGACGGCGGGTCCGGCGACAAGTCCACGAGCCCCAGTGCGAGCGTGTCCGCGACGGAGTCGGCCGCCACGGGCGACACCTCCACCGCCAAGGGCAAGCTGGAGGGCAGCTGGCTGGCCACCACGGACGGCAAGGCCGTGGCACTGGTGATCACCGGCAAGCAGGCCGCGCTCTTCGCCACGGGGGGCTCCGTGTGCAGCGGTACTGCCGGCAAGGAGGCGGGCATGCAGATGATCCACCTGACCTGCACGGACGGGAACAAGGACCGCGCCTCCGGCATGGTCTCCAGCGTCAACTCCACGTCCATGCGGGTGAAGTGGGAAGGCTTCGGGCAGGAGATCTACACGAAGTCCGACGGCGGGACGCTGCCCACGGGGCTGCCGACGGCGAGCCTGGGCTCCTGACCGAGCGTTGGACAGGGGGGCGCGCAACCTGGGGCCGCTCGGGTGCGTGATGATCCATGAGCATCGTCACGACCCTCAGAGGATCCCCATGCGCGCCCTCCCTCTCGCTGCCACCGCCCTCCTCGCCGCCCTCGCCCTGACCGCGTGCGACGACGGCGCCGGTGGTGACACCAAGTCGTCCTCCAAGGCCTCCACCGGAGCCACGGACTCCACGGACTCCGCGGCCTGCGCGATCGACCAGATCGGCTTCCAGGTCGGCCCCGCCAACGCCGCCCCGGCCGCCGGGGACACCGGCAACGTCCCCGTCACGCTCACCAACCGGGGCGCCAAGTGCACCCTGAAGGGCTTTCCCGGCATCGACCTGTACGCAGGCAACGTCTCCGCGACTGTGGGCATGGAGACGTCCGCGACGCCGGAGAAGCTGAGCCTGTCCAAGAACGACACCGCGTCCTTCACCATCACCTACGTACGGGGCGCGGCAGGCGACGCGAAGAGCCTCGACGCGAAGACGGTGAAGATCAGCCTGCCCGGTGCCACCGCCACGCAGAACTTCCCGTGGTCGTACGGCCCGGTCGTGGGGAAGAGCGGAGCGGGCGATCCGAACGCGTCGGTGAGCCCGTTCCAGCACGCGGGCGACTGAGCCCCACGGGCGGTCCCGTCACGGGATCGGGCGCCGGCCCTTGACCTGTGCCCGGTCCGCCGCCGCGGCGCCCTCGTGCCATCCGGCCGCGTCGGTGACCCCGCGCAGCCGGGTGGTCACCGTCTCCGGGAACATACGGTCCATGTGGTCCGCGACCGCCACGTCGCGGGCCGCGAGGACCGGCAGCAACTCCCCCTCCGTGGCCGTCACCTGGCCTTCGGCGGCGGACGCGAGGCGGTCGCCGATCCGGTGCGCGTACGCGGCGAGGAAGGACTGCCGGAAGGTCTTCGTACGCTTCCGGCCGCCCGCCCGCTGGGCGGCCTCCGCCTTCGTCATCGCCGCCGTGGCCTGCACGAGAAGTGAGGTGTAGAGGAGCTCGACCGCCTCCAGATCGGGTTCGAAGCCGACGACGGTCGAGAAGCAGAGAGCGTCGTTCCACACGGCCTTGCAGCGGTTCGCCCCGGCCACCGCGTCCAGGAGCACCGCCTTGGCCGTCTCGTACGGCGGCTCGACACCGATGCGGCAGGCGCCGGGCGCGTCCTTCGCGTGTGTACGCGCCGCCAGCAGCGCCTCGTCGATGCTGTGCCGCGCCATCAGCTCCTGCGCCTTGGCACTCAGCGCCTCCGCCTCCTCCGGAAACCCGGTCGCCTCGGCCTTCGCGAGCAGGGCGCGGATACGGGTGAGCATGCGGGTGTCCTGGGGAGCGGCCGTGGCCGGGCCCGTCCGGGGTATGTCCAGGGGTTCGATGGCGGGGAGGCGCAGGAGCAGGCGGTAGAGCTCCAGGACGGCGGTGGCGTACGAGAAGCGGTCGGTGCGGGGTGCCCGGGGCTCGGCCTCCAGTTCTTCGAGCTGGGCGGCCCAGCGGGGGCCTCGGGGCTGCCGGTGGTCCCCTCTCCCGCTCCGGCTCCGGCTCCGGTTCTCGCTCTCGCTCTCGCTCTCGCTCTCGCTCTCGCTGAGGATCAGTGCTGACACCAGCTGTACGTGTACGTCGTCCAGCTCGCGGCGCACGATCCGTACGACGTCGGCCGGCTGCCAGCCGCGCCGCCAGGCCCCGGCGACGAACTCCTCGCCGCGCCGGGTGAGTTCGGCGTCGGAGGCGGGGTCGGCGGCGAGCAGCGAGGCGCCCGTGTCGAGGGCCGCGTCGGAGTCCGCGTAGAGGGCGGTCTCGAAGGCGCGTTCCACGGTGCCGGTGCTGGACGTACTGCTGCTCATGCCTCGATCGTGCCACGGGGCACCGACATCGCCACGGGGATGGGGGTGGGTATGGCCTGCCCCACCCCCGGGACGCCCTCTGGTGGTCGTGTGCGCGGGCGTCCGGGACGGTTCGCTGGAGGGCATGACCACTACTGCCGTACGTATGCGATCTCTGCGCCGTGATTACGGCGCCGTAGCCGCGCTGGACGGGGTCGATCTCGATCTCGCCGCCGGGAGCTTCACCGCCGTGATGGGGCCGTCGGGGTCGGGGAAGTCGACCCTGTTGCAGTGCGCGGCCGGGCTGGACCGGCCGACTTCCGGGACGGTCGCCGTCGACGGGGTCGAGCTGGCCGGGCTGAGCGCACGCCGGCTGACGCTGCTGCGACGGGAGCGGATCGGTTTCGTGTTCCAGTCCTTCAATCTGCTGCCGTCCCTGACCGCCGCGCAGAACGTCGCCCTGCCGCTGCGGCTGGCCCGGCGGCGGCCCGCGCGCGGGGCCGTGCGCGAGGCGCTGGACCGGGTGGGGCTCGGCGACCGTGCCGGGCACCGGCCGTCGCAGCTGTCGGGCGGGCAGCAGCAGCGGGTCGCTCTCGCGCGGGCGCTGATCACGCGTCCCGCGGTGCTGTTCGGTGACGAGCCGACGGGGGCGCTGGACACCACGACCAGTCGTGAAGTGCTCTCGCTGCTGCGGGAGTTGGTGGACCGGGAGGGGCAGACGACGGTCATGGTCACGCATGACCCGGTGGCGGCCTCGTATGCGGACCGGGTGGTGTTTCTGGTCGACGGGCGGGTGAGCGGGGAGTTGGCGGGACCCTCGGCGGAGGCGGTCGCGGCGCGGATGGCGGGGCTGGAGCGTGTGACGTGCTGAGCCTTTCCTCGTTGCGTACACGCTGGGCGTCCCTTCTCGGCTCCTTCGTCGCCGTCGCGCTCGGGGTCGCGGTGATGACGGCGATGGGGCTCGGCCTCGCCGCCGCGCTCGATCCGCCCGCGCGCCCGCCGGCGCGGTTCGCGTCCTCGCCCGTCGTGGTGATGGGCCGGGACACGCTCACGGTGGAGGTGCGGCGGGGGGCGGGGACCGCGCTCGTATCGAAGCCGCTGGCTCATCCACACCCTGTGGACAGTGAATTGGTCCGCGAGCTGCGGGAGTTGGGCACCGTCCGGATGGACGGCGCGGCCCGGGATGCCGTCGGTGTCGACGCACCCGCCTCGGCCGTACGCCGAGTGGTCGGCGACCGCGGTCGCGTGCTGACCGGCGACGACCGTCACCAGGCCGACCCGTCCGCCGCGCGGGACGCCGAGGCGCTGGTCGGGGTCGACGCCCTGCTGGGCACGGCGGCGGGGGTGACGGCGTTCGTCTCGGTCTTTGTGACGGCGTCGACGTTCGCGTTCGTCGTGGCCTTGCGGCGGCGGGAGTTCGGGCTGTTGCGAATGGCCGGGGCGACGCCCGGGCAGGTGCGGCGGATGGTGCTCGGGGAGGCCGTCGCGGTGGGGTTCGCCGCGTCGGCGGTGGGGTGCGCGCTGGGGGCGCGGGGAGCGCCTCGGCTGGTGCGAGCACTGGTGGACGGCGGGGTGGCGCCGCCTTGGTTCGCGCTGCGGGGATCGGTGGACTGGCCTTGCCAAGTCGCCTTCTGTACCGGGGTGTTGGTGGCCCTCGGGGGTGCGTGGGCGGCGGCGCGGCGGGCCGGGCGGGTCGGGCCCGTGGAGGCGTTGCGGGAGGCGTCCGTCGATACGGGGGTGATGCCGTGGTCGCGGCGCGTCGTCGGGTACGGGCTGCTGGTCTGCGGGCTCGGGCTGCTGGGGTGGCTGCTGGGGACGGACCCTGCCGCGCTGCTGAAGCGGAAGACGTACGCGCCGCAGCCGATGGTGCTCGTCACGGCGGTGGCGGTGCTCGCTCCCGTGCTGGTCCGTCCCGTCGTACGGCTGCTGCCCCTCGGCCGGCTGCCCGGTGCCGTGGGGTTGCTGATCCGTGAGAACGCGGGCGCTTCGCTGCGGCGTACGGCTGCCGTGGCGGCTCCCGTCCTGGTGACGGTCGCGCTGGCCGGGTCGCTGCTGGGGGCGGCGGCGACCATGACGGAGGCGAAGGCCACGGAGGCGCGGGAGCGGACGCGGGCTCAATTCGTTGTCACCGGTGGGGGTGTGAGGGGGGTGCGGGAGGTACGGGTGGCCGGGGCGACGGTTTCCGGGTCCGCGTCCACTGCCGTGTTCGTACGGGAGGAGGGGACCGCTCTGGTGCGGTCGGACGCGCGGGCGGTGAGTGATGTGGCGGCGTTCGCGTCGGTGGCGCGGCTGCCGGTGGTGGCGGGGGACGTACGGGATCTCGATGACCGTTCGATCGTGGTGAACGAGGAGTGGAAGCGGCACGAGGTGGGCTCCTGGGTGCGTGTCTGGCTCGGGGACGGGCGGGCGGCGCGGCTGCGGATCGTGGCGGTGCTGGCGCGGGGGACGGGTGACAACGGCGCGTACGTGACCTCGGCGAACGCGGCCGGGGCCGTGGTCGACCGGCTCGATGTGCGCGTGGGGCGGGGGGTGGACCGGGCGGCCGTGGTGGCGGCGCTGCGGTCCTCCGGGGGGACGGTGCGGTCCACGTCGGCGTGGCTGGCCGCGACGCACCCGCGCACCGGGCCGCAGACACGGCTGGGGCTGCTGGTGGTTCTGGGCATCGCCCTTGTCTACGCGGGGATTTCGCTCGCGGCGACGCTGCTGATGGCCGGCTCGGTGCGGGGGGAGGAGTTGCGGTCGCTGCGGTTGGCGGGGGCTACGGGGGGACAGGTGGTGCGGGTGGTCGTGGGTGAGGCTGTGGTGGGGGTCTGGGTGGGGGCGGTCCTCGGGGGTGCGGTGGCGGGGGTGAACCTCTTGGGGGTGGCGGCGGCGTTGGGGCGGTTGTCGGCGCCGGTGGGGGTTGTGGTGCCGTGGGGGCTGGTTGGGGGGTGCGTGGGGGCGTGTCTGGTGGTTGCCTGCTGTGCGTCGGCGGCGGCGGTGGCGTTGTGGGTCGGGGCCGTGCCGGTACGTCCAGCCCGTCGCCGGTGGGCATTACTGCTTGCTGCCACAGCATGAACTTGGCCATAACCCCGTATGCGACGGGCTGGACGTACCGACACGGCCCCTTCTGTGCGTCGCCGGGTGCGGGTGCGCCGTCGTCCCGGGTGCTTTTAATGCTTTTAAGGGGCGCGGGGAACTGCGCGACCAGCCCCCACCGGTCCGCAGTCAAAACACAACCGAACGGGGTCGAAGGGGCAGAGCCCCTGAGGATGGGACGGGTAGGGGCGGCGGGGGCGAAAGCCATTGTCAGACCCTGGTGCGAGACTCGGAAGCATGACCGGGCGGTGGGCTCTCGCGGCGGCCGAGGACGGTGGTGCGGAGGTCGCCGTCCTCGGTGCCGGCGGACTGCCCGCGGGGCCGGTGCGCAGGGAGCCGGATCTCGCGGAGGCCGTGCGGTCGCGGCCGGAGGTGAGCCGGTGGGTCTGGCGGTCCACGGCCGACGTGTATCCGCGGCTGCTCGCAGCGGGGGTGCGAGTCGAGCGGTGTTACGACATGGAGGCCGCCGAGACCCTGCTGCTCGGGCACGAGGGGCGGCTCGGCGAGCCCCGGTCGGCGGCCGCCGCGCTGGCGAGGCTGCGCGGCGGCCCCGTACCGGCTGATCCGCCGCAGCGTTCCGCCGAGCCCGGTTCGCAGTCCTCGCTTTTTGAGCCGCGTCCGGTCCACCTGCCCTTGGGCGATCTCCTGGAGGTGTACGCCGACCAGCAGCGCCGGCATGACGCCACCGCGCATCCGGAGCGGATGCGGCTGCTGACGGCCGCCGAGTCGGCGGGGATGCTGGTGGCCGCCGAGATGAACGAGGCAGGGCTGCCGTGGAGCGCGGACGTGCACCGGGACGTGCTGCACGAGCTGCTCGGGGAGCGGTACGCGGGCGGGGGCGAGCCCCGGCGTCTCGCCGAGCTGGCGGATGAGGTGTCGGCCGCTTTCGGGAGACGGGTCAGACCCGATCTGCCCGCCGATGTCGTCAAGGCCTTCGCGCAGGCCGGGATCAGGGTCAAGTCCACCCGGCGGTGGGAGATCGAGTCGATCGACCATCCTGCCGTGAAGCCGCTCGTCGAGTACAAGAAGCTGTACCGGATCTGGGTCGCTCATGGCTGGTCCTGGCTTCAGGACTGGGTGCGCGACGGGCGGTTCAGGCCTGAGTACCTGGCTGGTGGGACGGTCACGGGGCGGTGGGTGACCAACGGCGGGGGCGCCCTCCAGATCCCCAAGGTGATCCGGCGTGCCGTCGTCGCCGATCCCGGGTGGCGGCTCGTCGTGGCCGACGCCGATCAGATGGAGCCCCGGGTCCTGGCGGCCATCTCCCGCGATCCCGGGCTGATGGAGGTCGCGGGGCGTGCGACCGACCTGTACCAGTCGGTCTCCGACCGGGCGTTCGCCGGTGACCGGGCACAGGCCAAGATCGCGGTGCTGGGAGCGGTGTACGGGCAGACGTCCGGTGACGGGCTGAAGAACCTGGCCCTGCTGCGCCGGCGCTTTCCCAAGGCCGTGGCGTACGTCGACGACGCCGCGCGCGCGGGCGAGGAAGGACGGCTCGTGCGGACCTGGCTGGGGCGGACCTGTCCTCCGGCGGTGGGGGTGGCGGGGGCGGACAGCGGGGAGGAGGCGGGTCTCCCCCAGGAACGCCCCGAGGGCGACGCCGCCGAGACCGGCGCCGATCAAGGGTGGGTTCCCGGCTACGCCTCCTCCAACTCCCGTGCCCGCGGCCGGTTCGCGCGCAACTTCGTCGTGCAGGGCAGCGCCGCCGACTGGATGCTGCTGGTGCTCGCCGCGCTCCGGCGCACCTGCACGGACCTCACCGCCGAGCTGGTCTTCTTCCAGCACGACGAGGTGATCGTGCACTGTCCGGTGGAGGAGGCGGACGCCGTGGTGACCGCGATCCGCGAGGCCGCCGACCTCGCGGGGCGCCTCACCTTCGGGGAGACACCCGTCCGGTTTCCGTTCACGACGGCTGTGGTGGAGTGCTACGCCGACGCCAAGTGAGCAGCCGGTCCGGGCCGGGCCGCTGTGGCAACTGCCGCAACTGCCATACCTTTCCCCGCTGTTCCTCGTACCTACTCCGCCAAGAGCTTCCGCAGCTCCCCCACCACCGGGCTGTCCGTCTCCTCCAGCGCCTCCAGCGCCGACTTCCACTGCTCGTACGCCGCTTCGGTATCACCGCGCAGGCGCAGGAGCAGCCCCCGCTGGTGGCGGGCCAGTCCTCCGGTGTACCGGTCGGCCCGGCGGTCGGCGCGGCACAGCAGCAGGTCGCACTCGCTGCTCGCCCGTTCCCAGTGCCCCACCCCGCGCAGGGCGCGCACCAGCCCGAGCCGGGTCTGCGACTCGCCGTGCCAGTCGCCGTGGCCGCCGAGGATGCGCAGGCTCTCCTCGAAGTGCGGTACGGCGGCGGCCGGTTCGCCGAGGGTGAGGTGGGCGTAGCCGATGTTGCAGTGTGCGGAGTGCCGGAGGATGACGTCCCCCATCGCGTCGCCGATCGCCAGGCTGCGCTTGTGGTGGTCGATGGCGGCCCGGGGGTCGGTGTGCTCGTACAGGTTGCCGAGGTGGCTGTAGGTGATGGCCTCCATGTGCGGGTCGCCCAGCTCGCGGGAGAATTCGAGGCTTTGGAGCAGGGCCTCGCTGGACTCGGCGTAGCGGCCGAGCCCTTCGAGGAGCATGCCGCGGTTGTTCAGGCCCCGTCGCACCCAGGACAGGACGCCGAGGCGGCGCCAGATCGCCAGTGCCTCGTCGTTCAGGGCGAGGGCCTCGCCCGCGCGGCCCGTCATGAAGTGCAGCCCCGCGAGGTCTCCGAGCGCGTATGCCTCGGCGGCCTCGTCGCCGAGCCCGCGCGCCGCTGCGAGCGCGGCCCGCTGGAGGATCTCCACCTCGGCGACGCGGCCACTGCGTTGGACGTACGGGTTGAGCAGGCGCACCAGGACGGGGACGTACGGGGAGGTCTCCGCGTAGCGCTCCACCAGCGCCACCACGTTCTCCAGCTCCAGGTCGCCCCAGGCGAAGGCCTCCTGCGAGGTGCAGAACGGTGGCGTCGCCGCGACGTCCACCGTGTGCGGGGGCGGTTGGGAGGCGGTCGGGCGGCTGCGGTCCTCGCGGTCGAGCCCGGGTTCGAGGATGGCTTCGAGGGAGCGGGCGGCGACACCGGCGTACCAGCGCAGGGCGAGCTCGGCGACGGCCGCGTCGTGGGCGCCGGGGTCAGGCGTTCCCGGGCCGGCGAACCCGTCGACCGTCGTCGCGGCGCTCTCCGGCTCCCCCATTGCCTCCGTCGCCCCCGTCGCCCCCGCGATCTCCCGGGCGAAGTCCCGCACCAGGTCGTGGGGTGCGTAGCGGCCGTACGCCGTCTCCTCCAGGAGGGCGACGTCGACGAGGCGGTCGAGGGCGGCCTCGGCGCGGCGCGGGTCGATGCCGGAGAGGCGGGCGAGGAGGGGCGCCCCGTACGCGGGGAGGTCGAGGGCGCCGATACGGCACAGGGCGAGCGCTGCGTCCCGGTCGGCCTCGCGCTCCGAGGCGCGCAGCGCGTCGTGCGCGACGGCCAGGGACCGGCGGACGCTCAGGTCGTCGTATTCCAGGTGGTGCAACCGGCCTTCTGTGGCGGCCAGTTGACCGGCGAGCACGTCCGGTGTGAGCGCGCGGCGGGCGGCGAGGCGGGCCGCGACGACGCGGAGGGCGAGCGGGAGTCCGCCGGTGAGTTCGACGAGGGCGTGGCCGCCGTCGAGGCCGTCCCGGCGGCCGGAGACCGCGCGGAGCAGTGTCGCGCTGTCCTCGTCCGACAGCGGCGCGAGCGGGAAGCGGTGTGCGCCGTCCAGCGCGGTGAGCGGGGACCGGCTCGTCACGATCACCGCGCAGCCCGCGCCCGCCGGCAGCAGCGGCCGCACCTGCGCGGCGTGTACGGCGTCGTCGAGCACCATCAGGGTGCGGGTGGGCGCGAGCATCGAGCGGAGCAACGCGGCCTTCGCGTCCGGGTGTTCGGGGATCCGGCGCGGCTCGGCGCCGAGGTCGCGGAGCAGCGCGGCGAGCGCCTGGCCGGAGGTGAGCGGGGTCATACCGGGCGTGGCGCCGTGCAGGTTGACGTACAACTGGCCGTCGGGGAAACGGTCCCGCAGCCCGTGTGCCGCATGCAGTGCGAGCGCGCTCTTGCCGACGCCGGCCATGCCGCTGAGCACGGCGACACAGGGCATCCCCTCGGCCGCGCCCGCGGCGCCGGGTCCGGTGGTCCGGCGCTCCGGGTCGAGGGCCAGCCGCAGTTCCTCGCGGATGTCGGCGCGGCCGGTGAAGTACGCGGGGGGCGGCGGGAGCTGGGCGGGGCGCGGCGGGCCGCCCGCATCCGCCGGGACGGCCGTGGTCTGCGGCTCGCTCCGTCCTGAGTCGGTGGCCTCCGGTGCCCCCTCGGGACCGCGATGCTCCCGGAGGATCTCCAGATGGGCCTCGCGCACCGCGGGCCCCGGTTCGACGCCGAGCTCCTCCACCAGGCGGGCCCGCAGGTCGCGGTGGACGGCGAGGGCTTCGGCCTGCCGCCCGGTGCGGTGCAGCACGAGCATCAGGAGCCGGTGGAAGGCCTCGCGGAGCGGGTGTTCGGCGGTGAGCGCGGCCAGCTCGGGGGCCAGCCGGTCGAGTCGGGCAGCCGTGGGAGCGAGCCGCAGCTCGGCTTCGTACCGCCATTCCAGGACCAGCAGCCGGGCCTCCTCCAGGCGCTGGACGAAGGCGTGTCCGCCGGTCTCGGGCGGCAGGCCGCTGAGCGGGGTGCCGCGCCACAGCGCGAGCGCCGCCGTGGACTCGCGCAGCGCCCGTTCCCAGTCCCGCCCGGCGTGTGCGGCGCGCGCGGCCGTGGCGTGGTCCTCGAAGACGCGGACGTCCAACTCGCCCTCGCCGACCCGCAGGACGTATCCCGGCGGGACGGCGCGCAGCCGCTCCGGATCGTCGAGGAGGCGCCGCAGCCGCGTCACATGGTTCTGCAGGGAGGCCTGTGCGGACGCCGGTGGTGCCCCGCCCCACAGCGCGTCCTTGAGTACGTCGACCGAGACGACCCGGCCCGGTTCCAGGAGCAGCGCCGCCAACAGGGCGCGCATCTTCCCGCTGCCGATCGGCCGGAACTCGCCGTCGGCGCCGTACAGGACCGGCGGCCCCAGCAGCCCGAACCGCAGCCCGTCCCGCATCACGCCGCCCCACTGCCTTCCCGCGCGGCCGCTCAGGCCACGCCCCGGCGACTTCGCGCCTTCTTACGGCGACATCCCGCCGACCGACTCACGGCCCCCGATGGATCCGTTGGCCACATGTTAGCGATCCGTTGGCGTGGCCTGATGTGATCACTTCATCGGATCTGGCCCGACGGTGCGCGCGTACAACGCGTAACTCGGGGGAGTGTCGCCGCCGCGGCCGGATCCGGGGACGCGAGAGGCCCCGGTCGTCGGAGGTGAGCGACCGGGGCCTCCGTCTGTCTTCCAGACGCCGCGGGCCTGAGCGAGACCGCTCGGGTGACGGGTCTCGCGGGCCTCAGATGACGGGCGGCCGGCCGAGCCGGGTGAGCCGCCACACCGTCCGCCAGCGCATCGGCCGCCGTTCCCCGCCGGACTGCCGCAGCCCCTCCGCGAACCCGCCGAACCAGGCCTTCAGCCCGCCGGCGGACCGGGTCCGTGCCAGCGTGAGCAGCATCCAGATCCCCAGGTGCACGGGGATCAGCGGGAGCGGCAGCCGGCGGCGGGTGAGCCAGACCCGGTTGCGGGCGGTCACCCGGTAGTAGATGGCGTGCCGGGCGGGCGAGGTCTTCGGGTGCTGGAGCAGCAGCCCGGGCTCGTACAGCACGGTCCACCCGGCGTCGATGGCACGCCAGGCCATGTCGGTCTCCTCGTGCGCGAAGAAGAACTCGGCGGGCCAGTCGCCGATCTCCGCGAGCATGGGCAGGGAGAGGGCGTGCCCGCCGCCGAGGAATCCGGTGACCGGGCCGCCGCGCATCGGGTCCTTGGCCCCGACCCGCGGCACGTGCCGGCGCTGGGTCTCCCCGTTCTCGTCGGCGATGCGGAAGCCGACGATGCCGAGCCGCGGATCGGCCGCGTACAGGTCCCGTACCTTGCGCAGCACATCCGCGTCGACGAGCAGCCCGTCGTCGTCGAGCTCGACGACGACATCGACGTCCCCGAACTCACTCAGGCGCTGGAGTCCTACATTGCGGCCGCCGGGGCACCCGAGGTTCTCGTCGACCTCGATGGTGGTCACTTCCCCGGGCAGTCCGAGACGCTCGGCGAACTCGGGCAGCGGGCAGCCGTTGCCCACGATCACGATCCGCGCGGGGGCGACGTCCTGCTTGGCCACGGAGGCGAGCAGCGCGTCGACCTCGGTGGGCCGGTTCCCCATGGTCACCACGGCAACGGCGATCCGCGGCCCCTCCTCCGCCTGTGACACGACACCCACCCCATCCCGGCCGACAACTGTGCCGCGATGCTAGCCGTTCACCGGAATTCCCCCTCACGTACGCCCCGGTGTACGTCCGGATGCACGTACGGACGTAGTCACTCAAACCGCCCGGTTCTCCCCGCGCCGGTTCTCCCTGCGCCGTACGAACTTCAGCCCCGACCAGTCGTCGCCCAGCGCGGCCACCTTCACATCGACGACTCCGAGCGGCAGGAAGATCTCCCGCAGATCGTTCTCGGTGATGTCGCTCCGGTGCCCGGCCGCGCGCCGGGGCCGGGCGATCCAGAGCATCGCGTCGTCGGACAGGTCCTGGACCAGCCCGGATGCCTCCGCGGCCAGGTCCACGAGGGCCCGGAAGAAGGCGACGGTCACGGCCGCCCCCTTCGGGCCTCCGGCGGAGACGTCGCAGCCCTCGGGCAGCCCGGGAATGGCCCAGTCCTCCGGCGCGTGCGTCAGCCGCACCCGCTGTCCTGCCTTGACGCCGATCTTCTTGGCGAGCGGGGTACCGGAGTACCCGCCACCGCCCGCCGGACCCGTCGTACCCGCCGTACCTTCAGCGCCGGAGACACCCATGCGTGCAGCATGGCACCGCGGTGCGCCGCTCAGGCCGCGTACGCGCCCCTGATCTCGAACTGCTCGGCCGACGGCGGACCGGCCAGCCAGTCCTTCAGGCCCGCCTGGAACTCGCGGAACTCCGCGATCGCGGGCAGCGGGTTCTCGACGCCGTCCGCGAGCTCCAGCTGCGCGACGTACGTGACTCCGTCGGGCAGCCGGTACGAGGCGTAGCGCACGCCCGCGGGCCGCTCGCGCTCGATGGCGGTGAACATCTTCTTCAGGGCCTCTTCGAGCTCGCCGACGAACTCGGGCTTCGCGGTGGAACGCACCATCAGAACGGTCATGTCGTCATCTCCCTGTATCCCTCTCACCGGGCCACGTCGTCGCGGCGCCGTTGTCCCCCTGACGCGCGGGAGGGCGGATGTGTGACAGGGGGCCCATTCCGTATCGCGCAGTCGCGTATCGCGGTGTGCGGGATCAGTGAGCGACCGGGGGTGCGATGCAGGCCGTTTCCGGATAGGGGCCGGTGACCTCGGTCCACACGCTGTCCGCACTCACCGTGCCGGAGACACAGGCCGTCTTGCCGACCCAGATGCCGTACGCGGTGCCCGGCACCTTCTCCGCGTGGTCCACGTTCCACTTCGACCACGGGTCCTGGACCCGCATGTCCGAGGCGCGGAACCCGAGGGAGAGCAGCACGGGCCGCACGTCCTTGGGGCTGATGCGCCCCTGCCGGCGCAGCTTCTCCAGTGCCGGCCCGACCTTCTTCGCCTTCTCCTTGGCGGCCGCCTCGTCCGCCGGGCTCATGTCCCCGGGGCGGCGGCCGATGTTGTTCTCGGCGTTGTGCGGCGCGCTGTCACCCCGGTCCGGCTCGGCCTGCGGGCTCGCGGGCGGCGAGGAGGAGCCGGCGGCCGGGGTGCGGGACGGCTGCGCGCCGGGCGTCTGGGTTCCGCACGCGGCGAGCGACACGGCGGCGGTCACGGCCAAGAGGGCGGCACGGATGGCGCTCTGACGGCTCCTACGGCTCTCACGGCTCGCATGGGAAGGCATGACGCCAGGTTGGCAGAGGGGGCGGCCCGGCCACGTGAGTACGGACACTCATATCCGCCGGAAAGAGCGTGCGAAGAGCCCGCGAGGAGCGGCCAACAGCCTTACTCCACTGGGGATTTGTAGGGGATCGCCAGAAGAGGGCCCGCTGTCACCATGCTCCCGCCGGCCACAGGAGTGACATCGAGCCGGCGTCCCCACATCTCCGCCCTCTGAGGGCTTGCCTTCTCTGTCTGTCGGCGCCGGTCCCCGGGTGCGGTTGCACGCCCTGATCCGGGCGTGAATTCCAGAAGAAGGACGGGAAGTTGAGACGCAGCATAGTGAGGTATGCGCGTGTCCCGGTGACCATGGCCGTCGCGATCGCGGTGGCCAGTGGTACCGGTACGACGCAGGCCTACGCAGACGCAGTCCCACCCGGAGCGGCCAACGGATGGTCCTCCTCGAAGACCGCCACCAAGGACAAGGCGGCGACCGAGCCCAGCGCCGTTCCCGCCAAGAAGCGTGCCGCGCTGCTCGGCAAGAGCTACAAGTCGTCCTCGGACCGGGCGTTCACGACGTCCGGTGACGGCACGGGTTTCCATGTGATGGTGGCCGCCGAGAAGAACGGCTACGCGTGGAAGACCGCCGCCTCGCTGTCCGAGCCGGGTTTCGAGACGGACACCTGGATCGGCAACGCCTGTGTGACCGGGTCCGGCAAGTACGCCGCCGTGGCGTACGCGCCACGCACCTTCACCAACAAGCCCGAGCTGATGAGCCGCGGCGCCTTCACCGCGATCGTGAACCTGGACAGCGGCGCCGTACGGAAGCTGCCGTTCCAGGCCACGCTCGGCTACTTCTCGCCGGGCTGCGGCACCGGTGACGACACCGTGTTCTCCCAGTTCACCGACGAGAACACGTCCAGGACGAACGAGACCCGGCTGGTCACGGTCGCCGCCGCCACGGGGAAGACCGCGAAGACGAAGGTGGCCGGCCAGGTCACCTCGGCGGTGCCGGTCGACGGCAGGATCGTCGCCGCGCGCGGCGCTCAGGTCGTGCGGATCGACGGCTCCACGGTGAAGACGGTGGCCCGCACCCACGCCGTACCGTTCCAGCTGGCGCCGGACGCCGACGGCGGTGTCACCTTCATCGACCGGCTGCCCGGCGGAAAGAAGAAGTCCTCGACCGATGACCAGGCCGCCGTCTCCCGTGTCACCGCGGGGGCGCTGCGGGCGGCGAACGGCAAGGCGAAGGCCGCGCAGCTCGCGCAGGGCTCGCTGACCAGGTTCGACCTCACGCGCACGCCCGCGGGAACGGTGTACGTCACCGGCACGGCCCGCACCGGCGGCTCGCTGCCGGGTGCGGTCCGCAACCCGGGGGGCCTCGACAAGGACGCGCGGATCTCCAGCCGGGGCGCCGCCGCCGTGACCACGGCGTGGGCCGACGGCAAGGACTCCAGGATCACGCAGCAGGACTCCTTCTCGGCGCGCGCCGCGAGGATCACCCTGAAGGCCCTGGACACCGGCAGGACGGCCGTACTGGACGCCATGCCGGGCAACCGGATCGGCAGCGCCGCCGCCCAGCGCTCGGCGACCGCGACGAGCCCGGCCCTGGCCGCGCCCGCCAAGGCCGGCGGGATCTCGACCCTGTCGACGCCGGTCGACACGGACCGCACATGTGCGGTCCCGCGCAACGACCCGAAGAAGCAGGCGTTCCAGCCGACTCCGCGGCAGATCGAGTGGGCCGTGGACCAGGCGGTCGTCGGCACGCTCAACAAGGGCGCGACCCGGGCGGCGAACTGGAAGAACACGGGGATGGCCGCGTACGCGCCGCAGACCCTGTTCCCGCTCAATTCGCTGAGCGGCGGCAGCGGCACGGACTGGCACGTCCCGGCGACGGTGATGCTCGGCGTCACCGCGCAGGAGTCGAACATGTGGCAGGCGACCCGCTACGCCGTACCGGGCGTCACGGCGAACCCGCTGGTCGGCAACTTCTACGGCACCGTCTACTCCTCCGACGGCACGCAGACCGACCCGTGGGCCATCGACTGGACCAAGTCGGACTGCGGCTACGGCGTCACCCAGGTCACCGACGGCATGCGGCTTCCGGGCCATGGCCAGGACACGTTGACGACGACGCAGCAGGAGGCCGTCGCGCTCGACTACGCGGCCAACATCGCGGACGGCGTGAACATCCTGGTCGAGAAGTGGAACCAGACCCGCGCCGACGGAATCGTCATCAACGACGGCAGCCCGAAGTACATCGAGAACTGGTTCGCCGCCCTGTGGTCGTACAACACGGGCTACCACCTCCAGTCGGACTCGGGCCTCAACTCCGGCAAGTGGGGCCTCGGCTGGACCAACAACCCGGCCAACCCGCTGTGGAAGGAGAACCGTACGCCGTTCCTGGAGGACGCGGCCGGCGCCGACGACTACAGCCACGCCGCGCACCCGCAGGACTGGCCGTACGAGGAGAAGGTCATCGGCTGGGCGGCCCGGCCGATCTCGGCGATGTTCGCGCCCGGTGACTTCCAGGCCGGTTACCGCGCCGCGTGGTGGAACAGCAACGCCTACCGCACGGCGGCCAAGCCTCCGATCTCGCTGTTCTGCGACAGCAGCAACGACTGCGACGCGTCGAAGATCAGCACGGATGCCACGAACGACACCGGCGGCGGCCCCTGCCTGCTGCCCGGCGACCCGAGCACGTCGGACCCGCTGTACCTGAAGTGCTGGTTCACCAAGTCCGCGACCTGGAAGAACTGCACGACCAGCGCCCAGTGCGGCAACCCGATCCACCGGTTCGACGACACCTATCCCGAGCAGGCGGACGCCAACTCGTATCCGCCGGAGTGCTCGGCCAACCTGCCCTCCGGGACGTACATCGTCGACGATCTCGCCGACGGGATCGTCCCAGCCGGTTCCAGCACCCGATCGTGCGGAACGGTGTCGTCCGCGGGCTCGTTCGCCATGGACTTCGGGAGCGCCTCGTCCCGGATCGACCTGCACCAGATCGGTGCGGCCTACGGCAACCACTTCTGGTTCTCGCACACCAACAAGAGCGGGACGACCGACGCGGCCCGGCTGCGGACCACCGGCACCTGGACGCTGAACAAGTCGGACCGCGGCTGGATGCGCGTCTGGGTGCACCTGCCCGACCACGGCGCGCACACCCGCCAGGCGATGTACAAGGTGGGCGGCACGGACTCCACCAGCCCGAACCGCGCGCTGCCGCAGCGGGTGATGAAGAACGAGTGGGTGCCGCTCGGCGTCTTCAACTTCACCGGAGCGCCCACGGTGGCCCTGTCGAACGTGACGCAGGACGGCAAGGGTACGGAGGACGTCGCCTGGGACTCGGTCGGCTTCCAGCCGCTGAGCGGCAAGGCGACGAACATGGTCGTGGCCATGGGCGACTCCTACTCCTCGGGTGAGGGGGCCTCGGCGAACGGCGGCGACGACTACTACCCGGAGTCCGACTACTACGACCCGCTGCAGCCGGACACCGAGGACAAGTGCCACCGGTCGAAGTACTCCTGGTCGCGGCAGGCCACGCTGCCCGGCTACTCGAAGTCGATCGGGGCGATGGCCGACGACCGCGACTCGGACATGGACTACCACTTCATCGCCTGCTCCGGCGCCCGCCACTACAACATCCTGCGCCAGGGCCAGAGCAGTGAGCTGCCACAGATCGACCAGGGCTATCTCGACCAGAACACCACGCTGGTCACCCTGAACGTCGGCGGCAACGACGCCCGGTTCGCCGACATCGTCCAGGAGTGCATCACGGCCCTGACCGTGTGCAACGACAACTCCATCGATGCCGTCGACCCGGACACCGGGCAGAAGAACGGCGAGTCGACCGGCTCACTGGAGGACTGGGCGCCGACGTGGCTCCACGAGCAGATCCGGCCGCGGCTGGCCGGCACGCTCAACGCGATCCATCTGAAGGCGCCGCACGCGAAGATCGTTCTCATGGGCTATCCGAAGCTCCTGGAGAACGACGGCAGTTGCATCCCCGGCATCGGCACCGAGGAAGCTCCGTGGCTGAACGGCATGGCGGACACGCTGGCCACCGAGATGCACGGCGCGGTCGACGACGCCAACAGCCAGTACGGCGCGAACGCGGTCTTCTCCGACCCACGTGACGAGTTCGCCGGCAAGGCGATCTGCGGTGACCCGGAGGACGTGAACGGCATCGTCCTGTCCGGCCACTCGCAGGCGGACAACCGGGACTGGAACTGGCTGCCGGGCAATGTGGCGCCGTCCATGAAGTCCTTCCACCCGAAGATCGCGGGTGCGCGGTTGTACGCCGACAGTCTGCAGAACACGCTGTAGGCGGTCTCTGCGGAAGAGGCTCCTCAGAAGAGGCTCCTCAGATCTGCGGAAGAGGCTCGGTAGAAGCGACGGGGGCCTGAGTACTCGTACTCAGGCCCCCGTTTCCGTGCCATGGAAGGCTGGCGTCATGACGAACCGCAGGACCGCCCGTTGGGTGAAGGGCGCTGCCGTGTCGGCGGTGTCCGCCGTCGTCTGCTACTGGATCTGGACGTCCTGCCGGGAGTGGGCGTCAGGTGTGCGGGAGGCCGACCAGGACGCGTTCCTCGCCGGGTCCCTGGAGTCGCTGCTGGCGGGGATCGCCGGGGTGGCGTCGATGCCGCTGCTGCTGTGGGCGGGGATGCGGGTGCTGAAGGAGCGCGGCAATCACCTGCTCGTGGCGGCCGGCGCGCTGGCGTGGATCTTCCTCGGGGGCCATGTGGTCGAGGACGAGGTCGGCACCGGCGCGACCGCCGGGTTCCTGGCCCTGTTCGCGGTGCTCGGGGGTCTGCTGGCCGGGGTCGGGACGCGCGGCGAGTAGCCGGAGCGCCGAGGCGTTCCTATGCGCCTCGCCGACCGCCTATGCGTGTGACCACCCGATTCATGGCCTCCGCCGGGTGCGGCGCGTTCAACTGGCCCTCAACGCCAGTCGACTGCACCGCCACCGACATGATCGGCGGCGGGACCATGGAGGCGGTCCCATGACAACACCCCTGGCCGACTATGCGAAGTTCGCCGGCAGGCGCATCGCGATCGTCGAGCACATGCAGAACCACCCGTTCGTCCTCGGCCTGCACCAGGCCCGCGAGCACGGTCTGGAGGTGTGGCTGCTCACCGGTGACCGGTCCTGGTACACCCACGGCCACGACTGGGACTCCCACCCGCTCGCCGCGGCCGTCGACCGTGTGATCGACGTCGACACCACCGACCTCGAAGCGGTGGTGTCCGTGGTGACCGGCGACGACGGCGCTCCCCTCGTGGACGGTCTGACGTCGTTCTCCGACTACCACACGGTGCTCGCCGCGCAGGCGGCCCGGCGGCTCGGTCTGCCGGGTCCCGATCCCGCGGCCGTGGAGACCGCCAACGTCAAGGACCGGCTGCGCGTCGCGCTCGGCGACGTACCGTTCAACATCCCGCACATGCTGGTGAGCGCAGAGGAACAGCTCGACGAGGCGGTGCGGCGGCTGGGCTTCCCGATGATCGCCAAACCGCCAGCGGAGGCCATCAGTTACGGAGTCCGCCGCGTCGACGACATGGCCCAGCTCGTCGAGGCATGGCAGGAGCTGTCCGGGATACGGCACAGCCTGCGCGGGCAACCGCGGTCCGGGGACGTGCTGTTGGAGACGTACGTCGAAGGTGTCGAAGTCAGCGTCGAGACGATGACGGTGGACGGGTACACGCATGTCTTCGGCGTCACCTCGAAGGACCTGTTCGGTGACCCTGCCTACATCGAGTGCGGGCACACCTTCCCCGTGCCGCTGTCCGACGACGAGCGCGACGCGCTCTACGCCGTGGTCCGCGACACGCTGAAGGCGATCGGCTACGACCGCGGGCCGTGCCACACCGAGGTCCGGCGCACCGAGTCCGGCTGGCGCGTCATCGAGGCCAATCCGCGGACGCCGTCGAGCTGCATGACCATGCTCGTCACGGACGTCACCGGGCGCAGCCCCATCCTGGACGCCTGGCTGCTCGCGATCGGCGAGGTCCCGCCGATCGAGCCCGTCACGCACTCCGGGGGCGCCGCCGTCCGCATGATCTACCCGCAGCGGCGCGGCACCCTCAAGCGGGTCGACGGTGTGGCGGCCGCCTCCTCGGTGCCGGGTGTCCAGGTGCTGCTGCACGTGGAGAAGGGCGATCACCTGTTGCAGCGCATGGACAACTCCTCCTGCGTCGGGTTCACCTACTGCAACGGGCCCGACCGCCTGGAGGCCCAGGCCCTCGCCGACAAGGCGGCCGCCTACCTCGACTTCGTGGTCGAGGAGGACGAGGCGGCGGAGCTGTGAGCGGCGGCGCGCACTATCCGGGCAGCCAGGCGGACGTGCGGGCGGTGGCCGATGCCGCCGGGCTGCCCGACGCCGGCTGGGACGGTCTGCTCGGCGCGGAGGACTTCTTCCAGACGTCCCGCTGGCTGGCGGTGCAGGAGCGCAACTCCGGCACCACGATGGACTTCCTCGTCCAGCACCGGGAGGAGAAGCCCGTCGCGGCCCTCGTCGCCGCGTGGGCCGACGACTCCGTGCCCTGGCTGCTCGCCCGGCCGGACGCGATGCTCTCCCGGGCCCTGGAGGACGGCGGCCCGCCGGAGGCCGCCGCCGTCCTCGCCGAGGTGGCCCAGGGCGACCCGGCGTCGCTGCTGCCGTCCCTGGTGTGCGGCGGCCGGCACCTGGGCCGCACCCGGACGCTGGCGGGACCGGACGCGCTGCCCTCGGACGTCGAGGCGCTGGTCGTGCGGGCCGAGCAACTGGCCGCGGAGCGCGGGGCGGCGTCCGTCTGCTTCCCCCATGTGGACGTGCGGGACGCCGGGTTGGTGGAGCTGCTGCGCACCCGCGGCTACCGCTCGCACCTCTCGGCGCACTACGCCTGGCTGCCCATTCCGCCCGGCGGCTGGGACCAGTTCCTCGCTGAGATGAGCAAGCACCGGCGCCGCCGGGTGCGCCTGGAGCGCCGGGCGCTGGCCGAGGCCAAGGTCGAGGTCCACCTCGAACCGCTGACCAAGGCGCTGGCCCCGCGCCTGGGCGAGCTCGACTGCAACCTGCTGCGGAAGTACGGCAATCCGGCCAGCCCGGAGCACTCGGCCGGGCTGCTGAGCTGGATCTCCGAGGTCATGGGCGACGACGCCATGGTCTCGGTGGCGCGCAAGGACGGCGCCATCATCGGCTTCGGCATGGTGCTGCGCTCCCGGGCCCGCGGCGAGGAGCAGTGGTTCGGCCACCGTGCCGGATTCGACTACGACGCCCAGGGCAAGCTGCCGCTCTACTACGACGTCCTGTACTACCGCGTCCTCGAAGCCGCCGCGCGCGAGGGCGTGTCCGTCCTGCACGCCGGGATCGGCAGCGTCGAGGCGAAGCTCGCCCGCGGTTGCCTGGCGAGCGAGGAGCACTCGTTCCTGCTGCGGCTGCCGCGTACGGGCTCCGGGAAGGAGACGACCACACGATGAGTATGAGCAGGGGAACGGAACCACGCACCACCGCGGGTGCGGGCTGGAACGCCGCCGTCGGTTCGACGGTGAACCCCTCGGACGTACGCGGCGGAACCCTGCGTCTGGTCTCCTCGGCCGACGTGGACTCCCTCGATCCGGCCCGCACCTACTACGTGTGGGTGTGGCTGCTGCAGAGGATGCTCAACCGCACCCTCATGGCCTACCCCACGGACCCGGGCCCCGCCGGGCTCGTCCCCGCCCCGGACCTCGCCGAGGGTCCCGGGCGGGTGAGCGACGGCGGCCGCACCTGGACCTACCGGCTGCGCGCCGGCGTGCGCTACGACGACGGCACCCCGATCACCTCGGACGACATACGCCACGCCGTACAGCGGGTGTTCGCGCAGGACGTGCTGCCCGGCGGCCCGACCTACCTTCTGCCGCTGCTGGACGATCCCGGGCGGCCGTACCCCGGCCCGTACCGGACCGACGAACCGCTCGGGTCGGTGCGGACGCCGGACGAGCGCACGATCGTCTTCCATCTGCGCCGCCCGTTCTCCGACTTCGACCATCTGATGGCCCAGCCCTGCACGGCCCCGGTGCCCCGGCGCGCCGACACGGGGGCGGACTACGGGGAGAACCCGCGCTCCAGCGGCCCGTACCGCGTGGCCCTCCACCGGCCGGGCAGGTTCCTGCACCTGGAGCGGAACCCGTACTGGGACCGCGCGACGGACCCGGTCCGGCCCGCGCTGCCCGACCGGGTGGAGCTGACCATCGGGGTGGACGTCGACGAGCTCGACGAACGGCTGATCGCCGGGGAGTTCGACATCAACCTCGAAGGCCGGGGGCTCCAGCACGCGGCCCAGAACCTGGTCACGGCCGACGGCGTCCTGCGCTCCCGTACGGACAACCCGCGCACGAGCTTCCTGCACTTCGTGTCCCTCCAGCCGCACATCCCGCCGTTCGGCGACGTGCACGCGCGCCGTGCCGTGCACTACGCGGCCGACAAGATCCTGCTCCAGCAGGCGCGCGGCGGCCCGGTCACCGGCGGCGACCTCACCACGGCGCTGTTCCCGCCCCGGCTGCCCGCGCACCAGCCGGGCCTGAACCCCTACCCGACGGGCCCCGGCCTGCGCGGTGACCTCGACGCGGCGCGGGCCGAACTCGCCGCCGCCGGGCTGCCGGACGGCTTCGACGCGGTGATCGGCACCCAGCGCGGCAAGTTCCGGCTGGTCGCCGACGCGGTCGCCGAGTCGGTGGCCAGGGTCGGCATCCGGCTGACCGTGAAGGAGCTGGATGTCGCGAGCTACTTCAGCCTGGGCGCCGGACATCCGGAGACGATCCGCGAGCACGGCCTCGGGCTCGTCGTCACCGACTGGGGCGCCGACTTCCCCACCGAGTACGGCTTCCTCGCGCCGCTCGTGGACGGCCGCCAGATCAAACGCAACGGCGGCAACTGGAACATCTCCGAGCTCGACGACCCGCGCGTCAACGACCTCATCGACCAGAGCCTGCACACCACCGACCCCGCCGAACGGGCCCGCCAGTGGGGTGCCGTCGAACGCCTGGTGATGGAACACGCCGTGATCCTTCCCCTGGTCCACGACAAGACCCTGCACTTCCGCAACCCGTGGGTCACCAACGTGTACGTCCATCCGGCCTTCGGGCTGTACGACGTCCAGGCGATGGGCGTCGCAGCCCCCGTACCCGACCGGGAGAACACCCCATGAACGACGACCGCACCCACGGCCTCCGCTTCAGCCCGCTGGCCGCCGACGACGAGACCACGGTCGTCCAGTGGCTACGGCTCCTCGACGACTCCGCCGGAGACGTGCCGGGAGCCGCACCGCCCTGCGCCGTGGACATGCGGGGCTCCCTGCGCTTCCCGCCGCCCGCCACCAAGCTGGAGGACTGGGTCGTACGCCAGGACGGGTCCGACGGATCCGATGGACAGGACGGGCAGGACGGGCGGGTCGTCGGTGCGCTGCGGCTGGCGCTGCCCGACGGGGCCGATGTGGCGCGGGTGGACCAGCTGCTGGTCGCGCCGGGGCTGCGGCGCCGGGGCATCGGGCGGGCGCTGTACGAGCGGGCCGTCGACATCGCGGCGGGGCACGGCCGTTCGGCGCTGGCCGCGACCGTGGTGGAGGCGCTGCCCGACGGTCCGGCACGGGACGCGGGACCGGCGGCCTTCGCGGCGGCGGTGGGCGCGGAGCGGGCGTCGGTGCCGGCGGGCGTGCACCAGTGGCTCGACCTGGGCGCGCACGATCCGCTGGCCGGCGGCGTTCCCGAGGTGCCGGAGGGGTACTCCCTCGTCACGTGGGGGACCGTCACGCCGGACGAGTACGCGGTACGGGTGTCGGTTCTCGAACAGTCGCTGGGGGATGAGGCGTTCGAGGAGGTCGACGAGGAGCGGGAGGTCGGGACCAGTTACGCGCGGGAGTTCGAGACCATGCGGGTGGGGCGGGGGCGGCGGGCGTACCACACCGGTGTCGTCCACGAGGCGAGCGGGCGGCTGGCCGGGTACACCAGTGTTTCGAAGACCACGGGGAATCCGTCGTACGCGCTTCAGGGGATGACGGTGGTGCATCGGGCCCATCGGGGGCGTCGGTTGGGGCTGCTGCTGAAGCTCGCGAATCTGGAGTATGTGTTGCGGCACGAGCCGGGGGTTCGGCTGGTGGAGACGGCCAATGCCGAGGACAACTCCGCCATGATCGCGGTCAATGCGGCCATGGGGTTCGTGCCTTATGAGCGGTGGGTGTCCTGGACGGGGCTCGTCGGTTCGGGGGGCTGATTCTCGGTTTGGAGGGTGCGGGTGGATTGTGGCTGGGCGCGCCCACGCGGCGGAGCCGCAGATGTCACAGCCCCGCGCCCCTTAAGGGGCGCGGCAGTGGACGGGAGTTCACCGGAGCCGCTCCGCCGGAATGGGGTCCAGCCTGTCCCGGCCAGGACACCGAGCACCACCGCCAGCCCGCCCCCCAGCGACCAGCCCGTCAACTCCTCCCCCAGTACCAGCCACGCCGCCGCGACCCCCACCACCGGGACCAGCATGGAGAACGGGGCCACGGTTCCCGCCTCGTAGCGCTTCAGCAGGGTTGTCCAGATGCCGGAGCCGACGACGGAGCCGGCCAGCGCGGTGTAGACCAGGGCTGCCAGGCCGGGCCAGCCGTCGGTGCTGAAGGAGTTGCCGAGGGCGTGCCAGCCGGTGGTCGGGCCCTCCATGGCGGCTGAGAGGGCGAGCAGCGGCAGGGGTGGTACGACGGACATCCACAGGGCGAAGCGGAGTGGATGGTCGGGGCGGGCCTGCCGGCTGGCGATGTTGCCGAACGCCCAGCCGAGTGCCGCGAGCAGGGTCAGCAGCAGCGGGAGCAGGGCGGCGCTGCGGGCGCGTTCCACCGCGATCACGGCCATGCCGAGCACGGCGAGGGCGACCCCGGCCAGCTGCCGCCGGGAGACCCGCTCGCCCAGCAGCAGCGCGCCGAGCAGCATGGTGAACGGTGCCGACGCCTGCACCACGACCGAGGCCTGCCCGGACGGCATGCCCTGGTCGATGGCGAGGAAGAGCAGCCCGAACTGGAGGACTCCGAAGCCGAGTCCGTAGACCAGCAGCCAGCGCACCGGTGCCTTCGGCCGGGGGACGAACAGGATCACCGGCACGGCCAGGACGACGAAGCGCAACGCGGAGAGGAAGAACGGCGGGTAGTGGTCGAGCCCGATCCGCACGGCGAGGAAGTTCAGCCCCCACAGCACGGCGACGAGAACGGCGAGGAGACGGTCCCTGACGCTCACCGGGTGGCTTCCAGGAGGCCGGACTCGACGACCCGCCCGCCGAGCCAGCGCAGGAACTGTCCGTCGCCGATCAACTTCTGGTCGTCGGCGGCCTGTTGCAGCACCAGCACGTGCCGTACGCCGGCCCGGTTCTCCAGCAGCCAGCAGAACATCATCACGCCGGGGCAGGAGCCGGCCTTGAAGAACACCCGGGGCCATTTCTCGCGGTCGATGACGAGACCGGGGTACGCGGTGAGGATGTCCTCGACGGTTCCGGTCGTGTCGCGCTCGCCGTCGTCGGCGAGTCCGCGCAGCACCTCCAGCACGTCGTAGGCGCTCATGTGCCAGTCCAGGCCCAGCTGGTGCACCGTCTCGCCCAGGTCGCCGATGCTCACGCTCAGCGGCCGCGCGAGCCCCGGCAGCAGTTCGCGCCGGCCCGCCTCGTCGCGCTCGGTCCATGCCGCGCGCAGGTCCGGCGCGCCCCAGCCGATCTCGAACAGCTCGCGGCTGTAGAGGAACGGCCGCAGCAGGGCGGGGTCGTGGTGTCCGGAGTCCGCGACGGCCCGCTCCACGGCGGCACGGCCGAGGCGCTCCGCGATCAGGTCGGCGCCCGTGTTGTCGCTGAAGGCGATCATCTTGTACGCCGTCTCGCGCACCGTGACGCGCGTGCCGTCGGGCAGTTCCTGCATGTCACCGGTGGGCAGGCTGCGCAGGTCGGGCCGTACGGTCACCTCGTCGTCCCAGGACAGCTCACCGTTCTCGACGGCGCGCACGAGGGCGCGCATGACGTAGAGCTTGTACGACGAGCCGGCGGGCATCGGCCGGTCGGCGTCCGTCTCGTGCAGGACGACGGTCCGCCCCGGCTCCAGGCGGGCGGCCAGCACGGAGTGGGCGACGCCCGGTATCCGTACGACGTCCTCCAGCTGGTCCCAGTCGCGTACTTCGGGGACCACGATCTCGGGCTGGAAGTTCAGGCCGCGGACCAGCCCGTTGGAGTCGATGGTCACCGCGAGGGTGTGGCACGCGCCGTCCGCCCCGGCGAGGTCCGTCCAGCTCTTGTGCGCGACGGACCGGTAGGACCGGACCGAGAACGGGCCCTTCGTACGCCACTCCCGCAGCGTCGCCGAGAAGCCCCCGAGGTACCTGCCGGGGAACACGGACACCACACGCCCGTCCGTGCACGCGTCCGGGGCGAGCCCGGCCGCCGTCAACAGCCCTACCGCCCACCGGGAGGCGTCCCCCACCAGGGAGTCGTCCGCCGCGAGCGCCGCCTCGGCGACGGACGGAGCGGACGGGGTGGACGGGGCCGATGAGTCGGACGGGGCAGACGGGGCGGATTCGGGGACTTGGATCATGATCGCTCCTTGTCGGCCGCTGGGCGCGGGCGTTCAGTGCTCGGTGACCGTGATGGCGCCGCACGGGCACAGGTCGGCGCAGAGGCGGGCCGAGGCGTGCAGTTCGGGTGAGGAGGGGGTGGGGTCGAGGAGGACCACGGTTCCGGTGGCGGGGTCCTGGTCGAAGAGGTCCGGTTCGGTCGCCGCGCACCGGCCCATGGCGCAGCACGCGTCCCCGTCGACGGTGATGGTGAGGGTCGGACGGCGTACGTCACTCGTGTCCACTCCCCCGGTGCCGCTCACGTCCGTGTCGCTCACGCCGGCATCACTCATGTCGGCGTCGGTCACGTCCGCGTCGCTCACCAGGTCACCGGGAGCGCGCCGAGCCCGTAACTGGACACCTCGTGGCGGAAGTCCAGCTCCTCGAACGGCACGGCCAGCCGGACACCCGGCATCCAGCGCAGTACGGCGGCCAGCATCTCCTCGATCTCGACCTTGGCGAGCCACTGTCCCAGGCACTGGTGGATGCCGTGGCCGAAGGCGAGATGGCGGCGGGCGTCGCGGTGCGGGTCGAGGGTGTCGGGGGACGGGAAGACCCGCTCGTCGCGGTTGCCGGCCGAGAGCGAGAGGACGACTCCCTCGCCGGCCCTGATCGTCACGTCGTCGAGCTGTACGTCCTCGGTGGCGGCCCGGGCCAGGCCGTTCTGCACGATGGAGTGGAAGCGCAGCAACTCCTCGACCGCCTTGGGCAGCAGGCCCTCGTCCTTGGTCAGGGCGTCCGCCAGGCCGGGGTCGGTGGCCAGGCTGAGCAGGCTGAGGCTGGCCTGGCTGGTGGTCGTGCCGTGTCCGGCCACCAGCAGCAGCCGGCACATCGGGACGAGTTCCTCGACGCTCAGCGTGCCCGGCCGTACCTGGTCGATCACCAGACGGCTCACCAGATCGGTGCCGGGACCGGCGACCCGCGACTCGACGAGCTCGCGCAGGAACCCGTCCAACTCATCCCGTGCGGCGGCCACTTGGTCGGGCGTGTAGCCGCGGTCGATAAGGATCGCGCTGCGGCTCTCGATGAAGTCCCGGCTGTCGTCGGACACCCCGAACAGCAGGGTGATGACCCGGGACGGCACGGGCGTCGTCAGACCGGCGACGAGATCCACGGGCCGCTCGCCGGCCACCAGCTCGGCCAGCATCTCGTCCAGGAACTCCCGCAGCACCGGGCGCATTTCCTCCGCCTTGCGGGCCAGGAAGTCGCGGGTGAGCATCGAGCGCAGCCGGGAGTGGTCCGGGTCGTCCATGCGGATGAACGAGGCCGTGTGGGGCGCCGCGCGCACCAGCTTCGAGGTGGGGGTCAGCATCGGAAATCCGGGGGCGGACGTGACCGCGGTGAACCGGCGGTCGCCCAGCACGGCCCGGGCACCGGCGTGCGAGGTCACCAGCCACACCTCGCTGCCGTCCCACAGCGTCACCCGGCTCGCGGCGCGTCCGGCCCGGAGGACGGCGAGCTGCGGCGGCGGGTCCACGGGGCAGACGCGCGGCATCGGGTACGACGGTGCCGCCGCCTTCTCTTCCTGGAGCGCTGCGTCGTTCTGCATCATCCACCGCCTATCGCTCTGTCGCTGCGCAGGTCGCCGCACAGGGGTCGCGCCGACGTGCTGTCGCCGTCCCAATCTGCCGTGCCCGCGGGGAGGCGTCCTGGCCTGCGCCCCGGCGTGCATAACCGGCCGGAAACAGTCATAACTTGCGGCGCCGGCAGGCATTCACCGCGCAATGGCATTCCTGCTAACGTCCTGACGGAATTCTCAAGAACGCACGGACATTCGCGCGCAATGCCGCCAGCCCACCGCACCGGGGGAAATAATGACTTCAGCACTGCAGGGGAAAGTCGCGCTCATCACGGGTGCGAGTTCGGGAATCGGCGAGGCCACGGCACGGGTGCTGGCCGCCGAGGGAGCCGCCGTCGCCGTCGCGGCCCGCCGCGTCGACCGGCTGCACGCCCTGAGGGACGAACTGGAAGCCACCGGCGCCACCGTCCACGTACTCGAACTCGACGTCACCGACGAGCGGGCGGTCCAGGACGCCGTGCGCTCGACCGTGGAGACGCTGGGGCGGCTGGACGTCCTGGTGAACAACGCCGGGGTGATGCTGCTGGGTCCCGTCGAGGGGGCCGACACCACGGACTGGACCCGCATGATCAACACCAATGTCCTGGGCCTGATGTACATGACCCACGCGGCGCTGCCGCACCTGCTCAAGAGCCAGGGAGCGGTCGTGCAGATCTCCTCGATCGCCGGGCGCGTGGCGGGCCGTGGCGCCGCCGGCTACAACGCCAGCAAGTTCGCCGTGAACGGATTCAGCGAGGGGCTGCGCCAGGAGGTCACCGAACGCGGGGTGCGCGTGGTGGTCATCGAGCCGGGCACCGTCGAGACCGAGCTGCGCGAGCACATCACCCACGCGCCGACGAAGGCCGCCATCGAGGAACGGGTCGCCAAGATCCGGCAGTTGCAGAGCACCGACATCGCCGAAGCGGTGCGCTACGCCGTGACGGCGCCCTCGCACATGACGGTCAACGAGATCTTCATCCGCCCGACCGACCAGGCCTGACCCATGACCTGACGGTCTCGGTCTCCGGGCACGAGGAGAGCCCGGAGAGAGGACGCGCCTAAGATCGCCGCAGAAGCCACGAAGAATGCATGTGAACCACTGCGGACAATCAAGCGGCACAGTCCTTCACCAAAAGGAAACCGACATTGTCTTCCGGGTCAGAAATAAAGCCAGCGCATCTTCTTCCCTTTCCCATCACCCGCCCCGATCTGTCGTTGCTCGACGCGGTCGGGCAGTGCGGGGATCTCGCGGAAGTGGCCCGGCGCACCGGGTCGCGGCACGGCGCCGTCGAGCGTCAACTCGACCGGCTGGACAAGACCGTCGGCCTCCCGCTGACCCTGCGCAGCCGCCACACCGCGCGGCTGACCTCGGCGGGCTCGCGGCTGCTGGTGGCCGGGCGCCGGTTCTTCCGCCAGGTCGACCTCGCCGTCCAGACGAACATCTTCGGGCGCGGCTCCGAGGCGGTGGACGCGCCCGCCGTCCTGGCCATCGCCTCCGCGGAACCCCTCCTGGAGGATGTGGTCGAGGACGCCGCGGCCTCGCTGGACATCCTTCTGTCGGTCCACCACGACACGCCCCAGCAGGTCATGCGCAGGCTGGCCGGCTATCACGTCGACGCCGCGCACACCTGGAGCCTCGACGCCCCGGGCAACTCGACCGAGCGGGCGGTGCGCACGTACGGCGTCCTCGACGATCCGCTGTGGGTCACGCTGCCGTCCGGTCATCCGCTGGCCGGCCGGGACGCGGTCTCGCTGGCCGATCTGCGGGACGAGAACTGGGTGTCCGAGGTCGGCCCCGACTCGGAGATCCTGGTGGCCCGGGTCTTCCAGGCCGCCGGTCTGCCCGCACCCGCCGCGCTGTACGTCACCGGCGCCTCGGTGGCCCGGGGAATGCTGCGCCGCGGCGACGCCATCGGGCTCGGCTCCCCCACGCATCCGGCCGTGCTCGCGCCCTCCGTGGTGCACTGCCCGGTGGTGGAGCGCCCGCACCGCTCCACCAGCCTTCTCGTCGATCCGACCGTCGTACCCCGGGCGCTGGCCGAGCAGTTGGCCGCGCTGCTCGCGGACCGCTATCTGCAACGGTTCGCCGAGCACCACCAGGACCTGCTGCGCGACCCGTGGTGGACACGCTGGCACCGCGACCAGACAGCCAGGTTCACCCGCCCCGTGCGCCCCGCACAGGAGTCGACGGCGCCGGCCGCGACCCCCGCCACCCGCAAGTTCGACGTCGAGGACCTGCACGTCCTGCGGGCGGTGGCGCGGCACGGCAGCATCAACCGGGCGGCCACCGTGCTGTCCATCAGCCAGTCCGCGCTGACCCGCCGTATCCACCGGCTGGAACTCGGCCTGGGCGCCCGGCTGTTGCTGCGCAGCGCCCGCGGCACGGACCTGACGACGCCGACCCGGCGGTTCCTGCACCAACTGGGCCGTTTCGAGGCCGAGTTCCATGACGCGGCGGCGTCCTGCCGGAGCATCGCCCTGCCGGCGGGCCAGAGCCACCGGCAGGACAACGCCCCGCGGGCTCAACTCGCGCCGAGCGCCACGTAGTCGTACATGCCGAACGACCCGGTGACGTACACATTGCGGGCGTCCGGGTGCCGGTACAGCAGCGAGCGCGGGTACAGGTACGGCACGATCACCGCGTGCTCCATGGTGAGCCGGTCGATGCGGTGCCAGATCTCCGCGCGCTCGGCCGGATCGCCGGAGGTCGCACCGCGGTCGAGGAGCCCGTTGATCTCCGGGTCGTCGAGCTCGCCCATGTTCTGGTTGCCGCGCTCCTTGATCGCCCGCCCGTCGACGATCTGCTGCAAGAACCCGTACCCGTCGGGGAAATCAGCCCCCCAGCCGAACATGATGATGCCGATCCCGTGCTCGCGCAGATAGGCCGGGCACCCTCCATAGATGTCGAAGTAGTCACCGGAGGGAAAGTCCAGGACCTCGGCCTCGATCCCGACCCTGGCGAGCCCGGCGGCCAGCGCCTCGGCGGCCCGGTACTCCTTGAGCCGGTCCTTGCGGGCGGCGATCTTCGTACGGAACCCGTCCGGCATCCCGGCGGCGACGAGCTCGGCGCGGGCGGCGTCGAGGTCTCCGGTCCCCTCACTCCCCACCGGATACCGGTCGAAGTCCTGGTACCCGTCGATCGTCGGCGGCAGGATGGTGGTGGCGATGTCCCCGCCGACCGAACCGCCGTACGCGGCCTGCATGGCGGCCTTGTCCGTGGCGAACTGCACGGCCCGACGGGCGTGGACGTTGTCGAACGGCGCGATCCTGCTCGACAGGCAGTAGATCCAGGTGAACCCGGTCAGCGGGTTGTCGGCGTCGGCCCGCAGCGCCGGGTCCGCCAGAATCCGCTCCTGTGTCGAGGGCTGCACCCCGAACCCGGCGAGGTCGATGTGCGCCTCGCCGGCCAGCAGCATGCGGTCCACCTCGTGCGGGTCCTTGCCGAGGTGCACCTCGATGCGCCCGGCCCGCTGCCCGCGGACCGGGTCGGTCGCCGGGTCCCAGTGCGGATTGGGTTCGAGTACGGCCAGTTCGCCCCGGGTGTACGAGACGACGCGGTACGGGCCCGTCGCGACCGGGCGCAGACGGTACTCGGCGCCGGTGTCCAGGTGGCGCGGTACGGGGGTGGTGCTGGGCATGGTCGCCAGCAGGTCGAGTCCCGCGAACGGTTTCTCCAGGCGGAAGACCAGGGTGCGGTCGTCGGGGGTCTCCAGCGTGACGGGGCCGTCGGCGTCGGGCTCGCGCCAGGGGCCGCCGTAGTCGGTCCCCAGCAGGTGCCGGAAGTAGGTCGGCCCCGCGCCCAGCACATCGGTCCCGTAATTGCTCCTGGCGATGGCGTACTTGACGTCCCTCGACGTCACCGGGCTGCCGTCCTCGTACCGCAGCCCGGGCCTGAGCCGGTACGTCCACACCCGGCCGCCCTCGGACGGCTCCCCCAGCGACTCGGCGAGGTCCGGAACCAGGTGCTGGCCCTCCTTGCCCGGGGCCGTGTCGAAGGTGACCAGGGTTCGGCCGATGAGGCGGAGGAAGTTCCAGGTGTAGGCGTAGTACGTGTTTCCGGGGTCCAGTGAGTCGAAGTCGTCCGTGCGTACGAGGCGGAGCGTGCCACCGCCGCCCAAAGTCCCGGCCGGCCGGACCACCCCCCTCACACCCGCATCGAACCCGCTTCCCTCAGTCGTCGGCCTCGTACTCTCCATGTGCCTACAGCCCTCCTCGCGATGCGCTTTCCCTCATCTTGTGGGGGGTGGGGGGTGGGGAGGGGGGCCTCGGGCGGGGCACGCATAGCCTCCGGCGGGTCGGTATAGCCGGGGCGCGCGCGGGGCCTTTTTCGCCCCCGCCGCCCCCCATGGTCTAACCATCCCCAGGGTTTCTCCCAGTGTCCTTGTTCTCGCGGGCAGGGGCTCAGGGCCGGGCGTCGCCGTCATCGCCGAAGTCGGGGATGTCGGCGGACAACAGGTGCTCGGCGCCACCTTCGAGGATCTTGGCCGTCTCGGTGGAGCGGGGGACCATGGTCTTCTCGTAGGTGCGGATGGCGTCGTCGACGGTGGCGGAGTTGGCGAGGGCGAGGGCGAGTTCGCCGGCATCGAGCATGGCGAGGTTGACGCCGACGCCGAGCGGGGGCATGAGGTGGGCGGCGTCGCCGAGCAGGGTCACGGTCGGGTTGTGCTCCCAGGTGTGCGGGACCGGGAGGGAGAAGATCGGGCGGTCGACGTAGGGACCGTCGTTGTCGGTGATCATCTGGCGCATGCGGGGCGACCAGTGGGCGTACTCGTCGAGGAGAAGGTCGCGGATGCCATCGGTGTCGTCGGCGGTCAGGCCGCTCTGGGTGATCCAGTCGACCGGTACTCGCTGGATGATGTAGACGCGGATGTGGTCTCCGCTGTTGCGCTGGGCGAACAGACCGCGGTCGCCGTCAGCTGCATGGGCGCCGCCCAGGCCGACCAGCTCAGCAATGTCGGGGTGGCGGTTCTCGACGTCGGAGAACCATGCCTCCAGGAAGCTCACCCCGGTGTACTCGGGGACGGCGGGGGACACGGCCGGGCGCACCCGGGAGAAGGCGCCGTCGGCGCCGATGACCAGATCGGTCTCGATGGTCGTGCCATCGGCGAAGTGCAGCTGCCGCGGCCCGTCGGCGGGCCCGCTGATCGTGTCGAGGGCTTGTCCCCAGTGCACGGTTCCCGGCTGCAGGGAGTCGAGCAGCAGGTCACGCAGCTGGCCGCGGTCGATTTCCGGCTTGAAGATCTCGTCGGCCTCCGGGACCTTATGGGACGCCATCGTGCCGGTCGGGTCCATCTGCCGCATCTCCTGCCCTTCGGGGCGGGCCAGCTTGAAGAACTCCTCAAGCAGACCGGCTTCGCGCAGGGCGATCTGGCCGTTGTCGGCGTGCAGGTCCAGGGTGCCGCCCTGGTTGCGCGCGTCGGCACTCGGTGCGCGGTCGTGGACGGTGACCGCGATGCCGCGCCGCTGGAGGATGCGGGCGCAGGTCAGCCCGCCGGGTCCGGCGCCGATGATGCTGATCCTGGCCTGGGCAGGTGCTACGGAGTTCATGGTGTTCCCTTCGCCGGCGCCGGATCACGGCCGCGGCCCTGCGCCGCGGACTCGTCAGGCACCGCACATTCTTGCAACAGCTACAAACATACAACCGTTCCAAGTTTGACGTAAGCCCGGTAGGGTTGAAGGCATGGCAGAGACGATCGACCCCGCAGAAACGGGCGGGAGGCGCGAGCGCAAGAAGGCCGCCACCCGACAGGCGATCGCCGACACCGCGCTGCGGCTGTTCCTGGAACGCGGCTACGAGCAGGTGGGCGTCCGCGAGATCGCCGAGGTCGCTGACGTGTCGGTGTCGACCCTGTTCAACTACTTCCCCCAGGGCAAAGAGGCGCTGGTCTTCGACGAGGACGCCCGCAACGAGGCCGCCCTGGTCCGAGCGGTCACCGACCGGCCGCCGGGCCAGACGGTCCCCCACGCTCTGCGCGCCTACCTCACGGGCTTCGTCGACTCGGCCTACACCCGAGACCCCCGCTTCGCCGACTTCCAGCGGCTCGTCCAGGAGACCCCGGCCCTGCGCGAGTACTCCCGCGCGATGTGGCTGCGCCACGAACACGCTCTGGCCCTCGCTCTCGCCGACCAGACCGGCCGGCCGCACGGCGACCTCATCTGCGCCGCCTACGCCCGGTTCACCCTGGAAATCCTCGCGTTCGCCGACTCCCGCCCCGACCCCGTCGCCGCCATCGACCAGGCATGTCTCCTGCTCGACCAGGGCTGGACGACCGCGGTCGCCGAATATGACCCCGAATCCGGCGGACCCGCCACTGCCCCCTCCCCAACCCCATAGGGCTGCGATTGGCCGCAGCTCGATTTCGAGGACGACCTATGGGCGTTCTACTTAGACGCCTGCGGGTTCAAGCCGACGAACGCACCCTGCAGCGGATCACGCTCAGCCCCAGCCGGGCTCTGGTGTACCCGCGCAGGCACGACACCCTCGGCCAACTCGCAGCCGGCTTCGGCATCTCCGTCGGCACCGCCCACGCCTACACGGCCGCGGTAATCCACCTGCTCGCCAGCCGCGCGCCCGGCCTATTGCGCGCCCTGACCGCGGCCCGTACCCACGGAATCATCCGGATCTGCGAACGCCAGGCCCCAGCCGTCAGGTGGTGTACTCCGAGTTCAGCCGCACATACCCCTCGGTGAGGTCGCAGCCGTAGACAGTGAACGCCCCGTCCGCGATGCCGAGGTCGATGCCGATGATGACCTCGTCGCCCTGAAGGTGCTCGGCGACGGCGGCGCGCAGGGCATCCTCGTCGCGGGCGGCGTCCGCACGGGGCGGGTACACCTCCACCGCTCCGAAGCGGATCGTCACCGCGTCCTGGTCGATGTCGGTGTCGTCGGAGCACTTGCCGATGGCCATGGAGACCCGCCCCCAGTTGGGGTCACTGCCGTGCACCGCGGTCTTCACGAGCGGCGAGTTGACGACGGTCTTGCCCACCCGCTTGGCCTGCGCAGCGTCACGCGCGCCCGTGACCTGGACCTCGATCAGCTTGCTAGCCCCCTCCCCGTCGCTCGCGATGTCCTTGACGAGGGCGAGCGCGGCCTCGTACAGGACCGACTCGAACGCGACGGGATCGACGTCCCCGGCCAGCCCGTTGGCGAACAGCACCGCCGTGTCGCTGGTCGACGTGTCCGTGTCGATGCTCACCGCGTTGAACGTCCGGTCCATGACCCGCCGGAAGATCCGGTCCTGCTCGGCGGGGTCGAGCCGCGCGTCGGTGGCGAAGAACGTCAGCAGCGTCGCCATGTCCGGCTCGATCATGCCGACGCCCTTGGCGATGCCGACGAGCGTCGCGTCCCCGCACCGCAGCCGGACCTCCTTCGGCCGGGTGTCGGTCGTCATGATGGCGCGGGCGGCACGGTCGAAGCCGCCCTCGGGGAAGGGCCAGGACAGCGACTTGAGGTGCTCACGGATCTGCGGCATCGGGTACTGCCGGCCAATCACCCCGGTGGAGGCGATGAGGAGTTCACCCTCGGGCACCCCGAGGGTGCGCGCCACGGACTCACGCACCTCGCGCGCGTTGGCCTCGCCCTCCCGCCCGGTCGCGACGTTCGCGTTGCGGGCCAGCACCACCACGCCCCGCGCCCGCCCGTCGGCGATCGCGTCCCGGCTCAGCAGGACACTCGGCCCGGCGAACCGGGAGCGAGTGAACACCGCGCTGACCTGGGCCGGGACCGTGGAGGCCAGCACGGTGAAGTCGTCCCGGCCGTCGTCGGCGAGACCGATCGGCGCGGTGTGCACGACGAAGCCCCGTGGGGTCGCCTTCTCTTCGGAGTTCTCGGTGTTCTCGGTGACTTCGGAGTCGGACATGGTCATCGTCTCCCGTCTGCATTACTTCCAGTAGGTCAGCATATTCATGCATCGCGATCGGAGCGACCCGACCGATCCGAACGCGCCGCAACCCCCTCCCGAACACGGAGAGGGGGTGCGGTCGACCGTACGTGCGATGCCGTGGTTACCGGCGCGGCGAGAACGTGACCACGTCGCCCGCCCGCTCGCCGCCCGACAACTGCCCGTTCCGGTCCGTCCGGATGTACACCCGGTGCAGCCACCGGTCCTTGCCGTCCCAGCGCGGGCTGAACGGCGTACGGGCGTGTGTGGTGCGGAAGTTGTCGATGATCAGCAGGTCGCCGGGGGTGAGCTTCACGGACTCCGTGACGTCGTCCAGGGCCTGGGAGAGGGCGGCGACCGCCTCCTTGTCGGCCGGCTCCACCGGGGCCAGCAGCTCCCGGTCGTAGCCGAGGTACGGGTCCTTCTCGTCCCCGTACAGCGGCTTGACGTTGGCGATGGCGCCCGGGTCCTCGACGCCGCCGCGGAAGGCGACGTCCACGCAGCAGGGCTGCTTGCGGTCGTACAGCCTGGCCTTCGTCTCGTCGTCGAGGAGCCCCAGCGCCTTGCGCACCGAACCGACGAGTGTCTCGGCCCGGCGCTCGTGGTCCGCGCGGGAGCAGGCGAGCATGACGTAGTTCGGCTGGAGGACGTGGTACGCCATCTCCGTGTGGAACTCGAGGAGGGTCTCGGAGGTCTCCGAGGAGAGGTAGTGGGCGCCCGGCGACGGGTACACGTCGTGGTAGACCGTGCCCGAGCGCAACTCCGCGTAGCCGGTGTGGAGTCCGAGCCTGCGGCCGGTCACGGCGAGCATCGCCTCCATGACCAGCCGCCCGCGGTCCAGCGGCGCCGGGGTGGAGGTGGGCGTGACGGGCAGCTCGTCGTCCGCCTCCAACGGCAGCCCGCGCAGCAGCAGATAGCCGTCCTCGGTGCCCTCGGCGTAGAACTTGTCGAGCGCCTCGGCCAGTTCGCGCGGGAGCCGCGCGGACAGCTCCTTCGCCTTCTCCAGGAAGCCGTACAGGTCCGCGCGCGGCACCTCGGGAAGTTCGGCCGCGAGAGCGCGCAGCTGCTCCCGGTGCGCGGTGCAGTCAATGATCGGAGAAGCCATGGGTGCGATATCTCCTTTGCAGCGGTGGGCGGTTGGTCACGTCTGTGGGTCGCGTCTGTGGGCTATGCCGGGGGGCGATGGGCGCGGGCGTACTGGTAGAGCAGCTCCGCGCCGATCTCGGTCGCCAGGACGGAGGTGATCCCGGCGTGGTCGTAGAGGGGCGAGACCTCCATCACGTCGAAGCCGACCGGCTTGAGGTCACCGACGCAGCGCAGCAGCCCGAGGACCTCCCGCGAACTGAGCCCGCCCGGCGCGGGGGTGCCCGTCCCGGGGGCGAACGCCGGGTCGCAGACGTCGATGTCGACCGACACGTACACGGGGCGCTGGCCGACCCGCTCCCGGATGAGGGCCGCGGTGCCGGCGACTCCCCGGTCACCGAACTCGTCGGCGGTCACGACGCGTACGCCGTGGCCGCGGGCGTAGTCCAGCGAGTCCGGCTTGGGGTTGTGGCCGCGGATGCCGATCTGCACCATCGCGGCCGGGTCGATGAGCTTCTCGTCGATGCCGTGCCGGAAGGGCGTGCCGTGGTGGTACTGGCCGCCGTAGAACGCCGGGTTGGTGTCGGAGTGGGCGTCCAGGTGGACGACGGCGACCGGGCCGTGCTGTTCGGCGACGGCGCGCAGGGCCGCCACGGTCAGCGAGTGGTCGCCGCCGAGCATCATGAAGGCGGCGTTGTGCTTCAGCAGCTCCGCCAGGTGCCGCTGTGCCGTCTCGATGGCGATGTTCATGTCGAACGGGGTCAGATCGATGTCGCCGCCGTCGACGCAGTTGATGAGGTCGAAGGTGCCGGGACCGCGGTCGATACCGACACCGTGGATGAGCCCGGACTCGTTGCGGATGGCGCGCGGCCCGAACCGGGCACCAGGCCGGTAGCTGGTCCCGCCGTCGTAGGGAGCGCCGATGACCACGACGTCGTAGCCGCGTGGCTCCTGTTCGAGCGGCAGGCGCATGAAGGTGGGGATCTGGGCGTAGCGGGGTGAGACGTGCGAGTCGATGCGTTCCACGGCTCAGTCGCCCTCCGGGGTCTCTACAGCGGTGGTCAGGAACAGGGACAGGAACCCGACGGGGGCGTACGGCCTCATGCCGCCCCTCGTTCCAGCCGGTCGGCCACCTGCCGCACCACCTCGGCGGTGCTCACCTCGCCCGGGTTCTGGCCGGCCACCACGGTGCGGTCGAAGAGCTCCCGCACCACCTGCTGTTTCGCCGCGTCGACCGATCGCTCCGGGACGCCCTCCTCCAGAAGCAGCAGGGAGAAGGAGGAGGTGGTGCCCGACCCCTCGTGGACGCCCAACTTGGGGCGCGTGACGGTCTGTTCGGGCAGCAGTTCGGCCATCGCGGCGCGCAGCACCCACTTGTCCCGCCCGTAGCGGCGCTTGAGCCCGGCCTCCAGCGAGACGAGCAGGTCGAGCACGTCGCGGTCCCAGTAGGGGTGGGTGGACCAGTGGCCGGACAGGGTGGACAGCACCGGCGACATCTCGTTGAGGCCGTCGTAGGTCGCCATGTCGTACGCCACAGCCGTGTCCAGGTTCGGCAGCCGGTCCTCGCGGTGCATGCCCGCGAGCGGGATGTCGGCGCCGTACCCGGTCAGGACCCGGCGCGCGGGGCCGTCGAGGGCGCGGTAGAGCGCGACGAGCGGCAGCAGGTACTCGATGATGTGCGGGTCCTCGGACTCCGCCGCCCAGACCGTGTACGGGAGTTGGCGCAGCAGGTCGGCGGTGGGGACGGTGATCTCCCGGTGCCGGGTGCCGAGGTGGTCGGCGACCGCCCGGGCCTGGGCGAACTCGTCGGACACGTCGGTGCCCATCGACAGCGAGTCGATCGAACCGGCCGCCCGGTGCGCGAGGGCGGCGACCCCGGAGGAGTCGATGCCGCCGGAGAGCACCACCAGCGGCGTACCGCCCGGTGCGATGCGCGCGCCCACGGCCCGGTCGAGAGCCGTGCGTACGGCTGCCACGGCGTCGTCCTCGTCCATGATCCGGCGGGCCAGGGGCGGGGCCCAGGTGCGGTGGATCTCGGCCGTACCGGAGTCGAGGCCGATGTCCATCACGGCGCCGGCGGGCACCTGGTAGACCCCGGGCAGGCCGCGCACCCGGCGGGCGTCGGCGAACGGGAAGCCCCGTGGACCGCCGTGCCCGGCCAGGGTCTTGGCCTCGGTGGACGCGGTGACCTCGCCGGGGCCCGCGCACACGTACAGCGGGACGGATCCGGCGTGGTCGCTGGCCAGCAGGACCCGCCGGCCGGTGCTGACGACGGCCGCGAACCGCCCGTTGACGAGGCGGAAGGCGTGCGGGCCGTAGCGGCGCAGCAGGTCCAGGAGCAGCTGTGCGTCGCCGCCCGGCTGCCCGGCCTTGGGGCCCAGTACGGAGTACAGGTCGTCACGGTTGTAGATCTCACCGGCGATCAGCACGGCGGTGTCCGTGTCGCGTGCCTGGGCGGAGTCGGGTGGGAGCCCGGGGGCGTGCACCAGGGTCGCGCCGAGGGTCTGCGAGCGCAGGCTCAGTTCGACGCCGGTGTGGGTGCCCCGGGTGGCGAAGGCGGCCGGGGGGATCCGGCCCCCGCTCGGACGAGCGGAGGCCAGGAAACCGAAGGCCGCGGGAAGGTCCTGGGACTGGGAGACCATGATCAGATGCTCAGCGCTCCGAAACCGCCGGGCTGGAAGTCGTAGTTGATGGGGACCTCGATCAGGAACGGGCGGCCCAGCTCGGCGCCCTTGCGCAGCGCGGCGAGCAGCTCCTGACGGTCGGTCGCCTTGGTGGCCTCCACGCCGTTGGCCTCGGCGAGGGCGACGAAGTCGACGCCGTTGAACTTGACCGCGGGGTCGTGGCTGCGGTGGTGGCCGATGTTCTGGTAGAGCTCGATCAGTCCGTTGGTGTCGTTGTTCACGACCACCGTCACGATCGGCAGGTTGAGGCGGGCGATGGTCTCCAGGTCCGCGCTGTTGGAGTGGAAGCCGCCGTCGCCGGCGATGAGGAAGGTGGGCTGGCCGGGGCGGGCGAGCTGGGCGCCCATGGCGGCGGGGATGCCGTAGCCGAAGCTGGAGCAGCCGGCCGAGGTGAGGAAGCCGAAGGGCTGGTCGGCGCGGGCGAACAGGACGCCGTAGTGCCGGAAGAAGCCGATGTCGGAGACGATCGTGCCCTCGCCCGCCCCGGCGACCTCCTCCATCACGGTGTTCATGGAGTCCATGACCTGGTGGACGCGCATGCCGTCCTCGTAGGCCGTCGGGTCCGCGAGGAACTCCGCGACGCGGGCTCGCAGCGGGGCGATGTCGTGCCGCTCCTTGGCCGCGAGGGAGGCCGTCGCCGTGTCGAGGTGCTCGACGAACGCGAGGACGTCGGTGACGACGTCGACGGTGGGCCGGTAGACGCGCGGGATCGGGTTGGCGGTGGGCGAGACGCGGACGGTCTTCTTCTCGGCGCCCTTCTGCCACATGGAGGGCCGCAGGTCCTCGGCGTAGTCGTAGCCGACGGTGAGGATGAGGTCCACGGGGGCGAACAGCGTCTCCAGGGCGGGGAAGTTCAGGATGCCGTCCATGTAGCCGGTGACGGCGCCGTAGTTCAGTTCGTGGCCGTGCGGCAGGACGCCCTTGGCGATGTACGTCGTGATGACGGGCACGTTGAGCCGCTCGGCGAGGGCGCGCAGCGCGGGGACCGCTCCGGAGCGGATCGCGGCGGCGCCGACGACCAGCACCGGGTGCCGGGCGTCCTTCAGGAGCTCGGCGGCCTCGTCGGCGGCCTTCTGCCAGCCGTCCGCGACCGCGCCGATCGGCTTGGCCGGGGTGTTCGCCGGCGGGTGCTGCACGGAGTCGTCGATGCCCTCGGAGGAGCCGAGCAGGTCGACCGGCAGGGAGATGAACGCCGGGCCGACGGGCTCGGTCATGGCCGCGGTCACGGCGGAGTCCACGAGGTCGGTGATCTCGTGCGGGCGCTCCAGCTCCACCGCGTACTTGGACATCGGCGCGATGATCGACACGGAGTCCAGGCACTGGTGGGTGTCGTTGGGGAAGATGTCGTGCGACTCGGACTGGGCCGCGAGGGCGATCACCGGCGAGCGGTCCAGGACCGAGGTGGCGATGCCGGTGGAGAGGTTGGTCATGCCGGGGCCCAGGGTGGCCCAGCACGCCTGCGGGCGCCCGGTGATGCGTGCGAGGACGTCGGCGGCGACACCGGCGGTGAACTCGTGCCGGGTGAGGACGAAGTCGATGCCCTCGACCTCGTCGAAGAGGATCGACGCGGCCTCCCGGCCGACTACCCCGAACACCTTCTCCACACCATGGTCACGCAGTCGCGCCAGGAGGGCGTGCGCGGCGGTCGGCTTGCTGCTGGGGCCGGTCGATACACGGGACATGGATGGTCTCCAGACTCGGTCAGCGGTGGACACTTCGCGCCAACCCTGACCAGGACCGCTCTTCGCTCCCTCTCCCCGGGATATCGGGGAGCGCGCGGAGAGAAACAGAAGACCGATGGAGCCGAGGACTCCGTTTCGGCTCCCATTAATTCGGACACCCTGCGTCCGATTTCACTTATCGAGGAACCACGAATCTGATGACTTCCGGCCACTGTTGGCCGGGCCACGAGTCGTTTCGGAGACATTTCCTTCGGAGGTCTAGACCACATAAACCCGGTCGTCGAACATTCTCGGCCAGCTCGCCCGCCCGTATATGGCCGAGACCGCTCGACCGACAAGCGGAGGGAGCCACCACCTGCGAGTCTCCGCCACTCCTTACCGTCTTCTTTACCTTGTCTTGAACTATGTGTTCGAGGAGAGACCGAAGAGAGAGGGGCGATTAATCTGCGCCATATGAACCGTTCCGATGGCTACGTTGACCACCCGCGGTACGACAGGCGCAGGTCCCGTCGTCGCGCGGTCGTATCAACGTTTGTGGCACTTGCGGCGACTGCGGGAATCGGCTACTGGGCCTACAACGCCCTGGTCGGAGACGACGAAGACGACCCACAGGTAGCCGCGGCCACCGGACGGCTGAACACGTTCCTCGACGCATGGGAGGCGGGCGACGCCAAGAAGGCGGGCGGGCTGACGGACACGCCGGACAACGCCGAGTCGTTGATCAAATCCGTCATGACGAACCTGAAGCCGTCGAAGACGGAGATCACCGCCGGCGCCGGGAAGCGGGAAGCGGAAGGGGAAGTAGAGATTCCGTTCACCGTGAAGATGTCCCTTTCCGGGGCGGGCGATTACCAGTGGGATTCGAAAGCGGAGCTCGTCGAGAAGAGCGGGCGCTGGACCGTTGAATTCCATACACCACTGATTCACCCGGCGATGGTTCCGGGACAGACCCTCGCCCTGGAGTCGCGGGAGCGAGCCGCCGTCCTCGACAAGAATGGCGACGAGCTCCAGTCCGCTTCTCTCGTGGGCGCCGTCGACCCCAAGACCGGCAAAGGGATCTCCGGCCTCCAGGCCCGCTACGACAAGCAGCTCGCCGGTGGCGGGGGCAAGGCCCAGTCGGTCGTGATCCTGGAACGCCAGAGCGGCCGCGTCGTCAAACAGCTCACCGGCTCGGGAAGCAGCACGGGCAAGCCGGTGAAGACCACGATCGACCCGAAGGTGCAGGAAGCCGCCGCCGAAGCACTCGACGGAGTGAAGAAGAACGCGGCCATCGTCGCCATCGACCCGAGCAACGGCCACATCCTGGCCGCGGCCAACATGCCCTCCGGCATGAACCGCGCCCTGGAGGGCCGTTACCCGCCCGGCTCCACCTTCAAGGTCGTCACCTCCGCCGCCCTGCTGAAGCAGGGGATGCGCCCCACCGACCGGGCGGACTGCCCCAAGTTCGCCTACGTCAACGGCCAGCGCTTCGAGAACCAGAACCAGTTCGTGCTGCCGTCGGGATCGACCTTCAGGGACGCCTTCGCCAAGTCCTGCAACACGTTCTTCGTCGGCGCCCGCGGGAAGCTGTCGAACACCGCCCTGCACGACACGGCGGAGGCCTTCGGGATCGGCGGCTCGTGGGACGTGGGCACCACGACGTACGACGGAAGCATCCCGGTCACGGAAAGCGACAACGACAAGGCCGCCTCCACCATCGGACAGGCCAGGCTCCAGGCGTCGCCGCTGGTCATGGCCTCGATCGCGGCCACGGTGAAGGAGGGCGAGTTCAAGCAGCCCGTCCTGGTGCCCGACGCCGTGAAGAAGAAGTACGAGGCCCCCTCACGACTCGACGCGAACGTGGTCGGCAACCTGCGCGAGATGATGCGCGCGACCGTCACCTACGGCGCCGGCTGGGCCCTCAAGGACCTGCCCGGCGAACCCCACGCCAAGACGGGCACCGCCGAGTTCGGCAAGGAGACCCCGCCGCGCACCCACGCCTGGATGATCGGCTACCAGGGCGACCGTGAGATCGCCTGGTCGGTCCTCCTGGAGGACGGCGGGTCGGGCGGATCCGACGCGGGCCCCATCGCGGCGAAGTTCCTCAAGAACCTCAACTGACCCAGGGCTGCCACCAGCCAGCAGGCCATCAGGAGATCGACCCATCCGCGACCGGAGCAACGGTCACGGAGCACTTGTGAACCGACGGTACGGGGGACAGCAGCCGCACGATTCGACGAAGCGTCACCGGGAGCGGCCCAGCCGCGCCGCGGGTGGCGGTTCCCCTCCGTACCCGTCAACACCTCAACGCCTGTTGGGCGACGGCTTGATTCACACATACAAGGGGGAACCGTCTTGAACAGCAGGACCAGCCTGACGATCCAGCTTCTTGGCCCCGTGACCCTGTTGAGAGACGACGTTCCGATACCCGTCCGGGGTCAGCGGCAGCGACGTTTCCTCGCTTCCTTGGCGCTGAAGCCCGGACAGGTCACCACCAAGGAAGCGATCATCGAGGACTCGTGGGACGGCGAGCCGCCGCTGACCGTCTCCGGCCAGCTGCAGACCTCGGCCTGGATGATCCGTACGGCCCTGGCCGAAGCGGGGCTCACCCGCGACGCGCTCGGCTCGCACGCCCTCGGCTACGAGCTCCGGGTCCCCGCCGACCGTATCGACGTGTTCGTCTTCCGCGACGCGGTACGGCACGTCCGCGAGCTGCACGCCCGCGGACAGTTCCAGCTCGCCTCCGAGCGCCTCGACGGCGCGCTGGCCATGTGGCGGGGCGCGGCCCTCACCGACGTCACCTCGGCCCGGCTGCGGATGAAGGGGGAAGGGCTGGACCGCGAGCGCACGTCGGCCGCCGAGCTACGCGCGCTGATCGACGTCGGCCTCGGGCACTACGGCGAGGCGATCTCCCAGCTGTCGGAGCTCGTCGACCACGACCCGCTGCGCGAGGACCTGTACGCCGGCCTGATGAAGGCCTACTACGGCGAGGGCCGCCAGGCCGACGCGATCCGGGTCTTCCACCGGGCGAAGGAGATCCTGCGCGAGCAGATCGGCATCAACCCGGGAGCGCGGCTGAGGGAACTGATGCAGGCCATCCTCCAGCAGGACGAACAGCTTCTGAGGTCGACCGGGGTTCCGCTGGCGGGCGACCGGGTGTCCTGAGCCGATCAGGAGTCCTCCCTCTGTGACGTCCCTTGACCGGCGCAGCGCGTCGGTCACGGGACGCGCGACGCGGTACGCAGGACACGGGACCCGGAACGCCACAGGCCGAGGGAGCACCTGCGCCGCGCACGGCACCGTCCCTGATGCCGCCCCACCCGCGACACCGGCCCCAATGACCGAAAATCACCCCATACGTCATCACCTGCCGTAGCGTTCCTCGCACTCAAGGTCGTCAAAGAGAGCGTGGCAGCACATGGCCGGGCGACGTACGGTCCTCAAGGGAGTCCTGGCGGCATCGGGTGCGGCGGCGTCCGCGACCGCACTGGTCGGAGCGGCATCGACGAGCCGGCGGGGCGCGCCCTACGCCACCCGGGTGCAGATGCGCTGGCTGGGCGTCTCCGGCTGGGAGATCGTCATCGACGGCCGCCGCAGCATCCTCTTCGACCCGTATCTGAGCCGTATGCCCTACCGGAACGCCAAGGGCGCCCTCGACCCCCGGCTGCCCCTGCGGCTCGACCGGGCGGCGGTGGAACGGGTGGCCGCCCGGCACCTCACCGGCCCACCCGAGCTCATCCTGGTCAGCCACGGCCACTTCGATCACGTGGCGGACGTCCCGCAGCTCCTGGCGCGCCCCGCCTGGGAGAAGCACCGTGTCCGGGCGATGTGCGACGAGACCGTACGTCATCTGCTGAGCGCCATGGACACACCCCGCACCCGCCTGGACGATGTGATTCAGGTCAAGGGCGGCGAGTACCTCCAGTTCGACGGATACACCGTGGAGGTCTTCCGCAGCCTGCACAGCCAGCAGCCCGACCACGGCTACTTCGCCCCGGGCCACAAGACCGTCCCGCCCCGGCGCCCCACCGTCCTGGGCGACCTGGTCGAGGGCGACACGCTCGCCTACCAGCTGACCGTGGACGGCGGCCCGAGCATCCTGCTCATGGGCGCGAGCAACTTCGCCGAGCGGGAACTGTCCGGCATCCGCCCCGACATCGCGGCGATCGCGATGACCTCCCACTCGGCGCTCCACCGCTACGTCGAGCGCCTCCTCGCCGCCATCGGCAACCCCTCCCTCCTCATCCCCACCCACCACGACGACATGACCACCCCGCTCACCGACGCCCCGTCCCTCCTGGCGGCGGCCACCCCCACCACGGCGGCCAAGGAACTCGACGCCGCCTCCGCCCCCGCCTCCCGCGTCCTCAGCCCCCAGCACCTGAGGGCCGTGGACGTCACGGCGGCGCTGGCCTAGGACCCGTCTCCTCGACGGCTCCGAACTTTCTGTTGCCGGTGAGCGGGTTCATGCTGGGAACAGCACCTCCGCGTTCTTCGGCCGGAGTGCGCCACACGTACCCGGAGGGCGCCATGAGCCTGCCTTCTGTCCCGCCCGCGACACACCCCTCGCCGGGCCCGGGGGCGACGGACAAGGGGCTCAAGGGCGGCGCGCTGGGGCTGTTCTCCAGCACGGTGATCGGCCTGGCCTCCACCGCCCCCGCCTACAGCCTCGCGGCGACCCTCGGGGTCATCGTCGGGATCGTCGGCTTCCAGTCACCGATCGTGGTCGTCCTCGCCTTCATCCCGATGTTCCTGATCGCCTACGGCTACAAGGAGCTCAACCGGGCGGACCCCGACTGCGGCACCACCTTCACCTGGGCCTCCAGGGCGTTCGGCCCCCGTACCGGCTGGCTGGGCGGATGGGGCATCGTCGCGGCCGACATCATCGTGATGGCCAATCTGGCCCAGATCGCCGGGGCGTACGGCTTCCAGCTGGTGGGCGCGGACGGACTGGCGCAGGACACCTTCTGGGTCACCGTGGTCGGCGTGGTGTGGATCGCCGTGATGACGCTGATCTGCTACATCGGCATCGAGATCTCGGCGAACCTGCAGAAGGTGCTGCTCACCATCGAGATCGTGGTGCTCTTCCTGCTGGCGGTCACCGCGCTGGTCAAGGTGTACGGGGGAACGGGGCCGAGCGTCTCGTCGGAGCTCTCGTGGTCGTGGTTCAACCCCGCCCGGATCGACTCGCTCGACGCCCTCACCAAGAGCGTGCTCGCCGGTGTGTTCATCTACTGGGGCTGGGACACCGCCGTATCGGTCAACGAGGAGACCATCGACCGCGATCGCACGCCGGGCCGCGCCGCCGTCATGTCCACCGTCATCCTGCTGCTCGTCTACTTGATGGTCACCACGTCCGCGCAGGCCTTCGCCGGAGTCGGAGAGCACGGCATCGGCCTCGCCAACCCGGACAACTCCGGAGACGTCCTGTCCAGTCTCGGCGCCGAGGTCTTCGGCACCGGGGCCTGGGGCGAGACCGCCACCAAACTGCTGATCCTGATGGTGCTCACCTCGGCCGCCGCGTCCACCCAGACCACCATCCTGCCGACGGCACGCACCACGCTCTCCATGGCCGCCTTCAAGGCCATCCCGGACCGCTTCGCCCGTATCCACCCGCGCTTCCTCACCCCGACGTGGTCCACGGTGGGCATGGGCCTGGCATCCATCGCCTTCTACGTCATGCTGACCCGGGTGAGCGAGAACGTCCTGGCCGACTCGATCGGCTCGGTCGGCCTGATGATCGCCTTCTACTACGGACTCACCGGGTTCGCCTGCGTCTGGTACTACCGCAAAGTCCTCACCCGCAGCGCCCGCGACCTGTGGACGAAGGGCATCATGCCCGGGGTCGGCGGCGTCCTGCTGCTCTACTTCTTCGTCAACGCCTGCGTGGTGTACTCCGCCGCGGACTACGGCAGCACCTCGTGGACGCTCCCCTTCCCGCCGCACTGGCGGCTCGGCGGCGTCTTCGTCACCGGTATCGGCGCACTGCTGCTGGGCGCCGTCCTGATGGTGGCGTACCACGTGATCCGTCCGGGCTTCTTCCGCCAGGAGACCATCCCCGTCTCGGCGCACGAACCGGACGGGCCGTGAGGGGTGTGGTCAGCCCTTCGGTGCCGGTGCCGGACCGGTGCTGCGGCGGACGATGAGTTCCACGGCGACGACGGGCTCGGGCGACGGCTCGGCCGGGCCGTCGATCTGGCCCAGCAGGAGCCGCAGGGAACGGGTGCCGATCTCGGCGAATTCGGTGCGTACGGTGGTCAGCGGGGGGAGCATATGGGCGGCCTCGGGGATGTCGTCGTACCCGACGACGCTGACGTCCTCGGGGACACGGCGTCCCGCTTCGTGGAAGGCGCGGAGCACGCCGAGCGCCATCTGGTCGTTGGAGACGAACACCGCGGTGACGTCCGGGCGCCCGGCCAAGCGGCGGCCCAGCGCGTATCCGGAGTCGGCGCTCCAGTCGCCGATGAGGGGTTCCGGGACCTCCGCGCCGGCCTCGTCCAGGGTTTCCCGCCAGCTCGCGATGCGTCGGTCCGCGGAGGTCCAGCCGGTCGGTCCCGCGATGTGCCAGACGGTGGAGTGGCCGAGGCGCAGGAGGTGTTCGACGGCCGCCCGCGCTCCGGTCCGGGAGTCCGCGGTGACCAGCGGGGTGCCGTCCCCGAGGTCGTTCTCCAGGACCACCAGCGGGATGTCGAGACGGGCCTCCGCCAGGGCCTTGCCCACCCGGAGCTGCGGGGCGATGGCGATCACGCCGTCCGCGCCCTCGGCCGACAGCCGGTCCACGGCACGCACCACCGTGTCCCGGTCGGCCGTGTCGAGGGCGATGGAGCTCACCAGGTAACCGGCGTCCTGGGCCGCGGTGTTGATGGCGGTCAGAATGGAGGCGGGACCGTAGCGTGCCGCGTCGAAGGTGATGACGCCGAGCATCCTGGTTCTGCCGCTGGCCAGGGACCGTGCGCTGCGGCTCGGGCGGTAGCCGAGCGTGCGCATGGCGTCCGCCACCGCCTCCCGGGTTTCGGGACGGACGGCCGGATGGTCGTTGAGCACCCGGGAGACGGTCTGCTTCGAGACACCGGCCAGCCGGGCCACGTCGTCCATCACCGGGCGCGATCCCGCGAAGTTGCGCCGGCTGCGTCCCTTGGGAACAGCGCCGTCAGAGGCACTTCGGGTCATGGGGGATGCTTCCTTCAACCTCGTCCAGCCTCGTCCAGGCGTTTGTGTCCCGCCCGGCAGGCCCACAGGATAGGCCGGGCGGAACAAGGAGGGCCCGGCGTCCTTGGTCGCGTCCAAGGGCACGAGAGGCGCCGGGTTCAGCGGGGTCGGGTGGCGCGGATCAGCCAGCCGGTGGCCGCCAGGCACAGCGCGGAGATCACACACAGCAGCAGCGGGACCGCGCGGATCCCGGACCACTCGATCGCCTTGCCGAGCGCGGGCCCCGCCGCGACTCCGCCGACCATGGACGCGGCGATGACCACCGCTCCCGCCCTGCGGGCCCGCGGGGCGGCCTTGTTGAGCCAGGGCAGCCCGGTGGGGAAGATCGGCGCGATGAACAGACCGACACCGGCGTACGCGTACGGTGCGAGCCCCGGCACCGCGGCCAGCAGCAGGCAGACCGTCATGCCCGCGCACGAAACGGTGATGATGGACTGGGCCGAGTAGCGCAGGGCGATCGGCGCGACGAGGAATCGGCCGACGGTCATCATCAGCCAGTAGACGGAGGTGGCGGTGGCCGCGACCCCCGCGCCGTAACCGACGGTCTCCAGATGCGTGGGCTCCCAGCCGCCGACACCCGCCTCGATGCCGACATGCAGGACGTAGAGGGTGACGAAGACGGCGAGCACGGAGCCCAGGCTGCGGCCGAGGACCTGCCCGCCACCGGCGCCCGCTTCCCCGGCGGGCTGGGGCGCCCGGTCCCGTACGCCCTTCAGGCAGAGCAGCAGCGGCAGATTGGCGGCCGCGAAGGCGAGGAAGACCGCCGGATAGTGCTCCGAGCCCACCACGCCGATCAGCGCCGGGCCGAGGATCGCGCCCACCCCGAAGTGGGCGTTGAGAATGTTGAGCATGGCGGTCGAACGGCGGCCGAAGCCGACGGCGAACAGCTGGTTGAGGCCGTAGTCGATGCCGCCGAAACCGAGCCCGGCGAACAGGGCCGCCGCCAGGCCGACGGGCCAGTTCGGCGCCAGCGCGAAGCCCGCCGCGCCGACGGCCATCAGCAGATACGAGGCGCCAAGGATCTGCCGGTTGCCGAGCCGGCCGTACAGCCGGTCGAAGAGCAGCACACCGGCGACACCGCCGACGAAGTGGGCGCTCAGCCCCAGCCCGGCGGCCGAGGGCGAGAGCCCGAACTCCCGCCGGAAGGCCGGGATCGACGGCCCGTACAGCGCCTGGAGCGCGCCGATGAGAACGAAGCCGACGCAGGACGCGACGATGGCGGCGGTGCTGAACACGGGGGCGTCCGGGGGTGCTTGGGCGCTCGTGACCTGTGGTGCGGTCGTGGGCTCGGTCACGTGGACTCCAGAGGACGGCGACAGACTGGCGATGTTACCGGTAACAAAACCGCCGTCAAGATCTCTCACAGAACTCCGCGCCCCGCCCGGACCGAAGGTGCCGCCGCAACTGCCGATCGCCCGGGCGCTCCGCTCGTACCGTCAAATCCCGTAGCTGTAGGACGACTTCAGGAGGGACAGGTATGAACAACAGCCTTCGTACGGCGGCCGCGGCCGCCGCGCTCGTCACCGGGCTCGTGGCGGCCGGCAGCACCACCGCCGCCGCTGCCTCGCGGCCGGAGCGCATCACCTCGCAGGCGCAGCTCACAGCGAGCATCCAGAAGGCGGTCGCCGCCGAGCAGAGCAACGGGGCCGTCTCCACCAACGGCGTCATCGCGGGCCTTGTCAGCTCCTCGACCGCCTCCGTGGGCGTCGACAAGGCTTCCTGCTGACGGGATGGAGGTGAGCACCGTGGACAGCTCTGTGGACAGCACCGTGGACAGCTCTGTGGATCACTTGGATCACGTGGATCACACCCAGGACCGGCGGGAGCCTCCCGTCACCTGGTGTCCGAGCGGGGAAGCACACCGTCCGGAGTCCGTCGTGCTCGGTGTCAGGTCCGGGGAGAACAACCAGGTCGTCTACCTGGCCGACCCGGTCCCGGCCGCCGATGTGCTCGGTGCCATCCCGGAGGGCATCGCACCCAACCGTGTCCTGCGCTTCGCCTCGCACTGCGTGTCGGACTGTGCGAACCGGATCGGCGAGGCCTGCGGGCTGATCGAGCGGATCCGGGTCGTACCGTCCGAGACCACCGCGAGCGCCGTGCCACGGTGCCACCTCCGTCCGCACTGCAAGTGGTGGAACCAGGCCGGCGTCGAGGCCTGCCACCGCTGCCCCGCCGTCAGCACCCTGAACTCCCGCGACGACGAGCTCGTCTCGCTCGTCGCGGACCCCTCCACCACCCGGGAACAACTGGACGGCTGGATCGCCGCGGCCGAGTGAGCGTGGGGGGTGATTGGCAGATCTGTTCCGCTGGAGAAGCCGAAAGTGGCAGGTGGACGGGGTTGGCCGTGGAACAAATCTGCCAATCACTGACGCTTGTTGGCCGAGTTCGACAGACGCAGAGTTTCGACAGAGCACGAGAGAAGGGCAGTTGTGGACAACTGGATACGTCGCTTCCACCCCGCGCCCGGCGCCCGGATGCGGCTGCTGTGCTTCCCGCACGCGGGCGGCACCGCCGGCTCGTACCACGCGCTGTCGGCCTCGGTCGAGGGCGCCGTCGAGCCGCTGATCGTGCAGTACCCGGGGCGGCTCGACCGCTTCGCCGAACCGTTCGCCGAGCGGCTCGACGACGTCGTGGACGCCGTGCTGGACGAGCTCGACGCGGACGACCGGCCGCTGGCGCTGTTCGGCCACAGCATGGGCGCGCTCCTGGCGTTCGCGACCGCGCGGCGGCTGGAGACCGAGGGGCGGGCGCCCGCAGTCCTGTTCGTGTCGGGGCGGGAGGGCCCGTCGCTGCCGGTCAGGACCCGGTTGCCGCAGAGCCCCTCGGACGACGAACTCCTCGCGGAACTACGGCTGTTGTCCGGCACCGCCGCCGAACTGCTGGACAGCCCCGAGTTCCTCCAGCTCGTGCTGCCACCACTGCGCGCCGACTACCGGATGCTCGCCGCGTACGCCTGCCCGCCGGGCCCACCGCTCGGCTGCCCGGTCGTGGCGCTGACCGGGGACAGCGACCCCCGGGTCTCGGTCGACGGCGTGGGGGCGTGGGAAGGCGAGACCGACGGGCCGTTCACGCGCCATGTGCTGCCTGGCGGGCACTTCTATCTCGACGATCACCGGACGTATGTCGCCGATGTGATCACATCGGTATGTGGGTCGGCCGTGTCGGCCGTCTGACGACCTCGTCTGGCAGTGTTCTCCGTACGGAGCATGTAGGCGAAGTCGGCCAGGTCCCCCTTTGCGGTGGCCTGGCCGCGCCGGCCGGATGGCTGCTCGAACGGTCGCAACGCCGTTCGGTGATCCAGTCCGGGATGTCGCGAGGCACTCGCCAAAGCTGGACGCTGCTTGTTCTGGGGCCTGGCTTCGGTCGTGATCGCATCCGGGTTTCCCTGCTCGGCCGGTCCCGCGGCGGGCTGGGCACCAAGAAGATGCCGCTGCCGGCCCCGCCTCCCTTGGGACCCACCCGGGCTGTCCGGATGTGGCATGCCGCTCCTGGAGTAATGACCGTTTGCCCTGACGGGCCGTGTCAGGCTGTGGTCTCGATTGATCAGGGCGGTGTCAGGAGGCCGGAATGTACCGCTCGAGTGAGGAGCGGTGCCGGTGGCGCAGGACCACCGCGGTGGCCGCCGACGCCCCGTTCGCCCTGATCGGCATCGATCGCCGGCGGCTGAAGGTGGCCGAGACCGCGCTTCGGGCCGGCGGGTGCTCGTCATGACAGGAGAGGACGAAGGGCAGCAACCGGGGCTGCCGCAGCTTCCCGATCTGCATGTGCGGTTGCGTGACGAGTTGGGCCGGATCGACGACCAACTGCGCGGTCTGCTGGACACCATGGACCGGCTGCAGGGCCTGCTCGACGCGGTGGTGGCCATCAGCCGGGAGGTGGAGCTGCCTGCCGTGCTGCACCGCATCGTGACCACCGCCATGGAACTGGTCGGCAGCCGCTACGGGGCGCTGGCCGTACTCGGCGAGTCCGAAGAGCAGCTGGAGCAGTTCATCGCCGTCGGCCTGTCCGAACAGGAACGCGCTGATCTGGCCGAGACCGGCCTGCCCCGCGGTCGGGGTGTCCTCGGGCACCTGATCCGCCACCCCGAACCGCTGCGGGTCGACAGCATCTCCACTCATCCGTCATCCGTCGGTTTCCCGCCCGGCCACCCGTACCTGCGTACCTTGCTCGGCGTCGCCATCAGCGTGCGCGGCGAGATCTACGGTGACCTCTACCTGTCCGAGCGGCGTGACGGACAGCCCTTCGACGTCCACGACGAGAACGTCGTCGTCGCCCTGGCCAGCGCCGCCGGCATCGCGATCGAAAACGTCCGCCTGTTTGAACGGGTTCGCCTCGGAGCCGAGCAGTTCCAACGGCTGCTGTTGCCGACGCTGCCCGACCTGCGACCGTTCGCCGCCGCTGCCATCTATCAGCCCGCCGCCGAGCCCAGTCGACTCGGCGGGGACTGGTACGACGCCATCCCGCTGCCCGGCAACGTCGTGGCGGTCGTCATCGGTGACGTGGTCGGCCACGATCTGCAGGCCGCGGCCGCCATGGCCTGCACCCGTAACATGCTGCGCTCGTTGCTGTTCCTGTTCGACCGTGGCAATCCGCCCGGCGCGGTCCTCACCCAGCTCGACCGCACCCTGCAGGCCATCACGGACAATCCCGTCACCACGACCACCCTGGCGCGTTTCGAACCGGAGGGAGGCGGCTGGCGCCTCCACTGGAGCACCGCGGGCCATGTCCCACCCCTGCTGATCACTCCTGAGCACCGAACCGAATACCTGTTCGGCGAACCCGGGCTACCGCTCGGAGTCGACCCCGAGCAGCCCCGCCCCGATCACTCGCGCTTCCTGCCCCCGGACACCACCGTGGTCTTCTTCACCGACGGGCTGATCGAACATCCCAACCACTCGATCGACGAAAGCATGAACCAGCTCGCCGATCTCGCCATCGCGTATGCCGACCTGCCCCTGCAGGAGTTCGTTCAAGCACTGGCCGATCACCACCCCAGCGACGGTCACGACGACATGGCCATCCTCGCCCTGCGCACCCCGCACGGCTGATCCTCGTGACCAAGGACCGAACGTTCAGTTCAACGGCGCCGTGGAGGATCCGGGGGATCCGACGGATGATGGACATCGGGGCGATGTCGATGCGGAGGTCGCCCGATGACTGACGCACGGCGTGAGTGGATCCGGCGCGGCGGCTTGGCCGCCCTGGAGATCTGCTTCGTTGCCGCGCTGTATTACGGCTCCGCCAAGCTGGGACTGCTCCAGCAGCTGGTGCGCGGCCAGGTCACTCCCCTCTGGCCACCCACCGGCATCGCCCTGGCGAGCCTGCTCCTCCGCGGCCCGCGAGTATGGCCCGGAATCGCACTCGGCGCACTCCTGGTCAACGCCCCGCTCGGCCCATCGGTACCGGCCGTGCTCGCGATCGTCGCGGGAAACACCCTCGCGCCCCTCTGCTCGTACGCACTGCTCCGCCGTACGGGGTTCCACAACGCGCTGGACCGCTTGCGGGACGCGCTGGCACTGATCTTTCTCGGTGCGTTCACCGGAATGCTGGTCAGCGCGACGACAGGCAGCGGGACACTGCTTCTGGCCGGTGTGCTGGGCTCCGACGACTTCTGGCCGACGTGGTCGGTCTGGTGGACCGGCGACGCGATGGGTGTCCTGGTGGTCACGCCGGTCCTGCTCGTACTCCGCTCGGCACGCTGGCCGAAGCACGCTCCGACGTCCCGTTGGGTGGAGGGACTGCTGCTTCTGGCAGCCACGGTCTGCGTCGGTTTCCTCGAGACCAACAGCACGTCCCTCATGTTCCTCGGCTTCCCGCTGCTGATCTGGGCGGCCTTCCGCTTCCAGCTGGCCGGTGCCGCGCCCTGCGCCTTGGCCGTGTCGACCTTCGCGATCATCGCCGCCGCCGAGGAAACAGGCGCGTTCGCCGGTCATGACCTGCTCACCAACATGATCACCCTGCAGGCGTTCAACGGTTCCACCTCGCTGACCGCGCTCCTGCTCGCGGCAGCCGTCAGCGAGCGCAACCAGACCCAGATGGAGATCGCGCGAGCCTGCGGGCAGCTCGCCGGGATGGCGGCCAAGATCGCCGCCGGCGGCCACCACCGCCCACCGCTCCCCGACAGCGGCAGCGACTCCGGCACCGGCACCGACACCGACACCGACACCGACAGCCAACGGGCCCAGAGCCCGGATTTGATCGCGACTGAAGACCGGCCCTAGGTCGCGTCGGCCGTCTCGGCCGTCCCGATGCCGACGCCCCGCCGAACGACGACGAGGGCCGGTGTCCGAACCCCTCCCGGGTTCGGGCACCGGCCCTCGTCGTACTGCCTACTCACTCCTCCCGCTCACTCCTCCCGCTCACTCCCCCTCGAACTCCGCCAGCAGCGCGTCCAGTGAGTCCTCCGCGCTCTCCGAGGCCTTGACCGCGACGATCTGGCGGGCCATCTCGTGGAGGGTCAGCTGCTCCAGGAACAGGGTGATCGGGACGTCGATGCCGAAGTCGTCGCGGAGGCAGCCGACGAGGTGGACGGCGGTGAGGGAGTCGCCGCCGGCCGCGAAGTAGGTCATCTCCGGGTCGTCCGGGGAGTCCAGGTCCAGGGCTTCGGCCAGCAGGGCGCGGACCGCCGTCTCCAGGTCGTCGGCCCGCTCCTCGGCCGGCTCCTCGACGGGCTGGGCGCGGGAGGAGAGGTCGAGGGCGCCGAAGCTGTCGCCCGCGAAGGGATACGTCGGCAGGCTCACCCGCCGGCCCTCACCCGCCCACGGCACCTGCTCGCCCTTCAGCCACGCCTCGCCGAGTGCACGCAGTTCACCGTCAGCGGTGCTCGCGAGCCCCGCCGTCATGGCCCGGCCCTCCGCCAGTTCGAGGAGTTGCGCGGCGGCGTCCGCCCGGTCCGAGGCCACGACATAGGCGCGTACGGCCATGGGGGCGCGCCCCAGCCGCAGCGTGTGGGCGGTGTCGGCGAGGGACGGGGCGGCCGCCGGATCCCGCAGGGCCGACGCCAGCCGGCCCGCGAGTGCCGTGAGCGCCTCCCGGGTGCGGGCGGAGAGCAGCAGGAGTTCGGGGCCCGCCTGCGCCTGGCCGGCGGGTGTCCCCTGCGGTGCCCGCGGTGCCTCTTCCAGGACCGCGTGGACGTTTGTGCCGCCGATGCCGACCGAGCTCACCCCGGCGCGGCGCGGGCCGCGGTCGGGGCTCGCCCAGGGGGTGGTCCGGTCGACCACGTGGAACGGGGAGTCGTCGAGGACGAGGTCGGGGTGCGGGCGGGTGGCGCCGGCGGTGGGCACCAGGGTCCGGTGCTCCAGCATCAGGACCGCCTTGATGAGCGCGGCCACACCCGCCGCGGCGTCCAGGTGACCGAGGTTGGACTTCACGGAGCCGATGCCGATGGACCGGGTGCCCATGGCGCCCTTGAACGCGGCGGTCGCGGCGGCCATTTCGATGCGGTCACCGAGCTGGGTGGCCGTGCCGTGCGTCTCGACGTACTGGGCGTCCGCCGGGTCGAGCCCCGCCGCCGCCCAGGCCTCGGCGATCGCGGCCGTCTGCTGGTCGACACCGGGCGCGGTGAACCCGACCTTGGTGGCACCGTCGTTGGTGACGGCGGTGGCGCGGATGACCGCGCGGATCTGGTCGCCGTCGGCGAGCGCGTCGGACAGCCGGCGCAGCACCACCAGGCCGACTCCGTTGCCGGGGACCGTGCCGCCGGCCTGCTCGTCGAAGGGCCGGCACCGGCCGTCGGGCGAGAAGATCCCGCCCTGGTAGTGGACGTAACCGCGCTTGCGTACGGTGTCCACGGCGACGCCGCCGGCCAGCGCGGTGTCGCACTCGCCGAGGAGCAGGGCCTGCGCCGCCAGGTGCACCGCCGTCAGGGAGGTCGAGCAGGCCGTCTGCACGGTGAGGCTGGGGCCGTCGAGGCCGAGCCGGTAGGAGACCCAGGGGGCGAGGAACTCGCGGTCGGTGAGGATCCGCACCTGGAGCGCGCCGATCGACGCGGCGAGTTTGCGGTCGGTCTGCGCGGCCAGCATGTGCTCGGTGACACCGCCGCCGACGTACACGCCCGTGCGGGGCGGCCCGTCGAGGGGGTTGTAGCCCGCGTCCTCCAGGGCGGCCCAGGCCGTCTGCAGGAGCAGCCGGTGCTGCGGGTCGAGGGCGGCGGCCTCGGTGCGGTTGAAGCCGAACAGCTCGGCCTCGAACCGGTCCGCGTCCGGGAGGTAGCCCTTGGTGGGCACGTAGTCGCGACCGCGGATCTCCTGCGGGTCGGCGCCGTCGGCGAGCAGTTCGTCCTCGGTGAAGTCGGTGAGGGAGCAGACACCGCCGACGAGGTTGTTCCAGTACGTGTCCAGGTCGGGGGCGCCGGGGAAGCGTCCGCTCATGCCGACGACCGCGATCGCGGAGTCGAGGGATTCGGTGGTGGCGCTGGTGTCGGTCATCGTGTCAGCCCTTCCGGGAGGTCAGTCGTCGGGCGGCGGCGGTCCGCCGTGCGTGCCGGTCGCCGCCGCGCGCGGCGGCCGGCGTGCCGGTACCGGGTTCGGCGGGGGCGGTGTTCGGGGTCCGGGCGCCGTCGAGGTGGGCGGCGAGCGCGGAGACGGTGGGGTGGCGGAACAGGTCGACGAGGGCGATCCCGCCGTCCAGTCCCTGTTCGCGCAGGGCGGTCAGCGCTTTCAGCAGCCGTATCGAATTGCCGCCCAGATCGAAGAAGTTGTCGTGGACGCCGACCCGGTCGCGGGTGAGGACCTTCGCCCAGATCTCCGCGATCCGCTGCTCGGTCCCGGTGCCCGCGACGGCGTACGAGACGTCCGGTGTGTGCCGCACTGTGGCGGGTTCCGGGAGGCTGCCGCGGACGATCTTGCCGTTGGCGCTGAGCGGCATCTCGTCCAGGTGGACGAAGAGCTCCGGCACCATGAAGCCGGGCAGCCGCCGGGCGAGGTGGGCGCGCAGCGTCTCCTCGGCGGGGGCGGTGCCGTCCCGGCTCACGAAGTACGCCACGAGCCGCTGTTCGGCGCCGCTGCCGCGCACGGTGGCCGCCGCGAGCGCGATGTCCGGGTGAGCGGCCAACAGGGTCTCGATCTCGCCGAGTTCGAGGCGTACGCCACGCAGCTTGACCTGGAGGTCGCTGCGCCCGAGGTAGTGGATGAGGCCCCGGGCGTCGATCCGGCCGAGGTCTCCGCTGCGGTACATGCGGGTGCCGGGCGCCCCGTGCGGGTCGGCGACGAACCGCTCGGCGGTCAGGCCGGGCCGGCCGATGTAGCCGCGGCCCAGGGAGGCGCCGGCGACGTAGATCTCGCCGGTGACACCGGTGGGGACGGGCCGCAGCCGCTCGTCCAGGACGTAGACGCGGGCTCCGGCCACCGTGCCGCCGAGTACGACGGGCTCGCCGGGTTCGAGGTCGCCGGTGGTCGCGTAGACGGTGACCTCGCTCGGGCCGTACGCGTTGACGATCCGCCGCCCCGGCTCGGCCAGGCGCTCGACGAGTTGGGGCGGGCAGGCCTCGCCACCGACCGCGATCGTCCTCAGCTCGGGCAGCAGCCCCCGTACGTCCGGCAGCAGCATGGCGGCGGACGGCGGCAGGAACACGTACGTGATGCGGGAGTCCCGCAGCCGGTGCAGGAGCGCCTCGCCGATCCGCTCGTCCTCGCTCGGGATGTGCAGCTCGGCGCCCGCGACCCAGGGGAAGAACAGGTCGGACACGGCGACGTCGAAGCCGAACGACACGAACTGGAGGACTCGGTCGTCGGGGTCGACCGGGAAGGAGTGGCGCACCGCCCGTGTCAGGTTCACCAGGGCCCGGTGCTCGACGGCGACGCCCTTGGGTACACCGGTGGAGCCGGAGGTGAACAGGACGTAGGCGAGGTCTTCCGGACGGGGTGCGCGGGCTTCACCGTTGGTCTCCGCGGCTGTACCTGTCATGGCGGCCGTGCCGGCCGTGGTGGTGGCATCCGCGGCGGACAGGCGGTCGAGGCGGAGGCACGGTATGCCGAGCGCCTCCCCCTTCCCGGCGGTCGCGGCCGCCGTCAGGAGCAGTTCGGTGCCCGAGATGTCGACCATGTAGCGGAGGCGGTCGTGCGGGTGGGCCTGGTCCAGCGGGACGTAGGCACCGCCCGCACGCAGCACCGCGAGCGCGGCGATGCCCTGGTGGGCCGAGCGGGGCAGCAGCAGGCCGACCCGGGAGCCGAGCCGTACTCCGGCGGCGCGCAGTCGGCCGGCCAGCTCGTCGGCCTGTTCGAGGAGTTCGCGGTAGCTGAGCCGCAAGTCGCCGTGGACCAGGGCGGTGGCGTCCGGGCGCTCGGCGGCGACGTCGGCGATCAGGTCGGGGACCAGGCGGTCGAGCGGCGCGGCCTCGGCGATGCGGTCGGCGCCGGCGATGGTCCGGCGGCGCTCGTCGGCCGGGACGGGGTCGACGGCGGACAGGGGCGTGTGCGGGTCGGCGAGGATTCCGGCGAGGAACGTCTCGAAGTTGCCCGCCCAGCGGCGTACCGTCTCGGCCTCGAACAGGTCGCTGCGGTAGATGAACTGGGCGGCCAGGTCCTCCCCCCAGCGCTCCACGAAGAGATGGAAGTCGAACTTGGCGGTGTCCAGGGCGAGTTCGAGCCGCTCGGTGGCGGCGCCCGTGAGGGGCAGGGCCAGGGTGGACTCGTCGTCGTAGGTGAGGGCGACCTGGACCACCGGGTCGTGGCCGGTCTCGCGGACCGGGGCGAGCCGGTCCACCACCGCCTCGAACGGCGCGTCCTGGTACGGCTGGGCGGCCAGCAGCGCGGCGCGGATCCGGCCGGTCAGCTCGTCGAGGGACGGGTCGCCGGAGAGGTCGACGCGCAGCGCCAGGGTGTTGGTCAGCATGCCGACCATCTCGTGGAGTTCGGGCCGCTCGCGCCCGGATGCCGGGAAGCCGATGACGAGGTCGTCACGGCCGCACAGCCGCCCGAGGAAGGCCGCGTACCCGGCGAACATCGTCATGAACGGGGTGGCCCCGCGCGCCCCGGCCACCTCGGCGAGGCGCTCGCGGATCGCTGGCCCGAGCCGGAACGGCACGCTGCCGCCGGCCGCCGAGCGCACCGGCGGGCGCGGCCGGTCCAGGGGCAGTTCCATGGCGGCGGGCGCGCCACGCAGCCGCTCCACCCAGTGTGCGACGGACCCCTCGTACGCGCCTTCGGCCGCGCGTTCCCGCTGCCAGGCCGCGAAGTCCGGGAACTGCAAGGGGAGTTCGTCCGTCTCGTGGGTCAGGCCCCGGACCTCGTCCCGGTAGGCGGCGGACAGAGCGTCGAGCATGATGCCCAGCGACCAGCCGTCGCAGACCAGGTGATGGGCGACGAGGAGCACCCGGTGGCTGCCGTCGTCGACGCCGTACACGGTGCAGCGCAGCAGCGGTCCGGCGGCGGTGTCGAAGGGGCGGGCGGCCTCGGCCCGCAGCAAGGCGTCCACCTCGCCCTCCGGCAGGTCGTCCACGACGGTGAACGCGGCGCGGCCGGTGGCCCGGACGAGCTGGGTCTGGGTGCCGTCCGCGGCGGTGCGGAAGACGGTCCGCAGCGACTCGTGGCGGTCGACCAGCGCGTCCAGGGCGCGGCCGAACGCGGCGGTGTCGAAGGGGCCGCGCACGGCGAAGGCGGCGGGCACGTTGTACTGGCAGGTGCCCGGGTTCAGCTGTTCGAGGACCAGCAGACGGCCCTGGGCGTCGGAGACGGGGAACTCGTACTCCTCGTCCTGTCCGGCGAGCGGGTCGGTGTGCTCAACAGGCTCAGCAGGATCGGCGTGCTCAACAAGGTCGGTGAACATCGGTCAGTCCCCCCGGAGGGCGGTTTCGAGGACCGCGGCGATCTGGGCCGCCGGGCCCGGGGTGAGTACGTCGCTGTGGGTGCAGTCCAGTTCGTGCACCTCGACCACGGCGGTACCGCGCCGCCAGCCCGCCGTCTTCTCGGCCGTGGAGGGCTCGGCGTCGCGGGTGGCGGAGAAGAGGGTCACCGGCCCGTCGTACGGGGACGGCTGCCACTCCCGTGCCAGGCGTACGTGGTGGGCGCCGGCGTCCACCATCGCGTGCAGCCGTGCCTCGTCCAGCGCCTCGGGGGCGTTCTCGCTGCGGCGGACCGTCGCGAACGCCTTCGCGCGGGAGAGCGGGCCCGGCGGCACGGGGAGGCCGCGGGCGTGGGAGCGCAGCAGCATGTGCAGCACCTCGTCCTCGATCACGGCCGGGTCCAGTGGGGTCCGGGAGACCTCCGGCGGCTGGGGCATGGAGTCCAGCACGGCGAGCAGACGGATCTCCTCGCCCGCGCGGCGCAGGCGCACCGCGATCTCGTAGGCGAGCGCGCCGCCGAAGGACCGCCCAGCCAGCGCATAAGGGCCGTGCGGCCTGCGGGCGCGGATACGTGCGGTGTACGCGTCCGCCATCTCGTCCATGGTGCGGGGCAGTTGGTCCGCGCCCGTCAGCAGCGCCGGGCTCTGCAGGGCGTGCACCGGCCGGGCCGGGTCGAGGTGGCGCAGCAGAGAGGCGAACGACCAGCCGAGGCCGAGCCCCGGGTGCACACAGAACAGCGGGGTGCGCTCGCCGCCCGCGCGCAGGGTGAGCAGCGGGGCCAGGCTGTCGTCGGCCGACGACCGGTCCGGCCGGGTGGCCCGGGTCCTCCGCCCGAGCCGGGCGGCCGGTGCGGCCGGGGGCGCGGTGTCGAGCCGGGCGGCCAGCGCGGTCGGGGTCGGCGCGTCGAAGAGCGTGGCCAGCGGGACCCGTACGTCCAGGGCCGCCTCGACCTTCGAGGTCAGCCGCATCGCGGTCAGGGAGTGGCCGCCGGAGGCGAAGAAGTCGGTGTCCGGCGACACCTCGGGCATCCCGAGCACCTCGGCGAACAGCGCGCACAGCTGCCGCTCCCGCGCGCTGCCCGGCGCCCGCGCCCCGGCGACGGCCTCGCCGGTCCCGGGTCCGGGCTCGGGCAGCGCGGCCCGGTCGATCTTGCCGTGCCGGGTGAGCGGAACCCGGTCGATGGGGGCCCACACGGACGGCACGAGATGGGCGGGCAGATGGCGTGCCGCGTGCCGGCGCACCCGGGCCAGGGTGTCGGGCCAGGGGTCCCCCGGTTCCTCCGGCACCAGCCACGCCGCCAGCCGTTTGCCGCCCGCCGCGTCCCTGCGGGCGGCGACCACCGCGCGGGTCACGCCGGGGCAGCCGGCCAGGGCGGCCTCGACCTCGGCCGGTTCGACACGGAAGCCGCGCACCTTGATCTGGTCGTCGGCGCGTCCGGCGAACTCCAGGACGCCGTCGGGAGACCAGCGGGCCAGGTCACCGGTGCGGTACATACGGGTGCCCGGCGGACCGTACGGGTCGGCGACGAACCGTTCGGCGGTCAGGCCCGGCTGCCCGAGGTAGCCGCGGGCGAGTCCGGCACCGGCGAGATAGAGCTCGCCCACGCTCCCGGCCGGCGTCGGGCGCAGCCGGTCGTCGAGGACGTAGCCGCGGGTGTTGTCCAGCGGGCGGCCGATGGGTACGGCGGCCGAGTCCGCCGGGGCGGTGTGCGCGGTCGCGAACACCGTGGTCTCGGTGGGCCCGTAGCCGTTGACGACGGTCGTGCCGGGGCAGTGCTCGCGGATACGGCGTACGGTCCCGGGCGCCAGGACGTCACCGCCCGCCCAGACCTCGCGCAGTCCGGCGAGCGATCCGGGCGCGATCTCGGCGACGGTGCGCAGCAGTTCGGGGGTGAGGAGCAGCGCGGTGATCCGCTGTTCGGGCACCATCCGTCCGAGCAGTTCGGGTGTGGTGGTCCCGGCGGGGGCGACGACCACGGTCCCGCCGTTGAGCAGCGGGATCCACACCTCGTACGTCGTGGAGTCGAAGGTGTACGGGCTGTGCAGCAGCACCCGTTGGTGGGCGCCGCCCCGGAAGCGGCTGTCGGCGGCGAGTTCGACGATTCCCCGCTGGGGGACGACCACGCCCTTGGGTTCTCCGGTGGAGCCGGAGGTGAAGAGCACGCAGGCGGTGGAGTCCGGGTGGGCCACGGGGCCGTGGAACGCTCCGCCGTCGCCACGCTCGCGGGCGTCCAGCAGGGCGATGTGCGCGGGCAGTTCGGCCCCCGGCTCCCCCGCGGTCAGCGCCACCCGCACCGACCCGGCCGCCGCGAGCCGGGCCAGTCGCTCCGGCGGCTGCTTGGCGTCGAGCGGGAGCCAGCCGGCGCCCGCCTTGAGGACCGCGAGCTGGGCGACGACCTGGTCCGCCGAGCGGGGCAGCAGCAGGGCGACGATGTCCCCGGGGGCCACTCCGGCGCCGGTCAGCCGGGCGGCGAGCCGGTCCGACTCGGCGTCGAGGCGGGCGTACGTAAGGACGCCGTCAGCCCACTCCACGGCGGGCGCGTCCGGGGTGCGGGCCGCCTGCGCGGCGAACCGCCCGACCACGGTGGCCGGTTCGGCCACCGCGCTGACCGGCCCCTCGGCCAGGGCGAGCAGCGCGCCGTGCTCGTCGTCCGGGAGGACGTCGAGCCGGTCGGCGGGCCGCCCGGGGTCACCGGCGAGTTCCTCGAAGACGCGGACCATACGACCGGCGACCGCGTCCGCCGAGACACCACGGCGGCAGCTCACCGACAGCAGCATCCGCTCGGCGACGGCGACCGCGAGGGTCACCGGGTAGTGCGTCGCGTCGTTCACCCCGAGCAGGCATGCCTCCTCGGGCCCGTCCTGGTCCTCGGACCGCTGCGGGAAGTTCTCGAACGCGAGGACCGTGTCGAAGAGCTGGCCGACGCCCACCGTGTGCTGCACCTCGGCGAGGCGTGCGTGCTGGTGGTTCAGCAGCCGGGACTGCTCGTCCTGGACGCGGGCGAGGAGCTCGCCGACGCTCTCGCCGTCGCGCAGCCGTATCCGTACCGGCAGGGTGTTGATGAACAGGCCCGCCATGCTCTCGACACCGGGCAGATCGTGCGGGCGGCCCGAGACGACCGCGCCGAAGACCAGGTCATGTGCGCCGGTCATCCGGGCGAGCACCAGGGACCAGGCGGTCTGCACCAGGGTGTTGAGGGTGACGCCCGCCTCGGCGGCGCGCCGGGTCAGGGCCGCGGTGAGCGCGGCCGGCAGCAGTACCCGGGTCCGGCCCGACTCCTCGTCGGGTGCCGTCGGCGCGAGCAGGGCGGGCCGTTCGAGGCCCTCCAGCGCCTCGCACCAGGCCGTCTCGGCCTTCTGCTGGTCCTGTCCGCTCAGCCACACCAGGTACTGCCGGTAGGGCGCGGCGGGCGGCAGCGGCCGGCCCGCGATCAGTTCGTTCAGGTCCCGCTCCAGGATCGGCAGGGACCAGCCGTCGATGAGGATGTGGTGGACCGACAGGACCAGTTCGGTCCCCGTGTCCCGCCGTACGAGCAGGGCGCGGACCAGCGGCGGACGCGCCAGGTCGAAACGGCGCTCCGCGTCCTCGCGCAGCAGAGCGGCCATACGGTTGTCCGCCTCGGCGGGTTCCAGACCGGTCAGGTCCGCCTCGGCCCAGGGCACCTGGGCCTTCTGCGGGACGATCTGCACGGGCCGGTCGAGGCGCTTGTGCCGGAAGCAGGCGCGCAGGTTGGGGTGCCGCTCCAGGAGCGCGTTCACGGCGGCCCGCACGGCGGCCCCGTCGACGGACGGGCCGATCCGGAAGCGGGCCTGGACGAGATAGGGGTCGGGTCCCGCGCTGCCCCGTACGGCGTGGAAGAGCAGGCCCTCCTGGACCGGGGAGAGCGGGAGTACGTCCGCGATGCGCCCGCTCATCGGACGGCCTCCTCGTCGAGGTCGCCGAAGTCGTAGGAGCCGTCGGAGTCGTCCGAGTCAGCAGAGTCGCCGAGTTCGTCGGAGTCGTCGAACTCGTCGGGGTCTTCGAAGTCGCCGAAGTCCATGCCGCCCTCCAGCAGCGCGAGTTGGTCACTCGTCAGGTCGACCAAGGGGAAGTCGGACGGGGTGTGGACGGCCCCGTCGCCCGGCGCGGCCCGGTCCGCGAGCTCGGTGAGCGCCTCGGACCAGTGGCGGGCCAGGTCCCGTATCCCGTCCTCGGTGAACACCCCGGCCGCGTAGGAGAAGCTGGCTTCCAGGCGCAGTTCGCCCGCCACCTCGTGGGCCAGTACGTCCACTTCGAGGGCATGGTCGAGCGGCAGCGCGTCGGGGCCGATGTCGAGCAGCCGTCCGCCCGCCGCGTCGCCGCCGCTGAACCTGCCCAGATAGTTGAAGCGCACGTCGGGCGCGGGCAGTGCGGCGAGTGCGGGGCCCGCCTCGGGGCTGAGATAGCGCAGGACTCCCCAGCCGAGACCGCCGGAGGGGACCGCCCGCAGCTGTTCCTTCACGCGCTTCAGGGCCTCCCCCGCCCGCCCGTCGGCCACGTCGCCGATGTCGAGGCGGACCGGGTACTGGGTGGTGAACCAGCCGACGGTGCTGGACACGTCCGCGGGAGCCGAGAGCGGCTCGCGGCCATGACCCTCGATGTGGACCAGCAGGGCCGTGCCGGTGCCCCGGTGCCGCACGGCGGCCGTCGTCAGGGCGGTGAGGAGGACGGCGTCGGGGCGGCAGTTGAAGGCTCCCGGCAGCGTGACGAGCGCGCTTCTGGTGAGCTCCGCGTCCAGCTCGACGGTGACGGTCGCCCGGCGGTCGCCCGCCCCGCGGCCCCCGGCGATCCGGACGTCCGGTCCCGTCAACTGCCGTGTCCACCACGGCACTTCACCGCTCAGCTGGTCGGCCTCGCGGGACAGCAGCCGGGCCCAGCGGGCGAACGAGGTGCCCTTCGGGAGTCCGGTGCCACCCCCGCGCCCCGCGTGACCCGCGTTGCCCGCGGACCCCTCCGTCAGGGCTTCGGCCAGCTCGGGACCGAGGACCCGCCAGGAGACCCCGTCGACGGCCAGATGGTGCACGGTCAGCAGGAGGAGCCCCTGGCGGTGCGGCCCCGCGTCGAGCCATACGGCCCGCAGCATCTCGCCGGCCTCCGGGCGCAGCACCGTGGTCCGCGCCAACTCCGCCGCGATGTCGGCGGGTTCGGCGGTCTCCGGAACGTCCAGACGGACGGTCTGCCCGGCATCCGGGCCGGTGTCGGCGGGTACCTCCAGTTCCCAGTCGGCGGTGTCGTGGCGCAGCAGCCGCATCCGCAGCACGGGGTGCCGTTCGGCGAGGCCCCGGACGGCCGAGCCGATCCGCTCCAGGTCCAGGTCCGTGCCGGGCGGCAGCGGGAACACCATGGACTGGGTGAACTTCCCTGTGTCCGAGGCCTGTTGGCGCCACCAGTGCATCACCGGGGTGAGCGGGAAACGGCCGTCCCCGGTGTCCTGTTCCTCGTCGGGCGAGGCCTCGGCGGGCGTCCGCGCGAGGGTGGCGAGCCGCTCGGGCGTCCGTACGGTGAACACGTCCCGTGGGCTCAGGGCGAGACCGGCCGCCGAGGCACGGGCGGCCAGCTGGATGGCCATGATGCTGTCGCCGCCGAGCCGGAAGAAGTCGCCGTCCACGGACACCTGTTCGGCGCCCAGGACCTCCGCGAACAGCCGGCACAGTGTCCGCTCGCGGTCTGTCGCGGGGGCCCGGCCCTCGTCCGCGGCGCGTTCGGCGGGGGCGGGCAGGGCGGCCCGGTCGATCTTGCCGCTGGTGGTCAGCGGCAGCGCGTCGAGGACCAGCACATCGGCCGGGACCATGCCGGCGGGCAGCCGCGCGGCGGCGTGTGCGAGCAGCGCGTCCGGGTCGAGGACGTGTCCGGGGGCCGGCACGGCGTAGGCGACCAGGCGCGGACCGCCGCCGCGGCCCTCGCGTACGACGACCACCGCCCGGTCCACGGCGGGGTGTTCGGTGAGTACGGCCGCGATCTCGCCCGGTTCGATCCGCAGGCCGCGCACCTTCACCTGCTCGTCCCCGCGGCCCAGGAAGTGGGTGGTGCCGTCGTCGTCGCGGTACGCCAGGTCGCCGGTGCGGTACATGCGGCCGCCGGGCGGCCCGTACGGGTCGGCGACGAATCGCTCGGCGGTCAGGCCCGGCTGCCCGAGGTAGCCACGGGCGAGCGCGGCCCCCGACAGATACAGCTCGCCGCACACCCCGGCGGGCACCGGGCGCAGCAGCTCGTCGAGGAGGTGGACGCCGGTGCCGGCCAGCGGGGTGCCGATGGGCGGGGTGGTGCCGTCGGCGGACAGCGGCCCGGACACCGTCACGACGACGGTGGCCTCGGTGGGGCCGTACGCGTTGTGGAAGCGGCGCCCGTCGACGGCCCAGCGGGCCACCAGGTCCGGCGGGCAGGCCTCCGCGCCGACGACGATCGTGCGCAGCCCGGGGAAGGGCCCTTCGGGCACGGTCGCCAGGACGGACGGCGGCACGAACGCGCAGGAGATCCGCCGCCCGGTCAGCACCGCCCCGAGGTCGTCGCCGACCAGCGGCCCGGCGGGCGGCACGACCAGGGCGCCGCCGGAGCCGAAGGCCAGGCACATCTCGCCGATGGAGATGTCGAAGGACGGCGACCCGAGCTGGAGCACCCGGCTGCCGCCGTCCAGCGCCAGCCGCTCCACCAGGGTGCGCACCATCGCGGCCACACCCGCGTGGGTGACGACCACGCCCTTGGGGGCGCCGGTGGAGCCGGAGGTGTGGATGACGTAGGCGGGCCGGTCGGGGTCCAGCGGGGCGACGGGCAGTGACCCACCCGCGTGCACCTCGCCGTCCACCGCTTCGTACGCCTCTTCGTACGCCCGCTCGTCCAGGACCAGGCGCGGTACGTCCGTCTCCGCCGGCAGGCCCTCGGGACCGGTGACGAGGAGGTCGGGGGCGGCGGCGGTGAGGGTGCGCACGAGGCGCTCGGCGGGGTGGTCGGGGTCGAGCGGGAGATGCGCGGCGCCCGCCCGCTGGACGGCCAGTGCGGCCACCGGCCAGTCGGTGCCGCGGCCCAGGGCCAGCGCCACGATCCGCCCGGGGCCAGCCCCGTGACGTATCAGGTGTGCGGCCAACCGGTCGACACGGTCGGCGAGTTGGGCGTAGGTCAGGGTCCGCTCGGCCGATTCCAGGGCCACCGCGTCCGGGGTGCGGGCGGCCTGCCGGGCCACCAGGTCCGGCAGCGACACGGGCTCGGGGGCGGCGGGTCCGGCCGAGGCCGCGAGCAGCCGCTGCCGCATCGCGCCGGGTACCAGGTCGATATCGCCGACGAGTGCGTCGGGGTCGGCGGTGATCCGGTGCAGGAGCTCGATGTAGCACTCGGTCCAGCGGGCGACGGTCTCGGTGGAGAACACGTCGGTACGGATACCGAAGAGGCCCTCCATGCCGTCGTCGCAGTCCTTCACGACGCCGACGAGGTCGTGTTCGCCGCCGGTGTGGATGCGCTCCGGCTCGGCGAACTCCTTCATCACCGTGACGCTCGGCTGCTGCGTCAGATGCATGAACACCCACTGGTAGAGCGGGGCGCGGCCGGCGCTGCGCTCGGGTGCGACGGCCGAGACGATCCGGCCGACCGGCACGTCCGCGCCCGCCATCAGGTCCGGGAAGTCGGTGGCGAAGGCGGCCAGCACGTCGGCGAAGGAGCGGTCGGGCCGCACCCGCCAGCGGGTCGGCACGGCGTTCATGACGTACCCGATGACCTGGTCCAGGCCCTTGGCGGAACGGTTGGCGATGGGGGTGCCGAGGACCAAGTCGTCGGCGCCGCTCACCCGGTGTGCGAGGACGGCGAAGGCGGCCATCAGGACGACGTAGACGGAGGCTCCGCGCTGCCTGGCCAGGGCGCGTACGGCCGCGGCGGTCGGCGCGTCGATGTGGAAGGGGACCTGCGCGATGCCGTCGCCCTCGGTGACGGGGGTGCCGCCGCCGCCCCGCACGGTGAGCGGACCGGGCGGGTCGGCCAGGTAGCGGCGCCAGAAGTCGAGCCGTTTCGCGAAGACTCCCGACTCCTCCAACTCCTCCTGCCAGCAGGCGAAGTCGGCGTACTGGATGGCCGGCCGGGTCAGCTTCGGCTCCTGGCCGTCGCGCAGGGCGACGTACGCCTGGGCGAACTCGCCCTGCAGCACATCGAACGACCACCAGTCGCTGATGGTGTGGTGCAGGCTCAGCATCAGCGTCGAGCGCCGCTCGTCGACCCGGACGAACCGCGCCCGGATCAGCTTGTCCCTGCTGAGGTAGAAGGGGCGGCCACGGAAGGCGTCGAAGGCCTCCGCGATGGTCGTGCCGGTGCCCCGCAGGTCCTCGCGCTCCAGGACGAAGGGGCCGTCGTCGGGGAAGTGGACGCGCGGCTCCCCCGTCTCGCCCGCCACGATGCGGGTGCGCAGGATGTCGTGGTGGGCCTGGATCAGCGTCAGCGCCCGCTCCAGATGGGCCGGGTCGACGGGCTGGTCGAAGTGGTAGGCGGAGCACAGGTTCAGCGCGGGGGTGCCGGGATACAGCTCCTCGTACACCCACAGGTCCCGCTGGGCCGAGCTCAGCGGCACCGGCCGCGCCGGGTCGCGCGGCGGGACGACGGCGGGCACCTCCCGGTCCCGCCCTGCCTCCACCATGCGCCGCATCAGCCGCACCCGCTGCTCGCCGCCGAGCGCGCTGAAGCGGTCGGCCAGGGAAGGAGAGGGAGGGGGAGAAGAAGGGGAAGGGGAAACGGCGTTGGCTACGGCGGCGGTCTCGGAAACGGTGGGGGCGGTCATCGGACGGCTTCTTTCAGTTCGGCCAGGCGGTGCAGGCCCGCGAGTACGTCGTCGAGGCCGAGGCCGAAGTCGATGAAGCAGGCGATCTCGTCGACACCGAGTTCCGCCAGGTCGGCGAGCATCTTGGCGCAGTGGCCGGGCGAGCCGAGGAGGCTGCCCCAGCTCAGATAGCGCTCGAAGGCGAAGTCGGCGAGCATCGCGGTCTGTTCGTCGGTCAGGCGCGCGGTCCCGGGGTCGGCCGAGCGGTTGGCGGCGGTCTGCCGGACGTAGGAGGCGAGGTATGTCTTGAGCGGGGCGCCCGCGAGGCGGCGTACCTCCGCGTCGTCCGCGCCGACGTAGGAGTGGGCCATCAGCGTCACCCGGCCGTGCGCGTCGGTGCCCCGCTGGTCGGGGGCGGCGGCGCAGGCGGCCCGGTAGCGGGCGATCTTCTCGGCGAGTTCGTCCCGGCTCTGCCCGACGGTCGCCCCGAGCACTCCGGTGCGCAGCCGTCCGGCCGCCTCCCAGGTCTCCGGGTTGCCGGACGTGGTGACCCACAGCGGCAGGGTCTCCTGCACGGGCCTGGGCTGCGGCAGTACGGAGACGGGTGCGCCGGTGCCGTCGGGGTACTCGGCGCTCTCCCCCGCCCACAGCGACCGCAGCACCGGGATGGTGTCCAGGGTGCGTTCCCGGCGGTCGGCGTAGTGCCCCGGGGCGAGGGTGAAGTCGGCGGAGTGCCAGCCGGTGGCCACGGACAGGCCGACCCTGCCGTGCGAGAGGTTGTCCACGACCGCCCAGTCCTCGGCGACGCGCAGCGGGTGGTGCAGCGGCAGCACGACGCTGCCCGCGCGGATGCCGATCCGCTCGGTGGCGACCGCGAGCGCCGCACTGAGCACCGGTGGGCTGGGGAAGACCTGCCCGACCTGCTGGAAGTGGCGTTCGGGGGTCCAGATGGCATGAAAGCCGAGCCGGTCCGCGGTCTTCGCGACGGTGAGGATGTCCTCGTACGTCTGCGCGTGCCGCGTCTCGCCGGCGGTGCTGTCCGCACCGAAGAACATCACGCTGAGGTCCATTGCCTCTCCTTCTGCTTCGGGCTGCCATGGGGCTGCGATTCCGGCCGGCGCGGCACGCGCGGGCGGCGGGTGATGGGAGCCGCGGCGGGCACGGGACCGGCTTCGGCCCGCTCCAGGTCGGCGGCGAGCAGGGCGACCGTGGGAGCGGCGAAGAGCTGGGCGCCGGTCACCGGCCGTTCGTCGGTGCTGAGGCGGGCCGCGACCCGCACGGCGCGCAGCGAGTTGCCGCCGAGCGCGAAGAAGTCGTCGTGCAGGCCGATGTCCGGCCGGCCGAGGACGTCACGCCAGACGGCGGCGGTTCTGCGCTCCAGCGCGGTCCAGGGGCGCGTCGTGTTCTGCGGGGTGCGGGCCGAGGCCGCGAGCTGGTCGCTCTCGTCGGCGCGGCGGGGCGGTTCGGCGAGGCCGAGCCGCGAGATACGGGTCCCGGGGGCGGCCGCCGCCGCCTCAAGGGCGTGCACCAGCGCGTCGGCGAGCCAGTCGACGAACTCCCGCTCCAGGGAGTCGGTGCGGTACTCGAAGGTCAGGGTCAGGCCGTCCGGGGCGCCGCCGGGGCCGGTCTCGTCGGTGACGTCGACCAGCAGCTCGAACCGGGCGGCCCCGGTGCGCACCACCTCTACTCCGGTGTCGGCGCCGGGCAGGTCGACCTCGGCACGGGCGTTGTTCTGGAGCGCGAGCACCACGTCCGTGAACGGCTGCCGCCCCGGGGTCCGCGCCGGGTTGAGCGCGCCGACCACGTGCTCGAACGGCACGTCCTGGTGGGTGAAGGCGGCCAGGTCGGTGTCCCGGACCCGGGCCAGCAGCTCGCCCGCGGTGGGGTCGCCGGAGACGTCGGTGCGCAGCACCAGCATGTTGACGAAGAACCCGACGACGTCCTCGACGCTGCCGTCACCGGCGCGCGCGGCGACCGGCGCGCCGACCGCCGTGTCCTCGTCGGAGCCCGCCCGCACCAGCGCGGTGACCAGGGCGGCGTGCAGCGCCATGAAGAGGGTGGCGCCCTGGTCGCGGGCGGAGTCGACGAGGCGGGCATGGGCCGCGCCGTCCAGCCGGCGTACGACGACGCCGGCGGCCTGTCCCGGTACGGCGGGCCGGTCCCGGCGCCGGGGCAGCAGCGGACCGTCGACCGGCAGTCCGGCCAGTTCCTTGCGCCAGTAGGTGAGTTGGCGTACCTCCAGGGAGTGCGGGTCGGCCGGGGAGCCGAGCCGTTCGAGCAGGCGGCGGGCGTGTTCGGCGTAGGGCACGGCGAGCGGGTGCGGGGCGGCGCCGTCGTCGCCCCGCACCCGGGCGCGGTAGGCGCGCGACAGGTCACGGAACAGCGGGCGCAGCGACCAGCCGTCGCCGGCGATGTGGTGGATCAGCACGAGCAGGGCATGCTCGTCCGGACGTTCCCGGGTCGTGAACAGGGTGGCGCGCAGCGGGAGTTCGGTCCGCAGGTCGAAGAGGTGCCGGGCCTCTTCGGCGATGTGGTCGGCCAGCTCGCTCTCCGGAACGTGCGCATGGGTGAGCGGCGGCCGTGCCTCCTCCCCCGTCAGCACCCGCCGCACGGGGGCGCCGTCCTCCTCGTCGAAGACGGTGCGGAGCACGTCGTGGCGGTCGGCGACGAGGTTCAGCGCGTCGCCGAGCGCGGCCACGTCGATGTCGCCGCGCAGCCGCAGCAGCATCGGCAGGTTGTACGCGTTCCCGGCGCCGATCCGGTCGAGGAACCACAGGCGGTGCTGGGCGTGGGAGACGGGGAGGGCGCCGGTGGAGGTCCCGGGGACGGGAGCCGTTGCCGCCCTGGGGGCGGCCACCGGGGTGCTCAGACGGTCCGCCTCCACGTGCGGTGCCAGCCGTGCCGGGGTGCGTGCCTTGAAGAGCGTGACGATGTCCGTCTCGGCGCCGAGCACCGCGTGGACGCGGCCCAGCAGCCGGGCCGCCAGCAGGGAGTGGCCGCCGAGCGCGAAGAAGTCGTCGTCGGGGCCGACCGCGTCCACCCGCAGGATCTGGGCGAAGAGTGCGCACAGGGTGCGTACGGTCTCGTCCGCCGCGGTGGGTCCGGCGCCGCGGGCGGGCGCGGGATCCGTGGCGGAGGCGGGCGGCGGGGCCGCGGCGATCGCCGGGGCAGGCAGGGCCGCCCGGTCCAGTTTTCCGCTGGGGGTCAGGGGGAGCGCGCTCAGCGGGACGAAGGCGGCGGGAACCAGGTACTCGGCCAGGACGGTAGCGGCGAAGACACGCACCTTCCCTTCGTCCAGGGCGTGTTCACGACCCTGGCGCGGTACGACGTACGCGGTCAGCTGCCGGTCGCCGGCCGGGTGCTCGTGGGCGACGACGGCCGCCCGCTCGATGTCCGGGTGCCGGACCAGCACGCTCTCGATCTCGCCGGGCTCGACCCGGAAGCCGCGTATCTTCAGCTGGCTGTCGGCCCGGCCCAGGTATTCCAGTACCCCGTCCGGGCGGCGGCGCACGAGGTCGCCGGTGCGGTAGACGCGCTCGCCGTCGGGGGCGGCGACGAAGCGTTCGGCGGTCAGCCCGGGCTGTCCGCGGTAGTCACGGGCGACGCCCGCACCGGCGGCGTACAGCTCGCCCGTCGTGCCGTCGGGGACCGGGGCGAGCCGCTCGTCGAGGACGTACAGCCGTTTGCCGGCCAGCGGGCGGCCGATGGGCACGGGGCCGCCGTCCGCCACGTCCTCGGGGGTGACGGGGTGGACGGTGAGGAAGACCATGCACTCGACGGGTCCGTAGCCGTTGCTCAGCCGCAGCGCGGGCCGGCGTTCCAGGGCGCGGGCCACATGCGGGGCCGAGAGGGCCTCGCCGCCGACGACGAGTTCGTGCAGGCCCTCGATCGCCTTCGGGTACTCGTCGACGATCACGTTGAAGAGGGACGCCGACAGATACATGGAGGTGATGCCGTGCTCGGCGACGAGCCGCGCCATCACGAAGGGTTCGGGCCGGCGCCCCAGGTGCAGGACGCACGTGCCGCCGTTCATCAGCGGACCCCACAGCTCCAGGGCGAACGCGTCCCAGGACAGCGGCGCGCACTGGAGCCAGACGGCTCCGGGGCCGAAGGAGGCGAAGTCCTGCCCGGTCAGGGTGGACGTCACGGCGTGATGCGGTGCGGCGATGCCCTTGGGCCGCCCGGTCGAACCGGAGGTGAACATCACGCAGGCGATGTCGTCCGGCCCCACGGCAACCGTTCCGCGTGCCAACGGGCTTGCCTGTACGGCGTCTTCGACGTGCACGGGCCGGGCGCCAGGACCCGCCGGCGGGGCGGTCGCGGGGTCCGTGTCCCGGGACGCGACCACCACCACGGCGTTCGCGTCCGCCGCCATCGCGCGCAGCCGCTCGTCGGGGAAGTCCGGGTCGAGCATCACGTATCCGGCGCCGGCCTTGAGGACGCCGAGCACCGCCACGACCAGTTCGGCCGAGCGCTCCAGATATACGCCGACGGTGTCGCCGCGCCGCACTCCGTGTCCGGCGAGCAGGCCCGCCATCCGGTCGGCCCGCGCGTCGAGTTCGGCGTAGCTCAGCCGCTCGTCGCCATGGATCAGCGCGGTGGCCTCCGGGGCCCGTTCCGCCTGTTCCTCGAACAGCTCATGTACGCACTTCATGGCGCTCACCTCGCGTTTCCCGGCTCTCGGTGGTCTCAGCGGCCGGTACGTCGCTCCGGTCGGCCGGGGTGTCGGTCTCGCTGGCCGGTACGTCGGTGTCGTCGGCCGGTACGTCGATGTCGGGGAGCAGTGCGTCGATGTTCCTGATCGAGCGGCTGGCCAGGCCCCACAGCGAGACGACGGTCCCGGCGACGCCGGCGAGGAGCAGCATGGCCGCCATGCCGGTGCCGGGGGCGTCGCCCAGCAGGGGGCCCAGGACCGTGAAGAGGCCGGAGCCCGAGGCGGCCTGCGGCTCGAAGAAGTGGTCGGCGAGCGGGCCGGAGAGCGCCATGGCCAGCGGGACGGAGATCTGCGAAAGGAACATCACCGCGCCGAAGACCCGGCCCTGCCATTCCTGGGGGACCTTGCTCTGCACGATGGCCTGCATCGAGGAGTTGACGGTCGTCATGAGCAGCGCGCCGACCAGGATGGCCAGGCTCCAGCCGACGACGCCGTCCACGAGCGCCATCACCACCAGGGCGGACAGACACATGCCGACGACGCCGAGCATCATGCCCCGGCCCCGGTTCTTCGGTCCGCCCCAGGCGGCCATCAGCAGACCGCCGAGGACTCCGCCGACGCCGGTCGCGCTGTTCACGACGGCGAGCGCGTCGTTGCCCGCCCGCAGCAGCACCATGGGCTGGATCACCGCGAAGCCGAAGACCATCACCAGGTTGACGACACAGAAGTTGCCGATCAGGGCGCGCAGGCTGGGTACCCGGAACAGGTAGCGCAGCCCGGCCACGGCCTCGGCCGTGATCCTGGGGCGCGCTCCGGCGGTCTTCTCGGCGGCTTTGGCGGCCAGGGCGGTCTTGTCTTCGCGCAGGCGCACGATGCGCACGCCGACCAGCGCGAAGGCGTAACTCGCCAGGTCGATGAGGAGGGTGGGGCCCATGCCGAAGAGGGCGATCAGGACACCGCCCAGGGCCGGCCCGCCGATCCCGGCGGCGCTCTTGGCGCCCGCCAGCAGCCCGTTCGCGCGGCCGAACTGGTCCTTGCGGACGAGGAGCGGGACTGCGGAGGACAGCGCCGGGAACTGGAAGGACGCGCAGATCCCGAGCAGCAGGGTGGCGGGATAGATCTGCCAGTACTGCAGTTCCCCGAGGTAGTGGAGGAGGGCGAGTACGCCGACGACCAGCAGTCCGCCCGTGTCCGCTATCTGTAGTGCGGCCCGTTTGGTGATCCGGTCGACGATTGCACCCGCAATGGGGCTGAATACCGCTTGTGGCAGCATCGCGCAGAGTGAGAGAGCGGTGACCGCGGTGGCATGTCCACCGGCGGACCAGACCTCGATGATGAACGCGAACCTGACCGCCGCGCTTCCCAGGAGGGAGACCGTCTGGCCTGACCAGACGAGCATGAGCGGCCCCATCCCCGTGAAGCGTCCGGGAATGTCCGCTGTTTTCCGGGTGCCCATGTCAGGAGCCGTGCCCGTTGCGCAGAAGTGACGGGCGCGATGGCGGATACGCCGGCCTGTCTTCGAGCGGAGTGCTTACCACGCCTCAATCCCCCAGGAATTCGGATTCCCCTGCGGATCACCATGGATCGCGCCTGAATTGAACAGCCCACAGCATGGGGGCGGCGATTACCTATGCGTTCCCATCGCGAACATCGGAACGGGAATCGGAAGGGAACGTTCCGGGAGAGAATCGGGATCCGCACGGGCGAGGGTCCGGCTGAAGCTGTCTGCAGAAGGAGTACTCCAGTGAAGGACCCCCGGGATCGTTCGCCGGACGGGGCGGAGCTGCGGCACGCCCTCCAGGACCTGTCCACCGTGGAGCGCTGGGCGGAGCGTGTGTCGGCCGGCGGCCGGCCCGAGCCGTACACCTCTCCGGAGACTCTGGAGGGACCCGAGTTCAGCGTCGACACCGACACGGTGGAGGGCATGCACAGCGTGGCCGGGATCACCGACTGGCCGCCGCACGGGAACTCGGCCCCCGCGGAGCTCGACGACGCCTCGCGCGCCGCGCTGCGCTCTCTGGTCAGATCCCTGCTCGACCTGGCGGGCCATGAGTCGGGGCCGGCCCGTACCCATGTGGTGCTGGCCCCCGGCGGACCACGCGTCGTGGCCTGCCTGCTCGGTGAAGAAGCCCTGGTCACGAACCGTTCCCGCGACGGTTCCCCGGGGCGGTAACGGACCGGGAACGGACCGGGAACGCCCCCCAGGAAAGTCAGTGATGTCGGGAAGCGGAAACCACCGCAAAACCCGCAGACATCACAAAGGGGCGGAAAAATGGGACGCAAGCTTGCTGGAATCTTCGGGATCCTCGCGGCGACGCTGGCCTTCGGCTTCGGTGCCACGGTCGAGGCGGGTCACTCGCAGGGTCAGCAGGGTTCGCAGCACGTGCTTGCGGAGAGCACCGGCCCGACGAGCATCGGCGTCTGACCAGCCGCTCCTACGACTGTGCCCCGCACCGGAGTTCCGGTGCGGGGCACAGTCGTGTCCGGACAGTCAGCGGCGACGGTCCGCGGGTACCCCCATCTCGGCGAAGAGGGACTCTGCCGCCGCCCGGTGCGCGGCGGCGTCCCCGGCATCACCGAGGGCATCGGCCATACCCGCCAGCGCGTACGCCTGCTCGACGCGGTAGTTGGTGTTCGTCGCGATCTGGTACGCGTGTGTGTGCAGGGCGAGTGCGGTCTCCGTGTCCCCCTGCCGGTACCGCAGCCTGCCCACGGTGTTCTCCACCTTGGCGCGGCGCACCGGCAGTACGTTCGCCCGCACGAGATCGAGTGCACGCTCCGCGAAGTCCGGGGTGCCCACGGGCCGGCCGAGCCGCTCGTCGACATCGGCCGACGCGGCCAGGACCAGAGCGACGTCCCCCGGGTCGCCGAAATCGGCGCACAGCTCGCGCGCCTTTTCCAGCAGGCGGGCCGCCTCCTCGTACTCGCGGAGGCCGACATGTGCCAGGGCCAGATCGGTGATCGCTCCGAACTGGTGCTCGTGCTGGCCCAGTTCGTCCCTGAGGTCGACCGCCCGCCGGGCCGCGTCCCGGGCTTCCTCGTACCGGCCCCATTGCTCGAAGAGCGTGCTGAGGACCGTCAGTGTCTCGGCCTCCGCCCGCGGGATGTTCAGTTCCCGCTCCTGGGCGATCGAGTTCTCCAGGTGGACCAGGGCCTCGGAAAAACGGCCGAGCAGGCTGCTGAGCTGCCCGAGCGTGGTCTCGCTGTGGGCCTCGGTGTGCCGGTCCCCGAGGCGGACCGCGACGTCCCGCCCCTCCCGGGCCGCCTCCAGGCCCTCGGAAAATCGGCCGAGCCGCCAGCAGGCGACGCCCAGGTTGGACAGGCTCACCCCCAGCAGCCCCAGGTCGCCGAGCCGGCGGGCCGCGGCCACCGCGACGCGGCCCAGATCGCCGAACTCCTCCATCTGTCCACGCGCGTTGAGCTGGAAGACCAGGTTGCGGACCAGGCAGACCGCGTACCGGTCGTGCCCACGTCGTTCGGCCAGCGTGACGGCGGAGATCAGCGCGGTCTGCTCGCGGGTGAACCACTCCTGCGCCCGGTCCGCGTCCCCGAGGTCCGGCAGCTTCGCCGGGGCCGGCGGGATTCCGGTGGGACGTTTCTTCCGGCCGGGGTAGAGGATGTCGCACGCCTCCTCGGTGGCCGTCAGGTAGTAGCCGAGCAGCCGCTCCACCGCCACCGCGTCCTCGCCCTCGGTCGACTCGCCGAGCAGGCTCTGCGCGAAGCTCCGTACCAGGTCGTGGAAGGTGTAGAGGCCGATCTCCGGCTGCTGTACGAGATGGACGTCGAGCAGCGTTTCCAGGAGGTCCTCCGCCTCCCAGATGCCCGTGCCGAGCAGCGCGCCCGCCGCGTGGACGTTGATGTCCCCGCCCGGATGCAGCGCCAGGATCCGGAACGCGGTGCGGCACTCCTCGTCCAGGGCCTGGTACGACAGTCGGAGGGTGGCGGAGACGCTGCGGGCACCGGCGCTGAGCTCGTCGAGCCTCCGCGTTTCGTCGCTCAGCCGCTCAGCCAGGTAACGCAGGGTCCAGCGCGGGCGATTGCGCAGCCGGGCGGTGGCGATCCGCAGGGCGAGCGGGAGGTGGCCGCACAACTGGGCGAGTTCCGCGGCGGCTTCGGGTTCGGCGGCGACACGCTGCGCGCCGAGGGTCTCGGCCATCAGGGTCGTGCTCTCCTCGGCCGACATCACCCCGATGGAGATCCACTGCGCGCCGTCGAGGTCCACCAGCCGGGCCCGGCTGGTGACCAGCACCAGGCAGCCGGAGGAGGCGGGCAGCAGCGGGCCGATACCGGCCGCGTCGGCGGCGTTGTCGAGGAGGATGAGCAATCGTTTCCCCACAAGCGTGGCGCGCCACAGAGCGGTGCGGCCCAGCACGTCGTCGGGTATTCGGTCACCCGGTATGCCCAGCGCCCGCAGCAGACTGTCGAGCGCGGTGCCGGCGGTCACGGGCTGGTCGCCGGGGGTGTGACCGCGCAGGTCCAGATGGAGCTGGCCGTCGGGGTAGGCCTGCGCGAGCCGGTGCGCGGCCCGCACGGCCAGCGAGGTCTTGCCGCAGCCGCCCATGCCGTCGAGGGCGACGATCTGCGGCCCCTGCTCGCCGCTCTCCTCGGCACAGCGCAGGAGTTCGGCCAATTCCCGGTCCCGCCCGGTGAAATCCGCCAAGTCGTTCGGGAGAGTGCACGGCGGTTCCGCCGGCAGCGCGACGGGGGCGGCCGGCGGTGCCGGCGGCGGCGGTCCGGCCAGTTCCGGGCTCTCCCGCAGGATGCCCTCGTAGATCTTGGTGAGCTGCGAGCCGGGATCGATACCGAGTTCCTCGACGAGGAGTTCACGGACCCGGCCGTACTCCTCCAGCGCCTCCGCCTGGCGTCCCGAGCGGTACAAAGCCAGCATCAGCTGTCCGCGCAGGGTCTCGCGCAGCGGATGCTGGTTGGTCAGTTCCCTGAGGTCCACGACGAGTTCGGACGCCTCGCCGAGCGCGAGCCGCAGGTCGAAGAGCTGCTCCGACGCGGTCAGCCGGCGTTCCTCGATGGCGGTCGCCGCGGCCTCGATCACCGGACCGCCGGTTCCCGCGAGGACGGAACCGCGCCACAGCGCGAGCGCCCCGCGCAGTATCTCGGCGGCTTCGGCGGTACGGCCGGCGGCCGCCGCGGTCTTCGCCTCACGCGCCAACAGACCGAATTCGGCCAAATCGATTTCAATTTCATCTATCGCGACGCGATAGCCGGGGCCGTCGGTGAGGAGCACTTCCGCGCCACCCGGGATACGTCGCCGCAGGTCCGCAATGGCCTTGCGTACTTGGTGGGATGCCGTCGGCGGCGGATCCTCGTCCCAGGCCGCCTCAACGAGACGGGATACCGGGAGAACTCTTCCGGCCTCCAGTAGCAACGTAGCCAGTACTCGTTCTTGAATCACTCCGCCCAGCCGGAGCCGTGTCCCGTTCGCCCACCCCTCGATCGGGCCAAGAATGTTGAACCGCAGCTGTTCCCCTGCCGCTGCCGTCACGGACAGTCCTTCCCCCTCGGTCCTAAGACCGCCCAGTAGTGCCTGGTCGCAGGTGATGGTAGCCGTCGCCGGAAACGGGCGGTACCGCACCGGGAAGGGTTCGGGAATGGCGCACCGGATGCTGTTCACCATCAGCGGACCAACAAGGCCGCCAAGGAGAACAGAGCGTGAGCAGACCGGAGAAACCCCAGTCCGGACGTACGCGTTCCGGACAATCCTGGGAGATCGGGGAACCGGGCCACACCATTGCCACCGCATTTGGGGACCAAGGAGACAATGATGAATTCCCAGGCGCCGACGCCCGGGCTGGACGCCCTGCTGCAGAATGCCCGCAGGCGATCCGGACTGACTCAGGAACAACTCGCCGGACTTTCCACTGTCAGCGTGCGAGCCATCCGCGACCTCGAACAGGGCCGCGTGCAACATCCTCGTAAAGAAACTCTGCGACTGCTGGCCGGCGCCATGCGGCTGAGCGACGCGCGGCGCATCGAACTCGAACTCGCGGTCGACGCCCACTCGGTGGGCCGCGTCTTCCAGGACAGTTACGGCGCCGAGCTCGCCGCCCCGCCCACCCCGCTGCGTCCGCTGGTCGGCCGGGTGGCCGAACTGGAGGCGCTGACCTTCCGGCTGAGCACCGAGCACGAGCGGCTGCTGACCCTGGTGGGCCTGCCCGGCGTGGGCAAGTCCCGGCTCGCTCAGGAGGCCACGCTGCGGATCCACGCCCGGGACCAGGTGCCGGTGCTGTGGGTACCCATGGACCGGCCGGACGAGAACGCTGACACGGCGGACCGCAGTCCGCAGTCGACCATGGTCGGCTGGGTACGGTCGCTGGTGCGCGACGGCGAGAAGTACGACGAACTGGCCGCCGTCATAGGGTCCAAGCCCACCCTGATCGTGCTGGACGGTCACGACGCGTCACCGGTCGTCAGCCCGCCCGTGCTGAACCTGCTGCGTTCCTGCGAACGCCTCAAGATCCTCATCACCAGCCGCCGCCCTGTGCAGCCCCCCGGGGGACGGCTGCTGCCGCTGGCCCCGCTTCCCGTCCCGGTCCCGGCCGGCACGCTGCCGGGCGACTCCCTCGTCACGGACCGGCCCGCGGTCGAACTCATGCTGTCGTACGTCAGCCACATGCGCCCCGACGTCCTGCCCACGGACGCCCTCACCACCACCCTGGCCGACATCTGCCATGCCCTGGACGGCATACCGCAGGCACTGGAGGCCGCCGCGTCCTGGCTGCTCCTGTACTCGCCCGAGCAGCTTCTCGACGTCGCCCGGACGACTCCGCTGGTCCTCGTCGACGGAGTCACCCCCGCCGACCCGGCGAGCGGCGCCACCCTGGGCGACCAGCTGAGCGCCGTCGTCACCGGCCTCAACCCGCACGCGACCGCACTCCTCGACACGCTGGCCGCGCTGCCCGAGCCCTGGACGGTGGACGACGCCGCCCACGCCGCGGGCACCGCGCTCGCCGAGACGGCCCGGGACGTGCACGCCCTGCTGCTGCGCGGCCTGATCCGCCAGCACCCGTCCGCGCCCGGCGGACCCGTCGGCTTCACCGTGCTCAACCTGGTGCGGGAGCTGCTGGAGGCGGGGCGCGGCGGGGCCGACGAGATCAACGAGGCCGTGGAGGCAATGGCCTTCTAGCTCGCCCCTCACTCCTCGCCCCTCACTCCTCGCCCCTCACTCCTCACCCGTCACGTGTCATCCGTCAGAAAGGCACCGCATCCATGCGCAACCTGATCTCCCTCGCCGACCTCACCCCCGCCGAACTCGCCCACATCGTCGGGCGGGCCGTCGAATTCGGCCGCGGCGGCGCGGACCGCAGGTCGCTCACCGGCCGGCAGGTCGGCATCTACTTCCGCAAGTCCTCGACCCGTACCCGTACGTCGTTCTGGAGCGGCGCCACTCGCCTGGGCGCCGACGTCATCACGTTCGGGCCGAACGAACTCCAGCTCACGACAGGGGAGACGGTCGAGGACACCGCCCGGGTGCTGGGGCAGTATCTCGACGCGCTCGTCGTACGCACCAACGGGGACGTGGACGAGATACGCCGGCTCGGCAGCAGCCCGGACCTGGCCGTCGTCAACGCCCTGAGCCTGGACGAGCACCCCACCCAGGCGATCGCCGACCTGGCCACGCTCACCGAGCACTTCGATTCCCTGGACGGCCTGCATCTGCTGGCCGTGGGCGAGGGCAACAGCTCCGGCGCCGCGCTCGCGCTGGCCGCGGCGCTCACGCCCGGACTGCGGGTGACCCTGCTGTGCCCGAGCGGGTACGAGGTGCCCAAGGACACCCTGGACCTGGTGGCCGAACTCAGCGGCGGCAAGGCCCTGGTGAGCCAGATCGTGTCCCCGGACGAGGTCGAGGGGCCGGTCGACGCCGTCTACACCAGCCGGTGGCAGACGATGGGCGTGCCCAAGGCGAACCCGGACTGGCTCAGCGACTTCGACGGCTTCCAGATCAACAGCGCGTTCCTCGACCGCTTCGGCGGCCCGCGCACCGTCTTCCTCCACGACCTGCCCGCCGTGCGCGGCCAGGAGGTCACGGACGAGGTGCTGGACGGGGAGCGGAGCGTGGCATGGCGGCAGGCCCACCACAAGATGACGGCCGCGATGGCGGTACTGGAGTGGTGTGTCGTGGGCTCCGCCCAGAGCTGACCGAGGTGTGGCCGTCCCGGGGTTCCCGCCCCGGGACTCCCGTTTGTGGGCCAAGAAATCCAGCGCGCGGCCGGAACAACGCGAAAACAACAAAGCGAAAACCCGGTTCCGCCGGATCATTCCGGCGGCACCGGGTTTTTCGCTTCGAAAGAGGGCCGACCCGAGTCAGCCGGCCATCGCTGCGACGACCGAACGCGGGCGCATGTCCGTCCAGTTCGCCTCGATGAATTCGATGCATTCCTGCTTGCTGCCCTCGCCCTTCAGCAGTTCCCAGCCCGCCGGCTGCTGAATGCGGGACGGCCAGAGCGAGTGCTGGCCCTCTTCGTTGGCCAGCACGACATAGCGGCCCTCGGAATCCTCGAACGGGTTGGTTGCCATGATCTCCACCTCGGTCTGACGAGAAGGTAAGCGGTGAACTCCTGCCGTCGACGCTAGAACTCCCGGGCCGCCGAGCGGGGCAGAACCTCCGGCAGACCGGCGGCATCCGGGCACGCCGGATCAGGAGAGCCGACGGGACGTCTGGTGCGCGTAGGTGAGGGCGACGCCGGTCGCCACGGTGGCCGCGCGCACCGCGCCGAGCGCCTCACGCAGCAGCTCTGTACGCTCCAGGGGCAGCTGGGCGAGTTGGGGCCGGCCCGCCCGTACGATGTTCACCGCGGCCTCCAGGACCGCGACTTGGGCCTCGCCGAGCGCCTCGCGCCGGTCGACCCGCCGCAGTGCCGTGGCCAGGACGTCCTCAAGCGCGTCCGCCTCAAGGACGCTTTCGCCGGTGTGTGTCATGTCATGACTCCTCGGTCGGGGCGCGATGTCCGCTGTGTGCGGTCCGCCCAGTGTCGCGCCCCGAATGGCGCCCGGAACACGGCAGTTGGGCAACTGCTCCTTTCCTGCCGCCCGGTTGCCGCCGGGGACGCCGTAATTGACTCCGGCGCGAATCTACGGTGGTGGCCGAAAGGAAGTTCCGGCAAGCCAGGACCCTCCTTCTCCCCTGTCATCCAATGATGTGGACGAAGCGAACAATGAAGCCTGCGGAATGGGCGGCTCGTCATCGATCCGGGCCGCTGGATGTCGTCGTCACCGGACTCCCCTCCGACGCGCACACCTGGAATCTCGTATTCATCCAACTGCTGCTCGAAGACCTCGGTCACAAGGTGGTGAACCTGGGTCCCTGTGTTCCCGAGGACGAGATCGTCGAGTCCTGCTGCAAGTTCCAGCCCGACCTGCTGGTCGTCAGCAGCGTCAACGGGCACGGCTTCAACGATGCCCGGCCGCTGATCGGAGCGATCCGGTCGCGCTGGGAGCTGGCCGGGCTGCCCGCCGTCATCGGCGGAAAGCTCGGTGTCGGCGGCGACGCGGCCGACGAGCACGTGGAGCAGGCGGGCGAGCTGATGGCGGCCGGCTTCGACGCGGTCTTCCAGGAGGGCGTCGGCCTCGCCGTCTTCGAGTCCTTCGTCGGCTCGCTGACCGGGGCTGCCTCTCCCGCCCTCGCGGATCCCGCCCTCACGGATCCCGCCCCCGCGGACTCCGCCCTCGCGAGTGCCGGGCCCGCGCTCCGGCGCACGTCCCGCGCCGGGGCCCTGAGCGGAAAGGCGAAACGGTGACCGCACTGCATCAACGCCCCCTGCCCTTCGGCCGTTTCGTCGCCGACGCGCAGGCCCGTGGCGCCCTCGTGGTCCAGCCGCGGATGGGCTTCTCCGACCCCACGCTGATGCGGGCGGGCCTGCTGGCCACCAAGACCGCGGCGGACCCGGTCGTCGGCACCGTCACCATCGACAGCTACACCCGGGTCAGCGACGAGCCGTCGGCCGTGCGGGCGCTGAACAACGGGGTCCCGCTGAACGGGTTCCCGATCACCTCCTACAGCCCGCACACCTCGCGCTGGATCCTGGACGGCGTACGCGACGCCGGCTTCCCGGTCCAGATCCGGCACGGATCGGCGCGTCCCCAGGGCATCGTCGCCGCCCTGGCCCTGCTCGGCCTGGACGCCACGGAGGGCGGCCCGGTGTCGTACTGCCTGCCGTACGGGCGCACCCCGCTGCTCGACTCCGTGCGCAACTGGCAGGAGAGCTGCGACTTCCTGGCCGCTCTGCGCGCCACCGGCACGGAACCGCACCTGGAGACCTTCGGCGGCTGCATGCTCGGCCAGCTGTGCCCGCCCGGGCTGCTGGTGGCGATCAGCGCGCTGGAGGCCCTCTTCTTCCACCGGGCGGGACTGCGCAGCATCTCGCTCAGCTACGCCCAGCAGACCAACGCGGCGCAGGACCGGGAGGCGGTGCACGCACTGCGGCGGCTGGCCGGCGAGCTGCTGCCGGACACCGACTGGCACATCGTCCTCTACACGTACATGGGCCTGTACCCGCGGACCCGGCGCGGCTCGCTGGACCTCCTGGAGCGTTCGGCGGAGCTGGCGGTGGAAACGGGGGCGGCCCGGCTGATCGTGAAGACGACGGCCGAGTCGCACCGCATCCCCACCATCGCGGAGAACGTCGAGGCCCTGCGGGTCGCCTCCGGCGCCGCCGCCCGGCATCGGGCACGGCTCACCCCGCGAACCGAGCACACCGCCCTCGCCGAGCACACCGCCCTCGCCGACAACCCCGTCTACGCCGAGGCCCGCGCCCTCGTGGACGCCGTACTCAACCTGGACGACGACCTGGGCCAGGCGCTCCTGAAGGCCTTCGCCCGCGGATACCTCGACGTCCCCTACTGCCTGCACCCCGACAACGCGGGCCGGACCCGCAGTCACATCGACCGGTCCGGCCGGCTCACCTGGTCCGAGATCGGGGCGATGCCCATCGGCCATGTCTCCGAGAAGGGCCGGCGGCTGACGGCGGCGGGGCTCTACGACGCCCTGTCGTTCGTGCAGCGCCGGCACGACCGCACCGCTTTCCCGACCGTCCCCCGGACCTCTCTTCCCTCGGCGGCCCGTCGCCCTTCGGTCCATCGGCAGCACACCCAGGAGGTAGCACCATGACCAGCACGTCCGCCGAGCTCGACGTCCGCATCCCGCCCGCGTTCCCGTCCTCGCCCGACCAGCACCTGGTGGCCGAGAGCACCCGGGCCACCCTCCGCGTACAGAGCCGCATGCTCGCCGCGACCCGCGCGTTCCTGACCGGGCAGGGCTTCCAGGAGCTGCTGCCGCCGGTCATCGGGCCGGTCACCGATCCGGGCATCCGCGGCTCCAAGCAGGTCGACGTCGACTTCTACGGCCACAAGTACAAGCTGATGACCAGCGCGATCCTCTACAAGCAGGCCTCCCTGCTGGCCTTCGACAAGATCTTCTACATCGCGCCCAACGTGCGCCTGGAGCCGCTGGAGACGGCCGTCACGCACCGCCATCTCGCCGAGTTCCACCAGATCGACGTGGAGATCCGCGACGCCCGGCGCGAGGACGCGATGGAGCTCGCCGAGCGCCTGGTGGCGTACGTGGTCGACGAGGTGGTCCGTGAGCTGCCCGCCGACCTGGAGCTGCTCGGCCGGGACAAGGACGCCTTCCGGGAGGTGGTGACCGGGGCGTTCGCCCGGACCACCCACAAGGAGGCGACCGCGGACCTGATCGCGCTCGGGCATCCGCAGGACCCGGGCGCCGAGATCGACTGGGAGGGCGAGGAGATCCTCTCCGCCAAGACCAGCCGCCCGTTCTTCGTCGCCGACTACCCCAAGGGCTCGCGCGGCTTCTACGACCGCGAGGACCCCGAGCAGCCGGGTGTCCTGCGCAACTTCGACCTGATCGCCCCGGAGGGCTACGGCGAACTGGCCAGCGGCAGCGAGCGGGAGCACGACTACGCGGCCCTGGTCACGCGGATGCGGGAGACCGGCGAGAACCCGGCCAAGTACGGCTGGTACCTGGACCTGGCGCGTCGGGGCATCCCCGCCAGCTCCGGTTTCGGTATCGGCCTGGAGCGCTTCACCCGGTACGTCACCGGCCGCACCGCCGTCTGGGAGGCCAGCGCCTACCCCAAGCTTCCGGGAGTGGTCTCGGCATGAGCGCCGTACTGACAGCCGCCGGGTTCCCCGAGGAACAGGTGCGCCACCGGGCCCGGCACGGCGCCGCGAGCGTCTTCCCCGCCCTCGACGCGTACGGCAGCAGCCTGCTGGGCGCGATGCCGGCCGGCGCCGACCCCGGCGACCTGCTGGAGCGGGCCCGGATCGTGCCTCCGGTGTTCATGCCCGAGCGGCTGAAGAAGCTCATCGACCTGGCGCGTGAACCGCTGTACACGGATGTCGAACTCGACACCGTGGTGGGCGGGTTCACCTCCCGGCTGCCGCTGTACGTGTCGGCGTTCGGCTCCACCCAGGTCGCCAGCCACGACCTCGGCGAGGCCGCCGGGCGGCAGGCCGCCCGGCTCGGCATCCCGATGGTGATCGGCGAGAACGTGGTGCCGGTCAACGGCTACCGCGCCGCGTCCGACGCCGAGGCCTCCCCGCTGATCGGCCGGATCGCCGCCTACGCCGACGCGGCCGACGACGAGCACGGCGGTGTGGTCGTCCAGCAGTCCACCGAGGACGCGGACGCCGAGGTGTGGAACCTCGTCTACAGCGACCCGGCGTCCGAACCACTGCTCGCCACCGGCCGGCTCGCCTTCGAGCTGAAGGTCGGCCAGGGCGCCAAGCCGGGCCTCGGCGGCCTCACCGTCCTGGGCCGCGAGGCCGCGGGGAGGGTCGCCGAACAGTACGCCACCGACCAGGTGTTCGGCGCCGACAGCGACTCCGTCCTGCGGATCAGCAGCCCAGGCACGTTCACCGAGGAGATCCTGCGTCAGCAGATCCGGCTGATGCGCAACAACTTCCCCCGCGTGAAGGTGTGGGTGAAGCTCCACCCGGGCCGGGACGTGGCGCTCGCGACGGCCACCGCCTGGGCGGCCGGCGCGGACTCCGTGACGGTGGACGGCGCGGAGGGCGGCACCGCCTGGGCCCCGAACGCCTTCCTCGGCCAGGTGGGTCTGCCGCTCGGCGACTGCCTGACCCGCATCGGCCGCACCGACCACTGTCTGCTCGCCAGCGGACGCGTCTGGGAGGGCAGCCGGGCCGTCAAGGCCCTCGCGCTCGGCGCACGCGCCGTCGGGCTCGGCCGGGCCGCTCTGCTGGCCGTCGACGAGGACACCGACCACGGTCTGGTGCGCCTCGTGGAAAGCATCGCCCTGGAACTACGGCTGCTGATCAGCTCCGTCGGCAAGTACCACGTGAACGCCCTCGCGGACGAGGACGTGTTGCTGCCCACCAGCCCGTAGCTCCCTACGACTTCGCACCACCCGCGCGTTTCCCCGTCGTGGCTCCGTCGGTCTCCCGGCACGCCGCGAGACCACCAGAACCGAGCTTCCAAGAAGGTGTCGAGATGTCCCAGCCGCAAGCCGATCCCCTGCTCCCCCTCGGCGTCGGCGTGCCCGATGGCGTCGCCGCGTACAACGACACGACGGTGGAACTGCCCGAGGGCGCGCTGCACGAGCTCTTCGCCGCGCAGGCCGCCCGCACCCCGGACGCCGTCGCCCTGGTCCGCGAGGACCGCCGGCTCACCTACCGCGAGCTCGACGGGGCGGCCAACGCCCTCGCGCACCGGCTGATAGCCGCCGGTGTACAGCCGGGCGACTCGGTCGGGCTGCTCTTCGACCGGTCGCTCGCCTATGTGATCACCGTGCTCGGCGTCCTCAAGAGCGGCGGTGTGTACGTCCCCCTCGACCCGCGCCAGCCCGCCGAGCGCCTCGGCTGGATCCTCGGCAACACCGAGGCCGTCCTGCTGGTCACGGACCGCGCGACCGAGGAGGAGACCGGCTTCGCGGGTGAGCTGCCGGCCCTGCGGCTGACCGAGGACACCGCGACGGCGCAGGAGCCGGCCGGTGCCCCCGAGGTGGCCGTCCACCCGGACCAGCCGCTGTACGTGATGTTCACCTCCGGCTCCAGCGGCACCCCCAAGGGCGTCGTCAACACCCACCGCAACGTGGTGGAACTGGCCCTGGACCCCGGCTTCGGCACCGAGGCGCACCAGCGGGTCCTCGCCTACTCGCCGCTGCCCTTCGACTCCTCGACGTACGAGCTGTGGGTGCCGCTGCTGCGCGGCGGCCTGGCCGTGGTGCTGCCCGCGCCGAAGATCGACATCGGTGAGCTGGGCGAGGCCATCGCCCGCTACGACGCGACCGCCGCGTACTTCACGACCGCGCTGTTCGACGCGATGGCCAGCGAGGCGATCGAGGGCCTGGCCCGGCTGAAGGAGATCTGGACCGGCGGCGACGTACTGTCCGCCACCGCCCTGCAGCGGGTGCTCGACCACTGCCCCGACACCACGGTCATGCACGTCTACGGTCCCACCGAGGCCACCGTCTTCTGCAGCTACCAGGCGTTCACGCCGGACGTCCGCACGCTGGAGCGGCTCCACCTGGGCATCCCGATGGCGAACACCGCGATGTACATCCTGGATGCCGAGCTGCGCCACACCGCCCCCGGCGAGACCGGTGAACTCTATGTGGCGGGGCCCCACTTGGCGCAGGGTTACGCCCGGCTGCCCGCCCTGTCCGCCGAGCGTTTCACCGCCGACCCGTACGGCCCCGCCGGTACCCGCATGTACCGCACCGGCGACCTCGCCGCCTGGAACGAGCACGGCGAGGTCGTGTTCCTGGGCCGCGCCGACCAGCAGGTCAAGCTGCGCGGCAACCGCATCGAGCTCGGCGAGATCGAGACCGTCCTGGTCCGCCACCCGTCCGTGGCCCAGGCCGCGGTGATCGTCCGCGAGGACCGGCCCGGCGACAAGCGCCTGGTGGCCTATGTGGTGCCCGCCGTGGAGGGGGTCCTCGACGGCGCGGAGCTGCTCCGGTACGCCGGCGAGGAGCTGGTCGAGTACATGGTCCCCTCGGCGGTCGTCCCGCTGGGCTCGCTGCCGCTGACCGCGAACGGCAAGCTGGACCGCCGCGCGCTGCCGGCCCCCAAGCTCGGCGGCACCGCGAACGGCCGGGCCCCCCGCAACCCCGTCGAGGAGGTCCTGGCCGGGCTGTTCGCCTACGCGCTGGGGCTGCCGTCCGTCGGGATCGACGACGACTTCTTCACGATCGGCGGCCACTCGCTGCTCGCCACCCGCCTGGTCAGCCGGATCCGCACCACCCTGGACGTCCAGCTGACGCTGCGCGAGTTCTTCACCTGCCCGACGGTGGCGCTCCTTGCCGAGTACATCGCCGCGGACGGCGGCGAGTCCGGCCGCCCGGCGCTGACGGCGGCCGAGGAGCGGCCCGAGCTGCTCCCGCTGTCGTCGGCCCAGCAGCGGCTGTGGTTCCTCGACCAGATGGAGGGCCCCTCCGCGACGTACAACATTCCGCTCGCCGTCCGGGTGCGCGGTGAACTGAACGTCGCGGCACTGGAGTCGGCGTTCACCGATGTGCTGGGCCGGCACGAGAGCCTGCGCACGGTCTTCGGCACGGCCGAGGGGCGGACCTACCAGCGGGTGCTGCCCGCGGACGACGTACGGATCGAGCTGCCGGTCACACCGGCGGACGTATCCACGCTCACCGCGCTGCTGGCCGAGGAGTCCGAGCGGGCCTTCGACCTCGCGGCCGATCTGCCCGTACGGGCCCGGCTGCTGAGGACCGGCGAGCGGGACCACGTGCTGCTGGTGGTGATGCACCACATCGTGTCGGACGGCTGGTCGTACCAGCCGCTGATGCGCGACCTGAGCACCGCCTACGCGACCCGCTCCCGCGGACAGCGCCCGGCATGGGAGCCGCTGCCCGTCCAGTACGCCGACTACGCCCTCTGGCACCGCGCGCTGCTCGGCGACCCGGCGGACGCGGAGAGCGTCGAGTCCCTCCAGCTCTCCTACTGGCGGGACGCGTTGGCGGACCTCCCGGAGGAGGTCACCCTCCCCGCCGACCGGCAGCGCCCGGCCGTCTCCTCCTACCGGGGCGCCACCCGCTCCGTGCACTGCCCGCCGGAGGTGCACGCGGCCCTCGCGGCCCTTGCCCGGGAGTCGGGGGCGTCGGTGTTCATGGTGGCCCAGGCGGCGGTGTCGACACTGCTCGCCCGTTCCGGCGCGGGCCACGACATCCCGCTCGGTTCGCCGATCGCGGGCCGCACCGACCAGGCGCTCGACGACCTCGTCGGCTTCTTCGTCAACACCCTCGTCCTGCGCACGGACCTGTCGGGCAACCCGAGTTTCCGCGAGCTCCTCACCCGCGTCCGGGAGACCGACCTGGCGGCCTGGGGCCACCAGGACCTCCCCTTCGACCGGCTCGTCGAGGCCGTCAACCCGGACCGTTCGGCGGCCCGGCACCCGCTCTTCCAGGTCATGCTGACGCTGACGGACGCGGCCACGCCGACGCTCGTCGCCGAGGGTCTGGAGACGGAGTCGGAGTTCACCTGGCTGCGGGCCGCCAAGTTCGACCTGACGTTCTCCTTCGCCGAGCACCGCACGGCGGACGGGGAGCCCGGCGGCCTCGACATCACCGTCGAGTACGCCACCGACCTGTACGACGCCCGCACCGTCGAGGCGGCCGCCGGGCGCCTGGTCCGGCTGCTGTCGGAGGCGGCGACCCACCCCGAACTGCCCGTCGGGGAGCTGGAGTTGCTCACCGGCCAGGAGCGCGGACTGCTCCTGGAGGAGTGGAGCGGGGAGGTCACCGCAGCCCCGGAGGCCGGTCTCGGCGCCCTGTTCGCCGCACAGGTGGCCCGCACCCCGGACGCGGTCGCCCTGATCGACTCGGCCAGCGACCTGACCTACGCCGAGCTGGACGAGCGCGCCAACCGCCTCGCCCACCACCTGATCTCGGAAGGGGTGGAACCCGGCAGCCGGGTGGCCCTCTTCCAGGAGCGCTCACTCGACGCCGTGATCGCCACGCTCGCCGTGGTCAAGGCCGGAGCGGTGTACGTCCCGCTCGACACCCGCTACCCGATGGAGCGAGTCCAGCTCATCGTCGAACAGTCGGCCGTCGAAATCCTCCTCACCGACCGCGACGCCGGGGAACTCCAACTCCCCGCCGGAGCCAGGGCCCTCTCCGTGCAGGCCCCGTCCGACGGCGACACGAGCGACCCGCACGTGCCGGTCCACCCCGACCAGGCCGTGTACGCGATGTTCACCTCGGGCTCGACAGGCGTCCCGAAGGGCGTAGCGGTCACCCACCGCAATGTGGCCGACCTCGCCGCCCAGACCATGTACGCCAACGGCAACCACAGCCGGGTCCTCTTCCACTCCCCGATGGCCTTCGACGCCTCCACCTACGAGATGTGGGTGCCCTGGCTCAACGGCGGCACGCTGGTCGTCGCCCCGGCCGGCCACCTCGACACCGCCGCCTACCAGCAGCTGTTGTCCGAGCACCGCATCACCAGCCTGTGGATGACGGCAGGCCTGTTCCGCCTCATCGCGGAGGAAGCACCCGCCGCATTCACCGGCGTACGCGAAGTCTGGGCGGGCGGCGATGTCGTACCGCCGGAGGCCGTACGACGGGTGATGGACCACAACCCGCAGATCACCGTCGTCAACGGCTACGGGCCCACCGAGACCACCACCTTCGCCGCCACCCACCACATCCGCCGGCCCTACGACTACCCGGGCACCGTCCCGATCGGCGAACCCCTCGACAACCACCGCCTCTACGTCCTCGACGAGCACCTGGGCCTGGTGGCGCCGGGCACCCCGGGCGAGCTCTACGTCGCGGGCGCGGGTCTGGCCCAGGGTTACCTGGACCGGCCGGGCATGACGGCCGAGCGGTTCGTCGCCGACCCGTACGGCCCGGTCGGCACCCGGATGTACCGCACCGGCGACCTCGTCCGCTGGAACCAGGAAGGCTCACTCGACTACCTCGGCCGCGCCGACCAGCAGGTCAAGCTGCGCGGCTTCCGCATCGAACTCGGCGAGATCGAGACCGTGTTGGCCGCCCAGGACGCCGTCGCCCAGGCGACCGTCATCGTCCGCGAGGACCGGCCCGGCGACAAGCGGCTCGTCGCCTACCTCGTCGCCGCCGAGGGCCGGAAGACCGACGCGAAGGCGATTCACCGGGAGATCTCCGGTTCGCTGCCCGAGTACATGGTCCCGTCCGCGTTCGTGACGCTGGACGCGATCCCGCTGACCGTGAACGGCAAGGTGGACCGCAAGGCCCTGCCCGCGCCGCAGGTCAGCCACGACACCGGCGGGCGGGCCCCGCGCAACCCGGTCGAGGAAGTCCTCTGCGGTCTGTTCGCGGAGATCCTCGGGCTGCCGTCGGTGACCATCGACGACCACTTCTTCCACCGGGGCGGGCACTCCCTGCTCGCCACCCGGCTGATCAGCCGCATGCGGCAGGCGTTCGGGGTCCAGATCACCGTCAAGGACCTCTTCCAGGGGCCGACCCCTGCGGCGCTCGCGGAGTTCGTCGACGCCGGCGGAGACGGTGTGCGGCGGCCCGCCCTGCGGGAGATGACACGTCCGGAGCGGGTGCCGCTGTCGTCGGCCCAGCAACGGTTGTGGTTCCTCGACCAGTTGGAGGGCCCGTCCTCGACGTACAACATCCCGCTCGCGCTGCGCCTCAAGGGCGAGCTGGACCGGGAGGCGCTGCGTCTCGCGCTGACCGACCTGGTGGTCCGACACGAGAGCCTGCGCACGGTGTTCGCGGTGGCCGACGGCGACTTCCACCAGCTGGTGCTGCCCGCGGACGGGGTCCGGGTCGAGCTGCCGGTCACGCCGGCGGACGAGGACTCCCTGGCGGAGCTCCTCGGCGCCGAGGCCGCGCGCACCTTCGACCTGGCGGCCGGACTCCCGCTCCGCGCCGCCCTGTTCGACCTGGGCGAGCGGGACCAGGTGCTGATGGTGGTCATCCACCACATCGCCTCCGACGGCTGGTCCACCACCCCGCTGCTGCGTGACCTCGCCGCCGCCTACGAGGCCCGTGTGCTGGGTGAGGCCCCCGGCTGGGAGCCCCTGCCGGTGCAGTACGCCGACTACACGCTGTGGCAGCAGGAGCTGCTCGCGGCGGACGGCGAGCGCCAGGCGGAGTTCTGGGGCCACACGCTGGACGGGCTGCCGGACGAGGCCACCCTGCCGGCCGACCGGCCGCGCCCGGCCGCCGCCACCTACCGGGGCCGGACCCACGGCGTCCACTGCCCGCCCGAGCTGCACCAGGCGCTGACCCGGCTGGCCCGGGAGACCGGCACCACGATGTTCATGGTCGCGCAGGCCGCGGTCGCCACCGCCCTGTCCCGCTCGGGGGCGGGCACGGACATCCCGATCGGCGCCCCGATCGCGGGCCGTACGGACGAGGCGCTCGACGGGCTGGTCGGCTTCTTCGTCAACACCCTGGTGCTCCGTACGGACGTGGAGGGCGACCCAAGTTTCCAGGAGCTGCTCGGCCGGGTCCGGGACACCGATCTGGCCGCCTGGTCCCACCAGGACCTGCCCTTCGACCGGCTGGTCGAGCTGCTCAACCCGGCCCGCTCCACCTCCCGCCACCCGCTGTTCCAGGTGGCCCTGACCCTTCAGGAAGCGGTCACGCCGTCCCTGGAACTCACGGGTGTGGAGACCGAGTCGGGCTTCACCCCGCTGGAGATCGCCAAGTTCGACCTGACCTTCTCCTTCCACGAGCACCGGACGGCGGACGGGCAGCCGGGCGGCCTGGACATCAGGGTCGAGTACGCCACCGACCTGTACGACGCCCGCACCGTCGAGGGGCTCGCGGATCGTCTCGTACGACTGCTGGAATCGGCCGTCGCCGCGCCGGACCTGCCCGTCGGGGAGCTGGAGTTCACCGGCCCCGAGGAGCGGGAGCGGCTGCTGGCGCTGGGCGCGGGTCCGGTCACCGAGGGCGACCTCCCGGACGCGGGCCTCGCGGAGCTGTTCGCCGCGCAGGTGGCCCGTACGCCGGACGCGGTCGCGGTGGCGTCCGAGGAGCGCACCTTCACCTACGCCGAACTCGACGCCGAGTCCGACCGGTTCGCGCAGCGGATCATCGGCCTCGGGGTCGGCCCCGAATCCGTCGTCGCCCTGATGATGGAGCGCTCGGCCGACCTCCTGGTCGCCATGCTCGCGGTCGTGAAGGCGGGCGGCGCCTACGCGCCCCTCAACCCGGCCGACCCGGACACCCGCCACACCCAGATCCTCGATGAACTCGACGCGCCGGTCCTGATCACCGACCGGGCGCTGGCCGACCATCCGCTGGTCACCCGGGCGCAGGCCCGGGACCTCGTCGTCGAGGCCAAGGACCTCGACGGCCGCCCCGCGACGAGGCCCACCGCCCCCACCCACCCCGACCAGTGGCTGTACGTCATGTTCACCTCGGGCTCGACCGGCGTCCCGAAGGGTGTCGCCGTCACCCACCGCAACGTGGCCGACCTGGCCCGCCAGCGGATGTACGCGGGCGGCGCCCACCAGCGGGTCCTCTTCCACTCCCCGCACACCTTCGACGCCTCCACCTACGAGATCTGGGTGCCGTGGCTGACCGGCGGCACGGTCGTCGTGGCGCCCCGGGGCCACCTGGAGACCGGCACGCTGAGCGAGCTGATCACCGGATACTCGATCACGAGTCTGTGGCTGACGGCGGGGCTGTTCCGGGTGATGGCCGAGGAGGCGCCGGAGGCCTTCGTGGGGCTCCGGGAGGTGTGGGCGGGCGGGGACGTCGTCTCTCCCGAGGCCGTCCGCCGTATCCACGAGCACTGCCCGGACACGACCGTCGTCAACGGCTACGGCCCGACCGAGACCACCACCTTCGCCACCACCCACCGCATCCACCGCCCGCTCGACTACCCGGGCACCGTCCCGATCGGCGAGGCCCTCGACAACCACCGCCTCTACGTCCTCGACTCCGCGCTCCGGCTCGTTCCGGCCGGTGCGCCCGGGGAGCTGTACATCGCCGGGGCCGGTCTGGCGCGCGGCTATGTGGGCCGCCCGTCGCTCACCGCCGAGCGGTTCGTCGCCGACCCGTACGGCGCCGAGCCGGGCGCCCGGATGTACCGCACCGGGGACCTGGTGCGGTGGAACCACGAGGGCTCGCTGGAGTACCTCGGCCGGGCCGACCAGCAGGTCAAGCTGCGCGGCTTCCGCATCGAACTCGGCGAGATCGAGACCGTGTTGACGGCCCATGAAAGCGTCGTCCAGGCCACGGTGATCGTCCGTGAGGACCGGCCCGGCGACAAGCGGCTCGTCGCCTACCTCGTGACCGCCGAGGGCGGCGTCGACCTGAACGACCTGCGCCGGCACGCCACTTCGGCACTCCCCGAGTACATGGTCCCGTCGGCCTTCGTGCTCCTCGACGCGATCCCGCTGACCGCCAACGGCAAGATCGACCGGCGTGCGCTGCCCACCCCGCAGGTCACCCACGATGTCACCGGACGTGCCCCGCGCACCCCCCAGGAAGAGGTCCTGTGCGGCCTGTTCGCGGCGGTCCTCGGGCTGCCGTCGGCCACCATCGACGACAACTTCTTCCACCGGGGCGGCCACTCCCTGCTCGCCACCCGCCTCATCAGCCGCATCCGCCAGGCCTTCGGCGTCCAGCTCGGCGTCCGGGACCTGTTCCGGTCCCCGACCGTGGTCGCGCTGTCCGAGCGGGTCACGGAGGGCAGCGGTGAGCTTCCCCGGGCCGCGCTGACCCGCGCGCAGGAGCGCCCCGAGCGCGTGCCGCTGTCCTCCGCCCAGCAACGGCTCTGGTTCCTGGACCAGATGGAGGGCCCGTCGGCGACGTACAACATCCCGATGGCGCTGCGCCTCACCGGCGCGGTGGACGTCGAGGCCGTGCGGCAGGCCATAACCGACCTGGTCACCCGCCACGAGAGCCTGCGCACCGTCTACCCCACCCACGAGGGCAAGGCCTACCAGTCGGTGCGGGCCCCCGAGCCGGTCGAGCTGCCCGTCGTCCCGGTCACGGACGACACGCTCGCCGCCCGCCTGGCCGGCCTCTCCGCCATCCCCTTCGACCTGGCCTCCGGCATCCCGCTCCGCGCCCACCTGCTGGCGCTCGGCGACCAGGAGCACGTCCTGCTCCTGGTGATCCACCACATCGCCTCCGACGGCTGGTCCAACGCCCCCCTCTTCCGCGACCTGGCCGCCGCCTACGCGGCCCGCGCCGAGGGACAGGCACCGGAGTGGGAGCCGCTGCCCGTCCAGTACGCCGACTACGCGCTGTGGCAGCAGCAGCTGATGGAGGAGGACGAGGAGCGCCAACTCGGGTTCTGGCAGAAGACATTGGCCGACCTGCCGGAGGAGGCCACCCTCCCCGCCGACCGGGCCCGCCCGGCAACCGCCTCCAACCGGGGCAGCACGCACACCGTCCACTGCCCCGCCGAGCTGCACACCTCGCTGACCTCGCTGGCCCAGGACACCGGCACCACCTTCTTCATGGTCGCCCAGGCGGCCGTGTCCACCCTCCTCGCCCGCTCCGGCGCCGGGTACGACATCCCGCTCGGCTCCCCCGTCGCAGGCCGCACCGACCAGCAACTCGACGACCTGGTCGGGTTCTTCGTCAACACCCTGGTCCTGCGTACCGACCTGACCGGCGCCCCGAGCTTCCGCGACCTGCTGCACCGGGTCCGCGAGACCGACCTGGCCGCCTGGAACCACCAGGACCTGCCGTTCGACCGGCTCGTGGAAATCCTCAACCCCGAGCGCACACCCGCCCGCCACCCGCTCTTCCAGGTCATGCTCACCCTCGGCGACACGTCGGCCGAGGCGCCCGAACTGCCCGGCCTGGACACGGCGTACGAGTTCTCGCAGGTGGCGATCGCCAAGTTCGACCTCACCTTCGGCTTCGCGGAGCACCGGGGGGCGGACGGAGAGCCCGGCGGTCTGGACATCACCGTCGAGTACGCGACCGATCTGTATGACGCGAGCACCATCGAGAGCGTCGCGACTCGTCTCGTACGACTGCTGGAGGCGGCCGTCGCCGCCCCTGAACTGCCGGTCGCGGACCTTGAGTTGTTGTCCTTCGGGGAGCGGGCGCTGCTGCTGGAGTCGCGAGCCGGGTCCGTCACCGGAAGCGCCGACGCCGGGCTCGGGGAGCTGTTCGCGGCACAGGTCGCGCGCACGCCGGAGGCGGTGGCCGTCGTCCACGGCACCCAGGAACTGACCTACCGCGAACTGGACGAGCGCGCCAACCGCCTCGCGCACCACCTGATCGCGGAAGGTGTGCGGCCCGGCAGCCGGGTGGCGCTCTTCCAGGAGCGCTCGCTCGACGCCGTGATCGCCACCCTGGCCGTGGTCAAAGCGGGAGCCGTCTACGTCCCGCTCGACACCCGCTACCCGATGGAGCGCGTCCAGCTCATCGTCGAACAGTCGGCGGTCAAGGTCTTCCTCACCGACCGCGGCCCCGAAAGCCTCCAACTCCCGGCCGGCGCACGGGCGATCTCCGTGGCGGCCCCGTCCGAGGGCGAGGCGAGCGACCCGCACGTGCCGGTCCACCCGGACCAGGCCGTGTACGCGATGTTCACCTCCGGCTCGACCGGTGTCCCGAAGGGCGTGGCGGTCACCCACCGCAATGTGGCCGACCTGGCCGCCCAGACGATGTACGCCAACGGCAACCACAGCCGGGTCCTCTTCCACTCGCCGATGGCCTTCGACGCCTCGACGTACGAGATGTGGGTGCCCTGGCTCAACGGCGGCACGCTGGTCGTCGCCCCGGCCGGGCACCTCGACACCGCCGCCTACCAGCAGCTGTTGTCCGAGCACTCCATCACCAGCCTGTGGATGACGGCGGGCCTGTTCCGCCTCATCGCCGAAGAAGCACCCGCCGCATTCACCGGCGTACGCGAAGTCTGGGCCGGCGGTGACGTCGTACCGCCCGAGGCCGTACGCCGCGTCATGGACCACAACCCGCAGATCACCGTCGTCAACGGCTACGGCCCGACCGAGACCACCACCTTCGCCGCCACCCACCACATCCGCCGCCCCTACGACTACCCCGGCACCGTCCCGATCGGTGAACCCCTCGACAACCACCGCCTCTACGTCCTCGACGAACACCTCGGTCTGGTCGCGCCGGGCACCCCGGGCGAGCTGTACATCGCCGGAACCGGACTCGCCCAGGGCTACCTGGACCGGCCGGGACAGACCGCCGACCGCTTCGTCGCCGACCCGTACGGCGCCGAGCCGGGCGCCCGGATGTACCGCACCGGCGACCTCGTCCGCTGGAACCAGGAAGGCTCACTCGACTACCTCGGCCGCGCCGACGAACAGGTCAAGCTGCGCGGCTTCCGCATCGAACTCGGCGAGATCGAGACCGTGTTGGCCGCCCAGGACGCCGTCGCCCAGGCGACCGTCATCGTCCGCGAGGACCGGCCCGGCGACAAGCGGCTCGTGGCCTATCTGACCGCGCAGGACGGGGCGCGGATCGACGACGAGGACGTGCGGCGGCGGATGTCGGGGCTGTTGCCCGAGTACATGGTTCCGTCCGCGTTCGTGACGCTGGACGCCATCCCCCTGACCGTGAACGGCAAGGTGGACCGCAAGGCCCTGCCCGAGCCGCAGGTCACGCACGACACCGCGGGGCGCGCGCCCCGCACCCCCAAGGAAGAAGTCCTCTGCGGGCTGTTCGCGGAGATGCTCGGACTGCCGTCGGTCACCATCGACGACCACTTCTTCCACCTGGGCGGGCACTCCCTGCTCGCCACCCGGCTCGTGGGCCGGATCCGCACCGTACTCGGGGTCGAGCTGTCCGTGGCGACCCTCTTCGAAAACCCGATCGTGGCAACGCTCGTCGAGAAGCTCGACGGCGCCGAGGCCGCAAGGCCCAAACTGCGGCCGATGCGCCGGATGGGAGCGACCAAGTGATCCCCTTGTCCTACGCCCAGCAGCGGCTGTGGTTCATCGCCCAGATGGAAGGGCCGTCGACCACCTACAACATCCCGCTGGCAGTGCGGCTCACCGGTGAACTCGACCGGGCCGCCCTGCGGTCGGCCCTCGCCGACGTCATCGGCCGGCACGAGAGTCTGCGGACGGTCTTCCCGGACCAGGACGGCACGCCGTACCAGCACATCCTCGAAGAGGAGGACGTGGAGTTCGAACTGCCCGTCGTGCCGGCCACGGCCGGGACGCTGGAGGCGGTGCTCGCCGAGGAGTCCGCGCAGGTCTTCCACCTGGCGGTGGACCTGCCGGTGCGGGCGCGGCTGATCGCGCTCGACGAGCGGGAGCACGTCCTGCTCGTGGTGATGCACCACATCGTCTCGGACGGCGGCTCGACGGCCCCGCTGCTCCAGGACCTGGCGACCGCCTACGGCGCCCGGGTCCAGGGGCAGGCCCCCGAGTGGGAGCCGCTGCCGGTGCAGTACGGCGACTACACGCTGTGGCAGCAGGAGCTGCTCGGCGAGGCGGACGATCCGGAGAGCGCCGGGTCGCGTCAACTCGAGTTCTGGCGCGAGACGTTGGCGGAGCTGCCGGAGGAGGCGACCCTGCCCGCCGACCGGCCGCGCCCGGCCACCGCCTCGTACCACGGCGCCACCTGCGACGCGCACCTTCCCGCGGACGTCCACGCCGGACTGACGCATCTGGCGCGGGAGTCGGGGGCGACGCTGTTCATGGCGGCCCAGGCCGCGGTCGCGACCGTGCTGTCGCGCTCCGGGGCGGGCCTCGACATCCCGGTCGGCTCGCCGGTCTCCGGACGTATCGACGAGGCCCTCGACGGGCTGGTCGGCTTCTTCGTCAACACGCTGGTGCTGCGGACGGATCTGACGGGCGACCCGAGCTTCCGGGAGCTGCTCGGCCGGGTCCGCAAGACGGACCTGGCGGCGTGGGGCCAGCAGGACCTGCCCTTCGACCGGCTGGTGGAGGTGCTCAACCCGGAGCGCTCCGCCTCCCGGCACCCGCTCTTCCAAGTGATGCTCACCATGGGCGAGACCGGTTCGAACGCCGTCGGCTTCCCGGGGCTCGACGCCCGGACCGAGTACAGCGCGCTGCAGATCGCCAAGTTCGACCTGACCTTCGGCTTCGCCGAGCACCGCACCCGCGACGGCCGGCCGAACGGCCTGGACATCACCATCGAGTACGCCACCGACCTGTACGACGCCCGGACGATCGACGCGCTCATGGCCCGGCTGAGGCGGCTCCTGGAAGCGGTGCTCACCTCGCCCGACACCCCGCTCTCCGTGCTGGACCTGCTCGGCGAGCACGAGCGCCGGCTGCTCCTGGAGGAGTGGAGCGGCACGGTCACCGGGGCACCCGAGGCGAGCCTCGCCGAGCTGTTCGCGGCGCAGGCCGCCCGTACCCCGGACGCGATCGCCCTGGTCGACGACGTCCACGAGGTCACCTACGCCCAGCTCGACGAGACCACCAACCGTGCGGCCCACCACCTCATCAACCTCGGTGTCCAGCAGCACGACGTGGTCGCCGTCCTGATGGAGCGCTCGGCCGACCTGCTCACCGCGCTGCTGTCGGTGACCAAGGCCGGAGCGGTGTACGCCCCGCTGAACACCACCGACCCGGACTCCCGCCTCACCCAGATCCTGGCCGACACCGGGGCTCCGGTCCTGCTGACCGACGCGGCCCTGTCCGACCACCCGCTCGTCGCGGAGACCACCGCCCAGGTCGTCGTCCTGGACGGCACCACCGGGCTCGACCACCTGCCGGCCACGGCGCCGGCGCGCACGATCCACCCCGACCAGCCGCTGTACGCGATGTTCACCTCGGGCTCCACCGGCGTCCCGAAGGGTGTCGCGGTCACCCACCGCAATGTGGCCGACCTGGCCGCCCAGACCATGTACGCCAACGGCAACCACAGCCGGGTCCTGTTCCACTCACCGGCCGCGTTCGACGCGTCCACCTACGAGATATGGGTGCCCTGGCTCAACGGCGGCACCGTCGTCGTCGCACCCCCCGGCCACCTCGACCCCACGGCCTACGGGCGGCTGCTGGCCGAGCACTCGATCACCAGCCTGTGGATGACGGCGGGCCTGTTCCGGGTCATGGCCGAGGAGGCACCGGCCGCGTTCGCGGGCGTCCGCGAGGTGTGGGCCGGCGGTGACGTCGTACCGCCGGAGGCCGTACGCCGGATCCACGAGAACTGCCCGGACACCACCGTCGTCAACGGCTACGGGCCGACCGAGACCACCACCTTCGCCGCCACCCACCACATCCACCGCCCGCTCGACTATGCGGGCTCCGTCCCGATCGGCGAGCCCCTCGACAACCACCGCCTCTACGTCCTGGACCACCACCTCCAGCTCGTCGCGCCCGGCACCCCGGGCGAGCTGTACATCTCCGGAGCCGGTCTCGCCCAGGGCTACCTCAACCGGCCGGGCATGACGGCCGAGCGGTTCGTCGCCGACCCGTACGGCCTGGCCGGCACCCGGATGTACCGCACCGGTGACCTCGCCGCCTGGAACCACGAGGGCTCCCTGGAGTACCTCGGCCGGGCCGACCAGCAGGTCAAGCTGCGCGGCTTCCGCATCGAACTCGGCGAGATCGAGACCGCGCTGGCGGCCTGCGACTCCGTCGCCCAGGCGACCGTGGTCATCCGTGAGGACCGGCCCGGCGACAAGCGGCTCGTCGCCTACCTTGTCGCTGCCGACGGCACGCGGCTCGACTCCAAGGCGGTCCAGCGCGAGGTCTCCGGCGCGCTGCCCGAGTACATGGTCCCGTCCGCGTTCGTCACCCTCGACGCGATCCCGCTGACCACCAACGGCAAGATCGACCGCCGTGCCCTGCCCGCGCCCCAGAACACCGGCGACACCGGCGGGCGCGCACCCCGCACCCCCGCCGAGGAAGTGCTCTGCGGTCTGTTCGCCGCCGTGCTCGGGCTGCCGTCGGTCACCATCGACGACCACTTCTTCCACCGCGGCGGGCACTCCCTGCTCGCCACCCGGCTCATCAGCCGCATCCGCGCCGTGTGGGACACCCAGATCACCATCCGTGACCTGTTCCAGTACGCGACGGTCGCGCTGCTCTCCGAGCGGCTCACGGCCGAGAGCAGCGGGGAACAGCGTCCGGCGCTGCTGCCCGAGGAGCGTCCGGAGCGGGTGCCGCTGTCCTCCGCCCAGCAACGGCTGTGGTTCCTCGACCAGATGGAAGGCCCGTCCGCCACCTACAACATCCCGATGGCCCTGCGCCTGAAGGGCACCCTCGACCCCGACGCACTCCAGCTCGCCCTCACCGACCTCGTCACCCGCCACGAGAGCCTGCGGACGGTCTACCCGACCCACGAGAACAAGGCCTACCAGGCCGTCCTCCCCGCGGCCACCACCGCACTGGCCATCATCCCCGCGACCGAGGACACCCTCGACGGGCTGCTGGGCGCCGAGGCCGGACACGCCTTCGACCTGGCGGGTGAACGCCCCTTCCGCGCGAGCCTGTTCCGGCTCGGCGCCGAGGAGCACGTCCTGATGCTGGTCGTCCACCACATCGCCTCCGACGGCTGGTCCAACGGGCCCCTCTTCCGCGATCTGGCCGCCGCCTACGAGGCCCGCGTCCAGGGCGAGACCCCGCAATGGGAGCCGCTGCCGGTCCAGTACGCCGACTACGCCCTGTGGCAGCAGAAGCTGCTCCAGGACAACGAGGACCGCCAACTCGACTACTGGCGCGAGGCTCTGGCCGAGCTCCCGGAGGAAGCGACCCTTCCCACCGACCGCGCCCGCCCCGCCGCCGCCTCCAACCAGGGCACCACCCACACCGTCCACTGCCCCGCCGAGCTGCACGGCTCGCTGACCTCGCTGGCCCAGGACACCGGCACCACCTTCTTCATGGTCGCCCAGGCGGCCGTGTCCACCCTCCTCGCCCGCTCCGGCGCCGGGTACGACATCCCGCTCGGCTCCCCCGTCGCAGGCCGCACCGACCAGAAGCTCGACGACCTCATCGGCTTCTTCGTCAACACCCTCGTCCTGCGCACGGATCTGTCGGGCAACCCGACCTTCCGCGACCTCCTCACCCGCGTCCGGGAGACCGACCTCTCCGCCTGGGCGCACGAGGACCTGCCCTTCGACCGGCTCGTCGAAGCCCTCAACCCCGAGCGCACCACCGCCCGGCACCCCCTCTTCCAGGTCATGCTCACCGTCGGCGACACCAGCACCCGGGCACCCGAACTCCCGGGCCTGGAGAGCGAGTTCGCCTTTCCCTCCGCCTCCATCGCCAAGTTCGACCTGACCTTCGCGTTCGCGGAGCACCGGACGGCGGACGGACAGCCGGGCGGCCTCGACATCACCATCGAGTACGCCACCGACCTCTACGACGCCCGCACCGTCGAAGCCACCGCCGACCGCCTCGTCCGCCTCCTCACCACCGCCGTCAACCAGCCTGAACTCCCCGTCGGCGACATCGAGTTGCTCTCCGACGACGAGCGTGTACGGGTACGGGACTGGAGCGGTCCCCAGGCGCCGGCGCCGGTCCTCGGTCTGGACGGGCTGTTCACCGGGCAGGCGGCCCGCACACCGGACTCGGTGGCGCTGGTCTTCGAGGACCAGCAGGTGACGTACGCCGAGCTGGACGTCTGGTCCAACCGGCTGGCCCGGCACCTGACCTCGCGGGGCGTCGAGCCCGGCAGCATCGTGGCCATCCACCTGGAGCGCTCGCCGCATCTGATCGCGTCCCTGCTCGCGGCGCTGAAGGCCGGCGCCGGATACACGCTGCTGGACCCGCAGTTCCCGGCCGACCGGCTGACCACCGTCCTCGGGCAGACCAACCCGTCGGCGCTGGTCACCCAGAGCCACCTCGCGGCCCTGCCGACCTCGGCCACCCTGGTCGATCTGACCGTCGACACCCCCGCGATCAGCGGTCTTTCGGGGGCGCCGGTGGAGACGGGCGGGCACCCGGAGACGACGGCGTGCGTGATGTTCACCTCCGGCTCGACCGGGGTGCCCAAGGGCGTCGCGGCCTCGCACCGGGCGCTGGCGGCCACCTTCATCGGCCCTGACTATCTGCACTTCGGCCCTGAGCAGACGTATCTGCAGAGCTCGCCCGTGTCGTGGGACGCCTTCGCCCTGGAGGTCTTCGGGCCGCTGCTGCACGGCGGGGTCTGCGTTCTGCAGCCCGGCCAGCACACCGACCCGCACCAGATCGCGGAGCTGGTGGAGCGGCACGGGATCACCACGCTCCAGATGTCGGCGAGCCTGTTCAACCACATGCTCGACGAGCACCCGGCGGTCTTCTCCCGGCTCCGGGAGGCCATGACGGCCGGTGAGGCGGCCTCGCCCGCGCACGCCGCCAAGGCGCTGGCCGACCACCCCCATCTGCACCTGGTCAACGGCTACGGTCCCGCGGAGAGCATGGGGTTCACCACCGCCCACACCATCAGCGCCCCCGCGCCCGCCATCCCCATCGGGCGGCCCATCACCGGCAAGCACGCCTACGTCCTCGACGAGAACCTGCGGCTGCTGCCGCCGGGCGTCCCCGGCGAGCTGTACGTCGCCGGGCACGGGCTCGCGCACGGCTACATCGGGCAGCCCGGGCTCAGCGCCGAGCGGTTCGTCGCCGACCCGCACGGGGCGCCCGGCTCGCGGATGTACCGCACCGGCGACCTGGCCCGCTGGAGCCAGGACGGAGCGCTGGAGTATTTCGGGCGGGCCGACCAGCAGATCAAGCTGCGGGGCTTTCGCATAGAGCCCGGTGAGATCGAGTCGGCGATGCTGCGGCACGCCTCCGTCGCCCAGGCCGCCGTGATGATCCGTGAGGACCGGCCCGGCGACAAGCGTCTGGTGGCCTACGTGGTGACCGTGGACGGCGGTGCGCCGGACATCCCGGAGCTGCGCCGGCACGCGGTGGCGGCCCTGCCCGAGTACATGGTGCCCGCCGCCATCGTGCCGCTGGACGCGCTGCCGCTGACGGTGAACGGCAAGCTCGACCGGCGGGCGCTGCCCGAGCCGCCGCAGGCCGACCGGACCGGCGGGCGGGCGCCGCGCACCCCGGCCGAGGAAGTCCTGTGCGGGCTGTTCGCGGTCACGCTCGGCCTGCCGTCGGTCACCATCGACGACCACTTCTTCCACCTGGGCGGGCACTCCCTGCTCGCCACCCGGCTCATCGGCCGCATCCGTGCCGTCTGGGACACCCCGGTCACCATCCGGGACCTGTTCCAGTACCCGACCCCCGCGCTGCTGGGCGAGCACATCGCCGCCGGCTCGGGCGGGAACCCGCTGGAGACCCTGCTGCCGATCCGCTCCGCGAGCGAGGGCGGGGAAGCCCCGCTGTTCTGCGTACACCCCATCTCGGGGATGAGCTGGTCCTACGCCGGGCTGCTGCGGCACATCGGCGAACAGCGGCCGCTGATCGGCCTCCAGGCACGGGAGTTGACGGACCCCTCGGGGCGGCCCGCCTCCATGGAGGAGATGGCCGACACGTACGTGGCCGAAATCCGCTCCGCCCAGCCGCACGGCCCGTACCACCTGCTGGGCTGGTCGTTCGGCGGTCTGATCGCCCACGCCGTCGCCGCCCGCCTGGAGGAGCTGGGCGAGCAAGTGGCCCTGCTCGGGCTGCTCGACTCCTATCCGCTGCCCGACGGCTTCGAGGCGCCCGCCATCACCGGGCGCGAGGTCCTGACCGCGCTGCTCGGCACCCGCGGCGCCGAACTGGCCGTGGCGTGCGCGGACGGTGCGCCGGACGCCGCCGAACTGGCGGAGGTGCTGCGCGCCGAGGACCCGATCCTGGGTGCCCTGGAGCCGGCCCAGGCCGCCGCGGTCGTCGAGGCCACCGCGGGGAACCTGGAGATGCGCTACCGGTACGTTCCCGGGCGGCAGTTCAGCGGCGGCATGCTGTTCTTCAACGCGCGCCGCACGCCCGCCGCCATGACCGGCGCCGAGTCCTGGGCACCGTATGTTCTCGGCCGTGTCGAGGAGCACGACATCGACTGCGAGCACTGGGACATGACCGGCGCCGAGCCCCTGCGGGAGATCGGCAAGGTCGTGTCCGAGCACCTGCGGGCGGTCCACCACTGACGTCTGGCACCACCGGGCCACCAAGGCGCCCGGGTCCACCTCACCAGGGTGGGCCCGGGCGCTTCGACGTGTGCCCCGCCGGTCCGCCTGGGCAATTGCCCGCAGCCTGCCGCTCTTGCCGCCGGGCTACGGGTTCCGGCCTGCATAGCGTGATGTTGTCCGCAGGTCACGGCTTCACCGGCAACAGAAGGTCAAGGACATGATGGTGGATCATTCCGACTGGCGTGTCGGGGTCGCTTCGGCCCCCGTCCATCACGGCGAGATTCTGCAAGGCGTGTTCACCGGTGAGGGAGGACTCACCAGGGGTCTCGTCACCCTTCCCTGCACCATCCACACGACCAGAGCCACCTTCATCCCCGCCCCCGGTCCCGAGGTCACCGTCTCACCCGAGTGGAAGGGCAAGGCGCGGCGCGCGGCGGAACTCGCCGTCCGGGCCGTGACGCCGCCGGACGCCGGGCCCTGGGGCGGCCATCTGGAACTGACCGGCGATGTGCCGCTGTGCCGCGGGTTCGGCTCGTCGACGAGCGATGTGCTGGCCGCGATCTGGGCGGTGAAGGACGCGTTCGTCAGCCCGTTGCCGCCGCAGGAGGTGGCCCGGCTGGCCGTGCGCGCCGAGACCGCCTCCGACTCCCTGATGTTCGAGGAGTCCACCGTGCTGTTCGCACAGCGCGAGGGCGCGGTGATCGAGGACTTCGGCTACCGGATGCCGCCGGTCCGGGTGCTGGGCTTCGGCTCCCGCCCCGAGGGCGGCGGGCGGGGCGTGGACACGCTGGCGTTCGCGCCGGCGAGCTACGGCCAGGAGGAGATCGACCTCTTCGCCCGGCTGCGGGACATGCTCCGGGAGGCCATCCAGATGAAGGACGTCGCGCTGCTGGGTTCGGTGGCGACGGCGAGTACGGAGATCAACCAGCGTCATCTGCCGATACCCGGGCTCGACCGGATCCGGGACATCGCCCGGACCTCCGGCGCGCTGGGCGTGCAGGCGGCGCACAGCGGAGACATCGCGGGCCTCCTCTTCGACCGGGACGACCCGGACGTCGAAGCCCGCGCCGCGCTGGCCCAGCGCCTCCTGCAAGAGATCGGTATCGACGAGCAGTGGAACTACACGACCGGTGACTGACGGGTGACTGACATGACGACGACGACTCTGCCGAAGGCTCACTCCTCGATCGTGGAGGCCACCGAGCTCCCACGCATCATCAAGGTGAGCGACAACCTCTACGCGGCGGCCTTCAGCCTGATGAAGCTGCTGCCCGCCCGCCACATCATCGACCGCGCCGAGGCCGACGGGCTGCTCTCCCCGGGCACCCCGGTCATCGAGACCTCCTCCGGGACGTTCGCCCTGGGCCTGGCCATGGTCTGCGGGCTGCGCGGCTATCCGCTGACCATCGTCGGCGACTCGGCCATCGACCGGGATCTGCGCACCCGCCTCGAAATGCTCGGCACGACGGTGGAGATCGTCGAGCACACCGGCCAGCCCGGCGGCATCCAGGGCGCACGCCTGGCCCGGGTGGAGGAGCTGCGCCGCCTCCAGCCCGACGCCTTCGTCCCCGGCCAGTACGACAACCCCGACAACCCGGGCGCGTACAGCATCGTCGCCGACCTGATCGGCGACACCGTCGGCTCCGTCGACTGCCTGGTGGGCCCGGTGGGTTCGGGCGGTTCGACGGGCGGGCTCGCCGCGTCGCTGCGGCCCGGAAACCCGGCGCTGCACCTGGTCGGCGTGGACACGCACGGCAGCATCATCTTCGGCACCCCCGACGGGCCCCGCACGCTGCGCGGACTCGGCAGCAGCATCCACCCGGGCAACGTCAAGCACGCGGCGTACGACGAGGTCCACTGGGTGACGGCCCCCGAGGCGTTCCACGCGACCCACGAGCTCTACCGCGCGCACGGCCTGTTCATGGGACCGACCAGCGGGGCCTCCTTCCAGGTGGCGTCCTGGTGGGCGGAGCACAACCCAGGGAGCACCGTGGTGATGGTGCTGCCGGACGAGGGCTACCGCTACCAGTCCACGGTCTACAACGATGCCTGGCTGCGCGCCCAGGGCATCGTCCCGGCGCCCGCCCCGGGCGGCCCGGTCACCGTCGAGCACCCGCTCGACGCGACCGCAGCCTGGTCCCGGCTGCTGTGGGCGCGCCGCGGCTTCGACGACGTGGTCATGCCGGAGGTCGACTCATGAGCGGGCGGCTACTGCTCCTGATCGAGAGCAACACCACCGGAACGGGGCGGCTGTTCGCGCGCCGCGCGGCCCAGCGCGGAGTGGAGCCGGTCCTGCTGTGCGCGGACCCGGGCCGCTATCCGTACGCCGCCGAGGACGGGCTGCGGACCGTCACCGTGGACACCGCGGACGAGGCCGCGCTGTGGATGGCGGTCTCCGAACTGGCCGGCGAGGCGCCCATCGCTGGTGTGCTGACCAGCTCCGAGTACTACGTCCCCACCGCGGCCGCGGTCGCCGCGCGGCTCGGTCTGCCGGGCCCCGAGGCCGAGGCCGTACGGGCCTGCCGCGACAAGTCCGAGCAGCGGCGGATCCTCGCCGGGGCGGGCGTCGGGGTGCCGGGCTTCGCCGTCGTCGACGAGGTCGTCGGCGCCGTGGCCGCCGCGGAGGCGTGCCGACTTCCGGTGGTGGTGAAGCCGGTGCAGGGCTCCGGGAGCCTCGGCGTGCGGCTGTGCGCGGACGCCGGCGAGGTGGCCGAGCACGCCCGGACGCTGCTGGCGGCCACCGTCAACGAGCGGGGGGTCGCGGCACCGCGCCGGATCCTGGTCGAGGAGTACCTGAGCGGACCGGAGTTCTCCGTCGAGGTGTTCGGCACCCAGGCGGTGGTGACGGTCGCCAAGCACGTCGGTCCGCTCCCCGTCTTCGTGGAGGTCGGCCACGACGTCCCGGCGTCCCTGCCGGCCGAGGCGGAACGCGCGCTGCGGGAGACCGCGGTGCGCGCCGTGGAGGCGCTCGGGCTCGGCTGGGGCGCGGCCCATGTGGAGATGCGCCTGGAGAGCACCGGCGCCAAGGTCATCGAGGTCAACCCGCGGCTCGCCGGCGGCATGATCCCCGAACTCGTGCGCAGGGCCTGCGGTATCGACCTGGTCCTCGCCCAGGTCCTGTCCGCGCTCGGCGAGACTCCCGAACTGGAGCGCGGCGTCTACGCCCGCGCCTCGATCCGCTTCCTGACCGCCGAGCGCGACGGCATCCTCACCCACGCCGGCGCGCTCGACGAGACCGTCGCCCGCGCCCGCGCCGTCCCGAACGTCGTGGACGCCGTCGTCTACCGCGTCCCGGGCGAACCCGTGGGCCCCGCCGAGGACTTCCGCGGCCGCATCGGCCACACCATCGCCGTCGCCGACCACCCCGCCCCGGCCGCCGAGGCCGCCGACCGGGGAGCCGCCCTGCTCGCCGAGGCCGTGTCGTACACACACCTGACCGCGACGGAGGCCCTCGCATGAGCACCGCGACAGCATCCGGTGTCGACACCGGGCGGCTCAAGGCAGCCCTCGACGCCGAGGCGCACCGCATCGTCTACGCCTCGTACCTGCCGGACGACGCGGCGGACGACGGGCTCGGTGCGGAGCTGCGGTGCATCAGCGAGGTGGACCGTGCGCATCTGGTCATGCTGACCGAGCGCGGCATCGTGGACGCCGCCCGTGCCGGGCAACTGCTGCGGGCGATCGAGGAGTTGCGCGAGCAGAACTTCGGGCCGGTGCGCGGCAGGCCGATGCCGCGCGGCGTGTACCTGGCGTACGAGGGCCACCTCATCGAGCAGTTGGGCGACGAGACCGGCGGCATCCTGCACACCGGCCGCTCCCGCAACGACCTCAACGCCACCACCACCCGGCTGAAGGTCCGCACCCCCTATCTGGCGCTGCTGGACGCGGTGGACACCCTCGCCGCGGTGCTCCTGGCGAAGGCCGAGGAGTACGCGGACGTGACGATGCCGGCGTACACGCACGGCCAGCCCGCCGTGCCGATCACCTACGGGCACTACCTGGCGGGTGTCGCCGGCGCGGTACTGCGCGCGTACGGCGGACTCCTCGACGCGGGCCGGCAGATCGACGTCAACCCGCTCGGCGCGGGCGCCATCGGCGGCACCTCCGTGCCGATCGACCCCGCCCGCACGGCGGAACTCCTCGGCTTCACCTCGGCCGCGCCCAACTCGGTGGACGCCGTGGCCTCCCGGGACTTCGTCCTCCAGCTGCTGTCCGCGTCCGCCGTGCTCGGCGTCGCGCTCGCCCGTATCGCGCGCGATCTGAGCACCTGGACGTCGGAGGAGTCCGGGCTGCTGCGGGTGGGCGACACGCTGGTGGGTTCGAGCTCGATGATGCCGCAGAAGCGCAACCCGTTCCTGCTGGAGCACATCCAGGGCCGGTCCACCGCGAGCCTGGGCGCGTTCATGAGCGCGGCCTCCGCGATGACGACCGGCGGCTACACCAACGCCATCGCGGTCGGCACCGAGGCCGTACGCCACCTCTGGCCGGGCCTGAGCGACACCACCGACGCGGTCACGCTGCTGCGCCTGGTCGTGGCGGGCACGGAACCGGAGCGGGAGCGGATGGAGCAGCGGGCCGTGGACGGGTTCACCTCGGCGACGTACCTGGCGGAACGCCTGGTCCTGGAGGGCACGCCGTTCCGGGCGGCGCACCACCAGGTGGGCGAGACCGTCCTCGCGGCGCTGGACTCCGGCCGGTCGCTCGCGGACACTTCCGACTTCGCGGGCGATCTCGCCCCGGACCGGGTCGCCCGGGACTGCGCCCACGGTGGCGGACCGGGCAGCGATGGGCTACCGCCCCTCACCACGCAACTCGGTGTGCTTCACACTGAGTTGGTCGCCCGGCGGATCCGCTGGTCGGGCGCCGAATCGCTTCTCACCGAAGCCGTTCAGAAGGCGGTACTTACATGACTGCCCCGACGCTCGAACCACCCCCGGAGATCACCGTGAAACCCAAACGCGGCGGACTGCTGCACCAGCGCGACTTCCGCCTGCTGTGGCTGGGCGAGACAACCAACCGTGTCGGCATCAACATCACCACCGTCGCGATGCCGCTGGTCGCGGTGGTGACGCTCAACGCCAGCACGTTCGCCGTGAGTGTGCTGGCCGCCGCGCCCTGGCTGCCCTGGCTGCTGATCGGCCTGCCGGCCGGCGCCTGGGTGGACCGCATGCGGCGCAGACCCCTCATGCTGGCCTGCAACGTGGGCTCGCTGCTCCTCCTGGCCAGCGTGCCCATAGCCGCCTGGCTCGACGTCCTCACCATGACCCAGATGCTGATCGTCGCCCTGCTCAACGGCCTGGCGGCGGTGTTCTTCGGCATCTCCTACAAGGTGTACGTGCCCTCGATAGTCGAGCGGAAGGACCTCCAGGAGGCCAACGCCAAGCTTCAGGGCAGCGAGTCGGTGGCGCAGGTCGCGGGCCTGGGCGGCGGCGGCCTCCTCGCCGGGGCCTTCGGCGCCGCCTCCGGACTGCTGGTCAACGCGCTGACGTTCCTCTTCTCGGCCCTGTGCCTGTCCCGCATCCGCGCCGAGGAACCCCGACCCGAACAGCCCAAGGAGCGCACCCCGCTGCGCCAGGACATCAAGGAGGGCCTCCAGTACACGGTGAAGGACCCCTACCTGCGCATCCTGACGGGGTACGGCACCGTCACCAACCTGCTCCTGACGGCGTACCAGGCCATCCTGCCGGTCTTCATGATCCGGCAGCTGATGGTCGCGGAAGGCGCGGTCGGCTGGCTGCTGGCCTCCAGCAGCATCGGCGGACTCCTGGGCGCCACCCTGGCGAAGCGCATCGCCGACCGGCACGGAACCGCGCGCGGACTGCAGCTCGCCACGCTGTTCACCGCTCCCTTCGGCCTGCTCATTCCCATGGCGGGGGAGGGCTGGCAGCTGGTGACCCTGGCGATTGGCAGCGCACTCCTCGCCCTGGGCGTGGTACTGGCCAACGTGATCCAGGGAGCCTTCCGGCAGCGCTACTGCCCGCCGCAGCTCCTCGGCCGTGTCACTTCCTGCATATCGGTGGCCAACTTCGGTGCCATCCCCTTCGGTTCACTGCTCGGCGGCGCACTCGGCACGGCGCTCGGCCTCAGGCCGACGCTGTGGATGCTGACCGCCGGCCTGGCGGTGACCCCCCTGATTCTCCTGATCGGGCCGATGCGCGGCAGGCGCGACCTGCCTTCCGCACCCGACCCGTCGGGCGGACGCGACCTGACGGTCGAGCCCAGCGCAGCATGAGGCCCGACCGGCTTGTCACCTGAGTAAGAACAGGAGAGACCCCGTGGAAACAACCCTGCCGTGGGTCGTTCGTGAGCTGCCACCCCCTGGCTCACTGGACCTCTGGCTCCTGAGGGTCTCGGATGTCCCCGCCGGCATCCTGGACGAGGCGGTGCTCGACGCGACCGAGCGTCAGCGCGCCGCCGCCCTCATGCACGCGGCCGACCGAACCCGGTTCACGGCCGCGCATGTCGCACTACGTCGGCTGCTCGGAACGTATTTGGGTCTGCGTCCCGAGGAGATCCACTTCGGCCGGGACACCTGTCCCTGCTGCGGCGGACCGCACGGCCGCCCGACCGTTCTCGGCGCGGGCCGCGAGTTGTTCTTCTCGCTGTCCCACCGGGGCGACCTGGCGCTCGTCGGTACGGCCGTCGCTCCGATCGGAGTCGACGTGGACCTGGTGTCGGACCAGACGGCCACCGCCGAACTGGCCTCGATGCTGCACGTGGATGAACAGGCGGAACTGGACGCGCTGGCACCTGAGTTGCGCCCGCGTGCCCTGGCCCGCCTGTGGACCCGCAAAGAGGCTTACCTCAAGGGCCTCGGCTCGGGTCTGGGCCGCGACCCCTCGCTCGACTATGTCGGCACGGGGGGCCCGCAGGGCCCGTATCCGCCATCCGGCTGGACCCTGCTGGACGTTCCGGTGGACCGGGGCTACGCGGCGGCGGTGGCGGTGCGCGGTGAACTGAACGTCACCGCTCCCACCATCAGCAGGCTCTCCGTCCTGGACGTCGTGGAGTACACGACCGAACTCTCCGGTCTGGAGCTGCCCTCCGGTCCGGACGTCGTACGAAAGCCGCACGACGCCCTGCAGACGGCGAGGACCCCGCCCTGATCCACCCCGGGGCCGACCGGGTGCACCGACTTGGTGATCACCCGGCCGGCCGAGGGCACGCGCCACTCGGCCGCCGCCGCGCGGCCACTGATCACGAGGACGTTTCCCGCACATCCCCAACACCCCTACATCCCTTGGGAACTGACGATGTCAAACGCTGTGCAAGAGGCCCCCGCGGCCCGCCTCCCGCAGGTGCGGACCCGCACCCCCGAGCGTTCCTCCGTCGCCGTCGAGCACGTCACGGGCGCGCAGTCCCTCGTCCGCTCGCTCGAAGAGGTGGGCGCGGACACCGTGTTCGGCATTCCCGGCGGTTGCATCCTGCCGGCGTACGACCCGCTGATGGACTCCGAGCGGGTACGGCATGTGCTCGTCCGGCACGAGCAGGGCGCGGGTCACGCGGCCACGGGCTACGCGCAGGCCACCGGCAAGGTCGGCGTCTGCATGGCGACCTCGGGACCGGGCGCCACCAACCTGGTGACGCCGATCGCCGACGCCCACATGGACTCGGTGCCGCTCGTGGCGATCACCGGGCAGGTTCCCTCCAAGTCGATCGGCACGGACGCCTTCCAGGAGGCGGACATCGTCGGCATCACCATGCCGATCACCAAGCACAACTTCCTGGTCACCAGGGCCGATGACATCCCGAAGACGATCGCGGAAGCCTTCCACATCGCGGCCACGGGACGCCCCGGCCCGGTCCTGGTCGACATCACCAAGGACGCCCTCCAGGAAAAGACCACCTTCAGCTGGCCGCCCCGTGCGGACCTGCCCGGCTACCGCCCGGTGACCCGGCCGCACCCCCGCCGGATCGCCGAGGCGGCCAAGCTGCTGAACCAGTCCGAGCGCCCCGTGCTCTACGTCGGCGGCGGCGTCCTCAAGGCCAAGGCCACCGACGAGCTGCGGATCCTCGCCGAGCTGACCGGCGCTCCCGTGGTCACCACCCTGATGGCACTCGGCGCGTTCCCCGGCAGCCACCCGCAGCACGTGGGCATGCCGGGCATGCACGGCGACGTGGCCGCCGTCACCGCACTGCAGAAGGCCGATCTGATCGTCGCCCTCGGCGCCCGCTTCGACGACCGTGTCACCGGCAAGCTCGACACGTTCGCCCCGTACGCCAAGGTCGTGCACGCCGACATCGACCCGGCCGAGATAGGCAAGAACCGTTTCGCGAACGTGCCGATCGTGGGAGATGCGCGCGAGGTCATCACCGCGCTGACGACAGCGGTGCGCGCGGAGCACGAGGACGGCCACCGGGGTGACTACGCGAACTGGTGGCGGGACCTCAACCGCTGGCGCACCACCTACCCGCGCGGCTACGACCTGCCCTCGGACGGCACCCTCTCCCCGCAGCTGGTCATCGAGCGCATCGGCCAACTCGCCCCCGAGGGCACGCTGTTCGCGTCCGGGGTCGGCCAGCACCAGATGTGGGCGGCGCAGTTCCTCCCGCACGAGGAGCCGGGCACCTGGTTCAACTCGGGCGGCGCAGGAACGATGGGCTACTCGGTGCCGGCCGCGATGGGCGCCAAGGCCGGCCGCCCGGACCGGACCGTCTGGGCGATCGACGGCGACGGCTGCTTCCAGATGACCAACCAGGAACTCACCACCTGCGCCCTGAACAACATCCCCATCAAGGTCGCCGTCATCAACAACGGCGCCCTCGGCATGGTCCGCCAGTGGCAGAACCTCTTCTACGGCGCCCGGTTCTCCAACACCGTGCTGCACGACGGCGCGACCAACGCCGAGACCGGTTCGACGCGGGGCCTGGGCTCCGCCGCCAACCGCGGCACCCGCGTCCCGGACTTCGTCCTGCTCTCCGAGGCGATGGGCTGCGTGGGCCTGCGCTGCGAGACCCCGGAGGAACTGGACGCGGTCATCGACAAGGCCAACTCGATCAACGACCGCCCTGTGGTGGTGGACTTCATCGTCCACGAGGACGCGATGGTGTGGCCGATGGTCCCTGCCGGCACTTCCAACGACGACATCATGGCCGCCCGCGACGTCCGCCCCGACTTCGGCGACTCCGCGGACGACTGAGAGGAACCACTGACATGTCCCAGCACACACTCTCCGTCCTGGTCGAGAACACCCCCGGCATCCTCGCCCGGATCGCCGCCCTGTTCTCGCGCCGCGGCTTCAACATCGACTCGCTCGCGGTCGGCACCACCGAGCACCCCGACCTCTCCCGCGTCACCATCGTGGTCAGGGTCGACGACGCGCTGTCCCTGGAGCAGGTGACCAAGCAGCTCAACAAGCTCATCAACGTCCTCAAGGTCGTCGAGCTGGAGGCGGACGCGGCGGTCCAGCGCGAACTGGTCCTGGTGAAGGTCCGCGCCGGCAACGAGACCCGCTCCCAGATCGTCCAGATCGCCGAACTGTTCCGCGCGAAGACGGTCGACGTCTCCCCCGAGGCCGTCACCCTGGAAGCCACCGGCGCCGCCGACAAACTCGACGCGATGCTCCGGATGCTGGCCCCCTTCGGCATCAAGGAACTCGTCCAGTCCGGCGCGATAGCCATCGGCCGCGGCTCCCGCTCCCTGGCCGAACGCGGCGTACGAGACACCCGCCCGTTCCGCCTGACGGCGACGGCGAGCGCCTCCGCATCCGCCTCCACGTCCGCATCCGCGTCGCAGGCACAAAGCGCGTAACGCGAGTTCCCTCAGAAGTGACTGTCCCTCAATAACAGCTACCAGCAACCCAGTTACCGATTACAAGGAGAAACCCTCATGCCCGCCGAGCTGTTCTACGACGCCGACGCCGACCTGTCCATCATCCAGGGCCGCAAGGTCGCGGTCATCGGCTACGGCAGCCAGGGCCACGCCCACGCGCTGTCGCTGCGCGACTCGGGTGTGGACGTCCGCGTCGGTCTGCACGAGGGCTCCAAGTCCAAGGCGAAGGCCGAGGAGCAGGGCCTGCGCGTGGTGACGCCGTCGGAGGCCGCCGCCGAGGCCGACGTCATCATGATCCTGGTGCCGGACCCGATCCAGGCCCAGGTCTACGAGGAGTCCATCAAGGACAACCTGAAGGACGGCGACGCGCTGTTCTTCGGCCACGGCCTGAACATCCGCTTCGGCTTCATCAAGCCCCCGGCCGGCATCGACGTGTGCATGGTCGCCCCGAAGGGCCCGGGCCACCTGGTCCGCCGCCAGTACGAGGAGGGCCGCGGCGTTCCCTGCATCGCGGCCGTCGAGCAGGACGCGACCGGTTCCGCGTTCCCGCTGGCTCTGTCGTACGCCAAGGGCATCGGCGGCACCCGCGCCGGCGTCATCAAGACGACGTTCACCGAGGAGACCGAGACCGACCTGTTCGGTGAGCAGGCCGTCCTCTGTGGTGGTACGGCCGCGCTGGTCAAGGCGGGCTTCGAGACGCTGACCGAGGCCGGCTACCAGCCGGAGATCGCGTACTTCGAGTGCCTCCACGAGCTGAAGCTCATCGTCGACCTCATGTACGAGGGCGGCCTGGAGAAGATGCGCTGGTCGGTCTCCGAGACCGCCGAGTGGGGCGACTACGTCACCGGCCCGCGGATCATCACGGACGCCACCAAGGCCGAGATGAAGAAGGTCCTCGCCGAGATCCAGGACGGGACGTTCGCCCGCGAGTGGATGGCCGAGTACCACGGCGGTCTGAAGAAGTACAACGAGTACAAGAGCCAGGACGAGAAGAGCCTCCTGGAGACCACCGGCAAGGAGCTCCGCAAGCTCATGTCGTGGGTGAACGACGAGGCGTGACGCCTGGGCAGGACCGCCCCGGCCTCACGCCCACGGGAACCAGTCACCACGAACACCAGGAAACCCCAGGTCAGCCAATCCCGACCTGGGGTTCCCCGTGGCACGGCGCAACCAGGCTCCCCCTCCCGGCCTGGGGCTGTCGTGCGTGTCAGGCGTTGCGCGACGTCAGGTGTTGCTTCCCTTCGCATGACGTCGGCTCAACGCCCATGGCGCGTGACCGCGGTCGTCGGGGGACGGCGGCCGATGCCGGTCCGGGTCGGCCGGCTCTTCGATGACCAGTGCCTCGAAAAGGCTTCGGGATCCGACCATGGCCTCCCGCATTTCCTCGGTGCCGCTCTGGTCGCGGGCGGCCGCGTGCATGCTGCGGTAGCCCTGGACGAAGGGGGCGTGGTGGACGGAGAGGGCGGCCATCTGCTCCTCGAAGTGCTCGCCGTCGGGGAAACCCCGGTCCCTCGCCAGGCGCGCCAGCAGCGCGTCCGCCTCGGTGACGGCCTTCTGCGGTGATTCGACGAACTGCTCCTGGACGGCGGCCCATTGCGTCACGTAGTCCGCGCGGGCCTCGGGAGACAGCGGCTGTTCCTGGAGGGAGCCGTGCCGCTTCACGCGCTCGCCGAGTTCCCGCTCGGCCGCCCGGACATCCCCGTCATGGAGGGCGACGGCACGGTCGTACTCGGGCCCGAAGCGCTGCTTCAGCCCGCGTCCGCCACTGCCGCGGGCTCGTCCACGTCCGGTGTAGAGGAGTGCGGCCAGGCCGATGGCGATCACGACGATGACTACGACGGTGAACATGGCTGCCTTCTCTGGCTCACGGTTCGCGAGTCGGTCCGCTTCACTACCGTCCATTCCGTTCGGCTCATGGAGCGTTGGTGCCGGCCGGGTGGCATCCACACGACGTGAGCACCACCCGGGGCGTGTTGTGCTCAGTGCCTGAAGGCACCCTTGACCTTGTCGCCGGCCTGCTTCAGGTTTCCGGAGACTCGGTCGGTCCTGCCCTGCCGCTGGAGTCGCCTGTTGCGGGTGGTCCGGCCGATGCGTTCGGTGACCAGGCCCTTGAGTGCCTGCGTCTTGTGCTTGATCGTCTGTCCGACGCTCATGGCCGGCCTCCTACTTGTCTGCTGAGCGGGCTCCCGCGCGAGGTCGCCGTTCCCGCGGGCGGGATCGGGGCCGGTGTGGACTGCCTGCGGCTGATCAGCAGAAGGAGAAGAATCCAGAGCACGGCCGGGCCTCCACACGGTCGCAGGGACAGTGCCTGCGTTCCGCGGGGTCCGGGCGAAGCGAAAGGTGGAGGCCTCGCCCGGAGATTCCCGGAGCGGTACAGCCCCACGCCTGCGGCCAGTCAACGCCCGGCAACCGTCTGTGTCAACGCATACGAGCCGCTGTCTCCCCGGTATCCGCAACCTCTGGGTAGGACTACGCTGTTGAGTGAGGCCCCAGTCCCCGGTATCGATGCTGTGTCCAGCTCCCGGGGAGGCCCGCGGTGTTCGCCCTGCTTCTCATCCTCGTCTTGGTCCTGTTCGGTGTCGGCTTCCTCAACCCCATCTGGTGGGTGGTCGCGGCCGTGTTGGTCTTCGGAACCACGCGGTACGGCCGCGGTGGTGGCGGGAGTCGGGGCCGCAGCTCCGACCTGGGGCAGTACCGGGACTACCAGGAGCGCCGGGATCGTCAGGAACGCTGGGACCGTCGCTACAGCCGCCAGCACCGGGCACGCTGGCGGCGCGAGGACCGGCGGGACCGCGAACACGGCAGGTGACGCGAAGACCGGGGGTGTGGTGCACGCCCGCCGGATGACATCCGGAAGGGGAAGGTCATGATTCACGCTGCCGATCTCCGGGAGTGGCACGAACGCGACGTCGTCGACAGCGAATCGCACAAGATCGGTGTGCTGGAGGCGGTCTCTGTGGACACCACCACTGATGAGCCGGTCATGGCCACCGTTCGGAACGGGCTGCCCACGCGGCACCGGCACGTGAAGAGCGGCCGCTGTTGACGGCTGTGCCCTCGGCCGGCCATGCGGCCCTGCTGGTCGAGGTCGTCGAACTACGCGCCAAGAGCGAGCAGTTGGCGCGGGCGCTGACGTCCCGTGCGGTGATCGACCAGGCGCGCGGCATGGTGATGGTCCTGGCCCCGTGTTCCAGCGAGAGGGCGTGGGATCTGCTGGTGTGTGTGTCGCAGAACTGCAATATCAAGCTCCGGGACGTGGCTACGGCCCTGGTCGCCACGACGAAGGACGAGACGCTCCCGGAACCGATACAGCGGGAACTGCGCCGGGCGCTGCGGCGCCTTCATGCGGCGGACCAGGGGGTGACGGAGTGCGCGCCCGTCGGACGGCACCGGGAGCTGTGAGCTCAACCCTCCGGTGCCTTCGTCCAGGACGGCCGTCGGACGCCTTTGCTGTGTAGCCCGCCTCGTGGAACCTAAACACCCAGCCCCGCCTCTTCGCCCGTTCGGCCAGGTCACGTGCTGTCGGGGGGTGGGAAGGGCAGGCTGGTGTGCGCGGTGCCCGAGGCACCGGAGGGTGCCGTGGCGGGTGTCGCCGAGGTCGCGCTGAGTGCGAGGAGCGCGACGTCGTCGGCGGGTCCTGCGGGGAAGGTGTCCAGCAGCGAGGTGAGGTCGCTGATGATCGCGGCGGCCCCGAGGGCCCGGCCGGTGGCGGCATGGTGGGTGAGGTGCGCGGTCAGTCCGCTCTCGCCGAACCGGGCGCCTTGGGTAGTACGGGCCTCGGTGAGTCCGTTGCTGTAGAGGAAGAGCGCCTCGCCGGGCAGAAGTTGAACGGTCCGGGAGACGAAGTCCGCGTGGCGCAGGGCGCCGACGAGCATTCCTCCGGCGAGGCTCACCGGCTCGGTCCGGGCGACCACCCGGTCCGGCCCGTCGCGGCGGGCGGGTCGCAGATGGTGGGCCGGGAGATGGCCGCCTCCGGCCAGGGTGAGGGCGAAACCGCCCGCGGGCTCGGGGGCGAGGGTGCCGAAGACCAGGGTGCAGAAGCCGCTGCCGTCGGACGATGCCGACAGCAGAGTGGAGTTCAGCGCCCGCAGTACGGCACACGGGTCGCGCTCCAGCAGGGCGGTGGAGCGCAAGGTGTAGCGGATCAGCGAGGTGAGAGCGGCGGCGGGTGCGCCCCGGCCGCTGACGTCGCCGAGAAAGAACCCCCACCGCCCGGCGCCGAGCGGAAAGACGTCGTAGAAGTCGCCGCCGACGTCGTGGACCGAAGCGGTGGTGTAGTGGCAGGCGGCCTCCAGGCCGGGCACTTCCGGCAGTGCCGGGGGCAGCAGGGTGCGCTGAAGGGTGGAGGCGTACGCGGCGATCTCCGACCGATCCCGCTCGGCGCGCTCCCGTGCCGCGTGCTCGACCTCCACCAGTTCCCGTTCCACACGGAGCATGCGCAGGGCGGACAGCCGCAGTTCGAGTTCGTCCATCACGAGCGCGGCCAGATCGGTGAGGGCGGTGGCCTGGTCCGGTGTGATCCGGCGCGGCTTGGTGTCCAGGACGTCCACGGTGCCCAGGCGGTGACCGTCGCCGGTGGTGATCGGGGCGGCGGCGTAGAAGCGCACCCGAGCCGGACCGGTCACCAGGGAGTGGTCGCGGGCGACCGGGTCGTCGAGGGTGTCGGGGACGACCAGAGGACTGCCGGTGAGGATCGCCGAGGTGCACAGCCCCGGATCCCGGCCGATCTGCGTGACCCCCGCCAGACCGTACGCGGCCTTGAACCAGACCCGGTCGGCGTCCACGATCGTCACCGTCGCGGCCGGCGCGTCGAACAGGCGGGCGGCCAGTGCGGCGATCCGGTCGAATGCCCCGTCGGGCGGAGTGTCCAGGATGTCGTAACGACGCACCGCCGCGATCCGCAGCGCCTCCTGCTCGGGAGACAGCTCCACCCGCTCCTCCACGCCTCCGCACGCGCCGTGTCCGGCCGGTGCGGGCGGCTGTTCGGGCCGTTGGGTCCGGTCGTTGTGGGCGGCTATTCGGGCCGTTGGGTCCGGTCGTTGTGGGCAAGGCCGTCCGGATGGTCCTCCGTGCGCTCGCCGAGAGGAAGAACCAGTACGCGTAAGGCTGTTGGACCGGGCAGGCGGTGGATCTGCCCCGCCTCCTGCCAGCCCCAGTCCTTGAAGGCGGCACAGACCGAACGGGCCAACTGGTCCACCAACGTGACGCCGAGCGAGGACTGGTGGTCGGCGAGCAGACGCTCTTGGAGCCGGCGGGCGAGCCCACGGGCGTGCTGGTGCGGATGGACGACGGTTTCGAGGATCGCGAAGACATGCCCGGACGCGGTGAGTTGCTCCAGGTTCTGCGGCAGCGGTCCGTCGAACCCCTGCCACCAGGTGCCGTCGCGCGGCACGGGGAACCCTGAGACACAGCCGGTCAAAGCCTCCGCCTCGGCGACCAGCATGTCGAACCCCGGCAGCTGTACGTCACCCGCCAGGCGGTGCAGGAACTTCTGCCGGTCGTGGAACTCCTCACCGGGCGAGGCGGCGGACGACTCCACGTACAGATCCGCCAGGTCCTCCCGCAGGCCCTCGGCCTGCCAGCGGTTCAGTCGGCGCAGGCGCACCGTGTCCAGGACGGGACGCTCCGGGTCTTCGGGTTCGTGCGGTTGCCGCGGGGTGCGCATGGGGCGCCTCGGTTCAGGAGACCGTGAGATGTACGGGAGTGCCATCGGGGCCGATGGGCGGTGCGGCGCCTGGGTCCGGGACGTCTGTACAGCAGCATAGCCCCGGATCGACGCCGCGTCGGGGCCCGTTGGGGGCACGGGGTCACTGTGGCGGAGGCAGCCGACCGGTGAGTGCGCCGGCCGGCTTGTCGAGGGTTTGAAAGCGGGCTGTCCGGGAAGCCGTCCGGTGTGCTTCGGACCGGAGGCACGCCCGTGGGAGCGGTTTTCGCCGCTCCCCTGTGTGCTGCGGTCTGCCGGCTCCCACGGTGAGTGACGCCACCGATCAGGGAGACACGTGCCCATGCCGGCCGAACGCACGCAGAATCCACGAAACGCACGCCCTTACGACGACGCGCCGGACACCGATGCCGCGTTCCGCCGTATCGCCGCTCTGCCGGACGGCCCGGAGAAGTCCGCGCTGCGCCAGGAGGTGGTGTGCGCCTGGATGCCGATGGCCGTACGGCTGGCCCGGCGCTTCCGCCATCGCGGTGAGACCTTCGAAGACCTCAAACAGGTCGCCCAACTGGGCCTGGTCAAGGCGGTGTCCCGCTTCGACCCGGGTTTCGGCACCGCCTTCCCGGCCTTTGCCATACCGACGATCCTCGGCGAGGTGAAGCGGCACTTCCGTGACGAACTCTGGGTCGTGCATGTGCCGCGACGCGTACAGGAGCTGCGTGGCCAGGTGCGCTCCGCCGAGCATGAGCTGAGTTGTTCGCTGAGCGTAGCGACACCCGCGGTCCACGAGATCGCCGCGCACACCGGGCTGACCGAGGCCGAGGTACGGCTGGGCCAAGGGGCGCTGGAGAGCTTCACCGCCCGGTCCTTGGACGCCATGCCCGGCAGCTCCGCGGACAGCTACCCCCTGACCGACACCCTCGGTGGCGTGGAGCCCGGCTTCGACCGGATCATCAACCGTGAGGCGCTCCGGCCTCTGCTGCGGGCACTGCCCGAACGCGAGCGCCAGATCCTGTACCTGAGGTTCTTCTGCGGGATGACGCAGGCCCGCATCGGCCTGCAGTTCGGTGTCTCTCAGATGCACGTCTCCCGTCTGATCACCCGCACCTGTGCCCGCCTGCGCGACCAGGTGATGGCCGACGCCCGTGATCTGAGGAAGGCATCATGATGACGTCCCGGGGGCACTCCGATCTGCGAGAGGCACGCTGCGATGAGCAAGCAGGACAAGCAGGCCATGCACCATCCCGCGGTGGTTGCGCACCACCAGAGCCGTGCCGCGGACGTCCAACTGCGTATCGCCGACGCCATCACCAAGTTCGCCGGTTCGATGCCGTTCGTCTACATCCACGCGGTCTCCTTCGCGTTGTGGATGCTGTTCTTCGAGGCCGCCCCCTGGCCCACACTGACGCTGGTGGTGTCACTGGAGGCGATCTTCCTGTCGACGTTCGTCATGATCGGCCAGAATCGTCAGGCCGCCTTCCAGCAGATCAAGGCCGATCACGACTTCGTCGAGCAGGAGTTGGAACTCAAGACCAACACCGAGCTGACCCGTGCGATCCATGTCATGACCACGGAACTCCACCGCCGTCTGCTCGAGAACGGCGCGGAACAGTCTCGGCCGTAGACCACGGTTGAGGGGTGGGGTTGGTGGTCAGGCGCCCAGTCCGGGGAGGGGTTCGGAGTCGTCGATGAAGGCGCGGGCCACATCGGACAGGCGCCGGTTGTGGGAACGGGCATGGGCGCGCAGGGCGGTGAAGGCCTGTTCCATGTCGATGCCTCGGCGTTCGGCGAGTTTGCCTTTGGCCTGTTCGATCAGCACGCGGCTGTTCAACGCGGTCTGCAGTTGCTCGTTGAGGATCGTGCTGCGGTGGGTGGAACGTTGTTGCAGAAGGCTGATGGTGGCGACGTCGGCCAGGGCCTGGGCGATGAGTGTGCCCGCCGGGTCGAAGGGGCCGGGGGCGACGCGGAAGAGGTTCAGGGCGCCGACGACCTCGTCCCGCAGGCGCATGGGCAGCGCCTGGACCGCCCCGAATCCGCTGCGGTGGGCCGCCGTGGCGAAGCGCGGCCAGCGGCCGATCTCCCGGGTCAGGTCGGTGACGATCACGGGTGTGCCGGTGCGGCAGCACTCCAGGCAGGGGCCTTCATCACTCTGGAGCTGGAAGAGTTCCAGCAGCCGCACCCGTTCGTCGGAGGCGGCCATCACGCGCAGTTCGCCGTCCCGGTCCGCGAGCAGTACTCCGGCCGCGTCGGCGCCGAGCATCCCTACACAGCGGTCGGTGAGCAGACGCAGAAAGTCGATCAGGTCGAAGTCGGCGACCAGGTTGTCCGCCAGCTCGACGAAGGTCTTGGCCAGGAGCTGCTGATTCATCGTGTCACCCTCGATTGAGACTATTCCCGCCGGGAGAGGGAGGGAAGTGCGGCCAGTTCGTCGGTCGGCGCCGGTGCGTCAGGTTTCCTCGTCGGTCCGTGTGGGTTCCGTGTCCGGGGAGAAGCGGAGCCGGTGGGCCACCACGTCGGCGGCCACGTCGGCGAGCCGGCGTCCCCGCATGTAGGCGTGGGCACGGAGCCGGACGAAGGCTTCTTCGATGCCGACACCGAGTTGGACGGTGAGGATGCCGGTGGCCTGGTCGATCTCCGCCCGGTAGGCGCCCAGGTCCTCGAAGCCGCGGTCCGGCAGCGGTCCACCGGCCGGCGGGCCCGTCTCGTCGACCTCTGTATCGAGCAGGAGCAGCGTCGCGAGATCGGCGAACGCCAGCGCGTCGGCCAGTTCCCCGGCGTCCAGCACGGTCGGCACGTTGGCGTAGAGATCCAGGACGCCCAGGCTGATCGCCCCTATCTGCAGGGGCAGCGCGAAGACGGCGCGTGCCCCGACTTCCAGGGCCGCATCGGCGAACACGGCCCAGTGCTCCTGCAGTTCACCGGTCAGCAGATCGGGTGTCAGGACGGCCGAGCCCTGCGTGAAGGCGTCCACGCAGGGCCCCTCGCCCAGGGTGAGTTGCAGCTCCTCCAACTGCCCGCTGATGTCGTCGGTGCTGCACAGCGGATGGCTCGCCGCGGCCTTGGACATCGCGGACAGCCCGGCCCCGCCGACCGGGAGCGCGGCCACGGCCGCGGTGCACACGTCCAGCACGCCGACCCGGCCACCGCGTCGGACCGCCTGCTCGGCGACCAGCACCCGGACACGGGCCGACCGGCCGTTGGACCTCACCCGGGCCACCGCGTCGTCGTGGCGCCGAGGGGCACACGGTGGTCGGTCAACAGCCGTTCCCGCGGCGGGCGGGCGCCGCGCACCAGGCATCCGAAGGCGCCGCCCGTCAGGTTGGCAGCGGTGTCCGTCTCCGACATCACCATGGCGAACCCCGGCCGAAGAATGCCGGAAGCTGGACGGTTCGGAAGGTGCCGGCGGCCGAAACGGAGGAGGTATGCCCTCGGGGGTGGCATATCGCGTGACTCCACCACGTGCAGATCCGCCGGCTCCCCTCCCAGACCGTGCGCCAGGCGGCGGCACATCCGAAGCGACCGCCCGGGACCGGGCGGGGATCAGCCGCCGTCATCTGACGCGCCGAAGTCGGAATCCGCCCGTGCCGGCCAGTTGTCCCGCCGTTCCCGCGCCACCGCCGTACGACTGCCGATCCGCTCTCCGCCGGAGCCGACCCGCTCTCCGCTCAGAGAGAAGGCGGGCGCGGTGGGCGGCGCGGGGATGGTCAGTTCGGGGAGTTCGGGGAGCGCGGGGAGCGGATCGGCAGTCGTACGGCGGTGGCGCGCGGACTCGCCATCGGTTTCCCGGCTCTGGTGCTCGAAGAAGCGGAGCATCTCCACCGGGAACGGCATGACCAGGGTGCTGTTCTTCTCCGCGGAGACGTCCACCACGGTCTGCAGCAGGCGCAGTTGGAGCGCGCCCGGAGTATCGGCCATGGTCGCCGCGGCGTCACTCAGCCGCTGGGACGCCTGGAACTCACCGTCGGCGGCGATGACCCGTGCGCGGCGCTCACGCTCGGCCTCGGCCTGCTTGGACATGGAGCGCATCATCGACTCCGGAAGGGCGATGTCCTTGATCTCCACGCGTTCGATGCGCAGTCCCCAGGGTTCCTCGGTCGGGGCGTCCATCACCTTCTTGAGCTCCGCGTTGATGTGGTCGCGGTCGGAGAGAAGCGTGTCCAGGTCAGCCCTGCCGATGACCGCGCGCAGCGAGGTCTGGGCGATCTGGGAGACGGCGCTGGGGTAGTTGCGAACGTTCACCAGGGCCTTGACCGGGTCGATGACCTTGAAGTAGACGACCGCGTCGACGGTGAGCGTCACGTTGTCGGCGGTGATGGATCCCTGCGGCGGTATGCCGAGGACCTCGGTCTGGACGGACACCTTCTGCATCCGGTCCCCGATCGGCCGGATGACGCGCAGGCCGGGCCCGCGGATGTCCGGCAGCAGCCTCCCGAAGCGGAACACCACGCCCTTCTCGTACTGCTGGACGTTGCGCAGGCTCATGGCGAGCAGGACCAGTCCGGCCGCGGCGCACACCACCAGCACAGTGATCAGAACACCCATGGTTCTCACATTCCTTACGTCGGTGGTGTCCCCGAACCCGAGCGGTCCGGGAAGCACACGGCACGGGAGGACCCCGGCCTGCCTGCGGTTCTGTGGTGCGGCTGCCGGGGTCCTGGGCTGCGGGTTGCGCGCATCGCTGAGCGGTGCGGACTGAGCGGTGCGGATGCTGCTGGTACGGCTGGCTAGTCGGCCATCAGCAGCGGATCGAGCACGGCTCTCAACGAGGGGAGTTCCGGCCCCAGATCAGCAGTGGGAGCCGGCGCCGTACGGAGAGACGGAGCGGAGGGATGGTTCTCAGGTATCGGCGCGTACGAAACGGTCGCAGTCATGATGCGAACCCTGCTCCGGACCGGTCGCAACCGGCCCGGCGTCATCAATCGCCGAAAACGACACCAGCATGGAGGCCGGTGCGCGAAATACCCTCGGTGTCCCGAGCGTACTCCTCCGACCGACGGTGCGGACTGTGCGAGCTGCGGGAGGGGTACGCCGAGGCGGTCGCCGGCCCGTGATCGGTACGACAACGGGTCCTCAGGACAACGCCGACCGCTTACCCCGCGGGGGCAGCCGCTGAAGCAGCTCCCAGAGCGGCCGTGAGCCCGCCGCCCACTCCCCCAGCATTCCGCGGTCGACCAGATGCAGCTTCTGGGACTTCGCCAGCGGCGCGCACCCCGAGGTGAAGCGTCCGTTCGTCACCAGAACCACCACGTCCCCGCCATGCAGTTGTCGGCCGGTGCCGTTGAGCACATGCAGATCCGGGGTACCCACCGGCGATCCCGAGGCCCCGTCCTGCCGGTGCTTGCACTGAATCACCCAGCGTCTGCCGAGCGGATCGGTCGCTGTCACATCCGCGCCGTTGTCTCCGGCCCCGCCCACCTGTACGGCATCCGCACAGCCGTCACGGCGCATCAGGTCCCGTACCGCGAACTCGAAGTCCTCGTGGTGGAGCCCATCGAGCTGGGGGAGCTTGTACCTCAACCTCCGCACGTGCACCCGCTCCCAGCGCGCGCTCACCGCCCACTGCGTGAGCCAGAGACCGCCGGCCCCGCCCACGATGGCGGCGAGCACGGCGAGCAGCCACCAGTTGCCCAGCAGCCACTGCCCCACGGCGACGCAGAGCCCGGCGCCCGCGGCAGCCACTATGGCGAGCACCAACGGCCGGGGCCCTCTGGGTTTCGTCAGGGTCGGGGCACGCTTCGGAGACCGACGAGTCCGCCGCACCGGCGGCCGACGGCTCACCACTGCCTCAGCTCGTACCACGCTCCTGGAGCGCGGCGACCGGGCCCCCGGAGTTGTGTACCGTCGTTCCTCACGTACGGATCGGTCCAAGGCACCGTATCCCCCTCGGCGCTCCCGCCCGCGGCCGCTCCGACCGCACAACAGGTATTGGCGCACGCACCTCTGACACTAGGTCAGATTTCCCTGCCCGCTGCGAGCGAGAGCCCTTTTCGGCCACGCCTGCTCGGATCGAGCCGTCAGCCGTCAGCCGTCAGCCGTCACGAGCATCCGTCAGTTCCTGCTCCCACTTGAGGAGATCCTCGAAGTACAACCGGCCTCTGTCCGTCCACTCGGCGACCGGCTTCAGTGCCGCGATCGTTCGCTGGAGCCGTTGCAGCGCGTTGTCACGTCGCTCGAAGATCTCCGGCGGCGCCGTCTCCTCCACCGCCGCCCATCGGGCGAGTCCGTACGTCATGCGTGCGAGGACATGCGCGGCGTGCACAGCGCCCGCGACCGGCCGCGGTTCGGGACGCAGTGGGTGGGTCACCAGGGCGTCGCCGTTGGTCACGAACGTCTCGAAGGAGTTGCGCAAGTACAGGGCGTGGTGGCCGGTTTCGTGCAGGAGCGCCTCGAAAGCGGCAGCGGTGCTCTCGACACTCTCGGTACCGAGGTAGATGGCCCCGAAGGTCTGTCGAAGCGTGGCCGAACGAAAGGGCCCGGCCCGCACGTACACGATGACGCGGATCAGGAGATCCGTTTCCAGAGCGGCCTCCGGCCATACCCTGCGCAGGGTGTCCCGAGCTGCCTCCAGGTGCCCGGTTGCTTCTTTCATGTCCGGTGCGCCGAATTCGGCTTCATCCGCGCCCGTGAGGCGTTGAACGTCCGTCAGGAGTTCTTCGATTCCCCCAAGGCACCAGTCGGGGCACGACGGCGATCCGGCCTCGACGTGTTCCAGCGCGGGCATGAGCCCGCCGGCGGCCTGACCACGCACCAGGTCGGCGATGTGCTCGCGATCCGGCACGGTTCCGGCGGGGTGAGCGGCACTGCTCCCGGTAGATTCCCGCGTCGCCGCCCACACCAGACCGGGGTGCAAACAGGAAGGCGTCCGCTCTCCCGGAAGACCGAGGCCGAGGCGCTTGAAGATCGCCCGTTGGTAGCTTCGTATCAAGCTCACGGTCCCGGTCGGCGTCATCCCGACCCGGATCACTTCATCGCGCCCGGCCTCCATCACTCTTCACCAGGCTTCGACTCCACTGCCAGGACCTCGGCGAGCGAGACGACTTCCGACCTCGCCAGTTCCTGCTCACGCGCCTGAAGCCGGCGCAGAATCAACGCGGATATCATCTCGTCGCTCAAATCCTCCAGCGCACGGGACACATCCTCTCTGACTGTTTGCCAGATCCCCTTCGACTGGCCGCTCAACGCGTCGGACCTGCCGGGCAGACGGCCCCGCATCGATTCCGTCCGCTCGGCCACCAGGTCCAGCACGTCGTGCAGCACATCGACCCAGTGGTCCTCCACACCGTCGGAGAAGGTGATGTGAACGGACCCGTCGTCTCCCGTGATCCCCTCGTGGTAGTAACCACGCGGTAGATAGAGGCAGTCACCAGGATGGAGAGTGACCTCTTGAGCCAGGGGAGTTTCCGGTTTGTCGCCCGGCTTTGAACGCCTGATGGGCCATTGCTTGGGCGGCTCGTGAAGTCGCCATGTCTTGGAACCGGCCAGTTGTCGAATGAAGACGCTGGCCATGTCGTAATGCACGGGAGCACCCTGCGCGTGGGGTGGAGTCAGAAACGCGTTGGCCGCGACAGGGCATCCGATGTCGTCGGCCAGGTCCGAGCAGAAGGATGCCACCTCAGGGCAGTACGTGGACATCGCCTGAAAGACGAGTGTCGCTCCCGCCCGCATCTCCGACACCACGTACTGCGGATCCGCCAGCCCGGCCAGCACTCTGCGCTCGTCGACACCGCCGTTGCTCTTGGCGGTGCCCCGAACCCCTATGTCCTCGCCGTGGCGCCACAGCCTGACGTACGGGGTGCGCAGTCCTCGTTCGAAAAGGAGTTGCTGCGCGATCTCCGTGGAGAACGCATGGCCCAGTCCACCCAGATTCCGGCTCACATGCGGCTTCTTGTCCCGGATGGACGCCAGCATGGACGGGTCGTCAAGAACTAGTTCTACTGCCATCTTCGGCTACCTCCGAATTTTCGACAGCTGGTGGTTCCTCCTGATGGAATGCGCGCACCCCAGGCACAGCCAGCACCGCCGCCGAGGCGCCGAGTTGCACCACCACGGCGACGACCAGGACGGTCGTACGGCCCAGCGCGTCCGCCAGAGGCCCCACGACGGCGAGACCGATCGGCAGCAAGGCGAGGCTGCACAGCCAGTCGACCGAGGTCACGCGGCCAAGAAGGGCCGGCGGGAACTGGCGTTGCAGCGCGGTCTGCAGGAGGACGTTGAAGGGCATCATCGCGAGTCCTGCCACGACATATCCGCCCACCATCCACCAGAGGGAGAAGGGGGTGAGCAGGACAAGGGGAACGGTGGCGAAGAGCGCGTTGAAGATGAGCGCGCTCGTTCCGGGCCGTTTCTGTGGAACGCGCCCGACGACGATCGTGCCGACGAGACCGCTCAGGCTGAACATCGCGATCACCAGACCGTAGGCCGTGGGCCCCCCGAACTCCTCCTGCGTGATGACCGGCAGCAACACCATGTGCGGCGCGACGACGAACATGGTCTGCAATGCGGTCATGGCGAGAATGGCCGACGTCCAGCGAACGCGGCGTACCGCCGACAGGCCCTCCCTCGTCTCGGCGAGGATGGAGGAACGAGTCGTGGGCCGTTCCCTCGGCGGTTCGGTGACCATGAAGACGCACACCAAGCTGACGAGGAACGTGGCCGCGTTGACGCCGAAGGCCCACCGGGTCCCGGCGGTGGCCACGATCACACCGCCGAGCGCCGGACCCACCACGGCTGCGCCACTGTCCATGGCTCCTCGCCATGAGTTCGCGCTGAGCAACCGATCTTCGGGGACGAGCGACGGCACCAGTCCGCCGTATGCGGGGCGGAAGAACGCCTCGCCGCTGCCCACCAGGAACGTCAGGACGGCGAGTGAGAGGGTGGCCGTGTCGAACGCTCCCACCACGACCACGGTGATCGCCACCAGCCGGAACGTGTCGGCGAGGATCATCGCCCTGCGCCGGGGCACACGATCCGCCCAGACACCACCGAGGAGTGCGAACAGGACGGTGGCAAGGAAGCGGCCGCCGATCACCATCCCGACGTCGCCGGCGTCACCGCCGACCTCGATCACCCTGAGGGACACAGCGATGGTGAAGAGCTGGTCTCCCACGGCGCTGACTGCCTGCCCGGCCCAGAGGAACCGGAAATCGCGCAGTCCCATGGCGCTGTTGGCCATGCGTCCGGTCAGCTTCCCGCTCAGGCTGGGCACACTCATCCGATCGGAGTCTTCGGAGCCTTCGGGGCCTCCGTGGCAGGGTCGGTCAATTGGCCATAACCGAATCCGCAACAGTCGCCCGTGATGTCCTCGTCTCTCACCAGCGCGGGGTGCTCGTCCCCCGTCATCGGGATGTCGGCCAGATCGATGGGCGAGGACTCCTCGTCGACAAAGACCTCCGCGCCATCAGTGATGAGGTCGAGATGCACCTTTTCCTCGTAGCCGACCACGGAACGGTCCTGATTGTGCTGACCGAACCCGATGTGCACTCCGACGCGCCGTTCGTTGATGTGTGAGTTGGCGGAGATGAACTGATCGATTCCCACGTTGGTGCCGAAGCCGAGCTCGCCGACCTGGACGCCGTGCGGTTGTCTGAAGCAGAGCTCCACCAGTTCACGGACGTCGCCGTCGGCACACTCGAAGTTCGTGGCACGCCCGTCGGCGATGTCGACCGTCAGAGGGTGAGCTGCCAGTCGGGTGTCGATCCGTGTGATGACGTTGCAGTTCAGCGCACCGTCCGCCACCAGGCGGCCGTCGATCCGGGCGGGATAGGTGGCGATCTCCCCCGCGGGGAGAATGGTGAAGCCGCCGGGCCGCCACACCCCGCGGTTGCTGATCCACTCGAATCGATCCGAGTCGAGGCCGATCCGGAGGTCGGTACCGCCGCGCGTGCGAATCCGAAGGGTTCGCGCCCTGGTCAGTCGCGTCAGCAGTGCGGCGTTCCGCGCACTGAGCTCATCCGGTCCGAGGTTCAGGGCCTTCTCGAAGAACTCACGCGACGCGCTGATGATGCGCACCACCATGCACCGGTCACCACCGACCCGTCGCAGCACCTCGGCGAGGGGCGAGAAGTGAGACATCGTGTCTCGCTCAAGCGTGAAAATGACGAGCCGCCCGGACAAGGGACCGGCTTCGGCTTCCGCGACAGCGGCATTCAGGCGCTGGGCGAACTCGTAGTCCACGAGCGGGCGCATACCCACCGCTTGCGTGCTGAGCTTTCGTTGCTTCAGACCCGCCACCAGCCAGGCGGCTGCCTCCCGGCTTTCCGGGGAGAAGGCGACGACGCAGTGATCGTCAGGGGAGATACCGACGTACCGGTCGAGGAGTGAATCGACGCCATCCTGGAGTTCATGGCCGGTCCGTACAGCGCTCAAGAGTCTCCCCCATGGCCTGTGATCGTTTTCACGGAAGTTCCGGTTCACGGAAGTTCCAGCCGAAGGAGTCTCCTGCGGCTGGAACCCCCGATACCGCCGCACAAATACTCAGGTGGCTACGAACCAGGCCATAAGGGGACCCTCGTCACCACTGCCCACCGGCTCGAGAACCGCGTCCGACTCGGCAGCGGAGAGCTCGCGCAGCGCGTCCTCCACCAGCGACTCATAGGTGGGTGCTTCAGCAGTGGCGCCAGTTGCCGGGGTGTGACTCAGTGCCATCTCGACTCCTCTCAGACAACAGCGTTCACGCGACGCTAAGCGGTGCGACCAAGCCGGGTCAATGAGGCCCTCTGCTCAACTACCCTGTATTTACTGGGACTTGGGGCCTCCATGGTGGCCGTATGCCCTGGTCACGCCAGGCCGGGGCGGCGTTCTCCGCCTCCTCCAGCTCCTCCCCCACCCGCTCGGACTTCCGCAACTCCGTCGGCCGCCCGTGGTGCCGCCTCACCGCTGCGTACGTCGTGGGCGAGCACGCGTGGGGCCACCTGACGGGGCTGACCGGGCCGACCGGGCTGACGGGACGCGAGGTCGCCCAGTACGGGCGTGAGGCCTCTCGAAGGACGCCATGCGCCGCACGCATCCGAAAAAAGCAAAAGCCCCAGATCACGGCGAGTGAGTTCTGGGGCTTCCACAGAGCCGCCTTCGGGATTCGAACCCGAGACCTACGCATTACGAGAACGCCAGAGCGTTACCTCGAGCTTCCCTGACTGTCCCCGCTTTCGCTGTCTGCGCAGGTCAGATGGCGTGGGTGTGTCCAGGGCTTGGTGATCGTTCACGGGGTTTCACTGTCCTTCCGGCCCCATCCGGGCCCCAGGGAGGGTCCCGTCGGCGGGCTGGCTGGGCCCCGGCCGGGCGGGCCTCCAGTTCAGGGCCGGGGGACAAAGGGACGTCCAGCGCACCGACCTTTCGAAGCGAAGAGGCCCTATTCCGCCGCTCGTTCCAGTGGTCGTCGCAACACCCCAGCTCAGGGGATGCGATGGACTTCAAGATCCGGGAGATCCCGACGGCTCACGGGCGGAAGACCCTGCTGCGTGAGCGGGAGGCATACTCCCAGCTCATGCGGCAGGGCCTGAACAACACAGAGGCGTCCTCTCGCCGAAGCCGCAGGTGATCAGGCCCTGGCGCCGCCCCACACCGCAACAACCGCGGCACCTCGCATTGCTCAACAGCCCCTGCAAGGGTGATCACCGGCCGTACGCTCGCTCGCATGGACTACCAGCTCGAAGACATCGCGCAGTGGGACGGGCGTATGACCCGGGCTATTCTTCACTCGGACGAAGCGGCACAGCGGGATGAGCTGGCCAACGCCACCCGCGACGGCAACTGGCGACGGGTCTTCACCATCCTGAGTCCCAGGGACAAGCACGGCTGGGTCAACGCCGTGCGCCTGGATGGAAAGAAACGGTACGCTCCGCTCCACCAGGCCGCGTGGCATGGAGCTCCCACCGACATTGTGCAAGGCCTCCTCGAGTACGGGGCGTGGCGCACCTTGCGGAGCAGCACTGGAGAGCGGCCTGTTGACATTGCAGCCAGACGCGGGAACCACCACCTTGCGCGCGTCTTGGAGCCCGAGGTCAAGCACCACGTTCCCAGTGACGTCCTCGCTGGCCTGCAGCGTAACTTGCACGCTTTGATCACTGAATACGACAAGAGCGCCCCGCGCTATCTGCGCCTGCCCGAGCTTGAGGTTCTCGCAGAGCTCGACCCGTCCGTGTACTGGATCCGGGTCTCCGGCGGCATCTTCATCATCGCGCTCCGCGGTTCCGAACTGAACGTCGAGGCCAACGGCAAGATGGACTACGATTCGTCGCCGGTATTTCGCATCACTGCCGACTGCGTCTACCGGCCGTCGGGTGAACCGTGGACAGACCTCACCTCGTAGGAACAACCGTGCCCCGCGCGGGGCTGGTTGGGGCACAGCCGCTGTCGCGCCGCCGAGAGCACCCACCAGCTGGAAGCACGCGCCCCACGATCGGCGGCCTGCCGTACTGATCTCGCCCAACGTTCCGTGCCGCCGGGGCCCGCAGCCGGACCGTGTTGCCGCCTCCACGCGCTCCCTGATCCGGCCTGTCACGAGCTGCCGGTGGACGGCGCCGTGGCGTGAAGGCCTGCAATTTGCACACAGCGACGCTGCCCAGCGTCGGCCCTTGCGGCGTCCTTGACGTCGCTGCGCCCGGGCCAGGACCCCACGCATAGAAGCAGCTCGCAGAACTCCTGGGACACAGCGCCAACGCCTCCGACATCATTGGGGCATGCAGCAACTCGAGGCGCAGGAAGTGTCCCTGCATAAGGTTTTCAGCAGCGACTACGACTTCAGGATCCCGGACTACCAGCGGCCGTACGCCTGGGACGTCGAGCAGGCCGTCCAGTTGCTCACCGATTTGGAGGAGTCGCTGGACAGGGGGACGGACGAGCCGTACTTCCTCGGCTCCATCGTCCTCGTCAAGGCCAAGGGCAACGCCCCCGCTGAGGTCATCGACGGCCAGCAGCGCCTCACCACCCTGACCATCCTGCTCGCTCTCCTTCGCGACCTGACGGAGGACCCCGACCTGCGCAGCGATCTTGACAAGCTGGTCACGGAGCCCGGCACCAAGGTCCGCCGGCTCGACCCCAGGCCCAGGCTCACCCTGCGAATCCGCGACGCCAGCTTCTTTCAGCAGTACGTCCAGACGAAGGGGGCCACTGAGGCACTGCGGACCCTGAAGGAGGAGACGCTGCCGACGGACGCGCAGAAAGCTGTCCTGCGCAACGCGAAGGCGTTGCACGCGATATTCGCCGACTGGTCGGAGGATCGACGGCTGGACCTTGTGCAGATGCTTGGTGAGCGCACCTTCCTGGTCGTCGTCAGCACCCCCGATCTGGACAGTGCGCACCGCATCTTCAGCGTCATGAACTCCCGTGGCATGGACCTTTCGCCCACGGACATCTTCAAGTCGCACATTATCGGCGCTCTGGACCAGAAGACCTCAGAGGAGTGCGCGCGCAAGTGGGAAGATGCGGAGGAGGCCCTGGGTCGAGACGACTTCGCCGACCTCTTCCTTCACCTGCGCATGGTGTTCGCCATGAAGCGGGCAGAGCGGGAGCTGCTCAAAGAGTTTCCCGAGCAGGTGCTCAGCCACTACCTGCCCGGCAAGGCCGAGTCGTTCGTCAACAACGTCGTCGTGCCGTACGCGGACGCCTACGTGCAGATCCGCGACGCCAGCTACGCGGCGGCCTCTGGAGCTGAGCAGGTCAACGCCTGGTTCAAACGCCTTCAGCAGGTCGACAACAACGACTGGCGGCCCGCGGCCCTGTGGGCGCTGCGTAACCACGGTGACGATCCGGCCTGGCTCGACGGATTCTTCGGCGCACTGGAGCGGCTGTCGGCCAGCATGTTTATCCGCCGTGTCTACACGACTCCCCGCGTCATGCGTTACGCGGACCTCCTGCGGGAACTCGACGCTGGCAAGGGCCTGGACGCCACGTCCTTCGCCCTGACGGACGCGGAGAAAGCCGAGACACTCACGCGCTTGGACGGCGACATCTACCTCGTCACCAAGACCCGCAAGTACATCCTGCTGCGCCTGGACGAAATGCTGGCCGGGAAGCCCGGAGTCTCGTACGACCATGCCCTGATTACTGTCGAGCACGTGCTCCCGCAGAACCCGAAGCAGGGATCGCAGTGGCTGCGGCACTTCACCGACGAGCAGCGCAGGCGGTGGACGCACCGGCTGGGCAACCTCGTCCTGCTCAACCGGACGAAGAACGCCTACGCCCAGAACTACGACTTCACCGAGAAGAAGGCCAAGTACTTCACCGGCAGGCACGGCGTGTCCACATTCGCCCTGACCAGTCAGGTGTTGCAACACCAGGAGTGGGCGCCGGAGCTGCTGCAGAAGCGGCAGCAGCGGCTCGTGGGTCTGCTGACCGATGAGTGGGATTTGTAAGGAGTCAGGGGCAGCAGCCTGCAGAGCTCATGCGCCTGCAGGCTGCTCGCTCATCCAGGGAGCTCGGCTCGGGAAAGCACGGACAGGCCGGCGATGAGCTGGGCAGACCAGTCGGGGTGGGCGCTCAACTCGTCGGGGAAGTGCATGAACGTCTGCTCACCTTGGACGAACAAGCGCCCGGAGAAGCTCGTGGTCGGCGTCGCGCCGCCTTGGAAGACCGTCAGCTCCAGGGCCGGTAAGCGTCCTTCAGATCGGCTCAACGCCGCCGAAGCGGTCCCGGTGCTCGTCGATGAACGCTACGAGCGTGTGTGCGGCCGGTCGAGCTGACGCGAAGAAACTGCCGCGGCCTTCGGGATCTCGTTGGCCCGCTTGAGTTCGGCGTCCTCCTTCTTCAACGTCTTGATCTGGGCGGACGCCTCCGTCGTCGTCCCCGGACGCCGGCTCGCGTCGATCTCGTGCTGCTTCACTGCCGCTGTGACGCCCTCGGGTAGCGGCGATTCGTGGCGCCACCAGGCGAGGGCAACGCCGACATGAACGGCCCCGCGGTCCGTGCAGTGCCCCTGCCGACACGCTTAGAGGCACTTTCGGTAAGTTGACCCCCTTGCAGCGCAACAGCACAGCCAGCAGGCTGGCTCCAGTCAACCGGTGCCGCGTGCCTACAACCCCGGGGGGGTCCGTGACGGACGAGCAGCGGACGGTCGAGCAGCATCTGTGGAGGCTCTTCGACTCCCTCCGGGGCCGCTTCTCTTTCAATGAGCTGGCTGACACGTTGCTATGGAATGCCGTCGACTGGAGGACCCGCACCACTGGCCTGCCAGTGCCGGAAATCGACGTCCTGCAGCGTGTCGCCCAGCGCGTGCGGAACCTAAACCCTGCGCTGGATCCCACACTAGAAGGCGAACAGGGGGTGCTGCACACCTACACCCCGGCACAGATCCGTTACTACGCAAGGGCGTTGCTGCGCCCTGTGCACCACCACGACGAGTTCCCCACCTCTGCGTCTCTGGTGAAGGTTGCCACAGCCACCTTGACCGCATACGAGCGGGGAAGCCGCATGGATGGGATGCATCTCTACGATCCGGCATGCGGGTCCGCCACCCTGGCACTCGATGTGGCCAAAACTCTGGCAGATCAGGCAGGAACACCGGTCAGCATCGCTGGCCAGGACGTCAACTCGTCCACCGTCCAGCGCGCCCGAGCCCACGCCTTTCTCGTCGGCGCGGACGCCGCGTTCAGCTTGTCGAACTCTCTCGAAAAGGATGCCTTCCCCGGCCGCCAGTTCGACTACACGGTGGCCGAGATCCCCTACAACATGTCGTGGCGCGACAGCCTCGCGCACTGTGCAGCTGAGGCCGCACGTCCGGATGGACGATTCCCCGCAGGTCTGCCCCAGCCCAACAATGCCTCCCTGCTGTTCGCCCAGATTCTGCTCAGCAAGCTTCGAGACCCGGCGGACGGTGGCGGGCGAGGGATCATGTTCACTGCTACAGGGCCGCTGCGCGACACGGGTGGCAGCGCGATCCGTACTTGGCTGCTCGACCAGGATCTCCTGGATGCGGTGGTCGCTCTGCCCGAAGGACTCAGCGCGAACACAGGCATCCGGCTGTTCGCCCTGATCTTCTCCAACGACAAGCCCAAGGTACGCTGGCACAAGGTTCAGTTCATCGACCTCCGTGGCTTCTACGAGGACGCGCACTCCCGCCGACTTGAGCGCCGCGTGATCAGCGAAGCGGCCCTCGATGAGCTGTCACGAAGCCTGAAGCAACCGAAGCCGACGACCTACAGCAGGACAGCCTCGGTGCGTGATCTCTCGTTCCGCCAGGTCAGCGTCATCCACCACACCACCGCAGCCACCGGCAAACCCGGGCAGCGCCACGTCCCGCCCCTCACCATGCTGGCGCCGGTGACAGCCTCCACCGAAGCGTGGCGCAACGCCCGCTACGTCACGACGCCACCGGACGCGAGGGACGTGGCGAACTCACAACTCACGATGTTCGACGTGGACCGCGTCTTCCGGACCGACCGACCCCCGCGCGCACTGCGCGACCTCACCCAGCACGGCTGGAAGACCGCCAGGCTAACCGAACTCACCGAGCACATCTGCTACATCCCCTCGGCCAAAGCAGCCGACCGCCCCGCCATGCTGTCATCCGTCACGGGCGAGCCGGCGCTCATCCTCCCCATCGAACCGCACCTGGATGCAGTGACAGGGGATCCAGGCGAAGTTGCTCCCGACAACCGCATCCTCGTGCTCCAGACCAGAGACACGCACGTCGACGCCGAATATCTTGCGGGCTGGCTCAATTCCGCACTCGGTCGGCGACTGCGCTCGGCGGCCACCGGTTCCGGCAGCGGCAGCTACGTCAGCCCCCGCGCCGTCAATCTCACCCAGGCCTGGCGCATGGCAGACAACCTTCTGATCGCCCTGCCGGACCTACCTGTCCAGCGGGACATGGCCCGCACGGAACGGGCACTGGCCGCAGCCCGCCGTCACCTTGTCGACTCGCACAGAGAGCTCTGGAACGACCCCAAGAGGCGCTCCGACATCTACCGGGAGGCCAGCCGTCTCATCCCGTCGGCAGATCTAGACGAATGGGCAGCAAGCCTGCCCTTCCCCATGGCCAGTGCCCTGTGGGCCTATGAGTCCAAAGGCGACAGCAACCTCCACGCCCGTCACGCCCAGATGTTCCACTTCTGGGACGCCACCATTGAGTTCCACGCCGCTGTCGTCCTGTCCGCCCTTCTCCAGGACCGCTCAGGCCTCGAGCAGGAACTCCCTGCCCTCGCCGCGCAGTTCAGCAAAGTGGGGCTCTCCTCTGAGCGGGCCACCCTCGGTGTCTGGCATATCGTGCTGCAACGCCTCACCAAGAGGTACCGCACCGCATTGACCGGAACCGACACCGATGAGCAAGCACGGGTGCGGACAGCCTTCGCCGACGCACCGCCAGACTTCCTGGACACCCTCCTCAGCACCGACGTCACGAACCTGTTGGGAGAGGTGATCCACCTACGCAACACCTGGAGTGGCCACTCGGGAGCGACGGGCGAGGACTCCCTCAAGGAGCAGATCGGCATCCTGACCAGCCACGTGCACACCCTGCGTAACCTGATCGGTGCCGGCTGGCTGGACTTTCCCCTCATACGCGCTGGCGGGGCCCGGATTAGAAACGGGGTATTCCACCATGACGTGGACCTGGCCATGGGCCCGAATGCTCCGTTCAGACAGAAGCGGGTCCCGAGCAACGTGGCCTTGGAGGAAGACGGCCTGTACCTCCTCTCCCGCGAGGGCGGCAGCGCGCTCCCACTCGCTCCCCTGGTCGAGCTGCAGCCAGCAGCCTTCGGATCGAACAGCGACTGCTACTACTACAACCGCATGCAAACCGAAGGCATCCGGTTCGTGGCCTACCACGAAGCGGCCGAATCGGAAATGATCAAGGAAGCCACGCCCACCGCCGCCCTTGTCGCCGCCCTGGCCTCCGGCGTGCCAGCTTCCCAATAACCAGGACCGACAGACATATACCGGACTCTGCGCGCCGGGGACCATCGCATCCCGTCCAGGACCGGCGGGGCAAGGTCACTGGCGTTCCTCGTAGCGGCGCTGCTAGCGCAGTAGGTGACGGGCCCGTCGGAGATCATGGCGACCAGGGCCAGAGACCAGCGTCTACTCCTCAACCCACTTCCAGGTGAAGGATCGGGGCTGCGCTCCGATCTCGGACATGAAGGAGTCAGTGCCATCGGCTGGCGGCGGGTTCTGCTTGGAGGCAAGTTCGGGCGCGCACACGTCCCAGTACAGGGTCCGGGTCTTGTACGGCGCGATACCGGCCACCTGCGTCATGCTCTTGTCAGGGCCGTCTACCGAGTCCGGGTACTCGCCTTCAGCGTGCTTCGGTGTGTACATGGTCTGGAACTTCTGCGTGATCGAGTTGACCGCGGTGTCGGACCGGTTTTCGTACACGGTCATCACCTGCACGCACTTGTTCGTCGCGGCCTGATCGTGCCACTCGATCAGGGCCAGCGCCCCCTGCGGAACGTGGGCCTTGACGGGCGCGGGTGTCGTTTCCGGCGCGGGTGCCTCGGAAGCCAGCGCTGTCGGAGTAGCAGTGACCGTTACGGTGGCAGTGACGGTAAGAGTTGCTGTGACTGTGACCGCGGGCTGAGGCGCTGGCCCATCACACCCGGCAACCAGGAGAGCCGTGACGCAGACGCCAGGAGCAGTCAGTGCACCCGCCCGACGTCGACGTCCGGGAGCGAGCCAGCGAGTCATGACTGCCTTTCCGCAAGGGGAGGGAGCCGGGCTGTGCGCGACACCTGAGAAGCGCAGGTGATGTGTGGCGCAGGGCAGGAATCCTAGAGCAGAGCTCCGCCGGGTGTGTAGGGCGGGTGGCGGTTCCGAGATGACCGGGTGTCTCCTGCCCACGAGAGCTCAAAACAGCGGGGGCTGCCTTTCCCGAGGACGATCACATCCATGTGCCGTTGAGTCCGGGGCATGCTCTTGCCGGTCAGTCCTCCGGTGCTTCCCGGTGGGTACCGTCCAGGGTGATGCGGATTCGCGCCACGGCCTCGGCGATTTCCACGGTGTCCTCGTCGTGGGGACCGTAGACCACGCACATGTCGTCGTGGAGCGGTTCGAGTATCCGCCGGGCCTCGACGAGTCGTCCCTCGGAAAGCTCCAGGAAACCGATGGCGCGCCGCAGTTCGATCGCCTCGTCGCAGGCGTCGCTGTCCACGGCCCGCACCTGGCGGAGGACTGCCTCGAACTCCTGCAGGGCGACCGTCACCTGGCCCAGTTCGGCCCGGCAGTGCGCGGCCTGGGCGCGACAGGAGCGTGCCTTCTCGCTGGTGGGCCCGGCGGTGCGGGAGAAGACGCCGGCGAGCGCGTCGAACTCGGGCAGAGCCCGGCGGTAGTCGCCGCCGAGGAAGCGGACCGCGGCCCGCTTCATGCGCAGGTCGAGCACCTCGCTGTTGTCGGAGCCGAGCGCCAGTGTCGGGTGCGCCCTCGTTCCCCACGAAGATGATCGTGCAGACGGCTCAGCTCACACGTCGGCGGAACACCATCACGTTGCGGCGTCAGCGCCTCTCGATCAGGCCGACTGCTAGCCGTGGGATTCCCCGACCGTGAGTTGAGCTGTCCGAAGGGCGCCAAGCAACAGCTGAACTGGGGAAGTTGGACTTCGGTTCCCTGCGATGTAGCCTCGCCTCCAATCGAGAGACGAGGAGACACCATGGTGGCGCGACTCGAAGCGACTTACGGGGACAACGGGGAACGGGAGCACGCCGTCGAGAAATCCGATGCGCTCGCCCGGGCGTTGATAGCGGCGGTGCGCGGCGAGAGAGGGGCTGAACCGTCAGCCGAGGCGAAATTCATGGAGCTGCTGCGGGACATTGCCCGTGCCAGTCAGCTGATCCAGCACCTGGAGGAGTGGCGAGAGCTGGCCATCGTGCAGGCAGACAAGCTGGATGCCGATGCAAGCCGCGTCAACCTCGGAGTGGCAGCGGGCATGTCGCCATCGAAGCTGTACAAGATTCTGGAGAAGCATGGCCGGCCCAAGAACCGCACACCGCTGACTCGTTTGGACCTTGTAGAGAACGCCATCACCGCCGAAGGCGGCGAGTGGGACGCGGCCCGCGTCATCGAGACGCTGGAGAGCTACGGCTTCGAGACGGATGACAAGGGTGCACGGTCGCTGCTGCGAGACCTGAACCGGGACGAGGTCCTGGAGCGGAAGCCTGGGGTCGGGGGCCGCGCGATTTACCGCATTCCCGGGGCACGCCGGGAGTGGCTGTACGTCCTGGACCCAAAGCTGGACACCGTGGACGAGGGGCCGTCGACTTCTGCGCGGGTGTCGAAACTGGCCGGCGTGGACACCGGGCGGGGGCGATGGTGGCTGGGCCGAAAGCTCAAGGAGATGAGAGCCGGTGACCGGTTGTGGATCTACTTCGCAGCACCGGAAAGGAAGATCGCTGCCATGGCCGAGGTGTCTTCGGAGCCGTACGCAGCACCGGCTGGCTCGGAAAAGCCCTACCTGGTCAACGCGACATTGCATGCCGACGCGACCGAGGCGCTGCGGAAGAATCCGGTGACGTTGGAGGCGATGGCGAACCAGCATCCTCAGGGGTGCGTGGGCCTGGCTGATGCGGATCTGGCGCTGGTACTGAAGCATGCGGCTCTGTAAGACGCCATCCGCCGTTCGTCTCCCTCGTGGAGGTTGCTGGTCCCGTCAGGTCCAGGGACTGCCAGCGTCCGGGCCGTCCGGCTGCAGCCCACACTTCGGCGGAGCACCATCACCTTGCCGTGTGAGTGCTTCTCGATCAGGCCAGCTGCTTGCCGTGGGCGAACAGAGCTGCCTCGAATTGATCCGGCAGGACGCCTCAGGCCTGCGCGCACTCATGCACCCCGTCCACGTACAGCCGGTACTGGTCCGTGGTCCATCCGTTCTCCGGCCAACTGGCGTCCACAGCACCCGTGGCGCTTGCCGACAAGTTCCAGACCGGGCGCCGTCGAACACAGCAGTCGGCACCACCGCGGCCCCCGCACCCTTCTGCATACCCCGGATCCCTACGGGGGTAAGGGGCGGCCTACTTCACCTCACTCTGACACTGTGGTGAGGTCGACGGTGGTGAGGTCGACGCCGAGTTCCTGAGCGAAAGCCTCAATCTCGGACAGGGCTGAGCGAAGGTCTTCGGCCACGGACCGGGTCAGTTCGTCGATGGACGTCTGGGGCTCCTTGGCCGCCGACGCCTCGGGGCTGAGGCGGGCGATGTCCAGGTTCACCTGCTTCTGGGCCAGGAGCTCTGCGGCATTGTGGCGGCGGAACCGGTCGGACTGTTTGCGGTGCTTGCGGTCTGGGTCGGACGGGTCGAAAGCCTGCTTCTCGAAGTCAGCCAAGTGCTCGGGCTTCATCGGGTTCTTCTTGAGAGTGAAGCGGCTTCCGGTGCGGAGGTCGTACGTCCATACGTGGGCGGTGTGTGGCGGATCGTCGTCCGTGCGATGTTCGGAGACTGCTTCGAAGAAAAGGACGTGGGCCTTCACTCCGCCGGCGTAGAAGATGTTCTCCGGCAGGCGCAGCATGGTGTGCAGGTTGTAGCCGGTGAGCAGTTCGCGGCGGACCAGATCGCCGACGCTGCCAGAACCGCCCTCGTACAGGACGTTGTCGGGGACGATCACAGCTGCCCGGCCCTTGTCGGTGAGCTGGGTTCCGATGTGCTGAAGGAAGTTCAGCTGCTTGTTGGTCGTTGTCTGTTCGCCCACCCAAAAGTCTGGGCGGTTGTATGTCACGTTGTCGCGGTCGTCTACCTCGGCGTCGGCTTCCTTGCCGGACATCTTGATGCCCGATCGATTACCGAAGGGCGGATTCGCCAGGACCAGGCTGGCGGGCCGCTCGGGGGGCTTGGCCAGGGCGTCGCCAACTTCGATGATCGGCTTCCCGGTGGGGTCACCGAGTGAGTGCAGGAGGCAGTTCATAGCGGCGAGGCGCGCGGTCGCGGGCACGATCTCGTGGCCCCAGATCAACTCCGTGCGGAGACGGTGGAGGTCGTCGTCCGGGAGGTCGTCACCGTATTCGCGGGTGATGTATTCGTATGCGGAGATCAGGAAGCCACCGGTACCGCAAGCCGGGTCGGTGATCGTGTCGTACGGCGTGGGGCGCATGCATCGCACGATGGACTCGATCAGCGCGCGCGGGGTGAAGTACTGGCCCGCTCCGGCCTTGGTGTCCGACGCGCTGCGGGCGATCAATGCCTCGTACGCAGCGCCGTTGATGTCGGAACGAGAGTTGCGCCACTTCTCCTTGTCGATGAGGTCGACGATCAGGCGGCGGAGATGGGCCGGGTTCTCGATGTGGTTGCGGGCCCGGTTGAAGATCAAGCTGAGGGTGGTGTGGTCGTTCTGTTCACTGCGGCGGCCGAGGTCCGTGAGCAGCTTGCTGTACGCCTCCTCAAGCGGGTCGCCCTCGAGGTCGATGAGCTCGGGCCAACCGCGGCCCTGCCACTCGGGAGCGGTGGGCAGCATGTGCTCGTGATCGGCCGGGTCGGGCCGGTGGGCATTGAGCTGCTCCGTCTCGTCAGCCATCTTCAGGAAGACCAAGAGGCTGAGCTGCTCCAGGTAGCTGGAGGCTGAGACGCCGTCGTCACGTAGGACGTTGCAGTATTTCCACAGGCGATCTACGAGCCGGCGGGCTTCCTGATTCACGAGCTGAACTCCAGAGGGAGGGCGGTCTGTTCACCATCGGTGAGGGTGGTGTCGTGCGTGCTGATAGGGCGTGGAGGAGCGGTATCCACCCTCCCCTTCCGTCCAGCGCGAGCTGCCTTCCGAGCGGCTTTTCGATCAGCCTCGGCCGCCTCGCGCTCGACTCGGATTCGCTTGAGCAGCTCCTCGGCAGGCTCGTCAGCCGGGTCCTGCGCAACGAGACGACCGGAGAAGGCCTCGGCAAGAAGGGCGCGGCGCAGAGCGGCGTTGTGCCGGACGGTGCGGTCCAGGCCGAGTTCGATGCGATTGAGGGCAGCGAGGCGCTGCTTGGTCGTACGGATCAACTGCTGCTGTTCCCCACGCGGCGGCACCGGGAACTCAACAGCCTTCAGACGGGCCCCGCTGAGGTGTGCGAGGTTCGTGGTGATGCGCACTTCACGCATGAAACGCCGGGCGTGGAGGTGGCGGCGGAACACCAGGAGCGCCCAGCCGGGCAACACGTCGTTGCCTGCGCGGAAGCGCAACAGGCTATTGGTGAAAGCGACCCCTTCGGGGATCCCCCGGTACATGGCGGGGCGGCCGACGAGATGAGGGCTTTGGCCCTCGTTCAGCAGGATGTCGCCGGGCTCCAGGCGGTACTTGCCGAAGACCCCAGAGAAGTCCATGTCCTTGACGTCACTGCTATCGATGCGGTCTTCGAAGACGTTCGCGACGCGCAAGTATGGACGCATCTTCGGGCCGGTGTGCCAGTCGGGGTGCCGGGCACGACCCAACTCGACGGTTCCGGCCCTGCCGGTCGTCGTAGCCGTCCAGTGAGCAGGCCACTGTTCCGGCTCCGGCACGGCGTCAAGCAGGACGGCCTTGCGAAGGGCAGCGAGGTCGCGGCGGGCGGAGATGACCGTGCGCTCGATGGTGTCTAGCCGGGCCATGCGGATGGCAAGGGCGGCGGCGATGCGGCGCTGCTCAGCGGTAGGTGGGACCGGAAATTCCACGACCTTCAGCCGTGCCGCTGACAGATGCGCGATGTTCGTCGTGATGCGGACCTCGCGCATGAAGCGTCCGGAATGCAGATGCTGGCGGAAGACGAGCAGCGCCCATTCGGGCAAGATCCCGGTGTTGCCCCGGAAGCGAATGAGGCTGTTGGTGTAGGCCACGTCTGCGGGCTCGCCTCGGTACATGGCGGGGCGGCCGACGAGGTGAGGGCTCTGGCCCTCGTTCAGCAGAATGTCGCCCGGCTCCAGGCGGTACTTGCCGAAGACCCCGGAGAAATCCATCTCCTTCATACCGGTCGGGTCGATGCGGTCTTCGAAGACGTTGGACACCCGGAGGTAGGGCCGCATTTCGGGGCCTTCGTGCCAGTCGGGATGGCGTGATCGACCGAGTTCGACGTCACCGACATCCGCTACTGCCGCCCACGCCCACCCCTCCGGCAGCCCTTCTGCACCGGCCCCGCCGCCATCCTCAACCTTGCTTGCGCTCACGCACCCAATTCCCTGTCCAGCTCGTCCACCAGCTCACCCGGCTGCCACCGGCTGTCCTTGAAAGCATCTACGAAGTCGCCGTACCCGCCGGCCGCCGCTCGTCGGCCCTCGTCCAGCGAGGTCACCGTGAGCGTTGCGTTGGCTGCTACAACGTTCACGACCTGCTGTAGCCATGCTTGCTGCCGGTCGTCGAACGCGACGCCTGCCGTCTCCTGGCGGGCGAGCCACGCTTCCAGGCGGCGCTCAACCGTACTGCGATATGGCCGGAACTCTTTCCCATCGAGCCCGAGCTCGTACCGCATGACGGACAGGAACTCGACCAGTCCGGCCTTCCGCCTCGTGACACCCCTGGCGATCTCCAGGTCAACGTATGCCTTCCAGAGCCTGGCCTCGGTCCATTCGCGCCGAGTTGCCCGGACCTTGTCGATCAACTCTCGGAGTTCGCGGAGTACCTCGCGGGGTGGCCGTCGTTCTTGAAAGGCGAGCCGCAGCGGCAGCATCTCGTCCCCGTGCTCGGCCATGTACGTCCGCCAGTCGTCGACGACCTTGCGGGCTTCCTCTTCGTCCAGGAGGCCGCGTGCCTCAAGGAGCTGGTCCTCGCTGAGGTGGTCGATCAGCAGCCAGCTGTCCTGGGCGGCTTTGAGGAGTGCGGCACGCAGTTCGTCACTCACGGTCAGCAGGCCCACGGCGTCAGCGATCTCCACGAACCCGTCCAGCTCATCCGGCTCGTCCGGCGCCGGACTCTCGGCGCGTACCACCGCCGGCTGCTCCGTGTCGGCGGCCCGGACCAGGGAGCGGACCAGTCCCTCGTACGTCTGGTCGGTCTCCAGGTGCTCCTCGATGGCAGCCCGGCCCCGCTCATCCAGGCGGCGTCCGAGACGGCTGAGGCGGCCGGCGAGGGTGGCGATGTCGTCGGGGTGGAGGAGTTCGCCCTTCTCGCAGGCGTTTAGGAGCCGCCTCAGGCTCGGCACGGGTGCGGCGTCGTCTCGTACCAGCGGGCGGGCGTCGGTCTTCGGATGCTCGGTGACACCCACCGCGTCGACGATTACGAACCGGTCCTTGTGGACGGCGTCCGCTGTGACCTTCACCAGATCGGCGTCCTTGACGGTGCGGGCGCCGCGTCCCTTCATCTGCTCGAAGTACGACCAGGTCTGGATGTCCCGCATGAAGACCAGGCACTCCAGGGCCGGAATGTCCGTGCCGGTGGCGATCATGTCGACGGTCACAGCGATGCGCAGGTCGCGCTTGTTGCGGAAGTCGGACAGTGCCTTGTCGGGGCGGGATGCCTGGCTGGTGATCTTCTTGCAGAAGCCGTCCCCGGCCCCGAACGCAGCACGTACGGCCTCCACGATGGCGTCGGCGTGCAGGTCGTTGTGGGCGAAGATGAGCGTCTTGGGGACGATTTCCCGGCTCTGGATCTCGCCGGTCTCCTGGTCAACGGTCGGCGGGAAGATCTCCGTGAAGAGTTTGTCGCGAAAAGTCTCCACGACCAGGCGGATCTGGTCGCCGGAACGCACCCGATGGTTGACCTCGGTACGGGCGTAGGGGTCGTCCTCCTCCACGGTTTGCCACTGCTCGGCGCGGGTCAGTTTGTGGACCTTGGCGATGACCGAGTTGACCTGCTGGACGGTGTCGTCGGGATGGACCTCCGTGCTCGACGCGGGGATGACCGATCCCTGCTGGGTGATCCGTGTGCCGATCTTGTAGATGTCGTAGTCGACATTGACGCTGTCGGCGACGGCCTGTTCGTACGTGTACTGGCTGACCAGGTTGTTGTCGAAGAAGGCGAAGGTCTGCTGGATCGGCGTCGCGGTCAGACCGACCACATGGGCGTCGAAGTACTCCAGGACCGGGCGCCACCGCCCGTAGATCGACCGGTGGCACTCGTCGACCACGATCACGTCGAAGTGGTCGGGCGGCAGGTCGGGGCAGTAGCTCACGGACGCCACGCGGCCCGCCAGCCGGTCGGCCCGCTCGGTCTCGAAACTCTCGTCGTCCTCGGCCGGCACGGGGATCCCCGAGAGCTTGCACCACAGCCGCTGGATCGTGGAGATCACGATCTTGTCCGAGTCCGCGACCGCGCCCTTGCTGAACAAACGCAGCGGCATCTGCTCGTGCAAGGGCGTCTTGGCCCCGAGCGGTACGAAGTCCCGGTACTCGTTGTACGCCTGTCTGCCCAGGTTGTTACGGTCCACCAGGAACAGCACCCGTCGGGCGCGCGCGTGGCGCAGCAGGCGGTAACTGCTCTGGACGACGGTGTACGTCTTGCCCGCCCCGGTCGCCATCTGGATGAGGGCCCGCTGGTCGTCGCGGGCGAGGGACTTCTCCAGCGCCTTGATGGACTTGTACTGGGCGGAGCGCAGCCGCTTGTGGTCGAGGCGCACGGCGGGGAGCTTCCGCAGCCGGGCACGGAAGGTCGGAGCGGTCGGCATTCGCTCAGCCTCCCGCATCCAGCGTTCCACCGTGGCGGGCTGGTGGGGGGCGAATACACGACGGCTGCGAGCACCGCCCTGAGGGGTGTCAGGGGCGGAAATACCGTCAAGGTGTTCGGCGTCCAGCACATTGAGGAACCGCCAGGTGACGCCGTTGGTGGCGTACTGGAACGGCAAGGGCTGGGCGCCTCGCCACGCCCGGTCGGCATGTCGGCCCGCGACCCGGGCGGCCTGTTCGGCCGCGGCGTCGAGCAGGACCTGCTCGTCGCTCTGCGCGGGACCGGCGGCGACAATCCCGCAGAGCTGACGGTGTACGTACAGCGTGAAGAGGACCAGAGCTGGCGAGACCGGGGAGCGCACCGCCTCATGGGCGACACCTATCTCACGGTCGCCGGGCCCGTAGACCCGCCAGCCCGAGGCGGCCAGGGCCGCTTCCACTGTCCTGGCCCACTCCGGTGCGGCGCCGCTCATGGGCCCTCCCCAGTACGTCGCTGTGCGGACCGGTCAGTTGTCCGTACACCGATTACAGCAGCCGGTGTACGCGGCCCGGGAGTGTACGCAAAGATCAAGCCCGGGACTGCCGCTGTCACCGGCGGTCCGTACAGTGGGCGACATCACACACGGCGTACGAGATGTCACGCCAGGGGAAGGGCAGGGCGGTGTACGTAGCGGGGCTCAGGGTTGACGGGGTGCGTGGTTTCCACGGACCGCGCGCCTGCGACCTCGATTTCACCCGGCCCGGCGGCGGATACGCGGGCTGGACCGTGATGGCTGGGCGGAACGGCTCGGGCAAGACCACCCTGCTGCGCTTGCTCGCGCTCACGCTGACCGGGGGACGCCGCGCACACCAGCTGGAACCGGAGCTGGAGGACTACCTGACCCTCGGGGCCACCCACGGCTCTGTGGTGGCCAAGATCCTCGCGGACCGGGCCGCCGACACGATGGCTCCAGCCGGGGGCGAACCAGCAGAGGTCAGGCTCGACTGGCGGCCCGAGCAGGACGATGGCCTCTTCGACGAGCCCACAGAAGACTTCGAGCCGCCCACCGAAGTGGTCTTCACGGCCCCCCGCACCCTCACCTCCGCCTTGTGGTCCTCGGCCCCGCCACCCGGCTGGTTCTGTGCAGCCTACGGACCCTTCCGACGTCTCACCGGCACCGGCCTTTACGAGCGCACTCCGCCGCAGCTGGATCGGGCCACCGCACTGCGCACCCTCTTTGAGGAACAGTCGGCCCTCACCGAGGCCTTCGACTGGCTGCTCTCCCTCCACCTGCGCACCTTGGAGGCGCGCCCTGGGATCGGCGAGCTCAAGGCTGGGGTACTCAGGCTGCTCAACGACGGCGACGGCGGCGACGCTCTGCTGCCGGACTGCTACCGCATCGAGGACGTGGACTCGGACGGGATGTGGCTGCGGCGCCAGGGTGACAGCGGCCCGGAGGGCGCCCGGATCGAGCTGCGGCGGATGAGCGACGGGCAGCGGACTGTGGTCGCCCTGGTCCTGGACATCGTCCGGCAGATGCACGCGGCATACGGGGTCCTCGCGTTCGAGGAACGGGCCGGCGGCACGGTCGTACTGCCGCATCCCGGCGTGGTACTCATCGATGAGATCGACGCGCACCTGCACATGACCTGGCAGAAGCGCATCGGGCAATGGCTCACCGCGCACTTCCCGGCAATCCAGTTCATCGTCACCACTCACAGCCCGTACGTCTGCCAGGCAGCGGACCCAGGCGGGCTGATCCGGCTGCCGGGGACGGGCGAGCAGGGGCCGCCACAGGTAGTGGACAGAGATCTGTACGGGCGGATCGTGTACGGGACGGGGGACGATGCGGCGCTCTCGGACTTGTTCGGCCTGGACTCGCCGTATTCCGACGAGGCGCGTCATCTGCGGGACAGACTGGCTGAGTTGGAGTATGACGTTCTGCTCGGGCGGGCCGATGCCGAGCAGACCGAGGAGTACCTGCGGCTGCGCGAGCGCCTCTCCAGTTCGCCGGTGGCCCGCGTCGATGAAGTGATGGAGCGGTACCGGCTGTCCCGGGAGCGCGACGCGTGATCCCGATTCAACGCCTCGGGTTACCCGAGGCCGTCATCGCACGGATGACAGTGCTCACGGGGCGGATCAGGCTCAGGGACGTAGCAAATGGTGCGCGCAAGAAATACGCGGACAACCTGTGGAAGGACGAGGACGAGGTCAAGCAGGGGCTGCGTGCGGTGCTCCTCAGAATGGCCCCAGGAGTCCTCGGCTGTTGCATGTACTGCGGTGGGTTCACCGCGACCGACATCGAGCACTTCGAGCCACGGGAACACGACGCGCTCAAGACCTTCTTCTGGCCCAACCACCTTCTGGTGTGCGGCCCGTGCAACAGCACATACAAGCGGGACTGGTGGGAGTGCGACGAAGAGACCGGTGAACCCTCGTTGATCGACCCGACCCGGGACGACCCGTTCGACCACTTGCTGCTGAACCTCAGGGAAGGCAAGTACCGCGGTGAGACGGACAGGGGACGGACGACCGTCAACGTGCTCGGCCTCAACCTGCCCGAGAGACGCCTGATAGCCGGCCGGAAATTGGCGCAGCTCAACATTCGGAGTGTGGTGAGAGACTGGGGCCGAGCCCGGCAACAGGGAGACACAGAGGCCGAGCGCGATGCCCTCGACGTACTGAAGGGGCAGCCGTTCGCCGACGTGTGGCAGGCAATGCTGCGCCAAGCCGTGCTCCCGGGAGCAGCCTTGGTCATGAGCGACGAGCCGCCTGAGGTTCTCTCCCTGCTGCGGAACGAGGAACTGCGCGCGGCGACGCTGATCGAGTTCCCTCTGCAGCCGACACCGGCGAAGGGCGCCTAATGGCCGCTCTCCGGAGATCAGTTCTTATGCTGCGTCGCCGCCCACAGTGCTGAACCTACGACCAGGCCATGCCTTCGGCTACCCCCTCGTCCTCGCGGTGATCGCCACCGCCTGCTTCCTCCTCCACCGCAGCTTCAAGCACAACGGCTGGCTGTGACATCCGGCCCCGGATTGGGCCAGTTGCACCGGCGCTGACCGTGAGCGCCGGTAGTGCACGCGTCGTTGTGCGTCTATGACTCCGAGCGTGTCGATCGAAGGCCGGAGCGGCGGATGACAGCGTGACAGCGGCTGGCTATGTTCACGAGAACCGACAGCAGTTGTTCACGAGACCGGGAGGCGTCTGCTTCGTGGAGAAATCGAACTAAGCAGGTGTGTTGACTTGCACGTACCGGGAGGCGGACCATCTCACTGGCCGACTTAAAGGGCTGTCCCGCAAGTGCCATAAGGCGTGGGAACTGCGGCTTCCGGAGCCGGGGTTTCCCGAGCCCTCCGCACAGCTCACCAGCTGGACGGTTGAGGGGATAGCCGACCGCTGCGGGTGCCATCGCCGACTGCGGCTGGCCCGCCCCGACGCTGGCGGGCATCCTCCATGCATGTCCACTTCACCCATGGAGCACCCCGTCGTTTACGTCGACGAGTCCGCCAACTCGGGCCAGAACCTCCTCGACCCACACCAACCTGTCTTCACGGTGGCCGGAGTTCACCTGCCTGACGACCTCGCCGCCTCCATCGTCGACGAGGTCCGTGGGCAGCTCCCGCGCAATCTGCGCGAGCCGAAGTACACGTCGTTGGCGGGTTCCAGCGACGGACGGAAGGCGCTGATGAACGCCTTCGCGCGCCTGCCCGAGGGGAGCGTGCGGACGTATCTGGTCCACAAGCGATTCATGGTGATGACCAAGATGGTCGACGTCATCGTGGAACCCATGGCGCACCGGGACGGCTACAACCTGTATGAGGGGAAGGAGACCCTCGCCCTGGCGAACATGCTGCACCTGGCCGGCCCGGTCATGGGGGATGCGGACGCCTACGACCGGATGCTCCAGGCGTTCGTGAACTGGGTCCGGCAGAAGGCCACTACCGACGAGCTGTACGCGGCCATAGCCGCCCTCAAGGCCTCCGTGCAAAGCGAGCAGTTCACCGAGTACGTGGAGGTCCTGGAATACGGCCGACCCGTCGCTGACGAGACCGCAGCGGAGATCTCATCCCAGGGGCGTCGGGACGAGCTGGATCCGGCGATCCCAAGCTTGTACTGCCTCGCCACCACGTTCGGTCAGACCCTGGGCAAGTTCCGCCTGGTGCACGACGCATCGAAAGTAGTCGACCGCAACACCACCCGCTTGCACACCGTGCACTTCCTCCCCGACCCCGCACGGCCGGGCGAGTTCATGAACCCCTTCATGGGCGCCATCGAGTTCGCGGACAGCAAGGACCACCCGCAGCTCCAGGTGGCGGACTGGGCTGCGGGCGCGACACGCCAGTGGGCGAAGTGGATGGCAGGTGGCGGCGGGGACCAGTTCTCCCGCGAGTTGGAGCCGGTTGCCCGACCCTGGCTCATCGGCGGCATATGGCCGGCTCCCGTGGAGGGCTCAGAGACATGATGGCGACGAGGGGCGCCTGCAGGATCTGAACAGGCTCCCCTGAAGTCGGAGTCGCCCTTGGACCACACCACCAGGAGGAACCAGTGTCATACCCGCAACTGCTCACCCCCGAGGAGAAGCTCGCCGACGCGAAGAAGCTGTTGAGCCTCCCGCGTATCGTCGTGATCTGCGGCTCCACCCGCTTCATGACCGAGATGAACGAGGCCGATCTGCGGGAGACCAAAGCCGGAAGGATTGTCGTCAAACCGGGCTGTGACATGAAGTCGCCGCACGAACTTTGGTCCGATCCTGCCGACGCCGAGGCGCTGAAGGTTCGACTCGACGATCTGCACCGAGCGAAGATCCGGCTCGCGGATGAGGTGCTCGTAGTCGGCGACTACATCGGAGACAGCACCCGAGCCGAAATCGCCTACGCCCGGTCGCTGGGCAAGCCCGCGCGGTTCACGCACCCCGAAGTCGACCCTGACGCCTGACCGCCCGCTGCCACTTCGACAACCAGGGCCGGCAGCCCGCCGCCTGACCGTCTCGCCGTGGCTTCGGCCGCCGCCCACCCCGCACCCTCCGCAGGCATCCCTTGGAATTTGTCATCTAGGCCGCCCTGGTGCCGTGACCGAGTCATCCGTTTCGCCCTTCCTACTCCGCGAACGGCGCTGCCGAGATGCTGTTCGAACAGCAACGCCACCCACTGCCTTCCGGTCTCGTGAATATCTGCTGTCGGTTCTCGTGAACAAAGCCACAGCGGCCCTACGGTGCCCACAAGGAGTCACGCTGACGGCATGCGACAACGGTCGCCCTGGGCTGTTTTCTGTTGGGGCCGTTTCTCGGCGCCTTGGCCAGTGCTCCCACGTCACGGAGATGCTCGAGAAAGCCGACGCTGCGTCGCAGGCATAGCGCAACGCTCCGCGCTCCCCACGGGACTAGAGGTCTGAGCGAGTCCGACTGCGCGGCACGTGGGCGGAAGGAGGCCCGAGACGGGCACCACCGCTGTCCGCAAGAAGATGCAGCGGCTCACCGGCCCAGCCACGAGGCTCAGCATCAAGGCCACCCTCTCCTCCACGCCGAGCGCGGCCGCCAAGGATGAGCTGATCGCCAAGAACGCACGTCCACTTCCTCACCCTGCCCAAGGTCACCAAGCCCCGCGCCCTCGCGTGGACCGCCCCGCGGGTTGCCCGCTGGAAGCGGACCGGCGAGAAACCGTCCCCGGTCATGGTGTGAATCCTGAAGCAGACCACGGAGTTCCTGGACTCCATCGTCGGCGACCGGCAATTCCACGCCTGGAGCATCTGGTGGGACGGGTGGGTTGAGCTGTCCTGGCTGATGCGGATGCCGACCCACGCGTACCAGACCGTGCTGCCTGAGATGCACGCTCGCAACCGCCTCAGCCTCCCTGAATCCCATCTCCACATACCAGGCAGAGAAGAAGGGACTAAATACGGATGAACTGGACTCTTACTGACTTTGTTGGCGTGATGTCGTGGCTGACAAGCGGTGGTTGCCACGGTAGGCCGGTCATATGAGGTATCCGCAGGGAGGCGGGCTGACCTCGGAGCGACGGGCGTTTCGTGAGCGCATCCGGGTGCCGGCGGCCGAGTTATTGGCCCTGGGGCACGACAATGCCGCGGTCGCCAAGCGGTTACGTGTCAGTCCCAGAAGGAACACCGGACAGACGACACGGGTCCTACACGGCGACTGATCGCAGACGGGGTCGGAGACTGCTCACAGGCCCAGACGTTCGACTTCGGCAATCCGAGCTCGTACGGATGGGTCTTTGGCGAGGCTTGGGGGGAGCTTCGTCGTCGTGGTGACGTGGGCGGAGACAATCTGCTTCACGGTCACCCCCTCCACCCCAGTCAGTGCAGCGCCATGCAGGTCCGCGTCATACAGGTCAGCGCCACGAAGATTCGCGCCATGCAGGTCCGCGCCGTACAGGTGAGCGTTACGGAGATTCGCGTCATGCAGGTCCGCGTTGCGCAGGCTCGCGCTAAGCAGGAATGCCTCGCGCAGGTCCGCGCCGGTCAGATCCGTGTCGGACAGATTCGCCCTATACATGCTCGCTTGGGTCAGGTCCGCGTCGTTGAGGACTGAATCATGCAGGTCTGTGCGGGCCACGCCCGCGTTGCGCAGGTCCGCGTGCCGCAGGTCCGAGCTGTGCAGATCCGCGTCGCTCAGGTTCGCGTTGCGTAGATCTACGCCGGCCAGGTTTGCCCATGTCAGGTGTGCGTCGATCAGGTCTGCTCTGAATAGGTGTGCTGAGTGGAGGTCGGGCCGGAAGCCTTCGTCATGACTTGAGTCGCGTGTGGCAAGCACGGTGAGCGCGGCTTGGACGTCGGCTGGGACCTCCTTTCCCTTCGGCAGAGGTTTGTCGGCGTGTGTACGAACGTAGGCAGCCAGGAGGTTGGCAATGGTGGGGTGGTCGCGAGTGGAGTCCACCATGATGCGCTGCAGAGCGTAAAGACCTCCCATCCGTACATCCATGGCGTCATCACCGAGGTTCGTGACGGCTGCGGTGTACCGGTCGGTAATCTGCCCTTCCTTGCTGATCCCCAGCTCGTTGTTCACCTGCTTGATGGAGTACACCGAATACCCCAGGCCGCCCAGAGCCACGACGGCGGTTACGACGAATGAGAGGAGCTCGATCCTCCGTGGCCGTTCCAAACTGGGCTGGTGTGGTGCGACGTCATCGGTGTTGGACATGTTTGACCCCTTCCACCATGCAAGGGTTCTGGGAACAACACCTTGGACTGATGGGGCCGATAGGGGCGGCGTCTCCCTGTCCCTGGTGAACAGGTTCAGGCTGGTCAGCAGTCGATAAGCGGCGGAGTGCAGTTCTTCGTCGTAGGTCAATGGGTTGCCCGAGTCGGTGTTGGGCTCGGTGGCCATAGGTGTCCTCGCGGTGTGGGTCGGGCCGCCCACCTGGTGGGGTGGGCGGCCCGGCGGGGTGCGGGGTCAGGAGGTGGCGGGCTTGGCGGGGGTGCCGCCGGGCCGGGAGGGGCGGTCAGTACAGGTCGCCGATGACCTCGGCGATGGCCTGGCCGATCGCGGTGAGGTCGTCGGTGGAGGTGAACGGCAGGTGGAGGCTGTCGCCCTGGGCGTCGTTGCGGATGTAGAGGTCTCCGGCCTCGCAGACACCGACCGTGAACGGGATGTGGTCGCCGCTGTGCAGATGACCGGTCGTTCCCCAGGGGCCGGGCAGGGCTCCCCACTGGTCCCCTAGGAACTCAAGGGCGGCACACGCGACGGCGTGGGGAGTGTGGGGGTGCCGCTCGGGCTGGTCGTAGAAGCTCGTGGCCATGGGGCGGTGTATTCCTTCCTGGTTGCTGCTCGGGGTTTGGGTAGGGCCGCCCACCACTGGGGTGGGCGGCCCGGCGTGGGTGTGGGGTCAGGAGGTGGCGGGCTTGCTGGCGCGCTTGCGCGCGGGGCGCGGCTTGGGCTCGGCGTCGGCGGCGGGGGTGTCGGCCTTGGCTGCGGCGGGCTTGGTGCGGCGGGTCCGCATCGGGATGGCCTTCGCGGCGGGCTCGGCGGGGGCCTGCGGCTCCGGAGCGGGCTCGGTCGGGGCCTGCGGCTCGGGCGCTGCCTCGGGGACAGGGGCAGACTCGTTCAACACTTCGGACAGTGCGCTGTCGAAGGCCTCTTCCCACGGCCGGTGGCCGACGTACAGCGGCTTGGTGTCGAAGGCGGGCAGCAGGCGGTCGGTGATCGCGTTGTAGAGGACGGTCGCGGGGTCCCTGTCGGCTTCGAGGCGGCCGATGTGGACCCAGGTGTGCCAGCGGTCGCCGTGCGGCAGGGGGGCGATGCCCTCGATGGGCTCGTGGTCGGCGGGCTCGGTGCCGCCGGTGGCCCACAGCTGGATGTTGCTGCCATTACCGAGGAGGCGCATCCCGATCTGACAGTCGCGGGGGCCGTCGAGGCTGACGATGTCGTCGATGATGAGTTCGTTGAGCGTCCAGCCGAGGTAGCCGCCGAGGGTTTCGGCGGTGGCATGGAGGGCTGAGGGTGCGAGCTGCACTGGGTTCTCCAAGAGGTCGGTTGGTGCTGGTTGGGGCCCCGGCCGGGTGGGGCGGGGCTGCTGGGGGTCAGGCCGGGAGGCTGTCCAGGAGGGTGCGGGTGGCCTGGACGAGCTGGGTCACGCCGGCGAGCTGGGGGGTGTTGGCTTCCTCGCTGCAGGCGTAGTTGCTGGCGATGCTGAGGGCGTCGCGGGCCTTGTCGGCGTCGCCGCGGCCGAGGAGGCGACGGGCGGTGTTGAGCTGGAAGGCGACGACTCTGAGGGCTGCATCCTGTTCGTCGCACGTCGAGTGGATGGCGAGCTGGCGGGTGCGGTCTGCCCACTTGCGGGCGGCGGCTTCGAGGTCCGGGAGGTCGAACCGGAGGTCGAGGGTCGGGGCTGAGAGCTGCATGGGGGTCTCCAAGGGGTCGGGTGGTGCTGTGCGAAGGCCCCGCCCTGGTGGGCGGGGCCGGTAGGTCAGGAGGGGAGGGCCGATCCCCCTCATCCTCTTATTTTATGTGTCAAGAGGGTTTGGGGCAAGAATTCTTCCGGGATAACCCCAGGTCAGACGGCCTGTGCGCCGGTCAGCCGGTCGACGAGCGCGAACGCTTCCTGGGCCGCGTCGACCGCCGCGATGTAGCCGAGGATCTGGTCCCGCTCCTCGAACAGGTGCTTGCGCTCTCGCGCGGTCCGGTCCGACAGGCCGCCGTCGGCGAGGGTGTCGCCGCAGGCGATGACGACGTTGGGGCCCAGGCCCCACACGATCGCGTTGACGGCCGCGCCGGCCGCCGCGAGCGGTTCGAGTTCGTTCAATGCCCACGCGTAGTCGGCGGGGTCCGCCTGCAGTTCGCGCAGATGCTGGGCGGCGGCGCGGAACATGCCGCCCGTGCCGCCAGCGGGCTCGTGGAACCGCCAACCCTTCTCGGGCAGCTCGTCGCCGAGGAGCATCCTGGCCATCAGGTCGCAGAGCTCCGGCGGCGTGTGGTACTCGCCGAGGCCCTGCTTGGCGCCGTGCGAGCGGAGCGAGGTGATCGTCCACGACATCACGTCGGTGTCGGAACGGTTGTAGGGGTCGGGGTCCCCGGTCAGCTGCAGGATGCCGTAGCGCAGCGCCGTCTCGGTCACCCGGCGCACCGCGTAGGCCTTCTCCTCCACGCCGTCCTCGGTGAGCCAGCCCATCAGCGGGGCCATGCGAGCGCCCAGGTCGGGCCGGTGGGCCCAGGCGTGCGCATAGATCTCGCGGTAGCCCTGCAGGAGCTCCCAGTCGGTCGAGTTGCTGATGATGCGGGTGACGTCCTCGGTGTGGCCCTTGATGGGGAACAGGGCCAGGCCGCCGATGATGCTGACGGGGATGTCGATGCGGTAGCCGCCCCAGTTGGAGGCGTGCCAGGTGTCGGCGACGGCCTCGCCGAGGCGCTGCCCGGCGTCGCGCGGGTTGCCGATCAGCAGCGGCGCTATGCGGCGCGGCGCGGGGATGGAGGTCTGCACGGACGGCAGCTCGGGGCGTGGGTCGGCGAACAGGCTGTCGGGCTCATCGTCGGCCGCCACGACCGGGCGGGGTTCGGGCGCGGGCGCCGGGCGAGGCGCGGGCGCCGGGCGGGGCGGGGTGCGGCGGGCGGTGAAGGTCTTCGGGATCTCCTCGGCGAACAGGTCCAGCTGGTCCATCGGTTGCTCCTTGAGGTGTGGGTATGGCGGCGCCCCGCCACCCGGGCCGGGTTCGGCCGGGGCGGCGGGGCGCTACAGGCGGGTTGGTGTGGGGTCAGGGGCGGTCGCTCGCGCGGGTCACGGTGTCGGCGAGGCAGAGGACGGCGGCGGCCAGGCCGCTGAGCAGCTGGGTGATCTCGCCGGCGTCGTGGGACGTGACGTCGCTGGGGATGTTCCTGGCGGCGTCCTCGGCGATCTTCCGCAGATCCCCCGTGCTCGGCCCGCTGGACTTGGGTTCGGGCTCTGGGGTCGGGCCTTCGCGGCGGGCTTCCACCACGTCGTCCACGGCGGTCAGCAGGCGGCCGGGGCGCTGGCCGAAGTACTCGCGGTCGCCCCAGTAGTGGCCGAGGGCGAGGCGGACCCTGCCTTCGGTCTCGTCCCAGTCGGCGTAGACCGAGTACAGCTCCTCTTCGGGGTCTGCCTCCACGAGCAGGGCCGGGGTGAGGGTCTTGCGGCCGGCCGGAACGACGGCGGTCACTACCGGGGTGATGCCGAGCCCGTCGAGAGCGCGGTTGATGCGGTGGGCCTGGTCGACGGCGGCCAGGGTCTTGTGGGCAACGGAGGCTTCCTGGCGGCGGGCGTAGGCGCCTTCGGCGTCGGCGAGCCACTGCCGGTCGGTGCCGTTCACGGCGGGTTCCCTTCCGTCGCCGTGGAAGGTGTCTGGCGCGGCCGGGGCGTCGGGGGCCTCCTGCCAGGTCCACTCGCCACCGCCGATGCCATACAGGCCCTCGGCGTCGGGCTGGATGATCGACGTGGCCGACTCGGCGCCTGCGTCGAAGTGCTGCCAGCGGACGAGGAGGACGACGACGCGGGGCTCTCCCTGGTCGGTGCCGCCGTCAATGACGTGGACGGTGTCGACGCTGTCGTAGCCGCACTCCTCAGCCACGTCCTGCGTGCGGGCGGCGATCTTGCGGACGCTGTCGAGGGTGAAGTACGGGCGGAGCCAGCGGTTCCAATCGTTGGTGGGGTCGTACTTGGCTTCGAAGGGGCCGAACGTGTGGTCGATCCAGACCCGGGTGTCGATCACGGGTTTCCTTTCGGCGGGGAAGGGGCCGGGTCCCGCGGGTGCGGGGCCCGGCCCGGTGGTGGGGGCGGGGGTCAGAGGTCGGAGGTGGCGGTGGCGAGCGCGTTGACGAGCGTCGCCACGGCCTCCTGGGTTCTCCCTGCGACCGCCAGCGCGGCGTACCGGTAGAGGGTCGCCGCGGCGGTGGCCGGGATCTGGTCGGCGTACTGCTCGAACGTCAGCTCGCTCTGCCGCGAGGCCCGGTGCTGGAATCCGGCGCGCAGCGCGGCCGTGGCGATGGCGTCGGCGTAGCGGACGGACCGGCGGGGCAGGTCCAGGTCCTGCGCTGCGCGGGCGAGGGACTGCCCGGCAACTGCGAAGACCTGGCGGCCGTGCGGGGCGGGGCGGCGCTGGGCACGGCAGGCGCGGCGGCGGGCGCGGACGCTGCGGATGCGGTCGACGTCGTGCAGCTGCCGGGCGGTGCGCCGGGCCTCCTCGCTGGAGGCGGCTTCCACCTCGTACGCGGACAGGCAGCTGACGTACGGGTCGCTGCGCTGCTCGTCGAAGGCGTCGCCGTTGGCGGGCTCGACGGCCACGATGCGCATCGCGTACGGCTCGTCATTGAAGACGACGAGCCAGCGGCTGTTGGGCGGGTCGAGGGTGGACATGCGGGACTCCAAGAGATCGGCGGTCAAACCAGAGTTGTGGCACATGTTGGAGCCGGGCGGTGGGGTGTCCTGCCGCCCGGCCCGGGGGTGTCAGCAGGCGGTGGGGCGGGGGAAGGTGACCACGAGCGCGGTCGCGTTGTCGCGGCTCTCGTCGTGGCAACGGCCCACGGCCAGGGCCTCGGCCACCAGCGACCCCGCGGTGTCCTTCGCGTCCAGCGCGAGCTCGGCGGCTGCCTCCAGCAGGCCCGGCTCGTGGGTCTCCAGCGGGTGGTACACCCCGTCGGAGCAGAGGATGAGCTGCGCGACCAGGTCCACGTCGACCTGCGCGCTGCCGACCTCGCCCTCTTCCAGGTTGGCGGTCACCGAGTTGTGGTCCCACTCCTTGGGGGTGCGGCCGGCGTCCAGCAGTTCCTGCGCGTAGTTGTGGTCCTTCGTCAGCTGGTGGAGACCTGCGATGTGGGAGAGCCGGTAGGCGCGGGCGTCGCCGGACCAGGCCAGCCGCAGCGCGGGGTCGCCGTGGTGGTAGACGGCGACGACTGCGACCGCGCCCGGATCCATGGGGTGCCAGCGCCGCGCCCCTGATCGGGCGAGGATCTGGGCGCGGATCTGGGCGATCGCGTCGGCCGGGTCGCCCGAGAGGGCGGCTTCGCGGGCCAGCGCGGGCGCCCACCGGCGGACGTGGGCCTGCACGTCCGCCTCGTCGCCGATGCCGTCGAGGACGACGAACGCCCACCGGCCGCTGGCGTTGTCGCGGCGTACGGCGTACGTGTCGCACTGCAGGTCGCGGGTGCCGATGTCCTGGGCGGCGGACACCGCGGGGCCGCCGTCGACGACGCTCGCCGCGCGTTGCAGGCTCGCCCAGTGTGCGACCAGTTCGGCGCTCGCGGCCGGGAGTGGCTGCAGCAGGCCGTCGCCATCCGGCGCCCCGGTGACGATGACGGGGCCGCGCAGGTCCGGGCCGGGCCCGCCGGCGAGGTCGTGCCAGGTGCTGAGCGCGACCTGGTTGCGGGGGCGCTGGTGTGCGTTGGGGTTGGCGTGGACGGTCAGGTGGCGGCCGAGCCGCCAGGCGCTGGCCGGGCCGTCGAGTTCGGCGGCGATCGCCCTGTGCTGGCGATCGGCGTCGTCGGCCAGGGGGAAGTCCTCGATGTGGCCGCCTGGCTCGACGTACAGGGCTTCGGTGTTCACGGTGGTCCTTTCTGATGCGGGGGGGGCGGGCGCGCGGTGGGGCACGGCCGTGGGCGGACGGTCAGACGGAAGGGGTGTAGCGGGACTTGAGGGCGTCCATGACCTGCGGCAGGACCTCGTGCAGCGGCTCGGGCATGTCGGTGTGGTGACGGGAGTCGTCCAGGGCGCCCAGCAGGACGACTGGCCCGTACAGGGGGTACGGCAGCTGCGTGAGGTAGAGGGCATTGACCAGCGAGGTCGCGTACAGGTTCTCCGGCTTGGTGAGCGCACCGTCGGCGTCGACGGCCACCGCCAGGCGGCGGTTGCCCTCGGGGCGGGCGTAGTGGGCGATCTCGACCCAGCCGTCGACCTGCTTGCGCAGCGCCTCCACCAGGCCGGTGGCGGCAGGCAGCTGTATGTCGGTGAGGGTGCCGTCGGGGTCGAGGCGGACGCCGCGAATGGTCTTGCTCATGGCTTCTCCCAGTCGGGTGGGGGGTGGGGGCCGCCGCGGTGGCGGCCCCCGGGGCGAGTCAGAACGGGCGGAACTGCAGCGCAAGTTCGGTGAACAGTTGGCGGCCGATGTGCATCGCGAAGCCGGTAGAGAACTCATCCCGCTCGGCGCGGGCGGCCATCTCCACGAGGCACTTCAGGAGCACCTCGGGCATGCAGGCGATCCACGCGTGCAAGGCCTGGCCGTAGCCCGCCGCCCGCCAGGTGGCGGTCAGGACCTGGTCGACGGTGATCGCGGCCTGGCCAGCGGCGTCGACGGTGAGGCCGAAACGCTCGGCGAGCAGGGCCTGCAGGTGCGGGCCCTCGAGGACGTCGGCGAGACGTTCGACCACCTGGCCGGTGGTGAGGGTGTACGGGGCGGCGAGATGGTCGGTGCGAGGGGTGCTGCTCATGGCTTCCTCCAAGAGGCCGTGGTCGTGCGGGAACAGCACCGGCCGCCCACCTGGGCGGGTGGGCGGCCGGTGAAGCGGGGTCACGCGAACCAGATGTTCCGGTACGCCTCCAGTCGCTCCAGGGCAGCCGAGAACTTCTGGGTTCTGGTCTGGGTGAAGCTCGCCGTGTCGATCGGGCCGTGGTCGGGGTGGATGTGCTGGAACGTGACCTTGGCCTCGCCAACCTCCTGCCACTGGCAGGTGATCTTCAGGACGGCCAGGTCGTTGGCGTAGCGGACGTAGAGGCTGTCGCCGATGGTGGCGATGACGCTGTCTTCGTCTTCGCCGAGACAGGCGGCGAACTGGTTCAGCAGAGCATTCACGGGCTTCTCCAAGAGGTCGTCGATCGAGGGCGTCCAGCATTGCGGGACCGGTCGAAAGTTGTGGCACACATCGGGGGCCCGGTGGCCGGACCGCTCGCTGCACTAGCAGCCGGACGCACCCCGGATTCCGTCGGCGGCCCTGACGGCCAGCCACTTGCCGAACGCCGAGTCCTCGAACTCGGCGTCGCCAGCGCGGGCCTCACTCCCGTTCCCGCTCTCCATGGCACGCCTCCTTGACGATGGACCGGGGGGGGCTTTCCCCGCCTTGTCCTCTTATTCTATCTGCCTTTCTTGGGTGGGGCAAGAAAAATCTCCACGTTTGCCCAGGTCGGGGGCTTGCAGACGAGGGTTACGCTCCGGCCAGGGCACCGCGTCAAGGGCCCGGCGGTGCGAGTCCGGCACCACCGTCAGCGGCCAGCCCGCCCAGTGCAGGCCCATCGCGGCGAGGATGAACGCGTCCGCCTTGTCGTAGCGGCCCGGCCCGTCGCACTCCAGGCCGTACCGCTCGGCGACCGCGTCGCGCACCATGCCCTTGGCGATGCGGGCCCGCTTCTCCTTCGGGTGGTCCTTGGCCGGGTTGGCGCTGCCCGTGGCGTAGATGGTGCGCGAGTGCGGGTTGACCACCGCATACGGAATCTGCCGCTCCCACAGGTCCTGGGTGAGGATCCACCACAGGCCCGCCAGCTCGTGATGCCCGGCCTGCCCGCCCCGCCCGTACGCCGCTCCTTCGATCACCACCAGGTCCGCGAGGCGGGTGCGCTCGCGGACCTCCTCGCGCAGCCACCGCAGCCGGTGGTGCCCCTTGCCCTTGCAGCGCAGCGCGTCGGCCCAGCCGTCACCGGCGATGCCCGTGCACGTCAGCGACGAGTCCACGCCGATCACCAGCGGGGGCCCCGCGGTCGGCACCGCCACGGCGGCGGGCTCCAGGACGAGGGCTGTCTGCAGGTGCACGGGGTGTGTTCCTTCCGGGGCTGGTGGGGCCGCGCCCGCAAGGGGTGGTCACCGCAGGCGCGGCCCGGTCTTCGGGGGTTAGTGCGGGTGCTGGGCGGGCTTCTCGCTGTCGGCGGCCAGCTCCTGCAGGGCGACGCACGCCAGGTGGGCGACATCGCCGACCAGCGCGACTACGGAGTGCTCGAAGTCGTCGGCGCTGGCGCTGGCCGCCGCGAGGTACAGGGCCTGGCAGGTCGGCATGTCGCCGTTGGCGTAGGCAGTGATGAACCGCAGGGAGAAGGCGTGCGCCGGGTGCTGGGGGCCGTCGGCCGGGTCGGGTGCGGCCAGCGCCCACAGGCCCTCCGGGCTGGGGTGCCCGTACAAGCGGACGAGGGTCTGGCGTGCGGCCTCGGCGAACGCGCAGCACACGCCGTACATCTGCTCACCGGTGCTGGCTGCGGCTATCTCGCCCATCACCTGCACCGTCCGGTCGTGGTCGCCGTTGACGGCGTGCTGCAGGACGTCCATGACCAGCTGGGCGCGACGGGGGGTGTCCACGATGGATCTGCTCCTTGAAGAAGGGGGTGGGTGGTGGGGGCCGCGCCCGCGGGGATGGTCACCGCGGGCGCGGCCCGGATCGGGGAACGGTCAGTCGGTGACGCGGTAGGGGTGTCCGACCTGCGGCTCGGGCCCGCCGACACCGGCGTAGTGCGGGTGTCGGCATTCGGCGGTCGTGACGTGCGCGCCGGTGTGGGCCTCGCAGCACACGCGGGCCGAGGGAGCGTCCGCGTCGTGCTCGGGCGGGAGCAGGCCGAGGCTCGCGACCCATGCGCGGCCGCCGGACGCCCACGCCACCGCGTGCAGGGCGAGGCGTCTGTTCGCCTCGTCCAGCGAGTCGAGGTTGGCCAGGGACAGGGCGTGACGTCCGGTCAGGACGCAGGCCAGGCGCAGGACCTGCCACTCCGACAGGGTTCCGATCAGCTGGCCGTCGCCGGCGGACAGGCATGCGGAGGCCACCAGCCGCCAGGCGATGCGGGACTGGCCGTCGCCGTCGTTGTGGATCAGTCGGGTGCGCTCCAGCTCGGGCAGCCAGTGGCCTTGCGAGGCCAGCAGCCACACGGCGGCTTCTTCCTGCCACGATCCGGCGGCGCGTTCTCCCAGGCGGGCGGCGAGGGCGGTGATGTGGTTCACGAATGTCTCCAAGAGGTGTTGTCGGTCAGGTGCGGGGTTTGGGCAGGTGGCCGACGTGCCAGCCGCCGCAGGCGCGGTTGCGGCACAGGTAGGTGGTCAGGCGCACGCCGCCTTTGGCGATCAGCCGGCCGCGGTGGTCCTCGGCCTCTTCGCGGGTGTCGTGGCGGCGCTTGCCGGTACAGGCGCGGCCCTTGGTGCGGATCACCGCACGCCCACCGGGGCGGTATCGACGCTCCTGCAGCCGGGGCAGCGGAGGGCGGGCGTCTCCCAGTGGGCGGAGTCGGCGACGCCGACGATCAGGCCGCCGCAGGCGGCCACCGCCCCGTCTTTGCCGCGGTCCCGCTTGTGGACGCCGCTGCCGGTGCCGGTGCGCCACACCCATTCGCCGCGCAGGCTCACGCAGTTGACTTCGACGGGGGCCGCGCCGATACGGTCGGTCATGGTGTGGGACAGCTCGCCGGGGCGGCTGGTGGTCCGGGGGGCGCCGAACTCGGTGGCGCCGATGGCCTTCGCCCACTGCTCGAACAGGCCGTCGCCGGGGTGGTACAGGAACACGCGCAGGCCGAGCGGGTCGTCGCCGGTGGCGACGCCGAGGTGGTCGACCTCGATGCTGTCGGCGGCCAGGCCGGGGTGGGCGCTGGCCAGGACGACACCGGCGATCATCGGCTGCAGGGCCTGGCGCAGCGGGCGCGGGGTGGTGGGGTGGGGCATGGTCTCTCCAAGGGCGGGGAAGGGCCCGCCCCCGGACTGGGGGCGGGCGGGTCGGTCAGGTGGTGGCGAAGTCGAGCTGAAGCTGCTTGGGCTCCTTGGCCTTCTCGGCCTTGCGGCGCGCGGTCATCTCGCGCGCGGCCTGGCGGCAGGACAGGCAGGGGCGTTCGCCATGGCGGGTGTGGTCCTTGGCTCCGGCCTCGGTGCCGCAGGAGGCGCGCAGCTTCGGCTCGGCCAGCTCCTCCTCGCTGACGTCGTCGAGGGAGGCGATGACTTCGCCGTTGCACCACAGGCGTCCGCCGGCGATGCCGTCGAACTTGGCCTGGGCCGGTTTGACGGTGGCGATGCACACGGCGCGGAACGGGCACGGCCCGCACGTGGCGAGCTGGTACCCGAGCAGGCGCTTGAGGTCGGCTCCGGTGTTCCAGTCGTCCTCGGTGACGGTGAAGCCGTCCCGGCCGCGACAGGGCGCGTGAAGGGCCCACCCGCCAGTCACAGGACCGCCTTGATGCACTCGCCGATGTGCCGGGCGACGTTGACCGACACCGCGTTCCCGGCCTGCATCGTCTGCTCGGCCTGGGTGCCGAGGACGATGTACCGGCGGGGGAACCGAGGGAACCGCTGGGCTTCCAGCTGCTCGCGGGGCTTGAGCATCCGGAAGTAGCAGTCCTCCACCGCCGGCGCGGAGCGAAGGAGCGCCGCCGAGTCGTGGGTGGACAGGGTGTGAACGGGCTCGGCGGCTGTCTTGACGGCGGCCTTGCGGTAGGGGATGACCAGCGTGTTGCGCAGCTCGGCCGGGACCGGTCCGCCAGGGACGACTAGGCCGTGATGGTTGCCCTGAGCGGTGACGGCGGTGACCGGCTCGGTGGCCAGCGCCGGGTTGGCGTTCTGCCGGTAGGTGATCACGAACGGCCCGGGGTCGACGGTGACCAGGGCCTCGCTCTCGCGGGTCATCCGGGTGCGCATCGGGTCGGCGACGTCGCTGCAGGCGGTGTTCCAGCTCCCGCCGGTCGGCACGAGCAGCGCGTCGCCCTGCTTGATGGTGCGGGTGGAAAACGGCCGCTCGGCCACCGCATAGGCCCGGTCAGTGCCGTCCTTGCCGTGGTTGAGGGTGACCGAGTACGGGGTGTGGGGGAACTTGACCAGGCCCGCGCGGATGCGCTCCATGGTGGTGTCCGCCAGCGGCTTCTTGCGGTCGCCGATGCGCTGGCCCAGGTCATCCCAGTTGATGACGGAGGCAGCCGGACGCACGTACGGCTCGACGACGGCGTTGCGGCAGCGCCTACTAGGGCAGCGGTAGTTGTAGTCGCGCAGATACTTGCCGATGCGGACCCTGGGGTCGAACCACGCCTTCTTCGCGCGGACGTCCTTGCCGCACTCGAAGCAGAACGCCTGCGGGCGGGGCTCCAAGTCCGGCTTGGGCATGCCCTTGAGGCGGAAGCAGATGTAGATGCGGTCCCGCCACTGCGGGGCACGCAGGTTGTCGTCGTCGCCGATATGCGCGGAGGTGACGCACAGGATCTGCGGCCGCTCGTAGCCGAGCTCCGTCATCGCCTTCACCCAGGTCTTGAAGAGGACCCAGAACAGGGCGAATTCGACGACGTTCTCGATCACCACGTACGGGAACCGCTTGGCCTCGCAGGCCCGCACCACGCACCAGGCGGTCGCCCGGGTGCGTTCGAACGCCTCCGGTGTCAGGGCCTTCCACGACTCGGCATCGTCGTCGTCGCCGAGCTGGTCGAGGACCTCGAACAGGTCGAGCTGATCGGTCGGGTGAACGCGGCCGCCGGCCGGGCTGACCTCGGTGCAGATGATCGACGCCCACAGCAGCAGGGCTCGCGGCAGGAACCGCATCGGGTAGCCGGTGACGTCGGCGGTCAGGTGCTCGATGGTGGGGTGGTTGGCAGCGTGGGAGTCCATCGCGGTCTGCCAGTGGTTCATGGCGAGCTTGCCGCGCCAACCGGCCTCCACCAGGCCGGAGGAGGATCCGCCGGCCCCGGCGAGCAGGTCGTTGAACGTCAGCTCAAGGCTGCGGGGAAGAGTGGCCAACAAGGTGTTCTCCAAGAGGTCGAGCGCCCGGCCCCGCGGTGCGGGGCCGGGCCTTATCGGGTGGGGGTCAGAGGAGGGGCTGGCGGCTGACGAAGACGACCTGCAGCACGTCGCGGCGCTGCCAGACCGTCAGGGGCCAGTCGGTGCCGCCCTGTTCGTGGACCATCTGCCAGCCGCCCTCCTTGAGGAGGTGGGTCTGCCAGCCGTACTCCTTGACCGCTTCCGCATGGCTGTCGAAGGGGCCGGTGATGACCTGGCTGCGGCCGGCGTGCTGGGAGTCGACGCCGACGAAGCTGACGGCGAACCGCTGCGCGGTCGCCAGCAGCAGCTCGCCGAGCTTGGTCCCGGCCGACTGGGTGTCCGCGTCGGTCAGGGACTTCAGGTACAGGGCGATCGCGGCGAGCATCGTGACGATGTCGGCGCCGTGCTTTTCGTGCTCGCCGCCCTCGGTCGAGTCGAAGACGAGGGCGTCGTAGTTCGGGTTGTCGTGGTGGCCGCGTCTCACGTACCAGCCGGTGACCTGCTCCAGGCGGTCGGGCAGCGCATCGTGGTCGGCGATGACCAGGTGCGTGCCGTCGGGCAGGGCAGCGTAGATGACGGTCTGGCCGTCGCCCTCGATGTCGCAGACGAGTCCGGCCGCGCGGAGCGGCGTGGTGACCGCCTCGTACTGCATCCACAGGGCCTGCCACTCGGGGCGGCCGACGCGGCCGTGATCAGGAAGGGGTGCGAGTTTCAACGTGATCTCCAAGAGGTGGGTCGTACGGTACAGAGTTGTGGCACATTTTGGAACGGGGCGGCGAGGGGTGCCCGCCGCCCGTACCGGGGGGGTCAGGCCGCGTGAGCGGGCTTGGCTGCCAGGGGGAAGCCGAGCTCGTCGGCGATCTGCTCGGCGCGCTCGGCGCTGGCCGCGTAGCGGCCGTCCTCATACTCGCGGGCGGGGACCTTCAGGCCGTGGAACTCGCCGCGCGCCTCGGTGATAGCGACCGGCCACGCGGCGGCGAGGAATCCGACGACGCCCTCAGCCTTGACGACTAGGACGTCACCGTCGCGAATGTCGTCGCGGCACTGGGTGGCGTCGTACGCCCCGGCGGTCGTGCCGTCGAAGCGGTGGACCCTGGGCAGGCGCGCGAGCTCCAGCAGCTTCGTCACGGCGTGGTCGCGGGCGGCCACCGCCCCCGCCTGCTCGGGGTAGTCCCGCACGGACCGGTCGGCGTTCCCCAGCTCCAACAGGCCCTCCCCCACCTGGAGGGGGCTGTCCGCGTAGGCGCGGGCCAGACCGGTAAGGACGGCGGCGACCGCCTCCGTGACGTCCTGCGCGATGATCATCGGCTCCGTCATGCTGCTCGCCTTTCAGCTCGCGGGATGGGGGCCACTCCCCCCTCCCCTGCTCCTCTTATTTTACCTGCACACAAAAGGGGGTCAAGAATTTTTTTCGGGGGACTCGCAGTAGCGGGCCTTCTCCCGTCCCTGGCGGGCCATCTGACGCGCCAGCAGCCGGGCTGCCTCCACATCCTCAGGCCGCTCCTGCGCAACCCGCCGCGCCTGGTCGAGCTCTGCCTGGTAGCCGCGCAGCCAGTCCTGCTGGGCCTGCCGCTCCGCTTCCCCCCTGTCCCGCTCGCTGGCCGCGCGAGCGGCACGCGGGCTGGTGCCGCAGGCACGGCAACTCGCAGCCGGGACGCGGTGTCTGGCGCAGCCAGCGGGCTCCCCTGCGGCGTCAGTCGCGGGGGTAAGGGGGGAAGGAAGGACAGAGGAAGAAGAAGGAAAAGAAGGGGTTCCCCCGGGGGAACCCAGTGGGTTCCCCTCAGGAAACCCTGAGGGTTCCCCCGGGGGAACCCTCACGCCGCTCTCCTCAGGGTTCCCCCGGGGGAACCCTGCCCGCTCCACGCCCTCGCCGGCGGCCAGCGCGCGGGCGTCGAGGTCTTGGTGCGTCATCGCGGGCTTAGACGGAGCTGCCCGAGTAACGCCCGGGCGGGCCAGCCGCGGGTTCTTCGGCGCGGCGTCAGCCTCCTTGAAGCGGGCCTCCAGGTCGTCGTTGGACGGGATCGGCGGCACACCCATCGGGAAGACCCGATACACCGCCCTACGGCCCGACTTGCCGGTCTCCACGCGCTCTATGAGGCCCTTGGCAACCAGATCGGTCACGATGGTCATGCACCGCTTCTCGCCCACGCCGACCCACGCGCGCAGCCTGCGCAGGCCTGGCTTGGACAGGCGCGTCTCGTCGTCGGCCGAGTCGCAGATCTTCATCATGGCCAGCTTCTGAGACTGGGTCACCACATCCTCGGGCAGGTACGCGGCGACGACCATCAGGTGAATGGACAACGGAAGTTCCCTCCACGGGCAGGCCGCCGCCTGCCCCCGGCCGGGGGCAGGCGGCGGCCGCCCGATCAGGCCTTGAAGGGCCGCACGATGATGGTCTTGGGCGTGGTCTCGGCCGACCGCTTCTCAGGGACGGCCAGGCCCGCGGCCTTCAAGTTGTCGACCATGCGTTTCTCGTCGGGCACCATCGGCACCGGGATGCCCGCCTCGTCGTGCACGTCGACCATGGCCTCGACGTCGATGTCCCACTTGGGGTTGCCGCCGCCCCACCACAGCTCGTTGGCGCCGTACGCGCCTGCCGGGGAGGTGTCGATCTTCGCGCGGGCGAGTTTCTTGATCTTCTTGCCCTCGGTCTCCAGCTCGTGTCCGCGCACGTAGTCGGCGAGAGCCTGGGCCCGGTCGGCGTCGTTGTGGATGAGTACGGTCTGCACGGGGGTGCCGGGCTGCTTGGGCATGCCCCAGCAGGCCGTCATGAACGGGCAGTGGTCGCATATGGCGTCCACACCCGGCCCGTCGAAGTCGCGGCGCCCCTCCTCCGGGGAGTTCAGCTCCCGCACGCGCTGCACCCACCAGCGGGCGCGGGTGGCCTCCATCGGGTCGAACGCGAACTCCTCGACGTGCTCTTCGCCGTTGTCGCGGTTGACGAAGCGGAATCGGATCCGGGCCACCTCCAGCGGGCCGAGCTTGGCCAGGTACCGCTGGCCGCGCACGTCCTCGAAGCCGGTCGTGCATAGCAGGTCGGCGTACAGGTACACCTGGCGCAGCTCGGCCTCGGTGGGCCCGTAGCGGCGCACCTTGTCCCACAGGAACGTCGACTTCGTCTTGACGTCCTCCACCGTCACTCCGTGCTGGGCGGGCACGTTGGGGCGGTGGCGGGCGGGGACGCGGGCGGCGGTCGCCGCATCGAGCTGCACGGCGTCGATGTGGCCTTTGATCGTGTCGTCGGCGACGGCGCGCTCCACCAGCCAGCGGTACTCGCTGCGCGCGGCACCCAGCAGGCCTTCGTGGATGTAGGTGCCGAGGATCGCGGCGCGCTTTTCACTCTCGTCGGTCGGGGCGGTCCCGGCCACGATGTAGGCGGCGCGGCGCTCGCACACCGTGTCCGAGGCGCCGAGCTGCCGCTGCAGGGAACGCGGCCGTCTGGCGTCGACATCGTGCGCGGCCGTCCACAGGGACGGTGTGGATGCTGCTGTGGATTCCACAGGCTGAGCGGTCATCAGGTACTCCAAAGGTCGTGGAGCGGGCCGGGCCGTAGGGGGCCCGGCCCTCGGAGGCAGGTCAGCTCCGGGCGGCGGCAGGCTTGGCGGCCGTGCGCTTGGCGGCGGGGGTGCGCTTGGCGGCCGTGCGCTTGGCGGGGGCCTTGCGGACGGGGCGGCGGTCCGGGTCGGGCTCGTCCTCGGGCTCCTTGTCGCCGTCCTCGGCGAGGCGCTCGACGGCGGCCCGCAGCCGGTCGGCGTCGCTGACCGGGCCCTGGCCCATGTCCGTGGGCGGGTTCTCGAGCTCGGTGACCTTCCGCTCGATCGCGGCGCGGATCGAGACGACCTCGGCGCGGGTCAGGCCCGTGTCGTCCCCGGCGGCCTCCCACCACAGCTCGCGCAGCCGCTCGACGTCGCGCAGCTCCGCCACGTTGTTCTCGTCCAGCCACGCCTGCACCCGGTCGCCGACCAGGGCGGGCATCTGGCGGGGCTGCGACTCCACCGAGCAGCCGAGCCGGTTGAAGACCAGGTCCTCGATGGTGAAGTCCGGCAGGGGCAGCGGCTTGCCGTCCTCGACGCGCAGCTGCAGCGAGCGGGCCTTGATGACCTGCGGTGCCCGTCCCCGGCACATCCGCACCCACACGGAGGCGTCGAACGCCAGGTCCTTCTGCGCCTGGACCTTCCACTCCTTCAGGACGCGGCCGCGGTCCTGGATGGGCTTGCCGTTGTCGTCGATGGCGGTGATCTGCTTGCCGCGGGCGGTGATGATGGCGATGCCGGGGAACGTCTGCAGCAGGTGGATGACGTCAAGCCACCGCTCGGTGGCGTCGTTCCACAGGTTCATGCCGACGTCGATCGCGGCGTCCGGGTCCTCCTGCAGGGCCTTCGCGTTGCGGTTCCCGCGCCGTGCCCGCTCGTGGGTCCAGGTCTTGAGCATCCGCCACAGCGCGGTGCCCGAGTCGACGGACAGGACCACGGGCGGCTCGCCGGCGGCCGCGGCCCGGCGGGCTTCGTCGTGCACGGCCCGGATCTGCTCCAGGATGTCGCGGTAGGTGCCGTCGTGGTCGATGATCTCGTAGTCGGCGCCGGGGATCGCCGAGTACTCGTCGGCGCTGCCCTCCGCCAGGTCGACCCAGTACATCTGGCCGATGCGCTGCGAGGCGGAGAACTCGGCGGCGGAGTACGTCTTTCCGGCACCCTCCTCACCTTCCAGGAGGATGAGCGGCCACGGCACGATGCCGGTCGGCCTGCGGGTCTTCAGCTTGATGCCCATCTGGGCTGCTCCAAGAGGTCGTTGGTCTCATGCGGCGCGCAGGGCCCTGGTCTCGAACAGGTGCGCCCACTCGGGGTGGCGTTCGATCAGGAACCGCACGTACCGGCTGCGGAAGTTGTTGTTGAGGCGGAAGGCGTCGCCTTGGGTGGCCTGTCCGTAGCGCCAGCGCAGGAGCTCGAAGAGCATCCCGATGCCGACGCGGCGGAAGCCCTTGTCGACGCAGTTCTCGGTCAGTGCCTCCAGGTGCCGCAGCACCCACGGGTTGAGGGCGTGGAATGCCTCGAACCGCTGCTGGATGGACCGACCGGGTTCGATGGCGGGCTGCTGGACGGTCTGGATGTCGTCCAGGCCGGGCAGTTGCTGCTGGTAAACGGGCACAAGACCCCCGCGAGTGCTACTCCAGTCGAATGGTGTGGCACATCTTTCATGAAGGGTCTGACGCGATCAACCAGCGCGCTGCACCGGAACCCGCGCCCGGCGGTCGGCGACCGGGCGGTAACTGCGACGGGGCACATCGTTCCTCCCAAAGGCAAGAGCAGCGGCGCCGTCCGGCGCCGCTGCTCTTATTCTAGCCCAATGGGGGTTTGTGTCGAGTGACTTTCCGCAGGTCAGACGGCCTTCGCGGCGGCGGGCCCACGGGGGACTATCACAGAGCCGGGTCCGGTGTAGCGGCCCTGTCGCAGCGCCGCCTCGACCTGCGGCACGATCGCCCACAGCACAGTGCGGGACTTCGCCCGGATGTCGGGGGCGGCCTCGATGAGAGTGTCCAGCAGCCACAGCGGCGACCCCGACAGCTGGTAGTCCGGCGGCGCGAACCGGCCCTGCCGCACCACCGCCGACAAGTTCTGCTGGCTTGACAGGCCGAACAGTTGCGTCGCCTCCTGCAGGCCGCACAGCGGCGGCACCTCGTCCACGCTGCGCGCCCACACACCGGGCTCCTGCGCGGCCACCAGCTCCTGCAGGACCGTCTGGTCCAGCTCCTTGGGCCGCGGCTGCGTCTGCCCGTACCCCCGCACGAACGACAGCAGCCAGTACGGCGACCCGGACACGATCACCGCATGCTCGTAACCCAGCACGCCTCGCCCCAGCCACGCCGTGACCTGCGGCCCCTTCACTCCGTACAGGGCGGCGAACTCCTGCCTGCCGGCCAGGAACGGCTTCTTCCTCGCCACCACGGGCCCCCCTCTCTCTCCTCCTGGAATGCACTTAGATTCTACCTAGCACGGCCAGAGGGGGCCGTTCACGCGACTGCTAGGAGCGTGTCTCAGTAACGGGCAACTGACCGGGTGGTCTTGATAGCTGCGATCGCTCGCGGTCGCCCGGCCGGTGTCCCGCGGCGGCGGTGGCTGGTCCTTCCGGTTCGGGAATCGACTGGACAGGGGCTGACGGCCGGGCCGGTCAGGCGATCGCCGTGGTGAGACCGGCCGATCCGGCGTGTCGGAAGATCTTGCGGAAATTGTGGCAGGCGGCCAGCAGCTGCCACTCGCTGCGGGCACTGTCCTCGCCGCGCAGGAGTAGCTGGCGGCCGTTCTGGCAGGTCACGATCTGGCCGAAGACGGGTTCGACGATGGCCTTGCGGCGGCGGTAGGCGGCCCGGCCGGGCTTGGTCCGCAGCTTGCGGGCCATGCGCTCCTTCAAGGTTGCGTCTTTGGGGATGCGTCCGCGGGGTGCGGGCGGGACCTGCTCGTCGTGGCCGAGGCGGCCGGTGGCCATGAACGTGTCGGTTCCGCAGGCCAGTTGGCGTTCCTTCGCGGCTTCGAGGTTCGCCTCGGAGCAGTAGCCGGCGTCGACCAGGGCTTGCTTGGGGTGGGCGCCGGTGTTGACGGCGGACTGGTCGAGCATGCTGGTGTAGTTCAGCGCGTCGGAGGCGTTGGTCGTCACGTCGGCGGCGGTGATGACCTGGTGGGCCTCGTCGACGACGGCCTGGGCGTTGTAGGCCTGGATGTAGGCGCCGTCGCTGTTCTTCATGATCCGCGAGCCTGGGTCGGTGAAGTTGGCCTGGGCCTTGGGCTTGGGCCGGGCCTTGGCGGCAGCCTTGTCGCCCGCGTCGGTGACAGCCTGATCGTCGCTGGTGCCGGTGCGGTCCTGGCGGCGGCGTTCCTTCTCCTGCGCGTGGCGGCGTGCCTTCGCAGCGGCCTCGGCCTCGATCTGCGCGCGGGCGGCCTGCAGCCTGGCGAGGCGCTTCTCGCGTCGGCCCAGCTCGGCGGGCAGGTCGGTCTCTTTGCCGCCGACGCCGAAGGCCTGGTCCTCGGCGGCGTCGGTGGCCTCAGCGTCGGCCAGCAGAGCGGCGGCCTTGGCCTCCAGTTCGGCAATCTCGGCCTCGATCCGCTCCTCCTTGTCGACCAGGCGGCCGTAGCTCATCGCCTTGTGTTTGGAGGCGTTGGCCTCCAGTTTCGTGCCGTCCAGGGCGACGCGGCCCATCTTGACCATGCCGAGCTTCTGCGCGAGGTGCAGCGACTGGAGGAACAGGCTGCCGAGGGTGTCCAGGTGGCGGCGGCGGAATCGGGCGATCGACCGGAAGTCCGGAGCCTGGTCGGCGGCCAGGAAGCGGAACGCGACATCGTCCACGCAACGACGCTCGATCGCCCGGGAGGAGCGGACCCCGGTGGTGTAACCGTAGATCAGCAACCGCAGCATCAGCCGCGGGTCGTAGGGCGGGAAGCCGCGCTTTTCGGTGTACTCCGCGAGGATCGGTGAGTAGTCGAGCACCTCGTCGACCAGGTCGGCGACGAACCGGGCCAGATGATCCTCGGGCAGCCAGGCATCCAGCGACGGCGGCAGCAGCAGGATCTGGTGCGGGTCGAACGCCCGGAACGTCTTATCCACCGCTGCCGCACGACGTGGCGGCTGTTTGCCCTCGGCCGGCTCGACCTCAAAGAGCCCCTCCTGATCACGCATACCGGGATCATCCCGCTCAAGTGATCACCAGACACACGCGGGTTTCCGGTTACTGTGACTGAGCACGCTGGTTGGCCACTCTGAGCATTGCAGCCGACCGACCCACGGCGGCGCGTGAGCCAGCCGTCAGGCGTCGAAGCGGCGACGGGCGGCCTCGATGTGACCGAAGTACTGGTGGGTCCAGCCGCACATTCCGTCGACCGTTGCGCGCAGGGCTTGACCCGGCTCGGTGAGGGTGTATTCGACCCGCGGTGGGACGGTGGGGTATACGGTGCGCTCGACCAGGCCGTTGCGCTCCAGCATGCGCAGGTTCTGGGTGAGCATCTTGTGGCTGATGCCCTCGACCTCGGCCCGCAGCTCGCTGAAGCGCAGGGTGCGATCACCGAGACCCTCGACGATGAGGAACGCCCACTTGTTAGCGACGTCGGAGAAGATCTCCCGCGCCAAGGAGCCCGCACGCGCCAGGTCTGCATCCTCGGGCGAGCCTGTGAACTGCTTGGTCACCATAAGGTTCTCCAGTCACTGAAAAGTGCGTTCTTCCACGTCAGCGCACACTCTCTTACAGTTTCTGAGTAACCACAAGAGAGTGAACGTCTTGGGCGGCGCGGACGCGAGCCCACAGGCGCTCAGGACGAGGAGACAGGCAGCATGGCCATCACCTTTGTGAACCCCAGCGGATTGCCCAAGATCGACGTCTACCGGCAGGTGTCGATCGCATCCGGGTCGAGGCTGGTCTTTATCGCCGGGCAGGTCGCCTGGGACGCCGAGGGAGTCACGATCGGCGAAGGCGACCTCGCCGCCCAGGTCGAGCAGAGCTATCTCAACGTCGGCACCGCCCTGGCCGAGATCGGCGGCTCCTTCGACGACGTGGCGAAGCTGACCTTCTACGTCGTCGATTGGACCCCCGACAAGATGCCCCCGCTCCTGGAAGGGATCTCCCGGGCAGCCGCGAAGCTGGGGATCACCCCGGCCCCGCCGACCACGCTGATAGGCGTTGCGGCACTGGACGTCCCCGACCATCTGGTCGAGATCGAAGCCACCGCGGTCCTCGACTGAACAGGTGCTCTTTGTCACTGAGTGCCGGAATGGCCAACTACGGCGCTCAGTGGCCAACCAGCGTGCTCAGTCACAGTTACTGACCCACGCTCCTAGGCTCGGTGCTCCAAGAGGTCGGGGCCCCCACCGCGCGCGGTGGGGGCCTTGGTCTGTGCGGCGCCGATCAGCCGAACTACGCGGCGAGCGCGTACGGGTACTGCGGCGGCCGGGCGTAGCCCAGCAGCCACCCGAACTTCGGCGACACGTAGTGCTCGGCCAGGCGGAACACCGCGTAGTAGCAGAACGCGGCCAGCGGGGTCAGGACCCCGGACAGGGCCTCACCGTCCAGGCCCAGGCCGTGGCTCGCGGCAAGCGCCACCAGCCAGCCCACCAGCGCCGGAATGCCGGTACGGATCAAAGACAGATACAGGTTCACGAGGGCTCCTTGGGTTGGCGGGCGATCGCGGCGATCGCCCAGAACATGACCTCTTCGAGACGGAACATCGCCGCCTGCTTCTCCGCGCCGGCGGGCACCTCGGTGTGCAGCATCAGCGCCAACTCCAGGCACCCGGAACGGATGTCCTCGTGGGCCTAGCGGCGCTCGTCGGTGTCGGCCGGATGAAATGTGAACCGGCGGATGACGTGAGCGGCGTCCACGTGCTCACTTCCGGCCGTAGGCGAGGGTGAGCAGGAACGCCCAGCCGCGCGGCCCGATCGCCACATCGTGCGGCTTCCCCTTGGCACGGAACTGCGGGTGCGCGGCGAAGAACTTGCCGACACCGGCCTCCGTGCGCGGCCCGTAGTGGTCCGACAGGTCGGCGTCCGTGATGTGCAGGAACCCTGCCGCGCGCAGCGCCTTCTGCAGCCCCTTCGCCGACGGCTTCGACTTGCCCGGCGCAAGCCCGGCGGGGAACGCGGGCGGCACGTACGGCTTCGACGCCGGCGGGTGCTCCACCGGCTCGGGCACACCCGCCCACTCCTTCCACGCCTTGACCGTGGCGAAGTTGCACACGTTGACGTCGGTGTGGTCCCGGATGCCGTACTGGTGGATCACCCACGCGTGCTTCACGCGCGGCTTGCCCGCGGGCGCGCTCGGGTCGGCGATCCACAGGCCGTCACGGCACTGCGAGGTGGTGTCGTGCCGCTCCCAGAAGTCCAAGTTGCAGTAGAGGATGACCCGCAGATGCGGCCTCAGCTTCTTCACGGCCTTCAGGAACGCGTCCTTGTCGGCGCACGTCGCCGCGGTGCGTGCGGTCGTGGTCTCCCAGTCGCACGCCAGGACGTCGCCGGGCTCGGGGTCCGCGCACCGGATGAACCACTCGGCCTGCGCCTGGATGTTGCCCGGCCACAGGAAGTGGTACCAGCCCACCTGCTTGCCCTCGCCCCGCGCGGCCTTCTCCTGCGCGTCGCGCAGCGGGTTGGCGTAGGTGCGGCCCTCCGACGCCTTGATCATGACGACGTCCACGCCGTCCAGATCCGGGTGCGGCTGCAGGCTGCTGATGTCGATTGCCTTGAGCATCGGTCAGTTCCCTTCGTTACTTGCGCAGTTGGATGGCGTCGATGTAGCGGCGCAGCGCCTGGTAGGTGGCGAGCGTCATCAGGCCGTCGCCGTCGTCGCCCCACGACCGCGACCAGGAGTTGCGGAAGCGGATGACGGTGGAGCCGGGCTCGATGCGGCCCGCGTGGTCCTGCACCACCTGCTCCAGGGCGATCACGCAGATCTCGTGGCCGCCGGCCAACGGCGAGGACGCCCAGTCGCCGCCGTCGACGAAGCCGTGCCGGTCGGGCTCGAACCAGTCGCGGAACCAGGGCACTCCGAGCAGGACGGGCCCGGTCTGCAGCAGCGACGCCACCGCGGTGGCGGTGGTGGCGTGCCGGTAGTGGCCGACCAGGCCACGCCGCTTGAGGGCCTTGGCGATGCCCAGACCCGAACTGCCGGTGTCCACCGGCGGAAACCGGCCGTCCGCGTCGTCCAGGGCGGTCGCCTCGGCGTACAGGCCGATCGCCCACTCCTCGGCGCCCTTCGCGCCGGTCAGGTCCAGCCCGGCCGCCTTCGCCTCCGTGTCGTCGAGCAGCAGCGACACCGCGGCCGTACCCGCGTTGCCCGTGCATGAGCCGAGCGCGTCAACGTCCTTGCCGCCGGCGACGACCTGGGACACGCGGATGCCCTGCGCGAACAGGTCCTCCTGGTCCAGGACCGGGATGCGCGGGGTGTGCGAGGCAGGCTTGAGGACCGCCCCGGCGTGCTCGTGCAGCCACTCCAGGGAGCGGGCGTCGAGGACCTGGTGGCGGCCCAGCTTCGTGTGATGTGGGTAGCGGTGGGTGAGGATGCCGTGGGTAAGGGGCACGTCCGGTGCCGTTTCTCCCCCGCGCCGGACGAACAAAGGATGCGACGCCGCGGCGGCCCGCTACGGCCCTGCGCCGATCCTGCTGGACAGCCACAGCTGCAGCAGGCCGATCAGCACCGGCGCCACGAACGCCGACACCAGCCACTTGCGGGTGTTCGCCGCCTGCTGCTGGTCGCTCTCGCGGGCCCTGGCCGCATCCCGCTGCGCCTCTTCGATGGCCCCCAGCCGCTGGTTCACCAGCCGCTGATCGGCCTGGTAGACCTCTTTGGTCACCATCTCTTCGAAGCGGGCGCTCATCGCGGCCAGGTCGCCGCGCAGATCGTCGCGTAGCGACTTGATGCCGTCGCTCTGGTCCTGGCGCAACTGCTGCAGTGCGCGGTGCAGCTCCCACAGGGTGGGATCGGCGTTCGGCGGCTGCGTCACCGCGCACTCCTCAGATCGGCGTGCCCCGCGCCGTCCACGAGTCTACGGGCACCGGGCGACGCCTCATGCGATCAAGTCGTGGACGGCACCAGGTCGGTGACCGCCTGGCCGCACTGCCCGCAGACGGCGCGGTACGTCGGCGGCGCCGCGTTGGGGTACATCGGGACCCCCGTGTACGTCACTCCGCAGACGGGACACCCTTCGGTGCGGCACGTGACGTTCATGAGGACCGGCTGCTCTTCGTCCATGTCAGCTTCCCAGCAGTAGGTAATCCACGAACGTGGTGTTCGTGTTGGTGCGGGTGCACCAGATGGTGGCGGACGTGGCGGTGACGCTTGAGGTGCCGACGCCCGTGACTTGAGTTCCGGGGACGGTGGTGGCCGCCGTGGCCAGGCCACGGAACGTGGTGCCGCGGATATGGAGCCCGGTCACGGTCACGGACGTCGGCGTGTTCGCAACCGGGCTGATGGTGGCGCGTCCCCACGCAAAGTTGCGGGGCGCGAGAATGCCGGAGACGTCGACGACCATGTCCGGGTTGCTGGTGCCGCTATCGCCGTCCCACTCCAGCGAGATGAACGGCGCGCCGTTGCCAGGCGCCAGCGGGCTGTCCCCGCTCGCCAGGATGATGTGCGCCTGCGCGCCGCCCGCGATCATGCCTGACTGAATGTCCAGGGTGCCGCCGGACGCCTTGCCGGTGATGCCGGTCGGCACGACCTGTGTGATCCCGGCGGCGCCAAACGTGACCTCTCCGGACTCCAACTGGGCGTACGTCGTGCCGTCAGCTGACGTGGTCCGGAAACCCGCCGACCCGTCGCCGACATCCGGCGCCATCAGCGCGGCCACCGAGCCGTCGGCACGAACGGCCCGAAGGACGGCGCCCGTGATCGTCTGCCCGTCGATGGCCCCGGCCTTGATGTTGCTCGCAGCGATGCCGCCCGCCTCGACGACCTCGATGGCGAACATGTCCACCTCGACCGTGCCCGTGCCGCCCGTGTAGTTCAGGTACAGCAGCGGCGTGATGTAGCGGACGCTGGAGTGCAGCTGGGCAGGTGCGTTGGCGTTCGGCGCCTCCATCCTGACGGGGCTGGCAGAGGTGCCCTTGATGTAGCCGGTGAACGTCCGCCAGCCCGCGCCGGCGGTCAGGTCCTCGCCGTCGGCCGCCACATAGAACTGGCTGGACAGCGAGTTCGCCCCGGTGAGGTTGACGAAGGTGACGCCGTCGGCGGCGAGCCCCGCCACCCCCATGAACGTCTTCTGGTTCGTTCCGGGCGTCGAGTTGGCGACGGTCTGCCGCACCCGGATGCTGACCCGGTACGTCACCGCCGGGTCGAAGGGGATCTTCACGTCGGGCCGGTAGGCGCCCTGCACGAAGCCCACGCACCGCATCACGTTGCCGCCGGACTGGGCGTCAGCAACCGCGACCGTCGTCATCGTGCCCGACGCCGAGTTCAGCCACTTCGTCGCCGAGTCGCCGAAGTCGTAGAACTTCTGCCCGATCGAGCCCTGCAGGCCCACGGACAGCCGGTCGACGCTGATCGTCCCGGCCGTGATCGCGGACGCGTTCAGGTTGGTGATGGCGGCCTTCGACGCGTCCAACGTCCCCGTGGTGATCTTGCTGGCGTCGATGGACGAGATCACACCGGACGCGGCCGTGATCGTCCCGGCGAACAGCTTGTCGGCGGTGATGGTGTTACCGGCGATCAGGTCGGCTGTGATGGCCAGGCCCTGGATCTGCGCGGCCGTGAGGGACTTGCCGACGATCTTCGCGGCGTCCAGCGTGCCCGCGGCGATCCGGTCGCCACTGATGGCGTTCGCCACCAGCTTGGGCGTGGTGATCGCACCGTCGGCGATCATCGTGCCGGGCAGCACAGGGCGCACCGCCGCGTTGTCCCACCAGACCGTTCCGGCGCTCGCCTGGAAAGACTCGGCCACGATGAGGGCCTTGACGGTGTTCGCGGGCGCGGTGACGGTGCCCGTGAGGCGCTGCCATGTGGCACCCAGGACAGGCGGGGAAGCCTGGACGACGCCCCAGGTCAGGGTGGTGCCCGAGCTGTCCAGCCACTGGGCGTAGAGCTTGACGGTGCCGTTGTAGTCGGAGGATGCCTGGTAGTCGTACGCCAGATACAGCTGATCCCCGGCCAGGATCGGAATGCTCGTGATGCCAAGGCCGCGGGTGGTGGCGGTGCTCGCGACGGCGTTGACCTTGATGGACTTGGGCGAGCCGTTGCCCTTGGTGTCCACCGACCAGGAGGTGCCTGCTGCGGCGACGAGCGCCGCGGTGTATGGGCCCTCGAAGGACGGGTCGCTCAGCACGTTGGCGCCGCCGACGACGGTCAGCTTGTCCGTCGTGATGGCGCCGGCGGCGATCTGGTTGGCGGTGATCGTCCCCGCAGCGATCTCGGCGCCTGTGATGGCCAGGGCCTGGATCTGGGCGGCCGTAATGGACCTGCCGACGATCTTCGACGCGTTCAGCGTGCCCGCGGCGATCCGGTCGCCGCTGATGCTGTTGGCGACCATCTTGGGCGTGGTGATCGCACCGTCCTGTATGGACGTTGAACCCACCGCACCCGCGGCGAGTTTCGCCTCGGTGACCGCATCGTCGGCCAACTTGAGATCCGACACCGCGCCATCGGCGAGCTTGCCGACCGAAACGGCATTCTTGGCGAGCTTGCCTTCGAGGACCGCGCTGTCAGCCAGCGCGACGCTGCCCACCGCCCCCGTTTCGATCTTCGCGGCGGTCACCGCGCCGTCGGCGAGAGCCAGTTCGTCGACGATGCCGTCCAGCACGGACTGCGCGACCACTGGCTGCGGACCGGCCGGTCCCGCCACAGCAGACGGCACCGAGGCGGCACCGGAGGTGGACACGCACACCAGGCGCACCCAGACCGGCACGCTCGCGGGCACGGTCATGGTGGCGGCGTGCGTCGAGTAGAACGCGGCGAACAGGGAGCCGCTGTCGGGGAAGTCGACGCTGGTGGAGAAGTGGACCTCCACGTACGCGAAGTCGGCCGGGGCCTGGCTGCCGTCAGCGAACAGGCCGTCCCAGGTGACGGCGACGCCCCCGAGGACGGAGGCGATGGTGGGGGCGGTCGGGACGGGCGGGGTGGGGCCGTTGACGGCGGCCAGCGCGACCGTGCCGTCCTGTTGCAGGCCGATGCTGCCGCGCAGCACGCCGCCGTCGTCGTAGACGGCTATGGAGCCGTTCTCGATCGAGGAGTTCGCCAGGCGGCTGGTACGCGACAGGTCACGCACCAGCCGCTCCAGGTTGGCGATCCTGCCGGCGAGAACAGCAAGAGTGTCAGCCAAGGGAGTTCAGCCTCCGTAGATGAAGGAGTCGGCGGGCGCGAGGCTCACTGTCATCCGTTCCTGCTGGTCCCCCTGCGCCGGCGTGAGTGTCCATCCGGTCACCCGCGCCCAACCGTCGTAGTCGGTCCACTGGTCGTGGACCTGCACCCACACGTCGTCGCCGACCTGGAAGGAGCCGAAGCGGGCCGCGGGGTGGTCGATGATGTCGACCTGCTCGATCGAGCCGCGTCTTTGCCGGGCGATCCGCCACGAGCGGGCCTTCGCCGCAAGCTGGTCCTGCCCTTTGATGGTGGGCAGGTCCAGAACGTCCTCCAGGCGCAGACGGCCGTCCCGTACGGCCTCCAAGGCACGCAGCCGGGCCTGCCCCTCCCCCGACCCCAAAGCGACCACGACCTGCGCGTACGTGTCACCGTCGTAGGTGACCGGCTCCAGGTCGGCGACGTTCACCCCGGTCGTGAGCGACACATCGGTGCGGCGGGTGCCCAGGCGGGGCCAGCCGATACGGATACGCCGCTCGGGCTGCCCGCCCACCCACGCCACCTGCTCGGTCCACTCCGGGCCACCGAACACGGCGACCGCATCGGCGACGATGTCAGCCAGCGTCCGGGACTCCCACCAGGTCGACGCGTACGGCTCCTCCGGGGTGCCGATCGTCGCCTTCGAGGTGGCCGAGTCGACGACCACGCCCAAGTCCCCGTCCGGCTGAGCCTGGCAGTACGCCCACACGTCCCCGATCAGCTTGCACGGGTCGCCGTACGTGTAGGGGCCGCGGCCGTCGAGGTTGCCGTGCAGGTCGTGCCGCTTACTCAGGTAGGAGCCGAACCCGGCGGCCTCGATTGGGTACTTGCCGCCCTCCGGCTCGGCCCGCCAGATCAGGCCGCCCCACATCAGCTGGGAGTGCCGCTCAGCGAAGATCAGCGTGTTGCCGGGGTCGACCATCGAGCCGAGGACGTGGGCCAGGTGCGGCTCCAGCGTGGCCTGCAGCGACCCGGGCCCGTTCACTTCCGGGCCGTAGGAGACGTCGGACAGCGGCAGATCCCACGCCAGGACCTGCCCGGTCGTGGCGTCGCACGTCAGATAGCGGTAGGAGGCCACCGTCAGACCACACCCTCCTCGAACTCCACGTCCGTGATGAGGGAGGTGCCGTTGTCCACGCCGAGGTTCCCGGTCTCCGCCTTCGACATGAAGGTCTGCAGATACAGGGACTGGGTGGTGCCGCGCATAGCAAAGGGAATGGTCAGGCTGTCGGCGACCACGACGGTGCTGCGGCGGGTGTTGGCGCCCTGGTCGTCGTCGATGGCCGTGCCCTGGCCCGTCACGATCCCCAGGACCTGCCGCATGGAGGCGAAGACGTCGGCGCTGTCCAGGCGAAGCCCGGCGACTGTGGTCACGAGCTTCGCGGAGACCGCCCACACCGGCACGGCGATGTTCCAGTGGGCCGCCGACGGCCAGGTGTGCCACTGGTTGTCCTGCCAGACGATCCGGTTGAGGGGGCTGCCAGGAAAGGCGGTGTACAGCTGCCGGTCCCTGCGCGGGTTCGCGATCCGCCGCAGGTCGGTGATCATCGCGTTGGTGACGGTGGCACAGTTCGACGGCAGCGCGATCCGCGCGAGCGGTATCGCGGTCATCCCCGCCGGCGGCTGCGTCGCCGTCGACGACACGTTGGAGACGACGTCGAAGAACCCGATGTCGTCGCTGGCCGGGTTCAGGCTGCCCTCGTACTCGGGGTCCTGGACCCGCAGCACCACCATGTCGGTGCGGCCCTGCGCCCCGGTCGGGGCGATGTTCACCAGCGCCGTACCCACGTTGTACTGGGTGTAGGAGCCCTGCCCCCAGGCAGCGCCGCGCACCACCCCGGAGCCGTCGCCGACCTGCACCCCCGCGCCGGGGGTGGTCTGCTGGGTGACCTTCAGGTCGTTGTACTCGGTCACGCCCTGCGCCCCGCGTGACAAGTCGCGGATCATCATGCGCATGGTGCGGGCGGGGTGGGTGCCGCCCTTGACCATCATGGGGGGCTGAATCAGCGTCATCTCGATGTCCTCACAGGCCGGTGTAGGCGTCGCGCCACGACAGGGTCAGGCGGCAGGTGTTCGTGTAGTCGGTGGCTGTCCACCGGATCTCGCTCGTCCTCGGCGGGATCTGGAACAGGTCCATGCGGGAGGCCGCGGTCAGCGCCGGCGCCGCGTTACCGGACCCGTTGCGCAGCACCCAGCGGGCGCCGGGCCGGGTGTCGATGTCGATCCACTCCCCGGCGGCCAAACTCGTCTGCAGCTCTAGCGAGCGGCCGGTCTCCACCACCCACACCTTCGGATTGGTGACCGGGCCGTCGATACGCAGCGACGGCCACGCGGCCACATCCCCCTTGTTGGTCACCCAGCCGGGCCGCTCCGAAGGGTTGGACACGCCCGTGGTGATCGGGTCGACCAGGGGAGCCGTGAAGCCCTCGGAGTCGTCGGAGATGTCCAGCGGCAGCAGCAGACCCTGCGCGTCGTCGGCATGCCAACGCGGATCCGTCGCCGCGAACTCCAGCGTGAGCGGAATCCACCCGTACACGGCCTGCGACATCGACACGGCCTCCACCCGCCGCCACCTGCCGTACAGGCGTTTCACGGCCCTCCCGGGCCACTTGACGCGCAGCACTGCCAGGGCGCCCGCCGTCTTGCGGATGCTGTCGGCGCCGGTGACCTGCTGCAGCTGGGCGAGGAGGTCAAGGGCCGCGCCCGGGTTATCAGGGGTGCGGATACCGGCCTCGATCGACACGGTGCGCGTCCCGAACAGGTCCACGCCCGGGAACCCGCCGTCGTCGGTGGGGTTGTCGACGTCGGCGGTACGCCGGTCGGGGGCACCCAGCCCGGTGACCTCGCCGACCGGCAGCAGCGTGCCCGTCCCGATGACCAGGCCGCCGACGTCGAGCTGGTAGTCGCCAAGAACCGTCACAGCTTGCCTCCTCGCTGCGCGGCCCGCAGGCGGCGCATCACCTCCGCGCCCATCTCCTGCGCCACCGCGCGGCCGTCCCCGCCGGCGGTCACCGAAACCGGCATGTGGCCGATCAGTGGCCTGTCCGTCTCCTTCACCACCACCACCTGCACCCCGCCCGAGGGGTGGGCGTCCATGCGGGCAGGACCGGTCACGCCCTGCGCAGTGAGCGTGTATCCGAAGCGGTGGGCGACGTCCTCGAGGACCTGTGTCGCCGAGGACCGCTTGGCCTGCCCGAGCGGGATGTACGCCTCGCCGCCCGTGGATGGCTCCGCGAACCTGACCAGGCCGTTGCTCGTCGCATACAGGCCGGGGGTGAGCACACCCCCGGACGCGTACGACAGGCCCTTGTTGGCCCGCCCCAGGTCCGCCAGGAACTGTGTGGCCTTCGACCCGAGAGCCTTCTGCAGCTGGGCCTTGCCCGCGTTCGCGACCTCGATGATGCGGTCCTCACCGAGCTTGGTCGCATCCGCGACCTGGTGGATGCCCGTCTTGGATGTCTTGACCGCGCCGATGACCGTCAGCAGGTCCGCCAGTTCCTCTTCGGACAGCGTCGCCGACGCCGCCTTGGAGGCCTTGTTGGCCTTCGCGGCGGCCTTCTTGCTCTTCACGGCCTGCGCCGCAAGGTCCTGCGCGGCCTGGTCGCCCTGCGCGGCCAGCCGGGACGCCAGGTCTCCGTAGCCCTCGGCCGCCAGGTTCGCGAGGTTCTTCTGGAACTCGGCAGTCTGCTTCGTCGCCCCACCGAGCTGGCTGGTGTAGTCCGCCAGGGACGCTTTCGCGGCGTCGGCGAGCTTCTTCAGGTCGCCCGCCATGGACTTGAGGTACTTCGAGCTACCCGTGGCCATCTTGTGCGTGAGGTCGATGCCGTCGGCGCCCATCGCCTCCAGGGCGTCCGCGACGTCCTGACCGGCGCGGCGGGCCACCGTCGACAGGTCCTTACGCCACCGCTGCGCCTCCGCCACCGACTTGTGCAGGTTCTTGGCGAACTTGCCGAGGTCCAGGGCGGTGCCGTTCTTGTTCATCGAGTCCGACGCGATCGACGACAGCGAGAACAGGCCGTCCATGCCGCCCGCCGGCGTGTACGACCAGTTCGAGAGGCCACCCTCGGCGTGGTAGTGGACGCTCGCCCCGAACCGGTGTGCCACCTCGGCCAGAATCTGCTTGGAGCGGCCCCGCTTCGACGATGCCAGCGGGATGTACGCCTCCCCGTCCGTCTCTGGCTCCGCCCACACCCGCCACGCTCCCCGCGGGGCGATCTGCGCCACGTGCCGCTCCCGCAGGCCACCACCGGCGTAGAACGACAGCACGGAGCCATCGGCCTGCGGCTGCGGCTTGTTCGCGAGGGGCCCGGTACCCCCGATGCGCGGGATCACCGACACCGACACCGGCGCCGGCGGGTTCACGCTGACGGAGATGGTCTTCGTGCCGGGGATCTCCCGCACGCTCGCCCTGATCGAATCCAGCTGCGTCTCGACGGCCTTCATGTCCCCCGACAGCAGCGCCGCCGTCAGGGCCGACGCGGCCTCGGTGCCCTTCGTCTTGGACACCTGCGAGATCAGGTCGAGCATCGCCGACCATTCGCCCTTGGACTTGCTTCCGGCCGTGTGGAACGCGTCGACCACACTGGTCAGGTCCTTCTCGCTGATCGGCGGGTCCGCCCCCCAGATCGCCCGTATCTGGTCCATAGCGGTGGTCACATCACCCGACAGCAGAGCCCTCTTCAGGGCGGTCGCCGCGTCCGAGCCCTTCTCCGCCGCGACCCGCGCCAGCAGGCCCATGCCGCGCGACAGCTGCGTCCGGGCGGCCGTGCTGCCTGCCCGTACGGCCTTGGACATGTCGGTGACGGCCATCGCCTGCATGACCCGCCCGAACTTGGCCGCGTCGTTGGTCTCGGCGGCATCCGCGAACTGCTGGGCGATCTTCTTGCCGTAGCGGGCGGCGATCGCGGGCAGCTGCGCCAGGCCCGCCCGGAACGCGGGCTGCGCACGGGACGCCGACTCGGTGATGATCGACTCCAGCTCGTCGGCGACCTTCGTCTTGCCCTTGGCGAGCTGCTTGACGAGCTGGTCGAGGATCGGCGCCGACGACGCACCGAGCTTCGCGAAGTGGTCGGTTAGGTCGCCGTACCCGGCCATGGCCAGCTTGGTCAGGTTGCCCTGGAAGCCGCGCTGCGCCTTGAGCTGGGAGCGCAGCTCCGCCAGGTAGTCCGAGAGGGTGGCCTTGGCGTTCTTGTTGGACTTGGCGACCTTGTCCTGCGCGTTCTGCCACGCCTTCGCCGGGTCGACGATGGCACCGAGGGCCTGCGCCATCGCCTTCATCTCGTCGGTGTACTGCGGCATGCCGTCCTGGCCGGCAGGCACCAGGAAGTCCAGCGTCCAGGCTTTACCGGCCTGGTACTTGGCCTGCAGCACCTTCGCGTTGATGATCTCCGTCTGGGCGGCGATGGCAGCCTCGTCCTTGAGGGCCTTCGACCAGCGGCCGTGCGCGCCCTGCAGGGCCTTCGCCGCCTCGTCCCACTTCTGCGCGTACTCCGGGTTGCCGGGCGCCTTCCCGGACCTCACCTTCAGCGCGTATTCGGTGCTCTGCGACTGCAGTTGCAGCATCAGTCCCTGCAGCTTGGAGCCGCCCGAGGCGACCGCATCGACTGCATCAGTGACGTCGACGCCGGCCTTCCGCATCTTCGCGGCGAAGTCACCGGAGGTCAGCTGCTCGGTCAGGGTGCGGATACCGGCCCCGGTGTCGCCCTGCTCCCGCTCCCGGCGCAGCGCCTCCACCAGGTCGTCGGTGGCCTGCTTCGCTTTCTCCTTCGACGCCGAGTACGCCGCATAGGCGAGGACACCCACGCCCAGCAGGGCCGTCAGCCCGGACACCGCCAGGCCCGCGCCCTTGAGGACGGCGGGCATCAGCGCCCCGCCGGTGCGGGCCGCCGTCTGCGCGACACGGAACTCCGCCCACTGCGTCGTGATCTTCGTGATCGCGGCGAGGGCGAGCATCCCGCCCGCCGACACCGCGAGCAGCCCGGCGCCGATGTCCTTCAGCGGACCCGGGGCGTCCGCGATCGCCCCGGCGAACACCGACAGGGCGTTGCCGACGGTCTGCATGACCGGCAGCAGCGCCCGCCCGAGGTCGATACCGAGGGCCTTGCTGCGGTTGACGAACATCGACCACTGGCCGGCCGTGGTGTTCATCTGCATCTGGAAGGCCTTCTGCGTGGCCCCCGCCCGCTCCACCTGGTTGGCGATGCCCTGGTAGGTGTCGGCGTAGTTCTTGCCGTCGTTGGCGGCCAGAGCGAGCATCGCGCGGGAGGCCCGCACGTCGTGGAACAGGCCGGTGATCGCCTCGGCAGAGCCGTGCGTGGCCCGGGCCAGCTTGTTCGCGACGACGTACAGGCCGTCCTGCTGCACCGCCGAGGCCGCCGACTCGTAGCCGAGCTTGTGCATCTCGTCGCGCAACTCGCGGGTGGGCTGCATCAGCCTGGTCATCAGCATGTTCAAGCCGGTGGCGGACTCCGCCGCCGGGACACCCGCCAGGGTCACCGCGGCGTACGCGGCGGCCAGATCGTCGAAGCTGATGCCAGCAGCAGCGGCCATCGGCACCACGTCGCCGAGGTGCAGGGCCAGTTCCTCGAAGCTGATGACGCCCTTGTTGACGGTCTGGAACATCACGTCCATGACGTCGGACGCCTTGGAAGCGGGCAGACCGTACGCCTTCAGCACACCCAGCAGGGCCCGCGAAGCGATCTCCGTCGTCGTCAAGCCCGCGCTGGCGCCCTTCGCGGCCACGCCGAGGATCTCCATCGCGTCCGCGCCGTCGAAGCCCGTCGACACGACCTGGTACAGGCCCTCGGCGAGCTGAGTCGCGGACTGCGTCACGTCCGTCGACAGGGCCACGATCTTGTCGGTGAAGGAGCCGACCGTGGCCTGGTTGATCTGCTGGGAGATCGTCATGACGTTCGCCATGCGCTTCTCCAGCGCCACCGCCCCCACGACACCGGCGGCGAGGATCGCCGACAGCACCACCCCCGTGCGCAGGTAGCCGTCGATGCGGGCCTGCGTGGCCGCGCGGGTCTCCGCGAGCGCCGCCACCTCCGCCTGCCGTACGGCGGCGGCATTCGCGGCGGCACGCGCCGCCGCGGCGGCCTCCGCGTCGTTGCGGGCGGTCAGCGTCTGCGCGGCCCGCGCATCGGCCGCCTGCCGGGCCTGCGTCGCCCGCGCCGAGAAGCCGGCCGCACGTGCGGCGGCAGCCTGCGCGGCAGCGGCCCGCTCCTCCTGCACCGTCTGCGCCTGCGCGGCCCGTGTTGCCGCCGCGGCGGAGGCGTTCGCGGCGGCCTGCGCCCCAGCCGCACCCCGCCCCGTCGCCGCCTGCGCACGGGCCGCCATGGTCTGCGCGAGAGCCTGGGCGCGCAGGGTGCGCTCCCCGGCCGCGGCCGCTACAGCCCGCTCCCTCTCCGCCTTCGCGGCGAGACTCGCCGACAACGCATGCGCCCGCCCCGAGCGTTCGGCCGCCGCCGCAGCAGTCCGCTGCGCGGCCGTCGTGCGTTCCAGGGCTGCGGTGGCACGGGCCTGGCCAAGGACCGCGTCAGCCGACGCGGACGCCTGCAGGCGGGCGAGGCGCTGCGTGGCCGACCCCGTCTCCAGCAGCGTCCGGTTGACCTGCTGCAGCTGCCCGTCGAACTGGCGCAGCTGCGTCGCTGACTGGCGCAGACCGCCCGTCAGCCCGGCAGTCTGCGCCTGCATGTTGACGTACAGGTTGTAGGCGGTGCTCACCTACCGCTCCCGTCTCTTGAGCCCGATCTTGACCCCGCGCCCGTCCGGACCGTCCGGTACCTGCTCCCGCTCCATGGCCAGCAGCTCGCACCCCGGACAGGTGCGGCTGTCGGCGACGTACGCGAACCGGTGCCCGCCCAGCTCCGGCTGCCACTCATCCGCCCTGGTGCCGCACCCCGAGCACGTCGCCCGCGTGTACGCCAGCCACGCCAGCGCCTTCGCCCGGTCCAGCGCCGTCCACCGCCCGTCACCGGCCCCCGTGAACTGACTGTGCGGCACTCCATAGGTGTGGCACAGGTCCAGTTCAGCCCGGAACGACGGGTCGGAGATCAGCCTTTTCCCAGGTCCGCGCGGAGCGTCTGGTTGATGAGGAGGGCCGCGGTGAACAGGGCCTTCGCCTCGGCGTCCGCCCACGTGTCCAGCAGCTCCTGCGCGTCGGCGACGCTCATGCCGTCCACCACTTCGCCGGCGTCGTCACGTTCGACGTGGCAGGCGGAGAGCAGGGCGGCCGGGAACGTCTCGACGTTGTACTCCATGCCCTGATCGGCCTGCGCCTCACTCGGCGCGTGCTCGCGCAGCAGCTGCTCCCACACCGGCCGGGGCAGCGCCCGGAAGGTCAGCGTGAGCGTCACCGCTGCAAGGGCCTCCTGAATCCCAGTCAGGGCCGCATCAGCGGCCAGGACATGCGGGTTGGATGCCACCCAGGCGACGCGCTGGTCCTCGCGGATGCCCTGCTCGGCGCACTCGGCCAAAGCCGTGGCGCGGGCCTTCGCCAAGGCCAGCGCCGCATCGGTGACAGCCGTCTTGGCGTCCTCGTCGTCACAGATCGACAGGGTCCGCTCGGGCAGCTTCCGGGCCCGCAGCCGGGCCATCTTCGCGGCCCAATGCGCGTCCTTGGCGACAGCGGCGACCGGCGGTTCAACAGTGGTCATGCAACATCCCCCAGGTCAGCTGGACGCCGGAACGGCCGCGTCGAGCTTCGGCGTACCAGAGATGGCGAAGGTGACGGTGAACTTCGCCGGGTCCGAGCCGGCCGAGTAGGCGGGGGCGCGGCCCGCGACACGCACTGGGAAGACGTCCATGGACTTGCTCGCCGGGATGTCGCCCTTGCGCAGGATGACGACGAAACCCACGGCGCCCTTCGACAGAAGGGTCTCGATGGTCTCCGCCGCCTGGTCCTCGTAGAAGGTGAGGCTGGAGGAGTCGGCCTTGTCCTCACCCGGGATCGACGTGGTCAGGGTCGACCCCATGTCGGGTGTGTCGACTGGGGAGTTGGCCAGCGACCAGCCTGCGATGTCGGAGACCGCGCCGGACAGGTCAGTGGCGTTGGTGCCCGTCAGCTCGGGACGGATCGGCACGTTGCCTACGTCGGCGATCGTCTTCAGGAAGTAGATCTTCGTGACGCCACGGCGCATGAACCGCTGCTGGGTGGTACCCAAGGGGGATTCTCGCTCTCCGGGGACCCCGGCCCCCGGAAACACGGAGGCCCGTCCCCAACAGGTCGCAAATGCGAGCCAGGGGGTCAGCCCGTGCCATGTGGCCGGACGTCCGCGAGTGGGCCTCCGCGGTGAGGTGCGATCCGATCAGCTGTTCGGCGTCGAGACCGTCAGGACGAATCGCTGCACGTAAGTGTAGGTGGAGCTAACGACACTGGTTCCGTCCTCACGGTCCAGCTCCCGGCCGATGACCGTCGCACCCACGACGCTGATCGCGTTGGCGAACTGGCCGCTGCCCGGCACCCGCGCCAAGAACGCCTGGCGCACCTTGTCGGCGTGCAGTGACGCCTGCTCGGCTGTGGTGCCCACCGAGGACACCTGCAGCAGCACCCGGGCATCCGCATCAGTGTCACCGAACGACGGGCCGATCCCGGAGGTCTGCCCCAGCTCGTACAGCACGCTGTACGGGATGACGGTCCCCGTCGGCAGCGACGTCGAAGTGGGCGCAGTCCCATACCCGCAGGACCGGGCGGTGGCCGTCTGCAGCATCGCCTGTACAGCGAGCGCCACCTGACGCCCCGACACACTCATCTACTCATCCTCCTCACTGCCCGCCACCCTGGAAGCGGTGACGAGCGCCTCGATATCGGCGACCGCGTAACGGTGCAGGCCAAGCTCCGACCACACCGGCATGTCACCGGGGGCACGACCCGCGCAGCAGCCCCAGCTCGCCGCTGTCCTCGACGAGTTCCACCACGAACACCAGCCGCGACACCATGCCGAAGCCGTGGGCGCGCATCACGCCGGCGAACGCCTCGTGCACATCCTCCGCAAGGCGGCTCACGGAAGCCTCCCGTCGGCGACCTGCCCCAGAGCCTCAACGAACAGGGGCCGCACCGTCTCCACGGCCGGGCCGACGTGAGGGTAGGGAGGCTGGTCGAAGATGCGTCCCAGACTGTCCGGGCCGATATACCCGAACTCCAGGCGCCGCGCCTGCGGCTTGGTCGTGCCGACGACCCCCGTCACCGCGTCGCCGCCCACGAACAACTCGTGCGTCCACGACCGCCGGTAGTCACCCGTGATCACGTTCGGGCCCGGCCTGCCGCTCGCGTTCGCTTTGATCTGCGTCTCCAGCAGCATCGCGTAATGCCGCACCACCGACACCGTCTGCGGCAGCACCAGTTCGGCACGCCCCTGCAAGGCGGCAGCCACCTGCGCGGCGTTGCTGTAAGCACCCCCATGGGAAGGCGGGTTACTAGGGGACGGCATCGGCCACCTCCTGCGGCTGCCACCCGCCGGACGCCCACTCCTGCAGGAGCCGCAGCATGGCCCGGGTCAGCTCGTTGGGGCCGCCGTCCATCAGGTCGTGCCGGGCCAGCACATGCCGCTCCAGCTCGCCCGCATCGATGGCGCCGAGGAACGCCGCGGCGGCCGGGCCCGGATCCGGCGGGTCACCGACGACAACGCGGGCCAGGCCCTCGAACTCGTCCGTGGTCTTCGGGGACAGCAACAGCACCAGCTCCGCCGGCTGCATGGAGTGCTGGCGAAGCGAGTAGCCGGAGATGTGGGAGGAGATGTCGCGGCCGTCGAGAGCCACCGTGCTGGTGGCCTGGTCGGCGGTGATCCGCACCTGACGCAGCTGATCATCCATGCCGATCAGCCTACGGACCGGCACGGACACCCCCGTCAGATCGCCGAGGAGGCGAACGTGATCCGCTCCGTGAGCCTGGTGGTGCGGCAGATCTCCACCGTGGACGCCTCGGTGGCGTCCTCGGCCAGCCAGGTGCGGCCCGTCCGGCCGTCCCCACCCTCAGTGGTGATGACCTCCACCAGGTCGCCGGGCATGGCGACCGGCGCCGCCACCGGGGTCACCAGCCGGTACCAGGCCGCGCCCTCCGACAGCCAGTCGAAGCCCAGAATTTGAGCGACCACGATCTGCCCGTGCGAGGACAGCACCGCGCCCGGCCCCTCATACACGACGCTCGTCGGGGTCTCACCGGGTTCCCCCGTCACCGGATCGAGAACGGGCTGACCGGCCGTGCGGGAGACCCGCACCGTGTCCGTCATCAGCGCCTCAAGGTCGTTGCGGGCCTGACCGATATCCACCACTGTCTATGCTCCCGTCGTCTGCGTGGACTCATCCAGCCACGTCGTGCGAACCACCGCGAGAGTGTTGGCGTCGGAGATGTCCAGCACCCGCCACACCCGGTTCAGCAGCCCCTGATCCTGCGTTGCGGCGGTGACCCGCACACTGTCGTCGCGGGACGCCAACGGGGCGTCCAGGGGTGTCAGCAGCTTGTACCGGTCGCGGGGGTCGTCCGGGACGGGCTGGCCCGCCAAGGCCACCACCAGGCCCGGACCGCCGGCGGCGAAGACCGCACCCAGCCCGTCGTACACGATGATGTCCGGGCCCGGGATGTACACGCCCGTGTCCGGGTCCAGCACCTCCGGGCCCGGCCGGAAGATCTGCACGGTGTCCACCATGATCCGCGCCATGATCGGCGCGAGGGCGGCCAGCGAGATGGGACTGCTCATGCGTTCGAGCCTAGGGCTGCGCGCCGACAACCCACCTGGCCGATTCCCTGCTGTCCTGTGGCAGGGAAGGTTGAGCGATTGCCATCGGTCTCAGAAAGACGCGGTTTCGTGCCATCGCAACTTAACCGCTCTGATCACACGGCGAGGTCGAGACGCGGGGCCAGCAGTCGACCCAGCGCCGCCGCTCGATGCCTTTAGCTTCGCCAAACGAGACCTGGGCGGAGCAAAAGGCATTGGCGATCTCGCGGTCGCCGGCTCAAGGATCGCTGGCACGGGACACAGTGCCTCACCGTCCGGTCTGTCCGACTGGGAGACCGGACGGTGGCAGTTTCGGTGGGCGCCTTACTGGTGCTGGCCGATGGCGTTGTTGAGAAGGCCGTCGGCGCGGGTGTTGGCGTTGTTGTTCTCGCTGGTCTGCGGGTCACTGTTGATGTTCGTGTTCAGCGCCGAGACGTGGTCGACGATGTGGGGGTTGTCGAGGGAGCCATCGAGGAGTCCCGCGTGTGCCGGTACAGCGGTCATGACGGCCGTGCCAACAGCGAGAACGGCAGAGGTGAGGATGCTTCGCTTCATCATGATCGGATCAACGGCCGTCGCCGTCGAAGGTCACTGTCACCGACAAGCGATGCAGTGCCGCGACGTGCCTGCCTCTCCTCGCTCAGACTTCGTTGGCACACGCTCAAGGTTCAGTGACACAGGACACCTGCCGAGCTCGATCCCAACTTGCCGTACCAATCGCCGGGTTCGACCAGTACCGTGTCGGGGCATGGCGATCAGGACCAGTAGGGAACTCATGGCCTGGCAGCCGCCAGCCGGATGGCGCAAATTGAGCAGCGCGCAACGACACGCCTACCTGGAGCAGCACGGCATACGGATTCCACTAAGGCCGGCTGACTGGGACTCCTTGGAACACGACCAGTGCATGAGGTACCTGGACTGGTACGGCCGGATCCTCAGCGACACTCCCGAGGCCCGGGCCTTCAAGGAGCGCAAGTACCGCAGTGACCTGATGGGCTGGCAGGTGCTGACGAGCTGGTGGATCTTCTGCCTGCTTGCGGGAATGTGGCTGGTGTGGGGAACGGATGTAGTGGGAGAAGGCGTTGGGCTACGCATCGGGATAACCGTCTTCGCGATCGTCGGGTACACGCTGGCGGTCTTCATACCGATGCTGATCGCCAAGCCATCCCGACCACAGGACTGAACGAGCGCAGGCGTCCGCGCGGACAAGGTCGCCTGCACGAAAAGCCCCACCCTCCCGTACTGATGGGGATCTCTGGAATTGGCCACCCCTGCTCACATTGTTCGGCAGACCTGCTCTTGTTCCCACCCCGCCGCAAGGGCTGCTGCCGGTGAAGTGGGTCCGCAGGGACTCCGAGCGTGAGGGAGCACCACGGCCGGCCAAGGGCGCGCTTCGAGCGTCGCTCTCGCCGTGGCCTAACGGATGCCACCCTGCTCCGCGTACGAGCCCGAGCCGATCAACCAGCCCCGCTACTACGGTCTATTGAACTCGATCAAACCTCGCGGTGAAGGTACGAGAGAGGTGGCGTATCGGATGGTTTGATCAGCCTTATGACCCTTAGCGCGTCTCTTGCTGACTCTCCAATCTTCGGGCTTATCGTAGGTTCTATTGTCACGCTGGCAGCGGCTTGGTGGTTCTGGCAGAAAAGGACGGTGCTCTACTACGGAATGCCTGTTGCGGTACGAGTCATTGATGCGCCACCCGCCGCTCGGGCACGGATGGTCCTATCGGTGGATGGGACGGTTCGAGAGCATCCGCACCGTGTCGAAGTGCAGCTTATTTGCAAGGGCCCGAAGGACATCGCATCGTCAGACTTCGACCAAGATCGACCAATCATCCTTGACGTTGGGGCCGACATCATCACCACGATTGGCTCACCTCAAGTCGAACCCTCGGACGCAGAGATCCCGAACGTCACATGCGCCGGAAGGACACTCAGCGTTCCGAAGTGCCTGATTAGGCGGGGGCAGCGGATTTCTGTGTCCCTGCTTGTGGATGGCGCCCCAAATTTGACGCGCCAGCAGATTCGCTTGCACAACGTAACGCCAAAAAGGTTCAGCGGCGAGGGGCCTCGCCTCGGCCTAGTAGATACGGCTGGCATCTGGCTGACCCTTCTTGCTTTTGGGTACACCGTACTATTCATCCTGGTAGAAGCCGTCACGCCTCTCAACGAAGAACCTTGGTGGCGGCAGATTGCCGTCCCGATCTTGGGCTGGCTTTGGATGGTCTGGCTAATTCTGGCAATTTCCGCTTCTGCGGGCAGAAGCATCGGCAAGGCACTCTCCTGGTACCGGCGCCGTCCACGGAAGGGCTGAAGCGAGCATTCCCATAGTTTCAATGGTGCGGCGGACCGGCGACCCAGGTCAGAGAAGGCTGAAGGCCCCAGCCATCCGCAACGGGGGATGCGGACGACCGGGGCCGGTCTGTCAGGCCGTGGCGTTCCGGTGTTCGTCCCAGGCGTGTGCCGCGCGCTGCATCGGCTTCGCCCAGTCGTCCGTGCTCTCGGCCGCGATGGAGTCCCAGAGTCGGCGCTGCACGCGGGCGAGCGTGTCGAGGCCGGCGCGTGGGGCGTGTTCCCACGCCGGGTGTGCGGCGGCCTCGCTCTCGGCCTGGCCGGGGGTGTGGCCGTGGGCGATGAGCCACAGCAGCCACAGCGCCGGGTCGATCCAGGCGGCGCCGGTCGAGGCCCACCCCCAGTCAACGAGCAGGGCTCCGCGGCCGGTCATGACCACGTTGTGAGGGTTCCACTCGGTGTGGAGCAGGCGGTTCCCGGCGAACCACGACAGGTCGGCGGGATCGTCCACGTACGTCCTGAGCCGGTGCGGCATGGTCTTCAGCTCGATGCCCGGCGTGGGGACTTGGGCGAGCCGCGCCATGGTGGCCATGACCCGGGGCAGGTCAGGCGATCCGGGCGTGAAGTCGGCGTGCCCTCCCTCGACGTACTCGAAGGCGAGGAGACTCCACCCGTCCTCTTCTACGTGCCAGCACAGCTCAGGCGCGATGCCCCGCACGTATGGGCTGACGTCTGCCTCGCGCTTCTGTGTCCATACCCAGGGGTGATCGAGCGGCAGGCCTTTGACGAACAGTGTGTGGTCGGTCGTCCGTACACGGGCGGCGATGGCGCTGTTGCGGCCCGCGTTCACGGTCCCGACATCGACAACCGAGCCGCTGGCCTTCTCGATCAGCCGCAGCACTGCGTCCGGGAGCTCGGCCAGGCGCTGGGTGGACATGGAGCCTCCAATGGGGAACGGCGCCGGGGCCGCGCGTCCTCGCACGGCCCCGGCTGGATGGTTCAGTTGTAAGGGTTGTCGTCGTTGCAGCCCGGTTCGGTGCCTGCGGTCAGTGCTGCGACGTCCTCCACGAGAACGACGGCGTCCGGGTCTTCGACGGTGGGCGGCGGCTTGCGCGTGAGCTCGACCATGACAGCAGTCATGACTACCTCATTCCGTGTTGGCAGTAGGTGACCAGTGGTGCCTTCGCCTCCTGGAAGACTTTCGCCATCGGCCTGCACACCCGACAGCTGTCGGAGAGCTTGCAGCCGCTGCATCCTCCGGTGCGAAGCATGAGGGACTCGGCGATTCCGCCGAGCCGGGTCAGACCTTCTACGCCTTCGGCGATCAGGTCGATGTTCGGTTCGCGGCCGACCTTGCAGATCGAGGCCCGGCCGAACGGGTCGGCGTGGAAGAACGTCACGCCGGCGGGGCATCCGGTGAACGGCGCCCGGTTGGTGAGGTACTGGGGGGACTGCGAGGGCAGCGGTTCCGCGGTGCCGTGGATCGTGGGCGAGATGTTCGCGTACTCGCGGTACGGCACACCGAGTTGCCTCGCCCAGTCCCGCATGGCCTCGACCTCGTGGGCGTTCTCCCGCACGATGATCAGGCTCAGGTCGATGTTCAGCCCAGCGTCGACAGCCTGCTCCAAGCCTTCTCGGAAGCGGTCGAATCCGCCGCGGCGGCGGGTCACCGTGTCGTACGTCTCGGCCGTCGCGCCGTACACGCTCAGCGTCAGCTTGGCCGGCGGGAACGTGCGCAGCAGGTTGAGGATGTGAGGCTTACGCAGCCGGGACCCGTTCGACAGAAGCTCCAGCAGCATGCCCATCTCGTGCGCGAACTGGTACGACTCGGGGAAGTCGCGGTCGATGAGCGGTTCCCCGCCGGTGATCTGGAGCCAGATCACACCCGCGTCGCGCATGACCGCCAGCAGCTTCCGCTTGCCGTCCATGTCCAGGCCCTCGAACTTCTTCTCGCCGAGGTAGCAGATGCTGCAGTCGAGGTCACAGCCGAGGTTGATCTCCCACGTGGCGCGGCTGAACTCGTACGGCCCGGCCTCGCGCACGAGGATGGCGTCGCCGACGCTTCGGCCGGTCAGGTCCACGTTCCATTGCGCACGTACGGGGCCGATGAGCCACTGGGGCACGGTGCTGGACGCCGACGCCAGGGCGCGCAGCTCCTCGAACCTGGCGAGGGGGAGTTGCACGGCCTTGGTACTGCCAGGCCGCAGGATGAGGCGTCGCCCTCCGAACGGTGTCGCAACGAGCTGGTGCACGTCGTCTTCCTTTCGTCTGGGAGGGAGCAGGGTTGGTTCAGGAACCCGGCGCGGGGATTCAGGACGCTCCTGGCAGGAACTCCGGAGCGGGAACTCGGTAGGTCAGATGGCAGCTGGCTGCCGCTGTATGAAGTACGCGTTCGCCTGCCGCTTGAGGCGGTCGAGGCAGCCCTCGCACGCCATGAACGGGGCGTGCTGGCCGTCCCACTGCACCGGGCCGAGCCAGATCACCGGCACTTCGGTGCGCTCGCACCCGAGCCAGCAGTCACCGGTGACCCATTGCGCCTGCATGGGACGACTCCTCCTTCGTGGTTGTCCGGGTGCTCGTACAAGGTGAGGAGCGCCCGGGACAGCGTCGCCAGGTCGAAGAGGTCGCCGGCCGACGACGCCCCGAGGACGGGAACGGCCAGGACGCCACGCGCCCGGGTGATGACGTGCCGGGCGGCGCTCCGGTTGAACGGGCCGGCCATGCTGGGCACCTGCCGCTCGACCGGGGGCAGCAGCAGCCACATGTGCCCGCGCAGGAGCCCGGCGAAATGCGCCCGCTGCTCCTCGTCCGCCAGGCGCGGGGGGCCGATCCGCGGGTCTCCCAGGACCGCCTCGTACGTACGCCGTATCCGGGCGGGGTCGACACGCGCTGGCGCGGCTGGCGGCCTGAGCGGAGTCATCGGCGCACCGCCGCTCCGGCCGCCGGGGTCTCGATGTCCACCTCGGCCGGGTCGAGGACCGTGCACTTCGAGAGGGACGCCGCCAACTGGCCGCCGACCACCCACTTCGCGCGCCAGTTGCCCATGAGGAACACGTCCTTCTCCCCTTCCAGCATCCCGAGGCCGGGCGGGCCGGTGTAGTACCGCTGCCCGTAGACGCCGTCGAGGATGACGTCACCGACCCGCACCGGCACGGCCCCTCGGCGCCGCAGGTGCGGGCACAGGCGGGCAGCCAGCGGTGCACACGGCAGGCACACCGGAGGGTGCACGGTCATATCTCCGTTGGGCCATTTCGCGCCCTCGGCCCGATCGTCCTCCAGCAGCCATAGCCAGCCCTGCTCGTTGCGGTCCGCTGGCCCCCCGCACACCTGGCACAGGAACTTGCGCATGGCGCGCCGCTGCCGGGGCCCGTGCACCTGCTTCCACAGTGGTTCCCCGGCCCCCGGCTTGAGCCCCCACAACTGCCACAGCACCCCGTCCGAGCCGCGGCCCGGCGTCGGACCCGCGTAGGCGACGCCCTCGCCCATCGCGATGAGAGACGGCTGCTGCACCGTCTCACCGCTCCAAGCGGCGATGTACGGGACGGGACGTCCCTTGTACTTGAGCGGTTCGGACATGTCTCTTCTCGCGGTCAGGGAAGGGAGTTGGAAGGCGCCGACCGTGCGCGACAGGGGACACACGCGCGGCCGACGCCGGTCTATGTGCTGGCGGCCGGCTCCTTGAGACACTGGATGGCGACCAGGCGCTCGAGTAACTCGTTGACGGACCAGGCCATCCGGCGCAGGTGCCCCACGGCCTGCCAGTGGTCACCCGGCATATCCTCGGAGCGCACCTGGCGGGCTAGGCGTATCTGCCGCTCCGCCTGCTCGTCCTTTTCGCTGGCTTCGGAGGCCACAGCAATGTCAACGAGCTGCATCAGGTGGCCGCGGAGCCGCTGGGCGAGTTCTTCGAGGTCTTCCTCGGGCGGTACGACGTCGTCCAGTACAGCGCCGATGTCGTCGAGGAGAGCGTCGCCGTCGTAGGGACGCCACTCCCGCACCTTCGCCAAGACCGATGTCAGTGCTGCGGAGTCCAGGAGCGGCGTCCACTCCAGGACGGGCCTGGTCCAGCACGGGATGGAGGCTGAGACATTCACAGTCCCTCCCCGACTAAAGCGAGGTGGCACCAAGCCCTCGTGCCATCGTCGCTGAAGCCCCAGTGCCCGCCCAGTTCCGTGACGAGGGCGTCGACGAGGAACAGGCCACGTCCGCTTTCCGACTCGGGGCCGACGTGCTGAGGCTCGGGGACGGACGACGGCGACTTGTCGTGGACTTCGAGGCGGAATTCGTCCTGCGCCGGCATCCAGCCGCGCACGTCGATTAACTCATGCCGGCCGTGCCGTACCGCGTTGGTACACAGCTCGGACAACACGACAAGGACGGCGTCCAGTTGTTCGTCCGGCATCCAGCAGTGGCATCGGATCCACGCCTTGGTGACGCGTCGGGCTACTTCCACGCTCCACGGCTCGGAGCGGATTGCCATGTCGAAGGCTGGCAGAACGGCCTCCGGAACCGTCCCGCGGGGCGGGACTGCCTCCAACAGGGCGGTCGATCCGGCATCTCTGGGGGGCATGGAGGGAACTCCCTGGTCCACGATTGTGCACGTCCGGGCACTCTCAGCGAGCGGTCGTGGATCAGATTCCTCTGGATTCAGGTAGCTCGACCATGCCCTGCGAGGCGTCCTCTGGATCTCTCCTGAGTGACGAAAATGGCCTCGGGGTGGCCTTGAAGTGGCTTCTGTCGAGGCCCTGTTGCGGCAGCATGGAGCCGCGGTATCCCCTTCACGAGAAGGGATCGATCCACAGAGCGCCCGCCACGGGACGGCAGCGCCTTGGGACAGGGGGCGAGATGGGCAGTGAGTCAAAGACACTGCTGAAGTTGCTCGTTGACCAGCAACGGATGTCCTACACCGGGTTCGAGAGACGGTTCAACGAAACGTCGCGACGGGTCCTCGGCAAGGGGGCCAATAACCCGACCTGCGGCGAAACCCAATTTCGGCGGTGGACTGGAGGCAAGCTCAAGGGCCTGCCTGGTCCTGAGACCTGCCAGGTCTTAGAAGCGATGTTTCCTGGCTACGCGGTAGCGGAGCTGTTCGGACCACCGCCTTCAGCCGACGATCCCCAGGCACCCGCGTACAACCTGGAAGAGCAGATCCGAATGACCGCACGTGAAGCCCATGAGGGCGCCGATGTGACCGCCACGGCGTCCATTTCCGATACCACCGTCGACGAACTCCGTGATCAGGTAGTGAACCTTGCGCGGGAGTACCACGGCATTGCGCCCCTTCGGGCCTTCACCGAGGCCAACAGGCTGCGTCAGGAAGCTGAACGACAGCGGGACCGCACACAAGTCCCGATCCAGCAGCAGGAACTGATGATCCTGACCGGCCAAGCCGCAGCTCTGCTGGCCGCAGCCGCCTTCGACCTCGGCTATCTCGCCGACGCCAGGAGCTTCGCACGTACGGCTGCTCTGTACGGAGAAACCACACGGTTCACACCTCTGCGGGCCTTCGCCGACGGTGTTCTGGCCTACACCGCGTACTTCAGGGGAGAGACCACCGAGGCCGTCAGGAAGGCGAAGGGTGCGCTGTCTCACGGTGGTATCGGCGACGTCGCCACACGCCGACTTCTTACGATCCAGGGCCGCTCCTTCGCGCACCTGGGCGACGTTGAGTCAGCCCGCCATGCAATCCAGCTTTCCGAGCAGACGGAAACCGGCGCCCGCGACGCTCTCCACGACGATGTGGGCGGCGAGTTCGGCTTCTCACAAGAGCGGCTGGCGATGTCCAACAGCTCGACCAGTCTGCTGATCGGTGATGGCCGCCAGGCGGAGGCTACTGCCCTTCACGCACTTGAACTGCTGGCAGGACAGCCGCAGGACAGCCGGTCACCGCACGTGCTCGGCGGTGCTGCAGCAGACCTGGCACTCGCGCGCCTCATGAACAACGACGTCGAAGGGGCTGCCGACGCATTGGATCCCGTCTGGGGCATCCCCGGGCCCCAGCGCATGACCGGTGTGCTGGTGCGCACCGCTCGCGTACGTCGGTATCTGTCGCGGCCGACCTACCACGGTGCGCAGCTCCCGCAGGAACTGCGAGAGCGTATCGAGGACTTCACGGTCGCCTCCGAGCCGTACCGCCTCGGCCTTCGAACCGGGCTGCTCGAACTAGAAGCTTGATCACAGCGAGGCGAGAATCCTCTCCTCCTTCTCCGGAGCGATCCCGTGCTCTGCCCACCGCGAGTGGTGCACGGGACGCCCGTCTTCCGCCCACCACTTCCACGTGTCCCGGATCGTCTCCACGATCGGCCGACACCGAAGTCCTGCGGCCGTCGCACGACTTGAGTCGACCGCCCATACGCCGGTGTGTGTGCGCCACAAGGGCAACTCGGTCCACTGCGTCACGTCGTGCTCCCGCAGAAACTCCGGCTGCACCCACACAGGCGTGCCCCGGTTTCCGGACACGGCCAGGCACTCGCCGACAAAGTCCCCGAAGGTGATCCCTTCTGGATGGGTCACGTTGTAACCGCCGCCCTCCGTACCTGCTGCCTGGTCCAGGGCGAACTCCGCGACGTCACGGACGTCGACGGGCTGGATGCGCCGCTCGGCCGGGGCCGGGGCCAGGAAGCGTCCTCCCCTCTTGGCGCGCTCCAGCCACCACGGAAGACGGCCCACGTATTCGCCTGGGCCCAGGATCACCCCAGGCCGCAAAAACACCGCAGCATCACCAAAAGACTGTTCCACAGCACGCTCGCCACCGGCCTTCTGGAAGCCGTAGACCGTGGGGCTGCCATCGTCGCCCGTGTTCCCGTACGTCTCATCGGCATCGGCAGGACACTGCAACGTAGGTGAATCATCAGAGAGGGCCTGGTGAGGCCAGCCCTCGTACACGGACACGGTGGAGATGTGTACCCACCGCTGGGCCTGCTCCCGAAGTGTCCGGGCGGCCAGCAAAACGTCTCGCGGTGCGAGGTCGGAGCTGGAGGTGTCGATCACGGCATCCCATGGCCCATGCTGCGCAAGTTCCAGAAGATTCGCACGGACCGTACGGTCGCCATGCACTGGCTCTACACCAACCACGTCGCGGCCGGAGCGCCCTCGGTTGAAGGTGGTCACGGCCCACCCCCTAGCCAGAGCCCCTTCCGCAATGCGCTTCCCCAGGAACCACGTTCCGCCGATGACCAGAATCCTCATAGCCCGATCCTGCCGTTAGAACGGAGGCGGGGGAAGTGCGTCCGAAGGCCCCAGACGATCGCGGGGTCCGCCCGTACCGCCGCAACGAACGACCGGTTCCGTTGTAGCGCCGCGCCGCCCGGTATCTTGCGGGATTTCGACACCCTGCTGCACGACACCTATCTGTAAGGGGGACGCCAGTGTCCTGCACCTGAAATTCCTAGGTAGTTTCGGCCGAGTTGAGGACGGTCAACACGCCTGGCCGGCGACCGAAGTTGGGCCGCCAGGACGAGGCGGATCTACCGACGGATTACTGGCGCAGGACACTAGTGTGATGCGCCAGAAATCGCGGGCTTAAGTCTCTTGCTGGTTTTCGGTGGCTGACGGAGTGACCTTGGTGAGGTAGTCGGCGAGGGATTTGAGGATCTCGTCGGCGGTCTTGGTCCAAGTGAAGGCCCTGGGGCTCTCGTTCCACGAGACGATCCATGCCCTGATGTCATCTTCCAGCGCCTTCACCGAGGTGTGGACGCCGCGGCGGATGAGTTTGTCGGTCAGCAGGCCGAACCACCGCTCGACCTGGTTGATCCAGGAGGAGCCGGTCGGGGTGAAGTGGACATGGAATCGACGGTGTCTGCCGAGCCAGGTCCTGATCTCCGGTGTGTTGTGAGTGGCGTAGTTGTCACACACCAGGTGCACGTCGAGTCCGGCGGGGACCGCCTTGTCTATCGTGACCAGGAACTTTTTGAACTCGATGGCCCGGTGGCGGCGGTGCAGTTCCGATATGACGGTGCCGTCGGCGATGTTGAAGGCGGCGAACAGGCTGGTGATGCCGTGCCGCAGGTAGTCGTGGGTGCGCCGTTCGGGCATGCCCGGCATCATCGGAAGTACCGGCTGCGAGCGGTCCAGGGCCTGTATCTGGGACTTCTCGTCCACGCATAACACCACCGCCTTCTCGGGCGGGTTGTGGTACAGGCCGACGACGTCGACGACCTTCGCGACGAACTGCGGGTCGGTGGAGAGCTTGAAGGCGTCCTGCAGGTGCGGCTTGAGATCGAACCGTTTCCAGATCCGGCCGATGGTGGACTTCGACAGCCCGGTCCGGGCCGCCATGGAAGCCCGCGACCAGTGCGTGTCCTGGCCCGGAGTGGATTCCAGCGTCGCGGCGATGACGTCCTCGACCTGGTCGAGCAGGATGGACGGCGGCCGCCCCGGCCGCGGCTCGTCGACCAGCCCGTCCAGCCGCTGTTCGACGAACCGAGCCCGCCAGCGGCTCACCGACTGCTCTCGCACCCCGAGCTCCGCCGCCACCCGCTTGTTCGTCCCGCCCTCCGCGCACCGCAGCACAATCCTCGCCCGCAGGGCCAGGAACTGCGCGGTCTTCGCCCGCCTCGCCCAGCGCACCAGCTGAGCCCGTTCGTCATCGCTGAGCACCAGCTCCAGCTTGCGCCGGCCCGGCCGCGGCTCATCCGCAAGCCCGGCCATCCGCCGGGCAACGAACCGCGAGCGCCACTTCCTCACCATGTCCGCGGTCACCTTGAACTCCGCCGCGACACGCGTATTCGGCGCGCCATCCGCGCATGCCAAGACGATGCGTGCCCGCTCGGCAAGACGGGGCGGCACTGCCCCGCCCGCCCAGCGCAGCAACTCGGCGCGCTCCTCATCGGACAGCACCACTTCGACGGCACGAGGACCCCGAGACATGAAAACAGGCTACAGACTTAAGCCCGCGATTTCTGGCGCATCACACTAGCTATGCGCCTGGGCATCACGGGCCACCGTGGTCTGTCGCCGGAGGTCGAAGCCCAAGTCCGCGACGAACTCACCAAGCTGGTCGCCGACTGCCAGCCGGAAGACCTGGTGGGCATCAGCTGCATCGCCGACGGCCCCGACGCCTGGTTCGCTCAGGCCGTCCTCACGCACGGCGGCCGCCTCGAGGTAGTCATCCCCGCCGCCGAGTACCGCGAGAGCCTGCCCGACTGGCACCACCCCGTCTACGACGAGCTCACCGCTCGCGCCGCCGACGTCCACCACACCGGGATGCGCGAGTCCAACTCGCAGGCCCACCAGGCCGGCAGCGAGATCGTGGTGGGCCTGGCCGACCAGATGATCGCCGTGTGGGACGGCCAACCGGCCCGCGGCTACGGCGGCACCGCCGACGTCGTCGCGTACGCGGACCGTGTCGGCGTACCCGTGCGGATCGTGTGGCCGGAAGGCGCCACGCGGGACTGACCCGGGCGCATTGCAACAGCTCAGGCTCGGCGCGCGTCTCCACCCAGCGCGCCTACGCCGACACGTCAGATTCTTTCGTTGTCGTTCAGGTGAGGGGGCATCTCAATCTTCTGCGGCCTACGCACCGGGGGCCTGATGAGGCGAACAAACAATGGTCGCGAATCTGGTAGCAGATCTCCGCCGCCCTGCACCCGATGCTCCCAACGAAGGCAACCCTCAACGACGACTATTTGCCAAAAGACCTCGAACGCGAAGGCAAGGGAAGCTATTCCGAACGCCAGCCACCACCCCCCGGTAGCACCCCACCCAGGAAACACAGCCAATGCCAATCCGGCGAATAGGGCAAGGACGCCAAAGGTATAGGTCCATTTTGCGCGACTGTGCCACTTATCAAACCCATCATAGTGGTCTTGCTGCTCTTCAATCAGACAGGGAAGATAGTTTCGCTGCAGCCCTTCTGGCCACCAGTCCAGCATCTCCTTCGGAGTCGTGATGTAGACCCGAGCCCAGTAGGTGGCGTGCACAGCGAATATGAACAAGCCTGCTGCAGCGACGAAGGCCGCTACCGACCAGTCCACCAAAGTCGGCGCGTCCTCCTTTTTCACAGAAATCAAGACGATCGCAGCGGTTAGCGAGAAGCCAGCGAGGAACGGTGATCCTACAGAGCTGGCCATAAGAACTGACTTCGGGTAGCCGAAGTGCCAGGGAACCGTCCAGGTCTGCTTTCGACGCTTCTCCCAATCTGCTGCACTGCATTCCTGAACGCTGCCACCCCCGTCACCGGGGTCGGCGCCTTCGCCGGGCGTTTGGGGGGTCGCTTGGCCTTCGCCGGGCGTTTGGGGGTTCGCTTGGCCTTTGTCTCGATCAGGGCTTTCATCAGCTGACATCAGCTGCCTCCGCGTTGTCTCCACCCCTTCCAGCTTCGCGCTGCACTCGAATCACCGCACCTTGGGGAGGATCAGCCGCCCAACGACCCGCTCAGGTCCGGCCGGGGCCCGAACGCCCGCCCGCAGCGGGGGTGGGAGATCGGCCAGGCAGCGGCGTCCTCCACCGTCCTGAGCGTTCCTGTCGCCTTGTCGGGGTCCTGGTGGCTGGTCCAGCCGCACCCGGCGCCGTCGAAGACCTGCATGTACTGCACGCCGGCCTCCCGTGCCCGGTTGAGGGTGCCGGCGTTGTAGGCCACGGCCGACTTGGCGAGCGTCGCCGACTTCGCCCACTCTCGCACCGGTACGCGGGCCCCGTTCCGGTATATGACGTAAGCGAGTTGGTGCTCGGCGGCGAGCCGGTCGGCGAGCGCCTGCGCGGCCTGCACAGCGGTGGTGCCCCCTGCCGCGAGCAACGGCACCTCACGCCGTGCCGCCTCCCGTATGGCCCGGTAGAACGCGTTCGCCATCCGCTGCTCCTCCTGGGAGCGGCGCAGGAAGTGGCCGTAGGAGTCGGCGGCCAGCGACTGCAGGGCGTCGGAGTGGATCAGCGTCCACGTGAACCGGCCGCCGACCGCCTCGGCTGCGGCCCGCGCGCCCTCCTCGTACAGGTGGGGCAGCTGCCGGGCCACGAACGCTCTAGCCTCGGCATCCACACGCTGCTGGAAGTCGGTGATGGCGGCCTGGAATTGGGCGAGCCGGTCGGCGACCATCCGGGAGCGGGGCCCGTCACCGATCGCCGCGAGCACGGCGGCCTGCTCTGCGGCCAGGCGCTGCCAGGCGTCCTCCAGCACCGCGGCGACCCTCGCCGCCACGGTGGCCGCATCCCCGGGCGTCAGCGGCGGGAACTCGTAGGCCACTACCGCCGCCAGTGGTGGTGCCGGCAGTGAGCAGGCTCAAGCGGGGCAATGAGCAGGGTGTCCCCGCCGGTCGGGTCGTCGGGCGCGGTCGCCTCCTGCACGGAGGCGATCTGCCGTTCCAGGCCGGTGAGGTTGTTGGACTGGTCGAGGGTGGCGACGCCGTTGACGGTCAGCTGCAGCGGCTCGGCCAGCAGCTTGGCGCGCCGCTCGGACAGCACTTCCAGGGCGACAGCCCTCGCGCTGCCCAGCCGGTCGTAGCGGGTCTGCAGGTCGCTCTGGTCGGTGGCGGCGCCGAGCTGCGCCAGGAGCCAGGCCAGGACGGCGGAGTCCACAGGCGGAGTCCTTCCGGGTTGCGGCGCGGCCCGACACCCCCGCGCGTGGAACAGGGGTGCCGGGCCGGGCTGGGTTACTTCTCGTCGGCCTGCTTGCGGGCACGGGTCCGGGGCTTCGCCTCAGGCTCTGGCGTGGGCTCCGGGGCCGGGTCGGGCGTGGGCTCCGGGGTCGGGTCGGGAGCCGGGTCGGGGCTGGTGTCGCCGGCGGGCGGCTCACCCTCCCCGTCGTCGTCCGGGCCCTCGTCGTCGTCCACGTCGGGCTCCCACGCGGCCGGGTTGGTGATGGCCTCGGCCAGGTCCTCGTCCGGCTCGTCACCGGGCTGCAGGATCAGCTGCTCGTTCGTCTTGGGGTGCCGCACGTGCACCGCTGCCGCCAGTCGCCGCGCCATGTCACAGCACCTTCGCGGTGATGTGGCAGTCCGGGGCGTAGAGGACGGGCATGGCCACGGCCGCGCCCTTGGTCCAGATCTGCACCGGGTCGTCCTTGCCGCCACGGGTGACGATCAGGCCGGGCGCGTCCTCGCGGGTGATCTGCGGGTTGGAGCCCCGCGACAGCACCAGCGACTCAGCAGTGGTGCCGTAGAGGGTCTGTCCCCACTTCGACCGGTCCGGGGGCAGCATCACCCACCGGTCGTCAGGCGGGCACTTCGTGGACACGCCGTCCACGCGGACCTGCGCCCGGTACAGGGTGATCGGCGGAAGACCGTAGTTGTCGCGAACCACGTTGATCTGCTGCGGCGTCAGCGACGCGGTCGGCGTCGTCGACGGGTTCACCGACCCGTAGTAGGCGGCCCGGTAGGCGTTGTTGCCCGCCAGGTAGGAGTACACGCGCCGCGAGGTGACGACCTGCTCGGGCATGGGCGCGCTGATGCCGTCGAGGTAGGAGATCCAGCCCAGCTCGTCCGCGATCGCATCCGCGGTCGCGTCGGACCACAGCTTCGGCGCAGTCGGCATGTTCGCCGCAGGGACACCGAAGTCGACGTCAAGGGTCAGCCCGTTCTCCGCCGCCAGGCTGAACTTGCCGTCGGTGAGGACGTCGCCGGCGGCCAGCTCCAGACGGGAGTTGATGGCCTCGACGTGCCGCTCCACGTCGTCGTACAGCAGCTGCTCCAGGCGGGACGCGTCCTGGCCGCGGGAGGCCTCCTGCAGCAGCAGCTCGACCTCGCCGACCATGAGCTTCTGGCCCAGCGCGGGCAACATGCCCTGCGTGGACGTCTGCCACGCCTGCCGGTCCGCGAACGGCACCGAGGCGTCGAAGCTGCGGTACTTCGCGGCGTTGACGTAGCGGCCGGTGTTCTTGATCCGCCACATGACGTCCTGGATGGACACCTTCGCGAACACGGTCTGCGTGAGCAGGAAGTCGGCCGGGGTGGGGATGTAGCGGGCGAACGTGGTCAGGTCCGCCGTGTTGACGTCCCTGATGAGGTCCTGAACAGTCATCGACAGGGCTCCCTTACACGAACCGGATCTGGCAGGTGGCGGACGGAGCGACCGCGGCAACGGCGATCGGCAGCTTCGCCGTCTTCACCGAGCCGTGCCACAGCAGCGCCGCCGGGACCTTCGTCTGCGCCGGCGCGAACAGCACCTCGGCGAACACGAACCCGGCGAGGGTCTGACGGCCGTCGGAGGCGCCCGTCGCGTACAGGCCGTACAGGCCCGAGGCGGTGATCTTGCCGACGGGGATGCCGGACAGGAACCGGCTGTAGGGGATGCTCGTGTCGGTCGACGGCACGTAGTGGGTGCCGGACACGAACGTGGACATGTCGAGCGTGATGGAGTCGACCTCGCTGGTGCCGTGGAGGCTGGCAAGCCAGGAACGGTCGGCTGTCAGGTTCAGGGTGGTAGTGACCGGCTGAACGGTCATGAGTCCTCCCGTGGACGATCAGACAAGCGGGGGCGGTTCGTCCGCTCACCGGCCGGTGGCGTCGTCCACGAGAAGGGGGGCGTGGTCCCCGCAGGTCCGGCCTTAACCCGCCGGTGGGAAGTTCAGCTGCCCGTCACAAAGCCGCGCTGGCGGGCCATGTCGGCGCCGTGCTGGCCAGGCTTGGGCATGTTGGCGCCGCGCGGCGGCGGCCCACCCGCGGGGGAACCTCCAGGTGCTGCGGGCGGCAGCAGGGTGGTGGTGGCGAACAGCTCGGGCCTGCGCGCCTTCAGGGCGGTAGCGGCCTCGGCGATGGTGTCCTCATCGGCGTCGTCCTCGACGGCCAGGAGCCGTTCGGCGTCCTTCAGGTCGTCGCCGGTCGCACCGAGCGCCACCAGCGCGGAACGCCGTACCGCAGCCCGCTCACGGACGACGGCCTGCGCCTCACGCCGCTGCGCGGCGGTGGTGGCCTCGGCGGCGACCTGCTCGCGGCGTTCGATCTCGGACAGCTGCGCGGCCTGCGCCTCACGCTGCTGCTGCACGAACGTCGTCAGGTCGTCGGTCTTGGTGAAGCCCAGCTGCTCGACGAGCTTGCGGATCGCGGCGCGTTCGCCCTGCTGCTTCTCGCGGGCCAACAGCCGGTTCAGCGCCTCCTGGTCCGGCACCTGCGCCGGCGGCAGGGCCGGATCAGTGTTCGGGCCGGGCGGCAACTGCTGGTTGGAGGTGTCGGTGGGGTCGGCGCCCAGGATCGGGTAGATGGGGCGGCCGTCACGCCGGTAGCCGAGCGGCGTCTTCGGGTCAGGCAGCGGGCGGGGCATGTCGGTGATGTCCTCCAACACAGCGCCCCCGCGCCGACGATCAGTGTAGCTGCGTCACCGGAACGGCCCCTGTGCGGAGGAGCAAAGGCAGCGACTAGACGAGATCCCAGACGGTCGCTGTGAGCTTCATGCTCTGCCCTGCGGGAGCGCCGGGTGCAACGCGCACAAAAGCAACACGGCCCTCGGTGGTCTGAACGCAGAACTGCGCATCCGACGGCGGATCGTTGAAGCTCTCATCGCCGTTGCTCTGCAAGGCCTCAGCACAATCCGCCTCGGACGGATCGGACGAGCCATTCGAAATCGGCGCGATCAGCGCAGCGAGCCGAGGACCGCCATGGAAGTTCGTGGTGCCAGCCATACCGCTCGCATCGGTTACGGCCGACAAATCGCCGCCCTTGAGAGAATCCCCAACCAGCGGCTTTCGGGAGTCGAAGTCGATGTCGACGCCGTAGGCGCTGGTTTCGAACTGGATTGGCACAGGACCGTAGAGCACGCGGGACTTGGGCTTCTTCGAGCCTGAGCCGCCACCTGCTGACGGTTGGGACTTGTCGTGTGCGGCTGAAGGCGCCCCCGCTGCGGCAGCCGACTCCCCACCATAAGGCGCACTGTGCCGGTTGCTGACAAACAGCGCCGCCGCGATCCCGACGACCGGCACGACGATGCCCACAACCCACCAGGCCCAGCGCGGCTGCACCGGCGCAGGCGTGCCCGGGCCCGCCGCCGGCGGATTGCCACCTCTACTGTCCGTCATAACTCCCCCACTACACCTCTGGCGTCCCGACCGTTCACACTATGACGGACTCTCCGACCCCGTATTCAGTTCCAGGACTCAGTGACAAGTCGCCGCCGCAGTGCGGGCATCGGCCCCTGGGTCGATGCCCACGCGTGGGAAGGTCGATGCCACGGGCGCGCATCCGCTTGAGCTGCAGATTAAAGACCTCCCGCCTGATCTCGCGGAGCCATTGATCATGGACAGATTTCACTTGGCCGTCTGCCTGGTAGCGGGCCCCTCGGAAGGCAATGACAGCGCCCCCCAGGCGCCGATGGCGCCGACAACACCACCGCCGAGCGCACCCACCAGTCCCGCGACTTCCGCATTCATCTCTCACTGCCCCCGTCGGGTTATCCACAGGCACACCCGTTCCCCTACGTCACGCTCTACCGTGACGCCCCTGTGGATCACAAGGGGGCGTTATGCACAGCCACGGAATGGTGTTCGAGGAGCTGGCCGTCGAGGTCATGGCGGAGCTACCCACGACGCAGGCGCGGCGCGAGGTGCTGGCGCTGATCGAGCAGGTACGGCGGGCGCCGCGCGCGTTCCCGGACGTCCGCGATGCGGGGGCAATCGAGGAGATCCGGGAGGCGTTCGGGGCCCGCTGCTGGGTGCAGTACATGCCGCACGCGGGCGCGATCGAAGTACGCGAGATCGGCTGGGCCGGGTGACCGGATTCGAACCGGCGTCCTCGCGGTTTTGGAGACCGCGCGCGTCAACCTCTGCGCTACACCCGACCGTTGCGACTCTAGCTTCCGCTCGGTTCGCCGCCTTCTGCGCTGCCTGACGCGGCGCCGGGCACGGCGGGATCACCGGGCAGGGTGATGAGCGGTGCCGGGCCGGTCTCCGGGTCGGCTTCGGGCAGGCCCAGGTACTCGCGGACGGCCCCGTTGTCGCCGGTCGCATCCGCGAGGCGGGCGGCCTGGTCGAAGGCCCGCTTCTGGATGCGCTCGATCTCCTCGGCCACGTCCTCGATCGGATACCCGGCCTCCTGCAGCATCCGCACACCGGTCTCCAGGGAGAACACGCCCGCCGCGTAGCCCGCCGTGACGTCGGCGAGGACGGTGGTGCGGTCGGTGGGGGTGTGCGCGCCCCACACCAGGCGTGCGGGCAGCGACTCGCCAGCGGGCCACACCTGCCCTGCCTGGTGCAGGCGCTGCACCATGCGCAGCAGCAGCTGGTACTTGTGGTTGCGGGCCAGGCGCATCGCGCCGACCAGGGAGTCGAGCGGGCCGAGCGCCAACTGCAGCGCATACCCGGACGGCACCTTGGCCACGTCGAGGGTGCCCAATCCGGCCGTGGTCAGGCGGGTGTTCGAGGCGAGCCGGTCCAGCAGATGGTCGATGCGCTGGCGCAGTTCAGCGAGCTGCGCGGAGGTGTCGAGCGTGTCCATGCGCCCGGAGTCGGACAGCTGCCACACCGTCCCCGCCTCCACACGTACCGGCATGGGCTGCCCGGTGGAGCGGTCGATGGGCAGCCGCGCCCCGGCGAGCGCGACGATCGGTGTGCCGGTGGTGGAGGAGGCGGAGGCGCTGTCGGTGTCGGTGGCGGCCAGCTCGTCCAGCAGCTGCAGCACCGTCGCCAAAGTGGACTTGCCCCAGTGCTCGCCGACGTCGGGGATGGTGTTCGGGATGTGCACTACCGGAATGAAGTCGTGCATCAGGTCGAGGCGGTCCAACACCTGACCGTCGGAACGCACCCGGTAGGCGGCCTTGTCGGCGGGCAGGGAGAACACGTCGTGGGCGCGTCCCAGGTCCTCCAGCAGCCATTCGGCGTCGGTGAGGTAGCACGTCGTCGACGACGGCTTGCCCGACGCCCACGGGTAGATGCGGGTCACTGTGCCAGTGAGCGGGTCGAGGGTGTCGCCGACCGTCAGCACCGGGTCGCCGTCCGCGCCGGCCACCTGCTCGCGCACGGCGCGCCCGTCGTCGGTACGCCCGGGCGCGGTCGCAGGGCCGATCGGGCCGAGCTCGTAGGTGATGCGCCGCACACGGGCTTTCAGGCCGCGCACCGGGTCGGCGGCCAGCTCCCACGCGAAGTGCACCCGCTGCGGGTACTCCTGGGCGTCCTGCTCGCCCTCGTCCCACTCCGGGAAGTAGAACCCGGGGTCGTAAGTGCGCAGCAGCGCCCGCTGCTTGGCCGGCTCCCACGCCAGCGTGTACACGCCGTCGCCGCAGCGCACCGCGCACCGCTCGGCCTGCTGGATACGCAGCGGCAGCAGCTCCTTGTCCGCCCAGGCGCGCAGCTTCTCCTCCAGGTCGGCGGCGGCCAGGTCTTCCGGGGCCGGCTGGTCCTGCTCGGCGTGGTCGGCGCCGGGCACCACGATGGTCTGCTCCGCGCCCAGCAGGTAGCCGAGGGTGGTGTCGATCAGCTTGGACGGGTCGCCCAACTCGCGGCGCTCCACACCGTGGTGGTCGCCGGTGACGGCGGCGAGCTGCCCGGCCTGGTTGGAGTCGTAGGCGGCGAGGAACTTGTATGCGGCCAGGCGGCGCAGCTCCTCGGCGGGCACCCACGAGGAGTTCAGCTCGGGGAACGCGTGATGACCCGGCCGGTTCGGATGGGCCATGGCCTGCTTGTAGTTGAGCCACGACCAGGCGTCGATGAGCAGTTCACGCAGCCTCACGGGTGCCCCTCCAGGCATGCAGGGCCCCGCGCCCGCAGCCAGCTTAGAGGCAGCCTTCGATCACGGCCCCGAAGCGGCGGCCTTGCGTTTGTCGTCCTCGATGTCGAGACGCCGCATGAGGAAGCTGGCGAACACCAGCATCTCCTCGGCCTCGTCGCGGGCATCCTTCTCGTCCGGCCCGTGCATCCGAGGATTACGCAGCGCGCCCGTCGCACCCTTGAAGAGGAACTGCATGCCGTTCTGCTCGCTCTCCAGCGAGCCGCCCGTGGAGCGGGTCACCGTGAGTTTCGGGGGACCCGGCTTGGCGCCGAAGGCAATGCCCATGAGCCTCTCACCGATCTCGTTGACGCCGGCCAGCGTCTGCACGCGGTACTCCACCGCCTGGAAGGCGCGAGCCACCGCGTCGACGTAGAGGCCGCTGTTGAACCTCTCGGCAGCGACCTTCGCGATCAACGGATGCAGGTTGCAGGTGACAGACATGGTCTCCGGCGATCCCGCGGCGGGGGGGACAGGGGCGAGTGGCATCGCCACCGGCGCGGGAAGCACCACTGTGTATTCGTTCATCGTGGGTCCCTTGGCGAAGGGCCGGTTGTCGGACTCGGTGCGCGTCGGCCCCAGCATCTGCTCGCGGATGCGCCAGTAGTCCTTCAGCCGGTCCACGCCAGCGAACGGCCGAATGGTCCGGTCGAAGTTCAGCGACCAGTCCAGCTGCTGCGGGTTGCTGCTTCCACCGCGGAAACAGGGCTCAGTCTGCCCAAGCGCGGCGGCGGCGAACTGGACCTCCTTGGTCAGGAGCTTCGGGTCGACCCCCGGGAGGTTTGCCAGGTCCCCGGGCACCATCCATGGCTGCTCTTTGCGGTCCGCGGGCCGCCAGGAAGGCTCCAGGCTGGCCGCTGTCCGCACCATGCCGAGGAATACAGCGATGGCCGGTCCGGCGCCAGTGCAGTTCGCAGCGCCAGCGATGGTTAGGGACAGTTCCTGCATGCCCTGCGGCAACTGCGAGATATCTGGGCCAAGTCCACGCAGCAACGCAGGGCACAGCTGCTGTACGACCACTTCGAACTGCAAGCCCCCCTCGAAGAGCTCCCGATCGATGTCGTCGAAAGTCGGCCAGCGATGGTAGGTCCCGAAGTATCTCCAGATCGCTTCGAGGAGGACGTGGCCGTGTCCTGCCGTGGGGCGTGGCATTCCCTCCGGCGCGAAGGTCTGAACGATCACGTGCTGTCCCCCAGCGTCCAGTTTGAGCAATGCCCGCAGGCTACTACCGCGCCCGGCATTGGAGGTTGGGGTTTTCGTGCAGCCGAGCATGAGCATCGTGCACCGTGGGTCGCGCCACTACGGGGTGGCGTCGTCGGCGCAGCCGTGCATCCACATCGCGTACCGCAGGGTCCGCCGATCCGAGGCGCTCTTCCGGTCCCACACGGCCTGGCACAGCTCCTCGCTGGGCCACTTGCCGGTCTCCTCCATCGCCTGCCGTGCGGTGCGCCCCGCCTTGAGCGAGGCGTCCAGGCGGGCCTGCGCCGCCGCTTTGATCTCGTCCGAGGTGGGCTGTGCGGGCGCTGCGTCCGGCTCGGGCCACAGCAGGATCACCCCGGCGATACCAGCCGCGCACACGAGGGCTGCGGCGGCGACTTTCCCCCTGATCGACATGGGCCGAGAGGCTAACAGCCGGGCGTGCGCGGGCCGTTGGCCTTTATGGGGCCGTTTCCGGGGCGTTATCGGCGTCCGCCGAGGCGGTCGTCGTGGATGTGCCCGGCGACGGCGGCGAGCTGGTCGGGGTCGGCGAGTTCGGTCAGTCCGTGGACGGCGGCGTCCATGCGGTCGGGGGAGTCCATGCCGACGACCCAGGTGACCATCTGGTCTTCCAGGGCGACTTGGGCGCCGACGTGGTGGACGAGGCCCTGTTCGTACAGCTGAGCGATGGGTTCGGCGCGCAGGCGTTTGCCGACCTTGGCGGTGACTTCGAGGACGCGGGGCATGAGTTGGCCGTTGGTGGTGCCTTCGCGGCGCAGCTGCTCCCACGCCTGGGAGAGGACCTGGCGTGCCATGTCGCCGCCGTAGTTGGACTCGACGACGATCGCGTCGGCTTTGAGGGCGAGAGCGAGGTGGCAGGCGGCGCGGCCCCAGTCGTTGGCGCCCATGCTTCCGGAGTGGTCTTCGAGGACGTACAGGTGGCCGTCGTAGCCGCGGGCGGCGCCGATGATGCCGGTCTCGTCGCCGATGGCGGACTCTCCGCCGGCGGGGTCGACGGCGACGATGACGCGGGCCATGTCGAGGCCGCCGAACTCGACGGTGGTGAGGCGGTGGTTGGTGATCCAGGCCCGCTGCCACACGCCGCCCTCCGGGGGGCGGGGCTTTTGCTGGTAGAGGGCGGCCCAGACGCGTTCGCCGACGCGGCGGCGGGTGGTGGCATGGTGTTCGGCGTCGAAGCGTTGGGGCCACAGGGGCTCGCCGGGCTTGCGGCCGAGGGGGTCGTCGTCGCTGTCGGCGAGGGCGGGCAGGTCGATGATCTTCCACTCGTTGGCCTGCGCGTCGGCGAGGATGCGGCCGGCGAGGTCGTCTTCGTTCCAGCGGGTCTGGATGACGCAGATCGCCCCGTCGGGTTCGAGGCGGGTCTGCAGGACGGATTGCCACCACTCCCATGTCTTGCGGCGCATGCTGGGTGAGTCGGCGGAGGCCATGTCCTGTACGGGGTCGTCGACGAGGGCGATGGTGGCGCCCTTGCCGGTGAGGCTGCCGCCGATTCCTGCTGCGACGAGGCCGCCCTGGTGGCCGGCGATGTCGAAGCGCATCGCGGCCCGGCTGGAGGGGTTGAGGTGGATGCCGAGGTCGTCGCCCCAGGTTTCGATGGCGTCGCGGATCCAGCGGGAGTGCTCCTCGGCGAGGTCCCCGGAGTAAGAGGCGATCATGATGCGGCGGTCGGGGTGCTGGCGCAGGTACCACAGGGGTGCCCAGCGGGAGGCCCGGCGGGACTTGCCGTGACGGGGCGGCATCGTGATCATCACGCGGTCGGCGCGGCCCTCGGCCATGTCGATCCACGCCTGGTCGATGAGGTGGAGGTGGCGGGCCTGCATCTCGCGGCGTTCGGTGAGGACGGCGGCCATCGCGCCCGGCGAGGCGTCCATGGCTATGTGGCGTTCGATGCGGGCGAGTTGGACCCGCAGCTCGGGTGAGGCTTTCGCGGCCATGGCGCGGCGCTGCGCGGGCGGCTTGGTGCGATAGGCCGCCAGCACCTGGGCTTCGCGTTCGCTGCTACTCGTCGGAGCCATGCGCGGCCTCCTCCGATATGCCGATGAGGGCTTCGAGTTCGTCGAGCGCGACGGCCGTCAGCTCGCCGTCTGCCGTCTCCGGGGCGAGGCTCTTGGAGGGGGCTTCCTTGTCGAGGTGGTTGAGGCGGGCGCGGCGTTCGAGGATGCGCAGCGCGCGGTCGATGGCGTTCAAGTTGCCGTCCTTGACGGCCTGTCGGTAGGCGACGAAGAACAGCCGGTCCAAGCGCAGGTTGTCCACCGCGCGCAGCTCTTCGACCTTGCCCTCCAGGTCGGTGGTGCGTTCCTTCAGAGCGAGGCGCACGTCTTTGCAGGCGGCGTGGATGAGCTGCTTGTCGTCGGGGGGCTCCAGGCCCTTGCTGTACCGCTCGACGCCGTAGCCCTGGGGGTAGGCGATGCGGTCGGAGTTGACGGCAGGGTCGGCGGCGAGCTTGCGGCCTACGGTGAGCCAGTCCACCCCGGCCAGGTGTAGGTCTATGGCGTCGGCTCGCCGCTGTGCGATGGCGGCGCGCGCGGCCTTGTCGGGGCGTCCCACCGGCAGGATTCCTTCCGCTGCTGCGCGCCCCCGCGCTGAGGAACATGATGGCACTGCAAGATCCGGGCGGGGGCGGGCGACCTGGCGCTACCAGAACTTGAGCCGGTAGCGGGGAGGAGTGGGCCAGCCTTCGCCGTTGGTGTGGGCGGTGGGCCGGGCTGCTATCCGTAGTCCGGGCTGCGGCCACTGGTAGAGGCGGTGCGTGTGGGGACGTCCGGAAGCGGGCGATGCGGCGTAGCTCAGCGAGAGCGATGCCCCCGAACGCGATGGTAAGCAAATGCCAAACGGCCTTCATCCCACCCCAGTTGCGACATACATGCCTGTGGATACCCGTAGTCCGCTCGCCTCTCCCCAGCCGACGTCGTCGGGCCCGGCATCGGCTGAAACCCTCGCGGCCGGGGCCGGGGGCCGCTACCGTCGAGGCATCGTCAAGTGGCGGGGGAAGCAATGAAATTCGCCCTCTTCAAGCGCGCTCTCGGCACACTGACACAGGTGTTCACCCGTCCCGCGCCACCGCTTCCGTCTCCTCTGCGCCCGAGTGAACCAGCGGAAGGGGCTTCCTCTACCAAGACACAGGTCAACTTCAACGCAGGAGACGCCCAACAGGCCCTGACATCGCGTAGGCAGTACGAGATCTTGTTAGAAGCTTGGCCTCCCCCGCCTCCCCCGAGCGCGGACGAGACCCCGGTCATCGGATCGGTCAACGTGGCCCACTTCCCCCTCGGCCCCGGCTTCAGCCAGTGGATCGAGGAGCCCCTGACCGGAGCGGAAGCGGCTGCAGTAGCCATCGCCTCCGGGGAAACCCTCGACCACGCCTTGGCGCGTCTCTTTCTCCGACTCGGGCCCCCACCGGAGCCCACCGAAGCCGACTGTGAACCCGCTTCCAGTGGCGATGGAGGGGCCAAGCGGTGAGCGTCGAAGACAGCAGCTCTCTGCCTATCCCGCAGACCCCGACAGGCCCCGACCCCGTTCTCTCGGCGGGCATGAACATCGCCATGAAGTGGGGCGAGGTCCTTGGCCCGGAGAAACTTGAGATCGCCCTCAAGGCCCTTGAGCCGCAACTCAAGCGGGACCACCAGGCATTCATGAAGCGGCTTGATATGCAGCGCGAAGCCGCCGAGCGTGCTGACGCGGCCGCCGCAGCAGCCGCAGAGCGCGAGGCCCAGGAAAAACAGGAGCAGCGTAGGCACAACCGGCACATGGCTGGTCTCGCAGTCGGCGCCGTCGTGGCCATCGCGATGCTCGGCGCTGGCGTCTACGTAGCGCAAGACGCCTGGTGGCTGGCCGCGCTCCTGTGCGGGCCCAGCCTCCTGGCTCTGGCCAAGATCTTCGTGTTGCGGCGCAGCGACCCCGATGACATGAAGTTCGTCGCTGGCGCCGCACGCAGCTCCACGAACGCCGCCTCCCAGGTGCAGCCGCCAGCTCCCTGAGGTGGGCTCCGCGACACACTCTCCGCGTGCCCAGCGGGGCGGCCACTCGTAGGCTGGCCGTCTCGGGGCCCGTCGCGGAGGACTGCCATGCCCCGAACCATCTGGTCAGGCGCGATCAGCTTCGGCCTGGTCACGGTGCCAATCCACGTAGTCAGCGCCACCGACGATCACAGCGTCCACTTCCACCAGTACCACCTGGAGGACATGGGACGGGTGCGGGTACGCAAGTACTGCGAACTCGAGGACCGCGAGGTGACCCAGGGAGAGATCGGGAAGGGCTACGAGTACGGCAAGGACACGATCATCGCCATCGCCGATGAGGAGCTGCGGGAGTTGCCGCTGCCGACCGCGAAGGCGATCGAAATCGAAGCGTTCGTGCTGGCCGACAGCATCGACCCCATCCGGATCGGCGAGGGCTACTACCTGCAGCCGGACGGACAGGTGGCGGCAAAGCCGTACACCCTGCTCCGCCAGGCCCTCGAACGGAGCAGCAAGGTGGCCGTGGCGAAGTTCGCCTGGTCCGGCCGCGAGCGCCTGGGCCTGCTGCGGGTGCGTGACAACGTCATCGTCCTGCACGCAATGCGGTGGGACGACGAGATCCGCGACCCCGCCGAGTTGGCGCCCGACCATGTGGAGCTCACCGCTGAGGAGATCGCAGAGGCGGAACATCTGATCGACCGGCTGGCCCGTGACGACCTGGAGGGCGAGGAGTTCACTGACCGGTACACGGAGGCCTTGGAGCAGGTCATCGAGGCGAAGCGGGAAGGTCACGCCCCACCAGAAATGCCCGAGCAGGAGGCCCCGACGGGCAAGGTCATGGACCTGATGGCCACCTTGGAGGCGTCCGTGCGCAAGGCTCAGGAGACGCGCGGCGAGGATGCCACCGTCCACGACCTGCCGAAGAAGAAGACTGCGGCCAAGAAGACGGCGAAGAAGCAGCCTGCCAAGAAGACAGCCGCGAAGAAGCAGGCCAAGAAGACGGCCGGCCGGAAGCCCCGCAGCGCCTAGTACTCGCTCAGTCCCAGCTCCGTGTGCGGGTGGCACATACCGCACGGCTGCACGCCGTCGACGATGAAGCGGATGGCGTCCTCACGAGAGACGGGTTTCTTCCGCTTGCCCATGCGACACCATCCCGCGTGCACGGACACCGGTGGCCCGCCAGAGCCGATCCCCAGCTCGATCACCCAGTCGGGAATGGGCGGGCGCCGCTGCTCGCCTCGGCGCCGTTCGATCTCGCGCCGCTCCTCGTCCGCGATCCACTTCCGAGTACGGGCGAGGTCGCGCTCCTGCACGCGCTCGAGGAAGCGCAGCAGGTCGAGGCGGGTAAGCGGAAGCGGATCGTTCACATGTTCGAGTCTAGGCCGACGGGCTTGAGTAGTCCCGCCGGGTCATGCGCCCCTCGTCGAACCAGTACCAGCCGTGCGGGGCGGACGCGGGGCGCGGCCAGAGACGCAGGTCGTACGCGCGCCGACCGTCCGGGGCGTCGTAGTGCGCCACGGCCACGCCGCGATAGAAGTCGCCGCCGATGTAGAGGTTGATCCGCACGACCTCGTAGGGCGTGTAGCAGTGGACCTCGACTCCGCCGTCCGGAACCGGGGCCACTTCCGCTTCCCGTCCATCGCTCATACGTTCGAAAGTAGCGCGCCCTCCAACAGGTGGCCAGTGTGACGTTCAGCGATAGGCGGCCCCGCACATTCGTAGTTAGCCGCACGCCGGGAACCGGCTGGACGCAGTCATGCGTGGTATCGCAGGCCAGCCCGAACCGGCACGGACCTGTGGAGCTGCCACGCGATGAGCACGCCACCGCCCCCTGTACCTCCCTGGCCTTATTGCGCACACGGTGCGGACCCTGCCACCGACCCCGTCGGGTGCCGCGGCATCCACGTCCCGGGCCACAACGTATGCCTCGCTCACCTGACCGACCCCGAACGCGCCGCCTACCTGGCGGGCCTGACCCCTGGCGCCGGCATCGACCACAGCGGCACCCCCTTCACCCAAAACCTGTTGGCCCAACTCCTCGGCGCGCTCCTCGACCCCGTCACGGGCGAATGCCACCTCGGCCCCACCTCGTTCAGCGGGGCGCAATTCTCCGGCACCACCTCGTTCAACCAGGCGCAATTCTCCGGGACCACCTCGTTCAACCAGGCGCAATTCTCCGAGACCACCTCTTTCAACCAAGCGCAATTCTCTGGCCCCGCCCTTTTCAACCAAGCGCAATTCTCTGGCCCCGCCTCGTTCGACGGGGCGCAATTCTCCGACTACGCCTCGTTCAACTGGGCGCAGTTCTCCCGCGCCGCTTGGTTCAACCGGGCGCAATTCTCCGACCACGCCTCGTTCAGCGGGGCGCAGTTCTCCGGAACCGCTTGGTTCGCCTGGGCGCGGTTCTCCAGCAACGCCGGGTTCAGCGAGGCACGGTTCTCCAGTGAGGCCTCGTTCGACGGGGCGCAATTCTCCGACACCGCCTCGTTCAACAGGGCGCAGTTCCCCGACAACGCCTCGTTCGACGGGGCGCAATTCTCCGACACCGCCTCGTTCAACAGGGCGCAGTTCTCCGACGTCTCGTTCGACCATGCACAGTTCTCCGGCTATGCCGGGTTCGACCATGCGCAGTTCTCCGGCCCCGCCTTGTTCGACGATGCGCAGTTCTCCCGCTATGCCGGGTTCGGCGGGGCGCAGTTCTCCGGCGACGCCGGGTTCGGCGGGGCGCAATTCTCCGGCGACGCCGGGTTCGGCGGGGCGCAGTTCGGTGGTGCGTCACTGTTCGGGCCGGTGGTGTGCGCGGGGAGGGTTGTTCTGGCTCGGGCGGTGTTCGGGGTGTCGGTGACGCTGGAGATAGCGGCGCGGCATGTGGACTGTGAGCGAACCCGGTGGGACTCGACAGCGACCATCCGCCTGCGATACGCAACAGTGGACCTCAGTCACGCAGTCCTGTCCGCCCCCGTAGCGGTCGCCGCCCACCCCGCCCCCTTCACCACCAGCGGCAACACGCGGGTGGACGAGAGCCTGCTGGCAGGACCGGCAGAGGTCCGGGTGGCCTCGGTCCTGAGCGTGGACGCCGCCCACCTGGTCCTGACCGACACCGACCTGTCCGACTGTCCGTTCTCCGGAGCCTTCCACCTCGACCAGCTCCGCCTCGAAGGACGCACCACTCTCGCCCGCCCCCCCACCGGCTGGCACCACCGCGGCATATGGCCGGTCCGCTGGACGCGCCGGCGCACCCTTGCCGAGGAACACCACTGGCGTGCCCAGACCACCGGCCAATCCGCCCTCCCCGCAGGCGCTACACCGCGGCCCCGGCAGTGGCGTCCGGGCCCGTATCACCCCAACCCCGCCCTTACCCCCGACCCCGAGGATGTCGCCGCGATCTACCGGCAGCTGCGCAAAGCCTTCGAGGACAGCAAGAATGAACCCGGCGCAGCCGACTTCTACTACGGCGAGTGCGAGATGCGCCGCCACGACCGCACCGGCACTCCGAAGGGCGAACGCCGCCTGCTGTGGGCGTACTGGCTACTCTCCGGCTACGGCCTGCGCGCCTTCCGCGCCACCGGCTGGCTGCTCGCCACCATGACCGCAACCGTGCTGCTACTGATGGGCTTTGGCCTGCCCAACCACGACCCCGACCCCGCCACGACCGGCACCCTTCACGGTCAAAGGATCAGCCTCGCCACCAGCACCCCCGATCCCGCCCTTCACGGCGGATGGGGTCAGCGCATGACCTGGGCGCGCGCGGATAGGGCCACCCGTGTCGCTGTGAACTCGGTGGTCTTCCGCTCATCCGGACAGAACCTCACCACCCGCGGTACCTACATCGAGATGGCCTCCCGCCTCCTCGAACCCACTCTCCTCGCCCTCGCCGCCCTCGCCGTCCGCGGACGCATCAAACGCTGACCAACCACCTCCCTGCGTCGACCGAGCCGAGCCTCAGACTTCCGCCGCCCTGGACGAGGTGCACAGTGTGGTGCGCCAAGAGCGTGGTGCTCGCGGTGCCGCACGAGATGCTTCAGCCACTAGTTGGCACGAAACTGTCCTTCGAAGGAGGGTGATTGCGATGGCTGAACAGCGAACCCTGGTGCACATCGAGACGACGAACAGCCAGGCGAACGACGCCCGTGAGGTGCTGAAACTCCTGCGCGGAGACCTCCAATTCCAGAACCGCTACAGCGGTCCCATCGAGACATGGCGCTCTGCGGCTCAGAATGCGCCGACGCAACTCGTCATGTATCTCGCGGGGGACGTCAAGCAAGAGGTCGAAAGTCGACTGGCTGCAATGAGCCCATTCCAACTTCAGGCGACAGCCAATCGGCGCTGTGTCACGGACGTCTGGTAGACCCTGGCTATGACGTTCTTGGCGGTGGTTGAGGGTGATGCGGGCGGATGGGGCATCGATCGGGAGGCGCTGACCGACGCGATCCGTGGCCGGTGGTCCGGGGTCGAGATCGACTCGCTGCACCGCAGCGAAGTGCGCAGCCTGATATGGCAGTTCGAGACGGAGAACGGCCCCGGTGAGGCGTATCTGCACGAGGACGGTACCTGCCTGTACATGGAACTCTGGCAGGAAGACGCCATCTGGTTGGCGATCGTCTTCCGCAGGCTGACACCCATGGACCTCGACCTGGTGTTCGGCGATGAGGGTTACAACTTCGACGTTCGTCTGCAGGCCCGGACGACCGAGGCCGAATTGACGGACTTGGTGAATGCTGCGGGTTGATCTCAGCCCGTGGCAGCGAGCTGGAGGACCAGGACGGCTTGGACGAGGCTGGTGATCCGGGTCGTCGAGCAGCGGATTTTACGGAGGAGGCGCCAGGACTTGAGGGTGGCGATGGCCTGCTCTACCAGTGAGCGTTTTCAGCGCTGCCTCTCCAGGGCGAGGACGGCCTTGGCGATTGACGTCATTCGATTCGGGCTGCATCGCGATCTTCTGAAGATCCGCCAGGACTTGAGTCGTGCCATCCCGCGTTCGACGGGCGCTCGGGACGTGGCCAGTGCACGGTTGACCGTCCGTTCTGTCGGGGTCAGCTGCCCGCCGGGTGGGCGTCTGCGCCCGGTGGTGACCCAGGGTCCGGCGCCCGTGTAGGCGCGGTCGGCCAGGATGGGGACGCCCTGACGTTCGCAGATCCGGATGATCCGATGAGTGCGGGCCGCGGTCAGGTCGTGGCACCGGCCCGGCAAGGCCGGCGAGATCCACAGCACGTGCCCGGTTGGGTCGGTCACGACCTGCACGTTCACACCGTGGCGGCGGTGCTTGTGCGAGTAGTCGGCCCGGCCGTCGCCCACGCGGTCGCACTCGGCGAGCGTTCCGTCGAGCAAGACGTACTCCGGTTCGTGCTCGCGCAGGGCCTTGAGCAGGCCCGGCGCCCGACCGGCGAGAAGGCTGATCACGGCGGTGGTGTAGGCGTGGGCGGTACCCACCGAGATGCCGAAGCCGGCAGCGATCCGGGCCAGGGTGTCGTGCCTGCGCAGGTACACCAGAGCGACGAGCGCACGTTGGTGCGGCGGGAGCTTGCAGCGGCGGTCACCCTCGCGGGTGACGATGAGCATGGTGACCCACTCGACCAACGCGTGGGGCAGATCGAGTGCGGCAGGATAAGGAACCAACGAGGCACCTGCGCTGATGAGTTGAGACTTCGAACACCTCCCTCAACGGCACGGGTGCCTCGTGCGTTGCGGCCCACCTCTCCGTCACCCCATCGGTGGACACTCTGAAAACGCTCAGTGCACGGATCTTCGCATGGGACCGGTTGACGGCCTGCTGACCGGTGGAGAGGCTGTCCCATCGGCCGCGGTAAGGGAGACGGACCGTGCCGCCTGCACCCTGGTAGCCCTTGTCCGCCCAGCAGGTGATGCCGGCCTCGGTGAGTGCCTCGATGATGCCGTGCTCGCGCGCGGCCCGGACGTCGTGGATGGCGCCGGCCAAGGCTGGTGAAGCCCACACCAGGCGCCCCTTCGGATCGGCCATGACCTGCTCGTTCATGCCGTGTTTCTTGTGTTTGCCCGAGTAGAACGGGCGATCGGCGGCGATTCGGTCGATGGGCAGGAGCGTCCCGTCCAGTATCACGTACGCCTTCGTCGACGCCGCTCGTACGGCTTCGGCGAGGGTAGGGGCAAGGACGGCCAGGAGGTTGACGGCCTCGGTGATGTATCGGTAGGCGGTGGTGGTGCCGATCTCGAATCCGGCCGCGAGCTGGGCGTAGGGCTGGCCGTTGCGCAGGTGGGCGAGGGTGAGCAGGGCCTGCCGTCCTGCGTTCAGGCGCCGCCATCGGGTTCCGAGAGCGCGACGGTGTTCCCTCAGGCGGGCGGCGAGGAAGCGCAGGGCAGAGGTGGACACGTCGACGCCGGACGGGTAGACAAGCACGCGAAGCCTCTGGTGGAGATGGTTCTCTTGGTCGAAAACCCATCTACCAGGGGCTTCATCTGTCTGTCAGCCCAACTGCCCGGCTGGCACGTGAGGTTGGAAAGGGCTCACTGCGCCTGGGGCGCTGATATGTGTTGTATGGAATAGCCAGCCCAAGACGCTGCGTCTTATGATTCTGCCCATTAGTTGAGCCGTCCACAGAAACGCTAGCGACTGCTCCGAGTTGCATGCACCCCGTTGCGGTGGTGGGCTAGTTAGAGGGGGATTAGGTAGCGCAGTCAGTTCAACTGCTGAAACGCGCAGGCTGGCGGACCTCAACTTTCGGGCGCGCCACGGTGCATGCCTTTTCCAGAAGTTCTGGAAAGCATGACCCAATCCCTAAAATTGAGACGGTGGCAAGCTGGCAAGAAGAGCGGCTGCTGCGCTGGCCTAAGGGAGGCGCAATGGGCGTCGAAGACGAAGACGATCCCCCCCGCATGCTGGAAGCGGAGCCCGATCAGACCGCGTTGGCCATGGAGAGTGGTGACGCCGGAGGTGGCGGCGGAGGTGGCGGCGGAGGTGGCGGAGACTCAGACAGCAGCGACTTTGGCGGTGCGGATACGGGTGGAGTCGATCCCGTGGATGCCGGCGTCACTGACCCCGCGGATACCGGCGGAGTCGATCCCGTGGATGCCGGCGTCACTGACCCCGCGGATACCGGCGGAGTCGATCCCGTGGATGCCGGCGTCACTGACCCCGCGGATACCGGTGGAGTCGATCCCGTGGATGCCGGCGTCACTGACCCCGCGGATACCGGTGGAGTCGATCCCGTGGATGCCGGCGTCACTGACCCCGCGGATACCGGCGGAGTCGACGTAGGAGAGCCCTCAGTCGAGGCTGGTCCAAATCCTGACCCCGTCCCAGTAGTCGACGGATCATCGGGTCGAGTGGTCGCCTTGGCTCGCTACAACCCCGAGATGGGGGTGTTCGAGTTCGACGACCCGGATGTGACTGTGATCGTAGAATCATCGTGGACTGAGGTCACGATCACGGTCGGCGGGTCTTCTGACGTTTCATTTGCGGAAAAGCCTGCCTCAGGTGCGTCCCCGACCAGCACGCCGAAAGGAAAAATACCTCCCCGAGTCTTCAGCTTCCGCAAGGTCCTGGACAATTGGCAAGAGACGGACTGTGTGCCCATTAGCTTCACAAGTCCCCTAGGCAGCTACCCGAAGAAAGTAACGGTCGGCATAAAGGTCGGAGCGCCGCGAAAGTTGCGAACCGGGAAGGTGATCACCCCTGATGAAGCAGCTGAGGATTCGTCGTTTGCTGCGGAGGCGGCGGCCCTGGCGATCGCGAAACTACTCGACATGGGGGCACCTGCGTGGTCAATCCAAAAGGCGTTCTATCAATTCATGCAAGACGTTCTGGATAACCCTCCCTTCGAAAAGGGATTCCGTGTCAATGACTGCACAGGTTTTCTGTGACCTGCTCCATGCTCGCTGCCATACGCCACGACGGGGCAGAAGGCACACAGTGATTCCTAATGCGGTCTGTCAAGCCGCGAGGGCTCTGGGCGGGGTGAGCTCGTAGCACCTCCCATCGCGCAGGAGTGCCCAGAGGACGTTGACACGGCGGCGGGCAAGGGCAAGGACGGCCTGCGTGTGGCGCTTGCCCTCCGCGCGTTTGCGGTCGTAGAACCGGCGCGACTCGTCGCAGTGTCGGATGCTGAACAACGCCGAGATGTAGAAGACGCGTTGGAGGCGGCGGTTGTATCGCTGCGGGCGCCGCAGGTTGCCGCTGATCTTCCCGGAATCGCGGGGCACCGGTGCGACGCCGCCGAAGCCGGCGAGGCGGTCGGCGCTGCCGAAGACCGTCATGTCGCCGCCGGTGGCGGCCAGGAACTCGGCGCCGAGGATGATGCCCAGGCCGGGCATGCTGGTGATCACTTCGAAGTCGCGATGCTCGCGGAATCGAGCCTCGATGAGCTTGTCGAGCTCGGCGACTTGCCGGTTGAGAGCCAGCACCTCCTGCGCCAGCGTGTGCACCAGCTGGGTGGCCAGCTTCTCGCCGGGCAGGCTGGTGTGCTGCCGTTCGGCGGCCTGGACGGCGGTCTCGGCCAGCCGGTCGGCGCGAACAACGTGGCGGGTGCGCAGCCAGGTCTCCAGCCGTTTGGCGCCGATGCGGCGGATGGGGGCCGGGGTCTGATACCCGGTCAGCAAGGTGAGCGGGCCGGTGTTGGTGAGGTCCAACACCCGTTCCAGGCCGGGGAAGACGCCGGTGAGCTGGGCTCGCAGGCGGTTGACCGTGCGAGTGCGGTCGGCGACCAGGTCCGTGCGCCGCCCTGTGAGGATCTTGAGGTCGGTGACGGCTTCTTCGGTGGCGCGTAAGGGATGCAGGTCGCGGCGGACACGGACCTGGTCGGCGATGACGGCGGCGTCCTTGGCGTCGGTCTTGCCCTCGCCGCGGTAGCTCTCGGAGGCGCGGTGGATGGCCCGGCCGGAGATGTAGCGCACCGGCTGGTCGTGGTTGAACAGGATCGTGATGGCCAGAGCGGCTCCGCCGTCGGCCAGGTCGATGCCCCAGATCACCTCGTCGCCCAGTGCCAGGACATCGGTGAGGAGTTCGAGCAGTTCGGGTTCGTCGTTGGCGACGCGTCGGGACAGCAGCCGACGGCCGCTCTCGTCGATCGCGACGCAGTGGTGGTGAGTCTTGCCTGCGTCGATGCCGGCCCAGATCGCGGCCATGTGGTGCCTCCGTGCGGTGTGGTGCTGGTGCCTCCCGACGGACGACCTCGCTGTCGATTCCCTACCTGGCGATCATTCGCAATTCCTAATTGGCAGCCGAGTCGTCGTGGGGCGCCGAGTGGCCAATCACTGAGAGCCACAAGCGGCAGAGCTTTTTCAACCACACCCGGCGCCCCTGGGTGGGTGAACCATACGAAGGGCTCACCGCCTCCCGCAGAACAACGTAGGGAGGCTTTTTCATCATCGGTCTGAGCTGGCCAGATGCAGGGTGAGGACAGCCTGGATGAGGCGGGTGATCCGGGTGGTCGAGCATCGGAGCTTGCGGAGAAGTCGTCAGGACTTGAGGGTGGCCATGGCCTGTTCGACGAGGGCGCGGATTCCGGCGTGGGACCGGTTCACCGCCTGCTGACCGGTGGAGAGGGTTTCCCGCCGTCCCCAGTACGGGGTACGGACTGTGCCGCCGGCACCCCGGTAGCCCTTGTCGGCCCAGCACGTGATGCCCGCCTCGGTGACGGCGTCGACGACACCGTGCTCGCGGGCCGCGCGGACATCATGAACAGCGCCGGGCAGGGCCGGGGAGAGCCACAACAGCCGGCCGGACGGATCGGCGAGGACCTGCACGTTCATCCCGTGCCTTTCGTGCTTGCCCGAGTAGTAGGGCCGGTCCGCAGCGATCCGGTCGATCGGCAGCAGGGTCCCGTCCAGCAGCACGAACGCCTTCTTTGATGCTGTCCGAATGGCCTCCACAAGGGTCGGCGCGAGCGCGGCCAGGACCTCGACGGCTTCGGTGATGTACCGGTACGCGGTCGTGGTCCCGATGCCGAACCCGGCCGCGAGCTGGGCATAGGGGTGGCCGTTGCGAAGATGGGCGAGCGTGAGCAGAGCCTGCCGACCGACGCTCAGACGCCGCCAACGGGTACCGAGCTCCTGGCGGCGCTGACGGAGCTTGGCGGACAGGAAACGCGGGGCAGAACTGGACACGTCGACGCCCGACGGGTAGACAAGCACACGAAGCCTCTGGTGGAGACGGATTTCTTGGTCGAAAACCCATCTACCAGGGGCTTCACCTGTCTGTCAGCCCAACTGCCCGGCCAACCCGACAGGTTGGAAAGAGCTCAATGAGTCCTGCCTTCGACGTAAGCGTGGAGGTATGGGAGGAGCTCGACCTCAAAGGCACGCCACAGTGAGCCCCCGGCCCAGCACACGCCGACAGGGGCGCCTGGCGGTGCGGCCCGCCGACCTGGCCGGTCGCCGGGCCGCCCGGCCTACAGGAAGGTCAGCTGCTCGGGTGCGTCGGGATCGTCCGGCGGCTGCCAGCTGGAGGCCGGTGCGTCGGGTGCCTTCCGGTTGGTTCGCAGCCACCACGCGAACTGCCAGTTGCGGCAGGTCCGGTACTTCCACTGGCCCCGCCGCGGGGCGGTGGAGGGTATCGAATGCTCGCCCCATCCGGTGATGGGGCGAGCGTTGTCGAGGGTCACCTGCAGACCGTGCACGAGGGCGGGGCCTTCCCACTGGTGGCCCTCGGCGTACTCGAAGGCCAGGTGTGCGTTCTTCGACCAGTCCCACGGATGGGGAAGGGCGCACAGGTACCAGGCCAGCGGCGGGTTCTCCGCCGGCAGGGTGGCGTTTTGGCGGGGTGTCTTCGGGTTGAGCGGGTGACGGTCAGACCAGCCGAACGTTTCCAGGCAGTGCCGGTCGAGGTTCACGTTGCGAACCCCGGCCAGCCACATGATCAGGTACGGTGCGGCGGCGTTGATACCGACCCTTGCGGGCGGCTTTGACATGCGTGCATTTCCCCTTCGAATTGGGGCTGTGGATTAGTCGGCCCGACTATTCCTTTCTTTAACCAATTTTATCAAAATTTCCGTTAGTTGCTTATGCCGCCCATGCCGGAAGTCGTTGGGGTAGGGCATGTTGAATTCCTCGTCGAGTGCCTTCTCGTAATCGAGGTCGGAAAGCGGCAGGGGGTCTTTGCACACGGCCCGGAGTGTGGCGTTGGAGCGGCCGGCGACCGTCACCTGCCCGAAGTACGCCTCCAGCAGCTCGGTCAGGGACCCGGGGGTGTGGTAGCGGATCCGCATCCACTTGCCCTGCATGAACCGCATGTCGACGTTCTCGGCGTCCAGGAACGACAGCCGGGTGGAGTCGTTGGCGCTGGTCGTGTGCTGCTTGGCCTCGAACGCCTGCTCCACCAGCAGGTTGCGGGTGCCGATGCACACCGTGCCGTCGCCGGCGCAGAGCGCATTCACGGCGGTCAGCACCCAGTGCTGGTAGTCCAGCGACGTGGTGGCGTTGATGACGGAGTCCAACACCACCATCTCGTACAGGCCGTGCTCGGCGAGCCGCTTCTCGATCGTGCGGATCATCGAGACGACGCCCTTGATGTCGACGGCGTACTTGCCGGGGGTGGTGCGGTACGGCTCGTAGTCGTCGATGCTGTAGCCCTCGGGGCGCAGCTTCTTGGCGTAGTCGCCGTGCCCGGCGCCGAAGTCCACCACCCTCGTCTGGGGGCGTTCGCGCAGCCGGGGCAGCGCCAGCTTCTCCCACACCTCCGACTTGTAGGCCAGCTTCCCGGCCCTGCGCAGCGAGGTGTACTGGCGCAGCCGCTTGGGCTGCACGATGTGCTGGTTGTAGACGGGCGCCTGGTCCTCCAGGCCGGACCAGTCGTACACGCCGTACTCGCCGGTGAGGTCGGCGACCAGCTGCGCCGCGTCCAGGGACGGGCAGGTCCAGGCGAGGACGTCGAAGTGGTTCGCGGCGGCGACCACCGCGTACTCGGCGTTCAGCGCGATCTGCCCCTGGTCGTCGATGACGACGCTGCCCCACGCACCGTGCCCGCCTGTCATGTGGGAAATGGCCTGCTGGAACGGCTTGTTGCGGGAGACGGCCACGTCGATGGTCTGCCACGGGATCCACGACCACTCGCCGATGGGTCCGGGCTGCGCGTACACGACGCTCGCCTCGGTCTCGACGCGGTTGTGCAGGAGGTTGAACTGGATCTCGTCGGTCAGGCGCACGACCTGGCCGAGCTTCACTGCCGGGGTGTGCGTCATCCCCAGCGCGGTCATCGCCTTGGTTCTCTGGTGGCCTGCGACCAGGGTTCCGTTGGCGTTGAGGATGACCGGCTTGACGACGCCGTGACGGGTGATGGACGCCTGCAGCCGCTCGAAGGCCTCCTCGGACAGATGCCGCGGGTTGTACTCGGCCGGGCGCAGGTCCTTCAGGGGGTACGCCTCGTAGAACGTGGTGGCAGGGCCGCTGCTGTTGGGGGCGCTGATACCGGGAGCGGTGCTCATTCGGCCTCGTCCTCGGCCTCGGTGTCGGCGTCGGCGCCGGCGGGCTCGGCCTGGTCGCCGGGGGCGTCCTCACTGTTGCCGGGCACCTCGGCGGTGTCGGTGTGGGCCTCCTGCAGCAGGTGCCAGCCGAAACCGAGGTCGGTGCGGGACTCGGACAGGTACCGCTCGTAGATGGCGGTGAGGGTCTCCACCTCGGCCGCGGTGATCTGCACGCGGGTGGTGGACCACTGCAGGTAGCCCCACTGCAGGTACTCCAGCTTGGCCATGGCCCCGGTGCCCTGCCCGTCGGAGGGCAGGTCGATCGTGTCGGGCAGAGCCCGGCTGTCGAGGAGCTTGTCCAGGGCGGTCTGGTCGTAGCCGGTGCCGTCGAGGTCGGGCAGTTCATCCAGGATGTCGGCCAGCAGCTCGCTGTCGTAGCCAGCCAGGTCGGAGGTCCGGTTGTCGACCACGACGATGCGGGCCGCGTCCTCGTCGGAGACATCGACCCACGTCGCGGCGATCTGCTCCCAGCCGAGCTCCTTGGCGGCAGCCCAGGTGTGGTTACCGGCCAGGATCTCGTTGAGGCGGCGAGTGTGCGTGCCGCGGTTGACGACGATGGCCTTGTACTGGCCGTTGACGCGCAGCGAGTCGGCGATGGCGTCGACGTCGCCGCTGCGCGGATTGCGGTGGTACTCGGTCAGGTCGTCGATCGGCACCGCCAGCGGCAGCAGCGACTCAGGAATGCGGGCGGGCACAGCACTCACAGCAGGAGCCCTTCATGTAGGAGCGTGCCCCCGCGCCCTACGCCCGCCCACATTAGAGGATCACGCGCTCGACAGCTCCAGCTGCGCCCGCAGCGGGTCGGCGTTCATCACCAGCTCCCCGCTCGCGTGCCTCCATCTGGACAACATAGCGCTCTCACCTGCGACAACCCGAGTTCAAACTCGGTAGTCGCTGCAACCCCAGCGACGTGGAGGGGTGAGAACTAGAGAGGTTCAAGGACCGGGGTTACGGGCTGGCCAGGACAGGCATTCCACTCCTGTGACAGTTCGGGCTGATGGTTCCCGCGCCTCGCTTTTGCGTTGTATGCCGCACGTTTCGGCCTGCGGACGCCCGTTCGTGTGCCCTGGCGGTGTGGCGTCATGACTGCTTCGGCTCTGTGGCGTGCCATTGGGAAGGTGACGAGGCACCTTGGCATCGGACGGCTGCGCCGGATCGCACATCGGCGTGCCGAGGGGCAACGTCGGCGGCAACGGAATCGGCGATTAGGGACGGGAGGGCCCACGGTCGGCAACCAAATGCACTGGGTCGGATTGGTGGCGGTCAGCTTGCCGGGGCTGGCTGCGCTGGCCGCGCTGCTGTTCACCTGGATGCAGGTGGGGCAGTCCAGCAAGGAACTAAGAATCAGCGAGCAGGGGCAGATCACCAACCGGTTCAACGCCGCGATCACAAATCTGGGATCACAGTCCGTGGACATGAGGCTGGGGGGAATCTATGCCCTGCAGCGCATCATGGAGGACTCCTCTCGGGACCATCTCACTGTCATCTCAGTACTGGCTGCGTACGTACGTCAACACGCGCCCATTCCGGTATCCGGTGCCAAACAGACAGAGGCCACGTCGACAGAACACTCGCCGCCTACCGATGTCCAGGCGGCGATAAATGTGGTGGGTAACGGCCGTGACAGCCGCAGCGGGGAGATGGTCGACCTGAGCCGCACGAATCTGCGTAGGCTGAAGCCAATGGGTATGTCGCGGTACTACAACACCGCTGTAACCAACATCAATTTCCACGACGTAGTCCTTGAGGAATCAGATCTCAGCGGCGCGGAGCTTTCGTATGTGGACTTCCGCCACTCGGATATGCGCGGCGCAAACCTCTCGGTTGCGACCCTGTACGGCGCGAAACTCCATGGGACAGATCTGTCCACCACAAACCTGGCCCACGCGAGACTATGCGCCCTTGGGACCACCAACGGTCGGCGCTGGAAGGTCTGTGCGGACCTGTCCGACGCAGTTCTGACCAGCGCGAACCTGACCGGGGCAGACCTGCCCTACGTGAATCTGACGAAGGCGAACCTCACGGCCGCGAACCTCACGGGGGCGAACCTCACGGGGGCGAACCTCACGGGGGCGAACCTCACGGGGGCGAACCTGGACGGGGCAAAGTTGGACGGGGCAAAGTTGGACGGGGTTCGTGGGCTACCGTCATCGCGGCGCTGAGTCCACGGCCGGGGTATCGGGATCTGGATCCTGGTTTGATTTCATTAACCGACACCCCGTGAGGTGACACTATTACTCGAGCTAACCTCAGAGCTTGAAGCGTACTAGATGTGGGCGAGCTTCCCCGCCTCGCCAGAAACCTTCTCCCAAGCCCTCAGATATTCCCAACCAGTCGACGTGAGTTGCAAATACCTCTTGAGATGGAACTCCTCGTCGGAATGCTCGTGGTCTGAAATCAGAGCCTGCAGTCCTCGCTCATCGTTCGGAACCACGTAGCCAACGTCTTGAAGATGTTCCAACTCGCTGTACATCGACCACCGAAAACGTACCCAGTCACTCTCGGTATCTGCGAGCTTCCTCAGGTGGGAGAGCATGTGTCTGGTAACGAGCCCACGCACGACAAATTCCAACGTGCCGACGTCGTCCTCCAATTTTTCGATCTTCTTTTCAAAGAATCGAATACGGAAGGCGCCAGCAGCTACCTCCTGCAGCGGCCCAGCACGAGAGGCGGCCACGGATGCAACTGCAAGAAGAGCGAGCGTCGCGACAACAATAGGATCCAACCCGTTGGGGACCATACCGAGGACGTCGGTGACGACGTATGCGACAAGCAAGAGGAATAGCCCAATACCTAGGGCAAGGAACCCACTACCCACCCGGATCGGATGAGATACTGCTGCGGAAGATTGTTGCGTGTTCACCATAATCATCCCTCTTCGCGAGGTCACAGCGAAGAACACTGCCAGGGAGACTCCGACACAGCTTCAGTATCCCACTTACCACGGGGAACCTAAAAGCATCAGCAATGTCGTGCGGGTGCGGACCGCAGGTAATTCTGGGCGGTGGTGTGCCCGTCTCAGCAGGCGCGAGGAAGCTTAGGTGGAGGGCGGCCAGCCATGCGGCGAGGTGGTTGCGCTCGCGGTAGGCGGCGTCGAGCGCCGCCGCGTGCTCGGCGGCCAGGCGCTGCATCATCGACTCGGCCGCGACCAGGGCTTCGCGGGGCTCAATGGGTTCGGCCCAGGTGTCTATGTCGGCCCGCAGCTCGTGAAGCGGGGAGGCGGCTGTCGTCATGTGCGGGTCCTGTCGTCGGCGGGGAGGACGGCGGAGGCAAGCTGCCGGGTGAGCCGGGTGACTTGGGCAGCCAGTCCGGTCTGGCTGGCGATCAGGTGCTCGACGCCGGCGCGCAGCCGCGCGGCCTCGTCTGCGGGGAGGACGTGGCTTTCGGTCCGGTCGATCAGGTTGCGGATCTGCTCGACGGGCGGCCGCTGCGACCGGGGGCGGGCCCGGCTCATCGGGCGCGCGCCATGTCGGCGTGGAACCAGCGGTGCAGCAGGGAGCGGCGTTGGCCGGGGGTGAGGAGCACGGCGCGCGTGTAGACGGACACGACACGGGCGGACGTTAGGCACCAGGTGGGGAACGGATCCTCGGTGGAGGGCTGCGGTTCGCCGGCCGGCTCGACGGTGTAGAGGTCGCCGTACCAGTAGCGGGAGGCGTAAAACCTCGCGTAGTCGCGGTCGGTGGTGATGTAGACCCGGTCGGGGCGTCCGGTCGGCGGGTCGACGGCCTTGCCGCCGACGGTGGCGGTCAGGCCCTGGGCGCGGGCCTCGCAGACCTTGCAGCCGTCGACGACGTGCGGGGGGCTGGGGGTGATGAGGTCCCCGGGCGCCAGCCCGGGGACACCACCGTTGAAGTAGCGCAACGAGGCCTCGCCTACCGGTTGTTGCAGCCGCAGATGCCCTGCGCCGTGCACCAGCCGTCGCACGCATGGCACCAGGTCATGCCGGGAGCCGGCGGGTGCTTGAGAACTGGGGCGGGTCCGCGAAGAGGGCCTTGCGCGATGGCTTCCTTGAGGTCGGCGAGGTGCTCGGCCGCGTCGGGGTCGGGGGTGGATGTGCAGGAGCGGGCCATCAGGTGTCTTCGTCTCCGGGCAGGGTCAGGGCCAGGCGGCCCGGGCTGGTTGCGTTCGGCCAGGACCTTGTCCAGCGGCCCGTAGCGTTCCCTCATGAGCCGTTCGAACAGCTCGGGGTCGGCGGCATGGTCACAGCGGTAGGTCGCGCTCACGAGGTTTCTCCTGGGTACGCGGGGACCCGCCCTGCCTGGCGGCGCGGGCGGGTCCATTCGCGGGTGCGTGGCGCGGCGTCCCCGTACGGCGCCGCACGGGCGGTGCCGGTGTCTGGCAGGCAGGGCGCGGGGGGTTGCCACCCGCCAGACACCGTTGGGGGATGCCGCATGCCACGGCAGTGCTGACGGGCCGGTCCCGCGGCTGCGGCCGTTCCCGATCAGCGAGCAGAACGTACCACGATCGAGTGTTGTGGCACATCTAGGCCGTGGGGTCGGCGGCGGCTTGGGGCGTATCGGGCTGGTTGGCCCACAGGACGGCGCCGAAGCCGTAGCCGTCCAGGGCGTCGGTGCCGCAGGCGTCGGGCTCGTCGACGAGGAACAGTGCGTCCTGACTGACCTTGTTGGGGGCGCCGAAGTGTTGGGGCTTCATGCGCTGCCATTCGGGGCGGCCGGTTGTGTCGCTCACAGGGTTTCCCTTCGGTGGTTGGGGCATGGCCCGGCCCGCCCCCGGGCGGGCCGGTTCGGGTCAGGCCGTGGCGGAGGCGGCGCGCTTGGCCGGGGCCTTCGGCCTGGCTGGGGCCTTGCGCCGGGCCGGGACCTGCGGCTTGGCGGCGGCGGGCTTGGCCTGGGCGCGCTTGACCGGGGCCTTCGGCTTGGACGCGGCGGTCGCGGCATCGGCGGCGGGCACGGCCGGGGTGGCGGCCTCGGCGGGGGCCTTGGGCTTGGCCGCGGCGAGGCTCGTGTGCTCGGCGTCGGGGTTCAGGCTGGCGATCTCGCGGGCCTCGGCGTGCGCCTTGGCCTGCCGCATGTTGAACCGTGCCTTGGCAACCGCGTCGGCGACGCGGTCCATCTGGTCCACGCGCTTGCCGACCTCGCCCTCCAGGGCCAGGGCCAGCTTCATCGGGTCCGCCTTGGCCAGCTCCTCCAGCAGGCCGAGGATCTGCTCAATCCGGTCGATGTTCGACCGGGTCTTGGTGCGCTCGCGCTGCCGCTCCTCGCGCTCCTCGGGGCTCATCTCCTCCATGATCATGGCGACGATCTGACCCTGCTGCTGCTTGAGCGCGTACGCGAAGTGCACCAGTTCGTTGTCGCCGGCGAAGGCGCCCTTGGCCCACTTCTTCATGACCGCGGCCTGGTTGCCGGGCGTCAGGGCTGCGATCTGGACGGCGGCCTGGGTGCCGATCGCGCCCGAGTTGACGTGCTGCTGCACTTCCTCGGTCAGGTCGAGGAGTGCGAGGCGCAGCGTCACGTACTGCGTGGACTTGCCGAACTCCTTGGCGACGTCCTTGGGTTCGGCGCCCTTCTGCTCGTCGAGGATCCGGCGGAACGCCTTGGCTTCCTCCATCGGCGTCATGTCGGCGCGGTTGATGTTCTCGGCGACCGACCGCTTGAAACGCTCCAGGGCGGTCAGGTCGTCGTCGGTGACGATGCACTTGATCTCGGTGAGTTCGGCGAGCTGGTGCGCGCGCCAGCGGCGCTCACCGGCGACGATCTCGTAGCCGCCGGCCTCGCCGTCCTTGCGGACCTCGATGGGCTGCATGAGGCCGAACCGCTTGATGGAGTCGGCGAGTTCCTGCAGGGCGCCCGGCTCGAAGAACTCGCGCGGCTGGCGCTCGTTGCGGTGGATCCGGTCGAGGGGGAGGGTCGTGATCGTCATGGCTCGCTCCAAGAGGCCGTGGTCGGGGGCGCTTCCCGCCCCTCGTCCTCTTATTTTAGCTGCCTCTTCGGCCTTGGGCCAGATTTTTCGGGGCAATTTTCGCAGGTCAGGGCATACGTCGGGGCGGGCACCGAGAGATGCCCGCCCCGACGCATGCGAGTTGTTCAGCTCGCCTGCACTAGCGCCTCCACCTCGCAGGGCTGCTCCTGAATGACGTCCTGCGGGTCCTCCTTGATCACGACGGCCAGCACATACAACGCCGCCGTCGCCTCGCGGGCACCTAGTTCAGGGCGGCCGGACAACTCGGCCTCCTTCATGCGCTTCCGGATGCGTGCCGGATCGATCGACACCGCACTCCCCTCCCCTCGGCGGGTTCCCCCGCCTTCGGCCACATGCACGATCACCACTCAACATGCTTCCCCCCAGGCGCCCGCCCCTACGGGTGCTAGTCGCGCAACTACCAGGTGGTGTCGTCCAGTTGGACCGTCGTGCCGTCGCCGACGGTGGTGTCCGCAGGCACGGACCAGGTCGTGTCAGCGTCAGCTTCGACATGACGCGACGTCACATGCCCCTGTTCCACCCCGACAAGGACGGCCAGCACGGTGAGCGCGACGGCAGCAGAGATTCGGAAAACACGGTTGATAACCACTCATACCCCTGAGGTTCACAAGCAATGGGAATCGAGCGCCGCGCGTAGACAGCAGCCAGCAACTACCAGGCTGAGCCGCTCAGTTCGCGCTCTGCGCATGTCAACCAACACCTTGTGATGGAGTTGTGGCGAAGATCAAGCCGAAGAGTTACCGTACTTTCACCAGACGCACAATTCAGGGGATGTTAGGTGCCACAACTTCCCGACCTGCCTGATCTGTCCGTTCAGGCGTCGAAGGTTTACCAGCTCATACTGGACGGCAAGCCCGTGCTCCCCGAAACTCCGGGTTTGGCCGAACTGTTGACTATGGGTCTGGCAGTGGATAGCCCTTCGGGCGACGACCTCTACAGCGCCATCGAGCCTCGATTTCCGGCCATGGACATGATTGACAAAGTCCACCACCACTTGGCCGCGCTGGCCACGTACACGGCCGCGATGCCGGGATTCCTGGCCACCGTGCGGGACCAGTTCCAGGCATCGAGGGAGCGACACGAGTCGATCCAGCTCCTGACCGGCCGCGAGGCGATCAACGAGCACATCGCCCGCGAACACGCCGCCGCGCGCACTGAGATCATCGCCGCGCAGCCCGGCCAGCGCACACCCGAGGACCTGTCGTTCTCCTTCGACCGTGACCGCAGCGCCCTCAAGCGGGGCCTGCCCATGCGGACGCTGTACCACAGCTCGGTCCGCCGCGTCGCCACGGTCGGCGACTGGGCGAACGCGATGGCGGCCGCCGGCGGGGAAATCCGCACGTTCAACGGCCGCTTCCCCCGCAGCATCATCTTCGACCGCCGCGTGGCCTTCATCCCCGCGTGCACCGGCGAGAGCGAGACTCCCCCAGACAAAGCCGTCATGATCTCCGAACCGCTGATCGTGGCGCGGACCTCATACGTCTTCGGATTATTCTGGGAGCGCGCCCAGCCGTGGTACGGCCGAGGCGACAGCGGCAAAGACAAGGGCCTTGTCACCACTCCCGCCCAGCGGGCGATCCTGCGCGAGCTCTGCCTGGGCCGCACGCAGGCGCAAGCTGCCAAGAACCTCGGGATCGGCCCGGCCTGGATCAACGAGCAGCTGGGACAGCTCCGCAAGAGGCTCGGCGCGCAGACCCTCAACGAGGTCATCTACTGGTGGGCGACATCCCCCGACCACGACGTGCAGGACTGACGCACTCGGCATAGCCCGGCTACGAGGCGACAGCGTTTCGCCAGGTCAGCGTGACCCGGTTGTCCACATCCCGCACCCCGCGCGCCCGCGCCGGATGGACCTGAATCTTGTCCACCAGCAGCACCACCAGGGCCCGCTTCGAGCGGTGCGGTGCGTGCTCCCACCAGCGCGCCAGATCCTCGACCCCGCCCAGCGGCACATCCACGGCCTGCTCCAGGAACCGCAGCTTCGCCCGGCTCTCCTTCAGGCTCTGCCCGATGGCCCGGTCCGTGGCGAGGAAAGTGCTCCGCGCCAGCTCGCCCTTCGCATACGGCTCGGCAAGCTCGATCCGCGACTTCTCCAGCTCGGCGATCCGGGTGCGCACCTGGTCGGCCTCTGCGGCCAGGCGCGCACGGGCCGCCTCCAGCGCGGCCAGTGCACCCGGGCGCGCCAGCTCACCGAGAACATGCTCTGCCACATAGTCCTCAAGCAGCGAGGCTGTGATGCGGACCTTGCCACATCCGCCCCGCCCCTCGAAGTTGGTCGGACAGCGGTAGGACGGCGTGCCCGCGCTCGTGCGACCACCGGTCAACTGCTGCCCACACTCACCGCATTCACCAACCCCGCCCGTCAGCAGGTACTCGTAGTCGTCCTCGCGGGACTGGCCACTACGGATACTGCCAAGCCGGCTCGGTCGGTTCTCCTGCAGCCACAGGAACTCCTCCGGTTCGATCAGCCTCTCCCGGCCGGTCTCGCGCAGTTCGCCGGTTTCAGGATCCCGCTCCAATCCGGCGATCGACGGATTGTCCAGCAGGCGGCCGAGCGTCATGGAGGTCCACTCGCCGCCCATGGTGCCCCGGTGGCCCTCGACCGTCATCCAGGCCGCAACCTCAGCCTGTGACTGTCCGGCCCGGATACGGCCGACGGCCTCACGTACGACTTGCCGCTCCTCGGCGCGAACACGCGTCAGAGCCTGGTTGTCGAAGCCGTACAAACGCGGCATGCCACCTGTTCCCTACTCATCCAGCCGCCCGCGCAGGTCCTCCCTGACGCAGCGAGCCGATCCCAAGCGCCTCCCACAAGGCGGCCGTCGGAATACGGATCGTGCTCCCCATCATCAGCGTCCGCACAGGGAACTGACCAGCCTTGATCAGGTCGTACGCCTTGTTGTGCCCGATGCCCAGTGCGCGGGCCGCGGTCACGACGTTGACCGTCGCAGGCAGTGCCAGAACCTCGTCCAGGCTCATCCCGCGCTGATCGCCGGCCAGAGTGCTCGTCGTAGTCATCTCGTTGTCGCCGTCTCCCCCGCGCCAACATGTGCCACACCATACATGCGGGACCTCGATATCAGGGAGTCCAACCAAGCAACGCTAGGGAAGAATGTGCGCCCACAGTGACAACCCGGCGTAGGGGTGGGGGACGGTGTGTTCGAAGACAAGACGTTCAAAAGGTGCGCCTGCAAGGGCCCGCTGGTGGACAAGGACGGCAGGCCAGTCCTGGACGACAACGGCCAGCAGAAGATAGGCCACCTGGACCGCAACTGCCCCCGGCACAAGGAGCGCAGCCACGGCTCGTGGTACTACCAGATCGAGCTGGAGCGCGGCGGGGACGGCAAACGCAAGCGGCCCCGCGAGGGCGGCTTCGCCACCCAGGCCGACGCCGCCGCAAAGGCCGAGGAGGTGTGGCGGGCCTCCAAGGCCGGAGTGAACGTCCTGTCGGACGAGACGGTCACCGAGTTCCTGGCCCGCTGGCTCAAGAAGAAGAAGACCGAGCTGAAGCGGACCACCGCCCACGAGTACGAACGCGACATCGAGCTGTACCTCGTGCCGCACCTCGGCGCGCTGAAGATGCGCAACCTGCGCGCCCGCCACGCCCAGGGCCTGTTCGACTGGATCGTCTCCGACAACGAGCGCCGCGTGGAGCACAGGGCCAAGGTCGCCGAACTCAAAGCCCGCGCCGACGCCGCGTCCGCAGCCTGGCGTGCAGCCCCCACCGGCACGAAGGAAGAGAAGGCGGAGCGGGCCCGCCTGCGGGGGTTGTGGACGGCCGCCCGCGACAACTACCTGGCCGGGCGCAAGAACCTGCAGCGGACCACCGGCCCGGCGACCATGGTCAGCATCAGGGCCACCCTGTCCTCGGCACTCAGCGACGCGGTGAAGGAGGAGCTGATCGCCAAGAACTACGCGACGCTCCTGACCCTCCCCAAGGTGACCAAGCCTCGCGCGCTCGCCTGGACCCCGCCACGTGTGGCCCGCTGGAAGCGCACCGGGGAGAAGCCGTCCCCGGTCATGGTGTGGACGCTGCAGCAGACCGCCGAGTTCCTGGACTTCATCGTCGACGACCGCCACTTCCCCGCCTGGCACCTGGTCCTCTTCCACGGCCTGCGCCGCGGCGAGCTGGCCGCGCTCGCCTGGGACGAGGTGGACCTGGCCGACGAGATCATCCACATCAGCGAGCAACTGGTCTCGATCTCCTACGAAGTCCACGAGGACGACCCGAAGGCCGACAGCGTCCGCGACATCAAGCTCAACCGGGACTCAGCGATGCTGCTGCAGGCGTGGCGCAAGAAGCAGGCCGCCGAGCGCCAGGAGTGGGCGGAGGCCGGCGTGCCCGCCAAGACCGGCAACCGGGCCTTCACCAAGGAGGACGGCACGGCGTACCACCCGCAGTTCTTCACCGACCGCTGGGACCGGCTCGTAGAACTGTCCGGGCTGCCGCCGATCCGCCTCCACGACGGCCGCCACGAGGCGGCGAGCATGGCGCTCGCGGCCGGCGTCGCCCCGAAGGCCGTGCAGGCGATGCTCGGGCACGCCTCCATGCGCATGACCACCGACACCTACCAGACGGTGCTGCCCGAGATGCACGCCGCGACCGCCTCGGCGTCCCTGGACCTCATCACCGCCTACCGGAAGGCGGAGGCGGCGGCACAGGTGGCGCTCCGGCACGCCTCGGTGGAGACGACGGCCGACACCTACAAGACGGCGCTGCCCGAGCAGGCTGAGAAGCAAGCCGCGAAGAAGGCGATGCGGGCGAAGAGGCAGCGCAGGCGCGTCGCCTGACGGGCCGCCGGGCCCCACTCGGGCCCGCGCGGGCCCCATCTGGGCCCCATCTGGCCCTCGTACACACGTCATGGAGCAGTGGTTTAGACCACGAGTCAGTCAAGGAAAAGCAAAAGCCCCAGATCACGGCGAGTGAGTTCTGGGGCTTCCACAGAGCCGCCTTCGGGATTCGAACCCGAGACCTACGCATTACGAGTGCGTTGCTCTGGCCATCTGAGCTAAGGCGGCACGCTGTCCGCACTATGGTGCGATCAGCAACGTCGGTAAGTCTACACAGTTTCCAAGGGTGCTCCGTACACACCCCGGGGCACCCGCTCCCGGGGCCTGCCGCAGGGCTATGAGCAGCGCTTTCCCTTGGTCGGAGGGGTGCCCTGGAGGAGGTAGCGGTCGATCGTGGAGTCGATGCAGTCGCTGCCGCGGCCGTAGGCGGTGTGGCCGTCGCCGACGTAGGTGAGGAGGCGGGCGGAGGAGAGCTGGGAGGCGAGGGACTGGGCCCAGGGGTACGGGGTCGCCGGGTCGCGGGTGGTGCCGACCACGAGGATCGGGGCCGCGCCCTTCGCCTTGATGCGGTGGGCTTCGCCGGTGGGCCGCACGGGCCAGTACGCGCAGTTCAGGGAGGCCCAGGCGAGGCCCTCGCCGAAGACGGGGGACGCCTTCTCGAAGGCGGGGAGGGCTTTCTCCACCTGGTCGGGGGTGGAGAAGGCGGCCGGGAGGTCAAGGCAGTTCACGGCCGCGTTGGCGTACATCAGGTTCGCGTACCTGCCGTCGGCGTCACGCTCGTAGTAGCTGTCGGACAGGGCGAGCAGACCCGCGCCATCCTTCTCCTTCATCGCCGAGGTGAGCGCCTCCCGCAGCTGTGGCCAGGACGCCTCGTCGTACATCGCCGCGATCACCCCCGTCGTCGCGAGCGCCTCGCCGAGCCTGCGGCCGTCCGCGTCGCCGGCCGGGATGGGCGCCCGGTCCAGCTGCTGGAAGAACGCCTTCAGGTTCTTGCCCACCTGCTCCGTGCTCGTGCCCGCGCCGCCCAGCGGGCAGTCGCTCTGGTGCACGCAGTCCTTCGCGAAGGACTGGAAGGCTGTCTCGAAGCCCGCCGTCTGATCCTCGTTCAGCTTGCGGGCGGACAGGGACGGGTCCATCGCTCCGTCCAGGACCAGGCGGCCCACCCGCTCCGGGAAGAGACCGGCGTACGTCGCTCCCAGGAACGTCCCGTACGACGCCCCGACATACGTCAGCTTCTGGTCGCCCAGCACCGCGCGCAGGATGTCCATGTCACGGGCCGCCTCCACCGTGGAGACATGCCTCAGCAGCTCGGGCGAGCGCCGGCCGCAGCCCTCGGCGAACTTCTTGTACGAGTCGACCAGTTGCCCCCTCTCCTTCGTGTCGTCCGGCGTCGTGTCCGTCTGCGTGTACGTGTCCATCTGGCGGCCGGTGAGGCACTCGACCGGCTCGCTGCGGGCCACGCCGCGGGGGTCGACGGCGACCATGTCGTAACGGGCGCGGACCTCCGCCGGGTAGCCGATGCCGGCGTACGCCTGCAGATAGCCGACCGCCGATCCGCCCGGCCCGCCCGGGTTGACCATCAGCGAGCCCAGGCGCTTGCCCGGCCCCGTCGCCTTCTTGCGGGCGACCGCCAGCCTGATGTCGCCGGAGCCCGGCTTCGCGTAGTCGAGCGGCGCCTTCATCGTGGCGCACTCGAAGCCGGGGACCCCGCAGGTGCGCCAGTTCAGCTTCTGCCCGTAGTACGGCGACAGCGTCGACGGCGTGGAGCGCGGCAGCGCGGCCAGCACGGCGTCCGCCGTGGACGTCGCCGTGGACGACGAACTCCCGGCGGAGCAGGCCGAGATGAGCAGCGCGGCGGCGGCCAGCAGCACGCCACTCGTACGGACGGGCCGGGTCGGCCGAAGGGGACGCCTGATGTGCATCTGGCGAGCGTAACCTTGCGCGATCACTTGATCACCTTCAGTCGCCTATGCGCCCTCGTACGAGTGACTCGGTCAACTCCTCGCGCCCTGCGTCGCACACCCCGTCACGTACGACGTCGATGTCACGCACCCCGTCACGTACGACGTCGACGTCACGCACCCCGTCACGTACGACATCGGCGTCACGCACGACGTCACCAACGACGTTACGCGCGCCGGGCGCCGGTCAGCCCGCCCGCAGCGCCATCGTCATCGCCTCGACCGCGAGCAGCGGCGCCACGTTGCGGTCGAGGGCCTCGCGGCACGCGGCGATGGCGTCGATGCGGCGCAGGGTCGCCTCGGGCGAGCTGCCGCGGGCCAGTCGCTCCAGGGTGTCCTCGGCCTCCATGTTGGCGATGGCCAGACGGGAACCGAGCTGGAGGGCGAGGACGTCGCGATAGAACCCGGTGAGGTCGATCAGGGCCAGGTCCAGGCTGTCGCGCTGTGTACGCGTTCTTCGGCGCTTCTGCCGGTCCTCCAGCTCCTTCATGACACCCGCGGTGCCGCGCGGCATCCGGCCGCCCTGGACCGCGCCGAGGGCCGCCTTCAGGTCCTCGGTCTCCTTCACGTCGACTTCCTCGGCGAGCTGCTTGGCGTCCTCGGAGGCCGTGTCGATCAGCTCCTGGGCCGCCTTGAGGCAGCCGCCGATGTCGTCGACCCGCAGCGGGAGCTTGAGGACGGCGGCCCGGCGCTCACGAGCACGCGGGTCCGTGGCGAGGCGGAGGGCCCGGCCGATGTGGCCCTGCGTCGCGCGGGCGGCGGCCGCCGCGACGCCGGGCTCGATGCCGTCACGGCGTACGAGGATGTCGGCGACCGCGTCCACGGGCGGGGTGCGGAGGGTGAGGAGGCGGCAGCGGGAGCGGATCGTGGGCAGAACGTCCTCGATGGACGGGGCGCACAGGAGCCAGACCGTGCGGGGGGCCGGTTCCTCGACGGCCTTCAGCAGGACGTTGCCCGCGCCCTCCGTGAGGCGGTCGGCGTCCTCCAGGACGATGACCTGCCAGCGTCCGGTCGCCGGGGACAACTGGGCGCGGCGGACCAGGTCACGGGTCTCCTTCACGCCGATGCTGAGGAGGTCGGTGCGGACGATCTGCACGTCGGCGTGGGTGCCCACCAGGCTCGTATGACAGCCGTCGCAGAAGCCGCAGCCGGGGACTCCGCCGAGGGCCCGGTCGGGGCTCACGCACTGGAGCGCCGCCGCGAACGCCCGCGCCGCGGTGGAACGGCCCGAGCCGGGCGGGCCCGTGAACAGCCATGCGTGCGTCATCTTGGACGCCTCGGGGAGCGGGGTGTCCGCCGCGACCGCCGTGACGAGGGCGTCGGCGTCCCGGGCAGCGGCGGCGAGCTGCTCGCTCACCTTCTCCTGGCCCACCAGGTCGTCCCACACGGGCATGGGGCACCGCCCTTTCGTCGCACTTTGCCTTGCCGCGTCCATTGTGCGGGCCGCCACTGACAATCGGCGCCGGCCGCCGTTCCAGCGCCTTCCGCCGCCGTTCCAACAGCTCCGGCCACCGATCCCAGCAACCGCAAACCACAGCCGTAGCCACAGCCACAGCCACAGCCACCAGGATCAGCGGCGGCGCCGCCAGAATTCAGCGGCGGCGGCCCCGCCCCTCGTCCCAGTCATCGTCCTCGCGCGGGCCCAGCAGTTCGTCCGCCAGGGTCGGGAGGTCGTCCAGCGGAGTCTCCTCGGCCCAGTCGGAGCGGGGCCGACGCCGCGGGGCGCCGGTGTCGTCGACCTGGGGCAGCTCGCGCGTACGGTCGCTGGGACCGTCCTGCTGCGGCGCCGACCGCTCGTCCCGGAAGAAGCCCGGCGGCACCCGGTCCGCCGGATCACCGGCGGGAGCGCCCGCCGTAGGAGCACCCGCGCCCCCATCCCGTACCGGAGGAAGCACCGCCGTCTCATCGGCCGCACCAGAAACCACCGGCGGCAGCACAGCTGTCTCGTCCGCAGCCCCAGAAACCACCGGCGGCAGCACAGCCGTCTCGTCCGCCGCTCCCGGCACCGGCGGCTTCGGCAGCTTCGCCGTCTCCTCCACGTCGGTCCGGGACTCGGAACGTGAACCGGAACGGGAACGGGAGCCGGGCCGAGAACCGGCAAGGCCCTCGTCCGCGCGCACCGGCGGCAACACCGCCGTCTCGTCCACGGCCCGCCCACCCGACGCGTTCGACGGCGTCACAACCGGCGTAGGCACCGTCGTCTCGTTGTCGGGCGCGGAAACCCTCGCAGTCGGGGTCCCAGTCCCAGCCGCACTCGCCGTCGTCGGCGGCGGCGTCGCCGACGCAGTCGACACCGCGGCCTCAGCGGAAGCCACCGCAGCCGCCGACGCCGCCGCGGCCTCCGCAGCCGCCCGTCGAGCCTCCTCGGCCCGCAGCAACGCTTCCTCGGCCTTCCGCTGCTTCTCCAGGCGGCGCTCCTCGGCCTCGGCCCGCAGCCGCGCCTCCTCCTCGGCCTGCTTGCGCCGGCGCTCCTCCTCGGCGGCCCGCGCCTTCTCCTCGGCGAGACGCCTGACCCGCTCCTCCTCGGCGCGGCGGCGGGCCTCCTCGGCGCGCTGCCGGGCCTCCTCCGCCTGGCGCTCGGCCTCGCGCCGCTGGGCCTCTTCCAGCTCGCGCTGCTTGCGCTCCTCCTCCTCGGCACGGAGCTTCGCGAGCTGCTCCTGGCGCTCGCGCTCCAGCCGCTCCTCCTCGGCCTTGCGGGCGGTCTCTTCCTCGGCCTTGCGCCGGGCCTCCTCCTCGGCCGCCTTGCGGGCCTCCTCCTGGGCCTTCACCTCGGCCTCGGAGAGGGGCAGCATCACGTCGAGCCGGTGCCGGACGACCGTGGTGACCGCCTCGGGTTCCTGCGCGGCGTCGACGACCAGGTACCGGCCCGGGTCGGCGGCGGCCAGCGTCAGGAAACCGGACCGCACGCGCGTGTGGAACTCGACGGGCTCCGACTCCAGCCGGTCGGGCGCCTCCGTGAACCGCTCACGGGCGGCCTCGGGCGACACGTCGAGCAGGACCGTCAGATGCGGTACGAGGCCGTCCGTCGCCCACCGGTTGATGCGGGCGATTTCCGTCGGGGACAGATCACGGCCCGCGCCCTGGTAGGCCACCGAGGAGTCGATGTACCGGTCGGAGATGACGACCGCGCCCCGCTCCAGCGCGGGCCGCACCACCGTGTCGACGTGCTCCGCGCGGTCGGCGGCGTACAGCAGTGCCTCCGCGCGGTGCGAGAGGCCTGCCGAGGACACGTCCAGCAGGATCGACCGCAGCCGCTTGCCGACCGGCGTGGCGCCCGGCTCGCGGGTCACCACGACCTCGTGGCCCTTGCCGCGGATCCACTCGGCGAGCGCCGTCGCCTGGGTGGACTTGCCGGCTCCGTCGCCGCCCTCCAGGGCGATGAAGAAGCCGCTGGAGGCGGAGGTCTGCACGGGGTCGTCGCCGCCGCGCAGCGCGTCCAGCAGGTCGTGCCGCAGCGGTACGCCGGAGCGGTCGTCGGCCTTGGCGAGCACCAGCGCGGCGACCGGCAGGAGCAGCGCGCCGACCAGCATCAGTGTGAAGGCGGCGCCTCCGTGCGCGAACACGAACTTGCCGTTTTCCAGCCGGTGCGGACCGATCGCGGCGGCCACCACCGGCGCCACCAGCGCGCCGAGCGCCACGGAGACCCGTACGACCGCGTGCAGGTGTTCGGTCGTGCGCGCCCGCCGGTACTCCTCGGTCTCCTGGTCGAGCAGCGCGTGCCCGGTGTTCGCGGCGACGCCCGCGCCGATGCCCGCGAGGGCGACGATCAGCAACACGGTGGTGACGTCCGGGACCAGCCCGGCGGCCAGCAGCGCGACCCCGGTGAAGGCGATGGCCAGCGAGAGCAGCCTGCGCCGCGACAGCGACGGCAGCACCGAGGGGGCCGTACGGATGCCGATGACGACGCCCCCGGTGAGGGCCAGCACCAGCAGCCCGTACGTCACCGGACCGCCGCCCAGGTCCTTGGCTTGCAGCACGGAGACGGCGACGGCGGCGGAGATCGCCCCGGCGACCGCCGCGCAAGCGAGGACGAGCAGCGGAATCGCGCCGGTGCGGCCCTTGTCGACGCCGGTGCCCGTCTTGGGGCGGCGCAGTCCCTCAAGGGGCGACCGCGCGCGCGGGGTGCGTGCGTCGGGCAGTTCGAGGAACGTGAGCACCGACAGCGAGGCGGCGAACAGCCCGGCCGCGACGTACGAGGCGAGCGCCGCCTGGTGCTGGTCGAACCAGTCGATCCCGGCGCCCAGCAGATTGTTGACGAGCGACACCACGACGAGCGTGGCGGCGGCGAGCGGCACCGCCATGAACGCCGTACGCAGCGACAGGCGCCGCAGCGCGTCCATGTGGTCCGGAAGCGGGCGCACCGTGGCGCCCTCCAGGGGCGGCGCGGGCAGCAGCGCAGGCGCCGCGCTCTCCCGGCACACCGTCCAGAACCGCTCGGCGACGCCGGCGACGAAGGCGGTGACCAGGAGGACGGCGAGCGCGTTGTCCGGGGTCCAGTCGATCCACAGGGGCGCGACGATGAGGAGCGCGGCCCGCAGGCCGTCGGCCCCGACCATGGTCCAGCGCCGGTCGAGCGGCCCCTCCTGGGACGTCAGCGACGTGAGCGGCCCGAGGAGTACGGCTCCGAAGAGCAGCGTCGCGAAGACGCGTGCCCCGAAGACGGTGGCCACGGCGAAGGCCGCTCCGCGGTAGCCACCGCCGAAGGAACCCTCGAAGATCGCCGCCTGGAGGGCGAGGACGACCAGCACGAGCAGGGCCAGCGCGTCGGCGACACCCCCCACGAGCTGTGCGCTCCACAGCCGCTTCAATTGCGGCTGGCGCAGCAGAGCGCGGACGGCACGCTCGCGGGAATCTGCGACCAGGGCGTCGTCGGGGGCCGGGGTGTGGGCCGTTGGCTGCTCGGCTCGCGTCATCCTGCAAGCCTATCCGGACCCACTGACTCCCCGAAGGGGTGGCCGAACATACGGACGCCCCCACACCAAAAGGTGTAGGGGCGTACACGTGCCGGGCACCTCATGCACACGCTCAGGCGCACGGAATCCGGCCCTCGGAAGCGGCCGTCGTCCTGCGGCCTCAGCCCTCCGAAGCCGCCGTCTTCTTGGCGGCGGTCTTCTTGGCAGGTGCCTTCTTGGCGGCCGTCTTCGAAGTCGTCGTCTTCTTGGCGGCCGTTTTCTTGGCCGGGGCCTTCTTGGCGGGTGCCTTCTTGGCCACGGCCTTCTTCGCGGTCTTCTTGGCCGGTGCCTTGGCGCGCTTCTCGGCGAGCAGTTCGTAGCCGCGCTCGGGGGTGATGTCCTCGACGCTGTCGCCGGAGCGCAGGGTCGCGTTGGTCTCGCCGTCGGTCACGTACGGCCCGAAACGGCCGTCCTTGACGACGACGGGCTTCTCGCTGACCGGGTCGGTGCCCAGCTCCTTCAGCGGCGGCTTGGCGGCCGCACGGCCACGCTGCTTGGGCTGCGCGTAGATCTCCAGCGCCTCTTCGAGCGTGATGGTGAAGAGCTGGTCCTCGGCGGTGAGCGACCGCGAGTCCGTGCCCTTCTTCAGGTACGGCCCGTAGCGCCCGTTCTGCGCGGTGATCTCGACGCCCTCGGCGTCCTTGCCGACGACGCGCGGCAGGGACATCAGCTTGAGGGCGTCCTCAAGGGTCACCGTGTCGAGCGACATCGACTTGAACAGCGAGGCCGTCCGCGGCTTGACGGCGTTCTTGCCCGTCTTCGGGGTGCCCTCGGGGAGCACCTCGGTGACGTAGGGGCCGTAGCGGCCGTCCCTGGCGATGATCTGGTGGCCCGTCGCCGGGTCGGCGCCGAGCTCGAAGTCACCGCTCGGCTTGGCGAGCAGTTCCTCCGCGAGGTCGACCGTCAGCTCGTCCGGCGCCAGGTCCTCGGGCACGTCGGCGCGCTGGTGGTTCTCGGCGTCCTTCTCGCCGCGCTCGACGTAGGGGCCGTAGCGGCCCACGCGGAGCACGATGTCGTTGCCGACCGGGAAGGACGACACCTCGCGGGCGTCGATGGCGCCCAGGTCGGTGACGAGCTCCTTGAGGCCGCCCAGGTGGTCGCCGTCGCCGTTGCCGGCCTCGGCGGCACCGGTCGCCTCGCCCTCGCCGAAGTAGAACCGCTTCAGCCACGGCACGGCCTGCGCCTCGCCCCGCGCGATGCGGTCGAGGTCGTCCTCCATCTTGGCGGTGAAGTCGTAGTCGACGAGCCGCCCGAAGTGCTTCTCCAGGAGGTTGACCACGGCGAAGGACAGGAAGGACGGGACGAGTGCCGTGCCCTTCTTGAAGACATAGCCGCGGTCGAGGATCGTGCCGATGATCGACGCGTACGTCGACGGGCGGCCGATCTCGCGCTCTTCGAGCTCCTTGACCAGGCTGGCCTCGGTGTAGCGGGCCGGGGGCTTGGTGGCGTGCCCGTCGACCGTGATCTCCTCGGCGGACAGCGGGTCGCCCTCGCCGACCTGCGGGAGACGGCGCTCGCGGTCGTCGAGCTCGGCGTTCGGGTCGTCCGCGCCCTCGACGTACGCCTTCAGGAAGCCGTGGAAGGTGATCGTCTTGCCGGAGGCGCTGAACTCGGCGTCGCGGCCGTCGGCGGCCGCTCCGGCGATCTTCACGGTGACGGAGTTTCCGACCGCGTCCTTCATCTGGGAGGCGACGGTCCGCTTCCAGATCAGCTCGTAGAGCTTGAACTGGTCGCCGGTCAGACCCGTCTCGGCCGGGGTGCGGAAACGATCACCCGAGGGGCGGATCGCCTCGTGCGCCTCCTGGGCGTTCTTGACCTTTCCGGCGTACACGCGCGGCTTGTCCGGCAGGTAGTCGGCGCCGTACAGCTGCGTGACCTGGGCGCGGGCGGCGGTGATCGCCGTGTCCGACAGGGTCGTGGAGTCCGTACGCATGTAGGTGATGAAGCCGTTCTCGTACAGCTTCTGTGCCACCTGCATGGTCGCCTTCGCGCCGAAGCCGAGCTTGCGCGAGGCCTCCTGCTGAAGCGTCGTCGTACGGAACGGCGCGTACGGCGAGCGGCGGTACGGCTTGGACTCGACCGAGCGGACCGAGAAGTTCGTGTTCTCCAGGGCGGCGGCGAGCGCGCGGGCGTTCGCCTCGTCCAGGTGGAGCGTGTTGGCGCCCTTGATCTGGCCCAGCGAGTCGAAGTCGCGGCCCTGGGCGACGCGCTTGCCGTCGACCGCGGTGAGACGGGCGACCAGGTTGGACGGGTCGCTGTTGTCACCGACGCGGCCGGTGCCGAAGGTGCCGGTCAGGTCCCAGTACTCGGCGGAGCGGAAGGCGATGCGCTCGCGCTCCCGCTCGACGACGAGGCGGGTCGCCACGGACTGCACGCGGCCCGCCGACAGCCGCGGCATGACCTTCTTCCACAGGACCGGCGAGACCTCGTAGCCGTAGAGGCGGTCGAGGATGCGGCGGGTCTCCTGGGCGTCGACCATGCGCGTGTTGAGCTCGCGCGGGTTGGCGACGGCCTCGCGGATCGCGTCCTTGGTGATCTCGTGGAAGACCATCCGGTGGACGGGAACCTTGGGCTTCAGGACCTCCAGGAGGTGCCACGCGATGGCCTCGCCCTCGCGGTCCTCATCGGTGGCGAGGAAGAGTTCGTCGGAGTCCTTCAGCAGGTCCTTGAGCTTCTTGACCTGGGCCTTCTTGTCAGCGTTGACCACGTAGATCGGCTGGAAGTCGTGCTCGACGTCCACGCCGAGGCGGCGCACCTCGCCGGTGTACTTCTCGGGCACCTCCGCGGCGCCGTTGGGGAGGTCGCGGATGTGCCCGACGCTCGCTTCGACGACATAGCCGGGGCCGAGATAGCCCTTGATCGTCTTCGCCTTGGCAGGCGACTCGACGATGACGAGTCGGCGGCCGCCGTGTGCGGTGTCGCTGGTCGGGGACAACTTCGCTCTTCTCTCCGGTCGACGCGGGGATCCTCCCCAGGTCTTTGCTCCCGGGGGTCGGGTCATGCTGACGCTGCGGAGTGTGACGGTACATCCCGCCCCCGTGTCAAACGGGAAAAGCCCGCAACGGCCACTCGAACGGTAACCCGACTACCGCCATTCCTGCCGCCCGGAGTACCCACCAGCCCTTTTTCGGGTCTATCCGGAGCGTGACCTCCCAGTTACCGGAGTACCGGCCTTCACGCGCGCGTGAAGCACCACATTCCGAGTACCAGCGCACCGGTTCCGGCGACGCTCGCGACCGTCGCCGATGCGACGCGGCTCACACCGTGGGCGACGGGCTCGCCCTGCCGCAGCCGGACCGCGGTCCAGGCCAGCAGTGCGCCTCCGAACAGGGCGAACACCGTCCCCACAAAGATCGCCGGTCCGCTTTCCATGGGTGTGTCCTTCCGCCCCGAGTCCTCAGGGTCGGGAGGCTGGCACGCCCCGGAAGCGCACATGCGAACCTGCGGTGAACACGAGGCAACCGACACCCCGTGGGGGCACTCAGACCGTGCCGGGCGTCGGTATCTTCCCGGTCGTTTTGCTGTTGTCGGTGTGGCCCACCGTGCACACGACTGTGGTGAATCCGTCGTTCCAGTCTTCCTTGTCGCCCAGCCAGCCGTAGGTCTTCAGCTCCGATCCGGGCGCCCAACTCGACTCGAATTTGTTGCTGCAGAGCTTTCCTCCGTTGTCGATCCCCTTCTTGTAGTCCATGCTCCCGGGCGCGGCGGCGAAGCCGACGACCTGGTCGGTGTGCGGTTTGGAGCAATCGGTAAGAAGGGACTGGAACGAGTCGCCCCCCTTGTCGACGTACGTCCAGCAGTCGCCCACGGCCATCTGCGCGGCGTACAGGTCCATGCCCTTGTCCCGGAGCCATCCCACCTCGCCCCCGATGGGAACATGCCGCCCGAGTACGAGACATGCCGTACCGCCGGAGGCCGCATCGAACCCCGCCTTCGTCGGGAGAAGGGCGTAGGCGCCCGCGTCGGGCAGGGCGGTCGCCATCGGCTCGGCCTGCCGCGCGCAGCGCTGCGCGCCCCGGGCCTGGGCGTCGGCGTAGTCGGTCGCCGTGTCGACCGCCACCACCTGGCCGTCCGGCCAGTCGTCGGCGCAGTCCACGACGCCGAGGTTCGGCACCGACTTGAAGGGGGTGCCCGACCAGACCGCCTTCACACAGTCGCCCGCCTGCAACGGGTCGGTGAGGCCCGCCTGCACGCCGTACGGATACACAGGCCCCGTCGGCTCCGCCGTCGTTGGTGTACTCGCCGAGGCCGACGGCGACTTCTTCGCCGCGTTGTCCTTCTTGCCGCCGTCACCACCGGACAGCGAGACGGCGGCCCAGGCACCGCCGGCGATCACCAGGACGACGGCCACGACGAGGGCGATCACGGCGCCGCGCCTCTTGCCGCTCGTGGGCGGGGGTGGCGGTCCGGGCGGACCGCCCGTGTACGGCCGCGGCACGGATGGGCTGCCCACGTACGGGTGGGTCGGCGGGGGCGGACCGCCCTCGTGGGGCGGCGGCGCGCCGCTCGCCGCGTAGGGCGAGTCCGGGCCGCTCGCGTAGGGGTTGCGGAAGTCGTACGCACTCTGCGGGGCCGCTGAACCCCATGGGGCGTACGGCGTCGGGGGACCGGATCCCGGTGTGGCGGGGCCGCCCGCCGCGGCGCCCGTCCCCGGGGTGGCCGGACCACCCGGCGTGTGCGGGGTGTTCGGAGTGGGAGGCGCGCCAGGGGTCTGTGGGGTGCCCGGCCGCTGCGGGGTGCCCGGCGTCGGTCCGCCGGCCCGGTCCGCGTACGGGCCGCCGTACGGCCCCTGCGAAGGAGTCCCCGCCTGTCCCGGGGGCGGGCCCGCGGCATACCCGGGAGGTGCGCCTGCCGCATAGCCCGGAGGCGGCCCCGCGATCTCGTCCGAGGGCACGCTCGCGGACGGGCCGCCGGGTACGGCCCCGAAGCCCCCCGGCGTCGGACCGAATCCGTCGGGCGCCGCCCCGAACGCGCCCGGTGGCGGCCCGAATCCGCCCGGTGCCGAACCCTGCGCGGGCGAGGCCTCCCATCCCGGCGGTGGCCCGGACCCCGCGCCCGCCGCTCCCCGCACCACCCGCTCCAGCCCCCGCGCGACCGCCTCCGGCGAGAACCGGCGGACGGGGTCCTTGACGAGCAACCCGTGCAGCACGGGCGCCAGTTCACCGGCGCGGACCGGCGGTGTGGGCTCTTCGTCGAGCAGGGCCGTCAGTGTCGCGTAGCTGCCGTGGCGGTCGAAGGGGCCGCGGCCCTCCACCGCGGCGTACAGCGTGGCGCCCAGGGAGAAGAGGTCGGCGGCGGGGGTGGGCGGCTCGCCGCGGGCGCGCTCGGGGGCGAGATAGCCGGGTGTGCCGAGGATGCCGGCGGTGGCGGTGAGGCGTGGCTCGCGGGACTCGGGCTGGAGCGCGATTCCGTAGTCGGTGAGCAGCACGCGCGCGTAGGGGTCGCCCGAAGCGTCCGGCGCCAGAAGGATGTTGGCCGGTTTCACATCCCTGTGGAGGATGCCGATCCGGTGTCCCGCGGTGAGCGCGTCGAGGACGGCGAGCCCGATCCGGGCGGCCCCCGCGGGCGACAGCGGCCCCGACCGCCGTACGACCGCCTGGAGGTCGACCGCGTCCGGCACATACTCCATGACGATCCATGGCAGCCCCTCGTGCACCACCACGTCGTGCACGGTGGCCACATGGGGATGTCCCCGTAAGCGCGCCGCGTGCCGGGCCTCGCTGCGTGCCCGCGCGATGCGCTGTGCCGTCTCTCCGGCGTCCATCGGCATGTCCGGCAGCGCGACCTCCTTCATGGAGACCTCGCAGGCCAACTCCTCGTCGTACGCGAGCCATACGCGCCCCATGCCGCCCGCGCCGAGCGTCCGCAGCAGCCGATACCGGCCACTGATGAGCCTGCCCTCGCCCTGATCCGGCGTCTCCCCCGCCATCACGCCTCCCCCGAGACAGCGCGCCTCCCCCGAGGACGCGTGGAACTTGTCTCTTGAAGGTAGCTTCGCACCTGCCACTGACAGGAGCCCTTTTGCGGAGCAATCCTTTCCAATCCCGCCAGAACGGGCACACGCGGCTCAGCGGTACGGATACGCCTCAGGAGCTACGCCGTCAGGACGGCCCCGGGGCGCCCGCACGCTCCTGGTCCTGCCGCCCCGGTCCCGCCGCCCTTCACTTAGCGGGCTCGAGGAACCCCTGCTCCACCAGCAGGCGGATCTGCGCGGGCGTCCGGTCGCGCAGCAACACCGGATCCTCGCCGACCAGTTGGGCGATGGCGTCGAGAATCCGGCCCGCGCTCAGCGTGCCGTCGCACACGCCCGCGAAGCCCGCGCCGACCGTGTCCACCTTGGTGGCCCGGCGCATCCCGCGGTTCTGACGCAGCACCACGTGCTCCGGGTCCTCCGCGCCGGGCAGCCCGACCTGCTCCTGGACGACCTCCGCCACGAGCTTGAAGTGTCCGGCGAGCAGGGCCGCGTCGTCGTGCGCCCGCAGAAAGTCGACGCGGTCGAAGTGCGCGCTCACGGTCTCGCCGAGCGGCTGCTCGACGGGGTGCGGCCACTCCTCGACCGTGATCGAGGGCCGGTCGGCCGCCGCCTTGCGCAGGGTGATCCAGCCGAAGCCGACCGCCTTCACCTTGCGCGCCTCGAACTCGTCCAGCCACGCGTCGTACCGCGCCTGGTAGGCCGCCGGGTCGTCGCGGTGGTCGCCCGCGTCGCGCAGCCACAACTCGGCGTACTGCGTGACGTCCTGGACCTCGCGCTGCACGATCCACGCGTCGCAGCCGCGCGGCACCCAGGAGCGCAGCCGGTCCTGCCAGTCCTCACCCTCCACGTGCTGCCAGTTGGCCAGGAACTGCGCGTATCCCCCTTCGTTCAGTCGGTCCCCCGCCTCCTGAACGAGCGTGCGGCACAGATCGTCCCCGCCCATTCCGCCGTCGCGGTAGGTGAGCCGGGCGCCGGGAGAGATCACGAAGGGCGGGTTCGAGACGATCAGGTCGTACGCCTCGTCGTCCGCGACCGGCTCGAAGAGGGAACCCTCCCGCAGGTCGGCGGCCGGGGCGCCGGAGAGCGCGAGGGTGAGCGCGGTGATGTGCAGCGCGCGGGGGTTCAGGTCGGTCGCGGTCACCCGTGTGGCGTGCTGCGCGGCGTGCAGGGCCTGGATCCCGGAGCCGGTGCCGAGGTCGAGGGCGGAGGAGACGGGCGTACGGACGGTGATGCCGGCGAGGGTCGTGGAGGCCCCGCCCACCCCGAGGACGACGCCTTCCTCCCGGTTGCCGATACCGCCCGCGCCGCCGACGGCGCACCCCAGGTCGGACACGATGAACCAGTCCTCGCCGCCGGGCCCGCCGTACGGCCGGACGTCCGCGGTCGCGGCGACCTCGTCCTCGCCCACCCTGGTCAGCCAGCCGCCCGCCAGACAGTCCTCGACCGGCAGCACGTCCGCCACGCGCGCGAGCGGCACGGGCTGCTGCAGCAGGAACAGCCGTACGAGCGTCTCCAGCGGCGTGTCCCCGCGGGTCGCCCGGAGCGCGGGCACGGTCTCACTGCGCGCCAGCGCCGCGTACGCGGGGGCTCCGAGCAGATCGAGCAGTCCGTCGGCGGTGAAGGAGGCGCCGAGCAGGGCGTCCCGCAGCCGAGCGGCGACGTCGACGCGGTCGGACGAGGGCAACGGTGACAGGCTGGTATGACTCACGCTTCCCATTGTGTCCGCTCCCGCCGGAAGCGACGTGCACCTGTGGACAGGGCCGCCACCTGTGGACGGCGCGCGCCGCGAGCCTCGCGACACCTCCGGCGCAACGCCGAGGGCCCGGCACGCGCGCGTACCGGGCCCTTTTTCGGCTGACCGAAGGATCGCTCCCCCCGGGGCTCAGCCCTGGGAGGCCGACGGAGAACTGGACGTGGACTTGCAGCTCTCCTGCTGCGCCATCGCCTGGCCCACATCCCCCTCCTCAAGCTTCTTCAGGGCGTCGTTCCCGCTCTGGCTCAGCTTGTCGAGCTGGGTCGCGATGCCCTTCAGGCCGTCCGCGAACTTGGCCTGGTCCTTGGTGTCGAGCTCGTCGACCTGCTTCTTCAGGTCGGCGTACGACGCGGAGATGTCGTTGAGCTCCTTGACCGCGTTGGTCTGCTTCGTCTCGCCGTCGGTGACGTCCGGGGCGCCCGCCTTGTCAACGGCGGTGCCGATCGCCTTGTAGGCGTCGGACATGTCCTGGAAGGCCTGTGCGTCCGTCTTCTGGACAGCTTCCGGCGTGCTGTTGTCCGAGGTCTCCTTCTGGATCGCGGCGTTGGCGGCCTCGATCTTCTTGGCCTGCGGCTGCACCGCGTCGCAGACCTCCTTGGCCCAGGAGTTCAGCTTGTCGCTGTTGCCGTTGTCGCTGCTGCATCCCGACAGCGCCAGTACCAGTACCGCACCGCCGGACAGTGCGGCCGCGAGCTTCTTGTTCACCGGATTGGTCCCTTCCATGGCTCTCGGCCCCGGAACATACACGCCAAGTGGGCGACATCCGCATTCCGAATGTCCATTAAGACCACTATTGAAGCCATTTGCACCAAGCGAGAGAAGGCTCACGAAGAGGGTGTGAACACACACAGGGCGGGCGCACGACGCATCAATACACGCCGTACGCCCGCCCGTTGACCGGCACCTGACCGGCCATGGAACCCGAGAGCTACGAAACCACCGCAGGGTCAGCCGACTTGGCCACCCTTTCCGCGTTGTCCTCGTCACCCACGGCGATCCCGCGCCGCTTGGAGATGTACACCGCGCCCACGATCACGAGGATCGCGAGGACGGCGATGACCACCCGTAGACCGACGTTCTTGTCGTCGCCGTACGAGAACTTGACGATCGCCGGCGCGATCAGCAGCGACACCAGGTTCATCACCTTCAGCAGCGGGTTGATGGCGGGTCCCGCGGTGTCCTTGAACGGGTCGCCGACCGTGTCGCCGATCACCGTCGCGGCGTGGGCCTCGCTGCCCTTGCCGCCGTGGTGGCCGTCCTCGACGAGTTTCTTCGCGTTGTCCCACGCACCACCGGAGTTGGCGAGGAAGACCGCCATCAGCGTGCCGGTGCCGATCGCACCCGCGAGGAACGAGCCGAGCGCGCCGACCCCGAGCGTGAACCCGATCGCGATCGGGGTGAGAACGGCGAGCAGGCCGGGCGTGGCGAGTTCGCGCAGCGCGTCCTTGGTGCAGATGTCGACGACGCGCCCGTATTCGGGCTTCTCGGTGTAGTCCATGATCCCGGGGTGCTCGCGGAACTGCCGCCGCACCTCGTAGACCACGGCCCCGGCGGACCGCGAGACCGCGTTGATCGCGAGCCCCGAGAAGAGGAAGACGACCGCGGCGCCCGCGATGAGACCCACCAGGTTGTTGGGCTGTGAGATGTCCATCATCAGGTTCATCGGCGCGCCCGCCCCGGAGAGCTTCTCGCCCACGTCGTCCGCGGCCGTGGTGATCGCGTCACGGTACGAGCCGAAGAGCGCCGAGGCCGCGAGGACGGCCGTGGCGATGGCGATGCCCTTGGTGATGGCCTTGGTGGTGTTGCCGACGGCGTCCAGGTCGGTGAGCACCTGAGCGCCCGCGCCCGTGACGTCGCCGGACATCTCGGCGATGCCCTGCGCGTTGTCGGAGACCGGACCGAAGGTGTCCATGGCGACGATGACACCGACCGTGGTGAGCAGGCCGGTACCGGCCAGGGCGACCGCGAAGAGCGCCAGCATGATCGACGTACCGCCGAGCAGAAACGCCCCGTACACGCCGAGGCCGATCAACAGGGCGGTGTAGACGGCCGATTCGAGACCCACGGAGATACCGGCGAGGACGACGGTGGCCGCACCGGTGAGCGAGGTCTTGCCGATGTCCCGTACGGGACGGCGGGTGGTCTCGGTGAAATAGCCGGTCAGCTGCTGGATCAGCGCGGCCAGCACGATGCCGATCGCGACGGCGACCAGCGCGAGGATCCGCGGGTCGCCGCCCTTGGCCTTGATCGCCACGTCCGTGACACCGTCCAGATCGGCGTACGTCGCCGGGAGGTAGATGTAGACGGCCGCGGCCACCAGTGCCAGCGAGATCACCGCGGAGATGAAGAAACCGCGGTTGATCGCGGACATGCCGCTGCGGTCGGAGCGCCGGGGCGCCACCGCGAAGATGCCCACCATCGCGGTGAGTACGCCGATCGCGGGCACGATCAGCGGGAACGCGAGCCCGGAGTCGCCGAACGCCGCCTTGCCGAGGATCAGCGCGGCGACGAGCGTGACGGCGTACGACTCGAAGAGGTCGGCCGCCATGCCCGCGCAGTCGCCGACGTTGTCGCCCACGTTGTCGGCGATGGTCGCGGCATTGCGCGGATCGTCCTCCGGAATGCCCTGCTCGACCTTGCCGACCAGGTCGGCGCCGACGTCGGCGGCCTTGGTGAAGATGCCGCCGCCGACACGCATGAACATGGCGATCAGCGCGGCGCCGAGACCGAAGCCCTCCAGGACCTTCGGCGCGTTGGCCGCGTACACCAGCACCACACAGGAGGCGCCCAGCAGACCGAGCCCCACCGTGAACATGCCGACGACGCCGCCCGTGCGGAAAGCGATCTTCATGGCTTTGTGCGAGACGGCGGTGAGATCCTTTTCGGGCTCACCCTCCGCCGGGGTCGCTTCCCGTGCCGCGGCGGCCACGCGGACATTGCTGCGTACGGCGAGCCACATACCGATATAGCCGGTGGTCGCCGAGAACACCGCGCCGATCAAGAAGAAGATCGATCGGCCGGCGCGCTGATTCCAGTCGTCCGCGGGGAGCAGCATGAGCAGGAAGAACACCACGGCGGCGAATGCGGCGAGCGTGCGCATCTGCCGTCCCAGGTAGGCATTCGCGCCCTCCTGGATCGCCGTCGCGATCTTCTTCATGCTGTCGGTGCCCTCGCCCGCCGCGAGGACCTGGCGCACCAGGACCCCGGCGACCGCGAGCGCGGCCAGCGCGACGACTCCGATGACCATGATGATGAGACGGTTGTCGTCCGTCAGTACTGCGGCTGCGAAGGTTGTGGGTTGGTCAAACTGATGAGGGGTAGAAAGCCCCGCCATTCGTCCTCCTTGACGCCTGTGCTGAGCTCAAGATGTGGACGGATTGTAGGTACCGGAACCTGATCAAAACAGTGCGCGGTAAACGGAATTAGCCTTCACATGCTCTTCAGCAAATGATCGACGGGTGTCCATGGAACCCGAAAGAGGTAATGCCCCAAAAGCGTTGACGCATGATCAAATTATCGCGTGATTGATCGTGAATCAATTCACGAAAAGGCGGGCGCGTGGGCGTCGCACACAAAAAGGGCCCTGCTGAGCAGGGCCCTTCGGGTTTTTCGCGAGGATGAGGTCGGGACGCGGTCAGGGAGCGAGCGTGGCCGGCGGCGTGGTCGGCCAGCTCATCCTGATCAGTCCGCCGTTCTCCCCGGCCGTGACTTCCACGTCGTCGACGAGGCCGCTGATGACCGCGAGGCCCATCTCGTCCTCTTCGGTCTCCGCGTCCGAATCTCCTCGGGAGGAACCGGACACCGTCTCACCCGGCGCCGTTCGCGGCGCCTCGTCGCCGACCTCGATGGAGAACTGCTTCTCCTCCTCGGTCAGCGTCACCCGCACCGGCGCCGAGGTGCCGCTGCTCTGGTGAAGTCCGACGGCACGGCTGCAGGCCTCACCGACGGCGAGTCTGACCTCGTCGAGTACGGCCTCGTCCACTCCGGCCCTGCGCGCCACCGCCGCCGCCACCAGCCGGGCGGTCCTGACGTGCTCGGGCAGCGCGCTGAAGCGGAGCTCAACGGTGGCCATGCATCCCCCTCAGACTACGGGCGTGCTGTCAGGGGACCGGGCCGTGAGCCCAGTCCCCCCAACTTCTGCGAACCCGGGCCCACGGCCCGGGGAGACTGGTGGTCAGTCGGTGGCGTTGACCGCCTCCTCCACCGAGGTGTGGATCGGGAACACCTTGGTGAGACCGGTAATACGGAAGATCTTCAGAATGCGCTCCTGGTTGCAGACCAGTCGCAGCGAGCCCTCATGGGCACGTACACGCTTCAGGCCGCCCACCAGTACGCCGAGCCCGGTGGAGTCGAGGAAATCCACGCCCTCCATGTCGACGACAAGGTGGAAACTGCCGTCGTTCACCAGCTCGACCAGCTGCTCGCGCAGCTTGGGCGCGGTATATACATCGATTTCGCCGCCGACCTCGACGACCGTACGGTCGCCGTTAGGGCCAGACACATTGCGAGTCGACAGGGACAGGTCCACGGATCCTCCAGCACCTTGCTATCGAGCGGTCGCCCCATGGGACACCTCGGCAGAGCCCCCTGGACGGTTCGCCAGCCGCGATGGCATTCAATCACTTACCGGCAGGCGTGCACGACGCCTTGGGCCCATTGTCCGTCACGCCAGTGACACACTCGATGCCGATGGCCAAGAATCACCGATCCGATCGACCCTCGACGGACACCGCTTCCCGCCCCTCGCCGGGCACGGTCCTGGACCGGCTCGCCTCGGGACCGAGCCGGGCTTCGCGCATCACTCATACGGAGCACTTGCCCCCGCGAGAGGGTCGCCATGCCGTGTGGCCCGACCGGATCCGTCCGGAGGTCATCGCCGCGGTGCAGGCCGCGGGAATCGAGCACCCCTGGGCCCACCAGGCACTGGCCGCCGAGCACGCCCTGGACGGCGAGTCGGTGGTCGTCGCCACGGGCACGGCCTCCGGCAAGTCCCTGGCATACCTCGTCCCGGTCCTGACAGCCCTCCTGGACGGCTCCGAGGCCGCGAACGGCCGGGGGGCCACCGCGCTGTACCTGGCCCCCACAAAGGCCCTCGCAGCCGATCAGCTCCGTTCCGTGAAGGAACTTTCACAACCTCTGGGCAATGCCGTACGCCCAGCCGTGTACGACGGGGACACCCCCTTCGAGGAACGCGAATGGGTACGTCAGTACGCCAACTACGTCCTGACCAACCCCGACATGCTGCACCGCGGGATATTGCCCTCCCACCCCCGCTGGTCCTCCTTCCTCCGTGCCCTGAAGTACGTCGTCATCGACGAGTGCCACACCTACCGCGGCGTCTTCGGCTCCCACGTCGCCCAGGTGCTGCGCCGTCTGCGCCGCCTGTGCGCCCGCTACGGCGCCTCACCCGTCTTCCTGCTGGCCTCCGCGACCGCCGCCGAGCCCTCGGTCGCCGCGCGCCGGCTGACCGGTCTCCCGGTCGTCGAGGTCGCGGACGACGCCTCCCCACGCGGGGAACTGGTGTTCGCTCTCTGGGAGCCCCCGCTCACCGAGCTGCACGGCGAAAAGGGTGCACCCGTTCGGCGTACCGCCACCGCCGAGGCGGCCGACCTGCTGACCGACCTGACCGTCCAGGGCATGCGCTCGATCGCCTTCGTACGGTCCCGCCGCGGCGCCGAGCTCATCTCGGTGATCGCCCAGGAACGCCTCGCCGAGGTCGACCGCTCACTGGCCCGGCGCGTGGCCGCGTACCGCGGCGGCTACCTCCCCGAGGAACGCCGCGCCCTGGAACGCGCCCTGCACTCCGGTGAACTCCTCGGCCTCGCCGCCACCACCGCCCTCGAACTCGGCGTCGACATCTCCGGGCTGGACGCCGTCGTCATCGCCGGCTACCCGGGCACCCGCGCGTCCCTGTGGCAGCAGGCCGGCCGCGCGGGACGCTCCGGGCAGGGCGCGCTGGCGATCCTCGTCGCCCGCGACGACCCGCTGGACACGTTCCTCGTCCACCACCCCGAGGCCCTGTTCGACCAACCGGTGGAATCCACCGTCCTCGACCCCGACAACCCGTACGTCCTCGCCCCGCACCTGTGCGCCGCCGCCGCCGAAATCCCGCTCACGGACGACGACCTGGAGCTCTTCGGCCCGGCCACCGCCGGTCTGCTGCCGCAGCTGGAGGCCGCGAAGCTGCTGCGCCGCCGGACGAAGGCCTGGCACTGGACACGCCGGGAGCGGGCCGCCGACCTGACCGACATCCGCGGCGAGGGCGGCAGTCCGGTGCAGATCGTCGAGGACGGGACCGGGCGGCTGCTCGGCACGGTCGACGCCGGCGCCGCGCACACGACGGTCCACGAGGGCGCGGTCCACCTGCACCAGGGCCGTACGTATCTGGTGCGGCACCTGGACCTGGAGGACTCGGTCGCGCTGGTCGAGGAGGCCAACCCGCCCTATTCGACGGTCGCCCGCGACACGACGTCCATCTCCGTCCTGGAGACCGACACCGAAGTCCCCTGGGGCGAGGGCCGGTTGTGCTACGGCTCCGTCGAAGTCACCAACCAAGTCGTCTCCTTCCTGCGTCGACGTGTCATCACCGGTGAAGTACTGGGCGAGACGAAACTCGACCTCCCTCCTCGTACGCTCCGTACGCGTGCCGTGTGGTGGACGGTCACCGAGGACCAGCTGGACGCGGCCCGGATCAACCCTGAGATCCTCGGCGGCGCCCTGCACGCCGCCGAGCACGCGTCGATCGGCATGCTGCCGCTCTTCGCCACCTGCGACCGCTGGGACATCGGCGGCGTCTCCATCCCCCTCCACCCGGACACGCTGCTGCCCACCGTCTTCGTGTACGACGGCCACCCGGGCGGCGCCGGATTCGCCGAACGCGCCTTCCACACCGCCCGCGCCTGGCTCACCGCCACCCGTCAGGCCATCGCCTCCTGCGAGTGCGACGCCGGCTGCCCGTCCTGCATCCAGTCCCCCAAGTGCGGCAACGGGAACGATCCGTTGCACAAGCGGGGAGCCGTACGGCTGCTCACGGAGTTGCTGCGGGCCGCACCAGAGGACTGAGCGCCGGTGCAGGGTCCGGGTCCGGGTCCGGGTCCGGGTCCGGGTCCGGGTCCGCCCACGGTGGACCGAGCGCTGATGGCGGCTCCGGGACCGCCCACGGTGGACCGGCGGGCGGGCCGGCCTTAACCGGATCCGTAAGTCCCGCCGAGCCGGCCTCAAGCGGACCCGTAGATCTCGCCAAGCCGGCACCAAGCGGACCCGTGGGTCCCGCCGAGCCGGTATCAGCCGACCCGGCAGCTCCCGCCCCGGTAACTCCCGCTCCGCCGGGTTCGACCGGTCCCGCGGGTCCCGCCCTCGATCTGACCTCCGCGGCCAACGGCCCCCTGCCCGACGCCGCCGTCACGTCCGAGATCTCGCCCTCGACCGCGCACCGCACGAGTCGCGCGCGCTGGGCCCGTGCCACCCGGTCCGCCTCGGCGCAGGCCGCGGTCGCGCCGTCCGCCCAGTGATCCGCCGCGGCGAGTGCCGCCAAGTCGGCCGCGCCCGCGGCGCGATGGCGGACCACGACCGCCTGCCCCATGGCCAGGACCGCCCCGAACACGACGCACAGCACGGCGATCGCCCCGACGGTCCAGACGGTCGCCGAACCTCTTTCCGAGGACAGGGTCCGCACGGTGCGCCACCTGCCCCAATGGGCCCTCCACGCAAGGAGCTCGCGCCTCCAGCCCGTCATCCGCCGACCACCCCCACCGTCTCCTCCGCCAGCGCCACGGCCTCGTCGCTCAGCTCCATGGAGAGCGCGCCCGGGCCCGGCGCATGCGCGGTGACCGTCACCCGGACCAGGTCGTCCTCCCGGCTCACGGTGACCCTCGCGCCGCGGGGTGCCGCCCGGCGGGTCGTCGCCAGGACCGTGTCGGGCGGATCCTGGCGTGCCGCCGCGCGGGCGCCCGCCCTCGCCGCGTCCACGCACTGGATCTGCGCGGACGCGGCGAGCAGGGCCCAGACCAGCGCCATTCCGACGAGCACCAGCGAGGGCAGCACCACGGCGGCCTCGGCGGTCACGAACCCACGGTCCCGACCGGCAGCCCCGCGCCGGGGCGCCCGTTCACATCTGGACATCGAGCGCCCGCCCCACGATGCCCTGCAGTTCCTCGCCGACCTGCCCGCTCGTCACCACCTTGTAGAGCGCGGCCGCGAAGGCCACCGCCGCGAGAACTCCCACCGCGTACTCGGAGGTGACCATTCCCGCGTCCCTCCGCGCCGCCAGACCGAGCATCCACGCCCGCATCCGTGCACGTCCCCGCACCACACTTCGTACCGTCCCGCTCATTTCAACCCCCGTAAGGTTCAACCCTGTTGATCGCTTGTCGTGCACCACATGCCGTCGCCGTCTCCCGTCATCCGCCTCCTCCCGCCAGCAACCCGTCCGCCAGCCCGATCACCACGGGCAGTACGCCGATCGCGATGAAGGCGGGCAGAAAACACAGCCCCACGGGCGCGGTGACCATGACGGCCGCGCGACGTGCTCGCGCCGTCGCGGTGCGCCCCCACTCGGCGCGGGCCTCCGCGGCGAGCCGCCCGACCGGCACGGCCGCCGGTACGCCCGACTCGCCCGCCCGCTCCAGCAGCCGCGCCAACGCCCGCGCACCCGGTATCGACGCCAACCTCCGCCATGCCTCGGCCGGTTCACCGCCGAGCCGCACCTCCGCCGCGCCCCGCGCCAGCCGCTCCCCCACCGGCCCGCCCAGGGCTTCGCCCACGGCCCGGGCCGCCACCACGGGACCCGCCCCGGCCGCGATACAGGCGGCCACCAGGTCGGCGGCGAGCGGGAGTTGCCGCGCGGCCCGCGCCGTGTCGTACTCCTCCACCGGCGCGGATCGCCGCCTACGCCACAGCCAGACCCCGAACCCGGCCGCCGCCCCCACCAGAACCCCGGCAGGACCGCCGACCAGCACCCAGCCGGCCGACACCGCACCCGCCACCGGCAGCCACCGCCGCACCACGCTCCGGACCTCGAAGCGCCGTCGCTCCGAACGCGCCGTCTCCAAGGCCAGCAGTTCCGCCAGCCTTCTGCGCGCCTGCCGCTCGCGCCGCACCGCGCCGAGCGACTGGACCAGCCACCCGAGCGCCAGCGCCCCGCACACCACCGCCCCCAGCCTGTGGACAACCTCGGCGCTCATACCGCCTCCGCTCCTCTCACGATCCGCAGCGCCCACCACAGCCCGATGCCCTCCAGCACCCCGCCGACCAGCAGACAGCCCAGGCCGGCGCCGGTGTGCAGCAGCACGTGCAGCGGATCGGCGCCCAGCGCGGTGCCGAGCAGCAGCCCCAGGACCGGCAGGCCCGCGAGCATCACCGCCGTGGACCGTGATCCGGCCAACTGGGCGCGCAAATCGGCTCTTTGGTCTCGCTCCGCGCGCAACGCCCCCTCCAGCCGGTCGAGTCCCGCCGCCAGCCCGGCACCCCGGTCCACCGCCACGCGCCAGCACGCGGCGAGTCCCACCAGTCCGTCGGCCCCCGGCTGCCGTGCCGCGTCGGTGAGCGCGCCCGGCACATCGCCGCCGAACCGCGCCGCCGCGAGCACCACCGCCTGTGCCTCGCCGAGCCCGCCCGAGTCGCGCGCGGCCCTGCGCAGCGCCTCGCCGGGCTGCCGACCGGCCCGCACCTCCCCGGCCAGGGCTCCGCACAGGGCGATCACCGCATCGCCCCGGCGCTCCCGTCCGCGCCGCGCCTCTCCGGCCCGCCGCACCCGCCCGAACAGCGGCACTCCCGCCACCCCTAGGAGCAGCGGCACCACGGACGCGCCCAGCAGCGCGATCACCAACCCGGCGACCACAGACCACCCTTCGGCCCGCAGCCGCCCGCGCACCCGCCGCCAGCCGACGAGCGCCCGCTCCCACGACGGCGGTCCGTTCGCCTTCACCCCGCCGCCCGCGCACAGCAACCGCGCCCTGCGTACCCCCGAATCCCAGCCGCCCATCCACCAGGCGGCCATCCCGGCACACACCACGGCCGCCCCCACCGGCACCTGAGACATCTCACCGATCGCCATGCCACTCCCCGTTTCCATCCCGCCGTCCGATCCCCGTCACAGCCCCCGGCCCCCCTCGGTCCCGTCCCGAAGCAGCCCCCGCAGCCGCTCCCACCCCCGCTCGTACGCGAAGGCCTCGGCGCCCCATCGCAACGCCGGCACCGTGAACACGAGCCCCGACGGATCGCGCTCCAGCACGTGCACCTCGGCGATCCGCCGCCGCCCCGCCCGGTCGCGTACGAGATGCAGGACCACGGACAACGCCGCCGCCAACTGGCTGTGCAGGGCGGCCCGGTCGAGCCCGGCGGCGGTGCCCAGTGCCTCCAGGCGGGCCGGGACCTGTGCTGCCGCGTTCGCGTGCACCGTGCCGCAGCCGCCCTCATGGCCGGTGTTCAGCGCGGCCAGCAGGGACACGACCTCGGGCCCGCGCACCTCGCCGACGACCAGCCGGTCCGGTCTCATCCGCAGGGCCTGACGGACAAGGTCCTGCAACGCGACCAGCCCGACTCCCTCCTGGTTGGCCGGGCGCCCCTCCAGGCGCACCACATGGGGATGGTCCGGCCGCAGTTCCGCCGAGTCCTCGGCGAGCACGATCCGCTCCCCGGGACCGACCAGGCCCAGCAGCGCACTCAGCAGCGTCGTCTTGCCGGAGCCCGTGCCCCCGCTGATCAGGAAGGACAGCCGGGCGTCCAGCAGGGCTCGCAGCACCCGGTCCCCTCCCGGCGGCACCGTCCCCGCCGCCACCAACTCGTCGAGCGTGAACGCACGCGGCCGTACGACCCTCAGCGACAGACAGGTGGAGCCGACGGCGACCGGGGGCAGCACCGCGTGCAGGCGTGTCCCGTCCGGAAGCCGAGCGTCCACCCAGGGGCGGGCGTCGTCGAGCCGTCGTCCGGCCACGGCGGCGAGGCGCTGCGCGAGGCGTCGTACGGCTGCCGCGTCCGGAAAGGAGACGGCCGTCAGCTCCAGGCCACCGCCCCGGTCCACCCACACCCGGTCCGGCGCGGACACCAGCACATCGGTCACGCAAGGGTCGGCGAGCAGCGGTTCCAGCGGGCCGCTGCCGACCAGCTCGGAGCGCAACCGCTCGGCCGCGCCGAGGACTTCGGCGTCCCCGAGCACACGCCCCTGCTCGCGCAACGCCTGCGCCACGCGCGCGGGGGTCGGTTCGGAGCCGCTCTCGGCGAGCCATTGCCGTACGCCGTCCAGCAGTCCGGTCGGCCCGTCCGGCGTACCCGCGTGCGCGTCCCACGAACCTGTACGTCCTTCCAGCCCCGCGCCGCAGTCCGTCCCCGTGGCGGGATCCCAGCTCATACGCCCCCGCCTTCCACCGGGACCCGGTCCCAGAACGCCGCGCAGAACCGGGCGAGCGGCCCCCGCACCGCTCCTCCGGGCGGTGAGCCACCGTCCAACGGCGGGTGTTCGGCGGGCACTTCGCCCACCAGGGGCAGCCCGAGCAGGCGGGCCACCTCGCGGTCGTCGAGTCCTGGTGCGTAGGGGCCGCGTACCGCGACCCGGAGATCGCGCAGGACCATGCCGACCGCGGACGCCACGCGTCCGGCCGCCGCGATCGAGCGCAGGTCGGCGGGGACCACCAGGAGTCCGAGGTCGAGCTGGGCGAGGGCCTCGGCGACGCCTTCGTCGATGCGGCGGGGCAGGTCCACGACCACCGCGCCGCCACGTCGTCTGGCGGCGGCCAGGACCGCTCGTACGGCTTGCGGGGGAATGGTGACCGAGTCACCGCGATCCCAGCTCAGGACCCGCAGCGCGTGCAGTTCGGGCAGGGACTCCTCCAGGGCGCCGCCGCCGACCCGGCCGCGGGATGCGGCGAACGCCGGCCAGCGCAGGCCTTCGGCAGCCTCTCCGCCGAGGAGTACGTCGAGTCCGCCACCCAGCGGATCCGCGTCCACGAGCAGGGTGCGCCGCCCCTCGCGCGCCGAGGTGACGGCGAGCGCGCAGGCCAGCGTGGAGGCTCCGGACCCGCCACGGCCGCCGAGCACGCCGACGGTGAGGGCGGGCCTGCCGACCCCTTCGGCCACGTCGGCGATGCGGTCGACCAGCCATTGCTCGCCGTCGGGCAGCATCAGGACATGGTCGGCACCGATCTCGACGGCCCGCCGCCAGACGCCGGAATCGTCCTGATCCCGGCCGACCAGCACCACTCCGCGTCGGCGCGCGGCTCCGCGCACACGGCGCGCGGCATCGTCGCCGACCAGTACGAGAGGTGCGGCCTCCCAGCTGCCCCTGCGCTCCGGCACCCCGTGGTGGACCTCTGGCCTGGCGCCCGCCGCGGCGCACAGGCGCAGCAGGTCGTCCAGCAGTTCGGCGTCCTCCGTGACGATCAATGGTCCGCCCTGCCGCCCCTCGGCGGCGGGCGGCCGGTCATGTGTGATGGCTCCCGCCACGATCTCCAGCCCCCTTCGCTGCTTCCTGCGCGGGGCCCGCAGGATCCTCTGCGGACCCGCGATTCCCGCTCGTGTGAAGAACCGGCAACCGGCCTCCATATGAACGGCCGATACGAACCGGCCAAACGCGCTCGACAAACGGAACCGGCCATGAACTTGCCGCGAGGAACTCGCCGCGAGCGGAGCGCGCTGGAATCACGGTGCAGCGAACCCGGAAATCGTGTGGATCTTGGTCGATAACTGTGGACAACTGAGTGGTTGTGAATATCGCCTTCACTCATACCGGTGGCCCCTGTGCGACTTCCGCAGAGCAGCCCTACGGCTACACACAGTGACGGATCATGGGCATGCGAAGAAGGCGGCCACAGCAGTGACGAGAAGGCCCCGAGGCCGCGCAAGAGCGGTGAAAAACCCATCCGGACATGCGACGACCCCCGCCGGGGGGGAGAGCGGGGGTCGTCCCCACGGTCCGACTCGGGGGGGGAGGAGCCAGACCGGGTTAGCACGGTCGCGAACGATCCGTGACTTCCATGGTGTACCCGAGAGCCCTCTCAGGCAAACCCACACGCCCCACACTAGCCCGAATGGTGTCCGCCTATGCTCGGGCACGTGGAAAACCACTCCTTGCCTCGCACAGCAGCCTTCTTTGACCTGGACAAGACGGTCATTGCGAAGTCGAGCACGCTCACGTTCAGCAAGTCGTTCTACCAAGGCGGGCTGATCAACCGCAGGGCCGCCTTGCGTACCGCATATGCCCAGTTCGTGTTCCTGGCGGGCGGCGCCGACCATGACCAGATGGAGCGGATGCGCAAGTACCTGTCCGCGATGTGCCGCGGCTGGAACGTCCAGCAGGTCAAGGAGATCGTCGCCGAGACGCTGCACGATCTGATCGACCCGATCATCTACGACGAGGCCGCATCCCTCATCGAGGAGCACCACACCGCCGGGCGCGACGTCGTGATCGTGTCCACGTCCGGAGCCGAGGTGGTCGAGCCGATCGGCGAACTGCTCGGCGCGGACCGCGTGGTGGCGACCCGCATGATCGTGGGCGAGGACGGCTGCTTCACGGGCGAAGTGGAGTACTACGCGTACGGACCGACGAAAGCGGAAGCGATCAAGGAGCTGGCCGCGTCCGAGGGGTACGACCTGTCGCGCTGCTATGCCTACAGCGACTCGGCGACCGACGTCCCGATGCTGGAGTCCGTCGGGTACCCCCACGCGGTGAATCCGGACCGCGCGCTGCGCCGCGAGGCACTCGCCCGCTCGTGGCCGATTCTGGACTTCCACCGCCCGGTCCGGCTCAAGCAGCGGCTGCCCACACTGTCGGTACCGCCCCGTCCGGCGCTAGTCGCGGCGGCCGCGATAGGGGCGGCGGCGGCCACGGCGGGGCTCGTCTGGTACGCGAGTCGGCGGCGCGCGACGGTGATCTGATCACGTCACACCTGCGCGTGCGGCGCACTCCCGCCCGGTTGGTTCACGTTTGAACCTAAAAGTAAAGAAGTGCAGTCAGGGGTTCCGCTTCCTCCGGACCTGGAGTACAAAGAAGTTAACGGCCCGCGAGACCAAGGACATCCGAGAGGATCACCTTTAACCGCAACCAAGGCCCCACGGACCGCGCATGAACACTGGGCACCCACGCGACGTCGACCCGTCGATTACGGGCCAGCCGCACCAGGTTACGGGCAGCAGTTCCCGACCTGATGGGCAAATTTCGAGGACGCTTGGTAACGCGGTGAGCATGCCAGCGGCGGTACGAGACCTCGTACCGCCGCAACCCTGTTCAGGGAGTTTTCCGCCCTCTTAGTAGAGGGCGATTTTCTTGTGGGGGGGGCGATTTGCGAGCCCCTTACGCCGCCCCGCGCTGAAGCGCCTCGCAGACGGCCGCCGACTCCCTGGCCCCCAGCTCAACCGCCTTGCCGCAGTGGGCGATCCAGGCCGCCATGCCCTCCGGAGTACCGGAGGCATAGCCCTCCAGGGCAGCCACGTAGGCCGCGCGGCCGAGTTCGGCGTGACCGACCTCCGCCGGGCAGATGGACTTCGGGTCGAGTCCACTGCCGATGAGAACAATGCGCTCGGCCGCGCGCGCGACCAGGCCGTTGTGGGAGCCGAAGGGGCGCAGGGCGAGCAGTTCGCCGTGGACGACGGCCGCCGTCACCAGCGCGGGGGCCGAACCTCCCGCGATGATCAGCTGCGAGAGGCCCTCAAGACGGCCGGCCACCTCGTTCGCGTCCGGCAGGGGCAGCTCGACGAGGGGCTCGTCGACCGGTTCGCCGTTCAGCCGCGGCCGGCCGACCTCGTCGCCCTTGTCCGCGGCTGCCACCAGATGCAGCCGGGCCAGTACCCGAAGCGGCGACTGCCGCCAGATGGAGAGGAGTTGGCCCGCCTCCGCAGTCAGCCGCAGGGCCGCGCCGACCGTACGGGCCTCGTCGTCGCCGCTGAAATCGGTGCGGCGGCGCACCTCTTCGAGGGCCCAGTCGGCACCGGACAGCGCCGCGGAACCGCGTGCGCCGCGCAGCGCCGCCTCGGACGTGATCTCGTTGCTCCGGCGCCGCATGATCCGGTGGCCGTAGACCCGGTCCACGGCCTTGCGGACGGACTCCACGGATTCGGCCACTCCGGGAAGCGAACCCAGGGCCGCGAGCGGATCGGCGGTCGCGCCTGTCGTACTCATGAGTACGACACTACGCACCCCTACGGCCCACCCCACGAAGGAGTGGTCTTCTTCACGTAAGCAGGGCACCCAGAGCAATCATCCCACTACTCTTGGTGAACATGAAAATTGCTTTCGTCGGAAAGGGCGGCAGCGGCAAGACGACCCTGTCCTCCCTCTTCATCCGCCACCTCGCCGCCTCGGGGGCGCCGGTCGTCGCGGTGGACGCCGACATCAACCAGCACCTGGGGGCCGCGCTCGGCCTCGACGAGGCGGAGGCCGCCGGACTGCCCGCGATGGGCGAGCGGCTGCCGCTGATCAAGGACTACCTGCGCGGCTCCAACCCGCGTATCGCGTCCACCGAGACGATGATCAAGACAACGCCGCCCGGCGAGGGGTCACGGCTGCTGCGGGTGCGCGAGAACAATCCGGTGTACGACGCCTGCGCGTGGCCGGTGGAACTCGACGGGGGCGCCATCCGTTTGATGGTCACCGGCCCGTTCACCGAGGCCGACTTGGGAGTGGCGTGCTACCACTCCAAGACCGGTGCAGTGGAGCTCTGCCTGAACCATCTCGTCGACGGCCAGAGCGAGTACGTCGTCGTCGACATGACGGCGGGCTCCGACTCCTTCGCGTCCGGCTTGTTCACCCGCTTCGACATCACGTTCCTCGTCGCCGAGCCGACCCGGAAGGGAGTCTCCGTCTATCGGCAGTACAAGGAGTACGCCCGCGACTTCGGCGTCGTCCTGAAGGTCGTCGGCAACAAGGTGCAGGGCCAGGACGACATCGACTTCCTGCGCACCGAAGTCGGTGACGACCTCCTGGTCACCGTCGGGCACTCCGACTGGGTGCGCGCCATGGAGAAAGGCCGCCCGCCCCGGTTCGAACTCCTTGAGCAGCCCAACCGCCGCTCCCTGCGCACCTTGCAGACCGCCGCCGACGCCACGTACGAACTGCGTGACTGGGAGCGTTACACGCGCCAGATGGTGCACTTCCACCTGAAGAACGCGAGCAGTTGGGGCAACGAGAAGACCGGGGCGGACCTGGCCGCGCAGGTCGACCCCGGCTTCGTCCTCGATGAGCGCTGCGCAACGGCTACCGCTCAGCTGACTTGAGCGCCCCGACGCGACGCGACACCCGCCGACGGACGGAGTCCGACGCAGCTCCCCGAAGCCCGCGAAGCGGTGCGAGGGGTGCAAAGAAGAGAGGTCCGGGGCGGACCTGGCCGCGCAGGTCGACCCCGGCTTCGTCCTCGATGAGCGCTGCACAACGGCTACCGCTCAGCTGACTTGAGCGCCCCGACGCGACGCGACACCCGCCGACGGACGGAGTCCGACGCAGCTCCCCGAAGCCCGCGAAGCGGTGCGAGGGGTGCAAAGAAGAGAGGTCCGGGGCGGACCTGGCCGCGCAGGTCGACCCCGGCTTCGCCCTCGGTCACGGCCTGGTGGCTACGGCATGAGCGACCGGCCCGGCCCGACAGCCGCTACGGCTTGACGGCCGGTGCGCCGGGGACACCCTTCGGGGCAGGGGCGGGGCGGCCCGAGAGGAAGGACGCCCAGCCCTGCTTCGGGGCCTCGCCGACCTTGAGGCCGCGGAGCTTGTCGAGGGTGGCCGGGTCCTGGGCGTCGAGCCAGTCGGCGAGCTGGCGGAAGGAGACGCAGCGCACCTCGGACTTGGTGCAGACGCTCTCGACGACCTCGTCGATGGCGCGCATGTAGTTGCCGCCGTTCCAGGACTCGAAGTGGTTGCCGATGACCAGCGGCGCGCGGTTGCCGTCGTAGGCGCGGTTGAAGCCCTTGAGCAGGCCGTCACGCATCTGGTCGCCCCAGTACTCCTGCTTGTCGGGGTCTCCCTGGGTCTGGGTGCCCGACTGGTTGACCATGAAGTTGTAGTCCATGGTGAGCTGCTCGTAGGAATGGCCAGGGAAGGGCACGAGCTGCATGGACAGGTCCCACAGGCCCTCCCTCTTGTCGGGCCAGAGCTGGTTGTTGACGCCGCTGGTGTCGTAGCGGAAGCCCAGCTGGTGGGCCGCCTTCCTGAAGTTCTTCTGACCCTCCAGGCATGGCGTGCGGGCGCCGATGAGCTCCTTGTCGTAGTCGAAGGGCAGCGGGGACGCCTTCTTCATGCCCGTGTTGGTCTTCCAGGACTTCACGAACGACTTCGCCTGGGCGATCTCGCTCTTCCAGTCCGCGACCGACCACTGGCCGACCCCGCCATCGCTGCCGCAGAAGTGGCCGTTGAAGTGCGTGCCGATCTCATTGCCCTCCAGCCACGCGCCGCGCAGCTGCTTCACGGTGTCCTTGATGCCCTGCTCGTCGTTGAAGCCGATCTCGGAGCTGCCGGGCGAGTGCTGCGGCGGCCTGTAGAGGTCGCGCTTGTCCTCCGGCAGCATGTACACGCCGCTCAGGAAGTACGTCATCGTCGCGTTGTTGGCCTTGGAGATCTTCCGGAAGTGCGAGAAGAGCTTCTGACTGTCCTCGCCGGCGCCGTCCCACGAGAAGACCACGAACTGCGGGGGCTTCTGGCCGGGCTTCAGCCGCACGGGTCGGGGCAGATGCGGCTGCGCACCGGTGTACGCGGTGGAGCCGTCGCCGATCAGCCGGACCACGCTCTTGGGCGCCGGGGCCCCCGCCCCCTTCTTCGCGCCGTGCGCGCCTTCCTTGGAACCGGTCGTATCGCCGGCGCAACCGGCGAGCGCCGTGGCGCAGGCCGCGGCGAGCGCTACGCCTGCGGCAATCCTCTGGGTGGCGGCCATCTTCCGCCCTCCTTCTTCCTTCGGTCAGGGCAACGCTCACTAGGGCGTTCTGTGGTGATGTGCAGCGATTTGCCGACAGCGCCGTCAAGGTGGCATGGGACCGAGGAGGAATAAATACGACAAGCCGATCAAAAGCTCGGTTCACCCTGGAGGGTGATTTAATGCCCCATTTGCTCCGAAATTCCGCACACGACCTTTACTCTGCATTACGATCCGTTTACCGAGCGTTGAAAATCCCGCCGCTGCACGCCGTGACCCACGGCCGCGATCCGCCCCCCGCCGCTTTGGACGGGGGACCACCTGTTCCGCGACCGCGCTGCCCCGGAGGAGACGGGAACCATGTCTGCCTGCGTCCCCACCCGCGCCGCCGACTCGACTCGGCCGACGCGCACCCACCAGCCCCACAGCCCCCCACCGACCCCGCCCCGCCGATTCCGTATCGCGGGCGCCGACCTCTCGGCCTCGATCGCCGTCTTCCTGATCGCCCTGCCCCTGTCACTCGGCATCGCCCTCGCCACCGGCGCGCCGCTCCAGGCCGGCCTCGTCGCCGCCGCCGTGGGCGGACTCCTCGCCGGCCGGCTCGGCGGCTCACCGCTCCAGGTGAGCGGGCCCGCCGCCGGGCTCACGGTCGTCACCGCCGAGCTCATCCACCACTACGGATGGCGTACGACCTGCGCCATCACCGTCCTCGCCGGAATCGCCCAACTGGGACTGGGCTGCCTGCGGGTGGCCCGGACGGCGCTCGCCGTCAGCCCCGCGATCGTGCACGGCATGCTCGCCGGCATCGGGGTGACCATCGCCGTAGCCCAACTGCACATCGTCCTGGGCGGCACCCCGCAGAGCTCCGTCCTCGACAACCTCCGCGCACTGCCCCACCAGCTGGCGCACGTCCACCCCGCCGCGGTGTCGATGAGCACGCTGACGCTGGCGCTCCTGCTCACCTGGACGCGGATTCCCGGGCGGATCGGGCGCGTGCTGCGCAAGGTCCCGGCCGCGCTCGTCGCCGTCGCCGGGGCCACCGTGACCGCCTCGCTCGCCGGGCTGACCCTGCCCAAGGCCGACCTGCCGTCCTGGAGCAGCCACGCGCTGGCCGGGCTGCCCGAGGGTCCGGTCCTCGGGTTCGCCGCCGCCGTCCTCACCGTGACGCTGGTGTGCAGCGTGCAGTCGCTGCTCGGCGCCGTCGCCGTGGACAAGCTGGTGGCGGGGCGGCCCGAGTTGCGCTCCCGGGTGGGCCGCTCCGACCTGGACCGGGAGCTGCTCGGGCAGGGCGCCGCCAACATCGTCTCCGGCGCGCTCGGCGGGCTGCCGATCGCCGGGGTCGCCGTACGAAGTTCCGCGAATGTGCAAGCCGGTGCCGTGAGCCGGAACTCCACGATGCTGCACGGCGTTTTCGTAGTAGTTGCCGCGCTGCTGATGGTCCCGATCCTGGAGCTGATCCCCCTCGCATCGCTCGCCGCCCTGGTCATGGCCGTCGGCATCCAGATGGTGTCCCTGCACCACATTCGCACGGTCACCCGCCACCGCGAGGTGCTGGTGTACACCGTCACCACGCTCGGCGTCATCGTCCTCGGAGTTCTCGAGGGAGTGGCGCTGGGGGTCTCCGTGGCCGTCGGGGTCGCCATGCACCGCCTCGCCCGCACCCACATCACACTCGAAGAGAAGGAGGGAGTCCATTACGTACGTGTACGAGGGCAGTTGACGTTCCTCGCGGTGCCACGGCTCAGCCGCGCCCTGCATCTGGTGCCCCAAGGGGCTGACACCGTGGTGGAGTTGGACGGCTCGTTCATGGACCACGCGGCGTACGAGTCCCTACAGGACTGGCAGAACGCCCACTTCGCGGGCGGCGGCAGGGTCGAGCTCACCGGGCGGGCCGGGACCCGGATCGCCGAGCCCGCGAGTTCCGCCCACTGCCGTTGCCGGCCCTGGACGCCATGGCGCAACCATCACTGTGAGACCTCAGCGACCCCGCAGTCCGTTCCTTCCGGTGGCCAGCCGGACAGGACGGGGGAGACGACCGACGGCTCCGCACCGAGCGGGCAGGACGGATCCCGAGGGCGGAGCGGGCACCAACTGGCGCGCGGCATCAGCGCGTTCCAGCGGAACACCGCGCCCCTGGTGCGGGGTGAGCTGGCACGGTTGGCGCGGGAAGGGCAGCGGCCGTCCCAGCTGTTCCTGACCTGTGCCGACTCGCGGCTCGTCACATCGATGATCACCTCCAGTGGTCCGGGTGACCTCTTCGTCGTACGGAATGTGGGCAACCTCGTGCCGTTGCCCGGGGAGGAGAGCGGGGACGACTCGGTGGCCGCGGCGATCGAGTACGCGGTGGACGTGCTGAAGGTGCGGTCCATCACGGTGTGCGGGCACTCGGGGTGCGGGGCGATGCAGGCCCTGTTGACGTCGGAGCCCGGAGGACCGGTCACGCCGCTCAAGCGGTGGCTGCGGCACGGGCAGCCGAGCCTGGAGCGGATGGCCGCCAAGGACCGGCCGTGGGCGCGGCTTGCCGGGAGGGCACCCGCCGACGCGGTGGAGCAGCTGTGTCTGACCAACGTGGTGCAGCAGTTGGAGCATCTGCGGGCGCATGAGTCCGTGGCGCGGGCCCTGCGGGAGGGCGTGCTCGAACTGCACGGGATGTACTTCCACGTCGGGGAGGCTCAGGCGTATCTGCTGGCCGACGGCGACGGGGGCGAGCTGTTCGATCACGTGGGGGCGACGGAGGATCTGCGCCGTCCCGCGTGACCCGGCCGTGGTGCGCGGCCCCAGTCGGCGGGGCCGCGCGCCATGTATCGGTTGCCGTTCCGCGTACCGACACGTCTACCGGCCCGCGTGCCGGTCAGCGTCCGGTGTCGGGTGAGTGGGTGGTCACGCCTTCCAGGATGGGGTTGGCGCGCTCCACCGGCACACAGGGCTTGATGGCGCCCTTGACCGCGTAGAAGATCACGGAGCGCACCACGCTGCCGGGGTGCTTGCTGTCGTGCAACAGGTTGTTCTCGAACGCCAGGGTGTCACCGCGGTGGAGGGTGATCTTCCAGGTGTCCATGAGGGGTGTGAGGGAGCTCGCCTGTTCGGGCTTGTGCGGGGGCGCGGAGGCGTTGCCCCTGGCCCCGGCGGCCGGGCTGACGTTGTAGTTGCCCGGGATGGCCTCGCCGCGTGGCTGCTTGCACTGGTGGGTGAAGTCGAGGTTCTGGATGTCGACGTGGATGCCGTTCGCGCGCAGCCGTTCGGTGAGTTCGCGCTGGTCGTCCGGTCGCGGTGTCAGGTCGTTCAGCGTGAGCGTGACGCTGCCGTCGCCGTGACGCTCGACCGCGTACGCCTTCGATTCGGCCGGGGAGCCGGGGATGAGCACCACGGCGAGTGCGGCGGCGGCGCAGGCCGCGGCGGCGAGGGCGAGGCGGGGCGGGGCGGGGTGACCAAGCGACGTACTCGCGCGGGCGCTTCAGTCATCCCGGTCTCGCTCACGCCGGTCCCACTCACGCCGGTCCCACTCACGCCGGTCTCGCTCATGCAGGTCTCACTCGCCGTGGCCGCGCCGACTCCGGCCTCGCGCAGTGCGATCTCCCGTTGGAGGTCGCTCAGCAGCCGGTCCTCGAAGGTCGCCTTCGTGTTCATGCCTCTCCCCCGATTCCTTCGGATACCTCGGATACCTCGGATATCGCGGATGTCCCGGATGTCCCGGATGTGTACGTCAGTGGTGAATCGGGCGTGGGCCCAGGTGTGGCGTCGGTCTCCGTGCGCAGGGACTTGCGGGCGCGGTGGAGGCGGACGCGGGCGGTGACCTGGCGGATGCCGAGGGCGGCGGCGGCTTCCGGGAGGGTGAGCTGGTCGACGGTGATGAGTTCCAGCAGGGCGCGTTCGCCCTCGGGGAGGTGGGCGAGGGCGGCGAGGGCGCGGCGGCCCGGGCTCTCGGCGTCGAGTTTGTCCTCGAGGCGGGCGATGTCGTCGGCGTCGAGGAGACGGCGGCCGGAGATCCGCTGGTCGCGGAGGGCTTCGCGGGCGATCCGGCGGCGCTCGGAGGAGACGACGATGGGGGTCCCCCCGCTCGAGCGAAGCCGAGAGTGGGGGGAGGGCGACGCCGTACAGCCAGGCGGTCTCGCTGCCGAGGCCGGGGCGGTAGGTGTCGGCCGAGTCCAGGACCGCGAGGAAGATCTCGGCGGTCAGGTCGGCGGCGGTGTGGGGGTCGTCGACACGCCGGGCGACGAAACGTGTCACGGCGTCGACATGGCGCCGGTAGAACTGTCCGAAGAGCTGTGGATCACGTGTCGCGGCGAGGGGCCCGCCCCGTATCCGTTCCACTCGGTGTCTCCTTCGCTTCGGGGGCACTTCGCCTGTTCTTGGGCCGAGACCCGGGAAGCGTTACCGAGTGAACCCGCCCGCTGGACCGTACGTGGCTGTGTACGTGCCTCTGCCAGGTGCCGCAGCGCAGGGAGAGGGGCGCCACAGCACATGGATAGGTCTAAACCAATTTCGGGTCGGCCCTTGTCACCGGGCCCCCCGGTCTGATGAGCTGTGGCCTGGGACACAACGGACACCCTGGGAAAGGGAGATGTCGTGAGCAACGAAAGCCTGGCCAACCTGTTGCGCGAGGAGCGCAGGTTCGCGCCGCCCGCAGACCTGGCCGCGAATGCCAATGTCACCGCGGAGGCGTATGAGCAGGCCAAGGCTGACAGGCTCGGCTTCTGGGCCGAGCAGGCCCGTCGGCTGACCTGGGCCACCGAGCCGACCGAGACGCTGGACTGGTCGAACCCGCCGTTCGCCAAGTGGTTCGCCGACGGGAAGCTGAATGTCGCGTACAACTGCGTGGACCGGCATGTCGAGGCTGGGAACGGTGACCGCGTCGCCATCCACTTCGAGGGCGAACCGGGCGACAGCCGGGCCATCACCTACGCCGAGCTCAAGGACGAGGTCAGCAAGGCGGCCAACGCCCTGACCGAGCTGGGTGTCGGCAAGGGTGACCGGGTCGCCGTATACCTGCCGATGATTCCCGAGGCCGTCGTCGCGATGCTGGCGTGCGCACGGATCGGCGCCGCGCATTCGGTTGTTTTCGGTGGGTTCTCCGCGGACGCGATCGCCACGCGCATCCAGGACGCCGACGCCAAGCTGGTCATCACCTCCGACGGCGGCTACCGGCGCGGAAAGCCGTCCGCGCTCAAGCCGGCCGTCGACGACGCGATCGAGCGGGTGGACCAGGTCGAGCACGTCCTCGTCGTACGCCGTACCGGGCAGGACGTCGCCTGGACCGAGGGCCGCGACGTGTGGTGGCACGAGATCGTCGAGCGGCAGTCCGCCGAGCACACACCGGAGGCGTTCGAGGCCGAGCACCCGCTGTTCATCCTCTACACGTCCGGGACGACCGGGAAGCCGAAGGGCATCCTGCACACCTCGGGCGGCTACCTCACGCAGGCCTCGTACACCCACCACGCCGTCTTCGACCTCAAGCCGGAGACCGACGTCTACTGGTGCACGGCCGACATCGGCTGGGTCACCGGGCACTCGTACATCACGTACGGGCCGCTCTCGAACGGTGCGACGCAGGTCATGTACGAGGGGACGCCGGACACGCCGCATCAGGGGCGGTTCTGGGAGATCGTCCAGAAGTACGGCGTCACCATCCTGTACACCGCTCCGACCGCCATTCGTACGTTCATGAAGTGGGGGGACGACATCCCCGCGAAGTTCGATCTCAGCAGCTTGCGGGTGCTGGGGTCCGTGGGTGAGCCGATCAACCCCGAGGCGTGGGTCTGGTACCGGAAGCACATCGGTGGGGACCGTACGCCGATCGTGGACACGTGGTGGCAGACGGAGACCGGCGCGATGATGATCTCGCCGCTGCCGGGGGTCACCGAGACGAAGCCGGGGTCGGCGCAGCGGCCGCTGCCGGGCATCTCGGCGACGGTCGTCGACGACGAGGCGCGGGAAGTGCCGAACGGTGGCGGCGGATACCTCGTCCTGACCGAGCCGTGGCCGTCGATGCTGCGGACCATCTGGGGTGACGACCAGCGGTTCCTCGACACGTACTGGTCGCGGTTCGAGGGGAAGTACTTCGCCGGGGACGGGGCCAAGAAGGACGAGGACGGGGACATCTGGCTCCTCGGCCGCGTCGATGACGTGATGCTCGTGTCCGGGCACAACATCTCGACGACCGAGGTCGAGTCGGCGCTCGTCTCGCATCCGTCGGTCGCCGAGGCGGCGGTCGTGGGGGCGGCGGACGAGACGACCGGGCAGTCGATTGTCGCGTTCGTGATCCTGCGGGGGACGGCTTCCGCCGAGGATGAGGGGCTGGTGGCCGCCCTTCGCAATCACGTGGGGACCACGCTCGGTCCGATTGCCAAGCCGAAGCGGGTGCTGCCGGTGGCGGAGCTGCCGAAGACCCGGTCCGGGAAGATCATGCGGCGGCTGCTGCGGGATGTGGCCGAGAACCGGGAGCTCGGTGACGTCACCACGCTGACGGACTCCACGGTGATGGACCTGATCCAGGCGAAGCTGCCGGCGGCGCCCAGCGAGGACTGAGGGTTCCCCCACCCACCCGCCCTTTTGTGTCTGGGGGCACTGTGTGCCCCCAGACCCCGTAGGCCGGTTCGTCGGCTGCGGGCCGGTGGGGGCCGTTCGCGCAGTTCCCCGCGCCCCTTAAAGGCGCGGGGCTGCACCGCGGGTTCTTTAGGGGCGCGGGGAACTGCGCGCCCAGCCCTCACCGGTCCGCACCCAAACGAACCACCCCACCTCACCCCCACCCCCGAAGCGCGCCAATGGTCCCTTTTGTGCCTAATGTGAAGATCGCCGCATAGACCCGGCCGCATATTAGGTAAGCTAAGGAAAGCGTCAATAGCGCGACAAGATCGTTCATGGTGTGCCGGGAAGTCTGGTCGGCGAGTGCTCAGTTATGCCCACCCGACCGGAGGTCCCCGCCGTGGCCGCGCCCCGCACCCGTACTCCCACCCGTAGGTTCCTCGGGCGGCTGTCGCTGCCCGAGCGGAACTTCGTCGCGGACGCGCTGCGTACCGAGACCGTGGGTGGCGTGCTGCTGCTGGTCGCCGCGGTTGCCGCGCTGATCTGGGCGAACACCCCGCTGCGGGACAGTTACGAGACCGTCAGCAACTTCCACATCGGGCCCGCCGCCCTCGGGCTCGATCTCTCCATCGAGCACTGGGCGGCCGACGGGCTGCTCGCCGTGTTCTTCTTCGTCGCGGGGATCGAGCTCAAGCGCGAGCTGGTCGCGGGGGATCTGAAGGATCCGAAGGCCGCGGTGCTGCCGGTGGTCGCGGCGGTGTGCGGGATGGCTGTTCCCGCGCTCGTGTACGTGCTCGTCAATGTCGCCGGCGGAGGATCGCTCGACGGGTGGGCCGTGCCCACCGCCACCGACATCGCCTTCGCGCTCGCCGTGCTCGCCGTCATCGGGACGTCGCTGCCGTCCGCCCTGCGCGCCTTCCTGCTGACGCTCGCCGTCGTCGACGACCTGTTCGCGATTCTGATCATCGCGGTCTTCTTCACCGAGACCATCAACTTCGCCGCCCTCGGTGGAGCCGTCGTCGGACTCGCCGTCTTCTGGCTGCTGCTGCGCAAGGGCGTACGCGGGTGGTACGTGTACGTTCCGCTTGCCCTGGTCATCTGGGGGCTGATGTACAACAGCGGCATCCACGCGACCATCGCCGGTGTGGCGATGGGCCTGATGCTGCGCTGCCACCGGCACGAGGGTGAGGAGCACTCCCCCGGCGAGCACATCGAGCATCTTGTGCGGCCGCTGTCTGCCGGGCTTGCCGTGCCGCTGTTCGCCCTGTTCAGCGCGGGGGTCGCGATCTCCGGCGGGGCACTGGGAGATGTGTTCACGCGGCCCGAGACCCTCGGTGTCGTGCTCGGGCTCGTGGTCGGCAAGGCGGTCGGGATCTTCGGCGGGACCTGGCTCGCGGCCCGGTTCACCAGGGCCTCGCTCAGTGAGGACCTGGCCTGGCCGGACGTCTTCGCCGTCGCCACCCTCGCCGGGATCGGCTTCACCGTGTCGCTGCTCATCGACGAGCTGGCCTTCAGCGGCGACCCGGTGCTCACCGACGAGGGCAAGGCCGCCGTCCTCATCGGCTCGTTCATCGCCGCCGTGCTCGCCACGGCGCTGCTGAAGATACGCAACGCCAAGTACCGCGCGCTCTGCGAGGCGGAGGAGCGCGACGAGGACCTCGACGGCATCCCCGATATCTACGAGCAGGAGAACCCGGCGTACCACCTGCGGATGGCGGAGATATACGAGCGGAAGGCCGCCGAGCACCGCAGGCTTGCCGAAGTGGCGGGCGGGGCAAGCGAGGGGAACGACGGTCCGGCATGATCTGACCAGACGGTACAAACAGAAGCACCAGACGGTACAAACAGAAGCAGATGAGGGAGATCGCGATGAGCGCACCCGACGGCAGCCCGGTCGGCGCCGAACGCAGCATCGGCCAGCTGTTCGCCTCGGCGACGACCGAGATGTCCGCACTGGTGCACGACGAGATCGCGCTGGCGAAGGCCCAGCTCAAGCAGGACGTCAAGCGCGGTGCGGTCGGCGGCGGGGCGTTCGCGGCGGCCGGCGCGGTCCTGCTCTTCTCCCTGCCGATGCTGAACTTCGCCTTGGCGTACGGCATCCGGACCTGGAGCGACTGGAACCTCGCGATCTGCTTCGTGCTGTCGTTCGCGGCGAATGTGCTGGTCGCCGTCGTCCTCGCGCTGATCGGCGTGATCTTCGCGAAGAAGGCCAAGAAGAGCCAGGGCCCGCAGAAGGTCGCCGCCTCGATGAAGGAGACGGCGGGCGTCCTGCAGAACGTCAAGCCGCATCCCCGCCCGGAACGGGTCGAGGACACCGTCAAGGCTGTGGCACGCTCGTCCTCATGACGGACCCCGCCACACCTTCGGCGCAACCCACCTCGGCCGTACGACTCGACGGTCCCTGGACGCATCGCGATGTCGCCGCCAACGGCGCGCGCTTCCACATCGCCGAGATGGGGGACGGGCCGCTCGTCCTGCTGCTGCACGGCTTCCCGCAGTTCTGGTGGACGTGGCGGCACCAGCTGGTGGCACTCGCCGACGCCGGGTTCCGAGCCGTGGCCATGGACCTGCGCGGGGTCGGCGGCAGCGACCGCACCCCGCGCGGTTACGACCCCGCCAACCTCGCGCTCGACATCACCGGGGTCGTACGGTCCCTCGGCGAGCCCGACGCCGCGCTGGTCGGACACGACCTGGGCGGCTATCTGGCGTGGACGGCGGCCGTCATGCGGCCCAAGCTCGTCCGCCGGCTCGCCGTGTCCTCCATGCCGCATCCCCGGCGCTGGCGCTCCGCCATGCTCTCCGACGTCAAGCAGACCGCCGCCGGCTCCTACATCTGGGGGTTCCAGCGGCCGTGGATCCCGGAGCGTCAACTCGTCGCGGACGACGGCGCCCTGGTGGGTCGTCTGGTACGGGACTGGTCGGGGCCTCGGCTGCCGGACGACGACGCCGTGGAGACGTACCGCCGCGCCATGTGCATCCCGTCGACGGCGCACTGCTCGATCGAGCCGTACCGGTGGATGGTGCGGTCCATGGCCCGCCCGGACGGCATCCAGTTCAACCGGCGGATGAAGCGGCCGGTTCGCGTCCCGACGCTGCATCTGCACGGCTCGCTCGACCCGGTGATGCGGACGCGGAGCGCGGCCGGATCCGGGGAGTACGTCGAAGCGCCGTACCGCTGGCGGCTGTTCGACGGTCTCGGGCACTTCCCGCACGAGGAGGACCCGGTGGCGTTTTCGACCGAATTGGTCAACTGGCTGAAAGATCCCGAGCCCGATCGGTGACCCTTCGGTGACCGTCCGAGAACACCTGTCCTACGAACAGCCAATTGCCCGGCGCATAGGCCAATTGGGGGCCCGGGGCACGGTTATCGACCTTGGGGCAGGGGCAGACGTCGGGGTATGGGCTGGACGCACGACTACAGTGACGCAGCACGCACACGCCGCTCGGCCTCGGGCCTGAGCTCCCATCAGAGGGGCACCCCGCAGCTGCCGGGCACGGACCCCCAAGTGGGGATTCCGCGCATTCTGCGCCGCCGGGCCCGCTGGGTCTCGGTCCGGCTGCGCCACCCACGCGGCTGAGCCCACCGGGCCCCTCCCACACGCCGGACTACAGCGCGCAGCTGTCGCTGTCCACCTGCTGGTTCGCGGTACGCCCCTTGGTGACGTCCTCCTGGACCTCGTCCGCGGTGAGTGCGTAACCGGTGTCGGCGTTGTCGAGCGACTTCGCGAAGACCACGCCGTACACCTTGCCTTCGGGTGTCAGCAGCGGGCCGCCGGAGTTGCCCTGACGCACCGTCGCGTAGAGCGAGTAGACATCGCGGCGCACCGTCTTGCGGTGGTAGATGTCCGGGCCGTTGGCGGTGATGCGGCCGCGTACGCGCGCGGGCTGGACGTTGTACGACCCGTTCTGCGGGAAGCCGGCGACGATCGCACTGTTGCCGCTGCTCGCGTCCTGGGTGGTGAACTGCAGCGCCGGCGCGTTCAGGTTAGGTACGTCGAGTACGGCGATGTCGCGCTCCCAGTCGTACAGGACGACCGTGGCGTCGTACTTCTTGCCCTCGCCGCCTATCTGGACGGTGGGCTCGTCGACTCCGCCGACCACGTGCGCGTTGGTCATCACACGGCGGTCGCCGAAGACGAAGCCGGTGCCTTCGAGAACCTTGCCGCAACTCTGCGCGGTACCCATGATCTTGACGATGGACTTCTGGGCGCGGGCGGCGACGGCGCTGTTCGCGAGGGCCGGGTCGGGGGGCTGGACCTCGGTGATGGGCTCGTTGGCGAACGGGCTGAAGACCTGCGGGAAGCCGTTCTGCGCGAGGACCGAGGAGAAGTCGGCGAACCAGGTGTTGGCCTGGGCGGGCAGGGCGCGTGACACGCCGAGCAGCACCTTGGAGTTACGGACCTCCTTGCCGAGCGTCGGCAGCGTCGTACCGGCGAGGGCCGAGCCGATCAGCCAGGCGACGAGCAGCATCGCCACGACGTTGACGAGGGCGCCGCCCGTCGCGTCCAGGGCGCGGGCCGGGGACCACGTGATGTACCGGCGCAGCTTGTTGCCGAGGTGGGTGGTGAGGGCCTGGCCGACGGAGGCGCAGACGATCACGACGACCACCGCGACGACGGCGGCGGTCGTACTCACCTTGGTGTCGTCGGTCGCCCAGCCCCAGATGACGGGGAGGACGTAGACGGCGACGAGGCCACCGCCCAGGAAGCCGATCACCGACAGGATGCCGACGACGAAGCCCTGGCGATAGCCCACGATCGCGAACCACACGGCGGCGACCAGCAACAGGATGTCCAGCACATTCACGGAGGTCACCTTGTCATGCGCGCCAGTCGAGCGGGACCTGGTTCTCCCGGTCCCACGGGCGCTCCCAGCCCGCGTAGTGCAGCAGCTTGTCGATCACGCCGGCCGTGAAGCCCCAGACCAGGGCGGATTCGACCAGAAATGCCGGGCCTCGGTGGCCGCTGGGGTGCACGGTGGTGGCGCGGTTGGCGGGGTCCGTGAGATCCGCCACGGGGACCGTGAAGACGCGGGCCGTCTCGGCGGGGTCGACGACACCGACCGGGGTGGGGCGGCGCCACCAGCCCAGGACCGGGGTGACCACGAAGCTGCTCACCGGGATGTACAGCTTCGGCAGCACGGCGAAGAGCTGGACGCCGCTCGGGTCGAGGCCGGTCTCCTCCTCGGCCTCGCGGAGAGCCGCCCGCAGCGGTCCGTCGGTCTTCGGGTCGCCGTCCTCGGGGTCGAGGGCGCCGCCGGGGAACGAGGGCTGTCCGGCGTGCGATCTCAGGGAGCCCGCGCGCTCCATGAGCAGCAGCTCGGGGCCGCGGTCGCCCTCGCCGAACAGGATGAGGACGGCGGACTGCCGCCCCGCGCCGTTCACCGGGGGCAGGAAGCGGCTCAGCTGGAGCGGTTCGACCGTCTCGGCGGCGCGCACCACCGGGGCCAGCCAGTCGGGCAGGCCCTCCTTGCTGAGTGCCACCGAACCGCCCTGCGAGCCATCCGTGCCGTGCGAGTCATGCGTGCCGTGCGTGCCGTATCCGTCGTGCCTGCTGTGCGTGTTGCTCGCGTGCGTCATCGCCACCCCCGTTCTGCTGTTCCCAACGCCTGCCGGTGCCGTGTTCGTTCCGTCATCCGGCGCCCAGTGGGGGTGCGGGGATGCCGCCCGCGTCCAGGTAGGACTGCGGGGGCTTGAGGCGCTGGCCGGGGAAGCCGCCCTTCTCGTACTTGAGGAGCTTCTTCGCCTTCTCGGGGTCGGTCTCGCCCTCCCCGTACGCCGGGCAGAGCGGGGCGATGGGGCAGGCGCCGCAGGCGGGCTTGCGGGCGTGGCAGATACGGCGGCCGTGGAAGATCACATGGTGCGAGAGCATCGTCCACTCGCTCTTCGGGAAGAGCTCGCCGACGGCCGCCTCGATCTTGTCCGGGTCGGTCTCGTCGGTCCACTGCCAACGGCGGACGAGCCGCTGGAAGTGGGTGTCCACGGTGATTCCGGGGCGCCCGAACGCGTTGCCGAGGACGACGAAGGCGGTCTTGCGGCCCACACCGGGGAGCTTGACGAGGTCTTCGAGGCGGCCGGGAACCTCGCCCCCGAAGTCGTCCCTCAGCGCCTTGGAGAGCCCTATCACCGACCTGGTCTTGGCCCGGAAGAACCCGGTCGGCCGGAGGATCTCCTCGACCTCCTCCGGGTTGGCCTCGGCCAGGTCCTCGGGGGTCGGGTACTTGGCGAAGAGCGCCGGCGTCGTCTGGTTCACCCGCAGGTCGGTGGTCTGGGCGGACAGGACCGTGGCGACGATCAGCTGGAAGGGGTTCTCGAAGTCCAGCTCCGGGTGGGCGTACGGGTACACCTCGGCGAGCTCGCGGTTGATGCGGCGGGCTCGGCGGACGAGGGCGGTGGGGGACTCGGCTCTGGGGGGCTTGACGGCGGGCACAGCTTTCGTGGCCTTCGCCTGCTTCGCGGGGGCCGCACTCTTCGCGGTCTTGGCGGGGGCCGCACTCTTCGCGGCCTTCGCCGGGGCCGCGGTCTTCACGGCGGCCTTCGCGACCTTCGCCGTCGCCTTCTTGGTGGTCACTTTTGCGGGTGCCGCCTTCTTTGCGGTGGCTGTCGCCTTTTTGGCGGGCTTCTTGGCAGCGTTCTTCGCCGCCGCGCTGACCGGGGTCTTCACGGGCGTCTCCACCGGCGTCTTCGCAGGTGCCTTCACCTGCGTCGACTTTGTCGCTATTGTCGGTTTCCTGGTTCCGTCGGGGCCCTGTTCGCCCACAGCGGAATCGCGACGTACAACCACCAGCCCAGCCCCCTTGGCCTGTGCTCTCACCGGCGATTTGGACACCCGGCCAGCCTAAAGCCCGACACTGACATCTGCCCCGGACCCAGGAGATCGGCCCCCAATTGGCCCCCTGCCGCACTGCCCGGGACGCCAGTGCGGCAGACTTGTGACTGATCACACTGTTTGGACCGTCCGGCAAGATGGGGAACACGGTCCCCTGGTACCAAGGGGGAGCAACATCCCCTGAGCAGGTCGACAAGGAGAGAACTCGTGGACGACGTTCTGCGGCGCGCCCCGCTCTTCGCGGCGCTGGATGACGAGCAGGCCGCGGAGCTCCGCGCCTCCATGAGTGAGGTGACCCTCGCACGCGGTGACGCTCTCTTCCATGAGGGCGACCCCGGGGACCGCCTCTACGTGGTCACCGAGGGCAAGGTGAAGCTCCACCGCACCTCCCCCGACGGCCGCGAGAACATGCTCGCTGTCCTCGGCCCCGGTGAGCTGATCGGCGAGCTGTCGCTGTTCGACCCGGGCCCGCGCACGGCGACCGCCACCGCGCTGACCGAGGTCAAGCTGCTGGGCCTCGGCCACGGCGACCTCCAGCCCTGGCTGAACGCGCGGCCCGAGGTGGCCGCCGCGCTGCTGCGCGCCGTCGCCCGGCGCCTGCGCAAGACCAACGACCAGATGTCCGACCTGGTCTTCTCGGACGTCCCGGGCCGCGTCGCCCGCGCGCTCCTGGACCTCTCGCGCCGCTTCGGCGTGCAGTCCGAAGAGGGCATCCACGTCGTGCACGACCTCACGCAGGAGGAGCTGGCCCAGCTGGTCGGCGCGTCCCGCGAGACGGTCAACAAGGCGCTCGCGGACTTCGCGGGCCGCGGCTGGCTCCGCCTGGAGGCCCGCGCGGTGATCCTGCTGGACGTGGAGCGCCTCGCGAAGCGCTCGCGCTAGTCCCGGACTCGCTGAATGGCTGAACAGCTGAACAGCTGAGAACGCATGTGAAGGGCCCTGCCGTACGGTGGGGCCCTTCTCGTGTCACCGGGGCGGGGTCCAAGGGGTGGGGACGGACGAGGACAGAGTGCCGGAGTCGGTCTGGGGCGGAACCTCGGCGCGCCCTTGGTGGCGGCGGGGGCCGGCCTCGGCGCCGCGGCTGTGGAGGATCGGCCGGGAGAAGGGGGACCCCGGCGCGCCGCTCGGCGCCTGGGCCGTGGCCGGGACCCTCGCCCTGGCCCGCTTCGACCGGGTGCAGGCGTACGGCCTGACCGCCGGTGAACCCCTGTGGACCTGGCGGCCGCCCGGCGACGAGGTGATCGCCCACGTCTCGCGGGACTCGCCGGACGGGGTGGGCGTCGTCCTGCACATACCGCGCCACGACGGCGGGGACAGCCGCGCGGAGCATGTCCGCCTCACCGGGCTGGACCTCGGCACGGGCAAGGTGGCCTGGTCACGCCGGCAGCGCGCCGACGAACTGGGATCCGTCGGCGGGCACGCGCGCGAGGTGGCCCTCGGCGGTGGCCGGATCGCGACCGTCCGTACCCCCGCCCCCGCCCTCGCCGCGGACACGGAGCCCACGATCCGGGTGCTCGACGCGCGCACCGGCACCCTCCAGTGGGAGCGACCGCTCCCCGGGGACTGGGGCGACGTCTCCGTCCTGGCGGCCCGCCCCGTCGTCGTGTCCGCCGTCGGCCGCGAGGAGGGTGCTGCCCACCGGCTCCACGTGATGGGCGAGGACGCGGAACAGACGATCGAACCGGCCACGTCGCAGGAGGGGTTCGGGCCGCACACGGCGGTCGTCGGCGACACGCTCGCCGTCGAACTCGTCCCGCCCCACTATGACGACCAGGAGGACGAGGGAAGCGAGCTTCGCGCGTTCTCCGGCACCACGGGCGACGTCCTCTGGAGGTGGCACAGCACATCCGGCCGCACGGTCTTCCCGCTGGCCCACCGGGGCTGCCTCGTGGTCCTGAACGGCTACGGAGACCGGGCGACCGTGCTCGATCCCGCCGACGGCCGCGTCGTGGCCGAGCGCGCCCTGCCCGGCTACAGCCACCGGGCGCTCCTGGCCGCCTCAGAGGACTGCCTCGCCGTGATCTGCACGGCGGCACGCCCCAACCATCGGGTGCGCGTGTTCCGCTGGAAGTGAAGCAGCAGACGGCACAGCAGATGTCGTAGGAACTGGTCCGCCGGAAATGACATGACCCCATGGCTCCGCCGGTGCACAGTGGCCCCATGAACGACAAGGGGCTCGACGAGCAGGGCTGCATCGCGCGCGAGGGCTCCCTCGGGCGGATCCCGCGGGAGTTCCGGCCCGTGGTGGCCGCGGCCCGTGACCGGCTGACGGACCTCTTCGGCGCGCGGATGACGAGCGCGTACCTCTACGGCTCGATTCCGCGCGGCACCGCGCGCGTGGGGCGCTCCGACCTCGATCTGCTCCTCGTCCTGCGTGAGGAGCCCACCGAGGCGGACCGCGCCGACGCCCGCACGCTGGACGAGGCGCTCGACAAGGAGTTCGCGCAGATCGACGGCGGCGGGACGCTGCTGGTCAGCCGTGCGCAGCTGCTGAGCGACCTGGAGAGGTACGACCTCGGCTGGTTCGTCGCCTGCCTCTGTACGCCGCTCCTGGGCGAGGATCTGGCCGAGTATCTGCCGCGCTACCGCCCCGACTCGCTCCTGGCCCGCGAGACGAACGGCGACCTCGCGCTGCTGCTGCCGCGCTGGCGCGAGCGGATCGCCGGGGTCGCGGACACCGAAGAGGCCCGGCGCCCGCTCGTCCGCTTCATGTCACGCCGTCTCGTGCGCACCGGCTTCACGCTCGTCATGCCCCGCTGGAACGGCTGGACCAGCGACCTGAGGGAGATGGCCGAGGCGTTCGGCGCGTACTACCCGGAGCGGGCCGCGCAGATGCGGGAGGCGGCCGTCCTGGGGTACGAGCCGGTCGGCGACCTCGCCGTCCTGCGCTCGTACGTCGACGACCTCGGGCCGTGGCTCGCCGAGGAGTACGCGCGCGTGCACGGCGTTAAGGCGCCACGCCCTTGAGCGCCTCCCCAGGAGCCCCAAAAACGCCGGCGCGCCCAGTGCCTAGATGAGGCCGTGCTCGCGCAGGTAGTCCATCTGCGCCAGCACCGACAGCTCCGCCGCGGGCCACAGGGAACGGTCCACATCCCCGTACACATGCGCGACGACCTCGCCCGACGACCGGTAGCCGTTCTCGACCGCCGTCTCGACCTGGGCGAGTCGGTGGGCTCGATGGGCGAGGTAGAACTCGACGACGCCCTGGGCGTCCTCCAGGACGGGCCCGTGGCCGGGCAGGACGGTGTGGACGCCGTCGTCGACCGTCAGGGAGCGGAGCCGGCGCAGGGAGTCGAGATAGTCGCCCAGACGGCCGTCAGGGTGGGCCACCACGGTCGTACCGCGGCCGAGGATGGTGTCACCGGTCAGGACCGCCCGGTCGGCCGGGAGATGGAAGCACAGCGAGTCGGCGGTGTGCCCGGGCGTCGGCACGACGCGCAGTTCGAGCCCGCCCACGGTGATCACATCCCCCACGGCCAGCCCCTCGTCCCCGAGCCGCAGCGCCGGGTCCAGCGCCCGCACCGCCGTCCCGGTCAGCTCGGCGAACCGCGCCGCGCCCTCGGCGTGATCCGGGTGCCCGTGCGTCAGCAGCGTCAGCGCGACCCGTTTCCCGGCCTTCTCCGCCGTATCCACGACATTCCGCAGATGTACGTCGTCCAGCGGCCCCGGGTCGATCACCACCGCGAGCTCGGAGTCCGGCTCGGCGACGATCCAGGTGTTGGTGCCGTCCAGGGTCATCGCGGAGGCGTTGGGGGCGAGGACGTTGACGGCGCGCGCGCTGGCGGGGCCGGAGAGGACTCCGCCTCTCGGCTGGCCGGGGAGGGCGGCTGCGTCGGTCATGCGGGGGCTCCACCGGTCGGGATGTGCTTGGTGAACTCGTCGTGTCCGGGCCAGGCGAGGATCAGCTCGCCGTTCTCCATGCGGGCCTTGGCCAGGACGGGGGTCAGATCGCGGGTGGGTGCGGCGGCGAGGGCGTCGGCGGCACTGTCGTACGGGATGAGCTGGCGCAGGGTCGCGACGGTGGGCGGCATCATCAGGAGCTCGCCCTTGTCGTACGAGGCTGCCGCGTCCGCCGGGCGGATCCATACCGTGCGGTCGGCCTCCGTGGAGGCGTTGCGGGTGCGCTGGCCCTCCGGGAGGGCGGCTACGAAGAACCACGTGTCGTAGCGGCGGGACTCGAACTCGGGGGTGATCCAGCGGGTCCAGGCGCCCAGGAGGTCCGACCTGAGGACCAGGCCCCTGCGGTCGAGGAACTCGGCGAAGGAGAGCTCGCGGGCGACCAGGGCCGCGCGGTCCGCTTCCCACTCCTCGCCCGTGGTGTCGCCGACCACGGTGTCCGGGGTGGGGCCGGCGAGCAGGACGCCCGCCTCCTCGTACGTCTCCCGTACCGCCGCGCAGACGATCGCCTGGGCGGAGGTCTCGTCCACGCCCAGCCTGTTCGCCCACCACGCGCGCGTGGGGCCCGCCCAGCGGATGTGGTGCTCGTCGTCGCGCGGGTCCACGCCGCCGCCCGGATACGCGTACGCGCCTGCGGCGAAGGCCATGGAGGCGCGTCTGCGGAGCATGTGCACGACGGGGTTGGACTGGGTGTCCTTCAGGAGCATGACCGTGGCCGCGCGCTTGGGGGTGACCGGGGTCAGCGTGCCCTCCGCGAGCGCGCGGATCCGCTCTGGCCACTCCGGTGGGTACCACTGCCCATTCGCCATGGGCGGAGGCTATCCCGAGCCGGGCGGATGTTCGAGAGGCGTCAGGGGATCTCCGGGCCGACGTCGAGGCCGGGTTTTGCGCCCCCGCCGCCCCTACCCGTCCCATCCCCCAGGGGCTCCGCCCCTTCGACCCCGGGAGGTTGTGTTTCGACTGCGGGCCGGTGGGGGCCGTTCGCGCAGTTCCCCGCGCCCCTAAAAGGGGCGCGGGGAACTGCGCAATCTTTTAAGCGGGGTCTGGGGGCGCAGCCCCCAGGGATGGGACGGGTAGGGGCGGCGGGGGCGAAGAGAGCGCGTCCCGCCGTGCTCGCCTACGGGGCCGTCAGCTCCACCTGGATCTCGACCTCTACCGGGGCGTCCAGCGGGAGTACCGCCACGCCGACCGCGCTGCGGGCGTGGACGCCCTTGTCGCCGAGGACCGCGCCCAGGAGTTCACTCGCGCCGTTCAGGACACCCGGCTGACCGGTGAAGTCCGAGGCGGAGGCGACGAAGCCGACGACCTTCACGACGCGCGCGACGCGGTCCAGGTCGCCCGCGACCGACTTGACCGCGGCGAGGGCGTTCAGCGCACAGATGCGGGCCAGGTCCTTGGCCTCCTCGGCCGTGACCTCGGCACCCACCTTGCCGGTGACCGGAAGCTTGCCGTCCACCATCGGAAGCTGGCCCGCGGTGTAGACGTACACACCGGACTGCACGGCCGGCTGGTAGGCGGCCAGCGGCGGCACGACGTCCGGCAGGCTCAGCCCGAGTTCCGCCAGCTTCGCTTCGACGGCGCCGCTCATGCCGACCTCTCCCGCTTCAGATAGGCCACCAGCTGCTCGGGGTTGTTCGGCCCGGGCACGACCTGGACGAGCTCCCAGCCGTCCTCGCCCCAGGTGTCCAGAATCTGCTTCGTGGCATGGACGAGCAGCGGCACGGTTGCGTATTCCCACTTGGTCATGTGGCCGACTGTAGCCGTTGCCGACCACCGCTTCCCGCCCGCGTCGGCCACCGCCTCACGCACACGTTGTCCACAGCCTCCTGCGTAGTCCGGCGGCGGACTGGTTAGGCTCGAATACGTGAGCAGGCTCCAGGTCGTCAGCGGCAAGGGCGGTACCGGCAAGACCACGGTAGCCGCGGCCCTCGCGCTCGCCCTCGCGACCGAGGGCAAGCGCGTCCTCCTCGTCGAGGTCGAGGGCAGACAGGGCATCGCGCAGCTCTTCGAGACAGAAGCGCTGCCCTACGAGGAGCGGAAGATCGCCGTCGCTCCGGGGGGCGGGGAGGTGTACGCCCTCGCCATCGACCCCGAACTGGCCCTTCTGGACTACCTCCAGATGTTCTACAAACTGGGCAGCGCGGGCCGCGCCCTGAAAAAGCTCGGCGCCATCGACTTCGCGACCACCGTCGCGCCGGGCGTCAGAGACGTACTCCTCACCGGGAAGGCGTGTGAGGCCGTACGCCGGAAGGACAAGAGCGGGCGGTTCGCGTACGACTACGTCGTCATGGACGCGCCGCCCACCGGGCGGATCACGCGCTTCCTGAACGTCAACGACGAGGTGGCGGGCCTCGCCAAGATCGGCCCGATACACAATCAGGCACAGGCCGTCATGCGCGTCCTCAAGTCCCCCGAGACGGCGGTCCACTTGGTGACGCTGCTGGAGGAGATGCCCGTCCAGGAGACCGCGGACGGCATCGCCGAGCTGCGGGCGGCGAAGCTGCCGGTGGGCCGGATCATCGTGAACATGGTGCGGCCCGCGCTCCTGGACGAAGCCGACCTGGAGCTCACGGCCGCCGCTCCCCGTACCGCGATCGCCAAGTCGCTCTCCGCGGCCGGACTCGGCGGCGCCCGCCGCGGCGGACTCGCCGAGCGGCTGGTGGGGCCGCTGCTCCAGCAGGCCGAGGAGTACGCCGAGCGGTACGCCCTTGAGCGCGAGCAGCGCGCCGTGCTCACGGAGCAGGACCTGCCGCTGCACGAACTCCCGCTGCTCGCCGAGGGAATGGACCTGGCGGGCCTGTACGAGCTCGCCACGGAACTGCGCACGCAAGGGATCTCATGAGTCTGAACCCGGCCCGCGTACTCGACGTCGACCCGCTGCTCGACGACCCGGAGACCCGCATCGTGGTGTGCTGCGGCTCGGGCGGCGTCGGCAAGACGACCACGGCGGCGGCCCTGGGGCTGCGCGCCGCCGAGCGCGGCCGCAAGGTGGTCGTGCTCACCATCGACCCGGCGCGCAGGCTCGCCCAGTCGATGGGTATCGACTCGCTGGACAACACCCCGAGGCGTGTGAAGGGCGTCGAGGGGGACGGCGAGCTGCACGCCATGATGCTCGACATGAAGCGCACGTTCGACGAGATCGTCGAGGCGCACGCGGACGGCGATCGGGCGGCCGCGATCCTGAACAACCCCTTCTACCAGTCGCTTTCGGCGGGCTTCGCGGGCACGCAGGAGTACATGGCGATGGAGAAGCTGGGGCAGCTGCGGGCGCGCGACGAGTGGGACCTGATCGTCGTCGACACTCCGCCGTCCCGCTCGGCGCTCGACTTCCTGGACGCGCCGAAGCGGCTCGGCTCGTTCCTCGACGGACGGCTGATCCGGCTGCTGACGGCGCCGGCGAAGCTGGGCGGGCGCGCGGGGATGAAGTTCCTGAACGTCGGGATGTCGATGATGACCGGCACCCTGGGGAAGCTGCTGGGCGGCCAGCTCCTCAAGGACGTCCAGACGTTCGTGGCCGCGATGGACACGACGTTCGGTGGGTTCCGTACGCGCGCGGACGCCACGTACAAACTGCTCCAGGCGCCCGGCACCGCGTTCCTGGTGGTGGCGGCCCCGGAGCGGGACGCGCTGCGCGAGGCCGCGTACTTCGTGGAGCGGCTGGCCGCCGAGGACATGCCGTTCGCCGGTCTGGTGCTCAACCGGGTGCACGGCAGCGGTGCCGCTCAGCTGTCCGCCGAGCGGGCGCTCGCCGCCGCGGAAGATCTTGATTCCGCGGCTGACTCCGCAACTGATTCCGCGGCTGATTCCGAGGCTGCAGAAAATCTTGACGAGGCCCGCATTGTCGATCAGGGGGGCGGGAAAGCTGGACTTCGTAACTCTCCCGACACGTACGGCAGTTCAGAATCTCCCGCTTCCGAGACATCAGCTCCTGACGGTTCCGACGAAGGCTCCCCCGCCGCCACGGATACCGACCGGACCGTCGAACAGCTCACCGCAGGCCTGTTGAGGCTGCATGCCGAGCGCATGCAGCTGCTCTCCCGTGAGCAGCGCACACGTGACCGCTTCGCCGCGCTCCACCCCGAGGTGGCCGTGGCCGAAGTGGCCGCGTTGCCGGGCGACGTGCATGACCTCGCCGGGCTGCGGGACATCGGGGACCGGCTCGCGGCCAATCGGCCGGAGCTGCCCGAAAGCTGAGATTCCGCGGTGGTCCAGGCGGTCCCGAGGGGAAAGCCCTCAGCCCACCGCCGCGTAGCGCTCGTACACCTCTTCCTCGTCGAGGGGCAGCAGGCCCGCGCCGCGCTCGTACTCCGTGCGCGCGGTCTCCAGCAGGCGACGCCACGAGGTGACGGTCGGCCGCCGACGCAGCAGTGCGCGGCGTTCCCGCTCGGTCATGCCACCCCACACGCCGAATTCGACGCGGTTGTCGAGCGCATCGGCGAGGCACTCCGTGCGCACCGGACATCCGGTGCACACTGCCTTCGCCCGGTTCTGCGCTGCTCCTTGAACGAACAGTTCATCCGGATCGGTAGTGCGGCAGGCCGCCTGCGCACTCCAGTCGGTAACCCAGCCCATACCGGCGCCGTCCTCTCCCGAATCGAGGCTCCCCCACGGCGGCAGCGGCATATTCACCGCCGCCAGTTGAGGACGTTACGGAAGGTGGGCACAGCGCAACACCCCCTTCGGGCCCAATCTTGAATGGCCCGAACGGACTATGCGTAAGCGGCAGATCACCCGGGGGAGTGAGCCGAGGACATACGTGAGGATCCCGGCAAACCCGGACAGTTCAGTTGAGTCACAACGGACGCCTGGTGACACATGAGGCCGATTCGGACACGTCCTCAACGAGCCCTCAACAAAAAAAGTTGGGGAACCTCCGGAACGATTCGGGGTCGCCGGACGTATTGATACGTGGCCGCACTGCTGTGACAGTTGAGAGCAGCTTAGGCCAAGGCATATACGCGTGTCCGGCGAATGAGAACGTAGGCTGCCCTCATGCCAAAGAAGCGCTCGGGCGGCGGTCTGTCGGCAACGCAGCAGGCCGCCAAGTTCCTCGGTGTCAGCGTGCTCGCTGGTGCCGTCATGGCCGGAATCGCGCTGCCCGCCGTGGGTGCGTTCGGTCTGGCGGCCAAGGGGTCCGTCCAGGGGTTCGACGAGATTCCCGACAACCTGAAGAGTCCGGCGCTGAGCCAGCGGACCACGATCCTGGACAGCCAGGGCGATCAGATCGCGACGGTCTACTCGCGCGACCGCACGGTGGTCGACCTCAAGGACATCTCGCCGTACATGCAGAAGGCGATCGTCGCGATCGAGGACTCCCGCTTCTACCAGCACGGCGCGATCGACCTGAAGGGCGTCCTGCGCGCCGTGAACCAGAACGCGCAGAACGGCGGAGTGGCCCAGGGCGCCTCCACGCTCACCCAGCAGCTGGTGAAGAACTACTTCGTCGAAGAGGCCGGCGACGACCCGACGAAGGTCGCCCAGGCCACCCAGCAGACCCTCGGCCGCAAGATCCGCGAGCTCAAGTACGCGATCCAGCTGGAAGAGAAGCTCGGCAAGAAGAAGATCCTCGAGAACTACCTGAACATCACGTTCTTCGGTGAGCAGGCCTACGGCATCGAGGCCGCCGCCCAGCGCTACTTCTCCAAGCCCGCCAAGAACCTGAACCTCCAGCAGTCGGCGCTGCTCGCGGGCATCGTCCAGTCGCCCAGCCGGTACGACCCGGTGAACGACGAGGCGGAGGCCACCAAGCGCCGCAACACCGTGCTGCAGCGCATGGCCGAGGTGCACGACATCTCCCAGCAGGAGGCCGACGCGGCCAAGAAGAAGAAGCTCGGCCTGCACGTCAGCCAGCCCAAGAACGGCTGCATCACGGCCGTCAAGGGCGCCAGCTTCTTCTGCAAGTACGTGGAGAACGTCTTCCTGACCGACCCGGTCTTCGGCAAGACCAAGGAAGAGCGGGCGAAGATCTGGAACCAGGGCGGCCTGACGATCCGTACGACGCTCGACCCGCAGTCCCAGGAGTCGATCCAGGCGTCGCTCAAGTCCCACGTCTACAAGTCCGACAAGGTCGCGGCGGCAGCCACCCTGGTCCAGCCCGGCACTGGGAAGATCCTCGGCATGGGCCAGTCGAAGCCCTACGGCTACGGGAAGAACGAGACCGAGTACAACTACTCCGTCAACTACGGCATGGGCGGCTCGAACTACGGCTTCCCGACCGGTTCGACCTTCAAGCCCTTCGTGGCCGCGGCCGCGCTGGAGCAGGGCCTGCCGGCGACAAAGGAGTACTCGTCGCCGAACAAGATGCCCTACCCCAGCCCCGTACAGACCTGCGGCAGCAAGCCCTGGACCAACCAGGCCAACGAGCAGGTGCCGAACGAGAGCGCGTCCGAGGTCGGTCCGTACCGGCTGAAGGAGGCGATGGCGAAGTCGGTCAACACCTACTTCGTGCAGATGATCTCTGACATCGGCCTCTGCCCGGTGATGAACCAGATCGACAAGCTCGGCGTGGTCCAGGGCAACGGCGACAAGCTCCCCCAGGTGCCCTCCATCGCCCTCGGCGCCAAGGGCATCTCCCCGCTGACGATGGCCACCGCGTACGCCGCCTTCGCCTCCCGCGGCATGTACTGCACCCCGGTCGCCATCGAGTCGATCACGCAGAAGATCAACGGCAAGCAGAAGTCCCTCGAAGTGCCGAAGTCGACCTGCCAGCGGGCGATGTCCGAGAAGACCGCGGACACCATCAACACCCTGCTGAGCGGCGTGATCGACTCCGGTACGGGCCAGCAGGCCGGTCTCACCGACCGCGCCAACGCCGGTAAGACCGGTACGACGGACGAGCGCAAGAACGCCTGGTTCGTCGGCTACACGCCGAACCTGTCGGGCGCGGTCTGGGTCGGCAGCGCCACCCAGAAGGTCAAGATGGTGAACATCAAGATCGGCGGCGTCTACCGCTACAAGGTCTACGGCGGTCAGGTCCCCGGCCCCATTTGGCGGGACTTGATGACCGGCGCCCTCACGGGCAAGGAGGCCCCCTCCTTCAACCTGGTCGACATTCCCGACGCCGACAAGAACAAGGGCCACGACGACGGGGACAACGGCGACAACAACGGCAATGGAAACGGCAACGGGAACGGAAACGGGAACAGCACCAACGGGACCACCATCAGCGGCCAGACCGACGGCGGTGTAGTGATCCCCACGCCTTCCTTCTCCATTCCCGAGGGATTGATTCAGGGAAACGGAAACGGCGGGCAGCGCGGCTGACCGTACCCCTTGAGCTGCGATTGAAGCGTCCGGCGTAATTACGTCAGCTTCACCGTAAGGGCACCTTCTCGGCGGAGGGCGTGACATATTCACGTCCGGCCCCGCCTTGAGGGTGCCCTTGCTGTTGCCGTCTCAGATGGAGGGGACATGAAACTCAGATCCCGACTCGGTTTCACACTCGGAGCCCTGCTCAGTTCCCTGACCCTGGCCCTGGCCGTGCCCACTTCGGCACAGGCCGCCTCCTGCGACAACTTCGGCTGCGACGGCCATGACCCGAACGTCCAGACCTGGCAGACCGGACCGGTCAGCCCCTACGGCCCGTACGACCTCGGCGGCTCATTCGAGTATGAAATGCGCTGGGGAAAGACGGACGGAGACCAGTACAGCTGGGGCCGTCTCTGGTACATCAGCGGCTCGGACGAGCAGAAGTGGACGGTCTACGTCCAGCGCTGTACCAAGAGCCACTCGACCTGTTACTGGCGTCTGGGCGAGAAGAAGGGCGGGGCCTCGGGCTGGACCTCGAAGGTCCCTGGCGGAACGAACTACTACTACACACGCACGCCGATGTACTACAACCCTTCGGGTTACGAAATGCGGGCCTGTGCGGAGGATCCCTCGGGCAACGAATCGTGCACGCCTTGGTACTGAGCGTGCCCGTACTCCACGTACGCATGGCCTGAAAGTACAAATGGCCTGAACGCGAGCGGGGCTGGCGTAATTGCGTCACCCCGCTCGCCCCGTTAACAGTCATTGGTGAGATTTATTCTGCTGTCCGGACTCACAGGCGCTTCCTAGACTGGCATCCCGAAAGGCAGTGATCGGGCTGCTTCATGGGGGAGGCGACTTTGACCGTGACGCCGGAATGTGACACCACCAATCCAGGAATCCATCCCAACGACCAAAAGATCCTGAATCTGTTGTACGAGGGGCTGAACGACGCGTCGATTGCCCGGCACTTGGGGGTCGGACACCGCACGGTGCAACGCAAGGTGCAGCGACTCATGGAACTGCTCGAAGCCAACGGGCGGGTGGCCCTGGGGGCACGCGCCCAGGAACTCGGACTCCTCGGGAGCGCCGACACCGATCACTGACGACCCGCACGGACCGATACGGACCGACACAGGCTGACGCAGGCCGACACAGACCGACAGAGGCACCTGGGTGACCGCCGGGGCCTCGTTCACCTGACCTGTGCCTCGGTTGCACGCGGGGCGCACGGCCGCCTGAGGCCGCAACCGCTTGACGGGCGGCCGCCTGGCCGACGACAGCATCTGAGGCGACGCGTCGGAATATCGGAATCGTGGGCCAGGACGAACTCCTGGCCCACGAGAACCTTCTGGCGCCGACTCAGCCGGCGAGCAGCTTCTTCACCACGGCGGCGACGCGGCCGCCCTCGGCCAGGCCGGCCACCTTCGGGTTCACGATCTTCATGACCTGCCCCATGGCGCGCGGCCCCTCGGCACCAGCCGCCTTCGCCTCCTCGACGGCCTGGGCGACGATCTGCTGAAGCTCGTCGTCGGACAGCTGCTTGGGCAGGTACGCGGCGAGGACCTCGCCCTCCGCCTTCTCCCGCTCGGCCGACTCGGGACGCCCGCCCGCCGCGAAGGCGTCCGCGGCCTCGCGGCGCTTCTTCGCCTCGCGGGTGATCACCTTCTGCACTTCGTCGTCGGAGAGTTCGCGCTTGGTCTTGCCCGCGACCTCCTCCTTGGTGATGGCGGTGAGGGTCAGCCGGAGCGTCGAGGAGCGGAGCTCGTCGCGCCCCTTGATCGCGGCGTTGAGGTCTTCCTGAAGCTTCGACTTGAGCGTGGTCATGTCGCTGATTGTCGCAGGTGTGGTCAGCCGGTTGCCTGTTGATTTCGGGGCGCGCTCCCTGTGCCCTCGCGGGGGGCGGGAGTGCGGGGTTGTCCACAGGCGGGCAAGCGGGCTCGCCGGGGTCTGACACGATGGACGTATGCGCGCGCGATACGGAGTACCCCTGGGAATCACGGCGGTGGGCGCCGCCGGTCTGTTGTACGCGGCGGGTTTCGAGGCCCGCTCCTTCCGCCTCCGGAGGGTGACGGTCCCGGTCCTGCCACCGGGGATGCGACCACTGCGCGTCCTTCAGGTCTCCGACATCCACATGGTGGGCGGTCAGCGCAAGAAGCAGCGCTGGCTGCGCTCCCTGGCCGGTCTGCGCCCCGACTTCGTGATCAACACCGGGGACAACCTCTCCGACCCCGAGGGCGTGCCCGAGGTCCTGGACGCGCTGGGCCCCCTGATGGAGTTCCCGGGGGCGTACGTCTTCGGTTCGAACGACTACTACGGCCCCAAACCCCGCAACCCCGCCCGCTACTTGACCGAGAAGATCCAGGGCCGCCACGGCCTGAACGGCAACCCACCCGTGGTGGGCGCCATCCACAACCCGTGGGAGGACCTGCGCGACGGCTTCGACACGGCGGGCTGGCTGAACCTGACGAACACGCGGGGGACGCTGAAGGTCGAGGGCGCGGAGATCGAGCTGACCGGCCTCGACGACCCGCACATCAAGAGGGACCGCTACGCGCGCGTGGCCGGTGGCCCCTCGGAGTCCGCCGACTTCTCGATGGGCGTGGTCCACGCCCCGTACCTGCGCACCCTGGACGCCTTCACGGCCGACGGCTACCCGCTGATCCTGGCCGGCCACACCCACGGCGGCCAGGTCTGTGTCCCCTTCTACGGCGCCTTGGTCACCAACTGCGACCTGGACGCGGACCGCGTGAAGGGCCTGTCCACGCATACGGCGGAGGGCCGGACGGCGTACATGCACGTCTCGGCGGGCTGCGGAACGAACCGCTACACGCCGGTACGGTTCGCCTGCCCGCCGGAGGCTTCACTGCTGACGTTGGTGGAGCGGAGGTAAGGGGGCCGGAGGGCAGGGGCGGAGAGCAGAGGCCGGAGAGCAGGGGCGGACTCGGGACGCCGACGGGGGGCGCCGCTGACGAAGCGGGCCGAGAACGGCGCGCGCCACTGATACGGAGGGCCGCGGAGCACAGACCCGGACGACCGTGAGCCGCTGACCCGTACGGCACGGACGGCTGCGCCCCGCCGACACCCACGGCACGGACTGTGCGGGCTGCACGAACTGCGCGGGCCGTGCGGGCCGCACAGTCCATGCGGGCGTAACCCACCCAGGCGACCCATATCGCCCGATTCGTCCGCTCCCCTTAGCGTGGGGCCATGATCGCCCCCATACCCAAGGACATACCCGACATCCCCGCGATACCGGGTATCCCCCCGCCGACCCTCTCCGTCGTCCCCGCGACGGCGGTGGTGGCCCCCACACGCCGCCCGGTGGCGGCGGCTTTCCGACTGCTCGTAGCCCTCGCGGCGGCGACGGGCGTGGCCATCGACCTGATCCTGGGCAGCCCGCTCCACGTCCTCAGCTACTTCACGATCCAGAGCAACGTGCTCGTGGCGGTGGTCTTCGCCGCCTCGGCCTGGCGTGCGTGGACGGCCCGCCGTCCGCTGCCCGGCGCAGTGACCGGCGGCACACTGCTCTACATCTCGATCACGGGCCTCGTCTACCACCTGATCCTGGCGAACCAGTCCAGCGGCTTCTCGATGACCGGGGAGATCGACACCCTCACGGGCTGGCACGCGGTGGCCAACCAGCTCCTGCACACGGCGACGCCGATCGCGGTGCTGGCCGACTGGCTCCTGCTGACCCGCCCGACCCCGCTGGCCGTCCGAAACGCCGCCACCTGGCTCCTCTACCCCCTCGCCTACCTGGGCTTTTCCCTGGCCCGCGGCGCGATGATGTCCCCCGGCACCCCGACGCGCTATCTCTACCCCTTCGTGGACGTCGACCAGCACGGCTACGTCGGCGTCCTCGGCAACACGGCGATCCTCGGCGTCGCCTTCTATGCCCTCGCCCTCCTCACCGTCGCCCTCGACCACGTCCGCCCCGACCCGGTCCACCACCGCGTCCGACGCCCCGAAAACCGGATTTCGTCTCCGGCCACCAGTGGGCTAAAGTAAACGACGTCGCCGCGACAAGCAGCGACGATCGGGGTGTAGCGCAGCTTGGCAGCGCGCTTCGTTCGGGACGAAGAGGTCGTGGGTTCAAATCCCGCCACCCCGACAGCTAAATAGCAGTTCAGAGGGCCCTTACCGATTCGGTAAGGGCCTTCTGGCGTTGCTGCGTGTCTATCTGCGTGACTAGCGCTCCGGATCCCGCTTGAAGATGCCGCTTGAAGATGCCGTCCATGACCACGGCGCCGGTCTGGATCATGGGCCGGATCTGTTTCCGGTACACCTCCTCGGTCACGCCCGTGCCGGAGTGCCCGACGAGTCGGGAGATCTCTTCCAGCGGAACGCCACGGTCGGAGAGCAGAGACACGAAGCTGTGCCGGAGCACGGCTACAGGAGTCCCTGGGCGTCCCCACCGTTGATCGCCGAGGCGTCCGGACCGATGGTGTACCTACTGATGTCCTATAGCCAGGCCGAGGAAGTCTCGGAATACGCTGCCCAACTGGCCCGGAGCCACGGATTGGTCTGTTTTGATCCACAGGGTGAAACCCTGCGGCCTTGAGGATCGCTGCTGGAAGCGCGGCAGCGGCCCGGGGCGAGTCGGCGCGATACAGCAACGAAGTACAGCAACCACAGCACCCGGCTACGCCCAGCGGTGTCCGTCAGCCGCTCCGGGCAACCTGTATGACCGTTAATGCCTGGTCTTGTTAGAGCTACGGATCAGAACGTGTCACTCTCTGCGCCTGGGTGGCGAGATCACGCCCTCTACAGGGGATGGCATGCGGCTGTACCGTGCGATCCGCACACATAGGAGCACCTCAGGGCACTGGAGCCAGACCTGTGATAGCCATTCAACTTGCTTCTGAGGGCATGGACACAGCCTTCATCGCCGCCATTGCCGGCGTGGCTGGCGCTCTGGTGGGAGGGGTGGCCACCGTCGCCGCCGCCCGTTCCTCCAGCCGAGGATCCGTGGGTGCTGTCGCGAAATCAGGAGCCGATGCCTACGGCATGTCCGTTCGGCAGACACGGATGGACTCGTATCAGGAGTTTGCCAAGGCGGCGCGTCTGGCGGTAAGTCAGATTCAAGACGCCGCAAACTCAGTCGGGGCGTACAGCCAAAGCATCGGAGAAGACGAGCGTCGCGGTGCCATCCCATCCCTACAGGACCTGCTCGCTCAACTCGACCCGATGGGCGATGCCGCGATCCGCGTACGACTCGCCGGCCCAAAGGTCGTCGCCGAAGAAGCGCATGCAGTGCTTGAGAAGTGCGGGAACGCGCTGGGTGACCTGGAGAGCTACGTCGGACTGGTCCAAAGCAGCCCCTTCATGTCAGTAGACAGCGACGATCTCACGATCATTACGGAAGGCCCCCTGATCCGATACCGCGAGGTAGCAGCCTCCATCGGAGCTGTTTCAAATGCGATCGCAGGGTTCCTTGACGTAGCGCGTGACCACCTGGACGACTGGAATGGAAGACCCGCTTAGCGGTGCACCGAGAGCCAGGCCTGGGCGAGCATGGACCTGTCCCCGGTGAGTGTCTAACTGCGTGACAACGACGACACACGGCCGCCCTTCCTGTGTCTCTGGTGATCGTTTGCCCCCCCCTCTCGGCCCCCTCGGCCCCCCTCGATCAACCACCGGCTCATTCGGCCCGGCCCACGCTCCTGAGAGAGCGTGTGCCGGGTCTGTTCGTGGAGTCCTCTGATATCGCCTGACAGCTGTCGGCGGCCGCTGTCAGCGGGCTGGCCATGGACTGTCAGCAGGGCCCGGCATCGTCATGGTCATCGAGAACGACGAGGACCTGACGAGGAGTTGTTGAACATGGCGTACGCGATCCGGGCCGAGGGACTGGTCAAGAAGTACGGCGACTTCACCGCCCTGGACGGCGTCGACCTGGAGGTCCCGGCCGGCAAGGTCGTCGGCGTCCTGGGCCCCAACGGCGCCGGCAAGACCACCACCGTGCGCATCCTGGCCACGCTGATGCGCCCCGACGGCGGACACGCCACCATCGGCGGCCACGACATCGTCAAGGACCCGGTCAAGGTCCGGCAGCTGATCGGGCTGACCGGTCAGTACGCCTCCGTGGACGAGACCCTGTCCGGCGCCGAGAACCTGGTGCTCATCGGGCGGCTGCTCGGCCTGTCCCGGCGCGATGCGAAGGCGCGGGCCGCCGAGCTCCTGGAGAACTTCTCTCTCTCCGAGGCGGCCCGCAAGCCGATCGCCACCTTCTCCGGCGGTATGCGACGGCGTCTGGACCTGGCCGCCTCCCTGGTCGGCCGGCCCCAGGTGCTCTTCCTGGACGAGCCCACCACCGGCCTGGACCCGCACGCCCGGCAGGAAGTCTGGGATGTCGTACGGCAGTTGGTCGCCGACGGCTCCACGGTGCTGCTCACCACCCAGTACCTGGAGGAGGCCGACCAGTTCGCCGATTCCATCACCGTCTTCGACAAGGGCCGCAAGGTCGCCGAAGGCCGGCCCGGTGAGCTCAAGCGCCGCGTCGGCGGCCAGATCCTCCAGGTCCGGCCCACCGTGGCCGCCGATGTGCCGCGGGTCACGCAGGTGCTCGCCGAGTTGTCCGGCCACTCGCCCGCTCAGGACTCCGGCGTGCTGACCGTCCCGGCCGACGACCCGCTGATCGTCGCCGCGGTCGCCCGCCGCCTGGACGGCGCCGGCATCACCGCCGATGAACTCGGCCTGCGGCTGCCCAGCCTGGACGAGGTCTTCCTCGCCCTGACCGGACACGCGCCCGCCACGACCGACGAGCAGCCCGTCGCTGTCTGAGCCCCTGCTCCCCCGTTCCGCGAAGTCCGCGAAGTCCGCGAAGGCTTCTCCCTAGATCCGAGAGGACCCCCGTCATGAGCACCCAGCCCCTCAGCGCCCACGCCGAGCTCTCCGGCCGTATCGGCCTCGCGCAGACCGCGCAGCACAGCCTCGCTCTCGCCGGGCGCGGCGTCACCAAGTTCATGAAGTCGCCGATGCAGCTGGTCGATGTGATCCTCACCCCGATCATCAGCCTGCTGATGTTCATCTACCTCTTCGGGGACGCCATGTCCGGTGGCGACACCGACGGCTATCTGCGGCTCGTCACCCCCGGCGTCATGGTCATGGCCGTCTTCCAGGCCAGCATCGGCATCGGCGCCTCGCTCTCCGCGGACGCCAGTACCGGGATCTTCGACCGGTTCCGCAGCATGCCGATTGCCCGCTCCAGCCCCCTGATCGGCGCCGTCCTCGCCGACATCGTCCGCTATGTCGTCTGTCTGGGCACCCTGGTCGTCCTCGCCCTGGTCATGGGCTACCGCGTCGAGACCGGCCCGCTCGCCGCGCTCGCCGCGCTCGCCCTGCTCGTCGGCTTCGCCCTCAGCTTCTCCTGGATCTCGGTGTACCTCGGCATGCTGATCAAGAACCCCGCCTCCGTGCAGGGCCTGATGACCATCCTGATCCTGCCGCTCACCTTCGCCAGCAACGTCTTCATCCCCAGGGACGGCATGGCCGGCTGGCTCCAGGCCTGGTCCGACGTCAACCCCGTCTCCCTGGTGGCCGACACGGTCCGCGGCCTGCTCAACGGCGGCCCGGTCGCCGGTTCCCTGGCCGGCACTCTCGCCTGGATGGCCGGCGTGATCGTCGTCTTCTTCCCGCTGGCCATGCGCGCCTACCGCAAGAACGCCGGCTGATCCTCCGGTGACAGGCACGGCCGGGCGGGGTCCGCACCTACAGGGGTGGTGCGGACCCCGCCCGGCTGCCTGTCCGCATGACCGCGCGCCGTCGTCAGAATCGCGGCACCGCCCGCAAGGTCTCTGCCTCCAGCCAGCGCAGCGCGTCCTCGCGGGAGTACGCGGCCCCCTCCTCGTACGCCTTCTTGAAGCCCTCCTCGCCCAGCGTCGCCACGATGCGGTCGACCAGCTCGCACCACTCCGGCTCGCCCCAGTCGAAGGCGCCGCGCATCACCTGGCTCATGCCGAGCGACCTGGCGCCGTCTTCGGGGGCGCCCTCCCATGTCCGTAGTCCGCCGAGCAGTTCGGCCACCCAGGCGAGCGCGGCGCCCGCTCCCTGGCCGAACAGGGCGCCGGCCGCTTCGGGCAGCAGGGCCCTGGCCCGCACGGCGTCCCCCTCGGCGAGACGGTTCTCGATGCGGGTGCTGACGATCAGGTCGCGGGCCAGTTCTCTGAGGGAGGGGCGCCGGGCGCTCAGCGCCTCAAGACGGTCGAGGGTCGCGTCGGACTGCGCCAGGTCACCGGCCCTGCGGTGGACATTGGCCAGGCCCACGAGGATGTTGGCCTCCAGGCGCAGCTGTCCGCGCTCGCGGGCCTGCCGGTGTGCGGCGTGCAGATCGCGGAAGGCGCCTGCCAGGTCGCCGCTGCGCCGGCGTTCGCGGGCGAGTCGGGCCTTGCTGAGGTAGAGGTAGTCCTCGGTGCCGAGTTCGGAACTGAGTGCCACGGTCCGTTCGAAGGTGGCGATGGCCTGCGGGTACTCGCCGCGCAGGGAGTGGTCGCGGCCGATCGGGAACAGGCTCATCACGAGCCCCCAGCGGTCGCCCACCTCCTCGAAGCCGCGCAGGGCCTCCCTCCGGGACTCGGCGCCGGTGACCAGGTCGCCCTGTTCGGTGAGGGCGAAGTCCCGTGCCAGGTGGGCGCTGGCCCGCACCCAGGGGTCGGGTGAGTCGAGGGGGTCTCCCTGGTCCGCGGTTCCGCCCGGGTCTGACTGGCCGGTGGGGAAGGAGACTTGGGACATCCGCAGGAGCAGTGTGGCCGGGTGGAACTCACGTGCCGTCGCCGACTCGCCCTCGGCGGCCGGACGTTCGCCGCCCCCTGGCCGTACGGCATAGGTGTCGAGCTGGGTGCTCATCCCCCTGATCCCCCAGTACCAGAACATCGCCCTGGCGAAGCGTGCGGCCAGGTTCCCGTCCGGGGCGTCGACGAGCGAGCGCAGCGCGAGGACGAGGTTGTCGTGTTCGGCGTCGAAGACCTCGATCGCACGCAGTTGTTCGCCGGTACGAAGGCGGGGTTCGTGTTCTTCCGCGAGGGCCAGGAAGTAGGCGGCGTAGCGCCTGGTGACGGCGTCCCCGGACTCGGTCTCGGCGTCGGCGAGCCGCCGCGCCGCGTACGCGCGGACCGTCTCCAGCATCCGGTAGCGCGGCTCGCCCGCCCCTTCGTCGACGGTGTGGACCAGCGATTTCTCGACCAGGGCGTCCAGGAGGTACGGGATGTCGGCGACCGGGAGCGACGGGTCCGCGCAGACCTCTTCGAGCGCGGCGACGGTCGCGCCGCCAGGGAACACCGACAGTCTGCGGGCGAGGATCCGCTCGGGTTCGTCGAGCAGGTCCCAGCTCCACTCGACGAGCGCGAGCAGGGTGCGCTGGCGGGGCAGGGCGGTGCGGCTGCCCGAGGCGAGGAGGCGGAAGCGGTCGTCGAGGCGGCGCGCGATCTGCTCGACGCTCATCGAGCGGAGCTTCGCCGCGGCCAGTTCGAGGGCGAGCGGCATCCCGTCGAGCCGCCGGCAGACCTCGACCACGGCGTCGAGGGTCACGTCGTCGAGCGTGAAGTCCGGCCGGACTCCGGCGGCCCGGTCGACGAAGAGGCGGACGGCGGGCGACTGCGCGGCCTCGGCGGGCTCCGGTGATCCCATCGGTACGTCGAGGGGGCCGAGGTGACACAGGGACTCACCGGTGATGGCGAGGGCCTCGCGGCTGGTGGCGAGGATCCGCAACTCCGGGAGCTCGTCGAGGAGTTCGGCGGTGAGTTCGGCAGCCGCCTCGACGAGGTGCTCGCAGTTGTCGAGCAGGAGCAGGGCGTCGCCGCTGCCGAAGAGCCCGGCCATGCGCTCGACCGGGGTGGCCCGCTGCCCCTGGCCCGCGTCGTAGAGGCGGCCGTCGGTGGAGCTGAGGGCGCCGAGTACCGCGTCGGCCAGCTGGTCCGGTGCGCTCACGCCGGCGAGCGGCACGAACCAGACCCGGCCGCGCGCGTGGGCGCGGTCCCGGGTGGCCGCTTCGAAGGAGAGCCGGGTCTTGCCCGCGCCCCCGGGGCCGACAATGGTGACGAGCCTGCTGTGGGCCAACTGCCCGGCAAGCCGCGTCAGTTCACTGTCACGGCCGACGAAGCTGGTGAGCCGGGCCGGGAGGCGGCTCGGGGCGGCCTCGGCCCGCTCGGCGGGCGTCTCCAACTCGCCTCGCAGCAGGGCCAGATGGATCTCCCGCAGCCCGGCCGACGGATCGACGCCGAGTTCGTCGCCGAGCCGCTCCCGTATCGCCTCGTACACCGCGAGGGCGTCGGACTGCCGTCCGGCCGCGGACAGCGCCCGCATCCGCAGCCCGGCGACCCGCTCGCTCAACGGCCGCTCGGCACCGGCCGCTTCGAGGTCGGCCAGCACCTCTCCGTACCGCCCGAGCCGCAGCTCGGCATCGCAGCGGTCCTCGGCCGCCGCGGTCCGCAGATCGTCCAGCCGGGTCGCGACGGGCCCGGCGAACGGGGCGTCGAGGACATCGGCGAGCGCCGCGCCGCGCCACAGCCCGAGCGCCGTCGCGAGCAGCGAGGCCGCCTCGCCGGCCCGCCCGGCCGCCAGTTCCCGCCTGCCCCGGGCGGTCAGATCCTCGAAGCGGTGAACGTCCACGTCCTCGGCCCGCACCGAGAGCCGGTAGCCGCCGGACGCGGACTCCACCGCCGCGGACCCGCGCAGCGCCCTGCGCAGCCGGGACACCAGCGCCTGCAGCGCGTTGGCCCCGTCGGCGGGCGGCTCCTCTCCCCACAGGCCGTCGACGAGCGAGTCGACCGGCACCGTGCGGCCCTCTTCGAGGGCGAGCCTGGCAAGGAGCATCCGCAGCCGGACGCCACCGACTTCGACCGGCGTCGCATCATCGGCGTACACCTGAATCGGTCCGAGCAGCTCTACGCGCACCACGGCGGCCTCTCCCTCCCGACCGACCGGCCCCTCCGTGTCGATCACCCTCCAACGCCGGGTCAGCATCACCCACTTGACGCCGCCGGTAAAGGGCCTTCGGCGCCGGACGGCACGTCGGTGTGCGGTGCTTCGGCGGTCAGTCGGGGGTTTCGGCCGACTCGGCCGGTTCGGAGTCGTCGGCCGACGCGTACTCGTCGATGCCGTCGTTGGTCGCGGCCCAGCTGGCCAGCAGGTTCAGGGCGTCCTGCGCACGTGACGCGGGCTCGGCGGTGTAGGCGAGGAGGAACTGGCTGGGGTCCGCTCCGAGCGGGAAGGTCTCGAACGGCAGGTCGAGGTCGCCGACGACCGGGTGGTGGAGGCGCTTCAGGCCCGTGGTGTGGATCCGGACGTTGTGGGCGGCCCAGCGGCGACGGAAGTCCTCGCTGCGGGTGGACAGCTCCCCTATCAGGTCCGTCAGCCGCCGGTCGTAGGGGCCGCGGCCGGCTTCGGCGCGCAGCATGGCGACGGTGTCGCCCGCGACCTCGTCCCAGTCGCGGAAGAACTCGGTCGCGTGCGGGGCGAGGAAGACGAACCGGGCGTTGTTCGGCGGCCTCACCGGGTCGGCGTAGACCGGGGAGAACAGCGCGCGCCCGAGGGGGTTGGCGGCCAGGATGTCCAAGCGTCCACTGAGTACGAACGCGGGCGTGCCGGTCATCGAGTCGAGGACGCGCCGCACCGCGGGCCGGACGCGCTGCTGGGCCGGCCGGCGGCGTGGCGGGCGGGCCGTGCCGGCGCCGCGCAGGAGGTCGAGCAGATGGATCCGCTCGGCCTCGTCGAGTTGCAGCGCTTGCGCGATGCCGTCGATGACGCTCTCGGAGACGCCGGTGGCGTTGCCGCGCTCCAGCCGGGTGTAGTACTCGCTGGAGATGCCCGCGAGCAGGGCTACCTCCTCCCGGCGCAGCCCGGTGACCCTCCGGCGGTCTCCGCCGTACACGGGCAGTCCGGCCTGCTCGGGGGTGACCCTGGCCCGTCGCGTGCCCAGGAATTCCCGGATCTCCGCGCGGAAATCACCACGAAGGTCACGGCTGGTGCCGTAAGGGTCGTTTCTGCCTGCCATGCGCCCCACTCTACGAGCGCTGCCGCAGGGCTGGGGGTCCCTCTCAGGGACCCCCTCATCAGGGACTCCCACGCTCCCATGACAAGCGGTTCTGTTGATGGTGCGGCATCCAGAGAACCAAAGAACAGGACACCCCCCATGTCATCGAACCTGACCGGCACCGTCGCTCTCGTCACCGGCGCGAGCAGCGGTATCGGCGCCGCCACCGCCCGCCGGCTCGCCGAGAACGGCGCCTCCGTCGCCCTCGTGGCCCGCCGCAAGGACCGTCTGACCGACCTGGCCGCCGAGATCGAGAAGGCGGGCGGCACCGCGCTGGCGGTGGAGGCGGACATCACCGACCGTGCCCGGGCCGAAGCGGCCGTACAGCAGGCCGTCGAGCACTTCGGACGACTGGACACCCTCGTCAACAACGCCGGCCTGATGCTCCTGGGCCCCGTCGCCGGCGCGGACGTCGACGAATGGGAGCGCATGATCGCCGTCAACGTCCAGGGCCTGCTCTACACCACCCGCGCCGCCCTGCCACACCTGCTCAAGGCCGCCGAAGACGGTCCGCGCCGGGTCGCCGACATCGTCAACATCAGCTCGATCGCCGGCCGCGTCGCCTGGAACGGCTACGGCGTCTACAACCTCACCAAGTTCGGCGTGAACGGCTTCACCGAGTCCCTGCGCCAGGAGGTCACGCGGCGGCACGTGCGCGTCGGTGTCCTGGAGCCGGGCGGCGTGGACACCGAGCTGGGCTCGCACAACGACCACAAGCCCGAGATCCGCGAAGCGATCGGCGCCTTCTACGAGCAGACCGAGGTCCTCGCCCCCGACGACATCGCCGACGGCGTCGCCTACATGGTCACCCGGCCCCGCCACGCCTCCGTCGGCGAGCTGTGGATCATGCCGACCGACCAGGCCTGACGGCACCCGTCGCCCAGCAGCACCTGAAGAGCACCTGAAGAGCACCACCGAACCACACAAACGCCTCGCAACACCCGAAAGCATCTACAAAGGAACATCTCATGAGCAAGGTCATTCTCGTCACCGGTGCCGGACGCGGTCTGGGCACGGACATCGCCCGCGAAGCCCTCGCCGCCGGCCACCAGGTCGTCGCCACCGGCCGCCGCCCCGAAGAGGTCGAGAAGACCCTCGGCGGACCGCAGGACGATCTGCTGGTCACCAAGCTGGACGTCACGAGCCTTGAGGACGCCGAGGCCGCCGCGCAGGCCGCCGTCGACCGCTTCGGCCGCATCGACGTCCTGATCAACAACGCGGGCAATTTCTTCGCCGGCTACTTCGAGGAGATCACGCCCGCGCAGATGCGCCGGCAGATCGAGACCAACCTCTTCGGCCCCATGAACGTCACCCGCGCCGTCCTGCCCATCCTGCGCAAGCAGCGCGCCGGCCACATCATCACGCTCTCCTCGTCCGCCGGTCTGATCGGCCAGGAGTTCTGCGTCGCGTACGCCGCCTCCAAGTTCGGCGTGGAGGGGTGGATGGAGTCGCTGCGCTACGACGTCGAGCCGTACGGCATTCGCACCACGGTCGTAGAACCGGGCTTCTTCCGCACCGAGCTGCTCGTGGACGCCTCCACCACCTGGCCCGAGCCGACCATCGAGGACTACGCCGAGCGCACCACGGCCACCGTCGCGGCGTGGAAGAGCATGAGCGGCCGGCAGTCCGGCGATCCCGTCAAGCTCGCCAAGGCCCTGCTGACCATCGCCGGCCAGGCCGAGCCGCCGCTGCGTTTCGTCGCCGGCGCCGACGCCATCGAAGGTGTCGAGGCCAAGGCCAGGGAACTCCTCGCCCAGGCCCAGGCATCCCGCGAACTGGGCGGCGACCTGGCCTACGACGACGCCACCGCCTGACACACCCGGGTCCGGGCCGGGAGTTCACGCCGCAGCGGTGAGTCCGGGCCGCGCAGCCGTTCTCCGGCTGCGCGGCCCGGTGGTTGCGGCCCGGCGGCTGACGGCACGGATGACGACGCCCCGCGATCCGCTTCCAGGTACGCCGACGAGTCGGGCCACCGGCCTCCCGTCGCGCGGCGCCCGCTTCAGCGGTAGTCGGGGTTGGGCGCGTCGAGGCGGCAGCCGGCGTCCCACTCCGAGCGCTGGTTGCCGTGGGCCGGAATGCCGTTGGCGCGCTTGAGCATGGCTGCCATGTGCATGAGGTTCCAGGCCATGAATGTGGTGTTGCGGTTGGTGAAGTCGTTCTCCGGGCCGCCCGAACCGGGGTCGAGATAGGAGGGTCCGGGTCCCGCCGGGCCGATCCAGCCCGCGTCGGCCTGCGGTGGGATGGTGTAGCCGAGGTGCTGGAGGCTGTAGAGGATGTTCATGGCGCAGTGCTTCACGCCGTCTTCGTTGCCGGTGATCAGGCAGCCGCCGACGCGGCCGTAATAGGCGTACTGGCCCTGGGAGTTGAGCAGTCCCGAACCGCCGTAGAGCCGCTCGATGACCTTCTTCATGACCGAGCTGTTGTCGCCGAGCCAGATCGGGCCGGCCAGCACCAGGATGTCCGCGGCCATCACCTGCTCGTGCAGCGCCGGCCAGGCGTCCGTGGCGAAGCCGTGCTCGGTCATGTCCGGGTAGACACCCGGCGCGATGTCGTGGTCGACGGCGCGTACGACGTCCGTGGCGACCCCGCGCGCGTCCATGATCGCCCGGCTCTTGTCGATCAGCCCCTGGGTGTGACTCTGCTGGGGCGACGGCTTGAGCGTGCAGTTGATGATCAGGGCACGCAGGTCGTCGAAGCGGTACGAGTCGTCGAGCGGGTTCGGGTTCGGGTTCGGGTTCGGGTCCGACGATGACGGGGGCGCTGACTGGGGCGATGACTGGGGCGATGACTGGGGCATGGAGGCTCCTTCGCGCGGGACCGCCGGGGCGGGTCCCCCACGCCGGTCCGAGCCGTGGCTCCAGAGCAGCTTCTCGCGCCGATCCTGGACTCGGCCCCACCGACGCGGAGACGAGCGCCCCACGGGGCAGGATCGTCACCCGGTCTGGGCACTACGCGTACAGTTCGCGGGCCGACGGCGTCGCGCGCGGTGTCACGGAGCCCGTCGTGTAGGCGAAGTTGAGCACGGTACGGCGTACGCCGGAGCGGGTGAGCGGCGTGACGCGGTGGGCGGTGGTGTCGCTGCGCAGGAGATAGGCGTCCCCGGGTCGGTGGTGAGCCGCGCGCGCCTGCCCGGCATCCAGGTCGCCGAGGGAGGCGGCCCTGGGTGCGTGGGCGAGGAGGCCGCCGTCCGCCGGGGTCTCCGGTGCTTCGAGGAACAGGACGAGTGCGTAGGGGTAGTCGTCGGTGTGGGCGCCGTGGGTGTCGCCCTTGCGGTGCAGGATGTTGAGTACGTGGCGTTCGAGCGTGTCGGGGACGGGGACGGGCCGTTCGCCGGTGAGGCTGCCCAGCAGGTCGAGCAGCACGGGGTCCGCGTACAGGTCGGGAATCAACCGCGATTCCCGGGCGATGACCTGGCCGCCGAGCGTCGTCATGTGCCGGGGTGAGCCGTCCATGCACGCCATCGTGAAGTCGCGGCGCCGCGCGATCCTCTCCAGCCGCCGCGCCTCCTCGCGCAGCGCGTCGAGGCCGTCGGCGGTGAGCAGCCCGGGCAGGGGCAGATAGCTGTCGGCGTGGAAGCGGTGACGTGCGACGTCGGCCTGGTCCTGCGGGATACGGGCCATGAGTGCGGGCACGGGCGGGAACCCTCCGGTCGATGGTCTGCGGCAGCAAGACCCGTCCCCGACGGCTCCGGACTTCATTCGCCAACGGGCCGAATCGGCTGAAAACCGGCAGAGCATCGCCGCATACGTGGCCGCACAGGCGGTCGCGGGCGTCCGGCAGTCAATCGTCATGAACGGTATGCGGAGAAAGGAGACCAGCTTGAGAAAGAAGGCGCTCACCATCGCGGCGGAAACAAGTGGAATTCGATATGTGAAATCCGATGCATGGAATCCGATATGCGAGATCTGATGCGTGGAGAAATCCCCGGCAGGGTCCCCCGCCTTTCCTCAGCGCTCATTCCGTTCCCCGGGGGGGGACGGCTTTGCGTGCTGTGAAACGTCAGGGGGCGATGTTCTTGTAGAACGGGGCGTCGTCCGGGCCGGTGTAGTCGGGGCGGTACCAGGCCGCCGGACGCAGGGAGTCGGGAACGGCGTCGGCCACGCCGAGCACCGAGGAGAACAGGGCCATCCGCATCGGGATTCCGGCGTCGGTCTGCCGGAAGACCGCGAGCCGGGGGTCGTCGTTGAGGTCCGTCGCCAGGTCGTTGGAGCCCGGGCGGCCGTCCCTCGGCAGGGGGTGCATGATCACCGCGTCCTCCCGGCACACCCGGCTGACCAGTGCCTTGTCGATGCGGAAGGCGTCGCTGTACGGCATCGGCCGGTCCGCGAAGCGTTCGGTCTGCAGGCGGGTCGCGTACACCAGGTCGGCGTCCTTGAGGCCGATCTCCGGCTGGTCGCTCAACTCGACCGTGTGGCCCCGGCTCTCGGCCAGCTCCAGCAGGTGGACGGGCATCCCGAGGGGCTCGGGGGCGACACAGACGATGGTGAGGTCCTCGTACAGGGTGACCAGCCGCATCAGCGAGTGCACCGTACGGCCGTGCCGCAGGTCGCCGACCAGGGCGATCCGGCGGCCGTCCAGGGTGCCCCCGGTACGGGTGAACTCCCGGTGCAGGGCGAACATGTCGAGCAGGGCCTGCGTCGGGTGCTCGCCGGCTCCGTTGCCGCCGTTGATCACCGGTATGTTCGTGGCCGCCGCGAACTCGTGAACGGCGGCCTCCTCGGGGTGCCTGATCACGATGATGTCGCAGTATCCGCTGACCACACGGCTGGTGTCGGCCAGCGACTCGCCCTTGGCGATGGACATGATCTCGGCGCCGGTCGTGGTGGTCACCCCGCCGCCCAGGCGCATGAACGCGGCCTCGCAGCTGAGCCTGGTACGGGTGCTCGCCTCGAAGAAGAGACTGGCCATCACCGCGCCTTCGAGGATCCGGGTCACCTGCCGGCCCCGGGCCACCGGTGTCAGCACGTCCGCCAGTTCGAAGAGCCGCTCCAGTTCGTCCCTGTCGAAGAGATCGCTGGAGAGGATGTGCTTTCCGGTGAGTGACATGGCGGATCTGGCTTCCTTTGGGTGTTCAGCAGTGACCGGCCTCCGCATTCGGGGCGCCGACAGTGTACGGGGCATGCGTTTTACCGGAGATATCGGGTTCCGCCCCGCCGCGGGAAACAACGGGGCGGACATTCGGTGGAATTACGTCGGACTCCGCGGCCGGCGAGCGCCACCAACTCCCACCCACGAAACATTCCGCTGGTGCACTCTCCTGGCGACCATCGTTGCCGGGTCCGTGCCGAGGCACCGGCCCTGCGTTCAGGAGGTCGCCGGTACCCCGTCCACGAGCTCCGCGGGACCGGTCCCGGCAGCCGCCAGCACGGCGAGCGACTGCCGCAGTTGCCCCCACGACACGGGAGGAAGCAGCGCCTCGGCCTCCTCCGGCGAGCACATCCGCCACTCCGCCAACTCCGCCTCCTGAAGCCGGACCTCCGCCAGGTCCCCGTCCTCCAGCGCCCCGCCGTCGAAGACATGCACCATCCGGGGCCGGCCCTCCCTTCGGTTCACCCAGTCCACGCTCAGCAGCCGTCCGGGAGTACACCGCAGGCCGGTCTCCTCCCGGATCTCGCGGACGGCCGCCTGGCGGGGTGTCTCCCTCCCGGCCTCGACGGTGCCGCCGGGCAGCCCCCAGTGCCGTTCGTCGCGCCTCGGCTGATACCGCACCAGCAGGATCCGTCCACGGCTGTCGGTGAAGAGCACCCTGGCCTTGGCCACCGCCCCAGGAAGCGCCGCCGGCGCGAGCGGCACGGGCGGCGCGGACGGCACCAGGACCAGGCGGAACTCGTTGCCCTCGGGGTCCCGCATGGGCTGGAACGAGTCCTGCTCCTCAGCGGCCGGCAGGGGCAGGGTGGCGGCGCCGAGCTCACCGGCCCGAGCGCGGGTGGCCTCGATGTCCGCCACCGCGATCTCGAAGGGGCGGCAGTCCCCTCCCGCCCCGCCCTCCGATACCGGCTGGAAGGCGAGTTGAGGAAACCCCGGCGCCCCGACGTGGACCGCTCCGCGATCCCGCGCGACCGCCGTGCCGCCCAGCAGGGATGCCCAGAACCGGGCCAGGGCCTGCGGGTCATGGGCGTCGAGGACTATCTGGTGCAGGTACATGCGGGGAGCGTAGCCATAGCCTCTGACCGTCCCTGGGGGCCCAAAGGACTGCGCAGTTCCCCGCGCCCCTATTTAGGCGATGCCCGCGGAGGACACCCGGCCGCGGCTCGGGCCCGGCTATCCGGCGCGGCCGGCCGAACGGGCCGAGGTGCGGGAGCGGTTCGGGGAGTAAGGCATTCCTGGGGCCCGACGCCCGGCGATTCGTGTCCGTACGTGGGCACTTGGCACTGGCCGGCCCGCCCCTGTGGAACCACCCGTCCCAGTACGGCAGTCTTCTCTCCCGTGGGGAACCCGGGGAACCTTCCGTCTCAGAGCGCGTCCGCCGACGCCGCCGCGCACATGATGGTGGCCGGGGACGACGCCCTGGCACACCGGCTGGCCGCCGAACTGCGCGGAGTGTACGGCGAGCAGGTCACCCTCGTCGTGCCGCCCGCCCAGCGGAGCGTGCGCCCACCGGTGGTGGGGCGGGCGCGGGCCACGGCCTTGTTCGACCGGGTGTCCGCTGCGGTGAACCGGGCTTCCGGGAACGGCGACTCGGGAGTCACCCGGACCGAACCCCCGCGCTCCGACCGTGTGTTGGAGGCCGCCGAACTCACCGAGGCCGTGTTCGCCGATGCGGGCGTCGAGCGGGCCGCCGCGCTGGCGCTCGTGTACGACGACGACGAGACCAACATCCGCGCCGCCCTCACCGCCCGGCGGCTCAACCCCCGGATCCGGCTGGTCCTGCGGCTCTACAACCGGCGCCTCGGGCAGCACATCGAGGCGCTCCTCGACCAGGCCTCGGCGCTGGCCGCGGCGGGTGCCGTAGCGGGAGCCGGTGCCGCGGGAAGCGACGATGCCGGTGACGGCGAGGCGTTCGACGCGTCCACCACCGTGCTGTCCGACGCCGACACCGCCGCGCCCGCGCTGGCCGCGACCGCCGTGGCCGGCACCAGCAAGGTCGTCCAGACGGACGGGCTGATGCTGCGCGCGGTGGAGCGGCCGCCGCCCGGTCCCGGGGAGGTCGCCGATCCGGGGCTGTGCACGCTGGCGCTGCTGTCCGCCACGACCAACGATCCCGCCGGCGCCGACGGGTCCGAGAGCAGTGGAGCGCACGGACCCCAACTCCTGCCCGACGAAAGGGCGGTGGCCGCCGCCACCGGGCGCGGGACCGTCGTACTGGAGAACGTCTCGTACTCAGGACCCGCGCTGTCCGCCGGGCGCAGCATCATGCCGTTCGGGTCGTTGCTGTCGCGGCGGCTACGGTGGTCGTTCGCCGGGCTGGTGGGGTGTGTGGTCGGCCTCGCCGTCGCGTCGATGATGGTCACCAGGGAGACCCCGCTGCACGCGACCTATCTGACGCTGCTCGATCTCTTCGCCATCAACGACCCCGCCATCGGGCAGCCCCTCGGGCGGCAGATCCTCCAGCTCTTCTCCGGGCTGGTCGGGTTGCTGCTGCTGCCCGTGCTGCTGGCCGCCGTGCTGGAGGCGCTCGGTACGTTCCGCAGCGGGTCCGCGTTGCGGAAGCCGCCGCGTGGGCTGTCCGGGCATGTGGTGCTGCTCGGGGTCGGCAAGATCGGCACGCGGGTGCTGGCGCGGCTGCGGGAGCTGCACATTCCCGTGGTGTGCGTCGAGGCCGATCCTGAGGCACGGGGGCTGGCGCTGGCGCGGCGGCTTCGGGTGCCGGTGGTGCTGGGGGATGTGACGCAGGAGGGCGTGCTGGAGGCCGCCAAGATTCATCGGGCGCATGCGCTGCTGGCGTTGACCAGCGCGGACACCATGAATCTGGAGGCCGCGTTGTACGCGCGGACCGTGCGGCCCGATCTGCGGGTGGTGCTGCGGTTGTACGACGACGACTTCGCGACCGCCGTGTACCGCACCCTGCGTGCCGCGTATCCCGATGCGCTCACCCGGAGTCGGAGTGTGTCGCATCTGACCGCGCCCGCGTTTGCCGGGGCCATGATGGGGCGGCAGATTCTCGGGGCGATTCCTGTGGAGCGACGGGTGCTGCTCTTCGCTGCCGTGGATGTGGGTGGGCATGCGCAGTTGGAGGGGCGCACGGTGGGTGAGGCGTTTCGGGCGGGGGCGTGGCGGGTGCTCGCCCTCGACACCCAACGCCAGGCCTCCGGCCCGGTGTCCGCCGAGCGGGCCTCGGGGCTGGTGTGGTCCCTTCCCTCCACGTATGTGCTTCGCGCCGAGGACCGGGTGGTGCTGGCGGCGACCCGGCGGGGGCTGGCGGAGCTGTTGGGACGACGGCCTCGGGAGCGGGCCGGAACGTAGGGTGCGGGTGGGCGGTTTTCGCCCCCGCCGCCCCTACCCGTCCCATCCCATACCTGGGGGCTGCGCCCCCAGACCCCCGCCAAAAGATTGCGCAGTTCCCCGCGCCCCTTAAAGACGGGGTGGTTCGTCGGCTGCGGGTGGGTGGGGGTTGCTCGCGCAGTTCCCCGCGCCCCTAAGGCCTGGTCACAGCTGTAGGTGCCTGTTGGCGAAGTCGAGTTCCAGGCGGACCTGCTTGATGCGTTCGTCGACGACGAGGGAACCGTGGCCCGCGTCGTAGCGATAGACCTCGTGGACGGCGTCGCGGGCGGTGAGGCGGTCGACGTAGTTGTCGATCTGGCGGATGGGGCAACGGGGGTCGTTGACACCCGCCGAGATGTAGACGGGAGACTTGACCGCGTCGACGTAGGTGAGAGGGGACGACGCCGAGAAGCGCTCGGGGACCTCCTCCGGGGTGCCGCCGAGGAGCGTACGGTCCATCGCCTTCAGGGCCTCCATCTCGTCGTGGTACGCCGTGACGTAGTCGGCGACCGGAACGGCGGCGATACCAAGGGTCCACGCGTCGGGCTGCGTACCCAGGCCGAGAAGCGTGAGGTAACCGCCCCAGGAACCGCCGGTGAGGATCAGCCGGTCGGGGTCGGCCAGCCCGGACGTCACCGCCCATTCACGGACCGCCGCGATGTCCTCCAGCTCGATCAGGCCGACGCGGTGCTTGAGCGCGTCCGTCCACTCACGGCCGTACCCCGTCGAGCCCCGGTAGTTGACCCGGACCACCGCGTAGCCGTGGTCCACCCAGGCCGCCGGGCCCGCCGCGAACGAGTCGCTGTCGTGCCAGGTCGGGCCGCCGTGGATGTCGAAGACGGTGGGGAGGGGAGTCGTCGCGCCCGCCGGCTTCTGGACCAGGGCGTGGATGCGGCCGCCCGGGCCCTCGACCCAGACGTCCTCCACGGGAACCGAGCCCGGGGACTTCAGGCCGGGGGGATCGAGGACGATCTCGCCGGTCGTCGAGCGGACCGCGGACGGCTCGGCGGCCGACGACCACAGGTACTCCACCGTGCCGTCCGGGCGGGCCGTCGCCCCGGACACCGTGCCGGGCGGTGTCTCCACCTTGACCAGCTCGCGGGACGCGATGTCGTAGCGCCACAGGTCGCTGCGGGCCTCGAAGCTGTGGGCGATGAGGAGGGCCGAACCGTCGGGATACCACTCGGCCGCCACGTCACCCGGCAGGTCCAGCGCCAGGTCCGTCTCCTCGCCCGACACGACGTCCCACACCAGCGGCTCCCAGCGGCCGCGTCGCTGGTGCCCGATGAGCAGCCGGGTGTCCCCGTCGACCGGGGCGAAGCCCAGCACCTCCAGGCCCAGCTCGACCGTGCCGCCCTTGGAGTCGTCGAGCTCCGCGACCGTCGAACCGTCCAGGCGCAGCACCCGCAGCGCCGAGTGCATCGCGTCGCCGTGCTCGGTGTGCTCGATCGCGATCAGCGAGCCGTCGTGCGAGAGGTCGCCGACCCCGGCCGACTCCCGGTGCCGGTAGATCTCCACGGGGGCCTCGCCGGTCCGGGCCACATGGATCGTCGAGCCGTCGTCGTCCGTCGAGCGGCCCACCACCGCCGTACGCCCGTCACGTCCGATGGCCAGCCCGGAGGGGTAGGAGGGTTCGAGACCGGCGACCGCCGGCTCGTCGGCGCTGTCCCCGTCCCCCTTCCTCTCCGCCTCCCCGGAGAATCGCTGGCGGCGCCAGATGCCGAACTCGTCGCCGTCCTTGTCGTCGAACCACCAGATCCACGCGCCGTCGGGCGAGAGCACCCCGTCCGTCGTGCCGTTCGCCCGGTGTGTGACCTGGCGCTGCTCGCCCGTCGCGCGGTCCCACGCGTACAGCTCGTACGTCCCTGTCGCGTTCGAGACGAACAGGGAGCGGTGCGGGGCGTCCTCCGCCCAGTCAGGCAGCGACACCCGCGGCGCGCGGAAGCGCTTCTCCCAGTCGGGCATGACAGCCTGCTGCTGCTCGATGGACCTGTTGCTCTCAGTCATGGCCCCATAGTGCCTGGCCCGCCCGACAATTCGCTGGCGAGGTCCCCAGCCTGTGGATAACTTCGCGCCCATGTACTCACCGACACCCGCCGACTGGCACGAGGCCAACCGCGCTCACTGGGATGAACGCGTCCCTCTGCACGTCGCCAGCGACTTCTACGACCTCGACGCCTTCCGCGCGGGCAAGGACGCCCTGCGCGACTTCGAACGCGCGGAGGTCGGGGACGTGACAGGACGGTCCCTTCTCCATCTGCAGTGCCATATAGGCGTCGACACCCTGTCGTGGGCACGGCACGGAGCCTCCCGCGTCGTCGGCCTCGACTTCTCCGAACCGGCCGTCGACGTGGCCCGCGATCTCGCCGCCGAGCTGGGCTTCACCGCCGACCGCGCGGCCTTCGTCGCCGCCGACGTGTACGACGCACGGGAAGCCGTACCGGACACGTCGTACGACATCGTCTATACGGGCGTGGGCGCGCTGTGCTGGCTGCCCGACCTCCGGCGCTGGGCCGAGACCGTCACCGCGCTCCTGTCCCCCGGCGGCTTCCTCTATCTCGCCGAGTTCCATCCGCTCACCGACATCCTCGACGACGAGACCGGCTCGCGGATCATCAACGACTACTTCACCCGGGACGCCTGGATCAACGAGCTGTCGGGCACGTACGCCGATCTGGACGCCACCACCACCAACAACCGCAGCGTGGAGTGGCAGCACCCGCTCGGCGAGGTGGTCTCCGCGCTCGCCGCCGCGGGACTGCGCATCGAGTTCCTGCACGAGCACGACGTCTCGCTGTTCCCGCGGTTCGGCTCGTTCGAGGTGCGTGACGGGTACCACCGCTTCCCGGCGGACCGGCCGCGCATCCCGCTCATGTACTCGCTGAAGGCGAGCAAGGCCTGACATCGACTTCAGGGTGTTTGTGCAGGTCAGAGGCGATTGTCAGTGGCCGGGTGCAGACTCTTCCGCATGACCGATCTGTGCAGGACAGTCGAGAGCTACTGGGCCACCGCCGACGCCCGGGACTGGACCGCGTTCGCGGACACGCTGGCCGACGGCGTCGTCTACTCCCTGCCGCAGACGCGCGAGCGCATCAGCGGCAGGGAGAAGTACGTCGAGTTCAACCGCGAGTATCCGGGCGACTGGCACGTCAGGATCGAGCGGGTCATAGCCGAGCCCGGCCAGGCCGTCACCTGGACCCACTTCACCGTGGGCCTGGAGGAGATGCACGCGATCACGTTCTTCACGGCGGACGAGCAGGGGCGCATCGCCACGGTGACGGACTTCTGGCCGGAGCCGTACGAGCCCCCGGCGGGCCGGGATCACCTGACCGAGCGGTACTGACCCCGCGGCCCGGCCGCGCGCACGAGCCCCGTACCTTGGAAGGCGTGTACCGGTTCCTGCTGACGCCCCGCTGGTGGGGGATCAACGTCTTCGTGCTGTTGGCCATCCCCTTCTGCATCTTCATGGGGTCATGGCAGCTGGGACGGTTCGAGGACCGGGTGCAGGACCACCGGGCGGCGGACAAGCAGGCCATGGCGGCCAAGACGGAGGCGGCCCGTCCGCTCGCCGAGCTGCTGCCCGTGGACACGAACACCTCCGGCAAGCAGGCCACCGCGACCGGCCGGTACGGCAAGCAGCTGCTCGTGCCCGACCGCGAGCTGGACGGCAAGCGCGGGTTCTATGTGCTGACGCTGCTGCGGGTCGACAGCGGCCAGGCACTGCCCGTCGTCCGGGGCTGGCTGCCCGGTGACGCGGACTCGGCGAAGGCGCCGGCCGCGCCCACCGGCGAGGTCACGGTGACGGGTGCGCTCCAGGCGTCCGAGAGCCCGGGGGCGAACGGCGTCAGTGCGGCCGGCGGTCTTCCCGAGGGGCAGACCGGCGCGATCAGCTCGGCGTCACTGGTGAACCTCGTGCCGTACAAGCCGTACGACGCGTGGATCACCCTCGAAAAGGCCGACAGCGGGATGAAGGCCGTACCCGCGACCGCCGCGCAGAACACCGGCCTGGACCTGAAGGCGTTCCAGAACCTCGGCTACACCGGCGAGTGGTTCGTCTTCGCGGGCTTCGTCGTCTTCATGTGGTTCCGGCTGCTGCGCCGCGAGGTGGAGTTCGCACGGGACACGGCACTCGGCCTGGCCCCGGCCGAGTCCGAGGAGCCGGCCGAGTCGCGGACCAAGGGCGAGAACGCCCCCGCGTCATCGTCGCCCACGACGTAGACGCATCACCGCCGCCCACCGCCCAGCCGACACGCACCCGCACCCGGCGACGCACGACGGCCCCACCCACCCCCACCCGGTACGACGCCGCACCCGCGGTCGGCGACGCACCGAAGGGGCCGTGCCGGTACGTCCAGCCCGTCGCATACGGGGTTATGGGCAAGTTCATGCTGTGGCAGCAAGCAGTAATGCCCACCGGCGACGGGCTGGACGTACCGGCACGGCCCCGCCCCCAACGACGCACCGCACCGCACAGCCCAGCGGAGCGCCTACGCTCAGGACGACGCCAGGATCCCCGTGTGATACACCGTGCCCGCGCACGCGTTGGACACGGTCTGTGCCGCCGTGGCCGAGCCCGTCGCCGCCGTGCTGGAGACGACGACGCTGCCGTCGGCCACGCCGTCCTCCGTGACGAGCTGGGTTGAGGTGCCGCTGCTGCCCGCGGTGTCGGTGGTGGTGCCGGTGTCGGTGGTCTCCGTCGGGGACGGGTCCGGTGAGGGCTCCGAAGTGGTCGGACAGGTCTCCGAGGGAACCCAGGCGAACTTCACCACGTACGAGGCGCCCGGCTGGAGCACCAGGGAGGTGACCTCCGTGGAGGGGTCCGGCAGCCCGGTGGCCGCGTCGCCCGACACATGGGTCGCCACACCGATCTTGGCGGCGTCCGCGGCACCCGCCGCGGTCGCGGTCACGGTGCCCGCGCCGGTGACCGTACAGGCGGCCGTGGACACGTTCGAGACGGTGAAGGAGCCGTAGACCGCGCCGGTGGAGTCCGGGGCGGCGACGGTGCCGGTGGCCCCGCCGAGCTGCGTCGACGTACAGGCCGTCGCGGTCACGGACGAGGCCGTCGGATTCGCTCCGCCCGCGGTGGCCCCGCCGCTGGTGCTCTTGCCCTTGTCCGGCGTGCCCTTCTGGCCGTCCGTGCCCTTGTCCTGGGACGTCCCGGAGGAGCCGCCCGCGACCTTCCCGTCGCCGCCGTCCGTGCCCTTGTTCGAGCCCGCGCCGCCCTGCGCCTGCGAGCTGTTGGCGGCGATGGACGGGTCGGCGTTCGAACCGGTGGAGTTCGAGACGTGCACCAGAGCCGGGACGGCCGTGCCGATGAAGAGCGCGGCGGCGGCCATGCCGACCACGGCCTGGCGCTTGCGGGCCCGTCTGGCCGGAACCGCGCGGCGCAGGTGCTCCAGGGTGCCGTCAGTGGGTTCGATCTCGTCGACGGCCTGGTGCAGCAGCCGCCGCAGTGCCAGCTCGTCCGAGCCGAGCCCTTCGGGGCCCAGTGCGTCCGGGCCCGGGGTATGGGGGCCGTGTCCGTCGGGGCCGTGGTTCACAGTTCCGTTCCCAGCATGCAGCTCGTGCTCGTCTTCGTGGGGCGCGCGCCGGTGCATCGGCTCGTGCCACTCATAGGGCTCGTGTCGGTCGTGGGTGCCACGTCGCTCGCTCATGCCGGGGCCTCCATGGCGATACGGAGCGCCGCGATGCCGCGCGAGCCGTACGCCTTCACCGATCCCAGCGAGACGCCGAGCGTCTCGGCGACCTGGGCCTCGGTCATGTCCGCGAAGTAGCGCAGGACCAGGACCTCGCGCTGGCGGCGCTGGAGTCCCTTCATGGCCTTGATCAGCGCGTCGCGCTCCAACTGGTCGTACGCGCCTTCCTCGGCGCTCGCCATGTCGGGCATCGGCTTCGAGAGGAGCTTGAGGCCGAGGATGCGCCGGCGCAGGGCGGAGCGCGAGAGGTTCACGACGGTCTGGCGCAGATACGCCAGCGTCTTCTCGGGGTCGCGGACGCGTTTGCGCGCCGAGTGCACCCGGATGAAGGCCTCCTGGACGACGTCCTCGCAGGAGGCGGTGTCGTCGAGAAGGAGCGCCGCGAGACCCAGGAGCGACCGGTAGTGGGCGCGGTAGGTCTCGGTCAGATGGTCGACGGTGGTACCCGCCGCCAGGCTGTCCTCAGCGCCGTCGCGCTGGTTCGGTATGCGGGCCGGCCGCGCTGCGGGCATCGGCGCGATCACCGGCATGCCGCCGGGCGCGCCGGGGCTGCGGAGTCGGCGGGGTGGACGTAGGGCTGTGCCCCTCGTCTGGACCGCGGTGAATTCGAGTACCTCTGCCACGCCTGTTGGACACGCGTCCCCCCGAGAGGGTTGTACGCATCAGGCATCGCTTTTGCGTCAGGCACCCCGTTTGACTGTGCGTCAAATGCCCTCATGCGTACCAGCTCATCCCCTATGACCCATATGCCATACCGCTCGGACGCCCCTGAATGGCGACCGCAAAGACGCTCCCCGCCCTCCGCACGGTTGCGGAGGACGGGGAGGGAAATCTTCGAACGTTGAGCGGGTTCGTTTCAAGTGGTCCGGACCATTACTCCAGCCACAGAAGTCACACAGATTCTACAAACGAATCCCTCGACGGCCACCGAGATTCCGGCTGCCGGACATCCGCAGCGCAGAACCTGCGGAACCCTCGCACGTCCTGAACGCCGAACCTACGCCCCGATGATCTCCGCCGCCACCAACTCGGCGATCTGCGCGGTGTTCAATGCAGCACCCTTGCGCAGGTTGTCGCCGCACACAAACAGTTCGAGAGCGGTCGAATCGTCGAGAGAGCGGCGCACCCGGCCCACCCAGGTCGGGTCGGTGCCCACCACGTCGGCGGGTGTGGGGAACTCACCGGCGGCGGGGTTGTCGAACAGCACGACCCCGGGGGCGGTGGCGAGGATCTCCCGCGCCTTGGCGACGGTGACCTCGTCCTGGAAGCGGGCGTGGACGGTCAGGGAGTGCGTGGTGACGACGGGGACGCGTACGCACGTCACGGCGACCTTCAGCTTCGGCAGCCCGAGGATCTTGCGGGACTCGTTGCGTACCTTCATCTCCTCCGAGGACCAGCCGTCCTCGGCGAGGGACCCGGCCCACGGCACCACGTTCAGCGCCACCGGCTCCGGGAACGGCCCCGTCTGGTCGCCCACGGCCCGTCGTACGTCACCGGGGCTGGTCCCCAGTTCCGTACCGGCGACGAGCGTCATCTGGCGGCGCAGGGTGTCGACGCCCGCGCGGCCCGCGCCGCTGACCGCCTGGTAGCTGGACACGACCAGCTCGCGCAGCCCGAACTCGGCGTGCAGCGCGCCCAGGGCCACGATCATGGAGAGGGTCGTGCAGTTCGGGTTGGAGATGATCCCGCGCGGGCGCACGCGCGCGGCGTGCGGATTGACCTCGGGGACGACCAGGGGCACGTCCGGGTCCATCCGGAAGGCGCCGGAGTTGTCGACGACGACCGCGCCCTTGGCGGCGGCGATGGGCGCCCACTGCGCCGACACCTCGTCCGGTACGTCGAACATCGCGACGTGGACCCCGTCGAAGGCCTCCTCCGACAGGGCCACCACCTCGACCTCCTCGCCGCGCACGGCCAGCTTGCGGCCGGCCGAGCGCGGGGAGGCGATCAGACGGATCTCGCCCCAGATGTCCGCGTGCTGGGACAGGATCTGGAGCATGACCGTGCCGACGGCCCCGGTCGCTCCCACGACCGCGAGCGTCGGGCGCCCGGTCCGAGACCCGGTGGGAGCCATCAGCGGCCCGTGCCTCCGTAGACGACGGCTTCGTCGCTGTCGGAGTCGAGGCCGAAGGCGGTGTGCACGGCGCGCACGGCCTCGTTCACGTCGTCGGCGCGGGTGACGACCGAGATACGGATCTCGGAGGTCGAGATCAGCTCGATGTTGACCCCGGCGTCGCTGAGCGCCTCGAAGAACCCGGCCGTGACACCCGGGTTCGTCTTCATGCCGGCGCCGACGAGGGAGATCTTGCCGATCTGGTCGTCGTAGCGCAGCGACTCGAAGCCGATGCCGGCCTTGGCCTTCTCCAAGGCGTCGATGGCCTTGCGGCCCTCGGTCTTGGGGAGGGTGAAGGAGATGTCCGTCAGGCCGGTGGACGCGGCGGACACGTTCTGCACGATCATGTCGATGTTGATCTCGGCGTCGGCGACGGCGCGGAAGATGACAGCGGCCTCGCCCGGCTTGTCCGGGACGCCGACGACCGTGATCTTGGCCTCGGAGGTGTCGTGAGCGACACCGGAGATGATGGCCTGCTCCACCTTCTGGTCCCCTTGCTGCTGTGTCTTCTGAACGAGTGGTTCGCTGCTGACCCAGGTGCCCTGGAGTCCGGAGAAGGACGAGCGCACATGGATCGGGATGTTGTAGCGGCGGGCGTACTCCACACAGCGGTGGAGCAGCACCTTGGAGCCGGACGCGGCGAGCTCCAGCATGTCCTCGAAGGCGATCCAGTCGATCTTCTTCGCCTTCTTCACCACCCGCGGGTCGGCGGTGAACACGCCGTCCACATCGGTGTAGATCTCGCACACCTCGGCGTCCAGCGCCGCGGCGAGCGCGACGGCGGTGGTGTCCGAGCCGCCGCGGCCGAGGGTGGTGATGTCCTTCTTGTCCTGGCTGACGCCCTGGAACCCGGCGACGATGGCGATGTTGCCCTCGTCCAGCGCGGTGCGGATACGGCCCGGGGTGACGTCGATGATCCGGGCTTTGTTGTGGACCGAGTCGGTGATGACGCCTGCCTGGCTGCCGGTGAACGACTGGGCGCTGTGGCCCAGGTTTTTGATCGCCATGGCCAGCAGTGCCATGGAGATCCGCTCTCCGGCGGTCAGCAGCATGTCGAATTCCCGCCCGGAAGGCATCGGAGACACCTTCTCGGCGAGATCGATCAGCTCGTCCGTCGTGTCGCCCATCGCGGAAACGACCACGACCACCTGGTGGCCGTTCTTCTTCGCTTCCACGATCCGCTTGGCGACGCGCTTGATGCCCTCGGCATCGGCTACGGAGGAACCTCCGTACTTCTGCACGACAAGGCCCACGTGCGCTCCTCGCTCAGTCCGTCTCTGCACCGCACAACTGCGGTCGGCTCAGTCTAACGAGCGGCCGGAATTCCCTTTCGGGGTATCGCATCGTGAGATGTCCCGCTCACGACGTGATCACTCGGGATGTCAGGCCAACCGGGTCCTCCGGCCGCTCCGGGACGGCACCTGCCCGCGCCCCGTCCCGCCACTCCGGAAAGTGCCCTGTGTCACACGGGAGGTCAGGGGGAACGCCAGGGGGAGAAGCGTCGGGCGAGACAGACGTGACTTAATTTTCAAGCACTAGGGTTCGCCTGTGCGCGTACTCCTGGTGGAAGACGACGAGCCGGTCGCCGAATCGCTCCGGCGCGGACTGCTGCGCTACGGCTTCGAGGTCGAGTGGGTGACCACGGGAGGCGCGGCGCTGGCACACGAGGGCCCGTACGACGTCGTCCTGCTCGACCTCGGCCTGCCCGACACCGACGGCCTCGACGTCTGCAAGGCGCTGCGGGCGCGCGGCGGGATCCCGATCATCGTGATCAGCGCGCGCAGCGACGAGACGGACCGGGTGGTCGGCCTGGAGATCGGCGCGGACGACTACGTCTCCAAGCCCTTCGGCGTACGCGAGGTCATCGCGCGGATAAGAGCGGTGATGCGCCGCGTACAGCCGCCCGCCCCCGCGACCGCCGGCCCCGACCGCTACGGCTCCCGCCTCACCATCGACCGCAAGGCCGCCCGCGTACGACTGGACGGCGAGGAAGTGGCCCTCGCGCCCAAGGAGTACGACCTGCTCGCGTTCCTCACCGAGGAGCCGGGGGCGCTGATGTCGCGCGAGCAGATCATGGAAGCGGTCTGGGACGCGAACTGGTTCGGGCCGACGAAGACGCTGGACGTCCATGTGGCGGCGCTGCGGCGGAAGCTGGCGGGGGCGCTCACCATCGAGGCGGTACGGGGAGTCGGCTTCCGCCTGGACATCGACGAGCCGGGCGGCGGGTCCTCGGGATGATCCGGCAACTGATCGTCAGTTACGTCCTTCTCGTCGCCGTCGCGCTGACCGCCTTCACCGTGCCGGTGGCCTTCACCCTGACCGCGCAGCTGCGCGGGGACACCGAGGAGTCCGTACGGCGGGAGGCCCGGACCATGGCGCTGCTGCTGGCGGACGGGGACGCGGCGTCGCGGGCGGCCCTGACGCGGATGTCCGTGGCGTACGCGGCCGAGACCCCCGGCGCGGTGCACGTGCTCCCGGCCTCCCAAGCGCCGGCGGCCGGGCGGACCACGGCGCACTGGGGCGGCGGCGAGCTGAAGGTGACGGCTCCGGCGAAGCGGGACGGCCGGACTGTGGGGGCCGTACAAGTCACCTACCCCACCTCGGACTTGACGTCACGGCTCTGGCGGATCTGGGGTTTCCGCGCGGTGCTGGCCGTGGGCGTACTCGCTGTGGCGGCGGGCCTCGGCGCGCTCGTGGCACGCCGGCTCACCCGCCCCCTGCGCCAGTTGAACGACATGGCGACCCGCTTCGGCGACGGCGACCTCACCGCCCGCTCACCCGTCACCGGCCCCCCGGAGACCCAGCAACTGGCCCGCACCCTCAACTCCGGCGCGGAACGCCTCGACATCCTCGTCGCCTCCCAGCGGATCTTCGTCGCCGACGCCTCGCACCAACTCCGTACGCCCCTCACGGCGTTGCGGCTGTCGCTGGACAACATCGCGGACGGCGTCGAGGACGACTTCGTCCGCGAGGACGTCGAGCAGGCGACGGCCGAAGTGGTCCGGATGAGCCGCCTCGTGAACGGCCTGCTGGTCCTCGCGCGGGCCGAGGCGAAGGTGTCCGCGACGGAGGCGCTGTCGCTGCCAGAGCTGGTGGAGGACCGGCTGGCGGTGTGGAGACCGGCCGCCGAGGAGCGCGGTGTCACCATCGCGCGGGAGGGGGAACCCGGCGACCGGTCGCTCGTGCTGGCCAGCCCCGGTCACCTCGACCAGGTGCTGGACAACGTCCTGTCGAACGCCCTGGAGGTCTCCCCGGACGGATCGACGATCACCGTGCGGGTGCAGGCCCGCTCCGACGAGGTCGTGCTGTCGGTCCTCGACCAGGGCCCCGGCATGTCGGACGCGGAGAAGTCCCGCGCCTTCGACCGCTTCTGGCGCGGTCAGGGCCTGACCGGGCGCTCCGGGTCCGGGCTCGGCCTCGCCATCGTCAAGCAGCTGGTGACCGACGACGGCGGGACCGTGACCCTCAAGGACGCTCCCGGGGGCGGGCTGTGCGTGGCGATCAGCCTTCGGGCATCATCGAGGAGTGGTGGTTGACGATCAGCCACTCGCCGCCGCGCTTCTCGTACTCGTACGTGTAGCGGGCCTCGACGACGCGCTGGGCGCCGGTGTCCGGGTCGGTGAGCGTGAACTCGTACAGGCCGGTGTCGATGGCAGAGTTCTTGTCGAGGACGTTGACGATCGTCTCGATCTTCTTGCCGACCGGCTTGTTCGCCAGGAAGTGCTCGAAGTAGTCGACGATCTCCGCGTGGTCGGTCCGGATCCGGTTCGACACGGTGGGCAGGAGCACGGCGTCGGAGGCGTAGCGGTCGGCCACCTTCTCCGGGTCACCGGTCCGCAGCGCGGCGTTCCAGCCGTCGAAGAGCGCGGCGATCCGCGCCTTGGTGGGCCGCGTGTCCTTGTACTCCGGACCGGCCTGGCTGACGCCGACGCCCACGCTGGTGACGACGAGGGCGGAGGCGGCGACGATCACGGCACGCTTGCGTATCTGGGGCTTCACGAAGTCTCCGGTGCGAGTGGGGGCTGCTCCGCTGCGGTGGGAGCGACTCCAGCCTCGCGGCGCGCGGGTTAGGGGCTGCCCAGGGGACGTGCAGGGCTGATCCAACTCCCGTCCAACTCACGGGGAGTGACACGGGATTACGCTCCGGGGTGCGCCCGGTGGCTGGCCGGGCCGGCCTGCGTGCGCGGCGATCCGCGGGGCAAGATCCCTCCGTGACAGGAGAGTTGACGCTGTGCGGCATCGTGCTGGTGGGGTCCTGTGTGCAGTGGCTCACCGGGATGGGGTTCGCGCTCGTCGCCGTACCCGCGCTGGTGCTGCTGCTCGGGTCGGCCGACGGCGTCGTGCTCGCCAACTGTGCCGCCGGGGCGATCAGCGTCGTGGGGCTCGCGGGCGGATGGCGGAGGGTACGGCCCCGCGCGATGGTGCCGCTGTGCGTGGCGGCGGCGTGCACGGTCCCGGCGGGGGCCTGGCTGGCACGACGGCTGCCGGAGCCCGCGCTCCTAGTGTTCATGGGCGCCCTGGTGACCGTCGCCGTGGCGCTCGTGATGCGCGGCGCACGGGTACCGGCCCTGCGCGGGACCAAGGGCGCGGTGGCCGCGGGGGCTGCGGGCGGATTCATGAACTCCGCCGCGGGGGTGGGCGGACCACCGGTGTCCTTGTACGCGCTCAACGCCGGCTGGACGGTACGGGAGTTCGTGCCGAACGCGCAGTTCTACGGGGTCGTGGTCAACGCGTTCTCGGTGGCCGCGAACGGGGTGCCCCACCTCGGCGCTTCGCGCTGGGCCCTCGTGGTGACGGGGATGGCGGTGGGCGCCGGGATCGGAAGGGTGCTCGCGGGACGGGTGCCGGAGAAACAGGCCCGGTGGCTGGTGCTGTTGCTGGCGCTGACGGGCGGGCTGACGGCTTTGGGGAAGGGACTGTGGGGGCTGTGACTGCCCCGCCCCGCCGTGATGACCGGGGACGGCATCGATTACGGTGCCGCCGCGGGGCCGACGCAAACGCAACGGCCCTGAGGAAGGAATTCCGGTGGAGAGTCGTCCGGTAGAGAGTGTGCTGAGCAGGCTGAGCCGATGGTGGCCGACGGCGGCGGCGGTCACGGTGGCACTGTTCGGCGTTCTGATCCTGACGATCCAGATTCGCCAACTTCACGGCAGCTACCAGGAATTGGCGAACCTGCGCGAGCACGGGCGCCACACAACGGCTCACGCCACCGTTTCCACCACCTGCTCCTCCGGAGTGCGCGACACGACCTGCGACACGTCCTCGGTGTGGCTCGACTTCAACGACACCTCCGGCGACCCCGTGGACGAGCCGGAAGAGACGATCGACGGCTCCCTCTACGTCCCCGACGGCCACCGGGACGCCGAGGGCCGGGTGGCGACGACGGTCGTCTACGACCCCGCTCACCCGGATCTGGCACAGGCCGAAGGCGCCCTGGACCAGGGGGTCCTCGACCTGGCGACCCACCACTGGATCGCCCTGACCATCGGGCTTGTTGCGCTCGGCGCTGGGATCAGCGGTGGCGTCGCGGCGTGGCCGCCGCGGCGGGCTGGGCGATGAAGGCGGCCCAGGCGGGGGGCGGTTCGGCGGGGCCGCGGGGCGTCGTACGGTCGCGTACATCGGGATTCCGGCGCTGGACGGGAACACGTGGCCGTTGCGGTGGTACAGCGAGCCTACGGTTACGGCGCCGTTTGTGGAGGCGGGGCGGTTGCGGGGGGTGTTGGGACTGGTGGGGTTGTAGGTCAGGGCTGGTGGGCACGCGCGGCGGACAGATTCCCGCGGACAGTCTTTGTCGTCGGGTGGTCCTCGCCCAGTACCCGAAGGCAGTCAGCCAGCGCCCGCTCGTACAGCGGGATTGCCCGCACCACATCTCCTAACACCAGATATCCGCCGGCCAGGTTGTTCCGCGAAGCCAGCGTGTCCGGGTGATCCTCACCCAACAGCCTCACACGATCCTCCAACGTCCGCTCGTACAAAGGGATCGCTCGCGCCGCATCTCCCGACGCCCTATACGCGTAAGCCAGGTTGTTCCGCGAAGTCAGCGTGTCGCGGTGATCCTCACCCAACACCCGCACATGTTCCTCCAACGTCCGCTCGTACAAAGGGATCGCCCGCATCACATCCCCCGACGCCCTATATGCGTAAGCAAGGTTGTTCCGCGAAGCCAGCGTGCCCGGGTGATCCTCACCCAACACCCGCACGTAGTCCTCCAACGTCCGTTCGTACAAAGGGATCGCCCGCGCCGTATCCCCCGACATCGCATACGCGCCAGCCAGGTTGTTCCGCGAAACCAACGTGTCCCGGTGATCCTCACCCAAGACCCGGATAGCCGCTGCCAGAGAGCGAACGTAGTAGTCGGTCGCCTGACTCAACTGCCCTTGCCCTTGGAGGAACTGTCCTGCCCAAGTGAGTATCAGGTCCATCGCAGCCGTGTCCTCGCCCGGATCGCGTGCATCAAGGATGGCCTCGACGTGTGGGAGTAAGGCTCTCCAAGTCGGCCAGCCCGCGACGTTCACGCGGGGCTCGTTCGGAAGTTCGTCGAGCAGCAGCCCCGTCGCCCGTTCGCGCGCAGTCAGGATGCGCTCCCGATCACGATGCGGGTCGTCCCCCGACGGCGTGCGGCCCACCCTCTGGACCAGGCGGTGAACACCGACCCCCGCCCGATCAAGCGTGATCATGTTGTAATCGGCCAACAGCCCCAGGAGCTGAGCAAGGTCGACCGGATCCTGGGCCAGCGGCTCGAACAGGGCGCGCGGAATGGCGGTCGGGGCGTACCACGCCGCGATCCGCAAGATTTCAACCGCCCTGGGATCCCGCTCCTCAAGCACGTCGAGCGTGATGCGCCAGATCCGCGCGACCGTCCGTGCCGGGTCGGAGCCGCCCGGTGCCGCATCCGTGGCGCGCTGGGGGTGCAGGCGCAGCATGGCGCTGTACTCGGCGATGGTGATCCCGGTCTGGGCGATGAAGGCCCCCGCCTATTCCAGTGCGAGCGGCAGATAGCCCAGCTCATCCGCCAGGGCCCGGGCCTCGTCGGCGTCGGCGTCCTCGACAAGGCGTGACAGGAGGACCAGCGCGGCCTCCTCGTCCAGCACGGGCAACGAGATCGGCTCGCACACCCAGCCCCGCTTGTACCGGCTTGTGATCAAGTGACGGCCGGATGCTCGTAGTTGGCCAGTCCAGGCGTGCACATCCTCCGGCTTCTCCGCGTTGTCGAAGACCAGGAGCCACCCAGGATGCGTCTGCAACCATCCCACCGCCCACTCGGCAGCCTGCCCGGTGGTGAGGCCGTATGCCTCTTCGCCCCGCAGGCGGGCCGTGAGCGCGGCAAATCCCGCCTCGATCAGCTCAGGAGTGTCCGAGCGCATCCACCACACCAGCCGGTATGCCCCCGCATGGTCGTGCGCGTAGTGCAGGGCCAGAGTCGTCTTCCCCACACCTCCGAGCCCGTGCAGTGTCTGCGTGATCGTCTGGGAGTCCGCCGAAAGGGCCTTCTCCAGCTCGGCCATCGCCCCCTCCCTGCCGACGAAGATCGGCGACGGCGGCTCCGGCAGGTTGTTGACACCCGGCGGGACTTCGACGTCGTACACCGTGCGCCGCGGCCTTTCGGGACCGGCAGCCGTGACCTCCTCCGGGACCAGCTCGCCCCCGCCCTCCCTCCTCACCGCCTCCGCGAACCCGGGCCGGGCCGCCAGCGACACCACGGACACGGCCGTCAACTGGTCGGCCACGTAATCCCGTTGCCGGTCGGTCGTCACGACCCCGATGAGCCGTCCGCTCGCGAACAGCGCCGCCCCGGACGCTCCCGCCCACCGCGACTTCTGGTCCGGCCTGCCGGGAACGGCGACCCCGTCCACGTACGCCGTGATCAGGCCACCGGACTTGAGCCCGGTCAGCGTCTCGACGTGGCCGCGGATCTCCTTCGTGTCGCGGACGCCGCCGTCACGCAACTCCGACCGGGGAAATCCGACCGCGACGCACTTCAGCCGCTCGTCCCGTACGACCGTGCCGTCGATGCGGCCCCATCGGACGGGTTCGCCGCCTGGCGGTGGCTGCCATCCGGGGTCCGTGATCCTGATCAACGCCCCGTCCGCCTGCGGCTCCCGCCCCAGATCGGGCGTCACCGTCGGCCACAGCACCTCGGCCGCGACCCACTTCGGGGCGTCGGCACCGAGCGGGCGGACTTCCAACCCACCGCCGCCCAGCACACTGTGAAGGGCCGTCAGGATCAACCGATCCGCGACCAGATAGCCGGTCCCCGCGCACTTCCCGACCGGGTTCCAGATCTCCATGACCCGGCGTACGTCCACAGGCCAACACCCCCGTGCTCCCCGTTACTTGGGGCGTTCCCCGGAGTCGTCCGCGATACGCAGATCCGTGCCGTCGGTGTCGATGGGCTGGAGGGTGAGCTTGACGCGGCTCGTCGTGCCCTTGGAGCGGGAGGCCTTGGCCTCGGCGCCGAACGGCAGGACCAGCACCTTCGCGCGGGCCTCCGCGTCCTTCTTCACGTCCACCGTGAACTCGACCTCGACGGGGCCGGTGCGGAACTGAATCTCCTGTCCCGCCCCGTCCCGCGCCGCCTGCTGAAGCTCCGACCGGATGGCACCGATCGCCTCGGCCAGACCCGCCCACGTCTCATCCGCCACCGAGCGCCCCCTCGTTCCCGTACGCGTCCCCGTACGCGTCCCCGTACACGCGTTGTGAGCGGCAGCGTACTCGCCGTGCCCTGTGCTCCGCGCCCAATGCGCAGATGTGCGGGCGGGCGGGGCGCGCGCACGCCCGTCCGCCCCGCCGTTACGTGACCTTCCGCAACCCCAGCGGCTCCGCGATCTCCTCCACCATCACTTTGCCCGCTTCCTCCGCGAGAGCGTCCTCGCCGAGGTCCTGGTCGGTGTCCAGGCCGTTCAGCTCCTCCAGGGGCTGGTTCAGGCGGACGTGGGCGACCACCGACTGGAGGGCGCGGAGGGCGGCCGATGCCGTGGATCCCCAGTTGGAGAAGTACGAGAACTGCCACCACCACAACGCTTCGGTGGTGCGGCCCGCGCGGTAGTGGGCCATGCCGTGGCGGAGGTCGGTGATGACGTCCGCCAGGTCGTCCGAGATCCGGGCGGGGACCGGGGCCTTGCGGGGCTCGTAGGGGTCGAAGACCTCCGAGTACACGTCGATCGGCTCCAGCATCGTCGCCAGGCGCTCGCGGAGTTCGTCGACGTCCGGCTCCGGGCCCAGGTCCGGCTCGTAGCGCTCGTCGGGGACGATGTCCTCGTGCGCGCCGAGTCGGCCGCCGGCCAGGAGGAGCTGGGAGACCTCCAGGAGGAGGAAGGGGACCGCCGAGTCGGGCTCGTCGCCCTTCGCGACCTCCGTGACGGCTACCAGGAAGCTCTCTACCTGGTCCGCGATCTGGACCACGAAGTCGTCGGGATCCTGGCTTGTCGCGTGCAGCGTGGCGTCAGACATCTAGGAGTCGTCTCCCCTCGAAGGCGCGGCCGAGCGTGACCTCGTCCGCGTATTCCAGGTCGCCACCCACAGGGAGGCCGCTGGCCAGGCGGGTGACCTTGAGGCCCATGGGCTTGATCATGCGGGCGAGGTACGTGGCCGTGGCCTCGCCTTCCAGGTTCGGGTCCGTCGCGAGGATCAGCTCGGTGACCACGCCGTCGGCGAGACGGGCGAGGAGTTCTCTTATCCGCAGGTCGTCGGGGCCGACACCCTCGATCGGGCTGATCGCGCCGCCGAGGACGTGGTACTTGCCCCGGAACTCACGCGTCCGCTCGACCGCGACGACGTCCTTCGGCTCCTCGACCACGCAGATGACCGACAGGTCGCGGCGCGGGTCGCGGCAGATGTTGCACAGCTCCTCCTGCGCGACATTGCCGCAGGTCGCGCAGAAGCGGACCTTCGCCTTGACCTCCATCAGACACTGCGCGAGACGGCGGACGTCCGTCGGCTCGGCCTGAAGGATGTGGAAGGCGATCCGCTGCGCGCTCTTGGGACCGACGCCGGGGAGCCGCCCCAGTTCGTCGATGAGGTCCTGGACCACGCCTTCGTACAACGGATTGCCTTTCCTGAGTTCCTAAGTCCCTGAGTTCCCGAGTTGCCGAGTCCTGAGTTCCCTCGTCCTGAATCCTGCTCGTCCTGGTGCGTACGGTAGTTGGCGTTCGCCTGTCTTAGAAAGGCAGGCCCGGGATGCCGCTGCCGCCGCCGAGGCCCTGGGTGAGCGGGCCGAGCTTCTGCTGCTGGAGCGCCTGCGCGTTCTCGTTCGCCGCCTGGACGGCCGCGACGATCAGGTCGGCGAGGGTTTCCGTGTCCTCGGGGTCGACCGCCTTCGGGTCGATCACCAGGGCACGGAGCTCGCCGGAGCCCGTCACGGTCGCCCTGACCAGACCGCCGCCCGCCTGGCCGTCCACCTCCGTCCGCGCCAGCTCCTCCTGCGCGTTCGCCAGGTCCTGCTGCATCTTCTGGGCCTGCTGGAGCAGCTGCTGCATATTGGGCTGGCCACCACCGGGAATCACGATCAGCTCCTGGTTTCGTACGGCTGTGTATACGTCTGTCTGGACCGTTTTTCCTGTCCAGCATGAGCCTACGTGGTCTACGGGCCCGTCGCCCAAGCACTCTTTCGAGTGAGTCGATCCCTTGGCCTATACCTGATCAAGACCCCCTTCCGGGCGGAAAAGCGAAGAAACCCGGTCCATCGCCACCCATTGGGCGGTAGGAAGGGGGCGGCGCTTTTGCACCACGCGTCACGTGATGTCACACACCGTTATCGCTTGCTGCTTGCCGCTTGTCGCTTGCTGCTTGTCGCTTGCTGCTTGTCGCTTATTGCTTGTCGCTTATCGCTTATCGCTGTCGCCGTCGTCAGTAGGGAGTGCCGGGTGAGTCAGCCGGAGATGCAGCCCGAGGGGCCGCCCCAGGACGGGCGGGGCGACGGGGCGGCGGCGCTGCGGCCGGGTGACCTGACCGGGCGGCCGTTTCCGCTCGGGGACTGGGGGGAGCCCGCCGAGCGGCTCCACGAGCTGTACCAGTGGGTGGAGCAGGGCGCACTCGACACGGCTTCCTGGTATCTCGCGGACCGGGTGTGGAAGCGGTGGTGGGCGTGGGCGCTGCGGGGCGGGGCCGCGGTGGGGGCCGTGGCCGGGGCCGCGCTTCCCCTGCTCGACCTCACCGGGGTGGTGGGCGGGGGTGCCGCCTGGGGGTATCTGGCGTTGCTGCTCGGGGTCGCCTGTGTCGCGGGGGACCGGTTCTTCGGGCTGACCTCCGGGTGGATAAGGGATGTGGCCACGGCTCAGGCCGTGCAGCGGCGGCTTCAGGCGTTGCAGTTCGAGTGGGCGTCGGAGAGTGTGCGGGAGGTTCTGGGGCCTGCGGACGGGACGGCGAGTGAGGCTGCGGAGCGGTGTCTTGGTGTGCTGCGGAGGTTCTCCGAGGACGTGACGGAGCTGGTCCGCGTCGAGACCGCGGACTGGATGGTGGAGTTTCGGACCGGGCCCGCGCCGTTGGGGATTCAGTCGTCGTTGGCCGGGGTGCCTCGGGTGGAGGGGTCCGTGAACGGGCGGGTGCCGTTGCCCCCGGGCACCCGGCCGAACATGCCTCGCCAGCGGCCGCCCGAGCCTCGGTAGGGGGTTTTCGCCCCCGCCGCCCCTACCCGTCCCATCCTCCAGGGGCTCCGCCCCTTCGACCCCGTTCGGTTGTGTGTCGGGTGCGGGTGGGTGGGGGCTGGGCGCGCCCACGCGGCGGAGCCGCATATCGACACAGCCCCGCGCCCCTGAAGGCTCGGGGCTGCGCCCCATCGCCCCCAGCCCGCCCCCTTCGCCCCCAGCCCGCCCCCACCAGCCCGCGGGCAAAAGCACATGCGTGAAGGAAACGGAAGCGCTTGCGGCAACCCGCTGCGACGGGAGCTATCCGGCCAGTAACCTCTCAACTTCCATCTCTCAACATCCTTGGCAGCACGCACCGTTGACCAGTGGGGGAGCTCTGCGTGGCAGCGACTCAAGGTGGACCCGAAGGGCTTCCCGACGACCGGGCCATGGACTTTGTCCTCGGCTTCCCTACCGCCGTGGCGCCCGAGTACCGGAACCGGTCGAACCTCGCGACCAGCCCGCCGCTGTTCGTGCTGCGGGTGCCGGCGGCGGCGTACGAGAGCGTCGTGGACCGTGTCGTCGGGGCGCTGCGTGCCTCGCTGTACGACAACGGCAAGCTCGTGCCGTACGCCCATCTTCCCGCCGAGGACGACTCCGCGCTGCTGTCGGAGAGCGCCGGGATCCAGGTGGGGACCGGGGCGCCGGAGCACATGACGCCCGAGCGGTACCCGAACTTCCGTGTGATGCGGGACCTCGTCGCCTACATCCGGAAGAACCCGGCGGCCTGGCGTGAGGGCTCGCAGGCCAGGAACCTGCGCATCTACGCCAGCGAGCAACGGGCCCAGCGCGGCGGCCTGTTGGGCTTCACCCGGGTGGAGGGGCCGGACCTCGGCGGACTCCCCGGATTCCTGGTCGGCATCAGCTGGCTGTCGTTCGTGCAGCGGATGCCGAAGTGGCTGTGGGCCCGCTGGACGTCCCGCAAGGTGGTGCGGGGCTGGCTGGGCGCGGAGCCGGTGGCCGGGGGCGGCAAGAAGCTGTTCCGGGTGATGGACAACGCGGGCGCCGTGTGGGGGGCGCAGCTGAAGAACGACCCGAACCACGAGGAAGCGCTTCAGGAACTCGACCGGCTTCTGCTGCGGGCGCTGCTCGAAGATCTGCGGTCGCCCGCTGTCGGGCGGATCCTGCCGGGGAGGAGACGCAGGACCGCGCGGCCCGTCCTGCTCGTGGAAGTGCCACCGCCGGGTGCGCCCGGAGCCCTGGCCGCCGAGCGGTTTCTGCGCTCGCTGCACCGGGCGCGCGCCACCGCCCGGCCGCCGGGACCCCTCGTCGTGGCCGTGGGCCGGCCGTCCGAGGCGTTGCTGGAAGAGCTCGGCAACCCGGCCGACTCCACCTTCGCGCAGGCCAGCCTGCGGCTCGGCCAGAACGACGCCACCCCGGTCCTTGTGACCTTCAGCGACGAGGCGGTGGCCGCGCCGGGGCTCGACCTCCGCAAGGTCGATCCGCGCACGTTCAAGGTCAACCGGATGGTCCCCACGGGGATCGTGGCCTGCGTGACCGTCCTCGCGCTGGCCGCCGGGGGCCTGGTCATCCGCCAGGTCACCGCCCCCGCCGAGGACCACACCTGCGTCGGCGGCACCGAGTCGGTGGCCGAGTCCGCCCGTGACACGCCCGTCCCGGTGGACTCCAAGGGCTGGTACGACGCGGCGGTCAAGGAGATCGGCGAGCAGAACACGCGGGCCGAGCGGGCCGCCGCCCAGGGCAGGACCGTACGGACCGTGGTGGCGTTCGTCTCCAGCGTGCCCACCGACGAGAACGAGACGCGCTTCGACGGCACGATCCCCGAGCTGCGCGGTATCGCGATGTGGCAGCGCAAGCTGCTCGACGACGCGGTGTCCAACGACTCGGCCGTACGGCTGCGGGTGGAGGTCCGCCCCACCGGACGCGCGTTCAAGAACGCCGTGCCGGAAGCGAGGAAGCTGGTCGCAGAAGTGCGGGGCGAGAGCCACGACAAGGCGTACGAGAAGGTCGTCGGCGTGCTCGCGTACGCGCAGAGCCGGGACGAGACCCGGGCCGCGCTCCAGGTGCTCGGCGCCGCGAAGATCCCCACGATCGGCACCACGGCGACCGCCGACGAGATGCTGGCCGGCTCCGCGAGCCTCAGCTACTGGCCCTTCACCCCGGCCAACTCGACCGAGGCGCGGATCGAGGCGGACTTCGCGAGCCAGGAGAACATCGTGGCCGAGCCCGGCTCCGAGGCGAGCTGCTCCGCCGCCCGCCGCGCCCTCGTCATCGAGAGCTCCGCCGACCTCTACAGCCGCAGCCTCGCGGACAAGTTCCGCGCCGGCTTCCCGGGCACCTCCCAGGTGTTCAACTTCAACCAGGTCGGCGACTTCGAACCCGCGCCGCCGACCGGCGCGACCAGCGTGTCCAGCGCCGACGAACTGGCCCGCCAGCTGTGCAGGGCGCTCAAGGCGGAGCCGGAATCCGTCGTCTACTGGTCGGCGCGGGCCCGTGACTTCACCGCGTTCATCGAGGCCATGGACACCCGGGGCACCTGTATCAGCGACGACATCACCGTCCTCGGCGGCAACGAACTCACCAACGTCGCCCAGACCGGCGCCTTCAACAACAAGGACTGGCTGCGCCTCTACTACTCCGCCCACCGGCTGCCCGCCACGGACCCGCGCGTCAGCGACAAGACCCTCCAGTTCGTGGACGCCTACAACGCGTTCGTGAAGCGCACCACCAAGGGCGCCGACCCCTGGATACAGGACGGCCACTCCGCCGTCTCGTACGACGCCTTCCACGTCCTGTCCCAGGCCGTCGACCAGGCCCGGCTGCGCGACGAGTCCGTCTCCCGCGAGTCCGTCCTCGTCGCCCTCGGCGGCGGTGTCACCTTCAACGGCGCCACGGGTTACGTCTCCTACGACCAGGGCAACAACGCCCCGCCCGCCGACAAGACCCTCGTCCTGCTGCGGCAGTTGGCGGACCGGCCGGAGGCGGTCGTGGTGTGCGGGGCGTACAGGCAGGGGGCGTCCAGCCGGGCGGAGGGCCCGCCATGTGCCTCATGAGCGGCACGGAGGTACTGCCGCGCAAGCTCCGAGGTCACCCGTCGCCGCAGATCCTCAGCCCCACCGGCGTCCCGCACGGCAGATGCCCATGCGTACGGATCACGTCCTGGCCGCTGCCCCGGCTGATGTAGGAGAGGAAGCTGGAGGCGAGGGAGTCGGCGGGCGGCTGGCCGTAGGTGTAGGCGTACTCGATCTCCCGGTACGGGTAGTCGGAGGTGCCGTGTTCCAGGTCCTCGACGGACGGGGTGTGGCCGTCGAGGCTGAGCTTGTGCAGGCCGGTGGCGCCGATGGCGCTGTTGAGTTCGCTGTAGCCGATCGCGCCGGGGAGTTTGGCCACCGTGTTCAACACCTGGTCGGTGGAGTCGAGTTCGCAGCGCACGACGGGGGCCGTCGGGTCGTCCTTGTGAACGCAGTCGAGGGAGGAGTTCGCGATCTCGCCCCGCCCCAGCACCCGGCGCTGGAACACCTGTCGGGTACCGGAGTTGGCGTCACGGCTGACGAGGAGGACGGGCCGGTCGGGGCCGCCGAGCTGCTTCCAGTTCCTGATCTCGCCGCGATAGAGACGGCGTACGTCCGTGAGCGAGAGGTTCCTGACGGGGATGTCGTCGTTGACGACCAGCGCGAACACGGACACCGCGACGCGGTTCTCGCGCAGCTGCGGGAGGCCGCTCGGCTTGGGGCCGTCGGAGAGCGCGACGACGGGCGGGGAGCCGGCCTTGGACTTCGCCCCGGCGGCGGCGAGTTCCCGCACACCGGCCGTGCGGCGCGGGACGCCGACGGCGGGTTCTCCGCCCCCGCCGCAGGCGTAACGGGCGTCAGGGCCGTCGGGGTGAAGTGGTCCATGAGGTGGTCGGTGCCGGGCGGCTGGGTGACGGACACGCCCCGGATGGTGCGGTCGGTGAACACCGCGGTCAGGCCGTGCCGTTCGCGGCTCGTGTAGTCGTCCCCGGCGATGCTCTGCGAGCCGTCGTTCTCGATCCGCAGCAGCACGAGGGTGGCGTCCGTCATGCCCGGCGTCTCGTCGAACAGCCCGAGCCGTACGTTCGCACGCCCCGAACGCACGTCGTCACCGATCGGGTTGTCCATCTGGACCCGGTACCCGATCCTCTTGCGCCGCGGCACCCGGCGCTCGTACCAGACCATCACGGCGGAGGCGACGACACCGATCACGGCGGTGCCCACGGCCACGACGTTCTCTGCGCTCAGCCACTCCATGCGAGCCACTCCCCCGAGCCCTGCGGTGCGGACACGGTACGGCGCGGGCCGGGAACGCCCGGGAGACGTCAGGTGAACTTCAACTACCGTTCAATTGCAACTGCCTGATTCACCGTCAGCCGCTCTTCGTGTACGTCAGCGCCTCGCCCGAGTCCTTGTTCACGCGGCGCAGGCTGCCGTCGGACAGGAGGGTGACCTCGGAGGCGGCGCCCGGGGAGCAGGAGGAGGCCGGTTCGCCGACGGTGACCGTGGACGGGCCGATCTCCAGGGGGCCGCCGTCGGCCGGCGCCTCGGTCAGCGTGGCCTGGAAGACGCAGTGGTAGGTGCCGCTGCCGGCCGGTCCGTCCGCGATGAGCGACAGGACGGTGTCGCCCACCTCGCCCTGCTGGATGGTCAGTTGGCGGGTGTTGTGGCCCGTCTTGTTGTCGATGCTGGTGTCCCAGGTGCCGAGGAACCCCTCCGGGATCGTGCCGCCCTGCGACGCCGACGCGCTGGGCGACTCGGACGACGGGGACGGCTCCGACGTGCTCGGGCCCGGCGTCGTGGGCGCGCTGGACGCGGGCGACGCCGCGGAGCCGTTGTTCTTGTCGTCGCTCCCGCCGTCCTTCATCAGCGCGTACACGCTGCCGCCCGCGCCGAGCGCGACGACCACGGCCACGACGATCAGGAGGGCGGTGGAGCGGCCGTTCCCGCGCGAGGCTTCGGGCTGCTGGGGAACGACTCCGGGTCCGTACGGCGGAGTCGCACCGCCCAGGCCGTACGGGGAGGGGGCGACGCCCGGTCCGTACGGGGGCGTCGAGCCGTACGGGCCCGGCTGCTGGCCCCAGCCGCTCTGGGGATAGCCGTACGCGGGATGGGGCGTGCCCGGGCCGGTGGGCTGGGGGTGCTGCTGGGGGTAGCCGTACGCGGGGTGCGGGGTGCCGGGCGGGACGGCCGGAGGAGGTGTCTGGCCCGTGCCCGCGACCATCGTGGGGAGGTGGTTGAAGGGTGCGGGCTGTCCCGGCGCGGGCGGGGTGGCACCCCCCTCGGCCGGGGTGGGGGCGTGCTCCGGGGAGGCCTCGGGCGGGGCGGACGGGGGCGCGGACTGCGGCACGGGCGGGAGCGAGGACGGGGACGGGGACTGCGGCGCGGTCGGGGGCGAGGAGGGGGGCGAGGAGGGGGGCTTGGAGAAGTCCGGGACCGAGGCCGAGGCCGAGGCCGGAGCCTGACCCGGAGCCGGAGGCGTCGCCGGCACGGCGGCCGGGGCGCTCGGCACGCCGCCCGCACCCGCCGCCTGACCCTGCGCCTTCCCCTGTCCCTGCCCCTGCCCCTCGTCGGGGTTCTCCGTGTCCAGCAACTGCACGGCGTGCCGCCCGAGTTGGGCCACCAGGGCACTCGGCAGCCACGGGTCGCGCGTACGCCCGTCCGAGACGGTGTCCTCGGCGCCGGTGCGCTCCAGGATCTGGTCGAGGGTGGGCCGGGCGGCGGGGTCCTTGCGCAGACAGTCGCGTACGAGGTCGGCGAGGCCCTCGGGCAGGCCCTCCAGGTCGGGTTCCTCCTGGGCGATGCGGAACATCATCGCGTGCACACCGCTGTTGGTCGACCCGAAGGGAAGGGCGCCACTGGCGGCGTACGAGAGGACCGAGCCGAGGCAGAAGACGTCGCACGCGGGGGTGATGCGGTCACCGCGGACCTGCTCGGGGGCCATGAAGCCGGGCGAGCCGACGAGCGCGCCGGTGCGGGTGAGGCCGCCTTCGGTCACCGTCTCCAGGGCGCGGGCGATCCCGAAGTCGATGACGCGGGGGCCGTCGATGGTGACGAGCACGTTCGAGGGCTTGAGGTCGCGGTGGATGAGCCCCGCGGTGTGGATGTCCTTGAGCGCGTGCGCGAGGCCGGCGGCGAGGATGCGGACGGAGCGCTCGGGGAGTGCGCCGTGGTCGTGGCCGACGACGGTCTGGAGGCTGGGCCCGGCGACGTAACCGGTGGCCAGCCACGGGATCTCGGCCTCCGTGTCCGCGTCGAGGACGGGCGCCGTCCAGTACCCCCCGACCCGCCGCGCGGCCTGCACCTCCTGCCGGAAGCGCGCCCGGAACTCCTCCTGCTCGGCGAGCTCCTGCCGCACCAGCTTGACGGCGACGGTACGGCCCCGGTCGGACCGGGCGAGGTACACGTGCCCCATCCCGCCGGCGCCGAGACGTGCCAGCAGCCGATACGCCCCGATCCGCTGCGGATCCCCCGGCCCCAGCTTCTCCATGGCTGCGCCCACCCTCCCCCGTATGTGTGCGACAGACCGAGGATACGGCGACCGTACGGGGAGATGGATGGGGCGGTGTCTACGGTTCCGTAACAGCGCGTGCCGCTTCTGTGACGGGCGTCGTGGTGGCCCGAGCGGACCGTGCTGCCCAGCCCCCGCCGACCGCCGACGCGACAACATGTCGCGGAAAGCCCCCGACCACAGACAGGACGCCGATATCGCGTCCGCACCGTGGACATTTACGCTTCGGCGCATGACCCCTCAGCCCAACCCCCAGGTCGGCGCCGCCGTGAAGGCCGCGGACCGTGCGCACGTGTTCCACTCCTGGTCCGCGCAGGAGCTCATCGACCCGCTCGCCGTCGCCGGCGCGGAGGGGTCGTACTTCTGGGACTACGAAGGCAAGCGGTATCTGGACTTCACCAGTGGGCTCGTCTTCACCAACATCGGGTACCAGCACCCGAAGGTCGTCGCCGCGATCCAGGAACAGGCCGCAACCCTGTCCACGTTCGCGCCCGCCTTCGCCGTCGAGGCCCGTTCGGAGGCGGCCCGGCTGATCGCCGAGCGGACCCCGGGCGACCTGGACAAGATCTTCTTCACCAACGGTGGCGCGGAGGCCGTCGAGAACGCCACGCGCATGGCCCGGCTGCACACCGGACGCCAGAAGGTGCTCTCCGCGTACCGCTCGTACCACGGTGCCACCTCCACCGCGATCAACCTCACCGGTGACCCGCGACGCTGGCCGAACGACATCGGCGCGGCCGGTGTCGTCCACTTCTGGGCGCCGTTCCTGTACCGCAGCCCCTTCCACTCGGACAGCGAGCAGCAGGAGTGCGAGCGGGCGCTTCAGCACCTTGAGGACACCATCGCCTTCGAGGGTCCTGGCACCATCGCGGCGATCATCCTGGAGACCATCCCGGGTACGGCGGGGATCATGACGCCGCCGGCCGGATACCTCCCCGGAGTGCGGGAGATCTGCGACCGCTACGGCATCGTCTTCATCCTGGACGAGGTCATGGCCGGGTTCGGGCGTACGGGCAAGTGGTTCGCGGCGGACCACTTCGACGTGACGCCGGACCTGATGACCTTCGCCAAGGGTGTGAACTCCGGGTACGTGCCGCTGGGCGGCGTGGCGATCTCCTCGGCCATCGCGGAGACCTTCGCCAAGCGGCCCTACCCCGGTGGGCTCACGTACTCCGGGCATCCGCTGGCGTGTGCCGCCGCCGTCGCCACGATCAACGTCATGGAGGAGGAGGGGATCGTCAAGCAGGCCGCGCGGATCGGTGAGACGGTTCTCGGGCCCGGGCTGCGGGAGCTTGCCGAGCGGCACCCGAGTGTGGGTGAGGTGCGCGGTACCGGTGTCTTCTGGGCTCTGGAGCTGGTGAAGGACCGGGCGACTCGGGAGCCGTTGGTTCCGTACAACGCGGCCGGTGCGGCGAATGCTCCCATGGCCGCGTTCGGTGCCGCCGCGAAGGCGAACGGCCTCTGGCCTTTCATCAACATGAACCGCACCCATGTCGTGCCGCCGTGCAACGTCACGGAGGCCGAGGCCAAGGAGGGACTGGCCGCGCTGGACGACGCCCTGTCGGTGGCCGACGAGCACACGACGACTCCGTAGGCCGGTTCTTCGTCTGCGGGTGGGTGGGGGCCGGTCGCGCCCACGCGGCGGAGCCGCATATCGACACAGCCCCGCGCCCCTAAAAGCCTGGGGCTTCGCCCCACGATCCCCCGCCCACCCCCGGTTCTTCGGCCGCGGGTGGGTGGGGGTTGCTCGCGCAGTTCCCCGCGCCCCTGAAAGCGCGGGGCTTCGCCCCACGATCCCCCGCCCACCCCGGGCTCTTCGGCCGCGGGTGCGTGGGGGTTGCTCGCGCCCCTTTAGGGGCGCGGGGAACTGCGCAATCTTTTGGGGGTCTGGGGGCGGAGCCCCCAGGAAGGGATGGGACGGGTAGGGGCGGCGGGGGCGAAAAACCCCTTCCCGCGCCCCACGGCGTATGGTGGCCTGCTCGGAGAGATACGCGAGTAGATCAGGGGAGCGAGACACCATGCCCGGCAGCGGCGGCAATGGGGCCGTAACCCGCAGCACCCTGCGGCAGCAGATCGCGGACGCGCTGCGCGACGAGGTGCTCGCGGGCCGTCTCCAGCCGGGCCAGGAGTTCACGGTGAAGGAGATCGCCGAACAGTACGGCGTCTCCGCGACCCCCGTCCGCGAGGCCTTGGTCGACCTGTCGGCCCAGGGCCTCCTGGAAGCGGACCAGCACCGCGGCTTCCGCGTCCACGAGTACTCCCCGGCCGACTACCGCGGCATGATCGAGGCACGGAGCCTGGTCACCGACGGCATGTTCACCAGCCTCGCCAAGGGAGGCATGCGGCAGATCGACGACCCCCGCGCCGTCGCCGCCCTCGCCGCCGTCCGCCGCCGCGGCGAGGAGGCCCAGCGAGCCGCCGCCGCAGGCGACCTGAACATCCTCATCGGCTACGACCTCCGCTTCTGGCGCGAGCTCAGCGGCCTCTTCGGCAACCCCTACCTCGCCGACTTCCTGCACCGGCTGCGCGTCCAGTCGTGGGTCTGCGCGGTCCAGTACCTGCGCCGGGTGGACGACCTGAAGGGCCACCTGTGGTCCGGCCACACGGAGCTCGTGGACGCGCTGGCCCGGCGCGACCCGGCCGCCGCGCACGCGATCGTCACGGAGTACAGCGCCCACTCCCTCGCCCTCATCGAGCGCCTGGCCGCCGGGTGATCTCTTCGGCCCGGCCGGCACCAACCAGCCCGTCCGGCGTTTGAGGACGAGCCTTTCGGGCGATCGGGGGTTTGGGGGCACTTCATCGATCAGCGGCTCCGCCGCGGCCCCACCGCCACCGGCCCGCCCACCACGGACTTGTGCACCGGGACTTCCCAGAACCGCCGCGCGCATTACGCTGCCCTGACCACCCTGAACCCCAAGGAGCAAGAGGAGCCGTCTGTTGGCCTGTGACCTGTGGTTGGTCCCGCTCGTCGACGTGCTGTGCCACACCCCCGACAACCCCTTCGCCGAGGAACTCGCGCTCTACGACAAGGTGCTGGCCGAGGCCGGACTCCCGCCGGTCCCGGTGTACGCGTACATGCCCGGACTGTCGGGTGACGTGGCCCCGGTCGCCGGGTTCGACTACGACGCGCTGCACTTCCTGCGCCGCGCGTATCTCCTCCAGATGTGCGGACTCGCGGTGACCCCGGTGGACGAACTGGGCGGCGACTACGAGCAGTTGCTGGAGATGTTCGAGACGAACGCCCAGCAGTCCCACCTGGTCTGGCACTACGACCACGCGGGCGCGTACGTCCCCGTCGACTTCCCGCACCCGCTCGCCAACGACGAACTTCTCGCGGGCGGCGGCCCCTTGGGCTCCTCACAGACCCTGCTGCGCGAACTCGAGTTCGTCGCCCCGTCGATCGGCATCGACCCGGCGAATCCTCCGGCGGCTCCCGAGCCTCCCATGGCCCCCACGGAGCTGGAGGAGCCCGCCGCCCCCGCCCCGTACGATTCCAGCCCCTTCGCCCGTGAACGGCACGTCTGGCTGGGCCTGCACGCGGCCGCGACCCGGAGCCTCGCCCAGGGCTCGATGATCATCTTCAGCTGAGGAGAGACACGAGGGGAGGCAGTACGTCAGTGCCGGTGGCGTCGAAGTTCAGGAAGAACGGCGCGGCGAAGACCGGCATCCGGGAGCTGTCCTCCATGTCGAAGACCAGGAAGCAGGTGGGTCGCTCTCAGCAGTACGCGCATCGCACTCACCTTCTTCCGGTCGACGCACGCAAATGCACCCAAAAGGTGCACGTTCAGGTCATGCCCGTTACTCTCCGCACGCACGGAGAGCCCCCTGATCCCGTCGTCCGATCCCGTCGTCTCTTTAGCATCACCCGTTCGTTGGGCTGGTCGTGGGCATCGAGGGATGCCGCGATCGGAGAGCCCCGTGCGTATGACCGACCTCCAGCGTTGCGAGATGCGGCCCGGACGTCTCGTCGAGTGGACGTTGCATCCGGCGGCCGTCGAGGCCGCGGCGAGACTGCCCGACGACGAGCGGCCACCCGCGTACGTGCAGGAGTCGCACGTCCGGACGGCGCGCTCGGTGCACGAGGACGGTCTGTTCGTGCCGACATGGCTGGGGGCGACGTTCGACATCCCGGGGAGGCTCGATCTCGACGTGCTGCAAGGCGCGTTGCGGGCATGGACGCTGCGGCACGAAACGCTGCGCAGTGGCTTCCGGTGGGCCGGTGACGAGATGCGCCGCTTCACTCTGGACGCCGACGACGTCGTACTGCACCGCGAGGACAAGGGCCGCTTCGCCGAGGCGGCCTCGCTCACCCGCTACTTGCAGGACCGTTTCGACGTCGTGGCGAACGCGCTGACCTGGCCGAACTTCATCTACACCGCGGTCGTCAGGGAGGACGGCGCGAGTGTCCGCATGGCGTTCGACCACAGCAACGTGGACGCCTACTCGATCTACCGCATCCCCGCCGAGATCCACGAGCTCTATGCGGCCGGACTCGAAGGCCGCGCCATGGACACGGCACCGGTGGCCAGTTACGTCGACTTCTGCGCGAGCGAGCGCACGAACGCCGACCGGATCGACGACACGCACGCGATCGTGGCCCGCTGGCGGGAGTTCATCGGCCGCTGCGACGGAAAGCTGCCGAACTTCCCCGTCGACCTCGGGCTCGACCCCGAAGGACCCCTGCCCGGCCAGAAGCTGATGCACGAGATGCTCGTGGACGACGCGGACGCGGCGGCCTTCGAGGCGCGCTGCCGCCCGTACGGCGGAAGCCTCGTCGGCATCCTCGCGGCCACCGCCCTGGCCGTCCGCGAGATCGGCGGGCAGGAGGTGTACCGCACCGTCGTGCCGTTCCACACCCGGGCGAAGTCCCAGTGGTCGGACTCGGTGGGCTGGTACGTGGGCGGCGCGCCGATCGAGGTTCCCGTGGCGCGGGCGACGGACTTCGACAGCGCGCTGGAGATGGTGCGGGCCGCGCTGCGGGAGAGCCGCCCGCTCGCCCGGATGCCCATCGCGCGCGTGCTCCGGCTGCTGGGCGCCGACTTCCGGCCCACGTCCCCGGACCTCTACTCGATCGTCTCGTTCGTCGACGCGCGCGGCGTGGTGGGATCGGAGCGGTGGCGGGACCTGAAGGCGTACGGACTGATCAGGGTGTCGTCGGGCGACCAGGTGTGCGCGTGGACGACCCGGCTGCACGAGGGCGTGCAGTTCGCCGCCCGCTACCCGGACACCGACGTGGCGTACAAGAACATGTGCCTGTACGTCGACCGGCTGCGGGACCTCATCGTCACGGCGGCACGGCACCCGGCCGCACAGGCCGTACGGGTCTGAGAACCCCGGCGGCCCGGCCCTCGGCGAGGACTGGGCCGCCACCACCGCCAGGTTCGTCAGGCCCGTCAGGCCTGCTGACCTGCCAGCCGCTTCGCGGCCTTGCGGCGGGCCGGCTGGAGAGGGTCGACCAGGACACCCGAGCCCAGGCCGGGGGTGAAGTTCCAGCCGCGGATCTTCTCCGCGACCTGGACCAGGCGCGCGTCGCCTGGATGTACGTCGATCGAGAACAGCGACTCGTCCGGCCTGCGGTCGTCGCCGCCCCAGCGGATCACGCCCTCGCAGTCGGCGAGGATGTCGCGGAGGGTCAGCTCCTGGAGGGGGTAGAAGCCACCGCGCGCCCCGGAGGGGTAGGAGCCGGGACGGATCTGTACCGCCGTACCGGATGCCAGGTTGGATTCCGCCAGGCCCTTGCGGACCGTCCCCGGTGTGCGCCAGCCGACGACGTCGCCCTTGCGGAGCGTGTCGATCTCGTAGTGGAAGCGACGGATGACGTGGACGAGGACCGTCTCGACGTCACCCATGCGCACCTGTACGTCCACGGGGGTGCCGGGAACGGGTCTGGTGTAGATGTTGCCGCGGTCGTTGGCCACCTTCTCCATCTCCCAGCCGTTCTTGGACTTGATGCCGCTCTCCACGCGGGCCTTGCGCTCCGCGGCCTTCTGCTGCGCCTTCTTCAACGCCTTGCGGAGCGCGGCCGGGTCGGGGTTCTTGTCCGCCGCGTATCCCGGCGTGGCGAGCACTTGTGATCCGACCGTGGCGCCTGCGGCTATGAAAGCGGCGCGACGCAGAACGGTGCGTCGCGGCAAGTTCGCCGTCATGAGATTTCCTCCTTGCGTCGGGCGTTCGCGAATCCGGTGAGAGTGAGGGCTACGGCGGCCACTCCCAGCACGGCTACCGCCGGGTTGATGTACGACGGGATGACCGCTTCGACCGTGTGTCCGTCACTGGTACGGCAGCCGAAGTGCAGCGGGATGAACGAGGGTTCGTATCCGGTGAGCCGGCGCGTACCGATCGCCGTATGGCAGGCCTGCGCCTGGTCCGGGTCGTCGAAGAAGACGAGGTGCAGGACGCCCCAGGTGTACATGCCGGCCATCGCGGCCCACGCCAGGACGGCGGCGGACTTGAGGGCGGCCCCAGCCGTGGCGGCCTTCCCGGCCTTCGCGGCCTTCCTGGCGCGGAACACCAGTCTGATCCCGTAGACCGTGAGCCACGGGGTGGCGACAAGGCCGACCAGGGTCAGCAGGAGGACGGCGGTGCCGTCGTGGCCGGCGTACGGCTGGTCTCCGGACATCATGCGCATCGCTTCCTTACGCCTGCTCTTGCGCCTGCTCTTGCGCCTGCGGGGAGATCTGCGCGGTCTATACGTTCCTGGAGATCGAGTTGTACTTCTCCATCACGTAGTACAGCCCCAGGCGCTTCTTCGCCTCGGTGAACGCGGGTTCGGCGGGACCCTGGTAGCGCCGCAGGACGTCGTAGATCTCCGAGTCGGTGTAGTCCAGGCGCGGCGACCGCATCGCGGGGGAATCGTCGTCTCCGCCGGGCTTCCCGTCGATGTCCCACATGTGGATCATGAAGACGCTGGTGAGGGCGAAGCTCTCGTCGTCGTGCGCCTTCTTCCAGATCGAGTACTTGTCGTCGTCCTTGGACGCGTCGAGGATCGGCCGGCCCGTCACATATCCCTTGGTGAGACAGTGGTTCCACGCGCCGACGAGGGTGAGGGCGCGCTGCTTGGCGATGCCCGTGGACGTGTCCTTGATGTACTGGCCCGTCGTGTTGTACGCGAGGATCACGGCTTCCCAGGCCGCCTCGTCCAGCGGCTCGATGTGCCGCATCTCCCAGTACGCCGATGTCTGGACCAGCGCCTTGCGCATGTTGTACCGGTTCGACAGCTCCGTGATGACGTCGTCGTGGTCGACCACGGTCGACTGGAAGCACTTCCAGTGCTGGTAGCTGCGCGTACCGCCGTCGAGCGGGTAGCCGAGGGACTCCATGTACTTGCCGACGTCCGTCTGCATGGCCGTGAGGACGGAGTCGTCGAGGCGGGTGTCGGCCTTCTGCACGCGCGGCGGGTTGAAGGAGCCCTGGCCGGTGTCGCGGCCCGAGGCGATGTTGTTGTCGATCTCGATCGCACCGGCGCCGGTGCCGACAGTGCGGGTGACGATCTGGTCGTAGGCCCAGTTCGTGGGCAGCGGGTAGCCGAAGTTCCCGGAGAAGCCGGAGGACATGTCGGAGACGAACGAGGCGGACGCGTGGCCGGCTTCGCCGACGCGGGTGCACACGTTGCGCGGACCGTAGACGCCTATCGCGTACCGGTTCCCGTCGTCGGCTATCGCGTCCTCGATGCCCTTGAAGTGAGGCAGGACGTTGGAGGTGACATCCCCGTCCAGGGCGTCGAAGTCGACGGCGAAGAAGATCCTGGTGCCGGACTTGAAGCCGTGGTCCAGGGCGGCGTTGACCGCGGCCTGCCCGGCGGTACGGCCCGCGATGTAGCTGAAGTCCGAGGCGTCCCGGCCGAAGGTCTGGTAGATCGGGTAGCAGCGCAGGCCCGCGTCGGCGATGGTCTGCAGCTCGCCCGCCTGGATCGCCTTCTCCGGCAGGGAGGTCGTACTCGGGTTGGTCAGGTACCGCCCGATGTACGTGATGCCCTCGGCCTTCAGCGCGGCGGCCCGGGCCGGTGTGATCCGCGTGACGCCGTCGCAGGCCTCGCCCTTGCGCGCCTGGTCGCCGTAGGAGACGAGGAGGGAGGCCCAGGTCGAGAAGTCCCCCTTGCCGGTGACGGGGAGCTTCGCGAACGACTGGAAGTCGGAGACGGCCGAGGCGAGGGAGCTGGTGAAACTGGAAGTGAAGCCGACGGGCCGCTGGTTGAGGACCATGCCGGCGGAGAACAGCTGCACCCACGGGCCCGAGTCGCCGGACGCGACGGTGTGGCTCTTCAGCCCGCTCTGGGTGCCCGGGCCGAAGACGCCGTTGGCCGTGCCGTCGGCCATGCCGAGCTCGTACTGGACGGCGAACAGCATGGACTTCGCGACGTCACGCGAGTGGTGACCGTCGGCCGGGATGATGAAGAAGTCCTTGCGGCCCACGTACTGCCCGTTCAGCCATCTCTGCACGGCCCGGATGCTGTCCGAGCCGCTGTTGACGGTGACGTAGGCGTCCATGTTCAGCAGACCCTTGAACACCTTCGGCACCAGGTCGCCGCCGGGGTAGGTGAAGTCCACCCCCATGTTCTGCTTCAGCTGGGCCATCGACGACTGGACGCGGGAGTTGTACGTCCCGTCGATGTCGCCGCCGTCGTAGCCCTTGCAGTACAGGCCTGACTGGATGATCCGGGCGAAGTTCTCGGACGGGACCGTGGCACTGCTGAGGCTCGGGTACTTCGACGCCAGCGTGGACAGCGTGGTCGGGCCGAAGGTGTCCGAGAGCGTCGTGATGCCCAGCTCGTACTGGAGGGCACGGGTGAGGCCGAACATCGTCGTCCACCCGGTGACCCCGGTCTCGGGGATACGGTCGATACCCAGCTTGCCTTCGTAGGCGCCGTTGATGAACTGCTGTGCCTTGCGCACCATCTCGTCGGCCACGGGGGCTCCTGTTCCGTTGCGGAGGTACTCGTACTCGGTCGACAAATCGGTCGAGAGGAGAGTCGTTCGAGAAGTCGTGCAACGTCTGGTGGCCGCCGGGCGTGTGATCACCATAGGCACGGCCCGATGGTCAACTGCAAGTAAAATCGGGCGGGTTGGGGCCTCCTGACGCAAAGACGCCACCGCGGCCGACACCCTCCGGAGGGAGGACGTCGGCCGCGGTGGCGTCTCTGCGGCGACAGTGCGCGCGGGTCAGAACACCGGCGTCCCGTCCTGCGTCAGCTTCCAGTTGCTGACCGCGAAGTCGGCCGGGTTCAGGGTGACCTTGGCGGTGAAGTAGTCGATCATCAGCTGCCGGACCTCGTTGGTGGAGCTGTAGGCGATGTCGGCGGCGGCGATGTGCGGGTAGCCGGAGCCGCCGTTGGCGCGGTAGTTGTTGACGGCGACGACGAAGACCTGGTCGTCGGCGACCGCGGTGCCGTTGTAGGTGAGGTTCTTGATCCTGGAACCCTCGGCCTGCGCGATGTCGATCTCGTACGACACTCCCGCGGCCATGTCGTACATGTAGTCCCAGAAGCTGTTGGCGTTCGTCACCGTGGCGGTGTCGACGGCCGTGCCGCTCGGCACCTGGTGGTAGTACTTCGCCGCGTACTCCAGGTAGTCCTTGAGCTGGGCGCCGGTGAGCTTCTTGCCGTACAGGGTGTTGTCGTAGATGTAGAGACCGGCGACGTCACGGATGGTGACGTCGCCCTTGGGGATGTCGGCCGTACGGCTGAAGCACGCGGCGACCGAGATCAGCGGGAGCGCGGCGTCCGCCGTCGACAGGCCCGACTTGACCGACTCCATCTGGACCTGGTGGATGAAGTCCATGGCGGCGGTGTCCTTCCAGCACGCCTCGGCCGCCGACAGGTCCTCGGTACAGGTGCCGACGGCCGTGTTGACGTACTTCACCACCAGGTCGTGGTCGGCCTTGAGGAGGGCGGTGATCTCGGCGTCCTCCTCGACCGTGTTGGAGTTGAGGGTCTGCGCCTTGGTGCTGGTGACCTTCCACTGGCCGTGGACGAGTTCGAGCTCGAAGTCGAAGACGGTCAGGCGCATGCCCCAGCAGTACGGCTCGGAGAGGACGACGTCCTTGCCGGTCTCGGTGTTGGTGACCGTGTACGACGAGACCTCGGTGTGCGTGTGGCCGACGAGGATCGCGTCGATGCCCGGGACCTGCTCGGCCACGAGGTTCGACGCGTTCTCGACGTACGGGAGTTCGGTGCCGTACGACGAACTGCCGTCCAGGCCAGAGTGGTCGGTGAGGAAGACGACGTCGCAGCCGAGGGCGCGCATGCGGGGCACGTACTTCTTCGCCTGCTCGACGAGGCCGGTGAAGGCCATCTTGCCCGCGACGTTGTCCTTGTCCCACAGGGCGATTCCGGGGTTCGTGAGCCCCAGGATGCCGACCTTGATGTCGGGGGCGCCGGGAACGCGAATGCACTTCACGGTGAACGGCTGGAAGGCGGGCTTGAGCGTCTTCGCGTCGAGGGCGTTGGCGCCCAGCAGCGGGAAGTGGCACTGCTTCTCGAACTTGCGCAGCAGGTCGATGCCGTAGTTGAACTCGTGGTTGCCGAGCGCGGCGGCGTCGTACTTCAGGGCGTTCATGGCGACGGCCATCGGGTGCTTCGGCCCGTTGGTGCCGGTGATCGAGTCGACGCGCGCGTAGTAGTACGCCAGCGAGGTGCCCTGGATGATGTCGCCCGCGTCGACGAGCAGGACATGGTCCTCACCCTTGGCGGCGCGCTGCTGCTTGATGAGGGTGGCGACGCGGGCGACGCCGGTCTTGTTGCCCTTGCTGTCGCTGTAGGCGGCGTCCTTGTAGTAGTCCCAGTCGAAGACGTGGCTGTGCAGGTCGGTGGTGCCGAGGATGGAGAACGACCAGGTCTTGGGCGCCTTTTGGGGCTTCGTGCCAGAAGCCGCCTGGGCGGGCGTCGCGGCAGCGGTCCCCGCGACGGCCACGGCCGCACCGGTGACGGCCGACTTCTTCACGAACTCCCGGCGGTTCAGGGGGTTGACGGGCATACGGGGCTCCTGGGAGTGGGGTGGCGGGGGCAGGGGAACGGGCCGTGCGAGCCGTGCGGGGGCCTGTGGGGACTACACGCGTAGATCGTGGTCGCGGACGTACCCCTTCCGAAACCAGGAACACCCCATCTCCCGGTCAAGTAACGGAAATTGCCTGCCGCCGCTCCGCATCCTCCCGGCATTCCCCCCGCGTCCTCCCTTCATCCTCCCTTCATCCTCAGGGGATCCTCATGGAGGATCGGGTCAAAGTGCCCCAACTCCCCTATTGCTGTGCAAAGATCCGCGCAGAGGATCTGAGTGAGGATCCGGGCTCCGACGAATCACCTGGTCTCATCCAGCGGTTGGCAGGAGAGCGGCATGGACCCCCTTGGCCCCGAGGATCCGCCCCGTATAGGCCCGTACCGTCTGATCGGCAGGCTCGGCGCGGGCGGAATGGGCCGGGTCTACCTCGCCCGTTCCGAAGGCGGGCGGACCGTGGCCGTCAAGCTCGTCCGGACCGAACTGGCCCAGGAGCCGGAATTCCGGCGGCGGTTCGCACACGAGGTGGCGGCCGCGCGCCGCGTCGGCGGGGCGTGGACCGCGCCCGTACTGGACGCGGACACGGAGGCGGCAACGCCCTGGGTGGCCACCGGGTACATTCCCGGGCCCTCCCTCCAGACGGTCGTGGACAAGGAGTACGGGCCGCTGCCCCTGGCCTCCGTCCGCGTCCTGGCGAACCGGCTCGCCGTCTCCCTCCAGGCGATCCACGCCGCGGGCCTCATCCACCGTGACCTCAAGCCGTCCAACATCCTCCTGACCGTCGACGCGCCCCGCGTCATCGACTTCGGGATCGCCCGGGCCCTGGACACCGTCCTGGACGACTTCAGGACCCGTACCGGCATGATGATCGGCTCGCCGGGTTTCATGTCGCCCGAGCAGGTACGCGGCCTGCGCACCTCCCCGGCCTCGGACGTCTTCTGCCTCGGCTCGGTGCTCGCCTTCGCGGCGACGGGCCGACCGCCGTTCGGCACGGCGATCAGCGGCCTGCACGCCCTGCTGTTCCGCGTCGCGGAGGAGGAACCTGACCTGGCCGGCTTGCCGCCGGGCATCGGCACGCTCGTACGGGACTGTCTGCGGAAGGATCCGTCCCTGCGGCCCACCCCGGCCGAGGTCGCGGCCCGCACGGAGGGCGGTGCCGGGAACGAGCCCTGGCTGCCGGGGGCGTTGCTGGCGGGGCTGGGGCGACGGGCGGCGGAGCTGCTGGACGCGGACGGGCCTCCTACGGAGGCGGCGGCATCTCCGACGGAGGTCGCGACACCTCCACCTCCGACCGCGGATGCGGTGACCCGGGACTTCGGGGTGGCGCCCGGCGAGGTGCCGGTGGACCCTGGGCCGCCCGTACCGGTCGAACCGGCCGCGCGACCCCGCCGACGCAGGACCCGGCTCATCGTCGTCGCCGCCGCGGCTGCGATCGTCGCGGCGATCGTCGTTCTCTCCCAGTTGCCCGGCGGGGGCGGCGACAACGACAACAAGGGCGGCGGAAGCAGCGCGGGCAGCAGCAGTTCAGGCAGCGGCGCGGACCCGTTCGCCGGGGCCTGGGAGGGCGAGCTCACGAAGAACGGCGAGGACGCCAAGATTTTCGTCCGGATAGTGATCCTCGGCGGCGCCAAGCCGGGTGACAAGGGCTCTACCTTCCTCTCTGTCACCCCGGACTTGCTGTGCAAGGGCGAGGCCGGTCTGGCCTCGAAGAGTGCCGACGAACTCGTCCTCAACCCCGGAAAGATCACCGCCAGTCTCCCCGCCGACTCCTCCCAGCACTGCGTCATGGCTGCGGCGCAGCACCTGACCCCCAAGGGGGGCGATCTGCACTGGACGGCGGCAGATCTCAGCGGCGACCTCACCCGGGCTCTGACCGACAAGCGGCCGGTGTCCGCTGCCTACCTCGGCACCTGGAAGCTCGCCCATCCCTCCGACGCGGCCGAAGCCGCCGACCGCATCACCATCAAGCAGGGCGCCTTCGGCAGCGAGGTGGCCACGACGACCCAGACCAACAGCGACAACGGCGCCCCCTGCGCATATCACTCGACCCTCGTCTCAGCCACCGACGCCCTTCTCCTCGGCCCCGACCTCTCCGACAGTTGCGCCCCCGGTCCGTCCCACATGTTCACCATCACCGGCAAGGACAAGCTCCGCCTGACGAACTGGGACAACGGCAAAACCATCGACGTCGTACGCGCCGACTGACCACCGGACGACGACGCCCCAGCGCAGAGGCCGCCGCCCCGGCTTGGGACGACGGCCTCGCTTCAGCTGAACCGACTAGATGAACGAGTTGATCTCGATCGTCTCGTCGCGGCCCGGCCCGACACCGATCGCGGAGATCGGCGCACCGGACATGTCCTCCAGCGCCTTGACGTACGCCTGGGCGTTCTTCGGGAGGTCCTCGAAGGTCTTGGCCTTCGTGATGTCCTCCGACCAGCCCGGGAGGGTCTCGTAGATCGGCTTCGCGTGGTGGAAGTCGGTCTGCGAGTACGGGAGCTCCTCGACGCGCTTGCCGTCGATCTCGTACGCCACGCAGACCGGGATCTCCTCCCAGCCGGTCAGGACGTCCAGCTTGGTGAGGAAGAAGTCGGTCAGACCGTTCACACGCGTCGCGTAGCGGGCGATGACCGCGTCGAACCAGCCGCAGCGGCGGTCACGGCCGGTCGTGACACCCCGCTCGCCGCCGATGCGGCGCAGCGCGTCGCCGTCCTCGTCGAAGAGCTCGGTCGGGAACGGGCCCGAGCCGACACGGGTCGTGTACGCCTTGAGGATGCCGATGACCCGGCTGATCTTCGTCGGGCCGACACCCGCACCCGTGCACGCCCCACCCGCGGTGGGGTTGCTGGACGTCACGAACGGATACGTACCGTGGTCGATGTCCAGGAGCGTGCCCTGGCCGCCCTCGAAGAGCACGACCTTGTCCTGCTCCAGCGCCTGGTTGAGGACCAGGACGGTGTCCGCGACGTACGGCTTGAGCCGGTCCGCGTAGCTCAGCAGCTCCTCGACGACCTGGCCGGCCTCGATGGCGCGGCGGTTGTAGAGCTTGGTGAGCAGCTGGTTCTTGACCTCAAGAGCCGCTTCGACCTTCTGCGTCAGGATCGACTCGTCGTACAGGTCCTGGATGCGGATGCCGACGCGGTTGATCTTGTCCGCGTAGGTGGGGCCGATGCCACGCCCCGTCGTGCCGATCTTCCGCTTCCCGAGGAAGCGTTCCGTCACCTTGTCCACGGTCACGTTGTACGACGTGATGAGGTGGGCGTTTCCGCTGATCAGGAGCTTGGACGTGTCGACGCCGCGCTCGTTCAGTCCGTTCAGCTCGGAGAACAGGACCGACGGGTCGACGACGACTCCGTTTCCGATCACCGGAGTGCACTCCGGCGTGAGGATTCCGGAAGGGAGGAGGTGGAGGGCATACTTCTGATCGCCCACGACTACCGTATGGCCGGCGTTGTTGCCGCCCTGGTAGCGCACCACATAGTCCACAGATCCACCGAGCAGGTCGGTGGCCTTTCCCTTGCCTTCGTCACCCCACTGAGCACCGAGCAGCACAAGTGCGGGCACAGGCGTACACCCCTTCCGGGCGGGGCATGTCCAAGGTCGGGGACGTACGCGGCTGGTTTTCGATACGGCTGCGTACGCCGGCGACCTCCTTTGGCCGCGACCGTCGGACCGGATGCCCCGGAATAGACGAAGCCCCTGGCGCAATAGCGCAAGGGGCTCTTGCAGCAAGATGGTACCCGAGGAAGCGAGGCATGACCGAGGTGGCGGCTTCCGACCAGCTCTTGGTGGTCATCGACCCGGTCGCCCGTCGGACGGACGGCGAGTCTGTACGGATCGCGAAAGACGTGCTCAGCGCGGGTGCGGCGACAAAAGTGTGCCTGCCGGAGGGGCCCGAGGAATTCGCTCGGGCATTGGCCCGACGGGGGTCCCGGCGACCGGTCGTGATCGGCGACGACCGGGCCCTGTTGCGAACTGTGTCCCTTTTGCACCGGCAACGGGAGCTCACCGCGTGTGCGCTGTCGCTGGTGCCGGTGGGGGGTGTGCTGTCGCTGGCCCGGTCGCTGGGGGTGCCGACCGGGGCCGTGGCCGCCGCGCGGGCCGTTCTCGACGGGGTCGAGCGGCGGCTGGACCTGCTCGTGGACGACAGCGACGGGGTGGTGCTGGGCGCGCTCCGGATCCCGTCGGTGCTGTCCCCGGTCCCCTCGGAGGTCCCCTCGGAGGCCGCGTCGCACCCCTGGCTGCGCACCTGCCAGTCCCTGGTCCGCACCCTCGCCGCGCGGCCTTCGCGGCTGGCTGCCGTGCCTGGGCCCGGGCCCGCGCGGTTGCGGATCGAGGTGGACGGGGTGCTGGTGGTGGATCTTGACCAGCCTGTGGAGACGGTGTGGGTGACACCCGGGGTGTCGGGGGGTGCGGAGGTGGAGATCCGGCCCGCGTCGGTGGGGGTCGAGGGGTCGCCCCTCCGGGTCGTGGGGCGGCGGGTGACGGTGTCCGGGGCCGACTTTCGGTATCGGGCGGACTCTGTGGTCGGGGGGCCTGTGCGGACTCGGACGTGGGTGGTGCGGGAGGGGGCGTGGGGGCTTACCTTGCCGCCGGGGCGCGCGTAGGGGGTTTTCGCCCCCGCCGCCCCTACCCGTCCCATCCCGTTCCTGGGGGCTGCGCCCCCAGACCCCCCTGAAAGATTGCGCCGTTCCCCGCGCCCCTGAATGCGTCTGCGGGGCGGTGGGGGCTGGTCGCGCAGTTCCCCGCGCCCCTTAAGGGCGCCTGGTTAGGGTGCTGGGATGGCCAAGGTGAGACTGAGCAACGACACCGACGAGATACTCGCGCTCTGGATCGAGCCGCTCGGTGAGGACCGTTGGATGAAGCCGGGCGAGCAGTTCACGGTCGTGGCCGGTGACTCGGAGCCCGTGCCCGCGGACGACGTGCCGTTCGACGTGGCCTTCCACGACCAGGGCATCAGCGTCTGGGTGAACGTCGGCTACGAGGCCGTCGTCTATGACCAGTCGGGCGCCGAACTGGACTGCGGCCACCAGCGCCCCCTCGAAGTCCTGCGCTCCTGGACCGAGTCGGCCGAAGCCGCCGCCACCAGGGCCGAAACCCGGCCCGACTTCTCACCGTCGCTCCGCGAGTCGATACGCAAGACCGCCAGCGACATGCGCCACCAACTCACCACCGCCGAGGCGGAGGGCTCTTAGCTTTTGGCTTTTGGCTTTTGGCTTTTGGCTTTTAGGGGCGCGGGGAACTGCGCGACCAGCCCCCACCGGCCCGCAGCCGAGACACAGCCAAACCGACGGCGTCACCCCACCGACAGCGCCGTGTCCGACTCGTCCTTCAAGGCAACCCCCGTGCAACCCAGCTCCCGCGCCCCCCGCATCAACGCCACCAGCTTGGCGGCAGCCGCGGCATGGGCCAGCCCCAGCGGTGGCCGGATGTTGGAGAGACAGTTGCGGTCGGCGTCGGTGGTGTGGCCGGGGCGGGGGGTGTGGGTCAGGTAGGCACCCAGCGAGTCGGCCGCCGACATACCGGGGCGCTCGCCGATGAGGACGACCACCATCGAGGCCCCGAGCGCCTGCGCGATGTCGTCCCCGAGCGCCACCCTGGCCTGCTCGGCAAGCACCACCGGCGCGATTCGCCACTCGGCGGGCAGCAGCGCCGTCGTCTCCCGGATCACCGGCGCGGCATGCTCATGGACGGCCCGGCTGGACAACCCGTCGGCGACCACGAACACCAGGTCCCAGTCGTCGCGCGGCAGATGTGCGCGGTCGATGTCGTCCAGCCGCCGCCCCAGGTCGGGGCGCTGAAGGTACGTGAGCCGATCGGGGGCGGCACTGCGCACCCGTATCGTCGGAACGCCCGTCAGCGCGGCCGCCACCACGTCCGGCTCGAACGGCGAATGCACCGCGTCCCGCGCCGCCGCATGCGCGGCCTGCAGTTCGAGCCGGTGCCGGGTGGGCAGCGCGGACCCCGCACGGCCGAGTCCGATCCGGGCCTGGGTGTGGCGGCGCAGCGACGCCCAGAGAGCGGCGTCGGATTCGGGCGGTGCCACCAAGGCCCGTACGAGTGTTGCCAGTTGGCCCAGTTGGCGGTCGTCCGTCATGCCGCTATCTCCTTGCCGATCGTCATCAAGGGGTGCGCCGTACCGGACACATCCCTGATGGCGCCACCGCCGTCCAGCAGCCCGATTCCGTCCAGCCATGCCTCGAACTCCGGTGCCGGGCGCAGCCCGAGGACCTCGCGCAGGTACAACGCGTCGTGGTACGAGGCGGATTGGTAGTTGAGCATGATGTCGTCGCCGCCCGGCGTGCAGATCACGAAGGACGCGCCTGCCACGCCCAGCATGGTGAGCATCGTGGCGATGTCGTCGTCGTCCGCGTCGGCGTGGTTGGTGTAGCAAATGTCCAGGCCCATCGGGAGGCCGAGCAGCTTGCCGCAGAAGTGGTCCTCCAGGGCCGCCCGGAGGATCTGGCGGCCGTCGTACAGGTACTCCGGGCCGATGAAGCCCACGACGGTGTTCACCAGCAGCGGGTCGTAGCGCCGGGCCACCGCGTACGCCCGCGCCTCCACCGTCTGCTGGTCCACCCCGTGGTGCGCGTCGGCGGACAGCGCGCTGCCCTGGCCGGTCTCGAAGTAGAGGGCGTTCTGCCCGACCGTCCCCCGCCCGAGCCCCTTGGCGGCCTCGTACGCCTCGTCGAGCAGCCCCAGGGTGACGCCGAAGGACGCGTTCGCGGCCTGCGTACCGGCGATGGACTGGAAGACGAGGTCGACGGGGGCGCCGCGTTCCATCAGGTCGATGCTGGTGGTGACGTGGCACAGGACGCAGGACTGGGTGGGGATGGAGTAGCGGTCGATCACTCCGTCCAGCAGCTCCAGCAGGTCCCGTACCGCCTTCGGACTGTCCGTCGCCGGGTTGATGCCGATCACCGCGTCGCCGGAGCCGAGGAGGAGTCCGTCGAGCAGGGCCGCCGCGACGCCCGCCGGGTCGTCGGTGGGGTGGTTGGGCTGGAGGCGGGTGGCCAGCCGGCCGGGCAGGCCGATCGTGGAGCGGAAGGCGGTGACCACCCGCACCTTGCGGGCGACCGCCACCAGGTCCGCGTTGCCCATGAGCTTGGAGACGGCGGCCACCATCTCGGGCGTCAGCCCGGGGGCCAGCGCGGCGAGCGCCGCCGCGTCCGCCGCCTCGGACAGCAGCCACTCCCGGAAGTCGCCGACGGTGAGCGCGGACACGGGTGCGAAGGCCACCGGGTCATGGCTGTCCACGATCAGCCGGGTCACGTCGTCGTCCTCGTACGGAATCACCGGCTCGGCGAGAAACCGCGCGAGCGGCACCTCGGCCAGCGCCCACCGCGCCGCCACCCGCGCCTGCGCGGACTCGGCGGCGAGGCCGGCGAGCCGGTCGCCGGAGCGCTCGGGGCTCGCGGCGGCGAGCAGCGACGCGAGGCCGGCGAAGGTGTATTTCCGGCCGCCGAGGGTGGCGGAGTAGGTGCTCATGACGGCGACCGTACGAAGGGGCACGGGGCCGGGTCCACACCCGGCCGGAGAGTTAACGCAGACGTTCGCTCCCGCACCGCTCTAAAGGTCTGGTTGACAAACATTTAACGCGGCTGCCGGTAAGACGACTCATTTGCCCAGCAGGATTCCGGCTCATCGAACACCACCGATCACCGAGCGATCAGCGACTGAGTGCATGAGGAAAGGGGCCACCCGATGGCAGTACAAGAGGGCGTGGCCCCCGAGGCAGCGGACACGGATTCCGCGCCCGGAGGGACAGTTCACCGGCTGAAGCCGAACGCGATCGGCCTCCTCGGCGTGGTCTTCATGGCCGTCGCCACCGCCGCGCCGATCACCGCCATGACCGGCAACGTGCCCTTCATGGTCTCCGCCGGCAACGGCATCGGCGCCCCGGCGAGCTACCTCGTCGCAATGGTCGTCCTGGCGATCTTTTCCGTCGGCTTCACTTCGATGGCAAAGCACATCACCTCCACCGGCGCCTTCTACGGCTTCATCTCGTACGGTCTCGGCCGCACCGTCGGACTCGCCTCGGGCCTGCTGGCCACCTTCGCGTACGTCGTCTTCGAGCCGGCCCTGATCGGCATCTTCTCCACCTTCGCCACCGGAACCCTCAAGGACCAGACGGGACTTGACGTGCCGTGGTGGGCCTTCGCGATCCTGATGCTGGCCATCAACGCGACCGGGACCTGGTTCGGCGTCTCCGTGGCCGAAAAGCTGCTGGTCGTGCTGCTGGGCACCGAGGTGACGATCCTCGCCGCGATGGCGATCTCCGTCGCCCTGCACGGCGGCGGCCCGCACGGCTTCACCTTCGGCCCGGTCAACCCGGTCAACGCCTTCAAGGGCACCAGCGCCGGACTCGGTCTCTTCTTCGCCTTCTGGTCGTGGGTCGGCTTCGAGTCGACGGCGATGTACGGCGAGGAGTCCCGCGACCCGAAGAAGATCATCCCCAAGGCGACGATGATCTCCGTCCTGGGCGTCGGCGTCTTCTACGTCTTCGTGTCCTGGATGGCCATCACGGGCAACGGCGAGAGCGAGGCCCTGACGGCCGCCTCCTCCGCGAACCCCCTCGCGCTCTTCTTCAACCCCACCGAGCACTACGTCGGCCACTGGGCCGTCGACGTCATGCAGTGGCTGATGATCACCGGCTCACTGGCCTGCGGCATGGCCTTCCACAACTGCGCCGCCCGCTACATGTACGCCCTGGGCCGCGAGGGTGTCCTGCCCTCCCTCCAGCGGACCATCGGCCGCACCCACCCCCGGCACGGCTCGCCGCACATCGCGGGCCTGGTCCAGACGGTCGTCAGCGCGATCCTGATCGGCGCGTTCTGGGCCGCCGGCAAGGACCCGTACACCGGCACCTACGTCCTGCTCGCCATCCTCGGCACCATGGCCATCCTGATCGTCCAGGCCGTCTGCTCCTTCGCGGTCCTCGCCTACTTCCGCTCCCACCACCCCGAGAGCAAGCACTGGTTCAAGACCTTCACCGCCCCCCTCCTCGGCGGCCTCGCGATGCTCGGCGTAGTGGCCCTGCTGGTATCCAACATGGGCGCCGCGGCGGGAACGGAGTCCGGCTCCCTCATCCTCAAGTCCACCCCGTGGATCGTCGCCCTCATAGCGGTGGGCGGCCTGGCCTACGCGACCTACCTGAAGCGCCGGGCTCCGGAACGGTACGCGCTGCTGGGCAGGACGGTGCTCGAAGAAACCAAGGAGAGGTAGGAGCGCCCTTCAGGGGCGCGGGGCTGTGACATTTTGCGGCTCCACCGCGTGGGCGCGACCAGCCACATACGGTCCGCAGCCCCCGAATCCCCGTCACCACCCCACCCCTTCGGCACCCTGTGGGCATCTCTCCGGCACCCCTTCGGCGCGGGCACTCACCCCGCGCCGAAGTGCTGCTCCCGATGAACCCGCCACCGCTCCATCATCTGCGCGATCTCCCCGTCGATGAACTCGAAGAACGCCAGCGTCTCCGCAAGCCGCCGCCCCGCAGGCGTCCCCCGCCCAAGACTGTCCACCCCGTCCCGCAACGCGTACTCCCACCGCTTCAAAACCGCCTCACGGTTGGTGAGCGCCTCGTACCACTGGTTGCTGTGGACGCGGTAGCGCTCACGGCGGGACCCGGGCTCGCGCTCCCGCGAGACCATGTGCTGCTGGGCGAGGTAGCGCACGGCGCCGGAGACCGCGGCGGGGCTGATCCGCAACTGTTCGCCCAGCTCGGCGGAGGTCATCGTGCCGGTGTCGGAGGCGAGCAGCGCCGCGAAGACACGGGCCGGCATCCGCTGCATCCCGGCCTCGACGAGCTGCGCCGCGAAGCTCTCGACGAACTTGGAGACCGCTTCGGCGTCCCGCTCCGCCGCCTCGGGCTCCTTGGGCTCCTCGGGCTCCCTGAGCTCCTTGAGCTCCTTGGGCTCGGCCATCTCCCCGGATCATCTCCCCTGCTCATTCGCCCTGCTCACGCGCCGCCACCCAGTGTATCCATGGTTCACACGCTTCCTTAACTTCACAAATTTGTGAACGTAGCGTACGTTCTGAACCATGACGAAGGCGATCACGGTCTCGGGACTGCACAAGTCGTTCGGCAGGACACACGCGCTGGACGGCCTCGACCTGGACGTCGAGACCGGTGAGGTGCACGGCTTCCTCGGCCCGAACGGCGCCGGGAAGTCCACCACCATCCGTGTCCTGCTCGGCCTGCTGCGCGCCGACTCGGGCGCGGCGCAGCTGCTGGGCAGGGACCCCTGGGCGGACGCGGTGGAACTGCACCGCCGGGTCGCCTACGTCCCCGGTGACGTGACCCTGTGGCGGAACCTCTCCGGCGGCGAGGTCATCGACCTGTACGGCCGGCTGCGCGGCGGCCTCGACAAGGCGCGGCGGGCCGACCTGATCGAACGGTTCGAGCTGGACCCCGCCAAGAAGGGGCGCGCGTACTCCAAGGGCAACCGCCAGAAGGTCGCCCTCGTCGCCGCCTTCGCCTCGGACGTCGACCTGCTGATCCTCGACGAGCCGACCTCGGGCCTCGACCCGCTGATGGAGGAGGTCTTCCAGCGCTGCGTCGAGGAGGAACGCGACCGGGGCCGCACCATCCTGCTGTCCTCGCACATCCTCAGCGAGGTGGAGGAGCTCTGCGACCGGGTCAGCATCATCCGCAAGGGCCGGACCGTCGAGAGCGGCACGCTGACCGAACTGCGCCACCTGACCCGTACGAGCGTCACCGCCGAACTCGTGGGCGCACCCAACGGGTTGGCGTCACTGCCCGGGGTGCACGACATCGACGTACAGGGCAGGCGTGTGCGGTTGCAGGTCGACACGGACAAACTGAACGCCGTACTGCGTTCGCTCACGGACTCCGGCGTACGGTCGCTGACGTCGACCCCGCCGACGCTGGAGGAGCTGTTCCTGAGGCACTACCAGGAAGATGCCCTGGCTGCTTCCGAAGGGGCGACAGCGCGATGACCGCCACGGATGCCACGGATGGCACGGATGGCACAACTGCCAAGACTGCCTCGGCCTTCGCGGTGCGGGCCGGCGGATCTCGTCAACTGGCCAGAACGGGCGCGCTCCTGAGGTTCGCGCTGCGCCGCGACCGCGTGATGATGCCGCTCTGGGCCGGTGTGACCGGCCTGCTGGTGCTCTCCATGCCGAACTCGCTGAAGACCGTCTACAGCACCCCGGCCGAACGCGCCGACGTCGCCCGCCAGATGCTCACCAACAGCTCCCTGCGCGCCACGTACGGGCCGGTGTTCAGCGACTCGCTCGGCGGACTCACCGCCTGGCGCATCGGCGGCTACGCCGGGGTGTTCGCCGGGATCATGAGCCTGCTCATCGTCGTACGGCACACCCGGGACGAGGAGGAGAGCGGGCGGCAGGAACTCATCTCGTCGGCGATGGTCGGACGCCGGGCCCCGCTGACCGCCGCGCTGCTGGCGGCGTTCGTCGCGAACGGCGTCCTCTCGCTGCTCATCGCGGGCGGGCTCGCGGGGCAGGGCGGCGCCGGAGCACTGGCGTTGGGGCTCGCCGTCGGCGGAGTCGGCATGGTCTTCGCCACGATGGCGGCGATCGTCGCCCAGTTCACGGAGAGCGCGCGGCTCGCGAAGGGGCTGACGGGCGGGCTGCTCGGTGCGGCCTTCGTGCTGAAGGCGGCGGGCGACTCGGCGACGGACGACGGATCGTCGCCGCTGACCTGGATCTCCCCGGTGGGCTGGCTGGAGGAGATCAGGTCCTTCGCGGACGAACGCTGGTGGGTACTGCCGCTGTTCGCGGCGGCGGTCGCGATCCAGGGCGCGGTCGCCTACGAGCTCGCCGGGCGCCGCGATGTCGGTATGAGTTTCCTGCCGACGCGGCCCGGTCCCGCCACGGGACGGCTCGGTACGGCGGGGGCGCTGGCCTGGCGCCTGCAGCGGGGCGCCGTGCTGGGCTGGAGCCTCGGGTTCCTCGCCGCCGGGGCCGCGTTCGGCGGGATGACGAAGGGGGCCTCGGACCTCGTCGGGAACAACCGCAAGACCCGCGAGATCATCGAACGGATGGGCGGGCAGGCCGGGATCACGGACGCGTTCCTCGCCACGATGGTGGGGATGCTGGGCATGGTCGCCGCGCTGTTCGTGGTGGCCTCCGTCCTGCGGCTGCACGGCGAGGAGACCTCGCAGCGGGCCGAGCCGGTCCTGGCGAACGCGGTGGGCCGACTGCGCTGGGCCTCCGGCCATCTGGCCATCGCTTTCGGCGGCGCCGTCCTCATCATGCTGCTCGGCGGCCTCGGACTCGGCCTCGGCTACGGCGCCGACCTGGGCCCCATCCTCGGCGCCTGCCTCGTCCAGGTCCCGGCGATCTGGACTCTGGGCAGCCTTGCGGTCCTGCTCTACGGCCTCTCGCCCCGCCTGGCCCCCGGCGCCTGGGGCGTGGCCGGCCTCGCCCTCCTGCTCGGCTGGATCGGCCCCGCCCTCAACGTCCCCCAAACCGTCCTGGACCTCTCCCCCTTCGGCCACCTCCCCAAGCTGCCGGGCGGTGCCATGGCGTGGACGCCGGTCCTCGTCCTGACGGGGCTTGCGGGTCTGCTGGTCGCTGGGGGGTTGGTGGGACTGCGCCGACGGGACATGACCACGTGAGAGCGACCTGCGGTTTCTTCGCCCCCGCCGCCCCTACCCGTCCCATCCTTCTGGGGCTCTGCCCCAGACCCCGTTCGGTTGTGTGTCGGGTGCGGGTGGGTGGGGGTTGCTCGCGCAGTTCCCCGCGCCCCTTAAGGGGCGCGGGGAACTGCGCAATCCCGACACACAACCGTCAGACCTCCACCCGCAAACCCTCCAGGCCGCGGATCACGAAGTTCGGCTTGCGGGCCGGCTCGGCTGCCAGGGACAGCGTCGGGGCCCGCTCCAGCAACGCGGCCATGGACGCCGCCAGTTCGATACGGGCCAGCGGTGCGCCGATGCAGTAGTGGATGCCCGCGCTGAAGGAGATGTGCGGGTTGTCGGCGCGGGTGAGGTCCAGCCGCTCCGGCGCCTCGAAGACCTTCGGGTCATGGTTCGCCGAGCCGAAGAGCATGGCGATCTCCGCGCCACGAGGGACGGTCGTACCGTCGATCTCGATGTCGTCGAGAACCCACCGCTCGAAGAGCTGGAGCGGGGTGTCGTAGCGCATCAGCTCCTCCACCGCCGTAGGGATCAGGGAGTGGTCCGCACGCAGGGCGGCCAGCTGCTCGGGGTGGCGGAACAACGTCCACCACCCGTTCACCGTGGCGTTCACCGTCGCCTCGTGCCCCGCGTTCAACAGCAGGACACACGTGGAGATCATCTCCTGCTCGGTGAGGCGGTCACCCTCGTCGTGCGCCGCGATCAGGCCCGAGATCAGGTCGTCGCCCGGCTCCTTGCGACGCGCCTCGATCAGCTCCCGCAGATACTCCGTGAACTCGACCGACGCCCGGACCGCCTTCGCCGCCGTCTCCTCGGACGGCTTCAGCTCGTACATCCCGCAGATGTCCGCCGACCAGGGCCGCAACGGCGCCCGGTCGGACTCCGGGATGCCCAGCATCTCGGCGATCACCGCCACCGGCAGCGGCTCCGCCACATCGGTCAGCAGATCGCCGCCACCGGCCTCCACCAGACCGGCGACCAGCTCACCCGCCAACCGGTCGACATACGGCTTCAGCTGCTCGACCGTACGCGGCGTGAACGCCTTCGACACCAGCCGCCGGATGCGCGTGTGGTCCGGGGGCTCCAGGTCGAGCATCCCGTGGTCGTTGAGCACATGGAACGGCTCGTGCTCGGCCGGCGGCGCCGTCCGCCCGAAGTCCTCGTGCGCGAACCGGTGCTGATACGTCCGGCCCAGGCGTCGGTCCCGCAGCAACGCCGACACATCCGCGTGATGCGGCACCAGCCACTGCTTCGTGGGCTCGTAGTAGTGCACCCGGCCACGCGCACGCAGCTCCTCGTACGCCGGGTACGGGTCCGCCACGAACGCCGGGTCCCACGGGTCGAAGGCCTGCGGAGTCTCCAAAGCTGCCATGAACGGACGCTAGCCCGACGCACCCCCCTCTGAACAGGGGCGTCTCGATCAGCGGCGTCTGGACCAGCCTCTGGACCAGCCTCTGGACCAGGGGCGTCTCGACGAGGGGCTCGCCCCAGGCCTGTGGCAGGGACCCCCGTACCCTGCCGCCTGCCCCGCCCTCGCCCCGTTGCTCACCGCGGCGTGACCAACCGTGCCTCGTAGGCGAACACCGCCGCCTGGGTTCGGTCCCGCAGGCCCAGCTTCACCAGGATGCGGCTCACATGGGTCTTGATCGTGGACTCGGCGACGACGAGACGCCCCGCGATCTCCGCGTTCGACAGGCCCTGGGCGATGAGGACCAGCACCTCCGTCTCCCGCTCGGTCAGATCCCCGTACGCCCCGTGCGCCGTGGACGAGAGCCGGGGCGCGTCCGCGAGCTTGGAGAACTCGGTGATCAGCCGCTTGGTGACGGAGGGAGCGAGCAGCGCCTCCCCGGCTGCCACCACCCTCACCCCATCGGCGAGCTGCCGCGCCGAGGCATCCTTGAGCAGGAAACCGGAGGCTCCCGCGCGCAACGCCTGGTACACGTACTCGTCGAGGTCGAACGTGGTCAGCACCAGCACCTTCGCGGCACCGTCCGCGGCGACGATCTCCCGGGTCGCCTCGATCCCGTTCATCTCCGGCATCCGGATGTCCATCAGCACGACGTCCGGTGCGAGCTCACGGACCCGCTCGACCGCGTCCCGGCCGTTCACCGCCTCGCCGACCACCTCGATGTCCGGCATCGCGCCGAGCAGCACGGAGAAACCCTCGCGGACCATCACCTGGTCGTCGGCGATCAGTACGCGAATGGTGCCGCTGGTGCCGCCCGTCATCCGGACTCCTCCATCGCGGGCACCGGCAGGAACACCGTCACCTCATAGCCCCCGTCGTCCGCCTCGCCCGCCGTCATCTCGCCGTCCAGCATCGTGACCCGCTCGCGCATCCCGGTGATGCCGTGCCCCGCGCCGTGCGTGGACTTCGTCAGGCTCGTCGCCGGCGCGGGGCCGTTGACTATGCGCAGGCCGAGCCCGCCGAGGACGTAACCGATCTCCACACGGGCCGCCGCACCCGGCGCGTGCCGCAGCGTGTTGCTGAGCGCCTCCTGGACTATCCGGTACGCCGACAGCTCGACGCCCTGCGGCAGTTCGCGCACCGCGCCGGTCACCGCCTTCTCGACGGTCAGGCCCGCGTCCCGCACATTCGCGAGGAGCGCGTCGAGGTCGGCGAGGGTGGGCTGCGGGGCGTCCGGAGCCTCGTAGTCCTCGGCCCGGACTACACCGAGCACGCGGCGCAGCTCGGTCAGCGCCGCCACCGCGTTCTCCCGGATCGTGATGAAAGCCTGCTCCAGCTCCGGCGGCGGGTTCTCCACCCGGTAGGGGGCGGCCTCCGCCTGGATGGCGACCACCGACATGTGGTGGGCAACCACGTCGTGCAGCTCGCGGGCGATCGTCGTGCGCTCTTCGAGAAGCGTGCGCTTGGAGCGCTCCTGTGCCGTCTCCGACTGGTGGGCGGTGACCTCCTGCTCCGCCTCTCGGCGTATGTGCAGGACGGTGACGACGAGAAGCGCGAGGGCGGAGACGAACAGCAGCGGCACGGTGTTGCTGTCGTAGTACCCCGCGCCGAAGAAGGTCTCGGCGACCATCCCGTACACCGCGGTCAGTACCCACATCCATGCGGCGGTGCGTGGCCTCGTCCGCAGCGCCACGACCGTCAGCACCACCAGATGGGCGGCGAAGCTGCCGGGCTGCCACGGCCAGTCGCTCCAGCCGCTGCCGAGCACGGCGGCGACCGGTGTCGCCGCGAGCGAGAACCAGAAGGCACCGACCGGCCGGATCAGGGTGGCCAGGACCGGGAGCAGGGCGAGGAGTCCGGACACCAGCGTCCCGACACTGCCGGCGTCGCCGTCCACGGAGGCCACGGCCATCGCCATCAGTCCGGCCGCCGCCACCGTGGCGTGCGGGGTCCAGGCCGCGTACTCCCTTATTTTTTCGGGCAGGCGTCGGGTGAGCGGGCCGTCCAGCCGCATCCGCGGCAGCGGGCGGTAGGCGAAGGCGTTGTGGAACAGGTCCTGCCGCAGCCCGCGCAGGGCGTCCGCGGCCAGCCGGAACTCCGGGCTGCGTGGCTTGGCACCGCCGGGCGGTGTCATCTGCGTCTGGGTCTGGGTCGTCTCGGTCACGTTCAAAACGGTAGGCCGCCGCGGGGGTCACGGTCGTCACCTGCGAGGAGGGTCCTTGCGGATCCGTCTCAGGTACTACGGGTATGGCCGGGGTCCGTAGGGCGGTGGGTGGGTGGGTGTGTCGCCTGCCGCCGGTGGGTGGGGCGCGACGGTGCCGGTGGGTGGGGCGGGGCCGTGCCGGTGGGTGGGGCGGGGCCGTGCCGGTACGTCCAGCCCGTCGCCGGTGGGCATTACTGCCTGCTGCCACAGCATGAACTTGGCCATAACCACGTATGCGACGGGCTGGACGTACCGGCACGGCCCCTTCGGTGCGTCGCCGACCGCGGGTGCGTCGCCGTACCGGCTGGGGGTGGGTGGGGCCGTCCATCGCCGACTGCGGGCCGTACCGGCTGGGGGCTGGTGCGAGGCCACGTGGTCGGGGGCGTCGACGGCTCGGTGTGTGGTCGGGCGTGGGTCAGTAGCCCGATGGGCGGACCAGGCCCGACTCGTAGGCGAAGACCGCTGCCTGGGTGCGGTCGCGTAGGCCCAGTTTTACGAGGATGCGGCCTACGTGGGTCTTCACGGTCTGTTCGGCTACGACCAGGCGTTCGGCGATCTCCGCGTTCGACAGGCCCTGGGCGATGTGTGCGAGGACCTCCGTCTCGCGTTCGGTCAGTTCGCCCACGCGCTGCTTGAGGGGGGCACGGGGGGTGGCGTCGAGGCGGGAGAACTCTGCGATGAGGCGGCGGGTGATGCCGGGGGCGAGCAAGGCGTCGCCCGCCGCTACCACCCGTACCGCCTCGGCGAGCTGGTCGGCGGACGCGTCCTTGAGCAGGAAGCCGGAGGCGCCGGCGCGCAGGGCGTCGTACACGTACTCGTCGAGGTCGAAGGTGGTGAGGACCAGGACCTTGATGTGGGGGGTCTTCTCGGTGATGCGGCGGGTGGCCTCGATGCCGCCGAGCTCGGGCATGCGGATGTCCATCAGGACGACGTCCGGGGCGAGCTCGGCGACTTTGACGATCGCGTCCAGGCCGTCGACCGCCTGGCCGACCACCTCGATGTCGGGCTGGGTGTTGAGCAGCACGGTGAAGCCCTGGCGGACCATCTGCTGGTCGTCTGCGATCAGTACGCGGATGGTGCCGCTCGCGCTCGTCATGGGGTCTCTTCTCCTGGGAGGCCTGTGGAGTTGTCGTCGGTGGAGCCGGGGGGCGGCATGTCGTCCTCCGGGCCTTCGCCTGCGGGAGCCGCGCCGTTGCGGGGCAGGAAGGCCGCCACCGCGAAGCCGCCGCACGACGTCTCCGAGGTCACGAGGGTGCCACCGAGCATCGCGACGCGCTCCCGCATGCCGAGCAGACCGTGCCCGGCGCCCGGGGACGGCGGGGCGGGGCGCTCGGGTCTCGAGTTGACGACCCGGACCTGGAGGCCGCGCGGGAAGTGCCAGAGTTCGACGCGGACCGCGGAACCGGGCGCGTGCCGCAGGGCGTTGCTCAGCGCCTCCTGGATGATCCGGTACGCCGACAGCTCCACGCCGGGCGCGAGGGGGAGTTGGTCGCCGGTGATCTCCGTGGTCACGTCCAGCCCGGCGGCCCGGGTGTTCTCGACGAGGGCGTCGAGGCGGTCGAGCGTGGGCTGCGGGGCGTCCGGCGCGGCGCCCGTACCGGCACCGAGGCCGTACGGGTCCTCGGGGTTCTCCGAGCGCAGCACGCCGAGGACGCGGCGCAGTTCGGTCAGTGCCTCCAGCGCGTTCTGCCGGATGCCCTCCAGGTTCTCCTTCAGCTCCTCGGTGGGGTTCTCGACCAGATGCGGGGCGACCTGGGCCTGAATGGAGATCACCGACATGTGGTGGGCGACCACGTCGTGCAGTTCGCGGGCGATCCGGCTGCGCTCCTCCAGGAGGGTGCGGCGGGCGCGCTCCTCCTCGGTCAGCGAGGCCTGCTCTACGAGTTGGGTGCGGGCCTCGCGACGGCCTCGGAGGGCGGTGCCGAGGAGGACGACGGCGGCGAAGACGACGATCGCCATCAGCCCCGTCGAACGGTAGACCTGCCCGCCGACCAGCCCCTGCACGACGTACGTCGCCAGGGCGGTCAGGGACAGCGCGCCGACGGCCACGCGCGCGGGTACCCGCAGGGCGAGGAGGAAGAGCACGAAGGCCTGCGCGGTGATCGCGGGCGAACTCCACGGCCAGTCCGGGCCCGGCGGCAGGAAGTCGACCGGCATGTGCCCCCGGGCGGCCGAGGCGGCCAGCACCGTGGCTCCCAGCGACAGCCACCAGGCAGGCACGGGCCGCCACAGGGCGAGGGCGATCGCCGCTCCCTGCGCGAGCCCGGTCGACGTGCCCATCGCGAAGCCCAGTCGATAGCTGCTGTTCAGTGTGTCCACGCCGGCGAGCGCCACCCCGAGGGCGATCCAGCACACCACGACGTGCGGCAGCCAGCGCAGCCACCGCGGCCGGGACAGCGGCGGCAACGGTGCGGCCGACGACGACCCGAGGTCGGTCAGGACCGAGCCGACGAGAGCTCTGACGCCCCGTGCGCGGGCGGCGGGACGAGTGTGGGGCGCCGCGGCATTGTCGGAGGCTTCCTGCGGGTTGGGCTTGCGCGCGGCTTTCCGAGCTTTCCGAAGGCTGGACTCGCCCGTGCCGTCCTGCCGTTGGGGACGGCGCGTCGCGTCCCTCGGGCTGAGCCCGGCGTCGTGGGACACCGGAGGCCCGGGGGGCGGCATGCGAGGCATGGAGGGCTCGCTGTCCGGGTCCCGGTGCTCCTCGCTGATCACGTGGCCAACCCTAGGCACGAGGGCTCGCCTTCGCTCCCGCCCTGCCGGGGCGGCGGTGGACGCGGACGACTCGCGACGGGCGGCCGGCGCGGCGGCGCGGCCCCTGTTCGTAGGTGCGAAAGGCGGACCAGCAGACGGCGAGGGCGAGGACGAAGACCGGCAGCCAGGCGAGCCGGGCGGCCACCCAGCCCAGTCCGTCCGGGGTGGTGTGCAGGCCGGGGAGACGGCCCGCGAGGAGGCCCAGGGCGGTGACCGCCATCATGGACGTCTGGTGCCACAGGAATATCGTCATCGCGGAGAGATTGGCGAAGGCGATCCCCGCCCAGGCCGCGGGGCGCCGCATCACCCGGCGCAGCGGCTCGCGCAGCAGCAGGGCGAGGCCGCACTGGGCCAGACCGAAGGTGACCGCGGCCAGCGTCGGCGGGTCCAGGTTGGAGACCGCGGCGCCCGGGACGCCGACCATCGACGCCGGGTAGCCGGCCCACGCCACCAGCGCCGCCGTCACGGCCGCACCGCCGGTGAACAGCACCCAGCCCGCGCGCCGCCGGTCCAGCTCACCGCGTGTCCAGGCCGCGCCGAGGGTGTACGGCACCAGCCAGCCCGCCGCGACGTTCACCCAGCCGAGCCAGGCAGGGCCGCCGAGGCCGAAGCGAATGAGGTCCACGTGGAGAACGACGGCCAGCGGCCACAGCGGGTTGATCCGCGTCACCAGGGGCGTCGCCGCGGTCAGTCCGGCGAAGACCAGGAGGAACCAGAGCGGGGACAGGGCGAGCTTCACCAGCGTGTGGACGGTCGCGAAGTCCGCGCCCGACGCGAGCAGACAGGCCGTGGCCGCCGTCCAGAGGGTCAGCACCGCCGCCACCGGCCTGAAGAGACGGCCCAGTCGGGCACGCAGCCACTGCCCGTACGTCGTGCCGCGCGCCCGCGCCGACGCATAACTCTTCGTCGCCACATGGCCGCCCACCAGGAAGAACACGGCGAGCGTCTGGAAGACCCAGGAGATCGGGGCCAGCCAGGGCATGTGCTGCAAGGGGCTCCCCGTGCGCAGCGCGCCGCCGTCCGCGACCAGGGCCGTCACCAGCCAGTGGCCGAGGACGACACCGAGGATCGCGAGGGCCCGCAGGGCGTCGACGGCACGGTCCCGCTCCACGGGGGTCGCCTTGTCGATGCGGTGTGCGGCGGTACGTATGGCGTTCAGCGCGGGGCGGGGTCGGGGCACGCGGCCCACGGCCGGGGGTGACCCCTGCGGGGCGTCGGCGCGCGCCGGAGCGTTCTTCCGAAGACGCGGACTGACTTCAGGCGGGCTCACTTCACGCGAACTCACTTCATGCGGACTCGATTCACGCGGACTCGATTCACGTGGACTCACTTCACGCGAACTCGATTCAGGCGGACTCACTTCACGCGGGCTCATTTCACGCAGGCGCATTTCGCGCCGCCGCGTTCCACGCAGGCTCATTTCACGCACGGGTCACCTCCGAGGTGTCGCCGAGGACGATGCGGGCGAGGTTGTCCAGGGACACCGAGCCCGGTGTGAAGTAGTCGCTGTGGCCGCCGTCGCCCGCCGCGAAGACGTGGGCGCCGAAGGCCGGGGACACCGGGTCGGTGCCGAAGCCGACGGTCGTGCCGAAGAGGTCGGTGCTCGTGTGCGGAACGTGCGCGACCCAGTCGTCGGCGCCTCGGGCCGCCCAGACGCGGGCGGACGTGTGCAACGCCGCCGCGGAGTCCGCGCCGGTGCCCGGACTGCCGACGAGGGCGATGTCCGCCACGTCCACACCCTGGGCCGCGCGGCCGCAGACCACCGAGCCGTACGAGTGGCACAGCAGGGATATCCGCGCCGACTGGCCGACGACGCTGCGCAGTTCGCGTATGAACCCCTTCAGGCGCGGGGCCGCGTCTTCCGCCCGGCCCGTCGTCAGGACCGTGGGACTCACCGTGCCCGGCGTCTCGTAGCCGAGCCAGGCGACGACGGCCGTGTGCGGGCCGAGGCGGTCGTGCAGGGCGAGGGCGCCGGCGCGGAAGCGGCCGTACGTCTCCAGGGTGGTGTCGGAACCGGGGACCAGGACGGCCACATGGTCGGCGTGGGCGAGGTCGCCGAAGACCTCGACGGCCTGGCCGGCGCCCCGGCCGTCGAAGGAGAGGAAGTGGCGGGAGGGGTCGGCCATGGCGCGGTCAGCGGCGGCGCGGGTGCGGTCGCCGTGGTCCGCGGCCATGTGGGCCGCCTCCGCGGCGTTGGCACGGTTGGCCGCATACGCCGTGTCCAGCGTCGATGCCGTCACCGGCGCGAGGACCGCGGGTGCCGGGGCGGGTATCCGAGGCCGGGCGGCGGCGGACACGGGGACGACCACTGCGCCCATGACCAGCGCGGCGAGCAGAGTACGACGCACCCGCCGGACGACTCGGCCCGCTCCTCGGCCGGTCCCTCGCCCCGCAGCCTCCTCAGCCCCCGCAGCCCGGGCAGCCCCCAGCCCCTCCTGGCCCATGGTGTCCTTCCCTTCCAGTCCGCCCGCTCATCGGGCGTCGCTGGAAGGGAAGTTACGGACCGTGACGTGTCGTCGGCGTCCCGCTGGGGTGCTCACCTGAGAGGTAGCTCTCAGGTACTACGGGTATGACGGGGAACACTCAGGGGAACAGCCAACTCCCCTTCGTACCAAGCAACTTGGGTGATTCCTCACCAAGCAACTCGGGTGATTCCTCACCAAGCAAGCTGGGCGATCTCCTCGGCCACCACCGCGCACGCGTCCGCCGCCGGGTCGATCAGGGGGAAGTGGCCGACGTCCTCCAGGAGGGTCAGGCCGACCACTTCTCCCGCCTTGGCGGCCGCGTCGGCGTACGACTCGGCGACGGCCTGCGGGACGACGATGTCGGTGCGGCCCTGGACGAGAGTGGTGGCGATCCCGGTGGGGAGGAGGAGCGCCGGGTCGGCGTACGGCAGGCGCTCCGCGAACTCACCTTCCCCGCCCAGGAGTTGGCGGGCGGCTCCGCCGCAGACGTCGAGCTTCTCCGCGACCTGGAAGTCCGCGATCGGGGCGAGGGCGACGACGCCGCGCAGGGGGGCGGGCCGGTCGGTGCGCCAGGGAGCGTCGGCGGGCAGGAGGTGACGCGCGGCGGCCCACAGGGCCAGCTGACCGCCCGCCGAGTGGCCCGTGACGACCATGCGCCGGGCATCGGCCTGCGGCAGCAGCTCGCGCACGAGGGCGGGCAGCGCGTCGAACGCGGCCGCGATGTCGTCGAAGGTGTCCGGCCAGCGACCCGCGACCGGACCACCGGCGCCCCGCACCGGACCCGGCCCGCCCTGCGCGGGGATCGGGCCGCTCTCCGGCTTGGCGGCGGGGCCACCCCGCCGATACTCGACGTTCGCCACGGCAAAACCACGGCGGGCCAGGAAGTCCGCGAACGGGGTGATGTGGCGACGGTCGTACGGGGCGCGCCAGGCACCGCCGTGCAGGACGACCACGAGAGGGGCGAGGACCGCGGGGTCCGGCTCGCGCGGGACGTAGAAGTCGATCACCTGGTCGGGGTCGTCGCCGTACGCGGCGGTGATGTCGGGGTCCACGGGCGGGTGCGAGAAGGCCGACGCCTCTTCCGCGGCGTCGCGCTCCGCTGCGGTCCCGTCGGCTGCGGCGTCGTCCTGCATGCTCCAACCTCTCAGCGGTGAAACGGATTTGGCGGACCAGGAGAGAATTCGGCCGTTGGCCGGGACGGTATCAGGCCCGTGACGTGCGTCTACACCGGGATATCACGCTCGGTGAGGGTTAAACGGTCCTGCTGTTTCGTTACGCTGGCGGGTAGCGTCCACAGTGGTGGGCCTGCCCGCGGTCCCACCCGTAATGCGTCCGCGGTCCTGCCCGTGGTGCGTCCGCGTTCACGTCCCTCAAGGAGGTCGCCATGTCCGCCGAGCCCGGCACCGTACGTCCCGGAGGGCGTACCGCGCGTGTCCGTGCGGCCGTGTTGCGGGCCGCCGGGGATGTGCTCGCCGAGCAGGGGTTCGCGCATCTCGATCTGGCCGATGTCGCCCGGCGGGCCGAGGTGGGGAAGACGACCGTGTACCGGCGGTGGGGGTCGGTGACGGGGCTGGTCGCCGATCTGCTCGGCGACATGGCCGAGCAGTCCGTTCCCCGTACGGAGACGGGGAGTGTGCTCGGTGATCTGCGGGCCAATGCCGCGCTGGTGCGGCGGACGTTGGCCGATCCTCGGCAAGGGGCGTTGTTCCGGGCGGTCATTGCTGCGGCGGCGTGTGACTCTCGTACGGCGGAGGCGTTGCGGCGGTTCTACGACGTGCGTGTCGCTGAGTGGGCGCCGTGTGTGGAACAAGGGGTTGTGCGGGGGGAGTTGCCGGTGGGGACCGATCCCGGGCTGGTCGTGCGGGCGGTGTCGGCGCCGCTCTATTACGCGTTGCTCACCACGGGGGTGGTTCCGGATGCCGCCGCGGCCGATCGTGCGGCCGAGGCGGCGGTTGCCGCGGCCGTGGCCGGGGTGTACGTCGTCGGGTGACCCGGCCAGGAGATTTTCGCCCCCGCCGCCCCTACCCGTCCCATCCTTCTGGGGCTCCGCCCCAGACCCCGTGGCCGGTTCTTTGGCTGCGGGTGGGTGGGGGCTGGTCCACAAGATTGCGCAGTTCCCCGCGCCCCTGAAGGGCCCCGACCCACCCGCCGATCCCGGCGCCTACCCCAGCGTCTCCCCCAACACCCTCGCCGCCCGCTCCACGTCCCCGAACCCCACGTACAGCGGCGTGAAGCCGAAGCGCAGGACGTCCGGGTGGCGGAAGTCGCCGACCACGCCGCGTTCGATGAGGCGCTTCATCACGTCGCCCGCGTCCGGGCAGCGCAGCGCTACCTGGCTGCCCCGTTCCGCGTGGGCGGACGGAGTGATCGACTCCACCCTGCCCCCGGTGACGTACGCCGCGACGCACTCCAGGAAGAAGTCCGTCAGGGCGAGGGACTTGGCGCGGACGGCGTCGATCGAGACGTCCTCCCACACCTCCAGCGCCGCTTCGAGGGCCAGCATCGAGAGGATGTCCGGCGTGCCGACCCGACCCCGCAGCGCGCCCGGCGCGGGAGCGTACGACGGGCTCATGCCGAAGGGGTCGGCGTGGGAGTTCCAGCCGGGGAGGGGGGAGTCGAAGCGGTTTTGGAGGTCGCCGCGGACGTACAGGTACGCCGGTGAACCCGGGCCGCCGTTCAGGTACTTGTACGTGCAGCCGACCGCCAGGTCGACCCCGTGCTCGTCCAGACCGACCGGCAGGGCGCCCGCGCTGTGGCACAGGTCCCAGACCGCGAGCGCGCCCGCGTCATGGATCGCGGACGTCAGCGACGGAAGGTCGTGCAGCCGGCCCGTGCGGTAGTCGACGTGGTTCAGCAGGACCGCCGCCGTACGGGGTCCCACCGTACCCGGCACCTCCGCCGGCTCCAGCGGACGCAGCTCGCAGCCCGTCAGGCGCGCCGCCGACGCCGCGATGTACCCGTCTGTCGGGAATGTCGTCGCGTCGACGAGGATCTCGTTCCGGCCGTCCCCGGCCAGGCGTACGGCTCCCACAAGTGCCTTGAAAACGTTCACACTTGTCGAGTCGCCGACCACGATCCGGCCGGGCGCGGCCCCGACCAGCGGAGCGATCCGGTCGCCGATCCGCTCCGGCGCCGTCCACCACCCGCTCTCCTCCCAGGAGCGGATACGGAGCTCACCCCACTGCCGGCGCACCACGTCGTCGACCCGCCCGGGCACCGCCACCGGCAGCGCGCCCAGCGAGTTCCCGTCCAGGTACACGACCTCGTCCAGCACGAACTGCTCGCGCAGCTTGGCGAGTTCGTCGGCCGCGTCGAGCTCGGCGGCCCTCTCCCGCAGCTCAGGCACGTCAGGCATGTCAGACATGGGACCTCGCCGTCCACAGCTCCGGGAACACGTTCTTCTGCGCCCGCTTCTCCAGCCAGGCCACCCCGGCGGAGCCGCCCGTGCCGGTCTTCGCGCCCATCGCGCGGCGCGTGGCGACGAGATGGTCGTTGCGCCATCGCCACACCAGCTCGGCGACATCGCTCAACGCCTCGCCGAGACGGGCGAGTTCAGCGCTCTCGTCACCCGCGTACAGGGACGTCCACGCGGCCTCGACCTCGGGAGAGGACTCGTACCTCGCGGACACGTCCCGCGACAGCACGGCGTCCGGGATCGCGTGCCCGTTCCGCGCCAGCAGCCGCAGCACCTCGTCGTACAGGCTCGGTTCGTGCAGCGCCTTCTCCAGCTCGGCGTGCACGCGCGGCGCGCCCCGGTGCGGGACCAGCATGGACGCGGACTTCTCGCCGAGCAGGAACTCCATCCGGCGGTACATCGCGGACTGGAAGCCGGAGCCCTCGCCGAGGGCGGAGCGGTACGAGTTGAACTGGCCGGGGGTGAGCTGGCCGAGCGGCCGCCAGGAGGCGTTCAGCGCCTCCAGTTCCCGTACGGACCGCTTCAGCGCGGCCACGGCCGTCGGGACGTCGTCCGAGCGGAGGGCCTTCGCCGCCGTCTCCCACTCGTGGACGATGACCGTGAACCACAGCTCCATGACCTGGGTGGTGACCAGGAAGACCATCTCTCCGGGGTCGTCGGAGCGGGTGTGCTGGAGGTGGGTGAGGACGTCCGCCTGGACGTAGTCCTCGTACGGGGTGGTTCCCTGGAAGTCGAGATGCGGGGTCTCGGGCTCCTGAGCCTCTGCGAGCTGAGCCTCTGCGGGCTGAACCTCGACGGGCTGGGCCGGATGGGACGACATCGCTGTCTCCTGATGCGTACTCCGGGTAGCGGTCCGCCCCTGCCGTTATCGACACGGGGGCCCCGGTCCCCACCGGGCATCCTCCACAATCGTCCCCCGAAACCGCAAGGTCCGCCTGGTCACATCGACCAGGCGGACCCGCGTGACCTGCGTGGACTCAGCCCAGCGTCTGCGCCGCCGTCGGCGAGGAGTCCTTCAGGAACTGGCTGCAGCGCTCGTACTCCGCCTGCTCGCCGATCGCCTGCGCGGCGCGGGCGAGGCCGTGCAGGGCGCGCAGGAAGCCGCGGTTCGGCTCGTGCTCCCAGGGCACCGGGCCGTGGCCCTTCCAGCCGCCGCGGCGCAGGGCGTCCAGGCCGCGGTGGTAGCCGGTACGGGCGTAGGCGTACGACTCGACGACGCTGCCCCGCTCGAACGCGTCGTCGGCCAGCTGGGCCCAGGCGAGCGAGGAGGTCGGGTACTTGGCGGCGACATCGGCGGGCGCCGTGCCGTTCGCGAGGAGCTCGCGCGGCTCCGGGTCGTCGGGCAGGTGGGTCGGGGCCGGCCCCCCGAGGAGGTTCTCGTGAATCGTCATAGGTTCCAGTCTGCTGCATCGCGAGGGAGCGGCCGCATGGTGACGGCGCGACGACGCCATCAAGCAGCTGGACCAGCGCTGGAAGCCGTAGCCGCCGGAGGAGCCGGAGCGGCGCGCTGCGGCTCCAGCGGCGGCGCCGTCACGCACCCGTGCGTACGGCACTCGGGGCGCCGGCAGTCGGGCGCCAGGCGGCGTACGGACGTGAAGGCCAGCGCCGCACCCACCACCAGGATGCCCGCGCACAGCGGCATCGCCCGGCGGAAGGCGGCGTTGAAGGCGTCCGCCGAGCGGTACGCCTCCGGGCCCATCCCGGTCAGCAGCGGCAGCGCGGCCACGGCGATGAGACCGGCCGCGCGGGCCGCCGCGTTGTTGATCCCGCTGGCCAGCCCCGCCCGCGCGGTGTCCACGGAGGCGAGGACGGTGGCGGTCAGCGGCGCGACCAGCGTCACCATGCCCGCCCCCATCACCAGCAGCGCGGGCAGGACATCGACGACGTACGAGGCGTCCGGGCCCACCCGCAGCATCAGCAGCATCCCCGCCGCGCACAGCAGCGGGCCCACCGTGAGCGGGATGCGCGGGCCGATGCGCTGGGCGAGCTCGCCGGAGCGGGCGGAGAACAGCAGCATCAGGGCGGTCGTCGGCAGCAGCGCCGTACCGGCCTGGAGGGCCGAGTAACCCGCGACGACCTGGAGCTGGAGCGCGGTCAGGAAGAAGAACCCGGCGAAGGCCGCGTACACGCACAGGGTGACGAGATTGACGGCCTTGAACTGGCGCGAGGCGAAGATGTCGAGCGGCATCATCGGATCGGGCCGCCGCTTCTCGACGTACACGAAGGCGACCCCCGCGGCGACGCCCGCGACCGCCGTCACCACGACGAGCACGGAGCCGCTGCGGGCCTCGATCAGCGCGTACGTCACCAGGGCGAGCGACAGTGCGCCGAGGGCGGCGCCGAGCACGTCGAAGCCCTTGTGCGTCTGGCCGTCGGCCGACTCGGGGACGTGCCGGAGCGCGATCGGGGCGCACACCAGCGCCACCGGGATGTTCAGCAGGAAGACCCAGCGCCAGCCGGGGCCGTCCACCAGCCAGCCGCCCAGGAACGGGCCGATCGCCGCGCCGACGCCCCCGAAGCCGGACCACAGGCCGACGGCCCGGGCCCGGTCGTCCGGATGGAAGGACGCCTGGATGAGCGCGAGCGAACCGGGGGTGAGCAGCGCCCCGCCGACCCCCTGCAACGCCCGGGCGGCGATCAGCACCCCACTGCTCGGCGCGAGCCCGCACAGCAGCGAGGCCGCGGCGAACCACACCACACCGATGACGAACACCTTCCGGCGTCCGAAGCGGTCCCCGAGCGAGCCGCCCAGCAGGATCAGCCCCGCCAGGGTGAGCATGTACGCGTTCACGGTCCACTGGAGGTCCGCGAGGCTCGTGTCCAGGTCACGGCCGATGCGGGGCAGCGCGACATTGACGACCGTGGAGTCCAGCATGGCCATGCTGGAACCAAGGACAGTGGTCAGCAGGATCCACTTCCCCGTGGGGGTGGAAATCCGTACGGCCGGTCTCTCCTGCGCCGTGGCAGCCATACCTCGGAGCATACGGAAGGGCCCGGCACCGTGGGGTGCCGAGCCCGAACCGATGGGGAGTACTCGTGGGAGTACCGGAGGGGTGCTACTTGAGCTTGGTGCCCGTGGAACGCAGCGCCGCGCAGGCCTCGGTCACCCGCACCGCCATGCCCGCCTCGGCGAGCTTGCCCCAGGTGCGCGGGTCGTAGGTGGACTTCTTGCCGACCTCGCCGTCGACCTTCAGGACGCCGTCGTAGTTGCGGAACATGTGGTCCGCGACGGGACGCGTGAAGGCGTACTGGGTGTCGGTGTCGAGGTTCATCTTCACGACGCCGTTCTCCAGCGCGGTGGCGATCTCCTCGGCGGTCGAGCCGGAGCCGCCGTGGAAGACGAAGTCGAACGGGTTCGCCTTGCCGTACTTGGCGGCGACGCCCGCCTGGAGGTCCTTGAGGAGCTCGGGGCGCAGCACGACGTTGCCCGGCTTGTAGACGCCGTGCACGTTGCCGAAGGACGCGGCGAGCAGGTAGCGGCCCTTGTCGCCCAGGCCGAGGGCCTCGGCGGTACGCAGCGCGTCGTCGACGGTGGTGTACAGCTCGTCGTTGATCTCGTGCGAGACGCCGTCTTCCTCACCGCCGGTGGGGGTGATCTCGACCTCAAGGATGATCTTCGCGGCGGCGGCCTTGGCGAGCAGCTCCTGGCCGATGGCCAGGTTGTCGGCGAGGGTCTCGGCGGAGCCGTCCCACATGTGCGACTGGAACAGCGGGTTCTCACCCTTGGCGACGCGCTCGGCGGAGATGTCGAGCAGCGGACGTACGTAGCCGTCCAGCTTGTCCTTGGGGCAGTGGTCCGTGTGCAGGGCGACCGTGATGTCGTACTTCGCGGCGACGATGTGCGCGAACTCGGCGAGCGCGACGGCGCCGGTCACCATGTCCTTGTTGTACTGGCCGCCCAGGAACTCCGCACCACCGGTGGAGATCTGGATGATGCCGTCGCTCTCGGCCTCCGCGAAGCCGCGCAGCGCAGCGTGCAGGGTCTGGGTCGAGGTCACGTTGATGGCCGGGTAGGCGAACTTGCCTGCCTTCGCCCGGTCGAGCATCTCGTTGTAGACCTCGGGGGTTGCGATGGGCATCTGTCCGCTCCTTGTATGTGCGGGTCTGCGTACTGCTGCTGCGGTACGACGGGACTGGTGCTTTCGGCCCTGACCTAGGGGGGCGACGTCATCGTCGTCCCCATCTTTCCAGACTTGGCCGGATGCTCCAGACACCGCGTCCGGGATACGGGACGCGGGATACGAGACACGGGACCCCGAACGCGGCGGGGTCCCGTGCCGGGGCCTGGCAAGTGCCTAGTCCAGGCCGAGATCCGTCTTCGAGTACGCGAAGAGGTACGGCACGCCGGCCTGCTCGGCGACCGCCTCGGCGGCACCGGTGTCCCGGTCCACGATCGTGGCCACGGCGACGACCTCGGCACCGGCCTCGCGCAGCGCCTCGACCGCGGTCAGCACCGAGCCGCCGGTGGTGGAGGTGTCCTCGACCGCCAGGACACGGCGACCCTTGACCTCGGCACCCTCGATGCGGCGCTGGAGGCCGTGGGCCTTGCCGGCCTTGCGCACGACGAAGGCGTCCAGCGTCTTCCCGCGCGCGGCGGAGGCGTGCAGCATCGAGGTCGCGACCGGGTCCGCGCCCAGGGTCAGACCGCCGACGGCGTCGAAGTCGATCTCGGCCGTCAGGTCGAGCATGACCTGACCGACCAGCGGAGCGGCCACACCGTCGAGCGTGATCCGGCGAAGGTCGATGTAGTAGTCGGCTTCCTTGCCCGACGAAAGGGTCACCTTGCCGTGCACCACGGCCTTGTCCTTGATCTCCTGCAGCAGCGCGCCGCGTACGTCACTCATGTCCGCCAGCTTAGAGGCGCCGCCAGCTCCAGGTCGTGGTGGCTTCGAGGGGCTCGATGGGAGTGACCAGGCGAGGGAGGGTGTTCAGCCCGTTGGGCGGCCCGGTCTGCGGCTCCACACACACGGCGGCCTCCTGCTCGTCGTAGACGACCACCCACTGCTCCCGGCTGGCGACCTTCAGCTCGATCTGCCCCGGCCAGGTGAGCGTCACGTCGACCCCGTCCGGCATGCCGAAGCAGTCGTCCCAGGGGCTGGGCTTCGGCTCGATCCGGCGACCGGTGGGCAGGTGGTCGTCACCGCGCTCCTCCTGCCAGGCGGGGGTGAAGCCGACCTGTGCGTCCCGCTGGCCGAGGTTCCTGTTGAACCACGGGTGCCAGCCGATCTGGGCGGGGAAGGAATCGCCGTACGTCTCCACGGACATGGTGAGCGTGAAGGCGTCCTCGGTCAGGGTGAAGGCCTGGGTGACGCGGCCGGGGTGGGGCCAGGGGGCGACGAGGTCGTGCGTGATGACGGCCTCGTTCCTGGCGGTGCGGGCGGTTTTCCAGGCGCCGTCTCGTGCCGTGCCGTGGATGGCGTGCGGTGGGGAGTTGAGCGGCATCTGCTGGACGGTCGCCCCGTCCAGGAACCGTCCGTCGCGGATCCTTCCGCACCACGGAACCATCGGGAAACACCCGAACTTCTCGCCCTGCCGCAGCAGTTCGACGCCGCCGACCCGCAGACTTCCGACCCGTCCGCCGTTACCCGGCGCCACGGTCACCTCCGCGTCGCCCGCGGTCAGCGTGATGTCTTCGTTACTCACGAAGTTGACCCTACTGGGACGACCCGGCCCCCGGGGATTTCGCCCCCGCCGCCCCTACCCGTCCCATCCTCCAGGGGCTCCGCCCCTTCGACCCCGGGGGCTGTGTGTCGGGTGCGGGCGGGTGGGGGCTGGGCTAAAAGATTGCGCAGTTCCCCGCGCCCCTTTTAGGGGCGCGGGGAACTGCGCGATCTTTTGGGGGTCTGGGGCGCAGCCCCCAGGGATGGGACGGGTAGGGGCGGCGGGGGCGAGGAAACTCAGCGCCGTTTCCGCAGGGCTCGCGTCAGCGCGATCGCCGAGGCCAGCGCCAGCGCCGCCGCAGGGGCCGCCCACCGCAGAGTGGCACGGGCGGCGGTGGCCTCAGGCGCCGGAACGGGGGCATAGCGGCCACGCGGAGGCGCATGGTCCACCTCCTCCGCACTACGGCCGATCATCGTCCGCCGCGCATGCGCCGCCTCGGCCATGGCGTCCTCCGGTCCCGGCTCCCCGGCCCCCACCACGAACTCCTCCCCCGCCAGCTCGTCATCCACCAGCGGATCGAGCGCGGGAGGCGGAACCTCGGTATCGAAGACAGAGGAGGACTCAGCCTCAGGCTCAGGCTCGGACTCGGACTCAGTCACCGCATCCCGCTCAGCAGGCTCCCCCTCGCCCGAAGAGCCGTCCGAAGAGTCACCCGAAGAACCCGCCCCCAAGTTCTCCGCGAACCGCCCCAGCAGCCGCACCCCCGCCGAGAGCACAGCATCCGGCGCCAGTTCCGCCACCCGCCCGTCCCCGGAGGCCATCCCGCTGAAGGCAAGCGTCGTGCCGCCGTCCGCCGGGACAAGACGCACGGCGAGCGCCAGTTTCACCGAGCCGGCGCCGCGGGCCTCGGTCGCGTCGCCCTCGACGGCGTAGGTGCCGTCGTCCTGGGCGGTGACCCGGAGCGCACCGCGGTAGGTGATCGTGTGGCCGCTGACGCGGACCTTCAGGCGTCCGGAGACGGGTGGCGTCCCCGCGTCCTGCTGGAGGCCGGGTACCGCGCGGGCCACCCGTACGGGATCGGCCAGCGCCTCCCTCAGCCGCTCGGCCGGAACCGGAACGAACACCTCATGCTCCATGTCAGCCGAGCCTACCCAGCACGGCCCGGACCGCACCCGTGTATCACCGGATTCGCCCGGCTCCACCTCAGTCGGCGTACCGCGGATGCACCAGCGTGGAGGGCGGGAGCGAACCCGTGACGCGGGTGCGGGAGGCCACGCGCGCGTCCGCCGCCAGGCCCGCTGGGGTCAGCGTGCGCAGGCGTGGGCCGTCCGGCGCGAGGCTCAGGGGTACGCCCGTGCGGGAGGCCAGGATGAAGCCCCAGTCGCCCGGGGCCTTCGACGCACCGCCCGCCGTGCGGTCGGGGCCCGCCGCGAAGCCGGACTCCCGGCCGCCCACACGGTAGGGTGTGGTGCGGAGCCCGGCCGCTCGCATCGTCGTGTCGACCGTCCAGAAGACCCGGGGGCGGCAGGTCACCGGGCCCGCGTGCACGGCCAGCCGGCCGTCGGGGGCCAGGACGCGGTACGCGAGCCCGTAGAACTCCTGCGAGTACAGCTTCGTACTGGCCGTGATGGCCGGGTCGGGGAGGTCCGAGATCACCACGTCGTACGTCGACGGGGCGCCGCGCAGCCAGCGGAAGGCGTCCGCGTTCATGACGTGCACACGTGCGTCGTCGTACGCATGGCCGTTCAGGGCGGACAGTGCCCGGTCGTGGCGCGCCAACCGCACCACCCCCGCGTCGAGTTCCACCACGTCCACGCTGCGCACGCCGGGGTAGCGCAGCACCTCGCGCGCGGCGAGCCCGTCACCGCCGCCGAGGATGAGCACGCGCGCGTGCGGGCCGTTCATCGCGGGGTGCACGAGCGCCTCGTGGTAGCGGTCCTCGTCGCGGCCGCTGACCCGCAGCCGGCCGTCGAGGAAGAGGTCGAGCGGCCGGCCGTGCGTGCCGCCGGTGAGGACGATCTCCTGTTCCCCGGTCCGGAGTGCGACCCGTACGTCCGCCCCGTACACCGCGTGCCGCGCGGCCCGTTCGAAGTCGTCGACCAGCACCGCGGCCGCGCCGAGCAGTCCGAGGACGACGAGATTGGCGACCAGCAGCAGCCAGCGTGCCCGGCGGGTCAAGTCCCGGCGGAACAAGCCCAGTACGAGGGCTCCGCCGGCCACCGCGTTCACCGTGCCGGTGAGCAGCGCGCCCGTCAGCTGGCCGAGCATCGGGAGCAGGAGGAAGGGAAAGGCCAGGCCACCGACCAGCGCGCCCACGTAGTCCGCCGCGAACAGGTCCGCCACCGCGCCGCCCGGGTCCTGGCGGCGGATGCGCTGTATCAGCTCCATCAGGAGGGGGACTTCGGCGCCGATCAGCAGGCCGATGGTGAGGGAGAAGGCCACCAGCAGATACCGGGATCCGTTCGCCCAGACGCCACCCCAGTCACCCGTCCACGCGAACACCGCGTAGAGCGCCATCGCGCTGCATCCGCCGACCAGCGCGAGCGCCGCCTCGACCGCGCCGAAACCGGCCGCGGCGCGGGGGCGCAGCCGCTTCGCGGCGAGGGAGCCGATGCCCATGGCGAAGACCATGACGGAGAGCACGACGGACGCCTGGGTGACCGAATCGCCGATCAAGTACGAGGCGAGGGCGACGAGTTCGAGTTCGTACACGAGTCCACACGCCGCGCAGACGAATACTCCGGCGAGGACGAGGAACCGGCCGAAGCCCGGTCGTACGGGCAGCCGCGCCTGACCCTGGACGGCCCAGGGCGGCGGTACGCCGGGGGGAGCGGGCGCGTGCGGTTCGATCACGCAGCGAACGCTACGTCACACTGGCGCTACGCCTCGTCACCCACACGTGTGGAACCGTTGCGCTTTGGGATAACCGGGGTTGAAGTGGGTGTCACCGGGGGCCGCCGCCCCCAGAGCGCCCCAGAGCGCCCCCCAGAGCCCCCAGACCCCGCTTCGGCCTGAACGGCCTCGTCCTCACACGCCGGACGGGCTGAATATGCTCAGCTCTCGCCCACCAGCAGAGGCAGGTCTCGCCCCGTCGCCATCCGGACCCCCACCCTCGTCCGCGTCGCCACCAACTGCCCGTCCTGCGGGTACGCGTGCCACGTGCGCCAGTGGACCTGGCCCTCGTGGCGCTGGGCCAGCAGCGCGGTGAAGGCGTGCGGGCTGCCCGGGAAGACGCCGGCGAGGCCGTTGGGGTGGTCGGAGACCAGGGCCAGCAACTCCTGGGCGCGGCCCGCGAAGGAGCCGGGTGACAGGACTTCGACGCGGGCCGCGAACTCGTACTCCCAGTCGCCGACCCGCTTCGCCACGCCGAGCGGGAGGGGGGTGCTGGAACCCGGGATGCACGCGACCGTCTCCGAGCAACTGCCCTTCTCCTCCTCCAGAAGTACCTGGTGGGAGGCGCCGAGGAGTCTCAACTGGAGCTTTGCCCCGGCGAGTTCGAGGTCGAGGGTGGCGAGGGCCGGCAGCGGTTCCCGGCCCAGGGTCCAGGCGAGATCGGCCGCGCGCGTGTCGGTGTACGAGGTTTTCAGGGTCGTGAGCATGGGTCGGCTCCGCTAGCACGCAAAGGGAGGTGGGGGGTCCGCCGCACCCGGTCGGCACCGGGGGAACGGCCCGGTCAGCCCGGTCGGAAGGACACCAGAAGGACAGCCGAAGGACGCACCCGATGAACGCGTCCGACGGGCATCCGAGGCCTGTCGGCTCGGGGCTGCTTCGGTGTTTTAGAGGGAATCATGAACTGTGGCGCCGCCACAGCCTTTTTACCCAACTTCGTAGGGTTTCCATCCCCCCGAGGGCTCCACAGCTCAACTGTTCAACTACGGCGTACGCCCGGCGCGCGGAAGTGCCCGCCGGCAGCGGTTGCCCGACGGACACTTCCCAGTACTCCGGATGCGCTTCCCCCACAGGGAGCTCAGCTGCCCCGTGTCAGCTGCCTCCGCCGCATCCGCCCCCGCCGCCACAGGACGACCCGCCTCCGCAGGACGAGCCCCCGCCGCAGGACGAGGAACCGCCGCACGACGAGTGGTGCCCTCCCGAGCCGCCGCCGCAGGACGAGGCGTCGCCCGCCCCGCCGGCCCACCAGCTGCTGCTGCTTCCGCTGTCCGAGGAGGAGCCGCGGTGGGACCTGCGGCCACTCTTCGACAGGCTGACCTTCTGGCTGCGGTCCGTGGCCACAAGGCCCACGACGACCAGGATGCAGATGCCCGCCAGGATGAGACCGATGATCATGGCGTCACCCTCCTTTCGTTCCCCCGAAAGCGGCCCCCCGTGGGCCGTGCCGTGGAAATGCCCCCGCGTCTCACTGCGCAAAGCAGAGTTGAGGAACTTCTGAGGGTCCCAGCATGGAAATGGCCCCCGACCTGCGCACATACGCAGTTCAGGGGCCGACCGGATGTCGCTGGGCCGTCTGCGGGCCGTGTTCATCCTGCACGACGTGCTCAGTGGACTACCGCCAGTTGGCATGCAGAGACGAACCGGCAGCATACGAGGACTGGCTGCCCGTCAGGTCACGCCGTTGTAGCAAATCACCTCGGCGGTGAGTGTCTGAGGCCCACTACCGGTGTTTTTGGCGAACACCGACCAGCCACTCGGGTTCGGGACGATACCCGGCTGAAATACAGACGCCGTTACCTGCCAGGAGTCACCCGACGCCACACGAAAACCGCCACCTGTCGGCGTCTTCCCATTCGGGCAGATCGCACTCGCAATAGCTACCTCGCCAGGCTGCGCGGTAGCGGACCCGAATTCATGGTCAAACCCCGTCAAACCGCTGTCACTCGGGGGCGGCGTTGTTCCCGTTGCAGAAGCCGACTGGCTGCAGCTGATGTTTTGGTTGCCGGTGCTGGAATTGCCTTGGCCCACCTGCCCCGCCGGGAAACAGGCGAGGGTGATGGAGGGCGTATTGAGGAGACCGAGGCCGAGCAGCCCCCCGTCACTGTCCGCGTGGGCGGCAGTGCCGCCGAGGAGCATGGTCGCTGCGGCGGCAGCGCAAATGGTGCTGATTCTCTTGGCTGGGTTCACTCGGTTGTCCTTGTCGGGTGGGTGACGTACGCCGTGGCAGCTACTCGCTTGGCGATTGGGTCACCAGAAAGGATGTCGAGCGGGCTGATCGCTCTCACGTTTGCCACACACGATCCGCGGAGGCTTCGCCCGTTCAGCGTTGGCGGTGAAGCCGGACGGCCGAGGCCAGGCTCAAGGGGCGCCTAAATCGAAGTGCTGCGGGTCTCTCAGGAAAACGGCCCTTGACCTGTACCAGAAGGCAGCTCAGAGGCCGTCCGTGCCTCACTCTGTTGGCTGCGGACCCTGGTCCTTCCCGGAACTGCGCTGGAACACCCTGTCGATGGCCCGACGGGCACGCTCGCGACTGTCGGGCCGTCCGAAGGTGGCCCACGACGACAGACCATGACAGTTGTCGACGGCTCCGCCCCTGCTCAGAGATGGCGCGTTGGGCACCGCCGCAGGTGCTCATCCGTGAACGCAGGTTGAGGAACTCCAGAGCTTGGGCGCAGGATGACCGGCATGACCTCCAGCGCACGCCCCTTCCTCAACCGCCGGCTCGCCGAGTTCGGGACGACGATCTTCGCCGAGATGTCCGCCCTCGCGATGAGCACCGGTTCGATCAACCTCGGCCAGGGTTTCCCCGACACCGACGGCCCCGAGGAGATCCGGGAAGCGGCCGTGCGGGCGCTGCGCGACGGGCGCGGCAACCAGTACCCGCCGGGCCCGGGCGTCCCCGAGCTGCGCACCGCGATCGCCGCGCACCAGGAGCGCCGGTACGGCCTGTCGTACGACCCCGACACCGAGGTCCTGGTCACGGCGGGCGCCACGGAGGCCATCGCCGCCACCCTGCTCGCTCTGCTGGAACCCGGCGACGAGGTGGTCGCCTTCGAGCCGTACTACGACTCGTACGCGGCCTGCATCGCGATGGCGGGCGGCACGCGGGTTCCGGTCACCCTGCGCCCGGACGAGAGCACCGACGGGGAGGGCTCCCCCCGACGCTTCCGCCTCGACCTCGACGAGCTGCGCGACGCGGTCACCGACAACACCCGGCTGCTGCTGATCAACACGCCGCACAACCCCACCGGCACCGTGCTCACCCGCGAGGAGCTCACCGAGATCGCGAAGCTCGCCGTCGAGCGGGATCTGCTCGTGGTGACGGACGAGGTGTACGAGCACCTCGTCTTCGACGACGCCGAGCATCTGCCGCTGGCCTCGTTCCCGGGGATGCGCGGGCGGACGGTCACCATCGGCAGCGCGGGCAAGACGTTCTCCTTCACCGGCTGGAAGGTGGGCTGGGTGACCGCGCCGCCGGCCCTGATCAGCGCCGTACGGTCGGCGAAGCAGTTCCTGACGTATGTGTCGTCGGGCCCGTTCCAGTACGCCGTGGCGGAGGCGCTCGCGCTGCCGGACACGTACTTCGAGGCGTTCCGCGCGGACATGCTGGCCAAGCGGGACGTGCTGGCGGCGGGGCTCACGGAGGCCGGGTTCGAGGTGTTCCGGCCGCAGGGCACGTACTTCATCACCACCGACATCCGGCCGCTCGGCGAGTCCGACGGCTTCGCCTTCTGCCGGGCCCTGCCGGAGCGCGCCGGGGTCGTCGCCATCCCGAACGCCGTCTTCTACGACCACCGGGAGGCGGGCGCGCCCTTCGTGCGGTTCGCGTTCTGCAAGCAGACGGAGGTGCTGGAGGAGGCGGCGAAGCGACTCAAGGCGGCCTGGTAGCCGGGCTCGGCCCGGGGTCTTCCACCCACACCGGCCCGGGCTCTCTAACACCGGTGGCGCCGTCCGTGCGGGCGGCGCGCCGGGGGCGCGCGAACCGTACCCGCGCGGAGGAGCACAGGTCGCGAGTGCCCCGTGGGGAACGCACAGTTCGGATGTGACCCACCCGAGTACCCTCGCTCGCCCCGCCCGCACGGAGCCCGGGGACCGCGCCCGTCCGTCCCGCGCCGCGCGGGGCCTGCCGATCGCCGCGGTGATCGCGCTGGGGCTGTTCGCCACCGCGCGCCTCACCGGCGTCCTCGTGCTCGCCGCGACCGCCTGGGCCACCGGCAGGCACCCGCTCACGCTGCTCGCGCGGTCCTGGGACTCGGTCTGGTACCTGGGGATCGCGGCGCACGGCTACGGCCGGACGCTGGTCTTCCAGCCCACCATCATCCACAGCGACCTGGCGTTCTTCCCGCTGTACCCGGCGCTGGTGCGCGTCGTCACCGCCCTGAGCCCGCTGAACGCGAGCACGGCGGGCCTGCTGGTCGCCTGGCTGGCGGCGGCGGCCGCCGCCGGCGGGATCTACGCGATCGGGGCCCGGCTGCGGGGCCGCGCGGTCGCCACCGCCCTCGTGCTGCTCTGGGGCCTGCTCCCGCACTCGGTGGTGCTGTCGATGGCGTACACCGAGCCCGTGCTGACCGCCTTCGCCGCCTGGTCCCTGTACGCGGTGCTCAGCGGGCACTGGCTGTGGGCGGGCACCCTGGCGGCGCTCGCGGGGCTGGCCCGGCCGAACGGGTTCGCGGTGGCCGCGGCGGTCCTCGCTTCGGCGGGGTACGAGATCTGGCGGCGGCGCGGGCGAAAAGTTCCCCACAGGCTGTGGACGGGCGCCGCGCTCGCACCGCTCGGCTGGGGCGGCTTCGTCCTGTGGGTGGGAATCCGCAAGGGCGATCCGCTCGGCGGCTACTTCGACGTGCAGCGGCTGTGGGGCTCACGCTTCGACTTCGGGGCGGGCTCGCTCGACGTCGTCAAGCACCTGCTCCTGCACGGGGACCGTTTCGTCTTCCCCGTGACCCTGGTGATCGTCGCGGCGGCCGTCCTGCTGTACGCGCTGCTGATCGCGGACCGGGCGCCGCTGCCGCTCGTCGTCTACAGCGGCGTACTGCTGCTGGTCACGCTCGGCGGCTCCGGGTTCTTCGAGTCGAAGCCGCGCTTCCTGCTGCCCGCGTTCCCGCTGCTGCTGCCGCTGGCGGCGGCGCTGGTGCGGACGGCGAGAGCCCGGCCCTGGCACGCGACCCTGGTGGTCGGCGCCCTGGCCGGGCTCTCGTTCGCGTACGGCGCGTATCTGGTGGTGCTCGCGCACACGCCGCTGTAGGACCTGGCGGGAGGAACGCTCGTCAGGACCTGACCGGAGGATTACTCCTCGTCGTCGCCCTCGGGCTTCTCCGCCTCGTTGATCTCCTCTTCGAGGCCGAGCGACTCGACGAGCCACTTGTCGAACTCGATGGCGGCCCGCACCCAGCTGACCGTGGAGGACACGAAGTGCTCCAGGGCGACGCCGGTGCCGATCAGCATCTGCGCCTCGCCGATCAGACGGACCGTGCCGTCGTCGTGCGTGTGGCTGTAGACCTTGGGCCACAGCGTGCGGCGGTTCCAGTCATCGATGGACTCCAGCAGCGCCGGCTTCTCCTCGATCTGGTGCGGCCGGTCATAGAACGTGCGCACCGAGAAGACCTGCTGGTCGCCCTCGCCGCGGAACATGAAATACGTACGGAACTGCTCCCACGGCGCCGCGAGGTCACCCTCGTCGTCGACGACGTACTTGAGCTCCATCTGTTCGAGGAGCTGCTTCACGAGGTCCTGATCCGGGACGACGGGGCCCGCGGGGCCGCCGGACTGCGGCTCGGGCTGGCCCCCGAAGTTCGGAATCGAGGACGGGTCGATGCTCACCGTGTATTTCCCTTCGTACGGATCCTGCCATCCTCCCCCATCCAGGGCGGGGGGTGGCAACCCTTGCCGGGTCCTTCCGCCGGAGGCTGACAAGATCCGGTCACCCGGCCGCACCAGCACTGACATGATCTGGTCATGCGCATGCGGAGGAGACTGCGGTGGCTGCTGTGGGGGATGTGGTCGCTGTGCCTGGCATTCGCCGTGGTCGTCGGGGGGTGGTTCGCGTGGTCGGTGATCACCGCCGAGGCGAGTGGCGACCCCTTCCGCACACACTCGGAGATCACCTGCTCACAGGCGATGACGTTCGCACACGGCACGCTGCCCGAGAGCGCGCGTGACGGTAAGTGCTCGCTGGACGACTGGATGGACGACGTGGTGCGCGGCACCTGGAAGATGCCACGCACCGATGTCGCCGCCTGGCTGAAGGACTCCTACCCGGACGAGAAGCCGTCGGAGGCCTGCACCCAGGACGTGTGCCTCGACATCGACTTCGACGCCGAGTACGACGCCGACTACGCACGACTGACCGTGGCGTACGAGGACGGGGACACCGCCCTCGTACGCCTTGAGGCCTACTCGTCCTGAGCCGCGGCCGGGATCACAGGGTCTTGCCGGTCGCCGGGCCCACGATCAGCCCGTCCCCGAACACCTCCACCCGTACCGTGTCGCCGTCCTTGACCTCGCCCGCCAGGATCTCCTTGGCGAGCCGGTCGCCGATGGCGGTCTGGACGAGGCGGCGCAGCGGGCGCGCGCCGTACGCCGGGTCGTTGCCCTCGTCGGCGAGCCAGGCGAGGGCCGCGTCGGTGACCTCCAGGGTCAGCCGGCGCTGGGCCAGGCGCTGGGCGAGGCGGTCGATCTGGAGCCTGGCGATGCGCTCCAGCTCCTCCTTGTCGAGGGCCGAGAAGACCACCAGGTCGTCGAGCCGGTTCAGGAACTCCGGCTTGAAGGAGGCCCGTACGACCTCCAGGACCTGCTGCTTCTTCTCCTCCGCGGAGGTCATCGGCTCGACCAGGAACTGGCTGCCCAGGTTCGACGTGAGGATCAGGATGGTGTTGCGGAAGTCGACCGTCCGCCCCTGACCGTCCGTCAGCCGCCCGTCGTCCAGCACCTGGAGCAGGATGTCGAAGACCTCCGGGTGCGCCTTCTCGACCTCGTCGAGCAGGATGACGCTGTACGGGCGCCGGCGCACCGCCTCCGTCAGCTGGCCGCCCTCCTCGTAGCCCACGTAACCGGGCGGGGCGCCCACGAGCCGCGCGACGCTGTGCTTCTCGCCGTACTCGCTCATGTCGATGCGGACCATGGCCCGCTCGTCGTCGAAGAGGAAGTCGGCCAGCGCCTTGGCGAGTTCGGTCTTGCCGACGCCGGTCGGGCCGAGGAAGAGGAAGGATCCGGTGGGCCGGTCCGGGTCGGCGATTCCGGCGCGGGTACGCCGTACGGCGTCGGACACGGCCTGCACGGCCTCCGCCTGCCCGATCAGCCGGCGCCCCAACTCCTCCTCCATGCGCAGGAGTTTCTGTGTCTCGCCCTCGAGGAGCCGCCCGGCGGGGATGCCGGTCCAGGCTCCCACGACGTCGGCGATGTCGTCGGGGCCGACCTCCTCCTTGACCATGGTGTCCTTGGCGGCTTCTTCCTCCTCCTCGGAGGCCTCCTCCAAGTCCCTTTCCAGGGTGGGGATCTCGCCGTAGAGCAGCTTGGAGGCGGTGTCGAAGTCGCCGTCGCGCTGGGCGCGTTCGGCCTGGCCGCGCAGCTCGTCGAGCTTCTCCTTCAGCTCACCGACGCGGTTGAGGGACTGCTTCTCCTTCTCCCAGCGGGCGGTGAGACCGCGCAGCTCCTCCTCCTTGTCGGCGAGGTCGCGGCGCAGCTTCTCCAGCCGCTCCTTGCTGGCGGCATCGGTCTCCTTGCCGATCGCCAGCTCCTCCATCTTCAACCGGTCGACGACGCGCTGGAGTTCGTCGATCTCGACAGGAGAGGAGTCGATCTCCATACGCAGCCGGGAGGCCGCCTCGTCGACGAGGTCGATGGCCTTGTCGGGCAGGAAGCGGGAGGTGATGTACCGGTCGGAGAGGGTCGCGGCCGCGACGAGCGCGCTGTCGGCGATCTGGACCTTGTGATGGGCCTCGTACCGCCCCTTGAGCCCGCGCAGAATGGCGATGGTGTCCTCGACGGTGGGCTCGGCGACCAGCACCTGCTGGAAGCGCCGCTCCAGCGCCGGGTCCTTCTCGATCCGCTCGCGGTACTCGTCAAGAGTGGTGGCACCGACCATGCGCAGCTCGCCGCGCGCGAGCATGGGCTTGAGCATGTTGCCGGCGTCCATGGCGGAGTCGCCGCCGGCCCCGGCGCCCACGACGGTGTGCAACTCATCGATGAAGGTGATGATCTGCCCGTCGGAGTCCTTGATCTCGGCGAGCACGGTCTTGAGCCGCTCCTCGAACTCACCCCGGTACTTCGCCCCGGCCACCATGGCGCCGAGGTCGAGCGCGACCAGCCGCTTGTTCTTGAGGGACTCGGGCACGTCGCCCTTCACGATCCGCTGCGCGAGCCCTTCCACGACGGCGGTCTTGCCCACGCCCGGCTCACCGATGAGCACGGGATTGTTCTTCGTACGACGGGACAGCACCTGCACGACCCGCCGGATCTCCTGATCCCGCCCGATGACGGGATCGAGCTTCCCGTCCCGCGCGGCGGCGGTGAAATCGGTACCGAACTTTTCGAGCGCCTTGTACTGGCCCTCGGGATCCGGGGTCGTCACCCGGCGCCCTCCCCTGCTCTTCTGAAACGCGTCCAGCAGCTTCTTCGCACTGGCCCCCTGCTGGGAGAGTACGTCGCCGGTCTGGCCGCCCTTCGCGGCGATACCGATGAGCAGGTGCTCGGTGGAGAGGAACTCGTCGCCGAGCTCCTTGGCCTTGTCGGCCGCCTCGGCGATCACGGCGAGCAGCTCGCGGTTGGGCTGCGGGGGCGCGACGGTGGACCCGGTCACGCTGGGCAGACCGGCGAGGACGCGCTCGGTCCCGGCACGGACGGAGGCCTGGTCGGCGTCGACGGCGGCCAGCAGATCAATGATGTTCTCGTTCTCCTGCCCCGCCAGCAGAGCGAGCAGCAGGTGGGCGGGGGTGAGGTCCGGGTGCCCCTCCGACACGGCCCGACTGGTGGCCGCGTTGATCGCGTCCCGGCTCCTGTTGGTCAGCTCGGCGTCCACGTTCGCGTTCTCCTCCCTGCGTCAGCGTTCCCTCATGCTGAGTGTGCCAACGGGCACAAAGTTGAGTCTATTCCACTCAAGGGGTGGAGTGGAGGCCATACGGGCCATGCGGCATACCGCTGACAGCTCCGGCTACATTTCGGACCATGGCCGCATACCCCGTAGACCCTCGCGATCCCGACCCCGCCTACCTCAGCTTCTGGCGCGAGCGGCATCTGTGCACGCTGACGACGCTCCGGCCCGACGGGAGCCCGCACGTGGTGCCCGTCGGGGTTACATACGACCCGGAGGCGGGTCTGGCTCGGGTGATCACCAACAAGTCCAGCGCGAAGGTGGGCCACGTACTGGCCGCGGGCGCGGACGGCGCCCGGGTCGCGGTCTGCCAGGTCGACGGCCGCCGCTGGGCGACGCTGGAGGGGCGCGCGAGGGTGTCCGTGGACCCGGCACGCGTCGCGGAGGCGGAGCGGCGGTACGCGGAGCGGTACGGGCGGGTGCCGGCGCCGAATCCGGCGCGGGTGGTGATCGAGGTGGAGCTGACGTCGGCGATGGGGCGGGGCTGACGCGGGGCAGCCGGGCTACGGCCGGTTTCAGCCCTTGCCGAGATGGGCGGAATCCTGGAGGTTTCACGTAAAACTGCAGCGGCGTCACCGTGTTCAGGTCACGGTGACGCCGCTGCGGGGGGAAGTACCTGCGCGATCTACTACGACGGGGGAATCGCGTCAGGCACTGCGGGGGGTGGCTGCAATGGTCTGTACGTCCGGGGCTTCCGGCTCGACAAGCTGGTGGTCACGCTGGTCAAGGTTCACAAAGATCATTCCGTACCGAATGGCACACCGGACCGGCTGCGGCGCCCCCCGAGGCCGCCGCAGACACCGGTACGCCCGTACGTCGTCCTCGTCGTCCCGGGTGACGACGACAGGCTCTCCGAACACCGTCACCATCAACGAGTCACCACTGTGGGGGATGGCGGTGACCAGGTCGATGAAGTGCCAGCCGGAGCGGTAGGCGGTGGCCATTTCTCGGCGGAAGGAGCGGTCGTCGGGGGGGATGGTCATGCCTCGGCGTCCACCGGAGTGGCATCCCAGACAGGATCCGGAGCCGGGTCGGCCAAGGTCACGGTCGCTGGTACGGCATTCCAGATCACATCCGCTTGAACCGCGGTCGCAGGCTGGCTGTTCCAGATCACATCCAAGCCATGGGCCGCACCGAAGACCAGTCCCGCCGAGAAGGCCAGAGCAAGTACCGAGCGAAGCATTTTCCTGCACATGTTGGGCCTCGTCCTCACTTCCCAAGTCTTCTCCCCCGCCCTGAAGACGATGGCTCATCAGGACACGTCAAGCCACCTGCGAGGTGCATCATGTTCCTGCACGTTCAGGACCCTGGGGGGTGGAGAATTGCCCAATAGCCACATGAACCAGACACATGGTCACGGGGTGGCGGATCTTTGCGAGGTGGGCAGGCAGCTCTATGCCGAGGCTTTGCGCCTAGGACGCATCCCTCGTGCGGACGTGTCCCCTGCGCCCTGCCTGGTGGAGTTCGCGCTCCTCCAGCCCGATCCCGACGATCCGGACCTGCTCCGGCCGGTCTCACCGATCGCTGCCCTCGCGCAGCGTCTCCACCCCATCGAGCGGGAGATCCAGGAGCGTCGGCATCTGGCCATCAGCCTTACCGACTCTTTCGAGCCCTTCATGTCCATCACGGCCCAGGACCGGCCGACCACCCACGCCATCACGGTCCTGGAAGGCATGCCCCGCATCAATGAAGCCATACAGCGGGCCACGGCGGAGTGCCGGTCCGAAATCCTCACGGTGCAGCCAGGCGGTGGACGTCCTGAGGATGTCTTGAACCAGGCAGCGGAGATCGGCCACGGGATCATCGAACGCGGCATCGTGATGCGCACCCTCTACCAGCACACAGCTCGGCACAGCCAGGGCACCCTGGAGTACGCCGAGCAGATGGCTCAGGGCAAGGTGGAGATACGTACGCTTGAGGAGCTCATAGAACGGTTGATGATCTTCGACCGGGAAGTCGCCTTCATACCCGCGCAGGACGACCGGCGCGTAGCTCTGGAACTCCGCCACCCCGGACTCGTCCAGTACCTCGTCAAGGTCTTCGAACAACTCTGGCGCCGTGCCGTCCCCCTCCTCGCACAGACGCCGTACGCCCCACCCACTGACGGCATCAGCGGCGTCCAGCGGTCCATAGCCCACCTACTCGTGGAGGGCCACGTCGACGAGGCCATCGCCCGTCGCCTCGGCATGAATGTCCGTACGTGCCGCGCCCACATAGCCAAGCTCGCCGCCGCGCTGGGAAGTGGAAGTCGGGCCCAACTCGGCTATCTCATCGCGCAGTCGGGCCTCCTGGACAAGGACAGCTGAGTGCCGGCCGACGGGGAGTCGAGGTCTACGGGGACCCATCCACACAGAGTGGAGGACCTGTGCGACGCAGGCGTGGCCCTGTACACGCGTGCCCTGCAGAAAGGGCGCGTGCCCACTGACGAAGCCGACCCCGTCCCCTGCTTGATCGACCTCGGTCTGCTCCAGCCGGACATCGAGGACATGCGGTGGCTGCGTCCCATAGCCCCCGCCGTGGCACTTCCCCGGCTCCTGCGCGCCACCGCCGAGGACATCGCCCGGCAGCGGCAGCGCGACGCCCGCCTGGCTGAGGCCTTCGAACCGCTCATGCGGATCGACAGTCATCACTCCGCAACCGCGGAGACCCCGACGATCAGCGTTCTCAGCGGTATGGAGCGGATCAACCAGGCCATCACGCAGGCCATGGCCGACGCGAACGGAGAAATCCTCGCCATTCAGCCCCACACCGGCCGTAATGCCGCAGCGCTGGCCGAATCCTTGGACCGCGACCAGGCCCTGCTGGACCGGGGCGGCCGCATGCGCACGCTCTATCAGCACCCGCTCCGACACTCGCCCGCAGTGGCCGGACGCTACGAAATGCTGGACGGCGACGTCGAGGCCCGCACCCTCGACGAAGTCACCGAGCGGCTCATCGTCGTCGACCGCACCGTGGCGTTCATCCCCGTCAACAAGGACCGCACCCTCGCCCTGGAAATCCGCACCCCAGCCATTGTCAGCTACTTCGCCGACACCTTCGACCGCCTCTGGCACCTGGCCACCCCCATGTATCCCCAAGCCGTCACCCAGCCCACCCTGAACGGCATCACCCCCCGCCAACGCGCCATCGCCGGCCTCCTCATCGAAGGCCTCACCGACGCGGTCATAGCCGACCGCCTCGGCATGAACATCCGCACCGCCCGCGTCCACATAGCCAAACTCGCCGCCACCTTAGGCAGCGAAAGCCGAGCCCAACTCGGCTACCTCATCGCCGAATCCGGGATCCTCAAGCAGGAGGAGGGTGAGGCGGAGTGACGCGGGCGCACAGGTCGCACGGGTCGAGGATCTCTGCGCGGAAGGCGTGGAGCTGTACACGCAGGCCCTGTGCGAAGGACAGGTGTCCGGCAGGGACGCGGACACCGCCCCCTGCCTTCTCGACCTCGGCCTGCGCCAACCTCACGTCGAGGACATGTGCCGCCTCGAACCCGTGGCCCCGGCCCTCGCCCTGCACCGACTGCTGCGCGGCGTCGAGGACCGCATCGCGGACAAACGGCGACGCGAAGAGCATCTGGCCACGGTCTTCGAGCCACTCCTGCGGTTCGACGGGGCCCCTACGACCACGACGGACACGCCGACGATCAGCGTGCTCAGCGGTATGAAGCGGATCAACCGGGCCATCACACAGGCCATGAACGACGCGTCCCAGGTTCTCGCCATCCAGCCGCACACCAGTCACATCGGTCCGCCGCCTCAGGTCCACGTCGAAGCCCTGGGCCGCGATCAGGCCCTCCTCGACCGTGGCGGCCGCATCCGCACCCTCTACCAGCACACCCTCCGCCACGCCCCCACCGTCCTCGCACGCTACGAAGAGCTGAAGGGCGACGCGGAAGCCCGCACCCTCGACGAAGTCACCCAGCGGCTGCTGATCATCGACCGCACCGTCGCCTACATTCCGGCGAACAAGGACCGCACACTCGCCCTGGAAGTCCGTAACCGGCCCTGATCGACTTCTTCCTCGCCACCTTCGACCGCCTCTGGCACCTGACCACCCCCATGTACCCTGAGGCCGCGCAACAGCCCACCCTGAACGGCATCACCCCCTGCCAACGCGCCATCGCCGGCCTCCTCATCGAAGGCCTCACCGACGCCGCCATGGCCGACCGCCTCGGCATGAACATCCGCACCGCCCGCGTCCACATAGCCAAACTCGCCGCCACCCTCGGCAGCGAAAGCCGCGCCCAACTCGGCTACCTCATAGGCCGGTCGGGGATTCTGGATCAGCGACAGCACGAGGACCCGGAACAGCCCCCGGAGCAACCTCCGGGACAGCACCCGGAGGCGTGACCGGCTCAAGCTCCGGTGCCCGAGGCGGCCCGTCCAGGCCCGCCTGAGCGATCCGCACACCCAACTGCGTGCGGCTGGCGGCCCCCAGCGTCTCCGACAGCCGTGCGATGTGCGCCCGGCACGTCCGAACGCTGATCCCCAGCCGCTCGGCGACCACCGCGTCCTGGTGCCCTTCCGCCAGCAGGGCGGCGATCGACCGCTCCCGGTGCGTGATGCCCTCGATGCCCGTCGAGGGGAGGGGGGACGTCAGGGGGATCGCCAGCCGCCAGAGGCGTTCGAAGACCGTGACCAAGTAGTCGACCAGGGCCGGGTGGCGCAGCTCCAGCGCGATCGTGCGGTCCGTGTTGGCGGGGATGAAGGCGACCTTGCGGTCGAAGAGGATGAGGCGTTCGACGACCTCGTCGAGGGTGCGTGCCTCCGCCGCGCCGCCCATCAACTCCATGTAGTTCAGCAGGCCCTGGCCGTGCCGGGCCACATGCGTGTACAGGTCGCGCATCCGGACGCCGCGGCGACGCATCTCCAGCGCGCGGTGCAGGCCCTCGGAGAGTTCGTCCTCGCGGCGGATGCCGCCCGGCTGCACCGCCAGGACCTCGCTCGCGCACTCCTCCGTCGCCTTGTCCATCGCGGCGCGAATCCGGGGCAGTCCGTCGAGGACCCGGATCGCCACCCCCCCGGCCGGCACCTGGACGCGTCCGCCGAGCCCCGCGTACCACTCGAAGGCCGACACCGCCTCGCCCACCCGCGCCTGGCTCGCGCTGACCTCCTCGTACACCCCGCGCAGCAGTCGCGTCATGACCTCCTGCGGCGAGGTCGGCACCAGCCACCCCATGTCGTCGGGGTCGGGGTGCAGCAGCGCCAGCTCCAGCAGGCAGGGCACCGCTTCCGCGTCCTCGCGGGGCACACGGCCGCGCCGCACGGCCCGGGAGTAGACCCGGTCGCCGGCCTCGCACAGTCGGTCAGCGCCGTGCGGATGCGTGTCCGTACCGTGCCCGGCCATCTCCCACTCCTGGCTCCAACCCCTGGCGTAAGCCCCGCGTTACAGCGTCATCCGCAGCGCAACTATGCGCGGACCCGTCCGGCATCGCAACACGGCTGCCCCGCCCGCGCGCCCCCTCTCATCCATTTTCGTACCGAAATCGCCCCACCTCCGCCCCACCCCTTGCAACAAGATGACGGTGGCGACAAGGTATCCACAGAGCGCATTCTTGGTGACGGCGGGAATTCACTATTTCCGCCGACCAAAACGCCCGCGGAATAGACTGTCTGTCCGGGCGTAGCGGCATCCTGAGCGACCCTGGCCGGATTTCCCCCATCCGGCCAGGGTTCTCGTGATGTGCCGCGCCAACGGGGAGGGATACGAGTGATACGGATCGGAATTTTCGGGCGCCATTCTGTGGAGCGCGCCGAAGTGCGTCAGTCCGTTGAGCAGGACGATCAAGTGCGTGTCGTCAGCGAAGGCTCCATCGCATCGGCATCCCGACTCGCGCGTACGGCAACGCCGGACATACTCGTTCTGAGCCATTCCAACGTCGATGAAGCCCTGTACACGCTCAGGGAATTGGACCGGCTCGCCACCACTCCCAAAAGTATTGTTCTCGTCGATCACGTCACGGAGCCCGGAGCCCGAAGACTCCTCGACAGGGGGGCGAACGGCATCCTTCACAGCGGCGACTGTGTGGACAACCTCCGGTGGGCCATACGAGCGGCCGTCGCCGGCAGCGTCGCGCTTGCTCCAGAGGTGGCACGACCCGTGGTGGACCGCTACCTCGACCCCAGTCGGGCGGCAGAAGAAGTGAACCTGGCTCGGGAACAGTTAAGAAGTCTCAGCCCTAGGTGCCACGAGATCCTGAGTCTCCTTGGCGATGGACTCTCGAACCTCGCCATCGCCGAAAAGCTCAGCATCAGCACACACACCGTGAAGGATCACGTTCGCACGATCTACGAGACGATCGGAGTCGAAAACCGCGTACAAGCCGCCCGGATCGCCTGGCGAGCTCACTCCCGCGAACCGCAACACCCCACATTATGAGGGGCACTGCGCGAAAGAATTTCTCCAGCGGCGCATGGAATCGGAATGGCCACGCACACCTCAGTCCGACGAGGGCTTCCACATCTCAGCCGCCCGCACCGCGGCATACGCTCCCCACGAGGCAAGCAACAGGGCACAGGCAAGTGCACCAACCGTGATAGGCGCCATGGACGCAGGTGTCGCCACAGAAGTACTGGTGAGCGGGGTCGCCAGCCACCATGACACCAACACGCCCAGCGCCGCCGCCAAGACCGCGGGCATCAGCAGAGACCACATGGCCACGGACCGAAAGATCCAGCGGCTGCCCGTCAGCACGGACAGCGGGGCAAGCTCCCGTCCGAAGCGGAGAAATTCAGCCATCGCACTGATCCCGGCCACCAAGCCGATGACGCCCACTCCCACGAGCGACATCAGTCGCACCCACCCGGTGGCCGTCTCCAGTTTCCCCGTGTCGGACAGGTCCCCCAAGGGCCGAACGGACGCCTTCATCGCCAGAGACCGGCCGGCCATCCCCTGAATCTCCGGTACCGAGAGCTGCTTACGGTCCTTGCCCACGATCAGCAAGGTCACCGAACTGCGCCTGCTGTCGCCGATACGGGAGACCGACCCGCGTCGCACGTATCCCTTCGCCCCCTGTGCCACTCCAGTTCTGCTCAGGATTTCCCGGAGGCGTACATCTCCGCTCGCTGCCGAGATCCGTACAGCCGTCTTCGAGCACGGCAGACCGATCTCCCGAAGCGCGGCACAGCCACCTACGATCTCAACCCGGTCACCTGACTGCCGTACGCCCAAGGGCAGCGCGTCCGATGCCAGCTCGCTCTCGAAATCCCGCACCCGATCAGTTCCCGCGTAGGGGGTGACTCTGAGAACGGTCGTCCCCACTCTCTTCTGGGTCTCGATCGCGCTCTTCGTGAACTCCCCGAACACCCCTGTCCACAGCTGCGTTTGGGCGGCAAGCCCTATGGCGATCACCATGGAAGCCACCAGCCTCGACACCGAACGCGACCCAACGCCCAGTCGGCGCCCGGAGACGAGAAGCCCCGGCGCACCGAACCGCCGACCGACACCGGCCATGAACGGCCCGAGCCGCCCCACCCCGGTCCCGATGACAGCAGGAAGAGTCGAGAGCACCACTACGCAGCCAGCGGCATACACAGGTATCCGAAATTCAAGGGGCGCGAGTTCAGCGCCCCGCACAGTGGCCAGCAGAGCGAAGGGGAATACCCATGCCATCCACGCTCTGCGTCCCGTTACGGACACCGGCCTGGTTCCGCCCGAACGCTGGTAGCCGGGCTGAAGAACAACCGTCACGAAGAGCACTACGATCGGAACAACTGTCAAGCAGAGCAGCAACTCCGGCCACGCGTCACGAGCGTCTTCCTTTGAGAGGACGAATTCCACGAGCGGGTACGACGAGTCCAGCACGAGCGGGATCGAGGCGCCCAGAGCCGCGAGACCCGCTCCGAGGGCTACAGGCAGCGCCGCCTCACCGAGGGTGAAGGCCAGCCTGGCTCCCTTGCCGGCGCCCAGGGCTCCGAGCAGTGCCGTGCGCCTGTCCCGGGCAGCGGCTCCCACCCGTGCCGCGATGACCACGAGGAGAGCTGACGGAAGAAGCACCAATACGGCATATCCGGCGTAGAACTTCTGCGCCCCGAAATTATGAATGCTCTCCCCGACAAAACCGGCGGATGCCTCTGCACCGAACCCACTGATCTCGAACATCTTGGATCGATCAAGCATCTTGGCGCTGGGCCGGACATAAGCGAAGCGCTCAGCCCGCGCTTCGAGGCCTGCAGGGCCAATGACACCGCCGAACCTCCCGAACTGCCGCGAGACGCCCTCGCGCCCACCGGACTTCAACAGAGCGGGGGACAACACGACTTCTCCCGGCTCGGGCCAGTGGGAGAGGCCGGGGGGAAGCGGTGCGTCCTCGCGTATCGGCTCGATGTACACGACGTCGTACGCCATGTCTCCGATACTTGACGTGGTCGGCGCCCAAAGCGCCCGAGGAGTCTCGTGCGGGTAAGCGGCGATGAGTCGGGGAGACCTCGCAACACTACGTTCCGTGCGGGCGTCGAAGGAGGCCGAAGCCAACACCAGGCCACTCGCAGCGAGAGACAGCAGGATGGTGGCCAGGGCAAGCGCCCAGAAACGCACCCGACCCGCCTCCGCTGCCAGGGCAGCCGTACGTCCCATGTGCAACAACTGACGGAACAACCCTCGGTCGTTCACGTGCTTCCCCCCATGTCTGCAACCGCCGCGTCAGCTGACAACCGGCCTCCGTCGAGTCGGACCTGTCGATCCGCGCGCCGCGCGACGCTGACGTCGTGTGTGACCACCAGGAGGGCACAGCCTCGTTGCCGTGGCACGCTGTACAGCAGTTCTGACACGGCATCACGATGCACAGCGTCCAGTGACCCCGTCGGCTCATCCGCGAGAAGCAGGGCCGGGTCGTTCATCAATGCGCGTGCGACCGCCGTTCGCTGCCGTTCGCCACCTGACAGCGTCGCGGTGGCAGAACCCTCCGACGGCACACCCAGTTCATCGAGCAACTCGGCCGCACGCGCGTAGGACTCACCGGTCTTCTTGCCGGCCAGGAGCCCCGCCAAGGCCACGTTCTCCAGGGGCGACAATTCCGGAAGCAACTCGCCGAACTGGAAGACCATTCCGATGTTCTCCCGGCGATGCCGGGCGAGCCCTCGAGACGACAGCCCGCCCTGGTCGACGCCCGCGACGCGTACCAATCCCGCGTCCGGTTGGACAAGACCGAGGATGCACGCCAACAGCGTGGTCTTCCCACTGCCGCTGGCACCCATCACAGAAACGGACTCACCGGCGGCGATCCGGAGATGGACCCCCGCCAGCAGTGACCGGCCAGGCAGGCCGTACTCCAGATTCTCGACTTCGAGCACAACACGCTCGGTGTAGCCGCCCACTTGCACCTCCAGAGAGATTTCCATGCTGCTCGTCCGCCTCGCACCCCCTCCGTGAGAGGCGCCGTGAGTTCGACTCGCTGAGTAGACTCATGCGCACGGCGGGGTGGCGGCCGCTATCACCGGCCACCACCCCTCCAGCTCTCCGCAGTGGGTCAGCTACAACCCGCGGTGACTACTCGACCCAACCACTGCAGGCATCGGGCCAGTTGTCGTACACCTCGCAGACCTGCATCTTGAAGATGGTGGAGTACTTCCCGCTCTCCACGGTCCAGGCGTTGCCGTCGTTGTCCTCGAAGTACGTGTCGCCGTAGGCCTGCTTGTTCCACAGGGTGAGCTTGTCGCTCGGGTGGGCAGTCCTGTAGTACTCGGCCTTCACGTCATGGCCGTCATCCTGGGTGTCCTGGATGTTCATGATCGACGCGGACTGCTCGGTCCACCCACGGGCACCACCCCGACTGGCCGAGAGCGCGAACGCCGGCGACGCTCCTGCGATGGCGATCACGGTGAGCACACCAACCGCGGCGCGGCGCATACCTCTACTGCTCATTGCACCTTCCTTCCTTCGTCGGAAACCTGTCAGCTCGTGCACAGGCCGGTACTCACTCCCCACGTCGTGCGGGGAGAAGCCCAGTTGCGCTCGCCAAGAGCGAACCGGGCAAGGGACATTGAAGCGTCACGCCGCCCCTTCCCCACACCCCTCTTTCGGCGGGTTCATGCACCCCCCTCCGCCACCGACTGACGACCGCTCCTCTTCACCCCGGGCACCTTCTCACCCCTATTTGCCCGTGAATCTCCCCACCTCCTCCCCGCCCCTTGCAACAAGATGACGGTGGCGCGGCCCCGCCCCCCGGTGCATGGTGGTACCGCTTCCCACGGGCGCGACGGCGCTCCGAGCGGCCCTGGTCGATCACCCCCCTTTTCGGCCAGGGCCGCGGCACGCGCCGGAGCGTGGCGGCGCGCGGCGGAGCGCGACGAAACACCGCGTGAGCCGGCGGAAATCGTCGAGTGATCGGCGCGTTACGTATCGCACTTAACGTCAGTCCATGGCGGACATATTTGACGCGTACGCGTTGGCCGATGCGTGGGACGAGATGTTTGAGCGGCCGGGTGAGGTCAGGACCGCCTATGAGCCGGTGCTGGCGGCGCTTCAGCCGATCGAACCGGGTGAACTGCGGTTCAAGGCCGATCAGATGGCCCGTGCGTCCACCGATCGAGGTGTGACCTACGCCTTCGCGGGCGAGGAGCGGCCCTGGCCGCTGGATCTTGTTCCCAGGATTCTCGACGCGCTCGAATGGGATCTCATACAACGCGGGGTCGCTCAACGGGTCAGGGCCCTTGAGGCCTATCTCAGCGATGCCTACGGGCCGTGCCGGGCCTTCGAGGACGGTGTCGTCCCGTGGCGGCTGCTGCTCAACTCACCGCATTTCCACCGAGCCGCGCACGGGGTCGAGCCACCGGGCGGTGTCCGGATTCATGTCGCCGGGATCGATCTCGTACGGGACGAGGCCGGGGACTTCCGGGTGCTCGAAGACAACGTTCGCGTGCCGTCCGGGGTGTCGTACGTCATCGAGAACCGGCGTGCGATGACCCGGATCTTCCCCTCCCTCTTCGCCGAGCAGCATGTCGTCCCCGTGGACGGCTACGCGCAGAAGCTCCTCGCCGCGCTCAGGGCCGCGGCCCCGGACGGGGTCGGCGACCCGCGTGTCGTCGTGCTCACGCCCGGGCCGAGCAACGCCGCGTACTTCGAACACGCCCTGCTGGCCCGGCTGATGGGCGTGCAGCTGGTGGAAGGGCACGATCTGGTCTGCCGGGCCAACCGGGTCTGGATGCGGACGACGCGCGGCGAGATGCCCGTCCACGTCGTATACCGGCGGCTCGACGACGACTTCCTCGATCCGCTGCACTTCCGGCCCGACTCGGTGATCGGCTGCCCGGGCATCCTGAGCGCCGCACAGGCGGGCACGGTCACGCTCGCCAACGCCGTCGGCAACGGAATCGCCGACGACAAGCTCCTCTACACGTACGTTCCCGATCTCATCCGGTACTACCTGGGCGAGGAGCCCGTTCTCCCGAACGTGGAGTCGTTCCGGCCGGACGAACCGGGCCAGCTGGACGCCGTGCTCGACCAGATCGACCAGCTCGTCATCAAGCCGGTGGACGGCGCGGGCGGCCAGGGCATCGTCATCGGGCCGAAGGCCGACCGGGAGACCCTCGAACGCACCCGTGCCGCCGTCGCCGCCGACCCGCGCGGCTGGATCGCGCAGCGCCCGGTCGCCCTGTCCACCTCCCCCACCCTCGCGGGCGAACGCATGGCGCCGCGCCATATCGACCTGCGTCCGTTCGCCGTCAACGACGGCAGTGACGTATGGGTGCTGCCCGGCGGGCTCACCCGGGTCGCGCTCCAGGAGGGGAACCTCATCGTCAACTCCAGCCAGGGCGGCGGCTCCAAGGACACCTGGGTGCTGGCGGAGGGACCCGCCGAACATCCCGAGCCTGAGTTTGACGGCACCGTTCCGGACGTCGTCCCGCGCCAGCTCGGACCCGACGGCACCCCCGCCGTCGTACAGGAAGGGGCACAGCAGCAGTGAACGACGTGATCCTCTCCCGGATAGCCGAAGCCCTGATCTGGACGGGCCGTTACGTGGAGCGGGCGGACGCCACCGGCCGCATCCTCGACGCCTACCTCCACCGGCTCCTCGAAGACCCCTGGCGCGACGAGGACGTCGCCTGCCGCTCCCTCTACGCCATCCTCGGCGTGGACGCCGGCGACGAACGTGTCGACATGCAGCAGGTGTTGGACCAGCTGGCCTTCGACGCCCGCTCGACCTGCTCGATCGAGGGCGCGCTCGGCGCCGCCCGCCTCAATGCCCGCAGCGCGCGCGAGGCGGTGTCGTCGGAGATGTGGGAGTGCCTCAACTCCACCTGGCACGCCCTCGCCGACCAGCGTCTCGCCGCGCGCCGCACGGGTCCGTACGCCTACCTGGAACTCGTACGCCGCCGGGCCGCCCTCTTCTTCGGGCTCGCCGACTCGACGATGAGCCGGGACGACAGCTGGCGTTTCGTGGTGCTGGGCCGAAGTCTGGAGCGCGTCGACATGACCGTACGGCTGCTGTCCGTACGGGTGCTGGACGCGGCGCACGCCCCCGACTGGCCGACGCTGCTCAGCGCGAGCGGCGCGGACGAGGCATATGCCCGGGTGTACGGCGGTTTCGGCGACACCCCGCGGGTGGCCGAATTCCTCCTGCTGGACCGGGACTTCCCGCGCTCGGCCCTGCACGCCCTCACCACGGCGGAGGAGTGCCTGGCGGCGCTCGGCCGCCCGCGCCAGGACCCGGCACGCCGCCCGATAGGCCGTATGCGGACCCGCCTGGAGTACCTGGACCTCTCGGCCCTTGAGGACCAACTCCCCCTCCTCCTCAAGGACTTGCAGCAGGCGTGCATGGCCTCGGCGGAGGCGGTGGCGGAAAAGTTCTTCCCGTACCAGGGGCCCGTCGAATGGGCCCAGGAAGGAGCGTGAGCGACATGAGCAACGTGATCAACGTGAGTGCGTCCATGACGCGCCGTCTCCGCATCCGTCACACCACCCGCGTCTCCTACGCGCAGGCCGCGGTCTCCTCGCACAACGAGGTCCGCATGACCCCGCTGACGCTCCCCGGCCAGACGACCCTGGACGCCCGGGTGACCGTGAACCCCTCCACCGCCACCTGGTCGTACTGGGACTACTGGGGCACCCAGGTGACCGGCTTCGACCTCATGGAACCCCACGCGGACCTGACCATCACGGCGTCCAGCCTGGTGGAGACGGCCCCGCCGGGCCCGCTGAGGGCTGCCCCCACATGGGCGAAGGTCGCCGAAGTGACGTCCCAGTCACGCCTGTTGGAGTACGCCGCGCCAACCAGCCGTACGACGGTGTCGCCGGAGCTGGTGGAACGGGCGAGGAGCCTCACATCCGGCCTGGACCCCCACGAGACGGCGGTCGCGGTCTCCTCCCTCGTCACCGACCAGGTCCGCTACATCCCCGGCGCCACCGGCGTGAACACCAGCGCCATGGAAGCCTGGGAACAGGGCGCGGGCGTCTGCCAGGACATCACCCACCTCACGACAGGCCTCCTGCGCGGCCTCGGCCTCCCCACCCGCTACGTCTCCGGCTACCTCCACCCCGAACGCGAGGCCGAACTCCACCGCCCCGTCGCCGGCCAGAGCCACGCCTGGATCGAGTACTGGGCGGGCGACTGGACCGGCTACGACCCCACCAACAGCACCCGGGCCGACGAGTCCCACGTGGTCGTCGGGCGCGGTCGCGACTACGACGACGTGACGCCGCACAAGGGGGTGTACCGGGGGGTGGCCGGGGGGCCGCCGGAGGTGACGGTGGAGTTCACGCGGGTGGCGTGAACTCCGGCCGTACGTCGATGACTTGGCGACCGCGGTGACTTGGCGACAGGCGAGTCAGGAGGCAGGCGCGAAGACGAAGAAGCCGTCGTCGGTGGAGAGGTAGCCGTACCGGGAGGTGTCGTTGAAGTAGGGGATCTGGTCGGTGGTGAGGTCCTTGGCGAGGACCTTCTTGGTGTGGGCGTCGACGGCGACGACGGTGTGGTTGTCGTCGTCGATGCCGTTGTCCGTAGCGTCCGTCGTGCCGTACAGGACCGAGCCGTCCGCGGAGAACCGGACCGGCGCGAGCGCCTTCTCGTTCGTGCCCTGGGCCCACAGCTGCTTGCCGTCGGCGGTCTGCCGTACGACGGTGCCGCTGTCGGTGGCGGCGGCGAACAGGTCGCCGGAGGGCGCGAAGAGCGGCTCTTCGACGCTCGGATAGGACACGGTGGCGGTCTTGGCGCCCTTCAGGTCGTACCAGGCGTCGATCCAGGTGTCCGAGCCCGCCTGGGTCTGCCAGGCGGTGAGGATCTTGCCGTCCTCGACCCGCAGCACCCGGGTCGCCTCCGACATGCGGTCGCCGTCCTCCCGGAACTTCACGCCCTGGGGCGGCGTCACCTCGCCGCTGCTCCAGACCTTCGCACCGGTGGTGAGGTCGGAGAGGGTTACCTGCTCGGGGTCGTACTCGTAGCCGCTGGCGTTCTCGAAGCCGGCGTAGTAGGTGCCCGTGATGAGCGGGGCGTACGTCGACTGCCCGGTGGCCAGTCCCTCCTTCGGGAGGAACGAGCAGCCGGCCTGGGAACCGGTGCAGCCGACCGTGCGGGCGGTGCCGCCGTCGATGGGGGTGAGGCTGAGGGTGTTGTCGGCGACGGCGACACGGTAGCCCTCGAAGAGGTAGGCGGCGTCGTACGTCTGCTCCTCCGTCGACTGCTCGTCTTCCTGCGGGAGTTGGCTCGCGCCGAGCTTCTTGCCGGTGGCGTCGTACAGGGTGGCCGTCGAGGTCGTCGACTCCTCGGTGAGCCCGTCGGACTCGGCGGTCGCGGACGTGCTCACGGCGACGGCCGGTACGCCTTCGTGCCACGTCGTGACGGAGACCATGTCGGCCTTCACCTTGAGGGTCTTGCGCAGGGCACCGGTCTTCACGTCCCGGAACTCCAGGACGAGGTTCTCCGGTTCGTCCGCGAAGAACAGCACACGGTTCTTCGCGTTCTCCGGCTCGCCCTGGGCTTCATTGTCCGAGAGGTAGGCGCCGTCGGCGTCCTTGGCGAACAGCAGTGTGTCGCCGAGGTCCAGTACGCCGGGGGCGCTGCCGCCCTCGGTCGCGGCCAGGCTCCATGCGGACTTCCGGGCGAGGCCGGGCAGTTGGGGGCCCTTGTAGGCGGGACCGGCCCCGGCCTTGCCGCCTCCGGACGCAGCGCCCTTGCCGTTCCCGTCGGACCCGCCCTCGTTCGCCGCGTCACCCGACCCGCACCCGGTCAGCAGCCCGAGCGACAGCACCAGCCCAGTCACGCCCATCGCCATCGCGCCCCGCCTGCGCGGCGCCGCGTGCCGTATGTCCCCGTTCATTCCAGCCATGCGAAAGAATCTCCCCGTGATCGTCAGGTGGCAGCGCGCAACCCTAGACGATCTTCAGGGAGTTCATTGACCAGTCCTTGACCCGGACGCCCGGATCGTCCGCCTCGTCGGCCCCGCGGGCGTGCATCTCCACAGGATCTCCGCGCCCCACGAGGCCAATACCAACCGACCTTCGTCAAGCGTCGAGTTCGAGTTCCCGGGGCCCGTAGAGCGCGTGACCGGCACCCGAGGCGAGGGCCCAGTACCGGTCGCCGTAGGACCAATGCCACCACTCGGTGGGGTAGTTGACGAGCCCTACGGCGGTCAACGCGTCGCCGAGCAGCTGCCGGTTGGCCCGCGCCTCCAAGCTGATGTTCTCCGCCGCGGTGTAGCAAGCACCGTCGCTCACCTCCGGGTTCGCGTTCACCGGGGTGCCCATGTCGAGTTCGCGACCGTCGGCGTCCACGAGGGTGAGATCGACGGCGGCACCCGCGCTGTGCGGGGCGATCTCCGGCGGGGACACATACCTGCTCGCCGCGGACCGGAGCCGCTCGGCATCCCAGTCGGGGTTGCTCGCGCGCAACTCGTCGGCGTACCGCTCGAAATAGATCCGTTGCAGGCTGGGCGGCCGGTACCCCTCGACGAACAACAGCCGTACGCCGTCCGGCAGCAAGGCCTGTGCCTCGACGAGCCTGCTCAACACCCCTTCCCGCAGATGCGCGAAGGCTCCCGATCCGTCCTGTCTCCGCCCGTCGACGGGAAATGGCGCCTTCTCCCGTACGTCGAGGAGAGGCTCACCGCAGTCCACGACGGGTATCGCGGCGATCTTCGGGTCCGACATCAACACGATCTCTGCCATGAATGGATCATGCCGTACGGCCCTGGGGGCGGTTTCGGGCGAGTCGGGATCGTGGAGTGTGCACAGCAGAAGCCACCCAAGGGTGGGCAGCGCGATGCCTCCCTCACGCGCGGGACCGCCCCGCAATCCGTTCGACCAGCGTCCACATGCCGGTGGCCGGATTGACTTCGTGTTCCTTGCCGGAGGGGGCAAGCCTCCTGGCACGCGGTATCGCGGACTCCCATCCGTCCACGAAGTACCGGAAGTCGAGGCGGGACTTGTCGTAGCGGGGTAGATGGCGTGCCAAGTGCGGCAGCAGTTCGCGGTAGCTTCCCGCGTATGCGGTGTGTGTGCCGAAATGCAAAATCAGCCACAACTCGAAGCACGGGTTGGAGACGGCGACCTCGATCCCGGCGTCTCTCGCGCACGAGACGGCACGCGACACGTCCGGGAACTCGTCGACGTCGAAGACGCACCACACCTCGTCGAAGTCACTCCGGGACAACTCTCGTTGTCCTGCGGCGTACTTGATGAGCTGCGAGGGCGCGCACGACTTCGTGGCGATCCGCACTGTGACGGCGGGATTGGCGACATGCGCGACCAACCCGCGTAAGTAGTCGCTCTCGGTTACATCCGCACCACACACGATCAGCAGCCTCCGGCGGGCTTCCCGCTTCCCCGCCACGCGCCTCAGGTCCGACTCGAAGACGGGGCGGCGGCGCCCGCTACTCTTCGGGGTCCTCGCCACCAGTCTCCTCCCGCACTGCGACAGCAGCCGCGAACAGCTCTTCGTTCAACAGCGGTACGGCGCCGTAACTACCGCCCAGATAGCGGCGTTCCCGGTTCTCCTCCTGGCGCGGCTTGAAGTCGGAGAGCGGGTAGAGGGTCGTCTCCCCGTAAGCGTCCTTCTCAACAAACCACACCTGGTCCCGCTTGAGGATGTCCTCACCGCCGCTGTGCCCCAGAAGGCTCGCGTCGTGCGTTGTCAGCAGAAGCTGAGCCCCCTGCGGATTGGTCTCCTCGTTCTGGAACAGCTTGATCAGATGGGCGGTGAGCCGGGGGTGCAGGCTGGAGTCGATCTCGTCGACGACGAGGAGCCCGCCGCCGTCCAGCACCGTCAGCACCGACTCCGCGTATGCCAGCAGTGCCTTCGTACCGGACGACTGGTGTTCGAGACCGAGCCGTACGGGGCCGCTGCGGCCTTGGTGCTCGACCCAGACGACAGGCACCTCGTGGGACCGCTCCGAAGACTTGGGCCCGCGCGGGACCACGTAGTTGACTTGGTCCACTCCCACGTTCTCGATGCCCAGATCCGCGGCCTTGAGCAGCCCGATCACGCCCGGGATCCGAGCTGGATCCTTCAATAGTTTTCCCACCAACATGCTCAGGAGGAGGAACTCCCACCCTGAGCCACCGCGAAACCGCACCCCTTGCGCGAACCACTCGTACACCGGGAGAAACGCATCCTGTCGGGACCGCGCGGCGACGGACATGAACAGGCTGTTCGGCTCGGTGATCTTCCTGACCAGCTCCAGCTCCTTACGGGGCTGCGCGTCGCCGAAGGAGAAGTCCTCGCCGCTGCGCTGGAACACCATCCGCTTCCGCCCGTGCGGGTAGCTGTAGAGCCACTCGTCTACGACCCGGTCGTCATCGAGGCTGAAGCCGTACGTGTACCGGACACCCTCGAGCGACAGATCCACGACGAACCAGGACGGCTGTCCTCGGCACTCCTCGTCGAGCGCGAAAGGGTGACGTGCGATTCCGGCGCCGGGCTCGGCGTTCAGGTGTGAGGAGCTCACCATCTCCGCCATGTAGCGGAGGGCGTCCACCACGTTCGACTTGCCTGCCGCGTTCGCCCCGAAGACGGCGGCGACGGGGACCGCCTGCCAGTCCGTCCCCTCCGGGCGGTCCGCCTCGTACACCGGGCCGAGCAACAGTTGCTGCTCTTCCTTGATGGACCGATGGTTGGCGACGCGGAAGCTGAGAAGCACAGCTCATCACCTCCTTTACGGGGTTAGGACGCATTCTGTGCGGGAAATTTGCAGCAATTAGCCTCTGTCCTCACATTACGGCCTGGCAGGTCCCAAGGACAGGCCAACCGCCCGTTCGAGTGGCAGGCGATCGCCCTCCCCCAACTCGAACCACACCCCCTTCGCGAACCGCCCCGCCCGTTCGCCCGCCACGCCCCACAGATCCGCCACCTCCGCCACCAGCGCGAGGCCGCGACCCCAGCAGGCGGTGCCGGTGGCGGCCGGCGTGACCGGGGGCTCGCGGCTCTCGTCGTACACGCTCACCCGGAGGCGGGCCGGGGTGAGCTGGACGCGGAGCATGGCGGTGCCCTTGGTGTGGAGGTGGACGTTGGTGACCAGTTCCGAGGTGCACAGGGTCGCGGGCGTGATGAGGGGTTCGCGGTCGAGGGTGAGGAGCACGGTGCGTACGAAGTCCCGGCAGACCTTGGGGGCGGTGGCGTCGGCGGGGGCGAAGAGGCTGTAGTCGTAGGCGAGTTGGGCTGGGCGGTGGGCTGCCCTGCGGGCGGGTTCCATTTCCATGGGGGGATCGGCTCCTGTCGGAGAGCTTGTGGAGTGGGGGGTAACGCCCGCGATGGCAGTGTCCGGCTCCGGCTGGGGGGCGGATCGGGTGCGCTTTCGCTTGTGGGCAGGGGGAGTTGGACAACTCCGATACAGTTCCGGAGAGTTAGTGGCGCAACACTCACGGTAGGGAATAAGGGTTACCGCGTGCAACCTATTCGCCGGAATAGGTGGCCCCCGCCGCTCGGGCGGGGCAGACTGGCGCCAACCCAGTGGGAGAGGAAGCACGTTGGCACTGCGCACCAGCACCACAGAACGGCAGCGACGCCTCGGTGCCGAACTGCGGAAGCTGCGCGAACAGGTGGGCTACTCCGTGACGGAGGGCGGTGAGATCATCGCCATGGGTCGCGCCCACCTGGGACACGTCGAAGCCGGCCGCACCGCGATTCCGGCGGAGAAACTGCGCGCACTATGCCACGCCTATGGGTGCACACGAGAACCTTTGATCGAGGCCCTGGTCGCGATGAGCGAGGACAGTGGCAAAGGCTGGTGGACCGAGTACCGCCGCGCGCTCGCTCAACCCGTGCTGGATCTCGCTGAACTCGAAGCATCCGCCGACGCGCTCTTCTCGTACGAGTCGCTGTTCATCCCGGGGATCCTGCAGACGCCGGAGTACACGCGCTCCATCTTCCGGTCCAGCGATCGCCCGCACGACGACCTGGAGAGGGCCGTCCAGTTCCGCATGGAGCGGCAACAGATCCTCACCCGGCCCGAGCCGCCGTCCTTGCACACAGTGATTCATGAGGCGGCCCTGCATGTGCGGTTCGGCGGCGTGCCCGTCATGCGCCGACAGCTCCTGCACCTGATTCGCATGGCGGAACTGCCGCGCGTCACCATTCAGGTGCTGCCGTTCACGGCCGAAGGGCTGTCCGCCTTCAGCACCCCGTTCCTGTTGGCCGACTCACACGGGTCGGCCCTGCAGACGGTTCTCGTCGAGAACCCGGCCGCCACGGTCTACATCCACGAGGGCAGCGCGGTCCTGAAATACCGCCAGCGCTTCGACCGCCTCCGCGCTGCGGCCCTGCCGCCCCTGGATCCCGCGGTATCCGCATCCACGCACGAGTCCCGTGACTCCCTGGCCCTGCTTCAGCACTTGCTCTACAGCCTTCAGGAGGCCTGACCATGTCCGAACCGGCCTGGCAGAAGTCATCGTTCAGCGAGGATCAGGCGAACTGCCTCTTCATCGCCACCACCCCCGACGGAACGATCCGCCTCCGCGAGAGCGACGAGCCCCAAACGGTCATAACCACCGCCCCGCAGGGGCTCACCGCACTGCTGCGACACATCAAGTCGCGGAACATCAAGTCGTCGCCCAGCTCCTGAGCAACGCTTCCCGCGCCGGGCGCCACGGTGTCGTGCCGCCGCCCTCGGCGCGGCCCCATTCCAGCAGCCGCGCCACGTCCGCCGTACCGTCCACGAACCGGTGCAGCAGCTCCAGGGACAGCTCGTACTCGGACTGGACGTAGCCGCCGGGCACCGCGCAGTGCACGGTCAGCTCGGCTGTCTCGTCGGTGGCCGTGCGGACGTGGAGCTCGAAGGGGGGCGGGGCCTCGCCGATGCCTGCCCCGAGGTCGAGGACCGTGTCCGCGACGCTGTGCATCAGCCAGCCGGTGCTCGCACGCACCTGGACGTGGTGGACGTCGACGGCGCGGACGTCCGCCCAGGCCCAGGATCCCCGCTGGTCCGCGCCGACGGCCTTCAGGCCCTCGGGAGTGAGCCGGACGCCGCGCCCCTGTCCTTCGGGCTCGGCACCCAGGTGCACACTCTCCTCGGTTATCCAGAACAGGCCGATCATGGCCACGGGGTGCCTCCAGCAGGACGATGACAGTACGTCGCACCGTACGACGTACGGTGCGACGTGCGGTGCGACGTGCGGTCATCCTGTGAGACATCCGCGGACCGGGAACGGTTTACCGGCAGCCGCCCGGCCCGCGTACCTCGTACCGCTCTACCGCTCTACCGCTCTACCGCTCTACCGCTCTACTTCAGTCCGATCGCCGTGCACGACGCCTTGTACACGGCCGTGCAGATCTGCTTGACCGTGTAGATGCCGTCCGCGATCACCGTGTCCTGGATGTTGGCCTTGGTGAGGGCGACCACGGGCACGAGCTGGGCCGGAACGTCCTTGTTCGTGGGGCTGTCGACCTTGTCGCGGGTGAGGGCGTCGAACTCGATCGAGCGGCCCTGGACCTTCGCCACGGCCATCTCGGCCGCGGCGTTGGCCTCGTCCGGGTAGGACTTGTAGACGCTCATGTACTGGTCGCCCTTGACGATGCGCTGCACCGCGTCGAGCTCGGCGTCCTGCCCGGTGACCGGCGGGACCTTGCTGACGCCCGCGGTCTTCAGGGCGTCGATGGCGGCGCCCGCGATGCCGTCGTTGGCGGAGTAGACACCGGCGATGTTGTTGAGGCCGACGGCCGCGATGGCCTTCTCCATGTTGGCCTTGGCGTTGACCGGGTTCCAGTCCTTGGTGTCGTACGTCTTGGCGATGACGACCTTGTCCTTGAGCTCGGACGTGGCGCCGGCCTTGAACTGCGCCGCGTTCGGGTCGGTGGTCGCGCCGTTCATCATGATGATCTTCTTCGAGGCGGCGTTCTCACCCAGCGCCTCGACGAGGGCCTTGCCCTGGACCTCGCCGACGAGTTCGTTGTCGAAGGAGATGTACGCGTCGATCGGGCCCTGCGCCAGGCGGTCGTACGCGATGACGGGGATGCCGGCGTCCTTGGCCTTCTGCACGCCGGCCGCGATGGACTTGGAGTCCACCGCGTCCACCAGGATGACGTCGACCTTGTCGTCCACCATCTGCTGGAGCTGGCGGTTCTGCTTGGCCGCGTCCTGCTCGGCGTTGGCGTAGACCACCTTGCCCTTGTTGCTGGTGAGCTTCTCGACCTGCGCCTTGATGATGGGGTAGTCGAACTTCTCGTAACGGGTGTTCTCCCTCTCCGGGAGGAGCAGGCCCACCTGGATGTCGTCGCCCTTTGTGGGGCTGGCCTTGGTGCTGCTTCCGCCGATTCCGTCCACGACGCCGCAGCCGGCGAGGGTGACGGCCATCGCGGACGAGGCCAGGGATATGGCCGTACGACGAAGCCGGGCGTTACGAGTGTTCACATCAGGTGCCTTCCGGGCGAGGTTGCAGCATTGCGACCCAGGTGGCTGAAAGCCAACGCGGCGATCACCTCAGCGTCAAGGAGTAACCACTTAACGAGATGGCAACAGCGTTCTGTGTTCCCCAAGTGAACACGATGGGAAGAGGTTACGCCCTCGCCTTCCAGCAATCCCCTCAGCTTCACCCTGAGTCGCACAAGTCACTGCAACTGCCTACAACCAAGTGGCCACTTCAGGAGTCGTGATCGTCAACGGCTTTACCTCCCGTTGACGATCGGCGACGATCGGCACTCCTGAAGGAACGCATGAACCCAGCCAGACGCACGACGGCCGCGGTCTCCTCCGCCCTCGTGCTCGCCACCACGGGCGCCCTGCTCACCGCAGTCGCCGCGCCCGCCTCCGCCGCGACAACCTGCGCATCACCGGTCTATAAGCGGCAGTTCTTCGCCAACACCACTTTCTCGGGCACACCGAAGAAAACGGACTGCGACTCGGCGATCGACCAGAACTGGGGGTCGGGTGCTCCGGCTTCGGGGCTGCCGACCAACAACTTCGGCGTCCGCTGGACGGTGACGCGCGACTTCGGCTCCGGAGGCCCCTTCGCCCTCCCCGTCGCCACCCAGGACGGCCTACGGGTCTACCTCGACGGCGTCCGCAAGGTCGACCTCTGGAAGAACGTGTCCTCGACGGTGAAGAAGACCGTCAACGTCACCATCCCCTCCGGCAAGCACACCCTGCGCGTCGACTTCGTCAACTGGACGGGCGCCGCGAATGTCAGCTTCGCGTACACCCCACGCACAGCGGCGAGCGTCGACACGGTCAAGCCGCTGACCCCGACCGGTGACGCGGTGACGTACACCACCGCGACCGGCAAGGCCGCCCTGACGTGGTCCAGGAACAAGGAGATGGACCTCGCGGGCTACCGCGTCTACCGCCGCCTCAAGGGCACCTCGTACGGCACCAAGCCCCTGGCGACGACCACCTCCACCTCGTACACCGACATCCCGCCCGCGACCGGCGAGACGTACTACTACGAGGTCCGCGCCTACGACAGGGCCGGCAACGAGTCGACGGGCACCGCGGACCAGGGCGTCACGACCGTCGACAAGACCCCGCCCGCCGCACCGTTCGTGGAGATGGACTCCTGCCCGGCCGACCAGCCCTACGCGGCCCCGGAGCTGGTCACCACCGCGGCGAACGCGGCCGACATCGCGTGGTACGAGATGCAGCGCCTGAACGCGGCGAGCAGCACCTGGACCACCGTGTACTCCGGCGCCAAGGGCGCGATCTGCGACACCGGTTATCAGGCCGACGGCAGCAAGGTCACCTACCGGGGGCGGGCCCGCGACGCCGCCGGGAACTGGTCCGTGTACTCGGCCGCCACCACGTTCACCACCTCCGATCTGACACCGCCGGCGACCGCCGCCGACGCCCACGTCGTGTACGAGTCGGGCGTTCCCCACCTCGTGTGGTCGCCCGTCGCCGGAGCCGCCTCGTACCAGGTCCTGCAGTACGACCCGGCGACCGGCGGATACGTCGAAGCCCTCACCGAGGGGACCACCACGACCACCACGACACGGACCGATGTCGTGCCGCGCCAGCGAGTGGCTGTCGCCGACACCTACAAGTACGTGGTGCGCTCCGTGGACGCGAAGGGCAACGCGGCCGCCCCGGTGGAGGTCGCCCTGTCGATGGCCGACCGGCCGGAGGCGATTGCGCCGTTCGCGACCACCGCGGTCAACTACGGCGAGGGCGTGTCGATCGAGTGGAGCAGCGCCGACCCGTGGACCTACGGCGAGAACCAGCCGCTGCTCACGTACCGGATCGTCCGTACTGACAAGGCGACCGGCGAGAGCAGCGTGGTGACCGGGTGCAAGCCGAACAGCTCGCAGGACCTGCCGCTGACCGACCCGAAGACGTACTGGACCTGGAACACCGGCGACGCCCCCGCCTACGCCGGCTCCCGGCAGATCAACGGCGCCTGCCGGGACGTCTCCGGCGCGTCCGAGACGACGTACGAGTACACGGTCGTGACGATCGATCCGTACGGCCATGAGTCGCAGCCAGGCCCTGCCGCCACCGCGACCATGCCGGACACCAAGCGCCCGGACCCGGTCCAGGACCTGACCGCGGAGCGGGTTCCGCTCGGCGTACGGCTGACCTGGACGCCGCCGGCCGACGACGACGTCACCGAGTACTACGTGTGGCAGGGCATGACCGACCCGGACACCGGCGAGACCGTCTGGGAGAAGAACTGCTGGACCCATAGCTCGGCCGCGACCGAGGTCCTCTGCCCGACCGTCCCCGACGGCGCCACCCACGTCTACAAGGTGGCCGCCGCGGACCGCTTCCATCTGTACGAGGACGAGGGCCCGGACTTCTTCCACACCACCGAGGTGTCGGTCGAAGTCCCCGACACCCGGCCGCCCGGCTGGACGGGGACCGAAATCCGTGCGGACGAGTACCCGGAGCTGTACGTCGGCTGCTCCGAGAGCTCCGGTCTCGGCGACTGCACCCGGTTCGTGAGCTACCGCGTGGAGCGCTGGGACCCGGTCTCGGCCGCCTATGTCACCCTGACCGAGGGCACGATGGGCGACGCCGTGTTCTCCATGGACACCACGGTCCACGAGGACGCGCTGGGTCTGTACTACTACCGTGTCGTCCGCCTGGACTCCGTCGGCGCGCAGGCCGCGACCACGTCGACGGCGTATGGCATCTGGGACTACTGACTCTGAGCCCGCACACGGAAGGGGCCCGGAGAGAAATCTCCGGGCCCCTTCCGTGTGCGGGCTGCCTAGTCCTTGGCCTTCTTCGGCCGCCACACCACCAGCGCACTCGCCTGCTGGACCTCCTGGTACGGGACCAGGTCACGGCGGTACGAGGCGTGGACGGCGGCCTCGCGTTGCTGCATGGCGGCCGCCGCGCCGTCCAGGGCCGCCTCCATTTCCGCCACGCGGGACTGGAGCGCGGCGACCTGGTTCTCCAGCTCGATGATGCGCTTGATGCCGGCCAGGTTGATGCCCTCGTCCTGCGACAACTGCTGGACGGTGCGCAGCAGGTCGATGTCGCGGGCCGAGTAGCGACGGCCGCGCCCGGCGGTGCGGTCGGGCGAGACCAGGCCGAGGCGGTCGTACTGGCGGAGGGTCTGCGGGTGCAGGCCGGAGAGCTGGGCCGCCACCGAGATGACGTAGACCGGGGTTTCCTCGGTCAGTTCGTACGGGTTGCGTCGACGCCCGGTGGTGTCCATGGCTCTCTTATGCTCCCTTCGCGGCCTGGAACAGCTCCGCCCGCGGGTCCTCTTCCGCGGTCGCCTCGCGATACGCCTCCAGGGCGTCACGAGCCTTGCCCGACAGGTCCTTGGGGACCGTGACCTCGACGGTGACCAGAAGGTCGCCGCGGGTGCCGTCCTTGCGGACCGCGCCCTTGCCGCGGGCCCGCATCGTGCGGCCGTTGGGCGTGCCCGGCGGCAGCTTGAGGGTGACCGGCGGGCCGCCGAGTGTCGGCACGCGCACCTCCCCGCCCAGCGCCGCCTCCGCGAAGGTGACGGGCACGGTGACGGTGAGGTTGTCGTCCTTGCGGCCGAAGACCGGGTGGGCGTCGACATGGACGGTGACGTACAGGTCGCCCGCCGGGCCGCCCCGTTCGCCGGGTGCTCCCTTGCCGCGCAGCCGGATCCGCTGGCTGTCGCTCACCCCGGCCGGTATGCGGACCTGCATGGTCCGGGACGACTTCGCGCGGCCCGAGCCCTGGCAGACCAGGCAGGGGTGCTCCGCGATCAGACCGCGGCCCTTGCAGTCCGGGCAGGGGTCGGTGAGCGAGAAACCGCCGCCCGAACCCCGCGCGACCTGGCCGGTGCCGACGCAGGTCGGGCACACGCGCGGTGTGCCGTTCTTGTCGCCGGTGCCCGAGCAGGCCTTGCAGGGCGCCTGGGACGTCATCCGCAGCGGGACCGTCGCGCCGTCCACCGCCTCGGTGAAGCTGAGCGTCACCTCGGTGTCGATGTCCTGGCCGCGCCGGGGCTGGGTCCGGGTGCCGGTGGTCGCGCCACCGCGGTTGAACAGGCCCCCGAACACATCACCGATGCCGCCGCCGAAGCCGCCGGCCCCGCCCGCTCCGCCCTGGGCACCGCCTCCGAAGAGGTCGCCCAGGTCGAAGTTGAAGTTGCCGCCGCCGGCGCCGGGACCCGGACGGAAGCCGCCGTTGCCGAAGAGGGCGCGTGCCTCGTCGTACTCCTTGCGCTTCTTGGGGTCGCCGAGCACGTCGTTCGCCTCGGAGATCTCCTTGAAGCGCTCCTCGGCCTTGGCGTTGCCCTTGTTGGCGTCCGGGTGGAACTCGCGGGCGAGCTTCCGGTACGCCTTCTTGATCTCGGCCTCGGTGGCGTCCTTGGGGACGCCGAGAACCTTGTAGAAGTCCTTCTCGATGAAGTCCTTGGTGCTCATCCTCGACGTCCCTCCTTCCTCATGCGTTCAACGTCAGCCCTCGTCCGGGCCACCGGTCTCCTTGTCGTCGCCGGCGGAGGCCGCCTCCGCCTCGTCGGCCTTGGCGGTCTGCGCCCCCGGCTGGGGCTCGGCGACGGCCACCCGAGCGGGGCGGATGGTGCGCTCGCCGATGCGATACCCCGGCTGCAGAATCGCCACGCACGTCGTCTCCGTGACATCCGGCGCGTACGAGTGCATCAGGGCCTCGTGGATCATCGGGTCGAAGGGCTCGCCCTCCTTGCCGAACTGCTGGAGCCCCATCTTCGCCGCGACGGTCTCCAGCGACTCGGCCACCGACTTGAAGCCGCCGACCAGTTCGCCGTGGTCCCGCGCGCGGGCGATGTTGTCGAGCACGGGCAGGAGCTCGGTCAGGAGGTTCGCGATGGCGATTTCCTTGACCGCGATCCGGTCGCGCTCGACCCGGCGGCGGTAGTTCTGGTACTCGGCCTGGAGCCGCTGGAGGTCCGCCGTGCGCTCGCTGAGCGCCGTACGCACCTGGTCCAGCTGGGCCGTCAGACCGGCCGTCTGGGCTGCTGCTGCCGCGTCCCCGGCCGGGGCCGCCCCCTCCGTGGGGGCGGCCTTCGGCTCGGCGTCTTCAGGGGTGGCGCCGGAGGGGACGTCGGGCTGCTCTTCGAAGCCCGGGGTCTCCTCCGTCACGCGGCACCGTCCTTGCGCTCCTCGTCGACGATCTCGGCGTCGACGACGTCGTCGTCGGCCCTGGCCTGCTCGGCACCCGGAGCACCCTCGGCGCCACCGGCGGCCTGCGCGGCCTGGGCGTCGGCGTACATGGCCTGGCCCAGCTTCTGCGAGACGGCGGCGACCTTCTCGGTGGCCGTACGGATCTCGGCGGTGTCCTCGCCCTTGAGCGCGGCCTTCAGCTCCTCGATGGACGCCTCGACCTCGGTCTTGACGTCACCGGGGACCTTGTCCTCGTTGTCCTTGAGGAACTTCTCCGTCTGGTAGACGAGCTGCTCGCCCTGGTTGCGGGTCTCGGCGGCCTCGCGGCGGGCGTGGTCCTCCTCCGCGTACTTCTCGGCCTCCTGGCGCATCCGGTCGACCTCGTCCTTCGGCAGCGAGGAGCCACCGGTGACGGTCATCTTCTGCTCCTTGCCCGTGCCAAGGTCCTTGGCCGTGACGTGCATGATGCCGTTGGCGTCGATGTCGAAGGCGACCTCGATCTGCGGGACACCACGCGGGGCCGGCGGCAGACCGGTCAGCTCGAACATACCGAGCTTCTTGTTGTACGCCGCGATCTCGCGCTCGCCCTGGTAGACCTGGATCTGCACGGAGGGCTGGTTGTCCTCGGCGGTGGTGAAGATCTCGGACCGCTTGGTCGGGATCGTCGTGTTCCGCTCGATGAGCTTGGTCATGATGCCGCCCTTGGTCTCGATACCAAGCGACAGCGGCGTCACGTCAAGGAGCAGAACGTCCTTGACCTCACCCTTGAGGACACCGGCCTGGAGGGCGGCGCCGATGGCGACGACCTCGTCCGGGTTCACACCCTTGTTGGCCTCGTTGCCACCGGTCAGCTCCTTGACGAGCTCGGCGACGGCGGGCATACGGGTGGAGCCACCGACGAGAACGACGTGGTCGATCTCGGAGAGGTTGATGCCCGCGTCCTTGATGACGTTGTGGAACGGCGTCTTGCAGCGCTCCAGAAGGTCGGCGGTGAGCTGCTGGAACTGGGCGCGCGTGAGCTTCTCGTCCAGGTGCAGCGGGCCCTCGGCGGACGCCGTGATGTAGGGCAGGTTGATCGAGGTCTCGGTGGACGAGGACAGCTCGATCTTGGCCTTCTCGGCGGCCTCGCGGAGGCGCTGGAGGGCCATCTTGTCCTTGGCGAGGTCCACGCCGTGACCGGCCTTGAACTGCTGCACCAGGTAGTCGACGACACGCTGGTCCCAGTCGTCACCACCGAGGTGGTTGTCACCGTTGGTGGCCTTCACCTCGACGACGCCGTCACCGATCTCCAGCAGGGACACGTCGAACGTGCCGCCACCGAGGTCGAAGACGAGGATCGTCTGGTCGTCCTTGTCGAGGCCGTACGCCAGCGCGGCGGCGGTGGGCTCGTTGACGATACGAAGGACGTTGAGACCGGCGATCTCACCGGCTTCCTTCGTCGCCTGACGCTCGGAGTCGTTGAAGTACGCCGGGACGGTGATGACCGCGTCGGTCACCTTCTCACCGAGGTACGCCTCCGCATCCCGCTTGAGCTTCTGCAGGATGAACGCGCTCATCTGCTGCGGGTTGAAGTGCTTCCCGTCGAGCTCGATCTTCCAGTCCGTACCCATGTGACGCTTCACGGACCTGATGGTCCGGTCCACATTGGTGACCGCCTGGCGCTTGGCGACCTCGCCGACGAGCACTTCGCCGTTCTTGGCGAAGGCGACGACGGACGGCGTGGTCCTGGCGCCCTCTGCGTTGGTGATGACGGTGGGCTCGCCGCCTTCAAGAACGCTGACGACGGAGTTAGTCGTGCCCAGGTCGATGCCGACCGCACGTGCCATTTCGATTCCTCCAGCAATGACTTGAGTGGAACGGACTCAAGTGTGCATGACCGTCGCCGCCCGGTCAACAGAGCTGAGTCGGAGGGGCTCAACTCTTATCTGTTGCTTACGCGCAGGTGGGCGGTGAGCTGGGGGTTTGTCGTGGGGGGTGGGGTGGACGGGCAGGACTTTCGTCACCCCTTCGGCCCCCTCAGCCCCGGCCGGGGATCTTCAATTCGCCGGCCGCGATCTTCGGTCCTGGCCGGGGGTCCTCAGTTCCGGCTGGGAATCTTCAGTCCCGGATGGAGATCTTCAGTTCCGGCTGGAGATCTTCGGCTCCGGCCCGCGATCTTCGGTCCCGGCGCTGGGAATCTTCGGTCCCGGCTGGGAATCTTCGGTCCCGGCTGGGAATCTTCGGCCCTGGCTGGGGATCTTCGGCTCCGGCCCGCGATCTTCGGTCCCGGCGCTGGGAATCTTCGGTCCCGGCCGGGGATCTTCGACTCCGGCCGGGCATCTTCAGCTCCGGCCCGCAATTTTCAGCCCGTCCGGCGTTTGAGGACGAGGCCGTTCAGGCCGATACGGGGGTCTGGGGGCGGAGCCCCCAGGGGATGGGATCGGGTAGGGGCGGCGGGGGCGAGAACCCGGACGCAAGCCCCCCACGACCGCGACAAGCCCGACACTCCCCACCACCCACCACGCGGCCCCCGCCCCGACCCACCGCAGATCGATGGCCAGCCCCACCAGCGCCCCGGCGAACGCGGCGAAGCCGATGACGACCATGACCCCCTGCCGGGTCAGCCCAAGCCTCCGCAGCCGATGGACAAGGTGGTCCGGGGCGGAACGCAGCAACGGCCACCCCACCCTCCGCCGCGACACAAGCACCAGCACGACATCGGCACAGGCCACCGCCGTCAGCGCGAACCCGGCCCCGACCCCCGCCCCGTCCTCCTGCCCGGCATGAACGAGCACGGCCGCAGAGGCCAGCACAAACCCCGCGAACAACGCCCCGCACCGCCCCGGCACGATCCGCGCCGGAGGCCACCCGTGCATCAGAAACCCGGTGAGCGCGGCGGCCAGCACGCTCAGCAACGTCGCGAGCCCGTCCATGACCTCGGCAGCCGCACACCCGCTCAGCGCGAACGCGGTGATGACACCGACCGTCCCCAACACCCCGTCGGCATGATCGAGCGAGCCGAAGGCATGCGTGACGAAGACGATCCAGACGACACCCACCACCGCACCCAACAGCCCGAGTTCGTCGTACGGCACGGTCAGCACGGCGCCGACACCCACGGCGGCCATCCGCACCACCGGCGGTACGGCCCGCAGATCGGCGACCAGACCGACCAGCGCGACCCCGATCCCGACGACCAGCAGCCGCCCGGCCTCCGGGCCGAGCGGGGCGACATCCATCCAGTCCCCGACCCCGGCGACGAACGCCGTACCGCCGACGACGGCCACCCCGCCGAGCAACGGAACGGGCCGCACCCGGCGCCGCTCGACCACGCCGAAGCGCAGGGCGAGCATCCGAAAGAGCGCGGCGAGCGCGGCGGTGAGGAGCAGGGCGGCCGTGGCGGCCGTGATTCCGTACAACACGACGCCAATTTAGGCGCGATTGTCACAGTATCGTGCGATTAACACGATCGGGTTTACGTGTCCTGCCGAACCTCCTGACGAACCGCCTGCCGAACGGCCTGACGAACGGCCTGACGAACCGTGAGGTGTCCCGGTGAACCGGCAGCGGGGAGAACGTCCCCGTGGGAGCCTGACAAGGCTCGGAAACCGCGAGGGGCTCGGTGGGGGACGCCGTGTGGAACTGGCTGGTCGGGCTCGGGGGATTCGTGCTCGGAATCCTCGCGCTCGCCTCGAAGGACTTACTGGTCGCCAAGGTCAAACTGCTGCTCGACTTCCTGTACGGCCGCTTCGCCGGCAGCCGGCTCCTGCGCCGCGCGGCACTCGCCAAGTACACGCGGGAGCTGTACCGCCGCCACCGCGAGTTCCCGGTCTCCTTCCAGGCCGACGAGGCCCTGAAGCTGCCGATGGAGTCGGTGTACGTACCCCTGTACGGCGGCGAGTCCACCACCGAGAACCGCCCCGCACTGTCGGAGACGCTGCGACGGGCCCGGCACAGCGTGGTGCTCGGGGTGCCGGGCGCGGGCAAGACCCTCCTCCTTCGCCACGAATCACTGATGTGGGCGCGGGAGCGGGTACGGGCGGACAGTTCACGAGTGGACCTGGGCGCCCTCGACGACATCCCCGTACTCCTCGAACTCCACCGCCTCAACAAGGACCCGGACCTGACCCTGGAGCAGCACGTCGTCCGGCACTTCGCCCGGCACGGCTTCCCGCGCGCGGACACCTGGGTGGCCGGGGCGCTGGGCAGGGGCGATCTCGCGCTGTACTTCGACGGCCTTGACGAGGTCGCCACCGACCTGCGCGCCAAGGTGGTCGAACTGATCAAGGAGTTCGCGGACACGTACGCGGACTGCCGGATCGTGGTGACCTGCCGGGTCGCGGTGTACGAGGGCCAGTTCACGGAGTTCGACCAGACGCTGCGGGTGCGGGACTTCGACGAGCACCTGATCCGGCGGTTCCTGGGCGGCTGGCCGTGGCGGGCGGGCACCGCGACGGACACGGTGGACCAGGTCCTGGGCGCGCTCCGGGACACACCGCAGATCATGTCGCTGGCCCGGAATCCGCTGCTCCTGACGATGATCGCGTACCTCTACGACTTCGTGTACGCCGGCACGGACCAGGTCCTCCCGCACACCCGCGCCGACTTCTACAAACAGGTCATCGGCAGCCTCCTGGCCGACCGTCGCCAGACGTCGTACGCGCTCCCTCTGAAGAAGGCGGTCCTCCAGCACCTCGCCCTCGCGGCCCAGGACATCCCCTCCGGCACCCACGACCGGCTGGCGCTGCCGGAGGACGAGGTCCTGAAGACGGTCCGGACGGTCCTGGAGCAACAGGGCCGGGACGTGGCGCTCGCGGAGGACGTGCTGAAGGAGATCGTCCACCGCAGCGGGCTGCTGCTGGCCGTGGACAACGGGGAGCGGTATCAGTTCGCGCATTTGACCTTGCAGGAGTACCTGGCGGCGATCGTCCTCGCCGCCGACCCGGCGGGGCTGCTGCGGCGGTACGGGGCGGATCCCCAGGCCTGGCGGGAGACGGTGCGGCTGTGGTGCGGGGTGGCACCGCGGGACTGCACTGAGGTCGTACGGGCGGTGTACCGGCGGGATCCGGTGCTGGCGTTCCAGTGTCTGGCGGATGCGCATGTGGTGGATGACGGACTGGCCGAGGAGGTCCTGGACCACTTCGGGCAGCGACTGCGGCTGGGTGAGTTCGCCGACGAGCAAATGATCGCCGCGTTCGGCTTGGTGGCGGGGGACCGGCGGCAACGAGGGGTGCGGGTCTTCGACTTCCTGGTGGAGACGGTCCGTTCCGAGGAGGACACGGGGGTGGGGCATACGGCGGCACGCGCGCTGGCGGCGACGAATCTGCCCCGGGCCGCCGAGGCGCTGGCGGCGATGGCACGCCCCAGCAATGCGGCGTGGGGGGCGTTGGCAGGGATGGGGGATCTCGCGGTGCCCGCGTTCATGGCCCCTTGGGACGGGGCAGGCGCGTACGCCGATACCGTCCACATGCTGTGGACCATCCGCACACCGAAGGCCGCGCGCGCCCTGAGCGATCTACTGGGGCGCGCCCCAGGTCTGCAGTCAGAGCTTGTGTGCGCCTTCCACCTCGGTGAGCTGTTGACGCTCCCGGAGGTGGAGGCCGAGCTGCGTACCGCTCCGCTGGGGGACGTACCGGAGCGGTTGGACTGGGTGTGGCGCCCGTTCGCCGAAGGTCCCGACGACCCGCTGGTCAAGTTGGCCGGAAGGATCGCGTGGATCATCGATCAGTGGGAGACGCTGGAGGTCGTGTGGCGAACCGGTCTGCCGACCCCCGATCCGCGCATCGTCGCCGCGCTGTGCGTCATCAAGCACCACAATCGTAGCGAGCAGGAACGCCTTACCGACTGGGTGGCTATCCCGGACGAACTGGCGGAGACGATGCCCCATTCAGTCGGCGAGATGCATCAGTTCCGGGTCTCGGGTGCCGCCGGCACGAGCATCCGGGCCGACGACCTCTCGCGTTACCTGGAGTCCTCGCTCGACTCCTTCAGCTCGTTCGTCCTCGTGCAGGCCCAGGACGCACTCAAGTCGGCGGGGCTGTCCCCTCGCCGGCTGACCCTGCTGCGTATGCTGCCCGACCGGCTGCAGCTGGGTGCCGCCGTGGCGCTGCTGCGGCAGTCCGGGTTCGCGGGGGAAGAGAGCTGGGACGTGCTCCCTCGGGAAACACCGGCCGTGTTCGTGTCTGCGCCCATCAGCCACCGCAACCTCCTCGTGCTGTCGCTGGTCGGCGCGTCCGGCGCCCTGGGAGGCGCCGTGAGCCTCCCCTCCTGGCGACTTCCATGGCTGACGGGAGCCCTCAGCGCTCTCGCTGTCAGCGGTGTCCTCCTGTCCCGCTGGCGCGCAGCCGTGCTGAGCAGGCGCCACAGGATCACCTCTCACCCCATCCGCGAGTACGTCCTCAAACCCCTCCTCCGCCCCGGGCCCCCGTAACCACGACACCCCGCTCAGGCAACCCTCAGCGACGCAGATCACCGCCCCCCTGGCTACAGTGCGGCGGAAGATGTAGGTAGTCTCAGACGGACTGCATAAGTTACCGCTTAGTAATCACCTTCGAGGTCACCCTCGAAGCAACACCTCGCAGGCCCGAGGAGCCCCCAAATGCAACTCGCCGCGATCATCGTGTCGCTGGTCCTGACCGTGGTCGGCGTCGCGCTCCTCGCACGCGCCATCGGCCAGTTCGTCCGGTATTTCAAGGTCGGCCAGCGCGTACCCGCCGGCACCCGGACCGACAACCCCTACCAGCGCAGCGTGACCCTGGTCAGGGAGTTCCTCGGCCACACGCGGATGAACCGCTGGGGCATCGTCGGCTTCGCCCACTGGTTCGTGGCCGTCGGCTTCCTGACGCTGCCGCCGACCCTCGCCCAGGCGTTCGGCCAGCTGTTCAAGGCCGACTGGGTGCTGCCGGTCATCGGCGACTTCCTGCCGGTCGAGATGTACACCGAGTTCATCGGCGTGATGACCGTCCTCGGCATCGTCGCCCTGATGGCGATCCGGCTGCTCAGCCTGCCCTCGCGGGCCGGCCGCAAGTCCCGGTTCACGGGCTCCAAGGCCGGTCAGGCGTACTTCGTCGAGTACGTCATCCTCACCATCGGCCTGGCCATCTACGTGCTGCGCGGCCTGGAAGGCGCCATCCACCACGTGGAGAGCTACGAGGCCGCGTACTTCGCCTCGTACCCGCTGGTCCTCGCCTTCAAGGGCCTGAGCGTCTCCACGCTGCAGAACCTGATCTACCTGACCGCGATGATCAAGATCAGCACCTCGTTCATCTGGATGATCGTGGTCTCGCTGAACACCAACATGGGTGTCGCCTGGCACCGCTTCCTCGCCTTCCCGAACATCTGGTTCAAGCGGAACGCGACCGGTGAGACCGCCCTCGGCGCACTCCAGCCCATGACCTCCGGCGGCAAGCCGATCGACTTCACCGACCCCGGTGAGGACGACGTCTTCGGTGTCAGCCAGGTAGAGCAGTTCTCCTGGAAGGGCCTGCTCGACTTCTCCACCTGCACCGAGTGCGGCCGCTGCCAGTCGCAGTGCCCCGCCTGGAACACCGGCAAGCCGCTCTCCCCCAAGCTGCTGATCATGTCGCTGCGCGACCACGCGCACGCCAAGGCCCCCTACCTGCTCGCCGGTGGCGGCAAGGACATGGAGGGCAATGAGAAGGCGAGCGAGGAGCAGCTGAAGGACGTGCCCGCCGCCGCCCTGGCGGAAGCCGAGCGGCCGCTCATCGGCACCGTCGAAGAGAACGGCGTCATCGACCCCGACGTCCTGTGGTCCTGCACCACCTGCGGCGCCTGCGTCGAGCAGTGCCCGGTCGACATCGAGCACATCGACCACATCGTCGACATGCGCCGCTACCAGGTGATGATCGAGTCCGCCTTCCCGAGCGAGGCCGGCACGATGCTCAAGAACCTGGAGAAGAAGGGCAACCCCTGGGGTCTCGCCAAGAAGCAGCGCCTGGAATGGCTCAAGGAACTCGACTTCGAGGTGCCGGTCGTCGGCAAGGACATCGAGGACCTCAGCGAGGTCGAGTACCTGTACTGGGTCGGGTGTGCCGGTTCCCTTGAGGACCGCGCGAAGAAGACGACGAAGGCGTTCGCCGAGCTCCTCCACATCGCGGGCGTCAAGTTCGCGATCATGGGCGGCGACGAGAAGTGCACCGGTGACTCCGCCCGCCGCCTCGGCAACGAGCCCCTGTTCCAGGAGCTCGGCATGGAGAACGTCGCCGCGCTGAACATGGCCTTCGGCGAGGACGACGAAGACGAGTCGACGAAGAAGCCGAGGTCGGCGAAGAAGATCGTCGCGACCTGCCCGCACTGCCTCAACACGATCGGCAACGAGTACCCGCAGCTCGGCGGCGACTACGAGACCATCCACCACACCCAGCTGCTCCAGCACCTCATCGACGAGGGCAAGCTGCTGCCGGTCACCCCGGTCGAGGGTCTGATCACCTACCACGACCCCTGCTACCTGGGCCGCCACAACAAGATCTACACGCCGCCGCGCGAGATCATGTCCGCCGTCCCGGGCCTGCGCCAGCAGGAGATGCACCGCCACAAGGAGCGCGGCTTCTGCTGTGGCGCCGGTGGTGCGCGGATGTGGATGGAGGAGCGGATCGGCAAGCGCATCAACAACGAGCGTGTTGATGAGGCCCTGTCGCTCAACCCCGACATCGTCTCCACCGCCTGCCCGTTCTGCCTCGTCATGCTGACCGACTCGGTCAACGGCAAGAAGAACGACGGCCAGGCCAAGGAGTCCATCCAGGTCGTGGACGTGGCCCAGCTGCTCCTCGAGTCCGTCAAGACCCCGGTCGACGACGAGCCCCCGGCGGGCGAGGCCGAGTCGGAGAGCGCGCCGGAGCCGGAGCCGGTGAAGTAACCGGCCCGACCGGCCCGACCGGCTCGACCGGCTCGATCGGTACGACCGACGCCCCCTGTCCCACCCGGGCAGGGGGCGTCGCCGTTCCTGGCGGTCGGTTTGGAATACCTCCAGGCCCCCTCCCGGGCCTGGGGCTCCTCAGTCCTCACCGAAACTCGTCAGCGACGAGAAGACGTACACGAGGAGTACGAGGACGAAGCCGCCCAGGCCGACCAGCACGAACGGCACCTCGGGCGCACTCGCGTCGCGCCCCAGCAGCAGCGGCCGCCAGCCCAGGAACACCGCCACAGTCATCGCGCCACGGACCGTCTGGACCGTCGGCGACCAGGCCGTCCGCCGCAGTCCGTCCAGCCCGGCCGCGAAGGTGAAGACGGCGCCGAGCACGCATCCGACGATCATGATGAGGACGAAGGCGACCAGCGCGTCCCCGCCGTTCGCCCCGTCCGGAAAGGCCTCCCAGCGGCCGGCGGCGAGCGTACGCAGACTCTCGCGCTCGTGCACGACTCCGCCGAGGCGCGGCGCCGACCGGGACCACAGGACCTCGACCTCGGTGCCGACGCGGGGCTTGGCGTCCGTGTACGCACCCTTCACGGTGAGCCGTTCGGGACCGCCGGACACGGAGACCACCAGCCGGGACATATAGCCGCGTACAACGTCGTCGCTGAGGTCCTCCCGCACCGCGCGCGGCGGTTCCACGACGGTCGCGGCGCTCACCTCGGCGCCCGCCTCGCGCAGGGCGTCGATCCTGTCGTTGCCCGAGGAGTCCCCCATCACGCCGACGAACAGCGCCCCGGAGACGAAGGCCACGAGGAGCCACACGGCACCGGTACGGAACCTGACCCAGCCCGGCGAGCCGAACGAGATCCCGAGGACGTCGTCCAGCGGCGCCCGGCCAAGCTCCTCGGTTCGCCCGGCCCGCCCTGCCCGCGCACCCGCTTTCGCGAGGGAGACAGCCTCCCCGTCCCCGCGCCGCCGCGGCACCCGCAGCCCCCACAGCGCCCCGACCCGCACGACCGCGCACCCCGCCGCCACACCTCCCCACACCAGCGGCTCGGTCCACGGCCGCGGCACGGCGGAGACACCCAGCAGCCACCAGCACGCGACCCCCGCCGCGACCCACCCCACCAGCCCGCACACCCGCACGGTCCAGACCAGCGCAGAGCGCATGAAACCTTCTCCCCCCGTGATCCCCGTGATCCCCGTGATCCCCGTGATCCCCGTGATCCCCGTGATCCCCGTGATCCCCGTGATCCCCGTGATCCCCGTGATCCCCGTGATCCCCTGCCGAACAAACGCACCATCACCGAGTCGCTGTCAAGGTCTCGCCGCTACGCACTCCGCCACGCACTCCGCCTCGCAAGTGACCGATCCCGCACGCCCGCACCCTTAACGCATCACCACAACAGGGCCATCATGTGCAGGTTGTTGTCGACGGTGCGGTCGGGGTGAATGGTGCGCGGGCGAAGAAGCAGGCGCGGAAGCGGAATACGTACAGCGACTCCGACGGCGACGGCGTTCGGCTGTCTCCTCCTGCTGCTCGCGGCCTGCGGCCCCACCACCGACGCCGGAGCCACCCGGCACACCCCCGCACAGGGCGCCAAGTCCCCCGCCCACCTCCCCGTCCCGCACGGCAAGGGCAGCAAGACCCAGGACGACTTCAACGGCGACGGCCACCGTGACCTCGTCCTCAACGACCTGGTGAAGGACCAGAGTCACAGCGACGACGCGGGCATCGGCATCGTCTACGGGACGGGGACGGCCCACGGACTCGCCCCCGGCGCACGGCAGTTGCTCAGCCCGGCGAAGCAGGCGGCGCCCACCAAGGGCCAACTCCCGGCGGTCTTCGACGCGGAGGCGAGCTGCGACCTCGACAAGGACGGCTTCACCGATCTCGTCGTGTCGACCGATCCGCCGTACGACGGGCAGGGGCAGCCGCCCGTCCCGCTCCAGATCCTCTTCGGCTCGCCCGCCGGTCTGACCGGCAAGGCGGTGAAGCTCACCATCCCCGCGCAGGCACGTTTCGGCAATGACTGGCCGGACCAGCCGGTCTGCGGCGACTTCGACGGCAACGGCGCGAACGACCTCGTCGTGCACGCCTCCAACGGTGAACTCAGCTATCTGCGCGGCCCGTTCAGCCGCAAGGGCACCCCGCGCGCGGCGGGCAAGCCGCTCGTCTCCCCGGGCAACGTGCCGACCGAGCCCGCCGTCGACGTGAACCGCGACGGCTACGACGACCTCCTCGTCCGTACGGCGGCGGACGGCACCGCCCCCTCCGCCGTCGTCCTCGGCGGCCCGGCCGGCCCCACCCGCACCGGCACCACCCTGCCGACCGGTATCGACGTCGCCTTCGGCCGCTTCGGCAAGGGCAAGGCCCTCGACGCGGCGATCGGTTCGATGGGCGGAACGTCTCTGCGCTACGACCTCCCCGGCACCGCCCGCGGCAGCGTCCCCACCCCGGGCTCGGTGCTCGACGCCGGCGACTTCGACGGGGACGGCCTCAGCGAACTCGTCTCCAGCGGTACGGAGTTGCGCGTGCTGCGGGGTCGTACGACCGGACTGTCCGCGAAAGGCACGGTGACCGTGAAGCCGCCCGCCCGGGGCACCACCCGGGTACTGGCCGTCGGCGACTTCACCGGCGACGGGCGGGCGGACCTGGTGGTGCGGACGTACCGGGGAGAGACGCGGGACACGGTCGCCCTGTATCCGGGGGCGGCGAAGGGGCTGGTCGCGCCGAAGCCGACGGTCACCTTCTCCAGTTCGGAGTTCCTGGTCTCGTAAGCACGCGTAAGCACCTGTAAGCACCCGCCCGCCCACCTGCCCGCCTTGTACAGGAAAAACACAGGCTCATCGAACTCACGTACAACCCTTGCGCAACACAACCGGTCTCCTGATCACCCGTATGTCATCCGATGTCATCCGACCGCAGGAGACCCCCGCATGCCCCAGCGCCCCTCGCACCCCCTGCGCCTCGCCCTCGCGACGGCCACCGCCGTCGCGCTGACGGGCGGGCTGCTCGTCTGCTCGGCCGCGACCGCGTCGGCCGCCGGCTCGGTCCGCCAGTACAAGGCGGACTTCAACGGCGACGGCTACGGCGATGTCGCGTTCGCCGCCCCGTACGCGAAGGTCGCCGACAAGGGCATGGCCGGTTACGTGGCCGTGGTCTACGGCAGCTCCACCGGCCTCAACCCCGCCAAGCGCACGGTCGTCAGCCAGAACACCGCGGGCGTGCCCGGCACCGCCGAGTCCGAGGACAGCTTCGGCGAGGCGCTCGCCGTGGCCGACCTCAACGGCGACGGCTACACGGACCTCGCGGTCGGCGACCCCGGCGAGGACGTCGGCTCGGACGTCGACGGCGGCTCGGTCACCGTGCTGTGGGGCTCGGCGGCCGGCATCAAGAACGGCACCTCGGTCAAGGACCCGGCGCCCACCGCGCACGACAACTGGGGCAAGTTGCTGACCGCCGGTGACTTCAACGGCGACGGCAAGGCCGACCTGGCCGTCGGTACCGGCGCCTCGCACGTGTACATGATCCGTGGCCGTTTCACGACCGCCGGTGTCACCGGCACCGCGCAGAAGATCAACCTGCCGGAGAAGGCGGAGTACGGCGCCGACGCCATGAAGGCGGGTGACACCAACGGCGACAAGAAGGCCGACCTCGTCCTCACCTACCGCATCGACGACACCTCGGACGCGTCGGGCAGCTGGTCCAAGGGCGTCGCCTACATGGGCGCCTCCTCCGGCCTGGACACCGCCATGTCGCGCCCGCTCAACGGCGGCACCTCCATCGCGCTGGGCGACATCGACGGCGACGGCTACGACGAGATCGCCCTCGGCAACGTCTTCACCAAGGAGGACGACCACACCGGCACCCTCGGCGGCCAGGTCGTCGTCATCCGCGGCAGCGCGGGCGGCCCGATCAACGGTGACGCGCCGATGGCCGAACTCACCCAGGACTCCACCGGAGTTCCCGGCACCGACGAGGCGAACGACGGCTTCGGCGGGTCGGTCTCCATCGCCGACACCAACGGCGACGGCTACGGCGACCTCGCCATCGGCGTCGTCTTCGAGGACATCGGCTCGGCGGAGGACACCGGCGCGACTGTGCTCATGAACGGTTCGTCCTCGGGCGTCTCCCGCACCGGCGGCCGTACGTTCTCGCAGGCCACGACCGGTGTCCCCGGGACCGCCGAGTCCATGGACTACTTCGGCTCCGACGTGCTCCTGTCGGACGTGAACAAGGACGGCCGCGCCGACTTCACCATCGCCGCGGGCTTCGAGGACGAGGGCGTCGGCGCGGTCACCGCACTGCGCAGTTCCGCGGACGGTGTCGGCACCAGCAACTCCCGCTCGTTCGGCCCCGGCACCTTCGGCCTGTCCCGTACGTACGGCGCCTTCGGCACCGGCCTCCTCGGCTGACCCGGAACCCGACCGGGCCTGGCGTGAACCCGGCGCCAGGCCCCACCGGCCCCACCACCCCTATTCATCCGAATCGCCCCACCAGCCCCACCAGCCGCAAAAATTTACCGAACTCACGTACAACCCTCAGCCCCGACCAGGGGTCTCCTGTTAGCCGACAGCCCCGCGAACCCTCGGACAACTCCAGGCGAACGCGGGCAGTCGGCACCCCATTGACTGTGGATGTCCGCCATACATCCCCGCATGCCGCAGGAGAACCCCGCATGCACAAGAAGCACCTGAGACTCGCCCTCGCGACGGCCACCGCTGCCGCGCTGACGGGCGGTCTGCTCTCGTTCACGGCTGCCACCGCGACCGCCGCCGACTCCTTCAAGACGGCGAAGGCCGACTTCAACGGCGACGGCATCGGTGACGTCGTCGCCTCGGCGCCGGGCGCCTATGTCAGCGGCCACGCCAACGCCGGCCAGGTCGTCGTGCTCTACGGCACCACCACCGGCATATCGTCCGCCAAGCGTTCGACGATCAGCCAGAACACCACCGGCGTCCCGGGCACCGCCGAGACCGGCGACCTCTTCGGCGGCGAGACGGCGTACGCCGACTTCAACGGCGACGGATACGACGACCTCGCCGTGGGCTCCCCCTACGAGAAGGTCGGCACCGACACCAACGGCGGCGCCCTCGCCATCCTCTGGGGCTCGGCGAGCGGCCTCACCGGCAAGAGCATCGACGTCCCGGACCCGGCCGGCTCCTCGCACGACTACTGGGGCAAGGACCTGGCCGCCGGCGACTTCGACGGTGACGGCAAGGCCGACCTGGTCGTCGGCAGCTCGGCCGCCACCCTCTACGTCTACAAGGGTGGCTTCAGCACCAGCGGCACGCCCGGCGGCCGTTCGACCCTCAAGCCCCCGATCCAGTCGGGCACCAACGACTACCCGTTCGGGCCGATGAGTCTGACCGCGGGTGACGTGAACGGCGACGGCCGCACCGACCTGATCGTCGACGGCTACGAGACCCAGACCAGCTACGGCTGGAACACCAACTACTACGTGCCCGGCACGGCCAACGGCCTCAGCGTCGCCTCCGCGCAGGCCCTGAAGCCCGGCATCGTCACCGGTATCGGCGACATCAACGGCGACGGCTTCGGCGACATCGTCAGCGGCGCCGGCTGGGACGCCACCACCACCGACGGCACGCCCGTCCCGGACGCGGCCAACGGCGGCAAGGTGAACATCACCTACGGCTCCGCGTCCGGCCCGGCCTCGACCTCCGGCATCACTCAGAACACCGGCAGCGTGCCCGGCACCTCGGAGAAGGGCGACGGCTTCGGCTGGGACCTGGACCTGGGTGACGTGAACGGCGACGGCTACCAGGACCTCGTCGTCAGCGCCCCCGACGAGGACATCGACGGCGTCACCAACGCCGGCATGGTCACCGTCCTGTACGGCTCCGCGAGCGGCGTCAAGGTCTCCTCCGGCGTCCAGTCCTTCGCCCAGAGCACGGCGGGCGTCCCCGGCAACGACGAGAAGAGCGACCTCTTCGGCGCGGACGTGAAGCTCGACGACGTCACCGGCGACGGCAAGGCCGACCTGGTCGTGGGCTCGTACGAGAACAGCGCCAACGGGGCCGTGACCTACCTGCCCTCCAACGGTACGACGATCACCACGACCGGCTCGCGCACCATCTCGCCGAGCACCTCGGGCGTCTCGACGTCGGGTACGCCGCAGCTCGGCGCCCTCTTCGCCGACTAGCCGTTCCGTTCCATCCCGTTCCGTTCCGTTCCGTTCTGTTTCTTGTGCATTCGCCGGGCCCGTGCACCACGGGCCCGGCTTCCCCCTCCCTGGAGCCCCCGCCTTGCGCAAGCGCATCCTCCTGCTGGCCGCGACCCTGACGACCGGCCTGCTCACCACGCTGCCGGTCCTGCCCGCCACCACGGCCGCCGCCGCGCCCTCCGGCCTGGTCGGCGACTTCAACGGCGACGGTTACCAGGACGCCGCGGCCCCGGCCCCCAACGCCACCGCCGGCGGTGAGGAGGAGGCGGGCTCGGTCGGCATCGCGTACGGCTCGGCGAGCGGCGTCGGACGCAAGACGTCCGTCAACCAGAACACCTCCGGTGTCCCCGGCACGGCCGAGCTCTACGACTACTTCGGCGACGCGGCGGCCGTCGGCGACCTGAACAACGACGGTTACAGCGACCTCGTGGTCGGCACCCCGTACGAGCAGGTCGGCGACGATGTGGCCGGCGGCACCGTCGTCATCGTCTGGGGCTCGTCGACGGGTCTGAAGGGCGCGACGACCGTGGCGGACCCGGCACCGACGAAGCACGACCGCTGGGGCCAGGCGCTGGCCGTCGGCGACTTCACCGGCGACGGCAAGGCCGACCTCGCCGTCGGCGCGACCGGCACCACGCAGTGGATCGTCAAGGGCGGCTTCACGAAGGCCGGTTCGACCGGTTCGAAGATCACCTACACCACGTCGTGGACCGGCAGCGCGGGCGTACAGCGCCTGACGGCGGGCAAGGTCAACACGGACGCGAAGGCCGATCTGATCCTCGGCGGCCACACCAAGATCGCCTCCGAGACCTACCTCGACCACAACTACCTCTACTTCGGGACGAGTTCGGCCCCGACGAAGAAGACAGAGCTTCCGTACGGCCGGCAACTCGCCATCGGTGACCTGGACAAGGACGGCTACGGCGACATCGTCACCGGCGAGACGGAGACCGCGACCGGCGGCGACGGGGCTCCGGGCGCGGCCGTCATCGCGTACGGCACGTCCTCGGGAGCCGGCACCACCAAGACCACCCTCGCGAACTCCGGCCGCCCCTCCCTCGGCGACATCAACGGCGACGGCCATCTCGACCTGGCCCTCGGCTACCCGGAGGAGTCCAGCATCACCACCGTCAACGGCGCGGTCCTCGTCCACTACGGCAGCGCCGACGGCCTCGCCTCCCCCGTGACGCTGACCCAGGACACCCCGGGCGTCCCGGGCTCCGCCGAGTACAACGACTTCTTCGGTACGTCCGTCCTGCTGACCGACGTCACGGGCGACGGCAAGGCCGACCTGCTGGCCGGTGCGGACGGCGAGAACAGCGCCGCCGGCCTCGTCACCTTCCTCAAGGGCTCCGCCTCCGGCATCACCACGTCCGGCGCGGCCGCCTACGGGCCCAGCAGCTTCTCGATCTCCACCGCAGACAACCCGACCCTGGGCACGACCCTCGTCGGCTGACCACCGGAGACTCCCATGCGCAGACGTACCTCCGCGGCCCTCGCCGCCTCCTTGCTGGCGGCGGGGCTGACCCCGCTCGTCCTGAGCGCTCCGGCGTCCGCCGCCGTCGCGAAGCACTACGACGACTTCAACGGCGACGGCTACCGCGACGTCGCGTACGGCGGTTTCAGCCGCGGCTCCCTCGGGGGCGGCGCCGTCACCGTCGTCTACGGCAGCGCGAGCGGCCTCGACACCTCTCACACCCAGGTCATCGACCAGGAAAGCCCCGGCGTCCCGGGCGCGAGCGAGGAGGACGACAGCTTCGGCGAGTCGCTCGCGAGCGCCGACCTCAACAAGGACGGCTACGCGGACCTCGTCGTCGGCAACGGGACCGAGCACGTGGGCAGTGTGGAGTACCGGGGCACGGTCACCATCGTGTGGGGCTCCGCCTCCGGGCTGTCGGGCGGCACCAACGTCGCCCCGAAGAGCGGCGCGAACGGGGAGTTCGCCCACTTCGGCAGCGACCTCGCCACCGGCGACTTCAACGGCGACGGCTCGCCCGACCTCGCGGTGATCGGCGGCGAGGAGGCGTGGCTGTACCGCGGCTCCTTCACCAAGTCCGGCTCCACCGGCACCGTCAGCAAGATCGACAAGACGGACGGGGGCTGGTACTCGTACGGTCTCGCGGCCGGCAAAGTCAACGGCGACGGCAAGACCGACCTCGTGGTCCTCGGCACGCAGCTCTCCGGCAGCGAGGAGAGCCACCGCGTCTGGTTCCTCAAGGGCGCCTCCGGCGGCCTGACGTCCGGCGCGTCCAAGACGTTCGACAGCAGCGTCCTGGACGCCTCCATCGGCGACTTCGACAAGGACGGCTACGGCGACATCGCCCTCGGCCAGCCCGACCGCAGCACCGGCAAGGGCGCGGTGACCGTCTGGCGCGGCACCTCCTCCGGCCCGAGCGGCTCGGCCACCTTCACCCAGGCCACCTCCGGCGTCTCGGGCACCCCCGAGGCCGACGACAACTTCGGCTACGACGTGTCGGCAGCCGACACCAACGGCGACGGCTACGCGGACCTCGCGGTCGGCGTCCCGCACGAGGACGTCGACGGCACCGAGGACCAGGGCGGCGTCCACCTCTTCCGCGGCGGCTCCGGCGGCCTGAGCGGCGCCCGCTCCTCCTGGATCCCGCAGACGGTGACGGGCGCGGACGGCTCCGACGCGTCCTTCGGCTACACGGTCCGCCTGCGCGACCTGAACGCCGACGGCAAGGCCGACCTCGGCGTGGGCGCGGCGGGCACCAGCGTGCTGCTGCGCGGCACGAGCACCGTGCCGACGGCCGACGGGGTGATTCAACTGCCGGAGTTCGGTGGGGCGTTCCTCGACTGACCCCCCTCTTCGAAGCCCTCTCCTCGGTCGGCGGGCCGGGCCCGCCGACCGACCATTCATGAACCTCATGCATCCGTGAACGGGGAACCCCCTATGCGCAAGCGCACCCTCCTCCTGGCCGCGACCCTGACGACCGGCCTGCTCACCGCCCTGCCCGCCACCACGGCCGCCGCCGCGCCCTCCGGCCTCTCCGGCGACTTCAACGGCGACGGCTACCGCGACCTCGCGATCGCCGCGCCCATAGCCAAGGTCGGCGGCAAGTCCGGCGCCGGTTACGTCGCCGTGGTCTACGGCACGGCGAGCGGCCTGGACACCTCCAAGCGGCAGATCATCAGCCAGGCCACGACCGGCATCCCGGGCACCCCGGAGTCGTCCGACTACTTCGGCGACCGGCTGACCACGGGTGACATGGACGGCGACGGCTACACGGACATCGTGGTCGGCGTGCACAGCGAGCGGATCGGCTCCACCGACGACTACGGCACGCTCACCGTCCTGTGGGGCGGCGCGGACGGCGTGAAGTCCGGCACCGACATCTCCTCGCCGCTGCCGGAGTACCGCAACGAGCTCGGCTGGCAGATCGCGGCCGGCGACTTCGACGGCGACGGCCACACCGACCTGGCCGCCGCCAACAACTCCACGCCCGCCCTGAACATCTTCCGCGGCCCCATCTCCCGTACGGGCAAGGCGGCTTCGCTCGTCGGCGTCGACACCGTCGACCAGACGACCATCTACCCGGACGGCCTGGTCGCCGGCGAGGTCAACGGCGACGGCAAGACGGACCTCCTGGTCATGGGCCAGCAGGAGACCAGCAGCGGCGACTACGCCACCCGCAGCGCCCTCTACCTCGGCTCGGCCACCGGCCCGAAGTACAGCAAGAAGCTCGCGGGCGGCTACGCGGCCACCATCGCCGACGTCGACAAGGACGGCTACGGCGACATCGTCACCGGCAACTTCATGGAGAAGTCCACGACCGAGCCCAACGGCGGCCTGGGCGGCGCGATCACGGTGACGTACGGCGCTTCCGGCGGCCTCAGCACCCGTACGCCCGTCCGTATCACCCAGGACACCACCGGCGTCCCCGGTACCGGCGAGAAGTGGGACGGCTTCGGCTGGAGCCTGTCGTCCGGCGACACCAACGGCGACGGGTACGCCGACGTCGTGATCGGCTCCAACAGCGAGACCCTCGGCACGAAGAAGCACGCGGGCCAGGTCACCGTCCTGCGCGGCTCCTCTTCCGGCCTGACCGGCACCAACTCCAAGTCGTACTCGCAGGACACCGCGAACGTCCCCGGCACGGCCGAGTCCGAGGACTACTTCGGTGACGCGGTCTTCCTGACGGACGCCAACGCCGACGGCCGCGCGGAACTGACGGTCGGCGCGATGGGAGAGAACGACGGCGCCGGCGCCGTCTGGCTCTTCAAGTCCACCACCTCCGGCACCACCGCCACCGGCTCCAAGTCCTTCAACGGCACCACGCTGGGCGGCCCGTCGGGACTCTCGTACTTCGGCAACGTCTTCGCGGGCTGACACCCCCACGCCTGAACATGGAGAACTCACCTGTGCGCACACGCACTTCGGTGGCGCTCGCAGCCCTTCTGGCGGCGGGCGTCACCCCCTCACCCTTTCGACCCCCGTCTCCGCCGCCCCCGCCAAGTACGCCGACGACTTCAACGGCGACGGCTACCGCGACCTGGTGACCGCCGCGCCCTACGCCACCGTGGGCGGCAACGCCTACGCGGGCGCCGTGGTCGTCAACTACGGCTCGGCGTCCGGGATCAAGGCCTCCCGGCGCACGGTCATCACGCAGAACTCCACCGGCGTCCCGGGCACGGCGGAGAAGGACGACGAGTTCGGCACGGCGCTCGCCTCCGGCGACCTCAACCGCGACGGGTACGCCGATCTCGTGGTCGGCGCCGCGAAGGAGGACGTCGGCAGCGACGCCGACGGCGGTACGGCCGTGATCATCTGGGGCGGCTCCGGCGGCCTCTCCGGCGGGCAGGCGGTCCCCGATCCCGCCCCCTCGGCCCACGACCTGTACGGCATGTCCCTCGCCGTCGGCGACTTCAGCGGCGACGGCAAGGCGGACCTCGCCGTCGGCGGCACGGGCAGGGACATCTGGATCCACAAGGGCGGCTATACGAAGGCCTCCGGCGCCGCGTCCCGCTACGAGCTGGCCACGGACCTGGAGCCCGGCAACGGCATCTACGGCGCCCAGTCCCTGAGCGCCGGCGACATCAACGGCGACGGCACCGACGACCTGGCGGTCAGCGGCACCTACAACCCCGACGCCTCGACGTACACCGACGGCACCCTGGTGTACCTGGGCTCCTCCACCGGGCTCACCTTCCAGACCGTGCTGGCCAACCACGCCTGGGAGCTGGCGGCCGTGGGCGATCTCAACGGCGACGGCTACGACGACGTGGTGTCGAGCGCGGCCCCGAACGCCTACCGGGAGGGCGACGGCGGCTCCATCAACACCTACCTGGGCGGCCCGAACGGCATCGCCACCACCCCGCGCCAGACGATCGACCAGGACACTGCCGGCGTCCCCGGCGCGGCGGAGGACTCCGACTGGTTCGGCTCGTCCCTCTCCATCGGCGACATCGACGGAGACGGCCGCGACGACGTGGCCGTGGGGGCGCTCTACGAGGACATCGGCTCCGCGGTGCTCGCCGGCAGCGTCACGGTGCTGCGCGGCTCGTCGACCGGCCTGTCCACGTCCAACGCCAAGGCCTTCACCCAGGACACCGCCGGTGTCCCCGGCACCGCCGAGAAGACCGACCAGTTCGGCAAGGCGATCCATCTCGCCGACCTCAACGGCGACGGCCACGCCGACCTGTCCATCGGCGCCGACGGCGAGAACAACGCGGACGGCGCCCTGTGGACCCTGCGCGGCGCGTCCTCCGGCATCACCACGACGAACGCGGTCAGCTTCGGCCCGTCATCGGCGGGCGTCTCGACGTCGGGCTACCCGAGGCTCGGCTTCGCGATGCTCCACTGACCCCCTTATCCCAGTCAGGAATCACACGCGCATGAAGATCCGCCTCCGCACCACCCTGGCCACCGCGACGGCGGTGGCCCTCACCGGCGGCCTGCTCACCCTGGCCACCGCCGCTCCGGCGGGCGCCGCCCCCGCCAAGTACGCCGACGACTTCAACGGCGACGGCTACCACGACCTGGTGACCGCCGCGCCCACCGCCACCGTGGGCGGCGCGACCTCCGCGGGCGCCGTGGTCGTCAACTACGGCTCGGCGTCCGGGATCAAGGCCTCCCGCCGCACGGTCCTCACCCAGAACACCAGCGGTATCCCCGGCACGGCCGAGAACAACGACCAGTTCGGCAAGGAACTCGCCTCCGGCGACCTCAACAACGACGGGTACGCCGACCTCGTGATCGGCGCCCCGTACGAGAAGGTCGGCGACGACGCCAACGGCGGTACGGCCGTGATCGTCTGGGGCGGCGCGAGCGGCCTCTCCGGCGGACGGACCGTCCCGGATCCCGCCCCCACGGCCCACGACGAATTCGGAGTGTCCCTCGCTGTCGGCGACTTCAGCGGCGACGGCAAGGCCGACCTCGCGGTCGGCAGCAACGGCAATGACGTCTGGATCCACAAGGGCGGCTTCACCAAGGCCTCCGGCGCGGCGTCGAAGTACAAGGTCACCGCGCCCGTCAAAGGCAACGTCGCGGGAGGGGGCGCTCGCTCCCTCGCCTCCGGTGACGTGAACGGCGACGGCACCGACGACCTGACCGTCTCCGGCATCTACACCGGCGAGAACACCGTCTACGACGGCACGCTCGTGTACCTGGGCTCGTCCTCCGGCCTCGCCTACCAGGGCGTGCTGAAGGAGGACAGCGAACACGCGACCATCGGTGACATCAACGGCGACGGCTACGACGACATCGTCACCAGCGGCTTCTGGGGCGGCAGCGTCGACCACCTCGGCGGTTCCGTCAGCACGCACCTCGGCGGCTCCACGGGCGTCGACGCCGAGCCGACGCAGACCCTCGCCCAGGACACCGCGGGCGTGCCCGGAACGGACGAGTCGGGCGACCTTTTCGGGTGGGCCATCTCGCTCGGCGACATCGACGGCGACGGCTACGCGGACGCGGCTGTCTCCGCGTTCTACGAGGAAATCGGCACCATCACCAACACCGGCACCGTCACCGTGCTGCGCGGCTCGCCGACCGGCCTGTCCACCTCCGGCAGCCAGCTCTTCTCCCAGAACACGGCCGGAGTCCCCGGCACCGCCGAGGCGTACGACTACTTCGGTTCGGCGGTGAGCCTCACCGACCTCAACGGCGACGGCCACGCGGACCTGTCCATCGGCGCCTCCGGCGAGAACAGCTCCGACGGCGCCCTGTGGAGCCTGCGCGGCGCGACGTCCGGCATCACCACGACGAACGCGGTCAGCTTCGGCCCCTCGTCCGCGGGCGTCTCGACGTCCGGGTACCCGAGCTTCGGCTGGGAGATGCTCGGGTGACCCCGGTGCTCCGGTGACTCAGGTGCTCCGCTGACCCAGGAGAGAACCCCGGAAACTCCTCCCCCCTGTCCCCCCTTAGGGGATGCCTTAGGGGATGTCACAGGTCGGCCCCAATGCCGGGCCCGTAACCCCGGGCCCGGCACGTCACTCTGCGGGACCAGGTACGTTCGATGACGTGGCTGGATTCAGGATCGGACGCGGCGGCCGGGACAATCGCCCCCCGCAAGCGCGACCGCAACAACACCGACCGTCGTACGGACAGCAGGCCCCCCAGGGAGGCCAGCAGCAGCCGTACGGCTACCCGCCCGCGCCTCCGCAGCAGCAGTACGGAGGGCAGCAGCCGTACGGCTCCCAGCCCTACGGCGGCGGACAGCAGGGCGGCGGCTGGCCGCAGCCCGGCGGGGGTCAGGGCGAGCCGGAGTACTTCGGTGACGGGCACCCGCAGCAGGGCCCGGACCCGTACGCGGCGAACAGCCCCGGCCACACCCAGGCGTTCTCGATCGGCGAGGACCCCTACAGCCAGGGCGAGACCTACCGCGCCGGCCAGGCCGCGGCCCCGCCCGTCGGCCCGCGCCTGCACTGGAAGGACCTGCTGAGGGGCATCGTGATGACCCCCAACCAGACCTTCCTCCAGATGCGCGACTACACGATGTGGGCCCCGGCACTCATCGTGACGTTCATCTACGGCCTGCTGGCGGTCTTCGGCTTCGACGGCGCCCGCTCGGACGCCATCAACGCCACCCTCTCCAACGCCGTACCGATCGTCCTCACCACCGCCGTGGCGATCGTCATCAGCACCTTCATCCTGGGCGTGGTCACCCACACCCTGGCCCGCCAGCTCGGCGGCGACGGCGCCTGGCAGCCGACGGTCGGCCTCTCCATGCTGATCATGTCGCTCACGGATGCCCCGCGCCTGGTCGTCGCCATGTTCTTCGGCGGCAACGCGTCCTTCGTCCAGCTCCTGGGCTGGGCGACCTGGGTCGCGGCGGGCGCCCTGCTGACCCTCATGGTCAGCAAGTCCCACGACCTCCCGTGGCCGAAGGCGCTGGGCGCGTCGGCGATCCAGCTGATCGCGATCCTGTCGATCGTGAAGCTGGGCACGTTCTAGTACGCGCGAAAGGGGCGCCCGGTGCCTTGCAGCACCGGGCGCCCCTTTCTTCGTACGCGTTCCGCGCTCAGGCGTCGAGAACCTGCCCGGCCCTCTTCACGACGGGCGGTTCCACACTCCACGGGAAGTTGATCCACTCATCGGTCCGCTTCCACACGTACTCGCACTTCACGAGGGAGTGGGACTTCTCATAGATCACGGCGCTGCGGACCTCGGCGACGGCACCGACGCAGAAGTCGTGGACGAGCTTCAGGGTCTTCCCGGTGTCGGCGACATCATCGGTGATGAGCACCTTCTTGTCGGAGAAGTCGATGGCGTTGGGGACGGGAGCGAGCATGACCGGCATCTCCAAGGTCGTCCCCACCCCCGTATAGAACTCGACGTTCACGAGGTGGATGTTCTTGCAGTCGAGGGCGTACGCCAGCCCGCCCGCGACGAACACCCCGCCACGGGCGATGGAGAGCACGATGTCGGGCTCGTACCCGTCGTCGGCGATGGTCTGGGCGAGCTCGCGGATGGCACCGCCGAACCCTTCGTACGTGAGGTTCTCGCGCACTTCGGACATGCTCACGCCCTCACACCTGGGTCCGATGGAAGTTGAGGAAGGACCGCGAGGCGGTCGGCCCGCGCTGGCCCTGGTAGCGGGACCCGTACCGGTCGCTGCCGTACGGGAACTCGGCCGGCGAGCTGAGCCGGAACATGCACAGCTGCCCGATCTTCATGCCCGGCCAGAGCTTGATGGGGAGGGTCGCGAGGTTGGACAGCTCAAGGGTGACGTGCCCGGAGAACCCGGGGTCGATGAACCCGGCGGTGGAGTGGGTGACCAGCCCGAGCCGCCCGAGCGAGCTCTTCCCTTCGAGCCGCGAGGCAAGATCGTCAGGAAGCGAGATGACCTCGTACGTCGAGGCGAGCACGAACTCCCCGGGGTGGAGGATGAAAGGCTCATCGCCCTCCGGCTCGACGAGCCGCGTCAGGTCCGCCTGCTCGATCGCCGGGTCGATGTGGGGGTAACGGTGGTTCTCGAACACCCGGAAGTAGCGGTCGAGCCGCACGTCGATGCTCGACGGCTGCACCATGGATTCGTCGTAGGGATCGATCCGGACCCGCCCGGCGTCGATCTCGGCCCGGATGTCCTTGTCTGAGAGAAGCACGCCCTGAGGATACGCAAGGCGCGCGGACCGACCACAATCGTGACGTCCCGCGCGCCTGCACCCTTCGCGGTACCGCTTGTCGCTGGTACTTCTCGATACCGCTGGTTACCGCTTGTTCAGTTACTGCTGTTCACCGCTGGTTACCGCTCTTTACCGCTTTTCCAACTCCACCGGAACGACGTTCCGGAGCCGCGCACACCGCGGACACCGGAGCAGCCGACCAGGACCGAGCCGCTCGGCCTGCTGCATCGGGAACGAAGCGGTGCTGAACACGTGCCCCTCGGCACAACGGACGACGGTGCGCTCCATCAAGTCCTCAGAGTCCCTTCCCCAAGAGCCGCGTCTGACTGACGACGAAAGCCACATTACGGGATCAAAGGGATGGCTCTCCAGGCGGCACTCCGGTCCCGCCCAGCCCCTCTTTCAGACCTCCACCGTACGCCCCAACTCCGGCCCCCCGCAGCCGCATCCACCCCCCGAAACGCAACCGGGCCCCACGGCTTCGACGCCGGGGGCCAGGCATGCGGTAGAGTGAGCGAGCATTCGACACCGGCTCGGTCGGCGTCTTACGCGGGTGTAGTTTAGTGGTAGAACATCAGCTTCCCAAGCTGAGAGTGCGAGTTCGATTCTCGTCACCCGCTCTTCTTCAAGCCCCAGGTCAGCGACCTGGGGCTTGTGTATTGGTGGGCCGTTTCGGGGTTTCGCCGGTAGCCCTGGGCCCGAGGATCGGGCACGTGGAGGGCGCGAGCGCCTTGCGGATGAAGTCCGCTCCCGCCTGTCCTGCACGATGCCGGACGCGCACCGCACGTTGCGAACGGAAGGGGCCAAGTCGCTTGCGGATACAGGCGCTTGGCCGCAGAGGATCTCGAGTCAGAGCGGGAGGTCGTCGGGCAGCACCCGGAACGCCTTGTGACGGCCCAACGGTCGTACGGCCCGGAGGTCCCGTCGGTCGAGGGTGAGAATCGCGTCGGTGTCGTAGTCGGCGGCGAGCGCCACGTTCACGGCGTCGGCGAGGTCCAGGTCGAGCGCGCCGTAGCGAACTCGGACGGACTGCGCGGCGCCCAAGTGGTTTTCCGTGATCTCGGGCAGGACGACCCGGCCCCGGCTCATCCAGCGCCGCAGGTCGTCGACCGCGCTGACAGCGGCGGCACGCCCCAGCTCGCGCGTGGCCACGTGATCGAGTTCCGCCAGCAGGAGCGGGGACATGACCAGGAGACCGGCCGCCATGATCGCCTCGTTGGCCGCTCCGTGCTCCGGATGCGTCGAGTCGAGAGCGGCCAGGAGGCCGGACGTGTCCGCGATAACGATGATCACGCGGCAGTTCCGGAGTCCGTCTCGCGGCCGACCGCATCGGCGACCGCGTCACGGACCTCGACCTTGGACGGCGTACGACCCGACCCCTCGAACGTCCGCGAGAAAAGCGGCTCGTCCCAGACCCGGTTCGCCATGGCCGCGAGATGGATCCCCTGACGGATGATCTCGGCCTCGCTTATGCCCCGCCGCTTGGCCGCCTCTTTGATGATCGCCAGGTCCTCAGGGTCGGCGTAGACGTTCGTGCGCTTCATGGACATGTACCAAGCGTAGTCCATGTACTGAATTGATGTACCCGGCGGCTTCGGCGATCGCCGGGGTCGCGTCGTCGAGGAGGACGAGGAGGAACAGTGACCCAAGACACAGAATCTGGCCGCATACATGTGCCGACGTTAAGGTGTGGCGCCGTACTCGGCGGATCGCTCCCTGAGGGAGGTGGGAATGAGGCTCATGGATGCGAACCACGCGGAGCGGGTTGTCGCGGCGCAGGCCGGTGACGATCGGGCGCGCGAGGAGCTGGTCGCCGCGTACCTGCCGTTGCTCTACAACATCGTCGGGCGAGCGCTGAGCGGACATGCCGACGTCGACGACGTCGTCCAGGAAACCCTGCTGCGCGTGGTGCGCGACCTGCCTGCCCTGCGTGCGCCCGAGAGCTTCCGGTCCTGGCTGGTGTCGATCACGCTCCGCCAGATCAGTACCCACCGGCACCGGCAACGCGCCTTCGCCGGCCGGACCACGGTCATCGACGAGGCACGCCAGATACCGGACGCCGGCGCCGAACCCGAGGACATGACGATCCTGCGTCTGCATGTGTCGGACGAGCGCCGTCAGGTCGTCGAAGCCGGCCGGTGGCTCGACCCGGACCATCGGGTGCTGCTGTCGCTGTGGTGGCAGGAATGCGCCGGCTCGCTGAGCCGTGACGACATCGCCGCCGCGACGGGGCTCACGGTCGCCCACGTCGGAGTGAGCCTGCAACGCATGCGCGAGCAGCTGGAACTGAGCCGGACGATCGTCGCCGCGCTGGAGGCCGACCCGCGCTGTCCGCAGTTGGACGAGACCGTCGTCGGCTGGGACGGTCTCCGTACATCGGTGTGGCGCAAGCGGATCGCGCGGCACACCCGCGACTGCCCGGTCTGCACGGCGACGACGACAGAACGGGTTCCGGCCGACCTCCTGCTCCTCAGCCTCGCGCCGCTGGCCGTTCCGGCCGGGCTCATCGCCGCGCTGGCCGCCAAGGGCCTGCTGTCGGGTACGGCCGTGAGCGCCGCCGGGCTGGCCACGGCACATGTCGGCTTCGGCACGTCGGCGTCGGCGTCGGCGTCGGCGTCGGCGTCGGCGTCGGCGTCGGCGTCGGCGTCGGCGTCGGGGGCAGGCGGTCTGCACAGCTCGCTGCTCGGCAAGCTCTCCGCGGTGACCGCTCATCCGCTGGTGAGCCTCACCACCGGCGCGGTGCTCATCGCCGGGACCGCCACCTACGCGGCCTGGCCCGAACCGGCGCATCGGACGCCCGGCGTCACCGCCGCTCCCACGGCCGGCACTCCCACCTCGACTCCGTCGCGCACCACGTCGGCCGAGCCGTCCCCGGTGAGTCCGTCCGCCGTCGCGGGCGCTGTTCCGCTGGGCGCACAGTCACTGGAGTCCGTGGACGAGCCCGCCCTGTACGTCACGTATGCCGGCGACTTCGCGACGCTCGGCCGGGTCTCCGCGTCCAGCAGCGCGCAGACACGGCAGCAGGCCACCTTCACGGTCATCCGGGGGCTGGCCGACACACGGTGCGTCACCTTCCGTGCCGCCGACGGCCGCTATCTGCGCCATCGTGACCTGCGGCTACGGCTGAGCGCCGACGACGGCAGCGAACTGTTCCGTGAAGATGCCACCTTCTGTCCGCGCCCCGGGGCGGTCGCCGGGTCGGTGACCCTGCACGCGCACAACTATCCGGGATCGGTCCTCCGCCACCGCGACGGTGGCATCCGGCTCGATGGCTCCGACGGCACTCGGGCCTTCGCCGGCCAGGCTTCCTTCATCGTGCGCAGGGCCCGGGCTTGAGAACCGCCCTCTGAGCATTTTGGACCGAGTCGCGCATCGACGGCTGCCTCGCCGTGACCGGTCTGAAGGCTGATCACCGCCACCTCCACCACTCCAAAACCCTTCACTGGTGATCTGGGCGGCGCGCCCCTTCCACAGGGACGACCGGACCGCGGGGCTTGGCATAACGCTTTTTGCCTGCGAGATGCATCACTGAGCAATCGTCCGGACGGCGCGACTTTTCTGTTACGAGACCGCGAGTTCGGAGGCCTCCACTTCAGGGGGTGCCCTTCCCGCCGCTCACCATGACGTGCCGGCGTGGCAGGTTCCCCGACTCCCCCGTTGACGTATCCCCTGATGAAAGCCCCTCCCATGACGCGACACACCCACGAACCGATCAGCGCACCCAGAGTGACCCGCGACCTCCGAGGAGAATCATGAAGGGCCTGCACCGGCTCGGCCGGCGTCGCCGGACACTGGCGATAGGACTGTCGGCCGCGGCGGTGGTGGCCGGTGTCGTGACGCTCCTCCCCAGCTCCGCCGGAGCCGCGGCCCTGGGTGCGCAGGCGGCCCCCTCGGGCAGGTACTTCGGCACCGCTGTGGCCGCCGGAAGGCTCGGCGACTCGACGTACTCCACGATTCTCGACCGGGAATTCAACATGATCACCCCGGAGAACGAGATGAAGTGGGACGCCACCGAACCGTCCCGCGGCAACTTCAACTTCGGGCCCGGCGACCAGATCGTCAACCACGCCACCGCGCACGGGCAGCGGATGCGCGGCCACACGCTGGTCTGGCACTCCCAACTACCCGGCTGGGTCAGCTCCATCGGCGACGCGAACACCCTGCGCAGCGTGATGAAGAACCACATCACCACCGAGATGAACCACTACAAGGGCAAGATCTACGCCTGGGACGTGGTCAACGAGGCGTTCGCCGACGGCGGCAGCGGCCAGCACCGCAGCTCGGTGTTCCAGAACGTGCTCGGCAACGGCTTCATCGAGGAGGCGTTCCGCACCGCCCGGGCCGCCGACTCCTCGGCCAAGCTCTGCTACAACGACTACAACATCGAGAACTGGACCGACGCCAAGACCCAGGGCGTCTACAACATGGTCAAGGACTTCAAGGCGCGCGGCGTGCCCATCGACTGCGTCGGGTTCCAGAGCCACTTCGGCGCCGGCGGCCCGCCGTCCAGCTTCCAGACCACCTTGTCCAACTTCGCCGCCCTGGGCGTTGATGTCCAGGTCACCGAACTGGACATCGCCCAGGCGTCGTCCACCAACTACGCCAACGCGGTCAACGCCTGCCTGTCCGTGGCCCGGTGCACCGGCCTCACGGTATGGGGCATCCGTGACAGCGATTCCTGGCGCAGCAGCGACAGCCCCCTGCTGTTCGACAACAACGGCAACCCCAAGGCCGCCTACACCGCCGTCATGAACGCCCTCAAGGCCGCTCCCGGTACCAACACGGGCGGGACGACGACCACGGGCGGGACGGGGACCGGGGCGATCAAGGGCGTCGCCTCCGGTCGTTGTATCGACATCAACGGCTCCACCACCGTCAACGGCACCCAGGCGCAGCTGTGGGACTGCAACGGACAGACCAACCAGCGCTGGACCCACACCTCCGGCAAGCAGCTGATGATCTACGGCAACAAGTGCCTGGAGGCCAAGGGCACCAGCAACGACACCGCGGTGGTCATCGGGGACTGCGACGGCGGCGCCAACCAGCAGTGGAACATCAACACCAACGGCACGATCGCCGGCGTCCAGTCCGGGCGGTGCCTCGACGCCGTCGGCGCGGCCACCACCAACGGCACCAAGATCCAGCTGTACTCCTGCTGGTCCGGCAGCAACCAGAAGTGGACCGGCCTGTCAGGGACGTCGACATCGACCCCGACGCCGACAGCGACCGGCGGCGCGTGTGCTCTTCCGTCGACGTACCGGTGGACGTCGACGGGTGCGCTGGCGCAGCCGGCGAACGGGTGGGCCTCGCTGAAGGACTTCACCAACGTGGTGTACAACGGCAAGCACCTGGTCTACGGAACGAACTATTCGGGATCGTCCTACGGCTCGATGGCGTTCAGCCCCTTCACGAACTGGTCGGACATGGCGTCGGCCGGCCAGACCGGGATGAGTCAGTCAACGGTGGCGCCCACGCTGTTCTACTTCGCACCCAAGAAGATCTGGGTGCTGGCGTCCCAGTGGGGTGCGTCGCCCTTCGTCTACCGCACATCCAGCGACCCCACCAACCCCAACGGCTGGTCCTCGCCGCAGACGCTGTTCACCGGCAGCATCCCGGGCGCCGCCCCGATCGACCAGACCCTGATCGCCGACGACCAGAACATGTACCTGTTCTTCGCCGGTGACAACGGGAAGATCTACCGGGCGAGCATGCCGATCGGGAACTTCCCGGGCAGTTTCGGCTCGTCGTACACCACGGTCATGAGCGACACGGTGAAGAACCTGTTCGAGGCGCCGCAGGTCTACAAGGTCCAGGGCCAGAACCAGTACCTCATGATCGTTGAGGCTCGGGGTGCCACTGAGCAGCGCTACTTCCGCTCGTTCACGGCCTCCAGCCTGAACGGTTCGTGGACCCCGCAGGCCGCCACCGAGAGCAACCCCTTCGCGGGCAAGGCCAACAGCGGTGCCACCTGGACCAACGACATCAGCCACGGTGACCTGGTCCGCAACAACCCCGACCAGACCATGACCATCGACCCCTGCAACCTGCAGTTCCTCTACCAGGGCAAGTCCCCCACCGCGGGCGGCCCCTACGACAAACTGCCGTACCGGCCGGGTGTCCTCACCCTGCAGCGCTGACCTGCTCGATCCACGGTGATCGCGATTCGGGGCGGCGGCCTGCCGGCGCGGAGACGAGCGCTTCACGGCGTGGGCAACTCCACCCGCTGACCGATACTCACCGCTTCGAGGAACCCCAGCCGTGCGTCGGCTGGGGTTCCTCTCTTTTGCCGTCGTCATGCGGCAGCGGGATCTCGACTCCGACGGGCCACCGTCGCGGGCGCGCGGCTGCCGGGGGCCCGGTCGGGTCGACCGGTCCGGTTGCGGTCGCTGTTCGCCGCCGGGGTTCCCGTGAACTTCCCCGGAATTGTCCTTGATCGGTAACAAACGCATCCTGTGGCCGCTGTTCCTCGTCCTGCCAGGTGGTCGGGAGATGACCGAGGGATCGGCGAAGAACTGCGGGAGAGCGGGGCGGACATGGCGCGGCACGGTGGCGGGCGGGGCTGGTACGGCAAGGTGTTCGGGGCGGCGCTCGGGGTGACGTTGATGGCCGTCGGTGCCTCGGTGTGGACCGCTCAGGCCGATGCCGTGGACCGCTCGTCGCCTCGGGCGGTCGCGTCGCCCGCGGCGGGCGGTGACGTCAAGTCGGTGGCGGTGACCATCGCGCACGCCTCGGACAAGGGCTCGCGCGGCGTCAACATCACCGTCGACGACGGCCCGGACCCGGTGTGGACCCCTCAAGTGCTCGACGTGCTGCGGGAGTACGGGGTGAAGGCCACGTTCTGCATGGTGGGGACACAGGCGCAGGCCCACCCGGACCTCGTGAAGAAGGTGGTCGCGGCCGGGCACCGGCTGTGCGACCACTCGGTGTCGCACGACACCACCATGGACAAGAAGTCCCAGGCCTACCAGTCGCAGCAGATACTCGACGCCGAACGCATGATCACCGAGGCGTCCGGGGGCGTACGGCCGATGTACTACCGCGCGCCCGGCGGAGCCTTCACCCCCTACAGTCGCAAGCTCGCCGCCTCCCGGGGCATGCGCCCGCTGGGCTGGAACGTCGACACCAAGGACTTCGAGCGGCCGGGCACGGACGCCATCGTCGCCACCGTCCAGCGGGAGTTGCCGGGCGGCCCGACGCTCCTCTTCCACGACGCGGGCGGCGACCGCTCCCAGACCGTCGAGGCCCTGCGCCGAATCCTCCCCCGGCTCAAGCAGCAGGGCTATTTCTTCGGCTTCCCGGTCCGCTGAACCCCGGCCTTCGCGCCAGACTCACGCAACGAATCCACGCAGGTCAAAAGCGATCCTGCCGCCCAAGCACCGCCGCTTCCCAAGCTGAGACGCAGGCGTGCGGTCGGCCGGGTGCCCGGCCGACCGCACGTCGGGGATCCGCAGCCGTCAGGATGCGGGTGATGGTTGTGAACGGATCACGCCGGTACCAGCTGCCATTGCTGGTTGGCGCCGCCGCCGGCGGTGTACTGCACGACCTTGGCGCCGTCGCCGGTGTCCCAGCCGTAGTCGTCCGCCGCCAGTCCGCTGTCGTGGCTGACGATGGTGAAGTACCCGTCGTCGGCAGGTCGTAGGTACCACTGCTGGTTGGTGCCGCCGCTGGGTGTCCACTGCTGAAGCTGGAGCCCGACGGTCGAGGAGTAGCCGTCGACATCGAGCGCCTTGCCGCTACTGACGTAGGTCAGCGTGTACGCGCCCCCTGGGGCGGTGTTGATGGTCCAGGCGCCGCCGTCCGACTTCTGGACGATCTTCGCGCCGTCCGCGGTCGACCCGCCGGACACGGCGAGCGGCTTGCCGCTGTTGCGGTTGACGATGCGATAGTTCGTGCCCACCGCCGGTTGGTTGGCGATCTCGAAGCGGTCGACGGTGGCCCAGTCGTGCGTCGCAGCGGCCCGCTGGGTGCCGGTGGCTCGCACGCGGATCGTGTGGGTGCCGGAGGCGAGCCGGGGGCTGGTCCACACCGCGACGTCGCCGGTACGGTCCGCCGAGTACTCGTCGACCAGCGCCTCGGTCCCGCCGTCTATGGAGACGCCCACGATGCCATGGCTGGGCGCGGTCACGGCGTGCAGCGTGATGCCGGTGCCGACGAAGCTCAGCGTCGCCGTGTCGCCCGTGGTGTCACTGTAGGAGTTCGTGCCGGCGTACGGGCCGCTCTCATCGCTCGCGTGACTCCAACTGCCGTTGTACGTCACCGCGGTGGCGCCGTCGTCCACATTGGACGTCGCGCTGTTGCCCAGGTTGAGGTACTCGACCGAGTCGGTGAACGTGGTGCTGCCCGACTTCGTGGTCGACAGCACCAGGTACACGCGTGAACCACTGGCCGGCGCGGTGAACGAGATCGGCTGGGTGACCCGGGAGCCGAGCGGGATGGTCAGGGATTCGTTCCCGGACGCGATGACCGCGCCGTCCGGCCGGTCGAGTCGCGCCGTCCAGTTCAGGCCGACGGAGGTACCGCTGAAGTCGTCGTTGAAGACGGTGATGTTCCGGGTGATGGCCTTGTTGTAGGAGTAGGTGTCCACCTTCTCCGGGAGCGGGAAGTTGCCGTCCGCGTCCGACTGGCCGGAGGCCGACCAGAAGGGCAGGTCGATCGCGGCGACCGGGTTGAATGCCGCCTGGATCCGCTGGATCTGCGGGTTGCTCCACGGGGCGGACAGGTTGTCCTCGCCGTAGACGGGGTGGCCGCCCTCCTCAGGGACGAAGTCGGTGCTCTTCACGCCGGGTACGAAGCTCGCCCAGCCGGACAGCAGGGTGTAGGGGCGCAGGTCGCTGGCGTCCTTGGCGCGCTTGGCCGCCGTCGTGGTGGCGAACCACTCGAAGCCCTGCTTGGTGTTGGACTTGTCCCAGACGTACTCGCCCTCACCGTCGGGCCGGCCGGCCAGGGAGGTGCGCGCCTCGCCGTACTTGCCGATGCCGTCGATGTAGTGGGAGAAGACGGTGAAGTTGCCGTTCAGCATGGTGGGCCACGGGTTGGTGTTCCAGGCGGTGTCGGCGCTGATCGGCCGGGTGCCGTCGTTGCCGTTCATCGCCGCGTACAGGTCCTTCTCGAACGACTCGGAGTCGACGCTGCTGATGTCCGCCTCGTTGCTCTGGCTCCAGCGGATGATCGCGGGGTGATTGCGGTCGCGCAGGGTCAGCGCCTTGGCGTGGTTGACCATGTTGTCGTGCCCGGCGACGAAGTCCTGGCAACTGCAGGTGCCGCGGATCGCGGTCTCGTCGATGACCATCAGGCCCATCTCGTCGGCCACGTCGAGCATGTACGGGCTGCCCGGCTCCTGGTGGATGCGGACCACGTTGTAGTTGAGCCGCTGATAGTTGTCGACCGCCTGCGGCCAGCCGCCGTTGCCCGAGGACGGCGGAAGGAAGCCGGGCAGCGTGTCATAGGCGTCGCCCTTTCCGCCATGGTCGATCCGGTCGTAGTCCGCGCCCTGCAGGCTGTCACCGCGGAAGTTCACGCGCACGCCGTTGACGTAGTAGTACTCGCCGTTCTGGACGGTCTCCCGGAACCCGAACCGGTAGCTGGCGTCGCTGGTGCGGCCGTCGTCGGTGGACGCGTGCACCGACAGCTTGTGCAGCTGGGCGCGGTACCCGGCCTGGTAGGGCACGTTCGGCCACCAGTACGAGGCGGATCCGAGGTCCCACGCCACCGGGCCGACCGTCACCTTGGCGGTCGAGTGGGCGGCCACGGTGACCGTCTTGCTGGGCAGCGCCGGGTAGTTGAACGACCCGCCGTTGTCCGAGGCGAGCGAGCCCGTCAGCGTCACCGACCGCGAGCTGCCGGAGGTGTTCGTCACCGACACGTCGTAGGTGAGGGTCTTGTCGGTCACGGAGGTGCGCACGAACGTGTCGCTGACGTACACCGCCGGATACACGCGCATGAATGCCGAGCGGTAGATGCCCTGGGGGATCGCCTCGGACCAGTTGGCGGCGTCGGGAACCAGGGTTTTGTTCCCGTTCATCAGGGCGTAGCGGCCCTTGACGTTCACGCTGATCATGTGGGTGGTACCGGGGGCGGCGACGGCGGATATGTCGAAGTTCGACGGCGTGAAGGAGGTGGTCTGGGTGGCGACCACCTGCCCGTCGACCGACAGCGTCGCCTGATGGTTCACCGCGCCGAACTCGATCCACACCGACTGCGGTTGCCCCGTGTCCGGCACGGTCACAGTGCGCGAGTACGTCGCCTCGTTCACGTCGGTGAAGCCCTGCTTGTACCAGCCGCCGCCGGGCACGGTGATCGACGTCGCCGCGCGGCCCTTCGGTGTGAAGCTCCACGTTCCGGCCAGGTCGACCGACCTGATCGCGGCGTTGCCCGCGGTAGACCCGTTGATGTCCGATGCCGACGTGGCGGACGCCGATACCGGTGCGGCGGACGCCGATTGCGGCGCCGCCAGGACCGCGGCGAACAGCGCCGTGACGGTCACAAACAACTGTGCGAAACGACGCCGGTGCGGGGGCGGTCTGTGCTGGTACATGATCACCTCTCGGTGTTCGGATTCGGAAATCGTGAGGGCGCACATCCGCTGCCGCGAAGTATCCGGTCGCGTTCACGTGCCCGAGGAGGCGATCCCCTCAAGGACATGCGGGCTCCTGTCTTGATGCTTCACGGAGATGTCCGGCCTGTAAGAAAGCAGAGACATGGGGTGTATGTACAGAGGCGCGTCGGAGACGCTGTCCATGCTTCGGACAGCAAAGATCGCCACAAAGGGGAACTTACCTGCGGTTACAGGCAGTTGGCGTGAACCGGCGACGATGCGATCGCACTCCTCGCCCCCCCAGTCATAGGATGTATTGCTGCACTGCCGCCGCCTGGATGCACCGCTCCCAAGGACGCAACCGAGCGGACGGGGCAACACCGGCCGCTCGGCAGCCGAGACCCGTACCGCGTTGCGCAAATCCACTGGCGCAACGCGGCGCACTGGTGCGGCCGCCGCGCTCCCTCATCGCCGCAACGCCCACCGCGCCACGAGGTGATCCGAAAAAGATCTCGGCGCGCGGCAACCCTATGCGTGGCCTGTGACCACAAGGAGTCGGATCCGGTGCTTCCAGCGCCTGGATTCGCCCTTCCTCTGGTGCACGGTACGCAAGGAGAACACCCCCCATGAACGACCCCACGAACGGCGGGCGCCGCGGGCGTCACCGCCGTCGCTGGACCGCCACCGGACTGCTCCTCGGCGTGCCCGCCGTCGTCCTGCCGTATCTCGCGTTCGTGCAGGAGGACTCGCAGGCCGCACCGGTCGACGACGGGGCCTACTACCGGCTGGTCTCCGTGCGCAGCGGCAAGGTGCTGGACGTCAACGGCTACTCCACCGCCGACGGCACCCGTATCCAGCAGTGGACCGACCAGAACACCGCCAACCAGCAGTGGAAGCTGAAGCCCGCCGGGGACGGCTACTACGAGCTGGTCAACCGCAACAGCGGCAAGGTGCTGGGCATAGCGGGCGGTTCGACCGCCGAGAAGGCCGCCGCTGAGCAACAGACCGACAGCTCCTCCACCTCCCAGGAGTGGCGGATCGACGATGTGAGCGGTTCCGACGCCGTCACCTTCACCTCCCGCAGGAGCGGCCAGGTCCTGGACGTCCTGGGAGGCTCCACGGCCGAGGGCGCGGCAGTCGTCCAGTATCCCGGGAAGGGCAGCACCAACCAGCAGTGGAAGCTGGTGAAGGCGGCCGAGACCCAGGCATCCGGGGACGGCAACGCGCAGACCACGGCCGCGGCCGGACCGTACGCCTGGAAGAACGCCCAGGTGGTGGGCGGCGGTTACGTCGACGGGCTGGTGTTCAACCAGCGTGAGAAGGGCCTGCTGTACGCGCGCACCGACATGGGCGGCGCCTACCGCTGGGACACCGGGGCCGAGCAGTGGATCCCGCTGACCGACCGGTTCGGCGAGAAGGACTGGAACCTGCTGGGCATCGACTCGCTGGCCACCGACCCCGTCGACCCCGACCGGCTCTACATCGGGGCGGGCACCTACACCAACGACTGGGCGGGCAACGCCGAGTTGCTGCGCTCCACGGACCGGGGCCGCACCTTCAAGCGCACCGCTCTGCCGTTCAAGCTGGGCAGCAACGAGGACGGCCGCGGGGCGGGCGAACGGCTCGTGATCGACCCCGCGCACCACGACACCCTGCTGCTGGGCACCCGGAAGAACGGCCTGTGGCGCAGCACCGACTACGGCGTGACGTGGAGCCAGGTCTCCTCGTTCCCCGTCAAGGACGGGGCGAGCAGCGGCGCGGGCATCTCCTTCGTGACGTACGGCCCGGCCGACAGCAGGACGATCTACGTCGGTGTCGCCGACAAGTCGACCTCCCTCTACCGCTCCACCGACGGCGGAAGCACCTGGCAGGCCGTCTCCGGACAGCCCACCGGCCAGATGCCGCAGCACGGCGTGTTCTCCGGTGACGGCTCGCTGTACCTGACGTACACCAACGCCGTCGGACCCAACGGCGTGACCGCGGGCTCGGTGTGGAAGTACACGCCGGCCGGCGGGGCGTGGAAGAACGTCTCGCCGTCCCAGGGCAGTTACGGGTTCTCCGGTCTGGCCGTCGACCCGCAGCACCCGTCGACGGTGATGGTCACGACCCTCGACCGCTGGTGGCCCCAGGACGAGCTCTACCGGAGCACCGACGGCGGCGCGAACTGGAAGGCACTGGCCGACAAGTCGGTGCGGGACGCCTCCGCCGCTCCTTACGTCGGTACCGGCATCGGGCACTGGATGACCGCCCTGGCCATCGATCCCTTCGCCTCCGGGCACGTGCTGTACGGCACCGGCAGCGGCATCTGGGGCAGCAAGGACGCGGGCGCCTCCGACAGCGGCGGCACCAGTCACTGGACTGTGGCGGCCCGAGGGCTGGAGGAGACCGCGGTGCAGGACGCGGTCGCCCCGCCCGGCGGTGCCACCGTCATCTCCTCCATGGGTGACCTGGGCGGTTTCCGCTACAGCTCCTCCACCTCCCTGACCAAGGTGCCCGCCGGGCGGCTGAAGAACCCGATGATGGTCACCAGCACCGACATCGATTTCGCCCAGTCCAACCCCTCGGCGATGGTCCGCGTCGGCCGTGGCGGCGCGCAGGACGGCGCCTACTCCACCGACGGCGGCAGCAGCTGGAACGGCTTCAAGTCGGAGCCGGTGGGCAGCGCCGACAGCGGCCGTGTCGCGCTCTCGGCGGACGGCTCCGCCATCGTCTGGACCGAGGAAGGCCAGGCCCCGTACCGCTCGACCGACCAGGGGGCGAGCTGGTCGAAGGTCGGCGGACTGGGCACCGGCGCCGTGGTCGTCGCCGACCGCTCGTCGGCCAGGACCTTCTACTCACTGGCCGGCGGCACCCTCTACGCCAGCACCGACGGCGGCGCGACCTTCACCGCCCGCGCCACCAGCCTGCCCTCCGGCAAGCTCACGGCCGTCCCCGGCATCGCCGGGGACCTGTGGATCGCCGACGGCGGCAAGGGGTTGCTGCACTCCACCGACGGCGGCCACGCCTTCACCACGCTCACCACGGTGAAGTCCGCCTCCGCGCTCGGCTTCGGCAAGGCCGCGCCGGGCGCCTCCTACCAGGCCCTGTACCTGATCGGCACCGTCAAGGACGTCACCGGCGTCTTCCGCTCCACCGACAAGGGCGCCACCTGGCTCCGCGTCAACGACGACGCCCACCAGTGGGGCAGCATCGGCAGCGGCGGCGTCATCACCGGCGACCCCGACACCTTCGGGCGCGTCTACGTCGGCACCAACGGGCGCGGCCTCCAGTACGGCGACCCGTCCTGACCTCAACGCCCTGGCGGGGCCGCAGGCACCTCGGCCTGCGGCCCCGCCAGGGCGGAGGGACCTCGCTTCGGCTCCCGAATTATGCGAGAGGTATTGACGCCGTTCACCGTTCCTCCCGTCATCCACTTCGCTCGACACTTCGACCCTTGTTCGGTATGACGAACGCGCCAGAGCCGCGCCGTATCTCCAGTCCGTAAAGCCTCCGACGGGCCAACCAGAACCGCTCGCTCAAGGATGACGAGGTCCCCATGCACAGACTGAGTTTCAGACGCAGACGTCCGTCTGCGGTGCTCGCTGCCGCGGTTGCGGCCCTGGCCGCATTGGCGGCGATGCTCGTCGCCACCCCGGCTCAGGCGGCCACCACCGGTGCCTTACGCGGTGTCGGCTCCGGCCGGTGTCTCGATGTGCCGAACGCCAGCCAGACCGACGGCACGTTCCTGCAGATCTGGGACTGCACGGGCGGGACCAACCAGCAGTGGACGTTGACGGACAGCAACCAGCTGACCGTGTACGGCAACAAGTGCCTGGATGTCCCGGGCCACGCCACCACGTCCGGGACCCGGGTGCAGATCTGGGCCTGTAACGGCGGTGCGAACCAGCAGTGGCGGGTGAACTCCGACGGCACGATCGTCGGCGTGGAGTCCGGGCTGTGCCTGGACGTCTCGGGCGGCGGTACGGCCAACGGCACGGCGGTGCAGATCTGGTCGTGCCACGGCGGCAGCAACCAGAAGTGGACCGGCCTGTCCGGGACGGGCAGCACGTGTTCTCTTCCGTCGACGTACCGGTGGACCTCGACAGGTCCGCTGGCGCAGCCGGCGAACGGATGGGTCTCGCTGAAGGACTTCACCACCGTGACGTACAACGGCAAGCACCTGGTCTACGCGACCACCTCTGACGGATCGTCGTGGGGCACGATGGGCTTCAGTCCCTTCACGAACTGGTCGGACATGGCGACGGCCACCCAGACCGGGATGAGCCAGTCCGCGGTGGCGCCCCAACTGTTCTACTTCGCGCCCAAGAACACGTGGGTGCTGGCCTCACTGGGGTGGGGTACCGCCTGGCCCTTCACCTACCGCACGTCCAGCGACCCCACCAACCCCAACGGCTGGTCCGCGCCGCAGCCGCTGTTCACCGGCAGCCTCCCCACCGGCGGCCCGATCGACCCGACCCTGATCGCTGACGACCAGAACATGTACCTGTTCTTCGCCGGTGACAACGGCAACATCTACAAGTCGACCATGCCGATCGGGAACTTCCCGGGCAACTTCGGCTCGTCGTACACCACGGTCATGAGCGACACGGTGAAGAACCTGTTCGAGGCGCCGCAGGTCTACAAGGTCCAGGGCCAGAACCAGTACCTCATGATCGTTGAGGCTCGAGGTGCCACTGAGCAGCGCTACTTCCGCTCGTTCACGGCCTCCAGCCTGAACGGTCCGTGGACCCCGCAGGCCGCCACCGAGAGCAACCCCTTCGCGGGCAAGGCCAACAGCGGTGCCACCTGGACCAACGACATCAGCCACGGTGACCTGGTCCGCAACAACCCCGACCAGACCATGACCATCGACCCCTGCAACCTGCAGTTCCTCTACCAGGGCATGTCCACCACCACACCGTCGGGCACCCCCTACCAGCAACTGCCGTACCGGCCGGGCGTCCTTACCCTGCAGCGCTGACCCGTTTGATCCACGGTGATCGCGATGTGGTGCGGTCCGCCGACGCGTAGACGAGCTGCTTACGGCGTGGGCAACTCCACCCGCTGACCGATACTCACCGCTTCGAGGAACCCCAGCCGCGCGTCGGCTGGGGTTCCTCTCTTTCGTGGACTTTCATCGTGGGTACGGACCGAAGCCCTATGACGCCACCGGGATCCGCTTGCCGGCGTCGACGTCCAATGAGCCGGAGGCCGGCACACATACGCATCCGCAACCACAGCGGTCCTGGGTACGAGACACCGGAACGCGGAATCCTCCCGAGGCCCGTGGCCCGAACCCGAGACCACTCTCTCGGGAGTCGTGCCCACAGCGTGCCCGTAAGGACGGAAAACCACGGTCAACAGCGGTGCAATCCAACCCACACGACCACCCCGAGAACCAGGTAACTGCGCTGGTCAGAGCCATAGAGCCCGCCCAAGCGCCATCGCTTCCCAAGCTGAGAGTGCGAGTTCGATTCTCGTCACCCGCTCCATGGCAGAGGCCCAGGTCATCGACCCGGGCCTTTTTGCTGTCCGTGGTGACCAGTTGTCGCGTGCCAGATTCGTCCCCGCGGAAGACAAGGCCGTCGGCTCCGCGGCGGTCGGCCCGTCAGCGGGTGGGGGCAAGGTGTGTTGCCCCCACCGTGCCCTTCCGTCCCTGGGGCCCTCGGCTCCGGCCTCCTAGCGTGGGTCCATGCGTACCCACGAAGTCCCCGGGCAGACACACGGCACGCCGCATGTGACGCCTGCGCGGAACAGCCGTGGTCCTCGCACCCTCGGGGCACTGCAGAGCACCGTGGGCAACGCGGTCGTCTCTCAGATGATCACGGTGTCCCGGATGATGACCGAGGACGAGTTCAGGCAGGGCACGTCGGCCACCGGGATGCGCGGCCGCTCCGAGATCACCCAGGTGGACAAGGCACTCCAGGCGTTCTACGCCCTGCCGGACGCCAGACAGGGCGCCCGGCTGCTCGCCCTCAAGGACATCGTCAGGGCGTGCGGCGACTATGTCGCCCACAAGGGCGACGGAGGGTCGCGGGTCGGGGGCGCCCAGCGGCTCGGCGAACAGGCCCAGGCGGCGCAGGGGCAGCTGGACCCCGAGGCGGTCTTCCGGGATCTGCTGACCGAGATCGACCACGTGATGAGCGAGGGGAAGAACCCGGACCTCGACCTTCGCATGCCGGCCGGCGAGGCCCAGAAGGCGGCCCAGGCCATCCCCGCGGACCGGTTCCACGCGATGATGGGCGACTTCGTCCAGAAGCTGGGGGCACTCCGCGAGGACGGGACACTGCCCGAGGAGACGCGCGCCGTCATCGGGGAACTGATGGCCGTAGTGCCGCTGGTGACCGTGATGCAGTATCCGCGGGGTGGCATGGGGGGCATGAAGCTCGGCCCGGACGCCACCGATGACGACCCGGCGTTCACGTTCAACGTCGACACCCAGGCCAGGGGCGGAACCTCCTTCCTGCTGGGGCACATCGCCCATGAGCTGACCCATGTCGCGGCCCATCAGGCGTTCGGCAGCAGCCCGGTGATGGAGCTGGTGCAGTCCGGGGCGACCGACGCGGAGGTCGCGGCGCTGGCGGCGGAGCGCAAGCAGTCGCTCGCCGATCTGAAGGCGGCGCTGGCCGGGAACCCCGAGTTCGACGACTTCCAGCAGGGGATGCTGGAGGAGAAGCTGGTCTACGGCGCTCAGCCGCAGAAGCTGGAGCAGTACGCGAGCTCCTTCGAGAAGGCGGGCAAGATCACCGCCACGCAGAAGGAGCGGCTGGTCGGCTGGGGCAGGGCGGCCGGAGACGCGTCCGGCACCCTGGTCGAGTACGACACCGTGCTCAACCAGATGCTGATCTATCTGCACATGTGGCAGACCAGCCAGGACAACCCCTTCTATGTACGACTGCGGGCGGCGGCCCAGGCGGCGTACGACCGCCGGAGCCGCGCCCGCCGGCCTGCCACGGACGGGCCGGCCGAGCAGTCCTCGTAGAGCCGTTCGCGGTTGGCGTCGAGTCAGCTTCGCTGGAAGAACTCCACCTCCGCGAGCGCCAGTTGACGGCCCGAGGTCAGGCCGACGGGCGAGCGCAGGGTCAGGCGTACCGTCTTCACGTCGCTGATTCCGGTGGGGATCGTCTGGTCGCCCGGTTTGTCGCTGAGGGTGACCTGCTTGTTCTGCCGCTCGCCGTCCGACGTCGTCACCTCCAGGTCCACTTGGAGTGCGCGTGCCTGACTGTGGTAGTCCTCCGGGTTCCTGGACGGGCCGTTGGTGATGAGGAGGTCGACCATCCGGAACGGCTTGCCGAAGGTGTACGTCACCGAGGCCCCGGGCGCGGGCGCGCCCCAGTAGCTGTTGCTCAGTCCGTCCGTGGTGTTCTTCGCCGGGTGCCCGCGGACCTCGGCGCTCGCCCTGATGCCCACCGGGGTCACGGGCTTGGGCTTGCCCAGTTTGTCCCGGGTGTCCTCGAACAGGGCGCGTCCGGCGGGGAGCAGCAGGAGAGCGCCGGCGCACAGCGCCACCACCACGGCCAGGATCACCAGGAGCCGCACCGCCCTGCCCGAACTCGCCCGCACCCGACGGCGGAACGGCCACACGGTCCGCCACCACGGCAGCGGTTCGGGCTTCGCGGCGGGGTTCAGCGCGGTCGCGCAACGTCGGCAGAACCGCCGGCCGGGCGGGTTGGGGGTGCCGCAGGAGGGGCAGGGGGCGCCTGCCCCTTCGTCGGGGACCTCCGCGGGACGTACGACCGGGCGGGGGGCCACCGGCTTTGCGGGGCGTACGGGCTGGATGGGGGCGGGAGTCGGCGTGTCGGGGGTGGGGCCGGCCGGGGGCCGGGGGCCCGGCGAGTTCCGAGGGGCCGGAGCGGGTGGAGTGGCCGGAGCGGGGTGGGTGACAGGGGCCGCGGACAGCGCACTCGTGGGGGCGGCCTCGTCGGTGCGGGAGGCCTCGCGGGTGGTCGGGCGGGGGGCGGGAGCGGAGGGCTCGGCGCCGGAATCGTCGGGGCCGGGCCGGGGTGCGGGGCGTGCCGTCTCCCCGTACTGGCCGGAGGTGGTCCCGGAGCCCTCACCCTCGCCGTCGCCGTCGCGTGAGTCCGCGGCCGGCGCCGTGCTCGCCCCCCGCTCCTCGCCGCGGCCGCGACCCGTCAGCCGGGTGCGCAGCGACGAACCGCGGGCGGGCGCGGCGGACGCCGGCTCCTCGGCCGGGGGCGACGAGGGCGCCGGAGTGGCGGCCGGCGGCTCGGGCTGGGTGGCATCCGGTGCGGCCGGGGGTTCGGCAGGTGTGGTCAGGGCCGGCGGCTCTGAAGCCGTGGGTCGGGGCACACGCGTGACCGGCGGCTCCGCAGGCGTACCCGAAGTCGACGCACTCGAAGACGCTGTATCCGAAGACGACGTACCCGGAGACGACGTACCCGGTGACGACGTACTGTCCGACCACCCCAAGTACGCCCCGCAGTTGCCGCAGAAGTCGTCCGTGGAGCCGTTGGACGCCCCGCACGCGGGACATGCGCGCATGACGTCACCTCCCTTCGTCGATGGGCGGGCCGGGCAGGATCTCCACCCGGCAGACGGTGTGCACCGGGCACATGGCCCGGACGACCTCGTGGACCCGGCGCTCGTCCACCCGTGCCTCGCGGCCCGGCCACACCCGGACCAGGGTCTCGGCGGGGGGCTCGGGCGGCAGGTCGGTACCGGCGGTGCTGGACCACGCCGCGCCGCCGTCCCCGCTCACCTCGGCGTGCACGCCGAGCGCGAGCCGCAGTCCCTCGACCAGGCCGCGCCTGGTGCCGCGCCACCGGTGCAGCTCCACCGCGCGGACGACCGCCTCACGGCGCAGCTCCACCGGCCACCGCGGGTCGTCGGCGGCGCCCACCCACGACGCCAGCCAGGCCAGGAAGTCGCTCGGAGCCACCCGGGGGTCGAGGTAGGAGGGCAGGTTGTCGAGGGTCGCGAACACCGGGGCGAGGACGGTGTCGAGCCCGGCCGTGAACCGCTGCGCGAAGTCGTCGTCGGCGTACAGCGCGGGCAGTTGCCCGCCGATCGGGTACTGGCTGGGCAGACCGGGTACGGCGGCGCGGCTCATCCCCGAACCCCGCGTACCCCTGCATCCGGCTCTACCGCCGTGACGACCACCTGGTGCTGGTAGGAGAAGACCAGCGCGCCCGAAGCCACGTCGATACGGTCCGACGGTGCCCCGCGCCGCCCGGTGATCGGGTCGGCGGCGAACAGCAGGATCTCCTCCACCAGCGCGTTGCCGGTGGCGCGTTGGAGTACGCCGAACACGTCGCCGTACTGCACGGGCCGCCCGAAGGGCCACCCCGTGCCGTCCGGGCCGCCGTGCAGCGGGTTGAGGTGCCGGAACAGCGCGGCGAGTGCCGCGTCGCGTACCCGGTCGGTGTCGCCCGGCGCCGCGGCGAGCCGGGCCACCACGGTGACACCCTGGTAGACCGGCGGCTCGACGACGAGGCGGGTGCCGATCAGGCGTCGTTCGTCGAGGCTCGCGGTGATCGCTTCGAGCACCTGGTCGGAGGGGATCAGCTGCTCGAAGCGGAGCCGGTCGTCGCCCTCGTCGGCCACCGCGTCCGGCACCACCAACACCCGTACCGCGCCGGCGCCTTCGGCCGCGGGCAGGCAGCGGACCCGGCGGACCGAGGGTGCCGCCTGGCGGGCGATGATCTCGTAGTCCTCGGCGGTCACCGCGCGTTCCTGCATCCGCAGCGCGTCCGGTGCCCGCAGCTTGGCGTTGTCGATGGTCTCGCCGGCGACGCCGCCGCGCGCCGCCTCCCGGTTGACGACCCGGGCTACGTAGGGAACGGAGCTGCGCAGCACGGAGATCGCGCCGCGGGCGACGTTGCCCGCCGGTCCGCCGCCGGTGCGGTAGCGGGCCACCCGTATCTGGGCGCCCTTGGGCGGCACGGCACCGCACTGGCGCAGCGTGCCGTCCGGCTCGCGCAGCACCGGCGGGAAGCTGAACTCGCCGGTGGTGGCGTCGACGCGGACGTGCCGGTCGGCGGGGCCGGAGCGGCCGAAGTGCTCCACCACCTCCCAGCGCTGCCAGCCCTCCTCCGAGGACACCTCCACCACGGGGGGCTCGCCGTCGAGGAGGACCGGCGGGCGGCCGAGCCGGAATGTCTGCCCGGAGACCCCCTCCGAGGTGCCGAGCGGTACGTCGGTCACGGTCTCGGCATGCTCGACCGACATGGTGCCGCCCACGGTGAACACCACCGCCTCGCGCACCGTCGGGGACTCCGAGTAGAACGGCTGGCCCGGTTCCGCCTCGGTGACACGGCAGCGCAGCCAGCCGGCCCGGGTCCCGCCGATCACCGACGCCGTGTGCCCGGCCGGTACGTACACGATGACCTCGCCGGGCCGGTTCAGGCCGCCGGTGGTGTCCTCACCGATCTCGCACACCTGCCAGCCGCCGCCGGCCCACGCCTCCCACACCAGCGGGGGCTGGCGCGGGTCCACGCCGATGCCCTCGACGCGGCTGTCCAGCTGTACGGCGACCACGCAGCGCGGGACCGCCGTCGGCAGGCCGAACAGCAGCGCGTCGCCCGGCTCCGGTGCGGGCTGGAAGCACGGTACGTCGCCGGCCTCGGCGAGCGTCCTGGTCCGGTCGGTCTGCTCACCGGTCCGGGGCGCGGTCACCAGCCGTATCAACTCGCTGGGCACGATGCGTAGTTCGTCCGCGGTCGTGAACACCACGGCCTCGTCGCCCTCGCCGCCCGCGGTGGTCACCTCGGTGCCCGGGGGCAGCGTCACCGTGTCGGGCTGCGGCGCCGACAGCCAGAAGTCGACCTCGGCCGTGGCCGAGGCCGGCGGGAACAGCCGGATGCCCAACAGGTCGAGGAACGCCGTGTAGTTCTTGTCCGGGACCCGGTTCAGCCGGTACAGCAGCTGGTCCACGAGGTAGGCGAACGTCTCGATCAGGGTGACGCCCGGATCGGAGACGTTGTGGTCGGTCCACTCCGGGGCGCGCTGCTGCACGTACCGCTTCGCCTCGTCGACGAGTTGCTGGAACCGGCGGTCGTCCAGGTTGGGGGAGGGCAGGGCCATCAGCCGGCGCCCCATTCCTCGGCCCCCTCCTCGGAGGGGATCGTGTAGAAGGGAAAGACCAGGTTGCGCCGGTCGTTGGTGGAACGCATGGTGTAGTGCACGTCGATGTAGAGGGTTCCGGCCTCGACGGCGTCGTAGGCGACCACCACGTCGTCCACCGCGATGCGCGGCTCCCACCGCTCCAGGGCCTCGCGCACCTGCTGTGCGATGAGTCCGGCGGTGGCGCCGTCGCCGGGGGCGAAGACGTAGTCGTGGATGCCGCAGCCGAACTCGGGGCGCATGGGGCGCTCGCCGGGTGCGGTGCCGAGCACCAGGCGGATCGCCTCCTCGATCTCCCGCTCCCGCTCAACCATGCCGATCCCTCCGGTCGGCCCGACCCGCAGCGGGAACGCCCAGCCTCGGCCGATGAACCGCTCGCTCATCACACGCCCCCGATCAGGACGTTGAGGGCGCCGGCCGAGATCATCGCGCCGCACGTGGTCTTGTCGCGCATCTTCGCGGCCGGAAGCCCGCCGATGAGGACCTGGCCCCGGGCGAGCGAGGCCGGGTCGGGCATGACCACGTTGCCCGGTCCCAGGGCCAGGTGCGGTGGCATGGCGCAGGTGTGCACGCTGCCCACGACGGCGGCGGGGCGCCCGCCGATCAGCACACGGGCCACCGCCGCGGCGGCGCCGGGCGGCGGGGTGGCGATCACGCCGCCGTGGTTGGTGGGGTCACCGGTACGGGCTGCGGCCGGCATGCGGTGCTCCTTTCGCTGGTCACGGTGTTGGGCGTCATCTGATCCGGATCGCTGGTCACGGTGTGGGGCCTCAGTTGATCCGGATGAGCTTGGCCTTGAGGATGCCGAGCAGACCGCCGTCGACGGTGACGTTCGAGCTGCCGGTGACGCTCACCGTGCGGCCGCCGATCTTCACCCCGACCCGGCCCTGGATGTCCACGTTCCGACCCGAGACACTCACGTTGCCCTGCCTCGCGTCCAGCGTGATGCCCTTCTTGTCGAGCAGGACGGAGCTGAGGGGCCGTACGCCCTTCCCGGCGTACACCGTCAGCTCGATCTCGCCCCGCCGTTGATCGAGGCGTACTTCGAGGCGCTCGTCACCACTCACGAGCCTGAGGCCGGACTGGCCCGGAGCCCTCGCGTCCAGAAGCTCCATCCGGTGCCCCGAACGCGACACGATGGAGCGGCGGTTGACCTTCCCAGTGCCCTTGTCGATCAGCGGGACCTTGTGGGGCGACGGCTTGTCGACGCCGTTGTAGAGCCCGCCGATGACGTACGGGCTGTCCAGCAGGCCCTGTTCGAACCCGACCAGGACCTCGTCGTTGACCTCGGGGCTGAACACGCCTCCACCGCCCTTGCCGCCCCACTGCACGGTGCGCACCCAGTCAGTGGTGTAAGTGTCGTCCAGCCAGGGGAACTTCAGCTTCACCGAGCCGTTCTCGGCGCCGCCGGTCTCGCGTACGTCCGTCACCACGCCGATCGCCAGACCCGGCATGCGCGAGCCGCGGCCGGGCGCGTTGGCGCCGGTCACCAGGCCGGTCAGGGAGCGGTCCGGGCTGGCGCTCACCCACACCGTCGTCCGGTACCCGCCGTGCGGTTCGAGGACGTGCTGCACCGCCGTCGCCGTGTACTTGCCGGAGAACGCCTGCCCCACGTTGCCGAGCGCCACGGGCTTGCCCGCCCGCAGCCGCGGGTTGCCCTCGGCCACCGCCTCCAACTCACCGAAACCAGCGCTGACTTGATCGGACACCGCGTCCGCGACCGCCGTCGTCTCGGCCAGGGTGCGGTACGGGGTGTCCGTGACGGTCAGCTTCGCCGACTTGCCGAACCGGGCGGCGGCGAGCGCCGGGCTCAGGCCCGGCACCACCGTGTCACTGGTCACCGACGGCTGCCGGGACACCAGCGGCTTCTTGGTGGTGACGTCCCAGCCGCGCACCTCCACCTGCGACGCCCCGTCCGCCGCCGACAGCGAGGCCCGCAGCGCGAGCAGGTTCGCCCCGTACTCCAGCACCATCGGGTTGCGGGACGACGAGGTCGACGGCGCGGGCGCGCCGGACGCCTTGACCGGCTTGGTGAACTGGAGCAGCCCCTTGTCGTCGACGCGCACCAGCGCGCCGCTCTCCGCCGCCAGGAACTGCAGGAAGTCCCAGTCGGACACGTTCGCCTGCGAGAGCTGCTTGTAGGTGACCGGCGCGGCCTGCACGGTGCCGCAGGCCAGACCGGCCCCGGCGGCCACCTTGCGGACGATCGCCGACGCCGTCATGTTCCGGTACGCCACCACCTTCCGGCCCCGCTGGAGGCGGTGCGCCTTGGAGTAGGCGCGCACCACGGTGAACGAGCCCGTGCTGTCCCGGTCCAGTTCGAGGGCCGTCACCTCGCCGGTGAACAGCCGCTCGCGCGCCTGCCCGGACACGGTCACCACCGACACCTTCAGCGGGGTGCCGATGGTGATGCCGGTCGCCTTGAGGAACTCGTGATCGGGGTCGCGGAAGGTGAGCTGTGCCGCGTCGGGCAGGCCCACGTTCTCGTCCACCACACAGCTCACCAGCTGGGCGGCCCAGATCTGCGGAAGTTCGGCGGGCGTCTCCACCACGGGGTCCGCCGCGAACAACCGGCCCCTTGCCTCGGTGGTCATCGCTCCTCCTCACCGCCCGCGTCCTGCAGCCCCGGCACCACCAGTTCGGTGCCGGGCACGAGCGCCATCGGGTCGTCGATTCCGTTCGCCTCCGCGATGACCCGCCAGGCCGTCGCGTCGCCGTATTCCCGCCAGGCCAGCATGGCCAGGCTGTCGCCCGCCACCACGGTGTGCGTACTGCGGGCGGTGCGCGCGCCGGACGTCGGGTTCTGGCCCGCCGGGCCGACGCTCGCCTCCTCGATCGACAGCGCGCAGGTGGCCCGCAGCGGCCTGCCGTCGACGTCGAACAGCGTGTACGACACCGACAGGCTGGAGAGCACCCCGTCGAACGAGGTCGTCCGGGCGGTGCCCCACGTGAACCGCACCCACGGGCTGGCCGGCTTCTTGCGGCCCAGGCTGGCCGGCGTCGGCACGCACGCCTTCATCAGCTTCTCCACCGCCTGCTCCACGGAGTTGTCGTGTTTGGCGGTGGCGTCCAGGAACACCTCCAGGCTCAGCGTGCGCGGGCCGCTGCCGACGAACTCGGGCAGTGCCGACTGCCCCGCCATCCGGGACGGCGAGCGCCGCCACTCGGTGGTCTTGCTCAGCTGCAGGGTGGAGGGGTTGAACTGGAGGTTGAGCCGTGCGATGGTCCCGCCGGGCTTCGCGCCGACCGACGCCGGGGGCTCCTTCAAGGTCAGCTTGGCCCTGGCCCGACTGGCGCGCGCTGGTGACATGGCGGGACCTCCTTTCCGGGGGCCGATACGTGCTGGGGAACTGGTTGATGAGGGTGTGTCAGGACGGGCGCAGCCCCTCGTGGGCGATCTCCAGGGTCTCCACCGCCGCTTGCGAACTGGCGGGGTCGAAGGACGGCCCCTGCCAGCGCACCGGGACGATCCCGAACACCTGCCAGCTGATGATCTTTGTCAGGTCCGGTTTCAGGGCCACGATCTCCCCGTCCTTGGGCTCCACGCGCTTCAGCGTCTCGTCGAGCCAGCGGGCGATCTTCGCCGTGTCGGCAGTGACCGGCCGGGTGAGCGTGATGTTCGACCAGGTCACGCGTCCGGGCAGTTGCCAGGTGAAGCCGTTGTTGCCGCCCTCGGCGTAGCTCTCCATCTCCACCTCGGCGCCCATGCCGGAGCAGGTGTGGAAGGCGCCCAGGTCGTTGCCGCCGATCGCGAGCCGGAAGAACACACTCGTCGCGAAGATGCTGTCCGTCATTCGTCCGTCATCCGTTCTGGCACTCAGCGGCGTCCGTCGTAGGGGCGGCCCGTGCGGTCCCGGCCGCGGCGCAGCTCGGTGCGCAGCAGCCGGGCCACCGGGTCGAGCAGGCGGCGCGCCAGGTCGTCCAGGTCGAGGCCGGGGTCGTCCTGGGGTGTCTCGGTGCGGCGGGCCGCCGCGTTCTTGCCGGAGGCGGAGGAGGTGGCTGTGGGCGTGGGGGCCACGGACGACGACCGCTTCCGGCCGGGTGCCGGAACCTCCTTGGCCAGTGCGCCTGTTGGCGGCGTGGGGGGCGCGGAGGACGACCGCGGACGGCCGCGTGCGTCGCGCTGCACCGCGAGTGCCGGCCCGTCGGTCCCGCCGGTCCCGCCGATCCCGCCGGCCGCCGTAACGGTCCTCGGCCGGACCACGGGGACGGCTCCCCCCGGTGCCGAGTCGGCCGACGGACGGCCCGCGAGCGGCGGCGCCTGCGGGGCGGTCACCGGCAGGGGCCTCGCCGGTACGGCGGCAACCGGGGCGGCCGTCCCCTGGCGGGGCGGCGAGGGCCGGACGACCGGGACGCGCTGAACGGGGTCCGGGGAGCGGGTCGTTGGTACGCCCGACCCCTCCGGTCCGGGGTACGCGGCTGCTGCCCGCTGGACCTGCGGCGTGGCCGGGGCGAGGACGGACGGGCCGGGCGCCGGGCGCGCGGGGGTCCCGGGGCCGCCCGGCGAGGGCGCCGATGTGCCGGACCGGCGCGCGGGCGCCCCGGCGTGCGGCGTGGAGTCGCTCTGGGGGGCGGCCGGTGCGCCGGGCCAGCGCGCCGCCACCACGGGGCGGCCGCCGGAGCGGGAGACGGCGGGCTGTGCCACCCCTTCCGGGACACGCGTGTTCAGGGTGAGCCGACGCTCGGCGAGCAGCGAGAGGGTACGGGGGGCCGGCGGGGCGGAGTGCGCTGTGGAGCGGGTCGCGGTGAGCGGGGACGAGGTGGCCGGGCCGGTGGTCCGGGCACCTGTGGCGCCTGTGGTGCCTTCGGCCATGGCGCGGGCGACGACGAGCGGGTTCTGGGCGGCGGGGTCTCGGGGCCGTTGCCCGGCGGCGCCCGGCGCGCCGGGGGTCTGGTAGCCCCCGGTGCTGTCGGCCACGGCCCGGGCGACGACGACCGGGCCCGGAACGGAGGGGCCCTGAGGCCGGTGCCCGCCGGAGCCGGAACCGGCTCCCGTGCCTTCGGCCGTCGCCCGCGCGCCGACGACCGGGCCCTGGGCGGCACGGCCCTGGACAGCTGCGTCTCGGGGCCGTTGCCCGACGGCGCCCGGCCCGCCGGGAGTCTGGTCGCCCCCAGTGCCGTCAGCCACGGCCCGGGCGACGACGACCGGACCCGGAACGGAGGGGCCTTGGGGCTGCTGCCCGCCGGACGTCGCGCCGGGTCGTGGCACGTTCCCGGCCGAGCCTTCCGGGCCTACGGCGCCTGCCGGACCGTGGGCCCGGGCGGCTGCGGACGGCGTCACCAGCGGTGTGGCGGGCCCGTTTCCGTGGTCCGCGGGGCCGGGCGACATGGTGCCCCCGGTGGCGGACAGGTCCGCGAGGCGGCGTTGGACGTCGCCCGTCCCCAGCAGCGGCGCGCCCGGCGTGCGGGGTGCGGCCTCGGTGGGCGTCCGGTCGCGATCCGGCGTGGGCGGCGCCGGAGCTGCGCCGGACCCCGGGGCCTGAGGTGTCGTAGCACGCTGGATGTCCGGGCGGGAGGCACGGGCACCGGACGCGGCGGAACCGGGCAACTCGGCGCTCAGCGGCAGCGCGGACAGCGGCGCACCGAGGCCGCCACGCGCGCGTGCCCCGCGGTTGCCGGGGTCGGTGGTCCGGCGCGGGGCGGCGGGCGCCGTTCCCCTCGTACCGCCGTCGGACGGTCCCGGGGTGCCGCCCCCGCCTTCCGCATGGCGCTGGACGACGGGCAGCGCCGGACCGGTCGCGGATCCGGCGCCGGGCGCGGGGGCGCCCTGCGGCAACGGTGTTGCCGTGGAGGGCAGTTCACTCAGCGGGGCGCCGAGGGGCCCGCGGCCGGCCTCGCGCGTGGCGGCGCGCTGCACGGGGCCGGAGGCCGGGCCGGAGGCCGGGCCGGAGGCCGGGCCGGGTGGGTCAGGGGTGGTGGCGCTGTCGGGCACCGGTGCGGCGGTGGGCCGCAGGGCGGGGACACGGCGCGTCGGTCCGGCGGGGCGCCGGGCGACCGTCAGCGCAGCCCCCACCGGGCGGAGCCGGACGGCCGGTGGGGACACGTCGGAGCCGGCGGCACGGGATGCCTCCGACTGCCTGGCTCCCCCGGCGGACCGTGGACCCGTCGCGGTGCGTTGGACGGCCGGTCCGGAAGGCGTACGACCCCCGGAACCGGCCGGCGAACGGGACGGCTCGGCCGGGGCGGGCTGCGTCCTGGCAGCGGGCCGGGCCATGGCCCCGTCAGCAGCCGCGGGCGGGACCACCGCCACACGTCGTACCAGCAAAGGCGCGGGAGCAGTCGGCGTCACGACCGGGCCGGCGCCCGGCTGCACGGCCCGTTGGACAGCGGGAGGTGCCGAGGAGAGCACAGCGGGCGAGTCCGCGGACGTAAGGCCACGGGCCGGCGTAGGACCGTCCGAACGGCCCTTCTTCGCCGTGCCGTTGTCGCCGGAACGCTCCCCCAGGGGTGCCTGGCCGGATGGCCGCGCCCCCGGACGCGTCCGGCGTGAAACCTGGGTCGTCGGCGCATCCGCCGCGGCACCCTCGCTCTCCCCCGGCCCGTCCGCCCCCGCCCCCTCCGGGCGCAACGCCCTCAGCAGCAGCGGACCCCCGACGCTACGGGTGGCCTTCGGGGCGGCGGTCGGACGCGTGACGCCGCTCACCAGGCCGGTCGGGGCGTCGGGCAGCAGGGCGTGGCCGAGGCCGGCGTCGAACGACGGGTTCTGCCAGGAGGCGAGGCCCGCGCGGAAGGCGAGGCCGTCGCTGACGCCCAACGGGGCGCGGGAGACGGTGAGTTCCGGCGCGGTGGTGCGGCGCCAGCCGCCGTCCCAGTCACCGGGCACGGCGGGACCCGAGTCGTCGCGCGCGGCCGGGCCCGAAGTGCCGGGCGTGCCCGGCGACTCGGGTCCCGCGAGGTCCGGCGCGGCGGCCCGGCGGCGCAGCCTGTCCCGCCATGCCATGTGCTCAACCGCCTTCGTTCACACGGGTGTTGATACGAGCGATCTCCGCCACCCACTGCCGGCGCTCGTCGTGGGTCAGGTCGAGGATCTCCTCGCGCTGCCAGTGGAAGTGGTAGGCGATGTACGCGATCTCCTCCCGGAGCCGGGGAAGGGCGTACGTCACGATTCCCCCAGGCGCCCACCCGAGAGGTCGACCTCGAAGCCGCCCTCGCAATGCGGGCAGGTCACCGCCGCGCGGGTGTGGCCCTCGCTGTTGACCCGGCGGTAGAAGTCCTGGAGGAAGGCGACGTCGGTGGCGTACATCCGCTCCACGATCCCGGCGTGCACATCGCTGATCGAGCCGATCCGGGTGATCACCTGGCTCAGCAGCACCACGCTCAGGTACGCCGGGTTCTCCTTGACCCGCAGGTCGATCTGGGGCCGCAGTTCGTCACGGGCCGTGGCCAGGCGCATCGAGCCGTGGCGGTGCACCGTGCCCGCCTCGTCGACGTACCCGCGCGGCAGCTCGAACTCGAACTCGGTGCGCAGCCCGTGGTCCTCGCGGCGCGGCGGGGCGGCGGCGGGAGGTGCCGCCGCCTGCTCCGACGCCTGGGCGGGCTCCGTCGCCTGGAGGATCTCCTCCAGGTTGCCCGCCGTCACCGTACGACGCCTCATTCGACGATGATCTCCTCGAACACGATCGTGACCGACTCGGTGGCCGGAGACGACTCGCCCGCCTTCAGGGACGGGCCCTCCCACTTGGAGGCCCAGCCCTGCATCAGCTGGATACGGCGGACCGTGTTGCCCTCGGTGTCCTTGATCTCGATGGTGAGGTTCTGCCGCGCGGAGTTCACGGCGCCGTTGTTCAGGGTCTCCTTGATCCACTTGGTGAACTCGCTGCTCTGGTCGAGTCCCCGGGTGATCGTGATCTCACCTGCCTGCCGGGCGCCGGGCTGCTTGCGGATGATCTGCTTGCCCTCCGCGCTGACCTGCTTGACCTCGACGACCTCCTCCTCGACGGTCAGTCCGCTGATCTCCTGGATCGACTCGACCAGGTAGCCGCCGAGCTGCACGCCGAAGACGTGGGTGGAAAGAGCATCGCCCGTTGCCATGACTGTCTGTCACCTTTCCTTACGGGTCTTTTTCTCTGCTTCTCTACTGACCCGTTCTCACTCGTCGATGAGGCTGGTGCTGTCGGAGAACTGGGCCAGCCGGAACACCACGAACTCCGCGGGCTTGACCGGCGAGACGCCGATCTCACAGATGACCCGGCCCTGGTCGATGGACTCCTGCGGGTTGTTGTCCCGGTCGCACTTCACGTAGAACGCCTCTTCGGCGGTGCGGCCGAACAGCGCGCCCCGGCGCCACTCCTCGGTGAGGAACGCGGTGACGTTGCGCCGGATGCTCGACCACAGCCGGTCGTCGTTCGGCTCGAAGACCACCCACTGGGTGCCCAACAGGATGGACTCTTCGAGGTAGTTGAAGAGGCGACGCACGTTCAGGTAGCGCCAGGCCGGGTCGGAGGAGAGGGTGCGGGCGCCCCAGATCCGGATGCCCCGGCCGGGGAAGGCCCGTACGCAGTTCACGCCGATCGGGTTCAGCAGGTCCTGCTCGCCCTTGCTGAGCCGGATCTCCAGGTCCACGGCGCCGCGGATCACCTCGTTGGCGGGCGCCTTGTGCACACCGCGCTCGGCGTCGCTGCGCGCCCACACACCGGCGATGTGACCGCTCGGCGGCACGGTGGTGTTGCGTCCGGCGGCCGGGTCGAAGACCCGCACCCACGGGTAGTAGAGGGTGGCGTAGCGGGAGTCGTAACCCGCCTCGTCGTTGCGCCAGGTGCGCACCTGCTGGGCGTTGAGGCCGGGCGGGGTGTCCAGGACGGCCACCCGGTCGCCCATCTGCTCGCAGTGCGAGATCACCGCGAGCTGCACGGTGCGCACGCCCTCGGCGTCGATGTCGCCGCGCTGGTAGGCGCTCATCAGGTCCGGCACCGCGACCATGGTGATCTCGTCGATGGTCTCCAGGCCGCCGAACCCGGTGCGGGCCGCGGCGTCGCCGACGTACTCGGCCGGGTTGAGGCGGGACACCTCGCCGGAGCCGTTCGCGGCGGGCGCGGCCGGGCCGTCGGGCAGCGCCAGGGTCTGGCCGGCGGGCCTGGCCTGGGTGGCGCCCTGCTGCTCGGTGACCTCGATCAGCTTGGAGGCGCGGGCCTGGTTGACCAGGTACCCCTTGACGTTCTTGCGGGTGGAGGCCTCGTACGTCTCCGCCACCTTGTCGCCCTGGCGGACCAGGACCTTGAAGCGGTCCTCCGACGGCTTCTCGCCGTCGGCGTCGGCGACCTCCACCGACACCCCGGTCACGCCCGGCTTGGCCGCGACCAGGAAGCCGCCGAGCTCGACCGGCTCCGCAGCCGTGTTCCCGCGCCGTCCGCCGTTGACCGACGGGGCGGAGGCGTCCTCGGCCGCGCCGCCGATGCGCACCACGTACGCGGCGCCGCCGCCGTTGGCGAAGTAGCCGTAGACCGCGTGGGGCAGATAGGTGCCCTCGGTGAAGCCGCCGAACTGCTGGGTGTACTGGTCCCAGCTGGTGACCAGCGTGGGCGCGTGGAAGGGGCCGTTCTCGGCGAACCCGACGAACGCGGCGACGGCGGTGCCGACTCCCTCGATCGGTCGGGCACCGGACTGCACCTCTTCCACGTACACGCCCGGGGTGAGGTACGTCGGCATGCTTGCTCCTTCGCGTCCTTACGGGTCACCTGTGTCCAGGCCGAGTCTTCGTGGGGGTCCGCCGGGGCGCCAGGGACCCGCGGACCTGGTCGGGGGCAAGAACGCTGCCTTTCCAGACTCCCCGCGCTGACCGTCCGGGCGTCGCCCACCTCTGCCCTCGCGCTGCCCGCGCGGACCTGGACGCCCCGTTCGCCCGCGCGGTCCACTGGAGGCCGCAGCGCAGGTGTGCCGACGAGGAGGCAGCAGATGCAGACATCCAGGTCGCACGCCGAGCAGGCCTCGCAGGCCGGGACCCGGAAGTCGGGGCGCGGCCCGGCCGCCGCCCGCCGGGAGACGTCCGAAGGCGGCGCCGCCGTACCGCCTCCGCTCACCGCCGACGCGCTCCGCGCGGCGCAGCGCGGCGCGGGCAACGCCGCGGTGACCGGCATGATCGCCCGCCGCGCCCGCACCACGCCCGCCCCGGAGCAGCCGGACCACGGTGTGGACCGGGTCCTGGGCTCCGCCGGCAAACCCCTCGCCACTCCGGTACGCCAGGACATGGAGGCCCGGTTCGGAACCGACTTCTCCGATGTACGACTGCACACCGGAGCCTCCGCCGCCCGCTCGGCCCGCGCCATCGGGGCCCGCGCCTACACCTCCGGCAGCCATGTCGTCCTCGGCGTCGGCGGCGGCGACAAGCACACCCTCGCCCACGAACTCACCCACGTCGTCCAGCAGCGCAACGGTCCGGTGTCGGGCACCGACCACGGCAACGGGCTCAAGGTCTCCGACCCGTCGGACACGTTCGAACGAGCCGCCGAGGCCAACGCGCACAAGGTGATGTCCGGGCCGGCCCCGGACGTGCAGCGCCTGCCGGAGGCCGGGCCGGACGGGACGGCGGAAGCAGCGGCGGACACGGTCCAGCGGGCCAGCAGCACCGTGCTGGAGAACGCGGTCGTGACGCACTACCAACCCACCAAGGCCGGCACCCAGAACGCACAGAACCTCACCATCCGGCGTCCCAGCAGGGTGACCGGCCCCGTCAACCCGACGGGCACGGCCGGCCGGGCGGCGGCGCCGAACCCGATCGCGGTCAAGGAACTCCACACGGCCTACAAGAACCAGGTCGGCAAGCGTGGGGCGCCCAGCGAGGCGGACGTGTGGAAGGACCTGTTCGGCGGGGCGGGCTACGACCGCGGCCATGTCATGGGTCTGGAGGTGGGCGGGAGCGACGTCAAGGAGAACATCGTCCCCCAGTGGTCCCTGAACCAGGGCACCGGCATGTGGCGCCGGATCGAGACGGCGTTGGTGGGGGTGGGCACGGGCAACCTCCGCTTCGAGGTGAACTACGCGACGGCACAGGGCAATCACCGCCACGTGATGGTCCCGGTCGGCATCGACATCTACCTCGACAACGCCTCCTACGACGTGTGGGAGAACGAGCCGGACGTCAACGACCTGATGAGGGCGGGAAAGGACCCGAGCGACCTGGCGGAGTACTACACGCAGGCGAAGGAAGCACTGAACGGCCAGACGACGCGGACCGAGGCCCAGATGCAGGACTTCGCCGTGGCGGCGCTGTCCGAGGACAAGGCCACCTTCCTCGCCTACCGGGACTACGAGGCGGCGAGCGCCCAGGGCCAGAACCCCGGTGCCAGTACCGCCGGCACCCACTTGCAGGGCATGACCAAGTCCACCTTCCCCAAGGACCGCCGGGACAAGCTCATCAAGTCGTACGTCGACGCGGGCTGGGTGACCAAGACCGGCACCGGTCCCAGCGCGACCTACACCCTGCACGACGCTCCGGCTCCGGCGCCCGAGCCCGACAGCGACGTCAGCTCCAGCGGCGAGTCCGACGTCGAGATGTCCGACGGTTCCCAGATGTCGGCGCCGGGACAGCCGTTCGCCAGCATCCAGTTCGGCTCGCAGAGCAGCTCCGACTCGGACTTCGACGACCGGATGTCCGACTCCTGAGCATCACCCTCAGGCGTCGTTGGCCGCCGCCAGGTGCGGGCCGAACTCGCCCTCCAGGACCAGCCGTCCGAGCTTGCGGTACTCCTGTGCGACCGCCGTCACCACCTGCCGCATGGTGAGCGGCTCGCCGGACTCCGCCGCGAGGTAGGCCGCAGTCACCGCGCAGGCGCGGATGGAGCCGCCGGCGAGTTCGAAGCGGTCCGCGCAGAAGGCGAGGTCCAAGTCGTCGGCCCGGGGCAGCCGCTCGCCCAGGCAGCGTTCCCACAGGGCGAGGCGCTGGCCGGAGTCGGGCACCGGGAAGTCCGCCACCACGTCGAGGCGGCGGGTGAACGCCTCGTCCAGGTTGGCCCGCAGGTTGGTGGTCAGCACCGCGATGCCGTCGAACGACTCCATGCGCTGGAGCAGGTACGCCGACTCGATGTTGGCGTGCCGGTCGTGCGCGTCCTTCACCTCCGAGCGCTTGCCGAAGATCGCGTCGGCCTCGTCGAAGAGCAGCACCGCGTTGACCGCCGACGCCTCGGTGAAGATCCGCTCCAGGTTCTTCTCGGTCTCCCCGACGTACTTGTCCACAACTGTGGACAGGTCCACCACGTACAGGTCCATGCCCAGGTCCGCCGCGACGACCTCGGCGGACATGGTCTTGCCGGTGCCCGACTCGCCGGCGAACAGCGCGATGACGCCGCGCCCCCGGCCGCCGCCGGGCCGCATCCCCCACTCCCCGAGCACCTGCTCGCGGTGGCGGGCCCGCAGCGCGAGTTCGCGCAGCCGCCGGTGGGTGGTCGGCGGCAGCACCAGGTCGTCCCAGCCGACGCCCGGCTCCACCCGGCGGGCGAGCCGGTCGAGCCCCGCGCCGTTCTGGGCACGTACGGCGGTGCGCAGGTCGTCGGCGCGGACCGGGCGGCCCGCGAGGGCGGCCGTACGCGTCGCCACGTCGGCGGCGCGGCGCAACTGCCCGGAATCCAGGCGGTGCGCGGCGACGGACTGGGCGAGCTCGTCGGCGTCGCCGGTGCCAGTCGCTGAGCCGCCACCGACGTCACCGGCGGCCCGGTCCAGGGCGTGCCGCCACCGCTCGGCCTGCCGCTCGGGAGAAGGCGCCGGCACGTTCAGGACGACGGGGGTGTCGGCCGCCCACAGCGGGTCCCAGGTGCCGGTGCCGTGCGTGAACAGGGGAATCCCGCGCAGCGCCGCGCACAACGCCCCCAGCGTCCGGGCTCGTTCGCCCGGTTCCGCGGGCAGCGACTCCAGCGGGCCGACAACGACCCCGGCACCGGTCAGACGGGCTTCGAGGGCGGCTGTCCGGGCGAGCTCCGGTACGTCGCCGGGGCGCCGGGCGAGGGCCACCGCGTCGAGGACGAGCGGGCGCAGCCCGGCCGCGTGCAGGGCAGCGGTGGCCAGCCCCTCGGCGTCGCCGCCCCGGCTGCGCAGATGGACGAGGCCTGTGCCGGTCCCGGCCGCGGCCGCCGTCCGGTGGACCTCCGCCGCCTCGGCGGTCGGGTCCTCGCGGGCCTCGCCGAGCACCCCGGCGAGCCGGGCGTCGGGTCGCGCGCTGCCCAGCAGGTGCGCGGTGACCCGGTCGGGGACCGCCAACACCCGGGACAGCGGCGGCCGTTCCGGCTCGGTGACCTCCACCAGACCGCCCTCGACGAGCGGCGCCCCGGGGGCGAGCCGGAACCGGGCGGCTGCCGCGCCGGCGAGCCCGCACAGCTCCAGGGCGAGCCCGACCGTGGGCCGACGGCGCGTCAGGTCGTCGTTGAGATAGCCGTAGAGCCGCTCGAACCGGGCGTCCAGGTCGGGCGCCATCGCGACCAGCAGCAGGTCCAGATCCAGCGGGGACAGCCCGAACCGCCGGGCGAGGCCGTCGAGAACGGACCCGGCCGGCGGTCGCCACGGCTCCTGGGCGGGTACGTCGAGACCACCCGGCTCGTCCAGGATGTGAGCCACCGCCTCGGGGCTGAGGTACTGCCCCCGATACGGGTCGTCAGGATCGGGATCGCCGGCACGACGGACAGCCACGGCGTGCCGCACCCGCTCCTCGACGAGACGAAGCCGCGCCCACAGGTGTTCTGGGTCGGGGGAAACGGCGTCGGCGGTCGCGACCGCTTCGACGGTGTGCGTCACGGCTGGTGATCCCTTTGGTGGAGGCGCTTGGACGGCCGTGGCAAAGTCCGGTGCGCTGAGCGCTCCGCTCGAAGTGCCGCGATGTGCCGTCGTTGCGCTGCGGGTCCGTCGTGGCTGGTCGCGCCCCGCGGCGGAGCCGCATATCGATACAGCCCCGCGCCCCTGTCAGGGCACGCTGAGCGGGTCCGGCGAAGTCCGGGACGGTTCGGCAGCGCCCCAAAGGGGCGCGGGGAACGGCGCGACCAGCCCCCACCGGCCCGCGGGTTCACGACCGCTGCCGGTTCGGCGATACGCGTCACGGCTGGTGGCCCCCTCGATGGAGGCACCTAGACGGCCGTGGCAAAGCCCGGTGCGCCACAGCGCCCCCAAAGGGGCGCGGGGAACGGCGCGACCAGCCCCCACCGACCCGCAGACGAATCACCACGCTTCCAGCGGAGCTCACGGCTGCCGGTCCCCCCGGCGGCGCCGCTTCGCAGGGGCGGGCCCCCGTTCGCGCGGGCCGGCGAACCCGTCCGGGCCCGGGTCGGTCGTCTCCGTGTAGCGGAGCCGACGACCCGGCGTCGTCGCTTCCCCGTCCTCACCGCGGGCGGCCGAGCGCACGACGAGCCCTTCGGTGACCGGCGGCGCGACGGCCGTGCTCACCCCGGCGAGCGGCGCCCGTACCCGTACCCCGAGCGATGCCTTCAGCTCTCCGCCGAGCGCCGACCACACATCGGAGGCGGCCGGCGCGTCGAGCCCGGCCCCTCCGGCGTCCAGGCTCACGGTCAGGCCGAGTTCGGCGAGCGTGCCGGTGAGCAGCCGCGCGGGCAGCGTGTCGGTGGCCACCAGAGTGGCGAGCACCTGCGACAGCAGCCGGTGCTCGTCCTGCGGACGGCTCGCCCACGCCGTCACCAGGTACGTCAGCTCGAACCAGCGGGGCGGGGTGCGCCGCGCCACCAGGTACCCGTCCGCGTCGTACACCTCCCCGGCGCCGCTGCCGCGCCGGACGGCGTCCTCACGGATGTCGTACAGGAAGACGCAGACCGTCGGGGCGCTGCGGCGCGCCGCCCAGTCCCGGGTGGGGGCGTCGAACACCACTTCGATGCCCGACGTCTGCAGGCCGGACTCGCCGAGCAGCCGGCGCAACCCCTCGTCGACCTCGTGGATCACCGGCGGGTCACCTCGTCGGGCGGCTGCACGCTGCCGCTGACCACCAGGAAGTCGGTCTTCACCGGTGAGAACCCGGGGCCCTTGGCGGTGATGGTGCGCGGTCCGGTCTGGTCCTTGGCGAGGATGAGCAGCTGGCCGATGAAGGTGCCGTCCGGCTTCGGCACGGTCGGCGCCGCCGCCGCGGTGATCCCCGGATTCCAGGTGAACCGCACCGGCACTCCCGGCGGGAAGTCCTTGCCGCGCACCGAGGTGACGAAGCCGGGCTTGCCGATCGCCGGCACCGCGACGATGCGCGGCTGGAGGATGCGCAGCCGCTTCCGGGCGGTGTTGTCGCCCTTGTCGGCGTCCGTCCCGGTGGTGGTGAGAACGCCGGTGACCTGGCCGGTCAGCGCCTTGTCGGGGCTGAGCACGACCCGTACGACGGTGCTCTCGCCCGAGTCCAGGTCCGGCAGCGCACACACCCAGGAGGCGTCGCAGCCCGCCGGCGGCCCGCTGTCCGGGATGCCCTTGGGAAGGCCGATGCGCAGCCGCAGCCCGGTCGCCAGCGCGTTGCGGCCGTTGCGCACGGTGTACGTCACCACGACACGGCCGCCGACGTAGCCGGGGTTCGGCTGGGCCGAAACGCTCACCCCGGGCCCGGCGTCGGGCTCGGGCGCCTGCGGGGGCACGGTCGGTGTCGGTGTCGGAGTGGGCGTCGGGGTCGGCGTGGGAGTCGGAGTCGGGGTGGGCGTCGGGGTCGGCGTGGGCGTCGGAGTCGGCGTGGCCTCGCGCACCGGCACCACGGTCCGGCCGGCGTTGTCGCTGGGCTCCGGGTCCAGGACCGTACCGGTGACCGACCAGTCGACCGGCTGGTCGCCGACGGTGACCCCGGTGAGGGTGACGGTCACCGGGACGGTGCTGCCCGGCTTCACGACGCCGACGTTGCACTGGAGCGAGGCGGCGTCGCAGGTGCCCCCGGGCCAGGTCACCCCGGTGACCTGCACACCGGCGGGCGGGGCGATGGTGAGCGTGGTGCCGGGAGAGGCGGCGGGTCCGTTGTTCACCACGTCGACCTGGACCGTGGTGGAGTCGCCGACGGTGACCTCGGGGGCGGTGCCGGGTGCCTGGAGCGCGAGGTCCACGGACTGCTGGACGCCGGGTTCCTTCTGCCGGCCCGGGAGGGTGCTGGTGAGCGGGGTGACGTCGCCGGAGTCGACGTCCAACAGGCTCAGTTTCTCGGGGCTGTTGGCCGCGACGGCGACCCGTGAGCTGAACACCAGGCCCTGGCCGTCGGCCGTCCAGGCGGCGTCGCGCGGCTGGAACGGGCCGGTGGTCGAGGTGTCCGGCAGATCCCGGCCGCAGGCGCCGGGCAGGCCGAGGACGGAGGCGGGCAGCAGCACCTGGCAGTCGTCGCCCGACAGGGACGTGAGGAGGAGGCCGTCGCGCTCGTCGACCGCACCGCCGCCGCTCTTGCGGTTGAAGGCGATGCCGGTCCCGTCCGGCGAGAACGCCGGGCTGTCGTCGATGACTTCGCAGCTGCCCGGGCAGATCGTGGCGCTCAGGTCGCGCTGCTGGGTCAGGTCGCCGACGGGCACGGTCCAGATGTGCTTGTTGCCGCCGCCCCCGTCGATCACCTCGTTGCGGGTGAAGGCCAGGGTGGTGCCGTCGGAGGACCAGGTGGGCTGGGCGTCGCCGCCCGTCTGCTCCCCGGCCGGCGGAGTGACCTCGCCGGTGATCGCCCCGGTGGTCGCGTCCGCGATGAGGATGCGGCTGGGACCCGCGGCCTCACCGACGCCGCCCGGCGAAGTCCGGGTGAAGGCAAGGAACTTGCCGTCCGGGGAGAACGTCGGGTCGGTGTCCCAGTCCGTCGCGGCGCGTCCCGCGAGCGGCATGGGCGCCGCGTTGGAGCCGTCGGCGTCCACCCTCCAGATCCGCTCGATCCGCCGGCCGTCGGCGTCGGTCTCGAAGCGGGTGACGACGATCCGGCGGCCGTCGGGCGTGTAGTTCTGCCGCTCGGTCCACGGGTCGAACCCGGCCGCCGGCTGGAACAGCGGGTCCTTGGCGGGATCGGTGTTGGTGTCGGCCGCCGGGTCCTCGTTGAGGATCGTCAGCCCCAGGTCGCGGGGGTCGGACCCGTCCGCCCGGGCGTCCTGCAGGGTCACCACGTGCGGGCCGGCCGCCGTGGTGCGCTCCACCACCGCACTGCCGCCGTCGACCGAGCCGAGCCAGGTGACCGCGGTGACCTCGCGGTCCTCGTTGAGCACCAGCCCGGGTTCCTGGTCGGAGTGCGCGGGCGTACTGAACACATGGTCGTAGTCGCCCTCGCACGTACAGGTGATCTCGGGGCTCAGGAACACCACCCCGTCCCCGTCGGGCTTCCACTCCACCCCGTGGGCACGCCAGGTCGCGTACGTGCCCCCGAGCAGCGCTTCGTCACCGTTCCCGTTCGCGTTCGTCACCCGCAGCCGGGGCACGCTCTGCCCGTCGACGGTGGTCGTGGCGGTGTACGCGATCCAGTCCCGGTTCTCGTCGTCGTTCACCGGGTTCCACGCCGGCTCGGACGCCGTGCCGTTCGCGGGATCGGTGATCCGGGTGGCGGTGCCGCCTGCCAGCGGCCGTACGTAGATCTGCTGTCCCACCGACACGTCGCTGTCACTGGAGTACGCCAGCCGCTGCCCGTCGGGGGAGACCGTCGGGCCCTCCTCGTCGGCGGGGGTGTCGGTGAGCCGCGTCAGGCCTGTGCCGTCGGTGCGTACGAGCCACAGGTCACGCTGCGTCCCGCCGTCCAGGCCCCCGGACCCGGCCGCGTCGAACACCACGGACTGCCCGTCCGGTGTCAGCCGGGGGTGCGCCGCGTCCATGCCGCTGGTGAGACGTCGTACGGAACCGTCGGCGGCCCGCAGGTAGATCTGCGGGTTCTTCTCGTCGCGGCGGCTCGCGAAGACCATCTGGTCGCCGAGGGCGGACGGCTGAATGTCGTTGTGGGCCGGGCCCTCGCCGAACAGCGGTGTACTGGACGTGGTGGAGGCGACCAGGCCGAGACTGCGGTGCCCGGTGCCGGCGTACGCGATCCGGGTGTCCGCGGCGTCGGCCACCGCCTGCGCCCGGGGCTCGGCGCTGCCCTGTCCGGAGGCCGCCGTCACCGCGAGCAGCGGGATCAGCAGCAGCAACGACGCGCCGAGTCTCCCCGGGCGGTACCGCCCGCCGGGGCCAGCGGTGCGCATCACGGTCCACCTCGCAGTCTGGTGCAGCATCTGGACGTACCCCTGCCACCCTGCAATGGCCGCAGGCGACATGGCAGGGCGGCAGGGACGTATCCCGGGGCAGCGCACGGTGTGCTTTAGGGCAGCGCCCCGAAGGGGCGCGGGGCTGTATCGATTTGCGGCTCCGCCGCGGGGCGCGACCAGCCCCCACCGGCCCGCAGGTCAAATCAACCCGTTGCGCAGCGCATACCCCACCGCGTGGGCGCGATTACGGAGCTGCAGCCGGGTGATGATCTCGTGCAGGACGTTCTTGACGGTCCGTTCGGAGTACGCGGTCTTGCGGGCGATCTCCGAGGTGTCCAGGCCCTCCGACACCAGGCGCAGCATGTCCGCCTCGCGGGTGGTCAGCGTGGACAGGGACAGGCCCCGCGGGTCGAGCGCCGAGCGCTGGAGGCTGCCCACGTGGCTGAGCAGTGTGCCGAGCAGGTCGCCGGGCAGCACTCCCTCGCCGTTGGCGATCGCCAGGACCAGGTGGAGGAGCCGGTCCTGGTCGGCCTCGGCGCGCCGCAGCACCGCGGAGACGCCGCACTCGATGACGCGTTGCAGCGCACCGGACCCGAGGGTGCCGACCACGAGACCCGCGCGGGTCTCGGTGTTGTGCCGCAGCCGGTGCAGCAGGGCTGCCACATCGTCGTCGACGCGGTCCACGACCACCAGCGACGCCTGGGCGCGCTCCACGTCCGCGTCGTCGAGCAGGTCGATCTCGGGGCGCTGGCGCAACTGCTGGACGACGCCGACGCGCAGGACCGGATCGGCGGCGTAGACGGCCACACTCACCCGGTCCGGACGGTCGGAGCCGGAGGTGCGATACGTGGGCATGTCCGCCGTGGAGGCGGATATGGCCGAGTTGTTCTCGTCCGAACAGGACATGGCGGGGTTACCACCTGATTCATGAGTGCGTGGGGGGGGAGCTGGGACGCGGAGCGGCACGGCGATCGCCGTGAAACGGAGTGGGCACGGCGCGGGCACGGCGGCGGGCCACATCAACCGTTCACAAGCGTAAGGGAGTTGACTTTGGCTTCGAAGGCATCACCACTGCCCGCGTGTTGCCCTCGCATCCCTCGTGGCGGCGCGGGCGCGCTCCTACCGTGGTGGCGTGACGCCTTCTGCAGCCTCTTACGGCCCCGGTGCGCCCAGCCTCGACATCCCGGCCGTGACGGTGGCCCCCGGCAGCACCGCCACGACCAGTCTGACCGTCCGCAACGACAGCGACATCGTCGAGGCGTACAGCCTGGAGGTCGTCGGGGACTGCGCCTCCTGGGCCACCGTGGAACCCCCAAGGGTCTCCCTCTATCCCGGCACCTCCGAGACGGTGACGATCCGTCTGGAGCCGCCGCGCTCCCCGGAGATACGCGCCGGTGAGCTGCCCCTGGGCGTACGGGTCCTGCCGACCGAGCACCCCGATGCGGTACAGGTTCCCGAAACCACCGTGCACATCGAGGAGTTCCACGAGCTGCAGACCGAGCTGGCCCCGCGCCGCCGGCGCGGCTGGCTGCGCGGCCGCTACAAGCTTGCGGTGCGCAACCAGGGCAACACCCCGGTGCAGGTGGGCTTCACCCCCGGCCAGGCGGGCGAGGAGCTGGCGTTCGCCTTCAACCCGGCCGAGCCGAAGCTGGAGCCCGGCGAGTCGGTCGAGGTCGGGCTGCGGGTCCGTACGGGCAAGCCCGTGTGGTTCGGCTCCCCGGTGGTGTGGCCGTTCACCCTGGCCACCGCCGAGACCGGTGACCAGGACGAGACCCAGCCGGACGAGACCCCCGACCGGCCGCCGCTGGACGCGGAGTTCGTCCAGATCCCCGTCTTCCCGAAGTGGCTGCTCGCCGTGCTCGCGGCACTGCTCGCGCTGCTGCTCGCCTGGTTCATGCTGGTCCGCCCGGCGGTGCGCAGCGCCGCGAAGGAGGCGGCCAACGAGGCGGTCCAGCCGCGCCCCACGCCCCCAGGAGAACAGGGCGGCAACGGGCAGACACCCGGCAACGGTTCCGGCGGCGCGAGCGCCTCGCCCGACGGTCAGGGTCAGGGTCAGGGTTCCGGAGCGGGCGGCGACGGCACCTCGACCGGGGGCGGCACCACGGTCGGCGACGGTCAGCAGAGCTCGGCGACCATCGACCTGAAGAGCTCCAGCGGGGAGACCAAAACCGGTACCTACAAGGTGCCCGAGAAGAGCGTCTTCGGTGTGACGGACATCGTCGTCGCCAACTTCCAGGGTGATGAAGGGGTGATGACGATCAGCTTCGGCGACCGCAAGATCACCACGATCGCCCTGGAAACCTTCCGCAACCAGGACTACCACTGGGTCACCCCCATCAAGATCCCCGCGAACAACACCGTGACCATCGAAGTCACCTGCGCGAAGCCGGGCACTCCGGCCACCGGCCGCCGGTCGCAGGGATGTCACGAGGTCCTGAACGTGAGCGGTGTGGTCAGTCGCACCGAGCAGTGATCCGGACCTCAGGCTTCCGATCATTTTCGATTAGTGCCGCCTGCATCTGTAAAGAGTGGCCACCGCATCTGTCCAGAAACCGATAACTCTGGTCTCAAAACCGGCATCCAGCCGCAGACGGCACACACACGGCAGCCAGACCAACGACATCATCACGGTCGCCGGCACCTCCGGTACCACGTACATCCACACCGACGACCGCCGGAACGCCTCCGGAGGGAGCCGGGGGCGTCGAAGATCTCGCCGGCCGAGACGACGCCAGCTGCGCGATCCTCGCCTCGACCCGATGCGGCACCGATCGACTGCCGTGGACACGCCGGGATGTGCTTCCTGACCCGACAGCTCCCCCAAGCCCAAGCCTCCGCCGGAGCCGCGCCGCACGTTACGAGCTTGTCCGCGACAGCTGGAGGGCCTGACGAACCGCAAGTTTCGGATGGTCGATGTCGGGGAGCCAGTCACGCTGCGGCGTGTAGTCCAGCCAGCGTCGGCTACGGCCGGCCTCGGTGAAGCCTCGTAGCAAGGTGTCGAGCATGGGATGGCGGGAGGACTCGCGCCAGGCCAGCGACCACGCGTACAGCGGTGTCGGCTCGACGAGCGGTATGCAGCGCAGGCGCGTGGGGTCCGGCAGCGGCGCGTCGGCGGGGAAGAGGGTGAAGCCGTCGGGCTCGGTGCGGAGGTGCTGCACAAGGTGGTCCAGGCCCAGATTGGGGCCATCGTGCCACCGAGTGATCCGGAATTCGTCGGCGAAGCGGCGCAGGAAGTCCAGCCGACTCAGTTCGGCCGGGCACCACAACACGCTGTCGCGCAGGTCGGCCGGGCGCAGCGCGTGGGCGCCGGCCAGCGGGTGAGACGGGCTGACCACCGCATCGACGGGTTCCAGCCGCACCAGCCGCTGGGTGAGTCCCGCATCCCGGCCGTCGGGCAATGGGTGCACCCGGCCGAATCCCAGGTCCGTGTCGCCGCGCAGCAACGCCCCTGCTACTGACGGCCAGTCACGTCCTGGGCTCGGCTCCCACCGCACCGGGCCGAGCTCCTGAACCGCGTCGGCAACAGTGCGCATCGGCGCGTACAGATGCCCCCAGGTGTCGATCCGTACGACCGAACCGGCGCCCGTCACCGCCGCGATCGCGCGCTCGCCCGCCATCAGCGCCTCACGCGCGGCCGGCAGGAACCGCTCCCCCGCCTCGCTCAGCCGGGTGCCGCCCTGGCGCTCGAACAGCCGCACCGCCAGCAGCTTCTCCAGCCGCGCGATGCGCTTGGACAGCGCCTGCTGGCTGGTGTTCAGCTCGTCGGCGGCCCGCCCGAAGTGCAACGTCCGGGCGGTCGCGACAAAAGCCCGGACCAGTGCGAGGTCGAGGTCCATGCTGCTGACCTTATGCGACAACCCCAAGTTGTCGGCCAGGAAGCTTCGTTGTTGGCAGAGCCGCCCCTCCACCCGGCCGAATGGTCCCAGAAGACACCACCGAGGACCACCGAGGAGATGACCACTATGAAGGCCTTCATACCGACCGGAGATCCCGCCGAGCCGGTCGTGCTCGCCGATGTCCCGGAGCCGACACCACGCCCCAACGAGGCTCTGGTGAAGGTCGAAGCGTTCTCGGTCAATCGGGGTGAGACGTTCAAGCTGGAAAAGCCCGCCTCCGGCGACCGCCCGGGCAAGGACATCGCGGGGCTGGTGGTGCAGTCGGCCGCCGACGGCAGCGGACCGTCCGGGGTCACCCGGGTCGTCGGCCACCCCATGGAAGGCGGCTGGGCAGAGTACGTGGCTGTGCCGACCGACGCGCTCGCCGAGCTGCCGGACAACGTCTCCGTGCTTCAGGGCGCGGCGCTGCCGCTGGCCGGGCTCACCGCGCTGCGGCTGCTGCGCGCTGCCGGACCGGTGCTGGGACGGCGGATCCTGCTGACCGGTGCCTCCGGAGGCGTGGGCCACTTCGTCACGGAACTCGCGGCCGCCGCCGGGGCCCAGGTCACCGCTGTGACCAGGAACGTCGATCGCGGCGCCCGGCTCACCGAACTCGGCGCCACCGAGATCGTCCACAACGTCACCGCCGCTCAAGGTCCTTACGACATCGTGCTGGAGTCGACCGGCGGAGAGACTCTCTCCCTCGCACTCGCGCGGCTCGCCAAGCGCGGCACGCTGATCTGGTTCGGGCAGGCCAGCCGCACACCGGCAACGCTCGACTTCTTCGACTTCTTCAGCGGACCCGAATCGGCTGTCGTCCGCCATTTCCACTACCTCGACGCGGACAGCCGCCTCGACGACGACCTGACGGCGCTCGTCCGGCTGACCGCCGAAGGCCGCCTGCACCCCGAGATCGGCCGCGTCACGGACTGGGCCGACACCGCGACCACCATCACCGACCTGCGCGACCGCCGCATCCGCGGCAAGGCCGTCCTCACCCTGTCCTGATCCACGCCCGGACGACCGGACGCAAGAACAACCGAAGGAGCACACCCATGACCACCAGCGACCCCAGGGCCGTCGTCATCCGCTACGTCGAGGCCGTCCGCGACGGCGACGCCGACGTCATCCACGACAGCTTCTCCGAAGACGCGACCTGGCACTACCCGGGCGACCTGCCCATATCCAAGGTGTGGCACGGCCGCGACGAGATCATCAACGACTTCCTCGGCAGCATGGGACCGGTCCTGGTCCCCGGCACCATGGAGATCGAACTGGTCAGCACGATCGCCGAGGGCGACCGCGTGGTGGCCGAATGGACCTCCAAGGCCACGACCGTGTACGGCGGCACCTACGACAATCGCTGCATCGGCATCTATACGATCCGCGACGGCAAGATCGCCTCCGTCATCGAATACGCCGACACCAGGCACGTGGGCGCAGCCCTCTTCCCGGGCGCCGTCGCCCACCGTCCCGCCGGCACCGAGTGAGCCGCACGGCCGGCACCGCCAACGTCCGTGTCTCGTGTACTCCGCGGTCGGCCGAGCAGATGAAGGGCCTGCCCGTAAGAGCGGACAACCACGGTCGACAGCGGTGTGATCGGGCCCATGCAAAGGCTTCGGCACGAAGAATCCACACAGGTCAGCAGCCATGTGACCGCCCAAGCGCCGTCGCTTGCCAAGCCGAGAGTGCGAGTTCGGTTCTCGTCACCCGCTCCATGGAGAAGGCCAGGTCGAAGACCCGGGCCTTGCTTGTTTTCCCGTCCGATCCGAGGGCCGCGTGAGCTGCCGATGCCACGGCAAGCACGCAGCGGAGACGGGAAGGCTCAGGGTCCGCGCGCTACACGGCGATGACGGCGACCCCTGTCCTGCCCCCGTCGACGTCCACCACTGTTCCGTGCACGAAGGCCGCTTCGTCACTGGCCAGCCAGACCACGGCATGCGCGATGGCGTCCGGCGTGCCGACGGCCCCGGCCGGGGTGCCCTTCATCATGATCTCGCCCGGATGGGTCTCCACAACCGATCAGAACCCTTCGTCGTCGTGTGGCCTCAGGCCGCGTGGCATAACGCCGGGGTCAGCTCGGGCGAGGGTACGACCAGGTAGGAGAAGCGGCCCCAGCCTCCGGTCCTGCGCAGGGCCAGGCCGAGGCGGCCGAGGTGCGGTTCCAGCCTCGGCATGCGTGCACGGAGGGCGGCCCTGGTCAGGGGCTGTTCGGCCGAGCCCAGGAGAAGCGTCAGATCATGGCAGCACCAGGGTCGTGGATCGGCGAGGACGAGCGTCAGAAGGACTCTCTGCGAAGCGTGCTCGGGAAGCGGCCCGGGCGGCATCGGAGTCGGCTTCTGCTTCCGCGACAGGGGCTCGCGTGCCGCCCTGGCGACCCACCGCTGGTCCGCCATCAGCCGGGCAGCCAGCTCCTCGACCGGCATGCCGCGGGGCAGGACGTTGGTGGCGCCCGCTTCGAGCAGCCCCGCGGGACAGGTGCCTTCGGGTGCGAGGACCGTCACCGGGGCCAGCCGCTGCAGAATGCCGACGCGCTGCCCCAGTTCATCCGCACATCCCTCGTCCGGCACGTCGAGGACGGCCAGCGGGCGCGGTCGTCGGGTCAGGAGCTCGCCGTACGCGGGCAGCGTCCCCCAGGGGTTGACCAACGGTGGCAGCAACTGCGTTCTGCGCGCCTCCCTCAGCAGCCGACCGCTCCGCTCCCGGGCGAGGGAGATCACCACACACGGCACGGCGGGGGTGTCCGCCCTGAACTCATCAGCCCGGTCGGGCGGTTGAGCCCATCCGTATGGTTCGTCCTCGGTCGCCGGCTGCAACTCGATCGCGGGCCGCAAGGCGAGTGTCCGTGTGAAGCGTCGTACGGCATCTCGTTGTTCTTGCATCTTCTCGGGTGATTCCCCGTTCTTCTCAGGCCGTTGGGACACGCTCTTTCCCACATGCACGAGTGATTCCCAGTCCCCCCACCGCACAGGGGCCTGATCCGCCGAGCGGATCAGGCCCCTGTCCCCGTCTGTGCGGCCGGGGTCAGCCGTCGGTCTTGGCGGGTTCCTCGCCGTGACGGTCGACGACCGCACGCTTCATGACGGCGTCGATGCCGTACAGCGTGTCGGCCGTGGCGCCCTTGGCCTTGGCCTTGTCCTTGGTCATGTACGACCGCGAGCCGAGGTAGGCGAACGTGTGCGCGTCGAAGATCCACACGTCCCGGGTCGCGGATCCGGCGTCCTCGCGGGTGATGCCGATGCCGTGCCGGCCGGCGGCGTCGACGGCGTCGGGGATCTGGGTCACACCGGGAATCCTCTCGACGGCCTTGTAGAGCGCGGAGGCGGTCTCCGGCGGCATGATCGTCGAGCTCAGCAGGTCGCCGATCGTCCCGAAGACGGCCTGGTCCTTCGCATCACCCTTCTCCACCCTGGTCTGGGAGTAGAGCAACTTGAGCAGGGCGTCGGGGTCTGTGGGCAGCGAGGCCAGCCACTTGTACGTGGGGTGATCGATGCCCGGCGAAACGGGGTCGGTGGACTCGATGGGGAGCTCCTCGCCGGGCATCACGGCGTCCTTCCCCGTATCGCGCATCCACCCCGTCCTGACGACGGGGTCGGAGCTCTGCGACGTCCAGACTTCCCGCGTGTGCAGGCCGCCGAGCCGCACGGGGCCGTCGAAGGTGCCGGTGTTCTCGCGGGTCACGCTCTCGACGTACACGAACTGGCCGTCCTTCACCGGCGTCGCGTCGGTCTCCATCGCCGCGGCGGCGATCCGGTCGAGGGTGACGGAGGCGCTGGTCGCCTTGGCGGGTGCGGTGGTGGAACCGGCCGCCGGGGCGGAGCTGTGGCCGCCGCCGGAGAAGGTGATGACCAGCGCCCCGGCCAGGGCCATCGACACAGCCGGCAACACCAGGACCGGGCGCGGGAGTCGGCGGCGGCGCGGTGCCGGGGACGTCTGGGCGGAGGGGGCGTGGTCGCGGTCGATCTGCTGCATCAGGGCTTCCTTGTAACGGAGATGACGGCTCGGCGAGAGGTCCCATTCGGCCGATGCCAGCAGTTCCTCCGTCTCACTCCGGGCGGACCCGGCGCGGGGCAGGTTGTCGGCGTTCATCGGGTTTCCTCCTGCAGGAACAGGGCCGCGAACGCGGCCTCACTCTCCATCTCTCCGCGGACGCCCGGCAGTTCCGCTTTCAGGCCCCGGAGTCGGCCGGAGCTGAGCCGGGCCAGTCGCGCCCGGGCGCGCGAGAGCCGCGACCGCACGGTGCCGACCGGGACGCCGAGCGCCTCGGCGGCCTGCTGGTAGTCCAGCCCGGACGCCACGCACAGGGCGAGCACCTCCCGGTCCTGGCGCCGCAGTTGGCGCAGGGCGTCGTGGACCACCGCGAGGCGGCGGGCGTCGTCGATCCGGCCGGCCGTCTCGTCCGCGAAGTCCTCGACCGGGCGGGGTTCGGGGCTGCGCGCCAGGAAGGCGAGCCGCCGGCGCAGGCCGCGGTTGGCGTTGTGCGCCTTGTGCGTGGCGATGCCGAGCAGCCACGGCTTGAGTGAGCCGCCCTCCGGCTCCACCGATTCCCGGGTGCGCCAGGCGGCGAGGAAGGTCTCGGACATCGCCTCCTCGGCCTCCGACCAGTTGCCGGTCAGCCGCAGGGCATGGTTGTAGACAGCCCGCGCGTACTGGTCGTACAGGTCGGCGAACGCCGCGCGGTCCCCTGCCCGTATGCGCGCACGCAACGATTCCGCTGGTTCTGTATGGCTCACACTCTTTACTCTCCGCCGCCCCGGCCCGGTTCCTGTGGCCTGCGCCACACCACTGTCGGAAGGGGCGGGGCGCTCTTCTTCGTCTCCCACCGCTCCCGTCAGCGTTCGAGGGAGGCGGCGTCGCCCATGACGATCACCGGGTGCTGGGCGGGGTCGAGGGTACGCAGCAGCTCCTTCATGTGCTGCTGTGCCACGCTCACGCAGGCGTGCGTGGGGCCGCCGTGGTCGACGTGCAGCCAGATACCGCCGCCCTTGTCCGCGCCGAGCGGGCGGGTCCAGTCGAGGGGCGTCGTTCCGGGCTTGTGGTTGTAGTTGATCGCTACGACGTAGTCGAAGGAGCCCGCGAGCGGCTCGCCTTCGAAGCCAGTGCCGTTGATGGTGAACCCGCGCCCGTGGTCGTACGGCAGCTTGGTGCCGGGGTCGGGCAGTAGTCCGCCCGCGTCGGTGAGGGCGAACACGCCGATGGGCGAGCGGAGATCGCCGACGTGATGGTCGTCCGTCCAGCCTTTGAGAGCGTTGTGGGCCGGCCAGGTGGCTCCCGGCTCCCAGCCCGTGCCGGTGCGCCGGTACAGCACCACCCGCGAGGTCGAGGAGTTCTTGCCTCGGCCGGTGACCAGGACGACCTGGCGTGCGTTGCCGGGGATCTCGGCCAGCGTCCGGGGCCCCAGGCCCGGCAGCCGCGCGGGGCCGGCGCTGTTCGAGGACGCCTGCCCGGGCCTGGCCTGGGTCGTGCTGGGAGCGGCGGACACGGTGGCCGATCCGTCGTGCGCACCCACGGTCACCGGCCGGCCGTCGTCGGCCGTCCTGACACCCGTCCCCGTTCGGCCGCATCCGGTGAGCGTGACGAGCAGGGCCAGGCCGGCGGCCGGTATCCCGAGACGGCTCGCGCCGAGGGTTGCAGAGGTGGTCGCTTGTCGATTCCCGGCCGGGACACGACGGCACAGGCGTCCGGACAGACGACGAGTTGATGAAGCCATGATCGTCAGGCTGAAGGAGAGGTGTGAGGAACTTGTCAGCTCCGGCCCCCCGGCCCGGAACTGCGACCGGCCGACAGGCATGCCGGGATCGGCGGTGCGGCGAGGGCGGCCAGGTTGCCGCGGGGCGTGAGGTCTGCGTCGTTCGTGCCGGGAGGCGTGCCAGCGGGTTGCCAGCGGGGTGTGGGGCAGCAGACCCAGGGCGTGTCGCTCGGCGCACCCGTTCGCCGAGTGACTGGGGGCGGGCCTTTCCGCGTTCGAGCAAAGACCGAGGCCGACCGCCGGCCTCCGTATCCCGCCGCCCGGCCCGCCGTATGGCGCCCGCCTGTTGGACCGGCCTGCCAGGAAATCGTGGGCGGCTCGCCCGTCATCGAGCCGGATAAACAGCAGCGCCATTCAGCCCATTAATCATTTGTGCAGATTACGCGCCGCATTCTCCCATTCCAGCGAAAGCGCCGGGAGAAGCCGTAACCGGGCCATCTTCCTACGTAATATGCCAGCCGCAGAATCAGATTCTGCGTGGCCGGGAATCTCCAAGATCATCCTCTCAAAGGAGTTGGCCCCCTCGATGACGCTGAATATCCCTGACGCGCCTCCACGGCGCACAATGTCGGTATGGATCGCGGCGGTGACGGCGGTGGTAATCGCCGCCGTCGTCCTCGCGATGACGCCGACACGCGCAAGCGCTGTTGCCAGCCCTGTGCCTCTGGGCACGGCAGCCAGTTTCGGAGTACTGGCCGGCGCCACAGTCACCAACACCGGTCCCACGGTGGTCAACGGTCTCAACGTCGGCGTAAGCCCCGGGACGGCCATCACCGGGTTCCAGACGTCCGACGGAGGGCCCGGCATTGTGACCCCGCCCGGGGTTCTGCACTCTGCCGATGCCGTCGCGGGCCAAGCCAAGACCGACCTGAATACGGCGTACAACCAGGCCGCCGGACAGACTCTGACGGACGCGATCTACAACGACGCTCCCCACGAGTTCGGTGGCCAGACGCTGACGCCGGGCCTCTACAGGGCGAACAGCTCCGCCGGGATCACCGGCACACTGACCCTGGACGCCCAGGGCAACTCCAGTGCCGTCTGGGTGTTCCAGATCGGTTCGACGCTGACGACGGCATCCGCCAGCACAGTGAGCTTCATCAACGGCGCCTCGCCGTGCAATGTGTACTGGAAGGTCGGCAGCTCGGCCACGCTCGGTACCAACTCCACGTTCGTGGGCACCATCCTGGCCGACACCTCGATCACCGCCACCACGGGGGCGACCATCAACGGCCGGCTGCTGGCCGATGCGGGCCTGCGCGGTGACGGCGCCGTGACGCTGGACAGCAACAGGATCTTCCAGGGGCCGTGCGCGACCGGGGGCACTGGTGGGACCACGACCGGTCTGGTCACCGGCGGTCTGGTCGCCGGGGCTTCGAGCGGTGGCACCAGCACAAGCGGTGGCACCAGCACGAGCGGTGGCACCAGCACGGTCGGCGCCATCGGCGGCGTGCCGACGGGCGGCGGAACCGGTGGCGTCCTGGGTGGTCTCCTCGGCGGTGTCCTGTCGACGGGCGGCACCTCGGGCGGAGCGCTCGGCGGCCTCGTCGCGGGCGCTTCGACGAACGGGGCCACGGGCGCCGCCACGGGCGGTGTCCACGGCGGCGTGATCGGCGGGACCGGACACGACCATGGCGAGTATCCGGGCAAGCCCGAAGGCCACGACCACGGGAAGCCGGAAAAGCCGGGTCACCACGATCACGGCGGGAAGCCCGAAGAGCACGGCGGTTACAGCGAGTACGGCAACAAACCCGGCAAGGACGACGACTACGGCAGCGTTCGTCACTGAGTCGTGCATACGTCCCCGACGGGACGGGCGGCACGCGGCGGATCGTTGTCGATTCCGTCGCGCGCCGCCGCCGCCGAAAGCCCAGGAGAAGCAGTGAGAGAAGCCGGGATCGAAAGGCCGGGTGGGGCCGTGCTGGATGGCACCGCATCGACTGATGCGGATGAATCTGCGGACGAATTCCCTCAACAATCCGCGGAACAGTCCGCGGAACAATCCGTGGAACAGTCCGTGGAACAGTCCGCGGAAAGATCCGCGGAACAGTCGCAGCCTCCGCCGGTCTTCCTGCAAGCGGTGACGAGTACTGCCGTGTTTCTCTGCCTGGCGACGGCCCTGATCCATGTGCTCCTGGTGTTTCTGCACGTGGCGCCCCCGAACCCGCTCTCCCAGCAGTACAGCCGGCAAGTCAACGCGTGGGTCTTCCCGCTGTTCGAACAGAACTGGCGACTTTTCGCCCCGGATCCGGAGTCCGTCAACCGGCAGATCTCGGCGAGGACCATGCACACCGCCCCGGACGGAACCGCGCAGGTGAGCGGCTGGTTCGATCTGACCGCCGTGGACGATTCCGCGGTGAAGCACAACCCCTTCCCGAGTCATACGGCGCAGAACATGCTGCGGCGGGCCTGGAGTTCCTACCTCGAGAACCACGTCGGCGACGACCAGCCGCACTCGCAGCGGGCGCTGATGACCCAGCAGTACCTGACCAACATCGCGTCGGATCGCGTCGCCGCCCATCGTGGCGGGAGCTTCGAGTCCATCCAGCTACGGGTGGTCACCCTGCCCATCGCCGCGCCCGCCCCGGCCGGCGGCGCGGGCGCGGCCGCAGTCGCGCCGAAGGCGGCCGATACGCGGTATCTGCCCTGGTGGAAGGTGGAGGTGGACTCCCATGGAAACTGAGCAGCTACCCGCATCGCGCCCTCGTACCGCCGAGAGGGCGGGGGCGGGGGCGGGCGCGCAGCACCGCGTACCCGACCGTGTTCGTGCGGCCCTCGACGTCCTGACCGAGCGGCCGGTCTCCCTGTACGCCGCGGCTGTCCTGCGCATCGGATACGGGTTTGCCTACCTCGTCTTCCTGCTGCGCGAGTTTTCGCACCGCGACGAGATCTGGGGTCCGGGATCACCGTGGACGCCGGAGCTGGCGAGGCAACTGTTCGACCAGACGGGATGGATCAGCGTTCTCACCCTGTCCGACAACCGGGCCTACTTCGAGGCCTGTTACGCACTGGCCGTCGTCACATCGGCACTGTTCGCCCTCGGCTGGCGGACCAGAGCGGTGTCGGTGCTGTTCGCGGTCGTGGTCGCGTCGTTCCACAGCAGGTCGATCTTCATGACCGACGGAGGAGACAACCTCATCCTCCTCATGGCCGTCTACCTCGTCCTCACCGCATGCGGCCGTCGCTGGTCCCTGGACGCACGCAGAACCCGGCTTCGCGCATGCGCGGGTGGTACGGCGCGCCCGTCGGTGGACCCGATGGCGGGTGGGCTCCGGCATCACCTCCGCGCTTCCCGGCAGACCCTGACCTCCGTGCTGCACAACTGCGGGATGTTCGTCATCGCGGCCCAGGTCTGCTTCCTCTACGGGTCCGCGGGTCTGTACAAGGTGCAGGGCGGATCCTGGGGCAACGGGACCGCCCTCCACTACGTCCTGAATCTCGACCTGTTCCGGCCCTGGCCCGGACTCTCCCTCATGGTGGACGAGCACGACCTACTGATCGCCATCGCCTGCTACATGACGGTGCTGTTGCAGGTCGCCTTCCCGTTCGTTCTGTTCGGGCGGCTCAAGTACCCGGTCCTGACCATGCTGTTGGGCATGCACCTGGGTATCGCGGTACTCATGGGACTGCCTCTCTTCTCCGGCGCGATGATCATCGCCGACGCCGTGTTCCTGCCGGACCGCTTCTACCGGGCTCTGGGACGGCTGTGGCGACGCATCGCTCGGGGCGCGGGTTCCGGAAGAACGGCGGACGCGCCCCGGACACCCCGTGCACTGGTACCTGCGCAGAGCGAAAGCGACACCAAGCGCTCGGCCGGGCCGGGTCGGTGAACCAGCGGTAGTAGGCACTGCGGGCCAGGCCGGTGTGTCGGGTCTGGTCGCCGAGCAGGGCGGTGGCGAGCGGGTTCATCGCGTGCTGACCGTGCCGGCGGGCACGCTCGCCCCGGCCCCAGCACACGACCATCGGCGAGGCGATGCGCCCCCAGTCGCTGACCAGCGGCTACACCAACCTCACCGACGACCTGGGCGACGCGTGGCGCAGCGGCGTCCACGGCAGCGCGGCCAAGCACCAGCGCCTGCCCGCGGTCAAGGCCACCTGGGACCCGGACAACCTGTTCCGATTCAACAAGAAAATCGCCCCGGCGAACGCCGGATGACCGCACACCGGCTGAGCGTCACGCGCCGGTTCGTGCAGCGGGGCGACTGAAGGCATGACCGCACAAGAGGTCGACGAGCACACTGTCCGCCCTGGCTCGTACCTCGGCCGCCCCGTTTCGGGAGTGCGAAGCCGCGCAACAGCGCATGGAAGAGAGCGCCACCCAGACCCCTGGCGAGACTGCTCAGCAGCGTCGTGCCCACGGCGTGCCCTTCACGGCGGACAGCCACGGTCGGCAGGAGTGCCTCCACGCAGGGTCCCACCGCTACCGTGGAGCACTTATCCGCAGGTCAGAAGCGACGTCCTCGCCCAAGCTCCGTCGCTTCCCAAGCTGAGAGTGCGAGTTCGATTCTCGTCACCCGCTGGCCCTCCGTGATCTCCGGCATGACGACGCGGCCCCGGCCCATCCAGCGCCGGATGTCGTCGACCGTGCCGAGGGCGGCCTCCCGCCCGAGTTCGCGTGTGGCTACGTGATCGAGTTCGGCCAGCAGAAGTGGTGACATGACCAGGAGACCGGCCGCCATGATCGTCTCGCTCGCCGCCCCGTGCTCAGGGTGAGCCGAATCCAGGGCGGCCAGGAGTCCGGACGTGTCCGCGATGACGATGATCACGCGGCGGTTCCGGGGTCCGACTCACGGCGGACCGCGTCGGCGACCGTCTCGCGGACCTCGCCCTTGGACGGCGTACGACCCGGCCCCTCGAAGGTGCGCGAGAACAACGGCTCGTCCCAGACCCGGTTCGCCATGGCCGCGAGATGGATGCCCTGACGGATGATCTCAGCCTCACTTATGCCCCGACGCGGTCGTTCAGGACCCCGCTTCCGGGTCGCGCCAGTCGCCGCGCCTTTTCGTGGGTCAGCCGCCGCATAGAACCCAGCGTGAAGTGTCACGGGGCTGCCGCCGCCTGCGGGTTCGGGTCCAGAAGGCGAGGAGGGCGATGAGGGTGAGGGCACCGGTCCACGAGAGGCTTGCGATGACGGGGCGGAGCGGGGTCGAGGGGGCAAGGCCGGCGGCGAGGCAGGTCTGCATGGGGCCGTACATCGGGAGCAAGGGGCCCAGGAAACCGTGCGGATCGGGGTTGACCAGGGGGCTTTGTGGGAGCAGGTCGAGGTTGCTGGTGACGAAGATGACGACCATGCCTTCGAGTTCACCGGGCAGGAAGAGGGCGAGGACGAGGCCGAGCGCTCCGTAGACCAGGCATGCGGTGAAGAGCCCGAGACAGAGGAACTCCGGGTGGCGGGGCGACCATACGGCCAGTGTCCATACGGTGGTGTACAGGGCGACGAGCGCGGCGGCCGAGAGCAGCGAGGTGGCCTTGGCCAGCAGGAGCGGAGTGCGCGGGTAGCCGGCCGCGATGAGCCTGTGGTCGAAGGGGGCAGCCTGGCGGGCGGCGCTGAAGGTGAGGAAGGCCATCAGGAGCATGACCACGCCGAGGCAACCGTGGATCAGGCCCACGTGGTCCGTCGCGGCGGTGAGCGTCCGGCCGGTGGCGCGTAGCCGGAAGGTCAGCGAGGCGGGTGCGAAGACCTGTGGCGCGGCGAGGATCCACACGGGGATGAGGACGGCCAGCAGGAGGGCGGCGAGCGTGTTCTTGGCGAGTTCGGCCAGGTTGTGGCGGGCCGCGATGCGATAGGCCCTCACCGGTCGGCTCCCTTGGTCAGGACGGCCACTTTGTCGGTGAGTTGGATGACGGAGTCCAGGCGGTCGAGGTCGTAGGCGAGGTGGGAGATGACGACGGTGGTGCGCCCGGCCGCGCGGCGGGCGGCGGCGAGGTCCCAGAAGGCCAGGTAGGTCTGCCAGTCGAAGCCCTGGTAGGGCTCGTCGAGCAGTACCACGTCGGGATCGTGCATGAGGGCGAGGACGAGGTTGAGCTTCTGCCGTGTTCCGCCGCTGAGGACTTTGACGGGACGGTGCAGGTGGTCGGCGAAGGCGAGCCGGTCGATCAGCTCGTGGGCGTGGTCCAGGTTCCGGAGGCCGAAGGCCTCCTGGAACAGGCTCAGGTGCTGGAACGGCGTAAGGGCGTTGTTGAGAACGGGGTGTTGGGGGCAGTGGCCGAGGGTGCCGTGGATCGTGACGCTGCCCTTGTCCGGCCGCAGGTCTCCGCACAGGATGCGCAGGAGGGTGCTTTTGCCGGCGCCGTTCTCCCCGACGATGCCGACCATCTCCCCGGAGCGGATGGTGAGGTCGACGCCTGCCAGTACGACGTGTCTGCCGTATGCCTTGTGAACGTCCCGCGCACTGAGGGCGGTTGCGGCGGAGGTGAGTGGAGCGGTCATGACCGGGAGCCCCGCAGCTGAGGCGTCATCACCAGGGGCGGGGCCTCCAGCAGCGCGTTGACGCGGGGGAGCACGGGGCGCGAGGAGGCGGCTTGCCCGTCCAGGGTCCAGCTCTGGAGAACCCGGGCGAGGATGACGACGATCTCGGTGAGCGCGAAGGCTTCTCCGAGGCACTTGCGGGAGCCGTTGCCGAACGGGATGTACGCCTCGCGGGGGCCGGGGGCTTCGGTTGCCCACCGGTCGGGGTCGAACCGCTCGGGGTCGGGAAAGAGACGCGGTTGGCGGTGCAGCTGGTACGGGCTGACGAACAGGCTGGTACCGGGTGGCAGGATCTGCCCGGCCAGTTCGACGGGTGTGGCGACGGTGCGGGGGATGAGCCAGCCGTGCGGATAAAGCCGCAATGTCTCCAGGACGACGTGCCGGGTGAGTTCCAGGCGTCGGAGCGCCGCATCGTCCGGTGGATCGCCTCCCAGGACGGAGTCGATCTCGTGCTGGACACGACGGGCGATGTCCGGGTGGCGGTCGAGCAGGTGCAGGGCCCACGCCATGGCGCTGGCACGGCCCGCCGCTGTCGCCGCGGTGAACATGGTGATGACGTTGTCGCGCACCTCGCGGTCGCTCATCGGCTCCCCTGCGTCATCACGTGCCGCCATGAGCATGGAGAGGATGTCCGCGTGATCCTCGCCGGAGCGGCGGTAGGCGAGGATCACTTCGTCGATGATCTGCTCGTACCTGGTCAGCGTCCGATGGAAGCGGCGGGTGCGGTGGGGGAACAGCCACCGCACTCCGAGCGCGGAGGTGAGCACCTCGTGGTGGATCCCGCCGATGATCTCCCCGATGCAGGCCTGGGTCTCGTCGCGGTAGTGCTCCGTGATCTCCGCGGCGAACATCGTGCGCACGCCGATCAGCGCGGCCACGGCCGTCATCTCGCGCATCACGTCGCACGGAACGCCGGATCGCCAAGCCCCGGTCACCGCGTCGGCCGTCTCGACCATGGCGGGGATGTAATCGGCGACGCGGGTGCGCTGGAACGGTGGCTGGAGCAGCCGGCGGATCCGCTTGTGCTTGGCGTTCGAGCACGTGAAGAGGCCGTCGCCGAGGAGCGTGCGTGTCTGGGCGTATCCCAGACCCCCTTTGGGGTACGTGTGGGGGTCCCGCAGTACCTGGTCGACCAGTTCCGGATGGCAGACCACATAGAGGGGCTGCGGCCCGAGTCGGACGCGTACGAGATCCCCCTGGCTCGGCAGCGAGGAGACGAAGGACAACGGCGCTCTCCAGACCCGCAGTGCGTGCCCCAGGCCCGGCAACGCGCCCGGTGCGTCCGCGAATCGGAAGTCGGATCGTGTCCTGCTCATGGGGAATGGGTTCCTTCCGCACAGGCTGTGGGGTCAACAGCGGCCGATGTCCGGGACCGTGTCTAGATCAGTTCGGGACCGGACCGGCTCTGTTCGGCGGGATACGGCACCGTCGGAGTGGCCCTTTGAGTCGTTCGGCTGAACCATGCCCGACGCCGTTGACGTGCGAAGACCTCGACGGAGTGAACCGGGGCGGACCGCGTTGCGGTGACCGGCGGCCGTGCACGAGCATCATGGCGCCGGCCCGCCGCCTCTGCAGGGAGATCATCGTGCCCGACGCCACCGTGGTGGAGGAACGCCCGCTCGCGGCCAGCGAGTTGGCCTTCGCCTCGTTCGGTACGCCGATCTGTTTCAGTCAGCGGCTGCGGGGCCGGCTCGACCTCGACGCGCTGGCGGCCGCCTTCGGGGATCTGCTCGTCCTGCACCCTGTGCTGTCCGCGCGGATCGTGGCCGTGGACCAGGGCCACGTCCTGCGGCTGGACCCGTCGGTGCCCGGCCCGCGTCTCGGTGTGGCCGACGGCATCGAACAGGCCGGGGCGCCCTACGCGCCCGACACGCCCCTGCTCAGGGCCGTCGTGACCGAGGAGGCGGAGGACCGCCACCGGTTGGCCCTGTCGGTGCACCACGCCATCAGCGACGGCGTCAGTGCGCTGACGCTGCTGCACACCCTGTGGCGCAGCTACAGCGAACGCGTCACCGGCCGTACGCCTGTGCTGCCGCCGCGTACCGCCGGGTTGCCCCGCCCCGTCGAGGAGTATTTCCGCGCCCGTTTCTCCGCCGAGGAGCTGGACGAATTCCTCCGGGACCGCTCGGCGCGGATGCGGGACATCAGCCCCGCGTGCATCCCCGCCCTCGCGGCCGGCCACGGCACGCCGGCGCAGGCCGGCGTCCACCGGCGGCAGGTGCGGCTGTCCGCCGGGTCGGTCGGCCAACTGACGCGCCGGGCCAAGGCGGCACGCATGAGTCTGCACGCGCTGGCCTGCGGCATCGCCCTGCGCGCGGTCCACTCGCAGTCGCCTCACCCGGACGAAACCGTCCCCATGACGTGCTTGTCCACACTGGATCTCCGGCGGCGGCTCAGGCCGCCCATGCCCCCGCACGAGATGGTGCTGGCCGCCACCGCAGCGGAGGTCGTGGTCGAGGTGGGGCCCGACGTCCATCCGGTCGACCTCGGACGCCGCGTACTGGAGCAATTGCGCGAAGCCGTCCTGAACAACACGGTGCAGAAGGCCATCGCCGCGACCGCCGAGCTGATGGACGACGTGGCGCACGCTCCGATCAGCGTCCTGGTCAGCAACCTGATGACCAAGACTCCGCCGCTGGAGCTTCCCCCGGACCTGAGGTCCGACCCCATCGACGGGTGCGCCCTTCCCCCCGGCCCCCTGCCCTCGGTCTTCCTCACCGGCAGCCAGGACGACACGGCGGGCCTCGACATCACTGTGGTCATGGCCGCGGACTGGTTCACCGCACGGCAGACCGACGACCTGGCCGACGCCATCGAGCGGGCTGTCCACCGCGCACTGCTCGAGTAGACGCGGCGAACAGCGGCGCACTCCCCCGCTAGGACACCTGGCGGCGGTGCAGCCGCAGGTCGAGGTTGCGGGGTTCGATGATGCTGCGCCCGATGAGGGTGACCGGGCGGGAGGTGGCGGGGGTCAGCTTCCAGCCGGCCAGGATCGACGCCAGGGACAGCATGACGTTCATGACGGTGAAGTCGTGTCCGATGCACTTGCGGATCCCGGTCCCGAAGGGCACCAACTCCATCGCCCGCTCGGCCTTGGCCCACGTGCGTCCGTCGCCGGTCCAGCGCCCCGGGTCGAACCGGTCGGGCTCGGGGAAGAGATCGGGCCGGTGGTGAATGATGTACGGACTGATCAGGATGTCGGCACCGTCGGGCACCCGGTAGGTGCCCAAGGACGTGTCCGTGACGGTGGTCCTGCTGAACAGCCACGCGGAGGGCCTGATCCGGAAGGCCTCGGTCACCACGGCCATCAGGGCCGGCAGCTGCGGAAGGTGCTCGTGCCGGGCGAGGCCGTCGCCGCACACCTGCTGTGCCTCGGCCGCGACGGCCGCGTCGAGATCGTCGTCCAGCGAGAGGTAGTACAAGGTCCAGGCGAGCATCGCGGCCGTCGTACTGATACCGGCGATGAACATGGTCATCACCTGCTCGCGTACTTCCGTGTCCGACAGCGCGTTTCCGTCGCCGTCCTCGGCGAGGAACATGGACAGCAGGTCGCCCTGGTCGGTACCGGCCCGGCGGTAGGAGGCGACCGTCGCGTCGATGTGCGCGTACAACGACTCCCGGGCCTGTACGTAGCGCCGGTTGTTCGGCAGCGGGAGGCGGGCGATGCCTGGCGCGACCATACGCAGGAACGCGCCGCTGACCAGGACGTCCACGTCACCCAGGGTGCGGCCGATCGTGTCGGCGTCCGCACCTGTGTCGGCGAACCATGACCCCAGCATCGTCGAGACGGTGATCCGCATCGCCAGTTCCTGCATCAGCCGGCGCACGTCCAGGACCTGTCCCTCACGCCACTCCTGGGTGATAGCCGTGATCTCGCGCCCGGCCAGCTCCGCGTACCCGGGCAGTTTGCTCGGGTGGAAGGCCGGCTGGGTGAAGCGGCGCAGCCGGGTGTGCTTGGCGTTGGGGCAGGTCGCCAGGCCGTCTCCGAAGAACTCGGAGATGTTGTCGAAGAAGGGGCCGCCCTTGTCGAAGTCGCGATGGCGGCGCACCAGGATCTCGGAGACCAGTTCGGGACTGCAGACCACGTAGGTGGGGCGCAGACCGAGCCGGATCTCCACCAGGTCGCCGTAGGACGGCAGCCGGGCCAGGAACCGGGTGGGGTCGACAAGCAACTGCCGCAGGTGGCCCACGCCGGGCAGCGCACCGGGTGCGCGCGGGGCGGGAACGAGGGATGCCGGGAGGCTTGTGGTCGCCATCGTTCAACTCCCCGCGCCCACGAGCAGACCGGACGCCCAGTCGGGCATCACGCGGTGCTCGTCGTGCCGTGTGGTGATCCGCTCCCACTCGTAGTCACCGCGGATCCAGTCATGAATGATGTCCGCGTAACCCCGCAGCGCCGCGCGCCGGCTCTCGTCGACGGCCCGTAGCAGTCGTGACAGAGCCCTCTCCTCCAACTCCACGAGTTCATCGACCTTTTCCTGAGCGTGGCGGGACGCCTCGACCAGCGCCTCCTGCCGCGTGCAGCCGCGGCTGCGCTGAATGACGTGGATCGCGTTGTGCCCGCCGGTGACGTCCTCGTGCCTGAGCGACATCGAGTCGTTCCTCAACGCGACCACGTCGGCGCCCAGTTGACGCATGCGCTGCAGCACCGGGTGGTGCCACAGCTCCGGCGGCACCTCGGTGCCGCCCCACTTCTCGCCCAGGTCGTTCTGACCGAAGGCGCACGTCGTGGCCGCCCGCAGCGAGAAGTAGTCCGCCAGGTCGCGGTAGGCGAATCCCGTCGTACGGTCCATCGCCTCCGTCACCTGGGAGGAGAAGTACGACGCCCAGTTGAACGCCACGCGCGTGCGCAGCGGCAGCGACATCCCCCGCACCATCCGGCTCCACAGATCGGCGAAGGCCCGCACCGTCGGCGCAGCGTGCGGCTGCGGTCCGGTCGCGCCGTGCATGATGCCGATCAGGGCGTTGCAGACGGCCGCCACCGTGCGGGGATCACGGCCGGCCTCGCCGTCCAACTGGTCGTCGAACGGCAGGAAGTACCAGCCCATCATCTGTGCCGCCGTACAGCAGTCCTCGGCACTGGCGTGGGGATAGAAGAAGGCGGCCACTTCGGCCAGCCGCCAGTCGACGAAGTCCTGCGCGGCCTGCTCGCCGTCCAGCAGGCCGGACCTCCGCATCCAGTCGAGCGCGCTGTCGCGCGCCTGATCCAGATGGGGGTTGACCCGCAAGGGCCACGGGACGGTGAAGACCGCTCCGGTTCGCGTCACGCTCGACTGCTCCTTCGCTCGACTCCCCAGGATGGTGCGTTAGCAGGATTGCGTACTGCAATTCCATCCCGGAGGGTCCACCCCAACGGACGAGCGTGCGCGGGAGGCGGCCGTGCGCCCCACGCTGATCTTGTGTCCGAATACACCGAAGGCCCCTTACCGAATCGGCAGTTCGTGACCTGGCGGAACTTCCGGCGTTGTGCGGGGGCGGGACGTCGCGAGCGGCTCCGCAACCAGGCGTGCGATATCACAGTCATTGCTATCGCGAAGATCACATGGTGCGACAGAGCGGGAGATCACGGCATGACACAAGCAGCGGAAACAGATACGGAGCGGGCACTGCCCGAGCGGCTCATCGCCCTGCTCACCGGTCACCTCGAAGTCGATGTGGCGCCGGAGCAGTTGACCGCCGCGACGACGTTCGAAAGCCTCGGGATGGACTCGATGTCGTTGATGGAACTGGTCGTGGCGGCGGAGCAGGAGTTCGGGATCGTTCTGGCCGAGGACGATTTGGACCTGTTCCCGGCCTCCACGCTCGGCGAGGCGGCGCGGGCGTTCGAACATGCGGCCTGAGATCGCGGTCACCGGGCTGGGCCTGGTGACTCCGGCGGGGCATACGGCGGACGCGAACTGGGCGGCCCTGTGCCGGGGCCGCTCACTGGCCGCCCCGGATCCCGAACTCGCCGGGCTGCCCGTCGACTTCTCCTGCCAGGTGACCGGATTCGACGCCGCGGCCGAACTCGGCCGGTCGCTCGCCCGGCGCGTGGACCGGTACATCCAGTTCGCCCTGACCGCCGCCCGACGGGCCGTCGCCGACGCCGCGCTGGACACCGGCACCTGGCCGGCGGAACGGGTCGGGGTCGTGCTGGGCGTCGGGTCCAACAGCCTTGGCACGTACGTCACCGAGTTCTGCCATCTCGGCGCGGACCGGCCCGAACGGGTCTCGCCGCTGGCGCTGCCGCGCAGTGTGCCGAGCATGGCAGCGGGCGAGGTCGCGATCGACCTGGGCGCCCAGGGGCCGAACTTCACCACGTCCAGCGCCTGCGCCTCGGGCGCGACCGCGATCGGTGTGGCACGGGACCTGCTGCGGTCCGGCACGTGCGACATCGTGCTGGCCGGCGGAAGCGAGTCCGCGCGCTCCCGTATGACGGCCACCTGCTTCACCCGGATGCGGGCGCTGTCCCGGCGGCGCGAACACCCGCAGCTGGCCAGCCGGCCGTTCGACGCGGCACGGGACGGCTTCGTGCTCGGGGAGGGCGCCGCCGTCCTCGTACTGGAACGCCTCTCCCACGCCCGCGCCCGCGGGGCACCGGTGCAGGCCGTGCTGCGCGGCTACGGCGCCGGCGCGGACGCACACCATCCGGTCGCCCCGCACCCGCACGGGCACGGAGCGGTCCGGGCCATCCGCGTCGCACTGGACGACGCGGCGTGCGATCCGGGAGACGTGGGCCTCGTCAACGCGCACGGCACCTCCACGCCGCACAACGACGCGGCCGAGGCTGCGGCTCTCACCCGGGTCTTCGGAACGGACCCGCCGCCCGTGACGGCCGCCAAGGGCGTGATCGGCCATGCTCTCGGAGCGGCGGGTGCGATCCAGGCGGCGTACACGGTCCTCGCCCTGCGCCGTCGGACAGTGCCGCCCGTGGCGAACTTCGAGGGCCAGGACGGCGATCACAAGCTGGACATCGTCGCCGGCCGACCGCGGCCGGTGGCCGAGAACGCAGGCCTCAGCTGCTCGTTCGGCTTCGGCGGCCAGAACGCCGTCCTGTTGTTCACCACCGACTGACGAGAACCGGGTGCGGGGGAAACCCCATCGGCGAAGGGACGGCGGGGTCCTCGCAGCGGGCGCCCGGCAGCGCCGAGGCCGCCGAACGCGGGCTCTCCGGCAGGCGTACGACCCGAGCGCGGCATAGCCGCGCAGCCGGCCGCTGGTCCCCCGCCGTGGCCATGCCGGAGACAAGGAGCCTCATCCTGAACATTGATCAGATGCCCGCCAAGCCCTGGGAGGGGCCGGCGGCCTGCGCATCCGTGCCCAGGCCGCCCGACGCGGTCAGCTGAAGAACGGGTCGTCCACGACGTGAACCCAGCCGCCGTCCGGCTGGCGTCGGAGGATCTCGGTGGTGGTGGAGATCACCGGCTCCGGTCCGGCTCCGGTGAGGGTGGCGTTGTTCGACACCAGGGCGACGTCGTCGACCTGTCGGATCTCGCGCGGTTCGAGCTTGAGGCGGGCACCGCTGTCGACCATCTGCCGCATGGCCTGGCGGATGGCGTCCGCGCCCACCAGGTGGGTTCCGGGAGTGGGGACGAAGTGGGCGTTCGGCTCGTAGAGCGACACCAGACCCTCGACGTCACCGGCCTCCAGGTACTCCATGAACAAGGTCCCCACCTGCTGGGGCGTCTCGGCACGGCGCCGGGCGGTGACGCCGACCGGCTTGTCGCCCCAGCCGGCCGCGGCGATCAGGTCGTACCAGCTGGGCTGGGCGCCGTAGGGCAGGTGGCGGCGCAGCAGCTCGCCCGGGAAGGTGATCGGGGACGCCTTGTGGGGCTTGGCCAGGGCCTGGGTGATGATCGCGTCGCTGAGCCCGTAGGCCAGGTCCTGACGCGGCAGCAGGGCGTGCACTTCGTCGGCGAGGCCGGCCGGAAGGCTCTCACGCCGGGCTCCGAGGATGTCGGTGGCGATGCCTGCCTGGGCCAGCGCCACCTCCGTGCCCTTCCGCGAGGCGATGCCGTCCGAGGTGTGCAGAGCGATGGCGTCCCAGGCGACGGCGATACGCCGTTCCTCGACACCGCGCTCACGGAGGAACGCCGCCGCGATGTCGGCGCCGTCGACTTCGAAACGCTGGTCGCCGTTGCCCTCCTCGCTCAGTCCGATGTCGTGCAGGACGCAGCTGACGAACAGCAGCTCGTCGTCGTAGTCGGTACCGGCGCGCAGACCCTGGTTCTGGGCATGGGCCCGAGCGAAGACGTAGCTGCGGACGCTGTGATGGTGAACGAAGGCAGGCGTGGCCTGTGCCGCATAGGCGTATGCGTCCCGGGCGAGGCTCGTGTCGGGGAGGTCGAGCTGGTCGAAGACGGACAGGTGTGCGTCGGTGGTCATGATGGTCTCCTTCATTTGGGCCCGGTCCGGGACAGATCGCCACGGTGGCCGGGCGCCATGCGGCGCGGGCTCACCCCTGCCGGGTATGGGGCGTGCGGCTGCACGGCCCGTGGAGCGACAGCCGATCGCCCACGGGGAGGGATGTGCGGCTGGAGTGCTGTGCTTACAGCTGGGCGACGAACGCGCCGATGTGCGCGGCCACCTGGTCGGGCACTTCAAGGGGCGAGAGGTGGCCGGTGTCCTTCAGGACGGTCAGCGTGGCGGTCGGGATCAGCGGCAACAGGTGGTCGGCAAGCACGGTCGGCGGGTCGACCTTGTCGTGGCTGCCCGCGAGAACCAGCACCGGCACCTCGATGGCCGAGACGCCGGCCGACACGTCCTGGAGCAGGCCCTGGCGCGGCCACTCGAGACGGGCTTCGTCGCCGCCGCGCAGACTGTCCTCGACCACCTGACGGCGCAGCTCGGGAGTCAGCCCGCCGTCGGTCAGCATCAGGTCGATGCTCTGAAGAACCGCTTCCTCGTTGTCGTAGGCGTGGGAAACCGTCTCCTGCACCTGCGCGGTCACCCCGATCGGTGCGGGCGGCGCGGGTGCCACGAGGACGACTCCCCTCAGACCGGCGGGCTTGCGTGCGGCCAGCAGCTGAGCCACCTTGCCGCCCATGGAGTGCCCGACGAGCACGTAGCGGGAGTATCCGAGTGCCTCGACGACGCGCTGCGCGTCGTCCGCGAGCTGCTCCAGGCCGTAAGGTCCCGGCACGCCCGCGGAGTCGCCCCATCCGCGGTGGTCGTAGGCCACGAAGCCCTGCCCGGGGTCCAGCCGCCGCAGCACCGGGAGCCAGGTGCGCCGTGAGCCTCCCCAGTAGTGCAGGAAGACCAGCGCCGGGCCGTCACCCTCGCGGACGTGGGCGTACACCTGGCCGCCCCGCACGTCGAAGAAGCGGCCCACATTCTGCGAAGTCATCGCCGGCTCCTCGTCCACGGCCGGGGCTCTCGGACCGCTCCACCGGTGTGTGGAGTCGGCTGCCCCGCGCTCGCTCTTCGATCCTGCTCCGGAACCTCCCCTCCAGGCCACGGCTCATCTGCCGACATGCGCATCTTTTGGGCCAGACCGGTGCGGATGGGCCCTTGCTTTCCGGTCACACGATCAGCGGCCTGATCAGGGGATTTATCCCGGGAACAGCCCTGGGTCAGGGCATGACGGTTCCCTGGCCTTCCCCACGAGATTGGTGTCGTACGTAATATTGCGGCCATGAACAAGCACCGGGTCATGGTCCTGGCCGTCGACGGCGTGCTGCCCATGGATCTGGGGATCCCCACGCAGATCTTCAACGCCCGCCCGAACACCCCCTACGAGCTCACCGTGTGCGGCGACACCGAGGAGGCCGTGACCACGAGCGCCGGTTTCACCCTCGGGCTGACCGCGGGTCTCGAGGCGCTCGCCGACGCGGACACGATCATCGTCCCGGGCTTCGAGGACTTCCGGCGCCCTCCGCACCCACGGGTGAGGGCCGCTCTCAAGCTCGCCGGCCGCGCCGGGATACGCATCGCTTCCATCTGCACCGGCGCCTTCGCCGTCGCCTCGGCCGGACTGCTCGACGGCCGCACCGTCACCACGCATTGGGCCAGCGCGGACGACCTCGAAGAGCTCTACCCCCGGCTGCGCGTCGACCGCAACGTCCTCTACATCGACAACGACACCATCCTGACCTCCGCGGGCGTCACGGCCGGCATCGACCTGTGTCTGCACCTGGTCCGCAAAGACCTCGGCGCAGCCGTCGCGAACGACATCGCCAGGGACATCGTCGCCGCACCGCACCGCGACGGCGGACAGGCCCAATACATCAACAGGACCCTCCCCACCCCCCAGGCCACCACGCTCGCCGACACCCGTGAATGGGCCCTGCTCCACCTCGAAGAAGACCTCACCATCCCCCACCTCGCCGACCGTGCCGGCGTCTCCGCGCGCACCCTGACCCGCCTGTGGCGCCAGGAAACCGGCGTCAGCCCCCACCAATGGCTCCTGACCGCCCGCGTCAACCGCGCGCGAGAACTCCTGGAGACCACCGACCTCCAGGTGGAACAGATCGCCGTCCGGTGCGGCCTCGGCAGCGGCGCCAACATGCGCGCCCGGTTCCGTGACGCCCTCGGCATCACGCCCACGTCCTATCGCCGCACCTTCCAGCACCAGGCCGCCTGACGGCGAAGACCACACTGCGCGGTCACAGAGTCCGTCGACCCAGGCGCGCGTCCGCCCCCTCCAGCCTCCGGCCAGAGGTGGTTCCGCCTGATCCATCCGCGCCACAGAACAGTGCGCACCGGTCTTGCCTCCCCGTCCCCGGGCCCGTTACGTTGCGGCGGAGTTCTGGCCAGGTGCGCGGTGCGTCCGGCGCGTCGAGGCTCGGGGTACGGAACGGACATCGGGTGACAGGTCGAGGCAAGGACCGGCAGGAAGCGCAGCACGGCCTGCTCACGAACATCGCCGCCGAGGCGGGGGTCTCGCTCAGCACCGTGTCCAAGGTGGTGCACCGACGCCGGGACGTGGGTACGGCGACCCGGGGCCGGGTCGAGGAACTGCTGGTGCGGTACGGATACGTCCGCCCGTGGGAGCGGGGTCCCGCGACGCCACGGCAGATCGTCGTCGTCTTCCGTGACCTGTCCGGCCCGTACACCCTGGAGGTCGCCCGGGGCATCGTGGACGCGGCCGGTGAGTTCGGCATCGACGTGGTCACCGGGACGACGAGCCGACGGTCGATCTCCGGGTGGCTGGAGGAGTGCGTGTCACTCGGCGCGGCGGGGATCGTGATCGTGATCTCCATGCTGGCCGAGGAGGACCAGCGGCGGATCGTCGAGCAGCGGCTGCCGGTGGTGCTGATCGACCCCCTGAGCGCGCCGTCGGAGGACATTCCCAGCATCGGGGTGACGAACTGGAGCGGGGCCCGGGACGCCGTCCAGCATCTGCTGGCGCTGGGGCACACCCGGATCGGCATGGTCGCGGGCCGCTCGCACTCCCTGGCAGGGGCGGCGCGCGTGCACGGTTACCGGGCCGCGCTGGAGGAGGCCGGGGTCGCCTACGACCCGGCGATCGTCCGCTCGACCGACTTCGACTACGCCGAGGCGCTCGCCGCGAGCCTGCAGATCCTGCGGGCCGGCGACCCGCCCACGGCCGTCTTCGCCGCCAGCGACGCGCAGGCGCTCGGCGTGCTGGAGGCCGCCCGGCAGCAGGGGCTCTCCGTACCGGACGACCTGTCGGTCATGTCCTTCGACGACACGCTCGTGGCGGCCATGGCCTGCCCACCGTTGAGCGCGGTGCGCCAGCCGTTCGAGGAGCTGGGGCGCGAGGCGACCCGGGTGCTGATGGATCTCGCCGAGGGCCGCCCGCCCGCGGCGCCACGCATCGAACTGGCGACGGAACTCGTCCTGCGGACCTCGACGTCCGCGCGCAGTCGCGTCAATACCCCGTAACCCGCAATTCCGCGAAATCCTTTCGCAACGTGCCGGTGACAGCGCGATGTCGCCTGCGAATACTGGCTTCCTGCCCCGCACCCTCTTTCCCCCTCCCCACGGAAAACCGTGGAACCCCATGGAAACCCCTGCATTGCGGGGAAACCCGTGCACCGCATGGAAGCCCGTGCACTGCGTGGAACTCCATGGACCGGGGTGCGCTGTTCCCCTGGTGAAAGGAACGCCGTTGAAAAGATCCTGGGCGCGAAAGGTTTTCGCTTCGGCGACGGCCTTCGGCATAGGCGTGGCAATCGCCATCGCCTCCGCGACAAATGCGTCGGCGTATCAGCCGAGCCCCGCGAACTTGTATACGGCGGACAACACCGCCGCGTGCAACAAGAGCCCGTGCGTGCTCTACCCGAAGTCGGCCCAGCTGCCGGACGGCCGGCTCGTGGCCACGTTCGAGAACAGCCAGAGCGCTCCGGTGGGCCAGACGCTGCCCGTCTACAAGAGCGACGACAGCGGCACGACGTGGGCGAAGCTGGCCGACGTCAAAGCCCCGGCGTACCTGTCCAGCGACAGCGCGTACGCGAAGTACACGAGCAACTGGACCAACCCGTATCTCTACGTCCTCCCGCAGGACGTCGGAAACCTGAGCGCCGGCACGCTGCTGCTCGCGAGCATCGTCTCCGGCGACGACTACTACTACGAGGAGCAGAAGGCCGCCAACTCCAGCTGGACGCCGACCAGTGACGGCGACCGCAAGGACGTGGCACTCGCCCTGTACGCCAGCACGGACGACGGCGCGACCTGGAGCTTCGAGAACATCATCGCCGCCGGCGGCTGGCAGGGCGGCAGCGCGGGCAGCGTCGGCCGTGTCTCGACGGCCAACACCCACGCCCAGGTCGACCCCGTCTGGGAGCCGCACCTGCTCGCCCACAACGGCACGCTCATCGCCTACTACTCCGACGAGGACGACTACACCGGCTACGACACCAGCACCGGCGCCCCGACCCTCGACCCGGACAACGACACGGCGACGGACTCCGGCGGCCAGGTCCTCCTCCACCGCACCTGGAACGGCAGCAGCAGCACGTCCTGGAGCAGCCCCGTCGTCGACGTCCCGGGCTCCACGGTGAGCATGGGCAGCGGCAAGACGGAGATCGGCGGCGGCCGCCCGGGCATGACGACCATCGCCCCGACGACCGACGGCAAGTGGCTCCTGACGTACGAGTACTGGGGCGGCGGGACGAACGTCCGCTACCGGATCTCCGACGACCCGACGAAGTTCTTCTCGGCCACGGACGCCGCGATCACCTCGCTGCCCGTGCCCTCGGGCGGGAGCACGCTGTCCATCGGCGGCAGCCCGGTTCTGCTCCCGATGCCGGACGGGCGGATCGTCTACAACGCCGCCGGCAGCGGCGACGTCTGGGTCAACGAGTCCGGGCTGAGCACCGGCACGTGGAAGGAGTACAAGACGCCGATCGCCGCCGGATACAGCCGCACTCTCCAGTACGTCGACGGCACAGGACGCGTCCTGATCCTCCAGGCGTCCTGGAGCGGCACCAGCGTCGGCCCCGTGAAGTACGCCGAGGTCGACCTCGGCCGCTCCGACGGCGCCTACTACAGCCTCGTCAACCGGCTGACCGGGCAGGTCCTCGCCACCGCGTCCGGGAAGACCCAGGACGCGAACCTCACCGGGAACACCCCCGACCTCGTCCTGAGTGCCGCCGACTCCACGGCCGCCACCCAGCGTTGGCACCTGACCGCCAAGGGCAGCAACGTGACGCTGCTCAACAAGGCCGGGGGCCGCTCGGTCGCCATCTGGACCGGCACCGCGACGGCCGGGCAGAAGCTGGCCCAGTGGGTCGACGACGGAGCCACCGACAAACAGTGGACCCAGGTCTCGTCGTCGACCAGCGGGTACTACAAGCTCCGCTCGGTCCTCAACACCAGCCTGTACATGACCGGTTCGACGGCGGGCGGCTCCGTCACCGTGGCGGCGTCGACCACCGACGGCTCACAGGACTGGCAACTGGTCCAGGACCCCCTCCCCACGGACGCCACCTTCACCCTCAAGGGCAGCTACTCCGGCCGCTGCCTCGACGTCCCCAGCGGCCAGACGGGCGTCCAGGTGCAGATCTACGACTGCTCGGGCAACGCCAACCAGACCATCACCCAGACCACGGCCGGCGAACTGCGCGTCTCCGGCAAGTGCCTGGCCGCCGACGGCGACGGCACCACCGCGGGCACCAAGCTCATCCTCTGGGCCTGCAACGGGAAGTCCAGCAGAAGTGGGTGTTCCGGGTGGACGGCACCATCGCCAACCGCTCCAACGGTCTGGCCATCGACGTGACCGGCTGGGGCACGGCCAACGGCTCGAAGGTCGAGCTGTGGACCCCGCTGGGCAACGCCACCCAGCAGTGGAGCAGAAGCTAGCCGCACCGGTTCAGGAAAAGATTCAAAAGAGGGCGGCGCCACCGGATCCGATCGACCGGTGGCGCCGCCCTTCTCACCGCCTGCGGGCGGCCCCGCAAAGGGGGGCTTCGACCCGGACCTCTTCGAGGACGACGCGCCCATGGGGTCGCCGTCGATTGAGACCCCGGGTCAGCAGCCTCGGGTCAGCGGCCTCGGGGGTCAGCGGCCTGGGGTCTGCTTGTTGTCCAGGCCCTCGGGGAAGACCACCCGGAGTCTTTGCACCCTTCGGTTCTGGCGGAACATGAGCCAGGCGAGGGTCGGCGGGCAGGGGTCGGGGATACCGGCGGGGTTGGTGACGTCCATCTCCCAGATGGTGATGTCGCGGCTGGCCACTACATGGCGCAGGTGCTGGGTCACGCCCTTTTCCCGGGTCCGCCGCATGGCCGGGAAGGGATGGCTGCGCTCGCCCGGCGAGCTGAGGATGCCGACCAGTTCGGTCTCCGTCGGCCACAACTCCAGGATCTCGCTGGGCTGTCGGCCGCGCAGGGCGCCCTCCAGCGTGACCTCGGCCTCGTGCCGGCTGTCCTCGGTGAGACGGGAGGCATCGTCGTGGGCCTCCGTGGCGGTCGTCAGCAGCACCTGGGCCAGTTTTCCGCGGGCCTGGCTGAGCCTGCTGCGCACCGTGCCGACCGGTACCTCGCAGGCGTTGGCGATCTCCTGGTAGGAGGCGATGCCGCTGAAGTGCCGCAGCATGAGCACCAGCCGGAGCTGTTCCGGCAGCTCCTCCATCGCGTCCCAGATCCAGTCACGCATCGCGTGCTGTTCGACGACCCGCTCGGGGTGCGAGGACTCGTGGTCGCGAAGGTGCAGATGGTCCAGGCCGTCGAGGCCCGGTGTCTCCCGGGTGGCACGCAGGCGCATGCGGGAGCTGTTGCGCACGATCGCCCGCAGCCACGCGCCCACGGCCGCGGGATCCCGTACGTCGCCGATGCGCCGCAGCGCGGTCAACGCGGCGTCCTGCACCGCGTCCTCCGCGTCGTGGCCGTAGCCGAGCAAGCTCATCGCCACGGCACGCATCGGCGCCTGGTGGCGGGCCAGCAGCAGACCGAGCGCCGCGGTCTCACCGGCCTGGGCCCTGCGGGTGAGTTCCTCGTCCGTGGGAGGGCTGAGGGCTGTCATGTCGTGCGAACACCTCCGTGGCGACGAGTGACGCGTCATGGACCCTGTGGTGCGGGGTTCGGCCCGGCGGGGCTTCGGCGCACACCGCCGGGCCGAAGCCCCTGGACGTGCCGATGCGTGCATCATGCCCCGGTCATGAGAGCTCCGGCAGCCAGCTGCCGTGGAAACCGGCCGGGACGGGGTACGGCAGTTCCACCACCGCCTGGACGGAGAGCTCCCTGGCGTCGAGGACGAGCAGTTCGCCCGCCGCACCGTGGTCGTCCGAGACGAGCGACAGCAGCCAGCCCTCGTCCTCGCCGGTGCCGTACGCCGCCGGAGCGAAGACCGCCTCTCCCGCGTAGCGGCTGCCGGGCGTCCTGTGGATGCGGCTGGTGCCGCCCGCGAGGTCGTGCTTGACGATGCCGTCGCCGGAGACGGTGTACAAGAAGCGGTGGGGGCGCCCGGTGAGGCTCTCGTTGTGGGTGGGGAACTCGGCCTCGCGGTCGTCCAGCCGGGACTCGGTGACGCGGCCGGCCACCGGGTCCAGCGTCCAGCGGTACAGGACGGAGGGGCCCTGGGAGTGGCCCGGTTCCGTCACCCCCGCCAGGCCGTTCGGCCCGGTGGGGCCGCCGATGTCCGACCAGGCGCGCTGGAAGCCGGCGGGGTCGTAGCGCACCGCGTCCAGCACGATCCGCCCCTGCGCGTCCTCGTGGGCGTTGCCCACGTGGAAGACGTAGCAGGGATCGATGTCGTACCACCTCACCTCGGTGCTGCCGGGTGTGCGGGACATGATCCCGAGCCGGGCGCCGTAGCCCTCGTCCCATCGGTAGGGCATGCCGCCGCGTCCGGCCAGGGTGGGGTCGAAGACGACGGGGAGGTCCATCCAGACGATGTGGTGCTCGGTGATGGCGAAGTCGTGCATCATCGTCGGGCCCGGCACGTCGACCGGCCGGCTGTCGAGCAGTTCTCCCTCCGCGGTGACCCGGTGGTAGGTGAGGTACGGCGGGGCGAACCCGGTCCCGAACAGGTGCAGTTCGCCCGTGACCGGGTCCTCCTTGGGGTGCGCGGTCATCGCGGTGGTCAACCGCCCGCTGAAGTCGTACGGCCCGACGGTCTCCAGCGTGTCGGTGACCCAGTAGGGAAGGCCCACCTCGCACAGGGCCAGCACGGTGTCCGCGTGCCGGATCACGTGAGTGTTGGCGGGCGTCGCGGCCAGGTCGACGGTGGAGTCCTCGCGGATGAAGGGGTGTCCCTCCAGTTCCCGGGTGCGGACCCACCGGTTGCGGTACCACTCGGCGCGACCGCCGCGCAGCCGGATGCCGTGGAGCATGCCGGGGCCGGTGAACCAGTGGCCTGGGTCCTCGCCGGGCAGCGGGTTGGGGCCGTTGCGCAGATAGCGGCCGTCCAGGTCGGGCGGCAGCGAGCCCCGCACGGTGAGATCGGCCGCGCTGTACTCGTCGGGGACCGGGGCGAAGCGGCCCCGGACGTAGCGGGGGAGAGTCGTCTCGTCGGTCATGCCGCCGGCCCGGGTGACCGGACATCGCCGGGTGCAGCAACGGCGTAGGCACGCAGCCCCTCGCGGAGGCTCCTCATTCGGTGGCCCCCGAGGAGACGGCTGACGCGGCCTTCTTGACGATCGCGACGACCTCACCGGGCTTGGACACGTACACGGCGTGACTGCCGCCGGTCTCGGCCACCGTCGCGCCGGCCCGCTCGGCCATGGCGCGCTGGGCCGGCGGCGGGATCATGCGGTCGTCCGTCGCCACCAGATAGAAGCTCGGCTTGGCGCGCCAGGCCGGCTGGGTGACGGTGCCGCCCAACGCGTCCACGCCCCAGGGCACTTGGGAGTCGGCGAGGAACCGGGCCTCGTCGGAGGGCAGGTCCCCGGCGAAGGACGCGGCGAACTTCTCCCGGTCGAGGAAGAGGAACCCTCCGACGGGCGCCAGGATCGGCGGAACCGGCGCTCCGGGCGGCGGGTCGGCGATGAGGGTGCTCACCGACTCGTCCTTGTCGGGCACGAACGCCGCGACATACACGAGCGCGGTCACCTTCTCGTGGTTGCCCGCTTCGGAGATCACCGCGCCGCCGTAGGAGTGCCCGACCAGTACGGTCGGACCGTCCTGAGCGTCGAGGATCCGCCTGGTGGCGGCGACATCGCCTTCGAGGGAGAGGGTGGGGTTCTGGACGACGCCGACGTTGTAGCCGTCCGCCCGAAGCAGGTCGTAGACCCCCTTCCAGCCCGATCCGTCGACGAATCCGCCGTGGACGAGAACGACGTTCCTTGCTTCTGGGGCGGTACTCATGGCTTCTGGGACGGTACTCATGATGGGCCGGCTCCTTCGGTGTGGTGAGTTGTTGGTCGCGAGGTCGCGGAAGTCATGCGCTGCGAGAGGGCGACTGGGACGGCCTGTTGGGGCCTATGGAGGCCTATTGGGGAAGAGCCGTCACCGGTGCCTGGTTCTGCAGCCGCGCCTGGGCCCGGGCCGGCCAGACCTTCGTGAAGACGGCGGGGCCGGCGAGGCCGATGACATGGGCGGCGATACCCACCCAGGCCGGGGCGTCCACCGCCCCGCAGACGGCCAGGCTGACGCCGATGAAGGTGAAGCCGGCGCCCCACACGCTGGTGATGTGGTTGTTGACCCGGATGAACTCCGGCATGTCCCAGTACTCGCGCGGTGTCTGGCGCTTGGCGATGCCCAGCGTGAAGGGGCGGCGGATCGCCAGGGTCCCCCAGGCGGTGGCGGCCAGCCAGGCGAAGGAGACGACGTCGGTGTGGTCCGCCAGGGCCGAACCCGGATCGGCGACGGAGACGGCGCCCACCACGACGAAGTACACGATGGTGCTGATCTCCAGGACCAGGGCGTCGGAACCGACCCCCCGACGCCGGTCCTGGAGGAGAAGCAGCAGCCCCGAGACGAGACCTCCGATCGCGCCCCAGCGCCAGTCGAACGACGAGACGACGCCGGCGATGATCCAGGGGATGAATCCGCGCAGATAACCCATTGAATGTTCCTTGGTGACAGGAAGTGGACGGCTGTGGAGGGGTGTTGATCCGAAGCCGTTCGGTGACCGACTCCGACTAGATGCAGGGCGAGCGTCGAAGTTCGAACCTTGGAATGTGACGCTCGTCACAGCCACTCTGCCGTCCTGACTCCCTCCAGGCGTCACCAGGTGACGGCGTCATCCATCGACTGCTGCCAGTACGTGACTTCGAGCGAGTCGTCGACGTAGACGCCCTTCGCGGGCAGCGACGGGTGAGCGCCCGCGCCGACGCTCTCGTTGCCGGAGCGGCCGCGGAAGTAGACGGCCAGGGACTTCTCGGTGTGGCCGTTCGAGCCGCTGCCGTCGGTGGCGGACAGGCTCACGGAGGCGTAGCCGGACTCGCCCGGCTGGAGCGTGACGACTGCCTGCGGCTGCGACTCCTCGATGACCGGAGGAACGGCCTGGGCCTCGCCGAAGCGGATGGCCGGGTAGCCGTAGAGGTAGCAGGTCTTGCCACCGGTGTTGGTCACCGTGAGCAGCATGTGGTTCACGGGGCGGTTCAGCGGGGCCGCGACCGTCTTGGTGTTGGACCCCTCGCAGGTGACCGGCTTGCCGGAGGAGACGGGCGTCTTCGACGCCGAGGTGTCCGTGGCGGGCCCGGTAGTGGCGGTGGCGGGCTTGCCGCCCGAGGAGGCGGAAGAAGAGGAGGACGAGGGGGAGTTGGATCCGGAGCCGGATCCGGAAGTGGAAGTGGGAACGCCGGAAGGGGAGTTCGCGGTCGTGGTGGTGGCCGAGGCGCCCTCGTCACGGGCCCCTGTTCCGTCGTTGCACGCGGTCAGGGAGAGCGCGGCGAGAACGGCGGTCGCGGCGGCGCTGACAAGACGAGTGCGGGAGGCGCGGAGGTTGGACATGTGGCTGTGCCCCTTCGGTGTTCGGGTGGGGGTGGTGATTGGATGACCGAAGCTTGTGAGGTGATCCGTCCCAACCGCCACGCACGGCGGGCAGTTGGGGACGCTGGAACGCCGAAACGCGCTCTGACCAGGGAGAATGCAGTGGCCCTGGAACGCGCGACTGGAACACGGGGATAGGGGAACGGGTGTCAGCGGCAACAGGGGCCGAGGAGACGGAGGCCTTCGCGCGGCTGCTGCGCGAGCTCAAGGACCGCTCGGGGCTGAGCTACGGGGCGCTTGCCAAGCGGCTGCACATGAGCACGTCGACACTCCACCGCTACTGCAACGGCACCGCCGTGCCGATCGATTACGCACCGGTGGAGCGCCTCGCAAGGGTCTGCCGGGCAACGCCGCAGGACCTGGTGGAGCTGCACCGGCGCTGGATCCTGGCGGACGCGGCACGGAGGCGCAGGGCGGATCAGGTCGCGCCGACGGGTTCGGCTCAGGGGGCCGCCAGTTCGGCCGGCTCGGCTGATGCGACCGATTCGGCTGATGCGGCTCATGCGGCTGAAACGGTTGAGACGGTGGATCCAGGGTCAACGGCATCGCACGGACAGGGCGAGGGCGAGAACGGTGAGCCCGTTGTCGTAGACGCGCCGCGGGACCTCGCACCGCCCCGTCGTCCCCATAGTCGTCGCACCGTGCTGATCGCCTCCGTCGCGGTGGCCGCCGTGCTGGGGGCTGTCGTGCTCGCCGTGAACCTGCCGTCCGGCGGCGCGGGTGGCCGACGGGCGGCGGGCGACACCGCCGTGATCACCGGCACGGTGGACGCCGGGAAGCCGTCCGCCGCTCCGTCCCCCAGCGCGAAGGGACACAAGCCGTCCGCATCCGCCTCCGCGTCCCCCACCGAGTCCGAGGGGGCCGGATCCGGCACTTCGAAGGGTGGCGGCAAGCAGGGCGCGGCCCAGTCCACCGGCGACGGCGCCACCGACGCCGTACCGCTCACTGTCGGCACCCGTCCCTACGTCTACGACGACCCGTGCAGCCAGCACTTCCTGGTCGACAGCGAACCCGAACAGGTCGGCCCGCCGGCGAGCGAGCAGGACGCCCCGCGCTGGGCCGCCGCGTACGGGGCGGTGTCCTCGGGCGAACAGCGGATCGCCCTCACCGTCCAGGGCACCGGCGAGGAGACCGTCGTCCTGGAGGCGTTGCACGTACGCGTCCTCACCAAGGGCGCGCCGCTCGCCTGGAACGACTACTCGATGGGCGTCGGCTGCGGCGGTGGCGTCGGCACCAAGTCGTTCGACATCGGCCTCGACAACGGCAGTCCCACGGTCACCGTCAAGAACGGCCAGCGCGACTTCCCGTACAAGGTCAGCGAGTCCGACCCGGAGGTCTTCTACGTCAACGCCCACACCGAGGCGCACGACGTCCGCTGGGACCTCACCCTGGACTGGTCCAGCGGCAGCCGCCGTGGCACCGTCCACATCGACGACAACGGCACCCCGTTCCGCACCAGCGCCGACGCGGACCGCCCGGGCTACGACTACCCGCTGGGCGGCGGCGAGTGGATCAAGCGGGAGAGCTGACCGCCTCGTTCCTCACCCGGGCTCGGTCGACGGACCACGCGACCAGAGCCACCAGCACAGCCACTCCGGCCGCGTACACCGGCAGCCACAGGGTCGTGGTGGCGGACAGGCAGTCGGCAACGGCGGCGTGGCTCTGGACGTCCTGCGCGTGAGCCAAGGCGGCACTGTCACGGCCGGCCAGGTTCGCCAGCGCCGCCTCCGTCCGGATGCTCTCGTAGGCGCCCAGCGCGGGACACCTGTCACGGGTGCCCGGCATCGGAAACAGCCACGCCCAGCGCTGCAGTATGGGGGCCAGTGCGATCGATGCGCACAAGCCGACGACCAGCGAATACGCCGTCAGATTCCGTGCGTACTCGGATCGGAGGCCGGGCGTCCACGTCGGCAGCCGGTAGAAGGAGAAGATCACCGCGAGAAGCGTCACCCCGATGTAGGTGGCGAACCACTGCCACGAACCTTCCGCGAGTGCGGCCGCCAGCACGGCGGCGAGGGCGATGCCGATGACCCCCGGCGCACCGGCAACGTCATGACCCGCGCTGGTGGATGCCGAACTCCGGGGTCCTCGCGGGCTGGAATCGTTCACGCTCTCTCCTGCCTGGTTCGGCTCTCAGCATCCAGGCGGATCGCGCCGTCGACCCGCTGCCATGCCGGACGGGCCCGAAAGCCTGGCCCGGTTGGCGGGGCTTCCGCTTCCGGCAACGCTTCACGCCAGTTCGAGTTGCGATTCCGGTTGCCGCGCTGGTGCGGGCTTCGATTCCCACAGTTTGGTGGTCCGTACGTAGCCGTAGATCACCGAGGTCAGCGCCAGAATGAGAAGGGGTCCAGATGCCCACTGGTGTCTGGCCATCTCCATCGGCAGATAGCGATAGGACACCAAGAGCGCGGCGAAGACCGCTGCACCGTAAGCGACCAGCTGGATTCCTGATCGGTCCCAGCCGTGGTCGTGCGCGCGCAGAGCCGCCTCGATCGTGAGCGCGAACACCGCGCCGGCGATGAGGTCGGCGCCGTAGTGGTAGCCGAATCCCAGCGTTGCGCAGAGCGTGGCGATCAGCCAGAACGTGCCCGCGTATCGCAGAATCCGTGGGCCCGTGCGGGAATGAACGAAGATCGCGGTGGCCCACGCCGTGTGCAGGCTGGGCATGCAGTTGCGTGGGGTGATCTCGTCGAACGGCATCGGGTGCGGGGTAGTGAGCGGCGGCGGCGTCTCCGGCCACAGGTCGGCCGCCGCCCAGTGCCCGTTGGGCGGCGTTTGTGCCCACAGGCTGACCGCCGCCCAGTGCTCGGCGCCGGTGCCGTAGGCGAAGACCGGTCCGACCACCGGGAAGATCATGTAGATGGCCGGCCCGAGGAGGCCGATCGCCAGAAAGGTGCGCACCAGATGATGGCGCGGGAAGCGGCGCTCGACCGCCACGTTGCGCAGTTGGTACAGCGCGACGACGACCGCGGCGACCGCGAGCTGACCGTAGACGATGTCGAGAAAATTGAAGCCGATCGGGCCGGTGGCCTCGACGATCCGGCCCGCCGGCCACGACGGGTTGCCCAGCGCGTGATCGACGGTTGCCACGTACTGGTCGAGCACAGTTGGGCGGGTCTTCGAGGTGACGAGTAGCCAGGTGTCGCCGGTCTTGCGGCCGGTCACCAGCAGCAGGGCCAGCCCGACGCCCTTCAGCAGCAGGACGCGTTCCCGGCCGGTGCGGCGCGTGACGGCGATGACCCCACAGCCCAGAATCACCCACAACGCGCCGTTTCCGAAGGGCTGGCCATCGGTCGTCCTGGCGTCAACCGCCCACCGCACCAGCGCGAAGACGACGTCGATACCGATCGCGGCACCAGCCGCGATGAACCGCTGCCGCCAGGTGAGCACCACCATCATCAACGCCATACTGGCGTACAACAGCGGCCCCGATTTGGGGGCGAATATCACCTCTTGCACCTGGTTGGTCATCGGCCCGGGCAGGCCGTAGCGACGCGCGGCGATCTCCAGCATGATGAGGAATCCGAGGGCCGCCACGCCCACCACGGCCCAGAGTCTCGCCCGTGGTTGGCGCCATCCGGAGAAAGTAATTCCGTATCTTATTCGTGCACATATCTGCGATTTCATAAATCTCACTTTTCAGTAGATATGCTGATTTTTACTGAGCAGTTGATAATCGCGCAATCGCATTGTTTCCGGTGAGGGGCGGGCAGTGAAGCGTCGCGTCTGGCGCGGTACTGGCTAATCTGCAGGCGTGACGACCGAGTTGACCCTGCTGTCCCAAGTCGCCTGTCGCGGGCGGGAGATCACCGCCCCCCGGCTGCGCGGGCTGTTGGCATTGCTTGCCGAGGATCTGCGCACCGGCTGCAGCACAGGGCGGCTGGTGGAGGGTCTGTGGCCGGACGAGCTGCCGGAGCGGCCGGGGAAGGCCGCGCAGGTCCTGGTGTCGCGGCTCAGGGCGCAGATAGGGGCCGACCTGGTCGTGAGCACGCCGACGGGGTACCGGCTGGCGCTGGACGAGGCGCAGGTCGACAGTTCCGCGCTGCTGCTGCACGAGGCGGCGAGCGCCGAGCGCGCGAGGGCCGGGGATCACGCGGGCTCCTTGGCGCAGGCCGAGGCGGGCCTGGCTCTGTGGGACGGGAGTACGGGCGCCGGGGCGGAAGAGGACCTGCGCGATCCGGTGGTGGCGCTGCGCGCCGATCGGGGCCGGACGCATCGTGCGCTGGTCCGCTTCCGGGCGCTCGCGCTCGCCCGGACGGGGTGGCGGGAGGAGGCGGCGGCGCCGCTGGCCGGGCTGGCCCGCGAACTGCCGCGCGACGAGGAGGTGTTGGCGGAGCTGCTGCGGTGTGAGGCCGCGACCGCCGGGCGGGCCGCGGCGCTGACCCGCTACGACGCCTATCGCCGCGGGCTGCGGGACGAGCTGGGGACCGATCCGGGGCCCGGACTCCGGTCCGTGTACCAGGAGTTGGTGCGGGCGGACGCGCCGACGGTCCGGCATGGTGTGCCGCACGAGCCGAATCCTCTGCTGGGGCGGGATGCCGATGTCACCGCCGTGGGCGAGTTGCTGCGCGCGGTGCGGGTGGTCACGGTCGTCGGTCCCGGTGGGCTCGGCAAGACCCGGTTGTCCCACGCGGTGAGCCGGGCGGCCGAGCAGCCCGTCGTTCACTTCGTCACCCTGGCCGGTGTCCTCGCCGACGACGACGTCGCCGGTGAGGTCGCCTCGGCCGTCGGTGCCGGGGAAGGCGGGCGGTTCAGCGGGGGCGGGGATGCGGTGAGCGGCATCGTCGCCGCGCTGGGCGCCGGGCCCGCCCTGCTGGTCCTCGACAACTGCGAGCAGGTGATCCCCGGCGCGGCGGATCTCGTACAGGCGCTGGTGTCGCGGTCGAAGGAGCTGCGGGTCCTGGCCACCAGCCGGGCTCCGCTGGGGCTGACCTCGGAGTCGGTGTACGCCCTGCCGGAGCTTTCGCCGGCGACGTCGATCGAGCTCTTCGAACAGCGGGCGCGGGCCGCCCGGCCCGGCGTGGAACTGCCCGCCGACAAGGTGGCCGAGATCTGCCGCCACCTGGACGGGCTGCCGCTGGCCGTCGAACTCGCCGCGGCCCGGGTCCGGGTGCTCTCCGTGGCCGACATCTCGCACCGGCTGCGGGACCGTTTCGCGCTGCTGCGCGGCGGCGCCCGCGACGCGCCCGAGCGGCATCGCACACTGCAGGCCGTGGTCGAGTGGAGCTGGAATCTGCTGGAGCCCGACGGGCGGGCGGCGCTGCGGGCGTTGTCCGTGTTCCCCGGCGGGTTCACCGAGGACTCGGCCCAGTGGGTGCTCGGAGAGAGCGCGGACGCGCTGACCCTGCTGGAACAGCTGGCCGGTCAGTCGCTCATCAAAGTGGGTGACAGTCCTTCCGGGGTGCGCTTCCACATGCTGGAGACACTGCGGGAGTTCAGTGCCGCCCGGCGCGCCGAGGCCGGTGAGGAGGAGACGGTGACCGGCCGGTTCCTGCTCTGGGCCCGGGACTTCGGGCGGGCACACCACGACGTGCTGTTCAGCGGCGGCCCGCAGCGCCCGTGGATCCTCATCGGGGCCGAGCAGGACAACCTCGTCCTGGCCCTGCGCTACGCGATGGTCCGCGCCGACGGGCCCACCATCGCGGCTCTCACCGCCGCGCTGGGCTCGCTGTGGGCCACCGGCTCCAACTACGCCCGGCTCGCCGCCCTCGCCGACGACACCGCCGGGCCGCTGTCCCATTTCCGTCCCGGCCCCGAGAACCCCGACGACGTCGAGACGGCCCGCAGCGCGGCGACGGTGTGCACGGCCAGCCTCTTCATGGGCCGCGGCCCCTACGCCGTACGCCATCTCGTCACGCTGCGCCGACTGCCGCCCGCCTCGCCGGACACAGTGGCGCGGGCGCTGGCCATCGTGCTGTGCGCCTTCCCGGAGATACACCCGCCGCGGTACACGCGGCTGCGGGAACTCTGCGACGCCGACGCGCCCATGCTGGCGGGCATGGCTTCGGGCGTCGCCAGTTACGTATGGGAAGCCGAGCACGAGACGGAGCGCGCGCTGGAGTGCGCCCGTCGGATGCTCGGCGCGCTGGGGCACATGGGGAATCCGGCCATGCGGCTGCTCAGCCATGGGCGGATCAGCGAGCTCTGCCTGAAGCTCGGGTACGGCGCGGAGGCTTACGACCATCTCCGGGCCGCGCTGAGCGCGCTCGACGAGGTCGGCGACTGGTCGGACACGATCGGTGTCCGTTCGGGGCTGGTGCTCGCCTGTCTGCAGCGCGGGGACGTCGACGAGGCGGAGTACTGGATGAGTCTCGCGGCCCATGATCAACAGCCGGAGTCCGCCGAGGTCTTCAACACCGATCTGCCGGCCCGGGCGGAGATCGCGCTGGCCCGCGGGCTGACCGAGGTCGGGCTCGGGCTGTGGCGCCAGGCGGTGGAGCGGATACGGGAGGGCGTCCTGCAGTATGCCGACGATCCGTTCGTGGATCCGTGGTCGCTGACGATCCAGTCGGCCGCGTTGTCGGCGCACGCGCAGTGCGGCCGGCTCGAACCGGTGTCCCGGCTGGCCGAGCAGCTGCGGGAACGGCTGCTCGGGATGCTGTCCGGCTCCCCGGGCGACGGCCCTCCGGCTCAACTTCCGGTCTACGGCACGGTGTTGACGGCGCTCGGCTTCGCCGGGCTGGCCGGGGGCGATCGTAGTGCCGTACGGCTGCTGGCGCTCGCGGAACGGATGCCCGCGGTACGGGAGTACCCCTCCCTGTCCTCGGCCCGTTCCCGGCAGGCCGCCGAGAACGCCGACAGGGCGGCCTACGACGACGCGAGGTCGACGTACGCCGCCCTGGGGCGGGACGAGCTGCGGGCCGCGGCCCTGCACCAACTCAACTCCGCGGCTCACGGTTGAACTTCGCCTTGGACCACAGGTAGCCCAGCACGGTCAGCCCCAGGCACCAGCCGACGGCCAGCACCGCGTTCTTGGTGCCGATCTCGCTGCCCAGCAGCAGCCCGCGCAGGGTCTCGATGGCGGACGAGAACGGCTGGTACTCGGCGAACCAGCGGAACCAGCCCGGCATGGCGTCCACCGGCACGAACGCGCTGGACAGGAACGGCAGCATGACCAGCGGCGTCCCGATGTTGCTGGCCCCCTCGGGGTTGGGGCTGATCAGGCCGATGCCGACCGCGAGCCAGGTCAGCGCGAGACTGACCAGAGCCAGCAGTCCGGCCGCCGCGATCCACTCCACCGGCGTCGCGTCGGGCCGGAAGCCGATGGCCAGTCCGATGCCCAGGACCAGCACCAGAGCCATCAGCGTCTGGATCACGCTGCCGATCACGTGGCCGATCAGCACGGAGGCGCGGGAGATCGCCATGGTGCGGAAGCGGGCCATGATGCCCTCGGTCATGTCGGTGCACACGGCCACCGCGGTGCCGAGCGAGGTCATGGCCACGGTCAGGAGAAGGATGCCGGGGACGAGGTAGGCGACGTAGTCGTCACGGTTGGCGTGGCCGCCGGTGATGCCGGCGCTCATCACGTTGCCGAAGACGTACACGAACAGCAGCAGCAGGATGACCGGGGTGAGCAGGAGGTTCAGGGTGAGGGAGGGGTAGCGGCGGGCGTGCAGGAGGTTGCGCCGCAGCATGGTGAGGTTGTCGCGGAACGCGTAGCCGGCGGTGCTCATCGGACGGTCTCCTTGCTGGTGGAGGGGGCGGGGACGGGGCTTGCGGTCAGGGCGAAGAACACGTCGTCCAGGTCCGGGGTGTGCACGGACAGCTCGTCGGCCTCGATGCCGGCGGCGTCCAGCCAGTCGAGGATGGCGCGCAGTTCGCGCTGGCTTCCGCCGCTGGGGATCTGCAGGGTGAGCGACTCGTCGTCGCGGGTGGTCTCGCGCAGGGCGGTGGCCGCCTGCTCGTATGCCACCGGGTCGGAGAAGCGCAGCCGTACGTGGCCACCGGGGACGAGCCGCTTGAGCTCCTCGGCACTGCCCTCGGCGACGATGCTGCCGCCGTTGAGCACCGCGATGCGGTCGGCGAGCTGGTCGGCCTCGTCCAGGTACTGGGTGGTGAGAAAGACGCTGACGCCGTCGGAGACCAGCTCGCGGATGATCTGCCACATGGTGTGCCGGGAGCGCGGGTCGAGGCCGGTGGTCGGCTCGTCGAGGAAGATGATCCGCGGGCTGCCGACCAGGGTCATGGCGATGTCGAGGCGGCGCTTCATGCCGCCGGAGTAGGTGGAGGCGGGCTTCTTCGCGGCCTCGGTGAGATCGAACCGCTCCAGCAGATCGGCGGTGACCTGCCGCCCCTCGCGCTTGGAGAGATGGTGCAGGTCCGCCATGAGGAGCATGTTCTCCTCGCCGGTGATCAGTCCGTCCACGGCGGAGAACTGGCCGGTGACACCGATCGCGCCCCGCACCGCCTGGGCCTCGGCGGTGAGGTCGTGCCCGGCGATCCGCGCCTGTCCGCCGTCGGCGCAGATCAGCGTCGACAGGATGTTGACCACCGTGGTCTTGCCGGCGCCGTTCGGCCCGAGGAGGGAGAAGACCGTGCCGACGGGCACCTGGATGTCGATGCCGTCGAGGACGGTCTTGTCCCCGTAGGACTTCCGCAGCCCGGTGGCTGCGATCGCGAGTTCGTGGGTCGTTGTTGTCATGCGGCAGAGCTTGCGGGCGGGGCGGTTCAGAATGGCTTCAACGGGGTTTCAGTGCTTCGGGGGGAGCTTCGGAGCACTGAAACGTGCAGGTCAGGACGTCGGTTGAGCTGGTCCAGACTCCGTACGGGTGTGATCCGGCCGTACGACCGCTTCAGGCGGACTTGGCGATCCCGCCGATCCCGTCGATCTGGCGGTCGCGGCCCGTGGACTCGGGCGCCTCAGGCGCCTCAGGCGCCTCGGTCAGGAGGATCGTCGCGGCTGAGCTCTCCACGCAGATGGCGCGGAAGGCGCTCTTCCCTCTATTCGTCTACACGACTATGCATATTCAGGTGTACGAGTCCGAAGAAGTGGGCTCGCGCACCGCCGATCAGGTCGCCGGGAGCTGGTAGGAAAGGACGTAGGCGTCCGCCGCCATGACGGTGTCGCAGACCTCGACGGCCCGCCCATCGGTGTCGTACGCGGTACGGATCAGATGGATCACCGGCACACCGGAGGCCAGCCGGAGCGTCTTGACCTCGGTGGGCGAGGGCATCCGAGCACGGATCTCTTCCTCGAAGTGGTCGAGGTGGTGCCCCAGTTCCTCAAGGCGGGCGTAGATGCCACCGGGTCCGGGGTTGGGTTCGGCGATCTGCGTACCGCGCGCGATGTCGAGCGGGATATACGAGGTGGCGAACTCGACCGGCCGCCCGTCCAGCAGGTACCGGCGCCGGCGGGCGAGCACGCGCCGTACGGACCCGAGCCGGGTGGAGATGTCCTTGCTGGCCTTCTCCTCCTTGACCTCCAGGCCGTCCACCTGCGGGTGACTGCCGGCGGCATCCGCTTCGACGATGAACGCGGACTTCCCCTGTTCCCGGTGGCGCCGGGCGAACCGGTCGGAGGCCAGCCGTCGCACGGGCGGACGCAGTCGGACGAACACGCCCTTGCCGTGCTCGGCGGCGACCAGGCCCTCGCCCTGGAGGAGGGAGAACGAGTTGCGGACGGTCATCCGGGAAACGCCGTAGTGCTCGACGAGTTCGGCTTCCGAGGGGAGCTTTTCGCCCTCCTTGAACCGCCCACGGTCGATGGCCTCACGCAGCTGGTCGGCGATCTGCCGGAACACCGCACGATCACTCGTGGGGTCCAGATCGCCGAGCAGACTGGCCGGGAGCGAGGTCACGAGTACTCCTTTAGATATCTAGACGAGTGAGCGAGTGTTGTTGCTACGGTGGAGAGCCTAGCCATCCGAGAGGGCCGAGGAACGTGACCACTGACCGTCCGCACTCCGTGAGCGTTGCCGGAGTCATCGTCGACGACCAGGGCCGGGCCCTCTTGATCCAGCGACGCGACAACGGCCAGTGGGAACCTCCGGGTGGCGTTGTCGAGCGCGAGGAAACCCTCCCCGAGGCACTCCAGCGCGAAGTCCTCGAAGAAACCGGCATCAAGATCGCGCTTCCCGCGACCCTCACCGGCGTCTACAAGAACATGACGGGCCTGATCGTGTCCCTGGTCTTCCGCTGCCAGGCCGCCGACGGCACGCCCACCATCGGGGACGAGACCCGCGCACTGCGTTGGGCCACCCGCGAAGAAGTGACCGACCTCGCCGACGAGGCGTACGCGATCCGCGTCCCGGACGCTCTCGACTCCCCCGACGGAGCCTCCCCGCCGGCCATCCGCGCCCACGACGGCGTGAAACTCGTCTAGCCCGAACCCGCTGCACATGGCGGCCTACCAGCACGAAGGAACTTGTATGCACGAGTATACGAGCACTGCGCGGGTCTGGGGGCTCACTTGCCCAGGTTTCCCGGAAGAGGTCAGCAGGGCCCGGCGCTGGACGCGGGACATCCTGCGCGGATCGCCCTTGGCGGAGGACGCGGAACTGATCGTGAGCGAGCTGAGTGCGAACGCGATCCTGCACACGGCCAGCGGTCGGGAGTCCGGCACCTTCCATCTGGCGCTTGCGGTCTCCGCGCAGGTGGTCGCCCTGTCGGTGACGGATGACGGGGGCACCGGCGCGGCCCCGAAGGTCCAGCACCAGGCCGAGGACGCGGAGCACGGCCGAGGCTTGGGCATGGTCAGCGTGATCGCACACCGGGTCGTGGTCCACGACAGCCACAACGGCCACACGGTCACTGCGGAACTCTTCACTGACACCCGCCCAGGAGACCACCCGTGCTGAAGAACGAACCCCGCCTCGGCTACTGGTGCGAATGCTGGACCGAGGACCTCACCCAGGAGAACCCGCCCACGCTGCTGGCATCCTTCGACGCCTACTCGGCACCCCAGGCCGACCGATGGATCGCCGTCACACTCAGCACCATCACGCCCGGGCTCGACTCCGGCGCATCAGACGAAGCATGGGCGTGGCTGTACGAGGGACGCATCGAGACCCGACAAGCCCTCTTACAGGCCAAGCCCTGCACGGTCTCAGTCACGCACGCCAGCACCCGCATCACATGGACCATCCGACGAGCGCTCTTCATGCCGCTCGCCCATCGCCAGGGCATCGAACTCCCAACGTGTGCACATGACTTCACGCCCCAGCCGACCCAACCGACCGACTGAGTTACAACTTTCTCTACTGGTTCAAGTGCCCGCGCAAGCGCGGACCGGCCCCTTGGGCCCGGCCCCTCTGCGCCGGGGCCGGTCCCTGGGGCCGCAGCAAGCAACGGCCCTGAGCAGAGACCCGGACACGGAGTCTCCCCGTCAGAACAAGCCTCCGGCGGGGGCGCTCAGGCTCCGTGATGGAGGGGGCGCCGTATGCGAGTGCCGGCCGAGTGCGGCGTGCGCGGGGTGCTCCCATCCGGTCCGCCATCGACCCAGGCAGAGCCGAGCAGACACGGCCCAGGGCGTCAAGGTCGTTCGTACAGTGGCGCGCTCCACTTTGACGCCCTGAACCACGCCCGCTCCACGGTGTGTGGGTCGACGGCAGACGGGATGGGAGTAAGGGTGGGTAGTCGGCGGAGGCCGGCAGGGTCGGTGACCTGTAGCAGCTCCAGTCAAAGCCCTCCACCGAACTCGATCTGCACATCGCGGGCTACATTCGCCGGATGAGCACCGAGGAGCGAGTGAGCTGCGCGTTCTGTATGGAAACCACCGACGTCGGCCTCTCCGGTGATGGCGTCACATTGACGATCACGCGGGCCGGGGAACAGAGCACACAGTTCGTCTGGGCCCACCTGAGCTGCCTGGACGAGCGACTTCACAAACAAATCACCCGAGGCCCATGGCTCGACGACTAGAAGCGTGCCCCTCCCGTGCCCGATCGAGCAGTGAACCTCGGGGAACACCGGGCGATCACGGTGAACGGACACGGAAGCGGCCCCCGACCAAGTTGCCTGGTCAGGGGCCGTTCACCTGCGGTGGGTGTGGGATTTGAACCCACGGTGACTCGCGCCACCGCGGTTTTCAAGTGTCGCGAACTCAGGCGGGCACGCCCTCCCAGGCGCTGAGCAACTCGTCTGGCCAGAACCGGCTAGGCAGGATCATCGTTGCGTCGCACGTCGGATGGATGACCAACGGGAACAGTGCGTGGTCGAGCGTCCTGGCCGGCAAGTGCCGCCGAGCGACGATCACATTTGTGCAGTACACGGCTGCACTACCAGTCAGACTTTGAGGGACCGGCATCCGCATCTCCCGGGACAACTCCCTGCACAGCATGTTGGCGAATGGCTGCAGCACAGGATCTGCCAGTAGCTTCCCCTTGACGGAGAATAGTTTCCGTGCCACAGCCCGCAGTCCCTCGGGCTGATCGTCGAACCCTGGGTTGGTGCAGTAGAGCACGACTGCTGGATGATCGTGACGGCCCGGCTTGAAGAGAAGTTCATTAGCCTGAACTAGCGATGCCCAGACCACGATGCCCTCCTCCAGGAGCAAGTCCTGCTGCTTGAGTATGTCGAGCAAGGGATCGCCAGACATCCACCTCCGACGAGGAATGCGGAGATACGTCCGCCTGTCCCGCCACGAGAACGACCGCGGCCCAGAGCCGAAGTTCTGTCGGCACTGCGCAATGAGCTCGGAGGGGGATCGGTGCATCAGTGGATCTTAGGTCCCCGTGTAGGCGCGGCACAGGCGGGATGGATCTCAACGCGGTCACATGACCAGCAGACCCCAGTGTCCATCCCGCTCGTGGCTCGCATCGAGGGGTGGCCGTGCCACAGCCGTGCCACATCGGGCGGTCAATCACGGTCAACGACGGCTCGCCGCAGTCGAGATGCGACGTTGGTCTGGGCTGCCGCTACAGCCGGTGTGACCTGGGTACTTGCGCTACCGATCACAACCGCCCTTACAAGGCAGGCGTCCTCTGATAGTTATCCGCGCGGATACCCGAGGCAGATCCCGCTGTCAGAGCCCGGTGGGAGGGTGCTGCAATGCAAACCGCACTCTTCGACCTGCCAGAGACACCTCCGGAGCACGCCGTGATCGCTCGCTTCCATCTGGGCTGCGACGACCTTGGCGATCCTGACCAGTGGTCACTGGTCTTTGCAGCCGAGCGGTCGATGGGGGCCGCAGTCAAAGCCGCTGGTGTCGGGGAGGTCGACGGCAATGAGTTCGGCGGCGGTGAGGTCGTGTTCTTCGCCTATGGCCCTGATGCGGAAGCTCTGTACCGGGCGATGGAGCCTGGCTTGCGCGCACTGCCGTTTCGGCCGGCACACGCTGTGTTGCGCTACGGAGAGCCTGTTGACGGTGTCGTGACAGAGCGCATTGAGCTCTGAGCGCGCCCGCGCGATCCGCCAGTCGGAGATGAGAAGAGTCTCCGACAAGGCAGGTTCATGGCTCTGTCGAATGCATGTCGAAGTTCGCCTGGCCGGGAGGCGATGGCCGACTGCGTAGCAGATCATGGGCCTCGTGAGGATCAATGACCAAAGCGCCTTCCAAGCACTTGACCAACGACCGAGGGGCCGCAACCGACCGAGGGCTCACGTGCCAGGTGCGTGCCAGATGGTGCGGGGAACCAAGGGGAACAGCGGGAAATCAGGCGACCACCCGCCAGGCGACGACACCGCTCCGCCGCAGGTCAGTTGAGCTCTCGCAATCAGAGAACCCAAGCTTCCCAAGCTGAGAGCTCGTGGCCTGATATCTATGTCTCACGCTCGGCCTGACGTGCTACTTCAATGAACGAGTCAACTGAGGCCAGGTAAGCGTCGACGGCTCGGCGAAAGTGTTCGGCCTCGTGTATGTCTCTCTCGACGGCGATGAGGCGACCGTAGGCTTCGCCGGAGGCCGCTTGGACTGCCTTCGCCGCCGCTATCGGTTCGGGGTGGCATTCCAGAGAGACAACGGCCAGGGAACGCAGGAAGGGCCTGTACGAGTCCCGCAGTTGATCGTGAAGCTCTGTGAGCGACGCCACTCGCGCCTCTTGGTTCTCCACCTCGAAGTACTTGGGGATCCTGAGGTACAAGATCCCCATCTCATTGGCCTGCTCGATGAAATCCAGCTGTGTGGCTCTGCGAGCCTCGCGCTCCCGAGCGATGTGCGCGGCTTCGGCGGCGGCTTGGGCCTGGATGCGAGCAGCTCGGGCGTTGCCCCTGCTCGTCACCCAACTGGCGCCCACCGCTGTGGCGGCGGTCAGTACGGCCACCCACAAAGCGCTGTTGTCCATGACGCACAGTGTCTTTCACACCGACTAACTTGCACAGAGTGCGCCAGCTCCAGGGCTCGCGCGAGTGGAGCACGAAGCGGGCGCGGTTGGCTGGCCAGAGCGAGCGGCTACCCGGGCCAAGGCATCGAAGCGAGGATCCACTTCGCTACAACCGCATCGCAGGTGCCCACCCTCAGAGGGCCTCACTCTCTGTAGAGCTACGGATCAGAAGGTGATGTCCTCGGGGGAAGGGCCCAACCGCCCGCGAACGCAGCTGGTCGGCCGCGTACACGGCCCCGCGGCGTCAGGAGCCGAGCGCCGTACGCAAGGTGGAGGCCATCAGCTCGATGGCCTCCTTGCCCGCCAACACCGGGCCGGTGTGGGTGAAGTAGTGGTCGACGCCCTCGAAGACGCGGTGGGTGACCGGGACTCCCGCGGCGTCCAGGGCCTTGGCGTAGGCGTCGCCCTCGTCGCGCAGGCGGTCGTGTTCCGCGGTGATGACCAGGGCGGGCGGCAGGCCGGTGAGGTCGTCGGCCAGTCCGGGTGAGACGAGGGGGTGGGCGCGGTCGGCCGGGTCCGGGACGTAGGCGGTGGTGAAGACGCGTAGGAGGTAGGGGTTGAGCAGCGGTTTGGCGATGGGGGAAAGCTTGGTGGCGGGGTCGGCGAGCTGGTCGAGCGGTGCGGAGTCGATGATCTGGAGCCGGGGCGAGAAGGTGCCACGGTCTCGGGCCGTGCGGCAGACCGCGGCGGTGAGGTTGGCCCCGGCACTGTGCCCGCCCACGGCGAGTCGCGAGCCGTCCCAGTTGTTGGCGGGGCCGTTCTCGGCGACCCACGCGGTGACGTCGTACGCCTGGGTGACGGGGGCGGGGAACGGCCGCTGCGGGGCGACGGCGTAGTCCACGTTGATCACGACGCAACCGGCCGTGGCGGCGATGTAGCGGCAGATGTGGTCGTCCTGCTCGGGGCGGCCGACGATGAAGCCGCCGCCATGGAAGTTGACGTACACGGGGGCGGGGTCGGGGTCGGGGGTGTCCGTGGTGACCGGGGGGCGGTAGACGGTGCAGGTCACCTGTCCGGCACCGGTGTCCACCCGGAGGGACTCGGTGTGCTTCGGGATGTCGGTGAAGCGCAGGTCCTTGTGTACGCGGGTCATCATGCCGCTGAGCAGCAACTGGATGCCTCTGGCCTGGATTCCGGGGCTGAAGGGCATGGTCCGACCCGCCTATCGCTACAACTTTGAAGTATCAGGTTTCCTGATAATGAACGCTCGACCCGCGTAGCGCAACGGGGAGCGCATCACCGGCTCACTCCCGCCCGGGTCGAGGGCAGCGCTGACGACACCCCGACCGCGACGACGGAGGCGAGCGCGGTTGGGGTGTCGGTGCGCCGGTCTGGCGCGGGGTGTTCGTGGCGTGGGTCGCGAGGCGCGCGCCGGCGGCTCCGCAGGGCTCGCCCAGAGCGATCGAGCCGCCGTGGGTGTGGAAACGGCACGGCCGTGTCGGCGTGACCGCGGACGTGGGCCTACACCACCACCATCCGCGCGAGCGTCGTCACTTCCCGAGCAGAGAGGGCGAGTTCGATGCTCGTCACCCGCTCCAGTGGAAACTCCCGGGCCTGGCCTGTGACCCGGATCAGTGGTTGACCATGGCGCAGGTGACCACCGTCATTCCGTCGCCCGTCTTGACGACGAACTTGGCCCCGCTCAGACCGTCGACGTCAAACCTTCCCGAGCCGTCCGTTGAGACAGTGCCCGTACTGGACCCCGCGTAGGTCACCTTCTGGCCGTTGGGGAACCCCACACCCCAGAGGTGGTACTTGCCGTTCGACTCTCTTTCGACATTGCACGTCGCACTGGGAGCGGCGCCGGGCGCCGTGGTGGTCGACGCGTGTGCGGCGACCGCGGGGCCCAGCGCGAGCACGGGGACGGCCAGGAACGTGAGTGCTGCGAGACGTGTCCGGTTCATCGTTCTACCTCCCTTGGGCGCTGCCAGTGCGGCCTTGTGGGACGTGACGGCTCGGTCACCCGCGGCATCGGTCGCACAGGGCGCCTATGAGGAAAGCCTCGCTCCGTCACGCCGTGCGTACACCGACCCACATGGGCAATGCATCCCTTTTATTCACCGGAGCGTTTTCCGTGAGGCGTGATGACGTTTTCATCGTATCGTCCGGTTTGTCGCGTGACATCTCGTGGAACGGCCGGGGAGCCGGGGATCGCGCTCTCCAGCGTTGCCCCGTCGGCAAGTTCGAAGATCGGGCCCTGATCCTCGCCCTGACTGCCGCCGCGCCCGCCATCACCTCCAGCGTCCAGCTCGCGTCGTCGACGGCACTCGGCTTCCACACCCGCGAAGCGCCACCGTCGCACGTCTGCCGGCACACCGCCTCGCCGGCCGCTGCCGAGCCGTCCTCCACTCCGGCGCACAGCCCGTTGCGGGCTGACTCGACCGTGAACCCATCGCCGGATACGGCCAGTTGCCTGGTTTCGCCGGCCGCGTGGTCGCAGCGCCCCCGCCCATCTCCCGCGCCCCCTCGGGTCAGTTAATTGTAAAGAACCTTGACAGATAATTGGTCTAGTCCAACTATGGACGCTGTTCGCCCCTGGTCGAGGGGGTTCTCCCGCGCGTACCGGCCGGGCGGACGTCCCGCATCTGTGCCCGCTGTCCCCGCCTGCACTTCTTCCTCATGGGAGCGTCAATGAGACGACCTGGTCCTCTTCGTACGTTGCTGTCCTGCATGACCGTGACCGCCCTGTCGGCCGGGCTGGTCGCCCTCGGGGGAGGTGGCGCGTTCGCCGCGCAGCCGGCGCCCTCGTATCGCGCGAAGCCCATGCCCGCACATGTGGCGGCGCCCTACTTCGAGGCGTGGACCGGTGAGAGCCCGGCCGCGCTCGCCGCCGAGTCGGGCAACAAGTACCTCACCATGGCCTTTCTCCAGACGGACGCGGCGGGCTCCTGCACCGCGTACTGGAACGGCCAGACCACCCAGCCGATCGGCAAGGCCACCTTCGGCGACGACATCGCCAAGATCCAGGCGCGTGGCGGCAACGTCATCCCGTCCTTCGGCGGCTACAGCGCCGACACCACCGGCACCGAACTGGCCGACAGCTGCACCAGCGTCGACTCCATCGCCAAGGTGTACGAGAGTCTCGTCACGACGTACGGCGTCTCCCGCATCGACCTCGACATCGAGGCCGACTCGATCAACAACTCCGCCGGGATCGACCGCCGCAACAAGGCCATCGCCACGGTCCAGCGCTGGGCCGAACGCACCGGCCGCAGCGTGCAGTTCTCCTACACCCTGCCGACCACGAACACCGGCCTCGCACCCAACGGCGTGGCCCTGCTGCAAAACGCCGTCGACAACGGCGCGCGCGTGGACGTCGTCAACATCATGACGTTCGACTACTGGGACGGCGCCACCCACGACATGGCGGCCGACACCAAGACCGCCGCCGCCGGTCTGCACGACCAACTGGCGGCCCTCTACCCGAAGAAGAGCCCGGCGAAGCTCTGGCACATGATCGGCGTCACCGAGATGCCCGGCATCGACGACTACGGCCCCGAGGAGACCTTCACCACGCAGGACGCCGTCACGGTGGAGAAGTGGGCCGTCGCCAAGGGCATCAACACGCTCTCCTTCTGGGCCCTCCAGCGCGACAACGGCGGCTGCGTGGGCACCGCCGGCGCCAACTCCTGCTCCGGCATCGCCCAGGACACCTGGCACTTCAGCCACACCTTCGAGCCGTTCACGCGCGGGGTCCACTTCAGCGGTTGAGGTCGCCGCCCGCGCCCCCACGCCACCCACGCCGGGGCGCCGCGCGCTCCTTTCCTCTCCCTTTTACTCCTCCTTTCCTCCTCCTTTTCCACCCCAACAAGCAACCCCTGCACAGCTTTCACTCGTCTCACAGGATGCTCACAGATTCGGCCTCAGGGCGCGTGGGGTGTGCCCGTACCGTCGGCCGGTCCTGGGCTGTCCAGTCAGCTGCCGCTTGACCACGGCACTCGCAGACGAGGAACCGATGACCAGTCAGCAACACCGCAGCCGCTTACAGCGTTCGGCGTTCGCCGCAGGGGCCGCGCTCACCGTCTTCTTCGCCGGAACCGGGGCCGCTCCAGGAGCTGGGGCGGCCCCGGCCGGCACGGCCGGGAAGCCGAAGCTCAAGCTCATCGCCGCGTCGAACTCCGTCACGCTCGACCGCTGGGAGGGGGAGCCCGGGGTCTACCTCGACCTGGGTACGTATGTCACGGTCGACGGTGCGCCCTTCGAGATGAAGGTGACCCGGAAGTCGTACAAGGACCCTGTCGTCGCCAAGCAGATCCTGCGCAACGGAAGCGGTACGCGGACCAGGACACTGCCCGCCGGGCTGCTGAAGGACTTCTCCGGCCTGCCCGGCTTCCTCCGGGTGTCGATCAAGAACGCGGCCGGTACGGAGGTGGCGAAGAGCAAGGGGACCTTCTGCCCGAACAACGCCTCCGGCCGGATCCGTCCGGACGCACCGGCGACGTCGAAGTACCCGGAGAGCTGCTCCACCAACCCGTTCACACTGGGCTCGGTGTGGGGGGTCGAGAAGGGCTGGGCGTCCAACTCCAGCACGGTCGACTACGACAAGCCGGTGGACCTGCCGGCGGGCGAGTACACCGCCAAGGTCTCGGTCGCGAAGAAGTACCGTGACCTGTTCGGCATCCCCAATGACCAGCCGACCATCAAGGTGACGGTTCGGCAGGTCAGCAACGGGGGCGGGGAGGGAATGGCCTCCTCCTCGCCGCACTCCTCCGCACATCACAGCGGTGGGCATGGCGCGCACTCCGCCGCCCACCACTACGGTCCCCGTGGCGCCGACGCGCCCACCCCGCCCGCCCTGTCGCACGCCCTCGAAGACCGGGGCATGGCGCACCACCTGGGTGACGGCCCCGGGCACACCGACGGCTCGCGCATCGCGCCCGCGCTGAAGCCCCACACCCAGCGGCCCACCGGCCGGGCCGGCGTCCCGGCGAACGTGCCCAAGCCGGACCTGCGTTCGCTGCCCGCCTGGGGCATCGCCATCACCGACGGCGAGGACGGTGACGTACCGGGCAAGGACTATCTCGCCTTCAGCGCCAACGTCTGGAACGCCGGTCCCGCCCCCCTCGTCGTGGACGGTTTCCGCAGCCCCGGCAAGGAACTGATGGACTCCTACCAGTACTTCTACGACGCCAACGGCAAGCAGGTCGGGTACACGCCCAGCGGCACCATGGAGTGGGACCCGCGGGAGGGCCACGAGCACTGGCACTTCACCGACTTCGCGAGCTACCGGCTGCTGAGCGCGGACCAGAGCACGCAGGTGCGCAGCGGCAAGGAGGCGTTCTGCCTGGCCAACACCGACGCGATCGACTACACGGTGAAGAACGCCAACTGGCACCCGTACAACACCGATCTGTCGACCGCCTGCGGTGAGCAGAACTCGATCTCCGTGCGTGAGGTCCTCGACGTCGGCTCCGGCGACACGTACACCCAGTACCGTCCGGGCCAGTCCTTCGACATCACCGGCCTGCCGAACGGCACGTACTACATCCAGGTGATCGCCAACCCCGAGAAGCGGCTCCAGGAGACCAGCCTCAGCAACAACGTCTCGCTGCGCAAGGTCGTCCTGGGCGGTACGCCGGACGCCCGCACGGTGACCGTGCCACCGTACGACCTGATCAACACCCCGTAGGAAACCGCCGGTTCACGCCGACGCGCACGCCCCGGCCGGGGTTCCGGCCGGGGCGTGCGCGCTCAGGTGATGGGCTGTCGGAGGCGGTGTGAGAGGAGGTGTCAGAGGCTGCCGGTCACCGAGGTGCCGAGGATGGTGCCGGAGACGCCGGTCAGGGCCTTGGAGTTGGCGTCGTCCCACGAGCCGCTGCTGTGGCGGATGGTGTGGAGGAGCTTGCCGTCGTCGGTGACGAAGGTGGCCTGGAGTTCGCCGTCGACCCTCGCGGCACCCACCGAGTTGATGGTCAGGCCCGAACCGAGGACGCCGGAGAGGCTGTTGAAGGTGTCCCAGGTGCCGTCGGAGTGGCGGATGGTGTGCACCTGCTTGGCGCCGGAGTTGCTGATCACGATCATCTGGAGCTCACCGTCGACACCGGCGACGCTGACGTCCGTCGGGGTGCCGGAGTCGCCGGCCTTGCCCTCGACGTTGCCCCAGGAGCTCCACGTGCCGTCGCTGCTGCGGATGGCGTGGCGCACGGTGCCGGGGACGACGACCGCGACCTGGAGTGCGCCGCCGACGGAGGCGATGGACACCTGGCTCGCCACTCCCGCGTCGCCGGTCTGGGAGTAGACGCTGCCCCAGTCCTGCCAGCTGCCGTCCTCGTGCCGGATGGTGTGGTAGAGCTTGCCGTTCGATACGGCCACGACGTGCAGTTCCGTGCCGATGGACACGGCGGAGATGTCGGTGATGTTGGTCAGCTGCCCGGCGACGTGCTCGACGCTGCGGAACGGCGACCAGTCGCCGTTGTCGTAGCGGATGGCGTGGTAGAGGGTGTCGTCGGTGCCGACCGCCAGCACGTGGGTGTCGTCGCTGACCGCGGCGTCCGCGACGGCCCGGATGTTGCCGATGCTGCCGGTCTGGCCTTCGACGTTGCCGAAGGTGGTCCAGCTTCCGTCGTCCTTGCGGATGGCGTGGTAGACGTTGCTGCTGGTGTTGACCAGGGTCTGCAGCTTCCAGGACGCGGCCGGGGTGGCGGGGGCGTCAGCGGTGATGTTGTTGTAGCGGAGGGCCTTGTAGTTGTAGTACGGGAGGCCCGCGATGTTGCCGCTGTCGATGTCCGCCGTGCCGTACGCCATGTCTATGTCGGGGTTCGCCTCCTGGTAGAACTTGAAGGTTCCCGCCGTCTTGTCGATCCACTTCACGAAGAGAACGACGTGCCCGTCCGACACATCGTCGAGCGCGTCTCCTGGCAGCAGGTCTCTCTTGTCCGAGAGCGTGGTGGACACGGCCGAGTCGTCGAGCGTCGACGTGGTGCGGCTGCTGGTGAGGTGCCACGCCATCGAGACGAAGCCGGAGCAGTCCTGTCGGTAGGTGTGATCGCCGTCCACGTCACTGGTGTACGAGGTCTGGCTGTACTGCACGTTGCGGTCGTACCAGTTCTTGGCACGGGAGATGACCTCCGTGCGGGAGATGTCCCCGCCCTGGGTCGAGGCGGCCGAAGCCTGCGTCGGCAGCACCAGGCCGGTGAGGGCGACAGCGGAGAGCACGGGGAAGAGAACGAGGGCGCGACGGGTGCTCTTGGCGAGTGCGGACATGGTCGTACTCCTGAATGTGGGCAGGGCTCAGCCCTGGAAGTGAGTGCGGGGAGGAGAGAGAGGGGGAGGAGGGAGGCGAGAGAGGAGAGAGAGGAGCCAGCGAGAAGAGGTGGAGCCAAGCGAAGGGGCCGGCACAGACGGCTGCCCTGCAGGTGCAGCCGTGGCGCTCGCCTTCGGACTACTGCCACATCATTCGGACTACTGCCAGATCATGTCGTCCAGGATGAAGATGAAGGGGACCGCGGCGGTCTGGGCGAACTGGATGCTGGTCATGGCGAGAGCCCTTCCTGAGGCGTGAAGACGAAGCGTGGAGACGAGGGACTGAACCGGCCCGTGTCCCGCGGTGACGCGGTGCCGGTGGTGCCCGCCGGGGGTGTTCCCTGCTGGCGATGCCTAGCTTCGTCGCAGCTCAACTGGGGTGGAAGGGCTTTCGGTTGGCCCCAAAGGGCCTTGGCCCATTCGGTCCAGCGAGGGCCTCAGGGGCCCACAAGTCCCGCTGGGTTCGGCGTGGTTGCGATGGCCGCAGAGATCACAGCGGTCACAGTGGTCACAGCGGTCACAGGAACGGGGCGATCAGGGGAACCTGAGCCGAGACCAGCCGCCACTGGCGCAGCGACGGACATCGCGCGAGCGCGCGTCGGCACGCCAGATCGGCGTGCCGTTCCGCCTCGTCCAGGTCGGCGGCGAGGAGGAAGAGACCGAGTACGGGGTGCGGGCTCGCGCCGGGGTGCGCGCTGACGTGCTCCAGGCGGTCCTGCGGCTCGGCGTGTGTCAGCACGAGCTGTGCCGTGTGCTCGGGTAGCGCCTGGCCAGGGGGGCCCTTCAATTGGACGTGGACGAGATACATATGACCACCGTCCCAAGCCCTAACACCTGTGAGCACCCTGTGGCCCTGGTCATTGTGGTCCTTGGCCGGAAGCGTCCTCGCTGCCGAAAGCCATTGCCTGGGCAATTACTTGTGAGTGATGATCACGGCGTATGTCCACGAGGGGGGCCTCATATGCTGACTTTGCTCGGCCTGGACGCGGATGCCGAAGCCGTTTACCGGGCGATGCTGGCGCATCCCGATGACGGGCTGACGGCTCTTTGCGGACGGCTGGGTATCGCCGAAGTGACCGGCCGCCGTGCTCTGGACCAGCTCAGCGAACTCGCCCTGCTGCGGCCTTCGCACGAGCTGGGCCGCGGACTCCAGGCGGTCAGCCCGGACGTCGGCATGGAACTCCTGCTCGCCCGTCAGCAGGCGGAACTCGCCGCCCATCAGCAGCGCATCGAGGAATCCCGCGCCGCCGCCGCGCAGCTCATCGCCGAATACGCCGACTCACGGTCCGCCCCCAGCCCCGGAGTCGAGCAGCTCACCGGCCTCGACCAGATCAGGGACCGGCTGACCACCCTCACCCGCGAGGTGCGCACCGAGGTGATGACCTTCGCCCCGGACGGCGAGCACACCCGGGGGAGCATCGAGGCCGCGCGGCCTCTGAATGAGCAACTGCTGGGCCGCGGCGTGCGGTTGCGCACCATCTACCTCGACAGTGTCCGCAACAGTCCGCACACCGCGGAGTACGTCGACTGGCTCGCCGCGCAGGGCGGACAGGTGCGTACGGTGCCGACCCTGCCCATCCGGATGATCATCGTCGACCGGGCCACAGCCGTCATCCCCACCCGCAGCGACGACACGGCGGCCGGCGCGGTCCTGCTCACCGGCGACGGCACCCTCACCGCGCTCTGCGCGCTCTTCGAGACCACCTGGGCCACCGCCGAGCCCTTCGGGAACGCGGTTCCACGCGACCCTCAGGGGCTCACCGGCTCCGAGGCCACCACCCTGCGGCTGCTCGCCGAGGGGCACACCGACGAAGCGATCGCCAAGCGCCTGGGCGTCTCCCACCGCACCGCCCGGCGCATAGCCACCGGGCTCATGGAGCGGCTCAACGCGCGTAGCCGTTTCGAGGCCGGCGTTCGCGCCGTGCAGCAGGGCTGGTTGCCGGCTGTCGCCCCCGTCACCCCCGTCGCCCCCGTCGCCCCCTCGACAGGATCAGACACGCCAGGGGTATGACCCCATGGCAATGTCCTGGACGCTTTGGGACTTTGGCTCGGAACCGCCGGGACAGCAAGGACTCAGCCCGCTCCCTTCCGGGTCCGGCGCCGGGGCCTGAACCGCCCGCGGCCGCCGTCGCGGTGATCACGACGGTCATCGGTGCCGCTCGGTCCGGCCGGGCCGCCCGCCTTCCACGGAACCGACGGCGCCGGTCCCTGCGCGGGTGTCCGGGAGCGGTCGTAGTGGAAGGCGGCGATGCGTTCACTGTGCTGCGCGTTGAGCAGGTGGATGAGGAGCACGCCGAGAGCGATCATCACCAGGGGCAGGACCACGGCCAGGACGGTCTCCATGGTCCTCACCTCCCCCGCGTCCGCCGCGGAGCCGCGGCGGCCGGCTCGCGGGCCTCATGTCCTCCTTCGGAGGCCCAGACCTCCTCCACGGCCAGGTCGGTCTCCGCCACCGTCCGCAGACGCGCGGCCTCCGCCATCAACCGGCTCGCGGTCGACGTGCCCAGTGGGTCGCTCGCGGCGGCCATCAGCCAGGCGGCCGAGGCCGGAGGCGTCTGCGGCGGGACCACCAGCAGGTTCCAGCGGCCCACGTGGTACGAGAGCAGCATCAGCTCGTGCGGGTCCTGCTCGGCCCGGAACCAGCCCACCTTCACCACATGCCCGGCGACGGGCACCTTGCGCGGGACGACCGGCCAGTGGACGGGATTCACGGTGACCCTGGTGATCCGCCCCCACAACGGATCGAGCACCGCCGTCAGTGCGGGGAGTTCCGCCCCGAGATCGCGGGACCGCGGCCACCAGGCGCCGTCCAGGAGAGCCGGTGCGGAACCGGCGGGAGCCAGCGACAGGCGGAGAGCGGAGGAAGCGGGAGACGAAGGGGAGGAGGAAGGGGAAGAGGAAGGGGAAGAGGAGGGGGAAGAGGAGGGCGGCCGGTCTTCGAGGGGCGGCGGGAGGGAGATGGTCGCAGTCATGACGCGGACCCTGCCCCGGGCCGACGGCAACCGGCCCGGCGTATTGAATCGCCGAAAACGACACGAGCGTGGCAGCCGGTGCGCGAAATATCCTCGGTACTTGGAGCGTACTCCTCGGACGACCGAACGAACCGTGGCGCCGGCGACCGCCCCCATCCTTCGAATCGGCGCCTCGCCAGGGTCCGTTCGGCAGGGCGGGAGAGTAGCGTGGAGCCATCGAGGGTATTTCGCACACCGGCAGCCATGCCTGTGTCGTTCTCGGCGAGTGACGACACCGGGCCGCAGCCGGCGGGCGTGGCCGGGAGACAGGTTCGCGCGATGTCCGCGACCACCGACCATCCCCCACTGCGGATCGTGCCCTTCAGGGCTCCGACCGCTCGCCTCGCGCTGAAGCCCGCGAGTACGCCCCGCGGACTCCTGGACGGCGCCTGGTGGCCCCGCTCCCGGGACCTGGCACACGAACTCTCCGCTCTGGCCGATGTACTGGATCCCCTGTGGGGACGGATCACCCGGATCGCCGTCAACCCTCAGCACTGGCCGGCCATACCGCCCAGGCTGGCGGTCAACGGACATGTGGTGAAGGTCGGTTGGTTCGCGCGGGAGCTTGACCCGAACGAGATCCTGCTGCTGTCCTACACCGCCGGGCGCTGGGACCTGCTGGTGATCCCGCCGGAGACCGGCGCCCCGGCGGCCGCCCGGCTGATGGCCGTCGCGAGCGAGAGTTCCGGCCCCCGGGCGACCGCGAGCGCGCTCCTGGAGGCGGAACAAGCCCTCGTGCTCGCGGGGGTGTGAGCCATGGTCACCGGCATGGCCTTCAGTGCTCTGCTGATCCTGGCCGTCGCGGCAGCCCGAGTGATCCACCGGCTCGACGCGCGGCACGCGGAGCGCATCACTCTCTCCTCGTACGCAAGCCCGTCGAACGAGTCGCACCGCAGCCTGTCGAGCGAGCGGAAGCACCCCGGGCCGGCCCGAATGTGACGGGAGACAGGGCCCAGGGCCTCCGTACATCGGCACCCGGTCAGGTGTCGCCTCCCGCCGCGGCGGCCATGAGCGGCTCGGCGGTGCTCCGCGGGGTGCCGGGCGGTACGACCAGCAGGTCCCACCTGCCCCGGCTGGGGGCGAGCAGGCAGACCGTGTGCGGGGCGGACGCGGCGGTGGACCTGCTCAGGCGCACGACCTGGTTGAAGACGAGCATCCGGCCGGGTGTCGCGGCCCACGTCGCCCCGTTGACCGTGACGCTGCTGATGTGACCCCAGGCCCTCGGCAGTCCGGCGAGCAGCCGCGGGAGTTCCGCGAGCAGGTCGTACGAGTGGGGCCACCACGCACCGTCGATAGGGTGCGGCAGGCCGCCACGGGGTGCGAGACGCAGGCGGAGGAGGGGATGCGAGGGGAGCGAGGGCTGCAGTGCGGTGGTCATGCGGTCTCCTGTGGACTGCCGTACGGAGAGTGCGAGGGAAAGCGAAGGGGCCGGCCCGGGCTCAGACGCGGCGGGCGGCGACCCGGTCCGGCGTCGGCCAGCGCACGTCGGACACCCAGCCGAGGCGTTCGAGGAGACGGATGACGGCGGCGGAGGGGTCGAGCTGACCGCGGTCGACGCCGTGCCGGGCGCTGGTGGGGTCGGCGTGGTGGAGGTTGTGCCAGCTCTCGCCGAAGGAGAGCAGAGCCAGCGGCCACAGGTTGGTGGCACGGTCGTACCGCCGGGTGTGGAAGGGGCGCTCACCGATCATGTGGCACAGCGAGTTCACGCTCCACGTCACATGGTGGAGCAGCGCGATGCGCACAACTCCCGCCCACAGCAGGGCGGTCAGGGCGCGCTGCCACGTACCGCCGATGGCCCAGCCCGCCGCGAACGGCAGCACGAGCGTGAGGGCGCACAGTGCCGGGAAGGCGCGGGAGACGGCACGGATGTCGCGGTCGGCGAGCAGGTCGGGGGCGTAACGCTGGGCGGGCGTCGGGTCGTTGCGGAAGAGCCAGCCGACGTGCGCGTGCAGCAGCCCGCGCAACTGGCCGCGCAGGTGCGTGCCGTAGCGGTACGGGGAGTGCGGGTCGCCGGGCCGGTCGGTGAAGGCATGGTGGCGGCGGTGGGTGGCGACCCAGCCGATGACGTCGCCCTGGAAGCTCATCGACCCGGCCACCGCCAGTGCGACGCGTACGGGACGGATCGCGCGGTAGCCGCCGTGGGTGAGCCCGCGGTGGAAGCCGACGGTGACGCCGAGGCCGGTGACCGTGTAGAGGACGAGGGCGAGCAGGATGTCGGCGGGGTGGATGAGACTCCCCCACAGCAGCCAGCCGGCCAGGCCGAGCGCCAGGAAGGGGGCGACGACGATCACCGCCGTCACGGTCACGTAGAGCCGCCCGCCGCTGCCGCGCGGGGCCGCCGGTTCATCGACGGGGAACGGCCCCACTCCGTCGTATCCGAGGGACGGCTGGGCAGCGCTCGACGGTACGACCACTGAAGGGCGTTCGGCCTCGGACGTGGTGGAACTGGGCGTCATGGACGACATGAGGGGGACTCCTTGACCTCGGTGCGGATGGCGCGGCCGGGGTCACGGGCTGCCCCTGTACGGATGACGGGTGGCGTACTGCGGAGGGACGGTCAGACGGCCTCACGCGGATGCGTACGGTCGGTGGGCCGTCTGCTGGTCTCGATCCAGGTCCTGTGGAGGGGGCGCGCGGAGTACGAGGGATCCAGGGTCAGGTGCAGGCGCGTGCCCATGCCCTCGGGGCCCGCCGGATAGCTGCGGCCCTCGTCACAGGCGAAGAACCGGCGGAGCACATCGGCGACCTGTCGTGCCACTTCCGGGGACGCGGAGACGATGCGGACCTCGGCACGCCCGGACAGCGGAGTGGCTTCGGCGGTCATAAGGCGGAACCTGCCTCCGAGCGTGCAGCACCCGGTGTCGTGGAGCCGCAAGGCCGAGACCGGTCTGAACGCCGGCATACGAAAGGTCCTCGCTCCCTTCACCGTACTCCTATGGCTCCAAGAGGGGCCGGTCCCCGCCGCGCGGCGCCACCGAGATCGGCGCACTGCCACTCGGTCCCGCCAACCGGCGCAACCTCCTCGCCGCTCTGCTGCTCAGGCCCAACCACCCAGTGCCGGTGGACCAGTTGACGGCCACGCTGCGGGACCATGAGCCGCCGGTGCGGAGGCCGAGATGTTCGCGTCGAACTGCCCGCTCAGGGCACGGCGTACGTCCTGCGGATGCCCGAAACCCTGCTGGACGCCCACCGCTTCGAAGAACTGGGGGTGGCGTCACCGATGGCGAGGGGGACGGTGCGTGCCTTCTCCCGGAGCTGGGCGCCGGCTTCGGTGAGGCGCAGGGCGACGGAACGCTCGTCCTCCGCACCGAGGCCGACGTCCTGCGCGACGAGGGCGAGGCGTACGCCAACAAGCTCCGCGCGGCCGGCGTGCCGGTCACCGCGGTCCGCTACCAGGGCATCATCCACGACTTCGTGATGCTCAACGCCCTGCGCGAGACCCAGGCCGCCGAGGCCGCGATCAGTCAGGCCGTCACTGCCCTGCGGACGGCCTTCGGCGCCGAGTAACGCTCGCCCGCACTCCTCGGCGTCAGGCGGTCGGGGTGGTGGACACGACGGTGTTGCCGGTCACCGCGCCGGTCGCACCGTCGAGGGTCACCAGGTGCCGGACGCCGTCGGTGCCCAGCACCTCGACCTCCCAGGCGCTTCCACCGCCCTGCTGCGCCACCACACGCAGGGCGTCCGGCTTGCCACCGGGGACCGCCTTGCCGGCCGCCTCGATCGCCTTGGCCGCCGACACCGCCGGCAGGGGCGCGGGCGCGAGACTGCCCTGACCGCTCTGGCTGCTCTCGTCGTTGTTGTCGTTGCTCTGGCTGTTCTTGTCGTTCCGGTTCGCCTTGGACTCGTCGTTCCTGCCCGCGTCCTCGCCTCGGCCCTCGCCGCGGCCGCGGTGCTCGCCGTTGCCGCCGCCCTTCTGGTCGCGGTCCGCCGCGATGTGGCCGCGGTCGTTCTTGTCGCCGTGGTCGTGGTCGGCGATCGCGACGGCGCCGGCCGCGGCTCCGCCCAGCAGGACGACCGCGACGCCGAGCGCCACCTTGCGGCTTCGCCTCAGTTGCGGCAGGCGCGGGAGGCGCTCGCGGAACGGCTTGGCCGACTTGGCCGACTTGGACTCGGGCTGCTCCGGCGGGACGGGCTGGGACATGCTCGGGCTCCTGATCGCGAGGCCGGCCCGGTGCCGGCGGCTGCGGTCAGCTTGGAGTGCCGTTGCTGAAGCCAGGCTGAAGGCAGCTGAAGCTGTCTTCAGGGAGCCGCCGGGCGGCGTGCGACGCTGTACGGCGTGCGCGTACTGGTGGTCGAGGACGAGAAGCGGCTGGCCGCCGCCCTGCAGCGGGGGCTGACGGCCGAGGGCTTCTCCGTCGATGTCGCCCACGACGGGAACCAGGGGCTGTGGCTCGCCCTGGAGCACGACTACGACGTGATCGTGCTCGACATCATGCTGCCCGGACTCAACGGCTACCGGGTCTGCGCCAGGCTGCGCGCGGCGGGCAGCGAGACGCCGATCCTGATGCTCACCGCCAAGGACGGCGAGTACGACGAGGCCGAGGCGCTGGACACCGGTGCCGACGACTTCCTGTCCAAGCCGTTCTCGTACGTCGTCCTGGTCGCCCGGCTCCGGGCACTCCACCGCCGTACCGGCCACCGGCTTCCTCCGACACTCGAACTGGGCGATCTCGTGATCGACCCGGCCCGCCGTACGTGCACCCGCGGTGGCAGCGAAGTACGCCTCACCACACGGGAGTTCGCCATCCTGGAGTATCTCGCCCGGCGCGCCGGCGAGGTGGTGGCGAAGCGCGAGATCCTCCAGCACGTCTGGGACTCCGCCTTCGAGGCGGACCTCAATCTCGTCGAGGTCCACGTCAGCGCCGTACGCCGCAAGATCGACACCCTGTTCGGCCGCTCGGCCCTGGAGACCGTCCGAGGCGCCGGATACCGGCTGGCGGCCGACGGTGGCTAGGCGATACCGAGGCCTGGGCCCAGACGGAGACCGAGACCGGGGCCTGGACGGAGACCGAGACCGGGGCCTGGACGGAGACCGAGGCCGAGACCGATACCGATTCCTTCCGCGGCCCGGCTTCCTTCCGCGCCCCGGCGAGATCCTGGCCGCGATCCGGAGCCCCCGCACCACTTCCGTGCGACTCGCGCGACGCCTGTGGCCGGGGTCGGTCCGGGCCCGGGCGACGCTCGGCGCGACCGCGGTCGTCGCCATCGCGCTGGCCGCGGCCTCCTTCGCGCTGCTCGGCATTCTGCACTCCAACCTCCAGCGCAGCGCCAACGACGCCGCCACCCAGCAGGCGGACACCGTGGGCCGGCTGGCCACTCAGGGCAAGCTCCCGGACCTGCTGCCCCTCGCCCACGGCGCCGACTTCATCCAGGTCGTCGACGCCGAGGGGCGTGTGGTGGCCGCCAGCCAGAACCTCACCGGGCGCCCGGCCATCGGCCACCTCCGCCCGCACGACGGCGAGCTGCGCGCCACCTGGTCCGGCAAACCGTTCCACGACGAGCACCGCCAGCGGATCGTCGCCGTCACCGCGCAGACCCCCACCGGCAAGGTCACCGTGTACGCGGGCACCTCGCTGCGGGACGCGGACCAGGCGGACGGGATCACCGAGGTCGCGCTGGGCATCGGCACGCCGCTGCTGCTGGCCACCGTCGCGCTGGTCACCTGGTGGGTGACGGGCCGGGCGCTGCGTCCGGTGGAGGCCATCCGGTCCGAGGTCGCCGAGATCACCGGGCACGCACTGCACCGCCGGGTCCCGGTCCCGGACGCCCAGGACGAGGTCGCCCGCCTCGCCCGCACCATGAACGCCACCCTCGACCGCCTGGAGGACGCGGTCGTCCGCCAGCGCCGGTTCATCGCCGACGCCTCGCACGAACTGCGCAGCCCGATCACCGTCCTGCGTACGCAGCTGGAGGTCGCCCTCGCCCATCCGGACCCGGCACTGTGGCCGGACCTGGTCAGCGAGGTGCTGGAGGACACCGTGCGGCTCCAGGACCTTGCCGCCGATCTGCTGCTCCTGGCCCGTCTGGACGCGGCCGAGCCCGTCGAAAGCGGGCCGCTGGACCTGGCCGACCTCTGCCGTACGGCCCTCGCCGCACGCCACGGCGACCGGATCCCGGTCGGCATGAGGCTGGAGCCCGGCATCACGGTCGAGGGCAACCACGGCCGGCTCACCCGGCTCCTCACCAACCTGCTGGACAACGCCCAACGGCACGCGGACGAGCACATCGAGCTGGCGCTGCACACCGACGCGGCCACCGGCACAGCCGTACTGGAGGTGACCGACGACGGCCCCGGCATCCCCGACGCCGACCGCGACCGCGTCTTCGAACGCTTCACCCGCCTCGACGACGCCCGCAGCCGCGACCTCGGCGGAGCCGGCCTCGGCCTGGCCATCGCCCGCGACATCGCGACCCACCACCACGGCACCCTCACCGTCGAGCCCCATCCGCGGGGCGCCCGCATCGTCGCCCGCTTTCCGCTGTCGCCTCCGGGAGCTGAAATGCCGTAACGCTGGGCGAAGCTCCAGGTCAGCAGGATGCACTAGCTCTGCGTGATCTCCGTGGACAGGCCGCTTCCGCAATATGCTTGCCTAAGTTAAGCAAGCTGTTATAGTTGAGTGAGTTAAGCAAATGCATCTCACCGTTGCACCCGACCGATCCCGTTCGCCACCCCCGCCCCCGCCCGAGAGGAACCCCCATGAAGCCGCTCGCCTCCTTCGCCCGGTTCGTGCTGTGCGGTGGCGGCGTGGGTGTCCTCTCCAGCGGTGCCGTGGCGCTGCTCGGCGGGGTGATGCCCTGGGTGCTGGCGAACGCCCTGATCACCGCCGCGTCCACCATCCTGTGCACGGAGCTGCACGCCCGCTTCACCTTCGGGACCGGGCGGCGCGCGGGATGGCGCCGGCACTGGCAGTCCGCGGGATCGGCCGTGGCCGCGTACGCCGTGACGTCCGTCGCGGTGCTCATCCTGCACATGGTGCAGTCGTCGCCCGGGATGCTCACGGAGCAGATCGTCTACCTCAGCGCCTCCGGGCTCGCCGGAATCGGACGGTTCCTTCTGCTGCGCCTGTTCGTCTTCGCCGGCGGCCGGAGCCGGACCTCGGTGCCGGCGCCGAGCCCGACGCTGAGCCCCGCGCTGAGCCCGGCGCTGAGCCCGGCGCGGGTTCAGGAGACGTGGGCCGCTGCCGAGAGGGCGTCGGCGGCCTGGGGACGGGCGTACGCGGAACCGGCTGCGGCGTGACACGGGCTCCAGGTCTTACGGACCCGTGACGTGAAGGGCGCGGTGCTGCCGGGCGGTGGGGTCGCGGTCCTAGCGTTCGGCGTATGCGAGTACTGGTCACCGGCGGTGCCGGGTTCATCGGGTCCCAGATCGCCCGTGCGCTGACCGCGCGGGGGCACGAGGCGGTCGTGTTCGACCTGCGCGACGGTCTGGACGTACGGGATGCCGAGGCGGTCGCGGGCGCCCTCCCGGGCGTGGACGCCGTGTGTCATCAGGCGGCGATGGTGGGGCTGGGGACAGGGTTCGGCGACGCGGTCGAGTATGTCTCGCGCAACGACCTCGGTACGGCGGTGCTGCTCTCCGCGATGGCGGACGCGGGGGTGCGGCGGCTGGTGCTCGCCGGGTCGATGGTCGTGTACGGCGAGGGCGCCTACGCGTGCGAGCGGCACGGTGCGGTACGGCCCGGGCCCCGGACCGTCGCCGATCTGGACGCGGGGCGGTTCGAGCCCCGGTGTCCGCGGTGCGGTGCGGAGCTGACCCCTGGCCTGGTGGGCGAGGGCGCTCCGGTCGATCCCCGGAACGTGTACGCGACGACCAAACTGGCCCAGGAGCATCTGGCGGCGGCGTGGGCCCGGTCGACGGGCGGCTCGGCGGTGTCGCTGCGCTACCACAACGTGTACGGACCGGGGATGCCGCGCGACACCCCGTACGCGGGGGTCGCCTCCTTCTTCCGGTCCGCGCTCGCCCGGGGCGAGGCTCCGCGTGTCTTCGAGGACGGCGGGCAGCGACGGGACTTCGTGCACGTACGGGATGTGGCGGCGGCCAATGTCACCGCCCTGGAGGCGGGTTCGCGTGCCGGGGCCCTCACCGCCTACAACACCGGGAGCGGGGAGCCGCACACCGTCGGTGAGATGGCGCGGGCGCTGGCCGCCGCGTATGGCGGACCCGGGCCCGTCGTGACCGGGGAGTACCGGCTGGGGGACGTACGCCACATCACCGCCGACTCGTCTCGGTTGCGGGTCGAGTTGGGGTGGAAGGCCGAGGTCGGGTTCGTGGAGGGGATGCGGGAGTTCGCGGCGGCGCGGCTTCGTGACGGGTGAGTTTTTCGCCCCCGCCGCCCCTACCCGTCCCATCCCGTACCTGGGGGCTGCGCCCCCAGACCCCCGCTAAAAGATTGCGCAGTTCCCCGCGCCCCTTAAAGGGGTGGTTCGTCGGGTGCGGGGCGGTGGGGGTTGCTCGCGCAGTTCCCCGCGCCCCTGAAGGCGCGGGGCTTCGCCCCGCGATCCCCCGCCCGCCCCGGGGTCTTTTAGGGGCGCGGGGAACTGCGCAATCTTTTGGGCCGGCCCCCACCCACCCGCAGCCAAAGAACCGGCCCACGGGGTCTGGGGCGGAGCCCCAGAAGGATGGGACGGGTAGGGGCGGCGGGGGCGGAAGACACCCCAGGTCGCCAGGGGCGCTACGCCTCCGCCATGGGCAGCGTGACCTCGAAGCGGCAGCCGCCAGGGACGTTGTGGACGGCGGCGTGGCCCTGGTGGGCCTCGACGATGCCGCGGACGATGGCGAGGCCGAGGCCCGCTCCGGCGGGTGGGGTGCGGGCATGGGTGCCGCGCCAGCCGGTGTCGAAGACGCGCGGGAGGTCTTCCTCCGGGATGCCGCCGCAGCCGTCGGTCACGGACAGGACGACGCCCGCGTCCGACCGCTCGGCGGCGACCGCGACCGTACCGTCGGCCGGTGTCCGGCGGATGGCGTTGACGAGGAGGTTGCCCAGGACGCGGCTCATCTCCTTGCCGTCCACCTCGACCGGCACCTGTTCGACGCGGTCGCCGACCAGCCGTACGCCGTGTTCGCGGGCGAGCGGGTCCGCGCCCGCGAGGGCGTCGCCGACGAGGTCGTAGACGGAGATGCGGGAGGGGGACAGGGCGAGTGATCCGGCGTGAATGCGGGAGAGTTCGAAGAGGTCGCCGACCATGTCGTTGAGCCGTTCGACCTCGGTGCGGATCTGCCGGAGGTAGCGGTCCGGGTCGGCGGCCACACCGTCCTCCAGCGCTTCCGACATCGCGCGCAGCCCGGCGAGCGGGGTCCGCAGGTCGTGCGAGATCCAGGCGACGAGTTCGCGGCGCGAGGTCTCCAGGGCGCGTTCGCGGTCGCGGGACTCGGCGAGCTTCGCGCTGGTGGCCTGCAACTCCCGGCTCAGCGCGGCGAGTTCGGCGGTGGCCGGACCGTCGGGGGCCGCGAAGTCGCCGCCGTCGCCGAAGGAGCGGGCGGCAAGGGTGAGCGCCCTGCTGCGGGCCACCACCCAACGGCCGAGGAGCAGCGCCGTGGCCAGGGAGACGACGGCCGCCATGGCGACGACGGTCGTGACGACGGTCAGGTCGTGCGAGGACAGGAACATCGCCCACGCCACGGCCAGCGTCCCCGCGAGCATCGCGGTGACGGCCACGGCGGCGACCACGGCGAGCGAGGCGGTCAGCGAGCGCCGCCGGATCAGCCGCAGCACGCCCGCGCCGAGCAGCCCCGCCGCGGCGGCGCCGAGGAAGGCGAACAGGGCCATGAGGAGTACGTCGTTCATGGCCGTGACCGGGTCTCTCCGTCGGGGGCGGCGTCCGGGGGGCCTTCGGAGGCTGCGTCCGGGGATCCGTCCAGCGATCCCTCCAGCGATCCCTCCAGCGATCCCTCCGGCGATCCCTCCGGCGATTCGTCCGGCGATCCCTCCGGCGATTCGTCCGGGGATTCGTTCAACGATTCGTTCAGCGATTCGTCCCGGGATCCCGCCGTGGCGTCGAAGCGGTAGCCCACCCCCCACACCGTCTGGATCAGGCGGGGGCGCGCCGGGTCGTCCTCGACCTTGCCCCGCAGTCGGCGTACATGGACCGTGACCGTCGACAGGTCGCCGAAGTCCCAGCCCCACACCTCGCGCATCAGGTCCTCGCGGCCGTACGCCCGGCCTGGATGGCGGAGGAAGAAGGCGAGGAGGTCGAACTCGCGGACGGTGAGGGCGAGTTCCGTACCGTTCTTGGTCGCGCGGCGGGCCGCCGGGTCGATGGTGAGGCCGGCCGTGTGCAGGGGGTGCGCGACGGTGACGGGGCGGGTCCGGCGCAGTACGGACTCCACGCGCAGCACCAGTTCGCGGGGGCTGAACGGCTTCGTGACGTAGTCGTCGGCGCCCACCTCCAGGCCCAGGATCCGGTCGTCCTCGTCGCCGCGCGCGGTGAGCATGATGACCGGCACGGGCCCCCGGCCGCGCAGCCTGCGGCACACCTCAAGGCCGTCCATCCCGGGCAGCATCAGGTCCAGCACCACCAGGTCCGGCCAGTGCGCGGTGGCCCGGGCGAGCGCGGCGGGGCCGTCCGCGGCGCGGTCCACGACGTACCCGGCGCGGTCGAGGTAGCCGGAGACGACCTCGGCGACGGTGGGGTCGTCGTCCACGACGAGGACGCGCGCCGTCTCCCCGTGCCCGCGCGTCGCCCGCCCGTTCCCGCTCGGGGTCGGGGTCGGGGTCGGGGTCGGGGCGGGCCCGGCACCTGGGGATGCGTGAGGTCCGGCACCTGCGGATTCGTACGGCTGCTGCATGAATCCAGCCTCCCACCGGCCTCGGCCGCGTGCCGTGCTCCCGGCGCGACGTCCGTGTTTCGTAAGGACCTGAAGTCCGATATCTCCCTTTCGTGTTCGTAGGGTGAAAGCCGTGACGACCTTCCCCGCACCACCCCCGGAAGTCCCGGAAGTCGACGTGGTCCTCCCCTGTCTGAACGAGGCCGAGGCCCTGCCCTGGGTGCTCGCCCGTATCCCGCCCGGCTGGCGCGCGCTGGTCGTGGACAACGGCTCCACGGACGGCTCGGCGGACGTGGCCCGCGGGCTCGGCGCGACCGTCGTCAGTGAGCCGCGGCGCGGGTTCGGCGCCGCCTGCCACGCCGGGCTGCTGGCCGCCACCGCGGACATCGTGTGCTTCTGCGACTGCGACGCCTCGCTGGACCCGTCCCGGCTCGTGCCCTTCGTCCGCGAGGTGCGGGGCGGCCGGGCCGACCTCGTCCTCGGGCGGCGGCGCCCGCAGGGACGGGGCGCCTGGCCCGCGCACGCCCGGGCCGGCAACCTCGCGCTGGCCCGGATGCTGCGGCGCCGGACCGGCCTGCGCCTGCACGACCTCGGCCCGCTGCGGGCCGCCCGCCGCGAGCCGCTGCTCGGCCTCGGGCTCACCGACCGCCGCAGCGGCTACCCGCTCCAGATGGTCGTCCGCGCCGCCGACGCCGGCTGGCGCGTCACCGAGCACGACGTGCCGTATCTGCCGCGCACCGGCGCCTCCAAGGTCACCGGCACCTGGCACGGCACCTGGCAGGCGGTACGGGACATGCGCCGCGTGCTCGCCGAACCGCCCGCTCCCGGCCCCGGCACCCTCGCCCCTCCCCATCCGCCGTCTCACACCCCTTCCCAGGGAGGAACCGCACAGTGACGACTCTCCTCGTCATCGCCAAGGAACCGCTGCCGGGGCGGGTGAAGACCCGGCTCACCCCGCCGTTCACGCCCCGGGAAGCCGCGCTGCTCGCCGAGGCGGCCCTCGTGGACACCCTGCGCACGGTGGCGGCGACGCCCGCGCGGCGCCGCGTCCTCGTGCTCGACGGAGCGGTGGGCCCCTGGCTGCCGCCCGGCTTCGACGTCGTACCGCAGTGTGCGGGAGGGCTCGACGAGCGGCTGGCCGACGCCTTCGCGGGCTGCGACGGGCCCGCGTTGCTGATCGGCATGGACACACCGCAGGTGACGCCTCGGCTCCTCACCGTGGACTTCGCGGACTGCGAGGCGTACTTCGGTCCGGCCGAGGACGGCGGCTTCTGGGCGCTGGGGCTCGCCGATCCCGATCCCGCGCTGTTGCGGGGCGTGCCGATGTCGACGCCGGCGACGGGGGCCGTTCAGCGGGAGCGGCTGGTCGCCGCCGGGTTGCGCGTGCGCGATCTTCCCTGCCTCCGGGACGTCGACACTGCCGTCGACGCGGAGGCCGTCGCCGCGATCGCGCCGCGCGGCGGCCGGTTCGCCGCCGAGCTCGCCCGTGTGCGGGCGGTGAGCCACCGGTGAGTACGGCACCCGGTGTGCCCCGTGCCGCTGACGAGCGGGCCCGCGGCGGAGCCGCTGATGGATGCAGCGCCCCCGCCGCCCCTACCCGTCCCATCCCCAGGGGCTCCGCCCCTTCGACCCCGCCAAGGGGCTCCGCCCCCTGGACCCCCGATCGGCCTGAACGGCCTCGTCCTCAAACGCCGGACGGGCTGGTGGGCGCTCCGGACGGGCTCGTAGGCGCGCCCGACAGACTGGTGGGCGCTCCCGACGGGCTGGTGGGCGCCCCTTGGTCCGCGGATCCCTACTCCGACGCCCTGGTCGCCGGCCGGGGACCGCTCTTCCTCCGGCGGGCCGACGGCTGGCTGCTGCCCCTGGAGGTGGAGCGCTGGTGCGCGCGGGCCGATGCGGTGGATCTGGCGGTGCTGGGGCGTTGTGAGGGGGCCGTGCTCGATGTGGGGTGCGGGCCGGGGCGGCTTGTCGCCGAGCTGGCGGTCCGGGGGCGGACCGCGCTCGGGATCGATGTCAGTGAAGCCGCCGTCGCGCATACCGTGCGGTTCGGCGGGCAGGCGCTGCGGCGCTCCGTGTTCGAGCCGCTCCCCGGGGAAGGCCGCTGGGGCACCGCCCTCCTCCTCGACGGCAACGTCGGTATCGGCGGTGACCCGGCCGCCCTCCTGCGGCGGATGTCCCAACTCCTCGCCACCGGCGGGCTGTTGATCGCCGAGACTCTCCCGGACATGGACGTCGACGTCGACGAACGCGTCAGCGTGCGAATCGTCCGGGCCGCCGATCCCCGGAGCGCCGTCGGGCCGGCCTTCCCGTGGGCCCGCCTCGGCAGCCCGGCCCTGCTGCGGTACGCGGAGCGCGCGGGCTGGCGCCCGGACGGTCAGTGGGCGGCCGGCGGCCGCTCCTTCGTCGCCCTGCGCAACCGGAGCGACCGGCGCGACCGCAGCAGGAGAAGCGCCGCCGAACCCCCGAACAGGACCGCCGTGATCAGCAGCCAGCGGGCCAGGAACCCGTCCCCGGAGAGGCCGGTGACGGACCGGTAGTGGTCCGCCATCTGCCCGCTGATCAGCGGGAACCAGATCAGCAGCAGGAGAGCGGAGAGCGCCGCCGGGACCCGGACGTAGACCGTCCACTCCCGGCGGCCGACCGCGTCCAGCCCCCGCGTGACGGCCCGGTCCGCTCCCGCGTACAACGGCACCAGCACCAGGTCGTGCAGCACCGCCAGGCCCACGAACCACAGCGCCACCCCGAACCAGTCGTCCGCGAGCAGCCGCACCCCCGCGTACCCGGCGAGCGCGAACGAGCAGACGAGCAGCAGGATCTGGAACGGACTGCCCAGAGCGGGCTTCCCAAATGGTCGTCGCATCAGTGGCATCAGTCGCATCACAGGTCTCCGAACGTCATCCGGGCCACCCATTTGGTGTTGAGCACGCCGGGAGCCGCGGGAACGATGATCCGCGCCGGGTAGCCGTGGTCGGGGGTCAGATCCTCGCCGTTGACGAACAGGGCGAGGAGGGAGCGCGGGTCGCGCACCTGGTTGTAGCGCAGGGCGGCCCGGCGGAACGCTCCGTGCCGCTGGAGCGACTCCACCAGTACGTCGGGCGCTGTGTCCTCTTCGTCCCCCTCGTACCCGACGAGTGCCGCCAGGTCCCGCAGCCGCACCCCCCGCCACCACTGGTCGGAGGTCGACCAGCCCTCCACGCAGGCGATGGGCAACGCGGCGCTGTACAGGGGGAGTTGCAGCAGATCTGCGCGGCTCAGCCGGACCGTCCGACCGCCTCCCTCCACCACCAGCCGCCATGCCTCCGCGCTCGTCTCCGTCGCGCTGATCCCACGCGAGGCGGCCGTCTTGTTGATCTGGAATCCGGCGGGGCCGGAGCCCGGTTCGGGGCCTCCGTGCGGGGCCAGCACGGCCGTCTCCCTGATCGGCGCGTCGAAGCTGTGGCCCGCCGTCGTGGCGAACAGGAGCAGCGAGCCGCCGCCGACGAAGCCGAGGGCACCGCGCCGCGAGACGGTGGGCGGGGCGGGGTCCGGTGACACCAACTCCCGTTCCCCGTCCGTCAGATCCTCGTCCCTCAGATGGCGCAGATTGCGTACGGCCATCGGCACGCGCAGCACCGCGTGCGCCACGAACGCGGCGATGAACACCCAGGCGCCGTAGAAGTGCAGCGGATAGAAGGAGCCGGGGAAGATGTAGTCGAGCTGGACGTTCAGCACGCCCGTGACGAACTCGAACAGCGCGCCGCCGACCAGCAGGAGCAGCGAGATCCGCTCCAGCGCGTGGGCGAGCGACCGGGCGGGCGGCAGCGTGAACAGCTTCGGCACGACCGACCACAGCTTGGCCAGCAGTACGGGGATCAGGGTGATGCCGAGGGTGACGTGGATGCCCTGCGTGAGGCGGTACAGCCAGGGCGGATCGGTCGGCCAGGAGAAGAGGTAGAAGCCGAGCAGGCCCTTGTCCGGGGTCATGTCGTTCACCGGCGACAGGTTCGGGTTGTAGGCGGCGTACGACACGAGACCCGTCAGGAACAGCACCGTGATCCCGCCGAGCAGCACGATGCCGAGCACGGAGGTGAACCAGGGGCCGCGCAACGGGCTGCGCCAGAACGCGGGGGAGGAAGGAGACCGTGGCATGACCCGACCGTAGGACGGGGACACCCCCCGAACGGGTCCGTGAACCATGACGAAACCCTGACGTCCACACCGTCGGCCGCTGCGACGGGCGTTGCGCGGCCTAGCGTGCCGGTGTGAACCGCGACCTTCTGCGCGATCTGGCCGCCGTGCTGGCCGCCGCCCTGCTCGTCACGGCCGCCGTCCTGGCCGGCACCGCGATCGAGCACCGTGACGGCACGCTGCACGTCGGCTGGCCACCGCTGTACGCCCACTGGGAGCCGCATGCCGGTCCCGGCACCCCGGCCGCGCTCGTGGTGGCCGTCGCCGTCGTCGCGTACGGGCCGCTCCTCGCCGCCAGGCTGCCGTGGCGCGCGCTGCTGTCCGCCGTCTGGGGCACCGCCATGGCGTGGACGTTCTCGCTCGCGCTGGTGGACGGCTGGCAGCGCGGGATCGCCCGGCGGCTGACGACCGAGTACGAGTATCTCCAGGTCATCCACCCCGTGAACCGCTTCCACGACATCCCCGCCGCCCTGCGGGACTTCACCCACCACATCCTGATCCACTCCCCCGACCACTGGCCCGCGCACGTCGCCGGACATCCGCCCGCCGCCACCCTCACCTTCGTCCTCCTCGACCGGATCGGGCTGGGCGGCGGAGCATGGGCGGGCGTCTGGTGCATCACCGTCGGGGCGACGGCGGCGGTCGCGGTCCTCGTCACCGTACGGACGCTGTCCGGTGAGGCTCTCGCCCGCCGCGCCGCCCCCTTCCTCGTCCTCGCCCCGGCCGCCGTGTGGATGGGCACCTCCGCGGACGGCTACTTCGCCGCGGTCGCCGCCTGGGCCGTCGCGTTCCTCGCCCTCGCGGTCACGGGACACCGGCCCCGGCCGGCCGGCCTCGCCTCAGGGCTGCTCTTCGGCCTCACCGCGTATCTCTCGTACGGGCTGACACTGTTCGCGGTGGTCGCCGCGGCCGCTGTGCTGCTCGGCTCCCGGCGGCTGCGCCCACTTCCGTACGTCCTCGCCGGACTCGCCGTCGTACCGCTGGTGTTCACACTCCTCGGCTTCGACTGGTGGGAGGCGTACCGGCTGCTGGTCACCCGCTACTACGAAGGGGCGGGCGGTGTCCGGCCGTACGGCTACTGGGTGTGGGCCAACCTCGCCTGTACGGTCCTGATCGTGGGCCCGGCGACGGTGGCGGGCCTGCGCCGGGCGGGCTCGGCCCCCGTACGCACAGGCGTCCGCGGTGGCTTCCGTACCCCCGGTGTCCTCGCGGCCGAACCCCGCCTGGCGCTGCTGGTGTTCGCCGCCCTGCTCGCCCTCCTCGCCGCCGACCTCTCGGGCATGAGCAAGGCGGAGACGGAACGGATCTGGCTGCCGTTCGCCATGTGGCTGCTTTCGGCGTGCGCGTTCCTGCCCCGGCCGCGCGCGTGGCTCGCGGCGCAGGCCATCCTCGCGTTGACCCTCAATCACCTGCTGTTCACCGGCTGGTGACCCCGCTCGCTCCCCTTGGGAAGCCCATGGGAGACCCATGGGAAACACCTTTCACACCTGTCACAGGCATGTCATAGGCTTTCTCCCATAGCAGCCGCGCCCCGCGCGTCACCGCATCTCCATCTCCATCTCCATCTCCGCGGTCACGTCCGGGCGCTGCGCGGCGCTCTCAACTCCCGGTATTCACCGGTCTCCTTGTGGGGGTAGCAACACTGTGCGTACGCGCAGCATCTCGACCGCGACGGCGCTCGCGGTCCTCTTCAGCTCGGCGGTACTGAGCGTCGTCGCGGCCGGATCCGCCTCCGCCGACTCCGCCACCGTCCTCGCACCCGGCGGCATCGTCGCGGACGGCGCCCTCAAGCGGGTGTTCGTGGGCGACGCCGAGGCCGGGAAGATCCTGGCCACCGACTACGACGGCACCCTGGTCGACTCGGTGAGCGGCATCACCGACGTCACCGATCTGGCGCTGTCCGACGACGGCGCCACCCTGTACGCGGCCGCGTCGGGCAGCCACGAGATCGTGGCCCTCGACGCCGCCACCCTCGACGTCCTGGCCCGCTACACCGTCGCCACCACCTACGGCCCGCGCCATGTCGCCTTCGCCGGCGGCAAGGTGTGGTTCAGCTACGGCGACCAGTGGGACGGCAACCTGGGGTCGGTCGATCCGACGGTGCAACCGGCGGGCTCGGACAGCGCGGTGCAGCTCGGCCAGTTCTCCAACCGGGTCTGGGGCCAGGCGCTCCTGGACACCGACCCGTCCTCGCCCGGCCTGCTGGCCGTCGGCGAGACCGGTCTGTCCACGGACTCGATGGCCGTCCTCGACGTCTCCGGCGGCACACCTCAGCTGGACGCCTGGTACAACGGCGACTACTCGCTGAACAGCGGCATCAGCGACATCGACCTCGTGCCGGGCGCCTCGCAGGTGCTGGTCAACGGCAAGGAGCGGGCCGCCTACGCGGACGGGAAGTTCACCGCCCACGGCGCCTACCCCGACGGGCAGCGCGCCGACATCGCCGCGAACGGGCTGGTCGCCCAGTCCAACGGCGACACGGTGGCGGTCTACCAGCCGAACGCGACGCTGCCGGTCCGCACCTACGACACCGGCGCGACCACCGCTCCGACCACCCTGCGGTGGGCCCCGGACAACTCCCGGCTCTTCGCGCTCGTGGCGACGACCGGCGGCTACACCCTCAAGGCGCTCAGCGACCCGACGCTGAACAACCCGACCCTGACGGTGAACGCGCCGTCCACCGCCACACGCGCCCAGCAGCTCACCGTCACCGGGAACCTGTCGGCGACGGTCGCGCTGCCCAGCGGCACCTCGCTGAACGTCACCCGCACCGACCTGGAGAGCCCGAGCGGCAAGGCGCTCGCGCCCGTCACGGTCAAGGCGGACGGCTCCTACAGCTTCACCGACACCCCGCCGGCCGGCGGCACGGTCACCTACAGGGTCTCCTACGCGGGCGACGCCGAGCACACCTCGGTCAGCGCCTCCGACAAGGTCGCGGTCTCCCGTACGGCGCCGACGCTGACCCTGAACAACAACGGCAAGGTCTACGACTACAGCGCCGACGTCTCCTTCACCGCGCACCTCGGCTCGACGTACAAGAACCGCACGGTCGAGCTCTGGGCGAACCCGTACGGCGCCGACAAGCCCAACACGCTCCTGAAGTCCGGCACGGTCGACTCCAGCGGCAACATCTCCGTGACGGTGGACATGACGCGGGACACCGACGTCACCGCCGTCTTCAAGGGAGACGCCCGCTACGCGCCCAAGACGGTGAAGTCCACGGGGTACGCCAGGGTCAAGATCTCCACCGCCGTCTCCAAGCACTACAAGACGGCGATGATCGGCTCGACGAACTACTACTGGTTCCACAAGAGCACCGACCCGCTGCTCACCACCACGATGACCTACTACAAGGGCCGCAAGCAGCGCTTCGACCTCCAGGTCTACTCGGGCGGCAGCTGGCACTCCGACGACCCGCAGTACTTCGCGCTCGGCACCGACGGGAAGTCGGCCGTGTCCCTGGACGCGCCGGGGCAGTCCGGCATCAAGGCGCGCATTCGGTCGACCTACGTCAACAGCTCGTCCGGCGACACCGTGAACACGACGACGTACGGGCCCTGGAAGTACCTGTACTTCTCCAGCTGACCCGTCGCCTTCCCTGACAGCCGCATGCCACCACGGCAGGGACAGCCACGACTGTCGGACGAAAGGTGCTGGTCAGCGACGGTATAGCGAGGTGTGGGTGGAGGCAGTGGGCCGTAGATCGAGCCGGTGATCGGTTGCGGCGAGCTCGGCCCGCTGCTGGACGTGCTGTCCGCCCTCTCCGCCGCGGGAAGCCCGGCCACCGCGGCGGGATCGCCGACCACCGTGGTGCTGCCGGCAGGATGACCCGCCCGCCCTGACAGTGGCCGCGGCACGGGCCGTGCGGGCGGTCGGCGCCTACGGGTGTGGCCAGCGGCTGCCGGCCGCCGCGGCCGCCATCAAGGGCACGGCGTCGGCCGCGGCCACCTCGGGGGGCACGACCAGCAGGTCCCATCTCCCGTGGTCCGGGCTGAGCAGACAGATGGTGTGGCGGTCCCGGGATCCGGATTCCCTGCGCAGTCGTACGACGTGGTTGGCCACCAGCATCCGCCCCGGCGACGCCGACCACATCGCCGTGTGCACGGTGACGCCGGTGATCTGCCCCCAGCCGCTGGGCAACGCGCCTATGAGCAAGGGGATTTCGGAGAGCAGATCGCGGGTTCGGGGCCACCATGCCCCGTCGATGCGCCGCGGCACGAGGCTGTGCGGCGCCAGCCGCAGTCGGGCCACGAGCGGGGAGGGCGGGGGCTGACGGACGGCGGCCATGAAGGCGCTCCTGTCTGGGACCACGGCCCCGGTTGCTCCCCACCGTACTCCGCACGACAGGGCAAGCGGACTTCCGCGAACTCGCTGCCCATAAAGGCCACTTGACGCTCACCGAGCCCGCCTGGCTCACCCGACTTGCCCGGCTCACCTGGCTCACCTGACCGGCGGGCTCCACCGCACCTCGCGTACGAGTTCCGTTCGTTGGTCAACGGATGGTCAAGCGCCGGGGGTTCCCCGCAAGCGCCACCCAGTGCCCGAGAAGTCGTGTTCGGGGGTGTGACAGGGCCCCCCACGTTGCTGTCCCGCAGGTCACAGGGCTGCCACACTGGATCGCATGGCACGTGAGCAGCGCGGCGGTGGCGGGGGCGGGGGCACCGAGCTGGGGCGGTTTCTGCGCGCCCGCCGGGCCCGGGTGACGCCCGCCGAGGTCGGTCTTCCGGAGGGCGTCGGGCTGCGCCGCACGCCGGGGCTGCGCCGGGAGGAGCTGGCCACGCTCGCCGGGGTCAGCATCGACTACTACACACGCCTGGAACGCGGCAAGGAGACCCACCCCAGCCCCTCCGTCGTCGACGCCCTCGCCGTCGCCCTGCTGTTGGAGGACGGCGAGCGCGATCATCTGCGGGACCTCGCCGCGTGCGCCGCGCGCGGCACGTCGGAGGCGCCGTCCGCCCCGAGCCGCTCCGTGCATTCCGGCGTCGGGCTGCTGCTGGAGGGCATGCGGCCCTACCCCGCACACGTGGTCAGCCGCACCCTGGAGCTGGTCGCCACCAACCCCGGCGGGCTGCATCTGATGGCCGGCCTGGCGGACTGGCCGGTGCGGCAGCGCAACATCGTGCGGTACGTCTTCCTGCACCCCGCGGCCCGCGAGCTGTTCGACGACTGGGAGAACCAGATCCGCGGCTGCGTCGCCCGGCTGCGCACGCTGGCCGGCACCGATCCGGACGCCCCCGACCTCGCCCACCTCGTCGACGAGCTCCTGCTCAAGAGCCCGGACTTCGCCCGCCTGTGGGAGCGCTACGACGTCCAGGGGCACTCCCACGGCCACAAGACCTTCCACCACCCCGCGGTGGGTGACCTCACCCTCGGCTACCAGAGCATGCAGCTGGACGGCACGTCCGGCCACCGCCTCGTCGCGTACTACGCCGAACCCGGCACCCCCGAGTACGCCGCGCTGGTCCTCCTCGACAAGGCCGAGGACCCGCACACCGCGCCGAGCGGTGCCGGACAGCCGCCCGTCAGTCCTGGGCGGCGGCCTTCTTGATCGCCTCGCGGATCCGGGAGTAGGTGCCGCAGCGGCAGACGTTCTCGATGCGGTCGATGTCGGCATCCGTCGGGCTGGACGTCTTCTTGAGCAGCGCCGCCGCGGCCATGATCTGCCCGGGCTGGCAGAAGCCGCACTGGGAGACGTCGCAGTCCAGCCAGGCCTGCTGGACCGGGTGGAGTGTGTCGCCGTCGGCCAGGCCTTCGATGGTGGTGACCTTGCGGCCCGCGCAGTCCGCGACCGGCACGACGCAGGGCTGGACCTCCGCGCCGTCGAGATGGCTGGTGCAGGCACGGCAGACGCCGACACCGCAGCCGTACTTGGGTCCCGTGACGTCGAGCAGGTCGCGCAGGACCCACAGCAGCGGCATGTCGGCCGGTGCTTCGACGGTGACCGGCTTCCCGTTGACGACGAAGGAGTAGGAGGGCATCGGCAGTCCAGGTCCGTCTCAGAAGGGGGTCGGAAGGGGGTCAGGAGGGGGGAGAAGAGGATCAGGAGGGGGTCGGCAGGTCTCAGGGATGGGTCAGAAGTTGAGGGGGAAGCGGCGGGGGCGGGTGCCCGTCGCGCGGGCGTAGGCGTTGGCCACGGCGCCCGCCGCGGCCGGGACGCCGAGTTCGCCCGCCCCGCCGGGGTCCCGCCGCGACGGCAGGATGTGCGCCTCGAAGTGCAGCGGGGCGTGCCGCTGGCGGGCCCAGTGGAAGTCGGCGAAGCTGCCCTCGCGGACGGCGCCCCGGTCGATGTGGAGGCCGGCCTGGAGCACGGTGGAGATGCCGTCGACGGCGGTGCCCATCAGCTGGGCCTCCAGGCCGCGCGGGTTGACGGCCGTTCCGACGTCGGCCGCCATCACCACCCGGGTCACCCGGGGGTTCTTCGGGTCGGAGGCGTCGATCTCGGCCAGAGCGGCCACACAGGAGCCGTACTCCTCGTGGACGGCCACGCCCTGGGCCTGGCCGGCCGGCATGGTCCGGCCCCAGTTCCCGGCGGTCGCGACCTTGTCGAGTACGGCCTTGACGGTCTTGCTCATCAGGGTCGTACGGCGGAACGCGACCGGGTCCTTGCCCAGGCTCCGCGCGATCTCGTCGACGACGATCTCCTCCGCGGTCCGCGTCGTCCCGGAGTCCACCGAACGCCAGGCGCCCAGCGGCATCGCCAGCTCCACCCCGCCCGAGTCCCCGGTAACGCGCCCGAAGTTGTACAGGCCGCTGTCGCTGGGGAGCGGTCCGCCCGCCACCGCGCCCTGAACGGTGGCGCCGGAGTCGTCGTAGGCCTCGTTCACCGAAGCCGTCATGTGGGTGAAGGCCACCACCCTGCCGCCGGCGTGGCTGGCCCGGATCCGGTGGTGGCTGGCCGGGCGCATCCTGCCGTGCCGGATGTCGTCGTTGCGGCTCCACATCAGCTTGACCGGCCGGTGGGCGGCCTTGGAGATCCGGGCCGCCTCGATCGCGGCCTCGTAGTTGAGTCGCCGTCCGAACGAGCCGCCGCCGCGCATGACATGGACCCGGACCTTCGACGCGTCGAGGCCGACCGCCGAGGCGATGCTGTCGCGCGCGTCCATCGGCGTCTGGGAGGAGAACCAGATCTCGGCGCGGTCGGCGCGTACGTCGGCCACCGCGGTCAGCACCTCCATCGGGGCGTGGCTGACGAAGGCGAACTCGAACTCGCCCGTCACCTGTGTCGTACCGAGCAGCGGGGTCCCGAGGGGCGGGACGGCGGCCCGCAGCCGGGACCGGATGGCGGAGTCCGACAGGGCGGCGAGCGGGCCCGGGGCCCAGGTGATGTGCAGGGCGTCCCTGGCCTTGAAGGCGTGGTGGAAGGTCTCCGCCACCACGGCGACACCACCGGCGATCCTGACGACCGCGTGGACGCCCGGCAGGGCACGGGCCGCCCGGTCGTCGACCGAGACGACCTTCCCGCCGAGCGTCGGTGGCCGCGCCACCACGGTCGGCTTCGCCCCGGCCGCCGACACGTCCCCGGCGTACTTCGCCCGGCCCGTGACGATGTCCCGCGCGTCGATACGGGTCGTCGGCTGCCCGATCACCCGGTGCTTGGAGGCCGGCTTGGGCTTGGCGGCAATGGCCGGGTGGCGGATCCGGGCGGCGGCCTCGGTCAGCGACCCGAAGGTGGCCGTACGCCCGTCGGGCGCCACCACCATCGTGTCCCGGGTGCGCAGCAGGCGGGGCGGGAGGTGCCACCGTCTGGAGGCCGCCGTCACCAGCTTGGCGCGCGCGGTGGCGGCCAGCTCGCGGGCGGGCCCGTACAGCGAACTGACCGAGTTCGAGCCGCCGGTGTACTGGTTGCCCTTGGTCCGGGCCTCGGCGAGCGGGATGTCGACGTCGGCGAGCCGGGCGTCCAGTTCCTCGGCGATCATCATGGCGACGGCGGTCGTGATGCCCTGGCCGACCTCGACGCGGGGCAGCCGTACGACCACCTTGTTTGCCGCGGTGACCTCCAGGACCAGCATCTCCTCGTCGGCGCCGGTCACCAGGACGTCGGACGGTGTGGGGACGCCCGCCGCGGTGGGCTCGACGCCCTCCGCCGACGATCCGTCGCAGCCGAGCGGCGCCGCGACGGTCAGGGTGGACGCCGCCAGCGTGTAGACCATGAACCTGCGGCGGGACAGCGGACGGGCCAACAGACAGTCCTCTCGGTGCGTCGTGCGTCGTACCCGGGTTCGTTCGACTGGTGTGTAACCGGTGTGCGTTCGGCTGGTGGGTAAGAGGGGCGCGGCCTCTTCGGGGTTGCCTACCCGCCGGCATGAACGCATGTGCCCCTATCCGCGTCCCAGTACCGATGTACCGATCGGCCCAACGGGGAGGGACACCATGCGCGGACGAAGCAAGGCAGCCACGGTCGCCACCATCGCGGGCGCCGTCGCGCTCGTCGCACTTCAGGGGTGCGGCACCGAGACCGGCGGCCAGAACGTCGCGGACGTCCACACGCGATCCAGTAAGCCCGCGCACCCGGCCAAGCCCAAGGCCCCGACCGTGTGCGTCGGAAAGCAGCCGGTGGGCAGCCTGCCCGGGCCGAAGCACGGGGACCCGGACGGCACCCCGCTGTACCGGGTGATGGCGTACGTGGAGAAGCGGGCCGAGAAGCACTACCGGACCGTCTACACCGGCCTGTCGGTCGACCAGGCCCACCAGGCCACGGACGTGTACCGCATCCCCTCCGAGGCGTTCGACGCGGACGTCTGCGGCGCCGCCGAGAAGGGGGTGACCGTGCGGCTGCACGACACCGACATCAACGAGAAGGACCTCACCGCCCTGTCCGACCGGATCAGCGCGGACATGAACCGCTGGGACGGCACGTTCGAGCTGCGCGAAGTCGGCCCGGACGTCCGGGGCTTCGTGTTCGTGGGCGTCGACGACCCCGCGAAGGCCAGGCCCGTCATCGCCAAGGCCTTCGGCAAGAAGCACATCAGGGTGCGGCACGTGGGGCCGGCGTCGGCGGCGTCGGGCGGCTGACGGCCTCGGCGGGAAGACGGCCTCGGCGGGAAGACGTACGTCCACACGATGTACGTACGCGGACGTCAGTCGACGGTGAAGCCCGCCTTGGCCTTGTCGAAGACGGGGCGGTACGTGTCCCATTGGGCTTCCGGTGCCGACAGGTAGATGTCGTACTCCCGGGCGCCCTCCTGCCCGAAGCCGAAGTCGATGGCGCGGAACACGCGGACCCTCCCCTTGAAGGTGAACTCCCACACCGCCGCGGCCTTGTCCTGGAACGTGGTCCGCTCCATACGGATCTTTCGGTACCGCCCGTCGGGGTAGTTGAGCTTGGTGTTCGCCTCGATGTTCTTGAAGTGCGACTCGGGGTTCGGGCCCGCGGGGTCCACCGTGCCGATCGTGAGTTCCGCCAGGCCGGTCTCGTCGATGTACTTGACCTGTTCGGAGGTCGCCTTGGTGCGCTTCCAGCCGTCCGGGACGGGATAGGAGACGCCGAGCGTCTTGTCCGTGACCAGGTGGAAGCCCTCGGGGACGGGCGCGGACGTGGACGTGGACGTGGGTGTCGACGACGCCGAGGCGGCGTGCGTGCCCGTGTCGCTGTCCCGGTGCGACACCACGTACAGACCGCCCGCCACGGCCGCGCCCGCCACCGTCACGGCGATCAGGCCCGGCACGAGGACGCGCCGCTTGCGGCGGCCGCCGCCAACGTTGTCGGAGGGGGCCGGAGCGGACGGCTGCGCGGGCAGGGACCGCGTCGGCGCGGGCCGAGGCTTCGGCTGCCGCTTCGACTGTCGGTCCGGCTGCGACGGGGACTGGGCGTGGGACTGCGTCGGAGCCTCCGACGCCACGACCCGCAGCGCCCGCTCCGCCTCCTCCATCGACGGCCGCTCCGCCGGGTCCTTGGCCAGCAGCATCTCGATGAGGGGTTCGAGGGAACCGGCCCGCTTCATGGGGGCGAGCGGGTCGACGACGATGGCGTACGCCGTCTCCACCGCCGTGTCCTTGCGGAACGGGGGCCGTCCCTCGACCGACTGGTACAGGGTCGCGCCGAGCGCCCAGAGGTCCGCGGCGGGGCCGGAGTTGCGGCCCTTCATCCGCTCGGGCGAGATGTAGTCGATCGACCCGACGATCTCGCCGGTCTTCGTCAGCGTGGAGGTGCCGCTCGTCATCGCGATGCCGAAGTCGGTGAGCACGACACGGCCGTCGGCGCCCAGCAGTACGTTGCCGGGCTTGACGTCGCGGTGCAGCACCCCGGCGGCGTGCGCGGCGCGCAGCGCGGCGATCATGCCGAGGCCGACGCGCGCGGCCTCGGCGGGCGCCAGCACCTCACCGCCCTTGAGCAGCGCGCCGAGGGTGGTCGAGGGGACGTACTCCATGACGATGCAGGGCAGCCCCCCGTCGTCCACGACGTCGTGCACGACGACCACGTTGGGGTGGGCGATACGGGCGGCGCTGCGCGCCTCGCGGCAGGTGCGTTCGTAGAGGGTGGCGAGCTCGTCGTCGGTGAGGTGCGGCTGGACGTGCAGCCGCTTCAGGGCGATCTGACGGCTCAGGACCTCGTCCTCGGCGCGCCACACGGTGCCCATGCCACCGCGGCCGATCCGGTCGATCAACCGGTAGCGGCCGGCGATCAGCCGCCCCTCGTCCGACACTGCGCGCCCCTTGCCGACGTTCTTGGTGCCCCTGCTCGGTGCTCCCCCGCGCGTTCGATTCGCATCGTGCGCATCGACACCATAGTCGGCGCGGGTTGCGGACACTGTGGCGCGGGCCATGCGCGGGCCATGCGTGGACCCTGTGCGGACTGTGCCCCTGGTCAAAGGGCTCGTTCGTCAGCCGGGGGCGACACACGCGTACAGCGGCAGCGGTCTCATACCGTGGCGTTCCTTCATCGGGCGGTTGCTCCGGCCGCCCTCCACCCACTGCTTGCCCGCCTCGATGGCGGCGCGGATCTCCGTGGCCCACATGAGGTAGTTGGGGCTGAAGCCCTGGACGGTGGCGTCAGTGGTGCCGCCCACCCACATGTGCAGGCGCTGGTCGTCCAGCAGGACCACCGCGGCCGCCGGCGTCCGCTCGCCCAGGTCGACGCGCACGACACGGGCGCGGTCGCCGAGGGCCATGACGAAGTCGATGAAGGCGCTCTCGGGATACATGTCCGCGCTGCCGTACTTGGCGGCCGTGCGGCGGGTGAGGTCGCAGACCGTGCGCAGGAACTCCGGCCGGGGGGCCTCGACGGACGTCGTGACACCGGCGTCGGCCGCGCGGCGCAGGTACTGGCGGATGTTGCGACGGGTCCTCGCGCCCAGCCTCGCGAGATAGTCGTCGTACGTCGTCACGCCCTGGAGCGGGAGTTGGAAGCGGGTGACGATCGGGGCCACCCGCCACCCCTTGCCGCGGGCCACGGCGAGCAGCGGATCGCCCTCCGCGACGCTGACGAGACCCGTGGCCCGCGCGCCGTCGCGGGCCCCCAGCTCCACCAGGGCGTCCAGCATCGCCGCGAGCACCCGGTCGCGGTGCTCCGCGTCCGTGGCGAGCACGGGGATCCGGGTGTCGTAGCAGTACCAGTTGTGCCCGAGCAGCGCCGGGCCGTCCGCCTCCGGGATGCCGACGGCGCGCAGGAAGCCGTACGGGTCGCCCTGCTTGTCGAGATAGCACGGCAGCACGGCGACGGTCCGCCCGGCGTCGACGGCCGTCAGATAGCGGACGGCGGCGTACGGGCTGAGCGGGTTGTCCTGGTAGGCCCGCAGATACTCCGGGGTGTAGTGGACGGGGGCGGCGGCCGAGGCGGCCACCCGCTGCCACTGGGCGGTGTCGAGGTCGTCGATGGATTCGGCGACGGTGACCCGCGGCCCGCTCGTGCTCATGCCGTGACCCCTCTTTCTTCGCTTTCTTCGTGCGTCCCGGTTACCGGCGGCTGCCCGTCCGGCTCGGCCACGTCCGCCGCGACCTCGTCGGCCCAGCCCGCCCCGGTCATCGCCGCCAGGAAACGCTCCCCGAAGTCCGGTGTGGCCGGCCGGATCCCGGAGTCCAGCTCGGCGGTGCGGATGACGGCCGCCGCGTCGGCGGTGCCGTCGATGCTCTGCGCGAGGGCCATCGCGGCGGCGTAGCAGCGGCCCCGGTCCACGGTCAGCTCCTCCAGGAACCACTGGCGGTCCTTCTCCGCCATGGCTCCCATCAGCGCCCGGAGGTTGAAGGGTCCGGGCCAGGCCCGGCGCAGGCCCGGACCGCGCGGCGCCGGCGGCCGGTGCGCCGCGAGACCGTCGTCCCAGGCGGCCGACAGCGTGCGGTGCAGTCCGGCGAGGAGCTCCGCCTGCCGGTCGAGCACGCGCGGGCTCGCGCCGAGCGGGCGCAGGGTGCGCAGGGCGTCCCGGCCGTAGTGCCAGCGCCGCGTCAGCCGGGCGACGGCCGACCGGTCCCCGCCCGGCCCGTCGGGGGACGGCCCGTCGGCGGACGGCAGGCAGGCGGTCATCCGGCGGGCCGTCCAGCGGGTCAGGAGCTGGGCGAGGCGGTCGGCGTCCCGTCCCCCGGCCGTCGCCGCGACGGCGGCCGCGGACGCCGCGATCGCGGCGGACCTGCGCAGCTCCCACGGATCGACCTTGTCGAGCGTGTCAGCACCGGAGTGGTTGAACCGGTCGGGCCAGTGCCCCAGTTGTACGGCGGGGACGCCGATCGCCCGGTCGGCGAGGATCGCGTGGTCGGAGGCGCCGACGAACGGTGTCGTACGCCAGGCCCAGGTGTCGCAGCCGACGGCACCGCTGTAGGAGCGCGCGGCGGGCGGCAGGGCCCGTACGCAGGCTTCGACCAGGGCGTTGGCGTAGTGCGGGAGGTACTCCGGGCCGTACTCGACGATCAGCGGACCCCCGCAGCGGCGCTGGTCCTCGCCCACCATGTCGAGGTTGACCGCCATCGCGGGCAGCGGCCGGGTGCCCTCCTCGACCGCCTGGTGGACGTAGGCGGCCAGGCCCACGAACTCGGGTGCCCAGACGAACCGGACGGGACGGCGCAGCGACCGCCCCGCGAGCACGCGTCCGGCCGCCAGTGCCGCCGCGACACCCGAGGCGTTGTCGTTGGCCCCGGGAGCCGGATGGCACAGGTGGGCGCCGAGCAGACACGCGTCGCCCTCCGCCGCCGAACCCGACGGGGTGCGGGCGACCACCACGGGCATCCGGCGGGGTCCGGTGTCGACGTCGACGACCACCCGGACCCGATCGCCCCGCCGGTGCGCGCGGAGCAGCTCGTCCAGCTGGGCCGGGAACACGCTGAAGCCGAACAGGGCGCTGTCGCCGGGCAGTTCGACCCGCCCCGCCTGGCCGGGCCGGTCGGGATGGGTCGTCACACAGAACCCGCTCGCCTTCTCGGCCCGCATCCGGGCGAACAGGCCGGGGCCGAGGCCGGCCGCCGACCCGACGAGGACCAGCGCGCCCGGAGGCCAGCCCGGTTCCCGCGACAGCGCGAGCGGCACCTCGCCGTCCGTGGCCGCCGAGTTCGCCGCGAGGGCGTAGGGCTGGGACGGGTAACTGACCAGCGGGGGGCGGCCGTTGAGCGACAGGTGCGCGGCGCGCGGTGTCCAGGAGGAGGGCGCCGTGTACGTCCACCACGCGGTCGTGCCGTCCGTGGGGAAGCTCAGCACCTCGACGTCGGCCAGCCCCACGCGTTCGGCCTCACCCGCGACGAAGTCGGCCGCCTCGGCGATCCCCTCCGCACCCTGATACCGGTCCCATTCGGCCAGCCGGGCGACCCAGCGCATCGCTTCGTCGGCGTCGATGGCCTGGTGGATGTCACCGACCAGACCGTTGAGGCCACTTGGACCACTGAGGCCGCTCAAGCTATCCGCCCTGGGCGAAGGCGGCGCGGAAGGCCGTGAGCCGGGCGTCCGACAGCGGGACAGCGATCTTGAAGAGCCTGCCACCGCTCTCCGGTCCGGACGGCCCGCGACCGGCAGCCCCCGCACCCGACAGCCCATCCCCATGGGCCCCCGGCCCCGCACCCGTGCCCCAAAACCCCTGCCCCTCCACCTCTTTGACCCTCAGCCCGAGCTTCTCGAGCAAGGCCCCGGCCGTGTCGTCCGCCGGTGCGGTCACCCAGGGCAGACAGGCGGCTCCCTCCGTCACCGCGAGCCCCGCCCCCCGCAGCAGCGCCGCCATCTCCGGCTTCACCTCGGCGATCCTGGCCCGCAGCGCGGCGAAGACGTCGCCCTGCGCCAGCAGGCCGAGGGAGACGGCCAGACCGTAGCCGTTCGCGCCCAGCGGTGGCGCGGCCTCCCGCAGCCGCCGGGTCAGCGCGGGCGCGGCGACCGCGAAGCCGACCCGGAGTCCGCCGCAGCAGTAGCCCTTGGACATGCTGCGCACGACGATCAGGTTGTCGTGCTCGGCGACCGCCGGTACGCAGCTGGCGTCCGGCCCCGCGTACACGGCGTACGCCTCGTCGAGGACCACGGTCGTGCCGTGTGCGCGGGCGGCCCGGGCGATCTCGTCCAGCGCCGCCCTGCCGTACAGGTCCCCGGTGATCGTCGGGCGGTCGAGCACGAGGACCGAGGGGGCGTGCCGGTCGAGGTCGGCGGCCAGGTCCTCGATCCGGGTCGCGACGGCCTCGGTGCCCAGGCGCGCGGCCCAGCGCGGCAGGTCGGGGTGACCGCCGCGCAGGTGCAGCACGGGGCCCGGCTGCGCCAGTGCCGCGCAGGCGTGCAGCAGACCGGTGGCTCCGGTGCCGGCCGTCACCGTGTCCGGGGGGAGTTCGAGGCCGAAGTGCGCGGACAGCACCGGCGCGGCCTGTGCGGCGGCGTAGGGGTCGGTCACGTGGTAGGCGCGCGCCGCGTCGGCGGTGACCCCCTCGAAGGCACGGTCGACCGAGGACCGTACGAAGTCGATCTCGTCGGGCGACCAGCGCAGGTCCACGACATCCCCGGGGCCGGCCGCATCCCCCGATCCGGCAGATCCGACAAGCCCCCCGGCGGCGGGCCGTTCCCACGCCGTGATCGCGGTGGTGTCCCCGCCCTCCGGGTTGCGGGCCACGAACTGCACGTATCTGGTCGTGAGCGCGGCCTCCCGGCCGGCCGTGAAGTCGGCGTCGGCGCGCTCGACCTGGAACCCGGCGCGGATCAGCAGGTCCCGTACCTCGGCGGGCTGGTAGAGCCGTACGTCGTCATGGATGACCACCGGCTCCCCGCCGCCGCGCCGGACCTCGATCGAACCGGCGCTGCGGCCGGTGGCCACCCGGTAGTCGCGGCGGAAGACGGCCCGCAGCCCCTCGGTCTCGAAGGTGGCCTCGGGCACGTAATGGCCCGCGATCGTCAGGACGTTGGAGTGGTCGAGGATCAGCAGCCCGCCGGGAACGAGTGCCCGGCGGGCCTCCCGGAGCAGCCGCAACTGCTGGGCGTCGCTGCCCCATCCGAAGGACTGCACGCAGACGATCGCGTCGAACCCGCCCACCGGCCAGGGGAGTTCGCGCAACAGGTCGAGGTGCAGCCACTCCACCTCCACGCCGGCCGCGGCGGCCGTCGCCGCGGCCTGCCGCAGGGCCCACGCGCCCGTGTCGGCGCCGGTGACACGGAACCCGCGCCCGGCCAGCGCGACCGCGTGCCGCCCCGTGCCGCAGCCCAGGTCGAGGACGCGGCGGCCCGGGGCCGAGGCGTCGAGGACGGCGGCCAGGTAGTCGGCTTCGGACGCGGTGCGCTCGGCGGTGTACTCGTGGGCCGCCACGGCCCAGAACTCCTCGCCGAAGAAGCCCTGGTACCAGGGGCGGCCCGCGCCGCCGCCCCTCACGTCATCGTCATCGGTCATACGGCGTCCGCCCGCAGCGCCTCCTGACGGTGGAGGAAGCCGCACACGTCGCACAGTCCGGCCGGGTTGGGCACGCCCTCCATCAGGAGATACCGGCCGCCGCAGACCCGGCACAGGTCGTCGACCACCGGCAGCAGACTGCGCTGCACGTTCTCGAAGGCGTTGAACAGGTAGTAGTCGATGCCCGGCCAGAGGTCGTACAGGTGGTCGGCCATCGCGTAGGCCATGGAGCGTTCGTCGGAGCCGGTGGTGAACCGGCCCGGGGCGCCCTGCCGGCTGAGCTCCGGCGCGACGAGTTCGAGGTAGAGGGTCAGTTCCTTCTTGGTGATGCGGTAGAGCGGGAAGACGTACCGCAGATCGCCCAGTTCGCGGACCGGGATGCCGCCCATCCGGTAGCCGGTGGTGAACCAGGTGACCATGCTGGCCACCAGGTCGTCGGCGTTGAAGCCGAACGCCACGACCGAGGCGCCGGCGCGCCCGGCCTCCCGCTCCAGCATGCGGCGCAGCACCTGGTGGCCGATCACCATGTTCATGTTGCGGTGCTCGCCGGCGACGACCTTGTTCATCACGTCGACGAACGGCTCGCGCAGCTTGAACACGTCGGCCACGTCGTCTGCGGTGACGATCGTGTGCTCCAGGCCGAGACCCGCGCAGGAGTCCAGCGCGATCTGGAAGGTCGCCGGCTCGTCCCAGTCGGGCAGCCCGGTGATGGTGACGGCGGTCATGTCGATCTCGGGCCAGCGGCCCCGGGTGCGTTCGAGCAGCTTGAGGTAGGCGACGCTGTCCCGGCCGCCCGACAGACCGATGACGGCGCGGTCCCCGGCGCGCATCGTGCCGCCGGAGGTGATGCTCTGGACGAAGGTCTCCTCGACGTACTGCACGAAGGTCTCGGCGGTGAGCTGCTCGGTGCGGCGCTCCAGGGTGCCGCCGTGGTCGAACAGGACGGACTTGGAGTACACGGGGTCCGGCGCGGCGTAGACGTGCTCCTTGGGCTTGCGCAGCACGTCGAGGTCGTAGTGCCGTACCTGACGGACCTCGATGACGTCGTCGGGTTCGACGACGACCGCCGATTCGGGGATCACCGCCCCGTTCCGGTACGCGAGCACCGCGTTGGCCGGGATGCCGTGCAGGCGCAGCACATCGAGGAGGTTCTGGCCCGGTGCCGCGTACAGGGTCTCCGAACCACCGGTCTTGTTGCGGAACACGACCGTGCTCACCGTTTCTCCTATTCGTCCGGGGGTGCTGGGTACTACGCGTCTTCGTCTGGGGGTGCTGGTACTACGAGTCCTGGGCGAGCGGTGCGTTCCAGGCGGCGAGGGGTACGAACATCTCGTCGTCGCTGAGGGATCCGTGCTCCCAGGCGACGGTGGGGTCGGGCACGGGGAAGGCCGCGGAGGTGGCGAGGGCGACCACCGCGCCGATGCGTTCGCGGACGACGGGTGTCGCGGCGAGCAGTCCCCGCTCGGCCAGGTCGTCGGGGGTCAGGACGAGCGCGTGGTCGCCGAGTGCGTCGCCCAGGGCGGCCGCGAGCTCCCGTTCGTGACCCGGCAGCGGATACATCCAGCGGACGCGGCCCGCGCCGCCGCCGGGCATCCGGCAGTGCGCGGGGGAGTCCAACCGTGCCCAGGCGTCGAGGAGTTCGGCCTTCGGCGCGACGGGGACCTGGCCATGGTCGGCGTGTGCGAGGACGCTCCATCCGGCGTCGGCCCAGCGGCTCGCCGCCATGTCCAGGAGCCGCAGGGACGCGTGCAGGCGGTCGTCGTAACCGGCCAGGTGGATGTGGTCGTCGAGGTTCACGTAGGCCCACACCAGGGGTGGCACGTCGTGGGGATCCCCGAGGACGGCCTCGACCTCGCGCACCGTCCGCTCGACGACCGCGACGGGATCGGGGTCCAGCTCGGCCGCCGACGACGGGACGACCCGGGCGCCGTGCAGCAGCGCCGCGGCCCACTCCCCGGTCAGCCGCTCCAGTTCGGCGCCGACCACGAAGGCGGCCCCGCCCGCGGCGACGGCGCGGTCGAAGAGGGTCGGACCACCGTGCAGCAACGGGTTCTTGGGCGGCGGGCAGGGACCGAAGGCGTACGTCTCCCCGGTGATGAGGTGGGTGACGCAGTCGGCGTCCGGCGCCCGGTAGACCATGCCGAGGGCACCGTGCCGGGAGGGATCGGTGCCGGTGACGGCGGTCAGCCAGGCGGTGGTCGAGGTGCTGGGGAACGTGGAGCGCAGCGGGCGGGTCCGGGCGTGGGCGAGGGCCGCTTCCGCGACGCCGTACGACAGGCCGTCGACCGCCAGGACGCACAGTCCGCGGGGCGCGGTGCTCAGACACCGTTCGACGACTTCGGGCACCACGCGCAGGTCGGCGGACGCTGTCGTACGTCCGCCGACACGTGACGCCGTGCTCAGAAGTTCGGCACGCAGTCGGTGCAGGTGGTGCGGAACTTGGCGATGTGCACGGCCTGACGGTCCGTGATCATCCGCTCGACCAGGCGCGGCAGCAGCATCACCGGCGCGGGTGTCGTCGTGGTGGTGGTCTTCGGGGTGGCGAGTGGAGCTGTCTGCATGGATTCCTCCTGCTTGCCGGAAAGGTGCGAGAGAAAAGTGCCAAACAACTTTCAGTTTTTGCGTGAACAGGTCAACACATGGCGAGTTGGCCTGTCAACACCGGACGGTCCAGCATTTCCACCCCAACTCTCCCTGTGTTTCGGTGAGTTGATGGAATGGAAACAATGAATGCCGCGCGCGGCGGAAGCGGCAGCGGCTGTCAATTGACGAAAATGAGGGATTCCGCTTCCTCCACGATCTTCTCCGGGACGGGCGGGCTCATCAGGGTGCCGGCATAGCGCTCGGCGTCCGGGTCCGCCGCCCGGTGGGCGCGGGCGACGGCGTCCGAGACGTCGTACCGCGTGGTCCTCAGACGGACGTCGGGGCCCAGCAGAGCCCAGTACGCGGTGCCCGGTTCGCCGGAGTGGTACGGCAGCCCGACGCTTCCCGGGTTGACGCTGCGCAGGCCCGCCACCACGCGGTCGAACTGGAGGTGCGAGTGCCCGGTGACCAGGACACGTGCGTCGAGGGCCGCGGACAGCCGCGCGAACCGCTCCTCCGGCGTGCCCGGCGTGACCAGTTCATGGTCGCTGCGCGGGGAGCCGTGGCAGAAGTGCACCGGGCCGAGCCCTTCGATCTCGACCACGACCCCGAAGGGCACCCGGGTGAGGAAGCCGATGGCCTCGGGCGAGTGCCGGTCCGCGATCCACGACTGGCGGGGCGTGTCGGCCACCCGCGCGGCGGTGCCGATCTCGGCGGCGTACCGGTCGGCGTTGCCCCGCACGCACAGGGCGCGCTCGCCCAGCGCGACGATCCGCTCGTACGTCTCCTGCGGCTGCGGGCCCCACGTCAGGTCGCCGTTGAGGACGACGAGGTCGGCCGCGGCGACGTCCGGCTCGGCGAGCACCGCGTCGAAGGCGGGGATGTTCGCGTGGATGTCGGAGAGCACGGCGACCCGGGCCACCGGCCCGTACCGGCGCACCGGCCCTTCCCAGCTCGCCGGGCCGTGCAGCGTGACGTCGTCCATGAGGGAATCGTCCATCGGGGAGTCGTCCATCGGGGATCGGGCCTTTCGGGCGGAGTCCTGGGCGAGGGATGGGCGGCGGGCAGTGGCGTCACGCTGTCGCGGGCGTCGCGGCCGTCGTGGACCTGGTGGTCCGGGGGTGGTTGAGGCGCGTACCGGGAGGCGGTCCTATCAGCGCCGTCCCCTCGGACGGGAGGCCGTCGACCAGATGTGCGGCGATCACTATGCGGTCCCACAGCGGGAGCCCGCCGTCGTCGCCGGCCAGCTCGTCCACCCTGGCGAGGAGCCCGGCGGAGTCGGCCACCGGCGGCAGCGGCGGCAGCTCCGAGCCGGGTGCCGGGGCCAGGGAGTGAGCCGGATGGGCGGCGCAGAGCCGGCGTGCGGCGGCCACCACCCCGGCGGTCCGCTCGGCGGACGGCTCGCCCGCCAGCATCGCCAGCACCTCGTCCCGCCGCCGCCCGGACAGCAGGACGCCCACCTCACGGATCAGATCGGCGGGATCGTCCGGCGCGTGCAGGAAGTTGAGGCACATCAGCTCGCAGCCGAGCGCGCCGCGCAGTGAAGCGCCGCCCGTGTCCCGGTTCTTGGACGATCCCTTCAGCTCGCTGAGCCGTTCGGCCGCCGTCATCCCCGTCCGCTCCGGACCGCGGGTGTCCCGCAGCGCGACGAAGAGGCAGGCCGGCCCCGACTCCAGGATCATGTCCACGGCCCGGATGACGGCCAGCGGCGCGGCGTTGATCTGGTAGCGCCACAGCTCACGGCAGACCCGCGCGTCGACCCGGACCTCCAGCGCGCCGAGCGGCACGAAACCGTGGCCGGCCAGCAGGTCGAGGGCGGGCTCGATACGGCGTCCGACGACGGCGTCGGGCTTGAACATGACGAAGGTGGTACGGCCGAGTGTCCGCTCGGTCTCGTCCGCGTCCCGCCCGTCCAGCAGAGCCGCCATCTCGCGGAAGTAGACGTCGTCCGGATAGGTTCGGCGCCGTACGGGATCGTGTGTGAAGGGAGCCCGCAACCACTCCTGGACGGCCATGATCCTCCGACTCTCCGCTCGGTCGCGGCCCCTGGACTTTCACGGCGATTCACGCCAACTGGGCTGTATGCAAAGCGAGTTGCACCGTTGTCATGCACCAATCGAGGCAATACGCTGAGGCTAACTTCCAAGACCGAACACATCAAGGAGGGTCCCATGAGCGTCGCCTTCAAGAAGGTTACGGTCCGCCCGAAGCCGGGCAAGTAAGCGACCGGTGTCGATGCGATCGGGATCGGTGTGTCCGGTTTTCCGGAGATCCTGATCGCGTCTTCCGTCGCTCGCCTTCGCGACTCTTTTGCATCTCCTTTTCCCTTCGCGTCACCCCTTCGACCACAACAAAAGCTCGCTCACGGGGGCGGAGTCGGCGTTGACTGAAGTAACGACCGGAACCGCGGTCACGGCCGACACGGTTCTCGCCCTGCTGGAGGCCGGGCCCCGGTCCGCCCGCGACACCGCGCTGCGTACGGCCCGCGGCGGCCGGCACAAGCTCGCCGCCACCCTGCTGAGCCTGTGGGCCGCGGGCGGCGAGAAGCTCACGGACGACCAGACGGCCGAGCTGCGGCTGGCCCGGGAACGCGTCGAGCGTTACCAACAGGTCTGGGAACGCCTCCAGGAACACGCGCCCGACGCCTTCCTCCTCAAGGGAATGACGATCGCCGCCCTCTATCCGCCGGGGATACTCCGCTCGGCCGGCGACCTCGACGTCATCTGCCCCCGCCATGCCGATCTGTGGGCCTGCGCCCGCCATCTGGCCGCCACCGGCTGGGAGTTGGAGGCCTTCACCGTGGGGCCCGCCCGCCCCGGCGACACCGTCTCCCCGCACCTGGGCGCGGAGTTCCGCAAGCCGACGCCCGATCCGTCCCAGGATCCCTACGCCGTCGGCCTGTTCACCGCCGAGATCGTGACGGACGTCCACGGACCGGCCCGGCAGCTCGCCCGCCCGCCGCGTTCCCCGCTGGCCGCGAGCACGGTCGCCCTGGTCGCGGAACGGTGGGAACGCCCCTTCCGCTCCCGTGACCTGCTCGACCTGGTCCTGCTGCTGCGGGCCCTGGACGAGCAGGGCGTACGGCAGGTGCGCGACGACCTCGACAAGGCGGGCCTGTGGCCGGAGTGGCGGGAGGCGATGCGCGGGATCGGCCGCCTCGGCTGGCGGCCCGCGGTGGTGTTGCCGCACACCCGCGCGGCGGCCGTACGCGCACGGCTGCTGCGGTCGGCGCGCACCGCCGTGCGCTGGAGCAGCCCGGTGCGCGCGGCGGCCTTCGCCGCGCAGTCCGGCATCGAGGGCCGCGGCGGACGCCTCGCCGCCCTCGCCTCCGACCTCGTACACCGCCGGCCGGGCGCACGGCGGCTGCTCGCCGCGGGGGTGCCGCTGTTCGGGGTGCCGCTGGACGCACCCGCCGATGCGACTCCGGACGCGCCCGACGGCGTACATCCGGACGCCCCCATGGACGGATCGCTGGACGCCGAGCCCGTCGAGCGGCTGCGGCTCGACGACATCGGCCGCCATCTGGTCGCGCGGACCCCGCTGGGTTCCTTCCTGCTGGTGTCGGGTGCCGCCCGGCAGGAATGGCTCGACGAGGCGGGCGGCCCGGCATCCGCCCCCTCCAGTACATCCGGCACACCCGGCACCAACCACTCTTCGTCCGTGCGAACGGGAGCGTGATGCGCGACAGCGGCACTCGGCCGGGCGGTGCGCACCTGGCCGTCGACACCCGCCGGCTGCGGCGGGAGTACCGCGTGCGGCGCGGCCCGGCGGTCACCGCCCTGGACGACGTCTCGATCGAGGTGGAGCAGGGCGAGGTGCACGGACTGCTCGGCCCGAACGGGGCCGGCAAGAGCACCCTGATGAAGATCCTCTCCACGGTGCTGCTGCCGACCTCCGGAAGCGCGTATGTGCTCGGCCACGACCTGGTGACCGAGCACCGGCGGATCCGGCCGCTGCTCGGCATCGTCTTCGGCGGCGAACGCGGGCTCTATCCCCGTCTGACGGCCCGCCAGAATCTGCGCTACTGGGCCGCGTTGTACGGCATGTCCACCAAGAAGGGCCTCGCCAGGACCGACGCGCTGCTCGATGAACTCGGCCTGGCCGAACGGGCCGACGACCGCGTGGAGACCTTCTCGGTCGGCATGCGCCAGCGGCTGCACCTGGCCCGGGGGATCATCGGGGACCCGCGCGTCCTGCTGCTCGACGAGCCCACCAACGGCCTGGACCCGCTGGCCGCCCGCCAGTTGCGCGAACTGATCCAGCGGCTCGCCGGGGAGGGCCGCACCATCCTCATCGCCACGCACGACCTGGCCGAGGCGGAAGTGCTCTGCGACCGCGTCACGATGATCAACCACGGCCGGGTGATCGCGGCGGAGGCGCCGAAGACCCTGGCGCGGCTGGTGTCACGGCAGGAACGCGTCCGCATCCGCGCCGATGCCGGGCTGCTCGACCGGGTGCGCGCCCTCGCCGGTGTCCTCGGCGTGGACCCGGCCGACGACGGCACGGCGGTCGTCTCCGTCGACAGCCAGGAGGCCGTCGGCACCGTGCTGGCCTTCGTGGTCGCCGAGGGCGTCACCGACGTACGCACGGAGCTGCCCAGCCTCGAAGAGGTCTACCTCCGGCTCGTCCACCGCAACGAGAAGCGCAGCGTGGTGAACCGGTGAGTCTGCTCGCCGCGGCCGGGCGCTTCCAGGGCCGGCTGGTGCTGACCCACCGCGACTACCTCATCGACCTGGTGCGCACGCCCCTGCTCGCCGCCGTGTTCCTGCTGCTGATCCGGCACAACGACCGGCCGGACCTCCTCGCCTACGGGCTGCTCGCACCGGTGCTGATGGGTGTGTGGAGCATGGCGATGCTGATCTCCGGGGAGGTCGTCGACAACGACCGCTGGCTCGGCACCCTGGAACTCCAGATCGCGGCGCCGGCCGGCTTCGCCCGGGTGGTGCTCAGCCGGGTCTGGGTGACCACGGCGATCAGTCTGCTGACGGTGGTGGAGGTCGCCGCCGTCGCGATCCTCGGCTTCGGCATCGTCCCCGACGTACCGCACCCGTTCGTCTTCCTCGTGGGCCTGCTCGCCACCGCGGTCGCCACCGCCGGGTCCGCCACCCTGATGGCCGCCCTGTTCGTGGCGACGCGCACCGCCCGCACCTTCCAGAACTCGCTGAGCTATCCGGTGCTGCTGCTCGGCGGGGTGTTCACCCCCCTCGACCGGCTGCCGGAGTGGACCCATCCGATCGGCCGGCTCATCTACCTCTCCTGGAGTTCCGACCTGCTGCGCGACGCGCTGGGCCCGGCCCCCGTCACCTCGGTGGCCTGGCGGACCGGCGCCGTCCTCGGCCTCGGGCTCCTCACCGGACTCGGCGGCCGGCTGCTGCTCGGCAGGGTCGTACGGCTGGTGCGGGAGACCGGGACGGTGGGGCTGACATGAGCGGCGGCACGGATGAAATGGCCACCGCTGCGGACGCGACGGCCGCCGCGCGAGCCGATGACACACCGGACGCGTCCAGTGGCCTCGGCCGCCGTCTCCAGGTGCTGGGCTGGGCGGCACGCGCCGGAGCCGCCGACTACGCCACGGTCTTCACGTGGAAGACCTGGCTGCTCGGCTGGTTCGTGCGGATGCTCGCCCAGGTGCTGTTCTTCACCACCATCGGCGACCTGCTCGGCCCCGGCCAGGCCCGCTATCTGCTGATCGGCAACGCGGTGGCGCTGGTGGCGCTGCACGGCATCTTCGCAACCGCGTCGACCACCTGGGAACTGCAGAACGGCACACTGCCCCTGCTGGTCGCCTCGCCCAGCAGTCCCTCGCTGGTCCTGCTGGGGCGGAGCCTGTTCTGGCTGCCGGACGGCGTGGCGTGCGGCCTGGGGGCGGTGCTCATCCTCGCCCCCGTGGCGGACCTGCGGCTGACCGTGGCCAAGGTGGCCCTGCTCGCCGCGCTGCTCGTCCTCGTCGCGATGACGAGCTACTGCCTCGGCCTGTTCCTGGGTTCCCTGGTGCTGACCGCCGCGGACCTGCGCAACGTGGTCTCCAACGCCGCGTTCACGGTGATGATGATCGTCTGCGGCCCGGAGGTTCCGGCGAGCGCCGTCGGCCCGGTGCTCGGCCGGATCGGCGATGTCCTGCCGCTGACCCACGGCCTCCTCGCGGTCCGCGAGGTACTGGCCGGGAGAGCGGGTGCCCACACCGCCGGGCTGGCGGCCTGGGAAACACTGATCGGGGCCTGCTGGCTCGCGGCGGCCCTCACGGTACTGACCTGGCGAGCCCGCCGCAGCCGCCGCGACGGGGCGGTCCTCTTCCTGACCTGACCCTTCCGCCGGGCCTGGCTTGCAGGTGCGAGGATTTCCGACCTATCGTCACGCGCATGCAGTCGTACACCATCGGCCAGGCCGCCCGGCTCCTCGGCGTGAGCCCCGACACCGCCCGGCGGTGGGCGGACGCCGGGCGGGTGGCCACGCATCGGGACGAGGGCGGGCGGCGGCTCATCGACGGGCGGGATCTCGCCGCGTTCTCGGTGGAGCTCGCGAAGACCGGTGGTGAGGAAGACGCCTCCTACACCTCCGTGCGCAACGCGTTCCCCGGCATCGTCACCGCCGTCAAGCTCGGCGATGTCGCGGCCCAGGTCGAGATCCAGGCGGGCCCGCACCGGCTGGTCTCCCTGCTGACCCGGGAGGCCGTGGAGGAGCTGGGCCTGGAGGTCGGCATGGAGGCCACGGCGCGGGTGAAGTCCACCAACGTGCACATCGACCGCGCCTGAGCGACAGCCCCTGCTTGCTCGCCCCGCTCAACCCCCCGCGCCCAGATACGTCTTCAGCAGCGCGTCCAGCGCGTCCTGTACCCCCACCTCCCGCGCGACCTTCAACAGCGCCTCGGCCAGCACGGACTGAGGCTCGCTCCGGGCCACGACGAGCCCCACCCGCGGCCCGTGCGCGGGCCCCACCAGCGGCACCACCCGCATCCCGTCCGGCACCCCGAACATGTGCAGCCAGGCGTGCGAGATCACGCTGGACCAGCGGCCGCCGGGCAGATGCGCGTACAGCCCGGCGACACTGTCCGACTCGATCGCCGGGGCGGCCGTCGCACCGTCGGCGGCGAAGCACTCGTCGATGATCCGCCGGTTGCGCATGCGCGGGCTGAGCAGGCACAGCGGCACGGCGGCCACGTCGGCCCAGCGTGCGGTGGACGCGGTGGCGAGCGGACCGTCCACCGGGGTCAGGAGCACATACCGCTCCTCGTACAGCGGGAAGCGGCGTACGTGACGGAGCTCGTCGTCGTCGAGATACGTCATCGCCGCGTCCAGCTCGAACTCGGCGAGACCGTGGGTGATCTCGGCGGACGACAGCGACTCCAGGCGGACCCGCGCCCCCGGATGCCGCTCGCAGAACGGGGTGGTGAGCAGGGAGGCCGCCGGCAGCGCCGTCGGCACGATCCCCAGGCGCAGGGTGCCGGCCAGGCCGCCGCGCAGCGCCGACAGCTCCTGGTGCAGGGCGTCGCGCTCGGCGAGGATGCGGTGCGCCCAGGCGAGGACGACCTCGCCCTCCGGGGTGAGCCCCTCGTACCGCCTGTCCCGGCGCACGATCGGCACGTCCAGCTCGTGCTCCAGGCGGCGTATCGCGGCGGACAGCGACGGCTGGGACACGAAGCAGGCGGCCGCCGCGCGGGCGAAGTGCCGCTCCCGGGCGAGCGCGACCAGGTACTCCAGCTGACGCAGCAGCATGGGTCACACCTCCCGTCGGCCGGTCACGTCGTCACGTCACCTCGGCGGCTCACGTTCGCAGACCACGGGCGTTTCTGTCACTGTCCGGTGGGTCACCGCCCGGGCCGCTCCCGGCACAGCAGGGCGGCCCGCAGGTCCAGCCGGTCGTGGAGGCGGGACAGGTCGCGGCCGGTGAAGTGCTCGATGCGCCCGATGCGGTAGTGGACGGTGTTGACGTGCAGGTGCAGCGCCTCGGCCGTGCGCGCCCAGGAGCCGTCGCAGCGCAGGAAGGTCTCCAGGGTCTCCAGGAGCACGGCGGCGGACGCGCTCCGGGGGTCGAGCAGCCCGCCCAGCACGGTCCTGCTGAACGCGGCGCGCACCTCCGCCGGTATGCCGGTGAGCAGCGTGTCCAGGCCGGTGAGCGACGCCGCGTCGGTGAGTACCGAAGCGTCCGGGCCGGTGGTACGGGCCGACGCCAGCGCGTAGCGGGCCTGCTCCAGCGCCCCGTTCAGCCCCTCGGGCCCGACCCCGGCCGCCCCGATCCCGCCGTGCAGCCGGACGGCCGGTTCGCAGCCGGTGAGGAGGGGCCAGACAACGGCGAGGGCGGTACCGAGATCGGCACCGGGGGTGGGGGCGGGGGCGGCATCGGCCGAGCCGTCCTCCTCCTCGGTTACGACCGCGAAGGCGGCCCCGTCCGGCAACCGCCCGACCGCCACGCCCTCCGGCCGCACATGCGCCACCGCCTCCGCCAGCGCCCCTTCCGCGAGCCCGGCACTGACCGCGTCCGTGTGCGTGCCCGCGCCCCCATCCCCGTACGCATCCGCGACGATCACCCGGAACGCCCCCGCGCCGTCGAGTCCGCACGCCCGCAACGCACCCCGTACGGCGGAGACCTCGGCCCCCGGCCGCACCAGCAGCGCGCCGAGTTCGTCCGCCGCCTGCTGTTCCCCGGCCCGGCGCCGCGCGCGCGACTCCTGGCAGCGGGCCAGCACCGCCGCGATCTCCTGCAGCAGCCGGGGCGGCGCGTCGTCGGTTCGCGGCAGATGCAGCAGCCAGCGCCCGTACGGGGAGACCGTCTCGGACTCGACGGGAAGGGTCACCCCCGCCCCGCCCGCCATCAGCGCCACGGCCTCCCGCGCGGGCACCGGCACCGCCGTGGCCGTCTCCGTCGCCGCCACCGTCCGTCCAGTCGCCGTGAAGACGTACGCGAGGGGCCGGTCGAGATGGGCGAAGGCGGCCTCGACAAGGTCGTCGGGACCGGCTTCGCGGGCCAGCAGCCGGTGCAGCCGCCCGCGCACGGTCTCGGGCAGCGCGTGCAGCCGGCTCAGCTCGCCCCACTGCTGGAGATAGACCGTGTCGGTGATGGCCCGGAACATGATGTGGGCCGGGACCGCCGCCACCGGCAGCCCGTACCGGCGGCAGGCCTCGACGAGGTCCTCGGGCACCACCCCGTGGGTCTCCTCCCCGGCCAGCAGCACCGCCGCCCCGGCGCCGCGCAGCGCCGAGACGAACCGTTCCGCCCGGTCCGCGCCGTCCTCCTGGTTCCACCACACCAGCCCGCTGAGTACGACCTCGCCGGGGCGCACGAAACGGGCCGGGTCCTCCAGGTCGGTCGCGGTCACCCCGCTGATCTCCCGCCGCAGCTGCGGCTCCTCGGCCCAGAGCAGGCGCAGGCCGAGGGATTCGTCGTTCAGGAGATGGTGGACGTACATGTGCTGAGGCTCCTCGTGCAACCGCATTCACCAGGCAAGTGCGAGTAAATGCATAGTAAATGCAAGCCTACGAACGAGTACGCCCCAGGTTCACTCCTTGGTTGATCACCCAACAACCCCGCCGAAACCCTCGGACTTTCCGTGCCGTGCACCAGTCGTCCGGGCCCCTCTCGCGTTGCTTCACTGACGGCCATGGACCTGAACACGGTGATGGAGATACGGGACGCCCGGCATCCCGCGCCCTGGCGGCCGGGCGACGCCTGGCTCGGCGGCGGAACCTATCTGTTCTCGGAGCCGCAGCCGCGCCTGCGGCGCCTGGTCGACCTGAGCCGGACCGGCTGGACGCCCGTGCGAAACCACCCCGACGGCTCCCTCGGCATCGCCGCGACCTGCACGATCGCCCAGCTGTCGCGCCACGCGAAGGAGCTGCGGGCGCGGGCGGCGCCCCTTTTCGAGCAGTGCTGCCGCGCCTTCCTCGCCTCCTTCAAGATCTGGAACATGGCCACGGTCGGCGGCAACCTCTGCAACGCCCTCCCGGCCGGCCCGATGATCTCCCTCACGGCGGCCCTGGACGGCGAGTGCCTGCTGCTGGCCCAGGACGGCGCACTCCGCCGGGTGCGTGTCGCGGACTTCGTCACCGGAGCGGGCCGCAAGGTCCTCGCCGAGGGCGAACTGCTGCGGTCCGTCACCCTGCCGGCCCGCGCGCTCGACTGCCGTACGGCGTTCCGGCAGGCGTCGCTGTACGGGCTCGGCCGCTCGGGTGTCCTGGTCATCGGCACGCTCGACCCGGTCGACCACTCCCTCGCCGTCACGGTCACCGCGGCCACCGTCCGGCCGGTGCGGCTGTGGTTCCCGCTGCCGCCGACCGCCCACGGACTGCGTACGGCGATCGAGGCGGCCGTCGGCGACGACGAGTGGTTCGACGACATCCACGGGCTGCCCGAGTGGCGGCGGCACATGACGTTCCGGTACGCGGAGGAGATCCGCCGGGAACTGGGAGAGGCGGCAGCATGAGGATCGAGGTCAACGGCCGGTCCTTCGCGGACGAGCCACGCCCCGGGCAGTGTCTGCGCACGTATCTGCGTGAGCGCGGCTGGTTCGGTGTGAAGAAGGGCTGCGACGCGGGCGACTGCGGCGCCTGCACGGTCCATGTGGACGGCGAGCCCGTGCACAGCTGCCTCTACCCGGCCTTCCGGGCCGACGGCCGCGAGGTCACCACAGTCGAGGGGCTTGCGTCGCCGGACGGCGAACTCCACCCCGTACAGCGGAAGTTCCTGGACGCGCAAGGCTTCCAGTGCGGCTTCTGCACGGCCGGTTTCCTGATGACGACCGCGGCACTGAACGAGGACCAACTCGCCGATCTCCCCCGGGCGTTCAAGGGAAACCTCTGCCGCTGCACCGGTTACCGGGCCATCGAGGACGCCGTACGGGGTGTCTGCCACGCCGAGGCACCCTCGGCCGGGGAGGCGGTCGGCCGCAATCTGCCCGCCCCCGCCGGGCCCCAGGTCGTCACCGGCACCGCCCGCTACACCTTCGACGTCGACATCCCGGGCCTGCTGCACATGAAGCTGCTGCGGTCCCCGCACCCGCACGCCCGTATCACCGCGATCGACACCTCCGCCGCCCTGCGCGTGCCCGGCGTCCACGCCGTCCTCACCCACCAGGACGCCCCGGAGCGGCACTTCTCCACCGCCCGCCACGAGCACCCCACGGAGGACCCGGACGACACCCGCGTCCTCGACGACACCGTCCGCTTCATCGGCCAGCGCGTCGCCGCCGTGGTCGCGGACAGCGAGGCCGCCGCCGAGGAGGGCTGCCGCCGCGTCGAGGTGACGTACGAGGTGCTGCCCGCGGTCGTCGACCCCGAGGAGGCGATGCGGCCCGGCGCGCCGGTCGTGCACGACAAGGACGCGGCCACGGCCCGTATCGCCCGCCCCCGGAACAACGTCGTCGGCGAGGCGCACGGCGAGATCGGTGACGTCGAGGCGGGCTTCGCCGAGGCCGACGCCGTGTACGAGGACACGTACCGCACCCAGCGCGTCCAGCACGCCAGCCTGGAGACGCACGGCGCGGTGGCCTGGTTCGACGAGGACGACAGGCTGAACGTACGCACCAGTTCACAGACACCGTTCCTGACCCGGCGCGCCCTGTGCGCCCTGTACGACCTCCCCCCGGAACAGGTGCGGGTCGTCGCGGGCCGGGTCGGCGGCGGCTTCGGCGGCAAGCAGGAGATGCTCGTCGAGGACATCGTGGCCCTGGCGGTGCTGCGGCTGCGCCGCCCGGTGAAACTGGAGTACACCCGCGCCGAACAGTTCTACGGGGCGACCACCCGCCACCCGTTCACCATCCACGTGAAGGCCGGCGCCCGCCGCGACGGCACCCTCACCGCCCTCCAGCTGCGCGTCGTCTCCAACACGGGCGCGTACGGCAATCACGGACCGGCGGTGATGTTCCACAGCGTCGGCGAGTCGATGGCCGTCTACCGCGCCCCGCACAAGAAGGTCGACGCCTTCTCCGTGTACACGCACACCGTCCCGGCCGGCGCCTTCCGCGGTTACGGCCTCGGCCAGGTGATGTTCGCGATGGAGTCCGCCCTCGACGAGCTCGCCCGCCAACTGGGCCTGGACCCCCTGGAGTTCAAGGCGAAGAACATCATCGGCCCCGGCGAGCCGATGATCACCCCCGGCGGTGAGGAGGAGGACCTGCACATCGCCAGCTACGGCCTCGACCAGTGCCTCGCCGTCGTCCGCCGCGCCCAGGCGGAACCGGTGACGGAACCGGTGACGGCCGAACCCGCCCCGGAGGGCTGGCTGGTGGGCGAGGGCACGGCGCTCGCGATGATCGCGACGGGACCGCCCGGCGGCCACATCGCCGACGCCAAGGCGACCCTGCTGCCCGACGGGAACTTCGAACTGTGCGTCGGCACCGCCGAGTTCGGCAACGGCACCACCACCGTCCACCGGCAGATCGCGGCCGGTGAACTCGCCACCACCGTCGACCGGATCACCGTCCGCCAGTCCGACACCGACGTCGTACGCCATGACACGGGCGCCTTCGCCTCGACCGGCACCGTCGTCGCGGGCAAGGCCACCCTGCGCGCCTCCCGCGCCCTCGCCGACCTGCTCCTCGACTTCGCCGCCGCCCAACTGCGGCTGCCGCGGACCGACTTGAGGCTCGCGGAGGAGGCGGTACTCCACCCGGGCGGACGGCTCGCGCTCAAGGAGCTGTACGAGGCCGCGAAGGCGGTCGGTGTCTCCTTCACCGCCGACGGGCACTTCGGCGGCACCCCACGCTCGGTCGCCTTCAACGCCCAGTGGTTCCGCCTCGCCGTCGACCCCGGCACCGGCGAGATCCGCGTCCTGCGCAGTGTGCACGCCGCCGACGCGGGCAAGGTCATGAACCCGATGCAGTGCCGCGGCCAGGTCGAGGGCGGGGTCGCCCAGGCGCTGGGCGCGACCCTCTTCGAGAACGTACGGCTCGACGCGCGCGGCGAGGTCGAGACGGCCGCCTTCCGCCGCTACCGGCTCCCCCAGTACGCCGACGTCCCGCGCACCGAGGTCCACTTCGTGGAGACCGCCGACACCATCGGCCCGCTCGGCGCCAAGTCGATGAGCGAGAGCCCCTTCAACCCGGTCGCCCCGGCCTTCGCCAACGCCCTGCGCGACGCCACCGGCCTGCGCTTCACGGAACTGCCGCTGACCCGCGACCGGGTGTGGCTGGCCCTCGACGCGGCGGGCCCGGCGACGGGCGACGCGAACACCAGGGATCAGCCCGGGTCGTAGCCGCCGTCCACCCGTATCGCGTTGATCCCGCTGATGTGCCGGGCCCCGCAGCGGTCCTGCGGCAGCACCAGCTGGGGGCCGGCCCGGTCGAGCGGGGTGTCGTCGATGCCGACCGCGAGCAGGACCGGGGCGTCGGCGAAGTCCGGGTCGATCTCGGCCCAGGTCAGCAGGGCGTGGTGGCCGTCCGCCCCGGTCACCGCGATGAGGAAGCGCAGCCGGTCCTTGCGGCGGGCCGGGTCGAAACCCGGCCCGGCGTCCCGCAGGACGTCATGCAGCAGCGGCCCCTCGAACCGGTGGTGCTGTACGCCGCTGGTGGCGCACTCGAAACTGACCTCGGCCCGGCGCTGGGGCCAGGCCAGCAGGTCGGGCACGGTCAGCCGGGCGGGCCTGGCGAGGTCTCCGGTCAGGTCCAGCTCCGCGAGGGCGGGAGCGGGCGGCTGGTGCACGGACGGGGTCAGGGACTGGCTCACTGGGCAGCACCTCCCGAAAGACCGTACCCAGCAGACCGTCCCGTAAAAACGCACATGCATACATCCCAAGGTAAATCACGCAGCTCATGCGATGCGACAGGAGACTTACGGCTTGCATATGCGGAAGTATGATCTGCGTATGCACGGCTAAAGCTTGTGAGAGCCGCACAGCTCAGAGCATCAGAGCTTCAGAGGGAGTAGACCCGTGATGACCCGTTACGCCCGCCGGACCCGCCGGACCCTGCAGGTGGCCGGTGCCGGTGCCGCCGCGCTGCTGGCCCTGAGCGCCTGCTCCTCCTCCGACGACTCGTCGGCCAAGTCGGACCCGTCGTCCTCGTCGGCCGCGTCGCCGAAGCTGTCGGGCACGGTGACCGTCTTCGCCGCCGCCTCCCTCAAGGAGAGCTTCACGACGCTGGGCAAGGAGTTCGAGAAGGCCCACCCCGGTACGAAGGTGACCTTCAGCTTCGGCGGCAGCGACACGCTCGCCGCGAGCATCACCGGGGGAGCCCCGGCCGACGTCTTCGCCGCCGCGAGCCCCAAGACGATGGCGATCGTGACCGACGCGAAGGACGGGGTCGGCACCCCGGCCACCTTCGTCCGCAACCAGCTGGAGATCGCGACCCTGCCCGGCAACCCCGACAAGGTCGCCTCCCTGAAGGACCTCACCAAGTCCGGTCTCAAGGTCGTACTCTGCGACAAGACGGTGCCGTGCGGCGCCGCCGCGCAGAAGGCGCTGGACGCCAGCAGCCTCAAGCTCACCCCGGTCTCGTACGAGCAGGACGTCAAGAGCGCCCTGACGAAGGTGGAGCTGAAGGAGGCCGACGCCGCCGTCGTCTACAAGACCGATGTGAAGGCGGCGGGTGACAAGGTGGAGGGCGTGGAGTTCCCCGAGTCGGCCAAGGCCATCAACGACTACCCGATCACCCTCCTCAAGGACGCGCCCAACGCGGCCGCGGCCAAGGCGTTCATCGAGCTCGTGACGTCCGCCGAGGGCCAGCAGGTGCTGACGGCGGCAGGGTTCCTCAAGCCGTGACCACGCAGCTGGGCAAGCCGGACGCCGCGGCCGACACCCTCACGGGTGGGCCGCGGCGTCGGCGCGTCGGGACGGGCACGCGCCGTGGGGCTCCGCTTCCCCTGCTGCTGCCCGCACTCGCCGGCCTGGCCTTCCTGCTCCTCCCCCTGATCGCCCTGCTCGTCCGGGCTCCCTGGCGCAGCCTGCCGGAGCAGCTGACCAGTCCGGAGGTCTGGCAGGCCCTCCAGCTGTCCCTGCTCACCGCGACGGCGGCCACCGCGGTGAGCCTGGTCCTCGGCGTGCCGCTCGCCTGGCTCCTCGCCCGGACCGACTTCCCGGGGCGCGGCTTCGTACGGGCCCTGGTCACCCTGCCGCTCGTCCTGCCCCCGGTGGTGGGCGGTGTCGCGCTGCTCCTCGCCCTCGGCCGCAACGGCGTCGTCGGGCAGTGGCTGGACTCGTGGTTCGGGATCACCCTGCCGTTCACCACGGCCGGGGTGGTCGTGGCCGAGGCGTTCGTCGCGATGCCGTTCCTCGTCATCAGCGTGGAGGGCACCCTGCGGTCCGCCGACCCGCGCTACGAGGAGGCCGCCGCGACCCTCGGCGCCTCCCGCTTCACCGCGTTCCGCCGGGTCACCCTGCCGCTGATCGCGCCCGGCATCGCGGCCGGTTCCGTACTGGCGTGGGCCCGCGCACTCGGCGAGTTCGGCGCGACGATCACCTTCGCGGGCAACTTCCCCGGCCGTACGCAGACGATGCCGCTGGCGGTCTACCTGGCCCTGCAGAGCGACCCGGCGGCCGCGATCGCGCTGAGCCTGGTGCTGCTGATGGTGTCGATCGCCGTCCTCGCGGGGTTGCGCGACCGGTGGATGACGGCGGCGTCATGACGGACCTCATCCCCACCCCCGACACCGAGTCCGCCTCCGGCAAGGGCCTGGACGCCCGCCTGGTCGTCCACCGCGGCTCCTTCCACCTCGACGTGTCGCTGTCGGCCGCGCCCGGTGACGTCGTCGCGCTGCTCGGCCCCAACGGCGCCGGAAAGTCCACCGCGCTCCGCGCCCTGGCCGGACTCGCCCCCCTGTCGGACGGCGGCCACCTGCGGCTGGACGGCGCGGCCCTGGACCGTACGCCGCCCGAGTCCCGCCCCGTCGGCGTCGTCTTCCAGGACTATCTGCTCTTCCCGCACCTGACCGCACTCGACAACGTCGCCTTCGGACCGCGCTGCCAGGGCGTGCCCAAGGCGGAGGCCCGGGCGCAGGCGGCGGCATGGCTGGAGCGCATGGGGCTGGCCGACCACGCCGGAGCCAAGCCACGCCGTCTCTCCGGCGGCCAGGCACAACGCGTCGCCCTCGCCCGCGCCCTGGCCACGCACCCCCGGCTGCTCCTGCTCGACGAACCGCTGGCCGCGCTGGACGCCCGCACGCGCCTCGACGTCCGGGCCCAGCTCCGGCGCCATCTGGCCGGCTTCGAGGCCGTCGCCGTACTCGTGACGCACGATCCGCTGGACGCCATGGTGCTGGCCGACCGGCTGGTGGTCGTCGAACACGGCCGGGTCGTCCAGGAGGGCACCCCCTCCGACATCGCCCGCCATCCGCGCACCGACTACATCGCCCAGCTGGTCGGCCTCAACCTCTACCAGGGGCAGGCCGAGGGCCACGAGGTCCAGCTGGACACAGGCACAGACGCCGGCACGGGCACGGCGACGACCACGATCACCACCACCGAGAACCTGACCGGCCCGGTGTTCGTGGCCTTCCCGCCCGGCGCCGTCACCCTCTACCGCGACCGCCCCACCGGCTCCAGCGCCCGCAACCTGTGGCAGTGCCGGGTCGGCGGCCTGGAAACACACGGCGACCAGATCCGCGTGGACCTGACCGGCGAACTCCCCCTGGCAGCCGACCTGACGACGGTCGCGGTGGCGGAACTCGACCTGCATCCGGGCGCCCCGGTGTGGGCGACGGTGAAGGCGACACAGACGCACGCGTACCCGGCGTAATCAGCCACTCGGCGGCACCGCGTCCGCGCGCACCATCACGCAGTCGAACTCGACCACCCGCCCGGTGGCCGGTTCCCGCGACACGGGGTACATGCCGGTGATCTCGAATCCGCTGTCCTCGTACACGGCGATCGACTCGGCCATCCGCGGACTGCCCTCGTACAGCCGCAGCGTGGCGACCTCGGACTGCATCCCGACGAATGCGGCGACGCGCTCCCCGGCACCCGCGAAGACCTCCAGGTCGTACCCCTGGGTGTCCATCTTCAGATAGGGCCGGGGATCGGTGATCCCGGCGAGCGCCTTGTCCATCATGCCGTCGAGGCGGCGGATCTCGATGTCCTCGGTACGGGACTTCGCGAACCGCTTGTAGCGGTCCTTGCCGTAATCACTGGGCTGGAGAAGGGAGTTCATGGTGTTCCAGCCCACATTGATGGACTGGGTGGCGTCCTCGCGCCCCAGCCCGACCCGGTGCACCCACCACTCCGGATCACCCTCGGCGGCCTTCTGGAGCTTGCCGAACGCCTCCGCCGTGGGTTCGAAGGAGACGATCCGGCCCCGGTAGCCGAGGCGGCGCAACTGCCGTCCGTACTGGCCGGAGTTGGCGCCCACGTCGAAGACGCAGTTCACCTCGCAGCGCTCCAGCAGCGCGGCGACATGCTGACCGCACAGATACGCGGCGGCCGCCACCTGGAACCGGCGTTCGTCGGCCGCCGCCGCCTTCTCGTCGAGAAGCAGCCGCGCACCCGAGTCCCCGAGCGCCACGTTCTTCCAGGCCGCCGCCTTGCCGCGCACCACCAGATCGGCCCACGGCCCCACCGGAACGCGGGTGCGTTCACCCCGCCGGTAGACCACCGCCGCGCCCGATCCGAGATCCAGCACCCGCACCCCGATCCGGGGAAGCAGACCTAGCAGTTTTCTGTGAAGGGTCGGCATCTGCGCACCCTTTCAGACATTCCGTGGAGTTCACCAGGAGTTGGAGAAAGCCTTGCGCGGAGGGCCGGGAGCCGCCGAGCGATCGTCCCCTGCGGCTACGGGGCGTTGACCCGGGGCCAGAGATTGCCCTAAGAGGAGTGAATGACCTCTCCCTCCCCCAATCCGTCCGGCATACCGGCGACAGCCACCGCCCTCGGCATGCGGCCGCACCCCGAAGGCGGCTGGTTCGTCGAGACATGGCGCGCGGAGCAGAGCTTCCGGCCCGACGGCTACCCCGGCCCGCGTGCCGCCGCGACCGGCATCTACTTCCTGCTCGCCCCCGGAGACACGTCCGCGTGGCACACGGTGCGCTCCGAAGAACTCTGGCTCTGGCACCGCGGCGGCCCCCTGGAACTCGTCCTCGGCGGCGACGGCGACAGGCCCGACCCCGAACCGACGGTCGTCCGCCTCGGCCCCGCCGTCGAGGACGGCGAGCGCCCCCAGGCCCTCGTACCCGGCGGAGTCTGGCAGGCCGCCCGCCCGGCGACGGACCAGGAAGTACTGGTCAGTTGCGTCGTGGCACCCGGCTTCGACTACGAGGACTTCCGCCTGGAGGGTCGTCCGTAGCGGTGTTCTCGCCCCCGCCGCCCCTACCCGTCCCATCCCGTTCCTGGGGGCTGCGCCCCCAGACCCCCAAAAGATTGCGCAGTTCCCCGCGCCCCTTAAGGGGCGCGGGGAACTGCGCGACCAGCCCCCACCCACCCGCACCCAACGAACCCGGGCGGGCGCGGGATCGCGGGGCGAAGCCCCGCGCCTTCAGGGGCGCGGGGAACTGCGCGAACGGCCCCCACCGGCCCGCAGACGAAACACAACCCGCGGCCGAAGCACTCACGCGCATCACCACCCCCACCGCCGTACACCCTTAGCGGCTTTGTGACGTACGGCCCTGGTTGCGGATCACCAGAGGCGGGCATCACCCGAAAGCAGGACCGGCCGCGCAGCGTGTCGCGCGGATCCCGGCCGGCGGGGATGGAGCCGTCGGGTGCTGGTTGTCCTGGGAGGGGAAGAGAGGTGTCCGTCATGCGTGCGCACCAGCGCGCCGTCCGGCCGACCGCCCGCGTGGAGTACACACTGCCCCGTACGGCCGTCTCGGCGGGCAGGGCCCGCAGGTTGACGTCGGCGTTTCTCACCCGGCCGCGGCCACGAATGGCGGCACCGACCGCCGACCAGGTCGACGACGCCACGCTGATCGCCTCAGAACTGGTCGCCAACGCCGTACGGCACGGCCGCACCGGTTGTCGGCTGCGGCTGCAGCTGGGGCACGGGCAGGTGACCGTCGAGGTCCACGACGACAGCCCCGGGCGCCCGCGCGTCGGCCCGCTGAACACCGACTCGGAGAGCGGGCGCGGGCTCGCGATGGTCCAGGAACTCGCCCACAGCCTGGAGGTCGTCAGCACCGGCTTCGGCGGCAAGACGGTCCGTGCGGTGCTGGCGGTGTGACCGCCGTTCACCGGGTGGGGTCCTGAGTTTCGCGGGACCGGAAAGCGGGTAGGAGCGCGCGCTCGGCGTCCGAGAAATTTCCCGGGAATTCATTAGCAGGAACAGTCGGGAAAAGCAGATGGCCGGGGCCGCACCTCGCGGTGCTGGCCCCGGCCACCTGTATGCATCAACCGACTCAGAAGTCAGGCGTCAGCGGTCCCAGACTAGGCGGGGACGATGTTCTCCGCCTGCGGGCCCTTCTGACCCTGCGTGACGTCGAACGTCACCTTCTGGCCTTCCTGGAGCTCACGGAAGCCCTGGGTGGCGATGTTCGAGTAGTGAGCGAAGACGTCGGCGCCGCCGCCGTCCTGCTCGATGAAGCCGAAGCCCTTTTCCGCGTTGAACCACTTCACGGTGCCAGTAGCCATATCAAAATCTCCTTCGGGGCAAAGCTCGAGAGCCCACACTGTGTGGACTCGCGTCGCCGCAATGATTGCCCCGTCCGGAAAATGCACCGGAAAAACTTTGGGAACCACAACTGCAACTGATAACGACACTAGCACGATACGAGCCCGGGAGGGCGCGCACTATCTCACCCCGACCCGGGGAATAAAAAAACCTGACGTCGCCACGAGCCAAATTCTGCACTGGCCGAAACAGATATTCGGGCCGGCCGGACACCCCGCAGAGCGGGCGGTCAGGCGTCCTGCGTCGCCGACCGGCGCAGTTCCGCGTTGAGCCGCAGGGCCTCGTCGAGGCGGTCCTCCAGGGTGACGATGCGGCAGGCCGCCTCGACCGGCGTGCCCTGGTCGACCAGCTCGCGGGCGCGGGCCGCGACACGCAGCTGGCGGCGGGAGTAACGGCGGTGGCCGCCTTCGGACCGCAGCGGGGTGATCAGACCCGCCTCGCCGACGGCGCGCAGGAACGCGGGGGTGGCGCCGATCATCTCGGCGGCGCGGCCCATCGTGTACGCGGGGTAGTCGTCGTCTTCGAAACGGTCGCTGGGGCTCGCTGAAGATCCCTGGGGCAGATGCATCACCTCCACTCTGACAGAGCCACGAACAGACCCACGGACGGCGTCCGCCGAGGGACACGCCCCGGCGCGCCGGGGCGTGCTCACCCGGACGGCTCCGTGCGCTGGTGGGCGAGCGTGCCCGGTGGTGGCGTGGGAGGACACACCGCGTCCTCGGGAGGCCTCCGTCATGAACCGTCCGTCGTCCTGTCTCCTCGCGTCCGCCCTGACCGCGGGCATGCTGCTGTCGACGGCCGCGTGCTCGAACGGCGGCGGGGACAGCGGTTCCGGCCATACGGAGGTCTCCGCGTCCGCCCTGGCCAAGGAGTCCCCCGCCAAGTCGCCCAGCGTGTCCGCCACGCCCGCGCTCACCGAGGCCCAGGCCCAGAGCGCACTGATCACCAACACCGACCTGGGGTCGCAGTGGACCGAGACGCAGGGCGCGGCGACCTGGCGGGACGCGCTGCTCAAGAGCAAGGTCGACGCGTCGGCCTTCATCGAGAACAAGGGGGACGCCGCCGACTGCCAGCAGCTTCTCGACGGTCTGTACGCGGAGGACCTGCTGGGTACGCCGAAGGGCGCCCAGGCCGTCACCGGCTTCGACGACAGCGACAACGAAGCGCAGATGCGTTACCAGGTCGCCGCGTACGACCGGGCCGGGCTGGACTCGAAGCTGGCGTGGATGCAGACGCTGCCGACGAAGTGCGACCAGTTCACGGCCGTCGACAACAAGGGCGGGCGGCAGACCGTCCAGGTCGTCTCGGCGTCGCCGCCCGACGTGGGTGACGCGCGGGTGGGGCTGCAGATGACCATGACCGGTGAACTCGACGGCAACCCCTCGACGCTGACCCTGGACATCGGTGCCGTACGGGTCGGCGACAACGGCATCTACGTCACCAACGGCGGCCTCAACGGCTCCGACGGCAACTCCACCGTCCAGGCCGTCGAGGCCGGCACCCAACGCCTCCAGGACGTCATGTCGGGCAAGACCCCGCCCCACACCCCGCCCGCTAGCTGAGGCCGGGCGGTTCCTCGCCCCCGCCGCCCCTACCCGTCCCATCCCGTTCCTGAGGGCTGCGCCCCCAGACCCCCTAAAAGATTGCGCAGTTCCCCGCGCCCCTAAAAGGGGCGCGGGGAACTGCGTGGTACTGCTGGACGCCACGTCGGTGAAGACGGTGAAGCAGTCCGACAACCCGTACGAGCGCCGCCAGCCCGCCCGGTGGCTACGGCGTGACGACCGGAAAGGCCTTGTCCGGCTCGGAGACGTACGAGAGCAGGCGGGCCAGGAGTTCCGTGTCGCCGTCGGTCTCGATGCCGGCGAGGCCCTGGCCGGCGAGCAGACCGCGCAGTTCGGGCCGGGTGAGGATCAGCGTCAGTCCCGCGTGCGGCTTCGGTGTGTGGTGGACCGGCATGCTGCGATGGGTGAGTGCCCCGTGGTGGAGGTTGACGCGGTGGCGGCGCTGTTCGTCGATGACGACGAGGTCGAGGGTGAGGTGTTCGTTCCAGGCGCGCGGGCCGTCGATGCGGACGGCGAGCGAGTCGAGGAGCATGCTCACGGTCAGCGCGGACGCCATCTCGGAGCCGGCGGTGTCGATGTCGCTGCCGGTCGGGCCCTCGCGCAGTTCCAGGGCGGCTGTCAGATAGAAGTTGCGCCAGGTGCCGTTCTCGGCGCCGTGCCCGAGCCGGTCGTAGACGCCGGCGAGGGCTTCCTTGGCGGCGGTGCTCGCCGGGTCGGCGAAGACGACGTGATTGAGGAGCGTGGCGGCGAAGCGGAGGTCGCCGCCGTCGGCGTACGTACGGGCCTTCGCCAGCGCCTGCTCCGTGCCGCCCGCCAGCTCGACGTAGCGCCGGGCGAGCTCGACGGGCGGGTGCTCCCAGAGGTGGGCGGGATTGCCGTCGTACCACCCCATGTACCGCTGATAGACGGCCTTGACGTTGTGGCTCACGGATCCGTAGTAGCCGCGCGCGTGCCAGGCGTTCTCCAGGTCGGGCGGCAGGCGCAGCTCCTCGGCGATCTCGGGGCCGGTGAGACCGTTGTTGAGGAGGCGCAGGGTCTGGTCGTGCAGGTACGCGTACAGGTCCCGCTGTTCGCCGAGGAACCGGACGACGTTCTCGCGCCCCCAGGTGGGCCAGTGGTGGGAGGCGAACGCGACGTCGTACGCATCGCCGAAGATGTCGATCGTCTCGTCGAGGTAGCGGGCCCAGACGCGGGCGTCGCGGACCAGGGCGCCGCGCAGGGTGAGCAGGTTGTGCAGGGTGTGGGTGGCGTTCTCGGCGACGCACAGGGCGCGCTGGTCGCGCAGCAGGAAGTTCATCTCGGCGGGTGCCTCGGTGCCGGGCGTCAGCTGGAAGACGAACCGCACCCCGTCGACGGTCTCCTCCTGCCCGGTGCGGGTGATGTCCACGGTCGGCGCGATCAGGCCGACGCTCCCGGTGGAGGTGATGGTGCCGAGCCCGGTGCCGATCTGCCCGTCCGGCGCCTTCGGCAGGTGCTGCCCGTGCATGAACGCGGCCCGCCGCAGCATGGCGTTGCCCGCGTGGACGTTCTCGCTGACCGCGTGCTCCAGGAACCCCTCCGGGGCGAGCACGGGCAGCCCGCCCTCACTGCCGTGCGGCAGCACCCCGCGGGCCCCGCCGAAGTGGTCGACATGCGAGTGCGTGTAGATCAGCCCGGTCACGGGCCGCGGTCCCCGGTGCTCCCGGTAGAGCGCGAGGGCGGCCGCCGCGCACTCGGCGGAGATCAGCGGGTCGACGACGACCACGCCGTGCTTCCCCTCGACGACGGTCATGTTCGAGAGATCGAGCCCCCGAACCTGATAGACCCCCTCGGTGACCTCGTACAACCCCTGCCGCGCACACAACCGCGCCTGCCGCCACAGACTCGGATGCGCGGTCTGTGGACACTCACCGTCCAAGAACGCGTACGCGTCCCCGTCGTAGACGACGCGCCCCTCCTCGTCCCTGACCACACCCTGCGCCAACGCCGCGATGAACCCCCGATCGGCGTTCTCGAAGTCGGCGAGATCGTCGAAGGGAAGGTCATCACGCGCCGGGGCAGTCATACGGCCAGCCTGTGCGGCGGGCTGGGGGACGGCTAGCGGTGTGGGCCGTTCGAGGGGGGTGTTCGAGGGTGGGGTGTTCCGCAATGCGGACAACGGCAATGGCGAACCGACGCCAGTATTCCGAGGTGAACGCTAAGGTTCGCTTGATGCGCCGCGTGTGGGGCGCGTCACACATCGCTACGAAACAGGCCGCCGGGGGGCTCCTGCGCGGCTGTGCATCTGGGGGGCCTCATGCACGAAATGATCAAGGGTGCCAACGTCGGTCTGGCGTCTTTGAGCGCGGACATCGACTCGGTGATGGTGAGCCTGAGCTGGAGCAGTCCGACGGGCGAGGGTGACGCGGACGTCTCCGTGCTGCTGCTGACCGCCGACGGCAAAGTACGCAGTGACGCCGATTTCTACTTCTACAACAACCCCGTCGCGCCCGACGGAAGCGTGCAGGTCCTGGGCAAGGCGCCGACGGCCGACGGCAACGAAGACCGCATCACCTTCGATCTCACCGCCATTCCGCCGGGGATCGAGCAGATCGTCGTGGCGGCGAGCCGGTATGAGGGTGCCGGATTCGGGGACCTGCACGACCTGCGGCTGACTCTCGCGGACGGCTCCGGGGAGAGCCTGCTGCGGTACTCCATCGAAGACGCCGGTACGGTCGGCGCGCTGCTTTTCGGTGAGCTCTACCGTCGGGGCGGGGACTGGAAGTTCCGCGCGATCGGGCAGGGGTACGAGTCGGGCCTGGCCGGACTGGCCACCGACTTCGGCGTCGACATCGACGACGCCGCCGAGACCGAGCCGGAGGCAGAGGCAGAGGCGGGGGAGCCGGCCATCGAGGCAGCGGTCGAGGCCGTGTCCGTCGAGGCACCGGAACCGGCCGTCGGGGCGCAGGCGGTGCCCGCGCCGGTGGAGGCCGTGCCCGCGAAGGCCGCACCCCGCCCCCGTACCGCCAAGAAGAAGGTGACGCTGCCCAAGGTGGCCAAGAAGCCCCTCGCCGAGAACGACGCCTGGCGCACGGCACGGCTCTTCCCCGCCTCCGCCCTGAAGAGCGACCGCGAGCGGGAGACCCGGGCGACGTCCGTCCTGCTGTCGGTGATGGCACAGGTGCCGGAGTTCGGCCGCAGACTGACCGCGGCCTTCGGGGCACCGGCCGGACGCATGGAGACGTTCACGGAGGTCTCACTGCCGAACGGGGACTCTCCGCGACGGCCGGACGGTGTCATCCGCGTGGAGCGGGCGGGCAAGTTGTGGACCGCGCTCGTGGAGACGAAGACGAACGGGAACTCCCTCAAGCCGGACCAGGTGCAGGCGTACGTCGACATCGCCGCACGGCGGGGCTACGAGGCAGTGATCACCGTGTCCAACGACGTGGAACTGGACGGCAGCCCTCTCGTCGACGTCAAGACGGACGGACGGCGCAAGAACAAGGTCGCCCTCCGGCACTTGTCCTGGGCCGACGTCACCCACCAGGCACAGATGTTGATCCGCCACGAGGGCGTCGCCAACGCCGCGCACGCCTGGCTGCTCCAGGAACTACTGCACTACCTCCAGCACGAGAACTCCGGCTGCCACGGCTTCCAGAACATGGGCCCGGCCTGGGTGCCCGTGCGCAACGGCATCGACGACGAGACCCTGTGCCAGGGCGATCCGCGCGCGGTGGATGTCGTCGAGAGCTGGGAACGGCTCGTGCGGCAGGTGTGCCTACGGCTGGGCGGTGAACTGGGCCAGAAGGTGCTCCCCGTTCAGCGGGCCAAACGGGGCACGGACCCCCGGGCGCGGCGCGCGGACCTGGCGGATCAGCTGTGCCTCGAAGGAAAACTGGACGCCGAGCTGCGCATCGAGGGCACACCCGGCGTCCTCGCGCTCTGCGCGGACCTGCGCACCGGCAAGCTGCGTACGTCCATCGAGATCGCGGCACCCGAACAGGGCTACCCGCTCACCTGGGCCAAGCGGCTCGTCCGTCAGCTGGACGAGGCGCCGGCCGACCTGCACGTCGAAACCCTCCTCGAGGGGCAGACAAGTGGTCCGCGGGGCACCCTGGAGCGCCTGCGCCCCGAGCCTGCGGACATCCTCCCCAAGAACGGCGCCCCGATCACGGGCTTCCGCCTGTCCCTCTTCCGGGGCATGGGCAACACCCGCGGCAACGCCGAATCCGGCTTCATCCGCAGTGTCGACGAGTCCGTCGACCGCTTCCACACGCATGTGGTCGTCCATCTGGACCGCCGCACACCGCGACCCCGGCAACCTGCGGAGGCCGCTGTCGCGGGGTGAGGTGGCCGGGGTGCGATTACGTCACACGGAGTGGGTCAGAGCCGGTCCATCCGGGTGTAGGGGCTGAGGACGCGGACCTGGCGGGCGCCGAAGTCGACGAGCATCGCGATGCCCTCTTCGACGCCGACGATCGTGCCCAGGCCGTACTGGTCGTGGGAGACGCGGTCTCCGAGGCTGAACTCCTTGGCCACGGGGATGACCGGGGCAGCGAAGGGGCTGGTGGGCAGGTGGCGCCGGGGCGCGGAGGATTTCGACATCGTGTAGCCAGTATGGGCCCTATTTCGGCGGGCGGTAGGGCCTGATGGTCTCGATCCCGCTCCGACTCGGGGTTCATGGCTCTCAGCCGCCGGACAGCTTCGTGGCTGTCGGCGCGGGTACCGGGACGTTCTCCCCGGACTTCCTCCAGGACGACGACGGCGCCAGTCTGTGGCGTACGTCCGCCGTGACGCGGGAGGCGAGAGCGGAGACGGTGGCGGGGAGCTGGGCCGTTCGGGCCGGGTGCTTGCCGTGGGCGGGGTGCTGGGCGAAGAGGGCGACCGTTACGGCGAGTCGTTCGTCATACGTGGTGTGCCAGAGCGTGCGCGTGCCGGCACTGCCGGTGAACGTGGGCAGTGGGCCGCCCTCGGAGTACACGAGCTTGTTGGCCACGTCCACGGCGAGCCGGTCCATCGCGGTGCGCGTGTCCGGGTGGGCCGCGTAGACGGTGCGGCCCCCGCGGGTGATCTTCTGGACGGTGTAGGGCTGGGCGTAGGTGCCGTTCGCCGCCGCCGTGGCGTACGCGGCGGCCAGCCGGAGCGGGGTGGGCGCGGCGGACTTCCCCAGGGTGGTCAGGGGCGGGCCCAGCTTCCTCACCGTGAACGGCAGGAGCGCCGTGCCCGCCTCCACCGCTCCGTGCAGCGCGTCGTTGAAGGGCTGGCGGGCGTAGTCCGCGCCGCCGTACAGGACCCGGACCGCACCGTCGCCGGGGACCAGCGCGACCACCGCCGTATGGAGCCGGGTGTCCTTCTCGGCCGGCTGGTCGGCCACCAGCTCCGCCGTCGCGTCCTGGGCCGTCAGGTCGAAGGTGGTGCGGACGGTGTAGCCGCCGCGGGCCAGCTCGTCCTGGGTGATGCCCAGCCGGTCGGCGGCCTCCGCGGCGGCCACGTCGATCAGGTACTGGCGCTGGCCGTCGGTGTCACCGGGCGGATAGAAGCGGAACGCCGGGAAGCGGGCCGCGCCGCGCTGGGCCGGTGTGATGGCTCCGCTGTCGGCCATCGCGTCCAGCACCCACTCCCACCGGTCCGTCAGCTTCGCCGTCACCTTCGCGTCCGAGCCCGCCTTCTCGTAGTACGAGGGGATGTTGACGATGGCGGCCAGGGCGGCTCCCTGGCTGACGGTCAGGTTCTTCGCGTCCACGCCGAAGTAGTTGCGTGCCGCCGCCTGGATGCCCGCCGCGCCCCGGCCGAAGTACACCGTGTTGAGGTAGCCCTCCAGGATCTCGTCCTTCGACCTCGTCCGGTCCAGCTTGATCGCGATCAGGGCCTCCCGCGCCTTGCGGGACAACGACTGCTGTGGGCTGAGCAGCGCGTTCTTCACGTACTGCTGCGTGATCGTGGAACCGCCCTGCCGGCCGCCCCCGCTCACCGTCGACCACGCCGCCCGGGCGATCGCGCTCGGCGAGATCCCGGTGTCCGTACGGAAGGAACGATTCTCCGCGGCGATCACCGCCTCCTGCACATGCCGCGGCACCTGCGAGAGCGGCACCTCCTGACGGTCGACCGGCCCGCGCCGCCCCAAATAGTCGCCGTGCGCGTCGACGAACACCGTGCTCTGCATCGCCGTCTCCGGGTGCGGCTCGGGGATGATCGTCATCTTGTACGCCACCACGGCCGCGCCGACGAGCGTCAGCAGGACGACGAGCAGCGCGACCAGCACGCGCCGCAGCCGGCGGCCGCGGGTGCGGCGGGCCCGGATACGGCGGGCGCGGAGGTGACGGGCCAGGCGGGCGAGGGCGCGTCGGTGGAGGGCACGTCGGCGGAGGGGGGCGCCGTCGGTGCCAGTTCCGGTGCCGGTTCCGATGCCGGTGCCAGGGCTGCCCCCGGGGGCTTGCGCGGCTGCCTTCATCCCGGCCCTCTTCCCTGCCTTCTTCCCGGCCCTCACTGCGCGAACTCCTGGCTCGCGATCACCCCGCCCGCCGAGTCGTACACCGTGACTCTCCTGGTGATGCCGAGCACGCTGTCCGTGGACGTCACGGAGTCCGGCACCTTCATCACCAGGTACCAGACACCCCAGCCGGGCTTGCCCGCGAGCGTGAGCGCGGTGCCGGCGCGGTCGCCCGCGGCGGTCTTGACCTCGACGCGTGCCGGTTCGCCCGTGCCGTGGAAGATGCCGGAGAGGAAGTAGCTGTTCCCGTCCCCCGACTGCTGGAGGCTGACGCCGGGGCTGCTCATGTCGAGGTTCCCGTCCGTGACGCTGCGGAACTGGGCGCCGGGCGCCCCCGGCTCCAGCCAGTGCTTGCCGTCCTCGGTCAACCAGATCTTGGTGCCGGGCGCGACCCGCACCCGCTCGCCGGGTGTCACGACCCGCACCTTCCCCGCCGGCGCGGTTGCCGAGGGCGAGGGGCTCGTGCTGCCGGCGCTCGCGGCGGGCGGGCGCACGTGCTCGCCGGGTCCGGAGGCCGTGCCGTCGCGGAGCACCACCACCGCCAGCGGCACCAGCAGCGCCCCGCAGGCGGCGCCCAGCACGGCGGTCCTGCGGCGCCGCCCGCGCCGGCGGCCCTCGCGCTCGATGGCGGCCAGCGGTACCGCGGAGGGCGTGACGTCGTACGCGGCCTCGGTGAACGCCTCGCGCAGCCGCTCGGCCTCGGCGGCCGGCGGGCGCGGGGAACGGAAGAGGTGGTTCATGGGCGGGCTCCGGAAACGGGGGGTCGGCCGGCGAACAAGGGGTGGGCGCGCAGGGCCGCGAGGCCGCGCCGGGCATGCGTCTTGACCGTGCCGACCGAGCAGCCGAGCAGCTGCGCGATCTCGGCCTCGCTCAGGTCCTCCCAGTAGCGCAGCACCATCACGGCACGTTGCCGCGCCGACAGCGCGGCCAGCGCCTGCTCCAGGGCCGCCCGCTGCTCGACGGCCTCCGCGTGCCCGGGCTCGCGCTGGTGCACCCGCTCGGGCAGGAACGGCGTCAGCAGCTGCGCGACCCGTCTCTTGCGCACCCGGCTGAGGTTGTTGTTGACCAGCGAGCGGCGTACGTAGAAGTCGACGTCGTCGCGCGGGACGCGCCGCCAGCGTGCGTAGACCTTGGCCAGCGTGGTCTGGACGAGATCCTCGGCCTCGTGGAAGTCGCCGGTGAGCATGTGCGCGGTGCGCACGAGGCGGGGCCAGGCCGCGGTGGCGTACGCGGCGAAGTCGCCGTTCTCGGCCGGACTTTGGGAGGCGGCGACAGGAACTTCGGAGACATCGGCGGGAACTTGGGAGGCGTCGGTGGGGTAGTGCGGCACGGCCGGCGGTCCCTCGGGGTCGGGTACGTGGGGGGGTGGGGGTGGGCGGTGCGGGGGAGTCGAGACCTGAACAACCCGACTCTCCCGCCCGCACGGTCAGTTGAGCTTCAGCTGGGCGTAGACCTTGCCGTGGGTGGTGTAGACGGTGACGCCGTCGAAGTAGTCGAGGCCGCCCTTGTCATCGCCGGCCGGCACCTCGGCGGTGGCGTACCAGACGCCCCAGCCGGGCCTGCCCGCCAGCTCCAGGAGCTTGCCGTGCACGGTCCCGGCCGCGGTCTCCACCTCGACGCGGGACGCGGTGCCCTTGCCTCCGTAGTACAGGCCGGAGAGGAAGTAGTGGCCGTCCACGCCTTCCGTCTGCATCGACACACCGGGCTGGGTGAGGTCGATGTTCCCGTCGACCACGCTGCGGAACTGCGGCTCGGGAGACTCGGGCGTCGTCCAGTACTTGCCCTCCTCCGTGAGCCAGATCTCCGCGCCGCCCGGGACCTTCACATGCTCGCCCGGCGCGACGACACGGGCCGAAGGGGACTTCCTGACAGCCGGCTTGGCGGCCGGCTTGGCGGCGGACTTCACGGTCTGGACGACCTGCCGGTCGGTGCCGTGCGCCGCCTTCCCCGGTGAGGCGGCGTACGACACCGTGGGCGCCCCCACCAGTGCGACGGCGACCGCGGTGGCGGCCAGGTACTTCTGCTTCCGTGACATGGAACGGATCATTGAACGGACAACTCCTCGCGTTGTACGACATCCGAAACTGGCTGGAGGGCGCCTCTCCACCCCTTCAAACTCCCGGCGCTCGCACCCCGGATGACACGAAGGCCGAAAATTCTTCGCCGGGAATTCCTCGCGGGTGTCATGTCAGCGCGCTCCCCGCCCGCCACTGCTCCCAGCTCACGTTCCAGTCGCCGTACCCGTTGCCGGCGGCCACCGTGTCCTTGGAGCCGACGACCGTGACGACGTCGCCGGGGATGACCTCGTCGTAGAACCTCTTCGCCGTGCCGTCGGTGGCGAGTCCGACGCAGCCGTGGGTGACGTTCTGGTGCCCGGCGTACGTGTTCGCCTTCGGGTTCTGGTGGAGGTAGGTGCCGGAGGTGGTGAGGTGGACGGCGTAGTAGTAATAGCCCGCGTAGGAGTCGCCGTAGCCGACGGTCCGCGAGTCCATGAAGACCTTGGCCGACTTGTCGGAGACGACCATCGTGCCGTTCCAGGTGTCCATGCCCGGGGCGCCCGCGGTGATCGGCACGCGGCGCGTCGAACCGGCCTTCTCAACCGTCATGGTGTGTGTACGGACATCGACCGTGGCGACGAGGGAGCGGCCCACCGTGAAGTGGCGAGTGATTCCGGCACCGGCCCTGACGGTGACCGCCGTGCCGGGCTTCCAGTACGCGCGCGGCCGGAAGTCGACGCGCTGCCCGTCGAGGAGATTGCGGTCCCTGACCCAGCTCCATGAGCCCTCGACCTCGGCGGTGACCTTCAACTGCCGCTCCACCTCGGCCCGTTCGGCGACCGGTATCACGTGGTCGAAGGTCACGGAGATGGGCATCCCGACCCCCACGGTCTGCCCTTCGGCGATGTTGACGCGCGCGCCCCGCAGGGACTTGAGGGGGGTGGAGGTGGCGCTGGGCGTGGGCGTGGGCTTCGGTGAGGGGTTGAGGGTGACGGTGCCGGCCGGCTTCGCGCCCGCGTCCGCCCCGGTCCCCGCGCTCGTGCCCCCGCTCCCGTCGGCCACGGCCCGCGCCGAGCAGCCCGCCAGCGCGAGCGCGCACACGGCCGCCGCGCCCCAGGCGCGACCGATCCGCCGCCGCCTGGCTTCTGTTGGTCTCGTACTCCCCGTGCTCCCCGCGGTCCCCGTAGTCATCGCGATCCCCCTGTGGTGTGTTTCGATGTGCGACGTACGGGACCTGTACGCACGGCACGGACGGCCGGGTTGCATCGGGCCGCGGAAATTCCGGAAACTCCGGCGGGGGGCATGACCGAGGAAGAGTTCGACGCGTTCTACGCGACCGCGTTCCCCCGGTTGACCGGCCAGCTCTTCGCGTTCACCGGGGACCACGGCGAGGCGCAGGATGTCGTCCAGGAGGCGTTCGTACGCGCCTGGGACCGGCGGCGGGAGTTCCTCGCCGACGGGGCGCCCGAGGCGTGGATACGGACCGTGGCGATGCGGCTCGCGGTGAGCCGCTGGCGTCGTGCGCGCCGCTGGCTGGAGCTGGTCCGGCGCACTCCGCCGCCCGAGCACACGCCGGGCCCCGACCCCGAGCGCACCGCCCTGGTGGCCGCGCTGCGCACGCTGCCCGAGGCGCAGCGGATGGCCCTGGTTCTGCACCATCTGTGCGACCTGAGTGTCGAGCAGGTAGCCTCCGAAACCGGTGCCCCCGTCGGCACGGTCAAGGCCCGGCTGTCCCGTGGCCGGGCGGCGCTGGCGCGGGTGCTCTCGGTGGACTCGACGGACTCCGCGGACGAGGGGGAGAGGGAGGGCGGCCGTGTCCGATGAACTCACCTCGGGCCTCAGGGAGTTGGCCGCCGAAGGTGAAACGCTCCCGGTGCTGTCCGGTGCGGAGATCCGCGGCCGGGCGGTACGTCGTCGGCGGCGCCGGCGTACGACCGTGGCCGTGGCGGGTGCCTCCGCCGCCGTGGCACTCGCCCTGGTCGTCGCGGTGAACCTCGGCGGCGGCCACACGGAGCGGCGCCCGTCGCCGGCCGCCAGCCCGACCGGCACGCCGAGCCTTCCGGCGACGCCCGACGCCACGGTCGATCTCTCACGGCGTGTCATCTCGGTCGCAGGGCGGGAGCTGCCGCTCTCCTCCGGCTCCGTGTGGGCGCCCACGGGGACGGGCCGGATGATGGTCATCGCCAAGGAGGCCGCCAAGGTGCTGCCCGCTACCGAAGCCGGTTACAAGGTCGCGTACGACCTCAAGGTGCCCTGGGTCATCGAGTTCAGCACCTCCGACGGGACGGCCAACTACATCGCCGGACTCACCTACGACGAGAAGGCTCCCGGCAACTACGACCGCACCACCGGCTGGATCGGCCTGCGTACGGCCGACGCGAAGTGGCTGTACGCGCAGCTGCAACTCGGCTCACTGATCGACATCGAGGGAACGGCACCCTCGCCCGTGCCTACGGCTACCGCCGGTTCGGGTGGGGGCGCGGGGGGCTCGACCGGCTAGGTTTTCGCCCCCGCCGCCCCTACCCGTCCCATCCCGTACCTGGGGGCTGCGCCCCCAGACCCCCGCTAAAAGATTGCGCAGTTCCCCGCGCCCCTTTTAGGGGCGCGGGGAACTGCGCGATCTTTTGGACCAGCCCCCACGCGCCCCCACCCCGTCAGAGCGGGGGCTGGGCCGGGGCCGGGCCCAGGGTGGTGGTGCCGGGGGCCGTGCGGTGGCCGAGGCCTGTGCGGTAGGCGTCGAGGGCCGCCTCGATGCGGCCGGTGCGGCGGAGCAGGTCGCCGAGGAGGCGGCACAGGTCCGCGAGGTCCCCCGCCGCCCCTGCCCGCTCCAGCAGGCTCATCGCCCGTACGTAGTGCTCCTCCGCCGTCTCCGTGTCCCGCGCGTCCTCCGCGATGATGCCGAGGAGCCGGTGCGCCCCGGCCGAGTGGACGGCGCCCCGCTCGGGGCTGAGATCACCGAGCACCCCGTGGAGCAGCCCCGCGGCCTCGTCGGACTTCCCGCGCCGGTGGAGCACGTCGGCCAGTTCCACGGCGACCTGGCTGGTGTAGAGGGCGGCCCGCTTGGCGGAGAGCATGGCCTGGGCCTCGCGCAACTCGCTCTCCGCCCGCTCCAGTTCGCCGTTCTGGGCGTACAGGTACCCGCGCATCCAGTGACAGTTGGCGAGCTCGGTACGGATCTGGAGCTGGCGGTAGAGCTCGGCGGCCTTGGCGAGGGACACATCGGCCTCGGCCATCCGCCCCTCGGCGATCATCGTCCGCGCCACCGAGCGGTGCATGCGGGCGACCAGCGCCGGGTCGCCGACCTGGGGGGCCAGGGCCAGCGCGAACTCGGCCGCCTGGGCCGCCCGGGCGTGCGCGCCCATGTCCATGTAGGGCGCTATGACACCCGTGTAGAGGAGCAGGAGGGCGTCCGGATCGTGCAGCCCTGTCCGGTTGAGCTCATCGAGCGTGGACTCGAACAGGTAGCAGGCGTAACGGAGTTCACCGGCGAGGTAGTGGGAGACGGCCCGTCCGCGCACGGCGGGCACGCGCTGCGGGAGCGGTGCGTCGCCGGTCCTGCGCTCCGATTCCTCGAACCGCTCACGCGCCGTGGCCAGGTCGCCCGTCTCCAGGGCGCATTCACCGAGCCCCAGCAGCGCGGCGGCCTGCTCGGCGACCAGCCCGTGCGCGTCCGCCTCCGCGAGCAGACCGGTGTACTGCTCGGCGGCGACCTCGGCCTCACCGGTGGCGAGCGTGCGCTGCGCGTCGGTCAGGCGGAGCCGGAGGTCGGTGGCGAGGTGGGCGGGGCGGCCGGTGGTGAGCTCCTCGTAGGCGATCCCGAGCCGGTCGGCGATGTGCCGCAGCGCGAGCTCGGAGGCCCGCACCCGGCCGGCCTCCAGGGTGGAGATGTACGCGGGCGTGTACGCGGGTTCCGCCAGCTGCTTCTGCGTCAACCCGCGTTCCGTACGCAGCTGTTGCACCCTGCGCCCGATGATCTCCGGGCCGTCACGCTCCGCCATGTATTAAGCATGCCATTAAGTCGACTTACGTTCGGTCAACTCTTGACTATCGTCCAACTCCCCAGGGCCCTCTTGCCCTTTGATGCCGGGAGCCCCTACGTTAAGCGACGGATTAAGCCCGCTTAATACTGCGCTGTTGCTGCGAGGTCGCCGTGTTCCGACGTATTTTCGCGCGCTACTCCAGAGGGTTCGGTGCGGCCGTCATCGCGGTCGCGGCACTGGTCACGGCGGCGAACGCGGGCCCGGCCCGCGCGGCGGAGCCGCATTCCGCCGCACACGCCCCCGCGCCCCTCGGCGGCATCTCTCCTACCCTGGCCCCGTGACCTCTTCCGCCGCCCGCACCGCGCTGGACCTCACCGCCGACCTCCCGGTCCCCGCCCTGGAGGACTTCTACCGGGATCTGCACCGCCATCCCGAGCTGTCGCTGGAAGAACACCGGACGGCGGCCCTCCTCGCGGAACGGCTGCGGAAGGCCGGGTACGAGACCGCCGACGGCGTGGGCGGCACGGGAGTCGTGGGCGTGCTGCGGAACGGCGACGGGCCCACCGTGCTCCTGCGCGCCGACATGGACGCGCTGCCCGTCACCGAGGAGACCGGGCTGCCGTACGCCTCCGAAACCGCCGGAGTCATGCACGCCTGCGGTCACGACCTGCACGTCACCTGGCTGACGGGCGCCGCCGACGCGCTCGCGGCGGGACGCGACACCTGGTCCGGCACGCTGGTCGTGCTCGGGCAGCCCGCCGAGGAGACGGGCGAGGGCGCGGCCCGCATGGTCGCGGACGGGCTGTACGAGCGCTTTCCGCGGCCCGATGTGCTGCTCGCCCAGCACGCGGCGCCCGGCCCCGCCGGGCTGTACGCCCACTCCCCGGGGCTGATCATGTCCGCCGCCACCGACATCGACATCGTCGTGCACGGGCTCGGCGGGCACGGTTCGCGGCCGGAGGCGACCGTCGACCCCGTGGTGACGGCGGCGTACCTCGTCACCCGGCTGCAGACCGTCGTCAGCCGGGAGGTCGCCGCGCGCGACTCCGCCGTGCTGACCGTGGGGCGGATCGAGGCGGGCACCCGGCACAACATCATCCCGTCCGAGGCCCGCATCGCCCTCAACCTCCGTACGCAGTCGGAGGACGTGCGCGAGCGGATGATCGCCGCGATCCGGCGTATCGCGGCGGGTGAGTGCCTGGCGGCCGGCTGCCCGCGCGAGCCCGAGGTGACCGTCGGCAGCAGCTTCCCGGTGACCGTCAACGACCCCGACACCGACCGTCGTATCGCCGCCGTGCACGGCGAGGTCTTCGGCGCCGGGACGATCCTCGACCCGGGTCCCGCGATGGGCAGCGAGGACTTCTCCCGGCTGGCGGAGGGCGGACTGCCGTACTCCTACTGGTTCGTGACGACCACCCCGGCCGACGTCTGGAACGCGACCCCCGGCGGTGACGACGTCATGGCGCGGCTCGCGACCGTGCCCAGCAACCACAGCCCGCTCTTCGCCCCCGACCTGAGCACGGTCGCGCCGGGTGTGCGGACGCTGGTGTCGGGGGCGCTCGCGTCGTTGTCGGTGGCGTGACCTAGTCTTCGCTCACTCGCCACACGAGGCACACAGGCCCCACACGGCCACGCATGGTCCCGCACGGTCCGGCATGGTCCCGCACGGCCGCCTCCTGCCCGGCGCCCACATCTCCTTCGTCTTTTTCGTTCCGGGGGGTTCGAATCAGCGTGCGTATGCGCACTCTTCCCATCGCCACGGCGTTCGCGGTCGTCTTCAGCTCCGCCGCCCTGGCCATCGGCACGGCCGGCACCGCCGCCGCCGACTCCAGCAAGAGCCTGCCGGTCAAGTCGTCCGCCGACATCGTGGTGGACGGCGTCCACCAGCACGTCTTCGTCAGCGACCCGTCCAACGGCAAGATCGTGGTCACCGACTACGCCGGAACCGTCGTCAAGCAGATCACCTCCCTGCCGGGTGTCATCGGCATGGAACTGTCGGCCGACTCGAACACGCTGTACGCGGCGGTGCGCGACGCCGACGCGGTGGTCGCCATCGACACCACCACGCAGACGGAGTCCGCCCGTTACGCGACCGGCGACGGCCACTACCCGCAGAGCGTCGCCCTGGCCGGCGGCAAGCTCTGGTTCGGCTACGGCGCCTCCGGGGGCGGCAACATCGGCTCGCTCGACCTCTCCGGCGAGCAGCCCGTGGTCACGCTCGACCAGGACCCGAACGTCTTCTGGTACAACGCGCCGATGCTCGACGCCGCGCCCGGCTCGAACCTCCTGGTCGGCGGCGAGAGCGACCGCCTCGGCGTGTACGACGTCTCCTCGGGCACCGCCACCCGCACCGCGACGGGCAACGGCAGCGGCAGCTTCGGGGAGCTCCAGGTCACCCCGGACGCCCAGCACGTCGTCGTGGCCAGCGGATCGCCGTACTACCACCAGGTGTTCAAGACCTCCGACCTCACCGCGGACGGCAAGTACGCCAGCGACGCGTACCCCAACTCCGTGGCGATCGCTCCGGACGGCGCGGTCGCGGCGGGCATCGACGGCTCGTACGAGCCGGACGTGTACGTGTACCGGCCGGGCACCACCACCTCGGTCCGCGACTACGACTTCCCGAACACGGGCCAGACCTCGGGCTCCGACCTGCTGGCCACCTCGGGACTGGCCTGGGCGCCGGACGACAGCCGGCTGTTCGCGGTGACGTCCAACAGCGAGGGCGTCTACTCGCTGCGCGTCCTGACCGACCCGACCAAGGCCGCCACCGCCATCACCGTGGACGCCCCGGCCACCGCCACCCGCGCCAAGCAGCTCACCGTCAAGGGCAAGGTCACCTCCAAGCTCGCGCTCCCGACGGGCGCCAAGCTCACGGTCACCCGCACCGACCTGGAGTCGCCGAGCGGCAAGGCCCTCGCCTCGACGACGGTCAAGTCCGACGGCACGTACTCCTTCACCGACACCCCGCCCGCCGGCGGCAAGGTCAAGTACACGCTGAAGTACGCGGGCGACGCGGACCACTCGGCGGGCTCCGGCTCCGACACGGTGGAGGTCTCGCGCGCCGCGACCACCCTGTCGCTCAACAACAACGGCAAGGTGTACGCGTACGGCGCCGACGTGAAGTTCACGGCGCACCTGGGGACGACGTACAAGAACCGCAAGGTCGAGATCTGGTCCGACCCGTACGGTTCCGACAAGCCCAACAAGCTGGTGAAGTCGGGCACGGTCAACTCGTCCGGCAATCTGTCGGTGACCCTCGACCTGACCCGTGACGCGAAGATCACGGCGAAGTTCGCGGGCGACGCGCGCTACAAGCCGAAGACGGCGACCAGCACGGTCGGCGCCCACGTGAAGGTCTCCACGGCGGTCAGCGGTCACTACAAGACCAAGTCGGCCTGGAGCCACACGTACTACTACTTCCACCAGTCCAAGGACCCCGTCTTCACCACCACGATGACGGCGTACCCGGGCCGCAAGCAGCGCCTCCAGATCCAGGTGTACACCCAGGGCTCCTGGCAGACCACGGGCACCGAGTACTTCGCGCTCAGCTCGTCCGGCAAGTCGGCGGTCACCGTGACCGGCACCCCGCCGACCGGCTACCGGTTCCGGGTCCGCGACTCGTACATCAACGCCTCGTCGGGCGACACCGTCAACTCCACGACGCACGGCGCCTGGAAGTACTTCATCTTCACCAGCTGAGGTTCACCAGCTGAGGCCGGCTTCACTTGGCGCGCGGCAGGCGATCCGACTTCTGACCGCCTCCGCCGCCACGTGGGCCCCGACGGTCAGCGCCTCTCCTGGAACTGAACCTGAGGGGTGAACTGGTTCCTCAAGCCTGCGTCTGGAGTTGGAGCAGATGCTGCTGGACGTGGTCCAGCGCGCCCTGCCGGCGGCCCGGCACGTTCAGCCTCAAGTCGGCCAGCGCGGGCCCCAGTTCACGGGCCCGTGCCGTGTCGTCGATGCGGCCCCACTGGTGGTGGGCCCGGTCCACGGCCGACTCCACGGCCGGGGAGTCGGGGGCCTGGCCGGCGTTCATCCGTGTGGTCGCGATCGTCAGCCAGGTACGGCAGCTGAGGACCGGGTCCCCCGCGAACATCGCCAGGTCCGCCCGGACCTCCATCCAGTGCAGCACCTGTTCCGAGGCGGGCCCGTACGTACGAAGGGCCTGCTGCTCCCACTGTCCGGCCAGCGCGGCGGCCTCCCCGTGCCGGCCGGCCTGGACGGCGGCGGAGATGGACTCGTGGGGGTCGGCCGGAGCCACGGGTGGCTGGGCCGGTAGCGGCGGGGGTGCCGTCGGCGTGGGCGTACGCGGCTGCGGGGGCACCGCCGGTGTACCCGGCGTCAGCACCAGGTCCGTACGGCCGTCCTCGCCCATCACCCGTGTCAGCGCCTGCTGATGGAGCTGTGGGAGCGGGGGGCGCCAGCCGCTGCGGAGGATGGTGGCCACGGCTCTCATGTATGCCGGTGCCGCCACCGTGCGGCGGGGCGGGGGCGGGGCGATCCTGCCGTAGAGGGAGGCGGACGGGCCCGCCGTCAGGGGGTGGGCGATGAGGTGGTCCCAGGTCTCCGCGTCGGCGTGCAGGTCGACGAAGAGGGTGGTCGTGCCCGGCGGGCGCAGCCGGAGTTCCTCGGTGATCCAGTGCCAGGGGAAGGCGGTGTAGCGGACCGTCGCCGGGGTGGTGCGGGCGAGGGCGAGGTGGGGCAGGTGCTGGCGGCGGTCCAGTTGGAGCTGGCCGGTCACGAACACCGTGAGCGGGCCGGGGGCCGTCGCCGCCGCGCGCAGCCGGGTGAGGACCGCCTGCGGCTCCAGCGGGTCGGCCAGTTCCACGACGTTCGCGGTGTCGGTGCCCGACAGCACCGCGGGCGACACCGCCGCCAGTACGGGGAGCACGGACGCCGCGTCCACCAGACACCCCTTGCCCACCGGTGAGGCCGCGAGGAGCAGCACGGTTCCGGGCATAGGTTCCCTCCCCCATCGATCAGGTACGTCAGCACCGTAGCCGCTGCGGGTGCAAAGGGGGGACGCGAGGATCGCGAACGCCCTGCTATGGCTACCGGCCCCTCCCGGCTTCCCTGCGCCTCCCCCTATGTCTCTCTCCCCGTATGCCTCTCCGCCTCCGTGCGCTCCGGGCGTCGTACGGCGAAGATCGTTGTGTCGTCGACCAGATGACCGCCGGCGTGCAGCAGGGTGCCGTCGCGGACGAACTGGACCAGGTGGTGCGGTTCGGCGGTGCGTGGGTCCTCGGCCAGGGCCTGGGCGACCCGGTCGCGGAGCGGGAAGAAGACGCCCGCCGCGTCGCGGGCCTCGGTCACGCCGTCGGTGACCAGGAGCAGGGTCTCGCCGGGGGCCAGCGGGACGCGCAGCAGGGGCGGCGGGTCGTACGTCAACTCGCTGAGCCCGAGCGGGAGTCCGTCGCCGGACGGCAGCGACCGTACGCCGTCGGGGGCGATCACGAGCGGGGGTTCGTGACCGAAGTTGATGACCTCGACGGTGTCCGTGGCGGCGGATTCGGGGAAACCGACCAGGATGCCCGTGGCGAAGCGGTCTCCGTCGTCGCGGCCGATCGCCGCGCAGTAGCGGACGTGCCGCAGCATCCGGACCTCCAGGCGGTCGGCGACCGTGTGGAGCCGGGGTTCGTGGTACGCCGACTCGCGGAACGTGCCGAGCAGCGCGGCCGCCGCCTCCACCGCCCCTAGCCCCTTGCCCTGGACGTCGCCGAGCAGGACGCGGGTGCCGTGCAGGCCCGGCTGGATGTCGTAGAAGTCGCCGCCGACGCGGGCCTCGCTGTCGGCGGCGAGGTACACGGCCGCGTGGTCCAGGTCGCCCCAGCCCGGGGCCAGCGGGCGCAGCAGGGTGCGCCGGGTGGTCTCGGCGACGTCCCGCATGTGCAGCATGCGCTGCTCGCCGCGGACCCGGACCGCGCAGGCGAGGGTCGCGAGGATGCCGCCGACGGCGACGAGGATGAAGTCGGGCAGGCCCGTCTGGTACTGGCTCGGCCAGGACGTGTCCACGAGGACATAGGCGATCAGCGAGAGCACCGCGAGCACGGCCGTGCCCGAGACCCCGCAGATCGCCGCCGCGATACCGGGCACCAGCACGATCCAGGAGACGATCCGGAACTCGCCGGCGGTGTTCCAGTCGAGCAGCGCGATGGTGACGAGCAGCAGCAGCGGCGGCAGCCACGCGACGCTGCGGCCGCCCACCCGCAGCAGCTTCTGCCGCTGGACGGCATCCGGCCGTGCGGTGGGCGGCCGGAAGCCGAGCAGGGATCTCCGGCCGCCCGCCGCGCCGTACCGCCCAGGCCCCGGCTTCGGCCTCGGCCTCGTCATCGGCTCGTCAGTACGCGACCGACATCCGGGCGCGCGGGTGGGCGTCCTTCTCCAGCTCGTCGACGAAGGCGATCGCGTAGTCCTCGGCGCTGATCCGGCTGTTGCCGTGGTCGTCGGTGAGCATCCGGTCGCCGCCGATACGGAAGGTGCCCGTACGTTCGCCGGGGGCGATCTCGGCGGCGGGCGAGACGTAGGTCCAGTCGAGGCCGTCGTCGACGGTGCGGTAGTAGGCGAGGGCGTCGCGGTGGGCGAGGGCCTCCGGGAGGTAGGCCTCGGGGAAGCCGGGCTGGTCGGCCACCGCCTGTCCGGGCGCGATCTCCAGGCTGCCGGCGCCGCCGACGACCAGGAGCCGCCGCACGCCGGCCTGCCGTACGCCCTCCACCAGCGCCCTGTTGATCGCGAGGAAGGGCTCGCGCGGGTCGGAGCCGTCCCTGGGCGGCACGCAGGCCGAGGCCACCGCGTCCGCGCCCGCCGCCAGCTCCGCCACCTTCGCCGGGTCCGAGGCGTCCGCCGCCGTCGCGGTGACCCCGGGGATCGGGGACTGCCCGGAGCGGCTCACGGCCACGACCTGGTGTCCGCGCGCCGATGCCTCCGTGGCGATACGGCTGCCGACCATGCCGGTGGCGCCGAAGAGTACGAGCTTCATGAGGCTCAGCGAAACACGGGGTCAGGACCGCCGCATCCCGACTTGCCAGGCGCCCCGGCGAGGTGTGCCCTGGAAGGCGGGGCGAGGAGAGAGGAGCCTCCCATGGCTCACGCGGCACCCACATCACGTACGACATCATCTGCTGACGTAACGCCGGACGTCTTCGGACCACAGGTCCACGCCGTCGCGAAGGTGGCGGTACCCGTCGTCGGCGGGCTCATCTACGGCTTCTGGGCCGCGGCGATCAACCGCGACGGCGGCCCGATCACGGGCTGGAACGTCCTGTTCGGCTTCGTGTGCGCCATCGCTGTGGCGGCGCTCTACGTCGGCGTACGCATGCTGGCGCCGCACATGCGCCGCGAGCTGCACGCGGTGCTGTGGATGGCGTTCGCGGGCATCTCGTTCGGGTTCCTGTACGCCCAGACCGGCGCCTCCGTCCTGCGGTCCACGCTCATGGCGCTGGGGGTCGCGGCGGGCGTGTTCGCGGTTGCCTTCTACCGCTACTACACGCACGAGGACGCGGAGGGGCACCCCCATCCGCACTGACGCCCGGTGGAGACAAACGGCGCACGAGGTCCCGGCAGAATGCCGGGGCCTCGTGCGTCTCCCTCACTCACCTACTCACCTGCCTCCTGGGACCCAGTCCCAGGAGCTGGAAGAGGAGCCGGTCAGGCTCCAGCTCCACGAGCCGGAGATGCTGAAGCTCCAGGTGCCCGAGCCGGAGGAACTCCAGCCGGGGTCGTTGCAGGGGTCGGAGTTCCAGGACGAGTTGTCGTTGTTCCAGCTGGATTTGTCGTCATTCCAGTTGGAGTTGTTGCTCCCGCCGGAGCCGCCGTTCCAGCCGGAGTTGTCGTTCCCGTTCGAGTTGTTCCAGTACCCGTCGTTCGAGTCCGGGCACGGGTCCGAGCAGCTCGGCACCCACTGCCGGCCGGTGTCCACGAAGGCGGCGCTGGCCCAGGCGTGCGCGCCCACGAGCCAGTACCAGTCGGAGTCGCCGAAGACGCTCTGTCCCGTCACCACGCACTCGACGCGGTCTTGGGTGCCCGGTGAGAGCCTGCCGACGACCGGCGAGTTCGAGGTGGGCTGCAACCGCAGGTTCAGATCGCCGCGGGAGACGACAGTGCCCCATACCGGACTGTTCGAGCCGCCGCCACCGGAGGTGTGCGCCGACGGAGCCGCAGCCGCCGGGGTGCCCACCGCCGCCGCGGTGAGAACGCCGCCGGTGAACAGGGCCGCGGCAAGGGTCCGCAGGGCCGGGGTTTCGCGCATATCGGCCTCCTTCTCCCCAGATCCAGGTAACACCCGTTCGGGTGAGCGCTCCACCGGAGAGCGTGGGGCCCGTGTGGTTACTGGGGTTTGGGGGTCCCCGTTCGGCTTGTCGTATGCGCCCATATGCAGTCACACCGCTCGCACGGGAGGGCCGGGGGGCTTTGCCTGGTGGGGTGTCCCAAGGTGTCCGGAGCGCTCTGTCGGCCGTGCTGATCGTGTTCGCCTGCCTGCTGGCGCCGCTCGGCGCGCTGTCGACCTGGGCGATGTACGGGCTCGGCGACTCCGGGCGGTACGAGGCCACGATGGCGCCGCTCGCCTCCGACACCGACGTACGGGACGCGATCGCGTCCGGCGTCACGGACGGCATCCTGCGCGAGGTCCACGTACGGCCGCGGTTGCAGGGCCCGGTGAACCACTTCGTGCGGGACGCGGTGCGCTCCTTCACCGAGACCGAGGCGTACCGCACGGCGTGGCAGGCCGCGAACATGGCCGCGCACGACGCCGTGATGCGGGCGCTGCGCGAGGACCGCGAGGGCGCGGTGACCGTCGACCTCGCGCCCGTCACCGAACGGGTCAAGCGTCAACTCGCCGATGACCACATGCCGTTGGCGAACCGGATCCCCGTCGAGCACACCGAGATCACGGTGCTCGCGGCCGAGGATCTGGCCCAGCTCCGGAAGGGGTTCCACGTGCTCGAAGTCGCCGGTTTCTGGCTGCCGGTCGGCGCGGTCGTCTTCGCCCTCGCGGGCATCCTCGTCGCGGTGTGCCGCCGCCGGGCGGTCCTGGCGACCGGGCTCGGCACCGCGCTGGGGGCCGCGTTCCTCGGCGTCGCGGTCGCCGTGGGGCGCCGGCTCACCCTCGCCGATCTGCCGCCCGACGTGTCCCGGACGGCCGCGGGCGCGGTGTACGACGCCCTCACGGAAACCCTCCGGTTCGTCTCCTGGCTGCTGCTGGCCCTGGGCCTCGCGGTGTCCCTGACCGCCGTGCTCACGGGCGCGTACGCGCGATACCGGCGAGCGTCCGGAGAGCTTGCGCAAGCTCCGGCGGAGCAGTCGACGCGAGTCCGAGCCTGACGCAGTCCTCGGCGCGCGTGCCGAGGACCGGAACGGTGAAGGCGGACCCCGGGGTGATCGCCATCCCCCGCTCCGCCGCGGCCGCCGCGAAGGTGTCGGCGCGCCACGGGTACGGCAGCTCCCACCAGGCGTAATACCCGTGCGGGTCGGAGTGCACGGTGTACCCGCGCAGATGCTCGGCGACCAGGCGCTGGCGGTGCGCCGCGTCCGCGCGCTTGGCGCGGACCAGGTGCTCCACCGTGCCGTCGGCGATCCAGCGCACCGCCGCCTCCAGGGCGAACCGGCTCGCGGTCCACGCGCCCGAGCGGAGAGCCGCCGCCGCCTGCTCGACCCGTCCCTCCGGCGCGACGAGGAAACCGACCGTGAGGCCCGGGGCGACACGTTTGGAGAGACCGTCGACGACATACGTGCGCTCGGGCGCGTACGCGGCGAGGGGGTCGAGGGGGCCCTCGTGGAGGAAGGACCAGATGCGGTCCTCGACGAGTGGGAGGTCCAACGCCCTTGCCGTGGCCGCCAGTTGGTGCCGTCGCGCTTCCCCCATCGTCACCGACGTCGGGTTGTGCAGGGTCGGCTGGACGTACACGGCGGACAGCGGTGTCGAACGGTGTGCGGCCGTGACCGCCTCCGGGCGGAGCCCCTCCGCGTCCATGGGCAGCGGGACCAGCGTGATGCCAAGACGGTTCGCGATCTCCTTGACCAGGGGATACGTCAGGGACTCGATGCCGACGCGGCCCCCGGGCCGTACGAGGGAGGCGAGCGCGGCGGCGATGGCCTGACGGGCGTTGCCCGCGAAGGTCAGCCGGGACGGGGCAGGGCGCCAGCCCGGGGCGGCGAGGAGCCCGGCGGCGGCCTCGCGGGCGGCGGCCGTGCCGGTGGCGGGCGCGGTGCGCAGGGACTCCGCGAGGACGTCGGGGCGCAGCAGCGGGGCCAGGGCGGGGGCGAGGAGCTCCGACTGGCCGGGCGCGGAGGGGTAGTTGAGCTCCAGGTTGACCGGTGCGGTGGTCGCCGGTTCGGCGAGCGCGCGGCCCGAGGGGAGCGGCGCGGCCCGCACGAAGGTGCCGCGCCCGACCTCGCCGACGACCAGTCCGCGCCGTACCAGTTCGCCGTACACCCGCCCGGCCGTCGACCCCGCGATGCCGCGCCGCCGCGCGAACACCCGCTGCGGGGGCAGCCGTTCACCGGGCCTGAGCCGCCCGGCGGCGATGTCCTCGGCGATCCGGTCGGCTATCCGCCGGTAGTCCTCCACCATGTCGATCCCCCTGTCCGGCGCCCGGAACAGGATTGCACCGAGAGCAAAGATCTTATTGCACCGAGGAGTTGGGCGAGCCTAGGGTCATGGCCATGGCACCCTTCCTCGCATACGAGGACGAAGGGGGCGCCGGTTCGTCGGCGCTTCCCCTTGTCCTGATCCACGGCCACCCTTTCGATCACACCATGTGGGCTCCCCAGACCGCCGCGTTCGCGCCGGAGCGCCGCGTGATCGCCCCGGACCTGCGCGGCTACGGCGCCTCCCCGGTGGTCCCCGGGGTCACCCCCCTCTCGACGTTCGCCGAGGACATCGCGGCGCTGCTGGACGAGCTGGGGGTGGCGGAGTTCGTGCTGGCCGGGCTCTCCATGGGCGGCCAGATCGTCATGGAGTGCTACCGGCAGTTCCCGGAGCGGATCCGGGGCCTGGTCCTCGCGGACACCTTCCCGGCCGCCGAGACACCGGAGGGCAAGAAGGCCCGCAACGACATGGCGGACCGGCTGCTGCGTGAGGGGATGCGCGGGTACGCCGACGAGGTGCTGCACAAGATGGTCGCGCCGTACGCGGACGCGGAGGTCACGGCCCATGTGCACCGCATGATGACCTCGACCCCGCCCGAGGGCGCGGCGGCCGCCCTGCGGGGCCGGGCCGAACGCCCCGACTACCGCGAGCTGCTGACCCGGGTCACCGTCCCGGCCCTGGTCGTCGTGGGCGCCGACGACGAGTACACCCCGGTGTCCGACGCGCAGGCGATGCACGCGGCGCTCCCCGACTCCACGCTGCACGTGATCGGGTCGGCGGCCCACATGCCGAACCTGGAGCGGGCGGAGGAGTTCAACGGGGTGCTGGCGGGGTTCCTGGCGCGGCTCGGCGACTGAGCCCGGCCGCGACCGCGGGAGGGGGTTCGGCGGGAGGTACGGAGAGGGGTGCGGAGGGGGACGCGGAGGGGGGTGCGCTTCCCGGACCGACCGTCGCAGGGGAACGGCCGGCCCGGAAAGCGTCCCCCGTTCGGCCCACCGGGAATGCGACCGCGCTTCTCCCGGGGCGAACCTGCGGGTGACACTCCGGCCCCGAGGAGACCCCATGGCCCAGAACACCGCACCGCCCGCCCCCGAGTCCTCCGCCCGCTCGTCCTGGGCCTCGGGCGGCACCGTCTTCGCCGGTGTCCTGATGATGGTCAGCGGCGTCGTGGGCGTGCTCAACGGCATCTCGAACATCGCCAAGGACGACGTCTACACCCGCATCGGCACCTACGTGTACGCGTTCAACCTCACCACCTGGGGCTGGATCCACCTCATCATCGGCGTGCTCGTCGCGGTCACCGGCTGGGGCATCCTGAAGGGCTTCGACGTGGCCCGCGGCTTCGGCATCGGTCTGGCGGCCCTCTACCTGATCGAGAACTTCATGTTCCTGCCCTACTCCCCCGTCTGGTCCATCGTCTCCATCGCCCTCGCGGTCTTCGTGATGTGGGCGCTGGCGACCGCCGACCACTCGCACGCGACGCTGTAGGTCCCGCGGCACACCGCAAAGGGCAACCCTCCGCACACGGCAAAGGGCAACCCTCCACCGCCACACCCCGTCTTTGATGGAGGATTCGGGCACCCCCACGCGGACGAGCGGAAGGCCGGGACTTGGACACTGCGGCGGCTGAGTGGACGAGTGCCGGGGAACCGGCCGGTGCGCGGCGGCGGGCCGGCCGGACGGTCGGGGCCTGGGCCGCTGGGCTGCTGTTCGCCGGGGTGAGTGTGGTCGTCGGATGCCGGGCGGCCGACAGCGACGGGATCACGCCCGTGCCGCAGTTGCTGGCGTTCCTGCCGTGGCTGCTCGCGCCCACCGGGCTCGGGCTGCTGCTGGCGCTGCTCGCGCGATGGCGGGTCGGGATGGTGTGGGGGGTGCTGCTGCTGGGGTGCGTCGCCTGGTTCATCGAGCCCTACGGCAAGACCAGCGAGCCCGGCGGCACTCCGCTCGCCGAGCTGCGGGTCATGACCTCCAACGTGGAGTTCGGGCGCGGCACCGACGCGCTGATCCCGGCCGTGCGGCGGCAGAAGCCGGACATCCTGTTCGTGGAGGAGTGCGAGTACGGGTGTTCGCGGGCGCTGGAGGACGCCTTCGGCGGGAGCCGAGGTGTCTATCCGTACCGCGAGGCCGTCGAGGGGGCCGGGTCCGACGGGTCCGTCATCATGAGCCGGTTCCCGTTGACGGGGGCCGACGGTGTGCGCGGCACCATGGGCATGCCCGGAGCCGTCGCCGACGTGGACGGGCACGACGTACGGCTCCAGCTCGCGCACCCCATGCCCCCGCTCCCCGGCCAGCTCGGTGTCTGGCGGCGCGAGCTCGGGGGGCTGCGCGACTACGCGGCGGCGAGCGAGGGCCCCACCATCCTCGCCGGAGACTTCAACGCCTCCCAGGACCACGCCGCGTTCCGCCACATCCTCGACACCGGCCTGCGCGACGGCGCCCGTCTCACCGGGGACGCGCGCACCCCGAGCTGGCCCGCACGGACCACGCCGACGCTCGGCGCGCAGATCGACCACGTCCTGGTCTCCGAGGACTTCTCGGCGAACAGGGCGACGTTCCTCCGCATCACCGGCACCGACCATCGCGCCCTCGTCGTCGATGTCACGCTCCACCGGCACGAGTGAGCGTCGATCTCACGCTTCACCAGCACGGATGAGCCGGGGGATCAGCCGGGGGATGAACCGGGGACGGCCGCACGGGACGGCCATACTTGGGGCATGTCCCGCGAGTTCCCCATCGGCCTCACCCCTCCCGACTGGCTGGTCAGGAACCTCCGGCCGGAGCAGGCGTCCGTCAACTGGGCCGCCGCCGCCCGCGCCGCCGTCGCCATGGCACTTCCGCTCGCCATCGGCCTCGCCGCCGGACAGCCGGCCTACGGCGCCCTCGCCTCCATGGGCGCCCTGTCCGGGGTCATCGGCGACACCGCGGACGCCTATCGCCTGCGGATCCTCAACATCGCGGTGCCCCAGCTCTTCGGCGCGATCGGCGTCACCATCGGCTCGCTCGTGTTCGGGCACGGCTGGGTCGCCGTCGCCGCCGTCACCGGGGTCGCGCTGGTCTCCGGGATGATCTCGACGATCGGCGCCGTGGCCTCCGTATCCGGACTGCTGCTGCTCCTCAACTGTGTGATCGGCGCCGGGATTCCGCTGCCGGGGCAGTGGTGGATGGCGCCCCTGCTGATGTCCGGCGGCGGGCTCCTCGTCCTGGCCCTCGCACTGCTCGCCTGGCCGCTGCGGTCGGGTGTGCCGGAGCGCGCCACCGTCGCGAGCACCTACCGGACGGCCGCGGACCTGCTCGCCGCCGCCGGAACCGACGCGTACGTCGACCTGCGCGTCGCCGTCACCCAGTCCCTCAACCAGTCGTACGACGTCGTGCTCGCCCGGCGCGCCTTCCACCACGGCCGCAGCCCCGACCTCGTCCGGCTGCTCGCCCAGCTGAACGCCGTCACACCCGTCGTCGAGGCCGCCCCCGCCGCCCACCAGTACGGCAAGCCGCTGCCCGCCGAGGTGCCCGCCGCCGTACGCCATCTCGCCGACGCGGTGGAGACCGGCTACACCGGACCCATAGGGCTCCAGCTCCCCACCCCCCTCAACGAGACCGCGCGCGCCGTCGACCACGCGCTGCGGCACGCCGCCGCCGTCGTAACGGACCGGGCTCCGGACCCGCACGCCCTCGAAGACCGCCTCGGCCGCCCGGCCGCCCTCCGGATCCGCGCCTCGCGCGCCGCCCGCAACGTCCTGCTGTCCGCCGGCTCCTGGCGCTACGGCCTGCGCCTCGCCCTGTGCATCGGCCTCGCCCAGGTGCTGGTCTCGACCATCTCGGTGCCGCGCTCCTACTGGGTCGCCCTCACCATCACCTTCGTGATGAAGCCCGACTTCGGGTCCGTCTTCTCCCGGGCGCTGATGCGCGCGCTGGGCACGGTCGCCGGGCTCGTCGTCGCGGCCGCGGTGCTCACCTTCGTACCGAACGGCTGGTGGGACGTGCTCGCCCTGTTCGTCCTGGCCCCGCTCATCCCGGTGCTGACCCCGCGCGGCTACGGCTACCAGACCGCCGCCATCACCCCGGTGATCCTCCTCCTCTCCGACCTCCTCAACCACCAGGGCACCGGGCTCCTCGTGCCCCGCCTGGCCGACTCCCTCATGGGGTGCGCGATCGCGCTCGTCGCCGGGTACCTGCTGTGGCCGGAGAGCTGGCACACCCGTGTCGGCGACCGGCTCGCGGACGCCGTCGCCGACACGGCCGGCTATGTCGAGTACGCGTTCCGCAGCGGCGCCGATCCCGCCGCCCGTGCCCGCAGACGGCGCCGTCTCTTCCGCGACCTCTCCCAGATCCGTACGGAGTTCCAGCGGGCCCTGACCGAACCGCCGCCCATCGGCCGCCGCGCCGCCGCCTGGTGGCCGCTCGTCGTCGCCGTCGAGCGGATCGTCGACGCCACGACCGCGGCCGGCGTCCGCGTCAAACAGGGCTCGCCCAAGCCGTCCACCGCCGAGGTCGCCCATGTCGTCCGCCAGCTCCGGGAGCTGTCCGAGGGCCTGCGCGAGACCGACGTGCTCTTCACCGTCCGTACGGATCTCACCGGGCCCTCGGGCTCCGTGCTCGAACCTCTGCGGCAGGAGGTCGCGGCGGCACGGGCGATCGCCTCACCGCACTGAGGGCGGTTGTCACGCCGCTGGATCCCGATGTCGCAGCCGTCCGCGCGCCACACGGCCACCCTCGGGCCGGTCCGTCTTGGTGGCGCCGGCCTTGCCACCGGCGAGGCGGGTGAAGACGAAGAGGGTGAACCTGCGGACGCTGTCGGGGTGTTGACACCGTCGCCTTTTCGGTATCCGCCCCTGCCCAAGATCACCATCTGCGGCCGTTAACCTTACGTGTCCGTCCTGGCCAGGGATTGACGGGATCAACTCACGCGAAGGGTTGCGCACATGGGCATTCTCACCGTCTTGCGGAATGCGTTCGGCCGCTCACGCAAGGGTCGTGACACCGACGGGGAGACCTCGCGGGAGGCTTCGACTCCGACGGTTCCGACCGTTCCGGCCCCGGCAACGGAGCCGGAACCGGCCCCCGCACCGGAGGCCGCGGCCGTGGCCGTGGCCGAGCCGAAGATTCCGGCCCCGTCGACCGAGCCCGAGCCCAAGACCGAGCCCAAGCCGTCCGTCGTGGACGAGCTGGTGTCGGCGGCGTTCGACAACGTGACGGTCCCGAAGCCGACGCCTCCGGCGGAGACCGTGACGCCGGAACCGGAGCCCGAGCCTGTGGCTGAGGTGGAGCCCGAGCCGGAGCCCGTGGCTGAGGTGGAGCCCGAGCCGGAACCGGTGGCTGAGGTGGAGCCCGAGCCGGTGGTCGAGCCCGAGCCGGTCGCCGTGGCCGAACCCGTGGTGGAGCCCGAGCCGGAGCCCGTGGTCGAGGCCGAGCCCGTGGTCGAGGTCGAGCCAGTCGCAGAGGTCGAGCCCGAGCCGGTGGTCGAGCCCGAGCCGGTCGCCGAGGTCGAGCCCGTCGTGGAGCCCGAGCCGGAGCCCGTCGTCGCCGAGGAACCCACCCCGGTCGCGGCACAGGCGGACGAGCCGGTGGCCGCCGACGGCGATCCGGCCCCACAGGGGCCACCCGCAGTCGACGACGAGAGCGTCACGGGTGGTGCGGGCGGGGAAGAAGAGCCGGCCGAAGGCGAAGCCGAGGCCGAGGCTGAAGCCGAGGCCGAGGCGCCGGGCAAGCCCGCCGTCCCCCTCACCCGCCTCAAGACCCGCGCCCCGAGCCTGGTCACCGCCTACAAGGAAGCGGGAACGGCCCTCAAGAAGAGGGACCTCACCGGCACCCGTGCCAAGGTCTACCTCGTCCTGGACCGCTCCGCCTCGATGCGTCCGTACTACAAGGACGGCTCCGCCCAGGCCCTCGGCGAGCAGGCCCTCGCCCTCGCCGCCCACCTCGACCCCGAGGCCGGCGTCCAGGTCGTCTTCTTCTCCACCGAACTGGACGGCACCGGCGAGCTCACCCTCCCCGAGTACGAGAACAAGATCGACGAACTGCACGCCTCCCTCGGCCGCATGGGCCGTACGAGCTACCACGCAGCGGTCGAAGAAGTCCTCGCCCAGCACCAGAAGTCCGGCACCACGGACCCGGCGCTGGTGATCTTCCAGACGGACGGCGCCCCCGACGCCAAGACCCCCGCCACCCAGTCCCTCACGGACGCGGCGAAGGACCACCCCACCGTCTTCTTCTCCTTCGTCGCCTTCGGCGAGCAGGACAACAAGGCCTTCGACTACCTCCGCAAGCTGAAGACCGGGAACACGGCCTTCTTCCACGCGGGCCCGACCCCGCGCGAGCTGACGGACGCCGAGGTCTACGAGGGCGTACTGGAGAACTGGCGCCCGTAAGACCCCGTAGACCCAGCAAGAACCACCAGAGGCCGCCCGCTTCCCACCCCTTAAAACGGGAAGCGGGCGGCCTGCCCATGTCGGCTACGATTTCAAGGTTCACAGACGACGACCCGCCGACCGGAATTCCGACGATCGTCACCCCACGTAGCGACTTGGGAGCAGCCCGCAATGGCTCGACACCTCATCACCAGCGCCCTTCCGTACATCAACGGGATCAAGCACCTGGGCAACATGGTGGGGTCCATGCTCCCGGCGGACGTGTACTCCCGGTACCTCCGCCAGCGCGGCCACGACGTCCTGTACATCTGCGCGACGGACGAGCACGGCACCCCGGCGGAGCTGGCGGCGAAGGAGCAAGGTCTGCCCGTCGACGAGTTCTGCGCGCAGGCGCACGACGCGCAGAAGGCGGTCTACGACGGCTTCGAGCTGTCCTTCGACTACTTCGGCCGCAGCTCCAGCCCGCAGAACCGCGAGATCACCCAGCACTTCGCGCGCCGCCTGAACGAGAACGGCTTCATCGAGGAGCGCGCGATCCGCCAGGTGTACTCGCCGACGGACGGCCGCTTCCTCCCGGACCGCTATGTGGAGGGCACCTGCCCGCACTGCGGCTACGACAAGGCGCGCGGCGACCAGTGCGAGAACTGCACGCGCGTCCTGGACCCGACCGACCTGATCAACCCGCGTTCGGCGATCTCCGGCTCGACGGACCTGGAGGTCCGCGAGACCAAGCACCTCTTCCTGCTCCAGTCGAAGCTCCAGAGCGAGGTCTCGGAGTGGGTGGCGCGCCACGAGCACGAGTGGCCGCAGCTGGCCTCGTCCATCGCCCGCAAGTGGCTGACCGAGGGCCTGCACGACCGCGCCATCACCCGTGACCTGGACTGGGGCGTCCCGGTCCCGGCCGACACCTGGCCGGAGCTGGCCGCCGAGGGCAAGGTCTTCTACGTCTGGTTCGACGCCCCGATCGAGTACATCGGCGCGACGAAGGAGTGGTCGGACCTCGACCCGGAGAACCGCGACTGGAAGTCCTGGTGGTACGACGCGGACTCCGGCGAGAACCCGGTCCGCTACACGGAGTTCATGGCCAAGGACAACGTCCCGTTCCACACGGTGATGTTCCCGGCCACCGAGCTCGGCGTGCGCGAGCCCTGGAAGAAGGTCGACTACGTCAAGGCCTTCAACTGGCTGACGTACTACGGCGGGAAGTTCTCCACGTCCCAGAAGCGCGGTGTCTTCACCGACCACGCGCTGGACATCCTGCCCGCCGACTACTGGCGCTACTTCCTGATCGCCAACGCTCCCGAGTCGGACGACTCGTCCTTCACCTGGGAGCACTTCACGGCCACGGTGAACAAGGACCTCGCCGACACCCTCGGCAACTTCGTCAACCGTGTCCTGTCCTTCTCCAAGAAGCGCTTCGGCGAAGAGGTTCCGGCGGGCGCCGAGGCCGGCGAGGCCGAGGCGAAGCTGGGCGAGGAGATCGCGGGCCTGCTCGCCGAGTACGAGACCCAGATGGAGGCCCTTCAGTTCCGCAAGGCCGCGGCCGCGCTGCGCGCCCTGTGGTCGGCGGGCAACTCCTACCTGGAGGAGAAGGCCCCCTGGCTGGAGATCAAGACCAACCCCGAGGGCGCGGCGCTGACCCTCCGCACGGCGATGAACCTGATCCACCTCTACTCGGTGGTCTCCGAGCCCTTCATCCCCGCGTCCTCCCGCGCGATGCGCGAGGCGTTCGCGCTGCCGGAGGACACGGCTGCGTGGGTCTCGGCGGACGAGGCGAAGGCCCTGTCCTCCGTCCCCGCGGGCACCCCGTTCACGGTCCCCCCGGTCCTCTTCGCCAAGATCACGGACGAGGACCTGGAGGCGTACAAGGAGCGCTTCGGCGGCGCCCCGGAGTAGTTCCACGGCAGTTCCACGGCAGTTCTTGTGAAGGGGCCCGGCACCGTATGGTGCCGGGCCCCTTTCCCGACCGTCCCCTGGCCGTCGCCTGACCATCGCTCAGGGGCGCCCCCACTTCTGGCATGTCCCCACTCACCCGTATGGTTTCCGCCATGGCAGTCCCTCACGTCATTCCGATCGCCTACGAGCCGAGGCACCGCACCGAGACCATCGGCCGGTACGCGGACGGTCAGTTCCTGGCGTCGATCACGTACGCCTTCCCCGAAGGCTTCCGTCCCGACGACGGCTGGGAAGAGCACAAACGCCTCTACACGGTGCTCCACACCTTCGACGCCGAGGGCCGCTACCGCGACTCGGAGGTCTGGTGTGCGGGCACCTGGGCGGAACAGCAGCGCGACCCGCACGGCGACGACTCGGTCCTCTCCCGCGCCCGCGTCCACCTGGCGAAGCTGCTGCGCAGCCTGCCTCGCCGCTCCTACACGGACATCGCGATCCGCCCCTTCCAACTCACGGTCGACGGCGTGCTGTTCGGGCTGCTGACCGGTGAGGACGAGGGCGAGGCCTGGGCGGAGCTGTACCCGGACCGGCTCGGCTTCGGCGAGCCGTGGGACGGCACGTACGACACCTGAGCGGCCGAAACATCCTGGCCAAAACCCACTGATAACATCCGCTCACTTGTTCGGGGGGAGCAACTCCCCCCATGGGGAGGGGAACTCACGTGGGCCGTAACGCCCTGGGCCGTGGCCGGCTGGCCACGGCCGTCGCCGTCGTAGCGCTCGCCGTCACCGGGGGAGGTGCCCTGCCGCTGGTCGCGGCGGGGACGGCAGCCGCATCCGCATCCGCATCCGATCTCAAGCCCTGGCAGGGCGGGAACGAAGTCACCAGCACGACCGACGACACGAAGACGCAGGACGTCGCCATCGCCGGTGACGGCACCGCCGTCACGATCTGGAACCAGGGGGACCTCCAGAACACGACGGCCCGGAAGCTGTACGCCGCCGTACGCAAGCCCGGCAGCGGCGTCACCTTCGGCGCACCGCACGAGCTCGCCGCCACACCGACCAAGGCCGCCGAGGCCAAGCTGCTGACCACCGCGGACGGCAACGTCACCGCACTGTGGACCGAGGCCGTGGACGGCACCTCGACGGCGGCGAACCGGCTCGTCAGCGCCGTCTACGACGCCGACCAGGGCTCGTGGCGGGAGCCGGTCGAGGTCGTCTCGGCCGCCGACCAGGCCGGCTACCTGCACGAGATCGACCTGGCCGAGGGCCCGGACGGTTCGGTCACCGCGGTGTGGACCGGGCGTATGGGGGGCAGCGCGGACGACGTGGAGATCAGCGCGGCCGTCCGCGCGGCCGACGGCACCTGGTCCGCCCCGTCCCAGGTCAGCACCCGCTCGGCGGACGCGGCCGAGGCCGTCTACGCGCCGTCCGTCGCGGTCGACACGGCCGGCGTCACCACCGTCGCCTTCTCCCAGTACAAGGCCGGCGCCTCGGTCCGTACGTACACCAGGGCTCCCGGCAGCACGGAGTGGACCGCGTCCACCGACTTCGCCGACGGCGACGCGGCCCAGCTCGCCGCGGCCGACGACGGTTCGCTCAAGCTCGTGTACAACAAGGGCGGCACCAAGCTGTACTACGCCGAGCACCCCGGCGGCACCACCGAGTGGAGCACCCCCGAGCTGGCGGGCGTCGCCGAGGGCGGCGTGGGCACCCCGGAGCCGCTCGTCGAACCTGACGGCGACGTCACCCTCGTATGGACCGCCTGGCGGTCGATGTACTCGCCCGGCACGTTCACCGCGACCCGCACCGACGGCACCTGGTCGGCCAGACAGGCGCTGTCGGGCACGACGGGGTCAGTGTCCGACCTGCCCGCCGACGCCTCGATCGCCCCGGACGGCACCGTGCGCGCCGTGTGGAGCGAGAGCGGCAAGCCGTACACCGCCACCCGCGTCGACGACACCTGGAGCACGGCCGAGCCGCTCGACACCACCACCAAGGGCGATGTGTACGCCCAGGTCGCCGCCGGAGCCGACGACACGGCCACCGCCGTATGGTCCGCGTTCACCGACACGGACAACGACGGCACGGCCGACCGCTGGAAGACGTACGGCGGCCTCACCGCCTGGCCCGCCCTGGGCCTCACCAGCTCGACCATCCCCACCACGGCCGCCCTGAAGGGCACCACCTCCTCCAGCACCGCCTGGGCCCCCACCTGGAAGCTCAACCGCCCGGCCGTCTCCTGGAGCCTGACGCTCACGGACGCGGCGGGCAAAGTCGTCCGTACGCTGACGGGCACGCCGGCCGACCGCACGGTCGCCCCCGCCTGGAACGGCCGTACGACATCCGGCGGTTACGCCTCCAACGGCACCCTCCGCTGGAAGCTCTCCGCCACCGCCGAGGAGGGCGGCACCGCCGTCCAGCTCGACTCGGGCACGCTCACCGTCACCGGCGGCGCGGCCGTCGCCCGTGACTTCGGCGGCAGCGACGGGACCCCCGACGGCAACGGCGACCTGCTGACGATGAACTCCACCGGCACGTTGACCTACCAGCTCGGCAAGCCCGCGACGGGCACCTATCTGGGGAAGACCAGCGGCAGCGGCTGGGAACCGACCGTGAAGGCGGTGCCTTTCGGCGACCTGAACGGCGACCGCTGCAACGACGTGCTCGTGCGGATGACGGACGGTTCGCTGCGCGGCTACAAGCCGGCGTGCGGGAAGCCGCTGACCCCCTCGACGTCGTACACGAAGCTGGGTACGGGCTGGTCGGCGTACAACGTCCTCACCTCGCCCGGCGACGTGACGGGCGACGGCCGCGCGGACCTGATCGCCCGCAACTCCTCCACGGGTGCCGTCTACCTCTACAAGGGCACCAGCTCCGGCACGCTCTCGGCGCGCGTGAAGCTGTACTCCGACTGGTCCGGCTACAAGAAGATCGTCGGCGTCGGCGACCTGAACGGCGACGGCATCGGCGACCTGCTCGCCCAGGACAAGTCCAACAACCTGTACCGCTACACCGGCACGGGCTCCGGCACCTTCAAGGCCCGCGTGAAGCTCTTCAGCAACTGGGGCGGCTCGTACAACACGGTCGTCGGCGTGGGCGACCTGACCGGCGACGGCAAGGCGGACCTGGTCTCGCGCGACAGCTCGGGCAACGTGTGGCGCAACAAGGGCACCGGCACCGGTTCCTTCGGCAGCCGAACGCAGATCGCTTCGGGCTGGGGGAGCTACAAGTCCCTTTCCTGACGGTCTAGTTGGGCATGGCCGTACTCAACTGGGGCCCGGTAACACACAGTTCCCGGGCCCCAGGGCTACGCTGAGAGGCTGATGCATCCGCATGTGACCCGGGGGGAACCACCATGCGCTGGAGAAGACTTCTACCTTTTGCGGAAGCTCGGGCCGCCCGGGCCGGAGGGGTGGCCGGCGCGGGTGAGATCACGGCGACCGGGGATCAGTCGGTGGCAATCGGCCGCGATGTCCAGGTGGTGGTGACCGGCGACAACGCCACGATCCACACCAACTCACCGCAGGCCGGCCCGGGCAACGCGGCCGAGAGCCTCGCCTCTCAGCGGCAACGACTGTTCTTCGACTCCTTCCGGCAGGCCCTGCACCAGTCCGAGACCACGTTCCGCCTCAGCGTGTATTTCATGGCCGGGGGCGCGGCCGTCATCCTGGCGGCCGCCGTCCTGGCACTGGTCCACGCGGGCAACCCCGACCTCAGCTACATGCCTCTCGTGACGGGCCTGACAGGCGTCCTCATCACGGCGGGCGGTGGCGCACTGGCGGTCCACGCCAACCGGGCACGGGACCACCTCAAGGAGCGGGCCGTCATGCTCGACGCGCAGATCGAGGAGGACCACATGCTCGAACGGGCGAGCGACTTCATCGACCGGGTCGAGAACACGGACCTCAAGGACCGCCTCAACTCCGCGAGCGCGCTGCGGGCCCTGGGCATCGAACCGCCCCCCGAGATGCTGGCCGACCGCGTACTCCCGCCCAACGACAACCCCCGTGAGCTCGACCCCGGGGCCGACACGCCGTGACCATGCGGGGCACCACTCGGAAGTAGGCCCACCTGGAAAGGTGGGCCTACTGGGCTTACTGGGCGCTTACTCGGCCTACTTGGTAAGAACCCCGGCACCGGTCGTGGTCGCCAGCTCCGTCGGGAGGTTCTTGGCGGACGTCTGGAGCCCGGCCGTGAGGCTCGGCGTCCAGTTCACCGTGGTCTTCAGCTTCTTCGAGCTAGCGGCGTTGTACGCGGCGACGAGGTCGGTCGCGGTCCCGTTGACGAGGTTGCCGCTGCCGGCGACCGAGCCGGTGCCGTCACCACTCAGCAGCTTGGCGACCTTCCCGCTGGCCGGGACCTTCCAGTAGTTGTCCTCGGCGACGACCTGGGCCTTGGCGCGCGAGTTGATCGTGTAGAGAGGCGCGTAGCCGTTGACGGTCGTGGTGTCGAAGTAGTTGTTGTAGATGTGGACCTGGCCGATACGGGCCAGCGGAGCGCGCTGCACGATCCCCTTCCACACGTTGTGGTGGATGGACACATGCAGCTTGCCGGTGCTGTCGGTGTCACTGCTGCCGATCAGCATCGTCTTGTCATGGTTGGTGAACTGATTCCGCTCGACGGTCACCAGGTCCGAGCCCTTGGTGATGTCGAGGTCACCGTCGTGGATCTGGTACTCGCGGCCGTAGTACTTCTTGTTGGCGCTGTCGAAGTCCGGCGCGTCGGTGAACGTGTTGTGGTCGGCCCACACATGGGTGGCCGTGCGCAGCGTGACGGCGTCGTACGCGGAGTTCCAGTTGCCGGTGTCACCGTCGGTCGGGTCCCACTGCGGGAAGCAGTCCTCGGTGGCGGCGAAGGTGAGGTTGCGGATGATGACGTTGTCCACGTCCTTCACCTGGAGGCTGCCGCCGGTGATCCCGGCCTTGGTGCCCGGCACGCCCACGATGGTGGTGTTGGCCGGCACCTTGAAGACCACGCTCTTCGCCTGCTTGGCCTGCGCGGCGGCGCGGGCGGTCTCCTGCGTACCCGAGGGCAGCTTGGAACGGCCGTACGTCGACGGGTCGTACGCCTTGAGGTAGGCGTCCAGCGAGTACCCGGTACCCGAGGAGTAGTCGGCGCAGCTCAGCTTCTTCCCCGAGTCGTCCGTGTTGGCGTCGATCGTGCCCTTGATCTGAATGATCTTCGCGGCCGTGTTGCTGCTGGAGCCCAGCGCCTTCACCAGCTGCGCCCGGGTGCTGACGGTGAAGACATGCGCCGAGTCGGCCTGCGAGCCACCGGTCGTCCCGGAACCGGAGGCCGCCCAGCCGTCCTTGGCGGGCAGCGCCTGATGGGCCAGATCGACGGCACCGGCGTTCGCGTTCATCACAAAGGCGACAGCGCCGAGCCCGGTGGCCGCGACGGCGGCGGCGCAGACCAGGACGGTGCGGCGGGTGCGGAGGGACCGGCGGTGCGAGGGGGATGCCACGGATGAGTCCTTACGTGGTTGTGGAACACGTGCGTTGCGTGTGAAGCCCTGGCGAACGGGGCTTCTGACTCATCAGTGGTCGCGGGGCGGGGAAAGGTTGCCGACTCTTTCAACTCATCCAAGACGTAGAGACGTTAGACATCCGATCGGCGTCTGCCGCCGCGTCACACATCCGGTGCGGAGCCTCCGCAGCTCACCCGGCGACGACGAGATAGCGCTTCGGCCGGAAGAAGGAATCGAGGTAGGCGCCGGTGCCGGTCGTCAGCTCGTACCGCCCGCCGGGCTGGACGTCGATCGTCACGGGGATGCTGGCGTAGAAGCCGATGGTGACCTGGAGCCGATGCATGCCAGGGGTGACAGGGAACTCGACCGTGGAGCTGATTCGGACCTTGCCCGCGACGACACCGTCGATCCTCACCTTGAACGCCATGGCCATGAAGGCCGCCTCCGGGACTCGGGAGATCACGATCGTGCCGGACGCCGACGCCATGGCGGTGCCTCCTGAGTCTCCTGCGTTTCCTGGGGTGCCGGTTCGACGGCTTCACCAACGCAAGGCGAGCCGACCGTGGCAAACTGATCGAGAGTCATGTTGGCGCGATCTTCGGCCAGTTACCAGTCCGCTGCGCGCCCTCGTTGATTGACTGCCGGAAGCCGGGGGACTCGCCATGGTCACAGTCGCGATATCAGTGTCGGAACAGGCCGAAATCAGGTCACTGCGTGAACATCTCCGCAGAAATGGACACATCGACGTCGAACAGCACTCAGGCGCCCCGGGTCCCGGAGAACTGGGCATCTGGGACTTTCTCCAAGTGACGGCGGCGAGCGGCGGCGTACTGGTGGTCGCGATCCGGACTCTTCCCGAATTCATCCGGTCCCGTCGCACCGACGTGTCCGTGACGGTCAAGACGAACGACCGGGAATTCGTCATCACCGCCGCCAACGCCGATGACGCACTTCGCCTCATCGACGAGGCGTTGCATGGCTGATGCGCTCGACGGCGACTTCTCCCGTTCCCGAGCGGTTCTGATCGGCACCTGGGACTACACCGATCTGGCCGCCGTACCGGCCGCGGAGCACAGCCTGGACCGACTGCAGGGGCTACTGACCGGACCACTGTGCGGATGGCCCGAGGAACGGCTGCTCCCGGTGCGCAACGAACGGTCCGTCGGGGATCTGCCGCACACGCTGGTGGAGAACTTTGCCGATGTGGCGGACGTCGCGCTCTTCTACTACGTCGGCCATGGTCAGTACGACCTCGACGACAAACTGTGCCTCGCCCTGGGCGAGTCGAGCCAGAAGGCCGCTTTCCGTACGACTACCAGCCTGACCTTCGACCACGTGCGTCATGCGTTCAGGGTCAGCAGGGCGGCCACCAAAATAGCCATCTTGGACTGCTGTTTCGCCGGGCTGGCGGGGCAACGCGAAGGTGTCCTGTCAGGCACCGGGTCGTTGCCTCCCAAACCCGGATCCTTCTTGATGATGGCGAGCGGTGAATTCTCCACCGCCTGGTTCCAGTCCGCGGAGGAGTTCGAGAAGCCGGAGACCTATTTCACCAAGTACCTGGTCGACGTCGTTGAACGCGGCATACCCGGACAGGGCGAGGGGCTGCGGCTCGGCGCGATTTTCGACACCGTCGCGGGCGATTTGGTGCGCGACCGCAAACCCGAACCGGGATGCCGCACCAGCGACCAGGCCAGCAGTTTCTACTTCGCCCGCAACCTGGCCGCGGGCGAGCGAGGCCGTGACATCCGCGCCGAGGCCGTCGTCGCGCTCCGCGATGCGCTGGTCGGCGCGGTGGTCTCGCTGCGCCTGCCCGTACGGTGCGACGCGTGCGAGGGTGTCGGAAAGATCGACGACGAGGAGTGCACCACCTGCCATGGCACGGGTGAGGCCCAGGGACATCGCTCCGTGAGCACCCGCCTGCACCCCGGCGTCCTCGACGGCGAGATCGTCCGGGTGCCGGAGGAAGGATGGGCGGGAGCCGGTGGCGGGCCGCCCGGCGACCTCCTGGTGACCGTGCACGTCAACACCGACCCCGACCTGGCGCGCTCCGGTGACGATCTCCTGACCACGTTGGCGATCAGCCACCCCGAACGGGCATCGGGCAACACGATCTCCCTTCGGCTGCTCGATGACTGGGTCGGGGTGCGCGTGCCGATCGGCAGCGAGTACGGGACCGTCCTGCGGATCCCGCGGCGTGGCGCGCCGACGCCGGAAGGCAGCCGCGGTGACCTGGTGGTCACCTTCGAAGCCACCGCTCCCGTCACTCCGGCCGAGGACGCGGGCCTGATGCCGCCCTCGCCGAGGCCCGCTCCACTCCTGTCTCCGCCGACGGGCAACGGGTCGGTGACGAACTATCGCTGGCCGGCGTCACGGGTGTTGTGGCAGTGGCTCGGACTGCTGCTGGTTCTCGCGCTCGTCCTCGCACCGGCTTTCGTCGTGGTTCTGGTGCGGGAGACAGTTCCGGGGATGGGATGGCTTCCGGGCAGTGCTGCCAGCGGGTTGATTCTGGGAATCTTCGCCGGACTCTTCCCCGTCGTCCGACGGCTGCTCGCATGGCGCCGTCCACCACTGGTGCTCTCGGACGAGGGCGTGACCTACACCCGTTTCGGCTTCATCTCCTGGGCGGACGTCGCGGGGGTGCGGCCGAGCGCGCCGGGCCACCCCTGGGTCACCGTCGTACCCCGCCGCACCACTCACCTGACGACCGGTCAACCAAACCCGCTGGTCCTGCCGACGATCATGCTGTCGGATCTGCGTGGCCGGCCGGAGAACGTCACCGAGTCGATGCGGGCGCACTGCCCCAGCCTGGTCGTCGCCCCGAGGGCATGAGAAACGCGGCCGAGAGCGTGACGCTCAGATTCGAAGGCCGAGTGCCTCGGGAGGCGTCAGCGCACCGATGCGGGCCACCACCGTCCCACCCCTCGGGCAGGCCCACACGGCCTCCCCCTTGACGACTTTCGCGTCCAGCGGGTGCGTGTTCGAATGGGCAGGGCAGTGGGGCCAGACCGCCGGCTTCCCCTCCGCCCACAGAGCTTCCACCGCCCACTCCTGGACCTGACCCGCAATCTCGGCCAGCCGCACACCGGGCTGGTCGTCCGGGTACGCGTACACGCCCTGTCCGGAGCCGTCCGGGGCGTAGAGGATGACGCCGGGGTAGTCGTCGTCGGGATCGCGGATGTCGGGCTGCACGGGGCACTGGGCGTGGAGGTCCCGCACGACGGTGTCGAGGGCGCGGGTGAACTCGTCGTCGGTCACGGGCGGTCCGCGCGCGTGTGCCGCAGGAGGGCGGCCAGACTTTCGCGCGAGACGGGGAGTATTCGGTCAGGATCGTCACCCTCGCGGAGGAGCAACTCACCGCTGGACAGGGCGATTTCCACGCAGGAAGCCCCGTCCGAACCGCTTGAGAAGGACGACTTCTGCCACTGGATCACGTCTACAGCTCCTTCGCGAGGCGGTGGATGTAGTCCCGCGACTGTGCGGGCTCAAGGGATACCGACTCCACCTTACGGAAGAGTGTTCGCACGGACTGGAGTTGCGCCGCGGCGTCCACGAGAGCCGAGCCGGAGGGCACGTCCTTCTGAACGGTGTCCAGCGCGGGCACGCGCCCGCCCGCGTAGAGCAGCGCCGCACTCGCCCCAGCGAAACCGTCCACGTCGAAGGGAATCACACGCACCGTGACGCCTGGGCGTTCCGACTGCTGGAGCACTTCGTCGAGTTGAACCCGTGCCACTCGCCTGTCCGCCACCCGCGTGCGCAGCACGAACTCGTGCAGCACTGCCGTGTACGGCGCCTCTCCGCCCCTGGCAAGAACCTCCTTGCGACGCATACGGTGCTCCACTCTCGGCTCCAGCTCACTCTCCGGAAGCTCCGGACGCCAGTACGCGAAGACCGCCCGCGCGTAGTCCTCCGTTTGCAGCGGCCCGGTCACATGGGCGGTACCGATCTCATCCACGTACGTCGCGTGGTGCTCCAGCTCCGCCAAGTCCAAGAACGGGGGCGGCAGTACGCCCCGGTACGCCTCCCACCATCCCCGCGTACGGTCGGTCGCCATCTCCACCAGCGCATCGATCAACTCGCTGTCCGTGCAGGCGTAATGTGCGGCCAGCCGCCGCACCCGAGCCTCGCTGACTCCGGCAACCCCCGACTCGATCTGGCTCATCGTCACCGAAACCGCCCCGAGCAGCCCGGCCGCCTCCCTGGCCGTCAGGCCGGCTGCCTCCCGCAACTTCCGCAGCTCCCGCCCCAGTCGCTCCTGTCGGGCCGTTGGCTGTTTTCTCGGCACCCGAACCTCCCCGCTTCACCACTGTGGGTGACGAGCTTACGACAATGGGTTGCACCAGACTAACTTTAGTCTCTACCGTCAGTGACGCGACGCACACACTGCGGAACCCGGGACCCCGGAAGCGCACCGCCCCGTCACGCCACGACGGCCGCGACATGCCACCACCCGACAACCGCCGCACCTCACCCCAACCCCCTCTCCCTGACCAGGAGTTGCCCATGCCAGAAACCGGAGAGCCGACCGACAACCACCCCTGGGACTACACCCTCTCCATCCCCAACGACCCCCGAGCCGTCACGATCTGCCGCCGCACCCTCCGCCTGATCCTCACCCTCCACGGCCTCCCCCACCTCACAGAAGTCGCGGAACTCGTCGCCACCGAGCTGGTCACCAACGCGGTACAGCACACGAAGGGTCCGGCGGCCATACGGCTCCGCTGGACCAGCTACACCCTCCGCATCGGGGTGTGGGACGCGGACCCCACCCCACCGGAACCCACGACAACAGCAACGGCCGTCGACGAGTCCGGCCGAGGCCTGGCCCTCGTACGGGACTGCGCCGACGGCTGGGGTTGGTACCCGCTCGGCCGCTCCCAAGTCCCGGGCGGCACGGGCAAGTTCATCTGGTGCGAACTGACGGCGGCGGCGTGAACGTTCCTTCCACCCCCGAAAGAGTGATCCCATCTCGCCGGCCGGGCAACCGGCCCAAGATCCCCCTATAGGTTCCGCCACATGGTCACATCAGCACACGAGGCCTCGCACCGGATCTTCCAGGACCGGCCCGAGATCCTTACTCCCGTCTTCGGAGCTCTGGGCATCCCTCTGCCTGAGAAAGCGACCGTGGACGTGCTCACCCCCGACGTTACGGAGTTACGCCCCCTCGAACGCCGGGTCGACAGCGTGCTGCGCATCGATCCGTCCGACGGAGACACCTTCTTGCTCGCCATCGAGGCACAACAGCGCCGGGATGCGGACAAGGAGTCGAGCTGGGCGTACTACGTCGCGCATCTGCAAGCGAAGTACGACCTACCGGTTCTCCTGCTCGTGGTCTGCCAGGACCGGGCCACGGCCAAGTGGGCAACCGGCCCATTCACGTGCGGAGCCCGGGGCTGGATCGCCCAGAGCACGCACCCTCTGGTCATCGGACCGGACAACGTACCGGTGATCTCCGAGCCGAGAGCGGTGGCGGAGAACCTGGCGATGACGGCCTTCGCGGCCCTGACACATGGCCGCAGCCCTGGCACCACGGCCATACTGGAGGCGCTGGCCCGTGCCCTCCAGGCAACGGACGGGAAGTCCGCCAAGTACTACTACGACCTTCTGGAAGTCGGCCTGGGAGAAACCCCAGCCGGAGCAAAGTGGAGAGAACTCATGACGTTCGTCACCTACTTCCCCGGACGCGGCACCGTCCGTGAGACGGCGTACCTCGAAGGCAAAGCCGAGGATCGCGCCTCGCTGGTCCTGCGGGTGTTGGAGAAGCGCGGCATCCCAGTCCCGGCTGCCGTTCAGGAGCGCATCACCTCCTGCACCGACTTCGACACTCTCACCGTCTGGTTCGACCGGGCCATCACCGCCGAGAGGGCAGAAGACCTGTTCCCCGAAGACTCCGAACCGCCGGAGTAGCGAGGCGGCTGGGTAGATCCGATCTACGTAGATCGGATCTACCCAGCTCCCGAGCGTCCCCTCAACGCAGACAAAAGGGCCCGGAACCAGTGGAGTTCCGGGCCCTGCGCATGCCTACGACAACGCCAATCAGCTGGCCGAAGCCGACGCCGAAGCGCCCGCCTGCGTATCCGTGCTGTCGTGCGTCTCGTCCGGCGCGACGCCCATGGTCAGGTGGGCGTGGACGCCCTTGGCCATGTGCTTCTTGTCGTACTTGAGGTAGAGCAGCCCGCCCTCGTGGCCGTTCTGGGGGTAGATCGTGTCCTCGGTGAGGGTGGTGCGGGTGGTGGTGTTCGTGGAGTACGGGGACACCTCCGCCGACGCCAGGACCGACTTCTCGGAGAAGAAGAGCTGGCCGGTGTGGCAGGTGTGGCCGCCCTCGTAGCCCGCGTCGGTCCAGGTGCCGTCCACGTGGACCTTCACGTGGATGTGGACGCAGCGGCCCTGGTACCAGCCCGGGAAGATCGTCTTGAAGGTGACGTAGCCGTGCTTGTCGGTCTTCCAGGTGCCGCGCAGGTAACGCTCGTCATCGGTGGGCTCGGAGTGGCCGCCGCCGGTGCCGCCGGAGGGCGCGCCCGACGGGGGCTCGCCGGTGGGGGTGCCGGAGGGGGCGTCCGTGGGAGTACCGGACGGCGCGTCGGTCGGGGCGCTGCCGCCGCCGGCTCCGCCGCTGCCCATCGCCTCGTAGCCGGAGTACACGCCGAGCGCCGTGCAGTGCCAGATGTCGACGGCCGCGTTCTTGACGGGCTTGCAGGTCTCCGCGTCGATCACCTTGAGCTTGAGGGTCATCGGAATGCCCTCCTCGTCCTCGGTGATGTCCTGACGGAGCTTGTCCGCGTCGATGTAGTACGGGCCCTCGGTGGTCTCCGTGGTGAGCTTGTAACACGTCTCGGCGCTCGACGAAGTGGAGTCCGTGGTCGTTTCGCCCGCGAACGCGTTCACGGCTATTCCGCCGCCCACGCCCGCGACCGCTACGGCCGCTCCACCCGCGATGACGACCTTGCGTCGCGTCATGTTCCGTTTGTGCGCCGGTCCTTGGGTCTCAGTCATGGGCCGGACGCTAGGTAAACGGGCTGTCAGGAGCGTGAGAAAGGGCTGTGCATTTCTGCGAATCAGCAAAAGGGGACCGAAATGTACGGCGCTTTCGAGCCACTTGCGATATGGGAATTAGGCAAGGCTTCCCTTATCTTATTCCGTGCTGTCGCAAGCCGCCACGACCGCGACAGCACGGAAGAAGGAAGAAGGAAGAAGGAAGAAGGAGCTACGACGCCGAAGCTGACGCCGACGCAGACGCGCTCGGCTGCGTGTCCGTGGTGTCGTGGGTCTCGTCGGGGGCCACACCCATCGTCAGGTGGGCGTGGACACCCCGGGCGATGTGCCTCTTGTCGTACCTGAGGTGGAGCAGGCCGCCCTCGGCGCCGTTGTCCGGGTAGATCGTGTCCTCGTCGAGGGTCGTCCGGGTGGCGGTGTTCGTCGAGTACGGCTCCACCTCGGCGGAGGCCAGCACCGACTCCTCGTCGAAGAACAGCTGGCCCGTGTGGCAGGCGTGGCCGCCCTCGTACCCCGCGTCCGTCCAGGTGCCGTCCACGTGGACCTTCACGTGGATGTGCACGCAGCGGCCCCGGTACCAGCCCGGGAAGACCGTCCTGAAGGTCACGTGACCGTGCTTGTCCGTCCGCCATGTGCCGCGCAGATAGCGCTCGTCGTCGGTCGGCTCCTGGTGGCCGCCGCCTCCCCCGCCGGGACCGCCCGACGGGGGCGGGCCGGTGGGCACGTCCGTGGGTGTGGCCGAGGGGTCGCCGGACGGCGGGGCGCCGCCACCTCCGTTGCCCATGCCCTCGTAGCCCGAGTAGACACCCAGCGCCGAGCAGTGCCAGATGTCGACGGCGGCGTTCCGTACCGGTCTGCAGGTCTTCGCGTCGATCACCTTGAGCGTGAGGGTGAGGGGGATGCCCTCCTCGTCCTCGGTGATGTCCTGGCGGATCTTGTCCGCGTCGATGTAGTACGGGCCCTCGGTGGTCTCCGTGGTCAGGACGTAGCACGCTTCGGTGGGCGCGCCCTTGGGTGCGCCCGGGCTCTTGTCGCCCGCGAAGGCGTTCGCGCCCAGGCCGACGGCCAGACCCGCGGCCGCGACCGTCGCGCCACCAGCTACGACGACCTTGCGGCGCGTCAATTCCCGTTCTGTCATTGCCTGTTGGGGGGTGTCAGTCATGGCTGAGGAGATTATGAAGTGAACCTGTCAAAGAACTGTGATTCCCGGTGATTCATGGGGGACACATGAGAATGGCTCGGAATCGGTGTCGATTCCGAGCCATTCACGTGAGGACCCGCGGGGCCCCCTGAAGCCCTACTTCGGCTGCGGCTTCCGCACCGAGAGGTGCAGCTCCCGCAGACGCGTCTCGTCCAGCTCCGTCGGCGCGCCCATCATCAGGTCCTGCGCGTTGCCGTTGAGCGGGAACGCGATCGTCTCGCGGATGTTCGGCTCGTCCGCGAGCAGCATGACGATGCGGTCGACGCCCGGGGCGATCCCGCCGTGCGGCGGGGCGCCGAAGCGGAAGGCGCGGAGCATGCCGGCGAACTGCTCCTCGACGGTCTCACGGTCGTAGCCCGCGATCTCGAAGGCCTTGAGCATGATCTCGGGCTCGTGGTTCCGGATCGCGCCGGAGGACAGCTCGACGCCGTTGCAGACGATGTCGTACTGCCAGCCGAGGATGTCCAGCGGGTCCTGGGTCTCCAGGGCCTCCAGACCGCCCTGCGGCATCGAGAAGGGGTTGTGCGAGAAGTCGATCTTGCCGGTGTCCTCGTCCTTCTCGTACATCGGGAAGTCGACGATCCAGCAGAAACGGAAGACGTTCTCCTCGAAGTGACCCGCGCGCTTGGCGGCCTCGACCCGCACCGCGCCCATGATCTTCGAGACCTCGTCGAACTCGCCCGCGCCGAAGAACACCGCGTGGCCGGCGGCGAGAGACAGCCGCTTCGTCAGCTCGGCGACGTTCTCCTCCGTCAGGAACTTCGCGATCGGGCCCGTCAGCGAGCCGTCCTCGGCGACACGGACCCAGGCCAGGCCCTTCGCGCCGAGCGTGACCGCGAAGTCACCGAGCTGGTCGAAGAACTTCCGGGGCTGCGCGGAGACGTCCGGCACCGGCAGGGCACGTACGTGCTTGCCCGCGAAGGCCTTGAACTCCGAGCCCTCGAAGATGTCGGTGATGTCGACGAGCTCCAGCTGGGCCCGCAGGTCCGGCTTGTCGGAGCCGTACTTCAGCATCGCCTCGCGGAACGGGATGCGCGGGAAGGGGGACGTCACGTGACGGCCGTTCCCGAACTCCTCGAAGAGTTCCGTCATGAGCTTCTCGATGGGCTGGAAGACGTCTTCCTGCTCTACGAAGCTCATCTCGACGTCGAGCTGGTAGAACTCGCCCGGCGAGCGGTCCGCGCGCGCGTCCTCGTCGCGGAAGCAGGGCGCGATCTGGAAGTAGCGGTCGAAGCCGGAGATCATCAGCAGTTGCTTGAACTGCTGCGGGGCCTGCGGAAGCGCGTAGAACTTGCCCGGGTTCAGGCGGGAGGGGACCACGAAGTCGCGGGCGCCCTCCGGGGAGGTGGCGCTGAGGATCGGGGTGGCCATCTCGTTGAAGCCCAGCGCCGTCATCTTGTGACGGATCGCGGAGATCACGGCCGTACGCAGCAGGATGTTGCGGTGCATGCGCTCGCGGCGCAGGTCGAGGAAGCGGTACTCCAGGCGCCGCTCCTCGTTGACCCCGTCCTCCGCGTTGATCGTGAACGGGAGCGGGGCGGCCGCGCCGAGCAGCTCGACCTCGCTCACCTCGACCTCGATCTCGCCGGTGGGCAGGTCCGCGTTCACGTTCTCCGTGCCGCGCGAGACGACCTTGCCGTCGATGCGGACCGTCGACTCCTTGGAGACCTTGTCGAGGGCCTCGTAGGCGGGCGTGCCGGGGCGGGCGACGAGCTGCGTGATGCCGTAGTGATCGCGCAGATCGATGAAGAGGATGCCGCCCAGGTCTCGGCGATTGTGCAGCCAGCCGCTCAGCCGGACGTCGCTTTCGACGTCAGAGGCGCGGAGCTCGCCGCAGGTGTGGGACCTGTACCGATGCATCGTCGTTTCATCCAGTCTTCGCGGATCGCGGTCTGTTGACCGGGGCCTGTTGATCGGGGTGTTTCACGTGAAACACCCCCAGGGTACCGGGCAGCCCAAGATCGCCTCCCCACCATTTACCCCTGTGGGCCCGTACGGCCGCGCACGGGGCCGGAGGCCAGTACCACCACAGCTTCGGTGGCAGGTACCGATCACCTGTTCATACAGTGGGTCAATGCGCACTGGTGAGCCCCTGCCCGGCGTGGGGGACGTCCTGGCCGCCCTCGCGACCGGCCTGTGGCGCTGGGACAACGCCGCGGGCCTCGTCACGTTCGACGCCGAGGCCGCCCGGCTGATCGGTCTGCCCGCGGAGCCGACGACACTCACCGAGGCGGGCGCGCGCTCCCATTTCCACCCCGTCGACTGGAACGAGATCTACGGAGTCGTCCAGCTCGCCGTCGCCGAGGGCACCCTCGCCGAGGCCCGGATGCGGATCATGGACGGGCACGGCCGGGTGATCCGTACGGTCCGCAGCCGCTCCAAGCCGATCGTCGACCCGAAGACCGGCGAGTACGAGCTGATCGGCACCCTCCAGGAGATCAGCGAGCAGCCGCCGGGCGCCGCCGCCCGCACTCCCGTCACCGGCGACTGGCGCCGCTCGCGCGAGGCGTTCCTGCTGGACGCGGGACGGGCGCTCGCCGAGGCGCGGTCCACGGCGGAGGTGCTGCGGGTCGCGGCGGGCCTGTCGATGCCCGGGTTCTCACCGGACGGGCTCGCCGTCTTCGGCGCGGAGGCCGACCGGCTGACGGTCATCGGCCACCACGGGCACCAGCCGGGCGACGAGAGCCCCTTCTCGCAGATGTCCCTGGCCACGGACTACCCGGCCGCGGACGTCGTCCGCACGGGCCGCGCCGTCTACCTGTCCTCCCCCGAGGAGTACAGGGAGCGCTACCCGGCCTCCTGGCCGCTCGCCCAGCACTTCGGCCGGCAGTCCTGGGCCTTCCTGCCGCTCACCGTCGCGGGCCGCACCATGGGCGCGTGGATGGCAGCCTTCACGTACCCCGTCACCTTCACACCCGACGAGCGCTCGGTCCTCACGACCGTCGCCCGCATGCTCGCGCAGGCCCTCTCGCGCGCCGTCGCCGCCGAGACCGAGCGTGAGCTGACCGACGGCCTCCAGCGCTCGATGATGCCCACGCTGGGCCCCCAGATGCCGGGCATGAGCGTCGCCGCACGCTACGTGCCCACCGGCGGCGGCCTCCAGGTCGGCGGCGACTGGTACGACATGATCCCGCTCCCCACCGGCCGCTTCGCCCTGGTCATCGGCGACGTCCAGGGCCACGACGTGCGCGCCGCCGGTCTGATGGGCCAGCTCCGCATCGCCCTGCGCGCGTACGCCGCCGAGGGCCACCGCCCGGACGCGGTGCTGTCGCGGGCCTCGCGCTTCCTGTACGGGGTCACGGACTCGGTGACGTACGGGTCGAGCAGCGGCACGGGCAACGGAGACGGCGGTGATCACCGCTTCGCGACCTGCCTGTACGTCGAGGTCGACCCGGCGACCGGGACGCTCGACATCGCCCGCGCCGGGCACCCCGACCCCGCGATACGCATGGCGGACGGAACCGTACTGATGCGGCCGACCGCGGGCGGGCTGCCGCTCGGCATCGACCCGGACGCCGACTACCCGACGACCCGGCTCGTCCTGGAACCCGGCGAAACCATGCTGATCTGCACCGACGGGCTCATCGAGACCGGGGGCCACGACCTCGACACCGGCTGGCGCCGTATCCGCCGGACCCTCGAATCCCACGACGGCGACATGGAGTCCCTCGCCGACGCCCTGGTCCAGGCCGTGCACGGGCCCTCCTCGCACCACACCACCGGGCCGCTGGCCGACCGGCGCGAGGACGACATAGCCGTACTGCTGCTGTGCCGGGTGGGCCCGGGATGCGGCTGCGGCGACACCGTCACGGCCGTCGCGCCGACCGTGCGCCGCACCGTGCTGACCGTGGCGCAGGCCGAGCCCGAGCGGATCGCGGACGCCCGACAGCAACTGCGCGAGATGCTGCACGACTGGGCCTCCGAGGACCAGCTCGACTCCGCGGTCCTCCTCGTCTCCGAGATGGTCACCAACGTCCTCGTGCACACCGACGCCGACGCGCTGCTCGTCGCCGAGGTGACCGGCGAGCCGGGCGAGCGGCGGATGAAGGTGGAGGTCACCGACGCCAGCGACGACCTGCCGCACCGGCGTCACCCCGGCGAGCTGGCGTCCTCCGGACGGGGTCTGGTGTTCATGGAACTCCTCGCGCACGCGTGGGGCGTGGACCCGCGGGGCGAGGGGAAGAGCATCTGGTTCGAGTTCTACGAGTCCGACACCGAAGAGGCTCCTGGTTCTCCAGGTGCTTCTGGTGTTCCTGGCGCTTGAGGTTCTCCAGGTGCTCCTGCCGCTTCCGAGGAGTAGCGCGTACGGAGTTCGTGCAGCACCCCGAACGCGGCCGCCGTCAGCGGGACGGCGAGCAGCATGCCCAGGATCCCCGCGACGGACGCGCCCGCCGTGATCGTCAGCATCACCACCGCCGGATGCATCTGCACGGTCCGGCTCTGGATCATCGGCTGGAGCACATGCCCCTCCAGGACCTGCACGGCGACGACGACCCCCAGCACCCACAGCGCGATCACGAACCCCCGGTCCGCGAGCGCGACCAGCACCGCCACCGCGCCGGAGATGAACGCGCCGAGATACGGGATGTACGCCCCCACCAGGACCAGCGCGCCCAGCCCCACCGCGCCCGGCACACGCAGGATCAGCAGCCCGAGGGTGATGCAGAAGGCGTCGATGAGCGCGATCAGCGTCGTCCCGCGCATGAAACCCTCGACGCCCTCGAAGGCCCGGCGGGCCACGGCCTCGACGACATCGGCGGTCCCCCGGGGCGCCAGCGACCGCAGCGCCCCGGCCACCCGGTGCGAGTCCCGCAGGAAGAAGAAGACGAGGAGCAGCGCCAGTACGGCCATGGCGATGCCCTCGCCCACGATGCTCACGCCACTGATGACATTGGACGCGGCCGTGCCGCCGAACTTGGCCAGCAGGTCCTTGGAGTTGGACGCGAGGTCGTCGAGGGACGTACCCGCCGCGCCCAGGTGCTCGGCGACGGACCTCGCGGCCTGCTTCAGCGAGGAGACGATCTGGTCGCCGGTGTCGATGAGCGCCGCGACGACGATGTAGACGGCGCCACCCACCACCACGACCACCGCGACACACGTGAGCCCGGCGGCCAGCGACCGGTTGACCTTCACCTTCACCAGCCGCCGGTACAGCGGCCCGAGCAGCGCGGTCCCGAGCAGCGCGAGCAGCACCGGCACCACCGCCGTACGGAACTCCCCGCACAGCACGATCGCCACCCACCCGACACCCGCGGCGAGCAGGATCACGGCACACCAGGCGGCGAGACGACGGGCGGCATCGGGGAGTAGCTGCACGCGTCCACCCGATCACGCGCCGGGCGAGCCGTCCTGTGGGGAGGGCCTGCCCGGGTGACGCAGCGTCAGCGACCGGCGATACGCGGCTCGGTTCAGGGCGTGGCGCTCGTGATGACGGCGAAGGGCGCCCCGAACGGGTCGAGGAACATGGCAAGGCGTCCGACACCCGCGGCGTCGACGGCGGGGATGATGACCGTCGCGCCCAGTTCCTGGGCCCTGGCCACCACGGCGTCGCAGTCCTCGACCTCGAAGTACGGGTGCCATTCGGAGGACGAGCCGCGCTGCATGTGCTCCGCCGGGAGCTGCATGAGGCCGCCGTGCATGGTTCTCTCGCCGCCGCCCGCGGGCCCGGCGATGGTGTAGACGACGTCCGGGCCCATGGGCATGTCGCGCATGTCCCATGACAGGACCGTGCGGTAGAAGTCCTTCGCCGCCGCGGCGTCCGTGGTGTAGAGCTCGATCCAGCTGAGGGTGCGCGGCTCGTTGACGACCTCCAGGCCATCCATGTCCCGGGCTTCCCACACGGCGAACTCGGCGCCCGTCGGGTCGGTGAAGCCGGCCATCCGCCCCGCGGTGAAGACATCCGTGGGCGGGAAGCGGACCGAGCCGCCGGCCTGTTCGACCGCTTTCGCGGTGGCGTCGGCGTCCAGGGTGCGGAAGTAGACCGTCCAGGCGGACGACGCCCCCTCCTCGGTCAGCGGGCCGACGGCGGCCACGGTCTTGCCGTCCTTCTGCAGGAAGCCGTAGCCCCCGGCCTCGGGTCCCGCGGACTGGAACTGCCAGCCGAACGTTCCCTCGTAGAAGGAGACGGCCGCGTCGATGTCCGGTGTCCCCAGGTCGAGCCAGTTCGGCCCGCCCGGAACGTTCGTCGAGGTGAGCATGAGGCGCTCCTAGCAGGTGAGTTGCGGTGGCCCGGAAGCAGAGCCGGGACTCGGTGCCCCCGCCGGCACGTCTGTCCGACAAGCTACCCGCCGAGCCCCGCGCGAGCATGCCGAAGACCGCGCGAGCACGGGAAAGCCCCGTCCGGTCCACCGGACGGGGCTTTCCCGTGACTCACCCGACAGAGGCTTACAGCCCGCCCTCGGACATCCCGTGCACGGCGGGAATCGTGCCCAGCCGCCCCTTCTGGAAGTCCTCGAAGGCCTGCTGGAGCTCCTCGCGGGTGTTCATCACGAACGGGCCGTAGTGGGCCATGGGCTCGCGGATCGGCTGCCCGCCCAACAGCACGACCTCCAGGTCCGGCGTGTTCGAGTCCTGCTGCTCGTCCGCGCGGACGGTCAGCGAGCCGCCCGCGCCGAAGACGGCGGTCTGGCCGGTGTGGACCGGGCGGCGGTCCGTGCCGACGCTGCCGCGGCCGGCGAGGACGTACGCGAGGCCGTTGAAGTCCTCGCGCCACGGGAGGGTCAGCTCGGCGCCGGGTGCCAGGGTCGCGTGGACCATCGTGATCGGCGTGTGCGTGATGCCGGGGCCCTGGTGGCCGTCCAGCTCACCGGCGATGACGCGGAGCAGCGCGCCGCCGTCGGGGGTGCTGAGCAGCTGCACCGTGCCGCCACGGATGTCCTGGTACCTCGGGGCCATCATCTTGTCCTTGGCCGGGAGGTTCACCCACAGCTGGAGGCCGTGGAAGAGGCCGCCGGACATGACGAGCGACTCCGGCGGAGCCTCGATGTGCAGGAGGCCCGAGCCCGCGGTCATCCACTGGGTGTCACCGTTGGTGATGGTGCCGCCGCCACCGTTGGAGTCCTGGTGGTCGAAGATGCCGTCGATGATGTAGGTCACGGTCTCGAAGCCGCGGTGGGGGTGCCAGGGCGTGCCCTTGGGCTCGCCCGGCGCGTACTCCACCTCGCCCATCTGATCCATCATGATGAACGGGTCGAGGTACTTGTAATTGATCCCGGCGAACGCGCGGCGGACCGGGAAGCCCTCTCCCTCGAAGCCACTCGGCGCGGTCGTCACGGCGAGCACGGGGCGGGCCACGGCGTCGGTCGGCGCGGCCACACGGGGCAGGGCCAACGGGTTCTCAACGGTCACTGCAGGCATGTCGGGACCTCCTTGTGGTTCGAGTTTAGTTGAGCATTGAACTTTCTGCTACCCGTAACGACGAACGCCCGGAGGGCATTCCCTCCGGGCGTCCGGGATGTCGTGGCACGAGAGTGCTGCTAGCCGTACATCGCTCGCTAGCCGTACATACGGCGCATCGCGAAGTCCACCATCTGCTCCACGGCCTTCGCGTCGAAGACCATCCGGTGCTCGCCCTCCATGTCGAGGACGAAGCCGTAGCCGGTCGGCAGCAGGTCGATGACCTCGGCGCCGGTGATCACGAAGTACTTGGACTCCTTGCCGGCGTACCGGCGCAGCTCCTTGAGCGAGGTGAACATGGGGATCACCGGCTGCTGGGTGTTATGCAGCGCGAGGAAGCCGGGGTTGTCGCCCCGTGGGCAGTACACCTTCGACGTCGCGAAGACCTGCTGGAAGTCCTCGGCGGACATCGATCCCGTGGTGAACGCGCGGACCGCGTCGGCCAGGGACGGCGGGGACGGCTCCGGGTACAGCGGCGGCTGCTGGCCATAACCGCCGGGCATCTGCCCGCCCGGCATCTGCCCACCAGGCATCTGCCCGGGCATCTGCTGCTGGGGCTGGGCGTACCCCTGCTGTGCGCCCGCGTTCTGGTCGTAGCCGTACATGACCCAAAGAGTAATGGGCCACATATGGGCTATGCGGGGTTGCTTCTTATTACTGACGGGTAGCATCATCGTAGCTACTTGTTGGTACGTGAACTAGGTGCGAGGAGTCAGTGCCTCGCCGATCCCTTAACGGAGCCGTCGCCATGGGGCACTACAAGTCGAATCTCCGCGACATCGAGTTCAACCTCTTCGAGGTGCTCGGGCGCGACAAGCTGTACGGCACCGGCCCGTTCGCGGAGATGGACACGGACACCGCCAAGAGCATCCTCGAGGAGCTGACGCGGCTTTCGGAGAACGAGCTGGCCGAGTCGTTCGCGGACGCCGACCGCAACCCCCCGGTCTTCGACCCGGAGACGAACACCGCGCCCGTACCGGCGTCCTTCAAGAAGAGCTACAAGGCCTTCATGGACTCCGAGTACTGGCGCCTCGGCCTGCCGGAGGAGATCGGCGGCACCACCTCGCCGCGCTCCCTGATCTGGGCGTACGCGGAACTGCTGCTCGGTGCGAACCCGGCGGTGTGGATGTACGCCTCGGGCCCCGCCTTCGCCGGCATCCTCTACGACGAGGGCAACGACGTCCAGAAGAAGATCGCCCAGATCGCGGTCGAGAAGACCTGGGGCTCCACCATGGTCCTCACCGAGCCCGACGCGGGCTCGGACGTGGGCGCCGGCCGCACCAAGGCGGTCCAGCAGGAGGACGGCTCCTGGCACATCGAGGGCGTGAAGCGCTTCATCACCTCCGGTGAGCACGACATGGAGGAGAACATCCTTCACTACGTCCTCGCCCGCCCCGAGGGCCACGGCCCCGGCACCAAGGGTCTCTCCCTCTTCCTCGTCCCGAAGTACCTCTTCGACTTCGAGACCGGCGAGCTGGGCGAGCGGAACGGCGCCTACGCCACCAACGTCGAGCACAAGATGGGCCTCAAGGCCTCCAACACCTGCGAGATGACCTTCGGCGACCGTCACCCCGCCAAGGGCTGGCTGATCGGCGACAAGCACGACGGCATCCGCCAGATGTTCCGCATCATCGAGTTCGCCCGCATGATGGTCGGCACGAAGGCGATCTCGACGCTGTCGACGGGCTACCTGAACGCTCTTGAGTACGCCAAGGAGCGCGTCCAGGGCACCGACCTCGCGAACTTCATGGACAAGGCCGCGCCCAAGGTCACCATCACGCACCACCCGGACGTCCGCCGCTCGCTGATGACGCAGAAGGCGTACGCGGAGGGCATGCGCGCCCTGGTGCTGCACACCGCGGCCGTCCAGGACGACATCCAGGTCAAGGAGGCCGCGGGCGAGGACACCGCCGCCCTTGAGGCCATGAACGACCTGCTCCTGCCGATCGTGAAGGGCTACGGCTCCGAGAAGGGCTACGAGCAGCTCGCGCAGTCGCTGCAGACCTTCGGCGGCTCCGGGTTCCTCCAGGAGTACCCGATCGAGCAGTACATCCGCGACGCCAAGATCGACACCCTGTACGAGGGCACCACCGCGATCCAGGGCCAGGACTTCTTCTTCCGGAAGATCGTCCGCAACCAGGGCGCGGCGCTGAACTCCCTCGCCGAGGACATCAAGAAGTTCCTGGCGCTCGGCACCGGCGGCGAGGAGCTGTCCACCGCCCGCGAGCAGCTCGCCAAGGCGGCCGTCGAGCTGGAGGCCATCGTCGGCCTGATGCTCACCGACCTCGCCGCGACCGAGCAGAACGTCAAGAACATCTACAAGGTGGGCCTGAACACCACCCGCCTGCTGCTGGCCTCCGGTGACGTCGTCGTCGGCTACCTGCTGCTGCGCGGTGCCGCCGTGGCCGCCGAGAAGCTGGAGACGGCCTCCGCGAAGGACAAGCCCTTCTACACCGGCAAGATCGCGGCCGCGAAGTTCTTCGCCGCCAACGTCCTGCCCGGCGTCACCGGCGCCCGCAAGCTCGCCGAGAGCGTGGACCTCGACGTGATGGAGCTGGACGAAGCGGCGTTCTAGGCACCTTCCAGGCACCTTCCGGGTCCCCCCGAGCGGGGCGGACACCGAACCGGAACCTGTCCTTCCGGTCACGTGTCCGCCCTTCACAACCCCGTTACGAGGGCCCGCTCCCATCCCCGGGAGCGGGCCCTCACGCGTCGTTAAGGTGAACACCATGAGCACACCCTCCCGCTTCGACCGCGGCCACACCGACGACCTCATGTCCTTCCTGGCGGCGAGCCCGACGCCGTACCACGCGGTGGCCAATGCCGCCGAGCGGCTGGAGAAGGCCGGATTCCGTCAGGTCGCCGAGACCGACGCGTGGGAGGGGACCAGTGGCGGGAAATATGTGCTGCGCGGGGGCGCGATCGTCGCCTGGTACGTGCCGGAGGGCGCCGGGTCGCACACCCCGTTCCGGATCGTGGGCGCGCACACCGACTCCCCGAACCTGCGGGTGAAGCCGCTGCCGGACACCGGCGCGCACGGCTGGCGGCAGGTGGCCGTGGAGATCTACGGCGGGCCGCTGCTGAACTCCTGGCTGGACCGGGACCTGGGCCTCGCGGGACGCCTCTCACTGCGGGACGGCTCCACGCGCCTGGTGAACATCGACCGCGCCCTGCTGCGCGTGCCCCAGCTCGCCATCCACCTGGACCGTTCCGTCAGCGCCGAGGGACTCAAGCTCGACAAGCAGCGGCATCTGCAGCCCATCTGGGGGCTCGGCGACGCCCGCGAGGGCGATCTGATCGCCTTCCTGGAGGAGGAGCTGGGGCTGGCCGCGGGCGAGGTCACCGGGTGGGACCTGATGACCCACTCCATCGAGCGGCCCTCGTACCTGGGCCGCGACAAGGAGCTGATGGCGGGCCCGCGCATGGACAACCTGCTCTCCCTGCACGCGGGTACGGCGGCGCTGGTCGCGGTCGCCGCCGGCGACACCGGCCTCCCGTACATCCCCGTGCTCGCCGCCTTCGACCACGAGGAGAACGGCTCGCAGAGCGACACCGGCGCCGACGGGCCGCTGCTCGGCAGCGTGCTGGAGCGTTCGGTGTTCGCGCGCGGCGGCTCGTACGAGGACCGGGCGCGCGCCTTCGCGGGCACCATCTGTCTGTCCTCCGACACCGGCCACGCCGTCCACCCCAACTACGCCGAGCGGCATGACCCGACGCACCACCCGCGCGCCAACGGCGGCCCCATCCTCAAGGTGAACGTCAACAACCGCTACGCCACGGACGGTTCGGGCCGCGCCGTCTTCGCCGCCGCCTGCGAGAGGGCCGGCGTGCCCTTCCAGTCCTTCGTCTCCAACAACTCGATGCCCTGCGGCACCACCATCGGACCCATCACGGCGGCCCGCCACGGCATCAAGACCGTCGACATCGGCGTGGCCATCCTCTCCATGCACAGCGCGCGCGAACTCTGCGGCGCCGACGACCCGTTCCTGCTGGCCAACGCGCTGGTGGCGTTCTTGGAGGGATAGTCCTCCCGGTGAAGCGGCGCCAGGGGACACCCTGAGACGGTGACGAGGGGTCTCCCTATGCGTCCATGCCCGCGAGGACCAGCGGCAGCCGGTCCTCGCCGCCCTCGCCGAGCCGCACCGGAACGCCCCAGTCCTGCTGGTGGACATGGCAGGCCGGGTATTCGTTCGCCGGATCATCGTCGCAGGACGCGGCCATCGCGGAGACGTGCAGCACGCCTTCCGTGACGGCCGGGTTCAGCTCCAGGGCGCGGGAGAGATCGGTTCCCGCGCCCTCGCCGGCGAGCAGCAGCTCGGGCGGGGTCGAGGAGACGAGGAGCCGGGTGGAGGGGCCGTACCGCGTGTCCAGCTTCTGCCCGGCGGGAGCCTGGAAGATGACGTCCAGCTGGAGCTTGCCCGGGGCGACTTCGGTGGCGGCGCGCTGGGTGCGGTGGGCGACCGACTCGACCCGTACGGCTTCCTCGGGAAGCCGCAGCCGCGTCAGCCGGTGACGGGCGGACTCGACGACCACGATGTCGTCGCCGACGAGCACCGCGTCGCTCGGCTCCCTCAAGTCCGTGGCCAGCGTGGACACTTCACCCGTCGCCGGGTCGTAGCGGCGCAGCGCGTGGTTGTACGTGTCGCTCACCGCGACCGAGCCGTCGGGGAGGGCCGTGACCCCCAACGGGTGCTGGAGCAGCGCCTGTTCGGCCGCCCCGTCGCGGTGCCCGAAGTCGAAGAGCCCGGTGCCGACGGCGGTGTGCACGGCTCCGTCGAGGTCGACCCAGCGCAGCGCGCTCGTCTCGGAGTCGGCGAGCCACAGCCGGTCCTCGGTGGCGGCGAGCCCCGACGGCTGCGCGAACCAGGCCTCGGCGGCCGGCCCGTCGACGAGCCCCTCGTTCGTCGTACCGGCGGCGACCCCGACGGTCCCGTCCTGCGGGTCGTACGCCCACAGCTGGTGCACACCGGCCATGGCGATCCAGACCTTGCCGCCGAACAGAGCCACATCCCACGGCGAGGAGAGGTCGACCTCGCGCGCCGGGCCGGACGTCGGCGAGCCCTGCCACCACTGGCGGCCCGTCCCCGCCAGGGTCGTGACCTCACCGGTCGCGAGATCGAGCCGCCGCAGCGCGTGGTTCACGGCGTCGGCGACGACCACGGACCCGTCCTCCAGGAGCGCCAGCCCCTGCGGCTCACTGAACCCGGCCACCTCGGCCGCCCCGTCCGCGAACCCCCGCACACCGGAGCCGATCCGCCGCACGACGGTCTCCCCGTCGCCCTCCAGCTCCACCAGCTGATGCCGGGTCGTGTCGCTGACCAGCAGGTTCCCGTTCGGCAGGGCGAGGGCCTTGCCGGGGAAGCGGAGCACCGTGGGCTCGGGCTCCGGCGCCACGTACGGTCCGTCGCCGCGCCGCAGGGTTCCCTTCGCCGCGTGCTCGGTCTCCAGCTCCGCCACCAGCCGGGCGATGGCGTGCGCATGCCCCTCACCGGCGTGCTGCGCGACGACGTACCCCTCGGGATCGATCACGACGAGCGTCGGCCAGGCGCGCACGGCGTACTGCTTCCAGGTCGCCAGCTCGGGGTCGTCTAGGACCGGGTGCTCGACGCCATACCTCTCGACCGCGTCCACGACCGCCTGGTGCTCGGCCTCGTGCGCGAACTTCGGCGAGTGCACGCCGATGATCACCACCGTGTCCCGGTGCTTCTCCTCCAGCTCGCGCAGCTCGTCCAGGACATGCAGACAGTTGATGCAGCAGAACGTCCAGAAATCGAGGATGACGATACGTCCTCGCAGGTCAGTGAGGGTGTACTGCTCATCTCCCGTGTTCAGCCAGCCGCCCTTGCCGATCAGCTCGGGGGCGCGGACACGGGCGCGACGGGTGGTGGGGGCGGAGTCGTTCATGGATCAAGGGTGCCACCCGTCACTGACAGTCAGGCCAGCGCATGGCCCGTGGTGGCGTCCACATGGTCGGGTACCTCGTCGTGGCGGTCGCCGACGGTGAGGGTGCCCGTGGGTTCGAACATCAGGATGGCGGCGCCGGCCGGGGCGTACGGCTTGTGTTCGGTGCCGCGCGGGACGGTGAAGACCGAGCCCTTGGGGAGGGTCACCGTGCGCTCCCCGTCCCTCTCGCGCAGGGCGATGTGCAGTTCCCCCTCGACCACCAGGAAGAACTCGTCGGTGTGGTCGTGCACGTGCCAGAGGTGCTCGCCTTCGACCTTCGCGATGCGTACGTCGTAGTCGTTGACGGCGGTGACGATGCGGGGGCTCCACAGGTCGGTGAAGGAGGCGAGAGCGGTGGAGAGGGAGACGGGCTCGCTGCGCGGGGTGGGTTCGCTGGTCATGGGCTCATCCTGGGCGGTGGTTCCCTGGCCGTACGAGTGCTAGAAATCGCATATGCCGCAAGGATCCTCTCAGCCGACTCCGACTGCGACGGCGACTCCGACTGCTACGCCCCCAGGAGCCGTCCACCGCGTCGTCCTCATCGTCGACGAGAACTCGAACCCGTTCGAGATGAGCTGTGCCATCGAGGTCTTCGGGCTGCGACGGCCCGAACTCGGCCGCGAGCTGTACGACTTCCGGCTGTGCGCCGCCGGGCCGCGGACCCGGATGCGGGACGGTTTCTTCACGCTCACCGATGTCGCGGGGCTGGAGGCGGCCGAGGACGCGGACACGCTGATCGTGCCGAACCGGCCCGACACCGATGCCCCGCGCTCCCGGGAGGTCCTGGACGCCGTACGGCGGGCCCACGCACGCGGCGCCCGGCTCATCGGCTTCTGCTCGGGCGCGTTCACCATCGCGGAGGCCGGGCTGCTGGACGGACGGCGGGCGGCCTGCCACTGGATGTGGGCGGAGTCCTTCCGGGCGCGGTTTCCGCGGGTCCTCCTCGAACCGGACGTCCTCTTCGTGGACGACGGGGACATCCTCACCGCGTCCGGCAGCGCCTCCGCGCTGGACTTGGGGCTGCACGTCGTACGGCGCGACCACGGCGCGGAGATCGCCAACGCGGTGTCCCGCCGACTGGTCTTCGCCGCCCACCGCGACGGCGGCCAGCGCCAGTTCGTGGAACGGCCGCTGCCCGACGTACCCGACGAATCCCTCGCCCCCCTGCTCGCCTGGGCGCAGGAGCGGCTCGGCGAACCGCTGACGGTCCCGGATCTGGCGGCGCGCGCGGCGGTCAGCCCGGCGACGCTCCACCGGCGCTTCCGGGCCCAGCTCGGCACGACCCCGCTGGCGTGGCTGACCGGCGAGCGGGTGGCACTGGCCTGCCGGCTCATCGAACGCGGCGAGGAACGACTCGACGTGGTCGCGGACCGCAGCGGCCTCGGCACCGCGGCGAACCTCCGGGCGCGGCTGCGCCACGCGACCGGACTCAGCCCGTCGGCCTACCGGCGGCGTTTCGGACCGCCCTCCGGGGAAGCGGTGATGGCATGAGATACCTCGTACGCGACCGGCTCCTCGGCTTCGGCGACGACTACTGGATCGAGGACGACCACGGCAACAAGGTCTTCCTCGTCGACGGCAAGGCCATGCGGCTGCGCGACACCTTCGAGCTGAAGGACACGCACGGGCGGGTGCTGATCGACATCCACAAGAAGATGTTCGCCCTGCGCGACACGATGATCATCGAGCGGGACGGCGACCCGCTGGCGACCATCAAGCGCAAACGCCTCTCCCTGCTCCGCAACCACTACCGCGTCTCCCTGGTCGACGGCACCGAACTCGACGTCAGCGGCAAGATCCTCGACCGCGAGTTCGCCGTCGACTACGACAACGAACTCCTCGCCCAGATCTCCCGCCGCTGGCTGCACGTCCGCGAGACGTACGGCGTCGATGTCGTACGGGAGGACACGGATCCGGCGCTGCTGATCGCGGTGGCGGTGTGCGTGATCCATCTGGCGGAGAGGGAACGGGGGGAGGACTGACGCCGCGGACCAGGGACCAGCCCTCGGGCGGACGGGTCCAGGGACTGGTCCTCGGATGGACGGATCCAGGAACTGACCCTCGGGCCGGCAGGTTCAGGAACTAACGCCGGGGCGTGTCCAGGCCCAGCAGGCGGTCCTTGAGCGCCGGGAACTGTTCCCGTGTGGTCGCGACCTTCGCCGGGTCGAACTCGACCGTGAGGATCTCCTCGCCGGCCCCCGCCTCCGCGAGGACCTCTCCCCACGGGTCGACCACGATCGAGTGACCGGCCTGGGGAACTCCCGCGTGCGTACCGGCCGTTCCGCAGGCAAGGACGTACGCCTGGTTCTCGACGGCCCGGGCCTGCGCGAGCAGCGTCCAGTGGGAGCGGCGCCGCTCGGGCCAGCCGGCGGGGAGGACGAAGGTCTCGGCGCCCGCGTCGACGAGCCCGCGGAAGAGCTCGGGGAAGCGCAGGTCGTAGCAGGTGGCGACGCCGATGACCGTCTCCGGCAGACGGACCGTCACCAGCTCGGCCCCGGCACCCATCAGCACGGCCTCGCCCTTGTCGAAGCCGAAGCGGTGGATCTTGCGGTAGGAGGCGGCGAGTTCACCGGAGGGGGAGAAGACGAGCGAGGTGTTGTACAGGGCGCCCTCCGGGTCCCGCTCGGGAATCGAGCCCGCGTGCAGCCACACACCCGCGTCGCTCGCCGCCTTGGCCATCACCTCGTACGTGGGCCCCTCCAGCGGCTCGGCCTCCGCCTCGAAGCCCTCGTAGGCGAACGCGCCGGTCGTCCAGAGCTCGGGCAGCACCACGAGATCGACACCGGCTTGTTCTCGTACGAGGGCCGCCACGCGCTGCCGACGAGATGCGACCGATTCGCTGTCGTTTACGTCGATCTGGAGGAGAGAGGCGCGCACACTACCACCGTCCTGGCATTCGAGCCGTCCATACGGGCCTACGATCGTCACACGAAAGCACTGCCGGGGTGCCTCACAGCAGCGTAACTTAGCGTCCCAAGACACCCGCTGCCTGTGCACTGCCCGCGCCCAACCGCCCGAGGGGTCCCGTTCCGTGAGTCTGCATCCCAGCCTTCAGTCCTACGCCGACGCCTGGACCCACTCGATCGACGCGATAACCGAGCTGGTGCAGCCGCTTGTGGAGGGCGAGTGGAACCGGCGGACGCCGTGCCCCGGCTGGTCGGTCCGCGACCTCGTCTCGCATGTGATCGGGCTCGACTGCGAGATGCTGGGCGACCCGCGGCCGATCCACACCCTCCCCCGCGACCTGTACCACGTGACGAACGAGCACCAGCGGTACATGGAGATGCAGGTCGATGTACGCCGCCACCACACGGCGCCGGAGATGACCTCCGAGCTGGAGTACACGATCATCCGCCGCAACCGTCAGCTGCGGAACGAGAACCGGCAGCCCGACGCCAAGGTGCGCGGCCCCCTCGGCACCGAGGTCACTCTCGAACACGCCATGCGGAACCGTGCGTTCGATGTGTGGGTGCATGAGCAGGACCTTCGCGCCGCCCTCGGCCGGCCGGGCAACCTCGACTCGCCGGGCGCGCTCATCACCCGCGACGCCCTCCTCTCAGCCCTCCCGAAGGTCGTGGCCAAGGACGCCGGGGCTCCGCCCAACTCGGCGGTGGTCTTCGACATCCACGGCCCCGTCGAGTTCCTCCGCACGGTCCGCGTCGACGCCGACGGCCATGGCTCGATAGACGGCGCCCCTTCCCTGGGCCCGGCCGCCACCCTCGCTCTCGACTGGGAGACGTTCGTCCGCCTCGCCTGCGGCCGCGTGCACGCTGACGCTGTGTCCGACCGCATCAAGACAGAGGGCGACCCGGAACTGGCGACAGCGATCCTCCGAAACTTCGCGGTCACGCCGTAGCCCCATCCCTACCTGGGGGCTCCGCCCCCAGACCCCCGCATCGGCCTGAACGGCCTCGTCCTCAAACGCCGGACGGGCTGAAGATGCGGGCCGGGTTGACGGGTGCAGGTGGGTGCAGGTGGGTGCACGTGGTCCAGCCGGGGCGGGCGGCAAGCAGCCGGCTGGGCGGTCCTGAACTGGGAGCGGGTTGGGCGGTCCTGAGCTGGGATGGGCGGGAAGCAGCGGGGTGGGGGACGGATCGCAGGACCGGACCCGAAACCCCACCCCATCAGGGACGGACGGATCGCAGGAACGAATCCGAAACCCGGCCCCGTCAGGGACCGACGGATCGCAGGAGGGGACCCGAAACCCCGCCCCGTCAGGGGCGCGGGGAACTGCGCGACCAGCCCCCACCGACCCGCAGCGAAGAAACTCACCCGGGGTCAAGGGGCGAAGCCCCGAGGCCCGAGACCAGGGCGCAGCCCCCGCCGGGGGTCCTGGGGGCGCAGCCCCCGCCGGGGGTCCTGGGGGCGCAGCCCCCGGGCGGGGTCGAAGGGGCGGAGCCCCTGGGGATGGGACGGGTAGGGGCGGCGGGGGCGAACACCCTGGTGGGGGCTACACGGGAACGTGCACCGTCTCCACCCGCGAAGCCACCAACCGCTCCCGCTCCCTCCGAGCCGCCTCCCCCCGCAACCGAAAGATCTGACTCAGCCCAACCGCCTGAAGAACGAACACCGCCGCGAAGGCAACCCGATAGTTGTCCCCGGTCGCATCAAGCAGCACACCAACAGCCAGCAGCGTCGTCATGGAGGCGACGAAACCACCCATGTTGGTGATGCCGGAGGCGGTGCCCTGCCGCTCCGGCGGATTCGCGGGCCGCGCGAAGTCGAACCCGATCATCGAAGCCGGGCCACAGGCCCCGAGCACGGTGCACAGCATCACCAGCACCCACATCGGCGCATGCTCCCCGGGGTACACCAACACGAACGCCCAGACGACCGCCGTAGCGAACACCGTGCCGAGCGCCAGCGGAAACCGCGCCGCATGATGCCGGGCAACGATCTGCCCGTACACCAGTCCGACCACCATGTTGGAGAGAACGACGAGCGTCAGCAGCTCACCGGCCGTCGCCCGCGACAACCCCTGCGCCTCGACCAGAAACGGCAGCCCCCACAGCAGCAGAAACACCATCGCCGGGAACTGCGTCGTGAAGTGCACCCACATCCCGAGCCGCGTACCGGGCTCCCGCCACGACGCGGCGATCTGCCGGCGCACGTAAGCGACCCCCTGGTGCGGGAACGGCTCCGGCTCATGCCCCTCGGGGTGGTCCTTCAGGAACAGGAGGAGGAGTACGAGGACCACGACACCGGCGGCCGCACTGCCGGCGAACGCCGCCGTCCAGCCCACCCCGTGCAGCAACCGCGCGATGACGAGGGTCGAGACCAGGTTGCCCGCCATGCCCGCAAGACCCGCGAGCTGCGCCACCAGGGGCCCGCGCCGCGCCGGGAACCACCGCGTGCCCAGCCGCAGCACGCTGATGAACGTCATCGCGTCGCCGCAGCCCAGCAGCCCGCGCGAGGCGAGCGCCATGCCGTACGAGGAGGAGAAGGCGAAGCCCAGTTGCCCCGCCGTGAAGAGCAGGACGCCGATCGTCAGGACACGCTTCGTGCCGAGCCGGTCCACCAGCAGGCCGACAGGTATCTGCATGCCCGCGTAGACGAGGAGTTGGAGGATCGAGAAGGTGGAGAGGGCGGAGGCTCCCACGTGGAAGCGGTCCGCCGCGTCCAGTCCGGCCACCCCCAGCGACGTACGGAAGATGACCGCGACGAAGTAGACGGAGACACCGATGCCCCAGACGGCGATCGCGCGCCGTCCGCCGGGCGGATCTCCGGGAAGCGACACGGCCGAACCCGAGCTCATCGGACCTCGCCCCTCGCCAGGTTGGAGAACCAGCTGACGTGCCGGTGGATGATGCCGACGACCGCCTCCGCGTCACCGGAGCGCAGCGCTTCGAGGATCTCCTCGTGCTCGGTGAGCGTCTTGGTGATCCGGTCGGGGTGGGCGTGCATCACGGCGACTCCCATCCTCAACTGCCGGTCGCGGAGCTGGTCGTAGAGCCGGGAGAGGATCTCGTTGCCGCCGCTGCGGACGATCTCGGCGTGGAAGCAGCGGTCGGTGACGGCGGCGGCCGCCAGATCTCCGGCGGCGGCCTGCTCCTTCTGCTGGGCCAGCAACTCCTCCAGGCGCGCGATGAGTCGCGGTGAGGCGGGGACGGCCTTGCGGGCCGCGTGCTCCTCGACGAGCTGGCGGGTCTCGACGACGTCCGCGATCTCCTGCGCGGAGACGGGCAGGACGAGTGCGCCCTTCTTCGGGTAGAGCCTGATCAGCCCTTCGACCTCCAGCCGGAGCAGTGCCTCGCGCACGGGGGTCCGCGAGACTCCGACCGCCTCGGCGAGCTCGCCCTCGGTGAGCAGCGTCCCGCCCTCGTAACGGCGTTCCAGGACACCCTGCTTGACGTGCGCGTAGACGCGGTCGGCGGCGGGCGGCTGCTTCAGGGTCATTTGCTTCACCGTCGGCTGCTTCACGCCCGGTTCGTCGGGCGCCGAGGTGGGGGCGGCTGGGGCTGAGGGCATGCGCACATCATAGATACAACACGTACGCATGCTCGCGACCCGTCCAGGATGCGGACCCCGGCAGACCCCAGGGGCTTTCTCATGTAACTCACATCACAGGAACCGCATCCGTCCTGCGTACATCCCTTTAAGCTCCTCACGAGTCCGTACGTGAGACGGCACTGCCATGTGCCGTTCTCCCAGGGGCATTTCGCGCATTCGGAGCGTTCATTTTGATTACCGGCATTAAGGGCACGCGTTTCCGCAGGGCCGCCGCTGTGACCGTCACGACCGGCGCCGTGCTGGCCGCCGGCGCCTTCGGCGCCGCACCCGCGGGCGCCGTGGCCACGCCCACGATCGCCGCCAAGGGCGGCTACGTGATGAACAACGGCACGGCCACGACCCTCTACAAGAAGGCCGCGGACACCCGGCTTTCCACCGGCTCCACCACGAAGATCATGACGGCCAAGGTGGTGCTGGCCCAGTCGAACCTCAACCTGGACGCCAAGGTCACCATCCAGAAGGCGTACAGCGACTACGTGGTCGCCAACAACGCCTCCCAGGCCCACCTGATCGTCGGTGACAAGGTCACCGTCCGCCAGCTGCTGTACGGGCTGATGCTGCCGTCCGGCTGCGACGCCGCGTACGCGCTCGCCGACAAGTACGGCTCGGGCTCGACCCGTGCCGCCCGCGTGAAGTCGTTCATCGGCAAGATGAACGCCGCCGCGACGAGCCTCCACCTGACGAACACGCACTTCGACTCGTTCGACGGCATCGGCAACGGCTCCAACTACTCGACGCCGCGCGACCTGACGAAGATCGCCAGCAGCGCCATGAAGAACTCCACGTTCAAGACGATCGTGAAGACGCAGAACACCAAGCAGAAGGCCACGACCAAGAGCGGCGGCTACCGCTACTACTCGTGGGAGAACACCAACAAGCCGCTGCTGAGCGGCTACACCGGCACGATCGGCATCAAGACCGGATCCGGCCCCGAGGCCAAGTACTGCCTCGTCTTCGCCGCGACCCGCAACGGCAAGACGGTCATCGGCACGGTGCTCGCCTCGACGTCCATCGACGCCCGCACGGCTGACGCCAAGAAGCTGATGAACTACGCCTTCGCCAAGTAAGGCGCACAGCCGGAAAAGCACAGACGGATAGCACGTAGAAGAAAAAAAGGGGGGCCTGCCGCGCATGGCGCGCGGCAGGCCCCCCTTTTCTTGTACGGGAAATCAGCCGTGGAGAAGCGGTGAACCCTGCAGCTCCTTGGTGATCGCGCCCTTCCCGTCACCCTCGATGTCGTACACGAGCGTCGCGTCCGAGGACCACCACAGGTTCTTGTCGTACGTCGCCGTCGGCGCGACGCAGCGGTTCGCCGGGCCGTCCTCGGCCGGGCCCGAGTAGTCGGCGTTGAGCAGGGCCGTCAGGTCACACGTCTTCGTGGTGACGATCGTGTCGCTGCCGCCCGAGTCCGCACGCGACTCGACACGGGTCGTGATCTTGAACGAGGTGAATCGCTTGCTGTTGTCGATCACCTGATCGTCGACGATCTGCCACCTGACCTCGCTCGACGCGGTCACCTTGCCCGAGGTGACGTCGGCGCAGTTCGGAATGTAGAACGTCGTCTCGGGCTTCTGGCCCGGGAAAATGATGTTGAACTGGTGCGCGAAGTCGTCCGAACACGAGCTCACCGCAGCCGCCGGAGAAGCGAATGCGATCCCCCCTGCGAGCGCGCCGCCCACGAGAGCGAACGTGGCGAGAGACTTTCCAACCGTCAAGGGTCGTCCTTTCGAGAAGCGCCCACATCCAAAAGGTGGGCGCCGCCAGATACCGAACGGCTGGTCGAATCGCTCGGCAGTCGTGATCATAGGCAGGCAAAGATCCCGAAAAACAGGCCGGTTCGCAGCTTGGCTGCATTACGCCAAAGGCGCCCCTTCTCGAATGAGAAGGGGCGCCCCGGGGAAAAGCGTGGGCTTACGCCCAGGTGATCAACCGCTTCGGCTGCTCCAGGATCGCCGCCACATCGGCGAGGACCTTGGAGCCCAACTCGCCGTCGACCAGGCGGTGGTCGAAGGACAGCGCCAGCGTGGTGACCTGGCGGGGCTTGACCTTGCCCTTGTGGACCCACGGCTGGAGCTTGATCGCACCGACCGCGAGGATCGCGGACTCGCCGGGGTTGAGGATCGGCGTGCCCGTGTCGACGCCGAAGACGCCGACGTTGGTGATCGTCACCGTGCCGCCCTGCATCGCGGCCGGGCTCGTCTTCCCCTCACGGGCCGTCGAGACCAACTCGCCCAGCGACTGGGCCAGTTGCGGCAGTGTCTTCGCGTGGGCGTCCTTGATGTTCGGCACGATCAGACCACGCGGGGTCGCCGCCGCGATGCCCAGGTTCACATAGTGCTTCTGGACGATCTCCTGGTTGGCCTCGTCCCAGGACGCGTTGACCTCGGGGTTGCGCTTGATCGCCACCAGCAGGGCCTTGGCGATGAGGAGGAGCGGATTCACGCGCAGGCCCTGCAGTTCCTTGTCCTGCTTGAGCTCCTCCACGAGCTTCATCGTGCGCGTCACGTCGAGCGTCACGAACTCGGTGACATGCGGCGCGGTGAACGCCGAGCCGACCATCGCGGCGGCCGTGGCCTTGCGGACACCCTTGACCGGGATACGGGTCTCACGTGCCGTGTCGTACGCGACGGCCGGGGCCGGGACTCGGGCGGGAGCCTGCACAGGGGCGGCCGGGGTCGCCTCCACGACCGGGGCCGGGGCGGGTGCCACCGCCGCGTGCACGTCCTCGCGCGTGATGATGCCGTCCGGGCCCGACGGGGTGATCGTCGTCAGGTCGACCCCGAGGTCCTTGGCGAGCTTGCGGACGGGGGGCTTGGCGAGGGGGCGCTGCTTGGCGTGGCCGTGTCCGTGTCCGTTGAGCTCGCCCTGGATCGCGGTGGCCGCGAGGAACGGCTCGGGCTGCTGCGCGGGGACCACCTCGGCGCCCTTGCGGGGGCGGCGCTTCGTGGAGGACTCGGCGACGCCGTACCCGACGAGGACCGGCTTGCGGCCCTCGGGCTTGGGCTCCTCGGCGGGAGCCGGCGCGGCGGGGGCCTGGGCGGGCGCCGCGGAGGTCCGCACGGGCGCTGCGGGGGCCTGCGGAGCCGGGGCACCGGCACCACCGGCCACGTCCACCGCGATGATCACCTCGCCGACGTCCACCGTCGTCCCCTCGGGGAAGCGGAGTTCGCTCACCACACCGTCGTAGGGGATGGGCAGCTCGACCGCAGCCTTGGCCGTCTCCACCTCGCAGACGACCTGGCCGTCGGTGACGGTGTCACCGACCTGGACGTACCACTTGAGGATCTCCGCCTCGGTGAGTCCCTCGCCCACGTCGGGCATCTTGAACTCGCGGAGCCCCGACGCGTTCTCAGTCATCGTCGTCACGACCCTCTCCTCAGTACGCCAGCGAGCGGTCGACGGCGTCGAGCACCCGGTCCAGGCCCGGAAGGTACTCGTCCTCCAGGCGTGCCGGCGGATACGGGGCGTGATAGCCGCCGACCCGCAGGACGGGTGCCTCCAGGTGGTAGAAGCACCGCTCGGTGATGCGGGCGGCGATCTCCGCGCCCGTACCGAGGAACACCGGGGCCTCGTGCACCACGACCAGGCGGCGGGTCTTCTCGACCGAGGCCTGGATGGAGTCGAAGTCGACGGGGGACATCGAGCGCAGGTCGAGGACCTCGATCGACTTGCCCTCCTCCTGGGCGGCCGCGGCGGCCTCCAGGCAGACCTTCACCATCGGCCCGTACGCGACGAGGGTCAGGTCGGCGCCTTCGCGGGCCACGACCGCCTTGTGCAGCGGTCCGGGAATCGCGTCCTTGTTGACCTCGGACTTGTCCCAGTAGCGCCGCTTCGGCTCGAAGAAGATCACCGGGTCGTTGCTCTGGATGGCCTGCTGCATCATCCAGTACGCGTCGGAGGCGTTCGAGGGGGAGACCACCTTGAGGCCCGCCACGTGCGCGAAGAGCGCCTCGGGGGACTCGGAGTGGTGCTCGACCGCGCCGATGCCGCCGCCGTACGGAATGCGGATGACGACGGGGAGCTTGATCTTGCCGAGCGCCCGCGCGTGCATCTTCGCGAGCTGCGTGACGATCTGGTCGTACGCGGGGAAGACGAAACCGTCGAACTGGATCTCCACCACCGGGCGGTAGCCGCGCAGGGCGAGGCCGATCGCGGTGCCGACGATGCCCGACTCAGCGAGCGGGGTGTCGATGACCCGGTCCTCGCCGAAGTCCTTCTGGAGCCCGTCGGTGACCCGGAAGACACCGCCGAGCTTGCCGACGTCCTCGCCCATGATGAGGACCTTGGGGTCGGTGTCGAGGGCCGTGCGCAGCGACTCGTTGATCGCCTTGGCCAGCGCCATCTTTTCTGCCGCCATCGCTACTTGCCCTCCCCTTCATCCGCGAACGACGCCTGGTAGGCGGCGAACTGGGCCCGCTCCTCGTCGACGAGCGCGTGCCCGTCCGCGTACACGTTCTCGAAAATGGCGAAGTGGTCCGGGTCCGGCATGGCACGGACGACTTCGCGTACTCGTTTGCCCAACGCCTCGCTCTCGGCCTCGAGTTCCGCGAAGAATCCCTCGTCCGCGTGGTTTGAGGCTTCGAGATAGGTGCGCAGGCGCAGGATCGGGTCCTTCGCCTCCCAGGATTCGCGCTCCTCGTCGGCCCGGTACTTGGTCGGGTCGTCGGAGGTGGTGTGCGCGCCCATGCGGTAGGTGTACGCCTCCACGAGGGTGGGGCCCTCGCCGCTGCGGGCCCGCTCAAGGGCCCACTTGGTGACGGCGAGGCAGGCGAGGACGTCGTTGCCGTCGACGCGGACGCCCGGGAAGCCGAAGCCCTGCGCACGCTGGTAGAGCGGGACGCGGGTCTGCTTCTCGGTCGGCTCGGAGATGGCCCACTGGTTGTTCTGGCAGAAGAACACGACGGGGGCGTTGTAGACCGCGGAGAACGTGAACGATTCGGCGACGTCACCCTGGCTGGAGGCGCCGTCTCCGAAGTACGCGATCACGGCCGAGTCGGCGCCGTCCTTGGTGATGCCCATGGCATAGCCGGTGGCGTGCAGCGTCTGCGAACCGATGACGATCGTGTACAGGTGGAAGTTGTTGGTGTTCGGGTCCCAGCCGCCGTTGTTCACACCGCGGAACATGCCGAGCAGGTTGGTCGGGTCGACCCCACGGCACCAGGCGACGCCGTGCTCGCGGTAGGTCGGGAAGACGTAGTCGTCGTCGCGGGTGGCCCGGCCCGAACCGATCTGGGCGGCCTCCTGGCCCAGCATCGAGGCCCACAGGCCCAGCTCGCCCTGGCGCTGCAGGGAGGTGGCCTCGGCGTCGAAGCGACGGCTCAGCACCATGTCCCGGTACAGACCGCGCAGCTCGTCGGGGGTGATGTCGGCGACGTACGGGTCGTACGTCGCGTCCTTGACCCGCTCGCCTTCCGGGGTCAGCAGCTGAACGAGCTCGGGCTCGGCGCCCGTCGTACCCGGCGACTTCTTGGCGGCCGGGCTGGTGCGCTTGGCACCAGCGCTCGCGGCGCTCTTCGTACCGGCGCTGCGTCGCGGCTTGCGCGCGGCAGTGCTCTCCACGGTCACGTGTGCTCCTCCGTCGGTCCGGCCCCCGGGGTTGCCGGGTAACCAGTGCGGCTCGCCTATTCCCGGTACCCGTGCACGGGGTGGGTGCCACTCGGCCGGGAACAGGCGTGACAGGTGCCCCGGCGAGCGCCCTGCAACAGCCACGTTACCCAGTGCTTCACAATTCTGTGAAACCCCTCCTGACCTGCGATTTTGATGGGAAGTCCAAGTACTTTCAAACTTGGATTTCCTACTAAATCAAGTCGGTCGGGAACTACCGCTGGTCACAGCACTGGTTACAGCCTTGCAGGGGGCCGGAACACCGGCACGTTATCCCGGCCACCCCGGGCTCGGGAAGAGTTCACCTGGAGCAGTGCACATGAGCGTGTGTGACACTGACACCGTGCATCAAAACGGGAAAATCACCGTATTTCTCCTGGACGATCACGAGGTGGTCCGTCGCGGAGTCCATGAGCTGCTCTCGGTGGAGGACGACATCGAGGTGGTCGGCGAGGCCGGCACGGCGGCCGACGCCCTGGTGCGGATTCCGGCCACCCGCCCGGACGTCGCCGTCCTCGACGTACGGCTCCCGGACGGCAGCGGCGTGGAGGTCTGCCGCGAGATCCGCTCCCAGGACGAGTCCATCAAGTGCCTGATGCTGACCTCGTTCTCCGACGACGAGGCCCTCTTCGACGCGATCATGGCGGGCGCCTCGGGCTATGTCCTCAAGGCCATCCGCGGCGCCGAACTGCTCTCGGCCGTACGGGACGTCGCCGCCGGAAAGTCCCTGCTCGACCCGGTGGCCACCGCCCGCGTCCTGGAGCGGCTGCGCGACGGCGGCGGCGCCAAGAGCGACGACAAGCTGGCGCACCTCACCGACCAGGAGCGCAAGATCCTGGACCTGATCGGCGAGGGGCTCACCAATCGCGTGATCGGGGAGCGGCTGCACCTCGCCGAGAAAACGATCAAGAATTACGTGTCGAGCCTGCTGTCCAAGCTGGGAATGGAACGGCGTTCCCAGGCGGCGGCATATGTGGCGCGGATGCAGGCGCAACAGCAGAACCGCTGAGCGGCGGAAAACGATCGACGCGGCGCCTCAAGCGATCGACGCGGTGCCTTATTCGGGACTTATGGCCCCTCTTCGAGGGGCGGGTGCCTCTTTTTCCGCGCCCCCCGGGTACCGGAGATTGGGTGGCATGCCCACCGACGAACGGACCGCGGACGAACGAACCGCGGACAAGCGGTCCGCCGACGAACAGCTCGCCGTGGAACTGATCGGCCGCACCGATTACGGCCGGGTGGCCACCAGCATGCGCGCGTTGCCCTTCCTCGCGTTCGCCCGCCACATCGTGGTCGACGGGCGCGTGCTGCTGCGGATGCCCCGCAGCTGCGGATACCACCGCGCCTGCGCCGGCAGCGTCGTCGCGTACGGCACCGACAACCTGAGCTCCGCGCGGCCGGGCGAGAGCCTGTGGTCCGTGCAGATCGTGGGCCAGTGCGAGAGCGTCGAGCCGACCGCGGCCGAACGGGAACTCTTCGGTCCCGCGCCGCGCCTCGTGGACGGCGAGCCCTTCGAGCCGGTCTATCTGACCATCGATCCGCAGTTGTCCACCGTGCACTCCGCGGACGGTGGCCTGGAACGGCACTTCCAGCACGTCCTGTGACCATCCAGTGATCGAGGACGACTGTCTGTGACAAACGCGAGGTCAGAGGCCCAGCTCGTGCCCTAGCATCTGGCGCGTGCCGCGCTCATCTGTACCACCCCCTATGCCTCACGCGCCCCCTCTGGGCGCCCTCCTCCGCCAGTACGCCGCCGGGTCCGCGCTGACCTGCGAACCCGTCGAGCAGGGGCTGCTCAACCGCGGCTATCGCCTGCGCACCACCCGCGGCCGGTACTTCCTCAAGCACCACTTCGACCCGGAGACCGCCGACCCCGCCGCGATCGCCCGCCAGCACCGGGCGACCCAGCGCCTGGCCGACCTCGGCGTCCCGGTCGCCCCGCCGCTGACCGGCACCGACGGCCGCACCGTCGCCGTCGTCGGGGGCCACGCGTACGCGCTGCACCCGTGGATCGACGGACGGCACCGGCACGGCGGCCAGCTCAGCACGGAGCAGTGCGCGCGCCTGGGGGCGCTCCTGGGCGTCGTCCACGCGAGCCTGGAGCGGGTGATGCCGGCGGAGGCACGAACGGCGGCGAAACCGGCCGACGGCGCCGAGCGCGGGCAGGGCACCGCGCCGGCGGAAGGTGCCGATCCCGCCCGGGGCGCCGACCCCGCCGACACCTTCGCGCTCATCGACCGCCTGCTCGCCCAGGTGCGCCGTCACCGCCCCTCCGACGCCTTCGACGAGCTGGCCAGGCACCGGCTCCTGGAACGGCGCGCCCTCCTGGAGCGGCATGCCGACCGCCGGCCCCCGCAGGGCGGCTCGGTGGGCTGGGTGCACGGCGACTTCCACCCGTTCAACCTGCTCTACCGCGACGGCGAGCCGGCCGCGATCGTCGACTGGGACCGGCTGGGCATCCACCCGCGCGCGGAGGAGGCCGTACGCGCCGCGGTGATCTTCTTCGTACGGCCCCTCGGCACGCTCGACCTGACGAAAGTACGGGCCTACGCGCGCGCGTACCGGCGTACCGCGGGCGCCACCCCCTCCGAACTCAGGGCCGCCGTGCACCGCGTGTGGTGGGAGCGGCTGAACGACTTCTGGATACTGCGCTGGCACTACGAGCGCGGGGACACCCGCGCCGATCCGCAGTTCCCGGCGGCCTCGGCGCTGGCGGTGTGGTGGACGCGGGAGTACGAGTCGGTGTGCGAGGCGTTCGCGGGCTGAGAGGCATGCGCGGCCGAAATGAGAACACCCTCCACGCGTGCGTGGAGGGTGTTTTCGATCAGACGTGATCAGCTGCCTGACCGCGTCTGATCAGACGCGGTCGGCCGCGTTCAGGGGCCCTCGCCCCCGCCGGCGACGGTGCCGCCCGTGCCGGGATCGGTCGGGTCCGCCGTCGTCGGGTCCGCCGTCGGTGTCGTCGGGTCGTCCGTCGGCTCCGGGGTGGTCGGCGTCGTGTCGGTCGGCTCGTCCGTCGGGTCGTCCGTCGGCTCCTGGGTGGTCGGCGACGGCGTGTACGACGGCGTGTACTCCCCGGTGCCACTGGTGCTGGTCGAGTCGTCCGTGGAGGTGTCCGTGGACTGGTCGGTCGGCTCGTCGCTGGGCGTCTCGCTGGACCGGTTGTCGTCGGTGGTCTGCGAGGTGGTCGGCGACTGCGTCGTATCGGATCCACCACCGCTGCTGTTGCCGGTGTTGTGGAGCGCGAGCGCGACACCCGCCGCGATCGCGATCACCGCGAGGACGGCCAGTATCCACAGCTTGCCGCTGCCGCTGCCCTTGTTGCCGTGCCCCTCGAAGCCGCCGTCGTCCCCGCCGCCGTACGGAGGGAGTATCGGCGCCGGGATCTGCGACGTGCCGGAGTCATGGGGGTGCGGCATCGCGGTGGTGCCCGCGAAGCCGCCCGCCGGGGTGTGCAGACCCTCGTGCACGCTGACCGGGCCGGTGTTCCAGGTGCCGGTGTGCCCGCCCTGGTCGTACAGCATCTGCAGCCCGTACTGGACGAGCCCGCGCATCTCCTCGGCGGTCTGGAACCGGTCGTCCGGCTCCTTCGCGAGCGAGCGCATGACGAGCCCGTCGAGCTCCGGCGGCACCGAGCCGGAGACCTGGGACGGGGGCATCGGGATGTCCTGGACGTGCTGGTAGACCACCGACAGCGGCGTCTCGCCGGTGAACGGGGGCCGCAGCGCGAGGAGTTCGTAGAGCAGGCAGCCGGTCGCGTACAGGTCGGAGCGGTGGTCGACGGCCTTGCCGAGGGCCTGCTCCGGGGAGAGGTACTGCGGCGTGCCCATGACCATGCCGGTCTGGGTCATCGTCGACTGCGCGCCGTGCAGGGCGCGCGCGATGCCGAAGTCCATCACCTTCACGGCACCGGTGTGCGTGATGATCACGTTCGCCGGCTTGATGTCGCGGTGCACGATGCCGTGCTGGTGCGAGTAGGCGAGCGCTTCGAGCACTCCGGAGACGATGATCAGCGCCTGCTCGGGCCCGGGGGCCTCGGCGTTGAGCAGCAGATCGCGGATCGTGCGGCCCTCGACGAGCTCCATCACGATGTACGGGACGACGCCATGGCCGACCACGTCCTCACCGGAGTCGTACACGGCGACGACGGCGTGGTGGTTGAGCCCGGCGACCGACTGGGCCTCGCGCGTGAAGCGGGCCTTGGAGACCGGGTCCTCGGCCAGGTCGGAACGGAGCAGCTTGACCGCGACGGTGCGCCCGAGGCGTACGTCCTCGGCCGCGAACACCTCGGCCATGCCGCCCCGGCCGAGTCGGTGGGTCAGCCGGTACCGGCCGTCCCCCACAAGTCCGCCGTTACCCCACATCTCCGGCGCATCTGACATACCGCCGCCAGTCGCCTCGGGGTCGGACGGGCCCTGAGCGCGCTGCTGCTGTGCCATCAGTCCTCGCCGTCGTTTCTGCCCGCGGTCTGCGCGGTGGTTGTTACGGTCTCCGTCGGGCCACGCTACAGGCTCGGCGCGCGGCGCCGGTCCGAGATGGACGTGAGATGGACCGGCCATCAAACCCGCCACGGGGCCCCACGTGCAAATTCTGTGGACCGCCCGTACGGCACCTGTAACGCTTCCGCGACGCTTCTTTCGCAGACGGTCACGGAACGGGCACCGAGCTTGACGTGTCAGTGCCCTCGGGCAGACTTGGCCGGGAATAGCCACATCGATCACACAGGCCGCGGGGGACGCAGAAGATGAGCCAGGACGGCGCACAGGGCCGGTACGCGGGGCGTGCGGTGGCCGGCGGCCGCTACCAGCTGCGTGATCTGCTCGGCGAGGGCGGCATGGCCTCGGTGCATCTCGCGTACGACTCGGTGCTCGACCGCCAGGTCGCGATCAAGACGCTGCACACCGAGCTCGGCCGTGAGCAGGCCTTCCGCGAGCGCTTCCGCCGCGAGGCCCAGTCGGTGGCGAAGCTCACCCACACGAACATCGTCTCGGTCTTCGACACCGGCGAGGACGACCTCGACGGCATGACGACGCCGTACATCGTCATGGAGTACGTCGAGGGCCGCCCGCTCGGCTCCGTGCTCGACCAGGACATCGCGCAGTACGGCGCCATGCCCGCCGACAAGGCGCTGAAGATCACCGCGGATGTGCTGGCGGCCCTGGAGATCAGCCACGAGATGGGCCTGGTCCACCGGGACATCAAGCCGGGCAACGTGATGATGACGAAGCGCAACGTCGTCAAGGTGATGGACTTCGGCATCGCCCGCGCCATGCAGTCCGGTGTCACCTCGATGACGCAGACCGGCATGGTCGTCGGCACCCCGCAGTACCTCTCCCCGGAGCAGGCGCTCGGCAGAGGCGTGGACGCCAGATCCGACCTGTACTCGGTCGGCATCATGCTCTTCCAACTCACCACCGGGCGACTGCCGTTCGAGGCGGACTCGCCGCTGGCCATCGCATACGCACACGTCCAGGAGGAGCCGGTCGCGCCCTCCTCGATCAACCGCTCGCTGCCCCCGGCCGTGGACGCGCTGGTCGCCCGCGCCCTGAAGAAGAACCCGAACGAGCGTTTCCCGAGCGCCGAGATCATGCGCGACGAGTGCCTGCGCGTGGCTCAGTCCTTCCAGGCCGCCGCGCCGAGCATCGTGGCCGGCGCCCAGACGTCGAGCGGCGCGGGCGTCGGCTCCGCCGTCTTCCCGCCCGTCGAACAGGGCACTCCGGCCCCGGGCCCCGTACAGACGCCGTACCAGCCGGGTCCCTACGGCGCGCCGACCCCGGCGCCCTCCCAGACTCCGGCCCCGGCGTACGGCTACCCGCAGCAGGTCGGCTACCAGACGCCGGCCCAGACCGCCGCGTACGCCCCGCAGCAGGGCATGTCGACCCCGCCGCCGTACAACCTGACGCCCCAGCCCGCGGCACCCGTCTCGGGCGGCTCCGGCGGCCGCAAGAGCAACAAGGGAGTCGTCATCGGGTCGATCGTCGTCGCGCTCGTCGCGATCGGCGGCCTGATCACCGCTCTCACCCTGAACGGCGGCAGCGACGACAACAAGGGCGGCAGCGACGCCAGCACGTCACCGACCGCGACCGTGGTGGCGGGTCACCGGGGGCCGGACACGTCGAAGACGATCGACACGGAGAAGTGCACGGACCCGGTGGAGTCGTACAACGACGAGAAGAAGATCCAAGTCCCGGACTTCAGCTACAAGAACCTCAAGTCGGTGAAGGCCTGCTTCCAGGCCGCCGGCTGGCAGATGAAGGTCACCCGCGTCGACGAGAACGTCTACGGCGAGGACACGGTCATGGAGCAGTTCCCGTCCGACGGCACGGACGTCGACCCGAAGGACATGCCCGAGATCGAGCTGAAGGTCTCGACGGGCAACCCGTCCTGAGCGGCTGACAGACGAGACGGGCCCGGCACCTGAGTGCCGGGCCCGTCTCGTCTGTGAGGTGTCCGCGGGCTACAGGTACGGTCCGCCCACGCGGCCGCCCGCACGGGGGTCCTCGTCGCCGTCGGCGCCGCCGACGCCCGGCGGGAGGGCGCGGCGCATCGACTCCAGCTGGGCCCTGGCCGCCATCTGCTGGGCGAACAGGGTCGTCTGGATCCCGTGGAAGAGGCCCTCGAGCCAGCCCACCAACTGGGCCTGCGCGATCCGCAGTTCGGCGTCGCTGGGGATCACTTCGTCCGTGAAGGGCAGGGAGAGCCGCTCCAGTTCCTCGACGAGTTCGGGGGCCAGGCCGTCCTCCAGCTCCTTCACGGAGCTCGCGTGGATCTCCTTGAGCCGGACGCGGCTGGCCTCGTCCAGAGGTGCGGCGCGCACCTCCTCCAGCAGCTGCTTGATCATGCTGCCGATGCGCATCACCTTGGCGGGCTGTTCCACCATCTCCGTCACCGGGACCTCGCGGGAGTCCTCGTCTCCGGTGCCGCCGAGAGCCATCCCGTCCTGGCCTACGACCAGGATCTGAGGGTTCTCCGGCGACCTTTCGTTCCTCGGCATCTCCATGCCGCCATTCTCTCGCACCCGTACACCACACCACGGTGGTGCCCCCCGTACAGGGTGATCCACCCTGTACGTCCCTTCCGGCGGCCGCCGGGATGCCGGGACAAACGGCACATGTGAGGCTTGCCCCATTGATCACGGGACTCCTCACCGGGAGGGGGTCACCGGCGTGACTCCATCACTCAGCACGTTGCGTACGGCGGGACTGCTGCTGGTCCTGATGACCGGCGCCGGCCCTCCGGCGTACGCCGCCGCGCGCGCCCCGTACGCCGCCCCGCCCGCACCGTCCGCCGACGCCTCCCGCGCGGGAAGCCTCCCCGGCGAGGGACGCGCGCGGCCCGGACGCGCCGAGCCCACGGCGCCGGACACCCCGGACGCCGTTGACGAGGGGGACGAGGGGGATGCGGAGGCCACGGAAGCGGCCCCCGACCCCGCCGTCCCGGACCGCTCGGAGGCGAGCGCCGCCGCCGAGCCGTCGGGGGACGAGGTGGTCCCCGTCCAGCAGAACGTGATCGGGCCGGCGCCCACCCCTGAACCGGTCCTCCAGATCCTGCCCCTCGGAAGCGGGCTGATCCTGATCGGCCTGGGCCTGGGGCTGGCCTTCGTCGCCCTGCGGGTACGGCGCCGCTGAGTGACACGGCGCCGCCCACGGACGGGCGCTACGGGGCGATGAGCAGCACCTTTCCGATGTGGCCGCTCTCCTCCAGGACCCGGTGTCCCGCCGCCGCGTCGCTCATCGGCAGCTCGCGGTCGACGACCGGGCGTACGTGGCCGGAGTCGATCAGCGGCCACACATGCTCGCGTACGGCCGCGACGATCGTCGCCTTCTCGTCGAGCGGGCGGGCGCGCAGCGAGGTAGCGCTGATGGCCGCGCGCTTGTTGAGGAGGGTGGCGATGTTCAGCTCGCCCTTGATGCCGCCCTGCATGCCGATGATCGCGAGCCGTCCGTTGACGGCGAGGGCCTGGACGTTCCGGTCCAGGTACTTGGCGCCCATGTTGTCGAGGATGACGTCGGCACCGGCGCCGTCCGTGGCCTGCTTGATCTCCTCCACGAAGTCCTGCTCGCGGTAGTTGATCAGGATGTCGGCGCCCAGCTCTGCGCAGAAGTCGAGCTTCTCCTTGGTGCCCGCGGTGACCGCGACCTTCGCGCCGACGGCCTTCGCCAGCTGGATCGCCATGGTGCCGATGCCGCTGGAGCCGCCGTGCACGAGCAGAGTCTCGGCGGGACGCAGATGCGACACCATGAAGACGTTCGACCAGACGGTGCAGGTCACCTCGGGCAGCGCGGCCGCCTGCCTGACGTCCAGGCCCGCGGGCACGGGCAGCAGCTGCCCGGCCGGAACGGCGACCTTCTCGGCGTACCCACCGCCCGCGAGCAGCGCGCACACCTCGTCACCGACCGCCCACCCCGACACACCGGGCCCGGTCTCGACGATCCGCCCCGAGCATTCGAGACCGGGGTACGGCGACGCGCCGGGCGGCGGGTTGTAGAGGCCCTGCCGTTGCAGCAGATCGGCGCGGTTGACGGCGCTGGCCACCACCTCGACGAGTACTTCGCCCTCGCCGGGCACGGGGTCCGGGACCTCGTCCCACACCAGCGCCTCGGGCCCACCAGGTTCAGGAATCGTGATCGCGTACATGAGGGGGACGCTACTCCTGAGGGGTGCGGCCCCGTCCTGTGGGAGGGGCTGCTTCTGCGGCTTTCCCCCGCACTTCCCCGGAGCCGCTCAGTCCTGGGGCAGTGGCCGGGTGTCCGGGGCCACCTGTGTGCCGGGGGTGACGCGCACGATCGTGATGAGCCGGTCCGTCAGCTGGATCGTCCCGACGGCCGGATCGTCGTAGCCGAGTACCCGATGGCCTCGTACGACGCTCACCACCAGGTCGTCCGTCTCGCGTACGCCCTTGCCGACCTCGGCCTTTATGACCGGCCGTTCGACGATGTCGAGCCCGCTGCCCTGCTGGATGAGGTCTTCCATGACCATGCCCGCGGCGGGGCTGAGCACGGAGAGCCCGAGCAGTCGCCCGGCGGCGCTGGCGCTGGTGATGACGGCGTCGGCACCGGACTGCTTGAGCAGCGGCGCGTTCTCCTCCTCCCGTACGGCGGCGACGATCTTCGCCGCACGGTTGAGCTGCCGGGCGGTCAGCGTGACCAGCACAGCGGTGTCGTCGCGCTGGGTGGCGATGATGATCTGCCGCGCCTTGCGCACCTCGGCCCGCATCAGCACATCGCTGCGCGTCGCGTCCCCGACAACGCCCGCATACCCTTCGGCGGCTGCCGCCTCGACCACCTTGGAGCTGGGGTCGACGACCACGACCTGTTCCTTCTTCAGCCCGGTCGCGCAGACGGTCTGGATGGCCGACCGCCCCTTGGTCCCGAAGCCGACAACGACGGTGTGATCCCTCAAGGCCGCCCTCCAGCGGTTCAGCCGCCATTCCTCCCGGGTGCGTTCCGTGAGGACTTCGAGCGTGGTGCCGACCAGGATGATCAGGAACAGCACGCGCAGTGGCGTGATGACGAAGATGTTGGTGATCCGGGCGGCGTCGCTGACCGGGGTGACGTCGCCGTATCCGGTGGTGGAGAGGGTGACGGTCGCGTAGTACAAGGCGTCGAGCAGGTCGACGGAGCCGTCCGAGCTGTCGTTGTAGCCGTCGTGGTCGACCCAGACGATGAGCGCGGTGACGACGAGCACCAGCAGCGCGATCGCCAGCCGCTTGCCGACCTGAAGGATCGGGCGTTCCACGACTTTCTTCGGGAGGTTCACCCGATGGGTCACGAGATGTTCGTCCGCTTGGCGGGCGATCGCGTCATGGCCCGGAAGTTTCACGTGAAACACACCCCGTTCGGATTCAGCCGACCCGCACCCTGTTCAAGATCATGTGAAGCAGACGTCGATCCCGGCGGTGGCCCAGGGCAGGTCGAGGAGTTCCAGCTCCTGCCCCGCCCGCGCACCGCCCGGCGGTACGACCGCGAGCGCGTCGGACGCCGCGATGCCCCGCAGCATCGCCGGGCCGTTGTAGTGCAGCGGCACCGCCCGGTCGGCGCGCAGCGCGACGGGGATGAGCCGGGTGTCGTACGGGTGCCCGTGCACGGCCTCGCTGAGGGGCAGCGTGTACGGCTCCGGGGCCGGGCGTCCGGCGAGGATGCGCAGCAGCGGCTCGGCGAGGGTGAGCAGGCCGGAGACGGCGGCCAGAGGGTTGCCGGGCAGGCCGACGAGGTGCTGGTTCTCCTTGGTGCGGGCCAGCAGCATCGGGTGCCCCGGGCGCACCTTGACGCCGTCCACGAGGAGTTCGGCGCCGATGCGGCGCAGGGTGGGGTGCACATGGTCGACGGGGCCCGCCGCGGTGCCGCCGGTGGTGACGATCAGGTCGGCACCGGAGCCGGTGATCGCCTTGTGCAGCGCCTTGGCGTCGTCGCCGAGCCTGCGCACCGCGACGACCTCGGCGCCGAGCGCGCGCAGCCACGGCGGCAGCATCGGGCCGAGCGCGTCCCGGATGAGCCCGTCCTGGGGCAGGCCCTCGGTGAGCAACTCGTCGCCGAGGACGAGGACTTCGGCGCGCGGGCGGGGGACAGCGGCGAGCGTGTCGTACCCGGCGGCCGCGGCGAGGCCCAGCACGGCGGGGGTGACCAGCGCGCCGACCGGCAGCAGCTGGTCGCCGCTGCGGCACTCCTGGCCGCGCGGGCGGATGTCCTGTCCGTGCACGACCTCCCGGATGGCGTGCAGCCGACCCTTGTCGTCGATCAGTCCGTGCTCGCTGCGCAGTACGGCGGTGACGTCCTGAGGGATACGCGCCCCGGTGGCGATCCGCACCGCCTCGCCGTCGGTGAGCGCCGCCGGCTCCGCGTGCCCGGCGAGCACCCCTTCCTCCCGTACCTCCCAGGGCCCGGGTCCCGCGACCGCCCAGCCGTCCATCGCGGAGGTGTCGAAGGAGGGGAGGTCCGTGAGCGCGGCGAGGGGGGCGGCGAGGACGAGGCCGAGGGAGGCGTCGAGGGGTACGGAGACAGGGGCCCGGCGTGGCAGGGAACGGGCGGCCCGCCCGGCGACGACGCGGGCCTCGGGCCAGGGGGTGGCCTGGTGATGGGCGTGGGAGGCCCGGCGGCCCTGTTGCTCGGCTTCGGGGGCGGGCGCGGGCACGGAACGGCCCTCGGGGGCGGGCGCGCCGTCTTCCTTCACCAAGGCGAGGGCCTCCTCGACGTCGAAGTCCTCGGCGTCCTGGCTGTCCCGGGTACTGCGGGCGGCGGTCATCAGGCGTCCGGCTTGGCGTCGGGGGCGGCCTCGTCGGCCCAGCGGAGCGCCAGCTCCGTGGCCTTGCGGGAGGCCTCGGCCACGGCTTCCGGGCCGCCGCCCGCCCGCGCGGCCGCGTACCCCACGAGGAACGTGGTCAGCGGCGCGGCGGGCCGGGCCACACCGTGCGCGGCATCGCGGGCCAGGTCGAGCAGGATGCCGGTGTCGACGTCCAGGTCGATGCCCAGCTCGTCCTTGACTGCGGAAATCCATTCATCCAACACGTGCCCATGCTCCCTGATACGTGCCCTGGCGGCGGCGATGTCGTCCCAGGTGTCGCAGTCGAAGGACGCGACGGGGTCGGAGATGCGGGTGAGGCCGAGCGCGGCGGTGAGCCGTCGCAGCGGCAGCCCGGTGAGTGCGCCGTGCGCGGCGGTGAGCACGGCCAGCTCCCGGCGCAGGGCTTCCGCACGGTACGCGGCCACAAGGGGCTGATCGCGGCCGTCGGGGTCGGTGAGCAGCACGCCGTCGGGTGTCGCCGGCTCCCCCGGGGGCCCGCTCCGCCGGGGCCGAAGGGGGGTCAGCAGACTCCGTACCGTCCCCTCGTCCAGGAACGGCAGGTCGGCCGAGAGCACGACGACGTACTCCGCGGTGGTGTGCCGCAGCCCGGCGTCGAGCGCGGCGAGCGGTCCTCCGCCGGGCGGGTCCTCGCGGGCCCACCGCACGGGGCGTGCGGTCGCCCTGGGTTCGGCCACGACCACCGTGGTGCGGGCGTCGGCGCACGCGGTCAGCACCCGGTCGAGCAGCGCCCGGCCGCCGACCCGTACGCCGGGCTTGTCCGCGCCGCCCAGCCGCCGTGCGGCACCGCCCGCGAGCACGACGGCGTCGTACGGGACATCGGCGCCGGGGGTGCCCGACGGCTCGGGGCTGGCCGGCGACTCGGGCGCGCCCGATGGCTCCGGCGCACCCGGTGGCTCGTACGCGGTCATCCCCCGAGTATGGGCGTCCGAAGGATCATTGCCACCCCCGTGCACAGCATGTGGACGGGGATGGCGCTGCCGGGGCTACAGCGTCCGCAGCAGTACCGCCGGATGTTCCACGCAGTCCGCCACATAGCGCAGGAAGCCGCCCGCCGTGCCGCCGTCGCACACCCGGTGGTCGAAGGTGAGCGAGAGCTGCACGACCTGGCGCACCGCGAGCTCGCCCTCGTGCACCCAGGGCTTGGGGATGATCCGGCCGACACCGAGCATGGCCGCCTCGGGGTGGTTGATGATCGGCGTGGAGCCGTCGACGCCGAACACCCCGTAGTTGTTCAACGTGAAGGTGCCGCCGGTGAGTTCCGCGGGCGTCAGCCTTCCGGTCCGCGCCGCCTCGGTCAGCCGGGCGAACTCCGCGCTCAGTCCCTCCGCGTCCCGCGCGTGCGCGTCCCGTACGACCGGTACGACGAGTCCCCGCTCGGTCTGCGCCGCGAAGCCCAGGTGCACCTGGTCGAGCTGTACGACCTCGCGGGCGTCCATGTCGACGGTCGAGTTGAGCTCGGGGAAGCGTGCCAGCGCCGCGGTGCAGATCCGGGCGAGCAGCGCGAGCAGCGAGATCTTCGGGCCGCCCGCCGCGTTCATCGCCGCGCGCGCCCGCATGAGCTCCGTCGCGTCGGCGTCCACCCAGCAGGTCGCGTCGGGTATCTCGCGACGGCTGCGGGAGAGCTTGTCGGCGACGGCACCGCGGACGCCGCGCAGGGGGACACGGAGGCCGTGCGCGGGCGACGGCGCCGCCGTCGGCACGGGAGCGGGCGGGCGCGACTGCCCGGCCGCCGCACGCAACGCGTACTCGACATCCGCCCGCAGGATCAGACCGTCGGGCCCGGAGCCCTCCAACTCCCGCAGATCCACTCCGTTCTCCCGGGCGAGCCTGCGCACGAGCGGGGAGATGACGGGCACGGGACCCTCGGCATACGGTCGTGCGCCGATGCTCCGGCCCCCGCTCTCGACGCCGCCGCGCCCAATCCCGGTCCCGGTCCCGGCGGGCACGATGGCCGCGTGGCGGTCCTCGCCCGCGGGCGGACCCGTCGGCCGCCGTACCGGAGCCGTACCAGTGGGCGGCCGCACCCTTCCGCGCCGCGCCGGAGGCGCCCCCGTGCCGTATCCCACCAGCACGTTGCCGGATCCCTCGTCGTCCGCGGCACCCTCGATGGAGGACGCCGGTGCGCCCACGGCGACGGTCAGCAGCGGTGCCCCCACGGGCAGTTCCGTGCCCTCCTCGCCGAAGCGGGCGGTGACCACGCCCCCGTAGGGGCAGGGGACCTCGACCATCGCCTTGGCGGTCTCGACCTCGACGACGAGCTGGTCGACGGCGACGACGTCACCGACCTCCACCAGCCAGCGGACGATCTCCGCCTCGGTGAGGCCCTCCCCGAGGTCGGGGAGCTTGAACTCCAACACCTGGGCCATCAGCTGTCCGCCTCCCACTGCAGACGCCCCACGGCGTCCAGAATCCGGTCGACACCGGGCAGATGGTGCCGCTCCAGCATCGGCGGAGGATACGGGATGTCGAATCCGGCGACGCGCAGCACCGGCGCCTCCAGGTGGTGGAAGCAGCGCTCGGTGACGCGGGCCGCGATCTCCCCGCCCGGGCCGCCGAAGGAGCCCGACTCGTGCACGACGACCGCACGCCCGGTCCGCCGCACCGACGCCGACACCGTCTCGTCGTCGAACGGCACCAGGGAGCGCAGATCGACGACTTCGAGGTCCCAGCCCTCGGCCCGCGCCGCCTCGGCGGCTTCGAGGCAGACGGGCACGGACGGCCCGTACGTGATGAGTGTGGCGCTCCTGCCCGAGCGCCGCACCACCGCGCGGCCTATCGGTTCAACGGCCGGCGGCTCGTCCGGGTTCCAGGAATCCTTCGACCAGTACAGCCGCTTGGGCTCCAGGAAGACGACCGGGTCGTCGGAGGCGATGGAGGCGCGCAGCAGCCCGTAGGCGTCGGCGACCGTCGCGGGCGTGACGACATGAAGCCCCGGAGTCGCCATGTAGTACGCCTCGGACGAGTCGCTGTGGTGCTCGACGCCGCCGATTCCGCCGCCGTACGGGACACGGATGGTGATGGGGAGCGGCATGGCGCCGCGCGTGCGGTTGCGCATCCTGGCGACATGGCTGATCAGCTGCTCGAACGCGGGGTACGCGAACGCGTCGAACTGCATCTCCACGACCGGCCTGAGGCCGTACATGGCCATGCCCACAGCCGTCCCGAGGATCCCCGCCTCGGCGAGCGGCGTGTCCGTGCAGCGGTCCTCGCCGAACTCCTTGGCGAGTCCGTCGGTGACGCGGAAGACGCCGCCGAGGGTGCCGACGTCCTCGCCCATGACGTGGACGCTCGGGTCGGCTGCCATGGCGTCGCGCATCGCGCGCCCGAGGGCCTGCGCCATGGTGGCCGGCTTGAGGGCAACGGTGGTCATCGCCCGGCTCCTTCCGGCCCGTGGTGACCCGCGTGCCCGTCGGCCGCTGCGTCTTCCGCGTCCAGTTCCGCCCTCAACTGGGTTTCTTGCTCCAGCAGTTGAGTAGTGGGCTGGGCATACACATGGGCGAACAGATCCATGGGGTCGAGCACCGGGTCCTGGTTCATGCGCTCGCGCAGATCGGCGGCCATCGTCTCGGCGTCCTCGCGGGCGGTCCGTATGGTCTCGTCGTCGAGCAAGCCGCGTTCGGTCAACTCGTGCTCCAGGAGCGCGATCGGGTCGTGCCCGCGCCAGGTCTCGACCTCGGCGTCGCCGCGGTAGCGGGTGGCGTCGTCGGCGTTGGTGTGGGCCTCGATGCGGTACGTGACGGCTTCGACGAGCGTCGGACCGCCTCCCGCGCGCGCGTGGGCGATGGCTTCGCTCAGGACCTGGTGCACGGCGGCCGCGTCGTTGCCGTCCACCAGACGGCCCGGCATCCCGTAGCCGACGGCCTTGTGGGCCAGCGACGGGGCGGCGGTCTGCTTGGCGAGCGGGACGGAGATGGCGAAGCCGTTGTTCTGGACGAGGAAGACGACGGGCGCCTGCCAGACGGCGGCGAAGTTCAGCGCCTCGTGGAAGTCGCCCTCGCTGGTGCCGCCGTCGCCGACCAGGGCGAGCGCGACCACGTCGTCGCCCTTGAGGCGGGCGGCGTGCGCAAGGCCCACGGCGTGCGGGAGCTGGGTGGCGAGGGGGGTGCACAGGGGCGCGATGCGGTGCTCGCGGGGGTCGTACCCGGTGTGCCAGTCGCCGCGCAGGAGCGTGAGCGCCTGGACGGGGTCGAGGCCCCGGGCGACGGCCGCGAGGGTGTCGCGGTAGCTGGGGAAGAGCCAGTCACGGTCTTCCAGGACCAGCGCGGCGGCGACCTCGCAGGCCTCCTGGCCGGTGCTGGAGGGGTACACGGCGAGGCGGCCCTGCTTGGTGAGGGCAGTGGCCTGCGTGTTGTAGCGGCGGCCTCTCACCAGTTCCGCGTACAGACGGCGCAGCAGACCCGGGTCGACCTGCGCGGCTGCCTCGGTGCCGAGGACGCGGTACGGCAGCGCGTCGGGCAGCAGCGGCGCGGGGTCGGTACGGGGCTGCCAGGCGGGCGGCGGCGTGGGCCGGTAAGCGCCTCGCTGCTCCATGACCGTCATGACGGCACCTCCTCGTGGGAGACGGCTTCGGACGCCTCACGGGTGTGAGGCGCCTCACCTACCGATTGTTCGGTCGTCGGCACATTTTGGCTACAGACCCCTCCAAGCTGTGGACAAACGGTTCTGCACAGCCTGAGATGGACGCAGTACGTCCATGGTAGGGAGGCGGGGGGACATGGCACCTGAACAAATGGCCGAGCCGCCCGAGGCCGGCCGGGTGCAGCCGCCCGCCCGCCCGCTCGACGCCATCGATCAGGACATCCTGCAGATGCTCCAGGCGGACGGCCGCGCCTCGATACGGTCCGTCGCCGAACGGGTCCATGTGTCACGGGCCAACGCCTACGCGCGGATCAACCGCCTCATCGAGGACGGCGTGATCCGCGGCTTCGGGGCGCGCGTCGACCACGAGCGCGCCGGACAGGGCACCTCGGCGTACATCACCCTCAAGATCGTGCAGAACTCCTGGCGCACGGTGCGCGAGCAGCTGAGGGTGCTCCCCGGCGCCTCCCACATCGCCCTGGTGGGCGGCGACTTCGACGTACTGCTCCTGGTGCACACCCCGGACAACAAGGCGCTGCGCGAGCTGGTGCTCACCCGCCTCCAGGCCATCCCGGAGGTGCTCAGCACACGGACGCTGCTGGTGTTCGAGGAGGAGGACCTGGAGCCGGAGGGCTAGGGGCCCTCAGCCCGCTGAGCCCCCTGAGCCCGCTGAGCCCCCTGGCCTCAGTGCTCGCTGCGCAGCCCCGAGAACACCAGCTGCACCACCGCGTCGGCCACTTCGCGCGCGCCCATGCCCCGCCCGTCCGGCCGGTACCACTCCACGATCGAGTTGATCATCCCGAAGACCAGCCGGGTCGCGAGCCGGACCTCCACATCGCCGCGTACGTCCCCTTCGGCGGCCGCGGCCTTCAGGAGCTCGGCGACCTGGTGGTCGAAGTCGCGGCGGCGCTCCAGGGCCCAGCGCTCGGTGTCGGTGTTGCCCCGCACGCGCAGCAGCAACGTCACGTACGGCAGCTCGGCGGTGAGCACCTCGACCATGCGCCGTACGACGTACTCCAGGCGCTCCTCGGCACGCCCCACGCGCGCGTGCTCCTCGCCGAGGATCTCGAAGAGACCGTCGAGGGCCCGGCTGACCGCGCGGTGCAGGAGTTCCTCCTTGCCCGCGACGTGGTGGTATATCGACGACTTGGAGATGCCGGCCGCCTTGGAGAGGTGCTCCATGGAGGTGCCGTCGTATCCGCGCTCGTTGAAGACCTGGACGGCGACGGAGAGCAGGGTCTCCGGGGTGTAGGTGTCGCGCTTGGCCGTGGTCATGAGGTGCCCTCCCGCTTGTCGGCGGCGTGCCCGTGGCGGTACAGCGCCAGGGAGGGCGCGTACCGGCCGGAGGGCTCGCGCAGATGCAGCTCCTCCAGGAGGTCGTGCGCCCAGATCTTGCCGAGCCTGCGACACCATTCGAAGGGGCCCAGCGGGTAGTTGACGCCGAGCCGCATCGCCGTGTCGATGTCCTCCTCGGTGGCCACTCCCTTGGCGACGGCATCGTGCGCCAGGTCGACGATCCGGGCCACCGTCCGGGCGACGATCATGCCGGGGGCGTCCCCGATGACGCTGACGTCCTTGCCGAGCGCCTGGAAGAGCCCGATGGCCTCGGCGACGGTCTGGGGCGCGGTGTCCTGCGAGGCGGACAGCGCGATACGGGTCGCCCTGCGGTAGTCGAGCGCCAGGTCGAAGTAGACGACGTCGCGGAACTCGACCGAGGTCTGGCCGTCCGCGAGGGCCAGCTGCCCGCCGCTGGGCAGCACCAGGCGGGTGCCGTGGTCCTCCTCGTCCTCACGGACCTGGATGCCCGCCTCGCGGATCAGGGCGAGCAGTTCGGAGGCCGGGCCCAGATCGCCCTCGACGACGACGTACGCGGGCGGCTGCGACTTCTCCGCGGTGTGCGGCTCGGAACGCTCGGCGTCCTCCGCGTAGTCGTACCAGCCGTGTCCCGCCTTGCGGCCGAGCCGGCCGGACTCGACGAGACGTCGCTGGGCGAGCGAGGGCGTGAAGCGCACGTCCTGGAAGAAGGACCGCCACACGGAGTGCGTGACGGACTCGTTGACGTCCTGGCCGATCAGGTCGGTCAGCTCGAACGCGCCCATCCTGAAGCCGCCCGACTCACGCAGGATCGCGTCGATGGTGGCCGGGTCGGCGGCCTGCGACTCGTACACCGCGAAGGCCTCGGCGTAGAAGGGCCGGGCGATGCGGTTGACGATGAAGCCGGGGGTGTCGGCGCAGGCGACCGGGGTCTTCCCCCAGGCGCGTGCCGTCTCATACGCGCGCGTGGCCGACGAGAAGTCGCTCGCGTGCCCGGAGACGACCTCCACCAGGGGCAGCAGCGGCGCGGGGTTGAAGAAGTGCAGTCCGACCAGGCGGCCGGGGTTGCGCAGGGCGCCGCCGATGGCCGTGACGGACAGGGAGGAGGTGTTGGTGGCGAGCAGGCAGTCGTCCTCGACGATGTCCTCGAGGTCGCGGAACAGCCGCTGTTTCACGTCGAGTTCTTCGAGCACCGCCTCGACGACGAGCCCGCAGTCCGCGAGGTCGGTGAGGCTCCCGGCGGGCAGGAGCCGGGCGCGCGCGGCGTCCCGGTCGGCGCCGGTGAGCCGGCCCTTCTCGACGAGCCGGTCGAGACGGGCGCCGATCGCCTCGGCCGCCGCGTCGGCACGCCCGGCGACCGCGTCGTAGAGCCGCACCGGGTGGCCCGCTACCAGCGCGACCTGGGCGATGCCCTGGCCCATGGTGCCGGTGCCGACGACGGCCACGGGGCTGTTGAGGTCGAGTGCTCTCATGTGCGCGATCCTCCCGCACGGGGTTTTCCACAGATGCGGCGGACCCCCTTGTCCCGACCGATCGTTCGGTTACTCTAACTCTGACTGTCCGTTCCTGCCCAGCTCGGAGCTCAACGAAGAGCTCCTGAGACGAGGAGTTGGTCCCTGATGGCCGCCGAACTCACCGCCCACCATCTGATCGCCCAGCACCGGCCCACCCTCGACCAGGCGCTGGAAGCGATCCGCACGCGCGCGTACTGGTCCCCGCACCCCGAGCACCCCAAGGCCTACGGAGAGAACGGCAGCCTGGGCATGGCCGAGGGCAAGGCCGCCTTCGACGCCCTCCTCGGCACCCGCCTCGACCTCGGCCAGCCCGGCACGGACGACTGGGTCGGCGGCGAGGTGTCGCCGTACGGGATCGACGTAGGCGTCACGTACCCGCACGCGGACCTCGACGTGCTGCTGCCCGCCATGAAGGCCGGGCAGCGGGCCTGGCGCGACGCGGGCGCGGAGACGCGCGCGGTCGTCTGTCTGGAGATCCTCAAGCGGATCAGCGACCGCACGCACGAGTTCGCGCACGCGGTCATGCACACCAGCGGCCAGGCCTTCATGATGGCCTTCCAGGCGGGCGGCCCGCACGCGCAGGACCGCGGCCTGGAGGCGGTGGCGTACGCGTACGTGGAGCAGGTCCGCACCCCCGACACCGCCGAGTGGACCAAGCCCCAGGGCAAGCGCGACCCGCTCGCGCTCACCAAGCAGTTCACGCCCGTCCCGCGCGGCATCGCGCTGATGATCGGCTGCAACACCTTCCCGACGTGGAACGGCTACCCGGGCCTGTTCGCCTCCCTCGCCACCGGCAACGCCGTCCTGGTGAAGCCCCACCCGCGCGCGGTGCTGCCGCTCGCGCTGACCGTCCAGGTCGCGCGCGAGGTGCTCGCCGAGGCGGGCTTCGACCCGAACCTGGTGGCACTGGCCGCCGAGCGCCCCGGCGAGGGCATCGCCAAGACCCTGGCCGTACGGCCCGAGATCCGGATCATCGACTACACGGGCTCCACGGCGTTCGGCGACTGGCTGGAGACCCACGCCCGTCAGGCGCAGGTCTACACCGAGAAGGCCGGCGTCAACACGGTGATCGTGGAGTCGACGGGCGACTACAAGGGGATGCTGTCCAACCTGGCCTTCTCCCTGTCCCTGTACAGCGGCCAGATGTGCACGACCCCGCAGAACCTGCTGATCCCCCGCGACGGCATCCGCACGGACGAGGGCCCCAAGTCCTTCGACGAGGTGGCCGGCGACCTCGCGAAGTCGGTCGCCGGACTCCTCGGTGACGACGCCCGGGCCAACGCCCTTCTCGGCGCCATCGTGAACCCGGACGTGAAGGCCCGCCTGGAGGCCGCGGCCGGACTCGGTGAAGTCGCCCTCCCCTCCCGGGAGATCAGCAACCCCGAATTCCCGAACGCCGTGGTGCGTACGCCGGTGATCGTGAAGCTCGACGGCGCCCGGAAGTACTGGGAGGGGGCCGACGACGAGGCCGCCTACCTGAGCGAGTGCTTCGGCCCCGTCTCCTTCGCCGTCGCGGTCGACTCGGCCGCCGACGCCGTGGAGCTGCTGCGCCGCACCATCCGGGACAAGGGCGCGATGACCGTCGGCGCGTACACCACCGACGACGAGGTCGAGCAGGACGTGCGGGAGGCCTGCCTGGAGGAGTGCGCCCAGCTCTCCCTGAACCTCACCGGCGGGGTGTACGTCAACCAGACGGCGGCCTTCTCCGACTTCCACGGCTCCGGCGGCAACCCGGCCGCCAACGCCGCGCTGTGCGACGGCGCGTTCGTCGCCAACCGCTTCCGGGTGGTGGAGGTGCGCAGCGAGGCGTAACCGCCTACGCCGGTGCGCTCCCGGTCGCGCTCCAGTGGAACAGCGTCATCGCCACACTGGTCGCGAGGTTGTAGCTGGAGACCTGGGGGCGCATCGGCAGCGACACCAAGTGGTCGGCACGGGCGCGGAGTTCGGGGGACAGGCCACTGCGCTCGGAGCCGAAGGCGAGCACGGCGTCGTCGGGGAGCTTCAGCCCACGGATGTCCTCGCCCTCCGGGTCGAGCGCGAACACCGGGCCCGGCGGCAGCTCGGCCACCGTCAGCCGCTCCACGGCGGTCGCGAAGTGCAGACCCGCCCCGCCGCGTACGACCGTGGGATGCCAGGGGTCGAGCGTGCCCGTCATGACCACGCCGGTCGCGCCGAAGCCCGCGGCGAGCCGGATCACAGCGCCCGCGTTGCCCAGGTTGCGGGGGTTGTCGAGGACGACGACGGGCGCGGTGCGCGGGGTGCGGGCCAGCGTCTCCAGGTTGGCGACACGTGAGGGACGTACGGCCAGGGCGGCGACCGCCGTGGGGTGCGGGCGGGGGACGAGCGCCTTCAGCGTCGCCTCCGGCACCTCCTTCAGCAGTCCGTCGAGGGCATCGCGTACGTCGGGAGCCAGCTCATCGGCCAGTTCCAGAGTCGCTCGCCGGTCGGTCGTGACGGCCACCTGGATACGGGCCTGGAAGCGCACCGCGTGCTTGAGGGCGTGGAAGCCGTCGAGCAGGACGGAGGCGTCGGCGTACTGATGCCAAGCACGTACCGGGTCGTTCATGCCGTGAAGCCTACGTGCGTCTGCTCGCTCTGTTCCGGGGTCTCGGGCTGCGGCTCGCGCGGCCCCGGCACCGTACGGCCATCGCGCCTCAGCAGCACTCCACGCGCGCGCGTGGCCCATCCGCCGAGGCGGTGCAGGAAGGACGTCGGCAGGAACACCGCGTCGGCGGCGATCATCGCGAGCGAGAAGAACGGCAGTCCGAGGACCACGGCGATCACGGCGTGCTCGGTCATCATGCCCGCCAGCAGGACGTTCTTGACCCGCCGGTTGAACAGGGTGAAGGGGAAGGCGACCTGCGCGATGACCGTCCCGTACGTCACCAGCATCACGATCGTGCCGTGCGCGGACATCAGGTCGGACAGGGCGGGCCAGGGCGAGAAGTAGTCCAGGTGGAGCGGGTAGTAGACGGCGGTGCCGTCCTGCCAGCGCGAGCCCTGGATCTTGTACCAGCCGGCGGTCGCGTAGATCAGACACGCCTCGGCCATGATCACGAACAGGGCCGCGTTGTGCACGACGTTGGCGACGACGTCCAGCAGAATCCTCGGCTCCCGGGTGCGCGCCACGCGGCCCACGGCCCACCACAGGCCCTGCACCGCCCACAGGCCCCAGAAGACCGTGAACCAGCCGCCCAGCCAGCCGTCCTCGATCCAACCCGCGCCCGTCGCCGCCGCCAGCACGACCCCGAGCACACCCCACAGGGCGGGGCCGACCCGGTCGGGCCCGTTCCGCTCGCCACGCGCGCGTGCCTCCCGCGCGAGCCGGGCCCGGCGCGCGTCCAGCGACCAGACCTGACCGCAGCGGGTGAGCACCAGGTACATCGACATCAGATGGATGACGTTGTCGCCGCCGTCCCCCATGAAGATGCTGCGGTTCTGCAAGGACAGCACGCCGACCATGAAGAGCACGGACATCGCACGGGTCCGCCAGCCCAGCAGCAGCGCGCCGCTCGACAGCACGGCGAGGGCGTAGACGATCTCGAACCACACCTGGCTGTCCGACCACATCAGGACCGTGAAGGCGTGGTTGTTCGCGATGAGCTGCTGGGCGAGGTCCCAGCTCCACGGTCCGTCGGGCCCGTACAACTCCTGGCGGTGCGGGAACTCGCGCAACAGGAACAGCAGCCAGGTGGCAGCGAAGCCGATGCGGACCACCGCGGCCTGGTACGGGCCGAGGGCGGTCTCGGTGACGCGGGTGATGCCGCGCGAGACCGACAGGGCGAATCGGCTCATCGCGCGCTCGCCTCCGTCAGTCCGTCCTCGCGGTCGCTCCCGGTCACCGTCCACCAGGGCAGCTCGCGGACTATGGGCTTGTCGGACACCTGCTCCTCACTCCACTTGGGGGGCGGCACGTTGGTGGTACGGGAGCGGACCTGGAAGCGTTCGACGACGGCGCCCTTGCCGCCCGCGTGCTCTCGGGCGAGGCCCAGCACGGCGACCCGGCGCAGATAGCGTTCGGAGAGGTCACCGCGCAGGCCCACGGGACGGTTCTGACTGTCATGCGCACTCGCGTAGAAGTCCCAGGCGCGGCGCAGTTCGTTCTGCTGGGTGTGGCTCGGCAGCGGATTGCCGTCGATGAGCCGGCCGTCCAGCGCGGACAGGTCGTACCAGCCGGTCTCGCGGCTGGTGCCGTCCGGGGTACGGACCAGGGCGCGGACCTGGACCGCGACGTTCTGCTGCAGCGGGTTGGGGGCGAAGAGCTTCCAGTTCTGCTCGAACTCGGGGTAGATCCATTCGTCGATCGCCTTGCCGTGCTGCTTGGTGACCGTGTTCGAGGGCGCGACGTGCAGGAACACCATCCCGAGGTGCACACAGGCGGCGACCGCGACGACGGCGAGGGCGAGAGCGGCGGCGATCTGGTAGCGGAGGGAGAGGGAGGCTATGCCTGTGGGGGCGGGGAGGGGGGTGTCGGGGGCGGGAGCGAGGGCGGGGGCGGGGGCGGACTCGGTTCCGGAGTCGGGTCCTGGTCCTGGTCCTGGTCCTGGTCCTGGTCCTGGTCCTGGTCCTGGTCCTGGTCCGGATTCGGGTCCTGTTCCTGGTCCGGATTCGGACGTGACCGCCTCGGACGCGCGGGCCTCGGGCACCGCACCGTCCCGCACCGTACTGTCAGGCACCGCACCGTCCCGCACCGAACCGTCAGGCACCGAGCCGGCACGCGTGGATTCGGCGGGCTCGGACACGGCAGGCGTGGAAGCGCCTGGCCCGTCCAAACCTGGCCCGGTCTTCGCGCTCTCGTCGTACGCGTCCATTCCGCCCCGATTCACGATCCCGAATCCGATGCCGGCCGCCGGGCCGCGGGCACCGTACCGCCACGCCGCTCCGCACCGCGACGTTCGCAGGGGCACCGTACTCAGACCAGGCCACCCGGCACAGCCCCAAGAGACACAGCGATCACACCGGTGCCCACGAGGTTATCCACAGCGGTTGACACCTTACGGCGCTCGGCCGAGCATTGATTTGAGCAAAACGAACGATCGGTTGGTCGGCTGGCAGGGAGTGGGGGGCGACGGGGACCGCACGGCGACATCGGTAGCGCACCGTGGTGAGCGGCGGCCGACCGTTCCCTTCTTGTAGAACCTGTTCTATCTTGACGCTCCGTCAGATCGGGCGTCCCGCCTGGTTGGTGGGCCGGCGCGTGGGAGGACAGGACCCGTGGACTTCACCTTCACCGAGGAGCAGCAGGCGGCGGTCGAGGCGGCGAAGGCGGTGTTCGCCGGGGTCGCGCCGGACGGGGTGCCCAGCCCCGCGCTCACCGCGGGCGCCGTCGCCGAGGACTTCGACCGGGCGCTGTGGTCGAAGCTCGCCCACGCGGACCTGCTGAGCCTGCTGCTCGACGCGGAGTACGGCGGGGCGGGGCTCGACGCGGTCGCGCTGTGCCTGGTGCTGCGCGAATCGGCGAAGGTGCTGGCTCGCGTGCCGCTACTGGAGAGCTGTGCGGCCGCGGTGGCCGTGCAGACCTACGGCGGTGCGGAGTTGAAGGCGGAGCTGCTCGCGCGGGCGGGCCGGGGCGAACGCGTGCTGACCGTCGCCGCCAACGGCCGCACCGGCCACGACCCGGCCGAACTCGCCGTGACCGCACGGCAGGACGGTGAGAACGGTGACGTGTGGGTGCTGGACGGGGTGCAGACGGCGGTTCCCTGGGCGTACAACGCCGACTTCACCCTCGTACCCGCGCACACAGAGGCCGGCCGGACCGTCCTCGCGCTCGTGCCCCGCGTCCACGAAGGGGTCGCGCTCGCCGAGCAGATCTCCACCAGCGGTGAGCGGCTCGGCGAGCTGAGTCTGGAGTCCGCGCGGATCGCCGCCCGGGATGTCATCGACGCGGAGGGGGCGTGGGAGTGGTTGCGCGAGCTGCTGGCCACCGGGACGTGTGCGCTGGCGCTCGGGCTCGGGGAGGGCGTGCTCGGGATGACGAGTGCGTACACCGGCAAGCGGGAGCAGTTCGGGTTCCCGGTCGCCACGTTCCAGGCGGTCGCCGTGCAGGCCGCCGACCGCTATATCGACCTGCGCGCCATGGAGGTGACGCTGTGGCAGGCCGCGTGGCGGATCAGTACGGGGGCGGGGGGTGCGCTTCCGGCGTCCGGGGACGTGGCCGTCGCCAAGATCTGGGCGTCCGAAGGGGTACGGCGGGTCGTGCAGACCGCGCAGCATCTGCACGGTGGGTTCGGTGCCGACACCGACTATCCGCTGCACCGGTACCACGCCTGGGCCAAGCAGCTGGAGCTGTCCCTCGGACCGGCGGCGGCGCATGAGGAGGCGCTGGGAGATCTGCTCGCTGCGCATCCGCTGGGCTGAGCGCCGGGCCGCTCCATAGCCAACGGATTCGGGACCGGGTGGCCGCGCGAGCCCACGCCAGAACGTCGGCTCGCGCACAGCTTCACCGCCGGGTGCCTCCGGTGGTCACGGGGACCCGGACCTGCCTACAGCACGAAGCCCGGCTGACCCTTGTCGTCCACGACCGGGCGGCCGACGGCTGCCCAGATCTGCATGCCACCGTCGACGTTCACGGCGTCGATGCCCTGCTGGACCAAGTACTGCGTGACCTGGGCGGAACGGCCACCGGAGCGGCAGATCACGTTGACCCGGCCGTCCTGCGGGGCAGCCTCGGTCAACTCGCCGTAGCGGGCGACGAACTCACTGATGGGGATGTGCAGCGCCCCTGCGGCATGGCCTGCCTCCCACTCGTCGTCCTCCCGGACGTCCAGCAGGAAGTCTCCGTCCGCGAGATCTCCGACCTCGACCGTGGGCACACCAACTCCGAAACTCATGCCTCCGACGCTACCTGACCGTGCCGACGACCTGATCCCTTTCCTCCCCTTCAGCAAGACGGGGAGGCCAGGAAGATCAAGGAGGTCGGGGAGATCAGGAAGGTCAGGGAGTCTGGTCGGCGATCAGTTCCGCCAGTTCGGCCTCGCGTTCCTCGACCTGGGCCAGCAGCTGTTCGGCGATCTCCTCCAGCAGGCGATCCGGGTCGTCCGGGGCCAGCTGGAGCATCGCGCCGATGGCGCTCTCCTCCAGTTCGCGGGCGACGAAGGCGAGCATCTCCTTGCGCTGGGAGAGCCATTCCAGACGGGCGTAGAGCTCCTCGCTGCGGCTCGGCTTCCACTCCTGGGGGACGGGACCCGCGGCCCACTCCTCGCAGAGCTCCCGCAGCAGCACCTCGTCGCCCCGGCCGTACGCGGCGTTCACCCGGGCGATGAACTCGTCGCGCCGCTTGCGCTCGTCCTCGTCCTGCGCCAGGTCGGGGTGGGCCTTGCGGACCAGCTCGCGGTAGAGCTTGCGGGCCTCCTCGCTGGGGCGCACGCGCTGCGGGGGCCGTACGGGCTGGTCGGTGAGCATCGCCACGGCCTCGGGGAACAGACCCTCCGAGTCCATCCAGCCGTGGAACAGCTCCTCGACGCCGGGCATGGGCATGACTCGGGCTCGCGCCTCGTCCGCCTTGCGTATGTCCTCCGGGTCGCCGGTGCGTGCGGCGCGCACTTCGGCGATCTGGGCGTCCAGCTCGTCGAGCCGGGAGTACATCGGCCCGAGCTTCTGGTGGTGCAGTCGTGAGAAGTTCTCGACCTCGACCCGGAAGGTCTCCACCGCGATCTCGAACTCGATCAACGCCTGCTCAGCCGCCCGCACGGCCCGCTCGAGCCGCTCCTCGGGCCGGGCCTCCCCTTCGGTCCCGGTCTGCTCGACCGGTGGCTGCTCGGGAGTCGGGTCCGCGGTCACGGCCTCCCCGGCACCGGACCGCTCCCGCGGCTCCTCGGCGGCGGGCTCGGGCTCGGTCTGCTCGGCTTCGGGCGTCGTCACGCGACCAGCGTAAGACACGGCCCCGACGCCTCGGCCTGGTCCGCCCCCCTCCCTCCCCCTCCCCCCTCCCCTCCTTCCCCCTTCCCTCCCGCCAGCCTCCCCTTCTCAGACCCCCCTCTCAGACCCCCATCTCCCCCTCGATCCGCCCGCTCCGCACCGCCCCCACCAGCTCCGCGTGGTCCGCCTCCGTCCGGTCCGCGTACGTCACGGCGAACGTCGCGACGGCCTCGTCCAGTTCCTCGTTCTTGCCGCAGTAGCCGGCGATGAGGCGGGGGTCGGCGCTGTGGGCGTGGGCGCGGGCGAGGAGGGCGCCGGTCATGCGGGCGTAGTCGTCTATCTGGTCGGCGGCGAGGGCGGCGGGGTCGACGCTGCCCTTGCGGTTGCGGAACTGGCGTACCTGGAAGGGGCGGCCGTCGACCGTGGTCCAGCCCAGCAGGATGTCGCTGACGACCTGCATGCGCTTCTGGCCGAGGACCACGCGGCGGCCCTCGTGCGGCACCTCGGGTATCGCGTGCCCGGCCGTCGCCAGGTGCGGGAGCAGCGCCGAGGCGCGGGCCTCCTTCACCTGGAGGACGAGGGGTTCGCCGCGGTGGTCCAGGAGCAGCACGACGTAGGAGCGGGTGCCCACGCTGCCGGTGCCGACGACACGGAAGGCGACGTCGTGCACCGCGTACCGGGCGAGGAGCGGGAGGCGGTCCTCGGAGAGCGTCGTCAGGTAGTGCTCCAGGGACGCCGCGACGGCGGCCGCCTCCGCGTCGGCTATCCGGCGCAGCACCGGCGGCGCGTCCACGAACCGGCGGCCGCCGCCCTCCACCGCCTCCGTCGACTTCGCGGCGAACCGTCCGCTGGTGTTGGCCCGCGCCTTCTCCGAGACCCGCTCCAGGGTGCCGAGCAGATCGTGGGCGTCTGTGTGCGAGACGAGTTCCTCGTCGGCGATCGCGTTCCACGCGTCCAGTACCGGCAGTTTGGCCAGCAGGCGCATGGTGCGGCGGTAGGAGCCCACGGTGTCGTGCGCGGCGGCCCGGCACGCGTCCTCGTCCGCTCCGGCTTCGCGGCCCGCGAGCACCAGCGAGGTGGCGAGCCGCTTCAGGTCCCATTCCCAGGGGCCGTGCACCGTCTCGTCGAAGTCGTTCAGATCGATGACGAGGCCGCCGCGCGCGTCCCCGTACAGGCCGAAGTTCGCCGCGTGCGCGTCACCGCATATCTGGGCGCCGATGCCGGTCACGGGGGTGCGTGCGAGGTCGTACGCCATGAGGCCGGCCGAACCGCGCAGGAACGCGAAGGGGGTGGCCGCCATCCTGCCGACCCGTATCGGGGTGAGTTCGGGGATCCGGCCGAGGTTGGACTCCTGGACCGCGGTCACGGCGTCCGGCCGGCCGGTGTCCGCCGTCAGCTCGGCGTGCGCCTCGCGCGGCACCCGCCCGCGCAGCGTCTTCCCCTCTTCTTTGGGCGAGCCCTGCGCGGGCCACGCGGCGAATCCCGGCACCGCGAATCGCCGTACCCCCAAAGCCGTGGGCTCCTGCTGCTGGTCCTGCCGCGCCTGCTGCGCCGGAACCGCTGTACCGAGCTCGGTCACTCCGACCGCCTCCCCCGTGCACGAACATCAACTCGTGCTGACCGTACAGCCGGTCGCCGAAACGCGTCAGACCCTGTGGACAACTCCACGGCACAGCCTGTGGACAACTACGCCGTCACAGAAGGACAGCCACCGTTTCCGGAGCTATCCCGGGCACGGCCCGCTCTCCGGCAGATACCTCTCCGCCCACGACCCCAGTTCCTTGAGCGCGGGTTCCAGTGCGGCACCCGCCTCCGTCAGGCGGTACGAGACCCGCAGTGGGGGGCCTTCGTCGACCTCGCGCACGACCAGTCCCGCCGCGCCGAGTTCGGTGAGCCGGTCCGAGAGCATCCGTTCGCTGATGCCGGGGATCGCTCTGCGCAGTTCGGCGAAGTGGACGGGGCGCTGCAGCAGGACGGCCACGACCAGGCCCGTCCAGCGCTTTCCGAGCAGCTGGAACACCCGTGTCATGCCGTCGTCGACCTTCTGGCACGCGCCTGCGTCGTGGCTTCCCCGTTCCGGCATGGGTCCAGGGTACTGGGTCCACGGAAGGGGATGAAAAAAAGTAAGTAGCTGTGTTATCTATAGTCCAGTACGAAAGGGAAGCCCACCCCCGGACTCCCGCAGCACCTCTTACCTGGAGAACCCCATGGCCACCCTCCTCCACATCGACTCATCCGTGTTCCCGGGCTCCGCCTCCGCCTCCCGCGCGGTGACGGACGCCTTCCGCAAGGCCTGGGAGGAGCAGCACCCGGAGGGCACGGTGATCTACCGCGACCTCGCCGCGAACCCCGTGCCGCACATCAGCGCCGACGCCCACACCGCCGGTTTCGCCGCTCCGGACACCCACACCCCGGAGCAGGCCGCCGCCTTCGCCGAGCGCGTACGGCTCATCGAGGAGCTGGAGCGGGCGGACGCGATCCTGATCGGCGCGCCCATGTACAACTTCTCGATCCCCTCGACCCTCAAGGCGTGGCTGGACAACGTGCTCCTCATCGGCCGCACCGCCATGACCGAGGAGTCGAAGGTGAAGGGCACCCCGGTCACCGTGGTCGCCAGCCGCGGCGGCTCCTACGCGCCGGGCACCCCGCGCGAGCCCTACGAGTACGTGCAGAACTACCTGGAGGCCATCCTGCGCGACACGCTCGCCCTGGACCTCGACTTCATCGTCCCGGAGCTCACGATGGCGCCGCAGAACCCGGCGATGTCCGAGCTGATCCCCCTCTTCGAGGCCTCCCGCACCAAGGCCCTCGACGACGCGGCCGCCAAGGCCAAGGAGCTCGCCGAGCGCCTCGCGGCGTAACCCCTCCGGACAGCGTCACGAGGCGGCGGACCCGGAACCGCTTCGGCCAAGCGTTACTCGACGGCTCCGCGCTCGGGGGCGACGACGATCCGCGCCGTCGCCTCCGGTGTGGCGATGCCGGGCAGCAGCAGCTGCCACATGTCACAGGTGCGGTCCATGAGATCGGCCCGCCCGGTCAGCAGCTGCGAGTACAGCTGGATTCCGGTGCAGGCTCCGACCACGAAGTGCGCGACCGTCCGGGGGAGGACACCTTCGCGCAGGTCTCCCTCGGCCCGGGCCGTCTCCAGATGGCCGGTCATGATCTGCTTCCAGTTATCGAAGGAGGTCACGTCGCTCATGCCGAAACGGCCCTGCTCGACGGCCAGGCGGACGCCGGCGCGCAGCACCGGGTCGATCTGCAAGCGGCGGGCCCACACGAGGGTGATGTCGACCAGCCGCTGCAGTCCATCGGAGTGCAGTCGCGGTTCGATGGCCTGCGGCTGGGAGTTCATCACGGCTTCGGCCAGCGCCTGCTTGGACTCGAAGTGGAAGTACAGGGCTCCCAGCGTCAGCCCGGCGCGCTTGACGATGCCGGAGACACTCGCGCCGTCGTAGCCCTTCTCGTCGAACACCTCGGCGGCCGCCCGCAGGATCTGGTTGCGGGTGCGGACCGCTCGCTCCTGCTTGAGATCCATGGTCATCCACTTCCTCGACAAAGAAGAACCTCGGCGCACGGCACTGACACGCACTGACGACGAAGGCCCCGACCGTGAGATACCTCACCGTCGGGGCCGCCCGTACGAACTGCGAACAACGAGAAACGGGCCCCGCCAGGACTTTCGTCTCTGGTGGGACCCGTTCCCTCTGGTGCGCGAGGGGGGAGTTGAACCCCCACGCCCTTGCGGGCACTGGAACCTGAATCCAGCGCGTCTGCCATTCCGCCACTCGCGCATTCGCTGTGTCGTCCGTCTCTCACCAAGTGGTGTGAGCGCCTGCCGACATCGAGAAGATTAGCACGCTGCCAGGAGTGGAATCACATCCCTTTCCCACCGCCCCGCACCCACCCCGCAGGCGCTCCCGCGCAGGCCACCTCCCCCGTCCCGGCCCCGGCGCCCGCCGCACGTCTCAGGCAGAACCGGTTCACGTATCAACCTCGTACCGGTCCAGCGCATCTCCCCAGAAGCCGGACGGGCCGCACAGTCAGGTGCGGGACACTGGTCGTGGAGCGCCTCTACGATCCATGGCAGGAGTAGTGCCGGGACGAGTTCGAAGAGGTGTCCCGGAGGGAACCTCGGGAGGGGACTTCGGAAGCCGTCGACAACCGTCGACCGGGCCGACAGGGGGAACCAGCCGATTTCCCGACGCGTGGATACGATCAGTAAGCAGTACGAGCAAGGCCAGCGGGATCAGGAAGACGAAGACGACAGCAAGCTGTACCAGGACGGCTACGAAGGAGGAGGTGCCCCATGGGAGTCCTGAAGAAGTTCGAGCAGCGTCTCGAAGGTCTGGTCAACGGCACCTTCGCCAAGGTGTTCAAGTCCGAGGTCCAGCCGGTGGAGATCGCGGGAGCACTCCAGCGCGAGTGCGACAACAACGCGACCATCTGGAACCGCGAGCGGACCGTCGTCCCCAATGACTTCATCGTGGAGCTGAGCGCGCCGGACTTCGAGCGCCTCAGCCCCTACTCCGGCCAGCTCGGCGACGAACTCGCCGGCATGGTGCGCGACTACGCCAAGCAGCAGCGCTACACCTTCATGGGCCCCATCAAGGTCCACCTGGAGAAGGCCGACGACCTCGACACCGGTCTGTACCGGGTACGCAGCCGTACGCTCGCCTCCTCCAGCAGCCAGCAGGCTCCCGAGCGCGCCCCCGCGGGCCCCGGCCCGGCAGCCCCGCGCGGCCAGGGCCAGGGTGGCTACGGCTACCCGCCCGCGGCCGCTCCCCCCATGCCGTCCGCGCCGCCACCCGGCGGCCGCCCCGGACCCGCGCCCATGGGCCAGCGGCCCGCCGCGGCAGCGGGCGCACAGCCCGGCACCCGCATGCGGCACTGGATCGAGATCAACGGCACCCGCCATCAGATCTCACGCCCGACGCTGGTGCTGGGCCGCAGCACCGAAGCCGACGTGCGGATCGACGACCCCGGCGTATCCCGCCGGCACTGTGAGATCCGGACCGGAACGCCCTCGACGATCCAGGATCTCGGATCCACCAACGGCATCGTGGTGGACGGGCAGCACACCACCCGCGCTACGCTCCGCGACGGCTCGCGGATCGTCGTGGGCAGCACCACCATCATTTACCGGCAAGCCGAAGGGTGAAGCGGGGGCAATGTCAGAGCTGACCCTCACGGTCATGCGGCTGGGTTTCCTGGCCGTACTGTGGCTGTTCGTGATCGTGGCCGTGCAGGTCATCCGCAGCGACCTGTTCGGAACGCGCGTCACACAGCGCGGCTCGCGCCGGGACGCCTCCAGGCAGCAGCCGGCAGCGCGCCAGTCCGCGCCGCCGCAGCAGCGCCAGCAGACCGCACCGAGCGGCGGCGGCCGGCAACGCCGCGGCGCCCCCACCAAACTGGTCGTCTCCGAAGGCACCCTCACGGGTACGACGGTGGCGCTCCAGGGGCAGACCATCACACTCGGCCGCGCCCACGACAGCACCATCGTGCTGGACGACGACTACGCGTCCAGCCGCCATGCCAGGATCTACCCGGACCGGGACGGCCAGTGGATCGTCGAAGACCTCGGCTCCACCAACGGCACGTATCTCGACCGGAGCCGGCTGACGACTCCCACGCCCATTCCGCTGGGCGCGCCGATCCGCATCGGCAAGACCGTCATCGAGCTGCGGAAGTAGTGCTACGTCATGAATGAGCGCGAGCGGAGCGAGCACGCAGCGGCGGTCCACACGACGGACCCCGGCGCGCTCCCGACCGGAGGGTGGGCACCGTGCGGATGTACCCGGAGCCGACGGGCGAGGTGCGCATGAGTCTGTCACTGCGCTTCGCCGCCGGATCGCACAAAGGCATGATCCGCGAGGGCAACGAGGACTCCGGCTACGCCGGTCCCCGCCTGCTCGCGATCGCCGACGGGATGGGCGGCCAGGCCGCCGGTGAGGTCGCCAGCTCCGAGGTGATCTCCACGATCGTCGCGCTCGACGACGACGTGCCCGGCTCCGACATCCTCACCTCGCTCGGCACCGCCGTGCAGCGCGCCAACGACCAGCTCAGGATGATGGTCGAGGAGGATCCCCAGCTCGAAGGCATGGGGACCACCCTCACCGCTCTCCTCTGGACCGGCCAGCGCCTCGGCCTCGTCCACGTCGGCGACTCCCGCGCCTACCTGCTGCGTGACGGCGTACTGACGCAGATCACCCAGGACCACACCTGGGTGCAGCGCCTCGTCGACGAGGGACGCATCACCGAAGAGGAAGCCACCACCCACCCGCAGAGGTCCCTCCTCATGCGCGCGCTGGGCAGCGGCGACCACGTCGAGCCCGACCTCTCCATCCGCGAAGTCCGCGCCGGCGACCGGTACTTGATCTGCTCCGACGGCCTCAGCGGCGTCGTCTCCCACCAGACGATGGAAGACACCCTCGCCAGCTACCAGGGCCCTCAGGAGACCGTGCAGGAGCTCATCCAGCTCGCGCTGCGCGGCGGCGGCCCCGACAACATCACGGTCATCGTGGCCGACGTCCTCGACATCGACGGCGGAGACACCCTCGCCGGGCAGCTCTCCGACACCCCGGTCGTCGTGGGCGCGGTCGCCGAGAACCAGCTCCAGATGCACGACAACGGCGCCATGCAGACGCCCGCGGGCCGCGCCTCCCACCTCGGCCGCCCGGTGCCCGGACAGGGCGGCGGCGAGTTCGGCCCGCCCGGCAGCGGCGACACCACCGGCTACGTACCCACCGGCGGCTTCGGCGACTACTCCGACGAGGACTTCGTCAAGCCGCGCGCCGGACGCAAGTGGCTGAAGAGAAGCCTCTACATCACCCTCGCGCTCGCCGTCATCGGCGGCGGCCTGTACGGCGGCTACCGCTGGACCCAGACGCAGTACTACGTCGGCACCAAGGGCGAACACGTCGCGCTGTACCAGGGCATCAGCCAGGACCTGGCCTGGGTCTCGCTCTCGAAGGTGGAGAAGGACCACCCCGAGATCGAACTCAAGTACCTGCCGCCCTACCAGCAGAAGCAGGTCAAGGCGACCATCGCCGAAGGCGGCCTCAGCGACGCCACCTCCAAGATCGACGAGCTCGCCGTGCAGGCCTCCGCGTGCAAGAAGGACGCCCAGCGCCGCGCCGCCGAGAGCGAGAACAACTCCAAGACCGGCGAGGGCGAGGCCGGCGGAACCACGGGAACCACAAAGACCTCCCTGACGTCCAAGGCCACGTCCAGCCCGAGCCCGACCCCGACGAGCTCGGCACCGTCGTCCTCCAAGTCCACGACCGCACCCACTCCCACACCCGGCCCCAGCCTCTCCACCGAAGAGCAGAAGCTGGTCTCGCTGTGCGGTAAGCAGTAAGCAGCCGTGAGGGGCCCTGTCACACGATGAGCAGTAGTACGAACACGCCGACGCACCACACGTCCACGATCGGTTCGATCGGCGCACCGAGCCGACGCAACACCGAGCTGGCACTGCTGGTGTTCGCCGTCGTCATCCCGGTCTTCGCCTACGCCAACGTGGGCCTGGCCATCGACGACAAGGTGCCCACCGGCCTGCTGAGCTACGGCCTGGGCCTCGGCCTGCTGGCCGGCGTCGCCCACCTCGTCGTACGGAAGTTCGCCCCGTACGCGGACCCGCTGCTGCTGCCGCTGGCCACGCTCCTCAACGGGCTCGGCCTGGTGGTCATCTGGCGGCTCGACCAGTCCAAACTGCTCCAGTCGATCGGCCAGGCCGGCAGCGCCGCGCCGCGCCAGCTGATGTACACCGCACTGGCCATCGCCCTGTTCGCCGTCGTGCTGATCTTCCTCAAGGACCACCGCGTCCTGCAGCGCTACACCTACATCTCCATGGTCGGCGCCCTGGTCCTGCTGCTGCTCCCGCTGGTCCCGGGCCTCGGCGCGAGCATCACCTACGGCGCCAAGATCTGGATCTCGGTCGCGGGATTCTCCATCCAGCCCGGCGAGTTCGCGAAGATCGTGCTGGCGGTCTTCTTCGCCGGCTACCTGATGGTGAAGCGCGACGCGCTCGCCCTCGCCAGCCGCCGCTTCATGGGCCTGTACCTGCCACGCGGCCGCGACCTCGGCCCGATCATCGTCGTCTGGATGATCTCGATCCTCATCCTGGTGTTCGAGACCGACCTCGGCACGTCGCTGCTGTTCTTCGGAATGTTCATCATCATGCTGTACGTCGCCACGGAGCGGACCAGCTGGATCGTCTTCGGTCTGCTGATGTCCGCGGCCGGCGCCGTCGGCGTGGCCAGCTTCGAACCGCACGTCAAAACGCGTGTGCAGGCCTGGCTCGACCCCATGCGCGAGTACACGCTGAGCCAGTCCGGCGCCCCCGGCGTCCACTCCGAACAGTCCATGCAGGCCCTGTGGGCCTTCGGCTCCGGCGGCACCCTCGGCACCGGCCTCGGCCAGGGCCACTCCGAACTCATCCGGTTCGCCGCCAACTCCGACTTCATCCTCGCCACCTTCGGCGAGGAACTGGGCCTGGCCGGCGTCATGGCGATCCTGCTGATCTACGGCCTGATCGTGGAGCGCGGCATCCGCACCGCCCTCGCCGCCCGCGACCCGTTCGGCAAGCTCCTCGCCGTCGGCCTGTCCGGCGCCTTCGGACTCCAGGTCTTCGTGGTCGCCGGCGGCGTCATGGGCCTGATCCCGCTGACCGGTATGACCATGCCGTTCCTCGCCTCCGGCGGTTCCTCCGTCATCGCCAACTGGGCCCTGATCGCCATCCTGATCCGCATCAGCGACACCGCGCGCCGCCCGGCCCCGGCTCCCGCCCCCAATCCCGACGCCGAGATGACCCAGGTGGTCCGCCCGTGAACAAGCCCCTGCGCCGGATCGCCGTCTTCTGCGGGCTCCTCGTCCTCGCCCTGCTCATCCGCGACAACTGGCTCCAGTACGTCAAGGCCGACGAACTGCGCACCGACACGGCCAACCGCCGCGTGAACATCGAGCGATACGCCACCCCGCGCGGCGACATCATCGTCGACGGCAACCCGATCACCGGGTCCGTCAAGTCCAAGACAGGCGACTACGAGTACAAGCGCACCTACAAGGACGGCGCGATGTGGGCGCCCGTCACCGGGTACGCCTCGCAGGCCTTCGGCGCCAACCAGCTCGAGAAGATCGACGACGGCATCCTCACCGGCAACGACGACCGACTCTTCTTCCGCAACACCCTCGACATGATCACCGGCAAGAAGAAGCAGGGCGGCAACGTCGTCACCACTCTCAACGCCGCCGCCCAGAAGGCCGCCTTCGAGGGTCTGGGCAACAAGAAGGGCGCCGTCGCCGCGATCGACCCGTCCACCGGCGCGATCCTGGCGCTGGCCTCCACCCCGTCGTACGACCCGTCGACGTTCGCCGGCAACTCCACGACCACCGACGCCAAGGCGTGGAACAAGCTCCAGAAGAAGAACAACGCCGACGACCCGATGCTCAACCGGGCGCTGCGCGAGACCTACCCGCCGGGCTCCACCTTCAAGGTCGTCACCGCGGCCGCCGCCCTGGAGAACGGGCTGGTCCCCGACGCGGACACCAACACGACCTCGCCCGACCCGTGGACCATGCCGGGCACCACCACCGTGCTGCCCAACGAGGGCAACCTCCCCTGCAAGAACGCCACCCTGCGCACCGCGCTCCGGGTCTCCTGCAACAGCGTCTTCGGCAAGGTCGGCTCGGACCTCGGCAACGCCAAGATGCTGGAGGAGGCCAAGAAGTTCGGCTTCACCTCCGAGCAGTTCACCCCGGTCCGCTCCAGCGCGTCGGTCTTCTCCGACAACATGAACAAGTCGCAGACCGCGCTGTCCTCGATCGGCCAGTACAACACCGCCGCGACCCCGCTCCAGATGGCCATGGTGGCCTCCGCCGTCGCCAACGACGGCACGCTGATGAAGCCCTACATGGTCGACAAGCTCCAGGCCCCGAGCCTGGACGTCATCTCGCAGACCGAGCCCCAGAAGCTGAGCCAGCCGCTCTCCGAGAAGAACGCCCAGATCCTCCAGTCGATGATGGAGACGGTCGTCAAGAGCGGCACCGGCAAGAACGCCCAGATCAACGAAAGCGGCGTCACCGTCGGCGGCAAGACCGGCACCGCCCAGCACGGCGTCGACAACAGCGAGAAGCCGTACGCCTGGTTCATCTCGTACGCCAAGCTCAGCGACAACAGCTCGCCGGTCGCCGTGGCCGTCGTCGTCGAGGACGGCAGCGCCAACCGTGACGACATCTCCGGTGGCGGCCTCGCCGCCCCCATCGCAAGGGACGTGATGAAGGCAGTCATCGACAGCAAGAAGTGACCCCGCTCACGTCCCCTTCACATCGGTGCACGTTGCGATACCGGTCCTGTCACGGGTGACGGTCTTGGCCAGGTCACAGAAGGCGAGCCGGGTACGGTATGCCCGGACGGCACACCGCCGGACCACACAAAGGTGCGGTCGGGACCGACGGAGAGGGCTGGTAGGTAGCTATGGAAGAGCCGCGTCGCCTCGGCGGCCGGTACGAGCTGGGCCACGTGCTCGGCCGTGGTGGCATGGCGGAGGTCTACCTCGCGCATGACACCCGGCTCGGCCGTCAGGTGGCGGTGAAGACGCTGCGGGCCGACCTCGCACGCGACCCGTCGTTCCAGGCCCGCTTCCGCCGGGAGGCCCAGTCGGCCGCCTCGCTCAACCATCCCGCGATCGTCGCCGTGTACGACACGGGTGAGGACTACATCGACGGGACCTCCATCCCGTACATCGTGATGGAGTACGTCGACGGGTCCACACTGCGCGAGCTGCTGCACTCCGGGCGCAAACTGCTGCCCGAGCGCACCCTGGAGATGACCATCGGGATCCTCCAGGCCCTGGAGTACTCCCACCGCGCCGGCATCGTCCACCGCGACATCAAGCCGGCCAACGTCATGCTCACGCGCAACGGCCAGGTCAAGGTCATGGACTTCGGCATCGCCCGCGCGATGGGCGACGTCGGCATGACCATGACGCAGACGGCCGCCGTCATCGGCACGGCCCAGTACCTCTCGCCGGAGCAGGCGAAGGGCGAGCAGGTGGACGCGCGAAGCGACCTCTACTCGACCGGCTGCCTCCTGTACGAGCTCCTGACGGTCCGCCCGCCGTTCATCGGGGACTCCCCGGTCGCGGTGGCGTACCAGCACGTACGTGAGGAACCGCAGCCCCCGTCCGTCTTCGACCCCGAGATCACGCCCGAGATGGACGCGATCGTCCTGAAGGCCCTGGTCAAGGACCCGGACTACCGCTACCAGTCCGCCGACGAGATGCGCGCCGACATCGAGGCCTGCCTCGACGGCCAGCCCGTCGCGGCCACCGCGGCCATGGGCTCCGTCGGCTACGGCGGCTACCCCGACGACCAGCCGACGACCGCCCTGCGCTCCACGGACGCCCAGGCCACGTCCATGCTCCCCCCGATGAGCCCGGACGACGGCGGCTACGGCTACGACGACCGCCCCGACCGCCGCCGCCAGAAGAAGTCGAACACCTCGACGATCCTCCTGGTCGTGGCAGGCGTCCTCGTCCTCATCGGCGCGATCCTGATCGGCAAGTGGGCGTTCAGCGGCAAGAACGCGGGCAACGACACGTTCAAGGCCCCCAACTTCGTGAGCCAAACGTACGCCGAAGCCAAGAAGATGGCGGAGAACCGCGATCTGACACTCGTGCGCAAGAACCAGGCCTGCGAGGAGGAGCCCAAGGGCAACGTCTGCTCGCAGGATCCGACGGCGGGCACGACGGTGAAGAAGGGCGACACGATCAATCTGGTGGTGTCGACCGGGGCGCCGAAGGTGGTCGTTCCCAACGTCACCGGCAAGACCCTGGACGAAGCCACGTCGATCCTCGGGGCCGACAAGTACCAGTTCCATATCAAGACGAAGTACGAGGAATCCACGGAGACCGAGAACCTCGTCCTGAAGCAGAACCCGGAGCTCGGCGCGGAGGTGCAGAAGGGATCGACGATCACCCTCACCGTCGCCAAGAAGAAGCAGCAGGTCACGGTCCCCGACGTCAGCGGCAAGACCTGTGACGAGGCCACGGCACAGATGACGGCCAGCAACCTCGTCGCCTCGTGCACCGAGGTGGAGACCGACGACGCCAACCTGGTCGGCAAGGTCATCCAGACCTCCCCGTCGGCCAACGCTCAGGCCGACCCCGGCTCCACGGTCACCATCCAGATCGGCAAGGCCAAGACGCAGGTCGCCGTGCCGACTGTGGCGGGCGGCAGCCTCAAGGACGCCAAGAAGGCCATCGAGGCCGCGGGCCTGACCGTCGGCAACATCAGCGGCTCCCAGGACGACAACGCCATCGTCATCAGCACGGACCCGCAGGCCGGCACTCCGGTCAACCCGGGCACCGCGATCAACCTGACCGCAGCGGGCGGCAACGGCAACAACAACGGCGGCACCAACATCTTCGGCGGCACCACCGGCTGAAGCCCCGCCTGAACACGACTGTGCCCCGCCCGGAACTCTCCGGGCGGGGCACAGCTCGTTCAGCGCGCCGCCCTGACTAATACGACCTTCTGTACGAGATTCGACCGTATCTTCCTACTTCCCGACTCGTTGAAGGCATGGGGTGGGGAAGCACAGCTCTGCCCCGGCCACACGGCCACGACACGAACAAAAGGGGCAGTACGTGATCGACGAAGCGGCTCTGTTGGAATCGAAAGCGCTGCGGGGAAGCGTGCTGGAACGCACGGAAGTACTCGACAAGGTCAAGGCACTGTCGCTGCTGCCGGACGGCATGCACGTGACTACGGCTATGGTCGCGGCGTACTTCGGCGTCACCGTCGAGGCCGTCCGACAGCTCGTAAAGCGCCACCGTGAAGAACTGGAGGTCAACGGACTGGTCGTACTGCGTGGCGCTGACCTGCGGAATTTCGAGAGTGACAACATGTCACTCTCGCTGGGGAGTTATCCACAGGCCCGCCGGAGTCTCACCGTCTACTCCCGACGAGCCGTGCTCAACATCGCCATGCTCCTCCGCGACAGCGACGTCGCCCGCCAGGTCCGCACCTACCTCCTCGACATGGAGTACCTGGCGCGCACTCGCCCAGTCGACACCCAGGCCTCCGGCACGAGCCGCACACTCGACGACCGCATCGACCAGCGCATCACCCACATCCTCGGCAAGACCGTCGTCCCCATGTTCAACGCCCTGATCGAAACCTCGGGCGAACACCGTCAGGAACTCATCGCCCTCCGCGAGGATGTCCAACGGGTCGAGCAGCGGCTGTGCAACCACGACACCCGCATCACCGATCTCGAACGCACCCGTGGTCCACGCCAGTACACCGGAATCATGGCCTCCATCGACGCCATGAACTGGCGGGAGTTCGAGCACCACATCGCCGTTCTGCTGCGCCGCGACGGCTGCACGGAGGTCATCGTGCACGGCGGTCCGGGTGACCGGGGAGTGGATGTCACGGCGTGCACCGCCGACGGTCGCACGGTCGTCGCGCAGTGCAAGAGCTTCGCGCCATACCGCCCCGTGTGGAGCGGCGAACTGCAGAAGTTCCTCGGCGCCTCACACGTCCAGCACGCGGCCGACGTGGCACTCTTCGTCGCAACGACATCCTTCACGCCCGACGCGCGTGCCATCGCGGAGAGCTACGGCGTCACCCTCGTGGACCGCGCCCACCTGGAGAAGTGGAGCGCGGGAGTTCCACTGTCCGTCCTCCAGTAGGCGTCCCCGGACACAACTGAAAGAGCCCGAAGCCGCAAGAGCAAGTTGCGGCTTCGGGCCTTCTGCATCGTAGGTGACTGAGTTGCTTGCAGTAACTCAGTCACCTCAGCCCAGTTCCTTCGGCGGAGTCCGGTCGCTGTCCACCTTGTCCACGCGCTCCAGCTCCCCCCACACCACATATCGGTACCGGGACGTGTACACCGGCGTGCAGGTCGTCAGGGTGATGTAGTGGCCCGGCTTCTTCTTGCCGGACTGCTTGGGGACCTGCTGGAGGACCTTGACGTTGTACTTCGAGGTCTCCGGGAGGATGTCGTAGACCTTGTAGACGTACCACTTGTCCTTGGTCTCGAAGACGATCGGGTCGCCCTTTTTCAGCTTGTCGATGTTGTGGAACTTGGCGCCGTGGCCGTCGCGGTGGGCGGCGAGGGTGAAGTTGCCGTCCTTGCCGGTGGCCGGGAGCGCGGCCTTGACCGGGTCGGTGTAGTAGCCGGCGACGCCGTCGTTGAGGACCTTCGTCGAGGTGCCCTTCTTGACGAGGACCTCGCCGTTCTTCATCGCCGGGACATGCAGGAAGCCGATGCCGTCCTTCGTGTCCAGAGCACCCGGACCACGCTTGTCCTGCGCCCAGTTGTCGCGGACCTTGTCGCCCTGCTTGTCCGCCACGCGGTCCGCGAGGACGTTCGTCCACCACAGGGAGTAGACGACGAACAGGCCGAGCACCAGACCCGCGGTGATGAGCAGCTCACCGAAGACGCTGACCGCCATCGCGATGCGGCCGGAACCGCGACGTCGACGTGCGGGCACCTCAGCGCCGGTGTCGGCTGCGGATCCGGATTCGGCGCGCTCGTCGTGGTCGGTCCTCGCTGCCACTGTGCATCTGCCCCGTCTGATCTGTCTCAGGTTGTCTCACGTGCTCTCAGCTGACGAGCGCGTCCGGCTTGCCCTTGCTGCGCGGCCGGTCCTCGACCATCTTGCCCCAGACGATCATCCGGTACTTGCTGGTGAATTCCGGCGTGCAGGTGGTCAGTGTGATGTAGCGGCCCGGCTTGGTGAAAGTCGAACCCTTGGGTATCGGGTCGAGCACACTCGTATTGCTCGGCTGCGTCACCGGCAGGATCGACGTCATCTCGTAGACGTAGTAGTCGTCCTGCGTCTCGACCACGATCTTGTCGCCCGGCTTCAGCCGGTTGATGTACCGGAACGGCTCCCCGTGCGTGTTGCGGTGCCCCGCGAGCCCGAAGTTGCCCGTCTTGGCATCCGGCATCGCCGTCTTGGTGGCGCCCTCGCCGTAATGGCCGACCATCCCGCGGTCGAGCACCTTCGTCTTGCTCGTGCCCTCGGCGATCGGCGTGACCACGTCCAGCTTCGGGATGTGCAGGATGGCGAAGCCCTGCCCCGGCGCGAAGGTCCCGGGGCTCCGCTTGCCGCTCGCCCAGTCCTGCTGAAGGTGGTGCGCGGCACTGCCCGCCTGCTGATGCGCCCGCACATTCGACCACCACAACTGGTAGGTCACGAACAGCAGCATCAGTACGCCGGTGGTGATGAACACCTCGCCGATCACCCGGCTCGCGATGACACCCGCACTGGGCTTGCGCGCCCGCGCCGCCCGCCGGGCCTCCATCCGGCTCAGAGGCGCCTCAGCGCCCTCAGCGGCCTTCTCCGCCGACTCCTGGGACCCGTGGGACTCCTGGGGCTCCTGAGCGCCCCCGCGCCGCCCCTGACGCCTTGCCGCCTTCCGGCGCGCCGCACGGCCGCCAGGCGCCGCTGTGGGCCCGTTCTCAGCTATTCGTGGCGCGTCCGGGATCCGCAGCGCCACGGTCTCGTCGTCCAACGGCAAGGGCACGACGAACGGTTCCTCGTAGGGAGCGGCGACCGGCTCCTGGTACGGAACGGCCACCGGCTCCTCGTGCGGCGGGGCGTACGTCTCCTCGTACGACGGCGGAGACGGCCGCAGAGGTTGCTGCACCTGCTGCGGTTGCTGGACCTGCTGCCGTTGCTGCTGCGCGGGCTCCTGCCCCGCGTACCAGTCGGTCGCGTACCCCTCCGGGTCGTACCACTCCTCCGGCTGCCCCGCCGGCCGCTGCCCCGGCACCGGCAAAGGGTCCGTCAGCGGATCCGCGAGCCCCCCGACCGCCGCCTCAAAAGCACCCGCACCCTCGAACGCACCCGCACCCGCACCCTCGAACGCGTCAGCGCCCCCGTACGCGGCCTCGCCGCCATAGGGGGAGCTGTCGCGCTCGGGGCGCAGCGCGGTCACGCCGTGGCCCTGCCCACCACCGGGGCGAGCCCCGCCGACCTCGCCACGGCCACCTTGTCGCCGCACTCCAGCAGCCAGTTCGCCAGCATCCGGTGACCGTGCTCGGTCAGCACCGACTCCGGATGGAACTGCACGCCCTCGACCGGGAGTTCACGATGCCGCAGCCCCATGATGATCCCGTCGTGCGTACGGGCCGTGACCTCCAGCTCGGCCGGGACGGTCTCCGGCTCGGCCGCCAGCGAGTGGTAGCGCGTCGCGGTGAAGGGAGACGGCAGGCCCGCGAAGACCCCCTTGCCCCCGTGCTCGACCAGCGAGGTCTTGCCGTGCAGCAACTCGGGCGCGCGATCCACGACACCGCCGTACGCCACCTGCATCGACTGCATACCGAGGCAGACACCGAAGACGGGCACACCGGTCGCGGCACAGTGCCGGACCATGTCGATACAGACCCCGGCCTGCTCCGGAGCGCCCGGGCCCGGCGACAGAAGCACCCCGTCGAAGCCGTCCTGGGCATGCGCGGTCGACACCTCGTCGTTGCGCAGCACCTCGCACTCGGCGCCCAGCTGATACAGGTACTGGACCAGGTTGAAGACGAAGCTGTCGTAGTTGTCGACGACGAGAATCCGCGTGCTCACTGGTTGTCCACCGTCACATCGTTGAAGGGAAGCAGCGGTTCGGCCCACGGGAAGACGTACTGGAAGAGCACGTAGACCACCGCGAGGACCAGTACGAGTGAGATCAGCGCCCTCACCCATACATTCCCCGGCAGATGCCGCCAGATCCAGCCGTACATGCCGTCCCTTCCGTCGCACCACGGCATCGGAGCCACGTCCCACACCACCGGACTCATGCCGTACTGCACCAGACTAACGGCGCAGAGCCTCCGGTTTCCCTGCCTCCACAGGCTGCGTGGAATCAAGGTGAGCCCAGACGATCAGCCGGTGGCTGTGTCCCCATTCCGGGTCGCACGTGGTCAGCGTGAGATAGCGCCCCGGACGCGTGTACCCGGACTTACGTGGCACAGGGTTGATCACCTCAATGTCCGAGGGCAGCGTTTTGTAAGGGCCTTTGTCGATCCGATACGTGAACCAGGTCGTCCCGTCGGTCAGCACCACCGCGTCGCCACGCCGCAGCTCGGGAAAATCCTTGAACGGATCGCCATACGTGCGCCGGTGGCCCGCGACCGAGAAGTTCCCCGTCTGCCCGAGCTGAGCCGTCCCCCTGTAGTGGCCGAGCCCCTTCTTGAGGACACTCGTGGCGGTGCCTTCGAGCACGGGCTTGTTCCACGTGAAACCAAGCCGCGGGATGTACATCACCGCGAACGGCTTGCCGTACTTGTACGGCGCGGGCACCTTCGGACTCGCGGTGGCCGGGGCACCCGAGGGCGCCTGCGTCTTCTGGGCCGACGCACCCTTCGACCACTGCTTCTGGAGCACATCGATCTGGTGATCCATCGCACTGTCGGCCTTCACACCGGTCCAGAACAGCACATAGACCACGAAGAGCACGATCAGAGCACCGACCGTGATGCACAGCTCACTGATCGTCCTGACGACCACTCGCACCGACACAAGGTCCCCCCGGCGGCAGCTGCTCCACAGGCTTCGCGTACTACGCCCGCCGCCCCTACTCCACCGGCTTCGCGTAGTGGAGATCCACTGTGCCCGAGTAGCCGGGAAGAGTCACCGTCCCGTCCTCCTCGACTTTCCAGCCGAGCCCGTAGACGTTGACGTACACCATGTAGTTCTGGATCGCCGGAGAGGCCGCGAGCGCCTTCTGGAGCTTCTGCGGGTCACCGACGGCCGTGATCTTGTACGGGGGCGAGTAGACGCGCCCCTGGAGGATCAGGGTGTTGCCGACGCAGCGCACCGCGCTCGTGGAGATCAGCCGCTGATCCATCACCTTGATGCCCTTGGCACCGCCCTGCCACAGGGCGTTCACCACCGCTTGCAGATCCTGCTGGTGGATGACCAGGTAGTCGGGCTGCGGCTCGGGATAGCCGGGCAGCTTGGCCGTCGCGTTCGGCGGGGCGTCGTTGAGCGTGACCGTGACGGCCTCGCCCTTGAGTTTCTGGGTGCCCGCGTTCTTCTCCAGCGCGGCGAGTTTGGCGTCCTCCGCCTTGCTGCTGCCGTCCTCACGACCGGCGAGCGCATCCACGTCGTCACGCAGGGTGCCATTGGAATCATCCAGCGACGCGTTCTTGTGGCTGCGCTCCTGGATCAGGTCGGAGAGCTTCAGCAAGGACGTATCCGTACGGATATTGGTGCCCTTGGCCGTATTGAAGCTGGTGAAGAAAATGAGGCCGGCGAGAGCGAAGACGGCCGCGGTGAGTACCCGTACGGGCCGGAAACGGCGTTTACCGGCAGGACTGGATCCCGTCCCGGGGGAGTCGGCAGAATTGCTCAACGTACCCTTATCTCCTTCGGCGCCGCGGAAGCACTACGCTAACGGACGCCCGGGGGAGCACTCAGTGTCCCCTTGTACGCTGCCCCGGAGCCCGCCCCAGTTCCCTGCGCGGCCACGCAGCGCATCGACAGGAGAGACCCTCGTGCCGAAGTCACGTATCCGCAAGAAGGCCGACTACACGCCGCCCCCGGCGAAGCAGGCGACCAACATCAAGCTGACCAGCCGCGGCTGGGTCGCACCGGTCATGCTGGCCATGTTCCTGATCGGCCTCGCCTGGATCGTCATCTTCTACGTGACGGACGGATCCCTGCCGATCGACGCCCTCGACAACTGGAACATCGTGGTCGGCTTCGGCTTCATCGCGGCGGGATTCGGCGTCTCCACGCAGTGGAAGTAGCACCTCGGATCAGCTCTGACGTAGCTCTGCCCAGGGCTATCCACTGAGTTATCCACAGCACTTGTCCACAGAGGTGGAAAAGAAAGACGATCTGTGGATAACTCATCCGAGGTTGACGCCGATATGACTGACCTACCGGCACCCGGAAGCTTGTTCGCCCCCTGCCTGACCTGGGAAAACCAGGATCAGTGACAGGGGGCACAGCAGTTCCCACACAGCGTGCACAAGATCCGCCACAATCTGTGGACAACATCGGTTCACAGGTGAGCCGAGCTCCCTCTCAGGTGAGCCAAGCCCTCCCTCTCACGTGAGCTGAGCGGTTCTCACCAGCGTGGTGATCAGCACGACGGCCAGGACCAGGGTGCACACCCCGTACTGGATCAGCGCCCTGCGCTCGCGCGGCGCGTGGACCATGGCGTAGCCGACGACGACACCGGCGACGAGGCCGCCAATGTGGGCCTGCCAGGCGATGTTGCTCCACCCGAAGGTGAAGATCAGGTTGATCACCAGCAGGGCGATCACCGGGCGCATGTCGTAGTTGAGCCGGCGCATGAGGACGGCGGTCGCGCCGAAGAGGCCGAAGATGGCGCCGGAGGCGCCGAGCGACGGCTGGTTCGGGGCGGCGAGGAGGTAGCTGAGTGCGCTGCCCGCGAGGCCCGAGACGAAGTAGAGCGTGAGGTAGCGGGCGCGGCCGAGGGCCGCTTCGAGGGGGCCGCCGATCCACCACAGGCTGAGCATGTTGAACAGGATGTGGATGTAGCTGCCGTGCAGGAACATCGCCGTCAGCATCCGGTACCACTGGCCTTCGGCGACGCCCTCGATCGAGCCGAGGATCGGGACGTACGCGCGGCCGATGAGGTCGAAGCGGTCCGTGAAGCGGTCACCCATCGACATCTGGACGAGGAAGACGGCGAGGTTGAGGCCGATCAGGATCTTGGTGACGAGCCGGGGGTCCGCGGCGACCGTGCCGCCGGCGATGGTGCGGGGCTGGGTGGCCGTCGGCGCGTGGCCGGTGCCGGAGCCGCCGCGTACGCATTCGGGGCACTGGAAGCCGACGGAGGCGCTGACCATGCACTCGGGGCAGATGGGGCGCTCGCAGCGGGTGCAGCGGATGCCTGTCTCGCGGTCCGGGTGGCGGTAGCAGGTGGGCAGGCTCTGCGCGTTCTGCGGTTCTTGGTCCCGCGGGCCCTGCGGGCTGCCTGGCGCCTGGTCCATGGGGTCCCCTCAATTCTCCGTACGACGGCTCGCGCGCGGGCACACAGGGTCCGTGTGCGCAATGCACCGCCCCGTCCATCCTTACGGATGAACGGGGCGTTTGGTTCCCTGCGGGAGCCTTCGGACTCGGCGGTTCCGAGCCCGGGCGTGCCGTCGGGGCTCAGCCTTCGCGGGTCTCGACGACGACCGATTCGATGACGACGTCATTGACCGGGCGGTCGGTGCGCGGGTTGGTCTGGGTGCCGGCGATGGTGTCCACGATCTTCTGGCTGGCCGGGTTGGTGACCTCGCCGAAGATGGTGTGCTTGCGGGTCAGCCAGGCCGTCGGGGAGACGGTGATGAAGAACTGCGAGCCGTTGGTGCCCGGGCCGGCGTTGGCCATGGCCAGGAGGTACGGCTTGTCGAAGGCGAGGTCGGGGTGGAACTCGTCCTCGAACTGGTAGCCGGGGCCGCCGGTGCCGTTGCCCAGGGGGTCGCCGCCCTGGATCATGAATCCGCTGATCACTCGGTGGAAGACCGTGCCGTCGTACAGCTTGTCCGCGGACTTCGCGCCTGTGGCGGGGTTGACCCACTCACGCTCGCCCTGGGCGAGCTCGACGAAGTTCCGGACCGTCTTGGGCGCGTGGTTCGGCAGGAGCCGGATTTCGATGTCGCCTTGGTTGGTCTTCAGGGTGGCGTAGAGCTGCTCAGCCACGATCTGCCTTCCGTTGCCTTCTTTGACTCCCCGATCCTCGCACGGACGGGGCGGCGCGGCGCCCGGCTGCCACCTCTGGGCGAATATCCGTGCGTCTGGCTTGCAGAAATCCGGTCGAGTGGCCTCGGGACGGGGGCGCGTGGCGGGGATCCGTGGCATTGTCGACGACAAGCTCCTGTTGCCCTGTATTAAGCCGCTATTGCACTTGATCGACACTTGATCGAGTCCCGTTCTGAAGTCACCCGGAGTCAGTGCCCGTGACCCGGATGCCTGCCCTCACATGCCCCGGGCCTTCTGGGCGGGCATGATCCCGATAAGGGTGGAAAGGTGAACTGTGTGTCTTTGGGGGCACCTCAGACCCCCGACGTACGCCACCGAGGAGGAGGAAACCCGTGACCCGCATCGACAGCGTGCGCGCCGCGACCGGCTCGGCGAAGGACAGCGTGCTGCACGCCGCGGAAGTGGTGGCGCCTTACGCCGACACGGCCATGGACAGGGCTTCGTACTATGCGCAAGAGGCGCGCGTACGGCTTGCGCCGAAGGTGTCGCAGGCCGCCGAACAGGCCCGCGTGCAGTACGACGCCCATCTCGCGCCGCGCCTTGAGCAGGCCCGTACGCATGTGCCGCCGAAGGTCGACCAGGCGGCTCATGAGGCCGCCGACCGTGCCCGTAAGGCGGCTCGTCAGGCCGCCGACTATTCCAAGCCGAGGATCGAGCAGGCCGTGGCCGCGGCCCAGCCGGTTCGGGACGAGGCCGCGTCCCGCAGTGTGGCGGCGCTGGCCGCGTTGCGCGGTCAGGTCTCGCCGGAGGAGATCCAGAAGCTGGTCCGTAAGCACGAGCGGCGGGCGAAGGCCGGCCGTCTCGCCAAGGGGCTGGCTGTGCTGGGGATTCTGGCGGGTGCTGCGTTCGCCGCCTGGAGGTGGTGGGACAAGCAGGCCAACCCCGACTGGCTGGTCGAGCCTCCCGCCGCGACCGAGGTGCCCGAGTCCGGCCGTCTGGCGTCGGTCGACGGCACCGGCCAGTCGGAACTGGACCCCGAGGTCCAGGCCAAGGAGGCCGAGGAGCGGGCGGCGAAGCGCGACGACCGCCACTGAGCCCGATCGCCGGCTGAGTCCGACTTCAACATCGTCGTGGGGCAGGAGACTTGAGAGTCTCCTGCCCCACGGCGATGTTTCACGTGGAACGTGTGAACCGCCCTTCGCCGGGTCTCCCTCGCCGGCGCCGGCGGGAAGACCAACCCCGGCGTCACGGCCGGATTCTTCGGGGCGCTGTCGGACGCACCGGCCACTGATGGCCAGGACCGCTCCTCTTACGGATCGGTTACTCACGGGGATCCCCGGGAGCGAAAGATCTCTCCCGAGCCCCGCGAACCCGGGCTTCCGCAGACTCCGGGCCGCACCGCCGCGTCGAGGTGCCCACACGGTGAAGCAGAAAAAGATCCCCCCTGACTGCGTTTCCGCAGGTCAGGGGGGATCTGTTTGTGTGGAGCCTAGGGGAGTCGAACCCCTGACATCTGCCATGCAAAGACAGCGCTCTACCAACTGAGCTAAGGCCCCGGAGGAGGAACACCCAGCCACAGGAATCACCTGCTGACGGGCGCCGCAGACCAGAGTACCGGGTCACCCCCGGTATCTCGCAAAAAGATTGGGGGTCCCCGTGAACGACCACTCTCCGTAAGATGCTCGACGTGGTTCGCTACAGCGAACCGCGGTATTTGGGGAAGCGATGGGGAGACGCAATGGACGCCGCACAGCAGGAAGCAACCGCGAGAGCCCGGGAGCTGCAGCGGAACTGGTACGGGGAGCCGTTGGGGGCGCTCTTCCGTAGGCTCATAGAGGATCTGGGTCTCAACCAGGCGCGTCTTGCCGGGGTGCTGGGCCTGTCCGCGCCCATGCTGTCGCAGCTGATGAGCGGTCAGCGCGCGAAGATCGGCAATCCCGCGGTGGTCCAGCGTGTACAGCTGCTGCAGGACCTGGCGGGGCAGGTCGCTGACGGCAGTGTGAGCGCTGTCGAGGCGACCGAGCGCATGGACGAGATCAAGAAGTCGCAGGGGGGCTCGGTGCTCAGCAACACCACGCAGTCGACGACCAGTTCGGGAGCGCCCACGGTCAAGCGGGTGGTCCGGGAGATCCAGTCGCTGCTGCGCTCGGTGGCAGCGGCCGGGGACATCATCGAGGCGGCGGACACCCTCGCCCCGAGCCACCCGGAACTGGCAGAGTTCCTCCGGGTGTACGGCGCCGGTCGTACCTCCGACGCGGTCGCGCACTACCAGTCGCACCAGAGCTGAGCCGAGGATCCGGCCGCTGAGGGAGCGGCGGCCGGGTCCACCGCGAGGAAGGCACCGCAGGAGGGCCGGCGGCCGAGCCGGCCCCGGGGGGAGCCGAAGGGGAGCGTCGTACGACCATGGGTGAGGTCTTCGCCGGACGGTACGAACTGGTCGACCCGATCGGACGCGGGGGAGTCGGTGCGGTCTGGCGCGCCTGGGACCACCGGCGGCGCCGGTATGTGGCCGCCAAGGTGCTGCAACAGAGCGATGCGCACGCACTGCTGCGCTTCGTGCGGGAGCAGGCCCTGCGGATCGACCATCCTCATGTGCTCGCTCCCGCCAGCTGGGCCGCCGATGACGACAAGGTCCTGTTCACCATGGACCTGGTCGCCGGGGGCTCCCTGGTCCACCTGGTCAATGACTACGGCCCGCTGCCTCCTCCTTTCGTCTGCACCCTGCTCGACCAGCTGCTTGCGGGCGTCGCCGCCGTGCACGCCGAGGGGGTTGTGCACCGCGACATCAAGCCCGCCAACGTACTGCTCGAAGCGACCGGCACGGCCCGGCCCCGGCTGCGTCTGTCCGACTTCGGCATCGCCATGCGACTCGGCGAGCCCCGGCTGACGGAGACCAACTACGTGGTGGGAACGCCCGGTTACTTCGCGCCCGAGCAGATGATGGGCGCCGAACCGGACTTCCCCGCCGACCTGTTCGCCGTCGGTCTGGTCGCCCTCTATCTGCTGGAGGGGGCCAAGCCCGATGCCAAGGCGCTGATCGAGTACTTCGCCGACAATGGCACGCCGTCCGCTCCGCGGGGCATACCCGAGCCGCTGTGGCAGGTCGTGGCCACGCTGCTGCAGCCCGACCCACACGCGCGGTTCCGCACCGCCACGGGTGCGCGCAAGGCGCTCGCCTCGGCCATCGAGCTGCTGCCCGAGCCCGGCCCCGACGACGAGTTGGTCGAGGTCTTCGACCAAGTCGGGCCGCTCCCGGAGGGGTTCACCCCGGGGGGACCGCTTCGGCCCGCGCCGGGGGTGAGCGCGGGGGGCTTGTCGTCCGGGGCGCATGCGACGCGTCCAGACACCACCGCGACGCAACTCAGCCCTGACGACACACCGTCTTGGCCGGGCCCCGGCCCCGGCCCCGGCCCCGATGCCGACTCCAACTCGGGCTCGCGTTCGGGTTCGGGCTCCAACCCAGTCTCGGCGCTTGGCTCCAGCTCTGGTCCTGGCTCTGGACCCGCCTCCAGTTCCGGTGCTGGGCCCGCCTCCGATTCCGGTCCTGGGCTCGGCTCCAACCCCGTCTCGATGCCTGGCTCCGGCTCCGGCTCCGGCTCCGGCTCCGGGCCATGGCGGCACGGCTCGGGCGCGTTGTCTCAGGAGGTCGATTCCGTCGGCGTCTGGGCGGGGTCCGGCACCAATGGCGTACGACCGGAGCCCGTTACCGGTCATGCAGGACCCGAGTCCGGTGCCCGCCACATACGACCCGGGTCCGGCACCAGTCACGTGGAGCTGGAGCCCGGCGCCAATGGCGTACAGCCGGAGTCAGTCCCCAGCAACGTACGGCCGAAGCCCGCTCCCGACGGCGCACCGTCTCAACTCGCCCCCGACGCCCTCCCCCCGCAGCCGTCCACGATGTCGGACACCGGCAGCTTCCACCTCCCGCCACCGCGGCCGACCACTCCCGACGCGCAGCCGCAGTCCCGGCCCCAGCCCCAAGCGCAGCCCGAGCCCCAGCCCCCGCGGCAATCGCAGCCACAGCCTCAACCACAGCAGGCATGGCACGAGACGCAGCAGTTCCCCACGCCCCTTCGTCCGCGGCACCAGCCCGAGCAGCCGCCCACTCCCCCCACATCGCTCGTGCTCCCGGCGCCAACTCCCCTTTACGCTCAGCCTTTCGACCCCACCCCGACTCCCACGCCCACGCCCACGCCCACTCCCACTCCCACTCCCACGCAAGTGCCCTCCCCTCATGTGCCTGTGGCCCCGCCCGCGTACGCCTCTACTGCTTCATACACCGCTCGGTCCCCGCAGGTTCCGTCTCAGGCGGGAGCGGTTCCGGAGCGCCGTGGAAGGCGCGCACGGCCTCGTCCCGGGCCGCCCGCGAAGGTGGCTGTCCCGGTGCTGCTTCTCGCGCTGGCCTGCTTCGCCGTGGGTTTCTGGGCGCTGAGCCAGATCTGAGCGGGGCGACGCGCCCTACCAGCCCCGCGGAGCCCCGCGCTCCCACGGCGCCGGGGTCTGTATCTGGGTCTGGGGCTGCGTCTGCACACGAGCCGAAGCCGTGTCCGCGTCCTCCGGCGCCACCCGTGCCCGTCGCCGCGCGACCACCCTCCACACCCCGAGCGCCAGCACCAGCACGCTCCCCGTGCCGATCCCGCCGGCGGCGACCAGCTTCATCGTGCCGCTGCTGTCGCCGCTGCCACCGTCCCCGGTACCGGTCGAGCCGCCCACCGTGCCGTCGGCCGCGTCGTCGGATTCCTCCGCCGGGACGTCGAAGGCGTCACGTGGCGCTGCCTGCCCCGCGTAGGCGGGACCTGTCTGCGCCGTCCCGTCCACGCGCACGCGCAGCGTCAGCCCGAACGGTCCGTCGCCGATCTTGTCGGCGACCTGCTCGGCGAGGTGGACGACGAGGTAGTACGAGCCCGCGAACCGCATTCCGCTCACGCGGTCGTTGAATGCGTATCGGTTCTCGTACGCGACGGGCGGCAGTGGATCGAGCGCGGCCGAGCGCTGGCCGCCGTCGTAGCCGGCGCCGACGTCGTCGACGAAGCCGCGTACGGGGTTGTAGAGGGACAGGACGAGAGCGGTGCCGATATTGCCGCCGTTGCTACGGCTCGAACTGCCCAGGTCGGCGGTGGCGTAGAGCTGTTGCCCCCAGTCGACCGGCACTTTGTAGAAGAGGGTCTGCCCGGGGCTGATCCTGTCCTGCCAGATGCCCTGCCGCAGTGAGCTCGCCGTGGTGAAGCCCGCGCCGCCCTTACGGCGCTTCGAACTCCCGGCGAGGGCGTCGGGCGACGCGGAATTCCAGGCCTCGGGCGCGCTCGTCGAACCGGACGCCTTCTTGAGGCTGGGCTCCGACACATAGCTGAGTTCCAGGTCCCAGTCGCCGGACGAGGATCCCGTCGTACCGCTGCGTGTGACGACCACGTAGTACGTCCCGGCCGTCTGGCAGGCGTACTGGTTGCCGCTCGTTTCGCGTGACGCCCAGGCGGCGATGGGGTGGGGGCTCTGGGTGGCGCCGAAGTGGGTGGTCCCGGAGAAGGAGCAGTTGCGGCTGTTGCCGTCCTGCACGGATACCTTGACGCCGTCCGAGTAGGAGACCGTCGTACCCGGCCTGGGGACGGCGGTGGCCGAGACGTAGACGTTGGACGTGTCGTCGAGTTCGAGGCGGTAGTAGAGCTTGGCGTCCCTGCCTATGGAGCTCCTGTAGGTCTTGCCCGGCGCAAGTTGTTCGGCGTCGGTGGTGTCCGCTGTGCCCTTGACGGTCGTGGCGTCCTCGGCGAAGGCGTACGGCGTTGGTGTCGCGGCGGCCGTCGTCTGTGTTCTGGCGGCAGTCGTCTGCGTTCCGGTGGCTGCCATCTGCGTTCTGGCGGTCGTCGTCTGCGCTCTGGCGGCCGCGGCGGCCTGCCCCGTCGACCCGATCGTCGCGCACACCGCCATGGCCATCGCCGCCGCTGCTGCCGCCGCCGCTGTGAACGCTCGGTTGTGCCACGCCATCGCACGCCGCCCCACCGTGCGCCGCCCCATCACGCGCCACCCCTCGTCGTAGCCCCGGACCGTGGCCCATCCTGCCCCGCCAGTCACCGCGCCACCCGTGCTATCCACAGGAGCGGCTGAAAGGGCTCGTCCGGACAGACATCAACTTTGCCAGGGCAATCAATCCATTCGCTCAAGCGAATTGAATGAGTCCCGAACGGGGTCACGAACGGAGTCCCGAACGAAGTCACGAACGAAGTTCCGAGCAGAGCCACGAACAAGGCCCTGAACAAGGCCCCTACAACACAAAACCCCGACCGCGATGGCGGCCGGGGTCTGCTCTGAGACTGTTGTCGATACTCACGAACCCGTGGGCACGGAGTCAGTCGCCTCCGTCCACAGATCCTGCTCGGCGCGATCCGCCTGGATCTGGCGGTACACGAGGAGCCCGCCGATGGCGGCCAGTGCGACCAGGAGAAGCTTCTTCACCGCGCGACCTCGTCTTTCGTTGACGTAGGGGACCTCTGGCGCCCGACTATACACACCGGCCGATATCGATCGGTGACCTGGATCGACCCTCAACTCCCGCCCGGTACGCAGCAGTAGAACCGGATGCGATCGCTCCGACTGGAGGGTGACCAGACCTCACAGACAGTGACTTTCGCCACGATCTCTGACTTTTCGGGGCTCTTGCGGCCATCCGGGTGGTGTTCATCTGAACATCGACGCGCCACGGGCGTCGGTCCACCACTTCGCGGCCCGCATACACATCATGAGGAAAGTACGCAAATCGCCTGACCCGAAAGTGAGGGGCCATGACCCAGAACAAGGTCATGAAGCTGTGGACCGCCATCGTCACCGCCTTCCTGGCGCTGTGCACGACGCTCGGACTCATCACGACCACCGCGGCCGCGGCCGTACCGCAGGCCGAGGCGCCCCGCAACAGCACGGCGGCCTCCCTGGCGGTGCCGGCGATGTCCTACTGGACCTGGTCCTACAGCAGGGCCCTGCCCCCCACGATGAAGCAACGCATCCGCGCCGAGGCCCACGGTTCCTCACCGAACTGCCGCCACCGCCCGCCCGCCGACGACGCCACGGCAGACCCCGCCGCCCTCTGCGAGTCCGAGACCGTCGCGGAACCCGACACGGCGCTCCAGAACTGAGCGATACGGCGTCGCCCCCAGCCCCCTCCAAGATCCCCTGACGTAGCGGCGAACTTGCGTACAAAGCAACCCAGGGCGAAGGCCCGGCAACTCATCCGAGTTGCCGGACCTTCGGCGTTCTGTTGTCGTCCCACGGATTCCACCGACGGACGATCCGGAGCACCGATTCCACCGGCGATCCAGAGCCGCGTTTCCCGCCGCCCCACCCACAGACGCCGTCTCAAAAGCACTCGTTCCCTCCTCCGTCCCCCCACTCGTCAAGACCTCTTTAGGAGTCGTAGGCTGAGGTGTGAGCTGTTGGCTTGCTGACGTGTCAGCCCGCTGACACGTCAGGCCCCGCATGACGGATCGGTGAGGATCAGTGCCAAAGGCGTACGAAGTGATCGCGGACGACCTCCGCCGGTCCATCCGGGAGGGCAAGCGCAAGCCTGGCGACAGGCTGCCGTCGGAAACCGATCTGGCGGGCCACTACAAGCGCAGCGTGCCGACCGTTCAAAACGCCCTTCGGGTCCTGAACGAAGAAGGGCTGATCGACAAGCAGCACGGCCGCGGCAACTTCGTCCGTCGCCCGCGCACGCCGGCGCGGCGCTCGAACCTTCGCCATCAGTGGGAGAAGAACCGGGCTCGCGAGCCGGTGGAGGAGCGGGCACAGACCGGAGCCACTGAGCATGACACCGGCCTTGAGCTGGATGACCTCGTCTTCTACGCGTCGTACCGCGAGATCAAGGCAGACAGGGACATCGCGGCGGTCATGGGTGTCCCTGAGGGAACGGCGCTGGTCGAGCGCTCCTATCGGACGCGTTGCGCCGCGGAGACCGCGCCCTTCAGCCTGGTGACCTCCTACCTCGTCCGCAACATGGTCGCGGAGAATCCCGACCTCGTCGACGAGACAAAGGAACCGTGGCCAGGGGGCTCGCAGAACCAGCTCTACACCGTCGGCATTGAAGTGGCCCGTATCGAGGAGCGCGTCACCGCCCGGCCGCCGACGCCGGAAGAGGCGGCGGAACTGGAGCTGCCGCGCGGGACCTCGGTGCTCGCCCTCCGGAAGACCTCGTACGACGTCAATGACCGCGTTGTGGATCTTTCCGACATCATCCTGCCCGGTGACCGCACCGAGCTGCTCTTCACCACTTCCCTGGAAAGGTGGTGAGTGCTGCCATGAGCCGGCGCATCATCATCGTCACCGCTGTCCACGGCCCCTCGGCCAAGTTCCTGCCCGAGGCCTACAAGTCACTGTCCGAGCAGGAGCTTCCGGACGGCTGGGAGTGGCACTGGGTCATCCAGGAGGACGGGAAGACGGACGACGTCGCCCCGTACGTCCCCGCCGACGAGCGCGTCACCTTCCGGCAGGGCCGGCCGGGGGGTCCTGGTGTCGCCCGAACCGTCGCTCTCGCCCATGCTGACGGCGAGTACGTCAAAGTGCTGGACGCCGACGACCAGCTGGCTCCGGGCACGCTCGCGCGCGACCTGGCCGCACTTGAGAATGACCGCACTGTCGGATGGGCCACGTCGCGAGTCCTGGACTTCATGCCCGACGGCTCCACGGTCGGCTTCCCGGGCGACCCCGACAACGGCCCGATCGAGCGCGGAGCCGTGCTCGACTACTGGAAGGCGAATGGTTTCCGCGCCCAGGTCCACCCGGCGACGCTCTTCGTGCGGCGTGACCTCCTGCTCGCTCTTGGCGGCTGGATGGCGCTTCCCGCCTCGGAAGACACTGGCCTGCTGCTCGCACTGAACTCCGTGAGCCGCGGGTGGTTCTCCGAGGAGGTGGGGCTCCTCTACCGGAAGTGGGAGGGGCAGGCCACCGGCCAGGCATCGCACACCGAACCCGCCGAGCGCGACGCACGCATGGCGGTCGTGGAGGCCAGGTCCCGAGCGCTCGCGCACTTCGAGTGGCACTACCCGATCACGGATTGACCGGCACCTCGTAGACGATCTCGCCCACATCAGCGGCGGTGAACGCCAGCTCCGACGCGCCAGCTCCGACGCGTCGGCTCTGTCGGCCGCAGCGACCGCATCGGCCTTGAACACGGGCTGAGTGGCGGTCAAACCGGAGTTCTGAGCCTCCGTCGCCTCCGTCGCCTCCGTTGCCTCCGCCGGCGGAGCCGCCACCCCCAGCGGAGCCGCCACCCCAATCCCATCGCTGCGGCGGCCACCACAGCGGCTGCCTCGAGTCCGCTTCCCCCGCGGCGAGGAGTTCTCCTGTCAGGGAAGGGTCTCCGCATCCACCCGAGAGAAGATCAAGTCGCTTTCGACGGTGACCGGCTCCCGCAACCGCACCGGCGCGAGGAGCTCCCCGCTCAACGCGGGCGGATAGCTCTCGGGTGCGTAGTCGTTGGCCAACCGGTAGGCGTAAAAGCCCGCGTCGGCCATCGTCTTCATCAGTTCCTCGGCCGAGTCGCCGAGTTGGGCCATACGGTCGGGGGTCACCTCGACGGTGATCTCCGCATCGGGCCGAAGCTTGTCCAGTACGGGCGCGAGGCCCCGGACGACGCTCCCCTCCGCGCCTTCGACATCGATCTTGATCACGCGGGCCTTCGCGATCTCCGAGGGATCCAGCAGTTCCGGCAGCGGGCAGGCCTCGATCTGGAACGTGGACTCGGCTGGACCGTCGTACGGAACGATGCTGTTCGCGCCCATGTTGCGCGAGCTGGCGAGCACGAACGTCAATGTCTTGTGACTGTCCGACACGGCGGCGTTGATCGCACGGACGTTGCGGCACTCATTGAGACTGACCTGCTGCAGCAGCCGCTGGTGGAAGACCGGCGAGGCCTCGATCGACACCACCTGGCCTTCATCGCCGACGAGCTGCGAGGCGAGGACGCTGAAGACACCGATGTTGGCGCCGACGTCGATGAAGCCGTCCCCGGGCTTCAGCCGGCTCTGGAGCCAGTTCGTCATGTTCGGCTCCCACGCGCCGAACAGGTACAGATACCGCTGGATCAGATCCTGTGTGTCGACGGCGAACCGGGCGCCGGACCGCGTCTCAACGACACGTCGACGAGGGTGCTCGCGAAGGTGCGGATTCAGGTAGTGCTTGGCCAGCGGCGCCTTACCGAGCGAGCCCGGGGCATCACGCACATACCGGCGGCCGAGGGTGACCAAGGCCTCTGAAATGGGGTTGCTCATCCGATCGCCTCTCCGCCGACTCCAGCGAAACCGTAGCGTGCGGCCTCTTCCGGTTCCCACCGATGCCAGGTTTCGCCGAGGGGGAGGAGCGCGAGGAGCTCGTGGGCATGGACGGTGCGGAGCGCTCGACACGGTGACAGCGCTGGTGCAAGGCGTCGGAAGCCGCTCGGTGTCCTCTCGGTGTCCTCTCGGGTAGTCCCCCGTCTATCACCGAGGCAGCAGCCGTCTGGCGTGCCTGTCGGTCGTGCGTGCTACTCGCTGAAACGGATCGCTTGGGACGGGCACCAGTCAGCCGCTTCTTGTACCTCGGGCTCATCTCCGGCGCCCTCACGGCCGGGCAGAACGGTGCCGTATCCGTCCACCAGAGCGAAGACGGTCGGAACCCTGATGCCGCAGTCGCCGGAGCCGTAGCAAACGTCGGGGTCCACGGAAACCTTCATGCGCACTCCAGCCACGAAGAGGACACCGGCCCCTGAAGCGGGTCGGTGAGCGGATCAGGCCTGTCGGCCTTCACGACCTGCCTGCCCGCCGGGCGGTCCCCTCAATCGACCGTCCCCGGCAACTGCCCCTGCTTCTACTTCTCTTGATCGAAGGCCAGCTCCAGCATCCGAATGGCGTTCCCCCGCAGCAGCTTGTACGCCACATCGTCGGGGAGGCCCGCCACATGGTCCGCCGCCACCTGCTTGGTGTGCGGAAACGTCGAGTCGACGTGCGGATAGTCGGTCTCGAAGGTCGCGTTGTTCACGCCCACGGTCTCGATGGCCTCGATGCCGTGCTTGTCGCGGAAGAAGCAGCAGAAGATCTGCCGGTAGTAGTACGTCGACGGCGGATCCGGGATCAGATCCCTGACTCCGCCCCACGCCCGATGCTCCTCCCACACATCGTCGGCGCGCTCCAGGGCGTACGGGATCCAGCCCATCTGCCCCTCGCTGTACGCCAACTTGAGACGCGGGAACTTCACCAGGACCCCGGAGAACAGGAAGTCCATCATCGAAGCCATGGCGTTGTTGAAGCTCAGCGCCGCCTGGACGGCGGGCGGGGCGTCCGGTGACGCCGCCGGCATCTGCGACGACGAGCCGATGTGCATGTTGACCACCGTCCCGGTCTCCTCGCACACCGCGAAGAACGGGTCCCAGTAGCCGGAGTGGATCGACGGAAGCCCCAGGTACGTCGGAATCTCGCTGAAGGTCACCGCCCGCACGCCACGGGCCGCGTTGCGCCGGATCTCCGCAACGGCGAGGTCGATGTCCCAGAGAGGGATCAGGCACAGCGGGATGAGCCGCCCTCCGCTGTCGCCGCACCACTCCTCGACCATCCAGTCGTTGTAGGCACGGACGCACGCGAGCGCGACCTCCTTGTCCTTGGCCTCCGCGAAGGTCTGGCCGCAGAACCGCGGAAACGTCGGGAAGCAGAGGGACGCCTCCACGTGGTTGAGGTCCATGTCCTCCAGCCGGGCCTTCGGGTCCCAGCAGCCACGCCGCATCTGTTCGCGCGTAATGCCGTCAAGGGTCATCTCGTCACGGGAGAACCCGACGGCCGCGATGATGCGCTTGTACGGGAAGACCTCGCCCTCGTACCTCCACCAGTCCGTGACCTGGCCGTTCGGGTCCGTGGTGAACCGGTACTTCCCGCCGATGTACTGGAGGTCGCCGATACCGGCGGTGAAGGACTTCGGCCCCTTTTCGCGGTGCTTACGCGGAAGCCATGTCTCGAAGAGGTGCGCGGGCTCGATCACGTGATCGTCCACGCTGATGACCCTGGGCAGATCCCTGGTGCCGCTCTCGGTGCTGACCACGCCTTACCCCCTGCTGCCTGCCGAATCCCGAACACTTATCTGACGGCCTTATCTGACGGTCCATCAGATTCAGGCTAGAGGGCCGCCCACCCAACAGCAAGAGCGAGCCGTATCCCGCACCCCTTGCGTTCCGGAACGGCGTCCGCTGAACTGACGATCCATCAGATTGATGTCGGAGGGGATGGATCAGGGGATGCAGACGGTTTGGCTCAGCGGCGCCGAGTGGTTCGCAGTCCTCCGCATCGGCCTGGGCCTGTGGTGGCTGGAGAGCTGGCGCCACAAGGACAAGAAGGAGTGGTTCGCCGGAGGCGGCATCACGTGGGCCGGAGGAGTCGCGGCCAAGCACCGATGGCCCTTCGTGCGGCTTGGCTTCGACCGCATAGTCAAGCCGCGGCCCCGTCTGATGGCCTACGTGGTTGCCTACGCGGAACTGGCCCTCGGCCTCGGCCTCATCGCCGGCTTCCTCACGCCGATCGCTCTCGTCGGCGGGCTGGCGCTCAACCTGATCTACCTCGTGCTGATGATTCACGACTGGGCCGAGCAGGGACAGAACTTGATGATGGCCCTGATCTCACTGGTCACCCTGTTCGCCATGGGTTGGCAGTCGTGGTCGCTCGACGCCGCGTTGGGACTCTTCGTATAGCGCCGAAACAGGGGGGTGTCACAGCGGTCACAGCGTCACGGTGATCACCGTGACCTCGACAAACATGCCGCGACAAGCCATGACACCCCGGTTTCAAACCGTTCCCTTCGCCCCTTGGACGGACTGATGGGACGAATCACTGGACGAACCAGCCGAACGAACCAGCTGGACGAACTACTGGGCCGCAGCCGTCGCTGCGCGCGCCCGAGCGCGGAAGGCCTCCAGCTTGTCGACCGGCTCTGTCAGCTGCCTGCTGCGGGAGCGGATGCTGACGTCGTGGCCCTCGGCCGCCTTCCGCAGCGCCCCAACGGTGGCCTGTTCGCGCGGGATGTGGGTGAAGGGGTCGAAGGAGTACCAGCGCATCGCGTTCTCGTAGGTCATCTTCCGGGCGTCCGAGTCCGAGACGGAGCAGCTCTCCAGCACCTTGTGGAGCTGTTCCGGCGCGTCCGGCCACAGGGAGTCGCTGTGCGGGTAGTCGCCCTCCCAGGCGATGTTGTCGATGCCGATGTCGTGCCGGAGCTTCACCCCCAGCGAATCGGTGATGAAGCAGGTGAGGAAGTGCTCGCGGAACACCTCGGAGGGCAGCTTGCCGCCGAAGTCCTGGAGGGTCCAGGTCGAGTGCATCTCGAAGGTCCGGTCCACCCTCTCCAGGAAGTACGGGATCCAGCCCGTGCCACCCTCGGAGAGGGCGATCTTCAGGTCGGGGAAGTCCTTGACCGGGCGGGACCACAGCAGGTCGGCCGCGGCCGAGACGAGGTTCATCGGCTGGAGCGTGATCATGACGTCGGGCGGTGAGTCGACGGCCGGGATGGCGAGCCGGCCGGACGAGCCGATGTGGACCGACAGGACGGTGTCCGTGTCGGACAGCGCCCGCCACAGCGGGTTCCAGTACTCGTGGTGGAAGCTCGGGTAGCCGAGGACTGCGGGGTTCTCGGTGAAGGTGAGCGAGTGGCAGCCCTTGGCGGCCACACGCCGGACCTCCGCCGCGCACAGTTCGGCATCCCAGATGGCAGGCAGCGCCATCGGAATGAACCGTCCGGGGTAGGCGGCGCACCACTCGTCGATGTGCCAGTCGTTGTACGCCCGGACGAGCGCGAGCGAGAAGTCGGAGTCCTCGGTGGCGAACATCCTGGCCGAGAAGCCGGGGAAGGACGGGAAGTTCATCTGGGCGAGTACCCCGCCCGCGTTCATGTCCTTGACCCGTTCGTGCACGTCGTAGCATCCGGGCCGGATCTCGTCCATGCCCTGCGGATCCAGGCCGTACTCCTCCTTGGGCCGCCCGGCGACCGCGTTGAGCGCGGCGTTGCCGACGGTGTTGTCGCGGAACTGCCACACGTCACTGCCGTCCTCACGGTGGACCAGCCGCGGCGCCTCGTCCTGGTACCGCTGTGGCAGGTGGTTCACGAAGATGTCCGGCGGTTCGATGATGTGGTCGTCCACGCTGATCAGGATCAAATCGTCCCGCTGCATGTCGGTCCCTTCAGTCTGACGCGGGCAGCACCTTGGCCACCTTGAGGGTCGTCGGAACGCCGTCACAGCCCGGGAACCTTGAGCTCGACGCCCCTACGAGGCACTCGCCCCAGCTCAGCGAGTCCCCTCCCGCACCATGCCGAATCCACGCTCTCTCTATTCGGAAACTACATTCTCCTCATGCGGGAATCAAGAATCCGAACCGAACGATCTCCGGGGGCTGGAACATCTTGTGGACCTCCGACCGCCGCCACTCATAAGATCTTCAAGTCATCTTTAGGAGTCATGGCTGGGGGACGAGTTGAGTACCGGCGAGCAGCTCGTCACCATCGCCGCGGTACTCCTCGGTGCGCTGATGACCCACGTCACCAACTACCTGATGGAGAGAAGCCGGAACCGGTACCAGCTCCTGACCCGGTGGGACGACAAGAAGATCGACGCGTACGGGGATTACGTGGACGCCGTGAAGGCGAGGATCGCCATGTCCGTCCGGCTGTACGAGTCCAGAGAGGGCCTGTCCGGGAGCGAAAGGTCCGAGCACGACTTGCGTGAGGACCTGTCAGAAGCCAGTCGCGCATGGGGTGGCTGCTTCGAACGCGTCATGCTGCTCGGCGGCGATGACGCCATCGAGGCGGGACATGAGCTGAACACCGTGGTCGCGGAGATCGTCTGGCAGGCCACGGGCAAGATCGGCGGAAGCCTGGACAGCTGGCGCGGGCGCAACCGAACGGCGTTCCGCGCGATCAACGCCTTCCACGAGGCCGCTCGGCAAGACCTCGGCATCCAGGGAAGCGTCACGGGCGAACGGCACCCCGAGAGAGATCTCCTGCTCCCGCCCTCGCGCCAGACGTCCGACGACGACTGATCGCCCTGCGCCGGCCAAGGCCCCGCCGGTTTCCGCAGGTTCCGCCGGTTCCGCCGCACAATCTCTGGCCTCTTCACGCCCGACGTGCCACCCTGCCAGCCGCTCGCTGTCGGCCCCTGCCGTCCGCCGGGCCCAGGGCCAACGCGGGGACCGATCAGGAAGGACCCTCCTGACCGAAGAGGAGACAGAGATGAGTGACCCCGACGGCAATGAGCAACTGAGCTCCGCGCAGGCCGGAATGCCTCAGCCCCCAGAGACAGCATCGGAGGCAGCACCGGAGGCAGCGGAGGACACCACTGAGCAGAAGCTCAGGGCGAGCCACGCCGCACGCACCCGAAGCGCCGCGTCCCGAGCCGCGGCAATCTGTCACTACATCGGGCAACACAGCTCTGCCGAGAAGCACGAAGCTGGAACGGCGGACGAGCAGATCTCATGGAAGTCCGCCCACGCCGCTCGCGTAGCCGCTCAGGCAGTCGCCGTCCTCGCCGAGAGCTCCCCCGCCCCCGCAGCCGACTCGCGGTGCGCCAGGAACGCCGCCGCCTCCGCTGCCCAAGCCGCCCAGATGGGCCAGCTCCACGACAACTCCAGCGAGCTGTCCGTTGCCGCCTGTCGCGCCGCTCTCAAGGCATCCCAGGCCGCCGCAGCAGCTGCGGGGGCGGGAGGCCTGGGCGAGAACGAGACGCTGAACGCCAAGGCGGACGCGGCCGAGGCGGACGCCGTCGCCGCCGCCAAGGAAGCGGGATGGATGCTGCCGGGCCAAGACCTTCCTGAGGTGTCGACGGGCATACGGAGCCCTGATCTCCTGTCGATGCTCCACCTGTGACGGTGCCGCCCGCCGCGTACCGGCACGCACTCGCTACTCGCTCCACACACCGCACCGTTCGGTACCGGTCCCTCCCCTCGTGGGGACCGGTACCGAACGGTGCGGGCGGAGTCGATCCGCGCCGTGTCGGCGTGCCGGCACGAATCGAGTAGAGGTCGGACCCGTGATCGACGCGATTACGGTCCTGATGGCACCGGCTCCACGGATCTCTCAGGCTCACGCGCCGAGACCCTCGCCACCGTCTCGTGCTCCAGCGGAAGCTGACCGAAAACATGCGGCGTCATAAGTTGTCTCTCCGAGCGCTGAGCTGGTGGCCCGTCCGGACGTAGCGTGGTTGATTCGCTACTGCGTCGAGATCCTGCCAGTTGGGACTCACGCCGAGAAGATTCCGGCACCGGACCGGCGACTTCACCGCAGGTCAGCCATATAAGGTGAGTTTTCCGGTCCGGATCCAGGTGTGGGGGAAGTTAAGGGGTGGAGGCCTTGAGTTCCGACTCAGGGGCACGCACAGCCTTCGCGGAACGTCTCGCGCTGCTGTACAAGGAGGCCGGCAACCCTCCCCTCAAGAGCGTGGCCGAGGCGATCGTCCGGCTTCATCGGGTCGATGAGCGAGGGCGGCCCGTACGGGTGTCCGTTCAGCGGATCAGCGACTGGCGACGGGCCAAGAACGTGCCTGCCCAGTTCGCCGCACTCGCGGCGGTGCTCCAGGTCCTGATCCCCGAAGCACGTCGCTTGCGCCCCGCGCCGGTGTCCACGGGCCTGTACGACCTGGCCCAGTGGCAGCGGCTGTGGGAGCGCGCGGTCGCCGACCCGGTCGGCGACTCCCCTGCGACATCCGCGGGGGAGGAGGAGAAGGAACGATCCGCGGTCGAAGCCCCCGCCCTCCCCGGTGGTGTGTGCCCGTACCTGGGGCTCGCCTCATACCGTCAGCAGGACGCCCGGTGGTTCTTCGGCCGAGAGCGGAGCACGGATGCCCTCATCGCTCAGCTCCGGGCAGTGGAGAAGACGGGTGGCCTGGTCATGCTCGTGGGCGCCTCAGGAGCGGGAAAGTCCTCCCTGCTGAACGCCGGCTTGGTGACCGCATTGCAGAACACCGCGCTGGGGGACGAGAACAGCCGAGCGAGGGAGGTTCTGCAGCTCGTGCCGGGAGGCGATCCTCTCTCGGAGCTGACCCGTCGGATCCCCGAGCTCGCACAGCTCGTCTCTCCGGAGGAACCGACAGCGCAGGAGCCCGGCACTCGGCAATTCGCGGACGCGGTGAGGGAAGCCGTCACGGCATGGGCGAAACGCGAGACATCCTCCGCCGCTCGTCCGGTCGTCATCGTGGACCAGTTCGAGGAGGCGTTCACCCTCTGCTCCGACGAGGCGGACAAGCGCACCTTCATCCAGCTCCTCCACGCCGCGTGCTCGCCCGCCGACACCGGTGCCCCAGCCCCCGTACTCGTAGTCCTCGGCATACGCGCCGACTTCTACGAGCAGTGCCTCGGATATCCCGAACTGGCCGACGCGCTGCAACACCGGCACATGGTGCTCGGACCGCTGACCAACGCGGAACTGCGCGAAGCGGTAACCGGACCGGCCAAGGCCGTGGGCCTGGAGCTCGAACCGGGGCTGGCGGAGCTGATCGTCCGGGAAGTGAGCGCCGACGGCCCCCGTGGGGCGCACGACGCGGGGGCCCTGCCCCTCCTCTCCCACGCCCTGCTCGCCACCTGGCAACGGCGGAAGGCGGGCAGACTGACGCTGGCCGGCTACCGCGCGGCGGGCGGGATCCAAGGAGCGGTGGCGGCGACCGCCGAGCGGGCCTGGTCCGGCCTCGACCCGGCGGCGCGTACGGCCGCGAGGCTGCTCCTCCTCAGGCTGGTCCGGCTGGGCGAGGACACACAGGCCACCCGCAGGCGGGGGACGCGGCGCCAGCTGGCGGAGGAGTCGACTGATCCCAACAAGACGGAGGAGTCGCTCGAAGCGCTCGTTCGCGCCCGCTTGGTGACCCTCGACGCGGAGACCGTGGAGATCACCCATGAAGCGCTGCTCCACGCCTGGCCGCGCCTGCGCGACTGGATCGACGAGGACCGGAACGACCACCTGGTGCGCCAGCAGCTGGAGGAGGACGGCAGGGCCTGGGAGGGCTCGGAGCGTGACTCCTCGCTGCTCTACCGGGGTTCCCGCCTGGAGCAGGCCCACGGCTGGGCGAAATCTGCCGGGCACACCTTCCTAACCCGGAGCGCGGTGGAGTTCCTGGCCGCTTCGGTCAGGCTGCGCAGGCGCACGGTCTGGATCAGCCGTAGCGCCGTCTCGGCTCTGGTCGTCCTGGCGATACTCGCCGCCGGCTCGGCGGTGGTGGCGTGGCAGCAGCGGGACGACGCCGTGTTCGCGCAGGTGATCGCCGAAGCCGATCGCGTCCAGTACACGGATCCGTCGTTGTCCGCTCAACTCGACCTGGTCGCACACCGCTTACGGTCGGGCGACGAGGGCGCGAACAACCGGCTGATCTCGATCGTGAACGCACCTCTGGCCACGCCGCTTCTCGGCCACACCGGCGCCGTCTACCTCACCTCCTTCAGCCCCAACGGGAAGATCCTGGCCACCGCCAGCTACGACCGAACCGTTCGGCTGTGGGACGTGACGGACCGGACTCACCCCAAACCCCTGGGCAAGCCCCTCACCGGCCACACGAGTTGGGTGAGCACCGCGGTCTTCAGCCCGGACGGCCGGACCCTCGCCAGCGCTTCCGACGACGGCACGATCCGGCTGTGGGACGTACGGGATCCCAGCCACCCGCGCCCGCTCGGCGCGCCCTTGACCGGCCATGACGGCACGATCTACCTGCTCGCCTTCAGCCCGGACGGACACACTCTGGCCGCCGCCACCGAAGACCACGTCGTACGCCTGTGGAACGTGAGCGACCCGCGCAAGCCGAGCACGCTCGGCGCTCTGACCGGGCAGACCGCCGCCGTACGCTCCGTGGCCTTCAGCCCCGACGGCCGGACGCTGGCGGCCGGCGGCGACGACACGACGATCAGGCTGTGGAACGTGGCCGATCCGCGTCACCCCAAGCCGATCGCCGCGGTGCTGACCGGCCACACGGACCTCGTGCACTCCGTGGCCTTCAGCCCCGACGGCCGCACCCTCGCCAGCGGCAGCGCGGACGACACCGTCCGGCTGTGGAACGTCGCCGACCCACGCCACGCGGCGCCGCTCGGCGCGCCGCTCACCGGCCACACCGGTCCCATCTGGTCCGTGGCCTTCAGCCCCGACGGATCCATGCTCGCCGCCGCCAGCCAGGACAGTACGGCGAGCCTGTGGAACGTCAGTGATCCGGCATACCCGTCGCAGGTCGGCGAGCCGCTCGCAGGGAGCAGCGGCGAGATGTACGCCCTGGGCTTCAGCCCCGACGGCCGCACCCTCGCCACCGGGAGTGGCGACAACACGGTCCGTCTGTGGTCGATACCGACGTCGGACATGATCGGCCGCATCGGAGCGTTCCGCCAGGACGGGCGGGTGCTCGCCACGGCCGCGAGCGACGGAAGAATTCGTTTGTGGAACGTGGAGACTCCCAGCCGACCCGTATCGCTGGGCAAACCGTTCACGCCCGGGGAGGGTGAGGTGCGTGAGCCGACTTTCTCCCCCGACGGCCACACCCTCGCGGTGCTGACCGGAAATCGCACGGTGCAACTGTGGAACGTCACCGACCCGGCCCGGCCTGTCTCCTACGGGCAGCCCATCGCCCTGCGGACACGGTTCGCGGCTGCCCTGGCCTTCAGCCCGGACGGGCGCACACTGGCAACCGCCTATGACGACCGCACCATCCAGTTGTGGAACATCAGCGACCCCTCCCGTCCGCGTCCGCTCGGCGCGCCGCTCACCGGCCACAAGGGCTACGTCAACTCCCTCGTCTTCAGCCCGGACGGCCGTACGCTCGCCAGCGGCAGCGCGGACGACACCATCCGGCTCTGGAACGTGACGGACCCCCGTCATGCCGCCCGGCTCGGCGCGCCCCTCAAGGGACACCTCGGCCCCATCAACGCGCTCGCCTACAGTCCGGACGGCCATACGTTGGCCAGCGGCAGCGACGACAACACCGTCCGCCTCTGGGACATCACCGACCCCCTCAAGGCGGCCCCGCTGGGCTCCCCTCTCACGGGCCACACCGAAGCGGTCGTGTCGCTGACGTTCAGCCAGGACGGCCACACCCTGGCCAGCGGCGGCAACGACAACACCGTCCGCCTCTGGAACATCACCCACCCGTCCAAGGCCGCCCCCATCGGCCAGTCGATGAGCCCCAACGCCAAAACAGGCAATTTCCTGTCGTTCAGCCCCACGAGCCACATGCTCGGAGTATCGAGCGGCACCGACACCGTCCGGCTGTGGAACCTGGACGTCGACGAGGCCATTCGTCACATTTGCTCAGCCACTCGGGGCGTTCTGACACCGGAAAAATGGCAGGAGTATCTGCCCCGACTCTCGTACGAGCCTCCGTGCGCTGGGTAAGGGAGCCGAGCCCCGACCAGCGGCACGCCCCGAGCACGGTCACGTGATCCGGATCACAACTCCCCATCGCGGCTGAGCAGTTGCCTCCCCCCGCACAAGCAGCCTTGTTACCCTTGGCCATAGCCCGATCGCTGGTGCATCCCCCGTCGCCAGCGGTCGGGCGTTTCCGTGTCTTGCGCCGCCTCACGAGTCCGTCATGGTCATGAACGGTGAGGATGCCTTCGCAGATCGCGGGACGCGGTGGCAAAACAAAGAGCGGGCGCTTCCCACCAGGGAAAACGCCCGCTCTTCTTGATCTTCTGATGTGGGGCTAACAGGATTTGAACCTGTGGCCTCATCCTTATCAGGTCGATCAATGGGAGTCTCCGTCGTCGGGCAACTCGCCCCGCGCCTCGACGGACTGTCCGCCAGGGTTCGGGTTCAACCGCCTCGGTCCGCCCTTGTTGGTGTCAAGCACTGATGTCACCGACGAGGCGTGCCCTTGACAACCCCAACTCAGCGCACTAACTCCCGACACCAAGCAGGCTTCCAAGCTCGAGGTCCACCGCACGTGCTGCCGCACTCACAGGTCCGCCGACGATCGGGATGTTGTCGGCTGTCGCGGCCCCCGAGCTGAGGACCGAGACAGGGACGCGCTTGACGTTCACCAGGTTCAAGACATCGGTGGCATGAGCGGTCCCGGACAGGGTGAGCGCAGCCCCCGCAAGGCCGAGAATCGTAAATGCGCGCTTTGTGTTCTTCATGCGCTGCGAACGATCATCACGCTCAGGGGGTTACGTCCGACCGCCCGGCAGAAGAGACACCCCCAAGCTCCCCACTTCCTCAACTTACGTCTGGGGGTTGGTACCTGCGACGGCACCCCACGCATCGCCTCTGAGCTGAGGGAGAGCGGCCGGCAACTGGCGTCGTCTGTCGGCGTCGACCGCTGTCGGACGGCCCACAGACGGCCCGGCCCAGGGCCCGGATGAGACTCTCGCCGCACCTCCCAACCGAGGATGGGTACGGGCGTGGGTGGGCATCGTCATCTCATGTATCAGGTGCTCATAGCAGGCCTCGCCATAGCCGCCGTGGTCCTCTCGGGGCTAGTCGTGGTGGTCCTGGCGCTGACTGTCAGAACGTGGGACGCCTGGTGGGCCAGATCGGCCCACGCCTTGGTCTTCCTGGCGGCCGCGGCGGCCGTGGCGTTTGGGATCCACTGGGGAATCCATGCCCTACCGCGGGACGGATGCGTGCACCATCCATGCGTGACCGCGCCCGGCGACTAGTCGGCACGGGCCTGGGAAGTCCGTCCGCTGCTCCTGCTCCCTCGGCTCCCACCGCCCCAGCAAGACGCCAGCCGACGAGCGCTGTCCGCTCCACGCGCATGAGGCGGCACAGGCCGACTGATGTCAGCCGTAAATGTCAAAGACCCCCAACCATGATCGGTTGGGGGTCTTTGCACTGGTGGGGCTAACAGGATTTGAACCTGTGGCCTCATCCTTATCAGGGATGCGCTCTAACCAACTGAGCTATAGCCCCGCCGCGCTTTGCGGTGTGTGTCCCGCGCGCTGACCTCTGAAGATTAGCGCACGACGCGGCCAGTCCCAAAATCGATAGTCGACGACCGGCAGCCAGGGCGTTTGAGAGGCGGCTGCCCCGCGGCTACTCGTCCTCGGCCAGCGTCAGCTCGACGCCGCCGACGAAGCCGGCGGAGAGGTTGTAGATGAACGCGCCGAGGGTCGCCAGGGCCGTCGCGAGGACGACATCGATGACCGCGATGACCGACGTGAACATGAGGACGTGCGGGAGCGAGAGGAAGGACTGGAGGTCGAATCCGTTGGATTCGTTCGAGCCCGTCGCCTCCGAGATCGTGCCGCCGACCGTCGAGAAGACGCCCATCGCGTCCATGACCATCCACAGCACCGCGGCCGCCACGATCGTGCAGATGCCGAGCGCGATGGAGAGCAGGAAGCTGACCTTCATCACCGACCACGGGTCGGCCTTGGCCACGCGCAGTCGCGCCTTGCGCGTGCGCGGCGTCGTACGCGCGCCGGTGCGCGGCCGACGGACCGCGCCCGACGGCGGCTGCTGGGCCGGGTACGCCTGCGGCGGGTGATACGGCTGCGCGGGCTGCGGCTGCCGCTCCCCCGGCAGCGGTGAACCGGGCGGCGGGCTGCCGGGCGCCGGAGCGCCGGGCATCGGTGAACCCTTCGGCGGCGCTCCGGGCGCCGGGTGCGCCCCCGCCGGGGCCGCCTGCCCGCCCGCGTACTGCTGGGCCTGCGGGCCTCGGGTGTCCGTCACAGTTCCCCCCTGGGATCCATGAGAGTCATGGGAGTCAGTCGCATCAGTGGCGGGGCCACGGCCGCCGTCCGTTTCCGTACCGGTCGACCCGGCACCCGTGGCTCCGCTCACGATGACTCACTCCTCGCGCTACTCGGCCGAGGACGGCTCGCCCTCGTCCGTACCGACGACCTCAACGCCTTCGGCGGTCTCGTCCACGGCGTCCTCGCCGTCGACTTCTTCCGCCTCGCGACCGGCCTCGGCGTTACGTGCGATACCGACCACGGCATCGCGCTTGCCCAGGTTGATCAGTTGGACGCCCATGGTGTCACGGCCTGTCTCCCTGACCTCGTTGACTCGCGTACGAATCACACCGCCGGACAGTGTGATGGCGAGGATTTCGTCGGTCTCCTCGACCACCAGCGCGCCGACGAGGGACCCACGGTCCTCGACGATCTTGGCGGCCTTGATTCCGAGGCCGCCGCGACCCTGGACGCGGTACTCGTCGACGTTGGTCCGCTTCGCGTACCCACCGTCCGTAGCAGTGAACACGAACGTACCGGGTCGAACAACATTCATCGAGAGCAGCTGGTCTCCCTCACGGAAGCTCATGCCCTTGACGCCCGAGGTCGCACGGCCCATGGGACGCAGCGCGTCATCCGTCGCGGTGAACCTGATCGACTGCGCCTTCTTGCTGATCAGAAGCAGATCGTCTTCGGCCGAGACGAGTTCGGCTCCGATCAGTTCGTCATCAGATCCGTCCTCCGTCTCGCGAAGGTTGATCGCGATGACGCCGCCGGAGCGGGGCGAATCGTAATCCTTGAGAGGCGTCTTCTTTACGAGGCCGCCCTTTGTGGCCAGGACCAGGTAGGGCGCCGCTTCGTAGTCACGGATCGCGAGGATCTCGGCGATCGCCTCGTCCGGCTGGAAGGCCAGCAGGTTGGCGACGTGCTGACCGCGCGCGTCACGGCCGGCGTCGGGGAGTTCGTACGCCTTCGCGCGGTAGACGCGGCCCTTGTTGGTGAAGAACAGCAGCCAGTGGTGCGTCGTCGACACGAAGAAGTGGTCGACGATGTCGTCCTGCTTCAGCTTCGCGCCGCGTACGCCCTTGCCGCCCCGCTTCTGCGAGCGGTAGTCCTCGGTCTTGGTCCGCTTGATGTACCCGCCACGCGTGATGGTGACGACGATGTCCTCTTCGGCGATCAGGTCCTCGATGGACATGTCACCGTCGAAGGGCACCAGCTTGGAGCGACGGTCCTCGCCGAACTTGTCGACGATCGCCGTGAGTTCCTCGCTGATGATGGAGCGCTGGCGCTCCGGCGAGGCGAGGATCGCGTTGTACTCGGTGATCTTCGCCTGGAGCTCGTCGTGCTCCTGGATGATCTTCTGACGCTCCAGGGCGGCCAGTCGGCGCAGCTGCATCTCGAGGATGGCGTTCGCCTGGATCTCGTCGATCTCCAGGAGGCCCATCAGGCCCTCGCGCGCGATCTCGACGGTGTCACTGCGCCGGATCAGCGCGATGACCTCGTCGATGGCGTCCAGGGCCTTCAGGAGGCCACGCAGGATGTGCGCGCGCTCCTCGGCCTTGCGCAGCCTGAAGCGCGTACGCCGGACGATGACCTCGATCTGGTGCGTCACCCAGTGGCGGATGAACGCGTCGAGCGACAGCGTGCGCGGAACGCCGTCCACCAGCGCCAGCATGTTGGCGCCGAAGTTCGACTGCAGATCGGTGTGCTTGTAGAGGTTGTTCAGGACGACCTTGGCGACCGCGTCCCTCTTGAGCACGATCACGAGCCGCTGGCCCGTGCGCGAGCTCGTCTCGTCGCGGACGTCCGCGATGCCGCCGACCTTGCCGTCCTTCACCAGGTCGGCGATCTTCTGCGCGAGGTTGTCGGGGTTGGTCTGGTAGGGGAGCTCGGTGACCACCAGGCACTGGCGGTTCTGGATCTCCTCGACCTCGACGACCGCGCGCATCGTGATGGAGCCACGGCCCGTGCGGTACGCCTCCTCGATGCCCTTTCGGCCCACTACAAGGGCGCCGGTCGGGAAATCGGGGCCCTTGATGCGCTCGATCAGGGCGTCGAGCAGCTCCTCGTGGCTCGCCTCGGGGTTCTCGAGGTACCACTGGGCGCCGGCCGCGACCTCGCGGAGGTTGTGCGGCGGGATGTTGGTGGCCATGCCGACCGCGATGCCCGCCGAGCCGTTGATCAGCAGGTTCGGGAACCGGGCCGGCAGAACCGTCGGCTCCTGGTTGCGGCCGTCGTAGTTGTCCGTGAAGTCGACGGTCTCCTCGTCGATGTCACGGACCATCTCCATGGACAGCGGCGCCATCTTGCACTCGGTGTAGCGCATGGCGGCGGCGGGGTCGTTGCCCGGAGAGCCGAAGTTGCCGTTGGAGTCCACCAGCGGCATCCGCATCGACCACGGCTGCGCGAGACGGACCAGCGCGTCGTAGATCGAGGAGTCACCGTGCGGGTGGTAGGTGCCCATGACGTCACCGACGACACGGGCACACTTGTAGAAGCCCTTCTCGGGCCGGTAGCCGCCGTCGTACATGGCGTACAGGACGCGGCGGTGGACGGGCTTGAGACCGTCCCGTACGTCGGGCAGCGCACGCGACACGATGACGGACATCGCGTAGTCGAGGTACGAGCGCTGCATCTCCGTCTCGAGCCCGACGGGCTCGACGCGCAGGGTGATCTCGCCGCCTTCTTCAGGCGTGCTGGGAGTGTTCTCGTCGGCCATTGCTGGTGAAGATCCTTTCTGCTGCGGTCAGCTGAGACCGACTCAGATGTCGAGGAAGCGGACGTCCTTGGCGTTGCGCTGGATGAACGCGCGGCGGGCCTCGACGTCCTCACCCATGAGGACCGAGAACAGGTCGTCGGCCTGGGCGGCGTCGTCGAGCGTGACCTGGCCGAGGACGCGGTGCTCCTGGTCCATCGTCGTGATGCGGAGCTCCTCGGCGTTCATCTCACCGAGGCCCTTGAATCGCTGGACCGAGTCGTCGCGGATGCGCTTGCCGGCCTGCTTGCCCAGCTCGATCAGCGCGTCGCGCTCGCGGTCCGAGTACGCGTACTCGAAGTCGTCCCGGCCCCACTTGATCTTGTACAGCGGGGGACGCGACAGGAACACGTGTCCGGCCTCGACCAGCGGCCGCATGAAGCGGAACAGGAAGGTCAGCAGCAGGGTGTTGATGTGCTGGCCGTCGACGTCGGCGTCCGCCATCAGGATGATCTTGTGATAGCGGAGCTTCTCGATGTCGAAGTCCTCGTGGACTCCGGTGCCGAAGGCCGAGATCAGCGCCTGGATCTCCTGGTTCTGCAGGATCTTGTCGATCCGCGCCTTCTCGACGTTGAGGATCTTTCCTCGGATCGGGAGGATCGCCTGGTACTGGGGGTTACGGCCGGACTTGGCCGAGCCGCCGGCGGAGTCACCCTCGACGATGAAGATCTCGCACTTGGTGGGGTCGTTCGACTGGCAGTCGGAGAGCTTGCCCGGCAGCGACGCCGTCTCCAGCAGACCCTTGCGACGGGTGAGGTCGCGGGCCTTGCGGGCCGCCACGCGCGCGGTGGCCGCCTGGATGGACTTGCGGATGATGTCCGCGGCCTCGTTCGGATTGCGGTCCAGCCAGTCGTTGAGGTGCTCGTAGACGGCCTTCTGGACGAAGGTCTTCGCCTCCGTGTTGCCCAGCTTGGTCTTGGTCTGGCCCTCGAACTGCGGCTCGCTCAACTTCACCGAGATGATCGCGGTCAGACCCTCACGGATGTCGTCACCGGTGAGGTTGTCGTCCTTTTCACGCAGCAGCTTCTTGTCGCGCGCGTACTTGTTGATCAGCGAGGTCAGCGCCGCACGGAAGCCCTCCTCGTGCGTACCGCCCTCGTGGGTGTGGATGATGTTGGCGAAGGAGTACACGCCCTCGCTGTAGCCGCTGTTCCACTGCATCGCGACTTCGAGGGACAGGCTCTTGTCCTTGTCCTCGGCCTCGAGGTCGATGACGGTGGGGTGCACCACGTCTCCCTTGCGGGAGTTGAGGTACGTCACGTAGTCGACGATGCCGCCCTCGTAGTGGTACGTGACGGACCGGACCTCGTCCTTCTCGTCCGCACCCGCCTCGTCCGCACCGGCCGTGGCCTTCGCCACCTCGCGCTCGTCAGTGAGTTTGATCGTCAAACCCTTGTTGAGGAACGCCATCTCCTGGAAGCGCCGCGAGAGCGTCTCGAAGGAGTACTCGGTGGTCTCGAAGATGTCCGGGTCGGCCCAGAAGGTGACCGAGGTACCGGTCTCGTCCGTGGCCTCGTGCTGGGCGAGCGGGGCCGTCGGGACGCCCAGCTTGTAGTCCTGCGTCCAGCGGTAGCCGTCGGTCCTGACCTCGACGGCGACCCTGCTGGACAGCGCGTTCACGACGGAGACGCCCACGCCGTGCAGACCGCCGGAGACCGCGTAGCCGCCGCCGCCGAACTTGCCGCCCGCGTGCAGGACCGTCAGCACGACCTCGACGGCCGGCTTGTTCTCGGAGGGGACGATGCCCACCGGGATGCCGCGGCCGTTGTCGATGACGCGCACGCCGCCGTCGGGGAGGATCGTGACGTCGATCGTGTCCGCGTGGCCGGCCAGCGCCTCGTCGACCGAGTTGTCGACGACCTCCTGCACGAGGTGGTGCAGACCGCGCTCACCGGTCGAGCCGATGTACATGCCGGGTCGCTTGCGGACCGCGTCCAGACCCTCGAGGACGGTGATGGCGCTGGCGTCGTACGAGGCTGTGACCTCGCCGTTGGCGCCTGCGTCGGTGGACGGGATGTTCTCGTTGGGGTTGCCGGAATCGGCCACGAAGCGCCCTTTCTGGCACAGCACAAGCCAAGCTCCCGGCGGGTGGCCGGAGCGGCTGCGGCGTGTTGCGTTGGTAAGCCTTTGTCAGCGTTGCTCGGTGCGTCCCACAAGTGGGGCGGGATTAGCTTCCAGTCTACCGGTAGCGCCGACAGTGATGGGGGTTTGCCGGTACCTGAGTCCGCATGTGCCGCCCTGAACCGGTCTCACCCGACTCCCCATATGCGGACCCGGGCTCAAAGAGGCTTACAGCGGCACTCAGCGCTTCCGGGTGTCAACCCTTGGCTACTGCGGAGTCAGGTCGGCGTTCGCCACCGCGCGCACTCCCGCACAGCGGCCCTCGATGTGACCCGGCTCACCCATAGGTGTCGCCGGGACCCGTGCTCCCAGGGGCGCGCAGGGGCCCGAAGCGGCGCGGGGGACCCCCAGGGCCCTGCACCTTGATCAGCCGCACCGTGCCGTGCCCGAGATCCTGGTTCAGCCGCGCGACCAACTGCGGGGCGAGCAGGCGCAACTGGGTCGCCCAGGCGGTCGAATCGCACTGCACCGTCAGCACCCGCTCGGCCGGATCGTCGTCGTACCGCAGCGGAACACAGTGCTTGGCCAGGTCATCGCCGACGATCTGCGGCCAACGGCCCATCACACCGCCCACCGCGGCCGGGGTCTCCCAGCCGCGCTCGGTCAGCAGCCGGTTGATGGCGGCGCCGAGCGCCATGGGGTCGCGCCCGTCGGCGCGCGCGCCGGAACGCAGGCCCCCGCCGCGCCGCGCCTGCTTCTTCTGCTGCGCCGCGTCCCCACGCGCGCGTGCCTGCTCCTTCGCGGCACGCAGGGCCACGCGCGCGAGGTCGACGCCGGAGGGCTCGGGAGTCTTCTTCTTGGCCGCTTCGCCCGACTTCCCGGGCGCTTCGCCGGGTGCGCCTCCGGGAACGTTCTTTTCCGGTGTGTTCTCCGTCATACGCGCTCCACCGTCCCCTCGGACACGACGTACCGCGTCCCCGCCAGTACGCCCGGTACGTCGTCGTCGACCGCGGCGGTCACCAGCACCTGCTCGCCCGAGGCGACGAGTTCCGCGAGGCGTTCCCTCCTGCGCGTGTCCAGCTCCGCGAACACGTCGTCCAAAACCAGCACCGGCTCATTGCCCTCGGCCCTCAGCAGGTCGTACGAGGCCAGGCGCAGCGCCAGTGCGTAGGACCAGGACTCGCCGTGGGAGGCGTATCCCTTGGCGGGCAGCTGACCGAGTTTGAGAAGCAAATCGTCTCGATGGGGTCCTACTAGAGTCACGCCCCGCTCGATCTCCTGCTTGCGGACCTCGGCGAGCGCCGCCATCAGCTGCCCGTACAGGTCCTCGCGGGTGTGTGCCTCGCCGGGCGCGGACGGCTTGTACTCCAGGGTGACGGGCCCGCCGCCGGGCGCCAGCTGCTCGTACGCCTTGTCCGCCAGCGGCTGGATCGCGGAGACCAGGTCGAGCCGCTGGGCGAGCAGCTCGCCGCCCACGCGCGCGAGGTGCTGGTCCCACACGTCGAGCGTGGACAGGTCCATCGTGCGTCCGCCGTGCCGCCGGGCCAGTGCGGCCGACTTCAGCAAGGTGTTGCGCTGCTTGAGGACCCGGTCGTAGTCGGAGCGGACGCCCGCCATCCGCGGGGAGCGGGCCGTGATCAGCTCGTCGAGGAAACGGCGCCGCTCGCCGGGGTCGCCCTTGACCAGGGCGAGGTCCTCGGGCGCGAACAGCACCGTTCGTACGATGCCGAGTACGTCACGGGGTCTGACCTGCGAGGACCTGTTGATGCGGGCGCGGTTGGCCTTGCCCGGGTTCAGCTCCAGCTCGATGAGCTGCTGACGCTCGCCCTGGCGGACATTGGCCCGGATGATCGCGCGGTCGGCGCCCATCCGTACGAGAGGCGCGTCGGAGGAGACGCGGTGACTGCCGAGGGTGGCGAGATAGCCGACCGCCTCGACCAGGTTCGTCTTGCCCTGTCCGTTGGGGCCCACGAACGCGGTGACGCCCGGGTCGAGCGGGACCTCGACCCGGGCGTACGAGCGGAAGTCGGCCAGCGACAGATGCGTGACGTGCATGGTCGTTCGCCGACCTCCCCCAGCGTGGTGTTTCGGGTTCTCCCCGCCGTCCGGGTCGGCCCCGGGCGGCGGTTCCTTCCCCGATGACCGGGGCTGGCCCGGCCGTCAGGTTTTTCCCCGGCTGTGGACAACCGGGTCACCCCGGGTGTGGAGAACCCGGGGCGCGGATCAGGCCTTCTCGACCGCGTGGCCGCCGAACTGGTTGCGCAGCGCCGCGATCATCTTCATCTGTGGCGAGTCGTCCTGCCGCGAGGCGAAGCGCGCGAAGAGCGACGCGGTGATCGCGGGCAGCGGCACCGAGTGGTCGATGGCGGCTTCCACAGTCCAGCGGCCCTCGCCGGAGTCCTGTGCGAAACCCTTGAGCTTCTCCAGGTGCTCGTCCTCGTCCAGCGCGTTGACGGCGAGGTCGAGCAGCCAGGAACGGATGACCGTGCCCTCCTGCCAGGAGCGGAAGACCTCGCGCACGTCCGTGACGGAGTCGACCTTCTCAAGGAGCTCCCAGCCCTCCGCATACGCCTGCATCATCGCGTACTCGATGCCGTTGTGGACCATCTTCGAGAAGTGGCCCGCGCCGACCTTGCCGGCGTGCACCGAGCCGAAGTCGCCCTCGGGCTTGAGCGCGTCGAAGACCGGCTGGACCTTCGCGATGTTCTCCGCGTCGCCGCCGTACATCAGCGCATAGCCGTTCTCCAGGCCCCAGACGCCGCCGGAGACGCCGCAGTCGACGAACCCGATCCCCTTGATGCCCAGCTCGACGGCGTGCTTCTGGTCGTCCGTCCAGCGCGAATTGCCGCCGTCCACGACGACGTCGCCCGGCTCCAGCAGGGCGGCCAGCTCGTCGACGGTGGACTGGGTCGCGGCACCGGCCGGGACCATGACCCACACCACGCGCGGGCCCTTGAGCTTGCCCACAAGCTCTTCCAGGCTGTGGACATCGGCGACGTCCGGGTTGCGGTCGTATCCGATGACGGTGTGGCCTGCGCGGCGGATCCGCTCGCGCATGTTGCCGCCCATCTTGCCGAGGCCGACGAGACCGAGCTCCATCAGTTGTTCCTTAGGGGTTGCGACGTGGCGTGAGGGCACTCTCGTACCTGTGACTGAGCCTAAACCCGGACGCTCACGCACACCTGTGGGCATAGCCGCTCAGACGTACACCCCACCTGCGGATTCGCCCGCCGGGCCCTGCGGACCGGCGGGCTCGGGAGCTCAGCCCGACAGACGCACCGGCATGATCAGGTACTTGTAGGCCTCGTCCGCCTCGGCGTCCATGGCGGGCTTGCCGCTCAGCAGCGCGGGCTTCGTGGACGTCGTGAAGGAGAGCTGGGCCACCGGCGAGTCGATGGCGCTCAGGCCGTCGAGCAGGAACGTCGGGTTGAAGGCGATCGAGATGTCGTCGCCCTCCAGGTGGGCGTCAACCCTTTCCACAGCCTGTGCGTCGTCGCTGGAACCGGCCTCCAGGATCAGCACGCCCTGCTCGAAGCTGAGCCGCACCGGGGTGTTCCGCTCGGCGACCAGGGCCACGCGCTTGACGGCCTCCACGAAGGGGGCGGTCTCGATCACGGCGATGGAGTTGAACTCCGTCGGGAACAGCGTGCGGTACTTCGGGAGGTCGCCTTCGAGCAGACGGGTGGTCGTACGCCGCCCAGCGCCCTCGAAACCGATCAGGCCCTCGCCCGCGCCGGAGCCGGACAGCGCCAGGATCACGCTGTCGCCGCTCGTGAGGGCCTTGGCGGTGTCCAGGAGCGTCTTGGCGGGCACCAGGGCCACCGCGGACGCGTCGGGGTTCTCCGGCTTCCACAGGAACTCACGGACCGCGAAGCGGTAGCGGTCGGTGGAGGCGAGGGTGACCGTGTCGCCCTCGATCTCGATGCGCACGCCGGTCAGGACGGGGAGCGTGTCGTCACGCCCCGCCGCGATGGCCACCTGGGCGGCGGCCGAGGCGAAGACCTCACCGGGGACGGTGCCCGTCGCCGACGGCATCTGCGGCAGCGCCGGGTATTCCTCCACAGGCAGGGTGTGGAGTGTGAATCGCGAGGAGCCGCAGACCACGGTCGCTCGTACACCGTCTGTGGAAATCTCCACCGGCCGGTTGGGAAGGGCGCGGCAGATGTCCGCGAGGAGGCGGCCGGAGACGAGGACCGTGCCCTCTTCGTCGACCTCTGCGTCCACGGAGACTCGTGCCGAGACCTCGTAGTCGAAGCTGGAGAGGCTCAGGGCACCCTCCTCGGCCTTCAGAAGCAGGCCGGCGAGCACAGGCGCCGGCGGACGGGCCGGGAGGCTGCGTGCCGCCCAGGCCACTGCCTCCGCGAGTACGTCGCGTTCCACCCGGATCTTCACCGTTGCCGCCTCCGTCTGTTGCCGGCGCTCTCGCCCTGCTGGCCTTCGTCGTCTGACTCGGTGTCGTTCAGCCCTGTGGCGGGAAGGACACCGGGGACCAGTCTGACGCACCGCACTGACAGTCGGTGCCCCTCGGGGTCAAGTCGTGCCGAGCGGCACTGGAGCCTCCGAGCTCGAGTTGTGCACAGCCCCGTCTTCGAAGCGATTCCCAGGCTCTCTCTAGTTGGTCTTAGTAGTAGGGCCTGTGGATACCGTGGATAACCGCGTTTTCGCAGGTCAACAGGGATTTTTTGTCCACTGACCCTGTGGGCGGAGGCGGTGGACAACCCCGGGTATCTGTGGACGACGAAAAGTTCTGCACACTCGATGCACAGCCCGGGGCGACTTCTCCCCAGCGCCGTCCCCAGCTTTACCCGCGTTCCCCACAGGCCAACCGGACACCTTGGTGTGACGCCTTTCACTCGACACGGTGAGAGGGCGCGTCGCGTTGCCGAACAGTGGACAGGGGTGTGGAGAAGCTGGGGATCACTGGGGACAACTGACGCCGGCCTGTGGGTTGCCGGTGGACAACTCCGTGCACACCCTGTGGATCTTTTCTTCGTCCACAGTCTGTGGAGAGTCTTCGTCCACGAATCCACAGGGGGTTGACCTGGTCTGATGGTCTTTCAACAGTGCCCCCTGTGGACACGATCGGGACAACTTTCCAGTCCCCAGGGTGTGGACGTCAGAAAGTCACCGAATCTGTGGAGAGTGGCCGTAACCGTGCTCGTATTCGAACAGTGGGTGTCGTTCCGGTAGCGGTCACGAGAGGCGGGAAGCCCTCGGTACGCGTCCGAGAACGGCGAAAGGCGCCCTCGGGACGGGTACGGGCACGGGTTCGGCACGGGTTCGGGAGCAGCGAAAGGCGCCCTCGGGAAGGTGTCCCGGGGCGCCTTCAGCGACGTACGACTGGCTCTGGCGGCGGCTCTGTCTCGGCTCCGCAGCCGGCTCTGTCAGCCGTTCTTGATGCGGTTGGTGAGCTCGGTGACCTGGTTGTAGATGGAGCGGCGTTCGGCCATCAGCGCGCGGATCTTGCGGTCGGCGTGCATGACGGTCGTGTGGTCGCGGCCGCCGAACTGCGCGCCGATCTTCGGCAGCGAGAGGTCCGTGAGCTCGCGGCACAGGTACATGGCGATCTGGCGCGCCGTCACCAGGACGCGGCTGCGCGAGGATCCGCACAGGTCGTCCACCGTGAGGCCGAAGTAGTCGGCGGTGGCCGCCATGATGGCCGGCGCGGTGATCTCCGGGGACGAGTCCTCGCCGCCGGGGATCAGGTCCTTGAGGACGATCTCCGTCAGACCGAGGTCCACCGGCTGCCGGTTGAGCGACGCGAACGCCGTCACCCGGATCAGCGCGCCCTCCAGCTCGCGGATGTTGCGCGAGATCCGGGACGCGATGAACTCCAGCACCTCCGGCGGGGCGTTGAGCTGCTCCTGCACCGCCTTCTTACGAAGGATGGCGATACGGGTCTCCAGCTCGGGCGGCTGGACGTCCGTGATCAGACCCCACTCGAAACGGTTGCGCAGCCTGTCCTCCAGGGTCACCAGCTGCTTGGGCGGCCGGTCGGAGGACAGCACGATCTGCTTGTTCGCGTTGTGGAGCGTGTTGAAGGTGTGGAAGAACTCCTCCTGCGTCGACTCCTTGTCCGCGAGGAACTGGATGTCGTCGACCAGCAGGATGTCCATCTCCCGGTACCGCTTGCGGAAGCTGTCGCCCTTGCCGTCGCGGATGGAGTTGATGAACTCGTTGGTGAACTCCTCGGAGCTCACGTACCGCACGCGCGTGCCCGGGTAGAGGCTCCGCGCGTAGTGCCCGATCGCGTGCAGCAGGTGCGTCTTGCCGAGCCCCGACTCCCCGTAGATGAAGAGAGGGTTGTACGCCTTCGCCGGTGCCTCGGCGACGGCGACCGCGGCGGCGTGCGCGAAGCGGTTGGAGGCGCCGATGACGAAGGTGTCGAAGAGGTACTTCGGGTTGAGGCGCGCGGTGGGCTCGCCCGGACCGGATGCCGGCGCGGGCTTCGCGGCCAGTGGGCCGGGCGAGCCGCCGACGGAGGACTGCGGGGGGCCGCCGCGGTGCATGCCGCCGCCCGAGGACGGCTCCTGAAGGTCGCGGCGGTCGGGGCGCTGGTCGTAGTCGGAGCGTGGCTGGTCGTAGTCCTGGCGCTGCTGCTCGTAGGGCGGGCGCTCCATCGACTGCGGCCGGTAGTCCTGCGAGGGCGAGGCGTACGGGTCACGCTCGGGGAAGCCGAGGCGCTGCTGCTGCCAGCCGTAGTCGTCCTGGGAGTGCCGCGGCCAGGCGCCCGGCTCGGGGCGCTGGTAGTCCGGGTAGGCGGGGCGGGCGGTCGGGAGCTGGTCCGGACGGCCGGACGGCAGCTGGTCGCCGGGGGCACCGGGGAGCTGGTCGGAGCGGCCGCCCCGGTGGTCGTCGGCGCGGTGGCGGCCGTACCCCTCGTAGCCGTCGCGGCGCTGTGGGTCGTAGCCGCCGCGATCGTCGCGGTTCGGGGATTCGTAGCTGTTGCGTTCGTCGCGGTTCGGGGATTCGTAGCCGTTCCGCTCGTCGCGGCCCTGGCCGCCGTAGGGGTTCCGCTCTTCGCCGCCCTGGCCGTCGTACGCGTCGCGACCCTGGCCCGGACCGCTGTCGTACGTGTCGCGGCCCTGACCGGAGCCCGAGGGGAGCTCGGGCTCCTCGTACCGGGAAGGGGCGGGCGCGGGGGCAGGCGGTTCCCCGGCGGAGTCGTCGACGGTGATCGCGATGCGGATCGGGCGGCCGCACTCACGGCTCAGGGTCTCGCTGACGATCGGCGCGAGGCGTCCTTCCAGTACGCCCTTCGCGAACTCGTTCGGGACGGCGAGCAGGGCGGTGTCCGCGACCAGGGCCAGCGGCTGGCAGCGCTTGATCCAGTGCTCGTCCTTCACCTCGACACCCTGACCGCGGCCTTCACCGAGGAGTTGTTCCAGTACTCGTGGCCACACTGCGGCAAGATCGGCAGGTACGTCGGCCACAGGGCACGCTCTCTCACGGGTCCCACGAACGTGTGGTTCTGGGAACAGGTTGGGAAGTCAGTCGGGTGGGGCGGGGGGAACAAAACCGCTGGGGCGGTGGGAAGGGAACGAATCGGAGTTCAGCCACGGTAGTCAGAGCGACCGCTGCGGTTCAAGTTGTTGTCCCCAGCCTGTGGATAGTGTCTCGTGCGAGAGGCTGGTTTGACCGGATGGCGTAGCCCCGCGTACCGTGACCAGGTCGAGTTGTCGATGGCTGCTGCCGCCTGCCTCCGATGGGCACAGGTCACGTCAAGTGATCGGGAAGCGGTGCACTCGGGCGTAATTACGAGCTACTCGTGGGCGCACGGTGACAGCCAAGGCGGCACCCCGCCACCACCGATTCTTTCTGGAGCCCCCGAGTGAGCAAGCGCACCTTCCAGCCGAACAACCGTCGTCGCGCCAAGACCCACGGCTTCCGCCTGCGGATGCGTACCCGTGCCGGCCGCGCGATTCTCGCGAACCGCCGTGGCAAGGGTCGCGCGAGCCTGTCCGCCTGATCACTTACAGGTCATGACGTGCTGCCTACCGAGCATCGGCTGAGGCGGCGCGAGGACTTCGCGACCGCGGTACGCCGAGGACGCCGGGCCGGACGCCCGCTCCTCGTCGTCCACCTTCGTAGCGGTGCAACGGACCCGCACGCGCCTGGGGAGAGCGCTCCCCCGACGCGTGCGGGTTTCGTCGTGAGCAAAGCCGTGGGCGGAGCGGTCGTGCGCAACAAGGTGAAGCGCAGGCTTCGCCATCTGATGCGTGACCGAGTCGCCCTGTTGCCCCCCGGTAGCCTGGTAGTCGTACGAGCGCTGCCCGGTGCGGGCGACGCCGACCATGAACAGCTGGCCCGAGACCTGGATGCCGCCCTTGAGCGGTTGCTGGGAGGGGGCGCGCGATGAAGTACCCGCTGCTGGCTCTTATCAAGCTGTACCAGTGGACGATCAGCCCGCTGCTCGGGCCGGTGTGCAAGTACTACCCGTCGTGTTCCCACTACGGCTACCAGGCCATCGACCGGCACGGTGCGATCAAGGGAACGGCACTCACCGCCTGGCGCATCCTCCGGTGCAATCCGTGGTCGCTGGGCGGTGTGGACCATGTCCCGCCGCGCAAGCGTCCGCGGTGGCACGAAATGCTGCGTAACGCCTGGCGTGCACGCAAGGGCGGGAACTCCGCCGCCGAACCGGCCATCGAAGGGCACGGTATGTCCGACCATCCCTCGAGCCCGGCCGCCGAGACCCCGTCCCATGCTCAAGGAGCCTGATTAGTGGACACGATTGCCAGTCTGTTCAGCTTCATCACGACACCCGTTTCCTGGGTCATCGTCCAGTTCCATGCCGTGTACGGGAAGATCTTCGGTCCCGACACGGGCTGGGCCTGGGGCTTGTCCATCGTGTCCCTGGTGATCCTGATCCGTATCTGCCTCATCCCGCTCTTTGTGAAGCAGATCAAGTCGACTCGGGCGATGCAGACGCTGCAGCCCGAGATGAAGAAGATCCAGGAGCGCTACAAGAACGACAAGCAGCGCCAGTCCGAAGAGATGATGAAGCTGTACAAGGAGACGGGTACCAACCCGCTCTCCTCGTGCCTTCCCATCCTGGCGCAGTCGCCGTTCTTCTTCGCCCTGTACCACGTGCTCAACGGCATCGCGACCGGCAAGACGATCGGCGTCATCGACGATCAACTGCTCGCCAGCGCGCGTCAGGCGCACATCTTCGGCGCCCCGCTGGCCGCGAAGTTCATGGACAGCTCGGCCAAGGTCGAGGCGCTGGGCGCCACGCTGCTGGACGTCCGTGTCGTGACCGCGGTCATGATCGTTCTGATGTGCTTCTCGCAGTTCTACACGCAGCGTCAGCTGATGACGAAGAACGTCGACACCACGGTGAAGACGCCCTTCATGCAGCAGCAGAAGATGCTGATGTACGTCTTCCCGGTCATGTTCGCCGTCTTCGGCATCAACTTCCCGGTCGGTGTCCTCGTCTACTGGCTGACCACCAACGTGTGGACCATGGGCCAGCAGATGTACGTGATCCGCAACAACCCGACTCCGGGCAGCAAGGCCCAGGCCGCGTTCCTGGAGCGCCTGCAGAAGCACGTCACGCACCACGGCAAGACCCGCAGCCGCCGCGAGAAGAACATCGTCAAGGCGATCGTCTCCAAGGGCCGCGACCGCAACGAGTTCGAGCGCAAGTTCATCAACACGCTGACCAAGGCGGGCCTGGCGGCCCAGACCGACGGCACCGTGGTGAAGGGCGAGAGCACGACCCTCGTCGAGACCGAGGACGGCACCCCGACCACCGGCGGCGCCGCTCCCAAGCGTCAGCAGCCGAAGCGGCAGTCGAAGTCCCAGCGCCAGTCGGGCACGGCGAAGGCGGCGGGCGAGTCCGAGTCGAAGACCTCGCTGAGCAAGTCCGACGAGCCGGAGGACCAGAAGCCGGAGGACGACAAGCCGGAGGACGCCAAGCCCGCTCCCAAGCAGGCGAGCGGCGGCAACAAGCCTGGCACCGGTACCCGCAGCAAAGCCCAGTCCGGACAGCGCAAGGGTCCGCAGCGGCCCAAGTCCCCGTCCAAGAAGTAAGAAGGAGTCCATCCCGTGACGGAAGGCACCACCTCCGCCGCCGCTGAGGGCGACACCCTGACCCGCCTTGAGCAGGAAGGCGAGATCGCGGCGGACTACCTCGAGGGTCTGCTGGACATCGCCGATCTCGACGGCGACATCGACATGGACGTCGAGGCCGACCGCGCGGCTGTCTCGATCGTCAGCGACGCCGGCAGCCGCGATCTGCAGAAGCTGGTCGGCCGGGACGGCGAGGTGCTGGAGGCCCTTCAGGAGCTCACCCGCCTGGCCGTGCACCGGGAGACCGGGGACCGCAGCCGGCTGATGCTGGACATCGCGGGCTACCGCGCCAAGAAGCGCGAGGAGCTCTCGGAGCTGGGCGCCAAGGCCGCGGCCGAGGTCAAGAGCTCCGGCGAGCCCGTGAAGATGAAGCCGATGACGCCCTTCGAGCGCAAGGTGGTCCACGACGCGGTCAAGGCCGCAGGCCTGCGCAGCGAGTCCGAGGGCGAGGAGCCGCAGCGCTTCGTCGTCGTGCTTCCCGCCTGATCGGTACGTACGTTCCTCCGGCCCCGTCTGTTGCGCAGGCGGGGCCGAAGTTTGTCAGCCTGTAGTCCCAGACAGCTGGTAGTCACCAGTAGCTGTGGTAGTTCCCGGACAGCTGTGGTCCCCGGCAGCTGTAGTCCCTGATAGTCCTGGAAGTCAGCGCTCAGTGCGCTTATGCGGTACGGAAGGACGGTCCCCCGTGACGGAGGCAGCGGAGCTTCCCCCTGCGCCCGAGCAGGCGCGCGAGGTATTCGGCGATCGCTTCGCGGACGCGGTCCGGTACGCGGAACTGCTGGCCGAGACGGGAGTGCAGCGCGGGCTGATCGGCCCCCGTGAAGTGCCCCGGCTGTGGGAGAGGCACCTGCTGAACTGCGCCGTGCTCTCCGAGGTCGTGCCCGAGGGCGTGACCGTGTGCGACGTCGGCTCCGGCGCCGGGCTGCCCGGTATTCCGCTGGCCCTGGTCCGGGAGGACCTGAAGATCACACTGCTGGAGCCGTTGCTGCGTCGGACCAACTTCCTCACCGAGGTCGTTGAGCTGCTCGGTCTCGACCATGTCACCGTCGTGCGCGGCCGCGCCGAGGAGGTCATGGGGAAGCTGCAGCCGGTCCATGTGGTGACGGCCAGGGCGGTCGCTCCCCTCGACCGGCTGGCGACGTGGGGCATCCCACTGCTTCGCCCGTACGGCGAGATGCTCGCGCTCAAGGGCGACACCGCCGAGGAGGAGCTGAAGGCCGCCGCCACGGCTCTGAGCAAGCTCGGAGCCGTGGAGACGTCCATCCTGCACGTCGGTGAGGGCGTGGTGGACCCGCTGTCGACCGTGGTGCGGGTTGAGGTCGGGGAGAGCCCCGGAGGGGTGCGCTTCGCGGCGAAGCGGGCCAAGGCGGCCCGGACGGGACGTGCGCGCCGCCGCCGCTGATCCTGAGTGTGAGATAAATCGTGTACTCCCGGCTCCGCAGGACGGAGCCGGGAGTTTTTCGTCACTCCCGCTGATCCGTCCTGACGACGAGCCGTACTCCACACAAGCTGCCAAACCTACGCATGTCGGAGTGTCGCGCCGTAATGGGCGGGACCGCTATGCATCGTGTTTCACGTGAAACGTCGCTCATTGCTGCACGGCATCATCAGTCGCGGACGCGCCGCGGCCGAACCCCGCGACCGGAGGCCTCTCGGTTCACTCGGAGAGGGTGCGGAGTTGTCCACAGAGGTGGATTTCTCCACAGAACAACGGGCCTCGCTGGTTCACGACCCCGAAGACATGGGAGGCTCTGTTCATTGCGAGCCTGAAGTCGAGGAGAGTGAATCCTTGCGGTCCGACGCCAACATCGCGGGACCGATGACCGATCCGGTCCCCGGTCCCCGTACCGAGTCGATGGGGGAGGATGTTTCACGTGAAACACCACCCCCGATGGACGACACTCCCATCGGTCGTGCTGCCCAACTGGCGGTCGAGGCGCTAGGTCGCGCCGGTGAGGGCCTGCCACGGCCCGCACAGACCCGCGTCATGGTGGTCGCCAACCAGAAGGGTGGGGTGGGTAAGACCACGACCACGGTCAACCTGGCTGCCTCACTGGCGCTGCACGGTGGCCGGGTCCTGGTGATCGACCTCGACCCTCAGGGCAATGCCTCCACGGCGCTGGGTATCGACCATCACGCCGAAGTTCCATCCATCTACGACGTGCTGATCGACAGCAAGCCGCTCTCCGAAGTCGTTCAGCCGGTCCCTGATGTCGAGGGACTCTTCTGCGCTCCCGCCACGATCGATCTCGCCGGTGCGGAGATCGAGCTGGTGTCCCTGGTGGCGCGGGAAAGCCGGCTGGAACGAGCGATCCAGGCATACGAGCAGCCGCTGGACTACATCCTCATCGACTGCCCGCCATCGCTCGGCCTCCTCACGGTCAACGCGTTGGTCGCCGGTGCGGAGGTGCTCATCCCCATCCAGTGCGAGTACTACGCGCTGGAAGGTCTGGGACAGCTTCTGCGCAATGTCGACCTGGTGCGGGGGCATCTCAACCCCGACCTCCATGTCTCGACGATCCTGCTCACCATGTACGACGGCCGGACGCGCCTCGCGTCGCAGGTCGCGGACGAGGTGCGCAGTCACTTCGGCGAAGAGGTGCTGCGGACGAGCATTCCGCGCTCGGTCCGTATCTCCGAGGCTCCGAGCTATGGGCAGACGGTTCTGACTTACGATCCGGGTTCGAGCGGTGCTCTCTCGTATCTTGAGGCCGCACGGGAAATCGCCCTCCGCGGAGTCGGAGTGGCGTACGACGAACAACACGCCCACGTGGGCGCACAGAATGATCAGAACATGGTGGAGGGGATCCAGTGAGCGAGCGACGACGGGGGCTGGGGCGAGGCCTCGGCGCACTGATCCCTGCGGCTCCGACAGGGGAGAAGGCGGCTTCCTCGGGGGGTGGAGCGTCCACCTCGCCGACGGCTCTACCGGTGCTTACCGCCGAGCGCGGGGTGGCGGCGGCGAAGGTGGCCATGCTGCCGCCTGTTTCACATGAAACGGAGGAGCCGTCGTACAACGGAGCTCTGGAGGCGCCCCCGGCGCCCGTCGGTGCTCACTTCGCCGAGCTGCCGCTCGACTTCATCACCCCGAACCCGCGTCAGCCTCGTGAGGTCTTCGACGAGGACGCTCTGGCTGAGCTGGTCACCTCCATCAAGGAGGTCGGGCTTCTCCAGCCCGTCGTGGTGCGTCAGGTGGGGCCGACGCGGTACGAGCTCATCATGGGCGAGCGGCGCTTCCGGGCATGCCGTGAGGCGGGGCTGGAGGCCATTCCGGCGATCGTGCGGGCCACGGAGGACGAGAAGCTTCTTCTGGACGCGCTGCTGGAGAACCTGCACCGTGCCCAGCTGAACCCGTTGGAAGAGGCGGCCGCCTACGACCAGCTGCTCAAGGACTTCAACTGCACGCACGACCAGTTGGCGGACCGGATCGGCCGGTCGCGCCCGCAGGTCTCGAACACCCTGCGCCTGCTGAAGCTCTCGCCCGCGGTGCAGCGTCGTGTTGCTGCCGGAGTCCTTTCCGCGGGGCATGCGCGAGCTCTGCTCTCCGTGGAGGACTCGGAGGAGCAGGACCGGCTGGCTCACCGCATCGTGGCCGAGGGGCTTTCGGTGCGGGCCGTCGAGGAGATCGTCACCCTCATGGGATCGCGGCCGCAGAGCGCACCGCGCTCCAAGGGGCCGCGGGCCGGCGCTCGGCTCTCCCCGGCGCTGAGTGATCTGGCGACGCGTCTCTCGGACCGCTTCGAGACTCGGGTGAAGGTCGACCTGGGGCAGAAGAAGGGCAAGATCACCGTCGAGTTCGCCTCGATGGACGACCTTGAGCGCATCCTGGGATCCCTCGCCCCGGGTGAGGGGCCAGTGCTTCAGAGGAGCCTTCTGGACGACGACTCCGACGACACGGAGGTCTGAGTCGCCCGAGGGCGGAGCGTCTCCCCTCGGCCGACCATCAGAGCGGGCCGTGTCCGGTGTGTACCGGAACACGGCCCGCTCTTTTGCTTTCTGGCGGTATCGATGGAATCGCATCGTGGATACGATGCGATCGGGTATGGCGCATCCACCTGGCAGCACCTTCATTGGGGAGGCGGGGGCCATGCAAACCGTGAGCCGCACCGGACTGCTGACCGCGGGTCTGGGCCTGGGGGCCGTCGGCGGCTTCGTCGGCAGTCTGCTCAGGGAGCGGAGCGCTCTGACAGCCGCCCGTGATGCTGCGGGCGAAGGAAGTGAGGAACATCCTTCATGGGGCGCCGGCTCGTTCCGCTCACGCTGGACAACCTTCAGGACCTTCCCAAGCGCTGTCGCGCGTGTGTCTTCTGGGAGCTGGACCCAGTCAGCGGTGAGGCCGCGCTGAAGGCGGGCACGCCCGCACTGGAGAAGGAAGCCTGGATCTCTGCGGTCCTGCTGGACTGGGGCTCCTGCGGCCGTGTCGTCTATGTGGACGACGTTCCGGTGGGCTTCGTGTTGTACGCGCCTCCCGCTTATGTCCCCCGCTCCACCGCTTTCCCCACGAGCCCGGTGTCGCCGGACGCGGTTCAGCTGATGACCGCTTTCATCATGCCGGGTTATCAGGGGCAGGGACTCGGCCGGGTGATGGTCCAGACGGTTGCCAAGGATCTGTTGCGCCGTGGCTTCAAGGCGATCGAGGCCTTCGGGGACTCACGGTGGAAGCAGCCGGCCTGTGTGCTGCCCGCCGACCATCTGCTGGCGGTCGGCTTCAAGACGGTCCGGCCGCACCCCACCTATCCGCGACTGAGGCTGGAGCTGCGAACGACGCTCTCCTGGAAGGAAGATGTCGAGCTGGCCCTGGACCGTCTTCTGGGAGCGGTACAGAAGGAACCGGCGCTTCGCCCCCTGTAGCCGGCGCTCTACTTCCGCATGACGCCCTGTTCCTGTAGGCGGGGCTCTGCGCCCCCATCAAGCGAATGGGCCAACCCGGAAGGGCTGGCCCATTCGTGTTTCACGTGAAACATCCGCCGCGCGTGCGGCCGTCACCGACTACTCGGCGATGAAGTCCTCAAGGTCGCGGACGATCGCGGCCTTCGGCTTCGCACCGACGATGGTCTTGGCGACCTCGCCACCCTGGTAGACGTTCAGGGTCGGGATCGACATCACGCCGTACTTGGCGGCCGTGCCCGGGTTCTCGTCGATGTTGAGCTTGACGACCTCGATCTTGTCGCCGTACTCGGCGGCGATCGCCTCGAGGGACGGCGCGATCTGGCGGCACGGGCCGCACCAGGCAGCCCAGAAGTCCACCAGGACGGGCTTGTCGCTCTTGAGGACGTCGGTCTCGAAGGAATCGTCGGTCACGTTCTTCAGGGTGCCGGCCACGGCGGGCTCCTTAACTCGTTGATGCGGTGGGGCGGATGGGGGATCAGACGGTGGCAGCCGCGGCGGCGGCCTCATCCGCGAGGGCGGCGAGGAAGCGCTCGGCGTCGAGAGCGGCGGAGCAACCGGTGCCGGCCGCGGTGATCGCCTGGCGGTACGTGTGGTCGACCACGTCACCGGCGCCGAAGACGCCGGTCAGGTTCGTCCGGGTCGAGGGCGCCTCGACCTTCAGGTAGCCCTCGTCGTCCAGGTCGAGCTGGCCCTTGAAGAGCTCGGTGCGAGGGTCGTGACCGATCGCGATGAACAGACCGGTCACCGGCAGCTCGGAGAGCTCGCCGGTCTTCAGGTTGCGCAGCGTCAGGCCCTCCAGCTTGGGGTTGCCCTTGATCTCGGCGACCTCGCTGTCCCAGACGAACTTGATCTTCGGGTCGGCGAACGCGCGCTCCTGCATCGCCTTCGAGGCGCGCAGGCTGTCCCGGCGGTGGACGATCGTCACGGACTTGGCGAAGCGCGAGAGGAAGGTGGCCTCCTCCATCGCGGTGTCGCCGCCGCCGATCACGGCGATGTCCTGGTCCTTGAAGAAGAAGCCGTCACAGGTCGCGCACCAGGAGACGCCACGCCCGGACAGGGCGTCCTCGTTGGGCAGGCCGAGCTTGCGGTGCTGCGAGCCCGTCGTGACGATGACGGCCTTGGCGCGGTGCACGGTGCCCGCGGTGTCCGTGACGGTCTTGATCTCGCCCGACAGGTCGACGGCGACGACGTCGTCCGGAACCAGCTCGGCACCGAAGCGCTCGGCCTGTCCGCGCATGTTGTCCATGAGCTCGGGGCCCATGATGCCGTCCTGGAAGCCGGGGAAGTTCTCCACCTCGGTGGTGTTCATCAGCGCACCGCCTGCGGTGACGGCGCCCTCGAACACCAACGGCTTCAGCGATGCGCGCGCGGTGTAGAGCGCTGCCGTGTAGCCGGCGGGCCCGGAGCCGATGATGATCACGTTACGGACGTCGCTCACGGCTTGATTCCTCGTCTCTGGAGACTGCTGCGTACTGGTGGAGCCTCTCTCAGTACTCTCACCCCACCCAACGGATCCTAAGGGGCTTCAATTCCCGGTGTGTCCGGGCACACGGAAGCGCGGTACCGCACAGAGATGCCATGCAGTATCACGGGAGGAAGCCTTTGGGTGCTGACGTGCTCAGGACCGGGCGTAGGACCGCGTCAGCAGCAGCTTTCCGGGGGACGCCGAGCCCTGCTTCTCGCAGGCGTCGTCGACGATGTAGGCCGTGACCCTCGTGCTGTCGGAGGCGTCGGGCTGGACGACGAGATAGACACTCGTCTCCTTGTAGGTGCCCTTCTCGGCAGCGAGGACGACTCCGCTGTTCCCGGTCCCTAGCTGGACACAGTCAGGGACGTGCACGTTGGGGGTGATCAAGGTGCCGACCCCGCCGGAATCGGTCCCTGCGCCATTCGACTCGATGCTCCAGGGCTTCGCGCTGCCGGAGCGGCTGCCCGTGCTCTTGTTCTTCGCGAGGAGCTCCGCGACCTGGCTCTCCAGCTTTCCCTCAGAAAAGGTGCCCTTCGAGCCGGACTCCTGCTGCGTCACCGTCGCAGGGCCCTTGCTGTCGCCGCCCATCGACTGCACGAGGATCGCGCCCAGTCCCAGAGCGGCAGCCGTGAAGACGGTGCCGAGAACGACCGTCCTGCGGCGCCCACGGCGTACCCGGTGGGCACGGCCGGGGCCGGTGGCCGCGCGAGGATGCCCCGACGGGCGGTCCGCGGACGAAGCGGAGCCCGAGTCGTCCGAGAGGACGGAGACGTCGGCAGTCGATGTTTCACGTGAAACACTCGCGCGGTCGTCCGCCGCACCGGATGCGTGATCGGGTGAGGTGGCAGTCAACAGGGCTTCCGCGGCCAGGGCGGCGTCGATGCGTCCGGCCACATCGTCGGGCATGCGCGTAGGGCCCGGCAGTGTGCCGAGCAGACCACGGATCTCCTCGAGTGAGTCGTACACGTCGGCACAGAGCACGCAGTCATCGAGATGCTGTCGCACGTCCGCGGTACGGGAAGGCGGGAGCAGACCTTCGGTGAGGTCGGAGATCTCCGCGACATCCGGGTGCCCGTCCGTATCCGTCGTGGATGTCACGCTCGCCCACCTCCGCCCTTCACCGCAGCTGAATCGCTTGGCCCTGCATCATGTGGACCCGCATCGTGGGGTCCCGCTGACGGTGGGACGGATGTCCCCTGCGTCCGGTTCCTTCCACCGCCCGACTTCTTGCCGTCCTGGCTGCTCCCGTTCTCCGTACGGAGATGGGTGAGCAGCGGGAGCAGTCTGGCTCTGCCGCGTGCACAGCGGCTCTTCACCGTGCCGGTCGGGACATCGAGGATGCGGGCCGCTTCCGCCACGGGGTAGCCCTGCATGTCCACCAGGACGAGGGCTGCGCGCTGGTCGGCCGGGAGAGTGTCCAGTGCTTGCAGGAGCTCGCGGTGCAGATCGTTGCGCTCGGCCGGGGCGGCGGCGGACTCGTGCGGTTCGAGGAGCTGTTCCAGGCGTTCGGTGTCGTCGACGGGAGATGTCTTCCTGGAGGCGGCCTTGCGGGCGCGGTCCAGGCAGGCGTTCACCGTGATGCGGTGCAGCCACGTCGTGACGGCCGACTGACCGCGGAAGGTGTGGGCGGCCCGGTAGGCGGAGACGAGCGCGTCCTGGACGGCGTCAGCGGCCTCCTCGCGGTCTCCCAGCGTCCGCAGGGCCACCGCCCACAGCCGGTCGCGGTGGCGCCGCACAAGCTCACCGAAGGCGTCGGGATCGCCCTCCACGTGGCGGGTGAGGAGGTCCTGATCGCTTGCTTCGCCGTATGCGGTTTCATCGGCCATCGGACCCCCTCCCCTTCAGCGACGCGTCGACGACCTGTCAGCCGGTGAACTTCACGTCCGTGATGGCCTGCTTGTAGCCCGCGCTGCTGTAACCGTCGGCGGGCGCTTTCGGCACGTCGGTGATCCACAGCAGGACGTACTGCGTCTTCACGGACTTGCCCTTCACCTTCGCGGTTGTGCCGCTCGTGGTGACGGAACCGATTTCGTTCATCCCGTCAACGGACGTCGAGGGCAACAACGAGTCCGTCGCGTACAGGTGGATCGTCGTGTGGTCCCCGGGATAGCGGAGTCCTATCGACGCGGCTGAGATCTCCTGGGCCGAGCCGAGGTCGTAGACGATGCCCACGCCGGGCTTGTAGGGCGCCAGCGTCGGACCGGCGTTGTACTTCTTGGTGCGCCAGTACGTGCTGCTGTCGCCGTCGTACGTCTTGCCGACGTCCCCGGCAGCCTGGGGCTCGCCGCTCGCGACGTACTCCTGCGCGTTCTGGATCTTGAGCTGCTTGGCCGGCTTGGTCTTGTCGCTGTTCTTGTCGTTGCCGTCGGTCGTCTGCGTCTGCTTCGTGTCGTCGGACTTGTTGTCCTGGTCCATGAGGGCGTCCGCGAGCTGCCAACTGCCCAGGCCCAGCGCGGCGATGAGGAGAGCCGACACGGCCCACTTGAGGGCCTTGCCGGTACGGCTCTGCAGCGGGGGCGGCGGAGTGGGCACGGGCTGGGTGACACCCGGACGCGGCGCCGGACGGCCGTACGAGCCCTGCTGGTACGTCGTGCGCTGGTACTCCGGCGGGGCGGTGAACACCGGCTCCGGCGGACGGATGCGGGGCATCTCGCTGACCGCCTTCACCAGTTCCTCCGGCGTGGTGCACGGGGATTCATGGCGGGAGGCGGTCGCGCCGTCGTTGGCGAGGGCGCGCATGGCGAGTTCGGACAGGCCCCGGTGGACGCCGGCGCGAACCTGGTCGGGGGCGATGAGGCCGACGCCCTTGGGCAGCCCGGACAGGCCGTACGCGTCGTTGTTGTAGGGCCAGCGCTGGGTGAGCGCGGCGTACAGGAGTGCGCCGATCGCCTCCGTGTCGGTGCGCTGCGGGGTGTCGGAACTGATGCCGCGCAGCGCGGCGTTCACGGCGAGCCCGCGGATGCGCCACTGGCCGGACGAGGTGCGCAGCACGGCGCCAGGGGTCAGCCGCAGATGCGCGAGGCCCTCGCGGTGCGCGGCGGCCATCGCCTGGGACACCTGGCTCACCATCTGGTAGGCCTCGTGCACCTCCAGCGGGCCCGAGGCCAGAAGCGCCGTCAGCTCCGTGGCGTCCGGCAGCCACTCGTGCACCACGTAGACGAGGTCGTTCTCCTCGACCGCGTCCAGGACCTGGACGAAGCGGGGATCGCCCAGCAGGGCGGAGGAACGGGCCGCCGCCAGTACCGAGCGGGCCCGTGGATGGTCGGCGGGCAGCAGGTGCACACCGACGGCGCGGCGGAGTTTCTCGTCCACCGCACGCCAACTACTGAAACCGTCCAGACGGGTGACGCACTCCTCGAGGCGGTAGCGTCTGGCGAGCTTGTGGCCGCTGTGCAGCTCGGGCGGTGAGGCCTTTCCGGGACTCTCGGTCCCGCCGCTCCCCTGTGCCTCTTCGCTCTCCGTGTCCCGCTCCCGGTTCTGGGCCACCCCGTCGGCCGTGGACTGGTCCGCCTTGGCGGTCAGCGGCTCGTCACCGCTGTTGTCTGCCACGTCGACGGCAGCCGTGCTCCGTTCCGCCACCGTCGTCCCTGCCTCCCCATCTGTTGCGCGCTGTCCGACGCAGAAACCAATTGTGCCCATAGTCCGGCGCTATGCACGACACACGGCGACGGACGATGGTTGTGCGCGTACCCCCGCCTCAGCGCCCTAGGCGCCCGCGGACCATTCCGACCATTGAGTTGAGTTCTTCGATGCGCATCTTCCGGGCTGCGATGTAGAAGACGCCGAGCAGGGCGATCGATCCGGTGAGGAGCGCCGCGATCGATCCGAGAGCCCCGTGCCCGAGGGCTCGGGTGATGGCGAAGCCGACCGCGCCGCCTGCCAGGGCGCCCGGGATGGACGCCAGGCAGAGACGGGCATAGGTACGCAGCACGCGGGCGCCGTCGAGGTCGCCGCCCAGCCGCCTGCGCAGCCGCTGCCAGGCCACTCCGACGCCCACGGCGTATGCCAGACCGTACGCGCCCGCCATACCGACGACCGCCCATTGAGAGGGCAGCACCACGTAGCAGACGGCCGAGGCGGCCGCGTTGACGGCGGCCACGATGACCGTGTTGTAGAAGGGGGTGCGGGTGTCCTCGTAGGCGTAGAAGCCACGCAGGACCACGTACTGCACCGAGAACGGGATCAGGCCGAGGCCGAAGGCCATGAGCACGTAGCCCATGGACTGGGCGGCCTCGACGCTGCTGGAGCCGAAGAGCAGGGTGCACATGGGGATGCCCAGGGCGACGAACATGAAGGCGACCGGGACGATCGCCACCGCCGAGGTGCGCAGCCCCTGGGAGATGTCGTCGCGGACCGCACCCGGGTCGCCGTCGTGGGCGGCCCGGGAGATCCGCGGGAGCATGGCCGCCATGACGGAGACCGTGATGATCGCCTGCGGCATGCCCCAGATCAACTGGGCGTTGGAGTAGGCCAGGATGCCCGCGCCGCTCCTGCCCGAGGCCTTGCCCGCCGCGGTGGCCAGCTGCGTGACGACGAGGACACCCGCCTGGTTGGCGAGGACGAAGAGCACGGTCCACTTGGCGAGCTTGACGGCCTTGCCGAGGCCGTGGCCCTTCCAGTCGAAGCGCGGGCGGAACCGGAACCCGGTCTCGCGCAGATACGGGATCATCGCCAGGGCCTGAACGACCAGACCGAGCAGGGTACCGATGCCCAGCAGGCGGATGCCGTCCGGCGGGATGTTGTTCACCGTCATGCCGGAGTCCCCGGCGGTCCCGTACACCCAGAGGAACATCCCGAAGGTGAAGATCATGACGATGTTGTTGAGGACCGGAGTCCACATCATCGCGCCGAACTTCCCGCGGGCGTTGAGGATCTGGCCCATCACCACGTGGACGCCCATGAAGAAGATCGTGGGCAGGCAGTAGCGGGCGAAGGAGACGGCGACGTTGTTCGATGCCGGGTCGCTCGCGATTGAGTCCGACATCAGCTGGATCAGCAGCGGCGCGATGAAGACAGCGGCGGTGACGATCACGCCGAGGGCGACCATGACGAGCGTCAGCAGGCGGTTGGCGTAGGCCTCGCCGCCGTCCTCGTCGTCCTTCATGGAGCGCACCAGCTGGGGCACGAAGACCGAGTTGAGTCCGCCGCCGACGGTGAGGATGTAGATCATCGTCGGCAGTGTGTACGCCACGGTCCAGGCGTCACCGAGTGTCGCGGCGCCGAGAGCGGCCGTGATGACCATGGTGCGTACGAAGCCCGTGAGGCGGGACACCAGCGTGCCCGCCGCCATCACCGCGCTCGACTTCAGCAGACCCGACGCGCGTCCGCCCGACTTCGTCGCGGCAGCTGCGGGTGCGGGTGCGGGCGCCGAGGGCTGTGCGGGGGCCGGAGCCGGTTCAGGTGCCGGCGACGGTACTGCGTGCTGGCCGACGGGGGGACGGCCGCCGCCCTGCTGCTGGTCGCGGAAGAGATGGGCGAAGGCGTCGGGCTCGTGGCGCTCCTCGCCGGCCTGGGTGACCAGGTCGTCGACGCCCACGAACTGGGTGGTGCGCGCGTCCTCGCCGTACGGAAGGTGCCGCGTCGGGCCGGCCGGTTCCGGAGGGGGCGTCTGGGCCCACACACGCGGGTCGGGGGCGTACTGCGGCGTGGGCGGCTGGGCGTAGAGCGGCTGCTGCGGGTAGTACGCGCCGGGGGGCGGCGGAGGGTGCGCGGCACGGTCGTAGAGCGCCTCGGCCACCGGGTCCTGGGCGGAGAGGTCCTGCGCCCGGTAGGGATCCTGGTCGTAGGCGTCCTGGAAGTACATGTCCGCGGCGGGACCGGCCGGCATCTGGCCGTGCTCCGGCGCTTGGCCCTCGGGGTAGCCGGCGTGGCCCGCGTCCTGGTCCGGGTAGCCCTCGGGGTAGCCCGAGCCGCCCGCGCCCTGGCCGCGGTCACCGTCGTACGGCGCGTTCATGGTTACCCCACCTCATCGTCCCCGGGCCCACCGGCCACGACATCGCTCAACGGTCCACTCTCTCACCCGTGCCGGACGGGTCGGTGCTTTCCGGTGCGGTGTCCGGTGTCGGGTCACTCGGGTGCTCCGGGTCGTCTGCCCCGGGCTCCGCGCCGGACTCCCCTTCGGGACCGTTCTCGGAGCCTTCGGTGTTCTCAGTGTCTACGGTGCCGTCCGCGTCCTTGTTCACGCCCTCGGCCTCGGGACCGTCCTCCGGCTCTTCCTCGGCCTGTCGGGCGGCGGCGCGCTTGCGCTGCGTGTACATCCGGAAGCCGGCGAGCACGAGCAGCAGGACGCCACCGCCGATGACCAGCATGACCGTCGGGGTGATCTCGGTGACCTTCACCTCGAACGTGACCTCGGGACCGTATGCCTGGCCGTCCTCCGTGTACAGCTGGGCGACGACCTTGACCGGACCGTTGGCCTCGGCCGAGGTGGTGAACTTCACCGACTGGCTGTGCTCGCCCGCGACCTGGATCGGCTGTTCCTGGTAGGGGCCGTCGCCGATCTTGAGTCGGGTGGGCTGGCGCGAGGTGAGGCGCAGCACCAGATGGTCGACGCCCTGTACGAGGTTGTTCTGCACGGTCACGGGGATCGTGGCGCTGCGCCCGGACAGTTTCGCGTCGGACTTGTCGATCAGCCGGACCAGGCCGGTGAGGCCGTTGAGATACGACTCCACGCCCTTGCGGAAGGTCTCCGCCTCGGAGGCGCGGCCCCGCCAGGACGTGGACATCCCGCGGTCTATGGCCCGACCGAACGGGGTGACCACCCGAGCCTTGTCGGTGAGGATCACCTGGAAGTTGTCGAGCTTGTTCTGCGTGGCCTGGATCTGCTCGAATGCGGATCGCGGCAGCTCCTGCTTGCGCAGCGAGGACGGGTACGAGGCCGCGGAGGGCACCTTTGTGGTGGCGCCCGTGTCCGGCTTGGCCTTGGCGGCCGCGGCGAGGCCCTGGGACTCCGACCAGTTCCCGTCCTGGAGGGCCTTGAGCGCCTGCGCCATCGTCTGGGCCTGGCTCGCGGACGGCATCCGCTGCGGGGCGACCACGATGCTGCGCTGCTCCTCCGACTCCTGCAGGTTGATCATCAGGCTCTGGGCGAGGAATTCCTGCACGGCGAGCGTGGAGTTGTCGGCCTTCGTCATGTCGCCCTGGAACGCGGTCGACAGCCGGGCGTCCGCGACCACCGCCGTCGTTCCGCCGCCGATGGGGCGGGCCGCGCTCGGTGTGTAGGGCAGACCGCCCGTCTCGCGCAGGCTGTCGCTGCGGGCGATCACCTTGTCGGCGCCGGCCGAGGTGGCCACCTTGACGATCGACGGGTCGACGGCGCCGTCAGCGGGCCAGGCGAACTCTGTGCTCGGCTTCACATGAAGGATCGTCTCCACCGTGCTGGAGGCCACATCGGTGGCGTCCTTGAGGTGGCTCAGGGAACCGGTGACGTCCTTGCCGTTGTGGGCCAGCGATGCCAGATCGGGGTCGGCGAAGGGGAGGGCGACGACCTTCTTGTCCTGGACGGTCTTCTCCAGCTTGTCGAGCCAGGCCTTGGCGACCGCCTGGTTCTTGCCCGCCGTGGTGGTGCCGTTCTCGCCCTGGATCCGGTAGCTGTCCCTCATCGCGTCGACGGACGCCAGCAGGTCCGGGTCGAGCACCCAGGTGACGTCGAGGTCGCTGCCCAGCGACAGGAGCTGGTCCAGGCGGCCGCCAGGGGAGATCTCCTTGGCCAGGTCGTCGTTCTTGAAGACGGGCGTCTGTGCCTCGTCCGAGCCGGTCTCCGCCGTGAGGTGGACCGTGGAGATGAGCGGCCAGAGGTAGGTCGTCTTCGTCTTCGTGCCCGCCTCGTCGGGCTGCCAGGGCAGGAACGTCCGCTGGATGCCGAGCACCTGGTCCCACTGCTGGGCGGCCGTACGGCCCGTGAGTGAGACAGCGAGCTGGTAGACCCCGTCGGAGCCGAGGTTCAGCTCCTTGACGGGCACCGAGATGCTGAAGTGCTGCGAGACGCCCGCGGCGAGCTTGGAGAACTTCACGACGTACTTGCCGCCGACCTCGAAGGGGTCGAGGCCCAGCTGGAACCCGGTGCGCTTCGCGGCGGTGTCGATGGCGGAGCGAGTGTTCAGGGACGGTCCCACGCGCAGACCCACATGGGCATCCGTGACGGCCTGCTTGCCGTTGTTGGTGACCGAGCCGGAGACGGTCAGGGTGTCGCCGTCCGTGGGGGCGCTGGGGCTGAGCGAGTCGAGGGAGACGTCAACCGTGCTGGACCCGGTGGCTTCGGCCACGGAGGTCTTCTCCGCGGCGGCCGCGGACGTGCTGATGGGCAGCTGGAGCAGCCCGGCCAGCAGGGGTACCCCGGCCAGCAGTGCTCCGCTGCGCCGGAGCCACCGGCGGGCAGGTGAGGGACTCATCCCCTGGAAGTCTGCCGCCTCGGCCACGCGCTCGCCCGTCCCTCGTCGTCGTCAGTGGTCGTCGGAATGTGCGTCCACGCATGGTAACGATGTGCGCGGAGGGTAAGTGCCGCGGAGTACATCACAAGATCGGCGGACCGGGCCGACTGCCCTGTATGTGCGCGTATTGATGCCCCCAGAAATTGGGGCTGCCTGTGCACGTTTTATGGAGGAGCCCGCGGGTGCCTCGGCCACGTACCCTTTTCTGTTGTGCCGAACGCCAACGAAGACAACCCCAGTGCCCTGAGTCAGGTGCAGCGCCGCGCGGTGAGTGAACTGCTGCGGGTGTCGCCTGTCGCCGACGACCTCGCCCGCCGTTTCCAGGAGGCCGGGTTCTCGCTCGCCCTGGTCGGCGGCTCGGTCCGGGACGCGCTCCTTGGCCGGCTCGGCAATGACCTGGACTTCACGACCGACGCCCGCCCCGAGGACGTACTGAAGATCGTGCGGCCCTGGGCGGACGCCGTCTGGGAGGTCGGGATCGCCTTCGGCACGGTGGGCGCGCAGAAGGACGCCCGCGTGGACGACGTACAGCAGTCGTTCCAGATCGAGGTCACGACGTACCGCTCCGAGGCGTACGACCGGACCTCGCGCAAGCCTGAGGTGTCCTACGGCGACTCCATCGAGCAAGATCTCGTGCGCCGGGACTTCACGGTGAACGCGATGGCCGTCGCGCTGCCGGAGAAAGAGTTCATCGACCCGTACGGCGGCCTCGGCGACCTGTCCGCTCGTATTCTGCGGACGCCGGGCACCCCTGAGGAGTCGTTCTCCGACGATCCGCTGCGGATGATGCGTGCCGCCCGGTTCGCCGCGCAGCTCGACTTCGAGGTGGCCCCCGAGGTCATCGCCGCGATGACGGACATGGCCGGGCGCATCGAGATCGTTTCGGCCGAGCGGGTCCGGGACGAGCTGAACAAGCTGATCCTGTCCACGCACCCGCGCGAGGGCCTGACGCTGCTCGTCGACACCGGGCTGGCCGACCATGTGCTGCCGGAGCTTCCCGCGCTCCGACTGGAGCGTGACGAGCACCACCGGCACAAGGACGTCTACGACCACACGCTGATCGTCCTGGAGCAGGCGATGGCGCTGGAGGAGGACGGTCCCGACCTGACCCTCCGGCTTGCCGCGCTGTTGCACGACATCGGCAAGCCGCGGACGCGTCGCTTCGAGAAGGACGGGCGGGTCTCCTTCCACCACCACGAGGTGGTGGGCGCGAAGATGACCAAGAAGCGGATGACGGCGCTCAAGTACTCCAATGATCTTGTGAAGGACGTCTCGCGCCTTGTCGAGCTTCATCTGCGCTTCCACGGGTACGGCACCGGCGAGTGGACGGACTCCGCGGTCCGTCGCTACGTACGTGACGCGGGCCCGCTCCTCGACCGCCTCCACAAGCTGACCCGCTCCGACTGCACCACGCGCAACAAGCGCAGGGCGACCGCACTCTCCCGCGCGTACGACGGCCTGGAGGAGCGCATCGACCAGCTCAAGGAGCAGGAAGAGCTCGACGCGATCCGCCCCGACCTCGACGGCAACCAGATTATGGAGATCCTGGGAATCAGCCCCGGTCCGGCGATCGGCCAGGCGTACAAGTTCCTGCTGGAGCTGCGTCTGGAGAACGGGCCGATGGAGCACGATGCTGCGGTAGCGGCGCTCAAGGAGTGGTGGGCCGAGCAGAGCTGAGGCTCATGGAACGGGGTCATGTTTCACGTGAAACATGACCCCGGGTGACGCGAAGGGGCGGTGTTTCACGTGAAACACCGCCCCTTCGCACATCCAGCTGTGCGGGTTACTTGTTGTCCCCCAGGCAGAGCGTGAAGGACTCGCCCGTCTCTTCCCAGGTCAGCGTCGCCGTCGTGCCCGTGACGCTCTGGCAGGTCAGCGAAGGCAGCGACGCGCCGTCAGCCTTCTTGAGGACCTTGTGCGTGGCCTTCGAGTTGCTGCAGTCGACCTGGACGACGTCGGGGTCGTTCGAGGTCCCCTTGTTGTACAGGCAGTCGCCCACGGCCAGCTTCTTGGCGTCCTCGCCGTCCTTGTTGAGCAACCAGCCGCCCACGATGATGCTGAGGCCCGCGATGGCCACGACTATGCGCAGGTACTGCCTGATGCTGCGCTTCGGGCGCTGCGGCGGGACCGGGGCGTACGGGGCGCCCTGCTGGGGGAAGCCGGGCTGGCCGGGCTGCTGGGGGTAGCCGGGCTGCTGCGGGTAACCCTGCGGCGGCTGCTGGCCGTACGGGGCCTGACCCTGGGGCGGCTGGCCCTGGGCGAACGGGTTCTGGCCCTGGGGCGGCGGAGTGGTCACTTAGGGGTCCCCCTAGAACGTAGGCGCGTGACGCGGAGACGCGAATAAGACGCACGTAAGCTATCGGGACCCTGTGACAACGCAGTAGTCAGGAGGGGCTCTGTGGCACTGATGTGACACTTACTGCAGTTCAAAGCGGGCCATAGCGAGAGTAATTGCCGCGTAGAGCGCTGCCACGGTGACGACGAGGGAAACCGAGCGTCCGTCAGAAGGCAGTATCAGAGCGGCTACTGCGGCCGCGCCGACGAACGCGACGTTGAACAGGACGTCGTAAACGGAGAAGATCCGGCCGCGGAAGCCGTCGTCGACCGAGGACTGGATGATCGTGTCCGTGGCGATCTTCGCGCCCTGTGTGGTCAGCCCCAGGACGAACGCGGCGACCAGCATGGGGGCAGCGGCGAACGGCAGGCCCAGCGCGGGCTCCAGGATCGCGGCGGCGCCCGCGCACGCGACGATCCACCCGCCGGGCCCCAGCCTGCCCACCGCCCAGGGCGTCACCACGGCCGCCACGAAGAAGCCGGCCCCGGAGACACCGACGGCCAGCCCCAGCAGCGCGAGTCCGTTGTCCGAACCCGATTCGGGCGCCCAGGCGTAGCGGCAGAGCATCAGCACCATGACGGTCAGAGCGCCGTAGCAGAAGCGCATGAGCGTCATCGCCAGCAGCGCCCAGACCGCCTCCCGCCGTGCGGGCTCGGCCAGATGACGTACGCCCGCCGCCAGGCCGCGTGCGGTGCCGACGAGCGCCTTGGCCAGATGCGGCTGCGTCGACTGCTGGTCGGGGCCGAGCAGTTCCGGGGCGATGCGCAGGGAGGCGAGCGCCGCGCAGAGGTACAGGGCCGCCCCGACGAGGACGACCGCCGCGTCGGAGTCCGAGGCGACCAGCCGTACGACGAACGCGAGACCTCCGCCCAGGGTCGCGGCGAGTGTTCCGGCGGTCGGCGACAGGGAGTTGGCCATCACCAGGCGGTCCGAGTCGACGACCCTGGGCAGCGCGGCCGAAAGGCCGGCCAGGACGAAGCGATTGACCGCGGTGACGCACAGCGCGGAGGCGTAGAAGAGCCAGTCGGGCACGTGGCTCAGCATCAGGACAGCCGTCACACACGCCAGCGCGGTCCGCAGCAGGTTGCCGTACAGGAAAACCTGGCGGCGCCGCCAGCGGTCCAGCAGGACACCGGCGAAGGGGCCGATGAGGGAGTACGGGAGCAGCAGCACCGCCATCGCGGAGGCGATCGAGGCCGCCGAGGTCTGCTTCTCCGGTGAGAAGACGACGTAGGTGGCGAGCGCGACCTGGTAGACCCCGTCGGCGCCCTGGGACAGCAGCCGTATGCCGAGCAGGCGCCTGAAGCCCTGGAAGCGCAGGAGGACGCGCAGGTCACGCACGACAGCCATGGGGCACAGCCTCACATACGAGGAGGGTCCCCGGGCGGAATGCCCGGGGACCCTCAACGACGTTCACAGAGATGTGCTTTGACGCACGGCTCCCTGTCTCGTCAGCGCTCGACCTCGCCCTTGATGAACTTCTCGACGTTCTCGAAGGCCTCGTCGTCGAAGTACTGGACCGGCGGGGACTTCATGAAGTACGAGGACGCGGAGAGGATCGGGCCGCCGATGCCGCGGTCCTTGGCGATCTTCGCGGCGCGCACGGCGTCGATGATGACACCCGCGGAGTTCGGGGAGTCCCACACCTCGAGCTTGTACTCGAGGTTCAGCGGGACGTCGCCGAAGGCGCGGCCCTCGAGGCGGACGTACGCCCACTTGCGGTCGTCGAGCCACTGCACGTAGTCCGACGGGCCGATGTGGACGTTCTTCTCGCCCAGGTCGCGGTCCGGGATCTGCGAGGTGACGGCCTGCGTCTTCGAGATCTTCTTGGACTCGAGGCGGTCGCGCTCCAGCATGTTCTTGAAGTCCATGTTGCCGCCGACGTTGAGCTGCATGGTGCGCTCAAGACGGACACCGCGGTCCTCGAACAGCTTCGCCATCACACGGTGCGTGATGGTCGCGCCGACCTGCGACTTGATGTCGTCACCGACGATCGGGACACCGGCCTCGGTGAACTTGTCCGCCCACTCCTTGGTGCCGGCGATGAAGACCGGGAGGGCGTTGACGAAGGCGACCTTGGCGTCGATGGCGCACTGGGCGTAGAACTTCGCCGCGTCCTCGGAACCGACGGGCAGGTAGCAGACGAGGACGTCGACCTGCTTGTCCTTGAGGATCTGGACGACGTCGACCGGGGCGTCGGCGGACTCCTCGATGGTCATGCGGTAGTACTTGCCGAGACCGTCGAGGGTGTGACCGCGCTGGACCGTGACGCCCTTGTTCGGGACGTCGCAGATCTTGATGGTGTTGTTCTCGCTGGCGCCGATGGCGTCCGAGAGGTCGAGGCCGACCTTCTTGGCGTCGACGTCGAAGGCGGCGACGAACTCGACGTCACCGACGTGGTAGTCGCCGAACTGGACGTGCATCAGACCGGGCACCTTGGCCGCCGGGTCGGCGTCCTTGTAGTACTCGACGCCCTGCACCAGCGAGGCGGCGCAGTTGCCCACGCCGACGATGGCTACGCGAACCGAACCCATTCCGATTGCTCCCTGTATGTACGTAGTGAAACCCCAACGGGTCTCACCTGGTGGTGTCGTCGGACGGATCCGGCCGGGTGCTGTCCCGGTGCCGGGGCAGGCCGCCCGTCTCTCCAGATGTGTTGTCCTGCTGAGCGGAGCCTTCGGAGACGGAACCCTTGACGTCCCGTCCCGCTCGCTCGCTCTCGATGAGCTCGTTCAGCCAGCGCACTTCGCGCTCCACGGACTCCATTCCGTGGCGCTGGAGCTCAAGCGTGTAGTCGTCGAGGCGCTCCCGGGTGCGCGCCAGAGAGGCGCGCATCTTCTCCAGGCGCTCCTCGAGCCGGCTGCGGCGGCCCTCCAGTACGCGCATGCGTACGTCGCGTGACGTCTGTCCGAAGAACGCGAAGCGGGCGGCGAAGTGCTCGTCCTCGTACGCGTCGGGACCCGTCTGCGAGAGCAGCTCCTCGAAGTGCTCTTTGCCTTCCGCCGTCAACCGGTAGACGATCTTGGCGCGACGCCCTGCGAGTGGAGCTGCGAGGGCGTCCTCGGGTGTGGAACCCGATTCCTCGATCAACCAGCCGTTGGCGACCAGAGTCTTGAGGCAGGGGTAGAGCGTCCCGTAGCTGAAGGCACGGAACACACCCAGTGACGTATTGAGTCGTTTGCGCAGCTCATAGCCATGCATCGGGGACTCGCGGAGCAGGCCGAGTACGGCGAACTCGAGGATCCCGGAACGCCGGCTCATCGTCGCCTCCTCCCTGTCGCTGCCTCGTCGGCACGGTCTTTATGCCGCGCTGATGTATCGACTCGATACATCAGCACGATAGAACGGTCATGCGGATGCGACAAGTGGGGTCACGGTGAACGGCGTCACATCACCGATTCATACGAAGCAAGTTGCCTGATTTGGGGTGAACTTCGGAGCTAGGTGGGTTTTGACGGTGCGTAGTCTGTGCGGCATGCACACCACCGGGAACCAAGTGACGCCTGGGGGCGTCATCGTCCTTGGTGCAGTACGGGTGAATGCGCAAACGACCGCATCCGTACTTCGGGGGGACCGGAAACCAGCCGCCGTTTCCAGGCGCGCACGGGTGCGCCTGCCCGAGGAGTAATCGTTCGATGAGCGAGCACCGTCGCAAAACGCCGCAGCCACAGGGCGGCGGACGTGCCGCGGCCCGACGCGGCCAGCCCGGCCCGTCCGAAGGCCGCCGCGCGGCACCGCGTGGCGCCACCGAGTCTCCTTCCGACTCCTATGGCTCGGGGGGTGAGGAGCGCCCGTACGGTGGCCGTGCCGAGGCCCGACGGGCGGCGCAGAGAGGCAGCAGTAGTAATAGTGGCGGCGGCCGGCGCAGATCGGCCGACGGCGCGGGACGCGGCGGCCCCGGAGGCGGTGGCGGCCGGCGTGGCGGCCCCGCGGGTCCGAACGGGCCCGGGCGTGGCCGAGGCCGTTCCGGGCCGCCCGCCAAGAAGCGGATCATCGACTATCCGCGCGCGGGCAAGTACGGCGTGGGGCGCTGGGTCCCGTCCTGGAAGCTGGTGACGGGGCTGTTCATCGGCTTCTGCGGCAGCCTGGTCGCTGTGGCCGGTATCGCGTACGCGATGGTCTCCGTCCCGAAGGTCGCCGACACCGCCACGGCGCAGAACAACGTCTACTACTGGGCCGACGGCAGCGAGATGGTCGCCACCGGTGGTGAGACCAACCGCCAGATCATCAACTACGACCAGATCCCCGAAGCGATGCGGTATGCCGTCATCTCGCAGGAGAACAAGACCTTCGAGACCGACAGCGGCATCGACCCGAAGGGCATCGCCCGCGCTTTCTACAACATGGCCAAGGGTGGTCAGACGCAGGGTGGCTCGACCATCACCCAGCAGTACGTGAAGAACGCGATGCTGGACGACCAGTCGCAGACGATCTCGCGGAAGTTCAAGGAGCTCTTCGTAGCGATAAAGGTCGGCGCCACGGTCAAGAAGGAAGACATCATGGCCGGCTACCTGAACTCCGCGTACTTCGGTCGCGGGGCCTACGGTATCCAGGCGGGCGCGCGCGCGTACTTCAACAAGGACGCCATCAAGCTGAACCCGAGCGAGTGCGCCTTCCTGGCGGCGATGCTCAAGGGCGCCACGTACTACGACCCGGCGGGTGCGACGGAGGTCGACCCGGTCGGCGCGACACCCGATGCCAACAAGAAGCGGGCCAAGGCCCAGTGGGCGGACACCCTCACCAAGGAGGTCGAGTACGGCCACCTGAGCGCCGCGAAGCGGGCCACGTACAAGGACCTCCCCAAGTGGCAGAACCCGCGGTCGAACACTCAGCTCAGCGGCCAGATCGGCTATCTCGTCGATCTCGCCAAGGGCTACATCATCAACAACACCAAGATCACCGCGAGCCAGCTTCAGCAGGGCGGCTACTCGATCCACACGACCTTCGACAAGAAGAAGGTCGACGCGCTCACGAAGGCCGTGGACAAGGTCCGCAAGGCGAACATCAAGCCCAAGCTGCGCCCGAAGACGGACAAGTACGTTCAGTTCGGCGGGGCGTCCGTCAACCCGGAAACCGGCGCGATCGAGGCCATATACGGCGGTGAGGACGCGACCAAGCACTTCACCAACAACGCCGACCAGACCGGCGCCCAGGTGGGTTCGACGTTCAAGCCCTTCGTGCTGGCCGCCGCCATGTCGTGGGGTGTCAGGAACCCCGACGGTGATCCGGTCCAGGCGCAGGACGAGCGCACCATCGTGTCCCCGAAGAGCCTGTACAGCGGTAAGAACAAGCTCAAGATCAAGGACTACGACGGGACTATCTGGACGGACAAGAACGGCAACGAGTGGCGGCAGAAGAACGACGGCCAGCAGTCGTACAACCCGCCCAGCTACAAGATCGACCTGCGTGAGGCGATGCGAGAGTCCGTGAACTCCGCATATGTCCAGTTGGGTATGGATGTCGGCCTGGACAAGGTCAAGGCGGCTGTCATGGACGCCGGCATCCTGGAGTCGAGCCTTGCCAGCGCCAACTATCCGTCCTTCTCCCTGGGAACGTCCTCACCGAGCGCGATCCGTATGGCCGGTGCATACGCCACGTTCGCGGCCAGCGGCAAGCAGAACAACCCGTACTCGGTCCAGGAGATCACCAGCAAGGACGGCACGGTCTTCCGCCACAGCGAAGTCGCCAAGACCAAGCAGGCGTTCACCGCGGAGGTCGCCGACAACGTCACCGACGTCCTGAAGACCGTGGTCGAGAAGGGAACCGGTACCAACGCCCAGCTGACCGGTCGTGAAGTGGCTGGTAAGACCGGTACCACCGACGGCAACAAGTCCGCCTGGTTCGTCGGGTACACCCCTCAGCTGTCGACGGCGATCGGCATGTACCGCATGGACGACGACGAGACCAGCAAGAATCGCGAGTTCCTGCAGATGTACGGCACCGGCGGCGAGAAGACGATTCACGGTGCCTCGTTCCCGTCCCAGATCTGGCGCGACTACATGGAGCAGGCGCTCAAGGGTGAGAAGGCGGTGGACTTCCCGACGCCCACGGACATCGGCAAGGTCCTCAATGACACCCCGAGCCCGAGCGCGACCCCCTCGCCCACCGCGAGCGCGACGGAGAGTGCGACGCCGACTCCGACGCCCAGTGAGTCCGTGACGTCTCCTTCGCCCTCGACGAGCGAGACCTGCGGAAACTTCGGCTGGAGCTGTAGCGACACGGGCGGCACCAGCACGGGTGGCACGAGCACCGGCAGTACGGACGGAGGAGTGACCGCCACCCCAACGGAAACCACCACCAGCACCACCAGAGGCAACGGCAATGGTGGAATCTTCGGAGGATCGAGCGGATAGCCGTCTCCGTGTGTGTTTCACGTGAAACACACCGTTTCACGTGAAACGAGGGCCGCCGCACCGACCAGGTGCGGCGGCCCTCGGCGTATTCCTAGGCGCGTACGGCAGGATGTGCGGCATGCCCAGTGCAGAGACGACGCGAGCGAGCGTGCGCGAGCCAGAGCTGGTACGGCCGACCAGGGAGGACGAGGTCGCCGCGAGCGGCAGTGAGCTGATCGGCGGCCCCATCGGGCGACGGGCCTTGCTCGGGACGTCCTGGTGGACGCCTGTGCGGGTTGTCGCGCTCATCGCGATCGGGATGTTCGCCCTGGGCATGGTGCAGAAGCTGCCCTGCTACGACAGTGCCTGGTTCTTCGGCGCCAGCTCGCAGTACACGCACGCGTGCTACTCGGACATCCCGCACCTCTACCAGGGGCGCGGCTTCGCCGACGGTCTTGTGCCGTACTTCGACAAGATCCCCGGCGACATGGACTACCTCGAGTACCCGGTGCTGACCGGTGTGTTCATGGAGGTCGCGGCCTGGCTCACCCCGGGTAGCGGGAGCATCCAGGTCCAGGAGCAGACCTACTGGATGGTCAACGCCGGGATGCTGATGGTGTGCGCGGCGGTCATCGCCGTATGCACCGCGCGCACCCACCGTCGACGCCCCTGGGACGGCCTCCTGGTCGCCCTCGCGCCCGCGTTCGCGCTCACGGCCACCATCAACTGGGATCTCCTCGCTGTGGCCCTGCTGGCCGCCGCGATGCTCATGTGGTCGCGGGGGCGCGCTCTGGCGTTCGGCGTGCTGATCGGCCTCGCCACGGCCGCCAAGTTCTACCCGTTCCTGGTGATGGGACCGCTCTTCCTGCTGTGCTGGCGGGCCGGTAAGTGGCGCGAGTTCGGGACAGCGCTGCTCGGCGCCGTCGGGGCCTGGCTCGCTGTGAACCTTCCGGTGATGTACCTGGCGCCGGAAGGGTGGGCGAAGTTCTACAGCTTCAGCCACGACCGCGGGGTGGACTTCGGGTCGGTCTTCCTGTTCATCTCGAACTGGCTGAAGATCGCGATCACCGCGGACACCGCGAACACGTGGGCGCTGATCATGATGCTGCTCCTCTGTGCGGGCCTGACCGCCCTCACGCTCACCGCCCCGCGCCGCCCCCGCTTCGCCCAGCTCGCCTTCCTGATCGTCGCGGCCTTCATCCTCACCAACAAGGTCTACTCGCCCCAGTACGTGCTGTGGCTGGTCCCCCTCGCCGCGCTGGCCCGGCCGCGCTGGCGGGACTTCCTGATCTGGCAGGCGTGCGAGGTCGCGTACTTCCTGGGGATCTGGATGTACCTCGCGTACACGACCAGTGGGGACGCTCACAAGGGACTGCCGACCGACGGGTACCAAGTCGCCATCGCCGTCCACCTGTTGGGGACGCTGTACCTGTGCGCCGTAGTCGTACGCGACATCTTCATGCCGGAGCGCGACATGGTGCGCCGAGCTGGTGACGACGACCCGTCGGGCGGTGTCCTGGATGGTGCGGAGGACGTCTTCGTACTCGGTGCCGCGGCCCATCCACCGCGGCACGCGGCGCACTTCGACGGGCCGCAGGTGGAGTGGGGCAGCCGGAGTGGGGCAGCCGGAGACCGTTCGCCCTGAGCGAACAGGGCGTAGGGAAGCCACGCAAAAGGCCGTACACGGTGTCCGTGTACGGCCTTTCGGCTGTCTCCGAGCGGGTCGAACCCAGAGGGTCAGCGTTCGACGATGCGGTCGAACTGTGTGGTGGTGTGCCGAAGGTGGGCCACCAGCTCGTCGCCGACCTTCGGCTCCGTGGCGTCCGAGGGCACGAAGAGGATCGAGACCTGCATGTGCGGGGGCTCCGCGAACCAGCGCTGCTTGCCCGCCCACACGAACGGCGAAAGGTTCCGGTTGACCGTCGCGAGGCCGGCACGGGCGACGCCCTTGGCGCGCGGCATGACGCCGTGCAGCGCCTTCGGGGCCTCCAGACCCACTCCGTGCGACGTACCGCCCGCCACGACGACGAGCCAGCCGTCCGAGGCCACCTTCTGCTGCCGGTAGCCGAAGCGGTCGCCCTTGGACACACGGGTGACGTCCAGGACGGCCCCGCGGTACTCGGTCGCCTCGTGGTCCCCCAGCCACAGCCGCGTGCCGATACGCGCACGGAAGTGGGTCTGCGGGAACTGCTGCTGCAGCCGCGCGAGTTCCGCGGCCTTGAGGTGGCTGACGAACATCGTGTGCAGCGGCAGGCGGGCCGCGCGAAGGCGGTCCATCCAGCCGATGACCTCCTCGACGGCGTCCGAGCCGTCGGTGCGGTCCAGCGGCAGGTGGATCGCGAAGCCCTCCAGCCGGACGTTCTCTATGGCGGAGTGCAGATGCGGCAGGTCCTGCTCGCTGACACCGTGCCGCTTCATCGAGGACATCACCTCGATGACGACACGGGCGCCCACGAGGCCGTACACGCCGTCGATGGACGACACCGAGCGGATGACACGGTCGGGCAGCGGTACGGGCTCCTCGCCCCGCCTGAACGGCGTCAGGACCAGCAGATCGCCGCCGAACCAGTCCTTGATCCGGGCGGCCTCGTACGTGGTGCCGACGGCGAGGACGTCGGAGCCGAGGCGGGTGGCCTCGTCCGCGAGCCGTTCGTGGCCGAAGCCGTAGCCGTTGCCCTTGCAGACGGGGACAAGACCCGGGAACTGCTCGGACACCTGCTTGTGGTGTGCCCGCCAGCGCGCGGTGTCGACGTAGAGCGTGAGCGCCATGGCCGGTCCCGGAACCTTTCTCGTGGCTGCGGTGTATCAGAGGTATGAAAGGAAATTGTGGCGGATCCGCGGGGCCGACGTGGCGATGCCGGGCCGGATCAATGGCTCAGCATGCGGTGTGGGATGCGGTGGGGGGTTGTTTTCGGTCTGGTTCAGCGGCGCGACATGTAGATGTCGAGCGCCTTGTGGAGCAGCTTGTTCAGCGGGAAGTCCCACTCGCCGAGGTACTCGGCGGCCTGCCCGCCCGTGCCCACCTTGAACTGGATCAGTCCGAAGAGGTGGTCGGTCTCGTCCAGCGAGTCGGAGATGCCGCGCAGGTCATAGACCGTCGCACCCAGGGCGTACGAGTCGCGCAGCATGCGCCACTGCATCGCGTTCGAGGGTCGGAACTCACGTCCGATGTTGTCCGATGCGCCGTACGAGTACCAGACGTGCCCGCCGACGACCAGCATCGTCGCGGCGGACAGGTTCACGCCGCCCCGCCGGGCGAAGTAGAGCCGCATCCGGTTGGGGTCCTCGGTGTTGAGGGCCGTCCACATGCGCTGGAAGTACGACAGCGGGCGGGGCCGGAAGTGGTCGCGGATCGCGGTGATCTCGTACAGCCGCTGCCACTCCTCCAGGTCCTGGTAGCCGCCCTGGACGACCTCGACGCCCTCCTTCTCGGCCTTCTTGATGTTGCGGCGCCACAGCTGGTTGAAGTTCTTGTGGACCTCTTCCAGGGAGCGGTTGGCCAGCGGCACCTGGAAGACGTAGCGGGGCTGGACGTCGCCGAAGCCGGCGCCGCCGTCCTCGCCCTGCTGCCAGCCCATGCGGCGCAGCTTGTCGGCCACCTCGAAGGCGCGCGGCTCGATGAAGTCCGCCTCGATGTCGCGCAGGCGCTTCACGTCCGGGTTCTGGATGCCGCCCTTGATGGACGCGGCCTCCCAGCGCCGGATGATCACCGGAGGGCCCATCTTCACGGAGAAGGCGCCCTGCTGCTTGAGGTGCGCGAGCATCGGCTGCAGCCAGTCGTCGAGGTTCGGCGCGTACCAGTTGATGACCGGACCCTCGGGCAGATAAGCGAGATAGCGCTTGATCTTGGGCAGCTGGCGGTACAGCACCAGGCCCGCGCCGACCATCTCGCCGGTCCTGTCGTCGAACCAGCCGAGGTTCTCGGAGCGCCACTCCGCCTTGACATCTGCCCAGGCCGGGACCTGCATGTGACTCGCCGAGGGCAGACTCTGGATGTATGCCAGATGCTGCTCTCGACTGATGGTCCTCAGGGTCAGGCTCATTCGGGGCGCTCCTCGGGCTGGTGTGTCCCCATGGGTACAGGGGCTCCGGCTCTCGCGCCGAAGCCTACTGCGCCCTGCGAGCGCCCCGTCTGGCCGTATGGAACCTGGACCCCGGGGATGGAGCGTGAAGCGTCCCAGGGTCAGGGGAAAACGGACGTTCGACTCAGAACACACCGCCGAAGAGGCCGCCGTGGGCCAGGCCGAGGTAGAAACCGACGGCCGAGAAGCCGAGCCCCAGAATCAGCCCGAAGCGCTCTCGTGTCGTCTCGGAGATGAACTGCCCGTAGGCGCCGGTGAGGATCCCGACGAGGCCGGCCCAGGAACTGAGCAGATGCAGACTGTCGAACATCGACGAGACGAAGGCCGTGATCCCGCACACCAGGGTCACCACGAGCAAGGTGTCCTGGAGCGGATGCGGCTTGCCGTCCGTGGCGAAGAGTGAGCCGGTGGTGTTGGGTCGCAATACCTGTGCCATAGGGCACCTCCTGCGGAAGGCGGCGCATCGTAGCGCCATACACACCCGATGTGTACAGATTGACGGTCAACCCGGTCGGATTTCAACCGGAAGCCGGTGTGCAGGTACTCTGTACCCTCTGCACCGGTGTCTGCCCAGGCTCAAAGCCAGGTCACGACAGGGATTGCCGCTCGGTTCACCGATCGGGGAGCCCGATTGTCAGTGGCGGCCGATACCGTTGCGTACGCATCACAACCCTCCTGCCACGGAACGACCGTGGCCGTTGAGTCCAAAGGAGGTGGGTTCCACATGCGTCACTACGAGGTGATGGTCATCCTCGACCCCGATCTGGAGGAGCGCGCTGTCGCCCCCCTGATCGAGAACTTCCTCTCCGTCGTCCGTGAGGGCAACGGAAAGGTCGAGAAGGTCGACACCTGGGGCCGTCGTCGTCTCTCGTACGAGATCAAGAAGAAGCCCGAGGGCATCTACTCGGTCATCGACCTGCAGGCCGAGCCTGCGGTCGTCAAGGAGCTCGACCGCCAGATGAACCTGAACGAGTCGGTCCTCCGGACCAAGGTCCTCCGTCCCGAGACCCACTGAGCTCCGCTCAGCTGATCTCGGGCATCGAGTAGCAGCACTAAGCAGCCAGCAGCAAACCCGCCGAGAGGTTCCCCCATGGCAGGCGAGACCGTCATCACGGTCGTCGGCAATCTTGTCGACGACCCCGAGCTGCGCTTCACCCCTTCCGGTGCGGCGGTCGCGAAGTTCCGTGTCGCGTCCACCCCCCGCACCTTCGACCGTCAGACCAATGAGTGGAAGGACGGCGAGAGCCTGTTCCTGACCTGCTCGGTCTGGCGTCAGGCGGCGGAGAACGTCGCCGAATCGCTTCAGCGAGGCATGCGCGTCATCGTGCAGGGCCGGCTGAAGCAGCGGTCCTACGAGGACCGTGAGGGCGTCAAGCGCACGGTCTACGAGCTGGACGTCGAGGAAGTCGGCGCCAGCCTGAAGAGCGCCACGGCCAAGGTCACCAAGACCACCGGTCGAGGTGGCCAGGGCGGCCAGGGCGGTTACGGCGGCGGTGGCGGCGGCCAGCAGGGCGGCGGCTGGGGCGGAGGCTCCGGCGGCGGTCAGCAGCAGGGTGGCGGCGCTCCCGCCGAAGACCCCTGGGCGACCAGCGCTCCTGCCGGTGGCAACCAAGGCGGCGGCGGTGGCGGCGGCTGGGGTGGAAACTCCGGCGGCTCCGGCGGCGGCTACTCGGACGAGCCCCCCTTCTAGGCCCCCGGGCCGAGGGTGGGCCGTACCCCCACTTCTTGATCACACAGGAGAAACACCATGGCGAAGCCGCCTGTGCGCAAGCCTAAGAAGAAGGTCTGCGCTTTCTGCAAGGACAAGGTCACGTACGTGGACTACAAGGACACGAACATGCTGCGGAAGTTCATTTCCGACCGCGGCAAGATCCGTGCCCGCCGCGTGACCGGCAACTGCACGCAGCACCAGCGTGACGTCGCCACGGCCGTGAAGAACAGCCGTGAGATGGCGCTGCTGCCCTACACCTCCACCGCGCGATAAGGGAAGGGTGACCGAAACATGAAGATCATCCTCACCCACGAGGTCTCCGGCCTCGGTGCCGCGGGCGACGTCGTTGACGTCAAGGACGGTTACGCTCGCAACTACCTGATCCCGCGGAACTTTGCGATCCGCTGGACCAAGGGCGGCGAGAAGGACGTCGAGCAGATTCGTCGTGCTCGCAAGATCCACGAGATCGCGACCATCGAGCAGGCCAACGAGATCAAGGCCCGCCTCGAGGGCGTGAAGGTCCGTCTGGCCGTTCGCTCCGGCGACGCCGGTCGTCTCTTCGGCTCCGTCACCCCGGCTGACATCGCCTCGGCGATCAAGGCTTCCGGTGGCCCCGAGGTCGACAAGCGCCGCATCGAGCTGGGCGCGCCCATCAAGACCCTGGGCGCCCACGAGACGTCCGTGCGTCTGCACCCCGAGGTTGCCGCCAAGGTCAACATCGAGGTTGTCGCTGCCTGAGTGCAGCGCTCGGCATAGCTGAGAGAAGGGCCGCACCCCACGGGGTGCGGCCCTTCTGCGTGCCGCTAGTGTGCGGCTGCCTTTCCTGCGGATGCCAGTACTCGGGGGCGGAGGCGACAGCGGTGCGTCGTTTCACGTGAAACCCTGGTCTCTGGTCTCTGGTGCCGCGTGCCGCGTGCCGCGTGCCGCGTGCCGCGTGCCGCGTGCCGCGGCACGCGTTTCACGTGAAACGGTCAGCGCGTCGCGCCCGTGACGATCCAGCGCCCCGAGCGAGAACGCAGCCACAGGGTCAGCATCCGTATCGCCATCATCAGCGTCATTGCTCCCCAGAGTGCGGTGAGCCCGCCGCCGAGTGCGGGGACGAGCAGCGCGACGGGAGCGAAGACCGCCAGGGTGAGCAGCATGGCCCACGCCAGGTAGGGGCCGTCCCCCGCGCCCATCAGGACTCCGTCCAGCACGAAGACGATGCCGCAGATCGGCTGGGAGACGGCCACCATCAGCAGGGCGGGCAGCGCAGCGTCTTGCACGGTCGAATCGCTGCTGAACAGCGGAAGGAAGAGGGGGCGAGCGGTCATGACCAGGAAACCGAGTACGACCCCGGTGGCGATGCCCCACTGCACCATGCGGCGGCATGCCTCGCGGGCGCCTCGGGCGTCGCCGGCACCGAGATAGCGCCCGATGATGGCCTGTCCTGCTATGGCGATCGCGTCGAGCGCGAAGGCGAGCAGGCTCCACAGGGACAGGATGATCTGGTGCGCCGCCATCTCGGCGTCCCCGAGCCGGGCGGCGACCGCCGTGGCGATCATGAGAATCGCTCGCAGCGACAGGGTGCGTACGAGCAGGGGTGCGCCGGCCTGGGCGCAGGCCCGTATCCCGGCGGCATCCGGCCGCAAGGAGGCACTGTGCTTCCGGGCCCCGCGGATGACGACGTACAGATAGACGGCGGCCATGCCGAACTGGGCGATGACGGTGCCCCAGGCGGATCCTGCGATGCCCAGACCCGCACCGTAGACGAGGCCCACGTTGAGCGCGGCGTTGGCCACGAAGCCCCCGACGGCGACATACAGCGGGGTCTTTGTGTCCTGCAGTCCGCGCAGGACACCGGTGGCGGCGAGCACGACGAGCATGGCCGGGATGCCGAGCGCCGAGATCCGCAGATAGGTGGTCGCATACGGTGCGGCGGTGTCAGAGGCGCCGAAGAGTTCCATCAGGGCAGGTGCCGTGGGCAGGAGGACGGCTATGACGGTCGCGCCGATCAGCAGGGCGAGCCAGATGCCGTCCATGCCCTGACGGATCGCGGCCCGCAGATCACCCGCGCCGACACGGCGGGCGACGGCGGCCGTGGTGGCGTAGGCGAGGAAGACGAAGACACCGACGGCCGTCATGAGGAGGGCCGAGGCGACGCCCAGGCCCGCCAGTTGTGCGGTGCCGAGATGGCCGACGATGGCGCTGTCGGCCATGACGAAGAGGGGCTCGGCGACGAGTGCGCCGAAGGCCGGAACGGCCAGCGCGACGATCTCTCGGTCGTGCCGGCGACGAGCGGTCCTTGACGCCGCGGGAGCCTGTGTCATGAGCACCAATCTAATCTTCCACAGGTAAGAGATGCAATGTAAAAAGACCCCTTACTTACTGTCTCGTGGGCCGCGTCGTGGTGCACCGTTTGAAGCGATCTTGGTCCGACCGGGAAAGTTTTTCTTCTGCACAGCCGGTGGACGGGAAAGGTGCAGGTCAGGGCGGGTTGCTCGAAGGGGCTGAGGGCTTGTTCACAAGGCTGTCCACCGGGTCGTGCACAGGTTTTGTGGGGTTCTCCACAGCATCCGGGCCGTCGTCCACATGGCCTGTGGATAACCAGATTGGCTGACGGTGCCCGCGGGCCTACCGTGGTGCGGCGCCCGCTCTCTCCTCCGTCCTCGGAAACCTGGCAAAACCGACGCGTCAGAACCGGAGTTGGGCAACTCAGTTGTCAGTGCCGTGCCGTAGAAATGAGAGGCACGGTTAGGTCCGCTCGGCGGACGGGAGGAGGTGGCTCGGTGAGTATTTCCGAGCCCTTGGACGACCCCTGGGCCGACAGCGGTCCCAGTGATCGTCTGCCCGCTTCCCGCCAACGCGGCAACGGAGGCCGCGGCCGTGACGAGCAGCACGACCGCGACCGGGACAGCGGCTCGTGGGAGGGCGGAGGTTCGTCCTTCGAGCGTGTGCCGCCCCAGGACCTGGACGCCGAGCAGTCCGTCCTCGGCGGCATGCTTCTGTCCAAGGACGCCATCGCCGATGTTGTCGAGGTCCTCAAGGGTCACGACTTCTACCGGCCGGCGCACGAGACCATCTACGGCGCGATCCTCGACCTGTATGCGAAGGGCGAGCCGGCCGACCCCATCACGGTCGCCGCCGAGCTCACCAAACGCGGTGAGATCACCAAGGTCGGCGGCGCACCGTATCTCCACACCCTGGTGCAGACGGTCCCGACCGCGGCGAACGCCGAGTACTACGCGGAGATCGTGCACGAGCGGGCGGTCCTGCGCCGCCTGGTCGAGGCGGGTACGCGCATCACACAGATGGGATACGCGGCCGACGGCGACGTCGACGAGATCGTCAACAGCGCCCAGGCGGAGATCTACGCGGTCACCGAGCAGCGCACCACCGAGGACTATCTGCCGCTCGGCGACATCATGGAGGGCGCGCTCGACGAGATCGAGGCGATCGGTTCGCGGTCGGGGGAGATGACCGGTGTGCCAACCGGCTTCACCGACCTCGACTCGCTCACCAACGGTCTGCACCCGGGCCAGATGATCATCATCGCGGCACGTCCCGCCATGGGTAAGTCGACGCTGGCCCTGGACTTCGCCCGGGCCTGCTCGATCAAGCACAACATGCCCAGCGTGATCTTCTCGCTCGAAATGGGCCGCAACGAGATCGCGATGCGACTGCTGTCGGCCGAAGCGCGCGTGGCCCTGCACCACATGAGGTCCGGCACGATGACCGACGAGGACTGGACCCGGCTCGCGCGCCGTATGCCCGACGTCTCGGCCGCCCCGCTCTACATCGACGACTCCCCGAACCTGTCGATGATGGAGATCCGCGCCAAGTGCCGTCGCCTCAAGCAGCGCGCCGACCTGAAGCTCGTCGTCATCGACTATCTCCAGCTGATGCAGTCGGGCGGCAAGCGCTCCGAGAGCCGCCAGCAGGAAGTCTCCGACATGTCGCGAAACCTGAAGCTGCTGGCCAAGGAGCTGGAGCTGCCGGTGATCGCGCTGTCGCAGCTCAACCGTGGTCCCGAGCAGCGCACGGACAAGAAGCCCATGGTCTCCGACCTGCGTGAATCCGGATCGATCGAGCAGGACGCGGACATGGTGATCCTGCTGCACCGCGAGGACGCGTACGAGAAGGAGTCACCGCGCGCGGGCGAGGCGGACATCATCGTCGGCAAGCACCGTAACGGCCCGACGGCCACGATCACGGTGGCCTTCCAGGGCCACTACTCGCGCTTCGTGGACATGGCGCAGACCTGATGCCACACCCCTCGGAGTATCGCGGCGCCGGAGAAATGCACTCGACGTCCGGTGACCGGCCGGGTGGACTGTGGGCATGACGACACCTCAGGAAGATCTGCTTCCCGCCACACGTCGGGCCCTGCTGCACCGTATCGCCGTTGCACAGGCCGAAGGGCGGGCACCATCGCTGGTCGCGGCGGTCGTCCGGGGCGGGGAGACGGTGTGGAACGGGGCACGGACCTCGGTGGACGGGCACGGCCCCGACGAGAACGTGCAGTATCGGATCGGCTCGATCACCAAGACCTTCACGGCCGTACTCGTACTGCGGTTGCGTGACGAGGGTGTTCTGGACCTCGGCGACCCGCTGGAGAAGCATCTGCCGGGCACCGGCGCGGGGGAGGTCACCATCGCCGAACTGCTCGCGCACACCGGTGGGTTGGCCGCCGAGTCGCCCGCGCCCTGGTGGGAGCGTACGCCTGGCTCGCTGCGCCCCGAGCTGGCCGACGTGCTGGGCGAACAGCCCTTCCGGCATCCGACCGGGCGCCGGCACCACTACTCGAACCCCGGCTACGCGCTGTTGGGCGCGTTGGTCGAGGAGTTGCGGGGCGCTCCCTGGGAGGAGGTGCTGCGGCGCGAGGTCCTCGAACCACTGGGCCTGCACCGTACGAGCGGTCGACCGCAGGCACCGCACGCGGGCGGCTGGGCGGTCCACCCCTGGGCCGACGTGATGATGCCCGAGCCCGCGCAGGACCTCGGCCGCATGGCTTCGGCCGGACAACTGTGGTCCACCACCGGGGACTTGGCGCGCTTCGCCGTCTTCCTTGCCCGGGGCGACGACCGGGTGTTGACCGCGGCATCCGTACGGGAGATGCGTACGCCCTCCGCGCCGCCCGAGACCGCCGAGCTGGCCGCAGGCTCCGGGTACGGCCTCGGCCTGCAGTTCGTGCACCGCGACGGCCGGACACTCGTCGGGCACTCCGGGTCCCTGCCGGGCTTCATCGCCGGCCTGATGATCGATGCAGAGGAAGACGTGGCAGCGGTCCTGTTGTCCAACTGCACCTCAGGTCCGTCCGCGTTGACCGTCGCCGTCGATCTCGTACGGATCGTCGCGCAGGCCGAACCGAGGATTCCTGAGCCCTGGCGACCGATCTCCGAAGTGGACAGTGCCGTGCTGGAGTTGGTGGGGCAGTGGTACTGGGGGACCTACGCCTTCGGGTTGCGGTTGTCGGCTGACGGGGAGGTCGGCTTGGAGCCGCTGTCCGGTGTCGGTCGGGGCGCCCGCTTCAGGGCGAACGCCGACGGGACCTGGACGGGGCTCGACGGCTACTACGCGGGGGAGCCGCTGCGGGCCGTACGACGCCCGGACGGCTCGGTGAGTCATCTCGACCTCGGGTCGTTCGTCTTCACGCGTCAGCCGTACGAGGAGGGGGCTCCTGTGCCGGGTGGGCTGGATCCCGAGGGCTGGCGAGGGATCAAGTAGGCGGTGTCATGGAGAGGCGGCCTGTTTCACGTGAAACAGGCCGCCTCTCCGCGTGCGGCGCTTGCCAGACGTAGGTGATACGCCTCAGAGCGGCAGCTTGAAGCCCACATGGGAGGCCGTGAAGCCGAGCCGCTCGTAGAAGCGGTGGGCATCGGGGCGAGTGACGTCGGAGGTCAGCTGGACCAGCTGGCAGTTCTGGCGCCGGGATTCGTCGATCGCCCATTCGATGAGCTGGGTGCCGAGGCCGCTGCCGCGTTCGTCGGCGTGGACGCGTACACCTTCGACGATGGCGCGAGTCGCTCCCTTGCGGGACAGTCCGGGAACCACCGTGAGCTGAAGGGTGCCGACGACCCGGCTCTCGCGTACGGCGACGACCAGGTGCTGGTTCGGGTCGCTGCGCAGGCGCTCCAGGGCAGCCAGATAGGGGGTCAGGTCGTCCGGTGACTCGCGTTGGGCGCCCAGTGGGTCGTCCGCGAGCACGGCGACGATGGCGGGCACGTCGGCGGCGACAGCCGCTCGTATTTCAAGATCTCCCATGGCCGCACCCTATGAGGACGTATTCGGGGAGCGCTCGGTTCAGGCGGGCACGCTCGCCGACTCCACGACTCGGACCAGGGGGGCCAGCTCCGGGTTCCTGGCCGCTGTGTCGAGCGCCTCGCGCAGGGCGGCGTCGTTGGTGGGGCGCGCCTCTTCGAGCAGCTTGAGGCCCGTCTCGCTGACGTTCGTGTAGATGCCGCGACGGTCGGTCGGGCACAGATAGCGGGAGAGCAGCCCGCGGTCCTCGAGCCGGGTGACGAGCCGTGTGGTCGCGCTCTGACTGAGGACGACCGCGTCCGCGACCTGCTTCATCTGCAGATGGCCGCCTGTGCCGTCGTGCTGCCGGCTGAGCACATCGAGCAGGGAGTACTCCCGCACGCTCAGGTCGTGATGGGTCTGTAGGGCCCGCTCGATGTGGGCCTCGATCCTCCCGTGCAGCAGGGAGAGGGCGCACCAGCCCTGAGCGAGGGCGGTGAGCGCGGGGTCCGTGGCTGTCATGGCGTTTTCCTCCGTCCCGGAGCGGCTGAAACCCAGGATAGAGCACGCGTGCAATAGTCAGCTGTTGCACATAGCCCGCGTCTGCAACTATTGTGATCGCACGTTAAGCGCTCCTGCAATCGTCTGGGAAGGTGTTACCCCACCATGCCTCTCGCGCTTCTGGCCCTCGCGATCGGGGCCTTCGGAATTGGAACCACCGAGTTCGTGATCATGGGTGTACTGCCCGAGGTCGCCGGTGACTTCGGTGTATCCATCCCCACCGCCGGACTGCTGGTGACCGGCTATGCCCTCGGCGTGGTGATCGGAGCCCCGATCATGACCGCGCTCGGTACGAAGATGTCCCGCAAGCGGATGCTGATGCTGCTGATGGGGCTGTTCGTGCTCGGCAATCTGCTCTCCGCCGTCGCCCCGGTCTTCGGGCTGATGCTGGCGGGCCGCGTGGTCGCCTCGCTCGCCCACGGCGCCTTCTTCGGCATCGGCTCCGTGGTCGCCGCCGAGCTGGTCGCGCCCGAGAAGAAGGCCGGCGCGATCGCCATGATGTTCAGCGGGCTCACCATCGCCAATGTCGTCGGCGTTCCCCTGGGCACGCTGATCGGGCAGTCCGTGGGCTGGCGAGTCACCTTCGCCGGTGTCGCCGCGCTTGGCGTGATCGGGCTGCTGGGCATCGCCAAGCTGGTCCCCGAAATGCCGAAGCCCGAAGGCGTGCAGCTGCGTCACGAACTGGCCGCCTTCAAGAACGTCCAGGTGCTGCTGGCCATGGCGATGACCGTGCTCGGCTTCGGCGGAGTCTTCGCGGCCATCACCTATATCGCTCCGATGATGACCCATGTCGCGGGCTTCGCCGACGGCTCCGTCACTTGGCTGCTGGTCCTCTTCGGCCTCGGCATGGTCGGCGGGAACCTCATCGGCGGCAAGTTCGCCGACCGCGCACTGATGCCGATGCTGTACGTCTCCCTGGGCGGCCTCGCGGTCGTGCTGGCCCTGTTCACCGTCACCGCGCACAACAAGATCCTCGCGGCTGTCACCATCGCCCTGATCGGCGCTCTGGGCTTCGCCACCGTGCCGCCGTTGCAGAAGCGCGTCCTCGACCAGGCGCACGGTGCCCCCACCCTGGCCTCGGCCGTGAACATCGGCGCCTTCAACCTTGGCAACGCCCTCTCGGCCTGGATCGGCGGCATCGTCATCGCCGCGGGTATGGGCTACACCGCCCCCAACTGGGTCGGAGCCGTCCTCGCCGCGAGCGCGCTCCTCCTCGCCGTCCTCTCGGCCGCCCTGGAACGCCGCACGGACGCCCCGAGCGCCGTCGTCGTGGCCGGCGGCGCGCCTGCCGAACAGCGAACCGCCGTCCACCACTGACCGGCGTCGAGCCAGGTGTGGGGCCAGGGCCGTCCCCGCACCGACTCGACCCTGCATCACCCGCACTCGATCCGACACCACCCGCACTCGACTCAGCACGCCCCCACAAGGAGACACCCCTCATGAGCACCACCGCCGTCGCCCCGCTGACCATCGAGGACGCCGAAGTCCTCGTCACCGCGGCCCGCCGCGCCGCCGAAGCCTCCGGAGTCAGGGTCAGCGTCACCGTCCTCGACGCGGGCGGTCATCTGCTCGCTTTCCGGCGCGACGACCAGGCCGTCCTGATCTCAGGTGAGACGAGCACGCGCAAGGCCTACACAGCGCTGCAGCTGGACTCCGCCACCGCCGACCTCGTCGACGCGGTCCAGCCCGGCGGCCTCTTCCACACCTTGCCCACCGCGCTCGACCGGCCCCTGCTGTTCATCGCGGGCGGCGTACCGGTCCACCGCGACGGCCGCCTGATCGGCGCGATCGGTGTCGGTGGCGGCATGCCGGATCAGGACCACGGCTTTGCCGTCGCAGCCGTCGAGTCGCTCTCCTGACGTATGTGAGCACAGAAGTCGTACGTGAGTAGAGAGGTGTCGGTCCCCCAGCGTCCTATGGGGGACCGACACCTCCTTTTGGGTTTCTCGGTGCCGCGCCCCGAAGCCGGCCTGATCCGAAAGAAGGGCCCTAAGCTGCCGCCACCGTCAGTGGAGCGAAGCGTCGCGTCCAGTCCCCAGGCAGCTCCGAGATCCCGTACGTCATGACCGAGTTGAAGCTGATGGACGCCAGTCCGCGCTCCTTCAGCCACGACAGCAGCTCTTCGTGCCGTACGTCGATGTCGGTGCGCAGAGGGCGATCGGTGTGGGCGGCCAGCGAGGTGATGAGTGCCTTCGCGGTCTCCGTGTCGCGGGCGATCAGCGGACCCACGACATGGTTGTTCATATTGGGCCAGGCGGATGCGTACCCGATGATCCGGCCGTTCTCCTCGGCGACGCGCAGCTGGTCGGAGAAGGCGGGCAGCCGCGCGATCATGTGGGTGCGATCAGACCCGAAGATCTCCTCGTCGAGGCGGAGGATGGCGGTGAGGTCCTCGGCCGTGGCCGGGCGCGTGAAGACCTCGGGTTCCGGCCTGCCGGGGACGAAGTGTCCACGGACCATCTCGGCGCGGCCGGTGACCTTGAAACCCAGTTCCTCGTAGAGCGGGCGGCCGTACGCCGTCGCATGCAGGGTCAGCGGGGTGGTGCCCATCTCCGCGACCACATGCCGCATCAGTCGACGGCCGACGCCTTGGCGGGCATGCCTCTCGGCGACGAGCACCATGCCGATCGCACTCAGATCAGGGCACTCCCGCGGTCCGTACTCGGTCACGACGCAGGCGGTGACGAGGCCGCCTTCGGGGTCATCGATGCCGTAACCGGTTCCCGCCGTGAGGAGAAGACCCCACTTGTGCTCCTCGCGGGGCCAGCCCCGGTCCTCGGACAAGTCGGCGCAGGCGGTGAGATCGCGAGGCGTCAGACGACGGATGGGCAGAGCGGCGAGGGAAGGTGTCGACACGCAGGTCAGGCTGTCTGACACCCACCCCTGACGTCCACCCGTTTGCGGGCACACGTACGCGCTTTTGGCCATGTCGTGCACAACCGCACAGCGCGCGGACAGATGTTTCACGTGAAACGGCGCGATCAACAGCTCGGCTCGCCAGCGAACGGATCAATGGCTGGGCTTGCCGGTGGAGGGACAGCTCACACCGCTAACCTCGGCCGACATGGCACGACTTCATCTCTTCGATCTCGACGGGACGTTGCTGCACGGGAGCACCGCACCGGTGGAGATCTCGCGGCAGCTCGGACGGGAAGCCGAGACCGTGGCACTCGATCAGGCGATCTCCGAGGGGCGCATAGGCCCTCCGGAGTACGCGACACAGGTGCATGCCCTGTGGACGGAGCTCACCGAGGCGCATGTGACGGCGGCTTTCGAGGGAGCGCCCTGGCTGTCCGGCATCGAGGATGTCTGGGCGGAGATCCGGGGGAACGGTGACTACTGCGCCGTTGTCTCGCTCTCGCCCTCCTTCTTCGTGGAACGGCTGACGGCGTGGGGAGCGCACGCGGCATACGGCTCACGGTTTCCCGCCGTGCCGTTCACCGAGCCGGTCGACCCGGCGGGGATTCTCAGCAGCGCGGCCAAGGTGCAGATCGTCGACCGGCTCTGTGAAGAGTTCGGGGTGGGCCGGGCCGACTGCGTGGCCTACGGCGACTCATTGTCGGACAGGGACCTGTTCGGTGCCGTGCCGGTATCCGTCGCGGTCAATGCGGATCGACATCTGGCGGGCCTCGCCACCCACTCCTACGTGGGACGGGATCTGTGGGATGCCTATGAATTGGTCCGTCGGGCCCGTTAATTGAGGCAATTGATGTATCGGCTCCCGCCAATTCATGGTGGCGGAAGCGGGGACTTGTGTATGGAGCGGCTGCCGGTATGGTCGAGTCCGGTTCGCGTCCACCGAGATGTACGCACGTCTCGTGGGGGCACGAACGCAGGCCAATGCAGCCTAACGGGACGGAGAGATCGAAGACTCGCATTTTCCGTTATGCGGCCGGGTGTTGACTCGGGGTGGGATGCTGCGGTGAGGGTACTGCGGCCAATGTCACATTCTCGCCTTACTTGTCCGTACGGAGCGGGAATCCGGGTTCAATGTGGCCGCATTGGGCGACGGGGACTGAACCGGGAAAGAAAGCAAGCCGTCTGCGGGGGAAAGCAGGCATCTTCCGACCACGGAAGTGCGCAGACCGACCGAAAGATGTTCGAGGCGAGGCACACCATGGACGCTCCGACCACCACGTCGGCCGACAACGGCACTTCCGGCGGCAACGGAGGGGGCGGCTGGTTCACGCCGCGCAAGGAGCCGGCGCCTTCCGGCGGGGAGCAGGGGGCAGCCGGCGGCCGTCGACTCGCCGCAATGCGTCCGGTCGGCCGACCCACCACGGGACAGGGAACGCCTGGACAGGGAACGTCGGCGCAGGAAACGCCAGAGCGGGAAACAGCGGCGCAGGAACGAATATCCTCGGCCGTGCAAGCGTCACCCGCGCCGGACGAGGCCGCGCCGACGCACCGACAGGCAGCACCGACCGCGACGCGGCCCCAGGAAGCAGAACCGACTGCGATGCGGCCTTACGAGGCGGCACCGACTGAGATGCGCCCCCGTCAGCCGTCACAGCCCGAGGCGCCGCGCCCTGAGCCGGAGTCCGCCCACGGCGCCCATGGCGCTCACAACGCCCACGAAGCCGTACGACCGCAGTCGGGCCCCGCGCAGCCCGGACACGGCGCTCCGCAGCCTGATCCCACTCCGGAGCCGCGTGTGCCCGTCCAGAGGCCCGCCCCCGAGGCGGCCCCCGCTCCGAAGGCGTCCCCCGACGCCGTGCTGATCCGCCGGACCATGGCCGAGGTCGGCCCCGTCGCCGACAAGGTCACCTCGTACTTCTACGCGCTGCTCTTCGTGCGCCACCCGGAACTGCGCTCGCTGTTCCCCGCCGCGATGGACACCCAGCGGGACCGGCTGCTCAAGGCGCTGCTGACCGCCGCCGAGCACATCGACAACACCGAGGTCCTCGTCGCGTATCTGCAGAACCTCGGCCGTGGACACCGCAAGTACGGCACCCGGCCCGAGCACTACCCGGCTGTCGGCGAGTGCCTCATCGGTTCGCTCAGCCGGTTCGCCTCGGCGATCTGGGAGCCCGAGATGGAGGCGGCCTGGGTGCGTGCGTACACGACGATCTCCCAGGTCATGATCGACGCGGCGGCCGTGGACGAACTGCGTGCCCCGGCCTGGTGGTACGCCGAGGTGGTCTCGCACGATCTCAGGACCCCGGACGTCGCCGTCGTCACGGTTCGCCCCGACCAGCCGTACCCCTTCCTCGCCGGGCAGTACACAAGCCTGGAGACGCCGTGGTGGCCGCGGATCTGGCGGCACTACTCGTTCGCCTCGGCGCCCCGCTCCGACGGACTGCTGGCGTTCCATGTGAAGGCGGTTCCGGCGGGCTGGGTGTCCAACGCGCTGGTGCACCGCGCCCGGCCCGGCGACATCATCCGGCTCGGCCCGCCGGCCGGCTCGATGACTGTCGACCACACCACCGACAGCGGACTGCTCTGTCTGGGCGGCGGCACCGGCATAGCGCCCATCAAGGCCCTGGTCGAGGATGTCGCCGAGCACGGAGAGCGCCGCCCGGTCGAGGTCTTCTACGGGGCCCGCACCGATCACGACCTGTACGACATCGACACGATGCTGCGCCTCCAGCAGAGCCACCCCTGGCTCGCGGTACGCCCGGTCGTCGACCAGCAGGCTCATCTCCAGCTGCCGGACGTCGTACGCGAGTACGGGCCGTGGAACGAGTACGACGCCTATCTCTCGGGTCCGCCCGGAATGATCCGCAGCGGTGTGGACGCGCTGAGGGACATCGGCATCCCGTCGGATCGCATACGCCACGACTCCGTCGAGGAACTCGTCGCGGCCGGGGACTGAGCAAGGCCCCAGAGGGCCCTCCCCGCGCCGTACGTCAGCCCAGGTCAGGCGCGTGCATCGCCCGTACGCCCTCGATGTTCCCGTCGAGGTAGTGCCGCAGGGACAGCGGTACGAGGTGGACGGAGGCGATCCCGACGCGGGTGAAGGGCACACGGACGATTTCGTACTCGCCGCACGGCTCGTCGATCTCGGGGCCGTGGCGCTGGGCCGGATCCATGGACTCCAGACGGCAGACGAAGAAGTGCTGCACCTTCACGCCGGTCGCGCCGCCGTCGTCGCCGATGTGCTCGACGGTGTCGACGAAGCAGGGCACCACATCGGTGATCTTGGCGCCGAGCTCTTCATGCACCTCACGGTGGAGTGCGTCGACGACAGTCGTGTCCTCCGGTTCGACCCCGCCACCCGGTGTGAGCCAGTAGGGATCGACGCCGGGCTTGGTGCGTTTGATGAGAATCAGGTCGTCGCCATCGAGCAGGATGGCGCGGGCGGTGCGCTTGACCACGGGTCGGACGGTCATGGGAGAAATGTGGCCCGGCTGGTTCCACGTGAAACATCGTGGAGCCCTGAGACCTTCAGGAGGGCCCTCAGCTCCAGTCGACCGCCGCCCTCAGCAGCCACTCATGCGCCCGCGCGATGTGCGGCATCGCCAGCGTTCCGGTGCGGACCACCAGAAAGTACGTACGCAACGGAGGGACCGCCGGGTCGAGGAGTGCCACGACGTCGCCGCGCTCCAGTGCGGCGGCGCAGAGATACCGGGGTAGTACGGCGATGCCGGCGCCCGCGGTGGCGCAGGCGAGGACCGCGCGCAGATCGGGGACGACGACGGTGCCCGCGGCAGCCGGGCGGGAGTCGAAGACGGAGGCCCAGTAGCGGGCGACGAGCGGCAGCGACTCGTGCACCTCGACGACGGGGAAGTTCTCCAGGGCGTAGGCGCCCTTGCGGCGCAGCTTGCCGGGGCCGACGCAGGCGGCCCAGCGCGGGGCGGCGACCAGGACGTGCTCCTCGTCGCAGAGCGGAGTCGCGGTGAGCAGCGCACCGCGCGGACGGGCCGTCGTAATGGCCAGATCATGATGTCCGGCGGCGAGCCCCTCCAGCGTCTCCTCGGCGTTCCCGAAGGAGGCCCGCAGCGCGAAGCCCTGGCCGTCGTCGCCCGTCAGCTCCGTGAGCGCGGGCAGCGCCCGTTCCGCGGTGAACTCCGGCGGCCCGGCGAGATGCAGGGTGCGTATTGAGGAGTCCTCGTCGAGGCCGGTCTCGGCGATCTCCACCAGGGCGTCGAGATGCGGTGCGGCCTTGTGGGCGAGTTCGTCGCCGATGGTCGTCGGAGTCACCCCGCGGGCCTGGCGCAGAAACAGGGGCCGCCCCAACTGCCGCTCCAGTGTGCGGATCTGCGAGGTGACGGCCGGCTGCGAGAGTCCGAGCAGCGCGGCGGCGCGGGTGAAGGAACCGGCCCGGTGCACAGTCACAAAAGTGCGCAGCAAGGCCAAATCCATGGTGCCCCTCCCCTCCCAGCACCCCCGCGCGAGCCCTAACTATAAATAAGTCGATAGGTCTCTGTCGCTACTGTGATTGGACACTGACACAGAGTCAACTAGCCTTGTTCGCGCGGTTCTTCGCGCGCAGAACCGGGACGGTCCGAGCCACGAGGGGGGAGGCTCGGACCGTCCGTTGTACGTAGCGAGGTACTAAACCCGCGGCCCGGAGGCGCGCAGCAGCGTACTCACCGGTCGCTCAGGAACGGTTCACTCCGCGGATTCCTCGAGAGCGCGCAGAACGTCCGCCACCAGGTCCTCGGGATCCTCGGCGCCGGCCGAGAAACGGATGAAGCCTTCCGGCACCGCGTCCCCGCCCCACCGGCCGCGCCGCTCGGCCGTGGACCGCACGCCGCCGAAGCTCGTCGCCTCGTCCACCAGCCGCAGCGCGTCGAGAAAACGGTCTGCACGCGCGCGCGTGGGCAGCGTGAAGGACACCACGCACCCGAAGCGCCGCATCTGCTGTGAAGCGATCTTGTGCGAGGGGTCGTCGGGCAGCCCCGGGTAGCGCAGCCCGGTCACCTCGGGCCGCTCCCGCAGCGCCTCGGCGATCACCAGGGCGTTGGCGGTCTGCCGGTCGGCGCGCAGCTGGAGTGTGGCCAGCGAGCGGTGCGCGAGCCAGGCCTCCATGGGGCCGGGGATCGCGCCGACGATCTTCCGCCAGCGTCGTACGGGAGCCATCAGAGCGGCGTCGCGGACGGTGACGTATCCCAGGAGAAGGTCGCCGTGCCCGGTGAGCATCTTGGTGCCGCTGGCCACGGAGAAGTCGGCGCCCAGCTCCAGCGGGCGCTGTCCGAGCGGGGTCGCCAGGGTGTTGTCGACGGCGACGAGGGTGCCCTGCGCGTGAGCCGCCGCGACGAGCCGTCGTACGTCGCACACGTCGAGGCCCGGGTTCGACGGCGTCTCGATCCACAGCAGCTTCGCGCCGTTGAGGACCTCCAGCTGGGCGTCGCCGCCGGTCGGGGCGGTGCGCACCTCGATGCCGTACGCGGTCAGTTGTTCGCGCACCAGCGGTAGCACCTGATAGCCGTCGTCGGGCAGGACCACGACGTCGCCGGCGCGCAGCTGGGAGAAGAGCACCGCCGAGATGGCGGCCATGCCGGAAGGGAAGGCGAGCGTTTCGACGCCGTCCTGTCCGGGGGCCTCCAGCTCGCCTATGGCGCGCTCCAGGAGCGTCCACGTCGGGTTCTCGTCACGGCCGTAGGTGTACGGGCCGGTGGGCTCGCCGGGCAGGTGGTAGTGCGCGGCGAAGGCCGGGCCCGGGAGCGTCGGTTCGTACTTGACGGGTTCGGGCAGTCCGGCCCGAACCGCGCGCGTGCCGTCGCCCTGCCCTGCCGCGCGCGTGCCGTCACCGCTGGCCGTAACGGAATCTCCTGACGTCATGCCGCCCGTCCCTCCACTCGCTCCTGTATCGCGGCGAGCAGTCCGGGGCTCGCCGCTTCCACCATCTCAAGACACTCTTCGAAGCCATCTATATGTCCGTAATACGGATCGGGAACGTCCAGATCGTCGCCCGCGGCGGGGTCGTACGACCGCAGCAGCTTGACCTTGTCCGCGTCCTCGGCCGTGGGCGCGAGGCGGCGCAGGGCCTTGAGGTGGCCGGAGTCGAGGGCGATGACGAGGTCGAGGCGGGAGAACCACGAGGCCTGGAACTGCCGGGCCGCGTGGCTGCTCTCGTAGCCGCCGGCCTCCAGCACGGCGACGGTGCGCGAGTCGGCGCCGTCGCCTTCGTGCCAGCCGCCCGTGCCCGCGCTGTCGACCTCGACGAGGCCGTCGAGCCCGGCCTCTTCTATGCGGGCGCGGAAGACGGACTCGGCCATCGGGGAGCGGCAGATGTTGCCGGTGCAGACGAAACAGACGCGATAGGGCATCGGGCACTCAGTCCTTGCCGTCGGGCAGTACGACGTTGAGCGCCCAGGACACGACGGAGATGATCAGGCCGCCGACGACGGCGGTCCAGAAGCCCTCGACGTGGAAACTCAGATCGAGCTTGTCGGCCAGCCATGAGGTGAGCAGCAGCATCAGGGCGTTGACCACAAGGGTGATCAGGCCGAGCGTGAGGATGAAGAGCGGGAACGTCAGCACCTGCACGATCGGCTTGACCAGGAAGTTGACCAGGCCGAAGACCAGCGCGACGAGCAGCAGCGTGCCGATCTTCTTGCCGGTGCTGCCGCCCGTCAGGGTGATCTTGTCGAGCAGCCACACGGCGACGGCCAGGGCCCCCGCGTTGGCGAGCGTCTTGACTACGAAATTCTTCATGTGTCTGATCGTGGCAGAAGAGATCGACTGGCGACCATGGCTGTGGACAGGGCTTGTGGCGCACGAGAGCGGACGAGGGCGATGAAGGCATTCCGGCTGGACGAACTGGAGGCGGAGCGCGCCGCCAACGACGGTGCCTACCTGCAGTTTCTGCGCGAGCGGAACATGTCGGTCGGCCTTTACGCGCTCGACGCGGGCGAACTCGACTCGCAGAAGCCGCACCAGCAGGACGAGGTGTACTTCGTGGTGAGCGGGCGGGCCTCGATCACGGTCGGCCTGGAGACCACCCAGGTGGCGCGCGGCAGCGTCGTCTACGTGCCCGCGGGGGTCGCCCACAAGTTCCATCACATCACGGAGGACCTGAGGGTTCTGGTGGTGTTCTCTCCGCCGGAGAGCTGACCTCCGCCTCAGGGTTCCCTAGGGGAACGGTCAGGGGAGGACAAGGGGTGCGAGACCCCCGCTCGGCCCCCTCTCGGCTCTAGCATCGAGTGCAGGACATCAATGCACGACATCAGAGAACCCGGAATCAAGCCCCTGGACTTGGGGCACCGGGCGGAGAGGTAAGGACGAGGGCGATGCGAGAGATCTTCAACGGTATGCCGTGGTGGGTGAAGTGGGTCGCGGTGCCGGTCATCGCCCTGGTTGTCTTCGGCACGGTGATAGTCAGCGTGCTCAGTGTGGTCATCAGCCTGCTCTTCAAGGCACTGGTCTTCGTCGCGCTGGTCGGCGGACTGATCTACATCGTGCGGAAGTTCATGTCGAGTTCGTCATCGCGCAGCGACTGGTGAGGCGCGAGAGGGTGAGCGATCGGTAACGGGCAGGCCGGTAAAGGGAACCCGAGGTTCCCTCGGCCGAGGGAAGTTTTCCGGCGAGGCCGTCTGCCAGCGGTGGCGGGCGGTTACAGTCCGGAATTCGACGCGGGGTCGATCCCCCGCGGGCAGCGCACAGCCCCCTCCCGTGTGCCCCCGCACGGGCGGTCCCCCTCGCGCTTCGGGAGTGCCCCTTGGCCACGGTTGACACCGCACCCGCAGATTCACTGACTCCACCCGTCCAGCGATCGGGTGTGCCGGCGGGGTCATGTGTCCCGCCCGCCCAACCACGCACCACGCCAGGGGAGCCACGCGCTCCGCGCAGCACCCCAGGGGAGACACCCACTCTGCGCACCCCTCCGGCGGAGGCCGCGCCCCTGGAGCCGCACCCCACGACCCTGATCGGCTCCGTGCAGCGGGCGATGCGCCTTCTGGAGGCCGTCGCTTCGCGCGAGCAGGGCGCGCCTGCCAAGCAGCTCGCCCGGGAGGCCGGGCTCGCTCTGCCGACGGCGTACCACCTGCTGCGCACCCTGGTCCACGAGGGCTATCTGCGCCGCGACAAGGGGCTGTTCTTTCTCGGCGAAGCCGCCGAGCGGCTGAGCAGCAGCGGAGCGCAGCAGAAACGTCGCAGCACGGTGAGCGACGCGCTCGCGCATTGGCGCGATTCGATCGGCGTACCCGTCTACTACGCGATCTACCGCGACGGGGAGATCGAGGTCATGTGCGTCGCCGACACCCCGGGAAATCCCGCGGTGGAGGAGTGGGCCGACTTCCGGGAGACCGGGCACGCGCACGCGATCGGCCAGTGCCTGCTGTCCCAGCTGGACGAGAAGGCCCGCCGAGATCACCTCGACCGCTACCCCGTGCAGTCGATCACTCCGTACACGGTGCGTGACAACGACAGTCTGCTGCGGCGCCTGGAGCGGACGGGCCGGATGGAGCCCGTCATCGAGCGCCAGGAGTACGCGCTGGGCACGGTCTGCGCCGCGATCCCCATCACGGCAGGCTCCGCTGCCGGGACCATGGCCATTTCCCTGCCGTCTCACCAGGCCGAGCGTCTGCTGCCCGCCGCACGGCAATTGCAGAGCGAAATCGGCAGGCTGCTAGGGACACTCGCCATCTCTATCAGTATCTGAAAACTCACTCCTTGTGATCTGGTGTGCACGTTAAGCAAGATTCCTGCAGTGTCAGGGGGACGATTCCTGGCCAGTCGACGGCAAACGACGGGGTAGGCGATGCGCGAGTCGGTACAGGCAGAGGTCATGATGAGCTTCCTCGTGTCGGAGGAGCTGTCCTTCCGCATTCCGGTGGAGCTGCGATACGAGACCTGTGATCCGTACGCCGTGCGGCTGACCTTCCATTTGCCCGGCGACGCGCCGGTGACCTGGGCGTTCGGGCGGGAGTTGCTGATCGACGGCGTGGGCCGGCCGTGCGGTGACGGCGATGTGCACATCGCGCCCGCCGACCCGGAGGCGTTCGGCGAGGTGCTGATCCGGCTTCAGGTGGGCGGCGACCACGCGCTGTTCCGGTCAGGGGCGGCGCCACTCGTGGCGTTCCTGGACCGTACGGACAAGCTGGTGCCGCTGGGGCAGGAGCGTTCCCTCGCCGACTTCGACGCGCACCTCGACGAGGCGCTGGACCGCATCCTGGCGGAGGAGCAGAGCGCGGGCTGAGGAACCGTCGCACACCCAAGTGGAGTAACGCTTCCTCTCAAGTCACACCGGCATCAGGAGACTTCAGCGCTTGCGGCGGCGGCCCTTCCCGCCGCGTGCCGGCGTCCTGGACCCGGAGGGCTCCACAGGGCCGGCCGCGGTCTCCGGGCGGTCCGCGGAGACCACCAGGGCGGCCAGCACGGTGGTTACCGGCACCGAGGCGACCAGACCGATCGAGCCGACCAGGGTGCGCACGATTTCCTCGGCGACCAGTTCGCTGTTGGCGACCGTGCCCACGCTGCTCTGGGCGATCGAGAAGAGCAGCAGCAGCGGCAGCGCGGCGCCCGCGTACGCCAGGACGAGGGTGTTGACGACCGACGCGATGTGGTCGCGGCCGATACGGATGCCCGCGCGGTACAGGCCGCGCCAGCCCATCGTGGGGTTCGCCTCGTGCAGCTCCCAGACCGCGGACGTCTGCGTCACCGTCACATCGTCGAGCACACCGAGCGAACCGATGATGACGCCCGCGAGCAGCAGACCGCTCATGTCGATGGACGGGTACAGGCCGTGGATCAGGCCGGTGTTGTCGTCGGTGTTGCCGGTCAGTGCCGCCCAGCCGATGAATTCGGAGCCGAGCACACCGATCAGCAGCAGCGAGAGCAGCGTGCCGATCACCGCCACCGATGTACGGGCGGAGAGGCCGTGGCACATGTAGAGCGCGATCAGCATGATGGCGCTGGCTCCGACGACCGCCACGATCAGCGGATTCGAGCCCTGCAGGATCGCGGGCAGGATGAAGAACGTCAGGATCAGGAAGCTGACGGCCAGCGCGACCAGCGCCATGATGCCGCGCATCCGGCCCACCACGACGACAACCAGTGCGAAGATCCCGGCGAGCAGGGCCATGGGGAGCTTCCGGTTCACATCGGTGACCGAGTACTGGAGATCCTTGGGCGCGGAGGGCTCGTACGCGACCACGACCTTCTCGCCCTCGTGCAACTGCCGCGACTGGTCGGGCTGGACGATCTCGGTGAACGTACGGCCCTTGTCCTTGCCGGTGTCGACCCGGATCGTCGCCTTCTTGCAGTCGCCCGTCGCCTGCTGCTGCGCGGAGGAGCCCTCGGCGGTAGAGGTGTCGCCCGTCGCGGTCTCCCCCGAGGCGTTCACGGACTTGCAGTCCACCTTGACGACCTTGGTGACCGTCGCCTGCTGGGTCTGCCGGTCGAAGCCGACGCCGGTGCGCTCGTGAGAGGGAGCGCCGCCGGGCCACAACACCACAAGACCCACGACGACCGCCGCCGCAAAGGGGATCAGCACCGCGGCGATGACCTTGCGCAGATGCTTGGACACAGGGGTGGCGGGGCCATGGCTGTGACTGTGCGAGTGGCCGTGCCCGCCGCCGGGACCGTGGCCGTGCCCGTTGCCTGGTCCGTGACCGTCGCCGGGTCCGGGGCCATGGCCGCCACCGGCCGGAGCATGCCCGCGGCCGTCACCGGAACCGGGTCCGCGCGGCGGCTCGGACGGTGGGAACGGGGACTGCTGTGTCGTGGTCACCGACCGATCATCGCAAGAACGGCGGGGGCCCTCTGTTCACCGCGCCAGATATGACGCTAGCGTGGAGGCACCTTTGCACACGCGGGAGCTCGGAGCACCGGGCTGAGAGGGCGCTGACCTTCGTCTCAGCGATGTTTCACATGAAACATCGGCGGACGGAAGCCGCTGCGTCGACCGCCGAACCTGTTACCGGGTAATGCCGGCGTAGGGAGTAGGTCTCATGACCAACAAGGACGTACGCACGCCTGCCTCCAGCCAGACGGACGGGGCGCTTGCTCCGGCCGAGAACGGTGGGGTGTCCGCCCCGACCGAGAACGGCGAGGCCGGGAAGTCCATCGGCTGGCACAAGGGGTACGTCGGGGGTTCACGCCCCGATCTACGGGTGCCGGTCCGCCAGGTGCACCTCACCAACGGGCAGTCCGTCACGCTGTACGACACCTCCGGCCCGTACACCGATCCGACCATCGACACCGATGTACGCAGGGGTCTGGCGCCGCTGCGCGAGAACTGGATCATCGCCCGCGGTGACACCGAGGAGTACGCGGGCCGCCCGGTCCGTCCCGAGGACGACGGGATCAAGCACACCTCACCGCGCGGGGGCCTGCGCAACCTCGACGCGGTCTTCCCGGGGCGGCCGCGTCAGCCGCGCAGGGGCCGCGCCGGAGAGGCGGTCACGCAGCTCGCGTACGCCCGGCGCGGCGAGATCACGCCCGAGATGGAGTTCGTGGCGGTCCGCGAGAACGTCGACCCCGAGGTCGTGCGCGAGGAGATCGCCGCCGGCCGCGCGGTGCTGCCTGCGAACGTGAACCACCCGGAGATCGAGCCGATGATCATCGGCAAGCGGTTCCTGGTGAAGGTCAACGCCAACATCGGCAACTCGGCCGTCACGTCCTCCATCGAGGAGGAGGTCGAGAAGATGACCTGGGCGACCCGCTGGGGCGCCGACACGGTCATGGACCTGTCCACCGGCCGCAACATCCACACCACCCGCGAGTGGGTGCTGCGCAACTCCCCCGTCCCCATCGGCACCGTGCCGCTCTACCAGGCGTTGGAGAAGGTGGACGGCCGCGCCGAGGAGCTGACCTGGGAGATCTACAAGGACACGGTCATCGAGCAGGCCGAGCAGGGTGTGGACTACATGACGGTCCACGCGGGGGTACGCCTGCCGTATGTGCCGCTCACCGCGAACCGCAAGACCGGCATCGTTTCGCGCGGCGGCTCGATCATGGCGGCCTGGTGCCTGGCGCACCACAAGGAGTCGTTCCTGTACGAGAATTTCGAGGAGCTCTGCGAGATCCTCGCGGCGTACGACGTCACGTACTCGCTCGGCGACGGGCTGCGGCCCGGGTCGATCGCGGACGCCAACGACGCAGCGCAGTTCGCGGAGTTGAGGACGCTCGGGGAACTCAACACGATCGCCAAGCGTTTCAACGTACAGACCATGATCGAGGGCCCGGGACATGTCCCGATGCACAAGATCAAGGAGAACATCGACCTTCAGCAGGAGATCTGTGATGAAGCTCCGTTCTATACGCTCGGCCCGCTGACGACGGACGTCGCGCCGGCGTACGACCACATCACCTCCGGCATCGGTGCCGCGATGATCGCCTGGTGGGGCACGGCCATGCTCTGCTATGTCACGCCCAAGGAGCACTTGGGCCTGCCCAACCGTGACGACGTCAAGACCGGCGTCATCACCTACAAGATCGCCGCCCACGCAGCCGACCTCGCCAAGGGGCACCCCGGTGCGCAGGAATGGGACGACGCGCTGTCCGACGCCCGCTTCGAGTTCCGGTGGGAGGACCAGTTCAACCTGGCCCTCGACCCGGACACGGCACGGGAGTTCCACGACGAGACACTGCCGGCCGAGCCCGCCAAGACGGCTCACTTCTGCTCCATGTGCGGGCCGAAGTTCTGCTCGATGAAGATCTCGCAGGACATCCGGCGGGAACACGGCGGTTCGCAGGTGGAGATCGAAGAGGGCATGGCGCAGAAGTCCAAGGAGTTCGCGGCCGCGGGCAATCGGGTCTACCTGCCCATGGCCGACTGAGCCGGACACAGGTGCTGACTCCTTCGCCCGGGCCCCGGTGACAACGACCGGGTCCTGCCTGGGCTGTGGGACGTTCCGCGGCCACGTCGTAACGGAAGAGACAAGATCGCGCATGGCGTGATCAACATCCCTACGCTGCCTGACATGGGCGGGATCGATGTGGCCAATGGAGTCGTCGGGGCTGTGCTGGGGATGCTGTTCGCGGTGCTGTTCCAACAGCCGCTGCAGGACGGCTGGTACAGGCTGCGCACTCGCTCCACGAGAGCGGTGCGCAGCCTGAGGCAGCGGGAGGAGTCCAGCCCCGCGTGGAGAACCTTCTCACTGGGTCCTCTTCAGACCTCCGCCCTGATCGTGGAAGGCGACGGCGAGTCGTCCATACCCGCCGAAGCCGTCTACATCCAGGTGCTCGACGAGGAGATCGAGTTGCCTTCGGACATGGTCGGCTGGCGGGCCGAGGTCGAGGCGGAGAGCGAGGGTCTGCGGGCAGAGGGCCGGACACCGTTGTGGAACGGTCCTCGATACGCGGTCGAATCGTTCGACGTCTCCCGCACCGCTCTCGACGAGCAGCCCGAAGTCCACCTGCGGCTGCGCCCGACGGACTACTACACCTTTCTGGCGGCTCAGCAGCTCGACCGCCGGCTGGCCGACGGAACAAGCCCGCGTTCCCGCTATCTCGACCCGGACAATCCGCTGCTGGCGCCCGGGTTTCTGCAGTGCAGCTTCGCTGTGAACATTGCCGTGGTGACAGCCGACGACATGCTGGTCGTCAGCCGACGCAGTGACCGGGTCCGTATGGCGCCGGGTGTCTGGAACTCCTCCGTCAACGAGGGCATGTCCCGGCACATCGACTCCTCCGGCAGGAGCGCTCCCGACCTGTACGCGGTCGCCCGGCGTGGCATGCGGGAGGAATTGTCCATCGAACCTCACGAGTACTCACTGGAGCTGCTCGCCTTTGTACTGGACATCGACAAGCGCCACTGGAGCGCCCACTTCTACGCCAGGCTGAAGGACCTGACTCGCGAAGGTCTGCAAACGCGTATGAGCAGAGGGGTCGCGGATCGCTGGGAGCATCAGACCATCGACTATGTGCCCTTCCGCCCCGCGCCAGTGGTCAAGTACATGCTGCGTGCCGACCGCATTCACCGGTGGGCCCCCCTCGCGCCGGCGCTCTTCCACCTCGCATTGGTGCACGCCTTCAGCCGCACGCCGGTCGAAAGAGCGGCGGCGCAGATTGTTCGTCGTATGTAGAGGCATGTAGACGCAGTGGGTGGGGTGCGTGGGGTTCGGAGGCGTTCGATGCGTGTGGGTGTGTATCGAACGGCCCCGGTGCTGGGTTCTCTCGGCAGACTGGGCGCATGACATCGACAGCCATGAGCAAGGGCGCCAACCTTCCCGTCGTCGCCGGGGCCGTGCAGGCCGTGCTCGGCTGGAGAGGAGGGGCCGGTGCGCCGGATGCGGATGCCTCGGCGCTGCTGCTCGGCGCGGACGGACGGGTGCGGGGTGACGGTGACTTCGTCTTCTACAACCAGCCGCGTCATGCCTCCGGCGCCGTACGCCATCTCGGGAAGCAGCGGGACGCCGCCGGCACGACGGACACGGTCGAGGTGGACCTGCGCGCCCTGGAGCCGGGCATCGAGCGGGTCGTGCTGTGCGCCTCGGCCGACGGTGGCACGTTCGGTGAGCTGACCGGACTGACGCTCACGCTGCTCGATGCCGGGACGCGGCAGGAGGTCGCGCGCTTCGAGATGGAGGCCACGACGGAGACGGCGTTCATCGGGGGTGAGCTGTATCTGCGGGGCGGCCAGTGGAAGTTCCGTGCGGTCGGACAGGGCTATGCGTCCGGACTCGCGGGGCTGGCCACCGACTTCGGGATCAGCGTGGACGAGGAGGCCGGCGCGGCCGGGGGCCCGGAGCCCAGCACCGCAGGGGTCGGGGCGCCTGCCCCGGCTGCCGTTCCGCCTGTGGCGCAGCCCGCCCCGGCGGTTCCAGCCGTACCCCCCACCCCCGCCCCTCGCCTCGTCAAGGGCGAGGAGCAGTTGCCCGTGGACATGCGCAAGCGGCTCTCGCTGCGCAAGGAGCAGGTCGCGGTCAGCCTGGAGAAGCACGGTGCGGCGGGGGTGACGGCCCGCGTCGTCCTGGTCCTGGACGCCTCCGGGTCGATGTCCTTCCTGTACTCGAAGGGCGTCGTGGCCGACGTGGTGGAGCGGATGGCGGCGGTGGCCGCGCAGCTGGACGACGACGGGGTGATGCAGGCGTGGACGTTCGCGTCCCATCCGGCGCGGCTGCCGGATCTCGGTCTGGGAGAACTGCCCGAGTGGCTGGAGCTCCATGTCCGGGTCGGTGAGCTGAGCCTGTTCCGACGGAGCAAGAAGCCGCGGAAGGGCCTGCGGCCGGGGCAGGTGGACATGCGCACGGTCGGGATCCAGAACGAGGAGCAGAAGGTGATCGCCGAGGTCCGGACGTATGTGCGCGAGCACCCGGCCACCGATCCCACGCTGGTGCTGTTCTTCTCCGACGGCGGCGTCTACCGCAACAAGGAGATCGAGAAGGAGCTGCTGGAAGCGGTCGAGGAGCCGGTCTTCTGGCAGTTCGTGGGCCTGGGACGGTCCAACTACGGCGTGCTGGAACGGTTCGACACGCTGCCGGGCCGACGCGTCGACAACGTGGGGTTCTTCGCCGTCGACGACATCAGCGACGTACCGGATCCGGAGCTGTACGACCGGCTGCTGTCCGAGTTCCCGGCCTGGATGACCGCGGCCCGGCAGCTGGGCATCATCTGACGGCGCCCTGCCGGACGGCGCACGGCGGACATGGCCCACCGGTTCGGGCCCGCGCCCCATCAGCGCGGGCCCCGGTTTCCTCCCCACACCCGGCCGTAGCCCGGACATGAGCCGCCCGGTCGGCCCGGGCGCCCGGGTGTCACTCCGGCTGGTGCTCCGGCCCTCCGAAGTCCGGGCTCGTGAAGTCAGGGCTGGTGAAGCTCGGGCGCGGGCCGGCCGCGGGGCCGCCGTCGGGGCTGCTGAACCCCGGCCGGTCGTAGCCGAGATGCGGGATGCGGCTGGGAGCCGGTGCCGGACGGCCCAGCGCCGCGGAGCCCGGGTCGGCGAGGGCCTCCCGGAGGAACGGCAGGATGCCGCGCTCCAGCAGGGCATCGCGCCAGGCTTCCCTGGCCCGGGCCACCTGTTCGCTCAGCTCGCCGCGCGCTCCGGCCTGGAGTGAGGACGAGCTGTTGCGCAGTGCGGTCAGCAGCAGTCCGACCGCGGCGACCAGAATCGCGGCCGCCGTGACCGCGCCGAAGACCCACCCGGTGGTCAGGAGGGTCTTGGCGAACGTCTGTTCGGGGTCGAGCATATTCAGCAGGTACCCCACGAGCAGGAAGATCGCCGCGGCCGTCCCGGCGAGGACCGGGGCGAGCACCGCGACGACGGCGATGGCACCGGCTCCGGCGGTCTCGGACACTTCCCCCACGGTGGCGGCGAGCCCCATCGCGGTCGCGCCCGGCTCCGCTGAGCCGGCTTCCTCGTTCATGACCGGGGCGGACGGCGCCGGCTGGCGCAGTTCCTCGCGGATCTTGACGTAGTGCTGGTATTCGGTCGCCGCGGCCGCCGTGATGAGAGCGGTGGCGTTGAGCGCCATGGTGCGCAGCTGTTCGGGGTTGAGCCGCTGGCCGACAGCGGCGAGTTCCGGGCGGTGTGGTGCGGAGCGCAGCGCCTCATCGAGGATCCGCTCGTACTCTTGGCGGTCCTCGCTCAGCAGGTGCTGCGGAACGCTGTTCATGTGCATCCCCCGATGCTCCGTAGGGCTGGTGGCTCGCACGCTGACGAGCCGTCGGGCAGAAACGGAGGGGAGCCTGCTACGGATAAGCTGATGGTAGAGCGGTGACGGCACGCCGTGACAGGGGGTTTCCAGAAATTGCCCCCTGGCCAGCGCAGTCCTCCGTGGGGGACGCCTGCCCGAGGAACGCTCAGCTATCCAGGGGAAGTTGCCGGACCAGCAGCTTTCCGGCCATGGTCACTCCGCCGTCCATCGCGATGGCCAGCCCGTCGGCGTAAAGATGCGGTCCCTCGACCACCGGGCCCGCGCCGTCCTCGCCCTCCTCCGAGCCGACCTCGCCCAGGAGGTACGGAATAGGGCTGTGACCATGGACGATGCGGGTGCCGCCGTACGCGCCGAGCAGTTCCCGAACGGCCTCGGCGCCCCCGTCGTCCCGGAACGCGAAGCGCTTGGTGAACTTGCGGAAGAGGTCCCAGCACTCGTCCGCGTCGTTGCGGGTGAGGGTTTCGCGGACGGTGTCGTTGACCGCTTCGATGGAGTCGCCGTAGTCGAGATAGGCGGTGGTGTCGGAGTGCACCAGGAGGTGTCCGTCGACCTGCTCCATGGCGTCGAGGCGGGCCATCCACTGCAAGTGGTGGTCCTGGAGACGGTCCATGTCGGTCTTCTGGCCGCCGTTGAGCAGCCAGGCGGCCTGGAAGGTGGCGGTGCCCGCGCCGGAGTTGACGGGGGTGTCGCCGAACCGCTTGGCACCGAGCAGCAGCAGCTCGTGGTTGCCCATGAGGGCCTTGCAGTAGCCGCCGGCCGCGGCCGCCTCGGCGGACAGCCGCATCACGAGGTCGATCACGCCGATGCCGTCCGGGCCGCGGTCGGTGAAGTCGCCGAGGAACCACAGGCGCGCGGTCCCGGCGGACCAGTTGCCCGCGGCGTCGATGAGTCCCTGCTCCTGGAGCGCGGCGACCAGCTGGTCGAGATAGCCGTGCACATCGCCGACGACGTACAGCGGACCCGGCCCGTCGCCGGGCGCCGGGGCGGCCACGGCGTCGGGGTCAACGGCGACCTGAAGCGTGTCACCCCGGTTGATGACGGGCAGATCGCGCCGAGTGGGCGTGTACTCCGCCGAGTACTCCGCGGACGGGTACTCGGCAGGCGGGTAATCCGCGGACGAGTGAGCCGCGGCCGCGTACTCGGCGGACTCCTCGGCGGGTCTGGCGCCCTCGCCGGGAGGCGTGCTCTGCGCGTACGGACCGGTCTCGGGGACGTACGGACCGGTCTCGTGGACGTACGCGGGCACCCGGAAGTCGCGCAACGTCGCCGTCCGCACCACCTCGGGTCCCTGACCGGCCCCCTGAGTCATCGACCCCTCCACCACCATCGCGCCGCATCTGCACCGGATCGGACTGCCTGGTCGCAGCGGCCCGCGGTGTCGTCCGCCCATCATAGGAATGCGGATCGCGCCATGTGATGACCCAGGGGTGGTGAATCGGAGGAGGAGCCCAGTTCACCGCGGTTTTCGCCCGAATTGGGCGGGGCTTTCCCCGCCCTTTCGGCGTCGGGCGTCAACCCTTCTCGGGTGATCGGGGCGCACTGACCGTCGTACGGGGCGGACGACGCTCGGAGGACGTCCGCACGATCAGCTCCGTCGGTATCACCTGCTCGACCGGTTGGTCCGATTCGACCCCTTCGATGGCGTCGATGAGGAGCTGGACCACGGCCGTGCCGATCCGGCGCGGTTTGAGGGAGAGCGTTGTGATGGGCGGCTCGGTGTTGGCGTAGACGGTCGACTCGCTGCAGCAGACCAGCAGCAGGTCGTCCGGTACGCGCAGACCGTAGCGCCGGGCCGCGGCCAGCAGGTCGGTGCCGTTCGGGTCGAAGAGACCGTAGACGGCGTCGGGGCGGTCGGGCCGGGCGAGGAGTCGGTCGGCGGCGACGGCCCCAGCGCACGGATCGTGCGCCGGGTAGGCCTCGTACACCGGATCCTGGCCCACGCGCTCACACCAGCGCAGATACGCGGTGGTGGAGAGATGGGTGTACGTGTCCGTGGTGGTGCCGGTGAGGAGGCCGATCCGGCGGGCGCCGGCGTCGGCCAGATGGTCGAGGATGCCCAGGACCGCGGCCTCGTGGTCGTTGTCCACCCAGGCGGTGACCGGGAGCGAGCCCGCCGGGCGGCCGTCGGAGACGACCGGTAAGCCCTGCCGGACCAACTCGCTGACCACCGGGTCCTGGTCGGACGGGTCGATGACCACGGTTCCGTCCAGGGCGACGTTCGACCACACGTCGTGGCGCGAGGTCGCGGGGAGGATGACCAGGGCGTAGCCCCGGGCGAGCGCGGCCGAGGTGGCGGCTCTGGCCATCTCCGCGAAGTACGCGAACTCCGTGAAGGTGAAAGGTTCATCCCCGTACGTCGTCACGGTCAGGCCGATGAGGCCCGACTTGCCGGTACGGAGGGTTCGGGCCGCGGCCGACGGGCGATAGCCCAGCCGGTCGGCGACCTCGCGGACGTGGCGTCGGGTGGCGTCCGGGAGCCGGCCCTTGCCGTTGAGGGCATCGGACACAGTCGTGATGGAGACCCCTGCGGCCGCAGCCACGTCTCTGATACCCGCCCGGCCCGGTCGACCGCCTCGGCGGGAGGTCTCCGCCCGGCTCACCTGGTGCTTCCCTGCTGCTGTCATGGCGAGCCGATAGTAGGGCTCATGCGGTGGGGTAGTGCGGACGCATATGCACTCGTTGACAGGCACGTTTCTGCATGGTCGAAGTGGGTCAACTCCCTTAGAAACAAAGGCAGTTGAACGATACAATGGCAGTACGTGACTTGTCGGCACGCATGAGCCTGCCAAGTGGGCCATGTTTCGAAGAGGTCTCAACTCACCTTCACGAGGGATGCGCGCCACGGCGTGAGCCACCGGCGCGTGCGCCTCCGGGCGGCGCGCCCCCCATTTCGTACGCCTTCGTACAAGGATGACCGTCGAGCCGTACGAGGATCATCACCGGAACGTACGAGGATCACCGTCGGGTAGTCACGAGGATGATCACCGGAACGTACGAGGATCACCGTCGGGCAGTCACGAGGATGATCACCGAGCCGCGCCCGGCCGTCGGCCGGTGGCCGTTCGGTTGTCCGCAGCCATTCGCAGCGGCGCCGAATCCTCATAAGGTGAGAAGCATTGGTAGCCGGTGGTGGTCATGAGCCGCTGGTCGTCACGAGGAGGACTGCGGTGAGCGAGACGAGCCCCAAGCTGCGTGCCGAGCTGGAGGGTATCCCCACCTACAAGCCCGGCAAGCCCGCCGCGGCGGGCGGTCCGGTGGCGTACAAGTTGTCCTCCAACGAGAACCCGTATCCGCCGCTGCCCGGCGTGATCGAGAGCGTCACCGCCGCGACGGGGTCCTTCAACCGCTACCCGGACATGGCGTGCACCGGGCTGATGAACGAGTTGTCGGACCGTTTCGGCGTCCCTGTCTCGCACCTGGCGACCGGCACCGGCTCGGTCGGGGTGGCGCAGCAGCTGCTGCAGGCCACGAGCGGCCCCGGTGACGAGGTCATCTACGCCTGGCGGTCCTTCGAGGCCTACCCGATCATCACGCAGATCAGCGGGGCGACCTCGGTGAGGGTGCCGCTGACTCCGGGTGAGGTGCACGACCTGGACGCGATGGCGGACGCGATCACCGACCGGACCCGGCTGATCTTCGTCTGCAACCCCAACAACCCGACCGGCACGGTGGTGCGCCGGGCCGAGCTGGAGCGGTTCCTCGACCGGGTGCCCAGTGATGTGCTGGTCGTTCTGGACGAGGCGTACCGCGAGTTCATCCGTGATGTCGAGGTGCCGGACGGCGTCGCGATCTACCGTGACCGGCCCAACGTCTGTGTACTGCGCACGTTCTCCAAGGCGTACGGACTCGCCGGTCTCCGGGTCGGCTTCGCGATCGCCCATGAGCCGGTCGCCGCGGCGCTGCGCAAGACGGCGGTGCCCTTCGGCGTGAGCCAGCTGGCCCAGGACGCCGCCGTGGCGAGCCTGCGCGCCGAGGACGAACTGATCGGCAGGGTCGGCTCGCTGGTGTGCGAGCGCCAGCGCGTGCTCGAAGCGCTGCGCGGTCAGGGCTGGACGGTGCCCGAGACGCAGGCCAACTTCGTGTGGCTGCGACTGGGGGAGCGCACCCTCGACTTCGCCGCCCACTGCGAGCAGGCCGGGGTCGTCGTACGGCCCTTCGCCGGCGAGGGAGTCCGGGTGACGATCGGCGAGAACGAGGCGAACGACATCTTCCTGAAGGCGACGGAGGGGTTCCGCAAGGAGCTCTGATCACCTAGGGGTGTGGGGAGTTGTGGCCCTAGGGGGCGCTGGTCCCCCACCCCGTCCTACGTTTCGGGGGGTGTCGAAGTTCCGCTGGGGCCCCTAGGGCTCTACACGGTCTACGAGTTCTACGCGTACGGGGTCGCCGTCGCGCACGGTCGTGAGGGTGCGGGGGTCGCCGTCGAGGCGGCCGAGGACGTTGCACGGGCTCGCGAGGCGGCACTCGTCGCCTCGCGAGATCGGTGTGGGCCCGTAGGGGAGGGCGAGGGCGTCGCCGTCGGTCCAGAAGGCCACCGTGCCGGGCTCGACGACCTGTTGGGCGCCGACCTCCAGGGCGGCGGAGACGCCGGTGTCGAAGTAGACCTCCTCGCCCCAGGTGTGGGCGGTGGAGGCGAGCGGCAGCGCCTGGGCGAGGGCCCGGGTGGTCGGGGTGTCGTCGAGGGTCGCGGTGAGGTGCCCCGCGGGCCAGGAGATCCGTATCTGCATGAGGCGGATTCAACAATATGTTGAAGGACTTGGGAACCCCTCGCGCGCCATGGGTCCACCGGTCCATCCCTGCCGGGGCCCAACGGGCCGCTTTAAGGACCCCCCGCCCCTCACGCGTCGAACGGCCATGCGTCATAATTGCTTGTGAATGTGAACGCGTTCACAAGCGTGTCCCGGTTGCTCCCATGATGCATGTGACAAAGGGGGCAAACTGCCGCTGTACCACGGCGACGTAAGGAGACTGACGACGTGGAATTGGCTTTGGCGCCGGAGACTCTGGCGCGATGGCAGTTCGGTATCACCACCGTCTACCACTTCCTCTTCGTCCCCCTGACGATCTCGCTCGCCGCGCTCACCGCCGGCCTGCAGACGGCGTGGGTGCGCACGGAGAACCAGAAGTACCTCAGGGCCACGAAGTTCTGGGGCAAGCTCTTCCTGATCAACATCGCGATGGGTGTCGTCACCGGCATCGTGCAGGAGTTCCAGTTCGGCATGAACTGGTCCGACTACTCGCGCTTCGTCGGTGACATCTTCGGTGCCCCGCTCGCCTTCGAGGCCCTGATCGCCTTCTTCTTCGAGTCCACCTTCATCGGGCTGTGGATCTTCGGCTGGGACAAGCTGCCCAAGAAGATCCACCTCGCCTGCATCTGGATGGTCTCGATCGGCACGATCCTGTCGGCGTACTTCATCCTCGCGGCCAACTCCTGGATGCAGCACCCCGTCGGCTACAAGATCAACAAGGCGAAGGGGCGTGCCGAACTCACCGACTTCTGGCATGTGCTGACCCAGAACACCGCGCTCGCCCAGTTCTTCCACACGATCTCGGCGTCCTTCCTGACCGGCGGAGCCTTCATCGTCGGCATCGCCGCCTTCCACCTGCTCCGCAAGAAGCACGTCTCTGTGATGAAGACCTCGCTGCGCCTCGGCCTGGTCACCGTCGCCATCGCCGGACTGCTCACCGCGATCAGCGGTGACACCCTCGGCAAGGTCATGTTCAAGCAGCAGCCGATGAAGATGGCCGCCGCCGAGGCACTGTGGGACGGTCAGGACTCCGCGCCGTTCTCGATCTTCGCGTACGGGGACGTCAGCAAGGGGCACAACACCGTCGAGCTGTCCGTCCCAGGGATACTGTCGTTCCTCGCCGACGACGACTTCAGCTCGTACGTCCCCGGCATCAACGACACCAACAAGGCCGAGCAGGCGAAGTACGGTCCCGGCGACTACCGGCCCAACATCCCTGTCGCCTTCTGGGCGTTCCGCTGGATGATCGGCTTCGGCATGGCGTCCTTCGCGATCGGCCTGGTCGGACTCTGGCTGACCCGCAAGAAGTTCATGCTGCCGCAGCACCTGAGGGTCGGCGACGACGAGGTGCCGCATCTCGTCCTCTTCAAGAACAAGGCCCTCGGCCCGACGCTCACCAAGTGGTACTGGCGCATCGCGATCCTGACCCTGGGCTTCCCGCTGATCGCCAACTCCTGGGGCTGGATCTTCACCGAGATGGGCCGTCAGCCGTGGGTCGTCTACGGCGTGCTGCAGACCCGGCAAGCGGTCTCCCCCGGTGTCTCCCAGGGCGAGGTGCTCACCTCGATGATCGTCTTCACGGCGCTCTACGCGATCCTCGCCGTCGTCGAGGTCAAGCTGCTCGTGAAGTACGTCAAGGCCGGACCGCCCGAGCTCACCGACGCCGACCTCAACCCGCCCACCAGGATCGGCGGCGACTCCCGTGACGCCGACAAGCCGATGGCCTTCTCCTACTAGGCCCAGGGAGCGCACAAGTCATGGAACTTCACGACGTCTGGTTCGTACTCATCGCGGTCCTCTGGATCGGCTACTTCTTCCTGGAGGGCTTCGACTTCGGAGTCGGCATCCTCACCAAGCTGCTGGCCCGTGACCGCGCCGAGAAGCGGGTGCTGATCAACACGATCGGTCCCGTCTGGGACGGGAACGAGGTGTGGCTGCTCACGGCGGGCGGTGCGACCTTCGCCGCCTTCCCCGAGTGGTACGCCACGCTCTTCTCCGGCTTCTATCTGCCGCTGCTGATCATCCTGGTCTCTCTGATCGTGCGCGGTGTCGCCTTCGAGTACCGGGCAAAGCGGCCCGAGGAGAACTGGCAGCGCAACTGGGAGACCGCGATCTTCTGGACCTCGCTGATCCCGGCGTTCCTGTGGGGCGTGGCCTTCGGCAACATCGTGCGCGGAGTGAAGATCGACCAGAACTTCGAGTACGTGGGCACCTTCTGGGACCTGCTCAACCCGTACGCGCTCCTCGGCGGCCTGGTCACGCTGACGCTGTTCACCTTCCACGGGACGGTGTTCGTCGGGCTCAAGACCGTCGGGGACATTCGGGAGCGGGCGCGGAAGCTGGCGCTGCAACTCGGGCTGGCGACAGCCGTGGTGGCGCTGATCTTCCTGCTCTGGACCCAGGTCGAGAACGGCGACGGTGCGTCGTTGGTCGCCCTGGTCGTGGCCGTGGCCGCGCTCGTCGCCGCCCTTGTGGCGGTCAACGGCGGTCGTGAGGGCTGGGCGTTCATGCTGTCGGGGCTCACCATCGTGGCAGCCGTCGCGATGCTCTTCCTGACGCTCTTCCCGAACGTCATGCCGTCCTCGCTCAATGAGGACTGGAGCCTGACGGTCACCAACGCGTCGTCGAGCCCGTACACCCTGAAGATCATGACCTGGTGCGCGGGCATCGCCACGCCGATCGTCCTGCTCTACCAGTCGTGGACGTACTGGGTGTTCCGCAAGCGGATCGGTACGCAGCACATCGCGGCCGATGTTGCTCACTGAGGTCTGCTGAATCGACGGGCATGTTTCACGTGAAACGACCGTTTCACGTGAAACATGCCCGATGAGTCAAGGGTGTGTTTCACGTGAAACCGATCGATCCGCGTCTGCTGCGGTACGCCAGCGCCACTCGCCTCTTTCTCGCGGCGGTCGTTGGGCTGGGCATCGCCGGGGCGGTGCTGGTCATTGCCCAGGCGATGCTCATTGCCGAGGTAGTGGTCGGCGCCTTCCAGCACGGACTCTCGGCCGGTGAACTCCGCACACCGCTAATGCTGTTGGCGCTGGTCGCGATCGGGCGGGCGGTCGTCTCCTGGCTCACCGAGCTCGCCGCACACCGGGCGAGCGCGGCGGTCAAGTCGGAGTTGCGGGGGCGGCTGCTGGAGCGGGCCGCGCTCCTCGGCCCCGGGTGGCTGAGCGGGCAGCGGACGGGATCACTGGTCGCGCTCGCTACGCGGGGAGTTGACGCGCTCGACGACTACTTCTCACGCTATCTGCCGCAGTTGGGGCTCGCGGTGGTGGTTCCGATGGCCGTGCTCGCCCGGATCGTCACCGAGGACTGGGTGTCGGCGGCGATCATCGTCGGCACGCTGCCGCTGATCCCGCTCTTCATGGTTCTGATCGGCTGGGCCACGCGGACCCAGATGGACCGTCAGTGGCGGCTGCTGTCACGCCTTTCGGGGCACTTCCTGGACGTCGTCGCGGGGCTGCCCACGCTCAAGGTGTTCGGCCGGGCCAAGGCACAGGCCGAGTCGATCCGGAAGATCACCGGCGAGTACCGGCAGGCGACCATGCGGACGCTGCGGATCGCCTTCCTGTCGTCCTTCGCGCTGGAGCTGCTCGCCACGATCTCGGTCGCGCTGGTCGCGGTGACCATCGGGATGCGGCTCGTGCACGGCGAGATGGACCTGTACGTAGGGCTCGTCATCCTCGTCCTCGCGCCCGAGGCGTATCTGCCGCTGCGGCAGGTGGGGGCGCAGTACCACGCCGCGGCCGAAGGGCTGGCGGCGGCCGAGGAGATCTTCTCGGTGCTGGAGACACCGGTTCCGGCGTCCGGCTCGCTGCGCGCGCCGGCGGGGGAGATCGGCTTCGAGGGCGTCACCGTGCGGTACCCGGGCCGTTCCGGGGACGCGGTCTCGGACCTCTCGTTCACGGTCGACCCCGGTGAGACGGTCGCCCTTGTCGGGCCGAGCGGCGTGGGCAAGTCGACACTGCTGAACGTCCTGTTGGGGTTTGTGGCGCCCACCGAGGGCCGGGTGCGGGTCGGGGGAGTCGATCTTGGCGAGGCCGACCGGGTGGAGTGGCGCTCGCGGATCGCCTGGGTGCCGCAGCGGCCCCATCTGTACGCCGGGTCCATCGCCGAGAACGTACGGCTGGCACGGCCCGACGCCGACGACGCGGCGCTGCGCCGGGCGCTCGCCGACGCGGGTGCGGCCGGTTTCGTCGACGCGCTGCCCGACGGGGTCGACACGGTCCTCGGCGAGGACGGAGCCGGGCTGTCGGCCGGCCAGCGCCAACGCCTCGCCCTGGCCCGGGCGTTCCTCGCGGACCGGCCCGTGCTGCTCCTCGACGAGCCGACCGCCTCGCTGGACGGGGCGACCGAGGCGGAGGTCGTGGACGCGGTGCGGCGGCTCGCTGTGGGGCGGACGGTGCTGCTGGTCGTGCACCGGCCGGCGTTGCTGGGGGTGGCGGACCGGGTGGTGCGGCTGGAGCCACAGGCGTCTGCCGACGTGCCTGGTTTGGCGGAGCCCGTCGTGACCGCCGAGGTGCCCGGCTCCGCGGACGCCGGCCGTGCGCAGTCGCTGCGACCGGTCGAGCCGGAAAACGTGCCCGCAGCGGACGGCGAAGAGCCCCATGCGGCACCTCGGGCGCGTGGGGGCGTGCTCGCTCGCGTCCGGGCCATGGCCGCTCCCCGGCGCGGGCCGCTCACGCTCGCTCTGCTCCTCGGAAGTCTCGCGCTCGGGAGTGCCGTCGGTCTGATGGCCACCTCCGGGTGGCTCATCTCGCGGGCGTCCCAGCAGCCGCCGGTGCTGTATCTGATGGTGGCCGTGACGGCCACGCGGGCGTTCGGGATCGGGCGGGCCGTGTTCCGGTACACGGAGCGGCTCGTGTCGCACGACGCGGTGCTGAAGATGCTGGCCGACACCCGGGTCGCCGTGTACCGGCGCCTCGAACGCCTCGCGCCCGCCGGGCTGCGGACGACCCGGCGCGGAGATCTGCTGTCGCGGCTCGTCGCCGACGTGGACGCGATGCAGGACTACTGGCTGCGGTGGCTGCTGCCCGCCGGAGCCGCGGTCGTCGTGTCCGCCGCCTCCGTCGGCTTCACCGCCTGGCTGCTGCCCGAGGCCGGTGCCGCCCTCGCCGTCGGACTGCTGGCGGCCGGCATCGGCGTCCCGCTCGTGACCGGTGCCGTGGCGCGCCGTGCCGAACGGCGACTGGCCCCCGCGCGCGGCGTCCTGGCGACCCGGGTGACCGATCTGCTCACGGGAACAGCCGAGTTGACCGTCGCGGGCGCGCTGCCCGCCCGTACCGCCGAGGCGCGGCGGGCCGACACCGTACTCACCCGCATCGCCTCCCGGGCCGCCACCGCGACCGCGCTCGGCGACGGGCTCACGGCACTCGCGTCCGGACTGACCGTCGCGGCCACCGCCCTCGTGGGTGCCCAGGCGGTCGCCGCCGGGCGCCTGGGCGGCGTGGCGATGGCCGTCGTCGTCCTCACCCCGCTGGCCGCCTTCGAGGCCGTCCTGGGGCTGCCGCTCGCCGTCCAGTACCGGCAGCGGGTGCACAAGAGTGCGGAGCGCGTGTACGAAGTGCTGGACGCGCCCGATCCCGTAAGCGAACCGGAACGTCCGCAGCAGGCGCCCGCGTCGCCGTTCCCGCTGCGTGTACGGGGGCTCCGGGCCCGTCACACCGGACAGGACCGGGACGCGCTCGCCGGGCTCGACCTGACCCTCGAACAGGGCCGCAGGATCGCCGTCGTCGGCCCCTCCGGGTCGGGGAAGACCACGCTCGCGCAGGTACTGCTGCGGTTCCTGGACCCGGACGCGGGGACGTACACGGTGGGCGGCGTGGACGCGTACGGCATGGACGGGGACGCCGTACGCCGCATGGTCGGGCTGTGTGCCCAGGACGCGCACCTCTTCGACAGCACCGTGCGCGAGAACCTGCTGCTGGCCCGGAAGGACGCGACGGAGGCCGAGCTGCGCGACGCGCTCGCGCGGGCCCGGCTCCTCGACTGGGCCGACGGGCTGCCCGACGGGCTCGACACGCTGATCGGTGAGCACGGCGCACGGCTGTCGGGCGGCCAGCGGCAGCGGCTCGCGCTCGCCCGCGCGCTGCTCGCCGACTTCCCCGTCCTCGTCCTCGACGAGCCCGCGGAACACCTCGACCTGCCGACGGCCGACGCGCTCACCGCGGATCTGCTGGCCGCGACCGAGGGCCGTACGACGCTGCTGGTCACGCACCGGCTGGCCGGACTCGACGCGGTGGACGAGGTGATCGTGCTCGCGGAGGGGCGGGTGGTCCAGCGGGGTCCGTACGCGGAGCTGGCGGCCGGCGAGGGGCCGCTGCGGGACATGGTGGAGCGGGAAGCGGCGGGGGATCTGCTGGTCGGGGCCGCGGGGCAATACAGCTAGGTCCCGTTGTCGGGGGCGGGCGGGAATGTGACGACAGGGCCCAGGAGCGGTCCGTGCCTCCGGCGTTCGCCGTCCGGCCGCCCCGGACCGGCCGGCAGCCGGTGGAGCGGGCCTCCCGCACCTCCGGTCCTGGCCTTCCCGCACGACCCCATCCCGACTTTCCCTTACAAATAGGACTAACTACGCTCAAGCCATGTCAGTAGCTCCCGCCTCGCCCGACCCGGACGGCGGCCCGGACAGGGCGGCTCGGGCGTCCCGGAGCCTGCAAGGGCTGTCGGCCGAGCTGACCGCGCGTGTGCCGCAGCTGCTGGAGGCGATGCGTTCGGTCGGGTCGGGCCTTGAGCTCCACTCCACGCTGGACCGGATCTGCGAGACAGCCGCCCAGCTGGCGGACGCGCGGTACGCGGCCATCGGGGTCGTGGCGGAGGACGGGAACGGGCTCGCGGACTTCGTCTATTACGGGGTCGACGAGGAGACCGCCCAGCGGATCGGACGGCTGCCCGACGGGCACAAGGGGCTGCTCGGGGCGCTCATCCACGACCCGGGGCCGGTGCGGCGCGCGAACCTGGCCGACGATCGGCGCTCCTGCGGGTTCCCTGAGCACCATCCGCCGATGCGGAGCTTCCTCGGGGTTCCGATCCGGGTACAGGGGGAGATCTTCGGGAATCTGTATCTGGCCGAGAAGCGCGGCGGCGGCCCGTTCAACGACTACGACCTCGACATGGTCCGGGTGCTGGCCGCGGAGGCCGGTATCGCCATCGGCAACGCCCGTCTGTACGAGGCCGCCCAGCAGCGCGAGCGCTGGATCGACGGGTCGGTGGCCGTCACCACGGCGCTGCTGTCGGGCGGCGACGCCGAGGACGCCCTCCAGGTCGTCGCCGAACAGGCCCGCCGGCTCTCCGGCTCCGCGGCCGGGCTCGTGCTGCTGCCCGCAGAGGAGGGCGGCCTGGAGATCGTCGCCGTCGCCCTGGAAGGCCCCTCGAAGACGCTCGGCATGGTCATCCCGCCGGAGAGCGAATTCGTCGCCGAAATCCTCGACGGGGAGGCCGTGTTCGTCGACGACGCGGCCACCGACCGGCGCATGCTCCCGGAACCCGCACGCGAATACGGGCCGATGATGATGCTGCCGCTGCAGAGCGACGGCCGGGTGCTGGGGGCCCTCGTCACCCCGCGCACCCGCGACGGCCGCCCGTTCACCGAGACCGAACGCATCCTCGCCACGCAGTTCGCCTCGCAGGCCGCACTCGCGCTGATGATGGCCGAGGCCCAGCGTGACCGGGAGCGGCTCGCGGTGTACGAGGACCGCGACCGGATCGCCCGTGACCTGCACGACCTCGTGATCCAGCGGCTGTTCGCCACCGGGATGATGCTGGAGAGCGCACAGCGGCGGTCAGTCGTGCCCGAGGTTCAGGAGGGCGTCGGCAAGGCGGTCGACGAACTCGACGTCACCATCCAGGAGATCCGCACCGCCATCTTCGCGCTCCAGCAAGGCCCCGCCGAAGTACCGTCCGGACTGCGCACCCGTGTGCTGCGTGAGATCAACATGGCCGCCGTACCCCTCGGCTTCAAGCCCGGCCACCGCTTCATCGGCCCCGTCGACACACTGGTGGGCGAACTCACCGGCAAGAACCTCATCGCCGCCCTGCGCGAGGCCCTCTCCAATGCCTTCCGGCACTCCGGGGCCTCCCGCATCGACGTCGTCGTCGACGCGACCGCGCACCTCCCGGACGGACAGCAGGGCGTACGGCTCAGCGTCGCCGACGACGGGGTCGGCATCCCCGACGGGGGGCGGCGCAGCGGCCTGCGGAACCTCAAGCGGCGGGCCGAGTCGCTGGGCGGGGACAGTTGGTACGGGGCGGGGATCGGGGAGGGAGGGGGCGGTACGACGGTGGTCTGGCAAGCGCCGTACGCTCCGCGGGTTGGGCCGGTTTGAGGTGGGGCCCGGTTATGGCTGGGGGTCGGCTTGTAGGTGACGTCTGCTTCGAGCCGCGGGTTGTGGTTTGACTGCGGGTGAGTGGGGGCTTGTCGCGCAGTTCCCCGCGCCCCTTGCGGGGCGCTCAACTTACGGGGAGCTCAAGCTACGGGGCGCTCAGTGCAGGCGTTCCGCGAGTATGCGCTCGATGACGACCGCCACGCCGTCCTCGTTGTTGGCGACCGTGCGTCCGGAGGCCGCGGCGATCACCTCGGGATGGGCGTTGCCCATGGCGTACGACTGGCCCGCCCAGCTGAGCATCTCGACGTCATTCGGCATGTCACCGAAGGCGACGACTTCCTCGGGGGAGATACCGCGCTCGGCGCAGCACAGCGCGAGAGTGCTGGCCTTGGAGACGTCGGGGCCGCTGATCTCCAGCAGGGCGCTGGGGCTGGAGCGGGTGACGTTGGCCCGGTCGCCGATGGCCAGGCGGGCGACGGTGAGGAAGGCGTCGGGGTCGAGCTCGTGATGGAAGGCGAGGATCTTGAGCACCGGTTCGCCGGCACCGGGGGCGTCCGCCGCCAGAAGCTTCTCGGCGGGCGCGAGGCTGTCGGGGGTCTCCATGTGCAGCTTGGGGTACGTGGGCTCCTGGTAGAAGCCGTACGTCTGCTCCACGGCGAACACGGCGCCCGGCGCGGCCTCGCGCACCAGCCGTACGGCGTCGAGCGCGTTCTCCCGCGCCAGCTCGCGGACCTTGACGAACCGGTGGGCGCCGGGGCCGCCGTGCAGGTCGACCACGGCGGCACCGTTGCCGCAGATCGCCAGGCCGTGCCCATGGACGTGGTCGCTGACGACGTCCATCCAGCGAGCCGGGCGGCCGGTGACGAAGAAGACCTCGATGCCCGCCTGCTCGGCGGCGGCGAGGGCGGCGATCGTGCGCTCGGACACCGACTTGTCGTCGCGCAGCAGGGTGCCGTCGAGATCCGTGGCGATCAGCCGGGGCGGAACGGTGGAGGCCGGGGTCTCGGGCCGTCGAGTCGCTGAGGTCACCCGCCCATTCTCCCGCATATGCGCGCACGGCCGTGCGGCGGACCGCACATGTGAGTGATTACCGTCCTCACCAGCACCGTTACGCCCCGTCCAGCCAAGGGCGGCCGGGGCGGGGTCTCAGGGCAGCTGCGCCAGAGCCTCCATGGCGATCCGCTCGAAGATCTTCACGTCGGCCGCGAAGTCCGAGTCGGGGATCGGCCAGTGGATCACGATGTCGGTGAAGCCCAGCTCCGCGTGCCTGCCCGCGAAGTCGACGAACGCGTCGAGGGACTCCAGCGGACGGCCACGGTCCGGGGTGAAGCCGGTGAGCAGGATCTTGTCGAGCTCGCCGACGTCCCGGCCGATCGCGGCGCACGCGTCGGCCAGCTTGTCGACCTGCCCGCGAATGGCCTGAACCGACTGGTCGGGGGTGCCGGTTTCGTACAGCTTCGGGTCGCCGGTCGTCACCCACGCCTGCCCGTGCCGGGCGGCGAGCTTCAGTCCGCGAGGCCCGGTGGCGGCCACCGCGAAGGGCAGCCGGGGGCGCTGGACGCAGCCCGGGATGTTGCGCGCCTCGTGCGCCGAGTAGTGGTCACCGCCGTACGAGACGGAGTCCTCGGTCAGGAGCCGGTCGAGCAGCGGTACGAACTCGCCGAAGCGGTCGGCGCGCTCGCGCGGGGTCCAGGGGTCCTGGCCGAGCGCCGTGGCGTCGAAGCCGGTGCCGCCCGCGCCGATGCCCAGGGTGACCCGGCCGTTCGAGATGTCGTCGAGGGAGATCAGGTCCTTGGCGAGCGTCACCGGGTGCCGGAAGTTCGGCGAGGTCACGAGCGTGCCGAGGCGGAGCCGGTCGGTGACGGCGGCCGCGGCGGTCAGCGTCGGCACGGCCCCGAACCACGGGCCGTCGCGGAAGGTCCGCCACGACAGATGGTCGTACGTGAACGCGGTGTGGAAGCCGAGCTGCTCCGCACGCTGCCAGGCGGAACGCCCGCCCTCGTGCCAGCGGACGTACGGCAGGATCACAGTGCTCAGACGCAGACTCATGCATCGAGCGTAAGCGGAACCGCCCAGTGGTCGCGGCCACCGCATGATCGCCCCCGCTGCCTGCCTGGTCAGTGCCCCGAGGGAAACCGCAGGTACCGCGGCGGTACGGCCTGGGTGAGCCAGACCCCGTTCGCGCTGACCCGGAAGACATGGCCGTCGCGGTGCATGGCGGCGGCGTCCACGGAGAGCACGACCGGCCGGCCGCGGCGGGCGCCGACGCGGGTGGCGGTCTCCCGGTCCGGCGAGAGGTGCACGTCGTGCCGGTTCATGGGCCGCAGGCCCTCGGCGCGGATCGCGTCCAGGTTGCGGGCCACGGTCCCGTGGTAGAGGTACGCGGGCGGAGTCGCCGGGGGCAGTCCGAGGTCGACCTCGACGGAGTGGCCCTGGCTGGCGCGGATCCGGGTCCCCTCGATCGCGAAGCGCCGCTTGTCGTTCGTGGCCACCACGTGATCGAGTTCCTCGCGCGTGATCCGGAAGCCGTGCGCGGCCGCCGCGGCCATCAGCGTCTCGATCTCCACCCAGCCGCCCTCGCCGAGCGTGAGCCCGATCCGCTCGGGCTGGTGCCGCAGATGCTTCGAGAGGTACTTCGACACCTTCACGGTGCGTCTTTCATCCATCCGTTCGTTCATCTCTCCAGCGTGCCTGGCGAGAGACGGATCACGCATTTGATTTTGATTCGGAGGTTTGATCCACAGCCAAGTCCTGTTATCCACAGGGGAATTGACGAATCTGTGGACAACTCACCAGCCATTTAGGGCATTTCGTCAACAGTGCCCAGTTTGCCGTAGTTTGAGGCAAGGTGGTCCAAGGTCCGTGCCTGCACCTCCCGTTCGGCAGCCGCAACGACGAAAGCCGCCACCTGCCCGGCACCAACCAGCCCCTCAACAGCCCGCATTGTGTCCGCCGGAATCTCCACAGAACGCGTCTCGTCCTTGAGCTCCGGGGGTTGCCCCGCACCGAGGTGCTGACGCAGGTGCCGGTTGGCGAACAGCCGCATGGCACGGGCCAGTTCGGCGTCCACCGTCTGCTGCGCGAGCGGGCGCAGTCGTCGAACGAGCGAGGCCGCCTCGGCCGCGTCCGCGTCGGTCGGCTGACGCTCCCCCAGATAGCGAGCGAAGACGTGCTCCGTCGTGAACTCCAGGAAACGGGAGGCAATGTGCTCGACCTGCCCCCTCAACTCCCGCAAATGGACCGAGATCGCGGACAGCGGAACTCCCGCCGCCGACAACTCGACGGCCACGGCCAGCTCTTGAGGACTCGGAACGAGGAAGGAGTCCGCGTCCCCGGGAACCGGCTCCAGTACACCGAGTTCGACGGCGTCGGCGACCGCCGCGTCGTCCGGGCTGCCGCCGAACCGCTCGTCGAGCTCGGCCCGCGAGATGCGTACGGCCTCCTCGTCGGTCCACGGCCCGTCGACCTCCGCGACCAGACCGAGGATCCCGCCGAGACCCCGGCCCGTGTCCCAGGCCTCCAGGAGCTCCTTGATGGAGGCCAGCGTGTAGCCGCGGTCCAGGAGGCCGGCGATCTGCCGCAGCCGGGCCAGATGCGCGTCCGCGTACACATTGGCGCGGCCGCGCCGCTCGGGGCGGGGGAGCAGCCCGCGGTCCTGATAGGCGCGGATCGTCCGGACCGTGGCACCGCTGTGGTGCGCCAGGTCCTCGATCCGGTACGCGACACCGGCCGACTCGTCGCTCACGCTTCCCGCCCTCCCGGCCTCGCTACGCGATGGCCGCGCGTCCGATCGCCCCCGCAGCCGACCGTGCCGCCGGTGACTGCGCCAGATACTCGACGGCCCTGCGCAGTGAGCCCTCCTGGGACGGATGGTACGACCGCCGCAGGTAGCGGGGTATGGCCGTGCCGAGCTCCTTCCAGGTGGGCAGCAGACCCTTGCGTACGGCCCTGTTGTGGGCGGCGAGCGAGTAGCGCAGGCGGCCGGCGAGCTGGGGATCGTGGCGTATGAGGTAGGCGGCACCCCATGCCCACAGGTACAGCATCATCGGCGCGGTGACCGCCATGCCCGCGATCCTGCGCGCGTAGCGGGGCAGGCCCTCGCCGCCGCAGTGCTGGTACATGTCGAAGGCGACCGCGCGGTGCTCGACCTCCTCCGCGCCGTGCCAGCGCAGCAGGTCGAGCATGACCTCGTCGGCGTCGGCGAGGTCCAGGCCCTCGGCCGCCAGCACCCAGTCGCCCAGCACCGCGGTGAACTGCTCGATCGCCGCGATCACCGACAGCCGGAAGCGCAGCCACTCCTCGGCCGGTATCGGCGCCCCCAGGGGCGGCTTCTCGCCCAGCAGCCTCTCGAAGAGGAAGTCGACGTACTTGGTGAAGTCCGCGGTGTCCAGACGCTGCGCCGCGAGGTGGTCGAGGACGTGGGCGTGCTGCACGCTGTGCGTCGACTCCTGACCCATGAATCCCTTGACGTCCTTGAGGAGTTCGGGGTCGTCGACCAGCGGCAGCCCCTCCTTGAAGACCTTCACGAACCACCGCTCCCCCGCGGGCAGCAGCAGATGCAGCACGTTGATGACATGGGTGGCGGTGGGCTCGTCCGGTATCCAGTGCAGCGGCGTCCGCTGCCAGTCGAAGGAGACCCGGCGCGGGGCGATCGCATGGTGGTCGTCGCTCATGGAGGCGAGCTCGCTCACAGCGGTGGCTCCAACCGTGCGATCGTGCGCAGTGCCCTCGGTGTGAAGCGGGACATGAGATGGGCGCCGCGCGCCTCCGGAGTGACCGGGACGACCGCCTGATTGCGGACCACCGCGCGCAGGATCGCGTCGGCCACCTTCTCCGGCGGGTAGTTGCGCAGCCCGTACAGCCGCGCCGACTTCTTCTGGCGCCGCTTCTCCTCCAGCGCGTCGACCCCGGCGAAGTGCGCGGTCGAGGTGATGTTCGTGTTGACGAAGCCGGGGCAGATCGCCGAGACGCCGATGCCCTGCCCCGCCAGCTCCGCGCGCAGACACTCGCTGAGCATCAGGACGGCCGCCTTGGAGGTGCTGTAGGCGGGCAGTGCCTTCGACGGCTGGTACGCCGCCGCTGACGCGGTGTTGACGATGTGGCCGCCCTGCCCGCGCTCGGCCATCTGCTTCCCGAAGAGCCGGCAGCCGTGGATCACGCCCCACAGATTGACGTCGAGGACCTTCCTCCAGTCCTCCGGGGTCGTGTCGAAGAAGGATCCGGAGAGCCCGATCCCGGCGTTGTTCACCAGCACGTCCACCACGCCGTACTCGGTGGCGACCTTCTCGGCGAGCTTCTCCATGGCCTGTTCGTCCGAGACGTCGACCGTCTCCGCCCAGGCCTCGGGGGAGCCGATCAGCCGGGACATCTCCGCCGTGCGGGCCGCGCTCTCGGCGTTCCGGTCGACGGCCACCACGCGCGCGCCGGCCTCGGCGAACGCGAAGGCGGTGGCCCGCCCGATGCCGCTGCCCGCGCCGGTGACCAGCACGAGCTGCCCGCCGAACCGGTCCGCGTACTTGCCGGTGGCCATGGTGTCGTGCGCGGGCACCCCGGTCCCCCTGCCTTCGTTCGCCGTCACGAACTCCGTGATCCAGGCCGCCAACTGGTCCGGGCGCGTCCGCGGCACCCAGTGCTTGGCCGGGAGCGTACGGCGCACCAGCCGCGGGGCCCACGTCTCCAGCCCGTCGTAGAGCCGCTCGGAGAGGAACGCGTCTCCCAGGGGCGTGATGAGCTGCACGGGCGCGTGCGCGTAGGCGTCCGTTCGTGGCCTGCTCAGCCGGGCCCGTACGTTGTCGCGGTACAGCCACGCGCCGTGCGCCGCGTCCGAGGGCAGCGACGGGGTCGGGTAGTCGCCGGCGGGGACCTTCTCGACCCGCTGGAGGATCTTCGGCCACTGCTTGCCGAGCGGGCCGCGCCAGGCCAGCTCGGGCAGGACGGGCGTGTGCAGCAGGTACACGTACCAGGACTTGGCGCCCTGGCCGAGGAGTTGGCCTACCTTGCGCGGGGTGGGCCGCTTCACGCGCTGCTTGATCCAGTGCCCGAAGTGGTCCAGGGACGGCCCGGACATCGACGTGAAGGAAGCGATCCGGCCCTCGGTGCGCGGGACCGTGACGAACTCCCACGACTGCACCGAACCCCAGTCGTGCCCCACCAGATGTACGGGTCTGTCGGGGCTGACCGCGTCCACGACCGCCAGGAAGTCGTCCGTCAGCTTCTCCAGCGTGAACCCGCCGCGCAGCGGCTGCGGCGCCGTGGACCTGCCGTGTCCCCGTACGTCGTAGAGCACCACATGAAAGCGTTCCGCGAGACGCGTCGCGACCTCGGACCACACCTCCTTGGAGTCCGGATAGCCGTGCACGAGCACCACCGTGGGCTGCGTCTCGTCGCCCAACTCGGCGACGCACAGCTCGACTCCGCCCGTCCGCACCCAGCGCTCACGCGCGCCTTCGAGACTCACTTGTCCTCCGCCCAGCGCCGCACGTGCGGCAGATCGTCGTCCAGCCAGAACGCGCTCTGCTCGGGGTCCCTGGAGTCGGTGACGACCAGGATCTCCTCGAACTTCGCGCCCGTGCCCCGGAATCCGAGGTGCGGTTCGACCGCCCACAGCCCCGGCCGGGGCGGATGGTCGGAGAACCTGTACGGCGACCACAGCGGCGACCAGCCGTCGCGGTGCCCGCGGACCGCGTCGCTCGCGAGCCCCTTCAGGGACTGGGTGCCGAACCCGAACAGCCGTGGCGACCAAGGGCGTTCCTTCACCCGGTCCACCTTGTGCGCGATCACGCCGAAGGGATACGCGCGGTGCCGGTTCGCATAGCCCTGGCGGACCATGAGCCGGTCCACGTCCTCGTAGATCTCGCGCAGCGGGCGCCGCTCGCGCACCTCGCGCAGGATCAGCTCGCGGTGCGCCTCAAGGTCGGCGAGCAGCTTGTCCTGCACGGGGTTCAGCCCGAGCGAGCCCGAGTAGCCGATGTCCGCCGTGTATCCCTTGTGGACCGGGGCCATGTCGAGGATGAACGGCATCCCCGGCTCCAGACGGCGGTTGGTGGGGAAGAACTGCAGCGGGATCCGGAAGTTCACGAACGCCGTACGGTCCCCGAACCAGGCGAAGGGCAGGTGGAACCAGTCCCGCACCCCGCGCTCGCGCAGCCAGTCGCGCTGCATGCGCGCCGCCTCGCGCTCGGTCACACCCGGCTTGAGCTGCGCCGCGACCGCTTCCGCGCACTCGTACGCGAGGCGCTGCACCTCCCTGAACCCCCGCAGTTCCGCGGAGAGTTCGCCTGCCACTGCCGTCGTCATGCCACCGCCCCACCCATGTCCACGCTGACCGCGGTACGTGCCCGTAACTTGACACTGGCGAATGTGACAGTTGTTAGAGGCTGCGTCAATAGAGCTGCGCGACGCCTGTGGACAACCGCCGCGATGTGGATAAACCAGTGCCGGTTGTTCGACCTCAGGGGGACCCCTACGGGCCCGTACGACTGGAGTCTGACGCGGATCCAGCTCCATGGGCTGACGACCGCTGTGGCGTGCGCCACTACCTTCGAAACGTGACTGTGATCGCGACCGAAAGCCTGAGCAAGTGGTTCCCCAGGGTGACCGCTCTTGACCGGCTCTCCGTGGACGTCGGGCCCGGTGTGACCGGACTCGTCGGAGCCAACGGGGCCGGCAAGTCCACACTGATCAAGATCCTGCTGGGTCTGTCCCCCGCCACCGAGGGCCGCGCACACGTGCTCGGCCTCGACGTCGCCACCGAGGGCGGCGCCATCCGCGAGCGGGTCGGGTACATGCCCGAGCACGACTGCCTGCCGCCCGACGTCTCGGCCACCGAGTTCGTCGTCCACATGGCGCGCATGTCCGGGCTCCCGCCGGCCGCGGCCCGCGAGCGCACCGCGGACACCCTGCGCCACGTCGGACTGTACGAGGAGCGCTACCGCCCCATCGGCGGCTACTCGACGGGCATGAAGCAGCGCGTGAAGCTCGCGCAGGCCCTCGTCCACGACCCCCAGCTGGTCTTCCTCGACGAGCCGACCAACGGCCTCGACCCGGTCGGCCGCGACGAGATGCTCGGACTGATCCGCCGCATCCACACCGACTTCGGCATCTCGGTCCTGGTCACCTCGCATCTGCTGGGCGAGCTGGAGCGGACCTGCGACCACGTGGTCGTCGTCGACGGCGGCAAACTGCTGCGCTCCAGCTCCACCACGGACTTCACCCAGACCACGACGACCCTCGCCATCGAGGTCACCGACACCGACGAGCACCCGGACGGCACCGGCACGGTGCGCGACGTGCTCCACGCGCGCGGCATCGAGACCCACGACGGCAGCGGCCTGCCCGGCGCCGGACACATCCTGCTGCTCACCGCCGAGGGCGAGGAGACCTACGACCTCGTCCGCGACGTCGTCGCCGACCTCGGCCTCGGCCTGGTCCGCATGGAACAGCGCAGGCACCACATCGCGGAGGTCTTCAAGGACAGCGACGAACAGAAGACCGGTGGCGCACGGACGACCGGCGACGAGCAGCGGAAGGAGGCGGTCGGCCATGGCGGTTGAGCAGCCCCAGGTGGCGTCCCCGGCCCAGCCCGGCGAGCAGACCCGTATCCACAACATCGGCTACCGCAACTACGACGGCCCGCGCCTGGGCCGCGCCTACGCCCGCCGCTCGCTGTACTCGCAGTCCCTGCGCGGCGCCTACGGTCTCGGCCGCTCGGTCAAGTCCAAGGTTCTGCCGATGCTGCTCTTCGTGGTGATCTGCGTCCCCGCACTCATCATGGTGGCCGTCGCGGTCGCCACGAAGGCGAAGGACCTGCCCGTCGACTACACGCGCTACGCGGTGATCATGCAGGCCGTCATCGGCCTGTACGTCGCCTCCCAGGGACCCCAGTCCGTCTCGCGCGACCTGCGCTTCAAGACCGTACCGCTGTACTTCTCGCGCCCCATCGAGACCGCCGACTACGTAAGGGCCAAGTACGCGGCCCTGGCCTCGGCGCTGTTCATCCTCACGGCCGCACCGCTGATCGTGCTCTACGTAGGGGCGCTTCTGGCGAAGCTCGACTTCGCCGACCAGACGAAGGGCTTCGGACAGGGGCTGGTCTCCGTGACGCTGCTCTCGCTGCTGTTCGCCGGAATCGGCCTGGTCATCTCGGCGGTCACCCCGCGCCGCGGCTTCGGCATCGCGGCCGTCATCGCCGCCCTGACCATCTCCTACGGAGCGGTGTCCACCGTCCAGGCCATCGCCTTCGACCAGTCCAGCACCGGAGCCGTCCCGTGGCTCGGCCTCTTCTCGCCGATCACGCTCATCGACGGAGTGCAGACGGCCTTCCTCGGCGCCACCTCCGCCTTCCCCGGAGGGGAAGGCCCCTCGTCCGGGCAGGGCGTCGTCTACCTCATCGTCGTCCTGGGTCTCATCGCGGGCTGCTACGGCCTCCTGATGCGCCGCTACCGAAAGGCCGGGCTGTGACCACGCTCAACATCGACCACGTCTCGCGCTGGTTCGGCAACGTGGTGGCGGTCAACGACATCACGATGACGATCAGCCCCGGAGTCACCGGCCTGCTCGGCCCGAACGGCGCCGGGAAGTCCACCCTCATCAACATGATGGGCGGCTTCCTCGCCCCCTCCACGGGCACCGTCACCCTCGACGGGCAGCCCACCTGGCGCAACGAACAGATCTACCGGCACATCGGCATCGTCCCCGAACGGGAGGCGATGTACGACTTCCTCACCGGCCGTGAATTCGTCGTCGCCAACGCCGAACTGCACGGCCTCGGCGCGAAGGCCGCCCAAAGGGCCCTCGCCACGGTCGAGATGGAGTACGCGCAGGACCGCAAGATCTCCACGTACTCCAAGGGGATGCGGCAGCGCGTGAAGATGGCGTCCGCGCTCGTCCACGACCCGTCGCTGCTGCTGCTCGACGAGCCCTTCAACGGCATGGACCCGCGCCAGCGCATGCAGCTCATGGACCTGCTGCGCCGCATGGGCGACGAGGGCCGCACGGTGCTGTTCTCGTCCCACATCCTCGAAGAGGTCGAGCAACTCGCCGCGCACATCGAGGTGATCGTCGCCGGACGGCACGCGGCGAGCGGCGACTTCAGGCGCATCCGCCGCCTGATGACCGACCGCCCGCACCGCTACCTCGTCCGCTCCAGCGACGACCGGGCGCTCGCCGCCGCACTGATCGCCGACCCGTCGACATCCGGCATCGAAGTCGACCTGGCCGAGGGCGCGTTGCGCATCCAGGCGGTCGACTTCGGCCGGTTCACCGCGCTGCTGCCTCGCGTCGCGCGCGAGCACGGCATCCGGCTGCTCACGGTCTCGCCGTCCGACGAGTCGCTCGAATCCGTCTTCTCGTATCTTGTCGCGGCGTAGGAGGCCGAAGATGTACGACCCCACAGTCGCCCGGCTCACCTATCGGGGCCTGCTCGGCCGCCGCCGGGCCCTCATCCTCTGCGCGCTGCCCGTCCTGCTCATCGTGATCTCCGTGGCCGTACGCGGCTTCGCCGGAGCCGACGACCAGGTCGCCTCGGACGTGCTCGGCGGGTTCGCGCTCGCCACAATGGTGCCCATCATCGGCGTCATCGCCGGTACGGGCGCGATCGGGCCCGAGATCGACGACGGCTCGGTGGTGTATCTGCTGGCCAAGCCCCTGAAGCGGCCGACGATCATCTTCACCAAGCTGATCGTCGCGATCGCCGTCACCATGGCGTTCTCCGCACTGCCGACGTTCATCGCGGGCATGATCCTGAACGGCAACGGCCAGCAGATCGCCGTCGCCTACACCGTGGCCGCACTGGTCGCCTCCATCGCGTACGCCGCCCTGTTCCTGCTCCTGGGAACCGTGACCCGGCACGCCGTGGTCTTCGGACTCGTCTACGCCCTCGTCTGGGAAGCCCTCTTCGGGTCGCTGGTGTCCGGCGCGCGCACGCTCAGCGTCCAGCAGTGGGCGCTCGCGGTCGGCCACAAGGTCACCGGCGGGGACCTCGTCACCTCGGACGTGAGTCTGCCGACCGCCACGGTGCTGCTGATCGCGGTCACCGTGCTCGCCACCTGGTACGCGGGGCAGCGGCTGCGATCGCTGACGCTGGCCGGGGAGGAGTGAGCCGGGGCTCCACGCGCGCGTGCCGGTTGTCGCCACGCACGCGCGCGTGGAGCCCCCATTTTTCTTGACAGCGGCTTCACCTCTGGCTGGGCACACTGGGCCAAGGGGATGCACGGCTAGGAGGAACGGGGATGGCAGAACCGAAGGGCGAGGAACAGCGGGAGTCCGGGGACGTGTCCGGGGATGCCTGGGACGACCTCGTCCTGGACGAGAACTTCATACGCTCCGCGGAGACGGCCGAGCCGTCCGCCCGCGCCCGTATGCTCGCCGCCCGCTGGCGCGACGGGGGACCCGATCCGCAGCCCTGGCGCTCCGACGAGCCGCCCGCGGGATGGTTCTTCAGCAAGGGGCGCCGGCGCAGGTGGCGCCGCCGCTGACCTCGGTTTTATTCGGTGGCGCCCAAGTCGGCTTACGGGCACAGTAGTTCTGTCCCCGCCGCCGCATCGAGCCGGCGCCACGTTCTGGGAGAGGAGCGCGACGATGTTCATCAGGAGCAGTTCGTCGAGCTCCCGACAGGGCAGCCCGCGGCAGGTTCCGGAGTAGTTACCCCTCCGTCGAACCCGCTCCGCACGGGGGGCTGCCCGGGGCGGCCGCTTCGAGCGCGCATCTCGCGCGGGCCGCCCACCCGGAGGATTGGCCGAGAGGTAAGGCACCGGCTTGCTAAGCCGCGGTCGGGGATGAAACCCCGCGCGCGTTCGATCCGCGCATCCTCCTCAAGACGTACGACAGCCCGCTGAACCCCAGACGGGCGCCGCCGCAACGCCTAACCCAGCAACCGCTCCAGCACCACAGCGATCCCGTCCTCGTCGTTCGAGGACGTCACCTCATCCGCGATCGCCTTGAGGCCGTCGTGGGCGTTGGCCATCGCCACCCCGCGCGCGGCCCACCCGAACATCGGGATGTCGTTCGGCATGTCGCCGAAGGCGATCGTGTCCGCGGCCTTCACACCCAGGCGGCGGGCGGCGATGGACAACCCCGTCGCCTTGGAGAGGCCCAGGGGGAGGAGTTCCACAATGTCCGCGCCCGCCATCATGACGCCGACGAGGCCGCCCGCGACGCGCGTGGCCGCCTCGGCGAGCTCGTCGGCGGAGAGCGTCGGGTGCTGGACGTACAGCTTGTTCAGGGGAGCCGACCAGAGGTCCGCCGCGTCCTTGATCGGTACGACCTCGAGCGGACCGCTCATCATGCGGTAGCCGGGGCCGACCAGGATCTCGCCGTCGAGCCCGGCGCGGCTCGCGGCGAGCAGCAGAGGGCCGACCTCCGCCTCGATCTTGGCGAGCGCCAGACCGGCCAGCTGCCGGTCGAGCGTCACCGCGGTGAGCAGCCGGTGCTCCCCCGCGTCGTACACCTGCGCGCCTTGGCCGCACACCGCGAGACCCTCGTAGCCGAGGTCGTCGAGGATGTGCCGGGTCCAGGGCACCGCGCGCCCGGTGACGACGATGTGCGCGGCGCCCGCGGCGGTGACCGCGGCGAGCGCCTCACGCGTACGTTCCGAGACCGTCTCGTCGGAACGCAGCAGCGTCCCGTCGAGATCGGTCGCGACGAGCTTGTAGGGGAAGGACCTGGTGGACCCGGCCGACTCCGTGGCGCCGTTGGTCACTTGGAGATCGGCTCCAGGACCTCACGACCGCCCAGGTACGGACGCAGCACCTCCGGCACGCGGACGGAGCCGTCGGCCAGCTGGTGGTTCTCCAGGATCGCGACGATCGTGCGCGGTACTGCGCACAGCGTGCCGTTCAGCGTGGCGAGCGGCTGGACCTTCTTGCCGTCGCGCATGCGGACCGACAGGCGGCGGGCCTGGAAGCTGTCGCAGTTGGAGGCCGAGGTCAGCTCGCGGTACTTGCCCTGGGTGGGGATCCACGCCTCGCAGTCGAACTTGCGGGACGCCGACGAGCCGAGGTCGCCCGAGGCCACGTCGATCACCTGGAAGGGCAGCTCCAGGCCGGTGAGCCACTGCTTCTCCCAGTCCAGGAGGCGCTTGTGCTCGTTCTCCGCGTCCTCGGGGTCGACGTACGAGAACATCTCGACCTTGTCGAACTGGTGGACGCGGAAGATGCCGCGGGTGTCCTTGCCGTACGTGCCGGCCTCGCGGCGGAAGCACGGCGAGAAACCGGCGTAGCGCACGGGCAGCTTGTCGGCGTCGAGGATCTCGTCCATGTGGTACGCCGCGAGGGGGACCTCGGAGGTGCCGACCAGGTAGTAGTCGTCCTTCTCCAGGTGGTACACGTTCTCCGCGGCCTGGCCGAGGAAGCCGGTGCCCTCCATGGCGCGCGGGCGGACCAGCGCCGGGGTCAGCATCGGGATGAAGCCGGCCTCGGTGGCCTGCGCGATCGCCGCGTTGACGAGGGCGAGCTCCAGCAGCGCGCCGACACCCGTCAGGTAGTAGAAGCGCGAGCCGGACACCTTGGCGCCCCGCTCGACGTCGATGGCGCCCAGCGCCTCGCCGAGCTCCAGGTGGTCCTTGGGCTCGAAGCCCTCGGCGGCGAAGTCGCGGATGGTGCCGTGCGTCTCCAGGACGACGAAGTCCTCCTCGCCGCCGACCGGGACGTCGGGGTGCACGAGGTTGCCGAGCTGGAGGACGAGCCGCTTGGCCTCCTCGTCCGCCTCGTGCTGTTCGGCGTCGGCGGCCTTGACGTCGGCCTTGAGCTGCTCGGCCTTCTTCAGCAGCTCGGCGCGCTCGTCCGGGGAGGCCTTGGGGATCAGCTTGCCGAGCGCCTTCTGCTCGGAACGCAGCTCGTCGAAGCGGACGCCGGACGACCTGCGCCGCTCGTCGGCGGAGAGGAGGGAGTCGACGAGCGCGACGTCCTCTCCACGGGCGCGCTGGGAGGCGCGAACACGGTCGGGGTCCTCACGGAGCAGGCGAAGGTCAATCACCCCTCAAGGCTACCGGTGCGCGGTTCCGGCCAACGACTCGATATTCCGGTCCGGGGCTTCTGTCACGTTATGGGTGAAATGCCGGGCTGAATCTCTTGATCACCAATGAGGCGCCGAGGAGTGGCTTCGGAAGCGTCAATAAAAAGGACGCTACTCCCTGAAACGGGGCAGACGGCAGTCTACCGGTTGACTTGATTCCCTTGCGGGGAGCGGGACTTGAGAGGGGGTTGTCCACAGGGATCCACGCCCCCATCAAGTTATCCACAGGCTGTGCGGAAGATCTGTGGACTACGGAAGTGATCATTCCGAAAGCCGCATGCGGGACGAAGAATTCCCGAGTCAAACCATCTCTACACCCACGTTCGAGTGGAAATGCTTCGCTCCAAAGGATTGATCAAGGGAAAAGAGTGGACGAGGGGTGACGTGCGTGACTGTGGACGAAGAAGGGGCCTGTAGGCCGATTTGTCGACGATGTAGCGCTTCGTTGTCGACTTGTCCCCAGGTCGAGAAGCACACCTGTGGATAACTTCTGTGGAGAAAGAAAGTCGGCAGGTACGACCGGCTAAAAACGGCCGTCCTGGCAGCGCGCCAGCCAGTCCGACGCCGCCGAGAACGCGCCGTCGGACGTCCCGGCCCGCACCGCCCGTACGTCCTCCAGGGCGACCCCGGCCCGCGGATAGGACCCGAGGAAGCGCACCTGGGGGCAGATCCGCTTGAGGCCCATCAGCGCCTCGCCCACACGGCGGTCGGTGATATGACCTTCGGCGTCAACGGAGAAGCAGTAATTGCCGATGCCCTGGCCGGTCGGGCGCGATTCGATCCGCATCAGGTTGACGCCGCGTACGGCGAATTCCTGGAGGAGTTCGAGCAGCGCGCCCGGGTGGTCGTCGCCGAGCCAGATGACCACGGACGTCTTGTCGGCGCCGGTCGGGGCCGCGGGCCGGGCCGGGCGGCCGACCAGCACGAAGCGGGTCTCCGCGTTCGCCGCGTCGTGGATCTCGGTCACCAGTGGTTCCAGCGCGTACGTCGCCGCCGCGAACTCGCCCGCGAAGGCCGCGTCGTACCGGCCCTCCTGGACCAGGCGCGCCCCGTCCGCGTTCGACGCCGCCGACTCCCACAGCGCGTCCGGCAGGTGTGTGCCGAGCCAGTTCCGCACCTGCGGCTGGGCGACCGGGTGGCCGGTGACGGTCTTGATGTCCTTCAGGGCCGTGCCGGGCCTGACCAGCAGGGCGAAGGCGATCGGCAGCACGACCTCGCGGTAGATCATCAGCGGGTCACCCTTGGCGAGCTCGTCGAGGGTGGCGGTGACACCGCCCTCGACCGAGTTCTCGATCGGGACGAGCGCGCCCGCGGCCTCGCCGCCGCGCACCGCGTCGAGCGCGGCCGGGACGGACACCATGGGGACCAGCTCCCGCGTCGCGGCTTCCGGAAGCGTACGGAGGGCGGCCTCGGTGAACGTTCCCTCGGGGCCGAGATAGGTGTAGCGCGTCGCCGACATACCGTCACCCTAATGGGCCTTGTCCAACCCGGCTCGCGTCTGTGGACACCGTGGCCCCTCAGGGCGCCCGTCGGACGGCCGGTAACCGCGGCCCCGGAGGTGCCCCTCGGCCGACGGGGAGCGGGCAGCCCCGAGGGGTGCTCCTCAGCCCTCCAGCAGCCGCTGCCCCACGTACTCCCCCTCCGCGGCTCCGCCCGGTACCGCGAACAGTCCGCTCGACTCGTGGCGGATGAATGTGGAGAGTGCGTCGCCGCGGTCGAGCTTGCGCTGGACGGGGACGAAGCCGCGCAGCGGATCGGCCTGCCAGCAGACGAAGAGCAGGCCCGCGTCGGGCACGCCGTCGGTGTCGATGCCGTCGTGGAAGGAGAACGGACGGCGCAGCATCGCGGCGCCGCCGTTCTGGTCGGGCCGGGTGATCCGGGCGTGCGCGTTGATGGGGACGACCAGGTTGCCGTCGGCGTCCGTCTTGTCGAGGTTCATCGCGGTTGTCTCGGTGCCGCCGGACAGCGGGGCTCCGTTCGACTTCTTGCGCCCGATGACGTCCTCCTGGGCCTTGACCGAGAGTTTCTCCCAGTCGTCGAGGAGCATGCGGATACGGCGTACGACGGCGTACGAGCCGTTCGCCATCCAGGCCGGGTCGGCCGAGCCCGACGTGGGCACGAAGATGCGCTGGTCGAAGGTGGACTCGGACGGCTTCGGATTGCGGGTGCCGTCGATCTGGCCCATCAGGTTGCGGGCTGTCATCGGCTGCTCGGTGGCGCCGGGCGAGCGGTTGAAGCCGTTCATCTGCCAGCGGACGCGGGCCGCGCCGCCCGCGTCCTTCTGGATCGCGCGCAGGGCGTGGAAGGCGACCAGGGCGTCGTTCGCGCCGATCTGCACCCACAGGTCGCCGTTGCTGCGCGCCTTGTCGAGGTGGTCGGAGGAGAAGTCGGGCAGCGGGTCCAGGGCGACGGGGCGCTGCTTCTCCAGGCCCGTACGTGCGAAGAAGCTGTGTCCGAAGCCGAAGGTGACCGTGAGGGACGAGGGGCCGGCGTCGCGGGCGATGTCCGTGTCGTCGTGTGCGGCGGCCTCGCCCGCCATCAGTCGCTGGGCCGTCGCCGACCAGCGGCGCAGCAGCGCGGCCGCCTCCTTGCGGCCCGCTCCCGCGTCCAGGTCGAACGCGACGAGGTGGCCGCGGGCTTGGAGGGCGTTGGTGATGCCGGGCTGATGTTTCCCGTGAAACATCACCGCGTCCGCGCCGAGCGTGGTCAGCGGGGTGGTCTTCTCGGCGGAGGGCGTCGCCGCGTATCCCACGGCGCCTCCGGCCGCGCCCAGGGCGAGGCCGGTGGCACCCGCGGTGCCGAGGAGCCGGCGCCGTGAAATGGCCCCCTTAGGAGAGGTCTCCTGGGAAACGGTCTCCTTAGGAGAGGCGTTTTCCGGCGTGGCCTTCTTGGAGGAGGCGTTTTCCGTATCGGCTTCCCTCGGAGAGGTCACCTTGGAGGAGGCCTGGGAGGTGGTCCGCTGAGAGGACGTCTCCGGAGTGGAGTGGTCAGCCATGGTGAGGTTCAGCCGATCTGCGCGTTCTTGTTCACGGTCGATTGGTCGATGTCGGAGGTCCGTACGGTCACCGCGATCTTCCAGTCGCCCGCCATGGGGATCTGCACCCCGGCCGCCGACCAGTGTCCGGTGGCGATGCGGTCGGGGGTCACGGGCAGCGGGCCGATGTCCTTCGCGGCGAGGGTGAAGGCGACCTTCACCTCGGGTACGTCGAAAGCCTTGCCGTTCGGCCGCACCACGAAGACGTGCATCTCGTTGGCGCCGACGCGGGCCGGGTCGAGGGTGACCTCCACGGTGCCCTTGCCGTCCTGGCCGCCGGTGTCGAACGGGATCTTCAGGGAGAGCGGGCCGGACCGCTGTGAGGAGGACGCGGTGGCCTGCTGGGCCGCCTCCTCCGTACGCCCGGGTTCGGTGGTCGTCAGCGCGGTCGTGACCGCGAGCAGCACGATGGCGACGCCCGCCTCGGCGAGGACCGAGCGGCGCAGCCCGGAGCGGTGCGGGTCGGCGTCGCGGATGCGCTTGTCGCGTGTGGTGGCCATGGCGGCCCGCTGCCGGGCGAGTTGGGCGGCGCGCCGGGAGTCCTCGGTCTTCGGGGTGTTCGCGGGGACCGTCGTCCGTGTCTTCTGGCGCTGCTCGACCACGGCCGCCGCCACGGCCTCCGGAGCCGCGACCTCCGACAGTTGCCCGGTCCAGCGCCGCGAGATCCACGCGATGCCCACGAGGACCGCCACCAGGCCGATCTTGACGAGCAGCAGCTGCCCGTACGTCGTGTCGGTGAGTGCCGACCAGGAGCCGACCTGGCGCCACGACTGGTAGATCCCCGTCGCGACCAGCGTGAGGACGCCGCCGAAGGCGACGCGCGAGAAGCGGCGTACGGCCGCCGCCTCGATCTGTTCCTGCGCCGGTGCCCGGAACAGGGCGACCAGCAGTGTCGCGAGGCCGCCGAGCCAGCCGGCGACGGCCAGCAGGTGCAGTACGTCGACGGGCATCGCGACGCCCGCCTGGATGCCGGTCGAGGCGTGCTCGGCCATGGCCCAGGTCGCGGCCAGGCCCGCCGCGACGACGGTACCGCCGATCGCGAGCCCGAAGGTGAGGTCCTTCTTCTCGGCGGCCCGGTCGGCGGCGGCGTCGGCGGCCTCCTCCGACTCGTCGTCCTCGTGCGGCCCGTTGTCCTCGTCCCGTTTCACATACGCCCCGAAGAGCACGGCGATGAACAGGGCCGCCGCGGCGAGCAGCAGCAGCCGGGAGACCAGTGCCGCGCCCGACTTGGTCTGCAGCACCTGTCCGAGCAGTGTCAGGTCGAAGATGTCGCCGACCTTGCCGGAACCGACGTACGAACCGCGCAGGAGCAGCAGCGCGAGTGTGGCGCCGGTCAGCGCGAGCCATCCGGTGACCACGAGCCGTTGCACCGGCCGGACTCCGGCGCCCCGCTGCCAGCAGGCCAGGACGAAGGCCGCGCCGCCGACGAGGAGGATGAATCCGGCGTAGGAGACGTAGCGTGCGAACCCGTAGAGCGCGCCGACGACCCCGCCGCCCAATGCTTGGTCGGACAGTGCGACGGAGGTCTGCGAGGGCGCGCCGATGGAGAAGGTGAAGGCGCCCGAGACGGGGTGGCTGTCCGCCGACACGACTTGGTAGGTGACGGTGAACGTGCCGTCGGGCAGCCCCGAGTGCAGCTTCACGGAGTACGTGGTGCCGCTCGGGTTGGTCGCCTTGCCGGTGTCGACCCGTTTGCCCTTGGGGTCGAGCACGCGGAGCGAGCCGTCGTTCATCGCGACCTTCTCGGAGAAGGTGAGCGAGATCTGGGCGGGCGCCTTGTCGACCACCGACCCCTGCGTCGGATCGCTGCCGGTCAGCGCGGCGTGCGCGGAGGCGGGTGCCGCGCCCGCCAGGAGCGCGCCGGAGACGGCGAGGAACAGCAGCACGAGCGTCCGGAAGCTGCGGAAGCCCGGGTGGCTCGGACGGCTCCGGAAGCGGGAGGCGGTGGTCGGCGTCATGGTGGTCCCTCCCTCAGTGCCCGGTCTTGGGTGTGTACGTCGCGGGCTTCACCGGCATGGAGATCTTCACTGTGCCGGACTTGGCGAAGTGCAGTTCCACGGACACCTTCTCGCCCTGCTTCGGCTTGTGGGTGAGCTTTTCGAACATGAGGTGGTTGCCGCCGCTCGCGAAGTCCAGGGTGCCCTGTGACGGCACCTTGAACGACGTCTCCTCCTCCATCGCGCCGCCCTTGGTGGAGTGCAGCGTGACGTCGTCCGAGAGGTCGCTGGTGACCGAGGTGAGGGTGTCGGCGCCACCGGAGTTGGTGACGGTGAAGAACCCGGCCGCCATGGTGTCCATGCTGGGGGCGGGCATGTAGGCGCCGGTGACCTTGAGTTCGGGCGTGGCCGGGGCGGAGTCTTTGTCGTCCGAGGCGTCCGAGCCGCATCCGGCGAGGGTCACCGCGGCTGCTATGACCACCGCGCATCCGGCGAGGGGCCTCACGGGTTCTCCCCCTTGATGATCTTGGGGAGGTCCTTGGTGTAGTCGTCGACGGTGGCGTCCTCGCCGTACAGCACATAGCCCCCGTCGGTCTTCGGTGAGAACGCGATGACCTGGGTGCCGTGGACGGAGACGAGCTTGCCGTTCTTGTCCTTCGACGTCGGTTCGATGGAGATGCCCATCGTGCGGGCACCGGCCTGGATCGTGGCGAAGTCGCCGGTCAGGCCGACGAAGTCGGAGTCGATGCCCTTGAGCCACTTGCCGAGCGCGGCGGGGGTGTCGCGGTCCGGGTCGGTGGTGACGAACACGACGCGGAGCTTGTCCTGCTGGGCCTTGGGCAGCTGCTTCTTGGCGACGGCGAGGTTGTTCATCGTCAGCGGGCAGACGTCGGGGCAGTGGGTGTAGCCGAAGTAGATCAGCGTCGGCCGGCCCTTGGTCTGCGCGAGCAGGTCGTACTTCTTGCCGTTCGTGTCGGTGAGCACGAGGTCCGGCTTCTCGAACGGCTTGTCGAGAATCGTCGCGGCCTTGCCGGAGCCGGACTCGACGGACACGTCGGCGATCGGCTTGTTGCTGTCGTCGCCGCTGCCGCAGGCGGAGAGGGTCAGAGCGGCGGCGGCGAACAGGGCGGCCGCGGCATACGTCTTCTTGCGCATAGAAAAATGTCCCAGATGTGAGCGCTCCGGTGCGCACCGGGGGTCGTACGGGCCTGAAGAGCCAGGTCGTACGGCCTCCCGGTGCGCGCCGAATGCGGGGTGGACCTCAGGCGTTCGTCCGCCGACGGCCGGCCAGGACGCCGTAGGCGACGCCCGCCGCGCCGACGACGATGCCTACGACGCCGAGCACGCGGGCGGTGGTGTCACTGCTGTCGGAGGACGCGGCCTCGGTGGTGTCCTGGGCGGTGTCCTTGGCGTCGGAGGCGTCGGAGGCGTCGGAGGCGTCGTCGGTGGCGGCGGAGCCGTGGTGGCCCGACTCGGACGCGGCGGAGAGCGCGAGTACCGGAGCCGGGTTCTCGGGCTCCTCCTCGCCCTCCTTCTGCGGCTCGATCCAGCGCACGACCTCCTTGTTGGAGTACGTCTGGACGGCCTTGAAGACGAGCTCGTCGGTGTCCTCGGGGAGCGCGCCGATGGAGAGCGGGAACTTCTCGAAGAAGCCCGGCTGGATGCCCTTGTCGTCGGCGGTCCAGGTGACCTTGGTGACGGCCTCGTCGATCTTCTCGCCGTGCAGGGTGAGCGGCTTGTCCAGCTTGGACTTGGTGACCTTCACGCTCCAGCCGTCGATCGACTGCGGCATGACGGAGGCGAGCGGGTGGTCGGCCGGGAAGTTCACTTCGACCTTGGTGGTCGAGGCGTCGTCGCGCTCGTTCGGCACCTTGAAGTTCACGGTGGCGTAGTCGCCCTTGGCGGCCGTGCCCTCGGGCTGCACGCTGACGTGTGCGAAGGCGGGGGCGGAGAGGGCGAGGACGGCCGAGGCGGCGACGGCGCCGGCGGCGGCGATACGGGAAGCCTTCATGGAAGGGAGCACTCCACTTTCAGTCCGAATTCAGTCCGATGAGAGGGGGTGCGCGTGCGGGAGTGCCCTCTGAGTGCCCTCTACAGGGAGGACGTCGAAAAGGGAGGGCGTCGAAAAAGGTGGGCACGCGCGTGTGCCGCACGACGGCGTCCCCTCATGGAGGCCATGGAGTGGCGCGCGTCGTGTCAGGCGGCGAGGACGAGTGCGGTGGAGGACGGCGGTCCGCGCCGGACGACGGTGTGCTGGAGCGCGGTCGTACGCGGCTTCGGGGGCGTGAGGTACGCGGTGCGGGGCGTGCGCGCCACGTCGGGCGCCCCAGGAAGTCCGGAGCGCAGGGCGCGTACGAGCGTGAACGCGGCGCGCAGCGACCGTACGAGCGCCCCTTCCGTGACCCCCTGCGCCGACAGCCGCATGAGACGCAGCAGCGCCATGTCCCCGCGACGCAGCACCCATCCGGCGGCGACGGCCGCGAGGACGTGGGCGAGCAGCATCGGCAGGGAGGGCAGCACCGACATCGAGGAGCCCGCGGTGGCCGACACAGCGTCCGCGGAGTGGTTCATGGAGTGCGTCATGCCCGTGTCGATCCGCGCGTCGGCGAGGATCTTCTGGGCCTGCGCGGGGCTGATCGCCGCGGCGGTCGTGCCGCACACGAGGCGTGCGGCCCGCTCGACGAGCGAGGCGTCGGACATCGACATGCCCGCCATCGACGTCGTGACGCCGGTGTGCTGGCCGAGCCCGAAGAACGTGTGCAGCACGGTCTGGCCGACCGTGAGCACCGCCACGATGCCCGGCAGCGAACGCTCACGCCCCGCCAGTGCGGCGGACACGGCGAACACCGCGAAGAAGCCGGCGCCCAGCGTCCACCAGGGGACCGTGGCGCACGAGGCGAGCGTGTGACCTGCCGCGGCCAGCACGACGCAGACCGCGGCGAACACCGCGGCCCTGAGGATCCGGAGGTCGAATCCGGAGTGCGCCGAACGCTGGTGGGGGGCAGTCATGGCGGGCTCATCATCGCACTGGGCCCACCCGTTCCCCACGGCAGGTCCGCAAGGTGACGTTCCGTGAGACAAGGCCCGGAAGATCACGATCTGGGACGGGTCGACCGCACATACACCGATCCCTGTCGCGCGCGCGTCCGCCGTATGGGCGGCATCACGGCAAGTGGGCGATTGCGCACGCGTGCTTGCGGCAATACGTAACGGTATGTCGAGCCGCGGCCGGGAGGCTGGAGCATGAGCATCTGGTGGTCACTCCATTTGCGGCGCGAAGCTGCGAGCGTTCCGCTCGCCAGACGCCTGCTGCTCGGCACGATGGAGAGCGCGGGCGTCGACCCGGACGTTTCGTACGACCTCTCCGTCGCCCTCAGTGAGGCCTGTGCGAACGCCGTCGAGCACGGCGGGGACGCGGCGCTCGGCGGCTCGTCCGAGGCCTACCGGGTGACCGCCTACCTGGACGGCGAGAAGTGCCGCATCGAAGTCGCCGACTCCGGCCCCGGTTTCCCGGCAGGGCGGGCCCGCACCCCCCTGCGTCCGGCACGCGCCGACGCCGAGCACGGCCGGGGCCTGTGTCTGATCCAGGAGCTCGCCGATCACGTGCACATCGGCAACAAGCCGGGGCGGGGCGGCGCGGTGGTCAGCTTCGACAAGATCCTCAAGTGGAAGAAGGACCCTTCTCTGCTGACCGCGTAGCGCTCTGAGCGGCGGCGGGAGACCTGGCCGCGCCACCGCCCAATCTGGAAGCCAACTTCATATTGACAGTAGACTCTCATTTGGGGGTAGCCTCTCATCAGGTTGCTCCCTTCTGGAGGTCCGCATGTCTGCGACACACCACTCCTCTGCAACGCACCACCCCTCTGCGGCAAATCGCTCCTCTGCGACAAACCAACCCGCTTCCACCCCAGCCCGCCGCCGTTGGCTCGCCCTGGCCGCGCTCACGCTGAGCGTGCTGATCGTCGGGCTGGACGGCACGATCATCAACGTCGCCCTGCCGACCCTCGCCGGTGATCTGCACGCCGACAGCGCCCAGTTGCAGTGGATCGGCGGCGGCTATCTCCTGGCCCTGTCCGTGGCGATGCTCCCCGTCGGCCTGCTGGGCGACCGGTACGGCCACAAGCGGCTGCTGCTTTGCGGGATCGCGCTGTTCGGGCTCGCCTCGCTGGGCGGCGCGTTCGCCGGGTCGCCCGCGACGGTCATCGCGGCCCGGGCCGTCCTCGGCCTCGGCGCCGCCACGATCATGCCGCTGTCGATGGCGATCCTGCCGCGCGTCTTCGCCAAGGAGGAGCTGCCCAAGGCCATCGCCGTCTGGACGGCCGCCACCGCTCTCGGCATGCCGGTCGGCCCGCTCGTCGGCGGCTGGCTGCTCGACCACTTCTGGTGGGGCTCGGTCTTCCTCTTCAACGTGCCCGTCACCGTCCTCGCCCTGGCCGCGGGCCTGTGGCTGCTGCCGAGCGACAAGAAGCGCGAGGCCACCGCGCCCTTCGACGCCCTCGGTGCCGTACTGAGTGCCCTCGGCATCACCGCGCTCGTCTACGGCACGATCCTGATCCCGCGCGACGGCTGGACGGACCCGACGGTCCTTGTCACCCTCGTCGCCGCGGCCGCCCTGCTGACCGGGTTCGTGGTGCGTGAGCGCCGCCACCCGCACCCGCTCGTCGACCTGAAACTGTTCGCCGACCGCCGCTTCCTGTGGGGCACGCTGATCGCGGTCTTCGTCAACTTCGCCGTGATGGGCATCCTGTTCGTCGTCCCGCAGTACCTCCAGGCCGTCCTCGGCAACGACTCCTTCGGCACCGGTCTGCGCGTACTGCCCCTGATCGGCGGGCTGATGGCCGCCGCCGCGGCGAGCGAGGCCGTCGTCCCCCGGCTCGGCGCCCGCACCGTCGTCCCGCTCGGCATGGCCGTCCTCGCCGGCGGCGTCTTCCTCGGCGCGACCACGGACCTCTCCAGCGGCTACGGCTTCACCGCGCTCTGGCTCTCCCTCACCGGCCTCGGCTTCGGGCTCGCCGTCGTGCCCGCGACCAGCCTCGTGATGGGTTCGCTGCCGGACGGCAGCACCGGGCAGGGGACCAGCCTCCTGGAGACCGTCCAGCAGCTCGGCGGCGTCCTGGGCGTGGCGGGCCTCGGCAGTCTCCTCGGCTACGGCTATCTGGCCCGGCTCGGCACCGACGGCCTGCCGGGGCGGGCGGCCGACGCGGCCCGCGACTCGGTGTCCGGCGCGGACGAGGTGGCCCGGCAGCTGCACGACACGGGCCTCGCGACCTCTGCCCACGAGGCGTTCGTCCACGGCATGAACCTGGTCCTGACGGCCTGCGGGGTCATCTCCCTGCTGGCCGCCGTACTGGCCGCGGTCTGGCTGCCGGGCCGGTCCACGAAGTGCCGGAAGGTGGCCCGGTCGGTGCCCGAACACGCAGAATCGATGGCATGACGACGCGATCAATGGCGTAACGACGTGGGAGACCATCGCATGACGACGCAGGAGACCTCGGCCGCGCCCCTCGGTCTGCGGGAGCGCAAGAAGCGGAAGACCCGCGACCGGATCCGCCGTGAGGCGTACCGGCTGTTCGCCGGGCACGGGTACGAGGCGACGACGGTCGACCAGATCGCGGAGGCGGCGGAGATCTCCCCGAGCACGTTCTTCCGGTACTTCCCCACCAAGGAGGACGTGGTCATCCAGGACGAGTACGACCCCGCGCTCGCCGAGGCACTGCGCGCCCGCCCGGCCGACGAACCGATCGTCGACGCGATCCTCCAGGCCCTGAAAGGCCCCCTGGGCCAGATGCTGGACCAGGACCGTGAGGAGCTGCTGCTGCGCACCCGGATCACCTTCACGGACCCCGCGATCCGGGCCCGCTCGGTCGGTGAACAGGAGCGCAGCGAGAAGGAGATCGCCGCGATCATCGCGGAACGCACCGGCCGGGACGCCTCGGACCTCGACGTGAAGTGCGCGGCCGCGGCCATCATCGCCGTCTTCACGACCCTCGTACGGCACTGGGTCGAGGGCGGCGGCACGGAGGACCTGGCCGAGCTGTACGAACGCCATCTGCCGCTGCTGTCGCACGGACTGGAGTTCTAGCAGCGGCCTGCCGCGACTTCAGCTTCCTCAAGGTCCACAGGTCAATCACAGGGCTCGCCCATGAGTTTGAGGGCTGACGTTCCTAATTTTCCCAGCATGACGGGAAGCCACAAAGACAAGTCGATCACCCGGCGCCGCGCGATCGCGGTGACCGGAGGCACGGTCGCCGCAGGAGGCCTCGCGGTCGCCGGATACCAGTCGGCGTTCGCCGACGAGACGACCACCACCGATGCCGACGCCACCGCCTCGGCGAGCTCCAGCAGCGGTACCTGCGTGCTGATGTCCAGCGTCACCGAGGGGCCGTACTACCTGGACGGCGCCCTGGTCCGCAAGGACATCACCGAGGGCAAGAGCGGCGTTCCGCTGACGCTGCGCATCACCGTTCAGGACACCACCGACTCCTGCAACCCGGTTGCCGGCGCCGCCGTGGAGATCTGGCACTGCGACGCCTGGGGCTACTACTCCGGCTACACCACCGCCAACCCCGGCGGCTCCGCGCCCGCCGAGAGCGAGGACGGCTCCACCGCCAACGACCTGACCTACCTGCGTGGTTACCAGGTCGCCAACGCCAACGGGGTCGTCAAGTTCGAGACGATCGTCCCCGGCTGGTACACGCCCCGCACCTGCCACATCCACGTCAAGGTGCACACCGGCGGCGAGAAGGAGGACGGCACGTACGAGGGCGGCACGGTGAACTACACCGGGCAGCTCTTCTTCGACGACGACATCGCCGAGACGATCTTCGCGCTGGAGCCCTACTCCCAGCACTCCGGCAGCTACACCACGCTCGACAACGACATGGTGTACGACGGCGGCGGCGCCTCTAGCGGCCTGCTGACCCTCGAGCCGGTCCACAAGAAGGACCCGTCCAAGGGCTACAAGGGCTACATCACGCTGGGCATCGACCCCGACGCCGAGAGCACCGGCGCGGGCAGCGGCGGCGGTGGTACGCCCCCGAGCGACGCTCCGACGGGTACGCCGCCGAGCGACGCACCCAGTGACAGCGCCTCCCCGTCGGCCTCCGCGTCTTCGTAAGGTACGCGCATGAGCAGCCGCGAGGACGAGACGCTGGCGCAGGCCGCAGTGGCCGCGCTGACATGGCAGTTGGAGCTTTCCCCCAAGCCGGGACTGCCCGACCCGCGCGACCTCGACGCCCGGGCCACCCGCAAGGACCACTGTTCCCTGCGCTGGTCGGCCAAGGCGCTGGCGCCCGGCCTCGCGGCCATGGCGGCCGCCGCCCGCCGCACCGGCCTGCCCACGCCCGAACTCCGCGCGGAGCTGGGCGCGATCGGCCGGTGCACCGAGCATTCGGTGGGACTGGCGGGCGGTGGCCACCGCGGTGCCCTGTGGGCCCTCGGGCTCCTGGTCGCGGCGGCGGCCCTGGAACCCCGGGCCACCGGGAACGACGTCACCGCGGCCGCCAAGCGGATCGCGGCGCACCAGGACCGGCGGGCGCCGCGGCGGCCCTCCCGCGGGTCGTCCGTCTCGGCGAAGTACGGCGCCGCCGGGGCGCGCGGTGAGGCGCGCGCCGGATTTCCGCATGTGCGGCGGGCGTTGGCCGCGCTCGACACCGCCCGTACGGCCGGCGCGCCCGAGCCGTACGCCCGGCTCGACGCCCTCCTCACCGTCATGTCCACCCTCCAGGACACGGAGCTGCTGTACACCGCGGGCCCCCTCGGCCTCCGCCATGTCCAGGCGGGCGCCCGCGGGGTGCTGGAAGCGGGCGGCACCTTCACGGAGGCGGGCCGCGAGGCGCTCTCCGCCCTCGATGACGACCTCCACGCGCGCGCGTGGAGCCCGCGTGGCAGCGGAGCGCTCCTCGCGGGGGCGCTGTTCGTGGACTCGCTGCCCGTGGTGGTCAGGACACCGGCACGGGTCGCGTGACCGGGACGGCGTCTTGAGCCTGGGCTGTCGCGCCGCGCGTGGCAGCCCATTTCGCCGCCGGACCCATCCCGTACGACGCCCCCGCCATCAGTGCCCCGAGCAGCAGCCACCCCGGCGTCCCCCAGCCGACCAGCAGGGCCGTCAGGACCAGGGGGCCCATCGTGCGGGCCACCGTGACGCCGGTGCCGAAGAAGCCCTGGTACTCGCCCATGCGGTCGGCCGGGGCGAGGTCGAAGGCCAGGTGCCAGGAACCCGCGGACTGCTGCATCTCGGCGACGACCTGAAGGACCGCGCCCGCCACGAGGATTCCCGCCGCGGCCCACGGGGAGGCACCGGACGACAGGGCGAAGACCGCGCAGGACGCCAGCATGACGAGCCCGGAGCGGCGTATCGCGCGCGTGGCCGACGCGAGCCCCGTGACTTTGCGGGCCATCCGCACCTGGAAGACCATCACCGCGCCCGTGTTGAGCACGAACAGCGCGGACACCAGCCAGGCGGGCGCCTCCGTACGCTCGGTGATCCACAGCGGGATGCCGAGACTGAGCAGCGGCATCCGCAGCAGCAGCACGGTGTTGAGGAACGTGACCAGCACGTACGGCCGGTCACGCAGCACGCCGGGCCGCCCGCGATCCCGGCGAGCCACTCCATGCCCCCGCCGCACGGCGACCTGTGGCACCGGCGGCAGCCGCAGCAGCAGCGCCGCGCACAGCAGGAAGCTCACCGCGTCCAGCGCGAACACCCCGAGATATGCGGCCCTCGTCCCGGCGTGCAGCGCGAGCCCGCCGAGGCCCGCGCCCACCGCCAGACCGGCGTTGAGCGTCGACTGGAGATGCGCGAGGAGCCCGGTCCGCTCCCCGGCCGGCACCAGCCCCGCGAGCAGCGCCTGCCGGGCCGCCGCGAGCCCCGACTGCGCGGACGCGTACGCGCAGGCCGCGAGGACGAAGGGGACGAAGCCGCGGACGACCAGGAAGGACGCCACCGCGGCGGCGGTCGCCAGCGCCAGCAGCACCGCCGTGCCGCGCGGCCCGCGCCGGTCGGCGAGCCCGCCCAGCGGCACGCCCACCAGTGAGCCGACCGCCCACGCGACGGTCAGCCCGAGCCCCACGCGCGCGGGGGCGAGCCCCACGACATGGGTGAAGTAGAGCGCCGAGGTCACGTAATAGGCGCCGTCCCCCACGGAGTTGCCCAGCTGGGCGAGGGCCAGGACGCGCCGCGGGCCGGCGGGCGGAACAAGGCTGCTGCTCGGCTTGGAGGGTGCTGCCGGGTTCGTCATGTCCTCGACGCTACGGGCGTATTGGCACCCTCAGAAGCTCCAATCGGCGTGCCAATTGTTGGCCCAATTCACTCCGGGCGGCGCTCTCCCCGGAGCACCCGCCCGAGCACCTCCAACGCCTCGGGATACAGCCGCTCCCGAGGCGTCCCGTAGCCCACGACCAACCCCTGTGGCCGCCCCTCATCGCGCGCGTGCCAGTGCGCCCCGAGATGCCCGACCGCGAGCCCCTCCGCCTCCGCCCGCGCCAGCACCTCGGCCTCGTCGGCCACCTCCACCAAGGCGTGCAGGCCGGCCGCGATCCCGCGGACCTTCGACCGTGCGCCCAGCCGGTCGAGGAGCTGGTCCCTGCGCCGCCGGTACCGCAGCCGGCACGCGCGCACGTGGCGGTCGTACGCGTGGCTGCCGATCATCTCGGCGAGCGCCAACTGGCCGATGGACTCGGTGTGGTGGTCGCTGTGCAGCTTGATGTCGGCCACCGCGTCGACCAGGTGCGGCGGCAGCACCATCCAGCCGAGGCGCAGCGCGGGCCCGAGTGTCTTGGAGGCCGTCCCCAGGTACACGACGTGGCCCGGTGCCATTCCCTGGAGGGCGCCGACGGGCTGCCGGTCGTAGCGGAACTCCCCGTCGTAGTCGTCCTCGACGATCAGCCCGTCACGCGCGCGTGCCCAGTCGGTGAGTGCCCGGCGCCGCTCGGGGTGCAGCGTGACACCGGTGGGGTACTGGTGCGCGGGCGTGACGACGACCGCGTCCGCTCCGGCGGAATCCAACGCGCCCGCGCGGGCGCCGCGTTCGTCGACCGGCAGCGGGACCACGGTTCCGCCGCCCTTGCGCACGACATCCCGGTGGAACGGCAGCCCGGGGTCCTCCATGGCGACCGTTCCGCCGTCCAGCACGCGCGTGAGGAGCGCGAGTCCCTGCACGTACCCCGAAGTGATGACGATCCGCTCGGGGGGCGCGATGACACCCCGTGCGCGTCCCAGATAGCCCGAGAGCGCCGTCCGCAGTTCGATGCGCCCGCGCGGGTCCCCGTAGTCGTACGCCAGGGAGGGCGCCGTCGCGATCGCGCGCCGCAGGGCGCGCAACCAGGCCGCCGCCGGGAACGTACTGACGTCCGGGCTGCCGGGGCGCAGATCGAAACGGGGTGCACGCGCGTGTGGAGCCCGGGCAGCCGCGGACACGCCGTCCATGGGCAGCGCCGCCACCTCGGTGCCCGACCCCTGCCGCGCCGTCAGATACCCCTCGGCGACCAGCTGGTCGTACGCCGCCTTGGCCGTGCCCCGGGAGACACCCACCTCGGCCGCGAGCCGCCGTGTCGCGGGCAGCCGGGTGCCGGGGGTGAGCCGCCCGTCGCGCACGGCGTCCCGCAGCGCCCGCTCGAGCCCGGCCCTGCGCCCCGCCGCGGCATCCGGCTCCAGATGCAGATCGACCCCGACACCGGACCAGAAGTCGCCGCCCACCGAATCCCCCCGGGTGAGTACAACGCGCCCCTTTAGGGGCGCGAGGAACTGCGCGACCAGCTACAAACTACGCGCAGACGAATGGCCGGGCACTTACAAGTACCCGGCCATCATCCTTACGTCAGCCCTTCAGGGAGGCCATCCACGCCTCGACCTCGTCCGACCGCCGAGGCAGCGCAGCGGAGAGGTTCACGTTGCCGTCCTCCGTGACCAGAATGTCGTCCTCGATCCGGACGCCGATGCCCCGGTACTCCTCCGGCACCGTCAGATCGTCCGCCTGGAAGTACAGCCCCGGCTCCACGGTCAGGCACATTCCCGGCTCCAGCGTGCCCTCGACATACGTCTCGGTCCGCGCGGCAGCGCAGTCGTGGACGTCCATGCCGAGCATGTGGCCGGTGCCGTGCAGGGTCCAGCGGCGCTGGAGGCCCAGCTCCAGGACCCGCTCGACCGGACCCTCGACGAGGCCCCACTCGACGACCTTCTCGGCCAGCACGTGCTGCGCGGCGTCGTGGAAGTCACGGAACTTGCCGCCCGGCTGCACGGCCGCGATACCGGCCTCCTGGGCCTCGTACACGGCGTCGTAGACCTTCTTCTGGATCTCCGTGTACGTGCCGTTGATGGGCAGCGTGCGCGTGACGTCGGCGGTGTAGAGCGTGTGCGTCTCGACGCCCGCGTCCAGCAGGAGCAGGTCGCCGGAGCGGACCGGGCCGTCGTTGCGCACCCAGTGCAGCGTGCAGGCGTGCGGACCGGCGGCGCAGATGGAGCCGTAGCCGATGTCGTTGCCCTCGACCCGCGCGCGCAGGAAGAAGGTGCCCTCGATGTAGCGCTCGCTGGTCGCCTCGGCCTTGTCCAGGACCTTCACGACGTCCTCGAAGCCGCGCACCGTCGAGTCGACGGCCTTCTGCAGCTCGCCGGCTTCGAACTCGTCCTTGACCAGGCGCGCCTCGGACAGGAAGACCCGCAGCTCCTCGTCCCGCTCGCCGGTGACCTTGTCGGTCAGCGCCGCCTCGATCCCGGCGTCGTGGCCGCGGACGACCCGGACGGGGCCGGTGGCTTCCTTCAGCGCGGCGGCCAGTTCCCGCACGTCCGACGCCGGGATGCCGTACAGCTGCTCGGCCTCGGCGAGGGAGTGGCGGCGGCCGGCCCACAGCTCGCCCTGGCCGGAGAGCCAGAACTCGCCGTTCTCACGGTCGGAGCGCGGCAGCAGGTAGATCGTCGCCTTGTGGCCGTCGCTGGTGGGCTCCAGCACGAGGACGCCGTCCTCGGTCAGGTTGCCGGTCAGGTACGCGTACTCGACGGAGGCGCGGAAGGCGTACTCCGTGTCGTTCGAGCGGGTCTTCAGGTTGCCCGCGGGGATCACCAGGCGGTCGCCCGGGAAGCGCGCGGAGAGCGCGGCACGGCGGGCGGCGGTGTACTCGGCCTGTGCGATCGGCTCAAGGCCGCGCAGCTCCGTGTCGGCCCAGCCGGACTTCATGTTCTCGGCGAGCTCGTCGGACACGCCCGGGTACAGGCCGTTCTTGCGCTGCTTGATGGGCTCTTCTTCGCCTGCTTCGTCAGCGGCTTCGTCGAGCACGGCTTCCGGGGTCTCCGGGTTGAGCGCCTCCGACACGGTCTGCCTCCTAGATACGACTCTGGACCTCCTCCATCGTACGGTCGTACTGAAGGGGGCCCAGGGCCGGAAGGCCTGTTACGTACGGCTACGCGGGGCTCACTCGAACCGTGCCGCCAGGAGGACGACGTCCTCGTCGCTGTCGGCCTCGTCGAGCCCGTCCGGCAGCACACTCCGCAGGACGTGATCGGCGATCGCGCCGGGATCGTCGCGTACCGCCCTGGGGACGCTCGCAGCCGCCGCGTGCAGCCGGGCGAAGGCGCGGTCCATGGGGTCGCCGGTGCGGTGCAGCAGGCCGTCGGTGTACAGGAGCACGGTTTCGCCGGGCTCGGCGGTCAGTTCGACGCTGGGCGCCTCCCAGCAGGCGAGCATCCCGAGCGGCGCCGACAGCGAGGTCTCCACGAACTCCGTGCGCCGCGCGCCGATCACCAGGGGCGGGCTGTGCCCGGCACCGGCGAGGGTGAGCTTGCGCAGCGCGGGCTCGCAGTACGCGAAGAGGGCGGTCGCGGAGCGGGCGGGCTCGGTCAGCCTGAGCAGCAGTTCGAGGTCGGACAGGACGGCGACGGGGTCCTCGCCCTCCATGACGGCGTACGCCCGCAGGGACGCCCTCAGCCGGCCCATCGCGGCGACCGCGCTGGGCCCGGACCCGGTGACCGAGCCGACCGCGAGGCCGAGCGCGGCATCGGGCAGCGGCAGCGCGTCGTACCAGTCGCCGCCGCCGCGCGGCCCTGTGCGGTGCCGGGCGGCGAGCTGGACGCCGGAGACCCGGGGAAGCCGCGGGGGAAGCAGCTCCTCGGAGATCGTCGTCATGCACGCGCGCGTGCGCTCCAGTTCCACCAGCCGTGCCAGGTGCTCGGTCGCGTACCGGGCGTAGAGGCCGATGAGATGGCGCTGGCGCTCGACCGGTTCGGCGGGCTCGTCGTAGAGCCATACGGCGGCGCCCAGGCGGCCCGCCGCGTCGGTGGCCAGGGGGAGTGCGTAGCTCGCGGCGTAGCCGAGCCGGGCGGCCACCTCGCGGTGGCGGGGGTCGAGCCCGTCCTCGGAGAAGAGATCGGGCTGTGCGATCTCGCCCTCGCCGCCCGGCAGTCCGTCCAGGATCCTGCCGTACGACATGGAGCTGCGCGGCACGGTCTCGATGTGGCCGAGATCCGCCCGGGCGAGGCCCAGGCCGATCGTGGTGTCGGGGCCGAGTCCGTCGCCCGGTTCCATGACGACGAGGCCGCGCCGGGCGCCCACGAGAGCGGCTCCGGCGCGCAGCAGTTCCTGCAGCGCGTCGCTCAGTGTCGCGGTGCGCGCCAGGCGCTCGGTGAGTTCGTGGAGTGTGGTGAGGTCGGAGACCCAGCCCGCCAGACGATCTTGGAGGACGGCTCCGGCGCCGGTGGGAGAGGTGGCCGAAGAGGCACCCGTGGCGGCAGGCGTCGGCGCGACAGTGTGTGCGGGCGAGGGAACCGTTGAATCGATTCCAGCCACTTTCGGAAGGTGAGGGGCGTTCATGACGTCCGGCTTTCCGACCGGTGCGTATTGCTCAATAGCATCGCAAACCCCCATGTCGTCCTGCGCCGCTAGCAGTGTCTCCACATGTACACGCACTCGTGAGGGGATGTCCAGCATTGTCCTGCGGGGATTCCTGGTGTCCATGAGACTCCCGGTAACCCTTGCGGGAAAGCAAAGTTGGCTTAAAACTAACTCGGGTAACGGCTTATTGCGGTCGACTGGCCTAGTTCGACGGAGCGTCACAGCGGTCGTGGGTACGTACTCGGTGAAGGCCAGGGGTGGTTGGGATCCTCCCGGAACCTGGCAGTGGACCCGGGCGTCTTAACCACCGACGACCGTGCCCCATCCTCCCGTGGCGGAGGCGGCAAGAAATACGCGGGACGGTAAAACGCCAGGCGCCGCCACCCCACGCCATGCCCATGCTTCAGACAGACGCAGTATGGACGCGGACGCAGCCAAATGCTCGGCCCAGAGGGGTTTCCCTTGTCTCCAGCAGGGGTGTGATGCGCCAGCAGGTACGCACAGTGAAGTGATCGACACATGGTGTGATGTGGTCCTCGGTGTTGCCAGGCGTGCAACGGAAAGGAACGAGCGCTCATGCGCGAGATCCTCGGAAGGCGACGCAGGCTCCTGTCCAGGCTGAACAGGCGGAACAACGGGAGGCCTGAGGTGCTCGGCGCGGCCCTGACCTTCGCGACCGAATGGCGGTGGCCCGTACTCCCGGGTGTGGCGGCGGACCCGCAGGGGCGTGCCCGCTGCGGATGCCCCGACCCGGAGTGCACGGTGCCCGGCGCCCACCCCTTCGACCCCGGCCTCCTCGCGGCCACCACCGACGAGCGCATGGTGCGCTGGTGGTGGACCAACCGGCCGTCGGCACCCATCGTGCTGGCCACCGGAGGCACGGCTCCCTGCGCGGTGAGCCTGCCCGCCCTCGCGGCGGCCCGCGCCCTCGACGCCCTCGACCGTAAGGGCATGCGCCTCGGCCCGGTCGTCGCGTCGGCCACGCGCTGGGCGATCCTCGTCGCGCCGTACTCCATGGAGCAGCTCGGCGAACTGCTCTACGCCAAGGACTTCGTCCCCGGCTCCCTCCGCTTTCACGGCGAGGGTGGCTACATCGCGCTGCCGCCCTCCGAGACCGGCCAGGACCAGATCCGCTGGGAGCGTGCCCCGCTGCCCGGCTCGGCCGCCCCCTGGGTGCCCGATGTCGAGGCCGTCGTGGACGCCGTGGTGGAGGCCCTCACTCGTACGGGTGTGAGCGCGCCCGAGTTGTAGGGGCGCCCGGCGCGCGGTGAACCGCGCGCCCGCCCCCGCTCGTTATCTTCCCCGGTATGAACCTTCGCCTGCTCGCACTCGCGGGCGTAGTGGCGGTCACGGTGGCCCTTCCGCTGGCCGTGGCATCCGCGGGACCTGTCGGCGACTCCGGTGATCCGGGCGACGCCGGTCCCGCGGTCGTGCGTGCGTCCGGGCACGACCACGACCGCCATGACGACGGTCGACGTGACGACGGCAAGGGGGCGGTGGCTCCCGCCCCCGCACGTTCTCCCCTGCTGCTCGGTCTCGGCCTCGCCACCGCCGCCCGGTGCGGACCAGAACTCTCCTCGCCCGACGGTGTCGAGGCGCAGACCTGTGTCCTCACGCAGGGTGAGGACACCTGGGCGCGCACCTACTACCGCAACGCGACCGGCGATGAGCTGAGCTCCGTACTGAGCCTCATGGGCCCTGGCGGGCGCACGGTGCAGATGAACTGCGCGGTGGGCGCGGAGGACGATCCGGGGGCGTGCGAGACGCCCAGGGAGCGCACGACGGGCGATGCGGGGGCCTACACGGCGGTCGCGGAGTTCGCGAAAGGCGCGGGGTCCCGTGGGCCGCTGCTGCTGCGCTCGGGGAGCAACTCGGGCCAGTAGCAAGGCTGTTGACGTCGTACGGGATGGCGCGCATGGAAAGACCCGGTTGCTGGCGACGGGGGATGCACCAGCAACCGGGCTACTCGAACGGTAACAAGAGATCGGCGGTTCGCAAATTCGATCTCGGCTATTCGGACACGGATTTACCTGTCACAACGGGGAGTTGTGACAGGAGTCACCCGTTTGCGAGGTCCTGACCAGCTGACCAGTCGGTCAGTTTCGCTGTCTGTGAATCAGCTGAGAGTTACTTGTCGGTTGGTGAGGCCGCCGCGCGCGCGGCGCTCGTCCGCGGTGAGCGGTGCGTCCGTGGCCAGAGCGGTGGCGAGGCGCTCGGCGAACTCGGCCGCCGGCTTCTCGACGTCGTCCGCCGTGACCCCCGTCGGCAGGTCCCAGACCGGCACCGTGAGCCCGTGCGCACGGAAGGAGCCGACCAGTCGGGTGCCCTCCCCGAGGCTCGACCGGCCGGCCGCGTGCAGCCGGGCCAGCGCGTCCAGAAGCTGCTCCTCCGGGTGCGGCATGACCCACCGCAGGTGGTTCTTGTCGGGCGTCTCGCACCAGTAGGCGGCGTCGACCCCGGAGAGCTTCACCGTCGGGATGGCGGCGGCGTTGGCGCGCTCCAGGGAGGCGGTCACCTCCGGCGTGGCGTTCTCCGCGTCCGGGACCCAGAACTCGAAGCCCGGGTGCACAACTGGCTCGAACGCGCCTTCGGGGTCGAGCAGGTCCTGCAGCCGCGGACCGTCGGCCGGGGCGCGCCGGCCCTCGACCGGAGTGCCGGGCTGCGCGGTGAGCGCGCGCTGGAGGGTGTCGGCCAGATCGCGGCTGATGTCACCGGACGCCGTGTCGTTCTGCAGGCCGAGCAGGACCGAGCCGTCGTCGCGGCGCAGCGCGGGCCACGCCATGGGCAGGACGGTGGCGAGCGTGACCGAGGGGACGCCCTCGGGGAGGCTCTCATTGAGCTTCAGCTCGACTGTGGCGGCGGGCACCAGCTCGCGCAGCGCGACCCAGTCACCCTCGCCCGGCAGGCCCTCGAAGGGGCGGTGCACCAGCTCGGTCACCGCGTGCGCCGCCGCTCGGCCGTGACAGGCCTTGTAGCGGCGGCCACTGCCGCAGGGGCAGGGCTCGCGAGCGCCGACAACCGGAAAGTTCCCATCAGCGCCTCCGGCGCGGGCGCCATCTTTCGGCTGAGGCTGCTTGGCCTTCGTCTGGGGTCGCTTCTTGGCCATCGTGGGTGTCTCCCGATCACAGCTCGTCCTGTACGGGCGCGAGCCTAGCCGTTCGTACGACGGCCGACGGGACCCTGTGGACAACGCACCGAGTCGTCCCGGAACCGGTGGTTCGGTCCGCGTGTGCCTCGGTCCGACCGCGCTCACAGGAAGGCGGCCGGGGGGCGCCTCGATCGGCGTAGGACCTGGTTCGGCGGAGGACCGGATCGGTGCAGGACCTCGATCGCCGTAGGACCTGGTTCGGTGCAGGACCTGGATCGGTGTGTCGCTCAGTCCAAGTCGTCGAAGGCGTCCGCGAAGTCGAGGTCGGGTATTCCGGACACGGTCGGTGACGCGACGCGCGTAGCGAAGTCGTCACGGCGGCGCGCGGGTGCCATGTCCGCCACGTCCTCCTGGACGACGACCCACACCGTGACCTCACCGCGGGCGTCGTCCCGCACGCCCCAGTCCTTGGCCAGCGCCGTGATGATGTTCAGCCCGCGGCCGCCGCGCGCGGTGACCGAGGGCGTGGCCGGAACCGGGCGGGTCGGACCACCGCCGTCCGTCACCTCGACGGTGAGTCTTCCGGACGGATCGACGCGCCACGCGGCGCGGACGTCGCCGTCGCCGGCCAGGGCATCGCCCAGCGGCCTGCCATGTCGGCACGCGTTGCTCAGCAGTTCGGAAAGGATCAGTACGGCATCGTCGATGACCGATTCCGCCACGCCACCGGAGCGCAGCTGATCACGCATCCGGTGTCTTGCTTTCCCCACGCCCGCAGGGCCATGGGGTACGGCCATGCTCGACGACGTGGGCACCTCCTGTGCCACCACCAACGCCACCCCCGAGACCTCCTTTGCCCCACGCCACGGTGTGAATGCCCCTTTGGACTGGACCGGAAACCGGCCAATCCACGTCTGCTGACGCACTCGTAACGATCGAATACGGACCGAACGCGCCGGTGCACTCCCTGTAATCGCGTGTCCTGAATTCGACGGTGGAATCCGGGGGTTCGGGGTGCGTTCCGGAGGTGGCTTCAGGAAGGGGGCCGCGAAGTCAGCGGCCCAACTGGCGCAGTACCGCGCGCGGGCGGTTGGTGATGATGGCGTCGATGCCCAGCTCAACGCAGAGATCGACGTCCTCGGGCTCGTTCACGGTCCAGACGTGCACCTGGTGCCCGGCTCGTTTCAGCCGTTCGATGTACCCAGGGTGACTGCGTACGATCCGCATCGACGGGCCCGCGATCCGGACACCCGCGGGCAGTCGTCCGTCGCGCAGCCGGGGCGAGACGAACTGCAGCAGATAGACCGTGGGCAAGGTCGGGGACGCGGCCCGGACGCGGTGCAGTGAGCGCGCCGAGAAGCTCATGACGCGTACGGCCGACTCGGCGGCGGACTCCGGGGCGTCCAGGCCGAAACGCTTCAGCAGGAGCAGCAGCCGCTCCTCGACCTGGCCCGCCCAGCGGGTGGGGTGCTTGGTCTCGATGGCCAGTTCCACGCGCCGGCCCGCGTCGGCGACGAGTTCGAGCAGTCGCTCCAGGGTGAGGACCGAGGTGTCCTCCGGGTCCCCGGGGCCGTACTCCCAGTCCGGGGACTCGTCACGGTTCTTCCAGGAGCCGAAGTCCAGCGCGGCGAGCTCGGAGAGCTCCAGGGCCGAGACCGCTCCGCGGCCGTTGGACGTACGGTTGATGCGCCGGTCATGGACACAGACGAGATGCCCGTCCGCGGTCAGCCGTACGTCACACTCGAGGGCGTCCGCCCCGTCCTCGATCGCCTTTTTGTACGCGGCCAGGGTGTGCTCGGGGGCCTCTTCGGAGGCTCCGCGGTGGGCGACGACCTGAATCGGGTGCTGTCGTGCGAGGGTCACCGCGTCATGGTGCCACCGTCGCGGGGCAGGCGTGAGGTCGGAGACGTCAGGAATAGGTCAATTTCGACTGACAGGTCCGTTATAAAGAATGGCCCCGGACCCACAGCCACCGCTTATGGTGCTCTGACGTCCGGTGGGAAAAGCTGACGGCGTACAAGAGCACATGCACAGCTGAATCGCGCCGGGCCGTCGACAAGCGTGAGTGAGCGTGACCGAGTGCGACCGAGAACAACAGCCGTGGATCGAGGAGAAGAGCTGTGAGCACCGAGAACGAGGGCACTGCAGTACCCCCGGCCCCGTCCGCACCTCCTGTGCCGGTGGAAACTCCCGCTGCTTCCGCGCAGACCGCTGCGCCCGAGGGGGGCGCACCGACAGCCCCGATCCCGGCGGTGCCTCCGAGCGCCCCCGGCGCGCCGGGGCAGGCACCGGCGCTCGCGGAGCAGTCGGCGTATGCCTCCGCCGGAGCCGGGCAGGGAGCCGACCCGTACGCACAGGGCACCGGAGCCCCCGGCTCCGCCGCCGAGGCGGGCTGGCCGCCTCCGCCGCCCGCCACCCCGTCGTACGCGGACGGCGGCGGCTCGGGAGCCGACGGGTGGGGCTCGTCCTACCAGCAGCCCGCGCCGAAGCCGAAGAACGGGCGCGGTGGCCTGGTCGCCGCGATCCTGGTGGCGGCGCTGGTCGCGGGCGGCGTCGGCGGCGGCATCGGCTACTCGCTGGCCAAGAACAACGACAACTCCACCGACTCGACGACGGTCTCCGCCCCGAGCAACAGCGGCAGCGTGAAGCGTGCCTCGGGCACGGTCGCGAACGTGGCCGCCAAGGCGCTGCCGAGCACCGTCACCATCGAGGCCCAGAGCACCAACGGCGAGGGCGGCACCGGCACCGGGTTCGTGTTCGACACCCAGGGCCACATCCTCACCAACAACCACGTCGTGGCGGACGCGGTCGACGGCGGCAAGCTCACCGCGACCTTCCCCGACGGCAAGAAGTACAACGCCGAGGTGGTCGGCCACGCGCAGGGTTACGACGTCGCGGTCATCAAGCTCAAGAACGCGCCGTCGGACCTGAAGCCGCTGGCTCTCGGCGACTCCGACAAGGTGGCCGTCGGCGACTCCACGATCGCGATCGGTGCGCCCTTCGGCCTCTCCAACACGGTGACCACGGGCATCATCAGCGCCAAGAACCGCCCGGTGGCCTCCAGTGACGGCAGCTCCAGCAGCAAGGCCTCGTACATGAGCGCCCTGCAGACGGACGCCTCGATCAACCCGGGCAACTCCGGTGGTCCTCTCCTGGACGATCAGGGCGCTGTCATCGGCATTAACTCGGCGATCCAGTCGACGAGCAGCGGCGGCCTCAGCGGCACCAGCCAGTCCGGCTCCATCGGCCTGGGCTTCGCGATCCCGATCAACCAGGCGAAGAACGTCGCCCAGCAGCTCATCAAGACCGGCAAGCCGGTCTACCCGGTGATCGGCGCGTCGGTCTCCCTCGAAGAGGGCACCGGCGGCGCGAAGATCACCGAGCAGGGCGCGAGCGGCTCCGACGCGGTCACCTCCGGCGGCCCCGCCGACAAGGCCGGCCTCAAGCCCGGCGACGTCATCACCAAGCTCGACGACCAGGTGATCGACAGCGGCCCGACCCTCATCGGTGAGATCTGGACCCACCAGCCCGGCGACACCGTCAAGCTCACGTACACGCGCGACGGCAAGACCCACACCGTGGACGTCACCCTGGGACAGCGCGAGGGCGACAGCTGACCCGTTAGTCTTGTCCCCGCGCCGCCCACGATCGTGGGCGGCGCGGGGTGGGTTGCCCGAGCGGCCTAAGGGAACGGTCTTGAAAACCGTCGTGGCAGCGATGTCACCGTGGGTTCAAATCCCACACCCACCGCTTCGAAGGTCAGAAGCTTGCAGGTCAGAAGGGGTGCCACTCTCCGGAGCGGCACCCCTTCCGCGTTCACCCTGTCTCACACTGACGAGCCCCTGCGTCACCTGCCCGCGGACCTCGGCGCTCGGGACAGCCGGCGCACACTGAGGCCGTGGATCATACGAATCACCATCTGGAGGCCGTGGTCGACGCGCTCGTCCGGGCCGGCAACAGTTTCCGTCCCCTTCCGCCCGGTCATGGGGCAGGCCCGTTCTGGACGACCCAAGGCGGGCCGGAATGCCACATGGAGGCACCGATCGACTTCGCGGTAGCCAGGGCTGTTCCCGATCAGCCTGCGGAACTTCAATTCAATGAGGACATCGACTCGATCTTCTGCCCTCTGTGCTGGACACCGATCAACGGTCCGGGCTATCGCTCCCAGACGGTGTGGGACCTCGGACGGATGACCCTCGGAGTCAAGGTGGACGACCTTGATCCAGAGGCTTGAAGTGGCGTTCGCAGGTGGCTGATTGAACGCCCCTGCGCCCAGCATCTCGGCGTAGCAGCGCTGGAGTACGGCCACGCTCCGCCCCGCGTGACGGGCAGCCTCGGCGAGGCTCACCCCGGAGTGGAACCAGAACGACACGCACGCGTGCCGTAGGTCGTACGGGATGGCGGGCACGGTGCTTCAACTGGGCGACCGGTTCGTCATGCGGGCCGCCGACGCGATCGTCGAGCGGGCCTCGCGTTCGGTGAGGCCCGTGCGGACGGCGGCTTCGACGAGGGGTTCGGTCAGTTGGAGGCCGATGCCGTTCTCGTAGGCGCGGCAGGCGGCCCAGAAGAGGCGGGTGTTGCGCTGCCCCGCGTGGGCGGCGAGCACGAACTGGACGAGCCCCTGGCCGTGTTGGCCGGTCGCGGGGGGCGTGGGGTGGTGCGTACGGGGAGGGGGCGTGAGCAGGCGCAGCAGTTCGCGCGGGCAGGGCGCGGGCGCCAGCTGCGCGGTGCCCGGAGCCGTTTCGTACACGCCGTGTTCGGTGCGGGAGCCGGGGCCGACGAGGTAGCCGCCGGCGCCGCGGATGTCGATCCCGGGGGCCAGCCGGCTCGCCGAGTTGGGGACGACGACGTCCGGCGGTCCGCTCAGCCACAGGTGGCGGCCGCCGCTGGGGGTGAGGACGACCACGGTCGCCGGGATCGTGAACAGGTGGCGCAGGGCCAGTTCACGGAGGGCCGCCGAGGAGTCCGTACCGGATTTGGTGTCGAGGTCGATGCCGATGAGGTGGTGCGGATGCAGTCCGCAGGCGATGCCGTAGCCGGTGGCCCAGGGGGCGGCGGCGAAGAGCTCGCGGATGCGCCGGGGGTCGGTCGAGGCGTCGTACACGCCGTGTCCGAAGCGGCCGCATTCGCCGTGGCAGGGGGAGGGTTCGGGGTCGTCGCGATGGGGGGAGCGCAGGGCCGGGAGCTTCGTTCGGGACAGCGGGATCACCGCCAGTCCGCGCTCGGCTGCGGACAGGGCGTGGGCCAGGGCCAGGGTGGTGGCCTGCCGGTCGATGGTGGCCATGCATCCATGTTCGTACGAGTGTTCGAAAAAGGGAAGGGTTCGCCGGACACACGAGGGCGCGGGGTGGGCGAAGGGTGGGATTGGCCGAAAATGTGCCGGAACGCTTCAGCCCTTGCGGTGACTGGGATTGAGTCGCCCGGCCAGGGCTGAGCAGGGAGTTTATGGGCGTGAAGGGGGTTTATCGACATGTCCTCACGCTTGAGGGGGAATCGCGGCTTCCGGGGTGGTTCGCCGGGGATTCTGTGGGCAACTCTGGACTCGCGACGTCGTGAACAACGCCGAGGCAGTCGGCCAACTGCCTGGGAACAAGCCTGATTTCACGTACATCCCGGTTCACCGCCGGTGCGTACAACCGGTTCTGGAGGAATTCACATGGCAAGCATCCGTACCGCCCGCGTCCTCGCCGCCGTCGCGGCCCTGCCCCTCGCGGCCGCCCTCTTCTCGGGTGTCGCGACGGCAGACAACGGCGCCTTCGCGGACGACGGATCGAACGCGGGCGTGGCGTCCATCGTCGGCAGCGGCGTCGGACACAACAACAACGGGAACTCCTCCACTACCCAGCAGCAGGCGGTCGGCTCCGGCGCCTCGAACCAGAACAACACGGCCCAGGTGAACGGCTCGGGGTTCACGGCCATCGACCAGGACAACGCCGTCGTCAACTTCACCAACCTCTGGTGAGCCGGGGGCCGATGCGCTCACATCGGCCCGGAAACTCCCGTGTGGGGTTGCGCTCTGTGGGGTGGTAACGCGTCTGCGCGGCGGTGCTTCGGTGCCGTCGCGCAGACGCGTTTTCGGTGCGCCTCCGACGGCTTCGGCGCCGGTTCTCCGGAGGGTCCGTGGCGGCTCCGGTCCCGACCCTCGGGAGGGCCCGTCACGGCTCCGGTGACCTTGACAGTGGACGGTATCTGACGGACAGTCAGAAACCCTTGTTCGTACGAAGTCCGGGAGGGCCGCCGCCGTGCACCTCGCCCCCACCGAGCGCCAGCAACGGCTGCGCGCGGAGCTCCGTGCGTACTTCCGGGACCTGATGCCCGACGGACCGCCGCCCGCCGGCGATCCCGGGCGGCAGCGCGTCCTGCTGCGCCGCATCGGCGCCGACGGGCTGCTCGGACTCGGCTGGCCGGTCGCGTACGGAGGCCAAGGGCGCGGCGCGGACGAGCAGTTCGTGTTCTTCGACGAGGCCTACCGGGCCGGCGCGCCGGTGTCCATGGTCACGCTGAACACCGTCGGGCCGACACTCATGAAGTACGGGAGCGAGGAGCAGAAGGAGTTCTTCCTGCCGCGCATCCTGAGCGGGGACCTCGTCTTCGCCATCGGGTACTCGGAGCCCTCGGCGGGGACGGACCTCGCCTCCCTGCGGACGCGTGCCGTGCGCGACGGCGGGGAGACCTCCGGTCCGGGGGACGCCGAGGGCGGGCACTGGCGGATCGACGGGCAGAAGATCTTCACCTCCAACGCCCAGAACGCCGACTGGATCTGGCTCGCCTGCCGCACCGACCCGGACGCGCCCAAGCACCAGGGCATCTCGATCCTCCTCGTGCCCACGGACGCGCCCGGCTTCTCCTGGACGCCGATCGAGACGGTGGGCGGGCTGACGACCACGGCCACGTATTACGACGGGATCCGCGTCCCCGCCGGGAACCTCGTCGGCGAGGAGAACGGCGGCTGGGGGCTCATCACCAACCAGCTCAACCACGAGCGGGTCGCGCTCGCCGCGATCGGGATGCAGGCCGAGGACTACTACGCGGCCGCGCTGGAGGCGGCTCGTACACCTGATCCGGTGAATGGTCGGCGTCGGATTGACGAGCCGTGGGTGCGGTTCCGACTGGCCGAAGTACATGCCCGACTGGCGGCATCACGCCTGCTCAACTGGCGTTTGGTGGGGGATGTGGGGGCCGGTCGGCTGGCGCCCGGCGACGCGAGCGGCGTGAAAGTCGTGGGAACCGAATCCGCGGTCGCGGTGTACCGAATGTGTCAGGAAATTGTGGGAGCGGACGCACTGGTCCGCTCCGGCTCACCGGGGGTGTTCGGGGACGGCGAGCTGGAGCGGATGAACAGGGCGGCGCAGATCAACACATTCGGGGGCGGGGTGAGCGAGGTGCAGCGGGAGATCGTGGCGACCATGCGGCTCGGGATGAAGAGGGGGCGGCGGTGAGTGACGAACCGATGGAAACGATGAAACCGATGGAACCGGACGCGCTGGGGCTGCGGCTGAAGGCGTACGAGGGGCGCGCTGCCGCTGTCGCGGGCGTGGGCAAGGACCCGGTCAACGAGCCGATGATCCGGCACTGGTGCGAGGCGATGGGCGACACCAATCCGGCGTACGAGGGGCCGGACGCCGTGGCACCGCCCACCATGCTCCAGGCATGGACCATGGGCGGCCTCTCCGGACACACGGGCCGCTCGGACGCGTTCGACGAGCTGCTCGGGCTGCTCGACGACGCCGGGTACACCTCGGTGGTCGCCACCGACTGCGAGCAGGAGTATGCGCGTCCGCTGCGCCCGGGGGACGAGATCACCTTCGACGCGGTGATCGAGTCGGTCTCCGAACGCAAGACGACCAAGCTGGGCACGGGGCACTTCGTCACGACGCGGATGGATGTACGGGCGGGGGGCGAGCTCGCCGGTACGCACCGGTTCCGGATCCTCAAGTACGCGCCGGCGCGACGGAAGCCCAAACAGCCGAGGGAGCAGGCGGAGCCGAGGAGCAGGCGCCCGCGCCCGGTCGTCAACAGGGACAACGCCGGGTTCTGGGAGGGCGTCGAGCGGCACCGGCTGCTGATCCAGCGGTGCACGGGCTGCCGGGAGCTGAGATTCCCCTGGCTGCCGGGGTGCAACGGGTGTGGCTGTCTGGAGTGGGACACGGTCGAGGCGAGCGGCGAAGGGACCGTCTACTCGTACGTCGTCATGCACCATCCGCCCTTCCCTGCCTTCACGGAATCTGATCACGCCGCCCACGCGGCGGGTCCCCATGCGGCAGGTCCCTACGCGGTCGGCCTGATCGAGCTGGCGGAGGGCGTGCGGATCGTGAGCAATGTGATCGGGGTGCCCTACGACAAGGTGCGGATCGGGATGCCCGTGCGGCTCCAATTCGTGCGGTACGACGAGGAGTTGGTGCTGCCCGTCTTCCGGGCCGGTGAGACCGGTGGCGGGGGGAGCTGAGATGGACTTCACGCCGACCGAGGAGCAGGCGGCCGCCCGTGATCTCGCCGCACGGATCTTCGGCGACCTCTCCACGCACGAGCGGCTCGCCGCCGCGGGGACCGGCAGCGACGCCGAGCTGTGGAAGGAGCTGTGCGCGGCCGGGCTCGTGGCGGCCGTGGCGGACATAGGGCTCCTCGGCCTGGTGCTCCTCCTGGAGGAACAGGGGCGCACCACGGCCCAGGTTCCGTTCGCGGCGAGCTGTGTGTACGGGCTCCTGGCGGTGACGGCCCACGGTTCACCAGAGCAGCGGGAGCGGCTGCTGCCGGCGATCGGGGACGGCGCGGTGGTGGTGAGCGGGGCGGTGTCCGGGCCGGGTGCCGTCCGGGAGGGAGCGCCGGGACGGTTGAGCGGTGTCGTCCCCGTGGTTCCCTGGCTGCGGGACGCCACCCATGTGCTCGTCGCGGACGACCGGCACCGGCTCTGGCTGGTGCGGACCGCCGAGGCGGCATGCGAGCCGGTGGAGCTGACGGCGCCCTGGTCGGCGGGGCGGCTGACGCTCGACGGGACACCTGGTGAGCGGCTTGGTGGGCCGCCGGGCGAGCGATATGCCGAGGTGGATCCGGACGAGGTGGGGCCGGGCGAGTTGGACACGGGCGAGGTGGACACGGGCGAGGAGGAGCAGGCTCCCCAGGACGCCTACGACGACATACTCGCCACCGCCCGTACCGCCTTCGCCGGACTGCAGGCCGGGGTGTGCGCGGGGTCGCTGGCGCGGGCCGTGGAGTACACGAACACGCGGGAGCAGTTCGGGCGGCCGCTCGCCGCCAAGCAGGGCGTCCAACTCCGTGCGGCCGACGCGTACATGGACACCGAGGCGATACGGGTGACGGCGTACGAGGCGGCATGGCGCCGCGACGAGGGGCTGGCGTACGCGACGCACGCGCTGACCGCCGCCTGGTGGGCGTCCGAGGCGGGACAGCGGGTGGTGCACACGGGCCAGCATCTGCACGGCGGGACGGGAGCCGATCTGGAACACCCCGTGCACCGGCATTTTCTCTGGGGGCGGCAGCTGGACGCGTATCTGGGGTGCGGGAGCGAAGTGCTTCAGGAATTGGGGGAGTTGATCGTGAGCGGGGAGGTGGAGACATGAGAGTCGGCGACGCACTGCCGCCGCTGGAGATCGAGGTCACGCGCACGCTGATCGTGGCCGGGGCGATCGCGTCACGGGACTACCAGGACGTGCACCACGACGCGGAGCTGGCACGGCAGAAGGGTTCCCCCGACATCTTCATGAACATCCTGACCACCAACGGCCTGGTCGGGAGGTACATCACCGACTGCCTCGGACCGGACGCGGTGCTTCGCAAGGTGGCCATACGCCTGGGCGCACCCAACTACCCGGGCGACACCATGGTGTTGACCGGCTCGGTCGAGGCGGTCGAGGGCGACACGGCGACGGTGCGGGTGATCGGGGCGAACGGCATCGGCAGACATGTGACCGGGACGGTGACGGTCACCGTGCCGTCCGGGGGTGCCCGATGAGCGTACGGACGAGGGACAGCCTCGGCGGAGCGGCGGCGGTCGTGGGGATCGGGGCCACCGAGTTCTCCAAGGACTCCGGGCGCAGTGAGCTGCGGCTGGCGGTGGAGGCGGTGCGGGCCGCGCTCGACGACGCCGGGCTGAAGCCGGGGGACGTGGACGGGATGGTCACGTTCACGATGGACACCAGCCCGGAGATCACCGTCGCCCAGGCGGCCGGAATGGGGGAGCTGTCGTTCTTCTCGCGAATCCACTACGGGGGCGGCGCGGCCTGCGCGACGGTCCAGCAGGCGGCGCTCGCGGTGGCGACCGGAGTGGCAGAGGTGGTGGTCTGCTACCGGGCGTTCAACGAGCGGTCGGGCAGGAGATTCGGTTCCGGGGTGCAGCGGCGGGAGCCGTCGGCGGAGGGGGCGGCGCTGGGCTGGTCCCTGCCGTTCGGGCTGCTCACGCCGGCCTCCTGGGTGGCGATGGCGGCCCAGCGGTATCTGCACACCTATGGACTGACACCCGAGGCGTTCGGCCATGTCGCCGTGGTGGACCGGAAGTACGCGGCGACGAACCCGGCGGCGTACTTCCACGGCAGACCGATCACCCTCGCCGAGCACGCGGCCTCGCGGTGGATCGTCGAGCCCCTGCGGTTGCTGGACTGCTGCCAGGAGACGGACGGCGGCCAGGCGATCGTCGTCACGTCCGTGGAGCGGGCCCGCGATCTGCCGCATCCGCCCGCGGTGATCACGGCCGCCGCCCAGGGAGCGGGCCGGGCGCAGGAGCAGATGACGAGCTTCTACCGGGACGATCTGACGGGGCTGCCGGAGATGGGCGTGGTGGCACGGCAGTTGTGGCGGACGGCGGGGCTGAGTCCGGCGGACATCGACGTGGGGATTCTGTACGACCACTTCACGCCGTTCGTGCTGATGCAGCTGGAGGAGTTCGGGTTCTGCAAGCCGGGGGAGGCCGCGGACTTCGTCGCCGAGGAGCGGCTGCCGCTGAACACCCACGGAGGACAGCTCGGGGAGGCGTATCTGCACGGGATGAACGGGATCGCGGAGGGGGTGCGACAGCTGCGGGGCACGTCCGTGAACCAGATACCGGGAGCCGGCCGCGTCCTCGTCACCGCGGGCACCGGAGTTCCCACATCGGGGCTGATCCTCGGGGCGGACGGGTGAGAAGGCGGGAGCGTGTCCGGGAGGATCCAGCGGTCCCGCGTACAGCCGCCCCTCGGCGGTCTCGCGACCAGCTCCCGGCGGTCTCGCGACCGGCTCCCGGCGGTCCGGCGACCGGCTCCCGGCGGTCCGGCTCCCGGCGGTCCCGCGACCGGCTACCCGTGGTCCGGCGACCAGGCCTCGGCCGTCCCGCGTGCAGGCCTCGGACGTCCCGCGCGCAGCCCCCAGTGGTCCGGTGTACTGCCCCGGTGTACTGCCTCGGTAGGTGTCTCTCAGGGATGAACCCTCAGGGTGCAGGCGCCGCTCGTCCACCCTCAGGAGGTGGGGTCAGCCCCACTCCTACAACCTGAGGGGGACACCGCTTCGGGACCTGCGGCCGATCCGCGAGAGGAGGCGGCGAACCTAGCGTGGAGCCATGACCACACTCGTCTGCACGAGCGCTTCGAACGCCGCGACACCGGCGGTGAAAACCCTTCCGTACGCGCCGTATCCCTCGTTCGCGTCGTATGTGAAGGCCCGCCAGCCGGTGCTGCTGCGTACGGCCCGGTCGCTCACCGCGAACCCGAGCGACGCCGAGGACCTGCTGCAGACCGCGCTGACGAAGACGTATGTCGCCTGGGACCGGATCGAGGACCACCGGGCGCTGGACGGCTATGTGCGCCGGGCGCTGCTGAACACGCGGACGTCGCAGTGGCGCAAGCGCAAGGTCGACGAGTTCGCGTGCGACGAGCTGCCGGAGCCGGAGGGGCTGTCCGCCGGGGACCCCGCCGAGCAGCAGGCGTTGCACGACGCGATGTGGCGGGCGATCGCGAAGTTGCCGACGCGGCAGCGGGCGATGGTCGTTCTGCGGTATTACGAGGACCTGAGTGAGGCGCAGACCGCGGAGGTGCTCGGGGTCTCCGTGGGGACGGTCAAGTCGGCGGTGTCGCGTGCGCTGGGCAAGCTGCGCGAAGACCCCGAGCTGGGACTCGTCCGGTAGGCAACCATCCGGCAGGTCACCTTCCGGTGGGCCAGAAAAGGTTCCCGTTGGCAACGTGATGTGATCGATCAACGGGCCCTAGTGACATACCGCGCGGTATGTGCGCAGAATCAGCGCAACCCTTACTACCGCGTAGGCAATGTCGCCCCCGGGAGGACGCCGTGCTGAGCACGATGCAGGACGTACCGCTGACTGTGACCCGCATTCTCGAACATGGCGCGCTCGTGCACGGTTCGTCGCAGATCACGACCTGGACCGGGGAGGGCGAGCCGCATCGTCGCAGCTTCCGCGAGGCCGCGGAGCGTGCGGCCCAGCTCGCGGGCGCCCTGCGCGACGACCTCGGGGTGACGGGCGACGAGCGGGTCGCGACGCTGATGTGGAACAACGCGGAGCACGTCGAGGCGTACTACGCGATCCCCTCCATGGGCGCGGTCCTGCACACGCTCAACCTCCGCCTCCCCGCGGAGCAGCTCGTCTTCATCGTGAACCACGCCGCCGACCGCGTGATCATCGCCAACGGCTCGCTGCTTCCGCTGCTCGCGCCGCTCCTCCCCCATCTGCCGACCGTCGAGCACGTGGTGATCTCGGGCCCCGGTGACCGTTCGCTGCTCGCCGGAGCGTCGGTGCGGGTGCACGAGTACGAGGAGCTGATCGCCGGGAAGCCGACGACGTACGACTGGCCGGAGATCGACGAACGCCAGGCCGCGGCCATGTGTTACACCTCCGGGACCACCGGCGACCCCAAGGGCGTGGTCTACTCCCACCGCTCGATCTACCTGCACTCCATGCAGGTCAACATGGCCCAGTCGATGGGTCTCACCGACCGCGACACGACTCTCGTCGTGGTCCCGCAGTTCCACGTCAACGCCTGGGGTCTGCCGCACGCGACCTTCATGACCGGCATCAACATGCTGATGCCGGACCGTTTCCTCCAGCCCGCGCCGCTCGCCGAGATGATCGAGAGCGAGCGGCCGACGCACGCCGCCGCCGTCCCCACCATTTGGCAGGGCCTGCTCGCCGAGCTGACCGCCAAGCCCCGCGATGTCTCCTCCCTCACCCAGGTCACGATCGGCGGCTCGGCCTGTCCGCCCTCGCTCATGGCGGCCTTCGACGAGCTGGGCATGCGGGTCTGTCACGCCTGGGGCATGACCGAGACCTCACCGCTCGGCACCATCGCCCGGCCGCCGGCCCACGCCGAGGGCACGGACGAGGAGTTCGCGTACCGGCTGACGCAGGGCCGCTTCCCGACCGGCGTCGAGGCCCGCCTCACCGGCCCCGGCGGCGAACGGCTCCCCTGGGACGGCGAGTCCGCGGGTGAGCTGGAGGTGCGCGGCCCCTGGATCGCGGGCGCCTACTACGGCGGCCAGGGCGCCGAACCGCTGCGCCCCGCCGACAAGTTCAGCGAGGACGGCTGGCTCAAGACCGGTGACGTCGGCACCATCAGCGCCGACGGTTTCCTGACCCTCACCGACCGCGCCAAGGACGTCATCAAGTCGGGCGGCGAGTGGATCTCGTCCGTGGACCTGGAGAACGCCCTCATGTCCCACCCGGATGTCACCGAGGCCGCCGTCGTCGCCGTCCCCGACGACAAGTGGGGCGAGCGGCCGCTGGCCACCGTCGTCCTGAGGGAGGGCTCCGCCGCCGACTTCGAGTCGCTGCGCGCCTTCCTCGCCGACGAGGGCAAGATCGCCAAGTGGCAACTCCCCGAGCGCTGGACGATCATCCCCTCGGTCCCGAAGACGAGTGTCGGCAAGTTCGACAAGAAGGTGCTCCGCAGGCAGTACGCGGAGGGCGAGCTGGACGTCACGAAGCTCTGACACACGGACGACGGGGGGAGCCCGCCCCGGGCACCCCCCGGGGCACCTCCCCGCCGTCCGCGTCCGTCGTCCGCGTCCGTCGTCCGCGTCCGTTGTCCGTGTCCGTCGTACGCGGTACGCATCCGTCGTCCGCGCAGATCATCGCCGTACGGACGCCGTGGCCCTCGCGTTCCGCCCCGGACCACGCCGTACGGAGGTCGTGGTCCACCCCAGAAGCAGCCACACCCCCGCCACCGCGCACACGCCACCCCAGCCCCACTGGGTGAACGCGCTGCCCGCCAGCGCAGATGCGAGCGCGCCGCCCGCGAAACCGGCCACCACATAAGCCGTGTTGGCGGTCGCCGGGGTCGAGGTCGTCGTCAACGCCAGGGTCTGGTTGGCGACATGGCTGGTCACCAGGGCCGCGTGGACCACGATCGCCGCCGCGCAGAGCGCCCACAGCGTGCTCCCGCCCAGCCAGAACAGCGGTACGGACACGGCCGCGAGCAGATACGCGGACCGTACGACCCTGGCGGCGCCGAACCGGTCGACGAGCCCGCCCGCGAGCGGTGCCACCGCGCTCGCGGTGAGGCCGAAGAGGCCGAAGAGCCCGGCCGTCGCGGTGGACAGCCCGTACCCGCCGTCGCCCGTCAGCAGCAGCGCGAGCGAGGTCCACAGCGCGCTCCACGCCCCGTACATCCCGGCCTGGCGCAGGCACGCCCGCCAGAGGTCCGGGGAGGTGCGGACGACGGACGGCAGGGCCCGGAGCCCCGCGAACAGCGGGCCGGTGCGGGGGCGGGAGTCCGTGGGGAGCGCCCAGGCGGTCGCGAGCCCCAGCGCGGCGGTCAGCACCGCCGCACCGACGAAGACGATCCGCCAGCCGAAGGCCTGGCCGATCAGCCCGCCGAGGACGCGGGCCGCGACGATCCCGGTGAAGAGCCCGGCGATGATGGCGGCGACGTGCCGGGCCCGCCGGTCCGCGGGGGCGCGCGCGGCGACCAGTGGCACCAGCAGCTGCGGTACGACGGTGGCGGCGGCCGCGACGAAGACGGCGGCGGCCAGCGTGGTGGTCCCGCCCGAGAAGGCGCCCAGGGTCAGCGCCGCCGTGGTGACGAGCGAGAGGGCGGCGACCAGGCGGCGCCGGTTCACGGTGTCGCCGAGCGGGGCGAAGAAGAGCAGCCCGGTCGCGTAGCCGAACTGCGCGACCGACGCGATCCAGGCCACGGCCGAGGGCGCCGAGCCGAAGTCGTGGGCGATCAGGGGGAGCAGCGGGGCCGCGAGGTAGATGTTGGCGGCCGTGACGGCGGTGCACAGGGCGATGAGGGTGAGGAGGAGGGTGGGCGGGAGCGACGGCGCGGCGGACGGTCGGCGGACACCGGTGCGGGGCGCCGGGATCTCCTCGGTGACTGACGGCATGAGCGGCGGGACTCCTTCGGGCCGGCTGCGGGCTGGCTGCGGGGCGGATCGGGGTCGGCTGTCCATGTAACCAACTGGTTGGTTGGCTGCGGAGGCCGAGTCTGCCCCGCACCCACGGGAGTGTCAACCAACTGGTTGGTTACTTATTCCGCTACCCTGTCCGCATGGCAGCGAAAGTCAGGGACCCCGAGGCCACCAAGGCCCGGATCTTCGAGGCGGCGGTCGCCGAATTCGCCCGGTACGGCATCGCGGGCGCCCGTATCGACCGCATCGCGGCCGAGGCCAAGGCGAACAAGCAGCTGATCTACGCCTACTTCGGCAACAAGGCGGAGCTGTTCGCGCGCGTCCTGGAGAGGCGGATGCTCGACCTCGCCATAGCGCTCCCGGTCGACGGCGACGACATCGAGGGCTGGATGGACCGGGTGATGGACTACCACGCCGCTCATCCCGAACTGCTGAGGCTCTTCTTCTGGGAGGGCATCGAGTACGCCACGGCCGAACTCCCCGACGAGGCCGAGCGTCAGGAGCACTACGCCCGCAAGGCCGCCGCCATCGCCGACGCGCAGGCCCGCGGCGTCATCAGCGACGAGATCCCGCCCAACGACCTGCTGTTCATGCTGCTCGCGCTCGCGGGCTGGTCCACGGCCGTGCCGCAGATGCGGCGCATCCTGGTCGGCGGCGAGGACACGGACAACGAACGGGTACGGGCCTCGGTCCGGGCGGCGGCACGACGGCTCACCGCCCGGTAAGCCCCCGGGCCTGGCCTGGCCGGCCGGGCCCGGGGTCGGCCGGACCCGGTTGACCGGGCCTAGTTGGTGCCGATGCGTGCCAACAGGTCGACGATCCGGTCCTGCACCTCGGCGCTGGTCGAGCGCTCGGCGAGGAACAGCACCGTCTCCCCCGCGGCCAGGCGCGGCAGTTCGGCCCGGTCGACGGCGGCCGTGTAGACGACGAGCGGTGTGCGGTTCAACTGCCCGTTCGCGCGCAGCCAGTCCACGATTCCGGCGTGCCGGCGCCGTACCTGCATCAGATCCATCACGACCAGGTTCGGCCGCATCTGCGAGGCCAGCGTGACGGCGTCCGCGTCGGTCGACGCCCGCGCGACCTGCATCCCGCGCCGCTCCAGCGTCGCGGTCAGCGCCAGCGCGATCTCCGCGTGCTCCTCGATGAGCAGCACGCGCGGCGGGTGCTGCTCGGAGTCCCGGGGCGCCAGGGCCTTCAGGAGTACGGCGGGATCGGCGCCGTACGCCGCCTCGCGCGTCGCCTGTCCGAGCCCCGCCGTCACGAGGACGGGGACCTCGGCCGCGACGGCCGCCTGGCGCAGCGACTGGAGCGCCGTGCGCGTGATCGGCCCGGTCAGCGGGTCGACGAAGAGCGCGGCCGGGAAGGCGGCGATCTGCGCGTCGACCTCCTCGCGCGAGTGCACGATGACGGGCCGGTAGCCGCGATCGCTCAGCGCCTGCTGGGTGGTGACGTCGGGCGCCGGCCACACGAGCAGCCGCCGCGGGTTGTCCAGCGGCTCCGGGGGCAGTTCGTCGTCCAGGGGCCGCGGCTGCGGCTGGTCGGCGACCTCGACCGCGCCGCCGGGACCGTCGAGCGGCTCGGGGCCCTCGGCGGCGTTCTCGTCCGGTGCTCCTATGGCGTACGACCGTCCGGCGCCCTCGGTGGCTCCGGGCAGCCGGGGTCCGGGCGCCGTGGCGGCCTGGCCGGCCTGCGGGTGCGGACGGGCCTCCGTCTCCGGGCGCTCGGCAGCGGGCTCGGGAGGCGTACCGAGCTTGCGGCGGCGGCCCCCACCGTTCGTCTGGTGCGGGGGAGGCGTGGCGGACTGGGGCTGAACCTGGGCGCCGGGCTGGCGGGCGAACGGGACGCCCTGGCCGAGCGTACGCACGCTTATGGCACGGCCCTGCGTCGAGTTGGGGTCGACCGGGGCGGCGGCCTCGGCGGGCAGCGGCTGAGCGACGCGCGGCTTCGCCGGGAGCTCAGGGGGGAGAGGGGTGCCCGGGGCGGGGGTGGGCTGAGCCGCGGCGGGAGCGCTCGGCGCGGGCTGCGCCGGGGCCACCGGCTGTGCGGGGGCCGGAGTGCCCGCGCCGGAAGTGTCGTTGGTGTTGGCGTTCGGCCACGGCTGCGGAGGCAGGGCTTGGGCGGGGGCCGGGGTGGCCTGGGCGGCGGCAGGGGGCTGCGGTGCCTGCGCGGGAACGCCCTGTGCGGGAACGACCTGTGCCGGAACGCCCTGTGCAGGAACCGCCTGCGCCGGAACACCCTGCGCGGGTGTCCCCGTTGTCCCCGCCGTATCCGGCTGACCTGGGGCGAGGCGGGCGCGTCGCCGTCCCGTCGGGTTGGAGACGGGGTGCGGCTGCGGCGGGGTGTGATCGTCGGCCGGGTCGTGCAGCATCACGTCATGACGGCCGTCGTCGGCCTGCTGGAGCTGAGCCCGGGCCTGGGCCTGGACTTGAGCCTGTGCCTGAGCCTGGGCCTGGACGTACTCGGGTGACTGGTCCGCCTCCGCGGGCGGCAGCGCGAACACCGTACGGGCGCCCGTCTCCTGCGCGGCGGCGGCACGCTCGGCCGCGGCGGCCAGCGCACGCCGACGACGCCCGGTCGGCTGCCCCGCGTCCGCGGAGCCACCGGCGTCCTGCGTCCCCTGCGCATCAGGGGCGACGGGCGCACTGGGCGCCGCGGGCAACGCCGCCGGCAGCGCGTGCTGTTCGCCGTCCCGCAGCGCACGCCGCCCGGCGGGCACCGGCACCCCCTGCGGAGGCACCGTCCCGCCAAGCCCCGTGCCCACGGCCGCGGTCCCGGCCGCATGCTCGCCCGCCATGACGACCGCGCCCTCGGAGACACCGCCGGTGCCGTCACCGGTCGCCTCGCCGGTCATGTCACCCGTCGTACCGTCGCCCGCGTCCTCGGCCGGACTCGGCCGTCCGCGCCGCCGTCCGGTACCGCCGGAGCCACCGCCGTCACCCGGGCCCTCGACCGCGGACCCCTGCGCGGGCACCATCGCCTCGCCGGGGTTCTGCTCATCGGCCGTACGCCGCCGACGCCGCCCCGTGGGAGCGGCCCCGCCGGTCTCGGTGGCCGCGGGCTCGGACTCCCCCGCCACCTCGCTCTCCAGGAAGGCGTCCACGGAGGACCGCCGGGCCCGCCGCCTGCCGCCGCTCTGGTGCGAGGCCTGCTCGGGAAGGGCGAGCTCGGAACCGGGAGCGTCCGCGGCCGCGGTGGCCGGAACCGTCCCGGCGCCCCCGCCGATCGGCACCTCCAGCACGAACGCGCTGCCGCTCATGCCCGGCACCTCGTGCGTCTGCAGCACACCGCCGTGCGCGCGCACGATCCCGCGCACGATCGGCTCGTGCACCGGGTCTCCCCCGGCGTACGGCCCGCGCACCTCGATACGGACGCCCTCACCGCGCTGCGCGGCGGCCACGACGACCGTGTTGTCCATGTAACCGCCCGCCGACACGGGCGCGTTGCCGGTCGCGTCGACCCCTGCCACATCGGCGATGAGATGCGCGAGGGCGTTCGCCAGCCGCTTCGGGTCGACCTCGGCCTCGATGGGCGGCGCGTGCACGGCGAACTGGACGCGCCCGGGCCCGATGAGCTCGACGGCCCCGTCGACACCGGCGGCGACGACCGCGTCGAGCATCACCTTCGTACGGGTGATTTCCTCCGCGCCCGAATCCAGCCGCTGATAGCCGAGGACGTTGTCGACGAGCGTGGTGATCCGCGAGTAGCCGGCCGCGAGATGGTGGAGCACCTGGTTGGCCTCGGGCCACAGCTGTCCGGCGTCGTCGGCGGCGAGCTTGGAGAGTTCGCCGCGCAGCTGGTCGAGCGGTCCGCGCAGGGACTGGCTGAGCACGGCGAGCAGCTGCTCGTGCCGCGCGGTCAGCGCCTCGTAGCGGTCCTTCTCGCGCTCGCCGAGCGCCGCGTACCGCTCGTCGCCGGCGGCGAGTTCCTCCTCGTGCTGCTCGCTCACCTCGGCCAGCTCGGCCGCGTGCGTCTCGCGCAGCGCCTTGAGCTCCTCGGCGTGCTCGTCGGCGATCCGGGCGAGCTCGTCGGCGTGCCGGGTGGCCTCGGCGTCCTTCTCCTCGGCCAGGGTGTCGTACGGCCGCCGGTCGGTGAAGGTCATGACGGCGCCGACGAGCTGGTCCCCGTCCCGCACCGGCGCGGTCGTCAGGTCGACCGGCACCTTGTCCCCGGCCTTCGACCACAGCACCTGCCCGCGCACCCGGTGCTTGCGCCCGGAGCGCAGGGTGTCGGCGAGCGGCGACTCCTCGTACGCGAACTCGTCGCCGTCCGCGCGCGAGTGAAGGATGAGGGAGTGCAGGTCCTGGCCGCCGAGATCGCTGGCCCGGTATCCGAGTATCTGAGCGGCCGCCGGATTGACCAGAACAACCCGCCCCTCGGTGTCCGTCCCGACGACACCCTCGGCCGCCGCGCGCAGGATCATCTCGGTCTGGCGTTGCGAACGCGCGAGTTCGGCCTCGGTGTCGACGGTGCCCGACAGATCGCGTACGACGAGCATGAGCAGCTCGTCAGGGGTGGGGCCGTAGCTGTCGTAGGCCTGCTGGCCGTTCTCGAGATTCGCACTGGTGACCTCGACCGGGAACTCGGTCCCGTCGGTCCGCCGCGCGATCATCCGGGTCGGCTTGGTCCGCCCGCTCTGGTCGATGGTCTCGGGCCGCCGCATAGATCCCGGGATCAGCCGGGAGTCGAACTGCGGCAGCAGATCGAGCAGTCCCCGGCCCACCAGAGCCGTGCCCGGGGCCTCGAAGGCCTCCAGGGCGATGGTGTTGGCGTTGACGACGGTCCCATTGGCGTTGACCAGCACCAACGCATCGGGCAGCGCGTCCAGTATGGCTGCGAGGCGAGCAGCGCCTCGGGATGGCCTGCTGCTCACGAGACGCTTCCTCCCTGTTACCGCACCTTGCCGACCGCGGATGCCATCTTGCCAACCGGCCCGCAGCGTGTCACGCGAGGGAGTCTACGGGCAGAGGTTGCGCTCGCGACGCCGGATGAGAGGGAGGTCGCACGCGGAAGTGACGCGGAAAGGACGCAGAAGAGACGTAGAACCTGTGACCACGCATTTTGCCCCGCACCACCGTGAGGCAGCCGTGACTCCACTCTGTCCTCCTCCCCGCCTTCTTCTGCCTTCTTCTGTCTTCCTCTGTCTTCCTCTGTCCTCGCTACACGCGGGTGCCCGGCAGCAGCGGCACCAGCGCGTCCCACCGCGAGATCTCGCACCCGTTCGTGCGGTCGAACCGCGCGTCCACGGGGCGCCCCGCCCAGGTCCCCGTGACATGCGCGGTGGCCGGACCGCCGTACAGCATCGTGCACATGGTGCCCGGCGCCACCGGACCGAAGGGGTCCTTGCCCCAGGTGGTCTTCCCGTCCAACTGCTGACAGGCCCCGTCCACATCCGGGTGACTGCCGCCACCGGGATGACACCGCAGTTCGTACGTCCCGTCCGCACCGTTTCCCATGCCGTGGACGGTCACGGTCAGCCGGTCCCCGGAGTCCTCGTCGCGGGCCGGCGGGGGCATCAGGGGGGAGATGGGGGTGCCGACCATGGGGCTGCCGGACATAGGGGTGCCGGACACGGGGCTGCCCGACATAGGTGCGGCGGACGCGCCGGACGCGGCGGGTACGGCGGACAGCGCGGCGGTGGCGGACGCGGCGGCGGTGAGAACGAGACGGCGCAACATGACCTGCCTAACGCCACGCGCCCCGCACGGTTGCGCGACGATCCGGCCACCACCCCCTCCCGCCGTCCGCCCTCCCGGCGTCCCCCTCCTCCCCCTCCCGCCGTCCCGTCGAATCCGGGCTTTGCTCTGCGGCCCGCCTGCCTAGTACCGTGGGGGGCGATTGGTGACACCGCGCTCGACTGTGTCATCATCTGCACGCACCACTCGCGCTCGCGCGAGCGGCTGTGCGGGAGGCGTCGCCTAGTCCGGTCTATGGCGCCGCACTGCTAATGCGGTTTGGGCCTTCAAGCCCATCGAGGGTTCAAATCCCTCCGCCTCCGCGTCAAGATCCGAAGCCCCGGTCCCTCTGGACCGGGGCTTCGGCGTTACCCGGCGCTGGAGTGCGTTTGCCCAGCTCACAAGGGGTGCGGCAAACGGATTTCACATGGCGGCGGCAGTCATGTAATGTTCTTCCTGTCGCCGCGAGCGGGCCGAAAGCCCAGGGAACGGGACAGCAGGACAAAAACAAAACAAGCACTCGTAGCTTAACGGATAGAGCATCTGACTACGGATCAGAAGGTTGCAGGTTCGAATCCTGCCGAGTGCACACAGCTCAAAGGCCCCGCCGGTTGAACCGGCGGGGCCTTTGACATCACCGGGTGACATCAACGCCCCCGGATATCGCCGATCAGGCCGCGTTCTCCGCCTCCGGATCATCTTCCGAAAGGTCGGGGCCCAACACGTCGTCCATCCGATCGGACGCAGCCCGCAGGGCCGTCCCCATCACATGCGCGTACGTGTCCAGCGTCATCGTGATCGTGCTGTGGCCCAGCGTCTCCATGATGGTGCGGACGTCGACGCCCTGAGCGAGCAGCAGGGACGCGCATGTGTGCCGCAGGTCGTGCACCCGTACCCGCCGCACTCGTGCGTCACGGCACAGGATGGTGAGCATCCGGTTCAGGTCAACAGAGGCGTACAACCGCGCACGGTGGCACGCCTGCGATCGGTGGACAAGCCAACAGATCCCAGCAGGCGAGCGGTTCGTGACGGTGCCGCACGCGCCAACGGATCACAGGACCGAGTTCGGGGTCGGGCAGCGTCTGGTCGGTGGATCGCGGGCGGTATGACGGTGTGTCTGTACGGCTGCACAGGGCGGGTGTGGCTTGATCGTCGGGCGGTCCCGGCAGGGGCCTGAACACCAACCGACGTCCGTGGCGCGTGCTGAGTGCCGCGCTCTTTGTCGAGGAGTTTCCCTCGTGAGACCGACCCTGCAACATGCCATGTTCCATCGACGTGGCGCTGGAGCCACGGGTGAGCGGAGGCGCCCGGCCAGGCGTGCTGCCGTCCTGCTCGCCACGGTGGCGCTGCCGGCGGCCCTGGTGGTGCCCACGGCCACGCCCGCTGCTGCGGCGGTGCCCGTGACCGTCACCTTCAACGCGGGCGCCGACCAGCCCTTCACCGTCCCGGCCGGCGTCACCCAACTGACCGTCACCGCCACAGGTGCCGCGGGCCAGAACGGGGGCAACGGCGGCACAGGCGGCAACGGCGCCACCGTCACCGGCACCGTCCCCGCCACCCCGGGCAACACCCTGTTCGTGAACGTCGACACCGGCGGCGGCACAGTCACCGGGGTCGCAGCGGGCGGTGTCGGCGGCGGTTCCAGCGACGTCCGCACCTGCAGCTCGGCCAACGTCAGCTGTGTCCTGACCGGCGTCCCCGGCACCGACCCCCGCCTCATCGTCGCGGGCGGCGGCGGAGGCGGCGGCCACGGCGGTTTCACCATTTCCGGGCCTGACTCCACCGGCGGAGACGCCGGAGACACCGGCCAGCCCGGCGGCGACAGACCGCAAGGCGGCGTGGGCGGTGGCGGAGGTACTCAGACCACCGGCGGCACCGGCGGAGCCACATGCTCGCCGAACCCATCTACCGGCGGCACCAACGGTGCGGCCGGCGCCGCCGGCACCGGCGGGAGCGGCTTCGGGGGAGGCGGCGGAGGCGGCGGCTGGTTCGGAGGCGGCGGAGGCGGAGGCTGCAACGCCATCGCCTCCAATGGCACGCTAGGTTCCGGTGGTGGCGGCGGTGGGTCGAACCTCGTCCCGTCGGGAGCTACCTCCGGACCTGCAGCGGGAGCGGCCCAGGTGACCATCACCTACGAGCCGGTCCCCCCCACCTGCGCGACCGCCACGCCGACCATCACCGGCACCAACGGCCCCGACGTCCTGGTCGGCACTCCCGGCGATGACGTGATCTTCGCTCTCGGCGGCAGCGATGCGGTCGACGGCCGCGGTGGCAACGACCTCATCTGCGGCGGCGACGGCAGCGACTCGTTGTCCGGCGGTGACGGCAACGACCGCATCGAGGGTGGCAACGGCGCCGACAGGCTGAACGGCAACAACGGCAACGACGCCCTCTTCGGCGGCCCCGGCAACGACGCCCTCTACGGCGGCCCCGGTACCAACACCAACGACGCCGGCCCCGGCGCCAACGCCTGTTTCAACCCCTCCACCGGACCCGGCTGCCCCTGACCCACCCCACACGCTGCCGACCTGATCGACGGACATCAGAAACGGGCCCCGGCACCTCCAGTAGCTGACATCAACAGAGGCGTACAACCGCGCACCGTGGGACGCCCGTGATCGGTGGACGAGCCGACAGATTCCAGCAGGCGAGCGGTTCGTGATGGTGCTGCACCCGCCTACGGATCAGAGGGTTGCAGGTTCGAATCCTGCCGAGTGCACAGCAGGCCAGAGGCCCCGTGGAGGAATCCACGGGGCCTCTGGCTTTTGTCTTGACGGCAGTGCCCGGGGTGAGGGGTGGGCGGCGGCGCTTGTTACCCACTTTCGGTTGGCGTCGCACGCGTTGGTGGGGTGGCGTTGCGAGGGTGGCGAATGTCCGGGGTCAACGGGCGCACGGGTCACCGTCGCACCGAGGCGTCAAACTGGTGCATATAGTTCATAAATGGGTGATACACGGGAGAGTCACAGTAATGTGCGTGATTTGTAACGTCGTTCACGTCTTATTCGCATTACCGGCACATCGGGCCCACGGTGTGGATGCGCGGCCGACCGGTCGCCACCCGCATACCGCACACCTCGTCGGTCGACTGACCGCAGGCGGGGTTGTGCGTGCACCGAGCAGGGAGAACCTGTGCCTGTTTCCAAGATCGTAACCGCCCGCAGTCTGGCCGCCGCCGCGCTGGCAGCCGGCGCCCTGGTCGGGGCGGTGACGCTGCCGGCGTCCGCGGCCGACCACAGCCCGCACTGGTCGACCGTGGAGATCAGCGACGTCCAGTACGACGTCCCGGGCCGCCGCAACGACGACTCGAACCGCTCCCTGAACAAGGAGTGGGTGGAGATCACCAACAACAGCCGCCACGGCGTGAACCTGGACGGGTGGACGCTGGCCGACGAGGACGGCCACACCTACACCTTCCACTACTACCGCCTGGCCGGCCGGGCGACCGTCCGCGTCCATACCGGTGAGGGCCGTGACAGTCGTAGCGACCTGTTCCAGGACCGTCGCCACGAGTTCTGGGACAACCACTCCGACACGGCCACCCTGCGCAACGACCGCGGCCGCTTCGTCGACGACTTCTCCTGGAGCGACCGTGACCGCGACCACGGTGACCGCGACCACCGCGGTGACCGCGACCACCGGGACTACCGCGGTGACCGCGACCACCGGGACCACCGCGGTGACCGGGACTACCGCGGTGACCGGGACTACCGCGGCGACCACCGTGACCGCGACCACCGTGACCGCGACCACCGCGGCTACCGCCGCTGATTCACCCCCGGCCCGCTGATGGCCGGTGGCCGGTGGCTACGCCCTTCGCGGGAACACGAGTGGGCGGGTCGAACCGGCCGGATGAGCCGCGAGATCGACGGCCTGACCGTCCGAAGCGAGAACGAGCCTCCATGAGGATCGCTTTCGCCCACCCGGACGACGTCGCCAAGCTGCCGGCCTTCCGTGCGGAGGCCGCAGCTTGGCTTTCGCGGCTTGGTACCGGTCGGGAAGCGGACCTTGCGGAGGCCGGCACGGGTGCTCAGCACCTCGAAGGAGCGGTTCAGGTTGCAGCGACCTGCGTCACCATCAATCGCAGGCTTGATTCGCCCTCGTCACCAGATCCACATCCCTCCGACGACGCCATCAGGGCCGAGGAAGTGGGCCGCCTCAGGGCCCACCCGAGAGTCATCGTCCAGAGGGATGGCGAATCGGTGCTCGCCGAAGTCCAGGGCGAGGATCTGGTCCGGATCCAGTTCGTAGCCGTCGACCGTCCTGCCGATATAGCCGTGCATGAGGTCCAGCGATCCCGGTTCGGGGAAGCGCCACTCGCGGCCGTCGTACAGGCCGAATGGATCACTCAAGGCCCGCAGGACCGGTCCGTCAAAATGCAGCTCGACGTAATCACGTACGAAGTGCACGGCACTCACCTCCGCACCCATCAGCAACTGGAGCGGGTTATCCGGGTCAACAGTTTCCACGAGATCATGCTGGCACGAGCCTCGAGGTTCGATGCCAGGGGCTTCCGGGGCGGCCGGCAGGGCGACGATCGTGGTTGGTCGGCCGTTGGCGGTCGCGGAGTTCGGCTCCGCCCCACGACAGCCCTTGCGCAGGTGCGTGTTCAGTTCTTGCGGATACGGCGGGCCTTGGCCAGGAGGTTCCGGGGCAGCCCCGGCCCCGCGCACGCGTAGTCGATCAGCAGGTCCCGGTAGGCGGTGTTCGCGAGCTCCGGCGCCATGGAGATCAGGGCCCGCAGGTCGTCGGATGACCCGGACAGGCGCGTGCGATACGCGGCACCCGCGGCGCGCAGGGAGAGTTCCTGCGGTTCGTGTTGCAGGCCCTGTTCGACGAGGGCCACAGCTGCGGCGAAGTCGCCCTGCTCGGCACGCACGTCGGCCAGGTCCAGGTAGAGGGACCAGTTGGCGGGGTCCAGGGTCAGGGCGTCTTCGAAGGCCGCCGCAGCCTGGTCGAGGTCGCCCATCGCCATCCAGGTGTTCGCGCGCGCGACCGCGGTCCACATGACCCGGTCGACGGTATCGGCGCGGTCGCAGAGGGCGAAAGAGAGCTCGTAGCGTCCGCAGGCCCGGGGCAGTCGGGCCATGGCGGCGAGCGATTCCGGCACCGGACTCCGCTCGGACACCACGTCGATGGTGTGAAACCAGGGCGCGAACCGTTCACGCATCTCGTCGGTGTCCAGGTCGTGGCCGTAGTCCAACGTCCGCAGACACGCCTCCGCCAGTGCCTCGGCACTCACCGCGTCGAGAAAACGCGCATCGCCGAACCATGGAGCAGTGCCCCACGGCACGTCCGGCCGCGCGCCCGTGACCGAACCAAGGGTCATCACCGCGTCATCCATGTCCCCCTTGAGGAACAGGAAGTACGCCTGCGCCAGCACAGCGCTCAAGGAGCCGTCCCCTTCGAGACCCGCCTCCAGCTCCGAGCGCCGGTCCCTCCACAAGTCGGCGAGGCCCGCATAGGGCTCCGGGGCCGCCGGCGCGGAGGCTATCGCCCCCACCAGGAACTTCACGGCGCCGACCGGACTTCCGCCGCAGTGCGCCATTACACGAGCGAGACTGACGCCCGCCGCCACTGACTGATTCGACATCGCCAGAGAATATCCATGGCCAAAGATGGCCAAAGGTTCTGTGGCCCCTTCCGCTTGTGCGGCGGCACGCAGTTGATGATCCGTGAGTGACGGCAGCGGGGACAGATGGACTGGACGTTCTTCCGCTGGATCCTTCTCGCCGGATTTCTGCTGACGGTGATCGCCGTTGGGATCTTCACGTGGGCGTTCGCCCATCGGAACCCCTACTAGGCCGGTCTCTGTGTGCGGAGCTCTTCCCGGTACTCGCTCATCAGCTCGCCCGTGCGGGTGAACCAGTCGTGCAGGACGGCGACTTCGGCAGGGGTGTAGTCGGCGAAGAGTTCGGTCAGGCGGGCGTAGTAGGGCTCGTAGAGGGCCAGGACGCGGGTGACGGCGGCCGGTTGCGCGGCGACGCGGACGCGGCGGCGGTCCGTGGGGTCGGGGCGGCGGGTGACGTAACCGGCGCGTTCGAGGCGGTTGAGGATGCCCGTGACAGCACCGGTCGTCACCTGCGCGCGCTCCGCGAGGTCGCCGGCCGTGAGCAGGGTGTCGCCGGCCTCCAGGACGAACCCGAAGCACGTGAGGTCGCTGACGTTCAGGTTCAGCCGCTGGGCCATCTCCTGCCGGCCGAACATGCTCGCCGCGATCAGGTGGTCCATGGCGGATAGCGCCTGCGCCGGTGTCGCGGGTGGGCGCGGGTGGGGCCGCGAGCGCGGTGGGCTGCCGTGCTGCATCGATATTCCCTTAGTGCGTGAGAGTTTCGGTGCTGAATTTCTTAGGTAGTGAGGGGTTGTGAGTCTAGTCGTTGGCTTAGGAGGGGGCTGGGGATGAGCCAGTGGGACGAGGGGCACACCATCGCGGGGTGGACCGGGTTCGGGATCGCCACGGTAGGAGTGGCGGGAATCGCTGTCGGCGTCTGCACCGGGAACGCCCTGGGGGTGTGGGGCGGGCTGGCCGTCGTGGCGATCGGTGCCGCGGTCACCTGGGCGCTGCACCTCTCCGGCTGGGGCAAGCCGCCGGGGCGCCGGCCCGTCTCGCAGTGGGGGTTGCGGGTCAAGGACCTCACCGCGCGGGAGGGGCATCCCGGGTGCGTCGGGTGCCGGCTGGCGGGGCGGGGGCGGCCTGCGGGGCTTCCGGTACGGGTGGCTGGGGAGTCGGGCACCGGTGAGCCGGTGAGCGAGTCCGTCGGCTGAGGTCTTCGTCGTCGTTCTTCGTCTGCGTTCTTCCTCGTCAGGGGCAGAATCGATACCTCCGTCGCCTATCGGGTGAACATCCTTGCTAACGCCCCGAGTTGACCTTCCGTGTGCCTAATTTCCGGAGCGGAGGTGATGCTCGATGTACGAGCAGAACACGCCGCCGGACGAGTCGGCGGTACAGCGGCAGGACGCGATCGACATCAATGACTTCGTGTTCGCGGCTACGGGGGCGCGGGTGCGGAGGCTTACGTTGCCGGATGGGGAGCACTGGTTTCCGGCGGCGGACGTGGCCTCGGATCTTGGCTACGCGAACACACGTCAGGCGCTGCTCTGGCATGTTGCAGCAGAATGCCAGCGAAACTTGGGTGATCTTGCTCGAAGCGTCTATGGAGTAGACGCCTTGAGCAAGATTGCAGGTCACGGGCTTAAGAAGTCGATGAAGATGGTGAACTTGAGGGGGCTCATCAGGCTTGTCAACGGTTGCACCAAGGCCGAGTGCACTCCGTTCAAGAACTGGGTCTCCGAGGTCATCGAGACCGTCCATCGCGATGGGTCCTACTCCCTCGAACCGGCCCCCATCCAGCCCGCGCCCAGCGGCGGCACCGCGTACGTCATGCCCCAGCAGGTCGCCGATGCCATCGTGCGGCTCGAAGAGCGAAACGTCCGGGCCGACGAGATGCTGCTCGCCTTCCAGGAGGAGCGCGGCGAGCTGTTGCGGGAGATCAGCCGCAGTCAGGGCGTGATCGCCGCGGCCCTGCAGCAGATCGCCACTGCTCTGGATCGCCCCGCTGTCGGCCAACGCCCTGCGGCGAGGGCCGAGCCGACGCCGCAGGAGCTTCTCGCCACCTGGAAGGCGAAGAACCTCGTCGTCACCGAGGACATCCACGCGGTGGCGGCCTACCTGGCCCCGGCGCTGCTGCGGGGCGGGGCTCAGTACCGACTGGAAGAGATCGCTGCCCGTACGGGACTGGCGCAGGCGCGCGTCCACGACTGCGTACGGATGCTGCTCAAGCGCGGCTGCATGCGGCAGCAGGGCTGCACGCCGGACGGGGCGCCGGTGTACGTGCTGCCGTAGGAGCGCAGTGAGAGAGGCCCGAAGTCGCAAATCCAAGTTGCGGCTTCGGGCCTCGCCGTACGGTATCGGACCGCTCGGCTTGGTGCGGCGATCTTGCACGAACCGTCGATCCTGGCGACGGTTCGTGCAACATCGCTGGTCAGGCCCGCTGTCAGTCCTGCCCCCTATTGTCGATGGCGTGCGGCAGGCATGGAGATGTTCGGGGTTGCGGTGGGCGTCGGACGGGCCCGTGCTCGTGTGGGGCGGGGGGCGCCGGAGCCCGCTGGCCTGGGGGAAGCAGGTGGCGTTCGGTGTGGTGGACGGGGGTGTGCGGACGTGTGTCGGGGCGCGGGGGCACGACTGCCCCGTGCGGGCCGCCGTGTCGGGGCGGAGTACCGGGGCGCGGTGCGAGGAATGTGCGCGGCTGGACCGGGCGCACTCCGTGGCCGCCGACACGATCGCCGATGACCCGCGGCCGTACCGCGTGTATCTCGCGTGGTTCGGGCCCGCCATGGTGAAGGTGGGGATCACCCGGGTCGAGCGGGGGTCCGCGCGGCTGCTGGAGCAGGGGGCCGTCACCTTCAGCTGGCTGGGGGAGGGGCCCTTGATGGCCGCGCGGCGGGCGGAGGAGTTGCTGCGGGCCGCGCTCAAGGTGCCGGATCGGATTCCGTACGCCGACAAGCGGGCCGTGCGGGCGGCGCTGCCGGGGCCCGGTGAGCGGGTGGCCGAGATCGAGGAGTTGCACGCGCGCGTGGGGCGGCTCGATGCCTGGCCCGAGTCGCTCCGGCGCGCGCCGTTCGAGCCCGTCGACCACACCGATGTGTTCGGGCTGACAGGGATACCCGCGATGGAGGGTGTCGTGAGCGAGTTGGCCGCGGGCGGTGTCGTCAGTGGTGAGTTGTGTGCTGCCGCCGGGCCCGATCTGCACCTCGCGACCGGGAGGGGTGTTGTCGTTCTTGATACGCGGCTGATGACGGGGTGGGAGCTGACCGGTGTCGGCGGTGAGGCCGGACTGACCGTTCCCGTAAGGGAGATGGGGGAGCGCAGCGTGCAGGACGGGCTTTTCTAGCGGGCGAGACGGTCTCTTTGCGCCGTGCCGGAAGAGGTCTCTTCCGGCACGGCGGAATGGTCAAGACTTCGATCCCTTTTGGATCCCGTTCGGAAAGGTGCTGGACGTGCCCGGGAGCCCGAGCCGAGAGTGGCGGACATGAGCGATCACTTCATTGCACCTGTCGCTGCCGCACCCGTCGCCGCACCCGTCGCGGCCCATGAACCCCCGTACTACGCCGTCGTGTTCACCTCCGTGCGGACGGAGGGCGACAACGGATACGGCGAGACCGCTGAGCGCATGGGCGAGCTGGTGAAGGAGATACCCGGGTTCCTCGGGGAGGACGCCGCCCGTACGCCCGGCGGGCTCGGGATCACCATCGCCTACTTCCGGGACGAGGCCTCCATCGACGAGTGGCGCCACCACATGGAGCACCAGGCGGCGAAGAAGTACGGGCGCGCCCACTGGTACGAGCGCTACACCCTCCATATCGCCAAGGTCGAGCACAGTCACGGATTCGAGCGTGCCCGTGGCTGAGAAGGCGGAGAAGGCGGAGAAGACTGGGAAGGCTGAGGTGGCTGAGGTCCGGGGGTTCTGGGAGCGGCTCGGGCTTCCCGGGCTCGTCGACGTGCACACGCACTTCATGCCCGAGCGGGTGCTGCGCAAGGTGTGGGACTACTTCGACGGGCTCGGGCCGCTGACGGGCGGCGTCGAGTGGCCGATCACCTATCGCGGGGACGAGGACGAACGGCTCGCGGTGATCAGGGAGTTCGGGGTGCGGGCTTTCACCGCCATGCTCTACCCGCACAAGGCCGGCATGGCCCAGTGGCTCAACTCGTGGGCCGTCGACTTCGCCCGCCGGACCCCCGACTGCCTGCACACGGCGACCCTCTTTCCCGAGCCGGGCGTCGAGGCGTATGTGCGTGCGGCGGTGGACGAGGGTGCGCGGGTCTTCAAGGCGCATGTGCAGGTGGGGGCGTACGACCCGGGGGATCCGCTCCTCGATCCGGTGTGGGGGCTGCTCGCCGAAGCCGGGGTCCCCGTCGTGATGCACTGCGGGTCCGGCCCCTCGCCCGGCAAGCACACCGGGCCCGGTCCGGTCGCCGCCGTACTCGCCCGGCATCCCCGGCTGCGGCTCGTCGTCGCACATATGGGGATGCCGGAGTACGAGGACTTCCTCGACCTCGCCGAGCGGTACGGGGAGGTGCGGCTCGACACGACGATGGCGTTCACGGACTTCAGCGAGCGGTTCGCCCCGCTCCCCCGGCGCGCTCTTCCCCGGCTCGCGGATCTTGGCGACAGGGTCCTCCTCGGCACCGACTTCCCGAACATCCCGTACCCGTACGCGCACCAGCTGCACGCCCTGGAGCGGCTCGGGTTGGGGGACGACTGGCTCCGGGCGGTCTGCTACGAGAACGGCGCACGCCTCTTCAAGATCAACCACTGAACCGCTCAGCCCCGGACACTTGATGATCTTCCCAGGAGTTGCCTGAGAGGCACCTGTGTGTTTCTCAGGGAAATCACAGGTTCCCGAAAGCGTGCTCTCAGAGGACCCGGACAAGGTGTCCGCTATGACCACGACCTCGCCCCAGGGGCGCACCGAACTGCTGAGGCCGGACGGGAGCCCCGTCCGAGTGCTTGTGGTGGACGACGAGCTGTCGATCACCGAACTGCTCTCCATGGCCCTCCGCTATGAAGGCTGGCAGATCCGCAGCGCGGGTGACGGACAGGGCGCGGTGCAGACCGCGCGCGAGTTCCGCCCCGACGCTGTCGTCCTCGACATGATGCTGCCCGACATGGACGGGCTGACCGTCCTGGGTCGGCTGCGTCGCGAGCTGCCCGAAGTTCCGGTGCTGTTCCTTACCGCGAAGGACGCCGTCGAGGACCGCATCGCGGGCCTGACCGCCGGCGGCGACGACTACGTCACCAAGCCGTTCAGCCTCGAAGAGGTCGTGGCCCGGCTGCGTGGACTGATCCGCCGTTCCGGTGCCGCCGACCGGCGTTCCGACTCCGTGCTCGTCGTCGGGGACCTCACCCTCGACGAGGACAGCCACGAGGTGTCGCGGGCCGGCGAGAACATCCACCTCACCGCGACCGAGTTCGAGCTGCTGCGCTTCCTGATGCGCAATCCGCGCCGGGTGCTCAGCAAGGCACAGATACTCGACCGCGTGTGGTCGTACGACTTCGGTGGCCAGGCCAACGTGGTCGAGCTCTACATCTCTTATCTGCGCCGCAAGATCGACGCCGGGCGCGAGCCGATGATCCACACCCGGCGTGGGGCCGGTTATCTGATCAAGCCCGCCGCGTCATGAGCGGGCGACGACGGCCGCGTACGCAGAAGAGGCGAGCACGACAGCCGCGCACGCTGCGGACGCGGCTCGTCGTCTCGGCGGTCACACTGATCGCCGTGGTCTGCGCCGTGATCGGTACGGTCACGACCATCGCGCTGGGGCAGCATCTGGATCAGCAGCTGAACAGCCAGGTCACCGAGGCGGCCAAGCGAGCCGGAGGGCCGCCGGGGAATCCGGGCAAGGGCAATGGGCTGCCCATGGACCCGAACGGTGACCCGTCGGCGACCACCTCCAGCATCTCCTCGTCGGAGGACAGGCTCGACGTCTTCGTCACCCAGGGGACGCAGAAGGACACCATCGCCGCCGCGGTCGACGACGACGGCGGAGTCACCCAGGCGGTCATCGCCAAGGAGTCCACCACCAGCGGTGTCTTCGAACGCATGAAGGGCGTCAAGCTCAACGAGGCCCAGAAGGCCGCGCTCGGCTCCGTATCCAAGACCGGCATCCACACCATCGACATCCCGGGCCTGGGCGAGTACCGCGTCACGTACGTCCAGGGCGGCAAGGGCAACTTCTACGTCGCCCTCCCCACCGCGTCCGTCACCAACACCATCAACACCCTCATCATCGTCGAGGTGAGCGTCACCGCGGCCGGTCTGATCGCGGCCGGCATCGCGGGCAGCGTCCTCGTCGGTGTCGCCCTGCGCCCGCTGCGCAAGGTCGCCGCCACCGCCACCCGGGTCTCCGAACTCCCCCTGCACAGTGGGGAAGTCACCCTGTACGAGCGGGTTCCCGAGTCCGAGGCCGATCCGCACACCGAGGTCGGCCAGGTCGGCGCGGCCCTCAACCGGATGCTCGACCACATCCACGGCGCCCTGCACGCACGCCAGCAGAGCGAGATGCGCGTACGGCAGTTCGTCGCCGACGCGAGTCATGAGCTGCGTACGCCGCTGGCCTCCATCCGCGGCTACGCCGAGCTCACCAGGCGCGGCAGGGAGGAGACCGGGCCCGACACCCGGCACGCGCTGGGCAGGATCGAGTCCGAGGCCGGGCGTATGACGGGGCTCGTCGAGGACCTGCTGCTGCTCGCGCGGCTCGACGCGGGCCGCCCGCTCCAGTACGAGCAGACCGACCTCGTACCCCTGGTTATCGATGCCGTCAGCGACGCGCGGGCGGCCGGGCGGGAGCACAACTGGCGGCTGGAGCTGCCGGAGGAGCCCGCGCTGGTGTCGGCGGACGCCGCACGGCTCCAGCAGGTGCTGGTCAACCTGTTCGCGAACGCACGCACGCACACACCACCGGGTACGACCGTCACCGCGCGCGTCCACCGGCACGGGCCGTGGCTGTGCGTGGACGTCCAGGACGACGGGCAGGGTATCCCCGCGGATCTGCTCCCCCGTGTCTTCGAACGGTTCGCGCGCGGTGATTCCTCGCGCTCCCGGGCCTCCGGCTCGACCGGTCTGGGGCTCGCCATCGTGCAGGCCGTCGCGTCCGCGCACGGCGGTGCCGTGACCGTCGACAGCATCCCGGGCAGGACCGTGTTTACCGTGCATTTGCCTGCGCTTGTTCCGGAAACAAATTGGCAATCGCACTCACAGGCACAGCACAGCGCCACCACATGGGTGCAACAGGGCGTTTGACGAGAGTCGTTGGCATGCGAACCGACTCTTCTCCCGGCAATCTGCCGGCGCGGGAGCACCTCCCGGCCGGAGACGCCGGTACGCCTGTCCTGGACGTAGTGATCCCCGTCTACAACGAGGAGAAGGACCTCCAGCCATGTGTGCTCAGACTGCACGAGCACCTCAAGCGCACGTTCCCATACGCGTTCCGCATCACTGTCGCGGACAACGCGTCCACGGACACCACCCCTCAGGTGGCAGCGCGGCTGGAGTCGGAGATCCCGGAGGTCACCTCCTTCCGGCTGGAGCAGAAGGGCCGCGGCCGGGCGCTGCGGACCGTGTGGTCCGCCTCGGACGCGCCGATCCTCGCGTACATGGACGTGGACCTGTCCACCGACCTCAACGCGCTGCTGCCGCTGGTGGCGCCGCTGATCTCCGGTCACTCGGACCTCGCGATCGGCTCGCGGCTGTCCCGCTCCTCGCGTGTCGTGCGCGGCGCCAAGCGGGAGTTCATCAGCCGCACGTACAACCTGATCCTGCGCGGCTCGCTGCAGGCCCGCTTCTCGGACGCGCAGTGCGGCTTCAAGGCGATCCGCCGTGATGTCGCGCAGGTGCTGCTGCCGCTGGTCGAGGACACCGGCTGGTTCTTCGACACCGAGATGCTGGTGCTCGCCGAGCGCGCCGGACTGCGCATCCACGAGGTGCCGGTCGACTGGGTCGACGACCCGAACTCGACGGTGCACATCGTGAAGACCGCGACGGACGACCTCAAGGGGGTGTGGCGGGTGGGACGTGCTCTCGCCACCGGTTCGCTGGCGCTCGACCGGCTCGCCCGGCCCTTCGGGGACGACCCGCGCGACCGCGACCTGACCGACGTACCCAAGGGCCTGGCCCGGCAGCTGGTCGGCTTCTGTGTGGTGGGCGCGCTGTCCACCCTCTTCTACCTGCTGCTCTACAGCGGCTTCCGCTCGTTCTCGGGCTCGCAGGTCGCCAACGCGCTCGCCCTGCTCGTGTCGGCGGTCGCCAACACGGCGGCCAACCGGCGACTGACCTTCGGCGTACGCGGCCGGGGCGGCGCCGTCCGGCACCAGGCACAGGGCCTGGTCGTCTTCGGTATCGGTCTCGCCCTCACCAGCGGCTCGCTCGCCGCGCTGAACGCCGCGACGACCAGCCCCTCGCACTCCACGGAGCTGGCGGTCCTCATCGCCGCCAACCTCGCGGCGACGGTGCTGCGCTTCCTGCTCTTCCGGGCCTGGGTCTTCCCCGACCGGCGTGACGACACGCCGTCGCCGTCCCAGGTGGTGACCTCGCACAACCCGGCCTCGCCGACCTACTCGACGGCGCAGCACCACTCGGCCGCCCAGCACGCCCAGGCAGGGCACCCGCCGCTGCCCCAGCGTCCGACGGCGCCGCAGTCTTCGTACGACACATATGACACAGCCCAGTTCCGCGCCGGTGAAGCCGCGGACCGCACCTGGGGGGACTCGACCATGCAGTTGCAGGCGGTGCGCCCGCACGATCACGATCACGATCCGAGGAACGCGCGATGACCACTCAGCCCGATACGGATACGAGCCTTCCGGGGGGCGCGAGCCCCTCCGGGGGAGCCAGTCCCTCCGCGGAAGCCAGTCCCTTCTGGGGGCCTCCCACGTCGACGGCTCTGCAGGAGCCGGTCGTGCCCGCCGCCGTGGCCCCGGTCCCGGCGCCCGGCTCCGGTGAGCCCAAGCAGCCCCTCCCGCGCCGCTTCTGGCGCGGCCGGCCCGAGGACCCGCGCTGGGTGCGCCCCGCCTTCCTCGGCCTGCTGCTCGCCACCGCGGTGCTGTACCTGTACAACCTGAGCGCCTCCGGGTACGCCAACTCGTTCTACTCGGCGGCCGTGCAGGCCGGCAGTCAGAGCTGGAAGGCGATGTTCTTCGGCTCGCTCGACTCGGCCAACGCCATCACCGTCGACAAGCCCCCGGCCTCGCTGTGGCCGATGGCCCTGTCGGTGCGGATCTTCGGCCTCAGCTCGTGGGCGATCCTCGTCCCCGAGGTGCTCATGGGCGTGGCCACGGTCGGCGTCCTGTACGCGGCCGTCCGGCGCCGCTTCAGCCCCGCGGCCGGTCTGATCGCGGGCGCGGTGCTCGCGCTCACCCCCGTCGCCGCGCTGATGTTCCGGTTCAACAACCCGGACGCGATGCTCGCGCTGCTGATGACCGTCACGGTCTACTGCGTGATCCGCGGCCTGGAGGACGGCCGTTCGAAGTGGCTGGTCTGGGCGGGTGTCGCGGTCGGCTTCGCCTTCCTCGCGAAGACCCTCCAGGCCTTCCTGATCCTTCCGCCGCTCGCCGTGCTGTACGCGGTCTGCGCGCCGGTGAAGCTGAAGAAGCGGTTCGCCCAGCTGGGCCTCTCGGCCGTCGCGATGGTCGTCTCCGGCGGCTGGTGGGTCGCGATCGTGGAGCTGTGGCCCGCGTCCTCCCGCCCGTACATCGGCGGCTCGCAGAACAACTCCTTCCTTGAGCTGACCTTCGGCTACAACGGCCTCGGCCGCATCAACGGCGACGAGACCGGCAGCGTCGGCGGCGGTGGCGGCGCCGGTGGCACCGGCCAGTGGGGCGAGACCGGCTGGAACCGGATGTTCAACTCCGAGATCGGCAGCCAGATCGCGTGGCTGCTCCCGGCCGCGCTGATCCTGCTCGTGGCGGGCCTCGTGCTCACGCGGAAGGCCAAGCGGACCGACCTGGCCCGCGGTTCGTTCCTCGCCTGGGGCGGCGCGCTGCTGATGACCATGGTCGTCTTCAGCTACATGGCCGGCATCTTCCACCAGTACTACACGGTGGCGCTGGCCCCCTACATCGCCGCCGTCGTCGGCATGGGCGCGACGGTCCTGTGGGAGGAGCGGAGCAGGATCTGGGCGTCGCTCACCCTCGCGGGCGCGGTCACCGCCACCGCGGCCTGGGGTTACGTCCTGCTCAACCGCACCTCCGACTACCTGCCCTGGCTGAAGTGGCTCGTCCTCATCGGCGGTCTGGTCGGCGCGCTCGGCCTGATCTTCGCGGCCAGGCTGGGGCGTCAGCTGGCGCTCGCGGCGGTCGGGCTGAGCTTCGTGGCCTCGGTCGCGGGCCCGACGGCGTACACCCTTTCCACCGTGAACACCGGGCACACCGGGTCCATCGTCACGGCCGGTCCGTCCGGGGCGAGCATGATGGGCGGCGGAGGCGGTCCTGGCGGCGGTGGCGCCGGCGGCCGTGGTGGGTTCGGCGGCGGTATGCCGGGCCAGAACGGCACCACCCAGAACGGCAACGGCAACGCCCAGCAGGGTGGCGGCATGGGGCAGCCTCCGACCGGCGGCACCGGTGGTACCGGTGGCACGGGCGGCTTCCCCGGTCAGAACCAGCAGGGCAACGGCACCACCCAGAACGGCCAGCAGGGCGGCCCCGGCGGCCAGACCGGCGAGGGCGGCATGGGCGGAGGAGGCGGCGTCGGCGGTCTGCTCAACGGCGCGACCGTCACCTCCGAGGCCAAGAGCCTGCTGTCGAAGAACGCGGACGACTACACCTGGGCGGCGGCGGCCATCGGTTCCCAGAACTCCGCGAGCTACCAGCTCGCCACCGGCAAGCCCGTGATGGCGATCGGCGGCTTCAACGGCACGGACCCGTCTCCGACGCTGGCCCAGTTCAAGAAGTACGTGGCGGACGGCAAGATCCACTACTTCATCTCCAGCGGTTCGGGCGGCGGCATGGGCGGCAGCAGCAGCGGTACGTCGTCGCAGATCAGCTCGTGGGTGACGGCCAACTTCAAGAAGGTGACCGTGGGTTCGGCCACGTTCTACGACCTGACGCAGGCGGCGAGCAGCAGCTCCAGCAGCTGACGGTTCCTTTCGCAGGGTGATGGCCCGGAGCGTTTGCTCCGGGCCATCGGTCTGTCCGGGGGGTCGCGATACTTTCTTGTACGGCGTATGGGAACTGTTCTACGGTGTACAGCATGTCAAGTACGCCGACACCCCAGACCCCCCAAACCTCCCAAGGCCCCGAAGGCCCCCTTGCCCCCCAAGGGCACCCCCAGCGCTGGCTGATCCTCGGTGTCATCTGTCTCGCGCAGCTCACCGTGCTGCTCGACAACACCGTGCTGAACGTCGCGATCCCCTCCCTCACCCGGGAGTTGGACGCGTCCACCTCGGACATCCAGTGGATGATCAACGCGTACTCGCTGGTGCAGTCCGGGCTGCTGCTCACCGCGGGCAGCGCGGCCGACCGTTACGGGCGCAAGAAGATGCTGGTGGCAGGGCTGGTGCTGTTCGGGATCGGGTCACTGGTGGCCGGACTCGCGGACTCCACCGGGCAGTTGATCGCCGCGCGGGCGGGGATGGGGGTGGGGGGTGCCCTGCTGCTCACCACCACGCTCGCCGTGGCCATGCAGATCTTCACGCCCGACGAACACCCGAAGGCCATCGGTATCTGGAGTGCCGTGAACGCACTCGGGTTCGCGGCCGGACCGCTCCTCGGCGGCTTCGTGCTGAACCACTTCTGGTGGGGGGCGATCTTCCTCGTCAATCTGCCGGTGGCGGCGCTGGGGCTCGTCGCGGTGGTGGCGCTCGTACCCGAGTCGCAAAATCCGCGGGGTGACCGGCCCGACCTGCTGGGCGCGCTGCTCTCCACCGTCGGTATGACCGCGCTCGTGTACGCGATCATCTCGGGGCCCGGGCATGGGTGGGCCTCGGGGCGGGTGCTGGTCACGGCGGGGGTGGCTGTGGCGGTGCTCGGTGTGTTCGCGTACTGGGAGAGCCGGATTCCGTATCCGATGCTCGATCTGCACTTCTTCCGGGACCGGCGGTTCACGGGGGCCGTCGCGGGAGCGGTGCTCATCACCTTCGGGATGGGGGGTGCGTTGTTCCTGCTGACGCAGCATCTCCAATTCGTCCTGGGATACGGGCCGTTGGAGGCCGGGCTGCGGACCGCGCCGCTCGCCCTGTCGGTCGTCGCCCTGAACTTCTCCGGCCTGTCCGCGAAGTGGACGACGAAGCTCGGGACACCGGTGTCGATCGCGCTCGGCATGGTGCTGATGTCGGCGGGGCTGGTGTCCATCGCGACGCTCGCCGCGCACGGGTACGGCGGCACCCTGCTCGGGCTGCTGCTCATCGGCGCGGGGTGTGCCGTGGCCAACCCCGCCATGGCGCACGCCATCATGAGCGCGATTCCCCGGGAGAAGGCGGGCGTCGGCGCGGGCATCAACGGCACGCTCGCCGAGTTCGGCAACGGACTGGGGGTGGCCGTGCTCGGCGCGGTCCTCAACTCGCGGTTCGCGGCGCTGATCCCGGTGGCGGCGAGTTCGTTGCCGGCGGCGCTCGGCTCGGCGCGGTCGGCGCAGGAGCGGGGGCGGATCACGGACGCGTTCTCGTCGGGGCTGGAGACCAGTCAGTTGGTGGGTGCGCTCGCCGTGCTTCTCGGTGGACTCCTGGCGGCGGCGTTGCTGCGGCGGGCGGAGAGGGCAGACTCCGCGGTGGCGGTTTCCGCGTAGCGCCCGCTTAGCATCATCAAGGAAGGCGGACCGGGGGATTCCGGGCCGCGCCGCAGTCCGAGTTCCTAGGAAGGTGCGCCATGGTGAGGGCAGCCGACCGGGCCAAGCGTCCGGCGCGGACCAGTGTCTGGCTGGAGGGCAAGGCCCCCCGGGGCGGTGCGGCTCGGGGCGGTGGGCAGCCGTCGGGGCTCGACCGGGAGCGGATCACCGAGGTCACAGTGCGGTCGCTGGACGCGGAGGGGTTGGCGAAGTTCTCCATGCGCCGGCTGGCCGCCGAGCTGAACGTCACCGCGATGTCCGTGTACTGGTACGTCGACACCAAGGACGACCTGCTCGAACTCGCCCTCGACGCGGTGTTCGGTGAACTGGAGCTGCCGGACCCGGAGTCGGGGGAGGACTGGCGCGATCAGCTGCGCGCGCTGGCCACCGGGTACCGGGCGCTGTTGGTGCGCCACCCCTGGGTGTCGCCGCTCATCGGCAACTTCCTGAACATCGGGCCGCACTCCATGGCGTTCTCGCTCTGCGTGCAGCAGGTGGTCCGCAACACGGGGTTGCCGCCGTACGGGCAGATGGGTGCGCTGTCGGCGGTGTTCCAGTTCGTGTACGGCTTCGGCACGATCGAGGGGCACTTCGTGCAGCGTTGCGCCTCGGCGGGGATGTCCCAGGACGAGTACTTCCGCCAGGCCATGAGCACCATCAGCGAACAGCCGCAGTTCGCGGCGAACTTCGAGAGTGCGGCGGATCTGATGGAGGCGCGTGGGGGTGACACGGTCGAGGAGATGCGAGAGCGGGACTTCGGCTTCGCCCTGGAGATGCTGATCGCCGGCATCGAGACGATGGTGGCGCGCGGCTGAGGGTCCCTGCGGGTCCCTGCGGGTGCGTGGGGCGCCAAAAAGTCGTCTGCGGGCCGGTGGGGGCTGGCCGCGCAGTTCCCCGCGCCCCTAACGGCTCGGGGCTGCGCCCCGTCGCCGTTTAGGGGCGCGGGGAACTGCGCAATCTTTTGGCCCAGCCCCCACCCACCCGCACCCGACACACAGCGAACGGGGTCGAAGGGGCGGAGCCCCTGGAGGATGGGACGGGTAGGGGCGGCGGGGGCGAGAATCCCCCTAGGGCTGGGGGGCCAGGTGGGCCGGGAAGCCGCCGGTGGCGACCGGGCCCCAGCGGTCGGGGGTGACGCGGATGATGGACTTGCCCTGCTTGAGCATCGCCGCGCGGTACTCGTCCCAGTCCGGATGCTCGCCCGCGATATTGCGGTAGTACTCGACCAGGGGTTCGACGGAGTCCGGCGCGTCGATGACCTCGGCGGTGCCGTCGATCTGGACCCACGGCCCGTTCCACTCGTCGCTCAGGACGATCACGCTGACGCGCTCGTCCCGCTTGGCGTTGCGGGTCTTGGCGCGCTCGGGATAGGTCGAGACGACGATGCGGCCGGAGTCGTCGACCCCGCAGGCCAGGGGCGAGCCCTGAGGGCTCCCGTCGGCCCGGCGGGTGAGGAGGATGGCGCGGTGGCGGGGGCGTACGAAGTCGAGCAGTTCGTCGCGGGAGACAGAGGTGTTCGTCGCGATGTTCGGTGCCATGGTCCGCAGCCTACGGGCTGGACGGTGCTCCGGCCTGTCCCTGCCGTGCCTATGCCTATGCGAGTGCCTGGGGGAGCGATTCGCCCTGCACCGCCTGGATGTCCAGCTCCACCTTGAGCGTCGTACCGATCGCGGCGATGCCCGCCTGCACGACCTGGTTGTAGCGCATCGCGAAGTCCTCGCGGTGCAGTTCCGTCGTGGCGCGGAACGCGGCGCGGGTGCCACCCCAGGGGTCGGCTCCGGTGCCGAGGTAGGCGAGGTCCAGGTCGACCGGGCGTACGACGCCGTGCAGGGCCAGTTCGCCGTGGATGGTCCAGCGGTCGGAACCGGCGGGGGTCACGGCGGTCGAGGTATAGGTGATGTGCGGGTAGGTCTCGACGTCCAGGAAGTCCGGTGACCTCAGATGTCCGTCGCGCATCCCGTTGCCGGTGTCGATGGACGCGGCCTGAATCACCGCCTCCACGCGGGACTTGGTCACGTCGTCGGGGGCGATCTCGATCGTGCCCGAGAAGTCGGTGAAGCGGCCGTGCACGCTGGAGATGCCCAGGTGCTGGGCGACCGCGCCCACGGAGGAGTGGGCGGGGTCGATGGTCCACGGGCCGGGCGGCGGCAGTTCGGTGCCGCCCTGGCGGGCCAGGGTCACATTGCCGATCTCGGCGCGGCCGGCGGCGGTCACCAGGGCGCTGGACGCGGCGGGCGCGTACCCGACCGCCGTGACGATCACGGTGTACGCGCCGGGCGCGAGGGCGGTCGTGTCGTGGACGGCTCCTTCGGCGTCCGCCTCGGCGCGCAGCACCTGGGCGCCCGTCATGTCGGTCACCGTGACGACCGCGTGCGACACGGCCCATCCGTCCCGCGTACGAATCCGTGCGGTCAGTCCCATCCCGTTTTCTCCCTGCAAGACACGAAAAATTGGTCGTAATGAAACCGGCCCGTGGGGGGCGCACCTCCGCTCAGAGTGCGCGCTTCCCCACGGGCCGGGGCTCGAACTACTCGCCGGGGTGGGCGAGTTCGATGTGGTGGTCGTCGACGCCGCGGCCGGAGACCGTCAGTGCCGTGGCCACCGGCGGGTAGCCGGTCGCGATGACGGTGTACTCGCCGCCGTCCAGGTCGGTGAAGGCGTACGCGCCGTCCGTGCCCGTCCTGGCCGTGCCGACCACGTTGCCCGCCGCGTCGACCAGCGTGACCCGGGCGTCGGCCAGGGGCCCGCCGGGCGCCTGTACGACACCCTGGAGCTGGGCGCCCGAGTCGAGTTCGACCTCGATCCGGGTGACCCCGGCGCCGCCGACCTCGACGGGCAGGGCCCGCGGCCGGTGACCCGCGGCGTTCACCGCGACCGTCACGACACCCGGCACCAGCTCGGCGAAGGTGAACTCGCCCTGCTCACCGGTGGTCCCGGTGGCCAGCACATCACCGCGTACGTCGGTCACGATGACCATGGCGTCCTTGACCGCCGTACCGCCGTCGGCGGCCCGCACGACACCGCTCAGCCCGCTCGTGCCGCTCAGCAGGATGTCGTACGCGACCGGCTCGTCGTTGACGACGATCGTCGAGGCCTGCGGCTGGAAGCCGTCGGCGGAGGCGATCAGGACGTAACTGCCCACGCCGGGCGCGTCCAGGGCGTAGGAGCCGTCGGCCTGGGCGACCGAACGGCCCAGCTGCCGTCCCGCGAGCGAGATCAGCGTGACCGCGGCCTGCGGCACGGGCGCGCTCTCGGCGCCGCGGACGTAACCGCGTACGGGAACGCCACTGGAGGCGGGCAACGGGGTGGTCTCCTTCGTTGCCGTGGCGACGGCGGACAGTCGCTGCGTGCCCTCGGGGCCGGCTTCGGTCTCCGCGACGGCCCAGCTCGGGACCTTCTCCTCGGCGACGGGAGTTCCGGCGGCGGGAGCCCCGGCGGTGGAAGTCTCCGCCGGTGTTTCCGTCTTGGCGTCCGCTGCCTGGGCCAGTGCGCCCGACGTCCGCAGCGGGACCTCCTTGATGAACAGCACGATGAAGAAGGCGATCAGCGCCATGCCCGCGGCGATCAGGAAGACGTCCGCGATGCCGTGGCCGTACGCGCTCTCCATGACGGTGCGCAGCGGCGCGGGGAGCTTGTCCATGTCCGGGATGGAGCTGGTGGAGCTGGAACCGGAGGCCAGGGAGGCGTACTTGGGGCCGAGGTCGGTCAGACCGTCCTTGACGTAGTCGGTGATCCGGTTGGCCATGATCGCGCCGAGCGCGGAGACGCCCATCGCACCGCCGAGGGAACGGAAGAACGTCACCGTGGAGCTGGCCGAGCCGAGGTCGGCCGGGGCCACCTGGTTCTGCGTGGACAGCACCAGGTTCTGCATCATCATGCCGACACCGAGGCCCAGCAGCGCCATGAAGATCGCGATGTGCCAGTAGGTCGTGTCGTAGCGGATCGTGCCGAGGAGGCCGAGGCCCGAGGTCACCAGGACGCCGCCCGCGACCAGCCAGTACTTCCACCGGCCGGTCTTGGTGATGATCTGGCCGGAGACCGTGGAGGCGACGAACAGGCCGGCGATCATCGGGATGGTCATGACGCCCGACATCGTCGGGGACTTGTCACGGGCCAGCTGGAAGTACTGGCTGAAGAAGACCGTGCCGGAGAACATCGCGACACCCACGAAGAGCGACGCGAGGGAGGAGAGGGTGATGGTGCGGTTTCGGAACAGCCGCAGCGGGATGATCGGCTCGCTCGCCCTGGACTCGACCAGCACGAAGATCAGGCCGAGCAGGATCGAGCCGCCCACCATCGCGTACGTCTGCCACGACACCCAGTCGTACTTGTCACCGGCGAAGGTGACCCAGAGCAGCAGCAGCGAGACCGCGGCGGAGATGAAGAACGCGCCGCCCCAGTCGACCTTCACGTCCCGCTTCACGACGGGCAGGTGCAGGGTCTTCTGCAGCACGATCAGCGCGATGATCGCGAACGGCACACCGACGTAGAAGCACCAGCGCCAGCCGAGCCACGAGGTGTCGGTGATGACACCGCCGAGCAGCGGACCGCCGACGGTTGCGACGGCGAAGGTCGCGCCGAGGTAGCCGGAGTACCGCCCGCGCTCGCGCGGGGAGATCATCGCGGCCATGACGATCTGGGCGAGGGCGGACAGGCCGCCGACACCGATGCCCTGGACGACACGGCACGCGATCAGCATGCCCGCGTTCTGGGACAGACCCGCGACCACAGAGCCCAGAACATAAATGATCAGGGCTATCTGGACGAGGGCCTTCTTGCTGTACAGGTCGGAGAGCTTGCCCCACAGCGGCGTGGTCGCGGTCATGGAGAGCAGCGCGGCCGTGACGACCCAGGTGTAGGCGGACTGGCCGCCGCCGAGGTCGCCGATGATGTGGGGGAGTGCGTTGGAGACGATCGTCGACGACAGGATCGCGACGAACATGCCGAGCAACAGCCCGGAGAGCGCCTCCATGATCTGCCGGTGCGTCATCGGAGCGTCGCCGCTCGTGGCGCCTCCGTGCTTGGCGTGAGAGCCCCGCACACCGGCTGGTGTGGTCGTTGCCATGGGCTTCCTTTTCTTACGTACTTACGCGGGTGTACGGGTGGTCAGTTCTGTTGCGCTGTCGCATACGGGTGCGGGTGGAGCGGCCGCTGTGTGGTGGAGCGGCAGTCGCCGAAGCTCTCGCGCAGCCGGCCCATGAGCGCGATGAGCAGCCCGACCTCGTGGTCGGACCAGTCGCTCAGCCGGTCGGCGAGGAGCCGCGTGGTGCGCCGGGAGAGCTCGTCGAGCTGCTCCTGACCCGCGGGGGTGAGGTGGAGGATGCGTGAGCGCTTGTCGGCCGGGTCGGGGGACCGTTCGATCCAGCCCCGGTCCGCGACGTGCGCGACATGGCGGCTGGTCACCGACATGTCCACGGAGAGCAGCTCCGCGAGCCGGCTCATCCGCATCTCGCCGTACCGGCCGAGCAGCGTCAGCACGGCGGCGGAGCCCCCGGGGCAGTCGGGCGGCAGGATCCGCCCCATGTCCCTCTTCACGGCACCGATGGCACTGAGCTGACGGGCCAACTCCTCGTACTGCGTCTGCTCGGCCATCGCACCTCCCGTATTCGTTGCTTGGGGCAACCATAAATCAAGTTGGTTGCCACAGGCAAACGAAATCCTTTACGTCTGGCCTAAAAACTTGGCAAAGGCAAGTATTGGCGAACGTAAACTTGCAGGTGAGAGGGGATGACTTGGCTGGGAATGCCCTGGGAGTGAGCGGGGAGGGCGGGACCGTGGCTCCGGAGAACCAGGAGGGCCCCGCACTTGGGCAGCCCTCATGAATTCGCTAGTGTCCTGACCCATGGCAAACACCCAGGGCCCCGAGGGCAACTACGACCCCGCGGGCAGCACCCAGATGTTCCGTGCCTTCGTCGACGAGGCCCCCCAGAGCCGTCAGCAGCAGGCCGTCGCTCCGGCGGGCCCCCGCGTCGGCCTCATCGTCGGCGTGGTCCTCGCCGTCGTGGTCGTGGCGGCCGTGGCCTGGCTCGCGCTCAAGTAACACTCAAGGACGTGAACAGGGGCGAGTAACGCGAGACGGGTGAACGGCCCCCGGGTGGGGCCCGAGCCCTGCTTCCGGCGGGGGCCGAGCCCTACTTCCACCGGACGGACACGTCCCGCGTCTCGATGTGCATGCCCAGCGGCACGCGCCACGCGTCGACGCACACCGTCCAGGTCTTGTCCTTCTTCGCGCCGGCGGCGATCGGTGCGGGAAGGTCCTCGATGGACTCGATCGTCGCCCAGTCGATCCCGAGCGCCCCGATGATGTGCGTCCCGAAGGTCACCGTGCCCGAACGCACCGCCGTGCCGCCGGTGTTGCGGAACGAGACGGTCACCTTCTCGCACCACCGCTGATCGGTGGCCTCGCGCGAGGGATCGCCCACGCTGAGCACGGCGGGCCCGGCGCTCGCCGTGGACCCGGGGGCCGTCGGGGCCGGCGACGCGGACGTGCTTCCCGAACCTCCGCTCGCGCCACCTGAGTTGCCGCTCCCGGACGAGGGTGTCGACGTACCGCCGCTGCCGTCGGCTGTTCCGCCGCCGCCCTGATCGCTGGTGCCGGATCCCGAAGTCGTCTCACCGGAGCCGGAGTTCGAAGCCGAGGTCGAGCTCGATGTCGAGGTCGATTCCCCGGAGCCCGAACTCCCGGAAGTTCCCGCCCCCTTGGAGCCGGCCGCCGTGCCGCCCTTCAGTGGCATCAGTGACACATCCCCCGTGGGGGCGACCACCGCGCCCGACGCCCGGGGTGAACCCCCGGCGGCTCCGACGGCGACGTATCCGTCCCCGCCGCCACCGCTTCCGCAGGCGGCCAGCACCGTACCCAGGCAGACCACAGTCGCCGAGGCACCCACAAGGGCACCTCGGCGACCACGTATCGACTCTCGACGCATCGCGCCAGTGTGGCTGACGATCCGTCAATTATGAACCCTCGGGAGGCTCCTGAGGCGAACCTCGGTCGGAGCCCCAAGCCGGAGCCCCAGTCCGAGCCTCAGTCGGAGATGAGCCCTTCCCGCAGCTGCGCCAGGGTCCGGGTCAGCAGTCGGGAGACGTGCATCTGCGAGATGCCGACCTCCTCGCCGATCTGCGACTGGGTCATGTTCGCGAAGAAGCGGAGCATGATGATCCGGCGCTCGCGGGGCGGGAGCTTGGCGAGCAGCGGCTTGAGGGACTCGCGGTACTCGACGCCCTCCAGGGCCGTGTCCTCGTAGCCGAGGCGGTCCGCGAGGGAGCCCTCGCCGCCGTCGTCCTCGGGGGCGGGGGAGTCGAGGGACGAGGCGGTGTACGCGTTGCCCACGGCGAGGCCGTCGACGACGTCCTCCTCGGACACGCCCAGGACCGCGGCGAGTTCGGTGACCGTCGGAGACCGGTCGAGCTTCTGCGAGAGCTCGTCGCTGGCCTTGGTGAGGGCCAGGCGCAGCTCCTGGAGGCGGCGCGGGACGCGGACGGACCACGACGTGTCGCGGAAGAACCGCTTGATCTCGCCGACGACCGTCGGCATCGCGAAGGTCGGGAACTCCACACCGCGTTCGCAGTCGAAGCGGTCGATCGCCTTGATCAGGCCGATGGTGCCGACCTGGACGATGTCCTCCATCGGCTCGTTGCGGGAGCGGAAGCGCGCTGCCGCGTACCGGACGAGCGGGAGGTTGAGCTCGATGAGCGTGTCCCGGACATAGGCGCGCTCAGGGCTGTTCTCGCCGAGTGCGGCGAGCCGCAGGAACAGGGAGCGGGACAGGGTGCGGGTGTCGATGGCGCCCGAGGACTCGGGGGCCTTGACGGCTTCGGGGGCCGGGGCGGCCGGAGCGGCGTCGGGGGCCGGAAGGGCCGGGACATCGTGAAGCGCGTCGTGCGTCTCGGGCGCTGCTTCGCTCTTCGTGAGCGTGAGCACCTTCGAGCTGCCCTGGTCTGCGGACATGCCACCCCCTTTGGGTCGCGGACGGTCGCGGCAGTCGCTCCCGTCGGAGGAACGCAGCCTCCACCTGAATACCGGAGGCGGGGCCGCGGCAAACGCGCTTCCGGAAGAATGTCACATGTCGGCAACACGCTGTAGTGACATGTCGACATGGAAGGGGTGAATAGGCCCTGGAAAGAGGGGGTCTGACGGTCTTTCAGCGCTGAACTGTCGGAAAAGGAGCCATCGAGCGATTCGCTCCTACCGGTTATGCCTCGATCCTGTTTGCGGATCGAAGACGCGCGAAACTACGGGCGAGCAGCCTTGACACATGCATCTGGGAGACTCCCAGCTCGGCGCTGATCTGTGACTGCGTCAGATTGCTGTAGTAGCGCAGAAGAAGGATCCGTTGCTCGCGCTCGGGCAGCTGTACGAGCAGATGCCGTACGAGGTCGCGGTGTTCGACCCCGTCGAGTGCCGGGTCCTCGTAGCCGAGCCGGTCGAGCAGTCCCGGCAGCCCGTCGCCCTCCTGGGCCGCTTCGAGGGAGGTCGCGTGGTACGAGCGGCCCGCCTCGATGCAGGACAGCACCTCCTCCTCGGTGATGCGCAGCCGTTCGGCGATCTCGGCGGTCGAGGGTGAGCGCCCGAAGGCTGTCGTCAGGTCCTCCGTCGCGCTGTTCACCTGCACCCACAGCTCGTGCAGCCGGCGCGGTACGTGGACGGTGCGGACGTTGTCGCGGAAGTACCGCTTGATCTCGCCGACGACGGTCGGCATCGCGAAGGTCGGGAACTGCACGCCCCGGTCCGGGTCGAACCGGTCGATGGCGTTGATCAGCCCGATGGTCCCGACCTGGACCACGTCCTCCATGGGCTCGTTGCGGCTGCGGAAGCGCGCTGCCGCGTACCGGACGAGCGGGAGGTTGGCCTCGATGAGCGCCCCGCGTACGCGGTTGTGCTCCGCGGTGCCCGGCTGCAGGGTCTTGAGCTGGCCGAAGAGGACCTGGGTGAGGGCCCGGGTGTCGGCGCCGCGGCGCCGCTCCGGCGCGGGGTCCTGCGCGACCTCCTGGGTGATTTCCTGCGTGACTTCCGGGGTGGCTTCCTGGGGTGGTGCCGGGGTCGGCGCCTGGGCCGGGGCCGGGGCTTCCTCCTGGGGCGGCGCAGTACTGGCCGACACGGTCAACGCCACCTCTTCATTCGTCAACACAACCGTCAACTCATCCCTCAAAAGCGGTCATAGCATCACAAGACATGTGCACTGTGTGCAAGCACCGCATAACGCCGTGTTGAGGGAGAGTTGGGGCATAAGACGTGAAAAGCCCCCCGCCAGTTCGGGCGAGGGGCTTCGGAGCGGCAGCGCTCGGAAGGCCGGCGGCAGGGCTCAGAACGGATAGTCGGCGATCACCCAGGTCGAGAACTCCCGCCACAGCACGGCGGCCGCCTGGTGCGCCGGGTGCTCCAAGTACCGCTTCAGGGCGTCGGCGTCGTCGACGGCGGAGTTGATCGCGAAGTCGTACGCGATGGGCCGGTCGGTGATGTTCCAGTCGCATTCCCAGAACCGCAGCTCGGGAATCCGGTCGCCGAGCGCGCGGAAGGCGGCGACGCCCTCGACGGCGCGCGGGTCGTCGCGCTCGACGCCCTCGTTGAGCTTGAAGAGGACCAGATGGCGGATCACGGGCACTCCTTGGTGGTGCGAGGGACGCCTCTCAGTTCTTGGCCCCGTCGGCGACCCATGTCATGAAGTCGCCGATGGCCTGAGCGGCACTCGATATGCCCTCGAACCCTATCTGGACGTAATCGGCGGCCTTGGCGGGATCTGTGATGATCACGTACAACGCGAAGACCACGAGCACATAGACGGCGATCTTCTTCGAATTCACCGCCATCGCGGCCTCCCCTGTGACTGCTGCGCCCGGTGGGCCCCCTGTTGCCGGCGGCGAGTGTAACCTTCACGCCGCTTTTAAGGACCAACGGCCCGCTGGTCGAGGCCCTTTGCCGAGCCGTTCCGGGGGTGCGGTGGCCCAGGATGGATGGTGAGCCCGGCGGTTCTGGCAGGAGTCCGCGGGGCGGGACGGACCCCACTGCGGGGTCCCCGCCGCAAGCTTCCCCCGATACGCGGCGCGGACTTGCGGGTCCCTCTCCACCGGGGGAAGCGGCTTGTCCCCCAGATGCCGCTTCCCCCGTCCTTCTTCCTTCTTCCGCACTTCTGAGTCCTGCGTCTTCCCTCTTCTTCTTTCCTTCTTTTGACCGTGTACGCACGAAGGGCCCCGTCTTTCGACGGGGCCCTTCTCAAGCGGTAGCGGAGGGATTTGAACCCTCGGTGACTTGCGCCACACTCGCTTTCGAGGCGAGCTCCTTCGGCCGCTCGGACACGCTACCGAGGGAGACCTTACCCCAAGGTGGGCCGTGGTCTGAAATCCGTTTGGCGGTCCCGGAAGAAGTCGGTGAGCGTGCGCGCGCACTCGTCGGCGAGGACGCCCTCGATCACCTCGGGCCGGTGGTTGAGCCGCCGGTCGCGTACGAGGTCCCAGAGGGAGCCGGCCGCGCCCGCCTTCTCGTCCCGGGCCCCGTACACGACCCGGTCCACCCGGGACTGCACGAGCGCGCCCGCGCACATCACGCAGGGCTCCAGGGTGACGACGAGCGTGCAGCCGGACAGCCGCCACTCGCCGAGCTCCGCGGCGGCCCTGCGCAGCGCGAGGACCTCGGCGTGCGCCGTCGGATCGCCGGTGGCCTCGCGTTCGTTGTGCCCGGCCGCGAGCACCGTCGTACCGTCCGGGGACAGCACGACAGCGCCGACGGGAACATCCCCGCCCCGGACGGCCCGGTGGGCCTCGTCCAGGGCGAGCCGCATGGCGGCCCGCCAGCGGTCGCGTACCGGATCGGGCTGTGGAGTTTCCTCGGCGGTGCTCACGCGGGGAACCTAGCGGACGGTCTCCAGGACCTCCGCCGCACCCAGGGCGTCGGCGATCGTGCTGAGCGCGTCGCCTTCGTCCAGGGTGAGCAGTTCCTTCTCGCTCACTCCGAGGTCCGCGAGGATGGCAAGGTCCCCGACGGGGCTGTGCGAGACGGCGTCGGCGGACACGCTCTCGTCCTCGTCGTCGTCGGAGTCGTTTTCGTGGTCGGGTTCACCGTCCTCCGTGCCGTCCAGGTCGAGGGAGTCCAGGTCGGCGTCGTCGTCGCCCGGATCCCGTCCTAGTAGTTCGTCCGTGAGCAGGATCTCGCCGTACGAGCTGCGGGAAGCGGCGGCGGCGTCCGAGACGTAGATGCGAGGGTCCTCCTCGCCGTCCACGCGGACGACGCCGAACCACGCGTCCTCCTGCTCGATGAGTACGAGGACCGTGTCCGCCTCCGAGGCTTCACGGGCCAGGTCGGTCAGATCCGACAGGCTCTCCACATCGTCGAGCTCTGTGTCGCTCGCTTCCCACCCGTCTTCGGTGCGCGCGAGCAGTGCGGCGAAGTACACCGTGACTCTCCCACTGGTCGTAGGCGTGCCGGTTGGGGGTCCCCCCGGCGGAGGTCGATGGGCGGGGCGTGCTGCTCTGAGCCCCACCCACTCGGAATCGTGGCAGAAACAGAGCGTTCAGGGGACGTCTTCGGCCTGCTGTGTCTGCCTCTTTTGATCGCTAACAGCGGATCGTACGCGGCTGTCGGCGTCACGTAAGCACCTCCCGGCCCAGACACGGGCTCGTGCGGCCCGGGCGGGGGCATGGGCTCACGGCGGGCGGCTACCAGCGGAAGGTGCGCATACGCATGGCGTGGCGCAGTCGTGCGGCCTTGGCGCGGCGGGGCTGGACCCGGTCGCGCAGCTCGCGCGCCTCGGTCAGTTCCCGCAGGAACTGGGCGCGCCGCCGCCTGCGCTCGGCGTCGGTCTCCACCTGCTCGGGGGACTCCTCTTCCGGGTTCCGCATAGACACACCACCCCAGGTCCGTCCCTCCCACTTTCCCTCTGATGGGCGGTTTGATGCCAGCGGTCGGGTGACATCGCGGGCCGGACCTTGCCGGGCCCGGCAAGGCGAGGCAGTGGCGGGCGCCCGCAGCCCGGCTACTGTTGTGGACATGCGTCTCCACGTCGTCGACCACCCCCTGGTCGCCCATAAGCTCACCACCCTGCGCGACCAGCGCACCGACTCCGCGACCTTCCGGCGGCTCGCCGACGAGCTGGTCACCCTGCTCGCCTACGAGGCCACCAGGGACGTACGCACGGAGCAGGTCGACATCGTGACCCCGGTCGCCTCCACGACGGGCGTCAAGCTCTCCTACCCGCGCCCCCTCGTCGTGCCGATCCTGCGCGCGGGCCTCGGCATGCTCGACGGCATGGTGCGGCTGCTGCCGACCGCCGAGGTGGGCTTCCTGGGCATGGTGCGCGACGAGGAGACGCTCCAGGCCTCCACGTACGCCACCCGCATGCCGGACGACCTCTCCGGGCGCCAGGTGTACGTCCTGGACCCGATGCTGGCCACCGGCGGCACGCTCGTCGCGGCGATCCAGGAGCTGATCAAGCGCGGCGCCGACGACGTCACCGCCGTGGTCCTCCTCGCCGCCCCCGAGGGCGTTGAGGTCATGGAGCGCGAACTGGCGGGCACGCCGGTCACCGTCGTCACGGCCTCGGTCGACGAGCGGCTCAACGAGCACGGTTACATCGTGCCGGGGCTGGGCGACGCGGGAGACCGGATGTACGGCGCGGCGGAGTGACTCGCGGGTTCCCGGTGGAGTGACTCCCGGGTTCCCCAAAGGATTTCGGCCGTACGGGGCTTTCGGCTCCGTACGGCCTTCTTGGTTCTGCGGGACTGCCGTCCCGTACGCCTTTCCCGGCCGTACGCGGCTCTCAGCAGCTCTTCGAGGAGGTGGAGGGCGCCGGTGCGGGCTTGGCCAGGACGGCCAGGGCCTTGTCGGCGTCGTCCTTCTTCGTCAGCGACTTGAAGCCGGTGCCGATGATGAGGTCGACCTCGGTGGCCTTGTCGCGGCCGTCGGTCTTCAACTCGGCGCCGGGGAGCTGGGTGTTGAGGACGGGCAGCGCGGCCGAGTAGGCCGACTTCGCGCCGAGGAGTATCCCGGCGCCCTCGACCTTCTTGTCGTACGCGTCCGTCGCGTTGCCCACGTCGCCGATCTTGAAGCCGCGCTTCTCCAGCTCGTCCGCGGTTTCCTTGGCCAGCCCGCTGCGGGGCGTGGCGTTCAGGACGTTCACGGTGATCTGGCCGGGCTTGGGCAGCGTCTTGGCGGTGGCGGCGGCCGGTGTGGCCGACGCGCTGACCTTCGTCGCGCAGTCCGCCTTGGGGCCCGCCGCCGTCGCCTTGTCGCCGCCGCCCGTGAAGACGTCGATGAGCTGCAGGGTCCCCCACCCGATCAGCCCGAGTGCGGTGACGGAGGCGACGACCAGGAACACGAGCCTGCGGCGCCCTCGGGGCCGGCGCATCCGCGGGTACTTGTCCCCCGTGATCCGGTACTGGCCGCCCATGCCAGGGGGAGTGAGCATGCTCATGGGCGCAGCGTAGTGCGCCGCGGCGGCGATAACTACTAGATGATCATTGCCCGGCGGTCAGTTCAACCCATTGGGGTCAAGCCGTGGCCATTAGTCCAGTTCAAGGACGCGTGCGTGGAGCACCTGGCGCTGTTGCAGCGCGGCGCGGACGGCACGGTGCAGGCCGTCTTCCAGGTATAGGTCGCCCTGCCACTTCACCACGTGCGCGAACAGGTCGCCGTAGAAGGTGGAGTCCTCGGCGAGGAGGGTCTCCAGGTCCAGCTGGCCCTTGGTCGTCACGAGTTGATCGAGGCGGACCGGGCGCGGCGCGACGTCCGCCCACTGCCGGGTGCTTTCCCGGCCGTGGTCGGGGTACGGCCGTCCGTTTCCGATGCGCTTGAAGATCACACGGAAAGCCTACCGGTCAAGAGCTTCCGGGCGCAGCCATGGCGACGGAGTGCGACGCTGGAAAAGACGCCGTAAATCCGTTCAAATCGGGAACAGGGGCCTGATATGCGTGACAGCGAGACCATGCCGTCGGCTGGCCCTGGCACCGCTCCCGGGACGACCGGAAACGCCCCCGCCGCGGGAGGGAGCTCCGCCGCGCTGCCGCGGGAAGCCCTGGAAATCGCTTCCGGGTACGCCTTCTCCGGCCCCGCCCTCGATCTGGGCGCCCTGCTCTGGGACGGGCAGTGCCTGCCCGACGTACAGATCCGCATCCCGTTGCCGATGCTCAACCGGCACGGTCTGGTCGCCGGCGCCACCGGCACCGGCAAGACCAAGACGCTCCAGCTGATCGCCGAGCAGCTGTCGGCCCAGGGCGTGCCGGTGTTCCTCGCGGACATCAAGGGCGATGTGTCGGGCATTTCGGCGCCGGGCGTGGCGGGCGACAAGGTCCAGGAGCGCGCCCGGGACGTCCACCAGGAGTGGACGCCGACCGGATACCCGGCCGAGTTCTACGCGCTCGGCGGCATGGGCCATGGCATCCCCGTACGTGCCACGATCACCAGCTTCGGCCCGGTGCTGCTGTCCAAGGTGCTCCAGCTCAACCAGACCCAGGAGCAGTCGCTCGGCCTGATCTTCCACTACGCCGACCAGAAGGGCCTGGAGCTGGTCGACCTCAAGGACCTGCGCGCGGTCGTCACGTTCCTGACCTCGGACGAGGGCAAGCAGGAGCTGAAGGGGATCGGCGGGCTGTCCACGGCCACGGCGGGCGTCATCCTCCGTTCCCTCACCGCCTTCGAGGCGCAGGGCATGAGCCCCTTCTTCGGGGAGCCGGAGTTCGACACGAGCGAGCTGTTGCGGACGGTGTCGGACGGGCGGGGGTCGGACGGGCCTGGGTCGGACGGGCGGGGGGTGGTGTCGGTGCTCGAACTCCCGGAAGTCCAGGACAAGCCGCAGCTCTTCTCCACCTTCCTGATGTGGCTGCTCGCCGACCTGTTCCACGATCTTCCGGAAGTCGGCGACGCCGACAAGCCGAAACTCGTGTTCTTCTTCGACGAGGCGCACCTGCTGTTCAACGACGCCTCGAAGGCCTTCCTGAACTCGATCACCCAGACCGTCCGGCTCATTCGCTCGAAGGGAGTTGGCGTCTTCTTCGTGACGCAGACTCCGAAGGACGTACCCGCCGATGTCCTCGGCCAGCTCGGCAACCGCGTCCAGCACGCGCTGCGGGCCTTCACCCCTGACGATCAGAAGGCTTTGAGGGCGACGGTGAAGACCTTCCCGAACTCGGCGTACGACCTGGAGGAACTCCTCACGGGACTCGGCACGGGGGAGGCCGTGGTCACGGTCCTGAGCGAGAAGGGCGCCCCGACCCCCGTCGCCGCGACCCGGCTGCGTGCGCCCGGGTCGCTGATGGGCCCGGTCGACGCGGCGGTCCTGGACCGGGCGGTCACGGCGTCGCCGCTCTACGGGCGGTATGCACAGGCTGTGGACCGCGAGTCGGCTTACGAGAAGCTGACCGCTGCCCGTGAGGTGGAGGCGGGGCAGGAGGTGGCGGCGGGGTCTGCGTCCGCTCCTGGGTCTGCGTCTGCTCCTGGGTCCGCGCGGGCCAAGGGGGCACCGGCGAAGGGGCGGCCGGCCAAGGAGGAGGCCTCGGTTGTCGAGCAGGTGGTCGGTAGTGGGCTTTTCAAGTCCCTGGCCCGGTCGGTCGGTACGCAGATCGGCCGTGAGATCACTCGGTCGTTGTTCGGGACGGCTCGGCGTCGGCGGTAGGGGGCGACCGCCCCGTCCCGGGGGTGCGGGGGAGGGGCGGTCGCCCTTGTTGTTGTTGTTGTTGTCAGTTGTGGCTGTGTTCCGTCTGGGGGTTCTTGTGGTGGGGGCCGTTCGGCTTGGGGCGGGGAGCCGGCTTCGGTGCGTTGCGTACGGCCTCTGCGCGCAGCAGGGCGCGCAGGACCGCGTAGGGGTCGCTGGGCATGGGGTGTCCTTGTGTCCTTGTGTTCGCTGTGTTCGCTGGTGAGGGACTTGCCGGGGCGGAAGCCGGGTCCGTCAGCAGCGCAGGACCACGCAGCGGAGGGTGTGCGGGGCGGAGGAGTGCGAGGGGGACGCGGGGGCCCGCACGGGGAGGGGGCCGTGCTGTTGCTCCGGGGGGCGCGTGTCGGGGCGCAGGGGGGTGAGGGGGTGGTGGTCCTGGCGGGTGGGTGGGCGCAGGGCCGTGTCGAGTACGTCGTGTTCGGCGGTGCCTGATCCTGATGCGGTGCCGGCCGTGGGGGCGGGCGTGGGGGTGGACGCGGCGAGCGCTTCGAGGTGCGGGCCTGTGGCGAGTACCGCGGTGACCAGCAGGATGAGGATCCGCAGCCAGGTGCCTGAACGTGATGTGCCTGAACGTGACGTCCCTGAACGTGAAGGAGCCCCTCCCCGCGCTCGCGCGCACCGGCGCAGCGGGTGCGGGGGGTGCGGGGTGGGGCTCATGAGAGGTCCTGTCCCCACCGGAGGTGGGTGATTCATCGGGTTGGCCGGGAGATCCGCCCTGTTGGCGGAGTGGTCAGGAGGTGCGGTCAGGCGGTCAGGCGGTTCGGGGGATGCGCCGGGCGCCGGAGCGGATGCCGAACGCCGTGATGATCTCGACGATGCCGACCACGATGAGCCAGCAGCCGGTGACGAGGGTGAGGACGGCGACCGACTTGAACGGGGCCACGATCAGCACGACGCCGGCGATGAAGCTGACGATGCCGAGGAACACCTGCCAGCCGCGGGCCGGCACGGTCGGGTCGGACGCGGCGGCGATGGCCTGGGTGATGCCGCGGAACAGCCAGCCGATGCCGATCCACAGGGCGAGGAGCAGGATCGACTCCATTGCGCCGCGGAAGCAGAAGAGGCCCAGCAGGATGGACAGGGCGCCGCTGATGAAGGCCAGGACGCGGAGGGAGGTCGCCGCGTGGGTGCCGAAGGCGGCGACGAGTTGCAGGACGCCGCTGACGATCAGGTAGAGCCCGAAGAGCACTCCGGCGACGCGGAGTGAGGCCTCCGGCCAGACCAGCACCATGACGCCCAGCGCCAGCGCGGCGATTCCGGCGCCTAGTACGGCTTGCCAGGCGGTGCGGGAGAGAAGGTACAGGGGGCCTTCGTCTGTGGGCTCGCTCATGACCCATGCTGTGAACGGCTGCGGGGATCTCGCCACCGGGATGACCCGAGTGGTGGACGTATGGCGGTGCGTTCGGTTCGGTTGGGTTCGGTGGCGTGGGTGGGTCGGGGCCGTGCCGGTACGTCCAGCCCGTCGCCGGTGGGCATTGCTGCTTGCTGCCACAGCATGAACTTGGCCATAACCCCGTATGCGACGGGCTGGACGTACCGGCACGGCCCCTTCGGCGCGTTGCCAACTGCGCCGCCGTCGTAGCGGGTGGGGGTGGGCGGGGTCTGCGCTTCGTCGGCTGCGGGTGCGTGCCGGCTGGGCCTGTGCGTCGCAGGGTGTGGGTGCCGGTCCGTGTGGCGAACGGTTCCTGGGGTCGTGTTTTTAGGGGCGCGGGGAACTGCGCGCCCAGCCCGCACGGACCCGCAGTCGACACACAACCCCCGGGGTCGAAGGGGCGGAGCCCCTGGAGGATGGGACGGGTAGGGGCGGCGGGGGCGAGGAACCCGGGGTCTTACTTGCCGGAGGCCTTGGCGGTGGCTTTCAGTTCTTGTTTGTGGGCGCGGACCTTGGCGAGGGAGTCGGGGCCGGTGATGTCGGCCACGGAGCGGAAGGACTTGGGCTCCCCGTAGGGACCCGCGGACTCGCGCCAGCCCTTGGGACGTACGCCCAGTTGTTTGCCGAGGAGGGCGAGGAAGATCTGGGCCTTCTGGGGGCCGAAGCCGGGAAGGTCCTTGAGGCGTTGGAGGAGTTCGGCGCCGGTCTTGGCGTCGTTCCAGACAGCGGTGGGGTCTCCGGCGTAGTGCTCCACGAGGTACTGGCACAGCTGCTGGATCCTCTTGGCCATCGAACCGGGATAGCGGTGCACGGCCGGCTTGGCGGACAGCAACGCGGCGAACTTCTCCGGGTCGTACGCGGCGATCTCGTGCGCGTCGAGATCGTCCGTACCCAGCCGTTGCGCGATCGTGTACGGCCCCGCGAAGGCCCACTCCATCGGAACCTGCTGGTCCAGCAGCATGCCGACGAGGGCGGCGAGCGCGCTGCGGCCGAGCAGTTCGTCGGCTTCCGGCTGCTGGGCGAGGTGAAGAGTGACGTCCATGGACCGATGATCCCCCGGACGCGGGCGGGGTGCAGGGCGGTGAAGACCCCGGCCCGCGCGGTCTTCACCGCTCGCGTACGATTTCGCCCCAATGGGAGTTAGGTTAGCCTAACCTGGCCTAACCTGAGACGAGTGGGGATGGATCGTGACCGTCGAGATCTACCGTGACGCCTGGGGCATCCCCCACCTGCGCGCGCACAGCGCACAGGAACTCGCCCACGCGCAGGGCCGTACCACCGCCGTGGACCGGGCCTGGCAGCTGGAGGTCGAACGGCACCGCTCGCAGGGCACCTCGGCCGCCTTCCTCGGCGCCGACGCCGTCGCCTGGGACCGGTTCGCCCGGCAGGCCCGGCTCGACGACACCGCAAGACGCTGTTTCGCGGCCCTGGAGAAACGGGATCCCGAGACCGCCGCGTGGGTTGTCTCCTATGTGGCCGGGGTCAATGAGGGGCTCGCCGAGGGCGCCCGGCGCGCACCGGAGTTCGCGGCGACCGGGCTCGCCCCCGGGCGCTGGGAGCCCTGGAGCCCCCTCGGTGTCTGGCTCGGCACGCACATCCTCTTCGCCGGGTTCCCCGCCAAGCTCTGGCGCGAGGAGGTCGTACGGCTGCTGGGGGCGGACGCGGTCCAGCTGTTCGCCATGGACGGGCCCGGCACCTCGGGGAGCAACGGGTGGCTGGTGAGCGGCGGGCGCAGCGTCACCGGGCGGGCCGTCATCGCCGGTGATCCCCATCGGTTCATCGAGGATCCCGGCGTCTATCAGCAGATACGCCTCTCCTGCCCGGAGTTCGACGTCGTCGGCCTCGCCGTCCCCGGCGTCCCGGGCATCGCCCACTTCGCCCACACCGGAACCGTCGCCTGGGCCATCACCAACGCGATGGCCGACTACCAGGACCTGTACCGCGAGCGCCTGCGGTGGGCCGCCGGGCATCCCGGTGACGGTTCGTCCGTCGAGGCGGCCGATGTGCTTGAAGTGCTTGATCCCGACGGGGCCTGGCGGACCGCGGACCGGCATCTGGAGACCATTCATGTCGCCGGGAGCGAGTCCGTCGAGGTCGAGGTGATCGAGACGGGGCGGGGGCCCGTGGTCATCGGTGGAGCGGGGGCCGAGGAGTCCATCAGCCTCCGGTATCCGCCGCGCGTCACCGAGGACCTCGGCTTCAGCGCCCTCCTCCCGCTGCTGCGCGCCCGCCGGGTCGCCGACGTGGACCGGGCGTTCGACCGCTGGGCCGAGCCCGTCAACGTCGTCCAGGCCGCCGACACCGAGGGCGGGCTGCTGCACCGTGTCGCCGGGCGGGTCCCGGTGCGGAGCGCCGACAACCGGACGCGGGTGGTGGCTGCCTGGGAGCCCGGGCGGGAGTGGCAGGGCTGGCACGAGATGCCGTACGGCTCCTTCGAGGACGGCGTCGCCGTGATGGCCAACCAGCGCGGGCCCGCCGCCCCGCTCGGCGTCGAGTTCGCCCCGCCGCACCGCGCCTCGCGCATCCGGCAGCTTCTCGGCGCGGCGAAGCACTGGTCGGCGCAGGACATGCCCGCCATCCACATGGACACCCATCTCGCCTCGGCCGCCGCCCTGTTGGACCGGCTGGGTGCCCTTGCGCGGGAGGAGTTCAGCCTCGGTGCGGTCGCGCTTCGGGAGCAACTCCTCGGCTGGGACCGGCGGATGGAGGCCGGCAGTGCCGAGGCGGCGGTGTACGCGGCGGTGCGCGGTGCGGTCGTACGGCGGCTCGTGGCGCAGCCCGCGCTGGCTGCGCTGGCCGTGCTGGCCGATCCGGCCGGTCCGTCCGCGTATCCGGAGATTTTTCTTCCGTGGCTCGCCCTCACCTCGCGCGTCGGTTTCGCCCTCGAAAACCTGCTGAAGGCCGAGGAGTTGTACGGCATCGACCGCGACGCGATCGTCCGCGCGGCCGTCGAGGAGGTGGCCGCCGCCCCGGCGCCGGGTACGTGGGGCGACACCCACCGGCTCGCGCCCTGGCGTGCGCTCACCGACACGTCGTACGACGAACCGGGGCTGTCCGGCGACCACGACTGTGTGCTGTGCACCTCGGCGGTGCCCGGTCTCACCGATCTGAGCGCGCGTGGCCCGGCCGCCCGTTACGTCTGGGATCTCGCCGACCGGCAGAACAGTCTGTGGGTGGTTCCGTTCGGTGCGGACGGCGTCCCGGGGTCGGGCCACCACCGTGACCAACTCCCCTTGTGGCTCAAGGGAGATCTCGTCCCGGTGACCACCGACTGGAACACGCTGACCAAGCAGAGCCATGAGAGTCAGGAGGGGCAGGAGAGCCATGAGGACTGAGAACGCGTACGCCCTGGGCCGCGAAGCCGTACACGAGCAGGTGCTCGACGGGTTCGGCACCGTTCGTGTCGTGACGGTCGATCCGCATGCCGATCTCGATGTCATCCACGGGTGGGTCGCGCAGGAGCGGGCCAGGTTCTGGGGGATGAACGGGCTCACGAAGGAGCAGGTGCTCGAAACGTATGTCCATCTGGACTCGCTCGACACCCATCACGCCTTCCTCGCGGTCAAGGACGGCGAACCCGCCGCGCTCTTCCAGACGTACGAGCCCGAGGCCGACCGGGTCAGCGAGTGCTACGACGTCGAGTCCGGTGACATCGGTATGCATCTGCTGATCGGGCCCGCGGGACCCGGCGGTGGCCGGCCGGGCTGGTCGTCGACCCTGCTGACCGCGTTCACCACGTATCTGCTGACCGGCCTCGACCGGCAGCGGGTCGTGGTCGAACCCGACGCGCGCAACGTGAAGGCGATCGACCGGCTGACCCGGCAGGGTTTCGTCCCGGCGGAGGAGATCGTGCTGCCCGAGATCGACCTGCCCGAGGTCTACCTCCCCGAGAAGCGCGCCCGGCTCGCCTTCCTCACCCGGAAGGCTTTTCAGGAAGGTCGTTGAGGAGATCCTTTGACGAAGGCCTTTGAGGAGGGTTCCTCGCCTGTGGGTGAGCAGCGCGCCGTTCGCGTCCGTACGTAACCGGGACTCTGGAAACGCGGATGCGGAGTGGCGTGTGAGCGGACAGCGGGAGCGGCGGGGCGTGGTCCGGGGCCTGGCGCTGCTGGCGGGCGTCCTGGTGCTGGTTCTGTTCGGCGGGGTGAGCGGCGCGTCCGCGCATGCCGCGCTGACGGGCACCGATCCGCAGGACGGCAGTGTGCTGAAGTCCGCGCCCCGGCAGATCACGCTGACGTTCAGCGAGTCCGTCGGGCTCCTCGACGACTCTTTCCGCGTGCTCACCCCGGAGAACCGGCGCGTCCACACGGGCGCGCCCGGCCACGCGGGCGGCCGTTCCGACACCGCCCGCGTGACCCTGCCGCGCGGCCTCGGCACCGGCACGTTCACGGTGGCCTGGCGGGTCGTCTCGGCGGACAGTCACCCCGTCTCCGGCGCCTTCACCTTCTCCATCGGCAAACCCTCCGCGACCTCCGTCGCCCTGCCCTCCGCGCCCGCCGGGGACACCGCCTCCGCCACGCTCTACGACATCGCCCGCTATGTCGCGTACGGCGGCCTCGCCCTGCTCATCGGCGCGGCCGGCTTCGTCCTGGCCTGCGGCTTCCAGGGGAGCGTGCGGCGCCTGCTGCTGACCGGCTGGTGGACCCTGCTGCTGTCCACGCTCGCGCTGCTGCTCCTGCGCGGCCCCTACGAGCGCGGCACAGGCGTCACCGCGGCCTTCGACCCGGCCGCCCTGCGCGAGACGCTGACGAGCCGGCCAGGGGTGGCTCTGGTGGCCCGGCTGGTGCTGCTGGGGGTGGCCGCCTTCCTTCCCGAGCGCGTTCGCGTACGGGAACGGGGGCGGGCGCGGGGTGCACTCGTCCTCGGCGGGGCGCTCGCCCTCGGTCTCGCGGTCACTTGGGCCGCCGCCGAGCACGCGTCCGCCGGGATCCAGGTCCCCGCCGCGATGGTCTCCTCCGTGCTCCACCTGCTAGCCATGGCCCTCTGGCTCGGCGGCCTGACCGCCCTGCTCACCGCGCTCTACCGCCCGGCCGAGCCCCTCTCCACGGCCGTCGTCACCCGCTTCTCCCGGCTCGCCCTCGCCTCGGTCGCCGTCCTCGCCGGCACCGGCGTCTACCAGTCCTGGCGCGGCCTCGGCTCCTGGGACGCCCTGACCTCGACGTCGTACGGCAGGATCCTGCTCGCCAAGCTGTGCGCGGTGCTGCTCCTGCTGGCGGGGGCGGCGTATTCGCGGCGCTGGACGGCGCGGCTGGCGGTGACGGAGGCCGCACTTCTCGCTCCCGCCGCCGTGGAACGGGTGGCTGTGCCCGTCGGGGGGCCGGCGGCCACGGACGCGGGCGCCTCCGACGACGTACGACCTGACGCCGCCCCCGATGACGTACGACCGGAAGCCGCGTCCCGCGCCGATCAGGCCGCCACGTACCGGCGGGGTCTGCGCCGCTCCGTGCTCGCCGAGGTCACCGTGGGCATCGTCGTCCTGGTGATCACCACCGTGCTGACCGGGACCCAGCCGGGGCGGGCGGCCACCGAGGCGGCCGCTTCCGCCGTGGCCGCGGACCGGCCCACGTCGTCGACGTCGCTGGTTCCCTTCGACGTCGGTACGCCGGGCGGGCACGGCAAGGTGCAGATCGAGCTGTCGCCCGGGCGGGTGGGCGAGAACTCCGTGCAGGCCGTGATCCTCGGGCCCGACGGGGGCATCGCGACCGTCCCCGAGCTGCGGCTCACCTTCACGCTGGCCGCGCAGCAGGTCGGCCCGATCGACGCCGGGCTCACCGACAAGGGCGGCTACTGGGGGACGGACGCCCTCACGCTCCCGCTGGCCGGTACCTGGACCATGAAGGTCACGGTGCGCACCACCGACATCGATCAGGTCACGGTCTCGAAGAACGTGAGGGTCGGCTGACGGCTCGCCGCCCTCCCGGCCCGTATGTCACCGGAATTGATCTTCGTCGTGTCCATCACGTTTCAACAAAGGCCGCCGACAACTCTTGACGTATGACAGGACATACGACTGTTATTGCGCCACACGATGTTCGGTCAAGTTGATTTCTGGTCGATTTCGATCTGGCTCAACCCCGCTCTCCCCCGCGACCGGACGCACGTCTTCGAGGAGCCGTCATGCACCACCTCTCCCCTTCCGGTCTCTCCGTCCCCGGCCCGAGCCGTCGCAGCGTGCTGCGCGGCGTCGGCGGCGCGGCCGCGCTCGCGGCGGGAATACCCCTGCTCAGCGCCTGTGGCGGCAGCACGGCGGCCAGTGACCCGAAGACCGTCACCGTCGGCTCCAACGCGTCGGACGCCGTGCCGAAGAAGGCCTTCGCCGACATCTACGCGGCCTACAAGAAGCAGTCCGGCATCACGGTCGATGTGAACACGAAGGACCACAACACCTTCCAGGAGCAGATCAACTCCTACCTCCAGGGCACGCCCGACGACGTGTTCAACTGGTTCGCCGGCTACCGCATGCAGTTCTTCGCGGCCAAGAAGCTCGCCACCCCGATCGACGACGTGTGGGAGAAGATCGGGGGCAACTTCCCCGAGGCGATGAAGAAGCTCAGCAAGGGTGAGGACGGCAAGTACTACTTCGTGCCGCTGTACACGTACCCCTGGGCGGTCTTCTACCGGAAGAGCGTCTTCAAGAAGTACGGGTACGAAGTCCCCACCACGTGGTCCGCGTTCATCGCGCTGTGCAAGCAGATGAAGAAGGACAACCTGGTCCCGATCGCCTTCGGCGACAAGGACGCCTGGCCCGCGCTCGGCACCTTCGACCAGATCAACTTCCGTACCAACGGCTACGACTTCCATGTCGAGCTGATGGCGGGCAAGGCCTCCTGGACCGACAAGCGCACCCGCGCCGCCTTCGACAACTGGGCCGAGATCCTCCCCTACCACCAGGACGGCGCCGTCGGCCGCACCTGGCAGGACGCCGCCCAGACCCTGGTGTCCAAGAAGGCCGGCATGTATCTGCTGGGCTCCTTCGTGGGCCAGCAGTTCACCAACGCTGCCGACCGCGAGGACCTCGACTTTTTCGCCTTCCCGGAGATCGACCCCACCTACGGCCAGGAGACCGTCGAGGCGCCGACCGACGGGTTCATGCTCAGCAAGAGCCCGAAGAACCAGGCGGGGGCCCTGAAGCTCCTGGAGTACCTGGGCACCCCGGCCGCCGAGCAGATCTACCTGAAGTCCGACCCGAACGTCGTCGCCGCGTCCACCAAGGCCGACACCTCCTCGTACAGCGCCCTGCAGAAGCGCGCGTACGAGATGATCAGCGGCGCCAAGAACCTCACGCAGTACATGGACCGCGACAGCCGGCCCGACTTCACCTCGACGGTGATGCAGCCCGCGCTGCAGAAGTTCGTCCGCGACCCCAAGGGCATCGACAGTCTGCTGACGTCGATCGAGCGCCAGAAGAAGACGATCTTCGCGTCCTCATGAGCAGCGACATGAACATCGATACGACGACGAAGTCCCCGGAGGCGGCCGCCGTGCCGCCTCCGGGCGCCGCGTCCCCCAAGAAGCGGGTTCCGCAGGGCCACAAGCGTCTGCTGACCCGCCGTGACCGGATCACGCTCGGCCTGATGGCCGGCGTGCCCACGGTCCTGCACGTGATCCTCGTCTGGTTCACGGCCCTCGCCTCGATCGCCCTGGCCTTCACCACCTGGGACGGCATCGGCTTCGGCTCGATCAAGTGGGTCGGGCTGCAGAACTTCAAGGAGCTGTTCAGCAGCAACCCGCAGTTCTGGCCCGCCGTCCAGCACAACGTCATCTGGTTCGTTGTGCTGATTTTGATCCCGACCCCGATCGGCCTGTTCCTGGCCGTGCAGCTGGACAAGAAGATCCGGTTCAGCCGGGTCTACCAGACCGCGTTCTTCCTGCCGGTCGTCGTGTCGATGGCCGTCATCGGCTTCGTCTGGCAGCTCGTCTACAACCCCGACACGGGCCTGATCAACAGCCTCATCGGCGCCAACAAGCCCGGCCACTACATCGACTGGATCGGCGACCCGAACCTCAACCTCTGGGCCATCCTGGTCGCCGCCTCCTGGCGGCACACCGGCTACATGATGATCCTCTACCTGGCCGGTCTGAAGGGTGTCGACCCGGCCCTGCGCGAGGCCTCCGCGCTGGACGGCGCCAACGAGTGGCAGACGTTCAAGAACGTCGTCTTCCCGACCCTGCGCCCCACCAACACGGTCGTCCTGGTCGTCACGATCATCGAGTCGCTGCGCGCCTTCGACCTGGTGTTCGTCTTCAACAAGGGCGCCCAGGGCACCGAGCTGCTCTCGATCCTGGTCACCAACAACATCATCGGCGAGTCCAGCCGCATCGGGTACGGATCGGCCATCGCCGTCGTCCTGCTCGTGATCTCGCTCGTCGTGATCATCCCGTACCTGGTGGCCACCTTCCGGAAGGAGCGGCGCGCATGAGCACCCCCACCGCCGCGCTCGGCAAGCAGCGCACCCCCGTCCGCCCGGCCCGGGTCCTGCTGCACGTGTTCCTCGTCCTCACGTCACTGGCCTGGCTCGGCCCGCTGCTGTGGGCCCTGTTCGCCGCCCTGCGGCCGTACGGCGAGACCAGCGAGAAGGGCTACGTCTCGTGGCCCGACAAGCTGAGCTTCGACAACTTCACCAACGCGTTCCAGCAGTCCGACATGCTCCACTACTTCGGCAACACGCTGCTGATCGCGATCCCGGCCGTGCTGCTGACGCTGTTCCTGTCGTCGTGCGTCGCGTTCTACGTCAGCCGCTTCGACTTCCGCGTCAACCTCTTCCTGCTGCTGGTGTTCACGGCCGGCAACCTGCTCCCGCAGCAGGTCATCATCACCCCGCTGTACCGCCTGTACCTGCTGATCGACCTGCCCGGGATCACCGTCAGCGGCAAGCTGTACGACTCCGCGCTCGGCCTGGTCCTCATCCACGTGGCGTTCCAGTCCGGGTTCTGCGCCTTCGTGCTGAGCAACTACATGCGCTCGCTGCCGCACGAGCTGACCGAGGCCGCGCTCGTCGACGGCGCCTCGGTGTGGCGGCTGTACTGGCAGATCGTGCTGCCGCTGTGCAAGCCCGCGATCGCGGCCCTGGCGACCCTGCTGTCCATCTGGATCTACAACGACTTCTTCTGGGCCATCGTGCTGATCTCCACCGGCGAGAACATGCCGATCACCTCGGCCCTGAACAACCTCTCCGGCCAGTACTTCACCGACCCCAACCTGGTCGCCGCCGGCGCCCTGCTCACCGCGATCCCGACGCTGACCGTGTACTTCGCGCTCCAGCGCCAGTTCGTCGGCGGTCTCACGCTGGGCGCCAACAAGGGCTGACGCCCTCGTACTTGAAAGAGAACCACCGTGCCCCACCCCTTCACTCCGCTCGACTCCGTGCCCGTGGACCCGCGCAGGGCCAGGGTCTACGAGGAGGGCTGGCAGTCCTGGAGCCCCAGCGGCGCCTACGCCCTCGACGCGACGCCGTACCGGCCGACCAACGACAACTGGGCGACCGTCTGCTACCGGCCAGGCGTCACCGTCCCCCACGGCACCTTCCAGGGTGAGGGCCTGCTGGCGCTCGACCCCGGCGACGGCTCGCCGGTCCGGCTGTGGGCGGCGGCCGAGCCGCTGCGGTCCGTGCCGTCCATCCGGCTGGAGATACGGGGTGACCGGGCGGAGATCAGCGCCGACGGGCCGGTGAAGTCGCTGACCGGCACCGACATCCAGTCCCTGCTGGCGGACTGGGCGGACGGCCTCGGCCTCGCCGCCCCGCGGCCGGCGCCCACCGTCTGGTGCTCCTGGTACGAGTACTTCACCGCCGTCACCGAGGACGACATCCACGAGAACCTCCGTGCGATGGACACCCTCGACCTCCCCATCGACGTCGTCCAGATCGACGACGGCTACCAGCGCGCCCTCGGCGACTGGCTCACCCTCTCCGGCCGCTTCCGCTCCCGCTCCGGCATCGCCGACACCATCCGCGCGCGGGGCCGCAGGGCGGGCATCTGGACGGCGCCGTTCCTGGTCGACCCGGGCAGCGAACTCGCCACGGCCCACCCCGACTGGCTCGTCCGGTCCCTCGACGGCACGCCCCTGCACGCGGGCCGCAACTGGGGCCACGACCTGTACGTCCTGGACACCACGCACCCGGCCGCGGCGGCCTACCTGACCGAGGTCTTCACCACCCTGCGCGCCGAGGGCTACGACTACTTCAAGGTCGACTTCCTCTACGCGGGCGCCCTGGACGGCGTACGGCACGACGGAACCGACGCCCTCACGGCGTACCGCTCCGGTATCGCCCTGATCCGCGAGGCGATCGGCCCGGACGCCTATCTGCTGGGCTGCGGTGCGCCGGTCCTCCCCTCCATCGGCCTGTTCGACGCGATGCGCGTCAGCCCCGACACGGCTCCGCACCGCCGCTCCGAGGCCGACGACTACTCCCAGCCCGGCCAGGACGCCGCCGAGTTCACCGGCGTCGGACGCCAGTGGCAGCACGGCCGTCTCTGGGTCAACGACCCCGACTGCCTGATGGCCCGCCCCGCCGTGGAGACCCGCGAACGCTGGGCGGCGCATGTGGAGGCCACCGGCGGCCTGATGGCGTCCAGCGACCGGCTGCTGTCGCTGGACGAGTGGGGCGTGACCACAACTCGACGTCTGCTGGGGGGAGTTACCCGATGAGCGGCATCCGCACTCTGTCCGTGCCCGGTATCGCGTACGGCGGCGACTACAACCCCGAGCAGTGGCCCGAGGACGTCTGGGCCGAGGACATGCGCCTGATGCGCGAGGCCGGCGTGACCATGGTCAGCGTGGGCATCTTCGCGTGGGCCCTGCTCGAACCGTCCGAGGGCGTGTACGACTTCGCCCGCATGGACCGCCTGCTCGACCTGCTGCACGAGAACGGCATCGCGGCCGACCTGGCCACCCCCACGGCAGCGCCCCCGGCGTGGTTCTTCCGCGCGCACCCCGAGGCGCTGCCCGTGGACCGCGACGGCCGCACCCTCTCGTACGGCAGCCGGCAGACCTTCTGCCCGAGCAGCCCCGCCTACCGCGAGGCCGCCCTGCGCATCGCGGGCGCCCTCGCCGAGCGGTACGCCGGCCACCCGGCGGTGGCGATGTGGCACGTCCACAACGAGTACGGCTGCCACAACGCGGAGTGCTACTGCGACACGAGCGCGGCGGCCTTCCGCGGCTGGCTCCGGGCCCGGTACTCCGACGACCTGGCGGAGCTCAACCACGCCTGGGGCACCACCTTCTGGAGCCAGTGGTACTACGACTGGGACGAGATCCTGCCGCCCCGCGCCACCGGAGCCGTCCCCAACCCGACCCACCAGCTGGACTGGCGCCGCTTCTGCTCGGACGAACTGCTGTCGCTGTACGTCGCCGAGCGGGACGTACTGCGCCGGGCGGCCCCGGCGACGCCCGCCACCACCAACTTCATGGTGATGGACAACTTCGACGCGCTGGACTACTGGCGCTGGGCGCCCGAGCTGGACGTCGTCTCCAACGACCACTATCTGATGTCCGCCGACCCCGAGTCGGAGATCGACATCGCGCTGAGCGGCGACCTGATGCGCTCGCTCGCGGGCGGCCCCTGGCTGCTGATGGAGCACTCCACGGGCGCGGTGAACTGGCAGCCCGTCAACCGCGCCAAGGGGCCGGGGGAGCTGCGCCGCAACGCCCTCGCGCATGTGGCGCACGGCGCGGACGGCATCGCCTACTTCCAGTGGCGGGCGGCCAAGGCGGGCGCCGAGCAGTGGCACTCGGCGATGCTGCCGCACGCGGGGACGGACAGCCGCATCTGGCAGGACGTCGTCGCACTGGGCCAGGACCTGAAGGCCCTGGCGGAGGTGCGCGGCAGCACGGGCACGGCGTCCGTCGCCATCGTCTGGGACTGGAACGCCCGCTGGGCCGTGGAACTGCCCTCCCAGCCGAGCGGCGAACTCCGCTTCCAGGACCTGGTCCGTGACTGGTACGAGCCGCTGTGGCGCGCGGGCGTGGCCGTGGACTTCGTACGCCCCGAAGCGGACCTGAGCGCGTACCGCCTGGTCCTGGCGCCGAGCCTGTACCTGGTGGACGACGCAGGCGCGGCGAACCTGGCCGCCTTCGCCGAACGCGGCGGCACGCTCGCCGTCGGCTTCCACAGCGGGGCGGTGGACGAGAACTGCCATGTGCGGCTGGGCGGTTACCCGGGCGCGTTCCGGGAGGTCCTCGGCGTACGGTCCGACGAACTGTTCCCGCTGCTGGCCGACGAGACGGTGGGCCTGAGCGGGGGCGGCACGGCCACGCTGTGGTCGGAGCGGGTGCGTCTCGCGGGCGCGCGGGCGGTGACCTCGTACACGGAGGGCCCGCTGACGGGCGTTCCGGCGGTCACCCGGCACACATACGGCGCGGGCACCGCCTGGTACCTGGCCACCCGCCCGGATCCGGCCACACTGGGCGCCCTGCTGACCCGGATCCGCGAGGAGGCGGGCGTCGAGCCGGTCGCGACCACCCCACTCGGCATCGAGGCGGTCCGCCGCCGGGGGCCGCACGCCGACTACCTCTTCCTGATCGACCACGGCGGCCAGGGCGCTGAGGTGCCGGTCGCCGCCGACGCGACGGAACTCCTCACCGGTAAGCCCGCTTTGGGGTCGGTGACGGTTCCGCCGGGTGGGACGGCCGTGGTACGGGAGCCGCACGGGAGCTGACCGGGGCGGTCACGGCTGTGGCGGTGGAGGCGGGCTGGTGTGCCACATGGCGAAGACCGCTTCGGTGGTGCGGCACAGGGCCCCCACCGCCCCGCGCAGTGACCGCCAGGACGCCAGCCCGACCACGACGCCGAGGGGCGCCGCCGGCCACCACCAGGCACCGAGGACCGTGAACGCGAGGCTCCAGGCGAGCGCCTCGCACGCCGCGTCGTAGGCGTCCCGGGCCTCGCTCAGCGCGGCACGGGGGGCGTCCGGCAGCGCGAGGAGCAGCCTGGTCCACTCGCTCGCGACATCGGTTCCCGTCTCGGCTCTGACGTGCGCCTCGGTGGCGCGGAACCGGTCGCCCGACCAGGTCGGGGAGCCGGGCTCGGCCGGCCCGGTACGGGCCCTGCGCGCGTCGAGCCGGTCGGCGCGCAGCTGCCGTCCGGCGGCGCGTGCGCGGACGGCCCGCCGCCCGGTCTCCTCGGGAGGCGCCCAGCGCCGTACCCGCCACGCGGTCAGCCGGCGGCCCAGCGGCATCAGCCACCAGGGCCAGGCCCCCGACGCCAGCGCGCCGATCGCGCCCCCGGCGAAGGGCACCGCGAACGCGGCTCCCACCGCCGCCACCGCGACGAGCACGAGGGACGCGACGCCGTCCCCGGACATGCCGCCGCTCCACCGCAGCGCACCGGCGATCCGTTCGCGGGCGAGCCCGAGATCGTCCCAGTGGCGCTGTCCGAGCTGCCCGCCCCCCACGATCGCCACCACGACGAACAGCACGGCGGGCAGCAGCCGGCGCAGAAACCAGCCGTCGGGTATGCGCTTCTGGAGTTCGACGAGCAGCCCCACGGCCCTCAGCCGTCCACGAGACGCATCGGCCGATCGACCAGGGCACACGCCGGAGTCTCCGGGCCCGTCGCCCCTTCGCGCAGGTCCACCCGGCCACAACGGCCCGTGGGGCAGACCCAGCCGACCGACCGCGGGGTGGGCCCGGACGGCCATACGCTAGAGCCCATCGTGATGCTCAGGCCGATCCCGCCGGGGATCCCGGCCGCCTCGACCGCGTTGTGCAGCGCGCGCACCGCGTCCCGCCACGCGGCGGTGGACGGGTCGCCGTCCCGGACGACCGCGAAGGGTGCCTCCCAGAGCGCGGGGCCGATCAGCTCGCGTACCGCGTCGACATTGCGGCACAGGTATTCGACGGCATTCTCGTAGAGCCTGCGCGCTTGCGTCCCGTCCCCCACCGCAGACTCCCTGAAAGTCCGGAGAATCACTGCCCTCTGACGTGAGATCAGATTAGTGTAATGAAGGATGACTGAGCTTCAGGATCGAGTGATCGCCCGTCTCTTAGCAGCTCAGAACGCCCGAGATCCCGCGCCGCTGCGCGGGGAGGACGCGGTGAGCGATGCGCTGGCCCTGCTGCGTGAGGCCGCGCCGTCGCCCGAGGGAACGATCGACCTCGACGGGGTCGCCGCCGTCTGCTGGACGTTCTTTCTCCGCCATCAGGGCCCCGAGGACCCGGACGCCCAGCGAAACGTGCTGATCGCGCTGAGCACGTTCGGATTCCTGTGCCCGCAGGTGCCGGCCGACGCGCAGCTTCCGCAGCCGCTGCGGGACGGCTTCGACCCTGCCGATCCGGGGCACGAGGCGCGGTTCGCCTACCTCGTGAGTTCGGCGTACGGGGAGGCTGTCGGCGACAGTCCGGCGTACGGGGATGCCGGCCGGCTGGCCGCGCTGGACCGTGCGCTCGCCTGGTCCGATACGGCGCATCAGCTCCTGCCCGAAGGCCACGACGGGTTCGTCGAGTTGGCGTTCCACAGCCTCGGGCTCCACGCGGCGCGTTTCCAGCTCGCGGCGGACCCGGACGCGCTCGCCGTCGCCGCCCGGTACGCGGGGGCGGTGTGCGAAGGGCTGGATTCCGCCGGCCCGGAGGGAGCGGAGGCGGCGGCGGTCGCCCTCGGGACCGTCCTGGACGCCGCGCGGCTGCTCGGCGAACCCCCGCTCGGCGAGGTCGAGCGGCTGGTGGCGGCGGCCCCGGAGGGCGCGCTCACCCCGGAGGGCGCCGAGGCGCTGCGCTTCCTGCGTGAGCTGGACGCCGAACCGGCCGCCTGGCCGGGGGAGATGGACCTGCGCGTCGGCTCGGTCATCGCCGACGCAGGCATACGTGAGCACGACGCGAGCCGGATCGTCTGCGGTGCCCGGCGGCTGCGCGCGGCGCTCGCCCACACCCCCGCCGACCATCCGGCCCATCCCTTCGCCACCGCCGCCCTGAGCCGGACGCTCGCGGCCTTCGCCCAGGAGCGGGGCGACGACGCGGTGGCACGGGAGGCGGCACGTGAGGCGGCCGAACTGCTCGCCACGGTCGACGTGACGCGCCTGCTGAACGGCGCCGACGCGGAAACCCTCGCCGCTTTCCCCGGAGCGGACCAGGAACTCCTCACCACCGTCCGGGGGTTGACGGAGCTGATCGAGGACGACGATCCGGGCCGCCGGCAGCAGGCGGGGCCGTTGCTCGGCCACCTCGTCGAGCAGCTCAGGGAACGCGCCCCGGGCGACGGGGAGTCCGCACCCGCCCCGGACATCGACCTCGAAATCCTCGACATGGTCAGCGTGATCATGGGGCAGTCGGGGCAGGCGGAAAACTCCAGGGACTCCAGGGACTCCAGGGACTCCAGGGACTCCAGGGACTCCAGGGACTCCAAGGACTCCAAGGACTCCAGAGATTCCAGGCGATCCGCGCACTCCGGCGTGGTCTCCGATCAACGGATCGCCCGCTACCGTGCCGCCCTGGCCGGCCTGCCCGCCGACAGCCCGCACCGTTACGCCTATGTCGCCGTGCTGGCCGCCCTCACGGGAGCGCACGCGCAGGCCCTGCGGGAGGCCGAACCCGCCAGGGCGGCCGCGCTCACGGCGGAATCCCGGTCGCTGACCGACGAGGTGGCGGCCGCCGCCCCGGACGGCTTCCTGCCGCTCGGCCTGCTGCGCCGTGGCCTCTTCGACGCCGCGCTGCCCGTCGCCATGGCGGCGATCCACGCGGACGAGCCGGACGGTGCGGAGGACCTGCGCGACCTGACCAGGCTGGTCTCCTTCGTGTCCCGCATGGACGACGTCCGGCTCGACGACCCCGATCACCTCGACGCCGACATCGTGGTCATGCGGGAACTGCTCGCGGACCTCGGCGAGGAAGACCCCTCGATACAGGCGCTGCTGGCCGGGGCGCTCGGCAGCGCGCTCTCCGCCCAGAGCTCCCAGCAGGGCGATCTCGCCCCGCTCGACGAGGCCGTCCCGCTGTTGCGTCAGGCGCGTTCGCACGCGTCCGACGCCGGTGGCGTCACCGAGGGGCTCGACGGGATCGACCGGGTCCTCGCCGGCGCGCTCACGGCCTGGTCGTTCGGGCGCTTCGACGCGGAAGGGGCGCGGGAGGCGGCGGCACTGCTCGCCGCGGCGGCTGACGGGTCATCGCCCGGCGTCGAAGCGGCGGTGGCCGAAGGGGAACTCACCGACTTCGAGGTGGAGGTGCTGTCGGCCCGTACCGAATTCACCAACGCCGTGGAGAACTACCTGATCGGCCACGAACCGGCCCAGCTCGAACGGGCCCGGGAGTTCGCGCGACGGCTCAAGGAACTCACCGGCCGAGCGGACGCCCAGGACGGGGACCGTCTGCCGGGGCTCGACGTGCTGGGCGACGCCCTGCTCAACCTGGTCGACACCTTGGGGCCCGGCGGCGGCCCCAAGCCCGACATCACCGACGAGCTGGTCGAGCAGTGCCGGAGCACGTTCGAGGCGTGTCCGGCGGGCCACCCGATGCGGCTGTTCACCGCCTCCACGTTCATGCGGGCGCTGGCCCAGCGTTCCGTCGCGGTGCGCCGCGCCGATCCGGAGCACGCGGCGCGCCTGGCGGCCGAGGCCAACGAGGTGATCAGCGGCGTCGAGGGGGAGGCACCCGACGGCTGGGCCGACACGATGCGCGTCTTCATCGGTGTCATCGGGAAAGGACGCCTGCCTCGGCTCTCCCTGCCGGACGGGCCGCCCATGACCCCCTCCCGGGCGCCGGCGAACGCCGTCGAGGCCATGATGGCGTTTCTCGGAACCCGCCTGTCCGGCAGCGCCGACCCCACCGCGCTGCGCGACCCCATGCTCCCGACGTGGTTCCGGGCGCACGGGGAACTCGGCGCCGCGGCCGGTGCGTTGGGGAGGGAGAACGGCAGTGTCGAGCTGGCCCTGTCCCACCTCGAAGCGGCCATCGAAGCCATGGCGGACGTCACCGACCGGGGAAGCGACCAGCAGTCCGCCGAGCACGGTCTGACCTCGTTCGAGGGGGACATCCGCCGGATCGTCGAGCTGATCCTCCTGACGGTCCAGGGCCGCCAGGCCGCCACCGAGGTGAGCGCCTTCGCCGACGACGTCAAAAGCGCCCTCGACGACTTCCAGACCGCCCTGCGGGAACAGCGTGTGCCGGATGCCCTGCCCGATGCCGCCGCCCTCTCCCGCAAGCTCCGTATCGTCGCGGGGCCCGACGTCGACCGCACCACCGAGCTGCTCGAACGCGGGCGCGGGCTGCTGCTGGCACGGCGGATCGAGGCCCGCGCCGACATCGGCGAAGTACGGTCGGCGCATCCCGCGCTGGCTCGCGAGTTCGAGCGGCTGACCGACCTGCTCGCCACCGAGGCCGACATACCCGACGTGCTCGGCACACCCGGCGTATCCGATCCGGCCCCCGCCGGGCACGCCGAACGGGCCCGGCTCGCGGGGCTCCGCGCGTCACGCGAACTCGACGAGCTGGTCGACCGCATCCGCGCCCAGCCGGGGTTCGACGGTTTTCTGCGCCCGCTCTCCGCCGGGCAACTGCGCCTGCTCGCGGCCGACGGTCCGATCGTCGTGCTCAACCACACCCAGGGCGCGTGCCACGCCCTCGTGGTGACGGCGGAGTCGATCACCTCCCTGCACCTCGAACCCGACGCGGACGAGATCACCGAAACGGCCCGACAACTCGGCGACGCCGTCGACGCCATCAACGCACGCGGCCGGTCGAGACCGTCCCCGGCGCAGCTCATCGCCGCCGGCGCCACGCTCTCTCGTACGCTGGCGTGGACCTGGCACAAGATCGTGCGCCCGGTGCTCGATCTGGTCGGGTCAAGCGCGCCCGTTCCCGACGAAGGCAGCTGGCCGCGCATCTGGTGGGTGCCCACGGGCGCCTTCAACGCCCTGCCGCTGCACGCGGCCCAGTGCACGCTGCCCGACTGCGCACTCGACGGCTGCGGCGCCGCGCTGGACGCCGTCGTCTCGTCGTACGTCCCCGGATTCCAGACCCTGGCGTACGCGCGCACCCGGGCCGGGCACCGCGACACCGCCGACAACGGCGGCGCCCTGCTCGTCGCGTCCCCCGAGGACGAGCTGCCCGGCGTCGCGGCGGCGGCCGGCTACGCCGCCGGACTGCTCGGCGCGCACGAGCCGCTGGTCGGTGCCGCCGCCACCCGCGAGGCCGTACTCGCCGCGCTCGGCGCCACCCCCTGGGCGCACTTCGGCTGCCACGCGGCCACCGACCCCACGGAACCCTCGGGCGCCCTGCTGCACCTGCCCAGCGGCGAGCACCTGTCCGTCCTCGAAATCTGCCGCGCCCGGCCCCGGTCGGCCCGCCTCGCCTTCCTCGCGGCCTGCGGCACCGCCCGCGCCTCCGAGCGGCTCGCCGACGAGGCCATCCACATCACCAGCGCCTTCCTCCTCGCCGGCTTCCCCACCGCCGTAGGCACCCTCTGGGAGATCGACAGCACCCACGCGGACCACGTCACCCGCGCCTTCTACGACCGCATGACAACCCCTGGCACCGACACCTCGGCCCACGCCCTGCACCACACCGTCCGAGAACTCCGCCACCGCATCCCCGACCGCCCGCATGTCTGGGCGGCGTACGTCCACGCGGGCACCTGACCGCACCGTGCGGGTGGCCCGACCCTCCAAGCGTGGTGGCCGGCACCGTTGACTCGGCCTATGGGTGACTCAGGGGTCGACTGCGCCCCCGCACACGCGTCAACTCTGTCGGGCGGGCAGCCAACGATCGAGGTAGTCGCGCAGCCCTTCCAGGTGCGTCCCGGCAGTGACGTAGCCGAAGTACCCATCAGGGCGCAGGAGCCCGTGGACCACGGTCGGCCATGGACTCTCCCCGCCGAGCCGGTGCACGCTGATCATGTCGTCGCGGCCGCACAGGGCAGAGGCGAGATGTTCATCGCTCCAGATCTCGGGAGGCCCGGACAGCAGCAGGTGCCAACCCGGTCCCGCGGTCCGTGCCTGGAGCCCGCGCGGGAGGTCGGGCAGACGGTCGCCCGGCCGCGGTCCGCGCCTCGGCGGCCGTGGGCCCACGGTGGTGGCGGGGCTGCGCCGGTAGTGAATGCCCAGCTCAGACACCGTACGGAAGACCCGCCCGCGCGGCCCGTTCGCACGCAGCGCCAATGGAGCCAGGCGCGGCGCGAGTCGCGTACGGGCGAAGCGGATGACCGGGTTGCTGCTGGTGCCGATGGTGAACGCGCGGTCGGTGAAGCGCAGCACTCTGCGGGCGACCGGGGCGCGCTCGGCCTCGTATGTCTCCAGCAGTTCCTCCGGAGCCCTTCCCTGGCAGACGAGGGCGAGTTTCCAGCCCAGGTTGAGGGCGTCCTGGATGCCGGTGTTCATGCCCTGGGCGCCTGCCGGGCTGTGGATGTGGGCCGCGTCCCCGGCGAGGAAGAAGGGCCCCGAGCGATAGCGGGCGGCCGCGCGGTTGTGGAGGCGGAAGTCGGTCATCCACACCGGGTCGCGCAACGCCAGCCGGTCGCTGGTGTACCGGTCGGTGATCTCCTGCAGGAGCCCCAGAGTCAGCTTGGTGTCCGGGGCGCCCGGCGGTCGCATCGCGAGCATCCGCCAGGTGGCCGGCGTCCCAAGGGGGAAGAAGAGCAGCACCCCTGCCCCGGTCATGTACGCGTGCACCGCCCCGGACTCCAGCCCGTCGACTTCCAGGTCGGCGAGCAGGAAGCTCTGCGGGTAGGCGTACCCCTCGAAGCCGATGCCCGCCTCGGCCCGCACCGTGCTGTGCGCACCGTCGCAGCCCACGACGTACCTCGCCGCTACGGCCTCCTCGGTGCCGTCGCCGTGCCGGAGCCGACAGCTGACGGACGAGCCCGTGCGCTCCAGACGGACCACCTCCGTGCCCCGCTCCACGTCCACGTCCCGGCCCCTCAGATGCTCCGAGAGGACGCTCTCGGTCTCCGCCTGCGAGAGGAACAGCACGAAGGGGTACGCGGTGTCAGCCAGCCCGATGTCGAACAACGGCATCTGCACCACCCGCTGCGGCAGATGCATCCTCACCCGCATCGCGGGGTTGCCGCGTCCGACCAGTTCGTCGGTCACCCCGAACGGGGCCAGCGCTTCCAGGGTGCGTGGCTGGATGGCCAGCGCGCGCGACTCGTGGACCCGGTCCAGTGAGCGGTCGACGATCCGGAAAGTGGTTCCGTAGGTCCGCAGCTGAGCGGCGAGGGCGAGCCCGGTGGGCCCCGCGCCGACCACCAGCACGTCCAGAGGAGCCGTCATGAGTCCACGGTAGTGCTCGGCCGTCTCGATGCTTCCCGTTCGCCGTACGGGCGATCATGGGGCCGAGGGCCACCGCGCCTGCTGGGCCGATGCGGATCGCACCGCTGACGCGGCCATGAGGGAGAAGGACATCAGCATGTCGGAGGACGGGCAGGAGCTGGCCGGAGCCCAGCGAGAGCACTGGCAGCGGACCTACGGCGAGCACCCCGGCATGTACGGCGAGGAGCCGTCCGAACCGGCCGTCCACGCCGCCGAGGTATTCCGGGCCGCCGGCGCCCGTGAGGTTGTGGAGCTGGGCGCCGGGCACGGCCGCGATGCCCTGTTCTTCGCCCGCGAGGGCTTCACCGTGCTGGCCACCGACTTCAGCCCGGTCGGCCTGGACCAGCTGCACGAGGCCGCCCACGCTCAAGGCGTCGCCGAACGGGTCAGCACTCACGTGCAGGACGTCCGCCGGCCGCTCCCGCTCCCGGATGCATCGGTGGACGCGGTCTTCGCTCACATGCTGCTGTGCATGGCTCTCTCCACCCGGGAAATCCACGCCCTGGTCACCGAGGTCCGCCGGGTGCTGAGGCCGGGCGGCGCGTTCGTCTACACGGTCCGGCACACCGGGGACGCGCACTACCGGGCCGGTACGGGGCACGGCGACGACATCTGGGAGCACGGCGGCTTCGCCGTCCACTTCTTCCCGCGCTCCCTGGTCGACCACCTCGCCGAAGGCTGGATCCTTCACGAGGTCCACCCCTTCGAGGAGGGCGGCCTGCCGCGCCGACTGTGGCGGGTCACGCAGACCGTGCCACGGTGACATACGTCGAAGGGCCCCACCGCGAACGGTGGGGCCCTTCGACATCGTGATGCAACCAGAATTGCAACCAGCGGGGGGCCGGTCCCTGCTCACGCCCTGTGCCAGGCGCTGAGCAATTCCTCGGGGCCGTATGCCGCCTGGAGCCCGGAACAGCTGATCCCGTTGCGGGAGACCGCCACGAGTGGAACGGGCTCGTCGGTGATCGCCGCCCGGTGCTTCTGCAGCGCGGCCAGATCGTGGCTGTCGAACGCGGAAGTCTCCAGCCACTTGACCGAGCCGAGGAAGAGCAACTGCTTGGCCACGGGCTGTCGGTCGGCGCCCACCAAGTCGATTTCGACGTCGTTGCTGCGGGTCCAGTACCCGCCGATCGCCGGGGCGGCGGGCAGGAGCCCGTCCGGCAGGAGACGGGCCAGGGATTCCCGGACCAGGGGCTCGATCGCGCGGCCCCGCCAGCTCGTCCACTGCTCCTTGATCCGGCTCAGAGTGAGATCTCCCCGCATCCGCTCGATCTCCGCCATGTGCGGATCCAGAAACGCGAGCCAGAACCGGAGGTAAGGGTCGGCCACCCGGTAGCGGCGTTCCTTCGACGGCCGCATCGAGAGTGGCAACTCGGCTGCCACCGCCCGTTTCTCGGTCAGGACATCCGTGGCTCGAGTGAGAGTGGTGTGGGCGATGCCGCCGGCGGCGCGCGCGATGTTGGTGAACGTTCGCTCCCCGCTTCCGATGGCCCGCAGCACTTCCCGGCTCATCGCCTGCGGTGGAAACTCAGCGGCCAGTGAGCGCTCGGCGGATACCAGCAGCGCCGAGATCGGGTTGTCCAGCGAGTCGCGGAGGAACTCCCAGACATCCGCTCCGGCCCGCCACTCCGCGCAGATCAGCGGGAGGCCGCCCGTGATCAGGGCGGCGTCGAAGGCGTCCGCCGGCTCAAGCCCGAGCATCTCGCCGATGTCGGCCGGGTTCAGCGGCCCCACGACCATTTCCCGGCCCCGCTGGTGGAAGGGGCGGTCGTAGCTGTTCAGCGCCTCCATCATCGACAGGTCGGATCCGACCAGGAGGAGGAGCACCGGCTTGCGGCTGAGCAGCCGGTCCCATGTGCGCTGGAGCATGCCCTCGAAGGCGTCGATGCGGTCCATGAGATACGGAACCTCATCGATGACGACGACGCTCGGGCTGTCGTCGGGCAGGACCTCCGCAAGCAGTCTGAATGCGGCGTTCCACTGTTCCGGGGCCTCCTCCGAGAACAGCCCTCGCTCCGGGAGCGTGGATCTGGCGACGGCGTCGAGCAACTCCGTCAGTTCGTCCTCCGCCGTTCCGCCCGCAGCGGTGAAGAAAAGGTACGGCGTCTCGGTGCGCCGGAGGAACTCCTCGACGAGGCTGGACTTGCCGACCCGCCGCCGCCCCCGCATGAGGATGCACTGGCCCGGCTTCGCTGACCCGACGGCATCGCCAACGGCTTGCAGGGCGTTGCGGAGCACGTTCAGCTCCCGGTCCCGTCCGATGAAACGACGCATGGGAATACCCCCGTGGGAGATAGTATCGCTGGAGATACTATCTCCATTGTTACCATCTTGCCCTACTCGGGCATGATGCTGTGGATGCGCGAGAGGGTGAAGACGCGTTCGGCGTCCCGCAGGTGGCACCAGGCTTCGAGATAGGGCGGGTCGAGCGCGAGGCGGCTGAGGGTACGTACGGTCCGGTTGCCCGAGGTGGCGACGTATTCGACGGTGATGGCCCGACCGGTGTCGATGGCATGGGCGAGCTGGCGGACATCGGTGTAGGGCAGGAGTTTCGCCCACGACGAGACGATCTCCTCGGTGTCCGTGCCGAAGGGCACCCCTCCGTCGAACGGTGCCGGATCCGGAGCATTCGGCGGGGCGGCCAGCAGTCGGGCCGCCAAGGCGCTCGGGTCGACGGCGGCCGGCGCCTTCGCCGTGACGGTGGCCGTGATCCGGAAGCTGCTCCTTCCGCTGGTGCCGCGTGGGGCCGGCACGGGAACGGCGGCCCGCCGAGGCCGGGTTCTGTCGATGCGTACCGTTCCCTCGGCCGTCTCGCCGACAGGGGCGTATCCCTCGGCTCGGAGCGCGGCGAGGGTCGCGTCGACCGGGCTGCGGCTGACCAGTACCGTCGGCGCCAGCTGTCGTAGTCCCAGCTTGGTGAGCCCCCGGTGGGCGGCGATCTCCGCCAGGAGCGCGGGCTCGTCGCCGTGGAGGACGCAGGCGGCCGGGGCGATGCGCACCCGCCCGTGGCGGCGCGCGGCGTCGGAGATCAGATACGACAGTGGCTGTGGCAGGGGCCCGGCGGCGACAGCGGCCAGCTCGGCGGTGATGTCGGTGGGGGTGCGGCCGGCGTCCAGGGCCCGGCGGATACTGCCGGCCTTGAACCGCCACACCGACGCTGTGCCGCTGGTCTCCCGGTCGGCGACGGAGTCCAGGAGCGCGGCGAGCCGCGCGGACGGTGTGCCCGTGACGACGGCGGTGAGGTCGGCGCCGATTCGGGCCGCTGAGGTGGCCGGGGGCAGCAGCCGCCGGCACGTGGTGCCCAGTTCCTGCATGTCGTCGGTCCGCAGGTGGGCGCCGAGGGGGGACAGGGCACCACGAGCGAGTACGCCGAGCAGTTCGGCCTCACGGATCGCGGCGGCGAACGGCGTTTGGTCCTGGGGCGACGACTCGGCGAGTGGACGGTGCCAGGCGATCAGCGGCCCGAGATCCGAGGCGGCCCTCAAGCCCTGACCTGTCGGGAGCAGGCCGGTTGCGGCCAACAGCCCCTCGCGAGCCTGCAGGCAGCCGTCGCAGGGCGGTGCGCCGGCGAGGGCCGGAAGCGCCTTGTTGTCCTCGTCACGAGCCCGGGTGGGGGTGAGCGGCAGGTTCCGCCATGCTCGAAGGAGTACGGCGAACTGCTCCGACGGTTCCTGTTCCGCCCAGGCCTCATAAGCGTCGGTGGATGCCATGTGATCGCCGTCCCGGCCCAGCAGCCCGGCAACGTACGCGGTCTCGAGGGTGATGCGTACGACGGCGTCTTCGGCCTGGGCGGCCTTGCCGATCCGGACCAGTTCACGTGCGCCGATCCCGCCGGACTTCAGCCGGGCCGGCGCGGCCGCCGCGCAGGCCGACAGGACGGAGACGGCGTGAGCGGCGAACGCCGTGGCCGCGGCCGACGCTTCGCGATCCACCTCTGCCGGGGTGACGGGCACCAGCGGGGCGAAAGGTGGGACGGGATGGAACGGGGCGTGCCAGGAGGGCCCGCGCAGCGCGAGCGCCACTTCGACAGGCATACGGGCCGGGCCGTAGCGATGACGGTCCTGGACCAGGAGCCCCCGGTCCAGTGCCCATTGCGTGCCCGATTCGAGGCCGGGGCCGGGAGCCCCGAACATGATGAACTCAGGCTGCCTCGCAGTGGCCTCCGCTCGGCGTTCGAGCAACTTCCGGGCCGCAGTAGGAGCCTTCGCGACCAGCGCGGCGATCTGCTCCGGGTCGCCGTGGTGTTCCACCAGAGCGACCATTCGCTGTGGCTTGGTGCCGGGAGGCTTGACTCCCAGTGCCACCAGCATGCTGCGCAGTTCGTCGGAGGTCGTGCCCGCGAGCAGCTCCTTCAGCGGAGCATCCAGCCCCAGAGGCGCGTCCCATGCCTGCCGCAGCGGTGCGGCCATGCGGAGCTTCTCCGCGCCATCCGGCCAGACCAGAGCATGATCGGCCAGTACCCCCAGCACAACGTTCAGCTCGCGAGCGGCTTCCTCGTCCGCCGCTCCCAGCAGCTTCGCCAGGGCATCACGCGACGCGGGTGCCCCCAGCGCCGCCAGTGCCTCGGCCGCCTGCAGGTACGGCAGCGCGAGCCGTGGCAGGGCCAGCGACACCGACCCGGGACGCTGAAGACGGTCCGCCAGTTCCCCCAGTGAGCGTGGCTCTGGAGGGGACACGGCGTCCTTCCGTGTCACGAGCACGCGTGCCAGTCGAGTGCCGTCGAGGCTGCCCAGCCACGTAACCAGCGTTGATCGGGACGTCATGTGGGGTGCACCTCGTCAGACCGGAGTACGAGCGCCGCAGCGTGGCCGGAGCCGGTCCGGCGCCGGGTTCAAGGATGGCGCATCCTCATGATCCGCAGGGTCGCATGCAGACAGGTCACCCCTTAGTGGGCGTCGGCGCCTCGGGGGACTGCCGCGATCGCGGCGCGAAGGGCCATCTGGGGACCCCAGGAAACACCCGCTGTGGACAAAAAACTCAGGACAGCGAGGGCTGAGAACACGTCGAAGGGCCCCACCGCGAACGGTGGGGCCCTTCGACATCGTGCCCGGTGAGGCACTGGCGGAGGATACGAGATTCGAACTCGTGAGGGGTTGCCCCCAACACGCTTTCCAAGCGTGCGCCCTAGGCCTCTAGGCGAATCCTCCGCCGCAAACAATACAAGACGTTGAGGAGTGCTCGCGAACCCGTTCCCCCCGCTCAGATCGCGTTCGTTCCTCCCGCTCAGATCGGGTACCCTGTGCGGAGCCCCTCACGTGGCGCTATCTGACTGAACTCCCCCAGGGCCGGAAGGCAGCAAGGGTAGGTTGGCTCTGGCGGGTGCGTGGGGGGCGCTTGCGTTTGCGGGGATGTGCCGGTGAGCGGTCCCTGTCGTCGTCAGCGAGCGGTGCTCGTTGTCAGTGGGCGCCTATAACCTCGTATGCGTGTCGTCTCTCGCGCTGTACCGCCGCTATCGCCCGGAGTCGTTCGCCGAGGTCATCGGGCAGGAGCATGTCACCGACCCGTTGCAGCAGGCGCTGCGGAACAACCGGGTCAATCACGCGTACCTGTTCAGCGGTCCGCGCGGGTGCGGGAAGACGACCAGCGCACGAATCCTCGCCCGGTGTCTCAACTGCGAGCAGGGGCCCACGCCCACCCCGTGCGGGGAGTGCCAGTCCTGTCGGGATCTCGCGCGCAACGGGCCGGGTTCCATCGACGTCATCGAGATCGACGCCGCCTCGCACGGTGGTGTCGATGACGCTCGTGACCTGCGAGAAAAGGCCTTCTTCGGGCCCGCCAGCAGTCGGTACAAGATCTACATCATCGACGAGGCCCACATGGTCACCCCGGCGGGCTTCAACGCCCTGCTGAAGGTGGTCGAGGAGCCGCCCGAGCATCTCAAGTTCATCTTCGCCACGACCGAGCCCGAGAAGGTCATCGGGACGATCAGGTCGCGGACCCACCATTACCCGTTCCGGCTCGTGCCGCCCGGAACCCTGCGGGGCTACCTCGGCGAGGTCTGCGGACGCGAGGGCATCCCCGTCGAGGACGGGGTGCTGCCGCTGGTCGTACGGGCCGGTGCGGGGTCCGTGCGTGACTCCATGTCCGTCATGGACCAGCTGCTCGCGGGCGCGGGCGACGCCGGTGTGACGTATGCCATGGCGACCTCGCTGCTCGGGTACACGGACGCGTCGATGCTGGACTCGGTGGTCGAGGCGTTCGCCGCGGGGGACGGCGCCGCGGCCTTCGAGATCGTGGACCGGGTGATCGAGGGCGGCAATGACCCTCGGAGGTTCGTCGCCGATCTGCTGGAGCGGTTGCGGGATCTGGTGATTCTGTCGGCCGTGCCCGATGCCGCCGAGAAGGGGCTCATCGATGCCCCGTCCGATGTCGTGGAGCGCATGCAGGCCCAGGCCGGAGTCTTCGGCGCCGCCGAGCTGAGCCGCGCCGCCGACCTCGTCAACGAGGGGCTGACGGAGATGCGCGGCGCCACCTCGCCCCGGCTCCAGCTCGAACTCATCTGCGCGCGCGTGATGCTGCCCGCCGCGTACGGGGACGAGCGGTCCGTCATGGCCCGGCTGGACCGCATCGAGCGCGGTGTGAACTTCTCCGGCGGCGGTGGCGCACCCGTCATGGGGTACGTGCCCGGGCCCGAGGTACACGGCGCGGCGCCGGTCGCTTCGGTTCCGGGGGCTCCGCCGGTTCCGCCCGGGGGCGGGGCCGCCGCGGCCCGGGCCGCGGCGCGCGGGGCCGGTCCTGGGCCTGGCGGGGCCACCCCGCAGAGCGTCGAGCCGGCCGTGCCCGTGGCTTCCGTGGCTCCCTCGGCCCCCGCGGCGAGTGCGCCCCCCGCCGCTCCGGCGGCCCCGCCTGTGGCTGCGCAGCCACAGGCCCCGGCCGCCGCACCCCCAGCCGCTGCTCCGCCGGCGCCGGCGCCCGGCGCCTGGCCCACCGCGACGGCAGCGGGCAGTGGCCGACGCCCAGGCGGATGGCCGACGGCGACCCCCGCGGGCGGGGGACAGCCTCCGGCCGCGACGCCGAGTGCGCCCGCGCCCTCTCCTGCCGCGGCCACCCCCGCGCCCGTAGCTGCCTCTCCCGCCGCTCCGGCGGCTCCCGCGAGCGGCGGCATCGACTTCACCACGCTGTGGCCGAACGTCCTGGAGGCGGTGAAGAACCGCCGCCGGTTCACCTGGATCCTGCTCAGCCAGAACGCGCAGGTCACCGGCTTCGACGGTACGACTTTGCAGATCGGCTTCGTCAACGCGGGCGCGCGGGACAACTTCGCGAGCAGCGGCAGCGAGGAGGTGCTGCGACAGGCGCTGGCCGAGCAGTTCAACCTCCAGTGGAGGATCGAGGCGATCGTCGACGCCTCGGGCGGCTCCGCACCGCCGCCTCCGGCCGGCTCCGGCTACGGCGGCGGGGGTTACGGCGGGGCTCCGGCCGCCGCGCGCCCCGCGCCCCAGCAGCCACCGGCTCCTGCCGCACGCCCCGCGGCTCCCCAGGGCAGCCCCTCCGCAGGCCACGCCCCGACCGGGCCCGCCCCGACACCGACCCGTCCTCCGGCTCCCGAACCGCCTCCGGTGGCCCCCGAGGACGACATCCCCGAGGACGACGACCCCGACCTCGACGAGTCCGCCCTCTCGGGCCACGACCTGATCGTCCGCGAGCTGGGGGCGACGGTGATGGAGGAGTTCTCCAACGAGTAGCGAGTGGCGAGTGGCGAGTAGCGGGGCTTTCACCGGCGTGCAGCTACTTCACGAGCGCTCTCCGGCGCCTCCATCGGCGTACGCCGCCTTCCTGTCCGCCCCCACCCGCGTACGACCGCTTCACCCGCCGGCACCGCCTTCCTTTAGAGGATCCCACCAGCCCCGCACGCCCCTCTCTTCGGAAGCCCCCACAAAGGCACCCACCCCCGACGGTTAGGCTGACCCCGTGAAGGTCCTTGTCATCGGTAGTGGCGCCCGCGAACACGCCCTGTGCCGTTCCCTGTCCCTCGACCCCGACGTCACCGCCCTGTACTGCGCCCCCGGGAACGCAGGCATCGCGGAGGTGGCCGAGTTGCACGCGGTCGACGCCCTCGACGGCGCCGCCGTGGCCGCGCTGGCCACGGAGCTCGGCGCCGAGCTGGTGATCGTGGGCCCGGAGGCCCCGCTCGTCGCGGGGGTCGCCGACGCCGTGCGCGCGGCGGGAATCCCCGTCTTCGGCCCCTCGAAGGAGGCCGCGCAGCTGGAGGGCTCCAAGGCCTTCGCCAAGGACGTGATGGCGGGTGCGGGCGTTCCGACGGCGCGCTCGTACGTCTGTACGACGCCCGAGGAGGTCGAGGAGGCGCTGGACGCCTTCGGCGCCCCGTACGTCGTGAAGGACGACGGTCTCGCGGCCGGCAAGGGCGTGGTCGTGACCGACGACCTCGACAAGGCCCGCGCGCACGCCAACGCCTGCGACCGCGTCGTCATCGAGGAGTTCCTCGACGGCCCCGAGGTCTCCCTCTTCGCGATCACGGACGGCGAGACCGTCGTCCCGCTGCAGCCCGCCCAGGACTTCAAGCGCGCGCTGGACAACGACGAGGGCCCGAACACCGGCGGCATGGGCGCGTACTCGCCGCTGCCCTGGGCGGACCCGAAGCTCGTCGAGGAGGTCATGGAGACCGTCCTCCAGCCGACCGTCGACGAACTGCGCCGCCGCGGCACACCGTTTTCCGGCCTTCTTTACGCGGGTCTGGCGATCACCAGCCGTGGCGTACGGGTCATCGAGTTCAACGCCCGCTTCGGCGACCCGGAGACCCAGGTGGTCCTCGCCCGCCTGAAGACCCCGCTCGCGGCTGTGCTGCTGGCCTCGGCGAACGGCACCCTCGCCGACCTGGCGCCACTGCGCTGGAGCGACGACGCGGCCGTCACGGTGGTCGTGGCCTCGCACAACTACCCCGACACCCCGCGCACCGGTGACCCGATCACCGGACTCGACGAGGTCGCGGCCCAGGACGCCCCGTACGCCTACGTCCTGCACGCCGGGACCAAGCGTGACGGTGACGCGGTGGTGAGCGCGGGTGGCCGAGTGCTCTCCGTCACGGCGACCGGCACCGACCTCACCGAGGCCCGCGCCCGCGCGTACACGGCGGTCGCCCGTATCGGTCTCGACGGTTCGCAGCACCGCACGGACATCGCGGCGAAGGTGGCGGCGGAGGCGTAAGCCCCCGGCACCCGACCGCTCGACGCGCCGCCAGGCCCCGGATCCCGCAAGGAATCCGGGGCCTTTCCGCACGGACGGCGCACGGACGGCGCACGGACTGGGCACAGCCTGGGCCGCATGGATTTCTGTACGGAAACGGGGGCCTGATCATCGCCCACCGTCATCCACCTTTCCCCAAAGCCATTCCATCGGGTGACCGATGCCCCATCCGGCTGACGGGGGCCGGGGCCCCAACTAGGGTGCGGCGAAAGCGTTCCGGCACTTGGCCCACCGGCATTGCGATGTCAGTGGCGGGTGCCACAGTGGGGGAGTGAGCAACGCCAGGACATCCGTCGGCACGAGCTGTGAGACAGCTCGCGCCCGGCGGACCGTAGGGGGTGACGTCCGGTCGTGACCGGTATGGGTGTGGACGTGGGCGCGCAGGCCGCGCGGTCCCGGGCTCTCGCCGTGCTGCGCATCCGCAGCAGGGCGCTGGCCGTAGCCCTGCTGCCCGCGGCCGTCGCCGTCGTGCTGCTCGTCGGCGGCTCCACCGGGCACATCACCGGCGGAAGCTGGGGTACGACCCGCTGGATCGTGACGATCCTCGCCGCCCTCGTCCTCCTCGCGGCCGCGGGCATCGCGCTCGTCGTCGCCCGCGCGCGGCCCGCCGTGAGCCCCACGGTCCCGATCACCGAGGCATCGGCCCCCGATCTCTACCGCATGGTCCGCGACCTGGCCGACCGCCTCGACGTCCCGGCCCCGTCGGCGATAGCGCTCACCCCGGACTGCGACAGCTGGCTGGAGGACCGCACCCACCCGGCGCACGGCCCGCCCCGTTCAGCGGGCGGAGACAAGCCGGACGGCATGCGAGGCATACGCGGAGCGGGGACCCGTGGCGTACGAGGGCTGTCGACAGGGCCCCGCCGCGCCCCCTCCGCCCCCGTCCTCGTCATCGGCTCCCCCTTCCTGTGGTGGATGCGGGTCGGTGAACTGCGCGCGGTCCTCGCCCCGGTCGTCGCCGGTACGGGTCCCTCGGCGCACCCCGACATAGCCGCAGCCCGCCGTTTCGTACGGGGTCTGGACGCGGCCGTGGCCGTGACCTCGGCGCCGAAGCGCGGACCGCTGTCCCGCGCAGTCCTCGGCGGCGTCGGCTGGGTGACCCGCCTTCTGCTGCGCAGCTGCCGTGGCCACGCGGCCGAGATGGAGCGAGGAGTGGCGGCCGCCGCGGCCGAGCGTGCACAGGCTGTGGATTACGGTCTGCGGATCGTCGCGCAGGAGCAGGTGGGTCTCGCCTACGCGGGCTGGGACCGGCTCCTGACCCGCGTCGCGCTGCCCGCCTGGCGGATGGGCCGCTGGCCGTCCCGGCTGGACGTCGGCGTGGTCGCTGCCCTCACCGAGCTGTCCCGCCGCGACCGCCTGGCCGAGGGCTTTACCTCCCGCCTCGGCGAGCGCCCCGCCTGTGACCTGCTCGAAGAGCCTGGCACGGTGGACGAGGCGGCCTCGCTCCTCGCCGCCCGCCTCTTCCACGGCGGCCCCGCCGAGCCCGGCCCCGACTGGGCGCCGGTCGACTGGCAGGACTACCCGGACGAGGTCGTCGACCGCAAATGGCGCACCGACGCGGCCCGCCTGCACCGGGTGCTGGACGCGCTGGGCGTGCGGCACTCCACGGACCCGGCGGCGCCCGACGCGAACGGTCCGACGCTGGCGCGGGTGATGGACCACCTGTCCTCGCCGCCGGAGGACAGAGCGGCGCCGGGCCCGGACTCGGACGCCCTCGCCACGCACCGTGCGGACGCGTACAAGGGGATGGCCGAGGACGAGGACGACGCGGATCTCGGCCTTGGGAACGAGCGGACAGCCGCGCTCGCGGCCGGGCTCACCGCGGAGCTGGCCCGCGAGGAGGCGTCGGCGCCGGCCGTGGCGCCCGCGTCGGCCGGGGGCACGGAGCAGCAGGGCCCCGACCGGGCCCTCTGGGACGACGGGGTGCTTCCCCTCTTCCCCCTCCAGCCGCCCCGGACCGGGCGGGAGCTGCTGGCCGACCATGTCACGGCGATGGTGTGCTGTGCCGCGATGGACACCGCGGGGGCGATGCCGGGGCTCGACTGGCTCGACGGTCCGTCCCTCTTCGTCGACGGCGAACGTGCCGCCGATCTTGGACCGCGTGTCGTGACCCTCGTCGAAACGGGTGACCCCACGCCTCTCCGCGACTGGCTCCGCCACCTCGGCGTCCGCGCGGAGAAGCCGGTCCGCCTCGTCTGACGCACCACCCCCGGGTGCGCCCGGGCGGTTCTTCGCCCCCGCCGCCCCTACCCGTCCCATCCCGTTCCTGGGGGCTGCGCCCCCAGACCCCCGCTTAAAAGATTGCGCAGTTCCCCGCGCCCCTTTTAGGGGCGCGGGGAACTGCGCGAACGGCCCCCACCGGCCCGCAGCCGAAACACAACCCCCGGGGTCGAAGGGGCGGAGCCCCTGGGGATGGGACGGGTAGGGGCGGCGGGGGCGAGTGTGACACGGCCCCGACCCGCAACGAACCCCCAGCGAACCCACCCCCAAGGCGGAACCCTCTGTTCCACTCACGCCAATTCGCGACGAACGGTGACGGAGTGCGTGCGTAATGTGATGTGCTGGGACCGATCGCGCACAAGGCAAGGGCTTACAAGGATGACGGGGGCGAGAGGGAGGGGAGCAGGCATGGGGTCGGAGCAGATTCGCCGCTGGGAGTCGGGAGCACTCGCGCACGCCGTGACGGACCCCTTCGGCCAGGGCCCCGTCCCGTGGCTCCGCGGCGACGAGCACTACTTCGACGACACCGGCCACGTCGTCCCCTGGTACATCGACCACATCGACAACACCCCGGGCGCCACCCTCGTACGCGACGCCCGCGACGACCGCGACACCAAGGCCCAGGCCAAGCGAGCCATCCCCCACCCCCGAGCCGGAGGCCCCCGCTCCGCCGACGACGTCCACCGCCAGATCAAGGGGTTCACCTCCACCGGCGCAGCCGCCCCCGGCGAGGCCATCGACTTCCACATCACCGTCGACCCGCCCCAGGAATTCAGCGTCGACATCTACCGGATCGGCCACTACGGAGGTGACGGGGCATCCAAGATCACCACCAGCCCCCGCCTCTCCGGCATCGTCCAACCCCCACCGCTCACCGCCGACCGCACCGTCTCCTGCCACCACTGGTGGCTCTCCTGGCGGCTCCAGATCCCCACCTACTGGAGCATCGGCGCGTACGTCGCCGTCCTCACCACCGCCGACGGATACCGCTCCCACGTCCCGTTCACCATCCGCGACAACCACCCCGCCGACCTGCTCCTCCTGCTCCCGGACATCACCTGGCAGGCGTACAACCTGTACCCGGAGGACGGCCACACCGGCGCCAGCCTGTACCACGCGTGGGACGAGGAAGGCCGGCTGCTCGGCGAGTCCGACGCCGCGACGACGGTCTCCTTCGACCGGCCGTACGCGGGCGCGGGGCTCCCCCTCCACGTAGGCCACGCCTACGACTTCATCCGCTGGGCCGAGCGCTACGGCTACGACCTCGCCTACGCCGACGCCCGCGATCTGCACGCCGGCCGCGTCGACCCCACCCGCTACCGCGGCCTCGTCTTCCCGGGCCACGACGAGTACTGGTCGACGCAGATGCGCCGCACCACGGAACTCGCCCGCGAACACGGCACCTCGCTCGTCTTCCTCTCCGCCAACACCATGTACTGGCAGGTGGAGTTGGGCCCGTCCCCGTCCGGCGTCGCCGACCGCCTGCTGACCTGCCGCAAGCGCAGGGGCCCCGGCAAACCGGCCCTGTGGCGTGAAATCGACCGCCCTGAGCAGCAACTCATCGGCATCCAATACGCGGGAACAGTCCCCGAGCCCCACCCGCTGGTCGTCCGCAACTCCGATCACTGGCTGTGGGAGGCGACCGGCGCCCAGGAGGGCGACGAACTGGAGGGCATGGTCGCGGGCGAGGCCGACCGCTACTTCCCGCGCACCCCGCTCCCCGAGCACCAGGGCCGTATCCTCCTGGCCCACTCCCCGTACCGGGACAGCGAGGGCGCCGTCCGTCACCAGGAGACCTCCCTCTACCGGGCCCCGTCCGGCGCCCTGGTCTTCGCGTCCGGAACGTTCGCATGGTCCCCGGCCCTGGACCGCCCGGGCCATGTCGACACCCGTGTCCAGCGAGCTACGGCCAACCTCCTCGACCGCATCTGCAAACACGACTGAGGAAGCACATCCCCGCACCCCCACAGGCCACCCTCAGAAGCCACCCCCACAGCTTCCCCCGCAAGCCATCGCCACAACGGGCCCCCACGCACCCCCGCGCGCACCTCACACACCCCCTGGCCAAAGCCACTCCCCGCATACGGGAGAATCAAGCCAATTGGACAGAACCACGGGGAGGAACCGTGTCCGGATTCGTCGAAAAGCCCGAGCCCCTTCAGGTGCCGGGTCTGGTACATCTGCACACCGGCAAGGTGCGCGACCTGTACCAGAACGAGGCGGGCGACCTCGTGATGGTCGCCAGCGACCGCATCTCCGCCTTCGACTGGGTGCTCCCCACCGAGATCCCCGACAAGGGCCGCACGCTCACCCAGCTCTCCCTGTGGTGGTTCGACCAGCTCGCCGACCTGGTCCCCAACCACGTCCTGAGCGCCGAACTCCCGCCGGGCGCCCCCGACGACTGGGCCGGCCGCACCCTGATCTGCAAGTCCCTGCGGATGGCCCCGGTCGAGTGCGTCGCCCGCGGCTACCTCACCGGCTCCGGCCTGGTCGAGTACAACCAGTCCCGCACCGTCTGCGGCCTCGCCCTCCCTGAGGGCCTGGTCGACGGCTCGGAACTCCCCGCGCCGATCTTCACCCCCGCCACCAAGGCGGCGGTCGGCGAGCACGACGAGAACGTGTCGTACGAGGAGGTCGCCCGCCAGGTCGGCGCCGACACCGCGGCCCAGCTGCGCCAGGCGACCCTCGCCGTCTACAGCCGCGCCCGTGACATCGCCCGCGACCGGGGGATCCTCCTCGCGGACACCAAGTTCGAGTTCGGCTACGAGGGCGAGACGCTGATTCTCGCCGACGAGGTGCTGACCCCGGACTCCTCCCGCTTCTGGCCCGCCGACGTGTGGGAGCCGGGCCACGCCCAGCCGTCCTTCGACAAGCAGTACGTCCGCGACTGGCTGACCTCCCCCGAGTCCGGCTGGGACCGCAAGAGCGAGCAGCCGCCGCCCGCGCTGCCCCCGCACGTCGTGGAGGCGACCCGCGCCAAGTACATCGAGGCGTACGAGCGTCTGACCGGCAACAGCTGGAGCTGAGGACGCCAGGAGAGTCACGAAGACAGACACGAAGACATACACGGCGAGAGACACGAAGAAGCCCCCGACCCGGAAGGGTCAGGGGCTTCTTCGTTATGGAGCGGACGACGAGGCTCGAACTCGCGACCTCAACCTTGGCAAGGTTGCGCTCTACCAACTGAGCTACGTCCGCACTGCGCCGTGGCGCGAGGCCAACTATACCCAACCTCGCTCCCGCGCGAGCCGCACCGCCGCATGGCGGTTCTCCGCCCCGAGCTTCGTCGCGGCCGACGACAGATAGTTCCGTACGGTCCCCTGGGACAGCGCGGCCCGCTCGGCGATCTCCGCGACGGGCGCCCCGTCGGCGGCGAATTCCAGCACCTCGGCCTCGCGCACGGTCAGCGGCGAGTCCCCGGCGGAGATCGCGTCGGCGGCCAACTCCGGGTCCACATAGCGGTTTCCCGCATGCACCGTACGAATGATCTCGGCGAGCCGCTGCGCACTGACCGTCTTCGGGACGAACCCGCGCACACCAGCCGCAAGCGCCCGCTTCAGATGCCCCGGCCGCCCATGACTCGTCACGATCAGCACCTGGCAGCCGGGCAGTTCGGCTCGCAGCGATGTGGCCACCCTCACACCGTCCGCCCCCGGCATCTGAAGATCCAGCACGGCGACATCGGGCTCGTGCGCCCGCGCCATCGCCAGCGCCTCGGGCCCGGTCGCCGCCTCGGCCACCACGACCAGATCGTCCTCCAGGGCGAGCAGCGCGGCGAGCGCACCCCGGATCAGATGCTCGTCGTCGGCGAGCAGCAGTCGTACGGTCACGGGGTGGCCTCACTCACAGGGTGCGGGACGGCGGACTTCAGCGATCCCGGTTCCGGGCGCCGGGCGGGTTCAGGGGCCGGGGGCAGCGGCACATCGGCGGTCAGACGGAACAGTCCGCCGCCGGCCGGCCCGGCCCGCAGTACGCCGTCCACCTCGCTCAGCCGCTCCCGCAGCCCGGCGAGGCCGGATCCCTTCACCGGCTCGGCGGTGCCGGACTCCGCGTCCGGCACCCCGTCGTTCTCCACGCTCAAGGTCACCCGCCCCTCCGCCACCCGCAGCGACACCGCACACCGCCCGGCGTCCCCGTGCCGCAGCGCGTTCGTCGTCGCCTCCCGTACGACCCAGCCGAGCGCCGACTGGACCTGCGCGGGCAGCCCGGTCGCCGAGCCGCCGACCTCGCAGTCGATGCCGGCGGCCGTCAACACGCTCTGGGCGCCCGCGAGTTCGGTTCCGAGGTCGGCTTCCCGATAACCCCGTACGACCTCACGCACCTCGCGCTGCGACTCCCGCGCTATCCGCTGGACCTCGGTCATCTGGTCCACGGCCTCGGGCCGCCCGCGCCGGGCCAGCTGCACGGCGAGCTCGCTCTTCAGAGCGATCACCGCGAGATTGCGGCCCATCACGTCGTGCAGATCGCGCCCGAAGCGCAGCCGTTCCTCGGCGACGGCGAGGCGGGCGCGGGTCTCGCGGGCCGCGTCGAGTTCGTAGACGGCGTTGAGCAGCCAGACGGAGAAGACGGAGGTGAAGGCGAGGAACCCGGCGCCGACCAGCACCGCGACCGCCGTGCCGAGCGCGGCGGGCCCTGGCACGCCCAGCGGGAACGCGAAGATTCCGGCGCCCATCGCGAAGCCCGCCACGATCGCCAGGACACGGCGCCGGTTGCGGACGCCGAGCGCGAGGGTGCCCGCGCCGAAGGTCAGTACGCCCCCGAACACCGAGCCCGCCGCGGTGTCGGCGCCCGCGCCGCCGGGACCGCGCTCCGCGAGGGCGAGCGCGACGTTCGCGATCACCGCGGTGACCCCGCCGAGCACACACATGAGGCGTACCGGCTGCTGACGGCGGCCGCGCGTCCAGTCGAGCGCCCGGGACGCGGTCACGGCACAGAGCAGCGCGTGTACGCACACCATCAGGCACAGCCAGGTCGCGAGCCGGGTCCCCACCTGCGCGAAGGCCGCGAGCCCGACCGCGGCGATCTCGATCACGGCGAAGAAGTGGAACGACCAGCGCGTGTACGTCTCGACCTTCGCCGGCGTGCTCTTGCGCCGCCACCAGCCGCCTGGCCTGCTGTCGCCGTCACCAGCCCCCGGCCGGCTTCTGCGCCGGCACCAGCTCCCGGGCCTGCTCATCCCCACCACCGCGCCCCCGCTCACCGCCGCGGCTCCCAGCGGAACCACCGTCGTACAGCAAACACCGCGAGCACGGTCCAGGCCACCGCTGTGGCGAGGGCGCCGAGGGCGTCGTGCGCGGAGAGGCCACCGGTCCAGCCGCCGCGGATCAGGGTGATCACCGGGGTCAGGGGCAGCAGTTCACAGGCCGAGGCCAGCCCGTCGGGCATCAACTGGAGAGGGATGAAGGTGCCCGAGCCGATCAGGGAGAGCAGCATCAGGGGCATGGCGGCGACCTGCGCGCCCTCCACGCTTTTGCTGAAGTTCGCGGTGACCGCCGCGAGCGGGGGCCACATCGCCAGGCCCAACAGCAGCCCCAGGATGGCGAAATGGGGTGCTTCGGGCGCCCCGACGTCCAGGAGCGCGGCGCACGCGACCGTCAGGACCAGGCACTGCACCAGGCCGATCGCGGCCGAGGGCAGGGCCGCGCCCGCGAGGATCTCGGCGTCCCGCAGTTCCCCGGTGCGCAGCCGTTTGAGGACGAGCTCCTCGCGGCGGGCCGCGTACACGCTCACCAGCGAGCAGTAGACCGCGAAGAGGAGCGAGAAGCCGACGGACGACGACACGATGACCGAGCCGACCGTTAGCCCGGTGCCCTTCAGATCCATCTGGTCGACCGTCCCGCGAAGGCTGAACGGCAAGGTCAGCGGCACGAACACGGCGGCGGCGAGCGTCGCCTTCGTACGGCCCAGCAGGGTCAGCTCGGCACGCGCCAGCGCGGCCATGCGCCCCGCGGCCGTGGTCGTACCGGAACCGGAACCAGTACCCCTGCCCCTGCCCGTCCCCATCCCCGTACCCACATCGTTCGTGACTGTCGCGCCGCTCATGCCACCGTCCCCCTCGTGCTCGTGCTCGCACCGGCCCCGTGCCCCGTGGTCTCCCGCTCCCGCGCACCCGCACTGCCCGCCGCCGCGCTCCGCGCGATCCGCAGAAACGCCTCCTCCAGCGAGGCCGACCGCACATCGAGCCCCCGCAGCTCGACGCGAGCCCGCTCGGCCCACAGCAGTAGTGCGGTGGCGGTTCGCTGGAGCTCGTCGGTGCGCAGCTTGATGACGCGGCCCGTCGTCTCGTGGTCGCTCACGCCGAGTTCGGCGAGCGGGGGCAGGTCCCCGAGAAAGTAGCCGTCGGGCAGTTCGAAGGAGATCCGGGACGGCTGGGAGGCGGTCACCTCGGCCGGGGTGCCGGAGGCCGCGATGTGCCCCTCGTGGAGGATCGCGAGCCGGTCGGCCAGCTCCTCCGCCTCTTCCAGGTAGTGCGTGGTCAGCAGCACCGTCGTACCGCCGTCGCGCAGTTCGCGCACCAACTCCCAGGTGCTCCGGCGTCCTTCGGCGTCGAGTCCGGTCGTCGGCTCGTCGAGGAAGAGGACCTCGGGGCGGCCGAGGAGCGCGAGCGCCAGATCCAGGCGCCGCTTCTCGCCCCCGGACAACTGCTTCACCCGTACGCCGGACCGCCGTGTCAGGCCGACCAGGTCCAGGGCTTCCGCGGTGGGTCGCGCGCCGCTCGTGCAGCCCGCCCACATCCGTACGGTCTCCGCGACCGTCAGCTCGGAGGGAAAGCCGCCTTCCTGAAGCATCACGCCGATCCGGGGCCGTACGGCCGCCCGCTCCTGGTACGGATCGTGGCCGAGGACCCGCACCCGCCCGCCGGCCGGGGGCGCGAGGCCCTCAAGCAGCTCGACCGTGGATGTCTTGCCCGCGCCGTTGGTGCCCAGCAGGGCGAAGAGTTCACCGCGGCCGACGGAGAAGCTGACTCCGCGGACCGCTTCAAAAGCTCCGCCGACTCCGCGGCCTCCCCGATCTCCCCCGTACACACGGCGCAGATCAGTGACCTCAATCACGTCATCGTGCTCGTCGTGCTCGCTCGTGTTCATGAAATCAGCGTCGCCGCGGAGGGGGCCCCGCAGCAGTGCGCGGTGTCATCACTCCGCATGACAAATGTCAGATGCGCCGAAGACGTACGGAGAGACGTACGGAGAGACGTACAGAGATGGGCACAGCAAAAAGCCCCGGTCCATGACCGGGGCCTTCGTGCTGGAGCGGACGACGAGGCTCGAACTCGCGACCTCAACCTTGGCAAGGTTGCGCTCTACCAACTGAGCTACGTCCGCATTGCCCCCGACCGGCTTTCACCGATCGGTGCGAGCACCACCCTACCTGATCCACAAGAGTGGTCGGTAAGGGGTTGCAGAGCGGGTGACAGGAATTGCACACTGCGCCTTCCCCCTGGAAGGGGGATGTTCTGCTACTGAACTACACCCGCATGACTCCTTGGGGTTCGTCCTTTCGGCCTTGCCCCTCGGCGTGTTCCAGACTCTAGCTGATCAGACGGGGGTCAGCGCAAGTCGGTTCTTCCCAGGGGCGGATGGCCGGCCGGAGCGAGGGGGTCAGTGCGCCTCGGCGAACGCCTCGTAGACCTTCTTGGGGATGCGGCCGCGCGGCGGCACGTCCATCTTGTTGGAGCGGGCCCAGGCGCGGACGGCGGCCGGGTCGGGGGTCAGCGCGGTGTGCGTGTACGCCTTCCCGGACTTGGACTGCTTGCGGCCGGCCTCAAGGTAGGGCGCGAGCGCCTTACGCAGTTTCTTGGCATTGGCTGGATTGAGGTCGATCTCGTACGACTTGCCGTCCAGTCCGAAGACGATCGTTTCCGCCGCTTCTGAGCCGTCGATGTCGTCAGAGAGAGTGACCACGACACGCTGCGCCACGAATATCGGTCCCTTCGTGCGACATCTCTGCGATCAAGTCATGACGTGCGCAGACGTCACGGAGTTGTCGGGGAGATGTCGACTGTCCGGCTGTTATTGGGCAAAGTATCGGCTATTGCCAATTCATTTGTACAGTGCCCGGCATTGCATTGTGAAGCCCGACTAAATCCTTCCGCGTGTCCGAGGGCAATGGGGTCCTGCCGTTCTTCTGCGGTTTTTCCCAGGATTTTCCGTGCAGGTCCCCGCGTCGATGCGGGATCGTGATCGGGGTCACGTAGGATTCTACGAATCTACGCGAGTAGAAATTTTGTGCAGGTAGTCTGAAGGGACCTGCTCAGCACCACACACCGGGAGTGCCAGTGGCACGCGTCGTAGTCGACGTCATGCTCAAGCCGGAGATCCTCGACCCCCAGGGCCAGGCGGTGCAGCGTGCACTGCCGCGTCTCGGTTTCGAAGGTGTCTCCGACGTACGTCAGGGAAAGCGATTCGAACTGGAAGTGGACGGACCGGTGGACGACGCCGCGCTCGCCCGCATCCATGAACTGGCGGAATCCTTCCTCGCCAACACCGTGATCGAGGACTTCACCGTCAAGGTCGAAGAAGTCGCGGAGGCAGGAAAGTGACCGCTCGTATTGGAGTCGTCACCTTTCCCGGCAGCCTCGACGACCGGGACACGCAGCGAGCCATCAAGCTCGCCGGCGCCGAACCCGTCGCCCTCTGGCACAAGGACAAGGACCTCAAGCAGGTCGACGCCGTGGTGCTCCCCGGCGGTTTCTCGTACGGCGACTATCTCCGGGCCGGCGCCATCTCGCGCTTCTCGCCCGTGATGGAGACCGTCATCGAGCAGGCGAAGTCCGGAATGCCGGTCCTCGGCATCTGCAACGGCTTCCAGGTCCTCACCGAGGCGCACCTCCTCCCCGGTGCGATGCTCGGCAACAACCACCTCCACTTCATCTGCCGCGACCAGAAGCTGCGGGTGGAGAACGCGGAGACCTCCTGGACGGCCGACTACGAGTCCGGCCAGGAGATCCACATCCCGCTGAAGAACATGGACGGGCGGTACGTCGCCGACGAGCACACGCTCGACATGCTCGAGGCGGAGGGCCGGGTCGCCTTCCGTTACGTGGACTTCAATCCGAACGGCTCCCTCCGCGACATCGCCGGCATCACGAACGAGGCGGGCAACGTCGTCGGTCTGATGCCGCACCCGGAGCACGCCGTCGAGCCGCTGGTCGGGACCGGCCGCACCGACGGCCTCCCCTTCTTCACCTCGATCCTCAAGAAGCTGGTCAACGCATGAGCCGCACGCCTCTGGACACGGTCGAGAACGCGGCCGCGACCCCCGACGTCGAGCTGCCCTGGGCCGAACTGGGCCTGAAGAAGGACGAGTACGAGCGCGTCGTCGAGATCCTCGGCCGCCGGCCCACCGGCGCCGAGCTCGCCATGTACTCCGTCATGTGGTCCGAGCACTGCTCGTACAAGTCCTCGAAGGTCCACCTCCGCCAGTTCGGCGAGAAGGCCCCCCAGTCCGACGCCCTGCTCGTCGGCATCGGTGAGAACGCCGGTGTCGTCGACGTCGGCCAGGGCTACGCGGTCACCTTCAAGGTCGAGTCGCACAACCACCCGTCGTACGTCGAGCCCTACCAGGGCGCGGCCACCGGCGTCGGCGGCATCGTGCGCGACATCATCGCGATGGGCGCCCGCCCGGTCGCGGTCGTCGACCCGCTGCGGTTCGGTGCGGCCGACCACCCCGACACCAAGCGCGTCCTCCCGGGCGTCGTCGCCGGCATCGGCGGCTACGGCAACTGCCTGGGTCTGCCCAACATCGGCGGCGAGGTCGTCTTCGACGCCTGCTACCAGGGCAACCCGCTGGTCAACGCCGGCGCCATCGGCGTCATGCGCCACGAGGACATCCACCTCGCGAAGGCGTCCGGCACCGGTAACAAGGTCGTCCTGTACGGCGCCCGCACCGGCGGCGACGGCATCGGCGGCGCCTCGATCCTGGCCTCCGAGACCTTCGACGACGCCAAGCCGTCGAAGCGCCCGGCCGTCCAGGTCGGCGACCCCTTCCAGGAGAAGCTCCTCATCGAGTGCACCCTGGAGGCCTTCAAGGAGAAGCTGGTCGTCGGCATCCAGGACCTCGGCGCGGCCGGTCTGTCCTGCGCGACGTCCGAGCTCGCCTCGAACGGCTCCGGTGGCATGCGCGTCACCCTCGACGACGTACCGCTGCGCGACTCCACGCTCTCGCCCGAGGAAATCCTCATGAGCGAGTCGCAGGAACGCATGTGCGCGGTCGTGGAGCCGGAGAAGGTCGACCGGTTCCTGGAGATCTGTGAGAAGTGGGACGTCATCGCCACCGTCATCGGTGAGGTGACGGACGGAGACCGCCTGGAGATCTACTGGCACGGCGGCAAGATCGTCGACGTCGACCCGCGGACCGTGGCGCACGAGGGCCCCGTGTACGAGCGCCCGTACGCCCGTCCGGAATGGCAGGACGCCCTCCAGGCGGACGACGCCAACAAGCTTCCGCGACCGGCGACGTCGGACGAGCTGAAGGACCAGGTCCTCAAGCTGGTCTCCTCCCCGAACCAGGCCTCCAAGTCCTGGATCACCTCCCAGTACGACCACTTCGTGCAGGGCAACACGGTGCTGGCGCAGCCCGAGGACTCGGGCATGATCCGCATCGACGAGGAGACCGGTCTCGGCGTCGCCATCGCGACGGACGGCAACGGCCGCTACGCGAAGCTCGACCCGTACGCGGGCGCGCAGCTGGCGCTCTCGGAGGCCTACCGCAACGTGGCGACGACCGGCGCCAAGCCGCTCGCCGTCTCCGACTGCCTGAACTTCGGCTCGCCCGAGGACCCGGCCGTCATGTGGCAGTTCGCCGAGGCCATCCGCGGTCTCGCCGACGCCTGCCAGCAGCTGGGCACCCCGGTGACCGGCGGCAACGTCTCGCTCTACAACCAGACGGGCGAGGCGGCCATCCACCCGACCCCGGTCGTGGCCGTGCTGGGCGTCATCGACGACGTCGCCCGCCGTACGCCGGTCGCCTTCCAGGAGGAAGGGCAGCTGCTCTACCTCCTCGGTGACACCCGCGAGGAGTTCGGCGGTTCGGCCTGGTCGCAGGTCGTCCACGACCACCTCGGCGGTCTGCCTCCGCAGGTCGACCTGGAGCGCGAGCGGCTGCTCGCCGAGATCCTCATCTCGGCCTCCCGCGACGGCATGATCGACTCCGCGCACGACCTGTCCGACGGCGGTCTGGTCCAGGCCGTGGTCGAGTCGGCGCTGCAGGGCGGCAAGGGTGCGCGGCTGATCGTCCCCGACGGTCTCGACGCGTTCACCTTCCTCTTCTCGGAGTCGGCGGGCCGCGCGGTCGTCGCCGTCCCGCGCTCGGAGGAGCTCCGCTTCAACGACATGTGCGGTGCGCGGGGCCTGCCGGTCACCCGCATCGGCGTCGTCGACGGAGACACGGTCGACGTCCAGGGCGAGTTCGCGCTCACCCTGGAGGAGCTGCGCACGGCGCACGAGGGCACGATCCCGGCGCTGCTCGCGTAAGCGAACAGCAGTGAGCAGTAAGCAGTAGGCAGTCGTACGACGACGAAGGCCCCGCCCGTTCCCAACGGGCGGGGCCTTCGTCATGCGGGGCCTTCGTCATGCGGGGCCTTCGTCATGCGGGGCCTTCGTCATGCGGGGCCTTCGTCATGCGGCGACCGGTTCCTTCGCCGGCTCCGGAGTGGCCTGCGGGGGAGCGGACCTGGGCAGCCGCAGCGCGAGCGCGGCGGCGAGCGCCATCAGGCCGGCACCGCACCAGAACACCACGCTCGTCGCGTCGATGAACACGTGTACGCCGTCGGCGTGGGCGGTGCCGGTCAGGCGGGCGAGGGTGCTGATGTCGCCGCCGGGGCCGCGGGTGGCGTACAGGCGGGCCAGGACGGTGCCGAAGAGGGCGGCGCCCAGGGCGTTGCCGAGGGACTGGAAGTAGCGGATGGACGTGGTGGCGACGCCGAGCTGGTGGCGTGGGGCCGCGTCCTGGACGAGCAGGATCAGCTGGCCGAGCAGTTGCCCGAACCCGGCGCCGACCAGCAGGAGTTCGGCGCGGATCAGCCAGAGCGAGGTGTCGGGACCGGTGGTCGTGGCCAGGAGCACGAACGCCAGGGCGGTGGTGGCCGTGCCGCTGACGGTGAAGGTCCGTGCCGTCCAGCCGCGCGCGGTGAGCGGGCCGGAGAGCAGCCCGGTCGCCGACATGCCGACGGCCATCGGGAGCAGGTAGAGGCCCGCGGAGGAGCTGGTGATGCCGCGGACGACCTGGAGGTAGATGAGCACGTAGTAGATGGCGCCCATCATCGCGCCGCCCATGATCGCCTGGATGGCGAAGCCGAGGCGTAGTTCGCGGATGCGGAACAGGGAGAGGGGGAGGACGGGTTCGGCCGCCCTCAGCTGTCGCCACAGGAACAGGGCGAGCGTGACGGCCACGACGGCGATCAGGCCGAGGACGGCCGGCGACGACCAGGCGTATTTCTTGCCGCCCCAGTCGGTGACCAGGAGCAACGTGCTGGAGAACGCGGCGGCGAGCGCGGCGCCGGCGTAGTCGAGCGGGCGGCGCACAGGGTGTGCGGGGAGCTTCAGGGCGAAGGCGGAGGCGGCGAGGACCGCGAGGCCGACCGGCAGGTTGACGTAGAAGATCCAGCGCCAGCTCGCGTGATCCGCCAGCAGGCCGCCGATCCAGGGGCCGACCGCCATCGCGGCGCCGGCGACGAGTCCGCCCATGTTGGTGCCCTTGCCAGCGCCCTTCTCCTCCGGGCCCTTGAGGTGGGCGATCACCACCATCGTGACGCTCATCAGCCCGCCGCCGCCCAGGCCCTGCACGGCGCGGGCCGCGATGAGCTGGTCCATCGACTGGGCGGCGCCGCACAGCGCGGAGCCGAGCAGGAAGGTGGCGATCGCACCGGTGAAGACGCGCTTCGGGCCGAGGATGTCGCACAGCTTGCCGTACAGCGGCAGCATCGCGGCCGACGCCAGCGCGAACGCGCTGACCAGCCAAGGGATCTTGGCGATGCCGTGGTCGGGGTCGAGGTCCCGGACGATCGGGACGGTGGCGGCGGACACGATCTGCATGTCCAGGACAGCCAGGACGATCGTGACGAGGCAGACGACGAAGCCGATTTTGCGCTGGGTCTCGGTCATGGGCACCACCATGGCGTCAAATGTGTACCCAGTCAATCTTTCATCTGGGATTAAATTTCGCCTTGGTACAGTGACCGCATGGCTGAGGCGATGGGGCTGCGTGAGCGCAAGAAGCTGCAGACCGCGATGCGGATCTACCGGACCGCCGTCGAGCTCTTCGCCGAACGGGGCTTCGACAACGTCTCCGTGCAGGAGATCGCCGACGCCGCCGAGGTCTCCAAGATGACCGTCTTCAACTACTTCGGTACGAAAGAGGACTTGGTCTTCCTCCCCATGGAGGAGCACTTCGGCGACGCGGCCCGCGCCGTGCGGGACCGGCAGCCGGGCGAGTCCGCCGTGGAAGCCGTACGTCGCCACTTCCTGGAGATGGTCGAGAGCCGCGACCCCGCGGTCGGGCTCAACAGCGAGCCGTTCGCCCGCCAGGTGCGCGGGCTCGTCATGGAGACCCCGGTCCTGATGGAACGCGCCTTCCTCGCCGCCCAGAAGGGCACCCGGGACCTGGCCGCCGCCCTGGCCGAGGAGACCGGCGACCTCATGCTCGGCACGATCGCCGCCGCCATGCTGAGCGCCGCCCGCAACGCCCTGATCGAGGAGCACCACCGCCGCGTCGACGCGGGCGAGAGCGTGGACACCGTCGCGGCCGACGCCGCCGAGCGCGCCGAGCGGGCCTTCGCACTGGTGGAACACGGACTCGGGGACTACGCGCGCAAAGCGTGAGGTTCCCGTACGGATGTCAGTCCGCGCCGTCGTGTTGACAGTGACTGCTGCTAACTTCGGCAACCCTGGGGACGTGTGGGGAACGAGGTACGGGGGAGCGGTGCGAGTACCCGAGCGCGCGCGGAAGTTCGTCAACGTGCTGCTGAGTCTGGTCGCCGTGGCCGGCATCGGCTGGAGCGGCCTGGAGATCTGGCAGGTCCTGTACGGCCGGTACCAGATCAACGAGGCCTGCGCGGGACTCGTCCCGGCCGGGCGTGTGCTCGCACTCTCCCCGGCGGGCGGCTCCATCTCGCACCGGGTGGCCGCCGAGGGCACCATCGAGCTCAACGCGGGACTGCCGCAGGACTGCGAGATCTTCAGCACCGAGGCGGGGGAGAAGTACGGCACCCGCAGCGGCGAGCGCTGGTTCTTCACGGGCGCGGTGGGCGTCGTGCCCGGCGACAAAGCCGTCATCGCCGACGATCCGATATCCAGCATCCTCGACTCGTACGCCGACTACACCTACCCCGCCCAGCCGCTCGGCGGCGGCATAACCGGCCTGGTCTCGGACACGGGCGTCACCGTCCAACTCCCGTGCCCCGAGGGAAAGTCCGACGGCGAGTCGATCAAGGCGCTGTGGGCCAGGGCCTCGCTCATGGACCCCGGGCCGCCCTTCACCGAGAACGGCCAGCTCACCGCCCACGACCGGAGCGTCCTCGCCGAGACCGCCGTGGGCACCGCCAACAACCTCGCCGCACGGCTGGGCTGCGCCGACCGGCTGCCCGATCCGCCGGAGGACATCCCCGCCCTGACCGAGGGCCCGACCTCGGCCTCGCACGCGGACGGCACCTGCGCCTGGTACCGCAAGGCCGGCTTCCCCCGCCAGGAACTGCTCGCTGACCAGGTGCTCGAAAGCCGCGTGGACGACACGCTGTGGGACGAGAGTTGCGGCCTCGTGGTCAGCGACACCCGCGCGCGCGACCTCTGGTACGCGCACCACGACGACATCAAGGACCTCGACGAGCCGACCCGCGCGGGTGACTGGTTCGTCTCCTTCCACACGTACTCCGGGGAGGACGCGAAGTACGTCGAGCTCACAGTCGACGGCAACGACGACCTTCCCGAGCCCGCGGAACCGGGCAAGGCGGGCCGCAGCCGCGATGAATCGATCTGGTGGGCGTCCTCCGTCTGCGACGGAGCGCCCCAGATCCACACGATGACCGTCGCCTACCCGTACGACAAACTGACGGCACCCGCGTACGAGAAGGTCTTCCGCGCCTACGTCACCGACACCGCCGAGCGCCGCGGCTGCACGGACACCAAGTTCCCCGCGTCCTCGACCTTCCGCGCCGACTAGGCTCCCGGCATGCCGCCCGCCAAGAAGCGCACCCGCACCTACGACTCCGCCAAGATCCGCGCCGCGGTGCTCGCACAGTTCGGGAACGTACGAGAAGGCGTACGCGCCCTGACCGATGAGCAGTTGGCGGGGGCCACCGGCCTCGGGGACTGGAGCGTGCGGGACTTGGCCGCGCACATCACCATGGCCGTCGAGACCGTCAGCCGGAACATCGACCGCCCGGAGCCCGCTCAGCAGGAGCCGGTCCCGCGGAAACTCGCCCTGCTCGACTGGCCGTTCGTGACGGCGGCCCGAGCCGGGGACATCGCCGACGGTACGCGTCAACTCGCCGCCGGCAACCCCGACCTCGACGCGCTCTACGCCCGCACCGAGCAGCGGGTCACCGAGCGGCTGGCCACGGCCCCCGACGACCGGCTGCTTGTCACCCGCACCGGTGCCATGACCCTCGCCGACTACCTCGTGACCCGCACCGTCGAACTCGTCGTCCACACCGACGACCTGAACCGCGCCGTGCCCGGCCTCGACATCCCGTACGACCGGCAGGCCCTCGCCGCCTGCACCCGGCTGCTCGCCGACGCGCTCGCCGTGAAGGCGCCCGGCGCGTCGACGGAGGTACGGATTCCGCCGTACGCCGTCGTGCAGTGCGTGGAAGGGCCGCGGCACACTCGCGGCACCCCGCCGAACGTCGTCGAGACGGATCCGCTGACGTGGCTCCGGCTCGCGACGGGGCGCGTGGCCTGGAAGGCGGCGCTGGAAGACGCCAAGGTCAGCGCAAGCGGAGAACGCGCCGACCTCGGGGGGCTCCTGCCCTTGATGGGCTGAGCCCCTCCGGCCCCCGTGGGATGTGTGTCGCCTGCGGGTGAGTGGGGGTTGCTCGCGCAGTTCCCCGCGCCCCTAAAAGGGGCGCGGGGAACTGCGCAATCTTTTGGATCAGCCCCCATCCACCCGCGGCCGACGAACAACGCACGGGGTCGAAGGGGCGGAGCCCCTGGGGGATGGGACGGGTAGGGGCGGCGGGGGCGAAAAACCAGGGAACCAACCACCCCAGTGCTCCCGTCACACCGGCATGGACAAGCAGCGACTGGCCCTCACCGCATTGACCCTGCTTCCGCTCGCGGTGGCCTGCGGCACCGAGTCGGCCGGCGGCAGCGGTTCCGTGGGGTCGCCCTCGTCCCCCGTCACCGAAGTCCACTGGACCATCGACAGCCTCACCGTGGACGGCACGACCAGGCAGGCCCCCGCCAGCGCCTACCTGCGAATCGACAAGGACGGCCGGGCCAGCGGCAACCTCGGCTGCAACGGATTCGGCTCGACCGCCACCGTCAAGGGCGACCGCGTCGAGTTCGGCCGGCTCGAGACGACCGACATGGGCTGCCAGAAGGGCCCGATGACCTTCGAGGAGAACATGAGCCGCACCTTCGTCAACAGCTCGTTCACCACGAAGGTCAAGGGCGACAAGCTGACGCTCACCACCGACGAGGGCGACCGCGTCAGCCTCAGCAAGGAGCAGGACGCGCCTCTGTACGGCACGAAGTGGACCGTCACGGCGCTCGGTGACGCGAACAGCGCCCAGTCCCTCCCGAAGGGCGCCGAGGGCAAGGCGTACTTCGTCCTCGACAAGAAGCACGGCACCCTCTCCGGCCGCCTCGGCTGCAACCACGTCTCCGCGAAGGCGACCGTCCGCGACGGACATATCACCCTCGGCGCGCCCAAGACGACCCGCATGATGTGCGACGGCTCACTCATGGACACCGAGAAGACCTTGCTCGGCCTCTTCGGCGGCACGGTCGTATACGAACTGGATCACCGCACCCTCACGCTGACCAGCACAAACGGCGCGATCATCAGCGCTGTCGCCGACGAGTGATCCATTAGGGTCCCGTATCCCCAATTCGGACCAGTGGTCGATCTCGCCTACACTCGGAGGCGTGCCACGTGGTGACGGTCGACTCAATCATGATCTGCTCCCCGGTGAGAAAGGCCCCCAGGACGCTTGCGGCGTCTTCGGTGTCTGGGCTCCGGGCGAAGAGGTCGCCAAGCTCACTTACTTCGGGCTCTACGCCCTCCAGCATCGGGGCCAGGAATCCGCGGGAATCGCGGTCAGCAACGGCTCCCAGATCCTCGTCTTCAAGGACATGGGCCTTGTGTCCCAGGTCTTCGACGAGACCTCTCTAGGGTCGCTCCAGGGTCATATCGCGGTCGGTCACGCCCGCTACTCGACCACCGGTGCCTCCACCTGGGAGAACGCCCAGCCGACGTTCCGTGCCACCGCGCACGGCTCCATCGCGCTCGGCCACAACGGCAACCTCGTCAACACGGCGCAGCTCGCCGAGATGGTCGCCGACCTTCCCAAGCAGGAAGGCCGCACCACGCGTGTGGCGGCCACCAACGACACCGACCTCCTCACCGCGCTCCTCGCGGCGCAGGTCGACGACGACGGCAAGCCGCTGACCATAGAAGAGGCTTCCGCCAAGATCCTCCCGCAGGTCAAGGGCGCCTTCTCCCTCGTCTTCATGAACGAGCACACCCTGTACGCGGCCCGCGACCCGCAGGGCATCCGCCCGCTGGTCCTCGGCCGGCTGGAGCGCGGCTGGGTCGTCGCCTCCGAGTCCGCCGCCCTCGACATCTGCGGCGCGAGCTATGTGCGCGAGATCGAGCCGGGCGAGTTCGTCGCCATCGACGAGAACGGGCTCCGTACCTCGCGATTCGCGGAAGCGAAGCCCAAGGGCTGTGTCTTCGAGTACGTCTATCTGGCCCGCCCCGACACGGACATCGCCGGCCGGAACGTGTACCTCTCGCGCGTCGAGATGGGCCGCAGGCTCGCCAAGGAAGCCCCTGTGGAGGCCGATCTGGTGATAGCGACCCCGGAGTCCGGGACGCCCGCCGCGATCGGTTACGCGGAAGCCTCCGGCATCCCGTTCGGCGCCGGCCTGGTCAAGAACGCGTACGTCGGCCGGACCTTCATCCAGCCCTCCCAGACGATCCGCCAGCTCGGTATCCGCCTGAAGCTGAACCCGCTGAAGGAAGTCATCAAGGGCAAGCGCCTGGTCGTCGTCGACGACTCGATCGTGCGCGGCAACACCCAGCGCGCGCTGGTGCGCATGCTCCGCGAGGCCGGCGCGGCGGAGGTCCACATCCGGATCTCGTCCCCGCCCGTGAAGTGGCCCTGCTTCTTCGGCATCGACTTCGCGACCCGCGCGGAGCTGATCGCCAACGGCATGACCATCGAGGAGATCGGCACCTCGCTCGGCGCCGACTCCCTCTCGTACATCTCCATCGACGGCATGATCGAGGCCACGACCATCGACAAGCCGAACCTGTGCCGCGCCTGCTTCGACGGCGAGTACCCGATGGACCTTCCGGACCCCGAGCTGCTCGGGAAGCAGCTTCTGGAGACCGAGCTGGCCGCGGGTCCCGCAGCCACGGCCGCGTCCGACGCCATCCGTCGCCCGTAAGCGCCGTAGAGCCCCGTTTCACCAACCCGAAAGATCCCAGGCAATGTCTGCTGTGTCCGATCAGGGGACTCCGTCCCCGGGCAGTACCGGTGCTTCCTACGCGGCTGCCGGCGTCGACATCGAAGCGGGCGACCGCGCCGTAGAGCTGATGAAGGAGTGGGTGAAGAAGACGCAGCGCCCCGAGGTCCTCGGCGGCCTCGGCGGGTTCGCCGGCCTCTTCGACGCCTCCGCCCTCAAGCGGTACGAGCGCCCGCTGCTCGCCTCCGCCACGGACGGCGTGGGCACCAAGGTCGACCTCGCCCGCCAGCTCGGCGTGTACGACACCATCGGCCACGACCTGGTCGCGATGGTCATGGACGACATCGTGGTGTGCGGCGCCGAGCCGCTCTTCATGACCGACTACATCTGTGTCGGCAAGGTCCACCCGGAGCGCGTGGCGGCCATCGTCAAGGGCATCGCCGAGGGCTGTGTCCTCGCGGGCTGCGCCCTCGTCGGCGGCGAGACGGCCGAGCACCCGGGCCTGCTGGGTCCGGACGACTTCGATGTCGCGGGCGCCGGTACGGGCGTGGTCGAGGCCGACCAGCTGCTCGGCCCGGATCGTATCCGTACGGGTGACGCGGTGATCGCCATGGCGGCCTCCGGTCTTCACTCGAACGGGTACTCGCTCGTCCGGCACGTCCTCTTCGACCGGGCCAACCTGAGCCTGGACCAGCACGTCGAGGAGTTCGGCCGCACGCTCGGCGAGGAGCTCCTGGAGCCCACCAAGATCTACTCGCTGGACTGCCTGGCGCTGACGAAGACCGCTCAGGTGCACGCCTTCAGCCACATCACCGGCGGCGGGCTCGCGGCCAACCTGGCCCGGGTCATCCCGGACGGGCTGCACGCGATCGTGGACCGCGAGACCTGGACCCCGGCCCCGGTCTTCGACCTCGTCGGCAAGACCGGCGACGTCGAGCGCCTGGAGCTGGAGAAGACGCTGAACATGGGCGTCGGCATGATCGCGATCGTCCCCGAGGAGTCCGCGGACGTGGCCCTCGCCTCCCTCGCGGACCGTGGCGTGGACGCCTGGATCGCCGGTGAGATCACCGAGCGGGGCGAGCACGCGACGGGCGCGGCGCTGATCGGCGACTACGCCAAGTAAGCCGTCACGGCAGCACGAAACCCGGTCCGGCGCTGAAGCCCCGGACCGGGTGAAGTGCAGCTGCTACGAGATCCGCTACAAGAAATCCGCCAGAAGAAATCCGCTACGAGAAATCTGCTGAGAAAGATCGCGGAAAGCTGGTTCGCGAAAACTGCGAGGGACGCTGCTGCGTCAAGCGCCGCGACGTTGCGACGTGGGACCGGACTGGTCGTCCTCGTCCTCATCGTCGTCGTTATAGAGATCCGCGTACTGAGCGTACGGGTCGTCTTCTTCCTCGTCGTCGTCCTCGAACGGCTCGCCATTCGGCGGCTGGCTCGAAGTCGAAGCGCCCAGCTCATTGGCCAGACGCGAGAGGTCAGTCCCGCCGCTGCTGTACTTCAGCTGGCGGGCGACCTTCGTCTGCTTGGCCTTTGCCCGGCCGCGCCCCATGGCTCGACCCCCTCGGATACGGGGCTCGGTGGCCCCAGAGTCTTGACACGCGTTCATGATCTGGAACGGGCTCTCCGTGGAGAGACCGGTCCGTAGGGCTTCCACGGTACCTGAGCCCGCGCCCATACGGTACGTCGCCCGCACTACGCGCCTTTGCCCAGAACCCGCGAGGTGCCCTGTCCTCGCTGGTCAACCGCGATTTTAACCTCTTCTTGGCGGACGACCCGCCGACAGACGTGAGAGTTCTCTCTAAGTGTCCCATCGGCGGGTCCCTGACAAGCCCGTGGGCGAGCGCGCGTCAGGCCGGAAGGAGTGGCTCCGCTATCCGCGGTGCCGCGCCTCCGCCATCCGCTGCTCGGCGATCCGGTCGGCCGCGGCGGCCGGCGGAATCCCGTCCTCCTTCGCACGTGCGAATATGGCCAGCGTGGTGTCGAAGATCTTCGCGGCCTTCGCCTTGCACCGGTCGAAGTCGAAGCCGTGCAGCTCGTCGGCGACCTGGATGACACCGCCCGCGTTCACGACGTAGTCGGGGGCGTACAGGATCCCGCGGTCCGCGAGGTCCTTCTCCACACCCGGGTGCGACAGCTGGTTGTTGGCCGCGCCGCACACGATCCTCGCGGTGAGCACCGGCACGGAGGCGTCGTTCAGCGCCCCGCCCAGCGCGCACGGGGCGTAGATGTCCAGACCCTCGGTGCGGATGAGTGCCTCGGTGTCCGCGACGGCCGTGACACCGGCCGGGTGCCTGTCGAGGATCCGGCGCACCGACTCCTCCCGTACGTCCGTGATCACGACCTCGGCGCCGTCGTCCAGCAGGTGCTGCACGAGGTGGTGGCCCACCTTGCCCACGCCGGCGACGCCCACCTTGCGGCCGCGCAGCGTCGGGTCGCCCCACAGGTGCTGGGCGGAGGCCCGCATGCCCTGGAAGACACCGAAGGCGGTGAGGACGGAGGAGTCCCCGGCGCCGCCGTTCTCGGGGGAGCGGCCGGTCGTCCAGCGGCACTCGCGGGCCACGACGTCCATGTCGGCGACGTACGTACCGACGTCGCACGCGGTGACGTACCGGCCGCCGAGCGAGGCCACGAAGCGGCCGTACGCGAGGAGCAGCGCCTCGGACTTGATCTGCTCGGGGTCTCCGATGATCACGGCCTTGCCGCCGCCGTGGTCGAGACCGGCCATGGCGTTCTTGTAGGACATGCCGCGCGAGAGGTTCAGGGCGTCGGCGACGGCCTCCTCCTCGCTCGCGTACGGGTAGAAGCGCGTACCGCCGAGGGCGGGGCCCAGTGCGGTGGAGTGGATGGCGATCACGGCCTTCAGGCCGCTGGCGCGGTCCTGGCAGAGCACGACTTGCTCATGACCGCCCTGATCCGAGTGGAACAGGGTGTGCAGTACATCAGCAGGTGCGCCGGTTACGTCGGTCACTGTGGTGACTCCCAGGTAATAAGCGGCGGTTGGGTGCGGGGCCCGTGCGGATGGCGGGCTCCGTGGGCATGAGACTAGAGCCTGCGCCCACCCGCCTTCGGTGCAGTGTTCAGGATCACCCACTGGCGGAGTACAGCCATGGTTCGATTTGCATAGGTTTCTCGTCAGGTTGTGAGCGGTTTTCGCTGGTTTTCCCGGTGGCCAACGGGGGAGGGAGCAGGCGTGCCCAAGGTGTCCTCGGTGATCGTCCCGTACGCGTCGTATCTGCGTGTGTACGAACCGCTGGCCGCCTTCCCGGAGCCGGAGCGCGGCCACTGGGCGCGCTATGCCCGCCGGGCCGAGCGCCCCTCGTACCAGGACGAACTGCGCCGCTCGCTGGCCGACTTGCTGCCCACCCCGCCGATCCCGGTGCCGGTGCACGAGAGCAGCGAGGCGTTCGTCGCGGAGGTCGACGGGGTGCTGTGCGTCTGCCCCTGGCGCACCCGGCTGCGTGGCTGGCAGGCCCTGGGCGAGCTGGCCGAGGAGCTGCCGGCGCCCGTGCTCGACGCGGTGCTGCCGCCGCTGGTGCGCCGTCAGGCCACCCTGGACTACGAGCGCTGGATGGCCCGCAACCCCGACGCCCGCCCGTGGATCCGCACCTCGACCTGGCAGGTGCCGCTGAACTGGTTCGTGCTCGTCTCCGACGAGGAGCGGGAGTACGAGAAGGGGGCCGGGCCCGGCGGTGCCGCGCCGGTGCTGCGCTACCGGACGCCGATGGTGCAGGCCCGGCGGCGGACGGCACGGGCCCTGAAGACGCTGAAGGACACCCTCGGCGAGGGGCCGCTCATCGACGGTCTGGTGGACGTGGGGCGCTGGCTGGAGGAGTTCCACCCGCGCTCGCTCGTGGAGCTGGACTACGGCGGGCTCGTGCACGTCCTGCCCGCCGCACATCTCGAAGGGGACCACTCGGCCGCGGACGTCGCCGAGGGCATCGAGGCGCTGCGTGACGGGGACGGGGCCGCGGCGGGCGAGGCGTACGGGCGGCTCGTGGAGCGGTGGCGGTCGGTCAGGGACCGGCGCTCGGCGAACTGAGGCGGGACCTGGGAGGCCTCTGGGGTTCCCGAGACGGGACGCGCGAGGCCTCTGGGGTTCCTGGGGCGTGCGAGCCGCATGTGCAGTGTGATCTGCTTCTCACTGGATCGCGTCGAACTCGCGTATGGTCCTCACACGCTGAAGACCCTCACTCCGGGACGTTGGTCCCGATCCGGGCTTTTGCGTCAAGCGGGTGTCAAGCGTGACGGATGGCACTTACCTGGCTCTTGCGTCGCTTGCCACCCCTCGTGTCAAAATAGGACAAGGAGTCCGGGGGAGGGCTCCGTCTACCCACGTATGGGTGGAATCTCAGCATTGCACGCTATGGGGGGTCTGGTGACTCCTGATCGCCCTGTGACTGATCGTCACAGTGGCGTGACTGTCCGCTATGGCATGGTCCATCGGCTTCCGTCGCTGATGAACACCTGGGAGGGCAATTCCATCGGTTTGGCCGACGCGGTTGGACAGATGGTGTAGTTGTAGTGCCGAGGACAAGCCGTTCGTCCTATAACCGACTCGACTCGCGTCCGCCATTTCGGGCAACGCGGGTCAAGGTGCAGAATTTAGAGGAATGAACCGAGAAGGTTCGGTTCTCCCGAGGAGGCCGCTCATGACCGCTCGCACCCCTGATGCCGAGCCGCTGCTGACCCCGGCTGAGGTCGCCACGATGTTCCGCGTCGACCCCAAGACGGTCACGCGGTGGGCGAAGGCCGGCAAGCTTACGTCCATCCGCACGCTCGGCGGGCACCGCCGCTATCGCGAGGCTGAGGTCCGCGCACTGCTCGCGGGTATCCCGCAGCAGCGCAGCGAGGCCTGAACAACTGCATAACCGGACAATTCGACAGGTCCCCCAACCCGTCGAGGCGCCCGAACCACAGCTCCAAGCGACGCGGGTTCTGCCCCAACAGAGCCCACGCCCAAGGTTTTCTGGCACTGACAAGGGTGCGTCGTAGATCGCGCTGGACTCCGCCGAGTCCAGCGCGATCTTTTTTGTGCCCTCACGGTGTCCCGGCGGGCGGCCTGTGAGTGGCCTTGTCGCAGTCTGGGGAGGGGTGTCGGATCTCCTGTGGGAGCGCTTACCCGGTGGTGCAATTGCACATATTAAATTGACCAGTTGTAGGTGGGCTGTAAGTTCCGCACTTCTGAAAACTTATGCGGTGACACCCGTCACATGCCACAGTCCTTGTTGCCCGAGAGGCTTGTGCGCTAAGGGAGTTGGGGCTGCGCGCAGGCGGTCGTACGCCGAGACTCCCACCGGCCCGTGAGCGTGTCCGCCGCCATTGGTCATGCCTTGGAGGGGCTTTCGTCCTCGACGGCGCTCTCGGCGTCCTCCTCGCCCCTCTGGGCGGGCTCCATGGCCAGCCGCAGGAGCCGGTGGCAGATCGGGCAGTGGCGCGTCAGATGGCGGTACTCGGAGGCGGCCGCCAGGTGGGCACGGAGCAGAGCGCGCGTCTCGTGCCTAGCGGACGCCGCCATACGCACCTCCGGGGGGCTGGGGAGACGAGAACCCTGGCTTCCGGGGTACCGGCGGAATGTGACGCCGTCAAGGTGTCTCGCCCCCGCCGCCCCTACCCGTCCCATCCCTGGGGGCTGCGCCCCCAGACCCCCCTAAAAGATTGTGCAGTTCCCCGCGCCCCTGAAGAACTGGGGGCGGGCGGGGGATCGCGGGGCGAAGCCCCGCGCCTTAGGGGCGCGGGGAACTGCGCGACCAGCCCCCACCCACCCGCAGCCGACACGCAACCCCCGGGGTCGAAGGGGCGGCGTCCCTGGGGATGGGACGGGTAGGGGCGGCGGGGGCGAAACAGAAGAGCCCCGCATCCGTTGCCGGATGCGGGGCTCTGTCTTTGTTGCGGTCCTGACGGGATTTGAACCCGCGGCCTCCACCTTGACAGGGTGGCGAGCACTCCAAACTGCTCCACAGGACCAGGTTTCGCGGCACTTCGCGGTGCGCCGTGCTGCGAAATGAGACTGTACAGGAGGGTGAGCCCGGGGTCGAACTCACCCACCGTGCAGGCCCCGTTACGGAACAGCCGCGTCGATCGCCTTCACGATCCGCTTGTCGGACACGGGATACGCCGTGCCGAGCGCATGGGCGAAATAGCTGACCCGGAGCTCCTCGATCATCCAGCGGATGTCCAGGACCGAGAAGGGGACCGGCCGGCCCTGCGGGAGTTGCTCCAGGAGCCAGGCGTACTCGTCCTGCATCTCGTGGACCTTCTCCATACGGGTGGTGTCCCGCTGGACATTGGTCGGCATCTGCTGGAGCCGCCGGTCCGCGGCGACCAGATAGCGCATCAGGTCCGGCAGCCGGCGGAGCCCCGTCGCCGTCACGAAGCCCGGCTTCACCAGGGCGTCCAGCTGGCTGCGTACGTCCGTGAGGTTGGCGAGGAGCGTCGGACTCTTCACGCCCTTCAGACGGCGCTCACAGGCCTGCCAGGCGGCAAGAACCTGCTGCACCTGCCCGACCGTACGGACCGTCGTGTCGACGATCTCGGCGCGCACCTTGTCGTACAGCTTCCGGTACGACTCCTCGTCCCACGCCGGCCCCCCGAAGTCCCCGATCAGCTTGTCCGCCGCCGCCATCGCGCAGTCGTCGAAGAGGGCCTGGATCGAGCCGTGCGGGTTCGCGGACAGGGCGAGCTTCTGGGCGTTGGTGAGCTTGTCCGACGCGAACTTGCCCGGGTTCACCGGGATGTTGCGCAGGATCAGCCGCCGCGTGCCCTTCCACATCGCCTGCGCCTGCTCGGCCTCCGTGTCGAAGAGCCGTACGGAGACGGTGTTCGCCGTCGGTCCGTCGTCGACCAGGGCCGGGTACGCCTTCACGGGCTGGCCGGCGCGGCGGGTCTCGAAGAGGCGCGTGAGCGAGCCGATCGTCCAGTCCGTCAGGCCCGAGCGCTCCAGGGACTCGCCGCCCTCGCGCTCCGCCGTCGCCGCCGCGGCCTGCGAGATCGCCTTGCGCGCCTTCGGCTTCAGCTGGAGCTTCAGCGCCTCCAGGTCCTTGTCCTCGGCGAGGTTGCGGCGCCGCTCGTCGACGATCCGGAAGGTGATCTTCAGGTGGTCGGGGAGCCGGGACCAGTCGAAGTCGTCGGCCGTGAGCGGGACACCGACCATGCGCTTCAGCTCGCGCGCCAGGGTCAGGGTGAGGGGCTCCTGGAGGGGGACGGCCTGGTCCAGGAACCTCGTCGCGAAGTTCGGGGCGGGGACGTAGTGGCGGCGGATCGGCTTCGGGAGCGAGCGGATCAGCTCCGTGACGACCTGTTCCCGCAGGCCCGGGATCTGCCAGTCGAAGCCCTCGTCCGTGACCTGGTTGAGGACCTGGAGCGGGATGTGGACCGTGACGCCGTCGGCGTCCGCGCCCGGCTCGAACTGGTACGTCACGCGGAACTTCAGCGGCCCCTGCCGCCAGGAGTCCGGATAGTCGTCCTTGCTGACATCCCCCGCGCGCTCGTTGATCAGCATCGAGCGCTCGAAGTCGAGCAGCTCGGGCTCCTCGTGGCGCTTGTGCTTCCACCAGGAGTCGAAGTGCGCGCCGGACACGACGTGCTCGGGCACCCGCTGGTCGTAGAAGTCGAAGAGCGTCTCGTCGTCGACCAGGATGTCCCGGCGCCGGGCGCGGTGCTCCAACTCCTCGACCTCGGTGAGGAGCTTGCGGTTGTCGGCGAAGAACTTGTGGTGCGTACGCCAGTCGCCCTCGACGAGCGCGTTGCGGATGAACAGCTCGCGGGACGTCTCCGGGTCGATCCGCCCGTAGTTGACCTTCCGCTGGGCGACGATCGGGACGCCGTACAGCGTGACCTTCTCGTACGCCATCACCGCGGCCTGGTCCTTCTCCCAGTGCGGTTCGCTGTACGTCCGCTTGAGGAGGTGTTCCGCGAGGGGCTCGACCCACTCCGGCTCGATCCTGGCGTTGACGCGGGCCCAGAGGCGGGAGGTCTCGACGAGCTCCGCGGACATCACGAAGCGTGGGGGCTTCTTGAAGAGCGCCGACCCCGGGAAGATCGCGAACTTGGCGCTGCGGGCGCCCAGGTAGTCGTTCTTCGCCGTGCTTCTCCCGCCCTCTCCTGCGGACTCCTTCACGTCCTTCATGCCGACGTGGGAGAGCAGGCCGGCCAGGAGGGAGACATGGACGCTCTGGTCCGGCGCGTCGTCCTCGTTGAGGTGGATGCCCATCTGCTTGGCGACCGTGCGCAGCTGGGTGTAGATGTCCTGCCACTCGCGGATGCGCAGGAAGTTCAGGTACTCCTGCTTGCACATACGGCGGAAGGCGGACGAGCCGCGCTCCTTCTGCTGTTCGCGGACGTACCGCCACAGGTTCAGGAAGGCGAGGAAGTCGCTCGTCTCGTCCTTGAAGCGGGCGTGCTGCTGGTCGGCCTGCGTCTGCTTGTCGGACGGGCGCTCGCGCGGGTCCTGGATGGAGAGCGCGGCCGCGATCACCATGACCTCGCGCACGCAGCCGTTCTTGTCGGCCTCCAGGACCATGCGGGCCAGCCGGGGGTCGACGGGGAGCTGGGCGAGCTTGCGGCCGGTCTGGGTGAGGCGCTTGCGTGCGTCCTTCTCGGACGGGTCCAGCGCGTTCAGCTCCTGGAGGAGCTGGACGCCGTCGCGGATGTTGCGGTGGTCGGGCGGGTCGATGAAGGGGAACTTCTCGATGTCGCCCAGGCCGGCCGCCGTCATCTGGAGGATGACCGAGGCGAGATTCGTACGGAGGATTTCCGCGTCCGTGAACTCCGGGCGGGCGTTGAAGTCGTCCTCGGAGTACAGGCGGATGCAGATGCCGTCGGACGTACGGCCGCAGCGGCCCTTGCGCTGGTTGGCGCTGGCCTGCGAGATCGCCTCGATGGGGAGGCGCTGGACCTTGGTGCGGTGGCTGTAGCGGGAGATACGGGCGGTGCCCGGGTCGATGACGTACTTGATGCCCGGGACGGTGAGCGAGGTCTCGGCGACGTTGGTCGCGAGAACGATCCTGCGGCCCGTGTGCTGCTGGAACACGCGGTGCTGCTCGGCGTGCGAGAGGCGGGCGTAGAGGGGGAGTACCTCGGTGAAGCGGTAGTTCTTCTTGGTGAGGGCGTCGGCCGTGTCGCGGATCTCGCGTTCGCCGGAGAGGAAGACGAGGATGTCGCCCTTGCCCTCGGCCTGGAGCTCCTCGACCGCGTCCGTGATCGCGGTGATCTGGTCGCGGTCGGCGTCGTCGCCCTCCTCTTCGAGGAGGGGGCGGTAGCGGACCTCCACGGGGTAGGTGCGGCCGCTGACCTCGACGATCGGGGCGTCGCCGAAGTGCCGGGAGAAGCGCTCGGGGTCGATGGTCGCGGAGGTGATGACGACCTTGAGATCCGGGCGCTTGGGCAGCAGCTGGGCGAGGTAGCCCAGCAGGAAGTCGATGTTGAGGGAGCGCTCGTGGGCCTCGTCGATGATGATCGTGTCGTACGCGCGCAGCTCGCGGTCCGTCTGGATCTCGGCGAGCAGGATGCCGTCCGTCATGAGCTTGACGAAGGTGCCGTCCGGGTTCACCTGGTCGGTGAAGCGGACCTTCCAGCCGACGGCCTCACCGAGCGGGGTGTCCAGCTCCTCGGCGACGCGCTCGGCGACGGTGCGGGCGGCGATGCGGCGGGGCTGGGTGTGGCCGATCATGCCGCGGACGCCGCGGCCCAGTTCGAGACAGATCTTGGGGATCTGGGTCGTCTTTCCGGACCCGGTCTCACCGGCGACGATGACGACCTGGTGATCACGGATGGCGTCCGCGATCACGTCCTTCTTCTGGCTGACGGGGAGCTGCTCGGGGTACGTGACGGCGGGCACGCGCGTGCGGCGCTCGGCCATACGGACCTCGACCTTGGCGACCTCCGCCTCGATCTCGGCAAGCACGGCGGAGCGGGCCTCGGGCTTGCGGATCTTGCGCGCGCCTTCGAGCCTGCGCCCGAGCCGGTGCGCGTCGCGCAGGGACAGCTCGGCCAGACGGGGGGCGAGATCGCCGAGGGCGGGGGCGGGATGCGTAGACATACGCGGTCCAGGATCTCACCTCGGCGAAATTCCTGGCGAACGCTTTTGCGTGGGGCCTTGGGCGGGGCGCGTGGGGCGCCGTGGGTGGGGCGCCTGGGGTGGGGTGTGGGGCGGGGCCGGGTCGGAGGTATCCGTCCTCGGTCGGGCGCGGAATCGGTCGCGTTTCAAGGGGACGGCGGTGACGCGCCAGCCGCTGCGGGCGGACACCTCCGACCCGGCCCCTCGGCGCCGTCAGCGGCTGACCGTGCGTGGGGCGTCCGTGCCGGCGCCGTGTCTGGCCGGCCGTGCGTGGGGATGTATGCGGCCGTCGTACGTGGCTGGTCCTGCTCGGGGGGCGGGTGTGCGGTCAGCCGTTGCGGGGGGCCGGGGGTGTGGGGGTCTGGGGCGTGGCGGGCTGTGGTGACTGGTCGCGGCGGGTGGAGTCGGCCTGGGCCATCGCCTTGGCGGTGTTGGAGACGGCCTTGATGCCCAGGTAGGCCGTGGTCATGGTGCTGACCGCCGTGAAGGCCGCGGTGAGGACGCCGATGATCACCGACTTGTCGCCGTCGAGACGCCATACGCCGAAGATCGCGACGCCGGCGATCGCGAGGTTGCTGAGGAGAACCGCCTGCAGCCCGTACCGGGCCCGGTACCGCTCCAGATCGAGCTCGCGCATCGGCTTCGATTCGCGATCGCGCAACACCATTGCTTCCCCCACACCCCGTAACACCGAGTCGGAAGCCAGAACGTAGCGCTGTGCCCGGGGCATGCCAAGTCGGCTCGCTCCGCTCCGGGCACGACAAAGGCCCCGTCCTGATGGACGGGGCCTTTGGGTGGTGGCTGGGGCCGGGGTCGAACCGGCGACCTATCGCTTTTCAGGCGATCGCTCGTACCAACTGAGCTACCCAGCCACGAGGCTTCCGAGGAAACCTCAGCGGTCCTGACGGGATTTGCTGTGCCCGATTGCGGCTGCGCCGCGGGCGCGGCCTCCACCTCGACAGGGTGGCGGGCTGTGGCGGGTGCTTGATCTGGATTCTTGATCGGCGGCAGGCGTACGAGTCCGGGCCCGGCCGGGTAAACGATCAAGGGCCCCGTCCGTTTGGACAGGGCCCTTGGGTGGTGGCTGGGGCCGGGGTCGAACCGGCGACCTATCGCTTTTCAGGCGATCGCTCGTACCAACTGAGCTACCCAGCCACGAGGTTTCCGAGGAAACCTCAGCGGTCCTGACGGGATTTGAACCCGCGGCCTCCACCTTGACAGGGTGGCGAGCACTCCAAACTGCTCCACAGGACCAAGCTGTTGTGTGCGAACAAGCGAAGCTAGTGTCGCACACAGTGTTGCGTGCCCCCAACGGGATTCGAACCCGTGCTACCGCCTTGAAAGGGCGGCGTCCTAGGCCGCTAGACGATGAGGGCTATCGGCCCGCCTGGGCGCTTCTCAGCGCGTCGGGGACGTGAGAAGCATATGGGATGGCGGGAGGTATCGCCAAAACGGTTTACGGGGTCCCCGGCGGCGTGCTCGACGCGGGGCTCGGAGAGGGGGTCGCCCCGGGCTGGTTCTCTCTCGGGAGGTGGCGGCTGACCTCGGCCGTTGTCAGGCCCAGGCCACCCAGTTTGATCTCGTCCCAGGCCTGGAGGCGGCGGGTGTCGCGGTCGAAGTAGAGGACCGACGCCTCGATCGGGTCCGGGTACGTGCCCTCGACGGCGCGCAGGCCGCTGCCGCCCGTCGAGCCCTCGATGCGCAGCCGCGTGCCGTTCTTCATGACCTCCATGCCCTCGTGGTGGAGGTGGCCCGCCAGCACCATCGGCACCGCGCCGTCCGTCCGGCGCGCGGCCGACGGTTCGTGGACGACGGCGACGTCGGCCGGGGTGCCCGCCGCCGTCTGGTCGCGCAGCGAGGAGGCGAGCCGGTCGCCCGCCAGCTCCTCCGCCGTGTTGCCGCCGGGGGCCACCGCGCGGTCGGGGGTGAACTGCGGGTCACCGATGCCGGCGAAGCGCAGGCCCGCGACCGTGGCCGCCCGGCCGTCGTCCAGGACGTGCACGTTCTTCATGTGCTCCAGGTAGCGCTGGGTGAGCGGGGAGTCGTGGTTGCCGCGGACCCAGACGTACGGGGCTCCGAGGTCCGCGACGGGGTCCAGGAAGCCGTTCTCGGCCGCCGTGCCGTGGTCCATCGTGTCGCCGGAGTCGACGATCACGTTGATGGCGTACTGGTCCACGAGCGACGCGATGATCTTCCAGCTCGCCGGGTTGAGGTGGATGTCCGAGACGTGCAGGACCCGGATCGTGGTCGGGTCGGGTTCGTACGCCGGGAGCGTGGACGTGACGTCGTACAGCTTCGTCACGTTCGTCACCAGGCGCGCCAACTCCTTTTGGTAGACGTCGAATTCGCTGACGATGCTGCGCGCGTTGCCCACCAGCGAGGGGGCGCTGCTCAGCAGTCCGGAGAATCTCGGTTCCAGGACCGACTTGGGGTTCCAGGTGGCGAAGGCGGTCGCTCCGGACGCGGCCAGCAGGGTCAGGGCCAGGCCGCCCGCGGCGAGGGCGCGGCGCGGGCGGCGGTAGACCGCGAGGCCGAGCGCGGTGGCGCCGGAGACGACCGCGACGCAGGACCGTACGGCCAGGTCGAGGGTGCCGTGTTCGACGTCCCGCGCGACCTCGTCCTGGAGGCCGGACAGCCGCTCCGGGTGGTCGACCAGGGCCTGCGAGCGCTCCGGGTCGAGCTGGTCGACGGACACGTCCAGGCGCAGCGGGGCCTCGTGGCTGCGCAGCTCCAGCGCGCCGAGCGGGGAGACGTTGATCTTCGTACCGCCGGTGAGGGAGGGGCGCAGGGTCATGGTGGTGTTCATGGGGCCGACCGGGACGCGTACGTTCCCCACGATCAGCAGCCCCAGCCAGGCGCCGAGGATCACGATGCAGACCAGGCCGAGGGCGCGGACGTACGGGTGCGGCTGGGGGACGAGCTCGACCGCCGGGAGCGGGCGGCGGGCGCGGTAGTGGCGGGCCAGGGCGCGGGACGCCGTACGGGCGCGGTCGCGTATGCGGTGAGCGGCGGCGGTGACTACAGCGGGGACGGCAGCGGGGACGCGGGCCATTGGTCCCGTATGCCCAAGTGTGCGGGCGGGTATGCGGTGCGGGCCCCGGCGGACGTGCGCCCCCGGTGCGACCCGTACCCGTCCTGCGGGGCGTCGTGACGCTCGTACGGCGTTGTCGCCGACTCTCGTTCGGAGGCGTCGTGCCGGACAATGGCCGTGTGCTGGAGATGACGCGCGAGGAGTTCGAGGAACTGGTCGCCGAGGCGCTGGACCGGATCCCGCCGGAGCTGACGCGGCTGATGGACAACGTGGCGGTGTTCGTCGAGGACGAGCCGCCCGCCGAAGACCCCGAGCTGCTCGGGCTCTACGAGGGGACTCCGCTGACGGACCGTGGGGAGTGGTACGCGGGGGTGCTGCCCGACCGGATCACGATCTACCGGGGGCCGACGTTGCGGATGTGCGAGACGAGGGAGGACGTCGTCGCCGAGACCGAAGTGACCGTGGTGCACGAGGTCGCCCATCACTTCGGAATCGACGACGCCCGGCTGCACGCGCTCGGGTACGGCTGACGTTCGCCCGTTTCGCTCCGTGGGGCTGTGGGGCGCGTGTCTTCTTGTGGGCGGCGGGAGTTGGGCAGGGGGACTCCCCGTCCTGCCCTCGGAGGTGGCTGCCCGTGCGCGCCTTGTACGTACCCGTCCGTCTTGCCGCCGCGGTCATGGTCGTCGCCGCTGCCGCCGGTTGTATGAGCGTGGGTGACGACGGGGGGCGGCCCGGGCCCTCGCACTCGGCGGGGCAGCGGGGCGGCGAGGCGCCCGACGGCGGGTCCGCGGTGAGCGGGGGCGGTGTCGGGTTCCATGGGGGCAAGGGGGCGAAGGGTGCCGGCGCCTCGGCCGAGCCGGGGGAGTCCGCGTCCGGGGAGGCGTCCGCGTCGGCGTCGGCGTCCGGGGGCGTGAAGCCGTCCGCCAAGGCTCCGGGCAAGGGCGGGAAGGGGGGCACGCAGACCTCCGCGCCGCCGCAGGGGGAGCCGAGTGCCACGCCCCCGTCGACGGAGCCGTCGCCCCCGCCGCCGCCCGTGTCGTCACCCCCGGCGTCCGATCCGGCCACGGCGGAGCCGTCGTCGTCCGCGCATGAGCAGCAGTCGACGCAGCTGGTGGAGCGGGAGCCGGCACCGCAGGCGGGCGAACCGGCGTAGGCGGGCGGCGGGGAAGGACCGAGGGCCCCGGGGAATACGCTCGACCCCAGCAGGCGTTACCCCTCCCGTACGTGCCTGACCTGCCCCTTTGAGGGTCAGTTTGCCTTCAGGGGTGGAGGGTGCGTATGGTAGTAGATCGTTTGATCCCAATTGCCCGGCGCCAATGCAGAGAGCGTCGCGTGGCGCGTACTCTCCCTTGCCGTGGCCGGACCGCATAGAGGCGGTCGATTGCGACTTCACGGAGTTTGGGCGCGTGCCGAAGAACTCCGGAAGGTTCGCATTTCGCATGTCTGTTTCCAGTACTGATCACGTCGTCGTGCCCGAGAACAACGAGAACGACAACACCGACAGCGTCATCGAGGTCGTTGAGACCGTCGAGACCGTCGAGTCCGCTCCCGAGGTCACCTTCGCCACTCTCGGTCTCCCCGAGGGTGTCGTCCGCAAGCTCGCACAGAACGGCGTGACCACCCCCTTCCCGATCCAGGCGGCGACCATCCCGGACGCCCTGGCCGGCAAGGACATCCTCGGCCGCGGTCGCACCGGCTCCGGCAAGACCCTCTCCTTCGGTCTGCCGCTGCTCGCCCAGCTGGCCGGCGGCCACACCGACAAGAAGAAGCCCCGCGGCGTCATCCTCACGCCGACCCGTGAGCTCGCGATGCAGGTCGCGGACGCCCTCCAGCCGTACGGCGACGTCCTCGGCCTGAAGATGAAGGTCGTCTGCGGCGGTACGTCGATGGGCAACCAGATCTACGCCCTGGAGCGCGGCGTCGACATCCTCGTCGCCACCCCGGGCCGTCTGCGCGACATCATCAACCGCGGCGCCTGCTCGCTGGAGAACACCCAGATCGCCGTCCTCGACGAGGCCGACCAGATGTCCGACCTGGGCTTCCTGCCCGAGGTCACGGAACTGCTCGACCAGGTGCCCGCCGGCGGCCAGCGCATGCTGTTCTCGGCCACGATGGAGAACGAGATCTCCACGCTGGTCAAGCGCTACCTGACCAACCCGGTCACGCACGAGGTCGACAGCGCCCAGGGCAACGTCACGACCATGTCGCACCACATCCTCATCGTGAAGCCCAAGGACAAGGCGCCGGTCACCGCCGCGATCGCCTCCCGCAAGGGCCGCACGATCATCTTCGTCCGCACCCAGCTGGGCGCCGACCGCATCGCCGAGCAGCTGCGTGACGCCGGTGTGAAGGCCGACGCGCTGCACGGCGGCATGACGCAGGGCGCCCGCACCCGGACGCTGGCCGACTTCAAGGACGGTTACGTCAACGCGCTCGTCGCGACCGACGTCGCCGCCCGCGGTATCCACGTCGACGGGATCGACCTGGTCCTGAACGTGGACCCGGCCGGCGACCACAAGGACTACCTGCACCGCTCCGGCCGTACCGCTCGCGCGGGCCGCTCCGGCACCGTCGTGTCGCTGTCCCTGCCGCACCAGCGTCGTCAGATCTTCCGGCTGATGGAGGACGCGGGCGTCGACGCCGCGCGTCACATCATCAACTCCGGTACGGCCTTCGAGCCCGAGGTCGCCGAGATCACCGGCGCCCGTTCGATGACCGAGGTCCAGGCCCAGTCGGCGGGCGACGCCGCGCAGCAGGCCGAGCGCGAGGTCTCGCAGCTCACGAAGGAGCTGGAGCGCGCGCAGCGTCGTGCGGTCGAGCTGCGTGGGGAGGCCGACCGCCTGGTCGCCCGTGCCGCGCGTGAGCGGGGCGACGACCCGGAGGTGGCCGTCGCCGCTGCCGCCGAGGCCGCCGCCGAGCAGGCCGTCGTCGAGGCCCCGGCCGCCGAGGCCGTCGCCGCCGAGCCGGCCGAGCGTCCCGCGTACGAGCCGCGTCAGCGCCGCGACGAGCGGGGCAACTACGAGCGTCGTGACAACGACCGTGGCGGCTTCCGCCGTGACGACAACCGTGGTGGCGGCTTCAACCGCGACGACCGCGGCGGCCGTCGTGACGACCGTGGCGGCGATCGTGGTGGTTTCCGTCGTGACGACAACCGTGGTGGCGGTTTCAACCGCGATGACCGTGGCGGCCGTTCTTTCGAGCGTCGTGACGACAACCGCGGCGGTGGCTTCAACCGCGACAACCGTGGTGGCGGCTTCCGTCGTGACGACAACCGTGGTGGCGGTTTCAACCGCGATGACCGTGGCGGCCGTTCTTTCGAGCGTCGTGACGACAACCGTGGTGGCGGCTTCAACCGCGATGACCGTGGCGGCCGTTCTTTCGAGCGTCGTGACGACAACCGTGGTGGCGGCTTCAACCGTGACGACCGTGGCGGCCGTTCTTTCGAGCGTCGTGACGAGCGCGGCGGCCACCGTGGCAGCGACCGTCCCTTCAACCGTGACCGTCAGGGCGACCGTCCCGCGGGCGGCAGCTTCCGCTCCGGCCACGACCGCCCGCAGGGCCGTCGCGACGACCACCGCGGCACGGGCACGGGTACCGGCACCGGTTCCTTCGGCCGCCGTGACGACAAGCCGCGCTGGAAGCGCAACGGCTGACCGCAGAGGCTGACGGCAGCAGCTGATCGCAACAGCTGACTGTCGCCGCCGACGCGGATCGGCTTTCGAGGGCCCGTACGACTTCGGTCGTACGGGCCCTCGGGCGTTTCCGGGGGCGCTGCAACCGCTCTCTTTTCCCTTTCGCCACCTGTGTAACCGCTGTTAGCATCCAGCGACTTGCATGGTGGGAGCGCGGCCGAGGGGGTTTCGGCGCGGCTGCGCACAGGGTGCGGGGAGGATCTGTCTCCAGCCGCCATGCCGTTCTCGTTTCCCTGGGGAGGGACCCTTGACTCGGCGCGTGCGCGCACGCTCTTCGGCGACCCGGCGCGGCCGGATCGCCCTCACTCTGGTGGGCCTGGCAGCCTTGGGCGCCGGTTCGCTGACCACCGCGGTTCCGGCGGCGGCGGACGTCACGCCGACGCCCGTCCAGACGGACGGCGTGTGGGGCATCGACTACGCGGGCGGCTTTCTGACCACCGTGGAGAACACCCCGAGCGGCTACCAGTGGGTGATCGGCCGTCAGATCTCGCCCGACGGCGCCGACGTACTGGAGAAGACGGACCGCGGCTTCGCCGACGTCTTCGCGGACGGCAGCCATGTGCAGAGGGTGCCGTGCGACGCCGGAACGTGCGTACCGATGCGGTCCACCGGCAATCAGCATGTCGGATACTTCGCGGTCGACGAGTACGGCAAGCAGCGCGCGCAGATCTGGCTGACCAGGGACAGTTTGCACTCGGTCGACGAACCGGCGGTGACGGGTGGCCGCTTCGTGGATGCCACCGGCCGCTACTTCGTCTACGAGGCCACCTCGACCGGCAAGCAGTACGTCGACGCCGTGAGCCCCTACCGCTCCGAGGACGTACGGCTCACCCGTTCCGTCACCGCCGCCTCCGTGTGGGGCTCGCTGCTGTGGACGCCCGGCTCGGGCAACGGGACCGTCACCGCGTACGACCTGGAGCAGAAGAAGACGGTCGGGACCGTGGCCACCGGTGCGCCCTGCACGGTCAAGGAGCTCCAGGTCGTGGGCCGCTGGATCTACTGGAACTGCGGCCCGGCCGGCGCCGCGGGCGTCTACGACCGTACGACGAAGAAGACCGTCACGGTCCCCTCCGGCCCCGCGCTGGTCGGCGACGGCTACCTCGTCCAGCACGACCGCGGCGCCGGGAAGCTGATGCTGACGGACTACCACGGCGGAACGGCCGCGCCCGCCAGAGCGGTCGCCGACCTGCCGGCCGGGAACACGGCCGACCAGCGGCGTCTTACCTGGACGGTGGACAAGTTCGGCGGCGACATCGCGTACGTCGACCAGGACAAGGCGATCCGGATCGTGCCGAGCGGGGTGCCCACCCAGTCGCTCGCGAAGATCGAGTCGGACGTGGACGGCGGACTCGTGGACGTCAGGGCCGGCGTCTCGGGCAGCCTCACCTGGGACAGCTTCTGGCAGCTGAACAAGCCCGCCGACTGGACCTTCACGGTGAAGGACGCCCAGGGCCGCACCGACCGCACCATCAAGGGCAGCGGTACGTCGATCGACCTCTCCTGGGACGGGAAGACGGACTCGGGCGCCTACGCGTACAACGGTCCCAAGACCTGGACGCTGACGGCCACCGCCGCCGAGGGCTCCGGTACGTTCACCACGAGCGGGAAGTTCGCGCTCACCGGCGGCCTCCAGGGCCACCACGACCAGGGCGGCTACAGCTACGGCGAACTGGTCACCCTCAACTCCTCGGGCGGCCTCACCCTCCACTACACCAAGGGCAAGGGCACCTTCGACTGGAAGCAGTCCGAGTCCGGCTGGCCCGCCGGGACGCTCGGCGTCCCGTTCGGCGACATGGGCAGCGACCGGTGCGCCGAGCTGCTCGTCCGGATGCCGGGAGGCGAACTGCGCCGGTACGCGGGCAAGTGCGGCAGCGGCGCCTACGCCCCGTCCAGCAGCCACACCTCACTCGGCACCGGCTGGAACGCGTACAACGTGCTCACCGCGCCCGGCGACCTCACCGGCGACGGCCGCACCGACCTGCTGGCACGCAAGGCGTCCACCGGCGACCTCTACCTGTTCGCCAATGACGGCGCGGGCAAGCTGAAGGCGGGCGTGAAGATCCGCTCGGCGTGGACGGGCTACACGAAGATCGTGGGCGCCGGGGACCTCAACGGCGACGGTTACGGGGACGTCCTGGCGCGAGCCAAGGACGGCACGCTCTACCGCTACGACGGCCGGGGTGACGGCACGCTCAAGGACCGCGTGAAGCTCTTCTCCGACTGGGGCGGCTCGTACAACGCGATCGTCGGCGTCGGCGACATCACCGGCGACGGGAAGAACGACCTGGTCGTGCGGGACACCTCCGGCAACCTCTACCGCAACGACGGCAAGGGGAACGGATCGTTCGGCTCGCGGGTGAAGATCGCCACCGGCTGGCAGAGTTACAAGGGCCTTTTTTAGGCCACACCGCTTCCTGAATTGGCGCATGTCGTGCCCCTGGCAAGGGAATCGCTGGGGGCATGACAGATGACGCCATAGCGAGTGGGCTGTCGGACGAAGAACGGCTTGCCCAGCTCGGCTATACGCAGGTTCTCGCCCGCCGCATGTCGGCGTTCTCCAACTACGCGGTCTCCTTCACGATCATCTCGGTCCTGTCGGGGTGTCTGACGCTGTATCTGTTCGGCATGAACACCGGCGGCCCCGCCGTGATCACCTGGGGCTGGGTCGCGGTCGGACTGATGACGCTGTTCGTGGGGCTGTCCATGGCCGAGATCTGTTCGGCCTATCCGACCTCGGCCGGGCTGTACTTCTGGGCGCACCGGCTCGCCCCGCCCCGCAGCGCGGCCGCCTGGGCCTGGTTCACGGGCTGGTTCAACGTCCTCGGCCAGATCGCGGTGACCGCCGGCATCGACTTCGGCGCCGCGTCCTTCCTGGGCGCCTATCTGAACCTCCAGTTCGACTTCAAGGTGACACCGGGCCGCACGGTCCTCCTCTTCGCCGGGATCCTGGTCCTGCACGGCCTCCTGAACACCTTCGGCGTCCGGATCGTCGCCCTCCTCAACAGCATCAGCGTGTGGTGGCACGTGGTGGGCGTCGGGGTCATCGTGGGCGCGCTCGCCTTCGTACCGGACCACCACCAGTCGGCGTCCTTCGTGTTCACGGAGTTCGTCAACAAAACGGGCTGGGGCAGCGGCGTGTACGTCGTCCTCATCGGTCTGCTGATGGCCCAGTACACGTTCACCGGATACGACGCCTCCGCCCATATGACGGAGGAGACCCACGACGCCGCCACGGCCGGCCCGAAGGGCATCGTGCAGTCCATCTGGACGTCGTGGATCGCCGGCTTCGTACTGCTCCTCGGCTTCACCTTCGCCATCCAGTCGTACGACAAGGAGCTGGGCTCGGCGACGGGCGCGCCCCCGGCCCAGATCCTGCTCGACGCGCTGGGCGCCACGGCCGGGAAGCTCCTCCTCCTGGTCGTCATCGGCGCACAGCTCTTCTGCGGGATGGCATCGGTCACCGCCAACAGCCGCATGATCTACGCCTTTTCGCGCGACGGCGCACTGCCCTTCTCGCACCTCTGGCACACGGTCAGCCCGCGCACCCGGACACCGGTCGCGGCCGTATGGCTGGCGGCGCTGTCCGCACTCGTCCTCGGCCTCCCGTACCTGATCAACTACGCGGCCTACGCCGCCGTGACCTCGATCGCGGTCATCGGGCTCTACGTCGCGTACGTCATCCCGACGCTGCTGCGGGTGCGCAAGGGCGACGCCTTCGAGCGCGGGCCCTGGCACCTGGGCCGCTGGTCCCGTCCCGTGGGCGTGGTCGCCGTCGCCTGGGTGGCCGTCATCACGGTCCTGTTCATGCTGCCCCAGGTCTCGCCGGTCACCTGGGAGACCTTCAACTACGCCCCGATCGCCGTCCTCGTCGTCCTCGGCTTCGCGGCGACCTGGTGGCTGGCCTCGGCCCGCCACTGGTTCCTCAACCCCGACCACCACCGCACGATCGCCCGCGAGGCGGCCCGCAAGGGCGCGCCCGAACCGGTCGATCCGTAACCTTGCGCGCTTTTGGCGTGGCCGGGTCGCCGATACCCGATCGGAGTCCCGGCCTCGTCCGGCTATGCTCGGGGATGCATCGGCACGGGCCGGTGCGGCGCATCGGCGTCGGCCGGTGCGTGGACCCTTAGCTCAATTGGCAGAGCAGTGGACTTTTAATCCATTGGTTGTGGGTTCGAGTCCCACAGGGTCTACCGGGAAGCCCCAGCTCAGAGCACGTCTGAGCTGGGGCTTCGGTGTTTTTGGGCGTCTGGAGACCGTTGCCGCCCGTTCTCTGCTCAGACCTCCGGGCCTGAGAGGATCGCCAGGAAGGACCGTACGAATCAGGGGTGGGGAACATGGCCGTTCTGGTGCTGCTCGGCATCTTGGCGCTCGCCGTCGGCGGGTGCGTATGTGTGGTGTGGGCCCAGCGCGGCGGGCCCCGCTGGGTCCGTGTCGTGGCGACCGTGACGCTCACCGCGGGGGAACTGCTGCGTAGCTCCGAGAAGAAGCGGCGCCGGAGCCCGAACCGGACCAGCGGCGACGGCGACTAGAAACCGCGCCAAGAGTGTGCGGTCATCGTTGCCAAATCCCGTTGCGATGCTGCCGAGTTGGGGAGAGTCTCTGCGCATGGAGTTCCTCTGCTACCACCGCGATAGGCCCGGCTCGGGCACGTTGCGCGACAAGCTGCTGGAAGAGCACTGGTCGTACATGGACCGGTACGCGGCGGAGATGATCGCTCGCGGCCCGACCATCGCCGACGACGGCGACACGGCCACCGGCAGTGTGCACATCGTCGACCTGCCGGATCCCGCTGCCGCCCGCGCGTTCGCCTTCGACGAGCCCAACTATCAGGCCGGCGTGTACCGGGACGTGCTGCTGCGCCGGTGGCGCAACATGCTGGGGCGCACCATGTGGGATTTCCCTGGTGGCCGGACCGGTGGCAACCGGTATCTGGTGCTCGGCCTCGGCTCGGAGCACGCCGTCGACCTCGTCGTGCCGCCCGACCGTGACGAGCTGATCGCGTACGGGCCACTGCTGTCCGACGACGGCGCCACCTGGCTGGGCACGGCGGTGCTGGTCCGGGCCCCGGACACGGACACGGCACGCGCCGTCCTGAGCCCGGACCGGTATGCCGACATCGAGGTCCACAACTGGCAGTTCGGCGGGCGGTCGTGATGGACCAAGGACGCGCCGCGCCGACGGCACCTGGTGGTTGACCGCAGGAGCGTTCCGAACCACCGCGGTGGTTCGGGGCGTTCGGCGTCCGTCCTGGTTCCAGGCCCTGCCCTGTCGGCCTAGGGCCTCCCGGCCGGTCGATGTTGCAGCCAGCGGTCGGTGAGGTCGTACGCCATGGTCGCGATGTTGAGTGCGACGAGCGCCCACAGGCGCATGGGGTCCTGCGCCACGTCTCCGTGGGTGATCGCGACGGTCAGGCTTCCGGTCCCCAGCAGGGTGACGCAGCGCGTGCCGCGGGGGAACCGGACCCGGATCCAGCCCCGGTCGGCGTCGGGGTCGGGGACGGGGCCAGGAGTGGGGTCCGGGGCCGCCGGGGTCCGGTGGTCAGTCGAGGTAGTCACGGAGCACCTGCGCTCGGGACGGATGCCGCAGCCTGCGCATGGCATCGCGGCGGATCTTCTCGAACCGGTACCGGGTGATACCCAGCTCCGCCCGGAGCTGGGCCTGTGTCCGCTCGCCCTCGAAGAGCCCCAGGACCAGCTTCGCCTCGCGCTCGGTGAGGGTGTCGAGCACGGAGTGCATCTGCTCAGTCATCAGGGTTCGGCTGACGATGGCGGTCACGTCGTCCTCGGCTTCGCCGGAGGCGAGGTCGAACTGCTCCCCCTCGCGCGCCGACGCGAGATCGGACAGCAGGGCCACGGGTGCTCCGCGCAGCTCGGTCTCCCACACGGGCCGGTGCAGCCGGTGCTGGTAGAGGGACTCGATGCGCACGTCCGCGACCGAGTCCTGGACGGCGGAGAACTCGGCGTCCACGGTGCGGCGGGTCCAGCCGTCCTCCAGCAGCGCGGCTATCGTCCCGTCGACGCGCGTGCCGGTGGCGTTCAGCCCCAGCCAGCGCTTGACGAACCACCGTACGGTCGCGGTGTCCCCGTCCAGAGCGGCGCCACGGGCCAGCAGGGCCGCCGCCAGCGTCAGCCGCGCGACCTCCCCCGCGCTGCTGTCGGCACTGCTGTGGCGGGCCAGATCGCACCAGCGCCGCAGCACGGCACGCAGCGCCGGGACGATCGAGGCTTCGCGCTCCCAGCTTCCGTGGAGTGTGCCGGGCAGCACAGGACGGACGTCCACCTGGAGCGACAGGGTGGAGCGCGCCTCCGCACCGGTGTCGCCGGCGCCCGGCCGCACGCCGAGGCTCAGCGGCTCGCGGACGTGGGCGAGCAGCGTGTCGCCCGGCCGCGCCAGAGCCGCCCACACCTGGCTGCCCTCCGCGCCGAGCAGTCGCGGCCGCTGATACGTCTGTACGGCCGCTTCGGCGACGGCGGCGTTGCCGCGGACAGCGTGCTCGGCCGGATCGGCGGTCCCGTACTGCATGAGGAAGCCCACGCCCTTGCGCCGGTCGGCGACGAGGCCCCAGACGGGTTCGAGGACGGGTGCCATCTCCAGAGCGAGCCGCCGGCTCGCGGAGACGACCTGGCTGGCCGCGAGTTCGTCCAGGCGCAGACGCAGGCGGAGCAGCTCGGCCACCAGCTGCCGCTCCTCCTCGTCGTGTGCGGCGGGCCGATCCGCAGCAGCTGAGTCGATGCCGCTGTGCATGTGCTGTTCTCCTCAGGTTCCGGAGCCGTGGCGGAAACACGGCCCTCTACTCCCTAGGGCGAGAAACAGGGGAAATGTCGATCTTGGCGAGCGCGGGCGGCGAGCGAAGGTGGTGCGGCGAGTCAGGGGCTGGTCAGTTGGCTGGTCAGTGTGCTGCTCAGTGGGGCGGCCGCGGTGTGGTCAGGAGGCGGCCAGAATGTCCTCGCAGTCGCGCCACGCGTGCGCGCTGAGCAGTGGCCGGAAGCCGGTGAAGAGGTCCAGGAGGTCCGCGCCCCACTGCTTGCGCCATTCGGGGTTCTCGTCCACGAGGTCCAGTTCGTTGGCGGCGGTGAGTTCCGCGAAGTCGCGGCGCTGCTGGACGGCGGGTGTCGAGACGGTGCCCGTGAAGCGGTCGTGGAAGGCGCCGGAGGGGTCCGCGAGGGCCGGGTAGGAGGCCGTGCGGTCGCAGCTCGCGTAGAAGTGGACCAGGGACTCGGCCTCGGGGCCGATGACGGCGGTCAGTTCGGCGCGGCGGTCGGTCGGCAGGAGGGCGGTGGCGAAGCCGTCGGTGCCGTAGAACGCGTGGCACAGGCCCGCGAGTTGGAGCGCGGGGCGGGCTTCCCAGCGGGCCAGCCGGTCCCGTACGCGCACCAGGTGTGCGAGCAGGGTGCCGCCCGGGTGCTCGATGTCCGCCGCGCCCAGCTCGCGCAGCAGGGCGATGGCTCTGGAGGACTGCGCCGTTGACTCCACTGACTGTTTCTCCCGCCGCGAGAAAACCGCCGGACCGCCGGCCCTGTTCAACGATCCTTGACCGGGACATCGGATCGGTCAATGGGGGCACGGGATGGCGGACATGGCGGACATGGCGGATGACGGGTTCGACCTCGACGCGATCGACGAGCTGTGCGCGGCGGCCACGCCCGGACCGTGGTTCGTGCGGAGCCTGGACGACGACCACGCCATGAATCTCGTGGCGGTCAGCACGGTCGAGGACACCGGGCGGGGTGAGCGGTGGCCGGCGTTCGACCACGGTGAGATCGTCGCGGCGACGCTGGTGCAGCAGCCGCGTTACGTCGACTGCGCGGACGAACGCTGGGACGAGAACGCGGCGTTCATCGCGATGGCGAGGGACGCCGTGCCCCGGCTGGTGGCGGAGGCCAGGCGGCTTCGGCGGATGGCCGGTGAGGAGGGTGTCAGCCCGCCGTGAGCTCCGGCAGGGGCAGGGTGTGCTGGGTCTGGAGGACCTTGGCGCGCAGGTAGCGGACGTTGTGGGCCGTGGTGAAGACGCCCGTCGGGACGCGGTGGGAGACCGTGATGCCGAGGTCGCGCAGCTGGTCGGCCTTGTCGGGGTTGTTGGAGAGCAGGTCCAGGGAGTCGATGCCGAGGGCCTGGAGCATCTGCGCGGCGGCCGTGTAGTCGCGGCCGTCCTCGGGCAGGCCGAGGGCGGCGTTGGCGGCGTAGGTGTCGAGGCCCTGGTCCTGGAGGGCGTACGCGTCGAGCTTGTTGTAGAGGCCGATGCCGCGGCCCTCCTGGCGGAGGTACAGCAGTACGCCGCCCCGCTCCGCGATCTGCTCCACCGCCTCGCGCAGCTGCGGGCCGCAGTCGCAGCGGGCCGAGCCGAAGACATCGCCGGTCAGGCACTCGGAGTGCAGTCGCACCAGCGGGTTCGCGGCGGGCTTGCCGAGGACGACGGCGAGGTGTTCCTTCTCGTCGGCCAGGCCGTGGAAGGTGACGAGGTCCGCGTCGACCGAGTAGCCGTCGCCGAAACGCAGGGGCACAGTGACGCGGGTGCGCACCGTGGCGGTGGGGAAATCGCGCATGTTGTCTCTCCGGTCCAGCGGGTGTGGTGCCAGGTGTGGTGCTGGGTGTGGGGTAGTGCTTCAGATTTGAAGCACTACCTCGGGGAGAGACAGTACACGGTGCTTTAAAGTTCAAGCAACGCTTTTTGGTCGATCCCGTGTCGCACGGCTCGTGACGCCGGCCTCAGGAGGAACGTCGCCGCCACGGCAGATCTTCCCCGCAGGCCCCGGGATTCTCGCCCTGGATGCCCCGCGTGATGCTCGCGGAGATCTCCTCCAGCTGTCCGACCTGCTCCGGGGTCAGATGGTCGAAGAGCGCCGCCCGGACCTGCTCCACATGGCCGGGCGCCGCCCGCTCCAGGACGGCCATGCCCTCGTCCGTGAGCACCGCGACCTGGCCGCGCTTGTCGCTGGGGCAGCCCTCCCGGCGTACCAGGCCGTCGTTCGCCAGCCGGGTCACGCCGTACGTCAGCCGGCTGCGGGTGATCTTCAGGGTCTCGGCGAGGTCGGTCATCCGCAGCCGCCGGTCCGGTGCCTCGGAGAGCATGGCCAGGATGGAGTAGTAAAGGTGCGGCATGCCGGTCTCCGCCTGGAGCTGCCGGTCGATCGTGTCCTCCAGGAGCGAGGAGGCGGCGATGAACGAGCGCCAGGCGCGTTGTTCGGCGGGCGAGAGCCAGCGGGTCGTCATGCCGCCAGTCTAGGTACTGTTTAAAAGTTGAACCACTAGGAGCCGAGAGCTCGGAGCTGGAGGGTGCGTCCCATGCCCCACCCCTACGTCCTGTTGTCCGCCGCCGTCTCCCTCGACGGCTTCCTGGACGACACCGGCCCCGAGCGGCTGCTGCTCTCGGGCGCCGCCGACTTCGACCGGGTCGACGAGGTACGGGCGTCCAGCGACGCGATCCTGGTCGGCGCGGGCACGCTCCGCTCGGACAATCCGCGGCTGCTGGTCAACTCGGCCGAGCGGCGCGCGGCGCGGATCGCCTCCGGGCGGCCCGAGTACCCGCTGAAGGTCACCGTCAGCGGGTCCGGCGACCTCGACCCGGCGGCGCAGTTCTGGCACACGGGCGGCGAGAAGGTCGTCTATACGACGGACGAGGGCGCGGGGAAGGCCTCCGGTCTCCTGCACGGCCTCGGCGTCGAGGTGGTGTCGACCGGGCCCGAGCTCGACTGGCGCGTCCTCCTCGAACACCTTCATGACGTACGAGGTGTACGGCGCCTCATGGTCGAAGGGGGCGGGCGGGTGCACACCCAGCTGATGCGGGAGGGGCTCGCCGACGAGCTGCAGCTCGCCGTCGCACCGCTGTTCGTGGGGGACGTGGACGCGCCGCGGCTGTTCGGGCCCGGGGCGTATCCCCCCGGGCGGATGCGGCTGGTGGAAACACGGCCCGTCGGGGACGTCGTCCTCATCCGGTACGTTCCCACGGCGCCCGGTGTCGGGGGGCTCGCCTCCGCCGCGGACCGGCAGTGGCTGGGGCTCGCGTGTGAGCTGGCGGAGTTGTGTCCGCCCTCGGAGACCGCGTTCAGTGTGGGGGCGGTGGTCGTGGCCGCGGACGGGACCGAGCTGGCCCGGGGCCACTCCCGTGAGGGTGACGATTCCGTGGTCCACGCCGAGGAGGCGGCGCTCGCCAAGATCGACCCCGCCGACCCGCGTCTCGGCTCCGCCACGGTGTACAGCAGCCTGGAGCCCTGCGCCCGCCGCGCTTCCCGGCCCGCGCCGTGCGCCCGCCTGATTCTCGACGCGGGGGTACGGCGGGTTGTCACCGCCTGGCGCGAGCCCGACACGTTCGTTGCCGGCGCCGACGGTAACGCGCTGCTGGCGGCCGAGGGTGCCGACGTCGTCGTACTCCCGGAGTACGAGCAACGCGCGACCGCCCCCAACCGCCACCTCTTGGGCTAGCCCCGTTTCTCGCCCCCGCCGCCCCTACCCGTCCCATCCTCCAGGGGCTCTGCCCCTTCGACCCCGTTCGGTTGTGCGTCGGGTGCGGGTGGGTGGGGGCTGGGCCAAAAGATTGCGCAGTTCCCCGCGCCCCTAAAAGGGGCGCGGGGAACTGCGCAATCTTTTAGGGGGGTCTGGGGGCGCAGCCCCCAGGGATGGGACGGGTAGGGGCGGCGGGGGCGAGAAACCGCTGCTGGGAAACGTGTGTGCTGAGGGTCCCGCGGATGGCGTACACTGGTTTCAACGACGCGGGGTGGAGCAGCTCGGTAGCTCGCTGGGCTCATAACCCAGAGGTCGCAGGTTCAAATCCTGTCCCCGCTACTGAAGGCCAAGGGCCGGAACTCGGATTCACGAGTTCCGGCCCTTGGTGTATGAGGACCCGCGTCCCGCGTCCCGCGTCCCACATCCCCCGGTCGGGCCACACCGCTCGCCCCCGCCCCCCACTCCATGAACCCTGAACGAGTGGGGCAGCAAGCGGACGGCCAGCGGACCGACAGCCCCGTACCCGTACCCGTATCCGATGCCGTCCCGGGAGCCACCCCCGTCCCGACGGACCCGTCCCGCCGCAGGATCTCGTACGCACGGGCCTTCGTCCGGACACTCCCCGCACTGCTCATCGCCGTCGGAGCCGTCTACGACTACGTCACCCCGTCGGACTTCACCGCGGCCCCCCTCTTCACCGCCGCCCCCCTCGTGGCCGCGCCTCTGTACTCACTGCTGGGCACCGTCCTCACCGGCATCCTCACCCTCGCCGCCGTCCTCGCGGTCCACCTCAAGCTCGACATCGTCCTGAACGTCGACTCGGTCACCGAAGCGGCCACCGTGGCCACGGCCGCCGTCCTGGCCGTGCTCATCAACATCCTCGTCCGCCGCAGCGACGAACGGCTCGCCTCGGTCCGGGAGATCGCCGAGTCCGTGCAGCGCGCGGTGCTGCCGGAGCCCGAGGAGCGGATCGGCGGCCTGGAGGTCGCGGCGCGGTACGAGGCGGCGCAGGCGGACGCGTTCATCGGCGGCGACCTGTACGCGGTGCAGGACTCCCCGCACGGCGTACGGCTGGTGGTGGGCGACGTACGCGGGAAGGGGATGGGCGCGGTGGCCGCCGTAGCGGTGGTGATCGGGGCGTTCCGGGAGGCGGCCGAGCAGGAGGCGACGCTGGAGGCGGTCGCCTGCCGTCTTGAGCGGGCGCTGGCCCGCGAGGGGACCCGGCGGGACGGCCTGGACGTCTTCGAGGGGTTCACGACGGCCGTACTCGCGGAGATCCCGCACGACGCGGACGTCGTACGGATCGTCAACCGCGGCCATCCCCCGCCGCTGCTCCTGCACGCGGACGGCACGCTCGTCGCGCTCGCCGCCGAGGATCCCGCGCTGCCGCTCGGCATGGGCGAGTTGGGCACCTGGCCCGACCGGGCGACGGCGGCCGTATTCCCGAGGGGAGCCACGCTGCTCCTCCACACCGATGGCCTGTCCGAGTCCCGCGACAAGCGCGGGGAGTTCTACGATCCCGCCCCGCGTCTCGTCGGCCGCGCCTTCCCCGGGCCCGACGCCCTGCTGACCGCCCTCGCCGAGGAGGTCCGCCGGCACACGGGCGGCGCCCTGACGGACGACATGGCGCTGCTCGCCGTACGGCGTCCGGGGGAGGCGGCCGAGGGGCTTTCTTGATCGTTGTCACGAGGGGTGATCGGGCAGTGCCCCTCCGCATAACAACTGACACACCGTCAACTGAATCGACGTTTATGGAACGTGGCCAACTCGCCCGGTTTACGCCGGTGGTGACCCCAAAGTCCTGGCCAAAAGCGTTAACGATCAGTCCGAACAGCTTGGAATCCGGTACCCGGGTCTATTAACGTTCGATAACGCAGCGCGGTCGTCCCAGCCGTCACAAGAGATGGCTCCGTGCGCACGCGCCGAATCCCGCAAGGGAACCGGGGAACCACCAACTTGGGGTGAATCGAGCGTATTCCGTCGTGGGAACACGACAGGTATACGCGCGTAGGAGACCTTCCTGCTCCGAACCCGTCAGCTAACCCGGTAGGCGAGAAGGAAGGAAAGGAGTGCGCCCACGTGGCGTCCAACCGGCCTGCCCAGCCAACCTCGTTCGCGCCGAACGACACACAGCCCTTCGGCTACGCCTACGGCAACGACGAGGGGCCTTGGGAGGAGTGGAACCCCACTGAGGATTCCGTCCGTCCCGTTCGCGGCCGGCACCGCGTCAGCAAGCAGCGCGGTGGGGGACTCGCCCGCAGCTCCACGGTTCTCGGCGTCGGCGTCATAGCCGCCGTGGGCGCGGGTGGCATGGCCACCGCGGCGCCCGGCAAGCCGCCGGTGTCGATCTCGCTGCCCGACCTGTCGTCGGTCACCGACTCGGCCAAGGCCCTGATATCCGACGGCGATTCCGCTACGCCCAAGGGCTCTTCCACCCCGCTCACCAGCGCCGGCCTGACCAGCGCCGACACCGCGCAGGGCAGCACCGACGCGGGTGAGGCGCTGCGCGCCCGCATCATCCAGCAGGCCGAGTCGCAGCAGGACCAGGTCGACAGCGCGGCCCAGCAGGCCGCCGAGGCCGCCGCCGCGAAGCAGGCCGTCGCGCTCGCCGCCAAGCAGCAGGACGACGCCGAGGCCAAGGCCGCCGCCGCCAAGAAGAAGGCGGACGAGGAAGCCAAGCAGGCCGCCGAGGCCAAGCGTCTCGCCGAGCTCGCCAAGAGCTACTCGCTGCCCACCTCCTCGTACACGCTGACCGGGCGCTTCGGCGACGCCGGCTCCATGTGGTCCTCCGGCTACCACACCGGCCTCGACTTCGCCGCGCCCACCGGCACGCTGATCAAGGCGATCCACAGCGGCACCGTCACCGAGGCGGGCTGGGCGGGCGCGTACGGCTACCGCACGATCCTCACCCTCGACGACGGTACGGAGCTGTGGTTCTGCCACCAGTCGTCGATCAGCGTCAGCGTGGGGCAGAAGGTCGCCACGGGTGACGTCATCGGGCGCGTGGGCGCGACGGGCAATGTCACCGGGCCGCACCTGCACCTGGAGGTCCACCTCAACGGCGCCGCCACCGCGGTCGACCCGATGGCGTGGCTGCGCAGCAAGGGCCTCAACCCCTGAGATCGGCTTCTCCGGACCCTGAGACCGGCTTCGCCACCACTGAGGCCGGCTTCTCCAACACCTGAGATCGGCTTCTCCACCACCTGAGGCCGGCGTAGTTCTCTCCTGATTCCCGGCGGTCCTGACGACAACCCCCCGACGTCAGGGCTGCCGGTCCGGTCCGATCCGGTCTGTGCGGAATACAGCCATCCGGTGCGGGCGTTGAAGCTGATCATGACTTCTCTCCGCAAGCTTGGCTCGTCCGACCTCGAGGTCTTCCCGCTCTCTCTCGGCGGCAACGTCTTCGGCTGGACCGCCGACGAGGCGCAGTCCTTCGCCGTGCTCGACGCGTACGCGGCCGCCGGCGGCAACTTCGTGGACACCGCCGACTCGTACTCGTCGTGGGCCGAGGGCAACAAGGGCGGCGAGTCCGAGACCATCATCGGCAAGTGGCTCAAGGCGCGCGGGAACCGCTCCGACGTCGTGGTCGCCACCAAGGTCAGCCAGCACCCCGAGTTCCCGGGGCTGTCCGGCGCCAACATCAAGGCCGCGGCCGAGGCGTCCCTGCGCCGCCTGGACACCGACCACATCGACCTCTACTACACGCACTTCGACCAGCCGGAGGTGCCGGTCGAGGAGATCATCGGTGCGCTCGACGAACTCGTGAAGGCCGGCAAGGTGCGCCACATCGCCGCCTCCAACATCTCGCCCGAGCGGCTCCAGGAGTCCGTGGAGTTCTCCGACCGCGAGGGCCTCGCGCGGTACGTCGCCCTCCAGCCGCACTACAACCTCGTCTCGCGCGACACCTACGAGGGCCCGCTCCAGGAGGTCGCCTCCCGCACCGGCCTCGCCGCCGTCCCGTACTTCGCGCTCGCCTCCGGCTTCCTCACCGGCAAGTACCGCCCGGGCGCGACGGTCGACTCGCCTCGCTCCGCGGGCGCGGGCCGTCACCTCGACTCCGAGCGTGGTGTCCGGGTCCTGACAGCCCTCGACGAGGTCGCCCAGGCCCACGAGGTCCCGGTGGCCACGGTCGCCCTGGCGTGGCTGGCCGCTCAGCCGACGGTCGCGGCGCCGATCGCTTCGGCTCGGACGGTGGAGCAGCTGCCGGCGCTGCTGGGGGTGGCGGACCTGGTCCTGACGGACGGCGACCTCGGGAAGCTGACGGAGGCCTCGGCGTAACCCCCGGCTTTTCCATCCCTGGGGGCTGCGCCCCCAGACCCCCGCTTAAAAGATTGCGCAGTTCCCCGCGCCCCTTTTAGGGGCGCGGGGAACTGCGCGAGTAACCCCCACCGGCCCGCAGACGAAACACAACCCCCGGCGTCGAAGGGGCGCAGCCCCTGGGGGATGGGACGGGCAGGGGCGGCGGGGGCGAGAACCCTACGAGCGGTAGGGGTTGTACGCGGGATACGGGGTCGCAGGTCCGTAGGGCTGGGTGTAGGGCTGGCCGTAGGTGTACGCGTAGCCGTGTACGGGCCACGGCGGGGGCACCGGGACCACCGGAGCCGTCGCCCGGGCCGCGTACGCCAGGGCCGGCCGGGCGATGTCCCGGCGGCGCCACAGCTCGTCCAGCAACTCGCGCTCCCGTACGACGAAGTCGGCCCCCGCACGCCCCCGGCGCCCCCGATGACGGAGAAACGCCAACGAGGTCGCGTACGCCTCGTACTCCGCGACCGAGCGCCCCGCGGCCTTCCCGAAGTGATGTCCCGCCCACTCACGGGCGAGCCGCCGCGCCCGCATCGACCCCAGTACGTACGGCTCCGGCGCGGTCAGCCACCCGGCGAGGGCATACGCGGGCAGTTCCGCGCGCACGGTGCGCAGCTCCCGCTGCCGTGACCAGATGGCCAGCCAGGTCAGCAGCCCGAACGCGGGCACCATGAACGCGGCGTACACCGCGAAGAACCCGTACTCCCCGAAGCTCGACGAGCTGTTCCAGGCGGAGTGCATGCCCATGGCGAGCAGCAGCCCGCCCAGCGGCAGCAGTACGCGGCGCAGATGCCGGCGTTCGGCGGACATGGCCGCGATGCCGAAGCCGATGCCGGTCAGCACGGTGAACAGCGGGTGCGCGAAGGGCGACATCACCACGCGGACGAAGAAGGTCGCGGCGGTCACGGACGCGAGCCCGCGCTCGCCGCTGAGCTGGTCGGTGCCGAAGGCGGTGCCGAGGTAGAGGATGTTCTCGGTGAACGCGAAGCCGGTGGCGGTGACCCCGGCTATGACGACACCGTCGACGATGCCGGTGAAGTCCCGTCTGCGGAAGAGGAAGACCAGCAGCACGGCGGCGGCCTTCGCGGACTCCTCGACGATCGGCGCTATGACGGTCGCGCCGAGGGTGTCGGCGCTGGACGGGTCGGCGGTCGCCGTCGCTATCCATCTGGTCGCGAAGCTGTTGGCGACGATCGCTATCAGCGCGGCCGCGCAGGCGCCCCAGGCGAAGGCGAAGAGCAGGTTCCGCCAGGGCCCGGGCTCGACCCGGTCCAGCCACCGGAAGGCGGCGACGAGCAGCGGCACGGGGAACACGGCGAGGCCGAGGCCCACCAGAAAGCCCTCGGTGCCGGTCTGTTCGCGGACGAGGGCCAGGATCACGAGCCCCGATATCGCGAGCAGCGCTATCAGCGCGCCGTAGCGCACCGGCTTCCGCTGCCACCAGCGCGCGTGCCGCAGCGCACCGCCGGCGGGACCGCTGGGGTGCGTCGAGTACGGGGGACAGGTGGCCACGGCATTGACCCTAACGAGACAGGGGCGCAGCCCGCGACGGTGCCTGGTGCCGTGCGCGGGGCTTCAGACGCCGCTGGACTGCTGGTCCTGGTGGTGTACGAGGTGCTGTACGCGCCGGAACAGGAGGTCGTTCACCACATGACCCTTGTCCAGTCCCTGGCCCTCGAAACGGGTCAGCGGCCGGAACTCGGGACGTGGCGCGTAACCGCCGTCGGGCTGGGTGTTCTCGAAGTCCGGGTGCGCACTCAGCACTTCGAGCATCTGTTCGGCGTACGGCTCCCAGTCGGTCGCGCAGTGCACGAGGGCGCCCGGTCTGAGGCGGGTCGCGACGAGGCTGAGGAACTCCGGCTGGATCAGCCGCCGCTTGTGGTGCCGCTTCTTGGGCCAGGGGTCGGGGAAGTACACGCGCAGACCGTTCAGGGACTCCGGCGGGAGCATCTTCGTGAGCAGGATGATCGCGTCGCCGTTGCCGACCCGGATGTTGGACAGTCCGTTCCGGTCGGCGAGATTCAGCAGGTTGCCCTGCCCCGGGGTGTGCACGTCCACCGCGAGGATTCCGGTCTCCGGGTCCTCGGCCGCCATCTGCGCGGTGGCCTCGCCCATGCCGAAGCCGATCTCCAGCACGACGGGGAGGTCGGACCCGAACAGTTCCGCGAGATCGATCGTCCGCTGCCCGTCGATGTCCAGACCCCACTTGGGCCACAGCCGCTGCAACGCATCCGCCTGCCCGGCCGTCACCCGGCTCCGCCGCGGCTGGAAACTCCGGATCCGCCGATCGAAGTGCGACCCCGCGGGGTCGGCCTTCGGCCCGTCCGGGAAACGGGGCTCGCCCTTGGCGCGGGCGTGGTGCGGGGAGCCTTCGGTGGTGGCCGGTGCGGGCTCTTCGGGGGAGTTAAGGGAGTCAGACACAGTGGGGTCGATTTTACGGGGCGGGGAGGGGTGGGACGGGGGGTGCAGGCCCCAAGGGTTTCTCGCCCCCGCCGCCCCTACCCGTCCCATCCCCAGGGGCTCCGCCCCTTCGGCCCCGTGGGTTGTGTGTCGGGTGCGGGTGGGTGGGGGCTGGTGCAAAAGATTGCGCAGTTCCCCGCGCCCCTAAAAGGGGCGCGGGGAACTGCGCAATCTTTTAGGGGGGTCTGGGGGCGCAGCCCCCAGGGATGGGACGGGTAGGGGCGGCGGGGGCGAGAACAACCCCTCACGCCGCCGCCAACGTAGCCAGTGCCCTCCGTGCGACCTCTCTCCCGATCGGCAGCGAAGCCGTAGCCGCAGGGGAGGGAGCGTTCAGTACGTGCACGGTCCGGGGGCCCTCCCGGATCAGGAAGTCGTCCACCAGGGTCCCGTCGCGCAGGACGGCCTGGGCCCGCACCCCGGCAGGGGCGGGGACAAGGTCGTCCGGAGTCACCGCGGGCAGCAACCGCCGCACCGCATCGGTGAATGCCGGCTTCGACAGTGAACGCCGCAGCTCCCCGGCCCCGTACCGCCAGTGCCGCCGGGCTATCCGCCAGGAACCGGGCCAGGCCAGGGTCGCGCCCAGCTCCCGGGGCCGGACGACACCCCACCCGTACCCCTCCCGGGCGAGCGCGGGCACCGCGTTCGGCCCGATGTGGACGTGTCCGTCGATGCCCCGGGTGAGGTGCACTCCGAGGAAGGGGAAGGCCGGGTCGGGCACGGGATAGACCAGTCCGTGCACCAGCTCGGGCCGCGCCAGCGTGTAGTACTCGCCGCGGAAGGGCACGATCCGCATGCCGGGGTCGTCCCCGGCGAGCCGGGCGATCTCGTCGCAGTGCAGCCCCGCGCAATTGACCAGCACGCGCGCGCGGACGACCGCCCCGTCGGCCGTACGGACGGCGGCGCCGACGCCGGGGCGCTGGTCGACGCGGACGACAGCCGTCCCGTACCGGATCTCGGCCCCGGAGGACTCGGCGAGCTGCCGGGCCACCGCGACGTAGTCGCAGATCCCCGTGGTGCCGACGTGGATGGCGGCGAGCCCGCGTACCTCCGGCTCGTACTCCGCTATCTGGGCCGGGCCCAGTTCCCGTACCGGAATGCCGTTCTCCCGGCCGCGCTGGACCAGGCCGTGCAGCCGGGGCAGCTCCGCCTTGTCCGTGGCGACGATCAGCTTGCCGGTGACGGCGTGCGCGATGCCGTACTCCGCGCAGAACTTGACCATCTCGGCGGCGCCCCGCACCGCGTACCGCGCCTTCAGGGAGTCCGGGCGGTAGTAGATCCCGCTGTGGATCACCCCGCTGTTGCGCCCCGTCTGGTGCCGGGCGGGCCCCCGCTCCTTCTCCAGCACCGTGACCCGGGTGCCCGGCGCCGCGCGCGTGATGGCATACGCCGTCGACAGACCGACGATCCCGCCACCGATCACCAGCACGTCACAGTCGTAAGCGATCCCCGGCCGCACCTGCACCACCTCCCGGCTTCGATAGTGCACTGCGCCACTGACAATGCCCTCAAACCCGGGGGAGGCGGGCCGAGCCCCGAAAGGGGCGCGGGGCGCTGACATCATGCGGCTCCGCCGCGTGGGCGCGACCAGCCACAGACCACCCGCGGCCCCGAACCCACAGGAACCCGGCAGACGCGAGGGATCCTGCCCCAAGCGGAGCGCCTACGCGGGGGCCATGAGCAGCGGCCGTGCGCGCTCCCGCAGTTCGGCCACGCGCGGTTCGTCGCCGTACGGCTCCAGCCGGTGCAGGAGATCCTTCACGTACTCGGTGGTGCGCGCGGAGGAGATGCGCCCCGCGACCTCCACCGCCCGTACGCCCTGCGCGCACGCCGCGTCGAGGTTGCCCGACTCCAGCTCGGCGACCGCCGACACCACGAGTCGCAGCCCGTGGGAGCGTACGAACTCCTCCGTCGGCTTCGACAGCGCCTGCTCGGTGAAGCGGCGCACCTGGCGTGGCGCCTTCAGGTCGCGGTAGCACTCGGCCGCGTCGGCGGCGAAACGGTCGTACGAGTAGAAGCCGAGCCAGGACGGGTCGTTGTCGCCGTCCCGGGCCCGCTCCAGCCAGCCCTCGGCGGCCTTCAGGGCGGCGCCGGCCGCCTGGGCGTCACCGGCGCGCGCGTGCGCGCGTGCCTCGACCAGGCGGTAGAAGCTCATGGTGCGGGCTGTCGCCAGTCCTCGGTTGCGTTCCAGAGCGGCCTGGGCGAGGTCGACGCCCTCGTCGCCGAAGCCCCGGTACGTCGCCTGGAGGGACATGGACGCGAGTACGTAGCCCCCCAGGGGCACGTCGGCGGCCGCTCGGGCGAGGCGCAGCGCCTGGATGTAGTAGCGCTGGGCGGCCTCCTGCTGGCCGGTGTCGAACGCCATCCACCCGGCGAGGCGGGTGAGCTCGGCACTGGCTCCGAAGAGGGCTCTGCCCACCTCGTCCGAGTAGGAGCCGAGCAGCAGGGGCGCCGCCTCCACCCTCAGGCACTCGGGCACCATGGATGAACGCCAGTCGCCGCCTCCGTACTTGGAGTCCCAGCGCCTGGCGTCCTCGGCTGCCTCGCGGAGCTTCTGTACATCGCTGTGGCCGACTTTCAGCGGTGCTCCGGAGCCCTCACCGGGGCTCACCTCGCGCGCCACCGAGCTGTCGGCCGGGGTTATCAGCCACCGTGAAGCGGGAGTTGCGTATGCGCTCACTGCGAATGACCCGGCGAGCGACTGCCAGATGCCGCCGCCGCCGGCCCGGCGCCCGGCCAGGTCGAGGCGGTACAGGTCTGTCGCCGACCGCACCGCCTGTCCGACGTCACGGGGGAAGGCGAGGCCCACCTCGGGTGCGGGATCCGCGTCCGCCAGGCCGATCTCGTGGAGCGGCACCGGGCGGCCGAGCTTCTGGCCGATGGCGGCCGCGATGAGGTGCGGCGCCGCACCTTGCGGCACCATTCCCTTCGACACCCAGCGCGCCACCGACGTCTTGTCGTAGCGAAGAGTCAACCCGCGTTGAGCGCCAAGGTCGTTGACGCGTCGTGCGAGTCCTGCGTTGCTGATTCCCGCGAGGGCGAGAACGGCGCCGAGTTTTTCGTTCGGCCCGCGTTGCTCCCTGGACATGCGCCACCCCTCGACACAGACGGCTGCCGCGCTGGCATAACCACGCGGCATTCGTAAACCCAGCGTAGTTCGCCCAATCCCAAGCGTTAAGAGGCCTGGTTCCGGATGGCGGGATTGTGGTCCGTACGACAGTACGGACGGTTGCGGCGTGCTCCCGCTGTGTGGCCGTGCGCCCGTCCGTGCGCTCTTCTCCGGCCATCGGGGGAGCGCTTCCATGGAACGTGCGTGGGTCGGCCCGCTGTACTGGATCCAGTGGGCTGGGGGACACCGCCGCTTACATCCCCGCGGGCGGCGGACCGGTCCGGGAGGCGAACTCCGCCTCCCGGACTGTGCGTTGCCGGAGCGGTGCGCAAGGCCTGTACGGAGCGTGTGCGCTCCTGTCCGCCCGTAGCCGATTTGGCCGAAAATCGACGGTGGCCCTCGGAGGCAATTAGGGCTCCTACCACGTCAGTTGAGGGCGCGTAGGGTGTTTTGGGGGAGCGTATCGGGGGCGCATTCGCGTCGGCCCGGCGGGGGTTGGACGTCGCCCGGACGTTGCCCGGACGTCGCCCCGGGGGCTTGCCCGGAGGCGGCCTCTCGTCGGCGGCGCGGCGGCTCGACTTCGCCCGACATCGGTTGTGCGTCGGCTTCTTGGCGGCGCGGGCGCTCGCGCGGGGGCGCACTTCAGGGAGCGCAAGCCGCCGCAGGAGCCCTCCCACACGCGTCCTTCGTGGCAGCATGGTGCCGAGTTCGTACGGTGCACTGGTTGTCCACAGCCTGTGGAGGCGGCGATGCGATGGTTGGTGGGGTGGAGCAGCACCGTCGCCAGAGCGCCTGAGATCGGCTCGGCGGGCGCCACCGGAAGCGACGGCGAGACCGTGCACCCGGTGGGTTCCCAACTCCTGTGGGGCGACCCCGATCCGCTCTGGGCCGTCGGCGACTGGCGTCCCGACGAGGTGCGCGTCGTGAAGGCCGACGCGCAGAACCGTATCGCCGTACTCGGCACCTGCGGAGCCTCCGACGAGGAGCTGCGCGTCGGGCTGTTCGCCGCGCGCGGAGGGGCGATTCGGCATCTGACCAACTGGGCCGGCAGCTATACGGCGGTCGTCCAGGTGGGCCGGCGGGTGACCGTCTGCGGCGATCTCGCGGGCGCGCGGCCCGTGTTCTACACCCCCTGGGCGGGCGGCACGGCCTACGCGACCGCCGCGCTCCCCCTCGCCGACCTCATCGAGGCGAACCTGGACTTCGGGCACCTGGCGGCCCTGCTCGCCGCCCCCGACGTACCGGCCGCGGTGCACGACTCGACCCCGTACGACGGCGTGCGGCGCATCCCGCCGGGGCACACGCTCATCCTGCGCGCCGGGGCGCGCGAGATCGCCGGGTACGAGCCGGTCGCCTCCCTCGCGGTCGCGGCACCCTCGGCCGACCCCACGAGCGCCGTGGACGCTGTGCGCGACGCCCTCGTAGAGGCCGTACGCGCGCGTCTCGCCGCGCCGCGTCATGTGCCGGGCACCGATGTGGACCCCGGGCCCGTGCCCGGGATGGGGCCCGCCGAGCGGCGCGCCGCGCGCGGGATGCCGGTGCCGGGGATCGGCGCCGACCTCTCCGGAGGGCCCGCTTCGGGGACGCTGGCGCTGCTCGCCGCTGGGCTTCCGGGGGCGCCGGGGACTGTTCTGGGGCACGGCACGGGCGCCGGCGAACGACTTCTCGCGGTCACTTTCAACGACCTTGCCGTCAGCGGGCGGGAGGCCGAGCTGGAGCGGGCCGGGACGCTCGCCGCGAATCCCCGGCTGCACCATGTGGTCGTCACCGGGGGCGAAGAGGTGCTCCCCTACGCCGACTTGGAGGGCCCGCTGACGGACGAACCGGGCCCGTCACTGGTGACGGCGGCCCGGCACCGCGCGCGGCTGTCGGCCGGGAGCGCGGACCACTTCACCGGGTACGGGGCGCGGCAGGTCCTGGACGCCCATCCGGCGCGGCTCGCGGACCTGTTGATGGACCGCAAACGGCGTCACCTGGTGCGGCCCGTCGCGGCGCTGGCGAAGGCGGACGGTTCGGTGATGGTCCCCGCGCGCGTGTACGGCGCCGCGCGCAAGCTGGCCCGTACGCCGTACCGCACCGGCGTCGACGTGCTCGCCGACCGGCTGCTGCACCGGCGGTTCGAGGAGCCGGGGGGTGCCGTGGGGGCGTCGCTCGCCGCGCTCACCTGGGCCAGGCCCGGGCCCGCGGCGCGTTGGCTGACCGGTGAGGCGCTTGCTGAAGTATCGGTTCGCCTGCAGGGGGCGACGGGGCGGCCGGGGGTCGGGCCCGGGCAGCGGCCGGGCGACTTCCGCGCGCGTGCGGCGCTCGCGCGTCACGCGGCGGATCTACGCGTCCTGGAGCAGGCCGCCGAGATCCGCTTCCAGCGGCTGCACACGCCGTTCCTCGACAACCAGGTGGTACGCGCGTGCCGTGACCTTCCCGAGGCGCTGCGGGTGCAGCCGGGCGCTCGCGCGGCGATCCTCCGTACGGTGCTGGAGGGGGCCGGGGTGGCGGATCTGCCCCCCGGGTGGGGCGCACCGTCCCACGCGTCCTCGGCGGCCGCCGCACGCACCGGGTTGCGGGTGGCCGCGGATTCCCTGATCACCCTCTTCGACACACCCCTGCTCGCCCAGGCGGGCCTCGTCGAGGCCCGCGTCGTCCGCAAGGCGCTCCGCGCGGCCGCGGAGGGCGAGCCCCTGCCCCTCGACGGTCTCGCCGATCTGGTCTCCCTGGAACTCTGGCTACGCCGGTTGCTGGCCCGACGGGGAACCTGCTGGACGGGAACACCCGCCCGACAGCGCGCCGTGCCGGCCGGGATTGTGCCGCAGGGGCGGGCGTTGGGGGCGGGGGCGGTTCGAGGGTAGGTGGGTTTGGTTCGGTTCGGTTGGGTTCGGTGGCGTGGGTGGGTCGGGGCCGTGCCGGTACGTCCAGCCCGTCGCCGGTGGGCATTGCTGCTTGCTGCCACAGCATGAACTTGGCCATAACCACGTATGCGACGGGCTGGACGTACCGGCACGGCCCCTTCCGTACGTCGCCGACCGCGCGCCGTACCTGCCGGGTGAGGGTGGGTGGGGCCGTCGTGCGTCGCCGGGTGCGGGTGGGTGGGGCTCCAAGAAGGACCTGGGGGCGGGTGCGGGATCGCGGGGCGCAGCCCCGCGCCTTTGCTTTTGCCTTTAGGGGCGCGGGGAACGGCGCGCCCAGCCCGAACGGACCCGCAGTCGACAAGCAACCCTCACCCCCACCCACCCAAGGGGCGCGGGGAACGGCGCGCCCAGCCCGAACGGACCCGCAGTCGACAAGCAACCCTCACCCCCACCCACCCAAGGGGCGCGGGGAACGGCGCGCCCAGCCCGAACGGGCCTGCAGTCGACCAACAACCTCAGCCCCCACCCACCCAAGGGGCGCGAGGAACTGCGCGACCAGCCCCCACCCACCCGCACCCGACACACAACCGAACGGGGTCGAAGGGGCGGAGCCCCTGGGGATGGGACGGGTAGGGGCGGCGGGGGCGAGAAACGCAATTGCCTGCACCACCGCGACGGGTAAGCCGACTACCAGAGACCGTGCCCGACAAGGCTCGCCGGGGAAAGCCGATGCCGCGGGTTGCGGGGACGGTGAGAATGGGTGGGTGCGGTACAGGATTCTGGGGGTCACCCAGGTGGAGGACGACCGGGGAGCCCAGATCACCGTGGGCGGCCCCCGCGTACGCGCGCTGCTCACGGCCCTGGCCCAGCGCCCAGAACACACCACCACCCCGGACACCCTGATCAACGAGGTGTGGGCGGACGATCCCCCACAGGACGCCCCCGCAGCCCTACAGGCCCTGGTCGGCCGCCTCCGCCGAGCCATCGGCAAGGACACGGTCACCTCCGAGGCGGGCGGCTACCGCCTGCGGGCCACCAAGGACGACGTGGACCTGTTCGTCTTCGAGCGACTGGTGGGGCAGGGCAAGGCCGCACTCGACCAAGGTGACGCCACAACCGCCGCCGACCGCCTCCGCGAGGCCCTCGCCCTGTGGCACGGCCCCGCCCTCGCCGACCTCCCCGACCGCACCGCCGCGACCCGCCCGGAGGCCCTCCGCCTGGAGGCGACGCGAGCCCGCGTCGACGCGGACCTGCGGCTCGGCCGCGCCTCCGACGTCGTACCGGAGTTGAAGGAACTGACGTCGGCTCACCCATACGACGAGGCGCTGCACGTCCTGCTCATCCGCGCCCTGCGCGACGCCGGCCGAGGCGCGGATGCCTTGGCTGCGTACGAGGGGGTGCGCCGCGGGCTGATGGACGGTCTGGGAGCGGATCCCGGGCGGGAACTACGCGCACTGCACGCGGAGTTGCTGGACCCACAGCGCAACCCGCAACCGGAGCAAGGGCAGTGGCACGGGCAGGAGTACGGGCAGGGGCAGGAGTACGGGCAGGGGAATGGGAAGGGAAAGGCGGCTCGGCCAGAGGACACAGCTCGCCCCCAAGCTCGTGCGGGCGGGGCGGCGCCCGCCGGTTCCGTCGAGTCGGGCGATCTCTTCCGGGCCCCACGGAACGGGAACATTCGTCCTCGTCTGAACGCATTCGTCGGGAGGGAACCCGAACTCGGAGCCATCCGTTCGGATGTTCAGAGGGCACGCCTGGTCACCCTGACCGGACCAGGTGGTTCGGGAAAGACCCGCCTCGCCGAGGAAGCCGCCGCCGGGCTTCCGCAGGCGTGGCTGGTCGAGCTGGCCCCGCTCGACCGGCCCGAGGCGGTCCCGGGCGCCGTGGTCAGTGCCCTCGGTCTGCGCGAAACCGTGCTGATCACCAACGAGATGGCGGTCCCGCAGGACGACCCGGTCGCCCTGCTCGTCGAGTACTGCGCCCAGCGCAGCCAGCTCCTGATCTTTGACAATTGCGAACATGTCATCGGCGCGGCGGCCGAGCTCGCCGAGACTCTGCTGACGCACTGCCCGGGGCTCACGATCCTCGCCACCAGCCGTGAACCCCTGGGCGTGCCCGGCGAGTTGGTGCGCCCGGTCGAGCCCCTGCCGCCCGATCCCGCGCGCCGCCTCTTCATGGAGCGGGCGTCGGCCGTGCGCCCCGACGCCGACGTCGCGTTCCACGACTCGGCGGCCGTGGACGAGATCTGCCGGCGGCTCGACGGTCTGCCCCTGGCCATCGAGCTGGCCGCCGCCCGGCTGCGGCTGCTCACCCCTCGTCAGATCGCCGACCGGCTCGACGACCGCTTCCGGCTGCTCACCTCCGGGAGCCGCACGGTGCTGCCCCGCCAGCAGACCCTGCGCGCCGTCGTCGACTGGTCCTGGGACCTGCTCGACGAGCGGGAGCGGACCGTGCTGTGCGAGGCGTCCGTGTTCGCGGGCGGCTGGGACCTGGCGGCCGCGGAGGCCGTGTGCACCGGGCCCGCGGCCGATCTCGTCGGGGCGCTCGTCGACAAGTCCCTGATCGTCGCCACCCCGTATGACGGAGACGGAGATGGAGATGGAGATGGGGAGGGAGGCGGCTATGGGGATGGCGACGGCTACGTAGATGGCGTTCGGCTTGGCGGCATGCGTTATCGCATGCTGGAGACCATCCACGAGTACGCCACCGAGCGCGCCGCGGAGGTCCCCGAACTGCGCGCCTCGGCCGAGCGGCGGCACCGCGCATGGGTGCGCTCGCTGGTCGAGGAGGCCGAGCCGCTGCTGCGTTCCGCCGAGCAACTCCCGTGGATCCGGCGGCTGGAGACCGAGCTCGACAACATCAGGGCTGCTCTCTTCCGCGCGGTCGTCGCCGGTGACGAGGAGGAGGGCGGTGCCCTGGTCCTCGCCATGGGCTGGTTCTGGTGGCTGCGCAACTTCCGCCGCGAGGGCACGGAATGGACGGACCTCGTGCTGCGGCTGGGCGCGATGCTCGACGCGACCGGGCCCGGTGCGCCGCCCGCCCCAGGGGGGCCGCCGGCCGTGGGCCTGGGGACTGGCGCCGCTGTGGGCAGTCGGTCGGGCACGAGCATGGGCTCCCGGACGAGCGCGAGCATGGGTACCCGGACCGGCACGACCATGGGCGCCCGGAAAGACACGGGCGCAGGTCCTGGAGAGCCTGGAGAGGGCGCGCTGTCCGTCGGGTCTCGGCCCGTCTCCGGTGACGCCCTCCTCGCCGAGCTGGACGCCGTCGACCCCGTGGCGGCCTTCCTCGACGCCCCCGAGCGCGATGCGCACCCGTTGCGCGGGGTGCGGATGCGGATGCGGCTGTTCCACCTGTTCATGAAGATGGACGTCGGCTCGCTGGACGGGCGGGTGGACGGGCCGATGCGGGAGTACATCCAGCGGGTGCGGGCCGTCTTCGAGAAGGGCGGCCCCGACGCGGCCCGGATGCCGGGACTGATCTGGCCGATGGCCTCCTACTTCCTGGGCGGCGCGGACGATCTGCGGCCCGTCATGGACGCGGCGGTCGCCAACTGCCGTGCGTACGGGGGCGAGTGGGAGATCGGCGTCACCCTGATGTTCCGTACGCACATGGTCGTCGATGCCCCGGGCGGTATGGACGGAGTGGACGACGACCTGGCGGAGCTGCGGGTGCTCAGCCGCAGGGTGGGGGACCGCTGGATGCGGGCCCAGGTGTGCAGCGCGGCCGGTGAGGCGGCGATGGCGCGCAGCCTGTTCGACGAGGCGAAGGGGGAGTACGAGGAGGCGCTGCGGCTCGCCTTCGAGGTGGGCGCGTATGCCGAGACGCCGTTCCTCATGGCGCGGCTGGGCGAGATCGCCCATCGTGCGGGCGAGCGGTCCCGGGCGCTGGCCGCTCTGGACGAGGCGAGTGCGGCGGCCGAGCGGTACGGGGTGACGGACTCCCGGGCGTTCGTCCGGCTGCTGCGGGCCCAGATCGCGCTGGACGACGGCGAGGTCGCCTCCGCGCGCGAACTGTGCGAGCAGGCGCGCGAGGATGGCTTCCAAGGGACCCCGCCCCCGCAGTTCGTGGCGGCGCTGAACTGGGTGGACGCGCTCGTCACGACCGCCGAGTCGGGTCCGGAGCGCGGTTTGCGGAAGCTGTTCGACGCCCTCCGGGATGCGGTGGACATGCGGTGCGCCGATGTGGTGAAGGCGGGCTTCCTCGATGTCGGGGCGGGCCTCCTGGCCGAGCTGGGCGATCACCCGCACGCGATCCGTCTGCTCGCCGCCGGTGCCCGCTGGCGCGGCGGCCATCCGCGTCCCCCGCGCGAGCGCGTCCACGCCGAGCGTACGGAGGCAGCCGCGCTCGCGGCCCTCGGACCTGTCCGCTACGAGTCCGAGCGGGCCAAGGGTTCGGACTTCGCCACGGATGACGCGCTGCGGGACCTGGCCGAGGCGCTGAATGAGCACCCCATCGCCGACTAGCGGCCCGGGCTCATCTCATTCACGCACAAGCGCCCGCGTGTTCCCCGGTACCGGAGCCGGGCCCATTCACGCGCACCGGAGCCGCATCCGCTCACGCGCGCCAGAGCCGTGCCCGCTCACTGGCACAGGAACTTCGACTCCGCCCAGTCCGCCAGTGCCGCCGAGTCGAACGGTGAGTGGGGTTCGACGACGAGGCGGATCGTCTTGTGGCCGGTGAGGTTCACATGGACGGGGATCGCCTGGTCACCGCCCTCGATCAGCGGCGACTGCCACAGCTGCGACCCGTCGGCGTACACGGAGAAGCGCGCCTTGCCGAGGCCCATCGTCAGGTCGTCGACGCCGACCATCGCGTCGTACGAGGAGCAGCTGCGGTTGAGGTCGATGGTGACGGAGGACTGGCCGTGGACGGTCACCCCGTGCGCGTACGTCGTGTTCGCGATCGACACCCCGTCGCGCTGCCACACCCAGCTGCTCTCGCCGAGCCGCATCTCGGGCTTGGTGTGGTCGCCGTTGACGCCGTACTCCAGCTCGCTCCACTGGTAGACGACCGGTGCGGGAGGGGGCGTCGGGGTCGGGGTCGGGGTCGGCTTGGGCGTGGGCTTCGGCTTCGCCTTCGCCTTCGTCGGGGTGGGGGTTGGCGACGGCTTGGGCGTGGGCTTCGGGGTGGGCTTGGGCGTCGGGGAAGGCGTCGGCGTGGGAGTCGGGGCGGGGGCGACCACGACCGGCGGATTCGGCGTAGGCGTCTTCTTCGGGGGCTTCGGCGACGGCAGTGGCGCCTCGACGGCGGGTGAGGTGGCCGGTTTGGCCTCGGGCTTCTTGGCTGGGCTGTGGTTGCCCGACAGGGCGAGTGCCACCGCCACCGCCGTGGCCGCCGCGACGACACCCGCCGCGATACCGGCCTTGACCGGCGCGCCGAGTCCTTCCGAGGCCGCCGCGCCGCCACCCGCGCTCGCCCCGCCCGAGCCGCCACTCGCCGCGGCTGCCGCGCCCGCGGCTCCGGCCGCACCCGCTCCGGCGCCACCGGCGATGAGGGCGACGGCCTTCGCGTAGCCGGCGGCACCGAACCAGCCGATGACCGCGACCGGCACGACCGCCGGGATCCCGCCGGCGACTTCCTTGATCTGGCCCGCGGCCAGCCGGCACTTGGCGCACTCCTCCAGGTGCTTGCGCAGCCCGCGTTCGGCGCGGGTGCGCAGCCCGCCGCGGGCGTAGGCGCCGAGCCGGTCGGCGTAGCGCGCGCACTCCTCGTCCATGCTCAGCGTGGCGCTCACATGCGCCTGGAGGTAGGCCTGCTTGAGGCCCTCACGGGCGCGGCTGGCGAGTACGCGCGTGCCGTTGGCGTCGAGTCCGAAGAGCGTGGCGACCTCGCTCGGCGACTCGTCCTCGACCTCGGTGTGCCACAGCACGGCCTGCCAGCGCTCCGGCAGTGAGCGGAAGGCCTGCATGGCCATGGACTGCTCGGCCTCGTGCATCGCGTGCACGTCGGCGCCGAGGTCCAATGTGTCGTCGTCGGACACCTCGGAACCGCGGGAGGCCTGCGTGGCGAACACCGCGAAGTCGTCGACCAGTTGCTCCCGCTTCGCCGACGTCGTCCAGTTCGCGGCGACACGGCGGACCGTGGTCAGCAGATACGCGCGTACGGCGTGCTCGGGCCCGCTGCCGCCGCGTACGGCCTGGAGCATGCGGGCGAACACCTCGGCGGTGAGGTCGTCGGCGGTGTGCGCGTCCCGGCAGCAGGTGCGGGCGTAGCGGCGCACGGCTTCCGCGTGGCGCCGGTACAGCGCCTCGTACGCCGTGTCGTCACCCGCGCGCATCCGCTCGATCAGATCGGCGTCGGACGGGGGCAGATCGACCAGGGGCAGATCGGCCGGGGGCGGCAGGGCGCCGACGTCGCGCCGGTCGAAGCGGTCGCGCTGCGAGGGAACGCTGGGGTCCGGGCGGCTGTCGCCCGAAGGCGCCGCGCGGCCCGTCGAGGGGCCACCCTGGCTCGGCACCTGCTGTGAGGGCGGCCCGCCGGTCTCCGCGCCACCGTCACCGAGTGACTCGTCCCGCCCGTCAACACTCATCGCGGAAAGCCCCCGCCTGCACACTCGGACCCGAATACCGGGAAAGAGTGCCACACGCTTCAGGGGTGCGGCTCCCCAGTACGGACCAACCACTCGTCCGTGGGGACTTGCCACACGACAGCACTAGTGGTCACTCTTTTGGGGAATAGTCAACGAACGGCCCGCGCACGGGAGTTGCCGTTACGCCTGAAGGTCCGGAGCTCGCTGTCGCGGGCTCCACTGACCGCCGTACCCGGTGCGCGAGTGGTGCAGGACCCGGTACGCGAGTGGTGCAGCACCTGGCGCGAGTGGCGCAGCACCCGCGCGCAGGAAGGTCCGGTTCTCCCGGGATGGCCCGGTACTCAAGGGACGCTCACGCCGGACGTGAGCGCAGCCCCTCCAGCAGGATGTCGAGCAGCCGGGACGAAGCCGCGGCCTGCTGGGCGGCGTCCGGCAGCGAGGGTGCCGCCGTCGCGATGACCAGCAGAACGTCCGCCACGGTGACGTCCGCCCGCAGCTCGCCCGCCGCGCGCGCCCGGTCCACCAGTCGGCCGACCACCTCGAGCAGTGCCGCCGCACCGGCGTCGTCCGCCGCCACGACAGCCGACTCCTCCTCGGGCACCGGCCGCTGTTCGACGAGCCGCAGCTCGGGCGTGAGCCCGGACCGCTGCTGCGGCACCCGCGCCTCGTCCGCCTCGGCACCGTCCTCCGCGACGCCGACCCGCAGCACCTGCGGCGGCAGCAGCCGCCCGGCGCCCGAGGCCACCGACGTGCGCAGGAAGCGCGAGAGCGCCGACCACGGCTCGTCCTCCTGGCCGAGCGCCGCACGTGCCTGGTCGGTCAGCCGGGAGGTCTCCTCCTCGGCTATCCGGCGGACCAGGACGTCCTTGCTCGGGAAGCGCCGGTACACCGTGCCGACACCGACCCTCGCGCGCCGCGCCACGTCCTCCATCGGCGCGCCGTACCCCAGCTCGCCGAAGACCTCGCGCGCCGCGCGCAGTACGTGTTCCAGATTGCGCTGTGCGTCCACGCGCAGCGGCGTCGTACGCGATCCTTCACCCGGACCGCGGCCATTGCCGCTCGCCGCCGCGCCGACCGTGCCACCGGACGCGATGGCAGACGCGGAAGACCAATGAGAATCCTGAATGTGCATAAGTGTTCCCCCGGTAATGACGTCTCCCCCCGGAGACTCTCCCCGCCATTGGCAGCCGGAGCGTGCGGAACAAGCTTGTGAGCACGAGCCCGCCCTGCGGACTCGTCGAGCGCATCCCCCTACACCCCGTCGACACACGAACATAGTTGAGAGGGGGTCAATTCAGAAGGGGCAGGTTCCGCACGGAGCGCCCCCCGATCGGAGTACGGGACGGTTACGTCCCGATTGCGCCCCCTCCGCGCACCCCGTGCACCCCCACTGGCCTGCGAATATTCCTCGGACTCCGGCAAATCGGCCAACCCTGCGCGTTGTCGGCGGCCGGTCACACAAATTGTCGGGCCTGTGGACAAACGCAAGAGCTGGGTGCGTCATGGGATGGTGAAGGAACGTGCGCGCATTCTCATTGTCGGCGGCGGCTACGTCGGGTTGTACACAGCCCTGCGCCTGCAGCAGAAGTTGAAGCCTGAACTGAAGCGGGGCGAGGTCGAGATCACGGTCGTCTCGACCGAGCCGTACATGACCTATCAGCCGTTCCTTCCCGAGGCCGCCGCGGGCTCGATCTCGCCGCGCCATGTCGTCGTCCCGCTGCGCCGGGTCCTGGACCAGTGCCGGATCCTCATCGGCGAGGTCCAGTCGATCGACCACGCCAAGCGCACCGCGACGGTCACCACGCTCGCCACCGAGGAGGAGGGCGCGGGCGCGGAGCAGATCACGTACGACGAACTCGTCCTCGCCCCCGGCTCGGTCTCGCGCGCCCTCCCGATCCCCGGACTCGCCGACTACGCCATCGGCTTCAAGACGGTCGAGGAGGCCATCGGCCTGCGCAACCACGTCATCGAGCAGATGGACATCGCCTCCTCCACCCGCGACCCCGCGATCCGCGACGCGGCCCTGACCTTCGTCTTCGTAGGAGGCGGTTACGCCGGCGTCGAGGCGCTCGGCGAGCTGGAGGACATGGCCCGCTATGCCGCGCGCTACTACCACAACGTCCGGCCCGAGGACATGAAGTGGATCCTCGTCGAGGCCTCGAACCGCATCCTCCCCGAGGTCGGCGAGGAGATGGGCAAGTACACGGTCACCCAGCTGCGCCGTCGCAACATCGACGTACGCCTGGAGACCCGCCTCGACTCGTGCGCGGACCGGGTCGCCGTCCTCAGTGACGGCGCGCGCTTCCCGACGCGTACGGTCGTGTGGACCGCCGGAGTGAAACCGCACCCGGTCCTCGCCGCGACCGATCTGCCCCTCAATGAGCGCGGCCGCCTCCAGTGCACTCCCCAGCTGACCGTCGACGGCGTCACGCACGCGTGGGCCGCGGGAGACGCCGCCGCCGTCCCCGACGTCACCGCCGCCGAGCCCGCCAAGGAGACCGCGCCCAACGCCCAGCACGCCGTGCGTCAGGCCAAGGTCCTCGGCGACAACATCGCGCACTCCCTGCGGGACGAGGCGCTGGAGACGTACTCCCACAAGTACGTCGGTTCGGTCGCGTCCCTGGGACTGCACAAGGGCGTCGCGCACATCTACGGGCGCAAGCTGAAGGGCTATCCTGCCTGGTTCATGCACCGCGTCTACCACCTGAGCAGGGTGCCGACTTTCAACCGCAAGGCTCGTGTGCTCGCCGAATGGACCCTGGCGGGGCTCTTCAAGAGGGAGATCGTGTCCCTCGGTTCGCTCGAACACCCCCGAGCGGAGTTCGAACTCGCGGCCGGTGGAAAGCCTCCTCTCGACCCGAAGCTCGACCCGAAGGGGTCGTCCTGACCGGACCCAGGAACTCCACCGGTCGGGTCGGCGTCTGACGGATGTCGGCCCGGTCGGCCAGACTGCCAGACTGGTCCACGACCTTGGGCGGGCCCACCGCTCGCCCTTCTATCCCACGAGGCTTTCCCCACTGTGAACTTCACGCGCTGGAGCGCCCGGCTCCCCGGAACGCAGCGCCGCGCCGCAGCGCGGACCGAGCACACGGTCTCCCCGGACCGACGAGGGGAAGGCTCCGTGCCCGCAGCCCGCGCCGAGCAGCTGACCGACGACACGCCGCCCGCGCTCGCCGTCGACGAGCTGCCGGTGCGCGAGGTCCTCGACCGCGTCCCCGCGCTCGTCGCCCTCGTGCACGGCCCCGAGCACCGCCTTGCGTACGTCAACGACGCCTACACGGCGGCCTTCGGCGTGCGCCCCGTCGGCGAGCCCGCGCACGAGGCGCTGCCCGAGCTGGACGAGCTCGGCCTGCTGCCGCTCCTCGACCAGGTACTGCGCAGCGCGAAGCCCCGCACGGTCAAGTCCCGCAAGGTGAAGAGCGGCCGCTCCTACACCTTCACCTGCACGCCGGTCGACACCTCCCCCGAGGGCCAGGGCGGCGGCGTACTGATCTTCGCCACCGACGTCACCGACCACGCCGAGGCCGCCGAGCGACTGCGTGCCAGCGAGCGCCGCCAGCGCGAAACGGCCGTCACCCTCCAGCGCTCCCTCCTCCCCCAGGAGTTGGAGGAGCCCGACGACCTGCGCATCGCGGCCACCTACCAGCCCGGCGGCACGGAGGCCGCGGTCGGCGGCGACTGGTACGACGTGATCACCCTCGGCGGCGGCCGTACGGCGCTCGTCATCGGCGACGTCATGGGCCGCGGGGTGCGCGCCGCGGCGGTCATGGGCCAGCTCCGTACGGCCGTACGTGCCTACGCCCGCCTAGACCTTCCTCCCCACGAGGTCCTGCAACTCCTCGACGGCCTCGCCACCGAGATCGACGCCAACCAGATCGCCACGTGCGTGTACGCCGTCCACGACCCCAACGAGGGGCGGCTGGTGTACGCCTCGGCGGGCCACCTCCCCATCCTGGTCCGCGACGAGAGCGGCACCGTCCACCGCGCCGACGAGCCCACCGGGCCGCCGCTCGGCACCGGCGGCTGGCTGCACGCCTCGGGCTCGGTGCCGCTGGGTCCCGGCTCCACCGCCGTCCTCTACACCGACGGCCTGGTCGAACGCCGCGACGAGGACCTGGACGAGGGCATCGCCTCCCTGGAGCGCGCCCTCGCCGGCGCCACCGGCACCCCCCAGGTGGTCTGTGACCGCCTTGTCCGTTCGGCGGGTGTCACGGCCGACCACGACGACGACGTGGCGGTCCTGGTCCTCCAGCACCCCGCCCGTACGGGGCCGGACAGCGAGCTCTTCCGAAATGCCGCCCTGGAGCTGCTCGGGGGTGTGGAGGCGGCGCCACGCGCGCGTGCGTTCGCCTCCGGCGTTCTGACGAGCTGGCGTTTTCCGGCCGAGCTGCATGACCTGGGGGTCCTGGCCGCCAGTGAGCTTGTCGCCAACTCGCTGCAACACGGCACGCCACCCATGCGGTTGCGCCTGCGGCGCACTGACCGGCGCCTCATCATCGAGGTCACGGACGGTGATGATCACCTTCCGCGGCGACGCCGTGCCGATCCTGCCGACGAGGCGGGCCGTGGGATCGCCATCGTCGCCACGATTGCCTCCGGCTGGGGGTCGCGGCGTACCCCCGGGGGCGGCAAGGCGGTGTGGTGCGAGTTCGCGCTACCGCGCGGGGAACACTGAGAGCTTGGGCCAGGGGTGTGGTGTGTGTCGGCTGCGGGTGGGTGGGGGCTGGTGCAAAAGATTGCGCAGTTCCCCGCGCCCCTGAAGGCGCGGGGCTTCGCCCCGCGATCCCCCGCCCGCCCGGGTTCGTTCGTCTGCGGGCCGGTGGGGGCCGTTCGCGCAGTTCCCCGCGCCCCTAAAAGGGGCGCGGGGAACTGCGCAATCTTTTAGCGGGGGTCTGGGGGCGCAGCCCCCAGGAACGGATGGGACGGGTAGGGGCGGCGGGGGCGAGGAACCCTCGTGGGGACAGGGCCGCGCGTCACCTAGCCGTCTGACCCGCCCGGTGCTAATAGCTCCCCCATGGCAGACGAAACGGGCTTTCAGCTCAAAGGAAGTGCTCCTGAGCGCTACGAGCAGTACGCCGCGCCGTTCATGGCCCCCTTCGTGGAGGCGGTGCTGGACGCCGTGGACCTGTTCCCCGGCGCCACGGTCCTGGACCTGGCATGCGGCACAGGCTTCGCGGCCCGCGCGGCAGCCGCCCGGGTCGGCCCGGCGGGGCGCGTCTCGGGCGCGGACGTCAACGACGGCATGGTGAAGGTGGCCAGGGAACGCGCGCCCCGGATGTACCCGGACATCGCGTTCACGGCGGCCCCCGCTGACAACCTCCCCTACGAGGACGCCACCTTCGACGCGGTCGTGTGCCAGCAGGGCGTCCAGTTCTTCCCCGACCTGGATGCCGCCTTCGCGGAGACGGCCCGAGTGACCCGCCCAGGAGGCCGCTTCGCCGCCACCACCTGGGCCGCCAGGAGCCTGATCCCGTACTTCGTGGCCCAGTACGAGGCCGTCAAGGAGTACGGCGGCCCAGAGATCGCCGCGGACTACGAGGGCGCCTTCTCCGGCACCGCCGAACGCCTCACCACCGCCCTGCGCACCGCCGGCTTCCACGACGTCACCTGCCGCGAGGTCAGCTTCGGCATCGCCTTCCCGCCGCTGGCCGAGTACGCCCCCGGCCAGCTCTCGTCGACGTCCTGGGGCCAGGCGATCGTCGACAACGAAGGCGACGACGCCCTCGTACGCGCGGGCCGAGCGGTCCATGAACACCTCGCGGACCGCACCGCCCCCGACGGCAGCGCGACGCTCCCCTTTACGGCCAACCTGCTGACGGGGGTCCGCTGAGAGACAAAAGAGGCCGCCACCACGTCCGAAAACGTGGTGGCGGCCGTCGTACGTCTGCCCGTCCGTCGTCCGTCAGGCGCTCGCCGGGACCGGCTCCGCCGGTGTCCCGCCCTGCGCGACCACCCGGCTCTTCGCGAGCGACGGCTGGTTCTGCACGGGGGTGAGCTGCCGACCGAGCCGCACGGCCAGGAACGTGATGCCGAGCGAGAAGAGAAGGAACGTCACGATGTACGGGCCGTGCAGCGACGCCCCCATCGGACCGCCCACCGCGGGACCGATCGCCAGCGCGAGCTGCTTCACCAGGGCGAAGGCCGAGTTGTACTGACCGGCCATGCCCGACGGCGCCAGATCGGCGACCAGCGGTGCGACGGTCGGCGACAGCATCGCCTCGCCGAGTCCGAAGAGCGCGTACGTCGAGATGAAGGCCGCCGTGGCCATGGTCTGGCTGCCGTGGCCGAGGCCCGCGTACCCGGCCGCGAGCCACGCGACGGCCCAGATCAGACCGACCGCGCCGATCACCCGGGACCGCTTCCTGCGCTCGACGAACCTGAGCACAGCGAACTGCGCGATCACGATGACCGCGGTGTTCGCGGCCATCGCCGTACCGAGCGCGGACGTGGAGATCCCGGCCGCCTCGACGCCGTACGCGGAGAGCCCCGACTCGAACTGTCCGTAGCAGGCGAAGAACAGCACGAAGCCCAGCACGGACAGCTGCACCATGGCCCGGTTGTCGAGCAGCCGCTTCCAGCTGCCGCCCTTGGCCTGCGGCGCGTCACCCTTGATCCGCGGCGCGTGCGGCATCCGTACGGTCGACATGATCACGACGAGCAGCAGGAACATCGCCGCCTCGATCGAGAACAGCAGGGTGAACGACCCCGGCCGCGAGGTGTCGACGATGTGGCCGCCGATCAGACCACCGACACCGAACCCGAGGTTCTGCAGGAAGAACTGCATCGCGAAGGCGCGCGACCGCGTGTCCGCCGAGGAGCAGTCCACGATCATCGTCGCGAGCGCCGGCTGCATCACGGCCTGCCCGGCACCGAGCGCGGCCGCCGACAGCAGGACGGTCGTGGCGCTGTTCGCGAGCCCGAGGCTCAGAGCCCCCAAGGCGGCGGTGACCAGAGCGGCGAGCAGCACCGGCAGCGGGCCGCGCCGGACGATGGCCCGTCCGGCGAACGGCAACACGACAAGGGCGGCCACGGCGAAGACGGCGAGCACGATGCCCGCCGTCATGGAGCCGAGTCCCCGAACCTGCGCCACATAGACGTAGAGGAAGGGGACGGTAAAGCCGAGCCCGAACGCGCTGAGTGCGTTGCCCACGTGGATCCGGCGCATCGCTGCGCCCATCGCCCTGGTCACTTTCACCTGCCTTGGTAGTGAAGCCTTCAGGGCGCATGGATGCAGGCCTGAAGACTTCGAAGCTAAAGTTAGAACGTGAACAGTACACCTTGAAGGACTTCAAGGCCAAGTGATGGCGTGCGATACTGCGGTCATGGGCGACACCCCCGGCGTCAGTGAGCCGACACTCGAAGAACAGATCGCCGCGTACCAGCGCGAGTTCCAGGACCTCGACCCCCAGGTCGAGAAGATCGTCTCGGCCCTCTCCCGCCTCAACCGGCGCATGAACGTCGCCTACGGCCGCCAGACCGCCGCACTCGGCATCAGCAGCGCCGAGTGGGAAGTCCTCAAGGCACTCGTCCTCGCCGGCGCCCCGTACCGCCTGGGCCCGAGCGAGCTCGCCAAGCGGCTGGGCCTCACCCCGGCCGCGATGACCCACCGCATCGACCGGATGGTCTCGGAGGGGCTGGTCACCCGGGAGCGCGACGAGTCCAATCGCGTACGCGTCATCGTGGAGCTGACGGACGAGGGGCGCGAGAAGTGGCTTGAGGCGATGCGCCTTGCCTCGGTCTTCGAGGAGGACCTGCTCCAGGACCTGTCCGCCGAGGAGCGCGGCGTCCTGGGCGAGGCTCTGACCCGTCTTCTACGACGCGTGGAGCACGCCCAGCCGGACGCGGGCGGCCGGCTCAGCGACCTCGATTAAAGATCTTGACAGCGGCGGTTGACATCACCCTGCCCGGTCCGTAAGGTTCTTCGAGCTGCCACGGAGCCGTAACGGTTCTTCGGTAGCACCTCCGCCGCTGATGCGGCACCCAAACCACCAGCACGATCTCCCGGACCGGGGCGAATTCGGCGTGCCCGAATTCAATTCGATTCGGACACGGCAGCCCGATTAGGAACTGCCGAGAGGATCCGCTAAAGTTTGGGACGTCGGAACGGCCCAACAGCCGCGAAGACAAGCCCCGCTGACTGGGAATCAGGCCCGAAAGGATCTGATAGAGTCGGAACCGCCGGAAAGGGAAACGCGAAAGCGGAAACCTGGAAAGCACCGAGGAAAATCGGACCGGAAACGATCTGATAGAGTCGGAAACGCAAGAACGAAACAAAAACAAAGCAAGACCGAAGGGAAGCGCCCGGAGGAAAGCCCGAGAGGGTGAGTACAAAGGAAGCGTCCGTTCCTTGAGAACTCAACAGCGTGCCAAAAATCAACGCCAGATATGTTGATACCCCGTCTCCGGCCGATCGGCTGGGACGAGGTTCCTTTGAAAAAGTCCTGCCGGACGATGTTCGGTAGGCGCACAGCGAGGACGCTGTGAACCGAGGGGATTATTCCTCTCCTTGGTTCCGCTCTCGTGGTGTCCACCCGATTACGGGTAAACATTCACGGAGAGTTTGATCCTGGCTCAGGACGAACGCTGGCGGCGTGCTTAACACATGCAAGTCGAACGATGAAGCCCTTCGGGGTGGATTAGTGGCGAACGGGTGAGTAACACGTGGGCAATCTGCCCTTCACTCTGGGACAAGCCCTGGAAACGGGGTCTAATACCGGATAACACTCCTGCCCGCATGGGTGGGGGTTAAAAGCTCCGGCGGTGAAGGATGAGCCCGCGGCCTATCAGCTTGTTGGTGAGGTAGTGGCTCACCAAGGCGACGACGGGTAGCCGGCCTGAGAGGGCGACCGGCCACACTGGGACTGAGACACGGCCCAGACTCCTACGGGAGGCAGCAGTGGGGAATATTGCACAATGGGCGAAAGCCTGATGCAGCGACGCCGCGTGAGGGATGACGGCCTTCGGGTTGTAAACCTCTTTCAGCAGGGAAGAAGCGAAAGTGACGGTACCTGCAGAAGAAGCGCCGGCTAACTACGTGCCAGCAGCCGCGGTAATACGTAGGGCGCAAGCGTTGTCCGGAATTATTGGGCGTAAAGAGCTCGTAGGCGGCTTGTCACGTCGGGTGTGAAAGCCCGGGGCTTAACCCCGGGTCTGCATTCGATACGGGCTAGCTAGAGTGTGGTAGGGGAGATCGGAATTCCTGGTGTAGCGGTGAAATGCGCAGATATCAGGAGGAACACCGGTGGCGAAGGCGGATCTCTGGGCCATTACTGACGCTGAGGAGCGAAAGCGTGGGGAGCGAACAGGATTAGATACCCTGGTAGTCCACGCCGTAAACGGTGGGAACTAGGTGTTGGCGACATTCCACGTCGTCGGTGCCGCAGCTAACGCATTAAGTTCCCCGCCTGGGGAGTACGGCCGCAAGGCTAAAACTCAAAGGAATTGACGGGGGCCCGCACAAGCAGCGGAGCATGTGGCTTAATTCGACGCAACGCGAAGAACCTTACCAAGGCTTGACATACACCGGAAACGGCCAGAGATGGTCGCCCCCTTGTGGTCGGTGTACAGGTGGTGCATGGCTGTCGTCAGCTCGTGTCGTGAGATGTTGGGTTAAGTCCCGCAACGAGCGCAACCCTTGTTCTGTGTTGCCAGCATGCCCTTCGGGGTGATGGGGACTCACAGGAGACTGCCGGGGTCAACTCGGAGGAAGGTGGGGACGACGTCAAGTCATCATGCCCCTTATGTCTTGGGCTGCACACGTGCTACAATGGCAGGTACAAAGAGCTGCGAAGCCGCGAGGCGGAGCGAATCTCAAAAAGCCTGTCTCAGTTCGGATTGGGGTCTGCAACTCGACCCCATGAAGTCGGAGTTGCTAGTAATCGCAGATCAGCATTGCTGCGGTGAATACGTTCCCGGGCCTTGTACACACCGCCCGTCACGTCACGAAAGTCGGTAACACCCGAAGCCGGTGGCCCAACCCCTTGTGGGAGGGAGCTGTCGAAGGTGGGACTGGCGATTGGGACGAAGTCGTAACAAGGTAGCCGTACCGGAAGGTGCGGCTGGATCACCTCCTTTCTAAGGAGCACTTCTTACCGATCCCTCCGGGGTGAGGTCAGAGGCCAGTACATCGGCGAATGTCCGGTGCTGGTTGCTCATGGGTGGAACGTTGATTATTCGGCACCGTCAGTCATCTCGGGCTGTGAGTACTGTCCTTCGGGGCGTGGAAAGCTGATCACGAGTGGCGAGGGTGTCGGGCACGCTGTTGGGTGTCTGAAGGTACGGCCGATACGGCTGCCTTCAGTGCCGGCCCCAGTGAACTCCGGTGGTAACCGGGGGTGATGGGTGGTTGGTCGTTGTTTGAGAACTGCACAGTGGACGCGAGCATCTGTGGCCAAGTTTTTAAGGGCGCACGGTGGATGCCTTGGCACCAGGAACCGATGAAGGACGTGGGAGGCCACGATAGTCCCCGGGGAGCCGTCAACCAGGCTTTGATCCGGGGGTTTCCGAATGGGGAAACCCGGCAGTCGTCATGGGCTGTCACCCATACCTGAACACATAGGGTATGTGGAGGGAACGCGGGGAAGTGAAACATCTCAGTACCCGCAGGAAGAGAAAACAACCGTGATTCCGGGAGTAGTGGCGAGCGAAACTGGATGAGGCCAAACCATATGCGTGTGAGACCCGGCAGGGGTTGCGCATGTGGGGTTGTGGGATCTCTCTTTCACAGTCTGCCGGCTGTGAGACGAGTCAGAAACCGTTGATGTAGGCGAAGGACATGCGAAAGGTCCGGCGTAGAGGGTAAGACCCCCGTAGTCGAAACATCAGCGGCTCGTTTGAGAGACACCCAAGTAGCACGGGGCCCGAGAAATCCCGTGTGAATCTGGCGGGACCACCCGCTAAGCCTAAATATTCCCTGGTGACCGATAGCGGATAGTACCGTGAGGGAATGGTGAAAAGTACCGCGGGAGCGGAGTGAAATAGTACCTGAAACCGTGTGCCTACAAGCCGTGGGAGCGTCGCGCATTGAGTTTACTCAATGCGTCGTGACTGCGTGCCTTTTGAAGAATGAGCCTGCGAGTTTGCGGTGTGTTGCGAGGTTAACCCGTGTGGGGAAGCCGTAGCGAAAGCGAGTCCGAATAGGGCGATTTAGTAGCGCGCTCAAGACCCGAAGCGGAGTGATCTAGCCATGGGCAGGTTGAAGCGGCTGTAAGAGGTCGTGGAGGACCGAACCCACCAGGGTTGAAAACCTGGGGGATGACCTGTGGTTAGGGGTGAAAGGCCAATCAAACTCCGTGATAGCTGGTTCTCCCCGAAATGCATTTAGGTGCAGCGTCGTGTGTTTCTTGCCGGAGGTAGAGCACTGGATAGGCGATGGGCCCTACCGGGTTACTGACCTTAGCCAAACTCCGAATGCCGGTAAGTGAGAGCGCGGCAGTGAGACTGTGGGGGATAAGCTCCATGGTCGAGAGGGAAACAGCCCAGAGCATCGACTAAGGCCCCTAAGCGTACGCTAAGTGGGAAAGGATGTGGAGTCGCAGAGACAACCAGGAGGTTGGCTTAGAAGCAGCCACCCTTGAAAGAGTGCGTAATAGCTCACTGGTCTAGTGATTCCGCGCCGACAATGTAGCGGGGCTCAAGCGTACCGCCGAAGTCGTGTCATTCATACAATAGGGCCAACGCCCGTATGGATGGGTAGGGGAGCGTCGTGTGCCGGGTGAAGCCGCGCCGGAAGGCAGTGGTGGACGGTTCACGAGTGAGAATGCAGGCATGAGTAGCGATACACACGTGAGAAACGTGTGCGCCGATTGACTAAGGGTTCCTGGGTCAAGCTGATCTGCCCAGGGTAAGTCGGGACCTAAGGCGAGGCCGACAGGCGTAGTCGATGGATAACCGGTTGATATTCCGGTACCCGCTGTGAAGCGTCAAACATCGAACCAGGCGATGCTAAGTCCGTGAAGCCGCCCCGGAGCCTTCGGGCAAAGGGGAGTGGTGGAGCCGACGGACCAGACCTGTAGTAGGTGAGTGATGGGGTGACGCAGGAAGGTAGTCCATCCCGGGCGGTGGTTGTCCCGGGGTAAGGGTGTAGGCCGTGCGATAGGCAAATCCGTCGCACATGAGGCTGAGACCTGATGCCGAGCCGATTGTGGTGAAGTGGATGATCCTATGCTGTCGAGAAAAGCCTCTAGCGAGTTTCATGGCGGCCCGTACCCTAAACCGACTCAGGTGGTCAGGTAGAGAATACCGAGGCGTTCGGGTGAACTATGGTTAAGGAACTCGGCAAAATGCCCCCGTAACTTCGGGAGAAGGGGGGCCATCACCGGTGAGGGAATTTACTTCCTGAGCTGGGGGTGGCCGCAGAGACCAGCGAGAAGCGACTGTTTACTAAAAACACAGGTCCGTGCGAAGCCGTAAGGCGATGTATACGGACTGACGCCTGCCCGGTGCTGGAACGTTAAGGGGACCGGTTAGTCACTCTTCGGGGTGGCGAAGCTGAGAACTTAAGCGCCAGTAAACGGCGGTGGTAACTATAACCATCCTAAGGTAGCGAAATTCCTTGTCGGGTAAGTTCCGACCTGCACGAATGGCGTAACGACTTCTCGACTGTCTCAACCATAGGCCCGGTGAAATTGCACTACGAGTAAAGATGCTCGTTTCGCGCAGCAGGACGGAAAGACCCCGGGACCTTTACTACAGTTTGATATTGGTGTTCGGTTCGGCTTGTGTAGGATAGCTGGGAGACTTTGAAGCAGGCACGCCAGTGTTTGTGGAGTCGTCGTTGAAATACCAGTCTGGTCGTGCTGGATGTCTAACCTGGGTCCGTGATCCGGATCAGGGACAGTGTCTGATGGGTAGTTTAACTGGGGCGGTTGCCTCCTAAAGAGTAACGGAGGCGCCCAAAGGTTCCCTCAGCCTGGTTGGTAATCAGGTGTTGAGTGTAAGTGCACAAGGGAGCTTGACTGTGAGACCGACGGGTCGAGCAGGGACGAAAGTCGGGACTAGTGATCCGGCGGTGGCTTGTGGAAGCGCCGTCGCTCAACGGATAAAAGGTACCCCGGGGATAACAGGCTGATCTTCCCCAAGAGTCCATATCGACGGGATGGTTTGGCACCTCGATGTCGGCTCGTCGCATCCTGGGGCTGGAGTCGGTCCCAAGGGTTGGGCTGTTCGCCCATTAAAGCGGTACGCGAGCTGGGTTTAGAACGTCGTGAGACAGTTCGGTCCCTATCCGCTGCGCGCGCAGGAATATTGAGAAGGGCTGTCCCTAGTACGAGAGGACCGGGACGGACGAACCTCTGGTGTGCCAGTTGTCCTGCCAAGGGCATGGCTGGTTGGCTACGTTCGGGAGGGATAACCGCTGAAAGCATCTAAGCGGGAAGCCTGCTTCGAGATGAGTATTCCCACCTCCTTGAGAGGGTAAGGCTCCCAGTAGACGACTGGGTTGATAGGCCAGATCTGGAAGCCCGGTAACGGGTGGAGGTGACTGGTACTAATAGGCCGAGGGCTTGTCCTCAGTTGCTCGCGTCCACTGTGTTGGTTCTGAAACCACGAACAACCGTCGTAGCTATGCCACGGCTCCGGTTGACAGTTTCATAGTGTTTCGGTGGTCATAGCGTGAGGGAAACGCCCGGTTACATTCCGAACCCGGAAGCTAAGCCTCACAGCGCCGATGGTACTGCAGGGGGGACCCTGTGGGAGAGTAGGACGCCGCCGAACAAATTTTAAGAAGAAGCCCCAACTCCTGGGTATACACCCGGAGTTGGGGCTTTTTCGCGTTCACCGTGTGGTCATGTCCACGTCAATAGTAGTTCCCTCTCCCGTCACGCCCTCGCGTCACCGTCGTGACTCATGGTCCTGAGACGCAGAAACAGACGTCGAGTTGTCACTGTGCTGGCAGGTACCGCCGTTCTCGCCACCGGGGCCGCCGTCGCGCTCGCGGCCGCGGGTGGGCAGGGCTCCGCAGGTCCGAAGGACGATGGAACGGCCATCACCCCCGTCGGCTACAAAGTCACCCCCGCCGGCCAACAGGCCCAGCTCGGGAACCTCCCGCTCAACGCGGTGCTGTCGCCCGACAAGAGCATGCTCCTGGTGAGCAACGCCGGTCAGGGCACCCAGTCCTTGCAGGTGGTCGACCCCGGGGACTCGGAGGTCGTGCAGACCATCTCGTACAAGAGCCCAGCGGCGATCTTCACCGGGCTCGCCTTCAGTCCCGACGGCAAGCGCGCGTACGTCAGTGGGGGCGGGCGCGAGATCATCCACACGTATGACGTGGCGGACGGGCGGCTGACGGAGAAGGGCTCCATCAAGCTGCCCACGAAGAACCCCGACGGGCAGGCCGTGAACATGTATCCGGCCGGGATCGCCGTGACGCCCGACGGGAAGCGGCTCGTCGTGGCCGACCGGCTGGCGGACGCGGTGACCGTGGTCGATGTCGGCGACGGTTCGATGGCGACCACGGCTGTGGGGCACGACCCGTACGCCGTCGTGCTCGCTGATGGCGGGAACACCGCGTATGTCACCAATCAGGGTGGCAACACCGTCAGCGTGGTGGATGTCAGTGGGGCGGCTCCCGTGCAGAGTGACTCCATCGAGGTGGGGACGCATCCCAACGCCGTGGTCGCCGACGCCGAGGGGGACACCCTCTACGTCGCCAATGGGGACAGTGATCAGGTCAGCGTCATCGATGCCGCGACGCGCAAGGTCACGCGGACCATCGGGCTCGCGCCGTACCGGCACGCTCCCGTCGGCAGCAATCCCGACGCGCTCGCGCTCTCCGAGGACGGGCGGCGGCTCTACGTCGCCAACTCGGGGAACAACGACATCGCTGTCGTAGACCTGAAGGAGGGGAAGACGGACGGGCTGATCCCGACCGCCTGGTATCCGACGGCCGTCATCGCGCATGACGGGAAGTTGTATGTCACCAATGCCAAGGGGCTGGGAGCGGGGCCGAACAACGGGCCCGGGTATCCCAACCCGACGTCCACCGCGGCGACTTCGCCCGACCAGTATTCCGGGTCGATGATGAAGGGGACCCTGTCGACCGTCCAACTGGACGGCGGGAACAAGCAGTTGAAACGGTGGACGCGGACCGTCGTCGCCAACAACGGGTTCGAGCAGAAGGACAGTCCGCGGGCGACCGGGGCGGTCGTGCCGCGACGGGTCGGGGAGAAGTCGCCGATCAAGCACGTCATTTACGTGGTGAAGGAGAACCGGACCTACGACCAGGAGTTCGGCTCGCTGAGCCAGGGCAACGGGGACGCCTCGCTCAACCTGTTCGGGGACGACTCCGCGCCCAACGCCCGTGCGCTGGAGCAGCGGTTCGTGACGCTGGACAACTTCTACGCGGACGCCGAGGTGAGCGCGCAGGGGTGGAACTGGACCGTGGCCGCCAACTCCAACCCGTACAGCGAGCAGGGATGGCCCGCCAACTACTCGGGGCGCAACCACTCGTATCCGTCCGAGAACGGTGACCCGGCCATCGCGCCCAACAAGGATCCCGAGCACGCGTACATCTGGCAGCGGCTCGCGGACAAGGGCGTCGGCTTCCGCAACTACGGGTTCTACGTGAACGCGGACGCGGCGGGGAAGGCCGCGGCCCAGGATCCGGTGCTGAACGCCGGGACCGACCACGACTTCGGGCCGTACAACCTCAGTTGCCCCGACTCGGCGAACACCTTCCCCGCGCGCGGTACGACCTGTGGGAGCCCGCGGATCGAGGAGTGGAAGAAGGAGTTCCAGGGGTACGAGGCGAGCGGGGAGCTGCCCGCCTTCGAGATGGTGCGGCTGCCGAACGACCACACCTCGGGGACCAAGGCCGGCATGCCGACCCCGCAGGCGTACGTCGCCGACAACGACTGGGCGCTCGGGCAGCTGGTCGACGAGGTCTCGCACTCCAGGTTCTGGAAGTCGACGGCGATCTTCGTGACCGAGGACGACGCGCAGAACGGGCCCGACCATGTGGACGCGCATCGGACGATCTCGCAGGTCATCAGCCCGTACACGCAGACCGGGCGGGTCGACTCGACCTTCTACAGCACCGCCTCGATGGTGCGGACGATCGAGCTGCTGCTCGGGCTGTCGCCGATGACGCAGTTCGACGCGTACGCGACGCCGATGGTGAACTCGTTCACGGCGCGGCCGCGTGTCGAGGCGTACGACGCTGTGAAGCCGTCGACCGATCTGGCGGCTGTGAACACGGTCAACTCGCCCATGGCGAAGGTGTCCGCGAAACAGGACCTCACCAAGGAGGACCAGATCGACGAGCGGACCTTCAACGAGGCGATCTGGAAGAGCGTGCGGGGAGCCGGGTCCGTGATGCCCGCGCCTCGGCATGATCTGTACGGGGCTGTGCCCAATGACCAGGCCGCGGAACTGGATGACGACGACTGAGTGTCGGCCAATGAGTGTCGACCATTGAGTGGCGATCACTGAGTGGCGATCACTGAGTGACGTACGCAAGCCCCCGCTTCCCTCCGGGAGCGGGGGCTTGCGGGAGTGCGGTTACTTCAGGCGGGACGACGCGACGATCGAGACGATGTGCGCGGGGACGAGCAGCCAGACGATCGCCGTCACGGCGACGGTCGCGATCTTCGTCGCCGTCAGGTCGCCGAGCGCCAGGTCGACGACGGCCGTCACGAGCAGCAGGATGGTGCACTCGATGCCGTTGACCAGGCGGTGGAGGCCGACGGCCGAGGCGAGGCGGCGGACCTGGGCGAGGCCGCTGGAGCGCGGCACGACGGACTGGTCGGTGGCCTTCTCCATGCCGCTGTCGGAGCGGGCCACGTGGACCAGGTCGGAGGACGACTTCAGGAGCAGCACACCGATCGCCGCCGCCAGGCCGGCCACCAGGTAGGGGTCCAGGCCGAGTTCGGCGGCGCGGATGCCCATGCCGACCATGACGGCGGCGTCGGCGAGGTAGGCGCCGAGACGGTCCAGGTAGACGCCGAGCGGGCTGAACTGGCGCCGCCAGCGGGCCACTTCGCCGTCCACGCAGTCCAGCAGCAGGTACAGCTGCATGAAGACGACGGAGAGTACGGCGCCGCCCAGGCCGGGGATGACCAGGGCCACCCCGGAGAGCACGCCCGCGAAGACCATCACCGTCGTGATCTGGTTCGGCGAGACGCGCGTGCCCAGCATCAGGCGGGTCACCCGCAGGGAGAGCGCACGCATGTAGAGGCGGCCGGCCCAGTGTTCCGCCCTGCTCTCCAGCTTGCCCGCAGGGTGGATGACCTCGCGGAGTTCCTCTAGTTGGACCTTGGTCATGCGGCTTTCTCCCCTGGATCAATGTGCGTACAGGGAAGAGCATGACGGGGGCCCGGACGGCGGGCGTCGGCAGGGTGGATGTCCGGGGGATATCGGATGAGTGATGTCGTACGCGCGTACTACGGTGGCTCCCATGAACCTCGTGATCCGTTCCATACGTGCCGACGAGTGGGCCAAGGTGAAGGAGCTCCGGCTCGACGCCCTGAAGGACCCTGTCGCGCATCTCGCGTTCCTGGAGAGCTACGAGGAGGGCCTCGCCAAGCCCGACGCGTTCTGGCAGGAGCGGGCGGCCGGGGCGGCCGAGGGGACGACGGAGCGGCAGCAGTTCATCGCCGAGGACGCGGACGGGGTGTGGGGCGGGTCCGTGACCGTGCTGGTCGAGGAGCCCGGGGAGCGGGACTTCAACGACGTCGTGGTCGAGCAGCGCCAGGGGCACCTGGTGGGGGTCTACGTGCGGCCCGAGCACCGGGGGAGTGCGGTCGGTGTGACCGGGGCGCTCTTCGACGCCGCCCTTGAGTGGTCCTGGCGCATCGGGCTCGATCGCGTACGGCTCTTCGTGCACGAGAAGAACGGCCGGGCGGAGGCGTTCTACCGGAAGGCCGGGTTCGTGCCGAGTGGGCGGACCGTGCCGGCGCCGGGGGATGCCGGGGAGCTGGAGCTGGAGCTGGTGATCGAGCGGGCGGACGCGGGGGCCCGCTAGAGGGGGAGTTCGTACTGGGGCCAGCGGGACCGCGCCTGCTCCTGGGAGCGGAGGAGGGCCAGCGTCGGCAGGCCCCGGTCCGCTCCCATGGCCAGGAGGTCCGGGAGCTGGGGGAGCGGGGCCACGGCCGCGACGTCGTCCAGGACGAGCGTAAGTGGTGGGTCGAGGCGACCGGAGGATGACCGTTCGGCCATGCGCCGGCCGCGCTCGACCACGCTTGAGGCGAGGGCCGTCAGGAGCGGCATGGCGCCGGGGTTCGCCTTGGGGTCCTCGATGGGTTCACCGACCACATAAAGCGTGCCCCCTTCGTTCACGAAGGAATCCAAGGCGAGGCTGTCAGTTCGATTTGCAGTGCATGACTCGCGGATGTTGACCGTGAAGAGGGAGGACAGCGCGCGGGCCGTCAACTCCTGGGCGATGTCGCGGCGTTCGGTGTGCGAGGTGAGGGCGGCTTCGAGTTCGCCGGCGGCGCCCGATGCGGCCTTGGGGTTGGTACGGAGGGCTCGTACGGCGTCCTGGACCTGGGTGCCCTGGGCCCAGCGGTGGACGTGGCGGAAGGGTTTGCCCTCCACGGCGGCGGCGTGCAGGTAGCTGCGCAGGAGCGTTTCCGCTACGTCTGCCATGGGCTGGTCGACCTTGGCGGTGGGGCGTACGGGGGCGAGGAGGGCGGTGGCTCTCGCTGCTGCCGTTGCCTTGTCCTCGCAGCCGGTTGATGGGGACCAGTGGAGGCGGGCCGGGGTGTCGCACAGGTGCGTGGGGTCGTAGAGGAGGACGGGGCCCAGTTTGGCTCTGGCGTCCTTGGTCTCCGACCAGGTGGCGGGGTTCGAGGTGATGATGAGGGCTGGGCCTTCCGCGTCCCGTACGGCTTGGGTCGCGGTGGTGTGGCGGGACTCTGGCGGGGCCAGGATTACCGGGCCTGCGGCGCGCGTTTTTGCCCACCCGCCCGCCCGTTTACCGTCCGTTGCATCGGGAGCCGTCGGAGCCGCGCCTTCGGCGCGGATGGTTTCCCACCCGCCCACCCGTTCACCGTCAGTTGCAGAGGGAGCCGTCCAAGCAGCCATCGTCGGCCGCGGTTCCTCCGCCTGCCTCGGCACCACCGGCGCGACCTCAGCTGTCGCCTCCGCCCTCCGCCTGGCCCTTCCCGCCCGCCACCGAACCACCGTCCCCAGCACGAACACCGTCAGCACCAGCAGCACCATCAGCTGGCCGATGAACAGGCCCCAGAAGAGCCCGTATCCGGAGAGCTGGGCGGCCGGGGTGTCCGGCCAGGCGCCCGCCACGTCGTGCGGTTGGCCGATGAGGTGGCGCATGGCCAGGGGGGTATGGGCGAAGGTGACGGCGTGTGGCCAGGCGCCGCGGGAGAACCAGCCCGCGAGGCCCGTCGCCGTCCACACCATCAGCGTCATGCCGAGAAGGAAGGCCAGTACCCCGACCAACAGCCCGTCGGGGATGCCGCCTTCCCCTTCGCGACGCCCGTCGCGCTGGTCCTGTCTCATCTCACGCCACCTCTCACGCCACCGTGGACTCGGAGGAGCCGTCGAGATCGCTGAGGTGCTGTTCCATGAAGGCCGCCGCCCGCTCCTCCGCCTCCAGTTCCGCGGCGCGCAGCGCGTCGTCGGCGAGGTGGTCGGCGGAGGACTCGGTCATGGCGCGGTCGGTGAAGACGAGGGGGCGTTCGGTCTCGGTGATCAGGTGCTTGACCACCTGCACGTTGCCGTTGACGTCCCACACCGCGATGCCGGGCGTGAGGGTGGGGATGATTTCGACCGCCCAGCGAGGGAGGCCCAGCACCCGGCCCGTCGACCGTGCCTCGTCCGCCTTCTGGGCGTAGATCGTCCGTGTCGATGCCATCTTCAGGATCGCCGCGGCCTCCTTCGCCGCCGCCCCGTCGACCACGTCCGACAAGTGGTGGACGACCGCGACGAACGACAGGCCGAGGCGTCGGCCGAACTTGAGCAGCCGCTGGAAGAGCTGGGCCACGAAGGGGCTGTTGATGATGTGCCACGCCTCCTCGACCAGGAAGATGCGCTTCTTCCGGTCGGGGCGGATCCACGTGTGCTCCAGCCACACGCCCACGATCGCCATCAGGATCGGCATGGCGATCGAGTTCCGGTCGATGTGGGAGAGGTCGAAGACGGTGAGGGGGGCGTCCAGGTCGATTCCGACCGTGGTGGGGCCGTCGAACATGCCCCTCAGGTCGCCGTCCACCAGGCGGTCCAGGACCAGGGCCACGTCCAGACCCCACGCCCGTACGTCGTCTATGGCGACGTTCATCGCCTCGGCCGACTCCGGCTCGGGGTGCCGTAGCTGCTCCACGATGTCCGTCAGTACCGGCTGGCGCTCGACGATCGTCTCGTTGACGTAGGCGTGCGCGACCTTCAGCGCGAAGCCGGACCGCTCGTCCAGGCCGTGGCCCATCGCGACCTCGATGATGGTGCGCAGCAGCGCCAGCTGGCCCGTCGTCGTGATCGCCGGGTCGAGCGGGTTGAGCCGGATCCCCATGTCCAGGGCGGCGGTCGGGTCGAGGCGGATAGGAGTTATCCCCAGCTCTTCCGCGATGAGGTTCCATTCGCCGACGCCGTCCTCGCCCTGCGCGTCGAGGACGACGACCTGCCGGTCGCGGAACCTCAACTGCCGGAGCACGTACGTCTTTTCAAGCGCAGACTTGCCGTTGCCGGACTCGCCGAGCACCAGCCAGTGCGGGGCCGGAAGCTGCTGCCCGTACAGCTGGAAGGGGTCGTAGATGTAGCCCTTCCCGGAGTACACCTCGCGGCCGATGATGACGCCCGAGTCGCCGAGGCCCGGGGCGGCGGTCGGCAGGTAGACCGCCTGGGCCTGGCCCGTGGAGGTGCGCACGGGGAGGCGGGTCGTCTCGACCTTGCCGAAGAGGAAGGACGTGAAGGTGTCCGTGGCGGCGGACAGCGGATCCCGCATCAGAGCATCAGCCCCATCAGAACATCAGCCCCTACCTGCGGATTCCGGTGGCGAACGGCAGTGTGTTGACGAAGGCCCGGTGGTGCTCGCGGTCGCACCACTCCAGCTTCAGATACGACTTGCCGGCCGAGGCGCGGATCGTACGTTTGTCGCGCGCGAGGGCTTCCGGCGAGCGGGAGGAGACGGTGATGTAACCGACCAGGTTGACGCCCGCCGCGCCGCTCGCGAGGTCCTCGCCGCGCTGGTCGAGACGGTTGTGGGAGGCCACGTCACGGGGGTCGACGGTCCGGTTCATCTTGGCGGCGCGCGACGCCTCCGCCTCGTCGTTCGTCTTCTCCGTCAGCATGCGCTCGATGGCGACCTCGGTGGGTTCGAGGTCCATCGTGACGGCGACCGTCCGGATGACGTCCGGGGTGTGGACGAGGAGCGGGGCGAGGAAGTTGACGCCCACCGGGGTCATCGGCCACTCCTTCACCCAGGCCGTGGCGTGGCACCAGGGGGCGCGGGTGGAGGACTCGCGGGTCTTCGCCTGGAGGTAGGTGGGCTCCATGGCGTCGAGCTCGGCGGGCCAGGCGTTGCGCTTGGTCATCGCCTGGATGTGGTCGATCGGGTGGTCGGGGTCGTACATCGAGTGCACGAGGGAGGCGAGCCGCCCCTGACCGAGCGGCTGCCGTACGCGGATGTCGGCTTCCTGGAGCCGCGAGCAGATGTCCGTCAGCTCACGCGCCATGACGACGGCGAGACCCGCGTCCCGGTCCACCTTCTTGCCGCCCTGCGGTCGGGCCGCGCGGGCCATCGCCTGGGCCTCGGCGGCCAGCTCGCGCGAGTAGTGCATGCAGGCGACGAGATACGCGCGGTGCTGCTCGCTGCTCGTCGACACCATGGACTGGAGCTGGTCGTACGACTGCTGCAGCCAGCCCGGGGCCCGCTCGTCGCCCCGTACGGAGACGTCCTTGGCGTGGGCGTCCGGGTCGGCGGGCAGGGTGCGCGCGAGCATCTGCAGCCGGGTCACGAAGCCGTCGCCGTTCGCGACGTGCTTGAGGAGGGTGCCGAAGCGGTCGACGAGGGCTTCCTGGTCCTCGCTGTCGCGCAGACCGACGCCCGGTCCCTCGATCTCGATGGCGGCCGTCACCGTGCGGCGGTCGGCGTGGAGGAGAACGGCGATCTCGTCAGGGCCGAAGGGGGCGGCGAGCCAGGAGATCCGCCCGATCCCCGGGGGCGGGCCGATCTCGATCTCCCGCCCGTCGACGCGCGTACCGGCCTCCATGACATTGCTGCGGTACGCCGTCCCCTGGCGCAGGCTCCGCTTGTAACTGCGGTTGATCTCGAACCACTTGTAGAACGTACGGCGCTTGTAGGGGACGTACACCGCGGCGAGCGCCAGCAGCGGGAACCCCATGAGCAGCACGATCCGCAGGGAGAGGACAGGGACGAGCAGGCCGCACATCATGCCCAGGAACGCGCCCCCGATGATGAGCGCGATCTCGCCGGACTCGCGGTTCCGGCCGACGATCGCGTTCGGCCGGGCGCGGCCGATCAGATATGTACGGCGGGGCGTGACCGGATGGGACACGTGGGACTCGGTCGTCAACGCCCTTCACCTCCCGTGCGGTTGGGACTGCTGTTGCGGGTGTTGCTCGCGTGCGGGGTGTTGGCCGGGCTGGTACGCGGTGGGGGTGCGGCGGAGGGGACAGATCCGCCGCCTCCGTTCGGCGTACGTGTGCTGTGCGCGGCCACACCGCCGGACACCGGGTTGGCGGGGCGGGGCTGGTTGCCGCCGCCTCCGCCGCCGTTGTTGTCGGCGCGGGAGCTGTGGGTCTTGATGCCCTGCGCGACCAGGGTCGCCGGGGAGCTGATCACGGCCGCGGCCTTGCTCTCGGCGCCCTGCATGATGCGGTTGTTGCGGGAGCCGGCGATCTCGTCACCGAAGCCCGGTACGAAGCGGTAGATCATCGCGCTGGCGAAGATGGCGAGCAGGATGATCGCGAGGCCGGAGACCACGGCGGAGAACGCGTCCGGGCCGTTGTCGGTCGACAGCGCGCCCGCCAGCCCCAGCACGATCACGATCACCGGCTTCACCAGGATCACCGCGATCATGATCCCCGCCCAGCGGCGGACGTGGCCCCACAGGTTCTTGTCGACCAGACCCGCGTACACGACCGTGCCGAGCAGCGCGCCGACGTACAGCAGTGCGGCCCGGATGACGAGCTCCAGCCACAGGACGCCGGCCGCGAGGATCGACACCAGCGACACCACGATGAGCATGATGGGGCCGCCGCCGATGTTCTCGCCCTTGTTCAGCGCGCCGGAGAAGGTCCCGAAGAACGTGTCCGTCTGGTTGCCGGTCGTCTTGGCGAGGACCTCGGTGACGCCGTCGGTCGCCGACACGACGGTGTAGAGGATCAGCGGGGTGAAGGCGCTCGCCAGCACCGTCAGCCACAGGAAACCGATCGCTTCGGAGAGCGCGGTGGTGAGGGGGACACCTCGCACCGCCCTCTTCGCCACGGCCAGCAGCCACAGCAGCAGGGTCAGGATGGTCGACGCCGCGAAGACCACCGCGTACTGCTGGAGGAACTTGGGGTTCGTGAAGTCGACGTTCGCTGTGTCGTTCACGGCGGCGGAGAGCTTGTCGACGGTCCAGGAGGCGGCGTCGGCGCAGCCCTTTGCGAGGGAGGAGAGGGGGTCGAGGGTGGAGGTGAGGCTGGGGTCGGTGGTGCTTCCGGAGCCGCCGCTTCCCTTGTCGCTCTTGCAGTACTGCTTGGCGGGACCGATCAGCAGGCCGCACGGGTCCTTCGAGGTGGACGGCGACGGCGTCGGGGATGGTGCCGCGGCGGCACGGGTGGCTAGCAGGACAGCCGTGGTCTGTACGGCGGCTACGACGGCCGTGAGTTTGAGGACGTGGCTTCGGCTACCGGGCATACGTGAACCCTCCGTACTCCTCGATGGCCTTGCTGATCTCGTCGGAGGTGGCGGCCTTGTCGTCGCCCGGGACCGGGGCGGGGCCGTCCTTCTGGGAGTCCGTCACGATCTTCCAGTCACCGCTGTCCCACTGGAGCTCGAAGGTCCACGTCTTCCAGGTCGAGCTGACGGGATCGGTCGAGGTCTGGGCGGACATACCGATGAGCCCCATGTACCAGACCGAGACCTTGGCGGAGCTGTCGCTGTGCTGCTGGACCTTGGTGCCGACCGGGATCGTGCGCGAGACGAACGTGCTGCCTGCCGGCGGATTGCCGTCCGCGTCGAGCCCCAGCTTGCTGAGGAAGTCCGCCGAGTACGCCTGGTCCATCGGACCCTGGAGCTGGCCGGCGGCAGCGGACGTATAGATGGTGTTGACGATGTCGTGCCGAGTGGCCGTCTTGAACATGGCCGTCGAACCCAACGCCACCGCATAGTTCGCCGCAGCGCTCTGCGCCCCCTGCGCACTGTGCGCGAACCCCGCCGGAATCCCCGCTGCCTTCGACTCCACCGGGCGCTCCCCCGAAGCGGTCGTGGGCGAGGTCTTGGCCTTGTCGCTGTTTCCGCTTCCCGAACCCGAAGAGGAGTCGTCACCACGGTTCGCGAAGGCGATGGCGGCGATCAGGAGGACGACGACGCCGACGACCGTGATCAGGCTCCGTGAGGAGGACCCGCGGCCGCGCCGCGCACCGCCGTAGACGTCGCCCGTGCGGTCGGGATAGCGGGTGCGTGTCTGCCCGGAACCCCCGTACCCCCCGTCCTCACCGCGCGCGCCGTCGCCGGGTTCGTCACCGAGACTCATGTCGCGAACGCCCCCTCAACCTCTCGCTGAACCAAGTAGTACGACGGTAGCCGTGCTGGTTCCCGCGCGGGCGCGGTGTGGTGACTCGACATCAGGGAAACGCAACCTCAGCCGGTGGGCACGACGGACAGGTGGGTCGGAGGGAGAGGGATCCGGGCGGGCCCGGCCGGGTGCGGAGGTGTCGGACACCCCCTGGACCGCTACACCGCCATGCCGTACACGATGGTGAAGAGCGTGCCGAGGGATCCGATGATGAAGACTCCGGTGAGGCCCGCGATGATGAGGCCCTTGCCCTGTTCGGCGCTGAAGGTGTCGCGGAGGGCGGTCGCGCCGATGCGCTGCTTGGCGGCGCCCCAGATCGCGATGCCGAGGCAGAGCAGGATGGCGACCGCCATCACGACCTCGATCATCACCTTCGCCTCGTTGCCAAGGCTGCCGAAGGGACCCCAGTCCGGAGCGATCCCGCCGATGATCGTGGTGATGTCGCCCTTATCGGCTGCGAAAAGCATGTAAGTCACCGCCCCTAGTGGGTAGTTCTGCACCCTCTGCCACTGCGCGCAGAGGTCGGGCCCATTCTCGCCGACAAAGACGCTGTCGTATGTCGACTTGGCGTCATTGATTGGCGGGTTTCGTACGAATCCCTTGCCACCGGCTTACGCGGGACCCTTGCGGGAGGCGTGTGACGGTATGCGGCGGGTCGTATGGTCACTCTGTGTATCACGGCCGGTCACGCCGGGCAATGAAGTCGGAGCGGAACCTGTGGTGTGGTTCCGTCGTTAACCCCTTCTACGATGCGCACGCCCCGCCCGCTTCGTAGTCATCCGCACGCCCGTCCCGTTTCTGACGGGCCGTCGCGCCGATGTCCAGCCGATGTCCAAAGGCTATCCCGCTGTCTCCCGGCACGGGAAAACGGGCCGCGGCTGGTTGCCGCGACCCGTTCATCAGGTGCTGCCGGGGATCCCCACATGACCCCGGCGGCCCCCCGCTCCCAGGAGGTCAGCCGGTGAAGGCCGCGACTCCCTCCGGGGTGCCCCAGCCGGTCGGGCCGTCGTAGCCGGACGTGGCGGTGCAGAGGTAGCTGGTGGTGCAGGTGCCGTTGTTGCCCGAGGTCACGTCGTTGAGGGCCGAGGTGCCGGCCGCCGTGTACGGGAACTTCGCCGGGTAGGAGCTGGAGGACGGGGTGCCCGCGAGGGCGTAGACGCCCGCGATGATGGGCGACGAGGCGCTCGTACCGCCGAAGGTGTACCAGCCGGCCGTGATGCCGTACGAGTCGTAGACCGAGACGCCGGTAGCCGGGTCGGCGACCGCCGAGACGTCGGAGATGGTGCGCTTGGTGCAGCCGGTGTCGGTCTGCCAGGACGGCTTGGGGTCGTACGCGGAGCAGCCGGAGCCGGTGCCTTCGGTGCTGCTGGTCTTCCAGACCGTCTCGGTCCAGCCGCGGGTGGTGGAGGTGGCCTTGGTCAGCGCGGTGCCACCGACGGCGGTGACGTACTGCGAGGCGGCGGGCCATTCGGCGCCGTAGCCGCTGTCACCCGAGCTCACGGTGATGGCGACACCCGTGTGCTTGAAGTACGAGGTGTCGTACGTCGTGTCGGAGGAGGACTCGGAGGCGCCGTAGCTGTTGGAGACGTACTTCGCGCCCAGCGTCACCGCCTCGTTGACGGCGGTGCCGAGGTTGGCGATGGTGGCGGACTTGGCCTCGACGAGCAGGATGTTGCAGTTCGGGCAGATGGCGCTGGCCATGTCGAGGTCGAGGGAGATCTCCTCGGCCCAGCCGGTGTTGCTCGACGGCAGCGAGGTCGTCGAGCCGGTCTGGCTGACCTTCTTGAAGCAGCCGTTGGCGGTGGTGCACGCCGACAGGCCGTAGTACGAGCGGTAGGTCGCGAGGTCCGCCTCGGCGTTGGGGTCGTTGTAGGCGTCGACGATGGCGATGGTCTCGCCCGAGCCGTTGGAGGCGGCGGCCGACGTCAGACCGTACGCGGCCTGGAGGTCCGTCGGCCCGAAGCCGGACGGGGTGGAGGCGTCGGCGGCCTTGGGGGTGACGCCCTTGGCGTACGCCTTCTCCGACATGTACTCGGTGACGCCGCTGGTGACGCGCTTGGCGTTACAGGCCGCGACGTCCGCCTTCGTGGGCGTGGCGCACGCGCGGGTCCAGCTGACGTGGGGGGTGACCTTCGCGACGCGGGACGCCTGGGCGTCCGCGCTGCCGGCGCTGCCGAATGCGGCGAGGACGAGGGCGGCGGTGCCGAGGGCGGCCGCGCCTATCCGGCCGATGCGGCGGCTAACGCTCGCTGACGGTCTCTGGGGGTGTGTGGTGCGCAACGTACAGCCTCCTGGAAGTGGTTGACAGGGGCAGTGCAGGTGCGCCGCCGGTACGAGGTCCCCGGCGGTGGGCCGAGCGGCCCGCGGATGACCATCCCTTGTTGAGTACGCGACAACAAGAGGCTTATGGAATCCTTACTTCCGCCATACCGAAGCGGGCCTTCACGTGACTTCTCCATGGCCGCCGGATGGCTTGCGGGTGGTTGATGCTTGACTCAACTCACAGCCGTTTCAAGGGAATTGAACAGCTCGTCAGTAAGGCAAAACCGGTGGTCATGGCGCCGGAAACGCGCCGCGGGGGCGGCGGAACGGGTCGCGTGGAGACGGGATCGGGTCGCGTGGACACCGGAACGGGCCGCGTGGACATGGGAACGGGCCGCGGCTGGTTGCCGCGGCCCGTTTCGGATGCCGCCGGGGGATCCCCACTTACCTCCCTCGGCGGCACCCGCTCGGCGCTCGCTCGGAGGCCGATGTCGGCGTCAGCCGGTGAAGGCGTCGATGCCCTCCGGGGTGCCCCAGCCGGTCGGGCCGTCGTAGCCGGACTTCGCGGTGCAGAAGTAGCTCGTGGTGCAGGTGCCGTTGCTGCCGCTGGTCACGTCGTTGAGGGCGGAGGTGCCGGCCGCGGCGTACGGGTACTTGGCCGGGTAGTCGCTGCTGCCCGGGGTGCCGGCGAGGGCGTACACGGACGCGATGATCGGGGCCGAGGCGCTGGTGCCGCCGTAGGTGTTCCAGCCGGTGCCGTCGGAGCCGTAGCTGTCGTAGACGGAGACTCCGGTCGCCGGGTCGGCGACGGCCGAGACGTCGGAGATCATGCGCTTCGAGCAGCTCGCGTCGGTCTGCCAGGTCGGCTTCGCGTCGTACGAGGAGCAGCCGGAGCCGGTGCCCTCGGTGCTGCTGGTGTTCCAGACGCTCTCGGTCCAGCCGCGGCTGTTGGAGGACGTGGACAGCTTGGTGCCGCCGACAGCGGTGACGTACTTGGAGGCGGCCGGGTACTCGGCGCCGTAGCCCTCGTCGCCGGCGGAGACGGTGATGGCGACGCCCGCGTGGTTGAAGTACGAGGAGTCGTACGAGGTGTCGGAGGAGGACTCCGAGCCGCCGTAGCTGTTGGAGACGAACTTCGCGCCCTTGGTGACCGCGCGGTTCACCGCGGTGCCGAGGTTGGCCATCGAGGACGACTTGGCCTCGACGAGGAGGATGTTGCAGTTCGGGCAGATGGCGCTGGCCATGTCGAGGTCGAGGGAGATCTCGCCGGCCCAGCCGCTGTCGGCGGTGGGGAGGGAGGTCGTCGAACCGGTCTGACTGACCTTGCTGAAGCAGCCGTTGGCGGTGGTGCAGGCGGAGAGGCCGTAGTACGAGCGGTAGGTCGCGAGGTCGGCCTCGGCGTTCGGGTCGTCGTACGCGTCCACGATCGCGATGGTCTCGCCGGAGCCGTTGGAGGAGGCGGCGTCGGTCAGGCCGTACGCCGACTGGAGGTCGCTCGGGCCGTAGCCGGTGGGGGTCGCGGAGGCGGCGTTCGGCTTGACGGTCTTGGGGGCGATGCCCTTCTTCGCGGCCTGCTCCTCCTGGAAGGCGGTGGTGCCACTGGTGACGCGCAGGGCGTTGCAGGAGGCGTAGCCCTTCTTCGGGGTCGCGTCACACTGCGAGGTGTACTTCACGTGGGCCTTGGCGACCTGGGCGGCGATGGCCTTGGCGCTGACTGCCTTCGGCGTCACGGGAGTTGCGGCGCTCGCGTGGACGGCGGTGCCGAGGCCGCCGATCACGAGGGCGGCGGTGGCGAAGGCGGAGGCGCCTATTCGACGCCAACTGGTGTGCGTGGTCGATCTGTTGGTGCTGGTTGTGGGGGGTGCGGTACGCAACGTACAGCCTCCTGAGAGTGGTTGACAGGGGCAGTGCGGGTGCTGCGCGGCGCCGGTGCGGTGTCCCCGGCGGCGGGGCCGTGTGACCCGCGTAGACCTTCTCCTTGTTGAGTACGTGACAACAAGAGAGATCTGGAATCCTGACTTCCGCAATACCGAACCGAGGTGATCGACTTACCGCGCAATGGGCTCTCGATGGCCGGAAGCTGACGGTGGCTTGACTTGGGGTGCGGGGGCGCGGGCTTCCTGAACGGTGCCGTTGGGGCCGCCCGCTTCTTGGCAGTGTCGTGCTTCCGCGCGCCGAGTAAAGGGCGCTCCGCTGCGCTACGCGTCGGCTGCGCCGATTCCGCTTCGCTCCACCCTTGACTCGGCCCGCTCCAGCACGGGGGAGAAGCGAGCGGGCGGCCGGGGGTGAGGGGTCCCCGGGTGGGTTTCCGGTGGCCGGGGGTGAGTTGTTGCCCGGGGTTGGTGGGGCGCGGTCGCGCCTCGCCAGCACGCCGGGTGGGTTTGGCGGCGAGCGGTGAGTGGGGTGGCGCGTTCGGCGGTGGGGGCACGCCGGGCGGGCTTAGCGGCGAGCGGCCGGTGGCCGGGGGAGGGGGTTGGCGGGGGCCGGAGGGTGCAGGAGGGGGTGATTGGCAGATCTGTTCCAGCGGGAGGCAGGAGTAGGCAGGAGTACGTGGGTGGAGCGGGGCCCTGCGTGGAACGGATCTGCCAATCGCCGCCTGATTCAGTGGAACCGGGCGGAAGCGGGGGCGCGGTCGGCGGACAGGACCGACGTGCCCACACCGAGGCGGCGAGTGCGCGCACCTCAGCAGCCCACTCAGGGTTGGCCGCTGAGTGCACCCGGCGTGCCCCCGGTCGCAGGATGCGCCGCCCCACCGGCCGTTCGCCGCTAAGCCGGCCCGGCGTGCTGGCGAGGCGCGTCCGCGCTCGATCGGCCGGGGGCGACTGGTCACCCCCGTGGGCCGGGAGCCCACCTGGGAACCCCTCACCCCTGGGCCGCCCGCTCGCTTCTCCCCCGTGCTGGAGCGCCCCGAGTCAAGGGTGGCCCGGAGGGCCATCGCCGAAGGCGACGCGCAGCGCCCTTTACTCGGGGCGTGGAAGCGCGACACTGGCCAAGAAGCGGGCGGTCCCGACGGTTACTTCACGAGCGGGGTTCAGCAGGGGGTGAGGGTTCCTCGTCCTCCAGGCCCTCCACGAAGTGGTCGAACTCGCCTGCCTGTACGCCCAGTACGAAAGCGTCCCACTTCTTCTGGGTGGTCGTGACGACGTTCTCCGGGTCGCTGGTCTCGCGGATGTAGACCAGGTCGTTGTCTCCGAAGGCGAGCTCGATCCAGGGGCCGGGGCCCGTCGCGTCGTCCGGGGCGGCGCGGACCCAGTCGAGGTTCGGGGGGACTTCAGCCACGGTGGTGATCCTTCTTGAGGGCGTGGAGGAGGGTGCGGAAGGCCACGGGGGTGGCCTCGAGTATGGCTCCGCTGGGGTCGCTGCTCTCCGTGAGATGGAGCGTTCCCGCGCCGGAAGTGACGTGCACGCACGAGTCGCCTTCGGAGCAGTACGACGACTTCTGCCAGGTGTACGAGTTCAAGGCGGCTCCCGCTTATAGATCGTGGATGACGTTGCCGATGAGGTCCCGGGTCTTGTCGGGGTCGAGGGCGACGGCCTCGACCCGTTCGAAGAGGGTCCGGTACTTGTGCAGTTGGGCATCGGCGTCCAGGAACGTGAGCCCGTGGGACTGGTCGAGGTGGACCGTGTCGAGTTCCGGTACGGGGCCGTGCGCGTAGTAGATGGACTGGCCCGACCCCGGGTAGGCGCCGACATCGAAGGTGATAGCACGCAGGGTGATGTGGTCGCGCTCGCTCATGACGAGAAGGTGCTGAAGCTGCTGCCGAGCCACCGCTGAGCCGCCTACCTTCATCCGCAGGGCTGCCTCGTGGATGATCGCCTCGTACGGCGTGGGGTCATCCCGGAAGAGCACTGCCTGACGCTTGATGCGGAACGAGAGGCGGTGCTCCACGTCGGGTGGTGAGAGTGCTGTGACGCCCTGGCGGAAGATCTCGCGGGCGTAGTCGACGGTCTGGAGCAGTCCAGGGATCCGCGCGGTGATCGTGGTTCGCAACGACTGGGCGTGGTGTTCCAGTTCGGCCAGATCGAGCAGAGAGCTGGGCAGGATCTCGCGGTACTCCTCCCACCAGCCGCGCTTCCGGTCGCCGACCATCCTGGCGATGGCCTCTACCAGGGCCTTGTCCGAGCACTCGTACTGGCAGGCCAGAGAACGTACTCGCTCTGCACTGACCCCGATCCGTCCGGTCTCCATGTTGCTGACCTGAGCTTGCTTCATGCCTAGTAGCTGCGCGGCCGCCGTAGAGGTGAGCCCTGCCCGCTCGCGCAACTTGCGCAGCTCGGCCCCGAGCCGAAGTTGACGTCCCGTCGGGTTGGTCCTCACGGCCACACTCCTCGTTCTTCCGTGCAGCAGGTCACCCACACGGATGGTCGTGCTTAATCTTCTCCGAGATCGAGTGAAGAATATATCTGCAAGCGCTACTTTTTAGATCGGGCCCCCCGCTCAGAAGCACCCCGCTCGACGGAGCGGCATGGTCACTGAGCAACCACTCAACTGCCCACCGTGATCGGAGACTTCCATGGCCACCGTATCGCCGCCCTGGTCCTACACCCTCCAACTCCCGCACGATCCCCGAGCCCCAGGCATCGCCAGGGCCACCCTCCGTACCGTCCTCGCCGCCCACGGGCTCACCGAACTCACCCCCACCGCCGAGCTGTTGGCGTCGGAGCTGCTCACCAACGCACACCTGCACACACAGGGCCCCTACGCCCTCCGTATCCACGCGGGTGAGCCGGACCGGCTCACGGTCGCCGTGTGGGACAGCGATCCGAGGGTGCCGCCCGGCTTCGCGGAGAAGGGTGCCCCTGTTCTCGTACCGCCGGGAGACGCTGAAGGTGGGCGTGGGCTGCATCTCGTGCGGGCGTGTGCGGATGCGTGGGGGGTGTCCGGCTGGACCTCTACCACCGCATCGCCACCGATCAGGCCGAGGAGTCGTTCCGGAACGCGCAGATCGCCATGGCGTCGGGATTCGTGTTGCTGGTCGGGTTCACGGTGGCGGCGGTCTTCGCCGGGAACCCGACGGCCAGCATCGTCGCCGGCGCCCTGGGTGTGACGTCGGCAGGGCTGGCGGGGTATGTGAGTCGAACTTTTGTGCGGTCTCAGGAGAGCGCGGCCGGACATCTGAGGGCATACTTTGATCAGCCGCTGGAGTTCTCCCGGTACCTCGCCGCGGAGCGGCTCATCGCCGACGCTGAGCTGACCAGTGAGCAACGTGCCGAGATCCTCGCCAGCCTGGTACGGGCGATGGTCGCGCCCGAGGGTTCGGTGAGCGGTCCGGCGCCGGCCGCGGATTCGGGTGCGGGTTCCGGTGCGGGTGCGAACGGGGACGCCCGTCAGGACCCGTCCAGTCAATAGGGCCCTCATAGGTGATTCTTAGTGTGGTCTCAGGGTTTTTCTCACGTGCCTGCGGCAGGGTGAGGAGCGATGAAACGCACCATCCGTCCCCCAGGCATCCGTCGGCACGCCCTGCTCGGTGCCGTCGTGCTGCTGGCGGCCGTCACGTCCTCCTCCGTGGCGGCCGCGGATGCCGGTCCCGGACCGTTCGCGGTGACCGTGCGGGCCGCGACCAACGACCGGACCGCCCGCGTGGGCGCGCTGTTCCACGGGAGCGGCGGGCACTTCTGCACCGCCTCCGTCGTGCACAGCGCCGGGCGGGATCTCATCGTGACCGCCGCGCACTGCGTCGACGGGGGCGGGACCCTGCGCTTCGCGCCCGGGTATCGGGACGGGAAGGCGCCGTACGGGTACTGGGAGGTCCAGGGGACCTTCGTGCCCGAGGGGTGGACGAGCGAGCAGGACGAGGACACCGATGTCGCCTTCGCCGTCCTCGCGGAGAAGGACGGGAAGGGTGTCGAGGACGTCGTCGGGGGCGGGAACGTCTTTGCCTCCGGGCAGGCCACCGGGTCGACCGCCGTCACCGTCACCGGATACCCCAGCACCCTCGAAACGCCCATCACCTGCACCAACAAGCCCACCGTCCGCAGCCGTACGCAGCAGCGCATCGAGTGTCCCGAGTTCGCCGGGGGGACGAGTGGCAGCCCCTGGGTGAACGGTGACGGGGAAGTCGTGGGCATCATCGGCGGGCACCAGCAGGGCGGGGACACCGACGACGTCTCGTTCAGCGTCGCCTTCGGGGCCGAGGAAGCGGCGCTCTACCGTCAGGCCGAGCTCGCTTCACAGTGACGTGAGCGTGTGTGTCGGTGCCCCTCCGCCCGGCACATCCGTGTCCCGCCGGTGAGCGAGCGTATCGGCGCACGTCGTGTCAGACTGAACAGCAGAGAACGTCGTGCGGGTTGGGGTTGGAAGTCCGTGATCGGACGCCGCCACCTACCGGAGCCTTTCTGCTGCACCGGTGACCCGCGAACCCTCTTCAGCACACTCGCCTTGGCAGGACGTGTCACCACGCGTGCCTGGTTCCAGAGGGAGGAAGCCTGAGATGACGATGACGAAGAGCAACACCAACACCAAGCGGGGGGTCCCTCCACGTGTGCGCACGACGATGGATCTGGGGGATGAACACTCCGTACAGATCCTCGAGTTCGCCTCCGGAATCCGGGCGATCGTGGAGGGCGGTCGCGCGATCGACCAAGCCCCCTCCCTTGAGGGCAAGGCCGACGCACCACCCGAGGCAGGGACCCAATCCGCCGGCGAGCGCACCGGCACTGAAGAACCGACACTTCGCACGACGGATGAACAGACCTGGTTCCGCGAAAACTTCTGCAATGCCGCCCAGGCGTGCGTGCAAGGGTGGGACTGGGCGGTCGTCCAGTCGGGACGTGCCGTCGGCAGCGGGGTCGGAATAGGGCTCGTCGGTTCGGAGGGAACCAGCAACGCCACTCTGGCGGTCGACCTGTGGGAATGCAGCGGTACCGACTGCTACTGGGTCGAGAACTGGCGGGGACTCATCGTTCCGGGTCACTGGGTCTCGGCGACCACGACGGCGCCTGACCACAAGTACCTGCGCTGGCGTCTCGACGGCGCCGGTGGCGGCACCCAGGTCAGTCTGGCTGCCAAGTACTGACCGCGCAGAACTGCCGAGACCGGACCGGAAGGTGTGTGCCGCCGGGTCCGCCGGGTCCGCCAGGAGCCCCGCCACGTCGAAGTGGCGGGGCTCCTGGCCGCCCGGGCGGGGGCTGGGCGGGCTCGTGACCTAGTTCGAGAAGTACACGGCCAGCCAGAGCAGCGGCAGGAGCAGGAACACGTACGCCAGCGGGCGCTGAGCGATCGGCTTGCCCTGGTCCATGACGATCCCCGTCGGGGACGGCATCGCCTGCCGCGGCAGCTTCCTGATCTTCGTGCGGACGTAGAGGTTCCACAGGAGCGTCAGCGGGGTGAAGGCGATCAGTGACACCGGGCTCCACCAGCCGCCCGCCAGGGTCTTCGTCGTCATCTCCCGGTGGATCGCCGTGGCGCAGGAGCGGCAGAACGGTCCCTCCATCTTGGAGAAGCGCATCGCGACCAGCAGCCCCGTGTGCTGACGGATGGTCATGTCCCGGGCGGGCTGCGCGGCACATATACGGCAGGCGGGGTTGAGGGGCGGGGCGGCCTGGTAGGCGTAGTCGCCCGCGGCGGCGGGGGCGGGGGCGGGGGGCTGGGGGTACTGGCCGTACGCCGGGTTCTGGCCGTACGCCGAGTTCTGCGCGCCGTACGCGTCCTGCGTGCCGTATGAGCCATATGCCGGCGCCCCGTTTGGCGCGTAACCGCCTTGCGGGGCAAAGGGGTTGCCCTGGGGCGTGTTCGGGTGCGGGGGCGGGGTCGCCACGTGCGGTTTCTCCTTGTGTGTGATCGTCCCGTCGCGCGGTGGCCGCCTCTAGACTGGCGGCGGCGGACTCCCGGGCGGCGAGGGGCGGTTGACGGTGCGTAAGGCATGGATCGTAGCGATCGCTGCCGTCGGGGCCGGGATCAGCTTCGTGATGCTGCTCGTCGTCGGCGTCTACATGGTCGCCGGGAACCTCGCCAACGGGATCGGCGGCGGGTCCGTCGGGCTCGCCAAGGGGGCTGTGCCCGCCGCGTACCAGACGCTCGTGCAGAAGTGGGGCAATCTGTGCGGCGCCATCAATCCGGCGCTGCTGGCCGCCCAGTTGTACCAGGAGAGCGGATTCAACCCGAGTGCCAAGAGTCCGGCGAAAGCGGAGGGAATAGCGCAGTTCATTCCGGGGACCTGGGCCACGCACGGAGTCGACGGCGACGGGGACGGCGACCGCGATGTCTGGGATCCGAATGACGCGATTCCGTCGGCCGCCTCGTACGACTGCCAGCTCGCCTCGTACGTGAAGGACGCGCCGGGGAACGTCACGGAGAACATGCTCGCCGCCTACAACGCGGGGGCCTACGCGGTCATCAAGTACGGGGGCGTGCCGCCGTACAAGGAGACCCAGAACTACGTGAAGACGATCACGACCCTGGAGAAGAGCTTCGCCGCGCCCGTTACCCGGGTGGATCCCTCGAAGCAGGCCGCGACGGCGATCACGTACGCGCAGAAGAAGCTCGGCACGCCCTATCTGTGGGGCGGCAACGGCACCGCTGACCAGGGCGGACGCTTCGACTGCTCGGGGCTGACGAAGGCCGCGTACGACAGTGCGGGGATACAGCTTCCCCGGGTCGCCAACGACCAGTACAACGCGGGGCCGCACCCCAAGCGGGACGAACTGCTGCCGGGGGACCTGGTCTTCTTCTCGGACGACCTCACCAACTCCCGGGCCATCCGGCACGTGGGGATCTATGTGGGCGGCGGGTACATGATCGACGCGCCCAGGACGGGGGCCGTCATCCGGTTCGACCCCGTCGACACCCCCGACTACTTCGGTGCCACCCGCGTGACCGAGGATGGCGCGAAAGCACTGCCCACGTCTGTGTGAACCCGCCCCCTGAACTGCGGCGATGTGTCTCTCTTCGATAACGTCTGAGTGATCATTCCGTGGAGGGTGGAACGTATTACAGGGGACTGTGCGTTCCTTTTGACGTAGCGCTGATCTATGACGCGGTTCTAGCTGTTCTGGCGGTTCTAGCGGTTCTACGACCACGGGGGTGGATCGAGCGGCGCACGAAAGGGTGTGCCCGCGGGAAAGACGACGAAGGGGCCGCAGCACCATGGCTGGACTCGCCGAATCCGGTTCGAACCCCGACGTCGACCTGCTCTACGACATCAACGGCCTCGCCAAGGACGCGCCCCACTGGTTCGACCGGGGCATGGAGTTCGTGGGCGAGTACGGGCTGCTGCTCGCCATGGTTCTGCTGGTGCTGTGGTGCTGGTGGACCGTGCGGCGGCGGGGTGCTGAGGATGCCGCGTCCTCCGTGGCCGCGCTGGTGTGGGCGCCGTTGGCCGCCGGCATCGCGGTGCTTGTGAACGTGCCGATACGGGGTTTCGTGGAGCGACCGAGACCCTTCGTCGATCACCAAGGGCTGGACGTCCTGGTCTCCGGCAAGACCGACTACTCCTTCGTCAGCGATCACGCGACGCTCACCATGGCGATGGCTGTCGGGCTGTTCGTCGCGCATCGGAAGTTCGGGCTGGTCGGGATAGGGCTCGCGCTGCTCGAAGGGTTCTGCCGGGTCTACATGGGTGTGCACTACCCGACGGACGTCGTGGGTGGCTTCGCGCTCGGTACGGCGGTTGCTCTGCTGCTGTCTCCGCTTGCCATGGCTCTGCTGACACCTGTCACGAAGGCGGTGGAGCGGTCTGGGCGGGGTGGGTGGCTGATTCGGGCGCGGGTGGCTTCCGGTGGGCGGGATGCGTTGATTCCGGGGGCTCGGGCGGAGCGGCCTGAGGAACGGGATCTGGCCGCGTAGGGGTTTCCCCCTAAAAGATTGCGCAGTTCCCCGCGCCCCTGAAGAACTGGGGGCGGGCGGGGGATCGCGGGGCGAAGCCCCGCGCCGTTAGGGGCGCGGGGAACTGCGCGAGCAACCCCCACTCACCCGCAGCCAACGAACCGGCCTACAGCGCCTGCGGGAACGTGAAGAAGCGGTTGGGGTCGTACTGGTGCTTCAGCGTCGTGAGGCGGGTGGCCGCGTCGCCGTAGTACGCCTTGCGCCAGTCGGTGAGGGTGGCGTCGGTGTAGTTCTGGTAGGCGGCGCCCGAGGCGTAGCGGGACATGGCGGTGTGGGCGGTGGTCAGCCAGGACTGGGCTGTCGTACCGGAGGTGCCCGCCTGCCAGGAGACGATGTACTGGGCGAGCATGCGGGAGCGGCGGTGGACGAAGGCCGTGGCGGTGGGGGCCACGCGGTTGACCGCGCCGCCGAGGGCCGTCAGCGCGATGCTGCCCGCGCCGCCTCGTACCGATGACATCTGGTTCAGGAGTGTCTGGATGCCCGCCGTCGAGATCGAGCGGTCGAAGAAGTCCGAGCGGGCCGCGTAGGTCTCGCGGCCGAGGGCGCCCTGCGGGGAGCGGCCCGGGGTCGAGCCCGGGAGGTGGCACTGGGCGTCGGTCGCGAAGGAGGAGCAGCCCGCGTACACCTCCATCGAGTCCTCGTACGAGCGCTTCTTGAGGGAGACGCTGCGCGCGGGCGAACCGATCTTGTCGGCCAGGCGGTCCACGGCGTTCTGGAGCTCGGTGTACGTGCCGAGCGAGAAGGCCGCGATGGAGACCGTGGGGGTGCCGCCCGCCGCGTTCGCGATGTGGCAGGACGACCAGATCTCGTCCGGCTGGTCCGGGCCCCACTCCTGCCAGGCCTTCACCACGGCGGCGGCCTTGGCCCAGGGCCAGGTCATGTACGCCGACACGGCCTGCGGCGCCGGGTGGGTCTTGAAGCGCAGCTCGGTGACGACGCCGAAGTTGCCGTTGCCGGCGCCGCGCAGGGCCCAGAAGAGGTCCTTGTGGTCGGTGGCGTTCGCGGTCAGCTGCTTGCCGTCGGCCGTGATCAGGGTCGCCTGGGTGAGGCTGTCGCAGGTGAGGCCGTACGCCCGGGAGACCACGCCGTGGCCGCCGCCGAGGGTCAGGCCGGAGACGCCGACCGTGGGGCAGGAGCCGGCGGGGATGGTGACGCCCTTCGCCGCCAGGGCGCGGTAGACATCGATCAGCTTGGAGCCGGCGCCGACGACCGCCTCGTTCGCGCTCGCCCGGATCTTGTTCAGCTTGGAGACGTCGATGACCAGGCGGCCGTTGCCGGAGGACCAGCCGGCGTACGAGTGGCCGCCGTTGCGGATCGAGACCTTGATGCCGTGGGCGCGGGCGTAGTCCATCGTGGTGCGGATGTCGTCCGCGTGGGCGATGTACGCGACGGCGGCGGGGGTCAGGTTGTCGAAGCGTGTGTTGTAGAGCTGGTGGGCGGCCGGCCAGCTGCGGTCGCCGGGGCGGACCAGGGCGCCGTCCAGGTCTCTGGACAGGGCGGTCCAGTTGGCGGCGGTGGCTCGGGTGCTGGTGCTGGTGCTGGTGGACGTGCGTATGGGGGTGGAGGCGCCCGTCGTCTCGGTGGTGCCGGTGGTGCCGGTGGCCTTGGTGGCGGCGGTGTCGTTGCCGTTGCACGCCGATGTTGCTGCCGCCGCGAGTGCGGCGGTGGCTCCGCCGATGAACGTACGCCGTTGCATGTGCGCCTCCCGTGGGTTTCGTGGAACGAGACGGGGCGTTGGGCTCGGGGGTTCCACGGGTGTGCGCCACAGAATCGTTACAGCGTGGCAGAAGCGCAAGAGGTGCTCGCCCCCGCCGCCCCTACCCGTCCCATCCCTGGGGGCTGCGCCCCCAGACCTCCCTCAAAGATTGCGCCGTTCCCCGCGCCCCTGAAAGACGGGGGTTGTTCGTCGGCTGCGGGTGAGTGGGGGCTTGTCGCGCAGTTCCCCGCGCCCCTAAACAACCGCCGGCCCACCCCAGGCGCCTTTAAGGGGCGCGGGGAACTGCGCGCCCAGCCCCCACTCACCCGCAGTCAAAACACAACCGAACGGGGTCTGGGGCGGAGCCCCATTACGCGATCGGGCTGTCGCCGTGGCCCTCCGCGTCCGTGCGGGCCATGCTGCGGGCTCTGCGGGCCGGGCCTCGCCAGCCGCAGGTGCAGCGGGCTACGCAGAAGCGGCCCTGTTCGACCGTCGTTGTGCGGTGTTCCGGGGCAGAGTTGGTCTCGTCCTGCTGTGCCACGCCAACAACGTTACCCAAGGCAAGTGAACGGGATGCCACCGCGTGACGAGCGCCCCTACTCGTCGTTAACCGGAACGACAGGGAGGGCCCGGGACGGACCGGCTGGGGGTCGGCAGACGATGGTGGCGCAGGTGGGGCAGGCGCAGGAGGAAGGGCGGGCTGGCCTGGTCGTCGTCGCGGCCTTGGTGGCCGGGGTGATGGTGTGTGGCGCGGGGTGCTCCGGTGGTGGGGCCGCCGCCGAGAGCGGCCGTGCCGGTGCCGAGTCCGTCGCGGTGCTGCACAGCGCGGCGGCCACGCTGGAGCGCGCCGGCAGCGCGAAGGCCCGTACGTCCATGGAGATGGCCACCGGCGGGACCCGGGTCACCATCCGCGGTGAGGGCGTGTACGACTTCAAGGACCAGATGGGGCGGTTCAAGGTGCTGCTGCCGCAGGATCCGGCGGGCGCCGACGAGCATCGGCCGATCACCGAACTCCTCGCCCCGGGCGCCCTGTTCATGAAGAACCGTGGGGCCGGCGTCCCCGCCGACAAGTGGGTCCGCGTCGACACGGCCGGTCTCTCGGACGGGAACCTCGTCACCGGTGGCGCCACCGATCCGTTCGCCGCGGCCGAGTTGCTGCGGGGGACGCGGACGGCGACGTATGTGGGGAAGACGGAGGTGGCCGGGACCCCGGTGCGGCACTATCGCGGGACCGCCGATCTGCACGTTGCCGCCCGCAGTGCGTCCAAGGGGCAGCGGTTGGCGCTCAAGGCGGCGGCGAAAGGGTTCGCCACCGCCGAAGTGCCGTTCGACGCCTACCTCGACGACCAGGGGCGGCTGCGCAAGGTCCGCCACCGGTTCAGCTTCGTGAACGGGCAGCAGAAGGGCACCGTCGCGGTCGCCTCGACGACCTTGCTGTACGACTTCGGGGTCCCCGCCGACGTACGGCTTCCGGATTCCGGGGACATCTTCGCCGGGAAGATCGCCGAGCAGTAGCCGAGCAATGGTCGAGCAGTAGCCGAGCCGTAGTCGGACGGTGGCTGCCGGGGGGAGCGGGCCCTAGGAGGAGTTGGGGGGCCGGAAATGGCCCTTCCGTGCCATGCGCGGTGTGTAGGCCGCTCCCTACCCTAGGAAGTCGGTGACGGCAGGAAGAGGTGAATGCACGTGGCTCCGGTCGGCGGTACGGCAGTTCACGACCACGTGGCCCTCGCCGAGATCGAGCTGTGCGGCGACCTGATCATCGCGGCCTCGGCCGCCCATGAGGACCGGCTCAGTCTTGAGAGCATCGACGAGGTGCTGAAAGTGGCTGAAGAGCGTGCTGATGAGCGGGGTGCGGAGGAGGAGTAGGACTGCTCCCGCTCCCTTGCCCTTCAAGCCCGGGCGTGGCCCGGCCCCCGCCACGCCTCACGTGCTCATGTACCGCTCACGTGCTCACATACCGCTCGCGTAGTCATATACCGCACACGTGCGGGGCGACCCGTACCGCTCACGTGCGCAGCAGCCGGCCGATCGCCTTCGTCGCCTCTTCGACCTTCGCGTCGATCTCGTCGCCGCCCTTGACCGCCGCGTCCGCGACGCAGTGGCGCAGGTGCTCCTCCAGGAGCTGGAGGGCGAAGGACTGGAGGGCCTTCGTGGAGGCGGAGACCTGGGTGAGTATGTCGATGCAGTAGACGTCCTCGTCGACCATCCGCTGCAGACCGCGGATCTGGCCCTCGATGCGGCGCAGGCGCTTGAGGTGCTCGTCCTTCTGCTTGTGGTAGCCGTGGACACCGCGGTCGTGGTCGGTCACGATCTGCGGTGCGGCTTCCTGGGTTTCGCCGGAGGGCGTCGTCGCGCCGGCCTCGGTGGTCGTCATCGCGTCCTCCCGCTGACTGAACCGCTAACTGATACCCCTAGTGGGTATATGGTATCGAACTTTGCTGGGTATAGGGCCCTTGCCCAATGGCGGGGCCGGACCCTGTGCTGATCACTGTGCCCGATGGGCGACACTGGGGGACGGCCCATTAGCCGTGGCCGGATGATGCGCCTAGCATCAGCCTGACCGAACCGAAGCACCCCGAGGACCCCAACGTGCGCTTTCGTCTGACCCCCAGGGAGACGAGCTTCTACGACATGTTCTCCGCATCCGCGGACAACATCGTCACGGGCTCGAAACTCCTCATGGAACTGCTCGGGGCGGACACCGCCGGCCGGGCCGAGATCGCAGAGCGTATGCGGGCCGCGGAACACGCCGGTGACGATGCCACGCACGCGATCTTCCACCAGTTGAACTCCTCGTTCATCACGCCGTTCGACCGCGAGGACATCTACAACCTGGCCTCGTCCCTCGACGACATCATGGACTTCATGGAGGAGGCCGTCGACCTGGTCGTCCTCTACCAGGTCGAGGAACTCCCCAAGGGCGTGGAGCAGCAGATCGAGGTGCTGGCGCGCGCGGCCGAGCTGACCGCCGAGGCCATGCCGAACCTGCGGACCATGGACAACCTCACCGAGTACTGGATCGAGGTCAACCGCCTGGAGAACCAGGCCGACCAGATCCACCGCAAGCTGCTCGCCCATCTCTTCAATGGCAAGTACGACGCCATGGACGTGCTGAAGCTCAAGCAGATCGTGGATGTACTGGAGGAGGCGGCGGACGCCTTCGAGCACGTGGCCAACACGGTGGAGACCATCGCGGTCAAGGAGTCCTGACCCCTTCATGGACACCTTTGCGTTGATCGTGACCATTGGGGTCGCGCTCGGATTCACGTACACGAACGGCTTTCACGACTCGGCGAACGCGATCGCCACGTCGGTGTCCACGCGGGCGCTGACCCCGCGGGCGGCGCTCGCCATGGCCGCGGTGATGAACCTCGCCGGTGCCTTCCTCGGCAGCGGTGTCGCCAAGACGGTCAGCGAGGGGCTGATCGAGACGCCCGAGGGTTCCAAGGGGATGGGCATCCTCTTCGCCGCGCTGATCGGCGCGATCACCTGGAACCTCATCACCTGGTACTTCGGTCTGCCGTCCTCGTCCTCGCACGCCCTGTTCGGTGGCATGGTGGGCGCGGCGCTGGCGGGCGGTACGACGGTGTACTGGTCCGGTGTCCTCGACAAGGTCGTCATCCCGATGTTCCTGTCGCCGGTCGTCGGTCTGCTCGTCGGTTACCTCGTGATGGCCGCGATCATGTGGCTGTTCCGGCGGTCCAACCCGCACAAGACCAAGCGCGGTTTCCGTATCGCGCAGACGGTGTCCGCGGCCGGCATGGCGCTCGGTCACGGTCTTCAGGACGCGCAGAAGACGATGGGCATCGTGGTGATGGCCCTGGTCATCGGAGACGTCCAGAAGCAGGGCGATCCGATCCCGGTCTGGGTGAAGATCGTCTGCGCGGCGATGCTGTCCCTCGGTACGTACGCGGGTGGGTGGCGGATCATGCGGACGCTCGGACGCAAGATCATCGAGCTCGACCCGCCGCAGGGGTTCGCCGCCGAGACGACCGGTGCGTCGATCATGTTCGCCACGGCGTACATCTTCAAGGCGCCGATCTCCACGACCCACGTCATCACCTCCGCGATCATGGGCGTCGGCGCGACCAAGCGCCTGAACGCCGTCCGCTGGGGTGTCGCCAAGAACATCGTCATGGGCTGGTTCATCACCATGCCGGCGGCGGGACTGGTGGCCGCCCTCAGCTTCTGGGTCGTGAATCTGGCGTTCCTGTAGTACTCCCGCCGGCACTCCCGCCGCACCAGTGAATGGCCCGCTCCGGCTTCCGGAGCGGGCCATTCCTGTGAATGCGCAGCCACTTCCGCGGAAACCGCTTACCGCCACCGGGGCCGCTGCTAGCTTCTGGGGCTCAAGCGTTCGAATAGAACGCGCCATGCGGCGAGGTCGCCGTACCCAAGGGTGGGGGTCCCCCATGTCCAAACTTCGTCGTCACCTCATGTCCGGGGCAGGGGTGGCGTCGGCTCTCACGGGCCTGCTCCTCTACGCGGCGTCTCCCGCGTCGGCCGCGAAAGCCAGTGTCGACACCGTCGCGTCGGGCCCGTACGTCGACTGGGCCGGATCCATGTACTTCGAGAGCTACGGCGACCACTTCTCGGTCTGCGACAACTGGAAGGACGGCGCCGGCGTCATCGGCTACTGGAAGGTCGGCGCCAGCGGGGACGAGCACAAGATCTACGACGGCAACGGTTACGGCGAGTGCGTGTACGAGGACCACAACGTCTCCGAGACGTCGTACGTGTACATCCAGGTCTGTCTCCGGGACGACGGTGACGTGAAGGAGACCACGTGCAGCGCCTGGGACAGGCAGTACGCCGGTAGCCCCCTCTAGGGACTGTCCGGCCGAAACAACGAGCGGGCCCGCCCCCGGGAGCCAGGGGCGGGCCCTTCTCGTCCTCGCGGTGGCACCGCCATGCAGCACCGCGAGGGGTTCTTGTGGGACGGCTCGGTCAGCCGAAGCGACCCGAGATGTAGTCCTCGGTCGCCTGGACCGACGGGTTGGAGAAGATGCGCTCCGTGTCGTCGATCTCGATGAGGCGGCCGGGCTGGCCGACCGCGGACAGGTTGAAGAACGCGGTGCGGTCGGAGACGCGGGCGGCCTGCTGCATGTTGTGCGTCACGATGACGATCGTGAAGCGCTCCTTGAGCTCACCGATCAGGTCCTCGATGGCGAGGGTGGAGATCGGGTCCAGGGCCGAGCAGGGCTCGTCCATCAGCAGGACCTGGGGCTCCACCGCGATCGCGCGGGCGATGCACAGACGCTGCTGCTGGCCGCCCGACAGACCCGAACCCGGCTTGTTCAGTCGGTCCTTGACCTCGTTCCAGAGGTTCGCGCCCTTGAGGGACTTCTCGACGATCTCGCTGAGCTCGGACTTCTTGTAGGAGCCGTTCAGCCTGAGGCCCGCCGCCACGTTGTCGAAGATCGACATCGTGGGGAAGGGGTTGGGGCGCTGGAAGACCATGCCGATCGTGCGGCGCACGGCGACGGGGTCGATCCCGTTCCCGTACAGGTCCTCGTCGTCCAGCAGCACCTTGCCCTCGACGCGGCCACCGGGGGTGACCTCGTGCATGCGGTTGAGGGTGCGCAGGAAGGTCGACTTGCCGCAGCCGGAGGGGCCGATGAAGGCCGTCACCGAGCGGGGCTCGACCGTCATGGAGATGTCTTCGATCGCCTTGTGGGCGCTGTAGTAGGCGGTGAGTCCGCTTACGTCGATTCGCTTGGCCATGGTGGTTACTTCGCTTCCAGATTCCGGATCAGTCGCTGAGTGGCCGCGTCAGCGACCGGTCTTCGGGGCCTTCCAGCGGGCGATGCCGCGGGCCGCCAGATTGAGGATCATGATGAAGGCGATGAGGACGAGCGCCGCCGCCCAGGCCCGGTCGTACGCCGCCGGGCTGCCGCCGCTGTTCTGGTACTGCTGGTAGATGTACAGCGGGAGCGAGGACTGCGGGCCGTTGAACGGGTCCGTGTTGATGAGCGGGTTGCCCCAGACGAGGAGCAGCACGGGCGCGGTCTCACCGGCGATACGGGCGACGGCCAGCATCACACCGGTCGTGATGCCGCCGAGCGACGTCGGCAGGACGACCTTGAGGATGGTGCGCCACTTCGGGACGCCCAGCGCGAGCGATGCCTCGCGCAGCTCGTTCGGGACGAGCTTGAGCATCTCCTCGGTGGAGCGGACCACGACCGGGATCATCAGGATGGACAGGGCCATCGCCCCGGCGAAGCCGGAGTAGCCGAAGCCGAGGATCAGGATCCAGAAGCTGAGGATGAACAGGCCCGCGACGATCGACGGGATGCCCGTCATGACGTCGACGAAGAAAGTGACCGCCTTGGCGAGCGTGCCCCGGCCGTATTCGACCAGGTAGATCGCGGTGAGCAGGCCGATCGGCACGGAGATCACGGTGGCGAGGCCGACCTGCTCCAGGGTGCCGATGATGGCGTGGTAGATGCCGCCACCGGCCTCGGTGTCGGCGGTCATGCCCATGGAGTGGGTCAGGAAGTAGAAGTCGAGGACCTTCAGGCCCTTGCTGACGGTCGTCCAGATGAGCGACGCCAGCGGGATCACGGCAAGGATGAAGGAGACCCAGACGATGCTGGTCGCGACGCGGTCCTTCGCCTGGCGGCGGCCCTCGACCTTGGCGGCGATGACGTACGTACCGAGGACGAAGAGGAGTGCGGCGATCAGGCCCCACTGGACCTTGCTGCTGAGGCCGAAGCCCAGACCGATGCCCACGGCGACGGCGGTGGAGCCGCCGGCGATCGCCCACGCAGACCACTTGGGCAGCGTGGCGCCGCGCAGGGTGCTGGGGCGCGGGGCGGGTGCGGTGGCGGTTGCGTGGCTCATGCGTTGGCCCCCGAGTACTCCTTGCGGCGGGCGATGATCGCGCGGGCCGCGCCGTTCACCAGCAGCGTGATGACGAAGAGCACCAGACCGGAGGCGATGAGCGCGTCACGGCCCTGCTCGCTCGCCTCGCTGAACTTGGCGGCGATGTTCTGGGCGAAGGTGCCGCCGCCCGGGTCGAGCAGGCTGGCGTTGATCTCGAAGCTGGGGGACAGGACGGTGGCGACGGCCATCGTCTCGCCGAGGGCTCGGCCGAGGCCCAGCATCGAGGCGGAGATCACTCCGGAGCGGCCGAAGGGGATCACCGACATGCGGATGACCTCCCAGCGGGTGGCGCCGAGCGCGAGGGCGGCTTCCTGGTGCATCAGGGGCGCCTGCCGGAAGACCTCACGGCTGACGTTGGTGACGATCGGCAGAATCATGATCGCCAGCAGGATGCCGACGGCGAGCAGGGTGCGCGGGGCGCCCTCCTGCCAGGAGAGGAAGCCGGTCCAGCCGAAGTAGTCGTTGAGCCAGCTGTAGAAGCCGGTGAGGTTCGGCACCAGGAAGAGTGCGCCCCACAGGCCGTACACGATGGACGGTACGGCGGCCAGCAGGTCCACGACGTACGCGATGGTGCCGCCGAGCTTGCGCGGGGCGTAGTGCGTGATGAACAGCGCGATGCCCACCGCGATCGGGACCGCGATGGCCATGGCGATGATCGAGGAGATGATCGTGCCGAAGGCGAGGACCGCGATGCCGAAGACCGGCGGGGTGTTGTTGGCGTTCCACTCGAACGTCGTGAGGAAGTTGCCCTCGTTCTTGGTGAGGACCAGGGACGCGCGGTAGGTGAGGAACGCCGCGATGGCGGCCATGATCACCAGCAGCAGGATGCCGGAGCCCCGGGACAGGCCGAGGAAGATCCGGTCGCCCGGGCGGGTGGCGCCTCGGGCCGCGCGCTTCGGCTTCGCCGGGGTCGGCCGGCCCGAAGGGGTGGGGGGAGCAGATGATTGCGTAGATATGTCCATTGGGGTTCTCCGGTCTGCGGAGCCTTGGGAGATTGTCCCTCGACTCCAGGCGGCGGTGCACCGGACGGTGCGGCCCACCCCCGTCAGGGAGTGAGCCGCACGCTGGGTCAGCTCAGGTTCGCGACGGTCTCGCGGACCTTGGCGTTGATCTCGGTCGGGATCGGGGCGTAGTCCAGGGCCTTCAGGGAGTCCTGGCCGTCCTGGCTCGCGGTGTAGGTGAGGAAGGACTTGACGGCGGGCAGGGTGTCCGCCTTGTTGCCCTTCTCGCAGACGATCTCGTACGTGACCAGGGTGATCGGGTAGGCGCCCTCGGCCTTGGTCGTGTAGTCCAGCTTGAGGGAGAGGTCCTTGCCGGTGCCGACGACCTTGGCCGCGGAGATGGCCGCGGTGGCGTTGTCGATCGTGGCCTTGACCGGGGCGGAGGCGCCCGTGTCCAGGGCGGCGGTGTTGATGCCGTCCTTGGCGTAGGAGAGCTCGAAGTACGAGATCGCGCCCGCGGTCTGCTTGACCTGCTGAGCCAGGCCGGAGGAGCCCTGAGCGGACTGGCCGCCCTCGGCCTGCCAGGCCTTGCCGCCCGAGTACTTCCAGTTGTCGGGCGCGGCGGCGATCAGGTACTTGGTGAGGTTGTCCGTGGTGCCGGAGTCGTCCGAGCGGTGGAACGCCTGGATCTTGGTGCTGGGAAGCTTCGCGTCGGGGTTCAGCTTCTTGATCGCGGCGTCGTCCCACGTCTTGATCTTGCTGTCGAAGATCTTCGCGAGGGTCGGCGCGTCCAGGACCAGGTTGTCGACACCCGGGACGTTGTAGCCGATCGCGATCGGGCCGCCCACCATCGGGAGGTCGATGGCCTGGCTGTTCTTGCAGACCGACTTCGACTGCGTGACCTCTTCGGGCTTCAGCGCGGAGTCCGAACCGGCGAAGGCGACCTGGCCCTGGAGGAACGCGGTGACACCGGCACCGGAACCCTCGGGCTTGTAGTTGATCTGCACGTCCTTGCACTCGGTCGTGTAGGCCTTGGTCCACGCCTGGATGGCGTTGGCCTGGGCGGACGAACCGTTGGCGAGGAGCTGGCCCTTGGCGGATCCACAGTCGATGTTGCCGGCCTTGGCGGTGGCACCCGTGGTCGACTTGGTGCCGCCGCTGGTGTCGTCAGAGCCGCACGCCGTGAGGGCCAGGGCGCCGGAGACGGCGAGAGCACCGAGGGTGAGGGCCCGCCGGTTCATGCGCTGAAGCTTCACTTCGGGAGTTCCTTCCAGGAGCCGCCGTCTGGTGGCGGCGTGCGAGGTCTGTGTAGAGCGGTCCGCAATGCGGAGGAGACGTCCAGGACGTTCTCCGCACCGTGTAAGGCCGAAATTAGGCAGATCAGGTGAAGCCGCTGATGGCCGTAAGTGAACGGAGGGTGAACCCCTGCGGTCGGTGCGGTGAGGTAACGGAACGCTCACGTCTAGGACACGGGGGCATTCCGTTGAGTGGGGCCGGGGGGTGACGTGGGGGTGAGGTTTGCGTTACGTGCGGGTTGTCTGTGGCTGGGCGCGCCCCGCGGCGGAGCCGCAGATGTCACAGCCCCGCGCCCCTTTCGGGGCGCGGTTGTGCTCAGGTCAGGTGGAATGTGCTCAAAAGCGACACTATTAGGTCGCGGTCCCTCGGCTGGGTCAGGCGGTTGCGGGCCGCTGGGGGAGACAGCCAGAGGACGCGGTCGACCTCGCGGTTCGGGGTGAAGTGGCCCGTTGTCGCTTCGGCTGCCCAGTAGTGGACTTCCTTGGGGCGGCCGGCGACGACGTAGTGGAGGGTGGGGAGGGCTGCTCCTGGAGTGGCGGTGTAGCCCGTCTCCTCCTCCACCTCGCGGAGCGCGCCCGTGAGGTGGTCCTCGGCGCGTTTCAGTTTGCCCTTGGGGTGGGACCAGTCGTCGTACTTCGGGCGGTGGACGAGGCAGATCTCCAGCTCGCCGTCGACCGGGGAGCGGCGCCACAGGACGCAGCCCGCCGCCTGGATGGTGTCGTCGGCCATCGGGCCTCCCTCAGAGGGTGCGAACCGCTTCCTTCTGCCATGCCTGCTGGAACGCGAACCGTGCCGCCTCCACCTCGTGCCGCTGGTCGGCGTGGAGTACACCGAGCGCGTACGCCGTCGCCGGGGCGATCCGCGGGGTGCGGGCCGCCGAAGCCGCGGCCGATGCCGCCTCCGCCGCGTCCCGGTGCCGGTTGAGGGCCTGGCCCGCGGCGAGGAGTCGTACGTCGGTGGGGCACTCGTCGCCGTACATGAGTTCGCGGGCGTAGCGGTGCAGCCGCAGCAGCAGGCGGACCTGGTGCCAGGGGGTGTCCTGGGGCTGCGGCGCGGTGTCGGCGGAGAGGCCGTGTACGAGGGCCTCCGCGTTGTAGGGGTGGCCCGCGGTGACCAGGGGCAGCGCGCTGACGGCGTCGGTGAGGCGGTCCGCCGCGGCGGCGGCCAGCGGGCGCAGGTCGGTCGCGGGCGCCGCCGGGGTCAGCGGGACCTCGCTGGCGAGGACGGCGACGCTGTCGGCGACGGCGTGGAAACGGGAGGAACCCAGCGCCTGGAGGGCCGCGGAGTGGGCCCGGGTGCGGGCGAGGGTCAGCTGGCGGTCGAGGAGGGCGCCCGCCTTCGCCGCGCCGACGGTGAGATTGCCCTTGGGGGCCGGGTGCGCGTTCGCGCCGGCGGCCTGGACGGGGAGGGCGGCCGAGCCCGACAGCCGGTTCAGCGCGCCGAGCAGTCGCTCCAGGCGGGCGCCGTACGCGTGTTCCCGGGCCAGCGTGCCGGACAGCCAGGCCAGTTCGGGGCGCATGCCCTCCGACCAGTCCGTGTCCAGCAGGGGCCGGAAGGTGTGGAGGCTGCCGCTGATGCGGCGGGCCGAGCGGCGCAGGGCGCGCGCAGCGGCGACCGACTCGGCCGATCCGCTCGCCGCACCGGCGCCGGTCTCCCGGTGCTGGCGCAGCGAACGGAGGAACTCCGTGGCCTGGGCCCGCAGATAGCCCGCGAGGGCATCACTGGTGACCGGCCCGGCCGTGGGGTCGGTGGGGGGATCAAGGTGCTGCTGTGCCACGCCGGCGCCTCCGGGCGTCTATGAGCATCTCCTGGACGTTCCGCAGGGGCTGGCCATCCGCGTCGGTCGCGTGCCGCGTCCACTCGCCGTCGGGGCCCAGGTGCCAGGATGCGGTGGTGTCGGACATGCCGGTCTCGAGCAGCCGGTTGAGGGCGGCGCGATGAGCCGGGTCGGTGACCCTGACCAGGGCCTCGATCCGCCGGTCGAGGTTGCGGTGCATCATGTCGGCGCTGCCGATCCACACCTCGGGCTCGCCGCCGTTGCCGAAGCCGAAGACCCGGGAGTGTTCGAGGAAGCGGCCGAGGACGGAGCGGACCCGAATGTTTTCGGACAGGCCCGTGACGCCGGGGCGTACCGCGCAGATGCCGCGCACCCACACGTCGACCGGTACCCCGGCCTGGGACGCGCGGTACAGCGAGTCGATGAGGGCCTCGTCCACCATGGAGTTGACCTTGATACGGACATGGGCGGGGCGTCCGGCGAGGTGGTGCTGTACTTCCTTGTTGATCCGCGAGATCAGGCCGTCGCGCAGGGACTTGGGGGCGACGAGGAGACGGCGGTAGGTCTCGCGGCGCGAGTAGCCCGACAGCCGGTTGAAGAGGTCGGAGAGGTCCGCGCCGACCTGCTGATCGGCGGTGAGCAGGCCGAGGTCCTCGTACAGCCGGGCCGTCTTCGGGTGGTAGTTGCCCGTGCCGACGTGGGAGTAGCGGCGCAGGGTGTCGCCCTCCTGCCGTACGACGAGCGACAGCTTGCAGTGGGTCTTCAGACCGACCAGGCCGTACACGACATGGCAGCCGGACTCTTCGAGCTTCCTGGCCCACTTGATGTTGGCCTGCTCGTCGAAGCGGGCCTTGATCTCGACCAGGACGAGGACCTGCTTGCCGGACTCGGCGGCGTCTATCAGCGCGTCGACGATCGGCGAGTCGCCCGAAGTCCGGTACAGGGTCTGCTTGATGGCGAGGACGTCGGGGTCCAGCGCCGCCTGCTCCAAGAACGCCTGGACGGAGGTGGAGAAGGAGTCGTACGGGTGGTGGAGGAGGACGTCCCGTTCGCGCAGGGCGGCGAAGATGTCGGGCGCGGACGCCGACTCGACCTCCGCGAGGTCGCGGTGGGTGCCCGCGATGAACTTCGGGTACTTCAGCTCGGGCCGGTCGAGGGAGCCGATGCCGAAGAGGCCCGTGAGGTCCAGGGGACCCGGCAGCGGGTACACCTCCGCCTCGGAGATCTTCAGCTCGCGTACGAGGAGATCGAGGACGTACCGGTCGATGGACTCCTCGACCTCCAGGCGCACCGGCGGCCCGAAGCGGCGCCGCATGAGCTCCTTCTCCAGCGCCTGGAGCAGGTTCTCGGCGTCGTCCTCCTCGACCTCCAGGTCCTCGTTCCGAGTGAGCCGGAAGGTGTGGTGCTCCAACACCTCCATGCCCGGGAACAGCTCCTCCAGGTGGGCCGCGATCACATCCTCGATGGGGACGTAACGGTTCGGCGAGGCCTCCAGGAAGCGGGAGAGCAGCGGCGGGACCTTGACGCGCGCGAAGTGGCGGTGGCCGCTGACCGGGTTGCGTACGACGACGGCCAGGTTCAGGGACAGGCCGGATATGTACGGGAAGGGGTGCGCGGGGTCGACCGCCAGCGGGGTGAGGACCGGGAAGATCTGGTGCCGGAACAGGGTGAAGAGGCGGGCCTGCTCCTTCTCGGTCAGCTCGCTCCAGCGGACCAGGTGGACGCCCTCCTCCGCGAGCGCGGGGGCGACGTCCTCCTGGTAGCAGGCCGCGTGCCGGGCCATGAGCTCGCGGGAACGGGCCCAGATCATCTCCAGGACCTCACGGGGCTGGAGCCCGGAGGCGGACTTCGTGGCCACGCCGGTCGCGATACGGCGCTTCAGGCCCGCCACCCGGACCATGAAGAACTCGTCCAGGTTGCTGGCGAAGATCGCCAGGAAGTTGGCGCGCTCCAGGAGGGGCGTGTTCGGGTCCTCGGCGAGCTCCAGAACCCGCTCGTTGAACGCGAGCCAGCTGCGCTCGCGGTCCAGGAAGCGGCCCTGCGGCAAGGTGATGCCGTCCTGCACCGTGTCCTCGTACGTGTCGAGGTCGGCGTCGAGGTCGGGCTCGAGATCGGAGGCCACCGCCGACACGGTGTGCGGGCGGTGAGCGGCTATGGAGCCGACGGACGGCTGGGGGTGCTGGACCGGTGCCTGGGCGCTGGGCTGGTTCATGGACCCATTCTTCCGCGCTGAGGGCGAGACCGGCGCGTCGGAGAGGGCAAGCGGCAGCGCGGCGATGCGGAAGTTCCCATTCCGGTTCCGGATCGCTGGCATACGCTCACTCCCCGTCGTCGGCGAGGACTCGTTCTCCGGCGGAGGCGAAGGCTCGGGCACGGCGGGCTTCATTGGTTGAGCGTCGCAAGGTCGTCTGAATCGATGGTTACGGCGACATGACGTGCGGGATAGCGGGGGGCGGCTCCCGGACGTCTACATGAACGGACATCCGTCCAGGACACGCCCGGGAGCCTCGTACGCGCCCACCCCGTGGGATGCGTACATGTCTGTGCTTTTTCAGGCGGTACGGCGGCGCAGCAGCCAGAAGGCGGCGGCGGTGGCGAGTGCGGCGGCGGCGAGCAGGATGCCGGTCTCCACCAGCTGGAGGGGCCAGAAGTGGGACTGCGGGTGGTAGGTGGCCCAGAGGTCGGAGATGCCGTTCTTGCTCATGCACCGCTTGAGGTCGACGGCCGTGTCGTTGTCGACGCAGGCCAGGTTGTTGCCGATCCGCTTGCCGGAGGTGAGGACCACGCCGTGTTCGAGCTGGAGCGCGGTGCTGGGGAGGTTGGAGGCGGCCGATCCGGTGACGGTGACCGTAGGCCACAGGCTGTCCCGGTAGAGGTCGCCGAGGTTCTGTACGGCCAGGGTGACGACGACGGCCAGCCCCAGCGCGGGCAGCGTACGGCGGACCAGGAGGCCCGCGAGGGCGCCCACGGCGAGGGCGCACAGGGCGGCGCCGACGGCGACCGGCCCGTTGGAGCGGTAGGCGTCCGACAGGTACCAGTCCTGGCCGAGGATGTCCCGCGCGTCGCTCCACATCAGGCGGTGCAGCAGCACCAGCACGCTCGTGCCGGCGGTGACGAGCGCGGCCGGGACGGCGAGCTTGGCCGCGAGCCAGCGTACGGGCGTGACGGACTGCGTCCAGGCGAGCGCGGACGTGCCGCTCTCCAGCTCACGGGCGACCAGGGTGGCGCCCGCCCAGGCGGCGACGAGGTAGGGCAGGTAGGCCACGGCGGAGGTGGCCAGCGAGGTGACCGTGTCGTAGAACTCGTACGTCGGGCTGTCGAGCGCGGAGTCCACGCACGAGGTGTCGGCGGCGCACGAGGACACCCTGTGGCTCACCTCCCGTACGGCATCGGTGCCGAGCCAGTACGCCCACAGCAGGCCGGCCGAGGCCGCCGCGACCAGCGCCCACCAGGCCCACAGCGCGATGCGGTGCACCCGCAGTACCGCGCGGGCCGTGCGGCGCGGGACGAACGGGAGGGTGCGCCGGGCGAGCTGCGGCGCGGCGGTCGCTGCGGTCATGCGGCGGGCTCCTTGTGTGCGGCGGTGGCGGTCGCGGCGCCGGTCGCCGGGGTGTCGGCGGCGAGGGCGGTCATGAGCGGGACTCCGTGCGGCGGGCCAGCAGGCGGAATGTGAGGACGGTGGCGAGGGCGGCGATCAGGAGCAGCAGGACAGTGCTGGTGATCTGGACCGGCCAGTAGTGGCGGGCGGGCCAGATGTTGTCCCACTTGTCGCCGAAGAACCAGCGCAGCGCGTAGGCGGCCACGGCGGCCACCGCGAGGGCGGGAAGTGCGCGGCCGATGGCCACGCCCGCGAGGGCGCCGACGGCGAGGGCGGTGAGGACGAGGGCCACGGCCAGCGGGCCGTCGGAGACGAGGAAGCGGGCGTAGGACCAGTTGGCGACCAGCACGTCCTGGTCGGCGGTCCAGACCCAGGCGAAGACCAGGGTCAGCAGGGTGGTTCCGGCGGTCAGCGGCAGTGCCGCCCCGGTGAGCTTGGCGGTCAGCCACCGGGCCGGGGAGACGCCCTGCGTCCAGGCGAGGCGGGCGGTACCGGTCTCCAGCTCGCGGCCGATGAGCGCGGCGCCCGCCCAGGCGGCGACGACGATGGAGACGCGGCTGACGACCTCACCGGTGAAGTTCATGACGTTGTTGACGTCGGTGAAGGCCTGGTACCCGGGCCCTCCGGAGCAGTCGGTGATCTCGAAGTCGCAGGCCATTGACGTCCGTTCGGCGGGTGCCCGGAACAGATGGAGCCAGAGCAGGTCGCCGATGGCGAGCAGCAGGAACGCGCCCCAGACGATCAGGGCGGGGCGGTGCAGCCGCAGGACGGCGCGCTGCGGTCGGGTCGCCGGGCCGGCGGTCGCGAGGGCGGTCATGCGGAGGTCTCCTTGCGGGCGGGTGCCGAACCGGTCCGGTGCTTGAGGAGTTGGAAGGCGGCCACGGTGAGGGCGGCGGTGACGGCGAGGATGATCGCGGTCGCGGTCAGCTGGAGGGGCCAGTAGTGGGACTCGGGGTGGTAGACCTTGTAGTAGCTGACCGCGTCGAGCTTGGTGTAGACGGCCCGGCAGTCCGAGTCGGTGATGGGGCCGCAGTACGGGTCGGTGATGCGGGCGCCGGTGGAGGTGACGAGGCCCTCCGAGAGCGTGGGGCCCGTGCCCAGGGCGTGGTCGTGCTTGAGGCTGGTGATCCTGGTGACGGCGGGCCAGAGGTTGGGCATGGCCAGCGTGACGGCGCCCCAGAGGAAGCCCGTGGCGGACACCGAGCCGATGAGCGAGCCCAGGGAATCGCGCCGGTACACGCCTATGAGGGCGCCGGCTGCCAGGCCCGCCAGGGCCAGGGCGACGACGATCGTGCCGTTGGCGGCGTAGGTCCCGTCGGCGTACCAGGGCTGGGCGGTGGATATGCGGCCCTGGCCGTTCGACCAGGCCCAGTGGTGCAGCCCCACCAGCAGTCCGGAGCCCGCGGTGACCAGTACGGCCGGGACGGCGAGCTTGGTGGCGAGCCAGCGGGCCGGGGTGACGGACTGGGCCCAGACCAGGTGGGCGGTGCCGTTCTCCATCTCGCGGCCGATGAGGGAGGCGCCGGACCAGGCGGCGGCCAGGAACGGGACGGCGAGGACGGCGAAAGTCGCGTAGTTGTACCAGTCCTTGTAACGGCCGATCGACTCGGTGTCGTGCGGGCAGGTGAAAACCGACTTGCAGGCGTTGTACTGCTTCCAGCCCTCGGCCGACGCGTCGGTGAGCGGGCCGCCGACCCACAGCAGGAGGGCGCCGACGACGATCACGAGTGCCACCCAGACGAGCAGCGCCGGTCGGTGCAGCCGCAGCAGCCAGCGGACCAGGCTCGGCGCGCCGGACGAGCGCCCGGTGGACGTGGGCGCGGGAGTGGCGAGGGTGGTCACGCGGCGGGCTCCTGGGTCTTGGCGGGGGCGGGGGCGGAGGCGGTGGCCTGCGGGTTGCGGAGATAGGAGAGGACCAGCTCCTCCAGGGAGGGCGGGCCGGCCTGCCAGTCGGGGGCGAGCGGGCCCGCCGGGCGGATCAGCGCGGTGAGCTGGCGGCCGTTGGTGCGGGACTCGACGACGGTGTGCGGGCCGAGGGCGGTCTGCGCGGGAGCGGACACACGGGCGTGGGCTTCGAGCAACTCGTCGATCTCGCCGGCCAGTTGGACGCGGCCCCCGCCGATCAGCAGCAGGTGGTCGCAGGAGTCCTCCAGTTCGGCGACCACGTGCGAGGACATCACGATCGTGGTGCCGAACTGGGCGGCCTGCGCCATGAGGAGCCCCATCATCTCGTGCCGGGCCAGCGGGTCCAGGTCGGCCATCGGCTCGTCCAGGAGCAGCAGTTCGGGTCGCTTGGCCAGTGCGAGGGCGAGGGCGACGCGGGTGCGCTGGCCGCCCGAGAGCGTGCGGATGCGGGACTTCGGGTTCAGGTCGCCGCCGGCCACGATGCGCTCGGCGGTGGCCGCGTCCCAGCGGTCGGTGTTGAGGTCGGCGCCCATGCGCAGCGTCTCGGCGACCGTGAGCTGCGGGTACAGCGGCTTGTCCTGGGCGACGAACCCCACCCGCTCGCGTGCCGCGCCCGGCACCTTCCCCAGGACGGCGATCGAGCCCTCGGTGGGGGCCAGCAGACCGGCGGCCAGCGCGAGGAGCGTGGACTTGCCCGCACCGTTGGGCCCGACCACGGCGCAGACGCGCCCGGCGGGCAGCCGGAAGGTGCAGTCGCGCAGCGCCCACCCTCCCCGCCGGCCGAACCGCATGCCGAGTGCGGCGGCCTCTATCGCGGCGGTGCCTGTCATGAAGGTTCTCCTTGGAAGTGCTTTTCGAGTACGGCGGTGAAGAGTGCGGCGATGTCGTCCCGGCCGAGACCGGACGCCCGGGCCCGTTCCGCCCATGCGTCGAGTTCGGTGCGCAGGGGCGAGTCGGCGGGAGTGGTGCTGAGGCTGCGGCGCACGAACGTGCCGAGGCCGCGTCTGGCCTCGACCAGGCCCTCCCGCTCCAGCTCGCGGTAGGCCTTGAGGACGGTGTTCGGATTGATGGCGGTGGCTTCCACGACCTCGCGGGCCGTGGGGAGCTTGTCGCCCGGCTCCAGCAGGCCCAGGCGCAGGGCCTGTTTGGTCTGCTGGACGATCTGGACGTAGGTGGCGACGCCGCTGCGCCGGTCGATGCGGTACTCGACCACTCGGACAACCACCCTTTCACTAATTGAGTAGTGAAAGGGTGATGCAAGATGGTGCCCGGCGTCAAGAGCGAGATCGTCAAGAGCGAGATTCTGTGGGCCGGAGATTTTGTGTGCCGGTCCGTGAACCGATCGGTGGGGCTCGTCCGATGAGGGGTTGTGAGGGAAACAAGAAGCGACGGGGAGCTGCTGCGGGCCATCGCGGCGGACGGGGACCGTCGCGCCTTCGAAGAGCTGTACCGGCGGTACGCGCCATGGCTGACCGCGCGGCTGCGCGGCCGGTGCGCGGACGCCGGGGTCGTCGACGACGTCGTACAGGAGACGTTCCTCGCGGTCTGGCGCGGCACCGCCCGCTACCGCGAGGAGGGTGACGCGGCCGGCTGGCTGTGGCGCATCGGCTCGCGCCGGCTCATCGACAGCCTGCGCGGCGACGGCGCGCGCGGCCGCATGCGGCAGGCGCTGGCCCGGCTCCGCCACCGCGACGAGGCCTCGGCCGAGGAGCGCGTCCTGGCCGGCGTCGAACACGGCGACCTCGCGGGCGCGTTGACCCGTCTGTCGCCCGAACTGCGGGCGGTTCTCCAGGCCACGGTGATCGACGGACTCAGCACCCGGGAAGCGGCCGTCCTGCTCGGCATCCCGCCGGGCACGGTCAAGACGCGCGCCCTGCGTGCACGCAAGCAGCTGCGGGAGGAGTTGGCATGAGCGACGACACGCGTATGACATGGCATGTGCCGGAGGAAGACCTCCAGGCTTACGTGCGGGGCGAGTTGGCGGCTCCCCGGCTGTGGTCCGCCGACACCCACCTCGCCTCCTGCGCGCGGTGCCGGGCGGCCCTGGCCGAGGTGAGCGACCCGGTCGCGCTGGACGCGGGCTGGGAGCGGCTCGACGCCGAGCTGGACGCGCCGCGGCCCGGCCTGGTCGAGGCCCTGCTGGTGCGGATCGGCGTCGCCGACCACACCGCGCGGCTGCTGACGGCCACCCCCGTACTGCGCGCCTCCTGGCTCGGGGCGGTCGCCGTCGTCCTGCTGATGACCGTGCTGGCGTCCTACTCCATGCGGACGTCGGCCACTCCCACCCTGTTCCTGGCCCTCGCACCGCTGCTCCCGCTCGCCGGCGTCGCGCTGTCGTTCGGGCCCGCCCTCGACCCGACGTACGAGATGACGGCCGTCACGCCGACCCACGGCTTCCGCCTGCTGATGATCCGCACGGTCGCGGTCCTGACGGTGGGCCTCGGGCTGAACGGTCTCGCGACCCTCGCCCTCCCCTCGTACGGCCTGCACGCCCTGGCCTGGCTGCTGCCCGCCCTCGCCCTCACCGGCACCGGCCTCGCGCTGACCGCCCGTCTCGGCCCGGTCCTCGCGCCCTCCCTGGTCGGCGGGGCCTGGGTCGCGCTGCTGGCGGCGGCCCACGCGAGGACCGCGTCCGGCGCGACACTCGCGCCGTTCACCGCGACGGGCCAGACGGTCGCCGCGGCGGTCGCCGCCCTGGCCGCCGGTCTCCTCTATCTCGCACGGGACCGGTTCGACTCCTCGACGGCGTACGGGCCCTTCTCCGGCGGGGGTGCCGCGTGAGCGCCGCCCCCGCCCCCGTCCCCGACCACCACCACTCCTCCTCCGACAGGAGCCCCACTCGTATGACCCCCACTGTCTCCGCCTCCGGCCTGAGCCTCCGCTTCGGGGGGACCGTCGCGCTCGACGACGTCTCCGTGCGGCTGCGTGAGGGCGTCACCGGACTGCTCGGACCCAACGGCGCCGGCAAGACCACCCTGTTGCGGGTGCTCGCCACCGCCGTGCCCGCCGACCGGGGTGCCTTCACGGTCCTCGGGCACGACCCGAGCACGACGGCGGGACGCCTCGACGTCCGGCGCGTGCTCGGCTATCTGCCGCAGACGCCCGGCTTCCACCACGACTTCTCCGCCTTCGAGTTCGTCGACTACGTGGCGATCCTGAAGGAGATGACGAACCGCACCGCCCGGCACCAGGAGGTACGGCGCGTCCTGGAGGCCGTCGACCTCTCCGACGTCCGGAGCAAGCGCATCAAGAAGCTGTCCGGCGGCATGCGCCAGCGGGTCGCGCTGGCCGCCGCGCTGGTCGGCGACCCCGGCTTCCTCGTCCTGGACGAGCCGACCGTGGGCCTGGACCCCGAACAGCGCATGCGCTTCCGCGAGTTGATCGCGCAGGCGGGCGAGGGGCGGACGGTACTGCTCTCCACCCACCAGACCGAGGACGTGGCGATGCTCTGCCACCGCGTGATCGTCATGACGAGCGGCCGGGTCCGCTTCGACGGCACTCCGGCCGAACTGACCGCGCGGGCGGCCGGCCGGGTGTGGAGCAGCACGGAACGCGACCCGGGCGCGCGGGCCGGCTGGCGCACCGGCACGGGCAGCTTCCGCAATGTCGGCGATCCGCCCGAGGGCGCCGACCTCGTCGAACCGACCCTGGAGGACGGCTACTTGCTCACCCTCGACGGCGAGCCCGCGGAGGTGGCGGCATGAGCGCCACCACGCACACGGTCATGGAGACGGCCCCCACGGGGGTGGAGCCGCCCGCTCCGGCCGGAACGTCCAGGAGGGCCGCCGTCCTCGCCCTCGCCCGCTTCGAGGCCCGAGAACTGTTCCTGCAGATCCCGGTGTTCGTCTTCTTCCTGCTGTACGTCGGCTACACCGGCTGGCAGCTGTTCTCCGGCCGGGACGGCATGGACGACTACCCGGTCCTCCAGAACGTCGACCGGGGCACCCAGAGCGGTCCGTTTCTCCTGGCCGTCGCGATCTTCGTCTGCGTCAACCGGGCCGTGCTGCGCTCCCGCCGGCGCGACACGGACCGGCACTTCGACGTCCTGGTCATGGAGCCGTGGCGGCGTACGGTGGCGCACGGGCTGTCCGTCGTGCCCTGCGCCGTGCTCACCGCACTCGTGGTCGCCTTCGAGTTCACCTGGGCCGCGCTGAAGCCGGGTGCCGTCGGCCACGGATCACTGGCCGAACTGGCCGTGGGTCCGCTGATGGTGCTTCTGTCCGGCGTCCTCGGCGTGCTGTCCGCGCGGCTGATCCGCAACTCGTTCGCCGCCCCGCTCTTCGTCGTCGGCGTCGCCGCCCTGGGCACCCTGGCCTCGTCGGCCTCCGGTGGCGCGCGCTGGGAGGAGTGGCTGTGGCCGACCGTCTCCGAAGTGGGCGCCGACCCCTTCCCGTCCGAACTGCTGGGCCGGCCGGCCGCCTGGCACGCGCTGTATCTGACCGGGCTCGTGGTGCTGCTGCTGTGCCTCGCCGTGCTGCTGGGCGGCGGTCGTACCCGCGCGGTCAAGGCGGTCACCGCCCTCGCGCTCGCTGCCACCGCCGCGGGCGTCGTGGGCCAGTCGCCGGGCGATTCGGCGGCGCTTCTCGCGGCCCGCACGAAGGCGTCCGTCAGCCCGCAGAAGGTGCAGTCCTGCGTCGAGCACGGCAGGTCGACGTACTGCGCCTTCCCCGAATGGACCGGCCGCACCGCCGACTGGGCCGGGATCGCCGACCGCGTCCAGTCCCTCGCGGGCGGCAGCGCCGGAGGCGAACGGATCACCGTACGGCAGCGGATCGACGCCCGCTACGGCCTGACCAGCGACTCGGCGCTCCCCTCGGCCACCACCCCGGCCACCGTGACGGTCGGCACACGCTGGGGCGGCAACCGCGTCCCGGAGTTCGCGGTCGGCGTCGCCTCGGTCCTGGTGGCGGGCGACGAGAAGTCCGGCGGCGAGATCTGCGGCGGCCGCGCGGTGACCACCGTCTGGCTGGCGCTGGGCGCGCTGCCCGACCCGATGAAGGCGTTCAAGAACGTCCGCCTGGACGACAGTGTCAAGGGCGCCGGTCTGGTGCTGACCCCGACCAACGGCCTGTCCCTGAGCGCCGAGCAGACCCGCGTCGTCCGGGAGCTGCTGGAGAAGTCCCGCTACAGCGTCGTCCCCAAGGTGAAGGCCCACTGGGCGGAGCTCACGTCCCCGAAGACGTCCACGGCACAGGTGGCCGAGCTGCTCGGGGTCCCGGCCGGCGCGAAGGCCAACGGCTCGGCATCGGACGGTGACTCGTGCGGACAGCAGTGACGGGCGAAGCCTCCGGGCCGGGCACACCGGCCCCGGAGCGTACGCCGGCCACGCGGCGCCCGTACGCCCTGATCCGCGCCCTCGCGCGACCGGTGTGGCGCACCCTGCCGCGCAGGGCCCTCGCCACGGGCGCCGTCCTGGGGCTGCTGCTGGCCGGTGTCCCGCGGATGTTCTCCGCCCCGGACGACGGATGGCTCTGCCTCAGCGTGCTGCGGGCCGCCGCGCTCGCCTTCGGGCTGGGCCTTGCGTTCCTGCTGGACGACCCGGCCCGGAACACCACCGCCGCGGTGCCGGCCCGGCGCCCCATGCGGACCGGGCTGCGGATGGCGCTCGTCGCCCCGCTCGCGGCGCTGTGGTGGACGGCCGCGCTGCTCCTCGTACCGGAGCAGGGCCGGCCCCCGGTCGGCGCGGTCACCCTGGAGGCGGCGGCCACCGCCGTGCTCACCCTGGCCGCCGCGACCCTGGCCGTGCGGTACACGGAGACCGCCGAACCGGGGATCGCCATCTCCTCGGGGCTGGTGGGCACCGCACTCGGCGCGGCCCTGCTGCTCCCCGACCGCTGGGAGCTGTTCGTGGCGGTGACCGACCCGCGCTGGGACGCCGCGCACCAGCGGTGGGCGGGGATCCTGGCCGTGGCGGCGCTGGTCGTCGTGTGCCGCATGGCGGAACCCACACAGCGGTGGAGGGTAACCTCCTTTGCTCATCGTTGACTTGACGTGAGCACGCGCTCAAGGGGGACCTGAATGTCCACGCCTCCGCCGCCCCAGGGTGGCTACAACTCCTATGGCCAGCAGCCCTATCCCGGGCCTCAGGGGCCGTATCCGCCCCAGCAGCAGTACGGGCAGCAGCAGCCGCCTCCGCAGTACGGGCAGCAGCAGCCGTATCCGCCCCAGCAGCCCTACCAGGGCCAGCCGCCCTATGGGCAGCCGCCGTACCAGCAGCACCCGGCGCCGGCGGGGCCGCCGCCCGGGCGGCAGCGGCCCGCGTTCAACTCGCGGTCGCCGCAGTTCAAGGCCGTCGTGTTCGTGATCGCGCTGATCGGCGCGGGCGTCTACTACTTCACGAAGAGCGACGAGCCCTACAAGCCCAGCACCGACACCAGCAACAGCGACTTCAGCGCCGAGGTCGGCGACTGCATGAAGAACAACGGCACCGAGAGCAGCCCGGACCTGGAGGTCGTCGACTGCACCAGCAGCGCGGCGGCCTACAAGGTGGAGAAGACCGGCTCGACGAGCGAGTGCGAGGACGGTCAGCTCAAGTACACCAAGACCCGCCGGAGCACGACGCTGCTCACGATGTGCCTGTCCGAAATCAGCAAGTAGCCGAGCGGCCCAGTGATCGACGCGGTGGCGGCGGTCAGGACTCCGTCCGGTACATCAGGTCCGTCTCGTGGGTGACGAAGCCGAGGCGCTCGTACACGGTCACCGCCGCCTTGTTGTCGGCGTCGACGTAGAGCATCGCGGTGGGCAGGGCCTGGGCGGCGAGGTGGCGCAGCCCGATCGTGGTGAGGGCCTTGCCGAGGCCGCCGCCCTGGGCGCCGGGGCGGACGCCGAGGACGTACACCTCGCCGAGCCCCTCCGCGGCGTGGACCTTGGTCCAGTGGAAGCCGAGGAGTTCGCCGCCGCGCCAGGCGAGGAAGAAGCCGGACGGGTCGAACCACGGCTCGGCCATCCGGTCGTCCAGGTCGCGCTGGGTGAGGGAGCCCTGCTCGGGGTGGTGGGCGAAGGCCTCGGCGTTCACCGCGAGCCAGGCGGCGTCGTCCCGTCCGGGCACGAAGGCGCGGACGTGCACCCCGTCCGGGAGCTTCGGCTCGGGCAGGTCGAGGCCCGCCAACGGCCGCCGCATCTGCCGCAGTTCGCGGAAGAGGGTGAGCCCGAGGACCTGCGCGAGGTGCCGGGCGGCGGAGTGCCCGCCGTGCGCCCACACCCGCAGCCGCTTGCCGGACTCGGCGAGCAGCGCCGAGCCCAGCGCCCGGCCGTGCCCGTGTCCGCGGACCGCCGGGTGGACGACCAGCTCGGCGGCCGGGGCCTCGACCGGGTCGGTGTCCTCCAGCTGCGCGTATCCGATCAGCGTGTCGCCGAGGGTCAGCAGCAGATGGCGTACGCCTTCGCGGGCCCCGCCCTTCAGCTGGAGCCGCCCCTGCTCGGACACCGCCTGCTGCCCATCGGCCCGGGCGGCCTCCGCGAGCAGCCGGAGCACGTCCTCGGCCTGGGCCGGGGAGAGCGCGGTGTAGGTCTCGATGGCGCGGGAGAGGCCGGGGGGTGCGGTGTCGTCGCTGGTCATGGCTATGAGGGTACGGCCTGCCCGTTTCATGGTGAAGTGACCCCGGTGGCAACCAACTGGTAACCGCGACCCCCCTGTTGCGCTACGCGCGTTGAATCTAAAGTGCGGGCAAAGCCATGCGGCAGCCACAGCCGTCCCACAGCTGACACGGCTCCGAGGGCTCCGAGGCTCCGACAACTCCGACTGCTCCCACTGGGGGGAACCATGCCGCAGACGTCACGGCACAGACACACCCATCGCCTTCTCGCGGCCGCCGCCGGTCTGGCCACCGTCGGTGCGCTGGCCGCGGCGATGCCCGCGAGCGCGGGTCAGGACAAGGCGACGCCCCTGCACCACCAGGGCAGCGGCCGCTACCAGGACGTGCAACTGCTGTCCTTCAACGACCTGCACGGCAACCTGGAGCCGCCGACCGGCTCCTCGGGCCGGGTCACGGAGCTCCAGGCGGACGGCACGACGAAGACGGTCGACGCGGGCGGCGTCGAATACCTCGCCACGCATCTGCGCGAGGCCCGCAAGGACAACAAGTACTCGATCACGGCCGCCGCCGGTGACATGGTCGGCGCCTCCCCGCTGATCTCCGGGCTCTTCCACGACGAGCCGACGATCGACGCGCTCAACAAGCTCGACCTGGATGTCACCTCCGTCGGCAACCATGAGTTCGACGAGGGCGCCAAGGAGCTGGCCCGGCTGCAGAACGGCGGCTGTCACCCGAAGGACGGCTGTTACGACGACAGCGAGAAGTTCACCGGCGCCAACTTCCCCTACCTCGCGGCGAACGTCACCGACGAGAAGACCGGCAAGCCGATCCTCAAGCCCTACTGGGTGTGGAAGAAGAACGGCGTCAAGGTCGGCTTCATCGGCGTCACCCTGGAGGGCACGCCGAACATCGTGTCCGCCGACGGCGTCAAGGGACTGAAGTTCGGCGACGAGGTCGAGACGATCAACAAGTACGCCAAGGTGCTCCAGCGCCAGGGCGTGAAGTCGATCGTCGCGCTGATCCACGAGGGCGGCGCGCCCGCGTCGGCGGCGTACAACTACGACTGCGACAGCCCCGGCGCCGGTGACGGCATCTCCGGCCCGATCGTCGACATCGCGAAGAACGTCACCCCGGCCGTGGACGCGCTGGTGACGGGCCACACCCACCAGGCGTACGCGTGCACGATCAACGACCCGGCGGGCAACCCCCGCATGGTCACCTCGGCGGCGTCCTTCGGCCGGCTCTACACCGACACGACCCTCACGTACGACCGCTGGACCGGCGACATCGCCCGTACGGCGGTGAAGTCCGCGAACCACGTGGTCACCCGTGACGTGGCGAAGGCCGCCGACATGACGGCCCTGATCAGCAAGTGGAAGACGCTCTCCGCCCCGATCGCCTCGCGCCCCATCGGCTACATCGCGGGCGAGATCGGCAACACGGGCACCGAGTCCCCGCTCGGCGACATGATCGCCGACGCGCAGCTCGCGTACGCCAAGTCCCTCGACCCGGAGGCCGACCTCGCGGTGATGAACCCGGGCGGCATCCGCGCCGGGCTCACCTACGCGGCGAGCGGCAGCGAGGGCGACGGCGTGGTGACGTACGGGGAGGCCTACACGGTCCAGCCCTTCGCCAACACGGTCAACCTGGTCGACCTGACCGGCGCCCAGGTCATCACCGCACTCCAGCAGCAGGTCAGCGGCTCGAACGAGGCCGCCCCGAAGATCCTCCAGATCTCCAGCGGCCTGACCTACACGCTGGACCTCACCCAGTCGGGCGCGGCCCGTGTCGTCGCCGGCTCGGTCAAGCTCAACGGCACCGCCATCGACCCCACCGCCAGCTACCGCGTCGCGATGAACTCCTTCCTCGCGGGCGGCGGCGACGGCTTCGCCGAACTCGGCAAGGGCACGAACATGCTCATCGGCGGCGACGACCTGGCGGCCTTCGAGGCGTATCTGACGGCCAACTCGTCGGCCACGACGCCTTATCCGGTACCGGCGGCGAACCGGATCACGGTCGTGCGCTGACGCCCGACTCGCAGGCCACGAAAGGGGCCGGTGCGCATCACCCTGCGGGGACCGATGCGCACCGGCCCCTTCTCGTGTCTTCTCATGTCTTCTCGAACCTTCCGGAGCCGAGCGCAATGAATTAGCCTGGCAATGATCTCGGTAAGTTCCATGTGAAGCCCGTAATAAATTCTGTGTGAGTGCGGGTTTGGTTCCATGCTCCGTCTGAAAATCAGTTTCAGGCGCAATTCATCGAGGTCTAAGCGGAATTGGCGATTTCCGTCTCCGGTGTCCCGTAGTGTTTTCCATGTCGAAAGCGAACGACGCGAAAAGCGAACGACGCATACGACACAGGGAATTGATCCGCACGGGAACAAGGAGAGACCCATGAGCTTCCACAAGATCGCCCCGGTGAAGAAGGCCCGCAAGGCCGCCCCGGCCCCGAAGTGCGCCGGCAAGCCCGCGGCGAAGGCCGCTCCCAAGAAGGCCGCGCCGAAGCGCCGCCCGGTCGACCACAAGGGCTGACATCGCCAGGCCGCTTGATCTGTAGCAGAACCGCGACAAATAAGCCGCATTTAAAGAATCAGGGAGGGAATTTCTATGAGCTTCCACAAGATCGCCCCCGTCAAGAAGGCCCACAAGCCCGCTCCGGCCCCCAAGAAGAAGGCCCCGGAGAAGCCCGCGCCCGTCGCGAAGCGCCGCCCCGTCGCGCACAAGGGCTGAGTTGATTCACAGCCTTCAGGGCTTACGCACAGTCATAGAACTCGCAGCAGTTGCAGCGGAGAGGGAAACCCCATGAGCTTCCACAAGATCGCCCCGGTGAAGAAGGCCGGCAAGGCCGCCCCGGCCCCGAAGCGCGTCGTCAAGTCCGCGCCGAAGAAGGCCGCGCCGAAGCGTCGCCCGGTCGACCACAAGGGCTGAGGCCCGCCACGAGGCGGGGCCACCGTGAAGCGAGCGCGCTCGCCCGGTGGCCCCGCCTCGGCCGTACCCGGCACAGGAGAGGGAGTTGTTGACCATGAGGGAAGCCCGCGCGGCCTTCCGCCGTTTCTGGCCGCTGACCCGCGGCGACCGCACATGGCTGGTGGCGATCGTGGCGTGCGTGGTGGTGTCCGCGCTCGCCGAGACCGCCTCGATCCTGCTGTTCGCGAACCTCACCGACAACGCCCTGAAGGCCGGCTCGCTCGCCGCCTTCTGGGTCCCGGCCGCGGCCTGGCTCGGCGTCGCCGTGCTCGGCGCGCTCGTCGGATACCTCGGCAACTCGCTCGCCACCTGGACCGCTGAGAGATTCGTGCTGCGGCTGCGGGCGAGCGTCTTCCGGCATGTCCAGGGTCTTCCTCCGCACTTCTTCCAGAAACACCGCCAGGGCGACCTCGTCGAGCGGCTGACCGGAGACGTCGAGGCCATCGAGCAGATGGTCGTCTCGGGGGTCGTGGGGACCGTGTCCGCGGCCTTCTCCGCCGTCTTCTATGCCGCCGCCGCGCTCTGGCTGCGCTGGGACCTGGCGCTGGTCACCTTTGTCCTCGCGCCCCTCTTCCTTCTCGCCGCCCGCCGCTTCTCCGGCCGTATCAAGGAGGCCTCGCAGGACGAGCGGGTCGCCGACGGCGCGATCACCTCGGTCGTCGAGGAGTCCCTGGGCAATATCGTCCTCACCCAGGCCTACAACCGCCGCCGCGACGAGGAGAAGCGGCTCGACCGCGAGGCCCGCGCGTGGATGCGGGCGAGTGTGCGCGGGGCGCGGCTGAGCGAGATGTACGAGCAGTTCGTCGAGGTCGTCGAGACCGTGTGCGTGCTCGCGGTGATCGGCCTCGGCGTCTGGGAGATCTCCGCCGGCCGGATGACCCTGGGCCAACTCCTGGCCTTCGCCGCCTTCCTCGGCTACCTCTACCCGCCGATCCGCAACCTCGGCCAGCTCGGCCTCACCCTCACCGCCGCCACCGCAGGCGCCGAGCGCATCCAGGAGATCCTGGACGCCGAGCCCGCCGTCAGCGACCCCGTCGCCCCGGTCCCCGCATGGCCCGTACGCGGCTGGGTCAGCCTCCACAGCACCTCGTTCCGCTACCCGGGCGCCGAGCACGACTCCCTGCGCGAGGTGACCTTCACGGCCGGACCCGGCGAACTCGTCATCGTCACCGGCCCGAGTGGCGCCGGAAAGTCGACGCTCTCCAAGCTCCTCACTCGTTTCTACGACCCGACCGCGGGCGTGATCTGCCTCGACGGTGTCCCGCTGAGCGACGTACCCCTGGAGTTCCTGCGCGAGAACGTCGCGCTGCTGCCCCAGGAGACCCTCATCCTGCACGGCACGATCCGCGAGAACATCGAGTGCGGACGGCCGGGCGCGTCCCTGGCCGACATCGAGCAGGCCGCGCGGGACGCCGTCGCGCACGAGTTCATCAGCGCACTGCCCGAGGGCTACGACACCGAGATCGCGCCCGGCACCGCCATCCTGTCCGGCGGCCAGCTCCAGCGGATCGCCATCGCCCGCGCCATGCTGCGCGGCGCCCCCGTCCTCGTCCTCGACGAGCCCACGGCCGGGCTGGACTCGGTCGCCGCGCGCCGGGTGGTGCAGCCGCTGCGCCGGCTGATGGCGGGCCGTACGACCATCATGATCACGCACGATCTGTCGCTGGCGCCCGACGCGGACCGGATCCTGGTCGTGGACGGCGGCCGGCTCGTGGAGGCGGGCACGCACGACGAGTTGATGGCGTGGGACGGGCTGTACGCACGGCTCGCTTCCCCGGGTAAAGGAATCACCGTTTCTGTGTGAAGACCGCGTGCCGGAGACTAATTTATTCGGCAGGTCTGGTGAACGCGGACGGATTCCCCGTGCTGGGCACCCGGGTTCGCGAGCCCCTGATGCGATTTTCAGCCATCGGGTTCCACTCCCCGGGCGTGACGAAGCGCATGCTTGACGGTGACCTGCCAGATTGCGCCACCCGATTCGAGACGGGTATCAATTGGGGACCGCGAATGACGCCTGGGGGATTCAGGCGCGTCGCGTTTCCGGTTCCTTGACCAGGGAGCCGTTTCGGTAGCTCGAACGGGGAGACAATCGAATGAACAAGGGCATACGTATGCGCCTGATGTCCGGGGCTGCCGCCGCTTTCGCGGCCGGGGCCCTCGTGATGACGGCGGCTCCGGCCCACGCCACCTCGGCCTCCACTTCGGTGGGTCTGCCGGGCGGCAACAAGATCTCGATCAACGCCTGGCACTGTGGCTTCTACGTGACCGCCTGTGACTGGAAGGCGTCCACGAAGATGTCCGGTACCAACCCGCGCAAGGCGCAGTGGATCCAGAACCGCGCCCTGCTGGAGGCTCACGGCATCAGCGTCTCCATCACCATCTCCAAGAACCCCGAGGCCACGCTCACGATGAAGAGCCGGTCCCTGGGCGAGGTGCGCTGGAAGAACACCAACGCCAACATCTCCGACACCTACGGCCAGATGAAGCCGGGCGGTGCCACCACGTACGTGTCGACCAAGAGCTGCGGTTCGGCCCGGGTGACCAGTGCGATCAACGTCAGCGAGAAGTGCGCGTACGCGGGCGCTGCCTGATCCGCTTCCGCTTCCGCTCGGTTCCGCCGGTCCGGGCCGATCCGAGCTGACGCGGCGAGTGAACTGAGAAGAGGTGTCACACCGTCAGGGCCCGGCGGTGTGGCGCCTTTTCGTGTGAGTGCGACCGGTGAAGATGAAGGACGACGCACGGGGGCGTTCGGTGAAATTCGGTTCGATGACGCGCGGCGGAAAGCTGGCGTCCCGGTTTGTCGGGGCGGCCATGTGCGCCGCCCTCATGACGTCATGCACATCCACGTCATCCACATCGGAGAATTCCGAGGGGCGTGAATCAGCCACTGCCCGGCAATTCGAGCTTCTCGTCAGTAAGCAGAACGGCTACTACTACCACCCTTTCCTGCGCCAGGAGCCGGCCGGACCCGCGGCGCAGTCCTACGCGCTGCGGACGCTTTCCGAACTGGGCCGTGATCCGAAGACCAGCATCGCCTCGGCGGACGTCGCGTCACTGCGCCGGGAAGCGCTGGAGACCTCCTCGCTCTGGGGCCGCGACTGGCTGATCCCGTTGCGGCGGGCCGGCGCCGGCGGAGCGCTGGACAAGGGCGACGCGGTGGACGTGAACAAGACCCGCACCAAGGGCGGCTGGTACGTCGACTCGGCGCTCGGCAAGGACGGGGACCCGGCGCGCCTCGGCGCCACCTGGGCCGCCCTCGAAGTGCTCGACGCACTCGGGCGCCTGCAAGACCTCCCGTCCGCGGACCGGGCCACCACCGTCGCCTGGCTGCACTCCCTGGCCGGGAAGTCCAAGGCGCTGGACCGGGGCAGCGCCCTGGCCCGTTCGCTCCAGCTGCTGAAGGAGCCCGTACCCGCCGCCCTCACCCGGATCGGGGTGCCGCGCACGGACGACTTCGCGGACCTCACGCCCGACGCCAGGGCGACCCGGCTCGAAGACACCTACAGCTATGTGCTGATCCAGGAGGCGGCGGGGAAGCGGTCCGCCGTGAACCGCCAGGTCTGGGAACCGGTGCTCCGCGACGGCGCGAAGACGCTCCCGTACGAGCAGCTCTACCGCCTGGTCCATGTGCTGAAGGCGGCCGGTTCGCCGAAGAGCGTGTTCGCACCGGTGCTGAAGCGGCTCGACGACGCACGGCTCGACGACGGGACGGTACGGGACCCCGATGCCTACATCGGCAACCCGGACGCCTCCCTCTTCGTCCAACGGCTGCGCGCCCTGGCCGGCTGGTCGCGCCGGGATCCCGCACTGCTGGCGGCACTTGAGCGGGAGGAGAAGTCCCCCGACGCCAGCCAGGAAGGCGCCGAGCGGCTGAACCGGGCCGCCCTGCGCAAGGTCACCGCGGGCGGCGACACCAGCGAACCGGCGCGGCAGCTGTGCGCCGACCCGCAGGTACTGCCCGCCACCGTGACCGAGCAGAACGCCACCCAGTGGCAGCGCACCACCCTCAACTGCGTCGACGCCGGGGTCACGGCCGGCGCCCCGAAGATCGGCGCCTGGAGCCTGGACACCCCGGACCGGGTGGTGGCGGCGGCCACCGTCGCGGTCGGCCTCGCCGACAGCGACCGGAGTGGGAGCATCCCGTCCTGGATCACCGCCGAGGCTCTCAAGCCGTGGGCCCAGAACCCGGACCGGTTCACCTCCGTCTACCAGTACGCACTCGTCGTACGGGCATACTTGCTCGCCGGCGGCGCACTCGACGTGACGCTGCGCGAAGCCCTCGGGCGAGGCATCACGCCGTACAAGGGCTGCCCCGGCCTGCCGAACCTGTACCAGGTCGGCGGCGGGGACACCGCCTGCGACCTGAAGACCACCTGGAGCGTGTGGACGCTCGACCGGCAATTGCACGGCGCCATGGGATGGCTGCCGGCCGGGACCCCGAGGAACGGAAAGTGAGCGAGAGTTCGGTGAACGCGCTGCTGCGTGCGGAGGGTGTGGGCAAGTCCTACACCCTGCGCGGAAGGAGGGTCGACGTCCTGCGCGGCGTCGACCTCACCGTGAGGGGAGGCGAGGTCACGGCCCTGGTCGGCCACTCGGGCTCCGGGAAGACCACGCTCCTGCACATCCTCGGGCTGCTGACGCCGCCGGACAGCGGCCGGGTGTTCGTCGCGGACATCGACGGCGCGGATCCCGTCGACACGGCGGGCCTCCCGGACGGCGCGCTGGCGGATCTGCGCCGCAGCCGTCTCGGGTTCGTGTTCCAGTCGTACAACCTGCTGCCGCAGCACTCGGCGCTGCGCAATGTCGTCCTGCCGTTCACCGGCCGCCGCGCCGAGGGTGAGGCACGTGCCCGGACGCTGCTGGCGCGGGTCGGGCTCGCGGAGCGCGCCGACCATCTGCCCAGCGAACTGTCGGGCGGTGAGCAGCAGCGGGTGGCGCTGGCGCGGGCGCTGATCAACGACCCGCCCGCGGTACTCGCCGACGAGCCGACCGGAAACCTCGACACGGAGAGTGAGGACGTACTCCTCGGGCTGTTCCGCGAACTCGCGGACGAGGGCCGGGCCGTACTCCTGGTGACGCACAACCCCTCGGTGTCGGAGTTCGCGGACGTGGTGCACCGCCTGGAGAAGGGCACCTTCACACAGGTCGCGGCGGAGAAGCCCGCGACGGCGGAGAAGCCCGTGGCCGAGCGGGCCAGGGCCAACACGCAGACGGAGAGAGCCGAATGAACGTCTTCAGTCTGGCGCTGGCCAACGTCCGCGCCCTGCGCCGCCGCCTGGTCGGCCTCGTGGCGCTGGTCTCGGTCGCGGCCGCCGTCTGTCTCGGCGCGCTGGGCATCGCCGACCGGGCGCAGGGGGTTACCGACTCGGGCGTCAAGGAGAGCAGCGCCAACCGCAGCATCACCGTCGACCGCCCTTCCGACCGCCCGGACACCGCGCAGCTGACGGACCGTACGGCCGCCCGGCTCGCGAAACTGCCGCACGTCGAGTCGGTACAGCACCGGGCGCAGGTGTCGTTCGGGGTCATGACCAAGGCGGGGGACACCGTACTGCTGTACGCGACGACCTACCGCCCCGCGCTGCCCCCGCCGATCACCAAGTCCGTACGCGCGAAGCTTTTTCCGCTTCAGCCGGGTGAGATCGTCGCCCCGGCCGCCTCCCAAGGTGTGGACCTGAGCAAGCTGGTGGGCAAGGAGATCGAGACGGAGACCACCCGCTTCGTACGGCAGGGCGAGGGCACCGGAGTTTCCGGCCACGCGCGCCTTGTCGGGGTGTACGACCCGACCTGGCAGCTGGACAACCCGGATGCCGCGTACGCCGCCGACTCCACCGTCGTCCAGTGGGCGGCGCAGCGATCCGGCGAGCCGGAGAGGAGCTATCTCTCCACGATCGGCTACGACCAGCTGACCGTGGTCGCGAAGACAGCGGCGGATGTGCCGGCCGTGACGAAGGCGGTGCAGAAGCTGGGCTATCCGGCGGTCACGCTCCAGCAGCAGCTCAGCGCGCTGCCCGCGGTCCTGGAGATGATCAAGACGGTCGGCCAGGTGCTGCTCGGTGTGCTCGGAGTGCTGGCGTTCGTCGGTGCGGTCACCGTGACCGGCGCGCTGTCGCGGCAGCGGGCGCAGGAGATCGGCATCCTCAAGGCGGTCGGATTCCGCACCAGGTCGGTGCTGACGATGCTGGTGACGGAAATGACGCTGGTCGGTGCCGTGGCCGCGGTGATCGGCACCGTGCTCGGCGCACTGCTCGCCGGCGGTGCCGCGGCCGCGATGCGCGGCAGCACGGAGCTCGCGCCGTACGTCAAGGGCTGGGTGCCGCTGCCGTCGGCGGGCACCCTGCTGCTGCTCCTCGGTCTGACGGTGCTGGTGGTGGCGATGGGTTCGCTGGCCCCGGCGCGCAGGGCCGCGAGGATGTCCCCCACAGATGCCATGAAGGACTGGTGAGCCACCCCCCATGCGTTTCCTCACGACACAGCACCAGACACTCAAGCATCAGCCCCACAAGCACCACACACGGCTGACCCGTCCGGCGGCCCGAGCCGCCCTCCTCCTGGCCGCGCTCGGCACGACGGCCGCGCTGACCACGGCCTGTTCGGGGCCGGGCGGGGTGGATCTGGGCACGGACTGGAAGGGCTCCTCGACCTTCGCGCTCGCCAAGGTCGACGGCCTGGTGACGATTGTCGGGATCAACCCCGACAAATCCCATGCGCAGAGCCTGGCCGTGGTGCCCCAACAGGCCGACGACGACGATTCGGTCAGCCCGCACATCGTCCAACTCTCCGACGGACGCTGGATGGTGACGGTCCCGCGCAAGGGCGGCAAGCCCGACCGGCGGTACGAGATCAACCGCAAGGACCACGTCCTGGACGGCCGGACCGGCGGCGAGCGGCTGCGCCTGATCCTGCCGGGCAAGACCCTGGTCGCCGAGGTCGCGGGGCTGTCCGACGCCAAGTCGGCGAGCGGCTCCGCCGAGTCCAGTGTGCTCGTCCGTAACCCGGCCGATTGGACGACCAAGCGTGAGCTGAAGGTCCCCGGCACCATCGGCCTGGCGGCGTCCGACCCGGCCTCGGACACGATCTGCCTGGGCAGCGGATCGGGGAGCGGCACCAAGGTCTCCGTCGCGAACCTGACCGACGGGAAGGTCACCCCCGTGGCTGTCCCGAGCGGCCTGGCCGTCACCGATCTCGCGTGTCCGTCGGGCCGCCCGGTCGTCGTCGGCTCCCCGGCCTCCGGCAAGTCCGGCGGCGGTGTCAAGGTCACGCTCACCCGCCGCGCCGCCGGGACGGCGGTCTCGGTGGACGGCGGCCGAGCCGACGCGGTGGCGGCGACGGACTCGTCCGTCGTGGTCGCGGTGGCCACCGGCAGCGACACCGAGCTGGTGGAGGTCGACGCCACCACCGGCAAGGAACTGCACCGCGCCCGCGTCAAGGGCCTCACCGGGGTCGCGTCCCTCACCCACACCGCGGCGGGCTGGCTCGTCTACGCCGACAAGACGGTGACCCGCGTGGACCTCGCCACGGGGAAGACCAAGCGGTTCGACCTGCCGGGAACCCTGCTGGACTCCTGAGGTCCTTGCTCCACCGCTGGTCAGGCGGCACGCAGGGCGTAGCCCAGGCCCCGCACGGTGTGGATGAGCCGCGGTCCGCCGTGGCTCTCCAGCTTCCGGCGCAGATACATCACGTACACGTCCAGCGTGTTGGACGCCGGTTCGAAGTCGAAGCCCCAGACCTCCCTGAGGATCTGGGCCCGGCTGAGGACCTTGGCCGGGTGCCGCAGCAGATGCTCCAGCAGGGCGAACTCGGTCCGGGTGAGGTCGAGGGGGTCGTCGCCGCGGGTGACCGTGCGGGCCCGCAGGTCCATGGCGATGTCCTGGAAGGCGAGCCGGTCGCCGGGAAAGGCCGCTTCCGGCGCCTGCTCCGGGCGCGGGCTGCGGCGCAGCAACGCCCGTACGCGGGCGAGGAGTTCCTCGCTCGCGAACGGTTTCATCAGGTAGTCGTCGGCGCCGTTGTCGAGCGCGACGATACGGTCACCGACCGCGTCCCGGCCGGTGATCATGAGGATGGGGACGGTGGACCCGGAGGCCCGGATCCGCCGGGTGGCGGCCAGCCCGTCGAGCCCGGGCATGGTCACATCCATCAGCACCAGGTCGGGCCGCCCGTCCGCGCCGCCCACGAGAGCGAGGGCCTCGCGGCCGTCTCCGGCGAGGACGGTCTCGTACCCCTCGAACCGGAGCAGCCGATCGAGCCCCTCACGTACGGCCGCGTCATCGTCGGCCAGCAGGATCTTCCGCGCCATCGGTCCAACGTGTAACGGGGGGCTGTGCTGGGCCTGGCAGGCGGATAAGCGTGAGCTGGGGGAAGCGGAAGGGCAGGAGGGGACAGGAGGGGACGGGAGGGGGACGGGGGCTACGGCTCCCGCAGGGACCGGGGGACCTGGGACTCCCAGCGCCAGTTCAGGAGGGCGGCGAGGAGGGCGAAGGCGGCCAGCGGGATCCACGCGAGCAGCAGGAGCGCCGGCTGCTCGTCCTCGGTGACCAGGAGCACCACCCAGAGCACGAACATGCACAGCCAGACGATCAGGCCGCCGTTGAAGGCCCGCTGCCAGGCGGTGCGGTGCCCGGCCCGCCGCCGGATCAGCGCCTCCACCGCCGGACGCCGCTCCCAGGTCGTGCCGCGCTGCCGGGTGGCGGCGTAGCGCAGGTCGGTCATCTCGGCGTGGGGGTCGGCCAGTTGCCAGTCGTTGACGTGCGGGAGGAGGAGCCTGCGGCCCTCGGTGTCGTACAGGAAGGTGATCCACTGGGGCGCGAACGAGGACTTCCGCGGTATGGGCTCGACGCGGATGTCGTAGATGTCCTGCCAGGCCCGCCGCCGCTCGGTCACGGCCCCGCGGACCCGGATACCGTCGCCCGTGACCAGCGTGCGGCCCCGCGTCATGAACAGCGCCAGCCTGCCGAAGGCCAAGGCCGCGGTGACCGCGAGGACCGGCCGTCCCCAGTCCGCCGCCGGGCCGGTGGTCGAACGCGTCAGCTGAAAGACGCAGTTCAGCAACAGGAAGGCCCACAGGGCGAGCAGCCGCCCGGGCAGCCATCGCCTCCGGTACTCGCGCTCGATCCCGTGCCCGGCCTCGTCCCAGGCCTCGTCCCCGGATTCGCCCCTTGCCGCGTCCCCGGACCCGGCCCCGTACTCGTCCATGTGCCTCTCCCCCGGCCACGCGTCGAACGCGCGCGACCGGGAGATCGTAAGGCGGGCCCCTGTGAGGGTCAGGAAGCGGTCGGCGTCCAGTCGCCCAGCCAGGCGGCGACGGTCTGGTCGGCGGCCTGGGTGTCCGTCAGCTGCGGACGGTCGCTGCTCGCGGCGCCCGAACCGGCGCCGGTGTTCTTGTACTCGGCGAAACGGTCGGCCTTCCAGGAGAAGCCGCCCATGTCGGACCAGGGCGTCGACTTGATCGCGGCGCTGAGGCTGGAGTTGCGGACGGTGGTCTGCGGCTTGAGGGTCGCGTCGCCGCTCGCGTGCCAGTTGCGGCCGAGGGAGAAGCTGGCGGCCGTCACATCACCGTTGAAGGTGGTGTTGTTGATCAGGAAGCCCTTGCGGTTCGCCGCGGTGCTGGGCGCGGTGACGTACCCGGCGGAGCTGCCGTCCCAGCGCTTCTTCAGGGTGATCACCGAGTGGTCGACGACGGCGGTGGCCCGGCCGAAGATGAAGTCGACGTTGCCCACGACGTACGAGTTGCGGACGTAGACCCGGCCCAGCGCGCTGCTGCTCGCGCTGTCCAGCTCCAGGGTGTCCTGGTCACCGGTGATGATCACCGAGTCGAGGAAGACCTTGTCGGCGGCGGTGCGCAGGGCGACGGCCTGCGCGCTGATGTCCTGGTGCGCCTTCTCGTCGAAGTCGTTGGAGACGGTCAGGTTGCGGGCCCGGAAGTCATCCGCCTCGACGGCCACGGTGGCGCTGCCGGTCGTGCCGTACGTCGTGCCGTCGGCCTTCTTCGTCCCGGCCGCGTTGTTGTAGACGATCACCGTGTCCTTACGGCTGCCGCCCGTGCCCTGGATGGTGACGTGCGGCTTGTTGGAGGGGACCTTGACGGTCTCGCGGTACGTGCCCGGCTTCACGGAGATCGTCACGCGCGCCGTGTTGTTCGCGGGTACGGCGTCCACGGCGGCCTGCACGGTCTTGTACTGCCCGGTGCCGTCGGCGGCCACGGTGAGGGTGGTGCCCGTGGCCGCGGTTGTCGTGGCCGTCGTCGTACCGAGCGAACTCCTCGGCCCCGAGCTTGACTTGAGGAGCGCGGGGACGTCGGCCGCCTTGTCGAGCGTGTAGCTGTAGTAGCTCTTCGGGTCCCAGGACGCGCCCGTGCCCCCGCTCTCGTTCTTGCCGCTGGTACCGGAGAAGACGTTGCCGCTCTGCTTGAGGGTGGCGGTGCTGTCCCGGACGACGGGGTTGTTCATCCCCGAGAAGTAGCTGTTCTGCAGCACCATGTTGGTGTTGCCGCGCGCGTAGTTGCCGTACGCGGACGTGATGTCCGTGCCCGGCTCGTCCTCCAGGTAGTTGTTGTAGAGGTGCGCGTGGGCGACGTTATCCGTGGAGGGGTTGCGCTGCTGGGTCTCGCGGATCCAGTTGTGGTGGATCGTGATGTCGGCGGTGGTGTTGTCGGTCCAGCCGATGCCGAACGCCTTGTTCTCGTTGCTCAGCTTGTTGTACGACACCGTCAGGTACGTGGTGTCCTTGCGGCTGTCGATGAGCCCGTCGGCCATGTGCCGGATGTCGTTGTGGTCGATCCACACGTGGTGCGCGCCATCCATCTGGATGCCGTCGTAGTCGTGCTCCTTGTCGTTCCATACGCCCTGGTAGGCGTCCCGGATCGTCAGGTTGCGGATGATCACGTTGTGCACGCCCTGGCCGAGGAAGAAGCCGCCGCCGACGATGTGCCCGGCGGTGCCGGAGCCGATGATGGTCTTGTTCGACTGGACCTTGATCTCGTTGCCGACCGGGTCCATGTTGATGGTCGCGGCCACGACGATGACGTACGGCTCGGTCGCGGTCGCGTACTTCTCCAGATCGGCGAGCGTCTTCACGGTGACGGTCTTGCCGTCCCGGCCGCCGTAAGTCCCGTTCTGGCCAAGGGCGTTGACGGAGGCGAAGCCGTCGGCGGTGGCCGTGGCCCAGGCCGGCGTGGTGGTCGCGGCCGACGCCTTCGGCTGCGCGTCCGCACCGAACATGCCGAACACCCCGCCGTAGGCCATGGCTCCGGCGGCGGACAGGGCCAGGGGAACGCCGACGACCAACGCGGTTCTCCGCCGGCGGTGACGAGCGCGGGCCTTGCTGCGGGTCTCACTCACGGGATGCTTCCGATCAGGTGGGCGGTGGCTTGAGTCACCTGCTGGTCGGCGCCGGTGGGGAAAAGGTTGCCGTGATGTCGGGAAGCCTTGGGTGGCGGTCAAGCGGGAAGTGGGGAGTGGGCACCTTCGAGTGACATAGGCGCCATCACGGAGCCAGGTGACTGTGGCGCGGCTATGGTGTAACCATGGCAGAGAACACGACCATCCAGGTGTCCCGACAGGCCCGTGACCATCTTGCCCAGGTCGCCAAGGAGCGGGGCATGACCCTGGGGCAGCTCGTCGAGAAGCTGGCCGCTGAGCAGCCGACGGTGGAGCAGATCGCGGAGCGGGTGGCCGCCGATCGCCAGGTTGTCCGCGAGGTGATCGGCCTGGACATCAGCGATGAGCAGTTCGACCGGGCCCCCGACATCCTCGGGAACATCTACAAGATCGCCGCGGAGAAGGTCCGCTTGGCGCGGGGCGCGGTCGCGTGATCATTCTCGACACCGGTGCCACCCGGGCTCTCGCGGACGGGCACAAGACATTGAACCTTCTGGTCGCGAACATGGCACGCACCCCGGGGGACCTGCTCCGGATCCCCGCTCTCTGTCTCATGCAGGCAGAATCGGAGGACGTGGGGGCCGGGCAGCGGGTGCTGGCGTTCTCCTCGGTCGTCGTCGACGACCTGACCACGGTGGCCTCGGTTGCTGTCGGCACCATGATCCGTGACGGATACGGGGGCCCGGACACGTGTCATGCCCTGTACTGCGCATTGCCGCGGGCTGAGTTCACGGGGATGTCGATCCTGCTCACGACCAACGAAGAGGCGTACCCCCCGGGCGTAGTCACCGTCGACGTCGACTCACCGGGAATGCTCGGCTTCCACTGAGGGTGGAGGCGATTGGCAGGACCGTTCCAGTCGGCGCCGCGCTGAACAGGCAGTACGGCGGCGGGCGTTGGAACAGCTCTGCCAATCAATCCCAGACCAGTGTCAGCAGCTCGCTCAGCGACCCGGTGGGGGAGCCGTGTCGCTCTCACTCGGCCGCTGGCTGTGGGCTACTGCTCGTTTCCCGAGATGCGCCCACCCCGGCTGACCGCGACCCGGAGTACGTCCTCCAGCGACTCGGTCGCCCTGGTGAGCGCGAAGCGGACGGCTCGCTCGCCCGCCTTGGGGTCGGCGAGTACGGATCTGGCGCCGGCGAGCACCTGTCCTCCGGAGTCCAGCTGGGCGGCCTCGATGTCGTCGGCGAGGAGGGAGAGCCTGCTGTCCCGGCCGCCGTCGGTACTGAGGTAGCAGGGCTTGCCCTCGGGGGTGGTCCACGGCAGCAGCCGCAGCTCGCCCGGGGCTTGGGTGGCCCGGGTGTCCTTGGGGGCGCTCACGCTGCCACCTCCACACCATGAATACGGCGGGGCCCCACATCGACTCCGTGCACGGCGAGCCAGAGGGCACGCCGCCGCTGCCGTCGCAGCCGCCGCTCGTGGCGCTCTTGCGGGGTGAGGAGGTACGGGCGTACGAGCGAGGTGTCCGGCTCGAAGGGCCATACGTCGAGGGGGCCGCCGGTGGGCAACGGTGAGGAGGGCTCCAATGGCCGCCGCTGTACCGGTGGTTGGGGTGGAACTGCCGCCCGGTGTCGCCCCCGGGCGGGCAACAGCGCCCGGAGCAAGGCCAGAAGTAGCAACTCGCGTAATCCCGCGATACGTTCACGCATGTCGGCGCTCCTCGTTCCTCGTGCGTCGGCCACGCCCCGGGCCGACCTGCTATCGGCTGCGGGGTTTTGTCGTGACGGGACGGGCGTCCTGACGAGCGGTGATTACCGTTCGTGCATCAATCGTCACTGCCTCGGCGTACGCTCCGAAAGAGGGTGGGCGTTGTCTGGCGCCCAGGCAACGGCGAGGGGTGACATGGGCGAACAGCTGCTCGGAGATGGGGAGTCGGGGCGTGCGGCCCTGGGGCGGACGTTGCGGTTGCTGCGGGAGAAGGCCGGTAAGTCGCTGGGGCAGCTGGCCGAGGAGACGGCGTACGACAAGAGCTATCTGTACCGCCTGGAGACGGGGGAGCGGCTCTCCAAGCGGGCGGTCATGGAGGACTTGGACGGGTATCACGGTTCCGGTGACCTGCTGGTTCGCTTGTGGCGGGACGCGCGCAAGGAGGTCATCAAGGACAAGTACAAGGCGTTCATGGAGCTGGAGGCGACGGCGCGGGTCATGTGGAAGTTCCAGCTGCGGGTGCCGGGTCTGTTGCAGACCGAGGACTACGCCCGTGCGGTGTTGTCAGGGTTGTCCAGAGCCCAGACAACGGCTGGCAACGGTGAGGAAGTTGAGGAGCAGGTGGCCGCGCGCATGGGACGGCAGGAGCTGCTGTACCGGCAACCGACGCCGAGCGTCCGCGTGATTTTGGACGAGGGGGCGCTTCGGCGAACCGTTCCCGACGTGAAGGTGTGGGCGGACCAGCTGACGCACCTGGTGGACGCGGCAGAACTGTCGTCGGTCGCACTTCAGGTGTTGCCCTACGCGGCCGGGGTGCACGACCTCATGAACAGCGACCTCACGCTGATCTGGCAACGAGTCGGCGACCCCGTTGCCTACGTGGAAGGCAACGGGTTCGGCGAACTGATCGACGATCCGGACAAGGTTCTGTCCTTCCGCTTGTCCTACGATCTCGTCAGGGACGCGGCTCTGACTCCGGAGGAGTCGACGGCGTTCATCAAGCGCCTTCTGGAGGAGTGCAGATCATGAACCGAACCCCCGACCTGAGTACCGCTGCCTGGCGCAAGTCGTCCTACAGCGACGGGGGTGACTCGAACTGCATCGAGGTCGCCGACGGCTACGCCGACCTTGTTCCGGTCCGCGACAGCAAGACCCCTGGCTCCCGCCCGCTGGTCTTCTCGGCGGCGTCATGGTCCGCGTTCGTGAGCAACGTACGGGAGACGGCGTGACCCCCGACCTGACCACCGCTGCCTGGCGCAAGTCGTCCTACAGCGACGGGGGCGGCACGAACTGCGTCGAGGTCGCCGACGGCCACCCCGGCCTCGTCCCGGTTCGCGACAGCAAGACCCCGTCGGCCCGCCCGCTGGTCTTCTCGGCCGTGTCTTGGGCCGGGTTCGTGGAGGGCGTCAAGGGAGAGGCGGGCTCGCACACCTTCGGGTGACGCCTGCCGGAATTCCTGACTTTCGGGGCCTCGCCATCAACAGGGTGGATCTTGTGACCAGGGCACGAACGACTGATCCAAGAAAGGCGAGGCGGTTATGGTCGTAGACACGACGCGTCGAAGGAGGGCATCGGCCATGGCTGCTCACGCTGCGGATCCCGATCCGGTCATCCCCCCCATGCCCGAGCGGACGCCGAAGGCGCTGCGCGATGCCATTGCCGAGCACGCCCCCGAGCTCCTCCCCGACTTCGACCACCACTGGAAGTGGGCGATCGCCGAGGCGTACAACCTTGGCCCTGTGCCGGCGTTCATGGCCCTCTGGTGGGGTGAGTACGCCATCGCCCGCGACCCCGAGCTTGACGCACATGTTCGCGATCTTGAACACCGGGCCGCGTACGAGTGCACCGACATCGCCGAAGCCAAAGCCCTCCTCGAAGAGGCGTCGAAGATTCACTACCGGGTCCGAGAACTGGAGCCCGGCGAGTGACCGACGGGTTCATGGGGCCGCCCTGGCAGGCGGATCGACGCTCTCGTCACCTTCGAGGCGCTGCCCGACCACGTTCGTGAGATCGTCCTCGCAGCGCGCGCCGAACTGGTCACGGCGAAAGACCCGTATTTCCATGGCATCGATGCTGCCTCCGGGCTTCCCGAGGGCATTACTGTCATGCCGGGCCGGTCCACCGATCCGAAAGGCCGTCACGTCTGCCTCTTCGACAACGGCAACGGCTGGCTGAAGTACAGCTTCGTCCGTCGAACCGAAGATCCCCAGATCGTGGTCGAAGAGGTGTTCTGGCAAGAAGCTGAGCCTCTTACACCGCCTCCGGCGGAGGAGTAGCCGCCCCCGGCAGCCGTACCGTAGCCACCGTTCCGCCGCCCTGCGCCGGGCGCAGCGAGATCTCGCCGCCCGCCTGCTGGACCGTACGGGCCACTATCGACAGACCGAGGCCGGAGCCCGGGAGTGCCCGTGCCGACGGGGAGCGCCAGAAGCGGTCGAAGACGTGCGGGAGTTCCTCGCTGGGGATGCCGGGGCCGTGGTCGCGTACGGTCAGTTCGCCGCCCTTGAGTACGACATCGATGACGCCGCCCTCGGGGCTGAACTTCACCGCGTTGTCCAGGATGTTCACGATCGCCCGCTCCAGGGCCTGCGGCTCCGCCCGGACGAACCAGGGCTGGAGATCCGCCGTGATCGTCAGCTCGGGGCCACGCAGCCGTGCCCTGCGCAGGGCCGCCTCGACGGTGTCCTGAAGGTCCACGACCTCGACACGGTCGGCCGACGTCGCCGCGTCCGAACGCGACAGCGTCTGCAAGTCGCCGATCAGTGAGGCCAGTTCCGTCATCTGCGCCGTCACCGAGGCGAGGAGTGCCTTGCGGTCCGCCGGGGGGATCGGGCGGCCGGTTTCCTCGCTGCGGGTGAGGAGTTCGATGTTGGTGCGGAGGGAGGTCAGGGGGGTCCGGAGTTCGTGACCGGCGTCCGCGATGAGCTGTTGCTGGAGCTCGCGGGAGCTGGCGAGGGAGGCGGTCATCGAGTTGAAGGAGCGGGAGAGGCGTGCGATCTCGTCCTCGCTGTGCTCCTCGACCGGGATACGGATCGTGAGGTCTTCGGTGCGGGCTACGTGTTCTACGGCGTCGGTGAGCTTGTCGACGGGGCGGAGGCCCGCGCGGGCGACCCAGAGACCTGCGGCGCCGGCGCCGACCACTCCGATTCCGGAGACGAGGAGCAGGACGAGGGCCAGGTCGTTGAGCGTGGACTGGGTGGCCTTGAGCGGGGTGGCGACGACAAGGGCGTAGCCCTCGGCCAGGGCCCGATTGCGCGGGTCACCGTTGCTGACCATCAGCGGCAAGGTCAGCACCTGTACGGCGTTGCCCTTGCTGTCGGTTCCCGTGCGGAGAGTCCAGGTGCCGGGCGTCGACTTCTTGGCTACCTGCTTATCGCTGTCGGTGACCTTTACCAGGCCTGCCGAGTTGTCGGAGATGCACGCGGTGCCGTCCGCTTTGACGATTTCGTAGTACATGGTCCTGGCCCGCGGGCCGAAACCGTTGATCCCCGTCTGCGTACTGGGCGTCTGGGTGCAGTTGTTGATCAACGTGGTGGCGTCGTTGGCGTCCACCGCCATCCGCGTCGCCGCCCGCAGGTCACCGTTGACCTCGTCGTACAGCTTCTCCTTCACGATGAACCAGCACGTCACCGAAACCGCAGCCACCGCGAACGCCACCGCTGCCGCCACCAGCAGTGCGAGCCGCGACCGGATCGGCAGTGACCGGAACCGGCGTACCACGTTCTTCACTCCGCGCCGCCCGACCGCAGCACGTACCCCACACCCCGGACGGTGTGGACGAGGCGCGGCTCGCCGCCCGCCTCGGTCTTGCGGCGCAGGTACATGACGTAGACGTCCAGGGAATTCGAGGACGGCTCGAAGTCGAAGCCCCAGACCGCCTTGAGGATCTGCTCGCGGGTGAGGACCTGGCGCGGGTGGGCCAGGAACATCTCCAGGAGGGTGAACTCCGTGCGGGTGAGCTCCACCGCGCGCCCGGCCCGCGTGACCTCGCGGGTCGAGAGGTCCATGCGGAGGTCGCCGAAGGTGAGCGCGTCGTCGTCCGGGACGGTGCCCGCGGTCGCCGTGTACGAGCTGCGCCGCAGCAACGCCCGGACGCGGGCGAAGAGTTCGTCGAGCTCGAACGGCTTGACGAGGTAGTCGTCGGCGCCGGCGTCCAGGCCGGTGACGCGGTCGCCGACCGTGTCGCGGGCGGTGAGCATGAGGATCGGCGTCGTGGTGCCCGCGCCGCGCATCCGGCGGGCGGCGGTGAGGCCGTCCATGCGGGGCATCTGGATGTCCAGGACGACCAGGTCGGGCTGGTAGGCCGTCGCCTTCTCCAAGGCGTCCGCGCCGTCGACCGCGACCGCGGTGTCGTATCCCTCGAAGGCGAGGCTGCGCTGGAGTGCTTCGCGCACGGCAGGCTCGTCGTCGACGATCAGAATGCGCTGGGGGTCACGGTCGCCATCGGCGGGGCTCATGGGCTGGAGTTCCTCGGGTGCGCTGGGACGGTGGGTCGGACGCCTTCAGCCTCGCACGTTTGCGGGCGGGGACGGAAAGAAGGCATCAGCCGGGGAAGCGGCGGTTCAGCTCGGCAGCGCGCTGAGTGCGTTGAGCCGGCGCAGCTGGACCTTGCGGAGGTGCGGGTGTGCGGCGGAGATACGCAGGCCCATCATCTGCGGGACCGCCACCTCGGGCGCCCTGGCCGCCGGGGCATGCAGTTCGTGTGCCACTTCCAGGGCCAGGGTGAAACCGGCCGGGCCGCTGTCAGAGACGGTGTGGGAGACGCGCGTGATCATGGGAACCTCCAGGAATCAGCTGTCGGAACCGCCGGCCCGCAGAGAGGCCAGGTCGGACTTGACGGTGTTGATCGGGATGGCGAAACCGAGGCCGACGCTGCCCGCGCTGGACGAGCTGGACGAGGAGTCCGAAGCGGCCGAGTACATCGCCGAGTTGATGCCGATGATGTTGCCGTTCATGTCGATCAGCGCGCCGCCGGAGTTGCCCGGGTTGAGGGACGCGTCGGTCTGAAGGGCCTTGTACGTCGTCGTGGACGAGCCGGTGTCGCCGTTGAACTCCTGGCCGCCGAACTCGAACGGCCACTGGCCGCTGCCGCCCTGGCCCTGCTGGTCCTGGCTCTGGCTCTCGTCCGTGGAGACGGTGACGTCACGGTCGAGCGCGGAGACGATACCGCTGGTGACCGTGCCGGTCAGGCCCTCGGGGGAGCCGATCGCCACGACGTCGTCGCCGACCTGGACACCGTCGGAGTTGCCGAGCGTCGCGGTCTTCAGACCGGACGGCGCGTTCTCCAGCTTGATCAGCGCGAGGTCCTTCTTGCTGTCGGTGCCGACGACCTTCGCGGTGTACGACTTGCCGTTGCTCAGCTGCACCTTGATCGACGAGGCGCCGGAGATGACGTGGTTGTTGGTGATGATCTCGCCGCCGGTCGTGATGATCACGCCCGAGCCGGTGGACGAGCCCGCGTTCGAGGTCGCGTTGATCTCGACGATGCTCGGGCTGACCGCCTGGGCCACCCCGGCGACCGTGCCCTTCTTGGCGGTGGGCACCACGTTCGTGCTGGTGCTGCTCGACGTGGTGTCCTTGCCGGTCAGCTCCTGGATGCCGTACGCGGTGCCGCCGCCTATGGCCGCGGCGACGATCGCGACGGCGGCCAGCAGGGCGAGCGGCCCCTTCGCGCGCTTCTTCGGAGCGGCGGCCGGGGCCTCCGTGGCGGGGACCGGCTCGGCCATGAGGACCGCGGTGCTCGCCGCGGCCGGCTCGGGGGCGCCGGGGTAACCCGCGAAGCCACCGCCATAGCCCTCGCCACCGTTGCCACCCTGACCGGAGCCCGGCCACACGGTGGTACCCGGCTCGACGGCGACCGGTGCGACCGGCTGGTACGCCGGCGGGGGAGGCCACTCGGGGTTCACGGGGGAGGAAGCGTGCTGCTGCTGGGGGTACGCCGGCTGCTGGTTGTCGCCCTGGGGGTACTCGCCGCTGCGGCGGAAGCTCTCGGTCATGGAAAAAGACTGTCCCCCGATCATGAGAGCTCCCTGAGTCCCCGCTGAGAAGCCCGACAGAACCTCGTATGCCCGATATAAAGACGCTCCGGGCCCGCTCCTGCACGGAAAACAGGGGGTTGCGCGGGGGTGATGTCACGGAAGGCGCCCGACGAATACTTGTCTGCCTGCTGTGAAGCCCGTGTGCGCCGGGACGCGTGAGGCCTACGATCGCCGCGCCGGAGGGGGGCTCCGCGGATACGCCTGAATCGATGCAAGCAAGCGCTGTCGTCGCTGTCGTCGATCGGGCGGCCTGTGCGTCGTACGCCCTCCCCGGGCCCTGTACGACACCACACGCACCCACCACCCCAGGAGCCCTGAGTGATACGTGCCCTGCGCGGCCGTCTGAGACGTCCCGCCACGGCGTTGCCCGCGGCCGCCCTCGCGCTGGCGCTGACCTGCGCCGGCGCCCTCGCGGCGCAGCCCGCCACGGCGGCCGGCAACCCGGCCGGTCTGCCCGACGCGAGCGCCGCCCGGTCCGTGACCCCGGCCCCGGCCGCCTCCGACAAGGAACTGCGCGACCGCGTCATCGAGGCCGCCAAGGCCCAGGCGACCCCCGAGACCCCCAAGAAGACGCCGTTCATCATCGGCGGCAGCGAGACGACCATCGCCTCCGCGCCGTGGATGGTCCAGCTTTCGTACTACGACAGCACGGCGGGCGTCGGCTACTTCTGCGGCGGCACCCTCGTCGCCCCGAACAAGGTCCTGACGGCGGCGCACTGCGTCGCGGGCCTGGACTGGGTGAACAACGGCGCCGTCGTAGCCGGTACCGCCGGTCTGCTGGACGACACGAGCGGCACGGTCGCGGGCGTCTACCGTCAGTGGAACCACCCGCACTACAACTCCACGACCGTCCAGAACGACATCGCGGTCCTCACCCTGGACCGCCCGCTGGAGCAGCAGTGGACGCGGCTGGTGGCCGCCGGCGACTCCGCGTCGTACGCCGCGGGCAAGACCGCCACCGTCTACGGCTGGGGCCTGACCTCCGGTGCCGAGGGCGCCGACCTGTCGGCCACGCTGCGCAAGGTCGACCTGACGGTGCAGTCGGACGCCACCTGCAACTCCGCGATGCAGACGGTCCTCGGTGAGGACGACTTCGTCGAGGGCTCGATGTTCTGCGCGGGCACCCCGGCCACCGGCACCGACGAGGGCACCAAGAGTCCCTGCAACGGTGACTCCGGCGGCCCGGTGATCGTCGGCGGCAAGGTCGTCGGCATCGTCTCGTGGGGCGTCTCGGGCTGCACGGCCGCGGGCGCCTACCCGGTCTTCACCAAGGTCGCCTCGTACACCTGGGCGGCCCAGCCGCGCATCGACGACGCCGACCTGACCTTCGACGGCAAGGCCGACATCCTGGCCCGTACGCCCTCCGGCGGCCTGTTCGAGCAGGACAGCAAGGGCACCTCGCTCGCGGCCCGCGCCTTCCAGGGCAACGGCTGGGAGGGCATCAGCTGGGGTCTCCAGGCCGACCTGGACCGGGACTTCTACCAGGACCTGATCGTCCGCGACAAGGGCGACGGCAAGCTGTACCGCAGCTACCTGAACCACTCCTCCGGCGAGTACGAGTGGATGCAGATCAGCTCGGTGTGGGGCGGCTACAAGTCGTACGCCATCCCCGGCGACATGACCGGTGACGCCCGCCCCGACCTCGTCGCGGTGGACGCCGACGGCTCGGTCTACCTCTACCCGGGCAAGGGCACCGGCCAGTTCTACGGTCGCGTCAAGGTCGTCGACAAGGCCTGGAAGAACGTGAAGATCTTCGGCCACGGCGACCTGTCCGGCGACGGCAAGGCCGACCTGCTGGTCCGCAACAGCTCCGGCGTGCTCTACCTCTACCGGGGCACGCAGGTCGAGAAGACCCCGTTCGCGGCGCGGATCCAGGCCCGCACGGGCTGGAACTTCACGTCGTACGTCTCCAACGGCGACGTCACGGGCGACGGCATCGCCGACATCATCACCCGCGACTCCGGCGGCACACTCTGGCTCTACCCGGGCACCAACAAGGCGTCCAGCAGCCTCTTCGGCTCACGCAAGAGCCTGGGAACGGGCTTCAACCAGTACAACTTGTTGTTCTAGAAGCAGAGAACCCGCGCCCCGATAGGGGCGCGGGGAACTGCGCGACCAGCCCCCACCGTCCCGCAGACACCCCACTACGCGCAGCCGCAGGACCGTCGTACAACCAACCGCGACGGAAACAGCTTCAACCGCTCCCGCCGAGACCCAGCAACCCGCAGCCCATCATCAAGCACAAGATCAACCGCGGCCCGAGCCATCGCCGACCGGTCCGATGCAATCGTTGTCAAAGGCGGGTCCGTCAGCGCCGCTTCCTTGACGTCGTCGAACCCGGCGACCGCCAGCTCCCCCGGAACGTCAATGCGAAGCTCCCGCGCGGCCCGCAAAATGCCGATCGCCTGGTCATCCGTGGAACAGAAGATCGCCGGCGGCCGATCAGGCCCGGCCAGCAGCCCCAGGCCGACCTGATACGCGTCGTACCGGTTGTAAGGAGCCTCGAAGAGGCGCCCCTCCGTGGAGATCCCGGCCTCCTGCATCGCCCGGCGCCAGCCCTCGACGTGGTCCGAGACGGGGTCACCGACCGCGGGGGTCTCGGCCGTACCGCCGAGACAGGCCACGTACTCGTACCCGTGCTCAAGAAGGTGCCGCGTCGCGAGCTGGCCGCCGCCGATGTCGTCCGTGACGACGGCGACGTCGTCGATGGCCTCGGGGCGCTCGTGCAGCAGCACCACGCGGGCGTCCCACGCGTCGATCTCGGCGGCCGCGTGGTCGTTCAGCGCGTGGCTGACGAGGATCAGTCCGGAGACCCGCATGCCGAGGAAGGCCCGCAGGTAGTGGACCTCGCGCTCGGCTACGTAGTCGGAGTTGCCGACGAGCACCATTTTTCCGCGCTCGGCGGCGGCCTGCTCGACCGCGTGCGCCATCTCCCCGAAGAAGGGCTGGCGCGCGTCCGGCACGATCAGGCCTATGAGCTCGGTCCTCCGCGATGCCATGGCCTGGGCGACCCGGTCGGGCCGGTACCCCAGTTCCTTGATCGCGGCGAGAACGCGCTCGCGCGTGGCCGGGGCAACCGGCCTCGGTCCGTTGTTGATGACATAGCTGACGACGGCGGTCGAAGTACCCGCCAGCCGCGCTACATCATCCCTAGTCACCTTGGCCACGCGCGGAGTCTACGCGGATGGACCTACCTCTGGGCAGGGCGTACGGCGGCTTCCTGTGCCCCCGCTGTGATCTCGTCGTCGGCCGTGGCGTCGAGGTGCGCCGTCTCGTCCGCATCATCCGGCTTTGGCTGGGCCGCCTTGGCCTTTGCCTCGTCCGCCGCGCGGTCCACCTTCTCAGGAGTAACGAATCGATAACCGACGTTCCGGACGGTTCCGATGAGCGACTCGTGCTCGGGTCCGAGCTTCGCGCGCAGCCGTCGTACGTGCACGTCGACCGTCCGCGTACCACCGAAGTAGTCGTAGCCCCAGACCTCCTGGAGCAGTTGGGCGCGGGTGAAGACGCGGCCCGGGTGCTGCGCGAGGTACTTCAGGAGCTCGAACTCCTTGAAGGTCAGGTCGAGGACCCGGCCCTTGAGCTTCGCGCTGTACGTCGCCTCGTCCACGGAGAGGTCGCCGTTGCGGATCTCCATGGGGGAGTCGTCGTTGACGATCTGCTGCCGGCCCATGGCCAGTCGCAGGCGCGCCTCGACCTCCGCCGGGCCGGCGGTGTCGAGCAGCACGTCGTCGATGCCCCAGTCGGCGGTGACGGCCGCGAGGCCGCCCTCCGTCACGACGAGGATCAGTGGGCAGCCGGGTCCCGTGGAGCGCAGCAGCTGGCACAGGCTGCGCACCTGGGGGAGATCACGGCGTCCGTCGATCAGGATGACGTCGGCACCGGGGGTGTCGACGAGAGCGGGTCCTTCCGCCGGGGCCACTCGCACGTTGTGCAGGAGCAGGCCGAGAGCGGGAAGCACCTCCGTCGACGGCTGAAGGGCATTGGTAAGGAGCAGCAGAGAACTCATCGCGCCCCACCTGCCTGGGTCGTCTTACGTTCGTGCACGGTTCGCTCGCCCATAACGTCTGGTTCCTCCTCGGTCCCTGCGAGGACGTTTGCGGCACTGCTTTGTACGTGCGGCTCCCGCGCCCCTGGGATCCGCCATGCGATCGACGGCCCGTACACCTGCGGTTTCCCGCTTCGTATACAACGCTTCCGAAAGCACAAAAGGACCCGGGGGCTACGCTGCCCGAGTCCTCTGCCCAGCAGAATAGCCCACATGAGCTCAGGTCCGGCAGGTCAAGTGACGCGATCTTTCAATAGTCCACACCTTGAGACAACGTCGCGCACCTCTTTGCGGAGGTTTCTGCGCACGGTCGACGGGGTGACGATCGATGCGGCGTACGACCCCGGAACGGGGCCTTCTGGTGACCTGGCGTTCATCGTCGCGCACGGGTTCACGGGCGAACTGGACCGCCCGCATGTGCGCCGCGCGGCGGGTGTCCTGGCGCGGAATGCGGCGGTGGTCACCTTCTCCTTCCGTGGTCACGGGGGATCCGGCGGCCGCTCCACGGTCGGCGACCGCGAGGTGCACGATCTCGCGGCGGCCGTGGCCTGGGCCCGCGAACTGGGGCACACCCGGATCGTCACCGTCGGCTTCTCCATGGGCGGCTCGGTGGTGCTGCGGCACGCCGCGCTGTACGGCGGCTCGGCGGGGGAGCGCGACGGGGAGCGGGATCAGGAGCACGAGGGGCGCACGGATGCGCGAACGGACGCGGTGGTTTCGGTGAGCGCACCGGCTCGCTGGTACTACCGGGGCACAGCCCCTATGCGGCGGGTGCACTGGCTGGTAACCCGCCCGGAGGGCCGGTTCGTGGGCCGGTTGGGCCTGCGCACCCGTATCCACCACCGTGACTGGGACCCGGTTCCGGACTCCCCGGTCGAGTGCGTTCCCCGTATCGCGCCCACCCCGCTCCTCATCGTCCACGGCGACCAGGACGGCTACTTCCCCGTCGACCACCCGCGGATGCTGGCCGAGGCGTCCGACGGCCACGCGGAACTCTGGCTGGAGCACGGCATGGGCCACGCCGAGAACGCCGCCGACGACGAACTGCTCGCCCGCATCGGGGACTGGGCCGTCGCACACGCGGGCTAGCCTGACCCTGACGGTGTTCACAGAAACCGCAGACTTTCGGATCCAGTGGATCTGCTGGATGCAGTAGATCCAGATCGCTGATTGAGGAACGAGATGGCAAAGGGCACGGTGCGTTACTGGGCCGCCGCCAAGGCCGCGGCAGGCGTCCCCGAGGAGCCGTACGACGCGAGCACGCTCGCCGAGGCACTCGACGCGGCCCGCGAGCGACACCCCGGCGAACTCGTCCGCGTCCTGCGGCGATGCTCGTTCCTCATCGACGGTGACCCCGTGGGGACCCGCGGGCATGAGACGGTACGGCTGGCCGAGGGCGGCACGGTCGAGGTGCTCCCGCCGTTCGCAGGAGGGTGAGCGAGACGATGAGCAACCAGCCGTACGAGCCTCCGTACGAGGGGTACGACCCCTATCAGCAGGCTCAGCAACAGCAGTCGCAGCAACAACAGCAGCAGCCCGCACAGCAGCCCGAGTGGCAGCAGTACACCCAGCAGTGGGAGGGGCAGACCTGGGAGACCCAGGGGCAGGCGCCCGTGTCCGCCGCGGACACGGCGTATCTGCCTCCGCAGGGGTACCAGGGGCATCAGGGGCACCAGGGTTACGCGGAGCCGCAGGCGTACGGCGTCACGGCCCAGCCGCTCCCGCAGGAGACCGGGGGCCAGGCCGGGGCCCAGGCTGCCGGGGCTCAGGCTGCCGGGGCCCAGGGGTGGGACTACCCGCAGCAGCCGCCGCTGGCTCAGCAGCCAGAGGTCGTCGCGGCGACCGTCCCCGACGAAAACCCTGACTCCGCCGGCTACGGCCCGCCCACCGTCACCGGCAACCCCCGCGTGACGGACGCCCAGCGCGCCCGCGCCGAGGGCCGGTCGCCGATCATCGAGCCCGGGATGCAGCCCGCCGCGCTCACCGCGGTGCTCGGGCTGCTGCTGTCCGGTACGGCGGCGATCGGGGAGTACGCGCTCGTCGTACCCCTCGTACTGCTCCAGGCCGTCACCGCGGCGGGATGGTTCCGGCTGAACGGGATGTGGCCCGCCCGGCAGGGCATCGCGCTGGCGTTCCTGGGCGCGGTGACCGCGGACGTCGTGCTGCTCGCGACCGGCCGGGAGAACGCGCCCGCCGCGATCCTCGGCACCCTCGGCGTGTGGGTCCTGCTCACCCTCGTCCTGCAACTGCGCAGCCACGCCGACCCGGACACCCGGATGTACGGCCTGATGGCGACCGTCGCCTCGGCGGCGCTGGCGATCATCGCGGCCGGGCACCTCGCGGCGGAGCCGGACGCCGTCACGGTGGGCGCGGCCGCGGTCGCGGTGGCCGTCCTGGCCCGCGCACTGCCGCTGCCCACGGCGGCCTCCGTGGGGGTCGCGCTGCTGGCCGCCGCGGGCGCTGGCATCGCGGTCGGCGGGATGACGGACCTGGGCACGCAGGGCGCCTTCCTCGGCCTCGGCGCGGGCGTCTGCGCGCTGATCGGCCACCGGGTCGCCAGTTACGACTACCCGTCCCGTTTCGTCCACTTCACGGCGGGCGTGGCCCTGCCGCTGGCGGCGGCGGCCCCGGCGGTGTACCTGCTGGGCCGCGCGCTGGGCTAGAAGTCCCACTTCAGCCGCTCTCCGGCCGCTCTCCGACGTCTCTCCGATCGTCACAGCTGATCGACAACTGCCCCGAAGGGCCCCCGAACCGGGGGCCCTTCGGGGTTAGGCTCGCTCGACGGCCACTCGGTCGTCGAGACCGGGCCGGCCTAGGTGGGGGAAACACCGAGCATGCGCGCACTGCGAATAATCCTGATCCTTGTCGTCGTTCTCGGGGGCCTGTTCGTGATCGCGGACCGGGTGGCGGTCGGGTTCGCGGAGGACAAGGCGGCGGACAAGATCAAGACCACCGAGGGCCTGGCCAGCACCCCCGACGTGTCCATCGAGGGCTTCCCCTTCCTCACCCAGGTCGTCGGCGGTGAGCTCGACGACGTCAAGATCGGCATCAAGGACTACGAGGCGTCGACGGGCGGCACGAACGCCGCCGCCGGCACGATCCGCATCGACGACCTCAACGCCGAGATGCACGGCGTGGACTTCAACAGCGACTACAGCTCCGCCACCGCCAACAGCGCCACCGGCACCGCGTCCATCACCTACGCCGAGCTCCTCAAGGCCGCCAAGGCCGAGCCCACGCAGGTCGCCTCCGGCGTCACCGCCCAGGTCATCGGCCTCTCCGACGGCGGCAACGGCAAGATCAAGGTCACGGTCGAGGCGACCGTCCTCGGCACCAAGCTGCCCCAGCCGGTGTCCGTGCTCAGCTCCGTCAGCGTCTCGGGCGACACCGTGAAGGTGCACGCGGACTCCCTGCCCAAGCTGGGCGTCGAGCTCGCCGAGGGCCGGATCCGCGCGATCACCGACTTCTCGCAGAAGATCGACGAACTCCCCGGCGGCATCAAGCTCGACAAGGTCGAGGCGGCGAAGACCGGCGTGGACATCTCGGTGAAGGGTTCGGACGTCAAGCTGGTCGGGTAGGAGGGCCTGACGAAAGGCCTTCGGTAGGCGCGCCTGCCGAAAGGCCTGCCGAAGGGTCTACGAAAGGCCTACCGAAGGGTCTGCGCAGGGGCCCGCTCGTCCGAGGGGCGAGACGGCCCCGTCCGTACAGCAGATGAGCTGCCGATGTGATGACGGATACAGGGCCCTGGAATCCCGGCGGACACGGCCCTGCCCCCCTCCTCGTCCCACATTGCGGACGATCGTGTCTCAAAATATGACACACCGGTGACATGGCTGCCTGTGCGTCCCTACGATCGGACGCATGAAGCGACAGGCGGATCTCACGAAGCGGCGGGCAGTAGACCTGTGCCGCGTCGCCGCCATGCTCTGTCGCACCTTCTGAGCGGAAGCGTTCGTCCTTCCGCGAGCCGGGCCCTTCGACCTCTCTTGTCGGGGCCACCCCCGCGCCGCCCCGCCGCCTCAGGCGTGCCGCGCACCCCTCTCCAACGCACCACCCCGCCGCAACTGCCCCGGAGGAGAACGAGCATGAGCCGCAGCGACGTCCTGGTAGACGCCGACTGGGTCCAGGACCACCTGGACGACCCGAGCGTGGCCATCGTCGAGGTCGACGAGGACACGTCCGCGTACGAGAAGAACCACATCAAGAACGCGATCCGGATCGACTGGACCAAGGACCTCCAGGACCCGGTCCGCCGTGACTTCATCGACCAGGAGGGCTTCGAGAAGCTCCTGTCGTCGAAGGGCATCGGCAACGACACCCTCGTCGTCCTCTACGGCGGCAACAACAACTGGTTCGCGTCGTACGCCTACTGGTACTTCAAGCTCTACGGCCACGAGAACGTGAAGCTTCTCGACGGCGGCCGCAAGAAGTGGGAGCTCGACTCCCGCGACCTGGTCGCCGAGGTTCCCAACCGCGCCTCGACCGACTACAAGGCCAAGGCCCAGAACACCTCGATCCGCGCCTTCCGTGACGACGTCGTCGCCGCGATCGGTTCGCAGAACCTGGTCGACGTCCGCTCGCCCGACGAGTTCAGCGGCAAGCTGCTCGCGCCGGCCCACCTGCCGCAGGAGCAGTCGCAGCGTCCGGGCCACGTCCCGTCCGCGCGCAACATCCCGTGGTCGAAGAACGCCAACGACGACGGCACCTTCAAGTCGGACGACGAGCTCAAGGAGCTCTACGCCGACGAGCAGGTCGACCTCGCCAAGGACACGATCGCGTACTGCCGCATCGGTGAGCGTTCCGCGCTCACCTGGTTCGTGCTGCACGAGCTGCTCGGTGTCGAGAACGTCAAGAACTACGACGGCTCCTGGACCGAGTACGGCTCCCTCGTCGGCGTGCCGATCGAGCTCGGCGCCAACAAGTAACCCGGCTAAGCAACCCTCAAGGCCTGAAGGAACGGAATCGAAATATGTGTGGAGCGAAGGCCGGCGGCCCCGACGCCTCGACGATCAAGCCCGGTGAGACCACGATCCAGGGCCAGGTGACCCGCGACGGCGAGCCGGTGACGGGCTACGTCCGTCTCCTGGACTCGACCGGCGAGTTCACCGCCGAGGTCCCGACCTCGGCCACCGGACAGTTCCGCTTCTACGCGGCCGAGGGCACGTGGACCGTACGGGCCCTGGTGCCCGGCGGCACCGCCGACCGCACGGTCGTCGCCCAGACGGGCGGCCTCGCCGAGGTCGCGATCGCCGTCTGAGACACCGGCCGCCGTCCCTGACGGCAGTCACCTGAACGGCCGAAGGGCCGCACCCCCGGGGGTTGGACGCTTACCGGATCGGGGTGCGGTCCTTCGGCTGTTCCGGCCGCTCACCGGACCGCTCCCACCCCTGCGCCGGACGGCCTTCCGGGGCCTACGCTGGACGTATGTACGCGCGACGGCGCCATGTGTACTTCGCCATGATGGGGACGTGCATCGGACTCTTCGTCCTGGCCTGGGGAGTCGTACGGCTGTGGTCGATGCCCGTGGCCGTGGGGATGTGTGTGGTGGCGATGGTGATTCCGCCGCTGGCCGCGATGGTGGCCAACCGGCGGGGGCCCGAGGATCGCTGGTGGGACGATCCGTCCGGGGATCCCAAGTCCGACGAGTGGTGGGACGAGCTGGACGGGAAGAAGCGGCGGCCGTAGCAGGCGGCGGAAGGACGTTCATGTCGCGTACGAGACTGTCCACCGTGGTGTTCGACGCTCCGGACGCCCATGAACTGGCCGACTTCTACATGCGGTTGCTCGGGTACGTGCTGCGCGCCGAGGAGCCGGACTGGGTGCTCATCGGCCCGCCGTTCGAAGGCACCGCGCTCGCCTTCGAGACCGAGCCGCTCTACACGCCGCCCGTATGGCCCGCGGGGCCCGGCGACCAGCGGATGATGCTGCACCTCGACATCGAGGTCGACGACCTGGCCCAGGAGACGGACCGTGCCCTCGCCGAGGGGGCGAAGCTCGCCGACCACCAGCCCCAAGAGGACGTACGGGTCTTCTTCGACCCGGCCGGGCACCCCTTCTGCCTCTGGGTGCACACCCGTCAATCGCGGCGGAAGCGCCGGACGCCTCAGTAGACCAGCGCCTGCGTCCCGTCCGCCATCGCCTCCTGCACGAACACCTGCGCCCCCGCGATGCGTACGCCCTCGATGACGTCCTTCTCCGTGATCTCGCGGCGGGCCGCGCACTGCGTGCACAGGGTGAGGGACCCGGCCGCCAGGATCGAGTCGATCAGGTCGGGCAGCGGCGCCGCGTGCGGAAGCTCGAACTCGGCGGCGCGGCCCGGCAGCGCGAACCACGAGGACTCGCCGGTCAGCCAGAGGGAGACCTCAACACCACTGGCCACGGCCACCGCCGCGACGGTGAACGCCTGTGAGCAGCGCTCCGGGGCATCGGCCCCCGCCGTCACCTTGATCACGAGCTTCTTCGCCATGCCCGAATGGTAGTCCGAATCGTAATCAACTCCCGTGCAACCCCATGCATTGGCCATGGGTCTCCTGTGCGCGCGGATACGGAATCCTCGCTTCACGTTCTGTGGGGGGACGTCTTGGAAGTAACTGAAGGCCCCGAAGTGCCTGAAAGACCTGTCGTGCCTGAAGATGTACCGGTTGTTGATTCCGGTACGACTTCTGGTGAACCGGACCCGGCCGGCCCGGCCGCGCCGCGCGCCCGCCGACGCGGTCGTACGACCCTGTTGATCGCCACCGCCGCCGTGCTCGGGCTCGTCGCCGGTACCTGCGCCGGTTATCTGGTCCAGGCCGACCGCAAGCCCACCAGGCTGCCCTCGCTGTCCCAGCCCGTGGTCGCACAGGCCAAGGGCGCGGGCCCCGAGCCGCTGTCCGCCGCCCAGGACTACCGGGTGAAGACGGACGGCGACCTGCGCAAGCTGCTGATCAAGCGGCCGAAGGGAGCGCAGAACCTCAGCTCATTGCAGGGCGAGAACAGCTGGCTGGACATCGGCGACTACGCGGACCAGCTCAAACACTCGGACGAGATGTTCAGAGAGCTCCTCGGCGCCGAGTTCCGTCGCGCGGCCGGCACCGAGTGGGGCGTCGGCAACACGTACACCGTCGAGATCCGGCTCGTGCAGTACCGCCAGGAGGAGGGCCTCGGAGCCGCTGACCGGGCCGGCTACTGGAACGTCGAGGACACCCGCGGCTGGCCCATTCCCGGCACCGGCGACGGCATGGCGTATGTGAGCACCAAGCCCGAGACGAAGCCCGGCTATCTGCCGCTGTACAAGGCGCAGGCGGCTGCCTGGCGCGGTGACATCGCCATGGAGATCTGGATCTACGACACCAAGCCGATCCCCAAGTCGAAGATCATGGACCTGGCCAAGCGGCAGATGGAGCGGCTGTGACCGAGCAACCGACAACCCCGGAGCCGCTGGAGCCGGTGGAGCCCATGGCGCCCGTGGACGCTGTGAACTCCGTGCCGGAGGCCGTGACGCCCGCCCCGGAGCCCGCGCCCGCCAAGAAGCCCGTGCGCCGCGGCCGTATCGCCGCCATCGCCGGTTCGGTCCTGCTCGTCGGAGCTGTCATCGGAGGCAGCGCCTACACCGTCGTGACGGTCCAGGACGCCGACCGTGACGCGGGCGCGCCGGTCTGGAAGTTCCCGAAGGCCTCGAAGAAGGACGCCAAGACGGCGAAGGCGGCCTCGGGGCTCGCCGCCATGCTCGTGCCGTACGAGAAGGACGGCTGGAGCCGGGGTCCGGACATCGCCGAGTTCGGCTCGGACGCCGCGCTGAGCGGGGGCGAGGCCGCCGCCCTGCGCAAGGAGTCGATCAGCGGTCTGCCCCGCACCCAGCGGCGGCGGATCGAGAAGCAGATCGACAAGCAGCACACCAAGGGCATGGTGATGCGCAGCTACCTGAGCACGGCGAACGCGACCGACTCCACGCTCTACGCCGACAGCGCCTTCACCGTGAGCATCGAGCTGATGCAGATGGAGGACAAGGCGGCGATCAAGAACATGTCGACGTTCCAGAACGAGCTCTTCGACACCCTCGGCATCTTCCGCGCCGGGCCGAAGATCGCGGGCCACAAGAACGCCAAGTGCTTCCTGCCGCCCAAGGACAAGACAGAGAAGCTCGACATGATGATCTGCTCCGCCTACGAGGGCGACGTGCTGGTCAGCGTCACCGCCGAGGCGGCCAAGCCACTGAACACCAAGGGGGTCGCGTCGCTCCTGCGTGAGCAGCTCGACCGCATCGTCGAGCCGGGGGAGGCGGTATGACCGAGCAGACGGAACAGACGACACCGGTCGAGCAGGCCGAGCACGCCGAGGACACGCAGCAGGCCGAGCAGGTCGAGCAGGCGCCCCCGGCCGAGCCGCAGGCCGCCGTCCCGCCGCTGCCCGAGGCGCCGCCCGCGGTCGACGACCCCCCGGCACCCCCGGTGACGGTCGATCCGCTGGCACCCCTGGCACCCCTGGCACCCCTGGCACCGCCGGTGAAGAAGGACCGCCGAGTCCTGCGCGCCGTTCTGCGCTGGACCGCCGCCGTGGTGGTCTTCGGCGCGGTCGGTACGTCGGCCGCGTACGGCATCACGCGGATGGAGCGCACCGACGTACCCGGTCTGGCGACGGAGGCGGACGGGCGCTGGGACTACCCGACGATCAGCAAGCCGCCGCTGCCGTCCGGCAGCCCGGCGCCGTTCGCCGACGCCAACAAGGCCGGCGCCCACTACGCCGACCTGCGCAAGCTGGTCCTCCCCGCCCCGAAGGGCGCGAAGGCCGACGCGGCGCTGCGCGGCGAGGACGGCTGGCTGGCGCGGAAGACCTTCCTGGCGGAGTACGCCGAGAAGGCGGACCGGGAGGCGACCGCGCAGCTGCTGACCGACTACGGCCTGCGGCACATCGCGGCCCGCGGCTGGACCACGCAGGACGGCACCCACACGCGGATCTACCTGCTGCAGTTCAACACCGCGGCCGTGGCGGACGAGGTGATCACCACCAAGCTCGCGAACTACGACTCCCCGCAGTACGCGGTGCGCGGCGCCGCCCTGACCGAGCGGGACGAGAAGTTCCCCGAGCGAGCAGCGGTCGACGACATCACCCGGTTCGCGTACACGGAGAGCAAGCCGTACGGCGCCGAGCAGGTCCGTCAGGCGTATCTGTCGGCCGGGGACACCCTCGCCGTGATCGTCCAGTCCCGGAAGGGCACCGCGCAGGCGGTCCCGTTCCAGCAGACGGTGATCCTGCAGAGCCAGTTGCTCGGCTGAGCTCGCTGAGCTCACTGAGCTTGCTGAGCCGTCAGGGTGTACCTGACAGAGAGCGCCGGGCCCCAGCCGCGTAAGCTGGGGCCCGGCTCTTGTGTACCGCCTCTACCGCACCCGCTCATCCGAGGAGCACCCCGTGGAGATCTTCTTCGAAACCCTGCTGGTCCTGGTCTGCGTCGGCGTTCTCGCCTTCGCCGGGCTGACCGTGAAGAAGCTGTACCAGGGCCAGCGCTGACCCCCATCGAGGAATTGCCGAGTTCATGATCGAGATCCCGTCCGACCTCCACAAGGACCTGGTCCCCCTCGTCTTCCTGCTAGGCAACTGGGCCGGCGCGGGCGTCCACGACTTCCCCGGCTCCGAGAAGTGCAACTTCGGGCAGGAGGTCACCTTCTCGCACGACGGCCGTGACTTCCTGGAGTACCACTCCCGCACCTGGGTGCTGGACAACGACGGGAACAAGGTCCGCCCGCTGGAGACCGAGTCCGGCTTCTGGCGCATCGACGCCGACCGCAAGGTCGAGGTCACGATGACCCGCGACGACGGCGTCGTCGAGATCTGGTACGGCGAGCTGGCCAAGCAGAAGCCGCAGATCGACCTGGTCACGGACGCCGTCGCCCGTACGGCCGCCTCCGGCCCCTACACCGGCGGCAAGCGACTGTACGGCTACGTCAAGAGCGACCTCATGTGGGTCGGCGAGAAGCAGACCCCCGAGGTCGAGCTGCGCCCCTACATGTCGGCGCACCTGAAGAAGGTCGTCACCCCGGAGGACGTCGAGCGCTGGGCGAAGGCCCTGCCGGACGACATGCCGGACGACGGGATCGCTTTCTTCAAGTAGGCCTAGACTTCCAGTGTGGTGAGCACCGACTGGAAGAGCGACCTGAGGCAGCGCGGCTACCGGCTGACGCCGCAGCGTCAGCTTGTCCTCGAAGCCGTGGACACCCTGGAGCACGCGACCCCCGACGACATCCTCATCGAAGTGAGGAAGACGGCGTCGGGGGTCAACATTTCCACGGTCTACCGGACCCTGGAGCTCCTGGAGGAGCTGGACCTGGTCAGCCATGCCCATCTGGGCCACGGCGCGCCGACGTACCACCTGGCCGACCGGCACCACCACATCCACCTTGTCTGCCGCGACTGCACGAACGTCATCGAGGCCGATGTCTCGGTCGCCGCCGAGTTCACCGCGAAGCTCCGCGACACGTTCGGCTTCGAGACGGACATGAAGCACTTCGCGATCTTCGGCCGCTGCAAGGACTGCGCGGCGAAGAAGTAGCGCCGACGAGAAATAAATACGGCGGCTACTCGGTCGTAGGCTGTGTGGATATGAAGAGCCCCCTGCTGTCCCTGCCCGGAGCCGTTCCCGCCGAGGGTGTGGACGAAGCCGTCGCCGCGCACTACGGCGACCTGTTCCGCGAGCAGCGTTCCCTCGCCGACGGCACCGGCTTCGTGGACCTCTCGCACCGCGCTGTCGTGACCGTCACCGGCGAGGACCGGCTCAGCTGGCTGCACCTGCTGCTCACCCAGCACGTCACGGACCTCCCGGTGGGCCGAGCCACCGAGGCCCTGATCCTCTCCGCGCACGGCCACATCGAGCACGCGCTGTACCTCGTCGACGACGGCGAGACGGTGTGGATGCACGCGGAACCCGGCACCCAGGAGGCGCTGATCGCCTACCTGGAGTCGATGAAGTTCTTCTACCGGGTCGAAGTCGCCGACCGGACCGCCGACTTCGCGGTCGTGCACCTCCCGGCCGGTTCCATCGCCGAGGTCCCGCAGGGCGTCGTCGTACGCGAGACGCCGTACGGCCGTGATCTCTTCCTTCCGCGCGCGGACCTGGAGTCGTACGCGGCGGACACCGAGAAGCACGGCCCGGCGGTGGGGCTCCTCGCGTACGAGGCCCTGCGCGTCGAGAACCACCAGCCGCGCCTCGGCTTCGAGACCGACCACCGCACCATCCCGCACGAGCTGGGCTGGATCGGCAGCGCGGTGCACCTCCAGAAGGGCTGCTACCGCGGCCAGGAGACCGTCGCCCGCGTGCAGAACCTGGGCAAGCCCCCGCGCCGTCTGGTCTTCCTGCACCTCGACGGCAGCGAGGTCCATCTGCCGCCGCACGGCACCGAACTCCACCTCGCGGCCGACGGCCCGGACGGCCGCAAGATCGGCTTCATCACGACGTCCGTACGCCATCACGAGCTGGGCCCGATCGCGCTGGCACTGGTGAAGCGGAACGTACCCGTGGACGCGCCGCTGGTGGCCGACACCACGGCGGCGGCGCAGGAAGTCGTCGTAGAGCCGTAGCCCCAGGTGTAGGCGCAGGCGTATTGCCCTGGCCCTGGGCTCACATCTCCAGGAGCACAGTGAACGGGCCGTCGTTCGTCAGCGAGACGCGCATCTGCGCGCCGAAGCGGCCCGTCGCCACCGTCGCGCCCAGGGCGCGGAGTTGGGCGACGACCTCGTCGACCAGGGGCTCGGCCACATCGCCGGGGGCGGCGGCGTTCCAGGTAGGGCGGCGGCCCTTGCGGGCGTCGCCGTACAGGGTGAACTGGCTGATGACGAGCAGCGGGGCGTCGATGTCGGAGCAGGACTTCTCGTCGGCCAGCATGCGGACCGACCAGAGTTTGCGGGCCAGTTGGGCCGCCTTCTCCTTGGTGTCCTCGTGCGTGACCCCGACGAGGACGCACAGCCCCTCGCCGTCGATCTCGCCGACCGTCTCGCCGTCCACGACGACGCTCGCGCCGTCCACTCTCTGCACCACCGCACGCATGCGGACCATCATGCCGTGCCGTCCCTTCGCGTGATTTCCAGGGTCACCAACCCCCCATCTGGGGCCGATCGGGGGCACTCGGTCACATAGCGACCACTCGGGGTGGCACGATGCGGTGTGTTGCGGTGCATCCGTGGGGTGGACCGCGCCGGTCGAGGGGACGGTAGAGGCACATGAGCACACCGAGTACTGGGCAGCCGCCCGGAGCCGTGTCACTGACCCGTACGAGCCCACGGGCGGCACGGACGGAACGGATGGAACGGACGGAACGGACGAGAGGGACGGAACGGACGGGAGGGGTGGCCGCCCGGCCACCGGTGCAGCGCACCGACAGCAACCCGCTGTCCGCCGACCCGGCCCCGCACGACCTCGCCGTGCTCCGGCTGCCCGAGCTGCGGACGCTGCGCCGGGACGCCCAGCGGGACGAGGCCGACCTCAGCTATGTGCGGCGGCTGCTCCAGGGACGCATCGACATCCTGCGGGCCGAGCTGGCGCGCCGCGGGAAGCGGCGGGCGCCCTCCCCGGCCTCGGGCCGGCTGTCGGTCGTCGGGCCCGGGGAGCCGTCGGTCGTCGAACGGCTCTCGGAGATCCTGACGGACGCACCCGCCCGGCACCGTTCGTCGGCCCGCCATGTGACAGTGGGCACACCGCACGGCGAGGAGTACCGGGCGCTGGCCGCGGACATGCTCGCCGAGGTCGAGCTGTCCGACCTGGACGCTCGTACGGATGAGGAGCTCGGCGCCGGGATGGGACGGCTCGTCCGGTACGAGCAGCAGGTCTCCCGGCGGCGCCAGCAGCTCCAGCGCACGGCCGACGATTGCAGCGCCGAGATCGCCCGCAGGTACCGTGAAGGCGAAGCACAAGTAGACGACCTGCTCATGTGACGCGGCGGCCCCGGCGATCCCGGGGCCGTATGGCGGGCACGGCGACCACCCAGCTGGTTCCGCGGGCGTGGGGGCGTGGTCCGGGACAGTCCGGGCCGGCGCCGCCTGAGCGGGTCCCGTTCCGGAAGGCCACCGCCGATGTCCGCCGCACCCGCAGACCCCTCCATACCCGAGGTATCCGCACCCGACGTTTCCGCCGCGCGTGCCGTATCCACCCCCGCGCAGCCGGTGCAGCCGGTGCAGCCGGTGCAGCCCGTGCCGCCCGTCCTCGCCGAGGTCGTACGGTCCGGCTTCGTCGAGGGGCGTCATCGCGGGAGCCTGGTGCTGCTGGCCGCGGACGGGTCGGTCGAGCTGGCGCTCGGTGACGTGACGGCGCCGGTGTTCCCGCGCTCGTCGAACAAGCCGATGCAGGCGGCGGGTGTGCTGCGCGCGGGGCTCGACCTGGCCGGGGAGCGACTGGCCCTCGCCGCCGCGAGCCATTCCGGGGAGATCTTCCACCGTGATCTGGTCCAGAAGATTCTTGCCGAGCACGGGCTGACGGCCGCGCAGTTGCAGTGCCCGCCGGATCTGCCGCTGGACCCCGCCGAGGCCGAGACGTACCTCGCCGGGGGTGCCGTCCGTGACCGGGTCACCATGAACTGCTCCGGCAAGCATGCGGCGATGCTCGCGGTGTGCGCGCTGCGGGGCTGGCCGACGGAGTCGTACCTCGACCCCGGGCACCCCCTCCAGCAGCTGATCCACTCCGTGGTCGAGGAAGCGGCCGGGGAGCCTGTCGCCGCGGTCGGTACGGACGGCTGCGGGGCGCCCCTGATGGCCATCACCCTCACCGGGCTCGCCCGGGCCTTCCGCTCCTTCGTCCTCGCCGCCCCCGGCTCCGCCGAACGCCGTGTGGCCGACGCGATGCGGGCCCACCCCGAGTACGTCGCCGGTACGCGTCGCCCTGACACCTGGCTCATGCGCGAGGTTCCGGGTGCGCTGTCCAAGATGGGCGCGGAGGCCGTCCAGGCGGTGGCCCTTCCCGACGGCCGCGCCCTCGCCTTCAAGATCGACGACGGTGGGGGGCGGGCGCTGGGTCCCGTCCTCGCCCGTGCGCTGGGTCTGTTGGGTGTGTCGGCGCCGGTGGTGTCACGGATCGGGCGGGCGCCGCTGGTGGGTGGGGGCCGGGAGGTGGGGGAGATACGGGTGGCGTTCTGAGGGGTTTTCCTCGCCCCCGCCGCCCCTACCCGTCCCATCCCCAGGGGCTCTGCCCCTTCGACCCCGGGGGTTGTGTTTCGGCTGCGGGTGGGTGGGGGCTGGTGCAAAAGATTGCGCAGTTCCCCGCGCCCCTGAAAAGACGGCTGCGGGCGGGCGTGCCTTCAGGGGCGCGGGGAACTGCGCGAGCAACCCCCACCCACCCGCAGCCGACGAACCACCCCGTTTTCAAGGGGCGCGGGGAACTGCGCAATCTTTTAGGGGGGTCTGGGGGCGCAGCCCCCAGGAACGGGATGGGACGGGTAGGGGCGGCGGGGGCGAAAATCGCCGCGACACCCCGCCGTCGTACACCTAGCGTGGCTATATGACCCCTCCCGCCCCCATCGACGTACGACCGATCACCGCCGCCGACACCCGAGAGTGGATCCGCGCGCTGAACACGGGGTTCCTGCGCACGCCGACCGTGTCGGACAGCGAAGTCGAGGACCGGGGCTCATACATCGACCCCGCACGGACACTGGGCGCCTTCGACGGCCCCCGCTGCGTCGCCACGTTCCGATCGTTCCCGCAGGAACTCACCACCGTGGGCGGCACCCCCGTCCCCGCCGACGCGATCTCGAACGTCACCGTCACCCCCACCCACCGCCGCCGCGGCCTCCTCACCCGCATGATGACGGCCGACCTCGCGGCGGCGAAGGAGCGGGGCGACGTCGTGGCGACACTGATCGCCGCCGAGTACCCGATCTACGGGCGGTACGGCTTCGGTCCCGCCACCACCACCGCGGAGTGGACGATCGACGTACCGCGAGCCGGTCTCGACCCCCGCTGGTCGGGCCCGGCGGACGGCGGCCGTATCGACCTGGTGGACGGCGAGGACGTCCGGAAGGCGGGCCCCGAGCTGCACGAACGGTTCCGGCGGAGCCGGCCGGGGGCGATCAACCGCGACGAGCGCTGGTGGGAGGTCGGCACCGGGGTGCTGCGCCTGGACCGCGCGCCGTGGCGGGATCCCTTCTTCGCGGTGTACCGCTCGGCGGCCGGCGAGGTCGAGGGCCTGGTCTCGTACGAGTCGGACGACAACTGGGGCGACGCCAACCAGCCGCTGAACACGGTGAGCGTGAACTGGCTGATCGCGGTGACGCCGGCGGCCGAGCGGGCCCTGTGGCAGTACCTCTGCTCGATCGACTGGATCGTCACCGTCAAGACCGGACGGCGGGCCCCGGACGACCTGCTGCCGCGCTTCCTGCCCGATCCGCGCGCCGCCCGCATCACCACGCAGTCGGACTGGCTGTGGGTGCGGATCCTGGATGTCGTACGGGCTCTGGAGGCGCGTACGTACGAGGGTTCGGGCGGCAGCCTGGTCCTGGAGGTGACGGACCGGGACGGGCTGTCGGCCGGGCGCTACCGGCTGGACGCGGGACCGGAGGGCGCGTCCTGCGCGCCGACCACTCGGGACGCAGAACTCGTCCTGGATGTGGGCGAGTTGGCGGCGCTGTGGCTGGGCGACGAGTCGGCGGTGCGACTCGCCGCGCTGGGCCGGGTGCGGGAAGAACGAGCGGGCGCCGCCTCCATTGCCGACGCCCTGCTCCGCACGTCCAGGCGACCGTGGTGCCCGGACATCTTCTGATCTCGGCTGAGTGGTACTCCTTCCGTGCGGGCGATGACCGATGGCCGATGACCGATGACCGATGACTGATGTGATGACTGATGACATCGATCCGTTGATCCGTAGCGATTCAGTTGTAGTGATGCGGTGACGCATTCAGTTGTGGCTGCGCATTCAGTTGTGGCTGTGCTGTGCGGTGTTACGGACTGACCGAGCTCCCGGCTCCCCTCCGGAAGGGAGCCCGGTCAGCCGGACTGCCGGACGGCGGCGTCCGATCAGCCGGACTGGGCGAGCAGCATCACGAGGATCACAGCTCCGATGCCGCTGATCATGGTGTTCTTGGCCTTGAGGCCGATGGACAGCGCGACGAACGCGATGATGCCCATCGGCCCGTACTCCCACTGGATGAGCTGTTCGAATCCGACGGCGAGAGCGGCGACGGCGAGGGCGATGAGCGGCATGGGTCCCTCCTGGTGGACAGGGCGACTCTGGCGGCCAACCTCCGGGAAGTTTGACCATGTTGCTCAAGTTGGCGACCAACTCACTCTTACTTATCTCCGCGTTGGGTCGACTCATAACCACCTACCAAGCAACTGCCCAAAGATGGCGGGAAGTTGTAGTGTTTGGTCGTGGACCCGGAACACGTCGCCGTCAATGGGCGGAACAGGTCACCACGGCCCCAGAGGTCACACCGTGAGGTTGCCGACGAACTGCGCAGCCGGATCAGGTCCGGTGAGCTGCGGCCGGGACAGCGCATGCCCACGCAGGTCAAGCTGGCGGACGAGTTCGGCGTCGAGCGCGGCACCGTACGCCAGGCGTTGCGCATCCTGCAGTCGGAGCATCTGCTCGTCAACGTGTCCAGGGGGAGCCCAGCGACCGTCGCCGACAACCTGGCCAGGGCTCTGACCGGCCCCGAAGCCCCGCCGCAGCCCACCACGGTGGCGCTCGGCGCGAGGATCGCGGCCGCCTTCGCGGCCCCCCATGTGGAGATCGACGCGCTGTGTCTGACGTCGATCTCGCTGACCCTCGCCATGGGCGAACCGCTGCGTCAGATTCACGCGGGGCGAATAAAACCGGCCAGGGTGGACGTCCGCCTGTTGCTGCCCAGTGGCGACATCGACCTTGCCTTCCCGGCCCCCGTCGACGCTTCCGCGGACGGCCGGCTCCAGCGCAACTGGCTGGCCAACCGCAACGCCCAGGGCCAGGTGCTGCGCCACAACCTGCTCGCCCTGCGCTCCACGCACGGCATCGACGTGAACGTCACCTTCCGCGCGCTCCCCTTCACCCCGCCCGTGAAGCTGTATCTGCTCAACGGCGCCGAGGCTCTCTTCGCGTACTACACCCTCACCAAGCGCGAGGAGGAGATCGACGATGTGCACCTGGAGATGTACGACGTCCAGGGCACCCAGTCCATGCTCTTCCCTTTCACCCAGGGCGCCGGGCTGCGGGACACGACGTTCGTGGAGCAGTCCCATCTGTGGTTCAACGCACTGTGGGAGACCATCAGCTCGGAGCTGCTGCTCACGAGCTGAGGCCTCCCGGACCTGCCGGTCGGAGATCCTCGCAGCTCACAGGGCTGGTCCGGCGATCATCAAGGCGAGCACGACCGCCCCGATGGAGCTGCAGGTGGGGCTCTTGGCCTTGATGCCGATGCTGAGCAGCAGCAGTCCGACGATGCCTGTCGGGCCGTAGTGCCACTGGACGAGCTGCTCGAAACCGACGACGAAGACGGCGGAGAGGAGGGCGATGGCGGGCATGGTGGTTCCTCCTGTTGCAGAGAGGGAAGCAAAACTTCCGCCAACTTGGCCAAGTTGGCAACCAACTATGCTTAAGTTGTCCCCACTTGGCTACTAGTCATAAACAACTCTCAAGCAACTCCCCATAGATGGATGAGAGTTGTAGCGTTTGGTCGTGACCCAGGAGAACGTGGCAGTGAACGGCAGCAGAAGGCTTTCGCCCCAGGAGATCGCCGACGTCCTGCGGGAGCGGATCCGTGTGGGAGACCTCAAGGCGGGCGACCGTCTGCCCACCCAGGCCGATTTGGCAGAGGAATTCGGCGTCGAGCGCGGCACTGTCCGGCAGGCCCTGCGCGCCCTCCAGGACGACGGTCTCCTCAGCAACGTCAGCAAGGGCAGTCCGCCGCGCATCGCCGACATTCCCCGGATGCGGGACGAGCCCCAGCCGACGATGGTGGGGCTGGCGCCACGCCTCACCGAGGCGTTCTCCGTGCCGCACGTCCGCGTGGACGCCGCCTGCCTCACCGCGGAGACGCTGATGGTGGCCCTGAGCGAGCCGGTCCGCCTGATCCACGACGGCAAGATCCGGCCCGAGTCGATCGACGTCCGCATCCTGCTGCCCTCCCGGGACATCACCCTCGCGTTCCCGGTCCCGGTGGAGGGCCGCGGCGACGACGACCCCGTCCACCAGCGCTGGCTCAAGCAGCGCAACGCCCAGGGCCACGTCCTGCGCCACAACCTCCACTCCCTGCGCTCCTCGCACGGCATCGACGTCCGAGTGACCTTCCGCGCCCTGCCGTTCACCCCGCCGGTGAAGCTGTACCTGCTCAACGGCTCGGAGGCGCTCATCGCGTACTACATGATCACCAGGCGTGAGGAGACCGTGGAGAGCGGAGACTCGGACATCACCTTGGACATGTATGACACCCTCGGCTCCGAGTCCCTCCTCTTCTCCTTCGAGAAGCGAGCCGGCCAGCGGGACGCCGCCTTCGTGGAGCAATCCCAGAAGTGGTTCGACGCCCTCTGGGAAACCATCACCACGGACCTGACACTCTCCTAGTGACTTCTGATACGGCGCAGACTGATTCGGTGGCAACAGAGACAGAGAACCTACGGGAAGTGATCAACCGCGCCCGCTTCGTGCTCTTCGACTTCGACGGGCCGATCTGCCGGTTGTTCGCGGGGCATTCGGCGGAGGATGTGGCCAGGGATCTGGTCGACTGGCTCGAGCGGCAGGGGCTGCGGGGGCTGCTGACCGAGGAGGAGCGGGTCCATCCCGACCCGATGGTGGTCCTCTACGCGGTCGACCGGCGGCATCCGCAGAGCGATCTGGTGACCGAGCTGGAGGAGCGGCTCACCCAGCAGGAACTCAAGGCGGCACCTTCCGCCTGGCCCACCCCGTACGCGGATCCGCTGATACGTACCTGGAGTGCCGTCGGCGCCAGGCTGGCCATCGCGACCAACAACTCGGCCCGCACCGTGGCCAGTTACCTCGCGAGCCGCGATCTCGCCGGCTGCTTCGCCCCCAACATCTACGGCCGCACCCAGAACCTGCGCCACCTCAAGCCCGACCCGCACTGCCTCAACCGGGCGCTGAACGCCCTGGGCGCCGCCCCGTCGTCCGCGCTCATGATCGGCGACGCCCCCTCGGACTTCGTCGCCGCGCAGCGGGCCGGAGTTCCGTTCCTCGGCTACGCGCGTAACGAGGACAAGGAGAAGCTGCTGCGGGACGCGGGAGCCGAGAATGTGGTGGGGTCGCTGGAGCCGGTCCTGCGGGTGCTCCGGGGTCAGGCCTGAAGCTGCAGGGTGAGCAGGACGAAGAGGAAAGCCGCCCATCCGGCCAGTCGTGGATGCCCCGCCCGTACGCCCACCAGCGCCAGGGTCAGCAGGACCAGACCCGCGAACCCCAGCTCCGTCTGCACCAGTTGAGCCATCCCGAACTCGACGGCCGCACCCACCACCTGAAAGATGACCATGTCCCCCACCCCGTCCACTTCACGGACACTTCACTGGACACTTCACTGATTTGATCAACCAACCGTCCAATTGGACTGGTTGACTTGAAATTGGTTTGCCCGACTGGGCTGATCCCTTAACTGGCAGTCAAGGTGGACTTCCGATTTGACTGAAACTGGTTTGCTTGTCGGTCGGAAGCGGTACGGTCGGCATGTGGGCGATGAGCGGACCGGTGACGGGGGTGGCAAGGAGTTCCGGCGTGTCCTGGACGAGCTGCGCAACCGCATGGTCAACGGGCGCTACGCGCTAGGCAGTTCGCTGCCGGCCCAGCGGCTCCTGGCCGATGAGTTCGACGTGTCCCGGGACACCGTTCAGCGAGTGCTGAAGACCCTGGCGAGCGAGGGCTGGGTCGAGTCCCGGCAGGGCAGTGGATCCCGGGTGGTCAAGACCCAGCGGATACAGCCGGCGGTCCTGCAGAGCGCGAAGCCCCGCCCCATGGCTCTCGGCCCGATCATCAGCAAGGCCTTCGGGCGGGCCGAGGTCAGCCTGGACGTCTTCACGCTGACCGGCGAATCCCTCGACCTCCACGTGCGGTTGCAGGCGGAGCGCATACGTGCGGAGCCGGACACCGCACCGCAGCGCGTCACCGTACGCATTCTGGTGCCTTCCGAGGAAGTCGATCTGCCCTTCCCCCGGTTCAAGGACGATCCGTCCGACCGGCGCCCGGTGGAGCGGGTGTGGGACATCGCGCGCCGGTCGGCGTCCTCGCTGCGGTACGTCCTTGAATCGCTGAGGGTCGAGAAACTGGTGCCGGAGGTCAGCCTGGAGATCCGGCACACACCGGTGGTGCCGACCTTCAAGTTCTATCTGCTCAACGGCTCGGAGACGCTGTTCGGGCTGTACCAGGTGGTCGAGCGCCCGATCGTCCTGGACGACGGCGAGGAGCTGACCGTCGTCGACGTCGAAGGGGTCGGCGCCAATCTCATGCACTACGAGCGGGACACCGCCCCGGACTCCCCGGGATCCTTCTTCGTGGACAGCATGCAGACCTACTTCGACTCGGTGTGGACCCTCCTTTCGGAGTAGTCGTCCAGGAGCTCCCGGGCCGCGGCGATGACCGGGGCGTGTGACGAGACCACCCCGTCCGCCTTGTTGCGCCTCATCTGCTGCCGGCGCTTCCTGTCCTGGGTGTATCCGAGGAAGCGGACCCCCGCGGACCTGGCCGCCCGCAGATCGGTGAGCTGATCGCCCACCAGCAGGGCCCGGGAGGGATGCAGCCCGCCCAGGTCTTCCAGCGCGCGGAGCACCACGTCGGGATCGGGCTTCATCCGACGTGGTTCGCGCGGATCGCGGCCGTGGACCGCGACGAACTTCGACTCCAGGCCCGCATGCTTGAGGTAATGCCAGATGGGTTCATCGGCGTTGTTGCTCACGATGACCAGGCGCTTGCCGAGGTCGAGCAGTGCGTCCAGCAAGTTCTCGACATCCGGGGCCTGAACGGCGGAATTTACAGCGGTGTATTCATGCCCGGTAACGATGGTGTTCGCCAGGCCCAGAGGCACCCGGTTGCGAACCGCCGGGGCCTCCCCGTCCAGCATGTCCCGGAGACGTTGGAGGATCCCGTGCGAGTCGTCGCAGTCCTCGACCTTCCGGTCGAGAGTGCCCCATTCGAGCCGCGCCATGACCTTGATCTCCTCGGCGATGTGCGCGGTCGGCACGTCACCGAACAGGTCACAGACAGGGCCGTCGAAATCGAGGAGCACCGCGTCCGCGTCGCGCACGAGCCGCCTCAGGTCCTGTCCGCCGCGTCTGCCCCACAGGGGCCTCTTCGCTTTCACCCCGACAGTGTGGACCACGAGGACCGGCACGCCGCGATTGCGCGACACGCCGTCACCGGCCTATCCGCGCTGGCGTGTCGTGCCGAATCCGTGCCTGTGTCTCGTGCCGAATCCGCGCAGGCGTGTCGTGCCGGCTCCGTCAAGTTTCCGCTTTCGCACGAGCAGGCGTTCATACGTTCACGCAGGGGACGGAGGTGATCAGAAGAATCGCTTCTGGCACGATGCTCACCGGCTGGGGAGTACCGTTCTCCCCTCCTTCACCATTGGTGCGGTCTCACGCGAGAGAACGGGCAATGTCCGAATCGGCTTCCTTGGCTCGGCAGCGAGCCGTTGAGGTGAGTGGCAACGCGAACGTGGTCGAAGGACCACTCCAGGGCTACCACCACGAGACCTATGTGTTTCCGCTGCCCGGTGGGGACGAAACGGTTGAGCAGGTCCGCTGGAAGTGCCGTGAACCGCGCGCCAACCTGCTGTGGTTCGACCGGCGTTGCTTCGCCTCCGAGGAGCAGTTGCTCCGCGCTCTTCAGGGACACATCACGGGTATCCCCGACATCATCCAGGCGGGGCCCGTCGGTCTTCAGCGGTTCATCGAGGGAGAGACGCTGGGAGCGCGGTACGGGTCCGGTCGTGCGATCTCCTCTTCCCTCTTCCTGCAAATCGTCGAACTCTTCCGGCAGTTGGTTGCCGTACGACCTGAAGTACTCACCGTGAAGCGGACGTGTGAACCCAAGGACCGTGCGACCGAAGGCGACAGCTCCGGCTTCCTGGACCGGCTGATCTGCTTCACCGAAGAGCGCGTGTACCAGGAGAACCTGGGCGACTTCGAGGTCCTGTTCGGATCCCTCGGGGTGGACGGCGACGCCTTCAAACGGCTCAGAAAACATGTGTCGGGACTGACCGAACGCCCGTTCTGTCTTCTTCATGCGGATCTTCATCGCGAGAACTTCGTCGTCGACCGGGAGGACCAGCTCTGGACGATCGACTGGGAGTTGGCGATGCTCGGCGATCCGCTCTACGACCTGGCCACCCACCTCTACCTGATGCGCTACCCGAGGCCCCAGCAGCGCAGGATGGCGCAGTACTGGAGGGATGCCGTCGAGGGTGTCGTCCCCGGAAGCTCGGCCGGATGGGAAGAGGATCTGCCCAGACTGCTCGACTACAAGCGGGCTCAGTCGCTCTTCACGGATGTCATCCGGATGTCCCTGTCGTTGGGCGCGGGCCCGGTGGGCGACGAACGTCTCCTCACTCGTGCGGGCGGCAAAATACAGCGCGTGCTGGCAGCCGCGGCGGAGCCGTTGGGGCTCGAAAGAGTGCCGGGCATGCGACAGATCACGGGTTCACTCGTTCGCTGGTATCAGGATCACAAGGAGTTCCGTACGGAGCGCGCGCTGTAACGTGCGCCGTGCAACGGCGATCTGTGATACCCAAGTTGTCCCTGGATATCGGACTCGCTCACAAAGGAGCGGCCAGTGGGCGTACCTCCTGTCCCGCGTGCCTTGTCCCGGGACTTCACCGGCGACGACGCGTATGACGAGTTCATCCATGCGGCGCTGCTGTACGGGGCGGCGAGCGGGGGTCATCACAACTCCAACTACGTTGCTCCGTTGACGCAGCGCATGGCCCGGCTTCTCGGCCAGGAGGCGGGCACGCACGTGACCGTCCGGGTCCGGCGGACCGAGGCACTGCCGGTGGTGATCAGGACCTGGCCGGACGAGGCGGAGCTCCTCGACGGGGTCGCGTGCGTACTGCCCCATGTCCCGCGCTGCCTGGCCAGGCGCGAGGGTTCGGCCATCCACAGCTATGTGGAGGGCGTACCGCTCGAAAGCATCTGCCCGAACGGCAAGCCGGTCGACGGTCTGCTGGTCAAGGCGCTGGCCGATCTGCTCGCGCAGATGTCGCGGGTGGGCAGGGAACACCTGCCGCCACTGCCCGGCTGCTGGCCGCACGGCTCCCATGACAGCCGGGGGTTTCTGCGAACACTCGCCCATCTCGCGGACCAGCAGATCCGGGACCCCAACTGGGCGGAGTTCGGTGGGCTGTTCGCGGCTCTGGGCGTATCAGGCGACGCGATGACGGAGTTCGGCCGGCGGGTTCCCGCCATGGCGCGCCGCCCGTACAGCCTGCTCCACGCGGACCTGCACCGTGACAACGTGATCGTGGCCTACGGCGTCGACCCTCCACTGATCTGCGTCGACTGGGAGCTCGCGACCTACGGCGACCCCCTGCACGATCTCGCCACCCATCTGGTCCGTATGCGGTACCCGGAGTTCCAGTGGGAAGAGGTGATCGACGCGTGGGCCGGCAGCGTTGAGGCCGTGCGGCCCGCGGCCGTGCGAGGCCTGGCGCGGGACCTGCGCCATTACATAGCCTTCGAGCGCGCCCAGTCGGTGTTCCCCGACGTGATGCGCGCGGTCAGGTCCCTGGACGGCTCGCCCGAGCAGAAGACCCTGGACGCCGCGACGGCGGCGGTGCACAGGGCGCTGGAGGCGGCCGCCGAACCGCTGATGCTCCCTCATGTGCCCGACGAGAACGAGATCGAGCGGCTTCTGCTGCGCCGGCAGGCCGGCAGTCGGGCCACGGCAAGAGATACCCGTCCCGTCCCGGTCATGCACTGGAGACCGGACGACCGGATGCCCGAGCATCCCGATTTCCCCCGGTCGGCAGTGCTCGGCGCGTTGCTCGCCGAGGCGGTGGTCCCGGCGGAGCGCGTGCTCAAGGGCACCGCGCACGTCAACTCGGTCGTGTACGTCCGGGGTGTCCAGGACCCGGTCGTCGTGCGCCGCAACCTGGCGTCGGTCCGCCGCACCGAGTCCCGCTTCCTCAGCGAACACGCGGTGCTCGGGGCCATCGAACGTTCCGGTCTGCCGGTGCGAGTGCCGCGCGTGCTGGCACTGGGCGAGAGCCTCTACGAGAGCCCCCGGGCGAGTGACCCGTTCGCCATCCACACCTACGTCGGGCCGCTCGACGGCGACCATCCTCCCAACCACCCGGTGCACGGCCTCCTCCCGCACGAGGCGGACGGACTCGTGGACCAGCTCTGTGCGCTGACCGAGCTCGACTACCTGGGACTGGATCCGCTGGGGGCGGACCTCGGGTTCTGCTTCTGCGACTGGCTGAAGGAACAACTGGTCGACCTGGTCCGGAAGCTGCCCAAGGGGTCGCGGCAAATGGCACGGCAACTGGGGCTGCCCGACCCCGGCGTACTGCACCAGATACTTTCCCGGTACCAGGTGACATTGCGGCAGCCGGCCCTGCTGCACGGCGACCTCAACCCCTGGAACCTCGTGCGCCGCGACGACGGGTTCGCGCTCACCCTCATCGACTGGGAGCGGGCGATGGTCGGCGACCCGCTGTACGACCTGGTCCGGCACATGCATCTCACGCCCACCTTGCCCGAGATCCGCGACCGTATGTTCCGCCGCTGGGCGACCAGGCTCCCCGTTGTGTACACCTGGGCCTGGGAAGAGGACTGGCGCGTGTACCGCTGGCTGGAGATCATCCGCTCCGCCTACGTGGACCTGGACCGGCTGCTCGCTCGCGCCGACCTCGAAGCCCCCAACGTGAACCGGGCCGTGGACTCGTACGGGACGACCCTGGAGGCCGCCATAGCGGCGCTGGGGCTGCCGCCGCGGCCGACGGCGAACCCCTATCTGGCGCGGGCGCTGCTGCACGGTGTCCACAGCGGCGGCTGAGTGCGCACCGGCGCGGCGTGGGGCGGGGGCCGCGCTCACACTTCCAGGACGACCTTCCCCACCAACCCCCGCCCCTCGATGGCCGCATGCGCATCCCCCGCCCGCTCCACCGCGAACACCTCACCGATCACGGGCCGCAGCCGCCCCGCCGCGGCCTCCGCGAGGGCGGCGGAGGTGAGGCGGTGCAGGTCGGCGGGGCTGAACTGGACGTCCGTGATGCCGAAGAGCTTGATGCCACGGTGGGTGGCCTCAGTGGTGTCGATGGGGGAGAAGCCGCCCGACGGTGCCCCGTGGGCCGAGAAGCGACCGCCGTCCGCCGTCAAGGAGAAGGCGGTGGCGCCGAGTTGGCCGCCGACCCCGTCCAGGACCACGTCCGCGGCCTCCGGTGAGCCGCCAAGTGCCGTACGGGCGGCCGTCGTCCAGTCGGAGGTCGTGGCGTCGACCACCGCGTCCGCGCCCAACTCCCGTACCAGAGCGGTCTTCGCCTCTCCACGGGCCACCCCGACGACCCGTGCGCCACGCGCGTGCGCCAGTTGGATCAGCAGGGTGCCCATGCCTCCGGAGGCGCCAAGGACGAGGACGCGGTCGGCGGGCCCGACGGCGGTCAGTTCGAGGAGGCCGGAGGCGGTGACGCCGTCGTGGACCAGGGCCGCGGCCTGGAGGAGGTCCAGGGAGTTGGGTACGACGGTCAGAGCCGAGACCGGGGCGACGGCCCGCTCCGCGTAGCTGCCCGACACGAAGGAGGTGACCCGGCGGCCCAGCCACTCGGCGGGCACGTCCGGGCCAAGGGCGCCGACCACGCCCGATACGCCGCCCCCGGGAACGTACGGAGGCGTCACCGGGAAGAAGTCGCGGCCCCAGCCCGACCTCACTTGCGTCTCCACGAAGATCGTGTCCGCGTACGCCACGTCGATCAGGACCTCGCCGGGCGCAGGGACCGGGTCCGGGACCTCCACCGGGACGAGGACCTCGGGGCCGCCGAACGCCTTCACCTGTACTGCTCGCATGGGTCACTCCTGGGAAGCGGGTCGAGTCCTGCGCAGTCCCCGCAGTCTTCGACCTCAAGCCCGGTTGAGGTCAAGGGCCGCCCGGAGGGATGCGTAGGCTCGGGGCATGGGTGAGATGGGGCTCCGCGAGCGCAAGAAGCAGCGCATGTACCAGGCGGTTTCCGAGACGGCGATCGGGCTGTTCCTGGAGAAGGGCTTCGACGCCGTGTCCGTCGCCGAGATCGCCGCCGCCGCCGAGATCTCCAAGCCGACCCTCTTCCGGTACTTCCCGGCCAAGGAGGATCTGGTCCTGCACCGGTTCGCCGACCACGAGGACGAAGCCGCGCGGGTGGTCGCCGGCCGGGCGGAGGGGGAGTCCGTGATCGGCGCCCTCCGTGCGCACTTCCTGGACGGGCTGCGGCGGCGTGATCCCGTCACCGGGCTCAATGACCATCCGGCCGTCCACGCCTTCCACCGTCTGCTCTACGGGACGCCGTCGCTGGTGGCGCGGCTGTACGGGTACCTGGAGCGGTCCGAGGCCGCCCTGGCCGAGGCCCTGGGCGGCGGCCTCGACGCGCGGCTCGCCGCCGGGCAGATCGTCGCCGTACGCCGCATCCTCGCCGAGGAGAACTGGCGGAGGATCGCGGCGGGGGAGGGGGTCGACGAGGTCTACGGGGACGCGGTCGCCGCCGCCGAACGTGCGTTCGAGCAGCTGGGGCGGGGGCTTCCCGGGCTCGCCTGATCCCTGATTCCATCGATCGTGACTGGGTAAAAAATTTAACTCGGTTACGTTATTCCGTTATCTTGGACGGTATGACGTCCCCCGACCCTGCCCTCGCCCAGTCCCTCACCCGCGAACGCGACTACCACGACACCTGCCGCGCCGCCCTCGCCGCCATGGTCGACGGCGCCGAGGAACAGGTCGTCACCGGCGAAGACGTCTCCGCCTCCGGTGCCGACGCCGAAGTGCTCGGGTACCGGCTGCGCAGCAAGGCGAAGGAACTGCGTGAACTGCCCCAAGGGCCGTTGTTCTTCGGCCGGCTGGACTTCGGGCGCGATGCCGGGGCGGCCGGTGACCACGCCGGGCTGAGCTATCACATCGGGCGGCTGCGGATCACCGAGCACCCCGCCGCGCCGCCCCTGGTCGTCGACTGGCGCGCGCCCGTCTCCCGCGCCTTCTACCAGGCGAGCGCCCGCGAACCGCAGGGCGTCGCCGTCCGCCGCCGTTTCGGCTGGGCGCCCGGCAGCCAGGGCGACTCCGCCGACCTCACGGGCCTGGAGGACGAGCACATCGGCACGGGCCAGGAGTCGGACGGCCGCATCCTCGCGGGCGAGATCGAGCGCCCCCGGGTCGGCCCCATGCGCGACATCGCCGCCACCATCCAGCCCGAGCAGGACGATCTCGTACGAGGTGATCTCGCGGCCTCGGTCTGTGTGCAGGGCGCCCCCGGCACCGGCAAGACGGCCGTCGGCCTGCACCGGGCCGCGTACCTCCTCTACACCCACCCGCAGCGCATCCGCCGCCGCGGACTGCTCATCCTCGGCCCCAACCGCACGTTCCTCTCGTACATCTCGGAGGTCCTGCCCGCCCTCGGCGAGACAGGCGTACGGCAGTCGACGATCGGGGACGAGATCGCCCGGCACCCGGTGACGGCGCAGGACGACGAGCGTGCGGCCGTCGTCAAGCACGATCCCCGGATGGCGGAGGTGCTGCGCCGGGCTCTGTACGGGAACATCGGCAGGCCCGCCGACTCCCTCGCCGTACCGGACGGCTCGTACTGCTGGCGGGTCCCCGTCGGCGTACTCCGTCGCATCGTGGACGACGTACGCGCCGAGGAACCCCCGTACGCCGTCGGGCGCGAGCGGGTGCGGACGCGGGCCGTGCGGTACGTACAGGAGCAGGCCGAACGGCGTGCCTGGCCGTGCACGAACGCCTGGCTGCAGAAGATCTCGCGGGCCCGGCCGGTCGGCGCGTACGTCGAAGCGGTGTGGCCCAAGGTGCGTGCGGAGGAGCTCGTCGCCGGGTTGCTCACCGACCCCGACGCGCTCGCCGCGGCGGCGGACGGGGTCCTGGACGCGGACGAGCAGAAGGCGGTCCTGTGGGCGAAGCCGCCGCGTTCGTGGAAGTCGGCGCGGTGGTCCGCTGCCGATCTCGTCCTCCTCGACGAGGTCGCCGGGCTCATCGAACACCCCGAGGGATACGGGCACTTGGTCATCGACGAGGCCCAGGACCTGTCGCCGATGGAGTGCCGGGCGATCGCACGGCGGGCGTCGTTCGGATCGCTGACGGTGCTCGGCGACCTCGCGCAGGGCACGACGCCGTGGGCGGCGCGGGAATGGGGCGACCTCCTCGGCCACCTGGGGAAGCCGGACGCCGCGGTCGTACCGCTGACGACCGGCTTCCGGGTGCCCGGTGCCGTCGTGGAACTCGCCAACCGGCTGCTGGCCCGGCTGGATGTGGCGGTGCCGCCCGCTCAGTCCCTGCGCCGGGACGGCGAGTTGAGGATCCGGGCGGTGTCCGACGTCCTGCCCGCGACCGTCTCCGCCGTGCGCGACGCGCTCACGCACGAGGGCTCCGTCGGGGTGATCGCCGCCGACGCGGATGTCGTACGCGTACGGGAGGCACTCGGCGCCGAGGGGATCGCGGCGGCGGGCCCCGACGAACTGGGCGCGCGCGTCGCGGTGCTGCCCGCCGCTCTCGCCAAGGGACTTGAGTACGACCATGTCGTGGCCGTCGAACCGGCGGCCGTTGCGGAGGCGGAGGCACGGGGGCTGCACCGGCTGTACGTGGTGCTGACGCGGGCGGTGTCCCGGCTGGACGTGGTGCACTCACGCCCGCTCCCCTGGTGAGTGACCAGAGGCCGGTAACCAACGGCAAGTAACCAGTGGCCAGTTACCCGTCACCTGTCACCTGTCACCAGGGGATCGGCGCGCCGTCGCGGAAGAAGCCGCCGGTGGGGCCGTCGTCCGGGAGGGTGGCCGCCCAGACGACGCTCGCGGCACCCTCCTCGACCGGCCGGCCGCCGGGTCCGCCCATGTCCGTGGCGACCCAGCCCGGGCAGACGGCGTTCACCAGGACCCCGTCGGCGCGCAGCTCGGCGGCGAGCATGCGGGTGAGGGCGTTGAGGGCCGTCTTGGTCGCGGAGTACGCCGGGGTGCCGCCGCCCATGCTCGCCAGGGACGCGGCCTCGCTGGAGACGTTGACGATGCGCGGGTGTGCGCCGGCACGGAGAAGGGGGAGCAGCGCCTGGGTCAGCCGCCAGGGGCCGTACAGATTCGTCTCCGCCGCCTCGCGTACGACGTCCAGGTCGGCGGTGGTGGCGTGTTGCCAGGTGTCGTACGTGATCGCCGCGTTGTTGATCAGGACGTCGAGGGCGGTGAGGTCCCGGGCTGCCGCGTCGATGTCCGCCGGGGAGGTGACGTCGAGGCGGAGGGGGCGGGCGTTCGGCCCGACGTCCTCGGCCGCCGCCCTGGCCGCCTCGGCGGAACGCGCCGTGACGTACACGGTGTGCCCCGCGGCGGCCAGCTGCCGGGCGACTTCGTGGCCGATACCGCGGTTGGCGCCGGTGACGAGGGCGATCACTCGACGGCCCCGGCCGCCGGGTCCGTCCATGCCGCCGGTGCTGTCGCTGGGGTCAGAAGTGGGATCAACTGCTCTTCCTCGTACGTCAGATGGGCTTCGAGGTCGGCGGTCAGGCGTTCCACCTCGGAGAGTACGTGACCGGGGTCCGCGTCCTCGGCAGCGACAACCCGGCGGAGCTCTTCGAGGAGGCCCGCGATCCGTTCGTGTTCCTGGCGCAGGCGGTCCAGGGCCGGGGCAAGTTCGGGATGGCGGCCGGCGAGGAACGGGAAGATGCCGAGCTCCTCGCCGGTGTGGTGGTTGTGGAGGCCCTGGCAGAGGGTGAGGCAGTTGACGGGGAGCTGGGCGCCGAGCGCCGGCCCCTGCTCCGCGACCTCCTTGCGCACCAGGGCGAGTTCACGCCGGAAGGCGTCGTGGACGACCTTCAGGGCGTCCGCCATGGAGCCCGCGTTGACGTTCGGCGGGCCGTCCTTCGGGATCGCGTGCAGGGCGACGACGGGGATGACACGAGCCGTCTTCGCCTGGTACTCCGCCCACCCCGGGTCGGCCTCCACCGCGCGGGCGAAGACGGCGTCACGTTCGGCGCCTTCGAGTACGACCGCATCCGCCTCGTAGGTGAAGACACCGTCCTCGACGGTCAGCCGCGGGTTCGCGACGAGATTGTGGAACCAGTCGGGGTGCTGGGGCGCGCCCCCGGCCGACGCGATGACGAGCACGCGCTCGCCGCCGTCGGGGTAGAAGCCGACGGGGGTCGTGTGCGGGGTTCCCGTCCGTGCGCCGGTGGTTGTCAGCAGGAGCAGCCGGGCTCCTTCGAAATAACCGCCGACGCGTCCGTTGTTGGCGCGGAATTCATCGATGACCTGCTCATTGAAGGGGTTGGGCATTCGCTGCTTTCTTTTGTTTTCGGGCAGGAGGAATTGCCGCGGGGCGAATGCGGCGTGCATGCGGCGCGCATGTGGATTGATCGCAGCCCGCGGTGCGGAATGTGGTGCGTGAAGGCGCGCTCCGTCCCCAACAGGGGGTGCGCACAAGGAAGGCGTACGAAGACGTCGTACGAAGAAAGCGCAGGCGGGGCTCTACCCCGCCCCGGCCTCACTCGGAGGCCGGGCAACCAACTCGCTCACGGCACAAGGCCGACCCGGCAGTCATGGACGTCACGCTAATGCCGGGTGCGGCCTTAATGCAATGGGCTATTCCCTGCCCAAGCGATTTCGCGCATATTTTCAGGCATCCAGGGCGGCGACTTCCAGTTCGCCGAGGCGGTCCGGGTCTGCGATGACGTCGATTCCGGTGATCAGGTCGTCGTCCGTGAGCGTGAAGGTCAGGACCAGGCGGAGGCGGCCGAGGGGGGCCATGGCCAGGCCGACCGTTCCGTCGAGAAGGGCGGGGCCGGTGAAGTGGGCGCGGCCGGTGGCGGCCATCGCGCCCTTGGCGACGGTGATCGCGCCGCTGACGACGACCGGTTCCGGGGTGGGGATGACGAACGTGTCGGCGTGCAGGACGACGTCTGGGTGGAGGAGGGCGACCAGGGCCTCGAAGTCGCCGCCGCGGGTCGCGGCGAGGAAGGCGTCGACGACGCGGCGCCGGCGGGTCAGATCGGCCTCGGGCAGCGGGGAGGCTCCCTTGACCCGGCGCCGGGCGCGGCTCGCGAGCTGCCGTACGGCGGCGGGTGAGCGTTCGAGCATCGGGCCGATGTCGTCGAAGGGCACGGCGAACATGTCGTGCAGGACGAAGGCGAGCCGTTCCGCGGGAGAGAGCGTGTCGAGGACGACGAGCAGGGCGACGCCGACGGAGTCGGCCAGCACGGCTTCCTCTTCCGGGTCGCCGCCGTCCTCCGGGGCGACGGCCGGGTCGGTGAGCCGTACGTCGAGAGGTTCCTCGCGCTGCCGTTCGCGCGTGCGCAGCAGGTTCAGGCACACCCGCGCCACGACCGTGGTCAGCCACCCGGCGATGTTCTCGATGTCGTCGGTGTCGGCACGGCTGGCGCGCAACCAGGCTTCCTGGAGCGCGTCATCGGCCTCGCTCACCGAGCCGAGCATCCGGTAGGCCACCGCCCGCAGATGCGTCCGGTGCTCCTCGAAACGCTCCGCCAGCCATGCGCTCTCGCCCACCGTGTCACATTCCTTCCGCGCGGGGTGTCAGAGGAATAGAACACCGAGAACCCGCTGAGGGGACAGGGGTTTCCAACCTCCCGTCCTCACGAACCTGGGAGCAGCCATGACCTCCACCCCCGCAACCGTCCTGGTCACCGGCGGCACCGGCACGCTCGGAAGCCTTGCCGTCCCGCTGCTGCGGGAGGCCGGCCGCGACGTACGGGTGCTGAGCCGGCACGCCCGCGAGGCCACCGACGGCGTCGAGTACGTGGCCGTCGACCTGTTGAAGGGCGAGGGCATCGACGCCGCGCTGACCGGCGTCGACACCGTCCTGCACCTCGCGGGCGGCCCCAAGGGCGACGACATCGCGACCCGCAACCTGGTGCGGGCCGCGCGGACCGCGGGCGTACGGCACCTCGTGTACATCTCGGTCGTCGGCGCGGACCGCGTCCCGCTGGCCTGGCTCAGGTCGAAGCTGGACGCCGAGCGGACCATCGCGGAATCCGGGGTGCCGTGGACGACACTGCGGGCCGCCCAGTTCCACGAGTTGACGCTGAAGATGGTGCAGACGATGGCGAAGATGCCGGTCTTCCCGGTCCCCGGCGGGCTGCGCCTCCAGCCGGTCGACGCGCGCGACGTCGCGGCCCGCATCGCCGAACTCACCCTCGGCAGCCCGGCCGGCCTGGTGCCCGACCTCACCGGACCCCAGGTGTACGGCCTGGACGACCTGGCCCGCGGCTACCTCAAGGCCCGCGGCAAGCGCCGCCCGATGATGCCGCTCCGCATCCCCGGCAAGGCGGGACGCGCCTACCGCGCGGGCGACAACCTGACGCTGGCCGGAGCGGACACCGGCAAGCGGAGTTGGGAGGACTTCTTGGCGGAGCGGGTGGGCTGAGCGGCGCCGGGTGAGCCGTGTGAGGGGAGCCGGGGAGGTGCGGGTGCTTGCCGTGCGCGCGGCGGAAATCCCCTCCACCCCGCCGCTCACCCGTCCATATGATCACCGAATGATCGAAGGCAAGCTGGTACGGCTCAGGGCGCTGCGCGCCGACGACGTGGACGCCCAGGTGCGCTGGCGCAACGACCCCGAGGTCGTGCACTGGGCCACCGGCGGTGACCCGCTCTTCGGCCCGGTCACCCGGGAGGCGGTGGCGCACTTCCACGAGGTCCGTCTGCGCGACGACCCGCGCGCGCAGCAGACGTTCACCGTGGAGGACCTGGCCGACGGCCGTGCGATCGGCATGGTCGACTACCGCGACCTCGACTCCTTCGCCGGCCGGGCGACGGTCGGTATCACCATCGGCGAACGCGACCGCTGGGGCGGCGGCTACGGCTCCGAGGCCCTCCGCCTGCTGCTGGACCACCTCTTCGGCGCCCTGCGACTGCACCGCGTCGAACTCGACACCTGGAGCGGCAACGAGCGTGCCCTGCGCGCCTTCCGCGCGATCGGGTTCGTGGAGGAGGGACGGCGCCGGGAGAGCGTACGCGTGGGCGGCAAGTGGTACGACGGCGTGGAGTTCGGACTCCTCCGGGAGGAGTGGACGTCCCGGGGCTGAGGGGCCGTAGAGAGCACGTCTATCCTGCGGTTCACGTCTATCCTGCGGTTATGGACGGAAATGCGCCGCGTCCACTTCTCTTCCTCGACGTCGACGGACCACTCATCCCGTTCGGGGCAGGGCCGGAGCAGTACCCGGACGGATACCCGACGTACCCGGCACTCCCGGCACCCCCGGTGTCCCCGATGCGCCGGACCGGCCTCGGGCCCCAGCCGGCCGCGGTGAACCCACTGCTGACCAGGATCAATCCGGCCCATGGCCCGCGACTGGCGGCGTTGCCGTGCGATCTGGTGTGGGCCACGACCTGGATGGCTGACGCGAACGAGTGCGTCGCGCCGTGGCTCGGCCTGCCGGAACTGCCCTTCGTGGTCTGGCCGGACCCCTCCGACTCCGACGAGGCCGAGTGGGGTGCGCCGCACTGGAAGACCCGCCCGCTCGTCCACTGGGCGTCCGGCCGCGACTTCCTCTGGGTCGACGACGAGATCACCGACGCCGACCGGACCTGGGTCGCCGCGCACCACCGTGGGCGAGCACTGCTGCATCGCGTGGATCACCGCCACGGCCTCACGGACGCGGACTTCGCCGCCCTCGAAGAGTGGCTGACTCATTTCTGAGGGCGGTTCCAGGCGTCCGTATCCTCGTGATCGTCGGCGCCGGTGTCCGTGAGGGCCTCCGTCAGGCGCCGACGTACGTCGCGAGGTGCTCGCCGGTGAGGGTGGAGCGGGTGGCGACGAGGTCGGCGGGGGTGCCCTCGAAGACGATCTTGCCGCCGTCGTGGCCGGCGCCGGGGCCGAGGTCGATGATCCAGTCGGCGTGGGCCATGACCGCCTGGTGGTGTTCGACGACGATGACCGACTTGCCGGAGTCGACGATCCGGTCGAGCAGGCCGAGCAGCTGCTCGACGTCGGCGAGGTGGAGGCCGGCGGTCGGCTCGTCGAGGACGTAGATGCCGCCCTTCTCGGCCATGTGGGTGGCCAGCTTGAGCCGCTGCCGCTCGCCGCCGGACAGTGTGGTGAGCGGCTGGCCGAGGCTGAGGTAGCCGAGCCCGACATCGGCGAGCCGGGTGAGGATGCGGTGCGCGGCCGGCGTGTGTGCCTCGCCGGCGCCGAAGAACTCCTCCGCCTCGGTCACCGACATCGCCAGCACCTCGCTGATGTCGCGGCCGCCGAGGTGGTAGTCGAGGACCGAAGCCTCGAACCGCTTCCCCTCGCACTCCTCGCAGGTGGTGGCGACGCCGGCCATCATCGCCAGGTCGGTGTAGATGACGCCGGCGCCGTTGCAGGTGGGGCAGGCGCCCTCGGAGTTCGCGCTGAACAGCGCCGGCTTCACGCCGTTGACCTTCGCGAACGCCTTGCGGATCGGGTCGAGCAGTCCGGTGTACGTCGCCGGGTTGCTGCGCCTGGAACCGCGGATCGCGCCCTGGTCGACCGAGACCACGCCCTCGCCGGCCGGGATCGAGCCGTGCACGAGCGAACTCTTGCCGGAGCCCGCGACGCCGGTGACGACAGCGAGCACCCCGAGCGGGATGTCGACGTCGACTTCCTGAAGGTTGTGCGTCGTGGCGCCGCGGATCTCCAGCGTGCCCGTGGACTTCCGCACCGTCTCCTTGACTGCGGCCCGGTCGTCGAAATGGCGGCCGGTGATGGTGCCGCCGGTCCGCAGCCCCTCGACGGTGCCCTCGAAGCAGACGGTGCCGCCCGCCGTACCCGCGCCGGGGCCGAGGTCGACGATGTGGTCGGCGATCGCGATCGTCTCCGGCTTGTGCTCCACGACGAGCACCGTGTTGCCCTTGTCCCGCAGCCGCAGCAGCAGGCCGTTCATCCGCTGGATGTCATGCGGGTGCAGACCGATGGTGGGCTCGTCGAAGACGTAGGTGACGTCGGTGAGCGAGGAACCGAGGTGGCGGATCATCTTGACGCGCTGCGCCTCGCCGCCCGACAGGGTGCCCGCGGGCCGGTCGAGCGAGAGATAGCCGAGGCCGATCTCCACGAACGAGTCGAGGGCCTGCTGCAGTGCGGTGAGCAGGGGCGCGACCGACGGCTCGTCGAGCCCGCGGACCCACGCGGCCAGGTCGCTGATCTGCATCGCGCAGGCGTCGGCGATGCTGATCCGCTTGATCTTCGACGACCTGGCCCCCTCGGTGAGCCGGGTGCCGTCGCACTCGGGGCAGGTGGTGAAGGTGACCGCCCGGTCCACGAACTCCCGGATGTGCGGCTGCATGCCCTCCCGGTCCTTGGCGAGCATCGACTTCTGGATCCGCGGGATCAGCCCCTCGTAGGTCATGTTGATGCCCGCGATCTTCATCCGGGTCGGCTCGCGGTGGAGGAAGTCGTGCAGCTCCTTCTTGGTGAACCTGCGGATCGGCTTGTCCGGGGGGAAGAAGCCCGACTCGCTGTAGAGCCGGGAGTTCCAGCCGCCGCCCGTGTAGCCGGGGACGGTGATCGCGCCCTCGGCGAGCGACTTGGAGTCGTCGTAGAGCTGGGTGAGGTCGAGATCGGTGACCGTGCCCCGGCCCTCGCAGCGCGGACACATGCCGCCGGTGATGCTGAAGCTGCGCCGCTCCTTCACCTTCTGTCCGCCGCGCTCCATGGTGACCGCGCCCGCCCCGCTGATCGAGGCGACGTTGAAGGAGAACGCCTTGGGCGAGCCGATGTGCGGCTTCCCGAGCCGGCTGAAGAGGATGCGCAGCATCGCGTTGGCGTCGGTCGCGGTGCCGACGGTCGAGCGGGGGTCGGCACCCAGCCGCTGCTGGTCGACGATGATCGCGGTCGTCAGCCCGTCGAGGACATCGACCTCGGGCCGCGCGAGCGTCGGCATGAAGCCCTGCACGAACGCGCTGTAGGTCTCGTTGATCAGCCGCTGCGACTCCGCGGCGATCGTGTCGAACACCAGCGAGCTCTTGCCCGAGCCGGAGACACCGGTGAACACCGTCAGCCGGCGCTTCGGGATCTCGATGGTGACGTCCTTGAGGTTGTTCACGCGCGCACCGTGCACGCGGATCAGGTCGTGGCTGTCGGCGGCGGCAGCAGCGGCGTGCGGCGCAGGCGACTTCGCGTCCGTCCTCGTGGCCATGCTCATCGTGTCTCCCTCTCGTGGGCCTCTTGGGCGGGGCCGCCTTCGCGGTCTCCGTCGGCGTCGCCTGGATCGACCTGACTGGCTTCGAGTAGCCGGCCGCGAGTAGTACGTCCGTTTTTGGCCGCGACCGCCGGACGGCTCGGCGGAGCGCGTTGAAGCCTGTGACGGTCAGGCTAGTTGCGGCTTCGTGCCCCGCGCTTCTCGAATCCTGATCGGTACGGGAATCCTGCCCGGTCCGGTGGTCCGGTGGTCCGGTGGTCTCGTGGTCCTGTGGTCCGGAAGGCGGTCAGCTCTTCCGGTCGACCGGTGGCCGGCTCGCCTCTCTCGCCTCGCGGGTGACCGCCCAGGCGTCCGCCACCGGACCCACGTGCCCGAGCTTGTCGGGGTTGATGACCGAGCGGATCGCCTGGATCCGTCCGTCGAGGATGTCGAGCCCCAAGGTGTTGACGACCTTGCCGTCCCGGTCGCGGAAGACCGCGCCCGGCTGGCCGTTCACCTCCTGCGGCTCCACCACGCCGCCGATACGGACGAACGGCGTGGCGATCGCGGCGAGCAGCCGGGCCACGTTCTCGGCGCCGAAGATGCCGCTGCCCCACTGCGGGGCCTTGCCGCCGCTGTCCCCGACCATCGACACGTCGGCGGCGAGCAGCTCCCGCAGCCCGTCGACGTCCCCTTCTCTGAACGCGTCGAAGAATCGCCCGGCGAGTTCCTCGCGCTCCCTGCGGTCGGCCTCGAACCGGGGCCGGCCCGCGTCCATGTGGCGCCGCGCCCGCACCGCCAGCTGGCGGCACGCAGCCTCCGAGCGCCCGACCGCCGACGCGACCTCGGGGAAGCCGAAGCAGAACACCTCCCGCAGGACGAAGACGGCGCGCTCCAGCGGGCTGAGCCGCTCCAGCAGCAACAGGGCCGCCATCGACACGGAGTCGGCCAGCTCCGCCGACCGCGCCGGATCCTCGTAGGGGTCGGTCAGCAGCGGCTCGGGGAACCACGATCCGACGTACTCCTCCCGCCGGACACGGGCCGAGCGCAGTACGTCGATCGAGACCCGGGTGACCACGGCCGAGAGGAAGGCCTTGGCCGACGCGGGCTGTGCCCGGGAGGCCGCGAAGCGCAGCCAGCTCTCCTGGACCGCGTCCTCGGCCTCGCTCACGCTGCCCAGGATCCGGTAGGCGATCGAGAACAGCAGCGGTCGTAGCTCCTCGAACTCCTCGGTCCGGGTCACGCCAGCTCCTCCTTGAAGCCCTGGCGCCACGAGGGGTAGCGCGGTTCCCAGCCGAGCTCCCGCCTGGCCTTGGCGTTGGAGAAGCCGCGCCCCTCGGTCATCATCACCACCGCCTGTTCCCCGGCCAGCAGCCGGGCCAGCCACTTGGGCACCCGCATCGGCCGCTTCGCCCCCGCGCACGCCGCGAGGTACGGCAGCCACTCGCTCGCCGGGGCCGGGTCGTCGTCCACGATGTTGAACACGCCCCTCGCCTTCTGCTCCACGGCCAGGACGGTAGCGCTCGCCGCGTCGTCGAGATGCACCCACGAGCTGTAGCCGGTGGAGCGCCCGACGAGCGGGAACTGCCGCTTGCGGATGAGCTCGACCTGGTCGTCGATGGCGTACGGCCCGTAGAACGCGCCGTATCGCATCACCGCGCCGCCGGCCTTGAGGACCACCTCCTCGACGTGGCGTATCGCCTCCATCCCCGCCTGCGCGGCCGTTCCCGTCATCAGGTCCAGCGGGTCCTCCTCGGTCTTGACCCAGCCGCCCTGGCGGATGCCGTTCCAGCTGGCGTAGCCCTGCGCGACGACATGGGAGACGCCGGTCGCCTCGGCGGCTGCCAGCAGGTGGTCCGTCCCCTCGGTGCGCAGCCGGTTGGTGGTGGCGAACCAGCGGTCCGGGTGCTTCAGATCGGGCTTGCCGGCGTGAGTGAGGCTGATGGCGGTCATCTGGTGCACGATCACGTCGGGCCTGGCCGCGGCCACCGCCTCACCGACCGACACCGCGTCCAGCCCGTCCATCACGACCCCCACCGCGCCCAGCTGCTCCAGCAGGCCCAGCTTGGCCGCGCTCGTCGTCGAAGCCGTCACCTGGTGCTCCCGGGCCACGAGCTGCGGCACCAGCCGCCGCCCCAGGACCCCGGCCCCGCCTGCCACGAACACCCGCATGACCATCACCTTTACCTTCCTGATTCCGGCCTGATTCCGGCCTGACTCCGGCATTGGCTCTCATCCCGGAGACGAGACAGCCCGGGCGTCTGTGACATGGGGAGCGAGGACAGGCGGGTGGCGATGGTGGCTGTGACACGGGAAGCGAGGACAGGCGCAGGCGGGTGGCGATCGTGGATGTCACATACGCGGGCCCGGCGGTGTCTTCATGCCGAACAGCCCAACAGGCAGATGTCCAAGGCAGATGTCCAAGGAGGACACCATGGCGCTACGCGTCCCGAAGGCTGAGCTTCCCGCCGAGCTCAGCGAAAACATGATCAAGCAGCTCGGTGCCGTTCCGGAGCCCGTCGAGGTGGTGTGGCACAGCCCCAAGGTCGCCACGTCCAACCTGGAGTTCTCGGCCAAGCTGGCCGAGTGGGACGCGGCCGACGCGAGCCTCAAGTCGTTCGCGCACATGGCCGTCGCGGCACAGGTCGGCTGCGGCTGGTGCCTCGACGTCGGCTACTTCCAGGCGCAGAACCAGAACCTGGACCTGGCCAAGGCGAGCCAGGTGCCGCGCTGGCGGGAGTCGGAGGTGTTCACGCCGCTGGAGCGGGACGTGCTGGAGTACGCCGAGGCGATGACGAACACGCCGCCGACCGTCACCGACGAGCTGCATGCGAGCCTGCTCGACCGGCTCGGCCCGGCCGCGATGGTCGAGCTCACCGCGTACATCGCCTTCGTCAACATGGCGACCAGGAACAACAATGCGAACGGGATCACCTCGCAGGGCTTCTCCGATGCCTGCGAGATTCCGCTCGTCGCGCGGCCGGAGAACTCCGACGTAGCGTCGACGGTATGACCGAGGACCCGTTCGTCGCCCATCGCAGCCTGCTGTTCACGGTCGCCTACGAGATGCTCGGGTCGGCGGCCGACGCGGAGGACGTGCTCCAGGAGTCCTGGCTGCGGTGGGCCGACGTCGACCAGACGCAGGTGCGTGACCCGCGGGCGTACCTCGTCCGGATCGTCACGCGGCAAGCGCTCAACCGCCTGCGGACGTTGTCGCGCAGCCGCGAGGAATACGTCGGCGAGTGGCTGCCGGAACCCCTGCTGACCAGTCCTGATGTCGCCGAGGACATCGAACTCGCGGAGAGCGTGTCGATCGCGATGCTGACCGTCCTGGAAACGCTCGGGCCGACGGAGCGGGCGGTGTTCGTGCTCCGCGAGGTCTTCGACATGCCGTACGGCGAGATCGCCGAGGCCATCGGGAAGTCCTCGGCCACGGTGCGGCAGATCGCCCGGCGCTCACGCGAGCATGTGGCGGCTCGGCGGCCACGGGCGCAGGTGAGCCGGTCGGAGCAACAGGCCGTGGTGGAGCGGTTCCTGGCCTCGTTGCGCACCGGGCAGTTGCAGGAGCTGATGGAGGTCATGGCGCCGGATGTGGTCCTGATCGCCGATGGCGGCGGGTTCGCGGCCGCCGCGCTGGCTCCGATCCACGGGGCCGAACTGGTGGCGACGGTGCTCGCGCGCGCGGACCGGGTGGCGGCCGCGTTCGAGACGACGACGGTGTGGCTCAACGGCGCGCCCGCCGGCCGGTTCGAGGTCGACGGCGAGCCGACCGCGGTGAGCCTCGTGGTGGAGAACGGGCAGGTCACCCGGATCTACCTGATGAGAAACCCGCGGAAGCTGACGCGGCTGGACGAACCGGCCGAACTCGCCAGGTAGACCCGCTGCGGCTCCGGCAAGGAGAGGAAGGCGTTAAGGAGAGGAAGGCGTTACTGAGCGACCTCCGGTTCGGTGTACGCGAAGTCGTACACGGCCCATTCGGTGATCGGGAGGTACCCGATGCGCTGGTAGAGGGCGTTGCTGGTGGGGTTGGCCGGGTTCGCGTGCAGCACGACGTCCGTGGCGCCCGCGGCCAGCGCGGCCCGGCTCACCTCGACCGTCGCGGCGCCCGCGTAGCCGTGACCGCGCAGGTGGGCCGGGGTGTAGACGGGGTCCACCTGGATCACGCCGGCGACCATCGGGTTCACGCCTGCCATGGAGACGGGCGTGCCGTCCGGGCTCTCCCAGAAGGTGAAGCGTTTGTCGGCGAAGCGTGTGCCGGCCCAGGAGTCGGCGTCGATGGTGACGACTTCCCCGACGTCCGTCGCGAACTCACGGCACCACCGCATGAGTTGCTCCTGGTCCTGCTCGCCCACGGGCCGGCCCCGGCCCGCTGGGACCGGCTGCGGTGGGGTGAGCGTGCCGAGGCGGTACAGGCGGATCCGTGTGCGGAGTGCCGGCGTCGCGCCTGTGTGCCGCTGCCAGGCCTCGGCGAAGGCGGTGGCGGTGTCGTGGGCCGCGCTGACGTAGGGAAGGGAGTGACCGAGGGCGGCCAGGTGGGCGGCGAGGAGGTCGGCCTGCTCGGGGGTGAGGGGGGTGAGGCCCAGGCCGAGGGACGGGAGGCGGTGGAGGGTGGCGCGGACCTCGCCCGCTCGCTCCAGCCGGCCGAAGAGGGGGGCTTGGGTGCCGTATGCGGCCGCCCCGCGTGTGCGCAGTCTCTCGATCGCTGTCAGCGGCGTGACGTGCAGGGCGGGCCGTGAGCGCAGGAACTCTCCGGCCCGGGCGAGAAAGTCGTCGACGTCTTCGGTGAGGTGCCAGTCATCCGGGCGCATGCTTCATGATTTCCGATGCGCTCGACGCGGGGATCGCGAATGCCCGAAGAGCGCCGCATCCGACGTGCCGACCCTCGGCGAGCCCTGCCGGGCCTGGAGTTGACGCTGCGTCACCCGTTACGGGGTGAGCCGCACGCGGATGCCCAGCGTCCCGTCCGCTCCCCGGCGCAGTCGGCTGTCGAGAATCATGAGGCGGCCGAGGATGCCGTACTTGCGGGCGATGAGCGAGCGGTAGCGGGCGCCGGTTGCCTTGTCGGCGATCTCGGCGGTGGCCGGGATCTGGTCCCCCGTCGGGTTGCCGCGCAGGTCGCAGGGGCCGACGAGGATGTCGCCGCGTGCCCGGATCCGCTTGACCTTCCAGGAGTCTGCGGGGGTCCGCACGCCCAGCGTGTCACCGTCGCGCACCACCCACACCGGGGTGGTGACCGGGGTGCCGTTCTTGCGGTAGCTGGTGACGAGCAGGTACTTGCCGGCGCCGAGCCGTTCCAGCAGCGTGTCGTCCATGGTGCGTTTCTGCTCCTTGTTATTGCGTTCGGGGTCGTTGGCCACTTGGGCGGCGTACTGCGATGTCAGTTCGGGGGCAGCCTTCGTGCTCTCGGCCTGAGGGGAGTACGGGTGCAGCTCGATTTGGCTTGTTACTCGGTCTCGGCCAAGGCGGCGAGAATCAAGTCGCTGACGGCCTTGGTGGACACCGGGTTCTGGCCTGTGATCAGGCGGCCGTCGCGCACGGCGTGCGGCGTCATCGGGACGGTGGAGCGCACGTATGTGGCTCCCTTCGCGCGCAATTCGTCCTCCAGCAGGAACGGCACCCTGCTCTTCACGCCGGCCAGTCTTTCCTCGACCGTCGCGAAGCCGGTGACGGTGCGGTTCCGTACGAGCGGATTCCCGTCGGCATCACGGAGGTTGATGAGGGCGCAGGCGCCATGGCAGACCGAGGAGACGATGCCGCCCCCGGCGTGGATGGCCTCGGCTGTTCGCCGCAGGTCGGCGTTGTCGGGAAAGTCCCACATGGTGCCGTGCCCGCCCGTGAAGAAGATCGTGGAGTAGTCGTCCGGATCTGCGTCGGCCACGGAAGCAGTGGACTTCAGGGAGGTCATGAAGGCCGGGTCGGCTCGATAATCGCGAACCGTCCGGTCGGCGAACAAGCGGCCGAGGCTTCGAGGATCGAGTGGCACCTCGCCGCCGGCCGGGCTGACCACATCCACGGTGTGGCCGTCTGCCACCGCCTTGTCGTGGAAATGGACGAGTTCACCGAGCCAGAGGCCGGTCAGGTGCTTGCTCGCCCCGTAGGTGGCCTGATTGGTCACCACCGCCAGAATTTTCTTCCGTCTCACTTTTCCCACAGTTCCTTTCGGTCAACTACGCATCGCCGCCTGAGGCGTCGACCGTGACGAACTCCTGGTCGGCGCCTCAGGCGGCGGTCGGCACTGAGCCCAGCCGATGTAGACGCCTGCCATGAAGCGCAGGCAGACGCGGACGATGGTGTCGGCCGGCGTGACAGGTGAGAGGGGTGTGGGCCGCCATCACGCCTCCTTGCCCGCCTCGGGGTTGGCCACGGGGATGGTGTTCAGCCCTGCTCGGTGGGGCGTACGAGCATCTCGTTGACGGCGACGTGCCGGGGGCGGGTGGCGATGTAGCCGATGGCGTCGGCGATGTCCTGGCTCTGCAGCCGCTCGATGTCGCCCAGGCCGGCCACGATCAGCTGCTGGACGACTTCCGAGTTGTGGGTGCGCAGTTCGGTGTCGACGCTGCCCGGCTCGACGACGGACACGCGGACGTGCTGGCGCCCCAGTTCCTGGCGCAGTGCCTCGCTGAAGCCTCCGACGCCGAACTTGGTGGCGCTGTACACGGCGGACATGGCGAAGGCGGTGCGGCCGTTCACCGAGCTGATGTTGATGATGTCGGCGACCTGGCGCGGCGCGTCGGCGGCGGCCTTGACCAGGTGGGGGACGGCCGCGTGGGTGGTGTACATCAGGCCCATGAGGTTGATGTCGATCATGCGCTGCCAGTCGTTCAGGTCCGCGCCGGGGGTGGGCCCGAGGAGCATGAGGCCGGCGTTGTTGACCAGGATGTCCAGGCGGCCAAGGCCCTCGACGGTCCGCTCGACCGCTTCCGCGGCGGCCTGGGCGGTGGTGATGTCGGCGGGCACGACCAGAGCCTTCCCGCCCTCCTCGGAGATTTCCGTGGCGAGGCCGGTGAGCCGGTCCTCGCGCCGTCCGACCAGGGCCACGGAGGCGCCCTCGCGGGCGAGCTCCAGCGCGGTGGCGTGGCCGATGCCGCTGGAGGCTCCGGTGACCAGGGCGACGGTTCCTTCAAGACGACGAGTCTGCGTCATGGTTCAAGCCTTTCGATGAACGGCCGCGTTGTAGTGGGCCGTACGGGATACGGGTCGTAGGGGATACGGGTCGTACGGGACAGGGGGAAGACAGCCCTGCCGGCGAGGGCCGTACAGGGGTGGAGGCCGCTCAAGGCAGGGCCGAGGGCACAATGGGGAGGTGAGCAGCACTGGGCAGAAGACCACCGACGCCAAGCATCAGCAGAGCACGGTCGAGGGAGACCTGCCGCCTCGCGAACGCCTGGTCAGGGCCGCGTCGCGGCTGTTCTACTACGAGGGCGTACGCGCGATCGGTGTGGAGCGGCTGATCGCCGAGGCCGGGGTGACGAAGGCGACCTTCTACCGGCACTTCGCCGCCAAGGACGACCTTGTCGTGGCCTATCTGCTGACCAAGGACGCCTACTACAAGGACGTGGCCGAACCACTGGCCGCCGCGCACCCGCCCGCGGAAGCGATCGACCGGATCTTCGAGGCGATCGCCGAGCACGCCCGTGAGCGTGGCTTTCGGGGATCGCCGTTCATGAACGCGGCCGCCGAGTACCCGGACGCCACCCATCCGGTCCGCGGCCTGGTGACATCTCACCGGGACTGGATCCGCACCCTCTTCCAGGAACTGCTCACCCGGCTCGGCCACACCGACCCCAAGTCGGCCGCCGGCGCCCTGCTGATGCTGTACGACGGAGCGATGGCGGCCGGCTACCTGGACGACTCGACGGCCGCCCACAAGACCCTGCTGGACGCGGTCCGCCTGATCCGATCGGGAGGCTGACCCCATCGAGGCCGCGCGAAACACCGGCCCCCTGTTGGACCCCGGGCAAGCCAGGGCGCGGATTGGCTTCATGGAGCTTTCATCTCTGTTCGACGTGCACCGGGACCCACTGGCAGTCGCTTGCCTGGTTGGCAGTCCCGTCCGGAAGGCCGAGACGCCCACCCTCAAGAGGTAGGAAGACCGGTCGTTCTACCTCTCGACGATAACCCCCCTTGGCGTCCTCGCGCCAGCGGTCGAGCGGCTTGTGGGATCCCTCACGGGCTGCTGCTGCCTCGGTGGGCCTTCCCGGCTTGCGTGGCCGAACTCGCCTGCTCCCTGCGGGCGCCCGTCGAGAGGTATCGCCAACCGCCCGAAAATCCGTGGAACCGCACCCTCGTGTGCCGTTACCGTTCTCGCGCCCACAGTCGCCCTGTCAAGGACGTGCCGTTGTACACCAAGTGAGACCCCCCGAGCGCTGATCCGTCGCGCGTCGCACCTGTGCGCCGCGCTCCTTTTCGCTGCGGTCTTCTCACTGGAACCGGTGTATTTCTGTGTCCAAGAACTGGGTGGTCGTGCCCACCTGCCTGCCGATCGTTCTCCGCCGTTGCCACAGGTGCGCCTCCGGGCGCTTCCGGCCGAACGGCAAGTTCCGCGTCAACGCGAACCACAAGCTCCTCGACGCCTGGCTCCTCGCGCTGTGCACCGGGTGCGGGGACACCGCCAAGGTCACTGTCCTGGAGCGGGTGAACGTGCGTTCCGTACGGCCCGAGGTCCTGAGGCTGCTGCACGGCAACGCCCCCGGCCTGGCAGCCGCGCTGCTCCAGGACCCGGTCATGCGGCGCCGCGACGTGGGCGGCTCGGGTCGAACTGGGCGGCCGGCCTGGCAGTCGCCGTACGGTCCGCCGTCGCACCGGGCGCGCCGCGGCCGGTGGGCGCCTGTGCCGGGGTTGGCCTGGCCTCGGTCCGCTCTGCGGCGGGGATACCGGTGTGACCGGTGCGTCTGAGCGCCGAAGGTTCGTGCTCGGCCTCACTCCTCCGCCCGAGTGGCGTGGCGCACTATTGCAAGCAAGGTGCTTGCAATAGTTAGCGGAGTTGGTGCAAGGTAGGAGGCATGGCATCGCTCAACGTCGGCAATCTTGGTGAGTATCTGCGGGAACAGCGGCGCAGCGCGCAGCTGTCACTGCGGCAGCTCGCCGACGCCGCCGGCGTGTCCAATCCGTATCTGAGCCAGATCGAGCGCGGGCTGCGCAAGCCGAGCGCGGAGGTGTTGCAGCAGGTCGCCAAGGCGCTGCGGATCTCCGCCGAGACGCTGTACGTGCGGGCCGGCATCCTCGACGCCGAGCGGGACCGGGACGAGGTGGAGACGCGCGCCGTCATCCTCGCCGATCCCACGCTGAACGAGCGGCAGAAGCAGGTGCTGCTCCAGATCTACGAGTCCTTCCGCAAGGAGAACGGGTTCGAGATCACGCAGGAAGCGCCCCAGGATGCGACCTCGGACGCGAACCAGGGCGTGGCGCAGGACATATCGGATGCCCAGCACCCGCAGGACACCGCCGCCCGCGGCCCCCGCACGGCCGACGGCAGCGATGCCGATCCGCAGCAGACCGCCAGTTGAACAGCACCGCCGGAAAGACCACCGACAGGCCGGTCCGTCGCCGATCACCAAAACCCTCAGCTGAAAGCGAATACCGGAGGACCATCGCCATGGCCATCACCGACGACATCCGCAAGGCCGCCACGGACCCGACCCCGCTCTACTTCCTCGCCGGCACCGCCGACCTGGCCGTCCAGCAGGCCAAGAAGGTCCCCGGCATCGTGGAGCAGATCCGCGCCGAGGCCCCGGCGCGCATCGAGACCGTGAAGAACATCGACCCGAACGCCGTCCAGGAGAAGGCCGCCGCCCGCGCCAAGGAGGCGCAGGAGACCATCCAGGCCAAGGTGACGGAGTTCATCGGCACCCTCGACACCGACCTGAAGAAGCTCGGTGAGTCCGCTCAGGACCTCGCCCTGCGCGGTGTCGGCGTCGCCGCCGAGTACGCCGTCAAGGCCCGGGAGACGTACGAGAAGGTCGCCGAGCACGGCGAGCAGACCGTGAAGACCTGGCGCGGCGAGGCCGCCGAGGAGATCGAGGAGCTGGCCGCGGTCGTCGAGCCGAAGGCCGAGCCGGTCGAGGTCAAGGGCGAGGAGCAGCCGGCCGAGGCCGCCGCCGAGCCCGCCGCGGCCAAGAAGACGGCCGCCAAGAAGGCCCCGGCCCGCAAGGCCACCGCCAAGAAGACGACGTCGCCCGCCAAGTAGGCGAGCGACGGCAAGACCGTTTCGCCGTACGAAGACGGGCCGGGCACTCTCAGAGTTCCCGGCCCGTTCTCCGGGTACGGTGGCCGTAGAGACGATTCGACCCGGGCGGTGGGCATTGTGCTGTTGACGGCATTCGGCGGCTTCATGTGGCTGATCTTCACGGCCATGCTGGTGCTCGCCGTGGTGGCACTGGTGTTGGCCGCGGTGGCCCGCGAGGACGCCTACCGCGCTGCTGACAAGCAGAACAAGATGTTCTGGCTGATCATCCTCGGTATCACGGTGGCCGTGAACCTCTGGGTCCCGATGCTCTTCGTGCAGATCGCGGGCCTGGTCGCCACGATCGTCTTCTTCGTCGACGTCCGTCCCGCCCTCCGCCAGGTCTCCGGCGGCGGCCGCGGCCGCCGCGGCGGAAGCAGCAGCGACGGCCCGTACGGGCCCTACAACGGCGGCCGCTGACCCCCGTCCCTGACCCCCGTCAGGGACTCCCGTGACCCCCCGTCAGGGAGTCCGGTCCAGCAGCAGCACCGCCACGTCGTCCGTCAGTTCCCCGCCGTTGAGCGCGCGCACCTCGCTCACCGCCGCGCGCAGCAGTTCCTCGCCCTCCAGCCCCTGGGCGAGCTGACGGCGGACCAAGTCCACCATGCCGTCCTGGCCGAGCCGTTCCTTGCCCTCGCCGATGTGGCCCTCGATCAGACCGTCGGTGTAGAGCATCAGGCTCCAGGCGGCGCCCAGCTCCACCTGCATCCGCGGCCAGCGGGCGTGCGGCACCAGACCGAGCGCCGGTCCGTTGTTCTCGTACGGCAGGAGTTCGGCGGGCCGGCCCGGGCGGGAGATCAGCGGGGACGGGTGGCCGGCCAGGCAGAGCCCGGCGCGGCGGCCGTCCGGTGCGATGTCCACGGTGCAGACCGTCGCGAAGATCTCGTCGTTCTCACGCTCGTGCTCCAGGACCTGCTGGAGGGTCGAGAGGAGTTCGTCTCCGCACAGGCCCGCGAACGTCAGCGCGCGCCAGGCGATGCGCAGCTCCACGCCGAGCGCCGCCTCGTCGGGCCCGTGCCCGCAGACGTCACCGATCATCGCGTGCACGGTTCCGTCGGGCGTACGGACGGTGTCGTAGAAGTCGCCGCCGAGCAGCGCGCGGGAGCGGCCCGGGCGGTAGCGCGCGGCGAAGCGCAGCGGGGAACCCTCCAGGAGGGGCGTCGGCAGCAGACCGCGCTCCAGGCGTGCGTTCTCCTGGGCGCGCAGCTTCGACTCGGTGAGCCGTCGCTCGGCCTTGTCGGAACGTTTCCGCTCCACCGCGTACCGGATCGCGCGGCTCAGCAGCCGTCCGTCCAGTTCGTCACGGAAGAGGTAGTCCTGGGCGCCGACGCGCACCGCCTCCGCGCCGCGCTCGGCGTCCCCCGACGCGGTGAGCGCGAGGACGGCGTGCTGGGGCGCGAGCCGCAGCACATGCTTGAGCGTGGCCAGCTCGTCGTCGCCGGCGGCGGCGCGGCCCGACACCGGCAGGGCGAGGTCGAGCAGGATGCAGTGGACGTCGTCGGTCAGCAGCCGCTCGGCCTCGGTGAGGTTGCGGGCGGTACGGATACGGATCGGCTTGCCCGCCGCGTCGAGCATGTCGGGCACGCCGAGCGAACCGGCCGGGTCGTCCTCGATGACCAGCAGGGTCAGGTTGGTGGTGCTGTCGAGAGGGCTGGTGGCGCGAGGCGCCGGTGCTGCCAGGGTCGGGCCGCCGGCAGGTTCTCCGGAGGGGCCGCCGGGCGAGAACGCGGCTAGAGCCTGACCACTCTCCACGGCCGGGATCGCTCTCTGCCGCGGTACGGGTACGGGCATCGTCTGGGTTCCTTCCCTCCCCCCGAGGGCGTGGTGGGGCGAAGGTCCTCGACACCCACCGACGGGGACCATAGCGCCAGCCGGTGCCGCAACGGAATGGTGTGCGGCACGGCGTCCGGCAGATGGCCACCGTCATATGCCGCATCCTGTACCGCACTTGGACAGGATGCGGGTTCACCTGGGATGACGAAGGTCACGTCCCGGAGGTTGATCCGGGAGGGCAACCGTGTGGTGCGTCACGTGGGGCGCGTCACCTGGGGTGCCTCATTTGGGTACGCGGCCGGTCCACACAGGGTGGGTACGGCGCCGATCCGCCCGGGATTGGGATGAGATGGGAGGGGATGGGTACGCCGGCGATCCCCGCGGCAGACGTCACGCGTCCGGTCGTACGACCCCCAGGATCGGCATCGACCCGGCTCCCGTGATCGTCACCGTCCGCCCGGGCCTCGGGGCGTGCACGATCGCGCCGTCCCCTATGTACATCCCGACATGGCTGGCGTCGTCGAAGTAGATGATCAGGTCGCCGGGGCGCATGTCCTTGATGTCGACGCGGGTGAGCTGCTTCCACTGCTCCTGCGAGGTGCGGGGGATGCCGTGTCCGGCGGAGGCCCAGGCCTGGGAGGTCAGCCCCGAGCAGTCGTACGACCCCGGGCCCTCGGCTCCCCACTCGTACGGCTTGCCGATCTGGCCGGTCGCGTACTTCACGGCCTTCTTGCCCTGCTCGGACGCCTTGCTGTTGATCTCCGCGAGGACGCCGGAGCTCAGCCAGGCGGTCTGTGCCTGGTAGGCGGCCTCTTCCTCCAGCTTCGCCAGCCGCTCCTTCTCCTCCTTCTCCAGCTGGGACTCCAGCTTCTCGGCGTCGGCGATCCGCTCCTTGATCTTCTTCTTGGCCTCGGCCTTGGTCTTGCGGTTGGCCTCCAGCTTCTTCCACTGCGCGGAGGCGTCCTTCGCGTACTGCTCCAAGTCCTGCTGGGTGCGGGTCATCTCCGCGAGCAGCCCCTTGGCCGCGTGCTCGCCCTGCCGCACGCGCCCCGCGCCGTCCAGGAACTCCTGCGGGTCGTCGCTCAGCCACAGCCGGGCCTCGGGCGGCAGCCCGCCCCCGCGGTACTGCGCACGGGCCGCGGCGCCCGCGCGGTCCTTCAACTTGTCCAGTTTCGCCTGGCCCTTGACGATCTCGCGGGCCAGATCGACGATCTCGGCGGACTGCTTCTGGGCCTTCTCCTCCGCCGCGTTGTACGCGTCCGTGGCCACCGCCGCCGCGTGGTAGAGCTTGTCGAGCTTCTTGCGGACGGCTTCAAGGTCCTTGTTGCTCACGGGTGTTGGTGTAGCCGTGGGGGTCCGGGTCGGTGTGGGTGTCGGGCTCGCATACGCCACGCCGGGTGCCGCCAGCACCGCGCAGGCACATGCGCACGCCAGGGCCATGGCCATCGTGGTCAGGCTCCGCTTGCCGGATCCCATTACTCCGCCCCCCAACTGATTTACCGTCAGTAACTTACGGACGCCTGGGGGATCGTGCCATGTCGACGCGCAATGCGACAGAGGCGGGCAAGAACTCCCTTCCCCCCAGCCCGCCTCCACAAGACGATCTCCCCGCCTGTGTGACGAACCAGTCACGGAGTTCGTTCCCCGCAGGTCAGGCGCCTGTATCGGCCAGGCACGCGCCGCCGCGCACCCCGAACGGTCCCTCGGCGCGGGCCGCGATCACCTGCGCGGCGCCAACGCCTCCCAGCGCACGGTGACTTCGCCCTGCCGCCAGCGCGTCACCCCGTCCGCCACCGGCCAGCCGGCCGTCAGGTCGCGGACCGCGCGTATCCAGCGCTGCCGGGCGCCGTACGAGGCGTAGGGCGCGGCGGACGCCCAGGCGCGGTCGAAGTCGCGCAGGAACGCGTGTACGGGTTCGCCCGGGACATTGCGGTGGATGAGGGCCTTCGGCAGACGTTCGGCGAGGTCGGACGGGCGGTCCAGGGAGCCGAGGCGGGTGGCGAAGGTGACCGTGCGGGGGCCCTCCGGGCCGAGGGCGACCCAGACGTGCCGGCGGCCGATCTCGTCGCACGTGCCCTCGACGAGCAGGCCGCCCCGGGAGCCGGTCGCGGGGTTCGCCGGTGCGAGGCGGGCGCACAGGCGCTGCCACACCTCGGCCACCTGCTCCTCGTCGTACTGGCGCAGTACGTTCGCCGCGCGGATGAGTGCCGGGCTGCCCTGCACCGGTACCTCGAAGCCGCCGTGCCGGAAGACGAGACCCTCGCGCTCGTACGGGCGCGCGGCCGCCACCCTTGCCGGTTCGATCTCGACGCCCACCACGCGCGCGCGGGGGGCGACGGTGCGCAGCCGCGCCAGCAGCTCGACCGCGGTCCAGGGGGCGGCGCCGTAGCCGAGGTCGACCGCCACGGGGTCGGTGGCGCGGCGGAGTTCGGCGCCGTGCACCGCCGCGATCCAGCGGTCCATGCGGCGCAGCCGGTTGGGGTTCGTCGTCCCACGCGTCACGGTCCCCACGGGGCGGGACGCTGCGCGGGCTGTCATACGTACGAGGGTATGCGCCCGTCTGGGGGCACCCTGCGCTGGTGCCCAGGCCCCCCGCGCCCCTTAAGGGGCGCGGGGAACTGCGCGAGCAACCCCCACCCACCCGCAGCCAACACGCAACCCGCCCCACCCTCGAACGGTTGAGCGACACCCGGTAATGATTCGGCAAAGAGGAAATGGAGCAGCACCCTCCGGCGTTCCCCCTGTCGGAGGGCGCACTGCACCCTCCGACAGGCATGCCCGCAGCGAGGAGGAACGCCACGTGAGCCAGTACGTCGGCAGGCTCGGGCGACGCTCCCCGGCGGCGCCCTCCCGGCTCAGGCTGCACCGCAGGCCCCGTCGCGTCGCGATGCTCTCCGTGCACACCTCACCCCTGCACCAGCCCGGCACGGGCGACGCGGGCGGCATGAACGTGTACATCGTGGAGCTCGCCCAGCGCCTCGCCGCGATCAACATCGAGGTCGAGATCTTCACGCGGGCCACCACGGCCGCCCTGCCGCCGACCGTCGAGCTCGCGCCCGGCGTCCTCGTCCGGCACGTCGATGCCGGCCCCTACGAAGGCCTCGCCAAGGAAGAGCTACCCGCCCAGCTGTGCGCCTTCACGCACGGCGTCATGCAGGCCTGGGCCGGTCACCGCCCCGGCTACTACGACCTGGTGCACTCCCACTACTGGCTCTCCGGCCACGTCGGCTGGCTCGCCGCCGAGCGCTGGGGCGCCCCCCTGGTGCACGCGATGCACACCATGGCCAAGGTCAAGAACGCCGCGCTGGCCGAGGGGGACACCCCCGAGCCCGCCGCCCGTGTCATCGGCGAGACCCAGATCGTGCGCGCCGCCGACCGCCTCATCGCGAACACCGCGGAGGAGGCCGACGAACTCGTACGCCACTACGAAGCCGACCCCGGCAAGGTCGCCGTCGTCCACCCGGGCGTGAACCTGGACCGCTTCCGGCCCGCCGACGGCCGCGCCGCCGCCCGTGCCCGCCTCGGCCTTCCGCAGGACGCCCTGATCCCCCTCTTCGCGGGCCGCATACAGCCCCTGAAGGCCCCCGACGTGCTGCTGCGCGCGATCGCCGTCCTCCTGGACGAGCGCCCCGAGCTGCGCTCGCACATCGTGGTCCCCATAGTGGGCGGTCCCAGCGGCAGCGGTCTCGCCAAGCCCGAGGGGCTGCAGAAGCTCGCCGCGCGGCTCGGTGTCGCCGACGTCGTACGCTTCCGGCCGCCCGTCGGGCAGGAGCAGCTCGCGGACTGGTTCCGGGCCGCGTCGGTGCTGGTCATGCCCTCGTACAGCGAGTCCTTCGGGCTGGTCGCCATAGAGGCACAGGCGGCCGGTACGCCGGTGATCGCGGCCGAGGTCGGCGGGCTGCCCGTCGCCGTGCGCCACCAGGAGACCGGCTTCCTGGTCAAGGGCCACGATCCCGCCGCCTACGCGCGCGTGCTGCGCGATTTCGCGGACGACGAGACGCTTGCGGCACGGATGGGAGCCGCCGCCGCGCGCCACGCGGAGCACTTCGGCTGGGACACCGCCGCGGCGGCCACGGCGGACGTCTACACGGCGGCGATGCAGGCCCACAGGCGTCGCGTACGCTCCCACCATGGCTGACGTACAGCAGGCGGCGCAGGTCGTCGAGGGGGTCCTGAAGGACGCCGAACTCGAATGGGAGAGCCCCGAGAGCGGCCACTACGTGGTGAAGCTCCCCGGCACCCGCAAGCTGTCGACGACCGTCTCGCTGATCGTCGGCCGGCACTCGCTGTCGCTGAACGCCTTCGTGATCCGCCACCCCGACGAGAACGAACCGGGCGTCCACCGCTGGCTCCTGGAGCGCAACCTCAAGCTCTATGGGGTCGGTTACGCGGTCGACCCCCTCGGCGACATCTATGTGACCGGAAAACTGCCGCTGGCCGCCGTCACCCCGGACGAGATCGACCGCCTCCTCGGCTCGGTCCTGGAGGCCGCCGACGGATCGTTCAACACGCTCCTTGAGCTCGGTTTCGCCTCCGCGATCCGCAAGGAGTACGCCTGGCGGGTGTCCCGCGGCGAGTCGACCCGCAACCTGGACGCGTTCACACATCTGACTCAGCGCCCCGCCAACTGACCTCCCTCGCCCACTGATTAGCAGCTGCATGACCCCTTCCCAGCCTGGGGTCCCCGTGGCATGCTCACCGCCGACGCAGATCTGAACGTCGTTCACATCCATGGAAAGCGATGGAGGGCGGACGGACATGAGCAATGGGTATGGGCGCAACGGTTATAGGCGCGACGGGTATGGGCGCAACGGGTATTCGGGCATCACCAGACGCAGCCTGCTCGGCGGCGCCACAGCCGTGGTGGCCGTCGCCGTGACCGGCGGAACGGCGACAGCCGCCGCGCCGTCCGCACCGCCCTCACCATCCGCACCACAAGGGCAAGTGCCCGCCCTCTGGAGGGAGTTCACCCGCACCCCCTTCACCCACCCGCAGATCCCGTACGTCGGCAGGTCCGGCCGCGACGGCGGGGCGACGCGCTTCCCCCGCCGGCCCGTCGTGGCCGACGTACGCGACTACGGAGCCGTGGCCGACGACGGCACCACGGACTGCGCCCCCGCGATCAACCGTGCCATCGCTGCCGCCGGAAGGGCCGGCGGTGGCACGGTTCTCATCCCGCCCGGCACCTTCCGCATCGACGACCTGATCCGCGTCGGGCACTCGAACGTCGTACTGCGCGGCGCCGGCAGCGACCGTACGAAGCTGTACGCCACCAAGAACCTCACCGAGCTGATCGGCGTCTACGGATCCCGTTACGGCGGCGACAAGTCGTCCTGGTCCTGGGCGGGCGGACTCATCTGGTTCTGCCCGACGGACCGCTTCACGACGCTGACGACCGCCATCAAGGCGAAGGCCTGGCCCTTCGAGGGCTGGACCGGCAACAAGCGCGACGAGTGGCAGACGCTGACGACCGTCGAACCCGCACGCCAGGGCTCCTGGACGGTGACGGTCGCCGACGCCTCCGCGCTGAAGCCGGGCAGGCTGGTCCTCCTGCGCCTCGCCGACGACGCCGGCCACACGCTCCTGGAGCACATGGCGGGCGGCGGCCCGGGCCCCGAGGCGTACTACTGGGACGACAAGACGAAACTGACGTCGTACGTCCCCTACGAGTGGCCCGTCCGCATCGCGCACGTCCACGGCCGCAAAGTCACCCTCGAACGACCCCTCCCGCTCGACGTACGCCCCGAATGGGACCCGCGTCTGACCACCCACGTACAGGAACTGACCGGCTCGGGAGTCGAGGGCCTCACCCTGGAGGCCGTGGAAACCCCGCAGTCCCCGCACCTCCTCGACAAGGGCTACAACGGGGTCGTCTTCCAGTGCGCGTACGACTGCTGGGCCGACGACATCGTCGTACGCCATGTCGACAACGGCTTCGGCCTCGTCGCCGCCTCCGCCTGCACCCTGCGCCGTACGACGGTCGCGGGCCGCGGCTCGCACCACCCGTACTTCTGCCGCGAGGGCTCGCACGACAACCTCATCGAGGACTTCACGATCGAGCAGCGCACGGTCCCGGCCCCCGCCGGAACCCAGCTCCACGGCATCAACGTCGAGGGCCTGTCCTCCTCCAACGTCTGGTCGCGCGGCGAGATGCAGATGGGCACCTTCGACTCCCACCGGGGCATGCCCTTCGCCAACGTCCGCACGGACATCACGGTGAACAACAACGGCCGCCACGGCGGCGACGCCAGCGCGGGACCGTTGTTCGGCGCCCGCTTCACCCACTGGAACATCCGCGTCACCAACGCCCGCGCCGGCCTGATGAAGATCGACGGCCTCGCGCCCTACTCCGCCACCGTGGGCGTCAACGAGGTGACGGAGTTCGACCAGACCGACGTACCCGACTTCACCGGAGACCTGCACGCGCGCGTGGAGCTGTACGGCACCACCGACGTCGTACGCCCGCGGAATCTGTACGAGGCTCAGCGCGAGCTGGAGCGATAGCGACCGGGGGAGACCCCCACCAACCGCCCGAAGTGGCGCGTCAGATGGGACTGGTCGTAGAAGCCGGTCGCCGTGGCCACTTCGGCCGGCTTTCCGCCCTCCAGGAGGAGCCGGCGGGCGCGGTCGACACGGCGGGACATCAGGTACTGGTGCGGGGCGATGCCGTACGCACCGCTGAACGCCCGTACCAGGTGGGCTGGATGGGCGTGCACGAGCTCGGCCGCCTCGTCGAGGGCGATGCCCTGGACGAGGCGTGCGTCGAGGAGTTCACGCAGGCGGACCGCGAGCGGAGGGTCGGCGCGCGGGAGTTCCCGGGTGATCCGGGGGCGCAGATGGCCGCGCAGCCGCTCGGCGATCAGGGTCAGCCTGCTCGCGGCCTCCAGCTCGTCCCCGGGGTGCCCGAGCGCCGTGTGCAACTGCCCGACGCGGCGCCGCAGTACGGGATCCACCACGTCGGGCCCGTCCACCGCGGGCCCGATGAGTTCCTCGGCGAGATGCGTGCTGTCGAGATACAGGACCCGCTTGCGGAAACCGTGCTCAGTGGCCGGCGACCCGTTGTGCGGCACGTGCGGCGGCAGCAGCGACACCGTGTCGTGCGGGGTGCCGTGCTCATGCCGGTCGAGGTCGTACCGCACGGCACCGTCGTCGACGATCAGCAGCGTCCACGCCTCGTGTACGTGCATGGGGTACGCGTACTCGGTGTAGTGGGCGTGGAAGACCTCCACGACACCCGGGATGTGCGGGCGCCATGCGGTGATCTCCCGCTGAGGGGCCGGAAGGGCCGGAAGGGCCTGAGGGGCCTGAGGGGCCTGAGGGGCCATGCAAAGAACGTACAAGACGATGTCGTACGGCGTCGGACAGTCTCGGTGCATGAGTGAGCAGCCCATCCGCTTCGACACCAAGATCGCCGTACTGCTGCGGGAGGACCTGGAGACCTGGCAACGACTTAATGTGACCGCTTTTCTGGTCAGCGGCCTGGGGACGGCGGTTCCCGAGGTGATCGGAGAGCCGTACGCCGACGCGGACGAGGTCGCCTATCTGCCGATGTTCCGCCAGCCGGTCCTCGTCTTCGAGGGCACCAAGGAGACGTTGACGGCAGCCCACGCGCGCGTGCTGTCCCGCGCCCTGCCCCGAGCCGCCTTCACCTCCGACCTCTTCACCACCGGCAACGACCGCGACAACCGGGCGGCCGTGCGGGCCGTACCGACGGGGGAGCTGGACCTTGTGGGGCTCGCGGTGTACGGGCCGCGGAACGCGGTGGACAAGGTGATGAAGGGGGCGCGGATGCACCCCTAGACCGGGGCGACCGGACCGGGACGACCAGATGGGGACGGCTAGATGGGGACGGCCAGACGGGGGCGGCTAGACCGGAGTGACCTCCGCCCGCGCCGTCGTCGGGGTCTCCACGACCGTCTCCTCCACCGGAAGCCGCCGCATCAGCACCCCATACCCGACCCCCGCCCCCGTACCCACCACCGCGCACAGCCCCCACAGCCACTCCGCGCCGAACCGGTCGATGACGACGCCGGACATCAGCGGGGCGACGAGCGCGGCGAGGGACCAGGACAGGGTGTACATGCCCTGGTAGCGGCCGCGGCCGTGCAGCGGGGATAGCCGGACGACGAGCCCCGTCTGGGTGGGCGCGTTGACGATCTCCGCCAGGGTCCACACGCACACAGTGAGGGCGAAGACGCCGACCGATCCGGCGAAGGCGGTGAGCCCGAAGCCGTACCCGGCGAGCAGGGACGAGATGACCAGCAGCCGCTTCGGGTCCCGGTGCTCGATGAAGCGCGTGACGGGGATCTGCAACGCCACGATCAGCACCCCGTTGACGGCGACCGCCATGCCGTAGTCGGCGGGGGTGAAGCCCGCCGCGCCCATCGCGACCGGCAGTCCGACGGAGCCCTGCTGGAAGACGAGGGCGACGAGGAAGGACAGCCCGACGACGCTCATGTAGCGCCCGTCGCGCAGGACGGTTCCGAGGCCGACGGCGGGTTCGGAGGCGGCCTTGGCCGTGAGGACCGGCTTGGACTCCGGCAGCTTCGCGAAGATGACGAGCGCGCAGATCAGGGTCATGCCGGCCTCGATGAGGAAGCCCGCGAGATAGCTGAACTCGGCGATGAATCCGGCCCCCATGGAGGAGACGGCGAAGCCGAGGTTGATGGCCCAGTAGTTGAGGGAGAACGCGCGGACGCGGTCCTCGGGCCGGACGATGTCGGCCATCATCGCCTGCACGGCGGGCCGCGAGGCGTTGGAAGCCATCCCCACCAGGAAGGCGACGGCGGCGATCGCCACCGGGTGGTGCATAAAACCGAGCAGCGCGACGGAGAAGGCCGTCGACACCTGCGCGATGAGCAGGGTGGGCCGCCGCCCGAGCCGGTCGGTCATCACGCCGGCGCCGAGCGAGGAGACGACGCCGCCGAGGCCGTGCAGCGACGCCACGAGACCGGCGTACGAGGCGGAGTAGCCGCGGTCGAGCGTCAGGTACAGCGCCATGAAGGTGGCGACGAAAGCACCGAGCCGGTTGACGAGTGTGCTGGTCCACAGCCACCAGAACTCGCGGGGGAGCCCCGAGACGGTCTCTCGGGCAGCGCGTCTCATGACGGCGAATGGCATGGCTGGTCCCCCACGGACGTAAGCGGCTCAGGCGGTGAGCACAACTTACGAGTCGGGGCTGTCGGGGAGCCACTCAATTAACAGATGCCGTCAACTGTCCGGTCTGCGGGCGCGTGAGCGAGGGGACGAAGGCTTCCATTACGCTCGTACGCATGGCCGACGCACCGTACAAGCTGATCCTCCTCCGCCACGGCGAGAGCGAATGGAACGCGAAGAACCTGTTCACCGGTTGGGTGGACGTCAATCTCAACGAGAAGGGCGAGAAGGAGGCAGTCCGCGGCGGTGAGCTGCTCAAGGACGCCGGCCTGCTGCCCGACGTGGTCCACACCTCGCTCCAGAAGCGCGCGATCCGCACCGCCCAGCTCGCGCTGGAGTCCGCAGACCGCCACTGGATCCCGGTCCACCGCTCCTGGCGCCTGAACGAGCGCCACTACGGCGCCCTCCAGGGCAAGGACAAGGCCCAGACCCTCGCCGAGTTCGGCGAGGAGCAGTTCATGCTGTGGCGCCGCTCGTACGACACCCCGCCGCCGGCGCTCGAGGACGGCACGGAGTTCTCCCAGTCGGACGACCCGCGCTACGCGTCGATCCCGCCGGAGCTGCGCCCCCGCACGGAGTGCCTGAAGGACGTCGTCGTCCGCATGCTCCCGTACTGGTACGACGGCATCGTCCCCGACCTCCTCGCGGGCCGCACGGTCCTGGTCGCGGCCCACGGCAACAGCCTCCGCGCCCTCGTCAAGCACCTCGACGGCATCTCCGACGCCGACATCGCGGGCCTGAACATCCCGACGGGCATCCCCCTCGCCTACGAGCTGGACGCCGACTTCAAGCCCGTCAACCCTGGCGGCACCTACCTCGACCCGGAGGCGGCCGCGGCCGCCATCGAGGCGGTCAAGAACCAGGGCAAGAAGAAGTAGAGAACGTGATCATGCCTCCCACCTGCGCATACGGCGCGGATGGGAGGCATTTTCGCGTTCTGGGACCACTCTGGGCCGTCAGCCCTCGGGCTCCTGTCGCCGGAGGGCCTGGCCGAGAGCCTTCCGAGCACGCTCCCGACTGCTGGGCATGAGATGCGCGTACACCTTCACGCCCGGTGACATCAACGCCGACGCACACAGGAGGGCAACCGCAGACGGGTTGGTCGTCGCCACGGGGCGGTTACCCTCGCCATCCCTCTTACGGGGCATCGGCGCACGCGCCAACGGATCACAGGACCGAGTTCGGGGTCGGGCAGCGTCTGGTCGGTGGATCGCGGGCGGTATGACGGTGTGTCTGTACGGTCGCACAGGGCGGGTGTGGCTTGATCGTTGGGCGGTCCCGGCAGGGGCCTGAACACCAACCGACGTCCGTGGCACGTGCTGAGTGCCGCGCTCTTTGTCGAGGAGTTTCCCTCGTGAGACCGACCCTGCAACATGCCATGTTCCATCGTCGTGGTGCCGGAGCCGCGGGTGAGCGGAGGCGCCCGGCCAGGCGTGCTGCCGTCCTGCTCGCCACGGTGGCGCTGCCGGCGGCCCTGGTGGTGCCCACGGCCACGCCCGCTGCTGCGGCGGTGCCCGTGACCGTCACCTTCAACGCGGGCGCCGACCAGCCCTTCACCGTCCCGGCCGGCGTCACCCAACTGACCGTCACCGCCACAGGTGCCGCGGGCCAGAACGGGGGCAACGGCGGCACAGGCGGCAACGGCGCCACCGTCACCGGCACCGTCACCGTGCCGCCCAGCACCACCACCCTCTATGTCAACGTCGGCACGGGCGGGGGCGCCGGCGGCGGAGGGGGGTCTACGGGCGGTGCCGGCGGCGGTTCCAGCGACGTCCGCACCTGCAGCTCGGCCGGCCCCGGCTGCACCCTGACCGGCGTCCCCGGCACCGACCCCCGCCTCATCGTCGCGGGCGGCGGAGGAGGCGGCGGAAGCGGCTTCAGCGGATTCCCCAACCTGGAGGCCACCGGCGGAGACGCCGGAAACACCGGGGGTGCCGGCGGCGACAGAATGGACAGCGGCCAGGGCGGCGGCGGCGGAACCCAGACCGCCGGCGGCGCGGGCGGAGCCGCATGCCCCTTCGGCGGTACATCCGGCACTCCGGGCACAGGCGGTGCGGGCGGCAACGGCGGAGGCGGCTTCGGGGCCGGCGGAGGCGGGGGCGGCTGGTTCGGTGGAGGCGGCGGCGGAGGCTGCAACCGTCTCCATAACCCCCCTCCCACTTTCGGCCCCGGTGGCGGCGGTGGTGCGTCGAACCGCGTCCCCACGGGTGGTACCTCCGGACCTGCAGCGGGACCGGCCCAGGTGACCATCACCTACGAGCCGGTTCCCCTCACCTGCGCGACCGCCACGCCGACCATCACCGGCACCAACGGCCGCGACTTCCTGGTCGGCACTCCCGGCGACGATGTGATCTTCGCTCTCGGCGGCAGCGATGCGGTCGAGGGCCGCGGTGGCAACGACCTCATCTGCGGCGGCGACGGCAACGACTCCCTCACCGGCGGTGACGGCAACGACCGCATCGAGGGTGGCAACGGCGCCGACAGCCTGAACGGCAACAACGGCAACGACGCCCTCTTCGGCGGCCCCGGCAACGACGCCCTCAACGGCGGCCCCGGTACCAACACCAACGACGGCGGCACCGGCACCAACGCCTGTTCCAACCCCTCCACCGGACCCGGCTGCGTCTGACCCACCCCACACGCCGCCGACCTGATCGACGGACATCAGAAACGGGCCCCGGCGCACCCCTCGTCGCAGCGGCGACCAACGCACGAGGCCCGTTTCAGAGCTTTGTCCATCCGAGGCGAGTAAGCCTGCTCGCACGCGGCAGGACGGGCTGTGGGCGTCGGTTCCGTGTTCGCGGAAGGCTTGGGCGACCACGCAGGACCGGTCGTTGTAGAGGTGATCCAGGGCACAGGCCGGGTGCCGGCGGAGGGAGAACTCGTCGTCATCGGGTTCGGTGAAGTCGATCTATGTGCTTCTGACCTCGATGAACCCGTCCATGTCCGTTCCCATGGCCGGATTGTGCAGGTCAGGGCCCCACCCCGTCACGCGGTTATGCGGTTATGCGGTCACGCGGTCACGCGGTCGTGGGGTCATGGGCCCGTGGCCATGGGGACCGTGGCCGTCATATCGACAGCGGCACCGGATGGATCTCGTCCGGCGCGTGGCCGGTGCGTTCGTGGATGCGCTGGATCGCCTCGGCCGAGGGGGCCGAGGAGAGGCAGTACACCGTGCCGGACTCCGGGTCCGCCCAGGCCCTCTCGAAGTGCACGCCCTCGTCCTTCTCGATGGCGAGGTCGGCCTTGTGTGCCTGCATGAGCTGATCTGCGGTGATGCCCGCCATTCCGTGGTGGACGTCCATGAACTGCGTCATGGCCTCCCCACCTCCTTCTTATGCGTCCTTATGCGTCGCCTCTCACCTTGTTTCCTCTCCTCCATGCTGCGCCTTTACGGCGGCGGGGGCGACCCTCGAAGCATGAAGAAGGGCCCCGCCATGAGTGGCGGGGCCCTTCGGTGTCGTACGAGATCAGCCGCACTGGCACGGATTGCCCGACTGGCAGCCGCACCCGCAGCCGGAGCCGCAGCCGCAGGCGGCGAACAAGGGGAGGCTCTTGATCTCGGCGGGCTGCTCGGTGTCACCGTTCTGCGTGGGATCGGTCGTGCTGGGGGATTCGGCCATGGGTCCCTCCTTCAGACACGAAGGTGTGCGAGGCACACTGCACCGCACAGCTCCTGGCACCCATTGCATGCCCACTGGGGCGGGTGCATCAACGGCGCACACTCGGCGCACTGAGGCTTGCACGCGCCCCCGGAGCGGGCACTCAGGCCCCCTCCACCCCCGTCACCGGCTGGATGTCCGCCTGGAGCTCGTCCGCGTGCTCACCCGTGACCAGGAACACCACGCGCTTGGCCACGGACACCGCGTGGTCGGCGAAACGCTCGTAGTAGCGGCCGAGCAGGGTCACGTCGACGGCCGTCTCGATGCCGTGCTTCCAGCGGTCGTCCAGCAGGTGCTGGAAGAGCGTGCGGTGCAGCAGGTCCATCTCGTCGTCGTCCTGCTCCAGCTGGAGGGCGAGGTCGACGTCCTTGGTGATGACGACCTCGGCCGCCTTCGCCATCAGGCGCTGCGCGAGCTGGCCCATCTCCAGGACCGTGGCGTGCAGGTCGTGCGGGACCGCGCGCTCGGGGAAGCGCAGCCGGGCCAGCTTCGCCACATGCTGGGCCAGGTCGCCGGAGCGCTCCAGGTCCGCGGACATACGGAGCGAGGTGACGACGATACGGAGGTCCGTGGCCACCGGCTGCTGGCGGGCCAGCAGGGCTATCGCCCGGGCCTCCAGGTCGTGCTGAAGATCGTCGACCTTCTGGTCGGCCGCGATGACGCTCTCGGCCAGCTTCAGGTCGGAGTCGAGGATGGCCGTCGTGGCGCGCCCGATCGCCGACCCGACGAGCCGGGCCATCTCGACCAGGCCCTCGCCGATCGAGTCCAGTTCCTCGTGGTACGCGTCCCGCATCAGGTTGTCCCTCTCTTACGTCTTCATCGGGGGTTCCGGGGAGCCAGAGCCTGTCGAAACGGGCGCTGTGAACCCCACGCTCCCACGTTCCGTCCCGTACGCGTCCGTTTCCGGCATCCCAAATGAACCATCACTAGCTCCTAGGTGAACTCTGGGCGACGAGTGTTCGAGCTCGCACCCGGATGGCTGTGGCCAGCGGCGACGACATGCCTAACCTGGGTGCATGGACGTGAACGCGGCGGTCGCCGCAGCGGCAGCGATCGCCGGAGTACTGACCGGTGTCATCGCCATGCTGGCGTTCCGCTGGAGCGAGCGCGACCAGAAACGCCCGACCCGCACGTCGCTGCACACGGACCCGGTGCTTCCGCCGGGTGTCGACACCGTGCTGTCCGTGCTCCGGTCCTCGGCGGTCGTGCTCGACGAGGCGGACGCCGTGGTCAAGGCCAGCTCGGCGGCGTACGCCCTCGGGCTGGTGCGCGGCGGCAAGCTGGCCGTCGAGCCGATGCTCCAGATGGCGCGTGACACCCGTCGCGACGGGGAGATACGCCAGGTGGAGCTGGATCTGCCGAGGCGCGGGACGGGGAGGGGAGAAGCCCTCGCCGTCTCCGCACGTGTGGCGCCCCTCGGGTCGCGGCTGGTGCTCCTGCTCGTGGAGGACCTCACCGAGGCCCGGCGCATCGAGGCCGTACGACGCGACTTCGTCGCGAACGTCAGCCATGAGCTCAAGACCCCGGTGGGCGCGCTCTCGCTCCTCTCCGAGGCTGTCATGGACGCCTCCGACGACCCCGAGGCCGTCGAACGCTTCGCCGGACGCATGCAGATAGAGGCCACCCGGCTCACCAACCTCGTACAGGAGCTCATCGACCTCTCCCGGGTCCAGAACGACGACCCCCTGGAGGACGCCGAGCCCGTACGCGTCGACGAACTCGTCGCCGAGGCGATCGACCGCTGCCGCCACCAGGCCGGCACCAAGCAGATCACCATGGCCGCGGGCGGCACCGCCGACCTGAGCATCTGGGGAAACCGGGGCCAGCTGGCCGCCGCCCTCGGAAACCTCGTCGAGAACGCCGTCAACTACTCGCCCGCCCGCACCCGGGTGGGTATAGCCGCGCGCCGGGTGACCGCGCCCGGCGGAGACCTCATCGAGATCGCCGTGACCGACCAGGGCATCGGCATCTCGGAGAAGGACCGGGAGCGCGTCTTCGAGCGCTTCTACCGCGTGGACCCGGCCCGCTCCCGCCAAACGGGCGGTACGGGCCTCGGTCTCGCGATCGTCAAGCACGTGGCCGCCTCGCATGCCGGGGAGGTCACGGTGTGGAGCTCCGAGGGTCAGGGCTCCACGTTCACCCTGAGGCTGCCGGAGGCGGGTGCGGCCCGCGACCGCCTGACCGATCACCACATGCCCGGACTCGACCAGGAGGACGAGACCGAGCAGCCTGACGGGACGACCACCGTCACATCCCCGTACGAACCGCTTCCCGCTCCGGAGGTCCTTCCGTGACCCGTGTGCTCGTCGTCGAGGACGAGGAGTCCTTCTCCGACGCCCTGTCGTACATGCTCCGCAAGGAGGGCTTCGAGGTCGCCATCGCGACCACCGGGCCCGACGGACTCGACGAGTTCGAGCGCAACGGCGCCGACCTCGTCCTCCTCGACCTGATGCTGCCGGGGCTGCCCGGCACGGAGGTCTGCCGCCAGCTGCGCGGCCGCTCCAACGTCCCGGTGATCATGGTCACCGCCAAGGACAGCGAGATCGACAAGGTCGTCGGGCTGGAAATAGGAGCCGACGACTACGTGACGAAGCCCTTCTCGTCGCGTGAGCTCGTCGCCCGCATCCGCGCCGTGCTCCGCCGTCGTGGCGAGCCCGAGGAGGTCACCCCGGCCGCCCTGGAGGCCGGTCCGGTCCGCATGGACGTCGACCGCCACGTGGTCACCGTCTCCGGCTCCAAGGTCGACCTCCCCCTGAAGGAGTTCGACCTCCTGGAGATGCTGCTCCGCAACGCGGGCCGCGTACTGACCCGCATGCAGCTCATCGACCGGGTCTGGGGCGCCGACTACGTAGGCGACACCAAGACCCTCGACGTCCACGTCAAGCGCCTGCGCGCGAAGATCGAGCCTGACCCGGGCGCGCCGCGGTACCTGGTGACGGTGCGGGGGCTGGGGTACAAGTTCGAGCCGTAAACCGACCCCCACGCGCGCGTGAGGCACGACGAAGGGCGGCACCCCCTGGAGGGGTCCCGCCCTTCGCGCGTTGTACGAGGTTGATCTCGGCGTACGCCGGTCAGTTGCCGGAAGCCGACTCCGAGGCGTTCGCCGTGGCCGTGCCCGCGACCGTCGTGCTCGACGACGTCACGTCCGTGGGCGTCTCCGAGACGGACTCGGACGGGGAGCCCGAGGCGGACTCGGAAGGCCCGGTGGTCGCGGAGGCCGAGGCGTCCGGCGCGGCCGGGATGTCGCTCGGGCCCCACTTGGTGAAGTAGCTCTCGGCCGGGACGACGAAGGCGCGCAGGCTCACGGCACCGGTCTTGCTGAAGCCGAAGGTGACCTTCTGGGCGTTGCCGTCCCTGACGGCCTCACCGGGGTTGGTCAGCGCGGCGGAGGCGTTGCCCTTGCCGCCGAGGACGACGGAGCCGCCGGCCGGGATGGTCAGCTTGCCCTTGCCGTCGGCGGGCGTGATCTCGGCGGTGCCGTCACCGCCGACGTTGATCGAGTCCAGGGTCTGGTCGCTGCTGCCGTTGTTGAACAGCGTCGCGGAGATCACCGCCGGGCCCGTGGCCGTCGTGTTGGGCTGGGTGATGACCAGGGCGTTCTGGACCTTGATGTCGCCGACGGTGGTCGCCGCGTTGTCAGGCTTCACCTCAAGCGTCTGGGCGTCGTTGCCGGCCGCGCACGCGGAGAGCGAGGCGATCGAGAACGCGATGGCGGCGGCGGCGAGGGCGCCGCGTCGAAGGCTGCTGCTCACGGCGGCGGCAACTCCTTGAACGTGGGCGAAGCAGGACGACTTCGTTGTAAAGCCGCCCTAAGGGTCTGTCAGCGGCCTTAGGTTACCGAGCCGTTCCCATGCCACCGCACCCGACCCGCCTCTTACCGCGCACGGGCTGTCATCCGCGTGCCGACGGGCTGCCATTCGCGCACCGGCCGGGGGCTGTCGTCCGCGCACTGGCCGGGGCTGTCGTCCGCGCGCCGCCGGGCTTCCTTGCGCCCGGTGTGCGCCCCGTCCGTCGCACACTGTTCCTCCGGCTCATCGGCTACTTTGGGCGCGCACTCGTCCGCCATTCACATAAGTACCCCCGGCATCCACTTGCGGATTTTCCCGTAAGGAGTCGTAAGGGCGCGTAAGGAATGCATGGCGGTCCCGAAAATTGATCATCGGCTGTTCAAGAGGTTGATCATCGGCCGCCTTGATCAATTCCGGATTCGTCTCGTACTCGACTCCGGTCACCGAACGGAGTAGCGGAAGTCGCGCTCTTGGAGCTGGACAAACCGGTACGTTCACCCCCTGGTCAGGGGCTTCCGTTGTGTGTAACGTGCGCGTTTCTCTTCCCCTGGACAGCGGCTCCGACCTGCGAATACCCCCTTCCGATCGCCCCTCGCAGCACGTTCCTGTTGCGGTTGTCAAGCCCCGAGATATGCCCTGACCTGCGAAAACGCCATTCAGAAGACGCAGTATCCGTGTTACCCTGGATAGCCACGGAAGGGGTACCTGTCACATGACGTTCAAGGTTGGCGACACCGTGGTCTATCCCCATCACGGGGCCGCGCTGATCGAGGCCATCGAAACTCGCCAGATCAAAGGCGTGGACAAGACCTACTTGGTGCTGAAGGTCGCCCAGGGCGACCTGACGGTACGTGTGCCAGCGGACAATGCGGAGTTCGTCGGCGTGCGTGATGTGGTCGGTCAGGACGGGCTGGACCGGGTCTTCGAGGTGCTGCGCGCGCCGTACGCCGAGGAGCCCACGAACTGGTCGCGTCGTTACAAGGCAAATCTGGAGAAGCTCGCCTCCGGCGATGTCATCAAGGTCGCGGAAGTCGTCCGTGACCTGTGGCGTCGTGAGCGCGAGCGTGGACTCTCCGCCGGTGAGAAGCGCATGCTCGCCAAGGCCCGCCAGATTCTGGTGAGCGAGCTCGCCCTCGCGGAGAACACGAACGAGGACAAGGCCGAGGCCCTGCTCGACGAGGTTCTCGCGTCCTGACGCTGGCAGTCGCCGAGACAGTCTTTATCGTCCCGACGTACACAGTCGCCGAGACGGCAGTCGTCTTGACGTACGGACAAGCCCGCGCAGCTGCGCAATGAAATGCCGCGGTGCCCGATGACGCAATTGCTGTCGCCGGGCGCTGCGGCATGTTCATACCCGCGCCCATTCGGTATACCGGATGTTCACTCGGTATACGTATACCGACGTACCCGCATATCCCCTACCTGGCATGCCCGGCCCGGGCAGTTCGCTCGACCGGATGTGTCACGGAAGGGTCCCCGGTCAAGCGTCGCGCCCGGCACACCCCCAGCTCTACGAGCGGGGGGCACGCCCAGGCCATACCCATACCGGCCGAGCACACAAACCTGACAGGAACCGATGTCTGACGTTTCGCGCCCTTCGCCGTCGGGGGCACGTACCGCGGCCGTGATTCCGGCCGCCGGCAGGGGCGTGCGCCTCGGCCCGGGCGCCCCCAAAGCGCTTCGCGCGCTGAACGGCACGCCGATGCTCATTCACGCGGTCCGCGCGATGGCCGCGTCCCGCGCCGTCTCGCTGGTCGTCGTCGTGGCCCCGCCCGAGGGCGCGGCCGAGGTGAAGACGCTGCTCGACGCGCACGCGCTGCCCGAGCGCACCGACTTCCTGGTCGTGCCCGGCGGTGACAGCCGCCAGGAGTCCGTGAAGTACGGGCTCGACGCGCTGCCGCCCGGCATCGACATCGTCCTCGTACATGACGCGGCCCGCCCGCTCGTGCCCGTCGACACCGTGGACGCCGTCATCGAGGCCGTACGGGACGGGGCTCCCGCCGTCGTCCCCGCACTGCCGCTCGCCGACACCGTCAAGGAGGTCGAGCCCGCGGCCGTCCCCGGTGCTCCCGAGCCCGTCGTGGCCACGCCCGAGCGGGCGCGGTTGCGGGCCGTGCAGACGCCGCAGGGGTTCGACCGCGAGACGCTCGTACGGGCCCACGAGACCGTCACCGACAACGTGACCGACGACGCGAGCATGGTCGAGCAGCTGGGGCTGCGGGTTGTGGTGGTGCCCGGGCACGAGGAGGCGTTCAAGGTGACGCGGCCGTTGGATCTTGTGCTGGCGGAGGCGGTTCTCGCGCGGCGGAGGCTGAACGATGGGTTCTGAGGGAGCCGCTGGGCCGGTGATCCCGCTCGTCGGGATCGGCACGGACATTCACGCCTTCGAGGAAGGGCGTGAGCTGTGGTGTGCCGGGCTGTTGTGGGAGGGGGAGGGCGCCGGGCTTGCCGGGCACTCCGACGCGGACGTCGTCGCGCATGCGGCGTGCAACGCGTTGTTCTCCGCGGCGGGGCTCGGTGACCTCGGGGCGCACTTCGGGACCGGGCGGCCCGAGTGGTCCGGGGCGTCGGGGGTCACGCTGCTGACGGAGGCCGCGCGGATCGTGCGGGCGGCGGGGTTTGTCATCGGGAATGTCGCTGTGCAGGTGGTCGGGCCGCGTCCGAAGATCGGGAAGCGGCGGGACGAGGCGCAGAAGATTCTGTCGGATGCGGTGGGGGCTCCTGTGTCGGTGTCCGGGGCCACGACGGATGGGCTGGGTTTTCCGGGGCGGGACGAGGGGCTGATGGCTGTGGCTACGGCGTTGGTCGTACGGGTGGGCTGAGGCCGGGCGGTTCCTCGCCCCCGCCGCCCCTACCCGTCCCATCCGTTCCTGGGGGCTGCGCCCCCAGACCCCCCTAAAAGATTGCGCAGTTCCCCGCGCCCCTAAAAGGGGCGCGGGGAACTGCGCAATCTTTTGCACCAGCCCCCATCCACCCGCAGCCAAAGAACCCACCCCCCGGAGTCGAAGGCGGCGGGGGCGAGAGAAGGCTGGGTGGGGCGGAGTCAGGTGTATGTCACGAATACGTGCTGCTTGGGTCGGAAGGGTCGCGGGGCACTACCCAGGGGCCACTACCCTGGAGTGGTGACGATTCGCCTGTACGACACCAGCGCCCGGCAGATCCGTGACTTCACCCCGCTCGTGCCGGGTTGTGTCTCGATCTACCTGTGTGGCGCCACCGTGCAGGCCGCACCCCACATCGGGCACATCCGCTCGGGGCTGAACTTCGACATCATGCGCCGCTGGTTCGAGCACCGCGGGTACGACGTCACGTTCATCCGCAACGTGACCGACATCGACGACAAGATCATCACCAAGTCGGCCGAGCAGGGCCGCCCTTGGTGGTCGATCGGGTACGAGAACGAGCGGGCCTTCAACGACGGGTACTCCGTGCTCGGCTGCCTGCCGCCCTCCTACGAGCCGCGCGCCACCGGCCACATCACCGAGATGGTCGAGATGATGCGCGGGCTCATCGAGCGCGGGCACGCGTACGAGGCCGACGGGAACGTCTACTTCGACGTACGGTCCTTCCCCGAATACCTCCGGCTGTCCAACCAGGAGCTGGACAACCTGCTCCAGCCCTCCGGCGAGGGCGAGACCGGCAAGCGGGACTCGCGCGACTTCGCCATGTGGAAGGCCGCCAAGCCCGGTGAGCCCAGCTGGGAGACGCCGTGGGGGCGGGGGCGTCCCGGCTGGCATCTCGAGTGCTCCGCCATGGCCCACAAGTACCTGGGCTCCGCGTTCGACATCCACGGCGGCGGGCTCGACCTGATCTTCCCGCACCACGAGAACGAGATCGCCCAGGCCAAGGCCTACGGCGACGAGTTCGCCAAGTACTGGGTGCACAACGCCTGGGTCACCATGAGCGGCGAGAAGATGTCGAAGTCCCTCGGGAACTCGGTCCTCGTCAGCGAGATGGTCAAGCACTGGCGGCCCATCGTGCTGCGCTACTACCTCGGCACCCCGCACTACCGCTCGATGATCGAGTACAGCGAAGACGCCCTGCGCGAGGCCGAGTCGGCGTTCGCGCGTATCGAGGGCTTCGTGCAGCGCGTGGTCGAGAAGGCGGGGGGCGTCGTCGAGCCCGCCGCCGAGGTGCCGCCCGCCTTCGCCGAGGCCATGGACGACGACCTGGGTGTGCCGCAGGCGCTCGCCATCGTGCACACCACCGTGCGGCAGGGGAACTCCGCCCTCGCCGCCGACGACAAGGAAGCCGCCGTGGCACGGCTGGCCGAGGTGCGGGCCATGCTCGGCATCCTCGGGCTCGACCCGCTCGACCCGCAGTGGGTCGGCGAGGGCGACCGCGGCGAGGACCTGCACGGCGTTGTCGACACCCTCGTCCGGATGGTCCTCGACCAGCGCGAGGCCGCCCGGACCCGCAAGGACTGGGCGACCGCGGACGCCATCCGCGACCAGCTCAACCAGTCGGGCCTGGTCATCGAGGACGGTCCGCAGGGGCCGCGCTGGACGCTCGGCCCACGCTGAGCGCCCGCTGCGTCGGCTCCGGCCGACCCCCCGTCGACCCCCGTCGACCTTGATCGATTGTGCCGCCCGGGCCTCCGGGCGGCACACTTCATAGACGTACGCATTTTGAAGAGCGTCAGCTCTCCTCAGTAGAGCGCCAGCTCTCACACACAGACAGGTAGGTCATGGCCGCTAACAACCGCCGCATGTCCGGCAAGAAGGGCGCGCAGGTCGGCAGTGGCGGCCAGCGACGCCGGGGCCTTGAAGGCAAGGGCCCGACCCCGCCCGCCGAGATGCGCAAGGGGCACAAGAAGAACCGCATCGCGGGCGCCAAGGCGAAGCAGGCCGTGCGCCGCCCCGCGCCCAAGGGGCGCGGCGGCAAGGGCACGTCCGAGATGGTCGTCGGGCGCAACTCCGTCGTCGAGGCGCTGCGCGAGGGCGTGCCCGCGTCGATGCTGTACGTCCAGCAGTTCATCGACAACGACGAGCGGGTGCGTGAAGCCCTTCAGCTCGTGGGTGAGCGCGGCGGCATCCACCTCATGGAGGCGCCGCGTCCCGAGCTCGACCGCATGACCAATGGGCTCAACCACCAGGGTCTCGTCCTCCAGGTCCCGCCGTACGAGTACGCGCACCCGGAGGACCTCGTCGCCGCCGCGTTCGACGAGGGCCAGGACCCGCTGATCGTCGCCCTCGACGGGGTGACCGACCCGCGCAACCTCGGTGCCGTCGTCCGCTCCGTCTCCGCCTTCGGCGGCCACGGCGTCGTCGTGCCCGAGCGCCGCGCGGCCGGCATGACCGCCGGCGCCTGGAAGACGTCCGCCGGCGCCGCGGCCCGTACGCCCGTCGCCCGCGCCTCGAACCTGACGCGCGCCCTGGAGGCGTACAAGAAGGCGGGTCTCGTGGTGGTCGGTCTCGCCGCCGACGGTGAGGCCCAGATCGGTGAGCTGGAGGCCCTCGGGGGTCCCGTCGTCATCGTCGTCGGCAGCGAGGGCAAGGGGCTGTCGCGGCTCGTCGGCGAGACCTGTGACTTCCGCGTGCGGATTCCGATGCCGGGCGGCACGGAGTCGCTGAATGCCGGTGTGGCGGCGGGAGTTGTGCTGTACGAGGCGGCGCGGCGACGCGCCTGAGCATGACGACCGCGCACCTGAACACATGTGTGCGTAGTCACCCCCGTGGGGTAATCGGGATGTTCGGGATGACCTTGACGCGGTCCGGACAGATCGGCGCGGTCAAAGCAGTGTCCTAAACACACATCACTCGGTTAGATGAGTGTGGACACCAGAACACCCCGCACACCCACGGGGGACCGCTCGTCGGGATTCGACGACGCTCCCGCGCTGAGCATGGTGAAGGTGCCGAGCGATCCGGCGCAGGTCATCGTCAATCATGCGAGCTTCCGCGTGCAGCTAGGAGTCGCGTCGCGGAGCCAATCCCCGCGTGTCGCACGGCACTTGAGTGCCGGCGACGACACCGCGCGGATCCCCGTCGTCGGTACGGCGGGCAGAGCGGGCGCGGCCGGTCCGGCCGCCGGGGCCCGCCGCCGCGCCCCCGTCGTCTGGAGCGGGAAGTCCGCGCCGGACGACACCGGCGCCCACCGGCTGCTCCAGGCCGTGCGGAGCACGAGCCTGCGCCACGGCTCCGCCGACCCGGCGGGCGACGCCGGCGCGACCCAGGTCATCCCGCGCATCGACGAACACGGCGGCTACGACCGCGATCTGACCGTCGAGACGGTCGAGACGCCCCTCGTCGGCAGCCAGCGCAGTCACGACTCCGGCGAGCCCCGGCTGCTGCCGCACATGCGCACCGTGGACAGCGCCTACGACGAACCCCGGTACGCGGGCGGCGAGTTCGAGGACGACGCGTACGCGTACGAGGGCGACGACGGCGACGACGGCGACGAGCGCGACGCACGGGCCAAGCGGCACGGCGCCGACCCCGTCCGGCACGCGTACTACCCCGGCCGCCGTATGAACCTCGGCGTGGTGCTGCTCCCGCTGCGCGTCTTCCTCGGGTTCATCTCCATCTACGCCGGCATGGGCAAGCTCTGCGACCCCGTCTACTTCGACGGCGGCAAGCGCGGCTCCATGGTGAAGTGGCTGAACACGCTGCACCCCTGGGAAGTCGCCGAGCCGCTGCGGCAGTTCGCGCTCCAGCACCCCGTCGGCTCCGGGCTCGTCATCGCCTTCCTCCAGGTCATCGTGGGCGTCCTCACGGTGCTCGGGCTGTGGCAGCGGGTCGCCGCCGTCGTCGGCGCGATGCTGTCGGCGGCGCTCATCGTGACCGTCAGCTGGAAGACGGTGCCCGTGTACGACGCGCCGGACATCATCTACCTCGCCGCCTGGTCCCCGCTGATCATCGCGGGCGCCCCCGTCTACTCCGTCGACGGACGCCTCGCGAGCGAGGCCTGGCGGAACCTCGGGCCGCGCGCCGACATCTGGGAACTGCGGCACCGAGTGCTGCGCCGCGGCGCGCTCGTCACGACCGTCGCCGTCGGCCTCACCCTGCTCATCGGCTCGCTCCTCGGCGGCGCCGTCCGCGACGCCGACCGAATCGTCGTGCCGGGGCCCGGCGAGGCTCCGCGCAACGAACTGCCCGGGTCCCCGCTTCCCGAGACGCCCGGCAAGCGGCAGCACAAGGCCACGCCGTCGGCCTCCGAGTCGCCCACCCAGGGCAGCTCCTCGTCGCCGTCAGGGGCGGCCACCACGCCGGGGGCGGTCCATGAGACCGGCACGGTCAGCAGTGGGCCCAGCCAGACGCAGGGCAGCGGGCAGGCTCCGCCTCAGCAGTCGTCGCCGGTGAATCAGGCGCCGAGTACCAGTGCGGGGCCGACGTCCGGTGGGGGTACGTCGAGTGGCGGCTCCACCGGTGGGTCTCCGAGCGGCGGTACCGGTGGGTCCACGGGGCAGCCGGGGCTTGTGGGTGGTCTTCTCGGGTGACCCCCGCTAGACGGACGATTGCGCAGTTCCCCGCGCCCCTTTTAGGGGCGCGGGGAACTGCGCAATCTTTTGCACCAGCCCCCACCCACCCGCAGCCAAACAATCAACCCCAAGGGACGCGGCCTCAGCGGCCCAGCGCCGCCAGTTCCTTCGCCGCCTCCGTGAGGTCCTTCGCCGTGTCGATGGCGCGCCAGTACGCGCCCTGCGGGAGCGAGAAGCCGGCCAGGCGGCGCTCGCGGGCCAGGTGCGGGAACGTGGTGCGCTCGTGGTCGCCGCGCTCGGGGAGCAGGTCGGCGAACTCGGCGGAGAAGACGTAGACGCCCGCGTTGATCTCGTACGTGGTCGGCGGGGACTCGATGAAGTCCGTCACGCGCCCGAAGTCGTCCGTCTCGACGGCGCCCCACGGGATGCGGGGACGGGCGAGGGCGAGGGTCGCCACGGCGTCGCGCTCGGTGTGGAAGTCCGCCATGTCGCGCAGCGAGAAACGGGTCCAGATGTCGCCGTTCGTCGCGTACCAGGGCTGGTCCGGGTGCGGGAGGTGCGCGGCGGCGTACTTGAGGCCGCCGCCGCGGCCGAGGGGCTCCGTCTCGACGACCGTCGTGACGTTGACGGGGAGGTCGGCGGAGTCCAGCCACTTCTGCAGGACCTCGGCGAGGTGGCCGCAGGAGACGACGACGTCGGTCACGCCCTCTTCGGCGAGCCAGGTCAACTGGTGGCCGATGATCGGGGTCCCGGTGCCGGGGATCTCGACCATCGGCTTGGGCCGGTCGTCGGTGTACGGGCGCAGCCGGGAGCCCTGGCCACCGGCCAGCACAACGGCTTGAACGGGGCGCGACGCGGCGTTCGGATCGGTCATGACCGAACTGTACGTGGCGCCCCGCTCGCGGCTTCTGGCGGCAACCGTTCCTTAATCAGCCGTTACCTGACGGACCGGAATCAGCCCTTTTGTGGCGGTGGGAGGTAAGCGGCTCAGAAGTGCGTGGCCGCGACCCCCGAGGCGAAGGACGTGTCACAGACGGGGCGTGCGAAGGACTGGGCGCGCGTGGGGCCGTACGCGCGGACCGCGGCGCGGCCCAGGGCCCGGGCGATGGAGACGCAGTGCTTCGCGAGCGAGGGGCGCCCGTTCACCGCCTCCTGGAGGTGGGTGAGCGCGACGCCCGGGTTCTTCTCCTGGAGCTCCAGCAGGAGCTTGTCGCGCAGGACGTCCTGGGGGGCCCGGGAGACGGCTCGGGTGGAGACATCCGACGAGGTCGCTTCGGACGCGGTGAGCACCGAGTTCGAGGGGTTCCCCGACCAGTTGACTCGGGTGACCGCGAGGGTCCCGGAGAGCACCAGGACGACAGGCAGAACGAAGGCGAGGGTGCGGCCGACCCGGCGGGCGGGGCCGCGGCCACGCCGGGTCTGTTGGTTAGTGGTGGAGTGCTTCACGCGAGTGAGGGTAGCGCGGGGTGATGATTTGGCGACATTTAGTAATCAGTTCGGGGGATACGGGAACGGTTTTTGTGGGGTAGCGCGTTGACGTACACGTATCGAAATGACCGGCTTGCCGGGGTATTTGTCGACAACGAAGAGGGCCCCGCAGCAGGCTGCGGGGCCCTCTTCGTCAACTTGGGTGAATTCCACCCTTACGGGGTGTCGAACCCCACCGATTGGCTCGGGCGCCCCGGGCGCCCGGGGCCTCAGTCGGAGAGGCGCTCGCCCGTGGAGGTCGAGAACACGTGGATCTCGCCCGGACGCGGCACGACGTGCAGCGTGGCGCCCTTGTCCGGGACCGCGCGGCCGCTGACGCGGACGACGAGGTCCTTGAGCTCGTCGCCGACCTTGGCGGAGCCGTAGACGTAGCCGTCGGCGCCGAGCTCCTCGACGACGTTCACGGAGACCGCGAGACCGGCCGGGGCGTCCTCGGTGTCCTTCGACAGCGACTTGGCCGCCTCGCCGTTGTGCTCGACGATGTCGAAGTGCTCGGGACGGACGCCGACGGTGACCGTGCGGTCGCCCTTGTCGGCGGCGGCCTTGAGCGCCTCACGGTTGACCGGGACGACCGAGTTGCCGAACTTCACGCCGCCGTCGGTGATCGGGACCTCGATCAGGTTCATGGCCGGGGAGCCGATGAAGCCGGCCACGAAGAGGTTCTTGGGGCGGTCGTACATGTTGCGCGGCGAGTCGACCTGCTGGAGCAGACCGTCCTTGAGTACGGCCACACGGTCGCCCATGGTCATGGCCTCGACCTGGTCGTGGGTGACGTACACGGTGGTGATGCCGAGGCGGCGCTGCAGCGAGGCGATCTGCGTACGGGTGGAGACACGGAGCTTGGCGTCGAGGTTCGACAGCGGCTCGTCCATGAGGAACACCTGGGGCTCACGCACGATGGCGCGACCCATGGCGACACGCTGGCGCTGACCGCCGGACAGGGCCTTCGGCTTGCGGCCCAGGTAGTCGGTGAGGTCGAGGATCTTCGCCGCGTCCTCGACCTTCTGGCGGATCTCGGCCTTGTTGACGCCGGCGATCTTGAGCGCGAAGCCCATGTTGTCGGCGACCGTCATGTGCGGGTAGAGCGCGTAGTTCTGGAACACCATGGCGATGTCCCGGTCCTTGGGCGGCAGATGCGTGACGTCGCGGTCACCGATGCGGATGGCGCCGGCGTTCACGTCCTCGAGCCCCGCGAGCATGCGGAGCGAGGTGGACTTGCCGCAGCCGGAGGGACCGACGAGGACGAGGAACTCGCCGTCCTCGATGTCGATCTCCAGAGCATCGACGGCGGGCTTCTCGGTGCCCGGGTATATCCGGGTCGCCTTGTCGAACGAAACAGTGGCCATGGTGAGGGGCCCCCTTCACCGGCAGGAACGTGCCGGACGATCCGAGTAAAGGTGGTGATCCGCTACGGAAGGTTCCCCAGCGGTGATGCGTGGTGTAGTCCACAAGAGTGAACTGGGTCAGGACGGTACCTGCCGTTCACTCGGTCTGTCAGTACCCGAGGCCCTGTGAACTTCGCGGAAATTTTCGACAGGGGCCCGCTGTGACGTGGGTACACTGCTCGGGCACGTATGCGGCGGGTGCACCACGCGCGCGTGTGCAGGCCTCCTTAGCTCAGTCCGGCCAGAGCAACGCACTTGTAATGCGTAGGTCGTCGGTTCGAATCCGACAGGAGGCTCCATGAACTACCTGGACACGCCCCCGCGATCTGCGGGGGCCCCAGGATCTCCATGACGGTTCGGGGTCTCGTCCAACGGCCAGAGGGCCGTGCGCGGCACGTTGTGCGCCTCCTTCGCTCCGGCGACTTCCTGTGGTGCCGATCAGGCCGAGATGAGTGTGCTTGACGCAGGCTGGCGCCAGATTTCGAACGCGGAGATCCCACCATCCCCTGGAGGGGGATATTCCAGGGGTTCATCAAGAAAAAATGGTCGGGAAGGCGGTCGCGTCGAATCAAGCGCGAGGCGGTTTTCGTGTGACGGAATCATTCTTGTTTCCGAGGCGCTCCGGAGATGTGTGGACGGAGCGCTGCCGATGGCGGGACACGCTCTGGCGAGGCGGTCGGGTCAGCGTGATCTGACGGACCAATTGCTGGAAGCAGGTCAGGGACGCGAGGGCCGGTACGACGCCTGCGGCTACACCGATGAAGGTCCTGTCGGCGTCGGCCACGCAAAACACCATGGCGACGGAGGAAAACAGCAGAACTACGTACCACGAGTGCACAGCCCGGTGTTGGTGCAGGGCGGCTCGCAGGATGGAGAGCGAGGCCACCATCCAGGGGCCGTAGACCAGGAGAGGCCACCAGGGGCCCGTGCCGCTCTGCGTAGCGGACGCGATGTGCCGCAGAGGCGTGTAGGCCACCATGCCACCGAAGACGCTCACCATCGAAACGATGACGGCAGCGAATGCGGCGATCACGAAGCTGACGGTCTGCAGCCATGTGAAGCGGGGTTTGCGGACCCGCACCTTCCGATGTCCGGTCGAGGAACGCCGGAGGGGCGGCAACTCGGCAGTGATCTGTACCAGGTTGTCCATCGAGTCACTGGCGAAGCCGTCGCCGCACGACGGCTCGCCGCGAGGTGGCGGCACGGTGGCCTCATGCTCCGCCGTCGCGGCATCCTGTAGGAGGTAGGTGAGTTCCTCGACCGGGTCCCAGCCCTGTTCGTACAGGGCGTCGACAGAATTGCTGTGCCGGCCCGTACTTGTCCCGATGGGGTATTCGGGATGTTTTTCATATCGGGCGAAGGGGAGATCTGTATATTCGTTATTCATGGAAATTCCGCCCCGTCACGCGAGGGTCGCGCAGTGGCCGGAGCGCGCCTGGTCGTTCCACCGCTGGCTGAGTTCCTCCTGAACTACGTCCAGCGCCTTCAGGAAATCACCGAACAGCGACTCGGTGACCCGCAGTTCGACCCGTGCGCCATCTCCGTGCAAAGTGCTGCAGGCGTCAGGGGATGAGTACGCGGCGGCAGGCGTGTAGGTGTATCGCCCGACTGTCACGGCACGGGACGCGACCACCCTCCTCGCCGTCGTTCCGGAGAGGGCTAGGCCAAGAGGGGTTGCTTTCGTCATATTCCGCTAACGCTGCTCCCCTCCTTCAGATGTGAGGCAAAAGAGTGAGCGCGTAATTCGAAGGAAGTATTCACGAAAGCGTCTTTAATTAAACGAAGCTGATGGGTTCCCGCTCCTCAGGGGGTCGCGCCGAGGGCGGCCAGTGCCCCGTCCGTGAGCCGGTACACCGTCCACTCGTCCTGCGCCCGCGCGCCCAGCGACTCGTAGAAGTCGATCGACGGGCGGTTCCAGTTCAGGACGGACCACTCCAGGCGCTGGTATCCGCGCTCCACGCAGATCCGGGCCAGCTCCGTCAGCAGCGCCTTGCCGTGGCCGGCGCCGCGGGCCTCGGGGCGTACGTACAGGTCCTCCAGGTAGATGCCATGGACGCCGCGCCAGGTAGAGAAGTTCAGGAACCACAGGGCGAAGCCGGCCGGCTCGCCCGTCGTGTCGTCCACCGCGATGTGCGCGTACGCGGCTGGGTGCGCGCCGAAGAGCGCCTCGCGCAGTTGCTCCGGGGTCGCCTTCGCCTCCTCCAGGGCCTTCTCGTATTCGGCCAGTTCACGGACCAGGGCGTGGATGACGGGGATGTCGTCGGGGGTCGCGGTGCGAATCATGGGGGGAGGCTAGCTGTGGGTGTCGCGCAGGCGCCGCCCGATTTCGAGGTGGTCCGGGACCAGGGGGCGGCCGTCCTCGATCTCCCAGAGGGAGTTCTGCAGGACGCGGCCGAGGGTCCAGGCGCGGGCCCGCTGCCGGTCGAGGCCCAGTACGTCTGTCATCGCGTCGAAGCGCCAGTGGATCTCGTCGGCGTCGAAGCGGTTGTCCAGGGCGGGGAAGAGTTCGAAACCGGGGTCGCCCGCCAGGGGTTTGGGATCGATGGCGAGCCAGGGCTCGCGGTCTGCGGCGAGGACGTTGTCGTAGTGGAGGTCCCAGTGCAGGAGGCGGTCGCCGGGTTCGGCCGCCACCTCGCGTACGGCCGCCGCGCAGTCCTCGATCAGCCGGCGGTCCGAGGGGTCGGGGATGCGCCGCAGGGCCCGGGGGACCCGGTCCAGCATCGCCGCCGTGAGGTCGCCGAGCCGTCGCAGTCCCTCGGGGGCCGGTGCCGCCGTCAGCCGGGCCAGCAGCCGTGCGATGACCAGGGCCGCCTCCCGCGAGTCCGGCAGGTACGTCAGCATCCGCGCGGCGTCCAGCCGTTCGAGCAGCAGGGTGCCCGTGTCGTCGTCGTACTCCAGCAGCCGTACGGCCCCGTCGCCGTCCCACTCCCTCAGGGCGACCGGTTCTCCGGCGCACTCCTCGTCCGGGAACTGGAGCTTGAGCGCGGCGCGGCTCCCGTCGGACCGGACCACGGGAAGCACGAGCGCGCACATGCCGTACATCGAGGGCCCTTCGATCCGCAGCCCCCACCGCTCCAGGAACTCCGCCGCCAGCGCCGGCAGCCCGGCGATGAAGTCCCGTCCCGCCGCCCCGTTGTACTTGAACTGTGTGGCCGCCAGCTCATCCGGAATGTCGATCACGTGCGGGACACTAAGGGCGTGCGGGAATCGAGTCATGCGAATTAGCCGGGGCTTCCACAGGGTGTGGACGTACATGCGCGGTGCCCCCGGTACGTACGTCTGGCTGGGGATCCTCTTCGTCACCACGGTGGCTGTGCACCAGATGTCGCCGGAGTTCGAGGAGCAGTTCCTGCGGCAGCGGTCCACCAACATCCATGAGCTGTCGAACAATCCGGTGCGGGTGCTGATCTCCAGTGCGATGTGGATCGATGGCGGGCACTGGTTGCCGTATGCCGTGCTGTACAGCGTTTTCCATGCGCCGGCGGAGCGCTGGCTGGGTACCGCGCGGTGGCTGGCCGTCTGTGTGGCCGCGCATGTCCTGGCGACGCTGATCAGTGAGGGGGCGCTGCTGCTCGCGATCCGGCACGGGGTGGCTCCGCACTCGGCGGTCAACACTCTGGACGTCGGGGTGAGTTACGCGCTGGCGGGGGTGATCGCGATCCTGACGTACCGGATCGCGGCGCCCTGGCGGTATCCGTATCTGGCGGTGGTTCTCGCCGTCTACGGGCTGCCGATGTTCTCCAGCCCCACCTTCACCGATTTCGGGCATTTCATCTCGGTGGTGATCGGTCTGGCGTGCTATCCGCTGGTCAGAGGCCGTGGAAAAGCATGGAATCCGAAGGAGACAGTGGCCGCTCCGAGGGGTTAACGTCCCGGCCATGAGCAGCAGCACGGTCAATGGCGGCATCTCCTTCTGGTACGCGGACGACGGCCTTCCCGAGACGCGGGAGCCCCTGCCCGGTGACGCGTCCGCCGACGTCGTCATCGTCGGCGGCGGCTACACGGGACTGTGGACCGCGTACTACCTGAAGAAGGCGGCCCCCTTTCTCCGTATCACCGTCCTGGAGCAGAAGTTCTGCGGCTATGGGGCCTCGGGGCGGAACGGCGGGTGGCTGTACAACGGGATCGCGGGGCGCGACCGGTACGCGAAGCTGCACGGCAAGGAGGCGGCCGTCCGTCTTCAGCAGGCGATGAACGAGACGGTCGACGAGGTGGTGCGGGTCGCCGCCGAGGAGGGTATCGACGCCGATGTCCATCAGGGCGGCGTCCTCGAAGTCGCGTACACCCCCGCCCAGTTGGCGCGGCTCAAGGACTCCCACGCGCACGAGCTGTCGTACGGCGAGAAGGACCGTGAGCTGTACGGCGCGAAGGAGACCGCCGAGCGGATCCGGGTCGCGGACGCGGTGGGCTCGACCTGGACTCCGCACGGGGCGCGGCTGCACCCGGTGAAGCTCGTCAAGGGGCTCGCCGCGGCCGTCGAGGCGCTCGGCGTGACCATTCACGAGCAGACGCCGGTCACGGAGATCCGGCCGAAGCACGCGGTGACGCCGTACGGGACCGTCCGCGCGCCGTACATCCTGCGCTGCACGGAGGGCTTCACCGCGGGCCTCAAGGGCCAGAAGCGCACCTGGCTGCCCATGAACTCGTCGATGATCGCGACCGAGCCGCTGACCGCGGAGCAGTGGGAGACCATCGGCTGGGAGGGGCGCGAGACGCTCGGCGACATGGCGCACGCGTACATGTACGCGCAGCGCACCGCCGACGACCGCATCGCGCTCGGCGGCCGAGGGGTCCCGTACCGCTTCGGCTCGCGCATCGACAACGACGGCCGTACGCAGGACGCGACCATCGAGGCACTGTACGAGATCCTGGTGCGCTTCTTCCCGTCCCTGACCGGGGTGGAGGTGGCGCACGCCTGGTCGGGTGTCCTCGGCGTGCCGCGCGACTGGTGCGCCACGGTGACGCTGGACCGCTCCACGGGCCTCGGCTGGGCCGGCGGCTATGTCGGCTCCGGCGTCGCCACCACCAACCTCGCCGCGCGCACGCTCCGCGACCTGGTCCAGCAGGACTCCGGCCAGTCCGGCGCGACGGACCTGACCGGCCTCCCGTGGGTCAACCACAAGGTCCGCAAGTGGGAGCCGGAGCCCTTCCGCTGGATCGGCGTGCACGGCATGTACGCGACGTACCGCACCGCCGACCGCCGCGAACTGACCACGCACAGCGCGGAGTCGTCGCGACTGGCCCGGGTGGCGGACCGGGTGGCCGGGCGGCACTGACAGCTGCGGCGCCGGGTGGCCCCGGCGCCGGGGTCAGATCACCGGCTCGGGTACGGGTGTGCCCGCGGGCGCGCGCTTGGGGGGCTTCGCCGTGACCATCAGGCCCGCGACCAGGCCGGCCAGGAGCATGATGCCGACGGCCCACCAGATGGCGACGGTGTAGCCGTGGACGATGCCCTCCTTCGTGATCAGGGCCTGCTGGGCGGGGTCGTGGAGGTGGGCGGCGATGTACGCCGCGCTGCTGGTGGTGGCGATGGTGTTCAGGAGGGACGTGCCGATCGAACCTCCCACCTGCTGCGAGGTGTTGACGGTCGCGGAGGTGACGCCGGCGTCCTGCGGAGCGACTCCGGCGGTGGCGGTGGCGAAGACCGGCATGAAGGTCAGGCCCATACCGAGGCCCATCAGGACCATGCCGGGCAGGATGTGGCTCGCGTACGCGGAGTGGGCCGTGAGCTGGGTGAAGACCAGCATTCCGGAGGCCGCGAGGACCATGCCGGGGACCATCAGCATGCGGGGCGCCACGCGGCTCATCAGCCGGGCCGAGATCTGCGTCGAGCCGGTGATGATCGCGGCCGTCAGGGGCAGGTAGGCCATGCCCGTCTTCACGGGCGAGTAGCCGAGGACGACCTGGAGGTAGTAGGTCAGGAAGAGGAACATCCCGAACATGCCCATGACGGCGAGGGCCATCGTCAGGAAGCAGCCCGCGCGGTTGCGGTCCTTGACGATGTGCAGGGGGAGGAGGGGGCTCGGGGCCCTGTTCTGCCACCACACGAAGATCGTGAGCAGCACGACGCCCACACCGAGCAGGGCCAGGACCAGCGGGTCCGTCCAGCCGCGCGGCTCGGCCTCGCTGAACCCGTAGACGATCGCGACGAGTCCGCCGCAGCCCAGCGCCGCGCCGGGTACGTCGAGCCGGACATCCTTGTGGCCCGGGTGGGCGCGCAGCAGTGCCGACGCGCCGAAGACCGCGATGATCGCGATGGGGATGTTGACGTACAGACACCAGCGCCAGTTCAGGTACTCCGTCAGCAGCCCGCCCGCGATGAAGCCGATGGCCGAACCGCTGCCCGCCAGCGCGCCGTAGACGCCGAAGGCCTTTCCGCGCTCCTTCGGGTCGGTGAACGTGGTGGTCAGCAGGCTGAGCGCGGAGGGGGCCAGTACGGCGGCGAACGCGCCCTGGAGCGCGCGGGCGCCGAAGAGCATGCCGGGGCTGGTGGCCGCGCCGCCCAGCGCGGAAGCGGCGGCGAAGCCGATCAGACCGAAGATGAAGGTGCGCTTGCGGCCGACCAGGTCCGCGATCCGGCCGCCGAGCAGCAGGAGGCCGCCGAAGGCCAGCGTGTATGCCGTGATCACCCACTGGCGGTTGCCGTCCGACATGCCCAGATCGCGCTGTGCGGAAGGGAGCGCGATGTTCACGATGGTCGCGTCCAGGACGACCATCAGCTGCGCGAGGGCGATGATCACCAGACCCCACCAGCGGCGGGGGTCGGCGCCTTCGGGAGCCCCGGGTTCACCTGTTCGGGTGACGCTCACGTGGTCAGAAGACCATGAATCGGGATGTATCGCATCTTCGGTTCCGAGGCGTATCGCGTCTTCGGCTCCCTGGCGTATCAGGTCTTCGGCTCCCTGGCTTGTCGCACCTTCGGTTCCATGGCTGGTCATGGCTCCAGCACCACCTTTCCGATCGTGCCTCGGGTTTCCAGCGCCCGGTGGGCGGCGGCGGCCTCGGTGAGCGGGAAGCGGGTCACGGCCGGGGTGAGGCGGCCGGCGGCCGCTTCGGCGAGGGCGCGCAGTTCCAGGGTGCGTACGGGACTGGGGCCGCCCGCCTTCCGCAGCATCACGGGGCCGAGCACCTGTTCGGTGACGCCCTCGACGATCAGCGGCTCTCCGCCCTGGATGCCCTTGCCGGACCAACCGAAGACGAGGTGTCGGCCGCCGGGGCCCAGGAGGCCGACGGCCGCGCGGGCGACATCGCCGCCGACGCCGTCGAAGACGACCGTGGCCGTGCGTGGGCCGAGGTGGGCGCGGACCTGTTCCGGCCAGGTGGTGTCCTTGTAGTCGACGGCCAGGTCCGCGCCGTTCTCGCGCACCAGGGCCACCTTCTCCGGGCCGCCGGCGAGGCCGATCACGGTGGCGCCCGCGTGCCGCGCGTACTGCACGAGCAGGGTGCCGATGCCACCCGCGGCGGCGAGGACGACGGCCACGGAACCGGGGCCGAGCTCGGCGAACTGCACGATCCCCATGGCCGTACGGCCTGTTCCGATCATGGCGACGGCCTGGGCGAAGTCCAGGTTCTCGGGGATCTCGTGGAGGCGGTCGACATCGGTGACGGCCAGTTCGGCGTAGCCCCCGGGCGCGAAGCCGAGGTGGGCGACGACGCGTTTGCCGAGCCAGAGCGCGGCGACGCCCTCGCCGAGGGACTCGACGGTTCCGGCGACCTCGCGGCCGGGGATCGTCGGCAGCGAAGTGGGTGCGGGGGCCGGGCCCTGCATGCCTTCGCGCAGGGCCGCGTCCAGGAGGTGGACGCCCGCCGCGGCCACGGCGATACGGACCTGGCCGGGGCCCGGCTCGGGATCCTCGGTCTTCTCGTGCGTGAGGTTCTCGGCCGGGCCGAAGGCGTGCAGGCGGATCGCTTGCATGGGTGGGCTCCCCTGGGGTTCGCGGAAGTTCGCGACGGTTCGTAGAAGGTCCACTTTTCAACCTCAAGCATGCTTGAGGTCAAGGCGTTCGCGGATCCTGAAGGCCAGGGCGACCGCTTCCAGCGCGCTGTTGAAGGAGACCTCCGAGAGCACGCCGGGCGCGGCGACCTGGTCGCCCGCCAGATAGACGCCGTCGCCGCGGTCGATGGAGGGCCGGTCGCGCCAGCTGGTGCCGGGCAGATCGACCGCGCCCGTACGGCCGCCCGCGACCGCCTCGCGCCGCCAGGTGACGCGCTCGCGCCAGCCCTCGAAGGCGAGGTCGAGGAGGCGCTCGGCGCGGACGGCGCCGGCGGCTCGGGACTCGTGCGGGGCGATCGGGATCTGGCCCTGGATGAGCTGTTCCCCGGCCGGGGCGAGGGTGCGGTCCTGCGCGGTGAACCTCTCGATCCAGCCGGGCGCGTCCAGGTCGGAGACGGCGAACGCGTCGCCGCGGCGGGTGCGGACCGCCAGGTCGATGAGGGCGGTGCGGCCGCTGGTCCAGGTCAGCGAGTCGTCCCTGAGGAGGCGGCGGGCGGAGGCGAGGGAGGTGGCGACGATGACGGGACCCCGGTCGACGGGGAGGGCGTCGATCCGGGCCAGGGTCTCCATGCGCACGCCGAGATTCCATGCCCGGGCGGCCATCCGGTCGATGACACTCGCCCAGCCGCCCCTCGGGTAGTGGGCCTCCGGGGGCAGCCTCGTGGCGCGGCGCAGCCGTTCCTGCACGAACGCCGCGGAGAGGGAACCGGGGTCGTGGTGGAAGAGGGCGACGGCGGAGTAGTGCGCGGCGGCCCGGGCGCCTTCCTCTCCCGCCTGTTCGGTGGCCCAGGTCAGGAAGTCGGCGTCCACGGGGGCCTGTTGGGAGGTCCGGCGCAGCAGCTTGAGCATGGAGAAGGGCGGGGTGCGGCGCAGGGTGCCCTTGTGGTGCAGCCGCAGCCGGGCGGCTTCCAGGGGCGGGACCGGGGCGAGCGGTCCGATCAGGTCCCGCTGCTTGAGCCAGGTCCAGTGCGGGCCGCCGCTGTAGAGGGCGTGGGGGCCTTCGTTGGTCTTGTACGGGCCTTCGGCGGTCCGCGCCCGCCCGCCGAGGGTGTGGTGGGCTTCGTACACGGTGACCTTGGCACCGGCTTCGGCGGCGGTGATCGCTGCGGTGAGGCCGGCGAAGCCGCCGCCGATGACGGTGAGGTGGTGCATGGCTGGGTCTCCCTCGGGTTGGGTCGCCTTTCTGTGAGTACGACTGGTTGAGGGCACTGGAATGTGACATCGGGGCCGGATTCTTTTTGTCTTTGCAGGTCAGGGGGATTGTCAGTGGGGGCGTGCAGGATGGGGGCATGGTGAGGCGAGCGGGCGGTGGCGGCGGCGGTGGGGCCGGTGGGGTCGGCGGGGCTGGGGTGAAGGCGGCGCGGCGGCCGGAGGTGCGGCTGCCGGCGCTGGAGTCGTACGACGGGTTCGGGCTGGAGCCGGACGGGGATTACGACGGGCTGGAGTTCCGGGAGGTGGACTTCGTCGGGCAGGACGGCGGGGGCGCCCGCTTCATGGACTGCGCGCTGACGGGGTGCGCGCTGGACGAGACGCGGCTGCACCATGCGCGCGTCCTGGACTCGGTCCTGACGGGCATACGGGGTGTGGGCACCGATCTCGCCGAGTCGACGCTGCGTGATGTCGAGCTGGTGGACGCCCGGCTGGGCGGGGTGCAGTTGCACGGCTCCGTGCTGGAGCGTGTCCTGGTCCGCGGCGGCAAGATCGACTATCTGAACCTGCGCAAGGCCCGGCTCAAGGACGTCGTCTTCGAGGGGTGTGTCCTTGTCGAGCCGGACTTCGGGGGTGCCCGCCTGGAGCGTGTCGAGTTCGTGGACTGCGTCCTCAAGGGGGCGGACTTCACGTCGGCGACGCTTACGGACGTGGATCTGCGCGGGGCGGCGGAGCTGGACGTCGCGCGGGGGGTGGACCGGCTGGCGGGGGCGGTGATCAGTGCGGGGCAACTGCTGGATCTGGCGCCGGTGTTGGCCGCGTCTATGGGGATTCGGGTGGAGGGTGGTGGCGGAGAGGGCTGATTCGGGTTTCGCCGCCGTTGTGGGGGCGCGCGGTGTGGGGGCGCGCGGTGTGGTGCGTGGGGCAGGGCCGGGTCGGGGGTATCCGTCCTCGGTCTGGCGCGGAATCGGTTGGGTTTTAAGGGGGCGGCGTTGACGCGCCATCCGCTGCGGGCGGACACCCCCGACCCGGCCCCTCGGCGCCGTCAGCGGCCGCCGGTGCGTGGGGGTGTGCGTTCCGCCCCCCGTACTCGGTTCCTTGGCGCCGTCGGCGGTTGGCGGTGGGGGGTGTGCGTCCCCCCGTCCGCACCCGGTGCCTTGGCGCTGTCAGCGGCTGGCGGTGTGTGGGGGGTGTGCGTTCTTGTTCTGGCTTCGCTCTCCTCCGGACGGTCCTAGGAGAGTCTGGGGAAGCGGGCCTCCAGTGTCCAGATCGCCGGGTTGTCGCGGAGCGGCTCGTGCAGGTCGGTGAGGTCGGCGAGGAGGTCGTGGAGGAAGTCGCGGGCCTCTCGGCGGAGTTCGGAGTGGGAGAAGGTCAGCGGTTCCTCGTCGCGGTGCATCCAGTCGGCCTCGATGTCCACCCAGCCGAAGCGGCGCTCGAAGAGCATGCGGTCGGTGGATTCGGTGAAGTCGAGCTCCGCGTGCTGGGGGCGGGAGGCGCGGCTGCCGCGCGGGTCCTGGTCGAGTTGCTCCACGATGTCGCACAGCGCCCACGCGAAGTCGAGAACCGGTACCCATCCCCAGGCTGTGGACAGCTCCCGGTCCGCCTTGGTGTCGGCGAGGTAGACGTCGCCGCAGAACAGGTCGTGGCGGAGTGCGTGGACGTCCGCCCGGCGGTAGTCCGTCTGGGGCGGGTCCGGGAAGCGGTTGGAGAGGGCGTAGCCGATGTCGAGCACGTATGTGATGGTGTCATGCCCTCGTAGAATCATGGGTGTGCCCCGATCTTCCGCCACCGTCCCCTTTGCCCTGGCGCTCGCCGTCGTCCTGACCGCGTGCGGTGGAGGGGGCGTGCACGGGAAACCCGGCGCGTCCGGTGTCCGTGATCCGTACTTTCCGAAGATGGGCAACGGGGGGTACGACGTCAGTCACTACGGGCTGACACTGTCGTACGACCCGCGCCGCAAGCATCTCGACGGTACGGCTGAGATCACGGCTCGGGCCACGCAGAACCTCAGTGCTTTCCACCTCGATCTCAAGGGGCTGGACGTCGAGAGCGTCACCGTCGAGGGCAAGGCGGCCCGGTGGAACCGGGACGGCCAGGAGCTGACCGTGCGCCCGCACGACGACCTCGACAAGGGGGAGACGTTCCGGGCGACGGTCCGGTACTCGGGCCCGCCCGAGACGATCACCGACCCGGACACCTCGGAGGAGGGCTGGCTGCGCACGGCCGACGGCGCGGTGGGGCTGGGGGAGCCGACGGGTTCGATGGCGTGGTTCCCCGGCAACCACCACCCCTCAGACAAGGCGTCGTACGACATCAGGATCACCGTTCCGGAGGGGCTCAAGGCCGTTTCCAATGGTGAGTTGATGAGTGAGACGACCGCCAAGGGGCGTCGGACTTTTGACTGGCACGCCGCCGAACCGATGGCGAGCTATGTCGCGACGCTTGCGATCGGCAAGTACGACATCACCCGCTCGACTACGAAGAACGGGCTGCCGGTGTACGTCGCCGTGGACCCGACGCAGGTGAAGGCCAGCAAGAAGGTGCTCGCCCAGATCCCCGAGATCATGGACTGGGAGGAGTACAACTTCGGCCCGTACCCCTTCTCCTCGACCGGCGCGATCGTGGACCGCGGCGACGACGCGGGCTATGCCCTGGAGAGCCAGACCCGGCCCTTCTTCCCCGGCGCCCCCGACACCGAGACCCTCGTCCACGAACTGGCCCACCAGTGGTACGGCGACTCGGTGACGCCCGAGTCCTGGCGGGACATGTGGCTCAACGAGGGCTTCGCCACGTACGCGGAGTGGCTGTGGCAGGAGGACCACGACGGCGACACGGCCGACGAGATCTTCAACTCCCTCTACAAGGGCGACTATTACGACGACCCCGCCGACAATGAGGCCGTTTGGGCCTTTCCCCCGGCGAAGCCCTCCAGCGCGGCGCACATCTCCGACAGCCCGGTCTACGAGCGCGGTGCGATGGTCCTCCACAAGATCCGCCAGGCCGTCGGCGACGACACGTTCTACGACATCATCCAGGGCTGGGCCGCCACCCACCGCCACGGCAACGCGGACACCGACGACTTCACGGCGTACGTCGAGAAGAAGGCGCCCGACAAGGACTTCGCGGAGATCTGGAAGGACTGGCTGTACGGGGAGGGGAAGCCGGACCACCCGTGAGGAGGAGGGGTGGCCCGGCTTGGTCGTGACGGGTGTGCCGTAGCGGCTAGTTCACGTTGACCGCGGTCCAGGCCGAGGCGACGGCCTGGTACTCGGCGCTGCTCGCGCCGTACAGGTCGCTCGCCGCCTTGAGGGTGGCGACGCGGGCGCCCGCGTAGTCCGTGGAGGACGTGAAGTACGTGGTCAGGGCCTTGTACCAGATCTGGTCGGCCTTGGCGCGGCCGATGCCGGTGACCGTGGAGCCGTTGTACGTGGGCGAGTTGTAGCTGACGCCGTTGATGGTCTTCGCGCCGCTGCCCTCGCTCAGCAGGTAGAAGAAGTGGTTGGCGACGCCCGAGGAGTAGTGCACATCGAGGCGGCCGACCGTGCGGGACCAGTAGTCGGCGGAGCCGCCGTCCTTGCTGGGCTTGTCCATGTAGCGCAGCGGGGTGCCGTCGCCGTTGATGTCGATCTTCTCGCCGATGAGGTAGTCGCCCACGTCGGAGGAGTTGTTCGCGTAGAACTCGACCGAGGTGCCGAAGATATCGGAGGTCGCCTCGTTGAGACCGCCGGACTCGCGGGTGTACTTCAGCCCGGCGGTGGCGGCGGTCAGGCCGTGGCTCATCTCGTGCCCGGCGACGTCGAGCGAGGTCAGCGGGTGGGTGTTGCTGATGCCGTCGCCGTACGTCATGCAGAAGCAGCTGTCGGACCAGAAGGCGTTGACGTACGCGCTGCCGTAGTGGACGCGGGAGTAGGCGGCCTTGCCGTCGCCGGCGATGCCGTTGCGGTTGAACGCGGACTTGTAGAAGTCCCAGGTCACGGCGGCGCCGTAGGCGGCGTCGACGGCCGCGGTCTGGCGGTTGGCGGGGGTGCCGTCGCCCCAGCTGTCGTCCGCGTCGTGGAAGAGGGTGCCCGTGCCGGTCGTACCGCCGTTGAGGTCGTACGTCTTGTGGCCGCCGCGGCCTCCGTCGGTCAGGTCGTAGCCGCCGGAGGTGGAGGCGGTGCTGCCGACGGTGACGGTGCCGCTGTACTCGCTGGTGCCCGTGCCGGTGTCGATGGCCTCGTAGCCGTACAGCTTCTTGCCGGTGGCGGCGTCGGTGATGACGTGCAGCTCGCTCGGGGTGCCGTCCTTCTGTACGCCCTTGACGACGGACTCGTACGCGAGGACCGGCTTGGCCGGGACGGCCCAGACGATCTTGCGGGTGGTGGTGGAGGTGGTCTTCGCGGCGGACTTCTCGGAACTTGCCGCGCTCAGGGCGGACTTCTTCGCGGCGGACGCGGATACGGCGGCCGCGGTGGACGCGACGGATATCCGGGCCTTGGCCGCCTTGTCCACGCCTTTGAGGTGGCCGCTCTTCGTCACATGCGTGACCAGGTCGCCGCCGAGGACGGGCAGTCCGGCGTACGTCCGCTCGTAGCGGGTGTGGACGGTGCCGTTCGCGTCCTTGACGACATCCCGGACGACGAGCTTCTCCTGGGCGCCGAGCCCGAGCTCCCCGGCGGTCGAAACGGCGTCGGCCTGGGCCGACTTGATGGCCGCCACGCGGGCCGACGCGCTCAGCGGCAGGGCGGTCGCCCCGCTGGTGTGCTCCGGGGCGGCGGTGGCCGACCCGTTCTGCACGGCGAGCACGACCATCGCGGCGGACGCGGCGAGGGCGGCGGCACGCAGTGCGGTCTTGCGCGGGGTGTGCGCGGCACGGGAGTGCAGTCTCACTCGAACTCCTTCAGACAAGCCACAGATGAGCCACAACGGACTCACAGGCGTGGGGCATGAGGGTGGGGCCTGAGGGGAAGTGCGAGGAGAGGGTGACACCTGACACCCCCTGTTTGACAGGGGGCGGTCAACTTTTTACATGTTCGTATCCGAAAGCCGTGCGCTCGGCTCCGCTATGCGGGCGGCCGGAATGTATCCAACTCGGCGAGCAGCAGGCCGATCCACGGGTCGGGGTCGGCCGGGTCGGGATGGCGGGCGAGGGCGAGAGGGAGGAGGGTGAGACGCGCGCGGTGCAAGCTGTCGGGGGCGACGGTGGGACGGGGGGACTGGCCATCGCGCCTCTTCGGGCGGATGCGGTCGAGCGCATGGCATCGAGGCTGGGTGTCTGCCACGCTTGCCTCCCGGCTGAAGGGTGACTCCTGTCAGGGGTTCCGATGACACGGCGACGAACGTCCGATTGGCGCGAGGCTCGGTTCAGGCAACTGCACGCGTATGTCAGCCAGTTGGTTGCCCCCCTCATCACCAAGTCTCTTGAGGAGCAGTCCGGCGACATCGCGGTTCCCGGTCTCCCGCTGCTCACCCGCCGGGGCTGGATCCCGCGCAGACCGCTCCCGCTGGACCAGGTTCAGCTGAACTACTCCGCGCCCCGCGCCGACACCTTCGACGCGGCCAAGCGGCTGCTGGCGCCCTACTGGCCGGCCGTCGAGGGGATGCGCGTCCCCACGTACTCCGCCGCCGTGCTCCAGTTCGCGAAGCCGCCCATGTTCTTCGACGCTCCGTCGTTCCGCCTGCTCGGCCTTGATCCGACGGCCTCGGAACGGACGGGCCGTTCGACCGCCCTCCAGTTCACCATGGGGTCGTACTACGACTGGATCGACACGGGCGAGGCGCTCGGTTACGAGGCCGCCAAGCGCTATGCGGAGTCCGGCGGTGCCTCGATCATCGGCCCCTACCGTGAGTCCCTTAGGGGGCCCTTCGACTTCGCCGGCCGGTGTGCGACGCCCGGCATCAACACGCTCACCATCCGTGCGTCACGGCGCCGTTCGTTCTTCTATCTGCACCGGCGCACCTCGGTGGCCACCGCCCGTGGCACCGTCCACGTGGTCCCGGCGGGCGAGTTCCAGCCCTCCGGCGGTGACACCGAGGGACACGCCGTGGGAGGAGCCGACCTCGACGTGCGGTCCACGATCATCCGGGAGTACATGGAGGAGATCCTCGGACGCCCCGACGTGATCAATCCGACGGAGCACGTCACACCGGTCGACTTCATGTCCGACCCGGAGTACGCCGCCGTGGAGTCGGCTCTGCGCGGGGGCGGTGCCCAGTGCCACTACCTGGGAACCGGGCTCTACCCGCTCACGTGGAAGCCCGAGATCCTCATGGTGTGCGTCTTCGACGAGCGGCTCTTCGACCGGGTTTTCGCGGAGATGTTCAACTCGGTGCAAGAAGGCGACCTTGAGGGCCCGGGCGGCCGGCTGCTGGACGAGGACGACCGTCTCCCGGGCACGATCCACTTCCTCTTCGGCCCCAGGAAACGCCCTTATCAGGGACTGCCCTTCGACGAGGAAACCGTCGCGAGCTACGCGAACGACCCGACCACCCTGCCCGCGGCACGGGCCTGTCTGAAGCTGGCCTGGCAGCATCGGGGACACCTGAACATCCCGACGGCCCGAACCTGAAGGAGAACCCATGGCGGACGCTTCGGCTTCGCACCGACCCGGCTGGCTGCTCTGCGACTTCGCCGGTGTGCTCGGCCTGCATCAGCCGGAGGAACTGCGGCAGCGGATGGCCGCGGTCGCGCACGCCGAGTTCGGGCCCTTCTGGGAGGCCTACTGGGCCGAACGCCAGGCGTACGACGCCGGCGACCTCTCCCGCGGGGACTACTGGAAGCGGGTCGGGGCCCGGATCGACGCCGACTGGCCCGAGGCCCTGATCGTTACCCTGGACGAACTCGACGTCGAGAGCTGGCTGTTCCCCAACCAGGAGACGCTGCGGGTGGTCGCGGAGATGAGGGCGGCGGGCACGCGGCTGGCCGTGCTGTCCAACGCCCCCCTCTCCCTGGGCGCCGCCCTGCGCGCGCTGGCCTGGCTGGAGCCGTTCGACCAGGTGATCTGCAGCAGCGAGATCCGTGCCGCGAAGCCCGATCCGGCCGCCTATCTGACGGCGCTGGAGATCCTGGGGGCCACCGCGGACGAGGTCGTCTTCGTGGACGACCGCCAGGTCAATGTCGAGGGCGCAGCGGTCCTCGGAATCCGGTCCGTGCTCTTCTCCGACGCGGCCCGGCTCCGCCGCGATCTGCTCGGCTGACCGGCCAGGGAAACGGATGGTCGGGCAGATGCTGGTACGACGCGCTCTGCCAGGCCGGGGAGCCGGCCAGCAGCCGGGGGTCGCGCCGCAGTCCTTGCGGAAGCGCCGTACGTTCCAGACAGGCCGCCGACAGGAGCTGGTCCGTCGTCAGCCCCTGGCTGTTGTACAGGTTGACGTCCTGGAGCCAGGCCCCGGTCAGTTCCGCGCCGGAGAACCAGGCTCCGTGCTGTGTCGCGTGGTCCATCCGGCAGCCGGTCAGTACGGCCCCGGTGAAGTGGGTGTCGTACAGCGTGGCCTCGTCGAGCTTGGCCGCGGCAAGACGCGCCTTCTGCAGCTTCGTTTCCCGCAGGGTCGCGTCACTCAGCCAGGCCTCGGACAGATCCACGCCCTGGAGATCGGCCCGGGTGAGATCGGCGCCGCCCAGCCAGACACCCCTGAGGTCGGCGCCGGGCATCCGCGCGTCGGTCAGCCGGGCGCCGCACAGGTCGGCCTGTGAGAGCCGGGGACCGTGCCCGTCCTGGTCGGACAGCAGCTCCAGTCCGGTGAGATCGGCGCGGCGCAGGTCCATGGGGTTCTTCTCGTCCCGCAAGGGCCTGCGGGCCAGCACGGTCATGGCGGCGGCGACGTCCTCTCGTACCGGCGAAGGAGGCCTGCCGGGGCGGACGGGGGACTCGCTGCGGACGAACGCCGCCAGGATCTGGACGACGGTCTCGTGGTCACGCGGTGACTCCCGCATCACATGTTCCAGTGCGAAGATCCCGCCCAGCCGCTCCACGAGACTCCCGGAGGACAGCGCGGTCGTGGCCCTGGCGAAGCGGTCGGTCACCTGACCGCGGCGGGACAGGTAGTACGTACGGACCGAGTAGGCCAGCCCGGTCAGTCCGGCGGCGCCTCCCACGGCGACGAGCAGCGTGCGGCGCACGTCGTCGATGGCCCGTGGCCGCTCCCGCGCCGGCAGGTCGCGCACTGTGTCGCCCGCGATCTGCCAGGCGGCCGGGCCCAGCAGAAACAGACATACGCCGATGATCACGGCGATCACGAGCGCGTACCGCGTGACGGGGAGCGAGAGGACGTGCCTCAACGCTCGTGGTCCCCACGCTCGTGGCCCCGACGCTCGTAGCCTCCACCCGGAACCGCTGCCCATGAAGGCATGACACCGCAAGTTCCGTCGCTTTGGCCAGAGTTGGGGGGTTCGGACATTCGGCCGTCCGCGCTGCCCGTGCCCGGGGCGGTGAGGAAGCGGGCACGGGCAGGGGGTTGGGTGGGGCGGGGAGGGTCAGGAGTCGTCTGCGGTGGGTGTGGGGCGGGGGCCGCCGAAGCCGTGTTCCGAGAGGTCGAACCAGTTGCCCTCCGGGTCCATGGCCCGGTACTCGGCGAAGGGGCGGTTGGTGAAGCGTTCGGCCGGTTCGGGGGTGCCCGCTTCGGTGAGGGCCTCGGACGTGGCCGCCGTATCCGCTATGTGGAAGCCGAAGTGGTTCATGCCCACCGGGGTGTCACCGTCCAGCTGGTGCTTGATGAGGGCCAGGGAGAGATGGCCGTCGGAGAGGAAGCAGCTTCCGTCGGGGTCTCGGTGGAAGAGCTCCATGGCGAAGACCGAGGTGTAGAAGTCGGCCAGCTTCTCGGGGTCGCGGGCGACGATGGCGAGGTGGCGGAGTTTCGGGCGGGCCGACCGGGCGTCGGTGGGCTCCGGTACGGGAGTTTCCTGTACGGGGGATTCCTGCACGGCGGCCGGCTCCTTCGGGGTGGCTGGGATCATGTTGTGGAACGCGACGATCTGCCAGCCGTCCGGGGCGGTTCGCTCGACCACCGCCAGGGCGTGTGTCGTGGCCAGGGGTGCGCCGTCGGCGGTGAGGATCGTGGACTCGGCCTCCACCGTCGCCAGGTCCGGGCGCAGGTGGCGGACAGCAACCACCCGGGCTTCCAGGCGTGTTGAGGCGTACTGGGTACGGAAGAGACGGTCGTGGCCCGCCGCTATGCCTGCCCGGCCGGGCGGCTTGTCCCCTCGTACGGTCGTGAAGTCGCAGTCCGGGGAGAAGTTCGAGGCGAAGCGGGTGGCGTCGCCCGCCGCCCAGCCGAGGGCCATGTTCTCCCAGAGGGCGTGGATCATCCGGGTGTCGCTGGTCGTCACGGCGGTCACACCCCCACGGTGGTTCGGGTCCGGACGCGCAAGGGCAGTTCGGTGCAGTGCATGTCCTCGGGGGCGTCGGCCGGGGGAGGGGCCCAGGCCGCCAGCGCGTGGTAGAAGACGTCGGCCCGGCGCTCCAGGTAGCAGATGACGTTGATGGGCCAGGCCGTGCGGCTGAAGACGTGGTGGTCCATGGGGGTCGGGCGCTCGCTGAGGACGAACCGGCGCTCCTGCGGCGGGCCCAGGCGGTGCCAGTCGGGGTGCATGTGGATGGAGCCGAGGAGGTCCAGGCCCAGGGCGTCGGCTTCCTTGGAGGCCTTGAGGAGGTCGCGGGAGTCGATCCACCAGGCCCGGTGCTCGTTCTCGTACGCCGGTCCGAAGCGGGGCACGATCGTCTCGCTGAACTCGCGGCGGGCCGCCGGGTCCGAGGTGCGGGCGTTGCGGCCGAAGGCGACGCGGTGGATGTGCAGGGTGCCCCGGCCGGCGTTGCCGAGGAGGAGCGCGAAGCAGGGGAGGGGGGCTTCGGGGGTGATGAGCTGGTACTCGGTGACGGCCGCGGTGAGGAAGTCGTCGAGTGCGTGGTCGTCCATCAGGACGGTGGGGGGAGTGCTACGACAGTGCCCGTCGGATAAGTCGGATGCAGGTGACATGGGGGCTGGGCTCCGTTTCTCGTGGGGGTGGGCCGAGCGGGTGCCGAGTGGGGAGCCTAGGGGTAGTGCTTGAAGTTTTCAGTAGTTCGCTCGGGGGCGTGGGGTTTTCCCTATGCGTGAGGAGTCCGCGGGCGGGCGGAGTCCCCGGACACGCGAGGAGCCCCCGGCCTGGGCCGGGGGCTCCTCGGGATATGTGCGGCTGTCAGACGCTCACGCCGAAGTCCTGGGCGATGCCCACGAGGCCCGACGCGTAGCCCTGGCCGACCGCGCGGAACTTCCACTCCGCGCCGTTGCGGTAGAGCTCGCCGAAGACCATGGCGGTCTCCGTCGCCGCGTCCTCGGAGAGGTCGTAGCGCGCGATCTCGGCGCCGCCGGCCTGGTTGAGGATGCGGATGTAGGCGTTGCGGACCTGGCCGAAGTTCTGCGAGCGGGTCTCGGCGTCGTAGATCGAGACCGGGAAGACGATCTTGTCGATGTCGGCGGGGAGGCCCGCCAGGTTGACGTTGATCGCCTCGTCGTCGCCCGCGCCCTCGCCCGTGCGGTTGTCGCCGGTGTGGACGATGGTCTGGTCCGGGGTCTGCTTGTTGTTGAAGAAGACGAAGTGGGCGTCCGAGTAGACCTTGCCCTGGGTGTTGACCGCGATGGCCGAGGCGTCGAGGTCGAAGTCGGTGCCCGTGGTGCTGCGGACGTCCCAGCCGAGGCCCACGGTGACGGCGGTCAGGCCCGGAGCCTCCTTGGTGAGCGAGACGTTGCCACCCTTGGACAGGCTTACAGCCATTGTTGGGAGTCCCTTCCCTCGTTGCGTACGAACACTGTGCCCGTACGTATGGGCTTCGTACGGGCACGAAGCTACAGCTACCACTAGGAACGCCAAGAGGGGCACCGAAGGTTCCAGCTCCCTTTACTTTCTTTACCTTCTTGACGGAGGCGCTCTGGGTGGAAAAGAGGGTGACGTGGACCGGACAGACACGCGACCATGGACCCATGTCCGGTCCTTACGTCATTCGCGGCTCCGTCTCCCTTCCCGAGGCCGAGCTCATGTGGCGTTTCTCGCGATCCAGTGGGCCCGGCGGGCAGCACGTCAACACGAGCGACTCCCAGGTCGAGCTGCGGTTCGACCTCGCGAAGACCGAGGCGCTGCCGCCCGTCTGGAAGGAGCGCGCCCTCGCCAAGCTCGCCGGGCGGCTTGTCGACGGGGTCATCAGCGTGCGGGCGTCCGAGCATCGGTCGCAGTGGCGCAACAGGGAGACCGCGGCCGTACGACTCGCCTCCCTGCTCGCCGAGGCCAGCGCGCCGCCGCCCAGGCCGCGCCGGGCCACCCGTATCCCCCGGGGCATCAATGAACGCCGGCTGCGCGAGAAGAAGCAGCGCGGGGACACCAAGCGGGGCCGTTCCGGGCGGGACTGGGGTTAGGCGAGGGCTCAGCCAGGGGCTCTGCCCCTTCGACCCCGTGAGTTGTTCGTCGGCTGCGGACCGGTGGGGGCTGGTCGCGCAGTTCCCCGCGCCCCTAAAAAACCGCCGGCCCGCCCCGGGTGCCTTTAAGGGGCGCGGGGAACTGCGCGAGCAACCCCCACCCACCCGCACCCGACACACGGCCCAGACCCGCTTGTCACATCCACTCCCCACGATCCGTCAACCCACTGTCGGGACGGACCGTGACGAGGAGATGTCTACCCATGAGTGACGTGAGCGGCGAGAACGGCGTGAACGGCGTGAACGGCGGCGCATTCCCGGGCAAGGGCGAGCACGAGTTCCTCGCCGAGCGGTTCGAATCGCATCGGAGCCATCTCCGCGCCGTCGCCTACCGCATGCTCGGCTCCCTCACCGAGGCCGATGACGCCGTGCAGGAGGCCTGGCTCAAGCTCAGCCGGGTCGACGCCGCCCGGGTCGACAACCTCGGGGGGTGGCTGACGACCGTCGTGGGGCGGGTCTGTCTGGACCTGCTGCGGTCCCGTCGGACCCGGGGCGAGGAGTCCTTGGAGGAGCAGCCGGGGGTGCGGATGCCGGAGCCGGTCATCAGCCCCTTCGGCGGGATCGACCCGGAGCAGGAGGCGCTGCTCGCCGACTCGGTGGGGCTGGCCCTGCTCGTCGTACTGGAGCAGCTCGCGCCCGCCGAGCGGCTCGCCTTCGTGCTGCACGACCTGTTCGCCGTGCCGTTCGACGAGATCGCGCCCATCGTGGGCCGTACGCCGGCGGCGTCCCGTCAGCTCGCCAGCAGGGCCCGGCGCCGGGTCCAGGGTGGGGCGCCCGCGCCGGATCCCGACCTCGCCCAGCAGCGGGAGGTCGTCGAGGCGTTCCTGGCGGCGGCGCGCGACGGTGACTTCGACGCGCTCGTCGCGGTGCTCGACCCGGATGTCGTGGCCCGCTCGGAGGCCGGTGTGACCGCCGGTGCCATCGCCGTGGCCTCGGGAGCGAGCAGCTTCGCGCATCTCGCCCGCATCGCACGGCCCGCCCTCGTCAACGGTGCGGCGGGTTTCGTGGTGGTCGCCGACGGGCGCCCGGTCAGCGTCCTCGCCTTCACCGTCGTACGGGGGAGGATCGCCGTGATCGACATCCTCAACGACCCGGAACGGCTGGCCGGGCTCGACGTCACGGTCCTCGACCGGTGACCGAGTGGCCCGAGGGATCAGCCCAACTGCCGGTAGCGGCCCTTGAAGTACATCAGCGGCCCCCCGTCCGCGCTCGGCACCTGGGCCGTCAGGACGCGGCCGATGACCAGGGTGTGGTCGCCCGCGCGCACGCGCTGCTCGGTACTGCACTCCAGGGTGGCCAGGGCGCCGCCCACCAGGAGTGCCCCGGACGCCTCGCCGCGGACGTACGGGATGTCCTCGAAGAGCAGCCGGTCGCTGATGCGGCCCTTCATGGCGAAGCGGCCCGCGATGTGGCGCTGGCTCTCGGAGAGCACGGAGACGGCCCACAGGGGCTGTTCGTCGAGCAGGTCGTCCATGCGGGAGCCCTCGCGCAGGCTGACCATGACGAGGGGCGGGTCCAGGGAGACGGACATGAAGGCCGTCGCGGTCATGCCGACGTCCTCGCCACCGGGGCCGTCCGGGTCCAGCGCGGGCTCGTGTGCGGTCACCAGGACCACGCCCGCGGCCAGCCGGGTCATGGCGGCGCGGAACTCGTCGTTGCTCACCCCCTCAGCATGCACGGACGGGGTGGGTGGAGCGGCAGGGGGAGTCTTCAGCACGCCGAAACGCTAGTGTCCGCCCCCGGGGTGGCACATCGGACCTCGGCCCGAGCCTGGTCCTAGGACCACCGACGGAGATACCGACCGAGATGCCGACGGCAACGCACCTGGACAACGGACACAATTGCTCACAGTGTCTGCACAGCTCCGCAATATGCGTTCAGTAAACGCACGGTGAAAATGCAGAAACCTCACTCAATTGTTCATCTTCAGCTGTGACTTGAGTCACAGGAGCCATATTTTGTTGACCCTGTGTACCGAGTGGGCAGCGCGCTGTGATTCAGTGGCGGGGAAGCTGAGCAAGAAGCTACCAACTAGTACCACCTAGTACGCCGAGAGAACCCTGGAGTTGCTGCGAGGTCTCGAGGGGAGGGCGCATGGAGACCGAGTCGGAGCCCTACGTCCGTCTTGCGACCCTGCGGCAGCTGCACACCGTGATGGCGGACATGAACACCGCCCGCAGCCTGGCCGACACGCTGCAGACCGTCGCCGACGGCGTGGTCACCGGCCTCGGCTTCGAGCTGGCGTGTGTCAACCTCGTACGCCCGGACGGCGACCTCGTCGTCGCCGCGCTCGCCGGCAACTCCGCCGCCGAGGCCCTCATCACCGGCCGCGTCGGCTCCCGCGCCTCCTGGGACCGCCGGCTGAACATGGGCGAGGCCTGGGGCGACCTCCGGTTCATACCGCACACCGAGGGCTGGGTCCTCGACGAGGACGACGTACCGCAGTGGTACACCGACGGTCCTGCGCCCCGCTTCGAGGACGAGTGGCACCCCTCCGACCGTCTCTTCGCGCCCATGCACACCCCGGGCGTCTCCGGCGGCAGCTGCGGCGAGCTGATCGGCGTCCTGTCCGTGGACCGGCCGCGCAACGGGCGGCGGCCGGGCGCGTGGGGGCGTGAGGCGCTCCAGATGTACGCGTTCCAGGCCGCCATCGCGATCAGCAACGCGCGTCTACGAGCCAATATGCAGCGCGCCCTCGTCCGCCTTGAGCGCGAACAGCAGGCCCTGCGCGCCAGCGAGGAGTCCTTCCGCCAGGCCTTCGAGTACGCGCCGAGCGGCATGGCGATCGCCGAGATGGGCGGCGACCAGCACGGCCGCATACTGCGGACGAACGACGCCCTGTGCCGTCTCCTCGGCCGCCCCGCCTCCGCGATGCGCCGCTACTCCTTCTCCGACCTCGTGCACCCCGAGGACATCGGCACCCTGCTCAGAACGTCCGCCGAGGGCGGCCGGGCCGAGCTGCGGCTCGGGCGGCGCGACGGCAGCTATGTCTGGGTGCACCTGCGCAACTCCGTCGTCGCGGACGCCGCCGACGGCCCCCGTTTTCTGCTCACCCACGTCGAGGACATCGAGGAGCGCAAGCGGCGCGAGCTCCAGCTCGCCCACCGCGCCTCGCACGACGCGCTCACCGGCCTGCCGAACTCCGCCGAGCTGCGCTCCCGGCTCAGCTCCCGCCTCTGTCAGCGCCCGCAGTCCCTGCCGCCCGGCGCGGTCGCCTCGCTGGACGCGGCGTACGGGCACGGGCAGTTCGCGGAGCTGCCGGGAGGCCAGGGCGGGTACGACGGGAACGGCCACCCGGCGTACGACAACAACGGCCACGGCTTCGACTTCCAGCCCAGCTCCGAGGCGTACGACGCCTTCGACCACCACGTGCACACGATCGCGCCCGAGGGCGAGACGGACGACGGCACCAAGGGGCTCGCGGTCCTCTTCTGCGACCTCGACGGCTTCAAGTCGATCAACGACCGGTTCGGGCACAACGCGGGTGACGCGGTCCTCATCGAGGTGGCGAGACGGCTCACCCACGCCGTCCGGGACGGCGACACGGTGGCCCGCCTCGGCGGCGACGAGTTCGTGGTGCTCGCCGACGGGCTCGGCCGGGCCGACGCCCAGGACCTCGCCGTACGGCTGCGGAACGCGATCATTCCGCCCATCCGGGTCGACGGACGGGCCGTCCGCGTGGGCGCGAGCTTCGGCATCGGATGGGCACACTGCGGCATGACGGCGGACGAGGTGCTGAAGTCCGCTGACGAACGGATGTACATCGAGAAACGGTCTCGTCCCAAACAGCATCGGCGTGCGGGATAAATAGCAGGTCAGTGCGTTGATGCGGTGAAGACCCCCCGTTTGACTCAGCAAGAGCGGGTAGGCTCGCCCTTCATCCGTATGACGCATCTGAACCGCACCCGCTGAGGAGACCTAGGGATGACGCCCGGCAACAACGGCGCGAGCACGCCCGAGGACGACGACCCGTTCGGCTATCTCTACGCCGATGGTCAGGCCAACGGAGCCACCCCGCCCCCTGGAGGCGGCGGCTACGGCTACCCCGGCTCGGTCAACAGAGTGCGGGCGGTCGGCGAGCGCCAGTACGGACAGCAGCCCGGCTACGGCCAGCAGGCCCAGCCCGGCTACGGCCAGCAGCCGCCGACCGCGCAGTACGGCCAGGTGCCGCAGCAGCAGGCGTACGGCCAGAACGCGCACTACGCGGCCCCCGAGACGATGGGCGGCGCGCCCACCAGCCGGCAGCCGCTGCCCGGTGACGGCGGCGGGCGCGGGCGCGGTCCCAACACCAAGGGCCTCCTCATCGGCGCGATCGCCGTGGTCGCCGTGGTCGCCATCGGCATCGGCGTCGCCATGCTGGGCGGCGGCGCGGACGACGACAACAGCAGCGACAACGTCAGCTCGACCCCCTCGACCGCACAGAGCGCGTCGCCGAGCGCGTCGGCGTCCAAGAGCTCCGGTGCCTCCGCGGAACTGCCGGCGGTCGACGCCAAGGCGCTGAACCTGGGCACCGGTGTGTCCACGGCGTCGGACGTCGAGGGCGCCCTGTCCGACGGCGGTGTCTATGTGACGGGTCTGAACGCCACGGGTGCCTCCGTCACCTGGAACGTCAGCGACATCCCCAAGGCCGGCGCCTACACGCTCTTCGCGCGCTACAGCGCGGCCGGTGACGACCAGTCGATGACCCTCACCGTCAACGGCAAGGTCTTCGGCTCCAAGCTGAGCATGAAGAACTACACGGGCGCCGCCGACGGTGACTTCGCGAAGGGCTGGACGAAGACCTACGCGTATCCCACCCTCAACAAGGGCACCAACACGATCACCATCTCCTGCGGGGACGGCGACAGTTGCAACGTCCTGCTCGACCAGCTGTCCCTGAAGGAGGGCCAGGTCGGGGACTAGGCCGACAGGGCCTAGCGGCGGCCTGGCTGTCCAGGGCGGTCACGCCGCTGTGGCGTCGGCCGTCACCGCTATCTGGTCCAGCAGCGTCTCGTACGCCGCGCGGTCGAACTCGCCCGCCACGGGCGCCAGTACGGTCGCCGCGGACAGGGCGACGGCCCGGGCCAGGCGCTCCGGCCACGGCAGGTGCTCCACCAGCCCCGACAGCAGGCCGGCGACCGCCGAGTCGCCCGCTCCCGTCGGATTGCCGTGCACGTGGCGCGGCGGGGTGGCCCGCCAGCGGCCTTCCGCGTTCGCCGCGAGGAGGCCCTCCGCGCCCAGCGAGGCCACGACCGTGTGCGCGCCGCGCCGGCGGGCGTCCCGGGTGGCCTGCGACGGGTCGTGGGAGCCGGTGAGTTCGGCGAGTTCGTCGGCGTTCGGCTTCACGATGTCGGGGCGGGCCGCGACCCCGCGGCGCAGCGGTTCGCCGCTGGTGTCCAGCAGCACCGGGACCGCCGACGCGCGGGCGGCCCGTATGAGCTGGGCGTAGGCGCCGACCGGTACACCCGGGGGCAGGCTGCCGCAGAGGGCCACCGCCGAGGCGGAGCGCAGCAGATGCTCGTACGCCTCCTGGAAGGCCGACCACTCGGCCGGGGTGATCGCCGGTCCCGGCTCGTTCAGCTGAGTCGTGTCACCGGTCGCCGTGTCGACGACGGCTATCGTGCGGCGCGTCGATCCCGTCACCGGGACCAGCGCGTCCACCAGCCCCGGCGTGTAGGTGAGTTGGTCCTGCACCGCGCGGCCCGTCGCGCCGCCCGTGAAGCCCGTGACCGTCACCTCGTGGCCGAGGGCGGCGAGCACCCGGGCCACGTTCAGGCCCTTGCCGCCCGGGCGTTCGGTCACCTCGGTCACCCGGTGCGAGGTGTGCGGCCGCAGTGACCGTACGTGATAGGTGAGGTCGAGAGCGGTGTTCAGTGTGACCGTGAGGATCACCTGGGCCGACCTCCCCCGAAGAGAATCATCAAGTGGACGCTCGGTATGCGGCGGTACGCGCCGACCGGTTGTCCGGAGGCTCGATCATGTCAAAGACAACGGCGGTCGGCCCAGTCCCGCGGGCCAACCGCCGTGCTTGAACAGGCAATTGTTGTACGTCGGTAGCCATTCGCCCTGCTCGGGCAAGGGGTCAATCATCCCAGTTGGGGCTCAACCACCCATTCGCCCCTGCGCATTACGCCCTTGACCCCGAAGTCGGCGTCGAGAAGCACCAGGTCGGCGTCCTTGCCCGGCTCCAGGGAGCCCACCTTGTCGTCCATGCCGAGCAGGCGGGCGGGGTTGGCGGAGAGGGCCGCCACGACGTCCTCGACCGGCAGCCGGTCGATCGTCACCGCGCGCTGGAAGGCCCGGTCGAGCGTGAGCGTCGAGCCCGCGATCGAACCGCCCTCCACCAGGCGGGCGACGCCGTCCGCGACCTCGACCTCCAGCGGGCCGAGCATGTAGCGGCCGTCGCCGAAGCCCGCCGCGTCCATGGCGTCGGTGATGAACGCGACTCGGTCGGCACCCGCGTGACGGAACGCCAGCTCCAGGGAGGCGGGGTGCAGATGCGTGCCGTCGTTGATCAGCTCGACCGTGACCCGCTCGTCCTCCAGGAGGGCCGCGATCGGACCGGGCGTGCGGTGGCCGAGCGCAGGCATCGCGTTGAACAGGTGCGTCGCCACGGTCGCGCCCGCGTCGATGGCCTTCTTCGTCTGCTCGTACGTCGCGTCGGTGTGCCCGATCGCCGCGATCACCCCGTGCTCGGCCAGCAGGCGTACGGAGGCGATGCCGCCCGGCAGTTCGGTGGCGAGCGTGACCATCTTGGCCCGGCCGCGCGCCGCGTCGATCAGCTTGCGGACCTCCGCCGGATCCGGGTCGCGCAGCAGCTCCTCGGAGTGCGCGCCCTTGCGGCACGGCGAGATGAAGGGGCCCTCGAAGTGGATGCCCGCGATGTCGCCCTGCTCGGCCAGCTCGGACAGCAGCCCGGCGCGCTGGGCGAGCCCGTCCATGTCGCCGGTGACGGTGGAGGCGACGACCGTCGTGGTGCCGTGCAGCCGGTGCGTGTGGACGCCCTTGAGGACTTCCTCGACGGTCCCGGAGGTGAAGGAGGCGCCGCCACCGCCGTGGTTGTGGAGGTCGACGAAGCCGGGGACCAGCCAGTGGCCCCGTACGTCGATGGTCTCCGCGTCGGCGGGACCGCTCCCGGCGATCCGCGTGCCCTCGACGATCACGCGGCCGCCGTCCACGATCCCGGTGGGCAGGACCACCCGGGCGCCGGCGAGAACCTTTCTAGGGGCCATCAGGTGGTTACCTCCGAGCGGTCGGTGATGTCGGTTTCAGCGGTTTCGTCGGTTTCGAGTAGATCCCAGGCCAGCAGTCCCGCGCCCAGGCAGCCGGCCGTGTCGCCGAGGGCCGCCGGGACGATGGCCGGCAGCTTCTGGAAGGTGACGCGCCGCTCGACGGCGGCCCGCAGCGGTGTGAACAGCGTCTCCCCGGCCTCCGCCAGGCCGCCACCGATGATCAGGGTGCGCGGGTCCAGCAGAGTGAGCGCGGTGACGAGCCCGTCGGCGAGCGCGTCGACGGCCTCCTGCCAGACCCGTACGGCGCGGGGGTCCCCGGAGTCGACCGCCTTCGCGCAGTCCGCCGCGTCCGCCTCCGGATCGCCGGACGCCTCCGCCCAGGCCTGGCTGACGGCCGCCGCGGACGCGTACCGCTCCAGACAGCCGTGCTGCCCGCACGGACACGGGGTCCCTCCGGGGCGTACGACGATGTGGCCGATCTCGCCCGCGAAGCCGTGCGCGCCCTCCTCGACGCCGCCGTCGATGCCGATGGCGCCCGCGATTCCGGTGCCGAGCGGGACGAACAGGAACCGGTCCGCCCCCTGCCCGGCGCCGATGCGGCCCTCCGCGAGCCCGCCCGTGCGCACGTCGTGCCCGAGCGCGACGGGTACGCCGCCCAGCCGGTCGCCGAGCAGTCGGCGCAGCGGGACGTCGCGCCAGCCGAGGTTGGCCGCGTACACCGCGATGCCGTGCGCGGCGTCGACGATGCCGGGGACGGCGACTCCGGCGGCGACGGCGGGCCCGCCGAGGTGCTCCGCGCCGTACGCGCGCAGCTCGGCGGCGAAGCCGAGGATCGTCTCGACGACGGCCTGCGGACCGCGCTCCCGGCCGGTCGCCCGGCGTGCCTGGTGCAGCAGGTCGCCGTCGGCGCCCACGAGGGCGGCCTTCATCCCGGTGCCGCCCACATCGAGGGCGATGACATGTCTCACGGGGGACAGTGTCGCCCCTTACCCCAGGAGAGGTCTAGTCCACTCACGTGGTGTAGACCTTATATCCGCATGCCGAGACGGATGCAACGGACGCACAAGCAAATGCGGCCAGGGGTCGGCCAGGGGCCGGCCCGTGCTGGCCGGGGGTTGGGAGACAGAGCAGTGCAGCGGCGTAGGACAGGACTGACCGCGGTGGCGCTTGCCATGGGCATGACGGCGACACTCGCGGGCTGCGGCAGCTCGGACGCTTCCTCGGAGGTGACCCTCAAGCTGGTGGCCGCCGACTACGGCGACTCCTCGGCCAACAGCTCCCAGAAGTACTGGGACAAGCTGGTCAAGGAGTACGAGGCGGACCACCCGGGGGTCAAGGTCGAGGTCAGCGTCTACTCCTGGACCGACGTCGACCGCAAGGTCAAGGAGATGGTCGCGGCGGGCGACGCGCCCGACATGGCGCAGATCGGCGCGTACGCCGACTACGCGGCGAAAGGCCAGCTCTACAAGGTCGACGACCTGCTCTCCATACCCGTCGAGGCCAACTTCGTCCCGCAGCTCACGGACGGGAGCCAGACCCAGTACGGCATGCCGTTCGCGTCCTCCACGCGGCTGCTCTTCTACAACAAGACACTCTTCACCGAGGCCGGCCTCACCCCGCCGCAGACCTGGAGCGAGCTCGCCGCCGACGCCAAGGTGCTCAAGGCCAAGGGCGTGAAGTTCCCCTACGCGCTGCCGCTCGGGCCCGAGGAGGCGCAGGCCGAGACGATGCAGTGGCTGCTGAGCGGCGGTGGCGGGTACACCGACGACGTCGGCGCGTACGCCATCGACTCGCCGGAGAACATCAAGACGTTCACCTGGCTCAGGGACGAACTGGTCGGCAAGGGGCTCACCGGGCCCGTCGCTCCCGCGAAGCTGAACCGTGCGGACGCGTTCGAGGCGTTCGCGCGCGGCGAGGTCGGGATGCTCAGCGGGCACCCCACGCTGATGCAGATGGCCGCGAAGAAGGGCGTGAAGTTCGGCATGGTGCCGATGCCCGGCATCGACGGCAGGACCAAGGCCACGATGGGTGTCGCCGACTGGATGATGGCCTTCAAGAAGAACGGCCACGGCGAGCAGGTCGGCGACTTCCTCGACTTCGTCTACAACGACAAGAACGTGCTCGCCTTCTCCCACGAGTACGACCTGCTGCCGGTCACCTCGTCCGCGTCCGACACGATGGCCGGCGACCAGGACGACCAGGACCTCGTCCCGTTCCTGGACGAGCTCCCCTCCTCCGAGCTGTACCCCGTCGGCAAGACGTCCTGGGCCAAGATCAGCGCCGACATCAAGAAGCAGATGGCCAAGGCCGTGAGCCCTGGTGGCAGCCCGACCGGGGTCCTCGGCTCGCTCCAGAACGAGGGGATCATGGCGGACAGCGCGGGCTGACGCTGTCAGTGGCGGGGGTTACGGTGCTGTCCATGGAGGACCTCACGTCGCGGGAGCAGGGGATTCTTGCCATGGAGCGCCGCGGGTTCCCTGGGCCGGGAGCCAAGGAGCGCGCGATCCGGGAGCAGCTCGGCCTGCCCCCCATCCGCTACTACCAGCTCCTCAACGCCCTCCTCGACGACCCCAGGGCCCTCGCCCACGACCCGATAACGGTGAACCGCCTCCGCAGGGTCAGAGACTCCCGCCGGGGAGAACGCTGAGGGGTTCCTCGCCCCCGCCGCCCCTACCCGTCCCATCCGTTCCTGGGGGCTGCGCCCCCAGACCCCCCTAAAAGACTGCGCAGTTCCCCGCGCCCCTGAAAAACGGGGGGCCGGGCGTGGAAGGCGTGGGGCGCAGCCCCGCATTCCAGGGGCGCGGGGAACTGCGCGAGCAACCCCCACCGTCCGGCAGCCGACGTACGACCCCGCTTTTCAGGGGCGCGGGGAACTGCGCGAGCAACCCCCACCGTCCGGCAGTCGACGTACGACCCCGCTTTTCAGGGGCGCGGGGAACTGCGCGAGCAGCCCCCACCGTCTGGCAGCCGACGTACGACCCCGCTTTTCAGGGGCGCGGGGAACTGCGCGAGCAGCCCCCACCGTCCCGCACCCGACGAACCACCCCCGGCAGGGGACCGCGCCGATAGGGTCGGCACATGGGCAGCCATGCGGAATCCACGGACTCCTTGCCGACCCCCGCGACCCCCGCGGGACGCGACGGCCTCGACGCCATCCTCGCGCGGCCCGCAAGGGCAGTGATCGCACTCGACTTCGACGGAACGCTCGCCCCGATCGTCCCCGACCCGGAACAGGCCCGAGCCCACCCCGCCGCGGTCCCCGCCCTCGCCACCCTCGCCCCCAAGGTCGCCTCCGTCGCCGTGATCACCGGCCGCCCGGCCGGCGTAGCGGTCCGCCACGGCGGCTTCGCGGGCGTACCGGGCCTGGAACACCTCGTCGTCCTCGGCCACTACGGAGCCGAACGCTGGGACGCCGTGAGCGGCACGGTCAACGCCCCCGCCCCGCACCCCGGCGTCGCCGCCGTCCGCGCCGAGTTGCCCGGATGCCTCGACAGGGTCGGCGCCTGGCAGGGCACCTGGATCGAGGAGAAGGGCCGCGCCGTGGCGGTGCACACGCGCCGCGCGTCCGACCCCCAGGCCGCCTTCGAAGCCCTGCGCGAACCCCTCACCGACCTGGCCACCCGCCACGGCCTGATCGTCGAACCGGGGCGGATGGTCCTGGAGTTGCGCCCGCCGGGCATGGACAAGGGGGTCGCCCTCCTGGAGTACGTCCGCGAGATCGGTGCCGAATCCGTCCTCTACGCCGGCGACGACCTGGGCGACCTGCCCGCCTTCGCCGCCGTCGACAAGCTCCGCTCCGACGGCATCCCCGGCCTCCTCGTCTGCAGCGGCAGCTCCGAGGTCGCCGAACTCGCCGACCGGGCCGACCTGGTGGTGGACGGCCCGCCCGGCGTCGTACGACTGCTGTCCGCGCTCGCGGCTCAACTGGACTGACGGGACCGCTCAGGCCTCCAGCTCGTGCAGCTGCTCCAGGAACCACTGGGCCGGCGGCAGAGCGGTCGCCGCGGCGGCCAGCCGCTTGGTGCGCTCGGCCCGTTCGTGCGGCGGCATCGACAACGCCTCGTGCAGCGCCCGCGCGGTGCCGATGACGTCGTACGGATTCACGACGATCGCGTCCTCGCCGAGCTCCTCGTACGCCCCCGCCTCCCGCGACAGCACCAGCGCGCACCCCTCGTCGGAGACGACCGGCACCTCCTTGGCGACGAGGTTCATGCCGTCCCGGATGGGGTTGACGAGGGCCACGTCGGCGAGCCGGTACGCGGCCAGCGAGCGCGCGAAGTCGTCCTTGACGTGCAGCACCACCGGGGTCCAGCCCGGCGTCCCGTAACGGGAGTTGATGTCGTCCGCGACCCGCTGCACCTCGGCCGTGTAGTCCCGGTAGACGGCGAGATCCTGGCGGGACGGGTAGGCGAACGCGACGTGCACGACCCGCTCGCGCCACTCCGGGTGGTCGTCGAGCAGCTGCCGGTACGCCAGCAGCCCGCGCACGATGTTCTTCGACAGCTCGGTCCGGTCGACCCGGACGATCGTCTTCCGGCCCTCGCCGATCTGTTCGCGCAGTGTCACCATCCGCTCGGCGACGTCCGCCTCGTTCGAGCGGCGCCGCAGGAAGTCGGCGTCCGCGCCGAGCCCGTGCACCCCGACCCGGGTGTCGCCGAGCCCGCCGACGAGCTCGTCGGCGCACGCGGTGAACGCGTCCGCCCAGCGACGGGTGAGAAACCCGAGCCGGTCCGCGCCCAGCATCCCGCGCAGCACCTGCTCGGAGATGTCGTCGGGCAGCATCCGGAAGTAGTCCACCGGCGCCCACGGAGTGTGCGAGAAGTGCCCGATCCGCAGGTCGGGGCGCAACTCGCGCAGCATCCCGGGGACGAGGGTCAGGTGGTAGTCCTGCACGACGGCCACGGCACCCTGAGCCGCGTCCTCCGCCAGCGCCTCCGCGAACGCCCGGTTGTACGCCTCGTACGACGCCCACTGGCGCCGGAACTCCGCGTCGAAGACCGGCTCCAGCGGGGTCTGGTACAGCATGTGGTGGACGAACCAGAGCACGGAGTTCGCGATGCCGTTGTACGCGTCGGCGTGCACGGTGGCGTCGATGTCGAGCATCCGTACGCCCTCCTCGCCCACCCCGCGCCGCACCGCCTCGCGGTCACCGTCGCCGAGTGCCGAGCACACCCACAGGGCGCCCGCGTCCGGGCCGATCGCGGACAGGCCCGAGACCAGCCCGCCGCCGCCACGCTTGGCTTTCAGCGAGCCGTTCTCGTCGACCTCGTAGGTGATCGGGCCGCGGTTGGACGCGACCAGGATGCGGTGGGCGCCCTGCGCTTTTTCGCCCTGCGTTGAAGCCATGCCTCGAAATCTAGCCCCCCGCCTAAACGCTCAAACGTTCACTTCGGCCGTATGCGACCCGCGGGCCGGTGGGGGCTGGTCGCGCCGCGCGGCGGAGCCGCAGATGTCACAGCCCCGCGCCCCTTACGGGGGCGCTCTACGCGGCCTTTCGTCTCCGGTACTCGGCGATTTCGGACATCGGGGGGCGTTCCTCCGTGTCCACCGAGTACGTGCGCGGCTCGAAACCCTCCTTGCCGCGTTCGAACTGGGTGAGGGACGGGCGGATCATGTGGCCGCGGGCCAGCCTCAGCTGGGCCGTGCGGTAGATCGCGGCGGACATACGGCCCAGCGCCTGACCGTCCTGGTGGCGGTGTTTGCGGACGCCGACGTCGACCTGGGCGAGGGCGTCCAGGCCCACGAGGTGCAGGGCGTCGACGAGCATGCCCAGCTCGACGCCGTACCCGACGGGGAACGGCAGCTGTTCGAGCAGGGAGCGGCGGGCCGCGTACTCGCCGCCGAGCGGCTGCACGAAGCCCGCGAGCTGCGGCCAGTGCATGTTCAGCAGGGGGCGCGCCATGAGTTCGGTGACCCTGCCGCCCTGGCCGGCCGCCCCGCCCAGCGGTCTGTCGTACATGGCCTTGACCAGGTCCACGCCCGGGTCGGTGAGCAGCGGGCCCACGATCCCGGAGACGAAGTCGGACGAGAATTCCTTGAGGTCCGCGTCGATGAAGCAGACGATGTCCCCGCTCGTCACGAGCAGCGACCGCCACAGGACCTCGCCCTTGCCGGGCACGGTCGGGATCCGCGGCAGGATCTCGTCGCGGTGCACGACTCGCGCGCCGGCGGCGGCGGCGACCTCGGAGGTGCGGTCGGTCGAGCCCGAGTCGACGACGACGATCTCGTCGACGAGGGGCACCTGCTGCATCAGGTCGTGGCGGATGACGGCGACGATCTCGCCGACCGTCTCCTCCTCGTTGAGGGCGGGCAGCACTACGCTGACCGTCGATCCCGAGGTGCGTTTGGCGGCCATGAGCTTGTGGAGCGGGCGGTCGGCAACGGACCAGGAGCGTGTGCTCAGCCAGCGCTCGACTTCTTCCAGCACAGTCTGCGGCTCCTCACTGTCTGATCACACGCTCTCATCAGCGTGCCCGCCGCGGAAGCGGCGGATCGATTGCAGCCATCTCGCGGTTCGGACGACTATCTCAACTGTCCTGGCCTTCGGTTACAGTCTTGAACAACGCGGATGACCATCGCATGTCCTGGATCATCAGCACGTACTGTGTTCAACAGTTCAACAATCAAATACCGCTCATCCAGAGGGGCAGAGGGATACGGCCCGATGAAGCCCCGGCAACCCTCCAGCCGGTCTCGTACGACTACGTTGTCGTCGCGAGGCTCCCGGCTCGGGAAGGTGCCAAATCCGTCTCACGGCGAAGTGCGCCGTGAGGAAGATGAGGAGAAAGGGCCTCGCCTCCATGGCTGCGCAGACAGTTGCAAGCACCACGAACACCGGAATCTCCGCCGACTCGGCCAACTCCGTGGACCTCGGTCCGGCCGCCGCGCTTTCCTGCCGCGAGTGCGGTCACCGCGTCCCGCTCGGCCCGGTCTTCGCCTGCGAGGAGTGTTTCGGCCCGCTGGAGATCGCGTACGACTTCTCGGCCTACGAAACCGAAGAACTCCGCAAGCGCATCGAAGCGGGTCCCGCGAACATCTGGCGTTACGCGCCCCTCCTGCCCGTCCCCGCGGACGTCGCCGAGAAGCCGAACATCAACCCCGGCTGGACCAAGCTCGTCCAGGCCGACAACCTCGCGCGCGAGCTCGGTGTCGACGCCGGCAAGCTCTTCGTGAAGGACGACTCCGGCAACCCGACGCACTCCTTCAAGGACCGCGTCGTCGCCCAGGCCATCGAGGCCGCCCGCGCCTTCAACTTCACCACCCTCTCCTGCTCCTCCACCGGCAACCTCGCCGGCGCGGTGGGTGCCGCCGCCGCCCGCGCCGGCTTCCGCTCCTGCGTGTTCATCCCGCACGACCTGGAGCAGGGCAAGATCGTCATGGCCGCGATCTACGGCGGTGAGCTCGTCGGCATCGAGGGCAACTACGACGACGTGAACCGTTTCTGCTCCGAGCTGATCGGCGACCCCGCCGGCGAGGGCTGGGGCTTCGTCAACGTCAACCTGCGGCCGTACTACGCGGAGGGCTCCAAGACCCTCGCGTACGAGATCTGCGAGCAGCTCGGCTGGCAGCTCCCCGACCAGCTGGTGATCCCGATCGCCTCCGGCTCCCAGCTCACCAAGGTCGACAAGGGCCTCCAGGAGCTGATCAAGCTCGGACTCGTCGAGGACAAGCCGTACAAGATCTTCGGCGCCCAGGCCGAGGGCTGCTCGCCGGTGTCCGTCGCCTACAAGGCCGGCCACGACGTCGTACGCCCCCAGAAGCCGAACACCATCGCCAAGTCCCTGGCCATCGGCAACCCGGCGGACGGGCCGTACGTGCTCGACATCGCGCGGCGGACGGGTGGGGCCGTGGAGGACGTCAACGACGAGCAGGTCGTCGACGCGATCAAGCTTCTCGCCCGGACCGAGGGCATCTTCGCGGAGACCGCCGGCGGGGTGACCGTGGGTGTGGCGAAGAAGCTGATCGAGAATGGTCTCCTCGACCCGACCCTCACGACCGTCGTCCTCAACACCGGCGATGGTCTGAAGACGCTGGACGCGGTGGCCGGTACGGGGCTCACCGCGACGATCCGGCCCAACCTTGAGTCTTTCCGGGAAGCTGGGCTCGCGTAAGACGTTGTTCTTCTTCTGCGGGCCGGTGGGGGCTGGCCGCGCAGTTCTCCGCGCCCCTTTGGGGGCGCTCCACCTGACCGGAGGTCACAAGGCATGAGCGTCAACGTTCGCATCCCCACCATCCTGCGCACCTACACCGGCGGCAAGGCCGAGGTGAGTGCCGAGGGTGGGACTCTCGCCGAGGTCATCGCCGACCTGGAGAAGAACCACACGGGTATCGCCGCGCGCGTGCTGGACGACCAGGGCAAGCTGCGCCGCTTCGTCAACGTGTACGTCAACGACGACGACGTGCGGTTCGAGCAGGGGCTGGAGACGGCTACGCCGGACGGTGCGGGCGTCTCGATCATCCCGGCCGTCGCCGGAGGCTGATCGCTACCCTCGGTAACGCCGAATACGCAGTGTTCATCGAATTGCCCTCTCCGTGAGAGAAACGGAGGGGGCAATTCTGCATGGTTGAGCGGGGTACAGTTGGGGAACCCGCTTCGCTATACATGCCGGACGCATATGAGTACCTGTGCGACACCCGACAAGAAGTAGCCAAAGTGCCCCATCTTTTTGAGCCTTTTATGGCATATACGGGGCCCGACTTGCCCTGAATCTTCGCGAGTCCTCCGCATTTTCCCGATCGGCGATGCCCAGAATTCTCGTCCGATTGACCTGTTGCAGACGGCAGTTGGACAGATACATTCAGCCGCGGTCGACGCGTTCCGGCGCACACCCCCAATCGTTGGGGGGTGAGGTCTGACCCGGATCCGCGAAGTGTGGATCTGTGCAAGGGCCAGTAATAGGGGAGTTAGGCATGGCTCAGGGCACCGTCAAGTGGTTCAACGCGGAGAAGGGGTACGGCTTCATCGCGGTCGACGGTGGTGCGGACGTCTTCGTGCACTACAGCGCGATTCAGATGGACGGCTACCGCACCCTTGAAGAGGGTCAGCGAGTGGAGTTCGAGATCTCGCAGGGCCAGAAGGGTCCGCAGGCGGACATGGTCAAGCTCGCCGTCTGATCCGGCGCGATCGGCCACCGACGCACTCACGCCGAGGGGCCCGCATCCCACCTGGGGTGCGGGCCCCTCGTGCGTGTCCGGTCATGTCCTGCGCCCCGCTCCCGTTCGTGAGAGGCGCTTGCACTCGCAGGGGTCGAGTGCTAATCATTGGGCTTAGCACTCTCCCAGTGAGAGTGACAGAACTTGGATCGGGCCAGTGAGGTCCGCAGGCCGGTGGGGCAAGGAACCACAAGGGCTGCAGGCCGTCCGTCGCGGGCGCGGGCGCGATCCGGAGCAATCCACCCCGTCCGGGAGGACCACTTCACATGGCCAAGATCATCGCGTTCGACGAGGAGGCACGGCGCGGTCTCGAGCGCGGGATGAACCAGCTCGCCGACGCCGTCAAGGTCACCCTTGGCCCCAAGGGCCGGAACGTCGTCCTCGAGAAGAAGTGGGGCGCCCCCACGATCACCAACGATGGTGTTTCCATCGCCAAGGAGATCGAGCTCGAGGACCCGTACGAGAAGATCGGCGCCGAGCTGGTCAAGGAAGTCGCCAAGAAGACGGACGACGTCGCCGGTGACGGTACGACCACGGCGACCGTTCTCGCCCAGGCGCTCGTCCGCGAGGGCCTGCGCAACGTAGCCGCCGGCGCCAACCCGATGGCTCTCAAGCGCGGTATCGAGAAGGCCGTCGAGGCCGTCTCCGGTGCGCTGCTTGAGCAGGCGAAGGATGTCGAGACCAAGGAGCAGATCGCTTCCACGGCCTCCATCTCCGCCGCCGACACCCAGATCGGCGAGCTCATCGCCGAGGCGATGGACAAGGTCGGCAAGGAAGGCGTCATCACCGTCGAGGAGTCCCAGACCTTCGGTCTGGAGCTGGAGCTCACCGAGGGTATGCGCTTCGACAAGGGCTACATCTCGGCGTACTTCGCCACCGACATGGAGCGTATGGAGGCCGTCCTCGACGACCCGTACATCCTGATCGCCAACTCGAAGGTCAGCAACGTCAAGGACCTGCTGCCGCTTCTCGAGAAGGTCATGCAGTCCGGCAAGCCGCTGCTGATCATCGCCGAGGACGTCGAGGGCGAGGCCCTGTCGACCCTGGTCGTCAACAAGATCCGTGGCACCTTCAAGTCCGTCGCCGTCAAGGCCCCGGGCTTCGGTGACCGCCGCAAGGCCATGCTCGGCGACATCGCCATCCTCACGGGCGGCGAGGTCATCTCCGAGGAGGTCGGCCTCAAGCTGGAGAACGCGGGCATCGACCTGCTCGGCCGCGCCCGCAAGGTCGTCATCACCAAGGACGAGACGACGATCGTCGACGGCTCGGGCTCGGCGGACCAGGTTGCCGGTCGCGTCAACCAGATCCGTGCCGAGATCGAGAACTCGGACTCGGACTACGACCGCGAGAAGCTCCAGGAGCGCCTGGCGAAGCTGGCCGGCGGCGTGGCCGTCATCAAGGCCGGTGCCGCCACCGAGGTTGAGCTCAAGGAGCGCAAGCACCGCATCGAGGACGCCGTTCGCAACGCGAAGGCGGCCGTCGAGGAGGGCATCGTCGCCGGTGGTGGCGTGGCCCTCATCCAGGCCTCCGCGGTCTTCGAGAAGCTGGAGCTCGAGGGTGACGAGGCGACCGGCGCCAACGCCGTGCGTCTCGCCCTGGAGGCCCCGCTCAAGCAGATCGCCGTCAACGGTGGTCTCGAGGGTGGCGTCGTCGTCGAGAAGGTCCGCAACCTGCCCATCGGTCACGGCCTGAACGCCGCCACCGGTGAGTACGTGGACATGATCGCCGAGGGCATCATCGACCCGGCGAAGGTGACGCGCTCTGCCCTGCAGAACGCCGCCTCCATCGCCGCGCTGTTCCTCACCACCGAGGCCGTCATCGCCGACAAGCCCGAGAAGGCCGGCGCGGCCGCTCCGGGCGGCATGCCGGGCGGTGACATGGACTTCTGATCGACTCGGCCTCAACGGCCCTGGTTGATCTCTGTCCTTACGTTCCGAGGGCGGTACCCCCACTCCCAGGGGGTGCCGCCCTCGGGCGTGTCCGGGGTCACAGAAGAGAGCGGTGGGGCGGCGGAATGCCCCGGTGGACGAGGCGGTTGACGTTCACGGATGGTCGATGCACATGCACATACCGTCCGGAATCCCCGACACATCCGAATCCCCGTCTGCTCGATGTCTGATGGACCTCTCCGAGGAGCCCTGTACGTGACTGCCACCGCCCCCGCCTCGCGCGCCGCCGAGATCCTTTCCCGCCCCGTCACCCTGAACGGCCTGACCGTCCCCAACCGGATCGTGATGGCGCCGATGACCCGGGCGTTCTCGCCGGGCGGTGTCCCCGGCGACGACGTGGTCTCGTACTACGCCCGCCGCGCCGCCGCGGGCGTGGGCCTCATCGTCACCGAGGGCACGTACGTGGGCCACGACTCGGCCGGGCAGAGCGACCGCATCCCGCGCTTCCACGGCGAGGAGCAGCTCGCGGGCTGGGCGAAGGTCGCCGACGCCGTGCACGCGGCGGGCGGGAAGATCGTGCCGCAGCTGTGGCACATCGGCATGGTGCGCGAGGATGGCCAGCCGCCGTTCGCCGAGGCCCCTGCGGTCGGCCCCTCCGGCCTGCGCATCGGCGCCACCGAGGCCACCGGCAAGGCCATGACCCAGACCGACCTGGACGACGTCATCGCGGCGTTCGCCGAGGCCGCGGCCGCCGCCGAGCGCATCGGCTTCGACGGCGTGGAGATCCACGGCGCCCACGGCTATCTCCTCGACCAGTTCCTGTGGGCCGGCACCAACCGCCGCACCGACGCCTACGGCGGTGACCTGGTGGCCCGTACGAAGTTCGCCGCCGAGATCGTCGCCGCGGTGCGCGCGGCCGTCTCGCCCGACTTCCCGATCATCTTCCGCTACTCGCAGTGGAAGCAGGAGGCGTACGGTGCCCGGCTCGCCGAGACGCCGGAGGAGCTGGAGGCGATCCTCGCGCCGCTCGCCGCGGCCGGGGTGGACGCCTTCCACGCCTCGACGCGCCGCTACTGGCTGCCGGAGTTCGAGGGTTCCGACCTCAACCTCGCGGGCTGGACGAAGAAGCTGACCGGCAAGCCCACCATCACCGTCGGCTCGGTCGGGCTGGACGGCGACTTCATCAAGGGCTTCATGGGGGAGGGGTCCCCGGTCAAGAGCATCGACGACCTCCTGGACAGCCTGGAGCGCGACGAGTTCGACATGGTCGCCGTCGGCCGCGCCCTGCTCCAGGACCCGGAGTGGGCGGCGAAGGTCCTCGACGGACGCTTCGACGAACTGGCCGCGTACGACGCGACGGCCCTCCACACCCTGAGCTGACCCTCTGGGGCTCCGCCCCAGACCCCGTGGGTGGGTTCTTCGGGTGCGGGTGGGTGGGGGCTGGTCGCGCAGTTCCCCGCGCCCCTGAGGCGCGGGGCTGCGCCCCGCGATCCCCGCCTGCCCCGGTTCTTCGGGTGCGGGTGGGTGGGGGTTGCTCGCGCAGTTCCCCGCGCCCCTAAAAGGGGCGCGGGGAACTGCGCAATCTTTTAGGGGACCCCCACCGGCCCGCAGCAACAGAACCCACCCCCTGGGAAGGCTTCGCTTGCTTAAGTCAATCAATTGTGGTTAAGCTTGAGTAAGTCAAGCAACCTTGCCTGCCCCGGAGGCCCGCCATGTCCGACACCCTTGCCCGACCCGCCGACGCCGGAGGCTCAACGCGGTCGAACGCCGTGGTGGCGGTGCTGGCCCTCGCCGGAATCGTCGTCTCGTTGATGCAGACCCTGGTGATCCCGATCGTCCCGGAGCTGCCGAAGCTCCTGCACGCCTCGGCGTCGGACACCATCTGGGCGGTCACCGCCACACTGCTCGCCGCCTCCGTCGCCACGCCGGTCGTCGGCCGCCTCGGCGACATGTTCGGCAAGCGCCGCCTGCTCCTGGTCAGCATCGTCCTGCTGGTGGCCGGTTCGGTCGTCTGCGCGCTGAGCGACTCCCTGGCCCCGATGATCATCGGACGGACTCTGCAAGGCCTGGCCGCCGCTGTCGTCCCGCTCGGCATCAGCATCATGCGTGACGTCCTGCCCAAGGAGCGGCTCACCAGCTCCATCGCGCTCATGAGCGCCTCGCTGGGAGTGGGCGGCGCCCTCGGCCTGCCCACCGCCGCCTTCATCGCCGACCGCTACAACTGGCACATCCTGTTCTGGACGTCCGCCGCCCTCGGCGCCGTCGCCTTCGCCCTCGTCCTGACCCTCGTACCCGAGTCCACGGTGCGCGCCGGCGGCCGCTTCGACCTGATCGGTGCCATCGGCCTGTCGACCGCCCTGGTCTCCCTGCTGCTGGCCGTCTCCAAGGGCTCCACGTGGGGCTGGAGCAGCGGCACCACCCTCGGCCTGTTCGCCACGGCGGTCGTCGTGCTGCTGGCCTGGGGCGCGTACGAGCTGCGCACCGACCAGCCGCTGGTGGACCTTCGCACCCTCGCCCGCCGTCAGGTGCTCTTCACCAACCTCGCCTCGGTGGCCTTCGGCTTCTCGATGTTCGCGATGTCCCTGGTCCTGCCGCAGCTGCTCCAGCTCCCCGAGCAGACCGGCTACGGCCTCGGCAAGTCCATGCTGACCGTCGGCCTGGTGCTGGCCCCGCAGGGCCTGGTGATGATGGCCATGGCGCCGGTCTCCGCCGCCATCACCAAGGCCAAGGGCCCGAAGATCACCCTCATGATCGGCGCGGTCATCGTGGCCGCCGGATACAGCCTCAACATCGTGCTGATGTCCGAGGTCTGGCACCTCGTCCTGGTCTCCTGCGTCATCGGCGCCGGTGTCGGCTTCGCCTACGGCGCGATGCCCGCGCTCATCATGGGCGCCGTGCCCGCCACCGAGACGGCCGCCGCGAACAGCCTCAACACCCTGATGCGGTCCATCGGTACGTCGTTCGCCAGCGCCCTCGCCGGTGTGATCCTGGCCCAGATGACCACCACCTTCGGCACCACCGCCCTGCCCTCCGAGAACGGCTTCAAGACGGTCATGGCCATCGGCGCCGGTGCCGCGGCCCTCGCCTTCGTCCTCGCCTCCTTCCTGCCGGGCCGCCGGACGGCCACGGCGCAGGCGGCGCCGGTGACCGCGGGGCAGGACGAGCGGGCCGAGATCTCGGAGGCCTCCGGCGCCAAGGCCTAGGCTCCCGCACTCACCGAACCGGGCGGTCGTCGTCCCGCATCAGCGGGGGGGACGGCCGCCCGGCCTTTTGCCGTACGGGAATGGGGTCGCCGTCTGCTGCCTCCGACGTCTCCCTTGCCCAGCGCGAGCGTGGTGGCTGTGGTGGCCGTGGTGGCACAAACTGCCATCCATGCAGAAGTTGTCATCCATCCGGTGTTCACCGCGATGTCGGCCCGTGCACACAGCATCCGCCTCATGAAGAAGCACACTCTTGCCGGCGCCGCCCTCGCCCTCATGGCCATCACCGCCGTCTCCGTCTCGCTCACCGCGCCCGCCGCCTTCGCCGCCCCGGCCGCGCACACCTCCGCGTCCCACCGCATCCCCTTCACGGCCGCGACGGTGACCGCCGGCGACGACGGCTCGTACCGCATCGTCTGGACCGCGCCCGGTACCCGCGCGGTGACCATCCGCGCCAACGGGCATGTCGTCGCGCGCGGCGGCGCCCAGGGCGACGTCACCGTGAGCGGGCTGCCCGCCGCCGACCGGCAGTGGTTCGACCTCGTGCCCGAGCGCGGCGGCTCGCTCCACCTCGCCGACCGGTTCGTCAAGCTCGACGGAGCCGTCAACTTCCGTGACGCGGGCGGCTATCGGACGGCGGACGGCCACTGGGTGAAGATGGGCGAGATCTACCGCTCCGACGCCCTCAACAAGCTCACCGACGCCGACCTCGCGAAGCTGGAGCGTCTGGGGATCAGCTCGGTGTACGACCTGCGCATGGCGTCCGAGCGCACCTCCGCGCCCGACCGTGTGCCGTCCGGCGCGACCTACAACGTCGCCGACGTCCTCGCCGGTTCCTCCACCTTCGCCTCGATGCCCACCACCGAGGACGAGGCCGTCCAGATGATGGTCGGCGGCGAGAAGTTCATGGTCAGCGGGGACACCGCACGCGCCGCCTACAGCGCGGTGTACGCCGGTGTCGTCGACGACGACCAGCACGGCCTGCTGTACCACTGCACCGCGGGCAAGGACCGTACCGGCTGGTCCAGCGCGGCCCTCCTCACGGCCCTGGGCGTGCCGCGCGCGACGGTCATGGACGACTACCTCGCCAGCAACACCTATCGCGCCGCGGTCAACGCCGCCACGCTCGCCTCGATGCCCGCCGCCCAGGCCAAGGTGTACAAGCCGCTCCTCGACGTCCGCGCCGAGTACCTCAACTCCGGCTTCGACGAGGTGAGCGACAAGTACGGCTCGTTCACCTCGTACCTGCGCGAGGGCGTGGGCATCGACGCGCGTGAACTCCGTGACCTGAAGAGGGATCTGCTCGTCGGCTGAGGCGTTTCAGGTCTGCCCCGGGTCAGTCGGCGTAGTCCTTGAGCTTCTCGGTGTCGAGGGTGATGTTGACGGGGGAGGGGAGCTCGACCGTGGAGCCCCACGGGTAGGAGGCCGCCTGCTGGTAGCGGCCGTCTTTCGGCTCGCTGAACACGGTGACGGTGTTGTTGTCGCGGTCGATGAGGAGGTAGACGGGGATGTCGGCTTCCGCGTAGCCGACGGGCTTGTCGATGCGGTCGCGCTGGTTGGTGTCCCGGTCGTGGGAGGTGATCTCGACGGCCATGAGGGCGCCGTCGGATTCGGACCACTCGCCGTGGCCCCTGAAGTGGTCCACCGGTGCCAGGAAACCGTCCGTGCGGGCGCGGCCCTTGCGGTATGCCTCGGCCTTGACGCCTCGCTCGGGCATGAGGTTCAGCTCGGGGCGTTGCTGCATGCACTGGCGCAGCAGCCACATGAAGATCGACGTGTGGTTGCCGTCCGGCAGGGCCTTGACCTCTAGTTTCCCGTTGACGTACTCAAGCCGCACAGTCTCCGGTGCCCGGCGCTCCAGTTCCTCGAAGTCCTCGACGCTGAGCGGGTCCTTGGTGCGGAGCCGCCCGTCGACGAATTCGAGCCTGACGTTCGGCGGTGCAACGGCGACCAGGTCTTCGAAGTCCTCGATGGGCATCTGCGGACGTTCGGCGGTGCTGGGGGTCATGGGCTCGCCTCCTCCCTTTCATCGTGCCCCGGCTGCGTGCCTTCGGACTGTTGGAGCCGTCATACGCGTGGCCTTTCTCTTCGGTCGAGCATCGCCGCGCGGGTCGCGGCGGCATGGGCGTGCACTGCGGCGGACGTCAGCGGGGCAGCCGGACGCGAGGCTGCTTCGCCCCGGCACGGGCCGCAGATGCCGCCCGGCAGCGCCTCCGGCCGCCCCGGGATGCCGCACTTCGCGCACTCCAGTACGCGGAGCGGCGGGCAGGGCGCGGGCTCCGGCGGCAGCTTGCTGGTCAGGCGCTTGCGGACCAGCGCCGCCGGGCTGTGGACCGGGACCGGGAGACCTGCGGTCAGGGCGCGCAGTACGGCCTCGTCGGTGGCTCCCCGCGCGAACCAGTCCGCCACCAGCGGAGCCAACTCCGCGCACTCGGCCTGCGAGAGGGACAGAGCCGGGGTCGTACGGCCGAGGGCCGCGAGCAGGATGTACGCCCGGGAGCGCGTCGGGCTCCGGCGTTCCGGAGACTCCTGCGGTACGTCGCCCCGCGTGAACGCCGCCCACCAGTCGTCGTCCCGCGCCGTTCGCGAGAACCACGTTCGGGTGATCCAGCGTGGGCTGCCGGAGTCGGCCAGATGTTCGCGGCCTCGGCGCAAGTGCCCTGCCCGGTGGAGGTTGTTGAGGGCCGTGCGTAAGGCGCATTGGCCGTACGGGAGGTGCTTGGCCAGCGTCTTTACGGAGATGTCGGCGCCGCCCGGGAGGCGGTCGATGTACGCGGCGATGGCTGCTTCGCGGGGTGGGAGGTGCGCGAAGTCGTGCCGGGTGCGGGGGAGTTGGTCCGGAGCGTTGAGCTTTCCGTAGCCCGGATTGGCCAGGGGGTGGGGGAGGGCGTGCGCAGAGCGGGGGGCAGCACTAAAGTTGGCTTCAGCCACGGGATCGCGCTTTCGATCTCGGAGGTCAAACCCCCGCAGGTGCTCCAACACCTAGCGGGGGTTGTTCGTTATGCGGGCACGCTAACCCCTCGTCACTGTGCGTGGCAAGCCGATCGCGTCAAGTCAACTCGCGGGGAGGGAGGGCGGGTTGAGGCCCGCCTCCCGTTCCTTGCAAAGAGGGCTCGGAGCTGGGGGCTTGAGCTTCGGACGGTCGTCGGCCTCAGATCATCCGCAGCCGCCGTCGGTGACGTCGATGGAGAGCTTCGTGTTCGGGTTCGCGCTCGCGTTCGTCTTCGTCCCGTCGAGCTGCATCGCGATGACGTGCATGCAGAACTTCGCGTCCGTTCCGTCGCCGGTGACCGTGTAGTCGTACGGGCCTGTGGAGACCCTGACTCCGTACGACGGTCCCTTTCCGGTCTGTTCCACGGCGCCCTTGATGGTCTCGCCGTAGCCCAGATACGCGTCGGTGTACTGCGGCTCCCTCTCCAGGTCCTGCGCCGCCTGGTGCACCGCCGAGCGCAGCTCGCCCTCACTCCAGCTGGTGTTCGGGTGGGACGAGCTTGCCCGGAGGTAGTACATGCCGCCCACCGCGAGGAGCAGCGAGCCGATGATCAGGACGAGGCCAAAGGGGTTGTTCGGGTTGTAGACGTACCGGTTTGTGCCCCATTTGCTTCTGACGAAGACCGGTTCGTCGTCACGGGGGCTGCCGCTCAATGGGCCGCCTGGGCCGAGTCTTTGACGTTCGCGATGAACATGGACCAGGCGGCGGTCCGGAACGCGAGCTTCGGGCCGTGGGGGTTCTTGGAGTCGCGGACGGGGACGAGGGTGGGGTGCCCGTCGGCGACCTCCAGGCAGTCGTTGCCGCCGCCCCCGCTGTACGTCGACTTGCGCCAGCGGGCGACTTCGAGGCAGTCGGCACCGTCGCCGCCGCTGTAGCTGGACTTGTGCCATATGGCCGTGCTCAGGTCGTAGTCAGGGAAGTTCCTCATGGCTGTAATCCTGCGCCAGCGCCTCGATCAGGGCCAGGGACTTCTGCGGGGAGAGGGCGGAGGCGGTGAGGAGTTCATAGGCGAGCTTGTGGTGCTTGACGGTGGCCGGGTCGTCTTCCAGCCGCCCGGTGCCGACCCCTTCGAGGTAGACCAGCGGAGGGGCGTCCTCGAACTCCATCAGCTTCAGCGAGCCGTCCATCGAGGTGTGCGCTCCCACGCTGAACGGCAGCACCTGCACGATGACCCGGTTTCGGTGGGCCAGACCGGCGACGTGGCGCAGGGCCTCCGCCATCACCGCGCGGCCACCCGTTTCCCGGCGTAGCGCCGCCTCGTCAAGCACCGCCCACAACAACGGCTTTGTTGGGTCGTTGAGAAGGCGGGTCCGCTCCATCCGGCCATCCACCCACTCGTCGATCACCTCCTCCGGTGCCGTCGGCGCGTAAGCGCGATTTACGGCCCGTGCGTACGCTGGCGTCTGGAGCAGCCCTGGGATCAGCAGCGGCGCGTACTGCCGGATCGCCGTTGCGAACGTCTCCGCCTCCGCCGCCTCCGCGAACTGTTCGAGGTAGCGAGACTTGGCCGCGGCCCCGCAGTTACGTGTGAAGAAGTCCGCCATGCCCAGGACTTCGTCCAGCATTCGTGCGTACTCCGGCTGCATCCGCCGGGTGCCCGCTTCCAACTGGCCGATGAACGAGCCGCTGACGAACAGTCGCCCGCCCAGCTCTTCCTGGCTGAGGCCCGCTTTCTCGCGGGCGTGGCGCAGCTCGGCGCCCAGCAGGGCGCGTGGCGACGAGGACGGGTCGAGATCCTTCGGGCCTGACATGGCAACTCCCTGTCACACAGGTGGGGTTGTTGGGACGCCATCTCTGGCCAGGTTAGACAGCAGATCGCCACGCTGTGTGTGAAATAGGAACACTCAGCGTGGAGGGAACAGAGCGATGGAGATGACGTCGAGTAAGCGGCTGCGGCCCACCGAGGAGATCGTCGAGGAGTTGCGCGCGGCGCTCGTCGGGGTAGGCGTCGTGCTGCCCTCGCTGCGGGTCGACCCGGTCACCGGCGTGAGCGACGAACCCTTCGCCCTGGTCGCGCTCGGCCGCTGCAACGTCGGCACGGCGCAGAAGCTGACCGCCGTGCTGCGCGGGGCGGCCGCCGGAGGTGACTCGTGACCGAGGAGTACGTGATCGACGTACGGGACGGGCGGCTCGGCCAGGTGATGGGGCGCGAGGGCGGCTACGTACAGCTGCGGCCCCTGGGCGGTGGCCTTGAGTGGGACTGCCCTGCGGACGCGCTCGGCGAAGCGCCGCCGGGTGAGGTGCTGCGGGCGCGGGTGCGGCTGATCAACGCGGAGGGGCGGCTGCCGTGAGCCGGCGTCCGCGCCAAGGGTCGGTGATTGGCAGATCCGTACCGCGGATTGCCGCAGAACACGGGCCTGAAGCGGCACGCATCTGCCAATCGCTCGCCTCCTGAAGGGGGCGGCTACAAGTTGCCCATCGGTTCGATGTCCACCTTCACCGGGGTGCCCCAGATGCGCAGCACCTCGTAGTCCGTGAACTCGTGGACCAGGCGGTACGCCATGCCCGGGCGGGGGGTGCGGCGCTCGGCGGCCAGGTAGCGCTCGGCCTCCTGGCGGTCTCGGCGGGGGGTGCCGCAGAGCTGCCACGCCTGGCCGTTCCAGACCTCCGGGAGCCAGCGCTGCTGGGGCTGGGGGCGGTCGCCGCGGATGCCGTAGCGGGACATCGAGCGCTCCGGGGTCTCGTCCGGTGCGGGGGCGCGGCCGTGGCCGTACGCGTCGTTGACCTCGGTGCGGCGGGCGGTGCGGCGGCGGGTCTCGCAGAGGAGGCAGCGGTCGGGGGCGCTCTCGTCCACCGGGCCGTTCGGATGCTCGGCGCAGCGGGTCGTGGGCGCCGCCGTCGTCACCGTCTCGTCCAGCAGGTCCAGGGCCCGCTTCAGATCGGCCTTGACCTCGTGCAGCTTCGCGTCGGGGGTGTCGGCGGTCAGCGCGTCGCCGTGCTCGCCGAGGACGCGCAGGGCCCGGCCGAGGGCGGTCAGCTGTGCGTGGTTCATTCCTCCACCCTCGCACGCCCCACTGACAACGCCGCCGCTCGGCTGTCTCGATGGCCCTGCCCAGCCGGTCAGGAGTGGTCGAGGACGTTTCCGTTCGAGCAGTTGTTGGCGGTGTCGCCGACCGAGGGCCCGCCCACGGGGACCACGGCGAGTTCCTGGAGGCACACAGTCGCCGCCGAGGAGTCCGAGTTGCTTGCCGCGTTCACGCCTCCGCCGAAGTTGGTGTCGTCGTCCGCGTGCGCGTGCGCGTGCGCGGGTGCGGCCAGGGCGAGGACGAGGGCAGAGAGGGCCAGGGCGGTGGCCGCGAGTGTCTTCTTCGTGATCTTCATGACCGGGGAAACGATCACCCGCGAGAAGCGTCACCGTGAAGCGTCACTGGGCAGCGCCACGGAGCGCAGGCCCACGAAGTATGTCGCCAGGAACCCCACCGCGTACCCCGTCAGCAGCCCGCCCCCGTAGATCGCCGCCGTCATCCCCAGCCCCCTGTTCCCCGCGAGCAGCGGGAACAGGGCCCAGCCCGACGGTCCGATCGCCGTCGCGCCCACCTTGTCGCCGAGCGTCGCGAAGAAGCCGACGAAGGCGCCGCCCGCCGCGCCGCCCGCGCAGGCGGTCAGGAACGGGCGGCCGAGGGGGAGGGAGACGCCGTAGATCAAGGGTTCGCCGACGCCGAGCAGCCCGGCCGGAAGGGCGGACCTGATCGTCGTACGGAGGGAGGTGTCGTGGCGGAGGCGGACGTAGACCGCCGCTGCCGCGCCGACCTGGCCCGCGCCCGCCATCGCCAGGATGGGGAGCAGGACCGTGTAGCCCTGCTGCTCGATGAGGGTGGTGTGGATGGGGATCAGGGCCTGGTGCAGGCCGAGCATGACGAGGGGCAGGAACAGGCCGCCCAGGATCAGGCCCGCGAAGGCGCCCGTGTGGTCCAGGAGCCAGTTCGCCGCCGTGCCGATGGCGGAGGAGAGCTCTCCGGCCGCGTACATCAGGGCGTAGAGCGTCACCAGGCCGGTGACGAGGACCGTGACGGTCGGGGTGACGAGGACGTCCAGCGTCGCCGGGACCCGGCCGCGGCACCACTTCTCGACGTACGTGCCCAGCAGCGCGGCGGCCAGCGCGCCGAGGACGCCGCCCTGGCCGGGCGCGAGCGTCATCCCGAACACGGTCACCTTCGCGACCCCCGCGTACACGATGACCGCGGCCACCGCGCCGCCCAGAATGGGCGTGCCGCCGAACTCCTTCGCCGTGTTGTAGCCGACGAAGACCGCGATCAGCGCCATGAATCCGGAGGCGATGGCGGTGAGGGCCGGGGTGAGCGCGGGCAGCAGGCCAAGGTTCAGCAGGAGGCCGTTGAGGCCCGCGATGATGCCGCAGCCGATCAGGGCGGGGATGAGCGGGACGAAGATGTTCGCGATGCGGCGGAGGGCCAGCTTGAGGGGGGTGGCGTTGCGGTGTTTTTGGGCTTCCTTCAACTCGGCGCCCCTGGCGGCCAGTTGATGGGCTTGATCGGCTTGATTGGATGCCGGCGTCGGGGTGAGCAGCGCCTCGAACTCGGGCGTCACGCGTGCGACCGTGCCCGGCCCCAGGACGATCTGGAGCTGGTCCGTGTCGTCGCCGTCAGCGACCAGGCCCAGTACGGCGGGCAGCGCTCGTAGATCGTCTTTCCGTACGAGGCTGCCGTCGCGCAGGCCGAGTCGCAGACGGGTCATGCAGTGGGCGACGGAGGTGACGTTCGCGGGGCCGCCCACGAGGGGGAGGATCGCTTCGGCGGTGAGGGTGTCCGGTGTGCGCACCCCCCGAGAGTGCTGGTCAGCCGGTCGCCGCCGCCAGCGCGGCGCGCAGGTGGCCCTTGCTCTCCTCCAGAAGGTGGGCGGCCGTCGGCCCGTCGACCCCGCCCAGGATCGCCAGGATCGCGTTCTTCACCTCGCCGTCCGTGGCGGCCAGGGCCCGCTCGATCTCCTCGTCCGAGGCGCCCGTCGCCAGGGCCACGATGCGGCGGGAGCGGGCCCGCAGCTTCTCGTTCGAGGCGCGAACGTCGACCATCAGGTTCCCGTACGTCTTGCCCAGGCGGATCATCGTGATCGTCGACAGCATGTTGAGGACGAGTTTCTGGGCCGTGCCGGCCTTGAGGCGGGTGGAGCCCGTCAGCAGCTCCGGGCCGACGACGACCTCGATGCCGTGCTCGGCCGCCGCGGCCAGCGCGCTGTGCGCGTTGCAGGACAGGCCGATCGTCAACGCGCCCCGCGTATGGGCGTGTTCGACGGCACCGACGGCGTACGGGGTGCGGCCGGAGGCGGAGATGCCGACCACGGTGTCGTCGGGGGTGAGGGCGAGCTTCTCCAGATCGGCGGCGGCCAGCTCCTTCGAGTCCTCGGCGCCCTCGATCGACGTGACGATGGCGGTCGGACCGCCCGCGATCAGGCCCACGACCTGCGAAGGGTCGGTATTGAAGGTGGGCGGGCACTCGGAGGCGTCCACGACACCCAGGCGGCCGGCCGTGCCAGCGCCCGCGTAGATCAGCCGGCCGCCGCGGGCCATCCGGGCGGCGATGTCGTCGATGGCGGCGGCGATGAGCGGGAGGCGCCGCGCGACGGCGGCGGCCACCGTCGCGTCCTCGCCGTTCATGAGCGACGCGATCTCCAGCGTGGGCAGCTGATCGATCTCGGCGAGCTCCGGGCGGAACGCCTCGGTCGTCAGCGCCTCCAACTCGGCTCGAAGGTCGGGGTGGTTGGACATGGAGGTCATGAGGGGAGCGGCTCTTTCTGCTGAGGGTGTCGTCAACGCGCCCCGTTCAGGGGCGCGGGGAACTGCGCGACCGGCTACAGCCGGCCCGCGGTCTCCCAGCTACTTCATCCCCGTTGTCCCGCTTTTCGTGCTCTACGCGCCCTTTATTGCTTTACGCGCCTTACATGAAGTTATCGTCCGCCACGCGGAGTGTGCCGGTGCGCCAGCGCCTCGTACGACGCGGACAGCGCCGGTGCCGCCGTCTCGTACGTCCGCTGAGCGACCCCCACGAACAGACAGTCCACGACCAGCAGCTGACTCGTACGAGAAGACATGGCCGCAGGCCGCAGCTCGCTCTCGCGGGCCGTCGACGTGGTGAGGATGTGGTCCGCGTACTGCGTGACGGGTCCGCCCGGGCGGCCGGTGATCGCGATCGTCGTCGCCCCGTGCTCGAAGGCGACCCGGAGCGGTTCGATCACGTCGCCGGTCGAGCCGGAGTGCGTGATGGCTATCGCCACGTCCTTGGCGCGCAGCTGCACCGCGTTGGTGACGGCGAGGTGCGGATCGCTGTGCGAGTGGGCTATGAGCCCGATGCGCAGCAGCTTTTGGGCGAGGTCCTGGGCGACGAGCCCGGACGCGCCGACTCCGTAGATGTCGATGCGGCGGGCCACCGCGAGCGCGGCGACGGCCGCGCCGAGCTGGACCGTGTCGAGTCCGGCGGCGGTGTCGGCGAGGGTCTGCTGCTCGTCGTACGCGAGTTTCGCGACGACGTCCGCGATGGGGTCGTCGACCGCGATGTCGGCGGTGACGGCGGGCGCGCGCCCGGACTGCTGCTGGGCGGCGAGCCCGGCGAGCGCCAGGCGCAGATCCCGGTACCCGGGGTAGCCGAGGAGACGGGCCGTCCGCACGACCGTGGCCTCGCTGGTGCCGGTGAGCTCGGCGAGGCCGGTGACCGTGAGGGCCGCGCAGCCGGCCGGGTCGCCGGCGACGGCCTCGGCGACCCGCTGCATGGAGCGGGTCATCGAGGGGGCGAGCGTCCGCACCTTGGCCGCGAGGGCGGCGGGGGCGGGCGGCGCCTCTCCCGCGAAAATTTCCTTCACGTCTTGGGTCACTCTTGAAAGATATTTTCCTTTGGGTCATACGGTCAAGGGTGCGCACAATGGGGACATGGACCCCACCGGCGACCCCGGCAACCCCGTCAGCCCCTTGGAGCAGTCGCTGCACGCGGCGCGTGCCCTCGTGCTCGCCGATCTGGTCGCGGGCCAGGTCGCCGAGGCGGACGTCGTCTCCCTGGTCGAGGAGTCGGTGGTGCAGCGCCGCTGGTGGGTCGAGCAGTGGCCGGAGGGCAGGGACTACGTCGCCGGGCTCGTCGCCCAGGACGTCCAGGACGCCCTGCTGGAACGCCACGGGCGGTGGCCGCTGTGCCCCGTCTGCGGCTCCGGGGACCCGCACGCCCTCGACGTGGAGCCCGAGTTGGGCCCCGACCCGCACTGGGTGTGCCACAAGGCGGGCGTGAAGGTCGCGTCGGTGGGCTGCCTGGGCTCGGCGGCCGGCGGGGCCCCGCCCTCGTGACCGTCTACATCGACCCGCCCACCTGGCCCGGGCACGGCCGCCTGTGGTCCCACCTGATCAGCGATGTCTCGTACGACGAACTGCACGCGTTCGCCGCCGAGTTGGGCGCCCCGCCACGCGCCTTCGAACGCGACCACTACGACATACCGTCGCACCGGTACGAGGACGCCGTGCGCGCGGGCGCGGTGCGGGTCAGCAGCCGCGAGGTGGTGCGGCTGCTGTACGGGGCGGGGCTGCGGCGGCGGAAGCATCCGGGGGCCGCACGCTGATGTCCGGGCGTGATGTCCGGGCGCCGGCAACCGGCCGCCGTCAGCTGGTGAAGACCGGGTCGAGGGTCTTCCACCAGTTCGTGAGCGCCGCGGGGTCGGTTCCCTTGACCTGGAAGAGCGCGGGCCGGTCGTAGTACGTGCAGGTGATGACGTACTGACCGTCGGTGTGGGTGAAGCAGACCATGTCGCCGGTGGGCAGGGTGGAGCCTTTCTCGTGCCAGGAGCCGTGGACGTTCCGGCTCTCGTCGCAGTTGCCCAGCGTCGGGTACTTCGAGGCGTAAGTCCGGTACACGTCCTGGAGTTTGCTCTTGGACGCGTACATCACGATGTCCGCCTTCGTGGTGGCGCCTCCCGACGTCACCGAACAGAGCAGGGCGGCCGTCGCGCCCGGGGCCTTGTCGTGCTCGCAGCTCTCCCGTTGCCACTGGTCGCTGTTGAGCGAGTCGCGCAGCTTGCGCTCGGCGGCCGTCAGACCGTCAGCGGGCGTCAGACTGTCGGTGGGCGTCGTGGTCCCGCTGGGGCCGGGCGCCTGGCTCGTGGGCGAGCCGCTCGAAGACGCGCCGGCCGGGGATTCGTCGTTGTGGTTCAGCCGTGCCTGCACCACCCAGCCGGCCACGGTCAGTATCGCTGTGAGCAACACGCCGATGATGCTCCAGCGCACGCTGCTGCGGGCCAGCAGATGTCCCGGGTCCGGCGGCCCGGGCGGCTGCGGTGGCGGGTCGTACGGGCTCATCGTGTTCCCCCGATCCACGACTTCACCGCGGCGCAGTACGCCGCGGTGAAGGCATTGTCGGGAGCGGGGGCGGGGCTGAGTAAGGGGAACGGGCGTTGTTGGGCCCGGGGTACGCCACGTGGACCGGTCGGCCCGCACCAATGGGCGCAGGTCAGTCCGTGCGGGCGTACAGCCGCAGGGAGCGGTCCATGCCGTGCAGCTCGTACGCGTACTGCTCCACGTCCTCGCTCACCCGCTTGAACCCGGCGCGCGAAATGACGCCCAGGGACGGGGTGTTGGTCCGGTCGATGGCCGCGAAGAGGAGCTTGACGTCGTCGCGGGCCAGGGCCCAGGCGGAGAGGGTGCGCAGGGCCTCGGTGGCGTAGCCGTGGCCGCGGGCGTTCTCCGCGAGGTCGTAGCCGACCTCGGCGCGGGCCTCCTCGTCGGGGACGCCGTGGAAGCCCATCCCGCCGACCGCGCGGCCGTCCTCCCGCCGTACGAGCACGAACATGCCCCACTCCGGCCGGTGCACCCCGCCTTCGTACGCCTTCACGACCATCCCGGCGGCGTCCCGCGTGCCCTCGAACGGGCCGCCCTCGATCCACTCGAAGCCGCCGGTGCCGCCCGCGCTCAGATCGGCGGCGGCTGCCGGGGTGACCCCCTGGAGCGTGAGCCGCTCGGACTCGATCACCAGGTTGTTGGACCAGCGCCACTCGGTGACCGGGTCGCGGCCGGGCAGTTCGCCGCGACCGGTGGCCCACAGGAGGGTGCGCCAGGGGGCGTCGGGCTCGGGCCGGACGTTCGGGAAGATCCGGGTGAGGACCCACTCGCAGAGCGCGGCCGGGGGTTCATAGGTGAGCTGGAGCCCCTCGGCGATGTCATACGTGTGCAGCAGGACCTCGGCGACGCCCATCGCGGCGAAGCCCTCGCGGTTCGCACTGCGGAACGGGTACGGGTGGTAGGCGCGCACCTCGCGGGGTGTCGTACGGAGGGTGGCGGTGAGCAGGGCGCCGGTCGTCTCGAGCACGTCGACGACGCCCGCGCTGTCGGTATCGTCCTCCATCACGATCTCGAAGGGGACGTACGCCTTCGTGGCCCGTCCGGCCAACTGCCCCGCGTACGCGAGGAGAGCACCGGCGGTGTGCTCGACGGTCTGCCGGCAACTCCACGCCAGTTGCCCCGCGTTGACGCTGTCCCAGTCCCGCCCGGCCGCGACCGCGGCACGCAACACCGCCACGCTCCCCGCGACGGCTTCCGTCACCCGGTCCACCATCTGGTCCACAGCCATGTCCCCGCCCATGTCCCCGCCCATGTCTCCCATGCGGGCGAGGATAGGTCGGATCACGCCTGCGTACGTACCGATTTGTTCGCGCCGCCCGCCCTGGTCACGACGCGCGAGTTCCGCGTACGGCGATGTAGCCGCAGTGCGACGGCGGCCGCGCCGATGGCGAGGGTGGTCATGGCCGCGCCCGCCCACGCGGTGGAGGTGTAGCCGAACCCGGCGTCGATGACCGAGCCGCCGACCCAGGGCCCGCAGCTGTTGCCCAGGTTGAAGGCGGCCGTGGTCGTGGCCCCGGCCAGGGTGGGGGCGGCCGCGGCGACGTTGAACATCCGGGCGTTCAGCGCGGGGGCGGTGTAGAAGCAGGCGATCCCGAGGAGGAAGGAGAGCACCACGGCGGCGATCGCGTACTGCCCGAAGAGGGCGAGCCCGACGAGGATGACGGTGTCGGCCGCCATACCGCTGATCAGCACGCCGAAGAGATGCGCGTCGGCGAACCGCCCGCCGATCGTGGTCCCGATGAGCGCGCCGACCCCGAACAGCGCGAGCACGGCGGGCACCCACCCGTCGTCGAGCCCGGCGACATCCGTGAGCAGCGGCGCGAGATAACTGAACGCGCAGAACACACCGGCGGCGCCGAGCATGATGACGCCGATGGACAGCCAGACCTCCCGGTCCCGGAAGATGCGCACCTCGCGCCTGAGCTGCGGCTTCTGGGCGGGGAGAGGGATGCGGGGGATGAGCGTGACCACCCCGAGGAGCGCGATCGCCGAGGCGGCGCCGACGGCCCAGAACGCCGACCGCCACCCGAGCCCCTCCCCGAGAAAGGCCCCGGCGGGCACCCCGAGCACATTCGCGATCGACAGCCCCCCGATCATCACGGCCAGCGCCCGCGCCCGCGCGTTCCCCGGCACCATCGCGACGGCCACCGCCGCGCCGATCGCCCAGAACCCCGCGCAGGCGAGAGCACTGATGACACGCGACGCGAACAGGACGCCGTAGGTCGGGGCGAGGGCGCCCGCCACCTGGCCGAGCCCGAAGACGGTGATGAGGGCGACGAGGGTCGTACGGCGGGGGAGCCTGAGCGTCGCCACCGCGAGGAGGGGCGCCCCTACGACCATGCCGATCGCGAACGCCGAGATCAGCAGGCCGGCTTGGGGGATGGTGACGTCCATGTCCTCCGCGATGGGGGGCAGCAGCCCGGAGAGCATGAACTCGCTGGTGCCGAGGGCGAAGACGGAGAGGGCGAGTATGTAGACGGCGAGCGGCATGCGGGGGCGGGCGGTTGGGGTGGGGCCGGGGGTGGGGGTATCCGGGGGCGCGGATTGGGGAGTTGGGGCCATGTCCCCTTCGTACGGCGTTCAGGGGTTGGCGTCGAACCAGTTTTCGGCTTCGTGGTGGAAGCCGAGCTCGGTGGCCTTGGCGGCCACCTCGCGGAAGGGGCGCCGCAGCATGAGGGCGGCGGAGGTGATCTCGGCGAGGGTGGCGTGGCGGCCCTGACCGGGGTGGGGGTCGAGGGAGTCGGGGGCTTGGAAGGCGCGGATGAGGAGTTGGTCGTGGGCGGGGTCTTCGGGGAAGTCTGCGGTGTAGCCGCTTGCCCGGTAGACGTCCTTGAGGGTTTCGACGGAGCCGTTGGTGAGGGTGGCGGCGACGCGTAGGTAGGTCGGTGCGATGAGGGGGAGCTGGGTTGCCGAGGCTGTCCAGTCTGCGTCTGCGTCTGCGTTGGTTGGGATCGCTGCGGGCGCATGATGTACGGGGGATTGGTCGGTCTGGATGCCGAAGTCGGCGAGCGCTGTTTGGATCGGCTCTTGGTTCTCGGCCGCCATCCGGAAGGCCGTGACCGCGGAGACCGAGTCCCCGGTGTTGATCCGGCGGATTCTCAGACCCACGGCGGCCACAGCATGGTGTGCCGCTGTCAGCTCTGGGAGTTCTGTGAGGTCGGGCACGACGAAACCGAGCTCGGTCAGTCTCTTCGCCACGGTCTCGGGCCTGGACCGCATGCGTGCCGCCGTGAAGAGGAGTTGGCCACGGCTGACCCGATCGGTCTCTGCCGCCAGGGTCGACAGACCATCGGGGTGCTGCAGCAGGGCCTTGGCGATTCCCTGGTCCGGTTTGTTGGTCCCGCTCCGGCCGACGAGGTGATCGAAGGCGCGCGAGGGGAGTACGTACCCCAACTCCTTCAGGCGCCGGGCCGCTTCCAGCGGGTGATCTTGAGCGTAGAGATGGGCGAGGGGGATGCATGCCCCAGGAGGGAGGAGCTCTTCGGAAGAAGCGTGCCTGAGGCCGAGGAAGGAGGCAAGCGGACTTCTGCCCAGAACCAAGAGGGGCAGATCGTCGGCCGAGGTTGTCGCCAGTGAGCCCAAGTCGGCCACGTTGTACCCCAGCTGGCTTAGCCGCTCGGCGACTTGGCCGGGTGCGCGCCACAAGTGCGCGGCTGTGACAAGCAACTCCGCCCATGACACGGTGAACTGGGCCGGTCGCCATCGCGGGAGAGCGGTCAGCTGATCCAGCTCACGTAGTTCATCGTCCCGCTGGGCGGACTGATCGCGTGAGGCGTCGCCGAGCTCGTGTGCTTCGGTGTACGACGCGGTGGCTTGTTGGAGAACCTGTGCCCAGGTCCGTTGGCCTCCGAAGGAGAGCAACGGCAGATCCGATGGTCTTGCGGCCGGCAGGGAGTCTGCCGGCAGATCGGGGTGGAGGGCCCGCAGCCGCCAACGGAGGACCGGTTCCGGCATGCAGAGAATCATGAGGGCCGCGACGGTGTCATGGCTGCCCCTGGGCCACGGGAAAGAACCGGTGACGGTAGGCAGGAGCAGCAGATCCGGCGGAAAGAATCCGGTCCTGCCTACGTCGAGTGTCCAGTCGTAGCTCCTCCAAGAGATCTCTTTCTCTGCCGCACGGATGGCGATCGACTCAGCCAGTTCGGAGTCCTGCGCGTGCAGAACGTCCAGCCATGCAGGAGACAGAAGGCCTGGCGCGTCGATCAAGTCGTCGATGGCCGCAACGCACTGGTCGTGCACCAACTGCTCGTCGTACCAGCTGAGCTTCTTGCGATCGACGGACAGTGTCGCCTGCTCCGCGCCGTGGAGGTCGACCACTCGTCCGAAGCGGGTGGTGTCGTTGGCGATTCCGTCCACCAGAAGGGCGCCGTTGCCGTCCGTCCACCACACGCCGTCCTGTTGGCAGGCCACCGCGGACGAGGGCCTCGACGGTCCCCCCGAAACTGAGTGGCGCCCGGCTTGGTGGTTCAATTCCCAGGCCCAGACGTACGGCGTGGACTTCCCGGACGGAAGGCGTGTACCGAGGTCGCGAGGATAAGCCGACGACGAGAACTCGCCGCCGGCCTTCGCCTCGACCACCAGCTTCTTCGCCTCCCACCGCCGCACCTCCTTTCCCACCGGCGCCCGCACCTCATAAGGCGAAACCCAAAGGTGCTTCCCCAACTCCTCGCCGCTGGACGGCATCGGTCGCTCCGGTGCCCCATGCAGCCGCACCTTGGTCCCCGCCTCCCGCCCGGGCCCCAAATCCTCGACCCGGAACAGGTTCCCGGGCCCGGCGATCGTCACCTTCAGCAGGCGGCCGGGGCGCCCCTCGCGGTCCAGGCGGCAGGTCAGCACGGACAGTTCATCGGCGATCATGAAGTAGCTGAGCACGCCGAGGCCGAAGCGGCTCACCGGTACCAGTTCGACCGGCGGGTCGAGGGAGGCCCATTGGGCGCCCTCCTCCAGGTATTCGGGCAGGTCCACGAAGCGGGAGCCGCCCTGGGCGAAGGCGCGGCTCAGTTCCGTGACGCCCATGCCGATGCCGTTGTCTGCGCATTCCAGGTAGGGCAGGCCGCGGTCGTCCGTCCCCTCGCTGAAGACGATCTCGCCCTTCCAGGGGAGGACTTGGACACCGGTGCGGCGGAGATACTCCGTGCGTGCCGTGCGGTACCGGAGCGCGTCCAGGGCGTTCTGGTACAGCTCGCGGATCGCCAACGCCCGGTCGCCGTAGAGCTGTTCGCCCATCAGGAGTTCCTGGACGCGGTCGTCGGCGAGGCGGAAGCGGATGCCGCTGGAGAGCTCGGCGGGGGCCGCGCCGCTCGGGCGTACCTGCTGGCCGTCGGCGTAGGCGGGGAGGGACGCGAGGGGAGCCAGCGAGCTGCCCCGCTTCGCCGCCTCCTTGTTGATGTCGCGCAGGAGTACGTCCACCGTCTCGCCGTGCCGCTTGAGAGCCAGCTCGATGGCGGGGTGTCCGCACAGTGCGTTGAGGGACCGGCCGGCGCCCGCGGGCACCCAGTGCGACTGGCGCAGGGTGGCCCGCAGGTCCTCCATCGAGACACTGTCGGAGATGCCGAGGTGCTCGACGAGGACCTCGGGGAGGTCGGCCGGGTCGATGGCGAGTGCGTGTGCGGCCTTGAGCAGGGCGGAGACCAGCCGCTCCCGGACCGTGTGTTCGTGCGAGGTGCTGGGCGCGACCTCGCGTTCCTCCTGGAGCGCGGTGCTGCGGGTGCTGCCGGGGATGGCGGAGGGGGCGACCCGCTGTTCCTTGAGGTAGGACAGCAGCCGGGTGGCGGACAGCTCCGAGCGGACCCAGGCGGGTGCCGCGGCCGGGATCTCCAGGGAGTCGCAGGTGAGGAACCTGGGGGTGAATGCTTCCGGCTGCCGGACCAGCCAGCGGTGGAATCCCCACCAGCGGATGTCGGAGAGGGCCTGTGAGGGCTTCTGCTCCAGGGTGCGCAGTCGGCGGCCCAGACGGGGGAACGACTTGAGGAAGTCGTTCAGTTCGGTGTCCGGCAGTTCCCGACGGGCCGCCTGTTGCGCCCAGTGGGCCTGGGTCGCGAAGGGCAGTACGGCCAGCAGCGCGGCCTCGGTCGGCGAGAGCTCGGTCTCCTCGGGAAGGCGGAGCAGCAGGAAGCCGACCCGCTCCGTGGTGCGGTCGGCCAGCTCCCTGTCGTACCAGGGGTCGTCGGCGATCTTGGGCTCGGCGGCGGCGCAGGCACGGCCGTACCGTCCCGCGAGCAGACCGCAGACCTCTTTGAGCGAGTCGACGCTCGCGGCCCGGGCCGGGGAGGTGAGCTTCCAGGCCGGATGGGCCATGACCGTCTCGGCCCAGGTCCGCTCGGCACCGCTGAGGCCCGTGGTCGTTTCGGCCGGAGGGAAGACCGTGAAGTCGTCGTGGTCGTCCTCGGTGAGCACGCGGACGTGCTGCGGTACGCCCGGTTTCCCGTACGCCTTGTGCAGGGCGTCGATGCGCTCCTGGGCGGCCGGCTTGAACTCGCGCAGTGTGCTCACCGGGCCGGCCAGTAGATCGGTGACCGTCCGGGAGAAGAGGCTGAAGGTGTCCGCAGGCTTCGTGCCCACGTCATGGCCGGCCCGGACGGTGTCCGTGTCCCGGACGTAGCGGGCCACCTCCGCCTGTGAGCAGGCGTAGACGTAGGCGGCCTTGCGCCGCAGCGCGGCGGCGACCTTGCGGATCGACCAGGCCGACGTGCTCATCGTGTCGTTGCGGATGCCTTCGCGGCAGGCGTCGATCAGGAAGACCACCTGGCTCGCGCGGGTGCTTTCCAGTTCGTCACGCCAGTCGATCTCGACGCATCCGCCGGTGAAAGGGGACAGCTCCGGGCGGATGTCCTCGGGGACGAGGTAGTCCCTGCCCTCGGAGTGCACGCCGTGGCCGCTCATGACGACGAGCAGTCGGTCGCCGGGTTCGGCCGAGGCCAGGAAACCCGTCACCTCGCCATTGATCACGTTGGGTGTGAACCATTGAGCCTGGGCCAGGTGCACCTGGTGGAAACCCCGCGCCGACAGAGCGGTCGCCATCCGGTCCAGGTCGTCGTGGACGAAGGGCAGCGGGCTGATTCCCGGAGCTTCGTACTGGGCGACCCCGATGAGCAGAGCCTTGTAACGAGCCAACGCGGCACCGCTCTCAGGACGGTCGCTTGAAGACGAGCGTCAGCCCGCGGGTGCCCTGTACCTGGCCCGTCCCGATGAGCTGGATGCCGCCGCTCGCGGTGACCTGGAAGGAGAGCTGGGCCTCGGCGAGCGGGAGGGTGCCGCCGCGGGCCGAGGCGTCGGCGAAGAGCTGCTGGAGGGCGTCGACGGTCGCCGCGAGGTTCTTGCGCAGCGGGCCCAGCGGAACCGAGCGCAGAACGGCTTCGCTGTCGCGGCCGAACAGCCCCATCGAGTCCGACCCGCCCGTCCCGTCGTCACCGTCCTCCGTGACGCTGACCCAGAACGGCAGAGTCTGCTCCGAGAGTTCGTTCGGCTGGTCCGTCCCCTGGTCCATCCCCGGTCCTTCCCCCGCACGGTGGCTGGACCAACCTTAGGGCTCGGAAGGGCAATTGAGCAGGCAAACGGTCACTCGTGGTGGATGGGGGACCGACGATCCGTCAGCTGGTGAGCAATTCCAGCTCGGAGCCGATGTTGTACCGCGCGGTCGCCTCCCACTCCGCCGCCCCGTGCGGCGTGTGGAACAGGCGGGGCAGGTCGAGGAGTTGGCGCAGGATCGCGGCGCGGCCCTCGCGGAAGGCGTCGTTCGGGACGAAGGCGTACTCCTGGCGGACGGCGGCGGTGTAGGCGGCGTACGCGTTCGGGGACGAGGCCAGGATCGCCAGGTCGGCGTCGCACAGGACCTGGCCGTTGCGGTCGCCGTCGGACGGGTCGTGGGTGACGGTGAGGCGGACCAGGCGGGCGACTTCCTCGGTCCTCTCCTCGGACACCCCGGCCTCGGGGAGCGCGCGCTCGGCGAGGCGGGCGGACCGCTCCTCGTTCTCGGAGCGGTCGGGGAAGTACACGGCGTCGTGGAACCAGGCGGCCAGCCGCACCAGGTCCGGGTCGTCCGCGTGCTTCTCCAGTACGTCGATGTGGTCGAGGACCGCCTTGAGGTGCGTGACGGTGTGGTAGTGGCGCTGCGCCTCCTGCCAGCGGGTGAGGAGGTTGTCGGCGTAGGGGACCGGGTCCGGGCCGCCGCCGGGCGCCCGGGCTTCTTCCAGGGCGCGGGTCCAGCGGGTGCGCAGGGCATCGAGATCGACCATGCGGCTATTCTCCCGCGCGCTGCCCCAGAGCCCCTAGCGTGAAGACCATGACTCCTGCTGACGTACACGACGTACGCGACCCCGAGCTGCCCGGACGGCTTCTCACCATCGAGCGTGACGCGCTGATACCGCTGCTGCGGGCCAGGCCGGACGAGGACTTCGCGCTGGCCACCACCGCGTGTCCGGGGTGGACCGTGCGGGACGTCCTCGCGCACTGTTCGGCCGCGCTGATCCGGGTGGTGGAGCGCCGGTTCGAGAAGGGTGTGTTCAGCCCGGAGTGCAACGACCGGGACATCGCCGAGCGCGGCGACTGGTCGATGGGTGAGGTCATCGACGAGCTGGAGCGCGGGATGACCGAGGCCGGGCCGGTGATCGCCAAGGCGGGCGGTGTGCTCGACATGGTCGCGCTGGGTGAGTGGGTGCACGCCGGTGACGTACGGGAGGTCTTCGGGGAGCCGGGGGCGTACGCGGGCGACGGGCTGCCGCACGCGCTCACCCTTCTCGCGCGGATCACGCGGGAGAAGGGGCACCTGCCGCTCCATGCCGACCTGGACGATGTGGACGAGCCGCTGCGGCTGGGGGCTGTGCCGGGGGAGCGGCCGCCGGCCCGGTATCTCGGGGATGCGGCGACGTTGGTGCGGTTGTATTCGGGGCGGCCGGTTGTGGGGGCTCGGTATGAGCTGGTCGGGGCGGGGGCGGGGGAGCTGAACATCTTCGGGTGACGGGTGGGTGGGGGTTGCTCGCGCAGTTCCCCGCGCCCCTTAAGGGGCGCGGGGAACTGCGCAGTCTTTTGGGGGTCTGGGGGCGGAGCCCCCAGGTACGGATGGGACGGGTAGGGGCGGCGGGGGCGAAAACCGCTCCGGCCGTACACCGCCTCGCGGCGATCTTCTCGCGGGGGAGCGGCATCTCGGCGTACTCTTGGATTGGACTAGACCTGTAGTCGCCCAAGGGGAAGAGGTCCTATGAGCAAGCGCGCAGTCCTGGAGGTGATCGCCCTCGGCGTGGAGGACGCGGTCGCCGCCCAGGCCGGAGGTGCGGACCGGCTGGAGCTGGTCACCGACATGGCCGCCGACGGACTCACTCCGCCGGTCGAGAACTTCGTCGGGATCCGTGCCGCCGTCGACATCTCGCTGCGCGTGATGCTCCGCCTGGCGGACGGCTTCGCCGCGGGGGACGTCGACGCGCTGGTGCGCGTCGCCAGGCAGATGCGTGCCGCCGGGGCGGACGAGTTCGTGCTCGGGTTCCTCGACGAGCACGGCGGCCCCGACCTCGCCGCCGTGGAGCGGATCATCGCCGAGCTGCACGGCTGCCGCTGGACCTTCCACCGTGCGATCGACCGTGCCGCCGACCGCGACGCCCTGCGCAAGCAGCTCGCCGACCTGCCGGGCCTCGACGCGTACCTCACGGCCGGCTCCCCCGAGGGCGTGGACGATGGCCTCCCCACGCTGGTCGCCGAGGCCGCGCGCAGTGGTGAGCCCGGCTACGAGCCGCGGATCATGGTCGGCGGGGGTCTGCGCCTCGACCATGTGCCGCCGCTGCGCGCCGCGGGGGTCGACGCCTTCCATATCGGCGGCGCCGCCCGCCCCGGGGGCTGGGCCGGGCCGGTCTCGGTGGATGCGGTGCGGGAGTGGCGGGTGGCGCTGGACGCGTAGGGGGCACGTGGGGTGTTCTTCGCCCCCGCCGCCCCTACCCGTCCCATCCCTGGGGGCTGCGCCCCCAGACCCCCCTAAAAGATTGCGCAGTTCCCCGCGCCCCTTTTAGGGGCGCGGGGAACTGCGCGGGCAACCCCCACCGGCCCGCAGGCAAACGAACAACCCCCTACCCACCCCACCCCCGAGGTCACAGATCCGTATCTGCCCGGTAGTTGTTGTGTGTTGAGGGTCTCGTGGCGATCACGGGTCGCCCCCGTGCGTGCATATTAGGGAAGCCTCGGTGAGCCGGGGCATGACAAATGCGCACGTGCACAGCAACAGGGGGACAACGCTCCATGCCATCCATACGCAGCCGCTCGCTCGCGGCCGCCGCAGCGGTGATCGCGGCCATCATGGTCACCACCACGGCCTGTGACAGCAAGAAGGACGACGCGGCCGACGCGGCGCCCTCGTCGTCCGCGCAGGCGGACAAGAACGTGGACACCGGCGGTGACGACAGCGGCGTCTCCATCGGGGGCTACAAGCTGCCCGCCGGTATCCCCACCGACCTCAGCGGCGCCGACCTGGACAAGTGGAAGAACGGGGGGTGGAAGGACTACAGCAACTGGGCATCCAAGGCTGAGGACTTCGCCAACCCGTACATCGAGGACTTCTGGACGCCGGAGCGCATCGCCGCGGCCAAGGAGATCACCGGTGACATGCCGACCGTCGCCAAGTCGACCAACATGAGCTCCGGTTCGGGCGGCGCCGTCTACGCCTACGAGCCCGACGGCCACGTCAAGAAGTACAAGGCCACGCGGGTGAAGTCCACGTACCACCACTACGCGGCGGCCGTGGGCAAGCTGTTCTTCAGCACCCCCGAGGGCGAGTACGTGTGCTCCGCCGCGGTGGTCTCCGACCCCGCGCACCCGGGCAAGTCCAACATGGTGTGGACCGCGGGCCACTGCGTGCACGGCGGCAAGGGCGCGGGCTGGTACCGCAACATCGCCTTCTACCCGTCCTTCAACAACAAGGGCAACCTGAACATCCAGCAGGCGGTCCAGAACGCCAACTCCCGCAGCGTCTCGCCGTACGGCAGCTACTGGGCCGACTGGGCCATCACGTCCAACAACTGGATCAAGGGCGGCTCGGGCCACAGCGGCACCTGGGCCTCCACGTACGACTACGCCGTGCTGCACGTCAAGCAGCCCAAGGGCCACAAGTCGCTGCAGGAGCAGGTCGGTTCGGCCCTGCCGGTGTGGTTCAACGCCCCGGCGGCGAACAAGGTCAAGAACATGAAGGTCCGCGGCTACCCCGCCGCTTCGCCCTACGAGGGCTCGAAGATGTACGACTGCCGCGGCGCCACCAAGCGCTACGTGCTCGGTGCCAGCTACCCGAGCAAGTACCCGGCCGAGTACCAGGTCGGCTGCACCATGACCGGCGGCGCCTCGGGCGGCCCCTGGTACATGTCGCACAAGGGCCGCAACTACCTCGTGTCCAACACCTCGTTGGGCGGCAACGGTGCGCTGACCGGGCCGCGCCTCGGCACGGACGCCAAGGCGGTCTACCAGGCCATGTGGAAGAAGTTCAAGTAGTTCTAGTGGTTCTCGTAGTTCAAGTAACAGCCCTGGCGTGACCGGGGAGTTGAGGTGGCCGCGGTGCTCATGGGCGCCGCGGCCACCCCTGTCTCAGGCCCGGACCGGGGCGGGTTTCGCCGGGGTCCGGGCCGGGCGCGCTTCCCGTGTCGTGAACGCCGCCACGGCCACCGCCAGCGCCGCCAGCCCCGCCCCCGCCAGCAGGAACCAGCGGTCTCCGAACAGCGAGATCGCGAGGCTTCCGGTGCCGCCGGCCGCCGCGATGCCCAGGTACAGCGCGCTGCTGTTGAGGGAGATGAGCAGGGGAGCGTTCGCCGGGTCGAGGGAGGCGAGGCGGGCGGTGAGGGCGACGGCGATGGACCAGCCGACGAGTGGGGTGAGCGCGGCGGACGCCAGCGCGGTCGGCAGGGACTGGAGCGTCCAGGGGGATGCGGTGGCGAGCGCCAGGTACGCCGTGCCCGAGGCGAGGATCACCGGTCGCGCCCCCCACCGGTCGACCAGCCGCCCGCCGAGCTGGCCGCCCCCCACGGACGCGAATCCGGACACCAGGAGCAGCAACGTCAGCCGGTCCTGATCGCCGCCGGTCGCGGGGTAGGTGGCCACCGTGTAGTAGATGTAGGTCGTCTGGAAGGCCAGGAAGACCAGGAACGTCGTGAGGGCCGCACCCAGGACGCGGGGGTTGGCGAGCGGCGTCAGCCGCTCGCGCAGGCTCAACCCGCCTACGGGTTGCGGCAGTTCGCGCAGCATCAGCGCGAGCCCGGCGAACGCGGCCAGCCCGAGCGCCGTCACCAGCCACATCGTCAGCCGCCAGTCGGTGCGGCCGATCCAGGTGCCCAGCGGAACCCCGAGAGCGGTGGCGGCGGTCAGTCCGCCCATCACCACGGCGATGGCCCGCCCGCGCCGCTCGGGCGGTACGAGCGAGGTGGCGACGGCGTTGGCCGTCGGCGTGTAGAGCGCGGCGCCGACGGCGGCCAGTACCCGGGTGGCGAGCAGGACGCCGTACGAGGGAGCCAGTGCCGTAAGGGCGTTGGCGACGCTGAAGACGGCGAGTGCGGAAAGCAGGGCGCGGTGGCGGGGCCAGCGGGCGGTCGCCGTGGCGAGCACGGGCGCGAGCGCCGCGTACGAGAGGGCGAAGACGGTCACCAGTTGTCCGGCGACCGTGATGGAGACGTTCAGATCGCGGGCGATGAGCGGCAGGATGCCGGCCATGACCATGCCATCCGTGCCCACGGCGAAGGTGCCGAGGGCGAGCAGGAGCAGTCGTAAGCGCACGGGGGTCCCCCAAGAGTCCGTGAACGGTTTGACGTTGGTCAAACAATAGAGACTGTTGGATGATTGTCAAACGGTAAGGAGAGAGGTGTGCCCGTGAAGTCGGTTAAGTCCGTGAAGGGCGAGGAAGGCGAGTGGCTGCCGCAGCCCGACGCGGACGACATCGAGCTGGTCAAGGTGCTGCACGCGCTCGGTGACCCGGTGCGGCTGTGGCTGCTGAAGAAGTACGCGACCGGCGAACAGTTCAGCTGCGCCCCGGACGTGCTCGGCGTCGGCCATCTGCACAAGTCGACCGTCTCGCACCACATGCGGATCATGCGTGAGGCCGGGCTCACCTCGACGCGGGCCGTCGGCCGCAACCGCTTCGTGCGGCTGCGCCGTGACGACCTCGACGCCCGGTTCCCCGGCCTCCTGGACGCGCTGCTGAAGGCGCTTCCTGATTCCCTGCCCGACTTCCCTGCCTGAATTCCCTCTCTGATCAGGTGAGTTGGGGTGGCAGTGGCGCCGCGTGCGTGACGATCAGGCCCGAGACCGCTCGGGTCAGGGCCACGTACAGGCGGCGCAGGCCCGTCCGCTCGTCCGGTTCGCCGTCGACCACGGCCTGTGGCTCGTCCAGGACCACGTAGTCGTACTCCAGACCCTTGGCGAGCGAGGCCGGTACGAGGGTGAGCCGGGTCTCGGCCGTCGTCTCCTCGCCCGGGCCGAGATACGTCAGCCCGGCCGCCGCCAGCGCCTCGGCGAGGACGGGAATGCGGGCGTCGGCGGCGATCAGGCCGGTGGAACCCTCGTTGCGCAGCAACTCCCGCACCGCTTCGACGACTTCGGCTTCGACGACTTCGGTGTCGGTCTCGTCCGTGCCGGCCGCGCCGGTGTGCGCCCGTACCTCGAAGAAGCCCGGGTTCTCCCGCACCGACGCCACCGGGGTCAGCCCGGGCGCGATGTGCGGCAGCAGCCGGGACGCGTAGGTGATGACATCGGTGGGCACACGGAAGCCCGCCGTCAGCTCCTCGATCACGGCCTCGCCCTTGCCGAGGTGGCGCAGCGCCTCGTCCCAGCTCCGCGTCGCCCACGGGGTCGTCCCCTGCGCCAGATCCCCCAGCACGGTCGCCGAACCGGTCGTGCAGCGCCGGCCGACGGCCCGGTACTGCATCGGGGAGAGGTCCTGCGCCTCGTCGAGCACCACATGCCCGAGTGAGTGCGTGCGCTGCACGAGGTCGGTGGCCTCGTCGATCAACACGGCGTCCGCGGCGGACCACTTGGCGGCTTTGACGCTCCGCACGGGCTTCTGCCAGAGGATCTCCTTCTGCTCGTCCTCGTCGAGGAGCCCCTCCGCGTGTACGGCGAGGAAGTCGGCGTCGGAGAGCAGCCGCAGGACGAGTTTGGCGGGGTCGACGGGCGGCCAGACCGCCTTGACCGCGGCCTTCACGGCGGTGTTGCGGGCGACGGCGTCCTGCACCCGGTCGTCCGGCGCCTCGCCCGACCGCTCCATCTGCACCAGCACGGCGTGCGCGATCCGCTGCGGAAGGGCCTCGCGGGCGGCGCCGTACCGGATGTCGCGGTCGAGCAACTCCCGGACGATCTCCTCCAGTTCGTACGCCGCCACCCGCCAGCGCCGCGAACCGCGCACGACGACGACCGGCTCGGCCGGCAGGGTCACATGGGAGCGCACGGCCCGCCGCAGCACTTCCGCCATCCGGGCGTCGCCCTTGATGACGGCGGCGGTCGCGTCGTCGCTTCCGCTTACCTCGACATGGGCGACGAGGTCGTCGACGGTCGCCTGCTTGACCTCCAACTCGCCCAGAGCCGGGAGGACTTGCTCGATGTAGTGCAGGAAGGACTTGTTCGGCCCGATGACCAGGGTGCCGGTGCGGGCGAGCCGCTCCCGGTGGGCGTACAGCAGATACGCGACGCGGTGCAGGCCGACGGCGGTCTTTCCGGTGCCGGGGCCTCCCTGCACACAGACCGAGCCGGACAGTCCCGACCGTACGATCTCGTCCTGCTCGGGCTGGATGGTCGCCACGATGTCGCGCATCGGGCCGACGCGCGGCCGCTCGATCTCCTGCTGGAGCAGCTTGCTGGTGGCCGCGGCCTCGGCGGGGTCGGAGAGGTGCTCGTCCTCGTACGCCGTGAGGTCGCCGCCCGTGTATCCGAAGCGGCGGCGCAGCCCGACGTCCATCGGGCTCTTCTTCGAGGCCCGGTAGAACGGCTGCGACACCGGCGCGCGCCAGTCGATGACCATCGGGTCGCCCTCGGCGTCGTGCACATGCCGCCGTCCGATGTAGAAGCGCTCGCCCTCGGCGCCCTCCGCCTTGTCGGCGCCCGGCGGGTGCAGGTAGTCGAGCCGCCCGAAGAACAGCGGGGTGTGACTGAGGTCGGCGAGGGCCTTGATGCGCTCGTCCATCTGGCGCTGGAGCACCGCGGCGTTCACCCAGTTCGCGGTGACGTCACGGATGTCGAGGTTCTCGACGTCCTCGCGCATCGCGCGCAGGGCGGCGCGGGACTGGCCGAGGTGGGCTTGCTCGCGGGAGAGGGGATCGTCGGACGGGGTGGACACGGGGGTTGCCTCCGGGGACCTGCTGCGTGGGTGATTCCTGGATGCCGTCCGGTTTCCGGCCGGACAGCGGCACTCCGTGACAGGAGGCGGGCAAGAGCGGAGATTCTAGGTGACGGGAGGATGTGGGGGCGAATGGTTTTCCACGGTCCGGGACCGGTGGTCTTCCACGGTCCGGGACCGGTGGTCTTCCCCGGCCCGGACCGGTCTCAGGGGTGTGCCCTTGGGGGCCCTAGGGGTTGGGGTCCGTCGTGAGGCGTACGGCGAGCGGTCCGCAGGTGTACGAGAGGGCTGCCGAGGTTCGGTCGGAAGACCGACGCCATCGGGGGCTCGGAGTTCCACCATGGATACATGAGCGCAGCAACCTTCACCCCAGGCACGGGCCACCCCGGTCCCCCCAGCGGCGCGACCGCCGCGACCTCCACCCACCACCGCCACCGTCTCGGCGACGCCCTGCGCGCCGTCAAGGTGTTCGCGGGCGCGGCACTCCGCGTGGTGCTCCTCGGCGAGTACGGAGAGGAGGCGGGCGTACGACGCCGGTGAGCCGTCCGCCGGGGCGAAGTCCCCCGGCACTAGGGTCACTCCGTGCTTCAGCGGAAAGTGACCGAATCGTCACGCAACGAAGTCGCCCTGCTCGCCCTCTCCTTCGCCGCCTTCTGCGCGCTGTGCGTCGTCACACGCGCCCCCATGGCCGACGCGCTGGTCTACCGGGCCGAGGGCGCGGCCGTACTGAACGGCACGGATCTCTACGGGTTCAGCGTCACCGAGTGGCAGCTGCCCGCCACGTACCCGCCCTTCGCGGCGCTTCTCTTCGTGCCGACGGCCTGGCTCGCGCCGGGCGCCCTCAAGGTGGCCTTCGTCGCCGGAAACGTGGGCCTGCTGGCGCTGCTGGTCCGGCTCTCCTGCCGTTTCGCGGGACTTCCGGTGCGACTCCCGGCGCTCTGTGCCGCCACCGCCTTCGCCCTGTGGCTCGAACCCGTCTTCCAGACCGTCCTCTTCGGTCAGATCAACCTGGCCGTCGTCTGCCTGATCCTCTGGGACCTGACCCGGCCGCCCGGCGCCCCCGGCAAGGGCATCGCGCTGGGCATCGCCGCCGGGGTGAAACTCACGCCCGCCGTCTTCATCGCGTACCTGCTGCTCAGGCGCCGCCGCCGGGAGGCGGCAGGCGCCGCGTCGGCCTTCGCCGCGACCGTCCTGCTGGGCGCACTCGCGCTGCCCGCCGCGAGCGTCGACTTCTGGACCCGGCGGCTGTACGAGACCGGTCGCGTCGGCAAGGCATGGATCGTCGACAACCAGTCGCTTCAGGGGCTGATCGCCCGCGCCCTGGGGGAGCCCGCACCGGGCCTCGCCTGGGCGCTGCCCGCGGCGGCGGTCGGGTGCGCGGGCCTGTGGCTGGCGGCCCGACGGGCCGGGGACGAGCGCTGGGGCGTTCTCGGGACCGCGTTCACGGCCCTCCTGATCTCCCCGATCAGCTGGTCGCACCACTGGGTGTGGTGCGTCCCGCTGATCGCCGTGCTGTACGCGGACGGCCGCCTCCGCCAGGCCGCGGCCGTCACCGCGGTCTTCGCGGCCCGCACTCTCTGGCTGATCCCGCACCAGGGCGAGCTGGACCTCCGACTCCCCTGGTGGCAGCAGCCGTTGGCGGCGCCGTACCCCCTACTGGGGTTGCTGCTGCTCGCTCAGCTGTCGGTCCCGGTCCCGGTCCCGGTATCGGTGTCGGTGAGCAACTCGTCCGCGTCCATGATCCGGTAGGCGTACCCCTGTTCCGCCAGGAAGCGCTGGCGGTGGGCGGCGAAGTCCTGGTCGATGGTGTCGCGGGCGACGACGGAGTAGAAGTGCGCCTGGTGGCCGTCGGCCTTGGGGCGCAGCACCCGCCCGAGCCGCTGGGCTTCCTCCTGCCGTGACCCGAAGGTGCCGGACACCTGGATGGCGACGGTCGCCTCGGGCAGGTCGATGGAGAAGTTGGCGACCTTCGACACGACGAGGACGCTGATCTCGCCCTCCCGGAAGGCGTCGAAGAGCTTCTCGCGCTGCGCGTTGCTGGTCTCGCCCTTGATGACGGGCGCGTTCAAGTGCTCGCCCAACTCGTCGAGTTGGTCGATGTACTGGCCGATCACGAGGATCTGCTGCCCCGCGAACCTCCGCACCAGCGCCTCGGTCACCTTCCGCTTGGTGGCGGTCGTGGCGCAGAAGCGGTACTTCTCCTCGGTCTCGGCGGTGGCGTAGGCGAGCCGCTCGGAGTCGGTGAGATTGACGCGGACCTCGACACAGTCGGCGGGCGCGATGTACCCCTGTGCCTCGATCTCCTTCCAGGGCGCGTCGAACCGCTTGGGCCCGATGAGGGAGAAGACGTCCGACTCGCGCCCGTCCTCGCGGACCAGGGTGGCGGTCAGGCCCAGCCGCCTGCGGGCCTGGAGATCGGCGGTGAACTTGAAGACGGGCGCGGGCAGCAGATGCACCTCGTCGTAGACGATGAGCCCCCAGTCACGGGAGTCGAAGAGCTCCAGGTGGGGATAGATCCCCTTCCGCTTGGTCGTCAGCACCTGGTACGTCGCGATGGTGACCGGCCGGATCTCCTTGCGCGTACCGCTGTACTCGCCGATCTCGTCCTCGGTGAGACTCGTGCGCTTCACCAGCTCGTGCTTCCACTGCCGGGCCGAGACGGTGTTGGTGACGAGGATGAGGGTGGTGGCCTTGGCCTGCGCCATGGACCCGGCACCCACAAGCGTCTTCCCGGCACCGCAGGGCAGCACGACGACCCCGCTGCCGCCGTGCCAGAAGTTCTCCACGGCCTGCCGCTGGTACGGGCGCAGCGCCCAGCCGTCCTCGGCCAGCTCGATGGGGTGTGCCTCCCCGTCGACGTATCCGGCGAGGTCCTCGGCCGGCCAGCCCAGCTTGAGCAGCGTCTGCTTGATCTGCCCGCGCTCGGACGGGTGCACGGCGACGGTGTCCGGGTCGATCCGGGCGCCCACCAGCGGGGCGATCCGCTTGGAGCGCAGCACCTCTTCGAGCACGGGCCGGTCGGTGCTGGTGAGGACGAGCCCGTGCGCCGGGTCCTTGCTCAGCGTGAGCCGCCCGTAACGGTCCATCGTCTCGGCGATGTCGACGAGCAGCGCGTGCGGCACGGGATAGCGGCTGAACTCCACGAGCGCGTCGACGACCTGCTCGGCGTCGTGGCCCGCGGCCCGCGCGTTCCACAGCCCCAGCGGCGTCACCCGGTACGTGTGAATGTGCTCGGGCGCCCGCTCCAGCTCGGCGAACGGCGCGATGACCCGCCGGCACGCGTCCGCCAGCTCGTGATCGACTTCCAGCAGGAGTGTCTTGTCGCTCTGGACGATGAGGGGTCCGTTCACACCCGTCCCTTTCTGCGTGCCGGCATCCCAGCGCGGATGCCCGGCCAAACGTCCAGTGTGCCCCATCCGGCTCAGAACCCCAGGGGCTGTGTCCTCCACCACGCGTAGAGGACGTCGGCGTAGGCGTCCTCGGCGGTCCGGGTCCGGTTCAGGCCTGGTCGTCCGCCAGCTCCGCGACCCCCGTCACCCGGTGCAGCGGATACGTGCGGACTTCGTCCGCCGTGTGGTCGTACGCCGTGACGAAGCCGCCCTCGACGCGGATCGGGGCGATGACGCGCTGGGTGGCGGCGCCCTCGGCGTTGACGTAGCCGATCCAGAGGGATTCGCCGGTGAGGACGGCGGCCTGCATGGTGGCGAGGGTCTCGGCGGAGCTGGTGCGGGGGAGCTCGCCGTTGCCGGGGTGATCGGTGGCCGCGTCCTGCTTGCGGGGGGTCGTGGAGGCCAGGTCGCCGGCGCGGATGGCGCGGATCGCGGCGCCGAGGAGAGTGGCGTCGGGAACCGGGGGGCCCTCCGGGACGGGCTCGGGGGCGGTGCGCGGCGGGGTGCGGTGGGCGTGCGCGCGGGTGATCAGGACATCGCCCTCGGCGGACTCGGCGGCGGGCGCGAAGCCCATCGAGCGGAGGCCTTCGAGGAGGGCCGAGGGGTCGGCCTGGGAGGCCAGGACGGTGGGCGCCAGGCGGCGCAGCCGCAGACCCTGCGAGCGCTTGTCGGCGAGGATCTCGTTCAGCAGCGCGTCGTCGTCGCAGCGGACGTACGCCGACGCCGCGCCGATCCGCAGATGGCCGTGCCTGCGCGCCACGTCGTCGATGAGATACGCGAGCGGCTGCGGGACCGGTGTGCGGGAGTGGGCGGCGAGGAACGCGTGCAGGTCCGACGCCGAGCGGCCCGCGTCCAGCGCGCGGCGTACCGAGGCGGGAGTGAAGCGGTAGACCGTCGCGCCGCCCTTCGACTCCACGTCCGCGAGGACGCCCAGCGTGTCCGCCAGGGGGCGCTCCAGGGGGCCCGGCGCGACCGCGGTCAGGTCCGCCTGGAGGAGGACGTGGTCCAGCGGCTCCGGGAGGAGGGGGGCGAGCAGCCGGGCGGCCCGGGTGGCGGCCGCGGCCTGTTCGGCGGGGGAGTGCGCGGCCTCGGGGAGGGCGTGGTGCCGCTTGTGGGCGGGCAGCTTGTCGCCGGGGCCGGTGGGGCCGGTGGGCTCACCCTCCAGGGCGGACGGCGACGGGAACCCCAGCAGGGCCCGCCCCTGCGCCGACAGCGCCCCCCGGCCCGTGATCCCCAGCAGCTCCGCCTCGGACAGGGTCCAGCGGGCCAGCCGGGTGCGCAGGTCGTCCGAGGCGGACCGGTCGCCCCGCAGGGGGCGCTCCCAGTGCAGACGGGCGAGGACGGAGTCCGCGGTGGGGGAGGCGCCCTCGGGGAGCGCGGCGAGGAGGGTCAGTACACGGTGGCGGACCTCGGGGGCGGCGGAGCGGTCCAGGCCGGGCCCGAGCGCCGAGAGCGTACGGTCCTTCGCGTCCCGCGCGCCGACCAGCCCCGCCGTCCGCGTCGCCGCCAGCCACGCCGAGGCGAGCCGCGCCCAGCGCCCGGCGGCGGGCAGCTCCAGCCACTCGTCGTACCCGGGCGTCGCCGCGTACCGTTCGTCGGCCTCGCCGTCCGAGGCCAACAGCCCCGCCGCGTAGGCGAGCTCGACCCAGAACGCGGCGATCGGCTCCGACAGGTCCAGTGCCACCGCCGTCCGCTTCAGGTCCCGCACGCTCAGCCCGCCCGCGCGCAGCACCGCCGGACCGCCCTCGTGCCAGTCCTTGAGCAGTTCCTCGATGGTCGCCAGCGCCGTGTACGCCTGGCCGGCCGCCGCGGCGTCCACAACCTGTGGACGGTGGGTCCGTGCGGCCTCGACCGCCGGCGCCACCGGCTCCGCCGCCCGGTGCGCGCGGCCCGCCCGCAGATGCAGGGCGACCTCCCGGGGCAGTACGACCGTGCCGGGCGCGGTCGGCAGCAGCAGCCCGCGGTCGATCAGCCAGCGCAGATGCCGCGCCGGGTCGGCCGTCACCTGGCCGTACGGCGGCCCCCACACCAGCCGCGACAGCACGTCCACCGACTCGGCGGGCGCGTCGTCGAGCAGCGCCGACATCCGCGCCCGGTCCGTGAACAGGCCGGTGAGCGACGCGACGGCCGACACGGAGTCGTGGGTGGTGGGCAGCCCGGCCGCCGCCACGATCTCCTGGATACGGCCCGGAGACATCCCCGCCGTGGCTTCGGCGACCGTCGGGCCCAGACCGGTCGGGGACGGGTGCTGCGGGGACGGCGCGAGCAGCTCCCGCGCCGTCCGTACGAGGCGGAGGCGGTCGTCGGGGCCCCAGGCCAGGGCCTGCTCGCGGAGCGTCCCGAGGGCGCGCGGGAACGCCGCCATGACCGCCGGGTCGCGGTCGTCGCCGGCCATCAGGCTCATGAGCTCGTCGTACGTCGCCGGGTCCGCCGCCACGGCCAGGGCTTCCGCCGTCTGCAGGGCGAAGCGGTCCAGGCGTTCCAGGGCGCGGACTACCGAGGCGCGGGTGCCGGCGCGGGTGGCGAGCTGGGTGAGGTCTGTGGGGACGGGGGTGATCAGGTCCGGGCGCGACCTGAGGAGCGTGGACAGTGAGGTGTCGTCCCGCGTGCGGAGGGCTTCCGCCAGGGAACGCGGAGCGGTCTCGGTGCTCATCCTGTCAACGGTAGCGGTTGGGTTGCGCGGGGGGAGTCCTTCGCCCCCGCCGCCCCTACCCGTCCCATCCCCAGGGGCTCCGCCCCTTCGACCCCGTGGGGTTGTGTTTCGGCTGCGGGTGGGTGGGGGCTGGTGCAAAAGATTGCGCAGTTCCCCGCGCCCCTGAAGAGCGGGGCTTCGCCCCGCATTCCCCCGCCCGCCCCGGGTCTTTCAGGGGCGCGGGGAACTGCGCGAGCAACCCCCACCCACCCGCACCCGACGAACCACCCGGTCTTCAAGGGGCGCGGGGAACTGCGCAATCTTTTAGGGGGGTCTGGGGGCGCAGCCCCCAGGAACGGATGGGACGGGTAGGGGCGGCGGGGGCGAGGGGAAACCCGGTACCTTCGTCGGCACGGGGTATTCAACGTGCCCGCCCCGGAGGGGACTTCGTGGGGATTGAGAGTGACCAGCTTGTCTTCGACTACCTGAGCCGGGTCGGAGACCTGGCTCAGCAGCGGCAGCTGCCGTCCGCGACGCGGATGCGGCTGGTGTCGGAGCTGCGGAACGAGATCGACCGCCGCAGGGCGAAGACACCCGTCGACAGCCCCGCCGCCGTCCGCCGCATCCTCGCCCGCCTCGGCACCCCCGACGAGATCGTCACGGCAGCCGGCCGCGGCGACGACGCCGCGCCCGGGACGCAGCCGTGGGCCGCCGTCCCCACCCAGCGCGCCGCCGAACCGGAAACCCGTCCCAAGGGCCTGCGTCGCGTCGTCCCGAGGCCGCGCCCCGCGGAACCGGAACCCACCGAGAACGCCGACGCCCCCTCCCCGCCGCACCTCGCGAGCGCGCAGGAGCTGGGTGACAGCGCCACCCAGCCGGACTGGTGGCGCGTGGACAGCAGCCCGTTCGGGCTCGGGGACAGCGTGCCGGGGTTCGTCGGAGGCGTGGAGATCCCCGAGCTGCTCAAGCCGCCGCCCGAGGAGAAGCCCGGGGAGAAGCCCGCCGAGGAACCGAAGCCGGCGGAAGCGGGTCCGGACGGCGAGCTGGAGGCTGTGGAGGAGAAGTCGGCGCGTCGCCGCCGCCTGCCGAGCCTCAGCGGCTGGAGCAACCCCCTCCTCCTGCTCGCCGCCGCCCTCCTCGTCGCGGGCGCCGCCCTCGGCAACTGGTTCGCCCTGGGCCTCGGCTGGCTCATCGCCTACGCCTCGCGCCGGCTGACCCCCGCCGAGTCGAAGTGGGCGGTCCTGGTGCTGCCCGGCCTGGCCGCCACGGCCGGCATCGTCTGGCTGTGGGGCCGTACGAACGGCCGCTGGGGCGCCCCCATCGCCGAGGGACACATGAACGACGCGGTCACCGAGACCTGGCCCTGGGTCGTCCGCGGCGCGGCCGTGGCCTCCGCCCTGTACCTGGTGTGGCGCTCACAGCGCCGACGCTGACCCCTCGGGCCGTGGGCTCCCTCGGCTCCGGCCTGGGCACAATGGCTCATATGACTTCCCGCGCGCTGACCGTCGGCTTCGACCTCGACATGACCCTGATCGACTCCCGCCCCGGGATCCGCGCCTGCTATCAGGCACTTTCCGCGCGTACGGGGACGTACATCGACTGCGATCTGGCGGTCACGCGGCTCGGGCCGCCGCTGGCGGACGAGCTCGTCAACTGGTTCCCGGCGGACGAGGTCGCGGCGGTCGCGGATCTCTACCGTGAGATGTACCCCACACACGCCATCACCGGCACACTCGCGATGCCCGGCGCCCGCGAGGCCGTCGCGGCCGTGCACGCGACGGGCGGGCGGGCCGTCGTCGTCACCGCGAAGTGGGAGCCCAACGCCAAGCTGCACCTGGAACATCTGCGGATCGACGCGGACGAGGTCGTCGGCAACCTGTGGGCCGAGCAGAAGGCGGAGGCGCTGCGCGAGCACGGCGCGAGCGTGTACGTCGGCGACCACACCGGAGACGTACGCGGCGCGCACACGGCGGGCGCGTACGCCGTCGCCGTGGCCACCGGCCCGTGCGACGCCGACGAGCTGCGCGCGGCGGGCGCCGACGTCGTCCTCGCCGATCTCACGGAGTTCCCGGCGTGGCTGGAGAGCTACAGCTGACCCGACTGCCAGACCGCATCCCGCCCGCATCCCGCCCGCGCTAGCTCCGCGCGGCGCGTGCCCGGCGGCGGCCCTCCGCGATGGACTGGAGCACTCCGGCTCCGGCCAACAGGAATCCGACACCCATGAACATGCTCAACCCGAACATGTATGTCGGAAAAGGAGTCGTACCGAGCAGCAGCGGTGCCACGGTGACCAGAGTGGCCACGGCTCCGATGAAGAAGACGATGGCACCGGCACGGATCAGCCGGTCACCGGCTTCCGGGGAATTCGCTTGGGTTTTGTCACGCACCGGACCAGGGTAGTTCCCAGCGCGAAGGAACAATCCAGCGACGTCTTGTCACCAGCCGCCGGACCATTAGCCTTGGTACCGGCGGGTCCGACGACCCGCTGTAGTGCTATCCAGAGCCGTTTAAGGGCAGTTGCCCCTGCAACCGCCGAGCAGTTTTCAGAGCAGTTTCCGACGAGTACGAGGACGAGGACAGACGTGCCTACCGGCAAGGTCAAGTGGTTCAACAGTGAGAAGGGCTTCGGCTTTCTCTCCCGCGACGACGGCGGCGACGTCTTCGTTCATTCCTCGGTCCTGCCCGCCGGAGTCGAAGCTCTCAAGCCCGGCCAGCGCGTGGAGTTCGGCGTCGTCGCCGGTCAGCGCGGCGACCAGGCGCTTTCGGTGACCATCCTGGACCCGACCCCCTCCGTGGCGGCCGCGCAGCGCCGCAAGCCGGACGAACTGGCTTCCATCGTCCAGGACTTGACGACCCTCCTCGAAAACATCACGCCGATGCTGGAGAAGGGCCGTTACCCCGAGAAGGCTTCCGGCAAGAAGATCGCGGGCCTGCTGCGAGCGGTCGCCGACCAGCTCGACGTATAGACATCCCGCAGACAACGCAGGGCACTTACGGGAAGTTCAGCGCATCCGGGCCGAGGGGCGGCACCAGCCCCTCGGCCGCCGCGCGGGTGAGCAGTCCCCGGATCGCGGCATAGCCGTCGTCGCCGAGGTCTGCCGTGAACTCGTTGACGTACAGGCCGATGTGCTGGTCCGCGACCTTCGGGTCCATCTCCTGGGCGTGCTCAAGGACGTACGGGCGGGAGGCCTCCGGGTCGTCCCACGCGGCGCGGACCGAGGCGCGGGTCGACTCCGCGAGCAGCTTCAGCGTGTCGTCGCCCAGCGAGCGCTTGGCGATGATCGCGCCCAGCGGGATGGGCAGCCCGGTCGTCCGCTCCCAGTGCTCGCCCATGTCGGCGAGCTTGTGCAGCCCGTAGTTCTGGTACGTGAAACGCGCCTCGTGGATGACCAGTCCCGCGTCGACCTTCCCGTCCCGTACGGCCGGCATGATCTCGTGGAACGGCATGACGATGATCTGGCCGACGCCGTCGGGAATCGTGTCCGCGGCCCAGAGGCGGAAGAGCAGATACGCCGTCGACCTCTCGCTCGGCACGGCGACGGTGCGGCCCGTCAGGTCCGCGTCGGCCTCCCGGGTGAGCACCAGCGGGCCGCAGCCCCGCCCCAGCGCGCCCCCGCACGGCAGCAGCGCGTACTCGTCGAGGACGTACGGCAGCACGGCGTACGACACCTTCAGCACATCGAACTCACCGCGCTCGGCCATGCCGTTGGTGATGTCGATGTCCGCGAACGTGACGTCGAGCGCGGGCGCGCCCGGCACGCGGCCGTGGGCCCAGGCGTCGAAGACGAACGTGTCGTTCGGGCAGGGCGAGTACGCGATCTGCACGGGCTCAGTGAGTGTGGTCATGCCTGTTCCAACCCTCCAGTACGGGCGCGAGCTTCCCGAAAGCCTCGGTGAGTGCGGCGAGCGCGTCGCCGATGCGCCAGGCGGCGCGGTCGCGCGGGCCGACGGGGTTGGAGACCGCGCGGAGCTCAAGGACGGGCACACCGTGAGCCACGGCCGCCTCGGCGACCCCGAACCCCTCCATCGCCTCGGCGAGGGCGCGGGGGTGACGTGCGCGCAGCTCGGCGGCGCGGGCGGCGGTGCCGGTCACGGTGGAGACGGTGAGCACCGTCCCGGCGCGTCCACCCGTGGCCGCCACGACGTCTCGTACGAGTGATTCCGGTGGACGGTGGCTGACGGCCCCGAAGCCGAGCGCGGTGACCGGGACGAAGCCGTCCGCGGTGTCCGCGCCCAGATCCGCCACGGTGATGTCGTCGGCGACGACGAGTGACCCGACGGCGGCGTCCGGCTGGAAACCGCCCGCGATCCCGGCGGAGACGACCAGGGCGTAGGGGGTGCCTTCGAGTGCCGCCGCGGTGAGCGCGGTGGCGGTGGAGGCGGCGGCGAGGGCGGGGCCCACGCCGGCGGCGAGCAGGTCGTAACCGCCCGAGCGGTGGAGTGTCACTCCGGGGAGCAGGACCTCACGGGGCGGGGCGGGGAACGCCTGGGCCACCGCGTCCCGCTCGGCGGGGACCGCGGTGGCTACCAGGACACGTACGACGGAAGACGTGGTCAGGAGTCCTTCTTGAGCTTGAAGGACCACAGGCCGGTGACCGTCTTCTCGCCCTCCTTGATGGAGACGAGCGTCGAGTTGCCGCTGGCGCCGTACTGGGCGTTGAAGAACACGCTGCCCGGGATCGTGCGGTACGTCTTATTGCTGGAGTCGGTCAGCGGCTGACCGTTCATCAGGATCGTCCAGCCCTTGTCCGCGATCTTCGGGTCCACGCCGAACCGGACGGTCTCGTCGGGGTCGACCTTGATGGACTTGATGTCCTTGGACTTCAGGCACTTCGCCAGGTCCGTGGTCGACACCTCCTTGCCGTCGTTGTAGCAGTCGGTCTCGGAGCTCACCGAGTTCTTGCCGACCGTGATCGTGGCCAGCGGCGTCGGCTTGTCACAGGCGGACAGGGTGAGAAGTCCGGCGGAAACGGCGCCGACAGCGGCGACGGCGCGACGGCGGCGCGCAACGCTGCGTGCATTAGCGGCTCTGCCGCGGGGCAGGGAGGTCATGGCCGAAGGCTATCGGGCAGGTCCAGTGGTCTCCCCACGTGGGGTACGGCGTGCCGCCCGCGGCCCCCGCGTGGCCGTGCCGCTCACGCCACCCGCTGCCGGGCGGGTCCGGCGTGGTGTGCCGCGCTGAGCAGCCCCCGTACGGTCGTCAGCCAGCCCGTGGCGACGATCGCGGCGGCCACGGACAGGCCGAGCGTGCCGTTGAGCGGCAGCGCGATGCCGATGCCGCCGCCGAGGACCCACGCCATCTGCAGCAGCGTCTCGGAGCGGGCGAAGGCGGACGTACGGACGAGTTCCGGGACGTCCCGCTGGATCAGCGCGTCCAGGGACAGCTTGGAGAGGGCCTGCGCGAAGCCGGCGACCGCGGCGAGGCAGGCCACGAAGGCCGCCCCGAAGAACAGCGCGGCGAGGATCGCCGTCGCCAGTACGAACGCCAGCACCGTCACGATGATGATCTCCGGAGCGCGCTGTTTCAGCCAAGCTCCGACCGCCGTGCCGAGCGCGTTGCCCGCGCCCGCCGAGACGCCCACTATGCCGAGCGAGACCGCCGCGCTCTCGCCGGTGAGCGGGTGCTCGCGCAGCAGGAACGCGAGGAAGAAGATCAGGAAGCCGGAGAGACAGCGCAGGGAGGCGTTGGCGCCGAGCGCGTGCGTGACCGCCGTGCCGACGGTACGGAGCCCCGGGCGCGGGGCCTTCTTCTGGCGCGGTCCGTGCAGGTGCTCCTCGTCCGCGGCCAGGAGCGCCTTGTCCTCGCCCTTCGCCGAGTCGACCTTGTGCGGCAGCGTGAACGACAGGAACGTGCCCGCGATGAAGATCACGAAGGCGCCGTAGAGCGGGTAGCGCGGGCCGAGGATCTGGAGTCCCGCCCCGATCGGCGCGGCGACGGCGGTGGCGAACAGCCCGCCGAGGGTGACCCGGGAGTTGGCCTTCACCAGGGAGAACTTGGGTGGCAGGAGGCGTGGCACGACAGCGCTTCGTACGACCCCGTACGCCTTCGAGGCGACCAGTACCCCGAGTGCGGCGGGGTACAGCTCGATGCCGCCGGTGACGACCGCGCTGGAGAGCATCAGGGCGAGGAAGGCCCGGGCGAGCATCGCGGCTGCCATCGCGGCACGGCGGCCGTGGGGGAGGCGGTCGAGGAGGGGGCCGATCACGGGGGCCAGGAGGGTGAAGGGCGCCATGGTGATGGCGAGGTAGAGGGCGACGCGGCCGCGGGCCTCGTCGGTGGGGACGGAGAAGAAGACCGTGGAGGCGAGGGCGACGGTGATCATGACGTCGCCGGCGCCGTTCACCGCGTGCAGCTCGATCAGTTTGCCGAGGCCGGACTCGCCGGCTCCGTGGGCGTGCGTGGCCTTGCGGATGCCGCGTGCCGTTCCGGTCACCGGGAAGTGCAGGGCACGGCCGACCGCGCGGACGGACCCGCTCATCCGGCCCGATCCGCCACTCCGGCTGCTGCCCTTGGTGCCACCGATTCCGGTTGCTCCCTGGGGCGACCTTGCGGCTGCCACTCCGTCATAGTGCCCCGAGATGGGGGTGCGTAGTGCGGTTACCGCGCGTATGGGGGTCGCGTGGGGGGTTCGGTGGGTGCGGTTCGTCGTCGGGGTCGGGGCCGGGCCGGTACGTCCAGCCCGTCGCCGGTGGGCATTGCTGTCTGCTGCCATGGCGGGACTGGGCGACAACCACGTAAGCGACGGGCTGGACGTACCGGCCCGGCCCCTTCGGTGCGTCGCCGGCTGCGGGCGCGTGGGGGGGGGGGCGTGCATCGCCGGGTGCGGGCCGGTGGGGGTTGCTCGCGCCCCTTAAGGGGCGCGGGGAACGGCGCGCCCAGCCCGCACGGACCCGCAGTCGACCAACAACCTCAGCCCCCACCCACCCAAGGGGCGCGGGGAACTGCGCGACCAGCCCCCACCCACCCGCACTCGACACACAACCCCCGGGGTCGAAGGGGCGGAGCCCCTGGAGGATGGGACGGGTAGGGGCGGCGGGGGCGCGTGACAGGGGAGGCCGTCGGCGTGTCCTGGTGGGCGATTTTGCGGCCGGCCGAGACGGGTTGTGTGGGCGGGAAACACCGGCGCGCAGCGCCGGAGAATGTGGCGCGGAGCGCCGAAGAGGGCCGCCGGTGTGGGCCCAGGCGCCAGGAGAAGGTAGCGTGCGTAGCGCGCATGCGGCGATTGTTCTCGGCCGCGCGCCTCTCGGCCATCCCGCAGAATGGATGGCGTAGGTGCGCCCGAGTGCGATCGGGCGCGGACGTCGACGCGGCCCTCCGGTCCGCTCCGTCCGCACCCCCGCCGGTGGAATGGCGCACCCGTGAGACGGCGTAGGAGAGAAGCGATACCTGTGAGCGCAGCGACCACGCGAAGCCGCACCCCCGACCGCCTGTGCGCCGAGGCAGTCGACCTCGCCCGCACCGCCGCCGAGGAGGCCGCCGCACCCGGCGTCGTCGGCGCGCACGTGGGGCTGGTCTCCGAGGGGGACCGCGTAGTCACGCACTTCTTCGAGTGCGAGGAGCTGGGGTACCGGGGGTGGCGCTGGGCGGTGACCGTCGCCCGGGCCTCCCGGGCCAAGGCCGTCACGCTCGACGAAACCGTGCTGCTGCCCGGCCCCGAATCGCTGCTCGCCCCCGAGTGGGTGCCGTGGAGCGAGCGGCTCCGCCCCGGTGACATGGGCCCGGGGGACCTGCTGCCCACGGACGCCGAGGATCTCCGCCTCGAACCCGGTTTCACCGGCGAGGACGAGCCGCCGCCGAACTCGCCCGTCTCGGAGGAGATGGCCGAGCTGGTGGAGGCGGAGGACGCGGAGGTGACGGGCGGGGCGCCCGCGACGCTTCCGGTCGCGCCGCGCCGGGGTTCGATCGCGGCGGTGGCCGAGGAGCTGGGGCTGCGTCGTGCGCGGGTCCTGTCCCGGTACGGGCTGCATGTGGCGGCCGATCGGTGGGAGGAGGGGTACGGGCCGAAGACGGCGATGGCGCAGGCCGCGCCCGCGTCGTGCGTCAGCTGTGGCTTCCTGAACCCCATCGGGGGCTCGCTCGGACAGGCGTTCGGTGTCTGTGCCAATGAGTTCTCGCCCGCCGATGGGCATGTCGTGTCCCTTTCGTACGGCTGTGGCGGGCACTCCGAGGCCGCCGTCATGCCGAAGCCGCCGCGCCCGGCTCCGCCGGTGATCGACGAAACCCGCGTGGACCCCTTCCCCCTCCGGCCGTCCCCCGATTCCGGTTCGGTCTCGATCACGACGGACGAAACCTCGGCGGAGCTGGGCCACTCGTAACCGGCAGGGTTCTCTCGCCCCCGCCGCCCCTACCCGTCCCATCCCTGGGGGCTGCGCCCCCAGACCCCCCTAAAAGATTGCGCAGTTCCCCGCGCCCCTGAATGCGTCTGCGGGGCGGTGGGGGTTGCTCGCGCAGTTCCCCGCGCCCCTGAAAGACCCGGGGCGGGCGGGGGGATGCGGGGCGAAGCCCCGCTCTTCAGGGGCGCGGGGAACTGCGCAATCTTTTGGACCAGCCCCCACCCACCCGCAGTCGACGAACCCACCCCCCACGGAGCCGACGGGGCGGAGCCCCGGGTGGAAGTGGGCCCGGCGCGCGGTACCTTCATGCCGCGACCGAGCGCTGCACTCGCGGTCGCGCCAGGCGAGAGGGAGAGTGAACCGTGAGCAAGTTCGTGCGGCCGGCAGCCGAGGGCGCGGACCCGTTCGGGACGGCCCGCCTGCGACGCGGCGTGCTGGACGCCTGGGCTACCAGCCCGGCCCGGTTCCGCGAGGACGCCAACGCCGAGGAGGACCTGGTCCTCGGCGGGTACCGGGACCGGCTCGTGGTCGAGCTCGCCCAGAATGCCGCCGATGCGGCGGCCAGGGCCGGCGTTCCCGGCCGGCTCCGGCTCACCCTCCGCGACGGTGTGCTCGCCGCGGCCAACACCGGCGCCCCTCTCGACGCGACCGGCGTCGAGTCGCTCTCCACACTCCGCGCCTCCGCCAAGCGCGACGCCCACGACACCGCCGTCGGCCGCTTCGGCGTCGGCTTCGCCGCCGTCCTCGCGGTGACCGACGAGCCCGCCGTGGTCGGCCGCCACGGCGGTGTCCGCTGGTCCCTCGCCGAGGCCCGTGAACTGGCCGGTGACACCGCCCGGCACAGCCCCGGTCTCGGTGACGAGATCCGCCGTCGCGACGGCCATGTGCCGCTGCTCCGGCTGCCGTTCGCCGCCGAGGGCACCGCCCCGGAGTCGTACGACACCGTTGTCATTCTGCCGCTGCGGGACCCCGCGGCCCAGGATCTCACCGAGCGGCTGCTGCGGAACATCGACGACGCTCTCCTGCTCGCCCTCCCCGGCCTCGACGAAGTCGTGGTCGAGGTCGGTCACAGCGACGGCGAGGTGCGTACGCTGCTGCGGCGCGCCCACGAGGACGGCGTCACCGTCGAGGACTCCCGTGACGGCAGCACCCGCTACCGCGTCGCATCCCACCACGGCCCGCTCGACCCCGCCCTCCTCGCCGACCGCCCGGTCGAGGAGCGGCTGCGCCCGCACTGGTCCGTCACCTGGGCCGTCCCGGTGGATGCCGACGGCGCGCCCGCCCGCCCCCGCACCAGCCCGGTCGTGCACGCGCCCACCCCCAGCGACGAGCCTCTCGGCGTCCCCGCCCTCCTCATCGCCTCGCTCCCGCTCGACACCACCCGGCGGCATGCCGCCCCCGGGCCGCTCACCGATTTCCTCGTGGAGCGCGCGGCGGACGCGTACGCCGAACTGCTCGCCGCCTGGCGCCCGGTGGACACCGGGATCATCGACCTCGTGCCCGGCCCGCTCGGCAAGGGCGAGCTGGACGGCACGCTGCGCCAGGCGATCCTGGACCGGCTGCCCCGTACCGCCTTCCTGCCGCCGGCCGCCCCGCCGGTCAGTGCTCCGGACACCCCGGACGACTGGCCCGAGACCAGCGTGTCGGAGAACCCGGCCGCCCTGCGGCCCCGCGACGCCGAGGTGGTGGAAGGCGCGGGCGCCGAGACCGTCCACGTCCTCGCCGAGGTGCTGCCCAGCCTGCTGCCCGCCGGGCTCGAACGCCGGGTGGAGCTGCGGACGCTGGGTGTCGCCCGTGTCCCGCTCACCGAGGCCGTCGACCGGCTGGCCGGACTGGAGAAGGATCCGGGCTGGTGGCGCAGGCTGTACGACAGCCTCGCCGGGGTCGACCCCGACCGGCTCTCCGGGCTGCCGGTGCCGCTCGCCGACGGGCGTACGACCATCGGCCCCCGGCAGGTCCTGCTGCCGCTCCCGGACGGGCCCACCCCCGACGACACCTGGGCCGCCACCTCCGACAGCCTCGCCCGGCTCGGACTCAAGGTCGCCCACCCGGACGCCGCCCACCCGCTCCTGGAGAAGCTGGGCGCCCTCCCGGCCACGCCCCGCGCCGTGCTCACCACCCCGCAGGTGCGCGCCGCTGTCGCCGCCTCGCTCGACGACGAGGGCGGGGCCTGGGACGAGGACGCCCTGGACGCGGAGGAGCTGGCGGACACCGTTCTCGCGCTCGTCCGCGACGCCGGTCTCGAACCCGGCGACGAGCCCTGGCTCGGCGCCCTCGCCCTCCCGGACGAGGAAGGGGAACTCGCGCCCGCGGGTGAACTCGTGCTGCCCGGCAGCCCGTTCGCCCAGGTCATGCGTGAGGACGAACTGGCCTTCGTGGACGGTGAGCTGGCCGAGCGCTGGGGTGAGCAGCCGCTCGCCGCCTGTGGCGTGCTCGCCAACTTCGCCCTCGTACGCGCCACCGACCTCGTCCTCGACCCGGACGAGCTGGAGCCGCGCGACTCCGACTACGCCGAGCCTGATGACGCGGGCCTCCTTGACGCCATCGACGTGTGGTGCGAGGACGTCCTGGACCGGCTGCCGGACGCGCCGGTGCCGCCGGTCGCCACCGAGATCGTCGCCGTACGGGATCTGGACCTGGTGGACGACGAGCGGTGGCCGCAGGCCCTCGCCCTGCTGTCCCGGCCGCCGTTGCGGGACGCGCTGACCCAGCCGGTGCGCATCCTGCTGCCGGACGGCACGCACGAGATCGTCCGGCCTTACGCGGCCTGGTGGCTGCGCGGGCATCCCGTCCTCGACGGGCGCCGCCCGGCCGGACTGCGGGCGGAGGGCAGCGATCCGCTCCTGCACGGTCTGTACGACGCCGCCGACGCCACCGGCTTCGACGACGAGCAGGTGCTGCGGGCGCTGGGGGTGCGGACGTCCGTGGCCGCCCTCCTGGACGAGCCCGGGGGCGCCGCCGAGCTGCTCGACCGGCTCGCCGATCCCGACCGCGAGGTCTCCGGCGCCCAACTGCACTCCCTCTACGGCTTCCTGGCCGATCTCGACCCCGAGCAGGTGACCCTGCCGGACGAGCTGCGGGCCGTCGTCGACGGCGAGGTGCGCGTGGTGGACGCGGCCGACGCCGTGGTCGTGGACTCGCCCGACCTGCTGCCCTTCACCGGCGGGATGCCGCTGCTTCCCGTACGGCCGTCGCGCGCCGCCGATCTCGCCGAGCTGTTCCAGGTGCGGCGGCTGAGCGAGTCGGTGACGGGGGAAGTGACCTCCGAGGGCGCCGAGCACGATGTCCCGGAGTCTGTGAGGGTCCTGCTCGGACCCTCGACGCCCACCTCGTACGTCGAGCACGACGAACTCGTCGTCGACGGCACCGAGTTGGACTGGCGGCGTACGCGGGACGGCGTCCTGCACGCCTCCACCTTGGAGGGCGTCGCCGCCGGGCTCGCCTGGGCGGCCGGGCAGTGGCCGCGCCGCTTCGAGGTCGCGGCGCTCCTCGAAGACCCGTCCCGCACCGAGGAGTTGGCTCGCGACCGCTGGTTCGACTGACCTTCACGGGTTGGTTGAATTTTCTTCACTTCTCGTACAACCATTCACTCCAGACGCATGTCTGTTCACCTGAGTCACCAGACTCCTAGATCGGTTGGGCACCGCGGCGACTACGACGACTCGTGGTGCCCCCTCTCCTCACGGGGTAACAACATGCGCATACGTGCCACCGCGGCCGCCGCGACTCTCACCGGCGCCCTGGCTCTCACCGCTCTCGCCCTGCCGACGGCTCAGGCCGCCGATGCTCCGTCCCTGAACAAGCCGGCCGCCGCGTCCGTCTTCGGCGCGCACGCGAAGACGGCGTTCTCCGCGACGACCGCGGCCGCCGACCCGGCGGTCTCGAACGTCACCGTCAACGCCGGCAAGGACATCGTCCTGGGCACGACGGTGGCCAAGACGATCAACGTCTCGCTGACCGCCACGCACGCCTCCGGCATCGCGGACGCCTACATCGACCTGTGGCACGGTTCCGACCTGGACAACGTCGACGGCTACCTGGGCCCGAACGAGGACGCCGCGACCTGCACCGCCACCAGCGCCACCACGTCCACCTGCAAGCTGACCATCACGGTCGACCCGCAGCTCGACCTGTACATGAACGCCCTCGCGGGCACGTGGCACGTCACGGCGGCCGCGCTCGCCAATGACGGCAGCATCTACGCGAACGACTACTTCGACACCCACCGTGTCCAGCGCGCCTCCAAGCTGACGGTCAACGCCTCGCCGGAGCCGGTGAAGAAGGGCAAGACCATCACGGTCACGGGCAAGCTGTCCCGCGCCAACTGGGAGGACTTCGCGTACCACGGCTACACCGGCCAGTCGGTGCAGCTGCAGTTCCGCAAGAAGGGCAGCGACACCTACACCACCGTCAAGACCATCAAGACGGACAGCACGGGCAACCTGAAGACGACCACCACGGCCTCCGTGGACGGCTACTTCCGCTACAGCTTCGTGGGCACCTCGACCACCCCGGCCATCAAGGCCACGGGTGACTACGTCGACGTGCAGTAGTCGCGGCCGATGGCCAGGGCAAGCGGCGCCGGGGGAGCCCCGGGCGCCGCTTGCTGTGAGTTTGGTAATCCGCTCACAAAGTCTTCAAATCCTGTACAACCAATCACTCGCGTCACAGATCTGATCACCTGAGTCAACAGACTCCACCATCACTTGGGCCCCGTGCGACGACGAGCCGTGAGGAACGACCACCACCGGGGCCCCTTTCTCCACTTGGGGATCGCATGCGCATACGTGCCACCGTGGCCGCCGTCTCCGGCGCCCTGGCCCTCTCCGCCTTCGCCGTTCCGGGCGCCCACGCCGCCGACGCCTCCGCCGCCTCCCGCGCGGACGTCGCCAAGGTGCAGGAAGCCGCCCACGCCGCGTCCGGCAAGACCGCGTTCAGCACCTCTTCGGCTGCCGACACCGGCACGCCCTACGCGCTCGACCTGTCCTTCTCCGCCGTGAAGGTCAACAACGGCAAGCCGATCGTCGCGGGCATCGCCAACAAGGTCACCGCCCCGGTCACCTTCAACATCACGCACGCCGCCGACGTCGACATCACCGCCGACGACTTCATCCTGGACATGGAGATCTACCGCGGTTCCTACGAGGAGCCGGACAGCATCCTGTTCGGCGACGACCTCCCGGTCTGCACCGCGACCTCGACGACGGCCGCCACCTGCAAGGGCACCATCGACGTCTACCCGGACACCGACCTGGTCAACGCCGACGCCGCCACCTGGAAGGCCATCGGCTACGCGGTCGCGCTCAACGGCGTCGACATCACCGCTGACGACGTCGACTGGAGCAAGGTCGGCTACGTCGAGCAGGACGCGCTGGCCACCACCAAGCTGCAGCGCTACTCCAAGCTGACGGTCAACGCCTCGCCGGAGCCGGTGAAGAAGGGCAAGACCATCACGGTGACGGGCAAGCTGTCCCGCGCCAACTGGGAGACCCACAAGTACGCGGGTTACACCGGCCAGTCGGTGCAGCTGCAGTTCCGCAAGAAGGGCAGCGACACCTACACCACCGTCAAGACCATCAAGACGGACAGCACGGGCAACCTGAAGACGACCACGACGGCCTCCGTCGACGGTTACTTCCGCTACTCCTTCGCGGGCACCGCGACCACCCCGGCCGTCAAGGCCACGGGTGACTACGTCGACGTGCAGTAGTAGCAACAGCAGTAGTAGCAACAGCAGTAGCAGCAACAGCAGTAGCAGCGACAGAGGCAGTCGGCAGTAGTCGCGAACTCCGTGTGGTTTCCCCGCGCCCCATCCAGGAGCGCGGGGAAACCGCGTTTCAAGCCGGGAAACGGCGGTCGACCCACCTCCACAGGAACTCCAGGACGGCCGCCGCCACCGCCGAGATCCCCACCGCGATCCACGGCATCGTCTCGCCGACCAGTTTCAGCGCGAAGAAGTGCTGCAGACCCGGCACCACGAGCACCAGCAGGAACGCCCCGCCCATCGCGGCGACGAGGCAGACCCGCCACCAGGTGTACGGCCGGGCGATGATCACGAGCACCCACATCGAGATCAGGAAGAGCGTCAGCGTCGCGGCGCTCGTCTCCGCGTCCAACGAGCCCTCGCCCGTGTAGTAGTGACGGGCGATCAGATAGGTCACGAAGGTGGCCACTCCGGCGACGACCCCGCCCGGGATCGAGTACCGCATGACCCGCCGTACGAAGTGGGGTTGCGCGCGCTCCTTGTTGGGGGCGAGCGCGAGGAAGAAGGCCGGGATGCCGATGGTCAGGGTGGAGAGAAGGGTCAAGTGCCGTGGCAGGAAGGGGTATTCGACCTGCCAGCACACCACCAGGATGGCCAGCAGCACCGAGTAGACCGTCTTCACCAGGAAGAGGGTCGCGACCCGGGTGATGTTCCCGATGACCCTGCGGCCCTCCGCGACCACCGAGGGCAGCGTCGAGAAGCTGTTGTTGAGGAGGACGATCTGGGCCACCGCCCGGGTGGCCTCCGAGCCCGAGCCCATGGACACGCCGATGTCGGCGTCCTTCAGGGCCAGTACGTCGTTCACGCCGTCGCCCGTCATCGCCACCGTGTGCCCGTGCGACTGCAGCGCGCCCACCATGTCCCGCTTCTGCTGCGGGGTGACCCGCCCGAACACCGTCCCCTTGTCCAGCGACTTCGCCATCTCCTCCTTCTCGTCGGGGAGATGGCGCGCGTCCACGACGGAGCCGGTGAGCCCGAGCTTCCCGGCCACCGCGCCCACCGACACCGCGTTGTCGCCGGAGATGACCTTCGCCTTGACGTCCTGCTCGGCGAAGTAGCGCAGGGTCTCCGCCGCGTCCGGGCGCAGCCGCTGCTCCAGGACGACCAGGGCGGTGGGCCTGGCGTCGAGCTTGACCTCCGGGCCGTCCAGATCACGGGTCGCGCGGGAGAGCAGCAGCACCCGCAGCCCCGCCTCGTTCAGCCGCTCGGTCTCGGCGAGCGCCGGATCCCCGGCGGGCAGCAGGACGTCGGGGGCGCCGAGCAGCCATGTGCTCGACTCGCCGTTGCCCTCGCTGAAGGACGCTCCGCTGTACTTGCGGGCCGAGGAGAAGGGCAGCGACTCGGTGCAGCGCCACTCCTCGCTGTCCGGGTAGGCGGCGATGATCGCCTGGAGGGAGGCGTTCGGCCGCGGGTCCGATTCGCCGAGCGCGCCGAGGACCCTGCGTACGTACGACTCGTCGGCGCCCTGGAGCGGCCGCAGCTCGGTGACGTCCATGCCGCCCTCGGTGAGGGTGCCGGTCTTGTCCAGGCAGACGGTGTCGATGCGGGCGAGGCCCTCGATGGCGGGGAGTTCCTGCACGAGGCACTGTTTTCGGCCAAGGCGGATGACGCCGATCGCGAAGGCCACGGAGGTGAGGAGGACCAGTCCCTCGGGGACCATCGGCACGATTCCGCCGACCGTCCGCGCGATGGATTCCTTGAAATCGTGCTGCTTGACGACGAGCTGGCTGATGACCAGGCCGATCGCGGTCGGGATCATCATCCACGTCACGTACTTGAGGATCGTGGAGATACCGGACCGCAGCTCGGAGTGGACGAGGGTGAAGCGCGAGGCCTCTTCGGCCAGCTGCGCCGCGTAGGCCTCCCGGCCCACCTTCGTCGCGGTGAAGGCGCCGCCACCCGCGACCACGAAGGAGCCCGACATCACCTCGTCGCCGGGGTGCTTGACCACCGGGTCGGCCTCACCGGTGAGCAGTGACTCGTCGATCTCCAGGCCGTCGGCCTCGGCGCAGCTGCCGTCGACGACGATCTTGTCGCCGGGCCCGATCTCGATCAGATCCCCGAGCACGATCTCCGACGTGCTGACCTCGGTGGCGACCCCGTCCCTGCGTACGGTCGGTTTCGCCTCGCCGATCACCGCGAGCGAGTCCAGGGTCTTCTTGGCCCGCCACTCCTGGATGATGCCGATCCCGGTGTTGGCGATGATCACGTACCCGAACAGGCTGTCCTGGAACGGCGCCACGAACAGCATGATCAGCCAGAGCACGCCGATGATCGCGTTGAAGCGTGTGAAGACGTTGGCCTTGACGATCTCGCGCAGGGAGCGGCTGCTGCGCACGGGGACGTCGTTCACCTCGCCCCGCGCGATCCGCTCGGCGACCTCGGCGGCGGACAGTCCCCGCACCTGCCGCGTGTGCGGTATGGGCACGGGGTGAACGGGATCGAGTTCGGCGCCCGCGTCGATGTGCGTCATGCATTCGACGGTACGTGCGGATATACGGCTTCACCTGCCGAGTGCGCCAAAGATCCGACCAGGGGAGGACGGCGACGGCGGGGAGTGATGCCGTGGGTGTAGGGGGAGCTGGTTACTCCGCAGCAGGGGCCGAGCGCTCCGCTTCGGCGGCGGCCTCGGCGGCGGCCCGCTTGAGTGCGGCGTCGCGGCCCCGGACGTACCAGATGCCGATCAGGCCGAGACCCGCGCCGGCCAGGCAGGTCCACAGCCACCACAGGTGCCCGTGGTCGTCGAACCAGCCGTAGAACGGCAGCTGCACCAGGAAGAGGACGAACCAAAGAATCGTGCCGCCCGTGATGGTGGCGACGATCGGGCCCTCCAGGGGCTCCGGCGCCTCGTGCTTGGGGGTCCACTTCGCCATGTGCACAGCTTACGAGGGTCCCGGACCGGCGGTCGCGTGCGGCCGTACGAGCCGGTGCGCGCACCCGAGCCGCCCTTGTATACCAAGTGTCTACGCGCGGAGATAGCGAATTCGACCTCATATGTTCATACTGAAACAGCCTGAGTCTGGCCAGTTGTATTCGTACGAAACACCAACAGCAACATGGGGGAAACCTGTTGGTGATCGAGCGCTGGCGAGACTTGATCACGTTTCCCCCATCCCCCTGCACGTTTGAGGTCACGCATGTCCACCTCGGCCGCCACCAAGGCCTCCGCCCCCCAGCAGCCGGAGCCCCGGCCCGCGCAGGGTGCCCTCGACCGCTACTTCAAGATCTCCGAGCGGGGCTCCAGCATCCCGCGCGAGATCCGCGGCGGTCTCGCCACCTTCTTCGCGATGGCCTACATCATCGTGCTGAACCCGATCATCCTGGGCAGCGCGAAAGACATGTACGGGAACCACCTGGACAACGGCCAGCTGGTCACCGCGACCGCTCTGACCGCGGCCTTCACCACGCTTCTCATGGGCGTCATCGGCAACGTGCCGATCGCGCTGGCGGCGGGCCTGGGTGTGAACACCGTCGTCGCGCTCCAGCTCGCCCCCCGGATGTCCTGGCCGGACGCCATGGGCATGGTGGTGCTGGCCGGTTTCATCGTGATGCTCCTTGTCGCCACCGGTCTGCGTGAGCGCGTCATGAACGCCGTGCCGCTCGGCCTGCGCAAGGGCATCGCGATCGGTATCGGCCTGTTCATCATGCTGATCGGCCTGGTCGACTCCGGCTTCGTCACCCGCATCCCGGACGTCGCGCAGACGACTGTGCCGCTCCAGCTCGGCTCGGACGGCCACCTCAACGGCTGGCCCGTGCTGGTCTTCATCCTCGGCACGCTGTTCACGCTCGCGCTGATGGTGCGCAAGGTGCCCGGCGCGATCCTGATCTCGATCGTCACGATGACGGTCGTCGCGGTGATCATCAACGCCGTCGCCACGATCCCGTCCTGGGGTCTGACCACCCCGAAGTGGCCCGGTAACCCGGTCGCCACCCCGGACTTCGGGCTCGTCGGCAAGGTCAGCCTCTTCGGCGGCTTCGACAAGGTCGGCGTGCTGACCGGCACCCTCTTCGTCTTCACCGTGCTGCTGTCGACCTTCTTCGACGCGATGGGCACGATCATGGGCATCAGCGACGAGGCCAAGCTGACCGACGCGGAGGGTCAGATGCCCGGCATCAACAAGGTCCTCTTCGTCGACGGCATCGCCGTCGCCGCGGGCGGCGCCACCTCCTCCTCGGCCACCACCTGCTTCGTGGAGTCCACGGCGGGCGTCGGCGAGGGAGCCCGCACCGGCTTCGCGAACGTCATCACCGGCGCGCTCTTCGCCGTGGCCCTCTTCCTGACCCCCGTCGCCACGATGGTCCCGTCCCAGGCCGCCACGCCCGCGCTCATCGCGGTCGGCTTCCTGATCATGTCCCACTCGGTCAAGGAGATCGACTGGGCGGACTACACGATCGCCATGCCGGCCTTCGTGACGATGGTGATGATGCCGTTCACGTACTCGATCACGAACGGCATCGGCATGGGCTTCATCACCTTCGTGGTGCTGCGCCTCGCCGCGGGGCGTGGCCGTGAGGTCCCGGTCGCGATGTACGTGGTCGCGGCGGTGTTCGGCTTCTACTACCTGATGCCGGCGCTGGGTCTGACCTGATCGGTCATGGCGTACGGGCCTCACGTACCCCGGTGTTCCGGGCTCATGTGACCCCGTAGAACTTCTCCGTCTCCTCGACCGCGGACTGGAACCGCTCGTCGAAGTCATCGCGAATGAGCGTTCGGACGACATAGTCCTGGACGCTCATTCCGCGTTTGGCGGCGTGGTTTCGGAGCCGGTCGAGCAGCTCCCCGTCTATCCGCAGGCTGAGCACGCTGGTCCCCATGGAGTCGAGGGTCGCCGGACCCCGGCGGGTGAGGGGTCACTTTCCGCAGCGGGCTCACTCATATGAGTGATGTCGAGGTTCAGTGGCGCGGTTCACGGGCACCCCGGTGGTCTTTAGCGAGAGTAATGAGTTACGCTAAAGAACATGCCTGACCTCACCCATGGCGACGACGAGGCCGCCGTGAACGCCTTGCGCTCCGCAGTGATGCGGTTGTCGCGTCGACTCAAGCACCAGCGGGTCGACGAGTCGCTGAGCCCCACCGAGATGTCGGTGCTCGGCACCCTTGCCCGCTGCGGCACCGCCACGCCGGGCGAGCTCGCCCGCAAGGAGCATGTGCAGCCGCCCTCGATGACGCGCATCGTCGCGTTGCTCGAAGCCAAGGAGCTGGTCAGGCTGGAGCCGCACCCCGAGGACCGGCGCCAGAAGGTCGTCACGCAGACCGACAAGGCCGAGGCGATGCTCGAAGAGAGCCGCCGCAAGCGGAACGCGTTCCTGGCCGGACTGGTCGAGGCCCTCGACGAGGACGAATGGGCGAAGGTCCGCGAGGCCGCCCCCGTCCTGGAGAAGCTCGCACAACTGTGACCCCTGGCGGCTCTCTCCCGGGAGGGCCGCCGCCAAGAAGCTTCCACGAAGGCTTGCGAGAAAGCCGCCGAGGAAGCCGCCGAGAAAAAGAAGAGCGCCGACGCCGTCCCATGACGCCGACGTCAACGACTGCCTAGGAGGCGAGCCCTGTTGAGTACGGGACCCGGAGCAGATTCCGCCCCCGCACCAGCCGCCCACGACTCCCCGCCCGCCCCCGACCGTTCCACCGGCGCTTCCGTGTCCACCGGAGTTTCCGTGTCCGCTGACTCTTCCAGGCCCGCCGACTCTTCCGACGCCACCGGATCAACCGGCTCGGCCGGCTCCTCCGGATCGACAGGATCGCCCGGCTCGTCCCCCTCCTCCTCGATGTTCAGCTCGCTGAAGATCAGGAACTACCGCCTCTTCTTCCTGGGCCAGGTCGTCTCCAACACCGGCACCTGGATGCAGCGGATCGCCCAGGACTGGCTGGTGCTGAGCCTGACCGGCTCGTCCGCCGCGGTCGGTATCACCACCGCGCTGCAGTTCCTGCCGATGCTGCTCTTCGGGCTGTACGGCGGTGTCCTCGTCGACCGTCTCCCCAAGCGGCCCACGCTGCTCGTGACCCAGACGGCGATGGCCCTCACCGGCCTCGCGCTCGCCTTCCTCACCCTCTCCGGCCATGTCCAGGTGTGGCACGTCTACCTGGCGGCCTTCGCCGTCGGTATGGCCACGGTCGTCGACAACCCGGCCCGCCAGACCTTCGTCGCCGAGATGGTCGGCCCCGGCCAGCTGCAGAACGCGGTCAGCCTGAACTCGGCGAACTTCCAGTCCGCCCGCCTGGTCGGCCCCGCGGTGGCGGGCCTGCTGATCACCGGCGTCGGCACCGGCTGGGCCTTCCTCTTCAACGGCCTGTCCTTCGTGGCCCCCCTCGCGAGCCTGCTGCTGATGCGCTCCCGCGAACTGCACGTGGTCAAGCGGGCGCCGCGCGGCAAGGGCCAGCTCCGCGCGGGACTCCACTACGTCGCCGGCCGCCCTGAACTGATCTGGCCGATCGTCCTCATCGGCTTCATCGGCACCTTCGGCTTCAACTTCCCGGTCTGGCTGTCGGCGTACGCGGACGACATCTTCGACGCGGGCGCCGGCGCGTACAGCCTCTTCAACACGCTGATGGCGCTCGGCTCGCTGGCCGGCGCGCTGCTCGCCGCCCGTCGCGGCACGGCCCGGCTGCGCGTCCTGATCGCGGCGGCCGTGGCTTTCGGCCTGCTGGAGGTGGTGGCTGCCGTGGCCCCGTCGCTGTGGCTCTTCTCCCTGCTCATGATCCCGATCGGGATCTTCGGGATGACGGTCAACGTCACCGCGAACACCTCGGTCCAGATGGCCACCGACCCCGCCATGCGCGGCCGGGTCATGGCGCTGTTCATGATGGTCTTCATGGGCGGATCGCCCCTGGGCGCGCCCCTCGTCGGCTGGGTCACCGACGCCTACGGCCCGCGCGTCGGGTTCGCCCTCGGCGGCCTGATCTCGGCGGCGGCCGCGGTCACCATCGGCCTGGTCCTGTCCCGTGTCGGCGGCCTCCGCCTCTCGGTCGGCTGGCACCACGGCCACCCGCAGGTCCGCTTCGTCCCGAAGGAGCAGCGGGAGCTGGCCACGGCAGCGGCATAGGCCGGACACCTCCGGGGGGCCTTGGCCGGACCTCGGCCGGGCCTTGGCCGGACTGGCGGACTACAAGCGCCGGGCCAGCACCTGGCCCGGCCAGTCGCCGACGGTGAAGGTCTCCGTCGGGGTGAAGCCGTTGCCCTCGTAGTACGCGACGAGCCTGCCGTCGCCGCCCGCGTAGCAGTCGAGCCGCAGCAGGGACACGCCGTGGCGGCGCGCCTCGTCGACGGCATGGGCGAGGAGCGCGCCGCCGACCCCGCGCCCCGCGAACCGGCGGTCGGTGACCAGGGAGTGCACATACAGCTCGGGTTCGCCGGCGGGGGCGACCTCCGGCCCCGGCCGACCGGTCAGCGTCATCGTGCCCGCCGGTTCGCCGTCGATCTCCGCGATCCACGGGGTGCCCTCGGCGAGGATCCGCCGCACCTGCTCCACTGCCTCGGGGTGCTGAACCAGGCGATCTGGAGCAGGGCGTTCGTCTCCGTGTACGTGTTCTCGTGCGCCTGGGAGCGGGACTCCCACACCCCGACGACCACCATCGCGAGGACGACCGCGTAGATCACCCCGACCTGCGCGTACACGAACCCCAGCACCTCGTTGTTCGGCTTCCGCTTCGCCAGCGGCATGACCCGGGCGACGGCGAACAGCGCCGCGGTGGCCGCCGCCGAGCAGACCAGGAGCAGCAGGATCCCGAGCATGGGCATACGACGTTCCCCCCGTCGACGTACACATCCACCTATGTACGTGGATACCTCCATGGTGCGGGGAGGGTCGCCCGGTGATCCATTCCCTGGAAGGGTGACGTCATGAGACTGTTTGCGGCGGTGCTGCCTCCGGACGACGTGATCCGCGAACTCGCCACGGAAGTCGACGAGTTGGAGCGGCTGCCGGGCGCGCACGACCTGCGCTGGACGGGCCGCCCCGGCTGGCACTTCACGCTCGCCTTCTACGGCGAGGTGGACGAGGAGATCGTCCCGGACCTCTCGGAACGGCTGGCGCGCGCGGCCCACCGTACGGACCCGTTCCCGCTCTCCCTGCGCGGCGGCGGCCACTTCGGCGGGCGGGCGCTGTGGGTGGGCGCGGCGGGTGACGTGGCGGCCCTGAGGCTGCTGGCCGGCCGGGCGGAGGCGGCGGCCAGGAAGGCGGGCGTCGCGACGGGGGAGCACCGGCGGTACCGCGCGCATCTGACGGTGGCCCGCAGTCGTGCCGTCGCCGACTTCAAGGCGTACGTCACTGTCCTGGGCGCCTTTGCCGGGCGGGAGTGGACGGTGGGTGAGCTGTGTCTCGTCCGCAGCCATCTGCCGAAGTCGGGGGTGCGGGGGGAACAGCCTCGCTACGAGACGCTGGCGAGCTGGGCGCTGGGGGTGGGCGCGGGGGCCGGAACGGGAGCTGGAACGGGGGGCGGTTAACCTCGATGGCGTGAACCCGAAGACCCGTAACCGGATCATGGCCGGTGTGCTTGTGCTGATGTTCGTCGTGGTGGCGGTGGCGGCGGCGGTCAGGTAATACCCGACCGCCACCGCTGCGCTCCGCTGGGTGGAGCCGGGGAGCTGCGGGTTGTTCTTTGACTGCCGGCCGGCTGTGGCTGGTCGCGCAGTTCCCCGCGCCCCTAAAAGGGGCGCTCCTGTCGGCGCCTCTTTTACCAGGCGAACGCCTCCGGCGACGGGCCCGGGCCCGGGAAGATCTCGTCGAGCGAGGTCAGCAGGTCGTCGCTCAGCTCCAGTTCCACGGCCCTCACGGCGGACTCCAGCTGCTCGGCCGTGCGGGGGCCGACGATCGGGCCGGTGACGCCGGGGCGGGTGAGCAGCCAGGCCAGGGCGGCTTCGCCGGGCTCGATGCCGTGCTTGTCGAGCAGGTCCTCGTACGACTGGATCTGTGCGCGGGAGGAAGGGTTGGCCAGGGTGTCGGCGGCCCGGCCGGAGGCGCGGCGCCCGCCCGTGACCTCCTTCTTGATGATCCCGCCCAGTACACCGCCGTGCAGCGGGGACCAGGGGATGACCCCGAGTCCGTACTCCTGCGCGGCCGGGATGACCTCCATCTCGGCGCGCCGCTCGGCGAGGTTGTAGAGGCACTGCTCGCTGACGAGGCCGATGGTGCCGCCGCGGCGGGCGGCGGTCTCGTTGGCCTGGGCGATCTTGTAGCCGGGGAAGTTGGAGGACCCGACGTAGAGGATCTTGCCCTGCTGGATGAGGGTGTCGATCGCCTGCCAGATCTCCTCGAAGGGCGTGCTGCGGTCGACGTGGTGGAACTGGTAGACGTCGATGTAGTCGGTCTGGAGCCGCTTCAGCGACGCCTCGACCGCGCGCCGGATGTTCAGCGCGGAGAGCTTGTCGTGGTTGGGCCACGGGTCGCCGTCGGCGGCCATGTTGCCGTACACCTTGGTGGCGAGGACCGTCTTGTCGCGGCGGTCGCCGCCCTTGGCGAACCAGTTCCCGATGATCTCTTCCGTACGGCCCTTGTTCTCGCCCCAGCCGTACACGTTCGCGGTGTCGAAGTAGTTGATCCCTGAGTCCAGCGCCGCGTCCATGATGGCGTGGCTGTCGGCCTCATCGGTCTGCGGACCGAAGTTCATCGTGCCGAGAACCAGTCGGCTGACCTTGAGTCCCGTGCGTCCGAGCTGCGTGTACCTCATGACTCCTTAGCCAACTCCTTAGAGCACGCTCAAGGCAAGAGAGCACGCTCAAGGCAGGGCGCCACTTTGCTTTTTCCGGGAAAGTGTGAGCACATTCCGCGCCGCTTTATTGCTGTGCTCACAAAACCCTGGGGTTCGTCAAGCGCGAGAAGCACCACATTGGATTGCCGAGAATTACGTCGGCTCCAACGAGCCGTGGCTGTTAGGGTGGAGACCCGTCCCGGGGTGCGAGTTGTGCCGTGTCGGCACCTCACCCCGGATTGCATTGTGTGGGCGTCCCGTTTCGTCGGATTCCGTTCGCCCCGGCTTCTCTCTCGGAATGGAAGTTGACTTTTCGGGTCGCTTTCTCTCTCCGGGGAAATGTTTCCAGCCCACCTTTGGAGTATTTCCATGTCTGCGTCTGCCGACAGCACGGCTGTCATTGCCCCGGTGGGGCCGGACACCTCCGGCCCCGCTTCCGGTGGCCGACATCTCGGACTCGCCCTCGTCGTGATCGCCGCGGCCCAGCTGATGGTCGTTCTCGACGCCACGATCACCAACATCGCCCTGCCCGCCATCCAGACCGACCTCGGTGTCTCCGACGCGAACCTGGCGTGGGTCGTCAACTCGTACGCGCTGGCCTTCGGCGGGCTGCTGCTGCTCGGTGGCAAGGCGGGTGACCTGTTCGGGCGGCGGAAGATGTTCCAGGCCGGTATCGCCGTCTTCACGCTGGCCTCGCTGCTCGGCGGGCTCGCGCCGAACGAGGGCCTGCTGATCGCCGCCCGTATTCTGCAGGGCGTCGGCGCCGCGCTGGCCGCGCCCAGTGCGCTGGCGCTGATCACCACGACGTTCCCGGCGGGCAAGCCGCGCAACACGGCCATGGGTGTGTACGCGGCCATGGGCGGTGTCGGCGCCACCGTCGGCCTGCTGCTGGGCGGCACGCTCACCGACGTACTGGACTGGCGGTGGGTGTTCTTCGTCAACATCCCCATCGGGCTCGCGGTGCTGGCGGGGACGCGGACCCTCGTCGAGGCCGAGCGGCACCCGGGGCGCCTCGACGTGCCCGGCGCCATCACCGGCACGGGTGGGCTGATCGCTCTCGTCTACGGCATCACGCGCGGCGGTGAGCACGGGTGGACCAACGGGCTCACGCTGGCCTCCTTCGCGGCGGCGGCCGTGCTGCTGGTCGCCTTCCTCCGGCTCCAGGCGCGGATCACGAACCCGATGATGCCGCTGCGGCTGTTCAAGGACCGTAACCGGTGGGGCAGTTACGCCACGATGCTCTTCATCGGCGCCGGTATGTTCGCCACCTTCTATTTCCTCACGCTGTATATGCAGCTGATTCTCGGCTACAGCCCGGTCAGGACCGGGTTCGCCTATCTGCCGTTCAGTTTTGGAATGGCGGTGGCCGCGGGCGTCAGCTCGAAGCTGGTCGCCCAGGTCGCCCCGCGGGTGATCGCCGGGCCGGGGCTGCTGGTGGCGGCGGTCGGCATGTTCTGGTTCGCGACGCTGGAGCCGGACTCGTCGTATGCCGGGCATCTGATGCCCGCCATGTTCGTCACCGCGCTCGGGCTCGGCATGAGCTTCGTGCCGATGACCCTCGGTGCGGTGAGCGGCGTGTCGCACGAGGACACCGGCATCGCCTCGGCGCTGCTGAACACCGCCCAGCAGATCGGCGGCGCCCTCGGTCTCGCCGTCCTGTCGACCCTCTCCACATCGGCGGCCGACGACCAGCTGCCCGAGGCCGCCGGGTCCCTCTACCGGGGCCTGGCCACCAAGGACTTCGCCCTGGTCGCCAAGGCGGGTGACGCGGTGACCCACGGCTACACCGTGGCGTTCGCCGCGGCCGCCGGCATGTTCCTGGCGGGACTGGCCGTCACCGCCCTGGCCGTCAACGCCGGGAAGCAGCAGCACGTCGAGGGCGCGGCCCCCGTCCACATGGGCTGACGTTCACCCCACTACGACGAACCGGCGCGAAGACCACGCCCCGCCGTCCCGCGCGGGACGGCGGGGCGTGGTCTTCGCGCCACTGGAGTACCCGATGAGCGACCAACCGCACCTCGAACCCCCGCCGGTCATCGCCGCCCTCACCCGGGCCTTCGCCCTCCTCGGCAAGCGCTGGAACGGCCTGGTCCTCGCCGCACTCGCCAAGGGCCCGGCGGGCTTCGGCCAGGTACGCGAGCGGGTGCCCGGCATCAGCGACCGCATGCTCGCCGACCGCCTCCATGAACTGGCCACCGCGGGCCTCCTCACCCGCACCGTGCTCCCCGGCCCACCGGCCCGCTCCCAGTACGCCCTCACCGCACACGGCAGGGCCTTCCTCATCCCGCTGGCCGCCCTCGCGTACTGGGCGGAGGACCACCTGCCGCCGTACGCCGAACAGCGGGACGATCGGGGCACCGGCCAACTCCCGCCCGGCGAAACCCAGTTGTCCCACACCCCCTGATCCGCTTGGCTCGTCCCCGTGACCGCACCCGACGCACTCAGCGCACTCGTACGCCCGGACCGCTATCCCCGCTCCTCCGCCTACGACCCCGCCTGGCTGCTCGGCCTCGACATGGGCCCGAACCCCCTGTGGCTGCTGGAGGACCTCGCCCAGGACCTGGACCTGCGGCCGGGCATGCGGGTCCTCGACCTCGGGTCCGGGAAGGGGGCGACGTCGGTGTTCCTCGCACGGGAGTACGGCGTCGATGTCGTCGCGGCCGACTGGTGGGTCGGGGCGGAGGAGGCGGCGGCCGTCTTCGCGGCGGCGGGCGTCGACGGCCAGGTGGAGGCCGTACGGGCCGAGGCGCATCAACTCCCCTTCGAGGAGGGGAGTTTCGACGCGATCGTCAGCATCGACGCGTTCGAGTACTTCGGCACGGCGGACAACTACCTGCCGTATCTGGTGCGATTCCTGCGCCCCGGCGGCCAACTGGGCATCGCCACACCCGCGTTGACGCGCGAGGTCCGGGAGATGGGGGCGATTCCCGCGCACATCAAGGCCCTGGTCGGATGGGAGGCGATCGCCTGGCACACCGCCGAGTGGTGGCGGTTCCAGTGGGAGATCACCGAGCTGGTGACGGTGACGTCCGCGCGGCTCCAGGAGGATGCCTGGCGGGACTGGCTGCTGTGGACCCGGGCATGCGCGGAGCACCTGCCCAAGGCGCGGGCCGCGCACCAGCCCGTCATCGACATGCTGACCGCCGACGCGGGCGCACACCTCTCCTTCGCGCTGGTGACCGCCGTCCGGACCTAGCCGGACTCAGGACATACCCGGTGTCACCCCGCGCCCAACGGGTCACCCTGGACGAGCGCGTGCAGGTGCTGGTCGTGCCAGCCGTCCGCGTGCAGCAGCGCGCCGCGCTGGGTGCCTTCGAGGGCGTATCCGGCCTTGGCCGCCACACGGCACGACGCCGGGTTGGCCACCGAGTGGCACAGCCGCAGCCGGTGCAGCCCGAGCTCCTCCAGGGCCCACCCGCTGAGGCGCTTCACGGCCTCGACGGCGACACCGCCGCCACGGGCCGCGGGCAGGATCCAGTAGACGATCTCGGCGCTGCCACCGGTGAGGTCGATACCGTTCCAGCCGATGAGCCCTACGGCCTCGCCGTCACCGTCACCGTCCGACCGTGCGATCGCCCAGATCGCGCCCTGCTCGGCCTGCCAGCGCTCGTGCATGCGCTCGATCCTCTGGCGGGCTTCCTCCGGTGACGCCACCTGGAAGAGGTTCCACTGGCGGATGGCCGGGTCCTGGCCGGCGGCCAGCAGGGCGTCCGCGTCGCTGGGGCGCCAGGGGCGCAGCTCCAGGCCCAGCTCATGGGGGAGTTCGAGCACCGGTTGTGGGTGCCGGGCCAGGTGACCTGCCGGGACGACGGGGGGTATGGGGGAGTTGGCGATCATCGCGGCATCGTGCCATACGCTCCGCGGGTTAGTCGCGGGGGAAATCCTCGGTGTGGAGCGTGAGGCCAACCACGGTGTTGGTGAGGTCCACTGCGGCGCCGAACGCGACTTTCGTCTCAGTCGTGTAGTCGCCGTCCTTGGGCTGAGTGAACAGGCGGCACCTGTGCTGGTAGGGGTCGACGATGAGGTAGACGGGGACCTCGGCGAGGGCGTAGGTGAGCTTCTTGGGACCGTAGTCCTTGGCGGCGGTCTTCTTGGAGATCACCTCGGCGACGAATTCCACGTCCTCGTACTGCCAACGCCCCTCGGGACTCGTCTCCGACCCGTCGCGGAGCTTCGCCACGTCCGGGGCGAAGCCGTTCAGCTTGCCGGGAAAATCGATGCGCACGTCGGAGAGGACGTTCACGTTCATGCCGAACTTGTCTTCCAACGCCCGCACGATCCGGCGAATGATCTGCCAGTGGATGTCCCGCTGAGGCGCCATGTAGATGTTCCCCCCGACGATCTCGACCTTGTAACCCTCGGGGACGGGCATCTTCTCCAGAGCCTCGAACATGACGTCGAGCGTGAGCCCGGCATCGCTGTCGATGCTGTCGGCCATCGCGATCCTGTCTTCAAGGACGGTCATCGTGGCGCTCCTCCCCGGCTGCCTCCGCACGAGTACAGCCGCGCAGTACAACGATACGCACGGTGACCAGGGCACGCCGGGATTCGGTCAGGCGGTTTCGGCCGTGTACGGCTCGCCCAGGTCCCACGCCTGGTACATGGCCTCCGCGAACCCCTCCGCGATCTTGTGCTCGCCGCTCGCGTTAGGGTGCGTGCCGTCGTACGTGTCGAAAGTGATGTCGTACGAGGCCGGCGGCGACGCCAGCAGAAGCGGCGAGCGGGGTTCGTCGAGATCGGCGACCGTCTTGGCGAGGAGCTCGTTGAAGGAGGCGACCTCGGCGGCGAAGGGGGCGTCGGACTCGGCGCGGACGTTCGGTATCACCGGGAGCAGGACCATGCGGACGCGGGGGTTCGCGGCGCGGGCCTCGGCGATGAAGGTGCGGGCGTTCTCCGCCGTCTGGGCCGCGTTCGTGTAGAAGCCGAGGTCGATCAGGCCCAGGGAGACCAGCAGGACATCCGCCCGCTGCGCGCGCACCGCCTCGCGGATCAGCGGGGCCATGTGGAGCCAGCCCTCGCCCCAGCCGGCGAGGTGGGCGCGGGGGAAGTCCGGGTCGGCGTACTCGTACGAGTCGGGGGAGTCCGTCGCCTTGTCGTAGAGCGTCTCGCGAGGGCCGACGATCTTGAACGGGCCCCCGCACGTCGCGCGCAGGTGCTGCCACATTCGGTAACGCCATGTGTGTTCGCCCGCGCTACCGATCGTCATGGAGTCGCCGACGGGCATGAACCTGAGCATCCGCTCATCATGGACGATCAGCGGGGGTGTCCCGGGCCGTGGGGGTGTGAGGCTGGACACGCGCCCGGCCCGACCTGTGAACCGTGGGTGAGGGTGACGTGAACGGTCGGCCGGGATGGCAGGCTTGGGGCCATGCGCCGATCGCCTTCGTTCCTCGCCGGAGCCCTCCTCGTCGTCGCCCTGGCGGCGCCGGCCGTCGCGGACAGCGGGGACGACGGGTTCACGATCAAGGACCCGAGGATCACCGAGTCCAGCGGCCTCGCCGCATCGCACGCCCACCCCGGCATCTACTGGACCCACAACGACAGTGACGACGGGGCCTACTTGTACGCCGTCGACAGCAGCACGGGAAAGACCGTCGCCACGATCACCATGACCGGGGTCGGCGCCCCGCGCGACGTCGAGGCCATCTCCATCGGGCCCGACGGCGACCTCTACGTCGGCGACATCGGCGACAACCTCGGCGGCAAGTGGCCGTACGTCTGGATCTACAAGCTGCCCGAGCCCAAGGTGCTCAAGGACCAGACGATCCACGCCACGCAGTACGTCGTGAAGTACGCGGACGGGCCCCGCAACGCGGAGGCGCTGATGGTGCACCCGAAGACCGGGCGCGTCTACATCGCCGACAAGGACGAGGACGGCGGCCACCTCTACGAGGGCCCCGCCCAGCTCTCCTCCACCGGCACGAACGTCTTCAAGCCCGTCGCCACCATCGACCTCTGGGTCACCGACGGCGCCTTCTCGCCCGACGGCAAGCAGCTCGCCGTACGCGGGTACTTCGGCGGGATCGCGTACACGTGGAACGGCGGGAAGATCAAGCGGCAGGGGCGGCTGAACGTTCCCTTGCAGGGGCAGGGCGAGTCGATCACGTACAGCGCGGACGGGACGAAGCTCATGTACGGGAGCGAGGGCGCCGACAGCGGTGTGCAGCCGGAGAGTGCGCCCGGGTCCAGCGGGTCCGGGTCCGAGTCACCCTCGAAGGGCGGGAGTTCGGCGAGCGCGGACGGCAGCGGCGACGGCTTGGGCGGCAGCGTCAAGTTCGGCGCGCTCGCTGTCGCCGTCGTCCTGGGCGCGGGGTTCGGCCTTCGGAGGCTGCTCCGCAGGAGCTGAGTCCGCGCCGCCCGCCAAGCGTGGGTCCGAGCTGGTCATTCGCGAGCTCTGGGCAGGGCGTCTACGCCCCGGTTTCGTCCTCGGCCACGGCGATGGCGAATCCGAGGGCCTCGGTGATGTGGGCGGCCGCCGACATGACCCGGGCGGTGCCGACGATCGGCGCGATCGCGACCAGCACATCCTGTACCTGGCTCGCGGTCAGGTTGGCCTTGATGGCGGGGTCGATGTGGGCGAGGTAGGACACCGGCGGTGCGTCGATGGAAACGAGCGCGGCGATGCGGGTGAGGATGAGCATGTCCGGGGACAGTCCGCAGCGCTCGATCGAGTCGAGGGTCATGGCGGCCAGGGTGTCGAGGACAGGAGTGTCGGATGAGGTCGTCATGCTGGGTCAGCTCCTGGGGGTGTGTGGGTGCCGACGCGTCAGTGGCAGGAAGAGATCCGCTGCGTCGAAAGTCCTGTGCTCGACCGTAGGGACGTTCGGCTCCGAGTGCATCTCGAGAACGGCGGCTCGAAACCGAGCGGGCCGCACCAGGCAGGGTGCCAACCACGCACACCCGTGCCCTCTGGCCCGACCCGACCAGGCTCGCGCGCTGCCTGTCGGGGGAGGGCAACCCCGTCACAGGGCTTGACGTGTCCATGCGCCATCCGTTCCATGGAGGGTACGCGGCGCATGGGAGCGCTCCCATCCTGTTCCGGGGCCGCGCCTCCCCGAGAGGAACCCGCACATGTTCCGCAGCTTGCGAAGAGCGCTGTGCGTCGCTGCCGCCGCGCTCCTGTTACCGCTGGCGGGCGTCCAGTCGGCGGGCGCCGCCGTGGCTCCCGGCGCCGGTTACTGGCACACCAGCGGCCGCCAGATCCTCGACGCCGCGGGCCAGCCCGTACGCATCGCCGGGATCAACTGGTTCGGCTTCGAGACCGGCAACTACGTCGTCCACGGCCTCTGGTCGCGCGACTACAAGAGCATGATCGACCAGATGAAGTCGCTGGGCTACAACACGATCCGGCTGCCCTACAGCGACGACATCTTCAAAAGCGGCACGGTCCCCAACAGCATCGACTTCTCCAGCGGCAAGAACGCCGACCTCCAGGGCCTCAACTCCCTCCAGGTCATGGACAAGCTGGTGACGTACGCCGGCCAGGACGGCCTCAAGGTCATCCTCGACCGGCACCGGCCCGACGCGGGCGGCCAGTCGGCGCTCTGGTACACCTCCGCCGTCCCGGAGTCGACGTGGATCACTGACCTGAAGGCCCTTGCGGCGCGTTACGCCGGACAGGACACCGTCATCGGCATCGACCTGCACAACGAGCCGCACGATCCCGCCTGTTGGGGCTGCGGCGACACGGCGACGGACTGGCGGCTGGCCGCGCAGCGGGCCGGGAACGCCGTGCTGTCCGTCAACCCGGATCTGCTGATCTTCGTGGAAGGCGTGCAGACGTATGCCGGTGTCTCCGGCTGGTGGGGCGGCAACCTGATGGGTGCCGGGCAGTACCCGGTGCAGCTGAACGTGGCGAACAGGGTCGTGTACTCCGCGCACGACTACGCGACGAGCGTCGCGCAACAGAGCTGGTTCAGCGATCCGTCGTTCCCGGACAACATGCCGGGGGTGTGGGACAAGTACTGGGGTTATCTGTTCAAGCAGAACATCGCGCCCGTGTGGGTGGGCGAGTTCGGTACGACGCTGGCGTCGACGGTGGACCAGAAGTGGCTGGCGGCGCTGGTGAGCTACCTGCGGCCGACGTCGACGTACGGGGCGGACTCGTTCCAGTGGACGTTCTGGTCGTGGAATCCCAACTCCGGTGACACGGGCGGGATTCTGAAGGACGACTGGGTGAGCGTGGACACGGTGAAGGACGGGTATCTGGCGAGCGTCAAAGCGCCGCTGTTTCCCAGTACTGGTGCGGGTGGCGGGGGCGGCGGCGGTGGCGGGAGTACGGCCGCCTGCAGCGCCGCGTACACCGTCAGCAGCGACTGGGGCAGCGGGTTCAACGCCGCGGTGAAGGTGACCAACACGGGGACGAGCGCGATCAGTTCCTGGAAGGTGACGTGGACCTGGAGCGGGTCCCAGCAGGTGACGAACATGTGGAACGCGTCGTACACCCAGAGCGGTTCGACCGTGACGGCGGTGAACGCCGCCCACAACGGTGCGATCGCGGTCGGCGGTTCGGCCGACTTCGGGTTCGGCGGCGCGCCCGGGGGCGGGGGTGTACCGAGCGTGACGTGCACGGCGGCATGAGAAAAGGGCGTCCGGTGTGTGCCGGGCGCCCTGGTCGCCGTATCCGGGGCTCAGCTCCTGACCGGCAGGAGCGCGTGCTTGCCGCGGAACATGGGCGCGTTGAGCAGGCTGACGCCGTTGTGGTGGCGGCCGCGCAGGTAGAACAGGGGCCCGGCCACGAACGTCGCGAAGATCGCGAGGATGCTGAAGGGGAACAAGGCCGGGTACGACTGGCCTTCGGGCAGGGTCTTGCCGCCCTGGTGGACCGCGTAGGCGAGCGCGGCGACGAAGACGACCACGGACAGTGCTGCCAGGACGAGGTACACGGCGGCGGCCCGGCGGGTGCGTGACTCGGCGTGCACCTCCGCCACCAGGGCGGTCTCGCACACCGGGCAGGTCAGCTCCACCTTCTGCTTGCCTGTCTGCGGCCGGCGCACCTGGAAACGGCTGTCGCGCCAGCTGACCGAGCGCGTCGCCGGCCGGACCACGCCGCCGGAGACCTGGTCGCTGACGATGTGCCGTACGGCCACCTGCACCATGCCCGGTATCGGTCTGTTCATGTCCCCCGCAGTCCCCTCCGTCGCACGGCCCGATGCGGGCCCATGGGGCACACAGTGTCGGGCGCGCGATGGAGGGGACTCAACGGCTCGCGGAGGCCTTTGCCTTGACCATGCCTTCCGCGTAAACCAGCAGCTTTTCCGGGGAGTTGCTGCGACTGGTTACAGCTTCTCGATCACGTAGTCGATGCACTTCGTGAGCGCCTCGACGTCCGCCGGGTCGATCGCCGGGAACATCGCGACGCGGAGCTGGTTGCGGCCGAGCTTGCGGTAGGGCTCGGTGTCGACGATGCCGTTGGCGCGCAGGACCTTGGCGACGGCGGCGGCGTCGATCTCGTCGTCGAAGTCGATCGTGCCGATGACCTGCGAGCGCTTGGCCGGGTCGGTGACGAACGGGGTGGCGTACTTGGACTCCTCCGCCCAGGAGTACAGCCGGGTCGACGAGTCCTTGGTGCGGCCCGCGGACCACGCCAGACCGCCCTGGCCGTTGATCCACTCCAGCTGCTCGTTGAGGAGGAAGAGGGTGGCGAGGGCCGGGGTGTTGTACGTCTGGTTCTTGCGGGAGTTGTCGATCGCCGTGGGGAGCGAGAAGAACTCCGGGACGTGGCGGCCGGAGGCGTGGATGCGCTCGGCGCGCTCGATGGCGGCCGGGGAGAACACGCCGATCCACAGGCCGCCGTCGGAGGCGAAGGACTTCTGCGGGGCGAAGTAGTAGACGTCGGTCTCGGCGATGTCGACGGGGAGGCCGCCGGCGCCGGAGGTGGCGTCCACCAGGACGAGGGAGCCCTCGTCGGCGCCCGCGACCCGCTTGATGGGGGCGGCGACACCGGTGGAGGTCTCGTTGTGGGTGAAGGCGTAGACGTCGACGCCCGCCTCGGCGACCGGCTCGGGGTGCGTGCCGGGGTCGCTCGCGATGACCGTGGGCTCGGCCAGCCAGGGCGCGAGCTTCGCGGCCTTGGCGAACTTGGAGCTGAACTCGCCGAAGTTCAGGTGCTGCGACTTGTTCTCGATCAGGCCGTGGGTCGCCACGTCCCAGAACGCGGTGGAGCCGCCGTTGCCGAGGATGACCTCGTAGCCCTCGGGGAGGGAGAACAGCTCGGAGATGCCCTCGCGCACCTTGCCGACCAGGTTCTTGACCGGGGCCTGCCGGTGGGACGTACCGAGGAGGGAGGTACCGGTGGCGGCCAGCGCGTCCAGCGCCTCCGTACGCACCTTGGAGGGGCCAGCGCCGAATCGTCCATCGGCGGGCTTGATGTCAGCGGGGATCTGGATATCAGCCACGAGCCGGAGGGTATCTCTTCGGTGAAACCGGACGGAAACGTGTCCGTTCGATGAGACGGGTTCTCCGGCCCGTGGACTTGTAAGGATCTACGAGGTCAGGCGCACCGGCAGCTCGAACAGATCGTTCTGCGTCACCACCGGCTTGTTGCGGAGTTCGGCTGCCGGGACCGCCAGGTCGAGGGCCGGGAAGCGCTCGTACAGCGCCGGCAGGGCCACCGCCGCCTCCAGACGGGACAGCGCCGCGCCCGGGCAGACGTGCGGGCCGTGGCCGAAGGAGATGTGCCGGTTCTCCGATGTGCGCGTGATGTCGAAGTCGCCGGCCGAAGGCCCATGGGCCTGCTCGTCCCGCCCGATCGCGCCGTACGACACGATCAGCGCGTCACCCGCAGGGAGGACCTTGTCGCCGACCGGTACGTCCTCCGTCGCGAAGCGGATGAGGACGTGGGAGGTCGGGGTGGAGTAGCGCAGGGTCTCCTCGATCACCGAGGACCAGTCGACCTCGCCGGCCAGGACCAGGGCGCGCTGGACGGGGTGGGCGGAGAGGTTGACGACCGCGTTGACGATGAGGGAGATCGTGGTCTCGTGGCCCGCCGCGACCATCAGCTGGAGGGTGGAGACGATCTCCTCGTCGGTGAGGTGGTCGCCGTTCTCGGAGGCGAGGATCAGGGCGGATGTCAGGTCGTCGCCCGGCTCGGCGCGCTTCGCGGCCACCGTCTCCGCCATGATTCCGGCCAGCTCGGTGAGGGTCGCGATGACCTCGGCGGGCGGGGTCTGCGTCGAGAAGAACTTCTCGAAGAGTTCCTTGAGACGGGGGAGCTTCGCCTCGTCTATGCCCATCAGGTCCGCGATGACGTACATGGGCAGGGGGTAGGCGAAGTCGGCCTTCAGGTCGACGACCTCGGCGGAGTCCGGCAGCCCGTCCAGCAGGCCCTGCGTCAGCTTCGAGATCCGCTCGCGCATCTGCTCCACCCGGCGCGGGGTGAGCGCCTGCGCCACCAGCGTGCGCATCCGGCGGTGGTCCGCGCCGTCGACGGTGAGCATGGAACGGCCGGGGTTGGCGAGCCCGATCAGCGGCCAGTCCGGGGCTATCTCGCCGCGCTGCCAGGCACCCCAGACGTTGATGTCCTTCACCAGACGGGGGTCTGTGAGCAGCGCGCGCGCCTCCGCGTGGCGGGTGACCGCCCACACCGGGACGCCGCCCGGCAGCTCGACGGCCGCGAGCGGGCCCGCCGCGCGCAGCCTGGCGCTCTCGCCCTCCAGGTCGGTGACGAAGGGGTCCAGCGCGATACGGGTCTCTTCGGTACCGGTGGTCATGCGGGGGTGCCTCCAAGGGGCGGGGTCGGAGTGCTGGGTCTTCCCGGGGGCAACCCCCCGGACCCCGGCCGGAAGACGGGCCGGCCGGGTGCGTCGGTGTTTCAGAGCGCGGGTACGGGGGTGAACCTCACGGGCAGTTCGCTCAGCCCCCGCAGCCAGGGGGACGGGCGCCGGGTCAGGGACTCGGCGGGGACGGCCAGATCGATGTCCGGCAGCCGGTCCAGTACGACCTCGATGCCCGTGCGCGCGATCACCTCCGCGACCTCCTGCGCCGGGAAGGGGCAGCGGTGCTCCCCGTGGCCGAAGGAGAAGTGGGCGTTGTTGCCGCCGGTGAGGGCGGAGCCGTCGGTGCGGACCTGGGGGTCGGAGTTTGCGCCCTGGAGGCCGAGCAGCAGCAGGTCGCCGGAGCGGATGCGGCGGCCGCCGAGCTGGGTGTCGCGGGAGGCCCAGCGGCCGGCCACGTTCTGGGTGGGGGTGTCCTCCCACAGGACCTCGTTCATGGCCTCGGCGACACTGTGCCGGCCGCCGAAGAGCGACGCCGCGAAACGGTCGTCCGTCAGCATCAGGCGCAGCGAGTTGCCGATCCAGTCGGCGGTCGGCTGGTGGCCCGCGGCCATCATGACCATGAGGTCCTGGGCGATCTCCTCGTCGGAGAAGCCGGAGCCCTCCGCTGAATTGGCCGTTGCGAGCATCCGTGAGACGACGTCGTCCGCCGGCTCCGCCTTCCGGTCGGCCAGCAACTGAGCCATGGAGGCGGCCAGGTGCTGCTGGCCCGCGAGCGCGCCCTCCCGCCCGTTGACCATGTCGTTGAGGGCGGTGACCAGGCCGGGGCCCTGCTCCTCCGCGAAGCCGTAGAGCGTGGCGAGGACGCGGACGGGCAGCAGTGCCGCGTAGTCCCCGACGATGTCCGTCTCACCCTTCGCGCAGATCGCGTCGATCAGTTCGTCGGCGAACCTCTCGGCGTGGGAGCGCAGTTCGAAGGGGTCGACGGCTTCGAGCGCGTCGCTGATCATCGCGGCGCGCTCGCGGTGGCGTTCGCCGACCGTGTAGAGGATGGAGGGCTGCTTGCGGCCGATCATCGGCAGCAGCGGCCAGTCGTCGGGGATGTGGTCCCACTGGTTCCACAGGTCGGAGTCCCGGCTGAACAGCACGGGATCGCCGGTGACCTGGTGCAGCTCGCGGTAGCCGAGCACCAGCCAGGCGGGGATGTCGCCGTCCAGCACGACCGGTGTCACGGCACCGTGGTCGCGCCGCATCTCCCGGTACAGCTCGGCGGGTTCGGTCTGGAACCGGGGCCCGCTGAGGGGCACGGGGGCGGGGGTCACAGCGCCAACTCCGGTGATCGGGGGATGGAGAGAGACTTGAGGTGCTCGACCAGGGTGATCAGCACCCGCTTGCTGGACTCCCGTGAACGGGCGTCGCAGTCGAGCAGCGGGACATGCGGGTCGAGGTCGAGGGCCTCGCGGATCTGCGCGGGGGTGTGGGCGGGCCCGCCGAAGTCGTTGCAGGCCACGATGAACGGGGTGCCGTGGTGCTCCAGCCGGTCGATGGCGTACCAGGAGTCGTCGATGCGCCGGGTGTCGACGAGGACGACCGCGCCGAGCGTGCCGGAGAACAGCCGGTCCCAGAGGAACCAGAAGCGTTCCTGCCCCGGCGCGCCGAACAGATACAGCACATTGCGGGCGTCCAGCGTGATGCGGCCGAAGTCGAAGGCGACGGTGGTCGCGGACTTGCCGCGCACCTCGCTGATGTCGTCGACCGCCTCGCCGGCCTGCGTCATCGTCTCCTCGGTGTTGAGGGGACGAATCTCGCTCACGGAGCGGACCAGGGTCGTCTTGCCGACGCCGAAGCCGCCGACGACCACGATCTTGAGGCCGTTGTCGGCCGACGCCTCCAGGGGCGTACGCGCGCCGTCCGTCGGGGAGGACGTACGCGCGTCAGAGGTTACGGAGTCCAACGAGCACCTGCTCCAGGATGTCGGGGTCGGGGAGACCGGAAGGAACAGTGGGCTGCGGGTGGCGGGCGCTGACGCGGCCCGCGGCGAGCAGGTCGGCGAGCAGGATGCGGGTGATGGACACCGGGAGTTTCAGCTCCGCGGCGATCTCCACGACCGCCGTCGGCCGGTCGCACAGCCGCAGGATCGCGGCGTGCTCCGACTGCATGCCCAGCACCGGATCGCACTCCGCGACCACCAGCGTCACCAGGTCGAAGGGGGTGTCGGGCCCGGACCGGCTGCGCCCTCCGGTGAGGGTGTACAGCCGGTCGGGCGCGTCGTCCCTGCCCGGACGGCTCATGACGTACGGGGCGGCGCGCTCAGGTGTTCGCCGAGTTGCTCCACGAGTTCGCTCATGTTGTGCCCGACCAGACCGGCGTCCGCGTCCTCGGCGGTGACGACGGCGAGGTGCGCTCCGTCGCCCGCCTCCACGATGAACAGGACCCCGCCGTAGAACTCGGCCATGGCCGAACGCACACCCCCGCTGCCGTCACCGAACTCCATGGACGCGCCGTGGGACAGCGACTGGATGCCGGCGGCGATCGCGGCGAGCTGGTCGGCCTGGTCGACCGAGAGTTCCGGGGTGCGGCACAACTTCAGGCCGTCGCGGGAGAGCACGAGCGCGTGCCGGGCGCCCGGGGTGCGCTCAAGGAGGCCCTCGATGAGCCAGGAGAGCTTCTCGTCGGCGGTGATGGTGCCGGTCATGGGGTGGTGTCGCCTTCCGGGTGCGCGTGCGAGTGCGGCTGCGGCTGTGAGTTCGAGGGGGTGGCGGGGGCTGTGTCCCGTACGGCTTCGTCGGCCCGTACGGCTTCCTTGTCCTGTACGGCGTCCTGTACGGCTTCTTCTTGTCCTGCTGCGTCTCGTACGGCGTCCTCGGCGCCCGCCGCCGTGCCGCGTACCGCCTGGCGGAAGCTGCTGAAGCGGGCCGCCGTCCTCGCCTTGGAGGTGTCGGTGGTACGGGGTTCCGGGTCGGCCTGGGGCGGCGTGGCGTGCGTGCGGCTGCGCTCGGCGTGCGCGAGGGTGCGGCCGCGGCGGCGCTTGGGGAGGTTGTCGGCCGCCGGGGGAACCGGCTCGTGCCGGGGCGAGCCGTGGGTGGGGACCGGGTCCGGGTCGAGGTCGCCGGCGGCGCGGGCGGCGGCGTACGACACCTGGGAAGCCTCGGAAGCCGGGGAGGCAGGGGAGGCAGAGGAGGCCTCGGACTGCCGGGTTGCCCGGAGCAGGGGCTCCACGGCGTAGTCCTCGTCGTCGTTGAGGGCTCGGGGCTTCGGGGGAGTCGAAGCCGGCACCGTCTGCTCGGGGTCCGCCGGCAGGGGGGCGGTCGCAAGCGTGAGGAGGTCCTGGGGGATGAGCACCAGGACGCCCGTGCCGCCGCGCGCGGAGGGGCGGAAGGACACCTTCAGACCGTGCTTGCGGGCGAGTCGGCCGACCACCGCGAGGCCGAGCCGGGTGCCGGTGAGCCCGCCGAGCTCGGCGGTGCTGCCGGCGTCCCCGGACACCGCGCGCTCGGCGCGGCGCAGCTGGACGTCGCCCATGACCAGGCCGCTGTCCTCGACGGAGACGATGACGCCGGCCGGCACCTCCTCGACGTACACATGTACTTCGGCGGTCGGCGGCGAGAAGTTCGCGGCGTTGTCGAGGAGTTCGGCGAGGGCGTGCATGACGCCCTCGGCGGCGTGTCCGGCGACGGCGGCGTCGCTGGCGGAGTGCACGCGCACGCGCTGGTAGCCGCCGATGCGGCCCATCGCGCCGCGCAGGATCGACTCCATGACGATGGGGCGTGCCCAGCGGCGGCCCGAGCGCGCGCCGGTGAGAACGGCGACGGAGTCGGCGAGGCGGCCGGCCTGTGCGGTGCGGTGGTCGAGGTGGAGGAGGTCGGCGAGGACCTCCTCGTCGGAGTGCCGCTCCTCCATGGTGCGCAGGTCGGCGAGCATGCCGGTGGCCAGGGCCTGCATCCGGCCCGCCGCGTTGGCGGTCGCGGAGATGGCGGCGGCGCGGTCACCGGTGGCCCGCCGGGCGCGCTCCGTCAGCCGGACGTTCTCCTCGGCGAGGCGGGCGCGTTCGCCGGTGAGGTGCTGCCGCTCGGCGGTGAACTCCTCCGTGAGGCGGGCGCGTTCCTGCGCCGCGGACTCCGTCAGCTGCGCGCGTTCCCGTGCCGCCGCCTCGGTCAGGCGGCCCCGCTCGCGGGCGGAGTCGTCGGCCAGCCGGGCCCGCTCCTGACGGAACTCCTCGGCCAGCCGGGCCCGTTCCTGAAGGAGCCGTCCGGCGTCCTGGGTCACGGCGTCGAGACGGCGGCGTACCAGTTTCGCCGTCTGCGTGGCGCGGGCGGCCACCGCGACGGCCGCGCACAGCAGCACCGCGGCCGCGCCCGCGCCCCAGGCGAGGGGTGTGCGCACCGAGTCGGGCGCCAGGGCGACCGCGACGGCCACCGCGAGCGCGGCCGGGACGGCGGCGATCAGCGGAGCGGGCGCGACGGCGCGGAGGGTGGGTCGTTCGCCGGAGGGGGTGGGGGCGGTCATCTATCGGTCCTCGGTCGTGTCCTGGAAGAGAACGTGTCCTCGGTCGGGTCCTGGAAGAAGCCGTGTCCTCGGTCGTGTCCTGGGCGAGAAGCGACACCTGGTGCTCAACTGGCGGTCACTATATGAGAGTTCGTGATCGAATTGGGAAGGTTCTGGAAGCGGTTTCATGATCCGGACGTAATTCGCGGGTGCGGCTGACCGCCACTGTCGGTGCCCGGCGGCATTCTGGGGGGATGACGGATCTCGGAGGGCTGCGGGCCGGGCTGGCGAAGGCCGTGCGCGGCGAGGTCGCCTTCGACGCGACCGCGCGGGCGCTGACCACCATGGACGCGTCCAACTACCGGCGCGTCCCGCTCGGTGTCGTGTCCCCGCGCGACGCCGACGACGTGGCGGCGGCCCTCGCCGTGTGCCGGGCGCACGGTGTGCCGGTCGTGCCGCGCGGCGGCGGCACCTCGATCGCCGGGCAGGCCACGGGCACGGGCATCGTCCTGGACCTCACCCGTCACATGAACCGGATCGTGTCGCTCGACGCGGAGAGCCGTACGGCCGTGGTCCAGCCCGGCGTCGTCCTGGACCGCCTCCAGGACGCCGCCGCCCCGCACGGCCTGCGTTTCGGCCCCGACCCCGCGACCCACAGCCGCTGCACCCTCGGCGGAATGATCGGCAACAACTCGTGCGGATCCCACTCGGTGGCCTGGGGCACGACGGCGGACAGCGTGCGGGAGCTGTCGGTCGTCACCGGACAGGGGGCCCGCGCCACGCTCGGGCAGCACTGGGCGGGCGCGCCGGACGGTCTCCGGGCCCTGGTGGAGGGCGAGTTGGCGCGTCTGCGTACCGGCTTCCCGGACCTTCCGCGACGTATCTCCGGCTATGCCCTGGACGCCCTGCTCCCCGAGAGGGGCGCGGACGTCGCCCGCTCCTTCTGCGGCTCCGAGGGCACCTGGGGGGTGCTGACCGAGGCGGTCGTACGACTGGTGGAGGCACCGCGCGCGCGGGCGCTGGCCGTGCTGGCGTACCCGGACGAGAGCGCGGCGGCGGAGGCGGCCGCGGGGCTGCTGCCGCACGCGCCGCTGACGGTGGAGGGGATGGCCGCGGACCTCGTGCCGGCTGACGCGGGGCTGCCCCGGGGCGGCGCCTGGCTGTTCGTGGAGACGGGCGGCGCGTCGCAGGCGGAGGCACGCGCGCGCGGGGACGCGATCGTGCGGGCCGCGGACGTCCTGGACGCCGTGGTGGTCACCGACCCGGCGGGTCAGCGCGCCCTGTGGCGGCTGCGCGAGGACGCGAGCGGTACGGCGACCCGGATGCCCGACGGCAGCGAGGCCTGGCCCGGCTGGGAGGACTGCGCGGTGCCGCCGGCCCGGCTGGGCGCCTATCTCCGCGACTTCCGGGGCCTGTTGACGGCCCACGGGCTGCGCGGCACGCCGTACGGGCACTTCGGCGACGGCTGCATCCACGTGCGCATCGACTTCGACCTGATGACGGCACAGGGGGTGAGCCGCTTCCGGCGCTTCTCCGAGGAGCTCGCCGACGTGGTCGTCTCCCACGGCGGCTCCCTGTCCGGCGAGCACGGGGACGGCCAGGCGCGGGCCGAACTGCTGCCCAGGATGTACGGCTCCGAGATGGTCGGCCTCTTCGAGCGGGCGAAAGACCTCTGGGACCCCGACGGCCTGCTCAACCCGGGAATGCTCGTACGGCCGCACCGGCTGGACGAGAACCTGCGGTTCGCGGCGCTGCCGTCGAAGCCGGTGGACGTGGAGTTCGGATACCCGGCGGACGGCGGGGACTTCTCGGCGGCGGTCCGCAGATGCGTGGGGGTCGCCAAGTGCCGTACGGCGGAGAGCACTTCGGGGAGCGTCATGTGCCCCTCCTTCCGGGTGACCGGCGAGGAGGAGCACTCCACGCGCGGGCGGGCGCGGCTGCTGCACGAGATGCTCGCGGGCGAGGTCGTGACGGACGGCTGGCGCTCGACGGAGGTCCGTGACGCGCTGGACCTGTGCTTGTCCTGCAAGGGATGCAGGTCCGACTGCCCGGTCGGCGTCGACATGGCCACGTACAAGGCGGAGTTCCTCCACCACCACTACGAGGGCCGGCGACGTCCCGCCGCGCACTACGTGATGGGGCGGCTGCCGGTGTGGCTGGCGGCGGTGACCCGGACGCGCTCGGCCCGGCTGGTCAACTCCCTCGCCTCGGTACGTCCGTTGGCCGCCGTGGCCAAACGGCTGGGCGGCATCGCGCCCGAACGGGAGATTCCGCGCCTGGCGCCCGAGACGTTCAGCCGGTGGTGGGGGCGGCGGTTCAAGGCGCAGGTGCGGCGGATGATGAGGGAGAGGGCGCAGGAGTTTCCCGGTGGCGCGGGAGACGACGACGAGGGCGCCGGGCCCCTCGACGAGAGAGACGAGGGCGCGGGGCCCTTCGACGAGGAGGACGACGACGCGGGGCCCTTCGGCGAGGGCCTCGGGGGCCCGCGTGAGGTGGCCTTCCTCTGGCCGGACACCTTCACGGAGTACCTCTCGCCGTCCGTGGGGCAGGCGGCCGTGCGGGTGCTGGAGGCGGCGGGCGTGGGCGTGCTGCTGACGCCGACGGTGGCGATGAGTAAGACGGCCGAGGGGCACGGCGCGTCGCTCCACACGGGCCCGTGGTCGGTGGGCCGCCGCGGCCGGGTCTGCTGCGGTCTGACGTATGTCTCCACCGGCCAGCTGGACCGCGCCCGTACGGTGATGCGCCGCACGCTCGACCTGATGGGCGTCTTCCTCGACCCGGATCTCTACCCGCAGCCCCCCGCCGTCGTCGTCCTGGAACCGAGCTGCGCCGCCGCCCTCCGCACCGACCTCCCGGAACTGCTGCACGACGATCCCCGCGCGGCACGGCTGGCGGCGGCGGTGCTGACGTTCGCCGAGGCCCTGGAACGCCTCGCCCCGGACTGGACACCACCCCCGGTGAACCGCCCGGCCGTCGGCCAGACCCACTGCCACCAGCACGCGGTCCTCGGCGACGCGGCCGACCGCCGGCTGCGCGAGGCGGCGGGCCTGACCGGCACCCTCGCGGGCGGCTGCTGCGGCCTCGCGGGCAACTTCGGCTTCGAGAGGGGCCATTACGCGGTCTCGGCGGCCTGCGCGGAGGAGCAACTGCTCCCGGCGGTACGGGAGGCCACCGACGACACGGTGATCCTGGCGGACGGCTTCTCCTGCCGTACACAGGTGGAGCAGCTGGCGGGGCGGCGGGGGCGGCGGGGGCGGCATCTGGCGGAGGTGCTGGCGGAGGCGCTGGCAGAGGGGTGAACGGAGCGGCTGCGCGAGGGGCGAACACCCAGACCGGGGAGGGTGACCTCGGCTGGGAGTGGGCCCATGCCGAACCTCGTCGACCGAGCCGCCGTCCTCTCCGGCATCCATGGTGTGCTCCCCGCGCTGGAAGCCATGCCGGCCACGAACCGGACGTGACCGCCGCGGACCGCATCGTGCTCATCGGTGACATCGCAGCGCGTCCGCGACCTGTGGAGGTTCTCGACCTGCCGGCGCGACAGGGAGACCGGGTCGTCCGGATTGCGGGAGACGACGACCGCGACCTGGTCGGGTACCGCCACGGCCGGCGCACATCGAACCCGGACCCGATCGCGCCCCGGGGCGCCGAAACCAACTCCGCGACGACCAGGTCGACTTCCTGGCCGCCCTTCCGAACCCCGGGCAGCGTCGGCATGCCGTACGGCCGCCCCGGAGCCCACTGGTCGCTCCTCGGCCCGGGTGTCACCCTGCGCACGACACCCTTCGACATCCCGGCGGCGACCACCCGTGCATCGGCCCGGCTATGGCTGTGCCACAGACTCGCTGGGCAGGGCTCGTCGTCGAGCCGGTCCCGCAACGACCGGTAGGGACGCCCTGAAGACACGGCGCCGGACTGGGAGCGCGGGAAGGGCGTGGGCGGTGTGCGTCAAGGCGCTGTGGTGTGGCGGCACATGCTGTGACGCGTGCCGACTCGGCAATACGCGAGCGAGCGCCGTGAGGCGCGTTCTGCCCTCGACGGCCGCCGTTGGGTCGTTCTGCAGGCGGACGGGTACGGACGGCATCAGCGGTCGTGCGATCCCGAGCATTCCGCCCGAAAAGATCCGTCCCCGTCGCCCATTCCTCTTGGCCTGCGGATGGGCGGGCCCACTCACCGCGTGTCCCTTCCCGACCGGAAGTGCCAGAGCGTCTTTGCGTTCCTGGATGTGCTGGAACCGGCAGATGATGTCTGCCGCGTGAGAGGCGTCTGTCATGGATCCGGTGGCGAGCCGGTACTTCGCATCCAGAAGATCGTGGTAGATGGCGCTGTAGGCGCTGCACAGCTTGATGGATTCGTCGGCGCGATCGCTGAGTCCGCCGGCGTGGGGGGCGATGATCGTGAACGCCGCGAGGCTTGCCAGCGCAGAGACGAGTACCTGGGCGCTGAGCTGCGAGGACTCTGCGATGACGGGCCAGGCGAGGAGTCCTGCGGTGAGGCTGAGTACGGCGGAGGCGAGGGTGTACAGGCGGACTTTCTGCGCCAGGTGGGCAGCTTCCCGCGGCATTCTTTTGGCCCAGTAGCCTGCGTTTTCGATGCTTTGCTCGAGTAGCCGCGACATCATTGCGTCAGCCGGATTCTTCGACTGCCTAAATACCTTGGACAGCAGTTTCATGGCACTCTCACGATTGATGGGCAGTGCGTCGACAGTGATGGCACCGGCTCGCAACCCGTGACATCGACGCACATATGGTCTGCTTAAGTGACCCGCGTGCAGTAGCGCGGGTCGTTCCGCGTGATGCGTCGATGGGTGCGGTGCTTGTTCGTACCTGTGCCGCGTGCGCGCAGGCAGCAGCGACCGGAGGGCCTCACGGCCAGGTTCGAGAGCCTACGGATGTCCGAGTTCGTGTGCAGCGACATGCGGGGCGTTCGATAAACACTTAATGTGGCGTAACGGGTGTTACTGGGCGGGTGTCGCGCACGCGTTCAGCCTCCTGCGAGGGGGGCGTCCGTGGAGCAGTACTCAATGCCGGAGACCCCGGCCCGATTGCGGCGGGCCGGGGTCTCCGTGTTGTGCGGGTGCTGCTGTTAGTACGAGTCGTGGTGGTCATCGATCACGCGGAAGCTGCCCACCACACCGTCGCGGACCTTCAGGCCGCCGTGCAGGTGCCGCGGAGGCGTGACGCCGTTGCTGGTGCTGAACGCGCCGACCGTCGCGAGGGGCGAGCCGTTGTCGCAGGTGACACCGCGGAAGACCTCGACGGTCTTCCGGCTGTCGTTGCGGATGTTGAAGCTCTTGGAGCCCAGACCGCTGACGACGGTGATGCAGCCCTTGGAGTGGGCCGAGTACGTCCGCTCGTTGAATTCGATCCATCCTCCGTCTCCCTCGTTACCCTTCGACGCACCGCCGTCGCCGCCGAGGGGGGCTGCGGCGGGGGCCGCCTGCTGGACGGCGGGGGCGGCCTCGGGGGCCCCGGCGGCCGAGGCGTAGGTGACGCCCGTGGCGGCGAGGGCCGCGGCGGCCGCAACGGCGGCAGTCATGGCGATGTTGCGCGTGGTCATGGCGTTTTTCCCTGTCTCTGAGACATCGGCGACATCGGCTAGTGGCCGATCTGTGGATGAACGTACCGATAATCCGATTATCCGCCATATCCGACATGCGGAAAATGTGGCAAGAGGGATCGATTGGACTCATATGCGCATTCATCTGACGCCCGGAACGCACCTGATAAGTCTTCAACCTGCTGTGCACAGTGCCTACTTGACGCTTCGTTGGGATGCCGGGCGACTGATGACGACGGATCACCCTGTCGGAGCAGGGCGGCAGGGTTCCGTACGGGACACGCGCACGTTCTCTCTGTATGTCTGTCATCTGCGGTCCGCTGCACACCGCCCTGAATGGTCGTCATCGGCGCCGACGTCGCCGCTCCTCGTGCAGGCTGGGCCTGCCGCCGTACACGGCGAAGGCGGAGCCCGGCGCCGGAACGGCAGTGACAGGCCCGGCCGCCGTCGCGTCGTCGAGGACGACAGCACGGACCGCAGGCCGCAGGTTCACGGAAGGCATCCAGACACGCCGGTAGGAAGCCGGGGCGCCGAAGTCCCTAAGTACGCTGGCAATTCCACCCCCCATAAGGAGTGCCGCGTATGAGGCTCCGTCTGCAGGCCATCACCCGTGAAGAGCATCTGGCGTTCGTCGGGACGCGGGCCTCGGTCAGTCATATGCAGGTGCCGTCGTGGGGTGAGGTGAAGCCGGACTGGCGGGCGGAGAGCCTGGGGTGGTTCGACGGGGCGGGGCAGCTCGTCGGGGCGGGGCTGGTGCTGATGCGGCCGTTGCCGAAGGTGAAGCGGTATCTGGCGTATCTGCCGGAGGGCCCGGTCATCGACTGGTACGCGGCGGATCTCGCCGAGCGCTGGCTCGATCCGATGCTGGCGCACCTCAAGGCGCGGGGCGCGTTCTCGGTGAAGATGGGGCCGCCCGTGGTCGCACGCCGATGGAGCGCGGACGCGGTCAAGGCGGCGATCGCCGATCCGGCGGCGCGCCGGCTGGGGGACGCGGAGGCGACGACGTACGAGCCGGCGGCCTTCGGCGTTGCCGAGCGGCTGCGGAGCATGGGGTGGCAGCAGACCGAGGCCGGTGGTGAGGACGGGTTCGCGGCCGGACAGCCGCGGTACGTCTTCCAGGTGCCCTTCCGTGACCGGTCGTTGGAGGAGATCCACCGCGGGCTCAATCAGCAGTGGCGGCGGAACATCAAGAAGGCGGAGAAGGCCGGTGTGAAGGTGGTGCGGGGCGGCTACGACGACCTGCCCGCCTTCTACGAGCTCTACGCGGAGACCGCCGAGCGCGACTGCTTCATCCCCCGACCCCTGCCCTACTTCCAGCGCATGTGGACCGCACTGACCGCCGAGGACCCGAACCGCATGCGCCTCTACCTCGCCCACCACGACGGCGACGTCCTCGCCGCCGCCACGATGCTGACCGTCGGCGCACACGTCTGGTACTCCTACGGCGCCTCGACCAGTCGCAAGCGCGAGGTCCAGCCCAACAATGCCATCCAGTGGCGCATGATGGCCGACGCCCACGAACTCGGCGCCGCCGTCTACGACTTCCGCGGCATCACCGACACCCTGGAGGAGTCCAACCATCTCCTCGGCCTTCTCCGCTTCAAGGTCGGCTCGGGCGGCGAGGCCATCGAGTACCTCGGTGAGTGGGACTTCCCCCTCAACCGCCTGCTGCACAAGGCGCTGGACCTCTACATGGCGCGCCGCTGAGGTCCAGGAGACCGGCGGCAGAAAACAGAGCCGGCCCCCCGCCCCTTCCTCGGACCAGCGACTGACAGGGACAGCTGCACAACGGGTTCACACACCTGACGGAGTCCATTACCCTGGACCGAGAGGTGCAACATGATGAACGAACTCTGAGCCGATCCCCTGGAAGCCCCGTGAACAGCCCCAGCGCCGCCACCCCGTCCTCCCCGGCCCCGGCCGTCCCCACGACGGCACCCGTGCCCACGGACGGCGTATCCACGGCGGGCGGCCCGCGCCGGCGGGGCTCCCTCGGACCCGTGGGCCTGGTCCTCGCCGGAGGCGTCTCCGTGCAGTTCGGCGGCGCCCTCGCGGTGACCCTGATGCCGCGGGCCGGCGCCCTCGGTGTCGTGACGCTGCGGCTGCTGGTGGCCGCCGTCGTGCTGCTCGTGGTCTGCCGCCCCAGGGTGCGCGGGCACTCGCGCGCCGACTGGGGCACGGTCGTCGTCTTCGGCATCACGATGGCCGCGATGAACGGGCTCTTCTACCAGTCGGTCGCCCGCATCCCGCTGGGCCCCGCCGTCACCCTCGAAGTGCTCGGCCCGCTCGTGCTCTCCGTCCTCGCGTCCCGCCGCGCCCTGAACCTGGTCTGGGCCGGCCTCGCCCTCGGCGGCGTCTTCCTGCTCGGCGGCGGAGGCTTCAGCAGCCTCGACCCCACCGGTGTCGCCTTCGCCCTGAGCGCGGGCGCCATGTGGGCGGCGTACATCGTCTTCAGCGCTCGTACGGGCCGACGCTTCCCCCAGGCCGACGGCCTCGCCCTCGCGATGGTGGTCGCGGCGGTGGCCTTCCTGCCGCTGGGGATCGTCGAGTCCGGCTCGAAACTCCTCGACCCGACCACGGTCGCGCTGGGCGCCGCGGTGGCGATCCTCTCCTCCGTCCTGCCCTACACCCTCGAACTCCTCGCCCTGCGCCGCCTGCCCGCCTCCACCTTCGCCATCCTCATGAGCCTCGAACCGGCCGTCGCCGCCACCGCCGGCTTCCTGGTCCTGAGCCAGACGCTCTCCGCCATGGAGGCTCTCGCGATCGGGCTGGTCATCGCGGCGAGCATGGGGGCGGTGCGGACACAGGTGGGACGGGGGAAGGCGAAGGGGCTGGAAGGGCAGCTGGAGACCGGCGGCTGACCGACCCGACCCGCGAGCCGAGCCGCGTCGCGCCGTTCAGCTCATGTGCCGCGACGGCTCCGAAAACCCGTTCAGCTAGTGCGCCGCAACGTCCCCATATAGCCGTTCGGCCGCTCGTGCTCCCCGAACCACAGCTGCGGCGCCCGCGCGTACGCGGCCGCGGCGAGTTCGCGCCCCCAGCGGCGGCTGGCGAAGGTCGGGATCGCGATGCGGTAGCGGCGGTCCGGCAGACCGGGGCGCGGCGGCTGGTCCCGCACGACGAGTGGCTTGAGCAGCGGATCGGCGTCGTCGACATCGCCGTACGGGCACAGCTCAAGGCTCATGATCTTCTGGCCGGCCCTGGCGTTGCCCTTGTGCGCCCAGTACAGCCCGACCCCGGCCAGCGACTGCCACGGCACCACTGCCTGCCGCTCCCGGCTGTGCCGCCACCACACCCCGTACGCGTCGAAGGCGAGCAGCGTCCCGCGCCCCGCCCACAGCACGCACGCCATCAGCACCCCCAACCCGCCCAGGAACAGCAGCCACACCCCGGCGAAGATCCACTGCCCGACGCCCGCCCCGCCCTTCGCCGCCGTGACGACGAGCGGCAGCGGCGCGAGACAGAGGGCGATCAGCGTGCCCGGCAGCCCGGTCCGAAGCCGACGCATCCCGAAGCGGAAGACAGTGGCGTCGGGGCCGGGGTGGGGTGGAGAGGGGTGGGGTGGAGAAGGGGGAAACATGGCGGCAGAGCCTAGCGGGGTGACCTGTGCATGGCGAAGTCGCCCGCACCACTCGCGTTCACCGATCCGTGTTCGTCTCTGCGCCAATTAATGCAAGCATGCTTGATTGTTTCTGTGGCCGCTGCCATGCTCCGGGACACACAACGTCGTGCCCCGAGGGGAGCGCATGGTGTCCGACCCGTCGTCCGTGATCGACGATCTGTGCCGGGAGAGTGAGGAACTCGACCGGCTGGTAGGGGAGTTGGGGGAGGGGCGGTGGGCGGTCGCCACGCCCGCTCCCGGGTGGACCATCGCCCACCAGATCGCCCATCTCGCCTGGACCGACCGCGCCGCGCTGCTCGCCGTGACCGACGCGGAGGCCTTCGCCAAGGAGGTCGAGAAGGCGCTCGCCGCGCCGGACGGATTCGTGGACGAGGGCGCGGAGGAGGGCGCCGCGCTGCCGCCGGCCCGACTGCTCGCCGCGTGGCGGTCGGGGCGGGCCGCCCTGGAGGAGGCCCTGCGCGCGGCACCCACGGGAACGCGGTTTCCCTGGTACGGCCCACCCATGTCGGTCGCCTCTATGGCCACCGGCCGTCTTATGGAGACCTGGGCCCATGGACAGGACGTGGCCGATGCGTTGGGTGTGATGCGTGCACCCACGGACCGGCTGAAGCATGTGGCGCGCATCGGGGTGCGGGCCCGTGACTTCGCCTTCGGGGTACGAGGGCTCACCGTGCCCGGCGAGGAGTTCCGCGTGGAACTTGTGGCTCCGTCCGGCGAGTTGTGGACGTACGGCCCGGCGGACGCCGCCCAGCGCGTCACCGGCCCGGCCCTCGACTTCTGCCTGCTGGTGACCCAACGGGCGCACCGCGCCGACCTGGCCCTACGGGCACAGGGCCCCGACGCCGATCGGTGGCTGGACATCGCCCAGGCCTTCGCGGGCCCGCCGGGGGGCGGACGCGCGCCGAAGGAGCCTGGACACGAGCCGCGGGAGCCGCGGGACCCGAAGGGGACCGGGCCGTGACCGCCGTACGACCGCTGCGCATCGGCAACGCCTCCGGCTTCTACGGCGACCGCTTCGACGCCCTGCGCGAGATGCTCACCGGCGGTCCGCTGGACGTCCTCACCGGCGACTATCTCGCCGAGCTGACGATGCTCATCCTGGGCCGCGACAAGCTGAAGGACCCGAAGCGCGGGTACGCCAAGACCTTCCTGGGCCAACTGGAGGAGTGCCTCGGCCTCGCGCACGAGCGCGGCGTACGCGTCGTCGCGAACGCGGGCGGCCTCAACCCGGCCGGACTCGCCGACGCCGTGCGGGAGTTGGCGGACAGGCTCGGCATCCCGGTGCGCGTCGCCCATGTCGAGGGCGACGACCTGACGCACCGGTACCCGGGGAGTCTCGCCGCGCACGCCTACCTCGGCGGCGCCGGCATCGCCGCGTGTCTGCGCGAGGGTGCGGACATCGTCGTCACGGGGCGGGTCACGGACGCGGCACTCGTCACCGGGCCCGCCGTCGCCCACTTCGGCTGGGGACCGGGGGACCACGACCGGCTCGCGGGCGCTGTCGTCGCCGGGCACGTCCTGGAGTGCGGCACCCAGGCCACCGGCGGCAACTACGCCTTCTTCGCCGACCACGACCCGGCCCTCCTCCGCCACCCCGGCTTCCCGCTCGCCGAACTCCACGAGGACGGCACGAGCGTCATCACCAAACACGTCGGCACCGGCGGCCTCGTCGACGTCGGCACGGTCACCGCGCAGCTCCTGTACGAGACGCAGGGCGCCCGGTACGCGGGCCCCGACGTCACCGCCCGGCTCGACTCGGTCCGGCTGACCCAGGAGGGCCCCGACCGGGTCCGGATCGAGGGAGTGCGCGGTGAGGCCCCGCCGCCCACCCTCAAGGTCGGCCTCAACCGGCTCGGGGGCTTCCGCAACGAGGTCGTGTTCGTCCTGACAGGACTCGACATCGAGCGCAAGGCCGCCCTCGTACGCGACCAGTTGGACACCGCACTCGCCACCGCCAAGTCCCGCCCGGCGGAGGTGCGGTGGGATCTCGCCCGCACCGACCACCCCGACGCCCCCACCGAGGAGACCGCGAGCGCACTGCTCCGGCTCGTCGTACGGGACGCGGACCAGAACGCGGTCGGCCGTGCGCTGAGCGGAGCCGCCGTCGAACTGGCGCTGGCGAGCTACCCCGGATTCCATGTCATGGCGCCCCCTGGGACGGGCTCGCCTTATGGGGTCTTCGAGGATGTGTACGTCCCCCATGGCGCCGTCGACCATGTCGCGGTCCTCCATGACGGGCGCCGGGTGCCTGTGGCTCCGGTCGAAGACACCCGCGTACTGGAGACGCCGGAAGAACCGCCGTTGCCCGAGCCGTTGCCTCTGACCGGACCGACCCGCCGTGCGCCTCTCGGCCTTGTCGCCGGCGCCCGCAGCGGTGACAAGGGCGGGAACGCCAATGTCGGGGTCTGGGCGCGCACGGATGACGCGTGGCGGTGGCTGGCCCATCACCTGACCACGGACAGATTTCAGCGTCTGGTGCCGGAAAGCCGCCCTCTGAAAGTCGTCCGGCACGTACTGCCCAACCTCCGCGCCCTCAACTTCGTCGTCGAAGGAATCCTCGGCGAGGGCGTCGCCTCCCAGGCCCGTTTCGACCCCCAGGCCAAGGCCCTCGGCGAATGGCTCCGCTCCCGTCACCTGGACATACCGGAGAGCCTCCTGTGACCGTCCTTTCCTCCGCGCTCGACATCAGCGGCCCCGACTACACCGCCCACCGCGAAGCCATGCTCACCAAGCTCGCCGAGCTGGACACCGAGCACGCCAAGGCGCTCGCGGGCGGCGGCGAGAAGTACGTCGCCCGGCACCGGAAGCGCGGCAAGCTGCTCGCCCGGGAGCGGATCGAGCTGCTCCTCGACCCCGACACCCCCTTCCTGGAGCTGTCGCCGCTGGCCGCGTACGGCAGCGAGTACGCGGTCGGCGCCTCGCTGGTCACCGGGATCGGGGTCGTCGAGGGCGTGGAGTGCCTGATCACGGCGAACGACCCGACCGTGCGCGGCGGTGCCAGCAACCCCTGGAGCCTGAAGAAGGCCCTGCGGGCCAATGACATCGCGCTCGCCAACCGGCTGCCCTGCATCAGCCTCGTCGAGTCCGGCGGCGCCGATCTGCCGTCCCAGAAGGAGATCTTCATCCCCGGGGGCGCGATCTTCCGCGACCTCACCCGGCTGTCCGCGGCCGGAATCCCCACCGTGGCGGTCGTCTTCGGGAACTCCACCGCCGGAGGCGCGTACGTCCCCGGCATGTCCGACCACGTGATCATGGTCAAGGAGCGGGCCAAGGTCTTCCTGGGCGGGCCGCCGCTGGTGAAGATGGCCACCGGCGAGGAGAGCGACGACGAGTCCCTGGGCGGCGCCGAGATGCACGCGCGCGTGTCGGGTCTCGCGGACTACTTCGCCGTCGACGAGCAGGACGCCCTCCGGCAGGCCCGGCGCGTGGTCGCCCGCCTCAACCACCGCAAGGCGTACAGCGATCCGGGCCCGGCGGTCCCTCCCAAGTACGACGAGGACGAGCTCCTGGGGATCGTCCCCGGCGACCTGAAGCACCCCTTCGACCCGCGCGAGGTCATCGCCCGCATCGTCGACGCCTCCGACTTCGACGAGTTCAAGCCCCTCTACGGGACGAGCCTGACGACCGGCTGGGCGACGCTCCACGGCTACCCCGTCGGCATCCTCGCCAACGCCCAGGGCGTGCTCTTCAGCGCCGAGTCCCAGAAGGCCGCCCAGTTCATCCAGCTCGCCAACCAGCGCGACATCCCACTGCTCTTCCTGCACAACACCACCGGCTACATGGTCGGCAAGGAGTACGAGCAGGGCGGCATCATCAAGCACGGCGCCATGATGATCAACGCGGTGAGCAACTCACGGGTCCCGCACCTGTCCGTCCTGATGGGCGCCTCCTACGGAGCCGGTCACTACGGCATGTGCGGGCGCGCGTACGACCCGCGCTTCCTGTTCGCCTGGCCCAGCGCCAAGTCGGCCGTCATGGGCCCCCAGCAGCTCGCGGGCGTCCTGTCGATCGTCGCCCGGCAGTCGGCGGCGGCGAAGGGGCAGCCGTACGACGACGACGCGGACGCGGCGCTGCGCGCCATGGTCGAGCAGCAGATCGAGTCCGAGTCGCTGCCGATGTTCCTGTCCGGGCGGCTGTATGACGACGGGGTCATCGACCCGCGCGACACCCGCACCGTTCTCGGCCTGTGCCTGTCCGCGATCCACACGGCGCCCTACGAGGGCGCGCGCGGTGGCTTCGGCGTCTTCCGGATGTGAGGTCTCCTCAGTGATCAGCTCAATCCTTGTGGCCAACCGGGGCGAGATCGCCTGCCGTGTCTTCCGCACCTGCGGTGAGTTGGGGATCCGAACGGTCGCCGTGTACTCGGACGCCGACGAAAACGCCCTCCACGCGCGCGTGGCCGACGCGGCGGTACGGCTGCCGGGCGCGGCGCCCGCGGAGACGTATCTGCGCGGCGATCTGATCGTGAAGGCGGCCCTGAGCGCCGGCGCGGACGCCGTGCACCCCGGGTACGGCTTCCTCTCCGAGAACGCCGGCTTCGCGCGGGCCGTCCTCGACGCGGGCCTCGTCTGGATCGGCCCGCCGCCCGAGGCGATCGAGGCGATGGCCTCCAAGACGCGCGCCAAGAAGCTGATGGGCCTCGCACCCCTGGAGACGGTCACCGCCGACGACCTCCCGGTCCTCGTCAAGGCGGCCGCGGGCGGCGGCGGACGCGGCATGCGCGTCGTCCGGGAACTCGCCGACCTGGACGCCGAGTTGACGGCCGCCCGCGCCGAGGCCCTCAGCGCCTTCGGTGACGGCGAGGTCTTCGTCGAGCCCTACGTAGAGGGCGGCCGGCACGTCGAGGTGCAGATCCTCGCCGACACGCACGGCACCGTGTGGGCGCTCGGCACCCGCGACTGCTCCCTCCAGCGCCGCCACCAGAAGGTCATCGAGGAGGCCCCGGCGCCCGGCCTCGGCGACCTCACGGAAACCCTCCACGACCTGTCCGTACGCGCCGCCCGAGCCGTCGACTACGTGGGCGCCGGGACGGTCGAGTTCCTGGTCGCCGACGGCAAGGCCCACTTCCTGGAGATGAACACCCGCCTCCAGGTCGAACACCCCGTCACGGAAGCCGTCTTCGGCATCGACCTCGTGGCCCTCCAGATCCGTGTCGCCGAGGGCGAGCCGCTCGACAACGACCCCCCACGCGCGCGCGGCCACGCGATCGAGGCCCGCCTGTACGCCGAGGACCCGGCACGCGCGTGGGCCCCGCAGACCGGCACCCTGCACCGCCTCACCGTCCCGGACGGCATCCGCCTCGACACCGGCTACACCGACGGCGACCCCATCGGCATCCACTACGACCCGATGCTCGCCAAGGCCTGCGCCCACGCCCCCACGCGCGCGCAGGCCCTCCGCAAGCTGAGCGCGGCCCTGGAGCGCGCCGAGATCCACGGCCCGGTCACCAACAGGGACCTGCTCGTACGGTCCCTGAGGCACCCGGAGTTCGCCCGCGCCTGCATGGACACCGGGTTCTACGACCGCCACCTGCCCGAGCTCACGACGGTCCTCCCGGACCCGTACGCACCCCTGGCGGCCGCCCTCGCGGACGCGCACGGCCGCTCGCGGTTCGGCGGCGGCTGGCGGAACCTCCCCTCCCAGCCGCAGATCAAGCGCTACTTCATGGCGGGGGAGGAGCACGAGGCCCACTACCAGCACACCCGCGAGGGCCTGAGCGCCGAGGCCCATGGGGTGCGCGTGGTGCACGCCGACGCCCGCCGTGTCGTCCTCGAAGTGGCGGGCGTGCGGCGGACGTTCGAGGTCACGCGATACGACGACCAGATCTTCGTGAACACCACCACCCTCACCGCACTGCCCCGCTTCCCCGATCCGGCCACGCATCACGCCCCCGGCTCACTGCTCGCACCGATGCCCGGCACCGTGGTCCGGGTGGCGGAGGGCCTGACCGCGGGAGCCGCTGTACGGGCCGGACAGCCCCTGCTGTGGCTGGAGGCGATGAAGATGGAGCACAAGATCTCCGCGCCCGCGACAGGCACGCTCACGGCCTTGCACGCGACTCCGGGCCAACAGGTGGAGGTCGGGACCTTGCTGGCCGTGGTGGAGGACGACCGCGCCCCGTAAGGGGCGCGGGGAACTGCGCGCCCAGCCACGTACAAGCCGCACTTTCCGTACTCAGCAGGAGGCCCCCAATTGAGCCCCGTCACAGAGACCGAAGAGCACAAGGCACTCCGTTCCGCAGTAGCCGCCCTGGGCAAACGCTACGGCCGCGAATACCTCACCAAGGTCGTCGCCGAAGAAGCCCACCCCGACGAACTCTGGTCCGAGGCGGCCAAGCTCGGCTACCTCGGCGTCAACCTGCCAGAGGCATACGGCGGTGGAGGCGGCGGCATAGCCGAACTCTCCATCGTCCTGGAGGAGCTGGGCGCCGCAGGCTGCCCGCTGCTGATGATGGTCGTGTCGCCCGCGATCTGCGGCACGGTCATCGCCCGCTTCGGCACCGAGTCCCAGAAGCGGCAATGGCTCCCTGGCCTGGCCGACGGCACCCGCACCATGGCCTTCGGCATCACGGAGCCCGACGCGGGCTCCAACTCGCACCGGATCACCACCACGGCCCGCCGCGACGGCGACACCTGGCTCCTCACCGGCCGCAAGGTGTTCATCTCCGGTGTCGACATCGCCGACGCGACACTCATCGTCGGCCGCACGGAGGACGCGAGGACGGGCAGCCTCAAGCCCTGTCTGTTCATCGTCCCGCGCGACGCCGACGGTTTCGAGCGGCGCCGCATCGACATGGAACTGCACGGCGCGGAGAAGCAGTTCGAGCTCGCTCTCGACGACGTACGGCTGCCCGCCGACGCCCTCGTCGGCGACGAGGACGCGGGCCTGCTCCAGCTCTTCGCCGGGCTCAACCCCGAGCGCGTCATGACGGCCGCGTTCGCGATCGGCATGGGCCGCTACGCGCTGAACAGGGCCGTCGAGTACGCGCGTGAACGCACCGTCTGGAAGGCGCCCATCGGCGCCCACCAGGCCGTCGCCCACCCCCTCGCGCAGGCCCACATCGAGCTCGAACTCGCCCGCCTGATGATGCAGAAGGCGGCGTTCCTGTACGACTCGGGGGACGACGTCGCGGCCGGAGAGGCCGCCAACATGGCCAAATACGCGGCCGCCGAGGCCTGCGTGAAGGCCGTCGACCAGGCCGTGCACACCCTCGGCGGCAACGGCCTCACCCGTGAGTTCGGCCTCGCTTCCCTGATTACGGCGTCGCGCGTGTCTCGTATCGCACCGGTCAGCAGGGAGATGATTCTCAACTACGTCTCCCACCAGACCTTGGGCCTGCCCAAGTCCTACTAGGCCGTACGCCGTACAAGGTTGTACAACGCCGTACTAGGAGGAACCGTGTTCCGCAGCGAGTACGCAGATGCCCCGGCCGTCGAGGAACCCATCCACGAGGCCGTCCTCGGCCGCGCCGCCGAGCGCGGCGACACACCCGCGCTCATCGACGGCGTCGACGGGACCACGCTCACCTACGGCCAACTGGACGTGTTCCACCGCCGGCTGGCCGCCGCGTTCGCCGAAACGGGCGTCCGCAAGGGCGACGTACTGGCCCTGCACAGCCCGAACACCATCGCCTTCCCGACGGCGTTCTACGCGGCCACGCGCGCGGGGGCCTCGGTCACCACCGTGCACCCGCTCGCCACGCCCGAGGAGTTCGCCAAGCAGCTGCGGGACTCCGGCGCGAGCTGGATCGTGACCGTCTCACCCCTCCTGGACACGGCACGCCACGCCGCCGAACTGGTGGGCGGCATACGGGAGATCTTCGTCTGCGACAGCGCGCCCGGGCATCGTTCGCTGGTCGACCTGCTCGGCACCACCGCGCCCGAACCGCGGATCGACATCGACCCCGTGACGGACGTCGCCGCCCTCCCGTACTCCTCGGGCACCACCGGCGTCCCCAAGGGCGTGATGCTCACCCACCGGTCCATAGCCACCAACCTCGCGCAGCTCTCGCCCCTGCTGCCGATGGGCCAAGGCGACCGCATCCTCGCCGTGCTGCCCTTCTTCCACATCTACGGGCTGACGGCCCTGATGAACGCGCCCCTCAGGCAGGGCGCCACCGTCGTCGTACTGCCCCGGTTCGACCTCGACACCTTCCTCGCGGCCATCCAGAAACACCACATCAGCGGCCTCTTCGTGGCCCCGCCGATCGTCCTCGCGCTCGCCAAGCACCCCGCCGTCGCGCAGTACGACCTGTCGTCCCTGAAGTACATCATTTCCTCCGCCGCACCCCTGGACGCCAAGCTCGCCGTCGCCTGCGCACAGCGCCTCGGACTGCCGCCCATCGGCCAGGGCTACGGCATGACGGAACTGTCGCCCTGCACCCACCTCGTCCCCCTGGACGCCGGGAACGCGCCTCCAGGGACGGTCGGCAAGCTCGTACCGGGCACCGAGATGCGCATCGTCTCCCTCGACGACCCCGACACACACCTGGGCGTCGGCGAGGCCGGCGAGATAGCCATCCGCGGCCCCCAGGTCATGAAGGGCTACCTCGGCCGCCCCGACGCCACCGCCGCGATGATCGACAAGGACGGCTGGCTGCACACCGGAGACGTCGGCTACACGGACGCCGACGGCTGGCTGTTCGTCGTCGACCGCGTCAAGGAACTCATCAAGTACAAGGGCTTCCAGGTCGCCCCCGCCGAACTGGAGGCCCTGCTGCTCACCCACCCCGCCATCGCCGACGCCGCCGTCGTAGGGGTCTACAACGACGACAACAACGAAGTCCCCCACGCCTACGTGGTCCGCCGGCCGTCCGCGACCGACCTCTCCGAAGGAGAGGTCATGATGTACGTCGCCGAACGCGTCGCCCCGTACAAGAGGGTCCGCCGGGTCACCTTCATCGACGGCATCCCCCGGGCGGCCTCCGGGAAGATCCTGCGCCGGGAACTGCGAGGCCTGTCGTGACCGTTGTCCACAGGGCGCACGAACGCGCCGTCACCACCCTCACCCTCGACTCGCCCGACAACCGCAACGCACTCTCGGCCGTGCTCGTGGGCGAACTCGCGGACGGCCTCACCCGGTGCGGCAAGGACAGCGACGTACGCGCGATCGTCCTCACCCACACCGGGAACACATTCTGCGCGGGCGCCGACCTGCGCGACCCGCCGCACCCGGACGCCCTCGTCGGACTGCTGCGGCAGATCATCGAGCTGCGCAAACCCGTGCTGGCCCGGGTGACCGGACACGTGCGGGCGGGCGGACTCGGCCTGCTCGGCGCCTGCGACATCGCGGCCGCCTCCACAGAGGCCACTTTCGCCTTCACGGAGGTACGCATCGGCGTCGCGCCCGCCGTCATCTCCCTCCCCCTGCTGCCCCGCACCGACCCCCGCGCCCTCGCCCGCTACTACCTCACCGGCGAACGCTTCGACGCCGCGGAGGCGGTCCGCACCGGGCTCCTGACGGCCACCGGCGACGACGTCGACGCCGTACTCGCCCCCGTCCTCGACGGTCTGCGCCGCGCCTCCCCCCAGGGCCTCGCCGAGACGAAACAGCTGCTCACGGCTAAGGTGCTGGAAACCTTCGACCGGGACGCGGCCGACCTGACCGCGCTCTCGGCCCGGCTGTTCTCCTCCGCGCAGGCCCGCGAGGGGATGACCGCCTTCCTCGAACGACGGGATCCCGCATGGGTGGTGTGAGCGCTCCGGAGAACGCGCCGAACGGCGCACGCCTTCCGCATGTCCCCAAACAGGACCGCAGCCGGGCCACCCGGCAGCGGCTCCTGGCGGCCGCCGTGTCCTGCCTCGCCGAACACGGCTGGGCGGGCTCCACGGTCTCCGTCGTCGCCGAACGCGCCGGCGTCTCCCGGGGCGCCGCCCAGCACCACTTCCCGACCCGCGAGGACCTCTTCACCGCGGCCGTCGAATACGTCGCCGAGGAACGCTCCACCGCCCTGCGCGCCCTCTTCCCCGACGGCGCCGCCGACCGCCGCGTCGTCGTCGCCGCCCTCGTCGACCTCTACACCGGCCCCCTCTTCCGCGCCGCCCTCCACCTCTGGGTCGCCGCTTCCAACGAGGAACAGCTCCGCCCCCGCGTCACCGAACTCGAGGCCCGCGTCGGCCGCGAGACCCACCGCATAGCGGTCGACCTCCTCGCCGCCGACGAATCCCGGTCGGGCGTACGCGAAACCGTCCAGGGCCTGCTGGACATGGCGCGCGGTCTGGGCCTCGCCAACCTCCTCACCGACGACGGAGGGCGACGCGAGCGCGTGGTGGAGCAGTGGGGGGCGCTGATGGAAGAGGCGCTCGGCTGAGACGGGTCGTGCTGAGCCGGGTCGCCGGCCGGACTCAGGGGCCGGCCGGGCTCAGGGGCTGAGCCGCTCCACCCGCCAGCTGCCGTCCGGCTCCGCCACGTACCGGAGGCGGTCGTGGAGACGGTTTTCGCGCCCCTGCCAGAACTCCACCGACTGCGGGGCGATCCGGAAACCACCCCAGTTCGGCGGGACGGGGACCTGCTCGCCCTCCGGGTAGCGGGCGCTCAACTCCGCGTAGGAGGCATCCAGCTCGTCGCGGGAGTGGATGACCGAGGACTGGGCGCTGGCCCAGGCACCGAGCTGGGAGCCGTGCGGGCGGGTGCGGAAGTACGCGGCGGTCTCGTCGCGTCCGGTGCGCCGGGCCGTGCCGGTGACGATGACCTGGCGGGCCATCGGATGCCACGGGAAGAGCAGCGAGATGTACGGGTTCTCGGCCAGCTCGCGGGCCTTGCGCGAGTCGTAGTTGGTGTAGAAGACGAAGCCCTGCTCGTCGTACTGCTTCAGCAGCACCGTGCGTGAGCTCGGCCGGCCCTCGGCGTCCGCCGTGGCGACGACCATCGCGTTCGGCTCGTGCACGAAACCGTGCATCGCGGCCTGCGCCGCCTGGTTGAACCAGCGGGCGAACTGGTCCATCGGGTGCGGGGCGAGGTCCGCCTCGTCCAGACCCTCGGCGCGATAGTGCGCACGCATCGCGGCGGGGTCGGCGGCGAATTCTTCGGCGTCGTCCTCGGCTGCCTCGGCTGCGCGCTGGACGAGGGGCTCGGCGGCGGATTCATCCGGGAAGCGGTCGGTCACGCGGTCATCCTGCCGTATGCGCCCTCGCCCCCGACCGCCCTGTGCGCGCTGCCCCCGATTGCCCCGCGCAGCTCGCCTCCGACGGGCGTGTGCTTCATCACTGAGTGGCACTGAGTGCCGCGCACTCTCCCCAAAGGTGGCACTCAGGGATATCGTGCTGCTGCCGTTCCGGTTGGGTGACCGCCAGCCGCACGGGGCATCACCGGGGTGACCGCTTCGGACCGCGAGTCGGTGAGGACTCTTCGAACAGCTTCCTGGAGCCTTCGAGAGCCTTCGAAAACGACCGTGGAACCGGACCGGCACGGACGGACGAACGTCGACCGTCACCCACGCCTGGCACATGGTCACGAACACCACGTACGTCATGTACGCCCCCACAACACCATCTGTCGCACACATCACGAGGAGCCGCCTGATGTCCGACTTCGTACCCGGACTCGAAGGAGTCGTCGCGTTCGAGACGGAGATCGCCGAACCGGATAAGGAGGGCGGCGCACTCCGGTACCGGGGCGTCGACATCGAGGATCTGGTCGGCCACGTCTCCTTCGGCAACGTCTGGGGACTCCTCGTCGACGGCGCCTTCAACCCCGGCCTGCCGCCCGCCGAACCGTTCCCGATCCCCGTCCACTCCGGCGACATCCGCGTCGACGTCCAGTCCGCACTCGCCATGCTCGCCCCCGTCTGGGGCCTCAAACCCCTCCTCGACATCGACGAGAAGCAGGCCCGCGAGGACCTCGCCCGCGCCGCCGTCATGGCCCTCTCCTACGTCGCCCAGTCCGCCCGCGGCCAAGGCCGGGCCATGGTCCCGCAGAGCGAGATCGACAAGGCCCAGTCCGTCGTCGAACGCTTCATGATCCGCTGGCGCGGCGAACCCGACCCCAAGCACGTGGCGGCCGTGGACGCCTACTGGACATCGGCCGCGGAACACGGCATGAACGCCTCCACCTTCACGGCGCGCGTGATCGCGTCCACGGGCGCCGACGTCGCCGCCGCCCTCTCCGGCGCCGTGGGAGCCATGTCCGGCCCCCTGCACGGCGGCGCACCCTCCCGCGTCCTCGGCATGATCGAGGAGATCGAACGCACCGGAGACGCCGACGCCTACGTCAGGCAGGCCCTCGACAAGGGCGAACGCCTCATGGGCTTCGGCCACCGGGTGTACCGCGCCGAGGACCCGCGCGCGCGAGTGCTCCGCCGCACCGCCCGCGAACTCGGCGCCCCCCGCTTCGAGATCGCCGAAGCCCTGGAGAAGGCCGCACTCGCCGAACTCCACGCCCGCCGCCCGGACCGCGTCCTCGCGACGAACGTCGAGTTCTGGGCCGCCATCGTCCTCGACTTCGCCGAGGTCCCGGCCCACATGTTCACCTCGATGTTCACCTGCGCCCGCACCGCCGGCTGGTCCGCGCACATCCTGGAACAGAAGCGCACGGGCCGCCTCGTACGCCCCTCCGCCCGCTACATCGGCCCCGGCTCCCGCAGCCCCCAGGACATCGTGGGCTACGGGGACATCGCGCACTGACGGCCACATCCCCGCCGTCATCCCCGTCGTACGCCGGTCATCACGCGGGCGTGAGCAACTCCGCGTGATGACGGGCGGCGACCAGCGGATGCGCCCGCAGCTTGCCCTTCAGCTCATTGAACCCGTACTCGGCGAACAGCGGATTCGCCGGATCGTCCGTGACCCCGGGCGCGGCGGAGGCGTGCGGGAAGGGCAACGGCTCGACCCGGGCGTCAAGCCGCGGGTTGTAGAAGAAGGGCACCGAGAACCGCTCCGTGGCCCCCGGCGGACTCACCACCCGGTGATTCGTCGCCACCAAGTACCCATTGGTGGCCACCTCCAGCAGCTCACCCAGGTTGACCACGAAGGCCCCCGGCAGCGGCGGCACATCATGGAACAGCCCGTCCTCCCGCTGCACCTGAAGCCCCCCGACCTGATCCTGGAGCAGCAGCGTCAGAAACCCGTAGTCCTTGTGCGCACCGACACCCTGATCGGCGCCGTCACCCGCGCTCCCCGGATACCGCACCAGCTTCAGATGCGGATGGGCCCGCGAGCCGAAGACGGGCTCATAGAAATCGGCGGGCGCCCCGATGGCGGCCAGCAGCTCACGCAACAGCCGCGCCGCGACCGAACTGAGCCGCTCGACCCACGCCAGCGCCGCGACCCGCAGCTCCGGCAGCGCGGCCGGCCACTGGTTCGGCCCCTCCAGCCACCAATAGGCGGGCTCACCCGCCCCGGGTATCCGAGCAGGCCGCTCAGCCCCGATGTCCAGCTGATCCCGCCAGTCCCGGCTCCCACCCGTCCGCTCGTCTCCCGTACGCGTGTACCCGCGGAAATGCGGCGAGTTGACGTTGTCGATCGCGAGCCGATCGGCCTCGGAAAGCGCGAAGAACCGGTGCATGGCCCGCAGCAGGGCAGCGGTCTCACCCTCGCTCACCCCATGCCCGACAAGCTGGAAGAACCCCACGTCATGGGCGGCACTGTGCAACTGCGCGTGCAGCAGGGCACGGGCCTGGGGACCGCGGTCGACCGCGGAGAGATCAATGATCGGAAGCTGCTGGTACGGGGAGGAAGACGTGTTCGTCGTCATGAGTGCGTCCGCAGGGTGTACGGGTGCCCGGGCAGCCGCCAGGGGTGGGGCGGGGCCACGGGTGCCAAGTGGAAGAGATTCAGAGCAGAAAGGGGGCTGGGTCAGGCAGAGCGCCGACAGCCCATGCTCGTGACGCGCACGTAATCCACGTGCCGGCGTCGAACGAGCATCGGAAGCATGGAGCAAGAGTACTGCGGTCCACCTGATCCGCCTGTGCCCCACCTCACACTCCGTGCACTCCCCCCGCGAAAACGCAGACGACCCGCGAGCTCGGGTTCCCTCGCCTCACGGCAGGGAGCCGGCCGGACGTACCGGCGAGCCCGCGGGTCGGGTGACTGCTGGAGATTGGGCCGGGTGCACGCTCGTATCACGCGCTGGTCCGGCACCGCACTGGATGTGGTGACGGGCCGCTAGCCCGCAGCCACCTCACGCGTCCGGTTTGCATACATCTGCCGAACCACCTCCTCTCTCGTGTGCACCACACCCTAGGAACCGATCGGTCACGGATCAACCGCTTTTTCGAAAGCTTCGCGAGGGCGGGGAAGAGGGTCGCGCCGCGCAGGTCGGGGCCATGACATGACCCGCAACTCCGGCCACGCCTCCCGCCACCGCGCCGTCTTCGTCTCGTACGCCTCCCGAGGCGCCAGTACCGGATTGGGCCGCACCACCAGGTTGAAGACGTCGGCCAGCCCATGCGGCGCGTAGACCCGCCACTGGCCGTCCGGCTCCAGTCGCACCCCCAGGCAGCACGTCGTCGACGCGAAGGAGTCGATCGCTGACTCCACGGAGTCGTGGGGCGGGCAGGGGACGCCGAATTTCCGCTCGTACCAGAGGTGGACGCGGGCCTCGTTGCGGATCTCGACGTCTGCCGGGAGGTCGGAGAAGGCCTCGCGGCCGGCGCGGATCGCCGCGTCCTCGGCTTCCCAGGAGAGGTCCGTGGCGTCGAAGTAGAAGAGGTCGTAGTCCTTGATGGCGTGGGCGGGGGGCCGGCCGGTGACGACGTTCCAGACGGTCTGGAAGAGGCAGCCGGCGGTGAGGTACCAGTGGGGGAGGTTCAGGGTGGCGGAGCGTTCGAGGATTTTCAGGAGTATGTCGTTGTGGGAGAGCGTCGTGCGGAGGGCGCTGAGCTGGGCGTCCAGGGGGAGGCGGGCGATCGGTGAGGGGGTCTGCTGGGGCGGGCGGGGCGGGATTCCGGCGTACAACGATTTCGTCCAAACTTTGGGGAACCTGGTGTGGGCTGGGTCACGTTCGAGTTGAATGATGACGAGTGAGCGAACTGTCGCGCCGTACACGCGGACGCAGCCTGCAGGGGGTCCAGGTGAGTGCTTCCCGGCGTAGTGGGACCACCGATGAGCTGGGGCCGGATGAGCCCGAGCGGGATGGTTCGGATCTGCTTGCCGCGCTGTTGGACGGGATGGACGCGGCGCTGTGTGCTTTTGATGCCGATGGTGTCGTGACCCATTGGAATCGGGAGGCCGAGCGGATTCTGGGGTGGACCGCGGCCGAGGCCGTGGGGCGGCGCGGGTTCGCCGGGTGGGCCGTGCGGACCGCGGACGCGGAGGAAGTGGAAGGGCGGCTGTTGTCCGTCATGCAGGCGCCCGGGCGGCAGGTGCATGAGTTCGCCCTCCTCACCAAGGACGGCGGGCGGGTGCTGGTGCGGACTCAGTCGGCCGCCGTGCGCGGTCCCGACGGCAAGCCCGCCGGGGTGTACTGCGCCTTCAGCGAGGTGCATGCCCAGATCGATCTCGAGCGGTCCATCGCGCTGAGCGAGGCGTTGTTCGAGGACGCCAGCTGGGGTGTGGTGCTGGTGGATGCCGACCTGCGGCCCGCCGTCGTCAACGCTCACGCGGCCCGGGCGCTCGGGACGGGGCGTACGGCCGTGCTCGGGCGGCCTCTCGGAGACCTGCTTTCGCAGGGCGTGGAGGAGCTGGAGAGCGCGCTGACCCATGTGCTGGCCGAGGGTGCGCCGCCCGCGCCGGCCGAGATGTGGGTGAGTGTGCGGACGCCGGAGGGCGAGAAGCGGCGGTGCTGGCGGAGTGGGTTCCTGCGGCTCGCCTCGCCGCTGACGGAGGAACCGGTTCCGCTGGGTGTCGGGTGGCTCTTCCAGGATGTGACCGAGTCCAAGCAGACCGAGCAGGAGGCGGCGCTGCTGCGGTTCCGGGCCAATCAGCTGCACCGGGCGGCACGGGCCGCGGCCGAGTACGAGGACCCGGGTGAGGCCGCCACGGTTCACCTCGACTTCTCGCTCGCCGGGTTCGCGGATCATGCGCTGCTCGACCGTGTGGCGGGGGGTTCGGTGGGAGACGGCGAGGGGCCTGTGCGGCTCGTACGGGCCGCCGCCACGCCGGCCGGGGCGCCGGGGCCGAGTGTGCTCACCGGGAAGGCCGGGCTGCCCGTGCGCTACGGGGACGGGCACCCCGCGGTGCAGTGCGTGGAGCGCGCCGGGTCCGTACGGGCCAGCGCGGGCGCCGCCGATGCCGAACAGGCGCGGGAGTGGGCCGTGGCGCGCCAGTGGCCGCAGGACTCGGTGCACGCCCTGTGCGCGGTGCTGCGCAGCCGGGGGCGGACGCTGGGCGTCGTGACGTTTCTGCGGGGGGCGGGGCGCAGCCAGTTCGAGCGGGCGGACGCGACGTACGCGGAGGATGTGGCCGTACGGATCGCGATGGCGCTGGATCTGGAAGGGGTGGTGGGGCGGTCCTGAGGCGGGACCTGCCCCACTGACTGACTGTCTGACTGTCCGAGTGATCCGGCTCAGCGCCGGTAGAAGATCCGGTCCCCGTACTCCGTCATCACGCGGCCGTTCCACTCGTGGCCGCCGTCGACGTTGCCCGAGCGCAGGAGCGGCGGTTCGATGCCCCGGTCGGCCAGGGCGCCCGCCGCCGTGGCCATGACGGCCTGGAGGAGGGCCGTGGTGACGACGGTGGAGGCGGGGGCGAAGGGGGCCTCGATCGCGTCGATGGTGAGTTCCGCGTCGCCGACCGCGATCTTCGAGTCGAGGACGATGTCGCAGTGGTCCTTCAGGTAGGTGCCCGAGACATGCCGGGACTTCGTCTCGGAGGTGTAGGCGACCGAGGTGACGCCGATGACCTTCAGGCCCAGCGCGCGGGCGTTCATGGCCATTTCGACGGGGAGCGCGTTGCGGCCGGAGAGCGAGATGATCACGAGTACGTCGCCGGAGCGGACCGGGCTGGAGTCCAGGACGGCGCTCGCGAGGCCGTTCACCCGCTCCAGGGCGGAGCCGAGCGTCGCGGGCATGACGTCGACGCCGACGACGCCCGGTACGGCGAGCAGGTTCATCAGGGCGAGGCCGCCCGCGCGGTAGACGATGTCCTGCGCGGCGAGCGAGGAGTGTCCGGCGCCGAAGGCGAAGAGCCGGCCGCCTTCGGCGACGGTGTCGGCGATCAGGGTGCCGGCCGCCTCGATGTCCTCGGCGTCCTCGTCACGAACCCGCTGCAACAGGCCGATCGCGGCGTCGAAGAACTGCCCGGCCAGCTTGCTGTCGCTCATCGGCGAAGCCCCTTAGAAGTCGCGTCGGAGTCGGGTCGGCGTGGTGTCGCGGATCACGTTGCGGTCTGGACCAGTGCCCTGTCAATACGGCCCGCAAGGGTGACACTGGGCGCGGGGCGCCGTTCGCATCCGCCCCGGCCGAGCCCCGGTGCCCGTGCAGCCGCGGAGGCAGCCGTTACCGCGTGGTTTCACCGGCGAGGCACGGTTGTCAGTGGTATGCGTCAGAATTGAGTTCAGGGCCAGCGCACACGCCGGTGGACCATCGAGTCTCCGGCAGAGCTAATCGAGGGGCACGTATGTCCGGACTGATCGACACCACGGAGATGTATCTCCGCACCATCCTCGAGCTGGAGGAGGAAGGCGTGGTCCCCATGCGCGCCCGGATCGCGGAGCGGCTCGACCAGAGCGGGCCGACGGTCAGCCAGACGGTGGCGCGGATGGAGCGCGACGGCCTCGTAGCGGTCGCCAGCGACCGGCACCTGGAGTTCACCGAGGAAGGGCGGCGGCTGGCCACCCGTGTCATGCGCAAGCACCGCCTCGCGGAGTGCCTGCTCGTCGACGTGATCGGTCTGGAGTGGGAGCAGGTGCACGCCGAGGCGTGTCGCTGGGAGCACGTGATGAGTGAGGCGGTGGAGCGGCGGGTGCTGGAGCTGCTGCGCCACCCGACCGAGTCGCCGTACGGGAATCCGATCCCGGGGCTCGAAGAGCTCGGTGAGAAGGACGGCGCGGACCCGTTCCTGGATGAGGGCATGGTGTCGCTGGCCGAGCTGGACCCGGGTCTCGACGGCAAGACCGTGGTCGTACGGCGTATCGGCGAGCCGATTCAGACGGACGCGCAGCTGATGTACACGCTGCGGCGGGCGGGCGTGCAGCCCGGCTCCGTGGTGAGTGTGACCGAGTCGGCCGGCGGGGTCCTCGTGGGCAGCGGGGGCGAGGCCGCGGAGCTGGAGGCGGACATCGCCTCCCATGTGTTCGTCGCCAAGCGCTAGCGGTACCCGCAGGGGTGTCGCCGAGTGGCGGCGGCGCCCGCGGGGTCACTGACTTCCGGCACCCGCGAGGGGCAGCTCCCGGGCGCCGACCGAGGGGGCCGGCATCCGCTGACCCCTCAGGTCGGCTCCCGGGCGCACGCCGAGCACCCCGCGCCGGGCGTGTCAACTCCCGCGACAGCGGAGGCAGTTGTGTCGTTTTTTCGACCTCACCGAAACACAAGATTCAGTGTGCGGAATCGCAGCGCCGGGACCATTTGCGTGCGAGGCTGTCGCGAGAGGCATATGACCTGAAGGCTCTTGACCGTGTCCGACAGCGATGTCGTGCGGTCGGGGAGGGGGCGGGGAGGATGTGCCGTAGATGTGGAGAGGGCCCCGGCGCCAGATGGCGCCGGGGCCTGTCCTCCCCTGTGCTGACCCGGAGCCCCGAGCTCTCAGGGTCATTCCCCTCGGACCGTTTTCCCCGAGCGGTCCGCCTCCCGCTGAAGATCTCCCCTCGGCGGCGGCGGTCAATCCCTGAGCGTGGTCACTCGAACGAGGGGTGTTGCAGCCAGGAAGGCCATTTTCGAAACCCCATTCGATAAATTGGCGGCGTAGCAGGGGTACACGTAGAGCAGCACACCAGCAGGAGCAGCGGTAGGAAGCGGTACGAGTGGACCGGCCGGTTCGAGCGGGAGCGAGCCGGTCCGAGCGAGCTAGGGGGGTGCCATTACCGATGGTGCGGCGCATCGACGTGACGGGAGCGGGCGGCGTACGCCTGGCTGCCTGGGAGTTCGCCGATCCTCCCAAGGCGGGCCTCGGGCTGGACAGGCTGGACGGGCTGGACAGGGTGGAGCGGACCGGTGAGGCCGCGGAGGCCCCTGGAGTGCTGTTGCTGCACGGCCTCATGGGCCGCGCCTCGCACTGGGCGTCCACCGCCCGCTGGCTCTCCGAGCGGCACCGAGCCGTCGCCCTCGACCAGCGCGGCCACGGCCAGAGCGACAAGGCGCCGGAGGCGGAGTACACGCGCGAGGCCTACGTCGAGGACGCCGAGGCCGCTCTCGAACAGCTCGGCCTCGCCCCGGCTGTCCTCATCGGCCACGCCATGGGCGCGCTGACCGCCTGGCAGCTCGCCGCCAAGCGCCCCGATCTCGTGCACGGCCTGATCATCTGCGACATGCGGGCATCCGCGTTAGGGGCCGCGTCGCAGCGCGAGTGGGAGGACTGGTTCAAGGCCTGGCCCGTCCCCTTCGCCACGCTCGCCGACGTACGGAAGTGGTTCGGCGAGGACGACCCCTGGGTGGAGCGCCCGAACCCGTCCCGCGGCGAGTTCTACGCCGAGGTGATGCACGAGTCGCCGGACGGCTGGCGTCCGGTCTTCGAACCCGAGCAGATGCTCAAGTCCCGCCAGACCTGGGTGTACGACGCCCACTGGGAGGAGCTCGCGCAGGTCCGCTGCCCCGCCCTGGTCGTCCGGGGCCTGGACGGCGAGCTGGGCCGCGCCGAGTCCCAGGAGATGGTCCGCGTCCTGCCGCGCGGCCAGTACGCGGAGGTGGCCGATGCCGGCCACCTCGTGCACTACGACCAGCCGGAGGCGTGGCGCGCGGCCATCGAGCCGTTTCTCGACGGAGTCCTGACCCCCTGACCCCTGAGCTCGTGTCCTGCGACTCTCGCGGTTCCTGAGACCGGCTCCTGCGGCTCCTGCGACGCTTCTCAGCCCTTGCTGACCGCCGCCAGGATCTCCGGCAGCCGCCGGGCCGTCCGCGGCGCCGCAAGCCGCAGCCCGGCCACCGTGATCAGGGCCCCGTACCCGGCGCCCAGCGGCAGCAGCAGCCACGTCCACTCGTCCCCGTCCCGGCTCACGTTCAGCCAGATCGTGAGGGCGATGACGGGGGCGGCCAGCAGCGCCGCCGAGACCATGCCGCCGAAGACGGCGATCCAGGCGAGGCCCGCCTGCCCGGGGGCCACGTTCTTGTAGCCCTCCTGCGGGATCGAGTACGGGAAGCGGGCCGACGTCCAGGCGCCGGTCGCCAGCATCGCGCCGAGCAGCGCGAAGGAGAGGCCGAGCACCTCGGGCAGCCGGGGCCAGTCGCCGAGCATCGCGGTCGTCAGGACGGTCACGAGGGTCGCGTACGGCAGGGTGATCACCAGCAGGGCGAGCGCCCGCCCGCGCAGTTCGACGTACGCGTCGCGCGTGGACGAGATCGTCATCGCGACGATCCAGAACGCGGACGTGTCCTGCCCGAACTGGTTGTACATCTGGATCCCGAGCATCCCCGCCGCGAAGCACGCGAAGTAGATCGACCCGGTGCCCTGCAGGGCGTTGAACACGGGCACGATCAGCCCGATGGCCAGCGACGTCACCCACGCCGCCTTGGTCTTCGGGTCGCGCCACACATACCGCAGGCTGCGCTCCATGACGGTCCCGGTGCGCCCGGACGGCAGCAGCCGGCCGAGCCCCGACGAACCCCTCTCCCGCGCCGCGGGCTCCGCCGCCTGCAACGTCGACCCGTCCGGCGAGGTCATCAGCCGGGTGAGGTGCCGGGACCACAGCGCCAGCAACCCCACCAATGCGGCCACACTCAACGCCAGTTGGACGACCCCGACCGCGTACGACCCCTCGCTCACCGAATCCACCGCGCCGATCGCCGACGCGGGCGGCACCCAGCGCAGGACGTCCGCCACCGGGTCGAGCTGCGACAGGCCGCCCGCCGCACCGAGCCGCTGCGCCCCGAAGTTCACGAGCTGCGCGCCGACCGCGATCACCAGGCCGCTGAGCACCGCCAGGTCGCGGCCCTTGCGGCTGGACAGCAGCCGGATGTTGGCGGCCGCGACGGCCCGTGCGAGGGCCACGGAGACGAGCAGGGCCACGGCCACGGCGACGACGGCGGTGACGTACGCCGCCGCGCCGTGCGCCACGGAGATGACCGAACCGACGAGCAGGCACAGGGTGAACAGCGGCCCGATGCCGACCAGCGAGGCCACGAGCAGCGCCCGGACGAGCGGACGCGGGCGCAGCGGCAGCATCACCAGGCGCGTCGGGTCGAGCGTCTCGTCGCCGCTGGGGAAGAACAGCGGCATCACGGCCCAGCCGAGCGCCAGAATCGCCACCAGGAGTACGGCGACGGCGGTGGCGTGCGCGTTGCCGCGCAGCGCGATCAGGCCGATCAGCTGGAGAGCGGCGAAGAGGAGGACGAGGACGACGGAGGTGACGTACGCGGCCCGCCGTCCGGCCGACTGCCGCAGCCCGTTGCGCAGGAGCGACAGTTTCAGCCGTACGACGACGGGGGTGATCGACGCGGTGGAAGTGCGGGGGGCGGCTGTGGCCGTCGAGCCGGCGCCCGTGTCCGACCCCGCGCCCGTGCCCGGTTCGGCGCCCGAACCGGCGCCTGTGCCCGTGTTCACGCTCGCGTGCGGGCTCATCGGGCGGCCCCGCCGCCCAGCCAGTCGAGATCGGTCCCGGCGGAGCGCGCGTTCGCGCCGACCAGTTCCAGGAAGGCGTGTTGGAGCGAGGGGGCGCTACCGCGTACATCCGCGAGCGGGCCGTGCGCGCGGATGCGCCCCGCGGCCATGACGGCGACCCAGTCGCACAGCGACTCGACCAGCTCCATCACATGGGAGGAGAAGACGACCGTGGCGCCCGATCCCGTGTACCGCTCCAGGACGCCTCGGATGGTCTGCGCGGAGACCGGGTCGACGCCCTCGAACGGCTCGTCGAGGAAGAGGACTTCGGGGTTGTGGAGGAGGGCGCAGGCCAGGCCGATCTTCTTGCGCATGCCCGTCGAGTAGTCGACGACGAGTTTGTGCTGGGCGCCCGCGAGGTCGAGGACGTCGAGGAGCTGGGTGGCGCGCTTGTCGACCTCGGCGCCGGGCAGACCGCGCAACCGGCCGGTGTACGCCAGCAGTTCGCGCCCCGACAGCCGTTCGAAGAGCCGCAGCCCCTCGGGCAGGACGCCGATGCGCGCCTTCACCTCCACCGGGTCGCGCCACACGTCGTGGCCCACGACCTCGACGGTGCCCTGATCGGGCCTGAGCAGCCCGGTCACCATCGACAGCGTGGTGGTCTTCCCCGCCCCGTTCGGCCCGACGAGCCCGATGAACTGCCCCGCGGGCAACTCCAGATCGATCCCGGCGACGGCGACCTGCTCCCCGAACCGCTTCCAGAGCCCCCGCACACGTACGGCGGGCACCCGATGGTCCTTAGCTCCTTCAGCCATATAGGCACCCTAAGGGGGAGCCCCCTGCTTTTAGGGGCGCGGGGAACTGCGCGAGCAACCACACACAACCCGCACCCGCCAACGAACCGAACGAGGCAGGACGTACCGCGAAGCTACCGCTCCCGCCCACACGCATAGGCAAGCGGCGAGATCAACTCCTCCGCATCCGGCAGCCACCGATTCGCGTGCGTCGGACGGCACGCCCACTGCACGGCACCTCGGGATCCGAACCGAGTCGGCGGGGCGGCCACGTACGAGCTCTCGCCCAGGGCGACCAGGTCGAGGGAAGCGGGCGGCCACCCCAACTTCCGTACCAGATCCGGAACCTTCGCCGCCGCACCGGGCAGTACGAAGAAGTGCATGCGCCGGTCCGGCGTGCAGGTCACCGGACCGAGCGTCAGTTCCATCCGCTCCATGCGGGCGAGCGCGAGAAACCCGGCCGTCTCCGGCACATCGATGGCGTCGAACGTCCGCCCCGTGGGCAGCAGGATCGACGCCGACGGCTGCTTCGACCACATCCGGCGCGCGACGGTCGCGCTGCCCGTCGCCTGTGTCGCCCAGTCCTCGCGCGCCGGATGCGCGCCGGGCGCGGCGCACGCGGGCTCGCCGCAGGAGCAGCGCTGCACCCCGTCGACGGCTTCCAGCCAGGTGCCGGGGAACACGTCCCAGTGGCGCTCCTCGGCATAGCGCACGGCGGTGTCCTGCAGCGATTCGCCGCGCTGCTTGGGGATATGTGCGGTCTCGGTGCCTGCGATGGTCTCTTCCACGCTGAACTCAACTCCCGGGTCTACCTCGGGTTACGGGGGACACGCGCGCGGGGGAGGTGCATCGATTCCTCACGTGGGGCGCATGGATGCACGTGTGGGGGCGCGCATGGGCAACGACAGCGGGGTGTGGGTAACCAGGGGAGGGGTTGGGCAACCGCCTTTACCCCGGCAATCCTCACATGTCTCGCATCTTCGGCATCTCTGCGGGGCATTGATCTTCATGGCCGACTTCTTTCGGTGCGGTTGGCCGGTGAAGACACGTCAACTCGGTGCGTGGGCAGGCACCGCAGCCACAGGGGGTACGCCATGGCCGCAAGGCCTCTCGTCGCCAGGCAGCCGAACGAGCGGTTGCAGGCGCTCATCCAGGAAGCGGGCTGTTCCAACGCCGGGCTGGCCCGCCGGGTCAACATGTGCGGCGCGGAGCACGGTCTCGATCTGCGCTACGACAAGACGTCCGTGGCGCGCTGGCTGCGCGGACAGCAGCCACGCGGACGGGCTCCGGCCATCATCGCCGAGGCACTGGGCCGCAAGCTGGGCCGTACGGTCACGATCGACGAGATCGGCATGGCCAACGGCAAGAACCTCGCGTCCGGCGTCGGTCTCCAGTTCTCGCCGACCGTACTGGGGGCCATCGAGCAGGTCTGCGAGCTGTGGCGCAGCGATGTGGGGCGCCGGGACTTCCTGTCCGGCTCCTCCGTCGCCGCCTCCGCGCTCGTGGAGCCGAGCCGCGACTGGCTGATCTCCGCGCCGGACTCGCAGGTGGCGCGTTCGGCGGGCCCGCGCGTCGGGCTCTCGGACGTCGCGGCGGTCCGCGCGATGACCCAGGCACTCACCGACCTGGACCACCAGTACGGCAGCGGGCACGTACGCCCGGTCGTCGTGCACTACCTCAACAGCGTGGTCTCCGGGCTGCTCGCGGGCTCCTACCGGGAGGCGGTCGGGCGTGAACTGTTCGCCGCCGTATCGCGGTTGACGGAACTCGCCGGCTACATGGCCATCGACACCGGCCAGCCGGGGCTCGCCCAGCGGTACTACATCCAGGCGCTGCGGCTCGCGCAGGCGGCCGGTGACCGTGGCTACGGCGGCTATGTGCTCGCCGCGTCCATGAGCCACCTGGCGGCCCAGCTCGGCAACCCGCGCGAGATCGCGCAGCTGGCGCGCGCGGCGCAGGAGGGCGCGCGCGGGCGTGTGACTCCGCGCGCGGAGTCGATGTTCTACGCCGCGGAGGCGCGCGGGCACGCGCTGATGGGCGACGCGCGCGCCGCCCAGCTGGCGTCCGGGCGCGCGGTCGGCGCCCTGGAGTCGGCCGACCCGGCCTCCGGGGACGACCCGGCGTGGATCGCGCACTTCGACGAGGCCTATCTGGCCGACGAGCTGGCGCACTGCCACCGGGACCTGGGACAGGCGGAGGCCGCCGCGCGGTGTGCGGAGGAGTCCCTCGCCGGGCTCCCCGAGTCGCGGGCCCGCCGCCGCGCGATCGGCTTCGTGCTGCTCGCCACGGCGCAGGTCCAGCAGCGCGAGGTGGAACAGGCCTGCCACACGGGCCTGCGCGCGGTGGAGTTGCTGAGCACCCTCCGTTCCAACCGCGGCGCCGAGTACCTCGACGACTTCCAGCAGCGGCTCGAGCCGTACCGGGACGAGCCGGTGGTACGGGAGTTCGGGGCGCGGCTGGATTTGCAGGCGGCGGCGTGAACGCAGGGCGAGGGGCGTACGCGTATGACGTGCGCGCCCCTCGCACGATCGGGGCACGGGCGCCCCGCTTGAACGGGGAGTGCCGGCGCCCGGCGTGAGCGTCCGCTGTGGGCGCTGGGCGTGAGCGTCTGGCGCGGGCGTCCATGAACGTATGGCGTGCGCGGGCGTGAACGCTGGGGAAACGTGGGCGCCGGGAGTGAGGGGGGACGGATACAGCGCACAAGGGGGCGGTTTCGTTACCCGTGTCACAGGGTGCGGGGGTCACGCCCTGTGCTGCGTGGCACCGGGTTGTGGGGACCCGGTAGCGTGGGCCGACGATTCCGAAGGTCCCCCATTCGTAGGAGTCCCGGTGACGCAGAGTGGACAGGGCGAGGAGCCCTCGGCGCGACCCGCGCGCGAAGGCATCGTGCTGCCTTCCGACGGTGGCGAGCCCCTGCTGCCGGGTATGACGGGCGACCGTACGACCCCGGCGGGCGGTCAGGCCTGGGGCCAGCCGTGGGGACCCGACCAGCCGGCCGCCCCCGCCCCGCAGCCCGACCAGGGCTGGGGAGCGCCGGTGGACGGAACCCAGACCTGGGGGGCCGCTGAGCCGCCCCGGTCCACCGCCCCGGAGTGGGGCGCTCCCGACGCCTCCCAGGGCTGGGCGCCCCAGCAGCAGCCCGACGCGAACGGGTACCAGCAGCAGACGGGCCCGCACGGGGCTCAGCAGCCGCAGGGCTTCGCGCCGCAGGCGGCGCCCGGCGCCGGGCCACTGCCGCCCGAGGGCGCGCAGGGACCGTCGTACGGCGCGCAGAACGGTTTCGCGCCGGAGGCGCACGGCACGCACGCGGGGGGCGCGTACGGCGGGTACGGCGCCCCGGACCAGCAGGGGGCGCAGCCCCCGCACGCCGGGAACGCCCTCCCGCAGGCCGCGCCGGATCCGTACGGCGCCGCCGGACCGTCGGCCCCCTCGCACTCCCTGCCGCCGGCCGCGCAGCCGACGCCGCTGCCGCCCGTGAGTGCGGGGCTGCCGCTGCCGCCCGCCGAGGACGGCGCGACCCAGTACATCCCGTACATCCCGCCCGCCCCGGGCGCCGACGAGGGGGCGACGCAGTACATCCCGCCCGTCGCCGCCACGGTGGACGAGGGGGCCACTCAGTACATCCCGCCGGTGGGCCCGGGTGCGCTGCCGCCCGAGGTGTCGGCGGAGGCGACGCAGTTCCTGGGGCAGGCGCCGCAGGGTGGTGCCGCCGGGCCGCTGCCCGCCGCCGCGCACCCGGACGCCGAGGCCACGCAGTACATCGCTCCCGTGCCTCCGCAGCCGGCCGGCGCGCCGTATGGGATACGCCCGGGCGCGCCGGAGGACCGGCAGCCCCCGGCGGAGTTCGACAGCCTGTTCCGCAGCGAGCCGGAGGGGCCCGCGTCGACGCAGCAGATGCCGCGCTTCGACCCGTCGGCGCAGGAGCCCCCGTACGGCGCGCAGGCCCCGTACGGGGCCCAGCCCTCACAGGGCGCGCCCGGCGCATACGGCGCGCAGGCTCCGTACGGGGCGCACGCCCCCGGCGCGCCGGGGGGCCGGGCCGCCGCACGGCGCGGCGGAGCGTCCGACGGTGACGGTGGTGGCGGACGCGGAGGCAGCGGCCGGTCGCGTGTCCCGGTGATCGCGGCCGTCGGCATCGGCATCGCCGTGCTCGGCATCGGCGCCGGCGCCCTGCTCAGCGGCGGCGGCGACACCGGCAGCAAGGACGACAAGAGCAAGACCGTGTCGGCGACGGCCCCCACGACCCAGGACTCGGCGTCGCCGTCCACCGACCCGGCCAAGGCGCAGGCCGTCGAGCTGGACAAGCTCCTGGCGGACAGCAGCAACAGCCGCGACGCGGTGATCAACGCCGTGGGGAACGTGAAGACGTGCGACAACCTGGACCAGGCGGCCAGTGATCTGCGGGACGCGGCCAAGCAGCGAGGCGAGCTGGTCACCCGGCTCGCCTCCCTCCCCGTCGACAAGCTCCCGAACCACGCCCAGCTGACCACCGCGCTCACCAACGGCTGGAAGGCCTCCGCGTCGGCCGACAACCATTACGCCGCGTGGGCCGACCAGGCCGCCGGCAAGAAGGGCTGCCGGAAGGGCCAGGCCCGCACCACCGGGCAGAAGCAGGCGGGCGACCGGGCCAGCGGCACCGCGTCCACGGAGAAGGAGAAGGCCGCGAAGCTGTGGAACTCCATCGCGTCGAAGTACGGCCTGACGCAGCGGGCGCGGACCCAGCTCTGAACCGTCGCTGAAACCCTCTGAACCGTCGACCGTCACTGAACCCTTGAGGGCCGCAAGGCCCCAAGGGCTCAGGGCCCTGAGGGTCCTCAGTCCGCGTTCTCCAGACTCTTCGACACATTGACGAACCCGCGCCGCGCCGACACCAGCTGACCCTGGCGTACGAGCTGGAAGGTGACGTCGGCGTTGATGAGGCGCGGGAAGTCGACGGCCGCGATCAGATCCTCGAAACGCCAGCTGAGCGTTGGGGTGAGCCCGCCCGTGGTCACCTTGAGGCCGTCGTCGAGGGCGCGCTGGATCGTCCGCGCGGACACTTCGCCGCCGCCGAGCGACTCGATGGCCGCCTTCAGCACGGTGTACGCGATCCAGGTGGTCTGCACTCCGGCGTCAGCGGGGTCGATCCGGTTGTCGCCGAACGCCTGCTCCTTGATCACCTTGCGCATGGTGTCCCAGCGGGGGTCGCTCGCGTTCGGGTACCAGCTGGTGACGTACGAGCCCTCGTACGGGCTCGACTTGCCGCCGGTGGCGTCGATCTGCGACTGGTCGATGCTGCCGAGGACGGTGCCCATGCGCACCGCCGGGTAGTTCTCGCGGTCGCGCCGGAAGGAGTCCATGAACGTGTCGGTGCGGTCGCCGAGCGCGGGCACCACGCAGCCCCGCTTCAGCGGGTCGGTGGTCGCGCGCTCGAGCACCTGCCGCGTCTGCCGCGAGTACTCGGTCGCGTCCTCGGCGGCCCGCTGGTCCGAAGCGGACGCGTGGCCCTCCGACTTCAGGCCGGAGTCGAGCAGCACCGGAAGCTGGTCGCCGGCGGCGGTGTCGGGGCGGGCGAGCGCGACCGGGCCGCAGCTCTTGCCGAGCTGTTCGCCGAGGCCGGCCAGCAGCGCGGGCTCGCCACCGTTGACGGGGTAGGAGAGGGGACTGGTGAACTCGTCGTTGGTGACGCCGTAGCCGCCGATGTACGGGATACCCGCGCTTTCCAGCGGGGTGAGGAACGAGCGGCCGTGCTGGCTGTAGGAGCCGACGACGGCGACGACCTTCTCGTCGACCGCCTGCTGGGCGCACTTCGCGGCGTCCACGAAGTCGTTGTGGTCGTTGCAGGTGATGACCTTGAGCTGGTGGCCGTTGATGCCGCCCTGGGCGTTGATCCAGCGGGCGTAGGCCTTGGCCATCGCGGGCATGCCGGGCTTGTTGGTCGCGGCGGTCTTCTCGGGTGCCCAGGTCATGACGGTGACGGGGTCGTCCCCGGAGCCCCCCGTGGCACCAGGGATGACCCCGCATCCGACCGCGATCGACGCACACGCGACCAGCGCGCCCGCGGACAGCAACGTGGCCTTGACGGGCCGGGGGAGGACGGGTGAGCTCGTGCGTGTGCGTCGCCTGCCGGTCATGGACACGCACGATTCCGTCACATCGCTAACCGTGGAGTGACCGTTGGTCAACGAAAGGTGACGCAGAGGTGAATTGCGGGGGTCGATGATCGGATTTTCGACGGGAACGTACGATCGGTGACCGTGCAAGGTTCGGAGAACTCTTCCCGTCGCGGGCGTCGCTCATCCACCATGGGCGGCATGCCACTGAACGACATGCCGTGGTGGCGCTGGCGCAGCAATGTGCGCTCCGCGCTGCACATGCTTTCCGACACAGACTTCCAGCGGGGCGTCTGGCTCGCGGGCGTCGACGGGTACGGGGACGTCACCGACGCCGTGTACCGCCTGGTCGAGGACACCTGGCTGGACAACTGGTCGGCCGAGAAATACGTCGGCACGATCTTCCGGGACTCCCAGGAGGCGGCCCTCGTCGACACCGCCGTGCTGCGCGTCCTGCGGATCATGCACCAGGTCGGGCCCGACGCGCCGGTCTCCGCGTACCTCGACCACCCCGCGTGGCCGGAGGCCGTCCGCGCCGCGCGTGACGCGCACGTACGGCTCGCGGTGAGCGACGGGGAGGATCCCGACGCCCAGCCGCGCACGCTTGAGGTACTGCGGATCCTGACGCGGTCGGCGTAGGTCGGCGTAGGTCGGCGTAGGTCGGCGTACGTGGGCGTGTGCGTCGGCTCGGGTCGGCGCACCCCGGCGCGGGGGACTTCTCGGAGGGCGTCCGGGTGTCGGGACGGTCGCCCGCCCCAGGCGCCCGGTATGGGAACCTGTCCTGCATGAATGAGCAGTCCGTCCGCGGGGCCGCACCCGCCGCCGAGCAGTACGTCCTGACCATCTCGTGCCCGGACAAGCCGGGCATCGTGCACGCCGTGTCGAGCTACCTCTTCATGACCGGCTGCAACATCGAGGACAGTCAGCAGTTCGGCGACCACGACACGGGTCTGTTCTTCATGCGGGTCCACTTCTCGGCGGCGGCGCCGGTGACCGTGGAGAAGCTGCGCGCGAGCTTCGCGGCGATCGGTGACTCCTTCCACATGGACTGGCAGCTCAACCGGGTCGAGGACAAGATGCGGATCGTCCTCATGGTCAGCAAGTTCGGCCACTGCCTGAACGACCTGCTCTTCCGGGCGCGGATCGGTGCGCTGCCGGTGGAAATCGCCGCCGTGGTCTCCAACCACACGGACTTTGCCGAGCTGGTGGGTTCGTACGACATTCCGTTCCGCCATATCCCGGTGACGAAGGATACGAAGGCGGAGGCCGAGTCGGAGCTGCTGGAGCTGGTTCGCGAGGAGAACGTCGAACTGGTCGTCCTCGCCCGCTATATGCAGGTCCTCTCCGACGACCTGTGCAAGCAGCTCAGTGGCCGGATCATCAACATCCACCACTCCTTCCTGCCGAGCTTCAAGGGTGCGAAGCCGTATCACCAGGCGCATGCGCGGGGTGTGAAGCTGATCGGGGCCACCGCGCACTATGTGACGGCCGACCTCGACGAGGGGCCGATCATCGAGCAGGAGGTCGAACGTGTCGGCCACGGGGTGACTCCCGACCAGCTGGTCGCCATCGGGCGGGACGTGGAGTGCCAGGCGCTGGCGCGGGCGGTGAAGTGGCATGCGGAGCGCCGCATCCTCCTGAACGGCCGCCGCACGGTCATCTTCGCGTAGCGTTTTTCGCCCCCGCCGCCCCTACCCGTCCCATCCCGTTCCTGGGGGCTGCGCCCCCAGACCCCCTGGGTTTGTATGTCGGCTGCGGGCCGGTGGGGGTTGCTCGCGCAGTTCCCCGCGCCCCTTAAAAGGGGCGCGGGGAACTGCGCAATCTTTTGGACCAGCCCCCACCCACCGCAGCCAAAGAACCAGCCCACGGGGTCTGGGGCGGAGCCCCAGGAACGGGATGGGACGGGTAGGGGCGGCGGGGGCGAAAAACCGCCGGCGCCCCCCTACATCCGGCTCAACGACGCCGCGGCGAACAGCACATCCCTGATCGCCCCCCGGTCCCCGTCCTGCCCCGCGGCAGCCTCCTCGGGTGACACATGCCCCGCTGCCAGGCGGCAGAACTCGACACCGTCCAGCGCGACATGGGCAACCTCCCGCTCGGCGGAGCCCACCGCTCCGGGGGAGTCGAGGGGAATCAGCCACTCGCCACCCCCGGACCCCTCGATCTCAAGGCGCAGGCTCCGCCCAGGCGCCCCCGCGGCGACGAGATGATGGCCGGCCGGCGCGGGCGACAGCCCCGCCCGGCGGCGCTCGGCGAGCGACGCGGGCAGCATCCGGGCCGCGAGGTCGATCATGCGGTGGAGGTGGCGTGGGGCGGGCGGCTCGTAGGGGTAGTCCACGGCGTCCGCGATGTCGCCCGCGTGTACCCAGCACTCGAAGGCCCGGTCCAGCATCGAGTCCCTGAGCGGCAGCTGGAACCCGCCGTACGGCACGGTGAGCCGGCCGGACCCTCCCTCGCCCCCGGCGGCTCCGCCCGCCTGGGAGGTGCTCGCTCCCGTGAACGACACCGTACGGACGATGTTGTGGCTCTGCTCCCGCCAAGGCAGCCGTACGGACCGGGTCGGCGGGAAGTGCGAGGCACCCCAGAACGCCTCGGTGCGGCCCTCGGGGGTCGGTTCCCCGGCGGGCGAGCCGGTCGGGCCGAGCGGGTCCTCCAGGCCCAGTGCGACGGCGACCAGACCGTCGACGCTCAGCAGATGGGCGATGACCCCGGCGACCGTCGTACGGCGGCTCACCGGCCCGTCGCCGTCGAACCACCGCAGCCGCACGGGCGCATGCCACTCGGCGCCGCCGATGTCCTGCAGCAGCGCGTCGAGCCGGGCGGTCTCCGCGTCGTACGCAGCGGCCCAATCGGGCACCGGAATCCGCGGCGGGCGCCGGCCGAGGCAGCCCTCCAGGACGCGGGTGCGCAGCGTCGGGTCGAGGTCGAGGCTCTCGGCCGGGTGCAGCAGCCCGACCGCCTCGCGCAGCCGCAGCGCCTCGTCCGCGCAGGAACCGCACTCCCCGAGGTGTTCCTCGACGGCCGCCGTCTCCTCCGGCGAGCAGGCGGCCAGCGCCCACGCGCCGAGCAGCGACTTCAGTACCCGGTGCTCCAGGACGAGCGGCGCCGGTTCGCGAGCGGCGGCCGGTTCGGGCAGCGGCAGCCCGGTGTCCTCGACGGACGTACGCGGCAGCGGTATGCGCGGGGGTGTCCCCGACTCCGGCTCCTCACCGCCGCCGTGAGCGGGCCCGCCGGGTTGGCCGGGTCCCTGGGGTCCCGCGGGCCCACCACCGGCTGCCGCGGCGGCCCCGTCCGGCCCTACGCCGCCTCCGGCGCCCGCGCGCCCCTCGTACGCACCGCGCTCCTCCTCCTCATGACCTTCATGACCTTCAGGCCCTTGACGTCCCTCATGTCCTTGGCGCCCGTCGTGCTCGTCGAACGCCTCGAACCGGTCCGTTCCTCCGTTCACCGCTCACCACCCCCGTATTCGGGCGGTGCGCCGGAGGGCCCGGTGTCGTGGGCGGTGGACAGGAGCTGGAGGCCGAGGCGGAGCCGGCGGCGGGCCTCGTCCTCGGTGACGCCGAGGTCGGCGGCGGCCTGGCGGTAGTCGCGGCGCTGGAAGTACGCGAGCTCCAGGGCGGCGCGCAGCGGGGCGGGCATGGACGTGACGATGTAGTCCGCGCGGGCGGCGACGGAGGCGCTGCGCACCTTGCGCTCCAGCTCCTCGGTGGTGCCCCCGCCGCCCAGGGCGAGTGCGGCGGTCTCGGTCGCGCGCAGCCGCTGCACGGCGAGGCGGTGGGTCAGTGCGGCGACCCAGGAACGCATCGGGCCCTGCTTGGGGTCGTAGGCGTCGGGGTTCTCCCAGACATGGGCGAACACCTCGCGGGTGATGCGGTCGGCGGCCCGCTCGTCGCCGAGCACGCGGTGGGCGAGGCCGTGCACGAGCGAAGCGAACCGGTCGTAGAGCTCACCGAGCGCCGCCGCCTCCCCGCGTGCGAGCCGCTGCTGCATCCTGCGGTCCCAGCGGGGCGGTGCGTCCCTCTTCGCCATGCGGCCCCCTCACCCCTGCTCGTGCCCGGCGCCTGTCCCTGCCTCTGTCGCTGTCTGCTGCCCCTGTGTTCGGTGCGTGTGCGCTGCTGCTGTCCAGCCTGTGTGCACCACTGCCTCGAATGTAGTCGGCACGTCCGACAGCGCACGCCCCTTTGCGTCAATGTGCGCCCCTGGACAGGCCGAGAATGGTAGAAGCCAACCGTCTTCCCCCTCGAATCCGATCGAACCAGACCGTTCACGTCCGAAATAGCTCGCTCGCCCTGCATTTTCGACCGTAGACCGGCGTTTCTTCGTTCGCGGACCGGTGTTTCATGGAACGAGGGCGGGGCAGCCGCGCTGAAGGGAAGCGAAGGAACGGCTTCCGTTTTCGGTGGGCGAGGCGAGCGAGAGGCGTTGCGGTGACGCTCAAGGTGACCGAGGGCCAAGACGGCGAAGAGGGCGAGTGGGCCGTGTTGCGGGTGTCGGGCGAGCTGGACCTCGTGACGTCACCGGTGCTGCGCCAACGGGTGCACGACGCGGTGGCCGACGGCCGCCGCAGTCTCGTGCTCGACCTCTCCGAGGTCTTCTTCTGCGATTCCAGCGGCGTCGGCGTGCTCATCGCCACCCGCCGTCTCATCCGCTCCTGCCAGGGCCGGCTGCGGCTGATCCTGCCCGCCCGGGGCGCGACCGACGGCTCCCACGTCAACCGCGTTCTCGCGGCCCTCGGCGTCCGCCGCCTCTTCGACGTGTACCCGGACGTCGCCACGGCCGTCGGCGAGGAGTCGAGCCCGCTGTCCGCGTGATGCTCCTGTCGGCGTGATGCGCCCTGTCTCCCCGCGCGTCCCCTGCCGGCGTGACTCCCCTCACTCGTCCCGCGACACACGGCCACACGGTTGTCCCAGAATTCCCGCAGTCTTGGTACAACCGTCGTTTTCCCGCTCCCGCGGTGGTCCCGGCGTCGTACGCTCCGTCCCAGATGAACCCCAGTCCGGCTGAGAGTCCGGCTGAGATGTAAGGCGGTCCGAACACACCATGGTCAGCACCGAGTACGAGCGCAGGATTGCCGCCCGGTTCGCCGGCTTCGACCAGGACGGCAACGGCTACATCGACCGGGAGGACTTCAACGCCGCGACCAAGGCGGTCCTCACCGAGTTCGGTACGACGGCCCGCTCCGACAAGGGCCAGGCCCTGTATGTCGGCGCCGAGGCGTTCTGGCAGGGCATGGCCGGGATAGCGGACCGGGACGGCGACCAGCGGATCACCCGCGAGGAGTTCGTCAGCGGCGCGGTGAAGCGGCTGCACGACAACCCCGACCGGTTCGCCGAGATCGCCCGCCCCTTCCTGCACGCCGCCCTCGCCGTCGCGGACACCGACGGGGACGGCGCGGCCACGGTCGAGGAGGCCACGCGCGTCCTCAAGGCCCTTGGCGTGAGCGATGACATCGCCGCCGTCGCGGCCGGCGCCCTCGACACGGACTCCGACGGCCGGGTCGGCGAGGCGGAGGTCGTGAGCGCGTTCGCCCGCTACTTCACGGTGCCGGAGTAGGACCCGACGGCCGCGCGTCCTGAGCGGTCCCGGGTCGCCCCGAAAACCGTTCGCGCAGCTTGTACTTGAGTACCTTCCGCAGCGTCTCGTTCCGCGGAAGGGCGTCCACCACCTCCAACTGCTCCGGCAGCTTGTGCACGGACAGCCCTTCCGCGCGCAGATACGAGACGACGGCGTCCAGGGTCAACCGCCCGGCCCCCGGCGGCTGTTCCGCCGCCTCGATCACGGCACAGACCCGTTCCCCGCGCTCGGCGTCCGGCAGCCCGATCACGGCGACATCGCCGACGGCCGGGTGCTGGTGCAGCAGGTCCTCGATCTCCTTGGCGGAGATGTTCTCGCCCTTGCGGATGATGATGTCCTTCAGGCGCCCGGTCAGGACGAGATGCCCGCTCTCCGTCAGATGCCCGACGTCTCCGGTGATCAGGAACCCGTCCGCGTCGAAGGCCGCGGCGGTCTGCCCGGGGTCCAGGTACCCCTGGCAGACGGCCTCGCCCCGCAGCCGTACCTCCCCGTCGACGCCGTACGGCCGAGCCGCGCCCTTCCCGTCCACGACCCGTATCTCCATGCCCTCGGGCGGCCTGCCCTCCGTCGTCGCCAGGTTCTCGGCCGTGTCGTCCGGCGCCCCCATCGTGATCATCGGGACCTCGGTCATCCCGTACCCGTGGGTGAGCTGCACCCCCATCTCCCGTACGACGCAGTGGTAGACCTCGGGCGGCTTCGGGGCCCCGCCGCCCGCGAGCAGCCGCAGCGTCGGAATGACCGGCTTCCCGGGCTGCTTGCGCTGCTCGGCGAGGAACATCGAGTAGAAGGCCGTGGAGCCGCCCGCCACCGTCACCCCGTGCCTGCGGTAGCCGTCCAGGGCGGCGGGCAGCGCGAAGTGCTCGAACATCACGGCCGGGAAGCCGTACAGCAGCAGCATCACCGTGTAGTCCGGTCCGGCGATGTGCGCGTACGGGAAGGCCATCGAGCCCACGTCGTCGGCCGACAGGTGCAGCGCATGCGCGAGGCACGAGCCGCCCGCGATCAGTGAACGGTCCGTGTGCAGTACGCCCTTGGGGTCGGAGGTGGTGCCGGAGGTCCAGTAGATCCAGCGGACCGAGGTGCCCTCGGAGGGCGGGGCGGGCAGCACGGCGGGGTCGCCGTCCGGCAGCCTGTCGTACGCCTCGAAGACGCCCTTCGCGCCGAGCCGCCGCGCCATCGCCGTGTGGTCGAAGCCGCGCCACTCGCCCGGTACGGCGAAGTACTCGGCCTTGGACTCCCGTAGCGCGAAGCCGACTTCGCGGTCGCGGTAGAAGGGGATGACCGGGGACTGTACGGCGCCGAGACGGGCCAGCGCGAAGGACAGCAGCGCGGTCTCGATACGGGTGGGCAGCTGCCAGGCGACCACGGTGCCGGGGCGGACGCCCATGTCGTAGAGGCCCGCCGCCACCCGCTCGGCGCGGGAGCGCAGTTCGCCGAAGCTCAGGGAGCGGTCGTCCTGGAGGAGGACGGGCCGGTCTGGGGTGAGGTCGGCGCGGCGCGCGACCAGTTCCCACAGCGTGCGCGCGGACCCCAGGGCGTGTGCGGTGTCGTTCACTTCAACCCCCTGTAACTGACGGACAGTCAGATCGTGGCAGAGCGTAGGGCTCGCCGCCTTGTCGGTCCATAGGCGCGGGGCTAGCCTGCTGGGAACAGGGATCTGACGGGCCATCAGATGCGTCGTTCACGTGCCACGCGTTCGCCGTTCACGTGCCACGCGCCCGTCGGGTACGTCCACCGCACACGTACGCCAGGCGGAGGGGAACCATGACCGAACTGCCCCGCATCATCAGCGTCGACGACCATGTGATCGAGCCCGCGCACCTCTTCGAGACCTGGCTGCCGCGGAAGTACCGCGAGCGCGGGCCGCAGCCCCTCACCGCCGGAATCGGTGAACTCGCCTACGTGGGCGGCAAATACCGGATCACGATGGATCCGGACGGTCCGCCCACCGACTGGTGGGTCTACGAGGGCCTCAAGTTCCCGTACAAGCGCAACATCGCCGCCGTCGGCTTCGACCGCGACGAGATGACGCTGGAGGGCATCACGCGCGCGGAGATGCGGCCCGGCTGCTGGGACCCGGCCGAGCGCCTCAAGGACATGGACCTCAACCACGTCGAGGGCAGCCTCTGCTTCCCCACCTTCCCGCGCTTCTGCGGGCAGACGTTCGCCGAGGCGCACGACAAGGAAGTGGCCCTGGCCTGTGTGCGCGCGTACAACGACTGGATGGTCGAGGAGTGGTGCGGCGACAGCGGCGGGCGGCTGATCCCGCTGTGCCTGATCCCGCTGTGGGACATCGGCCTGGCGGTCGCCGAGATCCGCCGCAACGCGGCCCGGGGCGTGAAAGCCGTGACCTTCTCGGAGATCCCCACCTATCTGGGGCTGCCCTCGATCCACTCCGGCTACTGGGACCCCTTCTTCGCGATCTGCCAGGAGACCGGCACGGTCGTGAACATGCACATCGGCTCGTCGTCGCAGATGCCCGCCGCCTCGCCCGACGCACCGCCCGCCGTACAGGCCTCGCTCAGCTTCAACAACGCGATGGCCTCGATGATGGACTTCCTGTTCAGCGGGGTACTGGTGAAGTTCCCGCGCCTCAAACTCGCCTACTCCGAAGGGCAGATGGGCTGGATTCCGTACGCCCTGGAGCGCGCCGACGACGTCTGGCAGGAGCACCGCGCCTGGGGCGGGGTCCGCGACCTCATCCCCGAGCCCCCGTCGACGTACTACTACCGGCAGATCTTCTGCTGCTTCTTCCGCGACAAGCACGGCGTGGCGTCCCTGGACGTGGTCGGCTGCGACAACGCCACCTTCGAGACCGACTACCCGCACGTCGACTCGACCTTCCCGCACACCAAGGAGGTCGCCCTCGACCATGTGAAGGGCCTCGACGACGAGACGGTCTTCAAGCTGATGCGCGGCAACGCGATCCGCATGCTGGACCTGGACCTGTAGTGGATCTCGCGGACACGACCGAGGAGGAGGAGTTCCGGGCGCGGCTGCGCGAGTGGCTCGCCAAGGTGCTCCCCTCGCTGCCCCCAAAGCCGTCCCCGGACGACTGGCCGGGCAGACGCGCGTACGACCTCGGCTGGCAGCGGATGCTGTACGACGCCGGGTACGCCGGTCTGCACTGGCCCGTCGACGCGGGTGGCCGGGGCGCCACCCCGACACAGCACCTCATCTACCTGGAGGAGACGGAGAAGGCGGGCGCCCCCTACGTAGGGGCCAATTTCGTCGGGCTGCTGCACGCCGGGCCGACCATCGCCTCCGAAGGGAGCGCCGAACAGCGGGCGCGCTGGCTGCCGCCCGTGCTGCGCGGCGAGGAGGTCTGGTGCCAGGGCTTCAGCGAACCGGACGCCGGCTCGGACCTCGCGGCGCTGCGCACGCGCGCGTGGAGGGACGGCGACGACTACGTAGTGAGTGGGTCCAAGATCTGGACCTCCCACGCGGAGGTCGCGGACTGGTGCGAACTGCTGGTCCGGACGGATCCCACCGCCCCCAAGCACCGCGGCATCTCCTGGCTCGCGATGCCCATGGACGCGCCGGGGATCACCGTCCGGCCGCTGCGGACGCTCGCGGGCTCCACCGAGTTCGCCGAGGTCTTCCTCGACGAGGCGCGCATACCGGTCGCCAACCGTGTCGGCGCCGAGAACGACGGCTGGCGGGTGACCATGGTGACCCTGTCGTACGAGCGCGGTACCGCCTTCGTCGGAGAGGTCGTCGCCTGCCGCCGCGTGCTCGGCGACATCGCCCGTGAGGCGCGCGGGAACGGCCGCTGGGACGATGCCGTACTGCGCCGCCGTCTCGGCAGGCTGAACGCCGAGTTCCGGGCGCTGTGGCGGCTCACGCAGTGGAACGTCAGCGAGGCGCAACGCACCGGGGGAGTGCCCGGCGTCGGCGGCTCGGTCTTCAAGCTGCGGTATTCGCACGCCCGCCAGGAGCTGTACGACGCCGCCGCCGAGGTCCTCGGCCCCGAGGCGCTCGACCTGGGGCGGGAGTGGACCCTCGACCGGCTGTCGTCCCTGTCGTACACCATCGCGGCCGGCACCTCGCAGATCCAGCGGAACATCGTGGCCGAGCGGATCCTGGGCCTTCCGAAGGGACGGTGAGCTCTCCCAAGTGGACTTCCAACTCACGGACGATCAGTGGGCGTTGAAGAGGGGCGTGCGCGAGCTGCTGACCGCGCGCTTCGGCCCCGACGAGCTGCGGGCCGCCGCCGGCGCCGGGTCGCCGGACCTCGACCGGGCGCTGTGGCGAGAGCTCGGCGAGGCGGGCTTCTTCGCGCTGCGGCTGCCGGAGGCGGACGGCGGGGTCGGACTCGGCCTCCCGGAAGCGGTGCTGGCCTTCGAGGAGGCGGGCCGCGTGCTGCTGCCCGGCCCGCTGATCGCGACCCACCTCGCGGCGGGCGCGGTGGACGGGGCGGCCACGGGAGAGGCCGTGGTGACCGCCGTCGACGGGGTACTGGTGGAGTGGCTGGACCAGGCCGACGCCGTACGAGGGGACGCGACCGGCGCCGAGCCGCTGAGGTCGGTGGACCCGCTGACTCCGGTGCACCGGGTGCCCGCCGCCGTGTCGCCAGGGGCCGACCCCGAAGCCGTACTCCTCACCTCGCTCCTCACGGCAGCCGAACAGCTCGGCACCGCCGCCCGTACCTGCGAGCTGGCCGTGCAACACGCCCGGACGCGGGAGCAGTTCGGGCAGCCGATCGGGGCCTTCCAGGCGGTGAAGCACCTGTGCGCGCAGCTGCTGGTGCGGGTGGAGGTGGCGCGTGCGGCCGTCTACGCGGCCGCTGTGACCGCCGACCCGGTGGATGTCGCGGCGGCCCGGCTGCTCGCCGACGAGGCCGCCGTGCGCGGCGCCCGCGACTGCCTCCAGGTGCACGGCGGCATGGGCTTCACCTGGGAGTCCGAGGTCCATCTGTTCCTCAAGAGGGCATGGCTGCGGACGCAACGTACGGGCGGCGACACGGAGAGTGACGAGCTGCTGGCCGACGATCTCCTCGCCGGGATGGGCTGAAAGGCCTCTGTGCAGGCATGGAGCGAGAAGGGCTCATGTGAATGTCGCGGATCGTGGCATACCGGAATTACGGAGCGTTGATATCGGGTTGTGTCCTACGCGTGACTTGTCACGGCCTGGAGTCGGCGCCGAGCTCCGGTACCTTGTGTGGGATGCGAGTGGTTCTGAGGCTGAGCCATCCCGGAGGTGCCCCTGAGGCGGCTCCGGACCCGGCGATGCGTGCCGTTCGCGGGGCAGGGCGGACCCCCGCGCCTGCCTGTTCGACTCCCCGTGGCGAGCGTCGCACAGTATGCCGCACGCGTACTCCTTCGCGCTGGAATATGCCCGAAGCGCTTGTTGGGGTGACTGTACGTCAACCATGCTGTCTCGCAAGGGAATCACTTTCCGTGATCCTTGTTCTGGCCATGCAGAAAATGGCTACGATCGTGGCCCTTGTGAGGCGCGAGGCGATGTGTCCGCCGGTTCGGATGGTGTGAGCGGTGCAGGTGCTTCAAGTGCAGCTGGAGATCCGGCCCGACCCCGCAGAGGTGGGGCGAGCCCGGAGGTGGGCCCGTTCGAGGCTCGCCGGTTCCGGGATAGGGGCCGACGAACCGCTCGCCGAGACGCTGATCCTGCTCGTCTCCGAACTCGTCACCAACGCCGTGGTGCACACCGGCTGTCCGGCCGTGCTCCGGCTGTCCCTGCCGGGCGGGGGCGAGGCCGCCACCGTCCGTCTTGAGGTGGCCGACTCCAGCGCCCGTCCCCCGGTCCCCCGGCATGCCGAGGGCGACGAGACCAACGGCCGCGGCCTGGAACTCGTCGACGGCCTCGCGGACCGCTGGGGCTGGATGCCCGAGGGCGCCGGCAAGCGCATCTGGTGCGAGGTGGACCGCTGCGCTCCGGGCGCTTCGGCGAGGGCCGTGTATCCGGCGTACGAGGACTTCGCGTACGAGGCGGTCTAGGACTCCCCGGGGGCTCCCTGGAGACAGGGGCACATGGGTTCGTGCATGTATGCACGAACCGCCCGCACGGGGCCACGGTCGCGGCTGAATGCGCCCTGGCGTGCTTCTGTACGCGCCGTCATAAATGGGACGTTAAGTGATAATTCCCCGAACGGGTGTTGACGTGACGTGTCCGTTTGATCACGCTTGTGTTCAGCGATTCGCCGCGAGGGGACGGCGAGGGTTCCGGTGACGGGAGCCCTCGACGAGTGTGAGTCGCGATTCGGCGTCGGCTCCTCCAGGGCCAGAGGAGCAGGGCGGGTACGCCGGAGCCGGATGGCGGCGCGCGGTGCCGTGCTCGGGGCGAGCATCGACGCGCCGCCACCCGACCCTCGTTGACGACCGGCCCTCGTCGATGACTGACCGGGCCACGGCGGTCTACAGCAGGGCGACCGGTGCCACCGGTGTGCCCGTGCCGCCCACGAAGGGTTCGGGCATCGCCGACAGCAGGAAGGTGTAGTGCCCCTCTTCTCCACAGGCTGTGGACAACTTTTCGAGATTCCAGTTCTGGCCCTGCAGCATCCCCATCTCGACCAGGTCGAGCGCGTGCACGGGCAGCCACAGATCCTCGATCTCGGGCGGAAAGATCTCGAACGTGAGGGTGTCGTTCGCGACCGCCGCGACATCGCGCGCGTGGAACCACTCCGGGGTGCGCACGGACAGTCCGGGCGACGGATACGCGTACCCGTGTGCGTCACCGGCGAGATACACCTGGATCTGCCCCGTCCGTACGAGGACGATGTCGCCGGCCCGCACCCGCGCACCCGCCAACTCCTCGGCCGCGTCCAGGTCTTCGGGCGTCACGGCGTGCCCGCCCTCCAGCCGCTCGACACCCCGCGCCCGCGCGACGTCGAGCAGTACACCGCGCGAGACGATGTGCCGCGGCTTGTCGATGCCGCTGAACTCGGCGCCGCCGTGCGGGGTGACCGTGTCGGCCGGGCGGCCGTTGTAGAGCTTCCCGGAGTGCGAGACATGGGTGAGCGCGTCCCAGTGGGTCCCCGCCTGGAGCCCCATGGTCACCGCGTCGTCGCTGCACGCGACCGTGCCCGGCCCGAAGATCTCCTGGTTGATCTGCACCATGGCGTGCAGCGGATTGACGCGCCCGGGGATCATGCCGGTCTGTACGCCGTCGTGCTGGAGCGGGAGCGCGAGCGGGACGCGGCGCCCGCTCCGGATGCAGGCCGCGGCCTCCCGTACGACCTCGTCGGTGATGAGATTCAGTGTCCCGATCTCGTCGTCGGACCCCCAACGCCCCCAGTTGTTGACGCGCTTGGCGATCTCGTGGAACTCGGCCGGCAGTGACATGAGTCCTCCCCGGGGGCTTGTCTCCAGGTATCTGACGGGTCGTAGAATCCGAGTTGAATCTAACGGACCGTCAGAAACTGCGGGAAGGGGCCGGGCGTGGGGAACTTCTTGGCAGGCAAGGTCATCGCCGTCACGGGGGCTGGGCGGGGGATCGGCCGTGCCGTGGCGCTGGCCGCGGCAGCCGAGGGCGCGCGCGTCGTCGTCAACGACTACGGCGTCTCCATCGACGGCGCCGAGCCGACGAGCTCGATCGCCGACGCCGTCGTCAAGGAGATCGAGGCGGCGGGCGGCGACGCGGTCGCCGTCGCCGACGACATCTCGACGATGGCGGGCGGACAGCGGGTCGTCGACACCGCGCTGGCGTCGTACGGACGGATCGACGGCGTGGTGTGCGTGGCCGGGATCCTGCGCGAACGGATGCTTTTCAACATGACCGAGGAGGAGTGGGACCCGGTCGTCGCCACCCACCTCAAGGGCACGTTCACGCTCTTCCGGGCCGCCTCCGCGGTGATGCGCAAGCAGGGCTCGGGGACGCTGATCGGCTTCACCAGCGGCAACCATCAGGGGTCCGTCTCCCAGGCCAACTACAGCGCGGCCAAGGGCGGGATCATCTCGCTCGTCCGCAGCGCGGCGCTGGGACTGCACAAGTACGGGGTGACGGCGAACGCGGTCGCACCGGTCGCCCGCACCCGGATGTCGGCCAACGTCCCCATGGAGCTCAAGGAGATCGGCGAGCCCGAGGACGTCGCCGCGCTGGTGGTGTACCTGCTCTCCGAGCGTGCGCGGGAGGAACGGATCACCGGGCAGGTGTACACCATCGCCGGACCCAAGATCGCGGTGTGGGCGCAGCCGCGGGAGCTGCGGGCGGGGTATGCGGAGGGGGTCTGGACGCCGGAGCGGATCGCGGACTTTCTGCCGGGGACGGTGGGGGTGGATCCGATGCCGTTGCTGGAGGGGGTGGAGGCGATGGCTCGGGCTGCGGGGGAGGGGGCGCGGCCCAATGCGTAGATCCGGGGGGCAGGTTTTCGCCCCCGCCGCCCCTACCCGTCCCATCCCGTTCCTGGGGGCTGCGCCCCCAGACCCCCCTAAAAGATTGCGCAGTTCCCCGCGCCCCTGAAAAACGGGGGCGGGCGGGGGGATCGCGGGGCGAAGCCCCGCGCCTTCAGGGGCGCGGGGAACTGCGCGAGCAACCCCCACCCACCCGCAGCCGACGAACAACCCACGGGGTCGAAGGGGCAGAGCCCCTGGGGGATGGGACGGGTAGGGGCGGCGGGGGCGAGACAACGCGAAGGTGGCGAGCGTGGAGTTTGGATTCGGGCCGCAGGACGAGGTGTTCCGGGGCGAGGCGCGGGCCTGGTTGCGGGCGCGTCTCGGTGGTGGGGACTGGGACCGTCGGGAATGGGAACGGGAGCTCGGGCGGGATGGGTGGATCGGGCTCGGGTGGGATGAGGACGGGTATGGAAACCGGCGGGCGAGCCTGACCCAACAGGTCGTCTGGGCCGAGGAGTACGCCCGGACGAAGGCACCCGCCCGCTCGGGACACATCGGCGAGAACCTGCTGGCCCCCACCCTCATCGCCCACGGGACGGCGGAACAGAAGGCCCGCTTTCTGCGCCCCGTCGCCCGGGGTGAGGAACTCTGGTGCCAGGGATACAGCGAGCCGGGAGCGGGTTCGGACCTGGCGGGCGTACGCACCGCTGCCGTACACGACCGCGACACCGGCTCCTACCGGGTCACCGGCCAGAAGATCTGGACGTCCCTCGCCCACGAGGCGGACTGGTGCTTCGTGCTCGCCCGTACGCAACCCGGCTCCACCCGCCACCACGGCCTGTCCTTCCTGCTCGTCCCGATGGACCAGCCGGGCCGCATCGAGGTCCGCCCGATCCGCCAGCTGACCGGCACGAGCGAGTTCAACGAGGTCTTCTTCGACGGGGCGGTGGCCCGCGCCGAGCACGTGGTCGGCGGCGAGGGAAACGGCTGGCGCGTCGCGATGAGCCTGCTCGGATACGAGCGAGGCGTGTCGACGCTGGCCCAACAGATCGGTTTCGCCCAGGAGTTGGGCCGGGTGGTGGAGGTGGCCGTCGCGAACGGTGCCGTCGCCGATCCCGTCGTACGCGACCGGCTCGTACGCCAGTGGGCCGAGCTGCGCACGATGCGGTGGAACGCCCTGCGCACGCTGGGGAGTTCGGGGAACGGCGGTCAGGCGGGCGGCGCGGGGGCGCCCAGCGTGGCGAAGCTGCTGTGGGGCGGCTGGCATCGGCGGCTGGGCGAACTGGCGGTGCTGGTGCGGGGCGCCGGGGCGGCGGTGGGCCCGGCGGACTGGACGACGGCGGCACCGTACGAACTGGACGCGTTCCAGCACCTGTTCCTGTTCAGCCGGGCCGACACGATCTACGGCGGCTCGGACGAGATTCAGCGCACGATCATCGCCGAGCGCGTGCTCGGCCTGCCTAGGGAGCCGAAGGGCTGAGGGAGTCGCGATGCGAGGCGTGATCTTCGACGGACAGCAGACCCAGGTCGTGGACGATCTGGAGATACGGGATCCAGGACCCGGAGAGGTATTGGTCGCGATCTCCGCGGCCGGGCTCTGTCACAGCGACCTCTCTGTGGTGGACGGGACCATACCGTTCCCCGTTCCTGTGGTGCTCGGCCATGAGGGTGCGGGTGTGGTGGAGGCAGTGGGTGTGGGCGTCACCCATGTCCAGCCCGGCGACCATGTGTCGCTGTCCACGCTCGCCAACTGCGGGGCCTGCGCCGAGTGCGACCGGGGGCGGCCGACGATGTGCCGCAAGGCGATCGGGATGCCGCAGCAGCCGTTCGCGCGGGGCGGCCGGCCGCTGTACCAGTTCGCCGCCAACTCGGCCTTCGCGGAACGGACGTTGGTCAAGGCGGTGCAGGCGGTCCGGATTCCCCAGGACATCCCGCTGACGTCCGCCGCGCTGATCGGCTGCGGCGTCCTGACGGGCGTAGGGGCGGTACTGAACCGCGCCCGCGTGGACCGGGGCGACAACGTCCTCGTCATCGGCACGGGCGGCATCGGCCTCAACGTCATCCAGGGTGCCCGGCTCGCGGGCGCCCTCACCATCGTCGCGGTCGACTCCAACCCGGCGAAGGAGTCCGTGGCCCGGCAGTTCGGCGCCACCCACTTCCTGACGTCGACCGAGGCAGTGAAGGACATCCTCCCCACCGGCGCCCACCACGCCTTCGAATGCGTAGGCCGCGTCGAACTCATCCGCCAGGCCATCGACTCCCTCGACCGCCACGGCCAGGCGGTCCTGCTGGGCGTCCCCCCGGCCACCGCCGAGGCCTCCTTCCTCGTCTCCTCCATGTACCTGGACAAGTCCATCCTCGGCTGCCGCTACGGTTCCTCCCGCCCGCAACGCGACATCGCCCTGTACGCCGAGCTGTACCGCGAAGGCCGGCTGCTCCTGGACGAGTTGGTGACGGCGACCTATCCGGTGGAGGACTTCGACAAGGCGGCGGAGGATGCGCACGAGGGGAGAGTGGCGAGGGCGGTCCTGACGTTTTAGCTCCCTCTCGCATCCGCCGTCCCAGCCCGTCCCATCGGGTGTGTGTCGGCTGCGGGTGGGTGGGGGTTGCTCGCGCCCCGCGGCGGAGCCGCAAATGTCACAGCCCCGCGCCCCTGAAGGCGCGGGGCTTCGCCCCGCGATCCCCCGCCCACCCCGGTTCGTTCGGCTGCGGGCCGGTGGGGGTTGGTCGCGCAGTTCCCCGCGCCCCTTTTAGGGGCGCGGGGAACTGCGCAATCTTTTAGCGGGGGTCTGGGGGCGCAGCCCCCAGGGATGGGACGGGTAGGGGCGGCGGGGGCGAAAACCCACCTCACCATTCCGCGCTGCCGACCCCGACGTTCCCGGGCCCGGGCCCGCCCCCGGCCCGGAACGTACGCCGATACGTAGTGGGCGTGACCCCGAGCGCCGCCTGTAGATGCTGCCGCATCGACTGGGCCGTGCCGAAGCCGGCGTCCCGTGCCACCTGGTCGATCGACAGGTCGCTGGACTCCAGCAGGTGCCGGGCCCGTTCGACGCGCTGCTGGGTGAGCCAGTGCCCGGGGCTGATGCCGGCCTCCTCGCGGAAACGGCGCGTGAAGGTGCGTACGGACATCGACTCCTGTTCGGCCATGTCGCGCAGCTGGATCGGCTCGTGGAGGCGGCCGAGCGCCCAGGCCCGGGCGGCGGTCGTGGTGGCCGCCTGCGCCTCCGGCACCGGGCGCTGGATGTACTGCGCCTGGCCGCCGTCGCGGTGCGGCGGCACGACGGTGCGGCGGGCCACGTCGTTGGCGACGGCGGCGCCGTGGTCGCGGCGTACGAGGTGGAGGCAGAGGTCGATCCCGGCAGCGACACCGGCGGAGGTGAGGATGTCCCCGTCGTCGATGAAGAGCACATCCGCGTCGACCTCGATCTTCGGGAAGAGCTGCTGGAAGTGCTCGGCGTGCATCCAGTGCGTGGTGGCCGGGCGGCCGTCGAGGTAGCCGGCGGCGGCGAGGACGTATCCGCCGGTGCAGATGGAGACGAGGCGGGTGCCGGGGCGGATGTGGGCGAGGGCGGCGGCCAGTTCGGGGGTGAGGACGCCTTCGTCGTGGACGGGGCCGAGTTCGTACGAGGCGGGGATGACGACGGTGTCGGCGGTGGCCAGCGCCTCCGGACCGTTCGCGATGAGGACGGCGAAGTCGGCGTCCGTCTCGACGGGGCCGGGCGGCCGGATCGAGCAGGTGACGATGTCGTACAGGGGCTGTCCGTCCGTGTCGCGCGCCTTGCCGAAGATGCGCTGCGGGATACCCAGCTCGAAAGGCAGCAACCCGTCGAGGGCGAGGACGACGATGCGATGCCGACGGAACGTACCCTGAGTGGCCATGGCCCGATCCTAGCGAATACTGTCCTTCGGGCCAGTGGTTCGCCGGGATCGTATCCCCGAAGCTCTATGTCGTGACCCAGACAACCGAAGCCGGCGAGGCCACCGAGGCCGTAGAGGCCGTAGAGGGAACCCGACCCCGATCCACCCGTTCCTCCGATCCCCGCATCCACCGTGCGTGGTTCGTGGCAGCCGTGGCCTTTGTGACGATCATCGGCGCGGCGGCGTTCCGTTCGCTGCCGGGGCTGTTGATCGATCCGCTGAACCACGACTTCGACTGGTCGCGCGGCACGATCGGCGCGGCGGTCTCGATCAACCTCGCGTTGTACGGGCTGACGGCGCCGTTCGCGGCCGCGCTGATGGACCGCTTCGGCATCCGGCGTGTGGTGGCGGTCGCCCTGACCGTGATCGCGGTCGGCTCCGGGCTGACCGTGTGGATGACGGCGGCCTGGCAGCTCATGCTCTGCTGGGGCCTGTTGGTGGGCCTCGGCTCCGGCTCGATGGCGCTGGCGTTCGCGGCGACGGTGACCAATCGCTGGTTCACGGAGCGCAAGGGCCTGGTGACGGGCATCCTGACGGCGGCCTCGGCGTCGGGTCAGCTGATCTTCCTGCCGCTGCTGTCCTGGATCGTCACGGAGCACGGCTGGCGTCCCGCCTCGGTGACCGTCTCCCTCGCGGCCCTCGCGGTCGTCCCCTTCGTATGGCTGCTGCTGCGGGACCACCCGGCGGACGTGGGCGTGAAGCCGTACGGCGCGCCGGAGTTCGTACCGAAGCCCGCGCCGGTGACGGGCGCGGCCCGCCGTACGGTCGCCGTCCTGTTCAAGGCGGTCCGCACCGGCCCCTTCTGGCTGCTGGCCGGCACCTTCGCGATCTGCGGCGCCTCGACGAACGGCTTGGTCCAGACGCACTTCGTGCCCGCCGCCCACGATCACGGCATGCCGGTCACGGCGGCCGCCTCGCTGCTCGCGGTCATCGGTGTCTTCGACGTGGTCGGGACGGTCGCCTCCGGCTGGTTCACCGACCGCTTCGAGCCTCGCCGGCTGCTGGCGGTGTACTACGCACTGCGCGGCATCTCGCTCCTCTTCCTCCCGATGCTCCTCGAGCCGACCGTGCACCCCCCGATGATCTTCTTCATCGTCTTCTACGGTCTCGACTGGGTCGCCACGGTCCCGCCCACCCTGGCCCTGTGCCGTGAGCATTACGGCGAGGACAGCGCCATCGTCTTCGGCTGGGTCCTCGCCTCCCACCAGGTCGGCGCCGCCCTTGTCGCCTTCCTCGGCGGTGTCGCACGGGATGTCTTCGGCTCGTACAACGTGGTCTGGTACTCCGCGGGTGCGCTGTGCGCGGTGGCGGCGCTGATGGCGCTGGTGATCCGGCGCCGACCGGTTCGGGTGGCGGCGGCCCTGGCCTGACCGAGGCCGGCGGGATGAAGTGGGTCCCGTCGGCTGTCCCGTCAGCTGTCCCGTCGACTACATGAACCGGCCCTTGTGGAACAGCAGCGGCGCCGCGTCGCCGTCACCGGTACCGAGCGCGTCCACCCGGCCCACCACGATCAGGTGGTCCCCGCCCGTGTGCACCGCGTGGATCGTGCAGTCGATCCAGGCCGCGGCGCCCGCGAGGCGGGGGGAGCCGGAGACCGGCGCCCCGTCGTACACGACCCCGGCGAACTTGTCCGCGCCGCTCACCGCGAAGCCGCGGCACAGGTCGCCCTGGCCGGCGCCGAGGACGTTCACGCAGAAGACGCCCGCGCGCGCGATCCGGGGCCAGGTCGTCGACGTACGACCGACCATGAAGCAGACCAGCGGCGGGTCGAGGGAGAGGGAGGAGAAGGACTGGCAGGCGAAGCCGGCCGGGCCCGCGCCGTCCCCCGCTCCTTCTCCGCCATCGGTGGGCGGTGCGGTGACAACGGTCACGCCGGTCGCGAAGTTCCCCAGTACGCGGCGGAATTCGGTCTGATCGACCGGCGCGCGCTCGTCGTCGCCGACCGCGCGCAGATCCGGGCGCGGCAACACCTCGACGGGCCCCGCGACGGTGGGGGCCCCGGCCGACCTGAGGTAGCGGACGGCGGCGGCGGCCATCCCTGCGTGTCCCATCACATCAACCATTGAAGCTGACGGGGTGTCAGATGGGAAGGGGTGGGCATCGTGGGCATCGGGCGGGAAGGGGCGAGATACCGTGCGCGAACCCCTCCCACGGACCCGCTCCACGCCCGCGTTATCTTTCGCCCCATGGGGTGGGGAAACACATGGCGGCCCAAGCGCTCCCTGCTGAGCTGGGCGAACGCCGAACTGAACATGGCCGCGGCGGTCTGCGCCGCGCAGCTCGCGGTGGCCTGCGCGATCTGGTGGGTCGGGACATTCGACGACGACACCCACGGCGCGGGGTCCGGCGGTGGACTCGCCGCCGCCGGGCTGCTGTGCATGCTCGTGTTCGGCCCGCCGCTCCTCGCCGCCCTGGGCCTGCTGCACGCGGCGGCTGACACGATGCCTGCCGCCACGCTCGCCCGCCTCGCGACCCGGCGCGTGCGCGGTCCCGAGGGCGCCTGGCACCTGGCGTTCGCGGTCCTGCTCGGCGCGCTCTGGGCAGCCGTCGCCGTCGCGCTCGGCGGCCTCTCGCCCACCGGCACGCCGGCCCTGCTGATCGCCGCGTCGGGTGTCCTGCCCGCGCTGGCCGTCGCGTACGTGCGCCGGCGGGAGCGCGCCACCGGCCGCGCCCCGCGCAGCCGCCGCATCTGGTTCCGGTCGGCACTCGCGTCCCTCGGAGCGTGCGTGCTGGTCGCCGTCGCGGGTGCGGTGGGCCTGTCCACGGGACTCATCAAGGAGTACGAGCCCCCACAGCTGTCCGCCGGGCAGCTCGCCGGGATCTGGCGGGGCGACGGCGGGGCCGTACTGCGGCTTCGTGCCGGCGGCCGGGCCGAACTCACCGCTCTCCCCGCCGAGCCCGAGTTCCAGGACGTGAGGACCAAGGACTTCACACGGTGTGCCGGGACCGGCAGCTGGTTCCTCGACACCGAGGGCCGCTACGCCCCGTACGCCGACGCGGACGACCCTTCGCAGCGGGACGGCGTTGTCGTACGCATCAAGGACTGCGGCCACGACACGTACTGGACCATCGGCGGCAGCGAACGCCGTCCCGAGCTGTTCGTGCTGTTCGGCGACCCCGACTCGGGGGATCTGCGGATCCTGAAGCGGGACTGAAGGCAAGCTTTCGTCGGGACTGACTCACCACCCTTGTGCTGACTCACCGGCCCTTGTACTGAGGGCTCCGCCGCTCCACGAAACTCGCGACCCCCTCGTTGGCGTCCGCCGTCGTCATGTTGATCTCCTGCGCGGCCGCCTCCGCGGCGAAGGCGGCCGTGCGGTCGGTGTCGAGGGAGGCGTTGACCAGCTGTTTGGTGAGGGCGAGGGCGCGAGTCGGGCCGGCGGCGAGGCGTTCGGACCACTCCCGGGCGGTCTTCTCCAGCTCCTCCGGCGGTACGACCCTGTTGACGAGGCCGAGCCGTTCCGCGTCCGCGGCCGTCAACGCGTCGCCGAAGAACATCAACTCCTTCGCGCGCTGCGGGCCGATGAGGCGGGGCAGCAGATAGGTCCCGCCGCCGTCGGGGACGAGCCCGCGGCGCACGAACACCTCGATGAACCGGGCCGTATCCGCGGCCAGTACGAGGTCGCAGGCGAACGCGAGGTGCGCGCCGATCCCGGCCGCCGTGCCGTTGACCGCCGCGATCACCGGTTTCTCGCAGTCCAGTACGGCGGCGATCAGCCGCTGGGCGCCGAGCCGGATGGTCCGGGCGACATCCCCGGCCACCCGCTCCCCGGCGGGCGGCCCGCCCCGCAGGTCCGCGCCCGCACAGAAGCCGCGACCCGTCGCCGTGATCACGACGGCCCGTACGCCCGGGTCGGCGGACGCCTCCGCGAGCAGCGCGATCACGCGTTCCCGCTGGTCCCAGGTGAGGGCGTTCATCGCCTCGGGCCGGTTGAGGGTGATCCACGAGACGGCGTTGTCAGTGGCGTGAAGTATCAATGAGTCGAGGGACTTTTCGGGGAGTTCGGGAGATCCAGGGGTCTCACGGGACTTACGGAATGTAGGGGATTCGCGGGACTCACGGGACTCACGGGACTCATGGGAATCACGGGGGGAGTCGGACATGGGGGTACTCCGTTTCGTACGGGGAGTGGTGGGCCTTTTGCGCGGGAGCTGGGCGGTGCACGCCCGCTCAGCGGCACACCACCAGCGCGTCCAGGGCCACCGCCCCCTGCCCCCGAGGCAGCACCATCAGCGGATTGATGTCCAGCTCCGCGATGTCGTCGCCGAGTTCGAGCGCCATGCGCTGCACCCGGAGGGCGACCTCGACCAGGGCGTCCACGTCGACGGGCGGAGCCCCGCGCACCCCGTCGAGGAGCGCCCGCCCCCGCAGTTCGGACAGCATGGCCCGCGCCTGGTCCTCGCCGAACGGCGGCACGCGGACGGCCGCGTCGCGCAGTACCTCGACGAGGACACCACCGAGTCCGACGGTCACGGTCGGCCCGAAGAGCTGGTCGTGCGTGACGCCGACGACCATCTCGACGCCGCGCTCGACCATCTGGCAGACGAGCACGCCGTCGAGCGAGATCCCTTCGTAGCGCGCGATGTCGGTCAGCTCGCGATAGGCGTCGCGGACCTGGCTGGCGGAGGTCAACCCGATCTTCACCAGACCGAGTTCGGTCTTGTGGGCGATCTGCGCGCCGGAGGCCTTCATCACCAGCGGGTAGCCGACCAGGCTCGCCGCCCGCACGGCCGCCGCCGCGCTGGTCACCAGCTGCTCGCGCGGCACGCGGATCCCGTACGCGCGCAGCAGCTGCTTGGCCGCGTGCTCGCTCAGCTGCTGGCCGGGACGCATCAGCGCCTGCGCCTTGCGGAAGGAGGGCGAGGGGGTGCGAGGTGCCTCGTCGAAGGGGGAGCGGTACGCGTCGACGAACCGGTGGTGGTCCAGGTAGGCGCGGACGGCGGTGATGCAGTTGGCGAACGTACGGAAGGTGGCGACCCGCTGCGACCCGAGCAGCGTCTCGCGGTACGCGGCCTCGGTGCCGACCGGCGACCCCCACACCACGCACACCAGCTTGTCCGTCTGCTCCGCCGCGTCCACCAGGTCCTGTGCGAGCTTGTCGCTCATCGGCGGGAAGGGGCCGGTGATCGGGCAGATCAGCACCCCGACCCCCGGATCGGCGAGGATCGCGTCGATGATCTTCCGGCCGCGCCAGTCGCCGACGGGGTGGCCGCCGTTGTCGACGGGATTGGCGACGTTCAGGTACTCGGGTATCCACTGGTGCAGTTCGGTCTGCTTGCCGGAGGACAGCGTGGGCAGGGAGAGCCCGGCCTCGCTCGCCAGGTCCGCGAAGTGCGCGCCCGTGCCGCCCGAGATCGAATAGACGACGACGCCGTCCGCCTGCGGGGTGCGTGCGCGGGCCAGCAGGGCCGCGGTGTCCTGGAGTTCGTCGAGTCCGTCGACGCGGATCACGCCGTACTGCCGCATCGCCGCGTCCACCACCGTGTCGGCGCCGGTCAGTTTGCCGGTGTGTGAGGCGGCGGTGCGGGCTCCGGTCTCGGTGCGGCCGACCTTGACGGCGACGACGGGTACTCCGCGCCGGGCGGCGCGGTCGGCGGCGAGCAGGAAGGAGCGGCCGTCCTTCAGCCCCTCGACGTAGCAGGCGATGGCACCGACCTCGGGCTGTTCGGAGAAGTACGAGATGAAGTCGGCGGTCTCCAGGTCGGCCTCGTTGCCGGTGGGTGCCCAGTGGGAGAGCCGCACACCCAGCTCCTGCATCGCGAACACCGGCCGCCCCTGGTGCCCGGACTGCGTGATCAGTGCGATGGCCGGGCCGTCGAGGTCGTCGCGGAACTTCTCGAAGGCGTTGAGGTTGGTGTTGGGCCCGAGCAGCCGCAGGCCAGAGCGGCGGACGGCGGCGGCCAGGCGGGTCTGTTCGGCGGCGCCCTCGGCTCCGGTCTCGGCGAACCCGGAGGCGAAGGCGACCGCGAACTTCACCTTGGCCTCGGCCAGTTCCCCGATCAGGGGAAGGGGGTCGCCGACGAGGAGCACGGCCAGGTCGATCTGCTCGGGCAGGTCCGCGACGGAAGGGGAGCAGGGTATGCCGAAGACCGCCGGCCGGGTCGGGTGCACGGGGTGCAGCCGGGCGCCGACCCGCTCGGCCCAGGCGATCAACTGCCGGGTGATACCGGTGTTCGGCCGACCCTCGGCGTCCGAGGCGCCGATGACGGCCACGGACTCGGGACGGAAGAAGCGGTCCAGATCGGGTACGTCGGCGTACAGCGGACGCCCGCTGACGTCCAGGTCGTCGACCTCGGCCGGGCGGCCGTGCACGACCGGTGAGGGTTGCTCGCCGCAGGCGATGACCCGGGCCCGGCGGGAGTCGGTGGTGAGGGTGCCGTGGGTTGATCCAAGCATCGGTCCGCCCGCTCCTGTGTGACAGCCAACTTTTAACTGACGCAGTGTCAGATTACTTAACTGACGCCGTGTCAGGAACTGTTGTGCAGGCAAAGGCTGCGAGCGAGGAAGGGAGAGCGGGGGTGGAGCCGGGGTGGAGCGAGACTGGAGCCGTGGTGGAGCGAGGGTGGAGCGTTCGGGCGCCGGGCGCGCAAAGGCGTGCGGCGGGCACTTGGTACGTACCCGCCGCGGAGGGAGGTGGAACCGTCGGGGCGCCGTCAGAGGACCGCCAGGACCTCCTTCGCCACCCGCTCGCCGGAGCGGACGGCGCCGTCCATGTAGCCGTTCCAGTAGGTGGAGGTCTCGGTGCCGGCCCAGTGGATGCCGCCGGCGGGCCTGCGCAGGGCCGGGCCGTACTCGGTGAGGACGCCGGGCGGGGCGTAGGCGACCGGGCCGCCGCGGGAGAAGCCCTCGTTGTCCCAGCGTTGGAGTACGAAGGAGGTGGGCGACTTGGCCTTGTCGCCGAAGTAGGTGGCGTAGTCCTTCAGGACGGCCGCCTTCACCTCGTCGACCGTCGAGGCGTCGAACGCGCGCATCTCGTCGGCCTCGATGAAGCCCATCAGGGCGCCGTAGGAGGCGTCGGGGGGCGAGTTGTCGAAGGTGGAGCGGACGATGCCGGTGTCGCTGACGACCTGGCCGTTGAGACCGTCGGCGCGCCAGAAGGGGGTGTCGTACACGGCGATCGCCTTGCCGATCGAGCCCATCGGCAGCCGCTGGCTGAGCTGGTCGCGGTCGGCGGGCAGCAGCGGGTCGTACGCGATGCGCGCGGCCAGCGGTGGCGGCAGGGCGACCACGACTCGGCGGGCGGTGACCGTGATCCCGTCGGCGGTCACCAGGTACTTGCTGCCAGAGAGGGTGATGGAGCGGACCGGGGCGCTGAGCACCACCCGGCTGCCGAGGGCCGCGGCGAGCTTGATCGGCACCTGCTGGGAACCGCCGACGAAGCGGGACTCCTGGGCGCCGTTGGCGGTCTCGGTGAGGCGCTCCAGGGTGCCGGCGTTGGACTCGTTGCCGGCGGCGGCTATGTAGAACAGCACGTAGAGGAGGGAGAGTTCACGGGGCTGGGCCGAGAAGATCGACGTACAGGCGACGTCGAAGAGGAACTTCGCGGAGGGGATGACGGCGTTGGCGTTCAGCCAGCTCTCGAAGGTCTGCTTGTCCCACTCGTCGGCCTTGGCGGCGGTCCAGGGCGCGTCGACCGGGACCTGCGCCGCCATGTCGTCGAGTTCGGCCTGCACGACGGCGGCGTTCGCGAGCCCGGCGACGTCGATGGGCGGGACGGAGCCGAGGAGGCCGTCGGTGGCGTAGGCGGTCTTCTTGCCGTCCTTGTAGAGGAGGTTCTTGCCGGTGTTGTAGGTCGTGAAGGTCGCCACGCCCAGGCTGTCGGCGAGGGCCTTGATGCGGTCCTGGGTGGGGCCGATGAACTCGCCGCCGCCCTCGGTGAAACCGCCGTTCGTCAGCTTCAGGTTGACGACCCGGCCGCCGACGCGGTCGCGTGCCTCCAGGACGACCACGGACTTGCCGGCCGCGACCAGGTCGCGGGCCGCGGTGAGCCCGGCGAGCCCGCCGCCGACGACGGCGACGTCGGCGTCGCGGGTCGCGGCGGCCGCGGTGCCGGCGCCGGCACCGACGAGGGTGGCCGCCCCCGTCACGGCGGCGCCGCCGAGCAGGGAACGCCGGGTGAGCCGGGACGAGGGCTGCCGGGAGAGCTGTCTTTCACGTGCCACGTTTCATCCTCCGTCGATACGAGTCGAATACGCGAGGTGGAGGGAGCTGGAACCGGAAAGTGAGCAGGGCTCGCATTCTGGCCCCCGTGGCTGGTTCGGTACAGCACTCTCGGCACATCTGACGCACGCGTAACAAGCCGCGTACATCAAGGAGTTGAGAGTTCGTACGACAGGGAGAGGGAGGCGAGGGAGGGGAGGGTTACCGCTCGGCGGGCGCGGGCTTGCGTGCCGTGGTGCGGGCGACCGCCTTGGCGATCTTCTCGGCGTCTAGGGCGAGTTCGCGGAACATGCCGCTGATGGGGTTGGTGAAGCCGGTGAAGTACAGGCCGGGGGCGTTCTTCGGGGTGCGTGCGCCGTGCACCACCGGGCGCCCGCGGGTGTCGAGCACGCCGAGGTGGCCGACGACGCCCTCCAAGGCACGTATGTAACCCGTCGCGGCGATCACCACGTCCGGGCCGATCCGGTCGCCGTCGGCGAGGACGACCTTGCCGTCCTCGAAACCGTCCACGGCGGCGACGATCTCGACCTGTCCCTTGCGGACGGCATCGATGAGGCCGACGTCCTGGACGGGGATCGAGCCCTCGTTGACGCGGGAGTACAGCCCGGTGTCGGGGCGGGGCAGCCCCTTCGCCGACAGGTCCGGCACGCTCAGCTTGGCCATCGGCCCGGCGAGCTTGTCGACGAGCCGCACCGGCAGCCGGCGTACGACGATGCCCGTGAACTGGGCGGCCCAGCCGGCCGTCGAGCGGCGCACGATGTGCGGCGCGGTGCGCACGGACAGCCGTACGCGCTGGGCGCCGCCCTCGATCAGGTCCACGGCGATCTCCGCGCCCGTGTTGCCGACGCCGACGACGAGGACGTCGCGGCCGGCGTAGGGGGCGGGGTTGCGGTAGTCGCCGGCGTGCAGGAGTTCGCCGGTGTAGGTGTCGCGGCCGGTCCAGTCGGGCACGTGGGGCGTGTGGTTGTAGCCGGTGGCCACGACCACCGCGCTGCCGGTCAGCTCGCGCCCGCCGGTGGCGTGCAGCAGCCAGCCGTCGCCGCCCGGGGCGGGCTCGATGCGCGAGACCTCGACGCCCGTGACGATCTCCAGCTGGTGGTACTCGGCGTACTTCTCCAGGTAGCGCACCACGTTGTCGCGCGACACCCACCGCCCGAACGAGCGCGGCATCGCCAGCCCCGGCAGCGCGGACAGCCGCCGAGTGGTGTGCAGATGCAGCCGGTCGTAGTGGCGCCGCCAGGACGCCCCGACCTTGTCGGACTTCTCCAGCACGACGGCCCGCACGCCCTGCGCGCGCAGCGCGTGCGCCGCCGCGAGCCCGCCGGGGCCGCCTCCGATCACGTACACGGGGCGGTCTTCGTGGGACGGCACCGTGCGGGGTGTCGAGGAAGCAGTCGAGTCGGCCATGAGCGCGAGCGTAATCACGTCCTCACTTGATAGGTCTCGGTCAAGACCGGAATCGGTTGCGAACTGATCACGGCTGTAGGAGGAGTGGGTGGGACTGGTGGCGTAGGTCACTTGGTTGTGGCGGGGGCGTGGAGGAGAGGGCGCGTACGCCTCACGCGGCGGCGGGGAGTCGGCGGTGTACGCCTCTTGCGCCGGTGTGTCTCCGTGCGCTGAACTGACGTACCGTCAGATCCCGCGTGCGGCAGGAGGTTCGGCCATGGACACGATCTGGCTCAGCGGCGCGGAGTGGCTCGCCGTGCTGCGGATCGGGCTCGGGCTGTGGTGGCTGGAGAGCTGGCGGCACAAGGACAAGAAGGACTGGTTCGAGCGGGGGACCGGGATCGCGTGGGCGGTGGACGTCGCGGCGAAGCACCGGTGGAACGCCGTGCGCTCCGGGTTCGATGTGGTGGTCGCGCCGCGGCCACGGACGATGGCGTACGTCGTCGTGTACGCGGAGCTGGCGCTCGGACTGGGGCTGGTGGCCGGACTGCTGACACCGGTCGCCCTGGTCGGAGGGCTTCTTCTGAACGTCCTCTACCTCGTCCTCATGATCCACGACTGGGCCGAACAGGGGCAGAACTCGATGATGGCGCTGATCTCGGTCGTCGGGCTGTTCGGGATGTCGTGGCAGACGTGGTCGCTGGACGACGCGATCGGGCTGTTCCAGTGAGCGGGGCGGCGCGAGGCGGCACGGGGGCCGGTCGGTTCGACGTGCCCGAGGCCGACGCCTTCACACGGCCCTACTGGGACGCGGCCGCCGAGGGGCGGCTTCTGCTCCGCCACTGCGCCGTCTGCGACCGTGCCCACCACTATCCCCGGGAGTTCTGCCCGCACTGCTGGAGCGAGGACGGCGTGAGCTGGCAGCGCGCGAGCGGGCGCGCCACGCTCTACACCTGGTCCGTCGTGCACCGGAACGACCTTCCGCCGTTCGGGGAGCGCGTGCCGTACGTCGCCGCCGTCGTCGACCTGGAGGAGGGGCCGCGGATGATGACCGAGGTGGTGGAGTGCGAGGGGGCCGGAGGGGGAGCGGGGGGCGCGTTGCGGATCGGGATGGAGCTGGAGGTCACCTTCCGCGCGGGCGTGCCGGTGTTCCGACCGAGGTAGCGCGCGCTCTTCGTGGGATTCCCATAAAAGGCAGAGTTTCCTCAGGGCGCTCTTCATGCGGCGCCTTGGGCGTCTCGGGCGCCCTGGGCGTGAGCCGGGGGCGCCGCGGGGGCGCCCAGGGGTGTGACCCGAGCGGGACGACGCGTTTCAATGGCGGGATGTCCGAAGTCCACGAACAGTTCGCCGCCCACCCCTTCCCCGAGCTGCACGGCCACGGTCTGCGGCTGCGCCCCTGGAACGCGGAGTCCGACGCCGACGTATCGGCGTACCTGCGGGGACTGTCCGATCCGGAGTTCCAGCGCTGGAACACGCCGCTCAGGTTCATCCGGGACATCGACGGCGCCCGTGAGTCGCTCCTCGCACGCACCGACAGCGCGGAGCGTGGCACCTCGGTCTCCTTCTGCGTCACCGACGCGGACACCGGCGAACTGCTCGGCCACGTCGGCGTCAACGACATCAACCACATCCTGAGCTGCGCCCGCGTCGGCTACTGGGTCCTGCCGGAGGCCCGTGGCCGCCGGGTCGCCGCCCGCGCCCTGACCCTCGCCGCCCGCTACGCCTTCACCGACCTCGCCCTGTACCGCCTGGACCTGGGCCACGCGATCGGCCACGACATCTCCTGCCGCGTCGCCGAGCGCTGCGGATTCCGGCATGAGGGGACGCTGCGTGGCGCGATGTTCGAGGCGGGACGGCACGACGCGTTCCGGGACGTACATCTGCACGGACGGCTGGCGACAGATCCTGAGCCGCCGACACCCTGACTTCTCTGACTCCCCTGACTCCCCTGACTCCCCTGACTCCCCTGACTCCGGGCGGCGGGCGTCCGTACGCGATCGTCCGTACGCGGGCGTCCGTAAATCGGAGGCGCGGGCCCCCGGGCCCACGGGATCATCTGACATGGAATCTGTTGCGTACGACGTTGCGGACGACGTCTCGTCCGGCTGGCGGCTCACCCATGACCTGGACGTCTTTCTCCGGCGGGCCGGAGAGTTCCTGCGCTCGCGGCCCGCGATGCACACCGTGCCGCTGACGGTGACGGACACCTTGCGGCGGCGCGGGATGGACGGGTACGGGAAGGAAGCGCCGGTCTTCGGAATTCTGGAGCGGGAGGGGGCCGTGCGGGCGACCCTCTTCCGTACGCCGCCGTATCCGCTGAACCTCACGCCCCTGTCCGAGGAGGACACCGACACCCTCGCCGCCCTGCTGGCGGACCTCGGCCACAGCCCTTCCGGCGTCTTCGGCGACCGTGACACCACCGCGGCCTTCGCCGGGGCCTGGCAGCGGCGTACGGGAGCCACGGTCGCGCTGCGCGAGCGCCAGCGGCTGTACCGTCTCGGCACCCTGACACCGCCCGAACCCGCCCCGCCCGGCCGGGCCAGGGTCGCGACGGAGCCGGACAGGGCCCGACTCGCCCAGTGGTACGGGGAGTTCGCCGAGATCATCGGTGAGGACGGGTCGCGTGACAGCGGCGCCTGGGCCGACGACCGGCTCTCCTACGGCGGCGCCACCCTCTGGGAGACCCCCGACGGCACCCCTGTCTCCATGGCCGGCCGCACCGACCTCGTCGCCGGGCAGATCCGCGTCGCGCCCGTCTACACCCCGGCCCACCTGCGCGGCCGCGGTTACGCCGGTGCCGCCACGGCCGAGGTCAGCCGCGCCGCGCTCGCCGCCGGCGCCGACGAGGTGCTTCTCTTCGCCGACCTCGCCAACCCGACCAGCAACGGGCTGTACCAGCGCATCGGCTACCGCCCGGTCGCCGACTTCGCCACGTACGACTTCACCGCGCACGACTCCACCGCGCACGACATCACGGCCACAGCAGCTCCTTGACCCAACCATCCCCCGTACGGCGGTAGTCGAGGCGCAGATGCCGTCGCCGCGCATCCCCCTGGAAGAACTCCACCTCGTCCGGGCGCAGGTGGTAGAGGGTCCAGGTGGGTGCGGGCACGTCCGGCTCCCGACGGGCCCGGTCCCAGGCCGCGTCCGACGCCCGCGCCAACTCCTCCTCCGAGGGCAGGACCTCGCTCTGGTGGCCGACCAGCGCGGCGGCCAGCGCGCCCGTGGAACGCGCGTGCAGATCCGCCTGGCTCTGCTCCGGCGGCGCGACGGTGACGGGGCCGCGGAGCCGGATCTGGCGCCCCTGCGCGGGCCAGTAGAAGCCGAGCGCCGCGTACGGCCGGGCGGCGAGCTGTCGGCCCTTGCGGCTGGTCGCGTGCGAGGCGAACGACCAGCCGGTCGCGTCGGCCCCGTGCAGCATCACCGTGCGTACGTCCGGCAGCCCGTCCTCGTCCGCCGTCGCCAGCGACATGGTGTGCGGTTCCGTCTGCCCGGCGGCCACCGCCTCCGCGAACCACCGCGCGAACAGGGGCAGCGGCTCGTCGGGGGCGCTGTCCGGGGCGAAGGAGGGCAGCTCCGTGTCCCACACCCGCAGCGATCTCAGCAGCTCATGAAGATCCGGTTCCATGTGCCGAGTATGGCCCCGGGAGTCGGGGAGTCCGGGGAGCGAGATATCCACACCTGTGCTGAACCCACGGCACCCGCCCCCCAGGTTGGTCACCCACTCCTCAGCCGAGTCTGATCCACGAGTTTGATCCACAAGCCCGAGAGGTGAACGATCTGTTCATGCCCGTCATCCCGGACCACCCCTTCCCCGAAATGGGCCACGCCTTCACCGTCGACGTGAGTGCCGACGGTGAGTGGATCGCGGCCAGCAGTTACATCGGCGCGCGTGCCGTCAGGTCCCAGGTAGGGATCTACCGCGCCGCCGACCTCTCCCTCTGGCACCTCGTGGAGCTGGACCAGAGCATTGAGGGACTCGCCTTCCACCCCGCCCTCCCGCTGCTGGCCATCGCCACGGAGGAGGGCGACGAGGCGTACCGCCGTGGGGAGTTGGTGCTGTACGAGCCGGGGACCCGGCGCCGTACCGCCGTGCCCTTCGACGAGGTGGGTGTGACGGCGTTGCACTGGATCGACGAGCGCCGTCTGGAGATCGCCGTCGCGGAACCGGACCACGCCTACGAACGCGACGGCTCCGACGCCTACTTGACGTGCGTCGCCGAACGGGACGACTGGCGCGGCTGCCTGGACGACGCGGCGGCGGGCGGGCTCACCTTCGGGCCGCGCACCCCCGTGGACGACGACGGCCCGTCGGCCTGGGACCCGATCCCCCCGAGGCCCCCGCTGGCGGACTTGGCGGACCGGGCGGGGCGGACCTGGAACCGCCGTGACGAGGTCGTCGCCGTGGAGGCGCTCACCGACGGCCGCGTGATCGCCGCCCTGCGCTGCGGCACGCTCCTGGAGTGCTGGTCGGCGGAGGGCGAGCTCCTGTGGTCGGTGCCGGAGCCGGACGACTTCCCGCACCGCTCCGGCGGGCAGCTGTACGTCACGCCGGACGAGGAGACGGCCTGGGTCACGGTCCTCGTCGGGACGAGCGACGACCGGAGCACGCTGCTCCGCCGCATCGCGCTCACGGACGGCACCCAGCTCGCCGAGCACCGGCTCGACTTCCCCGTCGCCATCACGGCGCGTGCGGACGGCGCCTGGGTGGCCCGCGACTCCCGCGACCTGTTCCCGCCGGCGCGCTGGCCACCGTACGAAAGCCGTGTGTACACGCCCTCCGGCAGGCAGCTCGCCACGCTTGAACTCGGCGAGTGCGACCGCTCGTTCGACTTCCGCGTGCGCCGCTCGCCCCACCTGCTCTTCCTCTATGGCACCGAGGAGGAGAACAGCGAGAAGAGCGAGAAGTGGGTCGTCGAGGCCACTCCGAAAGGGATCGAGCCGCTCTTCCCGTTCCTGGAGGAAGCCGCGCCGGACGACTACGTCATGGGCGGCCCCGCCGTGTACGTCCACGACAGCCTCGGCCCGGGCCTCGTCCACTCCGTCCTCGTCAACCGCCGCAACCCCCGTCTCCTGCGCCGCGCCCTCCCGCACGGCGACATCGTCTGGACCTGCCCCACGGACGCCCGCGTGACGGGCGTGGACACCCACGAGGGGCTCGTCCACGTGGTGACCGGCGGGCAGGAACTGCTGACCCTGCGCGCGGACGACGGCAAGGTCATCCACCGCGGGACGACCACCGACGAGGACACCTACGGCCCGTACGCCTTCACTCCGTGCAGCCTGACCGCCGCCCCGAACGGCGACCTGCTGATCGGTACGGCGGAGGGGCGCATCCTCGTGCGCCGAAGTGGCGGCCTGGAGTAGAAACGGGAGGAGAACTGGGTTGTCGGCGACGGCCGCTGTCGGTCAGGGTTCCGGCATGACCGCTGATCACGACACCACGAACACCGCCGGACTCCCCGTACTCGCCGAGGAGATCACGGCGTACTACGAACGCGGCGACGAGGACGGGCGGCTGCGGAAGGGCAGCGGGCGACTGGAGTTCTGGCGCACGCAGGACGTCCTGCGCCGGCTGCTGCCGCCCGCTCCGGCGAAGGTGCTGGACGTGGGAGGCGGCAGCGGTGTCCACGCGCAGTGGCTGGCCGCCGACGGGTACGACGTCGAACTCCTCGACCCGGTGCCGCTGCACGTCGAACGGGCCGCGCGGCTCCCTGGCGTCACCGCACACGTCGGCGACGCGCGCGCCCTGCGCCTGCCCGACGAGTCGGCGGACGTCGTCCTGCTGCTCGGCCCGCTCTACCACCTCCCCGAGCGGGAGGACCGGGTCCGGGCCCTCGGCGAGGCCCGGCGCGTGGTGCGCCCTGGGGGAGTGGTGGTCGCCGCGACCATCAACCGGTTCGCGGGGCTGCACGACACCCTCAGCACGGGCCTGTACTTCGACCCCGATCGGCGACCGCAGATCGAGTCCGCCGCCAGGGACGGCCGGATGCGTCCCACCGGAGGGGACAAGTCCCTGTTCACCACGGCCTACTTCCACCAACCCGCCGACGTGCTCGACGAGTTCGCGGCGGCCGGGCTGGCTTCCTCCGGCCAGTACGGTGTTGAAGGCGCGGCCTGGCTGATGGGAGACGTCTCTGCGTGGCTGGACGATCCCGGCCGACGGGAGTCGGTCCTGCGGGCCGTGCGGCAGACCGAGTCCGAGCCGTCGCTGCTCGGCGTCAGCGGCCACCTGCTCACGGCGGGCGGCAGGCGGTAGGCACTCAGGAACCTCACCCCCGGCCCAACACCACCGTCCCCGACGAACAGAACCAGCCCCCGGTCCCGGACGCCACGGCCAGCTGTGGCAAACCCCCGTCGGGCCTCCGTACCTGCCGCTCTTCCGCCACCTCACCCCGTAGCTGCCGTACGGCCTCCACCAGCAGGAACAGGCCCCGCATGCCGGGGTGTTGGGCCGAGAGACCGCCTCCGTCCGTGTTCACCGGCAGCTCCCCGCTCACCAGCAGCCGTCCCTTCCCGGCGTCCACGAAGGAACCCCCCTCGCCCTTCGCGCAGAAGCCGAGGTCTTCCAGGGTCACGAGGGTCATGTAGGTGAAGGCGTCGTAGATCTCGGCGAAGTCGATCTCGTCCGGGCGGACCCCGGCGCGCTCGAACGCGAGCCGGCCGCTCACCGCCGCCGGGGACACCGTGAAGTCGGCCCACTCGGACATGGTGGTGTGCGAGACGTGCTCCCCGGTGCCGAGGACCCACACCGGGGCCGTACGGCAGTCGCGTACGTACTCCTCGGCCGCCAGCAGCACCGCCGCGCCGCCGTCGGAGCGGATGCAGCAATGCAGCTTGGTGAAGGGGTCCGCGATCACCGGGCCGGACAGGACGTCGTCGACGGTGATCGGGTCGCGGAACATCGCCTCCGGGTTCGCCGCCGCGTTCGCGCGGGCCTGGACCGCGACCGAGGCGAGCTGTTCCGGCGTCGTGCCGTACTGGTGCATATGGCGGCGCGCGGCCATCGCGTACTTGGCGATGAGCGTGTGGCCGTACGGGACTTCGAACTGCAAGGGTCCCCGCGCGCCGAAGGACAGATTGCCCGTGCGCCGCCCCGCCTTGATGTCCGCGCGCGCCGTCGACCCGTACACGAGCAGGACGGCGTTCGCGTGGCCCGCCGCGATCGCGTCGGCCGCGTGCGCCGCCATGACTTCCCAGGTGGAGCCGCCGACAGAGGTGGAGTCGACCCACGTGGGCTTCAGGCCTATGTATTCGGCCACTTCTATGGGGGCCAGTGTGCCAAGGCCCGCCGACGCGAAGCCGTCGATCACCGAGCGGTCCAGGCCCGAGTCGGCCAGCGCACGGCGGGCCGCCTGGGCGTGCAGGGCGTACGGGGTGGTCTCGTCGACGCGGCCGCAGTCGGAGAGGGCCACGCCCGCGACGGCGACCTTGCGCCGACTCGGCATGCCACTCGATATGCCCGAGGTGCGCTGACCGGAAGTCCTGGGAGTTCCTGGCGTCGTCATGGATCTGACGGTACATCAGATACGTACCCCGCCGGAGGCGGTCGCACCCCTGTGCATCTGTGACCCCTCGCCCTAACATGACGGCCCGTCAGATCCGGGATGGATTCGAGGAGCCCGCCCATGGACGCCCGTTTCACCGCCGAACAGGACGAGATCCGCCGTACCCTCCGGGAACTCCTCCTCAAACGCTGCGGTCCGGAGGAGGTGCGGGCCGCCGTGCGGACCCCCGCCGGGTACGACGGCGGTCTCTGGAAGGCGCTCGCGGGGCAGCTCGGGCTGCCCGGGCTCGCCCTTCCCGAGGCGTACGGCGGTGTCGGCTGCTCGGTGACCGAACTCGCCCTCGCCTGCGAGGAGTCGGGGCGCGCCCTCGCTCCCTCGCCGCTGCTGTCCACGGCCGTGCTCGCCGCCCCGCTGGTCCTGGCCCTCGGCAGCGCATCCCAGCGTGCCGGACTGCTGCCGCGCCTCGCCTCGGGCGAGCTGACCGCCGCGCTGGCCGTACCGGGGGCCGGGCTGGCCACCGCGCTCGGCCTGGTCGGCGACAACCGGGGGGACTGGGCGGGCGGCGGGCGCGCCGGGGGCGTACAGGCGCGGCGGGTCGACGGTGTGTGGCGCCTCTATGGGCAGGCGGCACAGGTGCTCGACGGACATAGTGCGGGGCTGCTTGTGGTGGCCGCGCACACAGGGGGATTCGCTCGGTCACGGACGTTGCTGTTCCTGGTGCGGGAGGGTGCCGGGGGGCTCGTACGGGTGCGGCAGACGTCGTTGGACGAGACACGGCCGCAGGCCCGGATCGAACTGCGGGACGTGAAAGCCGAGTTGCTCGGCGAGGGCGACCCCGACGACCTCGACGCGCCCGACGTTCCCGGTGCGCTCGCCGCCGTCGGGGACACCGCCGCCGCCGTGCTCGCCACGGAGGCCGTGGGCGCCGCCGACCGTGCGCTGGAGCGGACCGTCGAGTACGTACGCCAACGCGAGCAGTTCGGGCGGGCGATCGGGTCTTTCCAGGCGGTGAAGCACCGGCTGGCCGATGTGTACGTGGCGGTGCAGGCGGCGCGCTCGGCGGCGTACTACGCGGCCTGGGCGACCGCGCACGGAGAGAACGTCGGCGCACTGGCGCTCGCCCAGGCGCTGGAGGCGCTTCGCACCGCCTCCTCCGAAGGCATCCAGCTGCACGGCGGCATCGGCTTCACCTGGGAGCATGAGGCCCATCTGTACTTCAAGCGCGCGTCCGGCGACGAACTGCTCTTCGGGCCGGTCCACCGGCTGCGCGGGTACGCCGCCGACGCCGCGCGTCTCTTCGACGGCGGCGAGGTGACGGTCTGATGGCCCCCGGAGTCCGACTGGTGCAGAAGGTGTCCTCGACCCGGACCTTCGCGAAGATCGCGCCGCATCTGATCCCCGCCCTGGACCGGGCCGTACACCGGCTCACACGCGGAAAGGTGCTGCTCAGCGCACAGATGCTGCCGGGTGTCATCCTCACCGCGCGGGGCGCGAAGAGCGGCCTGGAACGGCGGACACCGCTGGCTTGCATGCCCGAGGGCACCGGTGCGGGCGGTGCGGGTGGTCCGTCCGGCTGGATCCTCATCGGCTCCAACTTCGGGCGTACGGATCATCCGGCGTGGACGGCCAATCTCCTCGCTCATCCGGACGTCGAGATCAGCTGGAAGGGCGAGGACATCGCCGTCACCGCTCATCTGCTTCAGGGGGAGGAGCGGGACGCGGCGTGGAAGGCGGTGCTGGCGTTCTGGCCGCCGTACGCCACGTATCAGGCGCGGATCGACCGGGAGATCCGGCTGTTCCGGATCGTACGGCGCTGAGCAGGTCGCGGCCGTACGGCACTGAGCCGGTGCCCTAGAGCGTGGCGAGCCGTTCCACCAGCAGGAACCCGCCGATGCCGAGCATCGCCGCGCCGGAGGTGCGGGCCACCGCGCGGGCCGCCGCCGGCCTGGCCCGCAGCACGGCGCGGGCCAGCACACCGACGGTGAGGTAGACGGCGGCGCAGTTGACCATGTGGACCGCGCCGAGCACGGCGGTCTGCGCGGCCACCGGGGCCCCGGCCGCCGGCCTGAGGAACTGCGGCAGTACGGAGAGGTAGAGCAGGAGGCCCTTCGGGTTGAGGCCGCTGATGGCGGCGCCGCGCAGGAACGTGCGTACGGGTGAGGCCGCGGCGGTGTCGGCGGACGCCCCCGGTGTCGCGGGCCTGCGCAGCACGCCCCACCCCAGCCACACCAGATACGCCGCCCCCGCCACCGTCAGCGCGGTGAGCAGTTCCGGTGACCCCGCCACCAGCACCGCGAGCCCGGCCACCGCGAGCAGGGTGTGGACCGCGTACCCGGCGACGAGTCCCGAGACCGCCGGGAGCACGGAGCGGTCCCGCAGCCCCGCGGAGATCGCGTACGCCCAGTCGGCGCCCGGTACGCACACCAGCAGCAGATCCAAGGCGAGGAAGGCCGTGACCAGCCCCGCGTTCATTCCCCAATCCATACGGGCGACATTAGGCGCGATTGCCCCAAAGGTGTTTTCGAAGTTTGCCCATGATCGCGGTTTCTGGGGGAAGATCTACCCCATGGATGCCGTGGACCAGAAAATTCTTGCCGAGCTCCAGCAGGACGGGCGGCTGACCGTGACGGAGCTGGCCGCGCGGGTGCGGCTCAGCGTCTCGCCGTGTCATCGGAGGCTGCGGGAGCTGGAGCGGTCCGGTGCCATCCGGGGCTATCGCGCGGTGGTGGACCCGGCCGCCGTCGGCCTGACCTTCGAGGCGCTGGTCTTCGTCTCGATGCGCCAGGAGGACCGGGACACCGTCGCCGACTTCGAGCGCGCGCTGGCCGACATCCCGCACGTACTGGACGCGCAACGGCTCTTCGGGGAGCCGGACTATCTGCTACGGGTCGCCACCGCCGACCTCGCGGCCTTCCAGCGGCTCTACGACGACCGGCTGGCGACACTGCCGGGTTGTGCAGCGGCTGACGTCGACGCTCGTGATGAAGCATGTGGTGACGGACCGGCCGCTGCCCGCGTGACCGGCCGGTGCCTTCGTGACCGCCCGCTGCCCGTGCGACGGCCCGTACAGCGCAGCAGGCGGCAGTCCACGCCGATGGACTGCCGCCTGCATGACAGGAGTTGAGGCAAGGGGGAGCGAAGGAGGGGGAGCGAGGGGGAAAGGAAGCGAGGGGGAAAGGGGCAAGAAGGAGCGAAGCGTTACTTCGTCGGCTTCTTGCCGGTTACGCCGAGGTGCACCAACAGCGCGAGATTCGGCTTGAGTTCAGCCTGCTTGACGCCCCACGTCTGGAAGCCCTTCTGGTGCGAGGCCACCGCCGCGAGCATGGCGACAAGGGAACCGGCCATCGCCGCCGGGTTCACGTCCTTGTCGACCTTGCCCTTGGACTGGAGGTCGGTGACCGTGTCCGTAAGGGAGTTGTTCACGGAGTTCAGGATCTTCATACGGATCTTGTAGAACCGCTTGTCGCCCTCGGCGGCGCCCAGATCGACGACCCGCAGGATCGCGTCGTTCCTGCGCCAGAACTCCAGGAAGCCGTCGACGAGTTCCTGCGCGGTCTGCCAGCCGGCCTTGCCGACCCAGGAACGCCCTTCGAGCAGCTGGGTCAACCCGGCGCCCTCCGCGGCCATTTGCTCGGCGATCTCCAGGACGGCGCCTTCGACGTCCGGGAAGTACTGGTAGAAGGTCGCGGGCGAAGTCCCCGCCTTCCGGGCGACATCAATGACTTTGACGTCCCGGTAGGGCGAGGAGCTGAGCATCTCGCTGAGGCAGTCGAGCAGCTTCTGCCGAGTCGCCTGCCCACGCCGTCCGGCCACGCGGCCGTCGACGGTACGCACTTGTCCTGTCATGCCGTCAGCTTACCGAGGGGTGATCGGAGCGCGATTCGGCCGACTGCAAATGGGGTGTGGCCGTTCGGCGCGAGGGTACGCAGGGGGTTCACGAGGGTGCACGGGAGAGATTCACGAGCGTTTCCGGGGTTCACGGGGGTGGGTGCCTCTGCTCTGCGGGATGCGTGAAGGGCCGTTAGCTTGGCCGCATGGCCGAATCAGCCGTTTTCGCCGACTTCACCGAGGGCGTGCCCTGCTGGGTCGACGCGCAGCTCCCCGACGTGGAGGCGGGCAAGCGTTTCTACGGCGAGCTCTTCGGCTGGACCTTCGCGGAGGGATACGGCCCGTCCGGCCTGGCGCATCTCGACGGTGAGCCGGTCGCCGGGCTCACGCCCAAGCTGGACGGCCGGATGCCCACCGTATGGACGGTGTACTTCGCGACGCCCGACGTCATCGGGCTCTCCCGGCGGATCATGGACGCGGGCGGGCAGGTCATCACCACCCCGACGGCGGTCGGCCTCTCCGGCGAACTGGGCACGATGGCCCTCGCGGCCGACTCCGAGGGCGCTGTCTTCGGCCTCTGGCAGGCCGGCACCCACCCCGGCTTCGGCAAGCGGCACCAGCGGCGCACCTTCTGCTGGGCCGAGCTGTACGCACGGGACACCACGGCCGTCGACCGTTTCTACGGCACCCTCTTCCACGACGCCCTCTTCGGCCCCGACGCGACCCCCGACTTCGGCCGCGCCCCCGTCTCCGACTTCTTCCCGGCCGAAATGCCGCCCCACTTCCTCGTCCACTTCGGCGTCGAGGACTGTGAGGCGGTACTCGGGACGGTGAACCGGCTCGGCGGCCGTGTCCAGGCGACACCCTTCGACACGTCGTACGGACGGGTGGCCGTCGTCACGGACAATCAAGGGGCGTCCTTCGCCGTACTTCAGCGGTGAGGGGCCGTACTTCAGTGGTGAAGGGCCGTACTTCAGTGGTGAAGGGCCGTACTTCATGAGCTCTTCAGTGGTGATGAGCTGTACTTCAAAGGTGAACAGTCGCGTTTCGGCCTGAACATGGCCGCGCCGACCCCCAGGAGCGGGTGGAATGTCCCGAGACACCCCGATCCGCCCCCGGGTTCGCAACCTGTGGCTCGGCCAGGAAGAATCAGGGTGCGTGCCGCCATGGCGGTGCGGTGGTGAGACGCTGCACTGGGCCGCGTTCATACGTGGATGACGTGGCTCGTACGGGGAGGTGGCAGGCAAGTGGTGGATCAGCTGACGCAGCACGATCCGCGGCGGATCGGGCCGTTCGAGGTGCTGGGACGGCTGGGTGCCGGCGGCATGGGGCTGGTCTATCTCGCGCGCTCGGCTTCCGGCCGGCGCGTGGCGATCAAGACGGTCAGGACGGAGCTCGCCGAGGACCAGCTGTTCCGGGTCCGCTTCTCGCGTGAGGTCGAGGCGGCCCGCGCCGTGTCCGGCTTCTACACGGCGGCCGTGGTCGACGCCGACGCGCGCGCCGCGGTGCCGTGGCTGGCCACCGCGTATGTGCCCGCGCCCTCGCTGGAAGAAATAGTGAATGAGTGCGGGCCGATGCCGGCCCAGGCGGTGCGCTGGCTGGCGGCGGGCGTCGCGGAGGCCCTCCAGTCGATCCACGGCGCGGGTCTCGTCCACCGTGACCTCAAGCCCTCCAACGTCCTCGTCGTCGAGGACGGACCGCGCGTGATCGACTTCGGCATCGCGTCCGGCGTCTCGAACACCCGCCTGACCATGACGAACGTCGCCGTCGGTACGCCCGCGTACATGTCCCCCGAGCAGGCCAAGGACTCGCGCAGCGTGACCGGCGCGAGCGACGTCTTCTCGCTGGGATCGATGCTGGTGTTCGCCGCGACCGGCCACGCGCCCTTCCATGGCGCGAACCCGGTCGAGACGGTGTTCATGCTGCTGCGCGAGGGCCCGGACCTCGAAGGCCTGCCCGCCGAGCTGCGCCCGCTCATCGAGTCCTGCATGCAGATGGAGGCGACGGCGCGCCCCAACCCCGCCGACCTCCAGGCCCAGCTCGCGCCCCACCTCTTCGGCTCCGGCTCCGACGACAGCGGTACGGCGTCGGCGTGGCTGCCCGAGCGGGCGGTGGGCCTGATCGAGACGCGCCGCGGCGGCCGTCCGCCCGTGAAGCCCTCCTCCGGGGGGAGTGGACGGAGCGGTGGGGGGCGCGCGCCTGTGCCCGCACCCCCCTCGCACGCGCCTGTGCCCGTGGGGGCGCCCGACACCGGTCCCGTGCGCCTCGCGGGCGCCCAGGTGCCCATCGGCCCCGGCCCGCGCGTCGCGGACGCCCGCGCGGCCGCCGTGAAGGCGCCCCCTCCGGAAGCCGGGCTCGCGGCGTCCTGGTCCCGGCCGCGCGCCGGCGTGAACGGTGCCGATCCGGCGCCCGCGCCCACCGTCGCGCCCCCCGCGCCCGATTCACCCTCCGGCTGGCGCCCCTGGCGCTTCCGAATGTCCAACGACGTCTGGGGTACGCCCTCGGTCGCCGGCGACCTCGTCTACGTCACCTCCTTCGAAGTCCACGCCCTCGACGTCGCGACCGGCCGGCGCCGCTTCAAGACGCGCGACGTGGCGTGGTCGATGGCGGTCGCGGACGGCCGTATCCACGCCTCGGACGGCCCCACGCTGTTCGCGCTGGACGCCCGCGAGGGAGGCGACCTCTGGCGCCTGTCGACGGACGCCTGGGTGTACTCGCTCAAGGCCGACCGGGGGACGGTCGTCACCGGCACGCGCGGTGGCGGAGTCCAGGCGTGGGAGGCCTCCAACGGCCAGAAACTCTGGGAGCTGACCGGCGCCCAGACCGACTTCGAGTCCCCGGAGGCCGGCCCCGCCATCCACGACGGCACGGTGTACGTCTGGAAGGACGCCCGGCTGCGCGCCCTGGAGGCCCGTACCGGTGAGGAGCGCTGGTCGTACCCGATCGGCGACGCGGCCTCCTGCGGCGGCGTCCCGGTCCGTCTGACCCAGGCGGCCGACGGCTACGTCTACGTCTCCGCCGGCACCCGCGTCCTCGCCGTCGACGTGGCGAGCGGGCACGTCCGCTGGCACTTCGAGGCCCCGGCGGTCTTCCTCTGTCCGCCCACCTTCGCGCCGGGCCCGGCGGTGACGGGCGGCGGCGTGTACCTGGCCGACTACCTCGGCACGGTCTACGCCCTCGATGCCACCGACGGCCGCGACCGCTGGCGCATCGCCACCGAGTCCCGCGCCTCCATCGAGCCGGTGCTTGTGGCCGCCGGGCACGTCCACGTCGGCAGCGGCAAGGGTCTGTACACCCTCGACGCCGTCACCGGCACACCGAAGTGGCGCTTCCAGGCCGGCGGCGACCTCGTCGGCGCCCCCGCCGTCGCCGACGGCCGCATCCACTTCGGCTCCACCGACCATCTCCTGTACACCCTGAAGTCCGACGACGGACGACTCCGCTGGAAGCTGGCGACCGGGGGTGAGATCACCGGGGCTCCGGTGGTCAAGGACGGGGTGGTGTACGCGTGCAGCAAGGATCGGTGCGTGTACGCGCTGGACGCGGAGAAGGGGACGGGCACGGCTCGCACGACGTGAGGGGTTTCTCGCCCCCGCCGCCCCAGACCCCGTAGGCGGGTTCTTTGGCTGCGGGTGGGTGGGGGCTGGTCCAAAAGATTGCGCAGTTCCCCGCGCCCCTAAAAGGGGCGCGGGGAACTGCGCAATCTTTTAGGGGGGTCTGGGGGCACAGCCCCCAGGAACGGATGGGACGGGTAGGGGCGGCGGGGGCGAAAAATGTGACGGCCGTCGTGCCGGGCACGGAAGGGGGCTTCGGACGGCGGCCGTCTCGATGCAGACGCTACGCCGCGTGCGACGAACCCGCCACGCGGAGCCACCGGGGGTCACCGCAGCCGGAAGCCGGGGCGGCGGGCCGTGAACAGCCCCGCCTGCCGTTCCCCCGGCAGATTCCCGAGCGACACGAGCTGCGGCGCATGCGCGAGCGCCTGCGCCCGAGCCGCCTCCTTGGCCAGCCACAACGCCCGCACCGTCCCCTGCACCGCCTCCACCGGATACGAGGCGATGACAGCGGCACAATCGACGGCCGCCCCCAACGCCGCACCGGGCGCAGTGAGTTCCGACACCAGCCCCACCTCGTACGCCCGCCGCGCCGACACCCGCTCGGCCGTCCCCATCAACGCCATCCGCGCCACCTCCCCGAACGGCATCCGCTGCGCCATGTAGATCGACTCGTACGCGCTGACCATCCCGTACGTCGTATGCGGGTCGAAGAAGGTCGCCGCTTCGTCGGCCACCACGAACTCCGCCTCGCCCAGCAGATAGAAGGCACCCCCGCAGGCGATCCCGTTCACGGCGGCGATCACGGGCTTCCACAGGTCGTTCGCCTTCGGCCCGATCGCGACGAGCGGATCGTCCACCATGTAGGGGGAGCCGGGCTGCGGCACGACGACGTCCCGGTCGATCCCCGTACAGAACGCCCGCGTGCCCGCCCCGGTGATGACGACCGCCCGTACGGTGTCGTCGAACCGGAACTCCCGCCAGGCGGCCGCGAGTTCGGCGGCCGTGTCGAGGTCGATGGCGTTGAGCTTCGCGGGCCGGTCGAGGGTGAGGACGGCGACGCCGGTGTCCTTGTCGGCGGTGACGCGCAGCCCGTCGCTCACGGCCGCTCCAGAACCCAGCGGGGCACGGCCACACCGTTCACCTCGGCGAACACCACCTGCACCCGCGCCCCGATCCGGATCCGTTCCTGCGGGACGGAGTTGAGCGCCTCACCGGCACCGCTCACCAGATTCCCCACGAGCCGAATCCGGGGGGCGTCCGCCAGCTCCACCACGATCGCGTTGTACGGGGCCTGCTCCGCGTAGGCGGGAAGCAGCGGCGGATGCGGGATGACGAACGACCAGACCCTCCCCCTGCCGCTCATCTCCCGCCATTCGCTCGCGAAGGAGTGGCAGTGCGGGCAGCAGGGCCGGGGCGGAAAGCGCAGCTCGCCGCAGCCGGCGCAGGACTGGATCCGGAGTTCGCCTCGGGCCGCGTACTCCCAGAAGGGGGCGCCGTCGTCGTCGGGGACGGGCGAGAGAAGGGACTGGTCCGAGGTCGTGGCGTGAGTGGCGTTCGTGGTGCTCGTAGCGTTCGTGGCATTCGTGGTGCTCGTAGCGTTCGTGGAGTTGATGGTGGTCATGGCGGCGGCTCCTCAGGCCCGGAGTAGAAGCGCGGACGTCGGTACGCCCTCACCCGCCGTGACCAGGCAGGTGGCGGCGCCGGGGACTTGGGCCGTACTGGTCCCGCGCAGTTGCTTCACGCCCTCGTTGATCAGGTTGAAGCCGTGCACGTACGCCTCGCTGAGCCCGCCCCCGCCGGTGTTGACGGGCAGCCGCCCGCCGATCTCCAGCGCGCCGCCCTCCGTGAAGGCCGCGCCTTCCCCTCTCCCGCAGAAGCCGTATCCCTCAAGGGAGAGCGGTATGAGAGGCGTGAACGCGTCGTAGATCTGTGCCACATCGACATCGTCCGGTGTGAAGTCGGCGTGTTTCCACAGGTGTCGGGCGGCGGTCCAGGCGGGGCCGGTGAGCGGGTCGTCGTTCCAGTAGTTGACCATGCCGTGGTGCTGGGCGGGCAGGCCCTGGGCGGCGGAGTGGACGTAGACGGGGCGTCGGCGGCAGTCGCGGGCGCGCTCGGCGGAGACGATCACGCAGGCCAACGCCCCGTCCGTCTCAAGGCAGTTGTCGAAGAGGCAGAGGGGTTCGCTGATCCAGCGGGAGGTCATGTACATCTCGCGGGTCAACGGCCGCTCGTACATGATCGCGGCCGGGTTCTGGTTGGCGCGGTTCCGGCAGGCGAGGGCGACGTTGAAGAGGTGGTCGCGGGTGGCGCCGTACTCGTGCATGTAGCGGCGCGCGAGCATGCCGATCTCGTCGGCGGGCCGGAGGAGGCCGAAGGGGCGGGTCCACTGGGCGGGAGTGGGGAGTTGGACGCTGGTGTTCTTCCACGGCCGGGGCCCGGACCCGCGCTTCCGCGACCGCCAGGCCACCCCCACCGTCGCCTGCCCGCCGGCGATGGCGGCGGCGAGATGCGCGACGGTGGCGCAGGATCCGCCCCCGCCGTACCCGACCTTGCTGAAGAAGGTGAGGTCGCCCAGACCGACGGCCTTGGCCACCTCCACCTCGTCCGTCTCCTCCATGGTGTAGGAGGCGAGCCCGTCGACCTCGGCTGGTGCGATCCCGGCGTCGTCGAGGGCGGCGAGGATCGCCCGACAGGCCAAGGCCTTCTCGGATTCGGGGAGTTGTTTGGCGAAGGGGGTCTGCCCGATCCCGACGACGGCTGTGGCGTCCTTGATCCCCGGCATGGGTGCACCTCCACAGAAGGTCCCGGCTGCTGACAGGGCGTCAGGCTACAGCTAATCTGACGGTCAGTCAGCTAGTGTGCTTGGGCCGGTGGGAGGCGGGCGATGCGCGGAGACCTGGAGTGGGGCGGCATCCCGGGACTGGTGCGGTCGGCGGCGACGCGGTTCGCGGATCGGGAGGCGGTCGTCGAGGGCCGTACACGAGTGTCATACGCCGAGTTGGGCGCCCGCGTGGAACGTGCGGCGGCGGCCTGCGTCGCGAACGGGGTACGGCTCGGCGACCGCGTCGCCATCTGGGCGCCGAACACCCTCGACTGGATCGTCTCGGCGCTGGGCGCGGTGTCGGCGGGGGCGGTGCTGGTGCCGCTGAACACGCGGTTCAAGGGCACGGAGGCGGCGTACGTCCTCTCCCGGAGCCGGGCGAAACTGCTGTTCGTGACGGGGACCTTCCTGGGGACGTCGTATGTGGCGTCGCTGCGGCGGGCCGCGGGGGAGGGACAGGGGGAGGGGGAGGGGAAGGGCGCCGGCCCGCTCCCGGGCCTCCCGCACCTGGAACAGGTGGTCGTCCTCGCGGACGACGCCCCCGCCGACTTCCGTACCTGGAAGGACTTCCTGGCGAGCGGGGAGGGCGTGGGAGCGGAGGAGGTACGGCAGCGGGGGGACACCGTGTCCGGCTCCTGCGCCTCGGACATCATCTTTACGTCGGGCACGACGGGCCGCCCCAAGGGCGCCCTGATCACCCACGCCCAGACACTCCGCGGCTACGAGATCTGGAGCGACCTCGCGGGCCTGCGCGAGGGCGACCGCTACCTGATCGTGAACCCCTTCTTCCACACCTTCGGCTACAAGGCGGGCATCGTCGCCTGTCTGATGCGCGGCGCGACGATGATCCCGCAGCCGGTGTTCAACGTGGACACGGTGCTGGCGAACGTGGCGTCGGAGCGCATCTCGGTCCTCCCGGGCCCGCCCACCCTCCACCAGTCACTCCTGGACCACCCCTCCCGCGACGCGTACGACCTCTCGGCGCTCCGTCTGGTGGTGACGGGAGCGGCGGTGGTTCCTCTGCGCCTGGTGGAACGCCTGAAGTCGGAGCTGAAGATCGACACGGTCCTGACGGCGTACGGACTGTCTGAGGCGAGCGGCATCGTCACGATGTGCCGCCGGGGTGACGAGGCGCAGGTGATCGCCTCGACTTCGGGCCGGGCGATCCCGGACACGGAGATACGGGTCGAGGCGGCCCTCGGCTCCCCGGGCGAGGTCCTGGTCCGCGGATTCAACGTCATGCAGGGCTACTTCGAGGATCCGGACGCCACGGCGACGGTCCTCGACGCCGACGGCTGGCTGCACACGGGCGACGTCGGCGTCCTCGACGACGCCGGCAACCTCCGTATCACCGACCGCATCAAGGACATGTTCATCGTCGGCGGCTTCAACGCCTACCCCGCCGAGATCGAGCAACTCCTCGGCCTGCACCCGGATGTGGCCGACGTCGCGGTGATCGGCGTACCGGACGGCCGCCTGGGCGAGGTGGGCAAGGCGTACGTGGTCCGCCGGGCGGGGGCCGTACTGACCGCCGACGACCTCATCGCGTGGTCTCGGCGCGAGATGGCGAACTACAAGGTGCCGCGGATGGTGGAGTTCGTGGGGGAGCTGCCGCGGAACGCGAGCGGGAAGGTGGTGAAGGGGGAGTTGCGGGGACAGTGAGGCCAGGTGGTCAGGCGGGTCCCGAGGCTGCGAATGAGGCTGCCGGAAAAACTTCCGGCCGTCGTGTCACACCCGTACGCCCCCCGGTGTCAATCCAGTGACGGACGGACACACCAGCCCGGGCGGATCGGATCAACCCCCGCCCCGGCACCCCTGACAAGGAGCCTCCCCATGTCCATTGCCCACATCATCGTGACCATCCTCGCCGCCGCCATGTCGGGCTACTCGGCCGGCGCCATCCTTTTCCGCGCCCAGTGGGTCATCCAGGCCCTGACCGACTACAGCGTCCCCCGCTCGTGGTGGCCCTGGCTCGGTGCGGCGAAGGCCGCGGGGGCGGCGGGCCTGCTGGTCGGCCTGTTCGTACCACCGCTCGGCGTCGCGGCCGGGATCGGCCTGGTCCTCTACTTCAGCGGTGCGGCGGTGACCGTGGCCCGGGCGCGCTGGTACTCGCACATTCCGTTCCCGCTGGTGTACGCGGCGCCGGTGGTGGGGGCGCTGGCGCTGGGGCTGGCTGTCTGAGGGCGCTGGAGCGACGCGCTCCCCTGTCTGCTCGCTGAGGGGGCGGAATCCGCCGCATTCGCGGACGCCGCCCCCTCAGCGCGCGCCGCTGCCGGAATCGGTCGCACCCAGGGCGGCGCGGATCTGGGCAAGCATCCCCGCCGCCCGGTGAAAGACGTCCTCCGCAGTGAAGCGCAGCAGTGTCCGGACCTCGGGGCACTGGAGGATCTGGTTGAAGCGGTGCAGGTCGCGGCGGTGGGCGTCGCGGGTGCCGTGATAGGCGTAGCCCTCGATCTCCACTCCCAGGCCCTCGGCACGGAAGAGGAAGTCCAGGAAACGGCGGCGTCCGTCGGGGGTACGCAACTCGGCCTGGGGCTCGGGCCGGAGGCCGACGTCGTGCATCCGCAGGCGCGCGATCGTCTCCGCCGGGGACCCGGAGTTCGGGTCGGCGAGCCGCAGCCTGTCTCGCGCTCGGGGCGCTCCGAGGAGCGAGGCTTCGAGGGCGGCGGCGAGCGCGGCCGGCGTGGTGAGCGGGGCGCGCCGCACGGAGCCGACCCTGCGCCGGGTGAGTGCCGACTCCACGGCGACGAGGGCGTCGTCCCTCGGTTCGGCCCGCAGGAGGTCGGCGACGGTGCGGTTCACTCCGGTGACCCGCAGCCCTTGCCGTTCCACGACCTCGCATGGGGCGAGGGGGATCCGGTGCACCTGTACGCCCTCGCCGCCGCGCCGGACGCTGAGCCCGGGGTCCGTGAAGTCCAGGGTGGTTCGGTTGCTTACGGGGCCCAGCGTCTCGATCCGCCAGAGCCGGGCCGCCGAACGGTGACTCACGACGAGCTGGGGCTTGAGGAGCTGCGCGGCCTTGAGAAGCGTGAGGAGGTCCACGTCCCACCCCGGCTGGACCCAGGCACCCGCCTGAACCCGCGTCCACCCCTCGTCACCCAGCCGCCGAAAGAGAGAGACCCGAGGCCACCCGCTCCCGAGGGCCCGCGAGGTGAGCAACACACCCCCTTCCACGAGCCCCCTCAACTCCGCACGCTCCACGGTCCCACTGTCCCGCACCGGCCCGGTCGCCCCCCGCCCCTGTGGATAACTCGCAGGGAGGTGGCCGGTGGGCAGGGCATGAGGGATTGGCAGATGCGTGCCAGGGGTGGGCCTGTGGGGGCGGGCTATTGCGTCGAGAAGGTGGAACGGGATTGCCAATCCCTCTCGCCTTTGAACTGGGTTAGTGCTTGAGAGACGATAGGAAAGGGGTCCAGGAGGCCGTGGGGAACAGGAGTACTGGGCCGTTCTGGGATTTTGAGTCGCGGACGGGGATGACTCCGGGGTGGCCGGGGGCGACTTCGACGCATAGCCCGCCGTCGCCGTTGCTGTAGCTGCTCCTACGCCAGTCGGCCAAGCTCAAGTCCACCTGGGTGCTTGTCATTTCGGTAGTCCTCTGCGGCTTTCTCGATCATCCTCAGGGACACCTCTGGCGGGAGTGCGGCAGCCCTGAGCCGATCGTAGGCCTTCATGTACTGCCTCACGAGCCCCGGATCATCGATGACCTGGCCGCTGTATATGCCCTCGGTGTACATCAGCGGAGGGGCATCTCCAAAGGTCAGGAACCTGGTCGTTCCCATCATGAACGGGTGCGCTCCGGCATTCCACGGAAGGATCTGTGGAATGAAGCCGCGGTTCCTCGCCACCTCCGCGACGTGGGCGAGCTGGTCCGCCATCTCGCCGGGTCCGACTGTCGGTTGCCATAGCACTGCCTCGTGGAGAACGATCCAGGACTCGGGGGCCCTCGAGTCCTCGAAGAGCCACGCCCGCTCACGGCGCGCGTTCACCTTCGCGGCGACGGAGTCTTCGGCTTCCAGCGGGTGCGCCGCGCGGATCACGGCACGGATGTACGGCTCCAGTTGGAGTGGGCCGGGGATGAGCACGGGGTCCCAGTCCTCAATCTCCCGAGCGTGTCCTTCCAACTCCACGACATCGGCGTAGTACTCCGCGTGTCCACCCCTGCGGGCCTTGCGCACATCCTCGCAGCGACGCCCGAAGAAGCCGTCGGTCGCGAGGACTTGGTCCACGTGCGCGGCCAGATCGCTGGGCATGCGCCGCTCACCTCGCTCGATCTCACTGAGGTGACTCTGGCCGTAGAAACTCCCTTCGACCAGCTGCTGAAGGGTGAGGCCCGCTTCCTCGCGCTTCCACCGCAACTCTTTGCCGTAGAAGCTCGGGACGCTCTCCGAGCCGTCGATCTCCTTGCGTCGCACCGTGGCTTCCGCCCATTCCACAACTACCGCGCTCAGTTCCACAGTTCGCATTCGGGATGCCGAACTCCTGTCACGGTACGCGCTGTCACGTCATCGTGTGACTGATTCATTACGGAACGCGACGGCTCGGCTCGGCTCGGCTCGGCTCAAGGAAGGCGTACACATGCAAGCCCACCAACCCCCCACCGCCCACGACGTGGAACGCTGCGTGGACGAACTCCGCGCCGCCCTCGTGGCCCACGGCCTCACGCTGCCCTCCCTGCGCGTCGACCTGCCGAGTTTCGCGGGCACGTACAGGCCCCCGGCGGGGCTGGTGGCGCTCGGCAACTGCAACACCGCGACCGCGCGCAGGCTTACGGCCGTGCTCCAGGGGGACGGCCGGGACCCCAGCGCAGCTCATCTCGAACTCGACCTGCTCGCCGTACCCAAGGCGGTGCCGGACCTGCGCCGCGCCGTACGGGGGCATCTGGGCGAGCCCTGCGCGGATGTTCAGCTCTGCGTCACCGAACTGGTGGCCAACGTCATCCGGCATGTGGGGGAGGGGACTCCGGTACGCGTACGGGTGTTCCGGGCGGAGGCCCGCACCCGCGTCGAGGTCACCGACCCCGATCCGCGCGCCCTGCCCGTCCTCCTGCATGCCACGGGCGACGACGGGTCCGGGCGCGGCCTTGCCCTGCTTGAGGCGGTGGCGTTGAGGTGGGGTGTGGAGCAGAGAGGTGCGAGCAAGACCGTGTGGTGTGAGTTGGGGGAGGGGTAGTGCGCCTGCTGGTCCTGCTGCTGTCACGCCTGCTCGCGCTGTTGCTCCCCGGCACCGGCAGGCGGCGGCGCGGTGTGCGGGATCTCGGGCCCACGGAAGTGTCCCCGTGGCCGAGGCGTCCGCGACCGGACCCCGGCGCGGCACTCGCCCTCCCACGCCTTCGCAGCCCGTACGCCCGCGAAGCCGCCACAGACCACCGCGTCGACGTCACCGCCGCCCCGCTCACTCGCCCCTACTACCGCGCGGCGGAGAAGCAGCGGCTCCAGGAGGAACGGCGCTTGGCGCTGTTGTTCGCACTGGAAGGCGTGGACTTCGGACCGGCAGCTATTCACGGTGTGATGGTGGGCTCATGAGGGGCGGACGTATCGCGGCCGGGGTGTCAGGGGTTGTGCCGTGGAGCGTCAGGGGCGTGTGGCGGACGTACGAAAGGGAGTTGGATGCGACGTTGGGGGCCGAGGGCATCGCTTGGCCCCCAACGCGTGACAGTTCAGGTCGCGTGCATGTCGTCCGTGGTGACGGGGGTGTCCGTGGCATGCATGTCGTCCGTGGTGACGGGGGTGTCCGTGGCATGCATGTCGGCGAATGCCGGTGCTGACGTGCCGATCGCGGCAGCGGCCGCGATGGCCACGGTGACGAGGGCCTTCTTGGTGCGAGTCATGCCAACTCCACGGGGAGAGGGGATCTCTGGACACCGAGTGACGCTAGCGTCAGGAGCGGCGATTGTTCGAGTGGCTCGAACGGTTCCCGCCACGGGATGGCGTGAACCGTGCATCGGACACACGTCGGCCGCGACGGCTCCCCCTCCGCGCCGCCGCGGCCGATCCCCGTGGTGTGTAGGTCTAGAAGGGGCGCTCAGTCGTCGCGTGAGCGTCCAGGGTGGTGATCTCCTCGTCGGTCGCGTGAGCGTCCGCGGGCTTGAGCTCTTCGTCGGTGGCGTGGGCGTCCAGCGTCGTGAGCTCTTCGTCGGTGGCGTGCGCGTCGTCCGGCTTGACGGTGTCCGTGTTGTCGGCCATGGCGGTCAACTCCCTTGATCTCGGGCAGTGAAGTGCTGAACGTGCCCGTCCGGCGACTCCCCCGAGGGCCGCCGGACGGGCATTCGTAAGGCCGTTCACCCTAACGGTGCGGCCGAGGACCGAGCCGTCTGCCCCCCGACACGACGGACCGGCACACATGAGAGTGACGGTCCGCGATAAACGATTGATGAACGGTCGAAGCGCCCAGGTCAGGCGACTGCGGCCGGACTGATGAGGGAGCGCACCTCGTCGGCCTCCGGGGAGCCGAGGTCCTCGAAGATCTGCAAAGAATCTCGCCAGCACACCTGAGCTCGATCGATGTGTCCGATCAACGACAGTGCGCGGCCGAGGACCGTGAGCACGTTGGCGCGCCGCCACTCGCCGCCGATCCCGCGCAGCACCGCGAGGGCTTGTTCGGCGTGCGCGGCGGCCTGAGCCGGCGAGCGGTCGGAAAGATGCAGCTCGGCGAGTCGGAACAACGTCATTCCGTGCCACAGACGTTGTCTGCTGTCGTGGAACACGTCCAGTGCCGCCAGGAGCGCCGACTGTGCTTCCGCGGTCTTTCCCGCACTCGTCAGCGCGAGGCCCAAGGCGTATTTCCCGTTGGCGAGACGGAGGGTCTGGCCCGTGACGTCCTGCTCGTAGATCTCGATCCCCGACTCGGCGAGCGTTACGGCGCTCTCCGTTCGACCGGTGGCGAGGTGGACACGAGAGAGGTTGCACAGCGCAGCGGCGGCACCCGGCTGGTTGCCGTCGGTGCGGAAGGCGTCCAGTGCGCGCTCGAAATGGGCTTCCGCATCGGCATGGCGACCCTCGTAGAGCGCGATGATGCCCCGCTGATTCGGGGCCTGCCCGCAGGCCACGGGATCGTCTGCCGAGAGCCCGAGTCGCAGGGCCCGCTCGCCCTCTTCTTCCGCCTCGGCGAAGCGTCCACAGACGCTGTGAACGTGGGAGAGCATCGTACGAGCCCGTCCCTCCGCCCAAGGATCTCCGGTGCGCTGGGCTGCGTCGCTCACAGCGGTGGCGGCTTGTGCGAACTGGAGTGCGTTGGCTCCGGACTCGCCCAGATCCACCGCGGCCATCAGCAAGTCGGCCGCCTTGCGCTGCAGTCCGGCCGTCGCCGCTTGCTGGGCGCAGGCGAGCAGGCAGTTCGACTCGCTGAACAGCCACTCCAACGCCCGGTCGCGGTCGGGGAAGGACAACCCCGGCCAGTCGGTGCCCGCGAAGTGCTCCAGCACCCGCTCACCCGGCCGCTCAATCGCATAAACCCCCGCCGCCGTAGCCAGATAAAAGTCCAGCAACCGCGACATCGCCGCCTCCCGCTCACTCGGCGGCTGCTCGTCCCGCTCCGCGCAAGCACGCGCGTAGAGGCGTACGAGGTCGTGGTACCGGTAGCGGCCGGGCGCCGCGGACTCCAGGAGCGACGTGTCGACGAGGGACTCCAGCAGGTCTTCCGTGTCCTCGAGCGGAAGGTCCAGCACCGCCGCAGCGGCCGCCACGGAGATGTCCGGGCCGTCGGCGAGGCCCAGGAGGCGGAACGCGCGCGCCTGCGCCGGCTCCAGCTGCCCGTACCCCAGCTCGAAAGTCGCCTTCACCGCCAAGTCCCCGGCCTGGAGTTCGTCCAGGCGCCGTCGCTCGTCCGCCAGCTTCGCCGCCAGTACCGAGACCGTCCAGGTGCGCCGGGCGGCCAGTCGTGACGCCGCGATGCGGATGGCGAGGGGCAGGAAGCCGCACGCCGCGACCACGTCCAGGGCGGCCTCCCGCTCGGAGGCGACCCGCTCCTGGCCCACGATCTTGGTGAAGAGCTGGAGGGCCTCTTCGGGGGACATGACGTCCAGGTCCACCAGATGGGCGCCCGCGAGGTCCACCATCCGTACCCGGGAGGTGACCAGCGCCGCGCAGCCCTCCATCCCGGGCAGCAGGGGACGGACTTGCGCGGCATCGCGGGCGTTGTCCAGCAGTACCAGTACCCGGCGGCCGTCGAGGACCGAGCGGTACAGGGCCGAGCGTTCCTCCAGGGAGTCGGGGATCGCGGAGTCGGCCGTGCCGAGGGCGCGCAGGAAGGCGCCCAGGACCGTTTCCGGTTCCGCCGCTCTCGAACCCGCGCCCTGAAGGTCCACGTACAGCTGGCCGTCCGGGAAGGCGGCGCGCGCCTGGTGGGCGACGTGTACGGCCAGGGTCGTCTTGCCCACGCCGCCGATCCCCGCCAGCGCCGAAACCGCCATGACCCGGCCCTGGTCCTTCGAAGCGGAGGCCAGGACGTCGCTCAGTTCCTGCACGAAGGACGACCGGCCGGTGAAGTCCGTGACCGTGGCGGGCAGTTGGGCGGGGCGGACGGGTGCGGCGGCGGGTTCGGCGGCCGGGGCCGACGGTTCGGCGAGGGCCGGGTCCGCCTGGAGTATGCGCTGCTGGAGTTCCTTCAGGCCCGCCCGCGGGTCCACACCCAGCTCGTCGGCGAGCAGGCGCCGCGTGTCCGCGTACACCGCGAGGGCCTCCGCCTGCCGGCCGCTGCGGTACAGCGCCAGCATCAGCAGCTCGCGCAACCGCTCCCGCAGCGGATGCGCCGCCGTCAGGGCCGTCAGCTCCGAGACCGCCTCCGCGTGGCAGCCCTGCTCCAGGTCCATGTCGAGCCGCCACTCCAGCAGTTGGAGCCGCCACTCCTCCAACCGGGCGCGCTGTGTCTCGGCGTACGGCCCGGGAACGCTCGCCAGCACCTCGCCGTCCCACAGGCCGAGGGCGTCGCGCAGCACCTCGCGGGCATGGCAGAGGTCACCGGAGGCGCGGGCCTTCTCGGCCTCGGCCGCCAGTTCCTGGGCGCGGGCGAGGTCCAGCGCGCCCTCGCCGAGGGACCGGATCGCGTACCCGCCCGACTCGCTGACCAGGACTTCGGGGCCCAGCGTCTTGCGGAGCCGGGAGGCGTACGTCCGTACGGCGGCCAGGGCCTGGGACGGGGGTTCGTCGCCCCATAGCGCGTCGATGAGCTCGGAGGCCGTCGCCGTGCGGCCCTCGCGGAGCAGCAGCGCGGCCAGCAGGGCGCGTTGCTGCGGGGATCCCGCCGGCAGGGGAACCTCGTCACGCCAGGCGCGCACCGGTCCGAGCACGCTGAAGCGCAACGCCGCCGATTCCTCGCGACGCCACTGCTCCGGTACTCGCGGCACACCGTCCATCGCTGCCCCCTGCCGAACCGTCAGTACAACGAGGCCAGTTTGCCTTGTTCATGGCGGATGCGTCAGCCGTGCGAGACGGCGATCACAGACAGCCGGACGGGACACCACAAGGTCCTCACACACTCTCCCCACACAACCGCACACACTCGACCAATCCGGACGCCCGGCAAGGGAGCGGACAGGTGCCCGACGATGGCGGACGGACGGCGAATGGGTGGCGGACGGGTAGCCCGCGAGTAGCTGACGGGTCGTCAGATCAGCGCTACCGTGGGCCATATGGAGACCATGGAGACGCCCGCGGCCGGCCCGGCCTTCCCGAAGATCATCTCCGTCGACGACCACACGGTGGAGCCCCCGAACGTCTGGCAGGACCGGCTCCCGAAGAAGTACCTGGACACCGGCCCCCGCATCGTCCGCGCGCCACTGAAGGAGATGACCTTCCTGGGCGGAAAGTTCGCGCCCGTCATGGGCAGCCCCGGCGACGACGGCCCCATCGGTGACTGGTGGGTGTACGAAGACCTGCACCGGCCGCTCACCCGTCTCGACACCGCCGTCGGATACGACCGGGACGAGATACGCCTCGAAGTCATCACGTACGGGCAGATGCGACCGGGCTCGTACGACGTCCCCCAGCGCCTGGCCGACATGGACGTCAACCACGTGCAGTCCGCCCTCTGCTTCCCCACCTTCCCCCGCTTCTGCGGCCAGACGTTCACCGAGGCCAAGGACCGTGAGCTGGCACTTCTCGGGGTCAGGGCCTACAACGACTGGATGGTGGAGGAGTGGTGCGGACCGGCCGCCCGGGGTCGTCTCATTCCGCTCACCCTCATCCCCCTGTGGGACCCCGCGCTTGCGGCGGAAGAAGTACGCCGCAATGCCGCCCGTGGCGTACGCGCGGTGGCCTTCTCCGAGATTCCGCCCCACCTGGGGCTGCCCTCCGTCCACACCGACGACTGGGACCCCTTCCTCGCCGCCTGCGACGAGACCGGCACGGTCATCGCCATGCACATCGGCTCCTCCAGCCGCATGCCGTCGACCTCCGCCGACGCCCCGCCCGCCGTCGGCTCCACCATCACCTTCGCCAACTGCTGCTTCTCGATGGTCGACTGGCTGATGAGCGGCAAGTTCGAGCGCTTCCCGAACCTGAAGGTGATGTACGCGGAAGGGCAGATCGGCTGGATCCCCTACATCCTTGAGCGCGCGGATGTGGTGTGGGAGGAGAACCGCGGCTGGGGCGGCGTCGCCGACAAGGTCCACCGCCCGCCGTCCGAACTCTTCACCGAGCACGTCTACGGCTGCTTCTTCGACGACGCCTTCGGGCTCAGGAACCTCGACTCGATCGGCGTCGGCAACGTCCTCTACGAGACCGACTACCCGCACTCCGACTCCACCTGGCCCAAGTCGAGGGAGGTCGGCGAGTCGCAGATGGGCCATCTCTCCGCGGACGTGGTCGACCGGATCGTGCGGCGCAACGCCATCGAGCTGCTGGGGCTCACGGTGGACGGGCTCTGGGTGCCGTAAAGCACCCCGCGCACATCCCGCAGACATTCCGCACACCCCTTGTCTGACGATCCGTCAGCTACGACGATGGCTGCCAGGCCCAGTAAATGACGGATCGTCAGATAGTTGGATAGGGGTGCGTGCTCATGCAGGTGCTGCCCGAAGGGCGACTGGCGTACGGGATGCAGCTCCCCGTCCAGTCGCAGAGCACCATCTACGCCGAGCCGTGGGAGACCGACGCCGGTCCCGCCGACCTCGTCGAGATCGCCCGCGCCGCCGACCGCTCCGGCTTCGCCTACCTCGCGAGCTGCGACCACGTCGCCATCCCGCGGCGTCTCGCGGGAGCGATGAGCACCATCTGGTACGACCCCGTCGCCACCCTCTCCTACCTCGCGGGCGTGACCGAGCGCGTACGGCTGCTCAGCCATGTCGCGATCGTCGGGCTGCGGCATCCGCTGGTCACGGCCAAGCAGTACGCGACCCTCGATCACCTCAGTCAGGGACGGCTGATCCTCGGGGTCGGCGCCGGGCACGTACAGGAGGAGTTCGAGGCGGTCGGGGCCGACTTCGAGCGGCGGGGGACCGTCCTCGACGAGACCATCGATGCCCTGCGGGCCGCGCTCGGGGTCGACGAATTCCCCGTACACCATGGGAAGTTGTACGACTTCGAGGGGCTCGGGCAGCGGCCCCGGCCCGCCCAGGAGCGGGTGCCCGTCTGGGTCGGCGGGTCCTCGCCCGCGGCTGTGCGGCGGGCCGCGCTCCGTGGGGACGGCTGGCTGCCGCAGGGCGATCCGCGCGACCGGCTGCCGGGGCAGATCGCCCGGCTGAAGCGGCTGCGCGCGGAGGCCGGGATCGAGGACCCCGTCACCGTCGGCGCCATCACCGAGCCGCTGTACGTCGGTGCCCCCGGCTGGGACGTCGGGCGCCGCACGCTGCACGGGGCGCCCGAGGCGCTCGCCGAGTCGCTGCGGGCGTACCGCGCGATGGGTGTGCACCAGATACAGGTGCGCTTCCGCTGCCGGGGCCGTACCGAACTCATCGACCAGATAGAGGCGTTCGGCGCGGAGGTCGCGCCGCACCTCGACTGAGACCCCTAGGGAGTCACGGCATGGGCAAGCTGGACGGACGCGTCGTTCTCATCACCGGTGCGGCGCGCGGGCAGGGCGAGCAGGAGGCGCGGCTCTTCGCGGCGGAGGGTGCCGGCGTCGTCGTCGCGGATGTGCTCGACGACCAGGGTGAGGCCCTGGCCAAGGAGATCGGCGCGCGGTACGTCCATCTCGACGTGAGCCAGGAGGCCGACTGGCACACGGCCGTCGCCGCCGCGAAGAGCGCGTACGGGCGCATCGACGGGCTCGTCAACAACGCCGGCATCCTCCGCTTCAACGAGCTGGTCGCCACGCCCCTCGACGAGTTCCAGCAGATCGTGCAGGTCAACCAGGTCGGCGTGTTCCTCGGGATCAAGACCGTCGCGCCCGAGATCGAGGCCGCGGGCGGCGGGACCATAGTGAACACCGCCTCCTACGCGGGGCTCACCGGGATGGCGTGGGTGGGGGCGTACTCCGCGACCAAGCACGCCATCGTCGGGCTGACCCGGGTCGCCGCGCTCGAACTGGCCGCCAAGAAGATCCGCGTCAACGCCGTCTGCCCGGGCGCCGTCGACACCGCCATGAGCAACCCCGCCCAGCTCGACCCGGACGCCGACCCCGCCGACAGCGCGGCGGCCTCGGAGGCGCTCGACGAGCTGTACCGCAAGCTCGTGCCGCTCGGGCGGATCGGCAGGCCGGAGGAGGTGGCCCGGCTCGCCCTCTTCCTGACCGGCGAGGACTCCTCGTACATCACCGGTCAGCCGTTCGTGATCGACGGCGGATGGCTGGCAGGCGTGAGTGTTCTCTGACGATGCATCAGCTATTGACGGTCCATGTGCACGGTGGAACAGTCGGCTCAAAGAATCTGACGATGCGTCAGGTAACTGGATGGGGACGGTGAACCTCCTTGGAATTCGGGCTCTTTGTACAGGGATACGTGGGCAAGCGGGCCGAGACCGATCCGCTCGCGGAGCACAAGGCGCTGATGGAGGAGACCGAGTACGTCATCCAGGCGGACAAGTCCGGCTTCAAGTACGCCTGGGCGTCCGAGCACCACTTCCTGGAGGAGTACTCGCACCTCTCCGCCAATGACGTCTACCTCGGCTATCTGGCGCACGCGACGGACCGCATCCACCTCGGCTCGGGCATCTTCAACCCGCTCGCCCAGGTCAACCACCCCGTGAAGGTCGCCGAGAAGGTCGCCATGCTCGACCATCTCACCGAGAACCGCTTCGAGTTCGGGTCCGGACGCGGAGCGGGATCGCACGAGATCCTCGGCTTCCTTCCCGGCATCACCGACATGAACTACACCAAGGAGATCTGGGAAGAGACCATCGCCGAGTTCCCCAAGATGTGGCTCCAGGATGAGTACGTCGGGTTCAAGGGCAAGCACTGGCAGCTGCCGCCCCGCAAGGTGCTCCCCAAGCCGTACGGGAAGTCGCACCCCGCGATGTGGTACGCCGCCGGGTCGCCGCCCTCGTACGCGATGGCCGCCCGCAAGGGGCTGGGTGTGCTCGGCTTCAGCGTGCAGAAGGTCTCCGACATGGAGTGGGTCCTTGAGCAGTACAAGACGGCGGTCGTCGACGCCGAGCCCATCGGGGACTTCGTCAACGACAACGTGATGGTGACGACCACCGCGATCTGCGCGCCCACGCACGACGAGGCGATCCGGATCGCGGTGAGCGGCGGGCTGCACTATCTGCCCTCCCTCGTCTTCCGCTACCACGACACCTTCCCGCGCCCGGAGGGCTTCCCCGTCTGGCCCGAGACGCTCCCCGAGTACAACGCCGAGTTCGTCGAACTCCTCATCGAGGAGGAGCTGTTGATCTGCGGCGACCCCGACGAGGTGCTCACCCAGTGCAAGCGCTGGGAGCAGGCGGGCGCCGACCAGCTGAGCTTCGGGCTGCCGGTCGGAGTCCCCAAGGAGGAGACCCTCCAGACGATCCGGATGATCGGCGAGCACGTCATTCCGAAGATCGACACGGATCCTGTGCACCGCACGACCCGGTTCCGCCAGTCCGCCTGATCCCTTCGAAAGGGGCGCCACGATGCTCGACCACCTGATCAAGGGCGCGACCGTCGTGGACGGGACGGGCGAGCCCGCGTACACCGCCGACGTGGGGATACGGGACGGCCGTATCGCCGTCGTCGGCATGACCACCGAGGAGGCGAGGGCGACCGAGGACGCGCACGGGCTCGTCCTCGCCCCCGGCTTCGTCGACCCCCACACCCACTACGACGCCCAGCTCTTCTGGGACCCGTACGCGACCCCGTCCCTGAACCACGGGGTCACGACGGTCGCGGGCGGCAACTGCGGCTTCACGCTCGCGCCACTGAACCCCGCCAGGCCGGAGGACGCCGACTACACACGGCGGATGATGTCCAAGGTCGAGGGCATGTCCCTGGTCGCCCTGGAGGAGGGCGCGCCCTGGAGCTGGCGCTCCTTCGGCGAGTACCTGGACGCGCTGGAGGGCCGGATCGCCGTCAACGCGGGCTTCATGGTGGGGCATTGCGCGCTGCGGCGGTACGTCATGGGCGCGGACGCGGTGGGCGGGCAGCCGACTCCCGGCCAGCTCGCGGACATGATCGCCCTCTTCCACGAGGCGATGGACGCGGGGGCCTGGGGCCTGTCCACCACCCAGTCGTCCACACACTCCGACGGCGACGGGAAGCCGGTCGCCTCCCGGCACGCGACCCCCGCCGAGCTGCTGGCTCTGTCGAAGGCGGTGGGCGAGCACGAGGGCACCCAGATCGAGGCGATCGTCGCCGGGTGCCTCGACCAGTTCAGCGATGACGAGATCGACCTGTTCGTGGAGATGAGCGCCGCCGCGGGAAGGCCCCTGAACTGGAACGTCCTGACGATCGACGCCGCCGTCCCCGAACGCGTCCCCCGCCAGCTGGAGGCCAGCGAGCGTGCCCGCAAGGCCGGCGGCCGCATCGTCGCGCTCACCATGCCGATCCTCACACCGATGAACATGTCGCTCGGCACCTTCTGCGCACTGAACCTCATCCCCGGCTGGGGCGAGGTGCTGGGCCTGCCCGTGCCGGAGCGCATCGCCCGGCTGCGCGACCCGGACGTCCGGGCCGAGATGCTGCGGCGGGCGGGCTCCAAGGAGGCCGGCGTCTTCCGGCGGCTCGCCAACTTCGGGCGGTACGTCATCGGCGACACGTACAGCGCGGCGAACGAGGGCCTGACCGGGCGGGTCGTCAACGACATCGCGGCCGAGCGCGGCCAGGAACCTTTCGAGTGCCTGGTCGAGATCTGCGCGGCCGACGATCTGCGTACGGTCCTGTGGCCGATGCCCACCGACAACGACCCCGGCTCGTGGGCCCTGCGCGCCGAGACCTGGCAGCACCAGGACGTCATGCTCGGCGGCTCCGACGCGGGCGCCCATCTGGACCGCATGTGCGGAGCCCCGTACACCACCCGCTTCATCGGCGACTGCCTGCGCGGGCGGAAGCTGACCACGCTGGAGCAGGCCGTGAAGATGCTGACGGACGATCCGGCGCGGCTCTTCGGCCTGCGCGAGCGCGGACGGATCGTGGAGGGCTTCCATGCCGACCTGGTGCTTTTCGACCCGGAACGGATCGACGCCGGAAAGGCCACCCTGGTGCACGACCTGCCGGGAGACAGCCCGCGGCTCGACTCCAGGGCGATCGGCATAACGGCCGTGTGGGTCAACGGGATCGAGGCGATCCGCGGTGATGTGGTGACGGGCGCGGTGCCCGGGAAGGTGCTCCGCTCCGGGCGGGACACACGGACGGTGAGCACCAAGTGACCCAGGAACAGCGGCTGTTCATCGGCGGGTCATGGGTGGAGCCCGACCACGGGTACTACGAGGTGACCGACCCGGCGACCGAGGGTGTCGTCGGGCGGGCGCCGGAGGCCTCACGGGATCAGGTGCACACGGCCGCGGCCGCGGCCCGCGAGGCCTTCACGGCGTGGTCGCGGACACCCGCCGAGGAACGCGCCGCCGTCCTCTCCCGCGCGGCGGACATCATCCAGCGCAACTTCGTCCCGTACGCCGAACTCGCCCAGGCCGAGAGCGGCGCCACGACGGCGACGGCGCGTGGCATGCAGGTCGGCGTGGGCATGGCCCGCTTCCGGCGCTACGCGAAGACCGAGCCCGTCGAGCAGCCACTGCCCCCGCAGATCAACGAGGCCGGCCCCTTCGGCAAGGCTGCCGTGATGGGCGCTGTGGCCGTACGCCAGCCCGTGGGCGTCGTCACCTGCATCACCTCGTACAACAATCCCTGGGCCAACCCGGCGGGCAAGATCGCCCCGGCCCTTGCGATGGGCAACACGGTGGTCGTGAAGCCGGCCCCGCAGGACCCGCTGTCGGTGTACCGCATGGCGGACGCGCTGGAGGCGGCGGGCGCGCCGCCGGGTGTCGTGAACGTGGTCAGCGGTGCCCGTCCGGAGGTGGGTGAGGCCGCCGTCGACTCCCCGGACGTCGACATGGTCAGCTTCACCGGCTCGACGGCGGTCGGGCAGCGCATCGCCGAGGTGTGCGGGCGCGGGATGAAGCGGCAGCTGATGGAGCTGGGCGGCAAGGGCGCGGCGGTCGTCTTCGACGACACCGATCTGGAGTCGGCGGTGTCGGGCATCGGCACGACCTTCTCCTTCTACAGCGGGCAGATCTGCACGGCGCCGACCCGGGTGCTGGTGCAGCGTGGCGTGCACGACCGACTGGTCGAGCAACTCGCCGCGTACGCCGGGTACTTGAAGGTGGGGGACCCGAGGGAGCCGGGCACGGTCGTCGGGCCGGTCATCTCGGCGGCACACCGGGACCGGGTCGAGTCGTACGTCGACCTCGGCCGGAAGGAGGGCGCGCGGGTGGTCACGGGTGGCGAACGTCCCGCTCTCGACCGCGGCTTCTATGTGGCCCCCACCCTGTTGGCCGACTGCACCCCGGACATGCGCGTGGTCCGGGAGGAGATCTTCGGCCCGGTCGTCGTGGTCGTCCCCTTCGACGACGAGGAGGAGGGCATCGCGCTCGCCAACGACTCCGACTACGGGCTGATCGACTACGTCTGGTCCGGCGACGTCGCCCGCGCCTTCCGCGTCGCCCGCCGGCTGCGCGCCGGCGGGGTGGGCGTGAACACGGTGGGCCGCAACATGGAGGCGCCGTTCGGGGGCTTCAAGAAGAGCGGGGTGGGGAGGGACGTGGGGTCGTACGCCCTGCACGCGTACAGCGAGGTGCAGGCGATCGTGTGGCCGGGGTGAGGCCGCTCAGCCGGTCAGGTCGACGCGCACGGTCAACAGGTTCGTGCCGAGTGCCCGTACGGCGCTGCTGTTCATCCGGGGCAGTGACCTGAGGCGGGCGCGGGCGTCGTCCTCGGGGAGCGGATGGGCGATGCCTGGGTGCCAGCGCCCGTTGATGCGGACCCGGACCTTCGGGTCGGCCATGATGTTCCGTACGTAGTGGGACTTCTCGCCGAACTCCGAGACGAGCCAGAACGTATCCCCGACACGCCGCCCGCCGAGCGGTGTCCGGCGCGGCAGCCCGGAGCTGCGTCCGGTGGTCTCCAGGAGGGTCTGCCAGGGCAGCCGTTTGACGACCGGGTTGCCGATCCGCCGCTGGAACGTCGTGACGGCCCGGTGCTTGATCTCGTTGTAGCGCGACATGGGGGGCTCTTCCGGTTCGGGTATCAGCGAGCCTATCGGGGCGGCGGGGGTTCGGCCGAGCAGGCCGATCTCCGGGCCGAGGTCACGCCGATGCCGTGCCGTCGTGCCCGGAGCCGATGACGATGGCCTCGCGCATGCCGGAATCGGTAACGGGGTCACGCCTCCCGCTTGGCGTCGATCTCGGCGATCAGCGCCTCGATGCGGGTCCTGATCTCGTCGCGGATCGGGCGGACGGCCTCGACGCCCTTGCCGGCCGGGTCCTCCAGCGCCCAGTCGAGGTACTTCTTGCCCGGGAAGATCGGGCAGGCGTCGCCGCAGCCCATCGTGATGACGTAGTCGGACGCCTGGACGGCCTCGGTGGTCAGGATCTTCGGCTCGGCGTCGGCGATGTCGATGCCGACCTCCTTCATCGCCTCGACCGCGGAGGGGTTGACCTGGTCGCCCGGGACGGAGCCGGCGGAGCGGACCTCGATCCGGTCGCCCGCGAGGTGGGAGAGGAATCCGGCAGCCATCTGCGAACGCCCGGCGTTGTGGACGCAGACGAACAGCACGGAGGAGAGCGGGCTGGAGGACATCGGTTCTTCCTTCGCCAGTGGATCATCAGCCTGGGCTGGTATCAGCCAGGAGTGATGTGAAACTATCAGTCCATGCTGACGTCGGTCGACACCGATCTGTTGCGGGTTCTGGCCGACCCGCTCCGCCTCCGGATCGTCACCCTTCTGGCCAAGGAGACGCTCTGCAGCACCCACCTGATCGAGGAGACGGGGGCGAGACAGACCAACCTCTCCAACCATCTGAAGGTGCTGCGGGAGGCCGGGGTGGTGGACACGGAGCCATGCGGCCGGTTCACCTACTACCGGCTGAAGCCCGACGTCATCGCATCCCTCGCGGGCCAGTTCGCCGACCTGGCGGAGACCGCACGCGCCACCGCCGAGAACAACGTCAAGCGGTCCTGCCCCTGATCCCCGCCCCTGCGGCGCCCCGTAACGAGGAGTCCTGTTGACCGCCACCGAGGCGACCGAGGCCACCGAGCACGTCAGCGCCGGGGAGTCCGCCACAACCCCCGTCGCCGAGCCGCACCTCGCCCCGGGTGCCACCCCGCCCCAGGCTCCCCCGCTGATCGCCAAGGCCGCGGCCGAGCTGGTCGGCACGGCGGCGCTCGTCGCGGTCGTGGTCGGCTCCGGCATCCAGGCCACCGAACTGACCAAGGACGTCGGCCTGCAGTTGCTCGCCAACTCCATGGCCACGGTCTTCGGACTCGGCGTCCTCATCACCCTGCTCGGCCCGGTCTCCGGCGCGCACTTCAACCCGGCCGTCACCCTCGCCGAGTGGTGGACGGCCCGGCGCGGCGGCGCAGGCGTCACCCTGCGCGAGGCGGCCGTGTACGTACCCGCCCAGATCGTCGGCGCTGTCGCGGGAGCGATCCTGGCGGATGCGATGTTCGGCGAGCCGCTGGTGAAGTGGTCCACCCACGACCGCTCCGCCGGGCACCTGCTGCTCGGGGAGGTCGTCGCGACCGCCGGGCTGATCCTGCTGATCTTCGGCCTGGCCCGCACCGACCGCCTGCGCTTCGCGCCCGTTGCGGTCGCCTCGTACATCGGCGCCGCGTACTGGTTCACCTCGTCGACGTCCTTCGCCAACCCGGCGGTGACGATCGGCCGTGCTTTCACCGACTCCTTCGCGGGCATCGCGCCCGGTTCGGTCGCGGGGTTCATCGGTATGCAGCTCGTCGGGGCCGTGGTCGGACTGGCGCTGGTGGCGCTGATCTTCATGCCGGAGCGAACGGCCGAGGAGCAGCCCGCCGCCTGACGCACGCCTCGCGGGTGGTGGTGGTCGGCGGCGGCCGCTCGCCACGCGAGACGGCGCGCGCGATCGGTGCGCGCAGGACCAGCGGCCTCATCCGCTCTCCGTGCGGCCGGCTCAGCTCATGGCGTTGCCGAGCATCTGCCCCATCGCGGCAACCACCGAGGGTTCCACCCGGTAGTAGACCCAGGTGCCGCGCCGCTCGGAGGTGAGCAGCCCGGCCTCCTTGAGCTTCTTCAGGTGGTGGGAGACGGTCGGCTGCGAAACGCCGACATCGGAGATGTCGCACACGCACGCCTCGCCGCCCTCGTGCGAGGCGACCAGCGAGAACAGTCGCAGCCGGACCGGATCGCCCAGCGCTTTGAACATCCGCGCCGTCCGCTCCGCCTCCTCCGCGGTCAGCGGTCGTTCCGTGAGCGGAGGGCAGCACGGCGCCACGCCCCCGGGGGCCTCGGGTTCCAGCAGCGGCAGCACCCTCGTATTCGACATGTATCTATGTTGACATACGTCGAACCAGTGAGCCGATGAACCAGTGAGCGGGAACCCATGAATTAGATGAATGTCTATGTTGACGCTTATCGAAACAGCTGCGACGCTGAGGATGCAAGAGATCGACGGATGTCGAAACAAAGGGGAACCTCGTGGCTGTCTCTCTCAACAGCGTGCCCACCACCGGCCAACTGCCCGTCGTGGTCATCGGAGCCGGCCCCATCGGTCTGGCCGCCGCCGCCCACCTCGTCGAGCGCGGCCTGGAACCCCTGGTCCTGGAAACCGGCCCGGTCGCGGGAAGCGCCGTGCGCGAGTGGTCGCACGTGCGGCTGTTCTCGACCTGGGGCGAGGTCGTCGACCCCGCCGCCGAGAAGCTCCTCGCCCCGACGGGCTGGGTCCGCCCCGACGCCTCGGTCTACCCGACCGGCGGCGACTGGGCCGAGCGCTACCTCCAGCCGCTCGCCGACGCCCTCGGGGGCAAGGTCCGTTACGGCGCCACGGTGACCGGCGTCGCCCGCGCCGGCCGCGACCGCATCGTCGACTCGGGCCGCGCCGAGCAGCCCTTCACGGTGCACGTCCAGTGGGCCGACGGCCGCGAGGAACGGATCACCTCCCGCGCGGTCATCGACGCTTCCGGCACCTGGTCCACCCCCAGCCCCGTCGGGGCGAACGGCCTGCCCGCCCTCGGCGAGAAGACGGCGGCCGGCCGCATCGCCTACCGTGTCCCGGATCTCAACGACCCGTCCGTACGCGCCCGTTACGCGGGCAGGCGGACCGCCGTCGTCGGCTCCGGAGCCTCCGCCTTCACCGCTCTCGCGTACCTCGCCGACCTGGCGAAGGAGGAGGGGAACGGGACGCACGCGGTGTGGATCCTGCGCCGGGGCATCGGCGCGAACACCTACGGCGGCGGCGAAGCCGACCAGCTCCCGGCCCGCGGCGCCCTGGGCCTGCGCGCCAAGGCCGCCGTCGAGGCCGGCCACGCGAGCGCGGTCACGGGATTCCGTACACAGGCTGTGGACCGAGACGGTGACCAGCTCGTCCTCGTGGCGGAGGACGGCCGGCGCCTCGACCCGGTCGACGAGGTCGTCGTCCTGACCGGCTTCCGCCCGGACCTCTCCTTCCTCTCCGAGATCCGCCTCGGTCTCGACGAGCGCCTCCAGGCCCCGACCGCGCTCGCCCCGCTGATCGACCCGAACGTGCACTCCTGCGGCACGGTCTATCCGCACGGCGTGAACGAGCTCTCCCACCCGGAACAGGGCGTGTACCTGGCCGGTATGAAGTCCTACGGCCGCGCGCCCACGTTCCTCGCCATGACCGGCTACGAGCAGGTCCGCTCCATCGCCGCCGCGCTCGCGGGCGACCAGGAGGCAGCCGAGCGCGTCGAACTCACCCTCCCCGAGACCGGGGTCTGCGGCGGCGCGGGCCTGTTCGACGAGCCGGAGAACGCCGGACAGTCCGACGGCGGCTGCTGCGCCGCCCCGGCCACCCTTCAGATCGGCATCAGCGCCCCGGCCACCACGTCCGGCGGCTGCTGAACTCCCCACCCGCACAAGGAGGTTCGCCATGTCGTCCCGTGTACAGCTCGCCCTCCGCGTCCCCGACCTCGCCGCGTCCATCGCCTTCTACACCAAGCTCTTCGGTACCGAGCCCGCCAAACTCCGAGACGGCTACGCGAACTTCGCCATCGCCGAGCCCCCGCTCAAGCTCGTCCTGATCGAAGGCGCCGCAGGCGAGGCAACGCGCATGGACCACCTCGGCGTCGAGGTCGAGAGCACCGAGGCCGTCCACGCCGCCACCACCCGCCTGGGAGAGGCGGGCCTGGCCACGGCCGAGGAGAACGACACCACCTGTTGCTACGCCCTCCAGGACAAGGTCTGGGTCCACGGCCCCGGCCAGGAGCCCTGGGAGGTGTACGTCGTCAAGGCGGACGCCGGCGCCCTGGCCAAACAGCAGGGCAGCACCTGCTGCACCGGCTCAGCCGACGCCGGCCTCGACGCGAAGGAACCGTCCGCCGCGGGCGGCTGCTGCTGATCCGCGGATGACCCGCCTCCACACCAGCGAGGCCGTGACCGGGACGGGGGACCGGTCACGGCCTCGCGCCGCGTACGGCGGCCACGACGTGGGAGAGCCTGGGAGCCGAAACCCAGCCGCGGCCCGACACCCAGGCGATCCTCAACACCACGCTCGTTCGTGCCGGTGCCGCCGCCCATGCCCGGTTCGAGGCCGGGCACTGGGCGACCCGCCCGTCGACCGGCTCACGCCGACGGGTGTTCGTCGCGGTGGGCGACCGTGATGAGGCGTTCGGGGCCAGGAGCGTCGAGTTCGTCGACCACGGCGACGGCCAGGTCCTCGGCGCTGATCCATGACTGCCCGTCGGCGCCGGCGAGCAAGGTGTCGGTGCCGCGCCGATAGCGGCCGGTTCGGTCACCGGGTTCGAGCAGGGCCGGCGGGCTCAGGTAGACCCAGTCGGCACCGGCGTGGGCCTGGCAGGCCCGCAGCTGAGCTATCCCGGCAGCGGCGACCGTCTTCCACTCGGCGGGCACGTACGCGGGGTTGTCGGCGACCAGCAGATCAGGGTCGTCGGGGCTGCGCAAGGCGCCGGCGCCGCCGACCACGAGGACGCGGATCCCGAGCTGTGCGGCGGCGTCAAGCACCGTACGGGTAGCGCCGACCAGGAACTCCTGGTCGACCGGAAGGGTCCGCACGCTCAGCACGACGGCGTCCGCGGCGCGGTGGGAGGCACCGTTCGACGCGCCGTTCGAGCCGGAGCCCGCAAGCGCCTCGCGGACGGCGTACGAGTCGTTCGCATCGACCGCGATCGGTGTCACGTTCGGGTCCTCACTCGCAGGCTTCCGGGACAGGGCGAGCACCTGGTGTCCGCGTGCACGGGCCTCGGTGATCACCCGGCTGCCGACCATCCCGGTGGCGCCGACCACGGCGATCGTCATACCTGACTTCATCGAATTCTCCTGTTCGGGGGGTTGAGCTGGGCGGCGAGCAAGGCGGCCAGGGCGAGGACGAAACCAAGGGTCTGCGGCAGGCTCAGCGACTCGCCCAGCGCGAGGCCGATGACGGTCGCGACCAGCGGGGACAGCAGCACCAGCGGTGCGGACGCACCCACCGGCAGCTTTCCGATCCCGCGGAACCACAGCGTGTACGCGATCAGCCCGCCCATGCTGCCGAGCCACAGGTAGCCGCCGACCGCTCCGGCGTCGATCCGCTGCGGCACCCCCTCGATCGCGAGGGTGAGCGGCAGCAACAGCAGCCCGCCGACCGTCAGTTGCCAGCCGGCCAGGGTCAGTGGACCGACCCCCGCCGGACGGCCCCAGCGCTTGGTGAGGACCACCCCGCCGGCCATGGTGGCCGTATGGCCGAGGCCGGCGAGTACTCCGACGGCGTCCAGCCGGGCCCCCGGACCGAGCACGACGAGTCCGACGCCGATCACACCGATCACGCCCCAGGTCAGTCGCCAGGCCGTCGGCCGGTCGTGGAGCACCGCGACGGCCAGGCCCGCGACCAGCAGGGGCTGGGCGGCGCCGAGGGTGGCGGCGACACCGCCGGGGAGTCGCTCGGCCGCCAGGAACAACAGGGGCATCCCGCCGATGTTGAGCACGCCGAGGACGGCGGCCTTCCACCACCAGTCCCCGCGCGGGAGCACCCGGGTGAGCGCCAGCGCGAGCAGCCCGGCGGGCAGGGCGCGCATCAGCCCGGCGAACAGTGGATGCCCGGGCGGCAGCAGTTCCGTGGTGACGACGTACGTGGTGCCCCAGGACGCGGGAGCGAGTGCGGTCAGCGCGACGGTCGCCGCCCGCTGTGTGGACGAGGTCATGGACGCGGTCATGGACGAGGTCCGTGGCCGGTCCGGTGATCGCTCGGTCGAGGAATGCATGTGAGGAAGTCTCAGCACAGCGCGTCATGAATCCAACACATGCTTGCCATGCCAGCTATGAACAAGAACGATCGCTGTGTGGATCTCCAGCAGATGCGATACGTCGTGGCCGTCGCCGAAACCCGCAACTTCACGCGCGCGGCGGAGCGCTGTTCCGTGGTGCAGTCGTCCCTCAGCCACCGCATCGCGAGCCTGGAACGGGAGCTCGGGGTCAAGCTGTTCGCCCGGTCCAGCCGCCGCGTCGAGCTGACCAGCGCGGGAGCGGCGTTTCTCGTCGGCGCCCGCGAGTGCCTGGCCGCCGCCGACCGTGCCGTGGCCGATGCCGCCGCCGCGACCGGCGTGGTGCGTGGCCGGCTCGCGGTCGGCGTGATCGTGACCACGGCCGCCGTCGACGTACCCGAGCTGCTGCAGCGGTACCGCGCCCGGCACCCGGACGTCCGCGTCGCCCTCCGTTCCGGACGCAGCGACGAACTGGCGGCGGCGATCCGGAACGGCGATCTGGACATCGCGTTCCTCGGCCTGCCGGAGGGCGAACCGCCGTCCGGTGTGGAGACCGTTGTTCTCGATCACGACGAGCACGTACTGGTGGTGCCGGCCGGGCACCGGCTCGCGGGTGCTTCCCGGGTCGCGCTGCACGATATCGCCGGGGAGACGTTCGTGGACTTCGTGGCCGGGACGCCCGCCCGGGCTCAGTCCGACCAGGCGTTCGCCGCCGCGGGACTGGTCCGCGACGTCGCGTACGAGGCCGGCGTCGTCGAGCTGATCACCCGGCTGATCGCGCGCGGGCTCGGCGTCGCGCTGCTGCCGTCGGCGTTCATCCGGCCACTGGCCGCCGACGACCCCGCACTGGCGCTGGTCCCGGTGGCCGACGGACCGCACCGCATCGAGTACCTGGCGTGGAGCCGGTTCAACCCGAGCCCGGCCACCCGGGCGATGCTCGACGTCCTCGGGGTCGGACGGCCATCGACAACGTAGCGATGCTACGGCAGGGGGTAGCGTCGCTAACGTCAGAGTGTTAGCGTTGTTTCTGTCGGGAGCGAAACATCGCTACCCCAGCCGCGACAAGGAGCAACGCCATGAGCGAGCAGACCGGCATCCCCACCTCCACCTCCACCTCCACCTCCACCCCCACCGTCTCCACTGTTAGCAACGCTTCCCCCCGCGTCGCGATCGTCACCGGAGGTTCCCGTGGCATCGGCCGCGAGACCGCCGAGCGCCTGGCCGCCGAGGGGTACGCCGTCGTCGTGAACTACGCGGGCAACGAGGCCGAGGCCGACAAGGCCGTCGCCGCGATCACCGAGACCGGCGGACAGGCCATCGCCTTCCGTGCCGACGTGGCCGACGAGACCGAGGTGGCGGCCCTCTACGACGCCGCCGAGGCCACGTACGGCGGAGTCGACGTCGTCGTGCACGCGGCGGGCGTCATGACCCTGGCCCCGCTCGTCGACCTCGACCTCGACGCCCTCGACCGGATGCACCGCACCAACATCCGCGGCACGTTCGTCGTCGACCAGCAGGCCGCGCGCCGGCTGCGCGCGGGCGGCGCGATCATCAACTTCTCCAGCTCCGTGCTGGCCCTCGCGATCCCCGGCTACAGCGCGTACGCCGCCACCAAGGGCGCCGTCGAGGCCATGACCCTGATCCTGGCCCGCGAGATGCGCGGCCGGGACATCACCGTCAACGCGGTGGCCCCCGGGCCGACCGCCACCGCCCTGTTCCTGGACGGCAAGGACGAGGAGACCATCGCGCGGATGGCCGCCCAGCCGCCGCTGGAGCGCCTTGGCACCCCTGAGGACATCGCCGGGGTCGTCGCCTTCCTCGCGGGACCGGCCGGCCGCTGGGTCAACGGCCAGGTGGTCCGGGCCAACGGCGGGATCGCGTAAGACCCGCGGGGCAGCGCCCGTCCCCTTCTCCCCTTCTCCCCTTCTCCTCTTCTGCCCTTCTCCCCTTCTCCACTTCAAGGAGTTCCGCCATGCCTGTCACGGGCAAGACGATCGTCATCACCGGCGCCGGTTCGGGTTTCGGCGCCCTGGCCGCCCGCGCACTCGCCCGCGCCGGGCACACGGTCTACGCCGCGATGCGCGACACCGCCGGTCGCAACGCGGGCCGGGTCGCCGAGGCCGAGGCGTACGCCGCCGAGCACCAGGTGGATCTGCGTACGGTCGAGCTGGACGTCCTCTCCCAGGAGTCGGCCGACGCCGCCGTCGCCACGATCCTCGCGGAGGCGGGCCGCCTGGACGTCGTCGTCCACAACGCGGGCCACATGGTGACCGGCCCGACCGAGGCCTTCACGCCCGAGGAGCTGGCCGCGGTGTACGACACGAACGTGCTCGGCACCCAGCGAGTCAACCGGGCCGCGCTGCCGCACCTGCGCGCCCAGCGGCACGGCCTCGTCCTGTGGGTCGGCTCCACGTCCAGCAGGGGCGGCACCCCGCCCTACCTGGCGCCGTACTTCGCCGCCAAGGCCGCGATGGACGCGCTCGCCGTGTCGTACGCCGCCGAGCTGGCCCGCTTCGACATCGAGACGACCATCGTGGTGCCGGGCGCCTTCACCTCCGGTACGAATCACTTCGCCACGGGCGGCCACCCCTCCGAGCAGACGGTGATTCCGGCGTACGAGGAGCGCTACGCGGGCCTGATGGACCAGGTCGCCGAGCGCCTGGCCGCCCTCGCGCCGGCCGACGCGGACGTGTCGCTCGTCGCCGACGCGATCGTCGAGGTCGTCGACACCCCGCACGGTGAGCGGCCGTTCCGGGTCCATGTCGACCCCGCGAACGACGGCTCGGAGGAGGTCAGCCGCGTAGCGGACCGCATCCGTGCCGAGTTCCTCACGCGCATCGGCCTCGACGACCTCCTCGCCCCGCACGAGACGGCCGTATGACCAGCCGTATGACCTCGGGTAGCGTCGCTACCGTGAGTACGAAAGCGCGCATTCTCGAAGTGGCGGCCGCCCTGGTCGCGGAATCCCCGAACGGGGATGTCTCGACCCGGGCGGTGTGCGAGGCCGCCGGGGTCGGCGCCCCGGCGCTCTACCGCCACTTCGGGGACAAGGAGGGCCTGCTGTCGGCGGTCGTCGACAGTGGCTGGGAGAAGTACCTGGCGACCAAGCGCGACCGCGCCCCCGGCACGGACCCGGTCCAGGACCTGCGCGAGGGCTGGGACACCCACACCGAGTTCGCCCTCCAGAACCCGAACCTCTACCGCCTCATGAACTCCCCGGCCATGCGCACCCCGCCCGCCGCGGCCCTGGAATCCCACCAGATCCTCACGTACGACCTCCAACGGGCCGCCGAACAGGGCAAGTTGCGCCTCGCCCCCGAACTCGCCGCCCAGATCATCATGTCCGCCAACGTCGGCGTCGCGCTGATGCTGGTCTCCCGTCCGGCGACGTTCACCGACAGGACGGTGTCGCGGCGCGTACGGGACGCGGTGCACGCGGCGGTCTTCACACCGGACGTGACCGGCTCCGGCCCCGACCTCGCGACGGCCGACGGTGACGAGGTGGAGGTCCCGGCCACGGCGGCCCGTCTGGGCGCGATGATCCGTACGTCCCCGAGCCCGGCCTTCACGCCCGCCGAAACGGGCCTGCTGACCGAGTGGCTGGACCGGCTCTCCAACACGTCACGGGACTGAGGGATGGGGCACGCCGGGTCGGGTCAGGGGCTGTCGGAGGGAACCTGATGGGACCTGGTCCGGTGACGGCTGCGGAATTCGGCCAGCAGCTCGTCGGTCGCCTCGGCCCCGGCGCTCACGGCGGCGTGGACCTCGCGGAAGTAGTTCTCGTAGCCGGCGGGGGTGTAGAGGCACAGGGCGCGGGCGGGGACCGGGCCCGCATTGCGGAAGCCGTGCGGGGTGCCGCGGGTGGCAGCGAGCAGATGTCCGGGCCCGGCCGTCACCTCGCCGTCTCCTGTGTGGAGCGTCAACTCGCCCTCAAGAACGTAGAAGTACTCGTCGTGTCCGTCGTGCACGTGTGGTCTGGCACCGATGGTGCCCGGGGCGAGGCTGAACTCCTCGAAGGCGAAGTGCCCGCCCGTGTGCTCGCCGGTGAGCCGGAAAAAGTGCGCGACACCGGCGACGTCTATGAGTTCACCGTCCTGGGGACCACGTAGCAGCGCACGGACGGGAGTTCGGGCCTGGTGATCGGTCATGGGCGCATTGTGGCCCAGAGACTGTCCGGGGAGTCATGCGCTGCTGCTGGGCGGCCCGGCGATGATTTCGGGGTATCGCCGCGTACTCAGGCCATAGGCGCGCGCGGGCTTGAGTACGAACGCGGATGCCGCCCCGTCACCGGCCTCCGTAACGTCCGGCTCATGGAGAACACCGCCAGCACCTTGGACACCGCCGACCTCGACGCCGAACCCCGCCGCACCGCCGCCGATTGGGCCGGGCTGACCGTCCTCGCGCTGCTCGTGCTGTTCACCGGAGGCTTGGTCGGGATCTTCGGGCCGCTGGTCGCCATCGCGTGCGACGGCTGCCAGGACGGCGTCCGTACCCCGCAGTTCGGCGACGCGCTGTTCGCCGTCGCGCGGTACGCGGTGCCGTTCGTCACCTTGGGGACGGTCGTCGGCATCTTCGTCCCCAAGGGCGGCGCACGAGTGGGCGGGGTCGGGCTGGGGGTGCTGGTGGTGCTCCTGGTGGCGATGCTGGTCCTCGGCCAGTGAGCGCGGGCCTCGTCAGCTGGGCGGCGGCCTCCCGTACGCGGAGCGGAAGGAGCGGGTGAAGTCCGCGGGACGGCGGAAGCCCCAGCGTGGGGCTATGGCGTGGATGGTGCGGGATCAGGCCACCGAGCCGTCGTCGCTCGCCCTCACGTCCCCAGGAAGATCGGGTTCGTGAACGCCGCCAGCGCCCCAGGCAGGGGACCGGCCGCCACCTCGTGCCGCAACTCGGCCCGTACGTACGCCGCGTACGCAGCCGTCGTACGCCACTCGGCCGTGCCGCCCCCGGACACCGGCAGCGGCGCGCTCGTGAACAGCACCCCCTGATCGGTGACGAAGCGCACCGTGCAGCGGGGTGCGCCACTGACCTCCAGGCGGATCGTGACCGGGGTGTCCGCGTCGACCGCCAACCGCTCCCCGATGCCCGCGTGCTCCCCCTTGGCGCCGGACGCCGTGAAGGTCAGGGAGATCAGCTTCGACTCGGCCACGTACGAGCGGCCCGCGCGGATGCCGTCCTGGATGGCCTCGCGGGTCAGGTCGTCGGCGAGGACGACCGTCTGGGGGGTGCCGACGGGGTCGGGGTCGCGATGGGCGTCGCTGTTGCCCATCGCGGGGATCCAGTCCCGTGAGCCGGTGCGGGCGGAGGCGACCAGCATGTTGTCCCAGTCGGCGAGGGTGACCTCGTCGTCGGGGGTGTACGGGCCGTTCCACACCTCGACGGCGTCCGCCTCCCCGAAGCCGAACTTCCAGCCGCAGCCGACGCAGGTGGCGTGCGGATGGGCGGGGACGACGAGACCTCCGGCGCGGCGGATCTGGCGCGCGTACTTGCCGAAACGGTTGTCGCGGGCCCGGTAGCGCCAGTCGACGAAGGTGCCGGGGTCGGTTCCCAGCGCGACCACATGGCCGTTGCGGGTCGTGACCTCCTCACCGAGCATGATCAGGAGATCGTCGCCCGCCTGGTCCGCCCAATGGGGGTGCGAGGCGTGGGTGTTGTGCTCGGACGTGTTGATGAAGTCCAGGCCCGCGGCACGCGCCAGCGCCGCGATCTCCGCCGGGGTGCGGCGGCCGTCCGAGTACCAGGAGTGCAGATGGCAGTCGCCGCGGTACCAGTCGCGGCCGCGGCCCTTCGCGCGCGACGGCGGGTACACCGGCTTCGGGGTCGCGCCCTGCTCCCCGTACGTGAGGGTGATCGTGATCTCGTACGGCAGTCCCTGCGGCGCCACCGTGTACGGGCCGAGCGCGATGTGCCAGGTGCCGGGGCGGACCGGACCGGGGATATAGCCGGGCGTCGCGTCGTCGCCGCGGAGGAAGAACTCCGTGCGCGCCCCGCCCGACCAGCCGCGGAAGCCCCGGCCGCCCGCCTCCGTGCCGCGCTCGTCGAAGATGCCGATGTCGAGGGCGTTGCCCGCGGTGCCGGCCGGGACGGACGGCTTCTCGTAGGTGTACGCGACCTTGATCTCCCGTACGCCGTGCGGGACTTCGACCGGGAGGTACACGAAGTCCGGCGAACCGATGGGCAGGGTGCCGCGCACCGTCCGGGTCTCCTGGTCGCCGTCGGCCGCGTCGTCGGCCTCGGCACCGCTCGCGAAGGTCACGCTTCCCAACGTAAGCGCGGCGGCCGCGCCCGTCACGAACAGCGCGCGTCTGGCTATGAGGTTTCCCTCGACGTTTCCCGTGACGTTTCCGTGGTCGTCCTCGCACATGCTGCGTCTCCCGGGGTGTCGAGTGAGCATGACAGTGACATGACATATTCGAGGTGCGGGTGGGGCCCGTACAACCCTCGTATCCAGCCGTGAACACAGGTGCACGGGAAGGGAATCGGCACGTGTCGCGCAGAACGACAGCAGGACGACACCTGTTGAGCCTCCATGCCTGGTCGGCGCGGACGCCCCCCCGCCAGTGGCGCTGTGTAACGATCTGCGGCCCTCGACGAATACGGCCGGGCCCTGTAATGCCTGATCACCGCGACCGTATGCTCGAAGGATGACGACTTCCGCGACTCCCGGAACCGGTCCCGGAACCGGGCCGACGGCGAACTCCATGCGGCGCGCGCTCAAGCGTGCGCGGGACGGCGTCGCGCTCGATGTCGCCGAGGCGGCGGTGCTGTTGCAGGCGCGCGGCGCTGACCTCGACGACCTGACCGCGTCCGCCGCGCGGGTGCGGGACGCGGGCCTGGCGGCGGCGGGCCGCCCAGGCGTGATCACGTACTCGAAGAGCGTCTTCATCCCGTTGACCCGGCTGTGCCGGGACAAATGCCACTACTGCACCTTCGTGACCGTGCCCGGCAAGCTGCGCCGCGCCGGACACGGGATGTTCATGTCCCCCGACGAGGTCCTCGACATCGCCCGCCGCGGCGCCGAACTCGGCTGCAAGGAAGCCCTCATCACCCTCGGCGACAAGCCGGAGGACCGCTGGCCGGAGGCCCGCGAGTGGCTGGACGCGCACGGGTACGACGACACGATCGCGTACGTACGGGCCATCTCCATCCGCATCCTGGAGGAGACGGGTCTGCTGCCGCACCTCAACCCGGGTGTCATGTCGTGGACCGACTTCCAGCGGCTGAAGCCGGTGGCTCCGAGCATGGGCATGATGCTGGAGACGACCGCGACCCGGCTGTGGAGTGAGCCGGGCGGACCGCACTACGGGTCCCCCGACAAGGAACCGGCGGTCCGGCTGCGCGTGCTGGAGGACGCGGGCCGCTCCTCCGTCCCCTTCACCAGCGGTCTGCTGATCGGCATCGGGGAGACGTACGAGGAGCGCGCCGACTCACTCTTCGCGCTGCGCCGCGTGTCGCGGTCGTACCACGGCATCCAGGAACTGATCATCCAGAACTTCCGCGCCAAGCCGGACACCGCGATGCGCGGGATGCCGGACGCGGAACTGGACGAGCTGGTGGCCACGGTCGCGGTGGCCCGGCACATCATGGGCCCGGCGGCCTGCCTCCAGGCGCCGCCGAACCTGGTCGACAGCGAGTACGGGCGGCTCATCGGCGCGGGGATCGACGACTGGGGCGGGGTTTCGCCGCTGACCATCGACCATGTGAACCCCGAGCGCCCGTGGCCGCGGATCGAGGAGCTGGCGTCCCATTCGGCCACCGCCGGCTTCGAGCTGCGGGAACGTCTCTGTGTGTACCCCGAGTTCGTCCAGCGCGGTGAGCCCTGGCTGGACCCGCGGCTGCTGCCGCACGTACGGGCGCTGGCGGACCCGGAGACGGGCCTCGCCCGCGAGGACGCGGTGGTCGAGGGACATCCGTGGCAGGAGCCGGAAGAAGCCTTCACCTCCTCCGGCCGCACCGACCTGCACCACACGATCGACACCGAGGGACGTACGTCCGACCGCCGCGACGACTTCGACGCGGTGTACGGCGACTGGGAGGCGCTGCGCGAGGCCGCCGCGCCCGGGATGGTGCCGTCCCGCATCGACACGGACGTACGGGCGGCGCTGGCGACGGCGGCGGACGACCCGACCCGCCTCACCGACGACGAGGCCCTCGCGCTCCTGCACGCGGACGGCCCGGCGCTGGACGCCCTGTGCCGCGTGGCGGACGACGTCCGCAAGTCGGCGGTCGGCGACGACGTCACCTACATCGTCACCAGGAACATCAACTTCACCAACGTCTGCTACACCGGCTGCCGCTTCTGCGCCTTCGCCCAGCGCCGCACGGACGCCGACGCGTACACGCTCTCCCTGGAGCAGGTGGCGGACCGCGCCGCCCAGGCCTGGGACGTGGGCGCGGTGGAGGTCTGTATGCAGGGCGGTATCCACCCCGACCTGCCCGGGACGGCGTACTTCGACATCGCGAAGGCGGTGAAGGAGAGGGTCCCCGGCATGCATGTGCACGCGTTCTCGCCCATGGAGGTGGTGAACGGCGCGACCCGCACGGGCATGTCGATCCGCGAGTGGCTCTCGGCGGCCAAGGAGGCCGGCCTGGACTCGATCCCGGGCACGGCGGCGGAGATCCTGGACGACGAGGTCCGCTGGATCCTGACGAAGGGCAAGCTGCCGGCGGCGACCTGGATCGAGGTGGTGACGACGGCCCACGAACTGGGCATCCGCTCCTCCTCGACGATGATGTACGGCCATGTCGACCAGCCCCGCCACTGGCTCGGCCACTTCCGCACGCTCTCCCGCATCCAGCAGCAGACCGGCGGCTTCACGGAGTTCGTGACCCTCCCCTTCATCCACACCAACGCCCCGGTGTACCTGGCGGGCATCGCCCGCCCGGGCCCGACGACCCGCGACAACCGCGCGGTGGTGGCCATGGCCCGCCTCCTCCTCCACCCCCACATCCCCAACATCCAGACCAGCTGGGTGAAGCTGGGTACCGAGGGCGCGGCGGAGATGCTCCGCTCGGGCGCGAACGACCTGGGCGGGACGCTGATGGAGGAGACCATCTCGCGGATGGCGGGCTCGTCCTACGGCTCGTACAAGTCGGTCAAGGACCTGATCGCGGTGGCGGAGGCGGCGGGGCGGCCGGCGAAGCCGCGGACGACGTTGTACGGGGAGGTGCCGGAGGAGCGGCAGCGGGCGGCTGCGGCGTCCGACGGGCATCTGCCGGAACTGCTGCCGGTGTTGGGGGACTGAGGAGGCCGAGAAACTCGCTCGGCACTGTCGGTGGCCGTTGCCAGTCTCCTGCGGCCCGCTGCAGATCGGGCGCGGCGGGGCGAACGGCCCCTCCGCCGCGACGTGAGCCGGTCCTACCGCCGGTCCTTGGTCTGTCCTCGAGTTGGACCCGTCCCGAGCCATATGTCGTGCGTTGGGCCAGACTGGAGCCGGTGCTGTCGGGTGCGGGGCGGAGGAGACGGGCGAATGGTGCGGGCGCGGCCGTCGATGCAGGAGCTGATCCGGCAGCGTAGGCGCGCCGGTTTCGTGGGCCGGGGTGCTGAACGGGCCGCGTTCCGGGCGAACTTCGAGATACCGCCCGAAGATGAGCGGCACCGGTTCCTGTTTCACGTGCACGGCAACGCGGGGGTCGGAAAGACCTTCCTGGTACGGGAGTTGGAGCAGCTAGCCCGGGAAAAGGGTGCGCTCACGGCGTACGTCGACGAAAGTGTCGGCAGTGTGCCCGAGGCGATGGGGGCGGTGAGCCGCCAATTCGCTGCTCAGGGACACCGGTTCAAGGAACTGGACCGGCTGCTGGCCGCGCATCGGGAGCGGCGGCACGAGGCGGAGGCCGTGGTCTCGCTCGAACCGGAGATGGACGGGCCGTCGGCGGGCAGTGTGGCGGTGGCGCGGGCCGGGCTGGTCGGGCTGGGCATGGTGCCGGGGGTGGGTGCCTTCGCCGGTGCTCTTGACGCGGCTCAACTCGCCCAGGGCGCCGACCGGTTGCGGGCAGGCCTCAGTGCGCGCTTCCGCAACCAGGAGGACGTGCAGCTGGTCCTGTCACCGGAGCGCGTGCTCACGCCCGTGCTGTTGAGCGAGCTGTCCGACGCCGCGTCCGGGGCACCGTGGATCGTGCTGTTCTTCGACACGTACGAGCGGACGGGACCGTTCCTCGACGGATGGCTGCACGAGGTGATGACGAGCGACCGGCACGGCGCCCTGCCCGCCACCGTCGTCGTTGTGACCGCCGGCCAGCACCCCTTCGACACCGGCCGCTGGGGCGGCTTCGCGGACTTCGTGGCCGATGTGCCGCTCGGTCCGTTCACGGAGGCGGAGACGCGGGGGCTGCTCGCCGACAAGGGGGTCGTGGCCGAGCTCGTGGTCGAGGAGGTGCTGCGGCTCACGGGCGGGCTGCCGGTGCTGGTCTCGACGCTGGCCGAGCAGCGTCCCGTCGATCCGGACGACGTGGGCGACCCCAGTGCCACGGCGGTGGAACGCTTCCTGAAGTGGGAGCAGGACCCGGTGCGCCGGGCGGTGGCGCTCGCGTGCGCGTTGCCCCGGAGCCTGGACATGGATGTGTTCCGGGCCGCCACCGAGTGCGCGGACGAGGAGGCCGACGCGCTGTTCACGTGGCTGCGCGGGCTGCCGTTCGTGGACGACCGAGGCGACCGGGTCCGCTATCACGACCTGGTGCGCGAGCCGATGCTCCGCTTGCAGCGGCGGCGCTCCCCGCGCGGCTGGACCGAGCGGCAGGGACGGCTCACGGACGTCTTCGGCCGGTGGCGGGAAGAGGCCGAAGCGGGGCGTGAACCCCTGGAGTTCTGGGCGGAGGAGGAGTGGCGGGAGCTGCGGCTCGCCGAGTCGTACCACTCCTTGTGCGCGCTGCCCCGGGCCGCGCCGGCCGCGGTTCTGGCCGATGTCGTCACTGCCTGCTCCTACGGGGACGACGTGGTGCGGCGGTGGGTGCGGCTGGTCGTCGAGGCGGGCGAGGACACGGACGCGGAGTCCGTACGGACGTGTGGGCGCGACCTGGCGGAGGCGCTCGCGGACGGCGGTGTGGCAGGTCTGCTCCGGCTGCTGCTGAGCCGCGCGCGCGGTGACGAGCCGTGGCGGGCGGAGGCGTGGGCGCACCGGGGTGATGCCCTTGCCCGGGTCGGTGAGTTCGAGCAGGCATTGGAGAACTACGACAATGCCCTCGCGTTCGAACCGGACCTCGTGCGGGCCCACCGGGCGAAGGCCGTGACCCGGGGCGGGATGGGCGACTACGAGGCCGCACTCCAGGGCCTCGACCGAGTCGTCGCCCTGGAGCCGGACAACGCCTACAACTACATCCTGCGCGGCGAACACCACCGCCTCGCGCGCCACCACGACGAGGCGATGCGGAACCTGGACGAGGGCATTCGCCTCGACCCGACCAGTGACTTCGCCTGGGCCTCCCGCGGCGCCACCCGCTGGTTGCTGGGCGACCTCGACGCGGCCCTGGCGGACCTGAACCGCGCGCTGGACCTCAAGCCCGACTACGCCTGGGCACTCGCCCGCCGGGCCCGGGTATGGCGCGCGCTCGGTGACCCCGAACGCCAGCTGGCCGACCTCGACCACGCCCTCCCGATGCAACCCGACTGGGCCTGGGGTCACTGCGAACGCGGCGACGCCCTCCGCGTGGCCGGCCGCGACGAGGAGGCCCTCGCCGACTACGACCGCGCCCTCGCCCTCGACCCCGACTACGCGTCGGCGTACGCCAGCCGCGGTGCCTCTCGGGCCAACCTCGGCCGCCACGAGGAGGCCCTCTCCGACCTCAACCGCGCTCTGGAGCTCAAGCCCTCATACGTCTGGGCCCTGGAGCAGCGGGCGACCGTGTACCGCCGACTCGGCGCGCACGACCGGGCGGACGCCGACCGCACCAGCGTCGGCCGCTTGTCCGGCGACCGGGTCCCGCGTATCCCGGACCCGGTCGAGGAGCGCGAACTGTAAGAAGGTGTGGGCCGAACTCGCGCCGGATCGCGTGGATCCGTGACCCGGTCGAGCGCGACGCCAAAGAAATAAGAACCGGGGAAAGAACCAACCCAGCCCCACCGCCCCCGGCGATCACCCGCAGGAGTGAACATCGCCAACTCGGCTGGCGTGAAAGCCGTGTTGTGGTGCAGCGTCGGCGAAACAACCGCACAGCAAGCGCACAACAAGCGCACACAAGAATTCGGCCCCCGCCGGGACGGCAATCCCAGTGCGAGGGCCTGATCACCAAGGAAGCGAGACCTTCCCGATGACTGCACAGCAGCCTAGCGCGCCCCCGCGCGCTCGGTCCGGCCCTTCCGGACCCGGAATCGTCCACGTCACCGAACGCCACCACGAGCAGTTCACCGTGGTCGGAAACCATCTCGCCCAGCACTCCGAGCTGTCCTTGACGGCGATCGGCCTGGCCACCCACATTCAGTCGCTGCCCAAGGGCACCCCCGTCGGGATCAAGGCCCTGGCCGTGCGGTTTCCCGAGGGGGAGATCCGGATCGCCGCCGCGCTGAGGGAGTTGGAGGCGCACGGGTATCTGGCCCGCATCAAGGAGCGGCTGCCGTCCGGACGGGTGGTGACCCGGACGATCTCGTACAACAGGCCACGGCTCGCGACCCCTTCGACTGCGGCTCCCGCGGCCGATACTTCCGCAGTTCCCGGTCCTCTCGTCGCTCCCGTAGCGCTGCCAGTTGCCCTGGATCCGAAACCCGCGCCGCCGAGCCATCGCCCGGCGGTCGATCTCCTCTCCGGCCTGCGCGCCCACGACTCACGCCTGCTGCTCACCGAACGGGATGTACACCGTCTGGCCCCGGCCGTCGCCGCCTGGCTGGAGCGAGGCGTGCCCGCCTCCGTCGTAGAGCGAACGCTGATGACCGGCCTGCCCCAGGAGCCGATCCGGCATCCGGCGCGCTTCCTCGCCCACCGCCTCGTCGCTCTGCTTCCGCCGCCTCTGCCCGCCGCACCACATCCACGGAGCACGGCCCCTCACGGCTCGCTTCGTCCGGACCCGTTCCAGACCTGCGACGGGTGCGACCGGGCCTTCCGCGCTCCGGGTCCTGGCCGCTGCCGCGACTGCCGGGCGTGCGGGGCAGCGGCGTAGAAAACACCCCGAGCATCGAAATCCCGGAAGTGAGCCCGATGACGAGCGCTGCCCGAGCACCTCACCGCCGAATTCGCCGGTACGGTACGAAGACCGCCCCATCCGCACCGGAGGTCACCGTGAGTGCCCAGACCGACGGCCCGTACGGACCGCTGATCCCCATGCCCGAACTCACGCCGGACGCGCTGCGGGCAGCGGTCGCGCGGATCGCGCCAAGCCGGATCCCGGCTCTCACACAGCACCTCTTCGAAGCCACGACGAACGCGCAGCAGACGCAGAGCCTCGCGCCGCTGCGGGCCTTCGTGCACTCCTGGGCCGTGTTCGTGGCGATCGAACGCCACCCGGAACGCGCCGCCCGACTGCGTGAACTGGAGCGCATCGTGGATGCGGGAGAGCAGGACCCGGCAGAGGCCATCGCAGAGATCCGCGCGATCCGCGAGACGGCCGAGGCGGAGGCGGGACTGTGACTGACTGGGCCTGGGACTACAACCCGAGTGCCGAGTACGTCACCGATGGACTGCCGGCAGGTGTGGTGGCAGAGGTGGAGCGGCTGGCCATCGAACTGGCCGCGCTCGGCCATGATTCCGTGAAGGTCGGGAGACCCCTCGACCGCGAGGGTGGGTTGCGCGAATTCGACATCCTTGCCGGGCGTGGCTTCATCAGCTTTCTGCCCGTACCCCGCCATGCATGCATCTACGTCTGCAATGTCACCTGGTATGGCTGATACCTGACCACTTGAGGTCACTCCGGTCACATCCCGCATACCGTTCCAGGCCCCGAACCGCCCGTTCCCGTTCGATTACAGTGCTGAGCTGTCGGACGTACGGACGGTGCCTCAGGAGGTCTCGGTGGGTGCGACAGCCGGTGCCGTCTGGGGCCGTGCCGAACAGCAGGACTTCCGCAGCCGGGTGCGCGGGACGCTCCTGGGGACCGCCGTCGGCGACGCCCTGGGCGCGCCGCTCGACGGGCTCAGTCTGGAGGAGATCCGGGAGGCGTACGGCGCGGAGGGCCTCACCGACCTGGCCTTCGGATACGGCAGACGCGGCGCCGTCACGCACCTCACCCAGCTCACGCTGTTCAGCGTCGACGGGCTGATCCGTGCCCAGGTGCGCCGCGACACCGGCGCCTGGCATCCGCCGACCGACGTCCACCGGGCCTACCGCCGCTGGGCGGCCACCCAGAGCGACTGGGGGCCCGACGAGCGCCGTAAGGACGACGGCTGGCTGGCCCGCGAGGAATGGCTGTACGCCCGCCGCGACCCGGCCCGGTCCTGTCTGCTCGGCCTCGGTGACGAGACCATGGGCACGCCGGACGCGCCCAAGAACCCCGGCGAGCCCGGGCCCGAGGCCGCCGCCCGCTCCGCGCCCTTCGGGCTCCTCGTCGGCTGGGAGCCGCAGCTCGTGGTGCAGCTCGCCGTGGAGTGCGCGGCGCAGACCCACGGCCATCCCACCGCGTACCTGTCGGCGGGCGCGTACGCCGTGATCGTGCACGCGCTGGCCCGGGGCGAGAGCCTCGACGGGGGCGTGCAGCGGGCGCTGGCGGTGCTTGCCGCGCGGCCGGGGCACGAGCCCGTCACCGACGCGCTCCAGCACGCGCTGGGCGCCGTGCGGCAGGGGATGCCGTCGCCGGGGCGGGTGGAGGAGCTCGCCGGGGACGGTACGGCGGAGGGGGTGCTGGCGGTCGCGGTGTACTGCGCGCTGGTCGGGGAGGACATCCGGCACGGGTTGTGCCTCGCGGTGAACCAGGGTGGGGCCTCCGGTGTGGCGGGGGCGCTCACCGGGGGGCTGCTGGGCGCCCTGCACGGCGAGACTGCGCTCCCGCCGGCCTGGCTGGCCGAGCTGGAGGGCCGTCCCACCATCCTCGTCCTCGCCGACGACTTCGCGATGGAGATGACCCAGGGACCGGCCCTCCACGGCCCGGGCGGCTCCTCACCGGGCTGGCTGGCCCGCTACCCACGGGGCTGACACCGAGGGGTTCCCCGCGCCCCTTTTAGGGGTGCGGGGAACTGCGCAATCTTTTAGACCGGCCCCCACTCACCCGCAGTCGACAAACAACCCCCACCCAACCGTCCCCGCGTCACGCGGACTCGCGCCACCGGTTGGTGATCGGGAGGCGGCGGTCCTTGCCGAAGACCTTGGGGGAGATCTTCGTGCCCGGCGGGAACTGCCGTCGCTTGTACTCCGCGGCGTCGACCATCCGAAGTATCCGGGTGACCAGCCCGGCGTCGTAGCCCGCCGCCACGATCGCCTCGCGCCCCTCGTCGCGGTCGACGTAGCGCGAGAGGATCGGGTCCAGCACGGCGTAGTCGGGCAGGGAGTCCGTGTCGACCTGGCCCGGCCGCAGCTCGGCGCTGGGTGGCTTGTTGAGGGAGTTCTCCGGGATCGGCGGGGTGTGGCCGCGTTCCCGTGCGGTCCGGTTGCGCCAGCGGGCCAGGGCGAAGACGGAGGTCTTGTAGACGTCCTTGATCGGTGCGTAGGCGCCCACCGAGTCGCCGTACAGCGTGGAGTAACCCACCGCGAGCTCGCTCTTGTTGCCGGACGCGAGCACGATGTGCCCCTCCTGGTTGGACAGCGACATGAGCACCGTGCCGCGCAGCCGTGACTGAAGGTTCTCCTCGGCGAGGCCGGTCAGCCCGAGCGATCCCATGTACGCGTCGAACATCGGCGCGATCGGTATGGTCCGGAGGTTCAGCCCGGTCAGTCGGGCCAGTTCCTGCGCGTCGGCGACCGAGTGCTCCGAGGAGTACGCGGACGGCATGGCCACCCCGTGCACGTTGGCCGCCCCCACGGCGTCGCAGGCGAGGGCGGCGACCAGGGCCGAGTCGATACCGCCGGACAGCCCGATCAGCACGCTGCGGAAGCCGTTCTTGGCGACATACCCGCGCAGGCCCACGACCAGCGCGGTGTACATCTCCTCGTCGTCATCGAGGCGCGCCACGTGCCCGCCGGGGCCGGGCGCCCGGACCTCGTACGACGGCAGCGGCTCGGCCGAGATCGTACGGTGGTCGACCACCAGCCCGTCCCCGACCGCACCGCTCGGCGGTTCCTCGGCGGCGGCCGGGAGCTCCAGGTCGACCAGTGTGCAGCCCTCCTCGAACTGCCGTGCCCGGGCGATGACTTCACCCTGCGCCGACACCACGACGGAGTCGCCGTCGAAGACCAGTTCGTCCCGGCCGCCCGTCATCGTCAGGTAGGCCACCGTGCAGCCGGCCTCCCGGGCCCTCCTGCGGATCACTTCCAGGCGGTCGCCGTGCTTGTCGGTCTCGTACGGCGAGCCGTTGATGGAGAGCAGCAGACCTGCCCCGGCGGCCCGGGCGGCCAGGCGCGCGGCCGCCGTCCTGCCACAGGTCCTCGCAGATCGCCAGGGCGACGTCGATGCCGCGCACGCGTACGACGGGGAGCGTGTCGCCGGGCACGAAGTACCGGACCTCGTCGAAGACTCCGTAGTTCTGCAGGTGGTGCTTCGCGAGGCGCAGTACGGCCTTGCCGTGGTGCAGGACGGCGGCGGCGTTCTGTGGTGCGCCGGGGCGTGCCTCGCTGCGGTCTACGTAGCCGACGACGACCGGGAGTTCGCCGTACCCCTCGTTGGCCAGTCGCTTCGCGAGGGCGTTCAGCGCGGTGCGGCTCGCTTCCACGAAGGAGGGCCGCAGTGCGAGGTCCTCCAGGGGGAAGCCGGTCAACGTCATCTCGGGGAACGCCACCAGGTGGGCTCCGCGTTCGGCCGCGTGCCGGGTCCAGCGCACGATCGACTCCGCGTTCCCGACGAGGTCGCCGACCGTCGAGTCGATCTGGTTCATGGCGAGGCGAAGTTGAGGCACCTGCCCACTGTAATCGTCACACCGACGCAATGGGGTTCGATCCGCGCCCCTGAAAGTCGTCTGCGGGGCGGTGGGGGCCGTTCGCGCAGTTCCCCGCGCCCCTTTAGGGGCGCGGGGAACTGCGCAATCTTTTGGACCAGCCCCCACCCACCCGCAGCCGAACGAACAACCAAACCAACCAACTAAACGCCGGACGGGCTCGCCGTATCCGCCCCGTCCGCCTGGGTCGGGATCGCCAACCCCATCGCCCCGCCGTCGTCATCGGTGTTGATCTTCTCGATGATCGCGTCCCGCTCAGGCGTGTCCTCGGGCTTCAGGAAGCCGATGAGGATGTACAGGACGAGGGAGATGGCCATGGGGACGGAGACCTGGTACTCCAGCTTCACATCGGTGCGCTGGGAGAAGTCCAGGTTGTAGTTGACGAAGAAGAAGGCGAGCAGGCCGCAGGCCCAGCTGGTCAGGGCCGCCGTCGGGCCGGACTTACGGAACGGACGGAGCAGGCCCAGGATGAACGGGATCGCGATCGGGCCCATGAGCCCGGCCACCCACTTGATGACGACGGTGATGATGTCCTTGAAGGCGGGGGAGTTGACCTGCGTCGCCACGGCCATGGAGAAGCCGAGGAAGGCGACCGTCGTGACGCGCCCCGCGATCAGACCGGCCCGGGTGTCCCAGGCCCGCGCGGCCTTCGACAGCACCGGCGCCACGTCGCGGGTGAAGACGGCCGCGATGGCGTTGGCGTCCGAGGAGCACATGGCCATCGTGTGGGAGAAGAAGCCGACGACCACCAGGCCCAACAGGCCGTGGGGGAGGAGCTGTTCGGTCATCAGGCCGTACGCGTCCGACCCGTCGGGCTTCTTCGCCGTCACCAGCAGCGGCGACAGCCACATGGGGATGAAGAGGATCACCGGCCAGACGAACCACAGCCCTGCGGAGAGGAAGGCGGACCGCGTTGCCTGCTTGGCACTGCCCGTCGCCATGTAGCGCTGGGCCTGGTTCCACATGCCGCCGTTGTACTCGAACAGCTTGATGAAGAGATAGGCGATGAAGAACACCGTCAGATACGGGCCCGCGAAACCGTCCGCGTGACCGTTCAGCTTCGGCGAGTCCAGCGCCTTGGACAGGCCGCCCTGGTCGGAGATCTTGTTCAGCGCGATGACCAGCATCGAGACACCGGCCAGCAACTGGATGACGAACTGGCCGAGTTCGGTGAGCGCGTCGGCCCACAGCCCGCCGATCGTGCAGTACACGGCCGTGATGCTGCCGGTGATGAGGATGCCCTGGGTGAGGGTGACCCCGGTGAAGACGGTGAGCAGGGTCGAGATCGCGGCCCACTTCGCGCCGACGTCCACGATCTTCAGCAGCATGCCGGACCAGGCGAGCGCCTGCTGCGTCGGCACGTTGTAGCGGTCCTTGAGGTACTCCAGGGGTGAGGCGACGTGCAGTCGCGAGCGCAGCCTGTTGAGGCGGGGCGCGAACGCCTTGGCGCCGATGGCCACGCCGATGGCGATGGGCAGCGCCCAGGTGACATACGACGTGATGCCGTACGTGTACGCGATGCCGGCGTATCCGGTGAACATCACCGCGCTGTAGCCCGACATGTGGTGCGAGATGCCGGACAGCCACCACGGCATCTTGCCGCCCGCGGTGAAGAAGTCGCTGACATCGTCCACACGCTTGTGGGACCAGACGCCGATCGCGGTCATGACGCCGAAGTACGCGACCAGGACGGCCCAGTCGAGACCGTTCATGTGCCCCCTCCAGGGGTCCGCCTTGTGAACTTGCAGATACCGGACGGCACTTCGCCAGTACGTGCATGGGCGGCGCCCCCGTTGCGGGAGCGGGGACTTCGGGGATTGAACCGCTGGTCCGACCAGCCGGTCAAGACCTCCTGCGGTCACAGATATGAACACAGATCAGAAAGCAGAACGATTTTGCTTCGCCTTTACCTGTACGGCTGTTGTCGTGCTCGTGACGTGGAACACACGATGAGCGGGCACTTCGTCAGACCCACAGCAACAACGCCAAGCAGCAACGACAAGAAGCAACGACAAGCGGCAATGGCAAGCAGTGGAAGTAAGCAGCAACAACAAGTCGACGGCCGTGCGGGATGCGGGTCCCGTACGCCTGAGAAGGGAGCGCCGGCGCGCCAACCCCGGCCGTGGGGACCAACGGAACGGTCGAATCTATGCCCCGCCAGGCTTCGATGAGGCACCTGACCTGGGATTATCGGGTGCCAGTCGACGTGTGTGGTGTGAGGGGATTCAGTCGTGCTCTTCCTCCTCGGATTCCATGCGCCGGATTCCCTCGTGGGTGAGGGTGACCATCGCGGGGGTGTTGCCCGGGTCCCAGTCGACGGTGATCAGGCCTTCGCCCGCCAGGTAGGTGCAGGCGGCTGCCAGGTCCTCTTCCGGTACGTGGAGGTCGTGCCGCAGCTGTGCCCCGGTGATGCCGAGGAGGCGGTTGCCTTCGACGGCTTTGTACAGGACCTGGAGCACCTGTTCGCGGTAGGTCTTGCGTTCCCGCAGTGTGGCCATGACCGCGTCCTCTCGTGTGCGGGGATGGGCTCCGGGCCCGGGGCTCTCAGATCTCGTCGGAGTGGGCGCCCGCGCCGGCAGGGGTCCGGCTGGCGGCCAGCCAGGAGCGGGCGGGGCCGGCGGGTGCTGCCGTGTCCACGGTGAGGTGGAGGCGAGTGTCGCCGTCGAAGCCGGGATAGCTGCGCTGTTCCGCTCCGGCGAAGCAGTGACGAAGCGCTTCCGCGACCGCGCGGGCGGCTTCGGGCGTGTGCGCGATGATCCGGACCTCGGCGTACCCGAGCGACGGCGGTACCTGGGCCTGGGTCTCGTTCTCTATGTACTTCACGTGGGCGTCCTCCCTTTCGGAGTGGGCGAGAAGCCGGCGGGTGGGGGCGCCGTGGCGCCCCGCCCGCTGCCCCGGGTCGGAGGAAGGTCTGTTCGGTCTGTTCCTCACCGGCCGGCATTCGTGCGGTGGGCTCGACGACTGGTGTCGTCCGGCAGGCCGGGAGGTCTCGGCAGGGGGTCGCTGAAGTGGTAGGCCGCGATCCGCGCGTCGTGCTGGGCGTTCAGCAGGTGGATCCAGAGCATTCCGACGCCGATGGCCACGATGATCAGCGCGACGAGGACGATGGTCTCCATGTCGCTCACCTCCAGGTGCTATCGGGCAGCGGGAGGGCGCTTCGTCCCATCGGGTACCCGAAGGGGGACATGCAGGCCCCGCCTTCGCCCTCCCAGGTGGCTTCCCGGCGCGCGGCGTCGCGGATGCCGTGCCTGACGGCGGCTTCGTCGGCCATCAGGACGCCGGCGGTGAGGACGCTGCCGGGGATCGCGGCGGCGGCCATCAGGCGGGCCGCGGCGGCGGGCTCGGTCTCGGGCGGGATGACGAGGAGGTCCCAGCGCCCCACGGTGTAGGAGAGCAGGATCAGCTTGTCGGGGTCCTGTTCGGTGAACCAGGCCACGTGCAGCGTGCGCCCGTCCACGGGCACCGTGTGGGGGATGACCGGCCAGCGGGTGGGGTTCACGGTGACGCGGGTGATGCGCCCCCAGGGTTCCTCCAGGGCGGCGGCGAGCGGTGGGAGCTCGGCTGCGAGGTCGCGGGAGTAGGGCCACCAGGCACCGTCCAGCTGGCCGGCGAGGGTGGTCTTCGGGGTGAGGGACAAGCGTGCCGGGAGCTCTGCGGCGAGGTCGCGGGGCGTGGTCCGGTCGAGGGTCGTGGTCATGATGCGGACCTGCCCCCGGACTGCCCGTCGGCAGTCCGGTTTTTAGGCGATCGCCGGAAATGACACCCGCGTGAAAGCGGATGCGCGAAGTACTTCCGGTGCTTTCACTGTACGCCTGTTCGATGGGCTATAACCGGTGTGACCAGGTATTTTCCGGCGGACGCGCGATGAAGAGCAGCGGTGCGGGCGGCGGGAGCACCGTGAAACGAGTCTCCGTGTTCGGGTGAGGCTGGGCCTGGAGACGTTCGCCGAGGTCGATCTCCTCGGCGGTGAGCGGGTCTTCTGGCCAGGCGGGTAGCGGGGGCTCCGTGTCGTGGGCTCCGCGATCGGGGTGCGGCTTTCGACTCAGTCCAGGGAGGCGAGGTGATCGGCGGCGCCCCCGCGCCACTCCATCAGGAAGAGGGTCGCGTCGTCGCTGGTCGTGCCGCCCCGTTCCTCCATCAGGGCGTGGGAGAGGGCGCGCACCACCGCACGCACTCGTTTCTCCGCGTGCTCGATGCGGTTGATCCAGTGGACGAGTTGTTCCTCGCCGAACTGCTCTTCGCCGGCCACGTGCTCCTCGATGAGGCCGTCGGTGAAGCACAGCACCCGGTCGCCGCGTTGGAGGGTCTGCTCGCTGATCCGGGGCTGTTCACCGCCGAAGCCGACCGGCAGGGTGGTCGGGCTCTCCAGAGGCTGGACGACCTCGTGGTTACGGATCAGCAGCGGTGCGGGATGGCCCGCGTTGACCCATTGCAGATGGCCCGTTGCGATATCCAGGCGCATCATCTGCGCGGTGACGAAGTGCTCGGGCCCGAACTGCCCGGCGATGGCCTGGTCCATGAACGCGTAGATCTCAGCCAGTCCGATGTCGGCGCGTCTGGCGTGCCGGTAGGCGCCGATAGCGACGGTCGCCATGGTGGCGGCGTTCAGGCCGTGGCCCATCGCGTCGATCACTGCCAGATGCAGGATGTCGTCATTGAGGGCGTAGTCGAAGCTGTCGCCGGCGACCTTGTAGGCGGGCTCGAGGATTCCGGCCACCTCGACCTGCGGGACGGACATGGCCAGCGGGGGCAGCAGGGACCACTGGATCTCCGCGGCCAGGCTCATCGGCTCGCGGCGCCGGGCCTGGAAGAACCGGTCGGTGTAGCTGTGCTTGGTGACCAGAGTGTCGGCGACCAGGCCGGCGAGCCTGCGCAGCAGTCGCCGGTCGTCGTCATCGGCGGTGTCCAGGGTGAGGGCCATCACTCCCACCTGGTCGCTGCCGTCCAGCAACGGCAGATACATCCGGACACCGTCGGCCTGTGACACCTCCACAGGCGTCGCGGACAGGAAGGCCGTGCCGGCGTCGGAGTCACCGATCGGCTCGGGCTCGCCGACGGTCAGCCGCCTGCCCGGCAGCGGCACCAGCACCCGCTGGCCGTAGTCCTGAAGGAGGATCGAGACGTCGCGGCCGCCGACCCTGGCCACCTCTTCCGCGACCAGCGGGGCGATCAGCTGCGGCGGCATCTCGTGCGCCCGGTCCAGCAGCACCCCCAGCAGCCGCTCGCCGAACCCTTCAGACCGGTCCACCATGGCCTTGTCGGGCCACCGCTCGCTGTCCGCCATGGCCGCCTCCTTCACTCCACCAGAGCCGATTTCGCCTGCTCGATGGGTTCCGAGGGGCCGCTCACGGGGCGGCACGGTGTTCGGCCTCGGGGGCTTGGAGCTGGCCCGGCTCACCTCGCATCGCAGAGCCGACGCCCGCCCCGACACGCGCGGGTCCATCCGGCGGTCACGGCAGATCCGCTCGAGACCCACTCATCTGTACACACGGGCTCCTGACACGACCGTGATCAACCCGCACAGAGTGACGTGGCCGACCAGCCTGAAGGGCCCATTACGCCAAAAGCGGCATGTCGTACCAGGTCGGGAGGGGTGGCTCTCAACTGCTCCGCTGGTCCCCACGGCCGAACCTCTGCCGGATCCCCCACCGCTAACGCATGAGTTCTCCGGCGTTCACGAGCAGCGACTGCCCCGTGATCGCCCGCGCCCGGTCGGACGCCAGGAACGCCACGGCGTCCGCCACATCCCCGTCCGTGGCCAGCTCGGGCAGGGCCATCCGCTCGGCGAGCCGTTTCAGTACGTCCGCCTCCGGTACGCCCTCGGTGTGGGCGGTGAACTGTACGTACGCCTCGACGGGCGGGCCCCACATCCAGCCGGGCAGCACGGTGTTGACCCGGATCCGGTGCGGGCCGAGTTCCCGGGCCATGGAGTACATCGCGCTCGTCAGCGCGCCCTTCGACGCCGCGTAGGCCGCCTGGCTCACCTGGCTCGGCGCGGCCACCGACGACTGGGTGCCGATGATGACGACCGAGCCGCCGCGCGTCTTCAGCGCGGGCAGGCAGGCGCGGGTCATCCGCAAGGTGCCGAGCAGATTCACGTCGATGACCGACTGCCAGGTGGTGAAGTCGGCGTCCTCCAGGCCACCGAAGTAGCTGTCCCAGGCGGCCACATGGGCGACCGCGTCGATCCGCCCGAAGCGGTCGAGGGCGAGCGCCGCCAGCGCCTCGCACTGCCCCTCGTCCGTGATGTCCGTCGCCCGGTACGCCGTGTGCGCGCCGTCCGGATCGATGTCGGCCGCCGCTTTGGCCAGATTCGCCTCCGTGCGCGCCCCGAGCACCGCGTTGCCCCCGTCGCGCACCACGGCCGCCGCGACCTGATGGCCGAGACCGGCCCCCACTCCCGACACCACGACGGTCTTGCCAGCGAGCAGTGACATCGGCGGCCTCCCTGAGTCCCGTACGGAGTCTGGCGCATTGTCTGACGGGGCGTCAGAGTATGGGCGTCCGGCGGAAGAAGGAAGGGGATCGTCATGTCGGAGGAGACTCGCAGCGACACCTACGCGGAACTGGCCGCCCTCGGCCCGTACGGCGTCCACCCGGGCCACGCCCTGATCACCATGGTCGAACCGCACCCGGGCCACGAGTACGCGTACAACCGCTGGTACGAGGACGACCACTACTACGCCGGCGCGATGGCGATGCCCTGGATGTACGCGGGGCGCCGCTGGGTGGCGACCCGCGACCTCCAACTCCTGCGCTATCCGGAGAAGTCGGCGGTCGCCCAGCCCGTCACCGCGGGCTGCTACATCTCCACGTACTGGGTCACCGACGGCCGCTACGACGACCACATGAAGTGGACCGTCGGTATCAACAAGCGGCTGAATCGCGACGGTCGCGTCTACCAGGACCGTACGCACGTCTTCACGGCCTTCCAGGACCACGAGGCCACCGTCTACCGCGACGGTGCCGCCGGGCCCCGCGACTTCCACGCCCTCGACCACCCGTACGCGGGCCTGGTCGTCGAGGTCATCGACGCCGAATCCGCGGAGCAGCGCGCCGAGTTGCTGGAGTGGCTGCGCTCCCGCCACCTCCCGAAGCGCCTGGCGGGTTCCCCTGCCGCCATGGTCACTCTCTTCCGCCCGACCCCCCTCCCCGGCGACCGCATGACGTACGTCAAGCAGGTCGAGGGAGTGGATACGCGGCTGACCCTGCTGTGGTTCCTGGAGGCGGACCCCCGGGAGTGCTGGGAGGGCTTCTTCACGGGCTTGGATGCGGGGGTGGCCGAATCAGGACTGGGCCGGGTGGAGTTGGTGGCTCCGTTCATTCCGACCGTACCGGGGACGGATCGGTACGTGGACCGGCTTCGGTAGCGGTACGTAGCGGAACGTAGAGGTAGGCAGCGGTAGGAAGCGGCCATGTGACGAGTAGGGGGTGGCCGAGGTCAATGCCGAGCCCCCTCGGCCGGGACGGCGGGCCAGTCGAGAGGGCTCTGTCAGTGAGTCTTATGAAGTTGTGGTGGGTCATGAGTCAGGTGAGGTCTTAAGCTCCCCGGCTCACCTCGGCGACGAAGGCGTTCCACGCGTCGGCGGGGAACGCCAGTGTGGGGCCCTGGGTGACCTTGGAGTCCCGTACGTCGATCGCCGCGAGAACCGGGGACTTGACCTCGACGCAGGCGCCGTTGCCGGTGGAGTAGGAAGACTTGGTCCACGTGTCGGTGGCACCCTGCTGAATAGCCATGTTCGCTCCAGTAAGCAGTCGTTCATCGGTGAGTGGCTGCCACCGGCCCGCGTCGACGCGCTGTCACCGTGCTGCGGGTTCGTTCCGGAACCCGCAGCTCGGATTGCGCCAACGTTGTTGTCCGGTGGCGTGATCGACGCTACTCGCCAACATCGGCTGACGAAGCGACTATTCACTCGACTGGATGGCATATTCCAGTGGGGTCTTCCGCGCCGACGTGACGAAGGTGTATTGTCCGGCACCTTCTCGTCGGGTACCCCTGTGGGGCCGCCCCATGCCTCTCAGCGCGCGTACTCCTTCGCGATGTCCGCGATGAACTGACGCGACTGTTCCACGTTCAGGGCCTGCGCCCGCAGATGCTCGTACATCACGCTGTACTTCTGGACGTCGTTCGCCTTCTCCAGGTACAGGTCGCTGGTGACGCCCTCGATGTAGACGACGCTGGAATCGGCCGCGTCGGGGAACTCCAGGATCGCGTACTGGCCGTTCAGCCCGGGGTGTGCGCCCATGTCGAAGGGGATCACCTGCACGGTGACGTGCGGCAGTTGGGACTGCTCGACGAGGTGTTCCAGCTGGTCGCGCATGAGGGAGCGGTTGCCGACGGTGCGGCGCAGTGCGGCCTCGTCGAGGACGGTCCACAGGCGCAGCGGGTTGTCCGGGGCGGAGATTCGTTCCTGCCGCTTCAGCCGTACCTGGACACGCTTGTCGATGTCGCCGGGCGCGGTCTCGGGCAGGGCTCCCGCGATCAGGGACTCGGCGTACGGCCGGGTCTGGAGGAGACCGGGCACAACCTGCGGATCGTAGACGCGCAGTGACGCGGCGTCGGTCTCCAGTCCGATGTAGACGCTGTACGGGATGTCGCCGAAGGAGTGCCACCAGCCCTGCTGGCGCGAGTCCTTGGCCATCTGCATCAGGGAGTCGACGATCCGGTGGTCGTCCACCTCGTAGACCCCGCACAGATCGCGGACGTCTCGCTGGCTGATACTGCGCCGCCCGTTCTCCAGACGGCTGATCTTCGACTGCGAGACCAGGAGCCGCTCGGCGACCTCTTCGGCCGTCATGCCCTTGAGCTCACGGAGCCGGCGCAGCTCCTGGCCCAGCCGGCGCCGCCGGACGGTGGGATTGACATTGGACGCCACGGGACGTGCACCTCCGGCTGCGGGCCTCTACTTTGCGTATCTGCTGTTGAGCAGACTGCCACCAAGGTGCTTCTACCGCTGGGAAACAGCGGATATGCGCTGGGTACGGGCCAGTTCGGGGATCCGGCGTGTATATACGCCTGGCCCGGCCCTCGTCGGCGCTCGCGCACATGCGGCCGCGCGGGGCGGTGGGGCCGTGTCGTCGTCCGGACGTACGGCCTCATCGCCCCGCGCGAGCCAGCGGCTCCCGAACCGGATCCTGGGGACTGCGGTGCGGCGCTGAGGTGAAAATGGCGGTGCTCATCGTGCTGCGGTGCCTTCGGTACTGGCGGCGCTGATCGTGCCGTCGGTACTGATCGTGCGGCGGTGCTGGTCATACGGCGGTGCTGGTCGTGCTCGCGCGGCCCTGGGACTACGACTTCAGTGGGCCACAGCTCGCGCCATGGCACCGTGGCGCGGTTGCATCGGAACACCGCGGGCGGGTTCCGGCGCGGACCTGACTCCGGCGCTGGCCGGACGGCCTGCCGGTGCCGGGTTACGGCGTGGCTGTGCGGCCACACCGTTCTGAACGTCCATGACCGCGTGGGCCACGAGGCCGCCCATGGGGTCATGCCTGATCAGGTCCCGCAGCCGGGAGCGGGACGAGCGTCCCTCGTTCCCCGGATACAGGTGCTTGCCGAGTCCGACCGCATGGGCCAGCGCGGCGAGCGCGGCGGTCCGCGGGTCCGGCGGTACGCCGGTGCGGATCGCCGTGTCCAGCCGGGACCTGATCTCCCGGCTGATCTCCGTGTCCGTCGCTTGGTAGCGAGTCGTCGGAAGCACCCCGCACATCTGGCCGGCCACGGCATGCACCATGCCGCACCTCTCCAGATGCGAGAGGTAGGTCTGGCGCAGCCCCAGTCGGGGTCCGCCAATCCAGTTCACCGCGCGTACGGGTGCTCCGCGTCGGCGAAGCAGTTCCAACGCACAGTCCAGCGTTGGGTCTCCAGTCGGCCGTGGCTGCACCACGGCGATACGATCCCCGTCTGGGGCTATCCGTCCGGCCAGCGCCAGCTCTACTAGCTGTGCTCCGGCCAGACCGAGGTCGAGCGACTGAGGCTGTGCGGTGGTACCCGTGGTCGGGTCCAGCGCCAGCAGTAGAAGCTCTTCCGGAATTGATCTGCGGCTCCTGCCCATCCATGCCTCCCCGCGTGGATGAATGACAGGGTGACCCCTCTCACATTGGTCTGTCGAGGGTGCGTGACCGGTTCGTAGTGGAACCGATAGATATGTCGTTCTCGTCTACCGCAGGGGTTAAGCCCTCACACAGGACACTGGTACATGGTTCGGACAGCGGTGTCCGGGCGGCGGTTCACGGGTTTTCACGGTTCGGTTGGGCGCACGGAGGGTGTGCGGCCCATGGAGGAGGCATCGGTGGCGGGCGAGTCCCCCGACAGGTCGAAGCAGCACGAGTCGTCGGCATCGTCGGCAGAAGCGACGCCGGGGACCCCGGCCTCGGTTCCGAATCCGGCGCGGGGCGCCGCGCCGGCCGCGGCTTCGGCTCCGGCCGCGGCTGACCCCCGCATGGCGGTGGCGCGCGAACGGGCGTCCACCGTGGGGGTGGATCAGGCTACGGCGGTGTTCTCCACGAAGGCCCTCGCGGCGGCGGAGGGATCGCTGAAGCAGGCCGAGGGGACCTCCGCGCCGGAGGACGCCTCGTCGGACGGGGGCGCGTCCTCCGGGTCCGGCAAGAGTGGCCCCGAGAGCGACTCCCGGCTGCGCGCGGCCGTGGCCGCGTGGGTGGCGGGGGCGGACGGGGACGAGTCCGCGGCGGCCGGCCGTGACGGCGGGAACTCCGCCGCGGGGCGCCCCGGGACCGACACGGCCACGGAGGGCACCGACGACGTGGCTGACGCCGCCGACGCCGCCGACGCCGCCGACGAGGAATCCACCGAACCGGTGGCCGACGTCGACGCCGACGCCGACGCGGCGGACGCCGAGGGCGACCGTGACTCGGGCGTGTCTGACGTGGCGTCAACTGCCGATGTCGATGCCACCGCCGACGTCGTTTCCGGCGAGGCTCGGGACACCGCCTCCGGCGAGGCTTCTTCCGCGGGGGAGCCCGAGGCCAAGAGTGCCTCCGACACCGCCTCCGCGCCCGCAGCCGAGCCCAAGCCCAAGCCCGAGGCGGAGGGCGGCACTTCGGGCAAGGATGCCGCCTCCGGTCCGAAGAGCACGTCGGAGGACTCCCCGAAGGAGCCCGCCGACGCGTCTCCGGAGGACTCCCCGAAGGAGCCCTCGAAGGCCGCCTCGGCCCCCGCCAAGGGCTCCACGGACTCGAAGGACTCGGCTCCTGCCAAGGACTCGGCTTCCGTCAAGGACTCGGCTCCCGCCAAGGACCCGGTCGACACCGGGGACTCGAAGGACTCGAAGGCCTCTGTCGACGCGAAGGCCTCCGCCGACAGGGAGACGCCCGCCGACGCGAAGGACCCGGTCGACCCGCGGGGCTCCGCGGTCGCGAAGGGCTCCACGGATGCGAAGGCTTCTGCGGCGGCCGAGACTCCGGCCGACGCCAAGGCTTCTGCGGCGGCGAAGACTCCGGCCGACGCCAAGGCTTCCGCGGCGGCCGAGACCCCGGCCGACGTCAAGGACTCCGCTCCCGCCGAGACCCCGGCCGACGTCAAGGACTCCACCCCCGAGCCCCCCGTCGATCAGCCCACCGCCGTCTTCAAGGCCCCTCGGCCCCCGGCCGTGGACCAGCCCACCACCATGCTCAAGCTGGGCGGTGCCACCAAGCCGCCCACCGCCAAGCCCGCAGGCGAGTCCACCGCCAAGCCCGCGAGCAAGCCGGACCCCACCGCCAAGCCCGCAGGCGAGTCCACCGCCAAGCCCGCGAGCAAGCCGGACCCCACCGCCAAGCCCGAGTCCGACCCCGAGCGCACCAGCAAGTTCGTCGCCCTCAAGCCGCTCGACGCGGCGGCCCCCGCGAAGCCGAAGGCCCCGGCCGGGCCCGCGAGCACCCCCGCCGACGCGACCGCCGCCCTGCCGCAGGTCGGCCCCGAGCGCACCACCCAGCAGCCGTTGCCGCCGAAGCCGCCGCTGGATCTGCTGGCCGAGCTGACGAACACGCCGCCGCCCCCGCAGACCCCGGTCCGGACGGTCGTGCGGCGGGTCAAGATCTGGACCCCGCTGGTCCTGCTGCTCGCGGTGGTCTTTGCAGTCGTACAGGCGGTACGCCCGCTCCCGGCCCCGGCCCTCGCGCTCACCGCCGACGAGACGTACACCTTCGACGGCGGCACGCTCGACCTGCCCTGGCCGGGCCAGGGACAGTCGGCGATCGAGGTCGAGGGCGTCGGCAGCCTCGGTACGGAGGGCAAGCAGTCGCCCGCCCCCATCGCGAGCGTCGCCAAGATCATGACGGCGTACGTGATCCTTCAGGAGCACCCGCTGAAGGGGAACGAGGGCGGCGAGAAGATCACCGTCGACCAGCAGGCCGAGGACGAGTCGAAGCTGCCGGACGAGTCGACGGCGGCGATGTCGAAGGGCCAGCAGTTCACGGAGCGACAGATGCTCCAGATGCTGATGATCCCGTCGGGCAACAACGCGGCACGGCTGCTGGCCCGCTGGGACTCCGACAACAAGACCTTCGTCGCCAAGATGAACGCCGCGGCCAAGAAGCTCGGCATGACGAAGTCGGCGTACACGGACCCGAGCGGTCTGGAGAAGACGACGGTCAGCACCGCCACCGATCAGCTCAAGCTGGCCAAGGCCGTCATGCAGGACGAGGTGTTCCGCGGCATCGTCGGGATGGCCAGCGCCAAGATCCCCGGCCTCGACAGCACCATCTACAACAACAACGACCTGCTGGTGAAGCAGGTCGGCGTGATCGGCCTGAAGACCGGCTCGTCGACGCCCGCGGGCGGCAACCTGGTGTGGGCCGCCACCAAGACGGTGAACGGCAAGACACAGACGGTCTACGGAGCCGTCCTGAACCAGAACGCCGGCACCGGCAAGGTCTGGGACAGCCTCCAGCTGGCGCTCACCAACAGCCAGAAGCTGATCGACAAGGTCCAGCAGAGCCTGATCTCCGCCACGGTCGTGAAGAAGGGCCAGGTCGTCGGCTATGTGGACGACCAGCTCGGCGGCCAGACCCCCGTCGTCGCCACCAAGAACATGACGGCGGTCGGCTGGCCCGGTCTGAAGACCAAGCTGTCGGTCGGCCTGGTCGACGGCAAGGCGGTTCCGCACAGCGGCAAGGCCGGCACGGTCGTCGGTCAGCTGACGGTCGGCGACGGCTCCAGTCACGCCGTGAAGATCCCCGTCGCGCTCCAGTCGGACCTCACCGAGCCCGCCCTCGGCGCCAAGCTGACCCGCGTCGGCTGAACGGACCGTACGCAGCGGCCGTAGGAACAGTCGTACGGAACGGACGTACGCACCGGTGAGGTACCGACCCGCGCACCGGTGACGTACGACATATACGAAAGAACGCACCGCACCCCGCCGATGGCGCCCCACCCGGGCGCCCACCGACGGGGTGCGTGCTAGCGTCGCGAGATCGGGGCTGGTCGCGAGCCGCGGGTCCCGGACGAGACGGAAAACGGGACAGTGGGAGTGCCTTGCAGTGGCCACAGCGGAGCCGACACACGCCGACGACGCCGATCCGGGCCCAGGAACAGGCCCGCGAATACCGCTGCGCGCCCGCACACCTGAGGGAGGGCGCGGCGAAGCGTCCGAAGCGTCCGAGGCGGCACACAGCACCCGCCTGAGCCGGTTCCTCCGGCACCCCGTCACCCTCGCCACCGCCCTCTCCGGCGTACTGCACATCGTCTGGTTCTTCACGTTCGCGAACAGTGGTGGGGATCTCGCCGCGCAGGACGCGTGGGCGGAGTTCGTGGGGCGGCACCCGGACTCGGCGTACAACCTCGCCTGGTACGGCGGGATGCACCCGGTGTCGTACAGCGTGGTGTCGCCGTATCTGATGTCGGTGCTCGGCGTCCGTACGACGATGATGATCGCCGGGACCATCTCGGCGGGCCTGCTGACGATGATCCTGATCCGCAGCCGGGCGGTGAAGAACCCGCTGTGGCCGGCCCTCGGGGGCGTCTTCGCGCTGTTGTGCAACGCGATCTCGGGCCGGGTGACGTACGGCCTGGGCATCGTGTTCGCGCTCGGTGCGACGGCGATCGTCTTCTGCTGGCCGTACCGCTGGCGCTACAAACGCTGGGCGAAGGCCCTGTGCGCGGCGCCGCTCGCCGCGCTGGCGACCGCCGCGTCGCCGGTGGCCGGGCTGTTCGTCGGCCTGGTGGCGGTGGCCCTGTTCCTCCAGAAGCGCCGCCCCGGCGCGTACGCCCTCGGGATCGCGCCGACGCTCGTGGTGGCCGTGTCGGCCTGGCTGTTCCCGTTCTCCGGCACCCAGCCGATGGCCTGGTACTCGGTCATCCTGCCGTTCCTGTACGCGGTCCTGGTCTTCTCCCTGGTTCCCAAGGAGTGGAAGACGGTACGGATCACGGCGGCGGTGTACGGCCTCGGTGTCCTCCTCGTCTGGCTGATCAGCTCGCAGATCGGCACCAACATCAGCCGGCTCCCGATGCTGTTCGGGGGCGTCACGCTGCTGGCGGCCCTGCCCTTCACCGTGCCGAAGTCGCGCAAGTGGTACACCCTCGTCATCGCCATCGTCGGGATCAACGGGTGGATCGGCTTCAAGTCGGTCGACGACATAGTGCATACGACTCCGGCGGCGTCCTGGGCGCGCGAGTTGGCCCCTCTCGTCAACCAGCTCCAGGTGGTGGGCGCCGAGAAGGGCCGCGTGGAAGTGGTCCCCGCCCGTTCCCACCGGGAGGCCTCCGCCCTCGCCCCGTACGTGAACCTCGCCCGCGGCTGGAACCGCCAGGCCGACATGGAGCGCAACCCGCTCTTCTACGACGACACCCTCAACTCCGCGAACTACCACGAGTGGCTCCAGCGCTGGGCCGTCCACTACGTGGTGCTGCCGAAGGGCGAACCGGACGGTGACGGCGGCGAACGCGAACGCCAGCTCGTCCAGCGCGGTATGCCTTACCTCCGGCAGATCTGGGGCGACGCGAACTGGCAGCTCTTCGCGGTTACGGACCCCGCGCAGCTCGCCGAGCCCAACGCCGTCGTCGACAGCGCGGAACAGGGTGAGCTGACCATCGAGGTGGAGAAGGCGGGGCGCATCCTCATCCGCGTCCCGTACTCCCCGTGGCTCAGCATCGTCGACGCCAAGGGCAAGAGTGTGCAGCCGCCGCAGGAGACGGAGGCGTCCAAGCACCGTGAGGACGGCACGCCGAAGACGTTCGACAATCTCAACGGTTGCCTGATGCCGACGGAGGAGACCGCGGCGGGCGACAAATGGACCGAGCTCCTGGCCCCCAAGCCGGGCACCTACCGCCTGGCGGCGCCCTACCAGCTCCCCCGGGGGACACCGTGCCCGGAGGAACTGCGCTGACGGTGGGTGGGGGTGCCGGGGGGTTGTTCTTTGGCTGCGGGCCGGTGGGGGCTGGTCGCGCAGTTCCCCGCGCCCCTGAAGGCGCGGGGCTTCGCCCCGCGATCCCCCGCCCGCCCCGGGGTCTTTTAGGGGCGCGGGGAACTGCGCAATCTTTTAGGGGGGTCTGGGGGCGCAGCCCCCAGGAACGGATGGGACGGGTAGGGGCGGCGGGGGCGAAAACCGGCCCCGACGACGTCACCTCACCGGAAACGCCACATCGCACACCGCGTCCTCCGGCCCCGCCGCGTCCCAGTCCGCGAAGTAGACCTCACGGCAGGGACCGTCGTACGACAGCCCCTGTTCGGTGATCCACGCCTCGACGGCCTCGAACGCGGCGAGGATCTGGGGGTGGGCGACCTGGGCCTTGGTGATACGGGCGTAGGCGAGCCGCTGGGCGGGCTCGACCCGGACCTGGATTCCCCGGGCCCGCGCCTGCCCCTCGGCCCAGACCCGCGCGGCGTCCGCGTCGGCGACCGGTACGCACGACTCGGCGGGCCCGTCGCTCTCGTTGCTGACCTCGGCGTAGTAGACGACGAAGGGGTCTCCGGTGATCCCCCCGGCCTCCCGGGCGCCCTCCTCCAGCCGCCCCAGCGCGGCCGGGATCCAGACCGGCAGCTCGTCCGCGAGCAGGTGCCGCTTCTCCGTCAGCACCACGCGCTCGGGCACCTCGACCGTCTCGACAACGAACTTCCCGTACATCTCCGAACTCCTCCCGGACAGTCGTCCACGGAGGTACTCGGCCAGCGTCCGCTGCGAGGCGAACCGCGCCTCGGTGTCCGCCCAGTACGCGTCGAGGAGGCCGGCGGCGGCGGAACCCTCCGCCGCCACCACCTCCGCGATCCGCGCGAGCGGCATGTCGAGCTGCCGCAGCAGCGCGACGAGCCGGGCGCGTTCGACCTGGTCGGCGCGGTAGTAGCGGTAACCGCTGACCTCGTCGACGTGCGCCGGGGCCAGCAGCCCCAGCCGGTCGTACAGCCGCAGAGCCTTCGGCGAGAGCCGGGCCCGCGCGGCGAACGCACCGATCGTGAGCAGTTCCTTGTCCACGAGCACATCCTCCGTCACCGGGCACCTTCCGCCCGGTGACATGGAGACTCGACCCTGCCCCAGGGGCAAGGTCAACCGGCGAGCTGCTTCTCCACCGCCGCGACGACCTCGGCCGACTCCGGCTCGGTCTGCGGCGAGAAGCGGGCGACGACCGCGCCGTCCCGGCCGATCAGGAACTTCTCGAAGTTCCAGCGGATGTCCCCGCTGTGGCCCTCGGCGTCCTCGGTGCCGACCAGCCGCTCGTACAGCCCGTGCCGCGCGTCGCCGTTCACCTCGACCTTCTCGGTGAGCGGGAAGGTCACGCCGTACGTGGCGGAGCAGAACTCGGCGATCTCCTCGGAGGTGCCGGGCTCCTGCCCGAGGAACTGGTTGCAGGGCACGCCGAGGACGGTGAAGCCCTGGTCGGCGTAGCGCTCCTGGAGCCGCTCAAGGCCCGCGTACTGCGGGGTCAGCCCGCACTTGGAGGCCACGTTCACGATGAGGACGGCCTTGCCGCGGTACTGACCGAGATCGGCCGAACCGCCCTTGAGTGCCCCGATTTCGACGTCAAGTACAGAATTCTCAGTAGTCATACAGCGATGCTAACCAGCGTGCACGGGCCGCTCGAAGAAGGTCTCCAGGACGACCGTCGCCTGTGTTCCGCTGACCCCGTCGATCGCGTACAGGCGGCGCAGTACGTCCTGGAGCTGCTCGGTCGTCGCGGTACGCACCTTCACCAGCAGCGAGGCGCTGCCCGCGATGACGTGGGCCTCCTGGATCTCCGGTACGGCGGCGAAGGCGTCGGCCCGCTCGCCCATCCACATGTTCGAGTCGACGAGCACGAAGGCGAGGACCCCGCGGTCGAGCGCCGCGGGGTCGACGTCGACCGTCGTGGCCCGGATGACCCCCTGTTCACGCAGCTTGCGCACCCGCTCGTGCGCGGCGCCCGCCGACAGGCCGACCGCCTTGCCCAGCACGGCGTAGGACTGGGTGGCGTCCTGCTGAAGCAGTGCGATCAGCTGACGGTCGATGTCATCCACTCGTTTCATGGAAAGACCATATCTCGTTCGGCGGTGGGCGTGTTACGTTGAATCACGTCCTGATCATTGTTGCTGAGGGGGAACCATGTCCGGCCACATCGTCGAAGGCCTGTACGAGATCCTGGACGACCGCTTCCGCACCGGCCGCTGTGTCAACGGCGACAGCAGGCTGGAGGTGCTCCACTCCGGCTGCCGCTGGGCCGAGGGCCCGCTCTACGTGCCCGCCTGGCGTCAGCTGATCTGGAGCGACATCCCGAACGACCGCATCCTGCGCTGGGACGAGGCCACCGGCACGACCGGCCTCTTCCGCGCCCCGGCCGGTCACAGCAACGGCAACACCCTCGACCGCCAAGGCCGCCTGGTCACCTGTGAGCAGGGCAACCGCCGCGTCACTCGCACCGAGCCCGACGGCAGCGTCACCGTCCTCGCCGACCGCTACGACGGCAAGCGGCTCAACAGCCCGAACGACGCGGTCGTCCGCTCCGACGGCACGATCTGGTTCTCCGACCCGGACTTCGGCATCACCAGCGACTACGAGGGCCACCGCGCCGAGTCCGAGATCGGCGCCCGCAACCTGTACCGGATCGACCCGGCGACCGGCGAGGTCACGCTCGCCGCCGACGGCTTCGACGGGCCCAATGGCGTCATCCTCTCGCCCGACGAGAAGCGGCTGTACGTCTCCGACTCCCGCGCCGCCCGCGTCCACGTCTTCGATGTCCGCGACGACGGCTCCCTCACGAACGGCAAGGTCTTCGCCGAGGCCAAGGACGACGTTCACTTCGACAACATCCGCTTCGACGACGAGGGCCGCCTGTGGGCCGCCGCTCTGGCGGACGGCGTGCACTGCTACGCCCCCGACGGCGACCTCATCGGCCGGCTGCTGGTGCCCGAGACGGTCTCCAACATCGCGTTCGGCGGCCCGAAGAACAACCGCCTGTTCATCACGGCGTCCACGTCGCTGTACTCGCTGGTGATGTCGGTGACGGGAGCGCCACGCGTCTGAGCCTCACGCACCTCACGCGCATCACCTGTCTTGCGCGCATCACGTGCCTTGCGCGGCCCGCACCAGCACCTCACCGGCCGCCGTCCGCGAGTACAGCACCGACCGCCCCGCCCGCCGCCGTTCCACCAGCCGCGCGTCCAGCAGCACCTTCAGATGCCGCCCGACCGAGCCCAGCGCCTGCCCGGTCACGGCGACGAGCTGGCTCGTGGACATGGGGGAGTCGAGGAGGACGAGGACGCCGGCGCGGGCGGGGCCGAGGAGCGCGCCGAGGCTCTCCGGGACGGCCTCGCCGCCCACGTCGGTCAGGGCGCCCGCGCAGGGGTAGACGACGGCGTACCGGTGCGGCTCCTCCCAGCTCACCCACCCGGCCTTCGGCGTGACGGGCACGAAGAGGAGCTGGGCGCCGGAGATCTCGCGCGGCGGGTACTCGTGCAGGTTGACCTGGAGCCGGTTGTCGCCGAGCCACCGGGTGCCCGGCCGCAGCGCGTCCAGGGCCGCCGCCCAGCCGCCCTGACTGAGGTGCGCCGTCCGGGCGACGACGTCCGCCTCCAGGATGCGCCGCCGACGGTCCCAGTAGGGGCGTACGGATTCCTCCCATATGTAGGTGAGGAGACCGGCGGCGCGCTCGGGCAGGTCGTCGCGGCACGCGAGGTCGGCGGGGAGCGGGCCGCGCAGGGAGCGGGTGAGGTGGGCGCGGGCGGCCTCCGGCTTCGCCTCGCGCACCCGGGCGACTTCGGCCTCGAAGGACTCGTCGCCGTACGGGGTCGGGGTCAGGAAGTCGGCGATCCAGTCCCGGCCGAGGCCGGACCGGATCAGCAGCGCGGTGACCGGATCGGCGGCCAGGCGTCTTTGGTACGAGGGCAGGTGGGCGTTCAGCCAGGTGCGCTCGCCGGGGTGGGTGGCGGCGCCCACGTGCAGCAGCTTCAGGCTCGCGAAGGTCTCGGCGAGGGGGGAGAGGACGAAGCGGCTGCCGGCGAGGGTGTCGGCGTTGACCTGCCACCAGCCCATCCGCCCCGCCTTCCCCTCGCCCCTTGGTTTCGCGCCCGCGCGAAACAATAACGGCCGCCCGTCGCGTCCTCGCAGACTCCGCCCATGCGCAGCTATTCCGATCTCTTCCGCACGCGGGAGTTCACCCCGCTGTTCCTCTCCTCCTGCTTCAGGTCCGCCGCCTCGACGGTGAGCGGTCTGGCCCTCGCCACCCTCGTGTACCGGGCGACGGGCTCGCCGCTGCTCACCGCGCTGAGCATGTTCGGCCCGTCGCTGGCGCAGGTCGTCGGCGCGACGACCATGCTGTCGGCGGCGGACCGGCTGCCGCCGAGGGCGACCGTGGCGGGCATCGCGCTCGCGTTCGGGGCCGGTACGGCGGTGATGTCGATCCCCGGCGTGCCCGTCTGGACGATCTTCGCCCTGCTCCTGGTCCTCGGCCTGATCCAGTCCTTCGGCGGCGGGGTGCTGTGGGGTCTGCTGAACGAGATCCTCGCCAAGGACGGCAATAGCGGTAACGGCGGTAACAGCGGAGACGGCGGCAACAGCGGCTATCTGCTCGGGCGTTCGGTGTTCAACATGATGAATGGCATCGCGCAGATCACCGGGTACGGGACGGGAGGCGTCCTCGTCGCGCTGCTGTCGCCCCGTGTCACGCTCCTCACGGCGGCCGCGCTGTACCTGGCCGCCGCGGTGGTCGCCCGTCTCGGTCTGACCCGCCGCGCCCCGCGCGCCTTGGGCCGTCCCTCGATCGCGACGACCTGGCGCACCAACGCCCGCCTGTTCTCCTCGCCCGAGCGCCGGACCCTCTACCTCCTCCTCTGGATCCCCAACGGCCTGATCGTCGGCTGCGAGTCGCTGTTCGTGTCGTACGCGCCGAGCCGGGCGGGCGCGCTGTTCGCCTTCGCGGCGTTCGGGATGTTCGTGGGGGACGTGACGACGGGCCGTCTTCTGCCGCCCCGGGTGCGGGCACGCCTCGGCATCCCGTTCCTGCTGCTGCTCGCGACGCCGTATCTGGTGTTCGTGCTCCGGCCGGGCGTGGCTGTCGCGGCGGCCGCCGTAGCGGTGGCTTCCATCGGCTTCGGTTCGAGCCTGATGCAGCAGGAACGCCTGGTGGCCCTGATTCCCGACGAACTGAGCGGCCACGCCCTCGGGTTGCACACGGCGGGGATGCTCACCATGCAGGGCGTGAGCGCGGCGCTGGCGGGAGGGGTGGCCCAACTGACCTCGCCCGGTACGGCGATGACGGTGATGGCGGTCGCCTCGATCGCCGTGACGCTGACGCTGGCGCCAACGGTGGGAGGTGTCCGCGCCAAGGGGGAGCCAAGCGAGAGTGAACTCTCCCTGAATTGAGTCAAGTCGGGCGACATGGGTCACAACCACCCCACGGTCGCCAGGGTCGAAGGAGGTGACCAAAAAGCGCACACGAGCGCGCAGAAACACACCAGGGCACACCAAGGGGTAACCATGTTCAGTCGCCGCAGCCGCCGTACCGCAGCAGCAGTAGCCGCCTTGCCGAAGGCACTGGCGCTCGCCGCCGTGTGCGCCGCGGTCGCCGTCCCGACGGCGACGGCCCACGCCGCGACCGCCAAGAGCGCGTCGGCCAAGAGCGCGACGGCGAATGTCGTGGGCCAGAAGCTCTACTACACGGCGGCCGCGGGCCAGAAGAACAACCTGAGCATCACCTGGAAGCTCGGCGCGTTCGACCCGGCGTCCCAGCTCTCCGACTTCATCTACACCTTCGACGACTCCGTCACGATCGCCCTCGGCGACGGCTGTGTCCGCCCGGACGCCAACGACGACACCAAGGCGGTCTGCACGGTCACCGAGCCCAACACCTCGGCATCCGACCTCGACTCCCTGATCGTCGACCTCGGCGACGGCGACGACACCGCGACGACCGGCGACACCAGCGGCGGGTACACGAGGATCTACGGCGGCACGGGCAACGACACCCTGACCGGCCACGGCGTGGACGTCCTCTACGGGCAGGACGGCAACGACCACCTCTCCGGCGGCGGCGGGGTCTACGACGAGGGCGCGTACGGCGGCGCGGACAACGACACGCTCGTGAAGTGCCACGCCGAGTGCCACGGCGGCACGGGCAACGACAGCCTGTCGGGCACGAGTTCCGGCAACGCCCTCTTCGGCGACGACGGCAAGGACAAGCTGTACGGCAACGCGGGCGGCGACCTCCTCCAGGGTGGCCGCGGCAACGACTCCCTGTACGGCGGCACGGGCAACGACAAGCTGTACGGCAACAGCGGCGACGACCTGCTGCACGGGGGCGCGGGGACCGACTCCCTGTCGGGCGGCCCGGGCAGCGACAGGGTGTACCAGTACTGAGGCAACCGCCCGCCGGTTTTCGCCCCCGCCGCCCCTACCCGTCCCATCCCTGGGGGCTGCGCCCCCAGACCCCCAAAAGATTGCGCAGTTCCCCGCGCCCCTAAAAGGGGCGCGGGGAACTGCGCAATCTTTCAGACCAGCCCCCACTCACCCGCACCCGAACGAACCAGGGCGGGCGGGGGATCGCGGGGTGAAGCCCCGCGCCTTTAGGGGCGCGGGGAACTGCGCGAGCAACCCCCACCGCCCCGCAGTCAAAGAACAACCGCCACCCACCCAAGGGGCGCGGGGAACTGCGCGACCAGCCCCCACCCACCCCGCAATGGCCCGCCGTTGACACTCTCCGTGTCCGCCCGATAACTTCACGGCGTCGTCGCCACACCAGGAGCACGAGGCTCCATTGGGACTAGCGACGCGAAGGACACTCTCCAGTTGACTACTGCAACTGTTTCCGAGAGCCGGCACGTCACTCCCAGGCCAACCATCTCCGGCCTCTTCAGAGTTCAGCCTTACACCCCCCACTGCCAGGTCATCCACGCGGCGGGCGACCACGCCGTGATCGGCGTCTCGCCGGGCAACAGCTACTTCTCGGCCCGCCGGATCAACGACCTGGCCCGCTGGGGGATCGAGCATTTCGACCGCGTCGACTTCGTCTATACGGACCTCCATGTCGCGGACATGTACGAGGCGTTGGGCTACGCACCCGACGACGCCCGCCGCAAGGCGGTCAAGAACCTCCGGGGCGTACGCGCCAAGGTGACCGCCGCCGCCGAGGAGTTCGGCGCCGAGGGGCTCGCCGCGTACGCGATGTCCGACTTCGCGGACAACCCGGCGTACCGGCGGATCCACGACCACATTCGCGAACTCCTCGACACCGACGGGGAGTTCCGTCGGACCTGCGACTCCCTCGTGGACGCGTACCTCTCTTCGAAGGTCCTCGACGGACGGGAGGGCACCGCGCGGCAGCGCGAGGTCTGCCTCCAGTACGTCTGCGCCGAGGCCCCGCTGTTCCTGGACACCCCGGCCATCCTGGGCGTCCCGTCCTCCCTCAACTGCTACCACCAGCTCCTGCCGATGGCCGAGCTGCTCTACGCGCGTGGTTCGGGCCTGCGCGCGTCCCGCAACCAGGGCCACGCGATCGTCACGCCCGTCGGCCCGGAAGGAGTCACCGATGACGACCGCTGAGACGCTGATCGATTTCCCGTTCTCGTGGCGGGGCGACCAACTTCCTTCCGAGGTCGAGGAGTTGCGGTCATCGGCCCCGGTGCGCCGGGTGCGGACCATCGCGGGCGACGAGGCCTGGCTGGTCTCCTCGTACGACCTGTGCAAGCAGGTCCTGGAGGACGACCGCTTCAGCCTGAAGGACACCTCGGCGCCCGGCGTGCCACGCCAGTACGCCCTGACGATCCCGCCCGAGGTCGTCAACAACATGGGCAACATCACGGGTGCGGGGCTGCGCAAGGCCGTCCTCAAGGCGCTCAACCCGAAGAGCGAGGGCCTGGCGGACTGGATGCGGTCGTACGCCGCCGAACTGGTCGACGGCCTGCTGGCCGAGGGTGCCCCCGCGGACCTGCGCGGCGGCTTCACGGACCCGTACTCGGCGGCCATGCACTGCCACATCCTCGGCATCCCGCAGACGGACGCGCCCCGGCTGATGCGCAGCCTGGACATCGCGTTCATGAACTCCGCCTGCCCGGTCTCGGGCGCCAGGCTGAACTGGGACCGGGACATCGCGTACATGACCGCCCGCCTGGACGACCCGTCGACGACGGGCCTGATGCCCGAGCTGGCGGCCCTGCGCGAGGACCCGGAGTACGCCCACCTGACCGACGAGATGCTCGCGACGGTGGGGGTGACGATGTTCGGCGCGGGCGTCATCTCGACCTCGGGCTTCCTGGCGATGGCGCTCGTGTCGCTCCTCCAACGCCCGGAGCTGGCAGGGGAGTTGGCTGCGAACACCGCCCGCATCCCGGCCGCCGTGGACGAACTCCTGCGGGTCAACCTCTCCATCGGCGACGGTCTGCCCCGCCTGGCCCTGGAGGACGTACGGCTGGGCGAGGTGGAGGTCCGCAAGGGCGAACTGGTCCTGGTGCTGGTCGAGGGCGCCAACTTCGACCCGGCGCGGTTCCCGGACCCGTACCGCTTCGACCTCACCCGCGACAACAGCACCGCGCACCTCTCCTTCGGCGGTGGCCGCCACTACTGCCCGGCGACGGCCCTGGGGAAGCGGCACGCGGAGACGGCGCTGGAGGTGCTGCTGGAGCGGATGCCCGGCATCCAACTGGCGGTCCCGATCGAGCAGTTGGTCTGGCGGACGGGCTTCATGAAGCGCATCCCGGAGAGACTCCCGGTGATGTGGTGAGCGTGATGTCCGGCCGCTGAGACAGGCCCTGGCGGTCCAGACGGGCGAGGACCGCGAGGGCGCGCCGGTTGTCGGTGTCGGACGGCGGAAGGCCCGGCTTGGTGAAGATGTCGCGATGAGCTTGGCGACGGCCTTCTCCGAGACGAACAGGCCTTCCGCTGTCCCGGCGTTGGCGCGGCCCCGGGCGAGCCGGCCGAGGAGCGGGGAGTCCACCTGGGGTCCATGGCCGTTACTGGGAAGTCCCCTTCGTGGGCGGCTGCCGCCGCGTCCCGTAATAGCTGCGCGAGATGGACCACACGCCAAGGGGCATGGCGGGCAGCAGGGCCAGCCCCGACCAGGGCTCGGGAATCCGGCTCCGCAGGACGGTGACGCCGACGGCGACAGCCACCAGCCAGAGCATCAGCAGGGGACGTCGTACGACATGACGTGCGGCGCTCGTGAACTTCGGTCGCTCGTATGTGCGTTCAGCGCTCGTCGGCCGCATGGCTGGACGATAGCGGCCTGTTCCGTCCCGGGCTTTCCCAGGACACGATGTGCGCATGCGCCGCAGACAGCCCCTGACACCGACTCCGACACCGACGCAGGCACCGGCACCGGCACCATCGCGCGAGACCGAGCGCTGGACCTCCGCACCGGACCCGCTCCTCGCCCTGGCCCTGGGCGACCTGGCCTTCTACGAGCAGGTGCGTGACTCGGCCCGACGGTGGTACCGCCTGTCCGAGCTGGGAGCCCTGACCACGTCCTCGTGCACGGTGGTGGCGGCGGGCCTGGGCGCTCCGGCGTGGCTGACGGCCCTCATAGCCGGGGGAGCCCTGTTCTTCACGGGCTTCCGTCAGGTGTTCGGCCACGGCCCCCGCTACGTTCTGGCGGCCCAGTCCCGGGAGGGACTGCGCAGAGCCATCAACCGTTACCAGCTGCTCCCCGACTCGGCCCGCGACGAAGAGGCCCGCCAGACCCTCCTCGCCGCCGTCGAGAACGTAGGAGCCGAGGAACTCCGCCAGTGGTCCGACCAGCGCCAGCGCGCGACTACGGGGGGCAGCTCCCCGAGCTGACCGGGGCCCGGGCGAGAGGCACCTCGGATCCCGGATCGCTACAACCCCAGGGGCCCTCCAAGTGTCCAGGACATGACCGGGTGGCCAACGGCCACCCGGTCACCGTCCCGACCCCTGACCGACCCCGACGAGGAGACCAACCGTGCGTCAGCATCTCCGCCCCTCGGCAGCCCTCGTGGCCGCCGCCGCGATCGCCGCCGTCGTCCCCGTGGCCGTCGCCCCCGTGGCGCACGCCGAGGAGGGCACGCCCGAGCTGGTGATCTCGACGCTGCCGCGCGCCACTCCCCAGCCCGGCGAGACGTACGACCAGTCCGTCACCCTCACCAACAAGGGCACGGCGGCGGTGGACGGCGTCACCTTCCGTATCCGCCTGACCCGTGGCCTCGACTTCCCTGAGACCGTCGAGGGCTGCACCTACTCGACCATCGAGAACCAGGTGAGACAGGCGCTGTGCGAACTCGACACGGTCATCGAACCCGGCGCCTCCGTCACCACGCCCGTACGGTTCAAGGCGCTGCCCAAGGCGCTGATGGAGGCCGTCGAGTACGGCACCGGGCCAACCGGTGAGACCCCCATTGAGGGGTACGGCGACAGCTACAAGCGGCTGGCCCTGACCGCGGACAGCTCGGCGGACCTCGTGGCCGTCGGTGACGAGGCCGAGGCGGAGCCCGGCAGCACCGTGACGATGAAGGCGACGCTGCGCAACGACGGCCCCGGCTGGATCCAGAACCAGGAGAGCGACGACCAGACGGCACTCATGGTGCAGATCCCGCCCGGCACCGTCGCCACCGAAGTTCCCAAGGACTGCGAGCCGTTCGGCATCGACGGCCCGACCGGCCCGTCGGAACCGGGCAAGCCCCGCTACGTGTGCTCGCCCGCCGACCACACCATCGAGGTCGGCCAGTCGCTCACCTACTCCTTCACGCTCAAGCTCAAGAGCACCGTGCAGGACACCAAGGGCGAGGTGAGGGCGACCTCCGTCTACGACATCCACCCGGCGTTCGACAAGAACGCGGCCAACGACACGGCCGCCCTCACCATCGACGTACCCGGCCAGTCCGGCTCGGGAGGCACTACCACCGGCGGCGGCTCGGCAACCGGCGGCTCCGACACGGGCGGCGACGACAACGACCCCCAGCCGCAGTCCGCCGGCGGCACGGGCACGTCGGGCTCCACCTCGACGGGCACCTCGACCGGCGGTTCCACGGGCGGTTCCAGCAGCAGCTCCACCGGCAGCTCCACAGGCGGCAACCTGGCGAGCACGGGCTCGAACGGCACCCCGCTCCTCACCGCCGCCGCAGCCGCCGCCGCGGCACTCGGCGCCCTCCTGATCCTGGCCGTACGCCGGCGCGCGGGCACCAGGTCCTCCTGACGGCCGGCTGACCATCACGCCACGGCGGGCGCGTCCGGCAAGCTGCCGGACGCGCCCGCCGTGGCGTACGTATGGACTACTTCGTGGTCGTCACCCGCAGGGGCGCGAGGTTCGGGCTCGGGGCGGACAGGGTGCCGTTGGACAGCGGCTGAGCAGTCGTGGTCTGCGGTGCCGCGCCCTTGTAGTACGGCGTGTAGGTGTAGTGGGTGCCCACACCGATGGCCGCGCCGATCTTGGGGATGAGGGACGCGTCGACCGATCCCGTGCCGCCGAAGACGGCCACGTGGTGGAGGCTCGACGACATCCACATCAGGTACCGCTTGGTGTCGTACGGCAGCGAGGTGGGGTCGGTCCACAGCAGCGGACCGTAGGTGGTCATCGCCGACGCCGCGGAGACACCGCCCCGCCAGCTGCCCACGGAGGCCACCGCGGCATCCGACGGCAGCGACCACCAGAACTGGGCGAGGCTCCTGGCATTCGACTGCGGAGTGCCGCCGGCCACCCGGTAATAGCTGTACGAGCTGGGCCAGTTCGGCATCTTGCCGGCCTTGGACGCCTTGGCCAGCGCCGACTCGGCGTCGGTGCCCACCGTGATGATCTTCGTCGTGCTCGGCTTGTACTTGTTGAGGTACGTGGAGACCGACGACGTCATCGTCGAACCCTCGGTCAGCAGTACGACCGCGGTCCCCGAACCACCCAGGGAACCGGCGGCGGAGCTTGCCGCGAGGGCGTTGTGGTAGTCGGTGCCGGTCGCCAGGAAGACGTACGTCGGCGTGCCGATGACGGCCTTGGCCACGGCCACCGAGGTGGAGTAGCGCGAGACGTCGGACAGCCGCTTGGCCACGTAACCGAGCGAGGTCACCTTGGACGCCACCGCGCTGCTCAGGATCTTGGTGCCGCCGACCAGATAGACGGTCTTGCCCTTCGGCAGCATGCGCTTGAGCTCCGTCTGCACCGAGGAGTCCAGGCCCGTGCCGGAGGTCATCAGCACCGGCCCCCGCTTCTTGCCGGCCAGCGAGGCCGCGGTGGTGGCGTACGCGGAGTCGGACTTGCTGATGAGCACGGCCGCCTTGGCGGTCGTCAGCCCGGGGGTGCTCGTGCCGACCGTGTTCCAGGTCCACTTGGACGCGGCGATGTTGGTGTCGTACGTGTCGGAGCCGTAGACCCGGGAGATCGCGTTGTCCCGGACCGGCTGCCAGGCCACGTTGGTGCCGTCGGCCATGGGGACCTGTGTCTCGGTGCCCGTGCCGAGGTCGTGGAGCCAGACCTGCGGGCCGCTGGGGCCGGTGTCCGCGCTGCCGTTGAAGTAGATGTCGTACGCGATCCGGTTGCCCTGCGGGGACCAGGCGGGACGGTTGTGGTCGGTCGCGTCCGTGGTGAGCTGGGTCAGCCCGGTGCCGTCGGTCCTGACCGAGAAGAGCTGCTTGTGACCGTCGACGGACCGGGTGAAGGCGACCGACCGGCCGTCGGGCGAGACGCTCGGCTCGCTCGCGCCGCCGGCCAGCTTGGTGAACGCCCCGGATACGCCGTTGTAGACCCAGACGGCCGGGGCGCCCGCGGTACCGCAGCTCGTGCCCGTGCGGACGAAGGCGAGCATGCCGTTCACCGCGCCGCTGGGCTGCGAGTCGCAGCCGTCGACATCGGTGCCGAACAGGGCCTTGGGCGTGCGGCTGCCGTCGGCCGCGGCCAGCCGCAGCCGGCCACCGGCCGTGAAGACGACGTCCCCGCCGCCGTACCAGAAGGTCGGGTCGGCCGGCTGCCAGCCGCTGCCCGACGGCATGGCGGTGTCGTTGCCGGTGATCTCCGAGTCGGCCCATGACGTGCGGATCTCGCTGCCGTTCACGAACACGATCTGGCTGCCGTCGGCGGACCAGGCGCCCTGGTTGCCGGACGCGCTGAACGAGTTCCGCGAGGACCCGTCGGTGTTGGTGAGGTTCATCCAGCTACCGACGGTGTACAGCAGCTTCCCGTCGGTCGCGGGCCAGCCGCTGGAGGCGGCCGTCGCCGGCCCCGGAAGCGCGGCGACGAGCCCGGCCGCGAGCGCGGCGACGGTGGTGAGCGCCGCGGATCTGCGACGCGTACGCGTGTTCAAGGTGCCCCCACAAGTGAATCGATGGCTGCCGGGCCCCTCCCCCGAGGTAAACGGACAGCGTCATATGCGTCCGGACGGCAGCGCCGAAACCTTAATGGCAGGCTGTGACAGCTGTGAAGAGGGGGGCACTCCGCTGCGCGGCAGGTCACCCACCTTCACGGGCGAAGGCCCAAAGCAGGCCGGCGCCTCGTCGTTTCGTTTCCCGAAGGAGTGGGCGGCCGCGTCAGGAAGGCTCGGACGCCTCCGTGGACGGCCAGTTGGCCAGCCGGGCGCGGGCTTCCCGCGCGATGACCGGCCACGGGTCATCAACCAGACGCGCGACTGTCGACCGCGGCGAGTGCGGATGGCCCGCGACGATCCTCCGCACGGCGTCATGCGGATCGTCGGCCAGCTGTTCCAGCAGCTCGGGCGGGCAGTTGCGCTTGCCGGCCACCCGGTCCCGGACTCGCCAGTCGGAATCCTTGATCAGCTCGGCCAGAATCTCCGGCGGCGCCGTTCGGTTGTGCGCGGCCCAGAAACGCATGCCGGGATGGCTGCGCACCAGCTCCCACCAGACTGGCAGCGGCAAGGTCGCCCACGCCGAGCGGTTGTACTCCGCCGGGTCCGCACTCTCCCGCAGCCGGATGAACTCCTCCACGGAGGTGATCTCAGGGAAACGGTCCGCCATGGCAGTCAGTAAGCCACGACGTCCGGGCCAGAGCCAGACGTCAAGCCTTGGCGGAGATGCCGCGAACGCTTGGTTCCTGGGCTGACAAGTAGAGGGTGTGACCGTGTGGCGCGGTTGCGGAAGGGGTCTCATGAAACAGGAATCGGAACGGCAACCGGAGTCGGACGGCGAGGTGCCGGACGAGGGCGATCTGTTAGCCCGCTCGGCGCGCGACCCGGCGGCGTTCGAAGGGCTGGTCGCCCGCCATTCGGTGGCGCTCCACGGATATCTGGTGCGCCGGGCGCCCGCCGTGGCCGACGATCTGCTTTCCGAGGTCTGGCTCCAGGCCTACGCGAGCCGCCGGACCTTCGACAGCGCCCGCGGCACCGTACGCACCTGGCTGTTCGGCGTGGCCAGAAACGTCCTGGCCGCGCACTGGCGGCACACCGCACGCGAGCGGCCAGAGGCGGAGCCGGAACTGTCCGGGCGTGGGGCGGCGGAGACCGACCCGTGGCACGCGGTGGACCAGCGGCTCGACGCCGCCGCGCTCGCCCCGCTGGTACGGCGCACGCTGGCCGGGCTCCCGCACGTGGAGCGCGAGCTGATGCTGCTCGTCGCCTGGGAGCAGCTCACCCCGACCGAGGCCGCCATCGTGCTCGGAATACCCCCGGGCACGGCGCGCTCCCGGCTGCACCGGGCCCGCAACCGATTGCGCGAGGCACTCGAACCTGGTCCCGGTCCCGGTCTCGATCCCGGCTCAGGACAGGACTCACGCATCGCCCTGTCCGCCTCGCGGTCCTCACCCTCCTCGCACTCCTCACGCTCCTTGCCCTCCTCACGCTCCTTGCCCTCCTCACCGTCCTTACCTTCCACACCTTCCACGCCCTCCCGCGTACTCCGTTCGACAGGAGACTTGGCATGAACGAGCACGAGGTTCTCGACTTCCCCGGCGTGGACGCCCTGATCGCCGCCGGTGAAGTCGCCCCGCCCGACGCCGCGGTGGTCGATGCCGCACTGGCCGCGGTGCGCCTGGCCGCCGCCACCGACAGCGCGGACGCGCGCCTGGACGCCGGTCGGCCCCGGCGGCGGTTCGGCCGGACGCGCCGCAGCCGCATCCTGCTCTCCGCCGCCGTCGCGGCCGTCGTCGCCGGAGCGGTCGCCGTTCCGACGATCCCCTTCGGTGGAACACGGCCCGCGGCCAGTGCGGACGCGGCGTCCTTCCTGCACGAGGTCGCGAGCACCGCCGCTGACGCGCGCACCACTGATGCCCCCTACTGGAAAGTGCGCCGGAAGATGATCTACGGCGAGGACCGCACGGCCACAGGCTGGGGATCGCCCGTGAAGGTGGTCGGGGCCCGGAGCGGCGCTGCCACGAGCACGGTCTGGTTCAGCCGGTCGGGAATGATCAGCCGGGCCTGGAACGGGCAGTACGCGATGACTCCGGCGGGGAAGGAGCCCAACGCGCAGATGTCATGGCAGGTCGCCGGCCAGCAGGTCACGTGGGACGACCTCCGCAGGCTGCCGACCGAACCGCGCGCCCTCAAGGCGTATCTCTACAGCGGTACCCCGGACACGCCCGAGCAGGAGGCGGTCTTCAACGGCATCGTCACCCTGCTCACGGCCCCGGCGAGCCCCGAACTGCGTTCAGCGCTCTACGACGTACTCGCCGGACTTCCCTATCTCCGCCTCGTCGGTCCCGTGCACGACAGCGCCGGGCGAGCCGGGGTGGCCATCGAATACGACCTCGACGACGTGCGCAGCCGCGTCGTCATCGACCCGGAGACCGCGCTGCCACTTGAGGAGAAGACCACCACTCTCGGCGGCACCCACAACGGTGACCTCATCAGCGCCGTGACGTATCTGTCTCTGCGGCCGGTCTGGGATGCCCCCAAGGCCACGCCCTGGGACAAGATCCCGCCCGACCCCGACGATCCTCTCCGCAAGCTGGTTTCCAAGGCGAAGAAGTGAGGCCGGCCGGCGCTATGGCCCCGTCGAACGGGGCTGGGTGTTCGGGATCCGTGAAGTGAAGAACATCGCGAGGAGAGCGGTGAAGGCGAGGATGGCGAGTGCGGCGCGCAGACCGTCGATCCTGGCCTCGGCGTTCACGTCGAGTGCCGCTTGAGTCACCTCGGTGCTCGTACCGGCCTCGTCGAGGGCGGACTTGAGCTGGGCGTCCGACAAGAACGGTACGCCGCTTTGGAGTTCGACAGCCGCCTGGCTCTTGACCTCGGCCGGGATCGCCGGATTCTCGTCCACGCTGGTGAGGAAGGAGGTCGTCAGCGCGGCGATCATGATCGACCCGGCGAGTGCCGTACCGATCGAGGCGCCGAGGTTGGTGACGGCGTTCTGGACGCCGCCGACTTCCGCGCTCTGTGATTCAGGCACCGCGGACACGGTGACCGACCCGAGCTGGGACGCCAGCGCGCCCATGCCGAGCCCGATCAACAGAAGGGGGATGGTGACGATTTCCGCACCGGCGTTCACGTCGAGCGCGGCCATCAGCGCCACCGCGCCCGCGAGCAGTGAGAGGATCCCGAGCCGCACCACCCGCCGCGGCGAGACGTCCGGGAGGAAGCGGGGGATCAGGACGGCGGCCGCCATCAGCGTCACGGAGAGCGGCAGGATGCGGGCGCCGGTCATGAGCGCGGACAGGCCCAGGGCCACCGACAGATAGAGCGGTACGACGAAGAACACGCCCATCTGAACGAGGTACTGGAAGAAGAACATCGTCAGTCCGCCGCTGAGCTGCCTGTTGTGCAGCATGGCCGGGTCGATGAGTGGTTCCTTGCGCCGCTTCACCATGTGGGTCTCCCAGGAGAGGAAGAGCCAGACCAGAAGCAGACCGGCCAGCATGAGCCACACGACCAGCGAGACCCCGAGCCACGAGGGCGCGTCGGGCTTCGGCTGGAACCAGCCCCATTCGTCCGAGCGGAGTACGCCGTAGACGAAGATGCCGAGCCCCAGCGCGGACAGCACGGTGCCGACGAGATCGATGCGCGGGCGTTCGCCGACCGGCGCGTCAGCGATGCGGCGGGCGAGCACCAGGATGCCGAACACCATCACGACCTCACCGGCGAAGACCCACCGCCAGGAGAAGTACGTCGTCGCGACACCCCCGATGAGCGGCCCCACCGCGATCGCCACGGCCCCTGCGGCCGTGACGAGACCGTAGGCGGCGGGACGGCGTTCCGTGGCGAAGTTGCTCGCCACGAGCGCCACGATCGCGGGCAGGATGAGTGCCGCGCCGATCCCCTCCAGGAACGACCAGCCGAGCAGCAGCACGGGCAGGTTCGGCGCGAGCGCCGTGGTCAAAGAGCCGCAGCCGTAGATGAAGCAGCCGATCATGAACGCGCGTTTGCGGCCGATCAGCGCCCCCACCTTGCCGCCGGGGATCATGAACATCGCCATGACGAGGGTGTAGGCCGTGATGGCGCCTTGGATACCCGTCACCGTCGTACCCACGTCTTCGGCGACCGTCGCGATCGAGACGTTCATGACCGAGCTGTCGAGCGCCATCAGGAACTGTCCGGCAGCCAGCGCCACCAGGACGATGCGCGCCGTTGCCGAACTCTCAGCAGTGCCTGTCCTGGGTGCCATGGGCGAATGGTCCCAGCGGTCCCAGCGGTCCCGCGGGATGGATCCGCGACCCGCCATGGAGATCAACTGATTGGCGGACGTGAGGTGGGTGGAGCGGTTCCGGGCGGGAGGGGGCAGGGGACCACCACCTGCCCCGATGGGCGGTGACGTCGGCGATCCAGGTGGCCGAGATGCCTGCCGGATCAGAGTGTGGAACGGTGTAGGGAGGCCGGGAACAGGGCCCGGACAGGGCGCGCGTTCCCGGGCCGCGTCGTCCAGGAGGTGGCATGGCGGCGACCAGGTCAGCAGGAGCCCTCGGAGTGCCAGCCGCAGACGAATCGTCTACCCGGCCCGTTGGACATCATCGAGGCCGAGTCGGACGACCGGCTGCGGGAGTTCGTGCCCATCCGCTACGGCCGGACGCCAGACCCTCCCTTCCGCTTCTCCGCACCGGCCGGGTCTTCGCCGAAGTCGCCTGACACGGCGTCGGCACCACGCGACAGGGAGAACCATCGATGACCGAGAACAGGACCCCTGAACAGAACCTGGGTGCGCTCGCCGAGGGCAACGCGCCAGTGTTCGAGACCCTGGTCCACATGACGACCGACACCTTCGAGAGGTCGGGTCTGGACGAGGAGACCTATCTGCTCCTGCGTATCGCCGCGCTCGTGGCGATGGACGCCGCACCCGCCTCCTACCTCCTCAACGTCGGAGCGGCCGGTGCGATCGGCGTCCCGCTGGAAAAGGTGCAGGGGACACTCGTCGCGGTCGCGCCCGTGGTGGGCAGCGCCCGGATCGTGTCGGCCGCGGGTCATATCGCGGAGGCGTACCAGGCGGCCTGACACGGCGCTGGTAGGCCGGCAAGGGGGCAGGAAATGTCTGTCGCGTCGCGAGGCGCGACTAGGGCAGGAGGACAACGATGAGTGAAAACCTGATCCTGGCGTACGACTACCCACTCCTGGGCGCGTTCTGGACGATGCTGTGGATCTTCATGTGGGTCCTGTGGCTGTTCCTGCTGTTCCGCGTCATCGGCGACATCTTCCGGGATGACTCGATGGGTGGCTGGGGGAAGACCGGATGGCTCTTCTTCGTCATCCTCCTGCCGTTCCTCGGCATCTTCGTGTACCTGATCGCCCGGGGACGCGACATGGGCAAGCGCGAGCAGGAGCATGCCATGGCGCAGAAGGCCTCGTTCGACAGCTACATCAAGGAGACCGCCGGAGGTACGGGCCACGCGGACGAGCTGGCGAAGCTGGCCGACCTCAAGAACAAGGGCGCGATCACCGAGGCGGAGTTCCAGCAGGCCAAGCAGAAGGTACTGGCGGCCTGATCCACACGTACGGGCGCCAGGCACGGTCTTCGCCCCGCCGCCGTTGTTGACCGCGTGCCTACGCCTCCACCGTGGGTTCAAATCCCACACCCACTGCGCAGGTTGACGGCCCCCTGACCAGGCCAAGTGGTCAGGGGGCCGTTGCGCTGCGCGGTGCCCGTTCGCCACCGGGGTTCCCTGTGGTGCCCCGCATGATCAGGCACAGAGCATTTGATCCGACCAGACCTTATGATCACTCCGCCCCAGCTTCCGCTGCGGCCGCGCACGCCTCCGAGACAGGCCGAAGACGATGACGAGTACGGTCCGCAAGGCTCCCTGGATCCTCGCCCGCTCCGCGCAGGCGGCGATAACGGCGGCCGCCGTGGCGGACGTGTTCCGCGCGGCGGCAGTCCGGGACCGCTACCTGCATCGCACGGATGCGTCCCTGCACAAGTCGGGCTTCGCCTCGATGATCTTCGTCTATCTGATGACTCTCGCGATCGTGCTGTTCCTCGTGTGGCTCGTCCAGTCCCGGCGCAACGCCCAGGAGCTGTCCCCCCAGGCCTCGGTCCCGACCCGGGGCTGGACGATCGGCGCGTGGTTCATACCTGTGGTCAACTTCTTCGTCCCGCGCCAGTTGGTCCTTGACATCGGGCGCGCGAGCTCCGCGTCGTGGGAGGAGAAGCGGGACACGACACTGGTGAACCTCTGGTGGGCAGCGTGGATCACGCACGCGCTCGTGCTCGTGGCGGCGGCCCGGGTTGCCCCGGGGTCGATGGCCTTCCTCGTGGTGGCGGAGGTGCTCGTGATCGCGGCTGCCGTGCTGGTGGTGCTCGTGATCGAGCGCATCACGGCGCTGCAGAGCACCGCGCTCGGCGCCACCGCCCCCGCCGCACCTCTCGTCCAGGGGTAAGGCGGTTTTCCCGATGTGCTCCCCCACAGCGACGTCATTGCCTGCGCGCGTGACCGCTGCGACGTAGTGAGCACTGGACGCCCTGGCCGCCCCACGTCTACACCATGGGCGACGTTCCGATGGACGGGGCGGTTGCGGTACTGCGCTGCTGTACGGCTCCCCCTGGAGACGGACCCGTGTGCGAGCAGATCTACTCTCCTCGGATGGACGACGCCCCTTGCTTCTGCCTCCTCTGTGCCCCGACGGAATGGGGCGGCCCCGTGTGGGAGGAACGCGACAGCCGCACAGCCAAGAGTGTCGAGGACTTCGGCTGGCACGTCATGGGCGTGGCCGGCGGTGATGCCCCTGGCGATTGGGGCTACTCAATCGGTCTGTGGCACACACTGCGTAGCCCCGAGGTAAGCGTGTTCGGCCTGCCGTCGCAGACCGCGATGCGCGTGGCGAACGCCGCTGGGGCCGCGATACGGGACGGCAACCCACTCGAGCCCGACCAGAGGCGTGAAGACGTCCTCAACGGCTACAGCGTGGCCGTCCGGCCCGTGCACCCCAGCTGGTACCGCGACTTCTTCGGCGCAGGCATCGACTTCTACCAGACCCCGCCACTGCCCATCACGCAGCTGTTCTGGCCGGACAAGGCCGGGCGGTTCCCATGGGAAGAGGGAGCGGACGAGCCGTGCCGCACGAGACAGCCGCTGCTCTGGATTCCCAAAGACGAGACCACCGGTCCATGGACCGAGGTCACGTGAGGCCGACGGGCTGGGGCACGGCAGCCTGCCGGCACCGCCACCCTGCTCATGGCGGCCGGAGTCGCGCCCCGCGTCGTGATGGAGATCCTCGGCCACTCTCAGATCGGCATCACCATGGACGTGTACACGCACGGCGTGCGGGACTCCCAGCGCGAGGCCATGAGTCACGTGGACCGGCTGCTCGGAAAGCGCCCGGTCGTCGGTGACCGTGCTCGTTGATGTCAAACGTGGCTGTCAGTGGCCCCGGGCCATGATCGGCGCCTCCTAGGGGCCTTTCGCTTGTGCCCCGGCAGGATGCGAACCTGCGACACCCGCTTCAGGAGAGAGGGTGGGGCGCCCTGCTGGTCACCTGCGGCTTCGGGCACTCCTGTATGCCCGGATCAGATTGCGTCTATCTGCCAGGCGATCACGCCGGTCGATCCCTTGATGCCGTCGACGTCGATGCGTACCGGCTTGTGCACCGTGATCCGCTGCTGGACCACTGACTGATCGCACGGCACCTTGGTCTCTGTGCCGGTGCTCGCCGGTGCGAGTGCCAACTGCGCGCTGCCGCTGCCGACGCACACCAGGTTGAGCCTGTAGGTCTTGCCCTCGCTCAGGGTGGGCTCGGTGTGGATGCCGTCGGTCACGCGTTCCGCTCCGGCCTCGACCATCTTCCCGCTGTGGACGGCGGCCAGGGCCGCCTGGGCCTGCTCGGTGAGCTTCTTCTCGGACGGTCCGGTCGCGGTGTGGGACTCGCTCGGCGCGGACGGCGACGCCGTAGCGCCGACGGCCCTACCCTCACCGCTGCCGGAGGTGCACGAGGCGAGTAGGAATACCGACGCCGCCACGGTGCACGCGGCGAGCAAGGCCCGTGGGTTCGAAGAGGTCATGACGAGGTTTCCGAGTACTTCCATCCAGTCTCTGACGTCGGAAGTGTCGCGGTTCCCTTGCCCACTTCCTCAACTCCGCAGGATCCGACGCGTCGGTATTTCTTCCAGGTGACCTTGTACCCCCATGAGCCGTACTGCAAGTGTCCGTACTTGCCGCGGCTGATGTTGTGGGAGTAGTTGTGTCCGGTGCTGACCGTCACGCTTCCGGTGACCTTGATGCTGACCTGGGCCTTGGCCTTGGCGATGATGGCGTTTGAGTCCCATTCGATGGAGCCGGTCACCTCCGTGCCGATCGTGCCGCTCTTGGTGACCGACACGGTCATGGTGCCTCCAGGACCGTCCTTGAACTTGGTCCCGTTCCACCATGACGGTATGTGGTAGGCCTTCTTCGACGTAATGCTGTACCAGGAGTAGGGGCCGTCGCAGTAGTAGGGCGTCTTCTCCAGTAGCGGCTGTTCGGTCTCGTCCTCCCACCCCTGACGGTCGTTGATGTCCGTCGTCTGGTCAGCGGATGTCGCCGTGTCGTCGGACGGAACTTCCGTAGCGACAGCGGTACCCGCAGTCATGAAGCAGAGAAGCAATGCAGTGGCAGCGCCGGTCGCAGCGCGCCCTGAACTGATGCCCATGTGACACCTTCCGGTGGACCGCCCCCGTGGCGATCAAGAACTTGGACACTATGTAGAGAGCATGCACGCGACAATCACATGATCGATTTCCTGAGGGGAACTTGAGGGTCCTATGTGCTCCGGTCGGCATCCTCCACACGGAGACGAGACCGCAGAATCCAGGTCCGCGGAACGAGTTTGGCCTGGGGCTCCAGCCGGACGGCATACGAGCCCGCAAGTTCGCCTACGGCAAGACCTGGTAGGAGTGCGACACCTAGCGCCGCGAGCTGCTCGGCAAGGTCGATCAGGGCGTGCCCGTCCCCACCCGCTCGGCCAAGCTCTGTGAGTGGCTCCCGTTCATCAGCGCGGTCGCGCGCAACGGCAACCACGGGGGCGACTACGTGAAAGCCTGGCGGCACGTCCACGACCTCTTCGCACGCGTCGGAGCGAGCAACGTCGTCTGGCTGTGGAGTCCGAACGTGGTGCGGGACGCGCCTACGGTGTCACTGCGGGCGCTGTATCCCAGGGATGCGTACGTCGACCTGATGGGGATGACGGGTTATCAGGACGACGAGTCCACAGCGGGTGCGGTGTTCGACGCGACACTCGCCCGGCTGCGCGGGGCTGTCCGGTCGCCCGGTGGTGATCGGGGAGACCGCGGCCCGGCCGGGCCGGAAGAAGGCCGCCTGGACGGCGGCCTTCTTCCGGTGATTCGCCGCGCACCCGGAGGCGATCGGCTTCGTGTGGTTCGAGCGCAGCCGTGCCGACGGCGGCCACCAGGACTGGAGGTTCACCCGGACCCCGGGGACCACCCGCGCCTTCGCGGGCGGGCCGGCCACTGTACGGCCGGCGAGGATCAGCCGGTCGTCGTAGTGGCGGCGGAGGCCGGCGGCGTCCCCGACGTCGACAAGTCCGCCGACCCGGTCAGGTCGATGTCCGCGAGCCCGCGCCGGAACGCCTTGCGCGTCGCCGCGTTCTCGGTGAAGCGCCAGTCCGCGCCGCCGCCCTGCTGCCGGTCGCGTTCGAACCAGATGAAGCCGATGATGTCGTCCTGCTTGCTCTTCCCGAGCCATGTGAAGAAGTCACTGATCCACGCCGCCTTCGACGCGCTGGGCTGGGCGCCGGCCTCGGTGATGACGATGGGGCGGTCGGTGAGCTTGCGCAGCTTCTTCAGCGTCGGGTTGAAGACGGCGGCCGCGGTCTTCTCGTGTACGGCGTAGCCGACCATGCCGATCCAGTCGGTGTAGTCGTCGCCGGGGTACAGCTCGGCCAGGCTCACCTGGGGCACCGGGCGCAGGATGTTGGGGCTCCACAACCAGATGACGTTGTCGGCGCCGGCCTGCTCGAAGAGGTCGTGGACGTGCCGCCAGGCTTTCACGTAGTCGCCCTTGTGGTTGCCGCTGCGCTGCTCCGACCAGGGGTACCAGGCGCCGTTCATCTCGTGCGCGAAGCGGATCACCACGGGCCACTGGTGGTCGGCGACGGCTTTCGCGAATTTCGTGACGTACGCGTCGTACGTGCCGCCGGCGATCTTCGCGAGGGCGTACTTCGGCTGGTCGGTGCTGTGCTTTCGCCCGGCCCAGGGCTGCCAGGAGACCACCGGGAGCATGCCCTGCCGGTAGGAGGCGTCGACGGCCGCGGGGTCGAAGTCCTCGTTCCAGTTGACGAAGTACTCGGACATGGTCGGCCGCTGCCCGGCCGCCGCAGCCAGGGTGTCGGTCTTCTTGGACGACCAGGGGATCTGGGTGCTGCTGATCCCGAAGTATGTGCCTTCGGGAGCGGTGAAGGAACCTTTCTTCGGGACGGTGGTGCGGGCGGTGGACGCGCCGGACGTGAGCCGGTCCTTGATGCCGGGCTTGGCCGCGGGGACGCCGAGGCCCTGGTAGACCGGTTCGGAGCTGGAGTTGGCGAGGATGTAGACGCCGTAGCTGAGCAGCGACAGTACGACGACGTTGGCTGTCATCCACAGTCGCAGCCGGACACCACTGCCGCGGTTCCACCAGTGCAGACGTTTGGCGTGAGCCCGGCCGGAGGGTGCGTCCGCCCTAGACACTGATCATCACCGATCCGAAGAGCAGGGCGGCGCCCAGCAGGTAGGGGACCACGACGAGCGGGCTGCGGGTGCGTTCGCCGGCGAAGCTGTCGGCGCGGGTGCCCCAGCTCGCGTTGTGGGCCATGCGGAAGAAGCCGAGGAGTCGTACCGGGAGCAGGAGCAGCGTGTTGATGATCATGAAGATCGGCAGGAAGGCCATGTCCTTGGGCCGGTAGGCGAAGTGGCGGCCGAAGCGGATGGCCATGGAGACCAGGGACATGACGGCGGCCAGGCCGAGGATGAACACCGCCGCGTGCCAAGAGGTCTGAGGCAGTGGCAGCTGGTTGTAGATGCCGGGCTTGTCGTGCTGCCAGGCGGCGACGGCCCAGGACGCGAAGGTGCCGAGCAGGACGAAGGGCACCAGGATGTCGGCGATGTAGAACAGCCAGAGCATCTTCGCGTGGCGCAGCATCCACCAGAACATCCGCAGGGTGTTGTACTGCGAGCCGCGCGCCCAGCGGTACTGCTGCTTCGCGAGCTTCCTCAGCTCCAGCGGGGCGTCGGTGTAGACCAGCGAGGTGGACTGGTAGACGCTCTTGTACCCGGCCTTGAGGGTGTAGTTGGTCAGGGTCCGGTCGTCGCTGACCTCCAGGAAGACGCCGAGGAACTTTTCGCTGAGGAAGTCCTCCATGCAGTTCTCCAGGATGCTCCGGCGGAAGGCGATGGTCCGGCCGGGCAGGCAGCCCACCGTGCCGACCACGCTCATCGCGGGCATGGAGTACTGGCAGCGGACGCTCTCCAGCCAGTCGGCCCATCGGGTGAGTATCGAACGCCCGGGGTCGAGGATCCGCTGCCGGGTGGTGACACCGCCGACCTCGGGATCGCGGAACGGCTTCACCAGCTCGGTCAGCGTGTCGGTGGTCCAGATGGTGTCCGAGTCGACGAGTACGGCGATGTCGCCGGTCGCTTCCTCCAGGCCGACGCGCAGAGCGTTGCGCTTGCCGGGCGTCTCCGTCCAGCGCCAGTCGACACCCATGTCGGTGCAGATGTCCTCCAGAACCGGATTACGTCGGCCGTTGATGACGACGATGACCTCGGTCGGCTGCTGGTCGGTTATTCGCTGGAGAACGGAACGAAAAAGGTCTTCCGGCTCGTCGACGACGGGAATGATGACGGAGGTTGTCGTCTGCCAGGGTCGCTTCCACGGTTTATATCGGCGAGCCAGCAGAATGCGGATGATCCAGAGCGACCAGACCAAGGTCATGAAAATAGCGAACGGGTAGACGACCCCGTGATTCCGCCATTCTCTCAATTCCAGCAAATATGCAAGCATCAAGTTCCCTGAGCCGTGGAATCGGGGGATTCAGGCACGGGAGGTCGTGTGTCGCGCGGCTGTGCCGGACAGCTGTGCCGACTGCTCCGCCGGGCGTGTGCAGTCCCGGTCAACCCCCACCCCTGGTGTCGGCGACCTCGACGCTGATTGCCGCCAACTGGCCGGAAAGTAGCAGGAGTTACTTTGTGCTAAATCATAAAAAACACCCCAAAGCCCCCCATCAAGATCGTTCGTTATTCAATAGAAATGTGAACGATGTGTGAGGGTTACATGTTCTTCGCGTGCTAGATCACGCTCGTGTGACGTTCCCGTGACATGGGCCGGCGAGGCCGATTCGCCCCCTTCTCTGGGTTATGGTTCCGCTCTCCATGGACCTCTTGAAGGGGTCACTGAGCACCATGTGCGGAAGGCGATTCAGTGTCTGCCCGTGTGACAGTCATAGGCACCGGATATCTCGGTGCCACGCATGCCGCCTGTATGGCGGAAATAGGCCACGAGGTTCTCGGTCTCGACGTCGATCCGGACAAGATCGCGGCACTGCGATCCGGCCGTGTCCCTTTCTATGAACCCGGTCTGGAAGAGCTTCTGGCGAAGCACGTGGCCACCGGACGGTTGCGCTTCACGACCTCGTACGAGGAAGTCGCAGAATTCGGCGAAGTCCACTTCTCCTGCGTCGGCACCCCGCAGTCGCCCGGTGGCAATGCGGCGGACCTGCGCTACGTCGACGCCGTCATCGAACACCTGGCCCCGCTTGTGGCCGGGCGGAACGCGCTCGTGGTCGGCAAGTCCACCGTCCCGGTCGGCACCGCCGAGCGACTGGCGGCGATGCTGCCTGAGGACGCCGAACTCGCCTGGAACCCCGAGTTCCTCCGGGAGGGCTTCGCCGTCGAGGACACGCTGCGGCCGGACCGGCTGGTCTTCGGCGTACGGTCGACGACGGCGGAGGCGCGCCTGCGCGCGGTCTACGCCCCCGTCATCTCGGCCGGAACCCCGGTCGTCGTCACCGACTTCCCGACCGCGGAGCTCGTGAAGACCTCGGCCAACGCCTTCCTGGCCACCAAGATCTCCTTCATCAACGCCATGGCCGAGGTCTGCGAGGCCGCCGGCGCCGACGTCACCCTCCTCGCCGAGGCCCTGTCCCACGACACCCGCATCGGCGGCCGCTTCCTGCGCGCCGGCGTCGGATTCGGCGGAGGGTGCCTGCCCAAGGACATCCGCGCCTTCATGGCCCGGGCAGGCGAGTTGGGCGTGGACCAGGCACTGACCTTCCTCCGCGAGGTCGACCACATCAACATGCGCCGGCGCGGCCGCGTCGTGGACCTGGCACGCGAAGCAGTCGGGGGCACCTTCCTCGGCCGCCGGATCGCCGTCCTGGGCGCTGCGTTCAAGCCCGACTCCGACGACATACGGGACTCCCCGGCCCTCAACGTGGCCGCGCAGATCCAGCTCCAGGGTGGCAACGTCAGCGTCTACGACCCCAAGGCCATGGACAACGCTCGCAAGGCGTTTCCGACCCTGGCCTACGCGGCCTCCGCCGAGGACGCCCTGCGTGAGGCCGATGTCGTCCTCCACCTCACCGAGTGGCAGGAGTTCCGGGACCTGGACCCCGCCGTAGTGCGGGACATGGCGGCGCGGCCGTACGTCATCGACGGCCGCAACGCCCTGGACGGTGAACGGTGGCGCGCGGCGGGGTGGACGTACCGTGCGCTCGGCCGGCCCTGAAAGCAGCCAACGCGCCGAATGAGCGCATCGACCAGAACGGCCCCGGGGCGCTCATCCCCTCGCGCCCTGGGGTGAGGACGAGGCAGGCTTCTCGATGACGCCGCCCATCGCCCGGACCTGGGCCCGCCGTGGCCACACGCCGGTCGTGCGGGTCCGCGGACGCTCCCGGCGCCGCATATCGGTCGCCGCGCTGGTCTGCTACAAGCCGGGCCGGCCATCCCGGCTGATCCACCGGCCGAGCACCGATGCCCGCCCGCACGGCCGCAAGAGCTTCGCCTGGACCGACTACCGCGACCTGATTCGGGCCGCCCACCACCACGGCGGCCCGATCGTGCTGGTCCGGGACAACTTGAATACCCACCTCGTTGCCGGCATGCGCCGCTACCTCGCCGACCGCGACTGGCTCACCGTCTACCAACTCCCGTCCTGCGCACCCGACCTCAACCCCGTCGAAGGCATCTGGTCCATCCTGCGGCGCACCACCACGGCCATTCGGGCCTTCGCCGATCCCGAGGACCTCGTCACCGCTGTCCGCCGGGGCTTACGCCGGCTCCAGTACCGCGGCGACGTCCTCGACGGCTGCCTCGCCGGAACCGGCCTCCTTTCCACAGCCCGATGAGGGAGCCGGATGAGATCATCCGGACATGAGCGCAGTTGAGCGAACGTCCGTGGAGGACCTACAGGTCATTAAGGAGTGCCTGGACGCAGCGGTGAGTGGTCCGTTCTTTGACGACTGGGAGTTCGACACTCTGACGGGTTTCACCCGGGACGAGATCGCCGCAGTCGCGGAGGCTTGGCCCTCGTCCACCGAACCGGATGTTCAAGCAGAGGCGGTGAACAGTGTGCTGGGCAACTTGCTCGGATATCCGCACGGCTACGAGCGTCGGTGGCACGAGTACTGCAGCGCAACTCTTGAGGAGATCGCCCGAGTGCGTGCTCGCTGGTGTGGTGAGGGCGATCTCAACGGGAGCGCCCAGGGCAACGTCGACGACTCTCACTGAAAGACGACATCCCCCGTTCAAGGTCAGCAGGAGTTCGATCCGGGCCCGCTCCGGCTGGTGCTGGTGCTGGTGCTGGTGCTGGTGCTGGCCTGCGGCTACCGCGGTGTGGACGTGTGGGTATGGGACCGGGCAGACGTGGTCTTCGCGCCGCGTTACAGGACCCGATGGGGGACGCCCTGGAAGAGCCCTGAACGCATGAGACTGCAGTTCGGGGTCGCAGGAGTCGTGCTTTTGGTCCTGGGGCTGGGGTCTGTGGTGGGCTGGTGACAGCGCCGACCCACCCAGCCACGGCGGGGTTTCCCCCTCTGCCCGGCCGTGCGATCGCCCGCCGGGAGTGCTCCGTGTGGGACTCTGCAGGGCATCGGGCCCCGCCCCGGCCCGTACGGTACCTTCCTGCGGCGCACCCCAACCCGCCCGCGGCAGCGGACAAGGACGCGGAGAAGCACACCGGATGAGCGCACGTTTCGAGGAGATCGACTGGCGGGCGACCCCCATGGGCGAGATCAGCCTGCGGCGTCGGCGGGATCCGGTGTCGGGGGAGGACGTGTACGAGGTGAAGCTCGGCGACGAGTATCTGATGTCCAGCCTCTTCACCGCGGGGGAGGTCGAGCTGGCCCGGCTCGGCCTGGCGGAGCTGCCCGACGGCCCGCTCGATGTCGCCGTGGGCGGACTCGGCCTCGGTTACACGGCCCGGACTGCGCTGGACGATCCGCGGGTGCGCTCGCTGATCGTCGTCGACGCCCTGGCCGAGGTGATCGACTGGCACCGGCGCGGGCTCGTACCGCTGGGCGCGGGACTGGCGTCGGACTCCCGGTGCCGGCTGGTGCGCGGGGACTTCTTCGCGATGGCCGCGGGGAGCGCGGCTGCGGGCGGTCCGGTGCCCGCAGACGGTGCGAAGGCGGGCGGTCCGGTGCCTGCGGAGGGCACGGCCCGCGGCGCCGGTGCGGCCCCGCGGGGTCTGGACCCCGACAATCCCGGCCGCCGTTTCCACGCGATCCTGCTGGACGTCGACCACTCACCGCGCCATGTGCTGCACCCCGGCCATGCCGCGCTCTACCGCCCGGCCGGTCTGACCGCTCTGGCCGAACTGCTCCATCCCGGGGGCGTGTTCGCGCTGTGGTCGAACGACCCGCCGGACGAGGAGTTCGGCTCGGTGCTCGCGAAGGTCTTCACGGAGACCGCTGCGCACGTGGTCGAGTTCGACAATCCGCTCCAGGGCGGGACCGCGGCCAACACTGTCTATATCGCCCGCAGGCACGACGGCTGAGGACACCCGGGCAGCGCAGCGGCCGCCGTGAAGAAGTCGAACTGTGCTGGTGGCTGACTCCCGGGGCAGGAGTAGCTGATTCTCGGACCCCACTCCAGCAAGATCTGGGCCTGCCGGCCGGCTGGCAGTCGGGCGGAGTTGGGTGGAGTCGGGCGGTTCGGCCTCTTGGTAGGCCGAATCGCCCGTACTCTTCATGGTCTCTACGGCATCAAATAGTGGGTGCCCATGACTGAAGGATGCACTTCATGCTGATCGCTCAGCGTCCCTCGTTGACCGAAGAGGTCGTCGACGAATTCCGCTCCCGGTTCGTGATCGAGCCGCTGGAGCCGGGCTTCGGCTACACCCTCGGCAACTCCCTGCGTCGTACGCTCCTCTCCTCGATCCCCGGTGCGGCTGTCACCAGCATCCGGGTCGACGGCGTTCTGCACGAGTTCACCACCGTGCCGGGCGTCAAGGAGGACGTCACCGACCTGATCCTCAACATCAAGCAGCTCGTCGTGAGCAGCGAGCAGGACGAGCCGGTCGTGATGTACCTGCGCAAGCAGGGTCCGGGTCTGGTCACCGCTGCCGACATCGCGCCCCCGGCCGGTGTCGAGGTGCACAACCCCGACCTCGTCCTCGCCACGCTCAACGGCAAGGGCAAGCTGGAGATGGAGCTGACCGTCGAGCGCGGTCGCGGTTACGTCTCCGCCGTTCAGAACAAGCAGGTGGGCCAGGAGATCGGTCGTATCCCGGTCGACTCCATCTACTCGCCCGTTCTGAAGGTCACGTACAAGGTCGAGGCGACCCGTGTCGAGCAGCGCACTGACTTCGACAAGCTGATCGTCGACGTCGAGACCAAGCAGGCCATGCGTCCGCGTGACGCCATGGCTTCCGCGGGCAAGACGCTGGTCGAGCTCTTCGGCCTCGCCCGCGAGCTCAACATCGACGCCGAGGGCATCGACATGGGCCCGTCCCCCACGGACGCCGCCCTCGCCGCTGATCTCGCCCTGCCGATCGAGGAGCTTGAGCTCACCGTTCGGTCGTACAACTGCCTCAAGCGTGAGGGCGTCCACTCCGTGGGTGAGCTCCTTGCGCGCTCCGAGGCCGACTTGCTGGACATCCGCAACTTCGGTGCGAAGTCCATCGACGAGGTCAAGGCGAAGCTGGCCGGCCTGGGCCTGGCCCTGAAGGACAGCCCGCCCGGATTCGACCCGACCGCCGCCGCGGACGCCTTCGGCGCGGACGACAACGCGGACGCGGGTTTCGTGGAGACCGAGCAGTACTGAACGCTGCGCCGGGTCGCGGGGGAGCCAGGAAGGCAGAGGAGCCGGCGATAAGCACCGGCCGACCGCACCCGGCTCCCCGAGGGCTCACCGGCGGAGATACAGACGCCCAAGCCCTCCGAACCTGATCAAGAGGGCGAAGACGGCCGCCATCTCTGCCTTGTCTTGCCTTCTGTCTCCCCGGATGCGGCCGAGAACGCCGCCTGACGCGCTGTCCCCCGTTTGTCGCCGGGGCACGAAACAGCCCCCTCGGAGGTCACTCCGAGGGGGCTGTTCGATGCTTAATGCGCTCCGCTCCGTAGTTCTCACGTGTTCACGGGGTTTCCCGGCTTCATGTGTGCCGGATCCGTTCCGCCGGCGACTTCTTACCGGGGATACGCCGTATGCCTGGCTGGTCACCGTTCGGCTTGCAGCCCCGGGAACAGGGTGCGAGTGCGGTGGGGGTCGGGAGCAATGAAGACCCCGTCGGCCGTGACGAGGTTCGCGTCAGGGTCTGTCTGGGTGGTGATCGACCCGCTCACGAAGATCTTGCGGTCGTCCGTGCCGGTGACGCGGACGAGGATCCGCAGAGGTTTTTCCAGTGGGACCGGGCGGTGGTAGCGCATCTGAAGGGAGACGGTCAGGCCGGGCGTTCCGGCTGCTGCGCAGGCGCGGCCCATGAGTTCGTCCAGGAGCATGGCGCTCATGCCGCCGTGGCCGTAGCCGGGCGGCCCTTCGTGGGCGATGCCGAGCGTGCAGTGACCCACCAGGCCGTCGGCGGTGGGCGTCACGTGCCTCGCATGTTCGCCCGGCCGGGTTACGACCGTGGTGACGAAGAACTTCTACCGGCCGCTGATCCCACCGGCCACTCGTCCGAGCGGCTAGCGTGCGAAGAGGCGCCCGGGCAGTGGCCGGTCCGTCGGCCCACCCGGAATGGAGAGCAACGTGACGTCCTCGTCCCTGGCCCGCGGGATCCGGGTCGCACCCCTTCTGCTGGCGACGATGGGCACCGCTGCCTCCGTAGCCGGTTGCACTGCGGAGGCCCGCTCCACGACACAGATCGAGGCAACTGCACAAGGCAGCCCGTTGCTTGCCAAGGTTGCCCGGCAGATCGCCCTGCCGGCAAAGACCTGGACGGCGTCCGGCACCCACACGGCCAAGGGGTATACGACCAAGGCGGCCCAGACCGTCAACGTCGAGGGTATGAAGGCGGACTGCGTCAACATCAACCTCAACAAGAAGCTGAGCGCCGACTTCCGCAGTGACGTGTTCGGTCCCGGCATGAAGGGGTTCTTCTACAAGTGCCAGAAGGTCCGCCCGGACACCAACCAATATTGGTTCACCATCAGTTCCGCGGACCGTACCCAGATCGACAGACTCTGCGATCCGGCCACCAGGTACCCGATCGTCCACGACGGGCAGCACGACGCCTACTGGATCGACGAGCCGTTCACGTGCACCACCCGGGTCGGTCCCTCGTAGGACATCGGCCCGCGCTCGGTTCACACCGCGTAGAGCTGTGGCCCCGTCCTGCCGAGGGACGGGGCCACAGCCGTGCCACCGGCGCCGCTCAGTGGCAGTTGAACGACTTTTTGGTGAGACTCGTGCTCAACGTGCAGATCTGACCGCGCACCGAACCGTCCGTCCTGTGGAAGGTCAGGTCCCAGGTCCCGTTGTTGTGGTGGAGTTGCCCGTAGCCGAAGACTCCCGCCTGTCGTGGCGGATTGGCCGTGGGATCCTCTTCCTGGGTGAGCGACTTATGGACGATCTCCCACGGCGTGCCGATTTGTTGAATCATGGCGTTGCTGTCGATCGGGCCTTGGTCCAGTGGTCCGCCGGAGGAGCCCACGGTCAGCTGGGGCGGGCGGCCGGTGTTGAAATCGAGCATCTGGTAGAGATGGATGTGCCCCGACAGCACCATGCGTACATTGTTCGCCAGCCGGCCCAGAGCGGTGTGGGCCACGGCGTCGTCGAGGACATGAGTCACCCATTCCACGTGGCTGGTAGTTGGACCGGCCGCCTTCACCATCCAGACCGGCTTGTGCGTGACCACGAAGAAGTCCTCGGAAGAACGGTGCTGCGCAGCCTGGTTCACCATGTCGAATTGTTGGGCGTAGGTGTTCACCTGCGTCGTGTCTCCGCTGTCGGTCGGGTCGGCGTACGACGAGTCCACGGAGACGAGGTTCAGGGTGCCGGCGCGGATCGTCTCGGGCGCAGGGAAACGGCTGCACGATCCGTCACGGAGTTCGTCGGCGAGGTAGCGGAACCACGCGTCGCCGGCACCCCCTGGATGCGTGCAGTCTTCGTGGTTGCCCCGAGTCAACGCGACGGGCGCTGCGGCCAGTAGCGCTTCGGCGGGCCTGAAGAAGTCGGCCACGACACAGGCCCAGCTGGATGCGTCGGCGCGCATCGTGCAGCCCGGGTTCCTCGCCTTGTCGTCCGCCCTGCCGGGGTCGTTGCGGTAGAGATAGTCACCGGTGTGGATCACGAGATCCGGCGCCGCGCGGGCGACGCTGTCCGCGATCGGCTTGAAGGGCCAGGCGGTCGCGCAGTGCTGCGCCGGGTCTGTCGGTTTCACCGGGAGCTCGCAGCCGGTGTCGCCGATGACATCGATCGTGCTGGGACGTGTGGTCGTGGTCCACTTCGGCAAGGGCAGGTGACCGCCGGTGGGATGGAGCGTGGACGCTTGGACCGTCGTCAGCACAAGCTGCGCGTTGGTCGCCCCCAGGGGTACTGGCGTCTTTTTTCCCGACTCGCAGACCGTGGTGGGGAAGTGCGCCCCCGTGGGGGTGCTCACCAGGTGCAGGGGGACCGTCACCTGCGTCCCATGGGTGTAGCTCACGGTGGGACACGTTTGGCTCGGGTCGGTGGACACGTAACGGATCTGGGTGCCATGGCTGGTCAGTTGGGTCCACGCCCAGGCCTCGCCGCTTGACCCCGCCCCGGGGGGAGGGGTCGGCCTGGGGGGAGGGGTGTAGCCGGGTGGCGGTGTCTGTCCGGGTGGCGTTGGCCCTGCACTGTCGGGCGCCCGTGCGGGAGTCGCCGTGGCCGAGACCGCCGTGGCCAGCACGCTCGCCACGGCGAGGGCGACGATCCGATGCATCATGTTCTGGCTCCTCCGTTTGGAATGCCCTGGGTGCCGACACCTCCCATGAGGGTCACACCGGGAATCCTCACGGACGCCTTCAACCTGTGCACCAGCACGAGGACAAATGGGTTAGGCCTCCTGGTACCAGCGACAACGAGGGGCCCGGCGCACGCGAGCCGGGCCCATGGGTTCGTCAGGATCTGCCCAGCTGGACTACGTGAGGTCGGCGGAGTGGGCTTGGCCCGTGGCCTGCCCGGTCTGGGGTCGAGTCTGTGGCCACCCGCCATGCTTCAGCGAACTGACGGGCCTCGTGGCTGCCGAACGCGTGCAGAGCGATGAGGGCTTCCATGCTCATCTCGATGCGTTTGGTATTCGTCCAGTACCGCTCTACCTCACGGAGCTTTCTGACCTTGCGAGCCCGCTCGTACCGCAGGCGGCGTACATCAAGGACGGCTACGCGAAGCGCCGCGAAGTAGGCGTCGCGTGGCTGATGCCGGGGCACCGGGTCGGTGGGAGCACAACGGACTTCGTGGTGCGAGCGTGGCACGGACGCGATCACGCAGTAGGGCCGGTTCGGGGGAACAAGCCCCTCGAACCGGCCCCTGGCCGCTGTGCCCCCGGCAGGATTCGAACCTGTGACACCCACTTTAGGAGTGGGATCGAACCTTATCGGGGGGTCCTGGCCGTGCCGTGTGGCGGTGTTCTTCCTGATCAGCGCCACGCGGTACAGGGGAGGAACAGGCGTGTGACGGCTCGTCCCACACCGCCGTGGCAACAGCGGCGGAAGGTCTGCCAGCGGCCGCGCTCGTCGTCAATGCGCTGCTGACCCAGGCTGGGAGGCCGGTGCCGAACAGTCCCAGGATGCGAACTCCTGACGAACCGCGTCGGTGTATCGGGGGCAGGCCGGTGTCGCTGGAAGGGAAGTTGTACAGGTGTGCTCTACCAGTAGTGGCGTCGGCCGCCGACCGCGTGGCCGAGGGAGCCGAAGAGGAACAGGACGACTCCGATGAGGAGCAGGATGATCCCGATTGTCCACAGGATCCCGATGTTCAGGACGAATCCGACGACGAGCAGGATGATGCCAAGTGCGATCACGGCGTTCTTCTTTCTCTCCGGCCGGTGTGCCGGCCGCTGTGAGGCGGGATGCCGTTCACTTCCTGGACCCGTTGCGCCTCGCCTCACGGGTGTGTTTGTCAGGTGGTGAGCAGGCGGTTGAAGAACGAGCGATAGTGGCGCAGGGCCCTGCGCAGAGCTTCGGTGTCGACCTGCTCGCCTCGGCTCCACTGCTCTTCGAGGTTCTTCTTGTGCTCGTCGAACGTCGCGGCGAGCGTCTGCATGACCTTGGCGACCAGGTTGTCCGCGGCCTGTACCGCCTGGCGAGGATCGTCAACGAAGGCACCCTGGATGTTCTCCCACTCCTTACGGAAGCCTTCCTCGTCCTGCGATGTCAGCAGTTGCGGCATCTCGTCGGCGTCTGTGGTCCGTGCGCCCGCCGCCTCGTCCGCCGCGGGGTTGGCCCCGTCGCGGGACGCGAGGTCGTCGGCCGCATCCGTTCTGTCGTCGCCCTCGCTCGGGTAGACCGGGGGCGGTGGAGTGGTGTTCGACGTTGCGTCGGCCTTGCGGGGCTGTGCGAGGTCCTCTGTGGACAGCCCGCTGTCACGAGTGTGCGGTGTGTCGTCGCGTTGCATGTCTCCTCCGTGTCCGGTTCGGTCCCGGCTGCCCGAAGGTCAGGCCGGGGCGTGGCGGGTCTGGCCGCCGTCGGAGAGAAGTTCGTCGAACAGCGCCCGGTAGTGCACCATGGCGCCGCGCAGTTGCTCGGTGGTGGCCTTGTGACTCGCGCTGAGTGTGTCGATCTCATGGGCGGCTCGGTAGTGCTCGAGGGTGCGGCCGTGCTCGACGGAGAGATCCTTGAGCTGCTGGTCGTAGCTTTCGGTGGGGTAGCCGCGGTCCTGCATCAGGGAGGTCACCAGATGGTCCGCGTCGTGTACGGCGTCCTCGGGCCGGTCCACGAACTCGTGCTGCACGTGGTCCCAGTCCAGTGAGTAGCGCTCGCGGAGACGGTCGGGCAGAGGCTTGATGTCGAGTTTGTCGTGCCGTTTCTCGCGTGCGCTGAGCTCCTGCTCGGCGGCGAGCCTGCTGTCGGCGCCGTCGACGGTCCGTTCGTACTCGGGGCCGAAGCGCTGGCGCAGAGCCCGGTGTCGCAGGAAAAGAGCCAGGGCCGCGGCAATCAGCACGACGACCACTGCGACGGGAATGACGATCGCCAAAAGCATGCCGGTAGACATCTGACCGACCTCCTCATGGATGGGCGATATCCGCTGTGTTCCCCATTTGTGTTAATTGGTGCTTCACAGTCGGGCTTTGGGCCTCCTCCCTGCGGCAGGCGCCGACGCATGAGATCCGGAACGCAAGCCCGGCTTCAGCATCGGACTCTCAAGACCGACCCCAGCAGCTCAGCCAGCGAATGCCGGTCCGCCGCCGGTGTTGCGTGTTCTGGCGACGGCTGCGGTGAGTTGCTGCTGGACCGGGTCGGGCAGGGGCGCGCCTTGGACGGTGGTGACGACGTCCTCGGCGAGGCGGTGCAGTTTCGAGTTGGTGTTCTGGGGCGCTGTGACCAGTACCTGCCACGCCTCGTCGGGGTTCAGACCGAAAGAGGCCATGAGGATGCCGCGTGCCAGGTCGATGTCCGGGTGGGTGCGCAGCGCGTGCCTCGGCTGGACGACTTCGGTCCGCAGGAGGTCGTCGTCGGTTTCTTCGCGCGGCGGCCCGGGCTTTCGGGCGGGCGGGTCAGCATGCTCGTGGGCGGGGGAGAAGAGGCTGTGGGTGTCGGTATAGGTCAGCAGTCGTTCGACGGCGGGGCTGGCCGTGGTGACGGTGACCGTCTTCCCCGCCGCGACTGCGTCGCGGCGAGCGGCCAGCAGCACGTTGAGTGCAGAGCAGTCCGCGAAGTGAATTTCGCTGAGGTCCAGGTCCACACCCTCGGCCGACCGCATGATTGCATCGCGCAGGGCGTGCCGGAGGCTCTGGCAGTTGTCGAGGCAGAACTCTCCGCTCACGGTGACGGTCACGCGGATCCCGGCCGGCTCTGCCTGCACCGGCAGCGCGCCGGTGGACGGCGGTGTGCGGTCGGCTTCGTCGCTGGTGAGCGGTGTGTCCGGGGACGGTAGCGTCGTCATGCTCGCCTCCTCCGGTCCTCCGGGTTGTTCTTCTCCAGGCTCAGCCGCCTCTGCGCGACACGTCAACCCCTACACGAACTTTTCTTCGTGTTTTTGGGTGCGCGAACGGGTGGTCGTAACATGGAGTCGTGACGGAAGTTCATGGAGTGCCCGAGCCGCACACGGGGTGGACGTTTCTGACCAATCACGCGCGCGTGCTGGCCAGCATCGCCGACAACCACCACGCGCGGGTTCGCGATATCGCGGCGCGATGCCGGCTCACAGAACGGGCCGTCCAGAAGATCATCGCGGACCTGGAGCAGGACGGATACCTCTCCCACACCCGCCACGGCCGCTCCAATCTGTACAGGATCGACCCGGACAAGGTGCTGCGCCACCCGGCCGAGGAGGGCGTGACCGTGGCCTGCCTGCTGTCGATGCTGGCCAGGGACGAGGACGAACGCCACGGCGCCGGCGACCATGCCCGGCCCGGTTCGTGAGGGGATGCGGTCTGCCGCGACCTACAAGTTCTGCCCGCCGGTCAGGGAACGAGCCGTCGGTTGGTTGTCCGACGACGAGGAGACCGTGATGGAACCTGTAGGCGTCTTCACCAAGGAAAACGGAGAGATGCTCCACCCCGCCAACGGCACACGGCGGTTCATCGAGCCGTACGAGGAGATTGACCTCCCGCCGGTCCGGCTCCACGACCTCCGCCACGGTGCCGCGACCCTCGCCCACGCGGCCGGGGCCGACCTGAAGGACATCCAGGAGATGCTCGGCCACTCCTGATCACCATCACGGCCGACACGTACACGAGCCTGCTCCCCGAGGCCGACCTGGCGATCGCCGAGGCCGCAGCCCGGCTCGTACCGCGCGCCCGCGCCACCTCCGAAAACCCCGCCTCCGAAGCGGAGGCCGAGCCTGACGACGCGGAGCATCCTGGCCCGGAGTCCATGCCGGATGATGCCGCGAAGATCAACTCTCCGTCCGCTCACGCACCGCTCACGCACCGCTCACGCACCGCTCACGCACCGCTCACGCAAACGGCCCCGGACGAGGAGTCCGAGGCCGAATAGAGCGCCTCCCTGGGGGAGAAACCCCAGGTCAGCGATGTAACGCGTTGTGCCCCCGGCAGGATTCGAACCTGCGACACCCGCTTGAGGAGTTCGATCAACGGGGCGTCGCTGCATGCCGTGGCGCAGGGTCTGAGGTCGCGGTGAACCGACTGGGGCTGCTGCTGTACGCCGTCGTTGATGTCAGGTGTGGATGTCAGGCGGGCCGAGGCACGATGCTCACCGCGCGGTAGTCGTACCCGTCCTGCTTGAAGCCGGGGGCTTCCCATTCGAGCTCTACTTGTTGTCCGGGCGAGAGGCTTCGGAAGCCGGTCATCTGGATGTTGGAGAAGTGACCAAAACACCTACCGGGGGTCTCCGGGCAGTCGAGTACGCCCCACCCTTCCTCGTCGCGCCACTCACGGACGGTCGCAGTCACCATGTGGGGCAGCCTACGGGCTGCTCGTGCCGAGTGAATCTCTCCGACATTCCCCGCTGTTCCCCGCCCGATCCGGTGCGGCTGTGGTGCGCGCATTCGTTGTCCATGTTCCGGGCCACCTACCGCTTCTGCGCCCGGTAGCGCTTCATCAGCGCAGTGATCCGTGCGTGGTCCGCCGGGCCGTTGAGCTCGAGCACGAGATCGTCGGGACACAACTCGTAGAGATCGCCCCACCATCGTCGTCCTCGGTTGCCCCAGACCCAGTAACCACCCGGCATGCCCCGCCGGGCTTGGTCGTGGTCCTCCAGCGGACCCTTGAGCGCATTGACGGCGGCCGTCCCGACCCGGCGGCCCTTCGGTACCCCTGCCACAAAACCCCTCGTGCATCGCTGATCGGCCGGGACCCTAGGGTGCGTGCTGCCAGGCGGGGAGCGAGGTGCGACGGTGCAGCGCGTCCGACAGCATGACGAGCTGCCGTACATCCGCGTCCAGGCCCTGCGCCTGCGGTACCGCCACGGCGACTGCGTTGTACGGCGCTTCCTCGCCCTCCGACTGGGCTTTGAGCGCGGCACACAACCGGTCCGCAAGGAGGTCGGCAGAGGACTCGGAGAGGTCCGTGACCGTCACCTCGGCCGGCCCGAGGTAGGGGCTGATGCGTACCAACCCGTCGCGGCACTCGATGGCGCGGCGATAGTAGTGGCGGTCGACCGCGCGCGGCCGGCGCAGAAGGCTCCATGGCCTGGCGTGGTTGTGGTGGAGAGCGTCCTGCGGGTATGCCTCGTGCAGCAGGCTCCACAGCGGATGCAGGCGGTGGTACATGCGGCGTCGTTGTCGGCGCAGGCGCATGACCGAGAGACGGGCGCGGGCCGCCGGGTAGCCGGCTCCGATGAGGAACAGCGGGATCGCCACGGCGATGATGTGGCCGGAGATCTCGGTGACCGCCGGGGCGACCGCTCCTCCGTGCCAGCGGACCACGGTCAGTACCGCTCGGATCGCGCTCGCCGCGGCTATGCCTGAGAGGGCGGAGGCCATCAGCCACAGGCCGACGGACAGGGCGCGCTGTGACGCTCGCGCATAACGACAGGTCCAGCACAGGGCTGTGGCCAGGGCGTAGACCAGATACAGATCGGCCAGGAGATAGAAGGCCGCCAGGGCGGAGAGCCGCATGTTGACGCTGTCGTAGCTGCCGCCCGTGTCGTGCCCGGCGGCGGCGATCGTGGCCAGCGAGGTCCCCAGAAGAGTGAGTCCCAGGGGGAGCATTTCCCAACGGGCGCGTATGCGCCCTCTCCGCGGATCCGTCGCGGAGTACAGGTAGAAGCACATCAGCCAGAAGACCATCGCGAACGCGAAGGCGTTCTGCACCAGCCGCGGCGCTCCGGGCCCGCCGACGGAGCGGATCACCTTCGCGGCGGGCGGCAGCGCGAGTCCGAAGGAAGCGGCCGCGCTCGCCAGACACAGGGTCACGGCACGCAACGGAGCGTCATGCGGGGACGTCACGATCTGGCGGATCTTCCAGCCCAGGATCAGGACGAACACCGTACCGACGACGAGTGCCAGCGCGATCACTGCCAGCCCTGCCGATCGCCGAGTGCGGACTGGACGCGATCGACCGACGGGGCCACGGACGAGGACGAGTCGACATAGTCCAGTACGGAGGCCCATTCGAGGATGATGGTGGCGACCAACTCGGCCTCGCGTTCGTGCTCCTCGTCGTACGAGGTGCGCCAGAGAGTCTTCTTGGTGACCTCGACGGAGATGTCGGGCAGCAGCTGCTGCCAGATTTCGTTGCCGGACACCGTGCTCCGGTGGTCCGCCATGATGTGCCCGACCTCGTGCAGGATGATGTGGTCCTGGTGGACCTTGCTCGTCTCGCGCTGATAGAGGATGTAGTCCGCCGAGCCCGTCGCGATCCAGACGCCGAACGGGCCGGGGACGGGCAGCGGATGAGGCACGAGACGAATGGGCCGTCCGCGGCGCTCTCCCAGGCGCCGGCACAGTACGTCCACCCGCAACGGCGTCTCGATGCCGAGGGATTGAAGCTCCCGTCTGCAGCGCCGACGCAGCTTGCGCTCGTTCAAAACCGTCCTCTCGTATGTCTGACCTCCGCGCCGCCGATCGGGCAGCACGAGGTCAGGTGGGGGTAACCAGAGGGAATCTCAGGACAGTTCACGGTTCCGCGTGGTTCACGGCCGTCCCGTGGTGCCCGTGATCAGCATCCGTGTCAGCGGCTGCTTCAGTGTGCGTTTTTACGTGTGTGTCGTCTACCTCACGTACGCGACCGGCGTCGCCCGGGTCATGGCGTGTCCTGCTGCTCCGCCTCCGCTTGTTCGAGGCGGTAGACGACATCGAGGAGGTCCATGACCTGTTTGCGGCGCTCGGCGGAGAGCTGGCCCGCCCGCATCGCCATCAGCCTGACGTCGCCCTCCGGCGAGGAATCGGCCAGGCGCGCCTGGGCCTCGGCCAGCACATTCAGTTGTTCGGCGACACGGTTGCTCGTTTCCGTGTCGAGGAAGTAGGCAGTGGGCACGCCGAAGAAACCGGCCAGTGCTTCCAGGTGCTTGAGCGTCGGGTTGGACTTGATGCCTTTGCGCAGCTGCCAGATGTAGCTCTGGGAGATGGTGACGCCGGTGCCCCTGATGGCGGCCGCGACCTGCTCGTTGCTGTACTCGTGGCCCACGTCGGGCCGTACGTTCGCAAAGAGCTCGTTGAGCTTGTCCGCAAGACTGCGGTCCGCCCCGTCGGCCATGGGCGCCTCCCCGCGCTCTTCCACTGTGGTGAATGGGGACAGAGTGTAGCGATGTCATACCAGTTGAACCAGGCCAACCTGTGGTCTAGGGTCTTGACGCACAACGATCTCAACTGTGGTGAAAGCCTGGACCGTTGAACTTTGTACCTGAGTCGACGGACGACCACCGGGCCGGAGCCATCGGTTGGCTCCACTCATGGGGGAGAGGATGCTGTGGTGTCGGTGACGGGGGAGATCGCTGAGGGAGCGGTCGATCCGGCAATACCGAAAGGAATCGGGGGAGTTCTCGACCGGGCAGTGGAGCGGGTGCCCATCCGTCTGCTGGCAGGCGTGAGTTCGCCCCGTACAACGGGCGCAGACGACCGGCACGCACGGGCGCTCGCCGAACTGGACGTACCCCTGCCGCCCGTCGTCGTGCACCGCCCGACGAAGCGGGTGCTCGACGGGGTCCACCGGATCAGGGCGGCGGAACTGCGGGGAGAGAGTGACGTCGAGGTCCGCTACTTCGACGGCGGCGAGGAGGAAGCCTTCCTGCTCGCTGTCCAGCTCAACTCGGCGCACGGCAAGCCGCTGTCGTTCGACGACAGGACCGCCGCCGCGCGGCGCATCATCGCCTCGCACCCGCACTGGTCGGACCGGCGCATCGCCTCGGTGACCTGCCTGTCGGCCAAGACCGTTGGGGTCCTCCGGGGGTGTTCGACCGGAGGCGGTCCGCAGTCGAACAAGCGGGTGGGTCTCGACGGCCGTGCACGACCGCTGCATCCGGCCGAAGGGCGCCTGCTCGCAGGCGAGTTACTTGCACAGGACCCAGACCTTTCCCTGCGCGAGCTCGCCCGGCGTGCGGGGATGTCCGTGGCGACGGCGAGCGACGTACGTCAACGCTTCCTGCAGGGCCGGGAGTTGTTGCCGCCCAGGCTGCGGGGTGGTGGACCGGCGGAGAGCGGTGGGCCCAAGCCTTGCGGTCAGGATGGCGACGACGGTTCGAGGGGCGCGGGCGCCCCCGGCGGTTTGAGCGGCACCGGCGGCACCGGCGGCTCCGGCGGCGCGGGCCGCGCCCAAAGCCCCGCCCTGCTCGAAAGCCTGCGCCGCGATCCCTCCGTACGGCACTCCGAATCGGGGCGCAGGATCCTTCAGCTGCTCAGCATTCACCCGACGGGCCCTTCTGGATGGCAGAAGTTCGTCCATGACGTCCCGGCCCACCGCGCCGATGTCGTCGCGCGTATCGCACGGGATTACGCGGAGGCGTGGCTCCATGTCGCGCGCGCACTGGAAAGCAATTCCTGACGGCGTTTGCAATAACCCCAGTGTCCCCAGCTCTGGTTGAGCATTCCTTGCCGTCGAAAAGCTGCCCGAATAGCCTCTGAATCGCTTGAGGATCCCTCAGCTCCCGTAAGCCCATGGGAATTCTGGGAAATCTCTTCAACGAACAGGGGAAGTTCCATCATGAGATTCAAGAAGCCGCTGATCGGTGCCGTGCTCACCGCCACCATGGTGGCCGGCGCCGCCGGCACCGCGTCGGCGCACACCCAGGCGCCGCACACCGCCCCGGTCGCCGCGGCCAAGGCGGAGCAGGGCTACTCGGACAGCGACGTGGTCGCCTTCCTGGTCTTCGGCCAGGGCAAGGCCGCCAAGGACCACCCGGAGCTGGCCCAGCAGATTCGCAGCCGCCGCTCCGACACCTCGGTGACGCCCGCGCAGTTGTCGTACCTGATGGCCAAGCTGCACCAGGCCGACCCGGCGTTCCACACCAAGGTGACGGAGGCCGTCCAGGCCAAGGACCCGTTCGTGGTGCAGCAGGGCATGGTGGCGCTGAACGACGACCTCAAGGCGGCCATCGCCTCGGACAGCAAGGCCAAGAGCCTCAACAGCGCCGACATCGCGCGCCCCAACGGCTGGGTGTGGACCAAGTCCAACATCGTGACCGTGGCGAATGTCGCGGCCGGCATCAACGTCGCCGCGGGCACCAACGTCGCTGTGGGCGCGGAAGTCGTCGTGGTCGTCGTGATAGCCCCGGCCGCGGCCAGCTACGGCTTCGACCTGAAGCAGTCGGACCAGCTCGACGAGAACGACTTCGTCGCGGCGGTCACTTCCGCACTCTGATTTCTCTGCGGGGGTGGCCTGCCGCGACCGCGGCGCGGCAGGCCACCCCCGCACAGGGGCATCAGCACGGCCGGAGCGTTCCGTCCATTACAGGGGGAAAGGAAAACCGCGTATGTCGACGCCTGTCGCAAGGCGGCAGCTGTACATCTTCGCGACCACGCTGGCGGTCATGGTCGCCTATCTTCTCGTCGCGCTCTTCTACACGCTGCCGAGCAACGCGCTCAGCAGCCGCCATTCCAAAGGCGCACGCCAGTACTTCAATGAGGTCACCCCGCAGGTCTGGGCCTTCTTCACCAAGGATCCCGAGGGCGTCCAGATCGGCACGTACACCTTCGACGGAAAGCACTCCAAGAATCTTCTGAAGACCCCGCAGGGCAACCCTTCGAACCTTTTCGGACTTGACCGTACCCAGCGCGCCCAGGGTCCCGAGATCGCCTACATCAATACCTCGGTGACCCAATGGCAGCCGTGCGCGGGTAATTTGGAGATCTGTCTGCACGAAGCGGCCGCACGCCCCGCCGAGAAGGTCAAGAACCGCAACCCCGTGCGGACCGTGTGCGGGGACTCCTTCATCACTCAGGAACGCGTCGTGCCCTGGTCGTACCGGAACCTGGTGCCGTACGACCGGCGCGTCACCAGAATCGCCCACCTGGACGTCTCATGCTCATAGCCGCCCGTACAGCCCTTTCCCGACTTGGCGAAGAGCAGTCTGCTCGGCTCCAACTCCGGCTCTCCACCTTTGACTTCCGCTCGCGCTGGTTCGGCGTGGGACGCTCGCTGATCTGCTTCGCCGAGCTGACGGTGGTCCTCATCACCCCGTCGAAGGCGCTGCTCACCCCCGTTCTGACCATCAGCGACGGCGCCCGCTGTGGGGGAGTGCGCGCCGCGTCCGCGTACTGCCTGGTGGGAGGTACCTCCCATGCGGAGTACGCCCGTTGGATCCTGGTCGCCGCGCTTCTCGTGGCCGCCGTCGGATACCGGCCGCGCTGGACGGCGATCCCGCAGCTGTGGGCCATCTACTCGATCGCGGTGAGCATCACTGTGCCCGACGGCGGCGAATCCGTGGGCATGATCATGTCCCTCCTCATGCTGCCGATTCTCCTGACGGACAACCGGACTTGGCAGTGGGACCCGCCGGCGAAGCCGCTGCGACCGTCCGCGCACGCGATCGCCTACGCCGCCTTCTGGGCGGTCAGACTGCAGCTCGCATACATCTATCTCGACACCGCCATCAGCAAGTTCGGAGTCGCCGACTGGGCCAACGGGACGGCGGAGTACTACTTCCTGCGCGACAACATGTTCGGCGTCGCGGGGCCCTGGGACGGGCCGCTGCTCGCGCTCTCCAAGTACCCCTTGATCGTGGTCGCCATGACCTGGGGCGCGCTCGTCGTCGAACTCCTCATCGCCGTCTGCATCCTGGGCTCCGACCGCTGGCGCAGGGTGGGGCTGGTGCTCGACATCCTGCTGCACGGCTCGATCATCCTGCTGATGGGCCTGTGGAGCTTCGCCCTCGTCATGATCGGCTGCTCGGTCGTCGCGTCGATGCCGCTGCTGCGTACGCCGTCGGCCGAGACGCCCGACGAACAACTCCCCACCGGGCAACTCCCTGTTGAAAAAGGCACCAATGACAGCTCCGTTGACCACTCAGTTGGCCGCTCGTCGGCAGTGCTACGTTGAATCGGTGGCCAAGCTGGAAGTGCTGAATGTGTCCGCGGGTTACCGGGGACGGCCGGTGCTCCGGGATGTCAATCTCGAATACGGCGCGGGAATTCACGTACTGCTCGGCCCGAACGGCGCCGGCAAGACAACGGCGTTCCGTGTGCTCGCCGGGATTCTCGCGCCCTTCGAGGGCACCGTTCTCGTGGACGGCACCGACCCGCACACGCACACGGAGACCAAGTCCCTGATCGCCCTCGCCACCCACCGCTCGGCGCTCGCACCACGCCTGAGCGTCGTGGACAACCTGCGGTACTGGACACGCGTCCTCGGCCTGCCGCCCAGGCCGTCGGAGGAGCGGATCGCGGAGGTCCTGGACCTGCTCGGCCTCACCGACCTTGCGGACCGCCGGATCGGCAGCCTCAGCCGCGGCCAGAACCAGCGAGCGGGCCTGGCGAAGGCGTTCCTGGGACGCTCGCCGATCCTTCTCCTGGATGAGCCGATGTCGGGACTGGACCCGACGACGACAGGTCAACTCACCGAGTACCTACGAGGGTTGGCGAACGAGGGGCACACGGTGGTCGTCTCCACGCACGCCCTGGCCGACGCCAACCGCTTCGCCGACGACGTGACAGTGCTGCAGAAGGGACGCATCGTGGGCCGAGGTGAGCCGGCCGCCCTGCGCACCGCCCTGCTGGGCAGCGCCTACCGGTTGCGCGTCCGAGGCTCCGGCGACGTGCCGGCGGTCCTCGACCGGCTGGGCCTGCGGTACGAGGAGCAGCAAGGTGCCGTGGTCGTGGAGGTGCCCGACGAGCGGGCGGCGGAGTCGCTGGTCGCCGACCTGGTGAGGGAAGGGATCGGCGTACGAGAAGTAGTACCCGCCCGCAACCCGCTGGAGGACGTCTACCAGCAACTGCAGACGGAAGTGCCGGCACCCGCGGACGGAAGGCGCATACCGTGAAGCGACGTGGCCTCCCCTTCGACGTGACCCGGGCCAGGGTCCTGGCGTCCGCGCTGTTGTGGCGGATGAGACGGGAACGGCTGCGGAACTTCGCCACGGTGTTCCTGCCGTTCGTGCTGACGGTCGCCTCCGTGATCGTTCTGCCTCTCGTGTCCGACGACGCGGACATGAACGGCGCGGCCAGCAGCGGTCGGCTCGGCGCGCAGTACGGGGCGCACGGGGACACGGTCGCGGCCGGGCTGCTGCTCGTCCTGATGCCCGGCGTCATCGCCCTGCACGGAACGGTCGGCGCGGGCCTCGCGGTGCGCAACGTGGTCGGCGCGGAGGCTGGGGTCGGCGCCCTTGAGGCGATGCTCGGCGCCCCGTACAACCCGGCGAGCATCGCGGGTGGACTGCTCGGCTACGTACTCGTCGTCACGACGGCCCAGTGGGCGGTGATGAGCGCGCTCGGCGCCCTCGCTCTCTCCCTGTCCAGCGCCCTGCACCACGACAGCCTCACACCGGACGCCGGTTATCTGACACTCGCCCTCCTGCTCCCGCTCCTGGCCACCTGGGCGGGCGCGGCCCTCGCCCTGCTGCTCAACCTGCTCTTCCCCCGCCTGTCCCAGCCCGGCGCCGGCGCCCTGGCGGGCAACGGCGGCGGCCTGGTCAGCCTGGCCGCGATGCTGCCCGGCTTCGGCGCCCTCCTGGCGATGTCCATCGCCCTGGACCCGCTGGGCCCGACAAGGCTGCTGTTGTACGCGGGCGGGGTGACCGTACTGATCACGGTGGGCAGCCTGATCGGCATCGCGAGGGGCTTCCGCCCGGAGTCGGTTCTGTCGTCGTCGGCGTGAGAGAAGCCGACGCAAGGCATCCGCCGGACGCAACCGGTCAATCAGTCAACCAGTCAAGAAATTCGGTGATGTTCATGGCGATGGTGAAGGTCCTGGTCGACATCCGTCCCTCCCTGGTGGCGCTCCCCTTCCACCGCGCCTTCACACGACCAGTCGTGGAGATCGACGGCGTCGAGTGGCCCGCGAGGTGGGGCACGACGGAGATCCCGGTCGATGCGGGAGCTCACGAGATAGCCGTGTTCTTCCGCTACAAGGGCCAGCGCGCGGCCCGACTCGGCGTAGGCACCGATGAGTTGATGGTGCACGACGCCCCAGGCACACCGCCGCGGGTGACGGCCCGTCTCGGTCCACGCAACGGCAGCAGCTTCAAGGTCAAGTCCGCCTGAGGCGCCGAGGAGGTGCACATGCCCCAGAAGTCGATCGTGCAGTGCGCGGCGGGACACCTCTATACGGCCACATGGATACCGTTCGTCGGCTTCAAGTCCCTACGCCTCACCCCGTCCAAGCGCTACGCCCGCTGCCCCGTGGGCAAGCACTGGGCAGTGGTCAGCAGGCCCGACCAGTCGACCCTCACCGAGGAGCAGCTCGCCGCGGCGCGGTCGCACGACGCGGGCTGGATGTAGGCACGACGCAGCCGAAGCCGGCGGCTTCACGGGGGCGGACTTCGACAGGCGGCGGCCGAATCCGGGATACGCGAACTGCGCACCCGCCACGTCCAGGACATGTTCAAAGCCATCTGGGCCAACTGGAACGCCGCCAAGGCCGCACTCCGAACAGCCCGCAGATGAGCCCGGGCATGCAGCCGCCCGGCTCGGGGCTCCCTGTCGGGCAGCACCCCTTGTCAGCCGCAGGGCAGATCAAGGTTGTACGTGCGGTAGCCGGAGTTGATCTGCGTGTCGGTCCAGTACGGGCCGGACATGACGTACCGGGCCCTGAGCGTGTAGGTGCCGGGACCGGCGCAGCCAGTGGAGTTTCCTTCGACCACGCCGGACGGGCCGCCGCTGCCGGAACTGCTGCCGTCCAGCACGTCCTGGCCCTCGCGCGTCACGGTGTAGGCGAAGTCGAACCCGCACGGGTACTTGGCGTTGGCGGTACAGCGGGAACTTACTGCCGCACGCCGTCGTCGGCTCGGCCGCCGCCGCAGCGCGCGGTGCACGGGCGGGTGCGGCGCTGACAGCGGGTGCCATCGCTGTCACCAGCGCCACCGTGGCGGTGGCCGCGCAGACGGCGGCGCGTTTGAAGCGCGTGTGGAGCGAGGTCATGTTGCATCCCTCCGGGTGATCGATTACCTGCGGCAATCACGGCAACTACCGTCTGACAGGGCGGAGTTGCTCGCCTGGCAACGATGTCAGGCAGGCGATGGGCAGTCAGTAAAAATGCCCCAGATTGGACGATGTGAGGGAATACGTCACATTTTTACGTCGCCTGTTGCGGGAGTGCAGAGGACAGCCCTTTGGAGACCGGGGCTACCTCGTTGGATTCCATCGGTGAGCGGCGATCACCTGGTTTCGCAGTCTCCTGGCAACCTGTCGATCACAACCGAAGGCGGGCTCCAACGGCACGTTCCCAGTGCGTTCCCAACTGACGCAACAAGGCCCTCCGTGATCTACAGGGAGGGCCTTCGTCATGCAGGGCCAGGCTCTGACCTGGTGTTTCTCTGTGCCCCCGGCAGGATTCGAACCTGCGACACCCGCTTTAGGAGTTCGATCCGAGCGCGCTCCCGCTTGGGCCGGCCACTGGCGCGACGGTCGGACAGAGACGCTGGTGTACGCCCCGGTCCGGCGTCGTTGATGAAGCTCCTATAGACCGTCAAGCGGCCCGTAGGAGTGGCTTAGGTGTGGGATTTTGACGGGTGAGGTGTTGGTAGACCTCGCGGGCGATGAAGCGTTTGAGGCAGCGCAGGATGTCCTTCTTCGACATGCCTTCGGCGGTGCGGCGGGTGACGTATTTCTTGGTGCGGGTGTCGTAGCGCATGCGGACCAGGGCAATGATGTGGAGGGCGTGGTTGGCCCGTCGGTCGCCGCCGCGGTTGAGGCGGTGCCGGTGTGTGCGGCCCGAGCTGGCGGGGACGGGGGCAGCCGCGCACAAATGCGCGAAGGACGCCTCCGATTTCAGCCGGTCGGGCTTGTCGCCTGCGGTGATCAGGAGCTGGGCGGCGGTTTCGGTGCCCACGCCGGGCAGGGCGACCAGTGTGGGGGCGGCCTGGGCGACCAGGGGCTCCAGTTCGGTGTCGGCTTCGGTGATTTCCTCGGTGAGGTGCTGGTAGCGGCGGGCCAGGCGTCGCAGGGCTGTGCGGGCTGCGCAGGCCGGGTCGCTGGGGTTTGGTCCCGGGCGGGAGCGGGCCAGGTGCCTGATCAGCTCGGCGGTGTGCAGGGTGCGCAGTCGTTCGCGGACCTGGTCGGGTGCGGTGACGATCAGGGTGCGGATCTGGTTGAGGGTCTGGGTGCGGGCCTTGACTGCCGAGCGGCGGACGACCCGCAGGGTGCGAATGGCTTCCACGATGCCGTCGCGGTTCTTGGGTGTGGCGCTGGCCCGGCCGGAGAGCACGGCGGTGGCGGCGGCGTAGGCGTCGAGGGGGTCGGACTTGCCGTTGGCTCTGCGGGCTCGCCGGTCGGGCCGGTCCACCTCGATGACGGTGACCTGGGCGGGTGAGTTGCGAGCCGTAGGCGCCGGTGCCCTCGACTCCGACGGCGAGGACCTCGCCGTGCGAGCGCAGCCAGTTGAGCAGCTGGCGGTAGCCGTCGGGGGTGGTGGGGAAAGCCTGGGTGGCCAGGTGCCGGCCGATCGAGTCGATCACGGCGGCCTGGTGGAAGTCGGTGTGGGTGTCGACGCCGCCGACCACCGCTATTTGGTCTGCCATTCTGGTTGCTGCTGTCCTTCCGTGCGCTGCGTGAGGGGCGGCGCGTGCCGGTCGGGCGGCAGGACAAGACTGTGATGGGACCTTTGGCCGGGCTCCTATGAGGTCACAGACGCCCGACCGGCCGCGCGCGGAGCGGCACCGCCCGGGACGGCCGACAAATCATCAACAGGACAGCCGGATGGCGTCGGTCAGACGGAGAGTCAGGCCCCCCAGGGCGGCACCACCGGCATCCTCACAGTCAGCTGTGGATGTCAAAGGCCCCGGACCATGATCGGTCCGGGGCCTTTGCCCTTGTGCCCCCGGCAGGATTCGAACCTGCGACACCCGCTTTAGGAGAGCGGTGCTCTATCCCCTGAGCTACGAAGGCGGGGATCTGTCGGAAACCGTGTCTGGAATTGGTCCGCGGGTGAGCGGATCGATGCAGACGAGGTCTCGCCAGTCTTGTGGCGGCGTGGTCGATGTAACGGCCGTGCCACCGCCGACAGTGTAGCGGTTGGGGAGATGGCAGCTGTCGAGTAATCGGGGTGGGGACTGGGAGCCTGCCAGTGCGGAGCGCTGTGAGGCTCAGGACGCGCGTCCGGTCCGGCAGCCGACCGGCACGAAGGCCCACACGGCCGCCCCCACGTCGCCGGCCATGACCCACGTCGTCGCCCGCCTCCGACGTCGCCCGCCGCCACCCCCGTCGCCGGAACCCGACGCCCGACCCCGGGGCGCCCCACGGAACACTCTTCCTCCGCGTCCTGCTGCGACCCGGCACGTAACAAACAGACTGGTCTGAATTGTATGGGGTGCGGACTGTCGAGCCGGTGGGCCCTGTGCGGGCGGGCGTCTCGCCGCGGTCGTACTTAACGGAGTCTCAGAGGCTGCTCAAAGGAGTTGCGTCGCAGGGCTGCCATCCGAAACAGGCATGGTTGTATGATTTGGCTTCATCGGGGGGTGGCCGGTTCCGGCGTGTTCGGGGTGTCCGTGTTTTCTGTGTTTTCCATCCTTTCCATCCTTTCCATGTATTGCTCGTGCTTTGAAGAAGAGAGGGCGGGTGCAGCCGATGCAGACGCGGTCCGAGCACACCCGTGAGGCACTCGTCCGCGCCACGGCGGAACTGATCGCGGACGGCCAGCCCTCCGACGCGGGCCTGGTCAACATCTGCCACCGGGCGGGCGTGAGCCGAGGGGCCCTGTATCACCACTTTCCCTCCACCGCGGCCCTGGCGGCCGCCGTGTACGCGCAGGCGCGCAGCCGGGTCGTCGCGTTGACGGAGGAGGCGTTCGAGGGGCCGGCGGCGGACGCCCCGGAGCGTTTCCTCGCCGCTCTGGGCGAGGCCCTGCGCACGGAGGAGGTCGTCCGGGCGGGGATGCGGCTCGCGGCGGACGGTTCGGCCGGGCCGCCACGTCTGCGCGACGATCTGCTGACGATGGTTCACCAGCGCGTCTCCGACACGTATCAGGACGTCGTACGACCGGCGCAGGAACTGACCGATCTGGCCGATCTGGCCGATCTTGCCGTGGTGGTGGCCGCCGGGCTGGAGTCGCTGGGATACAGCGACGATGTGTGGTGGGACGCCAAGACCTCGCGGCGGCTGTGGGGATTGCTGCGCCCGCTCTACAGCCCGGACGGGGAGGAGCGGGACTGAGTGCGGCCGGCCCTCGGCCCAGGCCGCTGGCCTCCGGCCCTCTCGGTCCGCCTTCTGTCTTCCGGCCCCCTCGGCCCGGCTCCTGTTTTCCGGCCCGGCCCCGGCCCGGCCCCGGCCCGGCCCCGGCCTGGCCTCGGCCCGGCTCCGGCCCCCGGCGGCCGTCGCGGCTGAACCGCAACCCGTAAGTCCGCAGTCCGCGGCTTCAGCCCTCAGCCCTCACCCTCAGCCCGCGGCTTTCTGCTCTCAGCCCTCAACCCGCGGCTTCAGCCCGGCGGCTTTCAGGCCTCGGTGCCGACCGGCGACCGGGCCTGAGTCGTGCGCGCCGGCCGGCAGCACTCGGCCGGTTCTCAGCTCTCGGTGCCGACCGGCGGCGGAGTCGTACGCAGTCGGCCGATCAGGCCCGGGATGGCCAGGCCCGGCAGCAGGAAGCGCCAGAACACACCGGTCCGTTCGGGCAGGTCCTCACGCTTGGTGTACGCCTGGGACATGATCTGGAGACCGGTGAAGGCGCCGACGATGGTCGACGCGGCCTCGCGCACATCCACGCCGGGCAGGATCTCGCCCCGCTCCTCGGCTTCCTGCAGCAGGCCGAGAATGGCCACGTTGGACTGCTCGTAGGCGGTCTCCGGCGGGACGGAGAAGGATGTCTGTTCGACGGCGAGGCGCACACTGGCGCGCAGTACCGGGTCGGTCTGGAGTCGCCTGGCGAACTGCATGGTCAGGTCGATGACGGCCTGGAGCTTCACCGCCTGGTCGGGAACCGTCAGGGCCTCGCCGTGCGCTGCCACCAGGGCGAGCGCGATGGCTTCCTTGGACGGGAAGTGGTGGTAGAGCGAACCGCGGGTGAGGCCGGTTCTGGCGAGGATGTCGTTGGTGCTCGCGGCGTCGTAACCGCACTCGTCGAACACCTGCGCAGCAGCCTCCAGGATCGACTGCCGCGACCGCTTACCGCGTTCCTGCTGAGCCATGCCAGATCCTCACCCTGAATTAACAGACTAGTCTGTATTGTATCGCGACCGGGCGGGATGCCGTCAGCGGCAGGGTGACACTTTCGGTGGGGCGCGGACTCCGGGGCGGGGACCCGGGGTGAGCCCGGGGTGCTTAGGGGTGTCCGAGCCGGAAGCCGATGCCCCGGACGGTGGTGATCCATTCGCTGGCGCCGAGCTTGCCGCGCAGGGTGCTGACGTGGGTGTCGACGGTGCGGCCGTGCGGGGACCACGCGTCGTCCCAGACCTGGGCCATGATCTGGCGCCGCGGGACGACGGTGTCGGGCTGCGAGGCCAGTAGGTACAGCAGGTCGAACTCCTTGCGGGTCAGGTCGACCGGCTCCCCGTCCAGCGTGGCCACCCGGGCGCCCGCGTCGATACGCAGCGGCCCGTGGTCGATGATCCGCGCGGTGGAGCTCTGCTGCGAGCGCACCCGGCGCATCACCGCGTCCATGCGGGCCAGCAGCTCGCGGAAGCCGTACGGCTTGACCAGGTAGTCGTCGGAGCCGGCCTGGAGGCCGAGCACCCGGTCGAGTTCTGAGCCGCGCGCGGTGACGGTGATGATCGGGGTGTTGCTCACCGCGCGGATGCCGCGGCACACCTCAAGGCCGTCCAGGTCGGGCAGATCGAGGTCGAGCAGCACCAGGTCGGCGTCGTGATGAGCCCGCAGCGCCTGGGCTCCCGTACCCACGCTCTGGGCGGCGTAGCCCTGGCGCAGCAGGCCCTTGAGGAGTGTGTCGGCGGCCCGTGCGTCGTTCTCCACGACCAGTATCCGCAGTACCCCTTCCCGGTTCGCGCCCTGTGGGGCGGTCGCCCCTGCCCCCCGGGCCGCGGTGATCGCGGGTCGGTGTGGCTGGTAGTGCTCCGATGATGGTTCGAGTACATCCACGGCCTGCCGATTCATTGCCCCTCCTGAGTCACAGCCTCGTCATCACAGACTGCTGAACGCTCACAGCAGCGAAGATACCAAACAGACTTGTCTGATTGTCAACCATGATTAGCCCACCCTCGCGCCCCTGTGTGGAGGCTCACTGGGTGCGCCGTGAGCAGTGACAGCACGGTGTTTTCGGGCTTCTGTCGAGGTCAAGCACGGTGGGTTACTTCTGGGCCGGCGGGTTGCGGCAGTGGCGGAGTTCCATCGCAACCGTACTGAGCTGCCTGTTTTGAAGGTCTGGTGGAGCGAATCGGGCAATTCGCCGCTACTCGCCTGTACTGGAGTGTCGCATGGGGTGACAGGGGCAAATCTTTACTTGAAAAAACGAACTGACCTGTCTGTATCTTGGCGTTGCAGAAGACGTCGGCCAAGGGGGGTGCCGATGTCCGGAGTGCTACCCCCTGCCCGGAAACTGACAGGAGTGCTGCACATGCGGGATCTGAAGACTCTGCCTCGACTGACCACCACGGTGCCGCGCGAGTACGTCCATCGCGCCGCTGTCTCCGAAGTCCTCCTCACCGGCTGGGAGGCCGACGATCTCCACGGCTCCGACGGCCGGGAGGGCTTCGTGGTCAAGGCTCAGTGGCCGCGCAGCCACTCGCTCTTCGCCCGGGAGGGCGGCTACCAGGACCCCATGCTGGTGGTCGAGTCCGTCCGTCAGGTCGGCTCGCTCCTCGCCCACGCCGAGTTCGGGGTGCCCTTCGGATACCAGTTCCTGATGGGGGACATCAGCTTCGCCGCCGCACCCGAACTCCTCGTCGCGGACGCCGTCCCCACCGAGGTCGAACTGCGCACGGTCTGCCGCGACATCGTCCGCCGGGGCCGCTCGCTCTGCGGGATGCGGTACGACGTCACGGTGCTCCGCGAGGGAAGAGCGCTGGCCACCGCCGGGGCCGGCTTCCGTTGCGTGAGCCCGGACGTCCACCGGCGGCTGCGCGACGGCCGTCCCACCACCACCGGCCGCACACCGCTGCCGGCGATCGATCCGGCCGCCGTGGGGCACACCAGCACCCGGCACGTCGTGCTCGCCGAGCCGGTGCCGGGCACCGGGAACCGCTGGGAACTGCGGGTCGACACCGCTCATCCGACCTACTTCGACCACCCGGTGGACCACGTACCCGGGATGGTGCTCCTGGAGGCCGCCCGGCAGGCCGCCCACGCCTCGACCGGGATGTCCGACGCCCTCCTCCTCGACCTGAAGAGCGACTTCACGCGCTACGCCGAGTTCGACGCCCCGTGCTGGATCGAGGCGCGCTCCGAGCGGCACGGCGGCACGGGCGACGTCCTGGTGCGGGTGCGCGGCACGCAGCAGGAGGAGACCGTCTTCGGCGCCGAAATGATATTGAGCCCCCGCACCCGCTGAGCCCCCGCACCCGCTGAGCCGGGCATCCGCCGAGCCGAGCAGGGCTGAGGCGGGCATCCGCCGAGCCGGGCATCAGCTGATCCGGGCATCAGCTGATCCGAGCATCCGCTGAGCCGAGTACCTCACTGGAGAGTGCCGAATGCCTTCCATCATGATCACCGGCGCGTCCGGCTTCGTGGGCGGCCATGTGACCCGCGAAGCGGAGCGGCAGCAGGCCGGCGTACGGGTCATGGCGCGCCGCCGGCCCGTGCCGGACTCCGGCCGCCGCGTCGTCCCCGGCGACCTGGCCGATCCCGCGAGCCTGCGCGGGGTGTGCGACGGCGTCGACGTCCTGATCCACTGCGCCTCGCAGATCGGTGGAACCGTCGAGGCCAACGAGGCCGTCAACGCCCGGGGTACGACCGCGCTCGTCGACGAGGCGCGCCGCGCGGGAGTCTCCCGCATCGTGTATCTCAGTACCGCTTCCGTCTACGGCCGCGGAGTCTTCCGTGGCAGCCGGCCCGAGGAACTGACCCGCAATCCCGGATCACCCACGTCCCGCACCCGGGCCGTCGCCGAGGACGCCGTCCTCTCGGCCGGCGGCATCGTCCTGCGGCCCCATCTGGTCTATGGGGAGGGTGACACCTGGGTGGGCCCGGGCCTGACCAGGATCCTGCGTACCCTGCCGGGCACGGTGGAGGGCTGGTCCTCTCTGATGTCCGTCATCGCCGTACGGGACCTGGCCCGGCTCATGGTGGCCACCGCCCTCGCACCCCTCTCCGTCCTGACCGCGTCCGTCTACCACGCGGCCCACCCGGAGCCCGTCACGGTGGACGCCGTCCTGCGGGCCGTCGCCGAGTGCACGGCGACTCCCTGGCCGGAACGGGAGCTCACGGTCGAGGAGGCCCGCACGATCCTCGCGGCGGACGGTCAGGCGTCGTCCGTACTGGACATGCTGACGACCGATCACTTCTTCGACAGCGACCCGCTCTGGTCCGACCTCGGCCGTGAGCCCGGGGCCGGTTTCGACAAGGAGTTCCAGGGCACCGCGCACTGGTACCGAAAGACCCTGCGGGCGGCCTGAAGAGCCGCTCGCCTCCACCGCCGGAAACTCCGGACACAACCGCAGGAAACTGAGGAGTAGTTCATCGTGCGCAAGGTGCTCATCGCCAACCGTGGCGAAATCGCTGTCCGCGTGGCCCGGGCGTGCCGGGATGCCGGGATCGCGAGCGTTGCCGTGTATGCGGAACCGGACCGGGACGCTCTGCATGTCCGTGCGGCGGACGAGGCGTTCGCGTTGGGCGGTGACACCCCGGCCACCAGTTACCTGGACATCGCCAAGGTGCTGCAGGCCGCCAAGGATGCGGGGGCGGATGCCATCCACCCCGGTTACGGCTTCCTGTCCGAGAACGCCGAGTTCGCCCAGGCCGTTCTCGACGCCAACCTGATCTGGATCGGCCCGCCCCCGCAGGCCATCCGTGACCTCGGGGACAAGGTCGCCGCCCGGCACATCGCCCAGCGCGCCGGCGCCCCCCTGGTCGCCGGCACCCCTGACCCGGTTTCCGGCGCCGACGAGGTCGTGGCGTTCGCCGAGCAGCACGGCCTGCCGATCGCGATCAAGGCCGCGTTCGGCGGTGGCGGGCGCGGTCTGAAGGTCGCCCGCACCCTGGAGGAGGTCCCCGAGCTGTACGAGTCCGCGGTGCGGGAGGCGGTCGCCGCGTTCGGGCGGGGTGAGTGCTTCGTCGAGCGTTACCTCGACAAGCCCCGCCACGTGGAGACGCAGTGCCTGGCCGACTCCCACGGCAACGTCGTCGTCGTATCGACGCGTGACTGCTCGCTGCAGCGCCGCCACCAGAAGCTGGTCGAGGAGGCGCCCGCGCCGTTCCTGTCGGATGCGCAGGTCGCCGAGCTGTACGCCTCCTCCAAGGCCATCCTGAAGGAGGCCGGCTACGTCGGCGCCGGCACCGTGGAGTTCCTCGTCGGCATGGACGGCACGATCTCCTTCCTGGAGGTCAACACCCGCCTGCAGGTCGAGCACCCCGTCACCGAGGAAGTCGCCGGGATCGACCTGGTCCGCGAAATGTTCCGCATCGCCGACGGCGAGCCTCTCGGCTACGGCGACCCCGAACTGCGCGGCCACTCCATCGAGTTCCGCATCAACGGCGAAGACCCCGGCCGCGGCTTCCTGCCCGCCCCGGGCACCGTCACCGCCTTCGCCGCGCCGACCGGCCCGGGTGTGCGGCTGGACGCGGGCGTGGAGTCCGGCAGCGTGATCGGCCCGGCCTGGGACTCCCTGCTCGCCAAGCTGATCGTCACCGGCGCCACCCGCGAACAGGCCCTCCAGCGCGCCGCCCGCGCCCTCGCCGAATTCCAGGTGGAGGGCATGGCCACCGCCATCCCCTTCCACCGCGCGGTCGTCACCGACCCGGCCTTCGCCCCCGAACTGGGCGGCTCGGACGCGCCGTTCACGGTCCACACCCGCTGGATCGAGACCGAGTTCGTCAACGAGATCCCCGCCTTCACGACCTCCGTGGACACCGAGGCCGAGGAGGAGCCGGGCCGCGAGACCGTGGTCGTCGAGGTCGGCGGCAAGCGCCTGGAGGTCTCCCTGCCGGTCTCGCTGGGCATGTCGCTGGCCCGCACCGGACTTGCCGCCGGCGCCAAGCCCAAGCGCCGCGCCGCCAAGAAGTCCGGCCCCGTCGCCTCCGGTGACACCCTCGCCTCCCCGATGCAGGGCACCATCGTCAAGGTCGCCGTCGAGGAAGGCCAGGAAGTCAACGAAGGCGACCTGATCGTCGTCCTGGAAGCCATGAAGATGGAACAGCCCCTCAACGCCCACCGCTCCGGCACCATCAAGGGCCTGAGCGCGGAGGTCGGCGCGTCCGTCACCTCCGGCGCCGCCATCTGCGAAATCAAGGACTGACTACGGTTCCGGTGCGGGCGACTTGGTCGCTGGTCATCGGGACCGAGTGCCGTTGTTCGCCCCCGCCGCCCCTACCCGTCCCATCCCCAGGGGCTCTGCCCCTTCGACCCCGTGGGTTGTTCGTCGGCTGCGGGCCGGTGGGGGTTGCTCGCGCAGTTCCCCGCGCCCCTAAAAGACGGGGTTGGTCGGTGGCACCGTCCAGTCGTCAAGCGAGCCCGGGGGTGGGTAGGGGATCGCGGGGCGCAGCCCCGCGCCTCAGGGGCGCGGGGAACTGCGCGACCAGCCCCCACTCACCCGCACCCGAAGTACCCACCCGCCCCCGAAGAACCCACCCGAAGCGCAGGCCCTACGCGGCAGCCCCCCGCCCCCTGAGCGTCTCCACGACATCCCCGCCGTGGTAGTACGTACGCCCTTGGTGGCTGCGGCGGCGCCACTTGGACTCGCTCGCGTGGCGGTACACGCTGCCGGTCGGGACGGACCAGAGGCGGGCGATGTCGGCCGCGGTCACCCATCGCACGGGTTCCGGCTCCGTGACAGCGGGGCGCTCGGTGGTCGCGTCCGCCGCGGGCTCGGCCCCGGCCTCGGGGGCCGTACCGCTGAGGCGGCGCCTGAGCTGGAGCCACTCGTGGCCCAGCCAGAGGTGCGCGGGGTCGCGGTCGCAGCGGATCACGGCGGGGAGTTGTGGCTGCTGGGGTCTGACGACTGCCGCCAGTGAGCCCGTGCAGCCGGGCTCCACACACGCGCCGATCGGAACCTGATGGCGTACCTCGGGATCCACCACCCGGCGGGCGCGCCGCACCAGCCGGGCCACCTCGGCGGAGAACTCGCCCGCGGCGTCGTGCCCGGCGAGCCAGTCGAGGTGCCGGTCGAGGAACGCGGCCAGCGGGAGCACCGCCCGGCGCGGTGCGGGCGCCCGGCGCTCCTTGACCACGGCGCCCGCCCAGGATCCGAGCACGCCCAGGATCTCGGTACGCGCCTCGGCCGCCCCGGCGTTGAACGCCATGCCGGGCAGCGGGCCGCCGGACGTCTTGGGGCGGGCCGGGTCGCCGGCGCTGCCGGCCAGTCGGCGGCCGCAGGCCTCGTACAGCTCGGGCAGCCGGCCCAGTTCCGCGGACAGCCGTTCCCGGCAGATCGGGCACAGCCTGCTGCCCGCGGCCGCGAGGTGCCGGCCGTGCCCGGACACTTCGAGGCCGGTACAGCCCGCTCCCACGCATGCCCGCACGGCGCTCGCGCGGGCTCCTTCAGTAGTTGTCGGTGCATTCCCCACTTGATCCCCCACTCGTGGTTGTCCACATGGCGGGAAAGCTAGTTCGACGGAGATTTGCCGTGCAACCCGGAGAGGGGTCTCCTGTGGAGGGCCTGACCTTCTTCTGGGATCCACACGCGGCTTTTCGTTCACCTGACGTTGTTTCACGTTCACCTGAACTCGAATCCATTGACTCCGGCGGCGGATCCGAAGAAGCTACTCAGTAATTTCGGAGAACTGGCTGCCGGGTGCGGAACCCTCCTGCGGCAGGCGGCTCCGTCCGAAGTGTGCCTGGTCAGGCCGGACTTGACATTCCTCTGTACCTCGCCTGACGTTCCCTTGTATCTCATGTACTTCCGCTGGAAAAGTGGACGGAATCCTTGAACCGGAACTGTTGAGGGCGTCGCCGGAAGCGAAGAACATGGAACCTAACGTCGCTGAATTGTCGTTGATTCGCGCCGTGTGAATCTATTTCCTTTCGCCGATCCCGCGCGGATCAGATCAGAACCGGAAGAAGAGGCAGAACCATATGACCAAGATCGGAATCATCCTCGGCAGCACCCGCCCGGGCCGCCGAGGCCAGATGGTGGCCGAGTGGGTGGCCAAGGTGGGTGCCGAGCAGGTCCCGGACGCGGTCTTCGAGGTCCTCGACCTCGCGGACTTCGCCCTTCCGATCCTCGACGAGCCGCAGCCGCCGGCGTTCGGCAAGTACAGCAAGGAGCACACCCAGAAGTGGGCTGAGGCCATCAGCTCCTACGACGGCTTCGTGTTCGTGACCCCCGAGTACAACCGCTCGATCCCGGGCGTCCTGAAGAACGCGCTCGACTTCGTCTACTCCGAGTGGAACAACAAGGCCGCCGGCTTCGTCGGTTACGGCCTCCAGGGCGGCGCCCGTGCCATCGAGCACCTGCGGCTGATCCTGTCGGAGCTGAAGGTGGCCACCGTCCGCTCCCAGGTCGGCCTGTCCCTCTTCGGTGACTTCACCATCAGCAACCCGACGGAGCCCGGCGAGTTCACCCCCGGCGCCCACCAGGTGCAGACCCTCACCACCATGCTGGAAGAGACCGTTTCCTGGGCGCAGGCGCTGAAGCCGCTGCGCGAGGGCGCGTGACCCGGGTAGAGGCCGAGCCCGCAGCACCTCAGGAGATCACCCCGGCGATTTGGCGACTCGCCGGGGTGATCGCTCTTGGCGCGTTCGCGGGCGGCCTGGACACCTCACTCATCAACATCGCGCTGGAGACGATCCAGCGCGAGTTCCATGCCGGCATCGGCACAGCCCAGTGGGTCGCCAGTGGCTACCTGCTGGCGCTGGCCGTCTCGCTGCCGATCTGCGCCTGGCTCGGCCGCCGGGTCGGCGCGGGCCGGCTGTATCTGTGGGCGCTGGCCGCGTTCACGGTGATCTCCGCGCTGTGCGGACTGGCCCCGAACATCGAGTCGCTGATCGTCCTGCGCGTGTTCCAGGGACTGACCGCCGGCCTGCTCGTCCCGACCGGCCAGACGATCCTCGGCCAGGCCGTGGGACCGGGCCGGCTCGGCCGTGTGATGGCCCGGCTCGGCATCGCCGTCACGCTCGCGCCGGCGCTCGGGCCCACGCTCGGCGGCCTGATGCTGCACTCGCTGTCCTGGCGCTGGCTGTTCCTGATCAACGTGCCGCTCGGCGTGATCGCCATCCTGCTGGGGCGGCGCTATCTGCCGCTCGACAAGGGGGCGTCGACCACAAAGGCGGACTGGACCGGCTACGGCTACATCGGCCTCGGGCTGCCGCTGGTCGTGTACGGGCTCACCAGCTGGGGCGAGTTGGGCTCCCCGGACGGGTCCAGGGTGCTGCTGCCGCTCGCGATCGGCGTCGCGGGCCTGATCGCCTTCGTCCGGCACGCCACCCGCCGTGAGCAGCCGCTGCTGGACCTGCGGCTGTTCCGCGACCCCGGCTATGTGGCGGCCTGTGCGGGCTTCATGTTCAACGGGGCGCTGGGCTTCGGCAGCGCGCTGCTGTTCCCGCTCTACTTCCAGCTGCTGCACTCCGACGGCGTGGTCGCCACCGGACTGCAGATGCTTCCGCTGGGCCTCGGCACAGCGATCATGCTCCCGCTCAGCGGGCGGCTGACCGACAAGTACACCGGAGGTCCCGTCGCCGTGCTCGGCGCCGGCCTCACCACCCTGGTCACCGGCGCGTTCGCGCTGACCGACAACCCCGGCACGGTGTTCGTCCAGATCCTGCTGTTCGGCCTCGGCATGGGAACCGGCCTCGCCACCACCCCGATGATGGTCGCCGCGTTCGGCATCGTCCCCCGGGACCGGCTGCCCGACGCCACCGCGCAGATCAACATCCTGGTCCGGATCGGCGGCGCCCTGGGCGCGGCCCTGTTCTCGGTCATCGTCGCCCGCGGCCTGTCCCAAGGCGTCGAACACGCCTTCCACACCGCCCTGTGGTGGCAGTTCGGCACGGCCGTCGCCGCCCTGCTCGGCACCCTCGGGCTGTGGGCGGCGCTGAGCTCCGGCAGCCGGCCGACTCCGGCGCCGGCACATCCCCACTCCTCAGGAAAGGCCTGAACATGGGTGAGACCGTTTACGACGTAGCCATCCTCGGCTCGGGCATGGCCGGCGGCATGCTCGGGGCCGTGCTCGCCCGCAACGGCGTCAGCGTGCTGCTGATCGACGCGGGCGTCCATCCCCGGTTCGCCGTCGGCGAGTCGACGATTCCGTACACCTCCGTGCTCACGAAGATCATCGCGGAGCGCTACTCGGTGCCCGAGCTGGAGCCGCTCGCCAGCCACCAGGGGATCATCGAGAAGGTCTCCCCGATGTGCGGCAAGAAGGCGAACTTCGGCTTCGTCTACCACCGCGAGGGGCAGCCGCACGACCCCGAGCAGATCAACCAGATGGTGATCCCCGCCTGGCAGCGGACCGAGAGCCATCTGTTCCGCCAGGACGTCGACGCCTATCTGTTCCACCTCGCGGTCTCCTACGGAGTCGAGCCGCTCAGCGGCACCCGCATCCAGGACATCGACGTCGACCCGGCCGAGGGCGTCACGCTGCGCTCGGACAAGGGCGAGGAGTTCCGCGCCCGCTACCTCGTGGACGGCAGCGGCTTCCGCTCGCCGGTCGCCGACAAGTTCGGCCTGCGTGACGTGCCCACCCGGGCCCGCCACCACTCCCGCTCCATGTTCACCCACATGGTCGGGGTGACACCCTTCGACGACGCCAAGGCCGCCCAGCCGCACCAGCACCGCAGCCCGTGGCACGAGGGCACACTGCACCACGTCTTCGACGGCGGCTGGCTGTGGGTCATCCCGTTCGACAACGAGGAGGACTCGCTCAACCCGCTGTGCAGCGTCGGCCTGACGCTGGACGAACGGGTCTTCCCCAAGACCGACCTCACCGCCCAGGAGGAGTTCGACGACTTCCTGCGCCGCTACCCGGAGATCGCCGAGCAGTTCCAGAAGGCCAAGGCGGTACGGCCCTGGGTCAGCACCGGACGGCTCCAGTACTCCGCCCACGACACGGTGGGCGAGCGCTTCACCCTGACCTCCCACGCGGCCGGGTTCATCGACGCGCTGTACTCCCGCGGTCTGACCAACACGCTGGAGGTCGTCAACGCCCTGGCCTGGCGGCTGATCGAGGCGTCCAAGGACGGCGACTGGTCGACCGAGCGCTTCGCCTTCGTCGACGTACTCCAGCAGGGCCTGTTCGACGTCCACGACGACGTCGTCTACAGCTCCTTCGTCGGCTTCAGGCACTACGACCTGTGGAACGCGGTGCTCCGCGTCTGGGAGGCGACCACCGTCATGCCGACGGTGACGCTGGAGCAGGCCTACCGGCGGTTCCTGGACAGCCACGACGACCAGGTGTTCCGCGACCTGGAGAAGCGGCAGCACCCGGGCCTGCCCGACCCCGTCGGCCAGGACATCCACGAACTGCTGACGTTCACCCGGGAGACCTGCCAGGCCGTCGAGGCGGGCACGCTCGACCCGGCCGAGGCCGCCGAGCGGGTCTTCGCCCGGATCTCCACCTCGCCCTGTCTGCCCGAGCCCTTCGACCGGGGCAACCGGGACGACAAGTGCTTCGAGGCGACTCCGGAACTCGTCGAACTCGCCCAGAAGTGGGGCCGTACCACCGCACCCGAACACATCGCCCAGATCTTCAACTGAGGGCGCAGGAGGACGACTTAAGGAGTCTCATGCCACCCATAGATCTGCTGTTCCTCGACATCGTCATCATCTTGGCCGCCGCCCGTCTCCTCGGGGCGGCGGCCGTCTTCGTGAAGCAGCCCAGGGTGATCGGAGAGATCGCGGCGGGGATCGTCCTCGGCCCGACGCTGCTCGGCCACCTGGCCGGCGACGCGGTCTTCCCCACGTCGGTCATCCCGCCGCTGAAGACCCTGGCCGCCGTCGGCCTGGTCCTGTTCATGTTCGTGGTCGGGATGGAGCTGGACCACCGCCTCATCCAGGGCAAGGGCCGCGTCGTCACCGGGGTCGCGGCGGGCGCCACGCTGCTGCCGCTCGCGCTGGGCTGCTCCTTCGCCCTCTGGCTCGCTCCCCGGTACGCCGAGGGCGGCACGCTGCCCTTCGTGCTCTTCTTCGGGGTGTCGGTGTCGGCCACCGCGTTCCCCGTGCTCGCCCGCATCCTCACCGACCGCGGTATGCAGCACACGCTGATCGGCGGGATCGCCCTCGCCGCGGCCGCCGTGATCGATGTCGTCGCCTACGCCCTGCTGGCCATCGCGGTGGCCCTCGCCTCCGCCTCCGGCCACGAGTCCTGGCGGCTGCTGCTCGCCCCGGTGTACGTGCTGGTGATGTTCCGTCTGGTACGGCCGCTGCTGCGGCGCCTTGCCGACACCGCCGAGCCGCTGCCGTACCTGCTGATCGGTCTGTTCGCCTCGGCCTGGGCCGCCGAGTGGATGCAGATCCACTACATCTTCGGGGCGTTCGTGTTCGGCGCGGTGATGCCCCGCTCCGAGGGGTTCCTGGAGCGCCTCAGGGAACGGCTGGACCCGGCCATCCACCTGATGCTGCCGGTGTTCTTCGCGGTCACCGGGCTCACCGTCGACCTGACCGGGCTGCGCCTGAGCGAACTGGGCATTCTCGGCGTGATCCTGGCGATCTCCATCTTCGGCAAGGTCGGCGGCGGATACACGGCGGCGCGTCTGTCCGGCATCCCGCCCCGGGGCTCGGCGGTCGTGGCGTCCCTGGTCAACGCCCGCGGGCTGACCGAGATCGTCATCCTCTCGGTGGGCCTGGAGCAGGGTCTGCTCAATGTCGAGCTCTACGCGATGCTCCTGGTCATGGCCCTGATCACCACGGCGATGACCGGGCCGCTGCTCAGCTGGAGTTACCCGGCCGACCGACTGCGCGAGGACCTCGACGCGGCGGGCCGGGCCGGTGTGCGCACTCCCCGGTCCCCGAGCAAGGCCACGGTGCCGGACTCGGGACCTTCCGACGAACCTCTTGGAGACAACACCGATGGACGCTGATGTCATCGTCGTGGGAGCCGGCCCGGCCGGCCTGATGCTCGCCGGTGAGCTGCGGCTCGCCGGGGTCGACACCATCGTCGTCGAACGCCTCCCGGAACGCACCGGCGAGTCACGCGGGCTGGGCTTCACCGCCCGCACGATGGAGGTCTTCGACCAGCGGGGGCTGCTGTCGCGGTTCGGCGACATCACCACCAGCAACGTGGGCCACTTCGGCGGGCTGCCGGTCGACTTCGCCGTCCTTGAGGGCGCGCACCAGGCGGCCAAGAGCGTGCCCCAGTCGCAGACCGAGGCCGTACTCGAAGCCTGGGTGAAGGAGCTCGGCGCGGATCTGCGCCGTGGCCACGAGGTCGTCGAGCTCACCAACGGCCCGGACGCCGTGGAGGTCGAGGTCAAGGGCCCCGACGGCAGGCAGACGCTGCGCGCCCGCTACCTCGTCGGCTGCGACGGCGGCCGCAGCCTGGTCCGCAAGACGGCGGGCTTCGACTTCCCCGGCACCGCGGCGACCCTGGAGATGTTCCTCGCCGACGTCAAGGGTCTCGAAATCGAACCGTCCATGATCGGGACGACGTACCCCGGCGGCATGGTCATGGTCGGCCCGCTGCCGGGTGGCGTCACCCGGCTGATCCTGTGCGAGCGGGGCATCCCGCCGAAGCGCCGTACCAGCCCGCCCGGTTACGACGAGGTGGCCGAGGGCTGGAAGCGGGTCACCGGTCAGGACATCTCGCACGGCGAGGCGGTCTGGGTGAGCTCCTTCGGGGACGCCACCCGGCAGGCCACCGAGTACCGCCGCGGCCGGGTGTTCCTCGCCGGGGACGCCGCGCACATCCATCTGCCCGCCGGCGGCCAGGGGATGAACACCAGCATCCAGGACGCGGTCAACCTCGGCTGGAAGCTCGCCGCGGTGATCCGCGGCAAGGCCCCCGAGGCCCTGCTGGACACCTACCACGACGAGCGCCACCCGGTCGGCAAGCGGCTGCTGATGAACACCCAGGCCCAGGGCCTGCTGTTCCTCAGCGGCTCCGAGGTGCAGCCGCTGCGCGACGTACTGAACGAGCTGATCAAGTACGACGACGTCAGCAAGCACCTCGCCGCGATGGTCAGCGGTCTGGAGATCGGCTACGACGTCGGCGGCGGCCGGCATCCGCTGCTCGGCCGCCGGATGCCGCACCTGGAGCTGGTCGGCGACGGCTTCAAGACCAGCAGCACCGAGCTGCTGCACGGCGGCCGCGGCGTCCTGCTCGACCTGGCGGACAACGCGGCGCTCAGGCGCCGGTCGGCCGGCTGGGCCGACCGGGTCGACACGGTGACCGCCGAGCCGCACGCCGTCGCCGACACCAGCGCGCTGGCCGGCACGTCGGCCGTCCTGATCCGCCCCGACGGCTACATCGCCTGGGCGGCACCCGGCAGCCACGGCGACCTGCCGATGGCGCTGGACCGCTGGTTCGGCCCCGCACGCTGAGCCGCCGCGCTCCGCACCCCGCCCGCACGGCGCCGGCCGTGCCACCGGACGGCCGGCGCACGGCAACGCCCGTACGCCGGCCGTCCGGTGGCCGATCGCCGGAACCCAAGGAGTTCTCCCGTATGCCGCAGCCCGACCTGCGCGAGGTCGAGCACGAGATCACCGTCTCGGCTCCCGCCGCCACCGTGTACCGCCTCATCGCCGACGTGGACAACTGGCCGCGGATCTACCCACGGACCGTCTACGCCGAGCAGGTCCCGGAGGCCGGCGGGCAGGAACTCGTCCGCATCTGGGCCACCACCGAGACGTCGTTCGAACACTGGACGGCGCTGCGCACCCTCGACCCGGAGCACCTGCGGATCACCTTCCGGCCCACCGGGTTCGGCCCGCCCCTCGCGTCGATGGACGGCGGCTGGGTCATCGAGCCGCTGTCCCCGGCCGAGTCGAGGGTCCGGCTGCTGCACGCGTTCAGTGTCGTCGACAACGACCCCGGGGAACTGAAACGGATCGACAGCGCCGTCGACCGCAACTCCCGTACCGAACTCGCCGATCTGAAAAAGAGCGTCGAAGAGGCTTACCTGGCTGAGGAGTTCACCTTCTCGTTCGAGGACACCGCGCGGATCGCGGGTTCGGCCGAGGACGTCTACGACTTCGTCAACGAGGCCCAGCTGTGGGCCGAGCGCCTGCCGCATGTCACGGAGGTGCGGCTCGACGAGGACAAGCCCGGCTTGCAGACGCTGGAGACGGTGACCCGGGCCCCGGACGGTTCGACCCAGCTCACCCGGTCCCACCGGGTCTGCCTCCCGCACCGCGCGATCGCCTACCGGCAGGTCACCCTGCCCGCGCTGCTGAGCCTGCACACCGGCTCCTGGACGTTCGAGGAGACCGCCACGGGTGTGGCCGCGTCCGCCCGGCACACCGTCGTGCTGAACACCGCGAACATCACCGCGATCCTCGGCCCGGACGCGACCGTCACCGATGCCCGCGCGTACGTCCGCGACGCGCTCGGCGGCGCCGGCCGGGCCGTGCTCGCCCACGCCAAGCGGTACGCCGAACGCGGGCGATGAGCCCGGCCGGCGGATCGGCACCCCCACCCCACCCACGATCTGGAAGAAGGACATGAGCGGACTCACGGGCAAGACAGCGCTGGTCACGGGCTCCAGCCGCGGCATGGGCCGGGCGGCCGCCCGGCGGCTCGCGGCCGACGGCGCACTGGTCGCCGTCCACTACAGCAGCAACAAGGAGGCGGCGCAGGACGTCGTCGCGGCGATCGAGAAGGACGGCGGCCGCGCCTTCGCGGTGCGGGCCGAACTCGGCGGGCCCGGCGACGTCCACGAGCTGTTCCTTGAGCTCGAAGAGGGCCTGCGCGAGCGCACCGGCTCGCCCGGGCTGAACATCCTCGTCAACAACGCCGGGATCATGGGCGGGGTCAAGCCCGAGGACACCACCCCCGAGAAGTTCGACGAACTGTTCGCGGTGAACGCCAAGGCGCCGTTCTTCCTCATCCAGCGCGCGCTGAAGAACATGCCGGACGGCGGCCGCATCATCAACATCACCTCCGGGCTCACGCACTTCGCGAACCCGGACGAGATCGCGTACGCCATGAGCAAGGGCGCCGTCGAGCAGCTCGCACTGCACTTCGCCAAGCACCTCGGCCCGCGCGGGATCACCGTCAACAGCGTCGCGCCGGGCATCACCCGCAACGACAACCCGGTGTTCGGCATCCCCGAAGTTGTCGAGCAGATGGCGCAGTTGTCCGCGTTCAACCGGGTCGGCGAGCCCGAGGACATCGCCGACGTGGTCGCCTTCCTCGCCTCCGACGACGCCCGCTGGATCACCGGCTCCTTCGTGGACGCCACCGGCGGCACCCTCCTTGGCTGAGGCCGGGATGACGACGTCTGCGACGGACGCCCGCCGGCAGGGTCTGCTGATCGTGCTGGCCGGCAACATGCTCATCGACGCGCTGGAGGTGTCGACGCTGGTCGTGGCCATGCCCTCGATCGCGGCGGACCTGCACCTGTCGCCCACGGCCGTGCAGTGGACGATGAGCGCCTTCGCCCTGGGCTTCGGCGGTCTGATGCTGTTCGGCACCCGGCTGGTGGAGCTGCTCGGCCGGCGCCGGGTCTATCTGGCGGGGCTGCTCCTGTTCGCGGCCGCTTCCGTGGTCGCGGCCTTCGCCGGTGACCCCGCGCTGCTGGCGGCGACCCGCTTCGTCAAGGGCTTCTGCGTGGCCCTCACCGCGCCCACCGGGCTGGCCATCATCAGCACCGCCTTCGAGGAGGGCCCGGCCCGCCAGAAGGCCGTGTCCGTCTACTCCTTCTTCGGGGCCTGCGGGTTCACCGCGGGCCTCGTGCTGTCCGGCGTCCTCACCGCGATGAGCTGGCGCTGGACGCTGGCGTTCCCGGCCCCGGTCGTCCTGGTGCTGTTCGCCTTCTGTCTGCGGCTCATCCCGGCCGGTCCCGCCGCCGCGGGCCCGCGGCGCTTCGACGCGGCGGGGGCGACGGCACTCGCGGGCGCGCTGGTCGCGCTCGTCTGCGCCATCGTCTCGGCGGGCTCGGCGATCCGGACGGGCATCGCGCTGGCCGTCCTGGCGGTGCTGGTGGCCGCGTTCGTGGCCATCGAGCGGCGCGCGCCGCGGCCGCTCGTCAAGGCGGCCGCGGTCACCAGCGGTCCGCTCATCAGGTCCGCGCTCGGCGGCGCGGCGTTCAACGGCTCCTATCTGGGGCTGCTGTTCGTCGCCACGTTCCAGTTGCAGGCCCGGCAGGGCTGGTCGCCCCTGGTGACCGCGCTCGCCCTGCTGCCCGCGAGCCTGCCGCTGGCGCTGACGTCGCTCTTCTCGGGGCGGATGGTGCGCCGGTTCGGCGGGCCACCGCTGATCGCGGCCGGCGCGTTCCTCGCACTGCTCGGCTACCTGGTCTATCCACGCGAGCACCCGCCACAGTCGTACGCCGTCGATGTGCTGCCCACGCTGCTGCTGGTGGGGGCGGGTTTCGTGCTCGCCTTCGCCCCCCTGAACATGCAGGCCGCGTCCGGGGTGCCGGCCGAGCTGCGGCCGATGGCCGGCGGTGTGTTCCAGGCGGCGGTCCAGACGGGCGCCGCCGTGGCCGTCTCCTCGGCCGCGGTCCTCTCGGAGCGGTCCGGAGGCGGCGCGGCACTGCGTTTCGTCGCCGTGCTGTCGGCCTTCGGGCTGCTCGTCGCGCTCACCGGACTGCTCCCGCGCCGCCTGCCGCGGACCGGCGCACCCCGCTCTTCCGCATCCGAACTCCGGAGGTAATGGCCCGATGCCCGATCTGACCGGCCTGTTGTCCGCGGCCGAGACCGCCGCCGAGGTCGCGGCCCGCTACGCGGCCACGGCCGACACCGACCGCAGACTCTCCGACGAGGTGGTCGAGACACTGATCACCGCCGGGTTCGCCCGCCGTTTCGTGCCCGAGCACCTCGGCGGCGCACCCGTCGGCTTCACCGAGCTCATGGAGTCGGTGGCCACGGTCGCCGAGGGCTGCGCCTCCGCCGGATGGGTCGCCTCGCTGATGGCGCAGGGCGCCCGCATCTCCGGCTATCTGCCCGCGGAGGGCCAGGCCGAGGTGTGGGCGAAGGGACCCGACACCCTGGTGGTCGTCGGGTTCGTCTCCCAGGGCAGCGTGCGAGCGGTGGACGGCGGCTGGGTCCTGTCGGGCGACTGGCCCTACGTCAGCGGGATCGAGTTCTCCGAATGGGCGCTCCTGCTGGCCGACGACGGGGACGGCGCGCGCTTCTTCGCCGTGCCCCGCCCCGACTACGGCATCACCGAGTCGTGGTTCACGCTCGGCATGCGGGCCACCGGAAGCCACTCGCTGACCCTGGACGAGGTCTTCGTCCCGGCCCACCGGTCCTTCCCCCGCGACGAGATGTTCCTCGGCCGTCCCGCCGTGTCCCGCGAGCCGTTCCACACCGCACCGCTGTTCGCCGTGAACGGGCTGACCTTCGGCTCACCCGTCCTCGGCGCGGCCCGCGGCGCCCTGAAGCTCGCCGCCCGCACACTGCCGGCCCGTGACGCCGCCCGGACCGGCTTCGCCCGCGCCGCCGGTGAGATCGAGGCGGCGACCCTGCTGCTCACCCGGGTGGCCGAGAACGCCGACCTGGGGCTGTACGACGACGACCGGCTGCGGCGCGCCTCCCTCGACAGTGCCCTCGCGGTGGACCTGCTGGCCGGCGCGGTCGAGCGGGTGTTCGCCGAGGCCGGCACCCGGGGCCAGCGCGAGACGCAGCCGCTGAACCGGGTCTGGCGCGACGTCCGCGTCGCCGCCGGCCACGGGGCGCTGCGGTTCGAGCCCGCCGCGATGCGTTTCACCGAGCCGCTGCTCAGCGCCTCATGACCGCTCCCGCACTCTCCCGAAAGGTGTCCGCCATGCCCACCCGGCCCTTGCGCCTCGCGGTGCTCACCACCTGCGGCAACGACAGCAGGTCCGGTCCCCTGGTCGCCCAGTGGTTCGTCCGCGAGGCCGAGCAGTACGGCGACTTCGCGGTCGACGTGATCGACCTGGCCACGGCCGAACTGCCCGTCATGATCACCCGGCCGCCGAACGAGGAGGCGGAACGGCAGCTGTCGTCCGTCACCCCGCGGCTGGCCGCCGCCGACGCGTTCGTCGTCGTGACCCCCGAGTACAACCGCGCCTACCCGGCCGTCCTCAAGAGCGCGATCGACTGGCACGTCGCCGAGTGGCGCGCCAAGCCGATCGGCTTCGTGTCCTACGGCGGGCGGTCCGGAGGCCTGCGCGCGATCGAGCAGCTGCACCCGGTCTTCGCCGAGCTGCACGCGGTCACGCTGCGGGACTCGGTCAGCTTCATGGACGTATGGGACCAGTTCGGTCCCGACGGACTGCCCAAGGACGGCCCCGGCTGCAGCGGCGCGGCCAAGGTCATGCTCGACCAGCTGCAGTGGTGGGCGGCCTCGCTCCACGACGCCCGGCTGAGCCGTCCCTACCGGGTCTGAACCCCTCACACCACGGAGACCAACCGATGCGCGTCCTGATCACGACCATGCCCGCGCCCACCCATCTCACCCCGAACGTGCCGCTCGCCTGGGCGTTGCACAACGCCGGGCACGAGGTGCGGGTGGTGAGCCACCCCAGCATGGTCGAGCACATCACCTCGGCCGGGCTGACCGCGGTACCGGCCGGCGAGAACGTGAACATCCCGGCCGCCGTCCAGGCCACCGCCCAGGACGAGCGGCTGGAGCGGATCACCGAGGCCCTCGGTCTCGGCACGGGCCCCGACGACGCCGACAAGCGCGGCCACATCCGCAACTTCGTGCTCGCGGCCTTCACCCTCTACTACTCCCAGGAGGCGGTCGGCGCGGGCGGCCGGGCCTTCACCGACGACCTCATCGCCCACGCCCGCGCCTGGCAGCCCGACCTGGTGCTGTGGGACCCGCTCGTGCTGGCGTCGCCGATCGCGGCCCGCGCCTGCGGGGCCGCGCACGCCCGGGTGCTGTGGGGCCTGGACCGCATGGGCTGGCTGCGCCGGCGGTTCCTGGACCAGCTGGCCGACCCGGCGTCGGGCCTGGACGAGGACCTCATCCGGCAGGTGATGCAGCCGACGCTCGACCGCCTCGGGCACGAGTTCGACGAGGAGCTCCTGACCGGGCAGTGGACCATCGACCTCATGCCGCCCCGGCTGGCGGCGGCCGAGGCGACCGGTCTGCGCACCATCAACCTGCGCCGGGTGCCGTACGCCGGTCCGGCCACCGTGCCCGACTGGCTGAGCACCCCGCCCGAGCGCCCCCGGATCTGCCTGACCCTGGGCGCCAGCGGGCGCACGTTCTTCCAGGAGAACCACGGCATCTCCATCGCCGCGCTGCTGGAGATGCTCGGCGACCTCGACGTCGAGGTCGTCGCCACCTTCAACTCCGTACAGCTCGACAAGGCCGGCACGGTGCCCGCCAACGTCCGCACGGTCGACTACATCCCGCTCGGCCAGCTGCTGCCGACCTGCTCGGCGATCATCCACCACGGGGGCGGCGGCACCTACGCGGCCGCGGCCGCGCACAAGGTCCCGCAGATCGTCATCCCCAAGCACTTCGGTGACTTCCTGGACAACGCCCGCTACGTCGCCGAGCGCGGCGCGGGCGTCCTGGTGGACCGCGAGACGACCACCATGGACGAGCTGAAGAAGCAGATCCTCCAGGTCCTCACCGAGCCGTCGTTCCAGGACGGTGCCGCCGACCTGTACGAGGAGGCGCTCGGCACGCCGGGCCCCAACGAGATCGTCCCGGTTCTGGAGCGGCTCGCCCGCGAACACCGGTCCCGGTCCGCGCCCGTCGCGTGACCCACACGTCCTATCGAAGGAGCACCGCATGGCTACGCCCGAAGCAACCCTCGTACGTGCCCAGGCCGGTCCCGCGGAGGACCGGCGCGCACTCGTGGACGCGGCCCGCGCCGTCTTCGCCCGCGAGGGCTGGATCCACACCACCCTGGAGGCCGTCGCGGCGCAGGCCGGTCTCGACACCGAGGACGTGGGCCACTACTTCAAGGACAAGGAACAGCTGCTGCTGTCCGTCCTGCTGGACAGTGCGGCCTCGCTGTCGGCCGCGCTGACGGTCATCGCGGAGAGCCACCTGGCGGAGATCACCGACCTGGAGCGGGACCTGGTCGCGCTGGGCCGGGACTGGCTGACACCGCTGGCCACGTTCCCCGAGCACTTCGCCATCGTGCGCCATCTGCAGGCCGAGGCGGCCCGGCTGCCGGCCGGTCTGCTGGAGATGTGGCAGACCGCCGGGCCCCGGCAGGCCCAGCGGGAGCTGGCCCGCCGCTTCCAGCGCGTCGCCGACCAGGGACTGCTCGACATCGCCGACGCCGACTGCGCCGCGGGCCGCTTCATCCAGCTCGTCGCCGGCGGTGCGGTCGCGCGCTCCTTCTACGGCGCCGTTCCGCTCGCGGAGTACGAGACGGAGCAGCTCATCAGCACCGGCGTCGAGGACTTCATCCGCCTCTACCGCCCTTACGCGGGCCGCTGACCCGCCCCCATGACGCCCGCACACCCTCCCCGGACGAGTGACAACGGACGAGAACGGAAGAGAGAAGACATGCACAGCACCCTCATCGTGGCGCGCATGGACCTGGCGTCCAGCGCCGAAGTGGGCCGCCTGTTCGCCGAGTTCGACCGGACGGACATGCCGCACCGCATGGGCACCCGCCGCCGCCAGCTGTTCGCGTACAACGGCCTGTACTTCCACCTTCAGGACTTCGACACCGACAACGGCGGCGAGCTGATCGAGGAAGCCAAGACCGATCCCCGGTTCGTCGGGATCAGCCAGGACCTCAAGCCGTTCATCGAGGCCTACGACCCGGAGACCTGGCGGTCCCCGAAGGACGCCATGGCCACCCGCTTCTACAACTGGTCGGCCGCTCAGTGATGCCGCCGACGACCGACACGAAGGGAGGCCACGTCCAGTGAGCCGTCGCGTTGTCATCACCGGGGTCGGCGTGCTGGCGCCGGGCGGTATCGGTGCCAAGAACTTCTGGAGTCTGCTCAGCGAGGGGCGCACGGCGACGAGGGGCATCACCTTCTTCGACCCCTCCTCGTTCCGCTCGCAGGTCGCGGCGGAGGCCGACTTCGACCCCGAGCTGCACGGGCTCACCCCGCAGGAGATACGCCGGATGGACCGGGCGGCCCAGTTCGGTGTCGTCGCCGCCCGGGAGGCGCTGGCCGACAGCGGCCTGGCCCTGGCCGGCTTCGACCCGCACCGCACCGGCGTCACCATCGGCAGCGCCGTCGGCGCGACCACCGGACTCGACGAGGAGTACCGGGTCGTCAGCGACGACGGCCGGCTCGACCTGGTCGACCACACCTACGCCCCCCAGCACCTCTACAACTACTTCGTGCCCAGCTCCTTCTCGGCCGAGGTGGCCTGGGCGGTCGGCGCCGAGGGCCCGGCCACCGTGGTGTCCACCGGCTGCACCTCCGGTCTCGACTCCGTCGGCCACGCCGTCGAGCTGATCCGCGAGGGCAGCGCCGACGTCATGATCACCGGCGCCACCGACGCCCCGATCTCGCCGATCACGATGGCGTGCTTCGACGCGATCAAGGCGACCACGCCGCGCAACGACGACGCCGAGCACGCCTCGCGGCCCTTCGACAGCACCCGCAACGGGTTCGTCCTCGGCGAGGGCGCGGCCGTGTTCGTGCTGGAGGAGCTGGAGAGCGCCAGGAAGCGCGGCGCCCACATCTACGCCGAGATCGCCGGGTACGCCTCCCGCTGCAACGCCTTTCACATGACGGGTCTGCGGCCCGACGGCCGCGAGATGGCCGAGGCGATCCGGGTGGCGCTGGGAGAGGCGCGGATGAACCCCGAGTCCATCGACTACATCAACGCCCACGGCTCGGGCACCAAGCAGAACGACCGCCACGAGACGGCGGCGTTCAAGCTCAGCCTGGGCGACCACGCGTACCGCACGCCGGTCAGCTCGATCAAGTCGATGGTCGGGCACTCGCTCGGCGCGATCGGCTCGATCGAGATCGCCGCGTCGGTGCTGGCGATGGAGAACAACGTGGTGCCGCCCACCGCGAACCTGCACACCCCCGACCCGGAGTGCGACCTCGACTACGTCCCGCTCACCGCGCGCGAGCACCGCACCGACGCGGTGCTGACCGTCGGCAGCGGCTTCGGCGGGTTCCAGAGCGCGATGGTGCTGGCCCGTCCGGAAAGGAGTGCGGCATGACCGCCAAGGCAGTGATCACCGGCATCGGCGTCGCCACCGCCAACGGGCTCGGTGTGGACGACTTCTGGGCCGCGACCCGCGTGGGCAAGAACGCGATCGGTCCCGTCACCCGCTTCGACGCGTCCTCCTACCCGGCGCGGCTCGCGGGGGAGATCAACGGCTTCGTGGCCGAGGAGCACCTGCCCAGCCGGCTGCTCCCGCAGACCGACCGGATGACCCGGCTCGCGCTGGTCGCCGCGGACTGCGCCTTCGAGGACGCCGACGTACGGCCCGGGGACATCCCCGAGTTCGACATGGGCGTGGTCACCGCGTCGACGTCCGGCGGCTTCGAGTTCGGCCAGAACGAGCTGAAGAAGCTGTGGAGCCAGGGCAGTCAGTACGTGAGCGCGTACCAGTCCTTCGCCTGGTTCTACGCGGTCAACAGCGGCCAGATCTCCATCCGCAACGGGATGCGGGGCCCCAGCGGTGTCGTCGTCAGCGACCACGCGGGCGGCCTCGACGCGATCGCGCAGGCGCGGCGGCAGATCCGCAAGGGCAGCAAGCTGATCTTCTCCGGCGGCTTCGACGCCTCGATCTGCCCCTGGGGCTGGGTCGCGCAGATCGCCGGCGGCCGGCTGTCCACCCGCAGCGACCCCGAGCGCGCGTACCTCCCGTTCGACGCGGACGCCAACGGCTATGTGCCGGGCGAGGGCGGGGCGCTGCTCATCCTGGAGAACGAGCAGACCGCCCGCGAGCGCGGTGCCCGCACCATCTACGGCGAGATCGCGGGCTACGGCGCCACGTTCGACCCGAAGCCGGGCAGCGACCGCGAGCCGGCGCTGCGCCGCGCCATCGAGGTGGCGCTGGCCGACGCCGGCGTGGCGGCCGAGGACGTGGACGTCGTCTTCGCCGACGGCGCCGGCACACCCGACCTGGACCGTGCCGAAGTGGACGCGATCACCAAGGTCTTCGGCCCCGGCGGGGTCCCGGTCACCGCGCCGAAGACGATGATCGGCCGGCTCTACTCCGGCGCCGCCCCGGTCGACGTGGTCTCCGCGGTGCTGTCCATCCGCGAGGGCATCATCCCGCCCACCACCAACGTGGAGTGCTCGCCCGCCTACGACATCGACCTGGTCGTCGGGCAGCCGCGTCCCGCGTCGGTGCGCACGGCACTCGTCCTCGCCCGCGGTTACGGCGGCTTCAACTCCGCCGTGGTCGTCCGCGAGACCGACTGACCTCCGGCCGCCCGCCGGCCGGACGCCCCCTCTACCGAAGTGCCCGTCGCCACCCGGCGGCGGGCACTCGTCATGCAGCACATCGGCGCGCCCCTCGGCGCGAGAAAGGTAGGCACACCCATGTCCGAGCGGACGTTCACCATCGAGGACCTCAAGCGCATCCTCCTGGAGGGTGCCGGTGCCGAGGAGGGTGTGGACCTCGACGGCGACATCCTCGACACGGAGTTCGAGGAGCTGGGCTACGAATCGCTGGCTCTGCTGGAGACCGGCGGCCGAATAGAGCGCGAGTACGGCATATCGCTGGACGACGACGTCTTCACCGACAACCGCACCCCGCGGACGCTCGTCACCGCCATCAACACGCAGCTCGAAGCCCTCGTCGCTCCCTGACGCCCCCGGCCCCCGGGCCTCCCGGCCCCCTCCCCGCGCGGCCGCTGTGTCCCCCGCACGGCGGCCGCGCCTCTTTTCCCTCCCGGCAGTTCCCCCCTCCGTCCCTCACGCCTTCACGCCTTCACGAGCCTTTGGAGAAGTCACCCATGACGCAGCAGGACAAGCGGGTCGCCCTCGTCACCGGCGCCACCAGCGGGATCGGCCTCGCCGCCGCCCGCCTCCTGGCCACCCAGGGCCACCAGGTGTTCATCGGCGCGCGCGACGCCGAGAACGTCGCCGAGACCGTCAAGCAGCTCCAGGACGAAGGCCTGGACGTCGATGGCACCACCCTCGACGTGCGCTCGGAGGACAGCGTCCTGGCCTTCGTGCAGGCCGCCGTCGACCGCTTCGGCACCGTCGACGTCCTGGTCAACAACGCGGGCCGCAGCGGCGGCGGCGTCACCGCCGACATCCCCGCCGAGCTGTGGCACGACGTCATCGACACCAACCTCAACAGCGTCTTCCGCATGACCCAGGAAGTCCTCAACACCGGCGGCATGCGCCACAAGAGCCGCGGCCGCATCATCAACATCGCCTCCACCGCGGGCAAGCAGGGCGTGGTGCTCGGCGCCCCCTACTCGGCGTCCAAGCACGGCGTCGTCGGCTTCACCAAGGCCCTCGGCAACGAGCTCGCCCCGACCGGCATCACCGTCAACGCGGTCTGCCCCGGCTACGTCGAGACGCCCATGGCCCAGCGCGTCCGCCAGGGCTACGCCGCCGCCTACGACAGCACCGAGGAGCAGATCCTCGCCAAGTTCCAGTCGAAGATCCCGCTCGGCCGCTACTCGACGCCGGAGGAGGTCGCCGGCCTCGTCGGCTACCTGGCCTCCGACACCGCCGCCTCCATCACCGCGCAGGCCCTGAACGTCTGCGGCGGCCTCGGCAACTTCTGATCCCCGACCCACCCCCTGCCCAAGGAGAGTTCACGATGACCACCCGTGAGGTCGAGCACGAGATCACCGTCTCGGCGCCGGCCGAGGCCGTCTACCGTCTCATCGCCGAGGTGCGCAACTGGCCGCGGATCTTCCCGCCCACCATCTACGTCGACCAGGTCGAGGAGGACGGGAACACCGAGCGCATCCGCATCTGGGCCACCGCCAACGGCGAGGCCAAGAACTGGACCTCGCGCCGCGTCCTGGACCCGCGGAAGCTGCGCATCGAGTTCCGCCAGGAGGTCAGCACCCCGCCGGTCGCGGCGATGGGCGGCACCTGGATCATCGAGCCCGTCTCGGCGACCGAGTCCCGGGTGCGGCTGCTGCACGACTACCGCGCCGTCGACGACGACCCCAAGGGCCTGGAGTGGATCGACGAGGCCGTCGACCGCAACTCCCGCTCCGAGCTCGCCGCCCTCAAGACGAACGTCGAACTCGCCCACGCCGCCGAGGACCTGACGTTCTCCTTCGAGGACACCGTGCCGATCGCCGGCTCGGCCAAGGACGTCTACGACTTCATCAACGACGCCCACCTGTGGTCCGAGCGGCTACCGCACGTGGCGACCGTACGGCTGGAGGAGGACACCCCCGGCCTGCAGTCGCTGGAGATGGACACCCGCGCGAAGGACGGCTCGACGCACACCACCAAGTCGTACCGGGTGACCTTCCCGCACCAGAAGATCGCCTACAAGCAGGTCACGCTGCCCGCGCTGATGACCCTGCACACCGGCTACTGGACGTTCGCCGACACGGCCGACGGTGTCGCCGCCTCCTCGCAGCACACCGTCACCATCAACACCGAGAACATCGCGAAGATCCTCGGTGCGGACGCCACTGTCGAGGACGCGAAGACGTTCGTACGGGACGCCCTGAGCACCAACAGCCGCGCCACCCTCGGCCACGCCAAGGACTACGCGGAAGCCAGGGCCTGACGATGGCTCAGGACTGCATCACCACACAGGTGATCGTGGTCGGCGCGGGTCCGGTCGGGCTGATGCTCGCCGGTGAGCTGCGGCTCGGCGGCGCGGACGTCGTGGTCCTGGAGCAGCTCGACGCGCCGACCACGGAGTCCCGGGCGTCCACCCTGCACGCCCGCACCATGGAGATCCTCGACGGCCGGGGCCTGCTGGACCCGCTGGGCGAGATCCCGGACGAGCCGCGCGGCCACTTCGGCGGCCTCCCGCTCGACCTCACCCTGCCCAGCCCGTATCCCGGCCAGTGGAAGGTCCCGCAGACCCGGCTGGAGGAACTGCTCGGGGAGTGGGCCGCCCGCCTCGGCGCCGAGGTGCGGCGCGGCCACCGGCTGACCGGTGTCACGGTCACCGACGAAGGTGTCGACGCCGAGGTGCGCGGCCCGGACGGGCGGACGGCGCTCTTCCGGGCCGCGTACCTGGTGGGCTGCGACGGCGAGGACAGTGCCGTGCGCCGTCTGGGCGGCTTCGCGTTCCCCGGCACCGACGCCGCACGCGAGCTGCTGCGCGCCGACGTGGCCGGCATCGACGTACCCAACCGGCGGTTCGAGCGGCTTCCGGCCGGACTCGCCATCGCGGCCCGGCGTCCCGACGGCGTGACCCGGGTGATGGTGCACGAGTTCGGCGCCAGGCCGCGCCCCGGGCAGCCGGAGTTCACCGATGTCGTGGACGCGTGGAAGCGGGTCACCGGCGAGGACATCGGCGGCGGCACACCGCAGTGGGTGAACTCCTTCGGCGACGCTTCGCGGCAGGCCACCGCCTACCGCAGCGGACCCCTGCTGCTGGCCGGCGACGCCGCCCACCGGCAGATGCCGATCGGCGGCCAGGCCCTCAACCTGGGGCTCCAGGACGCCGTCAACCTCGGCTGGAAGCTGGCCGCCCAGGTCACCGGGCGCGCCCCCGAGGACCTGCTGGACAGCTACCACGCCGAACGGCACCCGGTCGGCGCCCGGGTCCTGGGCAACATCGCCGCCCAGGCCCGGCTGCTGCTCGGCGGCACCGAGGTGAACGCCCTGCGCGAGGTGCTCGCCGAACTGATCCCGCTGGGACACGTCCGCACCCGGCTGGCGGGCATGATCTCCGGCCTCGACATCGCCTACGACACGGACTCGGGCGCGGACGCGGGCGCGGGCGACCGTCCCGAGGCCGGGCGCCGGCTGCCGCCCCGCGACGTCACGGTCGACGGCACACCCGTCGGCACCGCCGAACTGCTGCGCGCCGGGCAGGGCGTGCTCGTCCTGCCGCACGGCGACACCGCGCTGCGCGCCGCCGTCGCGCCCTGGGCGCGGCTGGTGCGCGTCGCGGACGGCGACCCCGAGGACACCGACGCCCTGCTCGTACGGCCCGACGGCTATGTGGCATGGGCCGGGACCTCGGCATCGGGAGCCACCGGCGCGCTGCGGCGCTGGTTCGGCGAACCGTCCGCCGCCGCGCGCCCCGCGCCCGTACGTCCGGCGCCCACGGCCGCGGTACCGGCGCAGCCGTCCGTGACCGTCACCGCAACCCCGAAGAACTGGAGGACCGACATGCCGAAGCTCAGCGGCAAGGCCGCGCTCGTCACGGGATCGAGCCGGGGCATGGGCCGTGCCACGGCCCTGCGCCTGGCACAGGAGGGCGCGCTCGTCGCCGTCCACTACGCCACCGGCAAGGAAGCCGCCGAGGAGGTCGTCGAGCGCATCGAGAAGGACGGCGGCCGCGCCTTCACCGTCCAGGCCCGCCTCGGCGTCCCCGGCGACGTCCACGAGCTGTTCCTGGCACTCGAAGAGGGCCTGCGGGAGCGCACCGGCGGCACCGCACTCGACATCCTGGTCAACAACGCCGGAGTGATGGGCGGGGTCAAGCCCGAGGACACCACGCCGGAGAAGTTCGACGAGCTGTTCGCGGTGAACGCCAAGGCGCCGTTCTTCCTCGTCCAGCGCGCGCTGAAGAACATGCCGGACGGCGGCCGGATCATCAGCATCTCCTCCGGCCTGACGCGTGTCGCCAACCCGGACGAGATCGCGTACGCGATGACCAAGGGCGCCGTCGAGCAGCTGACCCTGCACTTCGCCAAGTACCTCGGCCCGCGCGGGATCACCGTCAACAGCGTCGCGCCGGGCATCACCCGCAACGACAACCCGGTGTTCGGCATCCCCGAAGTCGTCGAGCAGATGGCGCAGTTGTCCGCGTTCAACCGGGTCGGCGAGCCCGAGGACATCGCCGACGTGGTCGCCTTCCTCGCCTCCGAGGACGCCCGCTGGATCACCGGCTCCCTCGTGGACGCCACCGGCGGCACCCTCCTCGGCTGAGCCGCGCGGCACGCCCGCGCCCCCCGACGTCGGCGCGAGTTCTCCCTCGGCGCCGACGGCCGGCCGCCCCTTTCATCCCCCGTCGGGGGCGGCCGGCCCCCTTCGGCTCCCAGCCGGACCCTCACTCCAAGGACTCCAGGGACTCCAGATGACCACCGAAGCGACAACCGACGGGACGGCCACCGCCGAACCGCCCGACCCCGCTCGCCTCGCGGCACTCGCTCCCGAGGAGCGGCGGCGGACCCTCGACCGGTACATCCGCGACGAGATCGGCCGGCTCCTGGGCATCGCCGCCGACCGCGTCGACACCACCGGCCGCACCATGTACAGCCTCGGCATCGGATCGATCGCCGGGCTCGAACTCCAGTGCCGTCTGGAGGCGGCCCTGCACGTCACCGTGGACCTGCAACGGCTGTTGCGGGCCAACAGCGCGGCCGAGCTGATCGACTGCCTGGCGGGGCAACTCGGTCCGGACGGCGCCCACACGCGGTCTGCGGTACCGGCATGACGGCGCCGGCCGCCCCACCGGCGCCGTACGGCACGGCACTGCCGTCGCCGGTGTTCACCGTCTCGTCCGACCGGCTCGACCTGTGGCTGATCCGCAGCCCCGCCGTCGGTGACGTGAGTGCCCTCGACCTGTCCGAACTCGACGACACGGAGCGGTCCAAGGCCGAGGCCTTCCTCCGCCCGGCCGACGGGCTGCTCTACGCGAGTGCCCACATCGGGCTGCGCCGTCTGCTGGGCCGCTACACCGGCCGGCGTCCCGAGGACGTGCGGTTCGGGTGCGAGCCGTGCCCCGGCTGCGGCGGACCGCACGGCCGCCCCGTCGTGGCGGACCACCCGCCGCCCCTGCACTTCTCGCTCTCCCACAGCTCCGGCGTAGCCCTGGTGGGCGTCGCCGCCGTACCCGTCGGCGTGGACGTGGAGAAGCTGCCGAGCAAGGAGCGGGCCGACGTCTGCGCGCAGTCGCTGCACCCGGACGAACGCGCCGAACTCGCCGCCGCACAACCGGCCGACCGCCAGGGCCGGTTCGGCCGGCTGTGGACCCGCAAGGAGGCCTACCTCAAGGGCCTGGGGACCGGTCTGAGCCGCAGTCTGGCCGCCGACTACCTGGGCCTGCGCGCCGAGAGGCACCCGGCCGGGTGGACGGTGCTCGACCTTCCCTGCTTCCCGACCCACGCGGCCGCGGCCGCCGTACGCCGTCCCGCGCCCGCCGAGGCCCGGGTGCGCTGTGTGCCGGAGCGCTGGCTGGACGCCTCCGACGCCTGGCTGACGGAGGACGCCCCGGAGGCGGTGCGGGTGAACCTCGCCGCGGCGGTTCCGGCTACTTCCGCGGCGGTCCTCCCGGCCCGCCTCACGAACGACGGAAAGGACCCGATCGGATGACCCGTACCGCCTTCGTCTTCTCCGGCCTTGGCCCGTACCGCGTGGGCATGGCGGAGTCCCTGCTCGCGCACCGGCCCGGCCTCGCCGCGACGTACTTCCGCGCGGCCGACGACCTCCTCGGCATCCCGCTGACCCGGCTGTGCCGGGAGGGCCCGGCCCACCACTTCGCCGACCCGGCGGTCGCCCATCCGGCGGCCTTCGTGACCGGCCTCGCGGCCCTGGAGGTGCTGCGCGCCGAGGGCGTGCGGCCCGACATCGTCGCCGGGCACGGCCTGGGCGAGTACACCGCCCTGGTCGCCGCGGGCGTCCTGGAGTGGCCCGACGCGCTGGTGCTGGTGCGGCTGCACGCCGAACTCGTGGCCACGGCCGGCGACCGGGTGCCGGGCGCCATGGCCGCGGTCGAGGGCCTCGACGCGGCCACGGTGGCACGGCTGTGCGCCGAGTCCACGGCGGCCGGCCGGCTCGTGGAGATCGCCTGCGAGAACGGCCCCGGACACACCGTCGTGTCCGGCAAGGCGGCCGGCGTGGACCGGCTGGCGCGGGCCGCCGAGGCCGCCGGCGCCACCCGCACCGCCCGGCTGCCCGTCGGCGGGCCGTTCCACTCCGGCCTGCTCGGCACTTGCGTGGCGGAGTTCACCGAGGCGCTCGTGGAGACCGAGTTCCACGACCCGAAGGTGCCCGTCGTCTCCAGCGTCACCGCCCGGCCGGTGACCAGCGCGGGCCGGGCCGTCGTGGCCCTGCGCGACCAGCTCACCGCACCCGTGCGGTGGACGGACACCGTGCGGCGGCTCATGGCCCTGGGCACCAGGCGGTTCGTGGAAGCCGGCCCCGGACCCGTGCTGGACGGCTCGATCCGCCGTCTCGCCCCCGGCGCCGACGTCCAGGTGACCGGCACCGTCCCCGGGCTGCGCCTGGCCCTGGAGGCGGCGGCGCCCGCAGCCATCCCCGTCTGAACCCCGTGGAGGACCACATGCCCGACGCAACCGAGACCATACGGAACCGCATCGACGAGCTGACCGACCGCAAGCGCACCGCGCAGGACGGCCCGAGCCCCGCCGCCACCGAACGCCAGCACGCCAAGGGCAAGCTGACCGCGCACGAGCGGATCGCGCTGCTGCTGGACAAGGGATCGTTCAACGAGGTGGAGTCGCTGCGCCGGCACCGCGCGACCGGCTTCGGCCTGGAGGACAAGAAGCCGTACGGCGACGGCGTCGTCACCGGCTGGGGGACCGTCCACGGCCGCACGGTCTTCGTCTACGCCCATGACTTCCGGGTGTTCGGCGGAGCGCTCGGCGAGGCGCACGCCCAGAAGATCCACAAGATCATGGATCTGGCCGAGGCGGCCGGCGCGCCCCTGGTGTCGCTCAACGACGGCGCGGGCGCTCGCATCCAGGAGGGCGTCACCGCGCTCGCCGGCTACGGCGGCATCTTCCGGCGCAACACCAAGTCCTCGGGCGTCATCCCGCAGATCTCGGTGATGCTCGGCCCGTGCGCGGGCGGAGCCGCCTACTCGCCCGCCCTCACCGACTTCGTCTTCATGGTCCGCGAGACCTCGCAGATGTTCATCACCGGGCCGGACGTCGTCAAGGCCGTCACCGGCGAGGAGATCACCCAGAACGGGCTGGGCGGCGCCGATGTGCACGCGAGCACCTCGGGCGTGGCCCACTTCGCGTACGACGACGAGGAGCACTGCCTGGAGGACGTGCGCTACCTGCTGTCGCTGCTGCCCTCCAACAACCGTGAACTGGCGCCCGTCGAGCGGTCCGGCGACCCCGCGGACCGGCTCAACGACCGGCTCCTGGAGCTGGTTCCGACCGAGCCGGGCCAGGCGTACGACATCCGCGCGGTGATCGAGGAGATCGTCGACGACGGCGAGTACTTCGAGGTCCACCCGGCCTGGGCGACCAACATCGTCTGCGCCCTGACCCGGCTCGACGGCCAGGTGGCCGGCATCGTCGCCAACCAGCCCGCCAGCATGGCCGGCGTACTGGACATCGAGGCGTCCGAGAAGGCCGCCCGGTTCGTGCAGTTCTGCGACGCGTTCAACATTCCGCTGGTCACCCTGGTCGACGTGCCGGGCTTCCTGCCGGGTGTGGACCAGGAGCACAACGGCATCATCCGGCGCGGCGCCAAGCTGCTGTTCGCCTACTGCAACGCGACCGTCCCGCGGATCTCCCTGGTGCTGCGCAAGGCGTACGGCGGCGCCTACATCGTCATGGACTCCCGTTCGATCGGCGCCGACCTGTCCCTCGCCTGGCCCACCAACGAGATCGCCGTGATGGGCGCCGAGGGCGCCGCGAACGTCGTCTTCCGGCGGGAGATCAACGCGGCCGACGACCCGGACGCGGTACGGGCCGAGCGCATCGCCGAGTACAAGTCCGAACTGATGCACCCCTACTACGCGGCCGAACGCGGACTCGTCGACGACGTCATCGACCCGCGCGAGACCCGCTCGGTGCTGATCCGCTCGCTGGAGATGCTCCGCGCCAAACACGCCGACCTGCCGTCGCGCAAGCACGGCAACCCCCCGCAGTGACCACCGTGAGGACACCGCCCGTGACCATCCCCGCCACCGACCCGGCCGGCACCGGGCCCGCCGACACCATCCGCGTCGAGCGCGGCGTACCCACCGACGAGGAACTCGCCGCGCTCGCGCTGGTGCTGATGGCCCGCTCGTGCGGCGGCTCCGGCGAGGAGGAGACACCGCAGCACTGCCCGACCGCCCCCTGGCGGGTGCCGGGCCACCGGGTCGCCCGCAGCTGGCGGGCCGCGCCCGCGCCCGCCGCCCCCGCCGTCGCCGCGCGGCGCCCGTGATGCCGGGCGCGGTCGCCCGGATCACCTGGGCGGCCATCACCCTGGCCGCCCTTCTGGCGGTCGCCGCCCCCAGTCTGTGAAACCGAGTGAGGGAGTGAAAGACGTGACGACCGTGGCACCGCACCACCCCACCCCCGTCCTGACCGGCGCCGCGGCCGGGCAGGACAGCACCGCCGCGCACGCGCTGGCCGACGAGGTCGCGGCCCTGCGCCGCGAGGTGCGCGATCTGCGCGACCGCGCCGAGATCAGCGATCTGATCGGCCGTTACACGGTCCTGCTGGACACCCAGGACCAGGACGGCTTCGACGGGACCTGGCCGGCCTCCGTCTTCACCGACGACGTACGGCTGCACTTCCCCATCGGCGTCCACGAAGGCATCCCGGGCGTCGCCGAGTTCCACTACCGGGCCAAGCTGCGCTTCGACCGCACGATCCACCTGAGCTCGAACCACGAGGTCCGGCTGGACGGCGACCGGGCGCGGGTGCGCTGCCACATGCACGCCACCCACGTGCATCACCCCTCGCCGCAGGCGCCGGACCGGATCGGCGCGCTGTTCGCGATCGGCGGCCACGGCGAGGGCGAGGCCGTCCGCACACCCCGGGGCTGGCGGATCCGCGAGTGGGGCTTCCACCTCACCTGGGCCGACGGACCCGGTCCGGACGGCACACCGGTGCTGTGAGCCGGACGTGAGTGCTGCATTTTCCCGGGGGACGACCCCCGGACCCCCAGCAGAAAAGCAGGTCGGCGGGGATGACCGGCGCAGATATCGCGCGGCAGACCTGAGTGAACTGCTCGTCCCCGAACGGCACACCGCCGTCGTAGCCCCCACCGTCCACGACATCGTCCTCGACGCCGACGGCGTCCAGCTCTCCGGGCTGCTCGCCGAGCCGGCGGGGCACCCGCCGCGCGCCGTGGTGGTCGCCGTGCACGGCAGCGGTATGCGCGCCGGCTACTTCGACAGCCGGGCCTGCGCGGGGCTGTCGCTGCTGGCCACCGGGGCCGGGCTCGGCTACACCGTGCTGTCCGTGGACCGCCCCGGCTACGGCCTGTCGGCGGACCGGCTGCCGGAGGGGCTTCCGCTGGCCGAGCAGGCGCGCGTCCTGCACGCCGCGCTGGCATCCTTCGCCCGCACCCATCCAGTCGGCGCCGGGTTCTTCGTCGTCGGCCACTCCAACGGCGGCAAACTGGCGCTGGCCACCGCCGCCCACGAGGACGGCACCGAGCTGCTCGGGGTGGACGTCTCCGGGATCGGCACCCGGCTCGCCGTCACCGCCGACCAACTGCCCGGGCTCGCCGGGCACGGCGACTGGCGGCGGCACTGGGGCGCCCTGCGGCTGTATCCGCCGGACGCCTTCCGGCTCGGCCGCGCGCTGGTGTCGGCCGTCCCCGCCGCCGAGGTGCGCGAGGCGTTGGCCTGGCCGCGCGCGTACCCGTCGCTCGCCGCCCGGATCCGGGTCCCGGTCCGGTTCACCTTCGCCGAGCAGGAGCGGTGGTGGCGCTTCGATGAGGCCGCCGTCGCCGAGCTGCGCCGCCCGCTGGCCGCGCCGAAGGTGACGGTCGACCAACTCCCCGACGCCGGCCACAACATCAGCCTCGGCTGGGCGGCCCGCACCTACCACCTGCGGGTCCTGGGCTTCCTGGAGGAGTGCCTGCTGGCCCGCGACGCGGCCCCGCCTGCCCTCCGCACGCCCGACGCGGGCCGCGCCAAGAAGACGTAGCCGAGAAGCCGAGAAGACACAGAAGACGACCGAAAAAGACGTGACAAGGAGACCCCATGGCTTCGTTCACCTCGACTCCCGCGGCCGCCCCGCCGCTCCCGGCCGCCGCGGACACCGCGTCGGCCACCCGGCTCGCCGCACTGGAGGAGCGGCTGAGCGCCCTGGAGGACCAGGCCCAACTGACCGCCCTGGTCGATCGGTTCGTCCACGGACTCGACAATCCGGGCCCGCTGACCGAGGACTGGTACCGCACGCTGCTCACCGAGCAGGTCCGGCTGAACCTGCCCAACGGCACCCACGCGGGCATCACCGGTCTGCCCGAGTTCCTGGCCGCCCCCAAGGCGTTCTTCGCGGGCAACCAGCACTACGCCACCAACTGTGCCGTCGACGTCGACGGCGACCGCGCCACGGCACACGCCAACCTCCACGCCATACACATCCCGCTCGACGACTCCGCCCCGCTGTTCACCGGCGGCGCCCACTACGACGTACGGGCCGAGCGCACCCCCGCGGGCTGGCGCATCGCGGAGCTGACCGTGAGCGTGCTGTGGACCGCGCAGGGAGTACGCGGATGACCCCCGGCCTCCTGGAGAAACCCAGCCTCCAGGAGGAGGACGAGGACGTGCCGGCCGAGCCCGGCACCGAGCGGCCGGCGCTGCTCGCGGGCGAGGAACACGACGTCCCCGACCGGCACATCTTCCGCGGCACCGACTGAGAACTTTCCGTTTTCTGACGCTCCTTTGAACCACTTGTCACGGAGCGCGGAGGCGAGACGAAAACTCACCGGAATCTGTAGGGATCCGCCTTCCCCCGCGTCCGCCCATCGAAGAAGAATTTTCGGCAACGTCCCCGGAATCGGGGCGAGAGGAAGAATCTGCCATGAAAGCTCTGGTGTTGTCGGGCGGGTCGGGGACCCGTCTGCGGCCCTTCAGCTATTCCATGCCGAAGCAGCTCATCCCGATAGCCAACAAACCGGTTCTCGAACATGTTCTGGAGAATGTGCGGAACCTGGGCGTCACCGAGGTCGGGATCATCGTCGGCGACCGTGCGGCGCAGATCAGCGCGGTCATCGGCGACGGCGCCCGGCTCGGGCTGCGCATCACGTACATCCAGCAGGACGAACCGCTGGGCCTGGCCCACTGTGTCTCGCTGGCCCAGGAATTCCTGGGCGACGACGACTTCGTCATGTACCTCGGCGACAACATGCTGCCGGACGGCGTCGAGGCCATCGCACGGGAATTCGCCGAGCAGCGTCCCGCGGCCCAGATCGTGGTGCACAAGGTGGCCGATCCGCGCGCCTTCGGTGTCGCGGAACTCGGCCAGGACGGCCGCGTCGAACAGCTCGTGGAAAAGCCGGAACACCCGCGCAGCGACCTCGCCCTCGTCGGCGTGTACTTCTTCACGCCCGCCATCCACGAGGCGGTGGCCGCGATCAGCCCCAGCGCCCGCGGCGAGCTGGAGATCACCGACGCCATCCAGTGGCTGGTCACCCGGGGCGACCAGGTCACCGCCAGCACCTACGACGGCTACTGGAAGGACACCGGCCGCGCCGACGACGTCCTGGACTGCAACCGCAAGCTCCTGGACGGGCTGACGCACTCCGTGCGCGGCCAGGTCGACGAGGCCAGCGTCCTGATCGGGCCGGTCGTCGTCGAGGAGGGCGCCCAGGTGATCGGCTCGCACATCGTGGGACCGGCCATCATCGGCGCCGGCACCCTGGTCGAGCACAGCCACATCGGCCCGGACACCTCCATCGGCCGCGACTGCGTGCTGCGCCGCACCCACCTCGACTTCTCCATCGCCCTCGAAGGCGCGACGGTCACCGACGTACGCGGTCTGCACGGCTCGCTCATCGGCCGCATGGCCATCATCGGCCCCGCCGACGGGCGCACCCCGCACCACCGGCTGGTCGTCGGCGACCACACCACGATCGAGGTCGCGGCATGAGGATCCTGGTCACCGGCGGCGCCGGCTTCATCGGCTCGCACTACGCGCGCACCCTGCTGGACGGCGGATACGACGAATACGAGGGGTTCGCGGACGCCCGCGTCACCGTCCTGGACAAACTGAGCTACGCGGGCAACCGCGACAACCTCCCGCTCCACCACCCGCGCCTGGACTTCGTCGAGGGCAGCGTCTGCGACCTGCCCCTGCTCCTCGACCTGCTGCCCGGGCACGACGCCGTGGTGCACTTCGCGGCCGAGTCGCACGTGGACCGGTCGCTGGAGTTCGCCGCCGACTTCGTCCGCACCAACGTGGGCGGCACCCAGGCACTGCTGGAGGCCTGCCTGCGCACCGGCGTGCCGCGGGTCGTGCACGTCTCCACCGACGAGGTGTACGGGACGATCGACGAGGGCTCGTGGACCGAGGAGTGGCCCCTGCTGCCCAACTCCCCGTACGCGGCCTCCAAGGCGGCCTCCGACCTGATCGCCCGCTCCTACTGGCGCACCCACGGCGTCGATCTGTCGATCACCCGCTGCTCCAACAACTACGGGCCCCACCAGCACCCCGAGAAGCTCATCCCGCTGTTCGTCACCAACCTCCTGGAGGGCCGTCCGCTGCCGCTGTACGGCGACGGCGCCAATGTGCGGGAGTGGCTGCACGTGGACGACCACTGCCGGGCCATCCAGCTCGTGCTGACCCGGGGCCGGGCCGGCGAGATCTACAACGTGGGCGGCGGCAACGAGCAGACCAACCGCGACATCACCGAGCGGCTGCTGGACCTGTGCGGGGCCGACTGGTCGGCGGTCCGCCCGGTCGCCGACCGGCTGGGCCACGACCGGCGCTACTCGCTCGACGAGACCAAGATCCGCACCGAGCTCGGCTACGCGCCGCGCATCCCCTTCGAGCGGGGCCTGGCCGACACCGTCACCTGGTACCGCGACAACCCGCAGTGGTGGAAGGCCGGCAAGGACCGGGCGGGACAGGCGTGAGGGGCCGCGACGTCGTGGTGCTCGGCGCCACCGGCTTCCTGGGGCGTCACATCGCCGACGCCTTCGAGGCCACGGGCGACCGGGTGCTGCGGGTGTCGCGGAGCGCGCCACCGGGAGCGGCGGGGCGCCGGGCCGCGATCGACCTCGCCGCCGCCACGACGGGAGAGCTGGCCGCCTTCCTCGCGGCGCACCGGCCCGACGTGGTGGTGAACGCCGCGGGCACCGTGTGGCAGGCCGACGAGCGGCGGATGCGCGAACTCAACGACGCGTTCGTGCGCCGCCTCGTCGCGGCCCTGCCCCAACTGCCCGTGCCCGCACGGCTGGTCCAGCTCGGCAGCGTGCACGAGTACGGCCCGGCCCCGGCCGGCGTCCCGCTCACCGAGGACCGCGAGCCGGCCCCCACCGGCACCTACGGCCGCACCAAGCTGAGCGGCACCCGGTGGGTGATCGGCGCCGCACGGGAGGGACTGGACGCGGTCGTCGTCCGCGTGGCCAACGCGTGCGGGCCCGGCGCGCCGCCCGAGAGCCTGCTCGGCAAGGTGGCCGTCGAACTGGCCCGCCAGGCCGACCGGAGGGACCCCGCGGGCGAACTGCGGCTGTCCCCGTTGCGGGCCCGGCGCGACTTCGTCGACGTACGCGACGTGGCCGACGCGGTCGTCGCGGCAGCCGGCGCCGACCGGGGCGCGGCCGCCGGCCGGATCGTCAACGTAGGCCGTGGCGAGGCCGTTCCGGTGCGCCGGCTGGTGGACCGGATGGTCACCCTCAGCGGACTCCCGGTGCGGCTCGTGGAGCAGGAGGCCCCGGACGGGACCCGCGCCGCCCCCGAGTGGCAGCAGACAGACATCGCACTCGCCGGACGCCTGCTGAGCTGGCGGCCCCGGCGCGAGCTGGACGAATCGCTGCGAGACCTGCTCGCAGCCGTGTGAACACCATCAGCGACAACAGGCAGGAAAGGCGACGATGAGCGTCCACAAGGAACTGGTTCTGGACGAGGTCCGCAAGTACCACCGCGACACCCTCGCAGACGACGGATTCATCCCCGGCACCACCGAGATCTGGCCGTCCGGCGCCGTGCTGGACGAGGAGGACCGGGTGGCGCTGGTCGAGGCCGCGCTGGACCTGCGGATCGCGGCGGGGCGCAGCTCACGCATGTTCGAGTCCCGGTTCGCGCGCCGGATGAAGCGCCGCAAGGCCCACCTGACCAACTCCGGCTCCTCGGCCAACCTGCTCGCGACCACCGCGCTCACCTCGCACCTGCTGGAGGACACCAGGCTGCGCCCCGGCGACGAGGTGATCACGGTCGCGGCGGGCTTCCCCACCACCGTCAACCCGATCCTGCAGAACGGCCTCGTCCCGGTCTTCGTCGACATCGAGCTCGGCACCTACAACACCACGGCGGACCGGGTCGCCGCGGCCATCGGCCCGAAGACCCGCGCGATCATCATCGCGCACGCGCTCGGCAACCCCTTCGAGGTCGCCGAGATCGCCCAGCTCGCCGAGGACCACAACCTGTTCCTCATCGAGGACAACTGCGACGCGGTCGGCGCCACCTACGGCGGACAGCTCACCGGCACCTTCGGCGACTTCACCACGGTCAGCTTCTATCCGGCCCACCACCTGACGATGGGCGAGGGCGGCGTCGTCCTCACCTCGAACCTGGCGCTGGCCCGCATCGTCGAGTCGCTGCGCGACTGGGGCCGGGACTGCTGGTGCGAGCCGGGCGAGAGCAACAAGTGCCTCAAGCGGTTCAACTACCAGATGGGCACCCTGCCGGCCGGGTACGACCACAAGTACATTTTCTCGCACGTCGGTTACAACCTGAAGGCGACCGACCTCCAGGCGGCGCTCGGCCTCACCCAGCTCGCCAAGCTCGACGACTTCATCGACGCCCGCAAGCGCAACTGGCGGCGGCTGCGCGAGGGCCTGGACGGCACCCCGCACCTGCTGCTGCCCGAGGCGACCCCGAACAGCGACCCCAGCTGGTTCGGCTTCGTCCTCACGGTCCAGCCGGACGCGCCGTTCTCCCGGGCCGCGCTGGTCGACTTCCTGGAGGACCGCAAGATCGGCACCCGGCGCCTGTTCGCCGGCAACCTGACCCGGCACCCCGCCTACATAGGCCAGCCGCACCGCGTAGTCGGCGACCTCGCCAACAGCGACGTCGTCACCGAGCAGACCTTCTGGGTCGGCGTCTACCCGGGGCTGACCGACGAGATGCTCGACTACGTCATCTCCTCGGTCAAGGAGTTCGTGGAGGCCAACTCATGAGCACCCTCACCCTGGGGCTCGCTCTCAAGCCCCGCGAGGACACGGTGCTGCCGTCCCGCATCGCGCGCTCCGCGGCTGCCACGACCGGTGCCCGGCTGCGCACCGAGGACTTCGCGGACTGGCTCGAACAGCGCCGCCGTGCCCACCGCTTCGAGGTCGACCGGATCCCGTTCGCGGAGCTCGACGGCTGGTTCTTCCAGCAGGACACCGGCGACCTGGTGCACCGCAGCGGGCGCTTCTTCTCCGTACAGGGGCTGCACGTCACCACCGGCGACGGCGCCGTACGCGACTGGCACCAGCCCGTCATCAGCCAGCCCGAGGTCGGCATCCTCGGCATCCTCGTCAAGGAGTTCGACGGCGTCCTGCACTTCCTGATGCAGGCCAAGATGGAGCCCGGCAACCCCAATCTGCTCCAGCTCTCGCCGACCGTGCAGGCGACCCGCAGCAACTACACCAAGGTGCACAAGGGCGCCGACGTGAAGTACATCGAGTACTTCACCGACCCGAAGCGCGGCCGGGTCCACGCCGACGTGCTCCAGTCCGAGCACGGTTCCTGGTTCCTCCACAAGAGCAACCGCAACATGATCGTCGAGGCGGTGGGCGACGTCCCCCTGCACGACGACTTCTGCTGGCTCACCCTCGGTCAGATCGGCGCCCTCCTGCACCGGGACAACGTGGTCAACATGGACTCGCGCACCGTCCTTGCCTGCGCGCCCTTCCCGGACGAGACGGACGGCGCCCTGCACTCCGACACGGAGCTGCTGTCCTGGTTCACCGCCGAACGCTCCCGCCACGACGTGAGCGCCGTACGCGTACCGCTGGAAGGTCTGCCCGGCTGGCGGCGCGGCGAGAAGACCATCAGCCACGAGGAGGGCCGCTACTTCGACGTCGTGGCGGTCCGGGTGGAGGCGGGCAGCCGCGAGGTCACCGGCTGGACCCAGCCGCTGTTCGAGCCGGTCGGCCGCGGTGTCACCGCGTTCCTGACCCGCGACATCGACGGGGTGCCGCACGTCCTGGCGCACGCCCGGGTCGAGGGCGGCTTCCTCGACACGGTCGAGCTGGGCCCCACCGTCCAGTACACGCCCGGCAACCACGCCCATCTGGGCGAGGCGGGCCGGCCCCCCTTCCTCGACCTGGTGCTGGGCGCGAGTCCGGACCGTATCCGCTACGAGGCCGTGCACGCAGAGGAGGGCGGCCGGTTCCTCAACGCCGAGAGCCGCTATCTGATCGTCGAGGCCGACGAGGACGAGGCGCCGCTCGACCCGCCGCCCGGCTACCGCTGGGTCACCCCGGCCCAGCTGACCACGCTCGTCCGGCACGGCCACTACGTCAACGTGCAGGGACGCACCCTGCTGGCCTGCCTGAACGCGATGAGGACACACACCTGATGGCACCCGTTCGGATCGGCGTGCTGGGCTGTGCGGACATCGCCCGCCGCCGCATGCTGCCCGCCATGGCGGCCGCGGAGGGCGTCGAGATCGCCGCGATCGCGAGCCGCGACACGGACCGGGCCCGCAGGCTCGCACAGCGGTACGGGGCCCGGGCCGTGCACGGCTACGCCGCACTCCTTGAGCGGGACGACATCGACGCGGTGTACGTACCGCTGCCCGCCGCGCTGCACGCGCGGTGGACGCAGGCCGCGCTGCGCGCGGGCAAGCATGTGCTCGCCGAGAAGCCGCTCACCACCGATCCGGTGACCACCGCCGAGCTGCTGGCACTGGCCCGGGCGTCCGGCCTGGTCCTGATGGAGAACGTCATGTTCGTCCACCATCCGCAGCACGAGACGGTGCGCGGCTGGATCGCCGACGGCCTGATCGGCGAAGTCCGCGCGTTCCGCGCCGAGTTCGCGATCCCCGGGCTGCCCGACCAGGACATCCGGCACAGCGCGGAACTCGGCGGCGGCGCCCTGCTGGACACCGGGGTGTACCCGGTCCGGGCCGCGCTGCACTTCCTCGGCGACGAGCTGCGCGTCCTGAACGCCGTGCTCCACACCGCGCCCGGCCGGTCCGTGGACAGCGCGGGCGCGGCACTGCTGAGCGCCCCCGGCGGGGTCGGCGTCCAGCTCACGTTCGGGATCGACCACGCCTACGGCTCCCGCTACGAGGTGTGGGGGAGCGAGGGCCGCCTCACGGTCGACCGGGCCTTCACGCCCCCCGCCGACCACCGTCCGGTGATCCGCCTGGAGCGGCGGTCCGGCACCGAGCAGCGGGAGCTGGAACCCGCCGACCAGGTCCTGGCCGCGGTCCGGGCGTTCGCGGCCGCCGTCACGTCCGGCACCCGGCCCGACGGGCACGTCCTGCGCCAGGCCGAACTTGTCGCGGACATCCAGCGGTTGGCCCGTAACACGTTGTCCGCGGTGTCATGAGGACGCGGCCGGAGCGGAACGGCGAGGGCGGCCTCACCGCGTTCGTGGCCGGCGGCGACACTTGGACGGTCGTCGGCTGACATCAGCCGTGCCCGTCCCCGCCCGGGGACGACCCGGCACCACCCAGCACCAGGAAAGGCAGAACCCCCATGGAAGACCGCTTCGACGTCGTCGTCCTCGGAGCAGGCCCCGGTGGCTACGTCGCCGCCATCCGCGCCGCCCAGCTGGGCAAGCGGGTCGCGGTGGTGGAGGAGAAGTACTGGGGCGGGGTCTGCCTGAACGTCGGCTGCATCCCGACCAAGGCCCTGCTGCGCAACGCGGAGCTCGCCCATATCTTCACCCGCGAGGCCAAGACCTTCGGCATCAAGGCCGAGGGCGAGGTGACCTTCGACTACGGCGAGGCGTTCCGGCGCAGCCGCCGCGTGGCCGACGGCCGGGTCAAGGGCGTCCACTACCTGATGAAGAAGAACAAGATCACCGAGTTCGACGGCCGGGGCACCTTCCTGGACGCCAACACCCTGCGGATAGCCCAGGCCGACGGGACGACCCGCACCATCGGCTTCGACAACTGCATCGTGGCCACCGGCGCCACGCCCAGGCTGCTCCCGGGGACCCGGCGCAGCGACCGCGTGGTGACGTACGAGGAGCAGATCCTCTCCGAGGACCTGCCGCGCTCCGTCGTCATCGCCGGCGCCGGCGCGATCGGCATCGAGTTCGCCTATGTCCTGCACAACTACGGCGTGAAGGTCACCATCGTCGAGTTCCTCGACCGGGTCGTGCCCCTGGAGGACGCGGAGATCTCCGCCGAACTCGCCAAGCAGTACCGCAAGCTGGGCATCGACGTGCTCACCTCCACCCGCGTCGAGTCGATCGACGAGTCCGGCCCGCAGGTGCGCGTCACCGTCACCGGCAAGGACGGCAACCAGCAGGTGCTCGAAGCGGACAAGGTCCTCCAGGCCATCGGCTTCGCGCCCAACGTCACCGGCTACGGCCTGGAGAACACGGGCGTACGTCTCACCGAGCGCGGCGCCATCGACGTCGACGCCCGCTGCCGCACCTCCGTCCCGCACATCTACGCCATCGGCGACGTCACCGCGAAGCTGATGCTCGCCCACACCGCCGAGGCCATGGGCGTGGTCGCCGCCGAGACGCTCGCCGACGCGGAGACCATGGAGCTGGACTACATGATGGTCCCGCGCGCCACGTACTGCCAGCCGCAGGTCGCGAGCTTCGGCTGGACCGAGGCGCAGGCCCGCGAGAAGGGCTTCGACGTCAAGGTCGCCAAGTTCCCCTTCACCGCCAACGGCAAGGCGCACGGCCTCGGCGACGCCACCGGCTTCGTGAAGGTCATCAGCGACGCGAAGTACGGCGAACTCCTCGGCGCCCACATGATCGGCCCCGACGTCACCGAACTCCTGCCGGAGCTGACCCTGGCCCAGCAGTGGGACCTGACGGTCCACGAGGTCGCCCGCAACGTCCACGCCCACCCGACGCTGGGCGAGGCGGTGAAGGAGGCGGTGCACGGGCTGGCCGGGCACATGATCAACTTCTGATCCCCAGGGATCCATGAGGGGCGCGGCCACAGGCCGCGCCCCTCCTTTTTTGTTTTCCTGGATCTGTATTTCTTTGCACAGATCTGTCATTGACGGTTCCCTGAAGTAACTTCACGCAGGCCTGAAACAAGTGTCTTGATCCCTTAAATGCAGATCGGAAGACTGTTCGTGAAGGGTTACTCAACCGGGGGGTCAAAAAAGTGGGCGGGAAATTCGGACTGACGGAATCGCTGGCACCGCTCATCCAGGGAGCGGGCCACGAGGAATACCGCGACCAGGTCCACGCGGCCTTCCGGGACGAGCTGTTCGAGCGGCCCCTCGGGCTGAGCGACGAGGACCGCTGCGCCCTCACCTACCGCCGGCTCCGTCACCTCAACGACCGGCTCGACGTGCGGGAACCGCTGCTCGGCAACCGGCCGCTGCTCTTCACCCTCTTCGAGTTCTCCGCCCTGGCCGACCCGTCGCTGTTCTACGCCACGTTCCTGCACCACGGCACGACCATGGGCGCCGTCCGCGATTTCGGAGAAGGCCGCGAGGACCTCACCGACATCGTCCAGTCGCTGACCTCCATGGAGTCCGTCGGCTCCCTCATGATGACCGAGCTGGGACGCGGAAACAGCAACGCGGCCATTCGCACGGAAGCCGTCTACGACGCCGCCGCACAGGAATTCGTCCTGCACACCCCGGACGCCGCCGCCGTGAAGTTCCCGCCCGGTGTGGCGTCCCCCGGAGTGCCGCGGCTCGCCGTGGTCAGCGCCCGGCTCGTCGTCGACGGCACCGACCAGGGGCTGTTCTTCTTCGTCGTACCGATCCAGGACGCCGACGGGCCCTGCCCCGGTGTGCGCGTCGTCCCGCAGCGGCCCACCGCCCTGCTGCCCCTGGACTGCTCGCTGGTGGCCTTCGACGGGGTCCGCATCCCCTTCCGGAACTGGCTGCGCGACGGCGCCACCCTCGACGCCGACGGCTCGTTCACCGACCCCGCAGGCGACCGGCTGGTCCGCACCCGGCGCCTGCTCGGCATCATCCGGCACGCCTGGGAGGCGGCCACCGTCGGACTCGCCGCCGTGTCCCGGGCCTCGGCCGCCGTGGCCGTCCGGCACGCGCACCGGCGCTCCACCTTCGGCCGGCTCGCCGCCGACCAGCCCGTCATCGCCTACCGCAACCAGCAGCGCGCCCTGTTCGGCGCCCTCGCCACCGCCTATGTGACGGCCTTCGCCGCACGGTCCGTGGCCACCGAGGAGCAGCCGCGGCTCACTGCGGCCACCGTGCGCGGCTTCTCGCTCCTCAAGGTCGCCGTCGACCGGTACGCCGAGCGGGTCACCTCGCGCAGCCGCACCGCGAGCGGCGCCCTCGGCTTCTTCGCCGACAACAGGTTCCTCGACTACCAGGGTCTCGCCCACTCCTTCAACGCCGCCGCCGCGGACAACGAGATCATGCTCACCGACTCCGCGCAGACCCTCGCCGCCGGTATCGACTACACGCCGCCGTCGGCCACCCCCCTGGCCGACGCCGACTCGGACGCGGGCCAGGACCTGCTCGATCCCGCCACCTGGACCCGGCTCGCCCACGCCCGGGAGAGCCGGCTGCACCAGGAGCTCACCGACGGGCTGCGCAAGGCGGCCGAGGCCGGACTCACCCCGTTCGAAGCGTGGAACGAGCACGGCGACCTGGGCCGGGAGCTCGCCTGGGCCCACGCCCAGTCACAGCTGACCGCCCTCGTCCGCGAGGCCCTCGACGCGGTGGCCGAGCCCGCCGCCAGGGCCGTCCTCACCGACCTGCTGGCCCTGCACGTCCTGGAGGAGACCGGCGTGCACGACGGCTGGTACCTCGCCGAGGGCCTGCTCACCGTCACCCAGGTACGCGGCCTGCGACAGCTGGCCAACGACATCTGCGCACGGCTCGCCCCGCACGCCCTGGAACTCGCCGAAGCGCTCGGCGTTCCGTACGACGTCGTCGGCGCCCCCATCGCCACGGACGACTACGTTCAGGCCATCGCGGGCGACATGGAGCCCTTCGCGCCGCATCCCGCGACCCACTGACCGCGACCTGCTGAGCGACTTACCGCCCGCAGCTGAACTGCCCGCGGCTCACTGCCCGCGGCTCACTGCCCGCGGCTCACTGCCTGTGGCTCACTGCCTGCGGCTCATTGCCCGCGGCTCGCTGCCGCAGCTCGCTGGTCGCGGCCCACCGGTCGCCCGCACGACACACACCACACGCATGCCCGTGCCCTTGGGCATGGGGGGAGAGGAACGGACATGCCCACGCCGGAACCGATCGCCGTCATCGGCCTGGCCTGCCGACTGCCGCAGGCCCCCGGTCCCGACGCCTTCTGGACGCTGCTGCGCGACGGCACCGACGCCGTCACCGAAGTGCCCGCCGACCGCTGGGACGCCGCGGCCCACCACGCCGCCGACCCCGGCGCTCCCGGCCGGAGCACCAGCACGCGGGGCGGCTTCCTCGACGACGTCAGCGGCTTCGACCCCGCCTTCTTCGGCATCTCGCCGCGCGAGGCCACGGTCATGGACCCGCAGCAGCGCCTCGTCCTCGAACTCGCCTGGGAAGCACTGGAGTTCGCCCGGATCGTACCGGCCACGCTGCACGGCAGCCGCACGGGCGTCTTCGTGGGCGCCATGGCCGACGGCTACGCCACGCTCGCCGCCCGCCAGGGCCTGGAAGCGATCACCCAGCACACCATGACGGGCCTCCAGCGCGGCGTCCTCGCGGGCCGCGTCTCCTACTCCCTCGGCCTGCGCGGCCCGAGCATGACCGTGGACACCGGCCAGTCGTCCTCGCTGGTCGCCGTGCACCGCGCCTGCGAGAGCCTGAGCAGCGGCGAAGCGGAGATCGCCCTCGCCGGCGGTGTCCATCTCGACCTGGTTCCCGACGGGTTCGTCGCGGCCACCAAGTTCGGCGGGCTCTCGCCCGACGGACGCTGCCACACCTTCGACGCCGACGCCAACGGCTTCGTGCACGGAGAAGGCGGCGGCCTCGTCGTCCTCAAGACGCTCTCCCGCGCCCGCGCCGACGGCGACCGCATCCTCGCCGTCATCCGCGGCGGCGCCGTCAACAACGACGGCGGCGGGCAGAGCCTGACCGCACCTTCGCCCCAGGGCCAGGAGGACGTACTGCGCCGCGCCTACGAGCGGACGGGCACCGATCCGTCCGAGGTGCGCTACGTCGAACTGCACGGCACCGGCACCAAGGTCGGCGACCCGGTCGAGGCCAAGGCTCTCGGCGCCGTACTCGGTGCCGCCCGGGAACCCGGACGCCCGCTGCACGTGGGCTCCGTGAAGACCAACATCGGCCACCTGGAAGGCGCGGCCGGTATCGCCGGCCTCCTCAAGGTGATTCTCGCGCTCGTGCACCGCGAACTGCCCGCGAGCCTGAACTTCCGCACCCCCAACCCCGCGATCCCGCTCGACGAGCTGCGGCTGAAGGTGCGGACGGAGACGGGGCCGTGGCCGGACGCCGCCCCCGACACCGACGGCGACACCGACAGCAAGGGCGAAGGCCCGCACCGGCCGCTGGTGGCGGGAGTCTCCTCGTTCGGGATGGGCGGCACCAACTGCCATCTGGTGCTGGCCGAGAGCCCCGTACCGGCCGATGCCGTATCCGTGCCGGTCGGGACGGTGTTGCCTGCGCTGCCTCTGGTGGTGACGGCGAAGACGGAGGCGGCGCTCAAGGCTCAGGCGGTGCTTCTTCTGGAGCGGTTGCGTGGTGAGTCCGCGCCGGATCTGCTGGATGTTGCTTACTCCCTGGCTACTACGCGGGCTGCGTTGGACCGGCGGGCTGTTGTGGTCGGTTCGGGTCGTGAGGAGCTGGTGTCCGGGCTGGAGGCGGTGGCTTCGGGGGCGGTGCGTGGGGCGGCTGTGTCGGAGGGCCGTACGGCGTTTGTGTTCACGGGGCAGGGGTCTCAGCGGGCCGGTATGGGCCGGGAGTTGTACGAGGCGTTCCCTGTGTTCGCGGAGGCGTTTGACCGGGTGGCGGGGGAGTTGGATCCGCTGCTGGGGCGTTCGTTGGCGGAGGTGATCGCTTCTGGGGATGGTCTGGACGAGACAGGCTTTACGCAGCCCGCCGTCTTTGCGGTTGAGGTGGCGTTGTTCCGGCTGGTGGAGTCGTGGGGCGTACGTCCTGACGTGCTGGCCGGGCATTCGATCGGTGAGATCGCTGCCGCGCATGTGGCCGGGGTGCTGAACCTGGCGGACGCGTGCCGACTCGTGGCGGCCCGGGGCCGGTTGATGCAGGCGCTGCCCTCCGGTGGGGTGATGGTGGCGGTGATGGCCTCCGAGGCCGACGTCCTGCCCCTGCTGGACGGGTTCGAGGACCGTGTCGGCATCGGTGCCGTCAACGGGCCGACGTCCGTGGTCATCTCCGGTGCGGGGGAAGCGGTCGGCGAGATCACGGCCGTACTGAAGGACCGTGGGATCAAGAGCAAGCAGCTCACGGTCAGTCACGCGTTCCACTCCCCGCTGATGGCTCCGGTCCTCGATGAATTCGCCTCAGTGATAGGCGAGTTGGAGTTCTCTCAGCCGAAGATCCCGGTGGTCTCCACGGTCACTGGTGATGCGAGCGGCGATTGGGCCGATCCGCAGTACTGGGTGGAGCACGTCCGTCGCCCGGTCCGTTTCCTCGACGCTATCCGCGGTCTGGAGGCGGACGGGGTTACCACGTTTCTGGAGCTGGGTCCGGACGCGATCTGCACGGCGATGGGCAAGTCCTGCGTCACTGGTGAGGAGACGGTCTTCCTGCCCGCCCTGCGCCGCAAGCGTGGGGAAACGCGGACCCTGGTGTCCGCGCTGGGTGGCCTGTTCTCCCGGGGCGGGTTGGTGGACTGGGAGGCGTTCTTCGCCGGTACCGGTGCCTGCCGTGTGGACCTGCCCACGTACGCCTTCCAGCGTCGGCCCTACTGGATCGGCACCTCTCCGGCCGCGCCGGAGACAGTCGCGGAGCCGCCGAAGGCTGGTCCCGTGGCCGACGCCGCTCCCGGTCCGGTCGATGCGCAGTCCCTTCTGAACCTGGTCCGCGAGCGCACCGCCGTCGTACTCGAATACGCGGGCCCGCAGGAGATCGACCTGGGGCGCACGTTCAAGGAGCTGGGCTGCGACTCGTTGAGTGCCGTCGAGCTGTGCGGCCAGCTGAGCGCGGCCACCGGGCTGAAGCTGTCGGCCACGCTTCCCTTCGACCACCCGACCCCCAGTGCGCTCGCCCGGCACCTGCGCGCCCAGCTGGGCGACGGCGCGGGGACCGTGACCGTCCGTGAGTCCCGCGGCGCGGACGCGGGCGGTACCGACGAGCCGATCGCCATCGTCGCGATGGGCTGCCGGCTGCCCGGCGGGGTGTCCTCGCCCGACGAGCTGTGGGAGCTGCTCGCCTCGGGCGGGGACGCCGTCGCGGGGTTCCCCGCCGACCGCGGCTGGGACCTGGACGCGCTGTACGACGCGGAGCCGGGGGTGCCCGGACGGACGTACACGCGGTCCGGCGGATTCCTCTACGACGCCGCGCAGTTCGACCCCGACCCGTTCGGGATCTCGCCGCGCGAGGCGGCGGCGATGGACCCGCAGCAGCGGCTGCTCCTGGAGACGTCATGGGAGGCGCTGGAGCGGGCGGGCATCGCGCCGGACGCCCTGCGGGCCAGCCGTACCGGTGTGTTCGTCGGACTCACCGCGCAGGAGTACGGGCCCCGGCTGTACGAGGCGGGCGGCGGTGCCGAGGGCTATGTGCTGACGGGTACGACGCCCGCTGTGGCCTCGGGCCGGATCGCCTACACCTTCGGCCTGGAGGGCCCGGCGGTGACGGTGGACACGGCGTGCTCGTCCTCGCTGGTCGCCCTGCACCTCGCGGTGCGCTCGCTGCGCACGGGTGAGAGCCGCCTCGCGCTCGCGGGCGGGGCGATGGTGATGTCGGGCCCCGGCATGTTCGTGGAGTTCAGCCAGCAGCGGGGGCTCTCGCCCGACGGCCGCTGCAAGGCGTTCTCCGCCGAGGCGGACGGCACCGGCTGGGGCGAGGGCGTGGGTGTCCTCGTACTGGAGCGGTTGTCGGACGCGCGGCGCAACGGGCACGAGGTGCTCGCCGTGATCCGCGGTACGGCCGTGAACCAGGACGGCGCTTCGAACGGTCTGACCGCGCCCAACGGTCCGTCGCAGCAGCGCGTCATCGAGCAGGCCCTGACGGACGCGGGGCTCACCCCGCGCGACGTGGACGCGGTGGAGGCGCACGGTACGGGGACCCGGCTCGGGGATCCGATCGAGGCGCAGGCCGTGCTCGCGACGTACGGCCAGGACCGTGAACAGCCGCTCTACCTGGGTTCGTTGAAGTCGAACATCGGGCACACCCAGGCCGCCGCCGGGGTGGCCGGTGTGATCAAGATGGTGCTGGCGATGCGGCACGGAACCCTGCCGAAGTCGCTGCATATCGATGCCCCGTCGCCGCACGTGGACTGGTCGGCGGGTGCGGTGGAACTGCTCACCGAGCAGCGGGAGTGGCCCGAGACCGGGCGCCCGCGCCGCGCCGCCGTCTCCTCCTTCGGCGTGGGCGGCACCAACGCGCACGCCGTCCTGGAGCAGGCCCCGCAGCCGGAGCCGGAGACCGGTGAACAGGCCGAGCAGCACCCGGAGTTGGGTGCCGTGTCCGTGGCCGACGAGTCCCGGCACGACGTCCGGGCGTGGCCGCTGTCCGCCGCCACCGGTCCGGCGCTGCGCGCCCAGGCCGCCCGGCTGCGTGCCGTACTGGCCGACGCGCCCGACACCGATCCTGGCGCCGTCGCGCACGCTCTGGTCACCACGCGCGCCGCGCTCCAGGAACGTGCCGTCGTCGTCGCGGACGCTCTCGACGGCGAGGCCGGTTTCCTCGCCGGGCTCGACGCGCTGGCCGCGGGCGAGGCGGCTGCCCAGCTGGTGACGGGTACCGCCACCGGAGGCCGCCAGACGGTGTTCGTGTTCCCTGGGCAGGGGTCGCAGTGGCAGGGGATGGCGGTCGAACTGCTGGACGCGGAGCCGGTGTTCGGGGCGCGGATGGCGGAGTGTGAGCGGGCTCTGTCGGCGTACGTGGACTGGTCGTTGACCGGTGTGCTGCGGGGTGAGGCGGGTGCTCCCGGGTTCGACCGGGTGGATGTGGTGCAGCCGGTGCTGTTCGCGGTGATGGTGTCGCTGGCGGCGTTGTGGCGGTCGTACGGGGTGGAGCCCGCCGCGGTGGTGGGGCACTCGCAGGGTGAGATCGCGGCCGCGTGTGTGGCCGGTGCGCTGTCCCTCGAAGACGCGGCGCTCGTGGTCGCGTTGCGGAGTCAGGCGATCCGGGAGATCGCCGGACGCGGCGGGATGATGTCGGTGCCGTTGCCGGTGGCCGAGGTGTCCGAGCGGCTGGCCGCTTACGACGATCTGTCCGTGGCCACCGTGAACGGGCCGCGCTCGACGGTGGTGTCCGGATCGGCGGTGCAGCTCGACGAGTTGCTGGCCGTGTTCGAGGCGGAGGGGGTGCGAGCCCGGCGGGTGCCGGTCGACTACGCCTCGCACTCCCGGCACGTCGAGGCGATCGAGGAGCGGCTCGCCGAACTCCTCGCCCCCGTCACGCCCGTTGCCTCCGCCGTGCCCTTCTACTCGACCGTGACGGGCGAACCGCTCGACGGCGAACACCTCGACGCCGGCTACTGGTACCGCAACCTGCGCGTCACCGTGGAGTTCGAGCGCACCACCCGCACCCTCATCGACCACGGCTTCGACGCCTTCGTCGAGATGAGCCCGCACCCCGTCCTCGCCATCGGCGTCCAGGAGACGGTGGAGGCGGCCGGCGCCGGTGACATCGCGGTGCTCGCCTCGCTGCGCCGCGGCGAGGGCGGCCCCGTACGCTTCCACACCTCGCTCGCCGAGGCCCAGGTCCGCGGCGTGCCCGTCGACCGGCGGCCGCGTCCCGGGGCGGAGCCGGCTCCCGCCCTGCCGACGTACGCCTTCCAGCGCGCACGTCACTGGCTGGACCCCGACAGCGGCACGGCCACTCGGGAGGCCGCCCGTGACGAGCGCGAGGACCGCTTCTGGGAGGCCGTCGACGCCCAGGACCTGCCCGGGCTCGGACGCGCCCTCGGCGTGACCGACCCCGGCCCCCTGCGCGACGCCCTTCCGCTGCTGACCGCCTGGCGCGAGGAGGCCCGCGCCCACACCGAGGCCGAGCAGTGGCGCTACCGCGTCACCTGGCAGCCCCTCGGCGACACCCCGCTGCCGCAGCTCGCCGGCAGCTGGCTCCTCGCCCTGCCCGAAGGCGGGACCGGCGACGACTGGACCACGGCGGTCAGCGCGGAACTGGCGCAGCGCGGTGCCCGGGTCGTCCCGGTCGAGACGACCGCGGACCGTGCCGAGAGCGCACGCCGCATCGAAGCCGCCGTACACGACTGCGGGACGGCACCCGCCGGAGTGCTCTCCCTGCTCGCCCTCGACGGCAACGGGCCCGCCGCGACCCTCGCCCTCGTCCAGGCGCTCGGCGACCTGGGCGTCACCGCCCCGCTGTGGTGCCTGACGCGGCAGGCCGTGCGGACCTCGGCGGACGACACCGGCTGCGACCCCGTACAGGCACTGACCTGGGGCCTCGGCCTGGTCGCCGCCCTCGAACACCCCGACCGCTGGGGCGGGTTGATCGACCTGCCCGCCACACCGGACGACCGGGCGCTGCGCCGGCTGTGCGGCATCCTCGAACGGTCCGACGGCGAGGACCAGCTGGCCGTACGGGACGGGGGCATCCTCGCCCGCCGCCTGGTCCGTGCCCCGCACACCGCGCCGTCCGGCGACGGCTGGCGGCCGCACGGCACCGTCCTCATCACCGGCGGCACCGGCGGGCTCGGTGCCCGCGTCGCCCGCGACCTCGCCGAAGCCGGCGCCGAGCACCTGCTCCTCGTGGGCCGGCGCGGCGCCGATACACCCGGCGCCCCCGAACTGCGCGACGAGCTCACCGCACGGGGCGTCCGCGTCACCCTCGCGGCCTGCGACGTCGCCGACCGCGCACAACTCGCCGGACTCCTGTCCACCGTGCCGGACCTGACCGCCGTGGTGCACGCCGCCGGTGTCCTCGACGACGCCGTCATCGAGGCGCTCACCCCCGGCCAGCTGGAGCGCGTGCTGCGCCCCAAGACCGACGCGGCCCTTCACCTGCACGAACTGACCCGCGAACTGGACTTGGACCTGGACGCGTTCGTCCTGTTCTCCTCCGTCATGGGCGTCCTCGGCAACGGCGGCCAGGCCGCCTACGCCGCCGCCAATGCCGGCCTCGACGCCCTCGCCCAGCAGCGCCGCGCCGAGGGACTGCCCGCGGTCGCCATCGGCTGGGGCATCTGGGGCGGCGGCGGCATGGTCGGCGACACCGTCGAGGAACGGATGCGCGAGCGCGGGGTGCCCGCGATGGACCCGGAGCAGGCCATCGGACACCTCCGGTACGCGGCCGCACAGCCGGAGCCCGTCCTCGTCGTCGCCGACCTGGACTGGCCGCGGTTCGCCCCCCGCTTCACGGCGACCCGGCCGAGCCCGCTCATCGGCGAACTCCCCGAGGCACGCCGGGCGCTGGCCGAAACACGCGGCGCCGGCGCGGACCACCTGCTCACCGACACCCTCCGGTCTCTGACTCCGGCCGAGCGGGAACGCACGGTCCTCGACCTCGTACGCGCCCAGGCCGCCGCCGTGCTCGGCCGCACCGCCGCCGACGCGCCCGCCGCCACCCGCGCGTTCCGCGAGTCCGGCTTCGACTCGCTCACCTCCGTGGAACTGCGCAACCGGCTCGCCGCCGCCACCGCTCTGACCCTCCCCGCCACGCTGACCTTCGACCACCCCACACCGGCCGCCCTGGCCGCGCACCTGCTCACCCTTCTGGTGGCACCGGACGACCAGGCCGCCACCGGACAGGGTTCGTCCGCCACGGGACAGGAATCGTCCGGCACCGGACAGGAGTCCCGGCGCTCCCGGGCCGCCGACGAGGACGACCCGGTCGTCATCGTCGGCATGGGCTGCCGCTTCCCCGGCGGCGCCCACTCGCCCGAGGCGCTGTGGGACACCGTCGCCCGAGGCCTCGACGTGGTCGGCCGACTGCCCGAGAACCGCGGCTGGAACACCGCCGAGCTCTACGACCCGGACCCCGACGCCCGCGGCAGGAGCTACGCCCGCGAAGGCGGATTCCTCTACGAGGCAGGCGACTTCGACGCCGCCCTCTTCAGCATCTCGCCGCGCGAGGCCCTCGCCATGGACCCGCAGCAGCGGCTGCTCCTCCAGGCCTCCTGGGAGGCACTGGAGCGGGCGGGCATCGCCCCGGACAGCCTGCGCTCCACACCCACCGGCGTCTACGCCGGAGTGATCCACCAGGACTACGGCGCCCTGCTGCACGAGGCCCCCGAGGAACTGGAGGGCTACCTGCTCACCGGCAAGTCGTCCAGCGTGGCGTCCGGCCGTATCGCGTACGCCCTCGGGCTCGAAGGCCCGGCGCTCACCGTGGACACGGCCTGCTCGTCCTCCCTGGTCGCAGTGCATCTCGCGGTACGGGCCCTGCGCGACGGCGAGTGCACGCTCGCCCTCGCGGGCGGCGCCATGGTGATGGCGACCCCGGGCCTGTTCATCGAGTTCAGCCGACAGCGCGGACTCGCGCCCGACGGCCGCTCCAAGGCCTTCTCCGCCGAGGCGGACGGCACCAGCTGGGGCGAGGGCGCGGGCGTTCTGGTCCTGGAGCGGTTGTCGGACGCGCGGCGCAACGGGCACGAGGTGCTTGCCGTGATCCGTGGTTCGGCGGTGAACCAGGACGGTGCCTCGAACGGTCTGACGGCGCCCAACGGGCCGTCGCAGCAGCGGGTGATCCGGGCCGCGCTGGCGGACGCTGGGCTCGCGCCGCGCGATGTGGACGCGGTGGAGGCGCACGGTACGGGGACCCGGCTCGGGGATCCGATCGAGGCGCAGGCGGTGATCGCCGCCTATGGCCAGAACGACCGTGAACTGCCCTTGTATCTCGGTTCGTTGAAGTCGAACATCGGGCACACCCAGGCGGCGGCCGGGGTCGGCGGGATCATCAAGATGGTCCAGGCGATCCGGCACGGCATCCTGCCGAAGACCCTGCACGCCGACGTCCCGTCGCCGCACGTGGACTGGTCGGCGGGTGCGGTGGAACTGCTGACCGAGCAGCGGGAGTGGCCCGGGACCGGGCGCCCGCGCCGCGCCGGCGTGTCCGCGTTCGGCGTGAGCGGCACCAACGCGCACGTGCTCCTGGAGCAGGCCCCCGCCGAGGAAGCGGCCGATGCCGTATCGGCGCCGGTCGGGCGGGTGTTGCCTGTGCTGCCTCTGGCGGTGACGGCGAAGACGGAGGCGGCGCTCAAGGCTCAGGCGGTGCTTCTTCTGGAGCAGCTGCGCGGCGAGACGGCGCCGGATCTGCTGGATGTTGCTTACTCCCTGGCTACTACGCGGGCTGCGTTGGACCGGCGGGCTGTTGTGGTCGGTTCGGGTGGTGAGGAGCTGGTGTCCGGGTTGGAGGCGGTGGCTTCGGGGGCGGTGCGTGGGGCGTCCGTCTCGGAGGGCCGTACGGCGTTTGTGTTCACGGGGCAGGGGTCTCAGCGGGCCGGTATGGGCCGGGAGCTGTACGAGTCGTTCCCTGTGTTCGCGGAGGCGTTCGACCGGGTGGCGGCGGAGCTGGATCCGCTGCTGGAGCGCCCGTTGGCGGAGGTGATCGCCTCCGGGGACGGCTTGGACGAGACCGGGTTTACGCAGCCCGCCGTGTTTGCGGTCGAGGTGGCGTTGTTCCGGCTGGTGGAGTCGTGGGGTGTGCGGCCGGATGTGGTGGCCGGGCATTCGATCGGTGAGATCGCTGCCGCGCATGTGGCCGGGGTGCTGAACCTGACCGATGCGTGCCGCCTGGTGGCGGCGCGGGGACGGTTGATGCAGGCCCTGCCCTCCGGTGGGGTGATGGTGGCGGTGATGGCCTCCGAGGCCGACGTCCTGCCCCTGCTGGAGGGCTTCGAGGACCGTGTCGGCATCGGTGCCGTCAACGGGCCGACGTCCGTGGTCATCTCCGGTGCGGGGGAAGCGGTCGGCGAGATCACGGCCGTACTGAAGGACCGTGGGATCAAGAGCAAGCAGCTCACGGTCAGTCACGCGTTCCACTCCCCGCTGATGGCTCCGATTCTCGATGAATTCGCTTCAGTGATAGGCGAGTTGGAGTTCTCTCAGCCGAAGATCCCGGTGGTCTCCACGGTCACTGGTGATGCGAGCGGCGACTGGGCCGATCCGGCGTACTGGGTCGAGCACGTCCGTCGCCCGGTCCGTTTCCTCGACGCCATCCGGGCCCTCGAAGACGACGGGGTCACCACCTTCCTGGAGCTGGGTCCGGACGCGATCTGCACGGCGATGGGCAAGTCCTGCGCCACCGGCGATGACACGGTCTTCCTGCCCGCCCTGCGCCGCAAGCGTGGCGAGGTAAAGACGTTGGTGTCCGCGTTGGGTGAGCTGTTCTCCCGGGGCGGATCCGTGGACTGGGAGGCGTTCTACGCCGGTACTGGTGCCCGCCGTGTCGAGCTGCCCACCTACGCCTTCCAGAACCAGCACTACTGGCTGAACCTGCCGCGCGGCGGATCCGTACGCGCGGCCGACCTGGGCCTCGACCCGGCGGGCCACCCGCTGCTCGCCGCCGTGGCGGAGCTGCCGGACGGTGGTGTGCTGCTCAGCGGTCGGCTGTCGTTGCGTACGCACCCCTGGCTCGCCGATCACGCGGTGACGGGCACGGTGCTGCTCCCCGGTACCGGGCTGGTCGAACTGGCGCTGCACGCAGGCGCGTTGACCGGTGCCGAGCGGCTCGAAGAGCTCACCCTCGAAGCACCGCTGGTTCTGCCCGAGCAGGGCGGTGTCCAGGTGCGGGTGAGTGTGGGCGCGGCCGACGAGGCCGGGCGGCGGGCCGTGCGGGTGCAGGCCCGGGCCGATGGGGCGGTCGGGGCCGAGGAGTGGACCTCGCACGCCAGCGGCACGCTGGAGCCGGACTCCGGAGCCGACGCGCCGCGGCCGGAGGCCGAGTGGCCCCCGGCGGGTGCCGAGCCCGTCGACCTCGACGCGCTGTACGACTCGTTCGACGCGGCCGGATTCACGTACGGCCCCGCCTTCCGTGGTCTGACCGCGGCCTGGCGGCGCGGTGACGAGGTCTTCACCGAGGTACGGCCGCCCCGGGAGCAGCACGGTGACCTGGCTGGATTCGGGCTGCATCCCGCCCTGTTCGACGCGGCGCTGCACGGCACCTTCCTCCAGGGCGGCGGCGAGCGCAGACTCCCGTTCTCCTGGTCCGGAGCACGCCGGTACGCGGCCGGGGCCACCGCACTGCGCACCAGGCTGACGCCGACCGGACCGGGCGGAGCCGTCGCGGTCGCCGTCTTCGACCCGGCCGGGAAGCCGGTCGCCGCTGTGGACGCGCTCGTGCTCCGCCCGGCCGGCGACCTCGGCACCGCGGACGCGGACCCCCTGTACCGGCTCGACTGGGTGCCCGTGGAGCGGCTGTCCGCTTCTGCTTCCGCCCGGCACCTCGAAGTCCTCGGTGACGAGGGAGGGTTCGCGGATCTGTCCGCGCTGCGGGAGGCCGTGGCGGCGGGCGCGCCCGCACCCGACGTGGTGCTGTGCCCCCTCGGTACCGGCACCGGTACCGGCCCTGCCGCGCAGCCGACGGCCGACGCGGTGCGTGCGGCGACGGCGCGGGCCCTCGCCCTCGTACAGGAGTGGCTCGGCGACGAGCGGCTGGAGCGGTCGCGGCTGGTCCTGGCCACGACGCGCGCCGTCGCGGCCGGTCACGACGAGGACGTACGAGACCTGGAACACGCCCCGGTCTGGGGCCTGGTGAGGTCGGCCCAGACGGAGAACCCGGGACGCCTCGGCCTCGTGGACCTCGACGGTCCCGGTGCGGCCGGGCTCCTCGGCTCCGCTCCCTTCGAGGACGAGCCGCAACTCGTGGTGCGCGACGGCGTCGTCCGGGCGGCACGCCTGGCCCGGACGCGGACGACACTCGGCGCGGGCGGCGGCTTCGGCACCGGGACCGTGCTGGTCACCGGCGGCACCGGAACGCTGGGCGCGCTGGTGGCCCGGCACCTGGTCGCCGTCCACGGGGTGCGCACCCTGGTGCTCGCCTCCCGGCGCGGGCCGGACGCGCCCGACGCGTCCGGGCTCGTCGCGGAGTTGCGGGCGCTCGGAGCGGACGCACAGGTCGCCGCCTGCGACGTCGGCGATCGCGCGCAGCTGGCCGAACTGCTCGCCTCCCTACCGGACTTGACGGCTGTGGTGCACACCGCGGGAATCGTCGACGACGGAGTCGTCACCTCGCTCACCCATGAGCGCCTCGACTCCGTGTTCCGGCCCAAGGCGGACGCGGCCCTGCATCTGCACGAGCTGACCCGCGACCGGGACCTCGCCGCCTTCGTGCTCTTCTCCGGTGCGGCAGGGATCTTCGGCGGCGCGGGCCAGGCGCACTACGCGGCGGCCAACGTGTTCCTCGACGCGCTCGCCCAGCGGCGCCGGGCCGAGGGCCTGCCCGCCACGTCCATGGCCTGGGGCCTGTGGTCCGAACGCAGCGGTATGACCGGCCACTTGGACGCCACCGCGCTGCACCGGCTCGCCCGGGCGGGCTTCGCCGGCCTTACGGCCGAGCAGGGCCTCGCCCTGTTCGACGCGGCCTGTGACGCGGACGAGAGCGCGCTCCTGACGCTCCGCCTCGACCTGCGCGCCCTGCGCGAGCAGGCGGCGGCCGGACAGCTCCCGCCCCTCCTCGGCTCGGTGGTGCCCGCCGCACGGCAACGGACGGCGGGGCCGGACGGGGCTTCGTTCGCCGGACTCGCAGGGGCGGTACCGGCAGGGGGCGGCGTCTCGTTCGCCGGCGTCGCCGCGGGCGGTACTTCGCCCGCCGGAGCCGCCGCGGACACGGCTCCGGCTCCGCTCGCCGAACGGCTGGCGGATCTCTCCGAGAAGGAGCGGACCACGGTCCTCGTCGACCTGGTGTGCGCGGAGGCGGCAGCGGTCCTCGGCCATGCGTCGGGGGCGCTGATCGACCCCGGGCAGGCCTTCAAGGACCTCGGCTTCGACTCGCTCAGCTCGGTCGAGCTGCGCAACCGCGTCACCAAGGCGACCGGCCTGCGGCTGTCGGCGACGCTCGTCTTCGACCACCCCACACCCCAGGCGCTCGCCGCGCACCTCGAAACCGGCCTGCTGCGCGAGCACCGGTCCGCCGCGGAGCGGATGCCGGTCGATCTGACGGCCCTGGAGGAACTGCTCGACCGGCGCGCACCGGACGACCCGCAGCGCGCGGCCTTGGTACGGCGACTCGGCGAGCTCCTCGACAAGTTCGGCGGCCCGCCGGTCGCGGCACCGTCGGACGACACGCTCGCCACGCAGGTCGAGGCCGCCACCGACGAGGAGCTCTTCGCCCTCATCGACGGCGAGCTGTGAACGGCACCCACGGCCCGGCCGCGGGCCACGCCCCCGAAATCCCCTTCCCGGTACGACATCGCGAGGCGATCACTGTGAACGACACCCAGAACACCGAGGACAAGCTGCGGACCTACCTCAAGCGGGTCACGACGGATCTGCAGGACACCCGCCGTCGCCTGAACGCGATGGAGGAGGCTGCCCACGAGCCGGTCGCGGTGGTGGGGATGAGCTGCCGTTTTCCGGGTGGCGTGGAGTCGCCGGAGGATCTGTGGCGGCTGGTGGAGTCCGGTGCCGATGGTGTGTCGGGTTTTCCGGTGGACCGTGGCTGGGATCTGGAGCGGTTGTTCCATGACGATCCGGATCACCGGGGTACGTCGTATGCCCGGGAGGGTGGGTTCCTGCACAGTGCGGGGGAGTTCGACCCGGCGCTGTTCGGGATCTCGCCGCGTGAGGCCCTCGCGATGGACCCGCAGCAGCGGTTGCTGTTGCAGACCTCCTGGGAGGCGCTGGAACGTTCCGGCATCGACCCGCTGTCCGTCCGCGGCTCCCGCACCGGCGTCTACACGGGCTTCATGTACCACGACTACTTGACGCGCCTGCCCGAGTTGCCGGGAGAGGTCGAGGGTTTCCGTGGCACCGCGGACGTCGGCAGTGTCGCCTCGGGCCGGGTGGCGTACGTGCTCGGTCTGGAGGGGCCGGCGGTCACGGTGGACACGGCGTGCTCGTCGTCGCTGGTCACCGTGCATCTCGCGGTGCAGGCGCTGCGGCGCGGTGAGTGCGGCTTGGCCCTGGCCGGCGGCGTGACCGTGATGTCGACGCCGAACACGTTCGTCGACTTCAGCCGGCAGCGCGGGCTCGCCGCGGACGGCCGCTGCAAGTCGTTCTCGGACGACGCCGACGGCACTGGTTGGGGCGAGGGCGTGGGTGTCCTGGTCCTGGAGAAGCTGTCGGACGCGCGGCGCAACGGGCATCAGGTGCTCGCGGTGATCCGTGGTTCGGCGGTGAACCAGGACGGTGCCTCGAACGGTCTCACGGCGCCCAACGGGCCGTCGCAGCAGCGCGTCATCGAGCAGGCCCTGACCGACGCGGGACTGACCGCGTCCGAGGTGGACGCCGTCGAGGCGCATGGCACGGGCACGCGGCTCGGGGATCCGATCGAGGCGCAGGCGGTGATTGCCGCCTATGGCCAGGACGACCGTGAACAGCCGTTGTATCTCGGTTCGTTGAAGTCGAACATCGGGCATACGCAGGCGGCGGCCGGGGTCGGCGGGATCATCAAGATGGTCCAGGCGATCCGGCACGGCGTCCTGCCGAAGACCCTGCACACCGAGACCCCCACGACCCGGGTCGACTGGTCGGCGGGTGCGGTGGAACTGCTCACCGAGCAGCGGGAGTGGCCGGAGACCGGGCGTCCGCGCCGGGCCGGCATCTCCTCCTTCGGCGTCAGCGGCACCAACGCCCACGTCGTCATCGAACAGGCCCCCATCGAGCAGGCCTCCACCGAGGAAGCGCAGACCGAGGCCCCCGCGCCGGGCCACGCCCTTCCCGCCCTGCCCTTCCTGATCTCGGCCCACTCGGACGAGGCCCTGCGCGACCAGGCGCGGCGTCTCGCGGCGTTCTGGACGTCCGACCTGGAGCCCACTGCCACCCCCGCTTCGGTCGCCTACTCACTGGCGACGACCCGCGCCGCCCTGGAGCACCGGGCAGTCGTCGTCGCGGACGGCCGCCACGACGCGGTGAACGCTCTGCAGGCGGTCGCCCGGGGCGAGACCACGGGCGATGCGGCGCACGGAACGGCACGCCGCGGTCGTACGGCGTTCGTGTTCACGGGGCAGGGGTCTCAGCGGGCCGGTATGGGCCGGGAGTTGTACGAGTCGTTCCCGGTGTTCGCGGAGGCGTTCGACCGGGTGGCGGGGGAGTTGGATCCGCTGCTGGGGCGTCCGTTGGCGGAGGTGATCGCCACTGGGGACGGTCTGGACGAGACGGGTTTTACGCAGCCCGCCGTCTTTGCGGTCGAGGTGGCGTTGTTCCGGCTGGTGGAGTCGTGGGGTGTGCGGCCGGATGTGCTGGCCGGGCATTCGATCGGTGAGATCGCTGCCGCTCATGTGGCGGGGGTGCTGAGCCTGGCGGATGCGTGCCGTCTTGTGGCGGCCCGGGGCCGGTTGATGCAGGCCCTGCCTTTCGGTGGGGTGATGGTGGCGGTGATGGCCTCCGAGGCCGACGTCCTGCCCCTGCTCGACGGGTTCGAGGATCGCGTCGGCATAGGTGCGGTGAACGGGCCCGCGTCCGTGGTCATCTCCGGTGCGGGGGAAGCGGTCGGCGAGATCACGGCCGTACTCAGGGACCGTGGGATCAAGAGCAAGCAGCTCACGGTCAGTCACGCGTTCCACTCTCCGTTGATGGCTCCGATTCTCGATGAATTCGCTTCGGTGGTGGGCGAGTTGGCGTTTTCTCAGCCGCGTATTCCGATCGTGTCGACGGTGACCGGTCAGGCCGCCGTCGACCTGACGGATCCGGGGTACTGGGTGGAGCACGTGCGTCGCCCGGTCCGTTTCCTCGACGCGATCCGCGGTCTGGAGGCGGACGGGGTCACCACGTTCCTGGAGCTGGGTCCGGACGCGATCTGCACCGCGATGGGCAAGTCCTGCGTCACTGGCGATGACACGGTCTTCCTGCCCGCCCTGCGCCGCAAGCGTGGGGAGGTGCGGACCCTGGTGTCCGCGCTGGGTGGGCTGTTCTCCCGGGGCGGGTCCGTGGACTGGGAGGCGTTCTTCGCCGGTACTGGTGCCCGTCGTGTCGATCTGCCCACCTACGCCTTCCAGAACGAGCACTACTGGCTGACCGTCCCTTCCGACGCGACCGGCGGCGACGCCACCGCCTTCGGGCTCACCCCGGTCGCCCACCCGCTGCTCGGCGGTGTCCTCCCCGCGCCCGACTCGGGGGCCGTGACCCTCACCGCCCGGCTGTCGCTGCGCACCCACCCCTGGCTTGCCGACCACACCGTGCACGGCAACGTCGTGCTGCCGGGTGCGGCGGTTCTCGAACTCGCCTTGCAGGCAGGCATGGTGACCGGTGCCGAGCGGCTCGAAGAGCTCACCCTCGAAGCCCCGCTGATGCTGCCGGACGAGGGCGGACTGCACGTACAGCTGCGGCTCGCGGAGCCGGACGAGTCGGGCCGGAGCGCCCTCGCTCTGCACGCGCGCGCCGACGAGGACGGGCCCTGGACGCGGCACGCGAGCGGTGTGCTGTCCGCCGGAGGGGCGGCTGTCGATGCCGGTCTCACCGAGTGGCCGCCCCAGGGTGCCGTACGGGTCGAAACCGCCGCGCTGTACGAGGAGTTGGCTGCGGCCGGCCTCGCCTACGGTCCCGCGTTCCAGGGCGTACGGGCCGCCTGGCGCCGTGGTGAGGAGATCTTCGCCGAGGTGGAGCTGGGCGAACAGGCTGCGCAGGCGAGTCAGTTCGGCTTGCACCCGGCGTTGCTGGACGCCGCGCTGCACGCGCTGTGGCTTGGCCAGGACGACGAAGGCCGGGACAGCGAAAGCCGGGACGGCGAAGGCCAGGGCAAGGAAGGAGGCGGGACCGGAGCGCGGCTTCCCTTCGTCTGGTCCGATGTGAGCCTGCACGCCTCCGGCGCGTCCTCGCTGCGGGTGCGGATCGCCCCGGCCGGAGCCTCCGCGGTCAGTGTGCGGCTGAGTGACGGCACGGGGGCGCCGGTCGCCTCGGTGGGTTCCCTCGCGCTGCGGCCCGTGTCGGCCGCGCAGCTCGGCCGGGCGGGCGTCCGCGACGGCCTCTTCCGCGAGCAGTGGATCGAGCTGCCCGCCACGGACCTTCCGGCCGACCCCGGCCGGATCGCGGTGGTCGGCCCGTGCGCGGCGCGGATGGTTCCGGCGCTCGCCCTGGGCCTGGACTACGACGAGTTCCCCGGCCTCGACGCGCTCACCGAGGTGCCGCCGGTCGTCGTCGTTCCCTTCCTCGGCTTCCCCGGCTTCCCCAATTTCCTCGGCGCATTCCCCGGCGATGCGGGGTCCGGTGTCGGTGCGGTGCATGCGGTGGTGTGCCGGGGTCTTGAGGTGCTGCGGGAGTGGCTGGCGGACGAGCGGTTCGCCGGGTCCCGGCTGGTGTTCGTGACCCGGGGTGCGGCCGGTGAGGCGGTGACGGATCCTGCGGGTGCCGCGCTGTGGGGCCTGGTGCGCTCCGCGCAGGCCGAGCACCCCGGCCGGATCGTCCTCGTGGACCTGGACGACGACCCGACCACGCTCGCTCTGCTCCCCGCCGCGCTCGCCGCGGGCGAACCGGAGGCCGCGGTGCGCGGCGGAGCGGTCCTGGCCCGCAGGCTCGTCCGCGCGGCGGGGCAGCCGGGCCCCGCCGTGGAGTTCGGTTCCGGGACCGTGCTGGTCACCGGGGGTACCGGGACGCTGGGTGCGCTGATGGCTCGGCATCTGGTCACGTCGTACGGGGTGCGGAAGCTGGTGCTTGTGTCGCGGCGGGGGCCGGACGCGCCCGGCGCGGAGGGTCTGGCCGCCGATTTGCGCGGGCTGGGAGCTGAGACGCGGATTGTCTCCGGTGATCTGGCGGAGCGCGAGCAGGTACGTGAACTGCTGTCCTCCATCAGCGACTTGAGCGCGGTGGTGCATACGGCCGGTGTGCTCGACGACGGGCTGCTGACGTCGCTCACCCCGGAGCGGGTGGAGCGTGTGCTGCGGGCGAAGGCGGACGCGGCCTGGTATCTGCACGAGCTGACACGGGAGTTGGATCTGTCGGCGTTCGTGCTGTTCTCCTCGGCGGCCGGGGTGTTCGGCAGCGTCGGGCAGGCCAACTACGCCGCCGCCAATACCTTCTTGGATGCGCTGGCGCGGATGCGGCAGGCTGCCGGTCTGCCGGGTCTGTCCCTGGCGTGGGGGTTGTGGGACGACACCTCCGACGGCAGCGGCAGCGGCAGCGGCATGGGGGGCGGGCTCACCGACGCCGACCGGCGCAGGATCGCCCGGACCGGCATCGTGCCGATCTCCGCCGAACAGGGGCTCGCCCTCTTCGACACCGCCGTCGCGTCCGGAGCCGCCGCCCTCGTACCCGCCTTGCTGGACCTGAAGGCGCTCCGCCGTGCCGACGCGGCACCGTCGCTGTTCCGCGAACTCGTGCCCGCCCCCGCCCGCCCGGCGGCCGCCGGCCAGGGCAGCGGCGTACCGCTGCGGGACCGGCTGCTCGCGCTGCCCGCCGACGAACGTACGCAGGTCGTACGGGATGTGGTGCGCGCGCAGGTCGCCAAGGTCCTCGGCTTCTCCGGACCGCAGGCGGTACCGGTCGACCGCTCCTTCCAGGCGCTCGGCTTCGACTCCCTGAGCACCTTCGAACTGCGCAACGCCCTGGGCGCTCTCACCGGCCTCGGGCTGCCCGCGACGCTCGTCTTCGACTACCCGGACGTCGTCGTCCTGAGCGAGTACCTGCTCTCCCGGCTGCTCCCCGAGGAGGAGCCCGGGTTCCTGGTGCTCGGCCAGATCGACGAACTGGCCACCACGATCGCCGCGATCGGACCCGGCGAGGACACCCTGCGGGCCAAGGCCGAGGTCAGGCTGCGCACCCTGCTGGCGGACCTGAGCGCCACGGCCATGCCGACGCCGCGCGACGACGGGTCCGGCGCGATCGAGTCCGCCACCGCGGACGAACTTCTCGAACTTATCGACGCCGAGTTCAGCTCGCTCTGACCGGCCGACGGACAACCCCGTCCCATCTGGAGAGGAAGGCCGCCGGTGGCGGACGAAACGAAGCTTGTCGAGTACCTCAAGCGGGTCACCAAGGATCTGCGGCAGGCCCATCTGCGCCTGAACGCGATGGAGGAGGCTGCCCACGAGCCGGTCGCGGTCGTGGGGATGAGCTGCCGTTTCCCGGGTGGCGTGGAGTCGCCGGAGGATCTGTGGCGGCTGGTGGAGTCCGGTACCGATGGTGTGTCGGGTTTTCCGGTGGACCGTGGCTGGGATCTGGAGCGGTTGTTCCACGATGACCCGGATCACCGGGGTACGTCGTATGCCCGGGAGGGTGGGTTCCTGCACAGTGCGGGGGAGTTCGACCCGGCGCTGTTCGGGATCTCGCCGCGTGAGGCTCTCGCGATGGACCCGCAGCAGCGGCTGCTGTTGCAGACCTCGTGGGAGGCGTTCGAGCGGGCGGGCATCGACCCGCAGTCGGTCCGCGGCTCCCGCACCGGCGTCTACGCCGGCCTGATGTACCACGACTACGCGTCACGGACGACGTCCCCGCCCGAGGATCTGGAGGGCTATCTGGGCAGCGGCACCGCGGGCAGCATCGCCTCGGGCCGTATCGCCTACACCTTCGGCCTGGAGGGGCCGGCGGTCACGGTGGACACGGCGTGCTCGTCGTCGCTGGTCACCGTGCATCTCGCGGTGCAGGCGCTGCGGCGCGGTGAGTGCACCATGGCTCTGGCGGGCGGCGTGACCGTGATGTCGACGCCGAACACGTTCGTCGACTTCAGCCGACAGCGCGGGCTCGCCGCGGACGGCCGCTGCAAGTCGTTCTCGGACGACGCCGACGGCACCGGCTGGGGCGAGGGCGTGGGTGTCCTGGTGCTGGAGAAGCTGTCGGACGCGCGGCGCAACGGGCACGAGGTGCTCGCGGTGATCCGTGGTTCGGCGGTGAACCAGGACGGTGCCTCGAACGGTCTCACGGCGCCCAACGGGCCGTCGCAGCAGCGCGTCATCGAGCAGGCCCTGACCGACGCGTGCCTCGACGCCCGGGACGTGGACGCGGTGGAGGCGCACGGTACGGGGACCCGGCTCGGGGATCCGATCGAGGCGCAGGCGCTGCTGGCCACGTACGGCCAGGACCGTGAACAGCCCCTCTATCTCGGTTCGTTGAAGTCGAACATCGGGCATACGCAGGCGGCGGCCGGGGTCGGCGGGATCATCAAGATGGTCCAGGCGATCCGGCACGGCGTCCTGCCGAAGACCCTGCACCTGGGAGAGCCGTCCTCGCATGTGGACTGGTCGGCGGGTGCGGTGGAGCTGCTCGCCGAGCGGCGGGAGTGGCCGGAGACCGGGCGTCCGCGCCGGGCCGGTGTCTCCTCCTTCGGGATCAGCGGCACCAACGCCCACGTCGTCATCGAACAGGCCACCGTCGAACAGGCGCCCGTCGAGCAGGCCCCGATCGAGCAGGCCCCCACCGAGGACGCCGGAACCGAGGACCCCGCAGCGGGCGACTCCCTTCGCGCCCTCCCCGTCCCACCCGTCCTCCCTGCCCTCCCCGTCCTCCCTGTCCTTCCGGCCATGCCCTTCCTCCTCTCGGCCGCCACGGAGACCGCCCTGAAGGGCCAGGCGGAGAGACTGCTGCGGCACCTGAGCGACCGTCCCGAAACGGACCTCGGTGCCCTCGCCCGCTCCCTGGCCGTCACACGCGCCGCCCGGCTGCGGCACCGCGCCGCCGTCGTCGCCCACGATCACGGCGGCCTCGTCGCCGCCCTCACCGCCCTGACCCGCGGCGAACCGCACGACCAGCTCGTGCAGGGCAGCCCCCAAGAGGGCCCGCTGGCCTTCCTGTTCACCTTCCAAGGCAGCCAGCGCCCCGGCATGGGCCGGGAGCTGTACGCGGCCTTCCCCGCCTACGCCGAGGCCTTCGACCAGGTCTGTGCGGCCCTGGACCCGTACCTCTCGCGGCCGTTGAAGGACGTCGTCCTGGCCGCCGAAGACACCGAGGAAGCCGACCTCGTCCACCGCACGGGCTGGTCCGCCCCCGCGATCTTCGCCCTCGAAGTCGCCCTGTACCGCCTTCTCGAACACTGGGGTGTCCGCCCCGACCTCGTCTCCGGCGGCTCCCTTGGCGACTATGCCGCCCTGCACGCGGCGGGCGTCCTCACCCTGGAGGAGACCGCACGGCTGCTGACCACTCGCAGCCGGCTCATCGAGGCGCTCCCCGAAGGCGGCGCCATGATCGCCGTCGAGGCGTCCGAGGCCGAGGTCAGGGACAGCCTCGACGAGCTCGCCGCCACGGGCCGTGCCTCGCTCGCCCTCGTCAACGGGCCGCGTGCCGTGGTCGTCTCCGGCGACGAGGACGCCGTCCGCGCCGTCGGCGAGCACTGGAGCGGCCAGGGTCGCAGAACCCGTCACGTCGACGTCAGCCACGCCTTCCACTCCGCGCACATGGAGCCGGTGCTCGCCCCCTTCGGCGAGGTGGCGCGGCAGCTGGACTACCGCGCCCCGCGCGTCCCCATGGTCGACGGTCTCACCGGCCGCCTCTTCGACGACGGCGAGATCCCCGGCGCCGACTACTGGGTGCGGCACATACGGGACGGCGCGCGCTTCCACGACAGCGTGCGCACCCTGGAGAGCCAGGGCGTGGCGACGTACCTCGAAGTCGGCCCCGTCGACATGCAGACCCGTATGGGCCTCGACTGCGTCGAGCACACGGACGCCGCCGCGCTGGTCCCCTCGCTGCGCCGCGGCCTGCCCGAGGTGCCCAGCCTGGTCACCGCGCTGGCCCGGCTGCACACGCGTGGCATCGCCGTCGACTGGTCCGTGTTCTTCGCCCCCCTCGGCACCGCCGCCACCGCGTTGCCCACCTACGCCTTCGACCGGCAGCACCTGTGGCTGCCCGCCGACGCCGCCCCGGGTGACGTGGCCTCGCTCGGCCTGAGCCCCGTGGGGCATCCGCTGCTCGGCGCCGGGATCGCCCTCGCCGACGGCGAGAGTCACCTGTTCACCGGCCGGCTCTCCCTGAGCAGCCACCCGTGGCTCGCCGACCACGCCGTGCACGGCACCGTCCTCGTTCCGGGCGCCGCGCTCGTCGGCCTCGTCCTGCGCGCGGGGGAGCAGGCCGGCGTCACCACGCTCGACGAGCTCACCCTGGAAGCCCCGCTGGTCCTGCCGGAACACGGCGCCGTACAGCTTCAGTTGAGGCTCGACGCGGCGGACGCCGACGGCTGTGTCCCGGTGACCCTGCACGCGCGCACCGACGAGGACGGGCCGTGGACACGGCACGCGAGCGGTGTGCTGTCCACCGGGGGAGCGGTTGCCGACGCCGGTCTCACCGAGTGGCCGCCCCAGGGTGCCGTACGGGTCGAAACAGGCTCGCTGTACGAGGAGTTGGCCGCTGCCGGACTCGCCTACGGCCCCGCCTTCCAGGGCGTACGGGCCGCCTGGCGCCGTGGCGCGGAGATCTTCGCCGAGGTGGAGCTCGCGGACCGGGAGGCGGCCGACGCGGACCGGTTCGGGCTGCACCCGGCGCTGCTCGACGCGGCGCTGCACGCGCTGTGGTTCGGCCAGGGCGACGGGGACGCGGACGGCGAAGACAGGGAGTCCGGAGCGCGGCTTCCCTTCGTCTGGTCCGATGTCACCCTGCACGCCTCCGGCGCCACCGCCCTGCGCGTCCGGCTCGCGCCGGTGCGGGGCCGCGACGCGATGACGCTGACCCTGGCCGACCCTGAGGGCGCGCCCGTCGCCACGGTCGACGCCCTTGCCCTGCGCCCCGTCACCGCGGGCCACCTCGCGGGCGCCGCCCACCGGGACGCGCTCTTCCAGGAGGAGTGGGTGTCCGCGCCCACGCCCGCCGCGCGGCCCACGACACTCGCCGTGCTCGCCGACGTGGCCGGAGTGGCTGGTGTGGCCGGTAAGAGTGAAGCGGCTGGTGCGGAGGTGGCCGACGCCCTCGGCTGCGCCACGGCCGGACGGCTCGCGGATCTGACCACCGTTCCCGACGTGGTCGTCGTTCCCTTCCTCGACTCGCCCGGAGATGCGGGGTCCGGTGTCGGTGCGGTGCATGCGGTGGTGCGCCGGGGTCTTGAGCTGCTGCGGGAGTGGCTGGCGGAGGAGCGGTTCGCCGGGTCCCGGCTGGTGTTCCTGACCCGGGGTGCGGCCGGTGAGGCGGTGACGGATCCTGCGGGTGCCGCGCTGTGGGGCCTGGTGCGCTCCGCGCAGAGCGAGCACCCCGGACGGCTGGTTCTGGCGGACATCGACGGCAACGCGGCCCTCGACCAGCTCGTGGCCCACCTCGGCGGCGACGAACCGCAGCTGGTGGTGCGCGACGGCGCCGTCGGCGCGGCCCGGCTGACCCGGGCCGCGGTCGACACCGCTGCCGGGCCGGCCGACTTCGGCACGGGGACGGTCCTGGTGACCGGGGGTACCGGGACGCTGGGTGCGCTGATGGCTCGGCATCTGGTCACGTCGTACGGGGTGCGGAAGCTGGTGCTTGTGTCGCGGCGGGGGCCGGACGTGCCCGGCGCGGAGGGTCTGGCCGCCGACTTGCGCGGGCTGGGCGCCGAGACGCGGATTGTCTCCGGTGATCTGGCGGAGCGCGAGCAGGTACGTGAACTGCTGTCCTCCATCAGCGACTTGAGCGCGGTGGTGCATACGGCCGGTGTGCTCGACGACGGGTTGCTGACGTCGCTCACCCCGGAGCGGGTGGAGCGTGTGCTGCGGGCGAAGGCGGACGCGGCCTGGTATCTGCACGAGCTGACGGGGGAGTTGGATCTGTCGGCGTTCGTGCTGTTCTCCTCGGCGGCCGGGGTGTTCGGCAGTGCCGGGCAGGCCAACTACGCCGCCGCGAACAGCTTCTTGGATGCGCTGGCGCGGATGCGGCAGGCTTCCGGTCTGCCGGGTCTGTCCCTGGCGTGGGGGTTGTGGGACGACACCTCCGACGGCAGCGGCAGCGGCATGGGCGGCGGGCTCAGCGACGCCGACCGGGACAGGATCGCCCGCTCGGGCTTCCTGCCCCTCAGCAGCGAGCAGGGGCTCGCCCTCTTCGACGCCGCCCTCGCCGCCGACACCCCCGTGCTCGTGCCCGTCCCCGTCGACCCCGCCGTGCTCGCCGCTCGTACGAACCTTCCGCACCTGCTGCGCGGCCTGGTCCGCACCCCGGCGCGCGGGAGGAACACCCGACAGGCCGCGGCAGGCGCCGCGGGCCGGCGCCCCGGCGCCACCGGCCTGCGCGACGAACTCCTCGCCCTGCCCGCCGACGCACGCGCCGACCGGGTGCTCGACCTCGTCCGCACCCGGATCGCGGCCGCCCTCGGCCACCCGGACCCGCGCACCACGGACGTGGGCCAGGCCTTCCGCGAGCTCGGCTTCGACTCGCTCAGCTCCACCGAGCTGCGCAACACGCTCGCCTCGGCCACCGGGCTGCGGCTGCCCGCGACCCTGGTCTTCGACCACCCCAATCCGCGTGCCCTCGCCGACCACCTGCTCACCGAACTGCTCGGCGGGGACACCGAGGAGACCCCCCGCCCCGCCACCGGCGCCACGGCGTCCAACGCGCCCGACGCGCCCGACGACGACCCGATCGTCGTGATCGGCATGAGCTGCCGCTACCCCGGCGGCGTCGAGACGCCCGAGGACCTGTGGCGGCTGGTGCTCGACGGCGCCGACGGCATCACCCCGTTTCCCGAGGACCGGGGCTGGCACACCGAGAGCCTCTACCACCCCGACCCGGACCACCGGGGTACCTCGTACGCCCGCGAAGGCGGATTCCTGCACGAGGCCGGCGACTTCGACGCTGGGTTCTTCGGGATCTCGCCGCGCGAGGCCCTCGCCATGGACCCGCAGCAGCGGCTGCTCCTCCAGACCTCCTGGGAGGCACTGGAACGCTCCGGCATCGACCCGCTGTCCGTCCGCGGCTCCCGCACCGGCGTCTTCACCGGCCTGATGTACCGCGACTACCTCAGCAGGCTTCCCGCCATCCCCGAGGAACTCGAAGGCTTCCGCGGCACCGGCGCCTCCGGCAGCGTGGCCTCCGGCCGCGTCTCGTACACCCTCGGCCTCGAAGGCCCGGCCATGACCGTGGACACGGCGTGCTCGTCGTCGCTGGTCACGGTGCATCTGGCGGCACAGGCGCTACGGCGCGGAGAGTGCACCCTCGCCCTCGCGGGCGGCGCCACGGTGATGGCGTCCCCGACGGCACTGATCGACTTCAGCCGGCAACGCGGACTCGCGCCCGACGGCCGCTGCAAGTCGTTCTCCGACACCGCCGACGGCACTGGCTGGGGCGAGGGCGTGGGTGTCCTGGTCCTGGAGCGGTTGTCGGACGCGCGGCGCAACGGGCACGAGGTGCTCGCGGTGATCCGTGGTTCGGCGGTGAACCAGGACGGTGCCTCGAACGGTCTGACCGCCCCCAACGGGCCGTCGCAGCAGCGGGTGATCCGGGCCGCGCTGGCGGACGCGGGACTGACCGCGTCCGAGGTGGACGCGGTGGAGGCGCACGGTACGGGGACCCGGCTCGGGGATCCGATCGAGGCGCAGGCGGTGCTGGCCACGTACGGCCAGGACCGTGAACAGCCCCTCTATCTCGGTTCGTTGAAGTCGAACATCGGGCATACGCAGGCGGCGGCCGGGGTCGGCGGGATCATCAAGATGGTCCAGGCGATCCGGCACGGCGTCCTGCCGAAGACCCTGCACCTGGGAGAGCCGTCCTCGCATGTGGACTGGTCGGCGGGTGCGGTGGAGCTGCTCGCCGAGCGGCGGGAGTGGCCGGAGACCGGGCGTCCGCGCCGGGCCGGTGTCTCCTCCTTCGGGATCAGCGGCACCAACGCCCACGTCGTCATCGAACAGGCCCCCGCAGAGGCCGACGGACCGGAGCCGCAGCAGCGGACTTCGGGTGACACCGACGGCCGGCTCGTGCCCTGGACCCTCTCGGCGAAGTCGCGAGCCGCCCTGCGCGGCCAGGCCGAGAAACTGCTGAGCCACCTGCGCGACCACCCCGAGCTCGACGTGGTCGACATCGCCCACTCCCTGCTCACGACCCGCTCGGCCTTCGAGCACAGGACCGTTCTGCTCGGCAGGAACCGCGACGACTTCCTCACCGCCGTCGCCGCCTTCGCGGCGGGGGAGACAGCTCCCGCACCCGCTCCCGAGCACGGCGGCCGTACGGCGTTCGTGTTCACGGGGCAGGGGTCTCAGCGGGCCGGTATGGGCCGGGAGTTGTACGAGTCCTTCCCTGTGTTCGCGGAGGCGTTCGACCGGGTGGCGGGGGAGTTGGATCCGCTGCTGGGGCGTTCGTTGGCGGAGGTGATCGCTTCCGGGGACGGTCTGGACGAGACAGGCTTTACGCAGCCCGCCGTCTTTGCGGTCGAGGTGGCGTTGTTCCGGCTGGTGGAGTCGTGGGGCGTACGTCCTGACGTGCTGGCCGGGCATTCGATCGGTGAGATCGCTGCCGCGCATGTGGCCGGGGTGCTGAACCTGGCGGACGCGTGCCGCCTGGTCGCGGCCCGGGGCCGGTTGATGCAGGCGCTGCCCTCCGGTGGGGTGATGGTGGCGGTGATGGCCTCGGAAGCCGATGTCCTGCCGCTGCTGGACGGGTTCGAGGACCGTGTCGGCATCGGTGCCGTCAATGGGCCGACGTCCGTGGTCATCTCCGGTGCGGGGGAAGCGGTCGGCGAGATCACGGCCGTACTGAAGGACCGTGGGATCAAGAGCAAGCAGCTCACGGTCAGTCACGCCTTCCACTCCCCGCTGATGGCTCCGGTCCTCGATGAATTCGCGTCGCTGGTCGCCGAGTTGGAGCTCTCCCAGCAGAAGATCCCGGTCGTCTCCACGGTCACTGGTGATGCGAGCGGCGACTGGGCCGATCCGGCGTACTGGGTGGAGCACGTGCGTCGCCCGGTCCGTTTCCTCGACGCGATTCGTGCCCTGGAGGACGACGGGGTCACCACCTTCCTGGAGCTGGGTCCGGACGCGGTCTGCACGGCGATGGGCAAGTCCTGCGCCACCGGCGATGACACGGTCTTCCTGCCCGCCCTGCGCCGCGGTCGTCCCGAAGCCAGGACTCTCACCGCCGCTGTCTCCGGGCTGCTCACGGGTGGCATCCCCCTGGAGGGCGGACGCCGGGTCGAGTTGCCCACCTACGCCTTCCAGAACCGGCGTTATTGGCTGGAGGCCCCGCGGGCGGTCCGTACGGACGACGACGAGTCCGGTGTCGTACTCGAACTGCCCGAGGATTCCGGGGACTTCGAGCCGCAGCCCGTCGCGGACCCCGCGCACCTGGTGGCGCTGGCGCCGCCCGAGCGTGAGCGGGAACTGCGCGAGTACGTGCGCACGACGGTCGCGACCGTTTTCGGCCATGAGTCCCCGGACGACGTCGACCTGGCCCAGAGCTTCAAGGTGCTCGGCATCGACTCGCTCACCGCGGTCGAACTGCGGGACCGGATCGTCGCGGTCACCGGACTGCGGCTGCCGCCCACCCTGCTCTTCGACTGCCCGACGCCGCTCGACCTGGTGTCACGGCTGCGGGAAGAGGTGGAGGCCGCCGCCGCGGCGGCCGGGCCGACCTCGGTGCACGCCGCGCTCGACCGGCTGGAGAGCCTGCTCGGCGGGGCCGCCGGCACGGCGGTGGAGGAACCCGGCGAGATAGCCGAGCGGCTCCGCACGCTCCTCGCGGCCTGGGACGACCACGCGGCCGGCCCGCTCGACGAGGACGACGGCACCGATCTGGGGTCGGCCTCGGCACAGGAGCTCTTCGACCTCCTCGACGCCGAGCTGGAGACCCCGTGAACCACCGCCACGAGCCACCCGCTTACCACCGCCACGAGCCACCCGTGAACCACCGCCACGAGTCACCCATGAACCACCACCACAAGACGTCCACGAACCGCCGTGTTGACCCGCTGAGGCAGGGGGAGCCTTATGTCCGACGATGAGAAGCTGCTCGACTACCTGAAACGCGCCACCGCCGATCTGCGCGACACCAAGCGCAGGCTGCGCGAGGCCGAGGAGAAGGAACACGAGCCCATCGCCGTCGTCGGCATGAGCTGCCGGCTGCCCGGTGAGGTGAAGAGCCCCGACGACCTGTGGCAGCTCACCGCCGACGAACGCGACGCGATCTCCGGGTTCCCCGCCAACCGCGGCTGGCACACCGACGAGCTGGACACCGCCACGCTTCAGGGCGGATTCCTCTACGACGCCCCGGAGTTCGACGCCGACTTCTTCGGCATCTCGCCGCGCGAGGCGCTCGCCATGGACTCCCAGCAGCGGATGCTGCTGGAGACCGCCTGGGAGGCGTTCGAGCACGCGGGCATCGACCCGACGTCCGTACGCGCCACCCCCGTGGGGGTCTTCACCGGCGTGAACCAGCACGGCTACGCCTCCGACGTGGGCGAGCTGCCCGAGGGCGTCGGCGGCTACCTCTCCACCGGAGTCTCCGGCAGCGTGGCCTCCGGCCGCGTCGCCTACTTCATGGGGCTCGAAGGCCCCGCCGTCACCCTCGACACGGCCTGCTCGTCGTCCCTGGTCGCCGTGCACCTGGCCGTGCAGGCGCTGCGGCGCGGCGACTGCACCATGGCTTTGGCGGGCGGCGTGACCGTCATGTCGACGCCGGGCGCCTTCGTGGAGTTCAGCAAGCAGGGGGCACTCTCCGGCGACGGCCGCTCCAAGTCGTTCGCGGCGGCCGCCGACGGCACGGGCTGGGGCGAGGGCGTCACCACCCTGCTCATCGAGAAGCTGTCCGACGCGCGCAAGCGCGGCCACCAGGTCCTCGCGGTGATCCGCGGTACGGCGGTCAACCAGGACGGCACCACCAACGGACTGACCGCCCCCAGCGGCAAGGCGCAGCAGCGCGTCATCCGGGCCGCGCTCGCCGACGCCCGGCTGCGGCCCCAGGACGTGGACGCGGTGGAGGCGCACGGTACGGGGACCCGGCTCGGGGATCCGATCGAGGCGCAGGCGCTGCTGGCCACGTACGGCCAGGACCGTGAAGTGCCCTTGTACCTCGGTTCGTTGAAGTCGAACATCGGGCACACCATGGCCGCCGCCGGGGCCGGCGGGATCATCAAGATGGTCCAGGCGCTCCGGCACGGCGTCCTGCCGAAGTCCCTGCACATCGACGCGCCTTCGCCGCACATCGACTGGACGGCCGGCTCCGTCGAGCTGCTCACCGAGGCCCGTGCCTGGCCGGAGACCGGGCGCCCGCGCCGGGCCGGCGTCTCCTCCTTCGGTATGAGCGGTACCAACGCCCATATCGTCCTGGAACAGGCCCCCGCAGAGGAGCCGGCCGCCCAGGACACCCCGGCGGAGCGGCCCGCGGGAACCCTCGTCCCCTGGACGCTGTCCGCCCGCACCGACGCCGCCCTGCGCGGCCAGGCCGAGCGTCTCCTCGCCCACCTGGACCGGCACCCGGACGCCGAGCCCGTCGCCGTCGCCCACTCCCTGGCGGCCGGCCGGGCCCATCTGGAACACCGTGCGGTCCTCATCGCCGCCGACCGCGAGGAGTTCGCGCTGCGGCTCAAGGAACTCGCCCTCGGCGAACCCGCTCCGGGAGTCGTCCGGAACGTCGTGACCGGGGACCGGTCCGGACCGGTGTTCGTGTTCCCTGGTCAGGGGTCGCAGTGGCAGGGGATGGCGGTCGAACTGCTGGACGCGGAGCCGGTGTTCGGTGCGCGGATGGCGGAGTGTGACCGGGCTCTGTCCGTGCATGTGGACTGGTCGCTCGGTGCGGTGCTGCGGGGTGAGGCGGGTGCTCCCGGGTTCGACCGGGTGGATGTGGTGCAGCCGGTGCTGTTCGCGGTGATGGTGTCGCTGGCGGCGTTGTGGCGGTCGTATGGGGTGGAGCCCGCCGCGGTGGTGGGGCACTCGCAGGGTGAGATCGCGGCCGCGTGTGTGGCCGGTGCGCTGTCCCTCGAAGACGCGGCGCTTGTTGTCGCGTTGCGGAGTCAGGCGATCCGGGAGATCGCCGGACACGGCGGGATGATGTCGGTGCCGTTGCCGGTGGCCGAGGTCGAGGAGCGCATCGCGGGGTACGCGGATGTGTCGGTGGCCGCGGTCAACGGGCCGCGGTCCACGGTGATCGCGGGCGGTGCGCTCGCGCTGGACGAGTTGCTGGCCGCGTACGAGGCCGACGGTGTACGCGCCCGCCGCGTCCCCGTCGACTACGCCTCGCACTCCCCGCATGTCGAGGCGATCGAGGAGCGCCTCGCCGAACTCCTCGCCCCTGTACGGCCGCTCACCCCGAGCGTTCCGTTCCACACGAGCGTGGACGGCGAGATCCGGCCTGCCTTCGACGCCGGCTACTGGTACCGCAACCTGCGCAACACCGTGCGGTTCGAACGGACTCTGCGTGAGCTGCTCGCCGACGGCCATCGCCGCTTCGTCGAGATCAGCCCCCACCCGGTCCTGCTGCCCGGCGTCCAGGAGACCATAGAGACGGCCGGCACGCACGGCGCCTTCGCCGGGGAGACGCTCCGCCGCCACCATGGCGGCCCGGAGAAGTTCCTCTCCTCCGTCGCCGAGCTGTACGTGCGCGGCGGCTCCGTCGACTGGATGGCGGCCGCCCCCACCGACGCGGCACACCGGGTGCCGCTGCCCACGTACGCCTTCCAGCGGCAGCACTTCTGGCTGGAGTCCGGCACCGGCAGCGGTGACGTGGCCGCCGCCGGCCTCAGTGCCGTGGGGCATCCCCTCGCGGCGGCCGCGGTCGGCCTGCCGGGCAGCGGGGACCTGCTGTTCACCGGGCGCGTGTCCCTGCGCAGCCACCCCTGGGCCGCCGACCGCACGGTGCACGGCGTGCCCGCACCCGGCGACGCCGTACTCGCCGAACTCGCCCTCGGCGTCGGAGAGCGCGGCGGCGTACCGCACCTGGCCGAACTGGCCGTCCACGCACCCCTGCTCGTCCCCGGACAGGGCGCCGCCCAGCTGCGCCTCGTCCTGAGCGAGGGCGACAGCGACGGCGACGGCGCCCGCGGGTTCACCGTGCACAGCAGGGCCGAGGACGCACCGGACGGTACGGACTGGACGCTGCACGCCACCGGCACCCTCACCGGCGCCCGGCCCGAGGCGGAGCAGCCGGCGCCGCCCGCCGTATGGCCGCCGCGCGACGCCGAACCCGTAGACCCGGAGACGGTGTACGACCTGCTCGCGGCACGCGGCCTCGGGCACGGCCCGGCCTTCGCACTGCTCGACGAGGTGTGGCGGCACGGCGACGAGCTGTACGCGCAGACCACGCTGCCGGACGGCCAGCAGGACCGGGTGGGGGCCGACGGCGGCTTCGCCCTGCATCCGGCGCTGCTCGACGCGGCGCTGCAACCGCTTCTCGCCGACCTCGCCGACCTCGCCGAGGACAGCGACGGCCTGCTGCTGCCCTCGGCCTGGACCGCGCTGACCCTGCACGCCACCGGGGCGAAGGTGCTGCGCACCAGGGTCGCCCGCACCGGCGCGCACACGGCGACCGTGACCTCCGTGGACGCGGCCGGACACCCGGTCCTCACGGGCACCGTGCACCTCGCACCCGTCGACCCCACGGCCTATGTGTCACGACTGCCGCTGCCCGACGCCCTGTTCGGCGTCGAGTGGCACGAGATCGAGGCGGCGGAGGCGGCGGAGGCGACGAAGGCGCGGGACGGCGACTGGGCGGTCATCGGATTCCCGTCCGACGGTCTGTCCGGCGGTCTGTCCGGCGTTCCGTTCGGAGACGCGGACGCGAACCCCCGCTACCCCGACCTCACCGCGCTCTCCGACGCCCTGCACGCGGGCGTCGCCGTGCCGTCGTACGTACGCGTCGACGTGCCGGCCCTGGGCGAAGACACGGCAACGGCCGTCATCGGCGTCCGCGCCCTCCTGGACGCCTGGATCTCCGACGCGCGCCTCAGTGACTCCTCGCTGGTCCTGGTCAGCCGGAGCGGCGAACGAGTCGTCGAGGGCGACGAGGTACCGGACCCGGCGGTCGCAGCGGTCCGCGGCCTGGTCCGGGCGTGGCAGCAGACGCACCCGGGCCGGGCCACGCTCCTGGACACGGACGGCGCCACGGACGGCGATCCGTACGGCGGTGATCCGCGGGGTGTTCTCGCCGTCGCCGCCGCCGTCGCCACCGGTGAGCCCGACCTCGCCCTGCGGGCGGGAGACCTGCGTGTCCGCCGGCTGGTACGGCAGCAGGCCACCGAGTCCACCGAGTCCACCAAGTCCACCGGTGACCTCACGGCCGCCGGCACGATCCTGCTCACCGCGGCGGCGGGCGACCCGCGCACCGCCGTCCTCGCCCACCACCTGACCGCGGTGCGCGGGGCACGTCATCTGACCGTCGCCGTGCCGCTGCGCGAAGTGGCGGAACTCCAGGCCGAGTTGGACCGTCTCGGGGCCGACGTCCGGGTGTGCGCCGCGGACCTCACCGACCGCACCGCCACCACCGAGCTGTGCGCGTCCCCGGCGGCGGGGCACCCGCTGACCGGGGTGGTGCACCTGGCGGGCGGCGGGACGCATCCCGATCTGGCCGCCGAACTGGCCGCCGCCCGGCATCTGGACGAGGCGGCCCGGTCCACCGACACCGCGGTGTTCCTGCTGATACCGGGCGCGGGCGACCTTCTCGGCGCCGGCCAGGACACGGACACCGCGGCACTCGCCGCGCACCTCGACGCCCTCGCCGCCCGGCGCCGGGCCGCCGGACTTCCGGCCGCGGTGCTCGGCTGGTCGCCCACCGCCGAAGCCTTCGGCGGGCTGCGGCCCGCGTCGCCCACCGAGGCGCTCAGGCTCTTCGACGCGACCGCCGACACGGCACGCACCGTCGCCTTCGTACGGCCCGACCTGGCCGCCGTGCGCGAGGCCGGAACCGCCGTACCGGCCCTGCTGCGCTCCCTGATCAGGCCCGGTGCGCGCCGCGCCGTCAACACCGCGCCCGGCGGCAGCGACGCCCTGCGCGCCCGGCTCGCCGGTCTCACCCCCGCCGAGCGGGAGAGCGAACTCCTCCCTCTCGTACGGGCCACCACCGCGGCCGTCCTCGGCCACGCCTCGCCCGACGCGGTCGACCCCGACCGGTCGTTCGTCGAGCTGGGCATCGAGTCCATCACCGCCACCCAGCTGCGCACCCGCCTCACCGAGGCCACCGCCCTCGCGCTGCCCGTCACCCTGGTCTTCGACCACCCGACGGCCACCCTGCTCGCCCGGCACCTGGCCGAGTCCTTCGCTGACGGCGGGCAGGGCCCGGCCCCGCAGGGCGCGGCAGCCGAAGGCACCCTCGTACGGCTCTTCCGGCAGGGGCTCGAACTGGGCAGGCCCACCGAGGCCGTTCAGCTCCTGACGGCCGCCGCGCGTCTCGAACCGGGCTTCGCGACCCGGGAGGACATCTCCCGCCGGCCGAGCCCCGTGCGGCTCGCGCGCGGCACCTCGGGACCGGCCGTCTACTGCTTCCCCTCGCTCAGCGCCATTTCCGGGCCGCACGAGTACCTGCGCTTCGCGGCCGCCCTCCAGGGCGTCTGCGATGTCACGGTCCTTCCGCAACCCGGCTACCTCGACGGCGAACAGCTGCCCGCCGACCGCAAGGCGCTCGCCCGTGCCCAGGCCGAGGCGCTCCTAGAGGAGTCCGGCGGCGCGCCCGCCGTGCTGCTCGGCCGTTCCTCCGGCGGCTGGATCGCCCACCAAGTGGCCCAGGAACTGGAGGAGATGGGGCGGCCCGCGGCCGGGGTGATCCTGCTCGACACCTACTCGCGCAGCGCCGACCGCTACAGCCTGCCGTTGATGACCTCCCAGATGCTGGTGAACGCCGACGACCTCTTCGTCCCCCTGGACGACCGGCGGCTGACCGCGATGGGCCGCTACATCGGCATCCACAGCGACTGGCGGCCCACCGCCCACGACACGCCGAGCGTGCTGCTGCGGGCCGCCGACCCGGTGCCCGGAGTGCCGGCCGACACCTCGGCGCTCGAAGGGGGGCGGCCGGGCTGGGAGTTCACCACCTACCGGATCGAAGTGCCCGGCGACCACTTCTCGATGCTCGACGCACACGCCGCCACGACCGCCGAGGCGGTCACGGCCTGGCTCGGGCAGACCCGGCCGACGACAGACCGCGCGACAGCACCGGCACCGGCATGACAGACGACCGGCCGCGCGACGGAACCGGCATGACCGCCGCCGGGCCCCGGCGCCCGGCGATCCCCGAATGAGCAGTCCCGACGACCCGTCCCGACGACCCGTCCCTGAAAGGCAGGACCGCATGACGGCGACCACCGCCGAACGCGGGCTGTGGGTGCGCGAGTACAGTCCCGCGCCCGACCACGGCCTCACCCTCGTCTGCTTCCCGCACGCCGGCGGCGGCGCCAGCGCCTACCGGCCGCTCGCCACCGCCCTGGGCCCCCGCGCCGGAGTGCTGAGCCTGCAGTACCCCGGCCGCCAGGACCGCCGTACGGAACCGCCGTACACCAGCGTGGACGCGCTGGCCGACGACATCGCCGCCACCCTGCTCCGCCAAGTCGCGGGACCGGTGGTGCTGTTCGGCCACAGCATGGGTGCCCTCGTCGCGTACGAGACGGCCCGCCGCCTGGAGCGGGACGGCGGCGCCGGGCCGCTCGGGCTGGTCGTCTCGGGCGCCCGCAGCGCCGCGGAGCCCCGCCCGCGCGACGTCAGCCTGCGCTCCGACGCCGGGATCATCGACGAGCTCAGGCAGCTGGACGGCACGAGCGCAGAACTCCTCGACGACCCCGAGATCCAGGCCATGATCCTGCCGGCGCTGCGCGCCGACTACACCGCCCTGGAGACCTACCGGCACCGGCCGGGGCCGCCGCTGCGCTGTCCCGTCAGCGCCTACGTCGGCGACGCCGACCCGCAGGCCGGCGCCCTCGACGCGGAGCGCTGGGCGGACCTCACCTCCGGGACCTTCCGGCAGCGCACCTTCGCGGGCGGCCACTTCTTCGTCGACTCCGCGCGTCAGCGGGTCGCCGCAGCCCTGGCCGAGGACCTCGACGCCTTCGCCCCCGACTCCTCCTGACGCCTTTCACCGAACCCTTCAGTCCCTCGCATCCCCCTTGTAAGTCCCTCACCCCCCTTGTAAGGAGCCCCCGTTGACCACCCGAGCACGCCCGTCCTTCGGGCTGACCGTCCTCGCCGTGTCGCTGCCGATGTTCATGGTGGCGCTGGACAACCTGGTCGTGACCAACGCCCTCGCCTCCATCCGCAGCGACCTCGGCAGCTCCCTGGAGAACCTCCAGTGGGTCACCAACGCCTATGTCCTCGGCTTCGCCGGGCTGCTGCTGACCGCCGCCGGGCTCGGTGACCGGTTCGGCCGCCGCCGGGTCTTCCTCACCGGCACCGTCGCCTTCACGCTCGCCTCGGTCGGCTGCGGCCTGTCGAACTCGACCGAACTGCTCATCCTCTTCCGCGCCCTTCAGGGCATCAGCGCCTCCGCCGTGCTGCCGCTGTCGCTCACCCTGCTCACCGTCGCCGTGCCGCAGGAGAAGCGCGGCCTGGCCATCGGCCTGTGGAGCGCCATCAGCAGTCTGGCCGTCGCCCTCGCCCCGCTGGTCGGCGGCGCGATCACCACCGGCCTCGACTGGCACTTCATCTTCCTTCTCAACATCCCCGTGGGCCTCGTCGCCGTTCCGCTGGCGCTCAAGGTCCTCGGCGAGAGCCAGGGCGTTGCCACCCGGCTCGACGTGCCGGGCCTGGTGCTCGCGGGCGGTGGTGTGCTCGCCCTGGTGTGGGCGATCGTCAACGCCGGTGAGGACGGCTGGACTTCGGGCGGTGTCCTGGCCGCCTTCGCCGGCGCGGCCGTCCTGCTGCTCGTGTTCCTCGCCTGGGAGCGCCGTACGGACGCTCCGCTGCTCCCGCTCGGCCTCTACCGCATCAGGGCGTTCTCCCTGGCCAACCTGGTCTCGCTCGCCGTCTTCTTCGGTCTGTTCGGCCCGATCTTCCTGATCGCCCAGTATCTCCAGGTGGCCCGGGACCACTCGGCGTTCGTGGCCGGTCTGTGGACGCTGCCGTGGGCCGTCATGCCGATGCTGATCGCCCCGTTCGCGGGCAAGCTCGCGCCCAAGGTGGGCGGCGGACCGCTGATGGCGGCGGGCCTCGCCGTCTCCGGCATCGGTCTGGCCTGGTTCGCCGCGGTCGCCGACGTGAGCGCCTCGGACTGGGAGTTCGTCGCTCCGTTCGTGCTCGCCGGCGCGGGCATGGGCCTGGTCTTCGCACCGACGGCGACCGTGGTGATGGGCTCCGTGCCGCCGCAGCAGGTCGGCAAGGCGTCCGGCGCCAACACCACCGTGCGCGAACTGGGCGGCGCCCTCGGCATCGCCGCGGTCACCAGCATCTTCGCCGCGAACGGCGACTACACCTCGCCGGAGCGGTTCACCGAGGGCATGACGCCCGGGCTGTGGGTCGGTGTCGCCGTACTCGCCGTCGGCGCCCTGCTGGCGCTCGGCATCCCGCGCCCGAAGAAGACGGCGCCCGCGCAGCCGCCCGCCGCCGCGCCCGCCAAGGAGGAGGTCCTGGTGGGGGAGTGAGCCGTCCTCGGCCCGTGCGCCGCCGCGGCGCACGGGCTTGTGGAAATTCTGACGCACACCTGTAATTCCCTTTCCTTGACCGTAATTCACCGCAATTCCTTGAAGTTGATTGACGAATTTCTGTCATCGGATTCATTGACGGATCAATGCGGCCGGAAAGAGGATCTTTTCCGGCCCCGAACCCGAACCCGAACCCAAAACCGACATCGAATACGGAGGACGGTATGGACGAATTGACGGCGCCGACCGCGTCCAGCCGCCCGCCCGTCGGCCCGCTGGGCCTGCCCCGCGCGTACTGGTGGATCTGGACGAGCATTCTCGTCAACTGGCTGGGCGCATTCACGGGTCCGATTCTCGCCCTCTCGCTGACCGACGCCCGCGGCTATTCCGTGTCGTACGCGGGTTTCGTGGTCTCGCTGCTCGGCGCCGGGGCAATTGCGGGTTCCGCGGCCGGCGGAATCCTCGCCGACCGGATCGGGCGCCGGCTGACGATGTTCGCCGGCCACTGTCTTACCGCCGTGAGCATGGTTCTGCTCGGGCTCAGCACGGCTCAGGGGGCGGTGAGCGCGGCGGCGTTCGCCGCGGGACTCGGGGCCGCCTCGGTGCGGCCGGCGGCCCAGGCGTCGCTCGCCGACCTGGTCCCGTCCGCCGACCGGCCGCGCGCCTTCGCCTACAACTACTGGGCCGTCAACACCGGCACCGCGGTCTCCGCCGTCCTCGCCGGTCTGATGGTGGAGCACGGCTACACGCTGCTCTTCCTCGCTGACGCCGCGACCACCCTGCTGTGCGGCGCGGTCGTCCTGGCGAAGGTCCCCGAGACCCGGCCCGAGCACCCGGCCCCGGCTTCGGCCTCGGCCCCGGCGGACCGCGCACAGCGGGACACCGCGGAGGCGGAGGCCCACGCCCACGTGCCGCTGCGCAAGGACGCCCCGTTCCTGCTGTTCGTCCTGCTCACGCTGGTCTTCGCTGCCGTCTACGAGCAGAAGGCCGCGGCCCTGCCCGTCGTCGTCACCGGGCACGGCCACAGCGCCGCCACGTTCAGCCTGCTGATGGCGCTGAACGCGCTGCTCGTCGTCCTGCTGCAACTGCCCATCACCAGGCTGGTCTCCGGCCGTTCGCGGGCCGCCGTACTGCTCGCCGGAGGCGTCCTCGTGGGCGTCGGCTTCGGGCTCACCGGCCTGGCGACGGGCACGCTGCCGCTCGTGGGCACGGTGGTCGTCTGGACGGCCGGCGAAATGCTCTACGCCCCGCTGGCGGGCGCCGTCTCCGCCGAACTGGCCCCGGTCCACCGGCGCGGCCGCTACCAGGGCGCGTACGGGACCGCCTGGTCCGCCGCCGCGTTCATCGGCCCTGCCGGCGGTACCTGGGTGCTCGCCCACGCGGGCCCGGGCGCCCTCTGGTCGCTGTGCGCGGCGGCGGGCGTCGCGGCCGGCGTCGGCTGTGCCCTGATCCTGCGCACGGCCCGCGGCAGCGCCCCGCACCCCGAGAACTTCCGCACGGCGTCCGCCGTGCGGAGGCGCCGACGCGACAACGGGTCGCGCCGGCCGTCCCCGTCCCTTCCCGGACGGGACACCACCACCGAGAGGAGCTCCACATGAGCGAGCGGATCACCCCCAACACCTGCGTCGCGGCCTTCGCCCCGAACACCTGTGTCTCGGCGTTCACGCCCAACACGTGTGCCCCGGCGTTCGCCCCGAACACCTGTGTCGCGGCCTTCGCGCCCAACACCTGTGTCTCGGCGTTCGCCCCGAACACCTGTGCCCCGGCGTTCGCGCCCAACACCTGTGTCTCGGCGTTCGCCGCGTAATGCAGACCACTCAGCACCCGAAGCCCGCTCCGGACGGAAACCACCGTCCGGAGCCGGGCTCCGGCCCGTTGTCCGCGGTCGGCACCGGAACGTCCGCCGTCGTCACCGGAACGCAGGTGTTCACCGGTTACGGCGGCACCCCGCCCCGGCTGCACCTGGCCGTGTCCGAGCTGCGGGACGTCACCGAACGCCTGCCGTGGCAGACCGAACGGCAGTCCTTCGGCACCTCCTGGGAGGACCCGGAACAGGCCGTCCGCTCCGCCGAGGGCGAGGCCGTGGAACGCTTCTGCGGCACCTGCCCTCCCGACCGGCCGGTCCACGGCTCCTACGAGCAGCTCACCCGGCGCGGACTGCGGGCCCTCGACCCGCGGACGCTGGTGCTCCACTCGGACCGCCAGTACGCCACGGCGGGCTTTCCGTTCCAGCCCTTCCTGCGCGACTCTCCCGCACACTGGGTCGAGGGCCGCAGCGCCGTCGACGGCGAACCGGTCCTGGTGCCCGCGTTCATGGTCTACACGGCGTGGGCACGGATGCCGCGCCCCTACCCGGAACCCTTCTACGCCTTCCCCGTGATCGGCGGCATCGCCGCCGGCCCCACCGAGGACTTCGCGCTGCTCTCCGGCCTCGAAGAGGTCATCGAACGTGACGCCGTCGCCGTGTGGTGGGCCAACGCCACGGCGCTGCCCGCCCTCCCGCCGACGGACCGGCTGCGCGCCCTTGGAGAAGGCGCCGAGCACGCCTTCGAGACCCGGCTGGTCCGTATCGACAACGAGTTCGGCCTTCCGGTGATCGCCGCCGGGGTGCGCAGCGTCGCCGAGGGATGGCTCACCTATGGCTGTGCCGCCCGCGCGGACGAGGAGGAGGCCGCGGCCAAGGCGCTCGCCGAGGCGCACACCCTGCAGATCACCTGCCGGGTCCTGGACGACCCGGCGACGAGTCTGGCCACCCCGGGCCGGCCCTCACCGCTCAAGTCCTGGCGCGGTGACCGCCGTTACCTGGACGACTACCGTGCCGACGGCTCGGACGCCGTCGAGCAGATCTGCCAGCAACAGCTGTATCTGGACCGCCGGGCCGCCGACCGCGCGGCCCCCTGGGCCTGGGACCTGCCCGAGGGCCAGTGGACCGAGCCGGCGCACCGCCCGCGGTACGACGCGTCCGCGCTGGTTGGCCGGGTCGCCGCCGCCGGGTACGACGTCGTGACCGTGGATCTCACCACCCCGGAAGCCGCCGCGGCCGGCATGCGGGTGCTGCGGGTCGTCGTCCCGGGGACGGCCGGGGTCGCCCCCGCCGCCTATCTGCCGCTCGGCCGCCGGCGTATGCAGGACACCGCGGTCCGGCTCGGCCGGCGGAGCACACCGCTGCGCGAGGAGGAGCTCAACACCTTCCCGATGCCGCATTCCTGAGTGTGCCGGGCGGTGCCGCTCACGCCGGTCACCGCCCGGACAACGCCGGCCGCACCACTCGGAGCATCCGTCCCAGCCATTGCTGCGCACTGTCCCGCTTCCCGAACGGTCCATCTCCGAAGGCGAGTTCGGAGTGGGTGCGCGTCATCGAGGAGGCCCCGACCACGAGCGACATCATCACGGCGGCGGCGGCCCGGACTTCGACGCTGGGAAGCAGGGATCCGTCCACCCGGGCCCGCCGCAGGGTCCGGAACAACGCGCCCAGCCAGTTCAACTGGCAGTGCAGAGAAGGGTCGTCCGGGGTTTCGAGCTCCCCCGCGAGCCGGGTCCCCGCGCGGACGACCACATCGTTCTCCAGGAGCCGCACGAGCGCCTGGACCATCTCGACGACGATCTCGAAGGCCGCGCCCTCGCGCTCGGCCAGCTCCGCGAGGACACCGCCGGAGGCGGCGCAGGCCTCGGCCTGGACGGCGCGGGCGAGATCGGACTTGGCCGCGAAGTGGAAGGACAGCGCGCCCTTGGTGACCGTGGCGAGGTCGCTGATCACCATGAGGGTGGCGCGTTCGTATCCGACCTGGTCGAACACCGTGGCGGCCGCTCGTATCAGGTTGCCCCTGGTGCGCTCGGACCGCTCCTGCTTCACCACGACGCAACCACCCAGACGCTCATCGCCACGTGCCCTCTTGATCCTGTCTAGATCCTGTCGCCAGCCGACGCCCACGACGCTAGAAACCAACCCCTCGGTTTGTCAATGGGGCGGAGTGAGGGAAGGCTGTCTCCACTTCACCACGACAACCTGCACATCCCGGCCAAGATCCACCCGGGTTAAGCGGTTGTTCTTCATCGGTCAGGCGACAGAAAGAAACCGCTCGTCCGATTTTTGGGCGCCATGGTGGGAGCGCGTGGGTAGTGGGGATACGGATGGCGGGGATGCTGGTGGGCGCCCGCGCGTTCGCCGTACCGGCCGGTCGCGCCCCCATCGGAGGCGACCGCACGCCGCCGACCGGGACGGGTTCGGCGCCGCCCGGCGGTCCGCTCCTGCTGGGCATGCCGGCGCACGGCACCGCGTGGGGACTGCTGAGGTGGCGGAGAGGTCGAAGCGACGGAGGGGTCGAAGAGGCCGGAGGGCTGAAGGCGCCTGCGGGCTTGGTGAGTTCGGTGAGTTCGGTGAGTTCGGTGCGTTCGGCGGGCGCGGCGTGCTCTCTGAGTTCGCTTGCCGCTTCCGAGGCCGCTCCCGGGGCCGGCCCCGCCGCGTCACGCCGGATCCCGCTGCCCCGAGGGGGCGCTGTCCCGCCGTAGAGGTCGAGGCCCGTCGCGGTTCAGGGTCCGGCGGTGACCGTGAGGCCCGCGCACCCGGTGAAGTCGGATGCGGAACCGTGCCCCGCGAGGGTCGCCGGCCCGCGGTGAACGAGCCGCATGTCCGGCGGAGCGCTCAGTCGGTGCTGCCGCCCGCCCCGACCCCGGCCGGGGACTCGGCGCCCGCCGACAGGGCCGCCGCCGGATCGATGACTCCCTCGGGGCGGATGCGGGCGATCGCGCCCGGGTGGGCGATGGACGGCAGGATGTGACGCCACATCACGGCGACCCGCTCGCGCAGATCGGCCCGCTGTGTGATGGCCTCGGACACCAGCTGGACGCCGGTGAAGGAGGCCACGACGAACTCGGCCGTCTCCCGCGGCTCGACCTGGGGGAGCACCTCGCCCCGCTCCTTCCCCTCGGCCAGCAGCTGGGCGATGAGTTCGAACCAGTCGCCCCACGGATGCGTGCCGTTGAAGAACACGCCCTCGATGGACAGCCGCGTACCGGCGCGGGCGAGCGGGTCGTGGCGCAGGGCGTAGGCGAACTGGTGCGTGATGTCGACGACCGACTGGAGGGGAGTGCCGAGGTCCGACACGCTCACCAGGCCGGTCTGCTCGTCCATGATCGCCTGGGCGAGTGATTCCTTCGAGGTGAAGTGGAAGTACAGGGCGCCCTTGGTGACGTTCGCCCTGCGGAGGATCTCCGAGATGGCCGCGCGCTCGTAGCCGTGGTCGGCGAATACGCGCGCCGCCGCTTCCACGATCGAGCGCCGGGTCTGCACCGCGCGAGCCTGCTTGGCCATGTCTTCCCCTCCGGGACGTGCGTTCGCGCCGGGCGGCGCCACGCCGAACCGCCGTCTAACAGGGTGTGTCTGTGGCCACTCTACCCGACCCACCGGTTTGTTTCTCCAGCTCAGGTGGAGCGGCGGTGGGCGGAATGACGTATTCCGTAGGGCCCTGTCCTGGGTATGAGTGACGTAGATCACCTGGGTGCGTCCGGGATTCGGAGTAAAAAGAAACCGCCCAGGCTGTTTTTTTGGCACACTCGCTCCCGAGAGCCACACGGGCTACTCGTGAAGGGGGATCACAGATGACCGTGCTCGTTTCCACCCCGACCAAGGCCGACAACTCCATGGCCGCCACCACCGCCATGAGCTCCGCCGGCACCACCGGCCGCACCACGCTCACCCGCCCGTCGCACGCCGCCGAAGCGGCCGACGGCGCCCGGATACCGCGGGAGTTCGTCCACCGGGCCGACGACTCCGACATCCTGCTCACGCACTTCCAGGCCTGCGCCGACGGCTCGTACCGGATGGCGGCCCGCTGGCCCCGCGCCCACGCCCTGTTCAGCCCGGTGGCGGGCAGCCGGGAGAACCCGATGCTGATGGCGGAGACGATCCGTCAGGCGGGCGCCGTCGTCTCGCACATGGCGTACGACGCCCCGACCGATCTGCACTTCCTTCTCTGGGACCTGCGCTACGAAGTGCCCGAGGACGTCCTCGGGGCCGGTGTGCCGCTCTCGCCGGCGAACGCCGTCGTGCGGTTCGACGACGTGAAGATGCGGGGCAAGCGGCTGTCGTCCTTCCGCTTCGAGGTGGAGCTCTACCGGGGCGCCGTACGCGTCGGCCACGGCGCCGCCTCCGCGAGCTGCGTGAGCCAGGCGGCATACAGCAGGCTGCGTCCGGCCCGCCCCGAGTTCGCCGACCCGGCCCCGCTGCCCGCGCCCATCTCGCCGGTGCTGGTCGGGCGCACCCGGGCCCAGGACGTGCTCGTCGCCCCGTCCGGCACCCCGGGCAGCTGGCTGCTGCGGGCCGACCGGAGCCACCCCGTCATCTTCGACAGCCAGAGCGACCACATGCCCGGCCGCGGCGTCATCGAGGCGATGCGGCAGGCCGCGCAGCTGGCGACGGGGTACGAGCACATCATCGTGCCCTCCATGAACGCGGAGTTCTGCCGCTACGTCGAGCTCGACCGCCCCTGCCACATCACCGCCGAACGCCGCCGCCCGCTGCCGGACGGCCGCATCCCCACCCGGGTGACCCTCACCCAGGACGACGAGGTGGCGGCGCGGGGAATGCTGATGGTGCGCCCGGCCGACGCGGACTCCGCCGCGGACTCCGGAACGAACGGGACCTCGGCCCCGGCCGCCTTCGCCGTCGCCGCGCTCTGACCGGCCGTCACACCGGTCGCGTCCTGATCCGGCGGTACGGGGTTCACCGGCCCGGCGGCACCGCGCACCCCGGCCGGTGAGGGCGGCGAACCCGGCACCACGCGCCCTGGGCCGGCAGCCGCACCCGGCTGCCGGCCGGGGCGGTCCGTGGCCGCTCTGGGCGGAAGGGTGCCGCGGTTCGGCTCAGTTGAGGGGTACGCGCCGGAAGCGGCCCGCCACCCGCAGATCCGCCTCGATCCGCCCCGCCGTGGCATGCAGTTCCGGCAGTACGTCGCGCACACACTCCTCGGCGGTGCGGCGGCTGCTGTGCATGGCGACGTTCACCGCGGCCACGACCCGCCCGCCGCGCTCGCGCACCGGCATGGCGATGGACCGCAGCCCCTCCTCCAACTCCTCGTCGACCAGGGCGTATCCGGCTTCCCGTACGTGGTCCAGTTCGGCTCTGAACTTCTCCGGGTCGGTGAGGGTGTGCGGGGTCAGCGGGAGCAGTTCGGGAAGCCGGGGCTCCGGCAGGTCGGCCAGCATCACGCGGCCCAGTGCGGTCGCGTACGCGGGCAGCCGGGTGCCGACGGTGACGTTGACGCTCATGACGCGGGTGGTGGCGACGCGGCCGGTGTACTGGATCTCGTCGCCTGCCAGGACCGCGAGCGACACCGAGTCGTGCAGCCGCTGGGAGAGTTCGGTGAGGTGCGGGGCCGCGATCCCGGCGAGCGTGGTCCGCGACAGCGGCGGGAAGCCGAGGCCCAGGACGCGCGGCGTGAGCCGGAAGACGCGGTCGTGCGTGGTGACGTATCCGAGGTGTTCCAGGGTGATCAGGGCACGCCGGGCGGTCGCGCGGGCGAGCCCCGTGGCCTGGGCGACCTCCGTGAGGGTCAGCTCGGCGCGGCCCTCGCCGAAGGCGGTGATCACGGTCAGCCCACGGGCCAGCGACTCGACGAACTCCCGGCCCAGTTCCTGCTTGGAGGCGCCGGTCCAGGTCGCGAGCCCGCCCGCGGGACCCGGTGCGGCGGGCGGCGCCTCCCGCAGCTCCCGCTCCATCGCCGCCACGGCCGACCGCAGCCGTGGCAGCAGCGTGTCCCGCAGGTCGGACGCGGTGTGCCGGCTGGTGTGGCTCACCACGCTCACCACACACGCGATCCGTCCCGCCTCCCGCACGGGCAGGGCGATCGCGACCAGGCCCGGCTCGATCAGCTGGTCGTCCAGCGCCCACCCGGCCTCCAGGACCTCGGCCGTACGCTGCTCGAAGTCGTCGCCGACAGTGGGGAGTCGGGTGGGCGGGGACACGGGGGCCGGTGCGGAGCCCGGTTCCCTCTCGTCGCGCCGGGAATCGTCGACGAAGGGCCGGCTGCGGGCCGGTACGGCGGGAAACCCGCGGTCCTCCGGATCGGCCGCCCGGCGCTCGCGCCAGCGTGTCCACTCCTCCTCGCCCCACTCGGTGGCGAACAGGAAGCCGGGCGCGGTGCGTTCGGCGGGCAGCAGGTCGCCGATGCGGAAGCTCAGGGACATGGCGCGGCGGCGGGTCGCCTGGTGGATGAAACGGATGCCGTCCCGGTCGCCGACGGCCAGGGACACCGACTCGTCCAGTTCGTCGGCGAGCGCGTCGGCGTGCGCGTCCAGGAGACGGGGGACCCGCAGGGCGGCGAGGTAGGCGTTGCCGAGTTCCATCAGACGGGGGGCCAGTACGGCGTCCCGGCCGTCGAGGCGTACGTATCCCATGCGCGCGAGGGTCGCCATGATCCGGTCGACGGTGGAACGCGCGAGCCCGGTGGCCCGTTCGAGACCGCTCAGGCTGGACACCCCGTCGGCCTCGGTCAGCCGCCGCAGCACGGCGATACCGCGGATGAGGGGGGTGACGGCCTCGGCGGGCACCGTGGGCACGACGTTCGATGGCATGGGCTCTCCGTTGCGGCTCACAGGAGAGACACCGTAATGCTTACCGGGGCACTCCAGCAGGTCAGCGACAGACCCGCGGCGTCTCAGCGGCGCGTCACGTACACCCGGTAGTTCCCGGCGAGGTCCGCCCCGGCGACCTGCACCGTGACGCCCGTCTTGGGATCCTTGAAGGACTCGCCGGCCGCGAAGGGCGCGTCGGAGAGTTCCGCGTGCACATTGGGGGAGCGGGTGCAGCCGCCGCTGTCGCGCTTGGAGTCGTACACGGTGATGGGCCCGTTCCCGGTGTCCACGCCCGCGTCGACCTTGTAGATGAGGATGCCGGGGCGGCAGACCGCGGAGTCGTTGCCCCCGTGGGTGCGCAGTTCGAGGGCGTACCCGGCCTTGGGGCTGGTGGGCACGAAGACGAGCTTGTTGCCGCCGCGCCGGGCCAGCGGGGTGAGCGTGTACTCCTTGGTACCGGGCGCCGCCGCGCAGCTGACCTGCGAGTCGTCGAGCCAGCCGAGCTTCCACTTGTGCCAGCCGAGCAGATCGTTGTCGGCCCCCCAGTCCTCGCTCATGATGTCCCAGTGGCCGACCGCGCCCCCGCCGTCCTGGGTATAGAGGTCGGGCAGGCCGAAGGTGTGGCCGTTCTCGTGCGGGAGCACCCGGTAGCCGGTGTCGGAGTAGGAGCCGGAGCCGTCGTCCTGGCGGCTGTAGACGAAGGACGCGTTGGCGACCGGGACACCGTCGGCGACCGGCGCCTCCGTGTTGCCGGCGAAGGTCACGGACAGCACGGTGTCCAGCGCGGAGGGCCCGGCGTTCGGCGTCACCAGGACGTTCAGGATGTCGTACGAGCGGAAATCGACGTTCGGGTCGGCCGCGGTCACGATGTCCTGGACCAGATCGCGGTACCCGGGGTCGAAGGGCGCGCCGCGCTCTATGCCGTACGCCTTGAAGGGCTTGGGCATCCGCAGCCAGTGCCGGATGGGGGTCTCGGGGCGGTAGTCGAGACGGCCGTACGAGGCGGTGCGGAACCATCGCTGGGTCTGCGGGAAGAACTCGCTGTAGCGGTCGAGCGCGCTGCCCTTCCCTGGCGAGTCGGGGAAGTCGACCATCAGGGTGAGGGCCCGGACGGTGCCGGTGGAATGGGCGTAGCCGGACGAGGTCGGGACGCCTTCCCCCATCTGTACGCCCAGCGGTCCGGTGATCATGCAGGGGCCGAGCGCCGTGGAGCGGGCCAGCGCGATGGAACCCGCCGCCGTGGAGCCCGCCGTGAGGTGCCCCGTACCGGCGGAGGTACTGACCGCCAGCGTCAGAAGGGTCACCGCGGCGAGCGCGGCCACGCGGCGCGTGCCTATCCGGCGGCGGAGGCGTCGCTCAGGCGGCATGCGGGGACCCTTCGCTCCACGGCAGCCGCCGGTCTCCGGCTGCACCCTTGCGATCACCCTGTGTCGACGGCGCGGCGGGCGCGCGCTGGAGGAGCCCGATCGTGGGTTTCTCGCCCGGGGGCCGCTGAAGCGTCCGGATGGGTATGTGGAGCGGGCGCGGAGCGGGTGCGGAGCGTGTGCCGAGCGGATGTGGCGCAGGTCACATGGAATCTTGTCGGGGTCGGGAAATAACCGGGGATCGTTTCCCCGTTTAGCCCTGTGTCAGAGCGAAACGGGGAGCGAATCCCCGGATCGCGATCCCCCTCTCTTCGAGGAGTCCACCGTGGAGACCGCCACCCCCGTGCAGCGCCGAGTGGTCCGGCCGCGCGCCGATGCCCTGCGCAACAGGGAGCGGATCGTCGCCGCGGCCCGCGAGATGTTCGTCGAGTTCGGCCCCGAGGTGCCGTTCGACGAGATCGCCCGCCGGGCCGGGGTCGGCAACGCCACGGTGTACCGCAACTTCGCCGACCGCGACGCCCTGGCACGGGAGGTCGTCTGCTCGGTGATGGACCGCACCTCGGAGTGGGTCGAGGCGGCCCTCGTCGAGGGCGGCGACGCCTTCGAGGCGCTGAGCGGCTTCGTGCACTTCGCCGCCGACGAGCGGATCGGCGCCCTGTGCCCGATGCTCTCCGCGTCCTTCGACCAGAACCACCCGGATCTCGTCGCCGCGCGCGACCGGATCACCGTCCTGATCGAGCAGTTGATGGACCGCGCCCGCGAGGCCGGACAGCTGCGCCCCGACGTCGAGTTCGGCGACCTGATGATCGCGGTCAGCCAGCTCACCAGGCCGCTGCCCGGCACCGCGTGCCAGGGCATCGACCGCTTCGTACACCGTCATCTGCAGCTGTTCCTGGACGGTATGCGGGCCCCGGCCCGCTCCGAACTGCCCGGAGTGGCCGCCACCGTGGAGGACCTGCGGCGCGCGTGACCGACCACGCCGTCCACCTGACCGATTAGTTCAGCGCGCAGCACCAGTCAGAACGCGCACAACGCTTCCGGCCGTCACCGGAGACGAGCCGTCCCTATCCCTCACCATTTTTTTCGCTACGAAGTCCCGGAGTGGGTATCCCCATGTCTGAAACAGGAACCTCAAAGGCCGTGCAGGCCATACCCGACGCACACGCCAACCGCTGGAAAGCGCTCGCCTTCATCGCGCTCGCCCAGCTGATGGTCGTCCTCGACGCGACCATCGTGAACATCGCCCTCCCGTCCGCCCAGACCGACCTGGGCATCTCCGACGGCAACCGGCAGTGGGTCGTCACGGCCTACGCCCTCGCCTTCGGCGGACTCCTCCTCTTCGGCGGCCGCATAGCCGACCTGTGGGGCCGCAAGCGCGCCTTCGTCGTCGGCCTCACCGGCTTCGCCGCGGCCTCCGCGCTCGGCGGTCTCGCCACCTCCGGCGCCATGATGTTCGGCGCCCGTGCCCTCCAGGGCGCGTTCGGCGCCCTGCTCGCGCCCGCCGCGCTCTCCCTGCTCGCCGTGATGTTCACGGACGCCAAGGAGCGCGCCAAGGCCTTCGGCATCTACGGCGCGATCGCCGGTGGCGGCGGCGCCGTCGGCTTCATCCTCGGCGGTGTGCTGACCGAGTACCTGGACTGGCGCTGGACGTTCTTCGTGAACATCCCGTTCGCGATCATCGCCGCGCTCGGCGCGTACTTCGTCATCCGTGAGCCGGAGGGCGGCCGCAACCGCAACCCGCTCGACATCCCGGGCGTGCTCCTGTCCACCCTCGGCCTGGTCTCGCTCGTCTACGGCTTCACCCGCGCCGAGTCCAACGGCTGGGGCGACTCCTCGACCGTCGCGCTGTTCATCGCGTCCGCGGTCCTGCTGATCTCGTTCGTGGTCGTCGAGGCCAGGGTCAAGGCCCCGCTGCTGCCGCTGCGTGTGATCACCGACCGCAACCGCGGCGGGATCTACCTCTCGCTCGGCATCGCCATCATCGCGATGTTCGGCACGTTCCTGTTCCTGACCTACTACCTGCAGGTCGTGAAGGGCTTCTCGCCGATCAAGACCGGCTTCGCCTTCATGCCGATGATCGTCGGCATGATGGTCGGCTCGACCCAGATCGGCACCCGCCTGATGACCCGCCTGCCGGCCCGTCTGCTGATGGGCCCCGGCTTCCTGGTCGCCGCGGTCGGGATGCTGCTGATGACCCAGCTGGAGATCGGCTCGTCGTACGCCTCGATCATCCTGCCGGCGATGCTGCTGCTCGGTCTCGGCATGGGTACGGCGTTCATGCCGGCCATGTCCCTGGCCACCCTGGGCGTCGAGCCCCGCGACGCGGGTGTCGCCTCCGCGATGGTCAACACCTCGCAGCAGGTGGGCGGCGCGATCGGCACGGCCCTGCTGAACACGATCGCCGCCTCCGCGACGACCGCCTACATCAAGGACCACATCGCCGACGCCGGTACCTCCAAGACCCAGCAGCAGCTCGTCGCGCTGCAGGGCCAGGTGCACGGCTACACCAACGCCATCTGGTTCGCCGTCGGCATGCTGGTGGCGGCCGCGGCGATCGTCTCGGTCCTCGTCAACGCCGGCACGCAGGGCTCCGACCCGGTCGCCGCCTCCGGCGAGGGCATCGAGGACGACGTGAAGATCCCGGTGATCGCCCACTGATCACCCGCACCACGGGTACTCCGGATACTTCGCGTACGGACGCGGGGTGGGGACGCCTCGTTCGTACGATTCCCAGGGTTCGCCCCGGCTCCGAGTTCGACGGAGCCGGGGCGAACCCGCGCCCCGTACGGGGCGCGGGGCTGTGACATCTGCGGCTCCGCCGCGGGGCGCGACCAGCTTCCACCGGCCGGCGGCGGAGGAACCGCCTGTCCGGCGGAGCGTCAGCGCAACCAGGGCAGGTCCGCCCCCGCGTCCTTCGGCTGGAGCCCCTCGGCGACGATCCGCATGGCCTCGCCGAAGGCCTTCTGCTGGTCCGTGGTGAGCCGGTCGAACAGGGCCTGCCGTACGGCGGTCACATGGCCCGGCGCGGTGCGCCGCAGCACCTCGTAACCGTCGTCCGTCAGGACCGCGAACTGTCCCCGCTTGTCGGAGGGACAGTCCTCACGCCGCACCCAGCCGTTCTTCTCCAGGCGCGCGATCGCGTGCGAGAGCCGCGAGCGGGTGATCTTCGCGCTCATGGCCAGCTCGGTCATCCGCAGCCGCCTGCGCGGCGCTTCGGCGAGCTGGACGAGCAGGCCGTAGTAGATGTGCGGCATGCCCGCGTCACGCTGGAGCTGGCGGTCGAGATGGTCCTCAAGGAGGGTGGTGGCGTGCATGTACGCACGCCAGATGCGCTGTTCCTCGTCGGTGAGCCAACGCGTCTCTTCAGCGGGTGCCGTGTTCATGTACTCCACTGTACGAGCCCCTTCTTGAAAGTTAAACAAACCAGGCGTAAGCTCGGCGACCGAGAGCTTGAGACTTCAAGCAATAAACTTCAAGTGTCAAGCACCCGCGCCGTACGATTGAACCCTCTGGAGGGAGCCGCCATGTCCGCCGCCACCGAGGAGCGTCCCGCACTTGGACGCATGCCCGCCCTCTACCTGAGCCATGGTGCCCCGCCGCTCGCCGACGACCCGATCTGGCCCGGCCAGCTCGCCGCCTGGTCCGCCGACCTGCCGCGCCCCAGGGCGATCCTCATGGTCTCCGCCCACTGGGAAGAGGCCCCGCTCGCCCTCGGCGCGGTCGAGACCGTACCGCTCGTCTACGACTTCTGGGGCTTCCCCGAGCACTACTACCAGGTGACGTACGCGGCTCCCGGCGCCCCCCAACTCGCCGAGTCCGTACGGAAGCTGCTGCGCGCGCCCGGTACGCCGGTGCAGGACATCCCGGACCGCGGGCTCGACCACGGCGCGTATGTGCCGCTGGTGGAGATGTTCCCCGAGGCCGACATCCCGGTCCTGCAGATCTCCATGCCGACCCTCGACCCGGTCCGCCTCTTCGAGATCGGCCGCAAGCTGGCGCCACTGCGCGACGAGGGCGTCCTGATCGTCGGCTCCGGCTTCTTCACCCACAACCTCGCGGCCCTGCGGCACACCGGCGGGGGAGTCCCGACCTGGTCGAGCGAGTTCGACGACTGGGGTCACCGCGCCCTGGACGCCGGTGACGTGGACGCGCTCCTCGACTTCGAGCGCAAGTCCCCGGCCGGCCGTCTCGCCCACCCGCGCACCGAGCACTTCGCCCCCCTCTTCGTGACCATGGGCGCGGCGGACGCGGCCGGTGAGCTTGACGGGCAGAAGTCGGTGATCGACGGCTTCTGGATGGGGATGGCCAAGCGGTCGGTGCAGTTCGGCTGACCCGCTCCTCACCGGGCCGTTCCTCACTGGGCCGGGGTGAGTTCCTTCTCGTACCAGGCCACATCCCAGTACCGGCCGAACTTGCGGCCCACCTCCCGGTAGGTGCCCACATGCCGGAACCCGAAGCGTTCGTGCAGCCGCACGGACGCTTCGTTTCCCTCGGGCTGGGCGATGCCGGCGTAGGCGCGGTGGAGATCCTCGCCGGCGAGGGCTTCGAAGAGGGCCTCGTAGAGCAGGGTGCCGACGCCACGGCCACCGGCGTCCGGGGCGAGGTAGACGCTGACCTCCACGGAGGTGTCGTACGCGGCCTTCACGCGAAAGGCGCTGGATGTGGCGTACCCAAGAATCGTCTGTGAGTCCGCGTCCGTGGCAACCATCAGGCGGTGCGGTCCGTCTTCAGGGTGGGAGAGCAGCCACGAGCGACGCTCTTCCGGCGTGAAGACAGCGGTATCAAATGTGATGGGCGTCTCACGTACGTAGTGGTTGTAGATGTCGGTGAGAGCGTCGAGATCACCCTCGACTCCCGGCCTGACCTGCACCTCTGTACGTTCCGGCATCATCTGCCCACCCCCTGTGCCGGGACAGGGTACTGCATGATCAGAAAAATCGAGGGGCAGGTTGGGAATTCTGTCCGGATTCCAGTCGTTGTTTCCTTCGGATGCCGGGTACCCGGGAGGGTGAGCTACCCAGTGTTCAGCGACCACCAGCCAGCCCACCATCGCAAGGGAGCACGCATGGCAACCCGTGCCGTCGCCCGTCGTAAGTCCGCCACCGGCGAGACCAGCGACGCGGCACGCAGTGTTCGCGTCGTAGGCGGCGAGATCGCCGACCGCGACCTGGTCGGCATGTACCTCGACGAGATCGCGCGTACGCCACTGCTCGACGCCGCCAAGGAAGTCGAGCTGTCCCAGACCATCGAGGCGGGTGTGTTCGCGCGGCAGATCCTCGACGGCGAGGCTACGGCCGGAGCGGACGCGTCCCGCGAGGAGCTCGAGGCGCTGGTCGCCGAGGGCGAGCGAGCGAAGGACATCTTCATCCGCTCGAACCTCCGGCTGGTCGTCGCTGTCGCCCGGCGCTATCCGCGCAGCGGCCTGCCCCTGCTCGACCTGATCCAGGAGGGCAACGCGGGTCTGGTGCGCGCCGTCGAGAAGTTCGACTACCGCAAGGGCTTCAAGTTCTCGACGTACGCGACCTGGTGGATCCGTCAGGCCATCACCCGTTCCATCGCCGACCAGTCGCGCACGATCCGCCTCCCCGTCCACCTGGTCGAGGAACTGGGCCGGATCCGGCGCGTACAGCGCGAGTTCAACCGCAAGAACGGGCGCGAGCCCGAGCACGCGGAGATCGCCGCCGAACTCGACTCGACGCCGGAGCGCGTGACGGACGTCCTGGACTGGGCCCGCGACCCGGTCTCGCTGAACATGGCGGTGGACGACGACGGTGACACCCAGTTCGGCGACCTGCTGGAGGACACCTCCGCGGTCTCCCCCGAGCAGTCGGTCATGACCCTGCTGCGCAGCGAGGAACTGGACGACCTGATCGGCCGCCTCGACCAGCGCACGGCCTCCATCATCAAGATGCGGTACGGCATCGATGACGGCCGGGAGCGCACGCTCACCGAGGTCGGCAAGGAGCACGGCCTCACGCGCGAGCGCATCCGCCAGATCGAGAAGCACGCGCTTCTCGAACTGAAGAAGCTGGCCCGTGACACCGGGTTCGACGCGGCGGCGTGAGTCCATGACGGACCCGCCGGCCACGTTGGCCACAAGTCGACCAGACATGGCCATGTAAGGCCGCTTAACCTGCCGGGCTCTGGGCACAAGACTTCAGGGCCCAGGGTTCAGGGTTCCATCCGGGGCATAGGCACGCGCCCCCACCAGAACCGAGTCCCGACGCACACCCCCCCCGCGCCGGGACTCTCCCAGAGCCGGGCTCTGGCGCCTTCCCCCCCTGGCGCCGGGGCCCGGCTCCATTTTGTTTTGGGGTGGGGGTGGGGTGTCTTCGTGAGACGGTGACGGTGCGCGGTCAGGAGCGCCCCGTAAGGGGCGCGGGGAACTGCGCGACCAGCCCCCACCGTCCCGCGGCAAAAGAACTCACCGGGGTCCAGGGGCGAAGCCCCTGGTGGGGTCGAAGGGGCGGACCCTGTGGCCCGGGGTCCAGCGGCAGAACCCTCCTGCGGCGGAGCCCACCCGCGACGGTTTCCGCGCAGGTCATTGCCGGGCCACCCCGAACCTGAACCCCGGGGTGACCCGGATGGCAGATTCTGCCACAGGGGCATAACCTGCCGTCCGTGACCGGTACCGAACGCGTGGTGCGCACCTCCGCAGGCCGAGCGGCGCCTGCCACAGCCCCAACCTCTGCCCCAACCCCTGCCTCTGGCTCCGCCAACGGCACCCCCCGTACTGTTCCTTCGCTGACCGAGCGACGCAAGGCGGCCACCCGCATGGAGATCTCCCGGGCGGCAGCGGGGCTCTTCATGCGCAACGGCCTGCGCGCCACCCGTGCCGAGGACATCGCCCGGGCCGCCGGGGTCGCGCCGCGCACCTTCTACCGGTACTTCGCGACCAAGGAGGAATCCCTCGGCCCCGTCTTCGCCGCCGGCAGCCAGAAGTGGGCCGAGGCCGTCCGCGACGCCCCGGCCCAACTGCCGGTACCCGAAGCCCTCCGCCACGCGATCGTCGCCACCTTGACCCCGGGCGTCGGTGTCAGACCCGAGTCCCTGGACTGGGTCCGCGCCCTCCTCCGCCTGGCCGAGGCGAACCCTGCCCTGCTGAGGGTGTGGGGCGAGGCGTGCCAGACGGCGGAGCGAACGCTGGCGGGGGTGCTGGCGGCGAGGGGAGTGGCGGCGAGGGCGGTGGCGACGACGGAAGCTTCGCCCATCCCTTCGCATGCCCCTTCCCCCACCCCGTCCCCCAAGCTCCGCCTCACCGCCGCCACAGCCAGCGCAGCGGTCCGCGTCGCGGTGGAAGCCTGGGCTGCCACGGACGACGCGGCCGACGGACCGGACGGCCCCGTCGCGCTCGCACTGCGCCATCTCGAAGTCCTTCGCGACTTTCCCTGGAGCGCCGAATGAGCAACGGTCAAGTACGTGACGGGCCAGTGAGGCCGGCGTCCCCCGAGTCGCCGCCCTCCGCCGAACCACCGCCCGCCGCTCGCGTCAGACGCTCACCCAAGTCCCGTACATAACCCACCAGTTCAGCGGGTTCCCGCACCACGAACTCGCAGTCGACCATCGCGATCCGCACCGCCAGCCACTCCACGGAGTCGCCGGCGGAGGAACGCAGCCGGCAGCTGTTCTCGTCGATCGGCTCGGGCGTACCCAGCCAGGCGGGGAGCCGCGCCGCGACGAACTCGGCGGGCGCGGCGAACGTGACGTCGAACGCGTACGTCTCCTGCCGCCGGAACATCGACTGCCGCAGAAACTCCGCCGCACTGCCCGTCGGCAGCTCACGCGGCGTGAACCGCGCTCCCGTCGCGTACGGCTCGGCGACCCGGTCGACGCGGAACGTACGCCAGTCCTCACGATCGAGGTCGTACGCGACGAGGTACCAGCGACGGCCGGTGGAGACGAGCCGGTACGGCTCGGTCAGCCGCCGCGACGGCGTCCCGTCCCCGGAGCGGTACGCGAACCGCAGCCGCTCCCGCCCGGCGACGCACGACGCCATCACGGTCAGCGTCTCAGGCGCGATACTCGCCCCGTCCCCGCTGGTCAGCGGGGTGGTCGCGGCCTGGAGCGTGGACACCCGGTGGCGCAGCCGGGACGGCAGCACCTGCTCCAGCTTGGCGAGCGCCCGTACGGACGCCTCGTCCACGCCCTCGACGGCGTGCCCGGCGCCGGCCCGCAGTCCCACCGCGATCGCCACGGCCTCCTCGTCGTCGAGCACGAGCGGTGGCATCGCCTTCCCCGCCACCAGCCGGTACCCGCCGTCGGACCCCTTGGTCGCCTGCACCGGATAGCCCAGCTCCCGGAGCCGGTCGATGTCCCGGCGGACCGTACGACGGGACACCCCGAGCCGCTCGGAGAGCTCGCCGCCGGGCCATTCGCGGGGCGTCTGGAGGAGGGAGAGGAGCTGGAGAAGCCGGGCCGGCGTATCCGTTGTCATGTCTTCCAGGGTGCCGCACATCTAGGACACGATCTGACCTAATGCGGGCTTAGCTTTGCTGCATGACCTCCACCGAGACCACTCGTAACAGCTTGGCCGCGGCCGCCGTGGCCGACCGGCGGCGCTGGTTCGCCCTCGCCATCGTCATGACCGCGGCCTTCATGGACCTGGTCGACGTGACGATCGTCAACATCGCCATCCCGTCGATCCAGCGGGACGCGGGCGCTTCGTTCAGCCAGATCCAGTGGATCACGGCGGGCTACGCGCTGGCCTTCGCCGCCGGGCTCATCACCGGCGGGCGGCTCGGCGACATCCACGGCCGCAAGCGGATCTTCCTCCTCGGCGTAGGCGGGTTCACGCTCGCCTCGGCGCTGTGCGGCTTCGCCGCGAACCCGGAGATGCTCGTCGCCTCGCGCATCCTCCAGGGCGGGATGGCCGCGCTGATGGTGCCGCAGGTGCTGTCGATCGTGCACGCCACCTTCCCGGCGCACGAGCGGGGCAAGGTCTTCGGTCTCTTCGGCGCGATCGTCGGCCTGGGGGCCGTGTCCGGTCCTCTCCTCGGCGCGCTGCTCACCGAGTGGAACCTCTTCGGCCTGGAGTGGCGGCCGATCTTCCTCATCAACCTGCCGGTGGGTGTCGCCGCGCTGATCCTGGGCCGCCGGTTCATCAGCGAGTCCAAGGCCCCGCGCGCCCTCAAGCTCGACCTCGTCGGCGTCGCCCTCGTCATTCTCGGCCTGCTGATGCTGCTCTACCCGCTGACCCGCGGCCGTGAGCTGGGCTGGCCGCTGTGGGGGTACGTGTCGATGGCCGGCTCCCTCGTCGTCTTCGTGGCACTGGTGGCGTACGAGAAGCGGAAGACGGCACGGGACGGTTCGCCGCTGGTCGAGCTGTCGCTGTTCAAGGTGACGAGCTTCGCGGCGGGTATCGCCGTACAGACCGTCTTCGGTGTCGCGCTCGGCATCTTCTTCCTGGTCTGGACGCTGTACTTGCAGATCGGGCTCGGGTGGAGCCTGCTGCGGGCGGGTCTGACCGGGGTGCCGTTCTCGATCGCGGTGTCGGCGGCGGCGGGCATGTCGGTGCAGCTGCTGGTCCCGCGCTTCGGGCGCAAGGTGCTCCAGGCGGGCGCGCTGATCATGGCGCTCGGCGTGCTCCTCTACATCTGGGAGTCCGACCGGTACGGCATGTCCATCGCCTCCTGGCAGATGGCGCTTCCGCTGGTGGTCATGGGCGCGGGTATGGGCTTCATCGTGGCCCCGCTGACGGACGCGGTGCTGTCGGAGGTCCCGCGCGAGCACTCCGGTTCGGCGTCCGGGCTCATCAACACCGTGCAGCAGATGGGCAACGCGCTGGGGCTCGGGCTGGTGTCGGTCCTCTTCTTCGGCCAGATCGACGACCGGCTGACCGGGGACCAGGTCGGCCCCGCCTTCGTCAACGCCTTCCAGTACGCGCTGGGCTGGGTCGCGGCGGTCATGGCGGTCATCTTCCTGCTGATGTTCGCCCTGCCCAAGCGGCCGGCGCAGCACGTGGAGGGTGAGGGCGCGGGTGAGGGTGCGGGTGCGCCGGAGGCGACCCAGGCGGAGGAGCCGGTGCTGGTTTCCTGATCCGGTGAAACGACGGTGGGGGCAGGCCGCTCATGCGGCCTGCCCCCACCGTCGTTTCACCCTCCGCTCCCTGCGAAGCCCGTTTGTGCCCACATCACGCCCGAACCTGTTTACTTTCCGGAAATCCGGGCGTAGCCTCCGAGTGAAACCACAGGTTCGGGCATTAGTCGGAGGCGAACGGACATGTACGCACCGGAGCGGCAGCAGGAGATCCTCCGGCTCGCCCGTGACGGCGGACGGGTGGACGTGCTCTCCCTGGCCGAGGAGTTCCAGGTCACCGCGGAGACCATCCGCCGGGACCTGAAGGCCCTGGACCGCGCGGGTCTCGTACGCCGTGTGCACGGTGGTGCGATTCCCGCCGGGCGCCTGGACTTCGAGCCCGACCTCGCCGAGCGCGAGTCCACCGCGGCCGACCAGAAGGACCGCATCGCCGAGGCCGCGGTCGCCGAACTGCCCCACGACGGCACGGTGATCCTGGACGCCGGCTCGACCGTCTCCCGGCTCGCCGCGGCGCTCCCGCTGGAGGCGACGCTCACCGTCGTCACCCACAGCCTTCCGATCGCCGCCCGCCTCGCGGACCACCCCGGCATCCAGCTCCACCTGGTCGGGGGGCGCGTACGGCACCGCACGCGCGCCGCCGTGGACGCCTGGGCGCTCCGCGCGTACAGCGAGATCCGCGCCGATGTCCTCTTCATCGCGGCCAACGGATTCTCCCCCTCCTACGGACTGACCACCCCCGACCTCGCCGAGGCCGCCGTCAAGCGCGCGACCATGCGCGCCGCGCGCCGGGTGGTGCTCCTCGCCGACTCCTCCAAGAACGGCCAGGAACACTTCGCCCGCTTCGGCGACCTGAGCGATGTGGACCTGCTGATCACCGACCGCGGGCTGAGCCCCGAAGACGTCTCCGCCATCGAGCGCGGCGGCACCGAAGTGCTGTGTGTGTAGGACGCGACACGCAAGTGCCGTGTCCTGAGAACGTGTTGAGAAACGAGTGCGCATGATCCTCACCGTCACCCCCAACCCCTCCCTCGACCGTACGTACGAGGTCCCGTCGCTCGACCGCGGCGAGGTCATCCGGGCCACCGGCGAACGCATGGACCCGGGCGGCAAGGGCGTGAACGTCTCGCGCGCGGTCGCGGCCGCCGGGCAGCGCACGGTCGCCGTCCTGCCCCTGGGTGGTGCGCCCGGCGCACTCGTCGCCGACCTGCTCGACGCGCAGGGCATCGAGGTCGCGCCGGTCCCGGTCGCCGGAGCCACCCGCTCGAACATCTCGGTCGCCGAACCCGACGGCACCCTGACGAAGATCAACGCGCCCGGACCCGAACTCTCCGCCGCCGAGGCCGAACTCCTCCTGGAGACCGTCCGCAAGCAGTACCGCTCCGGCGACACCCACTGGATCACCTGCTGCGGCAGCCTGCCGCGCGGCCTCGCGCCCTCCTGGTACGCCGATCTGGTCGCGCGGGCCCACGCGGCGGGCGCCCGGATCGCACTCGACACCTCCGGTCCGGCGCTTCTCGCGGCGCTGCGCGAGCGGCCCGACGTGGTGAAGCCCAACGCCGAGGAGCTCGCGGAAGCCGTCGGGCGCCCCCTCGCCACAGTGGGCGACGCGGTGAAGGCGGCCGAGGAGTTGCGCGAGCTGGGCGCGCGCGCCGTCCTCGCGAGCCTCGGCGCCGACGGGCAGCTGCTCGTGGACGGCTCGGGCACCTGGTTCGGCAGCGCGCGCGTGGATGCCGTACGCAGCAACGTGGGCGCCGGTGACTCCTCCCTCGCCGGCTTCCTGATCGCCGGCGGCAACGGCCCCGAGGCCCTCGCCTCCGCCGTCGCCCACGGCGCCGCGGCCGTCCAACTCCCCGGCAGCGTGATGCCGGGCCCGGCCGACCTCGACCCCTCCGCCGTGACGGTCACGTCGGACGTCCCGGTGGATCTCGTACTGACGGAGCCCGTGTCATGAGCACCGGATCACGCCGCAACGGCGCACACGGCTCGCATGTCCCCGGCGCGCGTGGATCACTTCACGACGGCACGTCCGGCTCACGTCACGACGGCACGCGCGGTTCACGTCACGACGGCGCGTGCTGCCCTCTTCGTGGCGGCGCGTATGGCTCGCATCACTACGGCTTGCGCGCCGCGCACGCCGGATCGCGTACGGGTCTTGCGAGCCCGGCGGCCCACCCGTCCCGTACGCCTCCTGATCCGGCCCTGAAGCGGCGGGGCCTCCCCTTCCCCGCCGCAGCCATACGGAGGCGGGATCTCCCCGATCCCGCCGCCGAGGAGAGGCGGGGTTTCCCCGGCCCCGCCTCTTCGACTCACCTCGCCCCTGTCCCCTCTGCCCTATCGGCCCTACCTGCCCCATCTGAGCGCAACACCCCCGTCCCCACCCTCGCCCACCACTTCCCCCGGGCGATACGCGTGCGAAGGAGCCCGCGATGAGCGAGATGATCACCGCGGACCTGGTCGACCTCGACCTGTCCGTTGATACGAAGGAAGCGGCGGCGCGCGCCCTCGCCGAGCGCATGGTCGCCAAGGGTCGGGTCACCGACCTCGACGGCTTCCTCGCCGACGTGGCCGCCCGCGAAGCCCAGATGCCGACCGGCCTGGACGGCGGCATCGGCATCCCGCACTGCCGGAGCGAACACGTCACCGAGCCGACGCTCGCCTTCGGACGCAGCGCGGCCGGGATCGACTTCGGCGCGCCGGACGGGCCCGCCGACCTGATCTTCCTGATCGCCGCCCCGGCCGGCGCGGACGACGCCCACCTCACGATCCTGTCGTCCCTCGCACGCCAGCTGATGAACGCCGAGTTCACGTCCGCGCTGCGGGCCGTGGACGACGCGGCGGCCGCGGCCGCGCTCATCCGCGGGGACGAGCCCCCGGCGCCCGCGGGCGCCCCCGAAAACGCCGTGGCGGAGTCGAATGCGGCGGCCTCCGCCGACTCCGCCACGGACGGCGCGGCCCCGGTGCCGGGTGCGACCGTCGATGACGGACCCGCCCCGGCGCCGGGCGCCACCGATGGTGGTCAGCCGTTCCGCATCGTTGCCGTCACCTCCTGCCCCACCGGCATCGCACACACCTACATGGCCGCCGAGTCGTTGGAGAACGCGGGCCGCGAGGCAGGCGTAGAGGTGGTCGTCGAGACGCAGGGCTCGGCCGGCTTCACCCGGCTCGACCCGGCGGTCATCGCGGCCGCGGACGGCGTGATCTTCGCCCACGACGTGCCCGTACGGGACAAGGACCGCTTCGCCGGCAAGCCGACCGTCGACGTCGGCGTGAAGGCGGGCATCAACAAGCCCACCGAGCTGATCGCGCAGGTGCGCGACAAGGCCGCGCGCGGAGAGGTCAGCGCGGGCGCCGCGCCCGGCACACCGGTGGAGCGCGCCGGTGAGTCCGGCGAGGGCTACGGCACCAAGCTCCGCAAGTGGCTGATGTCCGGCGTCAGTTACATGGTCCCGTTCGTCGCCGCGGGCGGTCTCCTCATCGCCCTCGGATTCGCGATCGGCGGCTACAAGATCAACAAGGCGCCGTCGGTCATGGACCACTTCATGTGGACCCAGATGGACAGCTGGGGCGCGCTGTTCTTCCAGATCGGCGTCGTCTCCTTCGGCTTCCTCGTCCCGGTCCTGGCCGGCTACATCGCCTACGGCATGGCGGACCGGCCAGGCCTCGTGCCCGGCTTCGTCGGAGGCGCGATCTCCCTCACCATCAACGCGGGCTTCCTCGGCGGTCTGGCCGCCGGTCTCATCGCCGGTGGTGTGGTGATCGGGATCCAGAAGGTCAAGATCCCGGCGGCCTTGCGCGGCATCATGCCGGTGGTGGTGATCCCACTGATCTCCGCGGCGATCGTCGGGTTCCTGATGTTCGTGGTGATCGGCAAGCCCATCGCCTCCGCCCAGAAGGGCATGACCGACTGGCTCAACGGCCTCACCGGCACCAACGCCGTCCTCCTCGGCATGATCCTCGGCCTGATGATGTGCTTCGACCTCGGCGGCCCGGTCAACAAGGTCGCGTACACCTTCGCCACCGCCGGTATCGCCGTCGCGAGCCCCAGTGACTCGGCGATGAAGATCATGGCGGCCGTGATGGCGGCGGGCATGGTCCCGCCCCTGGCCATGGCCCTCGCGACGACCGTGCGCGGCAAGCTCTTCACCCAGACCGAGCGCGAGAACGGCAAGGCGGCCTGGGTCCTCGGCGCCTCCTTCATCTCGGAGGGCGCGATTCCGTTCGCGGCAGCCGACCCCCTGCGCGTCATCCCCTCCGCCATGGTGGGCGGCGCGGTCACCGGCGCCCTGTCGATGGCCTTCGGCGCCACCCTGCGCGCCCCGCACGGCGGCATCTTCGTGGTCCCGCTGATCGGCAACCCCTTCCTCTACCTGATCGCCATCGCGGCGGGCGTCTGCGTCACCACGGCTCTGGTCGTCACGCTGAAGGGCCTGCGCAAGCAGGCACCCGAGGGCGGCGCCACCGCGGCAGCGGCCGACGCTCCGATATCCACCAAGGCCGAGTCGAAGGAGCCCGTCGCGGCCTGAACGGCCAACCTTCTGCCCCTTTAGGGCACCTGTGAGTTGTTCACCGCATCTGCGAGATGCGTCACGGTCCGGGACCACGGTCCCGGACCGTGGTGTCTACTGGAGCGCATGCCTGAGCACGTGTCGATCCTCCAGTTGGTAGGCGTGGCCGCACTCGCCCTGGCGACCGTCATCTGGGTCGTCGGCCTGGTGCGCCTTCTGCGCCGCGACCGCTTCGAGGTCGCGGTATGCCGCCACGGCGACAGGCTCCGGGCCATTCCCCACCAGCGCCAGTCGGGCCCCGTCGCGGAGTCCGTCGAACTCACCCCCGAGGAACACGCGGCCTTCGCGGGCCTGGTACGCCAGTTCAGCGACAGCCGCCCGTAGCCCGCGCCCGGCGCTCAGAACCGGCGCGCCGATGTCAGCTGAGTCGCGCCGCGCGCCGTTCCATCGCGTCCCGCGCCGCGTCCTGCGTCGCGTACACCTCGCACATGTGGCGTCGGTCCGGCGTCGCCGTGTGTTCGACCTCCCACAGGGAGATCTCCCGCCCGTCGCGCAGCAGGAACGCGTGCTCGTAGAGCGAGAAGCACAGCCCCGCCTGACCGGCGCGGCAAGGGCGTCCGAAGGCCTGGGTGATCTGGTGGGCGAACGCCTCGCACAGCAGGAGCGACGTGATGTCGGCCCCCGGCCGGTCCGGGTTCTCCGCCCGCCGCAGGAGCCGGCGCGCGTGGTCCGCCGAGTCGTCGGGCACGTAGGCGTGGCGCGGCTCGGGGATCGGTGACAGCTGGACGAGCACCGGCAGTTCGAAGTCCGGGGCGTCCGGCGGCAGCGGGAGCCGGGCCGTGGCGGCGCGCAGCTCCTCCTCGTCTACGTACACCTCGTGCTGCGGGTCCCTGCCGGGCGCCGTGTTGTGCACGAGCTCCCACAGCGTGACCGCCGAGCCGTCGGCGAGCAGCCACGTGTGCCGATACGTCTCGCGGTGCAGCCCCGCGCTGTGGTGCGCGGAGTGCAGCGAACTGTCGTGCGCCAGCGCGCAGTCGAGTCGCCATATCGTCTCGTCGGGCAGCTCGAAGGAGTTCAGGGCGCGACCGAGGAGTCGCGCGAGATGCTCCTCCGGAGACTCGGGCGACTCGGGTGGTTCGTACGCTGCTGTCTCGTACGGAACGCTCAAGGTTTCTCCCGGCGTTGCTGCATGTCACCTTGTGGGTGCATACCGTAGCCCCTCGGTCGGACATCATGTCCGCGAACCGAGAAAACGTACGGATGGAAAACGGACGGGCCGCGCGGCAAGTTCCCACGCGGCCCGCACGGGCGTCAAAAGGTCCTCGTCAGACGGCACTTCCCGCGGTCCACGCGCTCCACGACATGTTCCAGCCGTTGAGCCCGTTGTCCGGCGAGACCGTCTTGTCGGGCGAGTTCTTGACCGTCACGACGTCCCCGATGAGGGAGTTGTCGTAGAACCACTTGGCGGTCGTGTCCCCCTGCGCGCCCTGCACGTCGGCGAGTCCCACGCAGCCGTGGCTGGTGCCTTCCCGGCCGAAGGGCGGATTCCCCCGGTTGTACCAGTAGTTGCCGTGGATGAACGTCCCCGACGACGTCAGGCGCATCGCGTGCGGCACATCCGGGATGTCGTACTCGCCGCCGTAGCCGACCGTCGAGCCGTTCATCCGGGTCTGGACGAACTTCTCCGAGATCACCATCTGCCCGTTGTACGTGGTGTGCTGCGGGCTGCCCGCCGAGATCCGGACCGTCTTGAGGGTCTTGCCGTCCCGCACGACCGTCATGGTCTGCGTGTTGACGTCGACCGTGGAGACCTGGGAGCGCCCGATGGTGAAGGTGACCGTCTTCTTCTGCACCCCGAAGACGCCGTTCGTGCCCTCTACCCCGTCAAGGTCGATCTTCATCGTGACCTTGGAGCCGGCCTTCCAGTACTCCTCGGGCCGGAAGTCGAGCCGCTGCGTCCCGAACCAGTGCCCCACCACCTGCTGCCCGCTGCTGGAGGAGACCGTGATGTGCGACTGCACGGCCTTCTTGTTGCCGATCGCCTTGTCGAAGTTGAAGGAGACCGGCATGCCGACACCGACGGTGGTGCCGTTGTCGGGCGTGTACGTACCGATGAAGCTGTTGCTCGAAGAGACCGTGGTGAAGATGGAGTTGGCCGCCGACGTCCGCCCGCTTGCATCCTTCGCCGTGACCGAAATCTGGTACTTCGTTCCCCGCTCCAGCTGCTCCTTCGGCTTCCAGGAGCCGCCGTTCGCGGATATCGCCCCGGAAACGGCAGTTCCGGTCCCGGCCACCGTCATCTTCACGTCGGTCAGCTTGCCGTCGCTGACCTTCACTCCGGTCGCGTTGATCGACGCGCCCGTCGAACCGTCCTTGGCCGAGATGACGATCTTCGCCGTGGACGTCTTGGTCGCGTTCTTGCCGTCCTTGCCGCTCTCGCTGTCGGCATTGGCGTTGCCGCCGCAGGCGGTGAGGGTGAGGGCGCCGACCATCAGGGCGGCACAGGCCCCCAGTGCGCGCCGCGCTGTTGTGTCCGGCGTTGTCACGGGCTGCTCCCAGTTCTCATGATGTGCGTGATCCGCTCCAGTGCGTGGAGAAAGAGCGAGCCGCGGCGAGAAGGGTTCCCGTGACCCGCGCCGAACGGCATCACGTGACAGAACCGGGACAATCGCCCATCTAGTGGCCCCCGTAGAGCTCCTCGTACGACGGCCACACCCCGCCCGGCCCGTCCACCGACTCGGCCGCGCGCACGGCCCGCACGATCGCGCGCGTCACCAGGTCCGCGCCCGCCGCGAGGATCTCGTTGAGCGCCAGGGGGTTCTCGGCGGCGAGCGCCCGGGCGCCCGTGGCCAGAGCGAACACCGTGTCCCCGTCGTTCAGCAGATGCACCGGCCGCACGGCGCGCGCGATGCCGTCGTGCGCCGTCCCCGCCAGCTTCTGTGCCTGCGCGCGCGTCAGATCGGCGTCGGTGGCGACAACGGCGAGCGTGGTGTTCAGCGGGGGAGAGGCATTCTTCGCGGCCGCCTCCGCGAGCCGCCGCTGCGCCGCCTCGTGCACCTGGGCCGCCGGAAGCGTCGTACGCCCCCGCAGCAACTCGCCGTACAGCGCCCCCGTTTCCGGTTCCACCGCCGAACCCGCCGCGTTGGCCACTACCAGTGCCGCCACCGTGATGCCGGACTCCAGCACGGCGCTCGCCGTCCCGACACCGCCCTTGAAGCGGCCGACCGCCGCCCCCGTACCGGCGCCCACGCACCCCTCGCGCACCGGCGCGCCCGGCTCACTCGCGTCGGCCGCCTCGACCGCGGCCCGTCCCGTGGACGCGTCCGGCCTGGCCCGGAAGTCTCCGCCGCGCCCCAGATCGAAGACGCAGGCAGCGGGCACGACCGGCACGACGTGCGCCGGGTCGGGACCCACCCGTACCCCGCGCCCCCGCTCCTCCAGCCACGCCATCACGCCCGACGCCGAGTCCAGCCCGTACGCGCTGCCGCCGGTCAGCACGACCGCCTCGACCTTCTGCACGAGGTTGCGCGGATCCAGCGCGTCGGTCTCCTTGGTGCCGGGGCCGCCGCCACGTACGTCGACGGCCGCGATCGCACCGCCCGGAGGGGCGAGCACCACGGTGGTGCCGGTGAGCCAACCGTCGCCGGAACGCGTCGCGTGCCCCACTCGCAGGCCCGCGACATCTGTCAGAGCGTCAACTGTCATGCCCCCCAGTGTTCCTTGGTCGTGCGCTTCAGCAGCCGCACGCCTCAGTGGCCGCAGAGCTCAGGAGGCGCACGGAGCGCACAGCGAGCGTGGGGGGGCACGGCTCCTTCCTGCGAGCCCCCGCACCTTCCTATGCGGACCCCGCTCCCTCCCTCACGACCATCCGCGCCGTCAACGTCACCCCGACCGCCACCGCCAGCGCCGAGACGATGCCCGCCGCGAGCACCGCCCAGTCGCCCAGGAACGTGCACAGGATGACCAGCAACGCGGTGGTCGGCAAGACGAGCTGCTGCGCGATGCCCACCTTGAAGTGGCGGGAGTGCAGTACCCAGACGGTGAGGAAGTACAGCGCGGTCGGCAGCGTCACCGCGGCGGACGCCGCGAGCGTCGAGATGTGCGCCTTGCCGACCGCCTGCTCGACCGCGACCTCCAGGCCCGCTCCGATCGCGGCCGCCGAGGCGAAGATCAGGTAGTGGCCGTACCCCCACAGGAACGCCTGCGCGTTGGACCGCAGATGCCCGTGGATCGGCACGACGAAGTAGATCCACCAGGCGGAGAAGACGATCAGCAGCCCGCCCGCGGCGATCGGCAGCAGCTCGCCCAGCGCGTCGTGCTCATCCACGGCCGACTTCACGGCGACCGTGGCCGCGGCGATCGTCTCGCCCAGCACGATGATCGTGAACAGGCCGTACCGCTCGGAGATGTGGTGCGGATGCCAGGAGGTGGTGAAGTCCTTCTCCGCGAACACCGGGACGCACAGCTCGGCGATCGCCACCACCAGGAACACCCACGGGCGGCCGGACTCCGGCAGGAGCACCAGCCCCAGCCAGCCGATCTGGCACAGCAGTACGCCGCCCGCGTACCGCAGCGCCATGGTTCTCTCGGCCCCCTCGGTGGAGCGCGCCACCCGCAGCCACTGCGCGATCATCGCGAACCGCATGATCGCGTAGCCGAGCCAGACGACCACGAAATCGTGGTCCTCGAACGCCCGCGACACCCCGGCCGCGAGCACCAGCACACCACCGATCTGCACGAGCGTGACGACCCGGTAGAGCGCGTCGTCGTTGTCGTACGCCGAGGCGAACCAGGTGAAGTTCATCCAGGCCCACCAGATCGCGAAGAAGACCATCGCGTAGTTGAGGATGCCCTCACCCGCGTGCCCCTCCGTCACGGCGTGCACCAGCTGGATGCCCGCCTGGGCGATGGCCACGACGAAACACAGGTCGAAGAAGAGCTCCAGCGGCGACGCGACCCGGTGCGCCTCGTCGCGACCGCGAGCGGTCATTTTGCGCAGCACACCACGGCCGGCGGGCCGTGGCGTCGCAGCTGGTTCGGAAGTGGAACTGGACGTCATACGGCCAAGCACAGCAGAAAACTTCCGGAAATTCTTGTGAATGCGTTCACAAGCACCCCCGGGCCGAAGGTCTCGAAGGGACGACCAGGTCAGACGGACCAAGGGGAGCCGAGCCCGTCCGGCAGGAGGACCTTCGGTCTCCGATCGGGGACCAATGCGGCCGTCTTCTTCACTGGCGCGCTGTGTCTGTTCATCGGCTTCTACGCGACGCGCCTCGTCGTCTGCTGGTGGTTCTGCGCCCGCCCCGGCGCCGAGGCCCCCAGCTGAGCCGGGTCGGGCCGCCACCACCTCGGCGTACCCTGAACGCATGAGTACCGCCCCCGCCCCCGAACCGCGCGATCCGAAGTCGGCGCTGGTCTTCGACGACCCGCTGAGCCAGCAGTCCTCGGACGACACGGACCGCGGGTGGGGCGAGCAGGCCGACAGCAGCGGCGACAGCGCGGCCGACCTGAAGCGCTTCCTCGACGAGAAGCCGCCCCACCACCTCTGAGCCATATCCCCGAGCCTCCGGGCCCCGGCCCAGAGGCTCGCCGTCAGTCTTGGCTGAGCCCCGAACCGCGCTGCGCCACGAGGGCGTCGCGGATCTCCTTCAGCACCTCCAGCTCGGACACCTCGATGACCTCCTGCGTGCCCTCCTTCGCCTTCTGCCGGGCCGCCTGCGCCGCCAGGTACTTGGACATCGGCAGGACCATAAGGAAGTAGACGACGGCTGCCGTGATCACGAACGTGAGTGTCGCGCTGAGGACCGTGCCCCACAGGATGGGGATGCCGCTCGTGGCCGTGCCCGTCGCCTCGTCGAACTTGCACGGCGACTTCAGACACGAGCTGTACTTGTCGAGGTCCTTGGTCCCGAACGCGCCCACCAGCGGGCTGATGACGCCCTTCACCAGCGAGTTGACGATGTTGGTGAAGGCCGCGCCGATGACCACCGCGACGGCCAGATCGACGACGTTGCCACGCATCAGAAAGGCCTTGAAGCCTTCCCAGACGCCGGGTTGCTTCTTCTCGCTCACCAAGAGGCCCCTCTGCACAAGTTGTGGAACAAACAGCTCCGCAACCTACGGCAGGGCACGCCGGGCCTGTCCAATTCGGTAGCTCGATCGAGGGACTTGACACCAATTCGTCATTCAGCACAGCGTCACCGCCAGCCGTGAGGTGGCGCTCGCGCCGGCCAGCCGTGCCGCCGTGGCCCGCGGGACGGCGAGGACGACCAGCGCCCCGGTCTCGGTGGCGCTGACGTCCGGCACGTCGGTGACCCGTGCCCCGGCCGCGACCACCCGTGCCTCGCCGCCGCTGTCCGCAGCGACGACATCGACCCGGTCACCCGGACGCAACAGCCGCACCGTGGCGCCGTCGGAGATCCGCACCGGCGCCGCCACCGTCTCGACGGCGCGCCGCTCGCGTACAGGAGAGGACGCAGCGGTGGAGGCTGCCGGCGGATGTCCCCGCGTCCGCTCCGCGTCACGTGGGCCCGACGCCACGAGGGCCGCCGCCGTGACCGCGAGCCCCGCGGCCACGGCCCGCCTCCTGTGCCGTGCGAGGCGCCGCAGTTGATACCGCCCGCCGCGCACACGTACGGGAGCGAAGTGCGGCACCTCGCATGTCGGCGGCGCGTCCGCGCCGGGTGGGCGTACGAGAGGGGAGAGCTGAGCCATGGTGACCACCACCTGCGACGAGAGATCGGTTTGCGATCCCACGATGAGGCGTCGCGGCGAAGTCCGCTGGAGCCCGTGGACTACTCGCGAGTTGTGGACATCTCCCTCACCCGAACGGGAAGTTCCCTATGCCCTGGGCCGCCGTCACGGCAGCGTGAACCCCGGATCCATCCCGCCCAGCGCCGTCGTGCACAGACAGTCCCGCGTCTCGTTCGCCGGCAGCCCCGCGACCGCGTCGAACAGCACGCCCCGCAGCCGGTCCACATTCGCGGCGAACACTTTCAACACCTCGTCGTGCGAGACGCCCTCGCCGGTCTCGGCACCCGCGTCGAGGTCGGTGACGAGGGTCAACGACGTGTAGCAGAGCTCCAGTTCGCGGGCGAGCACGGCCTCGGGATGGCCGGTCATGCCCACCACGGACCAGCCCTGCGCCTGATGCCAGAGCGATTCGGCACGAGTGGAGAACCGCGGCCCCTCGATCACTACGAGCGTGCCGCCGTCCACCGGCTCCCAGTCCCGACCGCGCGCCGCTTCGAGGGCAGCCTTGCGCCCGACGGGGCAGTACGGGTCGGCCAGCGACACATGCACCACGTTCGGCACCGTGCCGTCCGGCAGCGGCATCCCGTCGAAGTACGTCTGCGTTCGCGCCTTCGTACGGTCCACCACCTGGTCCGGCACGAGCAGCGTCCCCGGGCCGTACTGCGCGCGCAGTCCGCCCACCGCGCAGGGCCCGAGGATCTGGCGTGCGCCGACGGAACGCAGCGCCCACAGGTTGGCCCGGTAGTTGATGCGGTGCGGTGGCAGATGGTGGCCACGGCCGTGGCGGGGGAGGAAGGCGACCCGCCGCCCGGCGATCTCGCCGAGGAACAGGGAGTCGCTCGGCGAGCCGTAGGGGGTGTCCACCTGTATTTCGGTGACGTCGTCGAGGAAGGAGTAGAAGCCCGAGCCGCCGATGACACCGATCTCGGCCCTGGCCGTCGTCTGCTCCCCGTCCGGGCTCTGTGGATTCTCCGTGTTCGCCATGGACCGCACCCTAGCCGGGCCGGGGAACGCCGAAGACCCCGCCGTCGTGCGACGGCGGGGTCTTCGGCAAGAACGAGTCCTGCGAAGCCTTACGCGGCGGAGCTGCTGGACGAGCCCGTGCCCGACGACTTCGAGTCCGAGGACGACGACGAGGTCGTCGACGACGAGGTCGAAGAAGTCGAAGAAGAGGTCGACGGCTTCGACGAAGCCGGCGAGCTGCTCGACGAGGAGCCGCGGCTGTCGTTGCGGTAGAAGCCGGAGCCCTTGAAGACAATGCCGACGGCCGAGAACACCTTCTTCAGGCGGCCACCGCAGTTGGGGCATTCGGTCAGGGCATCGTCGGTGAACTTCTGCACCGCCTCGAGGCCCTCGCCGCACTCGGTGCACTGGTACTGGTAGGTCGGCACTTGTCTTCCTCCTGGCACTCTCACTCAATGAGTGCTAACGACGGTCCATAGTGACGTATTCCGAGAGATCAGTCCACTGTCACCGGCACTCGGTGACCGACGCCACGTGCGACGGTGCGGCTCGGGGCCCGCGTCGCCAGCCGTGACCGCAGGGCCACCAGGGTCGCCAGAGCCAGTGCCGTACCGGCCATCGGCACCAGGAAACCGGCACCGTCCCAGAGGCGGTCCTCCAGCTGTCCGGCGACCGTGACGGCCGCCGCCTGGCCGAGCGCGACCGCGCCGGTCAGCCAGGTGAAGGCCTCGGTACGGGCGGCCTGGGGCACCAGGCTCTCGACCAGGGTGTAGCCGGTGATCAGGGCCGGAGCGATGCACATGCCGACCAGGAGGCCGATTCCGGCGAGCACGACCACGGAGTGGGCGGCCCACAGCCCGGAGGCGGTGAGCGCGAGGCCCGCGTACCCGAGGACGAGTCGTCGCTGCGGGGACACCTTCCAGGCGATGGCGCCGCAGACGATGCCGGAGAGCATGTTGCCCGCGGCGAAGACGCCGTACAGGACGCCGTTCAGTCCGGGCTCGCCGATCGACTCGCTGAACGCGGCGAGGGAGACCTGCATGCCGCCGAAGACGGAGCCGATGCCCAGGAAGGTGACGATCAGAACGCGCACTCCGGGGACCCGCAGAGCGGAACCGCGCTCCACGCGTGCGTGGCCGTCAAAAGCGACGGAGGGCTGCGTGCTCTTCTGCGCGGCGAAGAGGAGGCCGCCGATCAGGGTCAGCGCCGCCTCGGTGAGCAGGCCCGCGGCCGGGTTCACGGCCGTGCACAGCGCCGTGGCGAGCAGGGGGCCGAACACGAAGGTCAGCTCGTCCGTGACGGACTCGAAGGCCGCGGCGGTGGTCATCAGGGGCGAGCCCTGCAGCTTCACGCCCCAGCGGGCGCGCACCATGGGGCCGATCTGCGGCACCGAGGCGCCGGTCGGCACGGCGGCGACGAAAAGGGCCCACAAGGGGGCGTCCGCCAGTGCGAGCGCCGTCAAGGAGAGGCCCGACAGGGCGTGCACCAGGACGCCGGGCAGCAGGACGGCCCGCTGCCCGAGGCGGTCGGCGAGGCGCCCCGTGAAGGGTGCGAACAGCGCCATGGAGACGCCGGTGACGGCGGCGACGGCGCCGGCGGTCCCGTACGAGCCGGTGGTGTGCTGCACGAGCAGCACGATGGAGATGGTGAGCATCGCGAACGGCTGGCGTGCGGCGAAGCCGGGAAGCAGGAACGTCCAGGCGCCGCGGGTGCGCAGCAGCTGTCCGTATCCAGGGCGGGAGGTGACCGTGGATGCCACGGCCCGTGCCTTTCTGCCGCCTGGTAGCGCGCCCGTGCGGGGGGCGCCGAGAGCTGTCCTCTTGCGCGGAACTGCGGTAGATACCGGCGCCCACTGCGGGGAGAGCGTCACGGCCGCCATACGGTCGGCGCCAGCTCTGCGTCAGGCAGAGTTGGTTCGATCAAGGTGTGCCTTCATCGTACAGGGAAGGCGGGGTCGGTGCCTGTGAAAACGAGCACCACGGCAGCGTTCGCCTGCGAATGCCCATCGCCCCTTAATGTCCCGTTTGCTGTCCCGTTCCGTTGCCCGACGTCCCCAGCCAGCTGGCCAGCTTGCCGCCCTGGCCCACCGCGCGGAGCCGCTTCTCCGCCGAGTCCCGGACCGGATCGGTGGCCACCACGAGCAGCTCGTCGCCGCGCCGCAGCACGGTCGTGGGCAGCGGCACGAAGGACTTCCCGTCGCGCACGACGAGCGTGACGCCGGCGCCGGCGGGCAGCCGCAGCTCGCCCACCTCGACGCCGTGCATGCGCGACCCCTCGGGGATCGCGACGGACAGCAGATGGCCGCGCAGCCGCTCCAGGGGCGCCGATTCGATGCCGAGGTCGGAGGCCCCCGCGGGCTCGCCCAGGCGCAGCTTCCGGGCCAGCCAGGGCAGTGTGGGCCCCTGGACGAGGGTGTAGACGACGACCAGGACGAAGACGATGTTGAAGATCCGGCGGCTTTCCGCGATACCGCTCACCATCGGGATCGTCGCCAGGATGATGGGCACGGCGCCGCGCAGCCCCGCCCAGGACAACAGCGTCTGCTCCTGCCACGGAATACGGAACGGCAGCAGGCTGACGACGACGCTCAGTGGCCGCGCCACCATGGTCAGCACCAGGCCGATGACGAGCGCCGGCCAGATGTCGTCGCCCATCTCGTGCGGGGTGACCAGCAGGCCGAGCAGGACGAACATGCCGATCTGGGCGATCCAGCCGAGTCCTTCGGCGAAGCCGCGCGTGGCGGGCCAGTGCGGCAGCTTCGCGTTGCCGAGCAGCATCGAGGCGAGATAGACGGCGAGGAAGCCGCTGCCGTGCGCGAGCGCTCCGGCGGCGTACGCGACGACCGCGATCGCCATCACGGCGATCGGGTAGAGGCCGGAGGCGGGCAGCGCCACATGCCGCAGCCCGTACGAGCCGAGCCAGCCCACCGCGAGGCCGATGGCCGCGCCGATGGCCAGCTCCAGGGCTATCTCGCCCAGCAGCGCGTACCAGTGCTCGACAGGGCCCGCCGTGGAGAACGCGACGACGAGGATGACCACCGGAGCGTCGTTGAAGCCCGACTCGGCCTCCAGGATGCCCGTCACGCGCGCGGGGAGGGGGATTTTCCGCAGCACCGAGAAGACCGCCGCCGCGTCCGTCGAGGACACCACCGCCCCGATGATGAGCGCCTGCCGCCACTCGAGACCGATCAGATAGTGGGCCCCCGCGGCCGTGACACCGACGCTCACCGCGATACCGACCAGCGCCAGCGAGGAGGCGGCCGGAAGCGCCGGCTTGATCTCCTTCCACTTCGTGCCCAGACCGCCCTCGGCCAGGATCACGACCAGGGCCGCGTACCCGATGACCTGGGTCAGCTCGGCATTGTTGAAGTGGACGTCGCCGATCCCGTCCTGGCCCATCGCGACGCCGATGCCCAGGTACACGAGCAGCGTGGGGAGCCCGCTGCGCGACGAGACCCGGACCGCCGCCACCGCGACGAGCAGGACGAGCGAGCACACGAGCAGGAGCTGGTTGAGGTGGTGGACAGTCAGCGGCTGTTCCCTTCTCGCCAATCCGGGCACGGGATCCGAACACGTCGATCCGAACACCGGACATTGGTTCGTCAGTCCAAGTACTTCATTACCTTACCTAACTCTTGACGCTTTCTTGACACTCCAGTGGGCAAGATCGAACTCTCGTGCGCTCGGTACCCGACTCCGCGTCAAGGCGCGTTGGGCCCTGCGCCTATGGTTGCTCCAGCACTCCAGGACCGCCTGCCGCTCGCGTTAGGACAGCAAGGACAGCGATGCCCCCCAACACCACCGCCTCTTCCGGCCAAAAGCCCGGCAAGTCCGGCAGGAAGAAGGGGCGCAAAGCCCGACTGTTCTTGATTGTCCTGGTTCTTGCGATCATCGGAGGCGTCGCCTTCGGCGCGTACTGGAGCATCAGCACCGTGCGCGCCTCGTTCCCGCAGACCAAGGGCTCCATCACGCTCGACGGGCTGTCGGGGCCCGTCGACGTCAAGCGCGACGGCAACGGGATCCCGCAGATCTACGCCTCGTCCGACGAGGACCTGTTCATGGCGCAGGGCTTCGTGCAGGCGCAGGACCGGTTCTACGAGATGGACGTGCGCCGCCACATGACCTCGGGCCGGCTGTCCGAGATGTTCGGCAAGGACCAGGTCAAGAACGACGAGTTCCTGCGCACCCTGGGCTGGGACCGGGTGGCGAAGAAGGAGTACGACACCAAGCTGTCGGCCTCCACCAAGAAGTACCTCCAGGCGTACGCCAAGGGAGTCAACGCCTACCTGAAGGGCAAGGACGGCAAGGACATCTCCCTGGAGTATGCGGCCCTTGGTTTCACCAACGACTACAAGCCCCAGGAGTGGACCCCGGTCGACTCGGTGGCCTGGCTCAAGGCGATGGCCTGGGACCTGCGCGGCAACATGCAGGAGGAGATCGACCGCTCGCTGATGACGAGCCGTCTCGGCCCGAAGCAGATCGCCGACCTGTACCCGGAGTACCCGTACAGCCGGAACAAGACGATCGTCCAGGAGGGCGAGTACGACAGCGTCACCGGGTCGTACGTCCAGGGCAGCTCCAGCACCGCCTCCTCGACCTCCACGACGTCCACGGCGGGCACCGGGCTCACGGACAACGCCACGGCGCCCTCCAGCCTGCAGAGCCAGCTGTCGGGGCTCTACGAGGTCCTCGACGACCTCCCCACGGCGGTCGGCGTGAACGGCAACGGCATCGGCTCCAACTCCTGGGTCGTCGCGGGCAGCCACACCATCACCGGCAAGCCCCTGCTGGCCAACGACCCGCACCTGTCGGCCTCGCTGCCGTCGGTCTGGTACCAGATGGGCCTGCACTGCACGAGCGTGTCCAGCAAGTGCCAGTACGACGTCTCCGGCTACACCTTCGCGGGCATGCCCGGCGTGGTCATCGGCCACAACCAGGACATCGCCTGGGGCATGACCAACTCCGGGGTCGACGTCACCGACCTCTACCTGGAGAAGCTCACCGGCGAGGGCTACCAGTACGACGGCAAGGTCGTGCCCTTCACGACCCGCAAGGAGACGATCAAGGTCGCGGGCGCCGCGTCGAAGAAGATCGTCGTCCGGGAGACCAACAACGGCCCCCTGCTGTCCGACCGCGACGACGAGCTCGTCAAGGTCGGCAAGAAGGCCACCGTCGACACCGCGGCGCCCGACCGCGGCGACGGCTACGGCATCTCGCTGCGCTGGACCGCGCTGGACCCGGGCAACTCCATGGACGCCGTGTTCGAGATGGACAAGGCGTCGAACTGGACCGAGTTCCGCAAGGCGTCCGCGTCCTTCGACGTGCCCTCCCAGAACCTGGTCTACGCCGACACCGAGGGCAACATCGGCTACCAGCTGCCGGGCAGGATCCCCACCCGCGGCGAGGGCGACGGCTCGCTCCCGTCACCGGGCTGGGACTCCAAGTACAACTGGACCGGCTTCATCAAGCAGGCCGAGCTGCCCTACGAGTACAACCCCAAGCGCGGCTACATCGTGACCGCCAACCAGGCCGTCGTCGACAAGGACAAGTACCCCTACACGCTCACCACGGACTGGGGCTACGGCACGCGCAGCCAGCGGATCACCGACCTGATCGAGTCGAAGATCAAGGGCGGCGGCAAGATCTCGACCGACGACATGCGCCAGATGCAGCTCGACAACAGCAGCGAGATCGCCAAGCTGATCGTGCCCAAGCTGCTCAAGATCGACGTCGACGACAAGAACGTCCGCGATGCGCAGAAGCTCCTCGAGGGCTGGGACTACACCCAGGACGCCGACTCCGCGGCGGCCGCGTACTTCAACGCGACCTGGCGCAACATCCTCAAGCTCGCCTTCGGCAACAAGCTGCCCAAGGAGCTGCGGGTCAAGGGCCAGTGCCTGTACGTCGACCCGGTCGACACCACCGGTCCGGTGGACGACGACGGCGACAAGGTCCGCGAGTGCGGCCAGCGCGACGCGGACCAGGCGCAGCCGGACGGCGGCGACCGCTGGTTCGAGGTCGTCCGCAAGATCATCGACGACCCGAAGAACGACTGGTGGTCGGCGCCCAGGACGCGCACTGACCTCGCGGTCACCGATCGCGACGGGCTGTTCAAGCGGGCCATGAAGGACGCCCGCTGGGAGCTGACCGCCAAGCTCGGCAAGGACATCGACACCTGGAGCTGGGGCCGGCTGCACCGCCTGTTCCTGAAGAACCAGACCCTGGGCACCGACGGCCCCGCGTTCCTGAAGTACATGCTCAACCGCGGTCCCTGGAAGCTCAGCGGCGGCGAGGCGACGGTCAACGCGACCGGCTGGAACGCGGCGGGCGGCTACGGAGTGGTCTGGGTGCCGTCCATGCGGATGGTGGTCAACCTCGGGGACCTCGACAAGTCCAAGTGGATCAACCTCTCCGGCGCCTCCGGGCACGCCTACAGCGCCCACTACACCGACCAGACGGACAAGTGGGCCAAGGGCGAACTGCTGCCCTGGGCCTTCTCGGAGAAGGCCGTCGACAAGAAGACGAGCGACACACTGGTCCTGAAGCCGTGACGCTCCGACGGTCCTGTGACGTCAGGAAGCACTGAGGCCGAGGCCTCGTGAAAGTGGCCCTCCACGCGTGTGCGTGGAGGGCCACTTCGCGTGTACGGAGTGGTGCGCGTACGCGCGGCGGGCGTCAGCGGAAGCGGCGCACTCCGGAGGGGGTCACCACCGCGTGGACGGGGCGGTCGTGCGCCTCCCCCGGCACCCGCTCGACGACCTCCGTGTCGTACAGGAGCACCACCAGCGCGGGATCGGCTCCCGCGCGCTCCAGACGGGCCAGTACGCGGTCGTACGAGCCCCCGCCGCGCCCCAGGCGCATGCCGCGCGCGTCGACGGCGAGACCGGGCAGCAGGACGGCGTCGGCGTCCTGGACGGCCTCCGGGCCCAGCCGCGCGCCCGCCGGCTCCAAGAGGGCCATCTTTCCGCCGTGTTGGACGCGTACGAGGGAGCCCGCCCCGGCGTACGCGCCCCAGTCCAGGTCGTTGTCCGCCATCAGGACCGGCAGCAGTACGCGCACCCCGCGCGCGAGGAGCGCGTCCAGGAGCGCGAGGGTGCCGGGCTCGCTCCCGACGGAGACGTACGCCGCCACCGTGCGCGCGTGCGCCAGTTCGGGCAGCTCCAGGGCGCGTGCGGCGAGAGCCGCGGCCGTTTTCCGCACGTCATCGGCCGTCAACCCGTTTCTCACCGTGAGGAATCCTCGCCGCAACATTCGCTTGTCAGGCTCTGGTTCACGTCCCAGGTCGCTCACAGGATGCTCCCGTACTCTTCCTAATGCGCTCATATGAGAGCGAATTAACCGGAGCCACATGTTCCACACATAGCCACCGGATATGGTTGCGGGCATGACTGAGTCGCACCCCAGGATCAGCAAGGCTGTCATCCCCGCAGCAGGTCTCGGCACCCGGTTCCTGCCGGCTACCAAAGCCACTCCCAAGGAGATGCTGCCGGTCGTCGACAAGCCGGCGATCCAGTACGTGGTCGAAGAGGCCGTGTCGGCGGGTCTTGACGACGTCCTGATGATCACGGGCCGCAACAAGCGCCCCCTCGAGGACCACTTCGACCGCAACTACGAGCTCGAATCGGCCCTTCAGAAGAAGGGCGACGCCGACCGGCTCGCCAAGGTCCAGGAATCCAGCGACCTCGCCACCATGCACTACGTGCGTCAGGGCGACCCCAGGGGCCTCGGGCACGCCATCCTGTGCGCGGCTCCGCACGTCGGCCACGAGCCCTTCGCGGTGCTCCTCGGCGACGACCTGATCGACCCGCGCGACCCCCTGCTCGCGCGCATGATCGAGGTTCAGGAGCAGTACGGCGGCAGCGTCATCGCGCTCATGGAGGTCGCGCCCGAGCAGATCCACCTCTACGGGTGCGCCGCCGTCGAGCCCACCGGCGAGGGCGACCTAGTCAAGGTGACGGACCTGGTCGAGAAGCCGGACGCCGCGGACGCGCCCAGCAACTACGCGATCATCGGGCGCTACGTCCTCGACCCGCACATTTTCGACATACTGCGCAAGACCGAGCCGGGCCGCGGCGGTGAGATCCAGATCACCGATGCCCTCCAGCAGCTCGCCAGCGACGAGAAGGTCGGCGGCCCCGTGCACGGTGTCGTCTTCAAGGGCCGCCGCTATGACACCGGGGACCGTGGCGACTATCTGCGTGCCATTGTCAGACTCGCGTGCGAACGTGAAGACCTGGGCCCGGACTTCCGGGCCTGGCTTCGCAGTTACGTAGCCGAGGAGATGTAGGGACTTTGAGCAGCGCCGCGACCCGCGCCACCGGCCAGGATCACCTCTGGTCGGTGGACGATCACCTGGAGGACATCCTCGCGACCGTCCGCCCCCTCGAACCCATCGAGCTGCAACTCCTCGACGCCCAGGGCTGCGTCCTGGTCGAGGACGTCACGGTGCCGGTCTCGCTGCCGCCGTTCGACAACAGCTCGATGGACGGGTACGCGGTCCGGGTCGCCGATGTCGCGGGCGCGAGCGAGGAGTACCCGGCCGTCCTGACGGTCGTCGGCGATGTGGCGGCCGGCCAGGCCGAGCAGCCCTACGTGGGCCCCGGCCAGGCCGCCCGCATCATGACCGGTGCCCCGCTGCCGCCCGGCGCCGAGGCCGTCGTGCCCGTGGAGTGGACCGACGGCGGCCTGGGCGAGGGCCCGGTCTCCGGGATGCGCGCCCGCAGCGCCGCCCCCGAGGGTGCCTCCGGCCAGGTACAGGTCCACCGCCCGGCGCAGGCACGCGCGCACGTGCGCGCGAAGGGCAGCGATGTGGAGGCCGGCGACCGCGCCCTCGAAGCCGGCACGATCCTCGGCCCGCCGCAGATCGGGCTGCTCGCCGCGATCGGCCGCGGCACCGTACGGGTGCGCCCGCGCCCGCGCGTGGTCGTCATGTCCACCGGCAGCGAACTCGTTCAGCCCGACGAGGAGTTGGGCACCGGCCAGATCTACGACTCCAACAGTTTCGCCCTCTGCGCGGCCGCCCGCGACGCCGGGGCCATCGCCTACCGCGTGGGCGCGGTCGCCGACGACGCCGAGACGCTCCGCTCCACCATCGAGGACCAGCTCATCCGCGCGGACATGCTGGTCACGACAGGTGGCGTGAGCGTCGGCGCGTACGACGTCGTCAAGGAGGCGCTGTCCTCCGTGGGTGACGAGGACGAGGCGGGCAGCGGCATCGAGTTCCGCAAGCTCGCCATGCAGCCCGGCAAGCCCCAGGGCTTCGGCACCATCGGCCCCGACCACACCCCGCTGCTCGCGCTCCCGGGCAACCCCGTGTCGTCGTACGTCTCCTTCGAGCTGTTCGTGCGCCCCGCGATCCGCGCCCTGATGGGCCTGAAGGACGTCCACCGGCCCACGACCAGGGCGAGGCTGAGCGCGGACAAGGCGCTGACCTCGCCCGCGGGCCGTCGGCAGTTCCTGCGGGGGACGTACGCGGACGGCGAGGTGACGCCCGTCGGCGGCGCCGGATCCCACCTGGTCGCGGCCCTCGCGCACGCCGACGCGCTGATCGTCGTCCCCGAGGACGACACGTCGGTCGAGCCCGGCGCGGAGGTCGCGGTGGTCCTGCTCGGCTGAGCGGCCGGGCCGGAAGGAGCCTGCTCAGCTGGACGCCCCGAGTTGGCGGTACCGTGTCGCGCACAACAGGCCCACGCGCCGCAACGCGACGGGCCCTGACCGGGAGCGGCCACGCACATGAGCACGCAGGACCGACTGACGCACATCGACGAAGCGGGCGCCGCCCGCATGGTCGACGTATCCGGGAAGGACGTGACCGCGCGCACCGCCCGCGCCAGCGGCCGCGTCCTGGTCTCACCTCGTGTGGTCGAGCTGCTGCGCGGCGAGGGGGTCCCCAAGGGAGACGCCCTCGCCACCGCGCGCATCGCGGGCATCATGGGAGCCAAGCGCACGCCGGACCTGATCCCGCTGTGCCACCCGTTGTCGGTGTCGGGTGTCAAGATTGATCTGTCGGTCGCGGACGACGCCGTCGAGATCCTCGCCACCGTGAAGACGACTGACCGTACGGGCGTCGAGATGGAAGCCCTCACCGCGGTCAGCGTGGCGGCCCTCACCGTGATCGACATGGTCAAGGCGGTCGACAAGGGGGCGGTCATCACGGACGTACGGGTGGAAGAGAAGACAGGCGGGAAGTCGGGCGACTGGAGCCGGGCATGACGGCATCGTCTTATCGCGCCCTGGTGGTCACGGCCTCCAACCGGGCCGCCGCGGGTGTCTACGAGGACAAGGGCGGACCCTTGATCGCCGAGGGGCTGGCGAAGTTCGGCTTCGCGGTCGACGGGCCCCAGGTCGTCCGCGACGGCGACCCGGTGGAAGCCGCCCTGCGCGCGGGCGCCGACGCCGGATACGACGTCATCGTGACCACCGGCGGCACCGGGATCTCGCCCACCGACCGGACGCCGGAGGCGACGCGGCGGGTGCTCGACCACGAGGTGCCGGGCATTCCCGAGGCCATCAGGGCGTTCGGAAGAGAGAAGGTGCCGACGGCGGCGCTGTCCCGGGGGCTCGCCGGAGTCGCGGGACGGACGCTGATCGTCAACCTGCCGGGCTCCACCGGCGGGGTGAAGGACGGCCTGGCCGTTCTGGAGCCCCTCCTGATCCACGCCGTCGACCAGATCCGCGGCGGCGACCACCCCAGACCCAGCGGCAGTGGGGGTGCGTGCTGAACAGCCCATCCTGGCCCGTCGAGCTGGTGGACGGCGATGTGGTCCTCCGGCCCATAAAGCTGCGCGATCAGCGGGCCTGGCGCGAGGTGAACCGGCGCAACCGGGACTGGCTGCGGCCGTGGGAGGCGACCATCCCACCGCCCACGCCCAGCGGCCCGATCGCGCACCGGCCCACCTACCGCCAGATGGTCCGGCATCTGCGTGCCGAGGCCAACGCGGGCCGGATGCTGCCCTTCGTGATCGAGTACCAGGGGCGGCTCGTCGGGCAGCTGACGGTCGCCGGCATCACCTGGGGATCGATGTGCTCCGGGCACATCGGTTACTGGGTGGACCAGTCGGTCGCGGGCCGCGGAGTGATGCCGACAGCCGTGGCGCTGGTGACCGACCACTGCTTCCGCGCCGTCGGACTGCACCGCATCGAAGTCTGTATTCGCCCCGAGAACGGGCCCAGCCGCAGGGTCGTGGAGAAACTCGGATTCCGCGAGGAAGGGCTTCGGCCACGCTATCTCCACATCGACGGGGCCTGGCGCGACCATCTCGTCTTCGCGCTCACCGCCGAAGAGGTGCCCGAAGGGCTGCTCGGACGCTGGCGCCGGGCGCGCTCGTCGCAGACGCGCTCGGAGCAGGTGGGATCGGAGCAAGCCGGCTCGCAGAACTCGAGCAAGCCCGGCAACGCCGGTAAATGAAATAGGTGTTCGAAATTGATCGGTCGGCGATCGCCTCGGGGCATTAAATTCGCGGTCCCGACGGCCTGCTGATCGCATCGGTCACAAAAAAAGCTCGAAATATCAGCCAGATCGTGCGACACACCGACGCAATTGGCAGATGGCCTCACGCAAACCCCTCTACCGTGTGAGGCGTGAGCAGCAGCGGCCTCATCTACGCAGTCATCGTCGGGGCCTGGGCCGCCTACTTGGTGCCGATGTGGCTCCGTAGGCAGGACGAGCTGAACGAAGCCCGTCCGACGGAACGCTTCAGCACCGCCATCCGGCTGCTGTCCGGACGGGCGGGTATGGAGCGTCGATACGCCAAGGACCTGCGGGCGCGCTCCGCCGACGAGGGGGAGTCCAGCGCCGACCCGGACGGCGTCACCGATTCGGTGGACGTCCGGGCCTTCGCCATGCCCCCGACCCGGCCCCAGGCACAGGCCCAGCACCGGCCGCAAGTGCAGGAGCGGGTTCAGCCGCCGTCCCCGGCACAGCCGGAGCCGGCGCCCCAGGCGGCCGTCAGACAGGGGGGCGCGCACGAGGCCCCGGGCGCCGCCAGGCCCGTACCGCAGCAGTCGGCCAAGCCTGCGCCGAAGCCGTCGGCCAAGTCCGCGTCCCAAGCGCCCTCCAACTCCGCGTCCCGGCAGGTGCCGGGCGCGCGGCGTGGTTCTTCGGCGGAGGCCGCAGCGCGCGCCCGGCGCTCGAAGGTGCTCGCGCGCCGGCGGCGTACGACGGTGATGATCTTCCTCGCCTTCACGCTCGGCGCGATCGTGGCGGCCGTGGGCGGGCTCGCGTTCCTGTGGGCCCCCGGCGTGCCCGCCGTGATGCTGAGCGCGTACATCGTGTACCTGCGCGCCCAGGAGAAGCGGCGCTTCACCTACACCATGGACCGGCGCCGTGCCGAGGCCGCCGCGCAGCGGCTGCGTGAGCGGCAGCCGCGCCGGCGCCCGACCCTCGACCCCGGGACCGACGAGCCGGACGAGGGACCAGAGCCGGAGACCGACCCCGGCCTCTCCGCGCTCGCGGCCGACCGCCGCGCGCTCGTCGAGCAGACCGACCACGCGGAGTGGGTCGACCAGCAGCGCGAGCGCCAGCGCGGACCCGGCCGGGGCGACAGCTGGGATCCGGTGCCGGTTCCGCTGCCGACGTACGTGACCGCGCCGGTCGCGCCCCGGGCCACGCCCAGCGTCGACCTGGGGGCGCCCGACACATGGAGCTCCGCGCGGTCCAGCGCCGTGGAGCCGAGTGCACCGGAGGCGGACGTGGTCGCCGAGGAGCAGCCCGACGGCGCGGAAACCGCCGACGACGGTCGCAGTGACGCGCGTCGCGCCGCGTCCGCCCGGCGCGCCCGCGAGCGCGGCCGCACGCCGCTCTTCGACCAGTACGAGGACGGGGGACGGCCGCGCGCGGCCAACGAGTGACGGGTGGGACGACGGAGGCCCGGGAGCCCCTGGCTGACCAGCCAGGAACGGATTTCCGAGCACCTCGATGAGGATGCTAGAGTTTCTCTCGTTGCAAGGGCCTGTGGCGCAGTCCGGTAGCGCACCTCGTTCGCATCGAGGGGGCCAGGGGTTCGAATCCCCTCAGGTCCACGCAGCAGCTGTTCTTGAGTTAGCTCGGGGACAGTTGACGAGATCCCGTCCGATCTTTTGATCGGGCGGGATCTTTGGTTTTCCCGGGCTTGTCAGCGGACGGCCATCTCCACCGGCAAGTTGGGCCCCTTGCGCCCGTTGCCCGCCAAAGACCGGCGGATACGCGTCACTTCGATCGTGGAGCGGTGCCTCGGAAGGCATGCACTGCACTAGGGTCCTCGCCGCGCCGAGCACGAGGGAGACGATGAAGACCGGGGCAGAGGTAACGACGATCCGTACGGCGCCACTCAGGGTCGCGGCCTTCCGGCGATTCGTGCTGGCGAATCTGATCTCGGCAACCGGATCCGCCATGGCGCCCCTGGCACTGGCCTACTCCGTGATCGAGCAGGGCGGGGGAACGGGGGCCCTCGGCCTGGTGCTCGCCACGAACACCGTCCCCACGATCGTCTTCCTCCTCGCGGGCGGGGTCCTCGCGGACCGTCTGTCCCGCAGCCGGATCCTGTTCCTCGGCAACCTGTTGGCAGCCGCCGCGCAGGGCGTACTGGCCGCGATCGTGGCCACCGGCCACGCGACGACAGCCGCCATTGCCGTCTGCGGTTTCGCCTCGGGAACCGCCGTGGCCTTCACCGTGCCCGCCGCCCAGGGTGCCGTCGCCCAGATCGTTCCCACGGAGCAGCTGCAACAGGCCAATGCCCTGCTCAGGCTCCCGAGCAACGCCATCAGGGTGCTGGGCCCCGTGATCGGCGGACTCGTCGTGGCAGCCGGCGGCCCGTCCTGGGCGCTGGCCTGGGACGCGCTCACCTTCGCCGCCGCGGCCCTCCTGCTGCTCGGCCTGCGCCTGGACGCTCCCTTCACCGCCGGCAGCGCGCTGGGCGATCTGCGGGCGGGGTGGACCGGCTTCTGGTCACGCACCTGGCTGTGGACCTACACGGCCGCCGGAACCGTTCTCGTCGCCGCCTGGCTGGCGGGCTTCCAGCTCCTTGGGCCGGTCGTGGCCGCCGAACGGTACGGCGGCGCGCGTGACTGGGGACTGGTTCAGGCGGCCTTCGCTGCCGGGCTGCTGGCCGGGACACTGGTGTGTCTGCGCTGGAGGCCGTACCGGCTGCTGACCGTGGCGGTCGTAGCCAGTTCGGCGCTGCTCCTTCCCCTGGCCGCGTTGGGATGGGGCCTGCCACTGCCCGGCGTGCTCCTGGCCGCCCTGCTCGCGGGCGTCGGGCTCGACGTTGCGATCGTCGCGTGGACCACCGCCTTCCAGCAGCACGTGCCCCAAGTCGAGATGGGGCGCATGAGCGCGTTCAACAGCGTCGGAGAGCGCCTCGCGATCCCCCTCGGCTACCTCATCACCGCTCTCGCGGCCCACGCCTGGGACAACCGGACCGTGCTCATGGCGTGCGCGGGACTCATCGCCGCCGCTGCCGTCCTCAACCTCTGCGTCCCGGACGTCTACCGCGTCAACCGCCTCACGGGAAATGATCAGGCCGGCATCGGGAAGCGAGCGCCTACGGTGGAAGCCGAGGAGGGGGGACCGTGAGCAGGAGACGTTACGTGGCCAGAGGGGTGCCGGGTGGGTACCGGATCTGGGACAACACGGGGCGCCGTTGGTGGGGCGATCTCTATGAGCTCTGTCCTGACGAGTTGCTGACCGAGCTCAACGGGGCGGCGCGCAGCGAGAGGATCACGGCTCTCCTCAAGCGCTACCGGGCACAGAAGCGGTAGTTGCCGCCCGCTGCTCGTACCTGCCGCCCGTCCCCGCGCTGCTACGGCGCGATGGGGCTGCTACCGACCCGCTGGAGCGGCTTGGCGTAACAGAGGCTCAGTTCGTGGAAGCGGTAGTGGCCGAACTTGCGGCAGGGCTCGTAGCCGCTCGATGCGTAGAGGGCGACCGCCTCGGGCTGCTTGGAGCCGGTCTCCAGGACCATGCGGGTGCGGCCGGCCGTGCGGGCGTCGGTCTCCAGGGCTGCGAGCATGCGCCGGGCGAGGCCGAGACCGCGGGCCTCGGGGATCACGTACATGCGCTTGAGCTCGGCGTCGCCGTCCGAGTACCCCTCGTCGTTCTCATCCTGGGTGCGCCAGCCGCCCGTGGCCACGGGGCGGTCCCGCTCGTCGTACGCGATGAGGTAGAGGCCGAGCGGTGGGGCGAACATCGACGCGTCGAGGTGCGTGGCGTCGCCCTCGTCCTCGTAGCGCTCGGCGTATTCGGCCTGCACCTGGTCGTTGAGCTTGACGGCGTCGGGGTGGTCGAACGGGACCGGGTGGATATTCATGCAGTTAACCGTACATCTATGCGTTGGGTCGGTGGTAGTGATCGAGTTCTGATCGGCGGTACCGATTAAGTATCGTGCCCGAGTGCTGACTGTGACCTCTGTGAATGTGAACGGGCTCCGGGCCGCCGCGAAGAAGGGCTTCGTGGAGTGGCTCGCGGGGACCTCCGCGGACGTGCTGTGCCTCCAGGAGGTGCGGGCCGAGCCCGGGCAGCTCCCTGAGGATGTGCGGGCGCCCGAGGGGTGGCATGTCGTGCACGCTCCCGCTGCCGCCAAGGGGCGCGCGGGGGTCTCGCTGTACACCCGGCGTGAGCCGGATCGCGTGCGGGTCGGGTTCGGGTCGGAGGAGTTCGACTCCAGTGGGCGCTACGTAGAGGCCGATCTGCCCGGTGTCACCGTCGCCAGTCTCTACCTGCCCTCCGGTGAGGTCGGGACCGAGCGGCAGGACGAGAAGGTTCGGTTCATGGGGGAGTTCCTCGCCCACCTGAAGGGGCTGCGCGAGCGGGCCGCCGCCGACGGGCGTGAGGTCGTTGTGTGTGGTGACTGGAACATTGCCCATCAAGAGGCCGACCTGAAGAACTGGCGCGGCAACAAGAAGAACTCCGGCTTCCTGCCCGAGGAGCGGGCGTGGATGGGCCAGGTCTTCGACGAAAGCGACGGCGGCTACGTCGATGTCGTGCGCACCCTGCACCCGGACGCCGAAGGGCCGTATTCGTGGTGGTCGTACCGCGGGCGGGCCTTCGACAACGACACCGGCTGGCGCATCGACTACCAGGTCGCCACGCCGGGGCTCGCGGGCAAGGCGGTCAAGGGGTTCGTGGAGCGCGCGGCGACGCACGGGGAGCGCTGGTCGGACCATGCGCCGGTGACTGTCGTCTACGACCTGTGAATCCGTCGATCTCGTTGATCCCGTAGCCGTCGGCCTTCGGCCGGTGATCCCGGTGATTCTGTCGTTGTCGGTCTGGGGCGGCCTATGACGTGCGATCCCGGTGATCCCGTAGGTGTCGGTCCAGCGCCATCGACACTTCCGCCTCCACCACGCTCTTCGCGAGCGGGCGCAGGCGCTGGAGGTCCTCGGTCGTGCGGTCCTCGGTGAGGACGAGGGTGGTGAAGAGTTCGGCGAGCGCGTCGGCGTGATCGCGTACGCGCCGGGCGGTCGTCAGGACGTCCGCGAGCGGGATGCCCTCGCGGACCAGGGCGGCCGAGACGTCGAGCAGGCGCCGGCTGATGTGGACGATCTCGCCGCCGTCGGTGGCGAGGTAGCCGAGATCGAGGGCGGCGGCGAGGTTCTCCGGGGTCGCCTGGCCCGCGAAGACGTCGGCGAGTTCCTCGGGGGAGATGCGGACGGGGGTCTCCTCGGTGGGTTCGCCCAGGCCGAGCAGTTCGCCCACGTCGCGGCCGTGGTCGAAGGCCTCGGCGAGCTCGGCGATGCCGCTGAGGGTGTGGCCGCGTTCCAGGAGCGCGGAGATCGTGCGCAGGCGCGTCAGGTGTGTGTCGTCGTACCAGGCGATACGGCCCTCGCGCCGGGGTGGCGGGATGAGTTTGCGCTCCCGGTAGAAGCGCAGGGTGCGCACGGTGATGCCGGCCTCCTCGGCCAGCTCCTCCATCCGGTACTCGCGCTTGCCGGGCTCCGGCGCGCTGCCGTGCTCGCGCGCCCCCGCGCTCTGGTCGCGCGCCCCGCTCGCCCGCCCCCGCGCCTTCGCGCCCCGCTTTCCTGATCCCTCGGCCACGTGCGCACCCTACGTCGTACCCCCGGTAACTTTCCCGGTCGCGACCCCTACCCATCAGTACGCGGCTGCTCTACTCTCCCCATTGCGCCAGTGTTCACTGGCAGTGTCGTGCGGCTAGGGAGGCGTCGGGATGACCGAGCACGAGCATGTACGAGTGGCGGTGATCGGGTCCGGCTTCGGCGGTCTGGGGGCCGCCGTGCGGCTGCGCCGTGAAGGGGTCACCGACTTCGTCGTCCTGGAGCGGGCCGGCAGCGTGGGCGGCACCTGGCGGGACAACAGCTACCCCGGGTGCGCCTGCGACGTACCGTCCCACTTGTACTCGTTCTCGTTCGCTCCCAATCCCGACTGGCCGCGCACCTTCTCCGGGCAGGAGCACATCCGCGCGTACCTGGAGCACGTCGCGGACGTCTTCCGGTTGCGGTCGCACCTGCGCTTCGACTCCGAGGTCAAGATGATGACCTGGGACGCGGAGAAGCTGCGCTGGGGCATCGAGACCAGTAGCGGGTTCCTCACGGCGGATGTGGTCGTCTCCGCCACCGGGCCGCTGTCCGACCCCAAGATCCCGGACATCCCGGGGATCGACACCTTCCCCGGCAAGGTCTTCCACTCGGCGCGCTGGGATCACGACTACGACCTGCGCGGAAAGCGCGTCGCGATGATCGGCACGGGGGCCTCGGCCATCCAGATCGTGCCGTCGATCCAGCCGGACGTCGACAGGCTGACCCTCTTCCAGCGCACTCCGCCGTGGGTGATGCCGCGCGTCGACCGGGCCATCAGCGGGGCCGAGCGGTGGCTGCACCGGCAGCTGCCGTTCACCACGCAGGCGCGGCGCGGACTTCTGTGGGGCGTCCGGGAGTTGCAGGTCCAGGCGTTCACCAAGCGGCCCAACGAGCTCGGCATGGTCGAACGGCTGGCCAAGCGGAACATGGCGCGCGCCGTCAAGGACCCGGCGCTGAGGGCCAAGCTCACGCCGGACTACCGGATCGGCTGCAAGCGGATCCTGCTGTCCAACACGTACTACCCGGCGCTCACCCGGCCGAATGTCGACGTGGTGGCCTCCGGGCTCGCCGAGATCGACGGTTCCACCCTCGTCGCCGCCGACGGCAGCACCGCCGAGGTCGACGCGATCGTCTTCGGTACGGGCTTCCATGTCACCGACATGCCGATCGCGGAGCGGGTCGTCGGGGCGGAGGGCAAGACGCTCGCCGAGGCGTGGCGGACCGGCATGAAGTCGCTGCGCGGCGCCACCGCGGCCGGCTTCCCCAACTGGATGACGATCATCGGGCCCAACACCGGCCTCGGGAACTCGTCGATGATCCTGATGATCGAGTCCCAGCTGAACTACATGGCCGACTTCGTACGGCAGTTGGAGGTGCTCGGGGGGCGTGCGGCCCTCGACGCGCGCCCCGGCGCCGTGGACGCCTGGAACCACAAGGTGCAGGAGCGCATGAAGCGCACGGTGTGGAACACCGGCGGCTGCGACAGCTGGTACCTCGACGCCAACGGCGTGAACACCACCGTCTGGCCGGGCACGACGAGCGAGTTCCGCACGGCCACACGGCGTGTGGACCTCGGGGAGTACGAGGTGTTGCGCGCGCCGGAGCCCGCAACCGAGGCCGTAGCCGAGCCCGTAACCGAGTCCGAGTCCGAGTCCGAGTCCGCGTCCTCGTCGCGGACGAAGAACACGCGTAAGAAGAAGGCGGAGGCCGGGGCATGAGCCGACTGATGCATGTGGCGCACGGGGCGTACGCGCCGCCCGCGCCGACGCGCGAGCTGACCGCGGTCTCCGCAGACGGCGCGCGTCTGCACGTCGAGGTGCACGGGCCCGAGAACGCGCCCCCCGTCGTCCTCGCGCACGGCTGGACCTGCTCGACCGCCTTCTGGGCGGCGCAGATACGGGACCTGGCCGCCGACCACCGGGTCATCGCGTACGACCAGCGTGGGCACGGGCGCAGCCCCGCGAGCGCCACGTGCAGTACGGAGGCGCTCGCCGACGACCTGGAGGCGGTGCTCGCCGCGACGCTCGCGCCGGGTGAGAAGGCTGTGCTCGTGGGGCACTCCATGGGTGGGATGACGCTCATGGCGGCTTCGACGAGGGCGCGTTTCCGGGAGCACGCGGCGGCCGCGCTGCTGTGCAGCACGGGGAGCTCGCGGTTGGTCGCGGAGGCGCGCGTGGTGCCGTTGCGCGCCGGGCGGCTGCGGACCCGTGTCACCAAGTCCGTGCTCGGATCGCGCGCCCCGCTCGGGCCGGTCACACCGGTCGCCCGGCGGATCCTCAAGTACGCGACCATGGGCCCCGGTTCGTCGCCCGGGATGGTGGAGGCGTGCGCGCGGATCGTGCACGCCTGTCCGCGCAAGGTGCGCCACGCCTGGTCGGTCGTCCTGGAGATGCTCGATCTCGATCACGGTGTACGGGAGTTGAAGGTGCCGACGGCGGTCGTCGTGGGGACGGCGGACCGGTTGACGCCCGTCGTGCACGCGCGCGCCCTCGTGGCGGCGCTGCCGCACTGTGTCGGCGTCACCGAGCTGCCGGGGCTCGGGCACATGACGCCGGTGGAGGCGCCCGAGCTCGTGACCTCCCGCATACGCGAACTCGTCACCACGTACACGCACGCCGCCGGGACGGAAGAAGCCGCAGCGGCCGCACAAGCCGTAGAGATCAAGGAGGGCGCATGAGCAGGGTGAGCCTGGAAGGGCAGGTCGCGGTTGTCACGGGGGCGGCGCGCGGTGTCGGCGAGCTCCTTGCGCGCAAGCTGTCCGCGCGGGGCGCGAAGGTAGCGCTCGTCGGACTGGAGGCGGACGCGCTCAAGCAGGTCTCGGAGCGGCTGCACAGCGACAGCGACCACTGGTACGCCGATGTCACCGACCATGAGGCGATGGCGCGGGTCGCCGAGGAGGTCAAGCAGCGGTTCGGGAAGGTCGACATCGTCGTCGCGAACGCCGGGGTCGCCAGCGGTGGGCCGTTCGTCGACTCCGACCCCGTCGCCTGGCGGCGGGTGATCGAGGTGAATCTGATCGGGTCGGCGGTGACGGCGCGGGCGTTTCTGCCGGCGCTGATGGAGAGCCGGGGCTACTTGCTCCAGATCGCGTCGCTGGCCGCGATCACTCCCGCTCCCATGATGACGGCGTACTGCGCGTCCAAGTCGGGTGTGGAGGCGTACGCGCACAGTCTGCGCGCCGAGGTCGGCTACAAGGGCGTGCGCGTCGGGGTCGGGTATCTGTCGTGGACCGACACGGACATGGTGCGGGGCGCCGACCAGGACGAGGTGATGCGCGAGTTGAGGGCGCGGCTGCCGTGGCCGTCCAACAAGACGTATCCGCTGGGGCCGGCCGTCGACCGGATCGTGGCGGGCATCGAGCGGCGGTCGAGTCATGTGTACGCGCAGTGGTGGCTGCGGGGGATGCAGGGCGTCCGCGGCTATCTGCCCGGGGTCATCGGGGCGGTCGGGCAGCGGGAGATGCGACGGTTCGAGCCGCGGCTGGCGAGTGTGCGTACTGGGTTGGTCGGGGCCGGTGGGGCGGCCGATGAGCAGGAGCGGCAAGGGTCTTCGCAGTGAGTGATCCGTTGTCGCTCACTGTGAGTCACTGATCGAAATGCGTGCTCTGTCCCTGCGTGTAAGTCTGGTCGAGCCCCGATCCCCCTCACCCACAACGGGAGTGAAATCTCATGGGCATGCAGGACCAGTTCAAGGACAAGGCCGAGCAGCTGAAGCAGCAGGCCAAGAAGAAGAAGATGGGCGACCCCAAGGGCGGGAGCGAGCGCACCCCCCAGGGCGAGCGCACCCCGCAGGGCGAGCGCACCCCGCAGGGCCAGCGCACCCCGCAGGGCGAGCGCACCCCGCAGGGGCGTGACCGTGCCATGCAGGACACGGAGCGCACTCAGCGTGAGGCGCAGGAACGCTTCGACCAGGACTACGACGTCTGATCGTTGCACTTGGCTTGCGCCGGAGTGGGGCGCCCTCTTTCAAGAGGGCGCCCCACTTCTTGCTGTTACCGCTCTTTTCCGGTCTTTCCGGATCGGCTAACCCGCCGTCCTCGGTGGCAGTTTCGGTCTCGTCCTGTCCGGGACGTACGAGTAGTCCGGAGGAGACGCGGCCGGCTGGTTGCTCAGCAGGTCCAGAGCCAGCTGGATCGCGTCGTCGAGCTGGGCGTGGCGGCCCTCCGCCCAGTCCAGGGGGGTGCGGAGGATCTCCAAGTCCGGGGAGACGCCGCGGTTTTCGACGGTCCAGCCGTACGCGTCGAACCAGGCCGCGTTCATGGGGACCGTGATCACCGTGCCGTCGCCGAGGCGGTGGCGGCCGGTCATGCCGACGACGCCGCCCCAGGTGCGCTGGCCGACGACCGGGCCGAGTTTCAGGAGCTTGAAGGCGGCCGTGATCATGTCGCCGTCCGACGACGTCGCCTCGTCCGCGAGGGCGACCACCGGACCGCGCGGCGCGTTCGACGCGTACGACACCGGCTGGGCGTTGCGCGTCAGGTCCCAGCCCAGGATCTTGCGGGTCAGCTTCTCGACGACGAGCTCGCTGATGTGGCCGCCCGCGTTGCCGCGCACGTCGACGATCAGGGCGGGGCGCGAGACCTCCATGCGCAGGTCGCGGTTGAACTGCGCCCAGCCCGAGCCGCCCATGTCCGGGATGTGCAGATAGCCGCAGTGGCCGCCGCTCAACCTCCGTACGACTTCGCGGCGTTTGGCCACCCAGTCCTGGTACCTCAGTGGCCGTTCGTCGATCAGCGGGACCACCGCCACCCGCCTCGACCGGCCCTCGCCCTCCGCCGGGGTGAACGTCAGCTCCACCGTCGTACCGCCCGCGCCCGCCAGCAACGGGTACGGGCCGGTGACCGGGTGCACCGGACGCCCGTCGACGTGGGTGAGCACCGCGCCCTCGCGGATCCCCGTACCGGCCAGGGGGGAGCGGGCCTTGGAGTCGGACGAGTCGCCGGGAAGGATCCGCTTGAGCATCCAACTGCCGTCACGGCGTACCAGGTTGGCGCCCAGCAGGCCCTGCCAGCGCTGATAGTGGGCCGGTCCCTCGTTGCGGCGGGCCGGGGTGACGTACGCGTGCGATGTGCCCAGTTCGCCCAGCACCTCGCGCAGCAGGTCCGCGAACTCGTCCGGCGAGGCGACCCGTTCGACCAGCGGCCGGTACTGCTCAAGGACCGCGTCCCAGTCGATGCCGCACATGTGGGGTTCCCAGTAGTAGGCGCGGATGATGCGGCCGGCCTCCGCGTACGCCTGGCGCCATTCGGCGGGCGGGTCCACCTCGTGGATGATGCGGCGCAGGTCGATCCAGACGGTCGAGTCGCTGTCGCCGGACTCGGTGGAGGGGACGGCGCGCAGGTCGCCCTCGTCCACGACCACCAGCCGGGATCCGTCGCCGCTGATCGCGAACCAGTCCAGATGCGCGACGAGTTCGGACTTCTTCGCCTTGGTGATGTTGAAGAACTCCAGCGTCGGCCGCCCGGTCGTGTCGTCGGGGTTGGCGAAGGTCTCGCCCAGCGCGCCCGAGATCGGCCAGCGCAGCCAGACCAGGCCGCCGCCCGCGACCGGGTGGAGCGCCGAGTACTTGGAGGCGGTGACCGGGAAGGGCGTCACCCGGCTCTCCAGGCCTTCGAGTTCGACGGTCGCCGCGCTGCCGTCGCCCGCCTCGTCCTCGTCCTCGACCGGGTCCAGACCGCCGGCGACCGGACGCCCGTCCGGGTTCAGCGCGAAGGGGGAGGGGGTCGCGGAGGACAGCGGCACCAGGTACGGGCGGCAGCCCAGCGGGAAGGACAGGTCCCCGGTGTGCACGTCGTACACCGGGTCGAAGCCGCGCCAGGACAGGAAGGCCAGATACCGGCCGTCCCGCGTGAACACCGGGTTCTCGTCCTCGAAGCGCCCGTTGGTGACGTCGACGATCAGGCGGTCCTTTATACGCGCCATCTTGATCTGCCTGAGCGACCGCCCGATGCCCGGATGCGACCACGTCAGCCACGCCCCGTCCGGCGAGAACGCGAGATCACGCACCGGTCCGTTGATGGACCGAATGAGCTCCGTGACCTCCCCTCCCCCAGACTCCGTCCGGGAGGTGTCCCCAGACTCCTCCGCCGTGTCGAGGAGGAGCAGCCGCCCGTCGTTCGAGGCGATCGCGAGGCGCTCGCCCTGCGGGTCCGACACCAGTTCCTGTACGCGGCCGAGCTCGCCGGAGGCGAGGCGGCGCGGTGCGCGGTCGCCGGTCGCGCGCGGGAGGTAGGCGATCTCGACGGCGTCCTCGCCCTCCGCGTCCGTGACGTAGGCGACCTGACCGCCCGAGCCGAGCATCTCGGGGAGCCGGACGCGTACGCCCGGGGTGTCCGCGATGGTGCGCGCGGGCCCGTCCCGGTGCGTGAGCCAGTACAGACTGCCGCGTACGACGACGGCGCTGGCCCGGCCCGTCTCGTCGACCGAGATCCCGTCGATGTGCTGGGTCGCCGGCACCTGGTACGTACGGCGTCCCGCGCGCGGCCCGCCGAGCCGCACGTCGAGACGGCGCGGGACCGACTCCGGGGACAGGCCGTCGACGATCCACAGGTCGCCCGCGCACTGGTAGACGACACGGGTGCCGTCCGACGAGGCATGGCGTGCGTAGAAGGCGTCGTGGTCGGTGTGGCGGCGCAGGTCGGAGCCGTCGTACGCGCACGAGTACAGATTCCCGATGCCCTCGTGGTCGGAGAGGAAGGCGATCCGGCCGCCGACGAACATGGGGGAGTCGAGGTGGCCTTCGAGGTCGGGGACCAGCTGCTGCCCGTGCAGCCAGAGCCGGCCCATGGCCCCGCCCCGGTACCGCTTCCAGGCGGCCGGTTCGTGTGGCGGGGTGCCGGTGAGCAGCAGGGTCTTGCGCTCGCCGTCGATGTCGGCGGTCGCGATGTGCGAGACCGGGCCCCAGGGCATCTTGCCGCCGGGGTCGCCGTCGGTGGTGACCTTGTAGGCCCAGGTGAAGTACGAGAAGGGCTGGCCGTGCGAGGCGACGGCGAGGATGTCGCCGTCGGGGGACCAGCCGCAGACCTGGGTGTCCGCGCTGCCCCAGTAGGTGAGCCGCTTGCCGGGGCCGCCGTCCACCGGCGCCACATGGATCTCCGGCACGAAGCTGCGCCAGCTCGTGTACGCGATGTGGCGGCCGTCGGGTGAGAAGCGCGGGTGGCCGACCTTGGTGCGGTCCACGGTGACCCGCCAGGCGCGGCCCGGCCCGTCCAGGGGGGCCACCCACAGATCGTCCTCAGCCGCGAAGCAGAGCAGGTCGCCGCTGAGGTGCGGGAAGCGCAGGTATCCGGGCACGGCACTGCCGGTGGCCGCCTTGCCGCCGGCGGCTCGGGCCGTGGTTGCCTGGCCTGCCGCCTCCCGGTCCGCACTCGCCTCCCGGTCCGCACTCGCCTCCCGGTCCGTGCTCGCCCCCCGGTCCGTCGTCTCCCGATCCTCCGTCGTCCTCTCTGTGGTCGTCCGGTCCGTGCCCGTCCGACCCGCCGTCGCCCTGTCCGTGGTCGCCCGGTCCGTCGTCGGCTTGCCCTTGGTCGCCTTCTCGTACTCGTCGCTCACCTCCTCATGCTTTTCCGCTCAGCGCCCCCCGGCAACTTGTGAATCGCCGCCGACGGCAGCCTGTGAAGCCACCGGCAGCTTGTGAAAACGTTCGCGTGACCCAAGACACGTACGAAACGGTTTCGTTTCGCTTCTTCTCGGGGTATCTTCAGAGTCGTACGAAGCCGTGTCGTCCGGAGCAGAAGAAGGTGAGTGGGATGGCTGAAGCCGCAACGGTGCGTCGCAGTCGGATCACGCCCGAGCGCGAGGCCGAGCTGTACGCGGCCGTGCTCGACCTGCTCCGGGAAGTCGGCTACGACGCCCTGACGATGGACGCCGTCGCCGCCCGCACCAAGTCCAGCAAGGCCACCCTCTACCGCCAGTGGGGCGGCAAGGCCGAGCTCGTCGTCAAGGCGCTGCGGCACCAGAAGCCCTCCGTCGGCGGCGCGGACACCGGGTCCCTGCGGGGCGACTTCCACGCGAGCGTACGGCGTGAGGACGACTGCCACATGGAACAGAACTCCGCGCTGATGCGGGGTCTGGCCACGGCCATGCACGGGAACCCCGACCTGCTGCTCGCCTTCCGGGAGTTGATCATCGAGCCGGAGCAGGAGGAGTTGCGCGCGATGCTGCAGCGCGCCGTCGACCGGGGTGAGATCCGTGCCGACAACCCTGCCAGGGAGTACGTGCTGCACATGCTGGTCGGCGCCTTCGCGGTCCGCAGCATCATCGACCAACAGCCGCCGACCCAGGCCTTCCTCACCTCGTACATCGACGCCGTGATCCTCCCCGCTCTCGGCGCCTGAACCCTCAACTCCTCAAACTCCTCAGCGCATCCCTGTAACCGCACCTGACGCGACCGCTCACGTCGTCGGGCTGATCACCTCTGCCCCCACTCGGGTGATCACACCAGCCCCTGCCATCCACACGACCTGACCGGGAGTTCGCCCTCGTGGCCACGTTCCTCTACAAACTCGGCCGACTCGCCTTCAGGCGACGGCACTTCGTCGCCCTGATCTGGGTGGCACTGCTGACGCTCGCGGGTGTCGGCGCCGCCTCCGCGCCCACCGCGGGCTCGTCCTCCTTCTCGATACCCGGCACCGAGGCCCAGAAGGCCTTCGACCTGCTGGAACAGCGCTTCCCCGGCATGAGTGCCGACGGAGCGACCGCGCGCGTCGTCTTCAAGGCGCCCAGCGGCGAGAAGATGGCGGACAAGGCCAACAAGGCCGCCGTCGAGAAGACCGTCAAGGCGCTCGGCGACGGCTCCGAAGTCACCTCCGTCACCGACCCGTTCAAGGCGAACGCCGTCAGCAAGGACGGCTCGGTCGCCTATGCCTCGGTGAAGTACAAGGTCTCCGGGATGGAGTTGCAGGACTCCTCGAAGGACGCCCTGAAGGAGGCCGCGCAGGACGCGCGGGCATCCGGGCTGACCGTCGAGGTGGGCGGTGACGCGCTCACGGCGACGCCCGAGACCGGATCCTCCGAGGTCATCGGTATCGCGATCGCCGCGGTCGTCCTCGTCATCACCTTCGGTTCGCTGATCGCGGCCGGGCTGCCGCTGCTGACCGCGCTGATCGGCGTGGGCATCGGCGTCTCCACCATCACCGCTCTGGCCAACGCGCTCGACCTCGGCACCACCACCTCCACGCTCGCGATGATGATCGGCCTCGCGGTCGGCATCGACTACGCGCTGTTCATCGTCTCCCGCTACCGCGCCGAACTGGCCGAGGGCCGCGAACGCGAGGAAGCGGCCGGACGGGCCGTCGGCACGGCGGGCTCCGCGGTGGTCTTCGCCGGTCTGACCGTCGTGATCGCGCTGGTCGGCCTCTCGGTCGTCAACATCCCGATGCTGACGAAGATGGGTGTCGCGGCGGCGGGCACGGTCGCCATCGCCGTACTCATCGCGCTCACGATGATCCCGGCCCTGCTCGGATACGCGGGCCGCAAGGTCCAGCCCGCCGGCCAGAAGAGCAAGCTGCTCGGCGGCGGCCGCGCCGCCAAGAACGCCGGCAAGCCCAACATGGGCACCCGCTGGGCCAGCTTCGTGGTCCGCCGTCCGCTCGCCGTCCTGCTGCTCGGCGTGGTGGGCCTGGGCGCGGCCGCGCTCCCGGCGAGCTCGCTCGAACTGGGCCTGCCCGACGACGGTTCGCAGCCGGTGTCGACCACGCAGCGCCGCGCGTACGACCTGCTGTCGGACGGCTTCGGGCCCGGCTTCAACGGCCCGCTGATGGTCGTCGTCGACGCCAAGGCCAGCGACGACCCGAAGGGCGCCGCCACCGAGGTGTCCGACAAGATCAAGGACCTCAAGGGCGTCGTGACGGTCACCCCGGCGGCGTTCAACAAGGACGGCGACACCGCGACGATCACGGTCATCCCGAAGTCCAAGCCGTCCTCCGTCAAGACCGAGGACCTGGTCCACGGCATCCGTGACGCGGGCGGCGACATCAAGGCGGACACCGACGCCACCGTGCTGGTCACCGGCACCACGGCGATGAACATCGACTTCTCGCAGAAGCTCAACGACGCGCTGGTCCCGTATCTCGCGCTGGTGGTCGGCCTGGCCTTCCTGCTCCTGATCGTGGTCTTCCGCTCGATCCTGGTCCCGCTGAAGGCGGCCCTCGGCTTCCTGCTCTCGGTGATGGCCGCGCTCGGCGCCGTCGTCGCGGTCTTCCAGTGGGGCTGGCTGTCCGGCCTGTTCGGCGTCGAGGAGACCGGTCCGATCATGTCGATGATGCCGATCTTCATGGTGGGTGTCGTCTTCGGTCTCGCCATGGACTACGAGGTCTTCCTCGTGACCCGGATGCGCGAGGCATACGTCCACGGCGAGAAGCCCAGCCAGGCGATCGTCACCGGCTTCAAGCACGGCGCGCGGGTCGTCACGGCGGCGGCCGTCATCATGATCGCGGTGTTCTCCGGCTTCATCGGCTCCAGCGAGTCGATGATCAAGATGATCGGCTTCGGCCTCGCGATCGCCGTCTTCTTCGACGCGTTCCTCGTGCGCATGGCGATCGTCCCGGCCGTCCTGGCGCTGCTCGGCAAGAAGGCCTGGTGGCTGCCGAAGTGGCTGGACCGCGCCCTGCCGAACGTGGACGTCGAGGGTGAGGGCCTGCGCGCGCTGGACGCGCGGCGCAAGGACGAGGACGACGACCGGGAGCTGGCCCGGGTCTAGGTCCTCGGCCCAGGGCTGATCCGAAGGACAAGCCCTGGTTCAGGCCCTGGTTCACACCGAGTTCAGTGAGCCACCGGGGTGGCGGCCGTGTACGTACGACGCAGGAAGCGCATCAGGGCTTTCGAGTCGACCTGCACGACCGCCACCCCTTGTGCCGAGTGGAACTCCATGACCGCCTGCACCCGGCCGCACGGCCAGACGCGCACGTCGCCGTTGCTGACCGGGACCCGCAGCCCCTGCTCCAGCAGTTCGCGGGCGAAGACCCACTCATGGGGGCCGGGCAGCGTGATGTGCACCTGACGTGGATCGGTCTCGGGGTCGTAGCGAAGGGCGACGGGGACGGCTCGGCGCTCGTCGTCCGGGGAGTCGGCGGTGTCGGTGACGATATGGGCACGTGCGTACTGTTCGACGGCGTACATGAACCGACTCCTTACGCTGCGTTACCTGTGGGGAAGCTGTGTATCCGTCACCTTTCCAATGTCGCACATTTCATGGAAACCGCTCTCGGACGGCGTCGGCAGCCCGAATGCCTCCAGAGTGCAGTTCATGAGCGCATCGCTCTTGCAAGTCATTCGCAACAAGGCACTATCATCGAACGGTGCATGTGCCTGACGGATTCATCAACGCCCCGGTCTCCGCGGTCACCGGAGCGGTCGCCGCCGGTGCCATCGCCGTGAGCCTGCGCGGCGCCCGCCGCGAACTCGACGAGAAGACCGCGCCGCTCGCCGGCCTGGTCGCCGCCTTCATCTTCGCCGTACAGATGCTCAACTTCCCGGTCGCCGCCGGGACCAGCGGCCATCTGCTCGGCGGCGCCCTGGCGGCGATACTCGTCGGCCCCTACACAGGCGTCCTCTGCGTCTCGGTCGTCCTGCTGATGCAGGGCATCCTCTTCGCGGACGGCGGCCTCACCGCGCTCGGCGTCAACATCACCGACATGGCGATCGTCACCACGGTCGTCTCCTACGCCCTCTTCCGCGGCCTGGTGAAGGTACTGCCCCGCAAACGGCGCTCCATCACCGTCGCCGCCTTCGTCTCCGCGCTGCTGTCGGTCCCGGCCGCCGCCGTCGCCTTCACCCTCATCTACGCGATCGGCGGCACCACCGACGTCGCGATCTCCAAGGTCGCCACGGCCATGATCGGCGTGCACGTCCTCATCGGCATCGGCGAGGCCGCGATCACCGCGCTCACGGTCGGCGCCGTCATCGCCGTACGACCGGATCTCGTGTACGGCGCACGCGGCCTCCGGCAGCGGCTCAAGCTGCGCGTGAACGGGGAACTCGTCGACGCCCCCACGACCGCCGTCCCCGTCGCCGCCCGCTCCTCGCACCGCAAGGTGTGGATCACCGGCCTCGTCACCTCCCTCGTCCTCGCCGGGTTCGTCAGCTTCTACGCCTCCGCCAGCCCCGACGGCCTGGAGAAGGTCGCCAAGGACAAGGGCATCGACCAGAAGGCCGAGAAGCACGCCACGGAGGACTCCCCGCTCGCCGGATACGGCGTCAGGGACATCTCCGACGCCCGGATCTCCGGCGGTCTCGCGGGCGTGATCGGCGTCGGCGTCACGATCGTCGCGGGCACCGGCGTGTTCTGGGCGATCCGCAGGCGCCGTACGGCCGACACCTCGCCCGTCTCCCTCCCCGAGGGCGTCTGACGTGGGCGCCGGTCACGCGCACAAGCTGTACCGGCACGGGCACTCGCCCGTGCACGCCCTGCCGCCGCACACCAAACTCGCCGCGGCCTTCGCCTTCGTGGTCGTGGTCGTCTCCACCCCGCGCGAGGCGATGTGGGCGTTCGCCCTGTACGCCGCGCTGCTCGCGACGGTGGCGCACAAGGCCCGCGTACCGGCGGGTTTCCTCTTGAAGAGGCTGCTCATCGAGATCCCGTTCGTCGCCTTCGCGGTACTGATGCCGTTCGTGGCGGAGGGCGAACGGGTGGACGTGCTCGGCATGTCGCTCAGCGTGAACGGCCTGTGGGGCGCGTGGAACGTGCTCGCCAAGGGGACACTGGGCGTCGCCGCGTCCGTCCTGCTGGCCTCGACGACCGAACTGCGTGAACTGCTCCTCGGCCTCCAGCGGTTGAAGCTCCCGCCGCTCCTCGTGCAGATCGCCTCCTTCATGATCCGGTACGGCGATGTCATCACGGACGAGATGCGGCGGATGCGGATCGCGCGGGAGTCGCGCGGGTTCGAGGCCAGGGGCGTACGGCACTGGGGGGTGCTCGCGAAGTCGGCGGGCGCGCTGTTCATCCGCTCCTACGAACGCGGGGAGCGCGTGCATCTCGCCATGGTGAGCCGGGGGTACGCCGGCTCGATGCCGGTCATCGACGAGGTGACCGCGTCCCGGGCGCAGTGGTCGTACGCCCTCGCCCTCCCGTTCGCCGCCCTTGTCGTATGTCTGCTGGGATGGACGCTGTGACTGCTTCTCTGGAGGTCTCCGGCCTCGCCTTCGCCTACCCCGACGGGCACCAGGCCCTCTTCGGCGTCGACTTCCGTGTCGCGCGCGGCGAACGCGTCGCGCTGCTCGGCCCGAACGGCGCCGGCAAGACCACCCTCGTCCTGCACCTCAACGGCATCCTGAGCGGCGGCACCGGAACCGTCACGGTGGCCGGACTCCCGGTCGGCAAGCGGCACATGGCGGAGATCCGGCGCAAGGTCGGCATCGTCTTCCAGGACCCCGACGACCAGCTGTTCATGCCGACCGTGCGCGAGGACGTCGCCTTCGGCCCGGCCGCGGCGGGGATGAAGGGCGCCGAGCTGGAGGAACGCGTCCGGACCGCCCTGGAACAGGTCGGCATGGAGGCCTTCGCCGACCGGCCCCCGCACCATCTGTCCTTCGGGCAGCGGCGCCGGGTGGCGGTCGCGACGGTCCTGGCGATGGAGCCGGAAATCCTGGTCCTCGACGAACCCTCGTCCAACCTCGACCCCGCCTCGCGGCGCGAACTCGCCGACATCCTGCGGTCCTTGGACGTCACCGTCCTCATGGTCACGCACGACCTGCCGTACGCCCTCGAACTGTGCCCCCGGTCGCTCGTCCTGAGCGACGGCGTGATCGCGGCCGACGGCAGGACCGGCGAACTCCTCTCCGACGACGCCCTCATGCGCACCCACCGTCTGGAGCTCCCCTTCGGCTTCGACCCGCGCTCCGTGACAATGGGCGCGTGACAGAACAAGAGGACGTCGGGCCGAACGGGTCGCTGCTGCTCGACGACCAGCTGTGCTTCGCGCTGTACGCCGCCCAGCGCGCCGTGACGGCCGCGTACCGCCCGCTGCTGGAGGAACTCGGTCTCACCTACCCGCAGTACCTCGTCCTGCTGGTCCTCTGGGAGCGCGGCGAGACCACGGTCAAGGAACTGGCGACCGCGCTGCACCTCGACTACGGCACGGTGTCGCCGTTGCTCAAGCGGCTCGAGTCCGCGGGATTCGTGCGCCGTGAGCGCTCGGCGCACGACGAACGCTCCGTGCTCGTCGCGCTCACCGGGCGCGGCGAGCTGCTCAAGGAGCGCGCGGAGACCGTGCCGGAGGCGCTGCTGACGGCGACCGGGGTGAACGGCGCCGACGTCGCGCGCCTCCGGGAGGAACTGTGGCGCTTGGCGGAGTGTGCGGAGGGGGCGGCGGCGCGGGGGCGTTGAGGCGCGCCGGGCTTGCGCGGTGACCGCCGGGCGCGCTGCCGCCCCCGGGCCCCGCCCCGTCACGGGTTACCCACGGTTTCCACCCCCTGGTAATACAGACGTCCGTACCGGCGAGTACCTTGTGCACGATGTACTTGCACACTTCTGTGTTGCGTGCCGTTTTGTTCGCAGTCGCGCCCGCTGATGTGCCCGTCGTGTTGTACGCCCTGGGGGAGGTCCTGCCGTGATCGATGGCACCGTTGTCGACACCCGCCCGACGAAGATCATGTACGTCGCCGAGGCCACCGCGCATGGTGGCAGGGACGGCTATGTGACCAGTCAGGACGGCCAGCTGGAGCTGAAGGTCGCGATGCCGCCCGCGCTCGGTGGCGACGGCAACGGCACGAACCCGGAGCAGTTGTTCGCGGCCGGTTACAGCGCCTGCTTCCACAACGCGCTGGTGCTGGTGGGCCGCCGCGCCGGGTTCGACCTCTCCGGCTCCACGGTCGCCGCGAAGGTCGGGATCGGCCCGAACAAGCAGCGCGGCTACGGCCTCGCGGTCGCTCTGAGTGTGTCGCTCCCCGTCGTCGACCAGGACGTCGCGACGAAGCTCGTGGACGAGGCCCACGAAGTCTGCCCGTACTCGAACGCCACCCGCGGCAACATCGAGGTCACGATCCTGCTGGGCTAGGAATCGACGCCGGTACGTGCGTGTTGCACTCACCGTTGGCACAGGTGAGGCGACAAGGAGCGCGGGCGTGGACGTGAACGGCACAGTGGCCGAGGGCTTCGAGCCGGTCGGGGAAGCGTTCGTACGCAACTTCGAGGTGCTCGGGGACCGGGGCGCCGCCGTCACCGTGTACCGCGACGGGCACAAGGTCGTCGACCTGTGGGCCGGCACGCGGGACGTCGACGGCACCGAGCCCTGGCGGCACGGCACCGCGCAGATCGTGCGCTCGGCGACCAAGGGCGTCGCCGCCGCCGTACTCCTGATGCTCGCCCAGCGCGGGGAACTCGACCTGGACGCTCCGGTCGGCCGCTACTGGCCGGAGTACAAGGCGGCGGGCAAGGAACGGACGCTCGTCCGGCATGTGCTCGCGCACCGGGCCGGGGTGCCCGTTCTCGACCGTCCGCTCACCCTCACCGAGGCGGCGGACCCCGGCCTGGCGGCCGCGACGGTGGCCGCGCAGGCGCCGGTGTGGGAGCCGGGCGCGGACCACGGCTATCACGCGCAGACGTACAGCTGGCTGACCGGTGAGCTGGTCCGGCGGGTGACCGGGCGCTCGATCGGCGAGTGGATCGCGGACGAGATCGCGGGGCCGCTGGGGCTGGATCTGTGGGTCGGGCTGCCGGCGGCGGAGACGGGCCGGGTGGGGCGGGTCGCGCAGATCGAGGCCCCGTCGGCGCCGGGCGGCCTGAAGACCCGGCCGAAGCGGGCCGTCTCCGAGGCGTACGCGGATCCGGACAGTCTCACCCGCCGTGCCTTCGCCGCGATCACCCCGATGCCCGACGAGAACGACCCGGCGTACCTGGCGGCGGTCCTGCCCGCCTCCAACGGCATCGCCACGGCCGAGGGCCTCGCCCGCTTCTACGCCGCGCTGATCGGAGAGGTCGACGGCGTGCGGCTGTTCACGCCGGACACCGTCGAACTGGCCCGCGCGGAACAGTCCGCGGGCCCCGACCGCGTCCTGGTCGTCAACACCCGCTTCGGCCTCGGCTACATGCTCCACGGCGCGGCCTCGCCCCTGCTCTCCCCGGGCTCCTTCGGCCACCCCGGCCGCGGCGGCGCCCTCGGCTTCGCCGACCCCGAGTCGGGGATCGCCCTCGGGTACGTGACCAACGGCTTCCGCAAGAGCGTGACGGCGGACGCACGGGCGCAGGCGCTGGTACGGGCGGTACGGACGGCGATCGACGCGTAGCCGGAGGAGGCGCGGGCGGGGACGGGAGCGGGGGGCGGGTCGCGACGGCTCCCGCACTAACCCGCTAACCCGCTAACCCGCTAACCCGCGTGCAGCATCAGCCCGATCCCCACCACCAGCAGCCCCGCCGCCGCGATCCGCGGCGCCCCGAACCGTTCCTTGAAGAAGACCGCCCCGATGGCCGCGCCGACGATGATCGAGGACTCGCGCAGGGCGGCGATCGGTGCCAGTTCGGCCCGCGTCTGGGCCCACAGGACCAGCCCGTACGCCGACACGGAGAGCGCCGCGCCGAGGAGGCCGACGGCGGCGTACGGCCGTAGGACCGACACGAACTCGCGGCGCCAGCGGTACCCCGCGTACACCGGGATCGCCACACCCTCGATGGCCATCAGCCAGGCGATGTAGCCGAGGGCGGAGCCGGACGCGCGTACGCCCAGACCGTCCACCACGGTGTACGCGGCGATCGATACGCCGGTCGCCAACGCCGCTCCGATCGCGGCCCAGTGGGGGCGCTGCCCGCGCAGCCCCCACAGCGCGACGCCCGTCAGCCCCGCGCAGGACAGCGCGATCCCGGACGCCGCCCACCCGTCGGGCACCTCGTGCGCGAAGACCGCCGCCAGCGCCGTGACGACCAGCGGAGCGGTCCCGCGGGCGATCGGATACGCCTGCCCGAAGTCGCCGAGCCGGAACGAGCGCATCAGCAGGACGTAGTACGCGACATGGATCACGGCCGACACCATGAGGTACGGCCAGGCCCCGGACGCCGGGACCGCCACGAACGGCACCATGGCGAGGCCGATCAGCGTGCCGCCGCCCGCGATCAGGGTGAAGCCGACCAGCTTGTCGTCGATGCGGTGCGCGAGCGCGTTCCAGCTGGCGTGGGTGACCGCGGCGAGCAGCACCGCCGCGGTGACGAGCGGCGTCACGCCGTTCGCTCGCGCACGTCCACCAGGGTGCCGCCGGCGTGGGCGATCAGGCTCTTCGGGTCCATCGGGAAGACGGCGTGCGGTGTGCCCGCCGCGGCCCACACCGTGTCGTGGTCGAGCAGCGAACGGTCCGCCAGGACACGGGTTCTGGTGCGGTGTCCGAAGGGCGGTACGCCACCGATCGCGTACCCCGTCGTCTCCCGCACCAGGTCCACCTTGGCCCGCGTCACCTTCTCGGCGCCCAGCTCCCGCCGTACGAGCTCCACGTCGACCCGTGACGCGCCGTCCATCAGGACCAGCACCGGCACCCCGTCCGCCGCGAAGATCAGCGACTTGCAGATCTGGCTCAGCTCACAGCCGATCGCGGCGGCGGCCTCGGCGGCGGTGCGGGTCGCGTCGGGGAAGCGGCGGATACGCCCGGTGACCTCGTCGAGGCCCAGCTCTTGGAGGGCTTGGGCGAAACGGGGGTGGGCCGCGTTCTCGGTAGTGGCGTTCTCGGTGTTGGCGTTCTTGGCGGGGGAGTGTTCTTCGGCGGCGTTCGACTCGGTGGCGGTCATGAACGGCACGCTAGCGGTCGGTGTACGAGGCACGCGACCGAGTTCATAGTCCCACCAGAAGCGCCACAGCGGGGCGTTGACGAGGGATGCCGCGTACCGGGGGAAGGGGGTCGGGGGGTCGTTGACGATGTTCCCCACTGACATCGCCCCCGAGCCCAACTCCCCGCCCAACTTCTTGCCTGGCTCCCGGCCCAACTCCCGGACTAGCTCCCCGCCCTCAGCAGCGCCGCCACGATCGGCCCCGCCGTGTCGCCCCCGTGGCCGCCCTGCTGCACGACGCCCGCAGCCGCGAGGTCGCCCTTCCAGGCCGTGAACCAGCCGTTCGGCTTGTCCTGGCCGTCGACCTCGGCTGAGCCCGTCTTGGCGCCGTAATTGGGGCCGAGCCCGGACATGGCCTCGGCGGCGGTGCCGTACGCCGCTGTGTACTGCATGACTTCGCGGAGCTGGGAGAGCGTGGACGCGGACATGGTGCGGGACGCCGTGGCCAGCGTGCGGTGGTCGACCGTCGGGGACACCAGGTAGGGCTGGTGGAAGGTGCCCGCCTGGACCGTGGAGGCGACCGACGCCATGTTCAGCGGGTTCATGCGGACGCCGCCCTGGCCCATCAGGGACGCCGCCATCTGTGCGGCGCTCTGCACCGGCACCGAGCCGTCGAAGGTCGGGACGCCGATGGCCCAGTTGTTCATGCTCAGCCCGAAGACCTGCTGGGCCTGCTTGGTCAGGTCGTCGTTCTCCAGCTTCTTCGCCTGCGTGATGAAGGCCGTGTTGCAGGACCGCGCGAAGCTCAGCTTGAACGTGCCGTTCTTGATCTGGAAGTCGTCGTCGTTGTGGAACTTCCAGCCGCCGTACGTCGCCGTCTTGGGGCACGGGTGCGCCTTGTCGGCGGAGGCCAGGCCCTTGTCGAAGAGCAGCGAGGCGGTGATGACCTTCATCGTGGAGCCGGGGGCGAGGGAGCCCTGGAAGGCGGTGTTGAAGCCGTGGCTGCTGTTCGCGACGGCGAGGATCTCACCGGTCGAGGGGCGCATCAGGACCACCGACGCCTTCGCCTTGGCGGCCACCTGCTGCTCGGCGTCCGCCTGGAGGGTCGGGCTGAGGGTCGTCTTCACGGTCCCCGGGGTGCCCTCGCTGAGCGTCAGCAGGGTCTTGTCGGGGGTCTTCTGGGTGCCCTTCTTCGCGGCCTTGCGGACCACGCGCAGCTCGATGCCCGCCTTGCCGCCGGCCGTCTTGCCGTACTTCTCGCGCAGTCCGTCGAGGACCGTGCCCAGGGAGGGGTATTTGGCGGTGGTCAGCTCCCCGCCGTTCCGGTCGAGGGCGGTGACCGGGGGCGTGCCCGACGCGCCCGTGACGAGCCGGTCGCCGTCCTGGAGGTCCGGGTGCACGACGGACGACTTCCAGCCGACCAGCGCGACACCGTCCTTGGCACGTCGCACGACCGTCAGCTTCGACTCGTACGAGAGCGGCTTGCTCTTGCCCTTGTACGTGACGGTGGCCTTGACGGTGAACGGGACGGCGGTGCCCGACCGCTTGCCGCTCGTCAGGGTCACGCCGGTGATGTGCGCGTCCTTGCCGTAGCCGGTCAGCGCGGTGGTCGCGGCGGCCGAGTCGTCGGTGGCGGCGGCCGCCTTCGCGACGTCGCCGCTCTGCCAGGCGGTGAGGAAGGCCGCGGCCGTGGTGCGCACTTCGGCCGCCGACAGCGGGCCGGTCTTCACGGCCTTGTGGTCGGCGGTCGTCGTCGTACGGTCGTCGGCCGCCGCACCGCCGCCGTACAGGCTGTAGGCGCCGAGCGCCCCGCCGGCGACGACCACGGCGATCAGCCCGCCGAGCACGGCGGGCTGCTTCGTCTTCCGTCGCTCGGCGACGCGCCTTCTCTTGCCCACAGCTCCAAGTCCTCCGCTGTCCCCTGATGCCCCCGTGCCTCACGCTGCTCGGACTGCTCAACGAGAAGCATCAGCCTAGGGTCCCGCCCTGTGAGGGGTGACTTCAGCCACCAGTTCGTAGCACAGCTGCGACGATCGGACCGGCGGCGTCCCCGCCGTGGCCGCCCTCCTGGGTCATGGCGGCGGCCGCGATGTCGTTGCGGTAGCCGGTGAACCAGCTGTTGGACTTGGACTGGCCGTCGACCTCGGCGGAGCCGGTCTTGGCGCCGATGTCACCGCCGAGCCCGGCCATCACGCGCTGGGCGGTGCCGCTCGTCGCGGTGAGCCGCATCATCTGCTTGAGCTGCGCGGAGGTGTTGGCCGGCAGGCCCTTCGCCTGGGCCGGCACGCGGTCGTCGAGCTTCAGCGGCACGATGACCGGCTGGCGGAACGTGCCGGTGATGGCGGTCGCCGTCACCGACGCCATGTTCAGCGGGCTCAGCTGGACCTGGCCCTGGCCGATCGCGTTCGCCGCGCGGTCCGGGCCGCCGGAGGCGGGGACGCTGCCGTCGAAGGACGGGATGCCGGTCTTCCAGTTGTCCTGGCCGAGGCCGAACCGCGTCTGCGCCTCGGTGGTGAGCGACTCGTCGGTGAGCGGCGCCTTGTCGGTGCCGTCGATGAGCTTCACGAAGGCCGTGTTGCAGGACCGCATGAAGCTGTTGGCGAGGCTGGCGTTCTCGTTCGGGACCATGCCCGTCAGGTTGTGGAAGGTCTGGCTCTGCCAGGTCGCGGTCTGCGGGCAGGGCGCGGGGCCGTTCATCGTGGTCACGCCGTTGTCGATGAACATCGCCGCGGTGACGATCTTCATCGTGGAGCCGGGCGCGAGCTTGCCGAGGAACGCCGCGTTGAACCCGTCCTCCCGGTGGTTGGCGACCGCCAGCACCTCGCCGGTGCTCGGCTTCACCGCCACCACGGACGACTCGGAGTACTGCTTGACCGCCTTCTCCGCGGCGGCCTGCGCGGTGGCGCTGAGCGTCGTACGGACCTTGCCCGTCTGCCCCTTGGCGAGGGTGACGAGGGTCGTGTCGGCCGTCTCCTCGCTCCCGTGCCGGATCGCCAGCTCGATGCCGGGTGAGCCGCCCGCCGTGTCGCCGTACTTCTCGCGCAGCGCGTCCAGGATGGGCCCGAGCGACGGGTACTTCTCCTTCGTCAGGACAACGTTGTTGCGGTCCACGGCCTCGATCGCCGGACTCGCCGACTCGCCCGTGACCAGCGTGTCCCCGTCCTTCAGCTCCGGGTGGACGACCGACGGCTTCCAGTCGACCAGCGCCTTGCCGGTGGTGTCCCCGCGTACGACGGTCAGTTCGGAGTCGTACGAGAAGGGCTTGCTCTTCCCGTCGTACGACACCGTCGCCTTGACCGAGAACGGCACGGTCGCCCCGGACGGCGTGCCCGGCGTGATCTTCACGCCGGTGAGGTGCGCGTCGGTGCGGTAACCGCCCAGCAGCCCTTCGGCCTTCGACGCGAAGTTGGTGTACGCCGCCGCCTCGGCCGCGTCGCCCTTCTCCCACGCCGCGAAGAACTTGGCGCTGGTCTCCTTGATCTCGCCGCTGCTCGGCGGCCCGGTCTTCACCGCCGCGGGCCCGGACGCACCCGTGCCGCCGTCCCCGCTGATCGCGGTCACCACGTTGTACGCGCCGTACCCGGCGCCCCCCACCATCACGGCGAACACACCACCGATGACAGTTGCCTTTGCCCCCTTGCGCATCGCGCGAATCCCTCCCCGTGGACCCTCCCCCGAACTTCTGAACGCGTTCAGAAAAGTTGGTCTACTCCGCACTGTAGGCGCGGATGGGGCTCATGGGGCGGACGTTCTCCGAATTGTTAGACCCAGGCGCACCCCGTCACATCCATGAACGCCGGTCGGGATGCTGGGCGTTGGGGGCGTCTGTGCGCGTGGCGAGGGGGCCGGACGGCCGGCCGGGTGAGAGTGAGCCCGGCCGCCGCATACGCGGCCGGACCCGCCCTGCCCCGCGCACGTGCCGCCGGCTAGACCCAGGTATCCAGCCACATCCGTGACCGCCACTGGTCGATCGGGATCGCCGTGCCCGTGTACAGCGGCCAGAAATAGATGAAGTTCCACACGATCAGCAGGACCAGGACGCCCGCGCCCGCCGCGCCGATGACACGGCGGCGTTCACCGGCGCCGGGTGGGCCGAGGATCGCGCCGATCATCATCGCGACGGCCAGGCAGAGGAAGGGCACGAAGACGATGGCGTAGAAGAAGAAGATCGTGCGCTCCTGGTACAGGAACCAGGGGAGGTAGCCGGCCGCGATGCCGCAGGCGATCGCGCCCGCGCGCCAGTCGCGGCGGAACGCCCAGCGCCACAGCACGTAGGCGATCGCGAAGCAGGCCGCCCACCACAGGAGCGGGGTGCCGAGGGCCAGGACCTCGCGGGCGCACTTCTGGCCGGCGTCGGCGGGGCAGCCGTCCTTGCCGGGCGCCGGGGACTCGTAGAAGTACGAGACGGGCCGGCCCAGGACGATCCAGCTCCACGGGTTCGACTGGTAGGTGTGCGGCGAGGAGAGGTGGACGTGGAACTCGAACACCTCGTGCTCGTAGTGCCACAGGCTGCGCCACCAGTCGGGGAACAGCCAGGACCAGTTGCTGTTCTTGCCGTCGCCCGCCGCCCAGTTGCGGAAGTAGCCGCCGGAGCCGTTGGTGGACGAGAGGATCCACCCCGTCCACGAGACGATGTACGTCGCGATGGCGACCGGGACCGTCGCCAGGAACGCCCAGCCCAGATCGTGCTTGAGCACCGCCAGGTGCGGCCGACGCGCGCCCGCGACCCGGCGGGAGCCGACGTCCCACAGGACCGCCATCAGGCAGAACGCGGCGAGGACGTAGAGGCCGCTCCACTTGGTGCCGAGGGCCAGGCCGAGCATCAGGCCGGCCGTCCAGCGCCACGGGCGCCAGCCCATACGGGTCGTCTCGGCGATGTGCGCGTCGGGGCGTACGACCCCGTCCTCGTCCGACGGCAGCGCGGCCGCGAGCCGGGCCCGCGCCTTGTCGCGGTCGATGACCAGGCAGCCGAACGCGGCCAGCACGAAGAACATCAGGATGCCGTCGAGCAGCGAGGTGCGGCTCATCACGAAGGCCAGTCCGTCCACCGCCATCAGCGCGCCCGCCAGGCAGCCGAGGAACGTCGAACGGAACAGCCGGCGCCCGATCCGGCACAGCATCAGCACCGACAGCGTGCCGAGCACCGCCGTCATGAACCGCCAGCCGAACGGGTTGAACCCGAACATCCACTCGCCGAGCCCGATGACGTACTTGCCCACCGGCGGGTGCACGACATAGGCGGCGTCGCTCGGGATCCGCACGTTGCCGTTGCCCTGGAGGATCAGGTCGTTGGCGTCCTTCGCCCAGTTGACCTCGTAGCCGCGGTGGATGAGCGCCCAGGCGTCCTTGGCGTAGTACGTCTCGTCGAATATCACCGCCTTCGGGCTGCCCAGGTTCCAGAACCGCAGCAGCCCGGCCAGCAGCGTCACCAGGAGCGGGCCGCCCCAGCCCGACCAGCGCGTGACGCGCTCGGCGATCTCGTGGCGCAGCCCGAGCGCCGCCCAGACGCGCGGCCCGGGCTCGGCGTACGGCGGCACCAGCCGGTCGCGCACATCACTTCTCGGCGGCGCCGAATATCCGAAGCGGCGCAGCCGCTGCTGCCACGACGGCCGCTGCTCTTCGGCGGCCTGGCCCTGCCGGGTGTCCGTGGAGGACGCGGTACTGGTCACCGCGCCATCGTAGGGAACACGTCTGTGGGAGTCCCGTGCCTGGGCCCTGCGAGGATGGAACCGTGACAGGAACGCCGGGAACTCTCGTACTCGCAGGCACCCCCATTGGCGATATCGCGGACGCGCCTCCGCGGCTGGCCCAGGAGCTGGCGGTGGCCGACGTCGTCGCCGCCGAGGACACCCGGCGGCTGCGCCGGCTCACCCAGGCGCTGGGCGTGCAGCCGGCCGGGCGCGTCGTGTCGTACTTCGAGGGCAACGAGGCGGCCCGTACGCCCGAGCTGGTCGAGGCGCTGGCCGGCGGGGCGCGGGTGCTGCTGGTGACCGACGCCGGGATGCCGTCCGTCTCCGACCCCGGGTACCGGCTGGTCGCGGCCGCCGTCGAGAAGGACATCAAGGTCACCGCCGTACCCGGCCCGTCCGCCGTGCTCACCGCGCTCGCGCTGTCCGGGCTGCCCGTCGACCGCTTCTGCTTCGAGGGCTTCCTGCCGAGGAAGGCGGGCGAGCGCCTGTCGCGCCTGCGCGACGTCGCCGACGAGCGGCGCACCCTCGTCTACTTCGAGGCGCCCCACCGGCTCGACGACACGCTCGCCGCGATGGCCGAGGTGTTCGGCGCGGAGCGGCGCGCCGCCGTCTGCCGCGAGCTGACGAAGACGTACGAGGAGGTCAAGCGCGGCCCGCTGGGCGAGCTGGCCGCCTGGGCCGCCGAGGGCGTACGCGGTGAGATCACCGTCGTCGTCGAGGGCGCCGCCGACAAGGGCGCCGAGGAACTGGACGCCACCGAACTGGTGCGCAGAGTGCAGGTGCGCGAAGAGGCGGGGGAGCGGCGCAAGGAGGCGATCGCCGCCGTCGCCGCGGAGGCGGGAATTCCCAAGCGGGACGTCTTCGATGCCGTGGTCGCGGCAAAGAACGCCGCACGAAGCGCCCCATAGAAGAGCAAAGGACTGTGGCGAAAGGCAAAGCTCAGGCCGGGTAGCGGGAGCCTTCCGACAAGGAAAGACCAAAACGACTCCAATAGTCGACAGGCCTGATGCGTTCGCGCCGGGAGAAGCGTCCACTGGTTGAAGGGACGCACCCGTCCCTCGCCTTCGGAGTTTCGGAGTTTCGGACCTTCGGTGTTCGGTGGGATTTCGGCTGTCGGCTTCAGCGGGAATCCCGTCGGCGGAGGCGCTTGTCCAGCGGACAGAGGAGCTGGCATGAGTGAGATCGCAGGACAGACCGGGCATCGCAGCGCGGCGACCGCCGTCGTCCATGAGTCGTATTCCTTCGCCTGCATGCGCTGCGGGCACGGCTGGGAGCAGTCGTACGAGATAGAGCACCACCTCGACGCCGAAGGCAGCGAGTTCGTGATGTACGTGGCGAACGGCCAGGTCGTGCCGTCGCCGCTGAGTCGGCCCAGCTGCCTGAACTGCGACAGCCATGTGGTGCGCATCATGCGCGCCGGCCAGGTGTCCTCCGTCCTCGACTCCATGCACCGCACCCCCCGTCCGGTGCCGTCCCGCCCGTCCGAGGAGGCCCTCGCGGAGCCCCGGGCCGAGCCCAGGGAGCCGCACCACTGGCACCTCTCGGATCTGCTGCATCCGTTCCACCACCGCAAGGCGGGATGACCGCCTTCCTGCGGTGAGGCGCCTGCTCAGGTGGGGTGCCTGCTCCGGTGAGGCGCCGCAAGGTCCGGTGAGGTAACTCGGGTGAGGCGTGGCATGCCCCTTTCGTAGGATCGGGGCATGCCCTCCGAGAAGACCGAAGCCCCGCCCCTGCCCGAGCCCCTGCGCGTGCCCGTCGCCGACTCGCACACCCATCTCGACATGCAGTCGGGCACGGTCGAGGAGGGCCTCGCCAAGGCCGCGTCGGTCGGGGTGACGACGGTCGTCCAGGTCGGCTGCGACGTGAAGGGCTCGCGCTGGGCGGCCGAGACGGCGGCCGAGTACGACGCCGTCCACGCGACGGTCGCGCTGCACCCCAACGAAGCCCCCCGCATCGTGCACGGCGACCCCGACGGCTGGTCCCGGCAGGGCGCGCGGCAGCCGGGCGGGGACGCCGCCCTGGACGAGGCGCTCGCGGAGATCGACCGCCTCGCCGCCCTCCCGCACGTCAAGGGCGTCGGCGAGACCGGGCTCGACTACTTCCGTACGGGCCCCGAGGGCAAGGCCGCGCAGGAACGGTCCTTCCGCGCCCACATCGAGATCGCCAAGCGGCACGGCAAGGCCCTGGTCATCCACGACCGCGACGCCCACACCGATGTGCTGCGCGTTCTCAAGGAAGAGGGCGCCCCCGAGCGGACGGTCTTCCACTGCTACTCCGGGGACGCCGCGATGGCCGAGCTCTGCGCCGAGGCCGGCTACTTCGTGTCCTTCGCCGGCAACATGACCTTCAAGAACGCCCAGCCACTGCGCGACGCGCTCGCCGTCGCGCCCCTGGAACTCGTCCTCGTCGAGACCGACGCGCCCTTCCTGACCCCCGCCCCGTACCGCGGACGGCCTAACGCCCCGTATCTCATTCCGGTCACGGTTCGCGCCATGGCAGCTGTACGGGGCATCGATGAGGACGCGCTGGCGACCTCGATCGCAGCGAACACCGCGCGCGCATTCGATTACTGACGCATAACGGTTCCGGGGGATTTCCGGGGGCGCACCTCAGGGGAGTGTCGCGACACAGCGTAGCCGTGTTGCTTTGGAGAGTGACGACCGCTCCGCTAGGTTCTGGTCTCCCTCCCGTCTCCCACCACCACCCTGACCGAGCCCTTCGGGCACCCCTCTTTCTCCTCCGGAAACCCTGGAGCGTGTCGTCGTGAGCAGCTCGCAGTACGAGACGTATGGACCGACTGGTGTCGCTGGTGTTGCTAGTGGAACTGGTGGAACTGGTGCGACGGGAACGTCGTACGAGGACTACGAGGACTACGAGCCCAACGAGGCCTATGCGCCGCCGAGCGGCCATGGCTACCCGGACACGTACCAGCCCGCGTACGAGGCGCGCGCGCCGGAGCTCGAGCCCGAGGTCCCGACGGAGCCCGGGCCCGAGCGGGGGCTTCCGCGGCAGGCGGAGGGGGCGGAGGGGGCCTACGAGGCGTACGAGGCGTACGAGGCGTACGAGGCGTACGAGGCGTACGGAACGCCGGGAGGGGCGCGCGAGGAGCATGGTGCGCCGGTGCCTGGGGCGCCCACGCCCGGCGGTCGCGCCGCCGCCCGGCGCGGGGCTCGGCGCAAACGCGGCACCGAGCGCCCCGACCCGCTGCGGCGGCTCCTCCCGCAGGCGCTGGTCGTGGCGTTCCTGGCCGGCGGCACCTCCGCGTTCGTCGCCAACGACAAGGCGATCGAGCTCAGCGTCGACGGGAAGCCGCGCACTCTGCACACCTTCGCCGACGACGTGACCGAGCTGCTCGCCGACGAGGGCGTGCGGGTGGGGGCGCACGACGTGGTGGCGCCCGCCCCCGGCACGGCGCTCGCCAGCGGCGATGAGGTCGCGGTTCACTACGGGCGCCCCGTGCACCTCACCCTCGACGGGCACCGGCGCAAGGTGTGGACGACGGCACACACCGTGGACGGGGCGCTCAGGCAACTGGGGGTGCGCGCGGAGGGCGCGTACCTGTCGACTTCGCGCTCCCAGCGCATCGGGCGTGAGGGCCTCGCGCTCGATGTGCGTACCGAGCGCACGGTGACGATCATGGCGGACGGGCGGGCGCGCACGATCCGTACGAACGCGGCGAGTGTGCGGGAGGCCGTCGAGGAGGCCGGGATCACCCTGCGCGGGCAGGACACGACGTCCGTCGCGCCGGGGAGTTTTCCGCGTGACGGGCAGACGGTCACCGTCATGCGGGTCATCGGGACCAAGGAGGTCCGCGAGGAGGTGATTCCGTTCGAGGTGGAGCGGACGCTGGATCCCTCGCTGTTCAAGGGCATCGAGGTCGTGGAGCGGGCCGGGCAGCTGGGGGCCCGGCGGGTCACGTACTCGCTGCGGACCGTCAACGGGGTCAAGCAGCGGCCCCGGCGGATCAAGTCCGAGATGGTGCGTCAGCCGCGGGCCCAGCTGGTGAAGGTCGGTACGAAGCCCCATCCGACGTCCGTCGCCGGGGCCGATCAATTGAACTGGTCCGGTCTTGCGGCGTGCGAGTCCGGGGGGCGTCCTGGGGCCGTGGATCCGTCCGGCACGTACGGGGGCCTCTACCAGTTCGACAGCCGGACGTGGCATGCCCTTGGGGGGTCCGGGCGGCCCCAGGACGCGCCTGCCGCCGAGCAGACGTTCCGGGCGAAGAAGTTGTACGTGCGGCGGGGGGCGAGCCCTTGGCCGCATTGCGGGATGCGGCTGCACGGCTGAGGGGGGTTTTCCGCCCCCGCCGCCCCTACCCGTCCCATCCCCAGGGGCTCCGCCCCTTCGACCCCGTTCGGTTGTGTGTCGGCTGCGGGACGGTGGGGGCTGGTCGCGCAGTTCCCCGCGCCCCTTAAAAGCACCCGGGGCGGGCCGGCGGTTGTTTAGGGGCGCGGGGAACTGCGCGACCAGCCCCCACCCACCCGCACCCGGCGAACCACCCCCGTTTTTCAGGGGCGCGGGGAACTGCGCAATCTTTTGGGGGTCTGGGGGCGGAGCCCCCAGGAAGGGATGGGACGGGTAGGGGCGGCGGGGGCGAAAACATCCGCCGGCCCACCGCACCCGTACCCTTGGTCCGTGACCAGCCCCACCCCCGACGCCCTCCTGGGCCCCGCCGACATCCGCGAGCTCGCGGATGTGCTCGGCGTGCGGCCCACCAAGCAGCGCGGCCAGAACTTCGTCATCGACGCGAACACGGTGCGCCGCATCGTGCGGACCGCGCAGGTGCGGCCCGACGACGTGGTCGTGGAGGTGGGCCCCGGCCTCGGCTCCCTGACCCTGGCTCTGCTGGAGGTCGCCGACCGGGTCACGGCGGTGGAGATCGACGACGTGCTCGCCGGAGCGCTGCCGTCGACCATCGCCGCCCGCATGCCGCAGCGCGCGGAGCGGTTCGCGCTCGTGCACTCCGACGCGATGCAGGTGCGGGATCTGCCCGGCCCCGCCCCCACCGCACTCGTCGCCAACCTCCCGTACAACGTCGCCGTACCCGTCCTGCTGCACATGCTCGACACCTTCCCGACCATCGAGCGCACGCTGGTGATGGTGCAGGCGGAGGTCGCGGACCGGCTCGCGGCCCCGCCCGGCTCGAAGGTGTACGGCGTCCCTTCCGTAAAGGCGAACTGGTACGCCGACGTGAAGCGGGCCGGTTCCATCGGGCGGAACGTGTTCTGGCCGGCGCCCAACGTCGACAGCGGGCTGGTGGCGCTCACCCGGCGCGCCGAGCCCCTCAAGACGACGGCGACGAAGCGCGAGGTGTTCGCCGTGGTCGACGCCGCCTTCGCCCAGCGGCGGAAGACGCTGCGCGCCGCCCTCGCCGGGTGGGCGGGATCCGCCGCGGCCGCCGAGGTCGCGCTCGTCGCCGCCGGTGTCTCGCCACAGGCCCGCGGGGAGTCGCTCACGGTGGAAGAGTTCGCCCGTATCGCCGAGAACAAGGTCGAGAACACGGCCGAGAACAAGGCCGAGAACAAGGAGTCAAGCCAGCCGTGACGGTGACGGTCCGCGTCCCTGCCAAGGTCAACGTCCAGCTCGCGGTGGGCGGCGCCCGCCCCGACGGCTTCCACGACCTGGCCAATGTCTTCCTCGCCGTCGGCCTGTACGACGAGGTGACGGTCACACCGGCGGACGAGCTGCGCATCACCTGCGCGGGGCCGGACGCCGCGCAGGTGCCCCTGGACCGTACGAACCTCGCGGCCCGCGCGGCCCTCGAACTCGCCCGGCGGTACGACCTCGACCCCGCCGTCCACATCCACATCGCCAAGGACATCCCCGTCGCCGGCGGCATGGCCGGCGGCAGTGCGGACGGAGCCGGTGCGCTGCTCGCCTGCGACGCCCTGTGGGGTACGCGGGCCTCGCGCGAGGAACTCCTCGACATCTGTGCCGAGTTGGGCAGCGACGTGCCGTTCAGCCTGGTGGGCGGGGCGGCGCTCGGCGTCGGGCGGGGCGAGCAGCTGCGCACGCTGGAGGTCGGCGGCACCTTCCACTGGGTCTTCGCGATGGCCGAGCGGGGGCTTTCGACCCCCGCGGTCTTCCGGGAGTTCGACCGGATGAACGAGGGGGTCCGGATCCCCGAGCCGGTCGCCTCGCAGGAGCTGCTCGACGCCCTGGCCAAGGGGGATGCCGGGGCCCTCGCACGCGCCGTCTCCAACGATCTCCAGCCCGCCGCCCTCTCCCTCTTCCCGGCCCTCGCCGACACCCTCGCCGCGGGCCGCGCGGCCGGCGCCCTCGCCGCGCTCGTCTCCGGCTCGGGCCCGACCACCGCCTTCCTCGCGCCGGACGCGGAGTCCGCGCACACGGTCGCCGAGGCGCTGCTCACCTCGGGCACCTGCCGTTCGGTACGGGTCACCGAGAGCCCCGCGCCCGGCGCGACCGTCCTCTGACGGCGCCGGCGTTCTTGTACGGCGCGTATGTCTCGTACATGCTTGTATGTCTCGTACGGGCTCGTATGGGCTCGTGCGTGCCGTACGGGCTCGTACAGCACGTACTCAGACGCCAGTTGAGTACGAGAGCGCTGCCGCCTGCCGGGCGTGCGGCGCGACCGTACTCGTATGGGATCAAGCGCTCATGAGCTCGCCGAGGCCACACCCGCCTCGCGCGACAAGTACATCGACCTGCTGCGGGTCGCCTCGCTCGGCACGGTGGTGCTCGGGCACTGGCTGATGGCCGCCGTGACCGTCGGGGACGACGGGCGGGCCGAGGTCGGCAATCTGCTCGCGGTGGAGCCGGGGCTCCAACTGCTCACCTGGGTGCTGCAGATCATGCCGGTGTTCTTCTTCGTGGGCGGCTTCTCGCACGCGCTGTCGTACCGCTCGCTGCGGAGGCGGTCGGAGGGTTCCCCGGTCTACTCCGTGTTCCTGCGCGCCCGGTTGCAGCGGCTGCTGCGGCCGACCGTCGTGTTCATCGGGGTGTGGGGCGCGGGCGCTCTCGCGCTGCAACTCGCGGGTGAGGGCGGCGGATTGCTGGACGTGTCGCTTCGCCTGGTGGCGCAGCCGTTGTGGTTCATAGGGATCTATCTGGCGATGGTGGCCTTCACGCCGCCGTTGCTGCGGCTGCACGAGCGGTACGGCTGGGGCGCGTTCGGCGGGCTGGTGGCGGCGGCCGCGTCCGTGGACGTGCTCCGGTTCGCGTTCGGGGTGCCGTACGTCGAGTTCCTCAACTTCGCCTTCGTCTGGCTCGCGGTCCACCAGCTCGGATTCCTGCGCGCGGACGGGCGGCTGGGGCGGCCGTACGTCCTCGCGGGCGCCGGACTCGCGGGGGCCGCGCTGCTGGTGGCGTACGGGCCGTATCCGCTGTCGATGGTCGGGATGCCCGGCGAGAAGATCTCCAACATGGCACCGCCGACCTTCGCGCTGCTGTGCCACGGGCTGTGGCTGGTCGGCGCGGTGGAGCTGCTGCGGGAGCCCGCGGGGCGGTGGCTGCGCCGGCCGCGGGTGTGGCGGACCGTCGTCGCCGCCAACGGTGTGTCCATGACGGCCTTCCTGTGGCACCTCACGGCGATGCTCGGCGTGTACGGGGTGCTGCTCGCCGCGGGGGCGCGGCTGCCGGAGCCCGCGACGGGGGGCTGGTGGGCGCAGGTGCCGCTGCGGATCGCGGCGGCGATGGTGGTCACGGGGGTGCTCGTCGCGGTGTTCCGGCGGTTCGAACGGCCTTCTGCGAGAGGGAAAGTGAAGGTATCCCCGGAGGTATCCACGGAGGTATCTCCGGAGGTATCCCCGGACGTCTCCTCCGGTGGCGCGGGCCCTGCTGCCGCGGGCCCTGTTGCGGCGGCCGGTGTCGCCCTCTGCCTCTTCGGTGTGCTCGGGCTGTCCATGGTCGGCTTCGGGGGGCTCCTGGAAGGCCGTACGGCGATGCTGATCGCGGTGCGGGTGACGGCTCCGGTGGCCGTGGCGATGACGCTCGTCGGGTGGCTGCTGGTGGAGCGGGCGGGGCGAGGACGCCCGGCGCTGCATAAATATGCAACGCAGGTGTAACCTACGTCACCGTAATTTAATTCTTATCTATCACCCCCATGGTCCCTTTCGCGCCGTCTGCTCCTCAGGCGGTGCTGGCATGATCAGCCGTCCCCGGTCTCTTGTTACCGGCGGTACTTCCGTGTGCGCGGCCGTGCCCGCGCGACGGCGAGAGGGGCTTCCCCATGGGACACATGGACCACTTCAGCGCAGGATGGGTCACTCCCGTCCTGTCCTACGCGATGGCTTGCGTCGGCTCGGCACTCGGACTGAGGTGCACGGTCAGGGCTCTTGAGGCCGACGGCGCCTCGAAGCGCAACTGGCTGCTGCTGGCCTCCATCGCCATCGGGTCCGGCATCTGGACCATGCACTTCATCGCCATGATGGGCTTCTCGGTCGACGGGACGCCCATCCGTTACGACGTCCCGCTCACCGTGCTCAGCCTGCTGATGTCGATCGCGGTCGTCGGCGCGGGCGTCTTCACCGCCGGGTTCGGACGGTCTCCCGTACGGGCCGTGCTGCTCGGCGGGCTCGGTACCGGCGTCGGCGTCGCCGCCATGCACTACACCGGCATGGCCGCGCTCAACCTGCACGGCGAGGTCAACTACGACCCCACCCTCGTCATCGCCTCCGTCATCATCGCCGTCGTCGCCGCGACCGCCGCGCTCACGCTCACCCTCATCGTGCGCGGGCCGATCCTCGCCACCGCGGCCGCGCTCGTCATGGGCCTCGCGGTCGTCAGCATGCACTACACCGGCATGTGGGCCGTCAGCATCAGCCTCGCGCCCAGCAGCGCGTCGCTGTCCGGGGCCACGGCCACCGAGTTCATCTTCCCGCTCGCCGTGGTGCTCGGCTCGTTCCTCTTCCTGACCTCCGCGTACGTCGCGCTGTCCCCGACCGGGAAGCGGGACGAGTCGGCCGCCGCCGTCGAACTGCTGCGTCAGGTCGAGCTCTCCACGGCCTGAGTCGTACGACTTCCCCCAGGTGGCCTCGTGCGTTCACTTCCTCTCTTCTTATTACGGCCTTGAGCCCGCCGTTCCGGTCGTTTACGTCCCTGCGGCCGCCGTTACGGCCGTCCACGTCCCGCCGGCAGCTGTTACGGCCGCCCGTGCCGCCCGTGCCGTGCGTACGTCCTCCCCCCGTAACTCCTTCTCCGCAACTCCCTCACTGAACGAGGTCCCCCCATGCGTGTCCCCCGCACGCCCGCCCGGCTGCGTCCCAGATCGGTTCGCGCGAAGATCGTCGCCCTGCTCATGCTGCCCATCGTGTCCCTCATGGCGCTGTGGGGCTTCGCCGCCGTGACCACGGCCTCCAGCATCGGCGCCCTGGAGACGGCCAAGGACGTCAACTCCGAACTCCTCGCCCCCGTCGGCGACTTCGTCACCGCCCTGCAGGGCGAGCGGTCCGCCACCCTGCGGTACGTGGCCGCGCCGAGCGGCAGCGGCCTCGCCGCCCTGAAGACCGCGCGGACCGCCACCGACAAGGCCGCCTCCGCGCTCCTCGACGGCGTCAACGCGTCCAGCTCCGACGCCGCGCTGCTGGACACCGGACTGCCCGCCCGCATCACCCGCCTCCAGAGCGACGCGGGCGGCCTTCCGACCCTGCGTACCGAGGTCGGCGTGAAGGGCGCGGCACCCTCCGACGCGTTCACGAAGTACTCCGCGATCATCGAGCACGGCTTCTCCGTCACCGGTGCGCTCACCGGCGACCAGAACACCGACGCGACCAGCGAGGCCCGCGTCGTCCTCGAACTCTCCCGCGCCCGCGAGGCCGTCTCCCAGGAGCAGGCCCTGCTGGCCGCCGGGCGGGGGACCGGGACGCTGACCACGAACCAGTACGCGCTGTTCGCCGGGGCCGTCGCCACGCAGCGGTCGCTGCTGAAGCCCGCGGTCGCCGATCTGAAGAGCGAGCACCGGGCGGCGTACAACTCCGTCCTGGAGAGCGACAGTTACACGCGGCTCCAGGCCGTCGAGAACCGTGTACGCAGCGCCGGGCCGGGGGCCTCCGCCGTGTCCGCGGGTCTCGTCACGGGCTGGGACGGCTCCTCCTCGGCCGTGCTGAAGGGCCTGACCAAGGCCGAGGCGGGGGCCGGGACCGCGGCCGCCGCGAAGGCGAACCCGTTCGGCTGGGACACGCTCGGCGCGTCCGGCGTCGCGGTGGTGCTCGGCCTCGTCGGTGTGCTGCTGTCGCTGCTGGTGTCCGTGCTCGTCGGCCGCGGGCTGATCGTGGAACTGCTGGATCTGCGGAACTCCGCGCTGGAGGTGGCCGGACGGCGGCTGCCGCAGGCCATGCGGCGGCTGCATGCCGGGCAGGGCGTCGACATCGACCTCGAGGCGCCCATGCGGCGACTGGTGGGCGACGAACTGGCACAGGTGGGTACCGCCCTGACCGCCGTGCAGCGGGCCGCGCTCAAGGCCGCGTCCGAGCGCGCCGAACTGCTGAGCGGGATCTCCGGCGTGTACGTCAGCCTCGCGCGCCGCAGCCAGGTGCTGCTCCACCGCCAGCTGGACCTGCTCTCGACGATGGAGCAGCGCCAGCAGGACGTTCTCGAACTCCAGGACCTCTACCGGGTCGACTACCTCGCCACCCGTATGCGCCGCCACTCCGAGAGCCTCCTCATCCTCTCCGGCATCGCGCCCGGGCGTAGCTGGCGCACCCCGATCCCCCTCGCGGACGTGCTGCGCGCCGCCGTCGCGGAGATCGAGGACGCGACACGGGTCCAGATCTGGGCCGTACCGCGGGTCTCGGTGGCCGGCGGTTCGGTCGCCGACGTGATCCACCTCCTCGCCGAGCTCGTCGAGAACGCCGCCGCCTTCTCGCCGCCCAGCACCAAGGTGCAGCTGCGGGCCGCGCGGATGCGGGACGGTGTCCTCATCGAGGTCGAGGACAGCGGTTTCGGTATGAACGAGGAGGCCATGGCCGACGCCAACCGGAAGATCCAGGCGCAGAAGGTCGACCTGCTCGACGCCAAGCAGATCGGTCTCTTCGTGGTGAACCGGCTGGCCGAGCGGCAGGGCCTGCGGGTGGAGCTGAGGCAGTCGCCGAACGGTGGCGTCACCGCGGCGGTGCTCATCCCCGAGCAGCTGCTCCGTGACGACATGCCGGTGCATGACCGTGCGGTCGCCGAAGGAGGCGTACAGGGTCAGGGGCGGTCCCTGGCTCCGGCGTCCGCGCTGATCCCGAGGCAGCGGCTTTCGGGCAACGGCGCGTAGCGCCTGGCCGGCGGGGGTGCGGGCCTTGGGGTTCGCCCCCGCCGCCGCCCTGGGGCTCCGCCCCAGACCCCGGGGTGGGTTCTTTGGCCGCGGGTGGGTGGGGGCTGGTCGCGCAGTTCCCCGCGCCCCTAACGGCTCGGGGCTGCGCCCCGTCGCCCCCGACCCGCCTCCGGCCCACCGCCGGCCCGCTCCACCCCCGGCCCGCCTCCGGCCCGCTCCTTGCCCACCCCGGCCCACCCCCGACCCGCCCCCGACCCGCCCCCGACCCGCCCCACCCCCGGCCCGCCTCCGGCCCGCTCCTTGCCCAGCCCGGCCCACCCCCGGCCTGCTCCCTGCCCGCCTCCGGCCCGTTCCCTGCCCACCGCCGGCCCGCTCCCTTCCCGCCTCCGGCCCGCCTCCGGTCTTTTGTCCTTTGTCTTTTAGGGGCGCGGGGAACTGCGCGACCGGCCCCCACCCACCCGCAGCCGACGTTCAGGGGCGCGGGGAACGGCGCAATCTTGAGGGGGGTCTGGGGGCGCAGCCCCCAGGGACGGGATGGGACGGGTAGGGGCGGCGGGGGCGAAAAACCTCGCGGCTCGGCTCGTGTAGCGCGCGGACTACCCTTGAGGGTCGATCGTCCCCCTCGTCAGGAGAGAAATGGCCGTCAACCTGGTCAATGTCGAGTCCGTCAGCAAGGTGTACGGCACCCGTGCCCTGCTCGACGGAGTCTCCCTCGGCGTCAGCGAGGGTGACCGCATCGGCGTGGTCGGCCGGAACGGCGACGGCAAGACGACGCTCATCCGGATGCTCGCCAAGCTGGAGGAGGCCGACACCGGCCGCGTCACGCACTCCGGCGGCCTGCACCTGGGGGTACTGACGCAGCATGACTCCCTCGACCCCACGGCCACCGTCCGCCACGAGGTCATCCGCGACATGGCCGACCACGAGTGGGCGGGCAACGCCAAGATCAGGGACGTACTGACGGGCTTGTTCGGCGGGCTCGATCTGCCGGGGTTCCCGCAGGGGCTCGACACCGTCATCGGTCCGCTCTCCGGCGGTGAGCGCCGCCGTATCGCGCTCGCCAAGCTGCTCATCGAGGAGCAGGACCTGATCATCCTCGACGAGCCCACCAACCACCTGGACGTGGAGGGCATCGCCTGGCTCGCCCAGCATCTGCGCGAGCGCCGCTCCGCGCTGGTGTGCGTCACCCACGACCGGTGGTTCCTCGACCAGGTCTGCACCCGCATGTGGGACGTGCAGAAGGGCGCGGTGTACGAGTACGAGGGCGGGTACTCCGACTACGTCTTCGCGCGCGCCGAGCGGGAGCGCATCGCCGCCACGGAGGAAGTCAAGCGGCAGAACCTCGTGCGCAAGGAGCTGGCCTGGCTGCGGCGCGGCGCCCCCGCCCGTACCTCCAAGCCGCGCTTCCGCGTCGAGGCCGCCAACGAACTCATCGCGGATGTGCCGCCGCCCCGCGACAAGAGCGAGCTGATGAAGTTCGCCAGCTCACGGCTCGGCAAGACCGTGTTCGATCTCGAAGACGTGACCGTGCAGGCGGGCCCGAAGGTCCTGCTCAAGCACCTCACCTGGCAGCTCGGCCCCGGCGACCGCGTCGGACTCGTGGGCGTGAACGGCGCCGGCAAGACCTCCCTCCTGCGCGCCATGGCCGAGGCCGCCCGCAGCGAGGGCGAGCAGCAGCCGGTCGCCGGGCGCATCTCCACCGGCAAGACCGTCAAGCTCGCCTACCTCTCCCAGGAAGTCGCCGAGCTCGACCCGACCTGGCGCGTGCTTCAGGCCGTCCAGGCCGTCCGCGACCGCGTCGACCTCGGCACGGGGCGCGAACTGACCGCGGGGCAGCTCTGCGAGACGTTCGGCTTCAACAAGGAGAAGCAGTGGACGCCTGTGGGGGACCTGAGCGGTGGTGAGCGGCGGCGCCTCCAGTTGCTGCGCCTGCTGATGGACGAGCCCAACGTCCTCTTCCTCGACGAGCCCACCAACGACCTCGACATCGAGACCCTCACCCAGCTGGAAGACCTGCTCGACGGGTGGCCCGGCTCGATGATCGTGATCTCCCACGACCGGTTCTTCATCGAGCGCACGACGGACAACGTGTTCGCGCTGCTCGGCGACGGCACCCTGCGCATGCTGCCGCGCGGCATCGACGAGTACCTGGAGCGGCGCAAGCGCATGGAGGAGGTCGCCGCGGCCGCCGTACTCGCCGCCGCGCCCGCGCCCGCCAAGGCCGCGTCCGCCGCCGACGCCCGCGCCGCCAAGAAGGAGCTCCAGAAGATCGAACGGCAGCTGGACAAGATCTCCGAGAAGGAGACCAAGCTGCACGACCAAATCGCCGACAACGCCACCGACTTCGCCCGGGTCGCCAAACTCGACACCGAGTTGCGCGAGTTGGCCGGGGAGCGCGAGGAGCTGGAGATGCGCTGGCTGGAGCTCGCGGAGGACGCGTAAGCGAGGCGGGCGGCGCGCAGTTGGGTGGCGGCGCGTAGGCGCCCGTCACCAGGCGGGCGGCGCACGGGAGTTGGGCGGCGCGTCAGTCACTGGGTGCACGGCGCGTGGATGAGCTCGTACGTGGGAAACGCGCCCTCTGGAGTCAACGCGCGCCCTGCGCAAGCCATACGTGCACGGCGCGCAAGCCACACGCGTATGTCACTCAAGTCACGCCACGCCCGCGCCCTGCGACGGCGCCACACGCCCACCTCGCGCCCCACGAACAGGGCGCGCACGCCCACCAGTACGGCGCGCACGCCCCACGTGCGAGCCGCGGTACGTCCCACGTGCGAGCCGCGGTACGTCCCACGTGCGAGCCGCGGTACGTCCCACGTGCGAGCCGTGCACGCCCAACGAACGTGCCGCGCACAGCGCTGAACGTGCGGCGGCGCGTGGGGTGAAGGGCGCGTGAAGGCGCGTAACGACGGCATCACGGGCCGGTTCTCCCTTGGGAACAGGGAAAGGGCCGACCCCCTGTTCCTGTGCGCCAGAGTGATAGAAAGAGCCGTCTGAGAACAGTCTGAGAACCACCGGCCGTGGCGCGAATCCAGCGCCGCCGGTGGGGCGCCACATCAGTGAAGAGGGGGAGCCGCTGATGAGTCAGCCGCCCAATCAGCCGCCGCAGGGCGGCTTCGGAGCACCACAGGATCAGCCGCCGGCGGGGGGTTTCGGCGCGCCGCAGGACCCGCGGGCGCAAGGCGGATTCGGCGCGCCCCCCAACGCACCGCAGGACCCGCGGTCGCAGGGCGCGCCCCCCAACTCGCCCCACGCGCCCCAGGGCACGCCCCCTCCGCCCGCGCAGCCGCCCCAGGCGCCCGCGCCCCCGCAGGCTCCGCCCGCCGGTCCTCCGCAATCGCAGCCGCAGCCGGAGCCCGGTTACGGATACCCCCAGCAGCCGGGCCCCTACGCCCAGCCGGGCCCGTACGCGCAGCCGCAACAGCCGCCGCAGCCGGGGCCGTACGGTCAGCCCGGTCCCTACGGGCAGCCGCAGCCGGGTTACGGATATCCGCCCCAGGCGCAGTACCCGGGAGCGCCCGGCACCCCGCCGCCCGGTGGGCCCGGCGGTGGTTCCAAGAACCCCTTCAAGGGCAAGCCCGCCGTGGTCATCGGCGCCGCCGTGGCCGCGCTGCTCGTGGTCGGCGGCACCGTATGGGCCGTCGGCAGCGGGAGTGACGACGGCAAGAAGTCCAGCGCCGAGAAGAGCCACAGCCCGAGCCCGAAGGCTTCTGCCTCGGACGATCCGGTCAACCCCGGTGACGGCAGCGGCAACGGCGGTGAGGACCCGCAGAACCTCAACGAGGGCCGCCAGGCCGGTGAGGCGAAGGTGCTCTGGTACAAGGAGGCGCCGGACGCGCCCGGTTCCGGTGCCGACGCCCCCGGTCTGTGGATCACCGACAAGGCCGCGGTGAAGGCGGCGTACAAGCAGGTCTTCGCGTACAACGTCGGGGACGGAAAGCCCACTTGGGACGCGATCACCTTCCCGCAGAAGATCTGCGCGGCCACTCCGCAGAAGACGTCGGACGACAAGGTCGTCGTGGCGTACATGAGCGGTTCCAGTGACAGCGCCAAGTGCAACCAGCTCCAGCAGATCGACCTCGGCACCGGCGCCAAGGGCTGGAGCGGGAAGGTCGCCGACGGCGCGCTCTTCGACAGCACGCTCTCCCTCGAACTGTCCATCGCCGGTGACACGTTGGTGGCCGGCCGTTCGATGTCCGGTACGGCGTACGACGTCAGCAGCGGCAAGAAGCTGTGGGACAAGGCGAAGTACGGTTCGAGCTGCTACCCGGCCGGGTTCGCGGGCGGTGCCAAGCTGCTGTCCGTGGCGTCCTGCGGGGCCGGCAGCGACACCGAGCACGACGAGGTGCAGGAGCTGGACCCGGTCACCGGCAAGGCCAAGTGGACCACGAAGATCCCCAAGGGCTGGCGGGTCGAGCGCGCGTACTCCGTCGCCCCCGTCGTCCTCTATATGACCAACGACGACAAGAAGACGGTCAACGTCACCACGCTGAAGAACAACGGCGACGTCCGTTCGCAGCTCAAGAGCGAGGACACGTTCGCGCCCGAGTGCGGCTACGCCATCCTCGACCGCGATCTGACCGGCTGCCAGGGTGCCGTCGCCGACGCCAACACCCTCTATCTGCCGACCGAGGCGAAGAGCGGCGCCAACGAGGTCGTCGCGTTCAGCCTCGAGACCGGCAAGGAGAAGTGGCGCGTCAAGTCCCCGTTGGACGAGTCGATGATGCCGCTGAAGATGGACGGTACGAACCTCATCGCGTACGTCGAGCCGTCGTACGACGCCGGCGGCCGGATCGTGTCGATCCCGACGACCGGCAGCAGCCACACGACGACGACGCTGCTGCAGAACCCGCAGGGCACCGCCGACATCGAGAACGGTTTCTTCTCGAAGGCGGTCGACTACGTGGACGGGCGCTTCTACATCTCCACCACCCGGCTGACGGGCAATGACGAGGCGAAGGAGAAGTTGATGCTGGCCTACGGCAAGTGAGCCGACCGCTGCCGCTGCCGCTGCTTCTCCCTCCCGTCCGGTTCTTCATCCTCCGGGCCCACCACAGCTCCGGGCCCTTCGGCCCCTTCGTATCCGAGGTACACACGTCATGAGTCAGCCGCCGCCCCCGCCACCGCCGAACCAGCCCCCGCAGGGCGGTTTCGGCGCGCCCCAGGACCCGCCGCCGGGTGGTTTCGGTGCCCCGCAGGACCCGCCCCCCGGCGGTTTCGGCGCCCCGACACCCCCGCCGCCCGCGCAGGGCCCCGGCTACGGCTACCCGCAGACGCCCCCGCCTCCGCAGGCGCCCGCGGCCCCGCAGTCGCCCCCGCCGACCCCGCCGCAGGGCCAGCCCCAGCAGCCGTACGGCTACCCGCAGACGCCGCCGCCCCCGGCCCAGCCCGGCTACGGCTACCCGGGCCAGCAGCCGCAGTACGGTGCTCCGGGCCAGCAGCCGCCGTATGGCGCTCCGGGCCAGCAGACCCCGTACGGCTACCCCCAGCCGCAGACCATGCCGATGCAGCCGCAGGCTCCCCAAGGGGGAGGCGGCGGGCGGAAGTTCAACAGCCAGGTGGTCATCATCGTGGCGGCCGTGGCGGCCGTCGCACTGATCATCGGCGGCGGTGTCTGGTACGCGAGCTCGTCCGGCAAGGACGACAGCAAGAACAACTCCTCCGGTTCGAGCGGCGGCATCGGCGGCAAGGACGGCAAGGACGACGGCAAGACCACCGGCTCCACCGGCAAGGAGAAGGTCCCGTCCAACACGAGTTCCACGGTGCTGTTCCAGATCCCCGCGCCCGCCGTGAAGGACGACGACAGCAGCGTCACCACCGTCGGCTCCTGGCTCACCGACAAGGTGTACGCCAAGAGCGGCAACGCCGAGGTCGACGGCTACGACCCCAAGTCCGGCGCGAAGCTGTGGACGATCAAGCTCCCCGGCCCGGTGTGCCAGGCCAGCCGGCACAGCACCGACGCCAACCGGACGGCGATCATCTACGAGCCCGCCATGCCGACCAAGAAGGACCCCTCCCACGGCTGCAGCCAGCTCGCCGCCCTCGACCTCGACACCGGCACGAAGCTGTGGACCAAGACGGTCAAGTCCGGTGACGAGGACATCAGCCTCGACAACGTCACCGTGAGCGCGAACACGGTCGCCGCGGGCAGCACCAGCGGCGGCGCCGCGTTCGACATCTCCACCGGCAAGCAGCTGTGGGCGCCGAAGCCGACCGACAGCTGCTACGACGCCGGGTACGGCGGCGGCGACAAGCTGGTCGCGGTCCGCAAGTGCGGTGAGTACGGCAGCACCCGTCAGCTGCACATCCAGACCATCGACCCGAAGTCCGGGACGGTGATCTCCGAGTACAAGATGTCGCCCGGCATCGAGTACGCGAGCGTCGTGTCGACCAACCCGCTGGTCGTCGCGGCCGACGTCGGCGACTCCGCCGGTGACGGCAGCGGCATCTCGGACTTCTTCTCCATCGACAACAAGACCGGCAAGCTGCGTACGAGGATCTCGGCGCCCGGAAAGACGTACGCCGCCCGGTGCGACGGCATCACCAGGATCGAGTACTGCTTCGCGCTCGCCGTCGGCAACGACAAGCTCTACATCCCGACCGAGGAGCACGACGGCTCCGGCGACTACAGCCGGACCAACGAGATCGTCTCCTTCGACCTCGCCACCGGAAAGCAGACCGGCCAGCGCGCCGACGCGGGTGACGGCTACTCCATCACCCCGCTGCGCATGGACGGCGGCAACCTCCTCGCGTACAAGTCTCCGCCGTACGACAAGGGTGGGCAGGTCGTCAGCATCGACGGCACGTCCTTCAAGGAGACCAAGCTCCTGGAGAACCCGTCGACGGAGGCGACCCGTGACGCGGAGACCAGCATGCTCCCGGACTATGCCGAGCTGATCTACAAGGACGGCCGGCTGTACATGTCCGCGGTCTACGCCTCCAAGTTGTCGGTCTCGGACGACAAGGAGTACCTGGCGATGGCCTTCGGAGCGCAGTAGCCGAGGCTGAGCCGGTGGATCTCTTTCTCGCATGTCTCGCACGGCCCCGCCCCTGTTCAGGGGCGGGGCCGTGCGCGTACCCCTCATCACTCCCGAATGGGAGGGATTTCGATATTCCGGGCACTTCTCTCCAGTAGGGGAAGCGCAACGTCGAACAAGCGTGTAGCTTCCGGGGGATGGAGAGCCGGGGGGCTCCTAATCCACGGGGAACCAGTGGGGATGCTTGGGGGGACTGGGGGGTTGCCTGATGGGAGTGCGGCTCATGGTGGTCGACGACCACCGATTGCTCGCCGAGGCCTTGGCCTCGGCCTTGAAGCTGCGGGGGCACCGCGTGCTCGCCGCGGCGGCGCCCGCCGCGGGAGCGGCGGAGCTGGTGATCACACGGGCACCCGAGGTGTGCCTGATCGGTACCGCGACACCCGCCGAGCCGGGAATCTTCGACCCGGTGGTGAGGATCAAACGAGAGCGCCCGCAGGTGGCCGTCCTGGTCCTGGGCCCGGTACCGAACCCACGCGGCATCGCCGCCGCGTTCGCCGCCGGTGCCTCGGGCTACGTACGCCATGACGAGCGCATAGAGGGAGTCGAGCGCGCGATCATGAAGGCCCGCGCGGGCGAGGCCGCCGTGGCCCCGCAACTGCTCCAGGGCGCCTTCAGCGAGCTGCTGAATCCGGCCGCCCAGCCGGACGACGAGGGCCAGCGACTGCTCCAGATGCTGACGCCGAGGGAGGTCGAGGTCCTGGTGCGGGTCGCGGACGGTGAGGATACGAGGCTGATCGCCGCCGGGATGGGGATCGCCCCGTCGACCGCCCGGACCCATGTCCAGCGGGTGCTGATGAAGCTGGGGGTGGGGTCGCGGCTGGAGGCGGCCGCGCTGGCGGCACGCACGGGGTTGCTGGACCGGGCGGGGCCGGTGGCGGCACATTCGCCCGGTCCTCAGGAGCCTCGGCCGCTGGAGTGAACGGCGAGCCGGTCCGGCGCCGGTGGAGCGTTCGGCGCGGGCGGGGCGCTCAGCGGCGGTGCAGCGTTTCCAGTGCCTCGACGAGAACCCTCGGATTGTGCTGGCCCTTGTAGACCGGCGGTGGCTGCTTGTCGAGGCCCAGCAGCCCGGCCACCGCGGTCCAGGCCGTGCGCACGGAGTACTCGACGGTGAAGACGACATCGTCGGGGACTTCCGCGTACTGGCCGATGAAGGCGAGGTTGGTGGACTTCTCGGGCACCACCGGCGGCCGGTCACCCGCGCCGCGCACCAGGAACTGGCTGGTGATGTACGGCATCAGGGCGGGGACGACGATCGAGTTGTCGAGGATCTGCGGGGCCTGCTCGAAGCGCAGGTGCTCCAGGACCTCGTCGAGGATCTCGCGGCCGGTGCAGTGCCGCATGGGCTTCTTGACGAAGTCGCCCTCCTTGTCCGGGAACAGGCCGTATCCCCACCACACGAAGGTGTCCTCGGGCTGGTCACGGAAGTGCGGCTGGTGGTTGAGGACGATGGTCAGCAGCCAGTTGGAGTCCTTGAAGGTGATCAGGCCGCCCGTGCCCGCCTCGCTGCCGCTGAAGTCCTGCATCAGCTTGAAGAAGGTGGGGTCCTGGGTGGTGACGGTGAAGGACGCCCAGGTGGAGTCCTGGACGGACGAGTGGAACACGGCCGGGTTGCCCAGGCTGCCGGGGCGTTTGGCCGCGAGGGTGTCCCACAGGGCCCAGGCGCCGCTGGAGCCGGAGGTGTCCAGGACGGGTGCGGTGTCGGTGGAGCCCAGGGTGGAGTCGGCGGTCATCGAGCCGTTGGTGACCATGACCAGGTCGTCGGGGCCGAGCGTGATCTCCTCGGTCCGGCCGCCGCGCGTCATGGTGAGCGCGGTGACGGTGAGCGCGTCGCCGTCGGCGAGCCGCAGGTCGGTGACCCGCGTGCCGAACTGGAAGGTCACACCCTGCTCGGTGAGCCACTTCATCATCGGGCGCACGATCGAGTCGAACTGGTTGAAGCGTGTCCGGTAGATCCCGGACATGGTGTCGAAGGTCTTGATGAGGTGCACGAACCGGTTCAGATAGCGGCGGAACTCGATCGCGCTGTGCCACGGTTCGAAGGCGAAGGTGGTGCACCACATCCACCAGAAGTTGGTGGTGAAGAACTCCGGGCTGAAGCAGTCGGTGATCCGCTTGCCGTCCAGCTGCCGCTCGGGCGTGGCCACGCACTTCACGAGCTCCACACGGTCGCGCTCCGTGAAGCCCATCGAGTGCGACGCGACCACGGTGCCCGACGCGTCGACCAGCCGGGCGTGATCGTTCCAGGCGAAGTCGTCGTGGAAGGCGAAGGTGTCCTCGGTGACCGACTTCGAGGGGTCGTCCAGGGAGGGGATCGAGCCGAGCAGGTCGTACGTGCAGTCGAAGTGCACCTCGAACATACGGCCACCGCGCATGGTGTAGCCGGTCTCGGGCGAACCGGCGGCGTCCAGGCTGCCGCCCTCCCGGTTCTGCTCCTCCAGGAGCACGATGTCGGACCCCGTGAACCCGCCCTCGCGGATCAGGAAAGCCGCCGCCGACAGCGCGGCGACGCCGCTTCCCACCAGGTATGCCTTCGCCACGGACGAACTCCCTCTGCTGACGCCCCCTGCACGATGTCGCGCACCCGGAGAGGTGCTCTTGGCACGGTATGCGGTGATACGCGCCACCGCTCGTCGGCTGCCGGCGGTTCGGGCTGGGCGCGGGTACGGTGCAAGTGTCGCCGCCGACCTCTTCACCCCCGAACGGCCCGATCAGCCGTACGGGACCGGAGTCCCCTCAAGAACTCCAGCCCCGTACACAGGTGTTACGCCAGGCTCTACTCCGACTGTGATCCCTCCTCCTGAGGCACCGGCGGAGCCAACGGCCGCAGCCACAGCCACCCCAGGAAGAACACGCCCAGGGCGAGCATGCCCAGGCCGGTCCAGAGGTTGATGTTGACGCCCTCGGCCTTGGCGAGGTTGGCGTCGGAGACGGTGATGCCGGCGATCGTGACGATGATGCCGTAGATCACGAAGAGGCCGCCGATGATGCGGCGGAGGTCGAAGATGCGGGCCGCGGTCGCGGACTGGTGCTCCAGCTCGGTGACTTCTCGCTGGACGTCCTTCTCGGAGTAATCGGAGTGCTCGGAGTGCTCCGAGTGCCCGGAATTCTCAGTCATGGTCTCTCCATCCTCCCGCGGTCAGAACGAGAACGGGATGTAGCAGGCGGCGGCCAGGATCAGCGCGCCCCAGCCCAGCAGGGCCGGCCTGCGGTACCAGGCGTCGTCGCCGACGGCGGGCGGCTCGGCCATGCCGGGGGAGTGGGTGCCGTAGACCAGGCCTTCGAGCTCGTCGGCCGGCTTCGGGGCGGTGAAGAGCGAGACGATGACCATGACTACGCCACCGGCGACGAAGCCCGCGATCGCCGAGACGAAGTTGGCGCCCTGGTCGGAGGGGATGCCGATGATGTCCCTCTTGTACAGCACGAAGTAGTTGACCATCGCGGTCACCGTGCCGGCGAGCAGTCCCCAGAAGCCGGACTTCACGGACGCACGCTTCCAGAACATGCCGACGATGAAGACCACGAACATCGGCACGTTGAAGAAGGAGAACAGCGTCTGGAGGTAGCTCATGATGTTCGAGAACGAGGACGCCAGGAACGCCGTGCCGATCGACGCGAAGACGCCGATCGCGGTGATGAAGCGGCCGAACCTCACGTAGTACTCGTCCTCGCGGTGCCTGACCACGTACCTCGCCCAGATGTCGTTGGTGAACACCGTGTTGAAGGACGAGATGTTGGCCGCCATGCCTGCCATGAAGGCCGCCAGCAGGCCCGTCACCGCGATGCCCAGGACGCCGTTCGGGAGCAGCTCCTGCATCAGGTACGGGATCGCGTCGTTGTACTGCAGGTCCGAGTCGCTGGTGCCGATCTTGGGGACCAGGACCGCTGCCACCAGGCCCGGGATCATCACCAGGAAGACGATGAAGATCTTCGGGTACGCGGCGATGAGCGGCGTGCGCTGGGCCGCCGACAGGTTCTTCGCGGACAGCGCGCGCTGCACCTCCGCGAAGTTCGTCGTCCAGTAGCCGAAGGAGAGCACGAAGCCGAGGCCGAGGACGATGGTCAGCCAGTTGGCGCCCAGCGGGTTGGCGCTGCCGATGCCGGTGCCGCCCCACGCGGTGGTGAAGTCGTGGCCGTGGGTGACGGTGAGCTTGTCGGTCAGGCCGTCCCAGCCGCCGACCTTCTTCAGGCCGAGCACGGAGATCGGGATGAGGGCCGCGAGGATCACGAAGAACTGCAGTACCTCGTTGTAGATCGCGGACGACAGACCGCCGAGGGTGATGTACGCGAGGACGAAGGCGCCGGCGACCACGATCGCCACCCACTGCGGCCAGCCGAGGAGCGCCTCGACGACGATCGCGAGGGCGTAGAGGTTCACACCGGCGATCAGGATGGCGGCAAAGGCGAACAGGATCGAACTGAGAATGTGCGCCCACTTGTCGAAGCGCAGCAGCAGGAACTCGGGGACCGAGCGGACCTTGGAGCCGTAGTAGAAGGGCATCATCACCAGGCCCAGGAAGACCATGGCCGGGATGGCGCCGATCCAGTACCAGTGCACGGTGTAGGCGCCGTACTGGGCGCTGTTCGCGGCCATGCCCAGGATCTCGGTGGCGGCCAGATTGGCAGAGACGAAGGCCAGGCCGGTGATCCAGGCGGGCAGTGAGCGCCCGGACAGGAAGAAGTCGAGGGTCGTCTTGACCGAGCGCTTCGCGGCGAAACCGATGCCCAGCACCACGACGAAGTAGATGCCGAGGATCGTGTAGTCGAGCCCGTTCGTGGGGAGCCGGAGCTCGGCGGCCAGGGAGCCGGCCAGCTGGTTGGCCGTGTATGCGGGGGTTTGCATGCCCGTATCTATGCCCCATGGGCCCCGGAAGGCTGCCCAAGCTCCACAGACACCCCCCAAACCACCGCAGGCATTGACGTTGCTGTTGCATTGTGGTTTGTTGTGTTCGGTTCTGTTTGAAGGTTTGAATGGGTGCGGATGGGGAGTCCGACTGTGAAGAAGACCTCGACCCGGCTGGCCGACGGTCGTGAGCTCATCTACTACGACTCACGCGACGACGTCGTGCGCGACGCGGTGGACCGGCGCCCGCTCGACCCCACTGTCACCACTTCGGAGGTACGCCGCGACCCGCTGCTCGGCGACTCGGTCGCGATCGCCTCGCACCGCCAGGGCCGTACGTACCACCCGCCGGCGAATGAGTGCCCCCTGTGCCCGTCCTCCGGTGACCGGCTCAGCGAGATCCCCGACTCCTCGTACGACGTCGTGGTCTTCGAGAACCGCTTCCCCTCGCTGGCGGGCGACTCCGGCCGCTGCGAGGTCGTCTGCTTCACCTCCGACCACGACTCGTCCTTCGCCGACCTCACGGAGGAGCAGGCGGGCCTCGTCCTGGACGCGTGGACGGACCGGACGGCCGAGCTGTCGCACCTCCCCTCCGTCGAGCAGGTGTTCTGCTTCGAGAACCGCGGCGCCGAGATCGGCGTCACCCTCGGCCACCCGCACGGGCAGATCTACGCCTACCCCTTCACCACTCCGCGTACGGCCCTGATGCTGCGCTCGCTCGCCGCGCACAAGGAGGCCACCGGCGGCGGCAACCTCTTCGACGAGGTCGTCGCCCGCGAGGAGGCGGACGGCTCCCGGATCGTCCTGTCGACCGACCACTGGGTGGCCTTCGTGCCGTACGCCGCGCACTGGCCGTACGAGGTCCACCTCTACCCGCGGCGTCGGGTGCCGGATCTCCTTGGCCTGGACGAGGACGCGCGCACAGAGTTCCCCAAGGTCTATCTGGAACTCTTGAGGCGCTTCGACCGGATCTTCGGTGAAGGGGAGCCCCCGACGCCGTACATCGCCGGATGGCACCAGGCGCCGTTCGGGCTGCTGGAGGAATTCGATGGAGCCGCAGCCGTCAACCGGGACGACTTCGCGCTCCACCTCGAGCTTTTCACCATTCGCCGTACTTCCGGCAAGCTGAAGTTCCTCGCGGGTTCCGAGTCCGGCATGAGCGTGTTCATCAACGACGTGCCGCCGGAGACCGCGGCCCAGCGACTGCGAGAGGTAGCGAGTTCATGAGTGGGAAGTACCTGGTCACCGGCGGCGCGGGATATGTCGGCAGCGTGGTCGCGCAGCACCTGATCGAGGCCGGTCACGACGTCACGGTCCTCGACAACCTGTCGACCGGCTTCCGCGAGGGCGTCCCGGCAGGGGCCTCCTTCATCGAGGGCGACATCCGCGATGCCGCCAAGTGGCTGGACTCCTCGTTCGACGCCGTACTCCACTTCGCCGCGTTCTCGCAGGTCGGCGAGTCGGTCGTGAAGCCCGAGAAGTACTGGGACAACAACGTCGGCGGCACCATGGCGCTGCTCGCCGCGATGCGCGAGGCGGGCGTCCGCAAGCTGGTCTTCTCCTCCACGGCCGCCACATACGGCGAGCCGGAGACGACCCCGATCGTCGAGACCGCGCCGACCAAGCCCACCAACCCGTACGGCGCCTCCAAGCTCGCCGTCGACCACATGATCACCGGTGAGGCGGCGGCGCACGGACTGGGCGCGGTGTCCCTGCGGTACTTCAACGTGGCGGGCGCGTACGGGGAGTGCGGCGAGCGCCACGACCCCGAGTCGCACCTCATCCCGCTGGTCCTCCAGGTCGCGCAGGGCCGCCGCGACGCGATCTCGATCTACGGCGACGACTACCCGACGCCGGACGGCACCTGCATCCGCGACTACATCCACGTCGCGGACCTGGCGGAGGCCCACCTGCTGGCGGTCGAGGCCGCGTCCCCCGGCGAGCACCTGATCTGCAACCTCGGCAACGGCAACGGGTTCTCCGTCCGCGAGGTCATCGAGACGGTGCGCCAGGTGACCGGACACCCGATCCCCGAGGTCGTCGCGCCGCGCCGCGGCGGCGACCCGGCGGTCCTGGTGGCCTCGGCGGAGGCCGCCCGGGAGCGGCTCGGCTGGAACCCGTCCCGCGCGGATCTCGCGGGGATCGTCGCGGACGCGTGGGCGTTCGCGCAGAACAGGGACTAGGGACTGAGGAGCGAACAGGTGGGGCACGTGGGGCACGCGGGGCAGCAGGACGTCGGGCAGGCCGGTATTCGTGAGGGCTTCGAGGAGCTGTACGGGGCCGTGCCCGAGGGGGTCTGGGCCGCGCCCGGCCGGGTCAACCTGATCGGTGAGTACACCGACTTCAACGAGGGCTTCGTGATGCCGCTCGCGCTGCCGCACACGGCGGTCGCCGCGGTGTCCCGCCGGGACGACGGCGTACTGCGCCTGCACTCGGCGGACATCGAGGGGCCGGTCGTCGAGCTGCACGTGGACGAGCTGGTGCCGCTGACGAACACCAGCTGGGCCGCGTATCCGGCGGGCGTGGTGTGGGCGCTGCGCGAGGCGGGCCACGCCGTCACCGGCGCGGACATCCACCTGGCCTCGACGGTGCCGACCGGCGCGGGCCTGTCCTCCTCGGCCGCCCTGGAGGTCGTGACGGCGCTCGCCCTGGGCGACCTGTACGAACTCGGCCTCACCCGCGCCGAGTTGGCCCGCCTGGCCCAGCGCGCCGAGAACGACTTCGTCGGCGTGCCCTGCGGGATCATGGACCAGACGGCGTCCGCGTGCTGCACCGAGGGCAACGCCCTGCACCTCGACTGCCGCGACCTGTCCATCCGCCAGGTCCCCTTCGACCTCGCCGCCCACGGGCTCGAACTGCTGGTCGTCGACACCCGCGTGAAGCACGCACTCGGCGACGGGGCGTACGCCGAGCGGCGCGAAGGGTGCGAGGAGGGCGCGCGGCAGCTCGGGGTGTCGCACCTTCGGGACGTCGCGTACGAGGGGCTCGACGCGTCCCTCGCGCGCCTGGCGGACGAGCGTGTGCGCCGTTACGTGCGCCATGTCGTCTCCGACGACCACCGTGTCGATCAGGTCATCGCGCTGCTGGACGCGGGTGACGTCCGGGCCATCGGTCCCGTCCTCACCGACGGTCACGCCTCGCTCCGGGACGATCTGCGGATCTCCTGCGCCGAGCTGGACCTGGTCGTCTCCACGGCCAACGCTGCGGGGGCGCTCGGCTCGCGTATGACGGGGGGTGGGTTCGGTGGCTCGGCGATCGTGCTGGTCGAGTCCGGCGACGTGGACACCGTCACCAAGGCGGTGACGGAGGCCTTCGCGGCGGCGGGCTTCACGGCGCCGCGGGTGTTCCCGGCGGTGCCGTCGGCTGGGGCCCGCCGCCTGAGCTGAGGCCGGGGCTCTGCCCCCTTCGACCCCGTTCGGTTGGGTGTCGGGTGAGGGTGGGTGGGGGCTGGGCCAAAAGATTGCGCAGTTCCCCGCGCCCCTAAAAGGGGCGCGGGGAACTGCGCAATCTTTTAGGGGGGTCTGGGGGCGCAGCCCCCAGGAACGGGATGGGACGGGTAGGGGCGGCGGGGGCGAGGAAAGTCCTGGTCAGGGTAGGTGTTTTGTCAGCGTGTACTCCGTAACCCCCGGTGGATAGTCGGGAATCACGCACACCACTTCGTAGCCCTGTTTCTTGTAGAACTCCGGCGCCTGGAAATCCCAGGTTTCCAGGCGGGAGTTGAGGCATCCGCGTTCCTGGTGGGACAAATGTTCCGCGTGGGACAGGAGCCGGGAGCCGAGGCCCGTGCCGCGGTGGAGGTCGTCCACCCAGAGGTACGTCACGTGGAGCCAGGTCGCCCAGGTGTGGCCCACCAGGCCGCCGGCGAGAGCGCCTGTCTCGTCCAACGCCCAGATATGGAGCGGAAGTTCGCGTTCACCGGGGGTTCCCCGCAGGGCGCGGAGGACCGGAGACGCCGCCGTGTTGGTGTCCCGCAGTCGCTTGCGGAGCAGATCGCGGCGTTCCTTGTCGTCTCCTGTCTCAATACGAAACATACGGCTCACCATAAACGCGCTGGCCAACCAGTTCTGCAAATTACCTTCCGCTCCCCGCCCCCGGCCTTACCCTGATGAACAGCACCGGTGGGGGCCGGTGCTGATCAGGGGGCGAGACAGTCGGGTACGACGCCCGTAGTGGGGGTAGCAGTTCCAGCACGGCGGCGGCCGTGTGGCTGCGGCACCCTGCTTTCCGAGTCGTCAACGGCTCGGGATCACTTCGGGCGCCGTACCCGCACCGGCCGTCCCCCGACAGTGGGGGTTTCAGAGTGGTTCGCATCCGAGTACTGGTCGTCGACGACCATCGCATCTTCGCCGAGTCGCTCGCTGCCGCCCTCGCGGCCGAGCCCGATGTCGACGTGTCCGCAGCGGGCAGCGGTCCCGCCGCGCTGCGCTGCCTGGAGCGCGCGGCGGCGGAAGGCCGCAGATACGACGTGCTGCTCGTCGACGCGGACCTGGGCGGCAATCTGCCCGGCATGCGTCCGGCGGTGCCCGTCCAGGAGAGCAACGAGGACGGGCTGGTGGACGGGATCTCCCTGGTCGCCGGGGTGCGGTCCGGGCAGCCGAGCGTACGGACCGTCGTGCTCGCCGAGAAGGACGATCCCCGGCGGGCGGCTCTGGCGCTGCAGGCCGGTGCCTCCGGCTGGGTCGCCAAGGACTGTTCGCTGTCGCGGCTGCTCACCGTCATACGGGGGGTGCTGCGGGACGAGACGCATCTTCCGCCCGCCCTGCTCACCGGGGTGCTGCGCGAGCTCACCGCCGCGCGCAAGCACCGCACCGAGAGCGAGCGGCTCGTCGAGTCGCTCACGCCCCGGGAGCGCGAAGTGCTGCGGTGCATGGTCGCCGGGCTGGGGCGGAAGGCCGTCGCGGAGAGGCTTTTCCTCTCGCCGCACACCGTCCGTACGCATATGCAGAACGTCCTCGGGAAGCTCGGTGTGCACTCGACCCTCGCCGCCGTGGCGCTCGCCCGGCGGGCCGGGGTCGGGCCCGCCGACCTAACCGGGGATGTTGTCGAACGGGGCGGTCAACTGGCGTAGCAGGTCAGCCAGTTCACCTCGCTGGGCCCTGCTGAGCTCCGCCAGGATCGCGCGCTCCTGGTCGAGGAGACCGGCCAGCGCCTGGTCGGCGCGGTCGCGGCCCTCTTCCGTGAGGCGTACGAGCACGCCCCTGCGGTCGCTCGGGTCGGGGAGGCGCTCCACCAGGCCCTTCTTCGTCAGCCGGTCGATGCGGTTCGTCATCGTGCCCGAGGTGACCAGGGTCTGGGTCAGCAGCTGACCCGGCGAGAGCTGGTACGGGGATCCCGCGCGCCGAAGCGCGGTCAGGACGTCGAACTCCCAGGGCTCCAGGCTGTGCTCGGAGAACGCCAGACGGCGCGCACGGTCCAGATGCCGGGCCAGTCTGCTCACCCGGCTGAGCACCTCTAGTGGTTCCACGTCGAGGTCCGGGCGCTCCCGGCGCCATGCTGCGACCAGCCGATCGACCTCGTCCTCCATGACGATCAGTGTAGTGGTTGTGTCGACATGAAGTCTCTTGATGTGGAGAGTCTTGACGTCGAGATAGTTTGCTGTGAGAGTGGTTGCGAGTGGAGGCCCGAACGGTCCATCACTCTCACGGCGTCGGTGACTTTCGAGGAGGCCCCCCATGTCTGCCAGCACCACCCCCACCTGGGACCCCAGCCAGTACCTGCGTCACGCCGAGCACCGCGCCCGCCCCTTCGCCGACCTCCTCGCCCGCGTTCCGCGCCTGCCCCGCGGCCCGGCCCGCATCGCCGACCTCGGCTGCGGCCCCGGCAACGTCACCACCCAGCTCGCCGAGCGCTGGCCCGCCGCGCACATCACCGGCTACGACAACTCCCCGGAGATGCTCGCCAGGACCGAGGAGCACGCGGGCCCCACGACCGGCGGCGGCCGCCTCGACTTCGCCCACGCCGACCTCACGAGATGGGCGCCGGCGGACACGTACGACCTGATCGTCTCGAACGCGGCGCTCCAGTGGGTGCCGGGGCACCTGGAGTCCTTCCCGGCCTGGCTCGACGCGCTCGCCCCCGGCGGCACCTTCGCCTTCCAGGTCCCCAACAACATCGACGCGCCCCTGCACGCCCTGATGCGCGACCTCGCCGCCACCGCCCGCTGGAAGGACCTCCTCGACGGCGTCCTGCGCCACGAGGACTCGGTCCACCACCCGCTCGTCTACCTGGACCGGCTGACCCGGCTCGGCTGCGACGTGGACGTCTGGGAGACGACGTACATGCAGCTGCTGGCCGGCGAGGACCCGGTCCTCGACTGGGCGAAGGGCACGGGGCTGCGGCCCGTCCTCACCGCCCTCGCCGACCGGCCGGCGGACCGCGACGCCTTCGTCGCCGAGTACCGGGAACTGCTCCGCGACGCCTACCCGACGCAGCCGTACGGCACGGTACTGCCGTTCCAGCGCCTGTTCGCCGTCGCCACAAAGGCCGCCTGATGCTCGCTGCCGTCGACCATGTGCAGCTCGCCGCCCCGCCCGGCTCCGAGGACCGGCTGCGTACGTACTACGTCGATGTCCTCGGCATGACCGAGATACCCAAGCCGCCCGTCCTCGCCGCCCGCGGAGGCTGCTGGTTCCGGGCGGGCGCCGTGCAGCTGCACCTGGGGATCGAGACCGACTTCCGGCCCGCGAAAAAGGCCCACCCCGGGCTGCGGGTCACCGCCATCGAGGCGTACGCCGCCCGGCTCGAAGCCCTGGACGCGCCCGTCACCTGGGACGACAACCTGCCCGGCCACCGGCGGTTCTACTCCGAGGATCCGGTGGGCAACCGGCTGGAGTTCCTGGAGCCGCTGGGCTAAGGCGTACGGCCTAGGTGTGTGACCAGGATGCGGATGACGTCGTCGACGATCAGGTGGAGGACGCGGTAGCTGCCGACCGGGAGCCGCCGGGCCTCTGGCCGCAGGCGGTGGAGTTGGCCGGGCGTGGTGTCCAGGCGAGTGCGCCGACGGCTTTGCAGACGGCGCCGAACCCCGCGGGGTGTACGGCCGCGTTCGAGGCGCCCGGTTCCCGGGTGATGCGGTAGGTCACGGACGCAACCCGAGCATCCGCCCGACTTCCTCGTGCGGGATGCCCTCTTCGAGGGTGCCCTCGGCCTTGCGTCGCCGGTACTCGGCGATGGCGAGGGCGTCTTCGAGATCCGCGATCAACCTGGGGGAGACGAGAAGCGCGGCGACGCGGCCGTCGTCGGTGAGGGCGATGGTCTCGCGGCCGTGGGCCACACGGCGGATCAGGTCATCGAGCTGGGAGCAGGCCGCACTGATAGCGATCTCGGTCATGCTCACACGGTTCCACAAGATCAACCCAGTGGTCCCCGGACTCAGTTCTTCCGGTGGCCTATCAGCCGTGGCTTCGGCTCCATGCCGTCCAGGCCGTGCCACGCCAGGTTCACCAGATGGGCGGCGACCTCCGCCTTGCGGGGCTTGCGGACGTCCAGCCACCACTGGCCGGTCAGGGCGACCATGCCGACCAGGGCCTGGGCATAGAGCGGGGCGAGCTTCGGGTCGAAGCCGCGGCTCTTGAACTCGCGGCCCAGGATGTCCTCCACCTGCGTCGCGATGTCCGAGATCAGCGACGCGAAGGAGCCCGTCGACTGGGGGATCGGGGAGTCGCGGACGAGGATGCGGAAACCGTCCGTGTACTCCTCGATGTAGTCCAGGAGGGCGAACGCGGCCTGTTCGAGGAGTTCGCGGGGGTGGCCCGCAGTCAGGGAACCCGTCACGCCGTCCAGCAGGCGGCGCATCTCGCGGTCCACCACCACCGCGTACAGGCCCTCCTTGCCGCCGAAGTGCTCGTACACCACCGGCTTCGAGACGCCCGCCTTCGCCGCGATCTCCTCCACCGACGTGCCCTCGAACCCCTTGGCCGCGAACAGGGTGCGGCCGATCTCCAGCAGCTGCTGACGGCGCTCGGCACCGGTCATGCGGGTGCGGCGAGCACGCCGCGGCTTTTCATTGCTGCTCGGGGTGCTGCTGGAGTCGGTCGCCACGCCTTCAATCATGCCGCGTCGGCGGTTTCCGTCTTGCCTCGGGAGCCGCTCCCGTCGGTGTTCCGGCGGGAATCGATACGCGAGCGTGATGGCCAGCGCACGTCAGAGGCCCAGCCGAGCTGCTCGCACCAGCGGATGATCCGCGCCGAGGAGTCCACCTGGCCACGCATCACACCGTGCCGCGCGGACGTCGGGTCGGCATGGTGCAGGTTGTGCCAGGACTCGCCGCAGGACAGCACGGCCAGCCACCACACGTTGCCCGAACGGTCACGCGACTTGAAGGGGCGCTTGCCCACCGCGTGGCAGATCGAGTTGATCGACCAGGTCACGTGGTGCAACAGCGCCACTCGAACGAGTGAGCCCCAGAAGAAACCCGTGAAAGCGCCCCACCACGACATCGTCGCCAGACCGCCGATCAGCGGCGGAAGGGCCAGCGAGAGCATGGTCCAGTAGATGAAATGGCGCGAGATCGCGCGGATCGCCGGGTCCTTGATCAGATCCGGCGCGTACTTCTCCTGCGGCGTCCGCTCCTCATCGAACATCCAGGCGATGTGTGCCCACCACAGGCCCTTCATCAGCGCCGGAACCGTCTCGCCATAACGCCACGGCGAATGCGGGTCACCCTCCGCGTCGGAGAACTTGTGGTGCTTGCGGTGATCGGCGACCCAGCGCACCAGCGGCCCCTCGACGGCCATCGAACCGGCGATCGCCAGCGCGATCCGCAGTGGGCGCTTCGCCTTGAACGAACCGTGCGTGAAGTAGCGGTGATAGCCGATCGTGACGCCGTGGCAGCCGAGGTAGTAGAAGAACACCATCAGGCCGAGATCCAGCCAGCTGACCCCCCAGCCCCAGGCCAGCGGCACCGCCGCGAGCAGCGCCAGGAACGGGGCGGTGATGAAGAGGAGGAGCGTGATCTGTTCGAGTGACCCCTTCTTCTCGCCGCCCAGTGTGGCGGACGGGAGCGGAGTGCCGTCGTCGTGCGCCTGCGGGGCGTCGTCGATCACATCGGAGCTCGTGGTCATGGGCGTCCCCTGTGGGGTTCGAGGGTGCGGAGAGTGGCCGGGTGCGGGATTCCACGGTCCTCCCGGCGTCTGACGGGAAGACCTACGGGTCCGTAACCTACGGCGTCGTAAGTATGGCAGCGCGTAGCCCGGCGGCAAGAGCCCGTGAGCCTGCACGTCCGCATGGACACCTATCCTGGGAGTCGGTCGGACAGCGCGGTCCGTTCTGAATTCTTCCCGGATGCCACGTCCCCTAAGCGGCACCCGCCGTGCGGTCGCCACCCGGGTTCCCTCCCAGACGAGCCTTCAGACGAGATTCCAGACTCTTCAGAACTCTTCAGACGAGCTTCCACACTGCAAGGAGCCGCACCTGTGAGCAGTGCCGACGACCAGACCACGACGACCAGCAGCGAGCTGCGCGCCGACATCCGCCGCCTGGGCGATCTGCTCGGTGAGACCCTCGTTCGGCAGGAGGGCCCCGAGCTCCTGGAACTGGTCGAGAAGGTCCGCCGCCTGACCCGTGAGGACGGCGAGGCCGCCGCCGAGCTGCTGCGCGGTACCGAACTGGAGACCGCGGCCAAGCTGGTCCGCGCCTTCTCGACCTACTTCCACCTGGCGAACGTCACCGAGCAGGTGCACCGCGGCCGCGAGCTGCGCGCCAAGCGCGCCGCCGAGGGCGGACTCCTCGCCCGTACGGCCGACCGGCTCAAGGACGCCGACCCCGAACACCTGCGCGAGACGGTCAAGAACCTCAACGTCCGCCCGGTCTTCACCGCGCACCCGACCGAGGCCGCGCGCCGCTCCGTCCTCAACAAGCTGCGCCGGATCGCCGCGCTCCTGGAGACCCCGGTCATCGAGGCCGACCGCCGCCGCTACGACACCCGCCTCGCCGAGAACATCGACCTCGTCTGGCAGACCGACGAACTGCGCGTGGTCCGCCCCGAGCCCACCGACGAGGCCCGCAACGCCATCTACTACCTCGACGAGCTGCACGCCGGCGCCGTCGGCGACGTACTGGAGGACCTGACCGCCGAACTGGAGCGCGTCGGCGTCGTCCTCCCGGCCGAGGCCCGCCCGCTCACCTTCGGCACCTGGATCGGCGGCGACCGCGACGGCAACCCCAACGTCACCCCCGCCGTCACCTGGGACGTCCTGATCCTCCAGCACGAGCACGGCATCAACGACGCCCTGGAACTCATCGACGAGCTGCGCGGCTTCCTGTCGAACTCCATCCGCTACACCGGCGCCACCGAGGAACTCCTGGAATCCCTCCAGACCGATCTGGAGCTCCTCCCCGAGATCAGCCCCCGCTACAAGCGCCTCAACGCCGAGGAGCCCTACCGCCTCAAGGCCACCTGCGTCCGGCAGAAGCTGGAGAACACCAAGCAGCGCCTGGCCAAGGGCACCCCGCACGAGGCCGGCCGGGACTACCTGGGCACCGGCGAGCTGCTCCACGACATGACGCTGATCCAGACGTCACTGCGCGAGCACCGCGGCGCCCTGTTCGCCGACGGCCGCATGAACCGCACGATCCGTACGCTCTCCGCCTTCGGCCTCCAGCTCGCCACCATGGACGTACGCGAACACGCCGACGCCCACCACCACGCGCTCGGCCAGCTCTTCGACCGCCTCGGCGAGGAGTCGTGGCGCTACGCGGACATGCCGCGCGAGTACCGCGCCAAGCTGCTCGCCAAGGAACTGCGCTCGCGGCGTCCGCTGGCACCGACCCCGGCGCCGGTCGACGCGGCCGGCGAGAAGACCATCGGCGTCTTCCAGACGGTCAAGAAGGCGCTGGAGATCTTCGGACCCGAGGTCATCGAGTCGTACATCATCTCGATGTGCCAGGGCGCCGACGACGTGTTCGCCGCCGCCGTCCTCGCCCGCGAGGCCGGGCTCCTCGACCTGCACGGCGGCTGGGCGAAGATCGGCATCGTGCCGCTCCTGGAGACCACGGACGAGCTCAAGGCCGCCGACACCATCCTGGAGGACATGCTCTCGGACCCGTCGTACCGCCGTCTCGTGGCGCTGCGCGGAGACGTCCAGGAGGTCATGCTCGGCTACTCCGACTCCTCCAAGTTCGGCGGCATCACCACCTCGCAGTGGGAGATCCACCGCGCCCAGCGGCGCCTGCGCGACGTCGCCCACCGCTACGGCGTACGGCTGCGGCTCTTCCACGGCCGCGGCGGCACCGTCGGCCGTGGCGGCGGCCCCTCCCACGACGCGATCCTCGCGCAGCCCTGGGGCACGCTGGAGGGCGAGATCAAGGTGACCGAGCAGGGCGAGGTCATCTCCGACAAGTACCTCGTGCCCTCGCTGGCCCGCGAGAACCTGGAGCTGACGGTCGCCGCCACCCTCCAGGCGTCCGCCCTGCACACCGCCCCCCGGCAGTCCGACGAGGCCCTGGCCCGCTGGGACGCGGCCATGGACGTCGTGTCCGACGCCGCCCACTCCGCCTACCGCAGGCTGGTGGAGGACCCGGACCTGCCCTCGTACTTCTTCGCCGCCACCCCCGTCGACCAGCTGGCCGACCTGCACCTCGGCTCGCGGCCCTCCCGCCGGCCGGACTCGGGCGCGGGTCTCGACGGACTCCGGGCCATCCCGTGGGTCTTCGGCTGGACCCAGTCACGGCAGATCGTGCCCGGCTGGTTCGGCGTCGGCTCCGGCCTGAAGGCGCTGCGCGAAGCGGGCCTGGACACCGTGCTCGACGAGATGCACGAGCAGTGGCACTTCTTCCAGAACTTCATCTCCAACGTCGAGATGACCCTCGCGAAGACCGACCTGCGGATCGCCACGCACTACGTCGACACCCTGGTGCCGGACGAGCTCAAGCACGTCTTCGACACCATCCGCGCCGAGCACGAGCTGACCGTCCGCGAGGTCCTGCGCGTGACGGGCGGCGAAAAGCTGCTGGACACCCACCCCGTCCTCCAGCAGACCTTCTCCATCCGCGACGCCTACCTGGACCCGATCTCCTACCTCCAGGTCGCCCTCCTCAAGCGCCAGCGCGACGAGGCCGCGGCCGGCGCGGAACCGGACCCGCTGCTGTCACGGGCACTGCTCCTGACGGTCAACGGTGTCGCGGCGGGGCTGCGCAACACCGGCTGAGCACCCCCTCCGCAAACGGGCGGTGCCCCCATGCTCGTACGAAGCATGGGGGCACCGCCCGTTTCACGGCTGTGGCTAGTTCTGGCCGGCCTTGCGGCGGCGGAACACCAGGTAGCCGCCCGCACCGACCAGCGCGGCAGCGGCAGCCGAGAGGAGACCGACCGGGGCGCTGCTGCCAGTCTCCGCGAGGTCGCCGCCGCCCTGGGCGGACGGGGACGAGGAGACGGAGGGCGCCGCCTCACCGGAGGACGAGGACGCCGACGGGGAAGCGCTCTCGCCGACCGCGTTCGACGGCGAGGCCGACGCGGACGGCGTGGCCGACGTCGACGGCGTGCTGCCGCCGCCACCCGAGTCCTCGCAGTCCGTCCAGAACACCTTGTGCTTGGCGGCACCCTTCTCGCCGTCGAAGTTCCAGAACAGCTTGTAGTGGCCGTCGGGCAGCGACAGGTCGTTCGTACGGCCGTGGCCCTCGGCGTCGAGGGTGATCTCGCCGGACTTCACGGTCTCGCCCTTGGAGTCGGCGGTCGGAGCCCAGGCCTCGATGTGCCAGTCGACCTCCTGGACGCCGTCGAAGCCGAACGCGTCGAGATAGAACGTGCAGACGTGCGGCTCGTTCTTGCGGAGCTCGTCGCCGGTGGTGGCGTCGTGGATCTTGACGGTGCCGTTGTCGCCGGGAACGGTGGCGTGGGCGGCGGTGGGCGCGATCAGCAGCGCTGCGGAGATGCCGGCGACAAGCGCGCCGGCGCGAGTGAGGGTACGCATGGGCAGTCCATCTTCGAGCGGGGAAACGGAAGATGTGGAGGGGGCGGCTCAGCATCCATTTGCGATGGGGACGGGTCAAGCGGCAGAACGTCCCCCGTGCACCATGCGTTGCGGATCGCCCCGGTAATCGCGCATCACAATCAGAGAACGCACAGGTTTTCCATGAGCATGTGGATGCCGGACATGCGGACGCAGTGACATGCGGACGTACCCCAGGTCACAGCGCCAGGAACGTCACCGTCAGCAGCGCCAGCCCCGCCCCGCCCAGCACCCAGGCCACCCGGGTCATCCGCAGACCCCCCGCGACCACCACCGAGGCGAGCAGCAGGGCGCCCGCGAGAGGGACCCAGGCGAAGAGGATCCCGGCCGGGCCGGAGCGGACGACGTCATCGCTGCCGGGCTTCACGGTGACCGTGTAGACCTGGCCCTTCTTCACCGCCACCGACTGCTCGATACGCACCCGCGCCCGCGCCTTCGAACCCGAGGACGCCGGGGTGTACGGACCCGTACAGACCCCCTTCGAGCACGCCTTCACCGCCATCGTGCCCTGCTCGCGGCCCTTGCTCAGCATCACGTGCTGGGCGGTGCCCCAGGAGGCCCAGACGCCCGCGATCAGGATCAGCCCGGCGACCGCGCCCATCGCCGCGAGCCGCCCGAACCGCAGCGCCGCGTACGCGCCCTGACGGGAGCCTTGACTTGAGGTGACGGCAGGCATGGCGGGGATCATTGGCCATGGCCGTGCACCGGGTCAACTCCGGTGGGGGACAAGTCGGCAGTTGTGCGCGTACTTCGACCGGCTACGAGTTGTACCGGCCGGCTACTCGGCCGGCTACGAGTTGTACGTGCCCTGCGCCCGCTCCAAGCCGTCGATCACGAGACACTCCACGGCGTCCGTCGCGCGGTCCACGAGGTAGTCGAGCTCCTTGCGCTCCGCCGACGCGAAGTCCTTCAGCACGAAATCCGCGACCTGCATACGGCCCGGAGGGCGCCCGATGCCGAACCGCACCCGGTGATAGTCCGGACCCATCGCCTTCGTCATCGACTTCAGGCCGTTGTGGCCGTTGTCGCCGCCGCCCAGCTTCAGGCGCAGCACGCCGTAGTCGATGTCCAGCTCGTCATGGACGGCGACGATGTTCGCCACCGGCACCTTGTAGAACTCCCGCAGCGCGTTCACCGGACCGCCGGACAGGTTCATGAACGACATCGGCTTGGCCAGGATCACCCGACGGTTCGCCGGACCGGGCGGGCCGATACGGCCCTCGATCACCTGCGCCTGCGCCTTGCCGGCCCGCTTGAACTTGCCGCCGATCCGCTCCGCCAGCAGGTCGGCCACCATGAAGCCCACGTTGTGCCGGTTCATGGCGTACTCGGGGCCGGGGTTGCCGAGGCCCACGATCAGCCAGGGGGCATTGGCATCGGTCGTCACGTCCGTGTCTCCCATGTGTCCTTGATACGCGCCGTGTCCTTGAAACGGGCCATGTCCTCGCCCGGGCGCCTGAAACGGGCCGTGTCCTTGATACGCGGCAGCCGCCGCTCCCGGTCGGAGCGGCGGCTGACACGGATGAAGATTCCCGGGGGAATCAGGCCTCGGCGCCGGCGCCGGCGCCGGCCTCGGCCTCGCCCTCGGCGGGGGCCTCCTCCGCCTGGGCGGCCAGGACCTGGAGGACGACCGCGTCCTCGTCGATCGCCAGCGTGGTGCCCGCGGGGAGCGGGATGTCCTTGGCGAGGATGGACGCGCCGGCCTCAAGACCCGCGATGGAGACGGTGACCGACTCCGGGATGTGGGTGGCCTCGGCCTCGACCGTCAGCGTGTTCAGCACGTGCTCGAGCAGGAAGGAGCCCGGCGCCAGCTCGCCCTCGGTCTGGACGAAGACCTCGACGGTGACCTTCTCGCCGCGCTTCACGAGGAGCAGGTCGACGTGCTCAAGGTAGCCCTTGATGGCGTCACGCTGGACGGCCTTCGGGATCGCGAGCTCGGTCTTGCCCTCGATGTCCAGGGTGAGCAGGACGTTCGGGGTACGCAGGGCGAGCTGCAGCTCGTGGCCCGGCAGCGCGATGTGGACCGGCTCGGTGCCGTGGCCGTAGACAACCGCGGGAACCTTGCTCTCGCGGCGGATGCGGCGGGCGGCGCCCTTGCCGAACTCGGTGCGGGTCTCGGCGGCGAGCTTGACCTCGGACATGTTCACTCCTCGTAGATCAGTTGGGGAAGGTGGTCACCCGGCCAAAACAATCGGCCTGCTACGAAGAGCGCGTCGATAACGGACCGCCGTACCCGCCTCGTAAAGCGGAACGGCCTCCCTCGCCGAGCAACTGTGACAGCTTACTCGGCGGGGAGACCGTACAAGAAATCGATCTACGGCTTACTGCTCCTACTGCTCCTCGAAGAGGCTCGTCACCGAACCGTCCTCGAAGACCTCGCGCACCGCGTTCGCGATCGTCGGCGCGATGGACAGCACCGTGATCTTGTCGAGTTCCAGTTCGCCCGGCGTCGGCAGGGTGTCCGTGAAGATGAACTCACTGACCTTGGAGTTCTTCAGACGGTCGGCGGCCGGACCGGAAAGCACACCGTGCGTGGCCGTGACGATGACGTCCTCCGCGCCGTGCGCGAACAGGGCGTCGGCGGCCGCGCAGATCGTGCCACCCGTGTCGATCATGTCGTCGACGAGGACGCAGACGCGGCCCTTCACGTCACCGACGACCTCGTGGACGGTGACCTGGTTGGCGACGTCCTTGTCACGGCGCTTGTGCACGATCGCGAGGGGCGCGTCGAGACGGTCGCACCAGCGGTCGGCGACGCGCACACGGCCGGCGTCCGGGGAGACGACCGTGAGCTTCGCCCTGTCGACCTTCGCGCCCACGTAGTCCGCGAGGATCGGCAGCGCGAAGAGGTGGTCGACCGGACCGTCGAAGAAGCCCTGGATCTGGTCGGTGTGCAGGTCGACCGTGAGGATGCGGTCCGCGCCCGCCGTCTTCATCAGGTCGGCGATCAGACGCGCCGAGATCGGTTCACGCCCACGGTGCTTCTTGTCCTGACGGGCGTAACCGTAGAAGGGCACGATCACGGTGATGGAGCGGGCCGACGCGCGCTTCAGCGCGTCGATCATGATCAGCTGCTCCATGATCCACTTGTTGATGGGAGCCGTGTGGCTCTGCATCAGAAAACAGTCGGCGCCGCGGGCGGACTCCTGGTAGCGGATGTAGATCTCGCCGTTCGCGAAGTCGAAGGCCTTCGTCGGGACAACCCCGACACCCAGCTTGTGGGCGACCTCCTGGGCAAGCTCGGGGTGGGCGCGGCCGGAGAAGAACATCATCTTCTTCTCGCCGGTCGTCTTGAACCCGGTCACAGCACTGTCTCCTCAGAGGTGTCTCAGCCGGTGCGTGAAGAGGCCGTCTCAACTGGAGTGCGAGAGGCGTTCTCAGCTGGGGGGTGCGGGTGTGCACTTATCACGGTACGCCGTGTCAGACGCACCTGTTTCCGGTCAGGCTTCGCCTTCCGACTCCCGGGAAGCCTCCTCCGCCGCCTTCGCGGCCGCGCTCCCCGGACGCTTTCTGGCCACCCAACCCTCGATATTCCGCTGCTGGCCACGGGCCACGGCCAGTGAACCGGGCGGCACATCCTTGGTGATGACCGAGCCCGCCGCGGTGTACGCGCCGTCCCCGATCGTGACAGGAGCCACAATCATGTTGTCCGCACCGGTACGGCAGTGCGAGCCGACTGTCGTGTGGTGTTTGTCCTGTCCGTCATAGTTCACGAAGACGCTGGCGGCACCGATGTTGGTGTACTCGCCGATCGTCGCGTCGCCCACATAGGACAGATGCGGGACCTTCGTGCCCTCGCCGATCCGCGCGTTCTTCGTCTCGACGAACGCACCGATCTTGGCCTTCACGCCGAGGCGGGTACGCGGCCGCAGATACGCGTACGGACCCACGGACGCCCGCGGCCCGACCTCGGCGCCGTCGGCGACCGAGTTGTCGATACGGGCCCCCGCGCCCACTCTGGTGTCCTTCAGGCGGGAGTTGGGGCCGACCTCGGCGCCCTCACCCAGGTGCGTCCTGCCCTGGAGCTGGGTCCCCGGGTGCACGATCGCGTCCTGCTCGAAGGTGACCGTGACGTCGACCCAGGTGGTGGCCGGATCGATGACCGACACCCCGGCGAGCATCGCCCGCTCCAGCAGCCGGTCGTTGAGAATGCGGCGGGCCTCGGCGAGCTGCACCCGGTTGTTGATGCCGGCGATCTCGCGGTGGTCGGCGGCCACGGCCGCGCCGACGCGGTGCCCGGCCTCGCGCAGAATCCCGAGGACGTCGGTCAGATACTCCTCGCCCTGGCTGTTGTCCGTCCGCACCTTCCCGAGGGCGTCCGCGAGAAGCTGCCCGTCGAAGGCGAACACCCCGGAGTTGATCTCCCGGATCGCGCGCTGCGACTCGCTGGCGTCCTTGTGCTCCACGATCGCGGTGACCGCGCCGCTGGCACCGTCCCGCACGATGCGGCCGTAGCCGGTGGCGTCGGGGACCTCGGCGGTCAGCACCGTGACGGCGTTGCCGTCGGTGGTGTGGGTGGCCGCGAGCCTCCGCAGGGTCTCGCCGCTGAGCAGCGGGGTGTCGCCGCAGACCACGACGACGGTGCCGTCCACGGTGCCGCCCAGCTCTTCCAGGGCCATGCGTACGGCGTGGCCGGTGCCGTTCTGCTCGGCCTGCACGGCCGTCCGTACGCCCGAGTGGGTCTCCGTGAGATGCGCGACGACCTTCTCGCGGGCGTGGCCCACCACGACGACCAGGTTCTCGGGGTCCAACTCGCGCGCGGCGGCGAGCACATGGCCCACGAGGGAGCGGCCACAGATGTCGTGCAGGACCTTGGGTGTGGCCGACTTCATACGGGTGCCCTCACCCGCTGCGAGAACGACGACGGCTGCCGGGCGATTGGCGCTCACGGGAATGCCCTTCGGCTTCGGATGGCTGGGGTGTGGACATCCGCAGGATACCGGGGCGTATCAGGAGTGACATGAGAGCGGGCCCTGACATAGCTGTCAGGGCCCGAATCGAGCATGGCTCCCCCGCCAGGACTTGAACCCGGACAGATGGCACCAAAAGCCACAGTGCTGCCAATTACACCACGGGGGATGAAACTCGACTGAACCGGACATTTGGTCAGCTCGCCGAGTCGGCACCCAACACTATGCCGTACCAGGCGCCTTCAATGCGACGGTACCGATCGGCACCCTGGCGAACGTGGATCACGAGGCAGCCACGAGGCAGCCATGAGGGAGAGCTCGCGGTCGGAGAGTTCTCCGATCACTGGTGCAGCCGCCCGTTTGGTTTCCTCTGGGTTCCTCGCGTTCGCGGTCCTGCGAGGCGCTCAGTCGTGCGAATCAGCAGTTCGAGGGATACCGGCAGGTTTCGCTTCTGTTCGATTGCGGAGGGTGGTGTAGGCCAGTAGCCGAAACTCACCGGAAAAGGGGCGGGGGCCGACCGTAGGCTGGAGGCATGACCACGACGGGGGAAGAGCACACCGCGGCCGGGACCGGGCCGTGGTGGTGGGTCAGGTGGCGCAGTGCGGTGCTCGACGCGAGTCTGGCGCTGGCGTCGGCGGTCGAGTGCGCGGGCGAGGGGATTCGGTTCGCCCATGACGCGGGGTTGCCCGTTCCGGTGGGGGTGGGGTTCGGGGTTGTCGCCGGGTCCGTGCTGTTGCTGCGGCGGAAGTGGCCGATCGCCGTTGTGCTGGTGTCCATCGCCATCACGCCCGCCCAGATGGGGTACCTCATGGGCCTCGTCGGGCTGTACACGCTCGCCGCGTCCGAGCTGCCGCGGCGGATCATCGGGGCGCTGGCGGGGATGTCCTTCGCCGGGGTGCTGATCGTGACGTTCGTGCGGGCGCATCAGGGTGTGGTGCGCGGGGACGTGACCATGGGGGACTGGTTCGTCCCCTTCGCCTCTCTGACGACCGCGATCGGGATGACGGCTCCGCCCGTTCTGCTCGGGTTGTACATGGGGGCGCGGCGGCGGCTGATGGAGAGCTTGCGGGAGCGGGCGGACTCGTTGGAGCGGGAGCTGATGCTGCTTGCCGAGCGGGCGGAGGAGCGGGCGGAGTGGGCGCGGAACGAGGAGCGGACACGGATCGCTCGTGAGATGCATGACGTGGTCGCGCATCGGGTGAGTCTGATGGTGGTGCATGCGGCGGCGTTGCAGGCCGTGGCTCGGAAGGATCCCGAGAAGGCCGTGAGGAACGCGGCGCTGGTCGGGGACATGGGGCGGCAGGCGCTGACCGAGCTGCGGGAGATGTTGGGGGTTTTGCGTACGGGGGACGGGTCGGGGTCGAGGGCGGGGGCGGGGGCGCGGGTGCAGCCGGTGCCGTCCGTGCCGACTGTGCCGTCCGTGCCGCTGGCGGCGGTGGGGGCTGCCGCTGCCGCGGCGGCGTCTCGGGCGGCCGGTGATTTCGGGTCCGCGGAGGGGCCGTGCCTTGCTGAGCTGGACGAGCTCATCGGGCAGTCGGCGGCTGCGGGGATGGTGGTTGATCTGTCGGTGGAGGGTGATGCGCGGGCCTATGCGCCGGAGGTCGAGCAGACGGCGTACCGCGTGGTGCAGGAGGCGTTGACGAACGTCCACAAGCACGCGGCGGGTGCGAAGACGCATGTCCGGCTGGCTCATCGGGTTTCCGAGATCGCGATGCAGGTGGAGAACGAGTGCCCGCCGGAGCCGGGGGCGGTGTCTTCGGTGCATCTGCCCAGTGGGGGGAATGGCCTGCTGGGGATGAAGGAACGGGTTGCCGCGTTGGGGGGCGTGTTTGTGTCCGGGCCTACTGATGGGGGTGGGTTTCGGGTGTCTGCGGTGATCCCGACGTAGGCGCTCCGCTGGGCTGTGCGGTTCGGTGGCGTTGGGTGGGTCGGGGCCGTGCCGGTACGTCCAGCCCGTCGCCGGTGGGCATTACTGCTTGCTGCCACAGCATGAACTTGCCCATAACCCCGTATGCGACGGGCTGGACGTACCGGCCCGGCCCCTTCGGTGCGTTGCCGACTGCGAGCGCGTCGTCGTACCGGGTGGGGGTGGGCGGGGTCTGCGCGTCGTCGGCTGCGGGTGCGTGTCGGCTGGGCCTGTGCGGCGCCGGGTGTGGGTGCCGGTCCGTGTGACGAACGGTTCCTGGGGTCGTGTTTTTAGGGGCGCGGGGAACTGCGCGCCCGGCCCGCACGGACCCGCAGTCGACCAACAACCTCAGCCCCCACCCACCCAAGGGGCGCGGGGAACGGCGCGCCCAGCCCGAACGGACCCGCAGTCGACAAGCAACCCTCAGCCCCCACCCACCCAAGGGGCGCGGGGAACTGCGCGACCAGCCCCCACCCACCCGCACCCGGCACACAACCGATCGGGGTCGAAGGGGCAGAACCCCTGGGGATGGGACGGGTAGGGGCGGCGGGGGCGAAGGAAGTCTGTGGGGTTAGCCGGCGGTGAGGCGGGGCGGCTCTATGCCTGAGAGGAGGGTGGTGAGGGCGGTGTCGATGTCGGGGCCGACGTACCAGTCACCGGTGTGGTCGAGGGTGTAGACGCGCCCCTCGGCGTCGATGGCGAGGAGGGCGCGGGTATCGGGCTCCTCGCCGAGAGGGCACACCTCGGTGTCCAGGGCGCGGCCCAGGTCGCCGAGGGTGCGGGCCATGTGGAGGCCGTGCAGGGGGTCGAGATGGAGGGCGGCGGGGGCGACCTGACGGCCGGGGCCCTGCGCGGTGACCCGGAGGCCGCCGAACTCCGCCCACGCTTCCACGGCCGCGGGGAACACCGAGTGCCGGTGCCCGGCCGGCGACGCGTGTCCGCGCAGCGCGTCGGCCCAGTACTCGGCCTGCTTTATGTCCCAGCGCCCGGGCTGCCACCCCGCGGAGCGCAGCGCGGCGTCCACGGGGACGGAGAAGCGTGTGGAGGAGGAGCGGTCGGCGTGCATCTGCCCTTCGTTCGTCGAGGGTTGGGACATCGGCGTGGCGGGACGCCGTCGTACTCGTGCTCGTGCGTGAGTGGGTGTCAGGCGTCCGGGGTCGCCGGATCGACGATGCGTACGCCGAAGTGGTCGCTGAGTGCCGTGCAGGAGCGGCAGGGTGCGGCGAAGCTGCCGTGCAGGGGGTCGCCGTCCTCGCGGATGCGGCGGGCGGTCAGCTTGGCCTGCTTGAGTGCCTTGCGGGCCTCGCCGTTGGTCATCGGCTTGCGGGCGGCACGTTTGCTGCGGGCGGCATCGACGGAGGCGATGTGCCGGGAGATGAGGATGGCCTCGGCGCAGCGGCCGGTGAAGCGGTCGCGCTGTGCGCTGGTGAGGGTGTCGAGGAAGTCCTGCACCAGCGGGTGGAGGGCAGGGGGCTGGTCGCCGCGGGCCGCTGTGCCGGTGAGGGTCGCGCCGCGTACGGAGAGAGCGGCGGCGACGGTGGGAAGTATGCCGTCGCGGCGGTGCAGGAGGGTGGGGGCGTGGGGTGCCTCGGCGCTGCTCCAGCCGACCCGTGGGTCCCCGGACGTGCCCGTATGCGTCGCGTTCATGATCGTTCTTCCCTCCCATGCATCCCCCGGTGCGGAGACAGACTGCCAAATGGCGTGGCGGGTGCGGAAGCTGGGGCGGTGCGACACGCCCGGTCTTCGTCGTACCGTCACGGCGGGGTGACGGCAGGTCACGGAACCGGAGGCCCGGTGACCGGTGTCGTCCTACCGCATAGGCTGTCGACATCCACGATCCATACCGCCATTGAGAACGCCGCAGGGGGCAACCGCCATGACGACAGGTCGGCTCGGGCAGCAAGCCGCGCCGCCGAACGCGGCCTACGCCGGGCAGGTCGTGCATTTCCCGGATCCGGTCCGGGCCGCCCGCCACCCCAGAGGTGTGCGGATCGACGAGCACGGCTACCCCGACTTCTCGCTCTACGCGCGTGCCGCGGCGGAGATCGCCGAGCCCCCCGAGGGCTTCGGTGTCGACGAGTTGCGGCTGACCGACTATGTCTCGGCGAACGCCGCGCTGGCCGCCACCGGGCATGACTTGTGGGACACGATTCCGTCGGTGGCGACCCCGCACGGCTGGACCTGGCACCACGTGCCGGGGACGCGGCGGCTGGAGCTGGTTCCCGTCGAGGTGAAGGCGTTGCTGCGGCATCACGGCGGTATCGCGACCTCGGCTGTCGACCAGAACAAGCGGGGTACGCGGCCGTTGCAGGAGACGCGGCCCGCGCACTTCGGGCTGCCGAAGGCGTCGGTCGCGGTGACCGAGCAGCAGGTGCTGGGGGTCGAGGAGGATCTCGGCTATCGGCTGCCAGGCGCCTATCGGTCCTTCCTGAAGGCAGCGGGCGGGTGCGCGCCGATCGGTGCCGCGCTCGATGCCGAGTTGGGGCTGCTGGTGGATCAGCCGTTCTTCACGGTGCGCGACGAGGCGGCCGTCAACGACCTCGTCTATGTCAACAAGTGCCTGCGCGACCATCTGACCAAGGACTACTTGGGTGTTGGTTTCGTCCAGGGCGGGTTGTTGGCCGTGAAGGTGAAGGGCGACTCGATCGGGTCGGTCTGGTTCTGCGCGTACGACGATGCCCGCGACCAGGACGCCTGGGCGCCGGCGGAGCGGGTGCAGCGGCTGCTGCTGCGCTGCGGCGACGACTTCGACCAGTTCCTGTCCCGGCTCGCGGGCAATCCGCCGGAGCTGGAGACGGTGGCGAACCTGATGGTGGACGGCGGCTTCGCGCGCGTCGTGCCCGTCTCTTCAGTGTCTTCGGCGTCTTCAGTGTCTTCGACGTCCTCGGTGGGGGAGTGAACTTCCGATGGTGACCTTCGCGCAGGCGCAGGAGCGCGCGGAAGAATGGATCAACGGGGATGTGCCCGGGTACCAGCATCGCGAGGTGCGGGTGCGCGAGTTCGAACTCGGATTCGTGGTGTGGGCCGAGGACCGTGCGGACGGTCCGCGCTCCGACGGGGGTGCGCAGCGGCTCGTCATCGCGCGGGACAGTGGTGAGGCCACGCTGTGGCCCGCCCTGCCGGTGGGTGAGGTGATTCGCCGGTACGAGGAGGAGTACGGGGTGCCGGACGCGTCCCCGGAACCGGCGCCGGCGCCTCCGGCCCGGGTCGACCTGAACCAGACGTCGTTCCTGTTGAGTCCCCCGGAGTGGCTGCAGGAGGCCGCGGACAAGTTGGGGATTCCGGATCGGCGGGCGGGTGCGGGCGCGTCCGACGGGGCTGGGTCTCGTCCGGCTGCCGCCGCTGCCGCTGCCGGTGCTGTTCCGGGCGGGGATGCGTCCTTGGGCGGCGGGTCCGTGAATGGGGCTTCCGGGAGCGGGAGTTCGGCGCCGGGTGTGCCTGGGCAGCCGGGGGCGCACGCTGTGCCTTCCGCGCCGGGTGCGCCTTCGGCTCCCGGTGGGGGTACGCCGTGGCCCGCGGCCGCGGCCGCCGACGAACAGGGCTCGGGTCCGCGGGATGCCGTGACGCCGGGTGTGCCCTCCGCGGCGACCCCGTGGGCGGGGACCGACACGAACGCCGACGCCGGTGACGACCGTTCGGTACCGCTTCCGGCGACCGTGTTCGCGCCGCCGCTCACCGATCTCGACGACGCCCACACCCCGCCGCCCGCCGCGACGCCGGACGCCAAGACCGCCCTGATGTCCGGGGGCAGCCAACTCCCGCGCACGGCGCTGGCGCCCGCGGTCGACGCCCCGAACGCGCCGCTCCCGTCCGGCCCTTCGCAGGGGCCGGGTATGCAGGGTCCCGGTGCTCCTCAGGGCGCGACGCCGCCGGTCGCCCCCTCGTACGGCTATCCGCAGGGTCCCGGCGGTCCGCAGGGCACGCCTCCTCCGGGTGCTCCGCAGGGTTCGGCGGTCCCTGGTACGCCGCCCCCGGGTGCGCCGATTTCTGGTGGTCCGCAGGGCACACCTCCGCCTGGCGCGCCCGCGTACGGGTTCCCGCAGGGGCCGGGTGGAGTGCCGGGTACGCCGCCGCCCGGCGCACCGCAGGTTCCGGGCGCCCCTGGCACGCCTCCGCCCGCCGCGCCCTCGCGCCCTCTGCCGCCCAACGCCGGTGACATCGCCGACGCCGCGACCAGCAAGGCGCAGGCGCCGCCTCGGGGGGCGCGTGGTGCTGGAGCGGGCGCGCCGCATCCGCCGAGCGCCCCCGGTGTGCCGGGTGCGCGGCCGGGGAGTACGCCGCCTCCGCCGTCCGGGCCCGGAGCTCCGGGCACCCCCGCGGGCGGGTACGTGCCGACACAGCTTGTCTCGCAGCTCGGTCCGGACGGACCCGAGGGGCTTGCGGGTGCGCCTTCCGCGCCCGGCGCTCCCGGTGCGCCGCAGCCTCCTGGTGGTACGCCTCCGGGTGGTGTTCACCATGCCGCGACGATGTTGGCGGGGCCTGCGGTGGGTGGTCCCGGCGCGCCCATGCCTCCGGGCGCTCCTGGTGTTCCCGGTGCGCCGGGTATGCCTGGTGCTCCGGGGCAGGTTGGCGCGCCTGGTGCTCCTGGTGCGCCGCAGCCTCCTGGTGGTACGCCTCCGGGTGGTGTTCACCATGCCGCGACGATGTTGGCGGGGCCTGCGGTGGGTGGTCCGGGCGCGCCGCTGCCGCCGGGCGCCCCGGGTATGCCTGGTGCGCCGGGCGCTCCTGGTGCACCGCAGCCTCCTGGTGGTACGCCTTCGGGTGGTGTTCACCATGCCGCGACGATGCTGGCGGGGCCGCCCGTCGGTGGTCCCGGCGCGCCGCCGCCCCCGCAAGCCCCCGGTATGCCGATGGGCGCTCCCCAGCCGTTGCCGGGACAGCCCATGCCGGGACAGCCCATGCCGGGGCAGCCGATGCCTCCCGGTCAGCAGCCGCCGGCGTACGGCTATCCGCAGGCGGGGCAGCCGACGGTCGGGCCCGGCTATCAGGCCGTACTGCGGTATCGCGCGCAGGACGGTTCGGAGCAGCAGCTGATTCGGCGTTCGGCGCCGGGAACGCCGCATCCGGAGTGGCAGATCCTGCATGAGCTGCGGGCGATGAATGTGCCGCCGCAGCAGGTGTTGGAGCTGCACACGGAGTTGGAGTCGTGCGAGCTGCCGGGCGCGTACTGTGCGCGGATGATCCGGGAGACGTGGCCGCAGGCGCGGATCACGAGCATCGCGCCGTACGGTACGGATCACGCGAGCCGTCAGCAGGGCATGCACCAACTGCTGGCGCACCAGGGTGAGTTGCATCAGGTAGCGGACGGGCCGGCGCGTCCGGCACCGGTGCGGGCGCCGATTCCGCCGGTGCAGCCCGCGCCGCCGATCCCGCCGGAGACGATCGGGCAGGAGATGGCGGCGGCGTTCGGGCCGGGCGTGTTCCGGTTCGACCAGGCGGCGGTGTCGCGGCAGGGTGTGCCGAACATCGTGGCGCACACGCTGGTGGTGGCCGGACTTCCGGTCGACATGGGGCCGTTCTTCTGGGCGCAGGCCCAGCCGGGACGTCCGGTGCCCACGCTCGCCGAGCTGGCGCAGGAGCGTGGGGTGCAGCCGGCCTCGGACGCGGGCTCGTACCTCGTCATGGGCAGCGACTTCGGCAAGGCGATCTGTGTGCAGTACGGCACGGCGAACATCGTGGCCGTGCCGGTGGAGGCGGGTCCGGGCGGTGCCCCGGTGGCGCCGCAGTTCGTGAACACGGGCCTGCCCGAGTTCGCGCGCTGCCTGGCCCTGCTCGGCCGTATGTGGCGGCTGCGCTTCGGGCTCAATCAGGAGCAGGCGGGCCGCTGGACCGTCGACTTCCAGGCCCAGCTCGCCTCCCTCGACCCGGCGGCGCTCGGTTCGCCGGAGAGCTGGTGGTCGGTCCTGCTGGAGCAGATGTGGGACGGGCTGCTGTGACGTCGCGCCGCTGAGCGTCGCCCATGGGTTGGACCCGGTCGCATGACCGGGTCCAACCCATTTTTTACGCACCCTGACCGGAACGAATGGTCGGAGTGTCGCGTTATGAGCACTTACGCCTGATCCACCAAGATGTGCGCCAAATCATGTTGTACGTCGCATGTCGAGAGGGGTCCAAGGATGAGCAGCGCATCGGTGTCGCCGCACGGCTTCATGGCCGTACGGGGGCGTGGGTACCGTCCCGAGCAGGTCGACGCGTACGCCGCGGCGCTCTCCCGGGACCGCGACGCCGCGTGGGAGCGGGCCGCGCGGCTGACCGTGCTGGCCAAGGAGATGGACGCGGAGGCGGGGCGGCTGCGCGAGGTCGTGGCGCGGCTCGCTCCGCAGACGTACGAGAAGCTCGGGGAGCGTGCCCGGCGGATCTTCGAACTCGGCGAGGAGGAGGCCGCGTCCGTACGGGACACCGCGCGCGGCGAGGCCCAACGGGTCGTCGACGAGGCGGAGGCGGCGGGGCGGCGGGTGCGCGAGGCCGCGCAGGCGTACGCCGACGAGGTGCGCGGCGACGCCGAGGAGCGCGCCCGGCAGCGGATGCTCGCCGCCCGTGCCGAGGCCGACGAGGCGCGGATCTCGGCCCGCCGCGACATCAAGGAGAACCGTGGGGAGGCGCTGGCCGCGTTGCGGGAGATGCGGCAGCGTACGGAGGGGCTGCTCGGTGAGCAGGAGAAGGAGTACGCGGAGCGGTGGGCGGAGACGGAACGCGCGGCCGTCGAGCGGGAGGCCGCGCTCGACGCGCACCATGTCGAGCGGATGGCGCGTGCCGAGGCGGGGCTGTCCGAGGCGGAGCGGGCGTTCGCCGAGGCGGAGGAGTCGGCTCGGCGGCGGCAGGAGGATGCCGTGGCGCGGGCGGGGGAGCTGCTGGTGGAGGCGCGGGTGCGGGAGGAGCGGATCGCTCGGGAGACTGAGCGGGTGTTGCGTGAGCACGGGGAGCGGTGGGACGAAGTACGGGCACATATGGACCATGTACGGACGAGTCTCACCACCCTGACGGGGCGCGCGCCCGCGGAGTAGGCGCGCGCCGGTGCCTTCGCCGGGATCGCTCCGGCCAACTCCCCCCCCCTCTAACTCCCCCCCCTCTAACTCCCCCCCCCTCTAACTCCCCCTCCTGACAGCACCCGCCAGAATCCACCCCTCCACCGCCTCGTACTGCCTCCTCTGCTCCTCCGCCTTCCGCCGCCCCGACGCCACCGTCCCCAGCCACCCGTACGCGAAGCCCAGCGGGATGGACACGAGGCCCGTCGTGGTGAACGGGAACCAGTTGAAGTCGGCTTCGGGGAAGGCAGAGGTGGGGGAGCCGGAGACGAGGTTGGTGCCGGGCATGAGGAGGAGGACGGTGAGGGTGCCGCCGATGAGGGTGGCGAGGAGGCCGGTGCGGGTGTAGCGGCGCCAGAAGAGGCTGTAGACCAGCGCGGGCGCTATCGCGGAGGCGCCGAGGCAGAAGGAGAGGGTGGCCAGGGGCTGCAGGCTGCGGTGCTGGACGAGGGTGGCCAGGAGGATCGTCGGGGCGCCGACCGCCAGGGCGGAGAGGCGTGCCAGGAGCATCTCGCGCCGGGGGGACAGCTCGTCGTCGTGGCGGCGGCCCCGCAGCAGCCCGCTGTAGGCGAAGACGTCGTGGGCGAGGGAGTTGGCGCAGGCGAGGATCATCCCGGCGACCGAGGCCAGCAGCGTCAGGAAGATCGCCGTGGTGACGGTGGTGAACAGGAGGGTCTCGAACGTCGAGACGTCCGGGCCGAACGCCGCGCGCGAGCCCAGCAGATACGCCGTGTTGCCCTGCGGATCCGCGCCCGCGATCGTCCCGCGCCCGATCAGCGCCGTGGCGCCGAACCCGACGACCGTGATGACCAGTACGAACAGTGCCACGCACGGCACCGCCCAGGACATCGAGCGGCGCACCTGCCGGGCGCTGCCCGCCGTGTACATGCGCATGGTGACGTGGGGCAGACAGGCTCCGCCGAGAACGACGGTCAGCTCCGAAGTGATCATGTCCAGGCGAGGGCTGGAGCCGCCGGCGAACTGGAGGCCCGAGTGGAGGAACGCGGAGCCCACGCCGCTGTTCTGGGCTGCGGCGTCCAGCAGGGCGCCCGGGTTCCAGTCGAAGCGGCTGAGGACGAGTACGGCGACGACGGCGCCCGACCCGAGGAGCATCACGATCTTCAGGATCTGGATGAGGGCGGTGCCCTTCATGCCGCCGATCGCCGCGTAGCTGATCATCAGCGCGCCCAGGCCGATGACACACCCCGTCTTGAGGGAGTCGTTGGAGAAGCCGAGGATGAATGCCAACAGGTCCCCGGTGCCCGCCAGTTGGACCAGCATCAGCGGCAGCAGCGCGACGAGGGTCACCGCACACGCCGTGATGCGGACCGCGCGGCCCGGCATCCGTCGCGCGAGCGCGTCGCCCATGGTGAACCGGCCCGCGTTGCGCAGCGGTTCGGCCAGCAGGAACATCAGCAGCATGAGGGAGAGGGCCGTGCTGAGCGCCAGTACGACACCGTCGTAGCCGGCCAGTGCGATCACTCCGCCCGTGCCGAGCACGGTCGCCGCGGAGATGTAGTCCCCGGCGATGGCAAGACCGTTGCGCATCGGCGACAGCGATCCGTACCCCGTGTAGAACTCGTCCAGGTCGTCACGGTCGGGGCCGGTCATCACGCACAGCAGCAGCGTGATCGTGGCCACCGCCGTGAACGCCACCAGGGACATGGCCTGCGCGGAACTGCTGAACCCGGTCAGCCCGTTCAAGCCGGTCACCCCGTTCGAGCCGGCCAACTCGGTCAAGCCGTTCGACCCCGTCATCGTGCTGCCTCCCGCTTCGCGTCCAGTTCGGCCTGCTTGCGGATCCGGTCCGCGATCGGGTCGACGCGCCGGCGCGCCGTGTACTCGTACAGCCCGATGGCCAGGCAGGTGACGGGCACTTGAAGCAGCCCGAGCAGCAGCCCGGTCGACAGCCCGCCGGACACCGTGCTCGTCATCAGCGCCGGCGCGAACGCCGACAGGAGGAGGAACAGGGTGAAGTACCCGAGCGCGGTGAGCGTCGCCACGCGCCGCTGCCACCGGTACGCGCCGCGCAGGAGCCGGATGTCGCTGTGGTGCCCCAGCGCGTGGTGGCGCGGCAGCCGCTGTCTCACGGGTTCGGGTGGCGGGGGTTGCCAGGGATAGGTGACGTAGGAGGGGGAGGAACTGGTCGGGGACTCCGGGAACTCTGGGAACGCCGGGAAATCCGAGAAATCCGAGGACTCCGCGAACTGTGGGTACTGGTACGACGGTTGGTGCGGTGGTGGGGACGACGGGCGGTGCGGCGGTGGCGACGGGGGTCGGTACGGCGGTGGGCGTGGTGGCTGGTACTCGGGGGACGAGAACGCGTCTGGCATCCCGTTTCTCCTTGCGTGGCTCGGGCCCGGTGCGGACCGCAGGGAGCTGGGGGGGTGAGCAGCGCGCACGCTACTCGCAGGTAGCCAGGGTGCGCGGCGCTTTCGCCAAACTGAGTGGTCGGTATGCGCTTGCTTCTGCGACCTGGGGTGTTACCCGCGTTTACACGCATCCACCCGCGTGGCTGAAGGGGTGCGATCTGCTGGTGGGGCAGCCGGGTCGAGCCTGGTCCTTCTACGATGATCCGGTGGAACTCCGGCAGATGCGGTACTTCGTGGCGGTCGCCCAGGAGCTCCACTTCGGGCGCGCGGCGGCGCGACTGCACATCTCGACGCCCACGCTCAGCCAGCAGATCAAGGCGGTGGAGCGTGAGGTCGGCGCGCCGCTGCTGATCCGGCACAGCCGTGGTGTCGACCTCACACCCGCCGGCCGGGTCCTGCTGCGCGCGGCCCAGGACGTGTTGCGCTCCGCGGAGGAGGCGCTGCGCGCGACCCGGCGTACGGCGGGTGTCGCCGCGCAGGTGCTGCGGCTCGGGCTGCTCAACGGGGTGCCGCCGTGGTTGCCCGCCCGGATCGAGGACGTACTGGCGGCCCGGGTGCCCGGCTGCCGGACGGTCATGACGGGCGGCACCACGGCCGCGCAGGTACGGCTGCTCGACGCCGGTGAGGTCGACCTGGCGCTGCTGCGCTCCCCGGTGACCCTGCCCGCGGCCCTGCGGCAGACGCCGGTCGCCGAGGAGGAACTCGGGGTGCTGATGTCGGCCGGGCATCCGCTGACGGACCGCGACACCCTCGACCTCGCCGATCTGGCGGGGCAGGAACTCATCCTGTTTCCCCGGGAGTCGGCACCGGGCCTGCACGACCGGGTGCTGGAGACCCTGCGGTCCGGCGGCGCCGGCATCGCACTCAGCGACAGCGCGATGGGTCATGCGCAGCTGCGGTCGGCACTTCCGCTGCTCCCCGCCGCGATCGGGCTGAGCTCGGCGCGCGGGGCCGCCCTGCCCGACCTCGCGTGGCGGCCGTTGCGGGGGCGGCCGCTCGTGGTCGGATACGCCGCCGCCTGGCACTCCGAGAGCCGGGACCCGGCGGTGCGCGCCGTCCTCGCGGCACTGTCCGGCGGCCGGGCGGAACCCTCCTGAACAGCGGCGTTAGCCTGAGCCTCACGCCACTTCAGGAATACGACATGGACGCTCGGCCGACGCCGGTGATCTCCTGCGGGCATGCCTGCATCCGTACCCGCACCTGACACCACACCCGAACGCATCGTCATCGTCGGCGGCAGTTCCGGAATGGGCCTGGCCCTGGCCGAGAGCGCGCTCGCCGGTGGCGCCGACGTCACGATCGTCGGCCGGTCCCCGGAGCGACTCGCTGAGGCCGAACGGCAGTTGGGCGGCGGCGACCGGCTGCGCGCGGTCGCCGCCGACATCACCAGCGAGCCCGACACCGAGCGGCTCTTCAAGACGGTCGGGGAGACGGTCGGCGCGATCGACCACGTCGTCCTCACCGCGGCCGACGCCACCGGCGCCTATCAGCCGATCACCTCCTTCGACCTGGAGGCCGGACGCCGGCTCGTCGACTCCAAGCTGTTCGGAGCCGTGCTGCTCGCCAAGTACGCCGCGCCGCACCTCACTTCGGGCGGATCGATCACCTTCACCTCGGGGATCGCCGCCTACCGTCCGGCCCCCGGCGGCTCGATGGTCGCCGCGGTCAACGGTGCCCTCGCCTCGCTGACGTACGCCCTCGCCCTGGAGCTCGCGCCGATCCGCGTGAACGCCCTGTCGCCGGGCTGGGTCGACACCCCCATCTGGGACACCATCGCCGGTGACGGGAAGCAGGCGCGGCTCGACGCGATGGCACAGCGGCTGCCGGTCGGCCGGATCGGCGCGCCGCACGACATCGCCGAGGCCCTGCTGGCGTTGATGCACAACAGGTTCATCACCGCGACGGTGCTGCACGCCGACGGCGGCCACCGCCTCGTCTGAAGGACCGGATCCCTCAGTCCCCAGGGTTGTTGAGCACCGGGAAGCGGCGCGGTGCGACGAACAGCAGGATCAGGAAGGAGAGCGCGGCCGCGCAGGCGGCGCCCAGATAGACGGCGTGGACGGCGTCGGCGACCGCGTGGCGCAGATGTTCGGTGGGGACGCCCGAGTCCAGGGCGCGGGTCACCGAGTCGAGATCCCCGGCGCCGCCGAGCCGCGCGGCCAGCACCCCGTTGGCGACCGCGCCGAACAGGGCGGCGCCCATGGTCTGTCCCGTCTGGCGGCAGAAGAGGACGGACGCGGTGGTCGTGCCGCGTTCGGCCCAGCCGACGGTCGACTGGACGCCGATGAGCAGGGGGAGCTGGAACAGGCCCAGCGCGCCGCCCAGCAGGAGCATCAGCAGGGCGGGCTGCCACGGCTCGCCCGGATAGGGCAGGAAGGGGAAGGCGAGCAGGAGCAGGGTGGCCGTGCCGATACCGAGCATCGCGGTGTTGCGGAAGCCGATGCGCCGGTACACGTGCTGGCTGAGCGCGGCGGACACCGGCCAGCTCAACGTCCATACGGAGAGGACGAATCCGGCGGCGATGGGGGCCAGGCCGAGGACCGCTTGCGCGTAGGTGGGCAGGAAGACCGTGGGCGCGACCATGAGCAGGCCCAGCGCGCCGAGTGCCAGGTTGACCGCCGCGATCGTACGGCGGCGCCACACCCAGCCCGGGATGATCGGCTCGGCGGCCCGCCGCTCGACCACCACGACGACCGCGACCAGGGCGAGTCCCGTACCGAACAGGGCGATCGAGGGGGCCGACAGCCAGTCCCAGGCGACGCCGCCCTGCACCAGCGCGGTGAGCAGGACGCCGCCGCAGGCGAAGACGGCGAGGGCGCCCGCCCAGTCGATCCGAGGGCGATGATTTGTCTCGCGTACGGGCTCGTGCAGATGGCGGGCGATCAGCCACAGCGCGAGCGCGCCGATCGGCAGATTGATGAGGAAGATCCACCGCCAGTCGGCGTACGCCGCGAGGACTCCGCCCAGCGCGGGACCCGCGACCGCCGAGGTCGCCCACACGGTGGACAGCTTGGCCTGGATCTTGGGGCGTTCCTTGAGCGGGTAGAGGTCGGCGGCGAGCGTCTGCACCGTGCCCTGGAGGGCGCCGCCGCCCAGGCCCTGCACGACGCGGAAGGCGATGAGCGCGGCCATGTTCCAGGCGGTGGCACAGAGCAGGGAGCCGGCGAGGAAGAGGGCGGCGCCCGCGACGAGGACCGGTTTGCGGCCGAAGGTGTCGGAGAGTTTGCCGTAGACGGGGAGCGTGACCGTCACGGCCAGCAGGTATCCCGAGAACAGCCAGGAGAAGACGGAGAAGCCGCCGAGGTCGCCGACGATCTGCGGTACGGCCGTCGAGACGATGGTGGAGTCGAGCGCGGCCAGCGCCATCGCGAGCATGAGGGCGGCGACGACGGCGCGGCGCCGGCGGGTGTCCGGTGACGCGCCGACCGTGCCCGTATCCGCGGCTCGTATGCCGGTCTCCCCCTGGTCCACGAGATTCCTTCCCCCTGCATCTATCTGCCGAAGGCCACTCTCCCACTTGAGTCTCCCCTCGCGGGAGGGTGGACGCTCGGTGGGCTCAAGGGTGGAGGCGACCCCGAGAGGGACTCCTCCGAAGGGTGGAGGACCCCTAGGGGGATCTCCGTATCAGGGGTCGGGGAGGGTTCCTCCCGCTGGAGGAGGAGACCGGGTACGTGCCGTCCTTAACCTGGCTTTACGCCGCTGGGGGGCGGCGCACCGAACCCGCGAGGGTGGGGTTTTCCCCAGCAAAAGACTGCGCTGAGCACCAGCGCGCTCGACCCCCTCCCGGGACCAGACTCATCGGCGTAACCAGTTCTCGCGCTTTACCGGCTAACCGAAACAGGAGACATACCGTGACATCGGCTGTGACCATTCCCAGGCACGGGGGCACTGGAGGGCGTACGGCCGTTGCCGCACGGGCGCGGCAGGTCGTGAAGGCGTACGGGTCGGGGGAGACCCGGGTCGTCGCCCTGGACCACATCGACGTGGACATCGCGCGGGGCCAGTTCACCGCGATCATGGGCCCCTCGGGGTCCGGCAAGTCCACGCTGATGCACTGCCTCGCCGGGCTCGACACCGTGACGAGCGGACAGATCCACCTGGACGAGACCGAGATCACCGGACTCAAGGACAAGAAGCTCACGCAGCTGCGCCGGGACCGGATCGGCTTCATCTTCCAGGCATTCAACCTGCTGCCGACGCTGAACGCGCTGGAGAACATCACGCTGCCGATGGACATCGCGGGCCGCAAGCCGGACAAGGGCTGGCTGGACCAGGTCGTGGAGACCGTCGGGCTCGCCGGCCGCCTCAAGCACCGCCCGAACCAGCTTTCCGGAGGCCAGCAGCAGCGCGTCGCGGTGGCCCGTGCGCTGGCCGCCCGGCCCGAGATCATCTTCGGTGACGAGCCGACCGGAAACCTGGACTCCCGCGCCGGTTCCGAGGTGCTGGGCTTCCTGCGCCGTTCCGTGGACGAGCTCGGACAGACCATCGTGATGGTCACGCACGACCCGGTGGCGGCCTCGTACGCGGACCGTGTGCTGTATCTCGCGGACGGCAGGATCGTCGACGAGATGTACCAGCCGACGGCCGATCAGGTCCTGGACCGGATGAAGGACTTCGACGCCCGGGGGCGTACGTCATGACCGTCCTGAAGACCTCGATGCGCAACTTCTTCGCACACAAGGGACGCATGGCCCTGTCGGCCGTGGCGGTCCTGCTGTCGGTGGGCTTCGTCTGCGGCACGCTGGTGTTCACGGACACGATGAACACGACGTTCGACAAGCTGTTCGCGGTCACCTCCTCCGATGTGACGGTCCTGCCCAAGGCGGCCAAGAGCGACGACACCCCGCAGAACGGCAAGCCCGAGTCGCTGTCGGCCTCCGTACTGGAGCAGGCGAAGAAGGCGGACGGCGTCAAGTCCGCCGAGGGCGCGGTCAGTTCGATGAACGTGACCGTCGTCAACAGCGACAACAAGAACATGGGGTCCAGCAACGGCGCGCCGACCATCGCCGGCAACTGGACGAAGAACGACCTGCGGTCGATGGAGATCACCTCCGGGCACGCCCCCCGCGGCCCGACCGAGGTGATGGTCGACGCCGACACCGCCGACAAGCACCACCTGAAGATGGGCGACGAACTGCGCACCATCTCGGTCACCGGTGACTTCACCGCGAAGATCGTCGGTATCGCCACCTTCAAGGTGACTAACCCGGGTGCGGCGGTCGTCTACTTCGACACCGCCACCGCGCAGCGCGAACTGCTCGGCGCCACCGGCCGGTTCACCCAGGTCAACCTCGCCGCCGCGCCCGGTGTCTCCGACACGCAGCTCAAGCGGCACGTCTCCCAGGCGCTGACCGGGTCGTACAAGATCCAGACGCAGAAGGAGAACGCCGACGAGAACCGCAAGGGCGTCGGCGAGTTCATGAACGTCATCAAGTACGCCATGCTCGGCTTCGCCGGGATCGCGTTCCTGGTCGGCATCTTCCTGATCATCAACACCTTCTCGATGCTGGTCGCCCAGCGCACCCGCGAGATCGGCCTGATGCGCGCCATCGGCTCCTCCCGCAAGCAGATCAACCGCTCCGTGCTGGTCGAGGCACTGCTGCTCGGGTTCTTCGGCTCGGTCCTCGGTGTCGGCGCGGGCGTCGGCCTCGCGGTCGGCCTGATGAAGATCATGTCCTCGATGGGCATGGACCTGTCGACCCGCGACCTGACGGTGAAGGCGACCACTCCGGTCATCGGTCTGATCCTCGGTGTCGTCGTCACGGTCCTCGCCGCCTACCTTCCGGCCCGCCGCGCCGGCAAGGTCTCCCCGATGGCCGCGCTGCGCGACGCCGGCACCCCGGCGGACGGCAAGGCCGGTCTCGTACGCGGTCTGATCGGTCTGGTGCTGACCGGCGCCGGAGCCTTCGCGCTCTATATGGCGGCCACCGCCGACAAGGCGACCGACGGTTCGCTGGTGCTGGGCGCGGGTGTCGTCCTCACCCTGATCGGTTTCGTGATCATCGGCCCGCTGCTCGCGGGCGGCGTGGTCCGGGTCATCAGCGCCGTACTGCTGCGGGTGTTCGGCCCGGTCGGCCGGCTCGCCGAACGCAACGCCCTGCGCAACCCGCGCCGCACCGGCGCCACCGGCGCGGCCCTGATGATCGGGCTGGCCCTGGTCGCCTGCCTGTCCGTGGTCGGCTCGTCGATGGTGGCCTCGGCGACGGACGAGCTCGACAAGTCCGTCGGCGCGGACTTCATCGTCCAGGGCAACCAGAAGATCGTGCAGCAGGCCGAGAAGGCCATGGAGGCGACGCCGGGTCTGGCGCACGTCACCCGCTACAAGGAACTCAATGCCGAGCTGACCTCCCCGGACGGCAAGGTCGACGACGACGGTCTCACCGCCGCCGATCCCTCCTACGCCCAGGACCTGCGCCGCAAGACGACCGCCGGTGAACTGTCCGCGGCCTACGGCAAGGACGCCATGTCGGTCGGCTCGAAGTACGCCGACAAGCACGGCGTGAAGCTCGGCGACACCCTGACCGTCGCCTTCAAGGGCGGCAGCACGGCGAAGCTCAAGGTCGCGGCCATCACCGACGACGACGTCGCCATCGACCAGGGCGCCCGGTACACCAGCATCGAGACGATGAACAAGTACCTGCCCGCGAGCAAGGTCCCGCCGAACACGATCATGTTCGCCAAGGCCAAGGACGGCCAGGAGAAGCAGGCGTACGCGGCCCTGAAGAAGTCCATGGAGAAGTACCCGCAGTACCAGGTCCGCGACCAGACGGACTACAAGCAGGAGTTGAAGGACCAGATCGGCCAGCTCCTGAACATGGTCTACGGCCTGCTGGCCCTCGCGATCGTCGTGGCGATCCTGGGCGTCGTGAACACCCTGGCCCTGTCGGTCGTCGAGCGCACCCGCGAGATCGGCCTGATGCGCGCCATCGGACTCTCCCGCCGCCAGCTGCGCCGCATGATCCGCCTGGAGTCGGTCGTCATCGCCCTCTTCGGCGCCCTCCTCGGCCTCGGCCTGGGCATGAGCTGGGGCGCCACCGCCCAGAAGCTCCTCGCCCTGGAGGGCCTGAAGGTCCTGGAGATTCCCTGGCCGACCATCATCGGCGTCTTCATCGGCTCGGCGTTCGTGGGCCTGTTCGCCGCCCTGATCCCGGCGTTCCGGGCGGGCCGGATGAATGTGCTGAACGCGATCGCCACCGACTGATCGCCACTGACTGGCGGCCGAGAGGCCGCCGCACAGCCACCGCGAACGGGGGTTGCGGGGGACGGGCCCGGCCCGAGGAGAGTCGATCTCCTCGGGCCGGGCCTGCGGTGTGTCCGCTACCGGCGCTTGAGGAGTACGTAGCCGTAGCGGGCGCCGACGACGGCGTACTCGGCGTGCGGGTGCAGCTGACGGGCGTACGCCTGGACGTCGTGGATCCCGTGGGAGGTGTTGTCCAGCGCGATGAAGTCCGGGGCGATTCCGTGGGCGGTGCCCACCCAGAACACCCGGCAGCGCGAGGTGAGCCGGCTGCTCGGCCCGGTGTTCGCCTCGACACTCGCCCCGTCCGGGACGCGGGCCAGCATCCGCTCGACGGCACTCACGCGCGCGGGTTTGCGATAGGCCTCGGGGTCGGTCAGCAGGGACAGCGGGAGCGTGGTCGTCAGCGCGAGGGAGGCCGCGGCGACGGCGCCGGGCAGGTGCAGCGAGTACGAGCGCAGCCATGGGCGCGGGCTGTAGCGGGCGCGGGAGAGCGCGTCGGCGAGGGCGAGCGAGAGGACCGGCATCAGGACCGCGCTGTAGTGCCAGTCCGTGCCCCAGTAGTGCGCGTCGGAGGAGAGGAAACGCCAGCCCAGGGTCGGCAGCGCGACCAGGAGGAGCGGGGAGCGCAGGGCGAGCAGGCCGGTGGTGGGGATCAGCAGCCAGGCGAGGGTACGGAGTTTGGTGCCGATGCCGTCGAGGAGGTGGCTGCCGCTGAAGGGGTTGCTGCCGCTGAGGGGGTTGCCCGGCGCGCCGACCTTGTCCCAGTAGGCGTAGGTGTCCGCGGTGTTGAAGGCCGGTATCACCACGGTGAGGGTGACCACCGCGGCCAGTACGCCGAGGGCGGCGACCCCGAGCGCGCACAGGGCCGCCCGCCGGGACGAGCGCCGGGCCCGCACCGCGACGACCACGGCGATCGCGGCGACCGTGAACCCCAGGTCCTCCTTGACGAACACCAGGGGCAGGGCCCAGAGCAGGGCCCCGCGCCAGCGCCGGGCCAGGAGCGCTTCGAGGGCGAAGGTGATCAGCGGGACGGCGAAGCACACCTCGTGGAAGTCGAAGTCGACGGCCCGCTGAAGCCCCCACGACAGCCCGTACGCCACCCCCAGCGCCAGCCCGCGGTGCCGCCCGAGCAGCCCGGCCGCCGCGCGGGTGACCGGCACGGCGGACAGGGCGAGCAGCGCGGCCTGTGCGACCAGGAGGGTGACGGGGGTCGGGAAGATCCGGTACGCGGGCGCGAGCAGGGCCGTGACCGGGCTGAAGTGGTCGCCGAGGATGTTCGTGCCCGGGCCCTTCAGATCAGCCACCGGGGCCTGGAGGTGGGCGTACGCGCGGACCGCCTGCTCGAAGATGCCGAGGTCCCAGGACTTGGTGGCCAGATGCCGGTACCGGCCGATGGACAGCGCCGCGTACGCGAGGAACAACAGCACGGCCAGGAGGTACGGGTCGCGGGGGCGCCGGTCACGGGCGGGGGCGGCCGTGACCGGCGGGGGTATGTGGGCTGCTGCCGGGGCGTGGTCCTGTGGGGTGACGAGGGGCGCGTGCACGTGGGGCGGATCCTTGGGCGGCTGGGCGGCTTCTGCGGGCGCCGCGGGTTTCTCGCCCCCGCCGCCCCTACCCGTCCCATCCTCCAGGGGCTCCGCCCCTTCGACCCCACCGGGTGGTTCGTCGGGTGCGGGTGGGTGGGGGCTGGTCGCGCAGTTCCCCGCGCCCCTCAAAAGCACCCGGGGCGGGCCGGCGGCATTTTTAGGGGCGCGGGGAACTGCGCGAGCAACCCCCACCGTCCCGCAGTCAACGAACCGGCCCCCGGGGTCTGGGGCGGAGCCCCTGGAGGATGGGACGGGTAGGGGCGGCGGGGGCGAAAAAGGCCACGGCGCCCGCGGCCACGGCCTGAACGGCAGGCGTTATCCACAGGCCCGGCACGCCGCAGCCGGGCGACGTAGGCTGGGAACCCCCCCGGCCCGTCCCACGTGTCGGGCGGTTCGCGTTGCCCACTCCCCGGGATGGAAGCCCTTCATGAGCCTGCACGGTCTGCTCGACGCCGTCGTCAAGGACGCCGCCCTCGCGGAAGCGGTGAAGGCCGCCACAGACGGCAACCGTATGCACATCGACCTGGTCGGCCCCCCCGCGGCCCGCCCCTTCGCGGTGGCGGCCCTGGCCCGGGAGTCCGGCCGCCCCGTACTGGCGGTGACGGCGACAGGCCGCGAGGCCGAGGACCTGGCCGCGGCGCTCCGCTCCCTCCTCCCGGAGGAGGGAGTCGTCGATTACCCCTCCTGGGAGACGCTCCCGCACGAGCGGCTGAGCCCGCGCAGCGACACCGTCGGCCGCCGCCTCGCCGTCCTGCGCCGCCTGGCACACCCCCGCCCCGACGACCCGGAGACCGGCCCGGTCTCGGTCGTCGTCGCCCCCGTCCGCTCCGTGCTCCAGCCGCAGGTCAAGGGCCTCGGCGACCTGGAGCCGGTGGCGTTGCGCACGGGTCAGACCGCCGACCTGGGCGAGATCGTCGAGGCGCTCGCGGCAGCCGCGTACTCCCGGGTCGAGCTCGTCGAGAAGCGCGGCGAGTTCGCGGTCCGCGGCGGCATCCTGGACGTCTTCCCGCCCACCGAGGAGCACCCGCTGCGCGTGGAGTTCTGGGGCGACGACGTCGAGGAGATCCGTTACTTCAAGGTCGCCGACCAGCGCTCCCTGGAAGTCGCCGAGCACGGCCTGTGGGCGCCGCCCTGCCGCGAACTGCTGCTCACCGACGACGTACGGCAGCGGGCGGCGCGCCTGGCCGAGGAGCACCCGGAGCTGGGCGAGCTGCTCGGCAAGATCGCCGAGGGCATCGCCGTAGAGGGAATGGAGTCACTGGCTCCGGTCCTGGTCGACGACATGGAGCTGCTGCTCGATGTGCTGCCCGAGGGCTCCATGGCCGTCGTGTGCGACCCGGAGCGGGTGCGGACGCGGGCCGCGGACCTGGTGACGACGTCACAGGAGTTCCTCCAGGCGTCCTGGGCGGCCACGGCCGGCGGCGGCGAGGCACCCATCGACGTGGGCGCGGCCTCCCTGTGGTCCATCGCGGACGTACGGGACCGGGCGCGCGAGCTGGACATGATGTGGTGGTCGGTGTCGCCCTTCGCCGCCGACGAAGAGCTCGACGCGGACACCCTCAAGCTGGGCATGCACGCCCCCGAGACCTACCGCGGCGACACCGCCCGCGCGCTCGCCGACACCAAGGGCTGGCTCGCCGACGGCTGGCGCACGGTGTACGTCACCGAGGCGCACGGCCCGGCCGCCCGTACCGTCGAGGTCCTCGGCGGCGAGGGCATCGCGGCCCGCCTCGAGACCGACCTCGCCGACATCAGCCCCTCCGTCGTGCACGTCTCCTGCGGCTCGATCGACTACGGCTTCGTCGACCCCGCGCTGAAGCTCGCCGTCCTGACGGAGACCGACCTCTCCGGCCAGAAGGCGGCCGGCAAGGACGGCGCGCGGATGCCCGCCCGCCGCCGCAAGACCATCGACCCGCTGACCCTCGAAGCGGGCGACTACATCGTGCACGAGCAGCACGGCGTCGGCCGCTACATCGAGATGGTGCAGCGCACGGTCCAGGGCGCCACCCGCGAGTACCTGGTCGTGGAGTACGCGCCGGCCAAGCGCGGCCAGCCCGGCGACCGCCTCTACATCCCCACCGACCAGCTGGAACAGATCACCAAGTACGTCGGCGGAGAGGCCCCGACCCTGCACCGCCTGGGCGGCGCCGACTGGACGAAGACCAAGGCGCGCGCCAAGAAGGCGGTCAAGGAGATCGCCGCGGACCTGATCAAGCTGTACAGCGCGCGCATGGCCGCCCCGGGGCATGCCTTCGGCTCCGACACGCCGTGGCAGCGCGAACTCGAGGACGCCTTCCCTTACGCGGAGACCCCCGACCAGCTGACGACGATCGCCGAGGTCAAGGAGGACATGGAGAAGACGGTCCCGATGGACCGCCTGATCTGCGGCGACGTCGGCTACGGCAAGACGGAGATCGCGGTCCGCGCCGCCTTCAAGGCCGTACAGGACGGAAAGCAGGTCGCCGTCCTCGTCCCCACGACCCTGCTGGTGCAGCAGCACTTCGGGACGTTCGGCGAGCGCTACTCCCAGTTCCCCGTGAACGTACGGGCGCTGTCCCGCTTCCAGACGGACACGGAGGCGAAGGGGGTCCTGGAGGGCCTGCGCGAAGGCTCGGTGGACGTCGTCATCGGCACCCACCGGCTGTTCTCGTCCGAGACGAAGTTCAAGGACCTGGGCCTGGTCATCGTCGACGAGGAGCAGCGCTTCGGAGTCGAGCACAAGGAGCAGCTGAAGAAGCTGCGCGCCAACGTCGACGTACTGACGATGTCCGCGACCCCGATCCCGCGCACCCTGGAGATGGCGGTGACGGGCATCCGGGAGATGTCCACGATCACCACTCCCCCGGAGGAGCGGCACCCGGTACTCACCTTCGTCGGCCCGTACGAGGAGAAGCAGATCGGCGCGGCGATCCGCCGTGAACTGCTGCGCGAGGGCCAGGTCTTCTACATCCACAACCGCGTCGAGTCCATCGACCGCGCCGCCGCGCGTCTCAGGGAGATCGTCCCGGAGGCACGCATCGCGACGGCGCACGGCCAGATGGGGGAGTCGGCCCTGGAGCAGGTGGTCGTCGACTTCTGGGAGAAGAGGTTCGACGTGCTCGTCTCCACGACGATCGTCGAGTCGGGCATCGACATCTCCAACGCCAACACGCTGATCGTGGAGCGCGGCGACAACTTCGGCCTGTCGCAGCTGCATCAGCTGCGCGGCCGGGTGGGCCGCGGCAGGGAGCGCGGTTACGCGTACTTCCTGTACCCCCCGGAGAAGCCCCTGACGGAGACGGCACACGAGCGGCTCGCGACCATCGCCCAGCACACGGAGATGGGCGCGGGCATGTACGTGGCGATGAAGGACCTGGAGATCCGCGGCGCCGGAAACCTGCTGGGCGGCGAGCAGTCCGGCCACATCGCGGGCGTCGGCTTCGACCTGTACGTCCGCATGGTCGGCGAGGCGGTCGCCGACTACCGCGCCTCCCTGGAAGGCGGCGTCGAGGAGGAGCCGCCCCTGGAGGTCAAGATCGAGCTCCCGGTCGACGCGCACGTCCCGCACGACTACGCGCCCGGCGAGCGGCTCCGCCTCCAGGCGTACCGTTCCATCGCCTCGGCCAACACGGAGGAGGACGTCAAGGCCGTACGCGAGGAACTCGTCGACCGCTACGGCAAGTTGCCCGAGCCGGTGGAGAACCTGCTGCTGGTGGCGGGCCTGCGCATGCTCGCGCGGGCGTGCGGCGTCGGTGACATCGTGCTGCAGGGCACCAACATCCGCTTCGCACCGGTGGAGTTGAGGGAGTCGCAGGAACTGCGGCTGAAGCGGCTGTACCCGGGCACCGTCATCAAGCCCGCCGCCCACCAGATCCTTGTCCCCCGCCCCAAGACGGCGAAGGTCGGCGGAAAGCCGTTGGTGGGACGGGAGTTGCTGGGGTGGACCGGGGAGTTCCTGGCGTCCGTCCTGGGGTCGTGAGGCACCCGCGGGCGTGGCGTAACGCGCTTTACCTGCTCGGGTAAAGCGCCGGGCCTGGTTGGCTGCCACCCTGGGGACACCAGTTCCGTCACCGGGAGTCCCAGGAGTGGTGGACCCGGCATCCGGCATCCGGGGCCGGTGGTGGGGCGCGGGGCGGCGGCATGGGCTGAACCAGTGCTTGTTCAGGGTGACTTGGACTGGAAGAGCATCCCCGTCAGCGCGTGGAAGACCTCGTCGGGGTCCTCGTCGCCCACCTGGCCGTCCAGGTTGTGGCTGAGGAGCAGCGTGGCGAAGCCGTGGGCGAGGGACCAGGCGGCGACACCGGCGAGGCGGGTGTCGGGGCCGCGGCCCTCGGCGGGCAGTGCGGAGACGGCGGTGCGCAGGCGTTCGCCCGCGAGGGTTCTGGCCGTCGTCAGCTCCAGGTCGTTCTCGCGGAGCAGCTCCGGGGAGAACATCACCTGGAAATGGGCGGGATGCTCGCGCGCGAACCGTACGTAGCGCACGCCCGCGTCCCGCAGATCGTCGGCCGCGGCGAGCGCGGCTGCCAGCAGTTCGTACCCCTCGGCGGCGATCGCCGTGAGCAGGCCGGTGCGGTCCTTGAAGTGGTGGGCGGGGGCGGCGTGCGAGACGCCCGCGCGACGGGCCAGGTCGCGCAGGCTCAGCGCGGAGGGGCCTTCGGCGGCGATGACGTCGAGGGCGGCGCTCAGGATCGCTCGGCGCAGGTCACCGTGGTGGTACGGCCGCGCGGAGCCGCTGGTCTTCGCGGGGTTCATGGTCAGCAGCCTACGCCGAATCTAGGCATTGACAAGTTCGACGGGCTCGGGCAATCTAGTCAGTGTCAAGTTGTGGAGCGCCGGCACCCAGCCGGAACGGGACGAGGGGTCGAGTCATGTCGGAGAACGTCAGCGAGACCAGTCGAACGGAAGAAGAAGCAGGCGCGAGTGTCGACCTCGGCCGGGTGCGCCAGCTCTGGCACCTGCTGGAACCCCTGCACGCCGTGCTCTACTACGCGCCGGAGGCCTTCGAGGAGGCGGCCGCGCTCGGGTACGACACCGAGGAGCGCTGGCCGAGCTACTTCCCCTACCGCGCGGCGCCGTTGGGGGCCACCGGCAGCGAGCGCGTGACCTCCGCCTTCTACAGCTTCAGCCCGCGCATGGTCGCCGAACACATGAAGTCCGCCTGGCAGACCGCGAGCCCCGAGCAAATGCTGCGGGCCCGGGAGCGAGCCGTCGACCGGGCGTACCGCGCGATACTCGGCGACCGCATAGCGAGCGCCGAACTCGCCGAGGCCGCCGCGCTGGCCCGCCGCGCCGCCGAGGCCGCGAACACCGCGGGCCGCCCACTCGCCGCCGCCAACGCGGAGTTGGCGTGGCCCGAGGCCCCCCACCTCCAGCTGTGGCACGCGGCGACGATCCTGCGCGAACACCGAGGCGACGGCCACCTCGCCGCACTCCTCATCGCCGGCCTGGACCCCGTCGAGTCGCTCGTCTCCTTCGCGGCGATAGGCGCGGCCTCCGTGGAACGCTTCGAGAGCCGCGGCTGGACCCCCGAGGAGTGGACGGCCGCCCGCGAACGCCTCACCGCCCGCGGCCTGCTGAACGACGACGGCACCGCCACACCCACCGGCCACGAACTGCGCCGCCAGGTCGAACAGCACACGGACGAACTCGCCGCCACCCCTTGGCGCACCCTCGGCCCGGACGCCACCACCCGCCTTGCCGACCTGCTCGGCGAGTTCTGGGTTGCGGTGCTGAGCTCGGGACTGCTGCCTTCGGAGACGACGTTGGGGATCGGGAAGGTGTGAGGGGGCGGGAGAGGGGGGGAGGGGGAGGGGCCCCGAGGGTGGAGGTATCGCTCAACAAGCGAAGCCGCCCGCCGGACACAGATGTCCGCGGACGGCCTTCGTCGTAAAGGGTTCAGGGTGGTTCAGTCGGCGCGAGCCTCCGTGCGCGTCTCCGGGCTATGAGTGATCGGGCCGGTCGCGGTCGATGCCCATCGAGCCTTCGATCTTCTGCTGCGCGTCGTCGACCTGTCCCGTGTACTTGTTGCCCGTCTTCTCGTTGACCTCTTTTTCCGCGGCGTCAGACATGTCCTTCGCCTTGTGGTGCCCGTGGCTCTTGAATCTGTCGAAGATGCCCATCCAGAGCTCCTTCCGGAGGTGACTCACCTCCGACGATACGCCCGGCATGCACCGATTGCCCGTTGGGGACGGGTATGACCGAGGGTTCCTGGCCGCTACCGTGGGACCAGGGGAAACGCGCCCGAACAGGGCGGACCCGGGGAGGCAAGGGGAGGGGCGCCGTGCTGCGTCTGAGGGGTGGGGCGGCCGTGGCCGCGCTGGTGCTGTTCGCCGTCGGTGCCGGTGTCAGTGGCTGCAAGAAGGAGACCACGGGTTCCGCGGGCCCGGAGGAGACGGCGGCCGGCGGTGCCGCGCTCGCCGCCGTGGACTCACTGACCGTCAAGGGGCGCGCACCCAAGACGGGGTACAGCCGGGAGCGGTTCGGCACGGCCTGGGCCGACACGGACTCGAACCGGTGCGACACCCGCGACGACATCCTCAAACGGGACCTGAAGGACGTGAAGTTCAGCGACGGGAAGTGCAAGGTGACCTCCGGGCTTCTCGCCCCGGACCCGTACGGCGGTCAGGACGTCACCTTCGCGCGCGGCCGCAGCCTGGTGGACATAGACCACCTCGTCGCGCTCTCCGACGCCTGGCAGAAGGGCGCCAAGTACTGGGACGCGAGCAAGCGGATAGCCCTGGCCAACGACCCGCTCAACCTCCGTGCCGTCGGCGCGAGCGCCAACCGCAGCAAGGGCGACGGCGACACGGCGACCTGGCTCCCGCCCAACAAGGCGTACCGCTGCACGTATGTCGCCTCCCAGGTGGCCGTGAAGCAGAAGTACGGGCTGTGGGTCACCGCCGCCGAGAAGGCGGCCATGAAGAAGGTGCTCTCCGGCTGCCCCGGCCAGAAGCTCCCCTCGGGCGGCAACCCGACACAGGCCCCGGAGCGGTTCCACGCGAACTAGCCGACGCCCGGCCGCTGTCGCCCGGAAGCCTGTCGCGAACCGGCGCCGGGACGCCGTGATGTCGTGGCGGCCGGCGCGGCAAAACCGTTTCACCCGGGCCGATTCCCCGCCTACCGTGTCTGGCATGCGGCTGAAGGTGTCGAGTCTCGCCGAGCGTCCCGAGATGCTCGGGCAGGTGGTCGGTATGGCCAACAGCTGGCCGGAGTTCCTGCTCCACGACCCGGTGGGAGACACGCACTACGGCCGGATCGCCACCGAGCTTCCGGAGTACGTGCTGTTCGCCGAGGACGAGCACGGACATGTGGTCGGCCACGCGTACAGCGTGCCGTTCGCCCTCGCGGACGCGGACGACGACCGGGGCGAACTGCCCGCCCGGGGCTGGGACGAGGTGCTGGCCTGGGCGTTCGCCGACCGGCGCCGCGGCACACCGCCCGACACGGTGAGCGCCATCTCGATCGTCGTCGCCCCGCACGCCCAGGGCGGCGGCCTGTCGGCCCGGATGCTCTCCGCGATGCGGGACAACGCCCGGGCGCACGGCTTCGACGAGGTCGTCGCCCCCGTCCGCCCCAGCGGCAAGCACCTGGAACCGCGCACCCCGATGGAGGAGTACGCGTTCCGGGAGCGGGCCGACGGGCTGCCCCACGACCCGTGGCTGCGCGTCCACGTCCGGGCGGGCGGCGTCATCGAGGCGGTGGCGCCGGCCTCCATGACGGTGGCGGCCTCGCTGGAGGAGTGGCGCGGCTGGACGGGGCTGCCCTTCGACACCGAGGGCCTCATCGAGGTGCCCGGAGCGCTGGTTCCGGTGCACTGCGAACCGGGGCGCGGATACGCCGTATACGTCGAGCCCAATGTGTGGGTGCGGCACACCCTGTGAGCTCGACGTATGGCGCGTGCGATGTGTGGTGCGTGCGATGTGTGGTGCGTTACGACGTGTCGTGCGTGAGACGTACGGCCGGGGCGCCTGTGTCTTGCGACGTACCGGGCCTCAGCCGCCCAGCTTGTCCAGGTCGAGGATCTTGCCGGCGGGCTTCTCGGCCGGGACCGGCTTCTCGTACTCGCTGAAGGTGAGCGAGCCCGGGTCCTTGGCGGAGGTGCTGTCGACCCGCAGCAGGTAGGGCTTGCCCTCGGTGGCGACGTAGAGGGTGTAGCGGTCCTTGCCGTCCTTCTCGTGCAGGACGATCGCGGGGGTGCCGTCGATGGTGGTGGTCTTGCCGCGGGTGGCGTCGGAGTTCACGTTCTTCGCGTCGGCGAGCACGCTGTCGAGGTCGCAGAAGCCCGCGATGTCCTTGGCGTCGGAGCCGGTCGCGGACATCTTGGTCCACTTGCCGGCCAGCAGTTCCACGACCCCGTCGGTCTCGGACTTCGACTCGCCCTTGCCCTGGGCGCGCAGGAACGCCTCGTCGTACTTCATGTAGACGGTGTCGCCGGTCTTGATGAGATCGGCCTTGCCCTGGCCGGCCATGCTCATCGTGCCGGCGCACTCGCCCTTCTTGTTGAGGGCCATGTCGATGCCGATCGTGCCGCCGTCCTCGTCGTCGGGGACATCGCCCTTCATACGGAGCGAGTTGGCGCCCGTGGTGGCCTTCACGGCGCGGTCGGCGATTTCGCCCCCGGTCAGCCCGGCGAACGGGCCCTTCGGCTTGCTGTCCGCCTTGTTCTCGCCGGACAGACAGCCGGTGAGGCCCGCGGTGGCCGCGGCGGCGAGGCAGAGGGCGGCAAGTGCGGTGCGACGCATGAGAGTTCCTTGAAGTGATGTGAGGTGGTGAAGAGGTGTGGGGGAGTGGGGGGAAGTGGGGGGTGGGGACGGACCGCGGGTGGGGACGGCGGTGGCGTCAGCCGGTCTTCTTCCAGTCCCCGCAGCCCGTGGTCTTGAAGTAGCCGTCGCCGGCGCTGATGGTGACGACGGCCGTGCCGGTCACGTTGTTGTTGGCCACGATCGAGTCCATGGAGTGCGTGGCGTCCTTGTCGCGCTCCCAGTAGCAGGAGTCGTCGGTGTTGCCGGTGGACTTGTAAGTGCCGGGAGCGATGTCCGCGCCCACTCTGTACATACCGCCGTTGCCCTTGATCTGCGAGGCCGGTGAACCGGACGCCTTCGCGTCGACGGCCTCCCAGTCCTTGCAGCCGCTGGACTTGAAGAGCTTGTCGCTCGCCTTGATGGTCACGTAACTGGTGCCGCTGACGTTGTCGTTGGCGAGCAGGGAGTCCACCTCGCCCGAGGCGTCCTTGGCGCGCTCCCAGTAGCACATGTCGTCGGTGTTGCCCGTGGTCCGGTAGGTGCCGGGCTTGATGTCCGTACCGACCTGGAAGTCGCCGTCCCCCTTGAACGCGACCTTCTTCTCGGCCTTGTCCGCCTTGCCGCCGGTCTTGGTGTCGGCCTTCTTGCCGGACTCGCGATCGGCGGAGGCGGAGGTGTCCTTGCCCTTGTCGCCGGAACCGCTGTCACTGCCGGCGTTCGCCGAGACGACACCGATGACGACCACGCCCACGACGGCCCCCAGCGCGATCTTGCCCTTCATCCCCATGACAGTCCCCTCCCCAACGGCGGCGACCGCCGCTTCCCGACGGCCGCTCGTTCGATGGGTCAATAACAGCAGAGCGTGTGAACCGAGTCAACACGATTCACGCGGAAGGTTGTGTACACGCATGTGAAGGGGTAGATCTTGCATACGTCGGTATGCTCGGCGTCACAGACGTGGACGGGGCTACGGGCGTCACAGGCCGGAGACGACGCAACGGGCGTCACAGGCCAGGACGGGGCCACGCGCGTCGCAGGCCGGAACGAGGGGAGCCAGGCGGGTGCAGGACAACGCGACAGAGGTGACCGCTGCCGGGATCGCGCGGCTCGCCGGGGTCGGCCGCGCCGCCGTCAGCAACTGGCGCCGCCGCCACGCCGACTTCCCTAAACCGGTCGGCGGCACCGAGACCAGCCCCTCCTTCGCACTCGCCGAAGTCGAGGCATGGCTGCGCAACCAGGGCAAACTCGCCGAGGTCCCGCTGCGCGAACGCGTCTGGCAGCAACTCGCCGGACACCCCGAGGGCCCCGTCACCGCCCTTGTGCACGCCGGCTGTGCCCTGCTGCTCATCAACGACCGCCCCACCGACTGGCTGGAGCTGAGCGCGGGTTCCGACGAACGCCTCGCCGCGATGCTGCCCGCCGCGCTCGACCAGGTGATCACCCCGCGCTTCGGCCCGCCCCGCGAGCGCGCTGTGAACACCCCGACCGGCCCCGAGCTCCTCCCCTCCGCCCCGCTCCTGCGCGGCGCCGCCGAGCTCGCCGCCGAGCTGGGGGCGCGGCAGACGTACGAGTTCCTGCTGGGGCGGCACCTCGACAACAACCCGCGCCAGTACACGCTCACGCCCGCCGACCTCGCCACGCTGATGGCCGAGCTCGCAGGACCGGCGCGCACGGCGCTCGATCCGGCGTGCGGCACCGGCGCCCTCCTGCGCGCCGTGGCGCCCAGGCCGGACCAGGAGCTGTACGGCCAGGACAGCGCCCCCGAGCTGGCAGCCCTCTCCGCGCTGCGGCTCGCCCTGCAGGGGAAGGCCGCCGTCCGCACCGCCGCCGGGGACACCCTGCGTGCCGACGCGCACCGCACGCTCCAGGCCGACGCCGTGCTGTGCCACCCGCCGTTCAACGAGCGCAACTGGGGGCACGACGAACTCGCCTACGACGCCCGCTGGGAGTACGGCTTCCCGGCCCGTACGGAGTCCGAACTGGCGTGGGTGCAGCATGCGTTGGCCCACCTCAAGGACGGCGGCAGTGCCGTCGTGCTGATGCCTCCGGCCGCCGCCTCGCGCCGCTCGGGCCGCCGGATCCGCGCCGACCTGCTGCGCCGCGGCGCCCTGCGCGCGGTGATCGCCCTGCCGATCGGTGCGGCGCCCCCGTACAACATCCCGCTGCACATCTGGGTGCTGCGCCGTCCCGAGAAGGCGCCCGCGCAGCCCGAGTTGCTGCTCGTCGACACCGGCGCGCTGGCCACCGACAGCCGGGGCGGCCTCGACTGGCCGGCGGTGCGTACCGCGGTCCTCGACGCCTGGCGGCCCTTCGAGCGCACCGGCGGCGCGCGGGAGGAGCCGGGGTTCAGCCGTGCGGTGCCCGTCATCGAACTCCTCGACGACGACGTCGATCTGGCCCCCGCACGCCATCTGCCGCCGGCCGCCGCGGGGGGCGGTAGCGAGCAGCTCGCGAGCGTGCGCGAGCGCCTCGGCGAGACCCTGCGCCTGACCGCCGATCTCACGCCCCCCGAGGCGCAGCACGCGCAGCCCGCGCGCTGGCCCCTCATCACCGTCGGCGAACTGGCGCGCGGGGGCGCGCTTTTGCTGCGCACGGGAGGAATTGGCGCCCCCGCGCGCGTGCCGGTGCTCACCGACCACGACGTGCTCGCGGGAACCGCGCCTTCGGGAACCCTCCCCGAAGGGGAGGAGGAAGCCGTGCTGGTCGAGACGGGCGATGTCGTCGTCCCGGTGCTCGGAGGCGGCTCCATCGCGCGCGTGGTCGACGAGAACACGGCGGGCGCCGCCCTGGGGCGCAACCTCACGCTCCTGCGCCCAGATTCCGCCGCGCTAGACCCGTGGTTCCTGGCCGGCTTCCTGCGCGGCACCGCCAACAACCGCCAGGCCAGCAGCTATGCGTCCACCGCCACCCGACTGGACGTGCGCCGTCTCCAACTGCCCCGGCTGCCGCTCGACGAACAGGGCCGCTATGGCGCACGTTTCCGCGCGCTCGCCGAGTTCGAGGACGCGCTCCGGCGCGCGGGCCGGCTCGGCGAACAGCTCGTGCGTGGCATGTACGACGGGCTGACGGACGGGACGGTCGCGCCCCACTGAGGCCCCGGGGACGGGCGAAGGAGCCGCGGCGGAACGGGCGAACACGCGGCGGTGGGACGGGCGAAGTGATCAGCACGACAACGGTTCGGTACAACCCGTGACCGGTTGTCCTTGTCGGCCTATACGCTCGGACTCCGAACTCGTACGTCCGTCCCCATCAGGCCTCCAGGAGCAGCCATGCAAGGCCACGGCCAGGCGCATCCGGTGAAACCGCCACCCCCGACCGGGTGGCTGGTCTTCCTGCGCGTGTTCTTCGTGGTGATCTCGGTGTTCACCCTCGGCCTGCTCGCCTGGACGATGATGCTGCGCCTGGCGATCGTGACCCGCAAGTCGCTCGACTGGGGGCTGTTCGTGGCCGCGATCGCGGCCGAGGTGCTCAGCCTCGTCCTGCTCGCCGCGGAGCCCGGCGACGAGATCCACACCGCGGGCGGCTGGACGGGACTCGCCCTGCTCCTGGGCTCGCTCGTGATCGCGATCTCGTACTACCTCGCGGCGGACATCCGCCACTTCCACCAGCTCCGCTTCGCGGGATATGTCCCGCAGCAGCTCCCGGCGCCCGCCTACGGCTACCCGCAGCAGCAGCCGTACACCGCCACGACGGTTCCGCAGACCCAGATGCCGCAGGCCCAGATGCCGCAGACCCCGGTGCCGCCGATACCCCAGGCTCAGCCGCCCGTGCCGCCCGTGTCGTCCCCGCCGCTCCAGCGGCCCGCGCCCGCGCGGATCGACCAGGTGCGCGCCGAGCTCGACGAGCTCAGTGACTATCTCCGCAAGCACGACGGTCATCACGACGACGGCAGGGACGACAGGTGAGCGTGGCGACGGGGCGTGTGGTCGCGAATCGCTATGAACTGTCCACGCTCATCGGGCAGGGCGGCATGGGCCAGGTCTGGACGGCCTACGACCAGCGCCTCGACCGGCGTGTCGCCGTCAAGCTCCTTCGCCCCGACAAGGTCGCGGGCCAGGAGGCCGACGAGCTGCGCCGCCGCTTCGTGCGCGAGTGCCGGGTCACCGCACAGGTCGACCACCCCGGCCTGGTCACGGTCCACGACGCGGGCAGCGAGGGCGAGGAGCTGTTCCTCGTCATGCAGTACGTCGACGGGGCCGACCTCTCCGACCACCTCGCCGAACACGACCCGTACCCCTGGCAGTGGGCGGTCGCGGTCGCCGCGCAACTGTGCGCCGTGCTGAGCGCCGTGCACGCCGTGCCGATCGTCCACCGCGACCTCAAGCCGCGGAACGTGATGGTCAAGCAGGACGGCACGGTCACCGTCCTCGACCTCGGCGTCGCCTCCGTCATGGACACGGACACGACCCGGCTCACCCACACCGGTTCGCCCATCGGCTCACCCGCCTACATGGCCCCCGAGCAGGCCATGGGCGGCGCGGTCGGCCCGTACACCGACCTGTACGCACTCGGCGTGCTGCTGCACGAACTCCTCAGCGGAGACGTGCCGTTCTCCGGCTCGACGGCGCTCGGCGTGCTGCACCGCCACCTCTACGAGCCGCCGCTCCCGGTGCGCCGTCTGCGCCCCGAGGTACCGCCCGCGCTGGAGAGTCTCGTCCTGCGCCTGCTGTCCAAGGACCCGCAGCACCGGCCTGCGTCCGCGCAGGAGACGTACGAGCAACTGCTCCCGCTGCTTCCGGCGCGCGGCATGCCCACGGGCGCCCCACTGGATCCCACGCGCCCCTTCCTGCGCCCGCACGCCCCGTGGCCGGACCGGGCGCGCACACCGGCGCCCCAACCGCAGCCCGCGCCCGCCGTGGAGAAACCCGATGTCGCGGGCGCCGTCGACGAGGTCAAGCGGCTGCTCGGCGAGGGCCGCATCACGCAGGCCGTCGACATCCTCGGCTCGATCCTCCCGGCGGCCGCCGCCGAGCACGGGGAGCACTCGCCCGTTGTGCGCACCCTGCGCAAGCAGTACGCCGCCACGCTCATGGACGACGGACAGTACCGGCGCGCGCTGCCCGAGCTGCGCCGTCTCGCCGACGAACGCGCCGCCGAGGCAGGCCAGGCCGACCCGCAGTCCCTGCGCTTCCGTTACGAGGCCGCCCAGTGCCTGGAGCAACTCGGCGAACCCGCCGCGGCGCTCGCGGAGTACCGCGCGCTGCTGCCGTACTACGAGAACCAGTACGTCGCCGGAGACCCCGAGATCTCCCTGGAAGTCCGCCGCCGTATCGGTCACTTGCTGCTCGCCCTCGGCGACCGCGGAGCCGCCCACGACACGCTGGCCCGGCTGCTGCACGACGTGGAACGGCTGCGCGGACCCGGGCACCCGATGGCGGCGGAGATCCGGCGGACGCTGCAATGGCTGGGGCAGGTGCGGGGCTGACCCAAGGCCCAAGGCCCAAGGCCCAAGGTTCGGGGTCCGGGGTCCGGGGTCCGAACCTTGAGGCATCGCAAGCTTTGCGCCACCTTGGCGGATTCTTGTAGTGATCAAGGTGCGGGGTTTCCCGAACAGTGGGGGCGCGCCGGATAGGTTGCGATCCGTTTTCGTGCGCCACGCGCGCGTGCACGCCGCCCATCGCATACGCATCGAATGCGCGCGGCACGCGCGCGTGCCCCGCGCACCCGTCACTTGAACCATGGGGTGGGGATTTCATGTCCAGCCATCGGCATTCCAAGAAGCGCAGATACGTGACATGGGCCGCGGCCGGCGCCGCCGTGGTCGCCGGAGCCGGGATCGCCGCGCAGACCTCGATGGCCGCCACCACGTGGCCCGCGCAGCGGACGTTCACCGGGCGCGCCTTCGACACCTGCGCCGCGCCCTCGCTGTCCGCGATGAAGGCCTGGAACACCGGCTTCTACGGCGCCGCCGCCGTCTACGTCGGCGGCAAGAACCGCGGCTGCAGCCAGCCCAACCTGACCGCCTCCTGGGTGAAGTCGGTGAGCGCGGCCGGCTGGAAACTCATCCCGCTGTACGTCGGCGCCCAGCCGTCCTGCCAGACCGGGTCCAGCCCCGAGAAGCTCACCGCCTCCACCGCCGCCTCGCTCGGCGCCACCGACGGCGCGGACGCGGTCGCCAAGGCCTCCGCGCTCGGCATGAAGGCCGGCAGCCCGGTCTACCTGGACATGGAGGCGTACGACACCACCGACACGGCCTGCAACAACGCCGTGCTGACGTATGTGCGGGCCTTCGACAAGGCCCTGCACGCCAAGACGTACCGCACCGGGTTCTACGGCTTCACCAGCTCCAGCGCCAAGGCCATCGCGACCGCGACCGACAAGACGGACCTGCCGGGCAACCTCTGGTACGCGCTGTGGGACAAGACGAACACCACGACCACGGACTGGCCGTGGGGCTCCACCCAGTTCACCCCGCACAGCCGCGCCCACCAGTACATGGTGAACAGCAAGGAGACCCGCGGCGGTTACACGATCACCGTGGACCGGGACGCGTGGGACGCGCCGGTGGCGATCACGGGCTGACGCCCCTGTGATGCCGTTGATGCCGATGTGATGGTGCGACGGTGCCTGAAGGCTGGGCGAATCGTTGGTCGAAAGGGTGGCCGAGAGCTGGGCCACTGCCTACCATCGATCACCGCAAGACTTTGTGCACCGTCGCACAATCTCCTCGGGAGGCTTCCTTGCACCGCCGCCGTCGCACCGCGCTCGTCCTCTCCGCCGCGATCGTCGCCGCGGCCCCCCTTCTCACCGCATGCGGCGGCGAGGCGCATCCAGGCGCCGCGGCCGTCGTCGGCGGTCAGCGGATCACGGTCGCGCAGCTGGAGAGCCGGGTGAACGAGGTGCGTGCGGCGCAGCGGGCCGCCACCAAGGACGACGCCCAGTACGAGCAGGCCATCGCCAAGACCGGCAGCCTCACCCGCGACACCCTGCACGGCATGGTCCTCGACCGCGTCCTGGACCGGGCCGCGAAGAACGCGGGCGTGACCGTGACCCGCAAGGACACCCAGCAGATGCGGACGGCCCTCGAACAGCAGGCGGGCGGCGCGAAGGCGCTGGAAACGGCCTGGCTGCAGAACTACGGAGTGGCGCCGACGCGTCTCGACGGCAGCCTCCGCACCGAGATCGAGGCCCAGAAGCTGGCCGCCACGCTCGGCGCCGACATGAACACCACCGAGGGCAAGACCACGTTCTGGACCGCGATGTCCGCCGCCTCCAAGGAACTCCACGTCGACCTGAACCCGCGCTACGGCGCCTGGGACGTGCAGAAGAGCAGCCGCGTCGACGCCAAGACACCGTGGCTGCGGGAAGTCACCGCGGCGGCGACACAGCAGACGACATAACGGGGACCGGGGGCGGCGCGGGGGCTGTGGATAAACGGTTCGGCCGGGCGGCTCGCGGATAGAGTGGTACGGCTGTCCAGCCTGCCGCTTCGGCTGTCCGGGCCCCGGCTCGAGGAGCTTTGAGGCCGCGCCCACCCGCTGATCCACGGGTCGGCCACGCGGCCTGTGGATAACTTGGGGGGCTGTCGGCGGCGTGGGTTACGTTCGAGGGGTGAACGCAACCAGCAGCTTCGACGGCGACCCGACCACGACCGGCCCCGACGGCGACCCGACCGCCACCGACCCCGGCCGTATCGTCCTGCTCACCACCAGCCACCGCGTCGCACCCGGGCTGCTGTCCTGGCCCGCCTGGCAGGCGCTCCGCGACGCCGACCAGGTCCTGTGCGCGGACGGCGCACACCCGCAGCTGCCGTACCTGCGCGAGGCCGGCATCACCGTCGACGAGGCGTCCCCGTCCGCCCAGGAGCTGGTCGACGCCTGCGCCGGCGGCCGCACCCTGGTCGTCGTCGCCACCGGCGAGGGTGAGCCGCGGCTCACCGACGGCCTGGCCCGCCTGGCCGGCTCCGGCCGCATACAGATGCCGGACCTGGAGCTGCTCCCCGCCTCGTACGACCTGCCGGGCGCCCGCCTCCTCGACCTCGTCCAGGTCATGGACCGCATCCGCGTCGAATGCCCCTGGTCGTCCCAGCAGACCCACAAGGGCCTGGCCAAGTACGGCATCGAGGAGGCGTACGAACTCGTCGAGGCGATCGAGGAGGGTGACCGGGACGAGCTGCGCGAGGAACTCGGCGACGTCCTGCTCCAGGTCGTCTTCCACGCCCGCATCGCCGAGGAGGACGAGGAAGCCCCCTTCTCCATCGACGACGTGGCCGGCGCCATCGTCGCCAAGCTCATCCACCGCCACCCGCACGTCTTCGGCGAAGAGACGGCCACCACCCCCGAGGAGGTCAAGGAGCACTGGCTGCGCACGAAGGCGGAGGAGAAGCAGCGGACGTCCGTCACCGAGGGCATCCCGCTCGGCCAGCCGGGCCTCGCCCTGGCGGCCAAGCTGGCATCGCGAGTGCGTACGGCGGGACTTGAGGTGCCACTTCCGACGGGAGAGGGCGTCGGATACGAACTGCTCGCCATAGCCGCGCGCGCCGAAGCCGAGGGCGTGGACCCGGAGGCGGCACTGCGGGCGGCGGGACGGGCGTACCGGGACGCGATTCGTGCGGAGGAAGGCATCGCGGAGGAGGGCGCTGCGGAGTTGGACGCGGAGGATTGAGGGATTGAGGGATTGAGGGGCTGAGGACGGGGTGCCGGGGTTGCCTGGCGGAGGGGTGGAGGCGGAGGGCTGAGGGCGGGGCGCCTGATGGCCCGGCGGAGGAGGAGACCTGACGGTCACGGGCCGGATGCAGGGGCGGCCTGACGGGCGTGGGCCCGAGTGCGGAGGGGGCCCTGACAGGCATGGAAGTGCAGTCCGGCGGATGGGGGCGGCCTGACGGGCGTCGGCCGGAGGGCGGAGGAGGCCCTGACAGGCATGGAAGTGCAGTGCGGCGGATGGGGCGGGGGAGGCTTGACAGACGTCGTGGGCCGGAAATCCGAGCGGCAGTCATCCGACGGTCAGGGATCGGGGCCGGAGTTACGCCTGCGGGGCTCGGCTCGACGGGTTGTGCCAGGTCGGCTCGGGACGGTCGAGGAGCCATTCCGCCGTGCCCACCGGCCGGGGCCGCTCCTGAGCGGTCGGTGGCAGGGCGTCGTGGAAGATGCGCTCGGTCGGTGTGCCGAGCGTGGGGAGGGCCTCGCCGATCTCTTCGACGAGACTGGGAGGACCGGCCAGATAGACGTCGTGCTGGGTCCAGCCGGCGCGGTTGCCCAGCGCGGTCAGGAGGCGTTCGGTCGCCTGGGCCCTGGGGCGGCCGGGCGCGGGGGTGATGAAGGTGACGCCGAGCCGGGGAAGCCGGGCCTGGAGTCGCTCGACGGCGTCTCGGTCGTACAGGTAGGAGGTGTCGCGGGCGACGAGGAACAGGCGGGCCTCGTGGGTGTCGTCGAGCTGTTCCAGCAGCGCCTTCACGGGTGCCCAACCCGTGCCGGCCGCGATGAGGGTGAGGGGCCGTTCCGTGGGGGTGCGCAGGATCAGCCCGCCGCCGGGCGCGCCCAGCCGCAGGACGTCGCCCTCCCGGGTCTGCCGGACGAGGGCGGTGGAGAGCACGCCGTTCTCGACCCGGCTGATGTGCAGGTCGACGGTGTGGTCGGCGCGGGGGGCGTTGGCCAGCGAGTACGGGCGCCAAATGCCTGGGAGATGGGGGACGTTGACGGTGACGTACTGGCCGGGGGAGTAGTGGAGTCGGCTGTGTGGGCGCAGGGTCAGTACGACGAGGTCGTCGCCGTGCCGGGTCCGGGCGGTGACCTCGGCGTCCCACCAGGGCGGTTCGCCCTCGTGCTGCGACTCCCAGGCGCCCTGCAGCATCACGTTCGTGATCGCCCCGTATGCCTCGACCCAGGTCTTCTCGACCTCCGCGTTCCACGCCGACCCCGCGACGACGGCGAACGCGGCGATCAGACTCGCCCCCACGGCGGCGTAGTGCTCCGGCTCCGCCAGATATTTGCGGTGGTCCCGCCCGAGTTCCCGTAAATACCCCGGCAACCGTGGGTCCTCCAGCCGCTCCATCACATACGTGAGTGCCGCGAACAGTCTGTCCCGCTGCCGCTCCATGTCCTCCGGGAAGTCCAGCGGAAACAGCCCGCGGACATCCGGGTTGTGCCGGAACAGGTGCGAGTAGAAGTACTTGACCGCGAACTCGGCCCGTCTCTCGACGACCGCGAAGCTGGATCTGAGTATTTCGGGGTCCACTGCGTGAATGTATGGAGTTTTCGAGCCGCGAGGTCAAACAGCAGACGATTTATGGACAGCCTGGGGTGAAGTGTGCGGGGCTCGGCGAGGGCCCCTGCCGAGCACCGTCGCCTCAGGGCGTTCGGTCGGCAAGGGGGCGTGATGGAAGGGGAGTTGGCGGGGTCGGCGGCCACGGGAGCGAGGGTCATCACCGAGGTGGTGAAGGGGGAGGGCCGGGAGAAGGGCGGGGAGCGTTCGCGTCGCTCATGATGCGGAGGCTGTCCCGTGCGGAGGCTGCCCGATGCGCAGGCTGTCCGATGCGCGGGCTGGCCGATGGGGAGCTGGGGTGACTCGGGGCTTCGAGTACCTCCGGATACCGTCAAGGAGTGACCGAGCATCAGCCCTCCGCCGCCCCCGCCCCCGAACTCTTCACCTGGGAGTTCGCCACCGACCCCTACCCGGCGTACGCCTGGCTCCGCGAGCACGCCCCCGTGCACAAGACGCGCCTCCCCAGCGGGGTGGAGGCCTGGCTCGTCACCCGGTACGCGGACGCCAAGCAGGCGCTCGCCGACCAGCGGCTGTCCAAGAACCCCGCCCACCACGACGAACCCGCCCACGCGAAGGGGAAGACGGGTATCCCGGGCGAGCGCAAAGCCGAGCTGATGACGCATCTGCTGAATATCGATCCGCCGGATCACACGAGGCTCCGACGGCTCGTCTCCAAGGCCTTCACTCCCCGGCGCGTGGCCGAGTTCGCACCGCGCGTGCAGGAACTCACCGACCACCTCATCGACCAGTTCGCCGACAAGGGCTCCGCCGACCTCATCCACGACTTCGCGTTCCCGCTCCCCATCTACGCCATCTGCGATCTGCTCGGCGTCCCGCGCGAGGACCAGGACGACTTCCGGGACTGGGCGGGGATGATGATCCGGCACGGGGGAGGGCCCCGAGGAGGCGTCGCGCGGTCCGTCAAGAAGATGCGCGGCTATCTCGCCGAGCTGATCCACCGGAAGCGGGAAGCGCTGTCCGAGCACCCCACCCCCGGCGAAGACCTCATCTCCGGGCTCATCCGCGCCTCGGACCACGGCGAGCACCTCACCGAGAACGAGGCGGCCGCCATGGCGTTCATCCTTCTCTTCGCCGGCTTCGAGACCACGGTCAACCTGATCGGGAACGGCACGTACGCCCTCCTCACCCACCCCGAGCAGCGCGCACGCCTCCAGGCCTCGCTCGCCGCCAAGGACACCGGACTCCTCGAAACCGGCGTCGAGGAACTCCTCCGCTACGACGGCCCCGTCGAACTGGCGACCTGGCGGTTCGCGACCGAGGTCGTGCGGATCGGCGGGCAGGACATCGCGCCCGGCGACCCCGTCCTCGTCGTACTGGCGGCTGCGGACCGTGACCCCGAGCGGTTCGAGCAGCCGGACACGCTCGACCTCTCGCGGCGTGACAATCAGCACCTCGGGTACGGCCACGGCATCCACTACTGTCTCGGCGCGCCGCTCGCCCGTCTGGAGGGGCAGACCGCGCTCGCCACGCTGCTCACCCGTCTCCCCGATCTCCAACTCGCGGGAGATTCTGCCGATTTGCGCTGGCGCGGCGGGCTCATTATGCGTGGATTGCGCACGCTTCCCGTGGAGTTCACACCAGGTCGGTAGGCATGCCGGACGACGGCTGTCGGGTGTGCCGGGCAACGGGCGTCCACCTGCGAAAAGGTGACGGTCCCTCAACTCCGTGATCTTCACGTGATCTGTGCTGCATCGACTTGTGACAAGCGTTCGAGTGCGGATACGTTCGATCACCAACGCGGCCCGCCTATCGCAGTGGCCGCTGTTGTCACTTGCTGTCACGCGAAAGGCTTCCGCATGCTCTCCGGGAACGGCCGTCATCGTCGCCCGCGTCAGGCCCCGGCTCTCATCGTTGCCGCGGGGGTGACCGGATCGGCGATCGCGATCCCGTTGCTCGGCGCCACCAGTGCGAGCGCGGCCGACGGCACCACCTGGGACCGGGTCGCGGAGTGCGAGAGCGCGGGATCGTGGAGCGCGAACGACGGGAACGGGTACTACGGCGGCCTGCAGTTGACCCAGGAGAACTGGGAGTCGTACGGCGGCACCCGGTATGCCCCGAGCGCCGACCAGGCCAGCCGCTCGCAGCAGATAGCCATCGCCGAGAAGATCCTCGACGACCAGGGCCTTGCCGCCTGGCCCACCTGCGGACCGCTTTCCGGGCTCAGCAAGAACTCGGGCTCCGTCGAGGTCGACACGGGCGTGGCGGACGACTCGTCGAGTTCCTCCGGCTCCTCGGACTCCTCCGACTCTTCCAGCTCCTCGGACTCGTCCGGTTTGGCGGACTCATCTCCCTCATCCGGTTCGTCTGACTCCTCCGATTCATCTGATTCATCTGATTCATCCTCGTCTTCCAGTGCCTCCTCGGACAAGGCCGAGAACACGACGAAGTCCGACACCTCCTCCAGCGACAGTGATTCACAGGATTCCGACAGCTCGGATACGGATACGGCGAAGAGTGACGACCCGGACAAGTCCGGGCAGAACGACGAGTCTTCGAGTGCGTCCGACAGTGCGACGAGTGGCGCGGGGCGTCACCGTGGCGACACCGCCGATGAGGGTGCGGCGGAGGGCGTGACCGACGGCCGTACGGACAGCGCTTCCGGGCGGCATGCCTCGCGTGGCTCCAGCGCCTCGCGCGACGCCGCCGACGGCTCGTACGTCGTCCGCACCGGAGACAGTCTCTGGACGATCGCCGACGCCCTTGACCTCGAAGGCGGATGGGCCGAGCTGTACGCCGAGAACAAGAAGACGGTCGGCACCGATCCCGACCTCATCGTGCCCGGTCAGAGCCTTGCAGTTGGTGCCGAATCGGGCGAAAAGTAGCGGGAGTTCGCGTCACGGTTCGCTGTGGAATGTCCGGTTTGGCGAGAGTGAGACATGAGTCTCAGAAGCCCTGATCGTCTTTGAAATTCCGGGTATCGACTGCTTACGGTCGTGACCGCTCGCCACAGCGGGCCCCGACGGTTGCAACGCCGAATCCTGCCAACGGCCGTACGGGAACAGTCGTCGCGTCAAGCGCCGTAGGCAGGAGCGGGGGACCCAAGGTAAGCGCCGCGCCCGGTAGTTCACCGGGAGCGGCTTGGGGTGAAGCCGTACGTCCGACGTCGTGAAGACGGGGGCCGTACGACCGGGCACTCACCCGCCCGAACCCGACAGCTCACCTCGCAGGCGTCGGTGAGGGGATCACTCCATGCTGTTTTCCAGCAAGGGCAAGCACCGCCGCCCGTTCAAGGCCGCCCGTGTCGCCACGCTCGCCGGCGTCACCGGTGTCGCCATCGCCGCCCCGCTGATGGCGGCCGGCAACGCCTCCGCGGCGACCGCGTCCGAGTGGGACGCCGTCGCCCAGTGCGAGTCCGGCGGCAACTGGTCCATCAACACCGGCAACGGCTACTACGGCGGCCTGCAGTTCTCGGCCTCCACCTGGGCGGCGTACGGTGGCACCGCCTACGCCTCCACCGCCAACCTGGCGTCCAAGTCCGAGCAGATCACCATCGGTGAGAAGGTCCTCGCCGCGCAGGGCAAGGGTGCCTGGCCGACCTGTGGCACGGGCCTGTCCAGCGCCGCGTACACCGGTGGGACGACCTCCAGCTCGTCCAGTGCCTCGACCACCCCGTCGAGCACCGCCACCTCCACCACCCGGACGACGGAGCAGCCCGCTTCCCGTTCCGCGGAGCGCCCGGCCGCCGCGAAGACCGTCACCACCCCGACCGGCAAGAAGGTCAAGAAGGGTGACGGCGAGTACAAGGTCGTCAAGGGTGACTCCCTCAGCTCGATCGCCGAGAAGAAGCACGTCAAGGGCGGCTGGCAGAAGCTGTTCAAGCTGAACAAGGACATCGTCGACGACGCCGACTTCATCTACCCGGGTCAGCAGCTTCACCTGAGCTGACAACGGGTCGCGGCTGCCGCCTGCCGCCTGCCGACGGCTCTCGGCGGAGAGCTGACAACGGGCTCGCAGCTGAACCACAGCCCTCTCCTATATGCGGTCTCCATAGTGGAGGCCTCGTGAGGGTCCCCCCGTCCCCACGGGCTCCCCGCTCAGGTGCGTCTTCCCCCGTACGCACCGGGGCGGGGCTTTTTTATGTACGGATTCATGTACGGGTTCATGTGCGGGGCCGCAGGTTTTTGTTCCGTTCGGAAACAATTTACTCTCGGTTCTGCCCAAGGGGTGGGCGACCGGCTGGCCGATCCCCCCGAGGCGGTTAGGCTCATGTCGCGGAGCCATCACAGGTTCCGCGTTACCCGCGTCACATCCCAGAAGGAGATGCTCGTGCCGTCCATCGACGTCGTCGTAGCCCGGGAAATCCTGGACTCCCGAGGCAACCCCACGGTCGAGGTCGAGGTCGGCCTCGACGACGGCAGCACCGGTCGTGCCGCCGTCCCGTCCGGCGCCTCCACGGGTGCCTTCGAAGCCATCGAGCTCCGCGACGGTGACCCCAACCGTTACCAGGGCAAGGGTGTCGAGAAGGCCGTCCTCGCCGTCATCGAGCAGATCGGCCCGGAGCTCGTCGGTTACGACGCCACCGAGCAGCGCCTGATCGACCAGGCGATGTTCGACCTGGACGCCACCGACAACAAGGGCTCGCTCGGCGCCAACGCCATCCTCGGCGTCTCGCTCGCCGTCGCGCACGCCGCCTCCGAGGCGTCCGACCTCCCGCTCTTCCGCTACCTGGGCGGCCCGAACGCGCACCTGCTGCCCGTTCCGATGATGAACATCCTGAACGGCGGGTCGCACGCCGACTCGAACGTGGACATCCAGGAGTTCATGATCGCCCCGATCGGCGCGGAGTCCTTCTCCGAGGCGCTGCGCTGGGGCGCCGAGGTCTACCACACCCTCAAGAAGGTGCTGAAGACCAAGGGCCTGTCCACCGGCCTGGGCGACGAGGGCGGCTTCGCCCCGAACCTGGAGTCCAACCGCGCCGCGCTCGACCTCATCATCGAGGCCATCCAGCAGGCCGGTTACGTCCCCGGTGAGCAGATCGCGCTCGCGCTCGACGTCGCCGCGTCCGAGTTCTACAAGGACGGCAAGTACGAGTTCGAGGGCAAGTCCCGCTCGGCCGCCGAGATGACCGAGTACTACGAGGAGCTCGTCTCCGCGTACCCGCTCGTCTCCATCGAGGACCCGCTGTACGAGGACGACTGGGCCGGCTGGAAGGTCATCACCGACAAGCTGGGCGACAAGGTCCAGATCGTCGGCGACGACCTCTTCGTCACCAACCCGGAGCGCCTGGCCCGTGGCATCGAGGAGGGCTCCGCGAACGCCCTGCTCGTCAAGGTGAACCAGATCGGCTCGCTGACCGAGACCCTGGACGCCGTCGAGATGGCCCAGCGCAACGGCTTCAAGTGCATGATGTCCCACCGCTCCGGCGAGACCGAGGACGTCACCATCGCCGACCTCGCCGTCGCGGTGAACTGCGGTCAGATCAAGACCGGCGCCCCGGCCCGCTCGGACCGCGTCGCCAAGTACAACCAGCTGCTGCGCATCGAGGAGATCCTCGACGACGCGGCGGTGTACGCCGGCCGCAGCGCCTTCCCGCGCTTCAAGGGCTGAGGCGCGGCCTCGTAGGAAGCGTCGTACGTACGTCCCCGTACTCGGTCCCGTACCGTGTGCGGGGACGTACGCACGTGACGGGCTTGTGCTGGGGAGGCGGGACTCATGGCCGTGAAGGACCGGGACCGGTTCTCCACCGCGACCAGGCTGAAGCTGCTCGGCGAGCAGACGGCGGCCCGGGTCTACCGATCCCAGACCAAGCGGCAGGCCCGCCGCTCCCGGCTGACCGGCCGGGCAGCGCTCCTCGCACTTGTCCTCTGCTCCCTCGTCGTCGCCCTCGCGTACCCGATAAGGCAGTACGTGTCCCAGCGCGCCGAGATCGCGGATCTGGAGCGGCAGCGGGCACAGGCCCGCGAGCGGGTCGAGCAGCTGCGCGACCTCAAGGCGCGCTGGCAGGACGACGCGTACGCCGAGCAGCAGATCCGGCAGCGGCTGCACTATGTGATGCCGGGCGAGACCGGCTACGTCGTGATCGACCCGGACGCGGCGAAGCAGGCCCGCGCCGACCAGGGGGCGGCCGACCGTCCCTGGTACTCCAACGTCTGGGACGGCGTGGACAAGTCCGACGCCGCCGACCAGTGACGGCCCATGAGCTGACCCGGCACCATGAACCGACCAGCACCATGAGCTGACCCGGCACCATGAACTGACCAGCGACATGAGCCGACCCAGCACCATGAACTGACCAGAAAGACATGTGACTCACGGCATGGAAACGCCACCGCCGACCACCCCGCGCACCGAGCCGACCGACGCGGACGTCGAGGCCTTCAAGCAGCAGCTCGGGCGGCCGCCGCGCGGGCTGCGCGCGATCGTGCACCGGTGCCCGTGCGGGCAGCCGGACGTCGTCGAGACGGCGCCGCGTCTTCCCGACGGGACGCCGTTCCCGACGACGTACTACCTGACGTGTCCGCGGGCCGCGTCCGCGATCGGGACGCTCGAAGCCAACGGGGTCATGAAGGAGATGACGGAGCGGCTGGCGACGGATCCTGAGCTGGCCGCCGCGTATCGGGCTGCCCACGAGGACTACATCGCGCGGCGCGACTCCATCGAGGTTCTGGAGGGCTTTCCCAGTGCGGGAGGTATGCCGGACCGGGTGAAGTGCCTTCACGTGCTCGTGGCGCATTCCCTGGCCGCGGGGCCGGGGGTGAACCCCCTTGGCGACGAGGCGATCGCCTTGCTGCCGGAGTGGTGGCGCAAGGGTGCGTGTGTGGTTGTGCCGGACGGGGACTGAGGGCCTCTCGGCTGTGTGTCGGGTGCGGGCCGGTGGGGGCTGGTCGCGCAGTTCCCCGCGCCCCTTAAAAGCACCCGGGGCAGGCCGACGGTTTTTAGGGGCGCGGGGCTGTGCCTATATGCGGCTCCGCCGCGTGGGCGCGACCAGCCCCCACCCACCCGCAGCCAAAGAACCACCCCCAAGCACCCCCACCCACGACAGGAGACCAGAGCTCATGACCAGGGTCGCTGCCATCGACTGCGGCACCAACTCCATCAGGCTGCTCGTCGCCGACGCGGACCCGGAGACGGGGGAACTCGTCGAGCTGGACCGCAGGATGACGATCGTGCGGCTCGGGCAGGGCGTCGACCGGACGGGCCGGCTGGCTCCCGAGGCGCTGGCGCGGACCTTCGCGGCGTGCAGGGAGTACGCGGCGATCATCAAGGAGCACGGCGCGGAGCGGCTGCGCTTCGTGGCGACCTCGGCGTCCCGCGACGCGGAGAACCGGGACGAGTTCGTGCGCGGGGTGCTGGACATCCTCGGGGTCGAGCCCGAGGTCATCTCCGGTGACCAGGAGGCCGAGTTCTCCTTCACGGGCGCGACGAAGGAGCTGACGGGGCGTGACGACCTCGCCAAGCCGTACCTCGTGGTGGACATCGGCGGCGGGTCGACCGAGTTCGTCGTCGGCGACGACCATGTGCGGGCGGCGCGCTCCGTGGACGTCGGCTGCGTGCGGATGACCGAGCGGCACCTCGTGCACGACGGCGCCGTGACCGACCCGCCCACCAAGGAGCAGATCGCGGCGATGCGCGCCGACATCGAGGCGGCCCTCGACCTCGCCGAGGAGACGGTCCCGCTGCGCGAGGCGCACACGCTCGTCGGGCTGGCCGGTTCGGTCACCACCGTGTCGGCGATCGCGCAGAACCTGCCCGAGTACGACTCCGAGGCCATCCACCACTCCCGCGTCTCCTACGACCGTGTCCGCGAGATCACCGAGTGGCTGCTGGCGTCGACGCACGCCGAGCGCGCGGCCGTCCCCTCCATGCATCCGGGGCGCGTCGACGTGATCGCCGCGGGCGCCCTCGTACTGCTCTCGATCATGGAGCGGATCGGGGCGCGTGAGGTCGATGTCAGCGAGCACGACATTCTCGACGGGATCGCGTGGTCCGTGGCGTAAGCCATGGTGCGGCCGTGGCGTAGGCCATGTTCCGGCCGTGGCTTGGGTCTCCTTGACTACTTGTCGGTAGCCCTCGGCTGAGCAGGTCGGATAACGTATGAGCGCGCCTGAGGGGCACCGAAAAGCCCCTCGGTGATGCGCCGTCGGGAAAGTTCGTGAAGTTCTTCACAAGGAAAAAAGCCCTGCTGGGCGAGGATTGAGTCTTAGGGGTTGCCGTGGAGGGCTCAGGCGGCCCGGGAGCGTGCTCACAGGAGCATTCCGAGGGTGTCGCCGAAGGGCGAGGCGGGGGTCTGGTCCAGTCGGTCCGAGAGGGGTCCGAAAGGCCGGAGCGGCAGCTCACGCGGTGTTGACAACGGTCCGCGGAGCACGGTGGTTCCCCTTTGTCACCATGACCTGGGTCACGTGGGCGGCGCAGTGTAGCAGAGCCCCTGTAGGAGCTTGTGAAGGGGCGCACGAGCGACCCCCCATGACCGGGTGGATACTCGATGGCATGAGCACCACGGAGCGTCCCAGGATCCTCGTAGTAGGCGGTGGGTACGTAGGCCTGTACGCAGCTCGGCGCATTCTCAAGAAGATGCGCTACGGAGAGGCGACCGTCACGGTCGTCGACCCCCGGTCGTACATGACCTACCAGCCCTTCCTCCCCGAAGCCGCCGCCGGCAGCATCTCCCCGCGGCATGTCGTCGTCCCGCTGCGACGCGTGCTGCCCAAGGCGGAGGTTCTCACCGGCCGGGTCACCACCATCGACCAGGACCGCAAGGTCGCCACGATCGCCCCCCTCGTGGGTGAGGCGTACGAGCTGCCTTTCGACTACCTCGTCATCGCGATGGGCGCGGTCTCCCGCACCTTCCCGATCCCCGGCCTCGCCGAACAGGGCATCGGCATGAAGGGCATCGAGGAGGCCATCGGCCTGCGCAACCACGTCCTTGAGCAGCTCGACAAGGCCGACTCCACGACCGACGAGGACGTCCGCCGCAAGGCGCTCACCTTCGTCTTCGTGGGTGGCGGTTTCGCCGGCGCCGAGACCATCGGCGAGGTCGAGGACATGGCCCGCGACGCGTCGAAGTACTACACCAACGTGTCCCGCGAGGACATGCGCTTCATCCTCGTCGACGCCGCGGACAAGATCCTTCCCGAGGTCGGCCCGAAGCTCGGTCAGTACGGCAAGGAGCACCTGGAGAGCCGCGGTGTGGAGATCTACCTCTCCACGTCCATGGACTCCTGCGTCGACGGCCACGTCGTTCTGAAGAACGGCCTCGAGGTCGACTCCAACACGATCGTGTGGACGGCCGGCGTCAAGCCGAACCCCGTCCTCTCCCGGTTCGGTCTGCCGCTCGGTCCGCGTGGTCACGTGGACACCCAGACCACCCTCCAGGTGCAGGGCACGGACTACATCTGGGCCGCCGGCGACAACGCGCAGGTTCCCGACATGGCCGCCCGCAAGGCCGGCGTCGAGAACGCCTGGTGCCCGCCGAACGCGCAGCACGCGCTGCGTCAGGCGAAGGTCCTCGGCGACAACGTGGTCTCCGGTATGCGGGGCTTCCCGCAGAAGTCGTACGCGCACTCCAACAAGGGTGCTGTCGCGGGGCTCGGCCTGCACAAGGGCGTCGCGATGATCGTCATGGGCAAGATGAAGATCAAGCTCAAGGGTCGTCTGGCGTGGTACATGCACCGCGGCTATCACGGTCTGGCCATGCCGACCTGGAACCGGAAGATCCGTGTCTTCGCGGACTGGACGCTTGCGATGTTCCTGAAGCGTGAGGTCGTCTCGCTCGGGGCCATCGAGTCTCCTCGCGAGGAGTTCTACGAGGCTGCCAAGCCGGCGCCGGCCGCTGCCGCCGCCGCTCCGGCTGCCGCCGCGAAGACCGAGGAGAAGGCCAAGGCCTCCTGACCTCCGGTCACCGTTTTGCCCGAAGGGGCCGCTCGCCATCCGTGGTGCGAGCGGCCCCTTCGGGGTTTTCGCCCCCAGACCCCCGCGCCTTCAGGGGCGCGGGGAACTGCGCGAGCAACCCCCACCGTCCCGCGGGCGACACACAACCCAGGGGGGTCTGGGGGCGCAGCCCCCAGGAACGGGATGGGACGGGTAGGGGCGGCGGGGGCGAAAAACGTGGTGGGTGCATCTATTTTGCGAAGGTGTAACGCGGAAGGGGGACTGCGCGCGGGACGTGTTGGTGTTTACGTGGTGTTGGAGCGTTCGGGAGTGTTGTCTCGGAGGTGTACGCCATGCAGGACGCCGCGTCGCGGCTGAAGAGCCTTGTGGAACAGTTGCTGGGGGCCCCGCTCCCGGTCCGCATCCGCGCCTGGGACGGTTCGGTCGCAGGTCCCCCCGACGCCCCCGCCCTCGTCGTGCGCAACCGAAAGGCCGTGCGCCGACTGTTGTGGAAACCCGGCGAGTTGGGGCTCGCCCGGGCCTGGGTGGCCGGTGATCTGGGCGTGGAGGGTGACCTGTACGCCGCCCTGGACCTGGTGGCCGGGCTGCTGTGGGAGCGGGGCGAGGACGCGAGGGGCGTCTCCGAGGCCCTGCGCGACCCCGAGGTGCGCGCCGCCGTCCGCGGGCTGCTGAAGATGGCCGGATCCCCGCTGCCGCCCGCCCCGCCCCGCGAGGAGGTCCGCAGACGCCGCCACCTGCACACCAAGCGCAGCGACAAACGAGCCATCAGCCACCACTACGACGTGGGGAACGACTTCTACGAGATCGTCCTCGGGCCGTCCATGATCTACTCGTGCGCCTACTGGGACGAGGGCGGCACCCTTGAGGACGCCCAGCGTGACAAGCTCGAACTCATCTCCGGAAAACTCGACCTGAAGCCCGGTCAGCGGCTCCTCGACGTCGGCTGCGGCTGGGGCTCGATGGCCATTCACGCCGCCCGCGAGCATGGCGCGAGCGTCGTCGGGGTGACCTTGTCGCAGGAGCAGGCCGCGTACGCCCGTAAACGGGTCGCCGACGAGGGGCTGACGGACAAGGTCGAGATCCGGGTGCAGGACTATCGGGACGTCGCCGACGGGCCGTACGACGCCATTTCCTCCATCGGCATGGCCGAACACGTCGGCGCCGAGCGCTACTTGGAATACGCCGAGGTGCTGTACCAACTCCTCAAGCCCGGTGGGCGGTTGCTCAACCACCAGATCGCGCGACGGCCGCAGCGGGACGAATCGGCGTACTCCGTCGACGAGTTCATCGACGCGTACGTCTTTCCCGACGGCGAGCTCGCGCCCATCGGGACCACCGTGACGCAACTGGAGCGCGCCGGGTTCGAGGTGCGCGACGTCGAGTCCATCCGCGAGCACTACGCGCTCACCCTGCGCCGCTGGGTCACCAACCTGGAGGCGCAGTGGCCGCGCGCCGTCAAGCTCTCCAGCCCCGGCCGGGCCCGCGTCTGGCGCCTGTACATGGCGGCCAGCGCGCTCGCCTTCGAGCGCAACCGCATCGGCGTCAACCAGGTGCTGGCGGTCAGGACACCGGAGGTGCCCGGCGGGTCCGGGATGCCACTTCGGGCCCGTACCTGGAACTGACTGACGTATGTGCGTGAGGAGGGGCCCCGTTCCAGCCGGAACGGGGCCCCTCCTCACGCACCACCAAGGCGCCAAGGCGCGTTACTCCGATTACTCCGACTTGATCGCCGTCAGCATGTTCAGGCGAGCCGCCCGCCGGGCCGGCCACAGTGCCGCCAGGACGCCGACCGTCGCCGCGAGGAGCAGGAAGAGGCCCATCCGGCCCCAGGGCAGGACCAGTTCGTACGTCGACATCTTGGTGCCCAGCAGCTCACCGGCCGCCCAGCCGAAGAACACGCCCAGGCCGATGCCGAGTACGCCGCCGAAGAGCGAGATGACCAGGGACTCCAGGCGGACCATGCGCTTGATGCCCTTGCGGTCGAGGCCGATCGCCCGCAGCATCCCGATCTCCTGCGAGCGCTCGAAGACCGACATCGCGAGGGTGTTGATGACACCGAGGACGGCGACGATGACCGCCATCGCGAGCAGGCCGTAGAGCATGTTCAGCATCAGCGTGAACATCTGCGCGATGCCGTCGGAGATGTCCTTCTTGTCCTGGACCTGGATGGCCGGGTTGTCGCCGAGGGCCTTCTCCAGCTTGTCCTTGGCCGCGTCCGACGGGCCGCCCGCCGTCTTCACCATGACCTGGAGGTCGGAGGCGGTGCCGGTCTGGTGGGGGGAGAGTGTCGCGTTGTCCACGATGATGCCGTGGATCATCTGGTTGCCCTCATAGACACCGGCGACGGACAGCTTCTCCTTCTTCCCGTCCTCGTACGAGACCGTGAAGTGCGAACCGGCCGTCCAGTGGTGGGACTTGGCGGTGTCCTTGTCCACGACGACCCGCGTGCCGCCGACCTTGAAGGCGCCGTCCGCGATCGTGAGGTCGGTGAGCTTCGTGATGGAGCCGCCGTTCACGCCCGTCAGGTACTCGGTCCGCTGGTCGATGCGCGAGGGCGCGTCGCGCAGCGAGCTGCTGTCGGTGACCCCGTCGACGCCGGCGAGCTTCTTCGCGACGTCCGGCGAGAGCGCGTTGCCGTTCGCCATCGAGATGACGTAGTCCGCCTTGATCGCGGAGCTGGCCATCTTGTCGATCGACTTCTGCAGGCTGCCCGCCATCACCGTCATGCCGGTGATCAGGGTGAGGCCGATCATCAGGGCGGAGGCGGTGGCGGCCGTGCGGCGCGGGTTGCGGACCGAGTTCTGGCGGGCCAGCTTGCCGGAGACTCCGAAGACGCGGAGGACGGGCGCGGCGGCCGCGATCAGCGGGCGGGACAGCAGCGGGGTGAGGACGAAGACGCCGATGATGAGCAGGACCGCGCCGAGACCCATCGGGGCCTGGCCGTCCGAGCCGTCCATCGTCGTCGCGTACAGCACCACGGCGACGCCCGCCGCCGAGAAGAGCGCGCCGAGCGTGTTCCGTACGACCAGGGACTTCGTCGTCGCCTTCGCGTGCACGCTGCTCATCGCGGCGACCGGCGGGATCTTCGCGGCGCGGCGGCCCGGCAGCCAGGCGGCCAGCATCGTGATGAGGATGCCGACGAGCAGGGCGGTGCCGATCGTGCCCGGCGAGATCACCAGCGGGCCGTCCGGCACGGTGGCGCCGAGCGTGCCCATCAGGGAGCGCATGCCGGCGCCGATGCCGATGCCCGCGGCCAGGCCCGCGACGGCGGCGACCGCGCCGACCACGAACGCCTCGACCAGCACCGACCGCGTGACCTGCCGGCGGGAGGCGCCGACGGCGCGCATCAGGGCCAGTTCCTTGGTGCGCTGGGCGACCAGCATGGTGAAGGTGTTGGCGATGATGAACGTGCCGACGAACAGCGCGATGCCGGCGAAGACCAGCAGGCCCGTCTTCATGCCGCTCATCGCCGAGGAGATCATGGTGGCCTGGTCGTCGGCGAGCTGCTTGCCGGTGGTGGTGGAGGCGGTGTCCTTCGGTACGACATCGTCCAAGGCGTTGCGCAGGGCGGTCTGGCTGGTGCCGGCCGCCGCCTTCACGTCGATCTCGTCGTACGAGCCGACCGAGTCGAAGAGCTGCTGCGCGGTCTTCGTGTCGAAGAGGGCGAGGCTGCCGCCCGCGGCGACGTTGCCGTCGTCGGTGGTGAAGATGCCGGTGACGGTGGGCGTGAGGACCGGGCCGTCGACCGACAGCCGTACGGTGTCGCCGACCTTGTAGCCCGCGCGCTTCGCGGTCTCCGAGTCGATCGCGACCTCGTCCGTGCCCTGGGGGGCGTGACCGCTCGTCAGCGGATACCGGGGGTCCTTGTCGCCCCAGTAGTTGCCGCCCTGCGACTGGAAGCCGCCGCCGATGAGCTTGCCGTCCTTGTCGGCGATGGCGGTGAAGCCGTTCACCACGCCGATCGCGGAGGCCGCGCCCGGGACCGTGGCGGCCTTGTCGAGCAGCGGCTGCGTGAGCTTCGGTTCCTTGCCGACGGTGTCGCCCTTGTCCGCCTGGCTCTCCGGCTGGATGGCGACGTCGACCTGGTCGAAGCCCTTGGCGGAGCTCTTCTGGTAGGCGTCGGAGATGGTGTTGGTGAAGACCAGGGTGCCTGACACGAACGCCACGCCGAGCATCACGGCGAGGACGGTCATCAGGAGCCTGGCCTTGTGCGCGAGGACGTTGCGCAAGGCGGTACGGAACATTGTTTCTCAGTCCAGGAGAGGGAGGCTGTCGGCGAGTGGAGGGTGTGGCTGTGCGCGGGTTCTTTCGCCCCCGCCGCCCCTACCCGTCCCATCCTTCTGGGGCTCCGCCCCAGACCCCGTAGGCCGGTTCGTCGGCTGCGGGCCGGTGGGGGTTGTTCGCGCAGTTCCCCGCGCCCCTAAAAGGGGCGCGGGGAACTGCGCAATCTTTTAGGGGGTCTGGGGGCGTAGCCCCCAGGAACGGATGGGACGGGTAGGGGCGGCGGGGGCGAGTTACCCGTGGCTCAGCTGGTGCGGCCCTTGGCGTCGAACTGCTTCATGCGGTCGAGGACGGAGTCGGCGGTCGGGCCGTAGACCTCGTCGACGATGCGGCCGTCGGCGAGGAAGATCACCCGGTCGGCGTACGCGGCGGCCACCGGGTCATGGGTCACCATGACCACGGTCTGCCCCAACTCCCGTACGGAGTTGCGCAGGAAGCCGAGCACCTCCGCGCCCGAGCGGGAGTCGAGGTTTCCGGTGGGCTCGTCGCCGAAGATGATGTCGGGGCGGGAGGCGAGGGCGCGGGCGACGGCGACGCGCTGCTGCTGGCCGCCGGAGAGCTGGGAGGGCCGGTGGCCGAGGCGGTCGGCGAGGCCGATCATCGTGATGACCTTGTCCAGCCACTCCTTGTCGGGCTTGCGGCCCGCGATGTCCATCGGGAGCGTGATGTTCTCCAGGGCCGTCAGCGTCGGCAGCAGGTTGAACGCCTGGAAGATGAAGCCGATCTTGTCCCGGCGCAACTTGGTGAGCTGCTTGTCCTTGAGGGAGCCCAGCTCGGTCTCGCCGATGCGGACGGAGCCGGAGGAGAAGGTGTCCAGGCCCGCCACACAGTGCATCAGCGTGGACTTGCCGGACCCCGACGGGCCCATGATCGCGGTGAACTCGGCCTGGCGGAAGTCGACGGTGACCCGGTCGAGGGCGACCACCTGGGTCTCGCCCTGTCCATAGACCTTCGACAGTTCCGAGGCGCGGGCTGCCACGGCGGTGGTTCGGTCGGCGAGGGGAGTGGTGGTCACGGGAGGGTGCTCCTGTCGGGACGACGACGATTTCGGCGATGCTTTCGGGTCGTGTTCCATCGTCGTCGCCGTTCGGGGCGATGTAGTCAGCCGCTGTTCTGGTTCCGAAGGCAGCCTGCGGTCGGACCGGGAGCGGTCGCGTCATACCTGGGGATGACAGGGCTTCCCTGAGCGATCTCCGGGTGTTCGGTGTGTTCGGGCCCTGTTCGGACGGTGAAATTCCGTCATTCCGTATACGCCGCCCTGGGGCGTCCGAAAGGCTGTTGGCAAGTGCGGATGGCCCGTACCGAGGGCTGATGCACCCTCAGACGTCAATAAAATAAGACAACATCGGGCCGCCCGTCCGCTGTTCGGGGGACGCGCCCCGATAGGCTCGGAACCTCGATGCGGAGCCCATGGCCTGCCCGGATGGTGGAATGCAGACACGGCGAGCTTAAACCTCGCTGCCCCTCGCGGGCGTACCGGTTCAAGTCCGGTTCCGGGCACCTCCGACCCCTCACTTCGGCCGCGGCCTTCCCCGGGGATCTCCCCAGGCCTCTCAAGGACCTCGTCACCGACCGTTGACAGCAAGCGCGTGCGGTCGGAGACTCCCTTCAGGAAATGGTGAAGGAAATTTCACTACACGAACAGAGGAACGCGAAGGGGCGTGCCGATGCGTACCACCGTCGGGATCATCGGGGCCGGGCCGGCCGGGCTGCTGCTGGCGCGGCTGCTGCACAACGCGGGCATCGAGTCCGTCGTGCTGGAGAGCCGGGACCGGGCGTATGTGGAGCAGCGGCAGCGGGCCGGGATCCTGGAGCAGGGGACCGTGGATGTGCTGCGGGCCGCCGGGGCCGGTGAGCGGATGGACCGGGAGGGGCTGCGGCACGACGGGATCGAGCTGCGGTTCGCGGGCAGGCGGCACCGCGTCGACTTCCCGGCCCTCACCGGTGGGCGCTCCGTGATGGTGTACGCGCAGACCGAGGTGTGCAAGGACCTCATCGCCCTCCAGCTCAAGGAGGGCGGGCCGCTGCTCTTCGGGGCCGAGGCGCTCGCCGTGGAGGACGCCGAGAGCGAGCGGCCACGGGTGCGGTTCACGTACGACGGACACGAGGATGTGCTGGAGTGCGACTACGTCGTGGGGTGCGACGGGTTCTGGGGCGTCGCGCGGGGGGCCGTGCCCGCCGAGCTCTCCCGCGTCTTCGAGCGGACGTACCCCTTCGGCTGGCTCGGCATCCTCGCCGATGTCCCGCCCTCGCACGACGAGCTGGTCTACGCCCGTCACGACCGCGGCTTCGCCCTGCTCAGCATGCGCTCGCCCAGCGTCTCCCGTCTCTACCTCCAGGTGCCCCAGGGCACGGACGCCCAGGCGTGGAGCGACGAGGAGATCTGGGACGAGCTGGACCGGCGCTTCGAGACGACGGACGGCTGGCGGCTCGAGCGCGGGCCCATCACCTCCAAGTCCGTCACCCCGATGCGCAGTTACGTCCACGAGCCCATGCGGCACGGGCGGGTCTTCCTCGCCGGTGACGCCGCGCACATAGTGCCGCCGACCGGAGCGAAGGGGCTCAACCTCGCCGTCGGCGACGTCGTCACCTTCGCGCGGGCACTCGCGTACGAGAAGGAGACCGGCTCCGGCGAGCTGCTCGACGCCTACTCCGAGACCTGTCTGCGCCGGGTCTGGCAGGCCGAGAGGTTCTCGTACGACATGACGACCCTGCTGCACCGCGATCCCGGCGCGACCGGCTTCGAGGACCGCGTCCAGCTGGCCCGTCTGGAGCGGATCGCGAGCTCACGGGCGGCCGAGACCGACCTCGCGGAGGGGTACACGGGGTTTCCCCTGGAATAACTCGTGAGAAAAGGAGGCTGAGGCCGGTGTCACGGCTTCGTACCAGTGCGGGCAGGGCATGGGACACACGCGTACCGTGGCACCGCAAGGGAAAGATCCTCCCCAAGCAGTAGGGTCAATCCTTTGCCTACCTATTACTCTTGAGGCCAAGGCCGCGCCAGGTGGCCATGGAGGAGTGAAATGAGGAGCAGTAACCCGGTCTTCTCGCGACGGGGGTTCAGCCGCGACAACGGCTACGCGGGCTTCAACGCGGCGCCGCAGGCCGGGGGACCCGCTGTCGGCACCCAGGGCAATCCGTACGCCCAGGGCAACCCGTACGCCCAGCAGGGCGGCAACCCCTACGCGCAGAACCCGTACGCACAGCAGGCCCCGCAGTACGGCGCTCCGCCGCAGGCCCCGGTCACCACCGGCCGTATGACGATGGACGACGTCGTCATGCGCTCGGCCATGACGCTCGGCACCGTCGCCGTCGGCGCCATCCTGGCCTGGGCGCTGCTGCCGGTGTCCAGCACCAGCTACGGGCTCGCCATCGGCTCCGCCCTGGTCGCCTTCGTGCTGGCCATGGTGCAGAACTTCAAGCGCACGGCCTCGCCCGCGCTGATCCTCGGCTACGCCGCCTTCGAGGGCGTCTTCCTCGGGGTCATCAGCGAGATGTACAACAGCCGCTGGTCGGGCGCGCCCTTCCAGGCGGTCCTGGGCACCATGGCGGTCGCCGGCGCGACCCTGCTCGTCTACAAGGCGGGCTGGATCCGTGTGACCGCGCGGTACGCGCGCATCGGTATGACCATCGCCATCGCCTTCATCGTCGTCATGGCGGTCAACCTGCTGCTGGTCGTCTTCGGCGTCGCCGAGGACGGCGGACTGCGCAGCATGGGCCCGCTCGGCGCGATCGTCGGCATCCTGGCGATCCTGATCGGCGCGTTCTTCCTCACCCTCGACTTCAAGCAGATCGAGGACGGCATCACGTACGGCGCGCCGAAGGACGAGGCCTGGATCGCGGCGTTCGCCCTGACCATGACCCTCGTGTGGATCTACATCGAGATGCTGCGCCTGGTCGCCATCTTCAGCGGCGACGACTAGACGGGCCGGCCCCTGAGGGCTGGTGACTGCACTGAAGGGCCCACGAACCACCGGTTCGCGGGCCCTTTGCCGTGGGATGCCTGTGTCGTCACGGTGGTGCGCGCTCAGAGCAATTTGCGCGCGGCCCTCCTCAGGTCGTACTCGTGAATGATCGCCTTGGCGTGGCCGTACGCGAGATTGTGCTCGGCGCGAAGCCAGCTGACCTTCTCCTCGAAGCGGAAGAGGGCGGGGCCTTCGTCGACGGTGCGAAGCCAGTCGGAGATTTCACGACCGGTGCAGTGGGGGATTCGGGCGAGCATGTTGCGGTGGGTCTCCTCGGAGAGGACGTGGGACATCGGCGCCTCCGGACGCAAAGGGGATGTAAGCCGGTCCTTCACGCCACCGTGCCTGAGGGTTGGGTTGTTGGCAACAGTCCTGGTGCGGCGCGTACGCTCGCCGCGTGCTTGATACGACGCCTTTGACTCGTGCAGTGGATCACTTCGCCGACCGGTTGAGGGCCGCGCCGCAGAGCCGGCTCCAGCGCGGGGCTGCCGCCGAGGCGCTGGGGCTGGCCAGGGAGTTGGCACTGCGTGCCCAGCGGTTGGAGGACCCTGCCGGAGAGGCTCGGGAGATGCCTGACGCGGGGATGTTCGCCGCCGCGGACCAAATCACCGTTGCCGCGCACGATTTGGCGGTCGTACTGAAAGACGAGGGGGAACTGGCGGAGGCGGTGGGGCTTGTCGCGGAGGCGCAGAAACGCGCCGGGGTCTGATCTGTGGATCCTTCAGATCGACTCCGACGCGGGGTGCTCCGCCGGTGATGCCGGGGAACTGCGGTAGTTGGTTGACTGCGGGCCGGCTGTGGCTGGTCGCGCAGTTCCCCGCGCCCCTTACGGGGCGCTCCTGCTGGGCCCTCGTTACAGGGACGCGATGACTCGGTCCGCCAGGATGTAGATGTTCTGGTCGCCGTAGGCGAACGTCAGGGCGTAGGCGCCGGAGACTCCGGAGCCGCCGAGGAGGACCGGAGTTTCGCCGGCGCGGAGGGCGGCGGCGAGTTGTTCGGCGGTTTCGCGGTGGCCCGGGGTCATGCAGAGGGTGGTGCCGTCGGCGAAGACGTAGACGTCGAGGGTGCCGAGGGGACCGGGGCGGACGTCCGCCAGTTCCGTGCGGGACTCGGCGAGTTCCTCCAGGCAGGCCACCGTGCGCTCATGGTCGTTCACGACAGGTGACTGGACCGGTACGAAGTCCGGGTGGGAGGGGTGGCGGCGGCGGGCCGCGGCAAGTTCGGGGGAGTCCCCGGCGAACTCCTCGGCGTCCAGGCCGGCCTCGGTCACCGGCTCCAGGTGCTCCAGGCCCACGAAGTCCGAGTGGCGCGGCAGGAACAGTTCGCTGTCGGGCAGGCCGAGCAGCGAGGGCGCGTCCGAGGCGTCACGCGCCTCCTGGGCGGCCCAGAACGCCCGTGCCTCGGCAAGCTCCCGCTCCCGCTCCTCCGCGAGCGCCTCGGCCACCGCGGCGCGTATCTCGTCCGCGTCGGCGGCCGAGCGAGCCGCGGGCACCAGACCGCGTGCGGCGGTCGTGGCGCGGCTCTCGGCGAGCTCGGTGTGCAGGGCCGCGACCTGCCGACGCAGACCCCGCAGGGTGCGCAGAACGGCGACGCCCACGGCCGCGGTCGCGGCGGTGGTGAGCAGCAAAGCAATCGGCATGGCGCTCACTGACGTACTCCCGGTTCAAAGTCGACCCCCGACTTCCTACATCAGCTTGAAGGGAGAACCATCCAGCTGTCAGTGCGTAACGTCACGAAAAGGACAGGACTTTGGGCCCGGGGTTTAGTTGCGCAATGGCTCTGACCTGCGGAAATGCCTCTCCGGAGGGAGATAGGTCACATCTTGGGGGGGATTGGATCACAAATCGGCCCAGAGTCCCGGTGGTTGCGGGGCTCTGGGCCGATTCGGTGACGCTGGGTTCAACTCCCGTTACGGGAACGGGTTAGCTGAGGCGCTCGATGACCATCGCCATGCCCTGGCCGCCGCCGACGCACATCGTCTCCAGGCCGAACTGCTTGTCGTGGAACTGGAGGCTGTTGATGAGCGTGCCGGTGATGCGGGCGCCGGTCATGCCGAAGGGGTGGCCGACGGCGATGGCGCCACCGTTCACGTTCAGCTTGTCCAGCGGGATGTTCAGGTCGCGGTAGCTCGGGATCACCTGGGCGGCGAACGCCTCGTTGATCTCGAAGAGGTCGATGTCGTCGACGGTGAGGCCGGCGCGCCTGAGGGCCTGCTTGCTGGCCTCCACCGGGCCGAGGCCCATGATCTCGGGGGACAGGCCGGTGACGCCGGTGGACACGATCCGGGCGAGCGGGGTGAGGCCGAGCTCGCGGGCCTTGGTGTCGGACATGATCACGAGGGCGGCGGCGCCGTCGTTCAGCGGGCAGCAGTTGGCGGCCGTGACCATGCCGTCGGGGCGGAAGACGGGCTTGAGGCCCTGCACGCCCTCCAGGCTGACGCCGGCGCGCGGGCCGTCGTCCTTGGAGACGACCGTGCCGTCCGGGGTCGTGATCGGGGTGATCTCGCGCTCCCAGAAGCCGTTCTTGATGGCTTCCTCGGCGAGGTTCTGCGAGCGGACGCCGAACTCGTCCATGTCCTGGCGGGTGACGCCCTTCAGGCGGGCCAGGTTCTCGGCGGTCTGGCCCATCGCGATGTACGCGTCCGGGATCAGGCCGTCCTCGCGCGGGTCGTGCCAGGTGGTGCCCTCCTGCTGCGCGACGGCGACGGTGCGGGCCTCCGCGTCGGCGAAGAGGGGGTTGTGGGTGTCCGGCATCCCGTCGGAGGTGCCCTTGACGCTGCGCGACACCATCTCGACACCCGCCGAGATGAAGACGTCGCCCTCGCCCGCCTTGATGGCGTGCAGGGCCATGCGGCTCGTCTGGAGGGAGGAGGAACAGTAGCGGGTGACGGTGCAGCCCGGGAGGTGGTCCATTCCCATCTGTACGGCGACGATGCGGGCGAGGTTGTGGCCCTGCTCGCCACCGGGGAGGCCGCAGCCGAGCATCAGGTCGTCGATGTCCCTCGGGTCCAGCTCGGGGACCTTGGCGAGGGCGGTCTGGATGATCGTGGCGGTCAGGTCGTCGGGGCGCACGTCCTTCAGGGAGCCCTTGAAGGCGCGGCCGATCGGGGAGCGGGCGGCTGAGACGATCACGGCTTCGGGCATCACGGCTCCATTGGCGTACGGGGGGTTGGGCAGGGCTGGTTGGGAAGTTACCCGTACGTATGGTCGAGGTCACGGGTGTCGGGGTGTGACTAGGACCGCACTTTTCTAAGCGCTTGCTTTTTTCGCCCCCGCCGCCCCTACCCGTCCCATCCCCAGGGGGCTGCGCCCCCAGACCCCCCTGGGTGGGTTTTTTGGCTGCGGGCCGGTGGGGGCTGGTCGCGCAGTTCCCCGCGCCCCTTAAAAGCACCCGGCGCGGGGAACTGCGCGACCAGCCCCCACCGGCCCGCACCCGACACACAACCCCCGGGGTCGAAGGGGCGGAGCCCCTGTCATGGGGACGGGGCCGGGGCCGGGTCTGTGGCGGGGAGGCGGCGCCGGCGGCGGCGCTTCAGGAGGGCCCAGGGGCCGCGGGGGCCCGTGGGCATGGCCGCCGTGACCTCCGTGCCGGGCTCCGAGGCGGCCTCCGCTGCCGCACGGGCGACCGGCAGGAACCCCTCGCGGCGCGAAACGTCCGGGCGCTCCTCCTCGGCCGGCCAGAGACCCAGCGTCGCGCACACCGTGGGGAGGATCGCCATCGCCGCCGTCGCGTACCCCTCCGCCGAGGGGTGGTAGTTGTCGGGGCCGAACAGTTCGCGTGGGTTCGCCTCGAACTCCGGGCCCAGCAGGTCACCCAGCGACACCGTCCGTCCGCCCTGCTCGACCGTACCGATGGTCTGGGCCGCCGCCAGCTGACGCGACGCCCGCCGGGCGAGCCACCGCAGCGGCTGCTGCACCTGCTCGACCGTGCCCAGGTCGGGACAGGTGCCGACCACGACCTCGGCACCGGCGGTGCGCAGCCGGCGTACGGCCGACGACAGATGGCGCACCGAGCGCGTCGGCGGCATCCGGTGTGTCACGTCGTTCGCGCCGATCATGATCACGCAGACGTCGGGCACCCGCGTGGTGTCCGCGAGAGCGAGCGCCACCTGGCGGTCCAGGTCGTCCGACTGGGCCCCCGGCAGCGCCACATTGCACATCTCGACCGGCCGCTCGGCCACCGCCGCGAGCCCGGAGGCCAGCAGCGCCCCCGGCGTCTGGCGGGCCCGGTGCACGCCCTGGCCCGCCGCCGTGGAGTCACCGAGCATCGTCAGACGGAGGGGCGGTTCGCCGGTACCGGTGTACGCGTACCCGTACAGGCCGTCCGCGCGCGGCGCGTGCGCGTGCCCGTTGCCCACGTGACGTTTCGCCAGCTGCACCTCGGCCAGCACCAGTCCGACGGTGGCCGCCCCGACCAGGCCGATCCCGCCACCGCCGTACGCAGCGCCCGCCGCGATGCGCCGAGCCACCCTCGCCCTCGACAAGCTCGTCATCCGTCGCCGCCACCTCCTCGTAGCCGTACAACCACTGCTTGCCCCGTGGAGTACGTCGGCCAATCTCAACGGCGCGTGAACGGTCCCCCAGGGCCGTAGGCTGACGGGACCATCCCTTTAGAACGCAGCTCCGGAGACAACGGTGCAATTCCACGACTCGATGATCAGTCTCGTCGGCAACACCCCGCTGGTGAGGCTCAACAACGTGACCGCGGGCATCCAGGCGACCGTCCTGGCGAAGGTTGAGTACTTCAACCCCGGCGGGTCCGTGAAGGACCGCATCGCCCTGCGCATGATCGAGGCCGCGGAGGAGAGCGGCGCCCTCAAGCCGGGGGGCACGATTGTCGAGCCGACCAGTGGAAACACCGGTGTGGGGCTTGCCATCGTGGCCCAGCAGAAGGGCTACAAGTGCATCTTCGTCTGCCCGGACAAGGTCTCCACCGACAAGATCAACGTGCTGCGCGCCTACGGTGCCGAGGTCGTCGTCTGCCCGACCGCCGTCGATCCCGAGCACCCGGACTCGTACTACAACGTCTCCGACCGGCTGGTGCGGGAGACCCCGGGCGCCTGGAAGCCCGACCAGTACTCCAACCCGAACAACCCCCTCTCGCACTATCACTCCACCGGCCCCGAGCTGTGGGAGCAGACGGAGGGAAGGATCACCCACTTCGTCGCGGGCGTGGGCACCGGCGGGACCATCTCGGGTACGGGGCGGTATCTGAAGGACGCCAGTGACGGCAAGGTCCAGGTCGTCGGCGCCGACCCGGAGGGGTCCGTGTACTCCGGCGGCTCCGGGCGGCCGTATCTCGTCGAGGGCGTCGGCGAGGACTTCTGGCCGACGGCGTACGACCGGACCGTCGCGGACGAGATCGTCGCCGTGTCCGACAAGGACTCGTTCCAGATGACGCGGCGCCTCGCCAAGGAGGAGGGGCTGCTCGTCGGTGGCTCCTGCGGTATGGCCGTGGTCGCCGCGCTGCGTGTCGCCGAGCGGCTCGGGCCGGACGATGTCGTGGTCGTCCTGCTCCCCGACAGCGGGCGCGGCTACCTCAGTAAGATCTTCAACGACGAGTGGATGGCCGACTACGGCTTCCTGGAGGACACCGGCCCGAGCGCGCGCGTCGCCGACGTCCTCAACGACAAGGCGGGCGGCTCCATCCCCTCCCTCGTCCACATGCACCCGGAGGAGACGGTCGGCGAGGCCATCGAGGTGCTGCGCGAGTACGGCGTCTCGCAGATGCCGATCGTGAAGCCGGGCGCCGGACACCCGGACGTGATGGCCGCCGAGGTCATCGGATCCGTCGTCGAACGCGAGCTGCTCGACGCGCTCTTCACCAAGCGGGCCTCCCTGGAGGACCCGCTGGAGAAGCACATGTCGTCGCCGCTGCCGCAGGTCGGCTCCGGCGAGCCGGTCGGCGACCTGATGTCCGTGCTCGGCACCGCCGACGCCGCGATCGTCCTCGTCGAGGGCAAGCCCACCGGTGTCGTCAGCCGCCAGGACCTGCTGTCCTTCCTGGCCAAGGGCGGCGCCAAGCAGTAGGGATACGCCGGGCCACAGGAAGAAATCTCCTGAAGTACCGCCACGGAAAGGGATCTTCCGGCTGTTTCGGCGGGGAACTTCGCGGAAGTGGTACGAGCGCGTCACGTCCGCGCAGCACCCGCTTAACACGGGTCCGGCACATTAGTGGGTGTCGGCAGGGCGGGAGCGGCTCCCCGCCCCGGCGACACCAAAACGGCGCCAAGGACCTCCGGAGCGGCTCCCGGACCTCCATGGACGCCACGGACGCGCAAGCCCGGCCCTGACCCGGCCCGCGTCCCTCGCGGGGACCGCCGTCGTCCCGCCCTCCCGGCAACGGGGGGTGCGGCGGTCCCCGCGCAACACGTGGAAGGGCCCGGCACCCACACAGGTGCCGGGCCCTTCCACGTGCGGTCCTTGTTTTTCGGTCCCTACTTTTCCCAGTCCGAGTGCGAGTCCGAGTCAGGCCTGGCCCTGCGGCGGCCGAAGAGGTCGGGGTTCTGGCGCGCGGCCTGCACCGCGTTGACCCCCACGATGCCGACCCAGGCGACCAGCAGGCCGGGCAGGTTTCCGAGCGCGCCGCCGATCGCGGACAACGGGACCGCGAGGACGAGCGAGACGATTCCGAAGCCGAAGCGCTCGCTCCAGGAGTCGCCCGCGTCGGACTTGCGCGTGCCGCGGGCCACCACCATCTGGTGCTCGGCGAGCTGGCGCCGCACCCGGCGGTCCACCGCGCCGTCCAGGCGCTGCTCGACCTTCTCCAGGAACGAGTCGACCAGCGCGGACTCGTACTCGTCGCCCAGTTCCCTGCGCGCGTGCAGGGTGGCGTCGAGTTCCTTCTTCAGTTCGGCGTCGCCGCTGACTTCGGTCATGACGCTCACCTTAGGGAGCCGAGGCCCCCGAGGCACTGGGGATAGCCCCCCTGTGGGAACTGGGCTGCACCCCCGACGGCAGCACCCCGAGTGACTCCAGGACCTTGCGGTGCCCCCGTTCGACCCCGGTGATGCGGACCTCGATGCCCCGGCCCCGCAGATCCCCCACCGCGTCCTTCAGCGCCAGCGCGCCCGTCGCGTCGACCGCCGTCAGCCCCGACATCCGCAGGTCGACCGCCGACACCCCGTGCACATCCGCCAGGCTGCGCCGGAAACGGTGGGCCGCGGCGAACAGGAGGGGCCCGTCGAAGCGGTACGTGACCTCCGCGCACCCCGGCCCCTCGTCGCCGGCCGCCGGAGTGAGCCGGGTGCCGCGCACGGACGCGCGCAGGGCGAGCAGCACGGACACTCCGAGGCCGAGCAGCACCGCGCGCACCAGGTCGAGGGCGAGCGTCGCGCACGCGGTGAGCGCCAGCACGAGGGCGTCCCCGCGCGTGGCGCGCGCCATCGCCCGTACCGCGCCCGTCTCCACCATCCGTACGGCGGTGGCGAGCAGCACGCCCGCCAGCGCGGCCAGCGGGATCCGCGCCACCAGCGGGGCCGCCGCCGCGACGATCCCGGCGAGGATCACCGCGTGCGTGAGCGCCGCGAGGCGGGAGGCCGCGCCGGTACGGACGTTCACCGCCGTGCGCGCGATCGCGCCCGTCGCCGGTACGCCGCCGAACAGCGGGGCCGCGAGGTTGGCGATGCCCTGGCCGAAGAGTTCCTTGCCGGGGTCGTGGCGCTCACCCGGGCGCATGCCGTCCGCCACCGAGGCGGAGAGCAGGGACTCCAGGGCGGCGAGGGCCGCGACCGCGGCGGCGGGTGCGAGGAGGGAGGGCACGCGGGAGACGTCGAAGAAGGCGAGGGAGGGGGCGGGGAGGGAGGCGGGCAGGCTGCCGATCCGGGTCACCCGCAGGCCGAGCCCCTCCGCGACGAGCGTCGCGGCGGCCACGGCGACGAGGGAGAACGGCACCCCGGGCTTCCAGCGGGCGCCGGCCAGCATCACCGCCGCCGATCCCAGCGACAGCGCGAGCGCCGCCCACTGCGGGCCCCGCCCGAACTCCTCGGCCGCCCGCGCCGCCACCTCCGCGACCTGGTCACCGCCCGGCACGGGCACCCCCAGCGCCGACGGCACCTGCTGCAAGGCGATGACGCAGGCGATGCCGACGGTGAACCCGGCGATGACAGGGGCGGGCACGTACGCCATCGCGGCCCCCGCCCGGGCGAAGGCGAGCGCCAGCAGGATCACGCCCGCGATCAGCCCGACGGTCAGCACGCCGTCGGCGCCGTACTCGTGAACGATCGGCACCAGCACGACGGTCATCGCCCCGGTGGGCCCGCTGACCTGTCTCGCCGACCCGCCGAACAGCGCGGCGAGCGTCCCCGCGACGATCGCGGTGGCCAGCCCGGAGGCGGCCCCGAGCCCGGACGTGACCCCGAATCCGAGGGCGAGGGGGAGGGCGACCACGGCGACCGTGAGCCCACAGAGGAGGTCGCGCCGCGGGGCGCGGGTCATGGAACGGAAGTCGGCGGAGGAGGGCAGGACGGAGAGAGCCCGGGTGAGGGCGGGGGAGTGCTTCATGGGGGGTGCGTGACTTCTTCGCGTACGGAGATGGGGGTACGGAGACGGGGGAGAGATGCGTGGCGACAAGAGGGGCTCAGGGCAGCAGACCCACCCGCCCGGTATCGAGGTCGAACCGCGCGGCGGCGACCTGCGCCGTGGCGAACGCCGGATCCGTCCGGATCACATCGCGGACCCACGCCGTGTGGGCCCGCACGGTGTGATCGGCCCAGTCCCCGGGCAGCCCCCGGGTCCGCCGCGCGGCAGGGGCGATCTCGTCCACCAGCAGCCGGAGATGCCCCGGCACGGGCGTCCCGTCGCGCAGATGCGCGAGCGTCGCCGCGACCGCCCCGCACCGCTCGTGCCCGAGAACCAGCACCAACGGAATGTGCAGCTCCGCCACCCCGTACTGGATGGACCCGAGCACCGCCTCGTCCAGCACCTGGCCGGCGGTCCTTATGCAGAGCAGGTCCCCGAGCCCCTGGTCGAAGACCAGCTCGGGCGGCACCCGCGAGTCGATGCACCCGACGACGACCGCGAACGGGTGCTGCTCGGCGGCGAGGACATGCCGCCGGGAGCGCCCCTCGTGCGGATGACGGGAGTGCCCGGCGGCGTACCGCCGGTTGCCCGCGAGGAGTTCGGCGAGGGCCCCGCGGGCGGTCGTCGGGTGCGGGTGCGGATGTGGGTCCGGATCCCGGTACGGATGCGGATGTGGTGCGGCGGCGGCCGAAGCGGTCGGGGTCGCGGTGAGCGCGGCGGTGGTCGCCGCCAGAAAGGCCCTGCGGTTCGAGGGCATGACGCTCCCTCAGGAGTTGTGCTTGTAGCGCTCATTCACCGTACGCACGCGCACATCACCCTGAGTGTCCGTTTAGCGACACTTGGTTATCTCATCGCCGGATCATCGCCCCCGCGATACCGGTTCTTGATCGGGAGCCGGGGCCCGCGCCCCCTGGTCAGGCGGCCGGGATGTCCAGCGGCCGCAGTTCGTCGGCGTACGAGACGGACATCCGGCGCATCAGGCCGTCCTCGGTGATGTCGTACTGGCCGAGGCGCCACAGCGGCGGCGAGTACGCGTGGATGGAGACCGCGTCGTCGGTCGCGCCGGTGAGGCGGTGGATGTGCTCGGGGCCGAAGCAGAACGACTCGCCCGCGCCGACGGTGACGGACAGATGGCTGCCGCCGATGCGCGGGTTGGACTCGTTCAGCGCGCCCTGGACGACGGCGACCGCGCCGGAGGAGATGTCGTGGTCGTGCCAGCCGGTGTCGTTCTGCCGGGTCCAGCACAGCAGCCAGACGTCGACGTACTCGTCGCGGTACAGCGACGCGTAGTGCCGCTCCTCGTCGGAGAAGGCGACCTGTGCGCGCCAGAGTTCGGGGCGGGCGGCGAGGTCGTCGGCGAGCGCCTGGAGCTCGCGCTTGTCGAGGGTGCGGTCCGGCAGGGCCTCGTACGTCATGGGGTGGCTCCCTTCAGCAGGCGGGCGGGGTTGGCGGTGCGCAGGGCGTGGACGGCGGCGTCCGCGCCGAGGTCGGGGATGACGGGGGGTGCGTAGGGGCGGTCGCTGCCGCTGACGACCACGTCGATGCCGACGGCGCGGACGAGTGCGTCGACGGCGCGCGTTCCGTAGGACGAGGTCTCGTAGAAGGCGTCGAAGTCGACCTCGCCGCGCCCGCCGCCACGGGCCGCGAGCCGTTCGCCGTGCAGCGGGGCCAGGCCCGCGAGGGCCGCGAAACAGACGCGCAGGCGCGGGTGCCGGGCACGGCCGAAGGCGCGGAAGGCGAACCAGGACGCGTGCATCTGGTGGAGGTAGGGCACCAGGGCGGGCCACCACGGCGGGGCGTCGGGGGTGGGCGGGGCGGCGCCCGGGTGGATGAAGAGCGGCTTGTCGTGGCCGGTGTCGGTGAGGACGTCGAGGAGCGGGGCGCAGCGCTCCCAGCCGGCCGCGTCGAGCAGTGCGGTGGCGGGGAGCTGGAGGCCCGCGCAGCCTCGGCTCAGTTCGCGTGCGACCGCCTCGGGGTCCGGTGCCGACAGACAGGGCGAGGCCCAGACGCCGAAGGGTGCGGGGAGGGCGAGGGCGCCGTCGTGGAAGGCGGTGAGCAGCGGGGCGGCTTCGGCGGGCGGCAGGTATTCGATGCCGAGCGGGCTGGAGAGCGAGACGAGGGCCAGGTCGAGGCCGTCGGAGGCCGCGAGGCGGGTGCGGGCCGCGATGTCGTGGTCGGCCGGGTCGACCTCGTACGGCGGCTCGCCCGTCAGGTGCAGGGTCCAGCCGTCGAGGTACGGCGGCGTGGTGCGGGCGCGCAGCAGCTCGACGAAGGCGGGCGGCCAGATGTGCTGGTGGACGTCGGTGGGCACGCGGCGGTCCTCGGGGGCGGGAGGCGGGGTTGGTGAGGTGAGGTGATGGTTAACCGCTTCACTTATGCGGTTAACTTAAGCGGTTAACAAGCCGATCTGTCAACCGTGTGGCCAGGGGCGGGGGGTGGGTGGCGCCGCGTGCCCACAATGCGGACGGGTCCCGGTAGGCTTCCCGGCATGGCCAGGCCCAACAAGCGCACCACCCTCCGGGAGGTGGCCGAGGCCACGGGCCTCTCCACCGCCGCCGTCTCCTATGCCCTGCGCGGCAAGCACGTCTCGAAGGAGACCGAGGAGCGGGTACGCAAGGCCGCCGCCGAACTCGGCTACGAGGCCGACCCCATCGCCCGCGCCCTCGCCAGCGGCCGCACCAGCATGGTCGGCGTCCTCGCGGGCGACCTCCAGGACCTCTGGCAGCAGCAGCTGATGGCCGCCATCGGCCGGGAACTGCTGGCCGGCGACCGCTACGCGCTGATCCTGGACGCGGGCGGCGACCCCGACCGCGAACTGGTCCTCGCCAAGCAACTGCGCGACCAGCGGGTCGACGCGCTGCTGGTGTCCCCCGTCAACCCCTCGGCGGAGGGCTGGGCCGCCATCGCCGACGCGCTCCCGGTGGTGGCCGTCGGCGACTCCCTGAGCGCGGCCCGCACGGCCGGACAGGTCATCTTCGACAACAGGGCCGGCATCGACGCCGTACTGGAGTACCTCCACGGCCTCGGCCACCGCCGCGTGACCGTACTGACCCCGACCCGCCCCAGCACACCCGACCGCCCCGCCGACGTATACGTCCGCGAGGCCGCCGACCGCCTCGGGCTGCGCGCCGAACTCGTCCCCTGCCCCCAGGAGTTGGGCGAGGCGACGGTCGTGGCGCGACGGGTGCTGGACGGGGCGCGGCCCGCGACCGCCGTCTTCTGCTTCTCCGACTCGCTGGCGTACGGGGTGTACGCCGCCGCCGCCGAGGCCTCGCTGGAAGTGGGCCGCGATGTCTCCGTGGTCGGCTTCGACGACCACCCGGTGTCGAGGGTGCTTACGCCGCCGTTGACCACGGTCGACTGGGGGCTGGCCGAGATCGCGGCGGAGGCGGCTCGGTTGACCGTTGCGGCGATCGAGGGGAAGCGGGTGCGGAAGAAGCGGATTCTCTGTGCGCCTCGGATGAGTGAGCGGGGCTCGGCTGTGCGGGTGTAGCCCTGAGGGGTTCCTCGCCCCCGCCGCCCCTACCCGTCCCATCCTCCAGGGGCTCCGCCCCTTCGACCCCACCGGGTTGTTCGCCGGCCGTGGGCCGGTGGGGGTTGCTCGCGCAGTTCCCCGCGCCCCTGAAACAACCCGGGGCGCAGCGCCATGCCTTTAGGGGCGCGGGGAACTGCGCGACCAGCCCCACCCACCCGCACCCGAAATACAACCGAACGGGGTCTGGGGCGGAGCCCCTGGAGGATGGGACGGGTAGGGGCGGCGGGGGCGAGAACCGCCCCTGGCTCATGCCCCCTCACGCCAGCTTCTTCCCCTTCAGCCAGGCCGCAGCCACCTCGTCCGGGTCCTTCTTGTCCTTGTCCACCAGGCGGTTGAGCTTGGTGAGTTCCTCGGAGGTGAGGACGTTGCCGAGGGTGGCCAGGGCCTTGCGGACCTTGGCGTCGGCCTTGCGGGAGGCGATGAGGGGGACGATGTGCTGGGACGGGATCAGGTTCAGGGGGTCGGTGAGGACCACCCAGCCGTTCTCGATGACGTCGACGTCCGTGGTGAAGACGTTGGCGACGTCGATGTCACCCTTCTTCAGGGCGCCCTTGACCAGCGGGCCGGAGGAGTCGAGGGACTTGAACTCCTTGAACTCCACGCCGTAGCGGTCCTTGAGGCCGACGACGCCGACGACGCGCTTCTTCATCTCGGCGGCGGCGCCCAGGATGAGCTTGCCGTTGGCCTTGCGCAGGTCGGCGAGGGAGGTGAGGCCGTACTTGTCGGCGGTCTCCTTGGTGACGGCGAAGCTGTCGCGGTCCTCGGCGGCCGCGTAGGGGAGGACTTCGAGGCCGCTGGGCAGCACGGTGGTCAGCGTGTTCTGCATGGCGCCCGCCTCCGTGTCCGTGGCCTTCTCGTCCAGGTAGAGGAGGAGGCTGCCCTGGTACTCGGGGAGCAGGTCGATGTCGCCGCCCTTGAGCGCCGGGACGACGATCTCGCGCGAGCCGAGGTTGGGGCGGACCTTGGTCTTGATGCCCGCGGCGTCCAGGACGCCCGCGTACAGGTAGCCGAGTATCTGGTTCTCGGTGAAGTTGGCGGTGCCGATGGTCACGCCGCCGGCACTGGATCCGGAGCCGCCGCTGTCCGCGCTGCCGGAGCCGTCGAGCGAGGTGATACCGCTGCCGCAGGCGGCGAGGGCGGGGACGGAGGCGGCGGCGAAGAGGCCGCCGAGCAGGGTCCTACGGTTCATGGTTCTTCGGCTCCTCAGTGGGCTGCGGTACGGCGGTGGCGGAAGAGGTAGCGCTGGAGTCCGGCCAGCGCCAGGTCGAGTACGACGGCGACGATCGCGACCAGGGCCGCGCCGCCGAGAACCTGGACGAGGTCGCGCTGGGCCAGGCCGTCGAAGACGTACCGGCCGAGGCCCCCGAAACTGACGTACGCGGCGATCGTGGCGGTGGACACCACCTGGATCAGGGAGAGGCGCAGGCCCGTCATGATCAGGGGGAGGGCCAGGGGGATCTCCACCTGGAACAGGACCTGGTGGCCGCGCATGCCCTGCCCCCGTGCCGCGTCCTTCACCTCCGGGTCCACCACGCTCATGCCCGCGTAGGTGTTGGTGACGATGGCCGGTACGGCGAGGACGACAAGGGCCACGTACACCGACCACAGGGACAGGCCGCTGACCAGGAAGACCAGGACCACCAGGCCGACCGTGGGGAGCGCGCGGCCGAAGGACGCGAGGTTGATGGCCAGGAACGCGCCCTTGCCGGTGTGGCCGATGAGCAGGCCCAGCGGGAGCGCGATGGCGGCCGCTATGAGCGTGGCGAAGAGGGAGTATTCGAGGTGCTCGGCCAGGCGGTGCGCTATGCCGTCCGTGCCCGACCACTGGTCGCCGCTGATCAGCCAGCTGCCGAGGTTCTTGAAGAGTTCGTACATCAGGCTCGCCGCCTCGTCCACGGGGTGAGTACGTACTGGATCGCGACCAGCAGCGCGTCCGCGACCAGGGCAAGGAGCAGGGTCAGGACGACACCGGCGACGACCGGGGTCGGGAAGTCGCGCTGGAAGCCGTCGGTGAAGAGCTGGCCGAGGCCGCCGTCGCCGATGTAGGTCGCCACGGAGACCAGGGAGATTGACATGACCGTGGCGATCCGGACCCCCGCCATGATCACCGGGAGGGCGAGGGGGAGTTCGACGGTCAGGAGGGTGCGCAGGGGGCGGGTGCCCATCGCCTTCGCCGCCTCCTTGGTCTTCGCGGGGACCGAGTCGAGGCCCTCGACCGTGTTCCGCAGGAGGACGACCAGGGAGTAGACCGTCAGGCCGATGACCGTCGTGGTGCGGGTGAGACCGCTCACCGGCAGCAGGAGTACGAAGATCGCGATCGACGGGATCGTGAACAGGACGTTCGAGAGGCCGAGGAGGAAGCCGCGCAGCGGGCGGACCCGGTGGGCGACGACGGCCAGGGGGAGCGAGATCAGCAGGCCGAAGAAGACTGCCGAGAGGGCGGCCTGGAGGTGGGAGAGGGTGAGCGTGGTGAGGTCGTCCGTGTGGTCGCCTATCCACGACCAGTCGATGGTCATGCGGGCACGCTCGCTTCCGTGTGGGCACGGCCCGCCTGCTCGTGGATGTCGTCCCGGGACGAGACACCGGTGAGGACTCCGGCCGCGTCGACCCGGGCGATCAGGCCGGTGGGGGAGGCGATCGACTCGTTGAGGGCCGCCAGCAGGGAGTCGGTGTCCTTCAGCGGCCGTACGGGGAGTTCGGCGCCCGTCGAGGACGTCGACGCCCAGTGCAGCGGCTTGCGGGCCTCGTCGAGGACGAGGGTCCAGGCGCCGCCCTTGGGGGCCGGGCCCTGGGGGAGGTCCGCGAGGGACTTCAGCGAGAGCAGCTTGAGGCCGCGCTCGGCGCCGAGGAAGTCCGCCACGAAGTCGTCCGCCGGGTGGGCCAGCAGCTCCGCGGGCGTCGCGCACTGCACCAGATGGCCGCCGGTGCGGAAGATCGCGATCTGGTCGCCGAGCCGTACCGCCTCGTCGATGTCGTGCGTGACGAAGACGATGGTCTTGCTCAACTCCTTCTGGAGGCGAAGGAGTTCGTCCTGGAGCTGGGTGCGCACGACCGGGTCGACCGCGCCGAAGGGCTCGTCCATGAGGAGGACGGGCGGGTCGGCGGCGAGCGCGCGGGCGACGCCGACGCGCTGCTGCTGGCCGCCGGAGAGCTGGTGCGGGTACCGCTTCCCGGCGTCGGCGGCCAGGCCGACGGTCTCCAGGAGCTCGGCCGCCCTCGCCCGCGCCTTCTTGCGGCCCCAGCCGAGGAGGAGCGGCACGGTGGCGATGTTGTCGAGCACCGTGCGGTGCGGGAAGAGCCCCGACTGCTGGATGACGTAGCCGATGGAACGGCGCAGCTCGGCCGCGTCCTGTTCCAGGACGTCCTTGCCGCCGACCCGGATGGTGCCGGAGGTCGGATCGACCATCCGGTTGATCATCCTGAGGGTGGTCGTCTTACCGCAACCGGAAGATCCGACGAGGACGGTCACGCCGCCTTCCGGCATTTCCAGGGAGAGGTCGTGGACGGCTGTCGTGCCGTTCGGGAAGCGCTTGTGGACCGTATCGAACTGGATCATGAGGTGTCCCTTGCCCGGTCTGCATATCGTCATGCAGAGTTCTCTGTACCTGAATAGGTTGTCAACGGTTCGGTGTTAATCGCCGGTTACTTATGACCGCCAGGCAAGATCGAATGTCCGGATTGAGGGGAGTTTGGACGCTATGTCGTCTCGAATTATGGACACGGCGCATGCGGTGACACCCCCGGCGTCGGTCGGTCTCGTGGTCCTGGACGGACGCAGCACCGGGGTCGAGGACGTCGTACGGCTCGCCGACGGGGCCGCGCGGCCGGTGCCCGGCACCGATGCGATGAAGCGCGTCGAGGAGTCCTGGGACGCGGCCCGGCAGATCGCCGCGACCGGCCGCGTCTATGGCCGCTCCACCGGCGTCGGCGCCAACCGGAACGAGGACGTGCCCACCGAGGCCGCCGCGGGGCACGGTCTGCGGCTGCTGCGCAGCCACGCCGGCGCCATCGGCGAGGAGCTTCCCGCCCGCCAGGTCCGGGCGATGCTCGCCGTCCGCGCCAACCAGCTCCTCGCCGGCGGCGCGGGCCTGCGCCCCACCGTCGTGACGGCGCTGTGCGAGGCGCTGGAGGCGGGGGTGTATCCCGTCGTGAACGAGTTCGGGTCCGTGGGCACCGGCGACATCGCGGCGCTGGCGCAGGTCGGCCTCGCGCTGGCGGGTGAGCACCCCTGGCGGGGGCCGGAGGGCGGGCACTCCCTCGCGGACCTCGCCCTGGAAGGCGGGCGTTCCCCGCAGGACCTCGCCCCCGAACCCCAGGCCCTCGACAACAACGACGCCCTCGCGCTCATCAGCAGCAACGCGCTCACCCTCGGGCAGGCGGCGCTTGCGTTGCACGAGCTGCGCGGGCTCATCGGGGCCACCCAGGTCGTCGCCGCGCTGTCGCTGCTGGCCGTCGACGGGTCGCACGAGGCGTACGCGGCGCCCGTGCACGCCGCCCGCCCGCACCAGGGCTCGGTGGAAGTGGCCCGCCGGATGCGGGAGTTGATCGGCGCCGCGGACCGGCCGACGCCGCCGCTCGGGCGGATCCAGGACCCGTACGGTTTCCGGTGCGTCCCACAGATCCACGGCCCGGCGCACGACGCCGCGGACGCGCTCGAAGGGGTCCTCGCCGTCGAGATCAACGCCGCCGCCGAGAACCCCCTCATCTCCCCCGAGGACATGGCCGCGTACCACCACGGCGGCTTCTACCAGGCCCAACTCGCCCTCGCCCTGGACCACTTCAGGCTGGCGGTCACCCAGGTGGCGCGTCTGTCGACCTCGCGGCTCTCCACCCTCAACGAGCCCGCCTACACCCGGCTGCGCCCCTTCCTCGCCGACCACGAGCCCGCCTCGTCCGGCGTGATGATCCTCGAGTACGCCGCCGCTGCCGCCCTCGGCGATCTGCGGGCCTTCTCCGCACCCGCCTCGCTCGGGCACGCTGTACTCTCCCGGGGCGTCGAGGAGCAGGCGAGCTTCGCCTCGCTCGCCGCACGTCAGACACTGCGGGCGTGCGGTGCGTACCGTCTCGTCGTCGGCTGTGAACTGGTGGCCGCCGTACGGGCGCTGCGCCAGCGCGACCTGCGGCCCGAACCGGAACTGCCGGCCGGCCGCGCGCTGGAGCTGGCCGAGTCGGTGCTCGAACCGGACCAGGCCGACCGCCCGCTCACGGACGATGTGACGGCGGCGGCCGCACTGCTCGACCGGTTCACGGACATCTGGAGGGGGAGCGCGTCATGAGCATGGACAGGAGCACGGGCGTGGACGGGGACGGGGACAGGGACATGGGTGTGACGGACAGTCCCGCCGCGCGGCTTCAGGCGCTCTTCGAGGGGCACCGGCTGACGCCGACCCAGCGGCGCATCGCGCACAGCATGGTGCGGCGCGCCGGCGACGTGCCGTTCCTGTCCAGCGTCGAGCTGGCCGAGCTCGCCGGGGTCAGCCAGCCCTCGGTCACCCGCTTCGCGGTCGCGCTCGGCTTCGACGGCTACCCCGCGCTGCGCAAGCACCTGCGTGAGGTCGCGCCCGCCGAACCGGCCGTGGACACCGCCTCGTACAACGAGTACCAGCAGGCCGTCGAGGCCGAGATCGAGAACCTGAGGCATCTCGCGGAGGTGCTCGCCGACCCGCGCCCGGTCGCCAGGGCGGGCCGGCTGCTCGCGGCGTCCCGCCCGCTCCCGGTGCTCGGCCTGCGGGCCGCGGCCTCCCAGGCGTACGGCTTCGCCTACTTCGCCGCCAAGGTCCACCCCGACGTACGGCTGCTGCACGAGAGCGGCACGATGCTCCAGGACCGTATCGACGCGGCGGTCCGGGCCGGGGCGAGCGCCCTGCTGTGCTTCGCCCTGCCCCGGCACCCGCGCGAGGTCGTGGACTCGCTGGCATACGCGAAGGAGGCCGGGCTGACCGTCGTCACGGTCGCGGACTCCGCCTTCGCGCCGGTGGCGAAGGTGTCGGACCTGCTGCTCCCCGCCGCCGTCGGCACCGGCCTCGCCTTCGACACGGCCTGTGCCCCGATGCTGCTGGGCCGCGTCCTGCTGGAGGCGATGTGCGACGACCTGCCGGACGCGCAGGCACGGCTGGAGGAGTTCGACGCGCGGGCCGCCGCACGGGGTCTGTTCGTGGAGTAGTCACCCTGTGGTGGACCGGCGGCGCTTCTCAGACTCGTCTCACCTTCCCTCGCTAGCGTGCGCGCCCGAAGACGCTGAAAGAAGCGCTGAAGGCGCTGAGAACGCTGAGAACGCTGGACGGGAGGCGGAACGTGGCGCGCGGAGGGCAGGGGCTGGCTCGGGTGGCCGTCGTCGTGAGGGCCGGGGCGGCCCCACTGTGGTGGTTCGGGGTGTTCGCGGCCGGGATCGGAGTGCTGGTGCCGGGGCTGACCGGGCGCCGGATCGGGGTCATGGCCGGGGCCGTGCTGTTCATCGTCACGGCCGCCGTGGTGGCGTACTGGCACAGGAAGCGGTACGCCGCCCTGGTCCGCGCCGCCGCCCGCGCCGGCAAGCACGACGTCCTCCAGGACCGCGCCGTGACGGTACGCAACTGGCGCCGGGGCCACCGCTGGTGGCTCGTCCTCGCCTGGGTGGCCGCGCTGGGCAGCTCGTTCGCGCTGCCCGCCGCGGGCGGCATGATGCTCGCCGGTGCGGGCGTCGGCCTGTGGCTGAAGGCCGGCTGGCTCGGGCGCCGCGAACGCGCCGAGCAGGCGCTGATCTGGGTGCGCGTCGACTGGCTCGGCCGGCGCGCGGGCGCCCCTGCGGGCAAGCCGGTCAAGGCCTGCCGGGCCACCGGTGTCTCGGCGGGCGACGCCGCGCCCGGCGGAGCGCGGCGCCGCTGACCGTGGAGAGGCGGACCGCTACACCTCCAGGTCCGCCTCGATCCTCTTCAGCTGGTGGCGGGCCATCGCCAGGTTGGACCGCTTGGCGTCGAGCACCACGTACAGGAACAGGCCGTTGCCGCCGCGCCCCTTGATCAGTCGGATCAGGTGGTACTGGTCGGACAGCGTGATCAGGATGTCCTCGATCTCGCCCTTCAGCCCCAGGTGTTCCATGGTGCGCAGCTTCGCGCGTACGACGTCGGTGTTGCCGGCCGCCGCGACGGTGAGATCGAAGCTCTTGCTGCCGCCGATCGTGCCCAGCGCCATTCCGCTGGTGTAGTCGACGAGAGCGGCTCCGGTCGCGCCCTCGATGGATGCGAGCGCCTCTTTGAGCGCGGTTTCGGTGTTGGCCATGGTGCCGGTTCCTTTCAACTTTCCGATGTGGTGGGGGTGTTGGGGGTCTGGGTGGTGGCGCGGGAACTTGCCGTGCCGCGCGCCGTGCGCGTACGTGAGGGTGGGGAGGCGGTCTTCGCGGGAGCCCGCGCCGGGGCCACCGGTTCGCCGCGCGCCGTCGCGGCGTCCACGAGCTCGCCGATCCGGGTGCCGGAGCGGCGCCCCTCCAGGTGCAGCCGGCCGACGTTGACCCGGTCCTGGGCCAGCAGCGTCAGCACGGCGGAGGCACCCGCCGCGTACGTCGCCACATAACCGTGGACGCCGCGCACCAGCAGCTCGCGGAAGTCGCCCTGCCCGGTGGCGTCCGCCATCCGGACGGCGACGCCCAGCGCGGCCGCGGTGAGCGCGGCCAGGCCGTCCGGCTCCACGCCGGGGGTGTCGTGGGCGAGGACCAGACCGTCGGCGCTGGCCGCCAGCGCCCCGGTCAGCTGGGGCACTCGGGCCCTCAGCCGGTGCAGTTCGTCGAGGACTTCGGGCTCCGCCGCCATCAGCAGTCTCCTCTCGGCACGCTGTCGTAGCGCGCGGATCACAAGGCCTCCCGCGGGTTGGGGCTCACAGGGCCTCCAGTGCGTCTCTGAGCCGCCGCAGCAACGCGACGTCGGGATCGGTGGAGGACTGCGTGAGCACACGGGGCACGGAAGGCGGCTCGGCCGGGGGTGCCGCCGTCACGAGTCCGGCGGCGGCCAGCCGTCGCAGCTCGACCAGGGTGTGGAACGCGGGCCGTCCCAGCGCGAGCGAGACGTCCGCCGCGGTGCGCACACCGTCCACCCGGCCGAGGACGGCTTCCTGGCGCAGCGGGACCGGCGGCCCGGCGGCGAGCCGGGAGCGCACCAGCGGTGCGGTGTCCGTCGCCGGGTCGGGCCAGATGCGGTGCAGCAGCTCGCGGCGGCGTACGGTCTCGCGCTCCAGCGCGGCCACCGGCACCGGGCGTACGGGGCCGAGCCAGTGCGCCGCCCCGTACCGGAAGCGGGTCGGGGTGCTGCTCGGCCCGAGCACGAAGTACGCCGCGTCGTACAGCGAGCCGAGGTGGCACAGCTCCAGCGCGCCCTCCGCGATCCGGCCGCTGTCGACCAGGAAGCGGCCGACCTCGCGGCGCGCCCCGGCCGCGGCGACGGCCTCCCGCCACACCTCGGCGTCCAGCACTCCCCGGGCGGCGAACAGCGCCTCCAGCCCGGGAGTGGCGGGGCTCTCGGCGTGCACCACGTCGCCGTCGGCGAGGTAGAGCGTGCCGCGCTCGCGCATCAGGACGCCGGTGGCCCGCTCGGCGGCGAGCCGGCTGAGCATCGGCGAGACGCCGCCGGCGGGGTCCGCCGCTCTGTCCCGGACCGGGAGCCGGGGCGGGGGAGGTGTCCTGACCGTCGTCATCCCAGCACCAGCCGTCCGGCCAGCTCGCCGAGCCGGATGCGGGCCAGCGCGAGATTGCCGTCGGCGCGGGCCAGCCACAGATGCAGGAACACACTGCTGTCGAAGGTCGTCCGCACGAACCGCAGCAGGTGGTAGCTGTCCCGGTTGCTGATGATCAGGTCCTCGACCGGTGTCTCCTGCTCGGACCAGTCGGAGCCGTCGGCCGGGGCGAACGCGCGGTGTTCGGCGGCGAGCCGGGCGAGCTCGGCGGCCTCCGCCGCGGTCGTCTCGTGATCACCGCCCGGCGCTTCCCCGACGGTGCCCAGGGCCAGGCCGCTGGTCCAGTCGACCACCGCGGCACCCCGGGCACCGGGCAGTGTCATGGCTTCCAGTAGGCACTCGTCGATTCCGGGCACCGTGTCTCCCCTCCCGCCAAGGGTTCGGCCGAGTGACGCCGAAGTTACGCAACGTGTGCGCGAGGGGTGAGGGATCTGGCATTTTCCTGTGGAACATGCCCGTGGTGACTAAGGTGGGTCAACTGACCATATTTTCTGGCCTGTTGGAGCCGCTTCGAAGGCTTACCGGGGCGTGCGCGAGGGCGCGCGAGGGTGTGCGGGGGCGCGCGGAGGCGTGGCGGGCGCCGCCGGTCCTGCGGGGTGAGTGCGGGCGGCGGGGTGCGCGAACGGGAATGCGGGCAAACGGCCTCGCGCGGCTCGCCGGAGACGGGCGAACACCCACAGAGCACCCGCCCGCCGGACACCGAGGCCTCGCGGGAGCCGTCCGTCGGAGGTCGAGGCTCTGTGGGAGGCGGCCTGTCGGGGGCGAGGGGTGCGCCGGTCCGCCGGAGGCCGAAGGTTCGTGGGAGTCGGTGTCCGCCGGAGGTCAACGTCCCACGGGAGCCGGTCCGTCGGAGGGTGAAGGCCCGGGGGAGCCGGCCCGGCGGGGCGAAGCGCAGGGCGCGCCCGTCTGGCGGAGGCTAAAGGCCCGTCAGTGCCGACGGCTGTGCCCCGCCCGACTCCGCGACGATCTCGTCGAGGGTCTGCGGCTCCCGTGCGACCGCGAAGCGCACCCCGCCCTCCCCGTCCGGTGCGAAGCCGTAAATGCCCGGCCGGGCGAGGGAGTTGTACGCGTAGTGGTGGGCGAAGTAGTACGCGCCCGTGTCCAGCGCCGCCGCGTAGTCGCCCGGTTCGAGCAGGGGCAGTGCGCGCCCCTCGGCGAGCAGGTCGCCCGCGAAGCAGGCGGGGCCCGCGATGTCCTGGACGACGTCCGGTCCCGCCTTGGGCCGGCCTTTCGCGTCGTACGCGGCGATCCGCAGCGGCCAGGACGCGGGCGCGTACACCGTGCGGGCCGCCACCTGCACGCCCGCGTGCGTGACCGCGACCGCCCGGCCCCCGGCGGACTTCGTGTACTCGACCCGTGCGAGCACCGTCCCGTGCTTGGCGAGCAGCGACCGCCCGAACTCGGTGACCAGCCCGTACCGCCCGTCGAAGAGCCCGGGCACCGACTCGGCGAGCAGCCGCGCGTACTGGGCGTACGTCGGGCCCGTCGCCTCCGAGCCGAAGTTCACCGGCAGCCCGCCGCCGATGTCGATCGTGTCGACCTGCCGCCGCCCGAGCCGCCGGTTGATCTCCTCGGCCAGCGCGTACGTCTCCGCCACGCCCCGCGCCATCAGCGAGAGCGGCATGCCCTGCGACCCGGTGTGCGCGTGCAGCCGGGTCAGCCACGGGCGGTCGGCGTACGCCCCGACGATCCACTCCCGCGCGCCCTCGTCCCGCAGTGCAACGCCGAACTTGGAGGTCGCCGTGGCGGTGGACAGCGCCTCGATGGAACCCCCGCCGATCTGCGGGTTCACCCGGATTCCGAGGGGGGAGCGGGTGTTCGCGGACCGCACCAGGCCGTCGATACGGTCCAGCTCCTGCGGATTGTCCGCGTTGACCGCGATCCCCAGCGTCAGCGCCTCACGCAGTTCGGCGGGCGTCTTGGCGGGGGAGTCGAGCACGGTGCGGGCCGGCGGCACCCCGGCCGCCCGGGCGAGGGCGAGCTCCCCGGGGCTCGCCACCTCCGCGCCGATGCCCTGCTCGTACAGCAGCCGCAGCACGGGCACGAGCGGGGTCGCCTTCACCGCGAAGGCGTGCAGCACGGGGGTGCCGGGAGCGGTCACCGTGTCGAAGGCGGCCCGCAGGGAGGCCGCCGAGGCCCGGATGCCGGGGACGTCGAGGAGCGCGACGATGGGGGTTCCCGGCCCGACGAGCCCTTGCTCCAAGGCGGCCCGGACGGCTTCGTCGCGCCGGGCGACGCGGTCGGAGCCCTCCTTGTCCCAGCCGTGCGAAGACACCCCGGACCTGCCCGCCGCGTCGCCCATCGGATTCCCCGTCCTGTCCCTGTCCGCACCCATACATCCCAGCGAAACACCCACGACGTGGCCGCGCTGGCCCCATGCAGCTATTGACTAGCTCTATTCAAGAAGTCAGGATGTGAATAGCTACTGCAACACTCCGAACACTCCGCTGCACCATCAGCCGGAACGAGTCCGCACAGGAGGCAGACCATGTCAGGACCCCGCCCCGTACGAGCGCCGCGCGGTACGGAACTGAGCGCCCTGGGATGGCAGCAGGAAGCCGCCCTGCGGATGCTGCAGAACAACCTCGACCCCGAGGTCGCCGAGCACCCCGACAAGCTCGTCGTCTACGGCGGCACCGGCAAGGCCGCCCGCGACTGGCGCTCCTTCGACGCCATGGTCCGCACGCTGCGCACCCTGAAGCAGGACGAGACGATGCTCGTCCAGTCCGGCCGCCCCGTCGGCGTCATGCAGACCCACGAGTGGGCCCCGCGCGTCCTCATCGCCAACTCCAACCTCGTCGGCGACTGGGCGAACTGGGAGGAGTTCCGCCGCCTGGAGGCCCTCGGCCTCACCATGTACGGCCAGATGACCGCCGGTTCCTGGATCTACATCGGCACGCAGGGCATCCTCCAGGGCACCTACGAGACCTTCTCCGCCGTCGCCGCCAAGAAGTTCAACGGCACGCTCGCGGGCACCATCACCCTGACCGCCGGTCTCGGCGGCATGGGCGGCGCCCAGCCGCTCGCCGTGACGATGAACGACGGCGTCGCGATCTGTATCGACGTCGACCCGCGCGCCATCGAGCGCCGCATCGAGCACCGCTACCTCGACGTCAAGGCCGACAACCTGCGGCACGCGCTGGAGCTGGCCGTCGAGGCACGCGACGCCCGCAAGCCGCTCTCCATCGGCCTGCTCGGCAACGCGGCCGAGCTGCTCCCGCAGATGCTGGCCGAGGGCGCCCCCATCGACATCGTGACCGACCAGACCTCGGCCCACGACCCGCTGGCCTACCTCCCCGTCGGCATCGACTTCGACGACATGGCCGACGCTGCCGCCAAGGACCCGGCGGGCTTCACCACCCGCGCCCGTGAGTCCATGGCCAAGCACGTCGAGGCGATGGTCGGCTTCATGGACGCCGGCGCCGAGGTCTTCGACTACGGCAACTCGATCCGCGGCGAGGCCCAACTCGCCGGATACGAGCGGGCGTTCGCCTTCCCCGGCTTCGTCCCCGCCTACATCCGCCCCCTCTTCTCCGAGGGAAAGGGCCCCTTCCGCTGGGCCGCCCTGTCCGGCGAGGCCTCCGACATCCACAAGACCGACAAGGCGATCCTCGACCTCTTCCCGGAGAACGAGTCCCTGCACCGCTGGATCAAGATGGCGGGGGAAAGGGTCCACTTCCAGGGCCTGCCCGCCCGTATCTGCTGGCTCGGCTACGGCGAGCGCGACAAGGCCGGCGAGCGCTTCAACGACATGGTGGCGTCCGGCGAACTGGCCGCCCCCCTCGCCATCGGCCGCGACCACCTCGACTCCGGCTCCGTCGCCTCGCCCTACCGTGAGACCGAGGCCATGCTCGACGGCTCCGACGCGATCGCCGACTGGCCCCTCCTGAACGCCATGGTGAACGTCGCCTCCGGCGCCTCCTGGGTCTCCATCCACCACGGCGGCGGCGTCGGCATGGGCCGCTCCATCCACGCCGGCCAGGTCTCCGTCGCCGACGGCACCAAGCTCGCCGGCGAGAAGCTGCGCCGCGTGCTCACCAACGACCCCGGCATGGGTGTCATCCGGCACGTTGACGCCGGGTACGACATCGCGAAGTCGGTCGCCGACGAGCGCGGCGTGCGCGTGCCGATGCGCGAGGGTGGCGAGGCGTGACCCTTCCGGGAGATGAGCGGCGCGGCAGCCGTCCGGCCAGGGCGGACGTCTCGTCGCCGGGTGCGGGTCCGGCTGCGGCCGGCAGCTCGTTCCACGAGATGTGGCGCGAGCTGCTCCCCATCGGCAGGCACTCCGACTCCGGTGGCTACCGCCGCTTCGCCTGGACGGCTGCCGACGCCGAATGCCGGGCATGGTTCCGGGCGCAGGCGGAGTCCCGCGGGCTGACCTACGAACTGGACCGCAACGGGAACCAGTGGGCCTGGCTCGGGGATCCCGCCGAAGGGGACGCCGTCGTCACGGGGTCGCATCTGGACTCCGTGCCGGACGGCGGGGCGTTCGACGGGCCCCTCGGGGTCGTGTCGTCCTTCGCCGCGCTGGACGAACTGCGCACCCGGCAGGTGGAGTTCACCCGGCCCCTCGCCATCGTGAACTTCGGTGACGAGGAGGGCGCCCGGTTCGGGCTGGCCTGCGTCGGGTCGCGGCTCGCCGCCGGACAGCTCACCGTCGAACAGGCGCACCGGCTCACGGACGGCGACGGCGTCACGCTGCCGCGGGCCATGGAGCGCGCCGGGTACGACCCCGACACCATCGGCCCGGACCCCGAGCGGCTCGGCCGGATCGGGGCCTTCGTGGAGCTGCACGTCGAGCAGGGGCGCGCCCTCGACCTGAGCGGCGACCAGGTCGGCATCGCGAGCGCCATCTGGCCGCACGGCCGCTGGCGGTTCGACTTCCGGGGCGAGGCCAACCACGCGGGCACCACCCGGCTCGTGGACCGCCGCGACCCGATGCTGTCGTACGCGGAGACGGTGCTGGCCGCCCGCCGCGAGGCCCAACTCGCGGGCGCCGTGGCCACCTTCGGCAAGATCTCCGTCGAGCCGAACGGCGTGAACGCCATCCCCTCCCTCGTCCGCGGCTGGCTCGACTCCCGCGCCGCCGACCAGACGGCCCTCGACACGGTCGTCACCGGCGTCGAGAAGGCGGCCCGCGAGTACGCGGAGGCGCACGGCGTCGAACTCGACGTCGTCCGCGAGTCGTTCACCCCCGTCGTGGAGTTCGAGCACGCCCTGCGCGACGAGCTCGCCCGCATCCTGGGCAAGGACCAGCACGCGGGACTCACGGTCCCCGTTCTGGGCACGGGTGCCGGACACGACGCCGGAATCCTCTCCGGCACCGTCCCGACCGCCATGCTGTTCGTACGCAACCCCACGGGTGTCTCGCACTCCCCGGCCGAGTACGCCGCCGAGGACGACTGCGTGGCCGGGGTGACCGCACTCGCCGACGTACTCGAAGGGCTGGCCTGCAGGTGACGCAGACGTACTGGCTGGAACACGCCTGGCTCGACACCCACGTCGAGCCGGGCGTGGCCCTGGAGGTGGCGGACGGCCGCATCACCGCCGTCCGCACGGGCGTCGACACCCCGCCCCCGGGCGCCGAGATCCTCCGCGGACTCACCCTCCCCGGGCTCGCGAACGCCCACTCGCACGCCTTCCACCGCGCCCTGCGCGGCACCGTCCAGGTCGGCTCCGGGACCTTCTGGACCTGGCGCGAGATCATGTACTCCTTCGCGGACCGGCTGACCCCGGAGACCTACCACGCGCTCGCGCGCGCCGTGTACGCCGAGATGGCGCTGGCCGGCGTCACGGCCGTCGGTGAGTTCCACTACGTGCACCACGCCCCGGGCGGCACCCCGTACGCCGACCCCAACGCGATGGGCGAGGCGCTGATCGCCGCCGCCGCCGAGGCCGGAATCCGTATCACCCTCCTCGACACCGCCTACCTCTCCGCCGGCTTCGGACAGCCGCCCAACCAGCACCAGCTGCGCTTCTCCGACGGCACGGCCGACGCCTGGGCGGAACGCTGTTCAGTTCTCAAGGACCGGGATCACGCACGGATCGGTGCGGCCATTCACTCCGTACGGGCCGTGCCCGCGGGGCAGTTGGCGACGGTCGCGCGCTGGGCCGAGGAGCGGCGGGCCCCGCTGCATGTGCATCTGTCCGAGCAGACGGCGGAGAACGACGCCTGCCAGGCCACGCACGGCTGCACACCCACCCGGCTGCTCGCCGACCACGGTGTCCTCGGACCGCGCACGACCGGCGTCCACAACACGCACCTCACGGACGAGGACATCGCCCTGATCGGCGGCTCCGGGACGGGCACCTGCATGTGTCCGACGACGGAGCGGGATCTGGCGGACGGCATCGGCCCCGCGGTCGCTCTCCAGAAAGCGGGCTCGCCGCTCTCCCTCGGGTCCGACAGCCACGCCGTCATCGACCTCTTCGAAGAGGCCCGCGCGATGGAGCTGAACGAGCGCCTGCGCACCCGCACCCGCGGTCACTGGACGGCGGCCGCCCTGCTGCGCGCCGCCTCCGCCGACGGCCACGCGGCCCTGGGCTGGGCCGACGCGGGCATCCTGGAGCCGGGCGCGCTCGCCGACTTCACGACGATCGCCCTCGACTCGGTCAGAACAGCGGGACCGCTGCCGCGCCTCGGTGCCGAGACGGCCGTATTCGCCGCGACGGGAGCCGACGTACGCCATACGGTCGTGGCCGGCCGGCACGTCGTACGCGACGGTGAGCACACCCTCGTACCGCAGGTGCCGACGGCTCTCGCGGACGCCATCGACGCCCTGCGCGCCTGACGCCCAGCAGCACGCCCGCGCGGCTCACCCCCGCCCGCCGCAGCCCGAGCCCCCACGAGGACGCCATGAGCAGCAGGACCAGCACGACCAGCACGAACACGCTCATCACCAACATCGCCAGCCTGGTCACCAACGATCCCTCCCTCGGTGACGGATCCCCTCTCGGTCTGATCCAGAACGCGGCCGTCGTCATCGACGGCGACCGCATCGCGTGGACCGGTGAGAAAAGCAAAGCACCCGCCACTGACAATCAGGTCGACGCCGGTGGCCGCGCGGTGATCCCGGGCTTCGTCGACTCCCACTCGCACCTCGTCTTCGCGGGCGACCGCACCGAGGAGTTCAACGCCCGTATGTCGGGGCGCGGCTACACGGCGGGCGGCATTCGTACGACGGTGGCGGCGACGCGGGCGGCGAGTGACGAGGACCTGGAGCGCAACCTCGTCCACCACCTCGGCGAGGCCCTCCGCCAGGGCACCACCACCTTCGAGACCAAGTCCGGCTACGGCCTCACCGTCGAGGACGAGTCCCGTGCCCTGCGCATCGCGGCCGCGCACACCGACGAGGTCACCTACCTCGGCGCGCACATCGTCTCGCCCGACTACGCCGACGACCCGGCCGAGTACGTGGCCCTGGTGACCGGCCAGATGCTCGACGCCTGTGTCCCGTACGCCCGTTGGATCGACGTCTTCTGCGAAAAGGGCGCCTTCGACGGCGACCAGGCCCGCGCGATCCTCACCGCCGGCAAGGCGAAGGGCCTGCACCCGCGCGTCCACGCCAACCAGCTGTCGTACGGCCCCGGTGTCCAGCTCGCCGTCGAACTCGACGCGGCGAGCGCCGACCACTGCACGCACCTGACGGACGCCGACGTGGACGCGCTGGCGAACGGCAACACCGTGGCGACGCTGCTCCCCGGCGCCGAATTCTCCACCCGCGCCGAATGGCCCGACGCCCGCCGTCTCCTCGACGCGGGCGTGACCGTCGCCCTGTCCACCGACTGCAACCCGGGCTCGTCGTTCACCTCGTCCGTCCCGTTCTGCATCGCGCTGGCGGTACGGGACATGAGGATGACGCCCGACGAGGCGATCTGGTCGGCGACGGCGGGCGGCGCGGCGGCCCTGCGCCGCACCGACATCGGCCGCATCACCCCCGGCGCCTACGCCGACCTGGCCTTCCTCGACGCCCCGAGCCATGTGCACCTGGCGTACCGGCCGGGCGTACCGCTCGTGTCGCGGGTGTGGCGGCGCGGAGTCCCGGTCGCGTAGGCGGGGTCACGCGGCGGAGCCCGCCCGCCACCGCTGGTCGTCCCGCCCCTGGTCATAGGCGAGCACGAGCCCGTCGCCGTACGGCGTGACCACGTGGTCCGGGGCGATCCCCGGGCGGATCTCGCCGCGGGAGTCGACCGTGAAGCGCAGGTTCTGGCCGTTGGAGCCGTAGACCGAACTGCACTCCCAGATACCGACACCCCGGTCCGTGGAGCCGCGGCTGTCGAGGCAGAAGTCCGGGTCGGCGTACGACTGGAGGACGCCGCGGCCGGAGTCGACGCGCCACATCTGGGTGCGGGACGAAGTGCAGCGGGCCGTGATGACGTCGGTGCCCAGGTCCATGACGCCGTCGCGGATGTCCAGGCAGAGGCCCGAGCCGGCGTTCACCACCTGGGCGAAGGTGCTGTTCGGGGGGTGCGGGGCGGTGTGCGTCGGCGAGGGCTTCGGCGTCTTCGAGGGCGTGGGGGACGGGGACGGCTTCGACGTGTGCGTGGGCGAGGGGGACTTGGACGTGGCCGACGGCGACGGCGACGGGGACGGCGTGACCGAGACCGTCGCGGTCACCGTCACCGGGGGCGGCGCCTGCGGAGTGCGGACCACCCCGGCCGTCCGCGCGGGCTCCGAACCGCCCGATGTCAGCAGGAACATCAGCGCCGCCGCGACGCCGAGCGCGGCCGAGGCGAGGACGACGCGCCGCGAGGGCAGCCAGGCCCAGCCGGCCGCCGGCTCACGGGGAGTCCGGGTCTCGGCGCCCGTCATGACGTACGCCGCCCCGCCCCACGGCAGCAGCCCCTCCGCCAGCGCCTCGCGCGGGCTGTCCCGCAGGGCGCCCAGTTCCTCGTACGCGGCGGCGCAGTGCCCGCAGTGCGCCATGTGGGCGTGCAGGTCGGCGCTGTAGCGGGGGTTCTCGGGGTGCGCCGCCTCCTCGATCAGCCGGCGGAAGTCCTGGCAGCGGGGGTTGCCCGAACGGGCGAGGCGGGCCTTCAGGCAGGCCTGGCGCAGGGTCTGGAACGCGGGCTCCTTGCCGTACCTCACGTCCTGGGGTGTGGCCCCGAGCAGCATCGCGGTCCTGGCGTCGGGTTCCTCGTCGACGACGCCGTACCAGACCAGTCCCTGTATCCGGGTCGGCAGCGCCTGGAACGCGTCGAGCATCGCCGGGTCGCGTCCGTGGGGGCCCGCCTCGGCGAGGTGGGTGAGCAGGTCCGGGTCCAGGCGGCTGCCGCGCTCGTCCATCGCCCAGGAAGCGGCCACCTGCCCTGCCAGGAGGAGCAGTTGGTGCCGCCAAGGCCCCCTGGGGTCGATGCCCCGCGCCGTGTCGCGCGCCGCGAGGGCGAACGCCTGCGCCGTGAGCTGCCGGGCGGCGGTCTCGTCCGCGGTGCACAGCCGGGCGTACGCGAGGACCGAGGGCCGGTGGCGCCCGCGCAGTTCGCGCAGCGCCGGATATGCCGTCGGAGTGTCGGCACGCAACAGTTCGGTGAGCTGAGCGTCGGACGCCGTGGCGTGTATGCCGCCCTCGGCTCCTGCGTCCTCGTCCTCAGCGTCGGTCCGGCCGGCCCCAGCCATTCCCGTGCCTCCTCGCACTCGCATCCCCGCCGCTCTGCCGGCCGGAGCCTTGAGCTACCGGCGGGTATGGGGGTGCCCATAGTGATGGAGGTGAACCTGTGGGAAAAGGGGTTTCCGGGGGTAACCCGGCCTGATGCCAAGCTGTGATTGCGTCCGACGCCCATCCGTCACTGCGTCCTACGCCCATCCGTAACTGCGTCCGGTGCCCCGGCGATTGGGGCACCGGACGCGGTCCACGGCGTACGGCCGGCTCACAACTGACGTACCGAGCACAGCTGACGTACGGAGCGCAGCTGACGTACGGCCGTCACTCCTCGACGGTCAGACCCCTCCGCAGCCGCACCAGCGTCCGCGACAGCAGGCGCGACACATGCATCTGCGAGATGCCGAGTTCGTCGCCGATCTCGGACTGGGTCATGTTGGCGACGAAGCGCAGCGCGAGGATCTTCCGGTCGCGCGGCGGGAGTTCGGCGATCAGGGGTTTCAGGGACTCGACGTACTCGATGCCTTCGATCCCGTGGTCCTCGTAGCCGATGCGGTCCGCGAGCGCGCCCTCGGAGTCGTCCTCCTCGGGCTGGGCGTCCAGCGAACTGGCCGTGTAGGCGTTCGATGCCGCCATGCCCTCGACGACCTCGTCGTTGGTGATGCCGAGGCGCTCCGCCAACTCGCCCACCGTCGGGGCGCGATCCAGCCGCTGGGCGAGTTCGTCGCCGGCCTTGGCCAGGTCGAGGCGGAGTTCCTGCAGTCTGCGCGGTACGCGCACGGACCACGAGGTGTCGCGGAAGAAGCGCTTGATCTCGCCGACGATCGTCGGCATCGCGAAGGTGGGGAATTCGACGCCGCGGCTCAGTTCGAAGCGGTCGATCGCCTTGATCAGGCCGATGGTGCCGACCTGGATGATGTCCTCCATCGGCTCGCTGCGGGAGCGGAACCGGGAGGCGGCGAACTTGACCAGCGCGAGGTTGAGCTCGACGAGAGTGTTGCGGACGTACGCGTAGTCGTGGGTGCCTTCTTCGAGGGACTCCAGCCGCTCGAAGAGTGTCTTGGACAGGGCCCGCGCGTCCACCGGCCCCACCTCGTCGTACGGGGGAATCTCCGGGAGCCCCTCAAGTCCTTCCGGAGAGGGTGTCGACGTCGCCGTCTGGGTCTGCGATGCGTCGAGCCGGGGTGACATGGTGTCCTCCATCGTTCTCGGCATATGGCCGCCGATGCCAATGCGTGCGCTGCGGTGTGCGGCGCCTCCGTAGCCGGTCGTGGTGAATAGGTGTCTCTACTAGCCCTACCCGCTTTCGCGAGGTCACCGCAAGTGCGATACGTGGTGAAATGTCCGTTTGCGGGCGGTTGTTCGGGTGTCGGGGTGTGTGAGGAAGGCGTAGTGTTCGAGGGCGTACATCAGCAGTCGCGACGCTCGGGAGATGGACGGGATGGACCGCGGGACGGTCGGCAGCGCACAGTCGGGCCGGCTTCTTGTCGAGGTGCGGGAAGAGGGCTCAAGCGCCGTCGTGACCCCCGCGGGTGAGTTGGATCACCACACGGCCGATGTGTTGCGTGAGCCACTCGACGACTGCCTGGAAAGAGGGTTCGCCCGCCTGGTCGTCGACTGTTCGCGCCTCGAATTCTGTGATTCCACCGGGCTCAACGTGCTGCTCGGCGCCCGGCTGAAGGCCGAGGCCGCGGGTGGCGGGGTCCATCTGACCGGGATGCAGCCGGTGGTGGCCCGGGTCTTCGAGATCACCGGGGTGGATGCCGTCTTCACCGTCCACGAGACGCTCGAAGCGGCCCTGGCCGACTGAGCGGCCCCGGCCGCTCACCCCTCCGCCGCGGCCGCGCCCCGGCTGTCCCTGTGCGATCCGCGCGTTACCCGCGCTACCTGCGTTACTCGCGTCACATGTTCCGTGCCGAAAACGTGGGTGTTCGCACGGTTCGGTCGGGCAGGAGACATCCTGAATATGTCGGCAGCGCATATGTCGGCAGCCCAAGCGGCGAACGCGCCGTCGATCCATACGTACTGAGTGTCGAGTCTTGAATCATGAACTGGTGAATCGGTGAGGTGAAGCGCTGATGAGCACCACCCGGCCTTACTCGCCGGACGACCGCGGCCCGGAGCCGGACGACGGCGCCGCTGTGCCCTCCGCCGACCCCGCCGTACCCCCCGTCGGCCGCCAGGCCCGCAGGCTGAGCTTCGAGGGCGCGAGTGGTGTCGTACCGCTCGCCCGCGACTTCGCCCGTCAGGCGCTGTACGCGTGGGGCTGGTTGCCCGCCGCGAGCGCCGACCGGCGGGCCGCCGCCGAGGACGTCCTGCTGGTGGTCTCCGAACTCGTCACCAACGCCTGTCTGCACGCCGAGGGCCCGGACGAGCTCTGGATCGCCTGCGACAGCAAGGTGCTGCGCGTCGAGGTCTCCGACCGGGGTGCCGGCCAGCCCGCCCCGCGCACCCCGCACCGCGCCGGACGCCCGGGCGGCCACGGCATGTTCATCGTGCAGCGGCTGTGCCTCGACTGGGGGGTCGTACGGACTCCGGGGGTCGCGGGCAAGACCGTGTGGGCGGAACTCGGGGCACCCGCGTAGCCCCACGTAACTCCTACCAGGGGTTACCCATGGTTCGACCAGCGTTCGAATCTCTCTTCGTACGCCATCGTATGCGCGCCGGATCTCCTCAGATCCGGCGCGCACTTTGTCTTCCCTCCACAAGTGACCGGGCGTACTTTGAGCGCCCAATCTGATGTGCCGTCAGTAAATGCCGTCAGTGATTTCGGCGACGAGGGGACTTCGAGGTGTCGTACCGGACGTACCAGAAACGAACCGCCGCGCTCGCGTCCGCTGCGGCCCTGGCCGGCTCGGCGGTGCTGATGGCCGCTCCCGCCGCCCAGGCCGCCGTGGTGAACGTCAACTACCACTGCAAGACGCCGATCGGCGACAAGAGCGCCGTCTCGCCCATCGACATCAAGAGCGTCAAGAGCGGCAGCGGCTACAAGCTCACCATGTCCTGGCAGAAGGGCGTCTCCTCCAGCCCGGTCGAGCTGGGCAAGGGCGCGATGAAGCCGAGCGCCGTCATCAAGCTGGGCGGCGCCGACAGCGGCACGGTGGCGGTGACCGGCCCGGCCAACGCGGCCGCGATCCCCGCCAACACCCCCATCAAAATCAGCGACTTGAGCGGCACATACACGCCGAAGAAGTCCGGCAAGGTCACCTTCACCGCGGGCGTACTCACCATCAAGGCGCTCGGTACGACGACCACGTGCACTCCCACGAACAGTCCCAAGCCCTCGCTGACCCTCGACGTCACGGCCGCGAGCGGCGGTTCGGGCTCGTCGACGGGTGAGACCCAGAGCGGCTCGGACTCCGGCCAGCTCCCGCAGACCGGCCCCGAGGACTCGGCGGTCGCCCTCGGCACGCTCGGCGGCACGGTACTGCTCGCGGGCGCGGCGGGCGTCCTGTGGCTGACGCGGAGGCATCAGGCGGCACGCCGCTGAGATCTCCGGGTACGACGATCAGGAGCCGTTCGATGCCGTACGCACTCTCCGCTGCCCGCGTGCTGGGCCTGACCCTGATGTTGTCGATCACGGCACCGGCGACCCTGGCCCTGGCCGACGACGGCTGGTCCGTCGTGCCGTCCACGAGTACGTCGGACGCGGCGGCCGGCCGGCCGTACGTCTACGCGGAGGGCGCGCCCGGCACGGTCCTCCAGGACGCGGTGTCCGTGCTCAACCCGGGCGCCAAGCCGCTCACCGTCCGGCTGCGCGGCGCGGACGCCGACAACACCGCGGGCGGCGGCTTCACCGTACGGACCAAGTCGACGGACACGGGCGCGTGGATCGGCTTCGCGCGGGAGACGGACGGGCGGCGCGCGGCGGTGCGTTCGGTGTCCGTACGGGTCCCCGCGCACACCCGCGCCGACGTGCCGTTCACCCTGAGCGTCCCGGCGGGCGCGGCGCCCGGCGACCACCCCGGCGCGATCGTCGCGAGCGGCGGCGGACGGTCCGCGGCGATGCGGATCCAACTGCGGGTGAGCGGGCCGACGTTGTCGGCGCTCACCGTCGAGCACGTCACCGTGCGCGGCGGCCGGATCTCGTACGAACTGGTCAACCGTGGCACCACCGTCCTGACCCCGAAGCTCGCGGTGCACGCCGACGGTGTCTTCGGGGCGCTCCTCGACCGCGCCCCGCGCACCCTGCCCGTCGAACTCCTGCCGGGCCGCCGCGTCACGCTCAGCGAGCCGTGGCGCGACACCCCGGCGCTGGACGCGGTCGACGTACGGCTGACGGTGACGGCGGCGGGCGGCGCGCACGACACGGGGACCGCGTCGGCGCGGTTCGTGCCGTGGGGTGCGGTGGCCGGGGCCGGGGGCGGCCTCGCGGCGGTGGGTGCCTGGTGGGCCGTACGGCGTCACAGGCGTCGTAGGGGACGGGGCGTACGGCAACGCGGGCGTCCCGCGGCGCACGGTGGGGCGAGTGAAGAGCCGCGTACGGAAGTCGAGTTGACGGGAGCGGTGTCGTGAACGGTGTCGTGAGCGGTGTCGTGAACGGCAGGCTGAGGATTCCGGCACTCGTGGCGGTGCTCGCGCTCGTCCTGGCCCCCCTGGTGGGTCCGGTGTCCTCCGCGTCCGCCGCCGGGAAGCCGAGCGTGAAACTGTCCAAGTCCCAGGCGGGGACGGGTGGTTCGATCACGGTGACCGGCAGTGGCTGGCGGCCGAAGACGTTGCTGATGATGCTGATCTGCGGGCAGTCCGTGCCGTCCCGGGGAGTGATCGGCGGCACCAACTCCTGTGCCAACTCCGACGGCCGGGCCGTCACCACCGACGCGAAGGGGAACTTCAGCAAGCAGCTGCCGGTCACCGAGCCGCCCAAGCCGTGTCCGTGCGTGGTGCACGTCGCCACGGTCACGGGGGAGAAGGCGGACGCCGACGCCATCTTCATGGTGGCCGGGCACTCGGTCGAGCCGCTGCCGAAGGAGGAGAGCGGCGGCCGGCTCTCGGTGCTGACGGACACCCGCCTCGACGGGTCGAGCGGTCTGCTTACCTGGTTCGGCTCGCCGCCCTCCCGCACACTCGTCTTCACCGTCGGCAACGTCGGCACCGCCTCCGTGAAGAACCCCGTCTTCCAAGTCGGCACCTCCCACGGGGTGTTCGCCCCGCAGTGGGAGGAACAGCAGTGGCGCGGCACGATCGCGCCCGGCCGCAAGGCGCGGATCAAACTCCCGGTCGAACTGTCGGCCGGGGCGCACGGCGACTACACGGTCTCGCTGAAGTACGGCGGGAAGGTGCTCGCCGAACAGCCGTGGGGCGTCGGCCGCCCCTGGGGCGTGACCCTCTTCTGGATCCTGCTCTGCGTGGTCGTACCGGGCGCGGTGTTCCGTATCGGGATGGCCGTGGTGGACCGGGTGCGGCCACACAGGCCGATCGGGCGCGGCGGCCGTCACCGGGGCTTCCGGCTGCCCGAACTCACCGTACGCATACCGAAGTTGAGTCCCTCACCGGCCTCCCCGCCGGTGTCACCGAAGACCTCCACGACCCCGTCCCTGCCGTGGTTCACACCCGACAGCGATCCGGGGACCGTGGCGAACGGTCAGCTCTCCGCACCGCAAGAGAACAGCCCGACGACGAAGGGAAATACGTGAGCACGCAACGGAGAGTGGTACCGGGAGCCGGACGGAGAATGAGCGCGGCCGGGGTCGCGCTGATGCTCGGCGGCGCGGGCATCCTGCTGGGTGTGACCGCGGCCCCGGCACAGGCCGCCGAGGTGTCGTACAAGACGGAGTGCATTCCGCCCTCGATCTCCGGTCTGCCCCCGGTCGAGGGCACGACGCAGGTCGAGATCACCGCGCCCGCCGAGGCGAAGGTGGGCGACGAGGTCACCATCACCTGGAAGTTCGTCCAGGCGGCGTCCAAGAACCCCGACGTCATCGACCTGGAGAAGGACACCGTCAAGCCGACCGGCACGCTGAAGGCGGGCGGCGCGCAGACCGCCGACATCGCGATGGAGGGGCCGCGGTCGAACCCCGCGATCCCCAAGAACAGCGCCATGAAGCTGTCCGACATGACGGGCAAGCTGAAACTGACGGCGGCCGGCGATGTGACGCTGACGCCGGACGCGTACAACATCAACGTCAGCAAGCCGGTGTCGACCGACACGAAGTGCTCCCCGAAGGAGACGGTGAAGTCGGCGGCGACGATCAAGGTGACGGGGAGCGGGGGAAGTTCGGGCGGCACGACGGGAGGACTCCCCACGGTGACGCCGACCCTGCCCACCGGCCTGCCGACGAGCCTGCCGACCCTGCCGACGGGCTCGGCCTCACCCTCGGCCAGCGCCAGTGAGATCGGCGGAACCGGCGGCAGCGACACGGGCGGTTCGACGGGTGGTGACAGCGGCGGTCAGACCGACTTCACGGGCAAGGAAGTCTCCATCCCCTACGCGTGCAAGACACCCATCGGAGACAAGAGCGCCACGTCGCCCGTCCAGATCAACGCCACGAAGAACGGCGGGAGTTTCGACCTCACGGTCCAGTTCAAGAAGTCCGTGATGGACAGCCCGGCCGACATCCCCGCGGACTCCGTCAAGCCGTCGATGGAGGTCGTCCTGGGCGGCTCCGACAAGGGCACCGTCCATGTGGAGGGCCCGACCAACGCCAAGGAGATCAAGTCCGGCGACCCGATCGAGATCCCTGACCTCACGGGCACGTACAAGCCGGGCGCGAGCGGCAGCTCGACCCTCTCCCCGGGCGTCCTGACGGTGAAGGCCCTGGGCACGACGACGACCTGCACGCCGACGAAGACGGAGGTCTCCCTGACCCTGGACACCACGCAGCAGGCGAGCGGCGCCTCGGGAGGCGACTCCTCGGGCACTTCGTCCAGCGGCGGCCTCGCGGAGACGGGCTCCGACAGCCACGGCTCCCTGAAGGCACTGGGGCTGGTTGCGGGGACGGTCATCCTGCTCGGCGGAGCGGTCTTCACCTTCATGCCGCACCGCAGGCTGCGCTGATCCCCCGCGCCTCCGCCCACGACCGACTCGGCAGGGCACCGGCCCGCACCTGACAGCAGACAAGAACAGGGCCGCCGTATCCCAGCGGATACGGCGGCCCTGTCAGGCGTCAGGCCTCAGGCGTACGTCAGTGGACGTCGCCCATCAGCTGCTTGACCTTCTTGCGGTACATCCACACCGCGACACCGGCAATCACGGCGAGCGTGGCCTCCAGGGCGACGATGCCCGTCTTGTTGAGGTCGACCTCGGCGATGGAGAGGAGACCGGTCGTGGCGTCACCGGCGGTGACGGCCAGGAACCAGACACCCATCATCTGGGAGGCGTACTTCGCGGGCGCCATCTTCGTGGTGACCGACAGACCCACGGGGGAAACGGTCAGCTCACCGACGGTCTGCACGAAGTAGATCGCGACCAGCCACATCGCGGCGGCCTTGTGGCCGTCCTGGGCGATCATCAGCGGGGCCAGGAAGAGGAAGAACGACGCGCCGATCAGGATCAGACCCGACGCGAACTTCGTGGCCGTGCTCGGCTCCTTGCCGCGCTTGTTCAGCGCCAGCCACGCCCAGGCGAAGACCGGGGCGAGCGCCATGATCATGACCGGGTTGACGGACTGGTACCAGGAGACCGGGAACTCCCAGCCGAAGATGGTGTTCTCGGCGGAGGAGTCGGCGAAGATCGACAGGGTCGAACCACCCTGGTCGTAGATCATCCAGAAGACGGCCGCGGCGACGAAGAACCAGATGTACGCGGACATCTTCTTCTGCTCGACGCGGTTCAGGTCCTTGTCCCGCTTGATACGGGAGATGACCATGATCGGGATGATCAGACCCGCGATCGTGATCGGGACCAGCAGCCAGTTCAGCGTGTAGTGGCCCGAGAAACCGACGATGCAGTAGAAGACGACGGCGACGGCGGCCCACATCGCGGACTTGCGCAGCGTCGCGGCCTTCTCCTCGGCGGACAGCGGCGTGGGGATGTCGCTGGAACGCGCGTTGAGGTGACGGCCGCCGAGCAGGTACTGGGCGAGGCCGAGGGCCATGCCGAGCGCGGCGAGCGCGAAGCCCAGGTGCCAGTTCACGTTCTCACCGACGGTGCCGATGATCAGCGGAGCGGCGAAGGCACCGAGGTTGATGCCGATGTAGAAGAGGGTGAAGCCACCGTCACGGCGCGGGTCGTCCGGGCCGTCGTAGAGGTGGCCGACCATCGTGGAGATGTTGGCCTTCAGCAGACCGGAACCGATCGCGACGAGCCCGAGGCCCGCGTAGAAGGTGCCGGCGGAGGGCAGGGCCAGCGTGAGGTGGCCCAGCATGATGATGATGCCCGCGACGGCGACCGTCTTACGGGGGCCGAGGACACGGTCGGCGAACCAGCCGCCCGGCAGGGCGAGCAGGTACACCAGCGACAGGTACACCGAGTAGATCGCGGTCGCGGAGGCCGCGCTCATGTGCAGGCCGCCCGGTGCCACCAGGTACAGCGGGAGCAGTGCCTTCATGCCGTAGTAGGAGAAACGCTCCCACATCTCGGTCATGAAGAGGGTGGCCAGTCCGCGGGGGTGGCCGAAGAAGGTCCGCTCGGACCCGGGGGTGCCCGGGGTGACCGAGTCCTTCGTCAGGCTGGACGCCATGGTCGTTCCTTGCTGGTCGGGACGCGCTGCTTGAGCGTCGCGCGCCCGGTGGGGGGGCGGCCGGCACCGGCGGGGTTCGACCGTCCGCCCCCACGCCCACGGGGGAGTCCGCTCCGGATTACGAAACGGTGGACGACGACCACCGGGATCCACGCCCGTCACGCGTCGATGCGCTCGGGCCCGGCCACAGGTCATTCCTTTCAAGGCTGGCGAACACCAGCCCGCACACAAAAGAGACCTTCAGCATCAATCTGGCGCCAAAGGTCCCGGTGTGGTGCTACAGGCGTCTGGTCACCATACGACATGCCAATGTGGCATATGGAAGGACTTGAGAGATGGATCACAGGCGATCATGGAACCAAGATCGCGCATTCGAAGGCACTTGCCAGGATCGCATCCCACAGCCGCAGGTAAGAATCACACGGGTGGCGGGTGTGAATCACGGAGGCCGATCACCCCACAGCTGTCGTCCGGGGCGGACTACCATCACCCCATGACCCGTGTACTGCTCGCCGAGGACGACGCGTCCATCTCGGAGCCGCTGGCCCGCGCACTGCGCCGGGAAGGTTACGAGGTCGAGGTGCGCGAGGACGGCCCCACCGCGCTCGACGCAGGAATGCAGGGCGGCGTCGACCTGGTCGTCCTGGACCTGGGCCTGCCCGGAATGGACGGCCTGGAAGTGGCCCGCCGACTGCGCGCCGAGGGACACACCGTCCCGATCCTCATCCTGACCGCGCGCGCCGACGAGGTGGACACCGTCGTCGGCCTCGATGCGGGCGCCGACGACTACGTCACCAAGCCGTTCCGCCTCGCCGAACTCCTCGCCCGCGTAAGGGCGCTGCTGCGGCGCGGTGCCGCCGAGCCCCAGCAGCCGCCCGCCACGCACGGCGTGCGGATCGACGTCGAGTCGCACCGCGCCTGGATGGGCGACGAGGAACTCCAGCTCACGGCCAAGGAGTTCGACCTGCTGCGGGTCCTTGTCCGCGACGCCGGCCGCGTCGTGACCCGCGACCAACTCATGCGCGAGGTCTGGGACACCACCTGGTGGTCCTCCACCAAGACCCTCGACATGCACATCTCCTGGCTCCGCAAGAAGCTTGGCGACGATGCGGCGAACCCTCGGTACATCGCGACGGTTCGGGGCGTCGGGTTCCGCTTCGAGAAGAGCTGATCCGCTCCGCTTGGGTTGGGGCGCGTAGAGGTGGGTTCGTCGGGTGCGGGTGGGTGGGGGCTGGTCGCGCAGTTCCCCGCGCCCCTTAAAAGCACCCGGGGCGGGCCGGCGGTTGTTTAGGGGCGCGGGGAACTGCGCGCCCAGCCCCCTCAGCCCCGCACCCGACGAACTACCCGTCCTTCTGGGGCTGAGCCCCAGAAGGACGGGACGGGTAGAAGCGCCGGGGGCGAAAACTCCCGCTCCAGCCCAGCGCAGCGGCAAGGCACACTGGAGCACGACCAGCCACCTGCCCGGAGGGCCCCGTGCGTCGCCGTCTCATCCAGTCCACACTCGCGGTGGTCCTCGTCGTGATCGCCGTCTTCGGCGTATCCCTCGTCATCGTCGAGACCCGCACGATCAGCAACAGCGCCCAGGAACGCGTGGACTCCGAGGCACTCCGCCTCGCCAGCATCGTGGACAGCCGCATCCTCGGCGACGAGAACATCACCGCGGAGACCTTCAAGAACCAGGTCACGGACCAGCGCTACGCCGTGATCAGGATCCCCGGCCGCCCGCCCATCGAGGTCGGCACCAAGCCCACCGGCGACGTCATCCACTACACCGCCGACGGCGAGGAGGGAGAGACGGTCACCGTCCAGGAGCCACGCTCGTCGGTGACGAGGGAAGTCGGCCGTACGCTCCTGATCATCGGCGCGGTCGCCCTGCTCGCGATCGTCGCCGCCGTGCTTCTGGCCGTCCGCCAGGCCAACCGTCTCGCCTCACCCCTCACCGACCTCGCCGAGACCGCGGAACGGCTGGGCTCCGGCGACCCCCGCCCGCGCCACAAGCGGTACGGCGTCCCCGAGCTGGACCGCGTCGCCGACGTCCTGGACAGCAGCGCGGAGCGGATCGCGCGGATGCTGACCGCCGAGCGCCGCCTCGCCGCCGACGCCTCCCACCAGCTCCGTACGCCTCTCACGGCGCTCTCCATGCGCCTGGAGGAGATCACCCTCACCGACGATCCCGACACGGTGAAGGAAGAGGCGACCATCGCGCTGACGCAGGTGGAACGCCTCACGGACGTGGTGGAACGACTCCTCACCAACGCCCGCGACCCCCGCACCGGCTCGGCCGTCTCCTTCGACCTCGACGAGGTCATCAAGCAGCAGCTGGAGGAGTGGCGCCCGGCCTACCGCAGTGAGGGCCGCGCCATCGTCAGCTCGGGCAAACGGCACCTGCGGGCGGTGGGCACCCCCGGCGCGGTCGCCCAGGTCCTGGCGGCGCTGATCGAGAACTCGCTCATGCACGGTGGCGGCACGGTCGCCCTGCGCACCCGCGTCACCGGCAACCAGGCGGTCGTCGAGGTCACGGACGAGGGCCCCGGCGTCCCCACCGACCTGGGCGCCCGCATCTTCGAGCGCACGATCAGCGGCCGCAACTCCACGGGCATCGGCCTCGCCGTAGCCCGCGACCTCGCGGAGGCCGACGGCGGCCGCCTGGAGATGCTCCAGGCCCAGCCTCCGGTCTTCGGTCTGTTCCTGTCCCGCACACCGATGAAGAGGCCACCGATGACGGAGGAGGACGAGCGGACGGTCAGGTAGAGCGGAGGCCGACGGGGCCTGGCACGGGTCGCTGTTCCAGCCGGGGTCTCGGCTTCAGCTCGGGACTCGGTTCGAGTTCGGGTCTCGGCTTCAGCCGGGTCTCGGCTCTAGCTCGGGATTCAGCTTCGGGATTCAGCTCCGGTTCGGGATTCGGCTCCGGTTCGGGCCTCGGCTTCAGCTCGGGTCTCGGCTCCGGTTCGGGCCTCGGCTTTAGCTCGGGTCTCGGCTCCGGTTCGGGCCTCGGTTCCAGCCGGGTCTCGGCTTCAGCTCGGGTCTCGGCCCCAGCTCGGGATTCAGCTCCGGCCCGGATCTCAGCTCCAGCTCCGGTCTCAGCCCCGCCCTGGGATGCAGCCCCGCCCCGCGATTCAGCCCCAGCCCTGGACCAAGCCCCAGCCCTGGACCAAGCCCCAGCCCCAGCCCCAAACCCCAGCCCCACGCCCTACCCGCACGGGTGGGTGGGAAACCCCCGCCGCGGAGCGGCGAAGAGGCGGCGCGGAGCGCCGGGAGGCGGCGGGCGCGGAGCGGTCGGATCGCTGAGGCTCAGTTCACCCTGGCGCGCGGCCGCGACTCCGCCCCCGCGTCAAGGAACGATTCCGCACTCGCCACGGCCTCCCGCGCCGGCAGCGCCGTGAACACCCACGTGCGGTACGACCAGAACCGGAAGAGCGTCGCGATCCCGATGCCGAGGAACTTGAACACGTTGCTCTGCAGCGAGCTGTCCCACCCGAACCCGTACGTCGCCGCGTACAGCACCCCGTTCTCGATGACGAGCCCGATCGCGCTGAACAGCAGGAAGAGCGTCAGCTCCTTGGTGCGCCCACCCTTGTCACGGTCCCGGTAGGTGAAGTAGCGGAACCCGATGTAGTTGAAGACGATCGCGACGACGGTGGCGATGACACTGGCCCGTACGACCTGCAGCCCGGTGACGTTGCGTACGAGGTTGAACACGAGCAGGTTGACGAGCAACCCCGCCCCGCCGACCGCACCGAACTTGGCGGCCTCCCGAATGAGCAGGTCGAACCGGCGGCGAACCGCGCTGCGAGGCCTCGCATGAGCCCCCGATGAAGCACTGCCCATGGTGTCGCTAGCCCCCGTCGGTCGGATTTGTCGGTCGTTCACGTCACGTACGTCAACGCAGCAATGCTAACCAGCGGGCTTCGCCGATGCCTGTGCACGGGCTCACAGGTAAGAAAAGATGCGGTCACTGGCAAAGAAAAGCTGCGGTCACCGGCGCGGGAAGACCGGCTTACCGGCGCTGAAAGACCGGTTTACCGGAGCGGAAACCGGCCACCGTGGCGCGGCCGATACTCTTGGTGCGTGACGTTCCCGGTAGTCGGCATGGTCGGCGGGGGCCAGCTCGCTCGTATGACACACGAGGCGGGCATCCCGCTCGGCATCAAGTTCAAGCTCCTCAGTGACACCCCTCAGGATTCCGCGGCGCAGGTCGTCAGCGATGTCGTCATCGGCGACTATCGCGACCTCGACACGCTGCGTGACTTCGCGAGGGGCTGCGATGTGATCACCTTTGATCACGAACACGTACCCACCGAGCACCTGCGTGCCCTGGAGGCGGACGGCATCCCCGTCCGCCCAGGGCCCGACGCACTCGTGCACGCCCAGGACAAGGGCGTGATGCGGGCGAAGCTCGACGAGATCGGCGTGCCGTGCCCGAGGCACCGCATCGTGAGCGACGCCGACGACGTCGTGGCGTTCGCGGCCGAGGGCCTCGCGGAAGGCGACGAGGGCGACGGCTTCCCCGTCATCCTCAAGACCGTCCGCGGCGGCTACGACGGCAAGGGCGTGTGGTTCATCCGTTCCGCCGACGACGCGGCCCTGGCCGAACCCTTCCGCGCGGGCGTCGCCGTCCTCGCCGAGGAGAAGGTCGACTTCGTACGGGAACTCGCGGCGAACGTCGTCCGCTCCCCGCACGGCCAGGCGGTCGCGTACCCCGTCGTCGAGTCCCGGCAGGTCGACGGCGTCTGCGACACGGTCATCGCCCCGGCCCCCGGAATAGCGGACGGGCTGGCGCTGCGGGCGGAGGAACTCGCCCTGCGCATCGCGAAGGAACTCGGAGTCGTCGGCCACCTGGCCGTGGAGCTCTTCGAAACCCGCGACGGCCGCATCCTCGTCAACGAACTGGCCATGCGCCCGCACAACTCGGGCCACTGGACCCAGGACGGCGCGATCACCTCCCAGTTCGCCAACCACGTCCGCGCGGTCCTCGACCTCCCTCTCGGCGACCCGCGCCCGCGCGCCAAGTGGACGGTCATGGCGAACGTCCTCGGCGGCGACTACCCGGACATGTACTCCGCGTACCTGCACTGCATGGCCCGCGACCCCCAGCTGAAGATCCACATGTACGGCAAGGACGTGAAGCACGGCCGTAAGGTCGGCCACGTCAACACCTACGGCGACGACTTGGACGACGTCCTTGAGCGTGCCCACCACGCAGCCGGCTACCTGAGAGGCACGATCACCGAATGAGCCCCGTTGTAGGCATCGTCATGGGGTCGGACTCCGACTGGCCCGTCATGGAAGCGGCCGCCCAGGCCCTCGACGAGTTCGAGATCGAGTACGAGGTCGACGTCGTCTCCGCGCACCGCATGCCGCACGAGATGATCGCGTACGGCGAGCAGGCCGCCGAGCGCGGGCTCAAGGCGATCATCGCGGGGGCCGGGGGCGCCGCCCACCTGCCCGGCATGCTCGCGTCCGTGACCCCGCTGCCCGTGATCGGCGTACCGGTCCCGCTGAAGTACCTCGACGGTATGGACAGCCTTCTGTCGATCGTGCAGATGCCGGCGGGTGTCCCGGTCGCGACCGTCTCGGTCGGCGGTGCGCGCAACGCTGGCCTGCTGGCCGCCCGGATCCTCGCCACGCACGACGAGGAACTCCTCGGCCGGATGCGGGAGTTCCAGCAGGAACTGAACGACCAGGCCACCGAGAAGGGCAAGCGGCTGCGCGCCAAGGTCGAGGGCGCGGCCGGCGGCTTCGGCTTCGGGAAGTGACGCGCATGTCGTCTCTCGACCAGGCCCGTGCGCTCCTCGCCGAGTTCCCCGTCGTCGACGGCCACAACGACCTCCCCTGGGCGCTGCGCCAGCAGGTCGGCTACGACCTCGGCGCCCGCGACATCGCCACCGACCAGAGCGCGCACCTGCACACGGACCTGGCCCGCCTGCGCGCGGGCGGGGTCGGCGCCCAGTACTGGTCGGTGTACGTCCGCTCGGACCTGCCCGGCGCGGTCACCGCGACGCTCGAACAGATCGACTGCGTACGGCAGTTGATCGACCGCTACCCGTCGGACCTGCGCGCCGCGCTGACGGCGGCCGACATGGAGGCGGCGCGGGCGGAGGGCCGTATCGCCTCGCTCATGGGCGCGGAGGGCGGCCACTCCATCGACAACTCCCTCGCCGCGCTGCGGGGGTTGTACGCCCTGGGCGTCCGCTACATGACCCTCACCCACAACGACAACATCGCGTGGGCGGACTCGGCGACGGACGTCCCCGCCGTGGGCGGCCTGACGGCCTTCGGCCGTGAGGTCGTACGGGAGATGAACCGCGAGGGCATGCTCGTGGACCTCTCGCACGTCGCGGCGACGACCATGCGGGACGCGCTCGACACGACCAGTGCGCCGGTGATCTTCTCGCACTCCTCCGCGCGCGCGGTCTGCGACCACCCGCGCAACATCCCGGACGACGTCCTGGAGCGGCTGCCCGCCAACGGGGGAGTGGCGATGGTGACGTTCGTGCCGAAGTTCGTCCTCCAGGCGGCGGTCGACTGGACGGCCGCGGCCGACGACAACATGCGGGCGAACGGCTTCCACCACCTCGACACCACCCCCGAGGGCATGAAGGTCCACCGCGTCTTCGAGGAGTCCCACCCGCGCCCCGTCGCCACGGTCTCGACGGTCGCCGACCACCTCGACCACATGCGCGAGGTCGCCGGCATCGACCACCTCGGCGTCGGCGGCGACTACGACGGCACGGCGTTCACCCCGGACGGCCTGGACGACGTCTCCGGCTACCCGAACCTCATCGCCGAGCTGTACGGCCGCGGCTGGTCGAAGGCCGACCTCGCCAAGCTGACCTGGCAGAACGCGGTACGGGTGCTGGGCGCGGCCGAGGACGTGGCCCGCGACCTCCAGGCGCGGCGTGCCCCGTCCAACGCGACGCTGGAGCAGCTGGACGGCTGACATCCCCGCTGGTGGGTGGGGCGTACCCGTGCGACGTACCCGGGGGTGCACCCGTGGGACGTACCCCCGAACGCCCCACCCACCAGGAAGCCCCCCGGGCTCCGTGCCACGGTGACGGTACTGCGATCGATCACCGTCCACCCCACGGAGTCCCGTCATGGCAGAACTGCAGGACGAACTGAAAACCACCGCGGAGGTGGGAGAGCTCGACCAGCCCGCTGCCGTCTGGCCGGAGGCCGAACAGCTTTCCCCCGGGCTCCCCGAGCTCCCCGAGCTCCCCAAGCCCTCTGAGCTCCCCAGGTCCCCCGAGCTCCCTGAGAGCGCCGAGCCCGACGCCGCTGCCGACCCGCTGGAGCGGGCCCACGCCTTCCTCGCCGGCCACCCCGTCGCCGACGGCTACAGCGGTCTGCCCTGGGCGTTGCGCCATCTGCCCTGGTTCGACCTGGAGCTGGGCGAGAGCGCTGTGGACACGGACGTCCCCCGGATGAGGGAAGGCCATGTGGGCGCGCTGTTCTGGTCGTTGCACCTGCCCGAGGGCCTCGCCGGGGACCGGGCCGTCGGCGCGACCCTGGAGCAGCTGGACCTCGTGACGACGGTGGTCCAGGCGCACCCCGAGGGCCTGCGTATGACGCGCAGCGCCTCCGCGGTCACCGACGCCCGCAACTGCGGCCGTGTCGCCGTCGTGCTCGGCCCCGCCGGAGCGTCCGCGCTCGGCGACTCGCTCGGCATTCTGCGCGGCCTGCACGCGCTCGGCCTGCGCGTCCTGACCCTCGCGGGCGCCTCCTGGGCGAGCGAGGCGGGCCTGACCCGGTTCGGTGAGGAGGTGCTGCGCGAGATGAACCGCCTCGGCGTGCTCGCCGACCTCTCCGGCACCTCGGAAGCCACCATCAGCCGCGCCTTCGTCGCCTCCAAGGCCCCGGTCCTCTTCACCCGCTCCGCGGCCCGCGCGCTGCGCCCCCACCCGGCCAACCTCCCCGACGACGTCCTCGTCGAACTGGGCGCGGCCAAGGGCCTGTGCCTCGTCCCGCTCACGGCCGAGCAGACGGGCCCGTCCGTACGGGACGTCGCCGATCACCTCGACCACGTCCGCGCCCTCGCCGGGCCGGAGTGCGTCGGCCTCTCGGGGACGTACGACTCCGGAGCCGCCCACCCGCAGGACCTCGCCGACGCGTCCTGCTACCCGAACCTGATCGCCGAGCTCTTCTCCCGCGGCTGGTCCGAGACCGACCTCGCCCTGCTCACCTGGGGCAATGTCCAACGGGTCCTGCGCAGCGCGGACTTCACGGCCCGCGCCGCCCAGCAGCGCCGCGCACCGTCATCGGCGAAGATCGCGGAACTCGACGGCTGACACCCGTCTTTCACGGGTGCTCGATCCACCCGTCTCTCAGGGGTGCTCGATCCGGCAGCGGCAGGACGGATGCCCCGCCGGATCGGCGTACACCTGGAAGTCCCAGCAGGATCAGCAGGCGCACAGACAGAACGGATGCCCCGCCGGGTCGGTGTACACACGCCAGGACCGCGACCGGTCCCCGGCGTCCAGCGGCTTCGCGCCGAGCGCCAGCACGCCCTTCTCCGCCGCGTCCAGGTCGTCGACGGTCAGGTCCAGATGGAACTGCTGCGAGTCGTCGGGCGCGGGCCACTTCGGCGGTACGTGACCGGGCGCGGCCTGGAACGCCAGCGGCTGACCGCCGGGCACGTCGAGGTCGACCCAGTCGCCCTCGCCCTGGACCGTGCCGCCCAGCACCTCGGCGTAGAACCCGGCGAGCGCACCCGGGTCGGGACAGTCCAGGACGACGACACCCAGCTTGGCGAGAGCCATGACTCCTCCTAGGGAAGATGGGTTACCTGTAGAACCCTGTAAGGGGTAACGGTTACTGCATGCTCCCGCACAAGAGGTAACGTCGCAACCATGAATGACCGCGCGCCCGCACCCGGCGGCCTGGCCCTGATCCAGTCCCTGGTGAACACCCTCGACCTCGGATCGGGCGCCGACTCCCTGGACACGGCCGAGGGGCTGGCCCGCTTCGGCCTGGCGCAGGGCGAGGCGGAGGCGGCACGCGAGCTGCGCGAGTCGCTGCGCGTGGTCTGCCTGGCGCACGCGGGCCACCCGGCGCACCGGACCGTCGTCCCCCTCGGTGAGCTGCTGGCCCGGGCACCCCTGCACATCACGGTCGACGAACGCGACGGCGGCGCGGGGTTCGCCCTCGCCGGCTCCGCACCCCTCGCCTCCCGCGTCGCGGTGGCGATCGCCGAGTCCCTAGTCGACGGCACCTGGCCGCGCCTGAAGGCCTGCGAGGCTCCTGACTGCCACGGGGCGTACTACGACCGCTCCCCGGCGGGCAGGGGCCGCTGGTGCTCGATGTCGGTGTGCGGGGCGCGCGCGAAGATGCGCCGATACCGCGCCAAGTAGCGTTCGGGCGCGGGGAGTCGGGCGGACACCACTCGATGCACAGCAGCGTGGTGCAGAATGCAACAGACGCCGGTCCGGCCGACTGAGCCTCGGCCGGACCGGCGTCGTCCTGAAAGTCTCAGGTGACCGTCCGGACCGGCGTCGTCCTGAAAGTCCTGGGCGATCGGCCGGACCGGCGTCGTCCTGAAAGTCCTAGGCGGTCGGCCGCCCCATCGCCCGGTACGTCCACCCGGCCCGGCGCCACACCTCGGGGTCGAGGGCGTTGCGCCCGTCGAGCACCACCCGGGCCGTGACCGCCTCGCCGAGCGCCGCCGGGTCCAGCTCACGGAACTCACGCCACTCCGTCAGATGCAGTACGACGTCGGCGCCGCGCACGGCCTCGACGGCGGAGTCGGCGTACCCGAGCGTCGGGAAGAGTCGCTTGGCGTTCGCCATGCCCTTCGGGTCGTAGACGGTGACCTGGCCGCCCTGGAGGTGGATCTGCCCGGCGACGTTCAGCGCGGGCGAGTCCCGGACGTCGTCCGAGTCGGGCTTGAAGGTCGCGCCGAGTACGGCGACCCGCTTGCCGAGGAAGGACCCGCCCCCCAGCGCCTCCCGGGCCATCTCCACCATCTGGCCGCGCTGGCGCATGTTGATGGAGTCGATCTCGCGCAGGAAGGTGAGCGCCTGGTCGGCACCGAGCTCACCGGCACGGGCCATGAAGGCGCGGATGTCCTTGGGCAGACAGCCACCGCCGAAGCCGATCCCGGCCCGCAGGAACTTCTTCCCGATCCGCTCGTCGTGCCCGATGGCCTCGGCCAGCTTGGCGACATCGCCGCCGGCGGCCTCGCAGACCTCGGCCATCGCGTTGATGAAGGAGATCTTGGTGGCGAGGAAGGAGTTCGCGGAGGTCTTCACCAGTTCGGCGGTCGGGAAGTCGGTCACCACGAACGGCGAGCCCGCGGCGACCGGCGTTGTGTACACCTCGCGCAGCAGTTTCTCCGCCCGCTCGCTGCGCACACCCACCACGATCCGGTCGGGGTGCAGCGTGTCGTTCACGGCGAAGCCCTCGCGCAGGAACTCCGGGTTCCAGGCGAGCTCGGCGTCCTCACCGGCGGGCGCGAGTTCGGCGAGCCGCGCGGCCAGCCGCTCCGCGGAGCCGACGGGCACGGTGGACTTGCCGACGACGAGGGCGGCCCCGCGCAGATGCGGCGCGAGCGATTCGAAGGCGGCATCGACGTACGACATGTCGGCCGCGTACTCACCGTGCTTCTGCGGCGTGTTCACACAGACGAAGTGGACGTCGCCGAATTCCCCGACCTCGGCCCAGTCCATGGTGAACCGGAGCCGCCCGGTGGACCCCTCGATCCCCGCGACATGCTTGCGCAGCAGCTCCTCGAGCCCGGGCTCGTACATCGGTACTTCGCCCCGCCGCAGCATGTCGATCTTCTCTTCCACGACATCCAGCCCGAGGACCTCGAAACCGAGCTCGGCCATGGCCGCGGCGTGCGTGGCGCCGAGGTAGCCGGTGCCGATCACGGTGATCTTGAGGGCCATGGATGCTCCTGGGGTATACGGCAGAGGTGCGCTGCCCGAGCATAGTCGGGGCGTGCGGGGCCCCCTCATGGGGCAGATCTCCCCTTGTTTTCCCTCTGTCGCCAAGCTCACGTATCACTCCCGTGGGCGGGCCCCTAAAATTTGGGTTACTTAACGGTAGTTAGCGCCACCATCACAGCATCCTTGGAGCGTGAGAGACCTTGGCCGGATCGGCTGATTTCGACCTGTACCGCCCGTCCGAGGAGCACGACATGCTCCGGGACGCGATCCGCTCGCTGGCCGAGGCGAAAATCGCGCCGTACGCCGCAGCGGTGGACGAGGAAGCCCGTTTCCCCCAGGAGGCCCTGGACGCGCTGGTCACCTCCGACCTGCACGCGGTGCACGTACCCGAGGAGTACGGCGGCGCGGGCGCCGACGCGCTGGCCACGGTCATCGTGATCGAAGAGGTGGCGCGGGTCTGCGCGTCCTCCTCCCTGATCCCGGCGGTGAACAAGCTGGGCTCGCTCCCGGTCATCCTGTCCGGCTCCGAGGCCCTGAAGAAGAAGTACATGACCCCGCTCGCCAAGGGCGACGGCATGTTCTCGTACTGCCTCTCCGAGCCGGACGCGGGTTCGGACGCGGCGGGCATGAAGACGAAGGCGGTCCGCGACGGCGACTTCTACGTCCTCAACGGCGTGAAGCGCTGGATCACCAACGCCGGCGAGTCCGAGTACTACACGGTGATGGCGGTCACGGACCCCACCAAGCGCTCCAAGGGCATCTCGGCCTTCGTGGTCGAGAAGTCGGACGAGGGTGTCTCCTTCGGCGCCCCGGAGAAGAAGCTCGGCATCAAGGGCAGCCCGACGCGCGAGGTCTACCTCGACAACGTCCGCATCCCGGCCGACCGCATGATCGGCGACGAAGGCACCGGCTTCGCCACCGCCATGAAGACCCTGGACCACACCCGCATCACGATCGCGGCCCAGGCCCTCGGCATCGCCCAGGGAGCCCTCGACTACGCCAAGGGATACGTCCAGGAGCGCAAGCAGTTCGGCAAGCCGATCGCCGACTTCCAGGGCATCCAGTTCATGCTCGCCGACATGGCCATGAAGATCGAGGCCGCCCGCCAGCTCACGTACGCGGCCGCGGCCAAGTCGCAGCGCGGCGACGCGGACCTCACCTTCCAGGGCGCGGCGGCCAAGTGCTTCGCCTCGGACGTCGCCATGGAGGTCACGACGGACGCGGTCCAGCTGCTGGGCGGCTACGGCTACACCCGTGACTACCCGGTCGAGCGCATGATGCGCGACGCCAAGATCACGCAGATCTATGAGGGCACGAACCAGGTCCAGCGCATCGTCATGGCCCGCAACCTGCCGTAACCGCGATTCCGGCAGCAGGCTCAGGTGAGAGGCACCCGAAAGGGTGCCTCTCTTCTTTTGCGCGCGGCGAAATGAGGGGCGGTCACCATCTGGGCCGCGGCGACCGGCTGGGATCCCGCACCCCGCGGCTGACGTGCGCGGTCACAGGCCGCCGGCCAGCGCCCGCCGCAGGTCCTCCGGTTCGCGGTAGTGGACCGCTCGCATGCCGAGCCCGGCCGCCGCCTCCACGTTCTCGATGGTGTCGTCCACGAAGAGGCACCGCTCGGCGGGGACCCCGGCCCGTTCGACGGCGATCTCGAAGATGCGCCGGTCGGGCTTGGCGATCCCGACGCGCGCGCTGCTGACGACGTCGTCGGCGAGGTCCGTCAGCCCCAGCACCTCCAGGTCCTCCTCCAGCTGGACGCTGGCGTTGGAGACGAGGACCAGGCGGAGCCCCTGGGTGCGGGCCCCGCGCAGCAGGGCCACGACCGTCCCGTCGGCCCGGAAGGGGGAGCGGGCGAGCGCCGTGCCGAGTTCCCGGGCCGTCACCTGGGACACGAGCCCGGTCAGGCCGCGCGCGACCGACTCCGCCCACTCATCCGGCGTGATGCGGCCGACCAGCAGCGGCAGTACCGTCTCCGGCGCGAACGCCACCTTCATGACGGTGCCCGCGGCCAGTCCGGCGGCTTGTTCCAGCGCGGACACGGGGGCCGGGTCGTAGATCCGGATCACATTGTCGACGTCACAGAGCACCGCGTCGAAGGGCGGTCTACCGGACGGCGGTTCCGGGGGCAGGGGGATCGTCATGGGGAACACCCTGACATCCGCCCCCGGCGGGCCACCGGCCAGGGCGCGGTTGCCCGCCCCCGCCCCTGACTCCGCCCTGACCCCGACTCGACCCCGACGCGTCGGCCCGTACGTACCGATCGGCGTATTGGCACCCCACCCCCCAGGGAGATTATGGAAGCTTTTGTCCCTTCGGTGGTGAGGCATTCGTAGCGGATTGTTCACGTCTGCCCGATGGCGCGGGACGGTCGGCAGGCGTACGACGGAAGGGCACCCCGGGCCCGACCCGGGCCCCACCACCACGAGGAGGAGCCATGCAGCAGCACGGAACCATGAACGCCATGACCAAGGAGATGCAGGACTGCGTCGAGGCGTGCATGTCCTGCCACACCGTGTGCGAGGAGACCATGAGCTCGTGCATGCAGATGGGCGGACAGGCCCAGATGCAGATCATGCGCGCACTCATGGACTGCTCCGAGATGACCCGCATGTGTGCCGACATGATGATGCGCAGGTCGCCCATGTCGGCCGAGATGTGCGTCCTGTGCGCCAAGGCGTGCGACATGTGCGCCGAGGCGTGTATGTCCATGCCGGACGATCCCCAGATGATGCGCTGCGCCGAGTCCTGTCGCCGCTGCGCGGAGATGTGCCGCACGATGGCGGGCGCACGGATGTGACACCTGCCTGACCGGCTTCAAGGACACCCTCCCGGGTGTCCTTGATCCGTTGTAGGGCAGGGTGGAGCCGTGACCGACCCCGCCGCCCCGCCGCCCCTGCCCTACTTCCCGTACCACCCCGACCCGTTGGCCACGGGCTCGCTGGTGCCGTCGCGGACGCGCTGCGCGTGCTGTGGGCAGCCACGCGGTTACGTGTACGCGGGACCGGTGTACGCCGTCGCCGGCCTCAGCCATGCGCTGTGCCCGTGGTGCCTCGCGGACGGCAGCGCCGCCGCGCGCTACGAGGCGCAGTTCACCGAGGTGGACGGCCGCGTGCCGGCGGATGTCGTGCGCACCGTCGAGCAGCGCACCCCGGGCTTCGGTGGCTGGCAGCAGGAGCGGTGGCTGACTCACTGCGAGGACGCTGCCGTCTTCCTCGGCCGTGCCGGGATCCGCGAACTGACGCCGCACCCGGACGCACTGGAGGCCCTGGCCGCGGACTTCGGTGAGGAGTTCCTGTCCGTTCTGGACGCCGACGGCCAGCCCACGGCCTACCTCTTCCGCTGCCGTCACTGTGCACGGCACCTGGCCTACGCGGACTTCACATGAGGCGCCCGGCGGAGACCTTCGACGCCATTGAGCGGACCATGTGGGACGGGCGGGCAGAGGCCTACGCGGCAAGCTTCGCGCGGCTGTGTGCGTACCCGGTGGGGGCGCTGCTCGACGCGGCGGAGGTGACGGCGGGGACGTACCTCCTCGATGCCGGCACCGGGACGGGGACGGCGGCCATGGCGGCGCGGCGGCGCGGGGCGCGCGTCCGTGCTGTGGACGCCGACGCGGGGATGGTGGCGGCCGCGCGTGCCGCCGGTGTCGATGCCCGCCTCGCCGCCCTGCCGGAACTTCCCTTCGCCGACGGTGAGTTCGATGCCGTCGTCGCCAACTTCGTCCTCAACCATGTCGGCCGCCCGCGCGCCGCGCTCGCCGAACTGCGCCGCGTACTGCGCCCCGGCAGCCGCCTTGTGCTGACTCTGTGGAGCGCCCGGCGCGGCGCCGGGCAGGACCTGCTCGTGCGGGCCTGCGAGGCGGGCGGGGCCGTACCGCCGGCCGGTCTGCCCCGGCGCGACCCGGCCGAGGACTTCGCCCGGACGCCGGAAGGGCTCGCGGAGCTGCTGGAGGAAGCCGCGTTCACCGCGGTGGAATCCACCGAACTGGAGTGGGACCACCGCGCCACCGTCGAGGAGTGGTGGGGCGGCGCCGCGGCCGGCGTCGCCACCATCGGCCTCGTCGTCACCTCGCAGGAACCGGAGACGGTCGTACGGATCAGGCAGGAGTACGAGCGGTTGAGCGGCGAGTTCGCGGATGGGGGAGGGCGGCTGGCCCTCCCCCATGTCGCGCTGCTCGCCCACGCGCGGGCGTAGGCGCGGGCCGCCCAGGTGGCGGTGACGGCGTCAGTTGCCGCTCACCGTCACCTTCTCGTCGTTCTGCAACTCGTTCACCAGCGTCTTCACCTTGGCCTTGTCCCAGACGAGGTTGCCGCCCGTGGAGCCGGAGACCGGCATGTTCATGGACGTGCCGTCGCCGCCGGTCACGCCCTTCATCGCCCAGAACATGTCGGCCAGGTCCCACAGGCTCATGTCCTTGTCGACGGTGAGCGAGTCCAGGCCCGCACCCATCGTCGGGTACAGCTTGAAGGGGTTCAGGATCGTGCCCGGCGTCGCGACCTGGTGCGCCAGGGCCGCCAGGAACTTCTGCTGGTTCTTCGTGCGCTGGAGGTCCGACGCCGCGAAGGCGTGCCGCGTGCGGACGAAGGCGAGGGCCTGCTCGCCGTTGAGGGTCTGCTTGCCCTTCTTGAAGTCCGCGCCCGAGTACTTGTCCTTGAAGCCCTGGTCGAGGTTCATCTCCACGCCACCGACCGCGTCGACGATGCTCGCGAAGCCGGCGAAGCCGATCTCCACGTAGTGGTCTATGTGCAGACCGGTGTTGGCCTCGATGGTGCGGACCAGCAGCGTCGGCCCGTCCTCCGCGTACGCCGCGTTCAGCTTCACCTGGCGGCCCGTGCCCTGGAAGGTCTTGCCGGACGTGGATCCCTTGTACGTGGGAATCGTCACGTTCGAGTCGCGGGGCAGCGAGATGAGGGTCGAGCCGTTGTCGCCGGTGTGCAGGATCATCATCGAGTCCGTGCGCTTGCCCTCGGCGGACCCGGTGTGCAGCTTCTTCTTCTCCGCGGCGGACATGCCGGCGCGGCTGTCGGAACCGACGATCAGATAGTTCGTGCCCTCGCCCGCGTCGGGCCGGTCGATGACCGTCGAGAGATCCACGTCACGGTGGAGCTTGGAGTCCGCCCAGAAGTACGTGCTCACGGACACCACGACCAGCAGCGTGACCAGCGTGATCGCGGTCCACTTGATCCGGCGCCGCCAGTTCGGCGCGGGGCGCGGGCCGCGCGAGCCGCCACCGCCGGGGCCCTGCGGACCGCCGGGCCCGTTCGGGGACCCGTACACCTGGCCCGTGTTGTAGCCGGAGTCGTACTGGTCGTCGTACCCCTGCCCGTCGTACGTCGGCTGCTGGGGCACCCCGCCGTACGACGGCGGCGCGGCCGGGCCGCCCGGAGCGGGCGCCGCCGGACCACGCCGGACCTGCCGCATGACGCGGGCGCCCTCAGGCTGTGCGCCTGCGCTGCCGCGTCCGTAGCGGTTGCCGCCGTTGCCGCCGTTGCTGCGGTTGTCTCCGGACCACCCGTCGGGCCAATCGTTCATGCCGACCAGTGTGCAGGGCACCACTGTGCGCCTTACAAGAGAGTGGGGAGATCTGGGTCACGCCTGTTGCAGAGCTGATGCAAAGCAGCCCTTGCGAGCCCCGGCATAGGGTGGATGGCATGACAGACCAGGCGCCCACCCCGGAATCCGATATTCCGGGCAAGCCGACTTCCGCGTCCCGGACCACCCTCAGCCACATCATGACCCACAACGACACCAACCTTCTCGGCACGGTGCACGGCGGAGTCATCATGAAGCTCGTCGACGACGCGGCGGGTGCGGTGGCCGGGCGGCACTCCGGCGGGCCCGCCGTCACCGCCTCCATGGACGAGATGGCCTTCCTGGAACCCGTCCGCGTAGGCGACCTCGTCCATGTGAAGGCTCAGGTCAACTGGACCGGACGTACCTCGATGGAGGTCGGCGTCCGCGTCCTCGCCGAGCGTTGGAACGAGGCCGCGCCGGCCCAGCAGGTCGGCTCGGCCTACCTCGTCTTCGCCGCCGTCGACGCCGACGGCAAGCCCCGCCGCGTCCCCCCGGTGCTCCCGGAGACCGACCGCGACGAGCGCCGCTGCCAGGAGGCCCAGATCCGCCGCACCCACCGCCTGGCCCGCCGCCGCGCGATCATGGAACTGCGCGAGAAGCGCGCGGCGGAAGGCCTCGACGACTAGCGACGCCCGTCAGGGAGACGACCGGCGACGGCTGTCAGGGACGACGGCTGTCAGGGATACGGAGACCAGGGCGCCGCGGATTGGTGTCCGGACAAGCCGGGCTGCCCGAACGAGCCAGGCCTACGGACACATCACCTGATCCCCCGTCACCACCCCGAACTCCCCCTGATACGGATCCTCCGCCCGCACCCGCCTGACCTCCTTGAAGTCCGCCCCGGCGGTCACCTTCAGCACCGGCCCCTGCCCCTGGACCGCGCGCAGCTCGGCGCCGGGCAGCGCGGTCGCGAGGGACTGCGCCGAGCGGTCCCAGCCGGGGTCGTACGAGACGACGGTGCGCCGCAGAGTCCGGTCCACCGCGCTGGTGGGCCGGTGCGTCGTACGGAACCCGGTGGCGGCGAGCGCGCTGTCGACCCGCTTGCCGAGGCCCGCCGTGGCCGTCCCGTTCTCCACCTGGACCTGGATCTGCTGCGGGGCCACGTCGACGCGCAGGGCCCTGGGCCCTGCCTTGTGCACCGCGAGCGGTTTGTCGTCGCGCAGCGCCTGGAAGAGCTTCTGCGACTTCGCCGGGTCCCACTTCAGCGTCGAACCGATGCCCTTCACGGCGAATCCCATCTGCCCGATCGGCACGGTCGTGAACTCCGACGAGGAGGGGGAGAAGTTCCGCATCGCCCGGCCCAGGTCCAGCAGCTCGTCCGTGCCGAAGCCCTTGTCGGCCCGCACCGAGCCGAGCACCGCCCGCGTCACGTCGCGGAACCTCATCGGGTTCATCAGCACCCCGGACGAGGTCGCCTGCGAGACCAGCGCCGCCAGGAACCGCTGCTGGCGCTGCATCCGGCCGAGGTCGGAGGACCCGTCGGCGTGCCGCGAGCGGACGTACTGCAAGGCCTCCCCGCCGTTCAGATCGTGCGTCCCCGCCGCCAGATCGAGTCCGGTGTACGAGTCCTTCAGCGGCTGCGCGGTGCAGATCCGCACGCCGCCGAGGACGTCCACCGTCTTCATGAAGCTGGTGAAGTCGACCTCCAGATAGTGGTCGATCTTGACGTGGGTCATGTTCTCGACGGTCCGCACGGTCAGGTTCGGGCCGCCCTCCGCGTACGCCGCGTTGAGCTTGACCGGGTGGGGGCCGTGCCGCTCGCCGGTGGTCTCGTCGATGTGCGCGGGCGTGTCGGCGTACGAGTCACGCGGCAGGCTGACGATGCTGGCCCGCCCCCGGTCCTCCGAGATGTGCACGATCATGATCGTGTCGGTGCAGTGGCAGGGCGCGCCGCCCAGCCGGTACTTCAACCGCTCCGTCTCCGTGATCTTGTCCCGGCCGTCGGTGCCGACGAGCAGCACGTTCATGCCGTGGCCGGCCCGGGGGCGGTTCTTCATGTCCTTGAACGGGTCGACCCGGGCGATGTCCGCGTCCAGGCTGGTGACCACCGCGTGCCCGATGCCCGCCGAGGCGAGGACCACCACGGAGAGGGTGGTCACCACCCGCATGGCCCAGCGCGGCTTCTTGCGCCGCACGGGCGGCTGCACAGGTGGCCGCCGGGAGCGGGACGGCTGCGGGTGGCGCTGGGGGCGGACGGGGGAGCGGGGCGGCGTGGACAAGGGGGACACCTCCGCGAGGCTGGACGGGGGATGCGTTCCGCGAGGACGCGGGAGGGATGCGTACCGCGAGGCTGGGCGTGGGGATCCGTGAGCACGGTAGGCCCATACGATCTGCGGCCCGGGCCTTAGGCCGGGCGGCGCGCGCCCGTGTCCCCCATTCGCGGTAACGTGACGTCCGATGAGCGAGAAGTCTGACGTGCGGCCCCCCGCCGTTTCTGTGATCATGCCCGTCCTCGACGAGGAGCGGCATCTGCGCGGGGCCGTCCAAGCGATCCTGGCGCAGGAGTACGACGGCGAGATGGAGGTGGTGATCGCCATCGGTCCGTCCTCGGACCGTACGGAGGAGATCGCCGCCGAGCTCGTACGCGAAGACCCGCGCGTCCACACCGTCCCGAACCCGACCGGTCGCACCCCGGCCGCGCTGAACGCGGCGATCAAGGCGTCCCGGCACCCCATCGTCGTACGCGTCGACGGGCACGGCATGCTCTCGCCGAACTACATCGCGACCGCCGTACGCCTCCTGGAGGAGACCGGCGCGCAGAACGTCGGCGGCATCATGCACGCCGAGGGCGAGAACGACTGGGAGCACGCGGTCGCCGCCGCGATGACCTCGAAGATCGGTGTCGGGAACGCCGCCTTCCACACGGGTGGCGAGGCCGCTCCCGCCGACACCGTCTACCTCGGTGTCTTCCGGCGCGAGGCGCTGGAGCAGCAGGGCGGCTACAACGAGGAGTTCATCCGCGCCCAGGACTGGGAGCTGAACTTCCGGATCCGGGAAGCGGGCGGCCTCATCTGGTTCTCGCCCGAGCTGCGGGTGTCGTACCGGCCGCGGCCGAGCGTGCGCGCCCTTGCCAAGCAGTACAAGGACTACGGGCGCTGGCGGCACGTCGTCGCCCGCTATCACGAGGGTTCCATCAACCTGCGCTACCTCGCCCCGCCGACCGCCGTGTGCGCGATCGCGGCGGGAGTCGTCGTGGGCGCCGCGCTGACCCCCTGGGGCTTCCTCGTCCCCGGCGGCTACCTCGCGGCCATCGCGCTCGGCTCGCTGCCCGCGGGCAAGGGGCTGCCGCTGAAGGCGCGCCTCCAGATTCCCGTCGCCCTCGCGACCATGCACATGTCGTGGGGCTTCGGCTTCCTCACCAGCCCGAAGGCGCTGGCCAAGAAGGTCATCGCGTCGCGGCGGCCGGCGGTGCTCAGCGGTTCCAACTGAGCTCCTGCATATACGAGTTGAGCTCCTGTACAGACGAGTGGGGCCCCTCCCGGTTTCGAGAGGGGCCCCACTCGTCTGTACGTGCCGCCGGCTAGGACCAGATGTAGTCCGGGTCGACGTGCATGCACGCCTTGGTGTCCGTGCCCTTGTCCAGCTTCGCGGACGCCGGCGTCTTGTCGTCGTCCTCCGGCGCCGTGTACGTGGTGCCCGACCGCCAGTCGGCGCCGACGACCAGGGTGACCCCGGAGACGTCCGTCGACTTCTTCACCGCGCTGAACGGGATGCCGAGGGACTTGGCGACCCGCTGGGCGTCACCCTCCAGGTCGGCGCTCGGATAGCGGATGACCGTCGTGGCCTCGGTGGTCGCCGTCGTCGTGTCGGCCTTGGCCTCGGTGAAGCCCTTGCCGACGAGCAGCTCGGTCACCGCGCTCGCGCGCCCGCTGACCGGGGCCAGCGTCGAGGTCCGGGTGCCGTTCTGCACCTGCACCGCGATCGCGTCGTCCGCCGCGGCCGGGTCGGACGAGGCCTTGTCCTTGGTGGTCTTCTTCTTGTCCTTGCCGTCCAGCGCGATGTCCTCGCGCAGCAGACGCCAGACCTTCGCCGCGTCGGTCGGCTTGGGCACCACCCGGCCGCTGGTGGGCGACAAGTACTGCCACGGCATCGTCGTCATGCTGATGCGCTTGGTGGGGACCTTCTTCAGTTCCTTGCTCAGGTCGTACAGCTTCGTCACGGTGCCGAGGGCGTCGTCCACGGTGAGCGAGGTGGTGGCCGTCTCCGCGAGCTTGCGCAGCTTGCCCGGGTTGCCGAGCGTGGCGTTCTCCCGCAGCTGGCGCACCATCGAGTTCATGTACTGGTGCTGGGCCTTGGTCCGGGCTATGTCCGTGTCGTCCTCGAAGCCGTAGCGCGTGCGCAGCCACTGGAGGGCCTGCTTGCCCTTGATGGACGTGGTGCCCTTCTCCAGCTTCAGGCCGGAGCCGTGGCCGGTGGAGGTGTGCGAGTAGATGTTGGCGTCCACGCAGACCGGGACACCGCCGATGGCGTCCGCCATCGACACCACACCCGAGAAGTCGACCATCATGAAGTGGTCGATGTGGATGTCGGTCAGCTTCTCCCAGGTGGCGACCGTGCAGCCGGGGCCGCCGCGGCCCAGCGAGTCGTTCGTCATCACGTTCGTCTCGGCCGCGTAGACCTTGCCGGTGTCCGGGTCCGTGCACTTGGGGATGTCCACCAGCGTGTCGCGCGGCATGCTCACCACCGACATGTTGGAGCGGTCCGCCGACACGTGCAGCAGCATCTGGACGTCCGCGCGGGCCGGTGTGCCGAAGGTGTCCTTGGCGCCGCCGAGCTTCTGGTTCTCCGTGGAGTCCCGGGCGTCCGAACCGATCAGCAGGATGTTCAGCGGGGTCTGGCCCGCCGCGTTCGCCTTCGACTTGGCGGCCCGGTCCTTCGGGTCGCCGATGTTCAGGTCCTTCTTTTTGATGTTCGCGTTCAGGTGCTGGTAGTAGAGATAGCCGGCACCGGCGGTGCCAAGTATCAGGACCGCCAGGACGATCGCGGACCAGCGCAGGATGCGACGTCTGCGACGCGGGCGCCCCCCGCCCCCGCGCCGACGGCCGCCACCGCCGCCGTGCCGCCCGTGGCCCTGCGGCTTCAGCGGCATCGTGTCGTCGGCCGCCGCACGGACTCCGTTGCCGTCGGCCGTCCGAGCCCCATGGCCGTCGGCCGTCCGTACCGAACCGTCGTCCACCCGGTGAACGGGATCACCGTTCTCGTCGTACAGACTGTCGTCCCAGCCGTGCGCACCGGCTCCGCCGGACCCGCCGGCGTGCCGGACGCGTGGTCGTGCTCCCTCCCCACGCACACCGCTTTGAGCCATCTCTCCGCCCTCCCCACCCTGCGCCTGACAAACGGGTCCGTCACGCGCCCTGCCGGACGCTTCCAGCGCCCGGCAGGACGCTTCTCGCGTCCTGTTAGACGCCTGACAGACCCGTTAGGTCATCAACTGGCGCACACCGTCTTGTCCGCCGTCGACTTGTCGACGTCGGGCGCCTTCGTCGGGGTGGTCATCGACACCCCGGCGCCCTTGAAGTCCTTGCCCAGGGTCAGCACGATCGCGGGCAGACCCTGTGAGTTCTTCTCGCTCTTGCCAGGCTTCATCGCCGAAGCGGACAGCCCCATGAGATCCGCCAGTTTGCGTGCCTGATCGGCCTGGTCGGGAGAGTACTCCAGGGTCGTCTTGCTGAGTGTTTCGTCAGCGTTTCCGAGCTGGCTGGATTTGAGCACGCCCTCATCATTCTGCAGCCAGTTAAGAGTTGCCTGTGCGGAGCCGGCATCGGCGCCGCCGTTGTAGATGTCGACGCGGATGTCGGCGGCGGCGGAGCGGGTGCCCTTGAGGCGGGCGGCCACCGCGGCCTTCTCCTTTTTCTCCTTCTGCTTCACCGCGGTGAAGGAGACGTCGTTCTTGATGGCGTCGAAGACCTCGGGTGCCGTCGTCGGGTTGACGACGACCGTCGCGTGGACCTTCTCGGTCGGGTTGTCGATCACCGGCACCGTGGTGAAGGTGATGTTCTTCGCCGGCACCTTCTTCAGCTCCAGGGCGATGTCCTTGAGCGTGCTCACCTTGCCGATGCCGGTGTCCACGGTGAGCGCCTTGGTGGCGGCCTCGGCCAGCTTTATCAGCTTGGTGGGGCTGGTGAGGGTGTTGCTGGAGCTCATCTTGCGCATCAGGGAGCCCATGAACTGCTGCTGCACCTTGATGCGGTCGAGGTCGCCCTGGTTGCCGAAGCTGTGCCGGGTCCGCACGAAGGCCAGCGCCTGCTCACCCTCGACAACGGACTTGCCCTTGGGCAGCTTGAGCTTCGACTCCTTGTCGTTGACGGCGTGGGCCACGCAGACCTCGACACCGCCCACGGCCGTGGTCAGCGTCTTGACCGCGTTGAAGTCGACCATCATGAAGTGGTCCGGTGCGATGCCGGTGACCGCCTTGACCGTGTTCATGGTGCAGCCCGGGTCGCGGCCCTCCTGGCCGAGGCTCGTGTTGAAGCGGACGTTCTGCGTGCCCCCGATGACCTTCGTGGTGCCGTCGGACTGAACCGTCGGGCAGTCCGGGACATCGACGATCAGGTCGCGCGGAATGCTCATCGCGGTCGCGTTCGTACGGTCCTTGGAGACGTGCAGCAGGATGTTGGTGTCGGCGTGCCCGACGCTGTTCTTGTCGCCGTAGCCCTCGTTGCCCTTACCGGTGCGCTTGTCCGTACCGATGATCAGGATGTTGAAGGCCTCGTCCTTGCTGAAGCCCTTCTTGCCCGCGCTGCCGATGTCCGTCGTGTTGACGTTGCCCTCAAGGTGCTTGAGGTAGGCGTACGCGGCGGCCGAGACGGCGACCAGCACGAAGGCCATGGTGCCGCCGGTCCACAGCAGTATCTTCTTCGCCTTCGACTTCTTGGGCTTCGTACGCCCCCGCCGGCGGCCCGGAACAGGCTCCGGCGGCTCCGCCCGGCGCCTGCGCGGACCCGGCACATCGCGGCTCGGGGTCTCGCGACCGGGAGCCTCGCGGTCCCGGCCGGGCGCGGTGCGGGCACGCGCTCCCGCGGGGGCGCTCCGCCGCGGTCTCGGTACCCCCCCTGACTGCGGTGCGGAAGGGGTCAGTCGCAGTTCGTATTCGCCGGTGCTCGGGTTGAGTACCCACTGGTCTGCGGGGTCGATGTTGTCCGCCCGCCCACGGCCTTGCGCGTCCACGGTTGTCTGAATCCTCCGTCGGGGCCACGCGGCGCCTTTCCCCCCTCTAAAGGCGCTCGGGTCTCGGTCAACCAGTGCGCGACCTCCAGGACGGACCTCGTGGCCGGGTGCACCGGATCGCTCACACTATCCGCCCAGTTCAGCGTCGAGCGACGGCCGTGACAAATTCAACGCCCCTACAACTGGGCAATCCGCCCTATTTCTCAGAGACTTCTTAGCTCAGCAGTTCCCCGCCTTGGTGTGCGCTTTACCCGCAGGCGTCCTCGGCCGCCGTGTTCCCCCGGAAAGTCGGCGTGGGTTCGGGGGTGCCGGCCGGTCCGCCGGGCCGTTTTCCCCTCGACTTTCCGTCGTCGTGGGACTCCTCTTCGTAGTTGTACGAGGAGTCGTGAGACGAGCCGCGGGAGTAGTCGCCCGGGGAGTCGTACGCGCTTTCGCCTGTCGTATTGCTGCTCTTTGTGGCGGAAACCGCATTGCTGCTCTTTGTGGCGGATACCTCCGGAAGGGCGGCGGAATCCTCCGGAAGGTTCTTCGAGACCACCAGCGGCGCGTCCGCCCGCAGCCGCGCGAAGAGTTCCGCCGCCGCGGGCTCCACGAGCTGGTCGCGATTCACGTTCAGGACGTACGACGTCCGGGGCACCGTCAGGAACTGCACACGTTCCGTGGGGATGTTGCGCATGCCGCGCACCAGGTCGTACAGCCCGCGCAGGCTCGCCAGTTCCGGGTCCGTGGTGAGCGACGAGGTGGCCGCGTCGAGCACGGGATAGAGCTTCGCCGGATTGAGCAGGACGTCATTGCTGCGCACCTTGTTGACGAGCGCGCCGAGGAACCGCTGCTGGCGGTCCATCCGGTCGGTGTCGCTGCCGTCGCCGATGCTCTTACGGGCGCGGACGTAGCCGAGAGCCTGCTCGCCGCTGAGCACGACCTTGCCCGCGGGCAGCTTCAGCTTGGCTTCCTTGTCGTCGATGGGTTCCTTCAGGCACACCTCGACACCGTCCACGGCATCGACCATGTCCTTGAACCCGTGGAAGTCGACGACCATGTGGTGGTCGACGCGGATGTTCGTGAGCTTCTCGACGGTCCGGATCGTGCAGGCCGAACCGCCCACCTCGAAAGCCGAGTTGAACATCGCGAACACCGGCTTGGTGCGGCTGCCGTCCGGCCGCCGGCAGCTCGGCATGTCCACCATCAGATCGCGGGGCAGCGAGACGGCGGTCGCGCTGCGCCGGTTCGCGGCCAGGTGCAGCAGGATCGTGGTGTCGGAGCGCTCGGTCCCGGAGTCCCGCCCGTACTTCTGGTTCCCGTCCCCCGAGCGCGAGTCCGACCCGATCAGCAGGACGTTCTGCGCGTCCCCCACCAGCGCGGTGGGCCGCTCCTTCTCGTACCGGGCGAGCTCGGCGGCGGCGGCCTCGTCCGGCGTGATGTTCGCGTTCAGCTTCTCGTACGCCGCCCAGCCGACCCCCACGGCGCCCAGCATCACGACGGCCACACCGATCGCCGTGTAACGCAGCCACCGCCGCCGACGACGTATGAGCCCGCCTCCGCTGGGCGACGCCCCGAGCCCGGTGTCGGTCACGTGTCGGTCCACCCCTCATGGCGTACGAGCGTGTCGAACTGCTCTTACGACCATGGCTCGGAGGAGGCGGGTAGGGGGGCCTTTGATGGGCCGAACGGATGACTCAAGGGGATGGCGGCCCCCTTGCTTCTAGGGGCGCGGGGCTGTGCCGATATGCGGCTCCGCCGCGTGGGCGCGACCAGCCGCAGACGGCCCGCAGCCGACGAACAACCCCCACGGCTCCCTCAGCGAGCGGTCGCGGTCACCCGCTCACTCTCCACCCGCTTGGCCACCGCATCCTCCCCGAGCTGATCCAAATGGCGGCACAGCACCACGGACCCCCCGGTGGCGAGCGGCGCGTACAACCCGGCGCTGAGCCCCTCCCACGTGTCATAGGGGAGCGCCGACAGAATCCGGGACCCCGGCCCCGTGAGATCGAACCCGGGGGCGTCGGCCCGAGCCCGCTCGACAACCTCGGCCCCCGTGTACTCGGCCCCGGCGACGATCAGCGCCGGCTCCTCCGGATCCACCGGCGCGTACGGCTGGAACCGATCCCCCTGCGTCGGCACCTCGACGGCGTAGTCGGCGTACCCGGCGGGCGGCGTCGGGAAGCGGCGCCCCAGCGGTGCGAGCGAGAGGGCGATGCGCTCGCCGGAGCAGGCGAGCCCGGCCTCGAACGCGCCGGGCCCGGCGACGACGTGGTCCGCCGCGGCCGGGTCGCCCCCGACATCGGCGATGACGCCGACCGAGGAACAGGCGAGCAGCCACGCCGCCGTCTGCCAGTGCGCGGGCAGCAGCAGCGCGACCCGTTCGCCGGGCTCGGCGGACAGCTCGTTCTGGAGCAGATTGGCGGTCTTGGCCACCCAATTGGCGAAGGTGGCCACGGACAATTCGACACGTTCGCCCGTGGCGTCGTCGTAGAAGGTCACCAGGGGGCGCGCGGGGTCCGCGGCGAGCGCGGATCGCAGCAGGTCGGCGGGGGTGCGGTCGGTGGCGTTCACGCCGGCAAGCGTACGCGGGGGCGGCGCGCGGGACCGGCCGCCCGCGCCACCGGTTCGGACGAGCGCCCCCCGACGGTCCGTCAATTCCCCGATGGACAGATATGTATGACTATGTCCACGATCGGGGGCATGCGCGGATTCCTTGCTTCCTCGGTCGGCGTCACCTGCGCGGCCGCACTCGCCCTTCCACTGGCCCTGACCGCCCCGGCGCAGGCAGAGCCCCCGGCGGGGACGTCCGAGCCGGCCGTCCCCGGCAGCACCCAGTCCCTGCCGCTCGCCCCGCTCTCCGGCGAGCGCTCTCTCGGCTCCGCCGCGCCCGAACAGGGGCTCACGCGACGGGACGTACGGCCGTTCTCCCTGGTCGGTGTCGTCTGGGACAACCCGGACAGTGAGCTGTACGGACGCGTCCAGGTCCGTACCCGTACGGTCGCGAACGGCGACTGGTCCGGCTGGCAGGACGTCGAGACGCACAACCACGAGCACGCGGCCGACCCGGACACCGCCGAGGGCGAATCGGGCCGGGTGCGCGGCTCCACGGCGCCCCTGTGGGTGGGGAACTCGGACGGCGTCGAAGTGCGCGTCCAGGCGGAGGAGGACGAGCGGGCGACGGCTCCGGGCGACTCGCCGCTCCCCAGGGGGCTCCACCTCGAACTCGTCGACCCCGGCGCGGACGCCCCATCCGCGGGCGCACCGGTGGGAGACCTGCGCCTGAGCGCTCACGAGAGCGCCGGCATGGACGATTCGCGCTCCGGCGCACTCTCCCCCGAGGCCGCCGTCACGTCCGCCGTCAACGCCGATCTCGCGCCCCTCGGCGCCCTGGAGATCCCCGCGCTCTCCCAGGAGGAGACGGAGCGCGAATTCCTCGCCGCACGCCGGGGCGAGCAGCGCGCGAAGCCGTACATCGGCGCACGCCCGCGCATCATCACGCGCCGCGGCTGGGGCGCGAACGAGAGCCTGCGCGAGCGCGGCTTCGTCTACACGAAGAAGGTCAAGGCCGCCTTCGTTCACCACACGGCCTCGGGCAACAACTACAGCTGCTCCCAAGCCCCTTCGGTCATCCGCAGTATCTACCGCTACCACGTGGTGAGCAGCGGCTGGCGCGACATCGGCTACAACTTCCTCGTCGACAAGTGCGGAAACATCTACGAGGGGCGCGCCGGGGGCGTGGCGAAGGCCGTCAGGGGCGCCCACACTCTCGGTTTCAACACCAACAGCATGGGGATCGCCGTACTCGGCACCTTCGGCAAGACGAAGCCGTCGAGTGCCGCAGTCCAAGCCATCGCGCGTCTCACGGCCTGGAAACTCGGCCTCTACGGAGCGAATCCGCGTGGCAAGACATACCTGACGTCGGGCGGTGGCAATCTCTACCAAAAGGGAAAGAGCGTGCGACTGAACGTGATCTCCGGCCATCGGGACGGATTCGCGACGGAGTGCCCAGGAAGGCTCCTGTACGGCAAGCTCGGTTCGGCCCGCAAGGCGGCGGCCCGCTACCAGGGACGGTAGGGCGCCCGACCCAGGGGGCAGAACGGGGCAGACAGAACCACCAGCCATCAGAGGGTCATCGAACGACACCGCACAGCCGTCGAAGGCGCCATCGAACAGTCTGCATACACTGGCCGGCCGAAACACAGTTCGGCCGGTCCCGGCAGGAAGCAGAGACGACAGGTGACAGAAGCGATCCTCCTGGTCGGCGGCAGAGGCACCCGGCTGCGTCCGCTCACGGTGCACACCCCCAAGCCGATGGTTCCGGCGGCCGGGGTCCCCTTCCTCACACACCAGCTGGCGCGGGCGAGGGCGGCGGGCGTCGAGCACATCGTCCTGGCGACCTCCTACCTGGCCGAGGTCTTCGAGCCGTACTTCGGCGACGGCTCCTCCCTGGGCCTCCACCTCGAGTACGTCACCGAGGAAGAGCCCCTCGGCACGGGCGGCGCCATCCGCAACGTGGCGTCCCGGCTCCACTCGGGACCCGACGACCCGGTACTGATCTTCAACGGTGACATCCTCACGGGCCTGGACATCCCGGCCCTGGTCCGCACCCACGAGACGACCGGCGCGGACGTCTCCCTCCACCTCACCCGTGTCGAGGACCCGCGCGCGTACGGCCTGGTCCCCACGGATGCCACCGGCCGCGTCACGGCCTTCCTGGAGAAGCCCCAGACGCCCGAGGAGATCGTCACCGACCAGATCAACGCGGGGGCGTACGTCTTCCGCCGCGCGGTCATCGACACGATCCCCGAGGGCCGCCCGGTCTCGGTCGAACGCGAGACCTTCCCCGAGCTGCTGGCCACCGGTGCCCACCTCCAGGGCATGGTGGACTCCACCTACTGGCTGGACCTGGGCACCCCGCAGGCCTTCGTCCGCGGCTCCGCGGACCTCGTCCTCGGCCGCGCCCCGTCCCCGGCCGTCCCCGGCCGCTGCGGCGACCGCCTGATCCTGCCCACGGCCACGGTCGCTCCCGACGCCAAACTCACCGGCGGCACGGTGGTGGGCGACGGCGCCCGCGTCGGCGAGGGCGCCCGCATCACCGGCAGCACGATCCTCTCGGGCGCGGTGATCGCCCCCGGCGCCGTCATCACCGACTCCCTCATCGGCGCCCGCGCCCACATCGGCGAACGCACCATCCTCACCAACACGGTCATCGGCGACGGCGCGACCGTAGGCCCCGACAACGAACTCCGCGAGGGCGTACGCGTCTGGTGCGACGCCCACATTCCAGCGGCCTCACTCCGCTTCTCCTCGGACCAGTAGCCCCCAGCTGCCCGCGCCCCGTTAGGGGCGCGGGGAACTGCGCGAGCAACCCCCACCGCCCCGCAGACGCATTCAGGGGCGCGGGGAACGGCGCAATCTTTCAGGGGGGTCCGGGGGCGCAGCCCCCAGGAACGGGATGGGACGGGTAGGGGCGGCGGGGGCGATCACAACCGCCCAATATCCCCGCGGGGCATCTTCGGCACACGCCGCGGCGGCGTCCGCCCCGACAGCAGAATGAGCCGAGCCGCCCGATGCCGCTGCCCCGCATACGGCTCGAGCAGCGAGAGCATCACAGAGTCATCCGCATCCCGGTCATCCGCCAGGGCATACCCCACGATGCCGGGAAGATGAAGATCCCCCACGGTCACCGCATCCGCCGCCCCATGACTCCGCTGCACAACCTCCGCAGAGGTCCAGGGCCCCACCCCGGACACCAACTCAAGCCGAGCCTGAGCCCGCACGGAATCGAACGACACGGCCTCCTCAAGCCGCGCAGCGACCCGCACAGCCCGAAGAACCGTAGAAGCCCTCTTGTTGTCGACCCCGGCCCGATGCCACTCCCAGGACGGGATCAACGCCCAGGTCCGCGGCGCCGGCATGACGTACATCCGCTCCGGCGCGGGCCCCGGCGCGGGCTCCCCGAACTTCCGCACGAGCAACCGCCACGCCCGATAAGCCTCGTCCGTGGTCACCTTCTGCTCCAGCACGGACGGAATCAGCGACTCCAGCACGAGCCCGGTACGCGTCAGCCGCAGCCCCGGCCGCCGATGCCGCGTGAGCGCGACCAGCCGGTGCCGTGGCTCGAAGGCGTCCGGATCGTCCGCCGCCCCGAGCAGTTCGGGAAGCCGATCGAGCAGCCACTCGGCCCCCGGCCCCCACGCCTCGCCCTGAACCACCCCGCCCCGCAGCACGACCCGCAGGGTCCCGGGCCCGGCGGGCGTAAGGCTGGCCCGCCACACGGCCCCGTCCGCCGTCGCCCGGAACGTCGGATCGCCCGGCCCACGCCGCAGCGGCCCGAGCACGAGCCCGAGATCGAGTGGTCCGGCCGGTGTCCACGTACGGCTGCGTCCGGCCACAGGCGCCTGGCGAGGCACCCCGCCAGGCACGACGACATGCCCGCCGCGCACGGTCGTACGCGTCGGCCGAGGAGCGAAACGTCCAGCCACGAATGAGGTCCTACACGAATGAGGTCCTGATGGAGGTCGAGGTCCCAGGGCCGCCGATGGAGGTCCCAGGGATGCTCAGGGTGCCTTACGAGAGTAGGCGCTGCGGATGCCCCGTAGGCGCCGGACGCCTCAGCGCACCTCGATGAACGCCTCCGCGTCCCGCTCCGGCCGGGCCCGCGGCGCCTCCGCGGCATGCCCCACGGCGACGGCCCCCATCGGATCCCAACCCTCCGGCAGCCCCAGCGCCTCCCGTACGACATCCCGGCAGAACATCGTCGACGACACCCACGCGGAGCCGAGCCGCTCCCCGGCCAGCGCGACCAGGAAGTTCTGCACCCCCGCACCGGCGGCGACCACGAACATCTCGCGCTCGGCCCCGTCCCGGCGTACGTCGCCGTACATATGGGACCCGTCCATCACCAGGCACGGCACCACGAGGTACGGCGCGTTGCGCAGCACGTCCCCCCGTCGCACCCGCTTGGCGATGGATTCCTCGCTCTTCTCATCCCCCCGCAGATCCGCGATCCACGCGTCCCGCATGGCGTCGAGCAGCCGCGTCCGGGACTCCTGCGACTCAAGGAGGACGAACCGCCATGGAGTGGTGTGATGCGGCGCCGGAGCGGTCACCGCCGCGGCGACCGCCCGCCGTACGGCACCGGGGTCGACGGGCTCGTCGGTGAACGCCCGTACGGTACGCCGCTGGGTCACCGCCTCCCGTACTGCTTCCGAGGTGCCCAGCCGGAACATGTCGTCGTGCGCGCCGCGCACCATCGCCCGCGCCCCTTCGCCGTCGTCCTCGGCCACCACGTGCGGCAGCCCGCGCACGACGGCGACGGGCAGCCCGGAGGCCTTGCCTTTGACCAGGTCACCGGCGGAGGCGAGCTCGTCGGCGGTGGCGACGACGGTCGCGCTCAGCGGATTGCCGTACGCGTCCGTGCCGCCGCGCAGATCGTCGAGTACGTGTACGCCCGCGGCGCCGATGGCGACATCGGTGAGCCCGGTGCGCCAGGGCCGCCCGAAGGTGTCGGTGATCACGACACCGACCTCGACCCCGAGTGTGTCCCGCAGCCCTTCCCGGATCGCCCGCGCCGACGCGTCGGGGTCCTCGGGCAGCAACAGCACGGTCCCGGCGGGGGTGTTGGAGGCATCGACACCGGCGGCGGCCATGACGAGCCCCTGCCGGTTCTCCACGATCCGCAGGGTCCCGCGCCGCGCCACGACCCGCACGGTCTCGGCGTCGATGGCGGCCTCACGGTCGACGGCCTCGACGATCCGCCCCTCAGCCTTGGACACGATCTTGGAGGTGACGAGGAGTACGTCCCCGTCGACGAGCCCGGGCTCGGTCGCGGCGATGAGCTTCGCGAGGTCGTCGCCCTGACGAACCTCAGGAAGCCCGTCCAACGCCCAGACCCGATAGCCCGTGGCATCACCCTGTCCGCTCAAGACGCCCGTACCTCCTCCGCCAGTGCCAGCGCCTCACGCGCCATCTGCGCCGTCGCGTCGAGGTCGGCCATCATCAGGGGCACGGCCCGGCACCGGATTCCGGCCGCCTCCACACGCTCCACGGCGGAAGCGTCCACCGTGTCGACGAGCCAGCCGTCGAGGAGCCCCGAGCCGTAGTGCTCGGCGACCGCCGCGGCCGTGGACTCGACGCCCACCGCGGCGAGCACCTTGTCGGCCATGCCGCGCACCGGCGCGTCCCCGACGATGGGGGAGAGGCCGACCACGGGCACGCCCGCGTCGGCGATGGCCTCGCGGATGCCGGGCACGGCGAGGATGGTGCCGACGGACACGACGGGGTTGGACGGCGGGAAGAGCACGACGTCCGCCTCGGCGATGGCTTCGAGCACCCCGGGCGCGGGCTTGGCCTGCTCGGCGCCGACCGGCACGATCGCCTCGGCCGGGACGGAGGCCCGCAGCCGCACCCAGTACTCCTGGAAGTGGACGACCTTGCGCTCGCCGGAGCCGGAGCCGGAGCCGTCGGCGGGCAGCGTGACGGCGACATGCGTCTCGACGCGGTCGTCGGACATGGGGATGAGCCGGACGCCCGGCTTCCACCGGTCGCACAGCGCCTCGGTGACGGCGCTGAGCGGATAGCCCGCGCCCAGCATCTGCGTCCGCACGATGTGCGTCGCGAAGTCGCGGTCGCCGAGCCCGAACCACTCAGGCCCGACCCCGTACGCCGCGAGCTCCTCCTTCAGATGGAAGGTCTCCTCGGCCCGACCCCAGCCCTGCTCCTCGTTGATGCCGCCGCCGAGCGTGTACATCACCGTGTCGAGGTCCGGGCAGACCTTCAGCCCGAAGAGGTGGATGTCGTCGCCGGTGTTGCCGATGACCGTGATGTCCGCGTCCGGCACGGCCCGCTGGAGACCACGCAGGAACCGGGCACCACCGATACCGCCTGCCAGAACCACAATGCGCATGAGACTCAGTCTTGCAGGCGGGTACGACAACGCGTCACGCGGTCACGAGACCTCGGCGACGGCGCACTGCGCGGCGTGCATCGGCATCTCGGTAAGACCCGGGTAATAAACGTGCAGGCTCACGGCCGGTTCGAGGGAGTCGTTGACGACCTCGTGGATGTAGCCGGGCGCGAACACCCGCTGCGATCCGGCGCTCAACGCGCGCGTGCCGCGCTCCGTGCGCTCGGTCAGCGCGCCGTCCAGGACCGTCAGTACGCCGGAGGAGCCGCCGTGGTCGTGCAGCCCGCTGCCCTGCCCGGGCACCCAGGAGAGCAGCCACACCTCGTAGCCGGGGCCGGTGCGCAGCCGGTGGTACCAGCGCGAGGTCGCGTCGTACTGGACGAGGTGCTCCCACTGGGAGCGGTCGGCGGCGATGGAGCGGGCGAGGCCGACGAACTCGGCCACGGTGCCGGGGTGCTCGCGCGGCGGCTGGAGCAGGTGCGGTACTTCGAGGATGTCGCCGGCGATCTGGAGGTCGTTGTCGCTGTTCATGGGGTGCGGTGGTTCCTCGGCGGGAGAGTGCTGGGGTGTCGCGGACCATTTCCGTCCGGGTTACGAACGGGAGGGGTGCCCTGGTGTGGGCGTTCGCCCTGGAAGGGGGCGGGGATTCGCCTCAGTGGCGGCGAGGCAGCCGGAGCGCGGTGAGGCTCAACAGCTGGAACAGCAACAACAGCTACAGCGAGCGCGGGCAGCACCGTGGGACCCGGCGGTGCGGGTCGAGGTGAGTGCCAAGTTCGCGAGCATGCCCATAAGGTCCCCGGTTCACACTCCCACTGTCAACTTCATGTCCGCTATGTGGGAGATGTTTCACCTCATCCGGTTCATCTGACAGGCGAAAGGTTTGTTCAGGAGCCGCCCCGGACACATGGCGCACAACCGGGCGCACAAACCTCACTGCGACCCCGTGATCGAAATGTGATCCGGTTCGCTTCAGGGTCCGCGTCGGAACGAGATCGAACTCCTGGGCGTCCTCCCCTGTGAAGGGGCCGGGCGCCCGACCGGGACTCCTTGGGCTGTCAGGGTTTATGCCGATTTGAACACTTTCCGCATAGCCTTGGTTCCGCAGAGTGAATAAGGGGCCCAATAGCAGATCTCGGCTTGACTGGCCCGGATCGGCACACTTGTAATTTCACTCGTGTCGTTCAACCGAAATCGGTGACGGCAGCATCACGGGGACGCGAAAGACAGACGAGGGGCGCACATGACCGAGCTGGTGCAGCAACTGCTGGTCGACGACGCGGACGAGGAACTCGGCTGGCAGGAGCGCGCGCTGTGCGCCCAGACCGACCCCGAGTCCTTCTTCCCCGAGAAGGGCGGATCCACCCGCGAGGCCAAGAAGGTCTGCCTCGCCTGTGAGGTCCGCTCCGAGTGCCTCGAATACGCGCTCGCCAACGACGAGCGGTTCGGCATCTGGGGTGGTCTGTCCGAGCGTGAGCGGCGTCGCCTGAAGAAGGCAGCCGTCTGAAAGAAGCGGTACGAAGCGTACTGAGAACATACGAAGCGGTACTGAGAACAGTCGTACGCGCGCGTGTGTGTGCCCCTGACCAAACGGCACACACTCCTACGTAACGAACGGCCCGTCGCAGGTGGGTTATCCACAGGCGGCGGGCCGCCGTCTTGCCCAGCCGTTAGTGTGGGCCCTCGTCCGAGACGTCCCGCTGTCCCCGCCGGACACAGACGTCCACCGCAGTCCATCGAACCGGGGCCCGTACCTCGATGTCCGTGCACAGCCATTCGGCAGCCCATCAAGACGCCGCCGCCACCCCTGAGTTCCCGCGCCACGTGGTGACCGCGGTGCTCGTCTCCCACGACGGCGCCCGCTGGCTGCCCGAGGCGCTCGCCGGGCTGCTCGGCCAGGAGCGCCCCGTGCAGAACGCGGTGGCGGCCGACACCGGCAGCGCGGACGACTCCGCCCAGCTGCTCACCGACGCCCTCGGCGCCGACCGTGTGCTGCATCTCGCCCGCCGCACCGGTTTCGGCCAGGCCGTCGAAGAGGCCACCCGCAGCGCCAGTGTGCTCACCCCGGACGACTTGCCCTACCTGAAGCGCCCCAGCGGCTGGGACCCGGTCACGCGCACGTGGCGCGACGACGCGTACGACATGCCGGACCTCCCGCACGGCGAGCCCGAGCAGTGGCTGTGGCTGCTGCACGACGACAGTGCCCCCGAGCCGGACGCCCTGGCACAGATGCTGCGGGTCGTGGAGAACGAGCGGGAGGTCGGCCAGGAAGTCGCCGTCGTGGGCCCCAAGCTCCGCGGCTGGTACGACCGCCGTCAGCTGCTCGAAGTCGGCGTCACCATCGCCAACTCCGGCCGCCGCTGGACGGGTCTGGACCGCCGCGAACAGGACCAGGGCCAGCACGACCACGTCCACCCCGTGCTGTCCGTCTCCACCGCCGGAATGCTGATCCGGCGCGATGTCTTCGAGGAACTCGGCGGCTTCGACCGCCGACTGCCGCTGATGCGCGACGACGTCGACCTGTGCTGGCGCGCCCAGACCGCGGGCCACCGCGTCCTCGTCGCCCCCGAAGCGGTCGTACGGCACGCCGAGGCGGCCTCCCGCGAGCGCCGCACCGTCGACTGCGTGGGCCGCACCTCCGCGTCCCCGCACAAGGTCGACAAGGCGGGCGCCGTCTACACCCTCCTCGTCAACGCCCGTACCGCGCAGCTGCCCTGGATCCTGATCCGCCTGGTCCTGGGCACCCTGCTGCGCACGGTCGCGTATCTCGTCGGCAAGGTCCCTGGACAGGCGGTCGACGAGATCCGCGGTCTCCTGGGCACCCTGCTGCGCCCGGAGCGGATCATCGCGGGCCGCCGCAGGCGCGGCCGGCCCCAGATCGACAAGGGCGAGCTGCGGGCGCTGTTCCCGCCGCCCGGCGCGACCGTACGGGCCACCGTCGAACAGGTCGCGAGCAACTTCGGGGGCAGCTCCGACCCCGAGGCCACGGCCGGTGCCGGACGGCACGGCAGCGCGGTCGAGTCCGGACCGGGCGGCGACGACGCGGACTTCCTGGAGATCGAGCAGTTCGCGCGGCTCAAGCGGGTCGCCCGCAACCCCGGTCCGATGCTCTTCCTGGTGCTGCTGTTCGTCTCGCTCCTGGCCTGCCGCCAACTGCTCGGCAGCGGGGCGCTCGCGGGCGGCGCGCTGCTGCCCGCGCCCGCGGACTCCTCCGAGCTGTGGTCGCGCTACCTCGACGGCTGGCATCCGGTGGGCGCGGGCGGCACCCAGTCCGCGCCGCCCTACCTCGCGCTCGTCGCGCTGCTGTCCTCGCTGCTCCTCGGCTCCACCGGGCTCGCGGTCACCGTGCTCCTGGTGGCCTCCGTGCCGCTCGCCGGCTTCGCCGCGTACTTCGCCTCGCGCCCCCTCGTCGAGTCGCGCCTGCTGCGCGCCTGGGCGTCCGTGGCGTACGCCTTCCTGCCCGCCGCCACCGGCGCGCTCGCGGGCGGCCGTATCGGCACCGCCGTCCTCGCGATCCTGCTGCCGCTCATCGCGCGCGCGGGCATGGCCGCGAGCGGGCTGACGCACTCCTCCGGGGCGCGCGGCAGCTGGCGCGCCACCTGGGCCTACGCCCTGCTGCTGACGTTCACCACGGCGTTCACGCCGATCGTGTGGCCCATCGCGCTGGTCCTTGGCATCGCACTCCTCGTAGTGCGCAGGAACGAGATCGTCGCCTACGGGTTGCGTTTCCTGGCCCAGCTCGGCACCCCGCTGCTGATCCTCGCCCCCTGGTCGCTGACGCTGCTCCCGTTCGGCTTCTTCAAGGAAGCCGGTCTGGAGTACGGCGACAGCGCGGCCTCCGCGCTCGACCTGCTCGGCGCCAGCCCCGGCGGCCCCGGGACCGTCAGCGGGCTGATGCTGTTCGGCATCGTGCTGGCCGCGCTGGCCGCCCTGCTGCGCGGCGGGCGACAGCAGTCGGTGTGGGTCGCCTGGGCTGCCGCCCTGGTCGCGCTCGTCTTCGCCGTGCTGTCCAACAGCTCCACCTGGGCCGGGCCCGCGACCCTCGTCTACGGCCTCGGGCTCCTTGCCGCCGCCGCGGTCGGCGCCGACGGGGCACGCGCGCGTGTGGCCGAGCAGAGCTTCGGCTGGCGCCAGCCGGTGGCCGCGCTCATCGCCTTCGCCTGCGCGGCGGGGCCGCTGCTCGTCGCCGCCGGGTGGATCATCGGGGGCGCCGACGGGCCCGTGGAGCGCCGCGACCCGGTGCAGGTGCCCGCGTTCGTCGCCGAGGAGAGCGGCACGCGCGACCAGGCCCGCACCCTCGTCCTCGACAGCCGCTCGGCCGCCAAGGTCGGCTACACCCTCGTGCGCGGCTCCGGCGCCCGCCTCGGCGACGCCGAACTCGCGGCGGCGGACGGCGCGAACAAGAAGCTCGACAAGGTCGTCGCCAACCTCGTGGCCGGCTCCGGCGCCGACCAGGCCGACGAACTCGGCGGCTTCGCCGTGCGCTATGTCCTCGTCCGCAAGGGCGCGCCCCGCGAGATGAGCCGCGTCCTGGACGCCACACCGGGCCTGACCCGGCTCAGCCAGCAGGACGGCAGCGCCCTGTGGCGCGTCGACCGGCAGGTCTCGCGCGCCGCGATCGTCCCCAAGTCCGGCGACGCGACGTCCATCGCGGCCGGACCCGTCGAACTGCACACGACCATCCCCGCCGGAGCCGACGGCCGCGTCCTGCGCCTCGCCGACACGGCCAACGAGGGCTGGACGGCGACCCTGGACGGAAAGCCGCTCACCCGCACCACGGTCGACGGCTGGGCGCAGGGCTTCGAACTGCCCACCACCGGCGGCACGTTGGACGTCACCTTCGACGCTCCGGTGAGCCACACCGCCTGGCTGTGGGCGCAGGGCGCGCTCGCCGTCGTCCTCGTGGTGCTCGCCCTGCCCGGGCGGCGCCGGGACGTCGACGACGACCTCCCCGAGGAGCAGGCCGTCCCCGCCCAGGACGTCACGGGCGAGGGCCGCCGCGCCCGCCGTCTGCGCGCCCAGGCCGAGGCGGAGGCCGAGCAGGCCGCCGAGAACGCCGAGCCCACCGAGGGCGCCGACACCCTTCCTCCTCCGGAGGAGGAGGTCCCGGCCGCCGTCCCGCAACAGCAGGCGTACGGCGAGTGGGACACACCGAGCTACGCGGGCGCCGACTACGGCACCTACGGCGGCGAGCAGTACCAGGGCCAGCAGCAGTACCCGGCGGGCACCTACGAGCAGCCGTACCAGGCGGACCCCTACCAGAGCGGCCAGTACGACCCGTACGCCTACGGGGGCACCACGTCGTACGACCAGACGTACGGCGGCCAGGGCTACGACGCGGCGGGCCAGGGCTACGACCCGGCGTACGACCCGGCGCAGCCCCCGATGCCCGCGCAGCCGCCGCACGGCACCGACAGTGAGCGCCCCGACGGGAGCCAGCAGTGAACCGCACCACCCTGTCCCTGATCGCCGGCGCGACCGCGCTCGCCGCCGTCACCGGATTCGCCGCGCTCAGCGCACCGGCCGCCTCCGGCGACGCGAGCACCGCCAGGACGGCCGCCCAACTGCCCGTGGAGCGCACCAGCCTGCTCTGCCCGCAGCCCAGCACCTCCGACATCGCGGACACCGCGTACACGTCCTTCACGCCCGTCTCGAAGGGCACCGGTGACAGCGGCAAGGCCGAACTCCAGTCGGCTACCGAGGAGTCGGCGGGCGCGGCCGGCGGCAAGAAGAGCGGCAAGAGTGCCGACAAGCCGGTTGTGACACCCAAGGAGCCCGGCAAGCCGGCCACCGGCGACAGCTCGGGCGCCGAGGCGCCCGCCCTCGTCGGCACCGCCGAGGGCAGGTTCGCGCCGGGCTGGACCGTCCAGGAGACCACCGAGGTCGCCGCGGGCACCGGGCGCGGTCTGCTCGGCACCAACTGCACCGCCCCGGACACCGAGTTCTGGTTCCCGGGCGCCAGCACCGCCGCCGACCGCACCGACTACGTGCACCTGACCAACCCCGACGACTCGGCCGCCGTCGTCGACATCGAGCTGTACGGCAAGGACGGTGCCCTCAAGTCCACGGTGGGCGACGGGATCACGGTCCAGCCCCACGCCAGCGAGCCGATCCTGCTGAACACGCTCACCGACGACGCGCAGACCAACCTCACGGTGCACGTGACGGTCCGCAGCGGCCGCGTCGGAGCCACCGTGCAGGCCCTGGACGACAAGCTCGGCGGCGACTGGCTGGCCGCCTCCACCGACCCCGCGCGCAGCCTCGTCCTGCCGGGCATCCCCAAGGACGCCACCTCCGTGCGCCTGGTCGCCTTCGTGCCCGGCGACACCGACGCCGACCTGAAGGTGCGCCTCGCCACCCCTTCGGGGCTGATCACGCCCGCGGGGCACGAGACGCTGCACGTGAAGGCCGGCATGACCGCCGCGATCGACCTCGGTGACGTCACACGGGGCGAAGCGGGCTCCCTGGTGCTGACGCCGACCGGCACGTCGGTTCCGGTCGTCGCCGCCCTGCGGGTCGTCCGCGGCACGGGCGCCAAGCAGGAGACCGCTTTCATCCCCGCCACCAGCCAGGTCGGCACGCGCGCGACGGTCGCGGACAACAGCTCCAAGGGCACCACGCTCGCCCTGGCCGCCCCCGGTCGCGCTGCTCAGGTCAAGGTCACCGCGTCCGCGGGCAGCGGTGGCGGTACGGCCGTGACGAAGACGTTCACGATCAAGGCCGGCACGACCCAGAACGTCGAGGCACCGGTCCCGGCCGGCCTCAAGGGGACGTACGCGCTCACGGTCGAACCGGTCTCCGGAGGCCCCGTCTACGCCTCCCGGATGCTCGCCGTCACCGAGGAGGGCGTCCCCGGCTTCACGGTCCAGACCCTCCCGGACGACCGCGGAACGGTCGCGGTACCGGCGGCCGATCAGGATCTCTCGGTGCTGCTGAAGTAGGGCCGGCCGGAGAAAACGGGCTCCACGCGCGCGTGCGGGGTGCTTGCGAGAGTTTTCGCCCCGCACACGTGCGTGCCGGAAACTCTCGCAGCACCCCGCACGCGCGCGTTCCGTGAAGTCGTAGTACTCGTACGGGTGTCAGTTCGCCCCGTATGGGTGTCAGTCCTCGCCGTACCGCGGATCCACCGTCTCCGGTGTCAGCCCCAGCAGTTCCGCGACCTGCTCCACGACGACCTCGTGCACCAGGGCGGCGCGCTCGTCGCGGCCCTTGGTGCGGATCTCGACCGGGCGGCGGTAGACGACCACGCGCGCGGGGCGGCCCTCGTGTGCCGGAATCGTGCCGCCCAGAGGCACCGCCTCGTCGCTCCAGCCGTCGCCGGAGCCTTCCAGACGGGGCACTTCGAGGACCAGGAAGTCGATGTCGGCGAGCTGCGGCCAGCGCCGCTCCAGCCGCTCCACGGAGTCCTGCACCAGGTCCGCGAACACCTCGGCGCGGCTCGCGGCGAGCGGCACCTGGGGTGGCGCGACGGGGCCACGCATGCCCCTGCCATGGCGGTCACGACGGCGGGGCCCGGGTGCGGCGGCGCGGGGCGGTACGGGGTTGTCCATCACTGGCGAAGCGTAGTCCCAGGAAGGCCCGTGTGCCCGACCCCCACGCGGCTGCCCGCGGACCGTGGGCGGACCGTGGGCGGAGTGGGACGCGAAGTCCGGTGATCACGCCGGATGTCGCTCGATGACCATTCCGGCCAAGGTTGGGCTCGATTCCGCATCCCTCCAAGACCGTCGCTCACATGGCAATTGACATGGTTTGCGCCAAGTGGTGACCGGATTCAGGTCTGTTCGGCATCCCGGCACCTGATGTCGCCCCAGGTCAGGGCGGGATGTGCGAAGGTCCGTGTGGGCCGTCTCACAGCACGACACGGTGGGGTGACCTGGGGGAGAGTCGTCGCGGCCCGCTCAAGAGTGCGGTACCGTCCAACGTCGTGAGCCCTGTACGTCGCTGTTCGCGAACCGCTTGCGGCCGTCCCGCCGTCGCGACGCTGACGTACGTCTACGCCGACTCGACCGCGGTCCTCGGCCCGCTCGCCACCTACGCCGAACCCCACTGCTACGACCTGTGCGCCGAGCACTCCGAGCGCCTCACCGCGCCGCGCGGCTGGGAGGTCGTCCGGCTCGCCGACTCCTCCGGTCCCTCGCGTCCCAGTGGTGACGATCTGGAAGCGCTTGCCAACGCGGTGCGCGAGGCGGCACGTCCGCAGCGGCGCGCCGCGGAGGCCGGTGGCGGTGCGAGCGCGCGCTCGGCGGACCCGATGGAGGTCGCGCGCCGCGGCCACCTGCGGGTGCTGCGCTCGCCGGACAACTGAGCGCCCCCGCTTCTCCGCGCGCCCTTTCCGCACGCCCCTCTTCCCTTTGTGCGCCTCTTCCTTCCGGGTGTTCCCCGTCCCGGCGTGCGCCCCTTCTCCGGGCGCCCCTCGTCTCCGCGTGCGCCTCTGCCCTGTACGCCCGATCTCACTGGCTGACGCACACCCATTGACGTGAAGTTGTCGCGGACACGACTATTCCGTTTGCCGTGAGAAATCGCTTTCCGCATCACGGAATCCGGGGAGGCGCCCGTGTACGTCCAGGAACTGGAACCCGTCGCCGACTCGCTCGGCCTGTCCGCCCTCGTCGCCGTCCTGCCCCTGGCCGTCGTGCTGGTCCTGCTCGGCGGCGTCCGCATGAAGGCACACCGGGCCGGGCTCATCGGCCTTCTGGCGGCCTCCCTGGTCGCCTGGCTCGCGTACGGCATGCCGGTCGGCCAGACGCTCTCCAGCGCCGCCCAGGGCGCCGTTTTCGGCCTCTTCCCCATCCTGTGGATCGTCGTCAACGCCCTGTGGGTGTACCGGATGACCGTCCGCACCCGGCACTTCGACATCCTGCGCCGCTCGTTCGGGCGACTGTCCGACGACCCACGCATCCAGGCACTCGTGGTCGCCTTCTGCTTCGGCGCGCTCCTGGAAGCCCTCGCGGGCTTCGGCGCGCCCGTCGCGATCTGCTCGGTGATGCTGGTCGCGCTCGGCTTCGACCCGGTGCGCGCGGCGGTGGTCGCGCTGGTCGCCAACACCGCGCCGGTCGCGTTCGGCGCGATGGGCACACCGGTCGTGACGCTCGCCCAAGTCACCGGCCTGCCACTGGATTCCGTCGCCTCCGTAGTGGGCCGTCAGACCCCGCTGCTGGCCCTCGTCGTGCCCCTGCTGCTGGTCGGTCTGGTCGACGGCCGACGCGGGCTGCGGGAGACCTGGGTGCCCGCCCTGGCGTGCGGAGTCGCCTTCGCCGCCGCCCAGTTCGCCGCCTCGAACTACGTCTCCGCGCAACTCGCCGACATCGGCGCCTCCTTGGCGGGAGCGGCCGCCCTGGTCGCCGTACCGCACGCACGCGTGCCCGCCACCGAGTCCGTACGAGCGGCGGTCCTGACCGGCGTACGCAGCGAGGACCTGGACGAGGAGGACCCGCGCGCCGAAGTCGTGCGGGCCTACGCCCCCTACGCGCTGATCGTCGCCATCTTCTCGATCGCGCAGATCCCGGCCGTGAAGGACTGGCTGGCGCAGGCGACCCGGACGTACGACTGGCCCTTCCTGGACGTCGTCAACCCGGACGGGAAGCCGGTCGGCGGGAACGTCTTCACCTGGCCGATCGTGTCGACCGGCGGCACCCTCGTGCTGCTCGCCGGACTGTGCACGGCCGCCGTACTCGGGGTGCACGCGCGCGTGGCCGTCAGGGAATGGGCGGCGACGGTCCACGAGTTGAGGTTCGCCATCCTCACCGTGACGTCCGTGCTGGCCCTCGCCTACGTCATGAACCTCTCCGGACAGGCCGCCACGATCGGCCACTTTGTGGCGGCGGCCGGGGCCGGGCTCGCCTTCCTGTCACCCGTTCTGGGCTGGTTCGGGGTGGCCGTCTCCGGCTCCGACACCTCGGCGAACGCCCTTTTCGGTGCCCTCCAGGTGAGCGCGGCCCGCGAGTCGGGACTGTCTCCCGAACTGCTCGCCGCCGCCAACAGTTCGGGCGGTGTGCTCGGCAAGATGATCTCGCCGCAGAACCTGACCATCGCGTGCGCGGCGGTCGGGCTCGCGGGCCGCGAGGGCGACCTGCTGCGCAAGGTGCTGCCGTGGAGCGCCGGGCTGCTGCTGATCATGTGCCTGATCGTGGTGGGACAGAGTTCACCGGTGCTCGGTTGGATGCTCCCCTGAGACGGGCGGGTTTCCCCCAGGTGACGGACGCAGGTGCGCAGGTCACGGATGCGCGTCCACTCGGCGGCCGCACGGCGGAGTGTCAGCGGCGACGGGTAGTTTGGGGCGACCGATGTGGACTTCTGGAGGGTTGGCCGTGACTGCTGATCTGTCGCAGCTCGTGAAGGCGTACGACGTACGAGGTGTGGTCCCGGACCAGTGGGACGAGCCCATGGCCGAGCTGTTCGGCGCGGCCTTCGTCCAGGTGACCGGAGCGGACGCGATCGTGATCGGGCACGACATGCGCCCCTCGTCGCCCGGCCTGTCCCGTGCCTTCGCGCGTGGAGCGGCGGCCCGTGGTGTCGACGTGACCGAGATCGGCCTGTGCTCGACGGACCAGCTGTACTACGCGTCGGGCGCGTTCGGTCTCCCGGGCGCCATGTTCACGGCCTCGCACAACCCCGCCCAGTACAACGGCATCAAGATGTGCCGGGCGGGCGCCGCCCCGGTCGGCCAGGACACCGGCCTCTCCGAGATCCGCGAACTCGTCGAGTCCTGGCTCGACTCGGGGGCCCCGGCCTTCGACGCGACGCCGGGAACGATCACGCAGCGGGACACGTTGGAGGATTACGCGGCGTACCTCCGCGCACTCGTCGACCTGACCTCGATCCGCCCCCTGAAGGTCGTGGTCGACGCGGGCAACGGCATGGGCGGACACACGGTCCCCACCGTCTTCGCCGGCCTGCCCCTGGACCTCGTCCCGATGTACTTCGAGCTGGACGGCACGTTCCCCAACCACGAGGCCAACCCGCTCGACCCGGCGAACATCGTGGACCTCCAGAAGCGCGTGCCCGAGGAGGGCGCCGACCTGGGCATCGCCTTCGACGGTGACGCGGACCGCTGCTTCGTCGTCGACCAGCACGGCGACCCGGTCTCCCCGTCCGCGATCACCGCCCTGGTCGCCTCCCGCGAGCTGGCGAAGAACGGCGGCAAGGGCACGGTCATCCACAACCTGATCACCTCCTGGTCGGTCCCGGAGGTCGTCCGCGAGCAGGGCGGCACCCCGGTCCGCACCCGCGTCGGCCACTCCTTCATCAAGGCCGAGATGGCCCGCTCCGGCGCGATCTTCGGCGGCGAGCACTCCGCGCACTACTACTTCCGTGACTTCTGGAACGCCGACACGGGCATGCTGGCCGCCCTGCACGTCCTCGCCGCTCTCGGCGGCCAGGACGGCCCGCTCTCCCAGCTCGTCGCCGAGTACGACCGCTACGTCGGCTCCGGCGAGATCAACTCCACCGTCGACGACCAGGCCGGCCGCCTCGCCGCCATCAAGGCCGCGTACCAGGGCCGCGACGGCATCACCCTCGACGAACTCGACGGCCTCACCGTCACCGCCGCCGACTGGTGGTTCAACGTCCGCCCCTCCAACACCGAACCCCTCCTCCGCCTCAACGCCGAAGCGAAGGACGAGCCGACGATGGCGAAGATCCGCGACGAAGTACTGGAAACCATCCGAGCCTGAGACGGCACGAGCCGCGAGGTTCTTCGCCCCCGCCGCCCCTACCCGTCCCATCCGTAGGCCGGTTCTTTGGGTGCGGATGGGTGGGGGTTGGTCGCGCAGTTCCCCGCGCCCCTAAAAGCACCCGGGGCGCAACCCCCTGCTTTTAGGGGCGCGGGGAACTGCGCGAGCAACCCCCACCGTCCCGCAGACGCATTCAGGGGCGCGGGGAACGGCGCAATCTTTTAGCGGAGGTCTGGGGGCGCAGCCCCCAGGAACGGGATGGGACGGGTAGGGGCCGCGGGGGCGAAAACCCACAAGCACCCCCGAGCCCACCCCACAAGCCAGCGCCGCGCCCCGGCACCCAGGCCCCCACAGCGGTACCCTGACCAGGCCGCATCCACCCGTTCGAAAGGACACCCCATGCCGCTCGAAGCCGGCCTCCTGGAGATCCTCGCCTGCCCGGCCTGTCACGCCCCGCTCAAGGAGCAGGACACCGAGCTGATCTGCACGGGAGCAGACTGCGGCCTCGCCTACCCCGTCCGGGACGGCATCCCCGTACTCCTCGTCGACGAGGCCCGCCGCCCCGCGTAAGCGACCCCTCGGCGACACACGCGTAACGACACACGCGTCAGCGCGAAAGCGACCCCCGGCGATCGGAGGCTCCCGACCCCATGCTCGACGAATCGCTGCTCGACGACCCCGACGCACTCACCCGCGCCGACCGCCGCGCGCTACTCCGCGGCGCCGCCGAGGCCGGCGCCCGGGTCCGCACCGCGGTCCGGCACGCCACCGAGGCCGGAATCCCCGAGCTGAAGCCGGACGGCCGCCCGCGCGCCGTCCTGATCGCGGGCCCCGGCATGGCCGCCACCGGCGTCGCCGAACTGCTCGGCACCCTCGCCGGAGCGAGCTGCCCCCTCACCCGGCTCACCCCCACCGGGGTCGCCCCCGCCGCAGGCGCCCTGCGCTGGGAGCTGCCCGGCTGGGCGGGCCCCGTAGACCTCCTCCTGGTCGCCACACCCGACGGCAGCGAACCGGGACTCGAACTCCTGGTCGAGTCGGCCTACCGTCGCGGCTCCACCGTCGCCGCGGTGGCCCCGGCCGGCTCCCCCCTCGCCGGGTGGGTGGACGGCGCGCACGGCCTCTTCGTGCCGATGGCGACCGCCCCGTACGAGCACGACGAACCCCTGGCCGCCTCCGCGCCCGGTGTCCTGTGGGCGCTGCTCACCCCGCTGCTCGCCCTCCTCGACCGCACGGGTCTGGTCTCGGCCCCGCCCGAGGCTCTCCAGAAGGTCGCCGACCGCCTCGACCACATCGCCGAGCGCTGCGGTCCGGCCATCGCGACCTACAGCAACCCCGCCAAGACGCTCGCCGTCGAGCTGGCCGAGGCGCTCCCGGTGATCTGGACGGAGGGCACCTCCGCGGGCCCCGCGGGCCGCCGTTTCACCGCCGCGCTCGCCGAGCTCGCGGGCCGCCCCGCGCTCACCGCCGAACTCCCCGAGGCGCTCGCCTCGCACAGCGTGCTGCTCGCGGGCGCACTCGCCGCCGGTGCCGACCCCGACGACTTCTTCCGCGACCGCGTCACGGAGGCACAGGCCCTGCACGCGCGCGTGGTGCTGCTCCGCGACCGCCCGATCGGCGGAATCAGCGCGGCGCCCGGCGCCCGCGAGCTCGCCCTCAGCCACGACACCGCGATCAGCGAGCTCGAACCCGAGGAGGGCGGCGAGCTGGAGACCCTCGCCGAACTGATCGCCATCACGGATTTCGCCGCCGTTTACCTGGCGCTTGCTTCGGGCGCCTGATCTTGACTCCGACACCCTGACCTTCGTACGCGGAGGAAGGCCCACCGCACGCGGAGGAAGGTCCACGCCTTCCCCGAGGGACCCGCGTGCCGGGGCGAGCCCCCGCGACGTACGCAGAAGGAACCGTAGAGACTCGTATGGATCGCCTCGACAACACCATCCGCCCCTACGCCTGGGGTTCGACGACTGCCATCCCGCGACTGCTCGGCGCGGAGCCGACCGGTGAACCGCAGGCGGAGATGTGGATGGGCGCCCATCCGGGCGCGCCCTCGCGCACCGCGCGCGGTCCGCTGAACGAGGTCATCGCCGAGGACCCCGGGAAGGAACTCGGCCGCGCGGCCGTCGCCAAATTCGGCCCCCGCCTGCCGTTCCTGCTGAAGATCCTCGCCGCGGGCGGCCCCCTCTCCCTCCAGGTGCACCCCAACCTGGAGCAGGCGAGAGAGGGTTACGAGGACGAGGAGAGCCGCGGCATCCCGATCGACGCCCCGCACCGCAACTACAAGGACGCCAACCACAAGCCCGAACTGATCTGCGCCCTCACCGAGTTCGACGGTCTGTGCGGCTTCCGCGCGCCCGACGAGGCCGCCGAACTCCTCGCGGGCCTGGACGTCGACTCCCTCAAGCCGTACGTCGACCTGCTGCACGCCCACCCGCAGGACGCGGCGCTGCGCGAGATCCTGACGGCCGTGCTGAGCGCGGACCCCGAGGACATGTCCCGCACGGTCACCGAGGCCGCGGCCGCCTGCGCCCGCCTCGGCGGCGACTACGCCCCGTACGCCGATATCGCCCACCACTACCCGGGCGACCCCGGTGTCCTCGCCGCGATGCTCCTCAACTACGTCCAACTGCAGCCCGGAGAGGCCCTGTTCCTCGGCGCCGGAGTCCCGCACGCGTACTTGAACGGCCTCGGCGTCGAGATCATGGCCAACTCCGACAACGTCCTGCGCTGCGGCCTGACCCCCAAGCACGTGGACGTCCCCGAACTCCTGCGCGTCGTCCACTTCGAGGCGAGCGACCCCGGCGTCCTGCGCCCGGAGGCGTCCCCCGACGGCGAGGAGGTCTACGCGACCCCCATCGACGAGTTCCGCCTGTCCCGGTACGTCCTGGCGGAGGGCGCCGCCCCGCGCGATCTCACGCGCGAGACCCCGCAGATCCTGCTCTGCACGGCGGGTTCCGTACGCGCGGACGGCAGCACGCTGACTCCCGGCCAGTCGGTCTTCGTACCGGCGGGCGAAAAGGCCGAAGTGCTCGGGAATGGCACGATCTTCCGCGCGACAGTGGTGGCCTGACGGGACGACTGTGGTGACCTGAGGCGCCGTTGTCCGAGCGGGCTGCAACAATGGCCCACGGGCAAAAGGCAGGCAAAGCCCTGACGGCGTACGAAGGGACAGCAGGAGCACATGAGCGCTTCAGGCGGCACCAAAGCGATCGTGGCGGCACTCGGCGCCAACCTCGCGATCGCGGTATCGAAGTTCGCGGCGTTCGCCTTCAGCGGCTCGTCCTCGATGCTCGCCGAGGGCGTCCACTCGCTCGCCGACTCCGGCAACCAGGCCCTGCTCCTGATCGGCGGCAAGAAGGCCCAGCGCGAGGCGACCCCGCAGCACCCCTTCGGCTACGGCCGCGAGCGCTACATCTACGCCTTCCTCGTCTCGATCGTCCTCTTCTCGGTCGGCGGCATGTTCGCCGTCTACGAGGGCTACGAGAAGATCAAGCACCCGCACGAGATCGAGCACTGGTACTGGCCGGTGGGCGTCCTGGTGTTCGCGATCATCGCCGAGGGCTTCTCCTTCCGCACGGCCATCAAGGAGTCCAACGAACTGCGCGGCACGCTGTCCTGGGCACAGTTCATCCGCCGCGCCAAGGCCCCCGAGCTGCCGGTCGTCCTCCTGGAGGACTTCGGCGCGCTGATCGGTCTGGTCCTCGCGCTCGGCGGCGTCGGCCTGGCCCTGCTCACCGGCGACGGCGTCTGGGACGGCATCGGCACGGTCTGCATCGGCGTCCTGCTCATCCTGATCGCCCTGGTCCTGGCCGCCGAGACCAAGTCCCTCCTCCTCGGCGAGGCCGCGGGCACCGATGACGTCAAGAAGATCGAGGACGCCATCGTCGACGGCCACACGGTTACCGGCATCATCCACATGCGCACGCTCCACCTCGGCCCGGAGGAGCTCCTGATCGCCGCCAAGATCGCCGTCCAGCACGACGACACCGCCGCCGAGGTCGCCTCCGCGATCAACGCCGCCGAGTCCCGCATCCGCACCGCAGTCCCTATCGCCCGCGTGATCTACCTCGAGCCGGACATCTACAGCGAGGCGGAGGCGGCCAAGGGCCCGGACCGCGAGGCGACGCCCGGGGGACCGTCCCCGGCACCCGAGCACTGATGTCACCTTGCCTGTACGCGGTTGGGGCCCGCCCGGAGTCGTCCGGGCGGGCCCCAACCGTCGTTCACACCTGCTGCACGGCCCACGGCGGCGTCGGCGGCACCGCCCGGCTCCGGCGTCGTACGACAAAGGCGGCGATCCCGAAGCCGACCCCGGCGAGCGCGATCGGCACCCCGAGCATCCCGGTCACCGCAAGCGCGATGGGCACCGCACGATGGCCGACCACCCGACCCTGCACCGCGCCGACGGGCACCGTCCCGCCGTGGTCGTCGAGGAAGTACCGGGAGTCCCTCGCGTTCAGGCGGTGATCGCCGAGCAGGAACAGCCGCCCTTCGGGCACCGTGACGTCGTACGGGTCGTACTGCCTGTGCACTTCGTCGACGACACCGTCCTGCAGATACGGCTCGTCGAGCGGCTTCCCGTTGACGGTGATCCGCTCGTTCGCTCCCTCACCCCCGCAGCACGCCACGCGGTCGCCACCGACCCCGATGACGCGCTGTATGACACTTCCCGCCGATCCGTACCGATCCGGCGCGGAGAACAGCACCACGTCACCACGCCGTATCCGCTCCCCGCCGACGCGCTCGACGAACAGCCGCTCACCGACCGCATATGTGGGCGTCATGCTCCCGCTCCGCACCGTGGCCGTCGTATAGGCGCTGCGCGCATACATCAAGGACCCGAGCAGCAACACCAAACCGAACGGCCCCAGCACCCACGCCGTGACCGCCAGCCCTCGCCCCCTGCGCATCCCCAACCCCTCCCCGCACGGCACTCCCGCGCGCGCAGAGGCTAGCGGTTTCCTGTGAACGTACGGCGAGGGGCCCCGGCCTCGCGTCCACGGGGCCGGCCGCTCAATGAAGCTCGTCCAGCAGGCCGAGGATCGCGCCCTCGTCCGCCGCCTCAGGCAGCCGCTCCCGGAACCCGGGGTCCATCCACATTCCGCGACAACATCGCCAGGATCCGCAGATGCTCGCCGCCCGCGGCCGCCTCCGGCACGGAGATCGTGAACACCTGCTTGGCCCCGTCGCGCGCACCCCACTCGATGCCCTCGCCGGACCGCGCGAACCCGACGACCGGCGCGGTCACCGCATCCGTCCTGATCCCGAGGACCTCCCGTCATCGGCCTGATCCATGCGCGCGGGACCCCGCTGTGTCCGAAGGCGGACTGGGGACGGCCGGGTCCACCGGTGTAGCTTGGTGACTTAGCCAGACGTCGCTGCTGATGGCGGTCGGGCGGTCCCACCGCGGACCGGCCGAGGGAGAGAGGGCCTCCGACGGACTGCGCTGCGCGCACCAGGCACACCTGTGCCCTGCCGGGCACCTCCGTGCCCAGCTCGGGCATGTGTATGCCCGCCGCCGCGCAGACAGCCGTATCCACCTCGCCCCAATCCCGACCCCGAGGAGCAGCTCGCCATGACGACTGTCGACAACCGACAGGACTTCAAGGTCGCCGACCTCTCCCTGGCCGAGTTCGGCCGCAAGGAGATCACCCTCGCCGAGCACGAGATGCCCGGCCTGATGTCGATCCGCAAGGAGTACGCCGAGGCGCAGCCCCTCGCGGGCGCCCGCGTCACCGGCTCCCTGCACATGACGGTGCAGACCGCCGTACTCATCGAGACCCTGGCCGCCCTGGGCGCCGAGGTCCGCTGGGCCTCCTGCAACATCTTCTCCACCCAGGACCACGCCGCCGCCGCCATCGCGGTCGGCCCGAACGGCACGCCCGACAACCCGCAGGGCGTCCCGGTCTTCGCCTGGAAGGGCGAGACCCTGGAGGAGTACTGGTGGTGCACGGAGCAGGCGCTGACCTGGCCGAACACCCCCACCGGCGGCCCGAACATGATCCTGGACGACGGCGGTGACGCCACTCTCCTCGTCCACAAGGGCGTCGAGTACGAGAAGGACGGCAAGGTCCCCTCGGTCGACACCGCCGAGTCCGACGAGCACCGCGTCATCCTCGAACTCCTGAACCGCACCATCACCGACGGCTCCCAGAAGTGGACCCAGCTCGCCTCGGAGATCCGCGGCGTGACCGAGGAGACCACGACCGGCGTCCACCGTCTCTACGAGATGCACCGCGACGGCACCCTGCTGTTCCCGGCGATCAACGTGAACGACGCCGTGACGAAGTCGAAGTTCGACAACAAGTACGGCTGCCGCCACTCCCTGATCGACGGCATCAACCGCGCCACCGACGTCCTGATCGGCGGCAAGACCGCCGTCGTCTGCGGCTACGGCGACGTGGGCAAGGGCTGCGCGGAGTCCCTGCGCGGCCAGGGCGCCCGCGTGATCATCACCGAGATCGACCCGATCTGCGCGCTGCAGGCGGCGATGGACGGCTACCAGGTCACGACGCTCGACGAGGTCATCGACAAGGCCGACATCTTCGTCACCACGACCGGCAACAAGGACATCATCATGGCCGCGGACATGGCCAAGATGAAGCACCAGGCGATCGTCGGCAACATCGGTCACTTCGACAACGAGATCGACATGGCCGGCCTCGCGAAGATCCCGGGCATCGTCAAGGACGAGGTCAAGCCGCAGGTCCACACCTGGAAGTTCCCCGACGGCAAGGTGCTCATCGTGCTGTCGGAGGGCCGCCTGCTGAACCTGGGCAACGCCACCGGTCACCCCTCCTTCGTGATGTCCAACTCGTTCGCGGACCAGACCCTGGCCCAGATCGAGCTGTTCACGAAGCCCGAGGAGTACCCGACCGACGTCTACGTGCTGCCCAAGCACCTGGACGAGAAGGTCGCCCGCCTCCACCTCGACTCGCTCGGCGTGAAGCTGACGACGCTGCGCCCCGAGCAGGCCTCGTACATCGGCGTAGAGGTCGACGGCCCGTACAAGTCGGACCACTACCGCTACTGAGCACCCCGCCGAGCAGCGGTACCACCGCTCGGCGTACGGATGTCAGCAGGCCCCCGCTCTCGTGGCGGGGGCCTGTCCCCGATGAGGACCTGAACGCCCATGCCCCGCGGCCGTTATTCGCTCCATGATCCGCACGATCACACCCCCCTCGCTGAAGAGCACTTCCACTGCGCGCCCGGCCCCTCCGGCTGGCGCTACGTCTCCCAACTCACCACCCCCTCCGGCGACCACTCCGGCTCCGTCGACCTCACCCTCGACGAACTCGGCCGCCCCATCCGACTCGAACTGCACGCCGCGAGCTGGCAGGTCCGCGGCGCCGCGCTCGACGGCGTGACCTGGGTCCGCACCGACCCCACCGGCACGGAGGCCACCGAAGGCAATGTCCAGGCCCACGCCTTCACCGGAACGTCCCCCGCGTTCCTCATCGCCACCGCCCGTCTCCTTCGCCTCACCCCCTCCGCCGCCGCGACCCGCGTACGCCTCGTCGCCTTCACCGACCCAGTCCTCGCCCCGCGCACCCTCGACCAGTCCTGGGCCTTGATCTCGAGAGAAACACACGCCACTGACAACGGCCCTCTGGCCGTGGACGAATACCAGGTCACAGCGCTGGACACGGGGGAGCAGCACGCCGTGCACATCTCCGGAGACGTGGTGCTGGCGGCGCCCGGCATCGAGCTCGAACACCTCGAATCGCCGCCGTCGGTATTCGCCTGACGACGACGTCTCGACCCGCCGGCGCCATGACGGCTGGTTGCGCGGACGGGCCGCGACGGCTGACTACGCGGGCGGCACGAAGCCGGTCGCGGGGCGATCGACCTGGTCGGCCTGCGGAGCGGTGGGTCGCGGCGGCGCTTGCGGCACGTGCTGCGACGCCGCTCCCGGAACCGCCGAGGGAGCAGACGGGTAGCCGTAGGGCTGTGCGCCTGACGGATGCGCCGCCGGTCCGGCCGGGCTCGGCACAGCGACCGGATATCCACCAGGGCCGGGGCGAGAGATCCCGGCCGCCCCACCTCCATGCGCCTGCCGGACCTCCCGCGCCTGCCGCTCCTGCACCACGGCCGCCAGATACGCGGCCGGCGGAACCCCCTGCGGCGCCGGAGCCCCCGTACGGGCCGCGAGATCCTGGGCGAGCCGTTCCGCCATAGCGCCGCCGACCTGCGGATCCAACTGTTGCATCCGTGTCAGGTACTGGCGGATGGCCAGCCACAACCCGTCGGGCACCGCGGACAGGTCAAGCCCCGAGAACCGCCCCGCCAACCAGGGCGGCGGCGGAGGCACGAAGGCCGTATGGCCGACCGGAATCCTCTCCCGCACGACGAGAGTCCCCGCGAACACGTCACCGAGCCGCCGCCCCCGGGCCGACACCAGCGAGGCGATGCACGCGACGATCCCGAACGTCATCAGAATCTCGACCACACCGACAGCGCCGCGCACCAGCGCATGCCGGAACCGGATCGGCCCACCGTCGTCCCGCACCACCCGCAGCCCGCACGCCAGCTTCCCGAGCGAGCGGCCGTGACTGAGCGTCTCCACCGCGATCGGCCCGCCCACCAGCACGAGAATGAAACTGGCGATGGACACCGCGAGCTGCGCCGCGTCGTCCAGGGCGGCCGTTGACGCCACCAGACCGATGGTCACGACGACATAGACGGCCATGGCCAGGGCCAAGTCCAGCAGCACGGCCAGCGCTCGGCTCGGCAGCTTCGCGGGGCGCAGCTCCAGCGCCACCGCCTCGCCCGTCACTAGCTCACTCACGCTCGCCGTCCTTCCCTGGCCTGCCCCGTGAACGGCCAGTCTGCCAAGCTGAGGGCGCATCGCGCCGCAGTAGGACAAGCTGACATCCACGACGAGCAGCCGACGAGCAGCCGAGGAGCAGGCAAACCGATGGACCTCGACGTCTTCGTCTCCGCCCACCGCGCCGAGTGGGACAGGCTCGACGCCCTGCTGCGTCGCCAGCGCCGTCTCACCGGAGCCGAGGCCGACGAACTCGTCGCCCTGTACCAACGCACCGCCACTCACCTCTCCCTGATCCAGTCCAGCGCCCCGGACCCCCAGCTCACCGGCCGTCTCAGCCAACTCGTGGCACGCGCGCGTAGTGCAGTGACAGGCACCCGCCGTGCCTCCTGGCGCGATGTCACCCGCTTCCTGACGCACGGTTTCCCGGCAGCGGTCTACCGCTCACGCCACTGGTGGGTGCCCACGGCGCTTCTCTCCACCGTCATAGCGACTCTCCTGGGCTGGTGGATCGGCACGCACCCCGAGGTCCAGTCCTCGATCGCGGCCCCCAGCGAACTGCGGGACCTCACTCGCCCCGGTGGCCAGTACGAGACGTACTACTCCAGCCACCCCGCCGCCTCTTTCGCGGCCCAGGTGTGGACGAACAACGCCCAGGCCGCCGCGATGTGCCTGGTCCTGGGCGTCTTCCTGGGCATTCCGGTCCTCTGGATCCTCTTCCAGAACATGCTCAACCTGGGCGTCGGCATCGGCCTGATGTCCTCGGCCGGCCGCCTCGACACCTTCCTGGGGCTCGTCCTCCCGCACGGGCTTCTGGAACTGACCGCCGTCTTCGTCGCCGCCGGCACAGGTCTGCGACTGGGCTGGACAGTGATTGACCCGGGCCCGCGTTCCCGCCGCACGGCGCTCGCCGAAGAGGGCCGCGCCGCGCTGGGCATGGCGATAGGCCTGGCACTGATCCTCTTCGTCTCGGGCGCCATCGAAGGCTTTGTCACGCCGTCCGGTCTCCCCACCTGGGCCCGTATCGGCATCGGAATCGCGGCTGAACTGGCCTTTCTCGCGTACGTCTATGTCCTGGGCGGTCGCGCGGCACGCGCCGGCGACACGGGTGACGTCGACGAGCCCGAGCGAAGCGCCACGCTCCCGACGGCTGCCTGATGTGCGTGCACACCCGCTGACCTGCTAGTCTCCTCTTCGCCCCACAAGAGCCGTTGACACGGAGCTGGTGGGGAGGTAGATTCGAACAGTTGCCTAGAACTGGACATGTCCGGTGGCACAGGTTAGTGTCTACCTGCTTCCCGAAACAATCGACACTTCGATTGCGGAGAAGCCACTCCCGATGTTTCAGAAATGGATGCCGGTCAATCCGGCCCAAGACTTCTGATAAAGTCGGAACCGCCGGAAAGGGAAACGCGAAAGCGGAAACCTGGAAAGCACCGAGGGAAATCGGACCGGAAACGGTCTGATAGAGTCGGAAACGCAAGAACGAAACAAGAACAAAGCAAGACCGAAGGGAAGCGCCCGGAGGAAAGCCCGAGAGGGTGAGTACAAAGGAAGCGTCCGTTCCTTGAGAACTCAACAGCGTGCCAAAAATCAACGCCAGATATGTTGATACCCCGTCTCCGGCCGATCGGCTGGGACGAGGTTCCTTTGAAAAAGTCCTGCCGGGCACTGCCTGGTAGGCGCACAGCGAGGACGCTGTGAACCGAGGGGATTATTCCTCTCCTTGGTTCCGCTCTCGTGGTGTCCACCCGATTACGGGTAAACATTCACGGAGAGTTTGATCCTGGCTCAGGACGAACGCTGGCGGCGTGCTTAACACATGCAAGTCGAACGATGAAGCCCTTCGGGGTGGATTAGTGGCGAACGGGTGAGTAACACGTGGGCAATCTGCCCTTCACTCTGGGACAAGCCCTGGAAACGGGGTCTAATACCGGATAACACTCCTGCCCGCATGGGTGGGGGTTAAAAGCTCCGGCGGTGAAGGATGAGCCCGCGGCCTATCAGCTTGTTGGTGAGGTAGTGGCTCACCAAGGCGACGACGGGTAGCCGGCCTGAGAGGGCGACCGGCCACACTGGGACTGAGACACGGCCCAGACTCCTACGGGAGGCAGCAGTGGGGAATATTGCACAATGGGCGAAAGCCTGATGCAGCGACGCCGCGTGAGGGATGACGGCCTTCGGGTTGTAAACCTCTTTCAGCAGGGAAGAAGCGAAAGTGACGGTACCTGCAGAAGAAGCGCCGGCTAACTACGTGCCAGCAGCCGCGGTAATACGTAGGGCGCAAGCGTTGTCCGGAATTATTGGGCGTAAAGAGCTCGTAGGCGGCTTGTCACGTCGGGTGTGAAAGCCCGGGGCTTAACCCCGGGTCTGCATTCGATACGGGCTAGCTAGAGTGTGGTAGGGGAGATCGGAATTCCTGGTGTAGCGGTGAAATGCGCAGATATCAGGAGGAACACCGGTGGCGAAGGCGGATCTCTGGGCCATTACTGACGCTGAGGAGCGAAAGCGTGGGGAGCGAACAGGATTAGATACCCTGGTAGTCCACGCCGTAAACGGTGGGAACTAGGTGTTGGCGACATTCCACGTCGTCGGTGCCGCAGCTAACGCATTAAGTTCCCCGCCTGGGGAGTACGGCCGCAAGGCTAAAACTCAAAGGAATTGACGGGGGCCCGCACAAGCAGCGGAGCATGTGGCTTAATTCGACGCAACGCGAAGAACCTTACCAAGGCTTGACATACACCGGAAACGGCCAGAGATGGTCGCCCCCTTGTGGTCGGTGTACAGGTGGTGCATGGCTGTCGTCAGCTCGTGTCGTGAGATGTTGGGTTAAGTCCCGCAACGAGCGCAACCCTTGTTCTGTGTTGCCAGCATGCCCTTCGGGGTGATGGGGACTCACAGGAGACTGCCGGGGTCAACTCGGAGGAAGGTGGGGACGACGTCAAGTCATCATGCCCCTTATGTCTTGGGCTGCACACGTGCTACAATGGCAGGTACAAAGAGCTGCGAAGCCGCGAGGCGGAGCGAATCTCAAAAAGCCTGTCTCAGTTCGGATTGGGGTCTGCAACTCGACCCCATGAAGTCGGAGTTGCTAGTAATCGCAGATCAGCATTGCTGCGGTGAATACGTTCCCGGGCCTTGTACACACCGCCCGTCACGTCACGAAAGTCGGTAACACCCGAAGCCGGTGGCCCAACCCCTTGTGGGAGGGAGCTGTCGAAGGTGGGACTGGCGATTGGGACGAAGTCGTAACAAGGTAGCCGTACCGGAAGGTGCGGCTGGATCACCTCCTTTCTAAGGAGCATCTAGGCCGCCGGGCTTGCCCGGTGGTCCAGGGCCATTACGTCGGCACACGTTCGACGGTGGTTGCTCATGGGTGGAACGTTGATTATTCGGCACCGTCAGTCATCTCGGGCTGTGAGTACTGTCCTTCGGGGCGTGGAAAGCTGATCACGAGTGGCGAGGGTGTCGGGCACGCTGTTGGGTGTCTGAAGGTACGGCCGATACGGCTGCCTTCAGTGCCGGCCCCAGTGAACTTACCCAGTAGGGCAGGGTGATGGGTGGTTGGTCGTTGTTTGAGAACTGCACAGTGGACGCGAGCATCTGTGGCCAAGTTTTTAAGGGCGCACGGTGGATGCCTTGGCACCAGGAACCGATGAAGGACGTGGGAGGCCACGATAGTCCCCGGGGAGCCGTCAACCAGGCTTTGATCCGGGGGTTTCCGAATGGGGAAACCCGGCAGTCGTCATGGGCTGTCACCCATACCTGAACACATAGGGTATGTGGAGGGAACGCGGGGAAGTGAAACATCTCAGTACCCGCAGGAAGAGAAAACAACCGTGATTCCGGGAGTAGTGGCGAGCGAAACTGGATGAGGCCAAACCATATGCGTGTGAGACCCGGCAGGGGTTGCGCATGTGGGGTTGTGGGATCTCTCTTTCACAGTCTGCCGGCTGTGAGACGAGTCAGAAACCGTTGATGTAGGCGAAGGACATGCGAAAGGTCCGGCGTAGAGGGTAAGACCCCCGTAGTCGAAACATCAGCGGCTCGTTTGAGAGACACCCAAGTAGCACGGGGCCCGAGAAATCCCGTGTGAATCTGGCGGGACCACCCGCTAAGCCTAAATATTCCCTGGTGACCGATAGCGGATAGTACCGTGAGGGAATGGTGAAAAGTACCGCGGGAGCGGAGTGAAATAGTACCTGAAACCGTGTGCCTACAAGCCGTGGGAGCGTCGCGCATTGAGTTTACTCAATGCGTCGTGACTGCGTGCCTTTTGAAGAATGAGCCTGCGAGTTTGCGGTGTGTTGCGAGGTTAACCCGTGTGGGGAAGCCGTAGCGAAAGCGAGTCCGAATAGGGCGATTTAGTAGCGCGCTCAAGACCCGAAGCGGAGTGATCTAGCCATGGGCAGGTTGAAGCGGCTGTAAGAGGTCGTGGAGGACCGAACCCACCAGGGTTGAAAACCTGGGGGATGACCTGTGGTTAGGGGTGAAAGGCCAATCAAACTCCGTGATAGCTGGTTCTCCCCGAAATGCATTTAGGTGCAGCGTCGTGTGTTTCTTGCCGGAGGTAGAGCACTGGATAGGCGATGGGCCCTACCGGGTTACTGACCTTAGCCAAACTCCGAATGCCGGTAAGTGAGAGCGCGGCAGTGAGACTGTGGGGGATAAGCTCCATGGTCGAGAGGGAAACAGCCCAGAGCATCGACTAAGGCCCCTAAGCGTACGCTAAGTGGGAAAGGATGTGGAGTCGCAGAGACAACCAGGAGGTTGGCTTAGAAGCAGCCACCCTTGAAAGAGTGCGTAATAGCTCACTGGTCTAGTGATTCCGCGCCGACAATGTAGCGGGGCTCAAGCGTACCGCCGAAGTCGTGTCATTCATACAATAGGGCCAACGCCCGTATGGATGGGTAGGGGAGCGTCGTGTGCCGGGTGAAGCCGCGCCGGAAGGCAGTGGTGGACGGTTCACGAGTGAGAATGCAGGCATGAGTAGCGATACACACGTGAGAAACGTGTGCGCCGATTGACTAAGGGTTCCTGGGTCAAGCTGATCTGCCCAGGGTAAGTCGGGACCTAAGGCGAGGCCGACAGGCGTAGTCGATGGATAACCGGTTGATATTCCGGTACCCGCTGTGAAGCGTCAAACATCGGACCAGGCGATGCTAAGTCCGTGAAGCCGCCCCGGAGCCTTCGGGCAAAGGGGAGTGGTGGAGCCGACGGACCAGACCTGTAGTAGGTGAGTGATGGGGTGACGCAGGAAGGTAGTCCATCCCGGGCGGTGGTTGTCCCGGGGTAAGGGTGTAGGCCGTGCGATAGGCAAATCCGTCGCACATGAGGCTGAGACCTGATGCCGAGCCGATTGTGGTGAAGTGGATGATCCTATGCTGTCGAGAAAAGCCTCTAGCGAGTTTCATGGCGGCCCGTACCCTAAACCGACTCAGGTGGTCAGGTAGAGAATACCGAGGCGTTCGGGTGAACTATGGTTAAGGAACTCGGCAAAATGCCCCCGTAACTTCGGGAGAAGGGGGGCCATCACCGGTGAGGGAATTTACTTCCTGAGCTGGGGGTGGCCGCAGAGACCAGCGAGAAGCGACTGTTTACTAAAAACACAGGTCCGTGCGAAGCCGTAAGGCGATGTATACGGACTGACGCCTGCCCGGTGCTGGAACGTTAAGGGGACCGGTTAGTCACTCTTCGGGGTGGCGAAGCTGAGAACTTAAGCGCCAGTAAACGGCGGTGGTAACTATAACCATCCTAAGGTAGCGAAATTCCTTGTCGGGTAAGTTCCGACCTGCACGAATGGCGTAACGACTTCTCGACTGTCTCAACCATAGGCCCGGTGAAATTGCACTACGAGTAAAGATGCTCGTTTCGCGCAGCAGGACGGAAAGACCCCGGGACCTTTACTACAGTTTGATATTGGTGTTCGGTTCGGCTTGTGTAGGATAGCTGGGAGACTTTGAAGCAGGCACGCCAGTGTTTGTGGAGTCGTCGTTGAAATACCAGTCTGGTCGTGCTGGATGTCTAACCTGGGTCCGTGATCCGGATCAGGGACAGTGTCTGATGGGTAGTTTAACTGGGGCGGTTGCCTCCTAAAGAGTAACGGAGGCGCCCAAAGGTTCCCTCAGCCTGGTTGGTAATCAGGTGTTGAGTGTAAGTGCACAAGGGAGCTTGACTGTGAGACCGACGGGTCGAGCAGGGACGAAAGTCGGGACTAGTGATCCGGCGGTGGCTTGTGGAAGCGCCGTCGCTCAACGGATAAAAGGTACCCCGGGGATAACAGGCTGATCTTCCCCAAGAGTCCATATCGACGGGATGGTTTGGCACCTCGATGTCGGCTCGTCGCATCCTGGGGCTGGAGTCGGTCCCAAGGGTTGGGCTGTTCGCCCATTAAAGCGGTACGCGAGCTGGGTTTAGAACGTCGTGAGACAGTTCGGTCCCTATCCGCTGCGCGCGCAGGAATATTGAGAAGGGCTGTCCCTAGTACGAGAGGACCGGGACGGACGAACCTCTGGTGTGCCAGTTGTCCTGCCAAGGGCATGGCTGGTTGGCTACGTTCGGGAGGGATAACCGCTGAAAGCATCTAAGCGGGAAGCCTGCTTCGAGATGAGTATTCCCACCTCCTTGAGAGGGTAAGGCTCCCAGTAGACGACTGGGTTGATAGGCCAGATCTGGAAGCCCGGTAACGGGTGGAGGTGACTGGTACTAATAGGCCGAGGGCTTGTCCTCAGTTGCTCGCGTCCACTGTGTTGGTTCTGAAACCACGAACAACCGTCGTAGCTATGCCACGGCTCCGGTTGACAGTTTCATAGTGTTTCGGTGGTCATAGCGTGAGGGAAACGCCCGGTTACATTCCGAACCCGGAAGCTAAGCCTCACAGCGCCGATGGTACTGCAGGGGGGACCCTGTGGGAGAGTAGGACGCCGCCGAACTAATTGTAGAGAAACCCCCGTACCGGGAAAACGGTACGGGGGTTTTCTGCGTTCTGGATCATTTGATTTAGGGGCCTCTTGTCCAAGAGGCCCCCTTTTTTATGTGCGTCTACAGTCGCCCCGCCGCCTTGAGCGCCAGATACGCGTCCGCGAGAACCGGTGCCAGTTCGTCCGGGGTCGCGTCGACGACCGTGACGCCGTGGCGCTGAAGTTGTTCGGCCGTGCGGTGGCGCTCCGTCTGGGCTTGGGCCGCGGCTGCCGCCTCGTACACCGCCTCGGTGTTTCCCCGAGCCGTCGCCATGCGCGCGATGTGCGGATCGGCCACCGATGCCACCAGAACCGTATGGCGCTGAGTGAGGAGGGGGAGTACGGGAAGCAGGCCCTCCTCGATGGGGGCCGCGTCGAGGCTGGTCAGCAGGACGATCAAGGAGCGGCGTGGGGCCGTACGAAGTGCTGTGGCGGTGAGGCCGCGGGCGTCCGTTTCGACGAGTTCTGGTTCCAGGGTCGCCATCGCGTTGACCAGGGACGGGAGGACCTCGCCTGCCGCGCGGCCCTGGACGAGGGCGCGTACTCGGCGGTCGTAGGCGAGGAGGTCCACGCGGTCGCCGGCCCGGGAGGCCAGGGCTGCCAGGAGCAGGGCCGCGTCCATGGAGGCGTCGAGGCGGGGGGCGTCGCCGACGCGGCCCGCCGAGGTACGGCCGGTGTCGAGGACGAGGAGGATGTGGCGGTCGCGTTCGGGGCGCCAGGTGCGCACGGCGACCGTGGTCTGACGGGCGGTTGCGCGCCAGTCGATGGAGCGGGTGTCGTCGCCGGGGACGTACTCGCGAAGGCTGTCGAATTCCGTGCCCTCGCCGCGGGTCAGCACGCTGGTGCGGCCGTCGAGTTCGCGCAGGCGGGCCAGTTTGGAGGGGAGGTGCTTCCGGCTGGTGAAGGGCGGCAGCACGCGTACCGTCCAGGGGACTTTGTGGCTGCCCTGGCGGGAGAAGAGGCCGAGGGGGCCGTACGAGCGGATGGTGACGCGGTCTGCCTGGCGGTCGCCGCGGCGGGTGGGGCGCAGGCGGGTCGTCAGGCGTCGGCGCTCGCCGGCGGGGACCGTGAGGCGGTGGCGGGAGGCGGCGACTTCCGTGCCGGGTTCCCAACTGCTCGGGGGCCAGGCGTCGCGGAGGTGGGCGCGGAGGAGGCGGCTGGACGGGTTGGTGACGGTCAGGGTGATGTCGGCGGTTTCGCCGAGGCGTGCGGAGGTGTCGCCGGAGCGGGTTAGGCCGAGGCGGCGTACGGGTGCTGCCAGGGCGGCGTCGCAGGCGCAGGCCAGGGCCAGGGGCGCGTTCACGGCGAGGATGCCCGTCCAACTCGGCTCCCAGATGCCGACGGGGAGGGCGCCGAGGGCCGCGAGCAGGGCGGCGCGTCCGGTGAGTGCCATCAGCGGGGGACGGGGACGTGGGCGAGGATCGCGTTGATGACGGAGTCGGCGGTCACGCCCTCCATCTCGGCCTCGGGGCGCAGTTGGATGCGGTGGCGGAGTGTGGGGAGGGCCAGGGCCTTTACGTCGTCGGGGATGACGTAGTCGCGGCCTGTCAGCCAGGCCCACGCGCGGGCCGTGGCGAGGAGCGCCGTGGCGCCTCGGGGGGAGACGCCGAGGGTGAGGGACGGCGACTCGCGGGTGGCGCGGCAGATGTCCACTACGTAGCCGGTGATTTCGGGGGAGACCGCTGTCTTGGCGACGGCCGCGCGGGCGGCTTCGAGGTCGGCGGGGCCCGCTACGGGGCGTACGCCGGCGGCGCGCAGGTCGCGTGGGTTGAAGCCCTCGGCGTGGCGGGTGAGGACGCTGATCTCGTCCTGGCGAGAGGGCAGAGGGATCGTCAGTTTGAGGAGGAAGCGGTCCAGTTGGGCCTCGGGGAGGGGATACGTTCCCTCGTACTCGACCGGGTTCTGGGTCGCGGCGACCAGGAAGGGCTCCGGGAGCAGGCGGGGTGTGCCGTCGACCGTGACCTGGCGTTCTTCCATCGCTTCGAGGAGGGACGACTGGGTCTTGGGAGGGGTGCGGTTGATCTCGTCGGCCAGCAGGAGATTGGTGAAGACCGGGCCGGGCTGGAAGGAGAACTCGGCAGTGCGGGCGTCGTAGACGAGGGAGCCGGTGACGTCGCTGGGCATCAGGTCCGGAGTGAACTGGACGCGCTTGGTGTCGAGTTCGAGTGCGGATGCGAGGGCGCGGACGAGCAACGTTTTGGCGACTCCGGGGACTCCTTCAAGTAGAACGTGTCCGCGGCAGAGGAGGGCGACGACTAGGCCGGTCACGGCGGGGTCCTGGCCGACCACGGCTTTGGCGATCTCGGCGCGCAGGGCCTCCAGGGAGGAGCGGGCGGTGCCCGGATCCCCGGCGTACCCGGCGTTGTCAGTGGTCGGGTCCATCATGAACGGCGTACCTCTCTTTCGAGGGCGTCGAGTTGGTCGGCGAGGGAGACGAGGGCCGCGTCGTCGCGGGGCGGCGGCCCGAAGAGGAGGTTGTGGAGGGCCTGGCCGTCGCCTTGGAGGTGGGCGGACAGGGCGGGGAGCAGGGCCTCGGGCGCGTGCGCCTGGGCGGGGGGTACGCCGACGAGGGGGGCGAGGCGGGCGCGGGTGGTGGAGCGCAGGGCTGCCGCGGCGCGGTCGCGGGCGTTGGCCTTGCGGTAGAGGCGGGCGCGGCCTTCGACGGTTTCGGAGGCGCGGATCGCGACGGGGAGGCGTTCGGGCACGAGGGGGCCGAGTCGGCGTGCCCGCCAGAGGGCGGCCAGGGCTGCCGCGATGAAGAGCTGCAGCGTGCCCCAGAGCCAGCCCGAGGGGAGCAGGTCGAAGAAGCTCTGGTCGCCCGCGTCGGTGGCCGAGGTGTCGGAGAGCGAGGGCAGGTACCAGACCAAGTGGGAGCGGGAACCGAGCAGTTGAAGGGCGAGCGAGGCGTTGCCCTGCTCGTCGAGGCGGTCGTTGTAGAGGATGTCGGGGGCGCCGAGCACGACGGTGTCGCCGCTCCCGGAGGTCGCCGGGATACGCAGGAGCGTGGGCAGGCCGTCGCTCAGGTAGCAGGCGTCGGCGTCGAGGTTGGTGGTGGTGTAGCGGACGCCGCCGGTGTCGGCGCTGCCCGCTCGCGTGGCGGCGGGCAGGGAGCAGTCGGGGGAGAGCGTCGAGTCGAAGCTGACCGCGGGGTCGGCGGTGACTCCGGGGGCGAGCGTACCGAGGGAGGGCGATCCGGGGGAGATCAGGATCGTCCGGCCGTCGGAGTTTTCGGTCGCCGTGTGGAGGAGCGTCTGCTGACGTCTGGTCAGCAGGTCGGGGGCGGCGATCAGGAGAGTGGTCTCGGAGCCGGCCGCGGCGCGTGCCTCGTCCAGGGTGGTGACCACGCGCGTGGAGACCCCCTGGTCGGCGAGGAGTTCGGCGACGGCACGGCTGCCGTAGGGATCGGCGGAGCGCGGGTCGAGGCGACCGTGCTGGGCGCCCGAGCGGATCGCGGCGATCGCGATGGCGGCCACCAGCAGGATCACGAGCGCGAGTACGACTCCTCGGGCGCGGGTCCACAGCTGGCGGGCGGTGGGCGAGGCCGAGGTGGATGTGAGGGGCGTGGCCTCGGTCTTCGCGGTTGCCTCAGTCGCCTCGGTCGTCATGAGGCGGCTCCCTGGCGGGCGTTGTGGGCCGTGCTGTGGGCGCTGTTCGCGAGTACGGGTTTGGTGCGCTCCAGGTCGCGGTCGAGCTCGGTGAGGCGGTGGTACGTGTGCGAGTCCGCGGCTCGTCCGCCGTATGTGACGTCGTCGAAGTCCCGGGCCGCGGCGCGCAGTCGGTCCGTGTGGGCGGGCAGGGTGCGGCTTGCTTCGGCGGCTGCCTCGTCGGCCGTGCGGCCGGGGCGCGGGTCGAGGAGAGCGCGCTCTTCCAAGGAGCGGACGACGGCGCGCATGCGTTCCTGGACGGCCTGGTTCCAGTGGCCCTGGGCGGCGTGCGCCTCGGCGGCCGCGCGGTGTTCGGCCGCGCTTTTGGGGCGGTCGTCGAAGAGCGCGGCGGACGACGTGGGTGTGCGGCGCGGGGTGCCCAGGCGCCACCACAGGGCGGCGACGACGGCGACTACGGCCAGCAGGATGACGACAAGTCCGAGCGCTCCGCCGGGTGTTGCGGCGGAGGCGGCGCTGAACAGCTTGCCGACCCAGTCCCAGAAGGCGTTCAGGGCGCGCTGGAGCAGGCTGGGGTCGTTCTCGTGGTACATCCGCTTGGACAGCTCGCGCTTGGCCGCCTCCCGCGCGGGGTCGCGCGGGGTCGTCACCGGTGGCTCGTCGCCGCGCGGCAGCGCGAGGACGGCTGTGGCGCCGGTGTGCGGCAGTGCCAGTACTGCTGTGAGAACTCCCCCCGCCGGGCTCACCGCATCAGCTCCCCGGAGTGGTGCCGGGGGTGTCGGAGCCGTAGTCCTGGACGCCGGCGGCGCGGGCCAGGTCGAGGTCGAGGGCCTCGCGGCGGATGCGCTGGTCGATGTAGAGGAGCACGGTGACGCCGGCGGTGATCGGGAAGGTGAGCATGGATCCGATCACCGAGCCGATGCCGCTGACGATGAGGAACGTCCAGCCGAGGCTGCCGCTGGCGCCGCTGAGGAGGCCGGTGACGCCGTCGCCGCTCAGGGCGGCGGCGAGGAAGGCGAAGGGGATGACGACGATCGACGCCACGATGTTGGCGATGATCGTGGCGAGCAGCTGAATGCCGAAGACCCGCCACCAGGAGCCGCGCACGAGCTTCGCGGAGCGGCTCATCGCCTTCAGGATGCCCTGCTTCTCCAGCATCAGGGCGGGAGAGGCGAGCGAGAAGCGGATCATCAGCCAGAGCGCGGCGACGCCCGCGCCGAGTCCACCGATGACGGCGAGCGTGATGCCCGCGTCTCCGGCGCCGGCCACCGCGGCGAGTACGCCGGGCAGAGTGCCGACGGCGACGACCGCGACGGCGATGAGCGGCAGCAGGAAGGTCAGCCCGAACAGTTTCGGCAGCTGAGGACGGGCATCGCGCCAGGCCTCCGCTGTGGTCACCGACTTGCCGAGCACCGCGCGGCTGGTCACGGACGTGAGCAGGGCCGTCGCGACGATGGTGCCGAGCAGGGTGATGAGCAGGACGACACCGGAGCTCAGCAGGGTGTCGCCCAGGGCGCGGCTCAGCTCGCCGACGGTGGCGCTCGGGTCGTTGAGGGCGTCCGTGCTGGCACTGTCGTCCAGGACGAAGCCCTGGAGCAGGATGACCGCGATCTCCGTGACGACCGCGACGGCCAGCGAGATGCCGAGGACGGTGCGCCAGTAGGTGCGCATCGTGGAGACCGCGCCGTCGAGGATCTCGCCGACGCCGAGCGGGCGGAGCGGGATGACGCCGGGCTTGGCAGCGGGCGGCGGGCCACCCCAGTTGCCTCCCCAGCCGCCGGGACCGGTGGGGCCGCCGTATCCGCGACTGGGGCCTCCCCAGCCTGGGTAACCGCCGCCCTGGGTTCCGTGGCCGCCAGGGCCGCCGGGGGGCTGGCCGCCCCAGCCCGGGCCGGGCGGAGGTGGTGGCGGGGCCTGGCCGGGCCCCTGCGGGCTGGGAGCGGACCACTGACCGGGCGGGGGCTGCTCCTTGGACCACTTCGACGGCGGCTCCGGCTGGTCCGTGCCGCCCTGGTCCGAGGGCTGCTCCGTGGGCTGCGCGGCGCCGGAGGAGTCCGGCTCCTGCCCGTCGGAGGGGGCAGATCCGGGCGAGGCCCAGCCCGGAGTGTCTTTCATCGTCGCTCCTTCACGGTGCCCGTCCGCGGTCGCGGCGGCAGGTTGGCAGCCATCGTGCCACGGTGCGCCCGGCAAGGGACCGGCCGCAGTATGGGCTGCGCACCTTCAATTGTCCGCCGGGTACGGGGCAGACTGGGCGGATGGCTGATCAGTACGCGCAATCCCGCGAGGACAGCGGGCGCACGGAGATACCGGCTATCCGCTGGGACGAGCCACCCGAAGGCCCCGTGCTGGTCCTTCTCGATCAGACACGGCTGCCCGCCGAAGAGGTCGAGCTGGTGTGCACGGACGCGCTGGCGCTGGTGGAGGCGATCCACACGCTCGCCGTGCGCGGGGCGCCGCTGCTCGGCATCGCCGGGGCGTACGGCGTCGCGCTCGCCGCCGCGCGCGGCTTCGACGTGGACGAGGCCGCGCGTGCGCTGGCCGGTGCCCGGCCGACCGCAGTGAACCTGGCTGTCGGCGTCCGCAGGGCGCGGGAGGCGTACGGTGCCGCGCTCTCCGGTGGCGGCGATCAGCAGCAGGCCGCGGAGGCGGCGCTCGCCGCGGCGCGGGCGCTGCACCGGGAGGACGCCGAGGCCAGCGCGCGGATGGCGGAGCACGGGCTTGCGCTGCTCAACGAGCTGCTGCCGGGCGGCGGACACCGGGTTCTGACGCACTGCAACACCGGCGCGCTGGTGTCGGGCGGGGAAGGAACGGCCTTCGCGGTGGCGCTCGCGGCGCATCGGGCGGGGCAGTTGCGGCGGCTCTGGGTGGACGAAACGCGGCCGTTGCTGCAAGGTGCTCGCCTGACGGCCTACGAAGCGGCGCGCAACGGAATGGCGTACACCTTGCTCACGGACAACGCGGCGGGCTCGCTCTTCGCGGCCGGGGAGGTGGACGCGGTGCTGATCGGGGCCGATCGGATCGCGGCCGACGGTTCGGTGGCGAACAAGGTGGGGAGCTATCCGCTCGCGGTGCTGGCCCGGTATCACCATGTGCCGTTCATCGTGGTGGCGCCGGTGACGACGGTCGATCTGGACACCCCGGACGGAGCGTCCATCGAGGTCGAACAGCGCTCAGGTCATGAAGTGACCGAGGTCACAACACCTCAGGCGGCGGGAGCAGAAGCGGGAGGCGGGATACCGGTGGCACCCCTGGGGACCCAGGCGTACAACCCGGCGTTCGACGTGACGCCGCCGGAGTTGGTGACGGCAATCGTCACCGAAGAGGGCGCCGTGTCGCCCGTGACGGCTGAGGCGCTTGCCGAGCTGTGTGACAGGTCACGCCAGGTAACGATTTAGTTAATGGGATGATGTCGTTTATGAAGGGACGAGTCCTTGTCGTCGATGACGACACCGCACTGGCCGAGATGCTCGGCATTGTGTTGCGTGGTGAAGGTTTTGAGCCGTCTTTCGTAGCCGACGGCGACAAGGCGCTGGCCGCTTTCCGTGAGACCAAGCCCGATCTGGTGCTCCTGGACCTGATGCTTCCCGGCCGGGACGGTATCGAGGTGTGCCGCCTGATCAGGGCGGAGTCCGGGGTGCCGATCGTGATGCTCACGGCGAAGAGCGACACCGTCGATGTCGTGGTCGGCCTCGAGTCGGGTGCCGACGACTACATCGTGAAGCCGTTCAAGCCAAAGGAGCTGGTGGCACGGATCAGGGCGCGGCTGCGCCGATCGGAGGAGCCGGCGCCCGAACAGCTGGCCATCGGGGACCTCGTCATCGATGTGGCCGGTCACTCTGTGAAGCGGGAGGGGCAGTCGATAGCGCTGACGCCGCTGGAGTTCGACCTGCTGGTCGCGCTGGCCCGCAAGCCGTGGCAGGTGTTCACGCGTGAGGTCCTGCTGGAGCAGGTGTGGGGCTACCGCCACGCGGCGGACACCCGCCTGGTCAACGTGCATGTCCAGCGGCTGCGCTCCAAGGTCGAGAAGGACCCGGAGCGGCCGGAGATCGTGGTGACCGTCCGTGGTGTCGGTTACAAGGCCGGACCGAGCTGACATGTCCCGGGACAGTGCCGCTTCGGCGCCCGGTGAGCCGGGGGTCCGTTCGGGGCGGCCTGTCGGCCGGAAGATGACGGGCTCCCACTGGGGACGGTTCATGGAGGGCGGGCTGCTCCAGGGCGGAGTCCAGGGCAGCCCGGTCCTTCGGCTGTTCATGCGCTGGGTGCGCCGTCCGCTGCTGCCCGTGATGCGGCTGTGGCGGCGCAACATCCAGCTCAAGATCGTCGTCACGACGCTGCTGATGTCGCTGGGTGTGGTGCTGCTGCTCGGCTTCGTCGTGATCGGGCAGGTGCGCAACGGACTGCTGGACGCCAAGGTGAAGGCGTCGCAGAGCCAGGCCACGGGTGGTTTCTCGGTGGCCAAACAGAAGGCGGACGCCGCCGCGACGGCGAACGGCGCCGACGGCTCGACCGCGGACGGCCGTCAGTCCAAGAACGTCAGCCAGTGGATGGGCGACCTCGCGGAGTCCCTCTCCAGCGGTGGCCAGGGCGCCTTCGACGTGGTGACCCTCAGCTCGACCGCAGACGGCAACGGCGGCGGCGGGCTCGCACCGCGCTACTCGGGCCAGGTCGATCCGACGGTCAGCGTGCCGCAGAACCTGCGCGCCCGAATCGACGGCAGCACGCTGGCGGCTCAGAGCTACACCCGTGTCGTCTACCGGGACGGCAGGGATTCGCAGCCGGCGCTGGTCATCGGCAAGCAGGTCAACGACCCCAACGGAGACCCGTACCAGCTCTACTACCTCTTCCCGCTGACGCAGGAGGAGAAGTCGCTGAGCCTGGTCAAGGGGACGCTCGCGACCGCCGGACTGTTCGTCGTGGTGCTGCTGGGGGCCATTGCCTGGCTCGTGGTGCGCCAGGTCGTCACGCCCGTGCGGATGGCTGCGGGGATCGCCGAGCGGCTGTCCGCCGGACGCCTCCAGGAACGTATGAAGGTCACCGGCGAGGACGACATCGCGCGGCTCGGCGAAGCCTTCAACAAGATGGCGCAGAACCTCCAGCTGAAGATCCAGCAGCTGGAGGACCTGTCGCGGATGCAGCGGCGGTTCGTGTCCGATGTGTCGCACGAGCTGCGTACGCCGCTGACGACCGTGCGGATGGCTGCCGATGTCATCCATGACGCGCGAGTGGACTTCGACCCGGTGACCGCGCGGTCCGCGGAGTTGCTGGCGGATCAGCTGGACCGGTTCGAGTCGCTGCTCGCGGACCTGCTGGAGATCAGCCGGTTCGACGCGGGCGCGGCGGCGCTGGAAGCCGACGCGATAGACCTCCGAGAAGTCGTACGACGGGTGGTCAGCGGGGCCGAGCCGCTCGCCGAGCGCAAGGGCACGCACATACGCGTCGTCGGTGACCAGCAGCCGGTGGTCGCCGAGGCGGATGCCCGGCGGGTGGAGCGGGTGCTGCGCAATCTCGTCGTCAACGCCGTGGAGCACGGCGAGGGCAAGGACGTGGTGGTCAAGCTCGCCGCGGCGGGCGGGGCGGTCGCGGTCGCCGTGCGCGACTACGGCGTGGGCCTCAAGCCCGGCGAGGCGACGCGGGTGTTCAGCCGCTTCTGGCGGGCCGACCCGGCACGCGCGCGTACCACCGGCGGCACGGGCCTCGGGCTGTCCATCGCCCTGGAGGACGCGCGGCTGCACGGCGGCTGGCTGCAGGCGTGGGGCGAGCCCGGCGGCGGTTCGCAGTTCCGGCTGACGCTGCCGCGGACAGCGGACGAGCCGCTGCGGGGGTCGCCGATACCCCTGGAGCCCAAGGACTCACGGCGTAATCGTGGACTTAATGACGCCGGTTTGCCGGACGGCGGCGGTGGCAAGCTCGCCACTGTGCCGGTGCAGCAGCCCGTGGGAGGGGCTGTGCCGCCTCCGATGCCGCCGCGTGTGCCCATCGGGCCGCGACTGGCCGGGGTGTCGCCCACAGCCGATCCGACGGCTCTGCCGGGCAACGGCGCGCGCGTGGTGCCACGGCCCACCGGGGCCGCACGACGGGCGGACGACGCGTCCGGCGCGGGCGGGGAGCGGACCGTGGAAGGCCGCGGGACGGACGCCGGGGAGCCGGAGGAGCTTGGACAAGGGGAGGCATTTCGTGGGCGCTGACCGCGAGGGGAGCCGCGGCCGTAGACGTCCCGTGCGCTTGGCGGCGTACGTCGGTTGCGGTGCCCTGCTGCTGGCCGGGTGCGCCTCGATGCCGGACAGCGGGGATCTGCGCGACGTCGAGTCCACGCCGAGGCAGGACTCACAGGTCCGCGTCTTCGCCATGCCGCCGCGTGAGGACGCCTCGTCCGCGGAGATCGTGCAGGGCTTTCTGGAGGCGCTCACCAGCGACGACCCGCAGTACGAGACGGCGCGCAAGTACCTGACGGCGGGCGCCCGCAAGACGTGGGATCCGGACCGGTCCACGACGGTTCTCGCGGACGCGCCGGACCCCGAACCGGCGCACGCGGGGACCGGGGAGGACACCGGCGAGGGTTTCCTGTACCGGCTGAGCGGCGGCAAGGTCGCCACGGTCGACGCGCAGCACGCGTACGCGCCGGACGACGGCTCGTACAACAGGACGGTGCATCTCACGCGGCTGAAGAACAGCAAGCAGTGGCGCATCGACGGGCTGCCGCAGGGCGTGGTGATGGGCAAGTCCGACTTCCAGCGCAACTACGTGTCCGTCAACAAGTACTACTACGCGTCGAACGTGACCTCCGGGACGGGCGCACCGCTGGGGACCGTCGCCGATCCGGTCTATGTGCGCGAGCAGGTGGACCCGATGACGCAGATCGTCCGCGCGCTCCTGAAGGGGCCCACACGCTGGCTGGACCCGGTGGTCACGTCGAGTTTCCCCTCGGGGACGGAGCTGAAGAAGGGCGTCGAGTCGTTGTCGCCCGACGACCGGAACCGGGTCACCGTGCCGCTGAACCGGAAGGCGGACCACGTCGGCCGGTCCCAGTGCACCAAGATGGCGGCCCAACTCCTCTACACCTTCCAGGACCTGACGCCCACCGGCGTGGTCGAGGTGGAGCTGCAGAAGTCGGACGGCTCGCAGCTGTGCGTGGTCACCGAGGTCCAGGCCAAGAGCATCGCCGCGCACGGTACGGGGCAGCGTCCCGAGTACCAGTACTTCATCGACGACCATCAGCGGCTCGTGCGGATGCCCAGCGCCAACAGTGACAAGAAGCCCGAGCCGGTGCCCGGTGCGCTGGGGGAGGGCGACAAGAAGCTGCGGTCGGCCGCGGTGTCGCGGGACGAGAGCAGCGCGGCCGGCGTGTCGGCCGACGGGAGTTCGCTGTACGTCGGGTCGCTGGTGTCGGGCGGCTCGCTCGGCGAAGCGGTGCTGCACAGCCAGGGCAAGACGGCGGACGACCGGCTGACGACGCCCAGCTGGGACGCGCAGGGCGACCTGTGGGTGGCCGACCGTGACCCGAAGAACCCCCGGCTGCTTCTGTTGCAGAAGGGCGCGGGCGAACCGCTGGTGGTCCAGACTCCGAACCTCGACGGGCGTGTCGAGGCCGTGCGGGTGGCCGCCGACGGGGTGCGGATCGCCCTGATCGTCGAGAAGGACGGCAAGAGGTCGCTGCAGATCGGGCGCATCGTGCGCGACTCCCAGACCGGTGAGCGGCCCGCCGTCTCGATCATCGAACCGCGTTCCGTGGCACCCCAGCTGGAGGAGGTCACGGCCATGTCGTGGGCCGGGGACAACCGGCTCGTGGTCGTCGGAAGCGAGAAGGGGGGCGTCCAGCAGATGCGGTACGTCCAGGTCGACGGCTCCACTCCGGTGGGCACCGCACCTTCCGCGCTGACGGGCGTCAAGGAGATCGCCGCGTCCGAGGACGAGCGGCTGCCGCTGGTGGCGCACTCGCTCGAGGACGGGATCGTACGGCTGTCGTCCGGGGAGCAGTGGCAGAAGGTGGACAAGGACGGGACGGCGCCGGTCTATCCGGGGTAGGCCCTGCTCGTGTCGCTGGTTTTCCCTGTTTCCCCTGGTTTTCCCTGGTGGGCCCGCCCCTGTTGTGGGGTGGGCCCACTTGCCTTTCCGGGGCGGGGACGGCCTGCCTCCTGTGCTGGCGGGCCCGGTGCGGGACTGCCGTGAGGACGGCTGTGACCAGTTATCAACAGGGAGTTGTCCAGAGTTATCCACAGGGGTGGCCGGGCGGCCCATGCGTTGGCACAGTGGTGGGCATGCGGGGGTGGTGGCAGGACCTCACCGATCTGGTGCTGCCGGCCGAGTGCGGAGGCTGCGGGAGGCCTCGCACGGTGCTCTGCCCTGAGTGCCGTGCCGCCCTGACCGGGGCCGCACCGTGCCGGGTGCGACCGGTGCCGGAGCCGCCCGGGCTGCCGGTGGTGCACGCGGCGGCTCCCTACGAGGACGAGGTACGGGCCGTGCTGCTCGCCCACAAGGAACGGGGCGCGCTGGCGCTCGCGGCGCCGCTCGGAGTGGCCCTGGCGGGGGCTGTGCGGGCGGGGCTGGGGTACGTACGACGTCCTGGTGCGGACGGAGGGCTCACGGCTCCGGAGGGGCGGCTGAGGCTCGGGAAGGGGCAACTGTGGGGCGAGGGCGACCGGGCCGGGGCCGGCGGACAGCGGCCATGGCGCGAAGACGACCGGCTCGGCGGCGGTGAGTGGCTGCCGTCGGGGAACGGCCGGGTGCCGCTGGGAGCTGCCGGTGGAGTCGAGCGAGGGCCCGTGCTGCTCGTTCCCGTGCCGTCGGCGCGGTGGGCGGTGCGGGCGCGGGGGCACGACCCGGCGCGGCGGATCGCGCTCGCGGCGGCGGGTGAGCTGCGGCGTACGGGGACGCCGGCCCGGGTGCTGAGCGTGCTGCGGCAGCGGCGTGCCGTGGCCGACCAGTCGGGGCTCAACTCCCGGCAGCGGCTGGACAATCTCGCGGGCGCCCTGGAGGTGGCTGCCGGGGGTGCCCGGCTGCTGGCGGGCGGCGGCCTGGTCGTGCTCGTGGACGACCTGATGACGACGGGCGCCTCGTTGACGGAGGCCGCGCGGGCCGTACGGGCCGTGGAGGCAGCCGTACGGGCCGTGGAGGCAAGGGGCGAGAGGGCGGATCTGACAGAAGTGGTCCCGCGAATGGCGGAGACGGGTGAAGTCGGAGACACCGGCTGCGACACGATCTGCGCGGCTGTGATCGCAGCACCGCCAGACTCGTTCGAAATAAACCGGAACTGACTGAGAACTTGCATCGTTGCAGGTAATGAGAGGGTCAATTCACCTGAACGGAGGTACGTCGCGGTAGAGGGTGACGACATCCGTCCGGGCGAGATATGTTCGGTTGTGAGGCAATGGCGCATGGCCGTACCTCGAACATCTCAATGCTGTGCTGCGGGTTTTTGGCAATCACCCGCGTCGGTGGGGTGGAGATCTTGCCCATGGGGGAGGAGGAGGTGAAAGTCACCGAGTCCGAGGTTCCGGGGCTCACCGGAACCTGGTGCAAAAGGGAGATGCTCCGCCAGTGGAGCGGGGCTATCCGGGAACGGAGTTCTGCGTGGACATCGTCGTCAAGGGCCGCAAGACCGAGGTGCCCGAGAGGTTCCGCAAGCACGTGGCCGAGAAGCTGAAGCTGGAGAAGATCCAGAAGCTCGATGGCAAGGTGATCAGCCTCGACGTCGAGGTGTCCAAGGAGCCCAACCCCCGACAGGCCGACCGTTGTGACCGAGTGGAGATCACGCTCCGCTCCCGCGGTCCGGTGATCCGGGCGGAGGCAGCGGCGAGCGATCCGTATGCAGCACTCGACCTGGCCGCGGACAAGCTCGAAGCCCGGCTGCGCAAGCAGCACGACAAGCGCTATACCCGCCGTGGCAACGGCAGGATCTCGGCCGCCGAGGTCGCCGACCACGTCCCGGGTGCCGCGACGCTGAACGGCAACGGCAGCGTCGTCCACGACGAGGAACCCGACAGTGTGCCGACCAAGAGGATCGGCTCCCTCGAGGTCATGGGTGAAGGCCCTCTCGTCGTCCGTGAGAAGACCCACGTGGCTGCCCCGACGACGCTCGACCAGGCGCTCTACGAGATGGAGCTGGTCGGGCACGACTTCTATCTGTTCGTCGACTCGGAGACGAAGGAACCGAGTGTCGTCTACCGACGGCACGCGTACGACTACGGCGTCATCCGCCTCAACACGGACCCGATGGTCGCCGAGGGCGGAGCGGATGCGCCGGGCGGTGCGCTCGGCGGCTGACCCTCCGCGGTGACAGCTGAGTCGGTGCCCCTGGAGCGCGTGTGCGCCCCCAGGGGCACCGGTGTGCGACCACTTCGCAACCCGCTCTGTCACCGCACTGTCGTCCGGGCATGAAATCATGGCCGCACCGGCTCCAACCGGTGGGCCGTTGCCTTGGGTTGGCGATGGCACAGGAACACAGGCCACGGCCTTCAGGGGGAGGAACGATGGCGGACAGCTTCGGACCGATGCGTGACGACGATGCCGACGACGGCGTCGTCGGCATGGGCCCGGACGCGGGCTCCCCACGCAAGGAGCCCATCAGGGTCCTTGTCGTGGACGACCACGCCCTCTTCCGCCGCGGTCTGGAGATCGTGCTCGCGGCCGAGGAGGACATCCAGGTCGTCGGTGAGGCGGGCGACGGGGCGGAGGCGGTCGACAAGGCGGCCGACCTGCTGCCCGACATCGTGCTGATGGACGTACGCATGCCGAAGCGTGGCGGCATCGAGGCGTGCACCTCCATCAAGGAGGTCGCCCCCAGCGCGAAGATCATCATGCTGACGATCAGCGACGAGGAGGCCGACCTCTACGACGCGATCAAGGCTGGTGCCACGGGTTATCTCCTCAAGGAGATCTCCACGGACGAGGTGGCCACGGCCATCCGCGCGGTGGCCGACGGGCAGTCGCAGATCAGCCCCTCGATGGCGTCGAAACTCCTCACCGAGTTCAAGTCGATGATCCAGCGGACCGATGAGCGGCGGCTGGTGCCCGCGCCGCGGCTCACCGATCGTGAGCTGGAGGTTCTCAAGCTCGTCGCGACCGGGATGAACAACCGGGACATCGCCAAGCAGTTGTTCATCTCCGAGAACACGGTGAAGAACCACGTGCGCAACATCCTGGAGAAGCTGCAGCTGCATTCCAGGATGGAGGCCGTGGTGTACGCGATGCGGGAGAAGATCCTGGAGATCCGCTAGCCGCGCCCAGGCCGGTCGACCTGGTCCGTGGTTACGCGAGGGCGCGCGACAGCTCCCTGGTCAGGGGGTCGCGCAGCTCTGGGGCGTCCACTCGTTCCAGGCGTACGTTTGTGCAGTCCACCCAGCTCGCGGCCTCCACCAGGGCCTGGGCCACCGCCGGGACCGCCTTGGGGCCGTCCAGAGTGACCTGCTTGGCGACCAGGGTGCGGCCCTCGCGGGCGGGGTCCACGCGGCCGACGAGATGGCCGCCGGCCAGGACCGGCATCGCGAAGTAGCCGTAGATCCGCTTCGGCTTGGGTGTGTACGCCTCCAGGCGGTGGGTGAAGCCGAAGATGCGCTCCGTGCGGGCCCGTTCCCAGATGAGTGAGTCGAACGGTGACAGCAGCGTCGTACGGTGGCGGCCGCGCGGGGCCGTCTCCAAGGCTGCCGGGTCGGCCCAGGCCGGTTTGCCCCAGCCCTCCACCGTCACGGGGACCAGGCCCGAGTCCGCGATGACCGCGTCGACCTGCTCGCCCTTGAGGCGGTGGTAGTCGGCGATGTCCGCGCGTGTGCCGACGCCGAGGGACTGGCCCGCGAGGCGGACGAGGCGGCGCAGGCATTCCGTGTCGTCCAGCTCGTCGTGGAGCAGCGCCTCGGGGATGGCGCGCTCGGCCAGGTCGTACACCCGCTTCCAGCCGCGGCGTTCCGTGCACACCACCTCGCCGTACATCAGGGCGCGCTCGACGGCGACCTTGGTGCCCGACCAGTCCCACCACTCGCTGGTCTTCTTCGCGCCGCCCAATTCTGTGGCTGTGAGGGGGCCTTCGGTGCGGAGCTGTTTGATGACCTGGTCGTAGGTGCCGTCCGGCAGGGCGTGGTTCCAGTGCGGGCGGGATCTGTAGGCGCGGCGGCGGAAGGCGAAGTGGGGCCACTCCTCGACGGGGAGGATGCAGGCCGCGTGGGACCAGTACTCGAAGGCGTGGGTGTCGGTCCAGTAGGCCTGGTCGACCGTTGTGCGGCCTACTGCGCCGAGGCGGGCGTACGGGATGAGTTCGTGGGAGCGGGCGAGGACGGAGATGGTGTCGAGTTGGACCGCGCCCAGGTGTCGTAGGACTCCGCGGACGCCGGACCTGCGGTCCGGGGCGCCCAGGAAGCCCTGGGCCCGGAGGGCGAGGCGGCGGGCTTCGTCGGTGGAGAGCTCGGTGGTGGGACGCGGGAGGCTCGTCATGCCCACACGGTAGGCGGTGCCACTGACAACGGGGTGGGGGTGGGGTTTTGGGGGGCATGGCAGGGGTGGGCGGTGGGTTCCTGGGGGGCGGCGGCTGTGTTGCCCCACCGGGTTTCGCCCCCGCCGCCCCTACCCGTCCCATCCCCCAGGGGCTCCGCCCCTTCGACCCCGGGGTGGGTTCTTTGGGTGCGGGTGGGTGGGGGCTGGGCGCGCCCACGCGGCGGAGCCGCATATCGACACAGCCCCGCGCCCCTTTCTGGGGGGCTGCGCCCCTCAGACCCCCGCATCCGGCCTGAACGGGCTTGTCCTCAAGCGCCGGACGGGCTGGGTGGTGCCGGCAAATACGGGGACGTCGACGGGAGGCCCAGGTCCGACGGGAGCAAAGAGCCCACCCAGCAGTCTCGGCGGACGCCTTTGTTGTTGAGGGCGGAGCGGAGGGTGCCTTCCAGGGTGAAGCCGGCGCGTTCGGCGACGGCGCGGGAGGCGGTGTTGCCGACCTCGGCGCGCCATTCGACTCGGTCGATGGACAGGTCCGTGAAGGCCCAGCGGGAGACGGCGACGGTGGCTTCGGTGGTGTAGCCGTTGCCGCGGTGTTGTTTTGCCGACCAGAAGCCGACCTCGCCGACGCCGAGGGAGCGCATGGTGAGGGCGAGCATGCCGACCAGATCCCCGGAGGGGAGGAAGACTCCGAAGGTGAACATGGAGCCGTCCGCCCAGCCGTCGGGCACCATCTGGTCCGTGAAGCTCATGGCGTGCTCGCGGAGGTAGGGCGACGGGATCGTCGTCCAGCGCTGGATGTCGGGATCCTGGACGGCGTCGTACACGGTGTCCGCGTCGTGCGGGCCCACGGTGCGCAGGGCGAGGCGGTCGGTGGTCAGGGTGACGGGGTCCATCGGCCGATTCTGCTCGGGCGACCGGAAGGGCGCCATTCCTTTGCTGTGAGTGAGAGGCCCGTTACTTTTCGAAGCGGGAACGCGGCACCTTCAGCAACCCCTGTCCGTTGTCTTAGTGGCTGTCCCAGGCAGACCTCCCGGCGCGGTGTGGTCCTCGCTTACGATGGCCGTTGCTCAAGCTGCTATTGAACTGTCATTGAAACCGACCGTCCCAGGCCCGACCGGCAAGGAGACAAACCCCCGTGTCCGTCCTCTCGAAGATCATGCGTGCAGGCGAAGGCAAGATCCTGCGCAAGCTGCACCGCATCGCGGACCAGGTCGCCTCCATCGAAGAGGACTTCGTCGACCTCTCCGACGCCGAGCTGCGGGCCCTCACCGCTGAGTACAAGCAGCGGTACGCCGACGGCGAAAGCCTCGACGACCTGCTGCCCGAGGCGTTCGCGACCGTCCGCGAGGCGGCCAAGCGTGTCCTCGGCCAGCGCCACTACGACGTGCAGATGATGGGTGGCGCCGCGCTCCACCTCGGCTACGTCGCGGAGATGAAGACCGGTGAGGGCAAGACGCTCGTCGGCACCCTGCCCGCGTATCTGAACGCCCTCTCCGGAGAAGGCGTTCACCTCATCACGGTCAACGACTACCTGGCCGAGCGCGACTCCGAAATGATGGGGCGCGTCCACAAGTTCCTCGGGCTCGAGGTCGGCTGCATCCTCGCCAACATGACGCCGGCCCAGCGCCGCGAGCAGTACGCGTGCGACATCACCTACGGCACGAACAACGAGTTCGGCTTCGACTACCTGCGCGACAACATGGCGTGGTCGCAGGACGAACTGGTGCAGCGCGGCCACAACTTCGCGATCGTCGACGAGGTCGACTCCATCCTCGTCGACGAGGCCCGTACGCCGCTGATCATCTCCGGCCCGGCCGACCAGGCCACCAAGTGGTACGGCGACTTCGCCAAGCTGGTCACCCGCCTGAAGAAGGGCGAGGCGGGCAACTCCCTCAAGGGCATCGAGGAGACCGGGGACTACGAGGTCGACGAGAAGAAGCGCACCGTCGCCATCCACGAGCCCGGCGTCTCCAAGGTCGAGGACTGGCTGGGCATCGACAACCTCTACGAGTCGGTCAACACCCCGCTTGTGGGCTACCTGAACAACGCCATCAAGGCCAAGGAGCTCTTCAAGAAGGACAAGGACTACGTCGTCATCGACGGCGAAGTCATGATCGTCGACGAGCACACCGGCCGTATCCTCGCCGGTCGCCGTTACAACGAGGGCATGCACCAGGCGATCGAGGCGAAGGAAGGGGTGGACATCAAGGACGAGAACCAGACGCTCGCCACGATCACCCTGCAGAACTTCTTCCGCCTCTACAAGCGCCACGACCAGGAGGGCAAGGAACTGCCCGGCCTCTCCGGCATGACCGGTACGGCGATGACCGAGGCCGCCGAGTTCCACCAGATCTACAAGCTCGGCGTCGTCCCGATCCCGACCAACCGGCCGATGGTCCGCAAGGACCAGTCCGACCTGATCTACCGCACCGAGGTCGCGAAGTTCGAGGCGGTCGTCGACGACATCGCCGAGAAGCACGAGAAGGGCCAGCCGATCCTCGTCGGTACGACGTCGGTCGAGAAGTCCGAGTACCTCTCGCAGCAGCTGAGCAAGCGCGGTATTCAGCACGAAGTGCTGAACGCCAAGCAGCACGACCGGGAGGCGACGATCGTCGCCCAGGCCGGCCGCAAGGGCGCCGTCACCGTGGCCACGAACATGGCCGGCCGTGGTACGGACATCAAGCTCGGCGGCAACCCCGACGACCTCGCCGAGGCCGAGCTGCGCCAGCGCGGCATCGACCCCGAGGAGCACATCGAGGAGTGGGCCGCCGCGCTGCCCGCCGCCCTGGAGCGCGCCGAGAAGGCCGTGAAGGCGGAGTTCGAGGAGGTCAAGGAGCTCGGTGGGCTCTACGTCCTCGGCACCGAGCGCCACGAGTCGCGTCGTATCGACAACCAGCTGCGCGGTCGCTCCGGCCGTCAGGGCGACCCGGGCGAGTCCCGCTTCTACCTGTCGCTGGGCGACGACCTGATGAGGCTCTTCAAGGCCCAGATGGTCGAGCGCGTGATGTCGATGGCGAACGTCCCCGACGACGTGCCGATCGAGAACAAGATGGTCACGCGCGCGATCGCGTCCGCCCAGTCGCAGGTCGAGCAGCAGAACTTCGAGACCCGTAAGAACGTTCTGAAGTACGACGAGGTCCTCAACCGGCAGCGCGAGGTCATCTACGGCGAGCGCCGCCGCGTCCTGGAGGGCGAGGACCTGCAGGACCAGGTCGTGCACTTCATGGACGACACGATCGACGCGTACATCGCGGCCGAGACCGCCGAGGGCTTCGCCGAGGAATGGGACGTGGACCGGCTGTGGGGCGCCTTCAAGCAGCTCTACCCGGTGAAGGTCACGGTCGACGAGCTGGAGGAAGCGGCCGGTGACCGTGCCGGTCTGACCGCCGAGTTCATCTCCGAGTCCATCAAGGACGACATCCACGAGCAGTACGAGGGCCGTGAGGGCCAGCTCGGCTCCGAGATCATGCGTGAGCTGGAGCGCCGCGTCGTGCTGTCGGTCCTGGACCGCAAGTGGCGCGAGCACCTCTACGAGATGGACTACCTCCAGGAGGGCATCGGCCTGCGCGCGATGGCGCAGAAGGACCCGCTGGTCGAGTACCAGCGCGAGGGCTTCGACATGTTCTCCGCCATGATGGACGGCATCAAGGAGGAGTCCGTCGGCTACCTGTTCAACCTGGAGGTCCAGGTCGAGCAGCAGGTCGAGGAGGTCCCGGTCGAGGACTCCGCGCCTTCCCTCAACAAGGAGGACGTCGTCACGGCGGGTGCGCGTCCCGAAATCCGTGCCAAGGGGCTCGACGCTCCGCAGCGTCCCGACCGGCTGCACTTCTCCGCGCCGACCGTGGACGGCGAGGGCGGCATCGTCGAAGGCGACTTCGCCAGCGACGACGACGACGTCGTGCGCTCCGAGGCGGACGGCCTCACGCGCGCGGAGCGCCGCAAGCAGCAGAAGGGCGCGCGTCGCCGCAAGAAGTGACGGTCGCCGCGCGCGGGCGGTAGCTCCGCCACCGCGCGGTTTCCATCGATGACGTAGTGAGGGCCGGGCACCTTCGGGTGCCCGGCCCTCGGCGTTGTCCAGCTGCGGCTCGGCTGTCCGGTGTCGCCTGGGCAGGGGCTCTCGGGCGTGGGCTGCCTGAGTGAGGGCTCTCAGACGTGGGCTGCCTGTGTGGGGGCGCTCAGCCGGCGGCTGCCTGAGTGGGGGCTCGCGGGCGTCGGCGCTTCCTGGCAGGGGCTCTCGGCGGCGCTTCCCGGGCAGGTGCTCAGTCGTCGTCCGCGCGGGGCATGCGGGGGCCGCCGAGTTCCACCGCCGTGCAGCGCCAGCGGAGGTCGGGGCCCTGTTCGAGGCGGAAGGCCATGGCGCGCAGCTGCTCACCGGCGCCGATGCGGGCGAAGGCCTCGATCGCGCCGGGGCGCGGCTCGTAGTAGCCGATGTCGCGGACGACCGGCCGGGTGCCGCGGGCACGCAGGGGGCCGCGTTCGGCGAGCCAGGCCAGTTCGTCGTAGGCGCGCCCCGCGGTGTGGCGCAGCATGCAGTGGACGGGGCGTTGGCCGCTCAGGACGGCGAGCAGGCGGTCGGCGAAGAGGTCGGTGGGGCGGGGCTGGGGCGCGGGCCTCCGGAAGCCTTGGGCGGGGGCGGTGAGGGCCGGGGCTCCGCCGCCCGGTGACAGCACGGTGGCGTCCCTCGGCGGGAGGAGAAGGCTGCCACTGGGGGACGCGGAGCGCAGCGGGCTGTGGGCGGGCGTCGTACGGGCAGGGCTACGGGTCGGTGCTCCCGGCGGGCGACCTCCTCCCGGTGCCGTCGGCGGTCGGCTTCGGTTCGGCGCCCCCGGCAGGCGACCTCCGCCGGGTCCGGCCGGCGGGCGGCCTCCACTCGGCCCCACCGGCAGGAGGGCGCCGTCCGGAGCGCCTGGCGGGCGGGTGCCGGTCGGTGCCGTCGCCTGGCCGGTCGTGGTCGGCGTCGTCCGCGAGGTGGCCGTGCCGGGCCGTGGCGGTGGGCTGTCGACCGGGGGCCCGGCGGGGATGCCCGCTCCCGGGGCGCGTGGCGGGGTGCCCGGGCGGCGGGTGTCCTGCCGGCCGGGCGGGCGGCTGCCCGGGAGGCGCTTCGTCCTGGTCATCACCTTGTTCATGTGGCGTCCCCGCTCGCTGGGGCCCGGTTGATACCGGGCGGTAACTTTCGTGTTGGGGATCTTGTACGAGGCGGGAGCGGGCCGCCGCAAGGACGCCGGACGCGCGCCGGAGCGGCCGGGGAGTTCACCTATCAGGGTGGCCCGGAGGTTCGGGAGCCTTGGCGGGAGCGGGGGGTGCCGGGTGAATCCGTGGCGCGGGGTGGACGCCGCGGAGGGTGCGGCCGGGGACTCGAAAGGGGACGCCCGCACGTATCCTGAAGGCCCTCCAGGGAGGCGCGCGACCGCCCTCCCCGGAGCCCTCCGACTACGAAAGCGGCCAGCCATGCGCGTCTACGTCCCCCTGACCCTCTCCGGTCTCGCCGAGGCGTACAAGACGGGGGAGCTGGAGGCGGGCCCGTTCGTCGCGTACGCCGTCACGCCCGCGTTGCGTGAGTGGTACCTCTCCGACGACATCGAGGAGCTCGAGTACGCGGCGCTGAACCGTGCCGCGCTGGCCTCGCTGCGGCTGATCGCGGTCGATCCGGGGGCGGTGCGGCGGCGGGTCGTCGTCGCGGTCGACGTCCCCGACGGGGCCGCGGTCGCCGATCCCGACCGGGGGCTCGATCCCGCGGCGCTCGGTGAGGTGCGGGTCTCCCAGGCCATGCCCCTGTCCAAGGCGGCCGCCGTGCACGTCGACTCGGCCGACGCCGAGGCGGATGTCACCGCCGCGGCCCAGGCGCTGGGCGCGGCGGACGTCGGGGACGACGACGCCCAGTTCATTGTCGACGGGGCCGAGGACCATGAGCTGCTGTGGTTCGCCACGCAGGAGATCCCCAATCTGGTGGGACTGGGGGACTGACCGGCTCCCGACAGGCTCCCGGCTCCCTAGTTCCGACAGGCTCCCGGCTCCCCTCTTCCGACCGGCTCCCCCCTGCTCGCGGCCCGGCGCGCACGCACCCCGGCACTCCACGTGCCCCCAGGTATTTCCAGGCCTCGCGGGGCGTTGTCAGTGGCGGCGGGTACGTTCTTGTGTATGGGGACGAACGAATCCGCGCACATTGTGTGGGACTGGAACGGCACGCTGTTCCACGACAATGACGCGATCATCGGGGCGACGAACGCGGCGTTCGCCGAGCTGGGGCTGGAGCCGATCACGCTGGAGCGGTACCGGGCGTTGTACTGCGTGCCCGTGCCGAAGTTCTATGAGCGGCTGATGGGGCGGCTGCCGACGGATGCCGAGTGGCAGGTCATGGACGAGACCTTCCACCGCTACTACACGGAGCACCGGATAGCGTGCGAGCTCACCGAGGGTGTGCCGGCGCTGCTCGCCGAGTGGGGGTCGGCGGGGCGCAGTCAGTCGATCCTCAGCATGTACGGGCATGACGAGCTGGTCCCGCTGGTGCGAGGGTTCGGGATCGAGCCGCATTTCATACGGGTCGACGGGCGGACCGGCCCCTCCGGCGGCAGCAAGGCCGAGCACATGGTGCGGCACCTGGGCGCGCTCGACGGTGTGCGGCCGTCCCGCGTGGTGGTGATCGGCGATGCGGCCGACGACGGGATCGCCGCCCGGCATGTGGGTGCGCGGGCGGTCCTCTACACCGGGGGTTCCCACAGTCGCGCCAGCCTGGAGGAGGTGGGCGTGCCCGTGGTGGACAGCCTGGCGGAGGCCGTCGAGGAGGCCGAGCGGCTGGCGGCCTGAGCGGAGCCGGAGGGTGACGGGCGGTCTGAGCGGTGGTCTCGTCCCGGGGTGCGGCGAGGCAAACGCCCGCCGTCTCGTCCCGGTGGCGCGGCGGCCGTCCCCGTCGCCAGGACAGCCGCCGCCCCCGTCGCGTCAGGTCACCGGAGCCTTCGCGCGCAGCACCGTCAGGAACTCGCGCATCCAGCCAGAGTGGTCCGGCCAGGCGCGGGCGGAGACCAGGGTGCCGTCGACCACCGCCTCGGCGTCCTGGAAGGTCGCGCCGGCCGCCTGCATGTCGAGTTCCAGCGCGGGATAGGCCGTGACGCGCCGGCCGCGCAGGGCGTCGACCGCCGCCGTCAGAAGGGGGCCGTGGCAGATCTGGGCCACGGGCCTGTCCGTGTCGAAGAAGGACTTGAGGATCTTGCGGAGTTCGGGGTCGTTGCGGAGGTATTCCGGGGCCCGGCCGCCGGGGATGACGACGGCGACGTAGTCGCCGGGGTCGACCTCCGAGAACGCGAGGTCCGCGGGCCAGGTGTAGCCGGGCTTCTCCGTGTACGTGTCGAAGCCGGGTTCGAAGTCGTGGACCACGAACTGGAGCTGCTTGCGGGTGGGGGCGGCGATATGGACCTCGTAACCCTCTTCGCGCAGGCGCTGGTAGGGGTACAGGACCTCCAGTGATTCCGCCGCGTCACCGGTGACGATCAGGATCTTCGCTGTCATGTCGCTCCGCTCCCGTCAGCTGTGCTTGCGCCTCCGTTGGCCGTCCCGGTCAACGTGCCTCCGCGGGCGGGGCTTGCCAAGGGGCCGTGCGCTTTCCAGTATCCGACGTGGGTGCCGAGCGCGGGAGAGTGCACCGGCCGGAGGGCACACCGGCCGGCGTACGCGGGGAGCCGTCTTCCGCGGGACGGGCGCCACCCTCCCCTGCGGCCCTGCGGCCCTGCGGGCTCAGGACCCCAGTGGCCCGCCTGCTCGCGCCCACGGCCGTGCCCGGATGCTCACGCCCACGACCGTGGGGGACTGCACGCGTCCGCCCGTTTCGTCCCTGTGCATACTGTCAAAGTTCCACCCCCGGTTTTGTACACATACGGCTCATGACGACCCCCCGGTAGGGGGCGATAGCCTTGTGGCGTGATCAGCGCGATATCTCGCGGGGGCATCGTCGCCCCTGCCCTGCGCCCGGTGAGCACGGACCACATCCGTGACCGGGCGGCGGTCGCTGATCTTTGTGGGCGGGACGGGACGGCGATCGCGGCACACGCGGCACACGCACTCCGGACGCCGAGGACACCCCGGGAACGGACGTCGCCGAGAGCAGCGTCACAGTCTTCAGGGGCGCCGAAATTGGCCGATAACCCACCGCTCATCTCACCTTGCGGCATAGCGTCGGAGCAGACCGGACACCCCGCGTCTCGGCGTTACGTCGGAAGCGAAGAGACCGTACTTCCTTCAACGTCACGCAACGGCGCGCGACAGGAGCCAGAGGACAATGCAGACCAAGCTGGACGAAGCAAAGGCCGAGCTGCTCGAACGGGCCGCCCGGGTAGCTGAGAACAGCCCGGTCGGGGGGCACCTACCGACTGGGACGACGGGCGAGGGCACACCCGACCGGGACACCGTGCTCGCGTTCCTCCAGCGCTACTACCTGCACACCGCCCCGGAGGACCTCACCGACCGCGACCCGGTCGATGTCTTCGGAGCCGCCTTCTCGCACTACCGGCTGGCCGAGAACCGCCCGCAGGGCACGGCCAACGTGCGGGTCCACACCCCGACCGTCGAAGAGAACGGCTGGATGTGTAGCCACTCCGTCGTCGAGGTCGTCACCGACGACATGCCTTTCCTCGTCGACTCGGTCACCAATGAGCTTTCGCGGCAGGGGCGCGGCATTCATGTCGTGATCCACCCGCAGTTCGTCGTACGGCGTGATCTGACCGGCGAGCTCATCGAGGTGCTGCCCGGCCGGCCCGCCGCCGAGGAGCTTCCGCACGACACCCACGTCGAGTCCTGGATCCACGTCGAGATCGACCGTGAGACGGACCGCTCCGATCTGAAGCAGATCACCGCCGATCTGCTGCGCGTCCTGTCCGACGTCCGCGAGTCCGTCGAGGACTGGGAGAAGATGCGCGACTCCGCGCTGCGCATGGCGGAGGAGCTGCCCAAGGAGCCGACCGCGGACGACCTGCGCGACCAGGAGGTCGAGGAGGCCCGTGAGCTGCTGCGCTGGCTCGCGGACGACCACTTCACCTTCCTGGGGTACCGGGAGTACCAGCTGCGCGACGACGACTCGCTCGCCGCCGTGCCCGGCACCGGACTCGGCATCCTGCGCTCCGACCCGCACCACGCCGGCGAGGACAGCCACCCGGTCAGCCCGTCCTTCGAGCGGCTGCCCGCCGACGCCCGCGCCAAGGCCCGCGAGCACAAGCTGCTGGTGCTGACCAAGGCCAACAGCCGGGCGACCGTGCACCGGCCGTCCTACCTCGACTACGTCGGGGTCAAGAAGTTCGACGAGCACGGCAACGTCATCGGGGAGCGGCGTTTCCTCGGGCTCTTCTCGTCCGCCGCGTACACCGAGTCCGTGCGGCGCGTCCCCGTCGTACGCCGCAAGGTGGACGAAGTCCTCAGGGGCGCCGGGTTCTCGCCCAACAGCCACGACGGGCGCGACCTCCTCCAGATCCTGGAGACGTACCCGCGCGACGAGCTCTTCCAGACGCCCCCCGACGAGCTGCGCTCCATCGTCACCTCCGTGCTCTACCTCCAGGAGCGGCGCCGGCTGCGGCTCTACCTGCGCCAGGACGAGTACGGGCGTTACTACTCCGCCCTCGTCTACCTGCCGCGCGACCGCTACACCACCGGCGTACGCCTGCGGATCATCGACATCCTCAAGGAAGAGCTCAACGGCACCAGCGTCGACTTCACGGCCTGGAACACCGAGTCGATCCTGTCCCGGCTGCACTTCGTGGTCCGCGTCGAGCCGGGCACCGAGCTGCCGCAGCTGTCCGACGTCGACAAGGACCGCATCGAGGCGCGGCTCGTCGAGGCCGCCCGCTCCTGGGCCGACGGCTTCGCGGAGGCGCTGACCGCCGAGTGCGGCGAGGAGCGCGCCGCCGAACTGCTGCGCCGGTACGGCAACGCGTTCCCCGAGGGCTACAAGGCCGACCACAACCCGCGCGCCGCCGTCGCCGACCTGGTCCATCTGGAAGCGCTCACGCGCGACGCGAGCAAGGACTTCGCGCTCAGCCTGTACGAGCCGGTGGGCGCCGCGCCCGGCGAGCGCCGTTTCAAGATCTACCGCACCGGCGAGCAGGTCTCGCTCTCCGCCGTGCTGCCCGCCCTGAACCGCATGGGCGTCGAGGTCACCGACGAGCGGCCGTACGAGCTGCGCTGCTCGGACCGGACGACCGCCTGGATCTACGACTTCGGGCTGCGCCTGCCCAAGTCCATGAACGGCAACGGCGACTCCCTCGGTGATGACGGCCGTGAGCGGTTCCAGGAGGCCTTCGCCGCCACCTGGACCGGGCAGGCCGAGAACGACGGCTTCAACGCCCTCGTGCTGAGCGCCGCGCTGACCTGGCGCCAGGCGATGGTGCTGCGCGCGTACGCGAAGTACCTGCGTCAGGCCGGTTCCACGTTCAGCCAGGACTACATGGAGGACACCCTCCGCAACAACGTCCACACCACCCGGCTGCTCGTCTCGCTGTTCGAGGCGCGGATGTCGCCGGACCGCCAGCGCGCCGGCGTCGAGCTGACCGACGCCCTGATGGAGGAGCTGGACGCGGCGCTCGACCAGGTCGCGTCCCTGGACGAGGACCGGATCCTGCGATCCTTCCTCAACCTCATCAAGGCGACCCTGCGCACGAACTTCTTCCAGGAGGCGCTCGGCGCCAAGCCGCACGAGTACGTCTCCATGAAGTTCGACCCGCAGGCCATCCCGGAGCTTCCGGCGCCGCGCCCGGCGTACGAGATCTGGGTGTACTCGCCGCGTGTCGAGGGCGTGCACCTGCGGTTCGGCAAGGTCGCGCGAGGCGGTCTGCGCTGGTCCGACCGGCGTGAGGACTTCCGGACGGAGATCCTCGGCCTGGTGAAGGCGCAGATGGTGAAGAACACCGTCATCGTGCCCGTCGGAGCCAAGGGCGGCTTCGTCGCCAAGCAGCTGCCCGACCCGTCCGTGGACCGTGACGCCTGGCTGGCCGAGGGCATCCGCAGCTACCGGATGTTCATCTCCGCCCTGCTCGACATCACCGACAACATGGTCGGCGGGGAGGTCGTGCCCCCGGCGGACGTGGTCCGTCACGACGGGGACGACACCTACCTCGTCGTCGCCGCCGACAAGGGCACCGCGACCTTCTCGGACATCGCCAACGAGGTCGCGGAGAGCTACAACTTCTGGCTCGGCGACGCCTTCGCGTCCGGCGGCTCCGCCGGTTACGACCACAAGAAGATGGGCATCACCGCGCGCGGTGCCTGGGAGTCCGTGAAGCGGCACTTCCGGGAGCTGGGCGTCAACACCCAGACCCAGGACTTCACCGTGGTCGGCGTCGGCGACATGTCCGGTGACGTGTTCGGCAACGGCATGCTGCTCAGCGAGCACATCCGGCTCGTCGCGGCCTTCGACCACCGGCACATCTTCATCGACCCGCACCCGGACGCGGAGACCTCGTACGCCGAGCGCCGCCGCCTCTTCGAGCTGCCGCGCTCGTCGTGGGCCGACTACAACAGCGAGCTGATCTCGTCCGGCGGCGGTGTCTTCCCGCGTACCGCCAAGGCGATCCCGATCAACGCGCATGTCCGCGAGGCCCTCGGCATCGAGTCCGGCATCGTCAAGATGACCCCGGCCGACCTGATGAAGGCCATCCTCCAGGCGCAGGTCGACCTGCTGTGGAACGGCGGCATCGGTACGTATGTGAAGTCGCACGCCGAGTCGCACGCCGATGTCGGCGACAAGGCCAACGACGCGATCCGCGTGGACGGCGCCGATCTGCGCGTCCGGGTCGTCGGCGAGGGCGGCAACCTGGGTCTGACCCAGCTCGGCCGGATCGAGTTTGCCCAGCACGGCGGCAAGATCAACACGGACGCCATCGACAACAGCGCGGGCGTGGACACCTCCGACCACGAGGTGAACATCAAGATCCTGCTCAACGCGGTGGTGGCCAACGGCGATCTGACCGTCAAGCAGCGCAACAAGCAGCTCGCCGAGATGACCGACGAGGTCGGCGCCCTGGTGCTGCGCAACAACTACGCGCAGAACGTGGCGATCTCCAACGCCCTCGCCCAGTCCCCGAGCATGCTCCACGCCCAGCAGCGCTTCCTGCGCCATCTGGTGCGCGAGGGTCACCTCGACCGGGCCCTGGAGTTCCTGCCCACCGAGCGGCAGATCCGTGAGCGGCTCAACTCCGGGCAGGGTCTGACCGGTCCGGAGACGGCCGTCCTGCTGGCGTACACGAAGATCACGGTCTCCGACGAGCTGCTCGCCACCTCGCTGCCCGACGACGCGTATCTGCAGAGCCTGCTGTTCGCGTACTTCCCGACCGCGCTGCGCGAGAAGTTCCGCGAGCAGATCGAAGCGCACGCACTGAGCCGCGAGATCGTGACGACCGTCCTGGTCAACGACACGGTCAACACGGGCGGTACGAGCTTCCTGCACCGCCTCCGCGAGGAGACCGGTGCCTCGCTGGAGGAGATCGTCCGGGCGCAGACCGCGGCCCGCGCGATCTTCGAGTCGAGCAAGGTGTGGGACGCGGTGGAGGCGCTCGACAGCATCGTCGCCGCCGACGTCCAGACCCGGATCCGGCTGCACTCCCGCCGGCTCGTCGAGCGCGGCACGCGCTGGCTGCTCAACAACCGGCCGCAGCCGCTCCAGCTCGCCGAGACGATCACGTTCTTCAGTGACGGTGTCGAGCAGGTCTGGTCGGAGCTGCCCAAGCTGCTGCGCGGCGCGGACCTGGAGTGGTACCAGCAGATCTACGACGAGCTGTCGGGCGCCGGCGTCCCGGACGAGCTGGCCACCCGCGTGGCCGGGTTCTCCTCCGCCTTCCCGACGCTGGACATCGTCGCGGTGGCCGACCGCACGGGCAAGGACCCGATGGCCGTCGCCGAGGTCTACTACGACCTCGCCGACCGTCTCGGCATCACCCAGCTCATGGACCGCATCATCGAGCTCCCGCGCGCCGACCGCTGGCAGTCCATGGCCCGCGCGTCGATCCGCGAGGACCTGTACGCGGCCCACGCGGCGCTCACCGCCGACGTTCTGGCGGTGGGCAACGGCACCTCGACTCCCGAGCAGCGCTTCAAGGCCTGGGAGGAGAAGAACGCGGCGATCCTCGGCCGGGCCCGCACGACCCTGGAGGAGATCCAGGGCTCGGACTCGTTCGACCTGGCGAATCTCTCGGTGGCGATGCGGACCATGAGGACGCTGCTGAGGACGCATTCGTAGTTCGTACGTCTCGTATGTCTTGTACGTCTCGTACATCTCGTACGTCGATGGGGGCGCCCCCGGTCTTGATGGCCGGGGGCGCCCCCGTTTTCTTGTCGATCTCTGGGAGAAACCGAAGCTGGAATTTACCTATTACTGATAAAAGGGACAATTGTGACTGTGAATCTCTCCGAGGGGCGGGCCCGTGTGGGCCGCCAGGCCCCCGCGCCCCCTCAGACTCCCGCGCCCCGTCAGGCTCCCGCGTCGCCGACCGTCCCGCCCGTCACCCGTCCCGGAGTGCTCGCGCGGACCCGGCGGATCGCCCTCGAAGTGGCCAAGTTCGGGGTCGTCGGCGGCAGCGGAGTCGCGGTCAACTTTCTGGTCTTCAATCTTCTCCTGCATGGCCTGAAGTGGGCCCCGATGGCCGCCACGGTCATCGCCAGCTGTGTCGCCATGGCGACCAACTACCTCGGCTTCCGGTTCTTCGCGTACCGCGACCGGGCCTCGCGCACCCGGCGGCAGATCGCCCTGTTCTTCGTCTTCAGCGGCATCGGGGTCGTCATGGAGAGCGCGCTGTTCTACGTCGGCTACCACGGCCTGGGGATGAGCGGCCCGCTCGGCTCGAACCTGGCCAAGGCGGTGTCGATCGTGCTGGCCTCGGCCTTCCGGTTCCTGGTGTATCGAACGTGGGTGTTCGAGCAGGCGAAGCACGGCCGGTAACGAGCCGTCGCCGAGGGTTATGTCTAGTATTAGTAGGATGAATGTGGATCAGCGCCGCCCGCCCGCCGGATCCGAGGCCGTGCCCGCCGAATCCGAGTCGGTGCCGGACGTCTCCGTGGTCGTCATCGTCTACAACGACGCCGCCCGGCTGCCCACGGCCGTGCGCTCCGTCCTCGGCCAGACGCTGCGCAGCGTCGAGATCGTCATCGTCGACGACCGCAGCACGGACGGCTCGTACGAGGTGGCGCGGGGGCTGGCCGCCGAGCACCCCGACCGCGTGCGCGCCTTCCAGCTGCCGGAGAACAGCGGCGGCTGCGGCGCCCCCCGCAACCACGGCGTCCGCCAGGCCCGCGGCGACTACGTCCTCTTCCTCGACAGCGACGACGTACTGGAGCGCAACGCCTGCCGCAACATGCTGGAGGCCGCCGAGACCACCGGCGCCGACCTCGTCGCCGGCCTGTGCGTGCGGGTGCACGTGGACTCGCGCACGGGCAAGGAGGTCAAGTGGTACCCCTGGCTGTACGAGCGCACCCGCACCCTGGAGTCGGTCTCCGAGCTGCCGGATCTGCTGGTCTTCGACACCCTGTCCACGAACAAGTGCTACCGCAGGCGGTTCCTGCTGGACGCGGGCCTGGAGTTCCCGGTCGGGATCCACTACGAGGACCTGCTCTTCTCCGCGCAGGCGTACGTGGCCGCCCGCCGCATCACCCTCATCCCCAACCGGGTCTACGACTGGCGGGTCGTGGAGAAACCGGCGGAGGCGGCGGCCAGGTCCATCAGCAACCGGCGTGACGAGATCGCCAACTTCACGCACCGCATGGAGATCCACCGCCGGGTCGACCGACTCCTCGCCGACAACGGCCTGCTGGAGCTGAAGTTCGCCAAGGACGTCAAGTGGCTCAAGCACGACCTCGTGCTGCATCTGCGTGAACTGCCGTTCCGTGACGCGGCCTACCGGCAGGAGTTCGCGGAGATCGCCCGCGCGTACCTGGAGTCGATCGACCGCGCCGCCTTCGACGAGGCCGAGCCCATCCACGCCATCTGCGCCTATCTCCTCCAGGTGGGCGACTGGGACAACCTGCTCCCCGCCGTGGACACGCTCACCAACCGCGACAAGATCTCCTCGCCGCTCGTCGAGCGCGACGGGCGCGTGTACTGGTGCGCCGAGCACCTGGACGACCCCTTCGGCCGGCATGTCCTGGACGTCACCGAACTCGGCCACCACGCCAAGCCGGTCGAGAAGATGTTCCTGCGCAACGAGCTGACCTCCTACGAGGAGTCCCACGGAGAGGTGCGGCTGACCGGGCGGATCACCAACCCGCTCGGGGTTGTCCCGCCCGGCGCCCGGCTCGCCGGGGAGCTGGAGTTCTACGCCCGCCGTCCGGGCGTGCGCTTCCAGACGTTCCGCTTCCCGGTGGCGAGCGTGCGGCACGAGGGCCGGGCCATCACCTGGGAGACCCCGGTCGACCTCGCGGCCGTCAGACCGCTGGGCATCGTGGACGCCGTGTGGGACGTACGACTCCACCTCGACGTCGACGACGTACGCACCACGACCCGGCTCACGGCCGCCGCACTCGACCTGGCCGCCGGCCCGTCGCCCGTGCGGCCCCGGCTCACCCGTCTGGTGGCCGACCGCATCGAGCCGATGGTCTCCTCGCGCGGACACCTCTCCTTCCGGCTCGTCCCGGACAAGAAGGCGAACGACGTCGTCCGGCGGGGTGTGCACGGCCGGGCCGGCACGCTCGCCAAGTCCGGCTACCGTAGGGCCAGGGCGCTGCGCAAGGAGCTCACCTCCGCCGACACCAAACTCCGGCTGTACCACGAGGTGTTCAGCCGGCTGCCGGTCAGGAAGGGCCTCGTCGTCTTCGAGAGCCACCTGGGCCGGCAGTACAGCGACAGCCCCAGGGCGATCTACGAGGAGATGCGCCGCCAGGGCCTGGAGTTCGAGGCGGTGTGGGCGTACGCGGGCGGTCCGGAGGGCTTCCCGTCCGACGCCACCCTCGTACGCCGCTGGTCGGTGCCGTATCTCAAGGCGCTCGCGCAGGCCGAGTTCTGGGTCGACAACCAGAGCTACCCGCTGAAGCTCACCAAGCGGCCGCAGACGACGTATCTCCAGACCTGGCACGGCTCCGCGCTCAAGCGGATGGGCTTCGACGAACCCGAGTGGAAGGTCAAGTCCCGTGCGGAGCAGGCCGAGCAGCAGCGCACCCTCGACCGCTTCGACCGGTTCCTGATCCGCTCCGAGCACGATGTGCGCACCCTCGCACGGGCGTTCCGGCTCCAGGAGCGGACGCTGCTGCGGGTGGGCTACCCGCGCAACGACGCGCTCGTCCGGGCCAGGGAGCGGGAAGAGAACACCGGGCGTCGTGAACGCGGGCCCCTCGCCGCCGAGTTGGGCATCCCCGAGGACAGACAGATCCTGCTGTACGCCCCGACCTTCCGGCAACGCGGCGGCGCGGGACAGCGGCGGTTCGAGCTGCCCTTCGACGTGGAGCGCTTCGCCGACACCTTCGGCGACCGCTACGTCCTCCTCGTCCGCTCCCACTACCTCAACCACGTCGTCCTGCCGCCCTCCGTGCGCGGCCGCGTCATCGACGTGACGGCGCACCACGACATGACCCCGCTGCTCGCGCTCGCCGACGGCCTGATCACCGACTACTCCTCGGTGATGTTCGACTACGCCCTCCTCGACCGGCCGATGTTCTTCTTCGCCTACGACTACGAGGAGTACGTGCACGAGGGTCGCGGGACCTACTTCGACCTGTTGGAGAGGGCGCCCGGTCCCGTCGTACGCACCGAGGACGAACTGCACACGTCCCTCGGCTCGTTGGAGGAGCAGGTGACCAAGTACGCGGCCCGGCGGGAGCAGTTCACCGCAGAGTTCGGCGAGTACGACAAGGGCACCGCGGCCCGGAGCATCGTCGACCAGTTCTTCGCGCAGTGGAGGCGTGGATGACCGAGTATCCGCAGCGGGACATCTTCTTCGTCTCCAACAGTGTCGACGAGCTCGGCGGGGTCACCAGCTGGTCCCACCAGATGGCCCGCCTCTTCACCGAGAACGGCCACCGCGTCCACGTCGTCGGCATCACCGAGCCCGCCGTCGTCCAGGAGCTGGGCGAACTCCCGTACCCCACCACGACGTTGTACGACGTCCACCCGCCCCAGGTGGGCTCCGCGCGCGGCCTCAAGGGGCGGCTCGACGTCACCGAGCGGAAGCTGCGCGCCGAACGCGCGGCGGGCATGCGGGAACAGGCGGCCAAGCTGACCGCGCTGTTCCGCTCCGCGCGCCCCGGTGCCGTCGTGATCGTCACGCAGGTGTGGGCCATGGAGTGGGTGGAGCTCGCCGACACCACCGGCCTGACCGTCATCGGCATGAGCCACGAGTCCTTCGTGTACTGCAAGAAGACCTCGCGCTTCCGGCGGGTGCGGAAGCACTACAAGGACGTCGACCGGATGCTGGCGCTCACCCGCGAGGACGCCGACCTGTGGATCGGGCAGGGCATGAACAACGCGTCCTTCATGCCGAACCCCATCCCGTTCATGCCCGGCGTGCCCTCGCCGCGCACCGAGAACGTCGTGGTCAGCGTCGGCCGGCTGCACGACCAGAAGGGCATCGACATGCTCCTCGACACCTGGGCCGAGGTCGCGCCGCGCCACCCCGACTGGCGGCTGCGCATCTACGGCTCGGGCGAGGACGAGGACGAGGAGATCCTGAAGAAGCAGTGCACCGCCCTCGGCCTCGACGACTCCGTCGACTGGATGGGCAGCACGAGCGACGTCCCGTCCGCACTGCGCGGCGGCTCCGTCTTCGTCCTCTCCTCCCGCGGCGAGGGCTTCCCCCTCGCCCTCATGGAAGCCATGGCCACCGGCGTCCCCTGCGCCGCCTTCGACTGCGCCCCCGGCGTCCACGAGATCATCCACGACGGCGAGGACGGCCTCCTCGCCACCCTCGGCAACACCGGCGAACTCGCCCGCCGCCTCGACACGTTGATGTCCGACAGAACCCTGCGGGACACGATGGGCGACGCGGCGCGCACGAACATCCAGCGCTATGCGACGGACGAGATCGTGCGGAGGTGGGAGGAGTTGTTCGCGTTCCTGGAGAGGTAGGAGATTTCCAGGGGCTCCGGGGCGTGAGGTCTCCGCCCCACTGTGGCGCGCCCCAAAGGGGCGCGGGGAACTGCGCGCTCAGCCACACACAACCCGCAGCCGACAACGCGCAGCTCCCCGCACCCCCTACGTCGCTCGCCCGCCTACTTCCCCGTGAACTTCTCGTACTCCTTCAGCACATCCTCCGTAGCCCCGTCCATGCGGAGCTCCCCCCGCTCAAGCCACAACACCCGATCACACGTATCCCGGATCGACTTGTTGTTGTGGCTCACGAGGAACACCGTCCCCGCACTCTTCCGCAACTCCCGAATCCGAGCCTCAGAGCGCTTCTGGAAGGAGCGATCCCCCGTCGCGAGGGCCTCGTCGATCATCAGCACGTCGTGGTCCTTGGCCGCCGCGATGGAGAACCGGAGCCGCGCCGCCATCCCGGAGGAATACGTCCGCATGGGCAGCGTGATGAAGTCGCCCTTCTCGTTGATGCCGGAGAAGTCGACGATCTCCTGGTAACGCTCCCTCACCTGCTCGCGCGACATGCCCATGGCCAGTCCGCCGAGGTAGACGTTCCGCTCGCCGGTGAGGTCGTTCATCAGGGCCGCGTTGACGCCGAGGAGCGAGGGCTGGCCGTCGGTGTAGATCTTGCCGTTCTCCACGGGGAGGAGGCCCGCGACCGCCTTGAGCAGGGTGGACTTGCCCGAGCCGTTGGTGCCGATCAGACCGATGGCCTCGCCCCGGTACGCCGTGAAGGAGACGCTCTTGACGGCGTGCACCTTGCGCACCCCGGCCGCCTTCTCGGTCTGCTTGCGGCGCAGGATGCGGTTGAGGGCGGCGGTGGCGCTGCCCCGCCCGGCGCCCGTGCCGTTGACGCGGTAGACGATGTCGACGCGGTCGGCGACGACGGTGGGGACACGCGCCTCGGGGGCGTTCGCGGAGGCGCCCGCCGGGGCGTCCTCGTACGTCTTGGTCATGATGTCAGCCACGTCCGTACGTCTCCTCGGCCTTCCAGAAGTAGATGAAGCCGCCGACCCCGGCGACCAGCGCCCAGCCGATCGCCAGCGCCCACACGTGGTGCGGCAGCTGGTGGGCGTGGAAGCTGTCGATGAGGGCGAAGCGCATCAGGTCGATGTAGACGGCGGCCGGGTTGCCTTCCAGCGCGACCATCGCCCAGTGCGGCATGTGGCTGTGCTTGAGCGTCGCGGCGATGCTCCACATGACACCGGAGACGTACATCCAGGTGCGGAGCACGAACGGCATGAGCTGCGCGATGTCCGGCGTCTTGGCGCCCATCCGCGCCATGACCATCGCCACGCCCGCGTTGAAGACGAACTGCAGCACGAGCACGGGCACGGCGAGCAGCCACGACGCGCTCACCGGAACGCCGAAGCAGAGCAGGATGACGACCAGCGCGGCCATCGAGAACAGCAGCTGCTGGAGCTGCTGGATGGCGTACGACACCGGCAGCGCGGCCCGCGGGAAGTGCAGGGCGCGGACCAGGCCGAGGCTGCCGGAGATCGCCCGGGTGCCCGCCATGATCGAGCTCTGGGTGAAGGTCCAGATGAAGACGCCGGTGACCAGGAACGGGACGAAGTCCGGCACGCCGTGCTTGGTGCCGAGCAGCACACCGAAGATGAAGTAGTAGACCGCCGCGTTCAGCAGCGGGGTCATCACCTGCCACACCTGGCCGAGCTTCGCCTGGCTGTACTGGGCGGTGAGCTTGGCGGTGGCGAAGGCGGTGATGAAGTGGCGCCGCGCCCACAGCTCGCGGACGTACGCGGGCAGGGTCGGACGGGCGCCGCTGACGGTGAGGCCGTACCGGGCGGCGAGCGCCGCGGCGTCGTCGGTGGGGGAGCCCGGTGTCGCTGTCGGGGGCGGTGTGTGGAGGACCTGGCTCACATCCGCTGCTTTCGCTCGGGGGGTGGGGTGCGCGGGGTCCGTCCTTGACGTTTCTTACGTCGTCCTTGCCGTCTTCTTACGTCGGAACGGGACCGTATCGTCGCAACGGGAGCGTAGGCCTTCAGGTCGTCGGAACGCAACCGTTTCGTCGTAACGGCCTATGCTGGTCCGCATGACGACGAACGCCGATGCGCCCGCGCCTCCCGAGGGGAAGCCGCCGCGCCGCCGGGCCCCCGCCGGGGCGGCCGTCCTCCGGGAGGACGTGACCGAGGCCATCCGCGCCGCCGTCTTCGAGGAACTCGCGGCCGTCGGCTACGCCCGGATGTCCATCGAGGGCATCGCCCGCCGTGCGGGTGTCGGCAAGACCGCGGTGTACCGGCGCTGGCGCTCGAAACTCCACCTGGTGCTCGACCTGGTCTCGGCGGTAGCGGTCCAGGGGCTGCCCGCCCCTGACACGGGCTCCCTGGAGGGCGACCTGCGCCTGCTGTACGAGGTCACCTCGCGCGCGCTGCGCCACCCCGTCGCCGGCCAGATCATCCCCGACCTCCAGGCCGAGGCGGCCCGCAACCCCGAGATCGCGGACGCCATGCAGAAGGCGCTGCGCGAGGGTCAGCAGGGGGTCGCGAGCGGCATCGTCGCGGCGGCGGCCGCGCGGGGTGAGGTGCGCGAGGGGATCGACCTCGAACTCGCGCTCGACCTGATGTCCGGGCCCCTGTACTGGCGGGCGGTCGTGGTCCGTGGGCCGAAACTGCCGAAGGGGTATCTGGCGAGCCTGGCCCGGGCCACGGCGGCGGCGCTCAAGGCGCTCTGACCGGCTCGGGTCATGATCTGCCCGGTCAGGCGGCGTGCTGCCGCTGCCCGCGGCCCTTCAGGAGGCTGACGCCCGCCCCCAGCGAGACGACGCCCATGCCGACCGCGGTCATGACGCCCTGCGAGCCGTCGACCACGAACGGGGCCGCCGCGGCGACGACGAGGTTGAACAGGAACAGGAACCAGAGAACGGGCTTCGAGGACAGCAGCGACTTCATGGCAGGTTTCCTTCTGGGACGGGGCCCTGCGGGCGGGCCGTGAACCCCGGGTGCGGGCCTCGGGGAGCGGAGAACTTCCGAGATCAACGATCCCGTCGTACGGGCGCCGTTTCGAGGGAGTGCGCTGCCGAAGCGGGGGTGCAGCCCGCTGCACCCCCGGCCCCGGGCGGGTGCCGGTCGCCTAATCTGAACGCCATGCGGACGACAGTGCGACAGGCGTGGCGGGCGACGGTGCACCTCGTCCTGGCCGCCGTGCTGTCGTTCGCGACGATCATCTTCATCACCGTGCTGATCATCACGGTCATCGCCACGCTCGCCGTGGTCGGCGCCGCGATGCTGCCCGAGACGGTGCTGGTGATACGGCGCATCGCCGGGGCCAAGCGGCGCATGGTGGCCGACTGGACCGGCCAGGAGATCCCCGAGGCGTATCTGCCCATCAAGGGCCGGCTCCGCGAGCGGCTGCGCACGGCGGTCCGCGACCCCGGCACCTTCACCGACCTGCGCTGGATGATCGCCCACTACTTCTACGGCTTCCTCGGCGCCCTCGCGCTGCCGCTGTGGCCGGTCGGCCTGGTCGTCGACGGCGTGTGGCAGGGACTGCTGGGCCGTGAAGCTGTCGTACTCCCGCTGATCAGCCGGCTCGCCGACCTCGACGCGCGGTGGTCGACCGCCCTGCTCAAGCCCTCGCCCAAGGCACGGCTCGTCGAGCGGGTGGAGGAGCTGACCGAGACCCGGGCGGGCGCGGTCGCCGCGCACGGCGCCGAACTGCGCCGTATCGAACGGGACCTGCACGACGGCACACAGGCGCGCCTGGTCTCCCTCTCGATGCGGATCGGCCTCGCGAAACGGGCGTACGACCGTGACCCGGAGGCCGCGCGCAAACTCCTCGACGACGCCCAGGACCAGGCCGAGGCGGCCCTGACGGAGCTGCGGCACGTGGTGCGCGGCATCCATCCGCCGATCCTCACCGACCGGGGCCTGGCGGGTGCGGTGCGCGCGCTCGCGGCGAGCAGCGGGCTCGACGTCACGGTAGGGGTGGACGGCGGCCTGGAGGACCGTTCGGAGGGCGCCCCGGAGGGCGGCGCGAGGCCTCCGGCGGCCGTCGAGGCGGCGGCGTACTTCGTGGTGGCCGAGTCGCTCACGAACGCGGTGAAGCACAGCGGGGCGGAGCGGGCGTCGGTCGAACTGGCGCGGCTCCCGGCCGGGTTGAGGGTGGTCGTACGGGACGAGGGGCGGGGCGGGGCTGGGGGCACCTCCCAGGCTTTCGGTTCTGGGGGAGAAGCCGGCGGCTCCGGACTGCTCGGCATGCGGCGACGCGTGGCCGCGCTCGACGGAACGCTGATGGTGACGAGCCCCGTCGGGGGGCCGACGGTGATCGAGGTGGAACTGCCGTGCGTGTGGTGACGGTGACCGAGCAGGCCCTCATGGGGGCGGAAACAATGGGTGGGCTGCTGTGCGTGTGGTGATCGCCGAGGACAACGCTCTGCTGCGGGAGGGCCTGGTGCTGCTGCTCACCTCGGCCGGGCACGAGGTGGTGGCCGTCGCGGGCAGCGGGCCCGAGGTGCTTCCGGCCCTCCTGGCGCACCGCCCGGACGTCGCCGTCCTCGACGTCCGGATGCCGCCCGGCTTCCGCGACGAGGGGCTGCGCGCGGCACTCGCCGCCCGGGCGGAGATCCCCGGGCTGCCGGTGCTGGTGCTCTCGCAGTACGTCGAGGAGTCGTACGCGGCCGAGTTGCTCGGCGGTGGGGCGAGCGGGGTCGGCTATCTGCTCAAGGACCGCGTCGGCCGGGTCGACGAGTTCCTCGACGCGCTGGACCGGGTCGCGGCCGGCGGCACGGCCCTGGACCCCGAGGTCGTCACCGAACTCCTCACCCGCCGCCGGGACTCACCCCTCGACTCGCTGACCCCGCGCGAACGCGAGGTCCTCAAACTGATGGCCGAGGGCCTCGACAACACGACCATAAGCAAGACCCTGGTCCTCTCCGACAGCGCGGTCAGCAAGCACATCGGCAACGTGTTCACCAAGCTGGGCCTGCCGCCGACCGACAGCGGGCACCGGCGGGTGCTGGCGGTGCTGGCGTACCTGAACAAGGGCCTGTAGGTCGCCCGGCCCCTTCGGTCAGTCCTTCATGGCCAGGAAGCCGAACAGGTCCGGGACCCCGCCCGGGCCCGCCTCGGCGGTGCGCACCAGCCGGAGCCCGGCCGCCGTCGTGGCGTTGAGCAGCTCCGCGAGCGGGAGGTGCCAGGCGCCGACGCGGGCCCGGACGCCCGCCGGGTTCCAGGCCTCGAAGCTGCGGGACCGGTCGGCGTACCGCTCGTCGAGCAGCACCCTGGGCCGGTCGCTCCAGTCGGCGAACGCGCCGATGAAACACGGATGCACGCCCAGGTGCAGGAACCGCCCACCGGGCCGCAGCACCCGGGCGGCCTCCCGCAGCACGGCCGCGTAGTCGGGCACGTCGGTGTGGGCCAGCACGCACGCGACGGCGGGCACGGAGCCGTAACCGAACGGAAGCGCCGCCGCGTCCGCCTGTGCGACGGGCAACTTTCGTACCGCGTGCCGCAGTTGACCGCCCGACAGATCCACCCCGACCGGCGTCCAGCCGAGCCCGGCCAGCGCGGGCGCGTGGGCCCCCGTGCCGCAGCAGACGTCCAGACACATTCCCTCGCCGGTCCCCAGCAACTCCACGATCGTGGCGTGCACCCGCTCGATGAACGCCCCGGCCGTGCCGGCCGACATGAAGTCGTTGTACCAGTCGGCGTGTTCGTCGTACGCCGGTGTCGTTCCTGTCGTCTCGGCTGTCATGCCGTCGATGCTAGGGACGACGCCACCGACGCCGGAGAGCTGTTCGCTGACGGCGTCGGCGGCCGGGGCGGCCGTCGGCCGGTTCCGGTTCCGGCCGCCCGGGGTGTCTCAGCCGCCCAGCGTCCGGCCGAAGGACTGGTCCTCGCGTGCGCGGCCGAGTTCGTAGGAGCCGAAGCTCTTGGAGCCGGTGCCGGTGAGGCCCGTGGTGGCGCCGGGGAGACGCCAGACCGCGCCGGTGCGGACGGTCGTGCCGGTGACGGCCTCGCCGATCGCGGCGGCGGTCAGGTCGGCCCTGCCGTTGTTGTTGACGTCCGTCAGCAGGACGAAGGAACCGAACTGGTCCTTGCTCTCCGCCGTGCCCGGGATCCCGGACGTGTTCTGGGTGAGGCTCTGGTTGCCGGTGCCGGCGATGCCGGTCGCCGAGCCGCGCAGCAGGACGACCGAGCCCGCGTCGGTGAGGCTGCCGACGTCCTCGCCGGGGAGTCCGACGGCCAGGTCGCCGTAGCCGTCGCCGGTCACGTCGGAGATCGAGAGGGCGGCGCCGAAGCGGTCACCGCTCTCCGAGGAGCCCGGAACGCCCGGCGAGTTCTGGGTCAGGGCGGTCGCCGCCCGGCTTGTGCCGAGGCCCGCCGAGCCGCCGTAGAGCACCGTCACCGCGCCTCCGACGCCGGTGGTCTCGTAGGCGTCGGCGACCGCGATGTCGGCGTACCCGTCCTTGTCGATGTCCCCGACCGCGGAGGTGTGCGAGGCGGGCAGCACGGCCTCCTGGACCAGCCCCGCACCGGTGGCGGAACCGCGGAAGTACCAGGCGCGATTGGTGCCGCCGTGCAGGGTCCGGTACTGCACGACCAGATCGTCCGCCGCGTCGCCGGAGACGTTCCCGGACGACAGGAAACCGGTGGCGTACGCCGAGGTCTCCGGCAGGGTCACGGTCGAGGCGGAGGCCCAGGTGCCGGTACGGGTGAACGGACCGTGGAGGACGGAGACCGTGGAGGAGAGCGCGTTGTAGGAGGCGAGGTCGGTGTCCCCGTCCCCGTCGAAGTCGCCCGCCGTGATCGCTCCGCCGAACCGGTTGGTGTCCTTCGCCACCGGGTCCTTGACGAGCGCGGCGGACGTGCCGAGTCCGCTCGGACCGCCCCAGTACAGGGTGACCGTGCCCTGCGAGGAGTTCGAGCCGATGTCCTCGCCGGGGGCACCGACCGCGAGGTCGCTGTAGCCGTCACCGTCGAAGTCGGCGACGGACAGGCCCGCGCCGAAGAGATCGCCGCCCTCGGACGAGCCGGGGTTGACGCTCCCGGACTGCGTGAGGATCTTCCGCTTCGTCGGGTCGATACCGGCGGACGTGCCGTACACGACGCCGACCCAGCCGGCCTCCCAGGAGCCGTCCGTGCCGGCGGGCACACCGATCGCGACATCGCGATAGCCGTCACCGTTGAAGTCGCCCCGCAGCTGGCTCCCGGCAGCGGTGGCCGTCGCGGCGGCGACCGGGGTCGCCGCTCCGGCGAGCAGACCGCCGGTCAGCGCGGTGGCCGCGGCCGTCGCGAGGGTGACGCGTATACGTCTGTTCATGCAGGTTTCCCCTGAGCACACGGGGATGCGGGGCATCCGGAATCCGACGGAACGCCGGTCCACCGCGTTCGCCCGTAGTTCACCCGGGATTCGCGCGGTGGTGGCGTATCCCAGACCCCCGATGCGGGGTCACGGTTGTACCCGGGGCGGAAGTTTCGGGGGAGGCGTCGATGGCGGTCGCCAGCCGTCGGGCGAGGTCGGTGAGTTCCGGGGTGCGCAGTACCCGGTCGTGGTCCCCGGAGCCCGGCATGGGTATGTGCAGGAGCTCGGTCCAGCGTTCCGGAACGGCGTCCGCCCCGTACACGGCGCCCGCGAGTCCGCCCGTCACCGCCGCGACGGTGTCCGTGTCGCCGCCGAGGTCGATCGCGTCGCGTACGGCGGCTTCGTACGAGTCCGTCGTCCGCAGGGCCCATACGGCGGAGCCGAGACAGGGCCATACGGCGCCGTTGAACTCCGTGGCCTGGTCCGGGTGCCAGTCGGGGGCGAGGACGGTGGCATAGCGGGCGCGATGGTCCGGGTGGACGAAGTCGAGCGCTTCCGGGATCGCGGTGAGCGGGTCCCGGCCGTCCAGCGCGACGCGGATCAGCTCGTGGAAGAGCGCCGTGCCCTCCCAGGCCGCCCGGTCGCCGTGGGTGAGGGCGGCGATCTGGCGGGCGGCGGCCATGGTGGCGGTCCGGCCGTGCGGGGCGAAGTACACGGCGGAGGTGGCCGCGCGCATCAACGAGCCGTTTCCCGCCGCTCGTTGGCTGACCTGGAAGTGCAGGGCGGCGGCCCGGTCCCAGGGGTCTCCGCTGCCGAGCACGGCCTCCGTCTGCAGGCCGATGTCCTTCGGATCGGCTGCCGCCCACTGCTGGAACCTGCGGAAGATGTCGGGGAGTTCGAGCCCGTCGTGCCGGAGCAGGGACTCGCCGACCAGTACGGCCATCTGCGTGTCGTCGGTTGCTTCGCCGGGGTCCCAGCCGCCGCCTCCGCACATCTCCCCGCCGTACCCGGGCGTCGGGAAGCGGGCCGTGAACGCGCCTTCGGGGCCGAACTCGAAGGGGGCGCCGAGGGCGTCGCCCACCGCGGAGCCGAGGACGGTGCCGAGCGCTGCGGCGAGGGCCGTGCTGGGGGCGGTCATTGAGGGAGCGTACGGGGGGGCGGCGTCGGTCGCGCTGCGGGCGGTACGGCTCAGGCCGGACCCGGAACGTCCGGTGCGCAGCCCCGGAGGGTGTGGGCGATGACGTACTCCAGGTCTGTCTTCAGGGATGCGGAGGGGAGGGTGCCGGATACGGCGAGGGCGGCGAAGCCGTGGAGGGTGGTGAAGAGAGGGGTGGCGATGCTGGCGACGGGGCCCTCGCGGACCTCGCCGCGGCGCTGGCCGTCCTCGATCAGGCGCAGGCCCAGGACCGACATGCCCTGGGAGGCCTTGATCAGGGCGTCGGAGGCGGCCGGGTCGTGCTTGATGGAGAACATGAGGTCGAGGAGTTCCGCGTTGGCGGTGGCGAAGCCCACGTAGGCGCGGGCCAGGGCGCCGAGGCGGTCGGCGAAGGACTCGTCCGCCGTCTCCTGGGAGGCGGCCAGCGCTTCGCCGAGGCGGTCGAAACCGGCCTCGGCCAGCGCGTCCAGCAGGGCCTGCTTGTCCTTGAAGTGGCGGCTCGGCGCGGCGTGGCTGACGCCGAGGTCGCGGGCCAGTTCGCGCAGGGACAGGGCCGCCGGGCCCTTCTCCTTGAGCGTCTCCTCGGCGCGGGCCAGCAGCGCGGCGCGCAGGTCTCCGTGGTGGTAACGACGTGTCTGGCCAGTCTGCATAGCGGTCAGTGTAGTGCGCATGTGTTCACCGGCTACATTGTTGGCAGTGTCACTATTGTTGGCATCGCCATCATTGTTGTCGTTGACAGCATTGTTGTCGGCGCCTACATTGAAGCGCATGGCCAAGCAGCAGCAGTGGAACGCAAGCGACATCGAGGACCAGACCGGCCGTACGGCGATCGTCACCGGCGCCAACAGCGGGCTCGGCATCGCCACCGTCGACGCCCTCGCCCGGGCCGGTGCCCACGTGGTGCTCGCCGTACGGGACGTGCGGCGCGGCGAGGCCGCCGCCGGCACCGTGAAGGACGCCAAGGGGAGTGTGGAGGTGCGGCGGCTCGACCTGGCCGACCTCTCCTCAGTACGGGAGTTCGCCGCTTCCTGGACCGGCGACCTCGACCTGCTCATCAACAACGCCGGAGTCATGAACATCCCCGAGGCCCGCACCAAGGACGGCTTCGAGATGCAGTTCGGGACCAATCACCTGGGCCACTTCGCCCTGACCAACCTGCTGCTGCCGCACGTGACCGACCGGGTGGTCACCGTGGCCTCCGGGGCCCACAAGATCCCCAGTAGCAACCACATGCACTTCGACAATCTCCACCTGACCGGCGGCGCGTACTCGCCCATGACCGCCTACAGCCAGTCCAAGCTCGCCAATCTGCTGTTCACCCTGGAACTGCAGAGCCGTCTCGCCTCCGAGGGGTGGCCCGTGCGGGCCCTCGCCGCGCACCCCGGCTGGGCCGCCACCAACCTCCAGGGCCACGACGCCAGCGTGGTCCGGCGGGCCCTGATGGCGGTGGGCAACCGGTTCTTCGCCCAGGACAGCAAGGCGGGCGCCCTGCCCACGCTGTACGCCGCCACCCAGGATCTGCCCGGAGCCAGCTACGTCGGCCCCGACGGGTTCGCCGAGATGCGCGGCGGACCGACGCTCGTCGGCCGCTCGGCCGCGGCCAGCGACCCGGTGTCCGCCGTCCACCTGTGGAGGGCCTCCGAGGAGCTGACCGGCGTCACCTTCCCCCAGCTGAGCGAGGCGAAGGCGGCTCTCTAGAAGCCCCTGGCTCCCTAGGCCCTGGAAGTCCCCTGGTCGCGCGCCGCCCCAGGATGCAGGCGTACCCACCCCGCCCACGCCGACGTGATCATGTCCTGGATGTCGTACTTCGCCTTCCAGCCCAGTGCGGTGGCGATGCGGTCGGCGGAGGCGACCACCCGGGCCGGGTCGCCGGGGCGGCGAGGGGTGGTGACCGGGGGGCGGTCGTAGCCGGTGAGGGCGTTGACGCGGTCGATCATCTCGCGGACCGAGACGCCTTCGCCGCGGCCGATGTTGAGGGTGAGGTCGGTGCCCGGGGACGCCTCCAGGGCGCGGGCCGCGGCCACATGGGCCTCGGCCAGGTCGACCACATGGATGTAGTCCCGGACGCACGTCCCGTCGGGGGTCGGATAGTCGTCGCCGAAGACGCGCGGCGGGGCGTCCTCGGTGAGCTTCTCGAAGATCATGGGGATCAGGTTGAAGACGCCCACGTCGGCCAGTTCCGGTGTCGCCGCCCCCGCCACGTTGAAGTAGCGCAGCGACGCCGTGGACAGGCCCGTCGCCCGGCCCGTCGCGCGGACCAGCCACTCGCCCGCCAGCTTCGTCTCGCCGTACGGGCTCATCGGCACGCACGGCGTCTCCTCCGTGACCAGGTCCACATCCGGCATGCCGTACACCGCTGCCGAGGACGAGAACACGAAGGAGCCGACCCCCGCGACCGTCACCGCATCCAGCAGGACCCGCAGGCCCTCGACGTTCTCCCGGTAGTAGTGCAGCGGGAGTTCCACCGACTCGCCGACCTGCTTCTTCGCCGCCAGATGGACGACACCGGTGACGGAGTGCTCCTTCAGGGTCCGGGCCAGCAGATCGGCGTCCAGGGTCGAGCCGACTACCAGCGGCACTCCGGACGGCACCCGCTCCACGATCCCCGTGGACAAGTCGTCGTAGACCACGGCCTGTTCGCCCGCGTCGAGCATCGCGCGCACGATGTGCGCCCCGATGTAGCCGGCGCCGCCGGTGATCAGCCAGGTCATGTGCGGTCGTCCCCTCGTCGGTGAGCCCGTGGTGGTGCGTGTGCCGTTGCGTGTGGCGTTCGGTCGCGTATCAGTGAAGCAGGCGGCCGAGCCGGCGGCGTACGACCTCGGTCATTCCTCTCCATCCGGACGCCGTGCGCAGCGCCAGCGCCCCCGCGTGCGTGCGGTACGGCTGCACCAGCAGGACCCCGTGGCGGGCGTCCGGGATCGCGCGGCGGCGCAGCAGGCCGGGGCCCGTGAGCGCGTGCGCCGTGGCCTCGCGGCTCGTGCCGTCGCGGAAAACGAGCTTCAGCCGGAGGTCCCAGACGCCCGCGCCCAGCGCCGACAGGTCCACCGGCGTCCCGGCGGTCCAGACGTCCCCGTACCGGTCGGGCACGAAGACCGCGGCGGCGCGCCCGCCCACCCGGCCCTCCTCCCGGTGCACGAACTCCACCTCCACCGACGCCGGACCCGCCTCCGCCATCCGCCCGTACAGCTCGTGCAGGCGCAGTCGCAGGAGGGTGCCACGCGCGCGTGGCCGCAGTTCCGCGTCGACGGAGGCCGGCAGCAGATGCGCGGGGCGGACGAGGAAGTGGTCCAGCGTCACCTGGGGGAGGCCGTCCGACCAGATGGGCGTCCCGTCGGAGGCGCGCGCGTACGGCGCGAGCAGCCTGGCCGGGCGGGCCGCGAGCTCCTTGAGGCGGGGCAGATCACGGGGTGCGGGGGAGGCCAGCACCACGCGGGCGACGAGGCGGCCGGGGGCGGTCGGGTTGACGGTGAAGTCGGTCGCGTCGAACGTCGACAGATGCGCGCGCGTGAGCTCCCACCACGCGCTGCGGTACTCGGGACCGCGCAGCTCCAGTTCGCGCGTGTACATCCGCAGCTCGTGGTCGAGGAACTTGGCGTGCACGGCCTGCGCGAGCCGCTTCTCACCGGCGCCCAGCAGGATCTCGTACGCCACCTGGTTGGCCTCGGTCCGCGCCCGCCAGTTGTCGATGTCCGCCCGGTCGAGCGAGATCGACAGCCGGGCCGCGTCGCGCCGCACGTGCCAGACGTACACCGTGTCGGGGATCAGCGCGATGCGCGGTCCGGCGGCCAGCACGCGCGCGGTGAAGACGAAGTCCTCGTAGCGGAAGCGGCCCTCGGGGAAGCGGATCCAGTGCTCGCGCAGGAAGTCGGTGCGGTACAGCTTGTTGACGCAGAGGGTGTCGTGCACCAGGCGCGTGCGCCGTGCGGGGTGCGGGACCAGCGCGGGGCGCGCGTACAGGGCACGCTCCCACGGGACTTCGCGCCCCGAGGGCAGCTCGCGGCGCACGCAGAGCCCGGACGCGACCGGCGCGCGCTGCTCGCGCGCCGCGCCCAGCAGCGCGTCCACCGCGCCGGGCGGCAGCAGGTCGTCGCTGTCCAGGAACATCACGTACGGGGCTGTCGTGGCGTCCATGCCGTCGTTGCGGGGGCTGCCGCAGCCCCCGCTGTTGACCGCCCGGCGGATCACTCTCAGACGCGGCTCCCCGGCGGCGAGGCCGTCGAGGAGGTCCCCGCTGCCGTCCGTCGAGCAGTCGTCCACCGCGATCACCTCACGGACCGCCGGGCCCTGCGCGAGCGCCGAGCGCACCGCGTCGGTCACATGGGGGGCGTCGTCGTACCCGATGACGACGACACTGACCTGCGGGGAGTGAGGGTTCATGGGATCCACGTGCCGGAACGGTAGGTGTTGCGAGTAATTTTCCGTTAAGAGGTACTTAGTGTCTCGTCGGGAAGACGGCAGGAGTGGGGTGAGCGTTCCGCGCGGACGCGTCTGATTTCACCCCGTCTGTCACGGTCGCGGGGTGGCCCGACCGCCACAGCCGTGCGAACGACAGCCCGGCGGCCGTCGCCAGCAGTCCATTGCGTACGAGCATCAGCAGGCAGCCCGTCCAGGTGCTGTGGACGACGTCCCCGTACAGGCCGGGATACGCGACCGAGCTGACCGCCGTCGCCGCCACGAGCAGCGCGGCCACCGGGCGCTGCGTGGTGTGCCGCGAGGTCAGGCACACGGCGGACAGGCCGAGCAGCCACACCATGTACTGGGGGCTGATCACCCGGCTCGTCACCGTGAACAGCAGCACGGCGGCGAGCGCCGCGTCGTACGGGGTCGCCGGTGTCCAGCGTCGCGCCCGCACCCGCCACAGCAGCAGGAGCCCGAACGCGGCGACCGTCAGGGCGAGCGAGACGGCGGCGACCGCGGAGACGTACGGGCCCACGAACTCCATCGCGCCGTACTGGTAGCGCACCGCCCCCGGCCATCCGGCGCGGCGCGCGAAGCCCAGGACCGTGCCCCCGAGCGACTCGATCTGCACGCCCCGGCCGCCCTGCTGGCGCAGGAAGCCGAAGGGGTTGCTGAAGACGGCCGCCAGGAGAGTGAGCAGCGCGCCCGCCATGACCGCCGCCGACGTCCAGGCCTCCCGTGTCGTACGGCCCCGCGGGGTGCCGATCAGGGCCAGCGCGGGCCAGACCTTCACCAGGGCCCCCATCGCGGCGAACGCGCCGCACGCACGCGTGGAGCGCGACAACGTCAACAGGGAGATGACGGCGAAGGCGGTGACCTCGACGTCGTACCGGGCGAGCGGGATGTGCAGGAGCAGGGGGAGCGCCAGCGTCCACAGGGCGGCACCGCGCAGGCTGCGGCCCGGGCGGCTGCCCGCGCGCGCGAGGGCGACGGTGATCACGGCGTCCGTGGCGAGGGTGAGCGTCACGAAGGCCGTGAAGTACGTCAGCATCGGCAGCAGCGCCGGCGCGAGCAGCACCGGGCCCGCGCCCGGCGGGTACTGCCACATGCGGTCGTCCGCCGGAAACGCGCCGTGCGACAGGACGCCGTACCAGCGGAAGTACAGCTGGCCCACCTCCTTCGAGACCCCGCCCCGGCCGAGCGGGGCGAGCTCGTCGTGGGCGAGCATCCACAGCATCAGCGAGCGGGTGGCCAGCCAGGCGGCGGCGAGGGTGAGCGGGCGCCGATGTTTCTTCAGAAGACTCTTCAAGGGACTCTTCAAAGGGCTCGTCGAGGGACTCATCAAGGAACTCTCCAGGCGCTCGTCAAGCCCGGATCGTAAGCCGCATGGATGGGTCATGTGGGTTGATACGCCGTCAATACCCTTCCAACGTTGGTTAATAGCAAAAAATCGGCCTCATGGTGAGTGTGTGGGTGAGGCGGTCGTGGGTCGGGCGTCCCGAGGCGATGGCGGTCCTGGCGGTCCTCCTGCCCGTGCTCGTGATGCTGGCGATGGGGCTCTGGGGGCTCGACCGCGGTGGCATGTGGCGCGACGAGGGGGTGACCTTCCAGGTCGCGCGGCGTTCGGTGCCGCAGATCTGGCAGCTGCTGCACTCCGCCGACGCGGTGCACGGCCTGTACTACCTCTTGATGCACCCCGTCCTCGCCCCGCACCCCGGCGAGGTCGCCCTCCGGCTCCCCTCGGTCTGTGCCGCCGCCGCGACCGCGGGTCTCGTCGCCGCCCTCGGCGTCCGGCTGTGCCGCCCGCGGGTCGGCCTGTGGGCGGGGCTGCTGTACGCCGTCACGCCCATGACCGGGCACTTCGCGCAGGAGGGCCGGTCGTACGCGCTCGTCGCGGCCGGAGCGGCGGGAGCGACCTGGCTGCTGGTGCGGGCCATGACGGTCCCCTCTGCTCGTGCGAAGTCGAGGACTTGGGGGAGGGCGGCGAGCCGGTACTGGTGGGCGTACGGAACGGCGGTCGCCGTCACCTGTCTGCTGCACGAACTGGCGGTGCTCCTGCTGTTCGCGCACGCGGGGACACTGGCGCTCGCGCGGGTGCCGGCACGGGTGTGGCGGGCGTGGGGGTGCGCGGCGGGAGCCGTGGTCCTGGCGCTGGTGCCGCTCGCCCTCGTCTCGCACGCGCAGTCCGCGCAGGTCGCGTGGTTGCCGCGGCCCGGCCTCGGGAGCGTGGCGCGACTGCTGGCGGCGTTCACGGGCCCGGAACGGCTTCTGGTCGTGCCACACCTGGTCCTCATCGCCCTCGCCCTGGCTCTGTGGCGGCCCTTCGCGCGGCGGGGCGAGCCGTCGCTCCAGGCGGTCGCCCTGCCCCTCATGGTGGTCCCGCCCGCCGTGCTGATGACCGTCTCGCAGTTCTGGCCGCTGTACGACGACCGCTATGTGCTGTACGCCCTCGCCGGCGCACCGCTGCTCGCCGCGGCGGGCGCCGAACGGCTGGTGAGCCTGCTGCCCCGGCTGCGCCTCACCGTCCCCACCGGAGCGCGCGTCACCCTCATCGGAGCCCTGGCCGTCACCCTCGGCTTCGCCTTCCAGCTCCCCCTCTTCCGCCTGGACCGGACCCCCGGCCACCGAGCCGACAACCTCGCCACCGTCTCCGCCACGGCAGGGCGCGAACTGCGCCCCGGCGACCCGGTGCTGTTCCTGCCCTCGATCGTGCGACGCTCGGCACTGGCGTACCCGAACGGCTTCCGCGGGGTCCGCGACGTCGCCCTGAGCGCCCCGGGCCCGTCCTCCGGAACCCTCTACGGGCAGGAGGCGGCCCCCTCGGAACTCCGCCGCCGCCTCTCCCGGCTAGACCACGTCTGGCTCGTCGCCGAACCCTTCGCGACCCGCCCGACCTGGACCCCGGACACCCCCACGGAACGCCTCAAACTCACCCTGGTCGAGGAGGAGTTCGTCCCCCTCCAGGAGATCACCCGAGGAGGCGTGACCCTGCGCCTGTACATCCGCAGACCACCACGCGCCCAGCAGGACGAGAGCACCCTGTGAGGCGGGCGCCGCGTACGGCAGGCGTCCCGTACAGCAGCGCCCCGTAAGGGGCGCGGGGAACTGCGCGACAAGCCCCCACCGGCCGGCACCCGACGCCCCACCCATCGAGCGGAGCCACCCGCACTACACCGCCCCGAACTCAACGAACCGCCGACCCAGCGGAGCGCACCCGCGGAGCTACACGCACCCTGGAGTCGACTCCAACGCCGCCTCATCCAGCGCCACCGTCAACCGATCCAGCCGAGCCCGAAGCTCCCGGATCTCCTCAAGACTCGCCCCCGTCGCGGCAGCGATCCGCCGAGGCACGGCCAACGCCCGCTCCCGCAGGGCAACACCCTCATCGGTGAGCTGAACGTGCACCGACCGCTCGTCCCGCACACTCCGCTCCCGCCGCACAAGACCCGTCGCCTCCAGCCGCTTGAGCAGCGGCGACAGCGTCCCGGAGTCGAGCCGCAGATGCTCGCCGAGCTTCTTCACGGGCAGTTCGCCGTGCTCCCACAGCACCAGCATCACCAGGTACTGGGGATAGGTGATCCCGAGGTCCTTGAGGAGCACGCGGTAGACGCCGCCGAAGGCGCGCGACGCGGCGTTCAGGGAGAAGCAGATCTGCTCGTCGAGACGGAGGTAGTCCCCGTCGGGCGGGACCGGGGTACTCGGGGCGCTCGGCGTGCTCGGGGTGGTGGGCGTTGCGGTCATACGACCAGGGTAGCTCTTGTCCGCCATTAAGTTGTGCGCAATTGAATTGCGTGCTCTAATTGTGTCCGTGAGGCGGTCGGACCGGCCGCCCCGGCAAGATTCAGACCTGAGAGGGATGGTCCCCATGGACGCGATCTACACCGCTGTCGCCACCGCCACCCACGGCCGCGAGGGCCGCACCGTCAGCTCCGACGGCAAGCTCGACCTCCAGCTGGCCATGCCGGTGGAGCTGGGCGGCAACGGGCAGGGCACCAACCCCGAGCAGCTCTTCGCCGCCGGTTACGCCGCCTGTTTCGCCAGCGCCCTCGGCCTCGTCGGCCGCGCCGCGAAGGTCGACGTCAGCGAGGCCGCGGTGACCGGCGAGGTCGGCATCGGCAAGCAGGGCGAGGGCTTCGCCCTCAAGGTGACGCTGCGCATCGAACTGCCCGACACCGTCGACGAGGCCACCGGCCGCAAGCTGGTCGAGCAGGCCCACCAGGTCTGCCCCTACTCCAACGCCACCCGCGGCAACATCCCGGTGGAGCTCGTGGTCGAGTAGTCACCGGGCGGCCGGCAGGGTCGGTTCAGCCCCCGACCCGGGCCAGCACCTCTCCTGTCTTCCGGCTTCGCTCCACCACCGTCGCCTCCTCGGGCACCTGGTGCCAGCGAGTCATCAGCAGCCAGCGGACGTGGTACCGGCGGGCGATGGCGGTGCGTTCGGAGCGGGTCGACGCCGGGTTGAGGTAGGCACGGACCGCCGCGCGCCGCCGCAGCCGCTCCCGCTCGTCGAGAGCGGGATCGGGCCACAGGGGCGCGGCGAGGTCCGGACCGTACCCCGCGATCGAGTGCACGTCGTAGAACCCGTCCGTGATGACCGCCTCGCCGGGCTTGATGTGCCGCGCCGCCCACGCGTACGTCGGCCAGCGCGGCGGCTGGGCGAAGCCGACCGGGTCGATCGAGCGCGGCACGACCGCACCGGCCTGCACGGTGAGGAAGCCGACGCAGGCCCCGACGGCTGCCACCAGCCCCAGCCGCCGCCGCCCGGACCCCCACGGCCGGGGCGCCGCCAGCTCCACCCCGAGCGCGAACTGCAGCGGCACCAGCGTGAGCCCCAGGATCCTGCCGTACGTGTAGTGCCCGCTGACCCAGCCGTAGGCCACCGTCGCGCACTCCAGCACGAACATCAGCACCAGCGGATCCCGCCACCAGCGCCCCTCGCTCCGCTTCGCCCGCCGCGCGCGCAGCCACAGCGCGGGCACCCCGATCAGCGCCAGCCAGAAGTGCCCGGGCATCCCCACGTACAGCCGCTCGTGCAGCGCGTCCACGCTGCGGTCCCCGGTCAGCGCGAAGACGTCGAAGTACGGCCAGCAGTACCCGACCAGCAGCGCCGCCGCACCGGCCAGCGCCCACCGGCCCGCGATCGCCGCCCGCCACTGGCTCTGCCACCCGGCGACGAACGCCACCGCCCCGAGCACCGCCGCGATGGAGGTGATCGGGTGCACGAGCAGGATCAGCCCGTACAGGGCGCCCAGCCCGGCGTACCCGGAGAAACTCCTGAGCCCACTCGGGCCGACGTACCGGACGAGACCGCCCATGCCTCGCGCGCGCGACCCCGTCAACGCCCAGGCCCAGAAGGCCAGTCCGATGGCGAACGTGGACGGGTAGGGGAGGTTCCCCGTCATCGACATCAGCCCGAGGTAACCGCTCCACCAGGCGCGCCTGGTGCCCCACAGCAGCACCATCGCGAGGAGCGACAGGACCGGTGCCCAGATACGAGGCGTCAGGACGCGGACGAAGCGGCCGATGCCGGTCAGCAGGACCAGCAGGTTCAGCGGACCGCTGAGACGTACGACCTGCCGGCCGGGCAGACCCGTCAGCCGGGCGAACGCGCCCTGGGCGACCGCGTACGGCGAGTAGTACGGGCTGCCCGCGCCCGGCAGGTCCGCCATCGGATGAGCCGGATGGAACAGGTTCACCTTGAGGCGCTCGACGACCGCCGCGTGCTGGCCGAAGTCGCAGCACATCGGCAGGCGCCAGGAGGCCAGGGACATCACCAGCCAGAACAGGCCACCGAAGACCTGGTAGGGCGTCGGACGCCAACCGGCGCCGCCGCGCAGGGCCGTGGCGCCGCGTACCGCGCGCCGGACGAGGAGGTCGGCGCTCACCGGACGGTGGGCGAGGAGGAGGGGTCAATAGTGTGGCGCATTCATCGCTCTTTCCACCAAGGGTGACCTTGTTCTCCCTATTTCATGCCTTCGAGTGATGTCCGTTGCCCGGCAAAGAATCCGGACGGCGCGCGAGTTGATCGCTCATCAGGCTCCGGGGTGTGTGATAGGTCATTCGACGATGTGGAAAACAGAGAGGTTCCTACGATCGTCGCTCGTCCCACATGACCGACGTCTGCTTCTTTTCTGGTTCTTTGTGTTTGCCTTGCTGTTCACTGGAGCGCAGTCGGTCCAGATCCAAGGACGTGCCGCCATGGACACGCGCCAATACGTGGCGCACAGTTACATGCTTCAAGGGCTCGGCCGGGAGGAAGCCTCTCTGCGAGCGGTGGACTATTTCTGCGACAGTGTGCGCGTCAGGTCCGTGGAGCGTGCGAACGGGGATCTGGAGAACTACCGGAAAAAGAACACCGGAATGGCCGCGTATCAGGAGTGCCGGAACTCGAGCCGGAACCTCGTCGCGCGTAATGCCGAACGCACCGATGTGACCGGCTACATGGCACTGTTCAGCAATCCGCACATCTCCGTGATCTTCGCGACCAGACCCGGATACCCGCTGTACACGATCCCCTTCATCCGCGTGTTCGGCCTGGCCGTCGGCCTGTGGGCGGCCTCGCTCGTGGCGACGGTCCTGGCCAGTGGCTTCGTGGTCCTGATTCTGCGGACGCTGGGCGTCTCCGTACCGCTCGCCCTGCTGGGGCAGGTGCTCTACTACGCGCTGCCGACGGGACGGGAGGCCATGCAGCCGCTGTGCGAAGGGCTGCTTCTGTGTCTCCTGCTCGCCGGCGTCCTCGGATGTGTCCGCATACTGCGGGGACGGATCGCGTCGGGAACGGCGCTCGCCCTCTCGGCGTTCGCCGGCGCGGCAGGTGTCAAATACGCGCAGACCCTGCTGGCCGTCGCCGGAATCGCGGCCATGACCGCACTCCTCGTCATCGCGCGCCGCGTGCGGCGACGGGAGTTCGCGCGGCCGGAGTTGGCGGTTCTCGCCGTGACGGCCGCGTTCACGGTGGCCCTTCAGCTCGTCATCACCGTCCTCGCGCTGCCGAGTACCCGGTCCGGTCTCCAGGACCTGCTGACCGTTCACTATTCGAGGAGCATGGCCCCGCACCCCTTGCACGCGTTCCTGCGCCTGAGTGCCGCCTTCTGGAAGGAATGGCTGCGCGCCGCACTGATGGAGCCGCTGGTGCTCCTTCTCCTCGCGGGCGGGGCCTGGGGAGCCTTCCGGTACCACCGTCCGTTCGCGTGCCTGATCGCCGGGACCGCCGTCGCGGGCTTCGTGAACCAGGCAGGGCATCCCGAGACGGCCATGGGGCCACGGCTGATGGTGATGGCGATGCTGCTTCCGGTGTGCGGTATCCCGCTGCTGGTCGAGAGCCATGCGCGTCGGCACGGCAGGAGGGGACAGGACGGACAGGACACGAACCTGCCCCCTCGCGTGGGCCGTCAGTCGCCGGCACCCGAGTCCGTCTCGCGCTGAGCTCGCACGCCCAGCCGCGTTCAGGTCAGCTGTACTCGGGAAGGCGGGCCGAACGGTCGGCGGCCGCAGGGATGGTGACCACCGCTCCGTCGCCGCCGACCGCCGCATCGGCCGGTTCGCCCAGCAACACCTGCCGTACGACGCGTTCCGCGGCCCGCCCGTCGTCGTACTCGCAGAAGCGCTCCCGGAACGCCCCGCGCAGACGGGTCGACTCGGCGTCCCGCCAGGCGCCGGAGACGAGTACCTTCGTCAGTTCCTCCTCGGAACGGGTCACGTGTCCCGGTGGTTCGGCGGTGATGTCGAAGTAGGCGCCCCGGGCCGCCAGATGGGCGGCCCAGTCGTCGGCGTGCACGACGATGGGCCGGTCGAGGCACGCGTAGTCGAACATCAGGGCCGAGTAGTCGGTGATCAGGGCATCGCTGGCCAGCATGACGTCCTCGACGTGCGGTTCGTCGGTGACGTCGGTCAGCGTGCCGCGGCGGTGCAGATCGCCCAGCAGCAGCGCCCGTTCGTGATGGCGGGCCAGGCTCGGGTGCAGGCGGACGAGCAGCCGGTGTCCGGGGCCGAGCGAACCGGCCAGCGTCTCCAGGTCGACACGCCAGACATGGCCGCCCTTGCGGTAGTCGCGCAGAGTCGGCGCGTACAGCAGGACCGTCTCCGACGGCTGGATGCCGAGCCGGTCGCGCACCTCGGCGGCGCGTGCGGTCCCGCCCCGCACGAGGATGTCGTTGCGGGGGCTGCCACTGCGCAGTGATGTGAAGTGACAGGGGTAGGCCCGCTGCCAGATCTCCTCGCTGTACCGGTTCGCGACCAGGCTGACGTCCCACCGGTCGCTGCGGCGCAGCATCGCGCGGACGTCCGTGCCGTGCCGGGCCCCCGGACGGTCGAGGAGGTCCAGCGCCATGTACTTGAGAGGCGTGCCCTGGTGGGTGTGGACGTGCACGGCACCGGGGCGTTTGATCAGATCACCGGCCCAGTTGCGATTGTTGACCCAGTACTTCGCGCGCGCCATCACCCGGTAGTAGCGCCAGGATCCCAGCGTCACATGCTCCGTGCCCGGTGGCAGCAGCTCCACCGCCTCGGGCCGGACGACCCACACGCTGCGGAGGTGCGGCGCCAGTTCGGCGGCCCGCGCGTGGATCGCGTACGGATCGCCGTTCACGGCACGGCTGTGCCCGGCGGAGTAGACGGCGAGATTCGGGTCGAGGGCACGCTTCGACTGGAGCCTGTACCAGCACCGCATGATCCGCCGGGCGACCACGTTGCGCAGCCTCAGCTTCCTGCTCCCCAGCGCCCGGCGCACATGTCGCAGCGCACCGAGGGCGACATGGGCACGGTGCGGAGCGACGGCCAGCAGCCGCAGCTCCGTGCGGCGTCCCTCGCGCGGTGGGACGAAGCCCGGCGGCACATGCTTTCGGTAGAACGCCCGGGTCCGCCGGTAGAACTCCCTTCGGTCGCCGCGCAGCACACGTTCGGGACGGGCCAGGGCGAACAGCATGTGGTCCAGGGCCCGTTCGAACAGCAGCGGCCGGGCCCAGTCCAGGCCGGGCCGCTCGGCGAGGAAGGCGAAGAGCCCCTCGTACTGCTCGAAGATCTCGAAATGCCTGCGCCCCGGAGTACGGGTGATCGCACCCTGCCGCCGCTGCCGGTATTCGACACCCACCCGGTCCAGACAGGCGATCCGCTCCGCCGTGACCATCGTCTGGTAGGTGACGGGGGCGTCCTCGTACAGCCCTGGCTGGTACTGGAAGCCGTGCCCGAGGAAGAAGTCCCGGCGGTACGCCTTGTTCCAGGCGACCAGGAACAGTCGCAGGTACTCGGGATGGTCGCGGATGCTGAACGTGCTGGTGCCGGCCTGTTCGAGCAGTTCGGCGGCGTCGCTGCGGCCGCCGCGGCCCCACCAGTGGGTGCGCACATGGTCGAAGACCAGGATGTCGGGGTCGCGGGTCACGTCGAGCCGGTCGGCGACCGCCCGCAGCAGCCCGGGCGTGTAGCGGTCGTCGCTGTCGAGGAACAGGACGTAGTCACCGGTGGCGTGCCGAAGGCCGACGTTGCGGGCGCGGCCGAGGCCCACGTTCTCGGGCAGGTGAACGGCCTTCATCCGCGGATCACGGGCCGCGTACTCGTCGAGGATCGCGCCGGAGCCGTCGGGCGAGCAGTCGTCGACGGCGATCACTTCGAGGTCGGTGAAGGACTGGCCGAGCACGGAGTCGAGGCATTCGCGCAGGAACCCCTGGACCTTGAAGACGGGGACGATGATGCTGAAGCGGGGCACGGTGTCAGCTCCTCGGGGCGGTCGTCACGGCGGCGGGCGCGGGGGTGCGTTGCGCGAGCGGAACCGGCGGCTCGATGGCCTCGGCCGGTTCCCCGAGCAGCACGCGGCGGACGACGCGGTCGGCGGCGCGGCCGTCGTCGAACTCACAGAACCGGTCGCGGAAGCGGGCACGGAGCGCGGCCGACTCCGCCCCGGCCCAGGAGCCGGAGCGGAAGACGGCGGCCAGTTCACCGGCGGTGCGGGCGACCGGGCCGGGCGGGGAACCCAGGAAGTCGAAGGTGACTCCGCGCGTCTCGCGGTACACGTCCCAGTCGTCGGCGTACACGACGACGGGCCGGTCCAGGTTGGCGTAGTCGAACACGATCGACGAGTAGTCGGTGATGAGGGCGTCCGCGGCGAGACAGACGTCCTCGGACGAACGGTGTCCGGTGACGTCGATGACCCGCTCGTCGCGCGGGCGTCCCTGGTCGCCGTCGTAGAAGTAGTGGGCGCGCAGCAGGATCACGAAGTCGTCCCCGAGGGCGTCGCACAACGCCTTCAGATCGAGTTGTGTGCTGAAACCGGTGTGGTAGTCGCGGTGCGTCGGCGCGTACAGGAGCGCCGTGCGGCCTTCCGGGACACCGAGCTGCTTGCGGATGCGGTGCACGTCGGCCGCCGACGACGTGTAGTAGACGTCGTTGCGCGGGTAGCCGTATTCGAGCATCTCGTAGGAGGACGGGAAGGACCGCTCCCACACCTCCGTGGAGAGCCGGTTCGAGCTGAGGTTGTAGTCCCAGCGGTCGGCGCGGCTCAGCAGGCGGTCGAAACTTCCGGTGGCGGCGGCGACGATCGGGTACTCGGCCTGCTCGATGCCCATCTTCTTCAGCGGCGTGCCGTGCTGGGTCGACAGGTGAACGGAGCCGGGGCGCTTGACGACGGCGCCCTCGAAGTTGGCGTTGTTGACCAGGTACTTGGCGCGGGCCAGCACCTCCCAGTAGCGGCGGCTGCCGATCACCGCGTGGTCGATGTCCTTCGGCAGGTGCTCCACCGCGTCCTCGGTGACAAGGAACACCGAGCGGATGTGCGGAGCCAGCCGCTGGGCGGCCGAGTGGATCGCGGCGGGGTTGCAGGCGTAGCCGCGGCCCCAGTACGCGCAGTACACGGCGAGGTTCTCGTCGAGGGGGCGGCGCAGCTGCGCCGCGTACAGCGCGCGGGTCCGCAGCATCCTCGGGCGCGGCACCCGCTGCGTCGCCTTCGCCGTCGCCTGGTTGGCGCCGCGCAGCGCCCGGAACGCGCTGTAGGCGCCGGTCGCGAGCAGCCGGTGCTGCACGCCGAGACTGCCCGCCGGCAGCGGGAACCCGGCCGGGCGGTACAGCCGGTAGAGCCGGCCCGCGCGGCGGAAGAAGGCCCGGCGGCGGCGCGCGGGCACCCGCGTCGGATGGGCCGCCGTCTTCAGCACGAGGGCGAAGAGCTGCCCGAACAGCGCGTGCGCCTTGGCCGCGGACACGGCTTGCCCGGTCGTCCGGCCGGTGTCCCGGGTCCGTGCGGCGGCCTGGGTGAGCACCAATTCGACTTGGTCGAGGAGCTCGAACTGGTGCTCACCCGGTGTGTGGAGCCGGCTGCCCTGGCGGCGCAGGTGATGCCGTACGCAGACCGAGTGCAGCACCGCCGCCCGCTCGGTCGCGAGGGTCACCAGACCGCCCCACCCGGTGTCCGTGAAGTGCCCCTCCGGGAACGTGAGCCGGTGCTCGGTGAGGAAGGAGCGACGGTAGGCCGCGCTCCACGCGGGCACGTGTACGCCGACGACCTCCGGGTTCTTGTCGAGCGGGGGCGTGCTCGACTCGCCCTCCCACCAGTGCACCCGCTCGTGCCCGAAGTAGAGGACGTCCACATCGGTGCGGAGCCCCGTGTCCAGGGCGCCCAGCGCGCCCGGCACGAGGTCGTCGTCGCCGTCGAGGAAGAGCAGATACGCGCCGTTCGCCGCGCCGATCCCGGCATTGCGCGCCGCGCTCAGCCCGCCCGACGGGGGCGAGTGGACCGGAATGACCCGGGCGTCCCGCGCGGCGTACGCGGCGGCGACCGTCCCGGCCGGGGTGTCCGGCGCGTCGCAGACCGGGATCAGCTCGAAGTCGCCGAAGGACTGGCTGAGGACCGAGTCCAGCGCTTGGGCCAGTCGCCCGGCGACTCCATGGGTGGGCACGATGACGCTGAAGCGGGGCATTCTGCTCTTTCTCTCAGGGAGCATTCTCTCCGGGGAGAGCTCGCTCAAGGGGCGCTGAGCCGGCGTTTCATCGCCCGGGCCGCCCGGTGGGCCGCCAGGTGGTGGGCCGGGTCGGCGTGGGCCGCGAGGGGCTGGAAGGCACGCGGATTCCGGTTCACAGATGCTCGGTGAGGGGGACGGCACCGCCGGGCGCGGGCACCGTCGCGACGGGCGCCGTCGGGCGGGCGGCCACGGCCGACGGGACGGGATGCCGTTCGGCGAGCGGGATGAACGGCGGCAGCCCGGCCGTCTCGCCCAGCACCACACGCCGCACGACGCGCTCGGCGGCACGCCCGTCGTCGTACGGGCAGAAGCGCTCGCGGAACGCGGCCCGCAGCTGCACCGAACGCGAGCCGCACCAGTGCCCCGTCGCGAAGATGTCGATCAGCTCGTCCTCGCTGCGCGCGACCGCGCCCGGCGGGAAGGCGCGCAGATCGAAGTAGGTGCCGCGGGCCGCCTCGTACGCCTCCCAGTCGTCCGCGTGGACGACGATCGGGCGGTCGAGGCCCGCGTAGTCGAACATCAGGGACGAGTAGTCGGTGATCAGGGCGTCCGAGGCGAGACACAGCGACTCGATGCTCGGATGGCCGGACACGTCGATCAGCCGGCCGCCCGCGGCGCTCGTGAGCGGCGCCTCGTACGAGTGGTGCGCGCGGGTCAACACCACGAAGCGCGGGCCGAGTTGACGCAGGACGCGCTCCAGGTCGAGGGGGCGGCGCTGGGTGCGGAGGTAGTCGCGGTACGTCGGCGCGTACAGCACGGCGACCGCGTCCTCGGGGATGCCGAGCGACTCGCGCAGCCGGGTCACGTCCGTAGAAGTCGCCTGCTGGAACACGTCGTTGCGGGGGAGGCCGTACTCCAGCGTCGTGAACCCGGCGGGGAAGACACGCTCCCAGACCAGCGTGGAGTGGCGGTTGGCCGACAGGCAGTAGTCCCACTTGTCGACGCTGCGCAGCAGCTCGGCGAAGTCCGTGTCACGCGCGGCCGCCGGACGGTCCTGGAGGTCGAGGCCCATGAACTTGAGCGGGGTCCCGTGCTGCGTCTGGATCATGATCTGGCCGGGGCGCTTCACCAGCCGCCGGTCGAAGTTGACGTTGTTCACCAGGTACTTGGAACGGGCGAGCGCCGTCCAGTACCCGGCCGTACCGGGCGCCAGCCTGCGCGTCGACGCCGGGATCGTGTGGTGGTGCTCGGGGTGCGCGATCCACGCGGTGCGGACGTTCGGCACGTACGCGCGGAACGCGGACTCCAGCGCGCCCGGGTTGCAGCCGTGGCCGCGCCCCCAGTAGCTGGAGAACACGGCACGGTCGGCGCGCAGCGGGAGGCGGAGCTGGACGCGGTAGTGCAGCTGGAGCGCGGCGCCGCGTGCGGTGCGCAGCAGGGCGGTGGCCAGGCGCACGGTTCTCTTGTGCGCGCGCGACAGGAAGGACAGCAGACGGTACGTGCGGTAGGCGCCCAGCCTCACCAGCGCGTGCCGCACACGGGTGCGCAGCCGGACGGGGGCGCCCGGCGTGCGGTAACGGCGGTAGTGGGAACGGGACTTGCGCAGGAAGTCGGCCCGGGAGCCGCGCGGCAGCCGGCCGCGCTTGAGGAACACGTTCGAGAAGTGGTCGATCATCCGGCGGAACAGGACCGGGCGCCAGTGGGCCAGCTCCGGGTGCGCGTCGATGTGCGCGAAGACCCGGTCGTACTGCCCGAAGATGTCGAAGTGCTTGACGCTGCTGGTGCCCAGGATGCTGCCGTGCCGCCGCTGGCGGTAGTGGACGCAGACCCGGTCGAGGGTGGCGATCGTCTCCGCGGACATCAGCACCGGATAGGTCCAGGGCGTGTCCTCGTAGTACCCGGCCGGGAAGGCGAAGCCCTCGCGCTCGACGAACTCCCGGCGGTACGCCTTGTTCCACACCACCATCAGGACCCTGAGCAGCCCCGGCCGGTCGTCGAGCCGGAACGGCGCCGGGCCCTCCTCCGTCAGCTGCCCCGCGAACTGGTTGCGGACCGCCTCGCCCGACCAGTACGTGCGCGCGTAGTCGTAGACCAGGACGTCCGGTTCGGAGGTCTCCTTCAGCCGGTCGGCGATCGCGCGCAGCGCGTCCGGGGTGAGGGTGTCGTCGCTGTCCAGGAAGACCAGATAGTCGCCGGTGGCGTGCTTCAGGCCCGCGTTGCGGGCGCGGCCCAGACCTACGTTCTCCGTCAGATGTACGGCGCGTACGCGGGCGTCGCGGGCCGCGAACTCGTCGATGATCGCGCCACAGGCGTCGGGCGAGCAGTCGTCGACCGCGATCAGTTCGAGGTCCGGATAGGACTGTTCCAGAACGGATTCCAGGCACTCGTGCAGGTATGCCTGAACCTTGTAGGCGGGGACGATGACACTGAACCTGGGCAACGGACATCCATGGGTCGGCGCGGGCATACCTGCCCGGGAACGGCCGAAGGGGTGACTTGGTTACGCCAGATGTGGCATACGGGGGACGCGCGGTGAACGCGCCGATACGTTCCGGTGACGGCGAGGAGGGGCGGGCCGGTGCCGGCCCGCCCCTCAAACGCCTTGTGTGCAGGGCTATTTCACCGCGCCGGCCATCACCCCGGACACGAACTGCCGCTGGAACGCGAAGAACACGGCCAGCGGGATCACCATCGAGATGAAGGCCCCCGGCGCCAGTACGTCGATGTTGTTGCCGAACTGGCGTACCTGCGTCTGCAGTGCGACCGTGATCGGCTGGCTGCCCGAGTCGGAGAACACCAGCGCGACCAGCATGTCGTTCCACACCCACAGGAACTGGAAGATCCCGAGCGAGGCGATCGCGGGACCGCCGAGCGGCATCACGACCCGTACGAACAGGCGCAGTTCACCCGCGCCGTCGAGACGGGCCGCCTCCAGGAGCTCCCGCGGGATCTCCGCGAAGAAGTTCCGCAGCAGGAACACCGCGAACGGCAGACCGAAGCCCACATGGAAGAAGACCACGCCGGTGATCGACCCGAAGATCCCGATCTTCCCGAAGAGTTCGGCGATCGGGATCAGCGCCACCTGCACGGGCACGACCAGCAGGCCGACCACGCCCAGGAACCACCAGTCGCGGCCCGGGAACTCCATCCACGCGAAGGCGTAGCCCGCGAGTGAGCCGATGACGACGACGAGGAGGGTCGCCGGGACCGTGATCAGCACCGTGTTGACCAGCGAGTTGGTGATGTCGCTGTTCTCCAGGAGCTTTTGGTAGCTGTCCACGGTGAGCTGCGAGGGCTCGGTGAAGACCTTCCACCAGCCGCTCGCGCTCATGTCCTGCGGCTTGCGCAGCGAGGACACCAGCAGCCCGATGGTCGGCACCAGCCAGAACAGGCCGACGAGCAGCAGGAAGACGCGTACGATCCCGCCGCTGACCCCGCTCGCGAGCCGGGAGCCGAGTGACGGCTTGGCCTTGACGACGGTGACGGGCGCCGTCTTCCCGAGACTTCCGGCATCTGTGCTCATCGCCGCACCTCCCGCCTCAGCCGCCGGACATTGAAGAGCATCACCGGGATCACTAGCAGCAGCAGGAACACCGCGATGGCGCTCGCGATGCCCGGCTGGTCCTCGGCGAAGCCCTTGCGGTACAGCTCCAGGGCCAGCACGTTGGCGTCGTCCTGGGACGAGCCCGGCGCGATGATGAAGACCAGGTCGAAGACCTTCAGGACGTTGATCATCAGGGTGACGGTGACGACCGCGAGCACGGGCGCGAGCAGCGGCACGGTGATCCTTCTGAAGACCTGCCACTCGTTCGCGCCGTCGACCCGGGCGGCTTCGAGCAGCTCCCGCGGCACACCCGCGAGCCCCGCGGCGATCAGCACCATCGCGAAACCGGCCCACATCCAGATGTACGAGCCGATGATGGCCGGGGTGACCAGCGACGGGCCGAGCCAGTCGAGTCCGTTGTACGGCTCCTTGAAGTTGCTAGCCGGGAGCCGGAGTTGAGCCCCGTCGGCCTTGGCGGAGAGCGTGAAGGTCCCGTCGTCGCGCACCTTCGCCGAATCGACGACCTTGCCGCCCTTCACGGCCTCGACCTTCATCCCCGCGTAGCCGAGCTCACTCGCGTCCACCTGGCCGAGCGTCCCGACGCCCTTGCCGCGGGTGAAGTCCTGCCAGGCGGTGCCGGTGACCTTGCCGGGCTCGGCCTTGGCCTGGACGGCCTTTTTGGCACTGCCCGGCATCTGGTCGGGGGCGACGCCGACGAGCGGGAGCGTGACGGACTGCCCGGTGTGGACGGGGTTCTTGGTGACGAACCCGCCACCTTGGGCTTCGAGCGGTGACTGCCGCCCCGGGTGGGCCTTCGGGAACGCGGACGACTCGGCGAACGTGTCGTGCACCCCCACCCAGACGGCGTTGGCGACGCCCTTGTCCGGGTCCTGGTCGTACACCAGCCGGAAGATGATGCCCGCGGCGAGCATCGAGATCGCCATCGGCATGAAGACGACCAGCTTGAACGCCGTACCCCAGCGCACCCGTTCGGTGAGCACGGCGAAGACGAGTCCGAGCGCGGTCGCGACGGTCGGAGCGAAGACGACCCAGATGATGTTGTTCTTGAGCGCGGTACGGATGCCGTCGTCGGTGAACAGGGCCTTGTAGTTGTCGATTCCGGCGAACCCGTCGCCGGACTGGTTGGAGAAGCTGCGGACGACCGAGTACCCGATCGGGTAGACCACGAGCGCGCCGAGCAGCACCAGAGCGGGCAGCAGGAAGAGCGCTACCACGGTCTTGCGGGTGCCGGTCACGCTCTTGTGCCGTGGTGCCGCGGGAGGAACCGGGCTTCCGGTCCCTCCCGCCGTTGCCGACGACATCGCCGGATCAGCCCTTGTACGCCGCGGCCGCGTCCGCTTCGAGCTTCGCCTGCGCCCCTGCCACGTCCTTCGGGTTCTTCAGGAAGTCCTGGAGGTCCTTCCACTCACCCTTGCCGGGCGTACCGCCGAAGGCCTGCGGGGCCTGGTCGGACATGTCGAAGCGGAAGTCGTCGCCGGCGGCGATCAGGGCCTTCGCCATCGACTGCTGGACGGCGTTCGGGTACGCGGAGTTGGCCACACTCTTGTTGGGGGAGAGATAGCCGCCGAGCTTCGCCCAGATCGTGGCCGCGTCGGGCGAGGCGAGGAAGGTGAGCAGCGCCTGACCGGCCTTGGACTCCTTCAGCAGTACGGCCGCGTCGCCGCCGCTGACGACGGGGGCTTTGCTGCCCACCGCCGGGAACGGGAAGACCTTCGCGTCCGTGCCGATCTTCGCCTTGGTCTCCGCGATGTTGACGCCCACGAAGTCGCCCTCGAAGACCATGCCCGCCTTGGGCTGGTCGCCGCCGGTGAACGTCTGCGTCACGGACGCCGGGAACTCCGTCTGCAGTGCGCCGTCCGCGCCGCCCGCGATGTAGTTCTTGTTGCCCCACAGCTGGGCGAGCGTGGTCAGCGCGTCCTTCACGGACGGGTCCGTCCACTTGATCTTGTGCTGTGCGAGCTGGTCGTACTTCTCCGGCCCGGCCTGGGAGAGATAGATGTTCTCGAACCAGTCGGTGAGGGTCCAGCCGTCCGCGCCGCCGATGGAGACGGGGGTGACACCGGAGTCGTAGATGGTCTGGGCGGCGGAGAGGAAGTCCTTCCAGGTCGCGGGTTCCTTCGCCCCCGCGTTCTCGAAGACCTTGGCGTTGTACCAGACAAGGGACTTGTTGGCGGCCTTGAAGTAGACGCCGTACTGCTTGCCGTCGACCTTGCCGATGTCCTGCCAGCCCTGCGAGTAGTTCTTGCTGAGCTGCGCCTGGGCGTCGGTGCCGACGGGCTTCGCCCACTTCTTCTCGACGGCCTGCTTGATGGCCCCGGGCTGCGGCAGCATCGCGACGTCCGGTGGAGCGCCGCCCGCGATCTTCGAACCGAGGAAGTTGATGATCGGGTCCTGCGCGGGTACGAAGGTGACCTTCGCGCCGGTGCGCTTCTCGAACTCCGCCAGCACCTTCTTGAAGTTGGTCTGTTCGGCGCCGGTCCACACGGCGGCGACTTCCAGACTGGCGCCGTCGAGCTTGGGAAGGGTGACGATGCCGCCGCTGCCGGCGCTGCTTTCCGTGTTGTTGCCGTTGCTGCTCTTGTCGTTCTTGTTGTCGCCGCCGCAGGCGGTGAGGGTGAGGGCGCCGGCGATGACGGCGGCTGCGGCGGCCTGTGCGGCTCTGCGTGACCTGTGCGTGGGGTGACTGGTGGAGTGATTGGGCGACCTGCGTGTACGAAGATTGCTGCGCATCACTGCCCCGTTCTTCGTTCTTCGTCGAACGTACGAGCGCTGTCCCGTGCCGTCTGGTCTACGCCCGTGTCTGTGAGGGCGGCAAGAGCGCCACCAGTGTCAAGTGGGTGATCGTGATTGGGTCGTGACGTGTTCTCGCCCCCGCCGCGACTGGCTCCGCCCCGGAGCGGGTGGGGGTTGCGTGTCGGCTGCGGGTGGGTGGGGGCTGGTCGCGCCCCGCGGCGGAGCCGCAAATGTCACAGCCCCGCGCCCCTGAAGGCGCGGGGCTTCGCCCCGCGATCCCCCGCCCACCCCGGTTCGTTCGGCTGCGGGCCGGTGGGGGCCGTTCGCGCAGTTCCCCGCGCCCCTTTTAGGGGCGCGGGGAACTGCGCAGTCTTTTAGGGGGGTCTGGGGGCGCAGCCTCCAGGGATGGGACGGGTAGGGGCGGCGGGGGCGAAAGACGCTACAGCAGCGAGGGCACCTCGGACGCGGAGACGGAGCGGGCCGCTCGTTCCAGGGCGCTGGCGAGGAGGGCCAAGTCCGTGGGGCCGTTGCCGAGTTCGCGGACGGGCCGGCGGGCCGGAGGGTCACCCATGCGGTGCCACTCCAGGGGGACGACGGTGGGGCGGAGGGTGGCGGTGCGAGGGATGCGTCCGGTGACCCGACCGCCCTGGAAGGGCGTGTCCCGGCCGTCGGCCCGCAGGAGCCGGCCCCGCCCGGGACCGGGTTCGTCCGGCCCCGCCCCCGGCGACGGCGCGTCGAGCGCGATGCGCAGCGCGGCGGACCGAGCCAGCTCGGACCCCGCCGTACGCCCATCGACCCCGGCCGCAGCCACCAGGTGCACCCCCAACCGCTCGCCCTCACGGGCAACGGCCTCCAGCGCCCGCACGACCGACCCCGCCGAGGGCCGCCCGGGCGACCCCAACGCCGGAGAGAGCAGCGCGTCCAGATCATCGACCACCACGACAAGCCGGGCGAGCGGCGGCCCAGGCTCCGTACGCTCCCGCGAAGCCGCAGGTCGCAACCGCATGGTCGAACTCGGCGGCGCGTCGAGATCCGCGGCACCGGACGACGACGCACCGGGCACCATGCCGGACGAAGCCGACTTGGCCGAGCGCTGAACCACGATCCGGCCGGGCACCTCGCGCCGGGTGTGCCACTCCACGAAGTCGAGCCGTCCGAGCAGCTCGGCCCGTCGCTTCAGCTCGGCACTGAGGGCCTGGGCGAACTCCCGCATCCGTACGGGGTCGTTGGCGGTGAGGTGGGTGGTGACATGCGGGAGATCCGTACAGACCTGGAGCCCCTCGCCCCGCCCCGCGCCATTGCCCCCGATGCCGTCCCGCCCGTCTATGAGGACGATCCCGAGCCGGTCGGGCCGCTCCGCCGCGGCCAGGGACGCGGCGATCGAGCGCAGCAGTTCCGTACGACCGCTGCCCGAGGGGCCCTCGATCAGCAGATGCGGGCCCTCGGCGGGGAGATCCACGGCGACGGGCCCGCGCGGCCCGGCGCCGAGGACGGCCCGGGCGCGCCCACCGAGCGCTTCCGTGTCGTCCGCCGCGTCCGCCCAACGTGCCATCAGGGAGGCGGGAGTGGCTCGTGCGAGCCCCAACTCGTCGAGCAGGCGGGACATGGGGGGCAAGGGTGCGGACACGCGCGCGTGCCGGTCGCCGTATGTGCCGTGCGTGCCGTCCGTGCGCAAGGGCGCGAGGGCCCGCGCGAACCGCTCGGCCCACGCGACCGACACGGCGTCGATCGCCGCGACGGTGCCGTGGCCCACGGGGCCGCGCGGCCGGTGTCCGGTGAAGCCGGGGTGGGTGTGGCCGCCGTGCCGCGAACTGCTGTCTGCGGTCCCGGTGTTCGGGGAGCCCGTGTGGGCGGGGCCGGGGTGCGGCGAACCGCCGTGGGCCGGTCCGCCGCGTGGGGATCCGCCGTGACCGTGCTCGCCCTGGGGCTGTCCGGCGGCGCCGCCGCCGCGCGCGCGGTCCACGGATTCGGCTCGCGTGGACCCTCCGAGTCCGCCTCTGCCGGCCCCCGCGGCGTCACCCTGCCCGTACCGCGTGGCTCCCCTCGGCGGGGAGCTCGCGGGGCCGCCCGGCGCGATCCGCATCAGCCGCAGCGCCGTGGCCACGTCTCCGCTGAGCAGGGCGACCGCCCCGCACTCCCGGAACGCGGGCGACGCCTCGCATGCCGCCTCGTACGTCTCCGTCACCGGTGACGCGGGCGACGCCGCCGGGGTCTCGGCGAGGCACACCACATGGATCCCGGCCCGCGCCCCCTCGTGCGCCAGCCGCACCACGGCCTCGCGTACGTCGGCGCTCCCGGGGTCCCCGTCCACGACCACCACGGTGTACGGCCCGTCGAAGCCCGTGTCCGCCGGGTCCTCGTCCCGCGCCCAGGAGGGCCGCCGGGCTCCGCCGCGCAGGTCGGTGCCCTGGCGATCGTCCCGGGCCTGCGTGCCGCCGACGCCGTAGGCGCTGAGCGGGACGGGACCGCCCGCCGCGCCACCCGTTTCCGTCAGGTGGTCCTCCAGGCGGCGGAGGAGTTCGTCCGTGCGGGCCGTCGCCTGTTCGCGGTCGTAGGCGAGGAGGAGGCGGCAGTCCTGGCCGTGGGTGGGGCGGACGTGGGGGAGCCAGCCCAGCCAGGACCACTCGGCGGTGCGCTCCTGGACGGTGCGGGAGCGGTCCGTGCTGATCAGAACGATTTCGAGGGCGTCGGGGGAGTGCAGCGCGGCGAGCTGGGCCACCACCGCGCGGGCCAGGCCCGCGAGGCGCGGACGCGGTCCGGCCAGGCCCAGCGCGCCGGCCTCCCGCAGCCCCGCGGTGACCGGCACCGCGGGCAGCAGGCCCGAACCGTCGGGCGCCGCCCGGTCGGCCGTGCCCAGCCGCACGGTCAGCGCCTCCTGGTGACCGGGGCCGCGCTCCCACAGCCGAGGTCCCGGCCCCAGCGCGGTGAGCAGCAGGGTCGCGGGGTCGGGCCAGCTCTCCGGGGACTGGGACACCGTCGGGAGGGGGTCCTCCGGCGCGGCTTCCTCGTCGTCGTACGGGTCCTGTCCGGCTCCCGTCGGTCCACCGCGTCCGCCGGTCAGCCGCCGGGCCCACGCGCCGATCCCGCCGCGCCTGCGCACGCCCGGCGGGACGTCCGTGCCCCGCTGGGGAGTGCCCTTGCGGGTGCCTCCGGTTCCCGGGCCGGAGGCGTCGTCCTCGGGCCCGGCCGGGGGTTCGCCGTGTCCGGCGGGCGCGGGGCCGCCGTCGGGTCCGGCGCCGTCGCGCGGCCGGGTCTCGATGCGGGGCGCCCCGCCCTGTTCGGGCACCACGGACGGTGTGGGAGTGGGCCTGCCGGACGGCGCGGTGTGCGGGTCGGCCGGACCGTGCTCCTGCGCCCCGCGCGGGACTCCTCCCGCGGCTCCCCACTCCGCCGATCCGTAGGCGTGATGCGTGTCACCGGCGGGCGGCGGGACCGCGGTGCCGCCGGGTTTCCCGGCGGCCGGGGTCCGGGCGGCGCCCCCCACGCGCGCGCGGGGCACGGTCGCGGCCGGTGACGCCGGCCCCGGGCGGGCGGGGCCGCCGTCGGACCGGGTTCCCGTGCCGGGCCCGGCACCGGCGGTCACGCGCACGTGCCCCTCCCCGTCCGGCGCCGTCCCCAGGGCCCCCGTGGCCCCGGGCGGAGTCAGCCGCAGTGCGGTCTCGCCGACCCTGAGGAGCGCACCGGGAGCGAGGCGGACCGGGCGGGTGCCGACGCGGGTGCCGTCCAGCGTCGTGCCGTTCGTCGAGCCGAGGTCGGCGACCGAGACGCGGCCCTCGGGGGTGACCGTGACCGCGCAGTGCAGGCGGGAGACGTCGGGGTCGTCCAGGGGCACGTCCGCGTCGGCGGAGCGGCCGATGTGGATCTGGCCGCCGTGCAGGAGGTGGACGCCGCCGGCGTCGGGGCCCGCGACCACATGGAGCTGGGCGGCGCCGTCGTCCGCGTCGGGGCCGGGCTCCGCGGGGCTGCCCAGGGACAGCACGGCACCGTCCGTCAGGGGCGGTTCGCCCAGCGTGCAGCGCTGTGCGTCGAGGCGCTCCGCACCCGCGTACAGCACGACCTGGCTGTCACTCCCGACCGCCGAGGCGAGCCCCGACGCGACCGCGGCCAGCGCCGTCCCGGCGGGCGCGGTGACCAGCACATCGCAGGCCGCGGTTCGCCCCCGCGGCTCCGAGGGCGGGCCCAGCGGGTCTACGACGGTCAGCCGGATCTGCATCGCCGTCAGCGGTCCCTTCCGCGCAGGTGTCCGCGACGAGGACGAGGCTGCGCTGTGGTCCCCCCACCGCAGATTCCCCCACCGCACACGGGCACGTCGGCCAGTACTGAAGGCATCCTCGCACCTGCCACTGACAACACGCCCGGCACCCACCCGTAAGTGATCTTGATTGGTCGGCTCTGCCCGTAAAAGTGCCTGCCCCGTGCCCGACCGGTGCCCGCTTGAGATCGGTCACGTCCGCACTTCGGCAACCAACGACCTCGGCCGAGCGTCTTTCCATCGAACATGTACGGGAAGGCGTACGTAACCGCTTATGCGGAACACAACCGCCTGTGGGACCCATGGGGAGCACAGAAAGACAACAGCCCAGTGCCCTGTACGGCGGCACTACAGTGGGTCGGAACACCTGTACCACGGTGATCACGATGGATGGACCAGGCAAGCAAGCAACAGGGAGCGCATGACGTGCGGCCGGTAGGGAGCAAGTACCTCCTTGAGGAGCCGCTGGGGCGCGGCGCCACAGGCACCGTCTGGCGAGCCCGCCAGAGGGAGACCGCGGGCGCCGAGGCGGCCGTGGCCGGGCAGCCCGGCGAGACCGTGGCGATCAAGGTCCTCAAGGAGGAGCTCGCCAGCGACGCGGACATCGTGATGCGGTTCCTGCGGGAGCGCTCCGTGCTGCTCCGGCTGACCCACCCGAACATCGTGCGCGTACGGGACCTCGTCGTCGAAGGCGATCTGCTCGCCCTCGTCATGGACCTGATCGACGGGCCCGACCTGCACCGCTACCTGCGCGAGAACGGGCCCTTCAGCCCCGTCGCCGCCGCCCTCCTCACCGCGCAGGTCGCCGACGCGCTCGCCGCCAGCCACGCCGACGGCGTCGTCCACCGCGACCTGAAGCCCGCGAACGTCCTGCTCAAGCAGGACGGCGGCCAGATGCACCCGATGCTGACGGACTTCGGCATCGCCCGGCTCGCCGACTCCCCGGGCCTCACCCGCACCCACGAGTTCGTCGGCACCCCCGCCTATGTCGCGCCCGAGTCCGCGGAGGGGCGTCCGCAGACGTCCGCCGTCGACATCTACGGAGCGGGCATCCTGCTGTACGAGCTGGTCACCGGGCGTCCGCCGTTCGGCGGCGGCTCCGCCCTGGAGGTGCTGCACCAGCACCTGAGCGCCGAGCCGCGCCGCCCTTCGACCGTCCCGGACCCGCTGTGGACCGTCATAGAACGCTGTCTGCGCAAGAACCCGGACGAGCGGCCGAGCGCCGAGAACCTCGCACGCGGGCTGCGCGCCGTCGCCGCGGGCGTCGGTGTGCACGCGAACGCCGCGCAGATCGCCGCCGCCGACGGCGTGGGGGCGCTGCTCGCCCCCGACCCGGCCCCGACGGCCGTCCCCGGAGCCGCCGATCCCACGCAGGTGCTGCCGCACGGCGCGGGCGCGTACGACCCGAACGGCGCGACCAGCGTCCTGCCGCACACCGGTGACGCCGACCCCACCTCCGTCCTCCCGCACCGCGGCGCGGCCGATCCGACCGCCGTCATGCCGCCCGTGCCGCAGCACCAGCCGGGCGGCCAGCCCGGTCAGGCCGAGGACCCGCATCCCTGGCAGAACCAGCTGCGCGCGGCCCGCGACCGCAACGAACAGACGCAGGTCCAGTACCTCGACCCGAACGAGGACCCGCTGCGCCGCCGTCCCCAGCGGCAGGTCGCACGGCCCCAGCAGCGCCCTCAGCAGCAGCGACCGCCGCAGGGCCAGCAGCCGCCGCCCGGGTACGGGTATCCGCAGCAGCAACAGCCGCAGCAGTACGCGCCCCAGCAGCCGCAGCAGTACGCACCGCAGCAGCCCCAGCACCAGCAGCCGCAGCGGTACGCCCCCGCGCCCCAGCAGCAGCCTCAGCCGCAGCGGTACGCGCCGCCGCAGGAGCCCCAGCAGCCCGCGCCGCGACAGCCCCGTCAGCGCGGCGCCAACCCCACGAAGATTCCGGGGCTCGGCTGTCTGAAGGGGTGCCTGTTCACCATCGTCATCCTGTTCGTCGCCGGGTGGCTGATCTGGGAGTTCAGTCCCCTCCAGGACTGGATCGGTTCGGGCAAGGGGTACTTCGCCCAGCTGAAGGACTGGTTCAACACCGTCAGCGGGTGGATCGGCGATCTCGGCGGGGGCGGCTCCTCCAGCAACTGAACCTCGGGAACGACTGTCCCCGGGGACCTGTCCCTGGTGACAACTGCCCCTGGGGACAGCTGACTCTGGAGATTTGTCGACACCTGACGGGTGATTTCCGTCCCCGGGGTAAGGATCGGCTCGTCGGACGCGTAGTTTTGTCGGCTGGGGGCCGGGGGTCACCCCCGGGACGGCGCAGCAGCGACAACCACGCGTCTGTAGGAGCAGTCTTGGCACGCAAGATCGGGAGCCGGTACACCGCGAACCAGATTCTGGGGCGGGGCAGCGCCGGCACGGTGTGGCTGGGCGAGGGGCCGGAGGGGCCTGTCGCCATCAAGCTGCTGCGCGAGGACCTCGCGTCCGACCAGGAGCTCGTCGGGCGTTTCGTCCAGGAGCGCACGGCGCTGCTGGGCCTCGACGACCCGCATGTGGTCGCGGTCCGCGACCTGGTGGTGGACGGGAACGACCTCGCGCTCGTCATGGATCTCGTACGGGGTACGGATCTCCGCACCCGGCTCGACCGGGAGCGGCGGCTCGCCCCCGAGGCAGCGGTCGCGATCGTCGCGGATGTCGCGGACGGGCTCGCGGCCGCGCACGCCGCCGGGGTCGTCCACCGGGACGTGAAGCCCGAGAACGTCCTGCTCGACATGCAGGGCCCGCTCGGCCCCGGCGGCTCGCACCCCGCGCTGCTGACCGACTTCGGTGTGGCGAAACTCATCGACTCACCTCGCCGGACCCGGGCCACGAAGATCATCGGTACGCCGGACTACCTCGCGCCCGAGATCATCGAGGGGCTGCCGCCGCGGGCCGCCGTCGACATCTACGCGCTGGCGACGGTGCTGTACGAGCTCCTCGCCGGCTTCACGCCCTTCGGGGGCGGACACCCGGGCGCGGTCCTGCGCCGCCATGTCACCGAGACCGTGGTCCCGCTCCCCGGCATCCCGGACGAGCTGTGGCAGCTGATCGTGCAGTGCCTGGCGAAGGCGCCGGCGTCACGGCTGCGGGCGTCGGAGCTGGGGGCGCGGCTGCGGGAGCAGTTGCCGTTGCTGGCGGGGATGCCGCCGTTGGACGTGGATTCGCCGGACGCGGAGTCGGAGGACGGGGACGAGGCGTACGAGGAGGCGGCGGAGCCGTCCGCTCCCGCCTCGGCGCGGGTTCGGCGGGGGGCTGTGCCGCTGGTGTCCGGGGCCGCGCCCGACTCCAACCGGGACACCCATACGTCGATGAGGGTGCCCGGGCCGGACGAGCTGGCGGGGGGCGCTCGCGGTACGGCTCGCGCACCGCGGGCCGCGGGGGCTCCCCGGCCGGGGTCGGCCCGGCATCGGGCCTCCGCCCGGCGGCGGCGTATCACGCTGGGGGCGGCGGCTGTCGCTCTCGTCGCCGCGGTGGGGGTCGGTACCTGGCTCGCCACGTCGGGCGACGACGCCGACGCGACTCCCCAGGACACGAAGAACTCGGCACCGGCCTCACCGTGAGGTTTCTCGCCCCGCCGCCCCTACCCGTCCCATCCCGTACCTGGGGGCTGCGCCCCCAGACCCCCTGGTCTAAAAGATTGCGCAGTTCCCCGCGCCCCTTAAGGGGCGCGGGGAACTGCGCGAGTAACCCCCACCGGCCCGCAGCCGACGAACCGGCCCACGGGGTCTGGGGCGGAGCCCCAGAAGGATGGGACGGGTAGGGGCGGCGGGGGCGAAGGACGGGCTGCCGGGCCCCGTAGGGGCGAGGGGCGAGCCCCGCTTGTCGTAGCCGTTACGCTGGAGGCGTGGCAGTCGTCGATGTATCCGAAGAGCTCAAGTCCCTCTCCTCGACCATGGAGTCGATCGAGGCCGTCCTGGACCTCGACAAGCTGAGGGCAGATGTCGCCGTGCTCGAGGAGCAGGCGGCCGCGCCGTCCCTGTGGGACGACCCGGACGAGGCGCAGAAGATCACCAGCAAGCTGAGCCACCTCCAGGCGGAGGTCAGGAAGGCCGAGGCGCTGCGCGGGCGTATCGACGATCTGAGCGTGCTCTTCGAGATGGCCGAGGAGGAGGACGACCCGGACACCCGTGCCGAGGCCGATGCCGAGCTCACCGCCGTCAAGAAGGCGCTGGACGAGATGGAAGTCCGGACGCTGCTCTCCGGGGAGTACGACTCCCGTGAGGCCGTCGTCACCATCCGTGCCGAGGCCGGCGGCGTCGACGCCTCCGACTTCGCCGAGAAGCTGCAGCGCATGTACCTGCGCTGGGCCGAGCGCCACGGCTACAAGACGGAGCTCTACGAGACCTCGTACGCGGAAGAGGCGGGGATCAAGTCCACCACCTTCGCCGTCCACGTCCCGTACGCGTACGGCACACTCTCCGTGGAGCAGGGCACCCACCGGCTCGTGCGCATCTCGCCGTTCGACAACCAGGGGCGTCGCCAGACCTCCTTCGCCGGTGTCGAGATCCTGCCCGTGGTCGAGCAGACCGACCACATCGAGATCGACGAGTCCGAGCTGCGGGTGGATGTGTACCGGTCGTCGGGCCCCGGCGGTCAGGGCGTCAACACCACCGACTCCGCGGTGCGGCTGACCCACCTTCCCACCGGCATCGTCGTGTCGTGTCAGAACGAGCGGTCGCAGATCCAGAACAAGGCCAGTGCCATGAACGTTCTGCAGGCCAAGCTCCTTGAGCGGCGCCGGCAGGAGGAGCAGGCCAAGATGGACGCCCTCAAGGGCGACGGCGGCAACTCCTGGGGCAACCAGATGCGTTCGTACGTCCTGCACCCGTACCAGATGGTCAAGGACCTGCGCACCGAGTTCGAAGTCGGTAACCCGGAGTCCGTGTTCAACGGCGAGATCGACGGCTTCCTGGAGGCCGGAATTCGCTGGCGCAAGCAGCAGGAGAAGTAGGCGGGCATTGCGCGGGCGTATTCACGCCCCTTTGACGCCTCTTTGTCGACAAGGCAACTGCCGCCCATCGGGCGGCAGTTGCCTTTTGTGTGAGGGTTGTCTGGGTTTTACGTCACAGTCACATGTCCTCACGGCAGGCAAATGATGTTGATCCGGACATCGCGTACGCAACGACCTTGACGTTGCTTTGAAAACTGGGAAGGGTAACGGGTGGCATGCGTATCTCTGGGGCGCATGTGAACCGGGGGGCTTGAGAAAGGCCACCTGTGACGCCGTGGCCCCGGGCGCTGCTCCATTGACGATCAGCTACTGGGGGTAGCAGGCAGATGACCAAGAAGACGCGGATCCGTGTGGCACGGATAGCCGCCGGTGCGGTGATTGCCGCCGGTGCTTCGCTGACCGCCGCGGGTGCCGCCTCGGCGCTCGACCTCAACGTCGGCATCGGTGTCAACGTCGGCGACGAGGACCCGAGCCCGACTCCGACCGAGACCGGCATCCCGACGACGCCCACGGACCCGACCACGGACCCGGCGCCCACCGAGACGGTCCCGACCGACCCGCCGAGCACCGACCCGGAGCCGACGGCCACCACGCCCACCGACGACCCGACGGAGCCCACCGAGGAGCCGACCGAGCCGACGGAGGACCCCGACCCGACCGCCACGACCGAGCCCTCGGACGGCTCCACCAGCGGCTCCGGCTCGACCGGCTCCACCGGCGGCAACAGCAACACCGACCCCGACGGTGGGTCCTCCACCCAGGAAGAGGGCTCCTCGGCCCTCACCGACACGGGCTCGGACACCTCGACCCAGGGCAAGAGCGATGGCGAGCTGGCCGAGACGGGTGCCGGTCAGACCGCGTTCCTGCTGATCGGTGCCGCCACGATGATCGCCGGCGGTATCGGCTTCCGCCTGCTGCCGCGTCTCGCGGGCGGCCGCGGCGCCGCTGCCTGACGGACAGATGTGTGAGAAGGGCCCGGAGCGCTTGCTCCGGGCCCTTCTCGTGTCACAGGGGTGGGGCTGAGTGGGCTGAGTGCCGTAACGCCGCCTCCGCGGGTTCTCACACCGTCTGGTGGGCCACCAGCGCCAGCGCCGCGATCAGCACGGCCAGCAGGGCGATCAGTGCCATGGGGTTCAGGCCGGCGAAGGGGCTCTCCTGCTGGAGTCGCTCCCGGTTCGCGCGGCAGACGGGGCAGCGGCCCTCGCTCACAGGCGCCGCGCAGTTAGCGCACACCAATCGGTCGTACGTCATGCGCTCGCCCTCCTTGCGCCGTCTCGGCGTACACAACGCTCTACTTAACGCTGCGGGGAACGCAACCGTTCCCCTTCCACTGTGCCAGGTTCCACGGATTTCGGCGCGGTTCGCCTTATCCTGCCCTGCGCTCCGCGGGTTAGGCCGGGCGCCATGGGTGGGGTGGCTGGGGTTCTGGGCGCGGCTGCCGGTCCGGTGGGGGCTTGTCGCGCAGTTCCCCGCGCCCCTTTGGGGCGCTCCGCACAAAGCTCTGTACGAAGATCTGCACAAATACGTACAAGCCCCGTGCAAGCCCTACCACCGCCTGCGCTTGCGTGCTCGGGTCGCGTATGGTCACGCACACCTACCCCCGGCGACCCGTGGTGCATCCGTGATCCGATTCGACAACGTCTCCAAGGTCTACCCCAAGCAGACCCGGCCCGCTCTCAGGGATGTCTCCCTGGAGGTCGAGCGCGGAGAGTTCGTGTTCCTCGTGGGGTCCTCCGGCTCCGGAAAGTCCACCTTCCTGCGGCTGATCCTCCGCGAGGAGCGGTGCAGTCACGGTCAGGTGCACGTCCTGGGCAAGGACCTCGCGCGCATCTCCAACTGGAAGGTGCCGCAGATGCGGCGCCAGCTGGGGACCGTTTTCCAGGACTTCCGGCTCCTGCCCAACAAGACGGTCGCCGAGAACGTGGCCTTCGCGCAGGAGGTCATCGGCAAGTCGCGCGGCGAGATCCGCAAGTCCGTGCCCCAGGTGCTCGACCTCGTCGGTCTGGGCGGCAAGGAGGACCGGATGCCCGGCGAGCTGTCCGGTGGTGAGCAGCAGCGTGTGGCCATCGCGAGAGCGTTCGTGAACCGGCCCAAGCTCCTCATCGCCGACGAACCGACCGGAAACCTCGACCCGCAGACCTCCGTCGGCATCATGAAGCTGCTCGACCGCATCAACCGGACGGGCACGACCGTGGTGATGGCGACCCACGACCAGAACATCGTGGACCAGATGCGCAAGCGCGTCATCGAGCTGGAGCAGGGCCGTCTCGTCCGCGACCAGGCGCGCGGCGTCTACGGCTACCAGCACTGATCATCGTCCACGGAAAGGTCTGAAGAAGACGCCATGCGCGCGCAGTTCGTTCTGTCGGAGATCGGTGTCGGTCTCCGCCGCAATCTGACCATGACCTTCGCGGTCGTCGTCTCGGTCGCCCTGTCGCTAGCCCTGTTCGGCGGTTCGCTCCTGATGAGCGACCAGGTGAGCACGATGAAGGGCTACTGGTACGACAAGGTCAACGTCTCGATCTTCCTCTGCAACAAGAGCGACGCCGAGTCCGACCCCAACTGCGCCAAGGGCGCGGTGACCACCGACCAGAAGAAGCAGATCCTCGCCGACCTGGACAAGATGTCGACGGTCGTCCAGAAGGTCACCTACGAGTCGGCGGACCAGGCCTACAAGCACTACAAGGAGCAGTTCGGCGACTCCCCGCTGGCCAGCTCCCTCACGCCGGACCAGATGCAGGAGTCGTACCGCATCAAGCTGAAGGACCCGGAGAAGTACCAGGTCATCGCGACCGCCTTCGACGGGCGGGACGGCGTGCAGTCCGTGCAGGACCAGAAGGGCATCCTGGACAACCTCTTCGGGCTGCTCAACGGCATGAACTGGGCCGCGCGGGCCGTGATGGCCATGATGCTCGTCGTCGCGCTCATGCTGATCGTCAACACCGTGCGCGTGTCCGCCTTCAGCCGGCGGCGCGAGACCGGGATCATGCGGCTCGTCGGCGCCTCCGGGTTCTACATCCAGGCGCCGTTCATCATGGAGGCCGCGGTCGCCGGGCTCATCGGCGGCGGTGTCGCCTGCGGCTTCCTGCTGGTCGCCCGCTACTTCATCATCGACCACGGTCTGGCCCTGTCCGAGAAGCTGAACCTGATCAACTTCATCGGCTGGGACGCCGTTCTGACGAAGCTGCCGCTCATCCTCGCGACGAGTCTGCTGATGCCCGCGCTGGCCGCGTTCTTCGCTTTGCGCAAGTACCTGAAGGTGTGACGCATGCCAAGGGGGCCGTACTGCCAACCGGCGGTGCGGCCCCTTGCGTTGTCCTAGACTCACCGCCATGTCAGGTCGTGACCTGTTCTGTGAGCCCCGCCGCATCCGCCGCGGGGCCGCCCTGACATTGGTGTTCGCGAGTGTCCTCGTCGCCGGTGCGGCGACCGGATCCTTCTCCGACCCGGGCCCGAAATCCTCTTCCTCCCCCTCTTCCCTTCCTTCTTCCGCGGCTCGTTCGACGGCCACGAGCCACCACGAGGACGTCGCGGAGGCCGCCGCCGAGGCGATGGCCGACGGCAAGTCGCCCATGGAGGCCGCCGAGCGCGCCGTCAGCCGCAGCGGCGACCGCTGGGGCGCGGTCTACTCCCAGGGCGACTACGAGGAGTTCGAGGAGGCCCTCGACGGCCAGTACACGGGCGTCGGGCTGTGGGCCCGGCGCGAGCGTGACGGGCGGATCGAGGTGACCCGCGTCCAGACGGGCTCGCCCGCGGCGTCCGCCGGGATCCGCAAGGGCGACCGGCTGCGCAGCGTCGACGGTGAGAAGGTGGACGGCCGGCCGGTCACCGAGGTCGTCTCCTTACTGCGCGGCGACGCGGACGACGCGGCCGCCGGTACGGAGGTCTCCCTCGGCCTGGAGCGCGGCACGCGCGCGTGGCGCGAGACACTGCGCCGGGCCAGGCTGTCCACGGACTCCGTGACCGTCCGCAAGCTCCCCGGCGGCGTCACCGTGATCAAGGTCGCCGCCTTCACCAAGGGCGTCGGCGACGCCGTACGGACCGCTGTCGACCAGGCCCCCGAGGACGGCGGGATCGTCCTCGACCTGCGCGGCAACTCCGGAGGCCTGGTCACCGAGGCCGTCACCGCCGCCTCCGCCTTCCTCGACGGCGGCCTGGTCGCCACCTATGACGTGGACGGTCAGCAGCGTGCCCTGCACGCCGACCCCGGCGGTGACACGGCCAGACCCCTGGTCGCGCTCGTCGACGGCGGCACGATGAGCGCGGCCGAGCTGCTCACCGGAGCCCTCCAGGACCGTGGCCGCGCGGTGGTCGTGGGCTCCAGGACCTTCGGCAAGGGCTCGGTCCAGATGCCGAGCCGGCTGCCCGACGGCTCCGTCGCCGAGCTGACCGTCGGGCACTACCGCACCCCCTCCGGACGCGGTGTCGACGGCCGGGGCATCACCCCCGACCTGGAGGCGGACACGCAGTCCCTGGAGCGGGCCGAGACCGTGCTGAGCGGGCTCGGCGACGCGTCGTAGCCGACCATTCGCGGGGCCTCGTAATCACCTTTCCCTCCGGCCCCCCTGTAGTGCGAAAATGGCCAGCACTATGAGCAAGGGAATGTATGTACCGAAGGAGTCCCAGCCCAAGCAGGGCGGGGCGGGCTCCGGCAAGCCCAAGGACGGCAAGCGCAAGATCGTCGCCCAGAACAAGAAGGCACGGCACGACTACGCGATCGTCGACACCTACGAGGCCGGGCTCGTCCTGACCGGCACCGAGGTGAAGTCGCTGCGCCAGGGCCGCGCCTCGCTGACCGACGGGTTCGTCCAGATCGACGGGGGCGAGGCGTGGCTGCACAACGCCCACATCCCCGAGTACAGCCAGGGCACCTGGACCAACCACACGGTGCGCCGCAAGCGCAAGCTGCTGCTGCACCGCGAGGAGATCGACAAGCTGGCCTCGAAGTCCGAGGAGACGGGTCACACGATCGTGCCCCTCGCCCTGTACTTCAAGGACGGTCGCGCGAAGGCCGAGATCGCCCTCGCCCGCGGTAAGAAGGAGTACGACAAGCGACAGACCCTGCGCGAGAAGCAGGACCGGCGGGAGTCGGACCGCGCGATCGCGGCGGCGAAGCGGAAGCAGCGCGGCCAGTAGGCGGCTGCCCCGCGGGAATAGGCTGGCATCGTCGTGCGTTGGTCACGTACGATGGCACCAACACCGGGCAACCGGTGTGAGCATTGAAAAATCAACATGGGGATGATCGGTTTCGACAGCGGCTGTCGAAGCAGGGGAAGCGAGCCGAGGAAGCGGCAATGATCTCGTAAACCATATGTCGCAACCAATAATCGCCAATTCCAAGAGCGATTCCCAGTCCTTCGCCCTCGCTGCCTAATAACAGCGACTGAAGGACCCTAAAAGGGTGTCAGCCCGGGAGTGTTCCCGACCCGGATCCTGGCATAATCTAGGGAACTAAACCGCCGAGCCCGGTCACGGGGTTCGGTGGGAAATCAAACAGTGGCTGGGCCCGTCGGAGACTTGTTCGCGAGATCTCCGGGGCCGAGAAAATCACAGCGAACTGCGCTCGGAGAAGCCCTGATTCTGCACCGTTGGACGCGGGTTCGATTCCCGCCATCTCCACTCATCCCATGTGGGTAAAGCCCCGCTGCCTCGGCAGCGGGGCTTTTTCCTTTCCCGGACTTTCCCGGACTTTCAGTGATTCTCGGTGACTTTCAGCGCAGTGAGAAGGTCGAAAGGCGCAGACCCTCGCTCAGCACCAGATACACGTCCTGGCGGCCCTTCGCCGCCGAGGAAAGGTCGGCCGTCACCGTCTTGTAGTCGTACGCGGATGACGTGCCGTCCGTGTGCGCCGTGCCGACCAGGGTTCCGGTGGGCGACCCGAGGCGGACCTCGACCGTGCCGGCGGCGGTCCCCGCCACCTGCCCGGTGAACCGCGAAGCGCCCGCGCCGAGCTGGGCGTCGCTGAACCTCAGCCAGGCGCCGTCGCCCGACGACCCCACCGCCGTGCCGCGTGCCTTCGACTCGTCGACCAGCCGGATGTCCGCATAGTCGTCGAAGTTCTCCGCCCGCGTCACCTTGGCGAGATCCCGGGCCGGGATCGTCTCGCCCTGTGCCGTCAGCGTCGTACGGGAGCGGATGTCGGACGAGGAGGCGCCGACCAGGACGTCATAAGTCCCCTTCTCCACCACCCACTTGGAGCGCGTGACGTCCCAGTGGGCGAGGTCCTTCGTGCGCAGCCTCAGCTTCACCGTCTTGGTCTCGCCCGGCTTCAGCGACACCCGGGCGTAGGCCTTCAGCTGCTTCAGCGGCTGTTTGTCGCGGGACACCCGCTGGTGGGTGTAGAGCTGGACGACCTCGTCGCCGGCGCGCTTGCCGGTGTTGGTGACGGCGACCTCGTAGCCGCCGTCCACGCGCTTGAGCGCGCCGTAGCGGAACGAGGTGTACGAGAGGCCGTAGCCGAAGGGGTAGAGGGGCTGCCCCTTGAAGTACTGGTAGGTGCGGTCGGACTTGATGATGTCGTAGTCGAGGATCGAGGGGAGGTCCGACTCCGACTGGTACCAGGTCTGGGTGAGGCGGCCCGCCGGGTTCGCGTCGCCGTAGAGGAGGTCGGCGAGGGCGTTGCCGGTCTCCTGGCCCGCGTGGGTGGTCCACAGGAGGGCGGGGACGTCCTTCTGGAGGGCGCCGAGGGTGGTCGGGTAGCTGTTCTCGACGACCACGACCGTCTTCGGGTTTGCCGCGTGCACCGCCTTGACCAGGGCTTCCTGCGAGGGTGCCAGGCCCATGTCGGTGCGGTCGTGGTCCTCGCGGCCGTTGATCGACGGCATCGAGCCGACCACGACCACCGCCGTGTCCTTGCCCTTCACCGCGGCCACGGCCTCGTCGACACCGCTGCGGACGACGTCCTTGGTGTAGTGGGCGGCCTGCTCCTTGGTGACCAGGCCGAGGGTGCCGTCGTCGCCGGTCGGGCCGAGGTAGACGGGGTTCGACCACCAGGACTCGGCGGTCTCGTATCCGGCGTACCGGAGCAGGTAGCTGCCGTCGTCCTGCCGCTCCAGCTTGAACTGCTGCTGTACGTACCAGCCGTTGGGCTGGACCTGGTCGTTGACGAAGTTCGACCAGTTGTAGCCGACGTACTTGCCGTTGGCGGCCGAGCGCAGGGTCACGATGCCGGAGCCCCAGTCGAAGACGTCGAACTGGGACGCCGTGCCGGTGTCCGTGCTCTCCTTCAGGGCGGCTCCCGTGTCGGAGGTCCCCGCCGTGACGTACTTCCCCGTCGCGGTGTCCTTCAGCGCGATGCGGTCCGCGCCCTCGCTGCTCGCCACCGACGTGCCGAGTTTCGTCTCGATGCCCTGCTTGGGCGTGACCGCGTACGGGAGGGTGCCCGAGTACCAGTCGGTGTAGAGGGTGTCGGCGAGGGGGCCGACGACGGCGACGTTTTTTGAAGTCGACTTCAGCGGAAGCGAGTTGTCGTTCTTCAGCAGGACGGCCGCCTCCGTCGCCGCCTCACGGGCCAGCTTCTGGTGGGCCGGGCTGTTGATCACGGACGTGTCGATGGAGCCGTACTTCCCGCCGTTCGGGTCGAATTCGCCGAGCCGGACGCGGATGGCGAGGATGTGGGAGACGGCCGTGTCGACGTCGGACTCCTTCAACAGGCCTGTGGACAACGCTGAGTTCACGGCTGTCGTGGTCGGGGCCGAGTCCGCGCTGTTGTCCGTGAAGCTGTCGATGCCGGCCTTCAGCGCGGCCGCGTCGCCCTCGGCGAGCGTGGGGTAGTAGCTCTGGGTGCCGGGGAGCAGGTTGCCGGGGGCGAAGGCGTCGGTGACGTTGAGCAGATCACGCGAACTCCAGGACCGTACGACGTCGTTCAGGTCCGGATTGACCGTGTCGGGGCGGCCGTTGACCAGGTTGTAGGAGGACATGACGCCCGTCGCCGCGTCCGCCGCGATGGCCGGCTCGAAGGCCGCCTCGTCGTACTCGTGCTGCACGCGCGGGCGCAGGTCGGAGGACGTGGTCGCGCGGTGCACCTCGTTGTTGTTGGCGAGGTAGTGCTTGAGGGTGGGCGCCGTCTTGAGGTGGTCGGGGTCGCCGCCGGTCAGGCCGTCGCCGTACGCCGTGGAGATCGAGCCGGTCAGGTACGGGTCCTCGGAGTAGCCCTCCTCGTTGCGTCCCCAGCGCGGGTCGCGCAGCAGGTTCACCACGGGCGCCCAGAGGTTGAGGCCCCAGCCGTCCGGGCGCTCCTGCTGGAAGCCGCGCGCCTCGTCGCCGACCGCCGAACCGACCTGCTCGATCAGCGCCGGATCCCAGGTCGAGGCGAGCCCGATGGCCTGCGGGAACACCGTGGTCTTCCCGAGCCAGGCGACGCCGTGCAAGGCCTCGGTGCCGGTGCGGAACGCCTGGATGCCGAGGCGGGGGATCGCGGGCTCGTACTGGTGGAGGAGGGAGACCTTCTCGTCGAGGGTCAGTCTTCCCAGGAGGTCGTCGACGCGTTCGGTGACGGGGAGGCGGGGGTCGCGGAAGGGGTAGGGGTACGAGGAGGCGGTGGCGGGGCCCGTGGTGGTGGCCAGGCCCGCGATCAGCGCGAGGGCCACGGTCACCAGGGCCGCTGTTCTCGGTCTCCCGACCGCTGTTCTCAGCCCTGCGACCGCCGTTCTGGGTTTTCCGGGCGCGGTTCTCGGTCCTCTTCTCTTCTTGCCTTTCCTCATGACACGGCTCCTTAGGAGGTCAGCGTGCGCGGTGCGGTGCTGGCCCGCTCCGTCATCCGGGGAGCGAGCAGGGTCGCCTCCGGTACGGGCGTGCCGTCGAGCTTCTTCATCAGCAACTCCACCGCCTGCGCACCGACTTCGGCGGACGGGATGGCGATGGAGGTGACAGGGACGCGGACGCCCTCGGCGAGTTCGTCCGGGCAGATGGCGGTGACCGACAGATCGCCGGGGACCCGCAGACCGAGCTGCTCGAAGGCGTCGATCAGCGGCTCCAGGACCGGCTCGTTGTGTACGACGACACCGGTCAACGCCGGCTGTTCACGGAGCAGTTGCTCGGCGACCCGGCGGGCGGCGGCGGGCGAGGCCTCGCAGGGGTGCACGGAGGACGCGAGTCCGCCCCGGTCGGCGGCCGCCGTGAACCCCTCCACCACGCGCTGGGCGAACGCCGTCCCCCGTACGTACACCTCCGGCGGCGAACCGACCAGCGCCACGACCCGGTGCCCGAGCCCGGCAAGGCGCTCGACGCACAGCTCGCCGGCGGCCTTGAAGTCGAGGTCGATGCAGGTCAGCCCGTCCGGCGTCGCGGGGAACCCGATGAGCACGGAAGGCCGGTCCAGTGCGCGCAGCAACGGCAGCCGGGCGTCGTGGAGCTGGACGTCCATCACGATCAGCGCGTCCACCAGCGCGGTGTCCGCGACTCGCCGCAGCCCGTCCTCGCCCTCCTCCTGGGTGAGCAGCAGGACGTCGTGGTCGTGCCGCCGCGCCGCCGTCACCACCGACACCGCGAACTGCATCACGACCGGCACATGGATGCCCGCCCGCAACGGCACCACCAGCGCCAGGACGTTCGACCGGCTGCTGGCCAGCGCCCGCGCGCCCGCGTGCGGCCGGTAGCCCAGCTCGCGGATGCTCGCCTCGATGCGCTGCCGGGTCTCCTCGGAGATCGGGCGCTTGCCGCTGAGGGCGTACGAGACGGTGCTGGGGGACACCCCGGCGTGCCGCGCCACATCGGTGATCTTGACCATGCTCAGTTCAACTCCAACGACAGGAAGCCCGTCCCGGCCTTCGCCCGCACCTCACGCCCGCCCGTGGCCAGCCCCCAGGGCGCCGAGGGATCACTGGACGAAGCCCGCAGCGTGTCCCCCTCACGTACGACGGTGAAGGTGACGCCGCCGACCGGCACCGTCACCTGCGCGCCCCGCTCCAGGCCGTACGCGCGCAGGGTCACCCCGTCGGCGTGGTCGTAGTCGGGCCGGTCGTCCACCGCCCCCACCGGGATCACCGCACCCGGCCGGACGAGGAGCGGCACGCTCAGGAAGCCGTGCCGCTCGCGCACCCAGCGCGGACCGGTCACCGTCTGCCCGCTCAGGAAGTGGGTCCAGGTCCCCTCGGGCACGTAGTACGAGACATCGCCGTCGTCGCTGAAGACGGGCGCGACCAGCAGATCCGGGCCGAGCATGTACTGCCGCTCCAGATGCGCGCACCCGGGGTCGTCCGGGAACTCCAGCACCATTGCCCGCATCATGGGCACGCCCTCCGCGTGGGCGGCGCGGGCAGCCTCGTACAGATAGGGCATGAGGCCGAGCTTCAGCCGGGTGAACAGCCGCAGGACGTCCACGGCCTCCTCGTCGAAGAGCCAGGGCACGCGGTACGAGGACGAACCGTGCAGCCTGCTGTGCGAGGACAGCAGCCCGAAGGCGATCCACCGTTTGAACAGCGCGGGCGTCGGCGTCCCCTCGAACCCGCCGATGTCATGGCTCCAGAACCCGAACCCCGACATACCAAGGCTCAGCCCGCCGCGCAGCGACTCGGCCATCGACTCGTACGTCGCCTCGCAGTCGCCGCCCCAGTGCACCGGGAACTTCTGACTGCCGGTCGTCGCCGAGCGCGCGAAGACGACGGCCTCGTGCTCGCCCCGGTGTTTGCGGAGCACATCGAAGACGGTCTGGTTGTAGAGGTAGGTGTAGTAGTTGTGCATCCGCTCGGGGTCGGCGCCGTCCGCGTACGCCACGTCCACCGGGACCCGCTCGCCGAAGTCGGTCTTGAAGCAGTCGACGCCCTGCGCGAGCAGCGCCTCCAGCTTGGCCGCGTACCACTGCCGGGCGGCCTCGCTCGTGAAGTCGACCAGCGCCATGCCCGGCTGCCACAGGTCCCACTGCCAGACACTGCCGTCGGGCCGCTTGAGCAGATGCCCGAGGGCCCGGCCCTCCGCGAAGAGCGGCGAACGCTGCGCGATGTACGGATTGATCCATACGCAGATCCGCAGCCCCTTGTCCTTCAGCCGCGCCAGCATCCCCTCCGGATCGGGGAACACCCGGGGATCCCACTGGAAGTCGCACCAGTTGAACTCACGCATCCAGAAGCAGTCGAAGTGGAAGACGGAGAGCGGGAGTTCGCGCTCCCGCATCCCGTCGATGAAGGACGTGACGGTGGCCTCGTCGTAGGAGGTGGTGAAGGACGTCGACAGCCACAGCCCGAACGACCAGGCGGGTGGGAGGGCCGGACGTCCGGTGAGCGCCGTGTACTTGCGCAGGATGTCCTTCGGGGTCGGCCCGTAGATGACGTAGTACGTCAGCTGCTGCGTCTCGGCGCTGAACTGGACCCGGGAGACCGCTTCCGACCCGACCTCGAAGGAGACGCGCCCGGGGTGGTCGACGAAGACCCCGTACCCCGCGTCCGTCAGATAGAACGGCACGTTCTTGTAGGCCTGTTCGGTGGCCGTGCCGCCGTCGGCGTTCCACATGTCCACGACCTGGCCGTTCTTGACGAGCGGCCCGAACCGCTCGCCGAGACCGAAGACCTGCGTTCCGACGCCGAGGTTCAGCTGTTCGCGCAGATAGTGGGCGCCGGTGGCGTCCCGCATGATGCCCATGCCCTTGGGGCCGCTGGTGGTGAGGGTGCGGCCGTGGGCGAGGAAGTCGACGTGCCAGGGGGTGGTGCGGGCGACCTTGAGGGAGAGCGCCCCGGCGGTGAGGGTCGCGTGGTCGTCGTCGTACTCCGCGACCGGAGTGAACTCGGCCTTCTGGAGCTCGAATTGGGGCTTCCTCGGCTCCTCGCCCTGGAAGTGCGTGAACGTGACGCCGATGACGTCGGGCATCGGCGCGTGCGCGCTGATCGTCACGACCGGTCCCTTCAGCAGGTCGCCGCGGTGGCGGATGGGCTGCGTCGGCGCGTGGATCTCCAGGGTTCCCTGGGGTGCGCTGACATCGAGGACCTCGACCGGGTGGGCGGCGGTGACGCCTTCGCGCAGCAGCCAGTAGCCGTCGGTGAACTTCACTTTCGTACCCCTTACTTCACTGCGCCGACGGCGATGCCGCGGGTGAGGGTCCGCTGGAAGACGAGGAAGAAGACGATGGCGGGGAGGACTCCGAGGAGGGCGGCCGCGTTGGTCATCGTGGCGTCCATCAGGCGCTGGCCCTGGAGGACGCCGAGGGCCACCGACACCGTCTGGTTGTCGTTGGAGATCAGCATGACCAGGGGCAGCAGGAACTCGTTCCAGGTCCAGATGAAGAAGAAGACCAGGAGCACGCCGATCGTGGGGCGGCTGACGGGGACCACGATCCGCCACAGCACCTGCCACTTGTTCGCCCCGTCGATCCGGGCGGCTTCGATGATCTCGCGGGGGAACTGGCCGAGGACGGAGGACAGGAGATAGGTCCCGAAGGCCGCCTGGATGACGGTGAACACGATGATCACGCTGAGCCGGGTGTCGTAGAGGCCCGCCTGCTTGCTCAGGTAGTAGACCGGATAGACCAGCGCCTCCTGCGGCAGCATGTTCGCGAGGACGAAGAAGGCGAGCACCCAGGTGCGGCCCTTGATCCGGCCGATGCCGATCGCGTACGCGTTGAGGACCGAGAGGACGGCGGCGCCGATCGCCACCGAGCCGGAGATGAGGATCGAGTTGACGAGCTTCTGGCCGAAGTCCACGCGCTGCCAGAAGTCCTTCAGACCGTCGAGGTAGAGGCCCTTGGGGAGGCTCAGCGGGCCGTGCGCGGAGTACTCGGCGGGGGACTTGACCGCGTTGATCGCGACGATGCCGAACGGCAGCACCATGAAGAGGGCCGCGATCACCAGGGCGAGGAGAACCGGATAGCGGCGCAGGGCGGTCATGTGCGGAGTCCTTCCTCGGCGTCCTCGGCGCGGGTCTGGAGTTTGAGGCCGATGAGGGCCAGAGCGAGGATGATCACGGTGAGGACGGTGGAGATCGCCGCGCCGTAGCCGACCTGGGTCTTCTCGAAGAAGGTGGTGAAGGAGAAGTAGGAGGGCACGTCGGTGGCGCCGCCCGGGCCGCCCTTCGTGAGGACGTACACCGCTCCGAACACCTTCAGCGCGGCGATCGTGCACCACAGCAGGACGACATAGATCTCGGGCCTGATCTGCGGCAGCGTGATGTGCCAGAAGCGCCGCCACCAGCCCGCGCCGTCCAGCTCGGCGGCCTCGTACAGCTGCGGATCGACGCGCTGCAGCCCCGCCATGAAGATCACGAGCGGGAAGCCGATCTGTACCCACACCATCACGCCCATGACGCTGTAGAGGGCGATGTCGGGGTCGCCGAGCCAGTCCTGTTGGAGCGAGCCGAGGTGGACGGCCTTCAGGAGCTCGTTCAGGGAGCCGTTGTCGGGGGCGAGGATCCAGCTCCAGACGATGCCGGCGACGGCGATCGGCAGGACCTGGGGGAGGTAGAAGCAGGCACGCAGGACGGCGGCGGTCTTCGTCCCGAAGTGCTTGCCGACGAAGTCGAAGAGGGCGGCGGCCAGGACGAGGCCGAGGACCGTCGGTACGGCGGCCATGGCGAGGACCATGAAGAGGCTGTGCCGGAACGACGCCCAGAACTCGGAATCGTCCAGCAGCTCACGGTAGTTGGCGAGCCCGGACCACTTCGGGCTGCCGACGCCCTGCCAGTCGGTGAAGCTGACGCCGGTGTTCATCAGGAACGGGACGACGATCACCGTGAGGAAGGCGAGGACGCCGGGGAGCAGGAAGAGGGCGTAGGAGTCGCGGGGACGGCGCGGGTGCCTCACCTCGTGCGGTGTGTGGGCCACCCGGCCGCCCCGCTCGACGGTGACCGTCATGTCTTCGGTACGCCCTTGTCGTACGCCTTCTGCAACGCGCTCAGATAGGCGTCCGGTTTCTCGCTCCCGGTGATCAGCTTCTGCGTCTCGGAGACGAGGACGTCGTAGAAGCCGGCGACGGGCCAGTCGGGATAGAAGGCCAGTCCGTCCTTGCCGGAGAGGGTGTTGAAGTTGGCGATGAGACTCTTGGACTGCGGATCGGTGATGGCGGCCGGGTCGGCGGCCACCGGAACCCCGCCCTTGTTCCCCAGCAGGTTCTGGATCTTCTTCGACATGGTGATGTCGATGAAGTCGTAGGCGAGGTCCTTGTTCTTGGCGCCCTTGGGGACGACCCAGATGTTGCCGCCGGAGCCGAGTGTGAGGTTGCTGCCCGGCCAGAGGAAGGTCCCCCAGGCGAACTTGTTCTCCGTCTGGAAGCGCCCGTACCACCAGCTGCCGGAGAAGAGGATCGGGCTCTTGCCCTGGATGAAGGAGACCCCGGCGTCCTCGGCCTTGGTGCTGGTGGACTTCTTGCTGATGTAGCCCTTCTTCACCCAGTCGGCGAAGGTCTCGGCGGCGTACGTCCAGGCGGCGTCGTGGAAGTCCGTCTTGCCCTTGTACAGCTCGTACGAGTCGACCCACGACCGATCGGCCTTGGAGAGCGCGAGCTGGTACAGATACTGCTGGGCCATGTACTCGGCGCCCGCGTTCGCGAGCGGAGTGATCCCCTTCGCCACGAACGTGTCCATGGCGGCGGTGAGTTCGTCGAACGACGTGGGCTCGGCGATCCCGTACTTCTTGAAGAGGTCCTTGTTGTAGAACACCATCGTGTACTCGGCGTAGTTGGGCACGCCGTACCACTTCCCGGAGCCCATGACCCCGTTGGTGCTGTACTGGCTGGTGGTCCGCACGCCCGCGCTGAGCTTCTTGTCCCAGCCGCGCTTGGTCGCCTCGGCGGTCAGATCGGTGAGCAGGCCCTGGGTGGAGAGCTGGCCCGCCGTCGCGTTGCCCTTGTTGTACTCCATGATGTCCGGCGCGTCATTGGAGTTGAGCACCATCGAGGCCGTCTTCTGGATCTGCTCGAAGCCCTTCTCCTCGAACTTCACCTTGACGCCGGGGTGCGTCTTCTCGAACTCCTTGATGGCCGCGTTCCAGGCGACGCCCATCGCGCTGTCCGGGCCTTCGTAGTGCCACAGCTTCAGGGTCTTGCCGTCCGAGGAACCACTGCCCGAGTCGCCGCATGAGGCCAGCAGCAGGGTGCCCGTCAGGGCCACCGCTGCCGTCGCCACCACACGCCTTCGTGTCGTCGACATCCATTGCCTCCGGGGAGTTGGATGGGTTTCGGGGCCGTCACGCAGCGTTCGTCGAATCGTTTCGATGCGTGACGTCGAAGCGCTTCGACGGGGGAAGGTATGTGGGGGCTGTGAGCGCGTCAATGGGGTGCGTCGGAATTGGGGCGGGGGTTCGACGGGTCGGACGTCGGGGTGGCCCATCAGCCGGCCGCGGACCGGAGCGATGGCCTGGGGGTCGTGGTCGCGGTGATGGCGGCGACGTACGGCAAGTGACACTGACGTACGGCGAATGACACTAGAGACCCACGCGGTACCCCACACCCGGTGTCGTGGTGATGACCGGTGGGTCTCCGAGCTTGCGCCGCAGGCGGCCGATGGTGACGGTGACGGTGTTGGTGAACGGGTCGGCGTGCTCGTCCCAGACCTGTTCGAGCAGGCCCTCGGCGCTGAGGAAGGCGGGCGTGGCGCGGAGCAGTGCCTCCAGCACCCCGAATTCCTTGACCGACAGGTCGAGTTGCCGCCCGTCCCGGGTGACCGTGCGCCGCAGCGGATCGAGCTCCACGCCGGCCGCGCGCAGGATCCGGGCCCGCGCGGCGGGCTGGCGGCGGGCCAGGGCCCGGATGCGCAGGACCAGTTCGGGGAAGTGGAACGGTTTGCCGAGGTAGTCGTCGGCACCCAGGCCGAGGCCGCTGACGCGGTCCCCGGGCGATCCGGCCGCGGTGAGCATGAGGACCATGGTGCGGTTGTCGCCTTCGGTGATCATCCGGCAGAGGGTGTCGCCGTGGATGCCCGGCAGGTCGCGGTCGAGAACCACCACGTCATAGGCGTTGAGATCGAGTTTGGCCGCGGCCTCCAGCCCGTCCCGGGCCGTGTCCACGGCCATTCCCTGATCGCGGAGCCCTTCGGTGAGGACATCGGCGAGGGAGCGGGAGTCCTCGACGACCAGGACTCTCATACCGGGTCTCCCGCCGAAAGGATCCGATGCGCCGGCGGCAGCGCGATGCTGACGCGCAGTCCGCCGCCGGCTCGGGCGGTCAGGTCCAGGGTGCCGCCGTGCGCCTCGGCGACCGCCGCGACGATGGACAGGCCGAGACCCGCTCCGTTGTCGGAGCCGGTCCGGTCGGCGCGGAGCCGGCGGAACGGCTGGATCAACTGCTGGACCTGCTCCTGGTCGAGAAGCTTCCCTCCGGTCTCCACGGTCAGACAGGCGAGCGGACCGTGTGTCCCGGTGTCGATCTGGATCCAGCCCCCTTCGTCGTTGTGGACGATCGCGTTCTCCATGACGTTGTCGACCATGCGGCACACCAGTTCCTGGCTTCCCTCCACCCAGGCCCCTCCTGGACTGCTGGTATGCCGCACGGTCAGGCCGGCGGCGGTGATGGCCTCGGCCCGCGTGGCCAGGGTCGCGGACACGACCGCGTCGAGCGAGAGCGTGGTGCGGCCGGGCAGATCACCGTGCTGCGCGCGGGCGAGTGCGAGGAGGCCGTCGAGCAGGCCGTCGATCCGGTCGAGTTCGACATGGAGCCGGCCGGCCAGGGCGGTGGTCTGCGCGGGCACGGGTTCCGGCTTGGCCACCGCCACGTCCAGCGAGGCACGGATCGTGGCCAGTGGGGTGCGCAGTTCGTGAGAGGCGTTGGCGACGAACCGGCGCTGCGCGACGAAGGCGCCCTCCAGCCGCTCCAGCAACTCGTCGATGGTGTCGGCCAGTTCCTTGACCTCGTCGGCGGGTCCTGACAAGCCCAGCCGCTCGTGCAGGCTGTCGGCCGAGAACCGCCGAGTGGCCGCCGTCATCTCGCGCAGCGGCCGCAGCACGCGGCCCGCGACGCCCCAGCCGAGCGCGACCGACACCACCGCCATGACACCGAGCGCGACCAACGACGATTCCAGGACGGCCTGCGGTATGCCGGAATTCGCTTGGTCACGCTCGTCCGCCAGCTGTTTCTCCAGCGTCTGGATCCGGGACCGGGCCTGCGTCAGCGCCGAATCTGACGTCTGACCCCCCGCGTTCGTGGGCGGGACGTTGACGTTGGCGGACGTCGTGGAGCTCCCCACCAACAGGCCGCCGGCGATGGCCAGAAGCACGGCTCCGGACAGCAGGAACAGGGTGCCGTACAGGGCGGTCAGCCGCAGCCGCACGGTACGTCGCGACCACAGCCGGGGCCGCTGCCTGGCGGTCGCGGCCGGCTGCATGCTCATCGTTCGTCTCCCCGGGGGCCAGGCACCGCGATTCCGGCTTCCAGGATGCCCCGCTGGACCTAACAGCGGAATAACGGCCGGCGTTCGGCCCGCGTTATGTCCGGTGCCCGACAACTGTGTGCATGGAAGCAACCATTGAAATCTCCGGACTGCGCAAGCACTTCGGGGGGACACAGGCGCTCGACGGGATGTCCTTCACGGTGCTGCCCGGCCAGGTCACCGGGTTCGTCGGCCCCAACGGCGCGGGGAAGTCCACCACGATGCGGGTCGTCCTCGGCCTGGACGCGGCCGACGCGGGCTCCGCGACGGTCAGCGGGCAGCCGTACCAGTCGCTGAGGCACCCGCTCACCCACGTCGGGTCGCTGCTCGACGCCGCCGCACTGCAGCCGAGCCGGACCGCGCGCAACCACCTGCTGTGGCTGGCGCACTCCCAGGGTCTGACCGCCGCGCGGGTCGACGAAGTGGTCGAGCAGGCCGGTCTGCGGTCGGTGATCCGGCGGAAGGCGGGCGGCTACTCCCTGGGCATGCGGCAGCGTCTGGGGATCGCTGCCGCGCTGCTCGGCGACCCGCCCGTCCTCATGCTGGACGAGCCGTTCAACGGCATGGACCCCGAGGGCATCGTGTGGATGCGCGGGCTCCTGCGGACGCTGGCCGGGCAGGGCCGCGCCGTGCTGGTCTCCAGCCATCTGATGAGCGAGCTCCAGGACGCCGCGGACCATCTGGTGGTGGTCGGCCGGGGCAAGGTCATCGCCGACACGAGCGTCCGCGAGCTGCTCGCCGCGGCGTCCGGGGACCGGGTCACGCTGCGCACCACCGCGGGCCCGCGGGCGATGGGCGTGCTCGAACACGCCGGGGCCGACGTGGCCGCCACCGGGCCCGGCACACTTACCGTGTCCGGGCTGCCGGCGGAGCGCGTCGTCGCGGTGCTCGCCGCGAGCGCGGTGCCGTTCGCCGAAGTATCCGCACACCGGGCCACGCTGGAGGAGGCGTACCTCGAACTCACCAGGGAGGCGGTCGAGTTCCATGCCGCCGGCCCCTCCGCCTCCCGGGCGGACAGGGAGGCGACCCGATGAACACGGACCCCACGGACCCCACGGACCCCACAGGCACCACCGGCAGCACGGGCGGCACCGCGCCGTACGTGTCGGAACTGCGGCCCGGGCACGGTGGCTTCGCGCCCCTCCTGCGCGCCGAGCTGACCAAGTTCAGGACCGTCCGGGGCTGGGCCATCGGCCTGGTCGTCGCGGTCCTGGCGACCATGGGTCTGACCCTGCTCCAGCACAGCTCCTGCAGTTTCAACGGTTCGGACTGTCCCAGCTCCCCGGTGGGGCCGGACGGCGGGGCGGTGACCGACACCTTCTACTTCGTGCACCAGCCGCTGCGCGGGGACGGCAGCATCACCGTCCGGATGACGTCACTGACCGGCCTGTACTCGGAGAACGGCGGCTCGCCGGTCGGCGCCGGACCGGGGCAGAACCCGACGGCGGGCATGAAACCCGGTCTCCAGCCCTGGGGGAAGGCCGGGATCATCATCAAGGACGGCACCGCCCCGGGATCGGCGTACGCGGCGATGATGGTGACCGGCGGCCACGGGGTGCGGATGCAGTACGACTACACCCACGACCGGCCCGGCCTCGCCGGTGACGTCTCCGCGGCATCCCCGCGCTGGCTGCGGCTGACCCGCTCCGGTGACACGATCACCGGGTACGACTCGGCGGACGGCACCCACTGGACGAAGGTCGATGCCGTCACCCTGGCCGGACTGCCCGCCACCGCGCAGATCGGACTGTTCGCCGCCTCCCCGGTCCACACGAAGGTGGTTTCCCAGAGCCTCACCTCGCAGTCCGAGACAGGCGGCCCCAGTCAGATCACCGCCGCCATCGACAAGCTCGACCTCCAGGGCGCCAAGCCCGGCGGCGTGTGGGCCGGCGGCCAGACGGGCGGCGCCGGCGGCTCCGTATACCCGCTACGAGGAGGTGCGTTCCGGCAGAGCGGCGGCACGCTCACGGTGACCGGCTCCGGCGACATCGCACCGGCCGTTCCCGGCGGACCGAGCAGCGGCGTGTCCCTCTCGGACACCCTTGTCGGCATGTTCGCCGGGCTGATCGCGATGGTCGTCGTGGGCACGGTGTTCATCACCTCCGAGTACCGGCGGGGCCTGATTCGCACCACCCTCACCGCGAGTCCCCGGCGCGGACGGGTGCTGGCCGCCAAGGCCGTCGTGATCGGCGCGGTCACCTTCGTGGCCGGCCTCGTCGCCGTCACCGGCGCCCTCGTGATCGGCGAGCGGCAGATGCGCGCCGACGGTGTCTCCATCGACCCGGTGTCCACGCTCACCCTGGTGCGCATCGTGGTCGGCACCGCGGCGCTGCTCGCCGTCGCATCGGTCCTCGCCCTCGCCATCGGCACCGTGCTGCGGCGCAGCGCGATCGCGGTCGTCGCCGTCATCGTGGCGATCGTCCTGCCGTACTTCCTCACGGTGGGCGGCGTCTCCTTCCTGCCGGTCGGCGTCGCGAACTGGCTGCTGCGGCTCACCCCGGCCGCCGCCTTCGCCATCCAGCAGCCATATCCGCGGTATGCGCAAGTCGCCTTCTCCTACACACCCCCGAACGGCTACTACCCGCTGGCGCCGTGGGCGGGCTTCGCGGTGCTGTGCGCCTGGGCAGCCGTCGCCCTGGGCCTGGCCGCCTTCCTGCTGCGCCGGAGGGACGCGTGAGGCGGGCCGCGCCTGTGGAACGGGCGCATGCCGGGGCGGTGCTGCGCGCGGAGTGGACGAAGGCACGCACCACCGGCGGCACGGTCTGGCTGCTGGTGGCCGTCATCGCGCTGACCGTGGCGGTAGCCGTGGCGGCGACCACGGCTCTCACGTGCAGAGCCGCCGGCTGCGGCGCGGACCCCGCCAGGAGCAGCCTCGCGGGGATCTACCTCAGCCAGACGATCGTGGCCCTCGTGGCCGTGCTGGCCGTCAGCGGCGAATACAGCAACGGCATGATCCGCACCACTTTCACCGCGATGCCGCGCCGGACCACCGTCCTCGCCGCCAAAGCGGCCGTCGTCACCGGCCTGGTGCTGGCGACCGGAGCCGTCGCCGTGGCCGCTTCCATGCTGGTCGGCCGGCTCATCCTGCCCGGCCACGGCTTCACACCGGCGCACGGATACCCGTCGCTGTCCCTGCACCACGGGCCGATGCTGCGCGCCGCCACCGGGTCCGTCCTCTACCTGGCGCTGATCGCCCTGCTCGCCCTGGGCATCGCCGCCGCCGTCCGTGACGCGGCCATGGCCGTCGGGATCGTCCTCGGCCTGCTCTACTTGTTTCCGATCATCGCTGGCGCGGTCAGCGACCCGCACTGGCACCGGCATCTGGAGCAGATCGCGCCGATGACCGCGGGGCTGTACATCCAGGCCACCACCGGCCTGGACGAGTTGCCCCTCAGCCCCTGGCAAGGCCTCGGCGTCCCCGCCGCCTGGGCTGCCGGGGCGCTCCTCGTCGGCGGGGTGCTGCTGCGGGCGCGCGATGTGTGAGCGACAGCGAACCAGGCGTGATCCAGGCGAACTCCTCCCGCCCGGCCGTGTGTTGGCGTGTTCAGCAGAGGCTGATGCCCTGCTCCGCGAGCATGAGCAGGCCGGCCAGGCCGGTGAAGAGGACCCTGGCCGTGACGGTGAGCCAGAGGGCACCGCGCCACCACCGGCCGGCGTCGGCACGGAAAGCCAGCGTCGTCGTCGCCGCGAGGGTGGCCAGCAGTACGCATGCCGCCGCGGTCTGCTGGTGCCGGGCGTCGAACGAGCAGTACTCGTCCCGGTTCGACGCGAGGAGGCAGCCGGCGACGAAGAGCGCGAACGCCGCCTCCGGCACCAGCACGGCCATGCGTCGCCTCAGCACTCCAGGTACCAATCGGCGGTGCCCGGGCCGAGGGACAGGACGATGGCGAGGAGCCCCTCAAGGCCCAGGGGCAACGTTCTTCGGAGGGGCAGCGAGGATGGGTTGATGACCTTCACGTGCGCATGATGTGGGACTTACCTGTGAAGGGGCGTGGGGCGAAGCGGTGTGCGTGGTGGTGAGGGACGTTCGCTGGTCCGGTGTGCGCTGTGACGAGGGACGTTTCCTGGTCCGGTGTGCGCGGTGATGAAGGACGTTCCTTGGTCCGGCGTGCGCACTCAGCGGCGTACGACCTGGCGCCGTGCCGCCCGGCGCGCCGCGCCCGCCGCGGAGATCGTCAGCGCGAGTGCCGCCGCCGCGACCGGAACCCCGTACCCCGCCGTCGTCGACATGTGCTCCACCACCCACCCACCGGTCGCCGAGCCGCAGGCGATCCCGCCGAGGAGGCCGGTCACCGCGAGGGTCATGCCTTCGTTCAACCTGCCCTCGGGGGTGCGGTTTTGGACCAGTGTCATGCCGGTGACCATGGTCGGGGCGGTGGCCATCCCGGCGACGAGCAGGGCTCCCGCGAGGGCCAGGAGGGAGCCCGTCAGGGAGGCCGCGAGGAGCGGCAGGGTCATCAGCACCGTCATGGCGGCGACGCACAGCGGGTATCGCCGTTCGGCGGGACCGGCCGGCTTCAAAGCGCCGTACAGCAGACCCGCGACGCACGAGCCCGCCGCCTGGAGGGCGAGGACGGCGCCCGCGGCCGACTTGTGCCCCTGCGCGTCGGCGAACGCGATCGTGACGACCTCCATCGAGCCGAACACCGCGCCCATGGCGAGGAATCCGAGGAGGAGAGGGGGCATTCCGGGTGCTCGGACAGGGGACTTGGGCTGGGACTTGGGCCGGGCCTCGGACTGGGTCTGAGACTTCTCCGACTTCTCCGTACGTCGCTGGGGTGGCGGTTCGGTCGAACGTTGGGCGGCGAAGATCAGTACCCCGGTCATCATCAGGACGTCCCCGACCAGCGTGCCGGCCTCCGGGAAGAAGGCTCCGCACAGGAAGGCCGCGAACACCGGGCCCAGCATGAAACACAGTTCGTCCGCGGCCTGTTCGAAGGAGTTCGCGGTGTGGATCGCCGCCGGGTCGCCCTTGAAGAGGTGGGCCCAGCGGGCGCGTGACATGCCACCCATGTTGGGCGTTGTGGCCGTGGCGGCGTACGCGGCGAAGAGCGTCCAGTCGGGCGCTCCGTAGTGCACGCACAGCACCAGCGCGATGTCACCGAGCAGGGCGAACGCCGTGGCGGGCACGGCCACACGGGCCTGCCCGTACCGGTCGACGAGACGCGCGGTCCAGGGGGCGACCAGCGCGGTCGCCGCCAGACCGGTCGCCGTGACGGCACCGGCGAGCGCGTACGAGCCCCGCGAACCGGCGATCATGATGACCGCGCTCACGCTGAACATGCCCATGGGGAGCCGTGCGATGAGGTTGCCGAGGATGAAGGCGCGGGCGCCGGGGTGGGTGAAGAGGCGGTGGTACGGGTTGCGATGGCGGCGCGGGCTGCGGTGGCTCGGGTTGCGGTGGGTGCTCGCTTCGCGGTCGTGCGGGCGGAAGGCGGTGGCCACCAGGGTGTCGCCGGTGACGGTGAAGAAGGGCAGGGGGGATTGCCCCTGCTCGGAGGGCTGTTGCGGCATGGACCAACCCTCGCGTCGGGCGGGGCGGGCGGTCCAACACTTACTCCGTGGTGATTGACGCACCTGGGTTGTAGATTCGCGCAATGCCTGGTCAACAGCGTCTCGAAGGCCACCACGACAGTCGTCTCGACGGCCATCTCGACGGCCGTCTCGAAGATCGCCTCGATGGGCGCCTCGATGGTCGCCCCGGCGGAGGTCTCGGCGGCCACATCGACCCCCGCCTCCTGCGCGCCTTCCTCGCCGTCGCCGACGAACTGCACTTCACGCGTGCCGCCGCCCGGCTGTACGTCGCTCAGCAGGCCCTGAGCCGGGACATCCGGCGGCTCGAACGGGAGCTGGGGGCGGAGCTGTTCGTGCGGACCACCCGGCAGGTGGCGCTGACGGCGGACGGCGAGCGGCTGTTGCCGTACGCGCGGCGAGTGCTGGAGGCGCAGGACGCGCTGCTGGCCGCGTTCGCCCGAGGCCCGCGCGAACAGCGGCCCCTGCTCGTCGACGTCAACTCCCCGGGGCTCATCTCCAGTCGCGTGCTTGAGCGCGCCCGCGAACTCGCCCCCGGCAGCGAGCTGATGGCCCGCTTCGAGAGCGGACTCACCGGCGCGGCGGTGGAGTTGCTCGCCGGGCGGCTGGACGCGTCGTTCGGGCGGTTCGCGGGGCTCGACCCGGTGGTGCGGGCCAGGCTGGAGCACCAGCCCGTACGGTATGAGCCGATGGCCGTCATCCTGCCCGAGGACCATCACCTCGCGGCCCTGGACGCGGTGCCGTTGGCCGCACTCGCCGGCGAGACCGTGTACGCGGGTGCGGGAAACCCCAGCACACTGGAGTGGACCGACCTGGCGCGTCGCCTTTTCGAGGGCCGGGGCATCGCGCTCGCGCCGCCCGCGCCGGTGGCCGTCGGTCCCGAGGAGTTCCGGCGGATCATGGCCAAGAAACGGAACCCCGTCCTCGCCGTGGTGGATTTTCCGGCCATGCCTGAAGCCGTGTTGAGGCCCCTCGTCGACCCCGTTCCCCTGTCACCCGTGTCACTGGTGTGGCGGAAGGGACTGGTGCACCCAGGGATCGACGCCCTTCGACGAGCCGCGGCAGAACTCGCGGACGAGGAAGGGTGGTTGCGGCGCCCTGAGGAGGGGTGGATTCCGGCCACCGATTCACTCGTCATGGTGAGTCACAACTAACACTCAAGTACACGTGTCCTCCACCTGCGCTACATTCGTCGCCCGGGCGCGGCGTGATAAACGTGATAAAGGGGGCGCTCGGATCGGGTGGGGGCCCGGTCTGGACGGCAGATAAGTAGTGCCCGGAGTCGTCGCGCACCCGTGAACTGTCCCGTGGGGGGATGTGCGTGCGCGAGGAAAACTGGCGGAAAGACGCCCAACTGGATCAACGAGAAATTGATCAGCGGGGTGGACGTGGAGCCGATCCGACACCTTTGCAAGGAACCGATCCGCCAGCTTGGCGAGGAACCGATTCGTCGGCTTGGCGAGGAGCTGATGCGTCAGCTCGGCGGGGATCTGATGTGTCGGCTCGGCGAGGAGCCGAGGAGTCCCGGAGAGGATCCGAAGAGTTACGCCGGGGGACTGAAGAGTCCCGGCGAGGATCTGAAGGGTCGTCGCGAGGGCCGTCGCGACGGGGAGCCGGCGAGCCGGGGGGCGTCGTCTGGCCGGAGGCCGGCCGTGGAGCGGAGTCTTGGCCTCGGGCCGGGGGGAGCTCCGGGCGTGGCCCCGAGCGTGACCCGCACCAGGAGCTGGCGCCGGAGTCCGAGTCCGAGTCCGGGTCGGAGACCGAGCTGCTTTCGAGTCCCGTTTCCGGCGCGGACCCGATATCCGGCTTGGGCCAGGCTTCCGTTCGGGGCCAGGCTTCCGGCGCGAGCCGCGGCTACGGTACGGCCTCGGCCTCCGGCGCGAACCCGGCCTCCCGAGCGAACGACGCCTCCGGCGCGGCGCGCCCGCACCGTGGCCGCCTGGGCGAACAGCCTTCCTGGGAGCGCCCGGACGACCCCGGCCACACCCACGATCCGAACGAGGTGACGGTCCAACTCGATGGCGCGGGACGTCAGTTGGATGAGCGGCTGGTCCAACAGGCCAAGGGTGCCCCGGGGGTCCAGGAGGGCGGCTCGGACGGACCGGTGTTCGTCGACGAGTCGGGCCGGCGCAGCCGTAGATTCCGGCGGCTCGGCATCCTCGTAGGCATCGCCTGCGCGGTCTACGCCGTCGTCATCGTCACCACGCTGCTGTCGGGCAACTCCAACGCGCCCTGGCTTCCGGTGCCGGGCCAGCAGGACGATCAGCCGGCCGGCAGGGTCGACTCGTCGCCGCTGCCCGCCGAGTCGGTGTCCCCGTCCGGTACGGGCCGCGCCTCGCCGGGTGCGAGCGCGACGGGCGGGGACGGAACGACGCGGTCGCCGGGCGCGAGTACGACGCCGGACGCCTCGGGCGGTGCCGCCACCCCGGGCAAGTCCACGGACCCCGAGCCCTCGGCGTCCGCCACGACCAAGCCGAACCCGGGCACCAGCACCACCAAGGACCCGGCCCCGGACCCCGACCCGACCGACCCGGTGGTCAACCCGCCGGACCCCAGCCCGTCCGACAGCGGTGCCACCTCGGCCGACCCCTCGGGGAGCCCGGTCACGGACGGCTCCGGCTCCGGAACCCTCGCGGACGGCGCGGCATCGCCGGTCGAGCTGACCTCGCTGGAGCCCGAACAGCCGATCACCACCAGCTCTTCGTCCTCTTCCTCGGACGCCTCTTCCTCGGTTGCCGGTTCCTCGGACGCCTCTTCCTCGGGCTCGTCTTCCTCGGGTTCTGCCACCTCGGGCTCGTCCTCCTCGTACCCGGAGAACATCCTCTGATGGCATCCCGCACCAGCCGTCACGGTCCCGGTCCCGCACACGCACCCGCACGGAGTACGCGGGGCGAGGTCCCCCATGCCGCCCGGCGCCGCCGCCTGCCCATGCGCTTCCTGCTGCCCTCGCTCATCCTCGTCGCGCTGATGGCGATGCTGATGCTGCGCGGCTACGTACACAGCGAAATCCTCGCCGACCACCGCATCCAGCCCGAGGCGGCCACCGACAAGGTGCCGGAGAAGATCCTTGAGGGCGGCCCGGTCATCGACACCCGCAGTGGCCGCACGACCAGCCTGAGCGTGCCCGATCACCGCCTGGTCCTCACCTTCGACGACGGCCCGGATCCCCGGTGGACGCCGAAGGTGCTCGACGTACTACGCGAGCACCACGCCCACGCCGTCTTCTTCGTCACCGGCACCATGGCCTCGCGCTACCCGGAGCTGGTGCACCGCATGGTGGCGGAGGGCCACGAGGTCGGCCTGCACACCTTCAATCACCCCGACCTCTCCTACCAGTCCAAGAAACGCATCGACTGGGAGCTGTCCCAGAGCCAGTTGGCGCTCGCGGGCGCGGCCGGTATCCGTACGTCCCTCTTCCGCCCTCCGTACTCGTCCTTCGCGGACGCCATGGACAACAAGTCCTGGCCGGTGACGGAGTACATCGGCACGCGCGGCTACATCACCGTCGTCAACAACACCGACAGCGAGGACTGGCAGAAGCCCGGCGTCGACGAGATCATCCGCCGTGCCACGCCCAAGGGCGGCAAGGGCGCGATCGTCCTGATGCACGACTCCGGCGGCGACCGCCACCAGACGGTGCAGGCGCTCGACACGTTCGTGCCCCAACTCCAGCACCAGGGCTACGAGTTCCAGAATCTCACCGAGGCGCTCCACGCGCCCAGCGCACACACCGAGGTCACGGGACTCGACCTGTGGAAGGGCGAGGCCTGGATCTACCTGGTGCAGGCCTCGGACGGGATCACCGACGCCCTGGTCGTGGGCATCGCGGTGACCGGCGTCCTCGTCTTCACCCGCTTCGGCCTGATGCTCCTGCTCTCCGCCGCACACGCCCGCCGGGTGCGCAAGCCGGACTTCCGCTGGGGCCCGGCCCCGATCACCGGACCGGTGTCGGTGCTGGTCCCCGCGTACAACGAGGCGAAGTGCATTGAGAACACCGTCCGCTCCCTGATGGCGAGCGAACACCCCATCGAGGTCATCGTCATCGACGACGGTTCGAGCGACGGCACGGCCCGCATCGTCGAAGACCTGCGCCTGCCGAACGTACGCGTCGTACGCCAGCACAACGCGGGTAAGCCCGCGGCTCTCAACCGGGGCCTGGCGAACGCCCGTTACGACATCATCGTGATGATGGACGGCGACACCGTCTTCGAACCGGCGACGGTACGAGAGCTGGTCCAGCCCTTCGCCGACCCGTCGGTCGGCGCGGTCGCGGGCAACGCGAAGGTCGGCAACCGCGACTCCCTCATCGGCGCCTGGCAGCACATCGAGTACGTGATGGGCTTCAACCTGGACCGCCGCATGTACGACATCCTGCGCTGCATGCCGACGATCCCGGGCGCGGTAGGGGCTTTCAGGAGGTCCGCTCTCGAACGCGTCGGCGGAATGAGCGACGACACGCTCGCCGAGGACACGGACATCACGATGGCCATGCACCGCGACGGCTGGCGTGTCGTCTACGCCGAGAAGGCGCGGGCCTGGACGGAAGCCCCGGAGACGGTCCAGCAACTCTGGTCGCAGCGCTACCGCTGGTCGTACGGCACGATGCAGGCGATCTGGAAGCACCGGCGCGCGCTGGTCGAGCGGGGACCGTCGGGCCGCTTCGGCAGAGTGGGCCTGCCCCTGGTCTCGCTCTTCATGGTCCTGGCCCCGCTACTGGCCCCGCTGATCGACGTATTCCTCCTCTACGGAGTGGTGTTCGGCCCGACACAGAAGACGATCGTCGCCTGGCTGGGCGTGCTGGCCATCCAGGCGGCGTGCGCGGCGTACGCCTTCCGCCTGGACAGAGAACGTATGACACACCTGATATCCCTCCCCCTCCAACAAATCCTCTATAGGCAGTTGATGTACGTGGTCCTGCTCCAGTCCTGGATCACCGCCCTCACCGGAGGCCGCCTGCGCTGGCAGAAACTGCGGCGCACGGGCGTGGTGGAGGCACCGGGCTCGATCCCGCGGCAGCGGACGGAGCGCGGCGGGAAGGATCGGAGGCCGGTGGGATGACGACGCACGACTACGCGGCCGGGGCGACACCGACGCCGCCGCTGGGAGCACCGAGGGCAGTAGCTGAGCCGGCGGCCGATCAGAAGCCGGAGGGCCGGAAGCCGGGCGGCGGCCGTGACCGCTACTTGGACCTCCTCCGTTCGATAGCCCTGGTCCGAGTGGTCGTGTACCACCTGTTCGGCTGGGCATGGCTGACGGTCCTCTTCCCCTCCATGGGCGTGATGTTCGCACTGGCGGGCTCGCTGATGGCACGCTCGCTGAGCCGCCCGGCGTGGGGCGTGATCAGGGGCCGCGTCCGCCGATTGCTGCCCCCTCTGTGGGCGTTCAGCGTGGTGGCCCTGACGCTGATGTTCGCGGGCGGCTGGAATCCGATGAAGGACCCGGACCACGGCGGCACATGGGGCTTGGTGGACCTCATCAACTACATCATCCCGATCGGCGCGCCCCCCTACCCCTGGCACATAGGCTCCAAGTCGGGTCTGCTGGAAGACACTTGGGCGGTGCAGGCGGCGGGCCCGCTCTGGTACCTGCGGGCGTACCTGTGGTTCGTGGTGGCGTCCCCGCTGCTGCTGTGGGCGTTCCGCAAGGTGCCGTGGGCCACGCTTCTGGCCCCCCTCGCCCTGACAGCCGTCGTCGGCACCGGCCTGGTCACCATCCCCGGCGAAACGGGCAACGCCGTCTCGGACTTCGCTGTCTTCGGCGGCTGCTGGGTCCTGGGTTTCGCCCACCACGAGGGCCTACTGGTGAAGGTCCCCCGCTACGTGGCCGTCTCCTGCTCGGCCCTCCTGATGGCCTTCGGCCTGTGGTGGGCGTCGGGCCATCTGGGCCCAGACGGCTGGGACCTGAACGACATCCCCCTGGCCCAGGCCGCCTGGTCCTTCGGCTTCGTCGTCATCCTGCTCCATTACAGCCCGTCCTGGCAGGAGCTACCGGGCCGCCTGGCCCGCTGGGACAAGCTGGTCACCCTCTCCAACAACCGCGCCGTCACGATCTACCTGTGGCACAACATGCTCATCATGGCCACGGTTCCGATCATCGACCAGGCGTACAACTTGCCGTTCATGCAGAGTGATCGGGCGGTGGGGGCGCTGGACTCGTCGTACATGGTGTGGATGTTCTTGCTGGTGTGGCCGCTGATCGGGCTGACGATCGTTGCGTTCGGGTGGATTGAGGATATTGCGGCGAAGAGGGGGGCGAGGCTTTGGCCGAACGGGGTGCGGGGACGGGCTGCGAGCCGTGGCGTGCGGGCGGGGGCGCACCGGGGGCGGGGCTGAGGACGTCTGGGGCTGAGGACGTCTGAAGGTAGGACGGCGTCATTAGCCTTTGCGGTGGCCAACGCGGTGACGCATCCCACCCTCCCACATCACTCAATCGAAGGTTCTAGACCTCGACTTGGGCACGCTCTGTACGGCTATGCCCGACTTATCTCACACCTGGACGTAATTCGCTCTGGTGTCGTCACACAGGCCCCCGATAGCGTGTTACTGCCCTCCCGAACCCCACGCCGCACAGGAGCCTGCCGTGAACCGCCGTCCCCGCCTGCTTGCTACAGCCGCCGTTGGTGCGACGGCGGCACTGTTCCTTACCGCGTGTGGCGGGAGTGACGGTGGATCGAAGGGGAACGACAAGATTGCTGGGGCTGATACGGGCGAGACGACATCGGCGTCGCCTAGCGTGAGCGCGACGGACGTCGCCGACCGGCCCAAGGTCAACCTGCCGTCCGACGTCAAGGACAAGTACGAGAGCTGGCAGACGGGCGACAAGGCCAAGGACGAGATCCTGACGGACACGGCCAGTCGCATCGATGCTACGAACGCCGCAATCCTGAGTGGCGACACCGGAGCCCCCGGGCTTGCGTTCTATTACCGGGACAAGGCCCTCAGCGGTGCGGTGCAGTGGGTGCAGGCCTACGTGGACGCCAATCTCTCCTTCACCGGCACCACTCGTTACTACAGCCCTCAAGTCACGCTGTCCGGCGCGAAGTCGGCGTCTGTTGTCTATTGCGCTGACGAGAGCAAGGGGTTCAACAAGAACCGGAAGACCAACAAGGTCGACAAGACGCCCTCGGATGAGAGCCCGTACGTGCTGTACAACACGCGTCTTGAGAAGAACGCACAGGGCGTATGGCAGGCCACCAACCTGATTTCGAAGCGGGGAGACAAGACATGCGCCAGCTAGGAAGGCGAGGGCGCACTTTCGCGGTGGGGGCGGTCGCCGCCGTGTGTACCGCAGTGTTTCCGAGTACAGCTGTGGCGTACGGACCTGGCGACGGCCAGGGATCCGACACAACCAGCCCTTCAGGCAACGCGACTGACGACGGAAAGCTGTCGGCCACGGCCGGTGCTGTGGTTTTCGACCTTTCCAAGAACGGTTCGGGCGAGTCCGCGGGGCCGGTGACCTCTACGACCACCTGGACGCCACCCGCCTGTTACTACGCCCCGAAGTACACCCCGGCCCAGCTTCAGAAGTACCTGGAGCCCATCTGGGAGGCCGAGTCGACGGGCTCCCAGTGGGACTTGGAGCAGCGCAAGAAGTACGTGGACGGCGACCCGTACAAGGACTTCAACAAGGCCAAGGCCGGCAAGGGCTATTGGTGGGACTCGTACGTCACCAAGGGCCGCGAGGGTGATCCTGGGGCGCTCGACTGCACCAAGGACATCTTCTGGGTGGACACGGGCGACGCCCCGCCGGCGGACATCCCGGAGGCGATCACACCCAAGATGCTGGCACAGCTCGCGTACGCCGAGATACGCGTCCCCTCGACCAAGGTGGACCTCGCCCCCGCAGGCACCACCAAGGTGAACCTCCCGACGTGGGCATGGCTGGACACGGCGAAGTTCAAGCCGGTCTCGGTCACGGCGTCGGTCCCGCTGCTCAACGTTTCGGCGACAACCACCGCGGAGCCTGTCTCGCTGAAGATCGAGCCGGGCACGGACGACGCCACGACGTACCCGGCATCCGGCGTCTGCGAATTCAACAACGGCCAGATCGGCGAGGCGTACGCCAAGGGCAAGGCGGATGAGACCCCGCCCTGCGGCGTGAAGTACCTGCGCTCCTCTGGCGATGGCTCGTACAAGCTCAAGGCCACCATCACCTGGAAGATCCACTGGACGGGCACCGGCGTGACCGGGGAACAAGGTCTGCCGGAGGGCACGTTCGGGGCCACCCAGGACGTCGTCGTCCAGGAGATCCAGTCCGTCAACCGCTGACCGTGGCAACGATCCGTGTCCGGTAAGTGCTCCCCCTAAAGAGGGGAGCACGCCACCGGACGCCACGAAAGATCGCCGACGTCGTTCCTCTCCATGGTGCAGGTGCACCGGGAGAGGGGACGGGGACATGGCGGAACGACTTGCCGTGGACGGCGACGAGCTCGCGCACTTCATGAAGCTGCTCAGGAAGTCGACCGACTCGCTGAAGGGGCTGCGCAAGGCGCTGGAGGACGCGACTGTCACGGGCCTGGGCACCGACGACCTCGACACCGCCTGCGAGGACTTCCAGGACGACTGGAAGTACGGCACCGACCAGATCGGTGAGCAGACCGAAGATCTCGCCAAGATCATCGGAAAGAGCAGGGACAGCTACCGCGAGGTGGACAAGGCGCTGGAGGAGGCCCTGCAGAAGTCCAGGGCCGGCAAGGGCAAGAGCGGGGCTTCGAAGTGACCTACCCGCCCGGCGATTCTGGTGCGGCCCTCGACCCGCAGTCCCGAGCGGACCGCAACAAGCCACAAGGCCTCAAGTCCGCCCCGCGCATCCCGAACCCCGACTACCCACACGTCGGCTTCAACCCGGTGCCGGGGAGCACCGAGACCGTAAGCGGCTTACGCAAGAAACTCTCAGGCTGCGCGAAGGTTCTCGAAGAGACGCATGGCCTTGTCACCAAGCTGATGGACGGCAGCTACTGGGAGGGCGACGCGGCGGTTGCCTTCCGCGAGCAACTCGACGGCGGCCCCCTGCCCCTGAACCTGAAGAACGCCGCGCACTCCATCCGCAAGGCGGCCAAGCAACTCGACCGCTGGGAAGGCGAACTCGACGACTTCCAGCGCCGGGCGAAGCGACTCGAAGAGGACGCGAAGGAAGCGCAGGCCGCCGTGGACCGGGCGAAGGGCCATGCCGGCACGGCGGGCGCCAGCCCCGACCTGGACAAGAACACGAAGGGCGCCAAGCACGACGAGGCGCAGAAGGCCCTGACCAAGGCGAATACGGCGGTGGACGACGCCGAGGACGCCCTGGAGAAGATCCGGGGCAAGGCCCGCAAGCTTGCCGACGAGCATGAGCATCAAGCCCGGCACCGGGCAGGCAAGATCCGCGACGCCACGAAGAAGCTGGTGCCACACGAGCCGGGCTGGTTCGACTCGGCACTCGACTGGCTCCATGAAAATCTGCCCGACATCCTCAGCTTCGTCGCCGGAGTCATCGGCCTGGTGGCGATCATCTTCGCCGGCCCGCTCGGGGTCGCAATGGTGGCGGCACTGATGCTGACCGCCTCGGCGCTGAGTGCGGCTGCGCTGGGATGGCGTCTCTTTGAGCACCCTGAAACGTGGGAGTCACTGAAGGATGGCTTCCTCAAGGGCGAGTTCGACGCTGATTTCTTCAGCAACCTCGTCAGCGTGGGAGGCGACGTCATGGGCGCGCTCCCGGGAGTTGGGGCAGTAGCGCTAGGAAGTCGAGCAGCAGCAAACGCCATTCGCACCGGCAGCGAGGCCCTATCGATTGGTCAGAAGGTCGGTACCTTCGGAGCCAAGACGATGGAGGAGGCGCAAGCCATCTCTGGCTTGGATAACCCGCTTACCGGATGGCTGGTACGCGGTGCGAGTGACACCGAGAAGGCCGGAAGAGCGGTGGAGGCCACTTCAGGCGGGATCGGTGTGGCCACGGGCGGCCTCGGGCTGGTCAACAGCCTGGTGGACGCTGATGACGACGGGATTAGGGATGGCTCTGTTGCCGGAATCGATGGGACGCGGCTCATCTTCGAGAACGGTGGGTTCCTGAATCTCGTCGGTCACGTCTTTTGACCTCGCCTACAGAGAGAGCGTCATGAACTCAGTTGACTACGCCACCGCCTGGGACCATCCGCTGACCCGCCGAGCTTGGGTGGGCCACATGGCCATGAACATCGCAGGTCTCGTCGGTTGGTTCGGTACGTGGATCGGTTTGCTGGCCGTGCTGGTCGGATTCCTGTCTCCAGGATTCACCTTCTTGTTCGTGCCGTTCTTGCTCTACTCGCTCTACCGAGCTGTTCTCCAGCTGCGCTACTTTCCCGCAGCGCTCCGTATGCAGTGCATCTTGCGAACATATCCGTGGCAAGTTCTCCGTGAGGTACCCGCGGGGTTGACCAAGCGCCCAGATGTCCTGGGTAGGCAGTACGGATGGTTTGAACTCCCCAATCCGGCTCGTCCGGAGGAGCGGCTGCCATTGGTCTTCCCCAGGCATCTGCGCACGGAGTGGTGGAGTCGGCGTATGGCCCCTCGTGCCAAGCCGGAGCTGAAGGCCGAGATTGAGGTGGTGTGGTTCGCCGGCGACCCGCGCTTCATCGGTCTCATTGCTGCGCCCACTCCGAATGGCCAGGCGCCTCGCCGCCTGCATGTACTACAGCAGCAGATGGGAATGGGAGGCGGCCGCAGCTTCGAGGACTGGGGCGCTACACCTGAGGACTGCGAACGTGGCCGACGTGTTGGTATTCACCCTGTTCAACCCTGACAAGTGCCGGGAAGACGCACCCCGATGACCGTTCCCAGCTTTACGCTTCACGACTCCGCCAAGGATCCTGCCGCTGAATTGTGGTTCGCCGAACCGCCAGGCTTCAGGACACTGCCGCTCGGCGCCCTACTGCCCTCGCCCGGATCCCCAGCCGCCGACACCCTGCGCACCACGCTGGCCCCTTTTCTGGACGCAGCGCCCAACGACGTGATCCGCCAACAGTTCATCGCCCAATTCGCCCAAGGCCAGAAGTTGCTGAGCGTTCTGCGTGAAATCGGCACCGTCCACTGTTCGATCGGTCTCCACCGCGACGACATCGACGACACGGACAACCGCAGCGGTCAGGCCCTGATCTCCCTCTTCACTATTTCCTGGCGCAACACAGCTGTGGCCCCTCGCGCCGTCACCGCCGCACGCGCCGTGACTTCTGGGCAAGGCCACGCTTGCGTCGAGTACCTCGAACTTCCCTGCGGTCCTGCTGCCCTCAGCGAGAATGTGCTCACACCCTCGGCGGGAAGCGGCCTCCCCCAGGCACCCCTTATCCAGATCCACGCCCACCTGCCGCACCCGGACTGCAGGCGCCTCGTCGTCTTGACGCTGAGTGCGACGGCTGTGGCCCGCCGCGAGCAGTACCGCGCGATCCTTCAGCAGATCGCCGAAACAGTCAGCTTCGACAATCCGCTGGGAGCGGGGACGGCTGAGGCGCGTTGACAGTGAAAAACGAAAAAGAGGGCTCTGCCCGCGGAGAAGACAGTACGAAGCAACGGCGTGGCCTGTCTTGTCTCATCATGGCGGGTCTCCTCCTCGGGCTCTTTGTCGTCCCTCGCCTTGGAAATGCGCTGTGGGGTCCGGAGGTCTGGCGCTGGGCTGGGACTTCTTGGCCAGGCGGGGCTTATGCGTTCGCGGTCACAGCTGGTCTCGCCGTTCCTCTTCTGGCCGTGCTCTTCGCCCTCTCCGTGTTCAAGGCGGTGGAGCCGTGGGAACCCTGGCCCCGGCGCTTCGCCTGGATTGTGGGTGCCGTCCTCTGTGTCGTCATTTTTGAATTTCTCGCTGGCGCCATCCCGGAAACGTGGCCCTTCGGCGGAGGCCGACATGGCAGTCCAGGCGGCACAGAGACCTCCCGGCGCTACCCGGCCCTCTGGGCGATCGGCCTCGCAGCCACCCTCGTCGGAGTCCCCTTGGCGAAGGGGTTCATCCACGCATACGACAGGCTCTTCCCTCCCCGCCCCACAGAGAACCGTCGGGGCGCCGCCTCCTGAGGCTGCCTTCGAGCGTGTGGCAACTTTGTGCCACTGGGGTGTGTGACAGCGCCCGTCGACTCGGCGACCGGGGCGTGACCCGGAGGCTCAAATCTGCCAATTGGTCAGGCGCTGCGCATGGACGGGTAAGTCTTCAGGCTTCGTATCAGCTCATGGAGGCCGACGCGGGTCGTCATGAGGATGGCGTCCGGCTCGTCGCTCTCGCGGAGACGGACGGCTCCGTCGGGAGTGGCGGCTACATAGACGCAGTTCGAACTGTCGCCGCTGTAGGTGGACTTCTGCCAGTGGATGGTGTGCACCTTGGTCTCTTTCAGATGTCCCGGATGAGGCGGTGGATGAAGCCGCGTGACTCGACGGGGCTGAGTGCGCAGGGCTCCATGTGATCCAGCACGGAACGGTACTTACTCAACTGTGCCTCGGCATCCAGGAATCCACAGCCGCCATGGTGGGTGTCCAACTGGACGGTGTCGAGCTGTGGGACGGGCCCCTCGACGTAGTCGAAGGACTGACCCGTGCTCGGGTAGTGATCCGCGCCGAAGGGGATCACCCTGACTGTGACGTGGGCCAGCTCGCTCACTTCGATGAGGTGTTGGAGCTGGGCACGGGCGATGGCTTGGCCGCCGAAGCCCATGCGGAGTGCGGCCTCATGGATGGTCGCCGTGTACGGAGGCGGGTTCTCCCGGTGCAGGACACCTTGCCGTTTGATGCGATGCGTGAGGCGGTGCTCGACCTCGTACTGCCGCATCGGCGGGGCCACTTGCTGAAAGAGGGCACGTGCGTGGTCCGTGGTCTGCAGCAAGGCTGGGATGTGGATGACGAGCGCCACACGCAGACCGGTGGCGTATTGCTCCAGTTCGGCGAGGTCGATCAAGGTGGCCGGTAGGTGTTCCCGGTACTCGTCCCACCACCCGCGCTGCCGGCCACCGGTCATTGCGGCCAGCGCGTCGACGAACGCGGGGTCGCTGCAGCTGTAGCTGCTGGCGAAGGTACGGACGCGGTCGGCGCTGACGGAATAGCGGCCCGCCTCGATGTTGCTGATCTGCGCCTGCTTGAGGCCGAGCAGTTCCGCGGCGGCACTGGATGTCAGCCCCGCGTGCTCCCGGAGCTTGCGCAGTTCGGTACCCAGGCGCTGCTGGCGCAGCGTAGGAGCGGTGCTGGGCGGCACGGGACCCTCTCTCGTCATGGCGCATTCCCTCAATCACCCATAAGAGGGAATCGTCAAGTCTTACGCTATTTCGATGTCAAATCTTACATCGCTGCCTCTATCGTGAGTCTCGCGTCGCTCAACTGCTCACGCCCATAAGCCGGAAGCGCACCAACCCAGGCATTGCCGCCGCACGGCACCAACGTTGAGCGAGCTCAAGTCCCCTTCCTCCCTGGAGGTGTTCATGGTCACCGTAGCCCTGCCCGATACATGGGTGTACGCACTCCGTCTGCCCCATGACCCCCGAGCCGCACGCGTCGCACGTATGACCGTGCGGGCCGCGCTCGATGGGCACGGCATGCATGAAGTTCTCGACGTGATGGAGCTGTTGACGTCGGAGCTGGTCGCCAACGCCTACCAATACGCGAAGGGCCCAGCCTCCCTACGGCTGACAGGGCTCGGCGGCGGACGGCTCCGGGTGAGCGTGTGGGACGCGAACCCGTACATCCCGGCGCCCTTCGACGAGCTACCCGGTACCAAGCCGCGCCCGGCCCCGGTGGACGCAGTCAGTGGACGCGGGCTGCTCCTCGTACAGGCGTGGGCGGACTCGTGGGGTGGGGACGTGCTCGGGCCGGGTGCGGGAAAGCTGCTCTGGTTCGAGGTCGGGGGACTCGGCCACGGACGTCGGGCAGCGTGAGCGCGGGCAAGCGGCGAGCCCTCAGTGCATAGGACGGCGATCTTTACTCCCCCTTGGTGCCCGCCATACCGACCCAATAGCCCCCCTTACTACGGTCGTTGGGTTGGCATGTGCACAGAGTGAATTACGGGGGCTGGACCGCATGTCGGACCTGAAGAAGGAAGCGGAGTCGCTGGACAAAGCGGCCACCGCGTTGGGCAAGGTGTCGCATCACACCAGTAAGCCGTTGCACGAGTTCAAGGCGGAGTCGGACGATCTGGGGGCACTCGGCAAGCTGGGGTCCCTGCTGAACGCGACGGACGACATACGCGACGGCATGCACAAGCTCGCCAAACTCACGCACGCCCTCGACGAGGAGTGGCAGGCCGAGGCGAAGCTGATGGGTGAGGTGTCGGACGCCTTCGACCTGTTGGACGTACTTCTGGCCGCGGCGGCTCGCGGCAAGAAGGGCTGAGCCGCTCGTGGTCAGTCTCAACCCGCTGCACTACATCAACAAGTACAACCACATGTTCGGCGACACCCTGGCCAGTCAGCTGGAGTTCCTGGGGATCACGGATCCGGCGGTGGATCCGGACGGGGTGCGTGAGATCGCCAAGAAGTGGCGGGCTCTGGCCACCGGGCTGGAGGATGCCAGCGGCGACGCCGAGCGGGCGCTGGCGGGCCTGGTGTGGGAGGGCAAGACCGCCAAGGCCTTTCACAAGCGGGCGAAGGAGACCCGTAAGCACGCCACCGAAATGGCGCACTCCCTGCGAAAGGGCGCCAAGGCGCTGGACAAGTTCGCCGACCAGGCGCACGAGTTGATCTCCGAGATCGGCGTGATGCTTGAGGAGATCGAGGAGTTCGAGCTGGCGGGCCTGGCGCTGGACGTTCTCACCGGCGGGGCTTCCACCGTGGTGGCCACTCTGATGTCCACTGAACGCGCATTGAAGGTCGTTGCGCTGGTCGGCCGGATCGAGGAGGAGGGCACTGCCCTGGGCTCCGTGATCCGCGGGCTGCTGGAGGTCATCCGCGGCTTGGAACGGGCGCTGAAGGCGCTCAAGGACATCAAGGCAGTCGCGGCGGTCGGCAAGATGGCCAAGGAGGGCTTGGAGTTCTCCGCGTTCGCCACCGCCCTGGAGGATCCGGCGGCCTTTAAGGACCCCGGCAAGTTGGCCGGGATCCTGACCGAGGGCGCCGTGATGGGCGTCGGCTTCGGGGTGCTGGGCAAGGCCCTGGGCAAGGGGCTCAAGGCGCTCAAACCCAGTGAACTCGCCGAGCTCAGCAGGGCGTTGAAGATCGGCGGCTCCGACCTCTCGAAACTCAATCTGAGGCCCGGCGAGGTCGAGAAGCTTGAGGCCGGGATCGGCGCGGCGGAGAAGGAATGCAAGCTCGACCCGATCGATGTCGCCACGGGCGACATGCTGCTGCCTCAGACCGACGTGCAGTTGCCCGGCACAATGGCCCTCGTCCTGGAGCGCACGCACCTCTCGTCGTACCGGTGGGGCGGCTGGTTCGGCCCGTCCTGGGCCTCGACCCTCGACCAGCGCCTCCAGGCGGACGACGAGGGCTTCATCTACGCCGCGCCCGACGGTGCGCGTTTGGTCTTCCCGCTTCTCGCCCGAGACAGCGATGAGCCTGTCTACCCGGAGGCCGGCTCCCGTCTGGCCCTGGCCTGGGACACAACGGTCGACGGCGCGCTGCGCCTCACGGACCCGGATGCCGGGCTCGCCCATGTGTTCCACACTCCGCAGCCCACGGACAGTGGGGATGCCGTCGACCTGCCGCTGCAGTTCATCGAGGACCGCAACGGCCAGCGCATCACCATCCACTACGCCGACGACGGCACACCCGTCGAGGCTCACCACTCGGGTGGCTACCGCATCGCGATCGACCGCCACCCCGAGCTACCCCGCATCAGCGCCCTGCGGTTGCTCGACCCCGGTCGAGCGGAGGCCGACGGCACGACGCTCGTCTCCTACAGCTACGACGAGGCGGGCCACCTGGCCGAGCTTGTCAATTCCTCCGCTCTGCCCATGCGGTTCAGCTATGACGAGGCGGGCCGGATCACCTCTTGGACCGACCGTAACGACACTGCGTACACGTACACGTACGACGAGCGCGGCCGAGTGGTTCGTACCGAGGGCAGCGTCGGTTTCCTCTCAGGCACTCTCGCGTACGACGACGCTACCCGGACCACCACAGTCACCGACTCGCTCGGCCACAGCACGTTCTATGAGCACAATGAGTCGTTCCGCCTCATCTGCACCACTGATCCGCTCGGCCACACCACCCACCAGGAATGGGACTCCGAGCAGCGCCTGATCGCCTCCAGCGACGAACTGGGGAACGTCACCACATTCCGTTACGACGAGCACGGAAGGCGGACCGCGGTCGGCCACGCGGACGGACGTGACATCACAACCCAGTACAACCAGCTCGGCTTGGCGGAGACGCTGGCGGACCCCGATGGCATCGTGTGGCAGCAGACCTACGATGAGCGTGGCAACCGCACTGCGGTAACCGACCGCGCCCGGATGACCACCTACTTCGCCTGGAATAGTGCGGGCCATCTCACGTCGGTCACCGACGCGCTGGGACACACTACGACCGTACGGTGCAACCCGGCCGGACTGCCCGTCCAGATCACCGACCCACTCGGAAACGCCACCCGCTACGAACGTGACGCCTTCGGCCGTTCTATCGCCATCACCGATCCACTTGGCGCGACAACCCGCCTTGAATGGACGATTGAGGGCAGGCCGGCCCGCCGCTTCGCGGCTGACGGCACTGTCGAGTCCTGGGTCTACGACGGTGAGGGCAACTGCACCAGCCATACGGACGCGACGGGCGCCATATCGCGTTCCGAGTACACCCACTTCGATCTGCTGGCGGCCCAGACCGGTCCGGACGGCACGCGCCATGTCTACACCCATGACACGGAACGTCGCCTTGTCCAGGTCACCAACCCCCAGGGCATGAGCTGGAGTTACGAATATGATCCGGCAGGTCGCCTGACATCCGAGACAGACTTCGACGGCCGCACTCTGTTCTACACCCGTAACGCCGCAGGGCTTCTCACAGCTCGCACCAACGTCCTCGGCCAGACCACTCACTACGCGCACGACGCACTCGGTCGAGTGGTCCGCAAGGAGGCCGACGGCCAGGTCACCACGTACGAATACGAACCGAACGGCCGTCTGGTGCAGGCCATCAGTCCCAGCGTGACCCTGACCCGGCAGCACGACCAGGCGGGCAACGTGGTTTCCGAGGCGGTCAACGGGCGGACCACCACGTATGGATACGACGAACTCGGCCGTCGTGCGAGTCGCATCACCCCCACCGGAGCGATCAGCACCTTCACCTACGACATCGCAGACAACATTGCCGAACTGACCACCGCCGGGCGAACGGTCGGCTTCGAACGCGACGGCGTAGGACGAGAGCTCGTCCGCCGCATCGGCGCGACCGTGACTATAACCAGTGCCTTCGACACTCAGGGACGCCTCGTCCGCCAGTCCGCGGCCCGTCTCGGCGGCAAGCACATCCAGCGACGCAGCTACACCTACCGCGCCGACGGCAGTCTGATCGGCCTCGACGACGAACTCAACGGCACCAGCCGTTTCGACCTCGATGGGGCAGGTCGCGTCACCGCCGTCGAGGCGGCTAACTGGAGCGAGCGATACGCGTACGACGATGTCGGCAACCAGACCAACGCCTCGTGGCCTACGAGCCACCCAGGCCACGAGGCAACGGGACCCCGCTCCTACACCGGCACCCGTATCACCCGCGCTGGAAATGTCCGCTACGAATACGACGCGCTCGGCCGTATCACCCTCCGTCAGAAGATCCGCCTGTCCCGCGGACCGGACACCTGGCGCTACACCTGGGACGCCGAAGACCGCCTCAGCTCAGTAGCCACACCGGACGGGACCGTCTGGCGCTACCAGTACGACCCGCTAGGACGCCGCATTGCCAAGCAGCGGTTCGCGGAAGACGGCGAGAGCGTCGTCGAGCAGGTCGACTTCACCTGGGACAGCAGTACTCTCTGCGAGCAGACCACCACCTCCGCCGGGCAGCAGCACGGAGTCACCCTCACCTGGGACCACCAGGGCATGCAGCCGCTCGCCCAGACGGAACGCATCACAGTCGCGGACGCACCCCAGGAAGGGGTCGACTCCCGGTTCTTCGCGATCGTCACCGATCTCATCGGCACCCCAACCGAACTTTTGGACGAGAACGGCAGCATTGCCTGGCGTACCCGCAGAACCCTGTGGGGAACGACCGCCTGGGCAGCGAACAGCACCGCGTACACGCCGCTCCGCTTCCCAGGCCAGTACTACGATCCGGAAACCGGCCTCCACTACAACTACTTCCGCCATTACGACCCTGATACGGCTCGCTACGTCACCCCTGACCCTCTCGGCCTCGCTCCAGCACCGAATCCCACAACCTACGTCCATAACCCACTTACTTGGGTCGACTATCTCGGACTTGCGCCCGGCTGCGAAGACTTCTTCCCGATTTACCGGACCCCGAAAGTCAAGGACGCCGAATATGAAAAGCTCCACGGTCCCAACCCTGCCAACCATCAGCCCGGGGTGGACATAGGCGGAGGAGTGATCTCGGACGGTCTGATATATTTCGGTGAACGCGACGTGGCGGCCACCTATATGAGTCCCACGGGCAGAAATTTCGCAGACGGAATGGTCCGCTATGACATGCATCCCGACTTCCTCAAGGAATTTGCCAAGAGTCCATATATGAGGAGATATGACCTGCAGGGCCCCGGCGGGACACCTCGAATAGAGTTCGCAATTCCTGTCGACAAGCTGGCGCGGTTCAATGAATTGACCCTCAATAGGACTTGGGTTTCAATTCGAGGCAAGGGGTGAGGCAATGATCAGCAATGAGCAGGAGTTCGATGCCGTGGTCACAGGCGTCAGCATGGTCGGCGTCATGGTGGAGATCGACGGTGCGAAGGGTTTCATCGACCAGACGAAGCATCCCTCCTGGTGGTCGCCCGACGTGGAATCTCCTCAGGTCGGAGACGTGCTTCACGTGGTTGTCCTGGATGACTCCAGAACCCCGCCTCGCCTCAGTGCCCTCGAGGTCGACATAAAGATTGCGAGACGCGTCCGTGGCGAGGAGTCGTGACTCTCTCTCGCAGCGCGAGAACGCGCGCACAATTCATGAGTGGGTTGGGCAAGTACTATTGCTATGAGCGTTGAGACTTTCCTCGCGAATCCGGAGGTACTCCAATCGCTCTACGGACATCTCCCGGACCTGAGCGGCATCAGGATTCGCTCGATCAATCTGAACTGGCGCGGGCCCACGGTGACACTGCGGATCGATTTGCCGTCCTTTCCCGGTTCGCCACCGCAAGAGTGGATCGACGCGGGGATGGACACGGTGCAGTGTCAGTTCGAGTTTCTGGCAGTGGAGAGCATTTCCCTTACTGACTGGGCGCCGCCGGCCGTCGGCGGCATCGAGATGACCCCGTGGGGCAGGGAACGGCGTATGCGGGTGGGCTTCAGCGGCAGCGGCAGCGGCAGCGGCTGCGGGATGGCGCTGGGATTCGACTGCTACGAGTCAGTGAGCGTGCGTCATGTGAGCGCATTTGCAATCCAGGAGGACGGATCGGACAGCGGGCGGCGTCTTTTCGTCAGCAAGGTCGACGCCCGACGGCACGCTTCCCTTCCCGGGACCGATGAGAAGACGTTCTATGAGCGCTGACTGGCTGCAACTTCTCGCGTCCGCGGAATATTTAGGGGGACTGTACGACGGTGCCCCTCCTGCACATGATGTGTGCGATCTCTTCTACGTGCACATTGATGAGCGTGAAAACTCGGTGACTCTGGGGTTCGATACGAGGAGGCTCCCCTCGAATCCACCCGCAGAGTGGGTGGAAAAAGGCCTCAACGCCTTCGAGTTCTACCTCGTCTTCGCGGAAGTGGAGGGACTCCAAGTCACCGGGTGGGGCGCCGCTGAGGCCAAGGAGATCCACCTGGCCACCCATGGCGGAGCGTTCTTCGAGGTGGTGCTGGGGTCTGAGGGTTCCGGGATCGCGTTCCGGGCGGCCACGGCTCGGCTGGCAAAGTGGCGTGGCTACCTCGCCTCCGACAGTCCCTGATCCACCCGCAGGCACCCCCCCCGCCATCGCCGTCGGTACTTGGGCATGTTCGGGCAGGGGCAGGCTTGGCCGAAGCCCTCGGACCAACCCCTCGGACCAAGCCTGCTCATCGTCAAAGGAGCCGTGTTCACCCGCGCCCGCAACGCACCCCGCCCAGTCTCAGCCCGTCACATCCGCCAACACCCCCGCCCCCCGCCCCGGCGTCTCGTCCCACCGGCGGATGCGGGCCGCGGTGCGGGTCAGGCGGGAGTCGCCCGGGCGTACGGCGATGTAGAAGAGGGACTCGTCGGGCTTGGGGTCGTTGCCGCCCCAGCGGACTACGCCGTTGAGTTCGGCGAGGATGTCCTTGATCAGCAGCTGTTGCTGGGGGAAGAAGCCGCCCCGGGTGCCCGCCGGGTAGGAGCCGGGGCGGATCTGTACCGCCGTTCCGGAGGCCTGGTTGGATTCCGCCAAGCCCTTGCGGACTGTGCCTGGAGAGCGCCAGCCGATGACGTCGCCCTTGCGGAGGGCGTCGATCTCGTAGTGGAAGCGGCGGATGACGTGGACGAGGACGGTCTCGACGTCGCCCATGCGGACCGCGATGCCCGCGCTGCCCGTGAGCGGGGTGCCGGGGACGGGGCGGGTGAAGATGTTGCCGCCGTCGTCGGCGACGCGCTCCATCTCCCAGCCGTTGCGGGACGGCTTGCCCGTCATCACGCGTCTGGCGCGCGCCTCGGCCTTGCGGACGGCCTCACGCACCTTCGCGGAGAGCGGGTTCGTGCCGGGGAAGGGGCCGGGAACGGGGCCGGGACCGGAACCAGGGACCGAGCTCGGGTTCCTTCCCGCCGCGTACGCCGGGCTCGCCAGGAACTGCGACGCGGGGAGGGAGGCCGCTATCGCCGCGCCCGTGATCACCGCCGTGCGCGTGAGGACCGTACGGCGGGATACGGCGGTGGTCTCGGCGGGAGTGGAGTTCTGCGGGGTGTTCTGGCTGGTGTTCAACTGGCCTTCTCTTTCCTGAAGTTGTCTCTGGCGCGGAGCTCCGACGCGAAGGCCGCGAAGACTCCGAGAGCGACGGCGGTCAGGGCCAGGCCCAGGACTGCGGGGTTGACGTACTCCGGTACGGCGGCGGCGTACGAACCGGCGCCCCTGACATGGCAGTTCAGGTGCAGTGGGAGGTAGGAGACGTCGGAGCCGGTGATGTCGGCGGCGTGTGCCCGGCCCACCGCGGCGCGGCACGCCTCGGTCGTCATCGACTCGTCCTTGACGAGGTGGAGGGCGCCCCATACGTACATGGCGGCCGCCGCCGCGGCGGCCAGGCCCGCGAAGCCGCGGAGCACGGTTTCCTTCTTCGCGTGCCTGATCCCGTGCCGGGCGAGCGTGGTGAAGCCGAACACCGCGAACCCGCCGGCGACGGCCAGGCCGACGAGGCCGATCAGCAGGAGGGCGATGACATTGGGCTGGTCGTCACTCATGGGACTTCCTCATAGGGCTTCGGCTACAGGTTCCGGACGATGCCGTTGTACTTCTCGAAGATCTGGTACAACGCCATACGCTTGGTCGCGTGCTCCTCCGCTTCGGTTCCCCAGCCCTGGTAGCGGCGCAGGACCTGGAAGATCTCCGACTCGGTGTAGTCCAGGCGCATGGAGCGCAGCGTGGTCTCGCCGGCGGGCGGGTTGCTGCCGCCGGGCTTGCCCTCCGCGTCCCACAGGTGGATCAGGGACACGGTCTGGAGGGCGTACGCGTTGTCCTTGTTGACCTTCTGCCACATCGTCCAGATGTCGGCGTCCTTGGCGGGGTCGAGGATGGTGCCGGAGACGTACCCCTTGTTGATGCAGTGGTTCCAGGCGCGGATGCCGACCTCGCCGCTGATCTGCGCGATGCCCGTGGACGAGTCGCGCTTCGGGGTCATGCCGCCGCCGACGCCCGTGTGGTAGTAGACGACGGCGGCGTCCACGGCCTGGTCGATGATGTCGTAGTGGCGCATCTCCCAGTACGCGGACGTCTGGATCAGCGCCTTGCGCATGTTGTAGCGGTTGGACTGCGCGGTGACCACGTCGTCGTGGGCGAGGACGGTCTCGAAGCACTGGGTGTGGGTGAAGATGCGGTTGCCGCCGTCGTTCGGGAAGCCGATCGACTGCATGTACTTGCCGATGTCGTCGTGCAGCGCGTTCAGGTAGCCGCCCAGGAAGCGGACGTCCGGAAGGACACCGCGCGGCTTGTTGAACGAGCTCTCGCCGATGTCGCGGCCGGAGGCGATGTTGTTGTCGATCTCGACCTTCCCGTCGCCGGAGCCGACGGTGCGCGTGACGATCTGGTCGTAGGCCCAGTCGCCCGGCAGCGGGTAGCCGTAGTTCCCGGAGAAGCCGGAGGACATGTCGGAGACGAACGAGGCCGTGGAGTGGCCGGCCTCGGCGACCCGCGTACAGACGTTGCGCGGACCGTACACACCGACCTTGAACGGGTTCCCGGCGTCCGCCATCGAGTCCTCGATGCCCTTGAAGTGGGGCAGGACGTTCGACGTGACGTCGGCGTCGAGGGCGTCGAAGTCGACGGCGAAGAAGATACGGGCGCCCGGCTTGAACCCGTGGTCCAGCGCCGCGTTGGCGGCGGCGTAGCCGGCGGCCCGCCCGGCCGCGTAGGTGAAGCCGGAGGCGTCGCGGCCGAAGGTCTGGTAGATCGGGTAGCAGCGCAGGCCGCTGTCGGCGATCGTCTGGAGTTCGCCCGGCTGGATGGCCTTCTCGGGCAGTGAGGTCGTGCTCGGGTTGGTGAGATAGCGGCCGACGTACTTGACGCCGTCCGCCTTCAGGGCCGCCGCGCGCGCCGGGGTGATCTTCGTGACGCCGTCGCACGCCTCGCCCTTGCGGTCCTGGTCGCCGTACGAGACGAGGAGCGAGGCCCAGGTCTGGAAGTCGCCGCTGCCGTTCGCCGGGAGCTTGGCGAACGACTGGAACGTCCTGACCGCGTCGGCCAGGGAGGCGGTGAAACTGGAGGAGAAGGAGACCGGCCGCAGGTTGAGGATCATCGCCGCGGAGAAGAGGGAGACCCATGTGCCCGACGAACCGGTCGAGACGGTGTGCGACTTGAGGCCGGACTTCGTGCCGGGACCGAAGACGCCGTTCGCCGTGCCGTCGGCCATGCCCAGCTCGTACTGGATGGCGTACAGCATGGACTTGGACACGTCACGGGAGTTGTGGCCGTCGCACGGGATGATGAAGAAGTCCGCGCGGTTGACGTAACGGCCGTTCAGCCAGCGCTGCACACTGCGGATGCCGTCGGAACCGGAGTTGACGGTCACATAGGCGTCCATGTTCAGCAGGCCCTTGAAGACCTTGGGTATCAGGTCGCCGCCGGGGAACAGGCCGTCCACGCCCATGTCCGTCTTCAGCTTCGCCACCGAGGACTCGACGCGGGAGTTGTACTTCCCGTCGATGTCACCGCCGTCGTAGCCCTTGCAGTACAGGGCGGACTGGATGATGCGGGCGAAGTTCGCCGAGGGGGTCGTCGAGGCGTTCAGCTTCGGGAACTTCGAGGCGAGCGTCGACAGGGTGGTGGGGCCGAACGTGTCCGACAGCGTCGGGACACCGAGTTCGTACTGGAGCGCGCGGGTCAGCGCGTACATCGTCGGCCAGCCGGTCTGGCCGTTCTCGTCCAGCGCGGGGATGCCGAGCATGTTGGGGTAGGTGCGGTTGACGAACTGCTGAGCTCTCCGGACCATCTCGTCGGCCATGGGGCGCGGGTTCTCCTTCGGCTTCGGCTTCGGCTTCGGGTGTCGCGTACGGCGAGGCAGGGCATGGCAGGGCAATGCAATGCAGGACAGCGCGCGGCGGCGCTCCGGACACGTGGGCGTTCCGGTCCGCTGAGAAGGTGTTGCGGCGGGAGTGGTAAGACGGCCGATCAGACGCGTGCGGCGCGTGGGGCACGTACGGCGCGTGGGGCACGTACGACGTGTACGGCGCGTGAGGCTCGTACAACAGGTGAGGCACACGTGACGTGTGCGGTGCGTGAGGCGCGATCCCCCGTGAACATGGTTCCCCCAGGTGTTGGTCAGCGCGTCCTGGAGGCCTGGTCAGGGCCGCCCGGCACGGCGATCACCATAGGCATGCGGGCGGAGCGCCGGGCAAGAGCGCTGCGGGGCGTGGCCGGATCGCGACGGCGGGGACGCGAGGCCGTCCGAGAGGCGGGGCGGGAGAGTGGATGCGCCCGGGATCTGTGCGTTTGCTGTGAACCGGAGGGGTGATGGTGGTCTCGTCCAACGCCTCGTCCCCCGCAGGGAATTGGCTTGGTCCCGCCGTTCCCGTCAAGGCTGGGTCAAGGCCCGGTAAACCAGGTTGCCCTTCCGTTCTGCGGAGGCGAGGGCGCGTGAAAGGCTGGTTCCGTTGCGTAAGTGAACGGGTGGGTCCGGTGGGTCCGGTTGGCCCGGTGGGGAGTTGGGGGCTGCATGAGTAAGCGGCAGATCCGGAAGATGTTCCAGTTGATGGCCGCGGGGGAGGCGGTCCAGCTGACGAGCCCCATGGCCTCGGTGAAGAAACTGGCCCGACTCGCCTTCATCGCCCAGCAGTTCGGGTACGAGTACGCGGACGTACGGCAGGGCAGCGGGCGCAACAACGCGCTCACGATGCTCATCGTGCCCGACCCCAGTCCGCAGGCGCAGACGCGGGCCGCGCAGAACTGGGCGCAGTATCCGAAGGCCGGCGACGGAGAGTCGTTGCCGCCCGTCGTCCCCGACGCGCTGGAGCTGCTCAAGGCCCGCATCAACTTCGACCTGACCGGCAAGAACGCCGAGAAGCGGATGGGATACGGGGCGGTCGGCTTCACCGTCGCGTGCGTGATCCTCGCGGTCCGGACCGGCGGGGATACCATCGCCTTCACTGTGGCGGGCATCGTGTGGGCGGTGCTGATGGCCGTCCTCGGCATCGGCTTCGTCGTCACCCGCAAGCGCAACGCCAAGTTCGCGGCCCGCTTGCAGGCCGCCGGGTTCGCGCCCCTGACGGAGGAGGGCGGGCGGGTGCGGTATCTGCCGCCGACGGCTTACGCGGCGCAGGCGGCGGGCCCCTACACGTCGTACGCTCCGCAGAACCCCGGTCCATACGCTCCGCAGACCCCCGGCCCGTATGGTCAGCAGGTCCCCGGTCCTTACGCGGCGCAGGCCCCCGCTCCGTACGGTCAGCAGGCCCCCGGTCCTTACACCCCGCAGACCCCCGCTCCGTACGGTCAGCAGGTCCCCGGTCCTTACGCTCCGCAGGCGCCCGGTCCTTACACTCCGCAGGCCCCCGGCCCGTACGGTCAGCAGCAGCCCGGCACGCCGTACCCCGGCCAGCAGGTTCCCGGGCAGCAGACCCCGGGTCAGCAGACCCCGGGGCAGCAGACCCCCGGCCCCTACACCGCCCCGCCCGGCGCCGTACCCCCGCAGCCCCACCCCTACGGCGGTCAGCCCCAGCCCCCCACCGGGCAGCCCCCGCAGCAGTGAGCCGCCGCGCCCTCACCGTCGCCCCCGCCGCCGAGTGAGAGCAACGTTCCCTTCCGGTCACCCACAGCCACAGGGCCGAAACGCGTCCTCCCTACCTTCGGTTGTCATCCCCAGGAAAGACACGCGCACCGCACCGGAGCCCCGTGGAGGCGTCATGACAGCCCCTAGTACAGCCCCCGCACCAAGCAGGGGAGGCCGTTGGATCGAGGAGTGGGATCCCGAGGACGAGGCCTTCTGGCAGGAGAAGGGGGAGAAGGTCGCCCGGCGGAATCTGCTCTTCTCCGTACTCTCCGAGCACATCGGGTTCTCGATCTGGACCATGTGGTCGGTGATGGTCCTGTTCATGGGGCCCGAGTACGGGCTCACCCCGGCCGACAAGTTCCTGCTCACGTCCATGGTGACGCTCGTCGGAGCGGTCGTGCGGGTGCCCTACACCTTCGCTGTCGCGATCTTCGGCGGCCGGAACTGGACCATCGTGTCGGCGGCCCTGCTGCTCGTGCCGAGCGTCGCCGCGTTCGTGGTGATGGAGCCGGGCACCTCGTTCAACACCTTCCTGGTCGTCGGTCTGCTGGCCGGCATCGGCGGTGGCAACTTCGCCTCCTCCATGACCAACATCAACGCCTTCTTCCCGCTCAAGAAGAAGGGCTGGGCGCTTGGCCTCAACGCGGGCGGCGGCAACATCGGCGTACCCGTCATCCAGCTCGTGGCGCTCGCCATCATCGGGGCGAGCGGCGGGCCGCGGGTGCTGCTCGGGATCTACATCCCGCTCATCCTGGTGGCCGCCGTGCTCGCCGCCCTCTTCATGGACAACATCTCCTCCGTGAAGAACGACACCGGTGCCGCCAAGGACGCGGCGAAGGACGCGCACACCTGGATCATGTCCTTCCTCTACATCGGGACGTTCGGCTCCTTCATCGGCTACGCCTTCGCCTTCGGGCAGGTCCTTCAGGTGCAGTTCGGGCGTACGCCGCTGCAGTCCGCCTACCTCACCTTCATCGGCCCGCTGCTCGGCTCGCTGATCCGGCCCGTCGGCGGCTGGCTCGCCGACCGGTACGGCGGCGCCAGGATCACGCTCTGGAACTTCGTCGCCATGGCCGCGGCGACCGGTGTCCTGGTCGAAGCCAGCATGCAGAAGTCGCTGCCGCTGTTCGTCAGCGTGTTCGTGGTGCTCTTCGTGCTCAGCGGGCTCGGCAATGGATCGACGTACAAGATGATCCCCGGGATCTTCCAGGCGAAGGCCGTCGCCAAGGGGCTGAGCGGCGAGGAAGCGGCCTCGTACGGGCGCCGGCTCTCCGGTGCCTCCATGGGGCTCATCGGCGCGGTGGGCGCGCTCGGCGGCGTGGGTATCAACCTCGCCTTCCGGCAGTCGTTCCTCAGCTCCGGCTCCGGCACCGGCGCGTTCGTCACCTTCCTCGCCTTCTATGCGGCCTGCTTCGTGGTCACCTGGGCCGTATACCTTCGCCGCCCGGCCGCCGCCGAGGCCCCGGCCACGGCCTCCACCGAGACGAAGGCCCAGCTCAGCTACGCCGAAGTGTGACGTAACACGAGCGACATATGACTGAACCGAGCCTGTCACGGTGCGTTGACAGGCTCGGCTCGGCCATGAGCGAGCGCCCAAGAGCGCCGGGCCACAGCAACTGGGACAGCCGACCAGCAGCATCTGGGACAGCAGCACCGCACCACCCCCCGCACGACGACTCGACGAGCGCGAGACGAGAGCCATGTACGACGAACAGCAGCGAGCGCAGAACGGTCCCCTGGCCGGATTCACCGTGGGCGTGACCGCCGCGCGCCGGGCCGACGAGCTCGGGGCGCTGCTCCAGCGGCGCGGCGCCTCCGTCGTGCACGCGCCGGCCCTGCGCATCGTGCCGCTCGCCGACGACAGCGAACTGCTCACCGCCACCAAGGAACTGATCGACCACGCGCCGGACGTGGTGGTGGCGACCACCGCCATCGGCTTCCGGGGCTGGGTCGAGGCCGCCGACGGCTGGGGGCTCGGCGAGGAACTGCTCGCCCGGCTGCGTGGGGTCGAACTGCTCGCCCGCGGGCCCAAGGTCAAGGGCGCCATACGGGCCCAGGGGCTGACCGAGGAGTGGTCGCCGTCCTCCGAGTCCATGGCCGAGGTGCTCGACCGGCTGCTCGACGAGGGCGTCGAGGGGCGCCGTATCGCCATCCAGCTGCACGGCGAGCCGCTGCCCGGGTTCGTGGAGTCGCTGCGGGCCGCGGGAGCCGAGGTCGTCGGGGTCCCCGTGTACCGGTGGATGCCGCCGGAGGACATCGGTCCCGTCGACCGGCTGCTGGACGCGGCCGTCACCCGCGGCCTGGACGCGCTCACCTTCACCAGCGCGCCCGCCGCCGCCTCCCTGCTGTCCAGGGCGGAGGACCGCGGACTGCTCCCGGAACTCCTCGCCGCCCTGCACCACGACGTACTGCCCGCCTGTGTCGGCCCGGTCACCGCGCTGCCGTTGCAGGCCCGGGGCATCGACACCGTCCAGCCCGAACGCTTCCGGCTCGGCCCCCTCGTACAGCTGCTGTGTCAGGAACTGCCGGGGCGGGCGCGGGCGTTGCCCATCGCCGGGCACCGGGTGGAGATCCGCGGGCATGCCGTGATGGTGGACGGGGCGCTGCGGCCCGTACCGCCTGCCGGGATGTCGCTGCTGCGGGCCCTGTCGCGGCGGCCCGGCTGGGTGGTGGCCCGCGCCGAGCTGCTGCGCGCGCTGCCCGGCGCCGGGCGGGACGAGCACGCCGTCGAGACGGCGATGGCCAGGCTGCGTACGGCACTTGGCGCGCCCAAGCTCATCCAGACCGTCGTCAAGCGCGGCTACCGGCTGGCGCTCGACCCGGCCGCGGACTCCAAGTACGCGGACGTGTAGGACCGTCGGTACAGGAGCAGGGCCCGGGCGAGGCACGCCAGCGCGAGCGTCGACAGCAGGGCCCGTACGACGTTCCACGCCACCCAGGTGTCCTCGAACCTCGCGCGTACGGCGGCCGGGTCGGCGATCTTCGCCGGGTCGCCGGCGTTCGCGAGGTCGTTGTTGAGCGGGATGTTCACGGCGACGGTGAAGAGGAAGACGAGGGCGTACGCGGCGAGGGCGGCGTACACCCACCACCGGAGTGCGCCGGAACCGCGCAACTGCCAGGCGGAGAGAGCCGTCAGGACCAGTGCGCCCATGAAGCTCAGGAAGAACACCGGGTTCTGGATCACGTCGTTGATGTTCTGCATGACCTCGATGAAGACGCGGTCGTCGCTGCGGGCCAGCGATGGCATGACGTCGCAGGCGAATATGTAGAAGACCCCGGCGATCAGGCCCATCGCGACCGTGGCCGCGCCCAGTACACCTCCGGCGGTCGTACGCCGCCCCGTGCTGTTGTCTGTCATGTCCCTCAGTCAACCGACGCCGTGGCACGGCTGACATGGCTGAGACGCGCGGCCGCATACGCACGCGTCCAGCAGATGAGCGGTACTGAGTCTTCCGGCCGCGCGTGCGGGCATGCACTGTAGGGAGTACGACAGCGGGTAACCCCAAGGCGGTGACAGGCACATGGCATCGGGCATGGCCACGGCCTCGTACGAGCTGCGGTTCGACTCCGGGCGGATCTGCCTGGACCTGACCGCGACCACCCACCCCGAGGAACGGCTCGACACGGCCGTCCGGCTGCGCGCCTGGATCGCCGCGTCCGGACTCGTGCCCCCGGGCACGGCCCTCGACGCGGACGCCTCCTGGCTCATGGGCTTCCGGGAACTGCGCGGGCACATCGCGCAGTTGGTACGCGGCGAACTCGACGCACGGCCCGCCGACGCGGCGCTCGCCCGCGTCAACGCGGTCGCGCTGGGCACCCCGCCCGCCCCCTGGGCCGTACGCGCGGACGACGGTTCGCTGCATCGCCGGCTGCGCACCCCGCCCGGCTGCGCCGAACTGCTCTGCGTCGTCGCCCGGGACGCCCTCGAACTGCTCACCGATCCGGTGGCGCGGGCGAGTTTGAGGCAGTGCGAGGGGGACAACTGTCCGATCGTCTATCTCGACACATCCCGGGGCCGTCGCCGACGATGGTGTTCCAGTGAGGTGTGCGGCAACCGGGAGCGAGTGGCCCGGCACCGGCGCCGGGCGGCCCTCGCACGCGCCTGACCACACCCGTATGTGATCTTCCAGTAACCCGAGGTGATCAATACACAGCCTTCGCGCCGTCTTCACAACTCCAACAAGAAATATCTGTGAGCTCTTTGAACACGCGCACGCCCAGGCACGTACCCCGGGATGAGCGACCGACTGGGGGAACCCCCGGACACCGGAGGTAGGCGTGCGTAAGGATTCCGCCGTGGCTGATGAACGAAGGCCAAGGGCCCGACATCGCATGTCCCAGCAGTCCTCGTCGACCGAACCCGACGAGGAGCTGATGCGTGCCCTGTACAGGGAACACGCGGGGCCGTTGCTCGCGTACGTCCTGCGGCTGGTCGCGGGGGACCGGCAGCGCGCCGAGGATGTCGTGCAGGAGACGCTCATCCGTGCCTGGAAGAACGCCGGTCAGCTCAATCGTGCGACCGGTTCGGTACGACCCTGGCTGGTGACGGTCGCCCGGCGCATCGTCATCGACGGCCACCGCAGCCGGCAGGCCCGGCCGCAGGAGGTGGATCCGTCACCGCTGGAGGTCATCCCCGCGGAGGACGAGATCGATAAGGCGTTGTGGCTGATGACACTGTCGGACGCGCTGGACGACCTGACCCCTGCTCACAGGGAAGTCCTGGTCGAAACATACTTTAAAGGGCGTACGGTCAATGAGGCGGCCGAGACGCTCGGCATACCCAGCGGCACCGTGCGCTCACGGGTGTTCTACGCCCTGCGTTCGATGAAGCTGGCGCTGGAGGAGCGGGGGGTGACGGCATGAACACGTACGGGGGTTACGGAACGGGTGGTCCAGGAGCCATGCAGGGTCCACGGGGACAGCAAAACCCCGGAGACATCCACGAGACCGTCGGCGCCTACGCCCTCGGGATTCTCGACGACGCCGAAGCAACCGCTTTCGAGGCGCATCTGGCGACCTGCGAATGGTGCGCCCAGCAGCTCGACGAGCTCGCCGGGATGGAGCCGATGCTCGCCGCGCTCGCGGATCTGCCCGCCGCGCAGGGCACGCCGGCCATCGGCGAGTCGCTGGCCGCACGCCCGAGCCCACGGCTCGCGGAGCGGCTCGTCGACGAGGTGTCGGAGCGGCGCGCCGTCAAGCGCCGGCGCGGGATGTACCTGGTGGCGGCCGCGGCCGCGCTGATCATCGGCGGACCGCTGACGGTGATGGCGGTCAACGGTGGCAGCGACAGCAGTACGTCGCCGCCCGTGGCGATGGCCACCAGCCCGGCCAAGGCGGCCTTCGACGTCATGACGGACAAGAAGTCGGCCACCGACCCGAGCACCAAGGTCAACGCCGTCGTCGCCGTGGAGAAGAAGGACTGGGGCACCCACGCCGTCCTCCAGCTCAAGAACGTCAAGGGCCCGCTCAAGTGCTCCCTGATCGCCGTCGGCAAGAACGGCGAGCGCGAGACGGTGACCTCCTGGGCCGTCCCGAAGTGGGGTTACGGCATTGCGAACGCCAAGACCGAAGAGGCGAAATCCCCGCTCTACGTACACGGCGGCGCGGCCTTCTCGCCCAACCAGATCGACCACTTCGAGGTCATGACGTTCGACGGGAAGCGGCTCGTGGAGGTGAACGCGTGAGCGAACCCGGAGCGCGCGCGTAGATTACGGAGCCCCCTTCGCGTACGGTTGACGGCTGCCCAGCACGTCAGAAGGGGGCCCGGTGGCCGCTCAGGCTCAGCAGGAAACCGCGCTCGGCTCGGTCCATGGATCCGTAACGGTCGACTCCGTCAAGGACGACTCCGTACGGGACCGGGAGATCAGCGTCGAACAGGAACATCTGGACCGGGTGTACCGGCGCCTCGAGGAGAAGATCCACGAGGCGGAGTTCCTGATGAACGACGCCGCCAAGCGCGGTCAGGTCGGTACTCCGGGGGCGCTCGCGGAGCGGGACGCCCAGGTGTTCCGCGCGGGAATTCACCTCAACCGCCTCAACAACGAGTTCGAGGACTTCCTCTTCGGCCGTATCGACCTGCTCCTCGGGAAGGACGGCAAGAAGGGTCCGGACGGCGCCTACACGGCGGTCGAACCGGCTGAGGGTGCCGTCCGCGAGGACAACACCGCGGAGATCGCGGAGACGCTCCACATCGGCAGGATCGGCGTCCTCGACACGGACTACGCCCCGCTGGTGATCGACTGGAGGGCGCCCGCCGCGGCCCCCTTCTACCGCTCGACGCCGGTCGACCCCGGCCGTGTCGTACGCCGTCGGGTCATCCGCTCCAAGGGCCGCAAGGTCCTCGGCGTCGAGGACGACCTGATGCGCCCGGAGCTGAAGGCCACCCTCGACGGCCGCGAACTCCCCGTGATCGGCGACGGCGCGCTGATGGCCGCGCTCGGCCAGGCCCGCAGCCACACCATGCGCGACATCGTGTCGTCCATCCAGGCCGAGCAGGACCTGGTGATCCGCGCCCCCGCCGCCTCGGTGGCGTACGTCGAGGGCGGCCCGGGCACGGGCAAGACGGCGGTGGCCCTGCACCGGGCCGCGTACCTCCTCTACCAGGACCGCCGGCGCTACTCGGGCGGCATCCTGATCGTCTCCCCGACCCCGCTCCTCGTCGCCTACACCGAGGGCGTCCTCCCCTCCCTCGGCGAGGAGGGCCAGGTCGCCATCCGCGCCATCGGCTCGCTCGTCGACGGCGCGGAGGCCACCCTGTACGACGCTCCGGCCGTGGCCCGCGCCAAGGGCTCGTACCGGATGCTGAAGGTGCTGCGGCACGCGGCCCGCGGCATCCTCGAACCGGCGCCGAACCCCCGGTCCTCGCGCTCCGCGCGGAACGGCGGCGCCGGGCAGCGCGGCTCGGGCGGCGACGCCGGGCAGCTCGCCTTCGGTGACGACGCCGAGCCGCAGGGCCCGGCGGCGGTGCCCACCCGGCTCCGTGTCGTCGCGTTCGGGCGCCGTCTCGAACTGGAGGCCGCGGAGCTGGACCGGATCCGACGCAACGCGCTGAGCGGGACCGCACCCGTCAACCTGCTGCGGCCGCGCGCCCGCAAGCTGCTGCTCGACGCGCTGTGGGCGCAGTCGGGCGCCGGGACGCGGCACTCGGACCCGGAGCTGGCCGCCGAGCTGCGGTCGTCGTTCGACGAGGACATCACGTCGGAGGACAGCTTCATCACGTTCCTGGACGCCTGGTGGCCGGAGCTGACCCCGCGGGGCGTGCTGGCCGCCATGGCGGACGAGCGGCGGCTCGGGCGCTGGGCGCGGCGGATCCTCAACCCTGGCGAGGTCCGGCGGGTGGCGCGCTCGCTCAAGCGGGACGGGCTCTCCGTGCACGACGTGGCGATGCTCGACGAGCTGAACGCCATCCTCGGCACCCCCGCCCGGCCCAGGAAGCGGCGCGAGCTGGACCCGCTGGACCAGCTCACCGGCCTCGAAGAGCTCATGCCCACCCGCGAGGAGACGCAGTGGGAGCGCGCCGAGCGGCTGGCGCAGGAGCGGACCGAGTACGCGCACGTCATCGTCGACGAGGCGCAGGACCTCACGCCGATGCAGTGGCGCATGGTCGGGCGGCGCGGCCGGCACGCCACGTGGACGGTCGTGGGCGACCCGGCGCAGTCCTCGTGGTCCGACCCGGACGAGGCCGCCGAGGCCCGCGACGAGGCCCTGGGGACCCGTCCCCGGCGCCGCTTCACCCTCACCGTCAACTACCGCAACCCCGCGGAGATCGCCGAGCTGGCCGCCAAGGTCCTCGCGCTCGCCATGCCGGGCTCGACGTCCCCGTCGGCCGTACGGTCCACGGGTGTCGAGCCCCGCTTCGCTGTCGTACGGGACTCCCTCGCGCAGACCGTGCGCGCCGAGGCGGCCCACCTGCTCGACCGCGTGGACGGCACCGTGGGCGTCGTCGTCGCCATGAACCGGCGCGAGGAGGCCGCCCGCTGGCTCGACGGGCTCGGTGACCGTGTGGTGGCGCTCGGCAGCCTGGAGGCGAAGGGGCTGGAATACGACGCCACGGTCGTCGTCTCGCCCGCCGAGATCGCCGACGAGTCGCCCGCGGGGCTGCGTGTGCTGTACGTCGCCCTCACCCGGGCCACTCAGCAGCTGACCGTCATCTCCAGCGACCGTGACGAACCCGATGCGAACGGGGTGCCAGATCTGCTCCGGGACTGATGCGCGACCCGGTCTCCCGCCCACCCGTCCGGCTCACCTCTCGCAAAAGAACTCTCGGGGCGGGAATTGCCTTGCGGGGATCGTTTGTTACCGTTGACGTGACACCGGCCCGATCCAAGCCCCCGGGCCCAACCTTCGTCGCTACGAGCGACCACTTGCCGCGAGGCGAGCATGGCGGGTCGGTGTCATTGAACGTTGTCCTTGAAGATGAGGACGCAGAAGAGGCCCACGTCACCCCGTGACGTGGGCCTCTTTCGTTGCCTGATCGTTTCTCGTATGGTGGAAGTTGTTTTCCGAAAGTCTCGTCCTTAGCTGCGAACAAAACGTTCGCAATCCGGGGCGGCTACCGCGTACTCGACGGTAGGTGCGACGATCGGACGGCATACCAGCGACACGGTGAAAGCAGAGGAAGTCGGCCATGGCAACGGCGCCCAGCGTCTCCTACTCGATGACGGTCCGGCTGGAGGTGCCCGCGAGCGGAACCGCGGTCTCCCAGCTCACCGGGGCCGTCGAGTCCCACGGAGGCTCGGTGACCGGCCTCGACGTGACCGCCTCCGGCCACGAGAAGCTCCGGATCGACGTCACGATCGCGGCGACCTCCACGGCGCACGCCGACGAGATCGTCGAGCAGCTCCGCGGCATCGAGGGCGTCACCCTCGGCAAGGTCTCGGACCGTACGTTCCTCATGCACCTCGGCGGCAAGATCGAGATGCAGTCCAAGCACCCGATCCGCAACCGTGACGACCTCTCCATGATCTACACCCCGGGCGTGGCCCGCGTGTGCATGGCGATCGCCGAGAACCCCGAGGACGCCCGCCGCCTCACCATCAAGCGCAACTCCGTTGCGGTTGTGACGGACGGATCCGCGGTGCTGGGCCTGGGCAACATCGGGCCGATGGCCGCTCTGCCGGTCATGGAGGGCAAGGCGGCCCTCTTCAAGCGCTTCGCCGGTATCGACGCCTGGCCGATCTGCCTGGACACCCAGGACACCGACGCGATCGTCGAGATCGTCAAGGCCATCGCCCCCGGCTTCGCGGGCATCAACCTGGAGGACATCTCCGCCCCCCGCTGCTTCGAGATCGAGGCCCGGCTGCGCGAGGCCCTCGACATCCCCGTCTTCCACGACGACCAGCACGGCACCGCGATCGTCGTGCTCGCCGCCCTCACGAACGCCCTGCGTGTGGCGGGCAAGGCGATCGGCGACATCCGTGTCGTCATGTCCGGTGCGGGCGCGGCCGGTACGGCCATCCTCAAGCTGCTCATCGCCGCGGGCGTCAAGAACGCGGTCGTCGCCGACATCCACGGTGTCGTGCACGCGGACCGCACGGACCTGGTGGACGCCGCCGCCGGCACGCCGCTGCGCTGGATCGCCGACAACACCAACCCCGAGGGCCTCACGGGCACGTTGAAGGAAGCCGTGCGCGGCGCGGACGTCTTCATCGGCGTCTCCGCCCCGAACGTCATCGACGGCGACGACGTGGCCGCCATGGCCGAGAACGCCATCGTGTTCGCGCTCGCGAACCCCGACCCCGAGGTCGACCCGGCAATCGCCCGCCAGACGGCGGCAGTTGTCGCCACGGGCCGCTCCGACTTCCCCAACCAGATCAACAACGTCCTGGTCTTCCCGGGCGTCTTCCGCGGCCTCCTGGACGCCCAGTCCCGCACGGTCAACACGGAGATGATGCTGGCCGCCGCGGCCGCCCTGGCGGACGTGGTGACCGAGGACGAGCTCAACCCGAACTACATCATCCCCAGCGTCTTCAACGACAAGGTCGCGGGAGCGGTCGCCGGAGCCGTGCGCTCTGCGGCTCGGGCGGCTGGGGCGTCGGCCTCTGCCGAGTAGGCGCCCGGCGTTGGTGTGGGGCTCGCTGGGGGCTGCCGCCCCCAGACCCCGCTGATCGGCCTGAACGGCCTCGTCCTCAAAGGCCGGACGGGCTGGGTGGTGCCGATCGGCGCTGGAGGATGGGGCCCGCGCTGAAGGCTTGAGCGTGGGCTGTGACGATTGCCACGGCTGCCCGGGCACGGCGCGTCGTGGGACGCCCGGGCTGTGGCCGCCCTCTAGGGTGGCGGCCAGGCTCAGGCCTTGCAGGCCTCTTCGTGTGACTCCCAAGGGTGTTCGTGTGACTCCCAGGGGTGCCGGATTGGCTTTCCCGCCGCAGGTGGGGGCAGGATGCGTCTTCGGGCGCGAGGGTCTGGTGACGGACCCGGGTCCGGGGACCGACCGAGGACCCTGGCAGCATCGTCTTCGCTGTGCCCAATATGCGGCTCCGCCGCGTGGCACGCCTCAACAGCAAGAAGAACACGGGAGTAACAACATGAACCGCAGTGAGCTGGTGGCCGCGCTGGCCGACCGCGCCGAGGTGACCCGCAAGGACGCCGACGCCGTTCTGGCCGCGTTCGCCGAGACCGTCGGCGAGATCGTCGCCAAGGGCGACGAGAAGGTCACCATCCCCGGCTTCCTGACCTTCGAGCGCACCCACCGTGCCGCTCGCACCGCGCGCAACCCGCAGACCGGCGACCCGATCCAGATCCCGGCCGGCTACAGCGTGAAGGTCTCCGCGGGCTCGAAGCTCAAGGAAGCCGCCAAGGGCAAGTAAGTCCTCCTGTACGTTCCTGTACGCCACGGGACGCGTGCGAGGCGAAGCAACGCCGGCAGTAACGCCAATGGGGCGGCCCCCTTTCACCGGGGGCCGCCCCATCGTCGTACGTACGACTGCTGTTACCCGAGCGCCTTGCCCGGCAGTTCGACCTTCGCGCCCAGCTCGACGAGCTTCTCCATGAAGTTCTCGTAGCCGCGGTTGATGAGGTCGATGCCGTGGACCCGGGAGGTGCCCTGGGCCGCGAGGGCGGCGATCAGGTACGAGAAGCCGCCGCGGAGGTCGGGGATGACCAGGTCGGCGCCCTGGAGCTTCGTCGGGCCCGAAACGACGGCCGAGTGCAGGAAGTTGCGCTGGCCGAAGCGGCAGTTGGAGCCGCCGAGGCACTCGCGGTAGAGCTGGATGTGCGCGCCCATCTGGTTGAGCGCGGAGGTGAAGCCGAGACGGGACTCGTACACCGTCTCGTGGATGATGGACAGGCCGGTGGCCTGGGTGAGGGCCACCACCAGCGGCTGCTGCCAGTCCGTCTGGAAGCCCGGGTGGACGTCCGTCTCCAGGGCGATCGACTTGAGCTGGCTGCCCGGGTGCCAGAAGCGGATGCCCTCGTCGTCGATCGCGAACGCCCCGCCCACCTTGCGGTAGGTGTTCAGGAACGTCATCATCGAGCGCTGCTGGGCGCCGCGGACGTAGATGTTGCCTTCGGTCGCCAGCGCCGCGGAAGCCCACGAGGCGGCCTCCAGGCGGTCCGGGAGGGCCGCGTGGGTGTAGCCGCCGAGCGTGTCGACACCCGTGATGCGGATCGTCCGGTCGGTGTCCATGGCGATGATCGCGCCCATCTTCTGCAGTACGCAGATGAGGTCCTCGATCTCGGGCTCCACGGCCGCGTTGGACAGCTCGGTGGTGCCTTCCGCCAGAACGGCCGTCAGCAGCACCTGCTCGGTCGCGCCGACGGACGGGTACGGCAGCTGGATCTTCGTGCCGCGCAGCCGCTGCGGGGCCTCCAGGTACTGGCCGTCCGCCCGCTTCTCGATCTTCGCGCCGAACTGCCGCAGCACCTCGAAGTGGAAGTCGATCGGCCGGCCGCCGATGTCACAGCCGCCCAGGCCGGGGATGAACGCGTGCCCCAGACGGTGCAACAGCGGGCCACAGAAAAGAATCGGGATGCGCGACGAACCCGCGTGGGCATCGATGTCGGCGACGTTCGCGCTCTCGACGTGCGACGGATCCAGCACCAACTCGCCCGGTTCCTCACCCGGACGTACCGTCACACCGTGCAGCTGCAGCAGCCCGCGGACGACACGCACATCGCGGATGTCGGGGACATTGCGCAGCCGGCTCGGTTCACTGCCCAGCAGGGCGGCGACCATGGCCTTGGGTACGAGATTCTTCGCACCGCGGACACGGATCTCGCCCTCAAGCGGGGTTCCGCCGTGGACAAGCAGGACATCGTCATTGACGGTCATGTATCTCGCGTTCCGATGAGTTGGGCAGGTGTGATTCGACGGCAGGTCCCTTGTTACAGGAACCGAACAGCAAGGGTAATGGCCGCCTACCCCCCCTCAGTAAGCCCAAGGGTCACTCAGCTGCGTCATAGCTTTGCCACAACACGAACCGTTCCGAATCGGGCACACGGGGTCACCGGCACCGGCGTGCGCGGGGGTCGCTTCTGTGAGCCCTGAGCTGCATTCACCCGGGTACGGGTATTGGCTCCCCCTACCTGGGGAAGATGCGGGATCATGTCTGGCATGACCGAGGTGTCCTCGCTCACAGGGCGACTGCTCGTGGCCACGCCCGCCCTGGCGGACCCCAACTTCGACCGGGCGGTGGTGCTGCTCCTCGACCACGACGAGGAGGGCTCGCTCGGTGTCGTCCTCAACCGGCCGACCCCGGTCGACGTCGGCGACATCCTGGAGGCCTGGGCGGACCTGGCCGTCGAGCCCGGTGTCGTCTTCCAGGGCGGCCCGGTGTCGCTGGACTCGGCGCTGGGCGTCGCGGTCATCCCGGGCGGCGCGTCCGGCGAAAGCACACCCCTCGGCTGGCGCCGCGTGCACGGCGCGATCGGCCTCGTCGACCTGGAGGCCCCGCCCGAACTCCTCGCCGCGGCTCTCGGCTCCCTGCGCATCTTCGCGGGATACGCGGGCTGGGGCCCCGGCCAGCTGGAGGACGAACTCGTCGAGGGTGCCTGGTACGTCGTCGAATCCGAACCCGGAGACGTCTCCTCCCCGTCCCCCGAACGGCTCTGGCGCGAGGTCCTGCGCCGCCAGCGCAGCGAGCTGGCGATGGTGGCGACGTATCCGGACGATCCGTCGCTCAACTAATGAGTGCGACGGCCGGACGATCCGTCGCTCAACTAATGAGTGCGACGGCCGGACGATTACTGGGCGACCTTCCCTCAACTGAAGGGTGTGAGCCCCAGTACCCTTGGCGTTATGAGCACTCTTGAGCCTGAGACCCAGCCCCAGCGAGGCACGGGGACGGGGACCCTCGTAGAGCCGACACCGCAGGTGTCGCACGGCGACGGGGACCACGAGCGCTTCGCCCACTACGTCCAGAAGGACAAGATCATGGCGAGCGCCCTCGACGGCACGCCCGTCGTGGCCCTCTGCGGCAAGGTGTGGGTCCCCGGCCGCGACCCGAAGAAGTACCCCGTGTGCCCCATGTGCAAGGAGATCTACGAGTCCATGGGCGCCGGTGGCGACAAGGGCAAGGGCGGCGACGGCGGCAAGAAGTAACGCCACCGGGTCCCCCGGCGCAGTACGCCGCGTAGACCGAGCATGGCCGCGGCGCCCCTGGTGAGGGGCGCCGCGGTCTTGTCGTACCTGGGGGTGGGCGTGGGCATGGAATCGTTGCTGCGGGCGCGGGAGCTGGCGGATGCGCGGAAGTTCCGCGAGAGCCGGGCGCTGGTGGAGCGGGCGGAGCCGCGCAGCTCGGAGGAACTGGGCCTCGCGGCCTCGGTGCTCGTCGAACTGCGAGACCCGGAGGCTGCTTTGCCGCTGGCCCGGCGCGCGGTCGCGCTCACGCCCGACGGCTGGCGGGGGCAGCTGGCCCTGGCCGACGCGGCCCATGGGCTGCGGCGCTGGGACGAGTCACTCGCCGCTGCCCGGGCCGCGGTTCGGCTGGCTCCGGAGGAGGCGGCGGCGCACCGGGCGCTGGCCGTCGCCGTGCGCAGAAAGACGGGCGGCGGCCGTGAGTTCCGGCAGGCGGTGAAGCGCGCCAGGGAACTGGGAGGCCGGAAGGCGATGCGGATGCCCGGCCGGCCTAGCCTGTGGCTGGTCCTGGGGTACGTACCGGTGGTGGTCGCAGGGGCATTGCTGCTGGTGCGTGACTTGCCGGAGGGCGTCGAGGGCGTCCTTGAGGTGCTGCGTGCGGCGCCCCTCGCGGTGGTGCTGCTGATCGTCAGCCTTCCGTCCCGGGCCGGCCTCACCTGGCGCGAGCGGATCGCCGAGATACGGGCCGCCAACGAGGAGCGGTACGGCGCCGGGGGCCTGGCGGCGCGCAAGAGGGCGGGGCTGCTTGTCGTCCCCTGGAGCTTCGCGGCGGCCTTCGGCTGCGGACTGCTGGCCGAACCCGGGCGCTCCGGGGACCCGCTTTCCGTGTCGTTCGTCGTGCCGGCCGTGCTCATCGGCGGCTGTGCGGTGGCGGTGCTCGCCCGGCGCACGGTGCGCCTCTGGTACGGGGAGCGGTTCCTGCGCGAGGTGTTCGTCCCCGGTCTCGTGGTGCGGGTCCATCTCGTCGCCGCGGGTGTGCTGGGTGGGGGCGTCCTGCTGCTGACGTTCGGTGACGCACCTCGGGAGACCTGGCGGGTGCTGCACACCTGGACCGTTGTCTGGTTCTTGCTCGCGATCCTCTCCGCTCTGTTCATGTCGGACATGGCGGGTCCGGAGGACGAGCCCGGCGACAGGGCCGTCGAGCGCTAACCGTTGCACGGAGTGCGTCCCGTGGTCACAGAGTGGTTGAGACCTCTTGTGGGCATGTTCATGCACTCATAGCCTCCGGTGTGTTGTGCAGAGCGAAACCGCCATTGCGCATGTTGCAACGCGCCCCCCATCGGAGGATGCTCGATGAAGCTCTCTGTTCGAACGGTCGCCCCCATAGCCGCCCTTGTCGTCGCAGGGCTCACCGTCACCGCCTGCGCCCCCCAGACCTCCGACAACTCCTCCTCCGGCAAGGACGAGAAGACCGGCACCCTGCGGGTCTGGCTCTTCCAGGAGGTCAACAACGCGCCGAAGCAGAAGGTCGTCGACGCGGCCGTCGCCACCTTCAAGAAGGCCCACAAGGACACCAAGGTCACCATCGAGTACATCCCCGTGGAGACCCGCGCCCAGCGCATCAAGGCCGCCTTCAACGACCCCAAGAGCGCCCCGGACGTCATCGAGTACGGCAACACGGACACGGCCGGATACGTCAAGGACGGCGGACTCGCCGACATCACCAAGGAGTTCACCGACTGGTCCGAGTCCAAGGACACCGACCCGACGGCCAGGCAGTCGGTGACGGTGGACGGGAAGATCTACGGCGCCCCGTACTTCGTCGGAGTACGCGCGCTGTACTACCGCACGGACGTCCTCAAGGAACTCGGCCTCGAAGTCCCCAAGACCCAGGCCGAGTTGGCCGAGGCGGCCCGGAAGATCCACGCGGCCAGACCCGACCTGTACGGTCTCGCGGTCGGCGGCGCATACACGTACGGCGCGATGCCGTTCATCTGGTCCCAGGGCGGTGAACTCGCCGAGGGTAAGGGCGGTTCCTATGCCTCGACCATCGACAGCGCGGACGCCCAGAAGGGCATCAAGGCCTACACCTCGCTCTTCGGCGACACCAACTGTCCGGCCGCCAAGTGCGCGGGCATGGGCGGCAACGACACGGTGACCGCCTTCGCCTCGGGCAAGGCGGGCATGGCCATCGGCGGCGACTTCAGCCACGCGGCGATCGAGGCAGGCAAGGTCAAGGGCAAGTACGCGGTCGTGCCGTTGCCCGGGCTGACGTCGGGCTCGGTCGCTCCGGCGTTCGCCGGCGGCAACAACATCGGCGTACTGAAGAGCACCTCGCACCGCACGCTCGCCATCGACCTGATGGAGCAGCTCGCGTCGAAGAAGACCCAGGGCGAACTGTTCGACGCGATGGGCTTCCTGCCGACCTACACCGACGTACGGGAAGAGGTCGCCGCCAAGGAGCCGTTCGTCGCCCCCTTCGTGAAGACCCTCGCCGCGGGCGCCAAGTTCGTACCGGCGTCACCCGCCTGGGCACAGATCGACGCCTCGCTCGTCCTGCCGACGATGTTCCAGGAGATCGTCAGCGGCAAGAAGGACGTGGCGGCGGCCTCGAAGGACGCGGCGAAGAAGATGAACGACGCGTTCAGCTCCGCCGGGTGAAGCCGATGGAGAACCCTCTTGCCCCGACGGGGGCACCGCCCGAGGACATAACCGGCACCGCGGAGGGTGCGGGTGCTGGTGCCGGGGTTGGGCTTGGGCCTGTTGGTGGTGCGAGCTCCGGAGGAGGCGGTGGAGCTGGGCCCGCTGAGGGTGCGGGCCCGGGCGCCGGGAGAGGAGCCGGCGCCGGATCCGGGGCGGGGCCTGGCCGCGGCCCCGCCGACGACGGCAGCAGCTACGGCAGTGGCAGCGGCGAAGGCAGCGGCGGTCACGGCAGTTGTGCGGCGGACCACGCGGCCTTGCCCGGCGAGGCTGCGGCGGACCGCCCAGCCTCACCCGGCCCCGGCGCATCCGTACGGAAGTCGGCGTCCGGGTGGCGTGGCGGCGGGGGTGTGTCCGGGGGTTCCCGGCTTGGGCGCGGTGGCTGGACCCCCTGGCTCTATCTCGCCCCCGCCCTCGTCGTCCTCGGTGCTCTGCTCCTCTACCCCATCTATCAGCTCGGCCTGATCTCGTTCCTGCGGTACACCCAGGCCCAGGTCAGCGGTGGCGAACCGACCACCTTCGAGGGGTTCGGCAACTACCGGACGCTGTTCGCCGACGACCAGTTCTGGCAGGTGCTCCTCGCGACGCTGGTGTTCGCGGCGGCCTGTGTGGTGTCCACGCTGGCGGCCGGCTGCGCGCTGGCGGTGCTCCTCACGCGCGTGCGGGCCGTGCCCCGGCTGGCGCTGATGCTGGCCGCGCTCGGGGCGTGGGCCACCCCGGCCGTCACCGGCTCCACGGTCTGGCTGTTCCTCTTCGACCCCGACTTCGGCCCCGTCAACCGGGTCCTCGGGATCGGCGACCACTCATGGACGTACGGGCATTACAGCGCCTTCGCCCTCGTGCTGCTCGAAGTGGTGTGGTGCTCCTTCCCGTTCGTGATGGTGACGGTGTACGCCGGGATCCGTGCCGTACCGGCCGAGGTGCTGGAGGCGGCCGCCCTGGACGGTGCCTCGCAGTGGCGGATCTGGCGCTCGGTGCTCGCGCCGCTGCTCCAGCCGATCCTGGTGGTCGTCACCATCCAGTCGGTCATCTGGGACTTCAAGGTCTTCACGCAGATCTACGTGATGACCAACGGCGGCGGCATCGCCGGACAGAACCTCGTGCTGAACGTGTACGCGTACCAGAAGGCGTTCGCCGCCTCGCAGTACAGCCTCGGCTCGGCGATCGGCGTGGTGATGCTGGTGATCCTGCTCGCGGTCACGCTGGTCTATCTGCGGCTGCTGCGCAGGCAGGGGGAGGAACTATGAACCTCGTCAGGGGTCTTGTACGGCGCCCGTGGCGGCTCGCCGCCGAGGTGTCCGCGCTGCTGATCGCGGCCGTGGTCGCCTTCCCCCTCTACTGGATGGTGCTCAGCGCCTTCAAACCGGCCGGAGAGGTCGAGTCGACCGAGCCACGGCCCTGGACGCTTTCGCCCTCCCTCGATTCCTTCCGGCGCGTCTTCGGGCAGCAGGAATTCGGCCGGTACTTCCTCAACAGCCTTGTGGTCGCGTGCTCCGTGGTCGTCGCCTCCGCACTCATCGCGTTTCTCGCGGCGACCGCGGTGACACGATTCCGCTTCCGATTCCGGACCACCCTGCTGATCATGTTCCTGGTCGCGCAGATGGTGCCCGTCGAGGCCCTGACGATCCCCCTCTTCTTCCTCATGCGGGACATGGGCCAACTGAACACGCTGGGCTCGCTGATCCTGCCGCACATCGCCTTCTCGCTGCCCTTCGCGATCTGGATGCTGCGGGGTTTTGTGAAGGCCGTACCGGACGCGCTGGAGGAGGCCGCGTACATCGACGGGGCGAGCCGGGCGCGATTCCTGTGGCAGATCCTTTTCCCCCTCGTCTTCCCGGGACTTGTGGCCACGAGCGTCTTTTCCTTCATCTCGGCCTGGAACGACTTCCTGTTCGCCAAGTCCTTCATCATCAGCGACACCTCGCAGTCCACCCTGCCGATGGCCCTCCTCGTCTTCTACAAGCCGGACGAGCCGGACTGGGGCGGCGTGATGGCGGCCTCCACAGTGATGACGATTCCGGTGCTGATCTTCTTCGTACTCGTACAGCGACGACTGGTCTCCGGCCTCGGCGGAGCGGTAAAGGACTGACGTGACTGATGTGATTCCGGCGCCCCGCCATGTGACGGACCACGGGGCCGACTTCTACGAGCTGGGGCCCGGGACGAAGCTGGCCGCGGGTGAGGGCACGGAGCGGACGGAACGCTGGCTGCGGGGCGTGCTGGGCGCGGCCACAGGCCTGCCCCTGAACCCGGGGGACGGGGAAGACGACGACGTCATCCGCGTGTACATCCACTCCATGGTGACCAAGGACCTCGGCGACGAGGGCTACCGTCTGGCCGTCACGCCGAAGGGTGTGCACCTCGTCGGCGGTGGCGCCGCCGGGCTCTTCTGGGGTGCTCAGACGCTGCGGCAGTTGCTCGGCCCCGACGCTTTCCGGCGGGCGCCGCTTCCCGGCCGGGAGTGGCGACTGCCGGTGACCCACATCCAGGACTCCCCGCGATTCCGCTGGCGCGGCCTCATGCTCGACGTCTCCCGGCACTTCATGCCCAAGGACGGGGTCCTGCGCCATCTCGACCTCCTGGCCGCCCACAAACTCAACGTCTTCCACTTCCACCTCACCGACGACCAGGGATGGCGTGTTCAGATCAAGCGCTACCCGAGGTTGACGGAGGTCGGGTCCTGGCGGGCGCGCACGAAATTCGGCCATCGCGCCTCACCGCTGTGGGAGGAGAAGCCGCACGGGGGCTTCTACACGCAGGACGACATCCGCGAGATCGTCGCGTACGCAGCCGAGCGGCATATCAGCGTCGTCCCCGAAATCGACATCCCGGGCCACTCGCAGGCCGCCATCGCCGCGTATCCGGAACTCGGCAACACCGACGTCATCGACACGACCTCCCTCTCCGTCTGGGACAGCTGGGGCGTCTCCAAAAACGTACTCGCCCCCACTGACAACACCCTGCGCTTCTACGAGGGGGTGTTCGAGGAACTCCTCGACCTGTTCCCGGCGGACGCCGGACCCTTCTCGGAGTTCGTGCACATCGGCGGCGACGAATGCGCCAAGGACCAGTGGCGGCAGTCGCCCACCGCGCAGGCGCGCATCAAGGAACTCGGGCTCGCGGACGAGGACGAGTTGCAGTCCTGGTTCGTCCGGCACTTCGACAACTGGCTCTCCGCGCGCGGGCGTCGGCTGATCGGCTGGGACGAGATCCTGGAGGGCGGGCTCGCGGACGGCGCGGCCGTGTCCTCGTGGCGCGGCTACCAGGGCGGCGTCACGGCCGCCCGCGCGGGCCACGACGTCGTCATGTGCCCCGAGCAGCAGGTGTACCTGGACCACCGTCAGGCCGCCGGCGAGGACGAGCCGATGCCCATCGGCTATGTCCGCACCCTGGAGGACGTCTACCGCTTCGAGCCGGTGCCGCCGCAGCTCACCGAGGCGGAGGCGCGGCATGTGCTGGGCACTCAGGCCAACGTGTGGACCGAGGTGATGGAGGACCACGCGCGCGTGGACTACCAGACGTACCCGCGGCTCGTGGCCTTCGCCGAGGTCGCCTGGAGTGCCCTGCCCGCCCCCGCCGAACGGGACTTCGCCGGCTTCGAACGGCGGATGACCGCCCACTACGGGCGACTTGACGCCCTTGGAGTGGACTATCGCCCGCCCGCGGGTCCGCTGCCGTGGCAGAAGCGGCCTGCCCCCGAAGGGATGACGGGTGGCCTCGGACGCCCGATCGAGGGGGCGCCCCCAAACGTGTGAGGCGACTCCGAAGACGCGTGTTCCGGGGTGTTCACCCTGGAACTGTGGCCCCACAAGGAAAAAGGCGCCCAAGGGTCACCGAAGAGTGGCAATTCGCACTCACGGGTGATGCCGTACGAAAACGGACCATCTCCCTGGTGAGAGGGGCGAATGCCTCCTAGCGGACCCCAGCGTCGAGGGTCAGGGAAGATGTGCCAGAGTTGCCACGTCCGCCCTGTCAGCACGTACCGTACGGCAGCACAGGTGGGACCAGGTGGGGCAGCGGGAAGGGGCAGCCGGTTTGACCACGCACGCACCGCAGGCGGCGCAGGCCGTGACGCTGCCCGCGTCGCTGGACGAAGCAGTGGCGGCGCTGGCCGCCATGCCCGCCGCCGTTCCGGTGGCCGGCGGCACCGACCTCATGGCCGCCGTCAACTCCGGACAGCTGCGGCCCGCCGCGCTCGTCGGCCTCGGCCGGATCAGCGAGATCCGCGGCTGGCAGTACCAGGACGGCCACGCGCTGCTCGGCGCGGGCCTCACCCACGCCCGCATGGGGCGTCCCGACTTCGCGGCCCTGATTCCGGCGCTGGCCGCCGCCGCGCGCGCCGCCGGTCCGCCGCAGATCCGTAACGCGGGCACCCTGGGCGGCAATATCGCCTCGGCCGCCCCTACGGGGGACGCGCTGCCCGTACTGGCCGCCCTGGAAGCCACCTTGATCATCGCGGGCCAGGGCGGAGCCCGCCGCGAGATCCCCGTGTCGCACCTGCTCGCGGGCGTGGAGATGCTCCGCGGCGGCGAGCTCATCGGCTACGTGCGCGTGCCGCTGCTGCATGCCCCGCAGGTCTTCCTGAAGGCGACGGGACGCACCGGACCCGGCCGCGCGATCGCGTCCGTGGCCCTCGTCCTCGACCCCGCGCGGCGCGGAGTGCGGTGCGCCGTCGGAGCCATAGCGCCGATGCCGCTGCGGCCGCTGGACGCCGAGGCCTGGGTCGCCCAGCTGATCGACTGGGACAACAACCGGGCGATCGTGCCGGAGGCGCTCACCGCGTTCGGGGAGTACGTGGCCGCGGCCTGCATCCCCGACCCCGTCCCCGACGGGGACGGCTCCGTGCAACAGCTTCCGCCCGCGGTACTGCACCTGCGGCGCACCGTCGCCGCGCTGGCCCGACGAGCACTGGGGAGGGCACTGTCGTGACCGACGACCAGTACGGAGAGGGTGCCCCGCCGAGCGGCGGCCGCTGGGATCCGCTGCCCCAGGGCGACTACGACGACGGCGCCACCGCCTTCGTCAAGCTCCCCGAAGGGGGCATCGAAGCCCTGCTCGCCGACCGGGACAGCCCGCTCGCGGCACCCGGCCACGGCTATGTGCCCCCGCAGATCAGCGTGACCCCCGCGACACCCGAGGCGACGGACCCGGCGGCCACGGGGACGTGGACCGTGCCGGCCGGCGCCGTCCAGTGGCCGGATCCGAACGCCGCGCCGCACGACGCCGCGCACGACGACCGGTTCGCGTACCACCCGGGAGCCACCGGGCAGTGGGACTTCAACGAGGCCGCACAGGCGGGCGCCGCCCCCGGGCACGATGTGACCGGACAGTGGTCGATTCCGGTGGCCGGTGGTGATCTTCCGGACGAATCGGGCGAGTTCACCACTTCGGCGCTCGTCGAGCAGTGGGGCGGGACACCGCCCGCCACGCTCCCCGGCGGCGCGGCCGCCCCCTGGGCCACGGAGGCCATCGGACAGGCGTGGTCGGCGGAGCCCCGGGAAACGGCCGCTGAGGCCCCCGTGGAGCCGTCGGCCGGGTCGCATGCGGAATTGCCCGCGCAGGCCGCCCAGCGGGCCGCCGAGCCCGCTCACGAGGCTTCCCCGCCGGTCGCCGACCTCGCGCACGGGGCCACCGGGGCTCCGGAGGCGCACGAACCGGACCAGGCGCACGAGGACCCCGAGGCCGCCGAGGCCTCCGAGGGGGCCGCCGCCGAAGAGGCGCAGGACGCCGACACCGCCGCGCCGCCCCCGCACGACGAACACCCCCTCGCCGCCTACGTCCTGCGCGTCAACGGCGCCGACCGCCCCGTGACCGACGCCTGGATCGGCGAATCGCTGCTCTACGTCCTGCGCGAGCGGCTCGGCCTGGCGGGCGCCAAGGACGGCTGCTCGCAGGGCGAGTGCGGCGCCTGCAACGTCCAGGTGGACGGACGGCTCGTGGCGTCCTGCCTGGTGCCCGCCGTCACCGCCGCCGGCAGCGAGGTGCGCACCGTCGAGGGCCTGGCCACCGACGGGCAGCCCTCCGACGTGCAGCGGGCGCTCGCCAAGTGCGGCGCCGTGCAGTGCGGTTTCTGCGTACCGGGCATGGCGATGACCGTGCACGACCTCCTTGAGGGCAACCCCGCGCCGACCGAGCTGGAGGCCCGCCAGGCACTGTGCGGCAACCTGTGCCGCTGCTCCGGCTACCGCGGGGTCCTGGACGCCGTACGCGAGGTCGTCAACGAACGCGAGGCGCACTCCGCGGCCGCCGCCGAAGCCACGCCGGACCCGGACGAGGCACGCATCCCGCACCAGGCGGGTCCCGGCGCGGGCGGCGTCCACCCGTCGGCGTTCGAGGCATCGGCCGGGCCGGCCGCACCACAGGCACGGTACGACGACACTTCCACTTCTCCGTACGACCCCCAAGCGCCGCATGAGCAGCCGTACGGCCAGGACGGAGGCCAGGCGTGAGCAACGAAGCCGCGACCGTGACACCGGCGGCACCCGAGAGCGGCCCCGAGCCCCTGCCGCACGGGCTGGGCGTCTCGCTGCCCGCCGCCGAGGCCCGCGCCAAGACGGAGGGCACCTTCCCGTACGCGGCCGACCTGTGGGCCGAGGGCCTGCTGTGGGCCGCCGTGCTCAGGTCGCCCCACCCGCACGCGCGCATCGTGTCCATCGACACCAGCCACGCGCGCGAGATGCCCGGCGTGCGGGCGGTCATCACCCACGAGGACGTGCCCGGCAGCGCGCTGCACGGCCGCGGCACGGCGGACCGCCCGGTGTTCGCCTCCGAGGTCGTACGCCACCACGGGGAGCCCATCGCGGCCGTCGCCGCCGACCACCCGGACACCGCGCGGATGGCCGCCGCCGCCGTCATCGTCGAGTACGAAGTACTCGACGCGGTGACCGACCCGGAGCAGGCCTTCGAGGCCGAGCCCCTGCATCCCGACGGCAACCTGATCCGCCACATCCCGCTGCGCCACGGCGACCCGGAGGCGGCCGGCGAGATCGTCGTCGAGGGCCAGTACCGCATCGGCCGCCAGGACCCGGCCCCGATCGGCGCGGAGGCGGGCCTCGCCGTGCCCCGCCCCGACGGCGGAGTCGAGCTCTACGTGGCGTCCACCGACCCGCACACCGACCGCGACGCGGCCGCCGCCTGCTACGGCCTGGAACCCGAGCGGGTGAAGGTCGTCGTCACCGGCGTCCCCGGCGCCACCGCCGACCGCGAGGACCAGGGCTTCCAGCTCCCGCTCGGCCTGCTGGCCCTGAAGACCGGCTGCCCGGTGAAGCTCACCGCCACGCGCGAGGAGTCCTTCCTCGGCCACGCCCACCGCCACCCCACGCTGCTGCGCTACCGCCACCACGCGGACGCCGAGGGCAAGCTGGTGAAGGTCGAGGCACAGATCCTGCTCGACGCGGGCGCCTACGCCGACACGTCCGCCGAGTCGCTGGCCGCCGCGGTCTCCTTCGCCTGCGGCCCCTACGTCGTCCCCAACGCCTTCATCGAGGGCTGGGTCGTACGCACCAACAACCCGCCCTCCGGCCACGTACGCGGCGAGGGCGCCATGCAGGTGTGCGCCGCCTACGAAGCCCAGATGGACAAGCTGGCGAAGAAGCTCGGCATCGACCCCGCGGAGCTGCGCCTGCGCAACGCGATGGCCACGGGGGACGTCCTGCCGACCGGCCAGACGGTGACGTGCCCGGCGCCGGTCGCCGAACTGCTGCAAGCCGTACGGGACTTCCCGCTCCCCGCGCTGCCCAAGGACACGCCCGAGGACGAGTGGCTGCTCCCCGGGGGCCTCGAAGGCGCGGGCGAACCCGGTGCCGTACGCCGTGGTGTCGGCTATGGCGTCGGCATGGTCCACATGCTCGGCTCGGAGGGCGCGGACGAGGTCTCGACGGCCACGGTCAAGGTCCACGACGGCGTCGCCACCGTGCTCTGCGCGGCCGTGGAGACCGGCCAGGGCTTCACCACGCTGGCCCGGCAGATCGTCCAGGAGACGCTCGGCATCGACGAGGTGCACGTGGCGCCGGTCGACACCGACCAGCCGCCCGCGGGCCCGAGTTGCCGTGGCCGCCACACATGGGTGTCGGGCGGAGCGGTCGAACGCGCCGCGAAAATGGTCCGTACGCAACTGCTGCAGCCCCTGGCGCACAAGTTCGGCATGTCCACGGAGCTGTTGCAGATCACCGACGGCAAGATCACGTCGTACGACGGTGTGCTGTCCACGACCGTGACGGAGGCCATGGACGGCAAGGAACTGTGGGCCACGGCCCAGTGCCGCCCGCACCCCACCGAACCGCTGGACGCCGACGGCCAGGGCGACGCCTTCGTGGGGCTGGCCTTCTGCGCGATCCGCGCGGTGGTGGACGTCGACATCGAGCTGGGCTCGGTCCGGGTGGTGGAGCTGGCGCTCGCCCAGGACGTGGGCCGGATCCTCAACCCGGCGCAGCTGACGGCCCGGATCGAGGCGGGCGTCACCCAGGGCGTCGGCGCCGCGCTGACGGAGAACCTGCGCACGGCCCGCGGCCTGGTCCGCCACCCCGACCTCACCGGATACGCCCTCCCCACCGCCCTGGACGCGCCCGACATCCGCATCGTCAAGCTGGTCGAGGAGCGCGATGTCGTGGCCCCGTTCGGCGCGAAGGCGGTCAGCGCGGTGCCGGTCGTGACGTCCCCCGCGGCGGTCGCGTCCGCCGTACGGGCGGCGACGGGACGGCCGGTCAACCGCCTCCCGATCCGCCCGCAGGCGGCGGTGGTGACGGGATCATGAGCGCACCGCACGAGCCGCTGAGCGGCGAACCGCCACTGAACGACGGCCCCGAGCAGCCGCGCTACGAACCCCCGCCCAGCGTCGGGAAGTTGCTGCTCTGGGTGCTGCTGTTCGTGCTGGCGGCCCTGGTGGTCGTCGTGGGCGGCGTGTACCTCAGCTGAGGGGCGGGGCCCCTGTTCCCGGGTGTTTCCGGCGTTGTCAGTGGTGCGGCGTATGGTTCTGGCTCAATGAGGAACCGCCGCGGGACGCCGCGGTGTTCCTGCCTGGGGGAAGCACGATGCGTTCATCTGCGCGGGGGAGCCATGAGCACGACTGACATCGGTGTCGGCGGCGCGATCACACTGACCGACGAGGAGCTGGATCCGTACGTCACGCACGCGGGGACGCGACGGTGGCTGAGGGGACCGGGACTGCCGTCCGACGGCCGGCTGCTGGGGTTCGCCGCGCTGCGGGAGCACGGGCTGCGGAGACTCGCGGACCTGGCCGGCGACGCGGAGAAGCTCGCCGAGGAGCTGCGGGACCAGCTCGTCATAGGGGCGCTGCGCAACCTGGACAGGGACCTTGAGTCGATCGTGCTGGACGGGACGACCGGGGAGATCTCCACGACATACGTCCACCCGAACCCCGCCCTGATGGACCTGTCCCCCCTGTCGCCCCTGGCCCCCTCCCTGGAGGCGCTGCTGCGCTTCACGGCGGCCACGGAGGAACTGACGGCGCCCCGGGGCCCGTTCGGCCCGAAGACGGTCACGGAGACGACGGCCCGCCTCACGGAGATGTTCACGTCAGGCGCGGGCGCGGGCGCGAACGTGGGCGAGGACGACGTGCCGCCGTACTGGCGCATGGCCGCCCTGATCCGCCCGCTCGCCCGGATCGCGGGCCCCGGCGAGGGCCTTGTCCTCGACCTGCCGAAGCGACTGCTGGACGAGGAGTTCGGCACGGGCGAGATCATGCGCTTCGAGGACGTCGACTTCCCGTCCGCGCTGACGCACGAGCCCACCCGCCGCTTCCTGCGGGAGACGGGCCTGCCCGAGGACGGCTTCCTCTTCCAGCTGGACACGGAGGTGCCCCTGCCGGCCCTCACCGAGTACTACGCGGACGAGCGCCAGGGCGAGTTCTCCGCCGACGAACTCCCCACGACCGCGGACCGCCTGATACGCCTCGGCTACCTCCTGGAGGACACCAGCCTCGTCGTGGACGGCACCACGGGCGCGGTCCTCGCCTGGAGCGAGCCCGACCTCACCCTGCGCCCGCTCAACGCCGACATCTCCACCCTCGCCTTCACGCTCTGGCTGCTCCACCGCGAGAAGTCCCTCGACGCGGCCCACCACCTCACCGACTCCTACGAACAACTCGCCGCGACCATGGCCCAGACCCTCGCCACGGTCGACCCCGTCGCCTGCGACCCCACCCTCTCCCTCCCCGGCGACGACGGCTGGCGCTACTGGCCGGAGATATTCGAGGACCAGGCGGGCGGAACGCTGTACGGGCAGCTGTACGGGTAGAGGGGCGCGACGCGGTGCCGGGCGGCGGCGAGTAGCGTCCGGCACGGGCGAGTGCTCGGCCCTTCAATCGTTCTCGGGGCGGCGCCACCATGCGCTGGCCTTGAAACAGGCCGCCAGCCAGTGTGCCTCGGCGTCGTTGAGGATGACACCGGCGACCGAGGGAAAGAGAGGCCCGAACCTCAGGGTGTCCTCGCTGATGGGCACGGGTTCCCAGTCCAGATCGTGGTGCAGAAGCGTCGCGAGGGGAACGCCCTTGCGCTGCCAGAAGACCATGGGCTCGCCGTACTCGTTCTCAAAGGGCTTGACGATATCCGACTCGCCGAATTCGACACCCGCCATGTCGGCCCACCTGCCCAGGCCCTCGCGCTCCAGATCGACGTAGCGGCGGGCCCGTCGTACGAAGTCGTCCACGGTGTCGTCGTTCAGCACCGATTCCCTGCTCAGGACAATGGACTTCAAGGTCTTGCGCTGCGCCTGTGCCCTTCGAAGCTGACGCGTGGCGTTGCCCCAGAACAGGGTGTCGGGTTGAGGATCGTGCACCACGCACAGGACGGGCACATTGCTGCTGCGCCAGTTCTCGGCGTGCTGGCCCACAGGAACCCGGTACCCGCGGCGCGTGCGATGCGAGGTGCCGCCCTTCACCTGCACCGCGACCGAGGCATCGGTCCGCTGGCCGGCGTGCACGAAGGTGACGTACAGATCCTCACCGTGGTCGTTCACGCCGTCGATCTCCTGGACGATATGGCCATGGTGCTCCAGCAGCGAACGCAGCCGGTTCACCGCGACCCGCCCAACCCGCCGACTCTCAGGAACCTTCGCCATGCCGCCGCCCCCCCTGACACCTGATCAAGGGCACAGGGTAGGGCGGAGCGGTGACAGTGAGAGGCCGCGGCGGGAATCGAACCCCGTCACTCTTCCGGAAGGCTCCCATCGCGGACTTCGTCGAGCTCGCCTCGCTCGTCCAAGTGCCACTGCGTATGTGCGGCATCGGTGAAGTAGGCATGAGGGCGAGAGCGATCGAATTTGGGCAGGGGCATTCTCGGAGATGAGAACTCGAAGGTGAGGGCCGAACCGATGACGTCGACCGGTACCCCCAGGGGCTCCCCGGAAGGGTAGTCATCCGTTTCATCGACTTCGTGGGCTGCCTGAGCGGTGTAGCTGTCCCCAAAACGTACCGTGACATTGCGCAACGGCTTGTCGCTGGTGTTCGAGAGGAAAACGCGCCAACGGTATTCGTTTTCCTGATCACTGAGCTGGCCCGTGGAGGCGGGGCCCACACGGCTGTACTTCATGCGTACCTTCAGTGCCTGCGCCCACCTTCGTTCCTTCGCGATGGCCCGCAGTTGCTCCCGTTCAAGAGAGAGGTTCTCGGACTGCTGGCGGATGAACTGGCGCTGCTCGTCGATCTGATCGCGCTGGCTCTTGAGAGTCCAGATTGCGCCTGCGGCCGCAACGGCAGCGAAGATTGCGCCCGACCATGTTGGGGCGTCGCCCCAGTCGATAGCTCCCACCCGGGGCAGCTTAGAACCGTCGCAACTACCTGAGAAGAGTTCTCTCAGGCCCGACGCCTGATCGAGCAGGCGACACGTCCAACTGAGACGGGAACTGAGACGGGAACTGAGACGGACACACGAAAGGGCGGCACCTCACACGAGGTGCCGCCCTTTTCCCTTTGCCTGGTCAAGGCAGTTGAGGCCGTGGCGGGAATCGAACCCACGTAACTCGCTTTGCAGGCGAGTCCCTAAACCACTCGGGCACACGGCCGGACTCAGGTGCGGCACGGCTCACTCGTTCCGACCTGATGGGTTGACCGTAGGCGGGGGCGTGGGCGGGGCTCAAGGGGTGGGTGGGCGCTGCAATGGGACTGCCATACGCCGTTCATGAAACGTCGGGTGGTGGGGGTGTGGGGGTGTGGGGGCTGCGGGGAGCGACTGGTCGTAGGACCAAAGGCGCAGTTGATCACCGTCTTCCGACAGGGGTCAGCGCCCGGTGTGCCTCTTACGCTGGCGGTCATGACAGCACCGGAAGCGCGCGATGCCACGACGGTTCCGTCCGAGGCCGAGGGGCGGGAAGGCGGCGAGGGCGGTGTGCTGAGCCGTCCCTACCGGGCGCTCAGTATCGGGATCGTGTTCGTGGAGCTGCTGATCGCCTTCGAGGCGACGGCCGTGGGGACGGCGATGCCCGTGGCGGCGCGGGAGCTCGACGGGGTGTCGGCGTACGCGTTCGCGTTCTCGGCGTATTTCACGACGAGTCTGTTCGGGATGGTGCTCGCCGGGCAGTGGGCCGACCGGGACGGGCCGCTGGCGTCGCTGACCACGGGGATCGGGGCCTTCGCGGCGGGGCTGCTGCTGTCCGGGACCGCCGGGACCATGTGGGTGTTCATCCTCGGGCGGGCGGTGCAGGGGCTCGGCGGCGGGCTGGTCGTCGTCGCGTTGTACGTCGTCGTGGCGCGGGCCTACCCGGAGCGGCTGCGCCCGGCGATCATGGCGGCGTTCGCGGCGGGCTGGGTCGTCCCGTCCGTGGTCGGACCGCTGATCGCGGGCACGGTCACCGAACACCTCGGCTGGCGCTGGGTGTTCACCGGGATACCGGTCCTGGTCGTCCTTCCGCTGGCGCTCGCGCTGCCGCAGATCCGGCGGCGGACGTCCGGCCCGCGCGAGGCGGCCGACCGCGCGCCCCTCGACCGGCGGCGCATCCGGCTCGCGCTCGGGATCTCGCTCGGCGCCGCGCTCCTCCAGTACGCCGCCCAGGAACTGGACTGGCTCTCGCTCGTCCCCGCCCTCGCCGGCGCCGCACTGCTCGTGCCGGCGGTCCTCGGGCTGCTGCCGCACGGCACGTACCGGGCGGCGCGCGGGCTGCCGTCCGTGGTGCTGTTGCGCGGGATCGCGGCCGGGGCCTTCATCGCCGCCGAGTCCTTCGTGCCGCTCATGCTGGTCACCCAGCGCGGGCTGTCGCCGACGCTCGCCGGGTTCTCGCTGGCGGCGGCCGGCGGGACCTGGGCGCTGGGGTCGTATGTGCAGTCGAGGCCCCGGACGGAGCCGTACCGGGCCCGGCTGATGTTCCTCGGCATGGTGCTGCTCGCCGCCGCCATCGCCACCGTGCCCAGCGTGCTGATCCACTCCGTGCCGGTGTGGACCGTCGCCGTGGCCTGGGGCTTCGGCTGCTTCGGCATGGGGCTGGTGACGGCCTCGACCAGCGTGCTGCTGCTGCGCCTCTCGGCGCCGGAGGAGACCGGGGCCAACTCCGCCGCGCTGCAGATCTCCGACGGTCTGTCGAACGTGCTGCTGCTCGCCGTGGGCGGCGCGGCCTTCGCGGCCCTCGGCGGCGGCACGGTCGCGGACGCCGCCACCGCGTCGGCCGACGGCTCCCACCCCGCCGCCTTCGCCGCCGTGTTCCTGCCGATGGCCGGGGTGGCGCTGGTGGGGGCGTGGGTGACGACGCGGGTGCGGGAGCGTTGATCGAAAACCGGTCGAATCGGGCGGGTGCGGTGCCCTACTGTCGGCGCATGGAACTCCGCCTCGACCCCGCCCTCGCGCAGGCCCTCGACGACCTCGCCGACGCGCAGGGCCGGCTGCCGGAGGAGGTCGCCGAGGAAGCCGTACGCCGGTACCTGGGCGAGGAGGGTGCGCACGTGCGCACCCTCGCCACCCGGCTCGCGGACGAGCACGCCGATCTTCTGAAGCGGCTCGGCGAATGACCCGGCACCTCACTGTCACCGAAGTGACGGACATCGCCCGGATCGCCTTCGGCGGCCGTGCACCCGAGGTCCGGGAGCCGGGGCTGCTGGCCTCGGCCGTACACCGCCCCCGCGCCCGGATGCTCGGTGTCGCCGCGTACCAGGACCTGCACGAGCAGGCCGCCGCGCTGCTGCACGCCATCGCCACCAACCACCCACTGGTCGACGGGAACAAGCGGACCGCCTGGCTGGCCGCCGCCACATTTCTCGCCGTCAACGGCGTCGACCTCGCGTCCTGCGACCAGGACACGGCGTACGACCTGGTCATCGACGTGGCCTCCGGCAAGGAGAGCGGCATCGGGGTCATCGCGGACCGGCTGCGCGCGCTGTGACGTCAGTCCCATCCACCGGTGACCCGGCGTCGTCCGCGCGTTGACACATCCGGGTCGCCGGTAGGGTGGCCCGGTTGTCATACGTAGCCGAGCCGCCCGCCCGTCTCCCACCACCGCCCTACCTGACGCGCTACGCGCGGCCCCTCTGATTCGACCCCACCAACGGAGACCGTGACTACCACCGCCGCCAGTGCCGCCTCCTCGCACCACCTCTCACCCGCCTTCCCCGGCCGCGCCCCCTGGGGTACCGCCAACAAGCTGCGCGCCTGGCAGCACGGGGCGCTGGAGAAGTACCTCCAGGAGCAGCCGCGCGACTTCCTGGCCGTCGCCACGCCCGGCGCCGGCAAGACGACGTTCGCGCTGACGCTCGCGTCCTGGCTGCTGCACCACCATGTCGTGCAGCAGGTGACCGTGGTCGCGCCGACCGAGCACCTGAAGAAGCAGTGGGCGGAGGCGGCCGCGCGGATAGGGATCAAGCTGGATCCCGAGTACAGCGCGGGGCCGCTCAGCAAGGAGTACCAGGGCGTCGCCGTGACGTACGCCGGTGTCGGTGTGCGGCCCATGCTGCACCGCAATCGCGTCGAGCAGCGCAAGACCCTCGTCATCCTCGACGAGATCCACCACGCCGGTGACTCCAAGTCCTGGGGTGAGGCGTGCCTTGAGGCGTTCGAGCCCGCCACCCGGCGGCTCGCGCTCACCGGTACGCCCTTCCGGTCCGACACCAACCCCATCCCCTTCGTGACGTACGAGGAGGGGAACGACGGGATCCGGCGGTCCTCCGCCGACTACACGTACGGATACGGGTCCGCCCTCGGCGACGGGGTCGTGCGGCCGGTCATCTTCCTCTCCTACAGCGGCAACATGCGGTGGCGCACCAAGGCGGGCGACGAAATCGCCGCTCGCCTCGGCGAACCCATGACCAAGGACGCCATCTCGCAGGCCTGGCGCACCGCGCTCGACGCGCGCGGCGAGTGGATGCCCAGCGTGCTGCGCGCCGCCGACCAGCGGCTGACCGAGGTCAGGAAGGGCATCCCGGACGCCGGTGCGCTCGTCATCGCCTCCGACCAGGACTCGGCGCGCGCGTACGCCAAGCTGATCCGCGAGATCACCGGGACCAAGGCGACCCTCGTCCTCTCCGACGACACCGGCGCCTCGAACCGCATCGACGAGTTCAGCCACAGCGACGACCGGTGGATGGTCGCGGTGCGGATGGTGTCCGAGGGCGTCGACGTGCCGCGGCTCGCGGTCGGCGTGTACGCCACCACCATCTCCACGCCCCTCTTCTTCGCCCAGGCCGTCGGACGCTTCGTACGGTCCCGGCGGCGCGGCGAGACCGCCTCCGTCTTCCTCCCGACCGTCCCCGACCTCCTGGGCTTCGCCAACGAGATGGAGGTCGAGCGCGACCACGTCCTCGACAAGCCCAAGAAAGAGGGCGAGGAGGACCCGTACGCCGAGTCCGAGCAGGAGATGGACGAGGCGAACCGGGAGCAGGACGAGGACACCGGCGAGCAGGAGCAGTTCTCCTTCGAGGCGCTGGAGTCCGAGGCCGTTTTCGACCGGGTGCTGTACGACGGCGCCGAGTTCGGGATGCAGGCCCACCCGGGGAGCGAGGAAGAGCAGGACTACCTCGGCATTCCGGGGCTTCTCGAACCCGACCAGGTGCAGATGCTCCTCCAGAAGCGGCAGGCCCGGCAGATCGCGCACAGCCGCAAGAAGCCCGACGAGGAAGCGGATCTGCTCGAACTGCCCGCCGAGCGGCGGCCCGTGGTCTCCCACAAGGAGATGCTGGAGCTGCGGAAACAGCTCAACACCATGGTCGGCGCGTACGTCCATCAGAGCGGCAAGCCGCACGGCGTGATCCACACCGAGCTGCGGCGTGTGTGTGGGGGGCCGCCGAGCGCGGAGGCGACGGCGGGACAGCTGCGGCAGCGGATCGCCAAGGTGCAGGAGTGGGCCACCCGGATGCGGTGACGCTGGGCGCTGTGCCGGGGCGGTCGCGGTTCCGGGGTGTGCCGGTTGTTCTTCGGCCGCGGACCGTCTGTGGCTGGTCGCGCAGTTCCTCGCGCCCCTTTTAGGGGCGCGTTTGTGGGCGTGTGCGCTGTGTGCGCGGGTCGTGCACGCCGCGTGATGAGCGCCGTGCGTATGGGGGCAAACGGAATCAGTCCGTACCAGCCGTTGCCCGGATTCTGGACGTGGACTTCCGCTGAGCGGACTGGATCGCTACTGTCCCGGCTACGCACACGCCCCGTGGCAGCGCCGCCGCGGAGCGCAGCCGTGAAGCGACTCCGCCCGGGAAGAGCCCGGGTCGTCAGCCGACCGGCGGCCTCTGAAGCGCGTCGCCGACGGGACTCGGTGGCGCAACCGCCGCGAGGGGGCCGTCGACCTCACCACTAAGGAGTGGGCGTCGTGACCGCGGAGACCTCTCAGACGCTCGACCGGGGACTGCGCGTCCTCAAGCTGCTCGCCGACACGGACCACGGGCTGACCGTCACCGAGCTCTCGAACAAACTGGGCGTCAACCGGACCGTTGTGTACCGGTTGCTCGCCACGCTGGAGCAGCACGCACTCGTACGGCGTGATCTGGGTGGCCGCGCCCGGGTCGGGCTCGGCGTGCTGCGGCTGGGCAGCCAGGTGCATCCGCTGGTGCGGGAGGCCGCGCTGCCCGCGTTGCGGGCGCTGGCCGAGGACATAGGGGCTACGGCTCATCTCACGCTGGTCGACGGGACCGAGGCGCTGGCCGTCGCCGTCGTGGAGCCGACGTGGACGGATTACCACGTTGCCTACCGGGCCGGGTTCCGGCATCCGCTGGACCGGGGTGCCGCCGGGCGGGCGATTCTCGCGGCCCGGCAGGCGCCGGTGGGGGAGCCCGGGTACACGCTCACGCATGGGGAGTTGGAGGCGGGGGCCAGTGGGGCCGCGGCGCCTCTGATCGGTGTGACCGGGGTCGAGGGCAGCGTGGGTGTCGTCATGCTGGCGGACTCCGTGCCGGAGCGGGTGGGACCGCGGGTCGTGGACGCGGCCCGAGAGGTCGCTGACGCCTTGCGCTGACGTCGGGCTCGGCTCGGCTCGTGCCCGGCGCCGGGGCCGACCTCGGGGCGGGTCGCGCGGTCCGGCGCTCACGGGGTGCCGCTCTCCTTGGGACGGGCGCCGCCCCAGCGCCCAGCGGCACGGTGGCCCACAGCCGAGGCGGCTGCGATGCCACCCCCTGCCCCCTGCCACACCCCCTGTGTCTGTACCGGCGTCGCGAGTGGGCCGCCGCCCCAGCGGCATGATGCCCGCACCCTCAAGGGCAGCCCTTCGTCCTGGAGGACGGACATCTGCGGGTCCCGACGACACCCGGCATCGGCATCGGCATCGAGCCGCTGCCGGAGGCGCTGCGCCGCTTCCGGGCCGCACGACGGGACCTGTACGGGGGCCCTACCGTGCGGTGACGTTAGATTGATCCCGTGCTCTCTCGTCTCACGCGCCCCAAGGCCGTCGCCGTCTGCGCCCTCCCCGTCGTGGCTCTGCTCGCCACGGCGGTGTTCGCGCCGCTGCCGTTCTCCGTGGCGCAGCCCGGCATGACGGCGAACGTCCTCGGCGAGAACAAGGGTGACCCGGTGATCACGATCAGCGGAGCGCCCACGCGGGACACCAGCGGGCAGCTGCGGATGACGACGATCGAGGCGACGGGCCCGGACGCGCGGGTCTCCCTCGGTGATGTGCTCGACAGCTGGTTCGCCACGGACCGGGCCGTGATGCCGCGCGACTCGGTCTACCCGAGCGGGAACAGCGTCAAGGAGATCGAGCAGCACAACGCGGACGAGATGAAGAAGTCCCAGGACACGGCCACCGAGGCGGCGCTGTCCTATCTGCACGAGAAGAACGACGTGAAGGTCACGCTCAAGCTGGCCGACGTGGGCGGGCCCAGTGCCGGGCTGCTCTTCTCGCTCGGCATCGTCGACAAGCTGGACGGCGACGGCAGCGGCGGCGACCTCACGGGCGGACGCACCATCGCGGGTACGGGGACGATCGACGAGGACGGCACGGTCGGCGCCGTCGGGGGCGTCGCCCTCAAGACCCAGGCCGCCCGCCGGGACGGCGCGACGGTCTTCCTGGTCCCGAAGGCGGAGTGCTCGGACGCGAAGTCGGAGCTGCCGAAGGGGCTGCGGCTGATTCCGGTGACCACGCTGAAGGGCGCGGTGGACGCCCTGGTCTCCCTGGAGAAGGGGAAGGGCTCGGTTCCGAGCTGCTAGGCGACTGCCGGGTTCGGGGTGGCCAGCCGGAGGCCGACCTCCACGAGCGTCCAGCCGAGCCGTGCCCGCAGCTCGCTCGGCCGCTTGGCCTCGGTGGCGAGCCGGTGGGTTTCGGCCTGGGCGCGGAGTTCGGCGGCGCGGGTGTGGTGCAGGGCGAGGTGTGTGTCGGGGTGCAGCATCGGTGCCTCTCAGTCCTGGTTGATGGGGAAGACGTGGGTGTGGATGCGGACCTGCTCGGCGTCAGGGGTGTCCTCGGCGGGAGCCAACGCGCGGTAGTTCTCCATGAGTTCGTGCATCCTGGCGACGAGCTCGGTGGCGAGTTCGGGTGTCAGCCGTAGCGTCATGTCGCTCATGTCCGTGGCCCCGGACCAGGCCGTGGACCATTCGTGCCGGGTGGCGATCCAGGTGGACAGCTCGCGGGTGTGGGTGTTCGCGATCTCGTGCAGGAAGGTGTCCTCCGCTCCGCGCAACTCCGGATCGGACCCCGTGAACCGGGTGCTGTCGTAGATCAGCCCCTGGTGGACGGCCTTCCACCAGCGCTCCCGCCCCTTGCCGTGTTCCGGGGCGTCCTCGACGAAGCCGTGCGCGGCGAGCTGGCGCAGGTGGTAGCTGGTCGCTCCGCTGGACTCGCCCAGTTTCGCCGCCAGTTGGGACGCGGTGGCCGGTCCGCCCCGCCGCAGTGCGCTCAGCAGCTGCATGCGGAGTGGGTGCGCGAGGCCACGCAGCGAGCGGGCGTCGAGGGTGCGGGGGGCCAGTTCGTCCGAGGCCGGTGTCGTCGGTTCTTCGCGCTCCTGCATGTATGCAAAGGTAGCGTTGCAAAGAAGTAGTTGCAAGGGGTTCTTTGCAACTACTTCTTTGTAAGTCCTCGGAGTCGAGTCCTCGTATGCTCCGGGGCAACTCACCCGCTCTGGACGAACCCCTCCTGCGTCATCCAGTCCAGCGCCACCTCGTGCGGATCCTGCCCCTGCACATCCACCTTCGCGTTCAACTCCTGCGCCACCGTGTTGTTCAGCTTCTTGGTCACGGGATCGATGACCTCCGCGATCGCCGGATACTCCTTCAGGGCCTTGGAGTTGATCACAGGCGCCGCGTTGTAGTTGGGGAAGAACTTCTTGTTGTCCTGCATCACCTCCAGGTTCATCGACTTGATGCGCCCGTCGGTGGTGAACACCTCCCCGTACGTGCAACTCCCCTTCGCCACCTGGGTGTAGATGATCCCGGTGTCCATCTGCGTGATGTTCTTCGCGGGCACATCCATGCCGTACGCCTTCTCCATGCCCGGCAGCCCGTCGGCCCGGTTGGCGAACTCGCTCTCCACGCAGAGCGTCACCGCGCCGGGATCCGTCTTGGACAGCGCGGCCACGTCCGACAGTGTCTTCGTGCCGTACTTCTTGAAGTTGGCCTGGTTCATGGCGAGCGCGTACGTGTTGTTGAGGGCGGACGGCGGCAGCCAGGTCAGCCCGTTCTTGAGGTCGGCGTCACGCACCGCCTGCCACTGCTGCTGCGGGTCGGGGATGGGCTTGCTGTTGCCGAGGTAGGTGATCCAGGCCGTGCCCGTGTACTCGTACATGGCGTCCGCGTCCCCGTTCTTGACGGCCTCGCGGGAGCCGATCGACCCCTGGATGCCGGTGCGGTCGAGCACGTCCGCGCCGGCCGCCTGGAAGGCGATGCCCATGATCGCGCCGAGGATCAGCTGCTCGGTGAACTCCTTGGACGTCACGGTGAGGTGGGCGCCCTTGAGCGGTTCGCCCTGCCCGATCGAGCCGGGTTTGACGTTGTCGACCATGGGGGAGCCGCTGGTCAGCCCGCAGCCGGAGGCCAGCACGAGCGCCCCGGCCAGCAGCAGACACGTACGCCTTCTGGCCGGCATCGGACACGTACGCCTCGCATGTTTCGGGTGCTGCGTGCTCCTCATGATCCCGCCTCCAACCCGCGTGGTCTGAGCAGCAGTTCGGCCAGTGAGGCGAGCCAGTCGACGAGCAGGGCGAGCGACACCGTGAGGATCGAGCCGAGCACCAGGACCGGCATGCGCTGGGTGGTGATTCCGGTGGTGATGAGCACGCCGAGGCCGCCGCCTCCGCCGAAGGTGGCGAGGGTCGCCGTGCCCACGTTCAGGACGAGTGCCGTACGGACGCCCGCGAGGATCAGCGGTACGGCCAGCGGGAGTTCGACCCGGGACAGAACGCCGAGCGGCGACATGCCGATGCCGCGCGCGGCCTCCAGAAGCGTCGGATCGTTCGCCTTCAGGCCCGCGATCGTGTTGGACAGGACCGGCAGGATGGCGTAGATGGTGATGCCGATCAGGGCCGATTTCTCGCCGGTGCCGAGCCAGATCACCAGGAGCGCCAACAGGCCGATGGCGGGCGTTGCCTGTCCCATGTTGGCGATGGTCATCGCGAGCGGAGTCGCCTTGCGGAACGCCTTGCGGGTGAGCAGGATGCCCAGCGGGATGGCGATGATCACGACGAAGAACGTGGAGATCGCGGTCAGTTGGATGTGCTGCCACAGGGCCTTCGACACCTGGCCGTTCGACAGGGCGTTCTCGGAGATCGAGTCGAGGGTTGCCTGCTGGAACCAGAGCCAGGTGGCGAGCAGCAGGGCCACGATCATGGCGGGCAGGAAGGTCAGCTTCTTCCAGGTGATCCGGGGCTTGAGCGTGACAGTCGGCGGGGGAGCCTCCTGCTCGGCCTCGCCCTCGTCCCGGAAGGCGAGCCCCTTGACCTCGTGCTCGCCCTCGGGCCGCTGATCCACAGGCGGTGTGATCACGCCTTCTTCTCCCCTCCGTCGCCCTCCTGCTCGAAGTGGGTCTGCTGGGCGCGGGCCTCCTCCAGTTCGTGCTGGTGCTCCATCGCCTCCAGCCGGTCGGCCTCAAGCAGCTCGTGCACGGAGTTCATCAGCGTCTCCATGTCGACGACCCCGATGAACTCCCCGCGCCGCCCGGTGACCGCGACCCGGCCCGTGTTGTCGGTGAGCACGGCCTCCAGGGCGTCCCGCAGCGTGGCGTCCCGGGTCACCGTGTCGTGCACCAGCGTGCCCGCCCGGGCGAGCGAGCCCTTGGCCCGCATCAGGTCGCCGCGCCGCAGCCATTTGTAGGGGCGGCCGCGCTTGTCGAGCAGCAGGATCTCGTTCGTACCGCTGCCCCTGAGCTTGTTGAAGATCTCCTGGAGCGGGTCGTCCACGGTCACCGTCGGGTAGTCGGTCATCTCCACGTTCCGTACGCGGGTGAGGTTGAGCCGTTTCAGGGCGGCGCCCGCGCCCACGAACCCCGACACGAAGTCGTCGGCCGGGTTGGTGAGGATCGCCTCCGGGGTGTCGAACTGCGCGATGTGCGAGCGCTCGCGCAGGACCGCGATCCGGTCGCCCAGCTTGATCGCCTCGTCGAAGTCGTGGGTGACGAAGACGATCGTCTTGTGCAGCTCGTGCTGGAGCCGGATCAGCTCGTCCTGGAGGTGGTCGCGGGTGATCGGGTCCACGGCGCCGAAGGGCTCGTCCATCAGCAGGACGGGCGGATCGGCCGCGAGCGCCCGTGCCACGCCCACGCGTTGCTGCTGGCCGCCGGAGAGCTGGCGCGGATAGCGGCCGTGGAACTCGCCCGGGTCGAGCCCGACCAGGTCCAGCATCTCCTCGACCCGCGACTTGATCCTCGACTTGGACCAGCCGGTCATTTTCGGTACGAGCGCGATGTTCTGGGCGACCGTCATGTGTGGGAAGAGCCCGGAGGACTGGATCGCGTACCCGACCTTGCGGCGCAGCTTCACCGGGTCCATGTGGGTGACGTCCTCGCCGCCGATGCGGATGCGGCCGCCGGTCGGTTCGATGATCCGGTTGATCATCTTCAGGGTCGTCGACTTCCCGCAGCCGGAGGGGCCGACGAAGACGACGAGCTCGCCCGCCTTGATCTCCATGTGGACGCTGTCCACGGCGGGGTCGCGGCTGCCCGGATAGCGCTTGGTGAGGTTGTCCAGCTCGATGGTGGCGCCGGTCGTGGACGTGTGCGCGCCGGCGGTGGACTCGGCGGACGTGGCGGACTCGGCGGACTCGGCGGACTCAGTCACGGATCCCCCTCGGAATGGTCAGGTGTCCGATGAGCACGTACGCGGCGTCGAACAGCAGCGCCAGGATGATGATCCCGAGCGTGCCCGCGAGCACCTGGTTGAGCGCGTTCTTGCTGCCCAGGGAGCCGATGCCGCGGAAGATCTCGTTGCCGAGGCCGGGCCCGGAGGCGTAGGCCGCGATGGCCGCGATGCCCATCAGCATCTGGGTGGAGATCCGGATGCCGGTGAGGATCGGCGGCCAGGCCAGCGGCAGCTCGACCCGCACGAGACGGGCGAGCCGCGACATCCCGATGCCCCTCGCCGCGTCCACGAGCGAGGGATCGACCCCGCGCAGACCCACGATCGCGTTCCGCACGATCGGCAGCAGCCCGTACAGCGTCAGCGCGATGACCGTCGGCGGCACGCCCAGGCCCACGATCGGGATCAGCAGACCGATCATGGCGAGCGAGGGCATGGTCAGGATGGTGGAGGTGGTGGTCGTGGCGAGGTTGCCGGCCCACTCGACGCGGTAGGTGGCGACGCCGATCAGTACGCCGACGGCCGTCGCGACGACCATGCACTGGAAGACCACGCTGGCGTGTTGGTACGCGTCCGCGAGCAGCTGCTGATGGCGGCTGCTCAGGTACTCCCAGAAGTTCACGGCACCGGACCTCTCCTCACCCGCGGTCCGGACCCCTTCGCGTCAGGAATCTCCCGACGCCTGCTCCACCAGCGGGATGATCCGCAGCGGAACGGGGTTCTCCATCACGATCGCCGTGGCGGCCCGGACGATCCCATCAAAACCGACAACCCGGTCGATCACACGCTGGAGATCGGCGTTCGAGCGGGCCACCAGCCGGCACAGCATGTCCCCGCTACCGGTGGTCGTGTGCAGCTCCAGCACCTCCGGGACGGTCGCCAAGTGCGCCCGTACGTCCGCCCCTTGCCCCTGCCGGATCTGGAGCGTCGCGAACGCGGTGACGGGATACCCGAGGGCGGCCGGGTCCACCTGCGGCCCGAACCCCCGGATGACTCCATTGGACTGAAGCCGGTCGAGCCGCGCCTGCACCGTGCCGCGCGCGACCCCCAGCCGCCGGGACATCTCCAGGACGCCGATGCGCGGTTCCTCGGCGAGCAGCACGATGATCCGGCCGTCCAGATGATCGATCGCCACGGGGGCCTCCCCTTTCCCTGCTTCGTTCGCCTCACGAGATGGTCATCCTGTACAGAACGCTCGCCGAAACGAGCCATCACCTGAGCATATTGCCCAGCCAAAATGCGAACTATTGCGCACCTTGCGGAACGGAGAGAGTCTGCGGCCATGACTCAGACCACGCACCACACTCCCGACACCGCCCGGCAGGCAGACCCCTTCCCGGTCAAGGGAATGGACGCGGTCGTCTTCGCCGTCGGCAACGCCAAGCAGGCCGCGCACTACTACTCCACGGCCTTCGGTATGCAGCTCGTGGCCTACTCCGGACCGGAGAACGGCAGCCGCGAGACGGCGTCGTACGTCCTCGAGAACGGCTCGGCCCGCTTCGTCCTCACCTCCGTCATCAAGGCCACCACCCCCTGGGGCCACTTCCTCGCCGAGCACGTGGCCGCGCACGGCGACGGCGTCGTCGACCTCTCCATCGAGGTCCCGGACGCGCGCGCCGCGTACGCGTACGCCGTCGAGCACGGCGCCCGCTCGGTCACCGAGCCCTACGAGATCAAGGACGAGCACGGCACGGTCGTCCTCGCCGCGATCGCGACATACGGCGAGACCCGCCACACCCTGGTCGACCGTTCGGGCTACGAGGGCCCCTACCTCCCCGGCTTCGTCGCCGCGAAGCCGATCGTCGAGCCGCCGGCCCGCCGCACCTTCCAGGCCATCGACCACTGCGTCGGCAACGTCGAGCTCGGCCACATGAACGAGTGGGTCGGCTTCTACAACAAGGTCATGGGCTTCACGAACATGAAGGAGTTCGTGGGCGACGACATCGCGACCGAGTACAGCGCGCTGATGTCGAAGGTCGTCGCCGACGGCACGCTCAAGGTCAAGTTCCCGATCAACGAGCCCGCCATCGCCAAGAAGAAGTCCCAGATCGACGAGTACCTGGAGTTCTACGGCGGCGCGGGCGTCCAGCACATCGCGCTCAACTCGGGCGACATCGTCGAGACCGTACGCACCATGCGCGCGGCCGGAGTCCAGTTCCTCGACACCCCGGACTCGTACTACGACACCCTCGGCGAGTGGGTCGGCGACACCCGCGTCCCCGTCGACACGCTCCGCGAGCTGAAGATCCTCGCCGACCGCGACGAGGACGGCTATCTGCTGCAGATCTTCACCAAGCCGGTCCAGGACCGTCCGACCGTCTTCTTCGAGATCATCGAGCGGCACGGCTCGATGGGCTTCGGCAAGGGCAACTTCAAGGCCCTGTTCGAGGCGATCGAGCGGGAGCAGGAGAAGCGCGGAAACCTGTAGACCAGCTGTGGATCGGGCCGCGCGAGAGTGTTGAACTTGCAACCAGCGTAGGCAGGTTGGGACTCTCGGGTCCTGTGGACGCCGCGAGGGCGTCCACAGGACAGGGGAGGACAGCACCTCATGGCGGAGACACCGGCCGGCACCACCACCGGGGATGAGCGCATAGACCTCGCCGTGGCGGCCGAGCGCTGGCTGTGGCAGAAGGCCACGCTCCAGGTGGGGACGGTTCCGCAGTCCTTCGCCCTCGACGAGGTGAACAAGCGGCTGTACGTCCTGCAGATCGCGCCGGGCGGCAGGGCGGCGGGGAATCTGGTCCTGAGCAAGCTCGACTACGACGGCAACCGGCTGGGCCACATGCGGCTGCCGCGCTTCGGGCACGGGGTGAGCATGGGCGTCCAGAACGCCGCCGACGGCACGGTGTGGATCTGGACCGAGGCCCAGGCGGTGAAGGGGTACGGCAAGGGCGTCACCCGCTTCCGCTTCGTCGACGGCGCCACCCGCACCCTCGACAAGGTCAACGTCCGCATGCCGATCCCGGGCTCCGTCAACAACCAGCCCTCCGTCTGCATGGCGAGCAAGCGCATCGCCGTACGCCACCGTGTCGGCGGCGCGGCGCGCTACCGCGTCTACGACCTCGACACGTTCATCGCCGGCGACTACTCCACCCACCTCGCCGACTTCCCGCAGACCGGCGCCCACCCGGACCCCGACGTTCCGTTCCAGGGCTACGCGCTGCACGGCGACCACCTCTACCAGCTGGCGGGCACGGCGTACGACGACGCCACCAACCCGCCCTCAGGGCACGGCAACACCTACCTCTCCTGCCTCGACATCCGCACCGGCGACCTGCTCCAGCAGGAGCGGACCGAGGCCGGGCGCTCCCTCGGCTACCGCGAACCCGAGGGCCTCGCCATCCGCCGCAAGGCCGGCAAGGGCGGCCCCCGACTGTGCATCGGGCTCGCCTCGGGCGCCGAGAACGCCCGCAAGTTCTCGATCTTCTACAAGCCGTTCACGCCCCCGCAGCAGTAGCCCGAGCAGTAGTTCCCACTCGCAGCCGGGAGCCGTAATCTGGCCGCATGGCCAAGATCAACGACGTGGGCGGCACGCAGGGGTTCGGTGCCATCGACACCACCGACGACACCGAACCCTTCCACGCGGACTGGGAGGCCCGCGTCGTCGGCCTCTTCAACGCCCTGCGCGGGCAAGGGCTGTTCAACACCAACGAGTTCCGGGACGCGATCGAGTCGATGCCCGCCAAGGAGTACCTGGCGGCCTCGTACTACGAGCGCTGGTTCACCGCGATCTGCGCCCTGCTGGAGCGCAAGGGTGTCATCGAGCCGGGCGAGCTGGACGGACCGGGCGAGCTGGACGGACCGGGCGAGCCGGCGGCGACCGGGGCCGGTTCCCATGGCTGAGGACCGCTTCCCGCCCGGCACCCGCGTCCGCACCTTCGGCCACGACCCGGCGCACCACACCCGCCTGCCCCGCTACGCCCGCGGCAAGCGGGGCGTCGTGGTCGAGCCGGAGGGCCGCGCCGAACTCGCGGACGTCAGCGCCCAGGGCAGCCCGGACGCCCCGGTCGAGCAGGTGTACGCGGTCCGGTTCGCGGCCCGTGACCTGTGGGGCGAGGGCGACCATCACGTCGTACTGGACTTGTGGGAAAGCTACTTGGAAGAGGACCGGCACAATGAGCGGTGACCACCACGACGACGCGCTGATCTCCCGCAGGGTGCGGCGCCTGGAGACCCTGCTCGAAGAGAAGGGGGTGCTCTCGGGCGGGACGCTGGACGAGGCGATCGACGCGTTCCTGGCGCGGTCGTCCCCGGCGAACGGGGCGCGGGTGGTGGCGCGCGCCTGGACGGACGCGGACTACAAGTCCCGGCTGCTCACCGACGGCACGGCCGCCGTCCAGGAACTCGGCTTCATGGAGGGCTCGTACCAGCGTCTGCGCGTGGTCGAGAACACGGAGTCCCTGCACCACGTCATCGTCTGCACCCTCTGCTCCTGCTACCCGCTCCGCCTCCTCGGCCCCTCCCCGAGCTGGTACAAGTCCGAGGCCTACCGCTCCCGGGTAGTCCGCGAGCCCCGCGCGGTCCTCGCGGAGTTCGGCCTCACGCTCCCGGCCGGCACGGAGATCTCGGTGTGGGACTCCAGCGCGGAGACGCGGTACATGGTCCTCCCACGCCGCCCCGCCGGCACGGAGTCCCTCCCGGAGACGGAACTGGCGGCCCTCGTCACCCGCAACGCGCTGATCGGCACGGCGGCCGTCTGAACCCGGGGAACCCGGTGAACCCGGGGCGCTCGGCGTTACGCCGGGCGCCTCAGGGCGGGCGTCGTCGCGCGCTCCGGTGCGGCCGGCTCCTCGGTCTCCTCCGACGGATCGGGCGGACCCTCCTCGCTGGGTTCTCCCATCGCCGTCAGGGCCTCCTGGGCCGAGGGGGCGAAGAGCGGCGAGAAGTGCGGGTTGATCTGGAGGGCCTCGGCCAGGTGGCGGCGGGCCGGGCCGACGAGGTCCAGTTCGCGTTCGATCTGGCCCCGGTGGTACGCGTACAGCGCGCTGCGCACGCCGCCTCCGTGCTCCCTGTCCATGGCCTTCTTGGCGAACTTGAGCGCTTCCTTGTCGTCCCCGGCCCGGTGCAGCGCCCAGCCGAGCGCGTCCGCGACGGGAATACCGGGCTGCGCCTCCCACTCGGCGCGCAGCCGCCGCACCGCCGCCTGCGGGTCACCGTGGTCCGCCTCGAAGAGCCCGAGGACCAGCTCGTCGTCCACACCCCCGGCCTCGTCCTGCCGCACCCGGTCCCGCAGCAGGTCGTACTGCACGCGCGCGGCCCCCGTGAGCCCCAGCTTCTCGTACAGCTCGCCCAGCTCCAGCGCGTACCGCGGCGCGGGCTGCCTGGCGAGCGCCGTCTGGTACGAGCGCATCGCCTCCGACATGCGCCCGAGCGCCGCCAGCGCGCGCCCCTGACCGGCGAGGGACCCGTGCTCGTCGGGGTCGCTCGCCAGCGCGGCCTTGTAGTAGCTCAGCGACTCCTTGACGTCACCGCGCTCCCAGGCCAGCTCACCGGCCTGCTGCAGATAGGCCGCCCGTTCGGCGGGTGTCGCCGCGCCCGCCGCCGCGTCGCTGATCGTGGCGGCCGCGTCCTCACGCCAGCCGAGGTTCCAGTAGACGCGCGAGGCCCGTGCCAGCACCCTCGGCCCCTTGTGCAGCTCCTGGAGCTTTTCGAGGGTCCTGCGGGCGGCCTTGTAGTCCCCGAGGCCGGTGTACGTGTCGATCAGCAGCGCGTACGTCGTCCACCGCTTCGGCGACTGCTCCACAGCCGTCTCGCCCCACTCCTTCGCCGCCAGGAAGTCGCCCCGCGCGTTGGCGAGCGCCGTGAGGCCGTCCATCGCCGCCTGGTTCTTCTCCGGCCTGGACCGCAGCGACGCACGCAGCGCCTTCTCGGCCTTCGGGTAGTACGCGGGCATCCCGGTCCGCCGCGCCTGCTCCGCATAAGCGTTGCCGAGCACCGCCCAGGCCTGCCCGTCGCGCGGATGGGCCCGCAGATGGGCCTCGCGGTCCCCGATGACCGCCACCAGATCGGCCACCGCGACGGGCACCCCGGCCGTGACCGCCGTGTTCGCCCGGCCCGGCGGACCCGCCGCGGGCCGCGGCGCCGCGGCCCGCGGTGTCGAGGGCAGCAGCACCAGCACACCGCCGAGGACGACGCTGCCCGCGACCACACCGATGAGCAAGCGCTTGGCGAGGTGGGAGCGGCGCGGCCCAGAGGGTTCCTGGGGCTGCAGCCCGGTGAGGACCGGCTGTCGCTCTTGGATCTCCATGCCGCTCACTGTGCGCCAGTACGAAGACCACACCCCGGCATCCCAAGCCCCGCGTGGATGGGGTTCACACCGATGGCCCTGAGTGCGAAGCTGTGATCATGAGCCGTAGCGAAGCGCCGCACGACAAAGGCACGGCGGCGACCGGCAACCTCGTGGACCGTCTGCTGAGCGGCCTGCCGGCCGAAGCCGTTCTCATCGACCCGGACATCACGGTCTCGTACGCGAACGACATGGCGAGCTTCTGCGAGGCGGGCACTCCGGCCGTCGTCGTCCTGCCCCGCACCGTCGAGCAGGTCCAGCACGTCATGCGCACCGCGACCGAGCTGCGCGTCCCGGTCGTCCCGCAGGGCGCCCGCACGGGCCTGTCGGGCGCCGCCAACGCCTCCGACGGCTGCATCGTGCTGTCCCTGGTGAAGATGGACCGGATCCTGGAGATCAGCCCGGTCGACCGCATCGCCGTCGTCGAGCCGGGCGTCATCAACGCCACGCTCTCCCGCGCCGTCAACGAGCACGGCCTGTACTACCCGCCGGACCCCTCCAGCTGGGAGATGTGCACCATCGGCGGCAACATCGGCACGGCCTCCGGCGGCCTGTGCTGCGTGAAGTACGGGGTGACGGCCGAGTACGTGCTGGGACTGGAGGTCGTGCTGGCCGACGGACGGCTCATGTCCACCGGCCGCCGCACCGCGAAAGGCGTCGCCGGGTACGACCTCACCCGCCTCTTCGTCGGCTCGGAGGGCTCGCTCGGCATCGTCGTACGGGCGATCCTGGCGCTCAAGCCGCAGCCGCCCCAGCAGCTGGTGCTGGCCGCCGAGTTCGGGTCGGCGCGGGCCGCCTGCGACGCCGTGTGCCGGATCATGGAGGGCGGCCATGTGCCGTCCCTCCTCGAACTCATGGATCGCACGACGGTGAAGGCCGTCAACGACATGGCACACATGGGCCTCCCGGAGACCACCGAGGCACTCCTCCTCGCCGCCTTCGACACCCACGACCCGGCGGCCGACCTCGCGGCGGTCGGCGCCCTCTGCGAGGCCGCGGGCGCGACGCAGGTGGTCCCCGCGGAGGACGCGGCCGAGTCCGAACTCCTCCTTCAGGCACGGCGGTTGTCGCTCACCGCGCTCGAAGCGGTCAAGGGCACGACGATGATCGACGACGTGTGCGTGCCGCGCTCGCGGCTCGGCGACATGCTCGAAGGGATCGAGCGCGTCGCCGACAAGTACTCCCTGACGATCGGGGTCTGCGCGCACGCCGGAGACGGCAACACGCACCCCACCGTCTGCTTCGACGCCACCGACCCCGACGAGTCCCGGCGCGCCCGCGAGTCCTTCGACGAGATCATGGCCCTCGGCCTGGAACTCGGCGGCACGATCACCGGCGAGCACGGCGTGGGCGTTCTGAAGAAGGAGTGGCTGGCGCGCGAGATCGGCCCGGTGGGCGTGGAGATGCAGCGGGCGGTCAAGGCGACCTTCGACCCGCTGGGGCTCCTGAACCCGGGCAAGCTCTTCTGAGGCCCGGGCGGGCTGTTCTGACACCAAAGGACCGGCCCAGGCCTACTCAGCGTCCTTGGACTCGTCCGACGGCCACGGATCGCGGAGCCACAGATCGTCGGCCGGTGTGGGCGCGAGCAGCTCGGCGAGGCCGTCGTCGATGCCGAGCCGCTCGGCCTCACAGCCCGGGGGGACCGCCCGCAGGGTGCGCTCCAGCCAGGCGGACACCTGCGCGGTGGGCGCTTCGAGCAGCGCGTCGCCGTCCGGCGAACTCAGCGCCATCAGCACGACGCTGCGGCCCGCGACCTTGGTCGGCCAGATCCGCACATCGCCGTGCCCGCACGGCCGGAACACCCCCTCGACGAGCAGCTCGCGGGCGAACGTCCAGTTGACGGGATGGTCGGAGCCGATGTGGAAGGTGATGTGGACGGCGTACGGATCGTCGGTGCGGTAGCTGAGCCGCGCCGGGACGGGGATGCTGCGCTCGGGCGACAGGACGAGTTTGAGTTCGAGTTCGCGTTCCACCACGGTGTGCATGTCGGTGCGCTTCCTTTCGTCGTACGGGGCCCTGTGGGTGGGCCCGTACGAGTGGAGAGCGCGTAGGCGCGGAACCATTACGCGGGTTCCGGGAAATTTTTTCGGACCGGCTCCGGGCACCGCGCGGACAGCTCCGGAAGCCCGCTCGCAAGACGTGGCGGAACCGCGCCCGAAAGGGGTGGGTACGGCGGGAGCTGCCCAGGGCCATGCGCCGGTCTGATAGATGTGGACCCTCAAAAAGACCCCCGAGCAGATACGGGACGACGGACATGAGCGCCCCAACCCCGGCCCCCGGTGACGACAGGCCCCGCGAAGGGTATTACCCGGACCCCTCCATTCCTGGATATGTCCGGTACTGGAACGGTGCCGCCTGGGTGCCGGGTACGAGCCGTCCGGCGCCCCTGGACGGCGAACCGCTCGCGCCGCCGCCCGGCGCACGCCCCGTGCATGTGCCCGCTCCGGCGCCGGCTCCGGCGGAGGAGACGGGTCCGCACTTCTTCGACGAGGATCCGCAGCCCCGTCCGGCGAGCCCCGCCGAGGCGCAGCACGGCAGCCGGCCCGAGTCCGCCGCCGCGTGGGGCGCCGACCGCTCCCAGCAGACCGGCTTCGGCGGCGAACAGGACCGCAGGGTGTCCTGGGGCGCGCCTCAGGGCGCCGACCCGCGGGTGCCCCGCGCGGCACAGCCGGTGGACGCGGTCGTCCAGCCCGACGGGAAGTCCTCCCGCACGGACGGCACGGCGACGATCCCGCCCGCGGACTCCGCCGGCGGCCAGCAGCCGCCGGCGTCCGGCGGCACCGTGGTGTTCCGTCGTCCCACGGGACCGGTGCGGCCGGCGGGGACGGAGAGCCCGGCAGGCGCCGGCAGTACTGGGAACCCGGGTTCCGCCACCCCCGGCGCCCAGGACCCCCTTCCTTCCGACGGCACCATGGCCTTCCGTGCGCTCCCGCGCACGGACCGGCAGGGCGGGGCGCAGACCGGGAGCACGGGCGCGGCGGCGGGTGCGTCCCCTCAGTCCGCTCCGCCGGGCACGGCCGGTACGTCCGGTGGCGCCGGCGTTTCCGGTGGCGCCGGCGGTGGCTTCGGTGCCGGGCAGGCCGCCCAGGCCGCCGCCGCTGCCCGTAACACCCCCGCCACCCCTGCCGCTCCCGCGACGCCCGCCACTCCCGCCACTCCCGCCACCCCGTCCGTTCCCCAGCAGTCCGGCGGCTCCACCCCCATGACCAGCGGCGCCGGCGGCGGTCAGCCCTCCTGGGCCCAGCAGGTGCACCAGCTCGCGGGTGCCCCGGGTGAGGAGGGGCAGCCGGTCGCGCCGTGGAAGCCGCCGGTCGACGACATCTTCCAGGCGGCCGCGCGGCGGCACTCGGCGGCGCGGCCCGCGGGCCTGGGCAAGCGGCTGGCCGCACGGCTCGTGGACACCGTCGTGCTGGCCGGTGTCACCGCCGTGGCCGCCGTGCCGCTGGGCACCAAGGCGGTCGACCACATCAACGAGAAGGTCGACGCGGCCAAGCTCTCCGGCGAGAAGGTCACGGTCTGGCTGCTCGACGGCACGACCGCCGGCTACCTCGGCATCATCCTCGCCGTGCTGCTGCTCTCCGGCGTTCTCTACGACGCGCTGCCCACCGCCAAGTGGGGCCGCACCCTCGGCAAGAAGCTGTGCGGCATCGAGGTGCGCGACATCGAGGGCCACGAACCCCCGTCCTTCGGCCGGGCCCTGCGCCGCTGGCTCGTCTACAGCGTTCCGGGCCTCCTGGCCGTCGGCGTCGTCGGCGTGCTGTGGTGTCTGTTCGACAAGCCGTGGCGCCAGTGCTGGCACGACAAGGCGGCGCACACGTTCGTAGCCGCGTCGTCGTAGGAGTCCGCGGCCGTACGGACGGGGCGATCGGCGTCCCCCGGACGGCCGCTCGCCGGATGCGGAACCGGGGGGTTCGCGGTCGACTCGGGCCATGAGCAGCGAACCGCCGCCCCCAGGCTCCGGCCGGCCACCGGACGAGGACCCGTTCAAGAAGCAGCCCCCGCCCGCCGAGGGCGGCGGTTCCCCGTACGACAGCCCCACGCCGCCGCCTGCGGGCGGCGGTTCCCCGTACGACTCCCCGCCCGGCGGTCAGCCGCCTCCGTACGGCGGCGGCCAGCCACCCCCTTATGGAGGAGGCGGCGGTCCCTACGGCGCGGGCGGTCCCTACGGCGGCGATCCGCTCGCCGGGATGCCTCCGCTCGCCGACAGCGGCAAACGGGTGCTGGCGAGGATCATCGACATGATCCTCGTAGGCATCGTGGTGTGGCTGCTGTCCTGGGCGTTCGGGTTCCACCAGTACACAATGGACTCGGACAAGATCAAGTGGGGCGATTCCTTCGGGAAGGAAGTCCTCGCCGCCGTTCTCTACGTCGCCTACGACACCGTGATGATGAGCAAGTCGGGCCAGACCCTGGGCAAGAGGGTGTTCAACCTGCGGGTGGCCAACCTCGACAACGGCGCCACGCCCTCCGCACAGACCATGCTGGTGCGCTCGCTGGTCCTCTGGCTGCCGTTCGCGTTCTGCTGCTTGTGTATCTGGATCGCGATCGCGGGAGGCTGGAGCTTCTTCGACAAGCCCTACAAGCAGGGTCTGCACGACAAGGCGGCCAAGACGGTGGTGGTCAGCACCAGTTGACGCCCGGCAGGGCGGCGGCAGCGCTCCGGCGAACGGCGGGTCCGTGGTTCACGGGCCCGCCGGTTCGCGTACGAGGACTTGGCGCGTCACGGTCCCGCCGGTTCGCGTACCGGCTCGGACGACGCGGCGACGGGTACCCGCTCCTCCCTGAGGGGTACGGGGACGGGCGCGGGCGTCGGCGTGGGCGCCGCGGCGGACGGTGCGGGCTTCGGCAGCGGGACCGTCACGGCCACGAGCAGCCCGAGTGCGAGCGCCGAGAGGGTGATCAGCGCGATCCCCAGGCCCGAACTCGTCTGAGACAGCAGCAGCATGGCGAGGGTGGAGAAGATCACGGTGCAGGAACCGTAGGCGAGCTGTGCGGCGGTCGGACGAGGCATGGCAATCGTGTCCTCGGGTGGGGGTTCTCCCCCCGGGTGCCTCTCGCGATGGGGGAGGGTGCGGATAAGAATCGGGGGTGAGACAACGGTGTCGGCTTGGCTTTCCGCCGACTTCCGACGCTCCGCCAATCGACTCTATTCGCCTGCATGCCCGAGTGGAACGACCGGTAAGCGTGACCTTACCCACGGTGCCGGAGCACAGGGGGCGCACGGAGTCATCACGTCCAGCAAGTGGACATGCGGGCGCGCCCGTTGGGGGCTTCGCGGGGCGTTCGGATAGCGAACATACGCTCCGCATAAGGCACTTGCCAGGTTCAAGTCAAGGTCTGTCTTTTCTTTGGTAACTCCGGTCAAATGTCGTCACTTGAATCGCGTTACGCGCGTGGACCTCCGAGACCGGGATCCCCCTCCGCGTGAGCGGGCGCGGGGGAGGACATCAAGTGACCAGCAGACCATGGACGTTCAGAGCGACCGCGGTGGGCGTCGCCCTCGCGGCGGCCACCGCCACGTTCTCGACGTTCGCCGTGGCGCAGGCCGCTGACGCACCGTCATCGGCCGCCGTAGACCGCCACGACCCGCAGCCGGCCAAGACCGACGTCGACCACGACCTCGACGGCCCGCTCAGCAAGACCCAGGCCGCTCAGCGCCAAGAGGCCCTGAACCAGGTCATATCCGGCGACGCCAAGGTCCAGGACCGCAACGGCTCGCAGGTCGTCCAGCTGAAGAGCAAGAAGGGCGACAGCAAGTACGTCGAGCTCGGCCGCGAGAAGACCGACAAGATCTTCACGATCCTGGTCGAGTTCGGCGACAAGACCGACAGCACGGCCGGCGGCACGGCGGGCCCGCTGCACAACCAGATAGCCCAGCCCGACCGCACCAAGGACAACAGCACGGCCTGGCAGGCGGACTACAACCAGGCGCACTACAAGGACCTCTACTTCGGCACCGGCACCGCGTCGATGAAGACCTTCTACGAGAAGCAGTCCTCGGGCCGCTACTCGGTCGACGGCGAGGTCGCCGACTGGGTCAAGGTCCCCTACAACGAGGCCCGTTACGGCAACAACGCCTGCGGCTCCACCAACTGCCCGAGCGTGTGGAACGTCGTCAGTGACGGCGTGACCGCCTGGGTCGCCCAGCAGAAGGCGGCCGGGGCGACCGACGCGGCCATCAAGGCGGACCTGGCCAACTTCGACCAGTGGGACCGCTACGACTTCGACGGCGACGGCAACTTCAACGAGCCCGACGGCTACATCGACCACTTCCAGATCGTGCACGCCGGTGAGGACGAGTCCGCGGGCGGCGGCGTCCAGGGCACCGACGCGATCTGGGCCCACCGCTGGTACGCGTTCGGCACCGACGCGGGCGCCACGGGCCCGTCCGACAACAAGCTCGGCGGCGCCCAGATCGGCGACACCGGCATCTGGGTCGGCGACTACACCATCCAGCCGGAGAACGGCGGACTCGGCGTCTTCGCCCACGAGTACGGCCACGACCTCGGTCTGCCGGACCACTACGACACCACCGGCGGCGGCGAGAACTCCACCGGCTTCTGGACCCTGATGTCCTCCGGTTCCTGGCTCGGCACCGGCAAGGAAGCCATCGGCGACCTCCCCGGCAACTTCAACGCCTGGGACAAGCTCCAGCTCGGCTGGCTCAACTACGACACCGCGAAGGCCGGGACGAAGTCCCAGCACAAGCTGGGTGTCGCCGAGTACAACACCAAGAACAAGCAGGCCCTCGTGGTCTCGCTGCCCGACAAGGAAGTCACCACCACGGTCGTCACCCCGGCCGAGGGCTCCACGCAGTGGTGGAGCGGCAGCGGTGACAACCTGAAGAACACGCTGACCCGTTCCGTGGACCTCACGGGCAAGTCCTCGGCGACGCTGACCCTCGACGGCTACTACGACATCGAGGCGAACTACGACTACCTCTACACCGAGGTCTCGACCGACGGCGGCGCCAACTGGACGGCGCTCGACGGCACGGTGGACGGCGCCGCCATCCCGCGTGACGCCAGCGACAAGCCCGCCCTCACCGGCACGGCCGACGGCTACAAGAAGCTGTCGTACTCGCTCGACGCCTACGCGGGCCAGAAGGTCGACGTCCGCTTCCGCTACCAGACGGACGGCGGCGTGGCCCAGAAGGGCTTCGCGGCCGACGAGATCACCGTGACCGCGGACGGCACCGCCCTGTTCTCCGACAACGCGGAGAGCGCGGACGCGGCGTGGACGGCGAGCGGCTTCTCCCGCATCGGCGCGTCCTTCGCCAAGGACTACGCGCAGTACTACCTCGCGGAGAACCGCCAGTACGTCTCGTACGACAAGACCCTCAAGGTCGGCCCGTACAACTTCGGCTTCTCGACGACCCGTCCGGACTGGGTGGAGCACTACCCGTACCAGAACGGCCTGTTGATCTGGAAGTGGGACACCTCGCAGGCGGACAACAACACCAGCGTCCACCCGGGCGTCGGTCTGGTCCTGCCGGTCGACTCGCACCCGGCGGCGCTGAAGTGGTCGAACGGCACGCTGATGCGCAGCCGTATCCAGGCGTACGACTCGCCGTTCAGCCTGTACCGCACGGACGGCATCACGCTGCACAACGCGGACGTCGCGACGAAGATCCCGTCGTCGAAGGGTGTGCCGGTCTTCAATGACCACACCAGCACCTACTACGACGACAGCACTCCGCTGGCCGGTGTCAAGATCACTGACACCAACACCAAGATCAAGATCGTCAAGGAGGCCTTCGACGGCTCCACGATCTCGCTCCAGGTGGGCCCCGCGGTGAAGTAGTCGGTATTTCCGCAGGTCAGAAGCGTATCGGCGGCAACCCTCTGGCGGGTTGCCGCCGATCGTGTTTAGGTGCGTCCTGTGGTTCTCTTATTGACACTGACTCGCACGGGGGTGTGACCGCATGGCCGCAGGAGGTTTCTGCAAGCTGCCCAACGGCAGCGTGGTGGTGGCGTTGAATCTGCCCAGCCCGCCGGGCTCGGGCGGCGGCAGCGTGCGCTTCCTGGTCCTCGCCCAGAACCGTGCCCGCGCCCTGACGCGGCTGCGCAATCTGGGCATGCGTGCGGTCTACCTCCGCGGCAACGCGGCGCCCCCCACTCCGGACGAGGTCACCGCGGTCCTGCACCACCCCGACGGCCTCATATGGCGCATGGCCCCTGACAACGGTGTCGCGGAGCTGTCGCAAGAGCTGTGGCACCCGATCAGAGCGCTCCTCAGACGCCCGGCGGCACCGGCGTAGGGCCCCGCGACAGGCCCTGACAGGCCCTAGACCACGGGCTTGCCCGTGAGCTCCACCCCGGCCGCCCGCAGCTCCTCCAGCGCCCGCTCCGTCGTTTCCTCGGCCACTCCTGCGGTGAGGTCGAGGAGCACCTGGGTGCGGAAGCCCGCGCGCGCCGAGTCGAGCGCGGTCGCGCGCACGCAGTGGTCCGTGGCGATGCCGACCACGTCCACCTCGTCGATCTGGCGGGCCCGCAGCCAGTCGCCCAGCGAGACCCCGTTCTCGTCGGCACCCTCGAAGCCGCTGTACGCCGCCGCGTAGGCACCCTTGTCGAAGACGGCGTCGATCGCGCCGGAGGCGACGACCGGGGCGAAGTTCGGGTGGAAGCCCACCCCCTCCGTGCCGGCCACGCAGTGCGCGGGCCAGGAGTGGACGAAGTCGGGGTTGTCGGCGAAGTGGCCGCCGGGGGCGATGTGGAGGTCGCGGGTCGCGACGACATGGCGGTAGCCGGCGGGGGCCTGCCCGATCAGCTCCGTGATGGCGGCGGCCACATCGGCACCCCCGGCCACCGCGAGGCTGCCGCCCTCGCAGAAATCGTTCTGCACGTCTACGACGATCAAGGCGCGGCGCATGGTCGGTGTCCTTCGGCTCGGCAGCGGTTCGGTGGGGAGGGGTGCGGGCCCGGCCGTATGTATGAACTACCGAGCCTAGAGACTTCACGTGCGCTGCGGGAGGGGGTATCCGGCTTCCGCGAGCCGTGCGGGCACGCTGCCGTTGCATTCCCGCTCACCGGAGGTTCATGCGCGGCGCCACACACGCCCCGCTCACCTCCGGCAACTCAGATGTACTCCGTGGGAAGCACCGGCTCCCCGCGCGACAGCTGCGTCGCCGACAGCGGCAGATTGGCGCGGGCCGCCGCGTGCCGGTCCCGTACGACGTCGAGGGGCTCGCGGGCGACGACCTGCCCGCCCTTGATCAGCTCGACCAGGAGCTGCCGGTCGGCCAGCTCACCCGGCACCGGCCCGGTGCCGATCACCTCGGCCTCGGCGATGCCCTGCTCGTCCAGGCGCCGCGCGGCCCACTTGCGCCCGCCGATGGACGTCTTGCCGCCGGAGGACTTCTTCGCCACGGGCGCCAGCGGGGCCTTCGGGTCCGCCGACTCGGCGCGGGCGACCAGCTTGTAGACCATGGAGCAGGTGGGATGGCCGGATCCCGTCACCAGCTGGGTGCCGACGCCGTACGCGTCCACGGGCGCCGCCGCCAGCGAGGCGATGGCGTACTCGTCCAGGTCGGAGGTCACGATGATCTTCGTCCTGGCCGCGCCCAGCTCGTCCAGCTGCTGGCGCACCCGGTGCGCGACGAGCAGCAGGTCACCGGAGTCGATGCGCACCGCGCCCAGCTCGGTCCCCGCGACCTCGACGGCCATCTGTACCGCCTCGGCGACGTCGTACGTGTCCACGAGCAGCGTCGTGCCCCGGCCGAGCGAGTTCACCTGGGCCTGGAAGGCGTCCCGCTCGTGGTCGTGCAGCAGGGTGAAGGCGTGCGCGGAGGTGCCGACGGTGGGAATCCCGTACCGGAACCCGGCGGCCAGGTCGGAGGTCGTGGTGAACCCGCCGACGTAGGCGGCCCGCGAGGCGGCCACGGCGGCCAGCTCGTGCGTCCGCCGGGCGCCCATCTCGATCAGCGGCCGGTCACCGGCGGCGGAGGCCATCCGGGAGGCGGCCGCCGCGATGGCGGAATCGTGGTTGAGGATGGAGAGGATCACCGTCTCCAGGAGCACGCACTCCGCGAAGGAGCCCTCGACCCGCAGGATCGGCGAGCCCGGGAAGTACACCTCGCCCTCGGGATAGCCCCACACATCGCCGCTGAAGCGGTACGAGGCGAGCCACTCCAGGGTCGGCTCGTCCACGATCCTCCGCTCCCGCAGAAAGCCGAGGACGTCCGCGTCGAAACGGAAGTTCTCGACGGCGTCGAGCACGCGCCCGGTGCCCGCCACGACGCCGTACCTACGCCCGTCGGGCAGCCGCCGCGTGAAGACCTCGAAGACCGAGCGCCGCTCGGCGGTCCCCGCGGCCAGCGCCGCCTGCAGCATCGTCAGCTCGTACTGGTCCGTGAAGAGCGCCGTCGAGGGAACATCCACCGGCAGCCCGAGGTCCGCTGTGTTCATGACGGGATCGTACCCCCCATCTCGTCACCTTGACGATTTGTGGGTCCGGTTTCCGGAGACCGTACGGTTTTCGGGGGGTCCATTTGTGCGGGTGCCCCCCTCTGGTGGCAGCATGGGCGGTGTGACGGCTCCCGCACCCCTAGAGATCGAGAAGACCGAGTCGGCGGAGGAGGTCTTCGCCGTACCCGAGCCCGACGTTCCCTGGGTGACGATCGTTCACAACGACCCGGTCAACCTCATGAGCTACGTGACGTATGTCTTCCAGACGTACTTCGGCTACACCAAGGACAAGGCCACCAAGCTCATGATGGACGTCCACCACAAGGGCCGGGCGGTCGTCTCCAGTGGCTCGCGCGAGGAGATGGAGCGCGACGTACAGGCCATGCACGGCTACGGTCTGTGGGCCACCCTCCAGCAGGACCGGAAATAGCCCGCACCGTCCGTACAGTCCGCCCAGCCCGTACAGCCCGCACGCTCAGGCGCAGGACCGGAAGTAGCGAACTCACTCCCATGCCAGGACACTTCGAACCGATCCCCGGTGGCGGCGCGGCCGTCGCGCTCGACGAGGTCGAGATCTCCATCATCCGCTCCCTCGCCGTCCAGCTCCTGGAGCTCATCGGTCCCGGCCCCGCGGAGAACGCCCCCGACGATCCGCTCGCCGAGCTGTTCGCGGAGGGCCCCAGCGAGCCGCCCACCGACCCCGTGCTCAAGCGCCTGTTCCCCGACGCGTACAGCGGCCCCGACGTCGAGGCCACCTCGGCCGAGCAGGTCGAGGAGCAGCGCGCGCACTCCGCGGAGTTCCGCCGCTTCACCGAGAACGACCTGCGCGCGGCCAAGCGCGGATACGCCCTCACGGTGATCCGCTCCCTCGACGCGCTCACCACGGGGGGTGACGGCGGCGCCGTCCTCAAGCTCTCCGCCGAGGAGTCCGAGCAGTGGCTGCGCGCCCTGAACGACCTGCGCCTGGCGATCGGCTCCCGGCTCGACGTCGTCGACGAGGAGGACACCGACCTCCTCTACCGGCTTCCGGACGAGGACCCGCGCAAGCCGATGGTGATGGCGTATCTGTGGCTGGGCGGGCTCCAGGAGACCCTCGTCGAAACCCTTATGTTCTGACTCGTCCCGATCAGGTGTTCGCTCAGCGGACGCTCAAATCCGGATAACGATCCTGTCACCACTGCGGCCTGTTGTGCGCGCCTAGGCAGTCGTTTGTCCGGTTCTTCCTGTGGTGTGCCTTACATCGGCCACCGCCGTGCCCGGTCGCGGCCGTGATAGATCTTCACGACCGCCCGACCGACACCACCCATGTCCGGTCGGGTGCGCCACCGAGCCGGCGGATCGCCGGCCAGGCACAGCTCCACCTATCCGGGGGGATCGGAAACCGATCCGAAGCCAAGGGACTGGCTCGGATCGGCATGGAGAAAGGCGCACCACACATGACCTCGTCGCAGGTCGGTAAGCACGATCAGGGCCGTGCCGGCAGTGAGGCCGTGAACGGCGACGCCCCCGAAGAGGGGTACGAGCGCGGGCTCGGCAGCCGTCAGGTCCAGATGATCGCGATCGGCGGCGCCATCGGCGTGGGCCTCTTCCTGAACGCCGGGGCGAACATCGCCAAGGCGGGACCGAGCCTCATCCTGATGTACGCCCTCGCAGGCGTGATCATCTTCTTCATCATGCGGGCGCTCGGCGAGCTCCTGCTCTACCGCCCGGTCTCGGGCTCCTTCGCGGAGTACTCCCGCGAGTTCCTCGGCCCGTTCTTCGGCTACTTCACCGGCTGGACGTACTGGCTGATGTGGGTGGTCACCGGCATGGCGGAACTGACCGCCGCCGCGATCTACGTCCACTACTGGTTCCCGGCGATCCCGCAGTGGGTGTCGGCCCTGGTCTTCCTGGTCGTTCTCTTCGTCGCCAACCTGATCTCGGTGAAGGTGTTCGGCGAGATCGAGTTCTGGGCCTCGATGATCAAGGTCACCGCCCTCATCGGCATGATCGTGATCGGCCTGGGCGTGCTCACCTTCGGCTTCAGCTCGGCCGGCGACACCGCCGCGGTCTCCAACCTCTGGGAGTTCGACGGCTTCTTCCCCAAGGGCATCGGCTCCTCCCTGATGACCCTGCAGGGCGTGATGTTCGCGTACCTGGCCGTCGAGCTGGTCGGTGTCACGGCGGGCGAGTCGGAGAACCCCGAGAAGACCCTCCCCAAGGCGATCAACACCCTGCCCTGGCGCATCGCGCTGTTCTACGTCGGTGCCCTCACGGTCATCCTCTGCGTCGTGAAGTGGACCGAGTTCGCGCCGGGCGTGAGCCCGTTCGTGAAGGCCTTCGCGATGATCGGCATCCCGGCGGGCGCGGGCATCGTCAACTTCGTCGTCCTCACCGCCGCCCTGTCCTCCTGCAACTCGGGCATGTACTCCACGGGCCGCATGCTGCGCAACCTCGCCGAGAGCGGCGAGGCCCCGCGCGCCTTCAGCAAGCTGTCGGCCAGCAAGACCCCGGCGCTCGGCATCACCGTCTCGGTCCTCTTCATGGGCATCGGCGTGGTCCTGAACTACATCGTCCCGGAGAAGGCCTTCGGCTACGTCACCTCGGTGGCCACCGCGGCCGGTATCTGGACCTGGCTGATGATCCTGGTCAGCCACATCCTGTACCGCCGCGCGGTCGACGCGGGCCAGCTGCCCGCGTCCTCCTTCCCGGCCCCGGGCGGCGCGAAGTGCAGCTGGATCGCCGTGGTGTTCCTGCTCTTCGTCACCGGCCTCATCGCGTACGACCCCGACTCCCGCGTCTGTCTCTACGTGATGGCCGTCTGGGCCGCCGCCCTGGCCATCGGCTGGGCGATCCTGAAGGCCCGGAACCCGCAGGTCACCGAGGGCCGTGAAGGTCGCGAGGGCCGCGAGCCGGAGTTCGAGAAGGTCGGCTGAGCATCCGGTGAGCATCCGGGCTCTTTGAGCGGCTCACCATGCGGGCTGCCCCGTACCACCCTTCGGTACGGGGCAGGCCTTTTGCTTATCCTGACGAACATGCTGACCATCACCCAGGCCCTCTTCGACCAGATCGTCGCGCACGCGCGCCAGGACCACCCCGACGAGGCGTGCGGCGTCGTCGCGGGCCCGGTGGGCACCGGCCGCCCCGAGCGGTTCATCCCGATGCTCAACGCCGCCCGCTCGCCCACGTTCTACGAGTTCGACTCCGGCGACCTGCTGAAGCTTTACCGCGAGATGGACGACCGCGACGAGGAGCCGGTGATCATCTACCACTCCCACACGGCGACCGAGGCGTACCCGTCCCGCACGGACCTCTCGTACGCCAACGAGCCGGGCGCGCACTACGTCCTCGTCTCCACGGCGGACACGGACGACGCGGGCCCGTTCCAGTTCCGCTCCTACCGGATCGTGGAGGGCGACGTGACGGAGGAGGAGATCAAGGTCGTGGAGACGTACTGAGCCGCGGGCACGCGTACTGAGCCGCAGACACGCGTACTGAGCCGCTCACCCGCCTGCCGATCTCACCCACCGGTTGAAAAGTGTCCGGTATGCGAGATCACACTCCGGGACCCGGACCGGGAATCGATACGATGAGCCCATGGTTTCCCACGACGTGAGCGACAAGACGCCGGGCATGCTGCTCGTGGCGCGGCTGCACGTCGACCTGTGCAGGCTGCAGAGCGCCATCTGTACGCGCTGACTGCCGCCGCCGTACGGCCGTGAGCCGCGGCTACGCACCCGGCGTACCCCTTGCTTTCCCGCTCCACCGCGCTGCCGCGCGCCCACCGACCTGACTTTCCTCCCGACAGGAGCCCGCAACCATGGCCATCGAGGTCCGCATCCCCACCATCCTCCGCACCTACACCGGTGGCGAGAAGGCCGTCGAGGGCGGCGGCGCGACCCTCGCCGAGCTCTTCGCCGACCTCGAGACCCGGCACGCGGGCATCCAGGCCCGCATCGTGGACAACGGCGAGCTGCGCCGCTTCGTCAACGTCTACCTGAACGACGAGGACGTCCGCTTCCTCGACGGCATCAACACCAAGCTGACCGACGGCGACAGCGTCACGATCCTGCCGGCCGTCGCCGGCGGCATGTTCTGATCGGCTGCTGACCCCTCATGCGCTACGACTCCCCGCTCGCCGCGGTGGGCAACACCCCTCTGGTGCGCCTGCCGCGGCTGTCGCCGTCCGCGGACGTCCGCATCTGGGCGAAGCTGGAGGACCGCAACCCGACGGGTTCGGTCAAGGACCGCCCGGCCCTCCACATGATCGAACAGGCGGAGAAGGACGGCCGGCTGACGCCGGGCTGCACGATCCTGGAGCCCACCTCCGGCAACACCGGCATCTCCCTGGCCATGGCCGCGAAGCTCAAGGGCTACCGCATGGTCTGCGTGATGCCCGAGAACACCTCGCACGAACGCCGTGACCTGCTGGGCATGTGGGGTGCCGAGATCATCTCCAGCCCCGCCGCCGGTGGCTCCAACACCGCCGTACGGGTCGCCAAGGAACTGTCGGCCGAGCATCCCGACTGGGTGATGCTCTACCAGTACGGCAACCCGGACAACGCGGGCGCGCACTACGCGACGACCGGGCCCGAGATCCTCGCCGACCTCCCTTCGATCACGCACTTCGTGGCCGGGCTGGGGACGACGGGGACGCTGATGGGCGTCGGCCGCTTCCTCCGCGAGAACAAGCCCGACATCAAGATCGTCGCCGCCGAGCCGCGCTACGACGACCTGGTGTACGGCCTGCGCAACCTCGACGAGGGCTTCGTGCCCGAGCTGTACGACGCGTCGGTCCTCACCAGCCGCTTCTCGGTCGGCTCCGCGGACGCGGTGACCCGGACCCGGGAGCTCCTCCAGCAGGAGGGCATCTTCGCGGGGGTGTCCACCGGGGCCGCGCTGCACGCCGCGATCGGTGTCGGCAACAAGGCCGTCAAGTCGGGCGAGCCCGCCGACATCGTCTTCATCGTCGCCGACGGCGGGTGGAAGTACCTCTCGACGGGCGTCTACACCGCCACGACGACAGAGGCAGCGATCGAGACTCTGCAGGGCCAGCTCTGGGCGTAAGGGCTCCAGCGGCCTTTCCTTCGCGTTCGGTTGTGTGTCGGGTGCGGGTGGGTGGGGGCTGGTGCAAAAGATTGCGCAGTTCCCCGCGCCCCTAAAAGGGGCGCGGGGAACTGCGCAATCTTTTAGCGGGGGTCTGGGGGCTCAGCCCGCCAGGTAGCGGACCTGGTCCCACAGCACCGGGTCCACCACGCCCACCCTCCGCCGGAAGTCCCACACGGGCATCACCCGCAGTTCGTCCGTCTCAAGGAAGCTGGCCCGCCCGTGGGCATCCCCCACGGCACCCGGCGGCAGCGGAATCACCCCGGCCCGCTCATCGTGGTACTTGCTGGTGATCTTCGCGACGGTCACCCGATCCCCCCGCACCGCGAGCACCAGACACGGCCGGTCCTTACCCCCGGGCCCGTCCTCGTAGGGCACGTTCGCCCACCAGATCTCCGCGGGGCGAGGCCGCGGCGCCCCCCGCCGACGCCCACCCGCCCGCCCCGGCGGACGCGTACGCCCAGCCGGCCGGCGCCCACGGCGCCCCCAGCCGTCCACCAGCGTCGCGACCAGCGCGAGCAGCACCACCGCCGCGAGCGCGAGCCACCAGGACGTGTCCATACCGAAGAAGGTACCGGCGCGTATCCCCGCTCGCCCCCCGCCCCGAAGGACCCGCGCGGGTCCGGCCCACCTCATGTCCATCCGAACCGGTGACAGCACAGGTGAGTTCGCCCACAACGGCCCCTGGCGGAGGAGCGACCGGCCCTTTTGCGCCTTACGCTCGACGGACCGCACGACCCCCGTTCCCGTATCTGCATCCGAGTATCTGCACCCCGCATCTACTCTCTGCACTTCCTGCCAGCGCGGAGGTTCCAGCTCATATGAAGCTCACCGTCGTCGGCTGCTCGGGGTCGTTCCCGTCCGCGGAATCGGCCTGTTCGAGCTACCTCGTAGAGGCCGACGGCTTCCGGCTGCTTCTCGACATGGGCAACGGTGCCCTTGGCGAGCTGCAGCGCCACTGCGGTCTCTACGACCTCGACGCGATCTTCCTCAGCCATCTGCACGCCGACCACTGCATCGACATGTGCGCGTACTTCGTCGCGCGCTACTACCGCCATGACGGCGGCCGCTGCGCCCCCATCCCGGTCTACGGCCCCGAGGGCACCGAACAGCGCCTGACCACCGCGTACGCCGACACGCCGTCCGCCTCCTCGATGAGCGAGGTCTTCGACTTTCACACCGTCAAGCCGGGCACGTTCGACATCGGCCCGTTCACCGTGCACACGGAGCGGGTGCGCCACCCCGTGGAGGCGTACGGCATCCGAGTGGAGCACGAGGGCAGGTCCCTCACGTACTCCGGGGACACGGGCGTGACCGAGGCCCTGGACGAACTCGCCCGCGACACGGACCTGTTCCTGTGCGAGGCGGCGTTCACCCATGGCAAGGAGAACATCCCCGACCTCCACCTCAACGGCCGCGAGGCAGGCGAGACCGCCACCCGCGCCGGCGCCCGCCGCCTCCTGCTCACCCACATCCCGCCGTGGACGGACCCCCAGATCAACCTGGAGGACGCGCGTGCGGTGTACGCGGGTCCGGCGGAACTGGCGATGCCCCGGCTGTCGTACGAGATCTAGAGCCCGTACGCAGGACAAGGCCCCCGGAACCCATCGGTTCCGGGGGCCTTCGCGCCGCCGGGGCCCCTATCGGGCGCTGTCCCGTACGCCGGGCAGTACACGCGCCAGCATCTCGAAGTCCTCGGTCACGCTCTCCCCGGCACCGCGGGCGACGGCCTTGCGGTAGGCGGGTGCGACCGTCTCGTATCTGCCGCTGGCGAGGGCGAGCGTCGACTGGAGTTCGAACAGCCTGGCCATGAGATGGCTGTTGCCCGGCTCCTCGTCCGGCTCGACCGCGGCGACCGCGTCGACGAGTGCGGAGAGACGGCCGAGGAGCCGGCTGGACTCCATGACGGTGCGGTAGTACGTGGCTTCCACCGTCCGTCCGGCCTCGGCGAGCCGGGCGGCGTACCGCACGATGTGGTCCGCCCCGCCGAAGCGGAGGGCCAGCTCGCACAGCAGGATCCACGCGTCGACGATGCGCTCCGCCCGGTAGTCGGGTGCCCCGGCCACCGGCTCGGCGACGGTCGCCTCCACCCGGGCGAAGGAAGTCATCAGCTCCTCCCCGGACGCCGTCCGGTAGTCCACGGTGTCGCGCACCTCGTAGTAGACCCACTTCGGGTTGTCCGGCTCCTCGTCGCGGCACAGCCGGCTCAACCTGCCGTACAGATCCCGCTTTCCGCGCTTCTCGATCACCTCCGGCAGGTATCCCGAATGGTCGAGGCGGGCGTCGATCTGGACGCGGGCCGGGGCGTTGCCCGCGTCGTCGTAGGGATGTTCGTGAACCCGCCCCCGGAAGCGGAAGGGGCCACCGGCCCGAAGGACGCGTTGGGTGTTGGTGTACGTCGGCCCCTCGACGTCGACGATGGCGGGGGACACGACGAAGTCGGCGGCCGGCAGGAGGAAGTCGAGGAGGCCGAGGGCACGCCTGAATCTGCCCGCGTGCTCCGGCCGGAGGACCTCGTCCGCGTCCACGTAGACGATCCAGCCCTCCGTGATGTGCTGAAGGGCGAGATTCCGGTGGTGGGAGAAGTCGTCGACCCACGGCGCGGACAGCACCCGCACGTCACCGAGGGCCGCGCGGGCCCGCTCCACCGTGGCGTCGGTGGACCCGGAGTCGATCAGCAGGCAGTGGTCGATGTCCTGGGCGAGTGCCGTGAGGCAGCGCGCGATGCCGTCCTCCTCGTCACGGGTGAGGACCGCGGCGGTGACCGGTGCGGGGCGGTGGCGTTCATAGCGCGCCGCCAGTTCGACCGGGTCCGGCGAAGGGAGCCGCGCCGCCGCCAGGTCCATCGACACGGTGGTGACCAGGGCCAGATCGGACGCGAGCCGGGACGGGGGGAGGCCGTCGGGTGTGCGGGCGAGATCCAGCAGTTCCGCGAACTTCATCGTGTGGCGAGGTCTTTCTGGTCGAGTTCGGTCGGTGCGTGCTCGGATCGGTTCGTACTCGGGCGATGCGTGCTCAGTTGGTGCGTGCTCAGTCGATGGAGTGGCTCAGGTCGAACGTGACGTCCTGGACATGGCCGTGCGAGACCACGATCTTGGTCCCCTTCACGGTTCGGAGGTGACCCCAGACGCGGGTGAAGGTCTCGCGGTCGATGCCGCTGAACGACTCGTCGAAGAGATAGACCTGCGGGGCGTGCAGCACGGCGCGGGCTATCGAGAGCCGTTGGATCTGCCCCCGCGACAGGCCCGCACCCGTGTCCCGTACGGGTTCGTCGAGCCCTTCGGGGAGGGTTTCGAGGACTTCCAGGAAACAGGCGACGCGGCAGGCCTCGATGATGTCGGCCTCGTCGTGGGGGACGCCGAGTGTCAGGTTCTCGCGCAGGGACGCGGTCAGCAGTACCGGGTTCTCCGGTACGTAGAGGACGCGGCGGCGCAGCTCGGACTCGCGGATCCGGCTGACTTCGGCGCCGCCCAGGGTGATGTTCCCGCGATAGCCGGAGTGCGTCCCGGCCAGGAGGGCGAGCAGGGTGCTCTTCCCCGATCCGTTCGCGCCCCGCAGCAGCACGCTCGTGCCGTGGGGGACATCGAGGTCGCAGTCCGCGAGCGCGTCGCGCCCGGAGCCCTCGTAGGAGAAACGCAGCGATCTGACGGAGAGGTCGGCCGGTTCGAGCGGTGTCTGCGCTTCCGACTCCGGCAGTTCCTGACGGGCGTCGTCCCGCTGGAGGACCACGTCCCGATAGCGGCCGAGGGCGGCCGAGGTGCGCTGGACGGTGACCTGGAGGGAGGCGACGGAGTCCATGGAGCCGAGAAAGTAGCCGGACATGGTCAGAAAGCCGAAGACCTGACCGACGGTGAGTGAGCCGGAGAGCATTTGTGTCAGCCCCGCCCAGGCGACCACGATCGTGAAAACGCCCTGGTTGCCCGCCTTGATAACGGAGTTGAGATTCTCCAGGCGCCCCAAGCGTGTCTCCGATGCGACCCTGCGCCGCAGTGCCCGCGCCATCCGGTCGAAGGCGAATTCACGTTTTCCGTAACCGATCAGTTCGCTGTGCCCCTGCAGAATGGTGAGGGTCTCCGACTTCAGGGTGGCGTCGCGCTGAAGTGCTTCCTCCGCGGCATTCCGGATGTGCGGATAAAGGAGGAACGAGCTGAGCAGGTTGATCGCTGCGGGAGGCAGGAGGACCAGGAAAAGGATCGGGCTCGCCGCGAGAAGATAGATCCCGATGGACAGGACGACACCGATGTCGATGGCCGCTCGGACCGCGGCCGCGGTGACCAGTCCCTGGATTTCCTGCACATCGTCGAGCCGGCTCACCAGATCGCCGGCCCGTCGGCTCTTGAAATACGGGGCGGGAAGCCGGAGGAGTTTGTGCAGATAGCTTTCCGACAGTCGTCGTTGCAGCGACTGGCTCAGCGCGACGACGGCGCGGCCCCGCAGATACTGGACCGCTGCGGCCGACAGCGCCACGGCGATGAACTCGCCGGACATGAGAGCGAGTTCGCGTCCGGAGCCGTCCCGCATGACGCGGTCCACCGCCATCTGCACGAACAGGCTGTTCAGCAGGGCCACCCCGGCGACGATCGCGGTCGTCGTGAGGATCAGGGCCAGATGTCCCCAGTGCTCACGCACCGTCTGCCGGAGGAACTGCTGCGCACGCGGCCGACGGATGCGTGCGGCCGGCGTCCGTCGCGCGGCCGGCCGGTCGGTGACCAGGGCCTCGCCGTGGAACACCGCGGCCAGCGTCTCGGCGGCGATGCGCATCGGACGGTGCAGCAAGGGGTCGCTGACGACGAAGTCACCGCCTTCGGTGACCTCGTGCACGACGACGAAGTGCCGAGAGCCCCCGTCTTCGTCCAGCAGGACGATCGCCGGCCCCGCCACGCGCAGGGCCTGCCCCAACTGGTCGGCGTCCAGTCGCAGAAGCGCGCTGTCGACGCCGTAGCCGGCCAGGACGTCGCGGAGCCGGAGGAGGTTCGAGCCGCGTTCGCCCAGTCCGACGGACTCACGCAGGATCGCCGCGTCGACCCGAGCCCCGTGCCGCAGCAGCACCGTGCGGACGGATGCGGGACCGCAGTCGGTGTCCCCCGACTGATGGGTGTGGAATCTCTGCCACTTCAACGAAGGTCTCCCCCGACCGAGCGAAAGAAAGCGCCCGCCCCGGGAGGGGCGGGCGCCGATACCTACTACAGCTTGTCGCAGCCCAGCGACTTCCAGAGCTTGTAGTAGTCCCCGTAGCTGCAGGAAAGCGGATTGCCGATCTGGGCGAAAATCCACTCGCACTGCGCGCGGCTCGGCTTGCCCTCACCGGAGGCGGCAGCCGCCTCCTCGTCGGTGAGAGCGGTGAACTGCATGTCACGAAGAGTCTGAAGGCTCATCGAATTTCCCCACTGTGTTGGTCGTGGCCGTTTCCGGCTGTGGTCTAGACCGTATGAGGTGGGGAGAGGGGTGATCAAGGTCAACCGGTGGGTGATCATCCTCACCGTCAAGACCTCGAAAATTCTGGAACCCCGGGAGAGGTTTTGGACTGCGCTTCGGGCGGCGCGAGTTCTTTCGTCTCAGGTACGCCGAATTCCCCGGACCGTCATACGGTCCGGGGAATGTCTCGTCGCGTCGAGTGGTGAGTCGAGCGGTGAGTCGAGTGGTGAAGTGTCTTTCCCTGCGGCCTACTTCGCCTCGGCCTTCAGCAGCTCCGCCAGTTCCTCGTCGGACTCGCGGCCCGGCGTCGGCAGGTTCCACTTGGTGATCGCGAAGCGGAAGACGACGTAGTAGACCGCCGCGAAGCACAGGCCCACCAGGATCAGGCCCAACGGGTTGGTCGCGATGCCGAAGTTCAGGCCGAAGTCGACCGCGCCGGCCGAGAAGCCGAAGCCGTCCTTCATGCCGAGCGCCCAGGTCAGCGCCATGGAGACACCGGTGAGCAGCGCGTGGATCGCGTACAGCACCGGCGCGATGAACATGAAGGTGAACTCGATCGGCTCGGTGACGCCCGTGACGAACGAGGTCAGCGCGAGCGAGAACATCATGCCGCCGACGACCTTGCGGCGCTCGGGGTGGGCGCAGTGCACGATCGCGAGGCAGGCGGCCGGGAGCGCGAACATCATGATCGGGAAGAAGCCGGTCATGAACTGTCCGGCCGTCGGGTCGCCGGCCAGGAAGCGGGAGATGTCGCCGCTCTTGCCGTGGTACTCGCCCGCCTGGAGCCAGGGGAAGGAGTTCAGCAGGTGGTGCATGCCGATCGGGATCAGCGCACGGTTGGCGACACCGAAGATGCCCGCGCCGACGGCGCCCGAACCGACCAGCCACTCACCGAAGTTGTGCAGACCCGCACCGAGGACCGGCCAGATGTAGCCGAAGACGATGCCGATCAGCAGGCCCGCGAAGGCGGAGAGGATCGGGACGAGCCGGCGGCCGCCGAAGAAGCCCGCCCAGTCGGGCAGCTTGGTGCGGTAGAAGCGCTGGTAGATCAGCGCGACCACGATGCCCATCACCACGCCGCCCAGGACCTTGGCGTCCACCGGCGCGTCCACCATGACGACCTTGCCGTCGACGGCCGTGGCCACCTTCGGCAGGTTCTTGTCGGTGAAGGTGGCGAGCACGTTCTTGAAGACCAGGTAGCCGACCACGCCCGCGAGGGCGGTCGAGCCGTCCGACTTCTTCGCGAAGCCGATCGCGATGCCCACGGCGAACAGCAGCGCCATATTGTCGAGGATCGCGTTGCCGCCGGCGGCCATGAAGCCCGCGATCTTGGTGAGGAACGTGGGGAAGGACGGGCGACCGAGCATGTCGGTGTTGCCGAGGCGCACCAGGAGCGCGGCGGCGGGCAGCACGGCGACCGGCAGCATCAGGCTGCGGCCGATGCGCTGCAGCACAGCCATGGCGCCGGCGCCCTTCTTCTTGCTGTCGGCCGCGGGAGCGGCGCTGGCCGTGGACACAACTTCCTCCAGGGGATCCCCCCGGCCGGAGGCTGGGGGAGGGCAAGGCGCCGCCCCCAGGGGGACAGGGGGGTTTGGGGGACGGCGTGGTCTACACCACTCAGTGGTGTAGACCTGTTGTAGCACGGTGAAGGTGGGATAAGGAACCCGCGAATTCTGTGGGCTCGGCCATAGCCGGAAGAAGAGGACGGAAGTGGTTGCAGTCGTGACGAAGGGCCCCCGGACCGGATGGTCCGAGGGCCCTTCGTGAAGACGGGAGCCGCAGGGCTTACGCCTTGGTGATGTCCTCCACCTCGTCCTCCGGCTCCCGCCCCGGAGTCTTGAGGTCGAACTTGGTGATCGCGAAGCGGAAGATCACGTAGTACACGACCGCGAAGCACAACCCGATCGGGATGATCGCCCAGGGCTTGGTCGCCAGGTTCCAGTTGATGACGTAGTCGATCAGACCCGCCGAGAAACTGAAGCCGTCATGCACACCGAGCCCCCAAGTCACCGCCATGGAAACGCCGGTGAGGACCGCGTGGATCACGTACAGCACCGGCGCGATGAACAGGAAGGAGTACTCGATCGGTTCGGTGATGCCCGTGACGAACGAGGTCAGTGCGACGGAGAGCATCATGCCGCCCACCTCCTTGCGGCGATGGGGCTTCGCACAGTGCGCCATCGCCAGCGCGGCGGCCGGCAGCGCGAACATCATGATGGGGAAGAACCCGGAGGTGAACTGCCCCGCGTTCGGGTCACCCGCCAGGAACATGTTGATGTCACCGTGCACGACCTGACCGTCCGGCTTGGTGAAGCTGCCGAACTGGAACCAGATGGGCACGTTCAGGAACTGGTGCAGGCCGATCACCAGCAACGCCCGGTTGGCCACCCCGAAGACACCCGCACCCCACGAGCCCAGACTCACCAGCCAGTCGCTGAAGGTCTCCAGACCGTCACCGATCGGCGGCCAGACCCACAGACACAGCACGGCGAACACGATGGCCACGAACGACATGATGATCGGCACCAGCCGGCGCCCATTGAAGAAGCCGAGCCAGTCCACCAGCTTCGTACGGTGGAAGCGCTGCCAGAAGTACGCGGTCAGCAGCCCCATGATGATGCCGCCGAAGACACCCGGGTTCTGGTACGTGAACCCCACCACGGACTGGTCGGGCGCCTGGCAGCCGATGTTCTGGATGACCTTCGCCTGCTGCGCGCACTTCTCCGGGAACTGGTGCAGCACGCCGAGGTAGACGAGGAACCCCGCGACCGCCGCGAGCGCCGTCGACCCGTCCGCCTTCTTCGCCATGCCGATGGACACACCCACGCAGAACAGCAGCGGCAGCCCGAGCTCGCCGTCCAGCAGGGCGCCGCCGGCCCCCTTCATCACCTTGGAGAGGCTGTCCCAGCCGAGCCCGTCCGGCCCGAACACATCCGGCTGGCCGAGCCGGTTGAGGATGCCCGCCGCCGGCAGCACCGCGATGGGGAGCTGAAGGCTGCGCCCCATCTTCTGCAGGCCCTGGAACAGGTTGTTCCAGCGGACCCTCGCGGGCGCGGCGGCGCTGTCGGCACTCATGGGCGTCCTCCGGGCGGGCCGGTTTGGCGACGGCCCGCCAACTGGTGTAGACCAGTTGGCGACCGGTCGTCCTGTCGTGATCGCCATCATTCGGCACGTACGACATGACCGCTCGCAAAGATGGGCCAACTGTGGGTTACTGCGACAAAGCGGTTCGGATCAGGGAGTAGGACATGGCCACCAAGGCTGAGAAGATCGTCGCCGGGCTCGGCGGCATCGACAACATCGAAGAGGTCGAGGGCTGCATCACCCGCCTCCGCACCGAGGTCCACGACGCCAGCAAGGTCGACGAGGCCGCCCTGAAGGCCGCCGGCGCCCACGGCGTCGTCAAGATGGGCACCGCGATCCAGGTCGTCATCGGCACCGACGCGGACCCGATCGCGGGCGAGATCGAAGACATGATGTGAGCGCCAGGGCTCCGCAGAGCCCTGCCTCACCCCTGAGGGGCTGCTTCCGTAACCGGCGGCAGCCCTTCACCCGTATACGGCTAGGCTCATCGCCATGTCTCGAATCGACGGCCGCACCCCCGAACAGCTGCGCCCCATCACCATCCAGCGTGGCTGGAGCAAGCACGCCGAGGGCTCCGTCCTCGTCTCCTTCGGCGACACCAAGGTCTTCTGCACCGCCTCCGTCACCGAAGGCGTCCCGCGCTGGCGCAAGGGCAGCGGCGAGGGCTGGGTCACCGCCGAGTACTCCATGCTTCCCCGCGCCACCAACACCCGCGGAGACCGTGAGTCGGTCCGCGGCAAGATCGGCGGCCGCACGCACGAGATCAGCCGCCTCATTGGCCGCTCGCTGCGCGCCGTCATCGACTACAAGGCGCTCGGCGAGAACACCATCGTCCTCGACTGCGACGTCCTCCAGGCCGACGGCGGTACGCGCACGGCCGCGATCACCGGCGCGTACGTCGCGCTCGCCGACGCCGTCACCTGGGCCCAGGGCAAGAAGCTGGTGAAGGCGGGCCGGCAGCCGCTGACCGGCACGGTGAGCGCCGTCTCCGTAGGAATCGTCGGCGGAGTCCCGCTCCTGGACCTCTGCTACGAGGAGGACGTGAAGGCCGACACCGACATGAACGTCGTCTGCACCGGCGACGGCCGCTTCGTCGAGGTCCAGGGCACGGCGGAGGCGGAGCCCTTCGACCGCAAGGAGCTCAACGCACTCCTCGACCTCGCCGTCACCGGCTGCGACGAACTCGCGGCCATCCAGCGCGCGGCCCTTGAGGCAACCGCCGGTTAACCCTTCGCGTTCTATAGGGGTACGGGCGTACGGTCCAGCCGTGCGCCCGCCGACCACGTCACGGGCCGAGCCGACCGCACCACGGGTCGAGCCGCCCGTGCCACGGGTCGGCCACACCATGTCCACGGGGAGGGACCGTTCCATGGCCGCGCGCCACCGCCATCGTCGCCGTACCGCCGCAATCGCCGTCGTCACCGCACTCGTCGCCCTGCCGGCGGCCGTCGGCTGCGACGCGGTCAACAAGGCGCTCGACTGCGTCCAGACCGCCGACTCGATCGCCGACAGCGTCACCGACCTCCAGCAGGCCGTCGAGAACGCGGCGAACGACCCGACGCAGACCGACGAGTCCCTCAACGCGATAGAGAAGAACCTCGACAAGATCGGCGACAAGACCGACAACGCCGACGTCAACACGGCGGTCGACGACCTCAACAAGGCCGTCGGAAACGTCCGTACGGCCGTCAAGAACGGCGACAGCACCCCCGACATCAGCCCGGTGACGGACGCGGCGGGAGAGCTGACGAAGGTCTGCACGCCGTAGGAGCCGCCCGGCGGCTCGGGGATACCGGCTTGGGATACTGAGGACCATGACCCGCCTGATCCTCGCCACCCGCAACGCCGGAAAGATCACCGAGCTGAAGGCGATCCTCGCCGACGCAGGTCTCACCCACGACCTCGTCGGCGCGGACGCCTACCCCGACATCCCCGACGTCAAGGAAACCGGCGTCACCTTCGCCGAGAACGCCTTGTTGAAGGCCCACGCCCTGGCTCAGGCCACGGGCCTCCCGGCCGTCGCCGACGACTCCGGCCTCTGCGTCGACGTCCTGAGCGGCGCCCCCGGCATCTTCTCCGCCCGCTGGGCGGGACGCCACGGGGACGACCGCGCGAACCTGGAACTGCTCCTGGCCCAGCTCTCCGACATCGACGACACACACCGGGGCGCCCACTTCGCATGCGCCGCCGCCCTGGCCCTGCCGGACGGCACGGAACGGGTGGTCGAGGGCCAGCTGAGGGGCGTACTGCGCCACACTCCCGTCGGCACGAACGGGTTCGGGTACGACCCGATCCTGCAGCCGGAGGGGGAGACGCGGACCTGCGCGGAGCTGTCCGCCGAGGAGAAGAACGCGATCAGTCACCGGGGGAAGGCGTTCAGGGCGTTGGTGCCGGTGGTGCGGGAGTTGTTGGGCTGAGATATGGAGAGGGGCCGCCTCACCGGACGGCCCCTCTGCGTGTGTGCGGCCGGTGGGATTCGAACCCACACGGGCTTTCGCCCACGGGCTCCTAAGGCCCGCGCGTACTGCCTATTTCGCCACGGCCGCGTACGCCGCCATGGTACCGGTCAAGTGGCGATTGCCTAGGCGGAGCGTCGGCGACCTCCTCGGCACCAGGTGTCGGTGGTCGCGTGGCAGTTGGGGCACAGCAATCGCAGGTTCTCGCGCCGATCGTCGCTCCAGTCTCCGTTGATGTGGTCGACCTCCAACGTCATGGGTTTTCCGAGCCACACGGGTCCAGTGCCGCACTCGGCACATTGCTCGGGTATGCCGATTTCGCGGAGTGCTCGGCGCAACTGCGCAGTCTTCGTCCGGTGCATCCCGCTGTGTTGGATCAGAATGTCCTCCGGCCGCTTGACGGGCGTCGTACCCGGCCTTCCCCGCTGATGCGCCTGACCCAGGAAGTGCGTGGTTGTGAGGCATTCTTCGGTGATCCACTGGCGCAACATCGCGCGCTGGCTGCCGTTGTCCGGGCGGCCGAGGTGGCGAAGCACCTCGGCAATGGAGAATGACGCTGTCACCGCCACCCGCAGTTCGCCGGACGTGGGCCGGGTCTCCTTGGTGTGGCTGCCGCAGTGGCGGAAGTGCGAGATGTCGATCCCGAAGTGAGCGAAGCGCCTCGTGAGGTAGCGGCGGAGGTAGCCGTATGCCCGGGTGCCGAAGAAGGTGATGACCTCGTCGATGTCGGAACACTGTTTGGCGGCTTGCATCATCCGCTCGCGGGTGTACTGCACACCGCTGCTCATGAGGCGCCGCCCCTGGCGCGTCCCTTGGCGCGACCTCGGTAACTGTCCGTCGTTGAGTGGCAGTTGGGGCAGAGGAACCGCAGGTTCTCGATGCGGTTGTCCCGCCAGTTGCCGTCGATGTGGTCGACCTCCAGGGGCAGTGGGTTTCCACGCCAGACCGGTTCCGTACCGCAGCGCGCGCAACGCTCAGGCACTTCCAGGGCTGTCAATGCCCATTTGAGGCGGTCGCTCGGGATGCGCCGGGCGGGAGTGGCCGTCTGTACGGCGAGCAAGGCCTCCGGGGTCCGCGGGCGTCTGGTCTCGCCTCGCCGGGACGGTGCCTGGAAGTGCGAGGTGTCGATGCCGTACGCCTTGATCCGGCGGCTGATGTGCGTGTGGTGGCCGCCGACCACCTCAAGTCCGAGTCGACGGAGCACCTCGCACATGTTCGTCGAGGCCGTAACCGCCGCCTCAAGAACCTCTCTCGTCCACCGCACGCCTTCGCGCTCGAAGTGTGAGATGTCGACCCCCAGCTTCTTCATGCGCTCGTGCACGTATCGCCGCGTCGAACTCTTCGGATCCACCCCCAGTCTCCTCAACGCCTCCGACAACGTCAGCGACGAACTGGCCGCCTCCTCCAGGCGCTCCCTGGTGTACGGACTGACCCCCATCGTTCCCCTCCGTTCCGGCCACACATTCGTGGCTCGTACGGAGTAACGAACCGCTTATCTGATGGTCACGTCCGGTATCCGGGAGTTGGTATTCTGCTGATCAGCAGTCAGGCCTCCCGGCCCGGACACGACGTCCGCTCGGGAGGCTTTTTTCATGCCCGGAAACCCTGGAGGAGGACCATGCCCGACATCACCGTGCGCCGCGCGGATGCCGTCGACCGTCCCGTGCTGGAGCGGCTCTGGCTGATGTTCCAGCACGACATGTCCGAGTTCCGGGGGCTGTTGCCCCGGCCGGACGGGACGTTTCGTAGTGAGCGGTTGGAGGCCGTGTTCAGTGACGGCGACCGGGTGCCCTACCTGGTGATCAGCGGGGAGCATCCCGTCGGGTTCGCCTTTGTTCGCGGTCTGAGCGGTCCGGTCCGTGTGCTCGGCAGTTTCTTCGTCGTGCGCGGGGCGCGGCGGGCCGGGATCGGACTGCGCGCTGTCCGGGACGTCGTCGGGCGGCACCCCGGTACCTGGGAGGTCGCCTTTCAGGACAACAATCCGGCCGCTGTGCGGTTCTGGCGTCATGTCGCCGCCGAGATCGCCGGTGACGGCTGGACGGAGGAGCGCAGGCCGGTGCCGGGGCGACCGGACCTGGCTCCCGATGTGTGGATCTCGTTCTAACCCGGCTGGGCTGAATGTCTTAGATGCCCAGATCCTTGATGATCTTCGCCACGTGCCCCGTCGCCTTCACGTTGTACAGCGCCCGCTCGACCTTGCCCTCCTCGTCCACGATCACCGTGGAGCGGATGACGCCGACGTACGTCTTGCCGTAGTTCATCTTCTCGCCGAAGGCGCCGTACGCCTGCAGGACCGTCTTGTCGGGGTCGCCGACGAGCGTGACCTTCAGGTTCTCCTTCTCGCGGAACTTGGCGAGCTTCTCGGGCTTGTCGGGGGAGACGCCGATGACGTCGTAGCCGGCGGTGGCGAGGACGTCGAGGTTGTCCGTGAAGTCGCAGGCCTGCTTCGTGCAGCCGGGGGTCAGGGCGGCCGGGTAGAAGTAGACGATGACCTTGCGGCCCTTGTGGTCGGCGAGGGAGACCTCGTTGCCGTCGGCGTCGGGCAGGGTGAAGGCGGGGGCGGTGTCGCCGGGCTGGAGTCGCTCGCTCATCGGTACCTCACGTGGCCGGGGGATGGGATGGATACGGAACGAGCGTAATGGGGGGTGCCGGGGGGTGCGGCGCGGTCCGAGCTGACAGACTGTCGAGGGCACAGAGTCAGAACACGACCACGGAGGCAGCGGGTGTCGGATACGTCGAGCACGCCGGATACCAGGACTCCGGCGCAGATCGAGGCGGAGATCAAGCGCCGCCGCGAAACCCTCGCCGAGACTCTCGACGAGATCGGCGTGCGGGTGCACCCGAAGACGATCGTCGGCGATGCCAAGGCCAAGGTCGCCTCGAACATCGACCACACGCTCGGCCGCGCCTACGTCGGCGTCAACAGGGTCGTCGGCGATGTGAAGGGCCAGTTCGTCACCGAGGAGGGCGCGCCGCGGCTCGAACGCATTGTGTCGGTGGCGTTGGCCGTGGTGGGGATCGTCGGCCTGTTCGTCGTGGGCTCGCGGCGACGCAAGGGCTGACCCGCAGGCGTACGAAAGCGACCGGGGCAGGTAGGTTCGGGGCGTGAGCGCCAATCGCGATAAGCACAGCACCCAGCACGACAAGTTGCCCATCCGCATGCTGCACGACCGTGTGCTGGTGCGGCAGGACGCCGCCGAGGGCGAGCGGCGTTCCGGCGGCGGCATCCTGATCCCGGCGACGGCGGCCGTCGGCCGGCGCCTCGCCTGGGCCGATGTCGTCGCGGTCGGGCAGAACGTCCGGACGGTGGAGCCGGGCGACCGCGTCCTGTACGACCCGGAGGACCGTGCCGAGGTCGAGGTGCGCGGGATCGCGTACGTGCTGATGCGCGAGCGGGATCTGCACGCCGTGGCCGCGGACCGGTTCGAGGGGTCCGAGGACTCGACGGGCCTGTACTTGTAGGACGCTGCCGCCGTAAGGCGCCTTCTGTTTGTGGGCGTACGGCGGTCTAAGGGGCTGGTGACCATGGTCACCAGCCCCTTTTGCCATTCTTTGCTACCTTGGAAGGACCCCGACGAGACGCGCCGTACCGGGACGTACGCAAAGACGACGCACCACCGTCAAGCCCGTCTCTCGGAGGTGCCTCTCATGGCCTGGGTTCTGCTGCTCGTCGCCGGTCTGCTCGAAGTCGGCTGGTCGATCGGGATGAAGTACACGGACGGCTTCACGCGACTGGTCCCGAGCGTGCTCACGGGCGCGGGCATCGTCGCGAGCATGGTCCTGCTGTCGTACGCCGCCAAGTCGCTGCCCATCGGCACCGCCTACGGCGTGTGGGTCGGGATCGGCGCGGCCGGCGCGGCGGTCCTCGGCATGGTCGTGCTGGGTGAGCCTGCTACCGCCGCGCGGATCTTCTTCGTGTGTCTGCTGCTGGTGGCCGTGGTGGGGCTGAAGGTCACCTCCGGTCACTGACGTCGGTCCCTTTCCCACTGACCTCAGTGTTTTCGTGTTCTCACCGACCTCAGTGTTTTCGTGAGGTGAACCCGCTCAGCGGCCCCGCGGTCGTCCCCGTCGTCGTTCCGTCGCTGGTGGTGCCGTCCGTCGTGCCGCCCGTGTCGGTGCCACCGTCTGTCGTGGTGCCGGTGGTGGTGCCCCCGTCTGTGGTGGTGCCGTCCGTGGTCGTGCCGCCGGTTGCCTGGCCTTGGTTCTGCCCTTGGCTCTGGCCCTGGTTCTGGCCCTGCGTCTGGCCTTGGTTCTGCCCCTGGGTCTGACCTTGGTTCTGGCCCTGCGTCTGCCCCTGGTCCTGGCCCTGGATGTCCTGGCTGGGCGTGGTGGCGCCGCCGGTGGTCGGGGTGGTCGGGATGGTGGGCGGTTCGACCGGGGGAGGTGTCGTCTGCTCGGCGCCCGGCTGGAGCTGGAGGTCGAACTCCGTCGCGGTGGTGCCCTTGAGGGCGGCCTTGGTGAACTGGGCCCAGATCTGCGCCGGGTAGCCGCCGCCGTTGATACGGGGCTGGCCGAGGGCGCCGTACAGGGACTTGTGGGCGCCCGTCTCGGGGTCCTGGCCCATGACGGAGACGACGGTGGCGAGGTCGGGGGTGTAGCCCGCGAACCAGGCGGCCTGGTCCTCCTCGGCGGTGCCGGTCTTGCCCGCGGCGGGGCGGTCGGCGGCCAGTGCGGCGGTGCCGGTGCCGCCCTCGACGACGCTCTGCAGCATGGACGTGGTCGTGTCGGCGGCCTCGCGGCTCACCGCCTTCTTGCTGTTCTGGGCGGGCAGCTGCACATCCGGCGCGCCTTGGTTCGAGATCTTCTCGACGAGGGTGTACGTGCCGTGCTCGCCGTGGTGGGCGAGCGTGGCGTACGCCGACGCCATGTCGAGGACGCTGGCGGTGGCGGGGCCGAGCGCGATGGAGGGGGTGGCGGTCAGGTCGGGGGTGTTGGAGGGGATGCCGAGGTCCATGGCCGTCTGCTTGACCTTGTCGGGGCCGACGTCGACGGCCATCTGCGCGTACACCGAGTTGACGGACTTGTCGGTGGCGGTGCGCACGGTGATGTTGCCGTACGAGACGCCGTCCTCGTTCTCGGGCGCGTAGTAGCCGCCGTTCCAGCCTTGTACGGGGCGCTTGTTGGTGCCGTCGTAGATGGTGTTCGGGGTGATCATCCGGCCGTCCTGGGTCTGCGAGAAGTTCTGCGCGGCCGAGGTGAAGACGAACGGCTTGAAGGTGGAGCCGACTTGGTAGTCGCGGCGGGTCGCGTTGTTGACGTACTGCTTGGTGTAGTCGATGCCGCCGTACATCGCGACGACCTTGCCGTTGGACGGGTCGATGGCGACGCCGCCCGCGCGGACGTAGTTGTCGACCTTGCGGTTCTTCTTGTCGAGCTTGTCCATCACCTGGTCGTTGACGGCCTTCACGAAGGCGTCCTGCTTGGGCTTCTCCAGCGTGGTGGTGATGCGGTAGCCGCCGGTCGCGAGGGTGTCCTCGTCGATGATCTTGTTCGACGTCAGATAGTCCTTGACGGCCTGCACCAGGTAGCCGCGCTGGCCGGACATGCCCGCGGAGCCCTTGGCCTGCTTCGGCATCTGGAACTTGACGTTGTTCCGGTCCGACTGGCTCAGCCACTTCTTCTTGACCATGCCGTCGAGGACGTAGTTCCAGCGGGCGACGGCCGCGGACTTGTTCTCGGGGTGCGCGATCACGTCGTACTCGCTGGGCGCGTTGAGGAGTGCCGCGAGGTAGGCGCCCTGGGCGACCGTCAGGTCGTTGGCGTCGACGCCGTAGTAGGCCTGGGCGGCGGCCTGGATGCCGTACGCGTTGCGGCCGTAGTAGCTGGTGTTGAGGTAGCCCTCGAGGATGGCGTCCTTGCTCTTCTCGCGGTCGAGCTTGATGGAGATGAAGAACTCTTTGATCTTCCGCGTGGCGGTCTGTTCCTGGCCCAGGTAGTAGTTCTTCACGTACTGCTGGGTGATCGTCGAGCCGGACTGCTTGCCCTTGCCGGTGGCCGTGTTCCAGCCGGCGCGGAGCATCGCCTTCGGGTCGATGGCCGACTCGGAGTAGAAGTCCCGGTCCTCGGCCGCGAGGGTCGCGTGCTGGGCGGCCTTGGAGATCTGCGCGAGCGTCACGTTCTCGCGGTTGACCTCGCCGTCGCGGGCGAGCTGGCTGCCGTCGGCGTACAGGTAGACGTTGCTCTGCTTGGTCGCGGCGGCGTTCGCCGGCGGGATCTTGACCAGGTAGTAGCCGAGCGCGAAGAGGCCGATCAGGAGCAGTATCACGACGAGGAACGTGCCGAGCACGATCCGCCAGGTCGGGATGAGCCGACGCCAGCCGGTGCGCTGCCGCTTCTGCTTCTTGCCGGGTTCGCCGGGCCGGCCCGGTGCTCCCTGCGGTCCCGGTCCCGGTTCCGAACCTGGTCCCGGTTCCGGGTTCCTCGGTGCCCAGCCCTGGCTGTTCTGCTGCGGCTGCGGCTTGTCGCTCATGTGTCGCCGGACTCCTGTTTCGCGTGCATACGTTCCCGTACGCCCTCGTACGCCTTGTGCGCCCCCTCTTGAAGACTGTCGCACCAAGCGTTCCGTTCCCTGAGCCCGGCACGCGTCGCGCCCGGAAAATGCCTGGCAGGCGAGGACGTCGGCGGACTAGGCTCTTGCGCTTTGGCTCAACGCGGCGGAGGGGGAAGGTGTTGTGGGTGCAGGGCGGTTGTACGCGGCCGTCGCGAGACGCGGGTTCCGGCGGTACGCCACCTATCGGTCGGCGACGGCGGCGGGGGTGTTCACCAACACCGTCTTCGGGCTGATCCTGGCGTACACCTTCATCGCGCTGTGGGACGCCAAGCCGCACCTCGGCGGCTACGACCAGGCGCAGGCGCTCACCTATGTGTGGCTCGGGCAGGCGCTGCTGGCGGTGATGGCGGTGATGGGCGGCGGCTTCGAGGAGGAGCTGATCGAGAGAATCCGTACGGGTGACATCGCGATCGACCTGTACCGGCCCGCCGATCTACAGCTGTGGTCGCTGGCCCAGGACGCGGGACGGGCGCTGTTCCATCTGCTGGGACGAGGGGTGGTTCCGCTGGCGTTCGGCGCGGTCTTCTTCGACCTGGCGCTGCCCGCCGACCCGCTGACCTGGATCGCGTTCATCGTCGCGGTCGTTCTCGGGGTGCTCGTCAGCTTCTCGATCCGCTATCTGGTGGCGCTGTCGGCGTTCTGGCTTCTGGACGGGGCGGGCATGACGCAACTGGCCCTGATCGCCGGGATCTTCTGTTCGGGGATGATGCTGCCGCTGAACGTGTTCCCGGGCGCGCTGGGCGAGGTCGTACGGGCGCTGCCCTGGTCGTCCCTGGTCCAGGCGCCGGTGGACGTCCTGCTCGGCACGGCGGATCCCCTGCCCACGTACGCCTTCCAGGCGGCCTGGGCGCTCGGGCTGCTCGCGCTCGGGCGGCTGTTGCAGTCGGCGGCGACGCGGAGGGTGGTCGTACAGGGTGGCTAGCCTGGTGAAGGAGAAAGAGCGAACGGTGGCCTCCTGGCCGCCCGAGCGGCAGGGGCCGTACGCCCGCGTGCGCGACGGTCTGCGCGCGTACCGCATGATCGCCGCCATGTGGATCCGCTCTACGATGGCCTACCGCGCCTCTTTCGCGCTGGCCGTCACGGGCAACCTGGTGGTGAGCGGCCTGGACTTCGTCGCGATCCTGCTGATGTTCTCGCAGGTCGACCGGCTCGGCGGCTACAGCCTGCCCGAGGTCGCCTTCCTGTACGGCTCCTCGGCCGCCGCCTTCGGGCTCGCGCAGCTGGCGTTCGGTTCGCTGGACCGGCTGGGGAGCCGGGTGCGCGACGGCACGCTCGACACGCTCCTCGTGCGTCCGGTGCCCGTGCTCGCGCAGGTCGCCGCGGACCGCTTCGCGCTGCGCCGCCTCGGCCGGATCACGCAGGGGCTGCTGATCCTCGGGTACGCGACCGCCGCCCTCGACATCTCCTGGACGCCGCTCAAGATGCTGATGCTCCCGCTGATGCTGCTCAGCGGTGGTGTGATCTTCTCGGCGGTGTTCGTGGCGGGCGCGGCCTTCCAGTTCGTCGCGCAGGACGCCTCCGAGGTGCAGAACTCCTTCACGTACGGCGGCAGTACGCTCCTTCAGTATCCGCCGACCGTCTTCGCCAAGGATCTGGTGCGCGGGGTGACGTTCGTTCTCCCGCTGGCCTTCGTCAACTGGCTGCCCGCGCTGTATGTGCTGGGGCGCCCTTATCCGCTCGACCTGCCGACGTGGGTCGCTTTCGCACCGCCGCTGGTGGCGGCGGGCTGCTGTGCGCTGGCGGGGATCGCCTGGCGTGCGGGACTTCGTTCGTATCGCAGTACGGGGAGTTGAACTCGGCGTGGAAACAGATCTGTTGGCCAAGGACCCGGTGGACGCCTTCATCGAGCTCGACGGTGTCGAGAAGGTCTTCGACGTACGCAAGAAGACCGGCTTCCTGCGCAGTGAACGGCGGCAGGTGCGGGCGGTGGACTCCCTCTCCTTCACCGTGCCGCGCGGCGAGATGGTCGGCTACATCGGCCCGAACGGTGCGGGCAAGTCGACCACCATCAAGATGCTGACCGGCATCCTCACGCCGAGCGGCGGCCGGCTGCGGGTCGCGGGCATCGACCCGTCGCGCGAGCGCACCCGTCTCGCGCGGCGCATCGGGGTCGTGTTCGGGCAACGTACGACCCTGTGGTGGGACCTCCCGCTGATCGACTCGTACCGGCTGATGCACCGCATGTACCGCATCCCGGACGGGCGTTACCGCGACAACCTCGACCGCTGCGTCGAACTCCTCGAACTCGGCGCCCTGTTGGACGTTCCCGTCCGCCAGCTCTCCCTGGGGCAGCGGATGCGCGGAGACATCGCGGCCGCGCTGCTGCACGACCCGGAGGTGCTCTACCTCGACGAGCCGACGATCGGGCTCGACGTGATCAGCAAGGCGCGGGTCCGGGAGTTCCTGCGGGACCTGAACGCCGAGCGCGGCACGACGGTGCTGCTCACCACGCACGACCTCACCGACATCGAGCAGTTGTGCCGGCGGGTGATGGTCATCGACCACGGGCGGCTGATGTACGACGGTCCGCTGACCGGGCTGCACGAGGTGGGGGAGAGCGAGCGGACGCTGGTGGTGGACCTGGAACGGGAGCTTCCGCCGATCGAGGTGGAGGCGGCGCGGGTGGTGAGGGTGGAGGGACCGCGGCAGTGGCTCGCCTTCCCGGCGGACCAGTCGGCGGCTCCGCTGGTGGCGCGGATCGCGGCGGAGTATCCACTCGTCGACCTCTCCGTGCGCGAGCCCGACATCGAGGCCGTCATCGCGAAGATGTACGCACAGGACGGTGCGGAGAAAGCGGTGTCGTAGCGAGCCCCGCACGGAATGGCGGGCCGCATAGCCCGTGCGGCGGGGAACTCGTAGGCTGCTGTACATGACCGACGACGAACTCCCGGAGCTGCGAGCCTCCGACGCCGATCGTGAACGAGTTTCCGAACAGCTGAGGGACGCCCTCGCCGAGGGCCGCCTCGACATGGAGGAGTTCGAGGAGCGGCTGGAGGCGACGTACAAGGCACGCACCTACGGGGAGTTGGCGCCGATCACCCGCGATCTGCCGGGCCCGGCCGCCGTGGCGCCACCCGTCTCCATGATCAAGCAGCCTGTGGAGAGCGGTAGTTGGGCGGGCCGGATCGTCGGCGGTGAGGGCTCGTCGGCATGGGCCGTCGCGATCATGTCGGGCTTCGAGCGCAAGGGCCGCTGGACCGTACCCCGGCGTTTCAACTCCTTCGCCTTCTGGGGCGGCGGCGAGATCGACCTGCGCGAGGCGAACTTCGCGGACCGCGAGGTCGTGATCAACTGCGTCGCCATCATGGGCGGCATGAACGTCGTCGTACCGCCCGGCGTCGAGGTCGTCGTCCGTGGCATCGGCATCATGGGCGGCTTCGACCACCGCGAGGAGGGGCAGCCCGGCGAGCCCGGCGCCCCGCGCGTCATCGTCACCGGCTTCGCCTTCTGGGGCGGCGTCGGCGTCGAACGCAAACTGACCCGCGCCGAACGCCTCCGCATCAAGGAGGAGCGCCGCCAGGAGAAGCTCGAACGCAGGGCGGCCCGCAAGGAGTTGCAGGGCTCGGGCTCGGACAGCAACGGCCTGGGCGAGATGTTCGACGCGCTGGACGAGGCCCGCGACCTGATCCGGGAGCGCCACGAGGACCGCAGGGAGCGCCACGAGGAGCGCCGGGAGCGCCACAGGGAACGCCGGGAGGCGAGGGACAGGCGCCGCCACGGCGAGTACTGAAGTGGGGCGGCGACTTGTGAGTCCCGGCCGACTGGAGCGCCCCTATTAGGGGCGCGGGGCTGTGACATGGTGCGGCTCCGCCGCGTGGGCGCGACCAGCCACGACGAACCCGCGCCCGACGAACGACCGGCAGCTACAGTTCGGCCGACACGGAGCCCTTCAAGTCACCCAGGTCGAAGACCTCCGCCATCCGCTTGTACCCCTTGTCACTGGGGTGCAAGTGATCCCCGGAGTCATAGTCGCTCCGCAACCGCCGAGGGTTGTACGGATCCCGCAAGACCTGGTCGAAGTCGACCACCGCGTCGTACACCTTCCCGGCCCGGATCTCCGCGTTGACGGCCTGCCGTACGGCCTCCCGCCCGCTGGTGTACCCGCGATGCCCCTGAAACGGCATCAAGGTCGCCCCGACCACCCGCAACCCCCGCGCATGCGCCTGCTGCACCAGCTTGCGCAGCCCATCCGTGACTGTCGCGGGATCGACCTGACTCGGGTTCCGCAGAATGTCGTTGATCCCGAGATCGATGACGACGGCCTTGACGTTCGTACGGTCGAGCACGTCCCGCCCGAACCGCGACAGAGCACTCGGATTGTCGGCCGGACGGCCAAGTCCCGCAGTCAGTACCTGATTCCCGCTGATCCCTTGGTTGACGACGCTGTACCGCGGCGCGGAGCCGGAGCCCGCCGCCGCGCGCAGCCGCTCCGAAAGGATGTCGGTCCAACGGTGGTTGGCCCCGACGGTGGAGGTGATGCCGTCGGTGAGCGAGTCGCCCAGTACGACGACGGTGCCCGCGGAGTCGTCGCTCAGCACGTCGAGGGCGGTCAAGTACCGCCAGTACTCGGTCTGTTCGGTGTACGCGGTGCCGCTCACGTCCTCCGTGAGGTCGCCCTCGGCGACGTACGACGTCTGGCGCGCGTGCGGGTGGTAGGTGACCGGGCCGGATGCGGTGGGGGAGTACGTCGTCACGAGGACGTCCGAGCCGTACGGGATCCGCACTCGTACGGCGTCGCTCAGCACCTGCGCTCCGGCCGGGACGACGACCGAGGTGCTGCCGCCGAAGGTGAGGCGGCGCATGGTGTCGGTCGTGGCGGCGGCGGTGTTCGTGGTCGCGGCGACGGCGATGGTGGCGTGCGTGATGGTGAGCGGCTGCTGCCCGTAGAGGTTGGACAGCGTGACGCGGGCACTCGTACCGCCCGCGCTCGCGTGCACGACGTTGCGCACGGAGTGGCCCGCCATGCCGGTCGTCTCGGTGCCGGGCTCGGCTCCGACGGGGGAGGCGGACCAGGCGCCGACCCAGGTGCCGGTGGAGGCGGGGGCGGCCGAGTTGCCCGGGGTGCGGTCGCGGGCGACGTGGTTCTGGGTGCTGCCGCTGCCGTCGTCGGCTGCGACACCGGCATATATGGCGGCGGAAAGGGTCACGATCACGGCGATGATCGCGGCGAGCAGGGCATAACCATGACGCTTGGTCATGCGGTGCGATTCTCCTCGGGCGATGGGAGCCCGAGGCTCCGATGTGATCACCCCATGATGCGTCATGGGGTGGAAGAACATGGACGGCGCCCCTTAAGGGACCCCTGAGATTCCCCTGGGACCTCCTGGGACCCGCTGGGACCCGGTGGGGATCCTCTGGTCTGTCCCCCTGGTCGATCCCTAGTGCTCCCCGTCCGAACAGACGCCGGGAACTCCTGATCCGTTCCAGGAGTCGGTCAGGTAGGGACAATGTGCATGAGGTCACCGAACGGGTGGAGCGGATGGAACGCACGAAACCGGAAGAAGTGGGCGCCGAGGGGCAGCATGCCCGCCCGGGCGCCGCCGTGAACCCGGCGACGACCGCCCCCGGGCCGCCGGGCCGGGCCATGACGTCCTTCAGCCCCGCCGACGAGGAGAAACGCCGCGGTGTCCGCCGTATGAAGGCGACGGCGACCGGACTGCTGCTCTTCGTCGCACTGGTGTACGTCCTCGCCAAGTGGGCGTCGAACGAGGGCGCGGGCGCCTGGGCCGGATATGTCGCCGCGGCGGCCGAGGCGGGCATGGTCGGTGCGATGGCCGACTGGTTCGCGGTCACGGCGCTCTTCCGCCACCCGCTCGGCATTCCCATCCCGCACACCGCGATCATCCCCACCAAGAAGGACCAGCTGGGTGTGTCGCTGGGTGAGTTCGTCGGCGAGAACTTCCTCTCCGAGGAAGTCGTACGACAGCGGCTGCGCGCCGTCGGCATCGGCAGCCGGCTGGGCGCCTGGCTCGCCGAACCGGACCACGCCGACCGGGTCACGGCGGAGCTGGCGACCGCGCTCAGGGGAGCGCTGACCGTCCTGCGGGACTCCGACGTCCAGGCGATCGTCGGCGAGGCCATCACCCGCCGCGCCGACGCCCAGGAGATCGCACCCGGCATAGGGAAGATGCTGGAGAAGATCGTCGCGGACGGTGGCCACAAGCGGGTCGTCGACCTGGTCTGCGTACGCGCCCACGACTGGCTGGTGCTGCACGACGAGCAGGTCATGGACGCGGTGCAGGGCGGCGCGCCCGGCTGGACCCCCCGCTTCGTCGACAAGAAGGTCGGCGAGCGTGTCTACAAGGAACTGCTCCGCTTCGTCACCGAGATGCGCGACTCCCCCTCCCACCCGGCTCGCGGCGCCCTCGACCGTTTCCTCACCGACTTCGCCTCCGACCTCCAGTCCGACACCGACACCCGTGCGCGCGTGGAGCGGTTGAAGGGCGAGGTGCTGGGCCGCGGCGAGGTCCAGGACCTGATCGCCTCCGCCTGGACGGCCGTACGGTCCATGATCGTGTCCGCCGCCGAGGACGAGCGCAGCGAGCTGCGGCTGCGGGTGCGCGCCTCCCTGCTGTCGCTGGGCGCCCGCATGGCCACCGAGCCCAAGCTCCAGGCCAAGGTCGACAGCTGGGTGGAGGGCGCGGCGGTGTACGTCGTGACGACGTACCGCAAGGAGATCACCTCGCTGATCACGGACACGGTGGCGGGCTGGGACGCCGAGCACACCACCAAGAAGATCGAGGCCCACATCGGCCGCGACCTGCAGTTCATCCGGATCAACGGCACGGTGGTGGGTTCGCTGGTGGGCCTGCTGATCTACGTGGTGTCGAGAGCGGTGGGGGCGTAAGGAGCCATGCCCGGCGGTACTCATGCGAGACGCCCGTGAGTTGAAGCTCACGGGCGTCGGACGGAGGGACGGGCGGGCGGTCACGCCGGCCTTCGGCCGACGGGGCTCGGCCAGGGTCCCTGCGGTGGGGCTACTCGCCGGCCGCCCGGAAGTCCGCGCGCCGGCGTCGGGCGGACATCGCCCAGGTCGCAGGGGGGCAGGCTGCGGGCGAGGATGGGCGCGGGTCTGAGTACCGGGTACTGAGTACGCGTACTCTGTCGCCCGGCCGCCCGGGCGACAACCCTCGTACGCATGACCGAGAAGCTGCTCCGCCCTCTGCGAACGCGCCCCTGGCCGGAACGCTGGCTGACGCGCGTGCTCGGCGCCGCCCTCTCCTGCGCGGCGTACTTCCTCTGCCTCCCGTGGGATCTGAGCAACCGCCCCGAGGCGGAGAACTCGACCCTGGAGACGACCCCGGTGACCGGCCTGGGCGTCGTGTTCCTCGCCCTCGCCCTGCTGCTCCTGGCCGCCTACTTCGGCCACCGGGACGCGCTGGCCTGGCCATTGCTGCTGGTGGCGGTGCCGCCGGCGACGCTGCTGTACGTGTCGCTGCGCACGCACCCCGGGCCGCCGGACGGGTTCGCGAACGCGTGGCTGTTGTCGTGGGCGTTCTTCACACAGCTGATCGCGGCCGAAGTGTTCGTCGCGGCCGTGGTGGCACGGCAGTTCAGGCCACACTTGGCGGACGAGGACCTCATTCTGACCCACCGTCTGTGATGCGCGAGGACCTCGCCCCGGCCCACCGTTTCCGACGCGCGAGGAGACATCGACCATGACCGTTCGCAGGATCGTCCCGGACATCCAGGTCGAGTCCGAGCAGGCCATGACGGTCAGCCGGGACTTCTACGGCCTGCTCGGCTTCGAGGAAGTCATGCACCAGGGCTGGGTCATGACCCTCGCGTCCCCCGCCAACCCCACGGCCCAGATCAGCTTCCTCACCGAGGAGCGCACCGCCCCGGTCGTCCCCGACCTGAGCGTGGAGGTCGAGGACGTCGACGCGGTGTACGCGGAGGTGGTCGCGTCGGGCGCGGAGGTCGTACGGGAGCTGCGGGACGAGGAGTGGGGCGTACGGCGCTTCTTCGTACGGGATCCGAATGGGCGCGTGGTGAATGTGCTGGGGCATCGGGGGTGAGCCGCTGCCCGGCGGAGAGGTCCGGCCACTGCCCGCCGTGGAAGTCCGGTCACTGCCCGCCGTAGAAGTACCGCGTGCCCTTCTCGATGAAGTAGTTGGCGTAGACGCGGCCGAGGGCCGGCTTGCCGCGGTACATCCCCACGTACTGGCGTGCGCTGTCGACGACGACGGGCCGGGTCATACAGGCGAACTTGATGCGCTGCTGCTCCTCCGCCCACCGTACGGCGGCCGGATCGACCCGGTCGCTGACCAGCAGGGGGAAGGCGCCGACCCCGTTCTGCATGCCGACGGGAAGGCCGCCCTTGGTGTCCTTGGCGTACTTCATCACCTGGTCGGTGAAGTCGGAGATGGCGGGCACGGTTATCTCCGGGACGGCCGCGGCCACCGTGAACAGGTGCAGCTTCGTGGCCATCCAGCGCATCCGGAAGTCGCCCCGCCGCCCGATGAGCACGGGCACCCCGGCCCAGTCCTCCCACCGTGTGGCACATCCGTCGGCTGTCAGCCGGCCCTCCACCGAGGCGAGGTAGGCCCGCGGTGCCGCTTGCTCTTGCTGTCCTTGCTGTCCGTACATGAGACGGGATACTAAGCCCCCGCCGGCCATCTCCTGATCCCGCGTGCGCAAGCCTTCTAGGCCCCCGTCGTGGACCCCGGGCGCACGATCATCAGGACGGTGACGGCGGCCCAGAGCAGGTTGAAAATCCCGGTGAACATCGCCAGCTGAACGGTCGCCGCGCGGTCCCCGGCCCCCTCCAGGATCGCGCTCTGCCGGGGCAGCACCAGCGCGGCGAGGACGACGGCCGCGAGGGCGGTCAGCGCGATCGAGACGATCAGCCAGGTGTCGCCGAGCACGCCCATGTTGCTCGCCGTAGCGAACCCGAAGACGGGGACGACGACGCCGACAGCGGCGTACACCTGGCAGATGCGGTACAGCAGCCGGGTGGTCGCGAGGGCGTCCACGTCGTCCGGTGCGGCGAGGGCCTTGCGCGCGATGGGCGGGAACATGCTCGCGGCGACCGCGACGGGCCCGACGGCGACGATCGCGGCGAGGACGTGAACGGCGAGGAGGAACTTGGTCACGGGGTGACGGTAGGGGCGGGGCGGATCTTGGGGAAGTGGCGGTTTTGCCAGGAGCCAACGGATTCTCGCCACGAGGCTGGACATGGCCGCTGCTGCCTTTGTGGCCTTCCAGCGCCTTTAGCAGTGCTGACTGGAACCCGTCGTACACCTACCCTCTAGCCATGCACACCGTGGCCGTACTGGCGCTCGACCAGGTCATCCCGTTCGACCTCTCCGCCCCGATCGACACCTTCGGCTGGGCCCGGCTGCCGGACGGCCGGGCGGCGTACCGGGTCCGGGTCTGTTCGGCTTCGGCGGGCGAGGAGGTGAGCGCGGGCCCGTTCGCGCTGCGCGCCCCGTACGGCCTGGAGGCGCTGGCCGAAGCGGACACGATCATCCTGCCCGGCGTCGCCGACCCGACCGCCCCGCTCCCGCCGGGCGTGGCGGAGGCGGTGCGCGCGGCGGCCGCGAACGGCACGCGGATCGCGTCGATCTGCGTCGGCGCCTTCGTCTTCGCCGCCACCGGCCTGCTGGACGGGCTGCGCGCGACCACCCACTGGGTCGCGGCCCAGGACCTGGCGGCCAGGTACCCGAAGGTGACCGTCGACCCGAATGTGCTGTACGTCGACAACGGCCAGTTCCTCACCTCGGCGGGCGCCGCCGCGGCCCTCGACATGTGCCTGCACATGATCCGCAAGGACCACGGTTCCGCCGTCGCCGCGCATGCCGCCCGGATGTCCGTCATGCCGCTCGAACGGGAGGGCGGCCAGGCCCAGTTCATCGTCCACGACCAGCCGCCGGTACCGGCCGGCACCGCCATGGAGCCCCTCCTCGCCTGGCTGGAGGAGAACGCGGGCGACGACCTGACCCTGGAGGACATCGCCGCCCACGCCGGCATGAGTACCCGTACGCTCAACCGCCGGTTCCGCGAACAGACCGGCACGACGCCCCTCCAGTGGCTGCACCGGGCGCGGGTGCGGCGCGCGCAGTACCTCCTGGAGACGACCACGTATCCGGTCGAACGCATCGCGGCCCAGGCGGGGTTCGGCTCGCCGACGGCGTTCCGGGAGCGGTTCAAGCGGGTGGTGGGGACGAGTCCGTACGCGTATCGCAGGGCGTTTCAGGGGGTGGGAGCCTCGGGGTCGGCCGCCGCGGCCTCGTAGGCGCGCAAGGTGTCGATGACCAACTGCCGCTGATCCGGGGTCAGCGGTTCCAGCGCGCGGCGCCAGGCGGTGGCTCCGCGCGACAACCACGCGGAGATGGACGGCCGTTGGGCATCGGTGATGCTGACGATGCGCCGCCGCCGGTCGGCCGGGTCCTCCCGCCGCTCCAGGATCCCCTTCCCGCTCAGCTCGCCGACCATGAGGCTGACGGTCGTCGGCGCGACCTCCAGGCGGGTGGCCAGGTCGTTGACGGTCAGGGGTCCGTCGAAGAGCAGGTACGACAGCAGGGAGAGGTGCCGGGGGGCTAGCGCGAGCGACTGGAGCTCCTCGGGTACGGGGATGCGCTTGGCCCGGCCGACCATGCGGGGCATGAGGAGGAGCAGCGCTCTGACGGCGTCGTCGACGCTCGTTGACATCGTCCATCCCTGGAATTAGCTTTGAGTGCAAAGAGACTTTGTCTTCAAAGATGCTTTGCCTTCAAAGGGAACCTGCCGTCATGTTAGCGATGCGCGTGAAGCGATGCGCGTGAAGCGATACGCGGGAACGGAGAACGGTCATGCCGCACCTCACTGTGCAGATCCGCGAAGAGGCGCTCGACGGATCGGTCGAGCCGAAGCTCATCCGGGCGCTGACCGAAGCGGTGGCCGCCGTGGTCGGGGAGTGGGCGCGCCCGGTCGCCGTGGTGGAACTCCTCGGTGTCCCGGAGCACCGCTGGGGCACCGGCGGCATACCCGGCCGGGCGCCCGCGCCGGTCGTCACGCTGAACATGCGCGAGGGCGGACTGACACACCCCCGGATCCCCGACGCGCCCGCGCGGCTGATCGGCTCGCTCACGGAAGCGGTGGTCACGGTCTTCGGCGAGGCCGTACGGGGGGATGTGACCGTGCTGATCGTGGGGGTGCCGGCGGGGCGGTCGGGGGTCGGCGGCGAGGTGGTGTGACGCCGGCTGGGCCGACCGGGCTGACCGGGCTGACCGGGCCGAGTGGGCTGACCGGGCCGGGTGGCCGCTCAGGACCGGCGGTCGGCCACGGCCCACGAGGCGAGGGCGACGGCTCCGGCGACACCGAAGACGGCGGGCCAGGCGCCCACCTTCTTGGCGAGCGGGTGGGACCCGGCGAAGGCGGCGACGTACGCGACGGTCAGCGCCCCGGCGGCCTTCCCGCCGGCCTGCCGCCGCCACTGCTGCGCGGCCGTGGCCCCGGCGGCGGCGAGCACGACCCCGCCCAGCTGCCGCTTCTTGGTCCAGCGGGCCACGCCGTACCCACCGATGAGCCCACTCGCGGCCACCGCCGCGGCCGGTACCTTCGCCATTACTGCCTCCCGCTGCTGCGCGTCAGTCGAACGAATCGAGGCTAACGCGCCCGCGATCGCCGACGGACGGCCACCCTCTCGTGCTCTCGTGTGCGCGGACTTGAGCCGAGGCCTGTCAATTTCTCTCCCGGGTCTTTCGAGGGCGGCCGGAGGAAGGTTGCCCCTAACCTGACGTCATGCCTGAGCCCGAGCCCGAGCCCGAGCCCGAGCCCGAGCCCGATCCCGAGCACGAGCCCGAACTCCCCACGGTGGCACGCTTCTACGACCAACTCGCGGCCGACTACCACCTCGTCTACGCCGATTGGGGCGCCAGCATCTCCCGACAGGGGAGAGCCCTGGACGCGCTGATCCAGACCGAGCTCGGCATCGACGGCGCCTCGGCCGACGCGTCGGCCGAAGCCTCGGTCCTGGACTGCTCGTGCGGCATCGGTACGCAGGCCATCGGGCTCGGCCTCCAGGGCCACCGGGTCACGGGTACGGACATCAGCGTGTCGGCGGTCCGCCGTGCGGTCGGTGAAGCGACTCTGCGGGGTGTCCGCCTGCCGGCCGCGGCGGCGGACATGCGCCGCCTTCCCTTCCCGGACGGCCAGTTCGATGTCGTCGTGAGCGCGGACAACGCCCTTCCCCACCTGCTCACTGCGGAAGACGTGCGCACGGCACTGACCGAGATGCGGCGCGTGCTGCGCGCCGGGGGACTACTGATCCTCAGCACCCGCCCGTACGACGAGATCCTGCGGGCGCGGCCCACCTCGACCCCGCCGCAGATCGCATCGTCGCCCCAGGGCAGGACCATCACCTTCCAACTCTGGGACTGGCACGAGGACGGCGAGCGCTACGACATGGAACACATCCAGCTCGTCCCCGAGGGGGAGGGCGCAGAGGATGCGGAGCCCGCGGAGCCCGCAGAGCCCGCAGAGAGCTGGCAGGTTCGCGTGCGCCGAACCACCTACTGGGCCCTCACCCAGCGGCAGTTGACCAGCCTCGCCGCCGAGTCGGGATTCATCGGCCCGCGATGGATGCCTCCCGAGAGCACCGGCTTCTTCCAGCCCATCCTCATGGCACGAGCCGGCTGACCTCTATCGCTGACCGTGGCGTACGTCGCCGCCTTCGCCGGGTCCCTCCCCGGGGCACCCGCGGTCGCCGCGGGCTTCTCCGTACCGGCCGTCCGCCTGCAAGGCGGCACCTTCGCCATAGGCGGCGCCGACACCCTCGCCTACCCCGAGCGCCTGGCTGGGGCTGGAACTGACGGCGGCGAAGGGCGAGGGGTGCGGTCCAAGGCGAAGGGCTGATGGAGCGGGGTTGGCTGGCCGAGACGGCGAGGGGTGTTCATGCCTCAGCGGTCAGCTGGTTGACCTGTCGGCCGGCTGCTCGTCAGGGCTCGCCATCGGAGGCATCGCGGGATCGGCTGCCCGGAGCTGGCGCCAGTGCGTGCGGTACAGCACGAAGTAGACGGAAACGGCCAGGGCGCACACCTGCATGCCGACGCCAAGCGTCAAGAAGGATCGCTCGCCCGACAAGAGGTTGCTCAGGTAGCCGAAGTTCATGCCGAAGAAGCCAGTCAGGAACGTCAGCGGCAAGAAGATCACCGAGGCGATGGCGAGTTTGTTGATCACGAGGTTCTGCTCGTCAGCGACGAGAGAGGCGTAGGTGTCGGCGGCCCGCCGGGTTTCGTTCTGCAGAGACTCGATGTCCAGCATCACCAGCTGCACGGCGCGCTCGTGCATGCGGTTCAGCGCTCGCCGCTCCTCCGAGAGGTCGCGATTCGCCATCCTGCGACGCATGAGGAACTCCTGTGCGACCGCGGCGTAGGGAAGGAACGCACGGTGCAGCTGGGCTGCGCGCCGTCGCAGATGGGCGAGACGATGGACTTGCTGCGGCTCCCGTCGCTCGAACATCGCCTCCTCGATGTCCTCTACCTCCAGGAGCGCTTGGGCGGTGGCCAGGCGAAATGCCTCCAGCACACCCTGCAGAAACAGGAACACCGTGGTCGCCGCGCCGGCTGGCATTTCCTGTGGCAACCGCTCGATGAAGGTGTCGATCAGTCCGACGGGTCCGTGGTGAACCATGACGAGGTGGCACTCGCTGGCGAGAACGTGGACATAGATGATGTGGTTACCGTCGATCACGGGCACGACGCATCCGGCAGCGCCCTCGTGGTACTCGGCCCGTACAGGTTCATGTTGTCTGCCGAGCCACTCCCAGGCCTTGTCATCCAGCCCGAGTCGACGGGAGAGCGGCTGCTCGTCGGGCGGGGGCTCTTCGCCCTGGTCGATGTCCACGATCACGAAACCGGGGGCTGCGAGTTGCTCCCGGGCCTGGGACAACGCTGTGCGAGCGACGACGCCCTCCGGCATCGACACCACCGATACGATCATGTCCCTCACCGAGGATGACGATGTGCTGCCAGAAAGACGGGTACACCCGACTCCCCGCTTACTCTTCCCGACCGCGCTCCGCGAGCAACGCAAGCGCCTCAGCCCCTGGAAGTCCAGCGCCCACCGGCACGCTACCGCTCGAGGCCGCGCGGGCAACGGTCCTGGCCGCCAGGCTCGCGGACACACGGGCGACATCACCCGGTTCCCCCATCTCCGGTGCGTTTCCCACCCACTCGGAACCCACCACTACCCATCCCCGCTGTGACTACGTTGGACACAAGGTGCCTCAGCGCAATGCCGTGACTCTGTTGGCGATCTTGTGAGTCCGTTCGGCATCTCCGGACAGCAGACCTAGGGCTGTGGAGTCGTCGCGGTGGAACCCGCACCGGCGGTCGGAGAGGCGGATGCCGGAGGGTAACTCGGGTGCAGCGAGGCGGAGAGCGGAGCCAGCGAGGCACACAACGAGGTGGGGAAAGCGGGCTCTTTGCGCTGCACGGCCTGGCAGCCTCCGGCCGCGCCTTCGGCGATCGGCACCCAGCCGGACTTCTCCGCCCGGAAGAACCACCGGTCACCCAGCCGGGATGAGCAGCCGGGTTCTGCCGGGTCGTCGCAGGCCGGTCCCGTGCGCCACGAGAAGTCCAGCACCAGCCACTTCCCGTCGCAGTGCTCCGAGTCCCGGTATGTGTGATTTGGCGCATCGACCGCGATCAATGCCTGCTCGTAGGAGCCGGTGGTGCAGCCGGTGGCCGGCGGCTGACAGCCCAGTTGCCCGCACAGCCGCAGCGCGGGGAGCTTCGCGCCGTCGGCGGTGAACTGCGTGTAATTGTCGACGACCACTTCCTGATCGCCCAACGGCTGGGGCAGCTTGACCCGCGCCGTGGCCGTGCTCTCCTTCGTGCACCCGGAGCGCCTGTCCGACGACGGCGAGGAGAAGGTGATCTGAACCCGCACGAGATCCGACACGGGGTCGGTGAGCACCGCCTTGAGGTCCCGCACACATGGGTGTTCGCCACTGGGCACCTGCGCGTCGAGCATCAGCGTGCGACGGTCGTCGGAGAGACGGGCTCCGGTGACCATGGAGGGCTGCATCGTGCCCCAGGGCAACGCCCCGGTCGCCGACTGCGACGCTGACGACTCTCCTGTTTGACCGGCTACCTGTGTTCCGCACCCGCCGAGAAACAGCACGGTGATGGCGCAGAGCAGAGCGGTTACGCCTGCTCCACGCGCTCTATGTGACCGCAAGAGTGCTCAATCCCCCCGCACTGGACCGAAGTTGCGCCACGCCAATATAGAACTGTGGCCGTGACACGTCCCGCGAGCCCCGCCACTTCCGGCACCCGGCGACGCGGAGACCCCCACTCCCACCCCCGCTTTCGAGCGGGGCCTCCGCTGCTACTGAGGTCACAACTCCACTGACTGAAGCAGCCGTTGTCGACCAAGCTCAATCAAGGCGGCCGCAGCCTCTGCCGTGCACAGATCACCGGCGTACCGCGGCGCCGCCACCCAGTACGTCCCAGGCGGCGTACGGCGGTCAATGCGCGGCACACCCAAGTAGATGCCCCGTCCCAGGCGCGGAGCGACCTCTTCGTGGGCCCAGGCGAGGTCAGAGTTCCACTGGACCAGGGCGTAGTACGTCGCACCCGCGACCCGGCGGTCGTAGACGATGGGACCGTCAAGTAACTCCACCAGAACTTCCGCCACTTGGTCTGCGCTGCCGGATCCGACGGCAGCGTGAACAACATCCATGGTCATCCGTACCGCGGCGAATCGCTTCCCTAGCGGCAGCAACGCGACACCGTGCGTGGCCCACTCCGTCCACACCTGGTGCGGTGCCGGGTGCTCTCTGGTGAGCCACTCGGCGATCGCCCTCTCGCTTGCCTGCTGCGCGTCGTCCACGGCGTGCACCTCTCGTCAACAGCGGTCGGCTGGTGAGACTCAGCCTGTACGCACGGATGGTTCGATTCGAGGACTTCAAAGGGTCATCAAGAGGACATCCGCAGGGCGTTGTTGGCACCTACGGGTGATGGAGGGCCGTATACCGGACTTACTGTGGGCAGGCACTGCAGTCTCTTCGAGGAGGTGCTGCTCATGCCCCGTCCCACCGGCAATGTCCGCTTGAAGGCCGCTCGCGTGGCCGCAGGCTTCAACTCGCAACAAGGTCTGGCCGATGCCTTGTCCCATGCGGCCAATCAGATCGGCATTCGCGGGTTGTCCATCGGCGTACGACAGGTCCGGCGCTGGGAGTCGGACAGTCCTCCGTGGCCGCAACCGGATTGCCAGCGGGTGTTGGCCCACCTGCTGGGCCAGAGCTTGGAGTCACTCGGCTTCACTCCTCCTTGGGGCCCCGACGGCACGCAGCCCGACCGCGTCCGTCGGGCCCTCGTGGCGGGCGGCGCGGCCGCTGTCGGGCTCGCGGCCGTACCCGAGCAAGCAGTCGCCCTGACGCAACAACCATCCACCGCCGGTGCGGACTTCGAGGCTGTGACACGGTCGCACCGTCGGCTCTACTGGTCCGTCGCTCCGGCCAAGCTGCACCCGGCCGTATTGGCCCACGCGACACTTGGATGCGCGCTGCTCCCGGAGACAGCGGGCTCCACTCGTCGCACCGTCGCAACCGCTCTTGCCGAGTCCTATCTCCTCGCGGGACGAATCGACTTCTTCGATCGCCGCGAACCCAGCAGCGCGAGCGACACACTCCTGCTGGCTCTCCAGGCTGCGGGCGAAGCGGACAACCCACTGCTCGGATCGGGGATCCTCGCGCACATGGCGTTCATCCCGGGGTGGGCGGGCGATCGCGACGCGGCACTGGAGCGGATGACGGCGGCACGTACGTATGCCCGCCGTGCGCCCGCCTCCGCCGAGTTTCTCGCCTGGCTCGACGCCGTGGAGGCCGAGTGCGAGACGCGGTGCGGCAACACGCGCACCGCGCTGCACCTGATCGGGCACGCCGAGGATGTCCTCGCCACCGGCAACGTGCACCCCTCACCAGAGTGGATGGACTGGTTCTCCCCGGCCCGACTGGCGGCATTCAAGGGCAACACGCAGCTGATCGCCGGACATCTCCCTCAGGCGCGCGAGACCTTGCTTGGCGTCCTGGAGGACATGCCGGCGAGCGAAGACAAGCAGCGCAGCGTCGTATTCGGAGATCTGGCTGCTGTGGAGGCCGCATCAAGGAACCCGGAGCAGGCGTGTGAGTACGCCGGGCGCGCTCTCGATCAGTTGGCCCTCACGTGGTACGCCACTGGCATGGATCGTGTGCGCGAAGTACGACGCGCGCTCGCGCCGCACCAGCACGAACGCTGCGTGCGAGATCTCGACGACCGGCTCTACGGTTGGTCGACGACGGTCAGCGCGCTGAGCCGTTGAAGTCGATGATGAGACCGGACAGTTCGAGGAGGCTGTCGACACGAAACGTCGGCAGCTCCCGAGCTTCGTGGGTGTTCCACTGAATCGTGCCCCAGGGGCCGCGGCGCACGAGCGCGGTATGCATCCCCGCCTCGACCGCAGGCCGGATGTCGTTGTCGCAACGGTCCCCGACGTAGAGGATCTCGTCGCTCTCGAAGGGCACCACCGCGGCTACTCGCTTGAAGAACTCCGGATCGGGCTTGCTGGCACCCCAGTCGTCCGACGTGCCGATCAGATCGACGTCATTGGAGAACAGCGACCGAAGGATGCGTCCAGCCCTGACGGTCTGGTTGCCCGCGATACCAAGCCACAGCCCATCGGCCCGAAGCTCGGTCAGAGCCGACCGGACGTCCCCATACAGGTCGTCCTCCCCAAACGTCTCGGCCTGCCCTGCGGCAGCCCGCTCCTCCCTCTCCTCATAGAGATCGAAGCCCGGCCGGAACTCCTGAAACGTCTCGCGGTAGTCCCGGCCTTGGGCGATGACAGCGCCGAACATCGCGTGAAACGTGTGCCGAGGCACCCCCAGCCAGTCGGCCCATGTCCCGTACTCACGGGTCTCGTCCACGAGACACTCACCGACGTCGAACACGACTGCGCGAATCATGGGGGCAGGGTATCGGCGGTGCAGCCGCGCTCGGAAGCAACCCTCTAACTATGCACCGGTGCCATTTGAACGTGACGCGTCTAACGAGGACTGAGCTCCTACCATGCGTGATGATTTCGATGGTAAGAAAGGTATTCTTCGCTGAGCTTATGCTCTGGATGAGTTCTTAGAGTGGTTTGAGCCCCTGTTGTTCGGTCCATGACCGTCAAATTCGGAGCTATCGTCAACATTCCAAAATCGAATGCTACGTGGTGGTTTGGGCAAAGGCATAGAACATTGTCGGACTCGTCTGGTCCATCATGAGGGCGGCCAAGCGGGCGAATGTGTGCGGCCTCGGCATAGGATCCCGTCGGGGTCTTAATGCATAGACCGCAGACTTGGCAGGTGTGTTGATGTATTCCTTTGACCCAGTCGGCGATCTTCGTGCTTCGGATTGTGCGCTGAACTTGGGTGCTTCTGCGGCCGGGTTGAGAGTTACCGGTTGGCGGGGGTGAGGTGAGAGTAGGTGGGGATAGCCGGAGTGGGGGGTTGGTGGCTTCTTTGAGCGAATCTATAGCTCGAAGCCTGTAGCGCCATATGAGGAAGTTGGATATGCCTGGCTGGGACCAGTAGTCTTCCACGCGATAGAGGCCATCATAACGAAGGCCGGATTCCGGTGCGTGAACGGAGTGCTTCCCGGCCCCGCGTATCACACGGACCGGCCTCCCGGAAGCCATGCTGTTTACCAGCGATGCGTTGCCGCGGGTCAGGTCTTGGTTATGGGTGTGACGACCCTCGGTCTGGCCGCCTTGCCCCGTATAGATAATGATGTCGCCGAGGTCCTCGTCGTCGGGATAACCCCCCGACACGACGATCGATTTCGCTTCCTCTTTTTGCTTCCCCCAGATCCCGCCCTGTATGGGGCGATGAAGATTGGCGGAGGCGAGTTCCCTGCGATCCTGGAATGTCGTGCCCAAGGGAATATAGGGAGGGTGCCCAAACCCATCAAATGCCTCCTTCTGGAGGCCAACATCTATGAGGATGTTTTGCCACTCGTCGTGCGGAAAATACTGCTGTAGTAGTACGTAAACAGCGCTTTCGCGAAACGTTTCGTCATCCGCCAGTAGATCGTAAAGATGCGACTCTAGACCCCCCTGCGGGTTCTGCTCGTCAAGCCACGATTGCAGGGCTGAGCCTCGGGCCTGAGGTATCTCGCCCTGGACTCCCTCAAGCTTCCATACATCTGATCGATGTAGAGCCACGAATGGGTACTGTGGATCGGGCGTTGAACCGGGGCGACCGTGCCGTTGCAGAAGTTTGCGTAGAGTTCGCTGAGAATCGCGCCAGGGTGTGAGCCGACCCTTGCGCTGGTATGCCCTCCCCATGGCCCAAAGCAGCAGTATGGGCTGATGGAGAGCTGGTTCACCTGACGATCTATCGACGCGTAGTGACTGTAAAGCGTTCAAGTAACCTATGGTGCTGGAAGTGGGGCCGTCAGGCACGGTGAGTGTCCTCCGCGGGGGATAAATAGCGAACTGTTGATGCCATCTGACTAAGCGGTTCCGTGACACTCCCCATAAACCCGCCCAGACCCACACCAACAAGCCACCCCCCGCTGCGGCGGCCAAGCCACAGCCCGCCCCCGCGCCGCCAGCGTCGTCGCATACTGCGGCAGCAGCGTCGCGTCGGCCGGGGAGGACGCCTCCGAGGCGGCGAAGGCCTCGTACGACGGCACAGTCCCCGTCACGATCCCCAGATTCGGTGTGCCGGAAGCCGCCAGCTCCCTCAGCGACGCCTCTATGGTCGCGAGGTGTTCCTCGTGGGTCGGGTACTCCGAGGACAGGGGCGGGTACGCCGTCAGCAGTTCTGTCAGTTCGTTCGTCGGCCAGTGCAGGACCGCCACCGGGAACGGGCGGGACAGGGCCTCCCGGAACGTGCCCAGCTCCGCGCGCAGGCGGCTGATCTCTGCCTGGAGTTCCGCCGGGTTGTCCGAGCCCAGGGACCAGACGCGCTTCGGGTCGTGGAGTTCGTCCAGGGGGATCGGGGAGGAGTGGAGGGTGTCCGCCAGGGTGTCCCAGTCGTCGTGGGGGACGCCCAGCATGCGGCGGACGCGGTGGCGGCCGAAGAGGAGAGGGTGGGTGGAGTAGGGGGGTTCCGAGACGTCTGCGAGGAGGAGCGTCGCCGCCTGCGTAAAGGTGTCCTGCGCCGCTTCCAGCTCGTCGTGGGATTCCAGCGCCTCCGCCACGATCACCCAGGGGGCCGGGTCGCGGGGAGCGGAGGTGCGGACTCCCTCGATGATCGCCCTCGCCTCCGCCTCGTGGCCGTACTCCCAGAGGTTCGACGCCTTCAGGGCTCGTACCAGGTGGGGGTGGTCCAGGGGAGCCGAGGACGACAGCAGACGGTCGTAGAGCGCGGTCGCGCCTGGGCGGTCTCCGGCCAGTTCGAGGTGGGCCGCGGCCTGCAGGAGCAGGTGTTCGGCGTCCTCGGGGTAGAGGCCGGCAGTCCGCTCCAGGCGTGCTGCTTCGGCGTTGTGGTCGACGTGCTCGGCAGACGTGTCGGGGCGCATGGGTGACACCGTACTGCCGTTGACCGTCAAAGAAGAGAGATGCGCAGGCCACAGGGGGCGGGAGTCCCCGGGGGCATATTCCGCCCGGTTGCCCCGCCCCGCTCACGCGCTCCCCGGACCATCGTTCACGCCCTCCTAGGACCAGCGTTCACGTCCACCTAGGACCGGCGTTCACGTCTACCTAGGACCAGCGTTTACGTCCTCCCGGACCACCGCACCGTCCCCTAGACCACCACGCCGTCGATCTGCAGCGTCTGCACCGCCCCCGCCGCGAACGGCACGGCGACCGACTTCCCGCTCAGATACGAGTCCGAGTGCGCCGCGTACAGGTCACCCGTGCCCGCGGTGACCGTGTTCCAGCGGGGGACCAGGCCGCTCGTGCCGCCGGCCACCGTGGTGAAGCGGGAGAGGTCGAAGGTCAGGGTCTGGGAGGAGGTGGACTTGTTGGCTGCCACGATCACCAGACGTTTCGCCGTCGCGTCGTAGGCCGCCGCCGCGTAGTCCACTCCCGTGTCGACGATCGTCATGCCGGGGCGGATGTGGCGGCTGAACTGGGCCAGTACGTAGAGCTTCGTCTCGACCGCCCCGGCCGTCAGGGTGCTCGCGTCGTACTTGATCACTCCCCAGCCCGCGGTCGGGTCCATCACCTGCCAGTAGACCCAGGCGGTCGGGTGCAGCCAGCGGAAGTCGAGGAGGAGGTTGCTCGCCATGGTGAGGCCGGTGCCGTCGCCGTCGCCGTACTCGGAGTTCCACAGGCTCTTGCCGGACGTGGTCACGGCGTCCGTGTAGAGGAGGTCGCGGCGGCCGCCCGAACCCTGGTAGCCGTGTACGTTGACGCGGTTCACGTAGCCCTTCGTCGTCGAGCTGAAGGAACTCCACGTCGTACGGGCCAGGTCGTAGCTCGTCTCGTCCGACGCCGAGATCTTCGTCGCCGTCAGGCCGCGCTTGTCCAGCTCGCTGCGCAGGTACGGGAGGACCGCCGACTGCACCGAGGCGTCCATGTGGCAGCCCTCCTGGGTGCCCGTCGCCGTCCACCAGCTGGAGCTCGGCTCGTTGAAGGCCTCCACCGTGGAGAAGCTCACGCCCCAGTTGTTCTTCGCGTACAGCGCCACCGCGGCCAGGTGCGAGGCGTGCTGGCGGTAGTTCCAGGACTGGAGGTTGTTGCCGCCGCCGGACGCGCCCGACGGGTTGTGGTTCAGGCACATCCACCACATCGGGGAGTTGGCGAACAGCTCGCTCGTCGCGCCCCGTGCCGTCGCCTTGGTGAGGGCGGCCCGCTGGGTGGCGTCGGCCGTCCACTTCCAGGCCGAGGAGGTGGGGTCCTCGTTGTTCCAGTCCTGCCAGTAGCCCTCGATCTGCTTGAAGGAGGGGATGTTGGCGGAGGCGACCATCGATTCGCCGCTCACGCTGTTCGAGCTGCACGCGCCGAGGTTGTAGCGGGCGATGTTCAGGCCCAGGCCGGGGAGCGAAGTGCCGTTGTACGTCGTCGACTTGGTGGTGAAGAAGAGGTCGGCGAAGTCGTCCCGGGCGCCGAACACGTTGGCCCACCACGCCAGCGACGTGCCCCAGCCCTCCCATTTCCCGTACGTCGTGGCCGGGTTGACGGCGATGGTCGCGTCCGCGCGTGCGGTGCCCGTCGCCAGGGCGCTGCCGAGGAGCGTACCGCCCGCGGCCGCCAGCAGTGATCTGCGTCGGATCATGGCTTCTCCGTCCCGCCCAACTTCCGGTCGTCCCACCGGAGTTGGGTCGTCAACTCAACGCCGGTCGTCCCGCCGGCGGTGGCCTGTCCAGCTGATGCCATCAGGAAGCATCGGGTGTGACGTGTGAGGTTGTCGAGGGTTCTGACAGCCCTTTCTAAAACCGGTGTATGAAGCCTCCCCGAAGGATCACCGATGGATCGCCGAACGATCCTCGAAGGTTCCCCGGCATGTGGCCCGTGGCAGGAGGCTTACGGGGCTGGTGAGTTGAAGAGGCAGCCCTTATCGTGCGGGCCCGGCGAAGGAGGCGTACGCATGCGGGTTTCCGTCGTGCAGCACAGCACCCGGCGGTGGCGGGCCCGGCGGCGGCGTGCGCTGTGGACCGGGGGTGAGGTCCTCGTCACCGTCGGGGTCGTCCTCATGCTGCTCGTCGTCCACCAGCTGTGGTGGACCAACCGGGAGGCCAAGCGGGGCGCCGAGCGGAAGGTCCAGGCGCTGGAGCGGGAGTGGGGGACGGGAGCCGATGGGGATGGCGGGGGTGTTTCCGCTGGCTCAGGTACGTCCGAGACGCCGTCCCCGTCCCCGTCGGCGGAGGCCCCCGGCGGCAGCAGCGGGAGTAGCGGCAGCGGTCGGCGGCAGCGGTCCGCCACCACTCGTGCGTCCCAGCCCAGCTGGTCCCAGGCCTACGCCATCCTCACCATCCCCCGCCTCTCCCTGCGCGTCCCCGTCGCCGAGGGCGTCAGCAAGCAGAACGTCCTCAACAAGGGGTACGTCGGCCACTACAAGGGAACCCAACAGCCGGGCCAGGCAGGGAACTTCGCGCTCGCGGGGCACCGGAACACGCACGGCGAGCCGTTCCGGTACATCAACAGGCTGAAGCGTGGGGACACGGTCGAGGTCGAGACCAAGGCCGCCGTGTACACGTACGTCGTCGACAAGACCCTTCCGCAGACCTCGGCGCGGGACAGCGGGGTCATCCGCAGGGTGCCCCGGAGTACGGTCCGGCCGTCGTACGGGTACAGCGCGCCCGGGTTCTACATCACCCTCACGACCTGCACCCCCGAGTACACCTCCAAGTACAGGCTCGCGGTGTGGGGGAAGCTGCGGTCCATGAGGCCTCACTAGAGCCGGCCGGCCGATGCCTAATGGCCGGGCGGGCGCGGCGTCCTCACCGCCGGCCCCTTCCCTTGCGCGTGCAGCAGCGCCGCGAGTTCGTGCTGGGCCACCGCGTCGCCCGCTTCGGCGCGCTCGCGGTACAGCGCTTCCGCCTCGGCGTAGCGGCCCAGCGTCACCAGGCACCCGCCTAGATCCCGCCAGGAGAAGCGGTGCCCGAGGTCGATCGCGAGGCGGTACCACTCCACGGCGGTCACCAGGTCGCCGTCCCGCCGTTTCCAGAAGCCCAGTTGACCGGCGGCCCGTGCGCTGCCCGCCCGCGCCATGCCGGCCACCAGGTCCTCGGCCTCGGCCACCCGTCCCGATGCCCAGCAGCGCATTTCCTGGGCCATGGTGACCAGCCAGTCGGGGTCCTGCCTGACCTGCGCCTCGCGGCGGAGCCAGTGCTCGGCCTCCGCCTCGTAGCGAGCGTCCGTGTGCGCGAGCCTGCTGGCGGTCCAGGCCAGCTCGCGCACCGCGTCCAGGTGACCGGCCTCGGCCAGCGGCACGAGCCGGCGCTTCGCTTCCTCGCGGCGGCCCTGCCGCAACAGGTCGCTGCCGAGCCGGAATTGAGCGGAGGCGTCGCCGTCCGCTGCCGATGTCGCCATGGGCGGCACCCTATGGCTGAGGGGGCGCCCCTCGGCGATGGCCCCCGGCGATGCTCCCCGTGACGCCCCCGGGTGATGCCCCCCCGGGTGACGCTCCCGTTGCGGCTGTCCCCGTCAGGCCGGTCAGGCCGGTAAGGCCCGTCCGCCCGTCAGCCCCGCTCCCGAAGCACCAGCACACTCACCGCCGCCAGCATCGCGAGCCCGGCGGAGACACCGATCGCGATGTCCGCGCCGTGTGCGAGCCCACCCGTGGAGGTCACCAGCGCGATCGTGAGGGCGACGCCCGCGCAGGAACCGATGTAGCGGAACGTCTGCTGAGCCCCCGACCCCATCGCGGCCCGCTGTACCGGCACGGACTCGACCGCGAGCAGCGGCAGCGCGGCGTTCAGGAGGCCGCTGCCCACGCCCGCGATGACCAGGCCGGGGAGCAGCCGGAGCCAGGAACCCGCGTCCACGGCACCCAGCATCGCCAGGACCCCGACCGCGTGGAGGGTGAAGCCGAGGGTCAGTTGGTGGCGCGGTGAGACCCGGCCCGCGAGGCGCCGGGCCTGGAGGGCGACCGTGAAGGAGAGGCCGGACCAGAGCAGGAACAGCCACGCCGTGTCCATCGCGGACAGCCCGAGCGTCCGCTGGAGCAGTGCCGGCAGGAAGCTGAACAGGCCGATCACCGCGAGGCCCGTGAAGAGTCCGCCCGCGGACGAGGCGAGGAAGCGGCGGTGCCGGAGCAGGCCGAGGTCGATCATGGGCGTACGGCTGCGGCGCTCGACGACGACGAACGCGGACGTCAGCACGAGGAACGCCAGCACCAGGAGCCCCACCGGTGCGCGCAGCCAGCCGTCGCGGCCCAGCGTCAGTGCCGCGACCAGGGACACCAGCGCGAGGCCGAACGTCAGCGCCCCCGCCAGGTCGGGACGGCCGCCCCGTGGCGCGCGGGACTCGGTGAGTGCCCGGGCGCTGAGCAGAGCGACGATCAGCGCGGCGGCGCCCAGCACCGCGTACGCCGCCCGCCAGTCCCACCCCGCTATCGCGCCCGCGATCAGCGGGCCCACCGCGATGCCGCCGCTGACGAAGGCGCCCCAGACGCCGGTCGCGTGCAGGCGTCCGCGGGGGGTCGGGAAGGCGTGCACGATCAGCCCCAGGCTGCTGGCGAGGATCGCCGCGCTCGCCGCGCCCTGCGCGATACGGGTGAGGGTGAACAGGAGGGTTGAGTTCGCGAGCGCGCCCAGTGCCGTGGTGATGCCGAGCGCGACCGTGCCGGCCAGGAAGATCCGGCGGCGGCCGTAGTCGTCCGCGAGGCTGCCGGCGACCAGGAGCAGCGCGGCCAGGCCCAGCGGGGTGCCGTTGAGCAGCCAGGCCTGGGCGGAGACCGAGGTGTGCAGGGTGGCGACGGTGTCGGGGAGCGTGACCATCGGCGCCGTGTAGGTCATGAGGGCCACGGCGGTGGCGGCGCTGGTCAGGGCGAGGGTGGGGGCCGCGCGCGGGGTGTCCGCGGCCGAGGGTGCGGAGGCGGAGGGCGCGTCGGAGGAAGTCGGGTGCGTGGTGGTGGCGGTCCGGTCGAGCCCGGTCATGGCCTGCCCTTTCGGAACGGGTGGAACGGGTGGAGGGAGAGATGGACGCGCGGTGGGTTCGGTCATTGAACCCACTCACTGGCTCGACCGTAACACCCTAGGTTCGTTCACTGAACCAAGAAGTCGAAAAGTGGCTACAGTGGGGGCATGGCTCTGGGCAAGGACTACGCGACGCAGGAGTGCTCGATCGCCCGCGCGCTCGAAGTTGTCGGCGAGCGCTGGACGCTCCTCGTCATCCGCGACGCGCTCTACGGCGTACGGCGCTACAACGACTTCCTGGGCCACCTCGGCATCCCGCGCGCCGTCCTGGCGGCCCGTCTCCAGACGCTCACCGCCGAGGGCATCCTCGAAAAGCGCCGCTACCAGGAGTCGCCGCCGCGCGACGAGTACGTCATCACCGATCGGGGCATCGCGCTCTGGCCCACCCTGCGCTCGCTCGGCCTGTGGGGCCGCGAGCACTTCAGCGAGACCCAGCTGCGCGTCTTCCGCCACGCGACCTGCGGCACGGAGCTCGGCCCGTACGGAGAATGCTCCGTCTGCGGAACCGTCGTACCCGTTCCGGACGTCGAAATGGTGCCGGGCCCCGGGCTCGATCCGGACCCGGCGGATCCGATCAGCCGGGCACTGCTCAAGCCGAAGCGGTTGCTCGAACCGATCGCGATCGAGACGGATTCGGCGAAGCTGGTCGCGGCGGATCCTGTATAACGGCAGGACGTGCGGAGACGAATGCACGTGCGAGACACGAGAGGCGAGAGGAGCAGCGATGATCCGTAGCTGGGCGAACATGCGTCCCGCCGCCGTGCTGCTGCTTCTGCTCCTTGAGGTCGCCCTGCTCGACACCGGCAGCCTCTCCGCCGCCGTCGCCGTGGCGTTCACCGCGACCGCCGCGGCCGGTTCCGCGCTCGCCGTCTGCGCCCTCATCGGCTCGCGCTGCGCGCCCGCCGTCCCCCGTACGCGGGTACGGACGGCCCTCCGCGACCGTGAGCACCGTACGGCGTTCCTGCCCCAACGCGATCCCGACGCATCGGGGCGTACGCGCCCCCGAGCCCCCGGGCGTGCCCTCCTGACGGCCGCCGCGTAGGGACTCTCCGGATCTCCGGATCTCCGGATCTCGGGATCTCCGTAATTCCGTAGCTGGACCCCTGCGTGGGGCCGTCATGCCGCATTCCGTAACCCGGCACGACGAGACCCCCGGAGGGTTCACCCATGTCCACGTTCATGTCCGCTTTCGCGAGCCTGGTCGAGCAGCTCGCCGATCTGCTCCAGCCCTTGTTCCACGCCTCGGCGGCGGCTGCCGCGATCGTCCTGTTCACCGCGCTCGTACGGCTGCTCGTGCATCCCCTGTCGCGGGCCTCGGCGCGCGGACAGCGTGCCCGTGCGGCGCTCCAGCCGCAGATCGCGGAGCTGCGCAAGAAGCACGGCAAGGACCGTGAGAAGTTCCAGAAGGCGCTGATGGAGCTGCACGCACAGGAGAAGGTGTCGCCGCTGTCCGGATGTCTGCCCAGTCTGTTCCAGATGCCGGCCTTCTTTCTCCTCTACCACCTGTTCTCCAGCTCGACGATCGGCGGCGAGGCCAACGCCCTGCTCGGGCACAAGCTGTTTGCCGCACCGCTCGGCGGCCGGTGGGCGGACGCGCTCGGCGACGGCGGGGTCTTCGGGGCGCAGGGCCTCGTCTACCTCGCCCTCTTCGCTGTCGTCGCGGCCGTCGCCGCCTTCAACTACCGGCGTACGAAGCGGATGATGGCGACGAGCGCTCCGGTGGCCGTGGCCGATGGTGAGCAGGTGCCCGGGCTCGCCTCGGTCAACAAGCTCATGCCGTTCATGTCCTTCTTCACGCTCTTCACCGTGGCGGTGGTGCCGCTGGCCGCCGCGCTGTACGTGGTGACGAGTACGACGTGGAGCGCGGTGGAGCGGGCGGTGCTGTACCGGGACATGCCCGGCGCGGGGCCCGCGACGGCGGCCCTCGTCTGAGCTCGGCCCCTGGCCGCCTCGGTTCCCTGACCCCGGCCCCTGGCCCCGGCCGTTGGTTACGGTCCAGTCCGTGAACGGGGTATTGCGGACTGGACGCCGAAATTGGAGGATCGACCAGTCCTCCGATGGCTGCACCCATCGGTCGACCGCCCGCGATCGAGGGAGATTGTGATCATGAAGCTGCTGCGAGTCGGTACGGCTGGGTCGGAGCGGCCCGCGCTGCTCGACGCCGAGGGGACTCTCCGGGATCTTTCGGGCATTGTCCCGGACATCGACGGGGCGCTGCTCGCCGACGACGCGGCGCTCGGCCGGATCCGCTCCGCCGCCGAGGCCGGTGAGCTGCCCGCGCTGGACGCGACCGGGCTGCGCGTCGGGCCGCCGCTCGCGCGCATCGGCAAGGTCGTGTGCATCGGGCTGAACTACCACGACCACGCCCGCGAGACCGGCGCCGAGCCGCCCGCCGAGCCGGTGATCTTCTTCAAGGCCGCGGACACGGTGGTCGGCCCGAACGACACCGTGCTCGTACCGCGCGGCTCGGTGAAGACCGACTGGGAGGTGGAGCTGGCGGTCGTCATCGGCCGTACGGCCCGCTATCTGGAGTCCCACGAGGAGGCGCTCGCGCATGTCGCCGGGTACGCGGTGGCGCACGACGTCTCCGAGCGCGAGTTCCAGATCGAGCGCGGCGGCACGTGGGACAAGGGGAAGAACTGCGAGACGTTCAATCCGCTGGGGCCGTGGCTGGTGACCGCGGACGAGGTGCCGGATCCGCAGAACCTGTCGCTGCGGTTGTGGGTCAACGGTGAGCTGAAGCAGGACGGCACGACCGCCGAGCAGATCTTCCCGGTGGCCGAAGTCGTGCGGTACGTCAGCCAGTTCATGACCCTCTACCCCGGTGACGTCATCAACACGGGTACGCCGGCGGGGGTTGCCCTCGGGCAGCCCGAGCCGAAGCCGTTCCTGCGGGCGGGGGATGTCGTGGAGCTGGAGGTCGAGGGACTCGGGCGTCAGCGCCAGCAGTTCAAGGACGCCTGAGCCCCCCCGACTTCAGATCAGGAGGTCGGCTAGCCTGCGCCATGCCTCCCGCTGCAATCCGTCCCTCGGGCCGCCGTCCACCACCTGGATCGCCACATGGTCCGCACCCGCCTCGTGGAAGGCGTTGATGCGGTTGCGGATCCGGTCCTCGTCGCCCCATGCGTACAGCGCGTCGACCAGGCGGTCGCTGCCGCCGTCGGCCAGGTCGTCCTCGGTGAAGCCGAGGCGCAGGAAGCTGTTCGTGTAGTTGGGGAGGGAGAGATACATGGCGAGGGCCTCGCGGGCCAGGGCGCGGGCACGGGTCGGGTCCGTCTCCGGGACGACCTTGAACTCGGGGGCCAGCAGCGGGGCCTCGCCCAGGACCGCGCGGGCCTGGGCGGTGTGCTCGGGCGTGACCAGGTAGGGGATCGCGCCCGCCGCCCGGTCGGCGGAGAGTTGCAGCGTCTTCGGACCGAGGGCCGCCAGGACCCGGCGTTCCGCGGGGACCCCGGCCGCGTCCAGCGCGTCGAGGTAGGCAATCAGGGCCGAGTACGGGCGGCGGTACTGGTCCGCGAGCTTGGCGTGGCTCACCCCGAGGCCGAGCACGAAGCGGCCGGGGTGGGCCGCATCCACCTCGGCGAAGCCCGCCGCGCTCGCCTCGGCGTCGTACTGCCAGATGCTCTGGATGCTGGTGCCGACCGTGAGGCGCGAGGTGGCTTCCAGCAGGGGTACGGAGTGGTGGGCGGCGCTGCTGCCGCCCAACCAGACGGCTCCGTAGCCGAGCTGCTCCAGCTCGGCGGCGGCCTCGGCGATTTCAGCGCGCTTGGCGGGGTCCTCCGAGCGGAGTCCGACGCTCCAGATGCCGTAGCGGCCGACTGCTTCCTTCAGGGCGGTTGTCATCGTTCCGTTCCCTCCGGGTGGGTGTCGTTCCATGATCGCTGTCTCGTACGACGATCCCAACCGGAGGGTTCCTCGAGTTAATCCCGCCGGTGCTGTTCGGCCAGGAACTGCTCCAGCGCCTCCACCACGAGGCGGTGGTCCTGGAGCTGGGGCAGGCCGGAGACCGTGACCGTGCCGATCACGCCGACGCCCTCGACGTTGATCGGGAACGAGCCGCCGTGTGCCGCGTACACGTCGGGGTCGAGACGCGAGGACTCCTCGAACGTCGTGCCCTTGGCGCGGAAGCGGGAGCCGACCAGGAGTGAGGAGCAGCCGTAGCGGTCGACGACACGGCGCTTGCGGTCGATCCAGGCGTCGTTGTCCGGGGTCGATCCGGGCAGCGCCGCGTGGAAGAGCTGCTGGCCGCCGCGGCGGATGTCGATGGCGACGGGGGCGTGACGGTCCCTGGCCATCTCGACGAGGCGTGTGCCAAGGGTCCAGGCGTCGTCGTACGTGAAGTGGGGGAGCGTCAAGCGACGCTCCTGCTCCTCGAGGTCGGGGATCTCCGGCGCGTTCACAGGGACACCACCACTCCCTCGCGGGCGGAGCGGCGGGCCGCCTCCAGGACGTCGAGGGCGGCCGCGGCCTCGTGCGCGGTGACCGGGTTGGGGGCTCCGTCGCGGAGGGCGGCGGCGACGGCCGCGTAGTACGCGGGGTACGCGCCGGGGAGCGTGGGTTCGGGTCGGCCGCCGCCGGTCAGCGGGGACTCTCCGGAGCCGACGCGCCCCCACAGGTGCTCGGGCTCGACACCCCACTCGGCGACCGAGCCGGCGTCCGGGCCGGGCCGCTTGCCCTCGCGGAGGTCCGCCTCCTGCGGGTCGAGGCCGTACTTCACGTAACCTGCCCGCGAGCCCAGGACGCGGAAGCGCGGGCCGAGTTGGGCGGTCGTCGCGGAGACGTAGAGGTGGGAGCGCACCCCGTTCGCGTGCGTGATCGCGATGAACGTGTCGTCGTCGGTCTGCGCGCCCGGGCGGCGGATGTCCGACTCGGCGTACACCGAGGTCGCGGGGCCGAAGAGCACGAGGGCCTGGTCTACGACATGGCTGCCGAGGTCGTAGAGGAGACCTCCGATCTCTGCCGGGTCGCCGGACTCGCGCCAGCCGCCCTTGGGCTGCGGGCGCCAGCGCTCGAAGCGGGAGTCGAAGCGCTGGACGTCGCCCAACTCGCCCTCGGCGAGCAGCTTGCGGACGGTCAGGAAGTCGTTGTCCCAGCGGCGGTTCTGGAAGACGGAGAGCAGGAGGCCGCGTTCGTCGGCCAGGGCGGCCAGCTCGCGGGCCTCCGCCGCCGTACCGGCGAGGGGCTTGTCGACGACGACCGGGAGACCGGCCTTGAGGGCGGCCGTCGCGATCGGGACGTGGGTCTTGTTCGGGGACGCGATGACGATCAGGTCCAGCTCGTCGGCGCGCGCCCACAGCTCGTCGGGTGTGGCGGCGAACCGGAGGCCGGCGCCGAACTCGGCGCGGGCCTGCTCCTGCCGCTCCGGGCTGGACGTGACGACCGTGTCGAGGGTCAGCCCCTCGGTCGCGGCGATCAGCGGGGCGTGGAAGACGGAGCCCGCGAGGCCGTAGCCGACGAGGCCCACACGGAGGGGAGTACCAGTCATGCCTGTCATGGTCTCTACTTTCGCAACGCTGTTGCCAAAGTGCAAGCGCGGGGGACAATGGTGGCGTGAACAGCAGTGATGGGGAGTCGGGCGTGGGGGTGCCGGGAGCGGTGCGGGGACCGGAGGTGCCTGGGACGGCGGCTGTGCCCGGAGCGGCGGATGCGCCGGGGGTGCGTGGTGGCCGGGGCGGGGAGGCGGGGGTGAATCTGCTGAATCTGCGGAGTCACAACGCCGCGCTCGTGCTCGATCTGCTGCGCACGGCCGGGCCGGCCGGGATCAGCCGGCTCGAACTCGCCGAGCGGACCGGGCTGACCCCGCAGGCCGTCAGCAAGATCACCGCGCGGCTGCGGGCGGAGGGGCTGGCCGTGGAGGCGGGACGCCGGGCGTCCACCGGTGGCAAGCCGCGTACGGTGCTGCGGCTGGTGCCCGAGGCCGGTCATGCGGTGGGGCTGCATCTCGACCGGGACGAGCTGACGGTGGTGCTCTGCGATCTCACCGGGGCCGTGGTGGCTGAGCGGCGGGCTTCGTTGGGGCTGGGGGCTGGGACCGATGCGGTGGTCGAGGGGGCGGCCGGGGAGGTGGAGGCCCTGATCGCGGGGGTGTCCGTGTTGGGGGTGGGGGTGGCGCTGCCTGGGCCTCTCGATCATGTGCGGGGGGTTTTGCACCGGGTCACCGGGTTTCCGGAGTGGGACGGGTTTCCGTTGCGGGATGTGCTGGTGGGGCGGTTGGGGGTGCCGGTGGTGGTGGACAAGGACACCAATGCGGCGGCGTTGGGGATTGCCTTGGGGGGCGGGAGTGGTGCCGGGAGTGGTGGCGGGTCCTTCGCGTATCTGCATTTGGGTACGGGGCTGGGGGCGGGGCTGGTGATTGGTGGGGGCGTGCATCGGGGGGCCCGTACGGGGGCGGGGGAGTTCGGGCATCAGGTCATTCAGTTGGGGGGGCCGGTGTGTGGGTGTGGGGACCGGGGGTGCATTGAGGTGTTGTGTCTGGAAGCGGTGGGGCGGGGGGATGTGGATGAGGCTGCGCGGGTGATGGGGGTTGGTGCGGCGAATCTGGTGGGGCTGTTGGACATTGATCTTGTGTTGCTGGGTGGGCGTACGGTCGCGGGTCATCCGGAGGCGTTTGTGGGGGGTGTCCGGGCGGTGCTGGGGGAGCGGGCTCGGCGGGAGGGGGTTGGGGCGGGGGTTCCGGTGCGGGTTGCCTCCGGCGGGGCGCGGGGGGTTGCGGAGGGGGCGGCTCAGTTGTTGTTGGCGCCGGTGTTTGGGCGGGGGGAGGGGTGAGGGGGTTCCTTCGCCCCCGCCGCCCCTACCCGTCCCATCCCTGGGGGCTGCGCCCCCAGACCCCCCCTAAAAGATTGCGCCGTTCCCCGCGCCCCTAAAAGACAAAAGACAACAGCACCCGGGGCGGGCCGGGGGCGACGGGGCGCAGCCCCGCGCCGTCAGGGGCGCGGGGAACTGCGCGGGCAACCCCCACCGGCCCGCAGTCGACGAATCGGCCCACGGGGTCTGGGGCGGAGCCCCAGAAGGATGGGACGGGCCGCCAGGTGGGGGACTTTCGGAGGGGAACGGGGCCGGTGCCGGGCGTGGCGGACGGGGCGGGGTGTGGGGGCGTGGCAGGGTCACGGGGGCCGTTGCCCGGTAGCGAGTGATGTTTCCGGCTGCTGTTTCCCCTGCTGTTTCCGCCTGATGTTTCCGATCCCGATTCCTGCCGCTCTCGATCGGCCGAAGGCCCCCTCATGCGACTGCGCACATCCCTCCCGCTCACCCTTCCCCTCGTCCTGACCGCCGCCGCCCCCACCCACGCTCACGCGCTCATCCCCACGACCCCCCGCCCCACCTGCGCCGCCCCCGACACCCGGGACTTCCCCATCAAGACCCGGATCCATGGGGGGCCGGCCGCCTACGACGTCGGTGGTGACTACCGGACGTGGTACATCGACCTCAGCAACACCACGGCGCACACCTGCGGCGGCATTCACCCGATCGTCGTGCTCGTGGACGGGAAGCGGGCGTTGCGGCCGGGGCAGGCGCGGCTGGAGTTCTATGAGGGGGAGCGGTCGCATCCGGTGAAGTTCGAGAAGAGTGACGAGGCCGAGAACGTGGGGGTGTTCGACGACGGGTTCCCGGGGTTCACCGTGGGACCCGGGCGGACGCTCACCGTGAAGGTGCGCCTCGCCGTGACCTCCGACGCGACCGCACCCAACGACGTCGTCGCCAACGCGGCGGTCGTGCAGCGCCACAACGACGACGGCGACTGGGTGGGGGAGTCGAACGACTACCGGTTCCGTATCGAAGCCGAGGAGGAGGGCGAGGACGAGGGCGACGGGAACGACGGGAGTGGTGAGAACGACGGGAGCTACGAGAACAGCGACGGTGGCGGTGAAGGCCTTGACGGCACCGCCACCGGTGGCGGCGTAGGCGACGAGGCGACACCGTCCGCCGACGAGCTCGCGCGGACCGGGCCGGGTGCACCGCACCGGCTTGGCGCGGTAGCAGGCCTCGTGCTGTTCGTCATGGGAGCGACCCTGCTCGCTGTAACCCGCCGGGCACGCCTGCGTCGGCGCTGACATCGACACCTGGGGAACCGCCGTACTCGTCAAGGCGATCCACGACTTCGGCTCCCCGCGCACCAGGGCGGGAAGCCCACCACCTCACCCGGCTGATGGACGGCGTGGAGATCTTCGCACCGGACTGGACCGAGATCGACAAGAACCTGCAGAGTGACGTCCGAGACTGGAAAACCGCGACCGGCAGCTGATCGAGAACGTTCGATCGGCTGTTCGCGGACGATCGCTAGGCTGGGATTCCGCAGCCCGGCGTGAGTCACCCAGCCCAGCGTGAGTCACACAGCACGGCGTACGTCAGGAGATCGGCACATGTCAGAGCGCAAGCCCATCGAATCGTGGCTCACCGACATGGACGGTGTGCTCATCCACGAGGGTGTGCCGATCCCCGGCGCCGATGCCTTCATCAAGAAGCTGCGGGAGTCCGGGAAGCCGTTCCTGGTGCTCACCAACAACTCGATCTACACCGCCCGCGACCTGCACGCGAGGCTCCAGCGCATGGGTCTGGACGTGCCGGTCGAGAACATCTGGACCTCCGCCCTGGCCACCGCCAAGTTCCTGGAGGACCAGCGCCCCGGCGGCACGGCGTACGTCATCGGCGAGGCGGGTCTGACGACGGCGCTGCACGACATCGGGTACGTCCTCACCGACCACGACCCCGACTACGTCGTCCTCGGCGAGACCCGCACGTACTCCTTCGAGGCGATGACCAAGGCGGTCCGGCTGATCAAGGGCGGCGCCCGTTTCATCGCCACCAACCCCGACGAGACCGGCCCGTCCACGGAGGGCCCGCTGCCCGCCACCGGCGCGGTCGCCGCGCTGATCACCAAGGCGACCGGCAAGCAGCCGTACTTCGCGGGCAAGCCGAACCCGCTGATGATGCGGACCGGTCTGAACGCCATCGGGGCGCACTCCGAGACCAGCGCGATGATCGGCGACCGCATGGACACCGACGTGCTGGCCGGCCTGGAGGCCGGGATGACGACGTTCCTGGTGCTCACCGGTCTGACCACGCCCGCCGAGATCGAGCAGTACCCGTACCGGCCGTCGAAGATCGTGGACTCGATCGCGGACCTGGTCGAGCGCATTTAGTCCGGCACGGCGACCGCATCCGGTCCAAACCATTCAGAACCCGTACGGAGCAGTCGAGCCCCTCTGGAGATGCGGTCCGGCGCCCCGAGGAGGAGTCTCCAGATATCTGGAGGTTCACGATGCGCTCAATGCGACTCACTCTCTGTGCCGGGGCGGTGGTCGCGGCCGCGTTCACGCCCGTCGCGTACGCGGCCGAACTCACGGGCGACCCGGCGGGCGGCGTCTCCGTGACGCCCGCGTCCCCCGACCCCGGCGGCGACATCCAAGTGCGGGCGTCGGGCTGCACGGGCCGGACGGGCACCGCGTCGTCGGCCGCGTTCGTCGCGGACGCGCAGCTCACGGGCCAGGGCGGTGGTGAGCTCGTCGGCGACACGCGGGTGCCCACCTCGCTCACGCCCGGCACGTACGACATCAAGGTCAGCTGCGACGGCGGCGCAGGCGGGATCACGGGCACGGTCACCGTCGGGCAGCAGAGCGGTCCGGGTGCGTCCGTGCCCGCGTCGCCGGTCGCGCCCGTGCACGCGGGCGGCGGCGGCACCGCGCACCTCGCCTCCGTCGACGCCCGGGCGGCCGGGCCCGGCACCAGGCAGGCGGTGATCGGCCTCGTCCTCGCGAGCGTCGCCGCCGTCGCCGTGGCGGTGCGCAGTGCGCGCCGGGGCCGCGACAGCCGCGACTGACGAGTCCGCCATGTCTGAACGGGAAGAACGGGAACGTTCCTCCGGCACCGGGCGGCTGCTCACAGGTGTCGCCTGGGCGGTGCTGCTGCTCGGGCTGTGGCTGTGGGGCCGCGAGCTGACGGACGTACGGCAGGGGATATCGGCGCCGACGACAGGGGACATCGCGGCCGTCGGACGGCCGCCGGAGGTCCGGCTGCCGCCCGCGCTGAAACCGCTCGGGAACGCGCGCCCGCAGCGCATCGACATCCCGTCGATGGGGGTGCAGGCGCCCGTCGTGGCCCGCGGGCTCGACGCGCAGGGGGCGATCGATCCGCCGCCGTTCGACCAGCCGGGAGTCGTCGGCTGGTACGCGAGCGGGGCGAAACCGGGGGCGGCCGGGACCGCGCTGTTCGTGGGGCACGTCGACACCGAGACCCGGCCCGCGGTCTTCTACAAGCTCAGCGCGGTACGGCCCGGCGAGACGGTCCGGGTGATCCGCGACGACGGGACGGTCGCCGAGTTCACCGTGGACGACGTCCAGGTGCTCCCACGCGACCACTTCGACGCCCAACAGGCCTACGGCGTACGGCAGTCGGGGCGGGCCGAGCTGCGGCTCATCACCTGCGGCGGCACGTTCGACCGGGCCAGCCGCAGCTACACGGCGAACGTGATCGTGTCGGCGTACCTCACGGGAAGCGGACTGTGAGCCGTACCTGGCCCGGTCGACGGCCCGCTCCCCCGGAAACCGCCGACCGGGCTGGTCCTCGACCGCGCGCGCACGGGCTGCGGGAGTAACCCGGCGACCGGCGCGGGAGGTAGGTGGGAGCCGTCCGCGAGGGATGGGCGGACGGCGCAACTGGCCAGAGGCTGGGGCCATTTGAGGCAACTGTAGAACGAATGAGCGTTTTGGCCTAGAGGGTGTTTGACGCCAAGTCGACAGCCGGTGGCTCTGTGTCATTCACGCAGGTGGTGGGGGTCTTCACCAGAGTCGCGGCGGCCCGTCGCCCAGATCGTCCCGGTCCGCCGAGCCGTCGATCACCGCCGTCGCGACCGCGTCCAGCGGCAGCCCGTGCCGGCGGGCGTACTGGCGCAGCGCCAGGAACGCCTGGTCGACCCCCGTGTTCCAGCGCTCGGCGAGCACGCCCTTCGCCTGTTCGATGCGTACGCGGCTGGAGAGGGCGCCCTGGAACTGGCCTGCCAGGGTGCGGTATTGCGCGTACACCCGGTGGTTCTGCAGGCCGACGGCCGCCGCGTCGGCGAGGACCTGGGCCAGCAGCACGCCGCCGTCCTCCTCGGGCGGTGCGCCATGCTCGGGGAGGGCGGGCACGAACACGTTGAGCGCGCCGAGCAGGGTCTCGCGGCGGCGCAGCGGGACCGCGAAGGTCGCGGCGATGTCGTGGCGCAGCGCCCGCTCGGTGAAGTCGGGCCAGCGGGACGCGGCATGGGCGACGCTGATCGAGACGGGTGGCACGGGCCGCCCCGTGCTGTAACTGTCGAGGCAGGGACCGTGATGGTGCTGGACGGCCAACAGGTCCAGGGCGACGTCCTGTTGGCGGCTGCTCACCGCGAGCGACACCGCCTCGCCGCCGTCGATCAGCATGATCCCGGCGGCCCGCGCGCCCAGGATCTCCACGCAGTGGTCGGACAGGCGCTGCAGATACTGCGCGGTGTCGAACCCGTCGGACAGGGTGTCCGAGGCCTCCAGCAGGGCCGACGCCAGCAGTATTTCCCGGCTGCCGTGGTGCATGTCCCGTACCCCGATTCCGTTGTCCGGTCCTTCCCGCGTTCCGCCGCGCCTACCCGGAGGGCCAGGGCTGTAACAGCTCTCCGACAAGCGTCGGGCGATCTCGTGGGCGACGCGACACGTATGTCAGGATTGAGACTTAGGACGGTGCACCCAAGGGGGAGTTGGATGTACGGCAGCAGGAGGGCCGGGGCACGGGCGTCCGTAGCGGTGGCGGGGGCGGCACTGCTGCTCGCGGGGTGTTTCTCCTCCGGGGGCGACAGCGGCAAGGGCGACGGATCCGGTTCCAAGGTCACACAACAGCCCAAGAATTCGGACCCGTTCTGGGTCAACCCGGACGGGAACGCGGCCGAGCAGGTCGCCACCTATGTGAAGGCGGGCAAGACGGACGACGCCGAGCAGATCCGCAAGATCGCCGAGCAGCCGACCGGCGAGTGGATCGGCCCGGAGAACCCGGAACAGGAGGCGCGCGGCTTCACCGAGGCCGCCGAGAAGGCCGACCGCGCCGCGATCCTGGTCCTCTACAACATCCCGCACCGCGACTGCGGCCAGTTCTCGCAAGGCGGCGCCGCCGACGGCAACGCCTACCGGGCCTGGATCGACGGGGTCGCCCGGGGCATCGAGGACCGCCCCGCCACGGTGATCCTCGAACCGGACGCGATCCTGCACCTGGTCAACCAGTGCACTCCGGCCGAGTACCAGGAGGAGCGCTACTTCCTCCTCAAGAGCGCCATCACCAAGCTCAAGTCCCTGAAGAACACGAAGGTCTACCTGGACGCCGGCAACGCGGGCTGGGGCCATCCCGACCAGATCTTCCAGCCGCTCCAGCTGGCGGGCATCGACCAGGCCGACGGCTTCGCCGTCAACGTCTCCAACTTCTACTCGACCCAGGACTCCATCGCGTACGGCAAGCAGCTGTCCGCCAAGGTGGGCAACAAACACTTCGTCATCGACACCAGCCGCAACGGCAACGGCCCCTACACGGCCGGCAAGGCCGACGAGAACTGGTGCAACCCGCCCGGCCGATCCCTGGGCGAGACCCCGACGACCAAGACCGCCGATCCGCTCGTCGACGCCTATCTGTGGGTCAAGCGCCCAGGCGAGTCGGACGGCACCTGCAAGGGCGGCCCGAAGGCGGGCCAGTGGTGGGCGGACTATGCGCTGAAGCTGGCGAAGGCTTCCAAGTAAACGAACGACAGCAATCCCCACGCCCCTTTTAGGGGCGCGGGGAACTGCGCGACCAGCCACGACGAACCCGCGGCCGAAAACCGAACCCGCGGAAGCGCTACGGCACCTTGACCCACTGCGCCTTACTAGGCGTCCCCTGGTCATCAGTCACGAACAACATGTACCAACCGGACTCCACAAGATTCCGGTTCTTCGGCACGGTCACCGTAATCCCGTCCTTCGTCTTCTTGAAGTCCAGCGCGATGGACCGCTGATCCACATCCGTGACATGCGTAGACGCACTCGGCCGAATCAGCCGAGCCGTCTTGATGGACGACGCGTGCTGCGAGCTGAACGTCGCAGACCCCCCGCGGGCGATCGTCTTCGGCCCGCCCGACAGCGACGGCCGCGAATCCCGGTACAGATACGGCGGCGTATAGATCTCGATGCGCTGCTCGAACGTCGCGGGCTTGGTGTTGGCCTTGTCCGCGTAGAGCGAGTTGGAGCCGAAGAACATCACGCGGCCGTCGGGCAGCAGGATCGAGCCCGAGTGGTAGTTACGGCCGACCAGCGGGTCCGCGACCCGGTCGAAGGTGTTCGACGTGGGGTTGTAGATCCGCGCCTGGAGGATGTTGGAGTCGCCGCGCCCGCGGTAGTCCTCGGAGCCGCCGGACACCAGGACGGTGTCGTCGGGCAGGATCGAGGACTGCGGGTAGCGGGTGCCCTTGTCCAGTTCGGGCCCGTCCACGAACTTCGGGTTCTTGTCCTTGAGGTCGATGAGCCGGGTCTTCTTGCTGGACAGCGCGGACTCGCCGACCCCGCCGCCGCCGATCACCATGTACTTCTCGTCCTGCGCGGGCGGCAGCAGCACCGTGCCGGACGTCTCCATCATGTTCGGGTCGCTCAGGCCCTTGAGCTTGGTGAACTTGTTGGTCGCCACGTCCCAGATGCCGGGGTCACGGCCGATGTCGTCCGGTCCGTAGCCCGCGTTCGAGCCCGAGTAGAACATCTCGCCGTTCTGCATCAGGCTGATCGCCGGGTAGGTCGGGAACTGGCGGATGCCCTTGGTGTACGTCCACTTCTTGGTCTTCGGGTCGAAGACCTCGTTCTTGCCCGGGACCAGCTGGCCGATCTCGTCCAGGCCGGAGAGGCTGAGGACCTTGCCGTCCGACAGGGTGGTGAGCGTCGGGTACCAGCGGGCCTCGTTCATCGGGTCGACCTTGATGTACTTCTCGGCGACCGGATCGAACTCGTAGGCGTCCCGGATCCCCTGGAAGTCCTTCTTGTCCAGGGCGAGCTTCTGCGCGATGCCGTACGTGTTGCGGGCGTCGGCGCCGGTCAGGCCCTGGATCCGGTAGTTGTCCTGGGTGCCCGTCTCGTGCTTCTGGCCGCTCTTCTGCGCCTCGACGTAGATACGGCCGAGGCCCGGGTCGTTGCGCAGGAACTTGCCGGTCGCCTTGTCGAAGACCTTCTTGGCGCGCGGGACGAGCACCGGGTCCTTGGAGACGAACGTCTTGCCGTTCTTCTTGCCGGTGAACTTGGTGCCGGCGGGCAGAGTGATCGGCTTGTCGGGGTTCTCGTTGTGGACGACCATCAGGCCGCCGGCCTTGGTGACGTCACCCTTCAGCGTCTCGTACCGCTTGGTGCCGCCGGCGATCAGCAGATTGCCGTTGGCGAGCTGCGTGTGGCCCGTGCAGAACAGGTCGGCCGGCGTCGGGATCTTCTTGATGGTGCCCTTGACCGGGTCCCAGATCCGGGTGTCGAACTTCTTCGCGTCGAAGTTGTCCTGGTTGTTGCCCGAGCCCGCGATCAGCAGGATCTTGCCGGTGTGCAGCAGGGCCGCGTGAATGGTGTTCAGGCGGTATTCCTCGGGGAACTGAACGATGTCCCAGTGGCCGTTGTCGGCTTTGTACTCCGGTTTGTTGATCGTGTACTGGTGGTATTTGTCCGTTCCGAAGCGATACAGCCACGGCCCGTTCATCCCGGCCAGGGCGAGCACCACCACCCCGGTTATCCCGAGGCGGCGGGCACGGCGGCGACGGGCACCGTCTTTCATTTCTTATGTCCCCCAAGGGAAATCTGCATGGTCTGGTCGTTGCCGCCCTGCGCCGCGGCCCAACTGGGCTTGTGCTGCGGGGCATGTGGGGCGTGCTGCTCCTGCTGCGGCACAGAGGACTGTGCGGGCAGGTGCACCGGCTCCTCGGGTGGCACCGGCGGCTTCTTCCTCTCCTGGCGCATGGTCCAGCGCCAGGCGAAGATCGGCGACGCGGTGATCAGCAGGGCGAAGCACGCCCAGGTGATCATCGCGGGGTGGGAGTGCCCGAGGAGGACGCCGGCCGCGATCGAGCCGGCGAAGACCAGAATGAAGAACAGATGGATCCGGAAGGTCCCGAACAGTGTGTCGGGGCTGGCCGAATCGCCCTTGGGGGTCACCACGAACTTGCTCTTGCGGCGCAGCACGGCGTCCATCAGGGACCGGGCGTAGATGGGCGCGGACAGCGCCGACATCACCATGCCGGCCACACCGCCCGAACCCTCCGGCTCGTGCGGCGAGACGTTGTGCCGGCGGTTCCAGATGTACAGGCCGATCTGCAGCGCGGACGCGTTGCCGTAGAGCATCAGCCAGACCGTCGGGTCGATGTTCACGCCCGATGCGCCCAGGCCCAGGAACAGCGCGCAACTCAGCGCCGCGAGGATCCAGTTGAGGGCCGACATCGGGTAGAAGATGATCATCATCGTGTAGTTGAAGAGCTTGCCCGGAGGCATCGAGAAGAAGCCCTTCCAGTACTGCTTGAGGATCGTCTCGTACGTACCTCTGGACCAGCGCAGTTGCTGGGTGAAGAAGTCAGTCCAGGCGTTCGGCCCCTCACCGACCGCGAGGACGTCCGGCGTGTAGACGGACCTCCACTTCTTGCCCGTCGCCGGGTTCTTCGCGCGGTGGATCTCGAAGCCGGTCGCCATGTCCTCGGTGATCGAGTCGTACAGACCGCCGATCTGCTTCAGCGCCTTGATGCGTACGGCGTTGGAGGTGCCCACGAACATCGGGGAGCCGTAGAAGTTGCCGGCCCGCTGGATCAGTGCGTGGAAGAGGAACTGCTGCGATTCGGCGGCCTTGGTGATGAACGAGTCGTAATTGCCGTACACCTGGGGGCCGATGACGAAGCCGACATTCGGGTCGCGGAAGAAGCCGAGCATCCGCTCCAGGTAGTTGGGCAGCGGTACGTGGTCGGTGTCGACCGAGGCGAAGTAGTCGTAGTCGTCGCCGTGCGCTTCCAGCCAGGCGTTGTAGTTGCCGTGCTTGGTCTTCGCGCGGTGCGGGCCCTTGGCCTGGTTCCACTTCGCGACGCCCTTGCGGGAGAAGTGGTGCACACCCAGGCGTGCGCAGACCTCCTTCACCTCCGGGTCGTCGCCCTCGTCGAGGAGCCAGACGTGCAGAAGGCCCCGGTGGCGCAGCTTGACGGCCGCCTCCAGGGTCTTCGTCACCATGGCGAGGGGTTCCTTGCCGGGCACGAAAGAGGTGAGGAAGGCGACTCTGGTGCCGGTTTCGGGCACCACCGGGACCGGGTCGCGGGCGACCAGGGTGGCGTGCGCGTTCGACAGCACATTCATGCAGCGGAAGAACTCGATCAGACCGATCGACACCAGCATCACGATGTCGAGTGCCGGCAGGAAGTCGTAGGCGGGATAGTCGCGTTCGGTCCAGTGCTCCGGCTGGAGCAGCCAGCCGAGCAGGATCAGTGAGAGCAGTGGCGCGGCGCCCAGCATGAGCGCGGCCCTTATGCGGTGCGGCTCCTGCGACAGCAGTGAGCGGTACTGCACCCGGTACGGCTTGTTCGGGTCGGGCTGCGTGAGGGGTCCCGCGAGTCGGCTGTAGTGCTCGTAGTCGTATTTCGGCAGGCTCTTCTTGATCCTGCGGAATCCGCCAGTCCGGTGCGATGGCACACGGAGCTGGGTCGTCTCGGACGGGTCGAAGTTCTGCCGGGCGCCCGTCGGCGTCGACGTCATGAGTCATCCCCCCGCACGCACGTTCAGGTGCGTGTTCGTCGGTTCTTGTCGCCCGCTCAGGTCCCCCTCGACCGTCCCGGACGCATCACTGGCAGGCCGGCGTCACCACATCTTCCACACCGTATAGACATGGAACGACGACCTTCCGGTTGCATGATGCCCCCCTCGGCATCGATTCATGATCGGGGCCCCCAGCCCCCATGGTCGCAACCGGCCACGCCCCCAACTGCCAGATATCGACAGTCCCTTGAAGCCCAGGGTTCTACGCCGTTCATCATGATCGCAAGATGCGAAACGCGGTGTTAACCGGTCATACGCGCTAATTGGGACGCGTGTACGAGCGTGGGGTCGACGCTCGGGTGGGGGGAGCGGGACGGTGCGCCCCCATGACGAAGGGCCCCTCGCTGCTGCGAGAGGCCCTTCGGTCGGTGCGCCGCCAGGGACTCGAACCCCGGACCCGCTGATTAAGAGTCAGCTGCTCTAACCAACTGAGCTAGCGGCGCCTGCTGACCCGAGAACTCTACCCGACCGGGAGGGGTGCTCCGGACCACGGGGAGGGGCTCCGGGCCAGGTCGGAGAGGCCCCGTACATCATTCGGACCGTCAACATGCGACACCGGAGGACAGTTGAGAAACTGACGACTGTGCAGAACCGCGGAGATTTTGCCCTGGAGTGTGAGGGGAATCGCATGGAGGCTCCGGTATTCGAGGAATTCGATCCCGCGAGCGACTGCGACTGCGCCGGATGTGTTCACTGGCGCCGTGTCATGCCCCATTCCTCGAATGCCGGGCTGGTGAGCCATCCGGCCGCCTGCAAGGCCCTCGTCCTCGCCGCGGCGGCGGGCACCGTCCTCGGAATCGGCCAGCCGACGCCGGCGGTCGCAGCCGCGCACGGACCCGCCCAGCCGGGCATCCCCGCAGGTGACGAGCCCGACACCCCGCAAGGCGGCAAGGCCCCGCTGCACGGCCCCCAGGGCAGGCCGCCGGCGAAACCCGGGAAACCGTCGACCCTCACCAGGACGCCCGCCACCACCCGGGCCGAGATCATCAACCGGGCCAAGGGGTGGGTCGCCGCGCAGGTGCCGTACAGCATGGACGCCTACTGGTCGGACGGCTACCGGCAGGACTGCTCGGGCTTCGTCTCGATGGCCTGGAGCCTGCCGGGAAACGAATGGACGGGCACTCTCGGCGCCTACGGCGTGCGGATTTCTCGCGATCAGCTCCAGCCCGGCGACATTCTTCTCTTCCACAATCCGGCGGACCCGGAGAAAGGCTCGCACGTCGTCATTTTCGGCGGCTGGACGGACTACACGCACACCTATTACCTCGCGTACGAGCAGACCCTCCCGCACACCCGGAAACAGGCCACCCCATACGGCTACTGGAGCAACTCGGACCGCTATCTGCCGTACCGCTACAAGGGGCTGGACGACGGCGCGAGCGGCGCGGTCGCGTCCTCGCAGGACACCAAGGTCACCCGCTACCCGGGGTACGCGTACTTCGGCTACGGCGCCAGCAACGCATACGTCACCCAGCTGGGCCGCCTGCTCGTGCAGCGGGGAGGGGGCCGCTTCTACACCTCGGGCCCGGGGCCGCGCTGGTCGGACGCGGACCAGCGGGCCACCGAAGCGTTCCAGCGGGCGCAGGGCTGGACCGGGGCGGACGCGGACGGGCTGCCGGGGCCCGAGACGTGGTCGTACCTGGTGGGGAACAAGGGCAACGACATCCCGGCGCCGTACGAGGCCGGATACCCCGGGCCGCAGCCGTCCGCCCCCTCCTCGCATCCCGCCTCGTATCCCTCCTCGCACGGGGTGCCCGGCTATCCGGGGCGCGCGATGTTCCGGCCGGGCGCGCACAACCCCTATGTCACCCGGCTCGGAAAGCAGCTGGTCAAGAAGGGGTTCGGCAAGTACTACACAGCGGAGCCCGGCCCGCGCTGGGGCGAGGCGGACCGGCGCAACGTCGAGGCGTTCCAGCGGTCCCAGGGCTGGCGCGGCGGCGCGGCGGACGGTTTCCCGGGCCCCGAGACCTGGCGGCGGCTCTTCTCCTGAACCAGCCGGTCAGCACACTTCCAGGCGCGGAGGCATGGAGGCACGTATGAGTACGACGACTTCACACACCCCGGAGTCCGAGGGGGCACCGGAGGGCGGCGGCGGTCCGCGGTCCGCACGGCTCATCCACAACGAGGTGACCACCGAGATCCCCGTCCACCTGCTCTTCCGCGACGACCCCGAGCCGGTCGCCGTCCCGCTCGCGCCCGCCGTCGTGGGCCGGCGGCGCGGCACCGGCGAGCAGCCGCGGATCCGGCGGCCCGCACCCGGCCGGGCCCCGCGCCCGGTACCGGAGGTCGACCCCGAACTGGTGGAGCACCCCGCACGGGTGCTGCCCGGAGTGGCGGGCGTGCTGGCCGGGGCCTGTGGTGTGGCCGGATGTGTGTTCACCACCTGGTGGGCGGGCGCGCTGCCGCCTCCCGTGAGGGAGGCGTTGGAGCTTCCGGGGCACGCGGGCGCCGGGTTCGGGCCCGCGCAGTGGGCCGCGTACGCCGGGGCGGGCGCGCTCGGGCTGTTCGGCTTCGGCGGTCTCGCCCGCGGCCGGACCGGACGGGCCTGGGTGCTCGGTCTCTTCGGGCGCTACCGCGGCACGGTCCGGCGCACCGGGCTGATGTGGGTCAACCCGCTGGCGCTGCGCCGCCGGGTCGACGTACGGCTGCGGCACTGGCGCGGCGAGCCGCTGTCCGTGGTCGACGCGAACGGGGTCGCGCTGCGGGTGGTCGTGCTCGTCGTCTGGCGCGTCAAGGACACCGCGCGCGCCACGCTCGGGGTCGAGGACCACGAGGCGTATCTGCGCGAGTGTGTGGAGGCGGCGCTCTCGCGGGTGCTCTCGCAGCTCCCGGCGGAGGTGCCGCCCGCCGTCGTCAAGGACGTGACCCTGCGCAACACGGACGCGGTCGGCGAGGCGCTGACCCGTCTGGTGGCCGCGGACACCGCACCGGTCGGCCTGGAGGTGTTCTCGGCGCAGCCGACCCGGATCGAGTACGCGCCCGAGATCGCCGCCGTGATGCAGCGCCGCCGGATCGCGACGCTCGACGCCCAGCACCGCGACTCCGTGCTCACCTCGGTCGTCGACTCGGTCGAGGACACGGTGACGCGGCTGACCATGCGGGGGCTCGTCGAACTCGACGACTACGAACGCAAGGCGCTGGTAAAGGACTTGACGGTGGCGTTCTACACGGGGCGCAGGGAGGCGTCGTCCTGAGAGGCGTCGTCCTGAGAGGGGCGGACATGTTCGCGATTGGTATGGACATGTTCAACTACTCGCAATAATCTGGGACTTGGTCTAGACCTGAACATCGCGCGCACAGCTCACGAGAACCTCCCCCACGTCCTCCAGGAGCGGCAGGATGCGCAAAGCCAAGTTCTACGCGGCCGCGCTCGGCCTCGCCACCGTGGGCACCTTCGTGCTCTCGACCGGCGGCGCCAGCGCTCACGGCTACACCGACCAGCCCCTCAGCCGGCAGAAGATGTGCGCCGCCAGCGGCGGTACCGTCGCCAACTGCGGTGACATCCAGTGGGAGCCCCAGAGCGTCGAGGGTCCCAAGGGCTTCCCGGCGGCCGGACCGGCGGACGGCCAGATCTGTTCCGCGAACCACACCAACTTCAGCCAGCTCGACCAGCCCAAGACCCCCGCGGGCACGGACTGGCCGACGACCAAGGTGACGGCGGGTCAGAGCTACAGCTTCCGCTGGCAGTTCACCGCCGTGCACGCCACGACCGACTTCAAGTACTTCATCACCAAGACCGGCTGGAACCAGAACCACGCGCTGACCCGCGCGGACCTGGAGACCACCCCGTTCCTGACGGTCCCCTACAACGGAGCGCGCCCCCCGTCCACGTTCTCGCACACCGGCACACTGCCGACCGGCAAGAGCGGGCACCACATCATCCTCGGCGTGTGGACGATCAACGACACGGCGAACGCGTTCTATTCGTGCGCGGACGTCACGTTCTGAGCCCCGCCCGGCGCAGGGCCCCACACCCGCTCGGGTAGGGTCCGCGTGCGCCGTGACCGATTCCGGTCGCGGCGCACGCGGGTTCCGTCTTCCGAGAGCACGGGGGTGCGCTTCATGGACTTCGTCTTCCACATACTTTTCCCGCTGATGATCGTGGGGATCATCTGGGCCGGCTACGCGATCGTGCGCAGGACGCGGGAGCGGCGGGCCGCCTGGGAGAGCGGGCTCACCGCCGAAGCGCGCGTGACGCGCGCCTGGGCCAGGACCCAGATGGTCAACAACGTGGCCCGGCGGATCCAGTACCACGAGTACGACTTCACGGCGGCCGACGGGCGCGCGGTCCGCTTCGAGGAGGCGGGCGGCCCGGCGGGCCGGGGCGTGGGCGACCAGGCGCTCGTGTACTACACCGAGGACCGGCCCGAGAAGGCCACCGCGTCCGAGCCCCGGCCGGGCAAGGACATGGCGGGAGCGGTGTTCGGTCTCGTCTTCCTCGGGGCGGGCGTCATCATCCTCATCAAGGTGATCGTCCAGTACGGCTGAGGACTCCGGCCCGCGGCAGAAGGTTCTGAGCATCCCTTGAGGCGCCCGCACGGCAGGTGGGGGTATGTTCCCCGCACGTCGACATGACCATGACGGCGCAAGGGGAGTCGTACGAACCTCGGGGGATCACGATGGATTTCATCTTCTATGCCGTGCCGGGCCTGATCATGGCCGTGACGATCCTGATGGCCGCCAAGGTGGTCCGCCGCTCGCTGGAGCTGCGGAGCGCCTGGAACAGCGGGCTGACCGCCGAGGCGCGCTGTCTGCGGTCGTACACGACGACCAGCGGCGGCGGTGGCGACACCTCGGTCAGCACGACACTGCACCACGTCTACGAGTTCGCGACGCGCGAGGGCCGCAGTGTCCGCTTCGAGGAGGAGAACGGTCCCTCGACGATCGTCGAGGGCGACATCGTCACTGTGCACTACACGGCCCAGCACCCCGAGAAGGCCACCGCGCACGCGCCGAGCCCGGTCAAGGCCGCCGCGGGCACCATCGGCTGCCTGGTGTTCTTCGGCGTGATCATCGCCTTCTGCATCGGCTTCATGATCACGTTCCACGAGGTCTTCCAGGCGAACGACGCGTTCCCCGACGGCTGGTGAGCGGCCCCGGGGGCCACTTGGGTCGTACGGCCGGTGCCGTGCCCCTCCTCATCTGACGGTACGTCAATTATGGTGCGCCTTCATGGGGTCCATCAGGCGTACCGTCGCGGAACTCGTACAGGAACGGTGGGACGACCACCGGCCGGGACTGTGGTTCGAGGGCCGGGTGCTCAGTCACCACCGGGTGGCGGCGGGCGCGGCGGCACGGGCGGCGCTGCTCGCCGACCTGCTGCCGCCCGGCGCCGCACCGCACATCGGGGTGCTGCTCGACAACACCCCCGAATATCCGATGTGGTTGGGCGCGGCCGCCCTCGCGGGTGCCGCCGTCGCAGGGATCAATCCGACCCGGCGCGGCCCCGAACTGGCCCGCGACATCCTGCACACCGAGTGCCGCGTCCTGATCACCGAGCGGGCTCATCTGCCGCTGCTCGACGGCCTCGAACTCCCGGGCGTACGCGTCCTGGTGACCGACACGGACGCGTACGCCGACCTCGTGGGGGCGTACGAGGGCGCGAAGCCGGACGCCTCCAAGGCGACCCCCGACGCCCGCCTCCTCCTCTACTTCACCTCCGGCTCGACCGGCGCCCCCAAGGCCGCGATCTGCACCCAGGGCAGGCTCGCCGCCGCCGGGCGGTCGCTCGTCGACCACTTCGGGGTGCTCCCGGACGACACGCACTACATCTGCATGCCGATGTTCCACGGCAACGCGGTGATCGCCGACTGGGCGCCCGCCCTGGCGGCGGGCGCGACGGTCGCGCTGCGGCGGCGGTTCTCCGCGTCGGGGTTCCTCGCCGACGTACGGGCCTGCGGGGCCACGTACTTCACCTATGTCGGCCGTGCCGTGCAGTACCTGCTGGCCACGCCCGTCCGCCCCGACGACCGCGACAACCCGCTGCGGATGGGCTTCGGCACGGAGGCCGGCGCGGTCGACGCGGCCGCCTTCGAGGAACGCTTCGGAGTGCGCCTGGTCGAGGGGTACGGCTCCTCGGAGGGCGGCGCGGCCATCCAGCGGGCGCCCGGCACCCCGGCCGGGGCGATCGGACGGGCGGCACCCGGCGACGACCTCGCGGTGGTCGACCCGCAGACCCGCGCCGAATGCCCGCCGGCCGTCTTCTCCGCCGACGGACGTCTCCTCAACGGGGCCGACGCGATAGGGGAGTTGGTGAACCGCGGCGCCAACCCCTTCGAGGGCTACTGGCGCAACCCGGACGCGGACGCCGCCCGGAAGCGCGACGGCTGGTACTGGACGGGTGACCTCTTCTACCGCGACGCCGACGGATTCCTCTACTTCGCCGGCCGCACCGACGACCGGCTGCGCGTCGACAGCGAGAACCTCGCCGCCGCGATGATCGAGAACATCATCGCCCGGTACGGGGACGCCGCCGCCGTGGCGGTGTACGCGGTGCCGGATCCCGTCGCCGGGGACCAGGTGATGGCGGCGGTGGCGCTGCGGCCGGGGCTCTCCTTCGACCCGCTCTCCTTCGGCGAATTCCTGCTCACCCAGCCCGACTTGGGCACCAAGATGGCGCCCCGCTTCGTACGGGTCGTGGAGCGGATGCCCGTCACCGCCACCAACAAGATCCACCGGGTGGGGCTGCGGAGGGAGGGTTTCCGGTGCCCGGATCCGGTGTGGTGGCGGCCGGCGGGGCAGTGCGCGTACCGCAGGCTGGAGGCGACGGACGTCGTGGGGCTGGTGGCCGAGTACCGGGCACGCGGGCGGGAGGAACTGCTCGCGAGGTAGGGCCGGCCCTACCTCGATCACACCCCCTGCTCGTATGGTCCGGCGTGCCGGGCGCCGCCTAACGTGGCCGCATGATCAGCAGAGACGGGCCGTGGCGTGCGGCCGGGTATCTCGTCACCGGCGTACTGGTGGGCGTTCCGCTGCTCGTCGGGCTGCTGGTGCTCGGCGTCGTGGGCGCGGCCCTCACCCCCGTGCTCGTCGGGCTGCCGCTGCTGGCGCTGCTCGCGCTGACCGGCGTACCCGTCGGGGCGGTGGAGCGCCGGCGGCTGCGGCTCATGGACCCGGCGCGGGTGCCCGACCCCCACCGCACCCCGGACGAGCCGGGCCTCACCGCCTGGGCCAGGCTCCGGTTCGGCGAGCCGGTGACCTGGCGGGAACTGGCGTACGCCGTGCTGCTCGCCTGCGTGCTGTGGCCGCTGGACCTGCTGGTGCTGGCGGCGGCGCTGGGAGTGCCGGGCGCCATGCTGGGGGCGCCGGTGCAACTGGCCGTCTCCGGCGGTGACACCCGCATCGCCAAGCTGTGGCTGATCGACTCGTACGGGCAGGCGTTCCTGTGCGCGGCGGGCGGGCTCGTCCTGCTCCTCGTCATCCTGTGGCCGCTCGCGCTGTACGCCCGTGCCCGCGCCGCCCTCGCCCGGCTGTTCCTCGCCGCGCGCGAGCCCGAACAGCGGCTCGCCGAGGTGACGAAGTCCCGGGCCCGGCTGGTGGCCGCCTTCGAGGCCGAGCGGCGCCGGATCGAACGGGATCTGCACGACGGGGCGCAGCAGCGGCTGGTGGCGCTCAGCATGAAACTGGGCCTCGCACGACTCGACGCCCCGCCCGAGCTGGCGGCGAGGCTCACGGCCGCCCATGAGGAAGCCGACCAAGTCCTCGGAGAACTACGGGAGTTGATCCACGGCATCCATCCGCAGGTGCTAGCCGACTACGGGCTCGGGGACGCCATCGCCGACGCCGCCGACCGGTCCGCCGTACCCGTGGAGGTGGACGTGCGGCTGCCGCGGTTCGCCGAATCCGTGGAGGCCGCGGCGTACTTCGCGGTGCGCGAGGCGCTCGCGAACGTGGGCCGGCACAGTGGGGCGGGCCGGGCGTGGATCAGCGGGCGGTACGGGGAGGGGCGTCGCGGGGAAGGCCATGGCGGGGAGGGGCTGCTGCGGATCGAGGTGCGGGACGACGGCCGCGGAGGTGCTGATCCGCTCGCCGGCTCCGGACTCACCGGTCTCGCCGACCGGCTGGCCGTCCTCGATGGAACACTGACCGTCGACAGTCCGCCCGGCGGTCCCACCGTGCTGTGTATGGAGATCCCTTGCTGAGAGTCGTGCTCGCCGAGGACAGTGTGCTGCTGCGGGAGGGGCTCGTCGGGCTGCTGGCCCGCTTCGGACACGAGGTCGTCGCGGCGGTCGGCGACGCGAGGGCGCTCACCGAAGCCGTACCGGAGCACGCCCCCGACCTCGTCGTCACCGACGTACGGATGCCGCCCGGCTTCCAGGACGAGGGGCTCCGCGCGGCCCTCGCCCTGCGGACGGCGGATCCGCGCCTGCCGGTGCTCGTCCTCAGCCAGTACGTCCAGCGGGCGTACGCCGCCGAGCTCCTCGACACCGGGGACGGCACCGGCGTCGGCTACCTCCTCAAGGACCGCGTCGGACAGGTCGAACAGTTCGCCGAGGCGGTGGAACGGGTGGCCGCGGGCGGGACGGTCGTCGACCCCGAGGTCGTACGGCAGCTGCTGCGCCGCCGCCGCGATCCGCTGGAGGCGCTGACGCCCCGCGAACGCGAGGTTCTCGGTCTGGTGGCCGAGGGGAAGTCCAACGGGGCGATCGCGCGTGAGCTGGTGGTCACCGAGGCTGCCGTGGGCAAGCACATCGGGAACATCCTGGGGAAGCTGGAGCTGCCTCCGGCGGAGGACACGCATCGGCGGGTGCTGGCCGTACTGGCTTATCTGCGGGGTTAGGGAGTGGGTCAGGGAATGGGTCGGGGAGTGCCCGCTCGGACATGCGTGAAGGCCCCCCACTTCAGTGGAGGGCCTTCTTCTGTGCGCCGCCAGGGACTCGAACCCCGGACCCGCTGATTAAGAGTCAGCTGCTCTAACCAACTGAGCTAGCGGCGCATGACTCCCGCCTCCCGCTCTCGCGGTCGGCGACAAAAGAAATACTACCTGGTCCGCAGGGGTGCTTCTGACCACCCGGCGGTGGCGCCCCGGTGACCGCCCGGGGCGCTGGGGAGAGGCCCGAAAGGCCTGTTCCTAGATCGCCAGGGAGAGCAGGACCGGGGCGGCTCCCCGGTTCAGCGAGTCCGCGGCCTGGCGGAGCCGGTGGGCGTGCTCGACCGGGAGGGAGAGGGCCAGGCAGCCGACGGAGGAGCCCGCCGTGATGGGGACGGCCGCGCAGACCGTGCCGATCGCGTACTCCTGGAGGTCCAGCACGGGCACGGTGGGCGGGTGGGAGTCGAGGCGGGACAGGAGGAGCCGCTCGTTGGTGATGGTGCGCGAGGTGAGGCGGGCCATCCTGTGGCGGGAGAGGTGGTCGCGGCGGCCGTTGTGGTCGAGCTGGCCGAGAAGGCTCTTGCCGATCGCGCTGGCGTGGGCGGACGAGCGGAAGTCGACCCACTCGTTGACCGCCGGGGTCGCCGGGCCGGTGGCGCACTGGGTGACGTGGATCTCACCGTCGACGTACCGGCTGATGTAGATCGCGGCACCGACCGAGTCGCGCAGCTGGTCGATGGTCTGCTGGAGCTTTTCGCGCAGTGCCTGGTCGCGGCCGTGCGCGGAGCCGAGCCTGCTGAGGGCGGCGCCGGTCACGTACGCGCCGTCGGCGATCTGCTCGACGTACCCCTCCCGGCGCAGCATCCGCAGCACTGCGGTCAGGCGCTCGGTGTCGAGGCGGGTCTGGCGGGCGAGTTCGGCGTCGGTGACACCGGTGGAGTGCCGCGACACTGTCTCCAGGACGCGGAGGGCGTCCTGGGCCGAGTGGTACGGCGCGGTCGGCTCGTGCTTCAGCGCCACGGTTTCCCCCTGCGCTTCATGGGCCCGGCTCAAAACAAGACACAGCCCGGACAGCTGGGCTCCCTCCACGATACCCACCAAAGGGCCTGCTGTGAGCGTCTGTTGACGAGATTGATGGCGCGTTCCAACCCTCTCAGCAGGAACGCGCCACCCTGGCATATGCCAAAGTCATGGCACATTGGGCATGCCCCAATTGCCGGACCTCGCACCTTGCCGTGTCCGCCGTCATTCACTCCCCGTCATCACAGCACCGCACCGAGAAATTCCCGGGTCCGGTCGTGCTCCGGATCGCTGAAGATCTTCTCCGGCGGACCGGACTCGATGACGCGGCCGGAATCGAACATCAGCACCTGGTCCGAGATGTCCCGGGCGAAACTCATCTCGTGGGTCACGCAGAGCATCGTGATGTCCGTGGTGCGGGCGATGTCACGGAGAAGGTCGAGGACGCCCGCGACCAGCTCGGGGTCGAGCGCGGACGTCACCTCGTCCAGGAGCAGCACCTGAGGCCGCATCGCCAGCGCGCGGGCGATCGCGACGCGCTGCTGCTGGCCGCCGGACAGCCGGCTGGGACGCTCGTCGCACTTGTCCGCGAGACCGACCAGGTCCAGCAGCTCGCGGGCCCGCGCCTCGGCCTCGTCCCTGGACAGGCCGAGGACGGTGACCGGCGCCTCGGTGATGTTCCTGAGCACGCTCATGTTCGGGAACAGGTTGAACTGCTGGAAGACCATCCCGATCTTCTTGCGGACCTCGCGGATCTGCTTCTCGCCCGCCGGGAAGAGCTGCTCCCCGGCGACCGTGATCGTGCCCTCGTCCGGCTCGGCCAGCGTCATCAGCAGCCGCAGGATCGTCGTCTTGCCGGAGCCGGACGGGCCGATCAGCGTGACGTGCTTTCCGGGGTCGACGCGGAAGTCGAGGCCGTCGAGGACGGTGTTGTCCCCGAAGCGCTTGGTGACCTTGTCGAAGCGGATCAGCTCTTCGGTCTTCGTATCAGCGGACAAGACGTCGCTCCAGGGCTCGCAGAAGCAGGGAAGCCGGATAGGAAATGAGGATGAAGGCCACGCCGATGACGGTGAGCGGCTCGGTGAACTGGAAGTGCTGCTGCGAGTACAGCCGCGCCTCGCCGAGCATCTCCATCACGGTGATCACCATCAGGATCGGGGTGTCCTTGAGCATCGAGATGACGTAGTTGCCGAGCGGGGGCACCACCCGGCGGATCGCCTGCGGCAGGATCACCGCGGTCCAGGTGCGCCGCACGGGCAGGCTGAGCGCCGTGGCCGCTTCCCACTGGCCGGCGGGCACCGCCTCGATACCGGCCCGGTAGACCTGCATCGTGTACGTCGAGTAGTGCAGCCCGATCGCGACGACACCGGTGGTCAGCGCGGAGAACGTGATGTCCCACTCGGGCAGCACATAGAAGAGGAAGAACAGCTGCACCAGCAGCGGGGTGTTGCGGATGAACTCCGTGACCACCCCGACCGGCCAGCGCACCCAGCGCGTCGGCGTCCGCATCAGCAGCGCCCACACCAGACCGAGGGTGAAGGAGATCACCGAGCCGAGGGCCAGTGCCTGCAAGGTGACCAGCAGCCCGTCCCAGAAGTACGGCATGAAATCACCGACCGTGCTCCAGTCCCACTTCATGAGGCACCTCCGCTCGCGGCTCCCACGCCGGTCGTCTGCGCGCGCTTGAGCTCACGCGCCGCCGTCTCCGTCCCGGGGTCCTTGCCGGCCTCGGCCTTCAGCCGCTTCTCCAGACCGCGCATCAGCCGCGTGAGCAGGAAGGCGATCACGAAGTAGATCAGCAGGACGTACGTGTAGACCTCCGCGCTCTGCTGCAATGCGAGCCGCACCAGGTTGGCGCTGAACGACAGATCGCCCATGCCCATGACGGAGACCAGGGCCGTGGCCTTGAGCAGCTCGACCAGCAGGTTGCAGAAGGAGGGGATCATCTCGGGCACCGCCTGCGGCAGCAGGACCAGCCGCATCCGCTGCCAGGGCGTGAAGCCGAGCGCGATCCCGCCCTCACGCTGCGCCGGGTCGACCGCGTTCAGGGCGCCGCGCACGATCTCGGAGCCGTACGCCCCGTACGTCAGTCCCAGCGCCAGCGTGCCCGCCCACATCGGGACGAGCTGCCAGCCGAAGGCGAGCGGCAGCACGAAGTACACCCAGAAGATCATGATCAGCGCGGAGGTGCCGCGGAACACCTCGGTGTAGAAGCCCGCGAGGAAGCGGACGATCCACCACCGCGAGGTGCGCGCGATCCCGGCCGCGAAGGAGGCCGCACCGGCCAACAAGGCGCTGAGGAACAGCAGTTGGACGGTGATCCAGATCCCTTTGAGTACGAGTTCCCAGAGTCCCGAGGTCATCCGCGGCACAGCTCCTTCGCGGTCATGTCGGTCATCTCCGCCTTGGTGAAGCCGAACGGCCGGAGGATGCGGAACAGCTCGCCGCTGTCCTTCAGCTTCCTGAGCTCCACGTTGAAGGCGTCCCGCAGCCTCGTCTCCGGCGACCGGAACGCGAAGCCGCCGCCGTCGACATGCGGCTTGCCCTTCACCAGCGGTGTGAAGGGCTTCGTACTCTCGGCCTTGCCGGACTTCTTGACCACCTCACGCGTGGTCAGCGCCGTCCCCGCGAAGGCGTCGACACGTCCCGCCTCGACGGCGTTCAGCCCGGCCACCTGATCCGGCACGATCAGGATGTCGCTCTCCTTGTACCCGGCCTCGACCGCGTGCTGGATCTCGGCGTATCCGGTGCCGGTGGCGAACCTGGCCTTCTTCCGGACGACATCCTCGTAGTTGTGCAGCCCCTTCGGGTTGCCCTTGCGCACGATGAACGCGTCGAGCATCCGGTAGTCCGGATCCGCGAAGATGACCTGCGCACAGCGCTCGGGGTTGATGTACATCCCGGCGGACACGACGTCGAACTGCTGCGAGTTGAGCCCGGGTATGAGCGAGCCGAACTCGGTCGGCACCGGCTGGACGCGATCGACCCCCAGCCGCTTGAAGACGGCCTTCGCGAGTTCCGGCGCCTCGCCCGTCAGTTCGCCGTTCCTGTCGATGTATCCGAAGGGGACCTCACCCGCGATACCCAGTCGTACGACACCCTGCGCTTTCAGCCGGTCGAGGAGATCACCGCCGTCCGTGCCGGCCGCCGTGGCGACACGACTGCAGCCGGCTGAGCCCAGCGCCCCGACGATGCCGAACGCGGATGCACCCGCGAGCAGCGACCGTCGGCTGGGTCCTCGTTTCTCTGTGCCATTCCCAAGTGGTGGAGCCATGGCCGCGCGACTACCCGGGGCCATGTGATGTATGCGGATCGATTTTGAGCCCCGTCCGTCACCGAGGCCACATCGACCCCCGCGGGACCTTGGAACGCAGGGCCTAGACCCTGACCCTGGTGGGGGCATCGATTCCGGCGACCCCCGCCTCGTACAGGGCGTGCGCCGTCCGCAGGACCAGGTCGTCGCGGTGGCGGGCGGCCACGATCTGGAGGCCCACGGGGAGGCCGTCGGGGGCGAGGCCGACGGGGACGGTCGCCGCGGGCTGCTGCGTCATGTTGAACGGGTACGTGAACGGGGTCCAGCCCGTCCAGCGCCGGTGACCGGCGCCGGCCGGGACCTCGGCGCCCGCCTCGAACGCGGTCAGCGGCAGGGTCGGCGTCACCAGGATGTCGTACGACTCGTGGAAGCGGCCCATCCGCCGTCCGAGCCCCATCCGGACGTCCACCGCGGCGAGATAGTCCAGCACGCTGATGCGCGCGCCGAGGCCGGATATCTCGCGCAGGCCCGGGTCGAGCAACTCCCGCTGGTGGGGCCCGAGGGGCTGGGTCAGACGGGCCGCCGCGCCGAACCAGAGCGTGTGGAAGGCGTCCAACGGGTCGGTCAGGTCGGGGTCGGCCTCGGTGACGTACGCGCCGAGCCCCGCGAGCCGCTCCACCGCACGCCGTACGGCCGCCGCGACGGCGGGGCGGACCGCGACCTGCCCGCCCAGCGAGGGCGAGTACGCGACCCGCAGGCCCCGCACCCCGCCCTCCAGCGCGCCCACGAAGGAGCCGCCGACCGGCCCGAGCGCCGACCAGTCCCGCGCGTCGGGGCCGCTGATCACATCCATCAACAGCGCGGCGTCGGCGGCGTCCCGCGCCATCGGGCCCACGTGCGTGAGCGTCCCGAAGGCGCTCGCGGGATACAGCGGCACTCTCCCGTACGTCGGCTTCAGCCCGAAGATCCCGCAGAAGGCGGCCGGTATGCGGACACTCCCGCCGCCGTCCGTGCCGAGGGACAGCGGGCCCGCGCCGAGCGCCACGGCCGCCGCGCTGCCACCGCTGGAGCCGCCCGACGTGCGCGAGACGTCGTACGGATTGCGGGTCACCCCCGTCAGGGCCGAGTCCGTGACGCCCTTCCAGCCGAACTGGGGCGTCGTCGTCTTGCCGAGGAAGACGGCACCGTGCTCCCGCAGCCGGGCCACGGACGGCGCGTCCTCGTTCCAACGGCCCTGCGGATCAACGGTCCTGGAGCCGCGCAGCGTCGGGCGGCCGCGCAGCAGGAGGACGTCCTTGACGGTGACCGGGACGCCGTCCAGGAGGCCCGCGGGCTCGCCCCGCCGCCACCGCTCCGCCGACTCCTGGGCCTGGGCGAGCGCTTCCTCCGCGTCCAGCCGTACGAACGCGTTCACGGCGGGCTGGACGGCGTCGGCCCGCTCCAGGGCCGCGCGAGTCGCCTCCACGGGGCTGAACTCGCCCTTGCGATAGCCATCGACGAGTCGCGCCGCGGTCAGCTCGGTGAGTTCCGACATCGGCCCCTCCAAAGGGAGTTCAGCGTCCCGGTACGTACCCACGCTTCTTGTCGACGACGTTCAGGAGCTGCTTCCCCGCCGACCAGCGCTCGTACAACTCCACGAACTGCTTACCCAGTTCGTCCCGCCAGCCGACCGTGTCCCCGCTCATGTGCGGCGACACGATCAGCCCCGGGACATCCCACAACGGGCTGTCGGGGCCGAGTGGTTCGTGCTGGAAGACATCGAGGGCCGCGCCCGCGATCCACCGCTTCGACAGCGCCTCGGCGAGCGCGTCCTCGACGACGAGCTGCCCGCGCCCGACGTTGATGAAGCGCGCCGACGGCTGCATCATCCCGAAGTGCCGCGCGTCGAACATGCCGCGCGTGGCCTCGGTGAGCGGCGCCGCGGACACCACCCAGTCGGCGCGCGCCATCAGCCGGCCCAGTTCCTCGGGTCCGTGGATACCGGTCCGCGCAGTGCGCCCCACCAGGGCCGTCGTGACGTCGAGCGCCTTGAGCATCCTGACGATCGCCCGCCCGACCGGCCCGGTACCGACCACGCACGCCCGGGTCCCCGCCACGCGCTGCGCGTCGCGGTGCCGCCACTCGCGGCGGCGCTGGAGATCCCATGTCCGCGGCAGATCCTTCGCCATGGACAGCACCAGCGCGGCGACGTACTCCGCGATCGGCTGGTCGAAGACGCCACGCGCGTTGGTCACCACCGTGTCGGACGCGGTGAGCTCGGGACACATCAGATGGTCCACCCCCGCGCTCGCCGTGTGCACCCAGCGCGGCCGCGGACCCTCGCCGGGCCAGGCACGGCGTACGGCGCCCGAGGTGAAGTCCCATACGAGCAGAACGTCCGCGTTCGGCAGCCGCTCGGCCAGCGTGGAGTCGTCGGCGTGCTCGATCCGCACCCGGCCGGTGAGGCTGCCGAGGCGGGGGAGAGGCTCGGCGTCCAGAACGAGGAGCGTGGTCATCGAGGGCAGCCGTTTGGCCATGCGGGTCCGCTCTGCCGGGGGGAGTTCCAGCCGTCTGAGATGCGCGGATTGACCACGCTCGCACCCGAACCTACCTTCGTCAACACGGGCCCGCGTACGGTCCGTTGCCACCCTTTTCCGTCTCGGCCAACCAGGTGACGTACTCGGCCGACGCGGCGCCGCCGGCACTCTTGGACGAATCGGCTCGTCGGGGCCCCGTACTGTCGGAAGATCAGGAAGGTGGGGCATGACCGCACTCGGATTCCTCTACCCCGGTCACGCGGCCGAGGACGACTACCCGCGCATGGAGCAGCTGCTCGGCAGCGACATCCGCATGACCCTCGTCCACACGGAGATCACGGAGATCACGGAGACCAGCGAGATCACGGAGACCGGGGAGGCCGGGGACCCCGGGAAGGCCGCCCGTCGCGTGGACGCGCTCCGCGAGATGGGCTCGGCGGACCGGCTCGCCGCGGGCGTCGAGGAGCTGCGCCTCTCGGGTGCCGAAGCGGTGGTGTGGGCCTGTACCAGCGGCAGCTTCGTGTACGGCTGGCAGGGCGCCCACGAGCAGATCCGCGGCCTTGCCCGGGCCGCGGGGCTGCCTGCCTCCTCCACGTCGCTCGGTTTCGCGCACGCGGTACGGGAGATCGGGGCGCGGCGGGTCGCGGTCGCGGCGACGTATGGGGATGAGGTGGCTGGGCTCTTCGCGGCGTTTCTGGGGGATGCGGGGGTGGAGGTGGCGTCGGTGCGTGGTGCCGGCGGCGGCGGGAGGGGGGCGGCGGAGGTCGCGAGCTGGGGCTACGACCAGATCCTCGCCCTGGCCCGGGCGGCCGACCATCCGGACGCGGCGGCGCTTCTCCTCCCCGACACCGCCCTCCACACGGTCTCCCACCTCCCCGCCCTCGAAAAGGCCCTCTCCAAACCGGTCCTCACCGCCAACCAGGTAACCGCCTGGGAGGCCCTCCGCCTCTCCGCCCGCCGCGTCAACGCTCCGCGCCTCGGCACCCTCTTCACCAAGGAACCCCTCGTGCAGGTGTAGCCGGTGGGGGTGGGTCGGGGTGGTGTTTCGGCTGCGGGCCGGTGGGGGTTGCTCGCGCAGTTCCCCGCGCCCCTTAAGGCGCCTGGGGCGGGCCGGCGGTTGTTCAGGGGCGCGGGGAACTGCGCGCCCAGCCCCCACCCACCCGCAGCCGATGAACGACCCAGGGGGGCTGGGGGCGAAGAACCCCCGAGGTCAGCCCCTGTGCCGGGTGCCCGGGAATAACCGGGGACTGCCTCCTGTTCTCCCCGCGGACGCGCCACGCACAAACCGCAGGAGGCACTGGTGAGCGAGACGGACGAGATCCGAGGCAAGGCGGAGGGCACCGCGCCGGTACCCCTCTCCGTACTGGACCTGGTCACAGTCGGCGCAGGCCGCACCGCCACCGACGCCCTGCACACCAGCGTCAAACTCTCCCGCCTCGCAGAGTCCCGCGGCTTCCACCGCTACTGGGTGGCCGAGCACCACTCGATGCCGGGCGTGGCATCGTCCTCGCCCGCCGTGATCCTCGCCCACCTCGCCGCCCACACCACCCGCATCCGCCTGGGCTCGGGCGGAGTCATGCTCCCCAACCACGCCCCCCTGGTCATCGCGGAGCAGTTCGGCACCCTGGAGGCGATGGCGCCGGGCCGCATCGACCTGGGCCTGGGCCGAGCCCCGGGCACGGACGGTGCGACCGCAGCCGCCCTGCGCCGCACCGAGCGCCTGGGCGAAGGTGCCGACGACTTCCCCGAGCAGCTCGCGGAGCTCACCCGCTTCCTGGACGACGACTTCCCCGACGGTCACCCCTACGCCCGCATCCACGCGGTCCCCGGCCCCGTCCAGTCGACCTCCCCCGGCGGCGTACAGTCCCCGCACCGGCCCCCGGTCTGGCTGCTCGGCTCCTCCGGTTTCAGTGCCCGCCTCGCCGGAATCCTGGGCCTCCCGTTCGCCTTCGCCCACCACTTCTCGGCCCAGAACACGGTCCCGGCGCTGGACCTCTACCGCGAGTCCTTCCGGCCGAGCGCCGTGCTGGCCGCCCCGTACGCCCTCATCGGCGTCTCCGCCCTCGCCACCGACGACGAGAAGGAGGCCCGCCGCCAGGTCCTGGCCGCCGCCCTGAACATGGTCCGCCTGCGCACCGGCCGCCCGGGTCTCGTCCCGACGCCCGAGGAGGCGGAGGCGTACGAATTCAGCCCCATGGAGCGGGAGTTCATCAACACCTGGAACTCCAACGTCATCCACGGCACCGCGGACGAGGTCCGCTCCGGCCTCGACGACCTGCAGAAGCGCACCGGCGCCGACGAGTTGATGATCACGGGCAACGCCCACAGCGGCGACGTACGCCTGCGTTCCTACGAACTCATCGCGGACGCCTACGGGTTGCCGAAGGCCCCGACGACCGAGGCCCGGTAGCCCCGGAAGCCTCAGGTCTGATGGCAGTCGGGCCCCGTCAATAGTGCGGAGATACGATCCGGCGCCACCGGCCGCGAGTACAGCCAGCCCTGCCCGGTGTCGCAGCCGATGCCGCGCAGCCGGGAGGCCTGGGAGGCGGTCTCCACACACTCGGCGGTGACCGTCAGGCCCAGCCGGTGGGCGAGTTGGATGAGGGCCTCGACGATGACCTCGTCGGCGGGGTTGGGGTGGGCGGACGTGCCGTCGGCGTTCTCGTACTGGAAGCCCCGTACGAAGGAGCCGTCCAGCTTCAGGACGGAGACCGGGAGACGGCTGAGGTAGGCCAGGTTCGAGTAACCGGTGCCGAAGTCGTCGATCGCGATGCGTACGCCCATGTCGCTGAGCGCTTGCAGGGCTTGCAGCGGCCGCCCTGCCGAGCCCATCACCGCCGACTCCGTCAGCTCCAGCTGGAGGAGGTGCGGGTCGAGGCCGGTCTCCGCGAGGATCTCCGCCACGTCGGCCACCAGGTCGGAGTCCCAGACCTGGCGCACCGCCACGTTCACACTGACGAAGATCGGCGGTGCGTCCGGGTGGTCCAGCTGCCAGCTGCGGGCCTGCCGGCAGGCGGTGGCCAGCACCCAGCGGCCGAGCTGCACGATCGAACCGTCTTCCTCGGCCAATCCGATGAACCGATTCGGCGTCAGCGTTCCGAACTGCGGATGATTCCAGCGGACGAGGGCTTCGACCCCGCGCACCCCGCCGTCCTCCATGCCCACCAACGGCTGGTACTCCAGCGCGAACTCGCCGCGCTCGACGGCCGCGCGGAGGGTGGAGGAGAGGGCCTGGCGGGTCATGCGGTGGGCGTTGCGCTCCGGGTCGAAGAGGGTCCAGCGGCCCTTGCCGTCGGCCTTCGCCCAGTACAGCGTCGTGTCTGCGGCCTGCATCAGACCGGTCGCGCTGGTTCCGGCGGCGCGCCGCTCGACGACCCCGATGGACGCGGAGAGGGACAGCCGCTGACCGGAGAGGTCGAAGGGGGCCTGGAGGGCCTTCAGGACGGAGTCGGCGAGGTCCGCCAACTGGTCCGTCCCCGTGGAGTCCTCGACGAGGAGCGCGAACTCGTCGCCGCCGAGTCTCGCCACCAGGGGAGTGGCGGCTCTCGCGTAACCCGCCTCGTCGGCGCAGCGTGTCAGGCGTTCGGCGACGGCCGAGAGCAGCCGGTCCCCGACGCGGTGGCCGAGCGTGTCGTTGACCGCCTTGAAGCCGTCCAGGTCCAGATAGCAGAGCCCGATCCGGCCGGTGCCGCCCTCCTCGTACGCCTCCGCCTCCAGGGCGGCCGAGAGGCGCTCGAAGAACAGGGTGCGGTTGGGCAGCCGGGTCACCGGGTCGTGCATCTGCAAGTGGCGCAGCCGCGCCTGGAGTTCACGGCGGGCGCTGATGTCGGCGACGGACAGCAGGACCGCCTGCTCCTGCGGGGGCAGCGGCGCCACGGTGATCTGGACCCAGAGCGAGTGGCCGTCGGGATGCTTGAGGCGGCGGGTGCAGCGCAGCCGGGCCTGCCGGCCGCGCAGTACCTCGCGGTACGAGTGCCAGGTGCGGGCGTCGGAGGCCAGGTCCACCAGATCGGCGGCGATCCGCCCGGCCAGCGCGTCCGCGCCGGGACCGAGCAGCGCGCCCAGTGACTCGTTGGCGGTGACGACGAGTCCCTCGCGGTCGACGACCGCCATGGCGAGCGGCGCCGTGGCGAAGGCCGCCTGGAAGGTACGGGGTGACGCTCCGTCGGATGCGGGCGTGTCGGGTGGCGTCCCGGCCGGGACATCGGTTGCGGCGTACGGCTCTGGAGGCGTGTCGGCAGAGGCGTACGGGTCTGGAGATGACCCTGGGGCGATCGACACACCGGGAGGCGCCCCGGCGTACATACGAGGAGATGTGCCGATGTGACGCTCTGTGACGGCCGACCGGACGAGATCTGCCGTGGGCACCGGCCCTTCGGACGTTCCGCTCACCGCTCGCTCCCGCAGTGCACTCGTTCTTCGTATGGGTTCTCGGGGTGGTCGGCCGGTGATGGACGGCCGCACAAGCCGTGTCCGTGCAGGAAAGTGTGCCGATCATAGAGGGTGGCCTCGGGGAGTTGCAGCCACTGTCCAGTGTCCCGGAACAACGGCCTCTTCTGACAGATCGTTTCTGCCTGCATCTGGACGGGTTCCCTCCCCCGCCGATCGGCTGTGACGTTCCGTGAGTGTTCGGGGTGTCGGCCCCGCGTGGCCCCTCACTCTTCTGGTGCAGACAAACAGGGCGAAGCGTGACGAACTCACACAGGCTGAGTGCGGTGTCCTGAAAACCGCATCCGGAGGTCGACGTGCCGCGTCCGCTGCCCCTGAGGGGTCTCGCCCGTGAGGCCCTGCGGGGTTGCACTCGTGAGGCTTTGCCGGGTGTGGCGCGTGCGGCTTTGTTGGGTGTGGCGCGTGAGGCCTTTCGGGGTCTGGCGCGTGACGGGGCGCCGCGCCGGCGCCGCACCGCGGCCGTGTTCACCTCGGTGACCGCGCTCGCCGCGACCTGCCTGATGCCGGGCCCCGCACTCGCCGAACCCCGCTTGGCCTCATGTGCCCTCACACGGACCGACGCACACCACTCGGAGGGCGTCGACACCTGGAACTCCGCCTATGTGCGCCCCAATCACCCCCTCGACGCGGTGCTGGTCTTCTTGTCCTTCCCGGATTCGGCGCCGCGGACCACTCCGGCGGAACTGACCTCCGACTACTTCCCGGCCACCAGCCAGTTCTTCGCGCGTGCCTCGTACGGCAAGTTCACGGTGCGCCCGCATGCCCAGCACGACTGGATCCGGATGCCGCACACCTCCACGTCGTACGCCATACAGCGTGACTGGAACCCCGAACGCCGCGCCGCCTATCTGCGCGACGCGCTCACCGCCGCCGACAAGCGGGTCGACTTCTCGCGCTACGACATCGTCTACTTCGTGGCCGATCCGGACGCCCCGGGCGTCGACTCGGACGCCACGAAGGTGGTCAACCTCGACACGCCGCTGCGCGCCGACGGCAAGGACATCAGCCGCGTGGTCACGGTCTTCGAGAAGCATCCGCCGGACCGCCTCGTCCTCGCCCACGAGACCGGCCACGTCTTCGACCTGCCCGATCTCTACCACCGCCCCTCCGACGGCAAGGGTGACTGGGACACCTACGTCGGCGACTGGGACCTCATGGGCAGCCAGTTCGGGCTGGCCCCCGACCTGTTCGGCTGGCACAAGTGGAAGCTCGGCTGGCTGGAACCGCGCCAGGTGGCGTGCGTACGGGGCGCCGGCGCCACGCGGCTGACGCTTGAGCCGCTGGGGTCGGGGGAGGGCGGTTCCGGTTCCGGGACGGGTACGGCCGGTGCGGGAGCCTCCGGTGCGGGTGCCTCCGGCTCGTCCGGCTCTTCTGGCTCGGGCGTGTCGTCCGGCTCGGGCGTGTCGGGTGGCACGGGTGTTCGGTCATACGACTCGGGCGTGTCGGATGTGGCGGGTGGTGTGCCGTCGTACGGGTCGAGTGAACAGATGTTCGGTTCTGGGCGGGGCACCAAGCTGGCGGTGGTCCGTACCGGTCCCGACAGCGTGGTCGCCTTCGAGGCGCGCGGCCCGGCGGGCAACGACGACTCGACGTGCACGCAGGGCATCCTCGTCTACCGCGTCCGCAGCGAGGCCGAGTCGGGCGGCGGCCCGATCGAGGTCCTCGACGCGCACCCCCACTCCGAGTCCTGCTGGGAGGGCTCGGTCTACCCGGCACTCGCGGACGCGCCCGTGGCACTCGGGGAGACGTACACGGTGCCCGGCGAGAACGTCCGGATCGAGGTGGACGACCGCACGGCTTCCGGGGCGTGGACGGTGAAGATCACGACAGGCTGAGCCCTGGGGTATCTGGCGACTGCGGTCACGCGGCGAAGCCGTGCGGAAATGACGATGGCGTGCGGAAATGACGATGGCGTGCGGAAGTAGCGATGCCGCACGGAAATGACGATGGCGAGGCCGGTTCGCGTTTCCGCGAACTTGCCTCGCCATCGCTAGCGTGCGCCGCCAGGGACTCGAACCCCGGACCCGCTGATTAAGAGTCAGCTGCTCTAACCAACTGAGCTAGCGGCGCCTGCTGACGTCGTAGACCTTAGCATCCTGATCGGCGGGAGGAAAAATCGATATCCGCACCGCCACGGAGGCGGCCGCGCGGGCCGCCCGGACGGCCGCCCAGAGCATGATCTCGGGCCCGGGAAGCCAGGGGTGCCGGGTGTCGGGGGCGACGAGCCAGCGGGATTCCAGGCGGGCGGCGGCGCTGGGCCCGGTGCCGTCGGCGATCGGCGCGGGGACGGTGACCGCGTCGCCCGTACCGTGACAGAGCAGCGGCGGAACCGCCTCGCACCGCCCCACGTGCCCGGCGGCCTCCTGGTCCCCGGCGCCCCGGGAGCCCCATTCCTCCCACTCCAGGAGCGACGGCAGCCGCTGAGCCGTACCGGGCGCGGCGAACAGCAGCATCCGCCCGCGGTAGGTCGCTACCGGGCCCGAGCCCGGCCCCTCGTCCCACAGCCGGTCGAGCATCCGCCGCCCGAAGATCGCCGGAGCGTTGACGACGTCGAAGGTGCTGCCGCAGGGCAGTACGACCGGGGCGTGCGGCCGCTCCTGCCAGAGGGCGAGCGTGCTGCGCGGATGGGTTCCGGCCGAGGCGAGCCAGGTGGCGCCCTCGGAGGTGACTCCCGCGATGTCGGACCGGTGGGGCAACGGTGCGCCGGGGCCGTGGGGGATGGTGCGTGCCGGGTTCCGTGTGCTGCTCATGCCGATATATCTACCGGTGGTGACCATTCCGTCTCGGAGGGTTGCCGGAAATCGAGACAGGGCGGGGTGGGGTGGAGTATCTTGCCCGGCTGGCATATGCCAGGGGGTGTGTGACGCTCGGGCCAAGGGGGGCGTATGCCGCCCGCCCACGTACAGTCGTTCAAGCCCTTCAAGTACTTCAAGTCTCGTGGCCGGCAGGCGAGGTGGGGAATGCGGATCGGTGAACTGGCCCGGCGCACCGCGGTGAGCGAGCGGTCGTTGCGCTACTACGAGACGCAGGGGCTGTTGCGGGCCGAACGCACGCCGGGTGGTCATCGCGACTACGGCGACTGGGCGGTGGACCGCGTCATCCGCATCCAGGCGCTCTATGCCGCCGGCCTCTCCAGCAAGAAGATCGCCCGACTCCTCCCCTGCATGCGCGACACCGACGGCCGCCCCTCCGCGATCGCCACGCCGCGGCTGGTCGCCGACCTCACCGCCGAACGTGACCGTATTGACCGCACGATCGCGGATCTGGTGCGGTCGCGGGAGGTGCTGGACGAGGTGATCGACGCGGCGACGGATTGAGCCGTGCGCCCGTTCTGGTGGGGGCGCGCCTAAAAGATTGCGCAGTTCCCCGCGCCCCTTTTTAGGGGCGCGGGGAACTGCGCAATCTTTTAGGGGTCTGGGGGCGGAGCCCCCAGGGATGGGACGGGTAGGGGCGGCGGGGGCGAAAACCCCTGCGCTCGCCTCCGTGGCTCAGGCGTGGTCGCTCACCCCATGGCCATGTCCATGCCCGTTCCCCTCCACCCCCCGAAGCAGATCCCGCCCGAACTCGACCATCTTCTTCGCGTAATCCTCGGTCCATTCGGCCCGCTCGGCGATGGCCGCCGCAGTGAGCCGGTCAAACCGCCGAGGATCAGCCAGCTGCGCCGCAGCGATCGCCTGAAACTCGACAGCCCGATCCGCCGCGGCCCGAAACGCAAGCGTCAGCTCCGTCGCCCGATCCAGCAACGCACGCGGATCATCGATCGACTCCAGATCGAAGAAATGCTCCGGATCCCCGGCGGCCTCCGCGGGCTCGAAGAGCAGGGGCGCGGGGCGTCGCCGCGGTTCGTTCCGACGCGGCGTGGGCTCCGCCATGTCTTCTCCTCCTCGTACGGTTCAGGGGCCCGCCTCGGAAGGGGGCCACCGTCTATTGTCCCCCGCCCACGCAAGTGGGCCAGAGATCCCAGGCAGATCCGCAGAGCTGCGCGCAGAGCCGTAGGCCCCTCCAAAGACCGCTCCCCACGATCTACGGCCGCCAAGCCACCCGATGCTCCCCCAGATGCGACAACACCGCGTGATTGGCCTCCCAACCGTCGGGGAACTTCACGGTGACCCCCAGCTGCACCGGCTCCGTCGACGGGTGGTCGTCCAGCAGCTCCGTCACCCCCGCCCGGCACACCACGATGCACGCGTGCCGATGCCGGGACGCGAGCACGCACAAGCGGCCCGTCTCCAAGTGGAACGCCGTCGCGTCGGGCCGCCCCGACAGCGGATGCAGCACCACCGTCACATCGAACTCCCGCCCCTGAAGCCGGTTCGCCGTGTCGACGGTGACGTCCAGAACGCCGAGCTCCGCCAGCGCGGCCCGTACGGCGGCGGCCTGGTCCCGGTGCGCCGTGCCGACGGCGATCCGGTCGGCCGTCAGCGGCACCGGATCGTCCGCCCGCTCCGACGTGGCCGCGCCACCCCGGTCCAGCAGTCGGCGTACGACCTGCGCCACGGCCCGTACCGCCTCGGGATCCGTACGAGGCGTGTGCCGGGCCGGCAGCTCCAGCAGCCCCCAACCCGCCTCCGCCGCCTCGTCGATGACCCGGTCGGGACCCGAACCGTCCGAGACGACCGCGAAGTTGAGGCGCCGGTCAGCGTGCGCCGTGCCACTGCGGAACGGCGTATACGGGTAGAACGCGTCCGAGACCAGCGGTGCCGCCGACGCGGGCAGCCGCCAGGACACCGGAAGGCGGTGCTGCGGCAGCTCAGGATTGTGGGCGAGCAGTGTCGTCACCGCGGACGCTGACGGGTCGTAGGACAGCCCCGCCCACTGCTCGGAGCCCACGGTCGCGAAGGGGTCCAACTGCCCCGGGTCGCCCACGAACAGCGCGCGCTCGAAGAGCCCGGCCACGGCGAGCAGCGCGTCCGACCGCATCTGGTACGCCTCGTCGACGATCGCGTGCCGCCACGGCTCGACGCCCTTGACGTGAGCCCACTTGGCGGCGGTCGAGATGACGACGTCGAGGCCTGCCAGGTCGGCCGCCTTCGTCGACTTGCGGACGTTTGGAAGGCCGTCCAGCGCCTTGTCGTAGGGGTCGCTGTCGCTGCTGTGCAGCCGTCCGACGGGCAGCTCGGGGTCCTTTTCGGCGAGCCGCACCACCAGGTCGTCGACCTGAGCGTTGGTCTGCGCGATGACCATCAACGGGCGCCCGGCGGCGGCCAGTTCGAGGGCCGCGCGTACGACCAGAGTCGACTTTCCGGCACCGGGCGGGGAGTCGACGACGACTCCGCGATGCGTGCCGTGGAGGGTGTCGTGCAGGATCGCGTCGGTGGCGCGGGTCGCGGCGGCACCCGGGTCGAAGACGGTGGTCATAGGACGTCCTCCTCCGTCACCGGGTCCGGCAGGGGTACGGCGTCGGGTTCGCCCGGCGGCCCTCCGTGCGTCCACGGTGTCTCCTCCGGGTCGGGCAGTTTCGCCCCGCCCCGCTGCTCGTGCTCGAAGAGCGTGAAGCAGACGAGGTCGCCCTTCTCCGGCACGGAACCGCTCTCGGGCTCCTTGCCGCGCCCCATCTTGTCGACGATCCGCAGCACGACAGCGGCGCTCCCGTCAGCGGCGCCCCCGCCCCCGTCCTCGTAGGCCCCCTCGTACCCCACGAACTCCGCGGCCTGCGGCTTTCCTCCCAACGACCGGTACACCTTGGCCCGTTCCCCCAGATGCGGGCGGTCCTCCGTGCGGACGGTCACCAGGGGGCGCGGGCTGGGGCGCTTGCCTTCGCTGTACGCCATCACGACATCCGTGACCTCGCCCGCGAACGCCTCCCCGGCGAGCCGTCGCCCGGCCATGACGAGCGGGTCGTCCAGGGCCTCCTGGGCTTCCAGGCGGGCCTGTTCGCGCTCGCGCGTGGCGAGCTTGTTGGCCGCGGTGACCGCGTCGTCGCGGCGCGGCTGCGGGGGCTCGCCCGCGGTGATCCGGTCGCGGTGGCCGGTGAACGACCAGCGGTCGCGGGTCCAGCGGTCGGTGGCGTGCGCGCCCTCGGGGAGCGTGCGCAGCAGGTCGAGTCCGCGCCACACCGCGTCCCAGGTGGGCCGGGTGACGCTCGCGACGAGGGCGTGGATCTCCCGCTCGGCGGCGGTGAGCGCGCCGAGCCGGTCGTCCGCCTCGATGCCGTCCTCGGCGGCGGCGAGCGCCGTACGCGCGCGGTCGTAGCGCTCGATGGCGGGGGCCAGCAGCGTGTTGTCGAAGGCGGGGTCGGTGGCGGGTCCGGCCGGCGGGCAGACGAGCTGGCCGCGGGAGTCCCGACGCAGCTCGGCGTGGAGCGCGGCCGCCGCACCCGACTCGCCGTCCGGTGGGTCGATCCAGGCGAGCAGCGCGCCGAGGTGCTGGTCCTCCAGGCTGCTCTGTCCGGTGGCCCAGTGCCGGGACAGTACGTCGGTGAGGGCGAGGAGGAGGGCGGAGCCGGGCACCCGGGACCGCTCTCCGTAGTGCGTCAGCCAGCGCCCGAGCAGCGGCACGCGGGGCGGCGCCGGATGGGGCGCCTCGGGATCTTGCTCGGCGGTGCGCCTGAAACGCATGGAGCGCCCGAGCAGCCGTACGAACTCGATGCCCGACCGGCTCGGCACGATCAACTGGGGCGCGTCCGCGCACAGTTCGACCTCGACCTTGACCCGCTTGCCGGTCTCCGGATCGGTCTCGTTGCGCTCGGCCGCCTCGACCACGTCCGCGAACGAGTCGATGTACGGCAGGACGACATCCGCCAGCTCGGTGAGGAACGCGAACCGCAGATCCCGGTCCCGGGGCTGCGGCACGACGAGCAGCCGGGGCGCGTCCCGGTCCGTGCCGACGAGTGCCCCGAGGGGGGCTCCCGCCTCACCGGCGGTGATCAGCGGCACGAACACCAGTGGCCGCTCGGTGAGATGCCGGTGCCGCACGGTGGCGGCGGCCTGAGCCCGTCCGCTCTCGACGGCTTCCAGACGGGCGAGGGTGGCGATCAGCGACATACGGCCGCCCCCTCCCGGTCGAGGGGGAGCGCCAACGCCTCGGCCTTCGCGGCCTGGGTTCCCAACGCCTCGGCCCGCAGGTGCGCCGCTCTCCGCAGCGCCGCGACCGCGGGGTCGTCCGGATCTCCCGTCTCACCGTGGGCCGCCGCCAGGACGTCGCCCACCGTCGTCAGCCCGCCCAGTTCCGCGCGCAGTGAGCGGCCCAGGGACGTCACCGCGCCCTGCGCGCGCGAGTGGTCGCGGCAGTGGAAGGCCAGTTCGCAGGCGGACAGGCACTCGGGGGCGTAGGTCGCGGGGACGGATTCGACGGCCGTGGTCAGATCGGCGGCGGGGAGGTCGGTGGAGAAGCAGGTGCCCTCGGGGAGGGTGGCCGCGATGTCCTCGACGCGGGTGAGACGGGCGAGCTGGCGGCGGGTGACCGCGCGCTGCTTGCGGACGTCGACGGCGGACGCGGTCGGAAGGTTGGAGAAGTCCTTGGGGCAGACCAGGAGGACCCGGTGGCGGACCTCGGGGACGGGGTCCAGATGGGCGGCGACCTGCTCCAGCGCCAGGACGTACACCGCGGACTGGCGCGCGGCCGCGCCCACCTTCGCCGGGTCCGCCGAACCGTCGAGCATCGGGAAGGACTTGATCTCGACGACCGTCCAGCCGCCGTCGGGGTGCACGACCACGGCGTCCGGCTCCAGGAAGGCGGGGGAACCCGCGACGTCGAGAGCCAGCATCGGGTGGTCGAGCAGGGTCCAGGTGGCGGCCGCGGTGGCCTCGCGCAGGGCGAGGGCCGTACGCGCCGCGCGTCCCTCGGGGCCGACGGCGCTCAGGTCGGGGACGACACCCGCGGCGGGCGGTTCGGCGCCGGGGTCCAGCTTTTCGTGCACGAGCCGCAGCAGCTCCGCGCCGCCGTCCGCCTTGACCCGCGCCTCGAACGCGTTGCCCCGCATGAAGGCGAACTGCGACATACCGAAGCCGGACGGCGAACCGAGCGCACCGGCCAGCTTCGCCTTGTCGACCCCCGCGCCGTCGAGGAGGGCGCGGCGGTCGCAGCCGGGGTTGGCGGCGAGCGCCGCGAGGGCGCGCGCGTCGAGGGCCTTGGGCGGTACAGCCGGACCGCGCAGGTCAGCGAGCCGCTGCCGGAGCGCCGTCCCCCGCGTCCGAGGGAGAGGCACCCGGCTCGGCTCCCGGCCCGGTTCGGGACTCGCGCTGTCGGGGAATTCGCTCACCCGTGGAAGTCTGGCACCCCGCACTGACAATTGAGGAACCCGCGCCCCGCGAGGCACCCACGACCCGCGGGAAACGGGCGCCCAGCCGTGTCTTCAGCCGGTCCGCCAGCCGCATCACCAACGGCGTCAGCAGCAGCCCGATCCCCATCACCGACGCACCCGCGACGGCGTCGAGGAAGTAGTGGTTCGCCGTGCCCATCACGACGATCGTGGTGAGCAGCGGATACGCGACACCCGCGACCTTGGCGGCAGGCGTGCGGCCGTACCGCCACAGCATCACTCCGCACCACAGCGCCCAGCCCACATGCAGGCTCGGCATCGCCGCGTACTGGTTGGTCATTCCGCCCATACCCCGCGGCGCGCTCGCCTCGCCGCCCCACCAGCCGTACGAGCTGTACTGGGCCATCGTGTCGACGAAGCCGTGGCCGGGGGAGAGCAGCCGGGGCGGGCAGGTCGGCAGCAGGGTGAAGCCGATCAGGCCGATGAACGTGGAGGTCATCAGCCAGGTGCGGGCCGCGCGGTAGCGCACGGTCCGGGAGCGGAAGAGCCAGATCAGGATCGCGGGCGTCACCAAGTAGTGCAGCGACGCGTACCAGAAGTCGGCGGGCACACCCAGCCAGGCCTCACGGGTGAACAGCCGGTTCAGCGGGTGTTCGGCGTTGAGGTGGAGCGCCTTCTCGACGCGCAGGATCTCCAGGCCGTGGTGGACGGCGCTCGAGGTGTCGCCCCGGGCGAGCAGCCGGCCCGCCGAGTACGACGCGTACACCATCACGATCAGCGGCAGCTCGGTCCACCAGCGGAGCCGGGCGTGCGGTGCCCCGGCGTTGCGCAGGTCGGTCCACCGGCGAAACCGGGCGCGTGGTGCCGCCTCGGTACGCAGTGCATCGGTCTGCGGCATCCGATCGCCCTCCCCCATCTGCTTGCGGTGACCCGCCTGTCCGCCCCGTCAGTCTTCACAGTCTGCTGACGACGATCTGTGGCCACATCCGATTTTACGGTGTATGTGAACGCCTTAAAGAGGCGCCCCCGGTCCTCAAAGACGCGGAGATCGCCCGGCGGGTTGCCCGTCGCGCCGGTGAGCGATGATGGAGTGACCCACCCCTCACCCCTCGTCGGGTGATTCACCCCTCACTCGTACCACTCGTCCCGGAAAGGCTCCTCTTCATGGCACCGCGCATCCTGCTGGCCCGGCACGGACAGACGGAATGGTCGCTGTCCGGCAAGCACACCGGCAGGACCGACGTCCCGCTCCTGGAGGAGGGCCGGCGCGGCGCCAAGCTGCTGGGGGAGCGGCTGCACCGGGCACCCTTCGACGGCCTCTCCGGGCTCGAGGTGCGCACCAGTCCGCTGGCACGCGCGCGTGAGACGTGCGAACTCGCCGGCTTCGGCGAGCGCGCCACCACCTGGGACACGCTCATGGAGTGGGACTACGGCGCGTACGAGGGCATGACCCCGGCCGAGATCCAGGGGATCCGCCCGGGCTGGTTCATCTGGCGCGACGGCGTCCCCGAGGGCGAGACCCTGGAGGAGGTCTCCGCGCGCGCGGACGAGGTCGTCGCCTGGGCCCGCGCCGAGGACCGCGATGTCCTCGTATTCGCCCACGGCCACATCCTGCGCTCCATAGGCGCCCGCTGGCTCGGCCTCCCCCTCGACTTCGCGGCCCGCATCCGGCTCAACCCGACCTCGCTGTCGGTGCTCGGGTGGGCCTACGGAGAGCCCGCGATCGAGACGTGGAACGACTGCGGACACCTGACCGCGTAAACCCCTGCCGACGGCCGCGCTCACGCCATGCGCGGCAGGCTCGCGTGGCGTTCCAGGAACGTCGACACACCCGAGGCCCTGCGGTGCGGGAGCAGCACACGGGCCGTTCCCGCCAGCATGGTCTGGATGCGGGACGACTGGACCTCGCCCAGCAGGTCCAGGACGCGCAGACCGGCGAGGGCGGCCTCGTCGGGGCGGCCGCCGCGCGCGAGGTCGTCGGCGAGTTCGGCCATGTAGAGGGCGATGTTGCGGGTGAAGTGCGGGTCCTGGAGCTCGGCGGCGCGGCGCGCGTGGCGGGCCGCGCGGGGCCAGTCGCCGAGCGTCGACCAGCACTGCGCCTCCAGACCCTCCAGTTCGGCCTCTCCGTAGAAGGTCATCCACTCGGGATCCGTCTCCGAAGGACCTCTTTCGTAGAGTGCCTGCGCGCGCGCCAGTGCCTGTTCGCACCCCGCGCGGTCGGCGAGCCCCGCCCAGCCGCCCGCCTCGCGCAGCGCGAGCAGGGACAGCAGGCGCGGAGAGCCGAGGGGGCGCGCGGCGCGCTGTGCCGCCTGCGCCGCGCGCACGGCCTCACGCGGGCGCCCCGCGTCGCGCGCGAGAAACGCGGTGTTGCAGAAGGCGTGCGCCTCCAGGCCCGGGTCGCCCGACATACGGGCGGTGGCGAGCGCCTCCGCGTAGTGCGAACGCGCGTCGTCGAAGCGCCCGGAGTCGTGTGCCAGCCAGCCCACGGAGATGGCCAGTTCGCCCGCGCCCGAGTACAGCCGGTCGGTGGTCGACTGCCGGGTGGTGCCCGCGTCGAGCAGCGCGTACGCCGTGCGCAGCGGGGCCGCCGCGCGCCGGTAGAGGCCGTCGGCCCCGTGCCGGTCGTCGAGCAGCCGGATATTGCGTACGGCCTCTTCGAGGGCGCCCGCCTCGGACGTACCCGCCCGGTGGACGCGCCGTTCCGCGGTCGCGGAACGGCCGCCGAAGGCGACCGCGAAGGGGCCCAGTGAGGCCGCCGCCACGGTGGCGGTGCCTCCGGTCATGAATGCGCGACGTTGCACGTCGCTCTCCTCGTGGTTCTGATCGTGGTCCTCGTACGGGTCGTACGTGTCATGCGTGCCGTGTGGGTCGTACGGGATCTGGCTGTGGTGCGGGTCGTGCGGGTCGTGCGGGATCCGTGTGTGATCCGGGATCTGCGGGTGGTGCGGATCCGGCGTTTCATACGTCTCGTGCGCCCCCCGCGTCTCATGCGAGGCGTGCGAAAGGCTCGTGGAGTGCACAGGGGGCGCCTCGTCCGTGTCGCGCGCCCCACGCCCGCGTACCGATGAGCGGGGCGCGAAGCCCAGGTCGGTGAGCGTGCGGCCGGGGAACATGTGCAGGAACACCCGCTCGTACGCGTAGTTGGGACAGCGGATCTCGCCCGCCTCGACGCGCCCGATGTAGCGCGCGTCGCAGCTGACCCGCTCGCCGATCTCGCGCGCGGCCCGCCGCACCGCCGCGGCGAACTCGCCGGGCGAGCGCTGTGCGCGCAGCCGCCGGAAGGCGAGGTTCGGCCGCGGTGGCCGGGGGGACTGGGACGAGGTCACCATTGACGACGCCATGGCCGGGCCCTCTCTTGCGAACCGTCGAACCATGCCGGATGCAAGGCGAGTTACCCCGGGTTGTGCCCAGTAGGTGCCTTGCTTCCAGCGCGGCAAGAACGTACCTGCTGTCACAGCGCCGCCACGCTGGGTTTGGCTACAAACCGGATATCTCATCCACGATCCGCCATGAACTGCCATCCTTTGCGGCGGTGTTCCGCCGTAGCCGTTGACGTCCTGGCGCGTTGAACCCTGCGGACCGGGAGCCGCCCGAACTCCCGACCCACTCGTCATGAGGAGGGGTTCCGTTGGAGGCCGGGATGGAGACCAGGCAGAGCATCGAGTTCCGTACTTCGCTGTCGACCGCGCAGCACCGGCCGTCCCCGGAGTACAGCGCTCCACCACAGCCGGTCGCCGAGTGCGACCTGGTGACCGTTCCCGCACGGCAGGGGCTGGAGGCGGTCGACATCCTGCGCCGTGGCTCCTGCGACGCCGTCGGACCCGTACTGCACGACGACGGCTGCGACACCCTCGGCTTCCTGGTGCCGCCCGGCACCGCCGACGCCTGGGACGTGCCCGGCAGCATCTGCACACAGACCAACGGCCGCGGCCTCAGCCTGGCCCCGGAACCCCCGGTCGAGGGCTCGGACTGGCTGCTGCCGCCCGGCGAGGCGGACCTCGCCACCGACCCGGCCGTACTGCGGGCCGCGCTGGGCGAGGCGGCCCGGCTGATCGAGGCCGCCGACAACTGCCAGTGACGTCCAACCGCCAGTGACGTCGGCGGACTGCCGCTGGGCTGTCCGGACAGCGCCACTGAGCCGTCTGGACAGCGCTGCTGGGCTGTCTGGACAGCACGAGGCAGCCGCTGCTGCGCCGACCTGCCCGTACGCCCCGATAATGGCGGGATGGCAAGGGCGAGGAACAAACGGTCGGACGACAAGCGGTCGGACGACGGGCGTGAGGCGGGGCGGAGCGCCCGGCGCGGGCAGGCGTCCGCCGAGGCCGTCGTCGAGCCGGTCGACGGCGGGCTCGCCCAGCTGCTGCCCGACCGGGACCGGGCGCGCGCCTGGACCCTGCTGATCGACGGCGCCCCGCAGTCGCACGTCGACCTCGACGACCCCGCGTACCTGAGCTTCGAGTACCAGCGCCGCCTCGGCCATGTCATCGACCTCGTCGCCCCGCCCGGCAAACCCGTGCACGCCGTGCACCTCGGCGGCGGCGCCCTCACCCTCGCCCGCTACACCGCCGCGACCCGCCCCCGCTCCACCCAGCAGGTCGTCGAACGTGACGCTGCCCTCGTCCAACTGGTCCGCCGCGAGCTGCCCTTGGACCCGAACGCACGCATCAGGGTGCGCTCCATGGACGCCCGCGAAGGTCTCGCCAAGGTGCCCGACGGCTGGGCGGACCTGGTGATCGCGGATGTGTTCAGCGGTGCGCGGACGCCGGCGCATCTGACGTCCGTCGAGTTCGTCACGGACGTACGCAGGGTGGTGAAGGCCTCGGGCGTCTACGCCGCGAACCTCGCCGACGGGCCTCCGCTCGCCCATCTCCGTGGCCAGATCGCCACCGTGGCGACCTCCTTCCCTGAACTCGCCCTGGTCGCCGACCCGACGGTGCTGCGCGGCAAACGCTTCGGGAACGCGGTCCTCGTGGCCTCCGGCCACCCGCTGCCGATCGCCGAACTGACCCGCCGCGCGGCCTCCGACCCGCACCCCGGACGCGTCGAACACGGCAAGGAACTCACCGACTTCACCGGAGGCGCGACACCGGTCACGGACGCGGCGGCGGTGGCGTCACCGGCGCCCCCGCCGTCGGTGTTCCGCTAGGTCCTGTCGGCCGGCCTGCCGACAGGCGGACCTGCATGCCTGCATGCCTGCGTGCCTGCGTGCCTGCGTGCCTGTCGTTCCCGTACGCCGGCAGTTGTCATCAGTAGTCATCAGCAGAGCCGTCAGTAGTTGCCGATTTCCACGTGCGGCGGGCCGTCGTGCCAGGTGCAGAACACCGACACCCGGTCCGCGCCGGAGGCGAACTCCACGCGGATCCACGTCTCCGTCTTCCACACCTGCATCGACCAGCCCGAGCCCGGTGTCGCGGACACCAGCGTCGCGGACGTCTTGCCGAGATCGAAGACCGCCCGGCCGCCGTCGGTGTCGTAACTCTTGATCTGGCCGGACGAGGTGGGGGAGGTGGAGCGGGAGGGGGAGGCGCTCTGGGTCGCCGACTTCGAGGGAGTGGAGGTCGGCTTTTTGGTCGTGGCGGGCGGCTTCGACGCGCTCTTGGACGGCTCGGCCCGCTGCGTCGAGGAGGCGAGCGGCTTCGACTCCTGCGTCGTCGCGTCGCCCGCCGTGATGGGCAGGGCCCGCGGCGGGTCGTACGCCGTCCCCGCCATCACCGTGTGGACACCCCACCACGACAGCGTGACCGCCGCGCCCGTGGCGAGCGACCAAGCCAGTACGTGTACGAGTCCTCTGCGCATCGCGGGCCATACTGCACCACCAGCCCCACGGGTGTCGCACTGCTGCGTCACAGTCGGAGTTGTCCACAGGTGCCGGAACCAGGTTGTCCACAGGCACCGGACGGCATCGCCCGGATGGCGTACGGTGCCGCCCATGGCAAGTGTGCTCGTGGTCGAGGACGACCAGTTCGTACGCTCAGCCCTCATCCGGCATCTGACCGATGCCGCGCACACCGTGCGCAGTGTCGGCACTGCCCTTGAGGCGCTGCGCGAGGTCGCCCATTTCTCCTTCGACGTCGTCATCCTGGACCTCGGACTGCCCGATCTGGACGGGTCCGAGGCGCTGAAGATGCTGCGCGGAATCACCGACGTCCCGGTGATCATCGCCACCGCGCGGGACGACGAGACGGAGATCGTGCGCCTGTTGAACGACGGCGCGGACGACTACTTGACCAAGCCGTTCTCGGTCGAGCACCTGTCGGCGCGGATGGCGGCCGTGCTGCGTCGCTCCCGGGCAACCGCGGGCGAGGCGCCCCCGTCGACGGTGATCCGGGTCGGCGGGCTCGCCATCGACCCGCTGCGGCGCCAGGCCGAACTGGACGGCGTACGACTGGATCTCACGCGGCGTGAGTTCGACCTGCTCGCCTTCCTGGCCGGGCGGCCCGGTGTCGTCGTGGCGCGCAAGGAGCTGCTCGCCGAGGTGTGGCAGCAGGCATATGGGGACGATCAGACCATTGACGTCCATCTGTCGTGGCTGCGGCGGAAGTTGGGTGAAACGGCGGCCCGGCCGCGCTATCTGCACACCCTGCGGGGCGTCGGCGTGAAGCTGGAGCCGCCGAGAGTGGAGCCGCCGCTATGAGGTGGGCAGCGGTCGAGGGGCGGACGTCATGAGGTGGACGTCATGAGGTGGGCACTGGTCAAGGTGTGCGTGGCGGTGACGACCATGGTCGTGGTCGCCTTCGCGGTCCCGCTCGGGCTCGTCATCAAGGAGATGGCCAGGGACCGGGCGTTCTCGAACGCCGAGCGGGAGGCCGCCGCCGTCGCGCCCGCGCTCTCCATCACCACCGACCGGGACCAGCTGGAGCGGGTCGTCGCCTCCGCCGGCTCGGACGAGGGTATGGCCGTGCACATACCGGCGGGTGACGGCGCCAAGGCCGTCGACATCGGGCGGCAGCGCGCCGCGGGCAAGGACATCGCGACCACCCGGAAACTGGGCCGGGCCTCCACCGCCGAGGTCCCCGGCGGCTCCGCCCTGCTCCAGCCCGTCGCGCTGAGCTCCGGCGAGATCGCGGTCGTCGAGGTGTACGTCCCCGAGTCCGAGGTCAGCAACGGCGTCGGCACGGCCTGGGCGGTACTCGCCGCGGTCGGCGTCGCGCTCATCATCGGCTCGGTCGCGGTCGCCGACCGGCTGGGCGTACGGATGGTGCAGCCCGCGCAGCGCCTGGTCGAGAGCGCGCATGACCTGGGGGAGGGGAAGCTGGGGGCCCGGGTGCCCGAGGAGGGTCCGATCGAACTGCGCCTGGCGGCGGTCGCGTTCAACTCCATGGCCGACCAGGTCGTACAACTCCTCGCGAACGAGCGTGAGCTGGCCGCGGACCTGTCCCATCGCCTCCGTACGCCCCTGACCGTCCTGCGCCTCAACACGGCCTCGCTCGGCGACGGACCGGCCGCCGAGCAGACCCGGGCCGCCGTCGCGCAACTGGAGCGCGAGGTCGACACGATCATCCGGACGGCCCGCGAGGCCAAGCCGCAGACCGCGGCGATAGGTGTCGGCGCCGGGTGCGACGCGTCCGAAGTCGTGCGCGAGCGGATGGACTTCTGGTCGGCGCTCGCGGAGGACGAGGGCCGCAAGGTGCGGGTGGCCGGCATCGACCGTCCGGTACGCATACCGGTCGCCCGCGCCGACCTGGTGGCCGCGCTCGACGCGCTGCTCGGCAATGTGTTCCGCCATACGCCCGAGGGCACGGCCTTCGCGGTCGATGTGCACAACGGCGGGGACGCGGTGATCGTGCTGGTGTCGGACGCGGGGCGGGGGATCGTGGACCCGGAAGCGGCGATGGCGCGCGGGCGGGGTTCCGGCAGCGACGGGTCCACGGGCCTCGGGCTGGACATCGTGCGGCGGCTCGCGGAGTCGACGGGTGGGGATGTGCGGATCGGCTCGTCCGTGCTGGGCGGCACGGAGGTCCGTATCTGGATCCAGCTGGACGGGCGGGAGCCTCTTCGGCGGGGGCACCGGGGGAGGACGGTGCGGGGGCGCCGGCGCGGGGCGACTGTGGGCTGAGGCCCGGTTGTCCGCTCCGCGGCGTCTCCAAGCGGCCGAATTGGTCTCTACCTTTAACCGACCCCGATGCCTTCCTTAAGCGCACCCTAAGATCCTCAACCCCCGTCCGGATGAAGCGGTTTGCCCGATTCCGGATCGCTAGCGTGCTGCCGCACCCACCCCTGGGAATCCCCTGTGGAATCTCATGTGATCCCCCGTGAATCCGCGAAGGCAGGCACGCGATGAGCAGCACGCACCGGCGCAGCAAGGTCAGTGGCAGGAACAAGGCGATAGGCGGCGTCGTCGCCGCGGCCGTGGTCGGCGGTGGCGCCTTCCTGTTCACCGGCACCGCGCAGGCGGCCGGCGTCGGCGCGGCGTACACCAAGACCAGTGACTGGTCGACGGGTTACACCGCGCAATACGTCATCACGAACGACAGCGGCCAGGTGAAGGCGGACTGGACGCTGGAGTTCGACCTGCCGACGGGCAGCAAGCTCAGCTCCCTCTGGAACGGCGAGTCCACGGTCAGCGGGCAGCACGTCACGGTGAAGCCGCCGTCCTGGGACAAGGACGGTCTGACGGCCGGCGAGTCCGTCACCGTCGGGTTCGTCGTGAACGGCACCGCGGATCCGACAGGTTGTCTCATCGACAGCGTCAAGTGCTCGGTGGACGACGGCGCGACGCCCGAGCCGAGCGGCCGCCCCACGGAGTCCGCGACCCCGACGGCCACGCCCACCGCGACCGCCACCGCGTCGCAGAGCGCGACCCCGACCGCCACGGCTACCGCGACCGCCACGGCCACCGCGACCGCCTCCCCCTCCCAGAGCTCCGGCAGCGGCAGCACGACGACCGCCGGTTTCGCGCCCTACGTCGACACCTCCCTCTACCCGGCCTTCGACCTGGTCGCCAGCGCCACGGCCACCGGCGTGAAGGACTACAACCTGGCCTTCGTCACGGACGGCGGCAGCTGCACGCCCAAGTGGGGCGGTGTGACCGACCTCGCCACTGACGGGGTGGCGTCGCAGATCGGTGCGCTGCGGGCCAAGGGCGGCGACGTCCGGGTCTCGTTCGGCGGGGCCTCCGGTTCGGAGCTGGCGACGACCTGCTCCTCGGCGGACGCGCTGGCGACGGCGTACGGGAAGGTCGTGGACGCGTACAACCTCACGAAGGTCGACTTCGACGTGGAGGGCGGCGCGCTGCCGAACACCACCGCGAACACGAACCGCGCGAAGGCCATCGCCAAGCTTCAGCAGCAGCACCCGGACCTGGACGTGTCCTTCACCCTCCCGGTCATGCCGGAGGGCCTGACCCAGGACGGCGTGAACCTGCTGTCCAATGCCAAGTCGAACGGCGTGAACATCTCCACGGTCAACATCATGGCGATGGACTACGGCGCCTCGTACAGCGGTGACATGGGCACCTACGCCGAGCAGGCCGCCACGGCCACGCAGGCGCAGGTCAAGAGCGTGCTCGGGCTGTCGGACAGCGCGGCGTGGAAGGCCGTCGCCATCACCCCGATGATCGGCGTCAACGACGTCTCGTCCGAGATCTTCAAGGTCGACGACGCCTCGCAGCTCGTCACCTTCGCCCAGTCGAAGGGCCTCGGCTGGCTCTCCATGTGGTCCGCGACCCGCGACAAGCAGTGCTCGGGCGGCGCGAAGAACTACGCCGACGCGACGTGCAGCTCGATCGTCCAGGACGACTCCGCCTTCTCGAAGGCCTTCGGCGCCTACAAGTAGTCCTTGTAGGACTTCGCCAGCCAGCGCCTACACGTAGGACCTTGCCAGTCGGCGCCTACGCGTAGGCGGTTCCACCACGGGGGAAGGCGCCCCGGCCGGAAATCCCCCCACCCGGCCGGGGCGCCGATTTACGATTGCCGAATTTCCCATTTACGATTGCCGATTTCCTTGGAACTCATGCGTTCTCGTCCTGGAAGCGTTCTTCGACGGTCTCGACCAGAGCGTCGATCAGACCGTCGGGCGAGGGGCTAGGAGAATCACCCAAACCGTTGTCGCCGGACAGCGTTTGATGGCGCACTCGGACCAACGAGGCAGCAGTTCGACGAGAAGCCGCCGTGGAGAGCGCGATGGGTGTCGGCCCCGTCGAGGAACGTATCCGCACCGCACTGGAACTCCTCGTCGAACCGGACCGCTCCGACCCCGGCCGCAAGGGCTGCCTCGCCGTCAACGCGGCCACAGAGCTGGCGAGTTCAGATGCCGAGGTGGCGGAGGCGGCCGTGTTCTGGACCGCACGGGCCCTCTGCCGTGTGCCCCCGCGTGCCCACTTTCTGCCGCCCGGCGAACGGCGCCCGCCACGCCGAATTCCTTGACCGAGCCGCCAGTTCAGGCCGGGTGCTGCGGGTCGTGAGACGGGCTCGCGCGGACGACGGCCTGGTCGCCTCGCGGTCCGAAGAGGTGGAGGATCTCTACGGCGCTGGTGTTCGCCGGGCCGAACCAGTGCGGTTCCCTCGTGTCGAACTCGGCCACTTCGCCGGGGTGGAGCGTGCAGTCGCGTTCGCCGAGGATGAGGCGTAGTTCGCCGGCGAGGACGTAGAGCCACTCGTAGCCGTCGTGGGTTACCAGCTTCGGCTCGCGGGGGGCCAGTACCTGTTTGAAGACCTGCACCCGACCCGGGTACTGGGTCAGGGGTACGAGGACGCTGCCGTGGCTTTTGCGCAGGGGCTTGAGATGGACGCGGGGGTCACCGCTGGCCGGGGCGGCGACCAGTTGGTCGAGTGCGATGTGGTGGACGCGTGCGAGGGGGATGAGCAGGTCCAGGGTCGGGCGCCGTTTGCCCGACTCAAGGCGCGACAGGGTGCTCACCGACAGCCCGGTCGTGGCCGCGAGCGCTTCCAGGGTGAGTCCACGGTCGCGGCGCAGCATGCGCAGCCGGGGGCCGATGGCGTCGATGATCTGTTCCAGTTCTGCGTTCACGGAGTCCACAGGGTCCAGTTTGCAGCCTTCGCAAATTTGGTGGGCGGCGGTCGTCGTCCGGGCCGAGCCTGGCGGGGCAGGCGCTCAGGCGCTCAGGCGCTTCCGGACGTGAGAGGTAGACCGTGACCGCGACGACTCAGCCCCATCAGCCCCATCAGCCCACCCATCCGATCCAACCCGCTCAACCGATTCAGCCCCTTCTGAGCACGCGCAGGCGCTGGACCGTGCTGGCCGTCTGCTGCCTGAGCATGTTCCTGGTGGGCCTGGACACCACCATCGTCAACGTGGGGCTGCCGGCCATCGGGCGCGGTCTGGGGGTCGGGACCCGGGGGCTCGAATGGACCGTGGACGCCTACACCCTCGTACTGGCGAGTCTTCTGATCTCCTCGGGTGCGCTGGCGGACCGGTTCGGGCGTCGACGGGTGTTCCAGACCGGGCTGGCCGTGTTCGGTGCGGCCTCGCTCGTCTGCGCGGTGGCCCCTTCGGTGGGTGTGCTCATCGCGGCCCGTGCTGTCCAGGGGATCGGCGCCTCGATGCTCAGTCCGGTGGCGCTCGCGATCGTGGTGAACGCGATGCCCGACCCGAGGGAGCGGGCGCAGGCGATCGGTGTCTGGGCGTCGGTCTTCGGGCTCAGCATGGCCGCAGGCCCTGTCACGGGCGGCGCACTCCTCGCCGGCTTCGGCTGGCGGTCGGTGTTCTGGATCAACCTGCCGGTCATCGTGGCCGCCCTGGTGCTCAGCGCGGTGTTCGTGCCGGAGTCCCGGGCACAGCGGGCGCGGCGGCTCGACCTCCCGGGCCAGGCCCTGCTGACCGTGGTCATCGGGGTCTCGGTCGGCGTCCTCATCGAGGGGCCGCGCGTCGGCTGGGCGTCGCTTCCGGCACTGGGCGCGTACGTCGTCGCTGCCGTGGCGGCGATCGGATTCGTGTGGGTCGAGACCCGCCGGAGCGAGCCGCTGATGGATCCTCGGCTCTTCAGGCGGCCGGTCTTCAGCGGTGCGGTCCTCGGCGCCGTGGCGGTCTTCGTCGCCCTGAACGTGACGCTGCTGCTCAACACCCTCTACCTGCAACACACTCGGGGATGGACGCCACTGGCCGCCGGGGTGGCGACCTTGCCCATGGCGGCCGGAGCGACCGTCTGCGCGCCCCTGTCCGGCCGTCTGGTCGGCCGTACCGGACCGAGGCTGCCGCTCCTCCTGGCCGGCGGCTTCATCACGGTCGGCGGACTCTGCCTGGTCGGGCTCGACCAGCACACGAGCGTGCTGCTGCTGTTGCTGGCCTACCTGCTCATCGGCATTGGGTTCGGCTTCGCCAACGCTCCGCTCACCAACACCGCGGTGAGCGGACTGCCGCCCACCCGTGCCGGCGTCGCCGGAGCGATCACGTCCACCGCGCGTCAGTTCGGCGCCGCGCTCGGCATCGCCATCGCCGGCGGCCTGGTCGCGGGTACGACCCCGACGGGGCTCGCCCACGCGTCCCGTCCGGGCTGGTTCCTGGTCGCCGTCTGCGGACTGTCCCTGTTCCTGGTGGCTTACGCATCGCGGCCGAAGGAGGGGCCGACGGAGGGGCCGAAGGACGGCACCATCCGTCCCGCGTCCCCGCAGGGCTAGGGCCTGTCCGGCGGGTCTTGCCGGACAGGCCCCTGGTCCCGAGGAGGGCTCAGCGCTTGAGCATGAAGGTGAAGTCGCCGGAGAGCTTGCCGCTCAGCCGGACTGCCGAGACGAGTTTCCCGTCCGTGATCAGTCTCTCGACCTCGGCCCGTGAAAGACCGCAACCTTCAGCGATCAGTCGCACCGGCCGGACGGGGATCCGCGCCGCAAAGCGGACCGAGACGTCGATCACCTCGCGGTCCAGGTGATCTGATCCGCCGGTGTCGAGACGCCAGGCGTTGTCCCAGTCGAGGGCTATGCGATTACGGCGCCGCACGACGGGATCCTGGAGCAACTCAGCTGCCAGACCCGGGTCGTTGTCATGCAGCCGGTCGAGCAGCTCAGGTCGTACGGAGCGCACATGCATCCGCTCCAGGACCGTGAGCTTTGTAGTTTCCCCGCAACCAGTGCAGAGCGCGAGGAGCCAGGCGTCGATGAGCTTGTGGTTGGCGTTGACGCGAAATTTACCGCTCGTCCGGAAGCGCTCGGACGCGCACGCGTGGCAACGGCGGAGAACGAGCGGCAGGCAGGTGGGCGCGACCACCCAGTTATTGAGCACAGAAGTACACCGGTTTCAGTGAGAAGACCGCAGCAAAAAGGAGCGCGGCGCACATGCGCGTCGCGCGACGATTCATCGCTTGGGAGGTCTCACACGGTGTACAACGGGACGTCCTTGCCTAGACGACTTGGTCCGGCAGCACGGTAATGGCGCACAGCGGCGCTGTTCCACTGGTTTTCGAGCCCCTCACCGCCTAGGGCGCCGTCGTGACCGACCCCAGCGCCCCCAGCACCCACCCCACGTTTTCCTTCTTCGTCACGATGACGACCTGCATTTCGCCGTCACGGCACTCGATCACCACGCTCTCGGCGGCGTAGTCGCCGCAGTTTGGGTCCGTCCAGTACGGCGGGCGGACGCGTACGGGGATGAGGGTGGCGGGGACGGGGCGGCGGGCGAAGGCGCCGGTCGGGTCGGGGGTGGTCAGGAGGAGGCCGGGGGCTGCTATCAGGTAGCCGCCGCCTCCGGCGCTGTAGCGGCCCTCGCCGAAGACGGAGCCCGGGAAGCACTGCTCCGAGGTCGGGACGGACGGCGTCACCTCGATCGTGTCGTCGGCTTTCTGTCGCCGCCGGAGCACGAGCGCGGCCACGGCGCAGCCCAGCAGGACGACGCCCGCGGCCACCGCGACGTACTCCAGCGCGGTCCAGATCCCGTGGGTCACGAGGGCCACGACGGCACTGGTTGCGGCGAGCGTCAGTGCGCCCGTCATGGGGAGGCCCAGCTGCCAGGGGGCGCGCAGGGGAGACACCATGGAGCGCCGGGCCCACCAGTACGCGGCCCAGAGCGGAGCCAGGCCGAAGAAGCCGATGCCGAGAGCCGCGGCCAGGCGGGGCCGGTAGCTGCCGCGCGGGTCGGCGTGCGTGGACAGGCGTCCGGCCGGGAAGTCGACGTACCGGATCTCGCCCCGCCAGAGGGTGACCTTGACGTGGGTTCCGGCCCAGGCGGTCGGGGAGTCAGGGGTGTGACCGCTGATCCAAGCGCTGTCCTTCTTGCCGCCAGGCTCAGTGACGTACAGCCAGTACGACGCCCCCTTGTGCTTCGTATCCCGCTCGGCGCGGTCTATGCGTGCCGTCACGGTGCGCAGGCAGTCGTCGGAGTTGGAGTTGGAGTCGGAGTCGGTCTGCGTCGTAGTGCAGGCGAGGGCTGCCCTGAAGTCCCGTTCCTCGTGCAGCGCGCCGCGCGTGGACACCAGCAGCAGCCACGCCGCGCTCAACAGGAGGACGCAGCCGATGGTCGCGGGCCCCCAGACCGACGGGCGGTTTCTGCGAGGGGGTGGAGGTACGGGCATCACCGGCCCATTCTGCGCCGACGGTCGCGCCGCCGACCGTGATCGGGCTGACAAGGATGCGTCAAGATGCCGGCGAGGGTCACAGGTTCGTCAAGATCCTTAAGGAGCGGATCCCTTCGCGAAAGGGACGCAGATGTATGTGTGAGGGGAGGGAATGAAGGAGATTTCCCGATACGCGTACAGGGCGCTCCCAACTGTCCCATCGACAGCACTCGGTAGATCCACAGCGGACGAACAGCCACCGTTCCAGGGCCCGTTGTGCGATCGGCCGACCCCACAAGAGGTGCCGCTACCTTCCGGCCAGCGGCAGTCGATTTCCGGTCGCCGTAAGGGACTTGAGCGAGGGGCATGTGAACAGAGACATTGGGGGGACGCCCGCAGGGCGGACATCCCGGTACAGACGGAGAGCGCAGGCCGCGGGGATGGCGCTGCTGCTCACGGGGCTGGTCGCGGCCACCGACCCGTTCGGGGGCACGGCAGTTCTGACGCAGGCCACAGGAGCCTCATCCACGGCTCCCGGAAACAGCATCACCGCCACCACTCTCGAGGACAGCGGCAGCGAGGGCGCGGCGAAGGCGCTCTCCTTCCTGTCCGAGGACGAACTGGCGCGGCGCAAAGCGAAGTTGAGCGGCGAGCGGGTCGAGCTGACCTCGCAGCGCACCGAGTCCTCCACCGTGTACGCGAACCCGGACGGCACGCTGACGGCCGAGAGCTACGCCGGTCCCATCAGGGTCAAGGACGACGGCGGGACGTGGCAGGCCATCGACACGGACCTGTCCGACGCGGGCCCCGCGCTGGAGCCGGAGGCGGCGGCCGCCGACATCGCGGTCTCGGACGGCGGGGACAAGACCCTGGCCTCCGTCTCCGACGGTGATGATTCCCTGACCCTGGGGTGGGAGACGACCCTGCCCACCCCGACGGTGGACGGCGACACCGCCTCGTACGACCTCGGCGACGACCAGACGCTGACGGTCACCGCCCTTAAGCAGGGCATCTCCCAGAACGTCGTCCTGGACTCGGCGCCCGACGGCACGCTCTCCTACCGCATCCCCATCACCCTGGACGGGCTCACCCTCTCCCAGGCCGACTCGGGGCACCTGCTGCTGAAGAACGCCGACGGCGATCTGGTGGCCGAGGCCCCGGCGCCGATGATGTGGGACTCGTCCAAGGACCCGGCCTCCGGCGAGTCGCAGCACATCGCCTCCGTGGACACGGACATCGAGACGGCGGCCGACGGCCGGCAGACCCTCGTCCTCACCCCGGACGCGTCCTACTTCGACCAGGACCTGACCTACCCGGTCACCGTCGACCCCACCTCGACGCTCGCCGTCACCACCGACACCTGGGTCGCCACCAACTACACCGACTCGCAGATCTCCTCGGCGGAGCTGAAGTCGGGCACGTACAACGGCGGTGACACGATCGCCCGCTCCTATCTGAAGTTCGATGTCTCGGACTTCGCGGGCACGGACATCCTCGACACCAACCTGGCCCTGTACTCGTACTGGTCCTCGTCCTGCTCCACCTCGGGTTCGGGCACCCAGGTCCGCCGGATCACCTCGTCCTGGTCCTCCTCCACGATCACCTGGGGCAGCGAACCGTCCTCCACCAGCACCGGCGCGGTCACCAGCACGGCCGCCAAGGGCTATTCCGACGACTGCCCGGCCGGCACGGTCAACTTCGACATCGACGACATCGTCCAGGCCTGGGCGGACGGCTCGACCAACTACGGTCTCAAGATGAAGGGCACCAGCGAGACCGACAGCCTGACCTGGCGTCGCTGGCGCTCGGCGAACTACGTCTCGGGAAGCGACGCCGCGACCGAGCCGCACCTGACCGTCACGTACAACTCGTATCCCAAGACACCGAGTTCGCTGACCCTCTCGCCGAGCACGACGAGCGGCAGCGAGAAGATCGTCACCTCGGTCAATCCGGTGTTCTCCGCCAAGGTGTCCGACGCGGACTCCGGGGCCAAGGCGCGGGTCCAGTACGCCATCGAGCCGGACCCCGACTACGCCGACACCACGTACACGCTGACCAAGTCCACCGCGTACGTCAGCTCCGGCAAGGCGGCCGCCCTGGCTGTGCCCTCGTCGTCGTCCCTGACCGACGGCACCCACCTGCGTGTCCGGGCCCGCGCCTACGACGGCACCGACTACTCGACGGCCTGGACGTCATGGCAGACGTTCACCGTCGACACCGGCGCCCTGGACATCCCCGACGTCCCGAGCGACTTGCAGACCGGGGCGACCGAGACCACCACACCGCTGCTGACCGGTCTGGTCGGCGCGGTCGGGCAGGAGGCCGTGACCGCCGAGTACGTCCTCTACGACAGCACGGGCGCCGTCGTGGGCGACTCGCCCCTGGGGACGGCCACCGTCGGGAACGGCGAGCGCGCCGCTCTGGTGGTGCCGGAGACCCTCACCGACGGCAGTACGTACAGCTGGAAGATGCGCGCTTGTGTGGGGGACACCTGCTCCTCGTACACGGCGAAGAGCACGTTCACCGTCGATGTGGCCGCGGCGGACGAGGGCGACACGGGGGACACCGTCCCCACGGCGGTCCAGCACCTCGCCACCAGGGCCGGTGAGACGGGCGCTCTCGTGACCTGGGAGGCGCCCGAGAGCTGGGGTGTCACGGACGAGGACCTGAGCTACACGGTCACCGCCCTCAAGAGCGGCGCCACGGTGTCGACGACGACCACGGACGGCACGTCCGCGGTCATCAAGGGGCTGACCAACGGCACCGCCTACACCTTCAAGGTGACCGCGACCAACAGCGTCGGCACCGGCGCGGCCGCCACCTCCGGCGCCGTGACCCCCGTCGCCGTCACGGGCGGCGCCGCCGTCTACGAGGGCGTGGTGCAGGCCTACCTGGAGGCCCAACTCGGCCTGCTCACCGGTGACTACGCGTCCGCCGACTCCGCCGCGTCCGACAGTGACCAGGGCACGGGCTTCGCGGACGTCCTCGACGCCGAGCAGTCCGACCCACTCGGTGACCGGGCCGTCCTAGGCGACGAGGACTCCGACACCTACGAGCCGGGAGTGACCCTCAGCGACGTGCTCGCCATGCCGTCCGGCACCACCGGCACCGTCACCTTGCGCGCCACGTCCAACCTCACCGACACCGTCGTCGCCGGTGAGGACACGGATGACCCGGACTCCACGGACGAGGCCGAGGAGAGCACCCGGCTCTATACGCTCACGACCGCGAGCACCCCGGTGCTGACCGGCTACCAGGACGCGGCCGCGGCCGAGATCACGGTCAGCGAGTCCGCGGACGCGCTGGCGGTGGCCGACACCTCGACCACGGACGACTCCACCGTGCCCGACGCGATGGAGACGGACGCCGACGGCAACCTCGTCAGCGGCACCGACAGCACCTCCACCACGGCCACGACCGTGTCCGCGGACGCCACCTACGCCGCCGACATCTCCTGGGGCGGTACGGCTGCTTGGGCCCGCGACCACTGGAACTCCAAGCACGACTACGACAACGACTGCACGAACTTCGTCTCCAAATCGCTGAACCGCGGCGGCGGAATGAAGATGAAGTCCGGCGGGACCCGCTGGACCTACGACGATGACGACTACTGGTGGCGCGACGACGACAACAGCTGGCCCAAGCGTTCGTACTCCTGGGCCAACGCCTACCACTCGGCCAACTTCATGAGCCGACAGGCCACTTACGCCTGGCACACGAAGAAGAGCCAGGTCAACGTCGGCGACATCATCTACTACAACTGGAACCTGAAGGGCGACGACCACCCCAACGGATTCAAGGGGATCAGCCACGCCTCCGTCGTGACGAAGATCGACTCCCAGGGGAACATCTACATCACGCAGCACAGCACGAACCGCAAGAACTACCGGCTGTCCAAGCAGCGCACAGGAAGCTACAAGAACATGGATGTCTGGATCGTGTCCGTGTTCCCCTGGTACGAGTGATGGAGGGCATCGCATGAAAGAGGTCGGGTTGCTTCGCCTGCCGCCGCGGTGGTCGGTACCGCTCGGAATCGAAGCCGTTCTCGCCGCTGCCACCGCGTACGGTCTCTACGTGCTCAGCGGGCACGTCTACTGTGATCAGGCGACCCAGGACAGCCGGGTCTGGATGGCCGGCGGGGTACTGCTGTCCCTGCCGCTGACCTGGTTCCTCGCGGGCCGCAGCAGCCGGGGCGCCCGTCCTGTCACCTGGCTGCTGATCGTCGTCCGGCTCCTCCTGGCGGCGTTCGTGTTCCTCCTGCTCCAGCCGTACTCGGCGGACTGGTACATGGAGTGCTGAGCGTTTCTCGGCGATAGCGGGGCGCGGAATCCCTCACGGGGTCCGCGCCCCGTTCTCCGTCCCGGCGGCCGGGTCAGCGCGTGAGGATTCCGGCCTTGACGGCGTGCAGCAGGCCCGCCATGGCGCGGGGCACTGCCGTGGCGATCTGGTCGGGGTGGTCGCCCCAGCGGAGGTGGATGGCTCCTCCCGTCGCCGCCATCTCCATGGCAGTACTCTGCGGGACGATCACATCTGAGGCAGGTTCGTGTTCTTTCCAGGACGGCGGTACGTCTGATGGCCCGCACTCGACCCTTCGCCCAGCGCGCGGCGATGTCCTTCGGCATGGCCGCGGTGGGGATGACCGTGACCTCACTCGTGACTGAACATGCGTTTCCGTCGGCTGTCGAGGTCGGGACGTTCGTCGTTGTCTCGGTGGTCCTGATCGCCGTGCTTGCGCCGGTGGCCAGGCGGCGCGTCAAGGCCGAGCGATCCGACCGGTCTTGAGGGCGCCGAGCAGTCCCGCCAGGGTGTGGGGTGTGGTGGTGGCGATGGCGTGCGGCCGGTCGCTTTCGCGGAGGTGGATGCGGCGAGAGGCTGCTGCCGCCAGCTCTACGCACTCGCCTTCGCCGCCCCCGCTGAATGAGGATTTCTGCCAGGTGAGTTGGGGCATCGCGGTTCCTTTCAGAGGGCGCACATGACGTGCTGGATCAGGCTCAGTGAGTCGCGAGACCTGTGTGTTTCCGGCGCAACTCATCTCGTACGGCGCCGACGCCTGGGGCGTGTGCACGCACGGCCCCGGTCGGGGCAAGGCGACCTGGTTCGAGTTGGGTCGTGTCTGATGGGGGCGTGTCTGATGTGTGAAGTCGCCGCCCTTATTGGATAGTTGCCCTATCTTTCTCCCGTGGACCAGTTGATCGCCGAAGAAGACCCCACCCGTATAGGCCCGTACCGCCTGATCGCCCGGCTCGGCGCGGGCGGCATGGGCCTGGTCTATCTGGGCCGTTCCGAGGTCGGACGCACCGTGGCCGTGAAGGTCGTGCAGGCCGAGTACGCCGGGAACCCGGAGTTCCGCAAGCGCTTCGCCCGTGAGGTCGACGCCGCGCGGCGGGTGGGCGGCAGCTGGACGGCGGCCGTGCTCGACGCCGACAGCGAGGCCGACGTTCCCTGGGTGGCGACCCAGTACATCCCGGGGCCCGACCTGCACAGCGTGGTCGCCAAGGACTTCGGGCCGTTGCCCGAGCATTCGGCGCATACCCTCGCCAACCGGCTCGCCCTCGCCCTCCAGGCCGTGCACGAGGCGGGCCTGATCCACCGTGACCTCAAGCCGTCCAATGTCCTCGTCACCGTCGACGGCCCCCGCGTCATCGACTTCGGCATCGCGCGGGCCATGGACAGCCTCGCCGGAGACAGCCTGCACACTCGGACCGGCATGCTGATCGGTTCCCCCGGCTTCATGTCGCCGGAGCAGGTCCGCGGCCTTGAACTCACCCCCGCCAGCGATGTCTTCTGCCTGGGCGCCGTCCTCGTCTACGCCACCACCGGGCGCCTTCTCTTCGGCGCCACGGACACCGGCCTGAACGCCCACCTCTTCCGCGTCGCCGAGGAAGAGGCGGACCTGACCGGCGTACCGGCGACGCTTGTCGATCTCGTACGAGAATGTCTGCACAAGGACCCGGCCAGGCGGCCGACCCCGCTGCAGGTGGCCGTACGCACGACGACGGACCGGGCCGAGGAATGGCTGCCGGGCGCGGTACTGGCCCAACTCGGCCGACATGCGGCCAAGTTGCTGGACTACGCCCCCGCGATCCCCGCCCCCGCAACCCCCGCGACCCCTGATCCGGCAACTCCCGTTACGCCCCTAGACCCCCGCATCTCGCCCCCGCAGCCCCAGCCCCAGTCCGTGTCCCACCTCGCCTCCCCGCCACCACCCCCGCCACCCGCGTACGCCCCGGCGCACTTCGGCCCCGCGCAGGCATTCGGGCCACCGTCGGTCACATCACCCGGCGCCTGGCCCGCCGCACCCCCGGCCCCAGTCGCGGCCCACCTCCAGGACGTGGCGCCCCCGCACCCCAGGCGCTGGTGGGCCCTGGTGGTGGCCGCCTTGGTGCAGCTGATGGTGCTGATCGAAGTGCCGGCCCTCAACATGGCGATGCCGTCCCTCCAAGCCGACCTGCACATCAGCTCCAGCAACTTGGCTCTGCTGTCCCTCGCCTATGCGGTGGCCTTCACCGGACTGCTGCCGCTCGGCGGGCACCTCGCGGATCTCGTGGGCCGCAAAGGGATGTTGATCGTCGGCCTGGTCTGCTTCGCGGTGGCCGCCGCGATGGGCGGTTCGGCCTCTGTTGCCGGAACGCTGATCTTTGCCCGTGCTCTGCAAGGCGTCGCCGCCGCGCTGCTGTCGTCGTGCGCGCTGTCCCTGGTGGCCACCGGCTTCACCGACCCGAAGGAACGCGGCAGGGCCTTCGGGGTCTACGCCGCGGTCGCCGGCGGCGGTACGGCGCTCGGGCTGCTCACGGGCGGACTGATCGTCGAGGGCCTGTCCTGGCGTGTGGCCCTGTACGCCAACATCCCCGTCGCCGTGATCGCCTTCATCGGCGTGGCCACCCTGCCGCACGACCTCCCGGGCCGCACCGGCGCCCGCTTCGACGTGCTCGGCGTGCTGCTCAGCTCCGTGGGGTTCGGCGCCCTCGTCTACGGCTTCAACAAGGCCGAGCCGCTCGGCTGGACCGACCCCGTGACCGTGGCCCTGCTCGGGGCCGGCGTCCTCCTGCTCATCGCGTTCGTGTGGTGGCAGACCAGGACGTCCAGCCCGATTCTCCCGGCGTCCCTCCTCAAGGACCGCAACCGCGTCGGCTGCCTGCTCGCCATGGTGCTGGCCGGCGCCGGCTTCTTCGCCCTGTTCCCGGTCCTGGCCTATTTCCAGGGGAACGTCCTCGGATATACCCCGGCGCGGACCGGCGTGGCCTTCCTGCCCATGGTCGTCGCGCTCGTCATCGGCTCCACCCAGGTCTCCGCCCGCCTGCTGCACCGTGTCGCGCCCCGCGTCCTGATCGTGGCGGGCCTGGTGACCGCGGCGCTCGGGCTGCTGCTCCTGACCGGCCTGACGACCGACAGTGCGTACGCGACCCAGGTACTGCCCGGCCTGCTCCTCACCGGCTTCGGCATCGGCCTGGCCTTCACGCCGGTCTTCGCCGTCGCGACCGGCGACACCGCCTCGCCAACCGGTGATATCGCCTTGCCACAGCCCGGCGGGGCCTCGGCCGGCATCGTCACGGCCCACGAGGTGGGTGTGGCGATCGGCGTGGCCCTGATCAGCAGCATCGTCACCGCCCGTGTGAACTCCGCGCTCGCGTCGGGCCGGTCGACTTCCCAGCAGATCCCCGGAGTGGTGCTGAGCGGCTACGCCGACACCCTCTGGTGGGCGGCCGGCGGCATGCTGCTCGCGGGCCTCATCGCCGCCCTGATGATCACGGCCAGAGCACCGAAGGGGACCGCGATCTGAAGCAAAAGCAACATCAACTCGGCATGCCCATACCTATATAGTGTGCGGCCGGGTCGATCTTCGGCCGTTTTCACCACACGGGCTTCGGCTCGATTCGCTGCTTGGGCTTCGTCCCATCACCACCCGGGCCTCGGCCCGTATCACCACTCGGGGGAGTCGTGCTTTCCATCCGTCATGCCCTTGGCACCGCCATGCTCGTTTCCGTGGCGCTGACCCTCACCGCCTGTCAGCCCGGCGAGACCGACGACACCGGTGCCGCCGGCAGCAGTGCCAGTCCGAGCGCCACAGCCTCCGCAGGCGCTACAGCCACCGCCAGTCCTGCCGCCTCGGCGAGCGCGGACAACGGCTCCTGCCCGACCATCGCCAAGGGCCACAAGGTCATCTGGGTCAACAACGTCGAAGGCGCCATGAACAACGTCATCGCCAAGGACGCCAAGATGCACTGCGACCCGAAGTCGGACGCCGGTGCCGCCTACGAGCCGGTCGGTGAGCCGAAGACGTACTCCATGGCCTCGGGCGACACCAAGGTGACCGTCATCAGCAAGAACGACATGAAACAGAAGACCCTCACCGCCCAGGACGGCGGCATCGCCCACGTGAAGACGTGCGCGGACCCGAACGGGGAGTCGTACGACGGCGGTCAGGCCTCGGCGGACACCAGCGACTGCTGGGGGATGAACTTCTACGACGTCGCGGTCGGCGCCGACAACAAGATCACCGCGATGACCGAGGTCTACTCCTCGTAAGCAGCCGTGGATCGCCGGGGCGCGGCACCCCCCTCAGGTGCCGCGCCCCGTCCCCCGCCATCCCCCGCGACCCCCCGGTCACCTGGTCACCTGGTCTATTCGGCGGCCGTCACCGGCGGCAGCGTCCCCGTCCGGGCCGCCTGCCGGTACCAGAGGGCGCTCGACTTCGGCGTACGGGCCTGCGTCGCGTAGTCCACGTACACCGCGCCGAAGCGCTTGCCGTAGCCGTACGCCCACTCGAAGTTGTCCATCAGGGACCAGAGGTAGTAGCCGCGGACGTCCGCGCCGTCGGTGATCGCCCGCCGTACGGCCGACAGGTGGCCGTGCAGATAGGCGATCCGCTCCGGGTCGTGGACGCGGCCGTCCGGGTCCGGCTTGTCGTCGTACGCGGCGCCGTTCTCCGTCACATACAGCGGCAGGCCCGGCGCCTCCTCGCTGTAGCGCATGATCAGGTCGTGCAGGCCCGTCGGGTCGATCGTCCAGCCCATCTCCGTACGCTCACCCGGGGTTTGATGGAAGGCGACGTCGTCCGCGCCCGGCCAGGGGGAGAAGGAACTCGCGCCGTGGCCGTCCGCGCGCGGGACGTCGGCCGTTGCCGCCGCGGCCGACACCAGCGTCGGGGTGTAGTAGTTGAGGCCCAGCGCGTCGAGCGGCTGGTTGATCGCCGCCAGGTCGCCGTCCAGGACGTACGACCAGTCCGTGACCGACGACGTCGCCGTCAGCAGCGTCTCCGGGTACGCGCCGTGCAGCATCGGGCCGTGGAAGACGCCGTTGGCGAGGTCGTCGATGCGCCGGGCGGCCGCCAGGTCGGCCGGGTCCTGGGAAAGCGGCCTGACCACCGAGGAGTTGAGGCTCACCGCGACCGAGTTGCGGGCGGGCATCGTGGCGCGGAGTGCCGAAGTGCCGAGCCCGTGGGCCAGGTTCAGGTGGTGGGCCGCGCGCAGGGACGCCGCCGGGTCCGTACGGCCCGGAGCGTGCACCCCGGAGCCGTACCCCAGAAAGGCGCTGCACCAGGGCTCGTTGAGGGTGATCCACTGCTCGACGCGGTCGCCCAGCGCGTCGCCGACGATCTGCGCGTACTCGGCGAACCGCAGTGCGGTGTCGCGCTCGGGCCAGCCGCCCGCGTCCTCCAGCTCCTGCGGAAGGTCCCAGTGGTAGAGGGTGACCGCCGGCTTGATGCCGTGGGCGAGCAGCTCGTCGACCAGGTTGCGGTAGAAGTCCAGACCGCGCTGTACGGCGGGGCCGCGGCCGGTCGGCTGCACGCGCGACCAGGAGATCGAGAAGCGGTACGCCGTCAGGCCCAGCTCCGCCATCAGGGCCACGTCGTCGCGGTATCGGTGGTAGTGCTCGACAGCGATGTCACCGGTCTCACCACCGGCCGTCTTGCCGGGCGTATGGCTGAAGGTGTCCCAGATCGAGGGGGTGCGGCCGTCCTCCCGCACCGCCCCCTCGATCTGGTACGCGGAGGTGGCCGCGCCCCAGAGGAAGGCGGGAGGAAAGGTCACAGGGGTAACGGGCTCAGGCATGGAAGCGCTCCCATTAGAGGTCGTGGAGACCGACGGTCAGGAGGAGGGGGGAAAGAGGTGGAGGGAAACGGGTGGGGGGAAGGCGGGGGCCGGGGCGGCGGTGACCCGGCCCCGTCGGGCTCCGTCGGGCCCCATCGGGCCCCGTCGGCGGTGGCGCGGCGGGTCAGCCCTTGATCGCGCCGTTCATGATGCCGCCGACGATCTGCTTGCCGAACAGCAGGAAGGCGATGAGCAGCGGCAGCGTGCCGAGCAGCGCGCCCGCCATGATCACGGCCTGGTCGGGTACGTAGCCGGTGCCCAGCGAGTTGAGGGCGACCTGCACGGTCGGGTTCTGCTGGTTGAGCGCGATGATCGGCCACAGGAAGTCGTTCCAGGCCATCACGAACGTCAGCAGTCCGAGCACCGCCATCGCGGGGCGCGCCGCCGGGAAGACCACGTGCCACACCACGCGCAGGCTGTTCGCGCCGTCGACGCGCGCCGCCTCGATCAGCTCGGTGGGCAGCGCCTGCACCAGGTACTGCCGCATGAAGAACGTGCCGAACGCGGTGACCAGGGTGGGCAGGATGACCGTCGGCAGATGGTTGGCCCAGTGCAGGTCGCTCATCCACAGGTACAGCGGTACGACGGCCAGCTGCGGCGGGATCATCATCGTGCCGATGGTCAGCAGCAGCAGCGTGCTGGAGAACCTGAACCGCAGCTTGGCGAAGGCGAATCCGGCGAGCGTGGAGAAGACCACCGTACCGATGGTGATGGTGCCCGCCACGATCGTGCTGTTGAGCATCGCGGTGCCGAGCCCGGCCTGGTCCCAGGCGGCCTGCATGTTCTTGAACAGGTTGCCGCCGAACCACAGCGGCGGCGGCGTCTGGGCCAGCCGCTGGTCGTTGCGCGAGGCCGCGATGGCCGTCCACAGCAGCGGCGCCAGCGAGACCATCGCGAAGACGACCAGGACGACGTAGGTGACCGGGCCCGCGTGCAGCTGCTTGCCCGCGCCGAGCACCCGGCGCCGGGAGCCCCGGCCGTCCGTGCCCGCGCCGCCGTCGCCCTTCACCTTCTCCTCTGCCTGAGGCAACGTCAGATCACTTGTGGTCATTGGGACTTCCTCAGACGTCGGGTGAGCAGGAGATTGATCACGGCGACGATCAGCAGGATCAGGAACATCGACCAGGCGATCGCGGACGCCTTGCCGAGGTTGCCGATGATCCAGCCCTGGTCGTACATGTACAGGCCGAGCGTCTGGAACTGGTGCCCGGAGCCGCCCTTCGAACCGCTGAGCCCGCCGAACAGCAGCGGCTCGCCGAAGAGCTGGGTCGCGCCGATGGTGGAGACGACCACCGTGAACAGGATCGTCGGCCGCAGCATCGGGATGGTGACGTGCCGGAACTGCTGCCAGCGGTTGGCGCCGTCCAGCGCCGCCGACTCGTACAGGTCGGTCGGGATCGCCTGCATCGCGGCGAGGTAGATCAGCGCGTTGTAGCCGGTCCACCGCCAGATCACGATCGAGGAGACCGCGAACTGCGAACCCCAGTCGGACTCACGCCAGTTGATCGGGTCGACCCCGACGAAGTGCAGCAGCCAGTTGATCATGCCGCCGTCCCACGAGTACAGCAGCGTGAAGACGAGCGTCGCCGCCGCCACCGAGGTGGCGTACGGGGTGAGCATCACGACCCGCCACACGGTCGAGCCGCGCAGCCGGTAGTTGAGCAGATGCGCGATCGCGATCGCCATCAGCAGCTGCGGCACCGTGGAGATCAGGCCGATGGTGAAGGTGTTCTTCAGGGCGTTCCAGAAGAAGTCCGAGGACCACAGGTTCTTGTAGTTGTCCAGGCCCGCCCAGGTCTGGTGGTCCAGCGAGGCCAGCTGCACGTCATGCAGCGAGTACCAGGCCGTGTACAGCAGCGGGATGAGCCCGAAGGCCCCGAAGATGATGAAGAAGGGGGCGATGAACGCGTACGGCGACGCCTTCATGTCCCAGCGGTACAGCCGGCTGCGCCACGAACTCGAGCCCGGGGGCGGCGTACCGCGACCGTGAGCGCCCCCCGCCGCGCCCGGCTTGGAGCCGGGCGCGGCGTCAGCACTCGGCGCGGGTTGCGCGAGAGCCTGCTTGGAGCTGGTCACTGGCCGAGCACGTCCTTGATTTCGTTCGTGGCCGCCGACCAGCCCTGGGCAGGGGTCTTGCCCTTCTGCTCGACCTGGAGGATGCCCACGTCGGTGATCGCGGTGCCGATCGGCTGGTCCTTCGTGCCGAAGTACTGCGTCGGGATGGTCTTCGCCGAGTCGGAGAAGATCTGCGCGATCGGCGCGTTCGAGAAGTACGCCGTGGTGTCCGCCAGCGGCTTCAGGCTCGCGTACGCCGACGGGGTCGACGGGAAGCTCGCCTGCTTGGCGAAGACCTTCGCCTGCTGCTCGGGCGCGGTCAGCCACTTCGCCAGCGCGATGGCCTCCTTCTGGTGCTTGCCCGCCGTCGGCACACCGATGAACGAGCCGCCCCAGTTGGCCGCGGTGGGCGCCGCCGCCACGTCCCACTTGCCCTTGCCGGAGTCACCCGACTTTTCCTCGATGTAGCCGATCATCCACGCGGGGCAGGCCACCGTCGCGAACGTGGCGTTCGAGAAGGCCTTGTTCCACGGGTCCTCGAACTGCTTCAGCTTCGCCGACATATTGCTGGTCGCGACCGTCATCGCGTTGTTCCAGGCCGACTTCACGCCCGTGGACTTGTCCCAGATGACGTTGCCGTCCTTGTCGTAGTACCGCTGGCTCTCGCCACCGAGCGCGGCGTTGTAGACCGAGGAGGCGGAGTCCACGAACTTGGTGCCGCTGGGCGCCTTCTTCATGTACTCCTTGCCGAGCGCGACGTACTTGGACCAGTCGCCCTTCCACTGCGCGGCGAGCTTGGTGCGGTCCGTCTCCAGACCGGCCTTCTCGAAGAGGTCCTTGCGGTAGCAGATCGCCATCGGGCCGATGTCGGTGCCGAGCGCGATCGTCTTGCCGTCCTTGGTGGTGGCCTGCGCCAGCTTCCAGTCCAGCCACTGGGACTTGTCGACCTCCTTGCCCAGGTCGACGAACTTGTCGGCCTGCGTCTGGACGGCCTCGGTGACGTTGCCGACCTCGATCGCCTGGATGTCGTCGGTACCGGAACCGGCCTGCAGACGTGTGAGCGTCTTGGGCCAGTACACGTCGGTCTTGGTGGTGACGTTCTCCTTGATAGAGATGTTCGGGTGCAGCTTCATGTACTCGTCGTAGAGGCCGGCCTGCTTGTAGCCGAAGACGCCGAAAGTACCGATGGTCAGCGTGGTCGTGCCCTTGCCGCCGCCTCCGCCGCCGTCCGACGACCCCTTGTCTTTCGAGTCGCTGGCGCAGCCGGCCAGCAGCCCTGTGGTCAGCGCGGCGACGGCCGCGAGGGCCCCCAGCCTGCGGGACCGACGGGTACTCGTGCGCATTGCGTCCTCCTGTTGCCTGACGTGCCGACCCCCCGGCCAACTGCTCTGTTGGGCCCGTTGGTTCTCGCTGCGGCTCGGGCGGGGAACGTGCGGGATGTGTATGTGTCAGGTACTGTGGGAGCGCTCCCACAGGTGATGTGTTGAAGAGTCGTCGGTCCGGGCGGGGGTGTCAAGGGTGGGAGCGCGGAGAGATGCGTTCAGTTATCGGCCTGTTAACTAACCGCGGGGGACGGGTCGGAGGGGGCTGCGGGGCGGAGGCAGTGGTGGCTCGTCTCAGTGTGACTTGCCGGCTCCGGGTGGTGGCCTCGGGTGGTGGCGCGGGCGGTTGCCGGGCGGTGGCCAGGCGATGGTTCGGGCGGTTGCCGGGCGGTGGTTCGGATGGCGGCCAGGCGGGGGCAGGGCGAGGTCGGCGCGATCGCCGGGCTTCTGTCCATGAACGGGACTGTTAGATTCCAGGCCAGTCGCGCAGCGCGCGGTGTCGACGGGAGGCGGACCATGGCAAGCCACGGAGCGCGGGGCCGGGGTGGCGGCCGGCCGACCTTGGAAGAGGTCGCGGCACGCGCCGGAGTGGGCCGCGGCACGGTCTCCCGGGTGATCAACGGCTCCCCAAGGGTCAGCGACGCGACCCGCGCCGCCGTCGAGGCGGCGGTCGCGGAACTCGGCTACGTCCCCAACACGGCGGCCCGCGCCCTCGCCGCGAACCGCACGGACGCGATCGCCCTGGTCGTCCCCGAGCCGGAGACCCGCTTCTTCGCGGAGCCGTACTTCTCCGACATGCTCAAGGGCGTGGGGTCCGAACTCTCCGAAACCGAGATGCAGCTCCTGCTGATCTTCGCGGGCAGCGACCGGGAGCGGCAGCGGCTGGCCCAGTATCTGGCGGCCCACCGGGTGGACGGCGTCCTCCTGGTCTCGGTCCACGCGGACGACCCCCTCCCCGACCTGCTCGCCCAGCTGGAGATCCCGGCCGTCATCAGCGGCCGCCGCTCGGCCGACGAGACGCTGCCGTCCGTGGACTCCGACAACTACGGCGGGGGCCGCGCGGCGATCGAGCACCTGATGGCCCGGGGGCGCCGCACGATCGCCCACATCGCGGGGCGTCTCGACGTCTACGGTGCCCAGCGCCGCGTCGACGGCTACCGCGAGGCGCTGCTCGACGCGGGCCGCGAGGTGGACGAGCGGCTGATCGTCACCGGCGACTTTACGGAGGAGGGCGGCCGCCGTGCGATGACCCAGCTCCTGGAGCACTGCCCCGACCTCGACGCGGTCTTCGCCGGCTCCGACGTCATGGCGGCCGGCGCCCGCCAGGTCCTGCGCGAGGAGGGGCGCCGTATACCCGACGACGTGGCGCTGATCGGCTACGACGACTCCGCCATCGCCCGCCACATGGACCCGCCCCTGACCAGCGTCCGCCAGCCGATCGAGGAAATGGGCCGCGCGATGATCGACCTCCTCCTCGGCGAGATCGCGGACCGCCGGCCAGCGGTGTCGCGCGGGCTGGAGAAGCGGCAGCTGGTGCTGCCGGCGGAGCTGGTGGTGCGGGAGTCGTCGTAGGGCGTGCGGTGTCCGGTCGTGCGACGTCGTACGCGCCGGTCGTATGACGCCGTACGCGCCGGTGGTACGCCGTCGTGCGCGTCGGTGGTACGACGTCTCGTGCCCGGCTACCGGTACCAGTCGTCCCCGTCGCCCCCGAGCGCCCGCCCGAGGTAGTCCCGCAGGTCCCGTGCGGCCCAGCGCCGGCTGTCGTCCTCGTGGTCCCATACGAAGATGTCGGCGCGCGGGGGTGTCCGCACGAACGCGAACTGGTCACCGCCGCCGTTGCCGCCGAAGAAGAGCAGGGGCTCGAAGGGCATGTAGAGCTCGGCGAACGACGGGTCCGACCGGAAGAGAAGGTTCTGCTCGACGATCTGCTCCAGGTCCCAGACGGTGTCGACCCCGTCGGGAGCCTCGATGCCGTCCGTCTCCCGCAGCAGTTCGGCCAGCTCCTCCGGCAGCCGACAGCCGAGCCGTGTCTCGGCGGCAGCGAGCGCGCTCTCCTCGACGGGGGTCCGGAACCCGGCCTCGGGCGATGCCTGACCTGCGGCTTCTCTCCACATGGGGGCAGGGTATTACGGCATGGTGGCGAGCATGGTCCTGCATCCCTTGCTCGGAGTTGATGAAGTGCCCGCCGTGGAACCGTACTTGGGTCGTGTGGGCGAGGTGTTCAAGGTGTTCAGGGAGCAGGACTCGGGGTGTGTGTCGTACGGGGTGCGGCTGCTCGACGGTGCGCGGTGGTTCGTCAAGGCGTCGGTCAACGACCGTGCACGGCGTTCACTCGATCGAGGATGGGCATTTCACCGGGCCGTACGGCACTCGGCGATCGTCCCCCAGGTCCACCGGATCGCCGTGCGCGGAGGCGGCGGCTGGGCGGTCGTGATGCCCTGGCGGGAGGGCGAGGTGCTGTACCACGCCACTGTGGACGGTCCCCGCGACCGTACGAGCCCGGGCAGCCCAATGGCCCGCTTCCGCGCCCTGCCCGCCGCCCGCGTACTGCGTGCCTTCGACCGGGTCCTGGACGCGCACCTCGCGGTGGAGGCCGCCGGCCATGTCGCCGTTGACTTCTACGACGGCGCGCTGCTCTACGACTTCGCCGCCGACACGGCCCATCTCATCGACCTCGACGAGTACCGGCCGGGTCCCTTCGAGGTGGAGGACGAACGGCTGCCGGGCTCCCGGCGGTTCATGGCCCCCGAGGAGTTCGTGCGCGGGGCGGTCATCGACACCCGTACGACCGTCTTCACCCTCGGCCGCACCGCCCGGCTGCTCCTGGACGCGGGCGACGAGGAGCGCGCCTGGCGCGGCACACCGCAGCAGCTGGCGGTCGTCGAACGCGCCACGTTTCCCGACCCCGACGACCGCTTCGCCGACGTCCACCGTTTCGCGGCGGCGTGGCGCGCGGCCAACGAGCCTCAGGAGACGTGAGGTGACGGCCTTACGGTCAGTTCCCACCGGGCCTCGCCGCCATGGACGGTGCCGGTCGGGGACAGTCCCGCCGCCTCGGCGACGGCCGCGGAGGCGTGGTGGCCGGGGTGGATGCGGGCGAGGACGGTACGCACGGACCGCTCCGCCGGCCACTCCACCAAGCCCCGGGCGGCCTCCTTAGGCGACTCTTGTCGGGCGGCCCCGGCGCAGGGCTCCGAGGGCGAAAGGTTCGGCGAGATGGCGCACGCGGGAAGGGTACGGGCTTCGGTGGTGCGTGGAACGTCCGGGAACGCAGTCAGCCGGTGACCTGTTCGAACAGGTCACCGGCTGACTGATCAGGGTGAGTGACGGGACTTGAACCCGCGGCATCCTGGACCACAACCAGGTGCTCTACCAGCTGAGCTACACCCACCATGTCCGGTCTTGGTTTCCCTGACCGGCCGAGAAAAAGTGTACAGGGTCCGAAGGGGTGCTCGCGCACGGCTTTTTCGGGGGCCCCAGGAGGGCCCCGTCAAAGGCCTACTCGGCGGGCAGGACGTGCTTCGCCGCGATGGTGCGGGCGGTCTCCGAGTCGGGGCCGGGCTGGGGGACGAAGATCGCCTCGCGGTAGTAGCGGAGCTCGGCGATGGATTCGCGGATGTCGGCGAGGGCGCGGTGGTTGCCGTTCTTGTCCGGGCTGTTGAAGTACGCCCGGGGATACCAGCGGCGGGCCAGCTCCTTGACGGAGGAGACGTCCACGATGCGGTAGTGGAGGTACTCCTCAACGGTGGGCATGTCACGGAGGAGGAAGCCGCGGTCCGTGCCCACCGAGTTCCCGCACAGCGGGGCCTTGCCCGGCTCCTTGACGTGCTCACGCACATAGGAGAGGACCTGCTCCTCAGCGTCCGCGAGAGTCGTGCCCGCGGCCAGCTCTTCGAGGAGGCCGGAGGCCGTGTGCATCTGGCGCACCACGTCCGGCATCGTCTCCAGCGCCGCGTCCGGCGGGCGGATCACGATGTCCACGCCTTCGCCGAGCACGTTCAGCTCCGAGTCGGTGACCAGTGCGGCCACCTCGATGAGCGCGTCATCCGACAGCGAGAGCCCGGTCATCTCGCAGTCGATCCACACCATGCGATCGTTCATATGTCTCACCCTACGGCTCGCTCCGGCCGACTGGACCCGCCCGTGCGCGCGGGCGCACGGGAAGGGGGCCCGCACCCCAAGGCGCGGGCCCCCTTCCGGCGGGTACTGCTACGGCGCACTCCGCTGCCCCGGCAGGCTCGGGCGGCCCGCCGCGTACAGCTCGGGCTTGCCCGAGTCCGTGGACAGAGACGCGGACGACGCGGCCGGGCCCAGGGCGCTCGCCGCCGCTGTGCGACGGGTCTGCATCGGGACCGGGCTCTCCTGGTGCACGGACGGTGGCGGTCCGGCCGGAGCCGCCGAGCTGTCCGTGTCCGACGAGCGGTCGGACTGCGGCCTGCGGGCGCGGTACGCCGCCCGGTACGCGGCCGGGGACGATCCCAGCTGGCGCCGGAAGTGACCCCGCAGCGCGACCGGCGAGCGGAAGCCGCAGCGGCCCGCGACCTCGTCGACCGAGTAGTCGGAGGTCTCCAGGAGACGCTGTGCCTGCAGTACGCGCTGAGTGATCAGCCACTGCAGGGGAGCGCTCCCCGTGAGCGAGCGGAACCGGCGGTCGAAGGTGCGCCGGCTCATGTACGCGCGTGCCGCCAGCGTCTCGACGTCGAACTGCTCATGGAGGTGCTCCAGCGCCCAGGCGACGACCTCCGCGAGGGGGTCGGCGCCGATCTCCTCCGGCAGGGACCGGTCGAGATAGCGCTCCTGGCCGCCGCTGCGGCGCGGCGGGACCACCAGACGGCGGGCCAGGGCCCCGGCCGCTTCGTTGCCGTGGTCTGTCCGCACGATGTGCAGGCAGAGGTCGATTCCGGCCGCCGTTCCCGCCGATGTCAGGACGTCTCCGTCGTCCACGAAGAGTTCTCGTGGATCCACATGCACCGACGGATAGCGCTTGGCCAGCGTCGGTGCGTACATCCAGTGGGTCGTCGCCGGACGGCCGTCCAGTAAACCCGCCGCCGCGAGGACGAAGGCGCCGGTGCACAGCCCGACTATGCGGGCACCCTCCTCGTGCGCGCGGCGCAGTGCGTCGAGCGCGTCCTCCGGTGGTGGCGAAGTGATCGACCGCCAGGCGGGCACGACCACCGTGCCTGCCCGCGAGATCGCTTCCAGGCCATGTGGCGCGGTGAGTTCCAGGCCCCCTGTGGTCCGCAGTGGGCCTTCCTCGCCGGCGCACACCAGTAGGCGGTAGCGCGGCACGCCGGCGTCCTGGCGGTCAATCCCGAACACCGACAGCGGTATGGAACTCTCGAAGATGGGGCCGCCGCTGAACAGCAGCACCGCGACGATCTCCTTGCGGCGTCGCCCGGAAAGTTTCCGGGCCGCGGCTTCCGGCGCGGCAGTGGAGTCGTGGCTCATACTGCTAAGCCCCCCTCGGTGGTCGCGGCTCCTCGGTTGTGTCGCTCCTGCACGTTTCCCCTCGGTCCTGCACGAGTCCCCCGCCGTAAGACAAGATCGAATCTACTGTGTCCCGTGGCGCCAAGGTGACCAGTTCGCTACTCCGCAGAATGTCGACATGGCAACTTGGCGTGAAGCATTCGATCACGAAGCGTTGCACTCGTGGGCCGTACAGGGAAGTGCGCCTCGTGGCAGTGGCCAATCCACGTAGGGTGCGCGAGCCCCCTGTGGCACTTTCAGTGCAGGTCGAACGGGGGTTGGGGGGTCGTTCGACCAAGGGATGCGCGGTGCGCAGAAGTTGGCTGAAAAGTAGCGGGCGCGTGCGCGGAAACCGGTCAGTCGACCGGCTTGTTTCCCGCGCCGTGCCGACCACCTCTGTGCGCCCCCGCACCATTTCTGCCCTGTGCGGCGACCACACCGCGCGCACCGCCCACTCCGGACCCATCACGCGGACCGCGCGGACCGCCCACTCCGGCCACACCGCGCGGGCCGCCCACTCCGGCCACACCGTGCGGGCCGCTCCTGCCGTGCCGGCCGCGGTGCGGGGCCCGCTCCTCGGCGCGCAGTCGCGCCGCGCCGCGTTCCGACTGCCTCAGCAGCACTCGGCAGGCCCCGGTCACCGCCGCCAGGCCCAGGGCCGTACCGGCCGCGCCGGCCAGAGAGGTGCCGTACCAGACGAGGACCACCGGGACCAGGACACAGCTGAAGGCCGCCCAGCGCACCACGTCGCTCGCGGTGTCCGGCACGGGCGGCGACGCGGACTGTGTGGCGGGGGAGGGGTGGGACGCGGTCTCGGGTCCGGGCACGGTCTGCTCCCTAGTACTCCAGTGCTCCCCATGGCGAGTACGCGCGTGCTCCCCATGGCGGTGGCTTACCGGTTCAACGCGTGTTCGACCGGCCGGTCACTGCCCGGCCGACGGTGGTGCGGCGCCGAAGGGCTTCGGTGTGCGACGGCGCGGGACGTCGGCGTGCCGAGTCGTGCGACGATGAAAGGGCCCCTCCCTAGGTGAACCCTGTGCAAACCGCCTGTACGGGGCAGCAACCATTGCGTTACGGGCGCCTCTCATGCATGCTCCGGGGAACGCCGCACAGCGCGCGCGGGATCTGGGCAGAGGAGGCGTGCCGCCGTACCCTTGGGGGTATGGGGTTGGGAAGATGTTTCCCAGACACAGCTCTGCCGATCGTTGTCGTCCCCACCACGAGGATCCAAACGCCGAGACACCCATGGCCGGTCACGAATTCTTCGATCCCGCGGACCGCAAGCGCCCGCTCGCCGATCCCACGGCGGCCGAGCCCCTGGCGGCGGAAGAACACCGCCAGTCCTGCGATCCCGCCTTCAAGCACGGCGTCGTCGTCGGTTTCGACGGCTCGACGTCCAGCGAGCGCGCCCTCGCCTACGCGATCGGCATGGCCCATCGCTCCGGCTCGGGCCTGATCATCGTGCATGTCGCCAACCGGCTGCCCACCACGGTGTGGGCGGGCTGCGAGCCGCCGGTCTTCGTCGACGTGCCGGACCACCGCACCGAGGTGCTCGGACTCGAACTCGCCTGCGCCGAATATCTGGCCGAGGTGCCCTGGATCCTCGTCGAGCGCGGCGGTGACATCTGCCATGAACTCGAAGAGGTGGGGCGGGAGTACGAGGCGGACGCGATCGTCGTCGGCTCCACGCACGGCATCGTCGGGCGCATCTTCGGCTCGGTGGCCGGAAGACTCGCCAAGCGCGCGAAGCGTCCCGTCGTCGTCATTCCGTAACTCGCCGTTGTCCCAGGTGAGATGAGCCGGACGAGTTTCCTGGCGGATCGTCAACTCCCCCTGACGCACACGTGATGCGGCCTAAATCTACTGGCGCGTAGAGGTGGTTTGTGCCCTTGTGAAGGGTACATACCGGTCGCCGGACCAACCGCACGGCCGGTACCACGCAGCACAACTGCACATGCATGAAGGGAGCCCGCCGTGGACAACGACGTCTCTGCGGGAAGCACCACATCGACCCTCGGCCAACTCGCGCTCGGACTCACCCTGCTGGCCTTCGGCCTCGGTCACACCGAAGTGATCGACGGCGTCACGGCAGCCGACTCCGTCTCCCTCGCCACCTATGTCGGTGGCATCGCGCTCTTCGTCGCCGGTCTGTTCGCCTTCCGTGACCGTGACGCCTTCACCGGTACGGCCTTCACCGCACTCGGCGCGCTCTGGTTCACCTGGGGCGTCACGTCCGACGCGCAGGCCTCCGCCAACGCGGCCGGTCTCTTCCTGCTCCTGTTCGCGCTGGTCGCGCTGAGCCTGGCAGCAGGGTCCGCCGGCGGTTCCCTGTTCGTACGGGGCACGTACGGGCTGCTCTTCCTGTCGCTGCTGCTGCTCGCCATAGGGCAGTTCGGTGACTCCAGCGGGCTGGCGAAGGTCGCGGGCTGGCTTGCGGCGGTAGGCGGTCTGCTCGCTTGGTACGGGGCTACGGCGGCCATGGCTCACTGGCCCACCACGCTTCCCGGGCGTGCCGCCGGCCGGGGGGTGACGGCCACCGGTTAGCGGCGCCGGCTGGGGGTTTGGGCGGCCCCCGGCGATGAGAACGGACCCCCCGTGTTTGGTGGCAACACGTGGGGGTCCGTCCCGTTGTCCGGCCTGTGCGGGCCGGTGGGGGTTGCTCGCGCAGTTCCCCGCGTCCCTGAAGGGGCGCTGCCCCTTCAGGGACGCTTCACTACTCCACCGTTACCGACTTGGCGAGGTTGCGCGGCTTGTCGATGTCCCGGCCCAGGGCCAATGCCGTGTGGTAGGCGAGGAGTTGGAGGGGGATGCCCATGAGGATGGGGTCCAGTTCGTCCTCGTTCTTCGGGACGACGATCGTCTGGTCGGCCTTCTCCTGGTGCTGGTGGGCGACCGCGAGGATCTTGCCGCTGCGGGCCTTGATCTCCTCCAGGGCGGCGCGGTTCTTCTCCAGGAGGTCGTCGTCGGGGACGATCGCGACCGTGGGCAGGGCGGGCTCGATGAGGGCCAGCGGGCCGTGCTTGAGCTCGGAGGCGGGGTAGGCCTCGGCGTGGATGTACGAGACCTCCTTGAGCTTCAGGGAGGCCTCACGGGCCACCGGGTAGCCCCGTACGCGGCCGATGAAGAGCATCGAGCGGGCCTCGGCGTACTCCGCGGCCAGCTTCTTGATCTCGTCCTCCTGCTCCAGGATCTCGGAGATCTGCGCGGGCAGCTTGCGCAGGCCCTCGATGATCCGCTTGCCGTCGCGGACCGACAGGTCACGGGTACGGCCGAGGTGCAGCGCGAGCAGCGCGAACGCGACGGTGGTGTTGGTGAAGCACTTCGTCGAGACGACGCAGACCTCGGGGCCCGCGTGGACGTACATGCCGCCGTCCGCCTCGCGGGCGATCGCCGAGCCGACGACATTGACCACGCCCAGCACCCGCGCGCCCTTGCGCTTCAGCTCCTGGACGGCGGCCAGTACGTCGTACGTCTCACCGGACTGGGACACGGCCACGTACAGGGTGTCGGGGTCGACGACCGCGTTGCGGTAGCGGAACTCGGAGGCCGGCTCGGCGTCCGCGGGGATGCGGGCCAGCTCCTCGATCATCTGGGCGCCGATCATGCCCGCGTGGTACGAGGTGCCGCAGCCGAGGATCTTCACGCGGCGGATCTGGCGCGCCTCGCGGGCGTCCAGGTTCAGGCCGCCGAGGTGGACCGTCGAGAACCTGTCGTCGATGCGGCCGCGCAGCACGCGGTCCACGGCGTCGGCCTGCTCGTGGATCTCCTTGTGCATGTACGTGTCGTGGCCGCCCATGTCGTACGACGCCGCCTCCCACTCCACGGTGGTCGGCTCGGCCGTCGTACGGGTGCCCTCGGTGGTGTACGTGCGGAAGTCGTCGGCCTTGAGGGTGGCCATCTCGCCGTCGTCCAGGGTCACTATCTGGCGGGTGTGGGTGACCAGGGCAGCGATGTCCGAGGCGACGAACATCTCCTTCTCGCCGATGCCGAGGACGACCGGGGAGCCGTTTCGGGCCACCACGATGCGGTCGGGGAAGTCGGCGTGCATCACGGCGATGCCGTAGGTGCCCTCGATCACGCGCAGCGCCTGGCGGACCTTCTCCTCCAGGGTCTCGGCCTGGGAGCGGGCGATGAGGTGGGTGAGGACCTCGGTGTCGGTCTCGGAGAGGAACTCGACGCCGTCGGCCTCCAGCTTCTTGCGCAGGTCGGAGGCGTTGTCGATGATCCCGTTGTGGACGATCGCGACCTTGTTGTCGGCCGACATGTGCGGGTGGGCGTTCACGTCGGAGGGGGCGCCGTGGGTGGCCCAGCGGGTGTGGGCGATGCCGGTGGTGCCCTTGAAGCGCGCGGGGACCTTGGCCTCCAGGTCACGGACCCGGCCCTTGGCCTTGACCATCTTCAGGCCGGCCGACTTGGGGGTCGTGACGACGATGCCCGCCGAGTCGTAGCCGCGGTACTCCAGGCGCTGCAGGCCTTCGAGCAGCAGGGGAGCCACATCACGCTTGCCGATGTATCCGACGATTCCGCACATATAGGTAAAGTCCCAGTCCCTCAGCCGTAAACGATGCGGCGCAGCTGCCTGAGCGTGAGCTCCGGCGGCGCGACCGCGCGGTATTTCAGGTCCGCCTCGATCCGTTCGAAGATCGTCGCGTTCACCATGCCCTGGGCCTGGAGCTCGCGATGGCGGCGACGGACGTACTCCTCGGTCGTCTCGTCGAAGTAGGCGAGCACGTCCTGGATCACCCGCAGCGCCTCGCCCCGGTTCAGGGGCGTGGACCGCGTCAGATGATCAACAAGTTCGTCGTGCACCCGTTGATCCTGGGGTACCGGCGAGTGATTCGCAAGAATCCTGCCCGATATCGGGCAAGCGGCTGTTGAACCTCTTATGGGGGGCTGTTTGCAAGCTGTCCATCCTGTGTCTTGTGCCGCGTCGATTGCCGGGAGCAACTTCTGTGACCATGGACACTCCACGCATGGGCGTACCGGAGAAGCTCGCCGAGCGCATGAGCATGGCCGAGCAGCACGAATTCCTCCGCGCCAAGTTCTCCCGGCGCAACATGATCAGAGGCGGGGCCGTGACCATCGGCGCCGTCGCGGGCGGCGCCTTCGTGCCGGGCGCCGTCGCACAGGCCGCGGTCCCGACGCAGGCCACCGCCTCCTCGACCGAGACGGTCGACGGCGCGCTCGTCGCCCCCTTCGGCCGCCACCTGGCCTTCGGCAACGACCCGCGCACCGAGGTCACGGTCTCCTGGCAGGTGCCGACCGCCGTGAAGAAGCCGTACATACGCATCGGCGCCCACCCCTGGGACCTCTCCCGCAAGATCGAGGCCGAGGTCCGGGCGCTGTACACCCCGGCCGGTGTCGGCGTCAGCGCCGACCACACGCAGTACTACCTGCACGCCAAGCTCACCCACCTGCGCCCCGGCAAGACGTACTACTACGGCGTCGGCCACGCGGGCTTCGACCCGGCCGCGCCCCACCTCCTCGGCACCCTGGGCACCTTCACCACCGCGCCCGCGAGCGCCGAGCCGTTCACCTTCACGGCCTTCGGCGACGAGGGCGTCGGCTACCACGGCCTCGCCAACGACGCCCTGCTGCTCGGCCAGAACCCGGCCTTCCACCTGCACGCCGGCGACATCGCGTACGCGGACCCGTCCGGCGCGGGCAAGGTCGCGGACACCGGCTTCGACTCGCGCATCTGGGACCAGTTCCTCGCCCAGACCGAGACGGTCGCCAAGTCCGTCCCGTGGATGCCGGCGTACGGCAACCACGACATGGAGGCCTGGTACTCGCCCAACGGCTACGGCGGCGAGGAAGCCCGCTGGACGCTGCCGGACAACGGGCCCGACAAGGCGAACCTGCCCGGCGTGTACTCCTTCGTCTACGGCAACACGGCGGTCATCTCGCTGGACGCCAACGACATCTCCTTCGAGATCCCGGCGAACCTGGGCATCTCCGGCGGCACCCAGACCACCTGGCTGGAGGGGCAGCTCAAGAAGTTCCGGGCGTCCAAGGACGTCGACTTCATCGTGATCTTCTTCCACCACTGCGCGTACTGCACCTCCACGGCGCACGCCTCGGAGGGGGGCGTGCGACAGGAGTGGGTGCCGCTGTTCGAGAAGTACACGGTGGACCTGGTCATCAACGGTCACAACCACCAGTACGAGCGGACCGACGTCATCAAGGGCGACGCGGTCATCAAGAAGCTGCCGATCGGGGGTACGGCGTACCCGGAGACCGAGGGCGTTGTGTACGTGACGGCGGGGGCCGCCGGGCGGAGCCTGTACGCGTTCACCGCGCCGCAGTCGTACGAGGGGAACGAGAACGAGGTCGAGTCCGTGGCCTCCTTCATCAACCAGAAGGACGGGAAGCAGAACGAGACGGTGGCGTGGTCTCGGGTGCGGTATCTCAACTACTCGTTCCTGCGGGTGGATGTCGCGCCCGCGGTGAAGGGGCGGATGGCCACGTTGACTGTGCGGGGGATCGCTGAGACCGGGGTTGAGGTTGACCGGTTTACCGTGGCTCGGCGGGTGCGTTAGCTGTCGGCCGGTGGGGGTTGCCCGCGCCCACGCGGCGGAGCCGCAAATGTCACAGCCCCGCGCCCCTAAATGAGCCCGGCGCTTGGCTGATCGCGTGTCTAGAAGGCGGGGCATGTTGATCTGGAGGCGGTCCTCTACATTCGTTTGAGGACCGCCTGCTTGGCCAAGGCGAACTCGTCGTCCGTCAGGATGCCGGACTTATGGAGGTCGCCGAGTTCGCGGAGGCGGCGGAGCAGGGCGTCGTGGTCGGCCTCCGGGGTGATGGTTGGGGGCTGCTCCTTCACCGGCGTCTTTTCTGGAGCTGCCGTCGGATGCGGGAGCCTCGCCTGCACCGCCGCCGCGACGAGCGCCATCAGCGGGTCCTTCCTGAAGCCCCACAGCTCGACGGAGTTGGGGTCGTACTTCGGTGGGGCCTTGGTTTCCGCGCCGCGTACCGTGAAGCGCAGGGAGCCGTTCTCCAGGCCGATCGCGGGGTGCCACTCGACGGCGGTGATGTCGGTGAGGGCCAGGGTGCGGGCGCCCGCGGCGGACTTGGCGTCCTCCGTCTTCCAGTTCCATTCCAGGCGTACGTGTTCGCCGTCGAAGCTCGCCGTGCCGTCCCCGGCGGAGGCGGACAGCGGTACCGAGGGGCCGGGGAGCAGGTAGCTGTCGACCGGGCCGGAGGGCACCTGGTCGAGGAGCAGCGCGTTGCGGATCTCGTCCACCATGTACTCGGCGACGCCGTAGCGGTCGGACTCGACGGTGAGCTGGTACGGGTCGTTCGGCTCCGCGAGCTTGCCGGCGGTCGCCTGGAGCAGCGGGTCGGCGCCGTCGCGCAGCCGGAGCCTGAGGCGCCCGGTCTTCCTGCCCTGCTCGAAGGAGATGCCCGCCAACGCGCCGAGCGGGACGGTCAGTTCGCCCAGCATCGTGCGGAGCGGGCTGACGTTCTTGTTCCGGCCAGGGGTCATCCGCAGGGCGTCGCCGTCGAAGGCCCACGTGCCGTCTCTCTGGATGATTTCCGCCATGAGGGGGATTGTTTCACCGGCTCTGCGGGAGAGTGGTCTTTACCAATTCGGGTCCACCCCCCAGGTGCAGGGCCCTCGAAGGGAGCGCATGTGAGACAGCACAGAACGCCCCGCCTTCTCGGTACGCTGTTGCTTGTGGCGGCTGCCGGTATCTCCGTCGTCGGCGCGGCTCCCACCGCCGCCGCGAAGACCGCTGCCCCGCTGGGGCAGGTCGTCCCGGCCCCCGCCTCTGTCCATCCCGGCGGCTCCGCGTACCGCATCACCGGCGACACCCGCATCCGTGTCGACGACTCGCCAGGCGCCCGCCGCGTCGGCGAGTACCTCGCGGACATCCTGCGGCCCTCCACCGGCTACCGGCTGCCGGTCACCTCGCACGGCGGGGGCGGTATCCAACTCCGGCTCGGCGCGAAGGGATTGGGCGGGGAGGCCTACCGCCTGGACAGCGGCCGGGGTGGTGTCACCATCAGCGCCGCCAAGCCCGCCGGGCTCTTCCACGGCGTCCAGACCCTGCGCCAGCTGCTGCCCGCCGCCGTCGAGAAGAACTCCGTACAGCCCGGACCCTGGCTCGTCGCGGGCGGCACCATCGAGGACAGCCCGCGCTACGGCTACCGCGGCGCGATGCTCGACGTCTCCCGGCACTTCTTCAGCGTCGGCCAAGTCAAGCGCTACATCGACGAGTTGGCCCTCTACAAGGTCAACAAGCTGCATCTGCACCTGAGCGACGACCAGGGCTGGCGCATCGCGATCGACTCCTGGCCGAGGCTGGCCGCATACGGCGGCTCGACGCAGGTGGGCGGCGGCACCGGCGGCTCCTACACCAAGGCGGACTACCAGGAGATCGTCCGGTACGCCGCCTCGCGCTACCTGGAGGTCGTCCCGGAGATCGACATGCCCGGGCACACCAACGCCGCCCTCGCCTCGTACGCGCAGCTGAACTGCGACGGGGTCGCGCCGCCGCTCTACACCGGCACGGACGTCGGCTTCAGCTCGCTGTGCGTGGCGAAGCCGGTGACGTACGACTTCGTGGACGACGTGATCCGCGAGCTCGCCGCGATCACGCCCGGCAAGTACCTCCACATCGGCGGGGACGAGGCCCACTCCACCAGCCACGCCGACTACGTGACCTTCATGGACAAGGTGCAGCCGATCGTCGCCAAGTACGGGAAGACCGTCGTCGGCTGGCACCAGCTGACCGGGGCCACTCCGGCGAAGGGCGCCATCGCGCAGTACTGGGGGCTCGACGACACCAGTGCCGAGGAGAAGGCGCAGGTCGCGAAGGCCGCGCGGAACGGGACGGGGCTCGTGCTGTCGCCCGCCGACCGGGTCTACCTCGACATGAAGTACACCGCCGACACCCCGCTCGGGCAGGACTGGGCCGGTCTGGTCGAGGTGAAGCGGGCGTACGACTGGGACCCGGGCACCTACCTTCCCGGAGCCCCGAGTTCGGCGATCCGCGGGGTCGAGGCGCCGCTGTGGACGGAGACCATCGTCACCGGCGCGGACATCGACTACATGGCCTTCCCGAGGCTGCCCGGCGTGGCCGAGCTCGGCTGGTCGCCCGCGTCGACGCACGACTGGGACACGTACAAGGTGCGGCTCGCGGCACAGGGGCCGCGCTGGGACGCGCTGGGGATCGGCTACTACAAGTCGCCCCAGGTGCCCTGGCCCGCCGCGTAGGCATGCAGGAGCGGGCGCCCGGAATCCCCAACTCCCGGACGCCCGCGCTCATGTGGTGGACACCTCGGCCCGTACGCGTGCACAGGAGGGTTGGACGCTAGTGGGGTTGCCTGTGAGGTGGCTGTGGACCTCAAGTGACGTGCGGAGACTGGGTGGTTGGGGTGCTCGGCGAACTGGCCGGCAGATGGGTCCGGGCCCGGGGGGACCGTCCCCCGGGCCCGGCAGTCTGTGCCGGTCAGGCCGCGATCGGGTTCTTCAGCGTGCCCACGAGCTGGAGGGCTCCCGACGGGTCGGCGAGGTCCACCATCTGCTTGTTGTCGCGCAGCTGGAGGCGGTTGAGGCAGGACAGCGCGAACTCCGGCGCGAACATGTCGTACTGCTGGAATTTGTCGGCGAGTTCGGGCGTCGTGTCCTGGTACGCGCGCACCGCCTCGGCGACCGTCCGCCAGAAGTCGTCCTCGTCGAGGATGCCCTCGCTCGCCAGATTGGCGGCCAGGAAGCGGAAGAAGCAGTCGAAGACGTCCGTGAAGATGGACAGCAGCTTCTTGTCCTCGGGGACTTCGACCCTGATCCGCTCGACCGTGGGCGGCAGCACCGCCTGCGGGTCCATGACCGCGATCTCCTCGGCGATGTCCTTGTAGATCGCGCGCTGTACGGCGCCGTCCTTGAGGACCAGGATGACGTTCTCGCCGTGCGGCATGTAGACGAGGTCGTACGCGTAGAAGCTGTGCAGCAGCGGGGTGAAGTAGGCGCGCAGATAGCCGCGCAGCCACTCCACCGGGGTCAGCCCCGACTGCTCGATCAGTGCGCCCGCGAACGACGCGCCCTCGTGGTCGACGTGCACGAGGGACGCCATGGTCGCCAGGGTCTCGCCCTCCTGGAGCGAGGACACCGGGCTCTCGCGCCACAGGGCGGCGAGCATTTTCCGGTACGGCGAGTAGCGGTCCGTGGCGGCCTCGTACTCCAGGTGGCGGTAGCCGACGGCGGCGCGCTCGCGGATGACCGACAGGCCGGTGGACTTCAGGACCGGGTCGTTCTCGACGAGTTGGGCAAGCCAGTCGTTGATCGCCGGGGTCGCCTCCATGTAGGCGGCGGAAAGGCCGCGCATGAAGCCCATGTTGAGGACCGACAGGGCGGTCTTCACGTAGTGCTTCTTGGGTGCGCTCTTGTTGAAGAACGTCCGGATCGACTGCTGGGCCAGGTACTCGTCGTCGCCCTCGCCGAGGCAGACGAGGTGGCGCTGGGCGACCTCGGCGGCGAAGGTCACGGAGAGCTTGTTCCACCACTGCCAGGGGTGGACGGGGATGAGGAGGTACTCCTCGGGGTCCAGGCCCTGGTCCTCCAGCGTCGCCGCGAACCGCTCGATCGTCTCCTGGCCCAGCTCCTCGCGCACGAACGACTCGTACTCGATGCCCACACCCGCTGTGAAGGCGGCCCGCGAGCGGTGCGCGGCCAGCCAGACCAGGCGGACCGGGCTCGCGGTCTCGGGGGCGTACGAGAGGTACTCGTGCACTCCGAAGCCGAGCCGCCCGTTGTTGGCGACGAAACAGGGGTGGCCCTCGGTCATCCCGGTCTCGATGGCCTGGAAGCCGCTTCTGACGAGTTCGGCGACCGGGATCTGCGGCTTGGTGAGCTTGAAGCAGGTGCCGGAGAGGGTGGAGGAGATCTCCTCCAGGTAGACCGGCAGGACCTCGTCGCTCAGGCCGAGCGAATTCTTCAGCTCGATGAAGAAGTCCAGGGCGGCGAGCGGGAGTTCGGTCCCGTCGCGGTGCCGGGTGATCGACTCGGCGTCGACCTCCCAGTGGTCGAGGGAGCGCACCACGGCGGTGAAGCGGTAGCGGGTCAGACCGTCGTCGCCGCGGACCTCGTAACGGCCGTCCGGGAGACGCGTCGGCGTGATCAGCCGCTCGTGGGCGAACTCGGCGAGCGCCTTGCGGACGAGAAGGCGGTTGGCGCGGGCCCAGCGCTCGGGGGAGAGGTGGGCCACGCTGTCGGAGAGGCTCATGCGGCCACCGCCTTCCGGAACTGCTCGCGGGTGCAGAAGCTCAGCAGCGCCTGCTTCTCCGGCTTCTGGATCTCGCGCTCGGGTACAAAGCCGACGGCTTCGTTGAGGGCGTGCACCGCCGTGTTGCGGACGTCGGGTTCGACGACGACCCGCGCGGTCGCCGGGTCGGCGAACAGGTGCTCCATCACGGCGGTGATCACGGCCCGGGTGAAGCCGTGCACGGGTGTGTCGCTCGGCGCGACCAGGAAGTGCATGCCGACGTCGCCGGGCTCCGGCTCGTACAGGCCGGCGAGCTCGACGTGCGCCGGGTCGTAGCGCTCCATCAGGAACGCGGGTTCGCCGTCGCGCAGCCCGAGGAACGCGTCGTGGTACTCGCTGGCCGCGATGGCCATGTACTCGCGCTCCACGTCGTGCAGTTTCGCCTCCTGCATCATCCAGAAGGCGGCCTTGGGGTGTGTCACCCAGCCGTGCAGCAGCTCGGCGTCCTCGGTCGGGTCGAGCGGGCGGACGGTGAAGGTGCCCAGGTCGGTGGTCGTGCTCATATGGCGAACTCCTGGAACGCGATCGACTTCTCGACGGGGTAGTACTCGGTGCCGAGCAGCTCACGGATGATGGACGCGTTGCGGTACGCGCCCATGCCGAGGTCCGGCGAGGTGATCGAGTGGGTGTGGACGCCGGCGTTCTGCAGGAAGATCCCGCGCCCCGTCGTGTCGATGGCGTAGTTGCGGGCCACGTCGAAGTTGCCGTGCGTGTCGTAACGCAGCCGGTCGCGGACGGGCGCCAGGAACCCGGGCTCGGCGTACTTGTAGCCGGTGGCGAGGATCAGGCCCTCGGAGCGCAGCTCGTAGTCCTTGCCCTGCTCCTCCTGGCGCAGGCCCAGGGTGTACGTGCCGTTCTCGTGACGCGCGCTGTTCAGCGAGGAGTTGGTGAGCAGCCGGGTGGGGACCGGGCCGCCGAGGTTCTTCTGGTAGAGCAGGTCGAAGATCGCGTCGATCAGCTCGCCGTCGATTCCCTTGAACAGGCCCTTCTGCTCCGACTGGAGGCGGTAGCGGGTCGGTTCGGGCAGCGCGTGGAAGTAGTCGATGTACTCCGGGGAGGTCATCTCCAGCGTGAGTTTGGTGTACTCCAGCGGGAAGAAGCGCGGGGAGCGGGTGACCCAGTTCAGCCGGTAGCCGTGGACGTCGATCTCGCTGAGCAGGTCGTAGTAGATCTCGGCGGCGGACTGCCCGCTGCCGACAAGGGTGATCGACTCTTTACCCTGCAGTTCCTGCTTGTGCTTCATATAGCGGGAGTTGTGGATGAAGTCGCCGCCGAGCTCCGCACAGGACTCCGGGATGTACGGCGGGGTGCCGGTGCCGAGGACCAGGTTCCGGGCGCGGTACACGTCACCGGCTTCCGTCCGTACGACGTACACCTCGTTCTCGTACGTCACTTCCGCGACCGTCGTGCTGAACCGGACGCTGCTGAGTTTCGACGCGGCCCAGCGGCAGTAGTCGTCGTACTCGACCCGCAGCGGGTAGAAGTTCTCGCGGATGTAGAACGAGTACAGACGGCCCGATTCCTTCAGGTAGTTGAGGAAGGAGTACGGGGACGTCGGGTCGGCGAGCGTGACCAGGTCCGACATGAACGGGGTCTGGAGGTGGGCGCCCTCCAGGAACATCCCGGAGTGCCACTCGAAGTCCGGCTTGGACTCCAGGAAGACATAGTCCAGTTCGACGATCGGCTCGGTGAGGCAGGCGAGGCCCAGGTTGAACGGGCCGAGGCCGATCCCCACGAAGTCGTGGACGTGGCTGCTGGATTCAGGAAGCGCGGTCAAGGGATTCTCCCAGGTACTGCTCGGCGTGGCCGGCGATCAGATCGAGTACGGCGGTGATGTCGTCCACCGTGGTCTCGGGGTTGAGCAACGTGAACTTCAGGTAGTGGCGACCGCCGACCTTGGTGCCCGCCACGACCGCGTCGCCGGAGGCGAAGATGGCCTTGCGGGCATACAGGTTGGCGCGGTCCATCTCGGACGGGTCGGTGACGGCCGCCGGGATGTAGCGGAAGACGAGGGTGGACAGCGACGGCTGTACGACGACGTCGTAGCGGGGGTCGGCCGCGAGGACCTTCCAGCCCTCCTCCGCCAGGTCGCAGACCTCGTCGAAGAGTTCGCCGATGCCGTCGGCGCCCATCACGCGCAGCGTCATCCACAGCTTGAGCGCGTCGAAGCGGCGGGTGGTCTGCAGGGACTTGTCGACCTGGTTGGGGATGCGCTCCTGGACCATACGGCGGGGGTTCAGGTACTCCGCGTGATAGGTCGCGTGGCGCAGCGTCGAGGCGTCCCGGACCAGCACGGCGGACGAACTCACCGGCTGGAAGAAGGACTTGTGGTAATCGACGGTGACGGAGTCGGCGCGCTCGATGCCGTCGATGCGGTCCCGGTTCTTCAGCGAGGCGAGCAGCCCGCAGCCGTAGGCCGCGTCCACGTGCATCCAGGTGCCGAACTGGGCGCACAGCTCGGCGATTTCGGGCAGCGGGTCGATGGAGCCGAAGTCGGTGGTGCCGGCGGTCGCGACGACGGCCATGGGGACGAGGCCGTCGCGCTTGCAGCGGTCCAGCTCGTGGGCGAGCGCGACCGTCTGCATGCGCTTGTCGTGGTCGACGGGGATCGAGACGACGGAGTCCGCGCTCAGGCCGAGGAGTTTGGCCGACTTCTTGACGCTGAAGTGGCTGACCTCGGAGGCGAAGATACGCAGTTTGGCGAGGTCATTGGACTTGGCCTCCTCGCGGGCCAGCAGCAGCGCCTGGAGGTTGGACTGCGAGCCGCCGGAGGTGAACACGCCGTCGGCGGCCGGGCCGAGGCCGATGCGCTCGTTGGTCCAGTCGATGAGCTTGCGCTCGATGAGGGTGCCGCCGGCCGACTGGTCCCAGGTGTCCAGCGAGGAGTTGACGGCGGAGAGGACGGCCTCGCCGAGCACGGCCGGGATGACGACCGGGCAGTTGAGGTGGGCGAGGTAGCGCGGGTGGTGGAAGTAGATCGCGTCCCGGAGGTAGACCTCTTCCAGCTCGTCGAGGACCGCCGTGGTGTCGTGCAGCGGCCGGTCCAGGTCGATCTGCTCGATACGGGGAGCGAGGGCGTCGACCGTGACGCCGGTGAACGGACGGTCGGTGGTGGCGAGTTTGGCCGCCACCCGCTCGACTCCTTCCGTCACGGAACGGCGGTACCGGTCCGCGGTGGTGTCATTGAGCAGGTGCGAGCGCATGTGGGGGTCCTCCGTGCGGGGGGAGAGTCCGAGCGGGACAGGCGAGGGGCGGGGTCGCGACGTTCAACTTAGGTTAGCCTAACCTAACTCGATCGTGCGACCCCGCCCCACCTGTGTCTTCAGTGACGTACGCCTCTGTTTGAACTACGCGAGAAGCGCCGCAGACCCTCGAACTACTCGCCCTGCTCCCGCAGTTGCTCCTCGCTCAGCCCGCGCCGCCAGTAGCCCACGAAGGTGACCCTCCGGCGGTCGATGGCGCGCTCGCGCACGAGATGGCGGCGCAACTCCTTCACCTGGCCGGACTCGCCCGCGATCCAGGCGTACGGCGCTTCGGCGGGCGGAAGGTGGGCGGCCCGCACGACATCGACGGCCATGGGGGTGGGGGCACCTCCCACGCCCTTAAGGCTGTGGGGGACGTCGCTCCGTACGAGCCACGTGATCTCGGCGTCGGCCTCGGTCGCCAAGTCCTGGATGTCACCGGCGTGATGGACCTCCAGCCAGGCGCGGACGCGGGCGCTCGCCGGCAGGGACTCGAGGATGGCCGAGGCGGCGGGGACGGCTGTCTCGTCGCCCCAGATGACGATCAGGTCGGTGTCCTCGGGCGGGCGGAAGCGGATCGCCCGGTTGTCCTCGATCGCCGGGCCGAGCAGCACGACACGGTCGCCCGCGGCCGCCCGGGACGCCCACGCGGACGCGGGCCCCGCGGGCGTCGCCGCCCCCGGCTGCACGCCGTGCAGCGCGAAGTCGATGTCGATCTCGTCGGGGTCGCGGCGCAGTGCGCGCAGGGTGTACGAGCGCATCACCGCCCGTACGTCGTCGGGGAGTTCACGCCAGCCCTGCCACCAGCCGTCGCCCAGCTCGTAGGGGATGGCCGGCTCGGTCTGGCCGGGGTGCGGCAGGAAGAGGGAGAGGCTCTGATCGCGGCCGTTCGAGTGGAACGCCTGGAGATCGGAGCCCGTGAAGGTCACCCGGACCAGAGACGGGCCGAGCCGCCTCGTCCGTACGACCTGGAGGGAGAAGAAACGGAACGGGGCGGCTACGGCCGTCGTCATGAGTGCTCCTGAGTTGTCGTCAGGGATTCACGGCAGGGGGGCGTCAGGCGACCTTCTTGGCGTTCTCGATCGCCTCGGCGAGGTTGTCGAGGAGCGGGGTGCACTTGTCGTACGACACGATCGGCTCGGGGGAGCGGGCGATGACCTGGCCGGCCTTGACGGCGGGCAGCTTCTTCCAGGTGGCCTCGGTGATGTCGGCCGGCTGGATGGTCGCGCTGCGGTCGTCCATGATGATGATGTCGGCCGGGTACTTGTCGACGTTCTCCCAGCTCAGGTTCTCGAACCAACCACCGCTGGCCTTCAGGGCCTTGGCGGAGGGCTCGATGATGTTCACGCCGAGCGCCTTGAAGTACTCCAGGTCGATGGAGAGGTTGGAGCCGGAGACGTAGAAGATGTCCTGGCTCGCGGAACCGGCGAGCACCTTGATCTCCGGGCGGGCCTTGGCGGCCTTGCGCAGCCGCTCGGCGGCCGTCTCGAACTTCTTCTTCGCCTCGACGATCTGGGCGGACTTCACGTCGGCGCCCAGCGACTCGGCGAGCGCGTACATGCGCTCCAGCGACTGGGGCATCTGGCGGTCGTAGACGGAGATGCCGACGGTCGGGGCGAGCTTGACGATCTTGGCCTTGGACTCCTCGGGGACGTACCAGAGGGTGCCCGCGTCGTCGAACATCGTGGAGATCAGCACGTCGGGCGCGAGGGCCGCGTACTTCTCGATGTTGAACTGGCCCCACTCGTTGCCGAGGATCGTCAGCTTGCTGATGTCCATGTCGCCGGCCTGGACATCGGCCTTGCCGTCCTTGGTCTTGGTCGGGCCGAAGACGCCCTTGACCTCGATGCCGTAGTCGAAGAGCGCGGCGGCGACACCGGTGAACGCGACGATGTCGGCCGGGATCTTGTCCAGCTTCACCGTGGTGCCGCGGTCGTCCTTGAACGTCCAGGGACCGGACTTGGCGTCGGCGGCCTTCGTCGAGTCCGAGCCACCGCTTTTCGTGCCGTCGTCGTCGCCACAGGCGGCGAGGACGGCGCCGAGGCCGAGGGCGCCGCCCGCGGCGAGGATGCCGCGACGGGTGAGGTGGGTGGCACGGGCGTTGGACATGTGTGTGGCTGCTTTCGGCACGGGGCAGGAACGCCCGCCGGACAAGTTCGAAGATAGGTTAGCCTAACCTCACCTCCTGTCCAGGGGGCGGGATGCGCCGGGGTGATCAATATGTTGCGGGCAGGGCATGTGTCACCTGCGAGTGATGATCCATATCCGTTGTGGATCACCCGCTTCTCTCCTTAGTGTTCCGATCAACACGCTCGGTCCCAGGCTGAGTTGACGGATCATTGAACATCGGGAGGGAATCATGGGCAGATACAAGAAGGGGCTCGCGGTCGCGGTCGCGGGGGCGGCGCTGACGGTGGGGATGTCGGCCGGGCCGGCGTCGGCGACTTCGTACACGCTGTACTGCGACACGTCGTCGGCGTCGGGCGCCGGCACGATCAACGGCTGGGGCAGCGGTGCGACGAGCCTCGACGTCATCCTGTCCGTGTACGACGCCAAGGCGGACAGCCACCACGTGGCCATCCGCCTGATCGCTAAGAACGACGGCGGCGGGGTGGTCACCCCCTGGCCGTGGCACCACAACTACGACGGGTACGACAAGAGTCTGACCTTGAGCACCACGGCCACCTACTCCGCCGGCATGTACGACGTCGGCATCGAGGTCGCCACCTTCGAGGGCAGCACCGAGCTGAACTACTGCAGGGACTGGCTGCGCTCCGACCAGACCTGACGGCCCGGCGGGCGGTCTGCGGCGGCACGCCGGACCGCCGGAGTGCCGGTCCGCACCCGCAGTGGTGCGGACCGGTCGATGTGTCCCTGGCTGATCAGGCCTTGCCCTTGCTCACCACCCACTTGCCGCCGACCCAGTTGCCGACCGTCTCGTAGCCCGAGCGGAAGGAACCCAGCCAGTCCAGCTTCAGGTTCGCCTCGGCGGTGGACTTGACGGCGGTGTAGCTGCTCGCGTCGTCCGCCGAGCCGCCCGTGGTGTTCTTGGCGTAGTACGGGAACGGGTAGACCGGGCGGGTGGAGGTGACCTTGCCGGTGCTGTCGACCGAGGTGGTCGTCAGGCTGCTCGGGGCCTCGCCCTTGGTGACCCAGTCGGTCATCGCGGTCAGCGCGTCGAAGGTGTTCGGGCCCTGGCCGCCGCCGCAGTGCGCGACACCCGGGAGCAGGAACAGCCGCGCGAAGCTCTTGGTCGCCGTCTCGCCGCCCATGACCTTCTTCACGGCCTTGTAGTACGCCATGGTGCCGACCGCCGGGATGTGCTGGTCACCCAGGCCGTGCCAGAGGATCAGCTTGCCGCCGGCCTTCTTGAACGCCGACAGGTCGGGGTCCGTGGCGTCGTACATGCCCTCGTTGGGCTCCATGACCTTCTTGTAGTAGGCCGCGGTGAACTTGACGTCCTTGTACGTCAGGGCCGGCTGCGGGCTGTCGAAGATCTGGTAGCGCAGGGTCTCGCGGACGAAGCTGATGTCACCGGAGTTGGCGGTGGCGGTGGCCGGCGTGATGATCCCGGCCCAGTTCAGCTCGGAGCCGCGCAGCTGGTAACCCGGGTACAGCAGCTGGCCGTTCTCGTCGGTCGGGCCGGCGTAGATCCGGCGCAGGGTGGTGACCTGGTCGGCCGTCAGGCAGTAGGCGTCGGACGTCGAGGTCTGGCCGGCCTTGCACTCGATGGTGGCCGGGTCCCAGTCGCAGGCCAGTGGGTCGGCGATGATGCCGTCCGCGGGTGCGTCACAGCCCTTGAGCACGGCCTTGTGGATGTCAGCCAGGTCGGCGTTGGTGATGGTGGCCGTACCGCCGTTGAGGTAGACGGACTGGGCGGTCCAGGCGTGCGAGAAGGTGTTCAGCGCGGTGAAGTTGTTGGCCGGGGCGCCGGCGATGATGCCGTCGAAGTCGGTCGGGTAGCGCTGGGCCTCGGTCAGGGCCTGGTGGCCGCCCTGCGAGCAGCCGTCGAAGTACGAGTGGTCCGGGGCCTGCCCGTAGTACGTCTTGATGATCGCCTTGGCCGCCTGGACGAGCAGGTGGTCGGACTTGTAGCCGAAGTCGGCGCGCAGCGTCGGGTCGGTGGAGAAGAGCCCGCCGCCCTGGTAGTGGCCCTCGTCGCTGGAGGCGACCGCGAAGGCGCCGCTGGTCAGCGGGACACAGCCGGCGGAGGCCGGGGCGCTGGTCACGTTCGTGTTGCCGCAGAGACCGCCGCAGCCGACCTGGAGGTAGCCCGCCTGCCAGCCGCTCTGGGGCAGCTTGATCTCGAAGTGGATCTGCGGGGCGATCACGCCCTTCACGTCACAGGCGGCCCAGTTGCCGAGCGTGTTGGCGCTCGCGGCCAGCTCGGTGGCGGAGCTGATCTCGAAGGGCACCCCGGGGACGGCGGCGGCCAGGTCCTTGGACGCGATGTCGGCGCAGGAGATGGCCGGGGCGATGCCGGAGGTCGTGGTGCTGGCCGTGGTGGCGTTGACCGAGTTCGAGGTGGAGGCCGCCGCGCTGCCGGTCGTGGCGCTCGCGAGGGCCACGCTCGCGCCGGTCACCACCGCGAGGGAGGCGGCGAGGGTGGCCATGAACGTGGCTGATTGCCACCGACACCATCTCAACAGCTTGGGCATGCTCGGTCTCCATTCGATCGTCGGCTCGGGGATGCGGGCCAGTACAGGTGCCCTCGTGGGCCGGTCAGGGCCGACCTGTCGTGCGGGGTGCTGTGCGCGGGGCGATACCGGGCGAAACGCGTTCGCCGGTGTGCCTGTGAGCACGCGGACGCAACCGTCGGCAGGCCAGGGGCGATGCCACGGTGGGGCCGCGCGGATCGGGTCGCGACAGCGGTCAGGCGGGTGACTGGGGGGAGGGGACGAGATGCCGGAGATCTGGGCAGAGGGGGCCGCTGTGCGGACCCCGTCGTCGCACCGGCGCCCGTGCGGGGGCGTGTGCGCGACTGCGGCTCAGGGGCTCGGCCTCCTTCCGCGACTCCGGCTCTGCAGTGGCGGTACGGCGAGGAACCTAACCCGCCGTTTTACCCGTGCACAAGACCTGTCAACGAGATTGTTGACGATGTTGTCGGAGGTTTTCGGCCATGCGGAGGGGTGAGCGGGTGGGGGGTGTTTGTCGGGTGCGGGCCGGTGGGGGCTGATCGCGCAGTTCTGCGCGCCCCTGAAAGCAAAAGCAGGCGGCACCGCCCAGGCGTCAAGCGAGCCCGGGGTATCGCGGGGCGCAGCCCCGCGCCTTTAGGGGCGCGGGGAACTGCGCGAGCAACCCCCACCGGCCCGCAGCCGACGCACTACCCCCACCGCGCCCCTTCCGATCGCTCAGCCGGTCAGCCCCAACTCCCGTGCGATCAGCATCCGCTGCACCTCGCTCGTACCCTCGCCGATCTCCAGGATCTTGGAGTCGCGCCACATACGGGCCACCGGGTACTCGTTCATGAAGCCGTAGCCGCCATGGATCTGCGTGGCGTCGCGGGCGTTGTCGACGGCGATGGTGGAGGAGTAGAGCTTGGCGATCGCCGCCTCCTTCTTGAAGGGCTCTCCGGCGACCAGGCGGGACGCGGCGTCACGCCAGCCGACGCGGGCCATGTGCGCCTTCATCTCCATGTCGGCGATCTTGAACTGGATGGCCTGATACGCGCCGATGTTCCGCCCGAACGCGTGCCGTTCCTTGGCGTACTTCACCGACTCGTCGACGCAGCCCTGAGCGAGCCCGGTGGCGAGGGCGGAGATGGCGATCCGGCCCTCGTCCAGGATCCGCAGGAACTGCGCGTATCCGCGGCCCTCCGCACCGAGCAGATTCGCGGCCGGTACGCGTACGTCGGAGAAGGACAGCTCACGGGTGTCCGACGCGTTCCAGCCGACCTTCGAGTAGGGGGCGGCGACCGTGAAGCCGGGCGTTCCGGACGGCACGATGATGGCGGAGATCAGCGGCTTGCCGTCGGGCTTGCGGCCCGTGACCGCGGTGACCGTCACCAACCCGGTGATGTCCGTACCGGAGTTGGTGATGAAGCACTTGCTGCCGTTGATCACCCACTCGTTCGTCTCGGGGTCGAGCCGCGCCGTCGTACGCGTCGCGCCCGCGTCCGAGCCGCCGTCCGGTTCGGTCAGCCCGAACGCGCCGAGGATCTCGCCGGAGCAGAGCCGGGGGAGCCACTCGGCCTTCTGGGCGTCGGTGCCGAAGAGGTGGATCGGCATGGCGCCGAGCGAGACCCCGGCCTCCAGGGTGATGGCGACCGACGAGTCGACCCGGGCCAGCTCCTCCAGGGCGATGCCGAGGGCGAGATAGTCGCCGCCCATGCCGCCGTACTCCTCCGGGAACGGCAGCCCGAACAGGCCCATGCGGCCCATCTCCCGCACGATCTCGTACGGGAACTCGTGCCGCTCGTAGAAGTCGCCGATCTTCGGCGCCACGACATCGTGCGCGAACTCCTCGACCGTACGCCGGAGTTCTTCGAGTTCGGGGGAGAGGCGGTGGTCCAGGGACATGCGGATCACTCCTGGTGGGGCTGTGTTGGTTTACCGAGCGCTTTGACGGTGCGGGACGGGCTGGGTCGGCCCAGTTGTCCGGCCATCCACACGCTGGTGGCGGTGAGGCGGCCGAGGTCTACCCCGGTGTCGATACCGAGGCCCTGGAGCATCCATACGAGGTCTTCGGTGGCGAGATTGCCGGTCGCGGACTTCGCGTACGGGCAGCCGCCGAGGCCGCCCGCCGAGGCGTCGACCGTGGTCACGCCGTGCTGGAGCGCGGCCAGGGTGTTGGCGAGCGCCTGGCCGTACGTGTCGTGGAAGTGCACGCCCAGCGCGCTGGTCGGCACGCCCTCCTCATTGAGCTCGGCGAGCAGGCTCTGGACGTGGCCGGGCGTCGCGACGCCGATGGTGTCGCCGAGGCTCAGCTCGTCGCAGCCCATGTCCATCAGGGACTTGCAGACGCGGACGACCTGGTGGATCGGGACCGCGCCCTCCCAGGGGTCGCCGAAGCACATCGAGATGTACGCGCGCACGTGGAGCCTGTCCGCGCGCGCCTTCTCGACCACCGGCTCGAACATGGCGAGCGACTCGTCGACCGTCCTGTTCAGGTTGGCCTTCGCGAAGGATTCGGTGGCGCTGGCGAAGACGGCGATGTGCCGCGCGCCGAGCGTGAGGGCCCGGTCCAGCCCGCGCTCGTTCGGCACGAGGACCGGGAGATGGACTCCCGGCAGGTCGCTCACGAGCGGGAACAGCTGCTCGGCGTCCGCGAGTTGGGGCACCCACTTCGGGTGGACGAAGCTGGTGGCCTCGATGGTGGTCAGGCCCGCGTCGGCGAGGCGCCGGATGAACTCCGCCTTGACCTCGGTGGGCACGGTCGCCTTCTCGTTCTGCAAACCGTCGCGCGCGCCGACCTCGTAGATCCGCACCCGCGCGGGGAGATCCTGGGCCGGTACGACCATGGGCAGCCCTTGAACGGTCATTCCGCCTCCTCGTGCGGTGCGATGACGGCCAGCACCTGGTCCATGGCGACCGTCGTGCCCGGGGCGACGTCCAGCTCGCTGACGGTCCCGGCGTGCGGCGCGGAGATGACGTGCTCCATCTTCATCGCCTCGACGACCAACAGGCTCTGACCGGCGGTCACTTCGTCACCCACAGCGACCTTCACGACGGTCACCGTGCCGGGCATGGGGGCGGTGAGCGAGTCGGCGCCGGAATGGGCGGCGCCGGTGAGGGAGGCGGCCACGGGGTCGTGGTCGCGCACATGCCAGGCGTCGCCGTCGCGGCCCAGCCAGGTGCCCGACGGCAGGGCGGCGAAGGTGTGGGTGACACCGTCGAGCCGGAAGGCGAACCGTGATGCGGTCGCCCCTCCCCGGAGCGGGGTGAGGGGCACGGCCCCCCGGAGGGGCGGCTTCTCGTCGTCGAGCAGCAGCTCGACGCCGCCGTCCGCCGTGCCGCGCACGCGCACGGTCACGGGGTCGTGGCCCGGCACCTGAAGGTGGTGCGCCGTCCACGCCGGTGCGCCGCCCAGGCGCCAGCCGCTGGGCACGGAGAAGGGGTCCACCCACTCGGGGGTCCCGGGGCGAAGCCCCTGGGACGTGGCGGGGGAGAGAGCCTCGTGCCGCAGCAGCGCCGCCGCCGCGTACACCTCCTCGGGCACCTCACCCGAGACCAGCCCCTCGGCCTCCCGCTCCACCAGCCCCGTGTCCAACTCGCCCGCCACCACCGCCGGATGGGCCAGCAGCCGCCGCAGGAACCCCGCGTTCGTCTGCACCCCCAGGGTGACCGTCTCGGCGAGGGCAGCCCGGAGTTTGCGCAGCGCGGTCGCGCGGTCGGGGCCGTACGCGATGACCTTGGAGAGCATCGGGTCGTAGAGCGAACCGACCTCCGTGCCCTCGCTCAGCCCGGAGTCGGTGCGTACTCCGTCGCCCTGCGGCTCGTCCAGCGCGAGCACCGTGCCGCCGGAGGGGAGGAACCCGCGCGCGGGGTCCTCGGCGCAGACGCGCGCCTCCACCGCGTGTCCCGTGAGCGTGATGTCCTTCTGCTCGTACGGCAGTCGCTCGCCCGCCGCGACCCGGAGCTGCCACTCCACCAGGTCCAGTCCCGTGATCAGCTCGGTGACCGGGTGCTCCACCTGGAGGCGGGTGTTCATCTCCATGAAGTAGTACGACGACGGGTCGCGGCCCGGCACGATGAACTCCACCGTGCCCGCGCCCGCGTAGCCGCAGGAGCGGGCCGCCTGGACCGCCGCCTCGCCCATCGCGGCGCGCGTCCCGGGGTCCAGGAGCACGCTCGGCGCTTCCTCGATGATCTTCTGGTGGCGGCGCTGGAGGGAGCACTCGCGCTCGCCGAGGTGCACGACATTGCCGTGGCCGTCCGCGAGGACCTGGATCTCGATGTGCCGGGGGCGGTCGACCCAGCGCTCTACGAGGAGGGTGTCGTCGCCGAAGGAGGCGCGGGCCTCGCGGCGGGCGGCGGCGATCTCCTCGGCCAGCTTCTCCGTGTCCCGCACCAGACGCATGCCCTTGCCGCCGCCGCCCGCACTGGGCTTCAGCAGCACCGGCATGCCGATCTCCCGGGCGGCGTCGGCCAGTTGGGTGTCCGTGAGCCCGCTGCCGGACGAGCCGGGCACGACCGGGACCCCGGCCGCCTTCACGGTCTCCTTGGCGCGGATCTTGTCGCCCATGAGGTCGATGGCGGAGGCGGGCGGACCGATGAAAGTGAGCCCGGCCTCGGCGCACGCGCGCGCGAAGGCGGCGTTCTCCGCGAGGAAGCCGTAGCCCGGGTGCACGGCCTGCGCGCCCGTCCGCGCCGCCGCCTCCAGGAGCCGCTCCACCGACAGATAGCTCTCGGCCGCCGGTGCCGGACCGATCCGTACCGCCGTGTCCGCCTCGCGCACATGCCGGGCGTCGGCGTCGGCGTCGGAGAAGACGGCCACGGAGCGCACGCCGAGGGTCCGCAGCGTACGGATGACCCGGACCGCGATCTCGCCCCGGTTGGCCACAAGAACGGTGTCGAACATGGTCAGAGGTCCCTCACATCCGGAAGACGCCGAACTGGGGGTCACCCAGGGGCGCGTTGGCGCAGGCGGTCAAGGCGAGGCCCAGGACCTGCCGGGTCTCCATCGGGTCGATCACACCGTCGTCCCAGAGCCGGGCCGTCGCGTAGTAGGCGTTCCCCTGGCGCTCGTACTGCTGGCGGATCGGGGCCTTGAAGTCCTCTTCCGCCTCGGCCGGCCAGGACTCGCCGCGCCCCTCCAGCTGGTCGCGCTTGACGGTCGCGAGGACCGACGCGGCCTGCTCGCCGCCCATCACGGAGATCTTGGCGTTGGGCCACATCCACAGGAAGCGCGGCGAGTACGCCCGGCCGCACATCGAGTAGTTGCCCGCGCCGTACGAGCCGCCGATCACCACCGTCAGCTTGGGCACGCGTGTGCAGGCGACGGCCGTGACCATCTTGGCGCCGTGTTTGGCGATGCCCCCGGCCTCGTACTGCCTGCCCACCATGAACCCGGAGATGTTCTGCAGGAACACCAGCGGGATGCCGCGCTGGTCGCACAGCTCGATGAAGTGGGCGCCCTTCTGGGCGGATTCGGAGAACAGGATGCCGTTGTTGGCGACGATCCCGACCGGGTGCCCGTGGATCCGGGCGAAGCCGGTGACCAGGGTCTGCCCGAACTCCGCCTTGAACTCGGCGAAACGCGAACCGTCGGCCACGCGCGCGATGACCTCGCGTACGTCATAGGGGGTGCGGGAGTCGACCGGCACCGCCCCGTACAGCCCGTACGGGTCCACCTTGGGCTCGACGGAAGGCTCCACGGCCCAGGGCAGCGGCCCGCGCGCGGGGAGCGTGGCGGCGATGTTCCGTACGATCCGCAGCGCGTGCGCGTCGTCCTCCGCCAGGTGGTCGGTGACGCCCGACACGCGCGCGTGGACCTCGCCTCCGCCCAGCTCCTCCGCCGTGACGACCTCGCCGGTGGCGGCCTTCACCAGGGGAGGGCCGCCGAGGAAGATCGTGCCCTGATTGCGCACGATCACGGCCTCGTCGCTCATCGCCGGGACGTACGCGCCGCCGGCCGTGCAGGAGCCGAGGACGGCGGCGATCTGCGGGATACCCGCCCCCGACATCCGCGCCTGGTTGTAGAAGATCCGCCCGAAGTGCTCGCGGTCGGGGAAGACCTCGTCCTGCATGGGCAGGAAGGCGCCCCCGGAGTCGACGAGATAGACACAGGGGAGGCGGTTTTCGAGCGCCACCTCTTGTGCCCGCAGATGCTTCTTCACCGTCATCGGGTAGTACGTGCCGCCCTTGACGGTGGCGTCATTGGCGACGATCACGCACTCGCGCCCGCTGACCCTGCCGATCCCGGCGATGACGCCCGCCGCCGGGGCCTGCCCTTCGTACATCCCGTCGGCGGCGAGGGGAGCCAGCTCCAGGAAGGGCGAGCCGGGGTCGAGGAGGGTGTCCACGCGGTCGCGGGGCAGCAGCTTCCCGCGCGCGGTGTGCCGGGCGCGGGCCTTCTCACCGCCGCCGAGCCGGGCCGCCGCCAGCTTCTGGCGCAGCTCCTCGCCCAGCGCGCGATGTGCCGCCTCGTTGGCCCGCCAGGCCTCCGACGCGGGGTCTGCCGCGCTCGTCAGCTCCGGTGCCTCGTGCATCCTGCGGTCCCCTCATCTTGTTAATGAGCGTTAACGCGTTTCCTTCAGGTTAACGACCGCTAACCTCCCTGTCTAGAATTGCTTCCATGGCCACGAGAACCGACGCCCCCACCCGCCGCGAGCAGATCCTCAAGGAGGCCGCGCGGCTCTTCGCCGAGCGCGGCTTCCATGGCGTCGGTGTGGATGAGATAGGAGCGGCCGTCGGCATCAGCGGCCCCGGCCTCTACCGGCACTTCGCCGGCAAGGACGCGATGCTCGCGGAGCTGCTGGTGGGGATCAGCGGGCAGCTGCTCACGGGGGGCAAGCGCCGTGTGGCGGAGACCGACGGGAACCCCGAGGCGCTCCTGGACTCGCTCATCGAGGGCCACATCGACTTCGCGCTCGACGACCGCCCCCTGATCACCCTGCACGACCGCGAGCTGGACCGCCTCCGGGACAGCGACCGCAAGCTCGTACGGCAGCTCCAGCGGCAGTACGTCGAGCTGTGGGTGGAGGTCGTGCGCGAGGTCTATCCGGGGCTGACGGAGCCCACCGCGCGCTCCGCCGTGCACTCCGTCTTCGGTCTGCTGAACTCCACGCCGCACCTGGGCCGCCCCGGCGCGCTGCCGGGCCGGGCGGGCACCGCCGCGCTGCTGCACCGGATGGCTCGTGGGGCCTTCGAGGCGGCGCGGGCGTGACGAGCGTCTCGGGGTGGTTGCTCTGGACTACCGTCGTGACTGCCCGGTAACCTGATGTCTGAGCAAGCGCTTAGACAGATATCCCAGGTGGAGGTGGCGGCGGTGCGCCGTACTGTGTTCAACGAGGACCACGAGGCGTTCCGGGAGACCCTCCGGGCCTTCATCGAGGCCGAGGTCGTTCCCGTCTACGACGAGTGGTTCGCCGCGGGCCAGGCGCCGCGCGACTTCTACTACAAGCTCGCCGAGCTCGGCATCTTCGGCATCCGTGTCGACGAGGAGTTCGGCGGCGCCGGCATCGACTCGTACAAGTTCGAAGCCGTGATGTACGAGGAGACGGCCCGCGCGGGCGTCCAGTTCGGCGGCTCCGGTGTGCACGTGCTGCTCGGCCTGCCGTACATCAAGATGCTCGCCACCGACGAGCAGAAGAAGCGCTTCCTGCCGAAGTTCGTCTCCGGCGAGGAGATGTGGGCCCTCGCGATGACCGAGCCGGGCACCGGCTCCGACCTCGCGGGCATGAAGACCACCGCGAAGCTCTCCGAGGACGGCACGCACTACGTCCTCAACGGCTCCAAGACCTTCATCACGGGCGGCGTGCACGCCGACAAGGTCATCGTCTGCGCCCGCACCTCCGCCCCGACGGCCGAGGACCGCCGCTTCGGCATCTCCCTCTTCGCCGTGGACACCAAGTCCGAGGGCTACTCCATCGGCCGCAAGCTGGACAAGCTCGGCCTGAAGACCTCCGACACCGCCGAGCTCGCGTTCGTCGACGTCAAGGTGCCCGTCGAGGACCTCCTCGGCGAGGAGAACAAGGGCTTCTACTACCTCGGCCACAACCTCGCCTCCGAGCGCTGGGGCATAGCCTTCGGCGCCTACGCCCAGGCCAAGGCCGCGGTCCGGTTCGCCAAGGAGTACGTGCAGGAGCGCACCGTCTTCGGCAAGGCCGTCGCCTCCTTCCAGAACACCAAGTTCGAGCTGGCCGCCTGCCAGGCCGAGGTGGACGCGGCCGAGGCCGTCGTCGACCGCGCCCTGGAGGCCCTCGACGCGGGCGAGCTGACCCCCGCCGAGGCCGCCAGCGCCAAGCTGTTCTGCACCGAGGTCGCGCACCGCGTCATCGACCGCTGCCTCCAGCTGCACGGCGGCTACGGCTTCATGAACGAGTACCCGATCGCCCGCCTGTACGCGGACAACCGCGTCAACCGCATCTACGGCGGTACCAGCGAGATCATGAAGTCGATCATCGCCAAGGACATGGGCCTGTAAGGTCCGCGAAAAAAGTTCACGGTACAACTGACCTATGAGTCAGGCACTTCAGTCACTGCTCGATCTGCTCGACCTGGAGCGGATCGAGCAGGACATCTTCCGCGGCCAGTCCCGCTCCGCCGTCGTCCCCCGCGTCTTCGGCGGACAGGTGGCGGCGCAGGCACTAGTCGCCGCGGGGCGCACCGTCCCCGAGGACCGTCTCGCCCACTCCCTGCACGCGTACTTCCTGCGTGCGGGGGATCCCGGCGCGCCCATCGTGTACTCCGTGGACCGCATCCGCGACGGCCGCTCCTTCACCACGCGCCGGGTGGTCGCGGTCCAGCACGGACAGCCGATCTTCCACCTCTCCGCGTCCTTCCAGGCGTACGAGGAGGGCATGGAGCACCAGGCTGAGATGCCGCCCGCGCCCGACCCGGAGACGCTGCCCACGGCCGCCGAACTGCTGCCGCTGTACGCCGACGTCATCTCCGACCCGCTCGTCGTGGAACGCCTTCTGGAGGCCCGCGAGTCCGTTGACCTGCGCTACGTCGACGCGCCGCCGTACGGCACGGTCGGCGAGGTCCGCGAGCCGCGCTCCCAGGTGTGGTTCCGCACGAACGGCAAGCTGGCGGACGACCCGCTCCTGCACGTCGTTCTCGCGACGTACGTCTCCGACATGACGCTCCTCGACTCCATCCTGCTCGCGCACGGACGCGGCGGCTGGGTGACCGGCGACGTCGTCGGGGCCTCCCTCGACCACGCGATGTGGTTCCACCGCCCGTTCCGCGCCGACGAATGGCTGCTGTACGACCAGGAGTCGCCCTCGGCCTCGGGCGGCCGGGGTCTCGGCCAGGCCCGCATCTACACGCAGGACGGCCGGCTGGCCATCTCGGTCATACAGGAGGGCGTGGTCCGCGTTCCTCGGTAAAACTGAGGCATGGTCGAAGCAGCACGGGAACCCGGCGGCGGCGAGAGCACCTTCACGGTGATCGTCGCCGCCTTCGCCAATCTGGGGATCGCGGTGGCGAAGGCGGTCGCGGGCGTCATCAGCGGATCGAGCGCGATGCTCTCCGAGGCCGCGCACTCGGTGGCCGACACGGTCACCGAGGTCCTGCTGCTCACCGCGCTGAAGCGCAGCGAGAAACCGGCGGACGAGGACCATCCGCTGGGCTACGGCCCGGAGCGCTACATCTGGGCGCTGCTCGCGGCGGTGGCGACCTTCGTCGGCGGCGCGGTGTTCTCGATCTACGACGGCATCCACACCCTCGTCGCGGGCGAGGAACTGGGCGACCCGCTGATCTCCTACATCGTGCTCGCGGTCGCGTTCGTCCTGGAGGGCTACTCCCTGCGGACCGGCGTCCGCCAGGCACGCGGCGAGGCGGCGCGCCTCGGGGCACCCTTCAAGCGCTACCTCCGCCATACGCCGGACACCGCCGTGAAGGCCGTCGTCATGGAGGACTCGGCCGCGCTGGTCGGCCTGCTGTTCGCCGCGGGCGGCCTGCTGGGCGGCCAGCTCACCGGCTCCGGCGTCTGGGACGGCATCGCGTCGCTGTGTATCGGCGCACTCCTGCTGTACGTCGCCTGGGTGCTGGGCCGCTCCAACGCGGAGCTGTTGATCGGGCGGCCGCTGCCCCAGCCGATGCGGGCGCGGATCCGGGAGGAACTGCTGGCCCTGGAGCACGTGGAGGCCGTACTGGAGCTGACGACCCTGGTCCAGGGGCCGCGCGAGGCCCTGGTCGCGGCCAAGATCGACTTCCGTGACGCATCGACCGCCGCGCAGATCGAGTGGGCCTGCGAGCAGGCCGAGCAGCGCCTGCGGGAGGTGTTTCCCGGGGTGAGCCGGGTGTATCTGGATCCGACGCCGGGTTACTCCCAGCGCCGGGAGGAGGGGCTCAATCCCTGGCCGTGAGTGGTCCGGCTGTGGGGGGACGGGATCTGTCACGGTTTCTCGCCCCCGCCGCCCCTACCCGTCCCATCCCCCAGGGGCTCCGCCCCTTCGACCCCGTTGGGTTGTGTGTCGGGTGCGGGTGGGTGGGGGCTGGTGCAAAAGATTGCGCAGTTCCCCGCGCCCCTAAAAGACAAAAGCACCCGGGGCGGGCGGGGGATCGCGGGGCGAAGCCCCGCGCCTTCAGGGGCGCGGGGAACTGCGCGAGCAACCCCCACCGGCCCGCAGACGACTGTCTCTTCAGGGGCGCGGGGAACTGCGCAATCTTTTAGGGGGGTCTGGGGGCGCAGCCCCCAGGAACGGATGGGACGGGTAGGGGCGGCGGGGGCGAGAAACGGCTACGCCAGCCCCGCCGTGGACAGCAGGTAAGCCGTCATCGGGTCATAGAACCGCGGACTCTTCACGTGGTCGTCCAGAGGAATCGTCACCTGGAGCGTGCCCTCGGCCTCCGCGAGGAACAGGGCGGGGTCGTTGCAGTCGGCGTACCCGATGGAGTCGAGGCCGAGCTGACCGGCGAAGCCGGCCCAGCCGTGGTCGGCGACGACCAGGTCGGGCAGCGGACGCCCCTCACGCTCAAGGCCGGTGAGAATCGCGCGCATCGGCTCACCCGAGTGGGTGTGCCACAACGTCGCACCGTGCTCAAGCACCGCGACATCGGCGAACTGGAAAACGTACCCTTCGTCCGTCTGCAGCCCGTCCGGGATGACGACGATCTCGCAACCGGCGGCACGCAAGGCGGCGGCGGTGGCCCGATGCACATCGAGCAGCCCACCGGGGTGCCCGGTGGCGAACAGCACCCGCTGCTCCCCGTCGGCGGCCTTGCGCAGCCGCCCCGCCGCCCGCTCCAGCGCGTCCACCGTCAGATCAGGGTCGATGGTGTCCTGCCCGTACCGGTACTCCGGGTCGTCGCTCACCCCGCACCGCTCCGCCATCACCGCGAGCACGTCCTGCTCGTCCGTCCAACGGTCACCGAGCTCCAGGCCGAGCCAGTAGTTGCGGTCGCCGTTCGCGAGCTTGCGGTAGTGGGAGAGGTTGTTCTCGCGGGGCGTGGCGACATCGCCCGCGATACGCGTCAGTACAAGGTGGTCGACAAGCTCGGCGCGGCTGGGAGTCCCGGGTATCGGCATGCCTCCCATTGTGCCGGTGCGCTCCGCCGGTCGGGCGGCAGTCCTGAACCGTGGGATGCGGGTCACTCGGGGGTACGGGACTGTCGCGGCCGATCCGTACAACGGGCCCCTCACCCCTCCCGCAGCGCGAACCACAACTCCATCCGCACATCCGGATCGTCGAGGTCCGACCCCAGCAACACCCCGCACCGCGCGATCCGTTGCCGCACCGTATTGCGGTGGACCGACAGTGCCACCGCCGTGCGGTCCCAACTGCCGTGCAGGGAGAGCCAGGTGCGGAGGGTCTCGGTGAGGGCCGGGGTCGTGGAGATCGGGGCGAGGAGGGTGCGGGCGTGGGCCTCGGCGTCGGCCGGGGGGACGAGGTCCGCGAGGGCGGGGCGCTCGCCGTGGCGGACGAGGGGTGCCCGGGTCGCGCGGGCGCGGGCCAGGGCGCGGGCCGCCTGGGTGTCGGCGGCCGCCCACTCGTGCGGGGCGACGGGCGCGCTGACCCCGCAGGTCCAGCCCGCCTGTGCGGTGGGCTCGCGGTCGCAGGGGACGAGGACGCGTACGACGTCGCCGCCCGCGTCGACCAGCGCGGAGCCCAGTGCCGCCCCCAGCGCGGACGCGGTGACGGCGTCCGGCGCGGGGCCGTCCCCGGCGGGGCGGGCGTGTACGACGACCCATCGCTCCCCGCCGAGGAGGGGCGCCACATCCTCCGGCGCGGCCCCGAGCAGCAGCCGCACCAGCGCCGCCGACCGCGCCGCCCCGCTGCCGCTCTGGTGCTCCCCGGTGAGGAGGGACAGGAGTACGGCGGCGACGGAGGCGATGGTGTGGTCACCCGGGTCACGGCGCGGCGCCCCGACGCCGAGCACGAAGCCCTGCCCGGCGCCGAGCGCGTAGGCGGCGAGGTGGACGCCGCCGACGGTGTCCGTCGCCGACGAGGGAACGGCTCCCTTCCCCTCCCCGGGCCGCACGACAGCGGCCAGCTCGGCGAGCGCCTCCACGGTGGACGCGTCCGCCACCCTCCCCGCCCCCGCCAGCTCCACCCCGTCCGGCCCGTACAGCACCGCCCAGCCCGCCACCCGCTGGGCCAGCTGCCGCAGCACCGCCGGTACGGGATCCGGGCGCGCCGCGGCCGCCGCCAGGCTCTGCTGGGCCTCCGTCACGCGGCGCAGCTCCGCCAGGCGGGCCTGGGCCATCAGCTGCCAGACCGCGCGGGCCACGCCCGAGAACGTCGTCTGGGGCGGGACCTCCAGGAGCGGGAGCCCGTACGCGTCGCAGGCCGCGACCAGCGCCCGCGGAACCGTGTCGTGGACCGGGGCCAGACCGAAGCCGAGGGCCGCGCCGCCGGCCGTCACGATCCGGGATACGTAGTCGTCGAAGTACGTGCCCGAGCCCGCCGCCTCGGGGATGTGGACCCCGGCGGTCAGCAGCAGCTCGCCGCCCAGCAGATACGGGTACGGGTCCGCCATCTCCGACGTGTGCGCCCAGTGGATCACCGTGTCCGGGTCGGAGGGGCCCGCGATCTGCTGCAGGGCCAGGTCCTCGCGGGCCAGCAGTGCCGAGAGTGGGACGGGCGGGGTCGGTGGTACTGCTGGTGCGGATGTGTCCGGCATGGTGGACGTTCCCTCCATCCCGCTCGGCTCGAATGGATGAAACGTACACTTCGCAGTCGCTTTCCGGCCACTTAGTGTCAGTCCCGACCGGCAGCCGCGGGTACGGGCGGATGTCCCCGCGATCAGTTGCCGGCTCGTCCCCACACCACCTGCACGACACGCCACCGAGCGCGCGGAGGAGCCCCCATGGCCGTCGACTACACAGTGATCGTCGTCTATCTGGCCGGCATGCTGGCCATGGGCTGGTGGGGCATGCGCCGCGCCAAGTCCAAGAGCGAGTTCCTCGTCGCGGGGCGGCGCCTCGGGCCCGCGATGTACTCCGGCACCATGGCCGCCATCGTCCTCGGCGGCGCGTCCACCATCGGCGGCGTCGGGCTCGGCTACCAGTACGGGCTCTCCGGCGCCTGGATGGTGTTCACCATCGGCCTCGGGCTCCTCGCCCTCTCCGTCTTCTTCTCCGCCCGCATCGCCCGCCTGAAGGTCTACACCGTCTCCGAGATGCTGGACCTCCGCTACGGCGGCCGGGCCGGTGTCATCTCCGGTGTCGTCATGTGGGCGTACACCCTGATGCTGGCGGTCACCTCGACCATCGCGTACGCCACGATCTTCGACGTCCTCTTCGACATGAACCGGACGCTCGCGATCGTCCTCGGCGGCTCGATCGTCGTCGCGTACTCGACGCTCGGCGGCATGTGGTCGATCACCCTCACCGACATGGTGCAGTTCGTCGTCAAGACCGTCGGTGTGCTGCTGCTCCTGCTCCCCATAGCCGTCATCAAGGCCGGCGGGTTCAGTGAGATGAAGGCCAAGCTGCCCACCGAGTACTTCGACCCGCTGGGCATCGGCGGCGAGACGATCTTCACCTATGTGCTGATCTACACGTTCGGCATGCTCATCGGGCAGGACATCTGGCAGCGCGTGTTCACCGCGCGCAGCGACAAGACCGCCAAGTGGGGCGGCACCGTCGCGGGCACCTACTGCCTGGTGTACGCCCTCGCCGGCGCCGTCATCGGTACGGCGGCCAAGGTCCTCTACCCGAAGCTGCCCAGCGCCGACACCGCCTTCGCGACCATCGTCAAGGACGAACTCCCGGTCGGCGTACGGGGACTGGTGCTCGCCGCGGCGCTCGCGGCCGTCATGTCCACCTCCTCCGGCGCCCTCATCGCCTGCGCCACCGTCGCCAACAACGACATCTGGTCGAAGCTGCGCGGAGTGATGAAGCGCGACGGTGAGGAGCACGACGAGGTCAAGGGCAACCGTGTCTTCATCCTGATCATGGGTGTCGCGGTGATCTGTACGGCGGTCGCGCTCAACAACGTCGTCGAGGCGCTGACCGTCGCGTACAACCTGCTCGTCGGCGGACTGCTCGTGCCGATCCTCGGCGGACTGCTGTGGAAGCGCGGCACCGCGCAGGGCGCGCTCGCCTCCGTCGTCGTCGGCGGCCTCGCGGTCATCGGCCTCATGGTCACGCAGGGCATCCTCGCGAACGAGCCCGTCTACTACGGCCTGCTGTCCTCGCTGGCCGCGTACGTCGTCGTCTCGCTGGCCACGCCCGCGACCGACGCGGCCGTGCTGGCCGCCTGGCGCGAGCGGCTCGCGGGCCGGGTCGCCGCCGAACCCCTGTCCGAGCCGGCCCCGGCGCACCAGTAGAGTCGTATCAGATGTACATACGCGACGAAGCGTAAGAAAGAAGGCTATTCCATGAGCAGCAACGAGACGCCCCGCGGCCCTGTCGACTCGTCCCGCATCCCGCGGTACGCGGGCCCCGCGACCTTCGCCCGGCTGCCGCGCCTCGACGAGGTCGGCACCGCCGACGTCGCCGTGGTCGGTGTGCCGTTCGACTCCGGCGTCTCGTACCGGCCGGGCGCCCGCTTCGGCGGCAACGCGATCCGCGAGGCGTCCCGGCTGCTGCGCCCCTACAACCCGGCGCAGGACGCCTCCCCCTTCGCCCTCGCGCAGGTCGCGGATGCCGGTGACATCGCGGCGAACCCGTTCAACATCAACGAGGCCGTGGAGACGGTGGAGGCGGCGGCCGACGAGCTGCTCGGCACGGGTGCCCGCCTGATGACGCTGGGCGGCGACCACACCATCGCGCTCCCGCTGCTCCGCTCCGTCGCCAAGAAGCACGGCCCGGTCGCGCTGCTCCACTTCGACGCGCACCTCGACACCTGGGACACGTACTTCGGCGCCGAGTACACGCACGGCACCCCGTTCCGCCGCGCCGTCGAGGAGGGCATCCTCGACACCTCCGCGCTCTCCCACGTCGGCACCCGCGGCCCGCTGTACGGCAAGCAGGACCTCACCGACGACGAGAAGATGGGCTTCGGCATCGTCACCTCGGCGGACATCTACCGCCGCGGAGCCGACGAGGTCGCCGACCAGCTGCGCCAGCGCATCGGCGACCGCCCGCTCTACATCTCCATCGACATCGACTGCCTCGACCCGGCGCACGCCCCCGGCACCGGTACGCCGGAGGCGGGCGGCATGACCTCGCGCGAACTCCTGGAGATCCTGCGGGGCCTGTCATCCTGCAACCTGGTCTCCGCGGACGTCGTCGAGGTCGCCCCCGCGTACGACCACGCCGAGATCACCGCCGTCGCCGCGTCCCACACGGCGTACGAACTGACCACGATCATGTCCCGCCAGATTGCAGAGGCTCGCGCGAAGTGACTCACGACCACGACCTGGTTCTCCGCCCGTCGGCCGCACAGACGGAGGCCGCGCTCAACCCGCCCCCCGGCCGCAACGGCGGAGACCTGGTCGTGGAGACCCTCTCCGGTCTCGGCGCGACGACCGTCTTCGGCCTGCCCGGCCAGCACGCGCTGGGCATGTTCGACGCCCTGCGTCGGTCCTCGCTCCAGTACGTCGGCCTGCGCGTCGAGAACAACGCCGGGTTCGCGGCGGACGCGTACGGCCGGATCACGGGTGAGGCGGCCCCGCTGCTGCTGTCGACGGGCCCGGGCGCGCTGACCTCGCTCGCCGCGCTCCAGGAGGCGGCGGCCGCCTCCGCCCCCGTCCTCGCGATCAGCAGCCAGATCCCGACGGCGGGACTGGGCGGCGGCAGGCACGGCTATCTGCACGAACTCCCCGACCAGGCAGCCTCGTTCAGGGGCGTGGTGAAGTCGGTTCACACGGTCCGTACGCAGTCGCAGATCCCGTCGGCGATCGCGGCGGCCTGGGAGTCGGCGCTGACGGCCCCGCACGGCCCGGTGTGGGTGGAGATCCCGCAGGACGTCCTCCTCGCAGAGACCCACCTGCCGATGGTGACGGCGATGGACGCGACCCCCGAGGACGTCGTCCCGCGCCCCGAACTCACGGCGCTGGCAGCCCACTTGCTGTCGTCCGCCGCCCGCCCCGCGATCATCGCCGGCGGCGGTGTCGTACGAGCGGACGCGTCCGGCAAGCTGAAGTCGCTGGCGGAGAAGCTTCAGGCTCCCGTCGTCACCACCTTCGGCGGCAAGGGTGCCTTCCCCTGGGAGCACCCGCTCTCCCTCCAGTCCTGGCTGGAGGACCGCCACACCACGGACTTCCTGGAGGACGCCGACGTACTCCTGGTCGTCGGCTCGGGCCTCGGTGAACTCTCCTCGAACTACCACACGTTCAAGCCCCGCGGCCGGGTCGTCCAGATCGAGGCCGACCTCGGAAAACTGGAGTCGAACCACCCGGCGCTGGGCATCCACGCGGACGCCCGACTCGCCCTCCAGGCACTCCTGGAGACGGTCGAGGAGCGCCCGGACCCGACGGCCGAGGACCGCGTACGCACCGTCCTGACAAAGGTCGGCGAGCGCATCGCCTCCCAGGAGCTCACCCTGGAACAGGACGTGCTGGCATCCGTCCGCCGGGCCCTCCCGTCCGACTCGCCGTCCTTCTGGGACATGACGATCCTGGCGTACTGGGCGTGGTCGGCCTTCGACCCGCGCGGGACGAACACCATGCACTCCGCCCAGGGCGCGGGCGGCCTCGGCTACGGCTTCCCGGCGGCGCTGGGCGCGGCGGCCGCCGACCCCTCCCGTCCGGTCCTCGCGGTCTCCGGTGACGGCGGCGCGTTGTATTCCATCGCGGAGCTGGCGACGGCCAGGCAGTACGACCTGAATGTCACCTGGCTGATCGTCGACGACGGCGGCTACGGAATCCTCCGTGAGTACATGGAGGACGCCTTCGGGCAGGCGACGGCGACCGAACTCTCCCGCCCCGACTACGTCGCCCTGGCGGAGTCCTTCGGGGTGCCAGGAGTCCGTACGAGCCCCGAGACCCTGGAGGAGGACCTGGCCAAGGCCCTGTCCGCCCCCGGCCCCTCGGTCGTCGTACTCCCGGCGGTGCTGCGGATGTTCGCGCCGACACACCTGGGCTGACCACAGCGGACGACGGTGAACTCCCCCCGATCCAGAGGGAGTTCACCGCCCGTCGGGCACGCCTACCAGATCGCCTCGACCCACTCCGGGTGGTCGATGAACGGGTTGCGGTTGTGCTGGTAGGTGTCATAGATGACCTGGTTGCGGTTCTCCTCGAACGCGCTCGGCGGGTCCTCCTCGTTCCACTCCTTGAGCACGGAGAGCTTGCCCATGTACGGGTTGCTTCCGTTGTTCACCAGCTCGTTGGGCTCGAGGTCGGCGAAGCCGTCGTCACCCTCGTACCGCACGGCCATGTAGAGGATCATGCGGGCCACGTCGCCCTTGTCGGCGTCGCGCGGCTCGAAGGAGTCGGAGTCGGTGAGGCTGCCGCCCCCGCCGCTGACCGTGCTGCCGCCGTTGTCGAAGTCCTTGTTGCCACGGATGCTGTTGACCGTCACGTCCGCGGGGCGCAGGTGGTGCAGGTCCGTGCCGGGACCGGTCACCTCGCCGAAGTCGCCGTGCGACTTGGCCCACGTGTGCTCGCGGTTCCAGTCGCCCACGTCGCCGCCGTTGAGGGTCTTGGCCCGGGAGACACCGCTGTACAGCAGAATCACGTTGCTGCTGTTGTTCGGGTCCTGGTCGGTGACCTTCAGCGCGTTCCAGACAGCGGAGTACGAGATCTTGGTCTGGCTGCTGATGATGGTGTGCAGCGAGGACTTCAGGCTCGTCCCGGTCTTGCCGACCGCGTTCTTGTAGTACGTGCTGTCGTACGAGGTCGTCGTGGCGCTCGCGGGGGTCGCGGTCACCGCCGGCATGGTGAGGCCGACGAGCACCGCGGAGGTGGTCAGCGCCAGCGTTTTCCAGCGGCGTATGTGCGTGGCGGGCATCGGGGGTGTCCGTTCTACGCGGGTTGAATGAAGCGGATAACCGGGAGCGTGACATGGACATGTGTACCTGTAAATAAATTGAACGTGTCCATCAGATGTCCTGAACCGGCAAATCGCCCTGTGTCTACGCGAGTTGATATACCAAAACGGCCCCCGACCGGGTGGTCGGGGGCCGTTGGCCGTTTACCTGCGCCGCGTCAGCTGACGTCCGACGGGTCCAGCCGGTAGAGCGTCGAGGTGGAGCTGGAACTGGAGCTCGAACTGGTCGACGAGGAAGCGGACTTGTCGTACGCGCTCGCCTTCACCGCCGTGGCGTTCTTCTCCACCCAGGCGGTGATCTGCGAGTTGAGGGTGCTGTTGCCGCCCATGCCCCCGCCGCCGAGCTGGATGTAGTGCAACTCGCCCTTCTTCACCAGCTCCTTGAGCTTGGCGAGCGTCATCGCCTTGTCGGAGCCGGTGAAGCCCCACATGGAGATGACGGGCTTGTGGGTGCTGAGGATCAGCTGGCCCGCGCTCTGCGAGTTGGACACCGCGAGCAGCCAGGTGGCGCCGTCCTGGTGCTTCTCCAGGTACGAGACCAGCGCGGCGCTGGTGCTGCCGCCCATGCCACCGCCGCCCATGTTGCCACCGCCTGCGCCGGGACCGCCCGTGCCGCCGGTACCGCCCGGGGCCGTACCGCTCTCGCCGCCGGGAGCCGTGCCACCGCCGGGGAACTCCCCGTTGGTGCCGCCCTGCTGGCCGCTGGGCGCGCCGCTGGGTGCGCCGCTCGGCGCCCCGCCCTGCGGCAGCTCACCGGTGCCGCCGCCACCGGGCGTCATCCCGCCGGGGGCCTCGCCACCGCCGGGCATCTCACCGCTCGCCTGGCCGCCGCCCTGCTGGGTGCCGCCGGGAGCGCCGTTGCCTCCGCCGAAGCCGCCCCGGTTGCCGCCGGGGCCGCCGCCCATGCCGCCGCCGGTGGACGGTCCCGCCGTCGGGTTGGAGCCGCCCATGCCGCCGCCCGAGCCGCTGGACGCGGCCGGTGTCACGGCGTACGCCGTCGGGCCGGCGAGCGCGGCCACGACCGCCGCCGCGATGGACGCGGTGAGCAGCCGGCCCCGGTTGCCGGAGCGGAAGACGAACAGGCCCACGATCGCCAGCACCATGACCACCGCGATGGCCGGCCACAGCCAGCTGTTCCAGCCGGAGGCCCGGCGCAGCAGCACGACCGCCCAGACGCCGGTGACCGCGAGTCCGGCGGGCAGCACCCAGGACCAGCGCACGTCACCGCCGCGGAAGGCGCGAAGGAGCATCACGCCACCCGCGCCGGTGAGGACCGCGATGCCGGGGGCGAGCGCGGTCGTGTAGTACGGGTGCATGGTGCCCTCGGCCATGCTGAACGTCAGGAAGTGCAGCACGGTCCAGCCGCCCCACAGCACCAGCGCGGCGCGCGTCAGGTCGGTGCGCGGGGCACGGCCGCACAGCACCAGGCCGCCGACGAGGGCGATGCCCGCGAAGGGGAGCAGCCAGGAGATCTGGCCGCCGAGGATCTCGTTGAACATCCGGCCGAGGCCCGCGGTACCGGCGAAGGTGCCGCCGCCACCCCCGCCGCCTCCGCCGTTGCCCTCGCCGCCGAGGACCCGGCCCAGGCCGTTGTAGCCCATGATCAGGTCCCAGGCGGAGCCGTCCGTCGAACCGCCGATGTAGGGGCGGTCGTCGGCGGGCACCAGCGAGACGGCCGCGGCCCACCAGAAGCTGGAGACCGCCAGGGCGACGGCCGCGAGCAGCAGGTTGCGGGCCTTCTTCGCCCAGCCCAGCTCGGACGCCAGCAGGTACACGGCGAAGACGGCGGGCAGCGCGATGTAGCCCTGGAGCATCTTGGTGTTGAAGGCGAGCCCGAAGCACACCGCCGAGCCGAGCAGCGGCAGCAACTTGCCGTCACGGGTGGCCCGCAGACCCAGGGCGGCGCCCGCGACCATCAGCAGGACGAGCAGGGTGTCCGGGTTGTTGTCACGGTTGATGGCGACGGTGATCGGGGTCAGCGCGAGGACGAGCGCGGCGACCGTCGCCGCCGCGTGGCCGAAGACCCGCTTCACCGAGGAGTGCAGGATCCAGATCGTGCCGAGCGCGGCCGCGATCATCGGCGCCATCATCTGCCAGGTGCCGAAACCGAAGACCCGGCAGAACAGACCCATGATCATGAGCGCGAACGGCGGCTTGTCGACCGTGATGAAGTTGCCCGCGTCGAGCGAGCCGAAGAACCAGGCCTTCCAGCTCTGCGTACCGCTGAACACGGCCGAGCTGTAGAAGCTGTTCAGGCTGGACGAGGAGAGGTTCCAGGAGTACAGCGCCGCGGCCAGCACCAGAATCGCGATCAGCGCGGGGAGCGACCAGCGTGGTGCGGCGGGTGTGGGGGACGGCCCCTCGGGCGGCTCGGCGGCCGGTGCGCCGGGGGCCACGGTGGGAACGGGGGCCGGGGACAGTGGGTCGGTGGCAGATGTCACCAGTGCACCATGCAGACGGCCGATGGGCGCGGGCTGTGCCCTGCCTGGGCGCAGGCTGTGGATGGATGAGATACGGGTAAGAGAACGGCGGCCCGTGCACCGCTCCGCGAGCGGAACCCCCGTCCTGGGAACACACGTACAACTTTCGGCCACCCCTGTGAGTCAACTGTGGCGAGTGCGCCCGTGGCGCGCTCGTATCGGTTCAAGGGGATGGGAAGCCTCCATGACTCACCGGATATCCCGGGGTACCCGTGTGCTCGCAGCGAGCCTCGGTGCCGGCGTGATCGTGCCGTTCGCGGTGGCCGCGGCGCCCGCCGCCGCGACGGCACCGCAGGTCAGCTGTACGTCGGACAAGGCGGGGCTGGCCGCCAAGCTGCAGAAGGACATCACCGCGGCGCTCGCGAACCGCACCGGCACGATCGCGGTCGGCCTCTACGACCGCAGCACCAACACCCGGTGCACCCTGCGGAGCAGCACCGCCTTCGACTCGGCGAGCGTCGTCAAGGTGACCGTTCTCGCCACGCTGCTGTGGGACGCCAAGAAGCACAACCGGTATCTCACGGACCGCGAGACCACCCTCGCCACCGCCATGATCACCAAGTCCGACAACAGCGCGACCACCACCCTGTGGAAGCAGCTCGGCATGACCAAGATCAAGGGCTTCCTGACCGCGGCCGGGATGACCCAGACCGTGCCGGGCACGGGCGGCTACTGGGGTCTCACCCAGATCACCGTCCGCGACGAGCAGAAGCTGCTCGCCCTCGTCACGGCCAAGAATTCCGTGCTGAGCGACAACTCCCGCGCGTACATCCTGAAGCTGATGGGCAAGGTCATCTCCTCGCAGCGCTGGGGTACGCCGGCGGGGGCGCCCTCCTCGGTGGCCGTGCACGTCAAGAACGGCTGGCTGTCGCGGTCCACGCACGGCTGGCGGGTGCACAGCCTCGGCACCTTCAACGGCGGCGGCCACGACTACATGATCTCCGTGCTCACCCACGGGAACAGCACCATGGACTACGGCGTCGCCACCATCCAGGGCGTGGCCAAGGCCATCCACAAGGACCTCGTGCCGGTGACCACGAGTGTCCAGCGGTACACGCCGACGAGCACCCCGCGCGAGGCGTTCCCGGCCGTGCCGACCGACTGACCCGGGGCCGCTCAGCGCTGAACTCCCTGTGATTCACGGCGAGTCCGCCCCCGGGCCATCGACGCGTCCTAGCGTGACCGCATGCGCCTGAGAACCGTACTCGCCACCGTCACCGCCGGCCTGGCGGCGGCCACCACCCTGACCGCCGCCGGGCCCGCCAGCGCCAACACCGGTACCAGCAACGCCTGTTCGCCCGCAGTCTCCCTCCAGAGCTTCTCCGACGCGCTCGACAAGACGACGTACGAGGGCACGTTCGTCGGCAACCTCTCCGCGCTCGCCGTGGACCGCGACGGGCAGCTGGCCGCGCTCTCCGACCGGTCCTCGCTCTTCACTCTGGACCGCACCACGCTTCAGCCCACGAGCGTCGTCCCGCTCGCCGACGAGAACGGCGCCGCCCTCGACTCCGAAGGGCTGGTCGTCGACCGCGACGGCACCCGCCTGGTCACTTCCGAGACCGAGCCGTCCATACGCCGCTACTCCCGCGACGGCCTCATCCTCGACCGCCTCCCCGTGCCGGACGCGCTCAAGGTCGCCCCGGCGGGCCGCGCCACCTCGAACCAGACCTTCGAGGGCCTGACCCTGCTGCCCGGCGGGCACACCCTGCTCGCCTCGATGGAGTACGCGATCTCCGGCGACAGCACCGGCATCGTCCGCCTCCAGACCTGGGAGCGGAAGGGCGGGCACTTCGAACTCGCCGCCCAGTACGCCTACCGCACCGACGCCGGGCTCGGTGTCCCCGAGGTCGCCGCGACCCCCGACGGCCGCCTCCTCGTCCTGGAGCGCGGCTTCACCTCCGGCGTCGGCAACACGGTCCGGCTGTACGTGGCCGACCTCCGCCACGCCACCGACACCAGCGGCATCGAGAACCTGACCGGCCAGGACGGTGTACGGCTCGCCCGCAAGACCCTCCTCGCCGACATCGCCGACTGCCCGTCCCTCGGAGCCACCGCCAAGCAGCCCCAGCCCAATCCGCTCCTCGACAACATCGAGGGGCTCGCGGTCACGGGCACCGCGCACGGCCGCCTGAGCCTGCTCCTGGTCAGCGACGACAACCAGAACGCCGTACAGACGACCCGGTTCTACCGCCTCACCGCGCGCCTGCCGTGACCTGAGAACGGCGCCGGGCCCGCCCTTCCCCCGTGGAAGCGCGGGTCCGGCGCGTACGGGGCTCCCCCGCACATCCCCCTTCTTTGTTGCGGAGGGATGAAATCCGCTTCCCTCGGCGTTGGTGTCTTCCGGCGGACAAGGATCTACGGGAGGACCGGCGTGGCAGCGCAACAGGGGGAAAAGCGGGGCCTGGCCGGGCCGGACGAAGGTGCCGGCTGGGCACGGCGCCTTGCCGGGTACGCGTGGCGGTACCCGAAGGACGTCGTCCTCGCGCTCGGGTCCTCGCTGGCCGGTATGGCCGTCCTGGCGCTGGTCCCGCTGATCACCAAGGTGATCATCGACGACGTCGTGGGGAACCACACCAGGGGCATGGCCCCCTGGGCGGGCGCCCTGATAGGCGCCGCCGTCCTCGTCTACGGCCTCACCTACATCCGCCGCTACCACGGCGGCCGGCTCGCCCTCGACGTCCAGCACGATCTCCGTACCGAGATGTACGAGACGATCACCCGCCTCGACGGCCGCCGCCAGGACGAGCTGTCCACCGGCCAGGTCGTCGGCCGCGCCACCAGCGACCTCCAGCTGATCCAGGGCCTGCTCTTCATGCTCCCGATGACCATCGGGAACGTCCTTCTCTTCCTGATCTCCCTCGGGATCATGGCCTGGCTGTCCCTGCCGCTCACCCTGGTCGCGCTCGCCGTCGCCCCCGCCCTCTGGTTCGTCGCCAAGCGCAGCCGCTCCAAGCTGCACCCCGCCACCTGGTACGCGCAGGCCCAGGCCGCCGCGGTCGCCGGTGTGGTCGACGGCGCCGTCAGCGGCGTACGCGTGGTCAAGGGCTTCGGACAGGAGGACCAGGAGACCGGGAAGCTCCGGGAGGTCGGGCGCAGGCTCTTCGCCGGACGGCTGCGGACGATCCGCCTCAACGCCAAGTACACCCCGGCCCTCCAGGCCGTCCCCGCCCTCGGCCAGGTCGCGATGCTCGCCCTGGGCGGCTGGCTCGCCGTGCGCGGGCAGGTCACGCTCGGTACGTTCGTGGCGTTCTCCACCTATCTCTCCCAGCTCGTCGGACCCGTACGCATGCTGGCCGTCGTCCTCACCGTCGGGCAGCAGGCCCGCGCCGGTGCCGAGCGGGTGCTGGAGCTGATCGACACCGAGCCGTCGATCGAGGACGGGACGAAGACCCTGCCCGCCGACGCGCCCGCGACCGTCGAGTTCGACGACGTGTCGTTCGGATACGAGGAGGGGCGGCCCGTGCTGGACGGGCTGTCGTTCGAGATCCGGCCCGGCGAGACCCTCGCCGTCGTCGGCTCCTCCGGCTCCGGCAAGTCGACCGTCTCGCTCCTGCTGCCCCGCTTCTACGACGTCACGCACGGCGCCGTCCTCATCGGCGGCCACGACGTCCGCGAGCTGACGCAGGAGTCGCTGCGCGCCGCGATCGGGCTCGTCCCCGAGGACTCCTTCCTCTTCTCCGACACCGTGCGCTCCAACATCGCGTACGGCCGCCCGGACGCCACCCAGGAGGAGATCGAGACCGCGGCCCGCGCCGCCCAGGCGGACCGTTTCATCGCCGAGCTGCCGAAGGGGTACGACACCAAGGTCGGCGAGCACGGCCTCACCCTCTCCGGCGGCCAGCGGCAGCGCGTCGCGCTCGCCCGCGCCATCCTCACCGACCCGCGCCTGCTCGTCCTCGACGACGCCACCTCCGCCGTGGACGCCCGCGTCGAGCACGAGATCCACGAGGCGCTGGGGCAGGTCATGGAGGGCCGGACCACCCTGCTGATCGCCCACCGGCGCTCCACGCTCAACCTCGCCGACCGCATCGCCGTGCTCGACGGCGGCCGGCTCGCCGACATCGGTACGCACGAGGAGCTCCAGGAGCGCTCCGCCCTGTACCGGCGGCTGCTCACCGACCCCGACGAGCTGGGCGGCGTCTCCCCGGGACACGCCCTGCCCACGGCACCGCAGGAGGACACCTCCGTACGGGACGAGCTGGACGCCGAGTTCGACGCCGAACGCGGTGTCACTCCGCACCTGTGGACCGGCGATCGCGAGCCCAAGGACGACGCGCTCGCCGGGATGCCCGCCACCCCCGAACTCCTCGCCCAGGTCGAGGCGTTGCCCCCGGCGACCGACACCCCGGGCATCGACGAGGCACGCGCGGTCACGCCCGAGGAGTCGTACGGACTGCGGCGGCTGCTGCGCGGCTTCGGGGCCGTGCTGCTCATCAGCCTCGGGCTCGTCGCCGTCGACGCGGGCATGAGCCTGCTGCTGCCCGTGCTGATCCGGCACGGCATCGACCAGGGCGTCTCCCGCATGGCGCTCGGCGCGGTGTGGGCCGCTGCCGGGCTCGCGCTGGTCACCGTGCTCGTCCAGTGGGCGGCGCAGATCGGCGAGACGCGGATGACGGGACGGACCGGCGAGCGGGTCCTCTACTCGCTCCGCCTGAAGATCTTCGCCCAGCTCCAGCGCCTCGGACTCGACTACTACGAGCGGGAGTTGACGGGCCGGATCATGACCCGGATGACGACCGACGTCGACGCCCTGTCGACGTTCCTCCAGACCGGTCTGGTCACGGCCTTCGTCTCCGTCGTCACCTTCTTCGGCATCATGGTCGCCCTGCTGGTGATCGACGTACAGCTGGCGCTGGTCGTCTTCGTGACGCTGCCGCCGCTGATCATCGGCACGTTCTTCTTCCGCCGGGCGAGCGTGAAGGCGTACGAACTCGCCCGCGAGCGGGTCTCGGTGGTCAACGCCGACCTCCAGGAGTCGGTGTCCGGGCTGCTGATCCTCCAGGCGTTCCGGCGCGAGCGCTCGGGCGTGCGGCGGTTCGCGGAGGGCAGCGACAGCTACCGCCAGGCACGCATCCGCGGGCAGTGGCTGATATCCATCTACTTCCCGTTCGTGCAGCTGCTGTCGTCGGTGGCCGCGGCGGCCGTCCTGATCGTCGGCGCGCACCGGGTCGACGCGGGCACCCTGACGACCGGCGCGCTGGTCGCCTACCTCCTCTACATCGACCTGTTCTTCGCGCCCGTGCAGCAGCTCTCACAGGTCTTCGACGGCTACCAGCAGGCGACGGTCTCGCTGGGCAGGATCCAGGAGCTGCTCCAGGAGCCGACCTCGACGAAGGCCGCCGACGAGCCCCTCGAAGTCCTCTCCCTGCGGGGCGACATCGCCTTCGAGGACGTCGACTTCGCGTACGGGGACGACGAGGAGGCGTTGAGCGGGGTCTCGCTGAGCATCCCCGCCGGGCAGACCGTCGCCTTCGTCGGCGAGACCGGCGCGGGCAAGTCGACCCTGGTGAAACTGGTCGCCCGGTTCTACGACCCGACGGGCGGGCAGGTCACGGTCGACGGCATGGACCTGCGCGACCTCGACATCACCTCCTACCGCCACCGGCTCGGCGTCGTCCCCCAGGAGGCGTACCTCTTCCAGGGCACGGTCCGCGACGCCATCGCCTACGGCCGCCCCGACGCCACCGACGCCGAGGTGGAGGCCGCGGCCCGCGCGGTCGGCGCGCACGACATGATCGCCACGCTCGACGGCGGCTACCTCCACGAGGTCGCCGAACGCGGCCGCAACCTCTCCGCGGGCCAGCGCCAGCTGATCGCCCTGGCCCGCGCCGAACTCGTCGACCCGGACGTGCTGCTCCTCGACGAGGCGACGGCGGCCCTGGACCTGGCCACGGAGGCCCTGGTCAACCAGGCCACCGATCGCCTGGCCGGCCGCCGTACGACCCTGGTGGTCGCCCACCGCCTGACGACGGCCGCCCGTGCGGACCGGGTCGTGGTCATGGACCACGGCCGGGTGGCGGAGGACGGTACGCACGCTGAGCTGATTCAACTCGGGGGAATGTACGCCGAGTTGTGGCGCACGTTCATCGGGGAGCCGGTCAGCTCCGCTGTCTGATCGGCTCTTCGACGTGATCTTCCGCTCGGTCAGCTTTTCTGCTTGATGTCGGAGATCTTCTTCGTCGCGAGATCCGACTGCACCGTCAGATAGGTGTACGTCGGATGCTTCGCGGAGCCCCAGGTCAGGCGGACCGTCGACCAGGTGTGGCCCATGCCGCTGTCGCCTGCCGTCACCTTCCAGGCGCGCGGCACGTCCTGGGCGCGCAGGACGCCGTCGGCGTGCTCGCGGTTCTCCCAGGTGGTCAGGCGCGAGCGGAGGCCGGAGGTCAGGTAGAACGCGCGCAGCTGGGTGTCGAGGTGGCCGGATCCCGAGTCGGTCACCGCGTCGATGTAGGCGCCGTAGAAGTCGGCCACCCGGTCGTAGGCGGGACCGTTGCTCCCGCTGCGGGCCGGTGGCGGGGTGGTGGAGCCGGCGACGGCCGGTACGGAGGCGCCCGCGGTCAGCAGGAGCGCCGCGGCGACGAGGGCACGACCGGTCGTGCGTGAAGGAATCATGCGTGACATGGACTACCGCCTTTCCCTTTCTGACCAGTTGGACACCGGATAAACGGGTGAGGTTGCCCCAAACCCGAGGAAAACCTCTCCTGGGTGAGTCCCGGGGCGCGCAACCATCCGGTGTACGTCGTGCGTCCGTACACCAGTACGCTGATTGCTGCGGGAGGGACGACAGTGGACAGTGGTGCGATACGCCGATGGTTGGCGCTCGGTGTGACCGTGCTGACCGCCTCCGGGCTGCTCGCGCTCGCGAGTCCCGGCAGCGCGCAGGCGGCCACCTCGTACTGCTCGGGCCGCAAGGTCCGTACGCTGCCCTTCTCGACCGGATCCGTGCAGGTCTTCAAGCGCAGCGGTTACGTCTGCGCGGTGACCTTCCCCAAGACGCACGGGGTCCGTAAGTCGATGTCCGTCAGCGTGCAGGCGCGCGGCGGCCGGCCGGTGGTCGACAGGGGGCAGTTCGCGCACCACGCGGGCCCGGTGACCGTGCACGTGGGCCACCGCTGCGTCCGGATCAAGGGCTCGGTCGGCTCGGGTTCGGTGGACTCGGGCTGGATCCTCTGCTGAGCCGGCGGGACCGAGGCTGAGCCGGCGGGACCGGGTCGCCGCCCGGCCGGTTTCTCAGGTACCTCACCGCAAACCCACAGGTTTGCTCAAACACCCCTGGTGTCACGGGAGTTGCTCCGCTAGGTTCCGGCGGACATCTGCGTATTCCCAGGGGAGGGTGCATGCGCAAGCCGCTCAGATGGCTGCTGGCGCTCACGGTGCTCATAGGCACACTGAGCACGGCCGGGGCGGCCACCGCCGCCCAGCCGGAGGCCACGGGTACCACGGCTTCCACCGACGTCGACATCAAGGACCGGCTCCTCGCGATACCGGGCATGAGCCTGGTCCAGGAGAAGCCGTACACCGGCTACCGGTTCTTCGTCCTCAACTACACCCAGCCGATCGACCACCGGCACCCGTCCAAGGGCACGTTCCAGCAGCGGATCACCGTGCTGCACAAGGACACCTCGCGCCCGACGGTCTTCTACACCAGCGGCTACAGCGTCTCCACGAACCCCGGCCGCCGCGAGCCGACCCAGATCGTGGACGGCAACCAGGTCGCGATGGAGTACCGCTTCTTCACTCCGTCCCGGCCCGACCCGGCCGACTGGTCCAAGCTCGACATCTGGCAGGCGGCGAGCGACCAGCACCGTATCTTCGAGGCCCTCAAGCCGATCTACGGCCAGAAGTGGCTGTCCACGGGCGGCTCCAAGGGCGGCATGACCGCCACCTACTACGAGCGCTTCTACCCGCGTGACATGGACGGCGTCGTCGCGTACGTCGCCCCCAACGACGTGGTGAACGACGAGGACTCGGCGTACGACCGCTTCTTCACGACCGTCGGCACCAAGGAGTGCCGCGACAAGCTGAACGCCGTGCAGCGCGAGGCGCTGGTGCGCCGCGAACCGCTGGAGAAGAAGTACGAGGCGTACGCGGCCGACAACGGCTTCACGTTCACCACGGTCGGCAGCCTCGACAAGGCGTACGAGGCGGTCGTGCTCGACTACGTGTGGGGCTTCTGGCAGTACAGCCTGCTCTCGGACTGCGATGCGATCCCGGCGGACGCGGCGACCGCGAGCGACCAGGACATCTGGGACTCGGTGGACACCATCTCCGGCTTCTCCGCCTACACCGACCAGGGCCTGGAGCCGTACACGCCGTACTACTACCAGGCGGCCACCCAACTGGGCGCGCCGACGATCCACTTCCCGTACATCGAGAAGCAGTACGTCCGCTACGGCTACCAGCCGCCGCGGAACTTCGTACCGAGCTCGATTCCGACGCGGTGGCAGCCGGGTGTGATGCGTGACGTGGACTCCTGGGTCCGCCACCACGCCCACCACATGCTGTACGTCTACGGCCAGAACGACCCGTGGGGCGCGGAGCGCTTCCGCCTCGGCTCGGGGGCGCGCGACTCGTACGTCTTCACGGCGCCGGGCCTGAACCACGGCGCCAATGTCGCGGGACTCGTCGCCGATGAGAAGGCGCTGGCTACGGCGCGGATTCTGGAGTGGGCGGGGGTTGCATCGTCCGCGGTCAAGTCGGACCCGTCGGCGGCGAAGCCGTTGGCGAAGTTCGACGCCAAGTTGGATGTGCGGGACGTGGAGCGGGAGCCGGGGTTGCGTCCGTAGCGCTGAACATCAGCGTGACGGGCACACGTGGCCCACCGACTGGCCCCGCAGGTACGCCGTTCGTTCCGGCGGGGTCAGATCGCGGTTGACGGTATGGCACAACTTCTGGATCGCTGAGGCCGGTTTGGGGAGTACGGCGTTCCACAGCCTCACGGTGTGGTCGGCGCTGCCGGTGGCGAGGGTGCGGCCGTCCGGGCTGAACGCCACCGCATACACCCAGTCGGTGTGCCCGAGCATGGTCCTCTGTGGTTCACCGGTGTCCGCATTCCACAGCCTCACGGTGGAGTCCTGGCTGCCGGTGGCGAGGGTGTGGCCGTCGGGGCTGAACGCCACGTCAGATACCTGGTCGGTGTGGCCGGTCAGGGTTGTGCGGGTCTTGCCGGTGGATATGTCCCACAGTCGCACGGTGTAGTCGTCGCTGCCGGTGGCGAGGGTGTGGCCGTCGGGGCTGTAAGCCACCGCCTGCACGGCGTTGGTGTGGCCGGTCAGGGTGGTGCGGGTCTTGCCGGTGGATATGTCCCACAGTCGCACAGTGTTGTCGGCGCTGCCGGTGGCGAGGGTGTGGCCGTCGGGGCTGAACGCCGCCGACCACACCTCGTCGGCGTGGCCGGTCAAGGTTGCGCGGACCTTCCCGGTGGTCACGTCCCACAGTCGCACGGTCTTGTCGGCGCTGGCGGTGGCGAGGGTGTGGCCGTCCGGGCTGAACACTGCCGAATACACCTGGTCGGTGTGGCCGGTCAGGGTGGTGCGGGTCTTACCGGTGGATATGTCCCACAGTCGCACGGTGTAGTCGGCGCTGGCGGTGGCGAGGGTGTGGCCGTCGGGGCTGAACGCCGCCGACCACACCCAGTTGGTGTGGCCGGTCAGGGTTGTTCGGGGCTTCCCGGTGGTCACGTCCCACAGTCGCACGGTGTTGTCGGCGCTGCCGGCGGCGAGTGTGCGGCCGTCGGGGCTGTATGCCACGGAAAACACCTGGTCGTGCCCCGCCAGGGTGGCGCGAATCGCGTCGGTGGTCACATTCCACAGCCTCGCGGTACGGTCGGCGCTGCCGGTGGCGAGGGTGTGGCCGTCGGGGCTGAACGCCGCCGACCACACCTCGTCGGTGTGCCCCATCAGGGTGGTGCGGATCGCACCGGTGGTCACGTCCCACAGTCGCACGGTGTGATCAGTGCTGGCGGTGGCGAGTGTGTGACCGTCCGGGCTGAACGCCACCGACTCCACCGAATTGGCATGTCCACTCAGGACTGTGCGGGTCTTTCCGGTGGCCACGTCCCACAACCGCGCCTGGTAGTCCCAACTGCCGGTGGCGAGGGTGTGGCCGTCGGGGCTGAAAGCCACCGAACTCACCGAGTCGGTGTGGCCGGTCAGGGTGGTACGGGTCTTTCCAGTCGTCGGGTCCCACAGTCGTGCGGTGTGGTCGGAGCTGCCGGTGGCGAGGGTGTGGCCGTCGGGGCTGAATGCCACCGAACTCACCGAGTCGGTGTGGCCGGTCAGGGTGGTACGGGTCTTTCCAGTCGTCGGGTCCCACAGTCGTGCGGTGCGGTCGGAGCTGCCGGTGGCGAGGGTGCGGCCGTCCGGGCTGAATGCCACCGAACTCACCCAGTCGGTGTGGCCGGTCAGGGTTGTGCGGGTTTTTCCGGTGGTCACGTCCCACAGTCGCACGGTGTGGTCGTCGCTGCCGGTGGCGAGGGTGTGGCCGTCGGGGCTGAACGCCACTGCCTCCACGGCGTTGGTGTGGCCGGTCAGGGTTGTGCGGGTTTTTCCGGTGGTCACGTCCCACAGTCGCACGGTGCGGTCGCCGCTGCCGGTAGCGAGGGTGTGGCCGTCGGGGCTGAACGCCACCGAACTCACCGAGTAGGCGTGACCCGTCAGGCGCCGATGAAGTGGGAGGCCTGCGACGGTTTGCAGGATCGCCTTGGATTCGGGAGTGGGGCTGGTGCGGTATGCCTGGACGGCCAGCAATGAGGCGAGTTCGGGGTTCGTCGTGATGAGCGTGTAGGACTGGGCGGCCAGCTGCCGCGACAGCGCCGCCTGCCTCTCACCGCGAGCCGTCCGCCACTGCCAGACGGCACCCGCTCCGGCCAGGAGCGCGAGCACCAACAGCGAAGCGAGGACCGCGATCACGCGCCTGCTGCGCCGAGCGGCAGCCTGCTGGCGCTCCTTGCTCGCAGCGAGAAACGCCGCGATGTCGGCCGGCAGCCGCCGTTTCCGTGACCACTCGATGCCTTCCGCGAGTGCCGATCCGCCGAGCAGGTCTCCCGGCTGCTTCTCCTCGGCCCAGCGGGCACGTCGTCCGTGGGTGTGGTTGAGCCATTCATGGAAACGGTGGTCCTGGTCGACCCACTTGCGCAGTGCGCCCCAGTCACGGATGAGTGCCTCATGAATCAGCTCGGCCACCGGTTCCCCGGGAGGGGCGTCGGGGTTTTGGGGCGTGCCAAGCGTCTGGGTGGTGATGATGCGATGGCGCGCGAGGGCGGCGATGACGTCGTCGACGGCCGTCTTCTCACCGCCGGGACCGCTGGGGCCGCCCGGACTGGCTGCCAGGTCGCGCAGTTCGTCCAAGGGAACCTGCGCCCGGACGGCGGTGATGTGGTGGCTGGGGTCGGCGGGGTGCACCAGGGAGGTCAGCGTCCGCCGGGCGATGAGCCGTTGCTCCTCGGACAGCTCGCCGAGGGCACTGTCGCACCACGTGGTCACGCTCCCGCTGACCGCTCCGATGCGCCGGTACGCCTCATGCGTGAGGTACCCGTCCTTCCGCCGGAGCCACAGCTGGCTGAGCGTCATCTCCAGCAGGGGCAGCACGGTGACGGGCGCCTGGCCGGTGAGGGCCGCTTCGGGGGTGATGGCCAGGACGTCGTTGATGATCTGCTCGGGCAGCCCGGGCTGGAAGCGGAGGCCCACGTCCTGGGCGGGCAGGGTGATGATGTCGTGCAGGTCCTGCTGGCTCAGGGTGCCCGGTACGTTGAGGAGTCCTGGCATCGCGGCTTCCAGCAACCTGGGTGCCAGGGCGGCCAGTTGGGGATAGAAGTCGTCGCGCATGACCATGATCACGCTGAGCTTGGTGTAGACGTCGGTGACCGTGGTGATCTCGTCGATCACGGCCAGGAGGTCCCGCAGCCGGCCGTCGGTGCCCTGCACCAGGAGCTCTTCGAACTGGTCGATGACCAGCAGGACGCGCTGGTAGTCGCCCTCTCCGCCCAGCCTGCGGTTGACCGCTGTCGTGATTCCGTCACTCGTCGCCCCGGGCAGTCCGGCACGCTCGATCTCGGCGAGCAGATCCTGCCTCGGCCGGGCCACCACGGGCAGCCACCGGTCACTGCCCGGCAGTTCCCCCGCCGCCAGCGCGCACAGCACACCCGCCTGGATCAGGGACGACTTCCCCGACCCGGACGGCCCGAGCAGCACCGTCAGCTGCCGCTGCTGGGCCAGGTTCGCCATGACCTGCCGTACCGCGTCCTTCCGCCCTTCGAACCACCGGGCATGCTCAGCCGTGAACGGCTCCAGCCCCCGGTAGGGACACACCTCCCGCGCGGCCAGCTCCGGCATGATCTGCCGCAGGACCTGCGTCGGAGTGACGTACGCGATGTCCTGCCCTTTCCCGTACTGATCAGGGGCGGTGATCTCGGTCAGCATGCCGATGACCAGGCCGGTCACCTCATCGAGGACAGGCCCGCCACTGAACCCGGTGGTGAGGTCGTTCGCGGCGGTCAGCTGCAGATGCGCGCCTCTGCCCTGTGAGCCCGGCAGCAGATCCCCGGCCACCCCGAAGCCGAAGTGGCCGCCCGGCGGAGCCTGCGCGGGGAACCCGAACGACCGCACCTCGTGACCCCGGCAGCCCTCCGCGGAGCCCAGCGGCAGCGCCCTCATGCCCGCCGGCGTACCGCTCAACCGGATGAAGGCCACGTCCTCGTCCTCAGGGGCCCGCCACTGATCGCCGTTCAGGACCTGCCCTTCCACCCCTTCCACCCCTTCCACCCCGTCCGCACGGTCCGCATGGGGGAAGGCCAGCCCTACCCGCTCGCCGGGCCCACCCCCCGCCGCCAGGACGACGTGCGCGCAGGTGACCAGGACGTCCTCGGCCACCAGGAAGCCGGCGCCGGCCACTCTCCCGTCCGGTCCGAGGAGCTGGGCCACCGCCGGGGGCAGTTCCGTCTCTGCGCTGTCCACGCTGTCCGCGCTGTCCACGGGATCAGCCCGAACCCTCGGCCGACTGAGCCGGGTGACCGGAGCCGTCCTTCTTCCACGACACCGTCACCCGCAGATGACCCGTGGCCGCGCTCTTGGTGATCACGGCTCCGGCCTCGACCGCGAGGTCGACGCCGAACTCGACCACGATCTCGTCGGGGCGAGCCTTGCGCAGCTGGTCGAGCGTGGCGCGGGCCGTTTCCGTGATCGGCTCCAGGGCCGCTTGCAGAGTCCCCGGCAGTTCGTGAACGGCATCGCTGATGCGGCCGGCCTTCACCGGCCCTTCGAGCCCAGCGGGTGCCTCGACCAGTACGCAGCCCCCACCGTCCAGCGGAATCCGAGTCAGAGGTGCCACAACGCTTCCTCCGTCTCTCTCACACTCACGCCCAGGGATCTCCGCCAGAATCCGCGCCCCTGGCATATGCCGCACCTAGAGGTAGGCCATCCGCGTCACACGGGCCGGGCGCAGCCCACCGGTTTTGTGCCGCCCAGCTGGACGTACAGGGCCGTGGAGGCCGGGCACTTCGACCGGGCGGTGACCGCGGAGGTCACCTTGTACTCCGGGGGCTTCTTGCCCTTGCCGTCGCACGCCGTCTCGCGGACCTGGCCTCCGCCCGAGCCGTAGACGCAGTCGCCCACGATGGTGCGGGGGCCCCCGCCGCCGCCCGGGTCGCCGGGGTGCGGGGGTTCGAGCTTGCGCATGCAGGCGTAGCCCTGCGGGACCGCGCCGTCGCCGTCCTCGTCGGAGGCGGGCCGCGTCTCGCTGATGTGCAGGACGAAGTCCGTGGTCGCGGGGCAGGACGGGCCGTCGGCCACCTTGCCGTCGTAGCGGGCGGTCACCCGGGCGGCCGCCCGTTCACTGGTGCAGGGCACCTCCGTGAAGCTGGTCGTCCCGAAGGAGCTGCACTCGTCGACGGCGAGGAACTCCACCCCGTAGCCGGAGGGACGCGTCGACGTCGCGCTCGCGCTCGGCTCACCGTTCCCGGAATCGGAGTCGGAGCCGGACCAGCGCTGGCACCCGGCGAGCACCACCACGGCGAGCAGCAGCGCGCACACCGCTCCAACGGAACGCCGGCCCAACGCGCCTGCTCGCATGGCTTCCCCCCGATACCCCCGCCCAGCGTGACCCGCGACAGCGGGCACACGCCAGACGTGTGGGGTGCTTTGGGCCACTTGGGGGTGGTCCGCCGGGTGTGCGGCGTACGGCTAGTACGTCAGGCCGTACCCGATCGGATACAGCACCTGTGCCGGGTCGTCCGCCCGCTGTACCGGCACCGGCAGGGTGCCCCGCGGGTGCCTGCGGCCCGCGATCACCCGGGCGGCCGCGCGCAGTTCGACGTCCGTCCAGGAGTACGCGGCCAGGCAGGCGCCCACGCCCGGGAGCTGGGCCACGTCGTACGGGTTGCGGATGGCGATCGCGATCACCGGGACGCCGGTGGCGACGAGCTGGTCGACGAGGGTCTTCTGGGAACCGGTCGCCGTCACGTTGTACGTCCCGACGACCACGGCGTCGGCGTCCCGCGCCGCCGCGACCGCCTTGGCGATCGTCGCCGTCGAGGGTGCGGTGCCGGTGGACAGGGCCGTGGCCGTGAAGCCCAGCTCGGTGAGGGCGCCGGCGAGGACGGTGGTGGGCGGTCCGTCGGAGAGGGAGGGCGAGGCCGGGTCGGCGCCCACGACCAGCACCTTCGGGGTGTGCCGCCGGGACAGCGGCAGCAGGCCCTCCTTGTTGACCAGCAAGGTGGTGGTGCGGTCCGCGATCTGGTCGGCGGTCCTGAGATGTGCCGGAGTTCCGACCGCGCGGTCGACGCCGGAGCCGGTGACGAACGGATCGTCGAGCAGGCCCAGCTTCGACTTGAGGCGCAGGACGCGCAGGATCGACTCGTCGAGCCGGGCCTCGGTCAGCTCACCGCCGCGTACGGCCTTCAGGACCGCGTTCCACGCGACGTCCAGGTTGGGCGGGTTGAGCAGCTGGTCGACGCCGGCCTTCAGCGCGAGGACGGGGACGCGGTCGTCGCCGTACTTCGTCCGTACGCCCTCCATCATCAGGGAGTCCGTCACCACGACCCCGTCGTAGCCGAGTTCCTCGCGCAGGATGCCGGTGAGGATCGGGTGCGAGAGCGTGGCCGGGTCGCCGGACGGGTCGAGTGCCGGGACCATGATGTGCGCGGTCATGATCGAGTCGATGCCGGCGCGGATCGCCGCGCGGAACGGCACGGCGTCGAGGGCCGACCACACCTCGCGGGTGTGCGTGATGACCGGGAAGCCGAAGTGGCTGTCGACGGCCGTGTCGCCGTGGCCGGGGAAGTGCTTGGCCGTGGCCGCGACGCCCGAGCGCTGATAGCCCTTCACCTCGGCAGCCACCAGGCCGGCCACCGCGTCCGGGTCGGCGCCGAAGGAACGTACGCCGATGACCGGGTTGGCCGGATTGACGTTCACGTCGGCGACCGGGGAGTAGTCCTGGCGGATGCCGATCGCGTGCAGCTCGGCGCCGGCGATCCGGCCCACCGTGCGGGCGTCGTCCCGCGACCCGCCCGCACCCAGCGCCATCGCGCCCGGGAACAGCGTCGCGGGCTTGCCCACGCGTGCCACTATCCCGTGCTCCTGGTCGGTGGAGACGAGGACGGGCAGCCCGCGGGGCTGGGCGAGGGACGCCTGCTGGATGCCGTTGGACAGGGCCGCGATCTGGTGGGGATCACGGGTGTTGTGCGCCCAGGCGAAGTAGATGATCCCGCCGACCCGGTACTTGGCGACCAGCTCGGCGGCGGTCCTGACGCCGATCTCCTTGAGGTTGGCGTCGATGTCGGCCTGGTCGGGCGCGGTCGCCGAATGGCCGTACACCCGCATCACGAAGAGCTGGCCGACCTTCTCCTCCAGCGTCATACCGGAGACGAGGGCGCGGAGTTCCTGGTCGCGGGACCCCTGATCGGCGGCGTACGCACTGGTGCGGGTGGCGAGAGCGGCGGTGACGCCGGCGGTGGCGGCGAGAACCGTACGTCTGGAAGGTCTGGAAGGTGTGGAAGATCCGGCAGGCCTGGACGTTCGATGTGCGGTGCTTCCCGTGCTGGAGTCGCGCACGTGCGCTCCTTCCCTCATGAAGGAAACTTCCGAGGAGTCACGAATATCCGGGAAGTTTCTTCCAGTCAAGGGTGTGCACAGTAACCGGGAGGGGGCCGTCACCGGCGCAGTTGGAGGGGGGCGCGCCGGTGACGGCGTGCTGCCGGCCGCAGGCGGCGGAGAGGGTGGTCAGCGTTCGCAGCCAGCAGCGAGGCCGACACCGCACTGCGGAGACTCTTCCGACAGCATGCGGATTGGACGAAGGGAAGGGGGTCCGGGTTCCCGGGATTCCGGGGAACTACGGAAGTTGGGGTGAGGGTGTCGGCTGGGGGCGCTGGGGCTTGCCGGCGGGGCGTCAGGAGGTGTGGTGGGCCGACACCGACGGCCAGTGGGACTGAAGCGTGCGGACCGTCTCGGCGATGGCCGGCCGCCGAGCCGCCCCCGTGCGCCACAGCGCGTACAGCCGTCGTACGGGCATCGGGTCGAGCGGCACCTCCACCACACCGTCGGGAAGGGGCCCGCGGCCGAGGCGAGGGATCAGCGCGACCCCCAGCCCCGCCGCGACGAGCGCGACCAGGGTCGGGTTCTCGTCCGCCTGGTGCACGATGTCCGGCTCGCACCCGGCGGCCCGCAGCGTCCGGACGAGCCAGTCGTGACACACCCGCCCCGGCGGCTGACAGATCCACCGCTCACCCCCCAGATCCTCCCGCCGCACGGACTCCCGCCCGGCGAAGGGATGCCCCGCCGGGACCAGCAGATCGCACAGGTCGTCCCCGATCACCGCCTGCTCCACCCCCGGAGGGGCCGGCAGCGGCGCGATGTCCCAGTCGTGCGCGACGGCCACGTCCACCGCCCCCTTGGCGACCAGGTCGACGGAGAGGTGCGGATCGACCTCCGTGAGGCGGGTGTCCAGCCCCGGATGCCGCCGCGCGAGATCCGCGAGCACCCCGGGCAGCAGTCCCCGCGCCGCCGAGGCGAACGCGGCCACGGTCAGCCGCCCGGCGGGCAGCCCGCGCCGCTCCTCCAGCTCGGTCTCGGCGCGCTCCACGATGGCCAGCAACTCCTGTGCTGTGGCGGCGAGTTGCTCGGCCTGCTCGGTGAGCCGCACGCCGCGCCCCTGCCGTTCGAGGAGTACGGTCCTGGTCTCCCGCTCCAGCTTCGCGATCTGCTGGGAAACGGCCGACGGCGTGTACCCGAGCGCTGCCGCGGCGGCGCCGACCGTGCCGTGCACGGAGACGGCGTGCAGGGCGCGCAGACGTTGCAGATCGAGCATGGCCCACCCCATTCATTGGCCCACCGGCCAGTTGACCAGTGAGCCGGCCGGCGCGCTGACCGGCGCACTGGCTGGTCGGCTCACTGGCTTTCATTAGTGATGCTTCATCCATCCTTGCAGTAATCATCGCTGGTGCTTCACGGTCCCAGGGAGTGATCCTCGACCCATGCGACCCGCCCACATCTGCCTCGCCGTCCTCGTCGCCGCCGTCTGGGGCGTGAACTTCACCGTCATCGAGGTCGGCCTCGGCCACTTCCCGCCCCTCCTCTTCTCGGCCCTGCGCTTCCTGGTCGCCGCCCTGCCCGCGGTCTTCTTCGTGGGCCGCCCGAAGGTGGCGTGGAAGTGGATCGTGGCGGTGGGGCTGGTGCTCGGGGTCGCCAAGTTCGGGCTGCTGTTCATCGGCATGGACGCGGGCATGCCGGCCGGGCTGTCCTCCCTCGTCCTCCAGATCCAGGCGGTCTTCACGGCCCTGATCGCGTTCGTGGTCCTCGGCGAACGCCCCACCCGCGTACGGCTGTCGGGCATGGGCGTGGCCCTGTGCGGGGTGGGGCTGGCCGCCGTCGACGAGGGCGCGGCCGGTCCCCTCGGCGCCTTCGCCCTGGTGATCGCCGCCGCGGCCTGCTGGGGTCTGTCCAACGTCCTCACCCGCAAGGCGTCCCCGCCGGACTCGCTGAACTTCATGGTGTGGGTCAGCACCGTCCCCGTACTGCCGCTCCTCGGTCTGTCGCTCCTGACGGAGGGCCCGTCCCGGGATCTGGCGGCCCTGCGCGCCCTGGACTGGCAGGGCGCGGGCGTCGTGGTCTACGTCGCCTGGATCACCACGGTCTTCGGCTTCGGGGCGTGGGGCTGGCTGCTGCACCGGCACCCCGCGTCCACAGTGGCTCCCTTCTCCCTCCTGGTCCCGGTGTTCGGCATGTCGTCCGCGGCGCTGTTCCTGGGGGAGTCGGTGAGCCCGCTGCGGTGGGCGGCCACGGCGCTGCTGGTGGGAGGGGTGGCGCTGACGTCCCTGGTACCGGGATCGGGGCCGGGGTCGGGGCCGGGATCGAGGAAGGTCCACGTGGCGGACGCTCCAGCACGGGAGCAGGTCGGCGAGCCAGCATGAGGGCATGGCCGCAGTCGACATCCCAGGTTCCAAGTCCATCACCGCCCGCGCCCTCTTCCTGGCGGCGGCGGCCGACGGGGTCACCACCCTCGTACGCCCGCTCCGCTCGGACGACACCGAGGGCTTCGCGGAGGGTCTGACCCGGCTCGGCTACCGGGTCGGACGGACCCCGGACGCCTGGCACGTCGATGGCCGTCCGCAGGGTCCCGCCGCCCGGGAGGCCGACGTGTACTGCCGGGACGGCGCGACCACGGCCCGCTTCCTCCCCACCCTGGCCGCCGCCGGACACGGCACCTACCGCTTCGACGCCTCAGCGCAGATGCGCCGCCGCCCGCTGCTCCCGCTCACCCGGGCGCTGCGCGACCTGGGCGTGGACGTGCGGCACGAGGGGCCGGAGGGCCACCATCCGCTGACGGTCGAGGCGGCGGGCGTCGACGGCGGGGAGGTGGTGCTGGACGCCGGCCAGTCGTCCCAGTACCTGACGGCTCTGCTGCTCCTGGGCCCGCTGACCCGCAAGGGCCTGCGGATCACGGTGACGGACCTGGTGTCCGTGCCCTACGTCGAGATCACCATGGCGATGATGCGGGCGTTCGGGGCGGAGGTGCGGCGCGAGGGGGATGCGTTCGTGGTCCCGCCCGGCGGCTACCGCGCCACCACGTACGCCGTCGAGCCCGACGCCTCCACCGCCAGCTACTTCTTCGCCGCGGCGGCCCTGACGGGCGGCGAGGTGACGGTCCAGGGGCTCGGATCGGGCGCCCTGCAAGGGGACTTGGGCTTCGTGGACGTACTGCGGCGGATGGGCGCGCGCGTCGACGTGGGCAGCGACCGTACGACGGTCGCGGGCACCGGCGAACTGCGCGGCCTCACGGTCAACATGCGGGACATCTCCGACACCATGCCCACGCTCGCCGCCATCGCGCCCTTCGCCTCCGGCCCCGTCCGCATCGAGGACGTCGCCAACACGCGGGTGAAGGAGTGCGACCGCCTCGACGCCTGCGCGGAGAACCTCCGGCGGCTCGGTGTCCGAGTGGAGACCGGCCCCGACTGGATCGAGATCCACCCGGGCGCGGCTCCCGTGGGCGCGGAGATCAGGACGTACGGCGACCATCGCATCGTCATGTCCTTCGCGGTGACCGGACTGCGGGTGCCGGGGATCTCGTTCGACGACCCCGGGTGTGTACGCAAGACGTTCCCCGGTTTCCACGAGGCGTTCGCGACGACGGGGGCGGAACTGCCGCGCGGGTAAAGGCGGTTGGGCTCTGGTGCGGGACAGGCGGGTGATCCGGCCGTAGGGTTGGAGACCGCGCGCCAGGTACTGGACTACGTGGGCGGCACGCTGGTCGTCACACAGACCGTCCTCAACGAGGAGTACTGGCGCGAGATCCGCACGGGGCTGACGGAGGCGGGCATCCCCGTACGCCACTACCTCCTCCACACCGACCACGACACCCTCGTCCACCGCATCGAGACCGACACCGGTCCCGAGAGCGCCGGCGCCCGACAGTGGCGCCTCGACCACCTCGCCGACTACGACCGCGCCCTGCCCTGGCTCCGCCGGGAGGCGACCACCATCGACACCACCACCATTCCGCCCTCCCGCGTCGCCGAACTCGTCCTCACCGGGCTGGGGGTGGAGTCGCGGAGTCCATGAGCCCCACCGACGACCGCCGCTTCCCGACCGCGCCCGGCGCCGGAATTTCGTTCGACGGTTCCGGGCGCGTACGGAACACTTCGAGCCGTGACTTTCAAGCTGGAGGGACCCGTCCTGGAAGGCGCGCTCGTACGACTTGAGCCGCTGGACCCACGCCACACCGAAGACCTGGCCGCCGCGGCGGAGGAAGAGCGGGACTCGTACGCGTTCACCTGGGTGCCCCGGGCGGACGAGGTCGGGCAGTACATCGACGCACAGCTCGCCCGCGCCGCGACCGGCCAACTCGCACCGTACGCCCAGGTGTCCGTCGCCTCGGGCCGAGCGATCGGCGCCACGTCCTTCTGGGAGCCGCGCTCCTGGCGGACGGACGATCAACTCGACGCCATCGAGGTCGGCTTCACCTGGCTCGCGTCCTCCGCCCAGGGCACGGGCATCAACGCCGAGGCCAAACTCCTGCTCTTCCGCCACGCCTTCGAGGAGTGGGGTGTCGCCCGGGTGGACCTGAAGACCGACGCCCGCAACGCCCGTTCGCGTGCGGCGATCGCGGGTGTGGGTGCGCGTTTCGAGGGCGTCCTGCGCAACTGGTCCCGCTCCTGGGCACCGGGCGAGGACGGCCGCCTCCGTGACTCCGCGATCTATTCGATTACGTCGGATGAGTGGCCGGAACGGCGGAAGAAGCTGGAGGAGCGGGTGGCGAGGCGCGTGGGGGCGCGGGCGACCCCGACGGTTCTCAGCTGATCAAGTCGCCGGCCGTGAAGCGCAGTTGGTCACGCACGGCGGTCAGTACCGGATCCCCTTCCGACCCCGCCCGTACGGCCACGAACACGTTTCGCGACGGCGGCGTCCCCTCCGTGGTCAGCAGGGTCACGCGGCGGTGGGCGTACAACGGCCGCACCAGCCGTGGGATCAGGGCCACTCCCTGGCCCGCCTCGACGAGCGCGGCCAGTGCTCCCCAGTCGTTGACGGCGTGCCGGATGTCCGGTGTGAAACCGGCCGCCGCGCAGACGGAACGGGCGACCGCACCGCAGCAGCTGCGGGCGTCGCCGACGATCCAGGCGTCGGTGGCGAGGTCCCGCAGGGCGACCCGTTCGCGGTCCGCGAGGCGGTGGCCGGCCGGGACGGCGAGGTCCAGGACATCGGTGAACAGGTCGGTACGGGTGTAGCGCAGGTCGGTGTGCGGCGGCGCGGCGGCGAAGTCGACGGCCACGGCGACATCGACCTGGCCCGCGTCGAGCGCGGTGAACAGGTCCGGCGGCTCGGCCTCGACGACGTCCACGCGCACGTGGGGGAGCCGGGCGGACAGCGCGCGCATCGCGCCCGGGAGCAGCCCCAGGATCCCGCTGGAGAAGCAGCCGATGGTGACCGAACCGCGCCCGCCCGCCCCGTACGCCGCCAAGTCGGCGCGCGCCCGCTCCAGTTGGGCCGCGATCAGATCGGCGTGCGCCAGCAGAACCCGTGCCTGCCCGGAAAGCCGTACGCCCCTGCCGTCCCGCTCCGTCAGCGGTACGCCCACCTCCCGGGCCAGCGCCGCGATCTGCTGGGAGACCGCCGACGGGGTCAGGTGCAGGGCCTCCGCCGTCCTCGCCAGAGTGCCCCGGCGCTGGAGTTCGCGCAGGACGGTCAGGCGACGCAGATCGACAGTGAAGGTCTCGCTTATCGGTTCCACCCTGAAAGATTAACTGGACCGCAATACCGGTGATCGGAAACCATCGCCCCATGACCGAGACGACTGAGACGACCGAGACGACCGAGATGGTCAAGACGACGGCGATGACCACGAAGACCAGGAGCTTTCTGATCCTCCACGGCTGGCAGAACCGCCGCCCGGATGCCCACTGGCAGCACTGGCTCGCCGACCGGCTGACGGAGCTCGGCCATCACGTCACGTATCCGCAGCTGCCGGACCCGGACGACCCGGACCTGGAGGTGTGGCTGACGGAGCTGGTCCGGTACCTCGACGGGCTGCGGGGCGCCGGCTCGGAGCGCGTGGTGCTCGCCCACAGCGCGTCCGCCGTGCTCTGGCTGCACGCCGTCGCGCGGGGCGTGCCGGGCCTCGACGTCGACCGGGTGCTGCTCGTGGCGCCGCCGTCCGCCTCCGTACTCGTAGGACTCCCGGAGATCGCCGCGTTCGCCCCGCCCCCACTGGACTTCACGCTGCCCGGCCCCACCCTCCTGGTCGCGGGCGACGACGACCCGTACTGCCCTGAGGGTGCCCTCGCCGTCTACGGCGACCCCCTCGGCGTACCGACCGAGATCATCCCCGGGGCCGCTCACCTCGACCTGGACGCGGGGTACGGATCCTGGCCCGCCGTACTGGAGTGGTGCCTGGACGGGGCGGCGAAGCTCACGGCTCGGCCGGCGGGCTGAGGCTCACCATTCCTCGATGTGCGCCTCGGCCTCGCGCCGGTCGCGGGGGTGCCGGACACGGTTGGCGGACGGGCCGAAGAGCGAGGCGGAGTGCGCCGCCCACTGCGCGGTGGGCTGCGGTCCGGGGCGCTCCCCCCGGTCGGCGGTGGCGCGCTGTCGCGGGGTGGGCCGGCCGCTCCAGTCCCCGTCGCCCAGGACCAGGAGGGGGTCGAACATCACGACCACTCCGGCCAGGACCAGGAAAATGAACGGGCCGATGAGCATGGGGAGCAGCAGCGAGGTGGGCGAGTCGCCGGTGAACGACCCGTCGGGGCTGCCGTGGAGGTGCACGTCGACGGCGGCCATGCCGGTGTAGTGCATGCCGGTCACGGCGACACCCATGATCAGACTGGCTCCCAGCGCCGGCAGGAAGCCCCGGATCGAGACGGCCGCCCACAGTGCGGCGGTCGCGGCGACGACCGCGATCACCACGGAGAGCGCGACGGTGACCGGGTCGTACTGGATGGAACCGTTCAGTGTGAGCGCCGACATGCCCATGTAGTGCATGGCTGCGACGCCGAGACCGGTGACCATGCCCGCGGTGAGCAGTGTGCCGCCGGTGGCGCCCCGGTATCCCACGGCGAAGACGCCGACGCCGACCACGGCGATCGCGACGGCGAGGCTCAGCACCGTCAGGCCGACGTCGTAGCGGATACGGGTCTCCTCGACACGGAAACCGACCATGGCGATGAAGTGCATCGTCCAGATCCCGCATCCGATCGACGCCGCCCCCAGCGCCAGCCAGCCAGGCTTCCATGACAGCTCGTTGCGCATGGACCGGACGACGCAGCGCAGCCCCAGAGCGCTTCCCAGACAGGCGATGAGGTAGGCCGCCACCGGTGTGACGGCCCCGTATCTGAATCCGTCCACTGTGCCCTGCATATGCCAACTCCCCCCGAGTCATGGCTACTTGAGGGAGAAAGGTCTCCTGTCGAGGCGGCGTAAGCAAGCCTTTACGGACGGTATTCGAGTTAACTCTGTGATGGTGGTGAAGGGATTTCGGGCATACGTGGGTGAAATCCGGTGAAATCCAGTCGGTGAAATCCAGCGGGACGGTAATGGGCGGGGGAGGGAAATCAGGCAGCGTCGTTCAGGAGGCGGGAGAGGTGCTCGCGGCCCGGGCCCAGCAGCCCGGCCAGCGGTGCCGCCGCCTCGTACCACCGCTTCTCGTACTCCCAGCACAGCCAGCCGTCCCAGCCCTGACGGGAGAGGAGTTCGACGCACTCGGCGAGCGGGAGGACCCCGGCGCCGAGGGCGAGCGGGGTGGTGTCCTCGGCGGAGGCGATGTCCTTGACCTGGACGTATCCGAGGAACGGGGACAGCGCCGCATACGTCTCCGCCGGCTGCTCGCCGCCCAGCCAGGTGTGCATCACGTCCCACAGCGAGCCCACCTGGCGGTGGCCGACCGCGCCCAGGACGCGGATCGCGTCGGCGCCGGTGCGGTGCGAGTCGTGGGTCTCCAGCAGGATCCGTACGCCCAGGTCGGCGGCGTACTCCGCCGCCGTGCCGAGACGGCGGGCCGCCGTCGCGTCGGCCTCGCCGGGGTCCTGGCCGGGGTCGGCGCCAGGGAAGACGCGGATGAAGGGGGCGCCCAGATCCCGGGCCAGGCCGAGGAGCTCGCGGATCTCGTCCAGTACGGGTGTGTCGTCGCCCGGCGCCGCGACGCGCGCGTACCCGGCCAGTCCCAGGACCTCGATGCCGCCCGCCTTGAACTCCGCCACCACGTCGGCCCGTTTGGCCGGACCGAGGCCCGGGTGCACGGGTTCCTCGGGGTGGGCGCGCAGTTCGACGCCGTGGTAGCCGTGTGCGGCGGCGAGGCGTACGACGTCGGGGATCGGGAGGCCGGGTACACCGAGCGTGGAGAAGGCGAACTTCATGGGGCGGACCTTACGGGGTGAAGATTGCCTGAGAAACGCTGTGTTCGGCTCGTGGGCGGATGCTTGAGCCCATTATCTTCCGCGGCATGGCAGATGTCCTGGGGGGAGCCCGGAAACGGGTGTGGGAGCGGGAACGGGAGCGGGAACGGGGATGGGGTCTCGGTTCGCGTGAACGGCGGACCGCCGCCGTGGCCGAGTCGCTGGTCAGCGCCGTGTCCGTGGTGTGGTGGTGCCGTCTGCTGTGGCGGGGGCGGAGCGAGCTGTACATGGTGGCGCCCGCGACCGCCCTGATCGTCACGGTGGCCGTGTCGCTGGCGGTGAGCTGGACCCTGTGGCTTGGCGGCGGCGAGGGCGGGCGGCTGCGGCGGCTGAACCTGGCGTTGATCGCCGTACGCGGTGTGGGGGTACTGACGCTGTCGCTCTGGCTGCTCCACGAGGTGTAGTGGGCCGGGGGCTCCAGCCTTCCGCAGAGCCCCCTTGGGTCTCGGTCCCAGGTCAGTCGGAAGCGCCGTGCAGGTCCAGCCGCCAGTCCTGGCCGAGGAGGTCCACGCCGAAGGAGCGGTGCGGTTTCTCGGAGACGAGGACGAAGCCGTGGCGCTGGTAGATGCGGCGGGCGGCGGCGAGGACGTCGTTGGTCCACAGGACGAGTTCGCGATAGCCGACGCTGCGCGCGAAGCCGATGACGGCCTCGACGAGCCGGTCCCCGATCCGCAGCCCGCGCGCGTCCGGCTCGACGAGGAGCAGCCGGAGCCGGGCGGTTCCGGGCGCGTCGTCCCGTACGCACATCACGCAGCCCACCGGCCGCCCGTCGAGCTCGGCGATCCACACCCGCTCCAGGTGCGGATCGTGGTCCTCGGCGAAGTCGGCGACGATCCTCGCCACCAGGCCCTCGTAGTCGGTGTTCCACCCGAACTCGGCCGCGTACCGCGCGGCGTTGCGCTGCACGATCCAGCCGAGGTCACCGGGCCCCGGCTCGCGCAGCACGACGTCCTCGCGGCGGGGGACCCGGTCGTCGCCCAGGATCGTCCGCACCGTACGCATCGCCTCCGCGAGCCGCTGCCGGTCGTCCGGGGCCACGGAGGCGAGCAGCGCCCCGACGGTTTCCCGGGCCCGCTCGTCGAGCAGGTCGGCGGCGTCCCGGCCCCGCGCGGTGAGCGTGATCCGCCGGCGGCGCGGGTCCTGCTCGGACGGGGCCCGTTCGACCAGCCCGTCCTGCTCGAACTTGTTGAGGATCCGGCTCAAGTACCCCGAGTCCAGGGAGAGTTCGGTACGCAGGTCCACCGCGTCGGTGCGCGGGGAGTGGGCGAGTTCGTACAGGACGCGTGACTCGGTGAGGGTGTACGGCGCGTAGAGGTGGCGCCCGTAGTCGAGCGCGCCGATGACGTTCGTGTAGAAGCGGTTGAAGGAGCGGATGTCCTGAACCGTCATGATCGCCCCCGGATTCCCGGATTTATGGCTGACTCAGTCAGAGATACCGACGCTCCGAGGATAGAACCGACACCCACGCACCGCCTAGCCCTCGTCGCCCGCCCGGTAGACGCACACGTCCACCCCCGTCTTGCTGGTGACCGTGGAGACCAGTTCCAGCGGGCGCTTCACACCGTCCTCGGTGTCCTCGTCGGGGCCGCCGGGCGCCTGCACGACGCCGTCCACACCCACGAGATTCGCCCCCGCCGCCCCTACCCGTCCCATCCCGTTCCTGGGGCTCCGCCCCAGACCCCGTTCGGTTGTGTGTCGGGTGCGGGTGGGTGGGGGCTGGCCGCGCAGTTCCCCGCGCCCCTAAAAGATTGCGCAGTTCCCCGCGCCCCTTGGGTGGGTGGGGGTGGGGTTGTTTGTTGGGTGCGGCGTGGTGGGGGCTGGTCGCGCAGTTCCCCGCGCCCCTAAAAGATTGCGCAGTTCCCCGCGCCCCTTGGGTGGGTGGGTGGCGTGGGTTTGTTTGTTGGGTGCGGCGTGGTGGGGGCTGGTCGCGCAGTTCCCCGCGCCCCTTAAAGGCGCCTGGGGCGGGCCGGCGGTTGTTCAGGGGCGCGGGGCTGTGTCGATATGCGGCTCCGCCGCGTGGGCGCGACCAGCCCCCACCGGCCCGCAGCCGACACACAACCGAACGGGGTCTGGGGGCGCAGCCCCTAGCGAGCCCCGCATCAACGCCGGATGCCCGATCAACCACCGGCCCGCTTACAACCGCGGCCCTCCGGAGGACCCCCGCACCATCAACTCCCCCCGCACCGTAGCGATCCCCCCAGGCGGCGGCTCCTCCCGCCCCATGGCGATCCGCCCGGCCCGGGCCCCCGCCTCGGAGAGCGGAAGCCGCACGGTGGTGAGCGCGGGCACGGCATCGATGCTGAACGGCAGATCGTCGAACCCCGCGACGGACACGTCGTCCGGGATACGCAGCCCGGAGTCCCGCAGCGCGGCACACGCACCGAGCGCCACCGTGTCGTTCGCGGCGACGACAGCCGTCAACGATGGGTCACGGCGCAGGAGTTCGAGGGTCGCCTCGTACCCGGAACGGCGGTCGTAGCGGCCGTACACCGTCCATCGCGGATCGTCCTCGATACCGTGCGCGGCCAACGCGACCCGGTGGCCTTCGAGACGGTGCCGCGTCGTCGTGCGCTCCTGCGGGCCCGCGATGTAGCCGAGCCGCCGGTGTCCGAGCCCGATCAGATGCTCGGTGAGCTGCTGGCCGCCCCCGCGGTTGTCGAAGGTGAGCGCGATCGCCTCGGCGGCCTCGGGCGCGGGCGGCCGGCCGCACAGGACGACCTTGGTCCCGGCCTCGGCCAGCTTGCGCAGCTTCGCGGAGACGGCGCTGGCGTGCGCGGTGTCCTCGACGGCGCCGCCGGTGAGCACGACCGCGGCGGCGCGTTGGCGCTGAAGGAGCGTGAGGTAGGTGAGTTCGCGCTCCGGGGAGCCGCCGGTGTTGCACACGACCCCGAGCCGCTCGCCGCCCGCGCGCCCCCCGGGGCCGCCGATCTCCGACTGGATCGCGGCCGCCATGATCCCGAAGAAGGGGTCGGCGATGTCGTTGACGAGGATTCCGACGAGGTCGGAGGTGGCCGCGGCGAGTGAACTCGCCGGTCCGTTCAGTACGTAGTCCAGCTCGTCCACCGCGCGCAGGACCCGCTCACGGGTGGAAGTGGCCACGGGATAGTTCCCGTTCAGCACGCGCGACACCGTCGCGGGGGAGACCTGGGCGCGGGCCGCCACGTCCGCCAGGGTCACCGTCATCTCGTAGTCCTCCGGTCGCGCATTTCGTCGTACCTCTTCGTACGTCGTCGAGCCGAGTCGTGCCTCGTCGAACACGGGGGTGTAAGTCGCGCATACCGCTTCCCCTGGCCACGGCCTGTGCAGACCTTAAGGCCACCAGCCCCCGTTGTTCGCCCCCTCGAACAACTCGTCCTCGTCACGGTCTTGTCCAGACCGCTGCAGAGAGGCTAGCTTCTCTCTGGATAGAAAGCGCTTGCTGTCACGCTCACCAGTTCGTCAGTGGGGCGTACGCGGCGCGGAACCCGTGTACGAAGGGGAATGACGTGACACGCAAGACGGTGCGTATCGCCATGAACGGCGTGACGGGGCGCATGGGCTACCGCCAGCACCTCGTCCGCTCGATCCTCGCCCTGCGTGAGCAGGGCGGCCTCGACCTGGGCGACGGCACCGTGCTGTGGCCCGAACCCGTGCTCGTCGGCCGCCGTGAGCACGCCTTGAAGGCGCTCGCCGAGCAGCACGGCTTGGAGCACTGGTCCACGGACGTGGACGAGGTCCTCGCCGACCCGAGCGTCGACATCTACTTCGACGCGCAGGTGACTTCCGCCCGCGAGGAGGCGCTCAAGAAGGCCATCGCCGCGGGCAAGCACATCTACACCGAGAAGCCGACCGCGACCGGCCTCGACGGCGCCCTGGAGCTGGCCCGCCTCGCGCACGCCGCCGGGATCAAGCACGGCGTCGTCCAGGACAAGCTGTTCCTGCCGGGGCTGCTGAAGCTCAAGCGGCTCATCGACGGCGGCTTCTTCGGGCGGATCCTCTCCATCCGCGGGGAGTTCGGCTACTGGGTCTTCGAGGGCGACTGGCAGCAGGCCCAGCGCCCCTCCTGGAACTACCGCGCCGAGGACGGCGGCGGCATCGTCGTCGACATGTTCCCGCACTGGGAGTACGTCCTGCACGAGCTGTTCGGCCGGGTCACCACCGTCCAGGCACTCACCGCCACCCACATCCCGCAGCGCTGGGACGAGCAGGACAAGCCCTACGACGCCACGGCCGACGACGCCGCGTACGGCATCTTCGAGCTGGAGGGCGGCGCCATCGCCCAGATCAACTCCTCCTGGGCGGTGCGCGTCAACCGCGACGAGCTGGTCGAGTTCCAGGTGGACGGCACGGAGGGCTCGGCGGTGGCCGGGCTGCGCAACTGCCGCGTCCAGCATCGCAGTTCGACCCCCAAGCCGGTCTGGAACCCCGACATCCCGGCCACCTACTCCTTCCGCGACCAGTGGCAGGAGATCCCCGACAACGCCGAGTTCGACAACGGCTTCAAGGCCCAGTGGGAGCTGTTCCTGCGGCACGTCTACGCCGACGCGCCCTACCACTGGGACCTCCTGGCCGGCGCCCGCGGCGTCCAGCTCGCCGAACTGGGCCTGAAGTCCTCGGCGGAGGGCCGCCGTCTCGACGTACCGGAGATCTCCCTGTGACCATCCAACTGCCGTCCGGCGATGGCCGGTCGAGGGCGTACGAGCCACGCGCCACCCCCCTCGCCCTCACCACCGGAGCCCCCTTCGCCTCCCGTACGGTCTTCTCGGCCGCGCACGTCGTCGCCGACCCGTACGCGGACGTCTCGCCGGACTCGCCCGCCGCCGTCGACTGGGACGCGACCCTCGCCTTCCGCCGCCACCTGTGGTCCCACGGCCTCGGCGTCGCCGAGGCGATGGACACCGCACAGCGCGGGATGGGCCTGGACTGGGCGGGCGCGGCGGAGCTGATCCGCCGCTCGGCCGCCGAGGCCAGGGCGGTCGGCGGCCGCATCGCGTGCGGCGTCGGCACGGACCAGCTCACCGGGCCGGCGTCCCTGGCCGAGGTCCGGGCCGCGTACGAGGAGCAGCTCGCCCTCGTCGAGGAGTCGGGCGCCCAGGCGATCCTGATGGCCTCGCGGGCGCTGACGGCGGCCGCCTCCGGCCCCGAGGACTACCTCGACGTCTACGGCCACCTCCTGCGCCAGTCGTCCGACCCCGTGATCCTGCACTGGCTGGGCCCGATGTTCGACCCGGCCCTTGAGGGCTACTGGGGCTCGTCCGACCTGGACGCGGCGACGGAGGTGTTCCTGGAGGTCATCGCCGCGCACCCCGACAAGGTCGACGGCATCAAGGTCTCGCTGCTGGACGCCCAGCGGGAGGTCGACCTCCGCCGCCGCCTCCCCGTCGGCGTCCGCTGCTACACGGGCGACGACTTCAACTACCCCGAGCTGATCGCGGGCGACGAACAGGGCTTCAGCCACGCGCTGCTCGGCATCTTCGACCCGCTGGGCCCGCTGGCGGCGCAGGCGGTACGCGTCCTGGACACCGGCGATGTGAAGGGCTTCCGCGAACTCCTCGACCCCACCGTCGAGTTGTCCCGCCACCTCTTCCAGCCGCCCACCCGCTTCTACAAGACGGGCGTGGTCTTCCTGGCCTGGCTGGCCGGCCACCAGGAGCACTTCACCATGGTCGGCGGCCTCCAGTCGGCGCGCTCGCTCCCGCACTTCGCGCGCGCCTACGAACTGGCCGACACCCTGGGCCTGTTCCCGAACCCGGAGCTCGCGGAGTCCCGTATGAAGAACCTGCTGTCGCTGTACGGAGTGAACCAGTGACCTCTCTCGCGCGATTCAGCATCAACCAGATGACGGTGAAGCAGCTGTCGATGCCCGAACTGGTCGACACCTGCCTGGAGTTGGGTGTCCCCGGCGTGGGCCTGTGGCGCGAGCCCGTCCAGTCGTACGGCGTCGAGGCGACGGCCAAGCTGGTCCGTGACGCGGGTCTGACGGTGACAACGTTGTGCCGGGGCGGCTTCCTCACGGCGATCGACCCGGCCGAGCGGGCGGCGGCCCTCGCCGACAACCGCCTGGCGATCGACGAGGCGGCCACGCTCGGCACGGACACGCTGGTCCTGGTCTCCGGCGGCCTGCCCACCGGTTCGAAGGACCTGCACGGCGCCCGGGAGCGGATCGCCGACGCGCTGGGGGAGCTCGGCCCGTACGCGGAGGAGCGGGGGGTCAAGCTGGCCATCGAACCGCTCCACCCCATGTACGCCGCCGACCGCTGCGTGGTGTCGACCCTCGCCCAGGCCCTGGACCTCGCGGAACGCTTCCCCGCGCACCAGGTCGGCGTCACGGTGGACACGTACCACATCTGGTGGGACGACACGGCCCCCGCCCAGATCGCCCGCGCGGGCGCCACCGGCCGTATCCACACCTTCCAACTCGCCGACTGGACCACCCCGTTGCCCGAGGGTGTCCTCAACGGCCGCGGCCAGATCGGCGACGGCTCGATCGACATGCGCGAGTGGAAGGCGTACGTCGAGGCGGCCGGCTACACCGGTCCCATCGAGGTCGAGCTGTTCAACGACGGGCTGTGGGCACGGGACGGGCGCGAGGTGCTGGCGGAGACGGCGGCACGGTTCGTGGAGCACGTGATCCAGTAAGTCCGTGGGGGCACGGGCACGTCGCGGGCGGCACCGCTCACTTCCGGGTGCCGCGTGCCGCCCGCTTCGTCAGGACCGTCAGCAGTACCGGAATCAGGATCTCGACGACCCGGGAGACGGTCGCGGGCGGCAGGCCCGTCTTCTTGGCGACGGCTTTCGCGACCGGTCCCGCGGCCTTGGCGAGCACCCCGGCCATGAGGCCGCCGCTCGCCAGGCCGCCCAGGGTGGCCACGCCCTGGGGCGGGGCCTCCTGCCTTAGCTCATGCCTGAAAAGCTACGTCTGCCCCGGTTCGTCGTCATGCCGAAAAAAACTTGAAGAGACCGTGCAACCCTTCCCGTACCTCGCGGGTCGTACTTGGCATCAGGACTTCTGGAGGGGGATCTGGGGGGATCGCGGGGGTTCTGATACGGAGGGGAAAGCCGAGGGGCCCGGTCGACGGATCGGGCCCCTCGAAGTTTTTTCCGGCTAGAAGAACACCCCGCAGCGCAGCAGCACATTCGCGTACGGCCGTGCCTCACCGGTGCGTACGACGAGCCGGGCGCCCGCCGACAGGGACTTCAGTTTCTCGTGCGGGACCAGTTCGAGCGCGGGGAAGTGAGCCTCCAGCAGCGCCGTCGCCGCCGGGTTCGCCGCGCGGACCTCGTGCGCGGCGGTGGCGCCCTCGATCACCAGCTCGTCCAGCAGCCCGTCCAGCACCTCCGCGAACGACGGCACCCCGGCCCGGAACGCCAGGTCCACCACCCGTGGGCCCGCCGGTATCGGCATCCCCGCGTCGCACACCAGGACCTCGTGCCCGTGGCCCAACTCGGCGAGCGCGCCCGCGAGATGACGGTTCAGAATTCCGGACTTCCGCACAGGGAGGCCACCTCCTCGGCCGTCGGGAAGGACTCCTGCGCACCGGGCCGCGTCACGGCGGCGGCACCGACCCGGGCCGCGTATCCGGCGGCCTTGGCGAGCGGCTCCCCGAGCCCCAGCCGCCAGGCCAGCGCGGCGGTGAAGGCGTCGCCCGCGCCCGTCGTGTCCACGGCCTCGACCTTCACCGACGGCACCCGGACCCGCGCACCCGCCCGCTCGGCCACCAGCGCGCCGCCCGCGCCCAGCGTGATGACCACCGAACGCGGACCGAGGGCGAGCAGGGCGGTCGCCCAGTCCTCGGGGGAGTCCCCGAGAGCCGTACCGACGATCACTCGCGCCTCGTGCTCGTTGACGATGAGCGGATCGCAGGCGGCCAGCACCTCGCGCGGCAGCGGGCGCGGCGGCGAGGGGTTCAGTACGAAGCGGCCGTCGGCGGCGAGATTCCGTACGGTCTCCACGACCGTCTCCAGCGGGATCTCCAGCTGTGCCGAGACCACCCGGGAGGCCTGGAAGAGGCTTCCGGCGGCGCTCACGTCCTCGGGCGTGAGCCGGCCGTTCGCCCCCGGTGAGACCACGATGCTGTTGTCCCCGGACGGGTCCACCGTGATCAGCGCGACCCCGGTGGGCGCCCCGCCGACGAGCACGCCCACGGTGTCGACGCCGGCCGCCCGCTGCGAGTCGAGCAGCAGCCGGCCGTGCGCGTCGTCGCCGACCCGGGCCAGCAGGGCCGTGCGGGCCCCGAGGCGGGCGGCGGCGACCGCCTGGTTGGCGCCCTTGCCGCCGGGGTGGACGGCGAGGTCGGAGCCGAGCACCGTCTCGCCGGCCGCGGGCCTGCGCTCGACCCCGATCACCAGGTCGGCGTTGGCCGATCCCACGACCAGAAGGTCGTAGTCGTACATGAACTGTCTCCCTGTGTAGGTGAGTTGAGGCGGCCCGTACGTGAGTCGAGGCGGCCGGGCGGTCAGTGTGACCGCCCGGCCGCCCGGCCGCCCGCGTGTGTGTCCGGCCGCCGGCCGGGTCAGCCGCCGAAGCCGGCCACGTTCTCCTTGGTGACCACCTTCACCGGCACCATCACCGTCTTCTCGACCTTCTTGCCCTCGGCGGCCTTCAGCGCGTTCTCCACCGCGATCCGGCCGAGCTCCTTGGGCTGCTGGGCGACGGACGCGTACAGCGTGCCCGCCTTGACCGCCTTCAGACCGTCGGGGGTGCCGTCGAAGCCGATGACGGAGACCGACGTGCCCGCCTTGGAGCCGAGCGCCTTGATCGCGCCGAGCGCCATCTCGTCGTTCTCGGCGAAGACGCCCTGGATGTCGGGGTGGGCTTGGAGCAGGTTCGTCATGACGTCGAGGCCCTTGGTGCGGTCGAAGTCGGCCGGCTGCTGGGCGACGACCTCGATACCGGGGTAGGCCTTCAGACCCTCGGCGAAGCCCGCGCCGCGCTCACGGCTCGCGGACGTACCGGCCAGACCCTGGAGGATCACGATCTTGCCCTTGCCGCCCAGCTTCTCGGCCATCGCCTTGGCGCCCAGCTTGCCGCCCGCGATGTTGTCGGAGGCGACGAGCGCGGCCGTGTCCGCCTTGTTCACGCCCCGGTCGACGCCGACGACGGGGATGTCGGCCTTGTTCGCGGAGCGCACCGACGGGCCCGCCGCGTCCGAGTCCACCGGGTTGACGATGATCGAGTCGACGCCCGAACTGGTGAAGTTCTGGAGCTGGTTGGCCTGCTGCGAGGCGTCGTTCTGCGCGTCCGTGACGGTCAGGTCCGCGCCGAGCTTCTTGGCCTCCTCCTGCGCACCCGCCTTGATCTGTACGAAGAAGGGGTTGTTCAGGGTGGAGAGGGACAGGCCCAGCTTCCGCGTCGTCGCCGCGGACGAGCCGGTGTGCAGGAAGGACATCGCGCCCACGAGCGCGGTCGCGACCACGGCGGCGATCACGTAAGTGGCCGCCTGCCTGCCCTTGCCGCCGCCCGAAGTGCCGACAGCCACCGGAGCCGCCCCGGCCTTGCGCCGCACCGTGTCGAGCAGCACCGCCAGCGCGATCACGACACCGATGACGACCTGCTGCCAGAACGCGGACACGGACAGGAGGTTCAGCCCGTTGCGCAGCACCGCCAGGATCAGCGCGCCGATCAGCGTCCCGGACGCCTTGCCGGTGCCGCCCGCCAGCGAGGCGCCGCCGATGACGACCGCGGCGATCGCGTCGAGCTCGTAGCCCTGCGCGGCCTGCGGCTGCGCGGAGGAGAGGCGGGAGGCGAGGACGATGCCCGCGGCGGCCGCGAAGAGACCGGAGAGGGCGTAGATCGCGAGCTTCTGCTTCTTCACCCGCAGGCCGGACAGGCGCGCGGCCTCCTCGTTGCCGCCGATCGCGTACATGGAGCGGCCGATGTACGTACGGCCCAGGATCACGGCGGTGATCAGGCCCATGACGACCATCACGAGGACCGGCACCGGAAGCCAGCCGCCCAGCGTGTCACCCAGGTGCGAGACCGAGCTGGGGAAGGCGATCGGGCTGCCCTGCGAGATGACCAGCGAGAGACCGCGGCCCACCGAGAGCATGGCGAGGGTCGCGATGAACGGCGGCAGCTTCCCGTACGAGATCAGCACACCGTTGACCAGGCCGCACGCTATGCCGGTGGCCACCGCGAGGATCACCGCGATCCAGACGGGGACGCCCTCCGAAGTCGCCATCCAGGCGAGGACGGTGGCCGACAGCGCGGCGACCGAGCCGACCGACAGGTCGATGCCCGCCGAGACGATCACGAAGGTGACGCCGAAGGCGAGGATGGCGGTGACGGCCGCCTGGACGCCGATGTTGAGCAGGTTGTCCGTCGTCAGGAAGTCGCCGGACAGCGCCGACATCGCGATGACGAGGGCGATGAGCGCGGTGAGCGCCCCGTTGTCGAGCAGGAGGCGGCGGACCGCCGAGGCGCCACTCGCGCCCGTCGTGCTCTTGAGCGTGTCAGTGGCCACGGGAGCCCTCCACAGCGGTAGTTGCATGGGTTGGTGTGCTGACGGCGAGTGCCATCACGGAGTCCTGGGTGGCCTCGGCCGCGGACAGTTCGCCGGCGATCCGGCCCTGCGCCATCACCAGCACCCGGTCGCTCATGCCGAGCACCTCGGGCAGATCGCTGGAGATCATCAGGACGGCGGCACCGGCTGCCGTCAGCTCGTTGACGAGCTGGTAGATCTCGACCTTGGCGCCGACGTCGATGCCCCGGGTCGGCTCGTCGAGGATCAGCACCTTGGTGTCGGCGAGCAGCCACTTGCCGATGACGACCTTCTGCTGGTTGCCGCCCGACAGGGTGCGCACGTGCTGGCCGAGGCCCGCCATCCGGACGCCGAGCTGCTCGGCGATCCGCGCGGCGGACTCCCGCTGGCCCTTGAGGTCGACGAGCCCGCCACGGGTCGCCGCCCGCAGGGTGACCAGGCCGAGGTTCTCCTCGACGGACGCGTCGAGCACGAGCCCCTGGCCCTTGCGGTCCTCGGGGACGAGCCCGATGCCGGCCTCCATCGCGGCGTTCACGTCATGGCGGCGCAGCTCGGCACCGGCCACCTTCACGGCGCCCTTGTCGTAGGGGTCGGCGCCGAAGACGGCCCGGACCACCTCCGTACGTCCGGCCCCCACGAGCCCGGCGATGCCGACGACCTCACCGGCCCGCACCTCGAAGCTGACGTTGTGGAAGACCCCGTCACGGGTCAGCCCCTCGACGGTCAGCAGCGCGGACCCGGAGCCGTCGTCACCGTGGGCACGCTCGCGCGGATACTGCTGCTCGATGGACCGGCCCACCATGAGGCGTACGAGTTCGTCCTCGGAGGTGGAGGCCGGGACCTGCCCGACGCTCCTGCCGTCGCGGATGACCGTGACGCGGTCCCCCAGGGCGGCGATCTCCTCCAGGTGGTGGGTGATGAAGACGATGCCGACGCCGTCCTCGCGCAGCCGGCGCACGATGGTGAAGAGTTTCTCGACCTCTTCGGAGGTGAGCACCGCGGTCGGCTCGTCCATGATCAGGACGCGTGCGTTCAGGCTCAGGGCCTTCGCGATCTCGACCATCTGGAGGCGTGCGATGCCGAGTTCGCGCACCCGCGCGCGGGGGGACACGTTCACCCCGACGCGTTCGAGCAGTCCGGCGGCCTGGGCCTCCATCGTCTTGCGGTCGATCAGCCCGAAGCGGCGCGGCTGCCGGCCCAGGAAGATGTTCTCGGCGACCGTCAGATCGGGAACGAGATTGAACTCCTGGTAGATGGTGGCGATCCCGAGGCGCTCGGAGTCCTGTGCGCCATGGATGCGCACCTCCTCACCGCCTACCAGGATCCGCCCCGCGTCGGGGCGGTAGGCGCCGGAGAGCATCTTGATGAGGGTGCTCTTGCCCGCGCCGTTCTCACCGAGCAGCACATGCACCTCGCCCCGGCGCAGACCGAAGTCGACGCCGTCGAGCGCGACCACGCCGGGGAAGGCCTTGCGTATGCCTTCGATGCGCAGCAACTCGTCCTGGTTGCTCACGACTTACTCCTGTTCGTTACGGGGGAGTGCGGGAGGGGGGCCGGCTCGCCGCACGAGCGGCGTACGACGAGATGGGCGGGGAGGGTGACGGACCGCGGGGGCCGCCCCTCGATACGGTCGATCAGGGCGCGTACGGCGGCCCTGCCCAGCTCGCCCGTCGGCTGGGCGATCGCCGTGATCGGCGGATCGGTGTGCACGAACCACGGGATGTCGTCGAAGGCGGCGAGCGCGAGGTCCTCGGGAACCCGCAACCCGCGCGCGCGGATGGCGTCCAGCGCGCCGAGTGCCATCAGGTTGTCGGCGGCGAAGACGACCTCGGGCGGCTCGGGCAGGTCGAGGAACCCCTCGGTGACCCGCCGTCCGCTCTCGGCCTGGAAGTCGCCCTGCCCTATGTAGGCGTCCGGGAGGGGAATCCCGTACTCGGCCAGGGCTTCCCGGAAGGCCTCGACGCGCTCGCTGCCGGTGGTGGTCGCCGCGGGCCCCGCGATGATCGCGAGCCTGCGGTGCCCGAGCCCGTGCAGATGCGCGACCAGATCCCGTACGGCCGCCCGCCCGTCGGCCCGCACGACGGGCACGTCCACGCCCGGGATCCAGCGGTCCACGAAGACCATCGGCGTCCCCGCGCGCGCGGCGTCCAGCATTCCGGGGGAGCCGCCGTCGGTGGGGGAGACAAGGAGGCCGTCGATGCGCCGGTCCAGGAGCGTACGGACATGGTGGTCCTGGAGGTCGGGCCGCTCGTCGGCGTTGCCGATGATGACGCTGTAGCCGTGGGCGCGGGCCTCCTCCTCGACGGAGCGGGCCAGTTCGGTGAAGTACGGGTTGAGTACGTCGCTGATGACCAGGCCGAGGGTGCGGGTCTGGTCGGTGCGCAGGGAGCGGGCGACGGCGTTCGGGCGGTAGCCCAGGGTCTGTACGGCGGCCAGCACGCGGGTGCGTGCGTCTTCGCTGACCGACGGATGATCGTTCAGGACGCGCGAGACCGTGGCGACGGATACGCCGGCCTCCGCGGCAACGTCCTTGATGCTCGCCATCGCCGCTCCACCTCCTCGTGGAATCGATTACATGGAGGATTGGAATCGATTACACGGCCGTTAACAAGCCCTCGACACCGGATCGTGATGAAGTTGTCCACAGCGTCCGCGCGTTGTCGGAGGCGGGCGGTAGCGTCGGATCATGTCCAATCAGGCGGGGAGCCGACCGGTACAGCTGGCGGTGGTCGAGGGCGTACTGGAGCGCATCACGTACGCCAACGAGGAGAACGGGTACACGGTCGCCCGGGTAGACACCGGCAGAGGCGCCGCCGACCTGCTCACCGTCGTGGGCTCACTCCTCGGCGCCCAGGTCGGCGAGTCGCTCCGCATGGAGGGCCGCTGGGGCTCCCACCCGCAGTACGGCAAGCAGTTCACGGTGGAGAACTACACGACGGTGCTCCCCGCCACCGTCCAGGGCATCCGCCGCTATCTCGGCTCCGGCCTGGTCAAGGGCATCGGCCCGGTCTTCGCCGACCGCATCACCCAGCACTTCGGCATCGACACCCTCCAGATCATCGAGGAGGAGCCGAAGCGGCTCATCGAGGTGCCGGGCCTCGGTCCCAAGCGCACCAAGAAGATCGCCGACGCCTGGGAGGAGCAGAAGGCGATCAAGGAGGTCATGCTCTTCCTCCAGACCGTCGAGGTGTCCACCTCCATCGCGGTCCGCATCTACAAGAAGTACGGCGACGCGTCGATCTCCGTCGTCAAGAACCAGCCCTACCGCCTCGCGGCCGACGTCTGGGGCATCGGCTTCCTCACCGCCGACAAGATCGCCCAGTCCGTCGGCATCCCGCACGACAGCCCGGAGCGCGTGAAGGCAGGACTTCAGTACGCCCTTTCGCAGTCCACCGACCAGGGTCACTGCTACCTCCCCGAGGAGCGGCTGATCGCCGACGCGGTCAAGCTGCTCCAGGTGGACACGGGCCTGGTCATCGAGTGCCTCGCCGAGCTGGCGGCGCCGGGGGAGGACGGCGAGGACCCCGGTGTCGTACGCGAGAAGGTGCCGAGCGCCGACGGCGGCGACCCGGTGACCGCCGTCTACCTGGTCCCCTTCCACCGCGCCGAACTCTCCCTCTCCGCCCAGCTCCTGCGCCTCCTGCGCACCGACCAGGACCGGATGCCCGGCTTCCACGACGTGGCCTGGGACAAGGCGCTGACCTGGCTGAAGGGGCGTACGGGCGCGGAGTTGGCGCCCGGGCAGGAGGAGGCCGTCCGGCTCGCGCTCACCAAGAAGGTCGCCGTCCTCACCGGAGGTCCCGGCTGCGGCAAGTCGTTCACGGTCCGTTCGATCGTCGAGCTGGCGCGCGCGAAGCGGGCGAAGGTCGTCCTGGCCGCCCCCACGGGCCGCGCCGCCAAGCGCCTCGCCGAGCTGACCGGCGCCGAGGCCTCCACCGTGCACCGGCTCCTGGAGCTCAAGCCGGGCGGCGACGCGGCGTACGACAGGGACCGGCCGCTGGACGCCGACCTGGTGGTCGTGGACGAGGCCTCCATGCTCGACCTCCTGCTCGCCAACAAGCTGGTCAAGGCGGTGGCTCCGGGCGCCCATCTGCTGTTCGTGGGAGACGTCGACCAACTCCCCAGCGTGGGCGCCGGCGAGGTGCTCCGGGACCTGCTCGCGGACGGCGGCCCCATCCCCTCCGTCCGTCTGACCCAGGTCTTCCGCCAGGCCCAGCAGTCCGGGGTGGTGACGAACGCGCACCGGATCAACTCCGGGCAGCACCCCGTCACCGACGGCATGAAGGACTTCTTCCTTTTCGTCGAGGACGACACCGAGGAGGCGGGACGGCTCACGGTGGATGTGGCTGCCCGTCGGATTCCGGCCAAGTTCGGGCTCGACCCGCGCCGGGACGTACAGGTACTCGCGCCCATGCACCGGGGCCCCGCCGGCGCGGGCAACCTCAACGGCCTGCTCCAGCAGGCGATCACGCCCGGCCGCCCGGACCTCGCCGAGAAGCGCTTCGGCGGCCGCGTCTTCCGTGTCGGCGACAAGGTCACCCAGATTCGCAACAATTACGAGAAGGGCAAGAACGGCGTTTTCAACGGCACCGTGGGCGTTGTCACCTCGCTCGATCCGGTCGAACAGCGCCTGACGGTGCTGACGGACGAGGACGAGGAGGTTCCGTACGAATTCGACGAACTGGACGAACTGGCCCACGCGTACGCCGTGACCATCCACCGCTCCCAGGGCAGCGAATACCCGGCCGTGGTGATCCCGGTCACCACCGGAGCCTGGATGATGCTTCAGCGGAACCTGCTGTACACGGCGGTGACCCGCGCCAAGAAGCTGGTCGTGCTCGTGGGTTCACGCAAGGCGATAGGTCAGGCGGTGCGCACGGTGTCGGCCGGACGGCGCTGCACGGCACTCGACTTCCGCCTCGCGGGCTCGTGAACTGACGCATCGGCGATGCATCACAAAAAATGATCGATCAAATGAGTCACGAAGGTCACAGAGCACTTCCAGATGCGGGACGAACGGGGCAGGATGAGCAGGTTGGCGGCACTGAGTGCCGCCAATAGGCCCAATGGTCGACCCCGAGTGCACTCTCCAGGGCCAAATGGGGGATGGTAGAGACAGTCAGGGCACCTCGAAGAAGAGGCACAACGTCGGTGAGGGATGACGTGAGCGACAACTCTGTAGTACTGCGGTTCGGCGACGGCGAGTACACCTACCCGGTGATCGACAGCACCGTCGGCGACAAGGGCTTCGACATCGGGAAGCTCCGCGCCCAGACCGGGCTGGTGACTCTGGACAGCGGGTACGGCAACACCGCCGCCTATAAATCCGCGATCACCTACCTCGACGGTGAGCAGGGCATCCTCCGGTACCGCGGCTACCCGATCGAGCAGCTGGCCGAGCGCTCCACCTTCCTTGAGGTGGCCTCTCTGCTGATCAACGGCGAGCTGCCGAACGTGGACGAGCTGTCCACCTTCAGGAACGAGATCACGCAGCACACCCTGCTGCACGAGGACGTCAAGCGCTTCTTCCAGGGCTTCCCGCGCGACGCCCACCCGATGGCGATGCTGTCGTCGGTGGTCAGTGCCCTGTCGACGTTCTACCAGGACAGCCACAACCCGTTCGACGAGAAGCAGCGTCACCTCTCGACGATCCGCCTTCTCGCCAAGCTTCCGACGATCGCGGCGTACGCCTACAAGAAGTCGATCGGTCACCCCTTCGTCTACCCGCGCAACGACCTCGGGTACGTCGAGAACTTCCTGCGCATGACCTTCTCGGTCCCCGCTCAGGAGTACGACCTCGACCCGGTCGTCGTCGCCGCGCTCGAGAAGCTGCTGATCCTGCACGCGGACCACGAGCAGAACTGTTCGACCTCCACCGTGCGTCTGGTCGGCTCCTCGCAGGCGAACATGTTCGCCTCGATCTCCGCCGGCATCTCCGCCCTGTGGGGCCCGCTGCACGGTGGCGCCAACCAGTCCGTCCTGGAGATGCTCGAGGGCATCCAGGCCAACGGCGGCGACGTCGACTCCTTCATCCGCAAGGTGAAGAACAAGGAGGACGGCGTCCGCCTGATGGGCTTCGGCCACCGGGTGTACAAGTCCTTCGACCCGCGCGCCAAGATCATCAAGGCCGCCGCGCACGACGTCCTCTCGGCCCTCGGCAAGTCCGACGAGCTGCTGGACATCGCGCTCAAGCTGGAGGAGCACGCGCTCTCCGACGACTACTTCGTCTCGCGCAACCTCTACCCGAACGTGGACTTCTACACCGGCCTGATCTACCGCGCCATGGGCTTCCCGACCGAGATGTTCACGGTCCTCTTCGCCCTCGGCCGCCTTCCGGGCTGGATCGCCCAGTGGCACGAGATGATCAAGGAGCCGGGTTCCCGCATCGGCCGCCCGCGCCAGATCTACACCGGCGAGGTCCTGCGCGACTTCGTCCCGGTCGAGGGTCGCTGAGCCTCGTACGCGGGGCTCGCTGAGCCCCGTACAGAAGCAGAAAAACGGAAAGCGCCCTGCTACCAGTCCCCCCACGGGCTGGCAGTCAGGGCGCTTTCCTTGTCCCGGTGCGGATTCCCCCCACGGGATCCGGCCGGGCGTCGGTGGGCAGCGCCTGAATCGCTGCGACGTGCTGCGAGCCAAACGAGCAAAACTCGCTGTCCTGCGGTGCGGTCTGCCGGGACGCGCACGACGGGAGGGCCGCTCAAAGCTCCCCGGTGTACGTGCCCCGGCAACGCAATTTCCGGGAACGTCCCCCAAGACATCCCCAGATGTCAGTCACGCCCCCCAAGACGCTTCTGACACCGCCAACTTAGACTCACGAACCCCTTCGGTGGTTACGTTCACATCACTGTGATCTGCGTCTCTTGCAAATGTCCTGAAGATACGCAAGAGCCCCGATACGACAATCGGGGCCCAAGCGTAAGGAAGATGCGCGAGCCTTGTGAAGAGCTTATGTGAGGCTGTCGTTGGACTCTAGGGGGACTCTTACCCCGACGTCATGAGAATGTCCTGAGCCGAAGGCTGTTCGTCACCACGAACACCGACGAGAAGGCCATCGCGGCCCCCGCGATCATCGGGTTCAGCAGACCGGCCGCGGCCAGCGGCAGTGCCGCCACGTTGTAGCCGAAGGCCCAGACCAGGTTTCCCTTGATCGTGGAGAGGGTCCGCCGCGACAGCCGGATCGCGTCCGCCGCCACCCGCAGATCCCCGCGCACCAGCGTCAGATCGCTCGCCTCGATCGCCGCGTCCGTGCCCGTACCCATGGCCAGGCCCAGGTCGGCGGTGGCCAGCGCCGCCGCGTCGTTGACCCCGTCGCCGACCATGGCGACGGTGCGGCCCTCGCTCCGCAGCCGCTTGATCACGTCGACCTTGTCCTCGGGCAGCACCTCCGCGATCACCTCCCCGGCGTCGATGCCGACGGCGCGCGCCACGGCCTGCGCGACCGCCCGGTTGTCGCCGGTGAGCAGAACCGGCGTGAGCCCCAGGGCGCGCAGCGCGCGCACGGCCTCCGCGCTCGTCTCCTTGATCGCGTCGGCGACGGTCAGGACGCCGAGTGCCACGCCGTCCCGGGCGACCACGACGGCCGTACGTCCCTCCGCCTCGGCCGCGGCCTTGGCGCGGGCCAGCTCCTCCGGGAGCACCTCCAGGAACCGGCCCACCGTGACGTCAGAGCCGTCCACGCGCCCGCGCACGCCGCGCCCCGGCACGTTCGCGAAGTCCTCCACCACCGGAAACGCCCCAGCGCGCTCCTGAGCGCCCGCCGCGACGGCCTGGGCAATGGGATGCTCGGAGGCGTGTTCCAGGGCGCCGGCGAGCCGCAGGACGTCCTTCTCGGCGGCGCCGTCGACGACGTACACCTCTTGAAGTTTCATTCGTCCCGTCGTCACCGTCCCGGTCTTGTCCAGGACGACGGTGTCGACGCGGCGCGTGGACTCCAGGACCTCGGGTCCCTTGATGAGGATGCCGAGCTGGGCGCCGCGTCCCGTGCCGACCATCAGGGCGGTCGGTGTGGCCAGGCCCAGCGCGCACGGGCAGGCGATGATCAGTACCGCGACGGCCGCGGTGAACGCGGCGACCGTGTCGCCCGTGACCGCGAGCCAGACCCCGAACGTGCCGAGCGCGATCAGCAGCACCACCGGCACGAAGATCCCGGAGATCCGGTCGGCGAGCCGCTGCACCTCCGCCTTGCCGTTCTGCGCGTCCTCGACGAGCCGCGCCATCCGCGCGAGCTGGGTGTCGGCGCCGACCCGGCCGGCCTCGACGACGAGCCGGCCCCCGGCGTTCACGGTCGCGCCGGTCACCGCGTCGCCGACGGTCACGTCCACCGGCACCGACTCGCCCGTCAGCATGGAGGCGTCGACGGCGGAGTACCCCTCCACCACCGTCCCGTCGGTGGCGATCTTCTCGCCGGGCCGTACGACGAAACGGTCGCCGGCCGCGAGCTGCGAGACGGGGACACGGACCTCACGGCCGTCGCGCAGCACGGCCACGTCCTTCGCGCCCAGCTCCATCAGCGCCCGCAGCGCCGCCCCCGCGCGCCGCTTGGAGCGGGCCTCCAGGTAGCGGCCGAGCAGGATGAACGCGACGACACCGGCGGCGACTTCGAGATAGAGCGCCGAGGAACCGTCCGTACGCGAGACGGTGAGGTCGAAGCCGTGCCGCATGCCCGGCATCCCGGCGTCCCCGAAGAACAGCGCCCACAGGGACCAGCCGAACGCGGCGAGCGTGCCGACCGAGACCAGCGTGTCCATGGTGGCCGCGCCGTGCCGCGCGTTGGTGAACGCCGCCCGGTGGAAGGGCAGTCCGCCCCAGACGACGACGGGCGCGGCGAGCGTCAGTGAGAGCCACTGCCAGTTGTCGAACTGGAGGGCCGGGACCATCGACAGCAGGACGACGGGGAGGGCGAGGAGGGCGGAGACGGTGAGGCGTACGCGCAGGGCGGCGAGTTCGGGGTCGCACTCCTCGGCCGCGTCCTCGACCGGCTCGGGCGGCGGGGGCTCCTCGGCCGTGTATCCCGTCTTCACCACGGTGGCGATCAGATCGGCGACCTGTACCCCCACGGGGTAGGAGACCTTCGCCTTCTCCGTCGCGTAGTTGACCGTGGCGGTGACGCCGTCCATGCGGTTGAGCTTCTTCTCGACGCGGGCCGCGCAGGAGGCGCAGGTCATTCCGCCGATCGTGAGTTCGACTTCCGAGGTCGTGCCTATGGGGGTGTCAGCGAGGGTGCTGGTCACGTCCGTACTCCAGGGAGAGGACCGGGCCATGCGGAGCCAGTATCAGCTGGTCGGCACGGCCCGGTGCGGAGGAGGTGCTGCTGAGGAGCTGACCGCTCAGGCCTTGTCGACGAGTTCGAAGCCCGCCTCGTCGACCGCGGCGCGCACGGCGTCCTCGTCGAGCGGCGCGGCGGAGACGACGGTGACCTCGCCGGTGGAGGCTACGGCCTTCACCGAGGTGACGCCGGCGATGCCGGAGATCTCGCCGGAGACGGAGCCTTCACAGTGCCCGCAGCTCATCCCGCTGACCTGGTAGACGGTCGTGACGGAACCCGGGGTGTCGGTCTGCGCGCTCATGGCGTACTCCTCATCGAGGCGTGTGGGGCTTGGGAGACCCAGGCTATACCCCTAGGGGGTATTTCTCCAAGTAGGGTCACGGCGCGCCAGCGAGCGCACCCAAGCGATCCCGGCGAGCGAGACGAGGACCAGGCCGCCGACCGAGAACAGCGTGAAGAGATGTTCCTGCTCGTCGGTGGGCCGCGGCATGTAGCCCTGCCCGAAGAGCTTCCTGTCGAGCCCCGTACTGGTCAGCCGCGCCACCAGCCAGAGCGCGATGCCGTGCGTCGAGTCCCAGAAGGCGTGCAGCAGGGAGGCGCCGAGGTAGGTGCCGAGCACCGGAGAGGGGAACTCGAAGCGCCCGTTCGGGCGGCGGTACGCCAGCAGCACCGCACCCGCGATCGCGGTCCACAGGCCGTGCCCGAACGGGGCGAGCACCCCGCGCAGGATCTCGGTCTCCAGGAGCGCGCGCAGGTCGACCCCCTTGAGGGAGACGGCGGCGTTGAGCGCGTACCCCGCGCTCTCCAGGGCCGCGAAGCCGAACCCGACGGTCGCGCCGAGCATCAGACCGGCCCGCAGCCCGCGGATACGGGGCTGCCGGCGCAGCACGAACATCAGCGCGGCGAGCTTCACCGCCTCCTCGATCAGCCCGACGCCGACGTACATCCCCAGCGAGGGGTGGAGCAGGTAGTACTCCATCACCGACGCGCCGAGCACACCGAGCGTGCCGCCGGTCAGGAAGCAGCCGAGGATCAGGTTCACTCCCAGATCGCGGCCGTGCCGCTCGTACGCCCAGAGCGCGAAGACGATCGGGACCAGGAAGCTGCCGAGCAGGATCAGGGTCGGCAGCAGCGTGGTGTTCTTCGTCGCGTACGTGACGAGCGCGGTCAGTGCCCAGAGCGCGAGCCCGATGCCCAGGCAACGCTTCCACAGTCCGGCGCGGATCTGGGGGTACGGCTGCGGGGGCTGCTGGGGTCCGGGAATGCGGGCCCGGGGTGCACCGGGCGGCTGATTCTGGGTCACGGCTCGTCCCTCGGGTTCGGACAGGTCAATTTGTCCGAACCTTATGGGGGATACCCCCTATGTCGCAGTCCGGGGCACCCATTCTGATCACGCCGGTCAGGAACTCGGAGTCCTGGTGACGTCCGTGGGGGCCGGAGGTGTGGTCACGTCCGCCGGGGTGACCGTCCGGCCGTTGACCAGCGGCTCCAGGTAGCGGAACAGCACGTTCTTCAACTCCCGGACGTACGCCTCGCGCTCGGCTCCTTCATGGGCGAGGACCAGCTCCAGGCCCGCCTTGTACATGCCCAGGCAGACATGCGCGGTGCGGCTGATGTCGGCGGCCGGCGCGTCGGGCAGGAACGAGGAGAGCAGCACCTCGATCCGGGCGACCAGGGTCGCGTGCAGGGCGTCGTGCTCCTCGGTGATCCGGCCCGGGATGTCCGGACCGTGCATCAGCGCGAAGAACACGGGGTGGTCGCAGTTGAAGGCGACGAAGCGGTCGACGGCGGCGCCGACCGCCTCCTCCAGCGGAGTCGCGGGGTCGACCGGCGCGAGTGCCTCGCCGTACGTCGCGCGCATCTCGTGCATGAGCCGGTCGCCCAGCTCGATCGCGATGGCCTCCTTGTTCGGGAAGAACTGGTACAGCGTGCCCGGCGAGACGCCTGCCTCGCGGGCGATGGCGTTGGTGCTCGCGGAGGTGTAGCCGGTCGCGCAGAAGACGGCGGCGGCGGCCTCCAGCAGCTGGGCGATACGGCGCTCGCCGCGGGCCTGCCGGCGGACGGGCCGTTCGTCGGCGGTCTGCTGCTTCTCGGGCGTCTCCGGCACGAGTTGTCCCCAGCTTTCCGAACGAGATTGACAAACGCGAGTGCTCGCTCGCATTCTGGTGAAACGCGAGCGATCTCTCGTGTTTGCCAATTCTATGGCAATAGTCGACCCATGCTGCCTGAACGGACGGACGGGACGCAGGGTCACGGTGAAGGGGACACCGCACGATGACCGAAGACAGCAGCGCGGGCGACAGCCCTGGCCGGGGCGGGCGCCGGGGTGGGGGCGAGGGTCGCGCGAGCGGTTCGGGCGCCGGGCCGCAGGTGGATGAACCGCCGGTGAGCCGTTCGAGCGTGGGCGGCTGGACCCGTTTCGTCACCGCGAGGCCACGGCTTTCCCTGCTCGTCGCGCTGCTGCTCACCGCGCTCGCCGTGGTCGCCGGCAGCGGGGTCGCCGACCGGCTGGGCAGCGGCGGCTGGGAGGCCCCGGACGCCGAGTCCACCTACGCGACCAAGGCCCTGGAGCGGGAGTTCCCCGCCTCGCAGCCCAATCTGCTGCTCCTCCTCGACTCCGGGAGCGCCTCGGCCGACGATCCGTCGGTCGCCGCCGAGGCGAATCGGCTCACGGCGCGGCTCGCCACCGAGCGGGGCGTCACCGGCGTCGGTTCGTACTGGCAGTCCGGCTCACCGGCACTGAAGGCGAAGGACGGGCACGAGGCGCTGATCGCCGCGCGGATCACGGGCGACGAGAAGACCGCCAGTGACACCCTGGACCGCCTCGCGCCCTCCTACCGGGGCAAGCACGGATCGGTCCAGGTCAAGGTCGGCGGCCCCGTCGCCGTGCGGCACGAAATGCAGAACACCATCCGCGAGGACCTGACCCGCGCCGAGCTGATCGCCCTGCCGGTGACCCTCGTCCTGCTGGTGATGGTCTTCGGCAGCGCGGTCGCGGCCCTGCTGCCGCTCGGGGTGGGCATCATCGCGATCCTGGGCACGAACGCGGTGCTGCGCGGCCTCACCGAGTTCACCGACGTCTCGGTCTTCGCGATGAACCTCACCACGGCCCTGGGGCTCGGCCTCGCCATCGACTACGCCCTGTTCATCGTCCGCAGGTTCCGCGAGGAACTCGCCACGGGCGCCGAGCCGTTGACCGCCGTCGGCACCACCCTGCGCACCGCCGGGCGCACGGTCCTCTTCTCCTCCCTCACGGTCGCCGTGTCACTGGCCGCGATGCTGCTCTTCCCGCAGTACTTCCTGCGCTCCTTCGCGTACGCGGGCATCGCCGTGGTGCTGCTGGCCGCGGCCGCCGCGCTGATCCTGCTCCCGGCGGCACTGGTGCTGCTCGGGAACCGGGTGAACTCCCTCGACCTGCGGCGCCTGTTCAGGCGCGGCAAGCCGCGCACAACCGGTGACGGAGAGGCGGGGGCGGTCGGTGAAGGCGGCCTCTGGGGACGCATGGCCGACCTCGTCATGCGCAGGGCACCGATCTTCGCGGTGGCCACCACGGTCGGCCTGATCGTCCTCGGACTGCCCTTCCTCGGCGTCAAGTTCGGCACCGCGGACGACCGTCAGCTGCCCTCCGGCGCCGAGTCCCATGTGGTGCAGCAGCACATACGGGACGGCTTCCCGGGCAGCCCCGGCGGCGGCCTGGAGGTGCTCGCCGAGGGGCGGGCGACCGCGACCCAGTACGCGCGGTACAAGGACCGGATCGCCGCACTGCCCGAGGTGCTGCGGGTGGACGGGCCGCTGGTGAAGGGCGACTCGGCGTACTTCACGGTCCTGCCGAAGGGCGAGGCCGTCGACGAACGGGCCCAGCACCTGGTGGGCGAACTCCGCGCGACGGACGCCCCGTTCGACACGTCGGTGACCGGCACGGCAGCCGTCCTCGTCGACTCCAAGCACGCGATAGCCGACCGGCTCCCCTGGGCTGCGGCCTTCATCGCGATCGTCACTCTGCTGCTGGTGTTCCTGCTGACCGGCAGCGTGCTGATCCCGATCCAGGCGGTCCTGCTCAACGCGCTCAGCCTGACGGCGATGTTCGGCGCGGTGGTCTGGGTCTTCCAGGACGGCCATCTCTCCGGCCTGCTCAGCTTCACCAGCCCGGGCTCGATCGAGACGACCCTCCCGGTCCTGATGTTCTGCGTCGCGTTCGGCCTCTCCATGGACTACGGCGTCTTCCTCCTCTCCCGGATAAAGGAGGAGTACGACCACACCGGCGACCACCGGGAGGCGGTCCGCTTCGGCCTCCAGCGCACCGGCGGGCTGATCACCGCGGCCGCGGTCATCCTCGCGGTGGTCATGGTCGCCATCGGCACCTCGCGCGTGACCAACACGAAGATGCTCGGCCTGGGCATCGCGCTCGCCGTGCTGATGGACGCGATGGTCGTCCGCAGCCTGCTGGTCCCGGCGGTCATGCGCCTCACGGGCCGCGCCACTTGGTGGGCACCGGGACCGCTGCGCCGATTCCACGACCGGTTCGGGCTCAGCGAGGGGGAGGGGCCGGCGGCTGCCGTCCCGGAAGGTACCGCCTCGGACCCGGAAGAAGCAGGCGAGCGGGGTGCTCGGGACAAGGAGGAAGGCGATCGGGGCAAGGAGAAGGGTGATCGGGGCCGGGACAAGGCAGAGGCGCGGGGCTAGCGTTCACTCCGGAAGGCGATGATCTCCGGGTGGAGGGCGAGACGGATGCGGGCAGTGGTCTTCGAGCGGTACGAGGAGCCGGCCGAGGTACGTGAGGTGGCGGACCCGACGCCCGCGGAGCACGGAGTCGTGGTGCGGGTCGAGGCCACCGGGCTGTGCCGGAGCGACTGGCACGGCTGGATGGGGCACGACCCGGACATCACGCTGCCGCACGTACCCGGGCACGAACTCGCCGGGACCGTCGAGGCGGTGGGCGCCCGGGTGACCGGATGGCACCCCGGCGACCGGGTCACCGTCCCGTTCGTCTGCGCCTGCGGAAGCTGTCCCTCGTGCGCGGCCGGCGACCAGCAGGTGTGCGAACGGCAGACCCAGCCGGGGTTCACCCACTGGGGATCCTTCGCGCAGTACGTGGCACTCGACCACGCCGATGTGAACCTGATCGCGGTGCCGGACGAGCTGTCCTTCGCGACGGCGGCCTCGCTGGGCTGCCGCTTCGCCACGGCGTTCCGCGCGGTGGTCGCGCAGGGGCGGGTGGCCGCGGGGGAGTGGGTCGCGGTGCACGGCTGCGGCGGCGTGGGCCTGTCGGCGGTGATGATCGCGGCGGCCTCGGGAGCGCGGGTCGTGGCCGTCGACGTATCACCGCAGGCGCTGGAGCTGGCACGGAAGTTCGGGGCGGCGGAGTGCGTGGACGCGTCCCGGGCCGAGGACACCGGGGAGGTGGTACGCGAACTGACGGGCGGAGGGGCGCACTTGTCGCTGGACGCCCTCGGTTCCCCCGTCACCTGCGCGGCCTCGGTGAACGGCCTGCGCCGCCGGGGCCGCCATGTCCAGGTCGGCCTGCTGCCCTCGCCGACGGGTTCCACCCCGGTCCCGATGTCCCGTGTGATCGGCCTCGAACTCGAACTGATCGGCAGCCACGGAATGGCGGCGCACGCCTACCCGGGGATGCTGGAACTGGTCCGCGCGGGCGCACTCCGGCCCGACCTCCTGGTCACGTCCATGATCCCGCTGGACGCGGTGCCGTCCGCGCTGGCGGCGATGGGGACGGCACCGGGGTCGGGGGTGACGGTCATCGAGCCGTGGAGCTGACGGCCTCGGGGTGCCCGCGGTGGGCGGCCCACTCATGGGCGAGGACCGACATCCGTACGGCGTCGATCCACTCGCCCTCGTGCAACAGGGTCTGCCGCTCGACACCCTCGGCCACGAATCCGGCCTTCTCGTAGGCGCGGCGGGCCCGGGGGTTGAAGGCGAAGACGTACAACGAGACGCGATGCAGGCCCAGTTGCTCGAAGGCGTGCCCGACGATCAGCCGGGTCGCCTCGGTACCGAGGCCGCGGTCCCGGCCGCGGGGGCCGATCAGAACGCGGAACGAGCAGTTGTGGTTGTGCCGGTCCCACTCGTTCAGGACGACCTCGCCGACGAGTTCACCGGTGGCCCGGTCCACCACCCCCAGGTCGAGCCGGTCGTCCTGGTCGTTGCGCGTGCCGTACCAGGAGCGCAGCCGGTCCAGGCCGAATTCCTCGGTGGGGCTGCCGGTGAGCCGGATGACCTCGGGGTCGTCCAGGATCTCGGCCATCACGGGGACATCGTCCTCGGTGAACGGCCGCAGCACGGCCCTGTCACCGGTGAGGACGGGTTTCACGGAGAAGCTCATCCCCGGATCTTCGGCAGGCGTCCGGGCCGGGGGCAAACGAATAAAGGCTGTGCCCCGCTCGCGTCGGGCGGCGGGGCACAGCGGGGCGGGCCGGCGGGGAGGGGTGCGGGTCAGTCGTATCTGCGGCCGCGGTTTCCCGGGCGGGAGGCGACCCAGGCCCGGACGGTCTCCGCGTACCAGTAGGGCTTTCCGCGCTCCACATGGTCGGGCGGGGGGAGCAGTCCGTGCTTGCGGTACGACCGCACGGTGTCCGGCTGCACCTTGATGTGCGCCGCGATCTCCTTGTACGACCAAAGCCGATGGTCGGTCATGAGTGGCACCTCCCTGCGCGCACCGCGGCGGCGGCCGGGGGCGGCCGTCGGGGGAGCCGAGCGCTGCGCTGGCGATCACAAACCCTGTGCCCCGTGAACGACATAGCGTGACCGCAGGGCAGCCCCTGTTGATCTGGTGTGACCGAAGACCCGCGTACACGCGACATGTGTGACAGGAAGGTGGTTTTTGTGACACGAGTGACGCATTGGCGGGCATGTGGCACCGCCCTGGCCGCGCGCCGCGGGGGCAGAGAGTGTAGGCGGGGAGCGTGGGCAGCCCGAGGTGGGCCGGACCCGCTGCGCCGGGCCCGGCCCACCGGCTCCCCGTATCCCCCGAGCCCCCGCATTCCCTCGGGTTCGTGGCCGGAATGCACAGCGTGCCCTCAGCGTCGCTTTCCGGTCTTGGAAAAAATCGCACTCCGGTCGATCGCGCTCCGGTCGGAGGCGATCGCATTCCGGTCGGGAGAGAGCACCAGGCTGGTCGCCTCGCCCGCCATACGGTCGGTGCCCGGAGGGCCGGGCGGCGATACCGGTGGATTTCCCCGCGCCGCCGTGAACTCGCGCGGTGTGCACCCGGTCATCGCCCGGAACTCCCCGCTGAGGTGCGCCTGGTCGTAGTACCCGCAGGCCGCCGCCGTCTCGGCCTGCGACCGCCCCGCCGCGAGCAGCCGCCGTGCCCGCTGCAACCGCAGCACCCGGGCGGCCGCCTTCGGCCCGAGCCCGATCTGCTCCCGGAAGCGGTTCTCCAACTGCCGTACGCTCCAGCCGACCTCGTCGGCGAGCCGGGGCACCGGTATCGCGCCCCAGGTCCGCTGGAGGTGCCCCCAGGCCCGCACCACCCGCGCCGAACTCGGCGTCCCCGCCCCCGCCCAGCGCGCGAACACGTCGTCGAGCAGCCCGAACCGCTCCGCCCAGCCGGGCAACGCGGCCAGCGAGGCGGAGAGTTCACCGATGCTGCTCCAGCGGTCGCGGCTGGAACGGGCGCCCAGCAGATGCGGCAGTTCGTCGGGATCGACCGGCCGGTCGGTGAGTTCGTACTGCGGAATGCCGAAGAGCGTGAACGCCGCCCACGGCGCGAGCAGCACCTCGATGCCCGCGAGCCGTCCGTCGTGCTCGCCGACGGCCGCGGTGGTGGTGGGTCCGGAGAACACCGACACCAGGGTGGCGGGAGGCCGGCCCGCGCGCGAGATGCGCAGCGGCTGGCCGAAGCCCAGCAGCAGCGTCGCCGCACCGATCGGCGCCTCCAGCCTGCGCCGCGGCCCGTCGAGGGCGAGCCGGATCCCGCGGTAGCTGATCACCCCGGGCCGCAGCCGCGGATGGGGCAGCGCGACCACGGTCTCCCAGGCGCCGCCCGGCCCGTATCCCGCACGCGAGACGATTCCCGTCGCCATCCGCCCTCCCGCCCCGCGCAGTCCGCACTGGGAAACCCCATGGTGCAACGCGGCAGGGGGAGGTCGGAAGGCCGGAAGGCAGGCGGGAATGCCTAAATGCCTGAAGGCCGGAGAGCCGGAGAGCCCGAGAGCCGGAAGGCCCGCCGAGCCCCGGGCTCCCGACGGGCCTCCACGGCCACGGCGATCAGGCCCCGCAGGACCTCAGGAACGCCCGGGTCCGCTGGGCGATCGGCAGCGGCTTGTCCGGTGGGCAGGGGTACATGTCCTGCTCCACGATCGCGAACAGGTCGACGTCGAGCCGCTGCGCGGCGGCGAGGACGGGCTCAAGGGCCGGTACCCCGGACGGCGGTTCGCACATCACGCCACGGGCCACGGCGGGCCCGAACGGCACCTCGTTCGCCCGCACCTCGGCCAGGATCAGCGGGTCCACCTGCTTGAGGTGGAGGTAGCCGATGCGCTCGCCGTAGGTCTCGATGAGCTTGACGCTGTCGCCGCCGCAGTACGCGTAGTGGCCCGTGTCCAGGCACAGCGACACGAGCGAGGAGTCGGTCGCGTCGAGGAAACGCGTGACGTTCTCCTCGCTGTCGATGTGCGTGTCGGCGTGCGGGTGGACGACGAGCCGCAGTCCGTAGCGCTCGCGCACCTCATGGGCGAGCCGCTCGGTCTGGGCGGTCAGATGGCGCCACTGCGCCGGCGTCAGCGTGCTGTCCTCCAGCACCTCGCCCGTCTTGTCGTCCCGCCAGAAGGCCGGGATGACGACGAGGTGCTCGGCACCCATCGCCTGGGTGAGCGCCGCGATGTCCGAGACATGCGCCCAGGTGGACTCCCACACCTCCGGGCCCCGGTGCAGCCCGGTGAAGACCGTGCCGGCCGAGACGGTGAGCCCGCGCCGCGCGGTCTCCTCCTTGAGGACGGCCGGATCGGTGGGCAGATAGCCGTACGGGCCCAGCTCGATCCACTCGTACCCCGACGTGGAGACCTCGTCGAGGAAGCGCTGCCAGGGAACCTGCTGGGGGTCGTCGGGGAACCAGACGCCCCAGGAGTCGGGAGCCGAACCGATCCGGATGCGGGACAGTGAGGACGGAGGCGACGACTGCGGCGATGACTGTGGTGACAACGACGTCATGGGCGTCAGCTTCCGGCGACCCCCGGAGAGGTGTCAAGGCCTCGTCCGAATGTCTGGACAAAACGTTGACAGGGCTCCCCGCGCGGGACTACACCTGGGGACAGCCGTAGCGAAGGGAAGTCGATGGCGTACGACCTGATCACCATGGGGCGGATCGGTGTGGATCTGTACCCGTTGCAGACGGGAGTCCCGCTGGCGCAGGTGACGTCCTTCGGGAAGTTCCTCGGGGGCTCGGCGACCAATGTCGCGGTGGCCGCCGCCCGGCTCGGCCGTCGTACGGCGGTGATCACCCGAACGGGTGCGGACCCCTTCGGCACCTACCTCCACGAGGCGCTGCGCGACTTCGGCGTCGACGACCGCTGGGTCACCCCGGTCCCCGGTCTGCCGACCCCGGTCACCTTCTGCGAGGTCTTCCCGCCGGACGACTTCCCGCTCTACTTCTACCGGCAGCCCAAGGCCCCCGACCTGGAGATCGACGCGCACGACCTCGACCTGGACGCCATCCGGGAGGCCCGCGTCTTCTGGATGACGGGCACGGGCCTGAGTGAGGAGCCCAGCCGCACGGCCACCCTCGCGGCGCTGGCCCACCGCGCCAAGTCCGGTACGACGGTCTTCGACCTCGACTGGCGGCCCATGTTTTGGAAAGACACAGCCTGGAAAGACACCGCCCGGCAGGACCCGGCCGCCTCCGCCCGCGCCTTCTACGCCGAGGCCCTGCGCCACGCCACCGTCGCCGTGGGCAACGTCGACGAGGTCGAGATCGCCACCGGTGAGCGCGAACCGCACGCCGCCGCCCGCGCCCTCCTCGACGCCGGTGTCGAACTCGCCGTCGTGAAGCAGGGCCCCAAAGGTGTCCTCGCCGTCCACCGCGACGGCACGACGGCCGAGGTCCCGCCCCTCCCGGTGACCGTCCTCAACGGCCTCGGCGCCGGTGACGCCTTCGGCGGCTCCCTGTGCCACGGCCTGCTCGCGGGCTGGGACCTGGAGCGGATCATGCGGCACGCGAACGCCGCCGGCGCCATCGTCGCGTCCCGCCTGGAGTGCTCCTCCGCGATGCCGACACCCGAAGAGGTCGGACACGCCCTCATGGCGGGAGCGGTGCGGTGAGGGCGGGCCACGTCGGGGGCGCGCGCCACGAAGGGGGCGACGCCTCCACCGAGAAGGGCACCCCCACCACGTACGAGCGACTGCGCTCCCCGCATCCGAGGGTGGACATCGCCGACCTCGTCCGCACCCGCACCCACCACCCCGAGGCGATCGCCGAGGCCGCCGCCCGCCGTACCCGTCGCCCCCTTGTCGACGACTCGGGCCGGCTGATGATCGTCGCCGCGGACCACCCGGCCCGGGGCGCCCTGGCCGTCGGCGACCGTACGTTCGCCATGGCGGGCCGCGCCGACCTCCTGGAGCGGCTCTGCCTGGCCCTGTCCCGTCCCGGCGTCGACGGCGTTCTCGCCACCGCCGACATCCTCGACGACCTGCTGCTGCTCGGCGCGCTCGACGGCAAGGTGGTCATCGGCTCCATGAACCGTGGTGGACTCGCGGGCGCCGCCTTCGAGTTGGACGACCGGTTCACCGGGCACCGCCCGCGCGACATCGAGCGGCTCGGCTTCGACGCGGGCAAGCTGCTGCTGCGCATCGACTACGACGACCCGGGCTCGCTGCGCACCCTGGAGTCCACCGCCCGGGTCATCGACGAGATGGCGGAGCGCCGGCTCCCGGTCTTCGTCGAGCCGTTCCTGTGCCGCCGCCGCGACGACGGCACCCTGCGCAACGACCTGAGCGCCGAGGCCGTCACCAAGTCCATCGCCATCGCCAGCGGCCTGGGCGGCAGTTCGGCGTACACCTGGCTGAAGGTCCCCGTCACCGAGAACCCCGACGACATGGCCCGTGTCATGGAGACCTCCACGCTGCCCGCCGTCGTCCTCGGCGGCGAGGTCGGCGAGGATCAGGAGGGCGCGTACGAGAAGTGGCGGGGCGCGCTCCAACTCCCCACCGTGCAGGGGCTGGTGGTCGGCCGTTCGCTGCTGTATCCGGCGGACGGCGATGTGGCCGGGGCCGTGGACACCGCAGTAGGACTGCTGTGAGGGCCGCATGACCAAGGAGCTGTACGTCCCCAGGGGCAGCACCGCCGACGCGTACTACGTACTCGACATCGACCCCGAGCGTGCCGGCTGGACCCACAGCAGCCTGCGGATCGTGGAGCTGGGGCCCGGCGGTACGCACACCTTCACCACCGGGGACAGCGAGTGGATCGTGCTCCCGCTCGGCGGCGGCTGCACGGTGCGCATAAAGGACGGCATGGAGGAAGAAGAGTTCACCCTCCTGGGCAGGGAGAGCGTGTTCGCCGGAGTCTCCGACTTCGCGTACATGCCCCGTGACGCCCGGGTCCAGATCGCCTCCGGCGTGGGAGGCCGCTTCGCCCTGGCAGGAGCGAAGTGCGAGCGCCGACTCCCCGCCCGCTACGGCCCCGCGCCGGAGGTTCCCGTCGAAGACCGCGGCAGCGGCGACTGCGCCCGCCAGGTGCGCAATTTCGCCTCCGCCGACGCCTTCGACTGCGACAGGCTCATCGCCGTCGAGGTCGTCACCCCCGGCGGCAACTGGTCCTCGTACCCGCCGCACAAGCACGACGAGCACCGGCCGGGCGAGGAGAGCGAACTGGAAGAGATCTACTACTTCGAGATCGACGGTCCGAACGGATTCGGCTATCAGCGCGTATTCCCTTCGCGCGAGGGCGGATCCGACGTCCTCGCCGAGGTCCGCACCGGCGATGCCGTCCTGGTACCTGACGGATGGCACGGCCCGTCCATCGCCCAGCCCGGCCACACGATGTACTACCTGAATGTGATGGCCGGACCGGGCAAGGACAGGGAGTGGCGGATCTGCTTCCACCCGGACCACGTAAACAGCACAGACGACACAGCGAGCACAAAGGGATACCGATGACCTCAACGACGAGGCTGACGGTCGCACAGGCGCTGGTGCGGTTCCTGGCCGTCCAGTACACGGAACGGGACGGCGAGAACCGGCAGCGGCTGATCGGCGCCACCTGGGGCATCTTCGGCCACGGCAATGTCGCCGGGCTCGGCCAGGCGCTCGTCGAGTACGCCGACGACATGCCGTACCACCAGGGCCGTAACGAGCAGTCCATGGTGCATGCGGCGGTCGGCTACGCACGGCAGAGCAACCGGCTGTCGGCGCACGCCGTGACCACCTCCATCGGCCCCGGCGCCACGAACCTCGTCACCGGCGCCGCCCTCGCGACCATCAACCACCTCCCGGTGCTGCTCCTGCCCGGTGACGTCTTCGCGACCCGCCCCGCCGATCCGGTGCTCCAGCAGCTCGAAGTCCCGTACGCGGGCGATGTGTCGGTCAACGACTGTCTGCGCCCGGTGTCGAAGTACTTCGACCGGATCACCCGCCCCGAGGCCTTGATCCCGGCCGCCCTGCAGGCGATGCGCGTGCTCACCGACCCGGTCGAGACCGGCGCGGTCACGCTCGCGCTGCCGCAGGACGTGCAGGCGGAGGCGTACGACTGGCCGGAGGAGTTCTTCGCCGAGCGGACCTGGACCGTACGCCGCCCGGCGCCCGACGCGTCCGAACTGGCCGCCGCCGTCACGACGATCCGCGAGGCCCGACGCCCCCTGATCGTCGCGGGCGGCGGTGTCCACCACAGCCGCGCCGAGGAGGCGCTCGCCGAACTCGCCGCCACCACCCGCATCCCCGTCGCCTCCACCCAGGCGGGCAAGGGGTCCCTGCGCTGGGACCACCCCCAGGACGTCGGCGGCATCGGCCACACCGGCACGGCGACCGCCGACGAACTCGCCCGCACCGCCGACCTGGTGATCGGCGTCGGCACCCGCTACACCGACTTCACCACCGCCTCCGGCACCCTCTTCACCGCCTCGAACGTCCGCTTCCTGAACCTCAGCATCGCGCCCTACGACGGCCACAAGCTCTCCGGGCAGACGCTGATCGCGGACGCGCGCGTGGGACTCGAAGAGCTCACCGAGGCGCTGCTGCTGCACAAGCACCGCGCCGAGCCCGCGTACGTCACCGAGTACACCGACGACAAGGAGCGCTGGGAGTACCGCGTCGACGCCGCGTACGAGGCCGAGGACCCGGACATCCGGCCCACCCAGCCGCAGGTCCTCGGCATACTCGACGAGCTGGTCGACGAGGACGACATCCTGATCAACGCGGCCGGCTCGCTCCCCGGCGACCTGCACAAACTGTGGCGGGCGCGCTCGCGCGACCAGTACCACGTCGAGTACGGCTACTCGTGCATGGGCTACGAGATCCCGGCCGCGATCGGCGTACGGATGGCCGCCCCCGACCGTCCGGTCTGGGCGCTGGTCGGCGACGGCACGTATCTGATGATGCCGACGGAGATCGTCACCGCCGTGCAGGAGGGCGTCGCGATCAAGGTCCTCATCGTGCAGAACCACGGGTACGCCTCCATCGGCGGCCTCTCCGAGTCCGTGGGCGGCGAGCGGTACGGCACGGCGTACCGCTACCGCTCCGAGGACCGTACGTACACGGGGGCGCCGCTGCCCGTCGACCTCGCGGCCAACGCGGCCAGCCTGGGCATGCGGGTCCTACGCGCGAAGACCGTACGTGACCTGCGGGCGGCCCTCGCCGAGGCGCGGGCCGCGGACACTCCCACATGTGTCTACGTGGAGACCGAAACGGCAGACACAGTGTCGGGCGCGCCTCCGGCTCAAGCCTGGTGGGATGTACCTGTGGCCGAGACCGCGACCCGATCGTCGGCGGTCAAGGCGCGCGAGGAGTACGACCGGCACGTCGCTGCCCGACGCCGCCATCTGTGAAGGAGTTTTTGGCCATGACGAAGACCGTCAACCACTGGATCGGTGGCAAGACTGTCGAGGGTGTGTCGGGTACGTACGGGCCGGTCACCGACCCGGCGACCGGCGCCGTGACCACGCAGGTCGCCTTCGCGACCGTCGACGAGGTCGACGCGGCGGTCGCCGCCGCCAAGGACGCCTACGCGACCTGGGGCCAGTCCTCGCTGGCCAAGCGGACCACGATCCTCTTCAAGTTCCGCGCGCTGCTCGACGCGAACCGTGACGCGATCGCCGAGCTGATCACCGCCGAGCACGGCAAGGTCCACTCGGACGCGCTCGGCGAGGTCGCGCGCGGCCTGGAGATCGTCGACCTGGCGTGCGGGATCACCGTGCAGCTGAAGGGTGAGCTGTCGACCGAGGTGGCGAGCCGGGTCGACGTCTCGTCCATCCGCCAGCCGCTGGGTGTCGTCGCCGGCATCACGCCGTTCAACTTCCCGGCCATGGTGCCGATGTGGATGTTCCCGATCGCCATCGCGTGCGGCAACACCTTCGTGCTGAAGCCGTCCGAGAAGGACCCGTCGGCCGCCATGAAGATCGCCGAGCTGCTCGCCGAGGCCGGTCTGCCGGACGGCGTCTTCAACGTCGTCCACGGTGACAAGGTGGCCGTCGACCGTCTCCTGGAGCACCCGGACGTCAAGGCGGTGTCCTTCGTCGGCTCCACGCCGATCGCCCGCTACATCCACACCACCGCCGCCGCGAACCACAAGCGCGTCCAGGCGCTCGGCGGCGCCAAGAACCACATGCTGGTCCTCCCGGACGCCGACCTGGACGCGGCCGCCGACGCCGCCGTCTCGGCCGCGTACGGCTCGGCGGGCGAGCGCTGCATGGCGATCTCCGCCGTCGTGGCCGTCGGTTCCATCGGCGACGAGCTGGTCGAGAAGATCCGCGAGCGCGCCGAGAAGATCAAGATCGGCCCCGGCAACGACCCGACGTCCGAGATGGGCCCGCTCATCACGGCCGTCCACCGCGACAAGGTCGCGTCGTACGTGCACGGTGCGGCGGCGCAGGGCTCCGAGGTCGTCCTGGACGGCACCGGCTACACGGTCGAGGGCTTCGAGGACGGCCACTGGATCGGCCTCTCGCTCCTCGACCGCGTTCCGGTGACGGCGGACGCGTACAAGGACGAGATCTTCGGCCCGGTGCTGTGCGTGCTGCGCGTCGACACCTACGAGGAGGGTGTCGCCCTCATCAACAACTCGCCGTTCGGCAACGGCACCGCGATCTTCACCCGGGACGGCGGCGCCGCCCGCCGCTTCCAGCTGGAGATCGAGGCGGGCATGGTCGGCGTGAACGTGCCGATCCCGGTGCCCGTCGGCTACCACTCCTTCGGTGGCTGGAAGGACTCCCTCTTCGGAGACCACCACATCTACGGCAACGACGGCACGCACTTCTACACCCGCGGCAAGGTCGTCACCACCCGCTGGCCGGACCCGTCCGAGGCGCCGACCGGCGTCGACCTGGGCTTCCCGCGCAACCACTGAGGCCGTAGGGCCGCTGTGGCCGTACGACCACCGGTGCCCCGCCCCTCCCACGAGGGGCGGGGCACCGCCGTGTTCAGCCCTGCCGCTGCTTCAGCCCTGCTGCTCGGCGGCCTTCTTCATCAGCTCGGTCACGTCGCCGGTCTGCGCCGCGGGCGGGGCCTTGACGTCGGCGGTGGCACCGAACTTCTTGAAGTCCATGGTGACCGTCATGGTGCCGAACACCTCCTTCAGCCGGACCGGCAGGTCCTTGGCGCCGACCCAGACGTCCATGGTGATCGAGTCGGAGCCGCCGGTCACCGAGTTGAAGAGGGTGCCCTGGTTCCCGGACCCGTAGGCGTCCTTGAACTTGCCCATGTGGTCCTTGTCGATCACGGCCCGGTAGTGGGTCGTGCTCTTCCCGTCGACGGTCTCCTTGCCGAGGTCCTCGACGTCGTTCGCGTACTTGAGGCCCTTCATGGTGGCCGCCGGGCTGCCGGCGCCGGAGTTCCCGCTGAGCGCCTGGGCGCCCTTCTCGCCGAACATGGCCGACGCGTCGACCTTCATCCACTCCTTGCCCTTGAGCGGGCCGGAGGGCTGGGGGTCGGTGTCGTAGTAGTAGGCGCCGTCCACGAGCAGCATGCGGATCGACGGGTCGGTCGTCAGCGTCTGCATCTTCGCGGCCTTGGTGTCCATCTCGACGTCGTACGCGAAGCCGTCGCCCCAGGAGTAGGTGCCCTCCATGGCGATGGGGGCGCCGCCGTTCAGCTCGGTGGTCATCTTGACCTCGGCCGAGCCGAGCTGCTCGGTCCGGTCCGTCGCCCGCGTGAGCGCCGCCATGATCGTGTCGGCGTGGCTGACCGCCTCGGCCGTCTTCTTCGTGGTCTCGGCGCTGCACGCGGTCGTCCCGGCCAGCGCTGCCGCGGCCACCCCCGCCCAGACCGCGATACGTATGTGCTTCACGTGCCCCACCCCTAGTTGTGCGTCGTCTGTGAGGCAGGACTCTACTGTTCGGTAGGCGTCCGGAGTGCGGACCAATCTCGGCGAATTTTGACGCCTCGACTGCTGTTCTCGTCATTGGGTGATGAAACGGGTAGTGCAGGTGATTTGCTGATGCGGCCTTCAAAAGCAAGGTCACATTCCGCTAGGTCTTGATGATTGCCACATAGGGGCGTACGGGCCTGCGAAAGTGATGTGACCTGCGTCGCTCCGCTATTGCGGATTCCGTAGGTAAACGGCCATTGACGCAACGGTTTCCGTCAAGGTTCCATCAACGCCGGGAGCGATCGAAGAGACATACGACGCGAGCCGCCGGAGGCGATAACGCTCCCCCCGAATCACCTGACGCACGAGTCGATCGGAACCGCTTCATGACCGACACGCTCCGCCCTGTCGAGACCGCCGTCCTGGACGCCGCCCCCACGGCGTCCGGCAGCCCCCAAAAGCTCAAGCGCTCCATCGGCATCGTCGGCGGCACCCTGCTGACGCTCTCGTGCGTGACGCCGGCCTCGACGCTGTTCGTGGTCGTGCCCGACCTGTTCTCGTCCCTCGGCACCGCGACCGCGCTCACCATCGCGATCGGCTCGCTGCTCTGTATCGCCGTGGCGTTCTGCTACTCGGAGCTGGGCACCCTCATCCCCAGCGCGGGCGGCGAGTACGCCATGGTGTCGACGCTGGCCGGACGGCTCGCGGGCTGGCTGGTCTTCGTGCTCTCCCTGCTGGTGGTCATGATCGTGCCGCCGGTGATCGCGATGGGCACGGCGGACTACCTGGCGCCGATCGTGCACCTCAACCCGTCCTACGCGGGCGCCGGGGTCATGCTGCTCGCCACCCTCGCCGGTCTGCTCGACCTGCGGGCCAACGCCTGGATCACCGGCGTCTTCCTGGTCCTCGAAGTCATCGCGGCGGGCGTCGTGGCCGTCCTGGGCTTCACGCACAGCCAGCGCGGCGCCGGCAGCCTGGTCTCGATGCAGGTCGCGGGCTCCGGCGGCCACACGGACACCGTGACGGCCATGCTGGTCGTCTCAGGGCTCGCGATCGCCCTCTTCGTCACCCAGGGCTTCTCGACCGCGGTCTACCTCTCCGAGGAACTGGAGAACCCGCGCCGCAACGTCGCCCGTACGGTCCTGGCCACCCTCGCCATCTCCACGGTCATCATCCTGGTCCCGGTCGTCGCCATCACCATGGGCGCCTCCGACCTGTCGACCCTGACCGGCGGCGACATCAGCTCCATGGTCACCGCCTGGTCCAACTCGGCCGTCGGCACCTTCGTCAGCCTCTGCGTCGCCCTCGCGATCATCAACGCGGGCATCGTCATGGTCATCCAGAACTCCCGGGTGCTGTTCGCCTCGGCCCGCGACAAGGCGTGGCCCGAGCCCGTCAACAAGGGCCTCGCGCGGCTCGGCCGCTTCGGCTCCCCCTGGGTCGCCACCCTCCTCGTGGGCGTCCCCGGCGCGCTGCTCTGCTTCGTCAACCTGGACACCCTGTACGGCGTGACCGGTGTGTCGGTGACGGGCATGTACCTGCTGGTCGCGGTCGCCGCGCTGCTCTCCCGCCGCGGCAAGCACGCCCACACGTCCGCCTGGCGCATGCCGCTGTGGCCCGCGATGCCGGTCCTTCTGATCGCGGTCCTCGCCTACATCCTGAGCCAGCAGGAGACCACCTACCTGCTGTGGACCGGCGGCATCACGGCCGTCGCCACCCTGTACTGGGCCTTCTACCTGCGGCCGCGCCGCGAGACCCGCTGGCTGGTGTCGATCCCCGAGGACGCGCAGGCCTGACGGTCCACCCGAAGTCCCACGTCACCACCGTGCACGTCCCGTCGTCCTTGCCACCCGCGCAGCGGTAGGTGGCAAGGACGACGTCAGTTCGTCGACGGTGATGGCGCGGCGCGGCTCAACGCCCCGCTCGTACCACGGACGCGGTATGCCGGCCCGGGCCCGTACTCCCGCGGGAGGGGCGCCGGTTCAACCCGGCGGGTGCGTTGGATGTCAGTCGGCACCCGTACCGTTGAGGGCATGGATCTTCGACTGCCCCGACCGCGCGGGCCCAGGCGGTGGATCGCGGCCGTGGCCGCGGCCGTCGTCGTGCTCGCCGGCGCGGGCACGTGGACGGCTGTCGCCTCGGACGACACCCCGCCCGTGCACCGCGCCGACCGTGTCATGGCCATGGGCGGCGGGGTGCGGATCGACACCTCGTACTTCACCGCGGGCCCGTCCTCGGACCGCCGCCCCGCCGTCCTGCTGGCGCACGGCTTCGGCGGCAGCAAGGAGGACGTACGGTCCGAGGCGGAGAAGCTCGCCCGCGACGGGTACGCGGTGCTGACCTGGTCGGCACGCGGCTTCGGGAAGTCCACCGGCAAGATCGGGCTGAACGACCCCAAGGGCGAGGTCGCCGATGTGTCGAAGCTGATCGACTGGCTGGCCGAGCGGCCGGAGGTCCAGCTCGACAAGAGCGGCGACCCGCGCGTGGGCGTCACCGGCGGCTCGTACGGAGGGGCGGTGTCCCTGCTGGCCGCCGCCTACGACCAGCGGGTCGACGCGATCGCCCCGGCGATCACGTACTGGAACCTGGCGGACTCCCTCTTCCCGAACGGGGTCTTCAAGAAGCTCTGGACCGGCATCTTCTTCAACTCCAGCGGCGGCTGCGACCAGTTCGAGGCCCAGCTGTGCGCGATGTACAACCGGGTCGCGGAGACCGGGAAGCCCGACGCGGCGGCCACGAAGATGCTGGAGGAGCGCAGCCCCTCCGCGGTCGGCGACCGCATCAAGGTGCCCACCCTCATCGTGCAGGGCCAGTCCGACTCCCTCTTCCCGCTCGGCCAGGCCGACGCGATGGCCAAGGCGATCCGCGCCAACGGCGCGCCCGTGGACGTCGACTGGATCTCCGGCGGGCACGACGGTGGCGAGATGGAGACCAGCCGCGTCGAGTCCCGCGTCGACTCCTGGTTCGACCGCTACCTGAAGGACGACAAGAACGCGGACACGGGCCCCGCCTTCCGCGTCACCCGCACCGGAGGCATCGACTCCACCGACGGCGCCGCCCAGCTGAGGGGCGCGAGCGGTGACACCTACCCCGGACTGGAGAGCGCACGGCACGCCATCGCGCTGAGCGGCAGCGAGCAGAGCTTCGAGAATCCGGCCGGCGCGAGCCCGCCCGCCATCTCGGCCCTCCCCGGCCTCGGCGGCTCGGGCGGCCTCGCCCAGCTCTCGTCCCTCGGAGTCGGGATCTCGATCGACTTCCCGGGCCAGTACGCCCAGTTCGAGTCCTCGGCGTTCGGCAGCGACCTGCGGATCACCGGATCGCCGACGGTGACGGCGCACATCAGGTCCAGCACCGACGACGCGGTCCTGTTCGCGAAGGTGTACGACGTCGGGCCGGGCGGCACCCAGCAGGTCCTGCCCTCGCAGCTGGTCACGCCGATCCGCGTCGAGGGCGCGAAGACCGGCAAGGACGTCACGATCACGCTGCCCGCCATCGACCACGAGGTGCAGAAGGGCCACCGGCTGCGCCTGGTCCTCGCCTCGACGGACCTCGGCTACGCGTCACCGGTGGCTCCGGCCACGTACACCGTGTCCCTGAAGAGCGACCTCCAGGTCCCCACCGCACCCGGTGTGACGACTGCCGCCGCGCCGCTGCCCGCCTGGGTGTGGTGGCTGCCGCTCGCCGGAGCGCTGGTCGCGCTGACGCTGCTGCTGACAGGCCGCCGCCGTACGACTCCGGGGGCGCCCGATCCCGAGCTGGCCGAAGTCCCACTCCAGATCACGGACCTGAGCAAGCGGTACGCGAAGTCGGCGGACCGGTACGCGGTACGCGACCTGTCGTTCCGCGTGGAGAAGGGCCAGGTCCTCGGTCTGCTCGGGCCGAACGGCGCGGGCAAGACGACCACCCTGCGCATGCTCATGGGCCTCATCAAGCCCGACGGCGGCGAGATCCGCGTCTTCGGGCACCAGATCCGGCCGGGCGCGCCCGTGCTCTCCCGGGTCGGGGCGTTCGTCGAGGGCGCGGGCTTCCTCCCGCACCTGTCGGGCCGCGAGAACCTGGAGCTGTACTGGCAGGCGACGGGCCGCCCGCCGGAGGACGCCCACCTGGAAGAGGCGCTGGCGATCGCGGGCCTCGGCGACGCGCTGGCCCGCGCGGTCCGCACCTACTCGCAGGGCATGCGGCAACGCCTCGCCATCGCCCAGGCGATGCTCGGCCTCCCGGACCTGCTGATCCTCGACGAACCGACCAACGGCCTCGACCCGCCACAGATCCGCGAGATGCGCGAGGTCATGATCCGTTACGCCGCCGCGGGCCGCACGGTCATCGTCTCCAGCCATCTCCTCGCGGAGGTCGAGCAGTCCTGCACCCACCTGGTCGTCATGGACCGCGGCCGGCTGATCCAGGCGGGCCCGGTCAGCGAGATCGTCGGCTCCGGCGACACCCTGCTCGTCGGCACCGGTTCGCCCGTGGACGAGCCGGTCGTCGAGAAGGTGGGCGCACTCCCGGGCGTGGCCTCGGCCGCCGCCACCGAGGGCGGGCTGCTGGTCCGCCTCGACCCCGGCGGAAGCGCACAACGCCTGGTCGTGGAGCTCGTGCGGCTCGAAGTGCCCGTGGCGTCGGTGGGCCCCCACCGCCGACTGGAAGACGCGTTCCTCACCCTGATCGGAGGCTCAGCATGAGCACGCTCGTCGAGCGGACCGAGACGGCCGACGGGTACCGGGCGCGCCGCACGCTTCCGCTGCGCGTGGAGCTGATCCGGCAGTTGAAGCGGCGCCGCACGCTGGTGATGGGCGCGATCCTCGCGGTGCTGCCCTTCGTCCTGGTCGCGGCGTTCGCGATCGGCGGCGACCCGGGCTCCCGGAACGGCCAGGTCACCCTGATGGACACGGCCACCGCGTCGGGCGCGAACTTCGCCGCGGTGAACCTGTTCGTGTCCGCGGGCTTCCTGCTGGTGATCCCGGTCGCGCTGTTCTGCGGGGACACCATCGCCTCCGAGGCGAGCTGGTCGTCGCTGCGCTATCTGCTGGCGGCCCCCGTGCCGCGGTCCCGGCTGCTGTGGTCCAAGCTCACCGTCGCGCTGGGCCTCAGCCTCGCCGCGATGGTGCTGCTGCCGGTCGTCGCGCTGGCGGTGGGCACCGCGGCCTACGGCTGGGGCCCCCTGGAGATCCCCACCGGCGGTGCGCTCTCCGCGGGCACCGCGACCCAGCGGCTCCTCGTGGTGATCGCATACATCTTCGTGTCCCAACTGGTCACCGCGGGCCTCGCGTTCTGGCTGTCGACCAAGACGGACGCGCCCCTGGGCGCGGTCGGCGGAGCGGTCGGCCTGACGATCGTGGGGAACGTCCTGGACGCGGTCACCGCCCTCGGCGACTGGCGCGACTTCCTGCCCGCGCACTGGCAGTTCGCCTGGGCCGACGCCGTTCAGCCGACCCCGGAGTGGGCCGGCATGATCCAGGGCACGGCGATTTCGATAACGTACGCGCTCGTGCTGTTCGCCCTGGCCTTCCGGGGTTTCCGGCGCAAGGACATCGTGTCGTAGGTCTCCGGAGGATCACCTACCGGTCTCGACGACCGCCCGCCGTGGCCGCTTCGAGATCCATCCGCAACGCTTCGGAGCGCACACTCCGGCCCCCTCGGACGTCACAGTCACAGACGTCGGCCCACATACAGGCCGCTCACTGAGGGGGCACAGATGGGGATGGACCATATACCTACGCGGACCACAGGCAGCCGTCGACTGTGCGGAACCCTGCTCGCCCTGACGGCGGCGGGCGCCCTGCTGCTGACGGGATGCGGCGCGGGCAGCGGCGGCAACTCCTCGGACGGCGCGAACAAATCCGGCGGCCGGAACCTCCCCCTGCCCGCCCCCGCCCAGCCGTCGGGCGGCACCGCCCAGGGCGAGCAGAACGGGTCACAGCAGGGCGAGCAGACCGGCGCCCCCGACCGCGAGGTCGCGCCGTCCCCCGACTACCTCTCCACCTTCGCCCTCGACGTCGACACCGCCTCGTACGGCTACGCCCGCCGTACCCTCGCGGGCGGGCACATCCCCAACCCCTCCACCATCCGCCCCGAGGAGTTCGTCAACAGCTTCCGCCAGGACTACGAACGCCCTGACGGCAACGGCTTCTCGGTCACTGTCGACGGCGCCCGCACGGACGACTCGCGCTGGTCGCTCGTCCGGGTCGGCCTCGCCACCCGCGCCGCCGACGGCGAGAGCGAACGTCCGCCCGCCGCCCTCACCTTCGTCATCGACGTCTCCGGTTCCATGCAGGAACCGGGCCGCCTCGACCTGGCGAAGGACTCCCTCGACGTGATGACGGACCGGCTGCGCGACGACGACTCGGTCGCCCTGGTCACCTTCAGCAGCGAGGCCGAGACCGTACTGCCGATGACCCGGCTCGGCGATCACCGCGGCCGAGTCCACGACGCGATCGACGGCCTGGAGCCGCAGGACTCGACCAACCTCGGCGCGGGCGTGGACCAGGGGTACGACACGGCTGTCGAGGGCCTGCGCGAGGGCGCCACCAATCGCGTGGTCCTGATCTCCGACGCGCTGGCCAACACGGGCGACACCGACGCGGACTCGATCCTGGAGCGCATCTCCGGTGCCCGCCGCGAGCACGGCATCACCCTCTTCGGCGTCGGCGTCGGCAGCGACTACGGCGACGCCCTCATGGAGCGCCTCGCCGACAAGGGCGACGGCCACACGACATACGTCTCCGACCGCGACGAGGCCCGCACCGTCTTCTGCGAGCAGCTCCCGCAGAACATCGACCTCACGGCCCGCGACGCCAAGGCGCAGGTCGCCTTCGACCCGCAGACGGTCGAGAAGTTCCGGCTGATCGGCTACGACGACCGCAAGGTCGCCGACGAGGACTTCCGCGACGACCGGGTGGACGGCGGAGAGGTGGGCCCCGGCCACACGGTCACGGCCCTCTACGCCGTCCGCACCAAGCCCGGCGCCTCCGGCCACCTCGCGACCGCGAGCGTCCGCTGGCTCGACCCCGACAGCCGCGCCCCGCACGAGGAATCCGGCCAGCTGGAGACGGGCTCCCTCCACGACGACCTGTGGACCTCGCCCCACGCCTTCCAAGTCGCCGCCGTGGCCGCCTACTTCGCCAACGCCCTGCGCGCGGACGGCGACGGCTGGAGCGCCCTCCCCGGCACCCTGCCCCTGGACGAACTCGCCACCCGCGCCCACAAACTGGCGAGCGCCTCCAAGGACAAGGCTGTCCAGGACCTCGCGACCGCGATCGACCAGGCGAACGACCTGGACATCTGCGACCTCGGCTGCACCACGTAGCCACGATGCCGACGCACCGCGCGGCCACGCTGCCGAACCCTGCGCGATCCCTGCGCGGTCCATTGAATTTCCGTTACGCCTGAGTAAGTTGACCGCAGAGTAAGCATCCTGCGACCGGGAGCCGTCATGGGCGTACGCAAGGATCTGAAACGGGCCAGGCAGCGCACCGACCTGGCCAGTCGCAGCACGGTGGAGCTGGTCAGGGACGCGGACGGCACGGTGCGTGAGGCGCGTACCGCCACGCTGGCGGCGACCCCCGCCGACGGCAGCACCGCCGACCTGCCCTTCACCAACGCGGCCAGGACACCGGACTCGGTCGTCCTGCGGCGCAAGGAGAACCACACCTGGCAGCCGGTCACCGCGGCCGCCTTCGCCCGTGAAGTCACCGACACGGCAAAGGGGTTGATCGCCGCAGGGCTCGAACCGGGCGGCCGGGTCGCGGTGATGTCGCGCACGCGCTACGAGTGGACGGTCCTCGACTTCGCGATCTGGGCGGCCGGCGGCCAGACCGTCCCGGTCTACGCGACCTCGTCCGCCGAGCAAGTGGAGTGGATCGTAAGGGACTCGGGGGCCCGCTTCGTGGTCGTCGAGACCGCCGAGAACGCGGCCACCGTGGCCACCGGCACGGCGCGGCACCCCGAACCCCCGCGCGTCTGGCAGCTCGACGGGGACGCGATCGGTGAACTCGCCGCCCAGGGGCGGGACATCCCCGACGAGGAGGTCGCCAAGCGCCGTGCCGCCCTCACCCCCGACACGGTCGCGACGGTCTGCTACACCTCCGGAACCACGGGCAAACCCAAGGGCTGTGTCCTCACGCACGCCAACCTGCACGCGCAGGCCGCCAACACGGTCGAGCTGCTGCACCCCATCTTCAAGGAGGTCACCGGCCAGACCGCCTCGACCCTCCTCTTCCTCCCGCTCGCCCACATCATGGGCCGCACCCTCCAGATCGCCTGCCTGATGGCCGGCATCGAGCTGGGCCACTGCCCGAGCATCAAGCCCGACGAACTCCGGCCCGCACTACGGGAGTTCCGCCCCACCTTCCTGGTCGGCGTCCCGTACCTCTTCGAGAAGATCCACGACACGGGACGCGCCACCGCCGAGAAGCTCGGCCGGGGCGCCTCCTTCGACCGCGCCGACCGCATCGGGGTCCGCTTCGGGGAGGCGTACCTGAACAAGTTCCTCGGCGTGGGCAAGGGGCCGGGGCCCGGCCTGTACGCCGCCTGGGCGCTGTACGACCTGCTGGTCTACCGCCGTATCCGCAAGGAACTCGGGGGCCGCGCCCACTACGCCATCAGCGGCGGCTCCCCGCTGGACCGCAACCTCAACCTCTTCTTCTACGCGGCCGGAATCATCGTCTACGAGGGCTACGGCCTGACCGAGACCACCGCCGCCGCCACCGTCGTCCCGCCCCTGAAACCCCGCCCCGGCACGGTCGGCCTCCCGGTCCCGGGCACGGCCGTCCGCATCGCCGACGACGGCGAGGTCCTCATCAAGGGCGGCATCGTCTTCGGCGCCTACTGGAACAACCCGGCGGCGACCGACGCCGTACTGACGGACGGCTGGTTCGCCACCGGCGACCTCGGCTCGCTCGACGACGACGGCTACCTCACCATCACCGGGCGCAAGAAGGACATCCTCGTCACCTCCGGCGGCAAGAACGTCTCGCCGGCCGTCCTGGAGGACCGGCTGCGCAGCCGCCCGCCGGTCGGCCAGTGCCTCGTCGTCGGCGACAACCGCCCCTACGTCGCCGCCCTGATCACCCTGGACCCCGAGTCCGTCGCCCACTGGCTCGCCGTCCGCAAACGGCCCGCGGACACCCCGCTGTCCGAGGTCGCCCTCGATCCCGGCATGCGCGCCGACGTTCAGAAGGCCGTGGACTACGCCAACGAGGCGGTCTCCCGGGCCGAGTCCATCCGTCGGTTCGCCCTGGTGGCGGGCGAGTTCTCCGAGGACAACGGCCTGCTCACCCCGTCCCTGAAGGTCAAGCGGCACGCGGTGACGGCGGCGTACGCGGCCGACATCGAGGCGCTGTACAAGCGCTGACGCAACGCAAAGCGGCGGGCACCGGAAGATCCGGTGCCCGCCGCCGACGGTCTGTCGGACTCAGCCGTTGCCCGTGCCGTTGCCCGCGAGTACGGAGATGTCGTCCAGGATGTGCGACAGCGGCTCGTCGCCCTTGGCCTGGGTGCTGTTCTCGACGCACTGCTGGTTCTGCGGGGAGGACAGGACGTTGATGTCCTGGACGTTGATCGGGACAGCGCCGACGAGGCCCTGCAGGTTCAGCTTGGCAGGCAGGCCGAGGCACGGCTTGTTCAGCGAACCCTGGACCAGCGAGAGCTGCGGGCTCAGGTCGCCCTTGGTGACCGAATTGCCGAACTTCGACGAGGCGCCGTTGCCGCTCGCGGAGGTGGTGCCGCTGTCGTCACCGATGGCGAGGGCCTGCGGTGCGGCCGTGGCCGCGAATCCGGCGACCGTGACGGCGACAGCCGCGGTTGCCCACAGCTTCTTCATGTTGGTTCCCTTCGAAAGGCGGACTCCGGGGGAGGAGCTGCGTGATCATCAACGCCCCGCCCCAGCCAGGGGTTGCGTACTTTGCCCTGTTTGGCGTAGCGCACCGCCCACGACGGACGCGCGCCCCTCAGCCGCACGCGTACGCGCTCCCCCGCACGGGCACGGTGCTGCCGAGGACGGTCGGCGGGTCCTTCGGTTTGGTCTGTGGGCCCTTCGCGACCAGCGGCCGGTCCTTGCGCACCTTCGCGAAGAGCGCGTCCGACTTCTCCCGGTCCCAGTCCAGTGCCGCGCCGATCCCCAGGTTGGCCGGGGTGAACCCGGCGATCGGCACCGTCACGAACTCCGTCGCCGAGGCCGGCAGCTTGCGCAGCGAGGCCGCGAGGTCCACCAGCTCGGTCACCGAGAAGCTCTGCGGCCCGGACCCGAGAAGCGTGTGCACCATGTCCGCCGTCCGCGCCGGGTCGGCCAGCAGCCCGCCCTGCACCCTTCGCAACGCCTGGACGAGGAACCGCTGCTGACGCTGGATCCGGCCGAGGTCGGCGCTGGAGTCGACATGCCGTGAGCGGACGTACTGCAGCGCCTGCCCGCCGCCCAGCCGGTGCTTGCCGGGCTCGAGGTCGAGCTTGGTCGCCGAGTCCTTCAGCGGCCGAGGCGTGCACACCTCGACGCCGCCGACGGTGTCCACGGTGTCCATGAAGCGCCGGAAGTCCACCTCCAGGAATCGGTCGATGCGCACGCCGGTCATCGACTCCACGGTCTGCATCGCGAGGTCCGGACCGCCTTCCTGGTACGCCGCGTTGATCTTCGCCGGATGCGGCGGGCGTTCCTTGCCGTTCGGCTCGTAGCGGTACGGCGGGATCTCGGCGTGGGAGTCGCGCGGCATGCTGATCACGCTGACGCGGTCCCGGTGGGCCGAGAGATGGACCAGCATCAGGACGTCCGAGCAGCCGCAGGGATGTCCGCCCGCGTGGAACTCGTGTTTCTCGGCGTCGCTGATGGTGTTGCGTTCGTCGGTGCCCATCAGCAGGATGTTCATCGCGCGCGGAGCGTGCTCCCGGCCGGGGAGCGCGGAACTGCCGAGCAGCGCGCCGGTGGCGGCCAGGACGATTCCGGGAATCGCCAGGCGCCGCGGCAAAGGGTTTCTCTTCATCGTCACGCGCCGGACGCTAAAGCAGCGGGCCGCCGATGTATCGGCGGCCCGCTGGTGGGGCGGAGAAACCACCCCGGGGGCTCAGGAAAAGAACCCGTTCAGCGCGTCGGATCAGTGGTTGGCCGCACCGTTGCCCGAGAGGGCGGAGATGTCGTCCAGGATGTGCGACAGCGGCTCGTCGCCCTTGGCCTGGGTGGAGTTCTCGACGCACTGCTGGTTCTGCGGGGAGGACAGGACGTTGATGTCCTGGACGTTGATCGGGACAGCGCCGACGAGGCCCTGCAGGTTCCCCTTGACGGGCAGGCCGATGCACGGCTTGTTGAGGGAGCCCTGGATGAGGGCCATCTGGGGGCTCATGTTGCCGAAGGTGGCCGAGTTGCCGAACGCCTGGTGCGCGCCGTTGCCGCTCGCGGAGGTGGTGCCGTGGTCGTTGCCGATGGCGAGCGCCGGAGCTGCTGCGGCGGCGGTGGCGCCGACGGCGGAAGCAGCGACCGCGGCAGTGGCCAGTACCTTCTTGATCACGTGTAAGTCCCTTCGTGTGAAACCCCGTCCACCGGAGCTTTCTGATTAACTTCCCTCGCCCTGTTTGGTTGCTCCGCTTCACCCCGATGGCCTATGGGGACGAACTCCCTTCGGCGGCTCGGAAAAAACCGATCGAGTGAAGGATCGAAACCAATCCCGGCACGCCCTGTTGGTTCGGTGGCAGGCACATGGCCCTGGCCCGGAGCCAGGGCAGGGAAAGGAATAGCGAAATGCTGAAAAAGGCAATGGCCGCGGCGGCGGTCGCCGCTTCCGTCGTCGGTATGTCCGCGGCGGTCGCCCCTCAGGCGCTTGCCATCGGGGACGACCACGGCACCACCTCCGCCAGCGGCAACGGTGCGCACGAGGCGTTCGGCAACTCGGTGACCAAGGGCGACTTGAGCCCGCAGGCCACGTTGGTCCAGGGCTCCCTGAACAAGCTGTGCGTCGGCCTGCCCGTCAAGGGGAACGTGCAGGGCATCCTCGCAGCGGTCCCGATCGACGTCCAGGACATCAACGTCCTGTCCTCCCCGCAGAACCAGCAGTGTGCCGAGAACTCCACCCAGGCCAAGGGCGACGAGCCGCTGTCGCACATCCTGGACGACATCTCCGTACTCGCCGGCAACGGCGTGGGCAACGGCTGACGTTCACCGGCGCTGCCCTCCGGACGGTCCGTCGCTTTTTCCAGCGGGCCGTCCGGAGGCATTTTGCTGACGTTCGGTCAACTTCCCTCGCCGCTCAGGCGAGATGTTTCCCTTTCCAATGGGCCCGACGTGTCAATTATATGACAGCGTTCGAGTGAATTCCTGGGCGGCGCACGTTCGTTAGTTTCTTCCGCCGTCTATCTCTCGTTTGCAGCCTGCAGGTCATGGTGCGAGCCGTTCAAGCTGTGCTCGCTCGGTTTCGGCCGTCAAAGGGGCATGACCGCAGAGAAGGGAAAGTACGTGAAGCTCAAGAAGAGCGCTGCCGTCGTCGCGGGCACGATCATGGCTCTGGGAATGGCCGCCCCGGCCTTCGCCGACGCCGATGCCCATGGTGCTGCCGTCGGTTCCCCGGGTGTCCTCTCGGGCAACGTGGTCCAGGTGCCCATCCACATTCCCGTCAACGTGTGCGGCAACTCGGTCAACGTCGTCGGCCTGCTGAACCCGACGATCGGCAACAGCTGCATCAACGACTGACGCGACGGCAGACCAGCTGCCTCGACTGCGTCACGGCCGGCCTTGGACCGACTCTTGGGTTCCAAGGCCGGCTTTCCTCACTTCTTCACTTCTTCAAGCAGGAAGACCACGAGATTGCGACAGACGCTGAGTAAGGGAATGGTCGTGGCCGCGGCTGCGACGAGCATCCTGTCCCTGTACGCCACCCCCGCCTTCGCGGACTCGAACGCGAACGGAGCGGCCACGGACTCGCCCGGCGTCGCGTCGGGCAACACCGTCCAGGTTCCGGTGAACGTGCCGGTGAACGCCTGCGGCAACTCCGTCAACATCGTCGCCGCGCTCAACCCGGCGTTCGGGAACTCCTGTGCCAACGGCTCGGGATCGCACGGTTTGCACAAGTCGCACGAGTCGCGCGGCACGCAGAAGCCGCACGAGGCGCACCGGTCGCACGGTGCGCCGCGGCACGCCGCCCCCTCCTCCCATGACGACTCGTCCGGCTACGGCTCCGGCTATGGCTCCGGCGACTCGGGCGGCGGTTACGGCGGCGGGTACGGCGAGGACTTCGGCGGTGGCTACGGTGGTGGCTACGGCGAGGACCACGGCGGTGGCTACGGCGGCAGCTCCGACTACGGTGACTCGACGGGTCCGTACGGCGATTCATCCGGATCTTCGACGTACGGCGAGACGCACGACTCGCCCGGCGTCGGGTCGGGTGACCACGCCGAGGTGCCGGTGGACGTTCCGGTCGAGGCATGTGGCGACACGGTGGACGTGATCGGCATCGGCAACCCCGTCTTCGGCAACGATTGCGCCGACGAGGACACGCCCCCGTCCACGCCGCCGCACACCCCTCCGCCGACGGGCTATGACCAGCCTCCGACGGACACCCCGCCCACGACTCCTCCGCACACCCCTCCGCCGACGGGCCACGACCAGCCTCCGACGGACGACACCCCGCCCAGCACCCCGCCCCCCACGGGCCACGACCAGCCCCCTGGTCCGCCCCCCACGGGTCAGGACCAGCCCCCTGGTCCGCCGCCCACGGGTCAGGACCAGCCCCCTGGTCCGCCCGCCACGCTGCCGCAGACCGGCAGTGAGGACGTGCTCGCGGCCTCGGCCGTCAGCGTCGCCCTGCTGGCGGGGGGAGCCCTGCTCTACCGACGAGGCCGAGCCGCGTCCCGCCGGTAGCAGCATTTCGCTCTGGGTGCCGGACGCCTCGTCGCGCCCGGCACCCAAGTCGGTTCCGGAGCCCGGCTCCTGAGGCGGTGTCAGCACCCCTCGCTCAGCGTCCCGCGCCGAGCTCCATGTCCGCCGCACGCCGCTGCCGCGCCCCGGGCGCCGGGATCCGCCCGCCCGTCGGCCCTGTACGCAACCGTCGCCGCACGCCCCGTACGAGCGTGCCCGCCGTGAAGGACGCGCCGTGCACGAAGCGCATGGCGGGGCCGAAGCCGGAGGCCGTCACCAGGCCCGCCATGAAGAGGCCCGGCACCGAGGACTCGAAGTACCGGCCGACTTCCGGTGAACCGTCGGCCACCGCCGCGAGGCTCCCGCGCAGTTCGTCGGAGAGCAGCCCGAGCCGCTCGCGCGTCGCCGTGAACCCGGTGGCCGCGATGACGTGTTCGGTCTCCAGGGACGTCGGCCGGCCGCCGCGGGTCACCGTCTCCAGCCGTACGGCGCCCCCCGACGCGTAGGCCGCCGCGACCTCATGACCCAGCATCAGCTCGACGACGGGCTCGACGCGGTCGCGCACCCACCACGCGCCCGCCGGACCCAGTGCCGTGGCCGCGATCCGGGCGCGGCTGGTCTCCGGGAGGCGATGGAAGAGGCCGGGGCGCTCGGCGTAGAACCAGTTGCGCCAGCCGCAGCCCAGGCCGCTGTGCGGGGAGCGGGCCGACTGCCACCAGGGGCGCTCCCAGGCAGGGGGCACGTCGTTCCAGTTCAGCTGGTCGGCGCGGGCCAGGACCCGTACCCGCGTGCCCTGTTCGGCGAGCAGGGCCGCCGTCTCCAGCGCGGCCTGGCCGCCGCCGATCACCGTGACGTCGCGGCCCCGGAAGCGGGAGAGTTCGCCGTGGTGGCTGCTGTGCGAGACATACGCGGGGCCGAGGCCGCGCAGCGCGGCGGGCACCTCGACGAAGGGCATGACACCGACGGCCAGGGCGACCGTGCGGGCGCGCAGGACCGCGCCGTCCTCGGTGGTCGCCTCGAAGCCGCCGGGGCAGCGCTGGACGCGGACGACGACGCGCTCGTCGACGTCCGGCACGGCGTTGCGGGCGAACCACAGGCCGTACGAGGCGAACATCTCGACCGGGATCGGCTCGCCGTGCCGCGCTTCCACACCCCGGCCCGCGCAGTACGTGTCGAGGCGCCAGCGGTTCTCGGGGTCGGAGAGGTTGGACGCCCACGGCTCCGACTTCAGGAACATGCCGCGGGGCATGTGGTCGCGCCAGGACGCCATGGGCCTGCCGAGGACACGCAGGCTCATCCCGGCCGCCGCGGCGTGGGACGCGATGGACAGGCCGTAGGGGCCGGCTCCCACCACCAGGAGGTCGTACATCAGCAGCTGCTCGCTTTCTCGTCGTCGGCCAGGGAATCGGTCAGGGAGATCGGCCCGCCGGGCGGTCGCACGAGCGGGGTGTCCGCCGTCGCGAGCGCCGTCGGCTGTGGCTCCGCGACCGGCGCGGGCACCAGTGCCTTCGTGCCCGCTGTCGGCTGTGGCTCCGCGACCGGCGCGGGCACCAGTGCCTTCGTGCCCGCTGTCGGCTGCGGCTCCGTGACCGGCGCGGGCACCAGTGCCTTCGTGTCCGCCGTCGTCCGCGGCTCCTTGTCCGGCTTGGGCAGCAACCGCCGTACGCGTTGCAGCAGGCGCAGCGCCACATGGCGGCACCACAGGCCCCACATCACGAGGCCGGGGGCGCGGTCGTCCGGGGCGTGCCAGGCCAGTTCGCGCTCCCCGGCGCGCGGCCGCAGCGCGCTGAGCGGGGCGTAGTTCTCCACCACGAACGCGCGGCCCGGCAGGGGTGCCGGGTCCGGCAGCGGACGGTGTGTCAGATCCAGGTGCAGGGCGCGTACGACGTCCAGGCCGGCGCCGTCCGCGAAGAGCCGGAACTGGGCGCCGGGGCGGGGGTTGAAGTCGAGCAGGTGGTAGCGGCCCGTCGTGTCGTCCCTGCGGAAGTCGAGGTCGAAGATGCCGCGGTAGCCGAGTTTCCCGATGAGCTGTTCGACGAGCGCCTGGAGCTGCGGGTTCGGCGTCCAGCGGCCGACGGCGGTCAGTCCGGCGCCGCGCGGCCAGGCGCGCTGCTTGCGGCCCGGCCCGCCGCCGTGCAGCGCCCCGGACCGGTCGGCGTACCCGTGGAAGAACCAGTCGCGGTCGAGCCCGGGCGGCAGGAAGGCCTGGAGCAGCAGCCGGCTGCCCGCCTCCTCGGCGCGCAGATACAGCGACTGCGCCTCCTGCGCCGAGCGCACCACCACCGTGCTGCGCAGCCCCGTCCCGGCGGGCACCAGCCAGGGGCGGCTCCACTTCGCCACCACCGGCAGCCCCAACTGCCAGGCCGCCGCGGCCGCCTGCGCCGGGCTCTCCGGGACCAGCGTCACCGGGTGCGGAATGCCCACGCTCTCGCAGACGGCGGCCAGTTCGGCCTTGTCGGCCACGCGCTCGGCGAGCGGGCCGGGCTGCTGCGGCAGCAGATAGCCGTGGGTGAGTTCCTCGCGCAGCCGGCTCACCGCCACGGCACTCGCGTCATCCATGGGGACCAGTACGGCGGGGCGGGAAACGCGGGCGGCCACTCGGCGCAATACGGCGATGATTTCCGCGGCGGATGAACCGGGCCGTGGCGGGGGATGCATCTCACAGACAAAACGCGACCTGCGTACGGGACTTCCCTCGGAATCGGCGACGACATGCACCTCTACGCCCGCTCTCCCGAGTGAGCGTACGGCCCCCAGCGTTCCATGATGAAAGGGATTCCGGTCGATCCGCAGGAGAACGGCGGGGACGCGGGTGTCGAGAAACGGCACGGACAGTTTCCTCCGGATCGGTCACCCGTGCGGGTGAACATCACACTCGAAGGCCGAAGCCTCGGTTGGCGGAATGGGTATTCATATGACTGAGTGTCAGTAGTCGGAATGGATATCGGAGCATCAAGCACGTCGAGTGCGCCGGGTGTATCGAGCACAACAGAGCAATAAAGCGGAGAGGAGCAGGCATGGCCCCACAGCAGCAACGGCCCCGGAGCAGACGGCTGGCGAGCGTCGCGGCCGGCATCGTCGCGTCGGTCGCCCTTGCGTCGGGTCCGGGATACGCCGTGGGTGCCGGGGTGGTGCGGGTCGCCGATCCTCCGGCGCCGACACCGACGTCGGTGACGCCGCCGGCCGCCTCCTCGACCACCGACGTCGTGGCACCGCCCGCGCCGGCCGTCACACCGCCGGCCGTCACACCGACCGCCGTGACGCCAACCGCCGTGACGCCGACCGCCGTGACCCCGGCCCTCACACCGCCCGCCACGCCCACGCAGACCACGGCGCCCGCGGCCGAGCAGAAGCCCACCGCGGAAGCCCCTGCCATCGGCGCCTACCTCGACTTCGGCCCCAGCGGTATCGCCCGGATGGAGGAGCTCAGCAACTGGCTGGGCGGCGCCGAGCTGCGGGTCGGGCACACGTATCTGCCGGGCGACCGCTGGAGCAACATCGAGGGCGCGCCCGGATTCCTCGACGCCTGGGCGGACTGGCGGGAGGAGCAGGACGACCGGATGCTCGTCCTCAACGTGCCGATGCTGGAGCGCAACGAGGAGCACGTCTCCGACGCCGAGGTGAGCCTTCTGCTGCGCGAGGGCGCGGCCGGACTGTTCGACCACCATTTCCGCGCGCTCGCCGAGCGGCTGGTCGAGCTGAAGGCGCAGGACACCGTCATCGTGCTCGGCTGGGAAATGAACGGCATTACGTACACCCATCGCTGCGGTCCCGACCCGGAGGCCTGGAAGAAGTACTGGAACAGAATCGTCACCACCATGCGGGCGGTGCCGGGACAGAAATTCCGGTTCGACTTCGCCCCGAACCGCGGCAAGGACGCCATTCCCTGGACGCAGTGCTATCCCGGGGACGACACGGTCGACATCGTCGGCATGGACTCGTACGATCAGCCGACGGGACTGTCATTCGACGAGCAGGTGAAAGAGCCGTTCGGGCTTCAGCAGCAGGTGGACTTCGCGAAATCCCACGGCAAGCCCATTTCCTATCCTGAATGGGGGCTCTTCCGCAACGGCGACAACGCGGTGTACATGAAGCGCATGCTCGCGTGGATGGACGAGCACAAGCCGCTGTACAACTCGCTCACCGATTACTGCCCGCACGGTGTGTGGCAGTGCGGGCAGAACCCGAAGGCGTCCGAGGTGTATCGCGAGGCGCTCTTCGGCCACACCGACCAGACATCCGACCCCACACCCGAGCCGACCGTTCCGCTCACGCCGGTGCACCCGCCCAACTGCTCGCCGCTGGACCTGGGCGACTGGGTCGAGTACTGGCTCGGCGGGAAGCTGTGCCTGCGCCTCGACTGGTGGTCGCGCACCCGGTGAGACCGGGCGAGCGGCAGGTCGTTCAGGGCCTGCCGCCACCGCGCTCCCTCCAACGGTGCACCAGCTCCTTGCCCCGGCGCCGCGCGGCGACGTCGCAGACGACCGCCGACATCAGCGGCGCGGTGCGGCGCCGGGCGAGGAGCAGCCGCTGGTTGACGACGGACTCCGGGCGCCAGTGGTGCTTGTACGGCTCGTCGCCGCGCAGCAGGCTCAGCGCCCCGCGTCCGCCCGCCTCGGTGTGCTGGGCGCAGGCGTTGAGCAGCATCACCGCCACATCCGCCTTGCGTTCGCGCAGCCGCGGATGGGCGCCGTACAGATAGCCGCCCGCCACGCTCCGCGACAGCAGGGTGAGGTCCACGGCCATCACAGTGTCGTCGAGCCGGAACTCGGTGACGACCGCGTCCCCGGAGCGCACCATCGGGCCCACCGACCGGACCAGATGCTCGGAGAACCGGTCCTGGAGGTGCTCCGACGTCACCTTGCGGCCCTCCCACTGCAATTGGTGCAGCTCCAGCAGCCGCCGCAGCGCCGCGTCCACCTCGTCGGGGCGCACGGCGCGCTGCTCGACCCCCAGCGCGGTGAGCTTGCGCAGCTTGGCCCGTACGCGCTGGGCCTTCGCCGACGGGAGCCGGCCCACCAGTTCGTCCATCGAGGTGGCGGGCAGCTCCAGGCAGAGCGAGTCCCGCACCCGGCGGCGGGGCCCGCGCCAGCGCTCGTAGATCCGCTCCACCGCACCGCCGGGCCGCACCTCACGGAAGTCGATCAGCGCGGTGCGGGCGGCCCGCGACAGCCCCTCGGTGAGCGTCGCCGCCGCCCGGTCGGTGTGCTCGTCGTCGATGAGTACGTCCCCGTAGTCGGAGATCGCCCCGCCGAGCGGGACCAGCGCGGGCAGCGGCCGGCGGACGCGCATCAGCGGCGCGACCGCCCGGAGTTCACCGCCGTCGCGCACGACCACCAGGCGCAGCCGCCCGGGGGTGCCGTACGAGAGCCACCAGGAGTGCAGCCAGGCGTGGCTCTGGAACGGGGTGGCCGCACCGCACCGCCGGTACAGGCGGCCCCAGGCCGGGCCCAGCTCGGCGAACTCGCGTTCGTCGGTGCAGAGCTCGGCCCGCAGCGTCCTGCCGGACTCGGTGCCGATGTCGGCCCGCAGAGTGCCGCTCACAGTTGCCCGTGCACATCGGCGGCGGGGGCCGGGCTCGGCACGGAGGCCGGGCGCGCAGGGTCCGTGGTCCGCCGGGGGCGCACGAGCAGCACCAGCCCGCCGAGCAGTCCGCCCGCGCTGGCGCCCACCAGGCCCGTCACCTTCTTCGGGGGCGAGGACGGTGCGGTCGGCTTCACCGCGCGGGAGAACGGGACGAGTTCGACGTGGGTGGTGCCCTGGCTGTCGTTCGCGTGCCGGGTCAGCGAGCGTGAGACGGCGTTGGCCATGTCGGCGGCGATGCCCGGGTGTGCGGAAGTGGCCGAGACGGCGACCATCGGGGCGTCGGGCGAGGTCGCGGTCTGCACGCTCCGCTGGAGCGTCTTCACCGGCACTCCGGCCCACACCTGCGCGTCCCCGAGCACGGCGAGCTCCGTGGCGACACGGCCGTACGCCTGGGCGAAGCCGAGCGCGGCCGCCGGGTCCCCCTTCTCGGTCGGTACGGCGATGACGTAACTGGTGGCGGTGTACGTCGGGGTCTTCACCACGCCGTACGCGCCGCCGAGCAGTCCGCCGAGCACGGTGCCGGCGGCGAGCACGGACCACGGCACCAGGGTCTTCTTCGCGCGGGCGAAGCCCGTTCCCGTCGGGCGTTGGCCTCTGTTGGGGTTTTCGGTCATGAGCAACTCACTCCCAGTCAGGTGCAGGAGACAGCGGCCGCGTACACGTCCATGAGCTGTGCGGCGCTGCGCGTGATGCAGTAGTGGTGGGCGGCGTGCGGTACCGAGCGGGGCGCGGGGCCCTGCGCGCGGGTTCCGGCCAGGGCGTGGGCGAACGAGTCCGCGCCGCCCTGGACACGGCGGGCCCCGCGGGCGGCGCCCGGGGGCAGGTCCTCGACGGCCGGGCAGGAGACGTACAGCACCGGCAGTCCGGCCGCCATCGCCTCCACGACGGCCAGCCCGAACGCCTCCTCGGCGCTGGGCGAGGCGAGGACGTCCATGGCGGCTATCAGCGATGGCAGATCGGCCCCGGGGAAGCCGCCGGTGGGGCGCTCACCGGTGAACAGCACCCGGTCCGCGACCCCGGAGTGCTGCGCGGCCCGCCGCAGCACGCTCTCCTCGTCGCCGCCGCCGACCAGCAACAGCCAGTAGTCGCCGGGCAGCCCGGCCAGCGCGCGGATCAGGACGTCGAACCGTTTGCCCGCCGTGAGCCTGCCGATGCCTCCGACGACGTAGGCGCCTTCCGGCAGTCCGAGCCGGCGGCGGGTGCGTTCGCGCAGCAGCGGGTCGAAGCGGAAGCGGGCCACGTCGATGCCGTTGGGCACGATCTCGATGCGGGGTCCGGGCACGCCCCAGCGGCGCAGCCGGTCGGCGACGGTCGGCGAGACGGCGACGGTGGACCGGCCCAGGCGCTCACTGGCCAGGTACAGTGCACGGACGCCCGCGCTCAGCCTGCGCCCCTCCATCTGCGAGTCGCCGAGCGAGTGTTCGGTCGCCACGACGGCCTTCACCCCGGCGAGACGCGCGGCGAGCCGCCCGTACACGCAGGCCCGGTAGAGGTGGGTGTGCACGAGGTCGTACCGGCCGGCGCGGATCACCTTCACCAGACGGGGGAGGGCGGCGACGTCGCGGTTCCCGGCCATGCCGAGGTGGATGACGCGTACGCCGTCGTCGGTGAGCCCGTCGGCGACCGCGCCCGGGTTGGTGAGCGTCACCACGTCGCAGTCGACCGGCAGGTGCCTTAGCAGCAGCCGCAACTGCTGCTCCGCGCCGCCGACGCCGAGGCCGGTGATGATGTGCAGGGCCTTCATCAGACCCCCTCGACCGGGCGCCGGCGCACGCGGTGCAGCCGGTGCTTCAGCAGCAGGCGTACGGCGGTGTCGTTCTCGCCGATGTGGACGCGGGGCAGGGCGTGCGGGCCGGTCAGCGGGCCGGGGTCGATCGCGCAGGCGTACGTGTATCCGGCGCCGCGTACGGCGTCGACGACCCGGGGGTCGATGGTCCCGTACGGGTAGCAGAAGCCGTCGACGTGAGCACCGATCAACTCCGAGAGCACCGCTCTGCTTTCGGCGACCTCGGCGTGCAGGAGCGCGTCGTCGGCCTGTGTCAGATCGACATGGGTGAGTCCGTGCGAGCCGACCTCGATGCCCTCGGAGGCGGCGGCGAGCCGGATGCCCTGCTTGCTCAGCAGCGGCTTGCGGGGGCCGAGCGGATCCCAGGCGTTGTCGCCGCCCATCCGTCCGGGCAGGACGAAGAGGGTGGCGCCGCAGTCGTGGCGGTGCAGCAGGGGAAGGGCGGACTCGATGAAGTCGGCGTACCCGTCGTCGAAGGTGAGACCCACCAGGCCCTGTCCCCGGCCGCGGGCGCGGGCGGCGAGCAGATCGGCCATGCTCACCCCGCGCAGACCGCGCCGCCGGAGCCACCCGAGCTGCTGGTCGAGGCGGTCCGGGGAGACCGTGATGCGGTACGGGTCGTCGGAGCAGTCGCCGACGGAGTGGTACATGGCCACCCAGGGGGGCGGATGGACCGCGTGTCTCGGGGTGCGTCTGGTGCCTGTGGTGCCGGTGGTGTCGCGAGGGCTGTCGGACCCGAGGGATCCGTTGGACCTGTTGGTGTTGTCAGCGGAAACGGACATGCGGGAGCCTTCGTGTGACGGAACGGAGTGCGGGCGCGAAGCCCTGGACCCGCAGGGCCCAGGCCAGCAGGGCGAAGACGACGGTCACGGCCGTGCCGCCGGCGACGAGGCCGAGCACGGGGGAGTGCGCGCGGCTCGCGCACAGCGCCCCGGCCACGGAGGCGACCAGCGCCGCGCGCACCGGTTTGCCGAGCTCGACCACCACACGGCGGGTGTGGATCGGCACACTGCGCGGGCCCATGCCGTACAGCAGGAGCAGGGCGCTGACGGTGATGCCGGCGGCGTTGGCGGCGGCGATCCCGCACACCCCCCAGGAGCCGACGGTCAGCGCGCCGATCCAGGAGGTCGCGATGATCCCCGCGGTCATCGCGAACAGCGGGTACCAGGTGGGTCGTCCTCGGGAGAAGTACGAGCGGACGAGCGCGCCCACCAGTACCTGACCGAGCAGCCCGACGGCGTACACGCGCATCACGGCGGCGGTGGCGGCGGTGTCCTGAGCGGTGAACGCGCCGCGCTGGAAGAGCAGTTCGATGATCTGCGGAGCGCACGCGACGACCGCCGCCGTACCCAGGAGCACCGTGCAGGAGACGAGCGCCAGGTCGCGCTCCACACGGGTGCGGGCCCGCTCGGTGTCACCCTCGGCGAGCGCCTGCGCGACCACCGGGAAGGTGACGGTGCACAGCATCAGCGAGAGCACCATCGGCATCTGGGCCACTTTCTGGGCGTAGTTCAGATGCGAGATGGCGCCCGCGGGCAGCGAGGAGGCCAGGAAGCGTTCGATGAGGACCTGCGACTGACGGCACAGCCCGAAGAGCAGCACCGTGGTGATCAGGGTCAGGTCCATCGGGCGGGCCGCCTCGCCGCCCAGGTCGGCCTCGGTCGCCTCCCGGTGCCTGAGCTGCCGCCAGAGCGAGGGCACCTGCACCGCCACCATCAGTGCGCCGCCGACCGCGACACCCAGGGCCGCCGAGCGCACGCCCCAGTGGCCGCCGAGGACGAACATCGCGGTGATGATGCCGATGTTGTACGCCACGTAGATCACCGCGGGCGCGACGAACCGCCGGTGCGCCCGCAGCGCCGCGCTGCAGTACCCGGCGAGCCCGAAGCTCAGGACGCAGGTCGCGGTCAGCCGGGTGCAGTCCACGGCGAGCCCGGGATCGGGCAGGCCGGGTGCGAGGGCCGCGACCAGGTACGGCGCCCCCAGGATCAGCGCCCCGGACACGGCCATGAAGGCCAGCGACAGCCGGGGCAGCGTGGCGGCCACCAGGGAACGGACCGGGTCGCCGGCCGCACCCTGGGCGCGACGGGCGACGGCCAGGCTGAACGCGGGGATCAGCACGAAGGCCAGCCCGTCCTCGATCAGCAGCGTCGAGGCGAACTCCGGGACTGTCCAGGCGACCAGGAAGGCGTCCGTCTCGGACCCGGCCCCGAAGAGATGCGCCAGCGCCTGGTCACGGCCGAGGCCCAGCAGGGCTCCGGCGATCGAGAGCCCGATGGTGACGAGGGCGGCCTTGGCGAGGAAGCGGTGGGAGGCGGGCTCCAGGGACGTGGCGGGGGCCGGGGAAGCGCTGCGGGCGGCCGGGAGGAGCACCGAGCCGTCGGCGCCGGTCTCGGCGTCGGTCCCGGTGTCGGTCCCGGCCTCGGGGTCGCTGTCAGCCCGCGGCGGCGTCACCGTCATCGTGTCGCGGCCTCTGGCGACGGGCCCGACGCGGCCGGCGAAACCGGCGTGCGCGACGCTCCGCGCGCCGTGGAGTTCACGGAGGCCGGGGAGGCCTGGTCCACCAGCGCCCACCAGCCCACGAGCCCGAAGACGACGGCCGTCAGCACCGTCGAGGGGCCGCCGATGTCGGCGTACACGAAGTCGATCAACTGCCAGATGAGCAGCCCGCAGCCGACGAGCGCGCAGTCGATGCCCGACGGCGTCCGCCGCACCCGGACGAGCCCGCGCAGCCCGCACACCAGCAGGGCCAGCCAGCTGCCCGCGAGGGCGAGCAGTCCGATCAGACCCTGCTCGCTGAGCACCAGCAGATACATGTTGTGCGGGGAGAGCAGCGGCTGCTTGCGGTAGGCGGCGCCGGCGCCTCCGGTGTCGCTGCCCGAGGAGAGGGCGAGCGAGGCGTGTCCGTCGCGGTGGTCGGGGAACGCCTTCAGACCGACGCCGGTCAGCGGGTGTTCGCTCCACATGTCGACGGCCGCCGCCCACATCGTGTACCGGTCGACGACCGACTGGTCCGGCGCGTCGGCGACCTGCGTGATGCTGCTGATCCGCTCCTGGAGCATCACGGTGCCGACACCGAGCCCGCCCACCAGGATCACCGCGGCGGCGGCCACCGCCGCGCCCACCTTCACCGCGCGCCGCATCCCGGCCAGCGCCAGCTGCGCGCCGCACGTCGCGGCCGTGGCGATCCACGCGCCCCGGCTGAACGACAGGGCGAGCGGCAGCAGCAGCACCAGCGAGCACGCGATGGCGGCGGCGCGCTGCCGCGCCGTACCCGGTCCGAGCGCGAGGCCGACCGCGCACACCAGTCCGAAGGCGACCACGGTCGCCATCCCCATGATGTCCGAGGCCCCGAAGGTGCCCACGGCCCGGATGTCCTCGCCCATGTACATGGCACCGGTCCCGGTGACGTACTGGCGCACCCCGATCGCCCCCTGCCACAGGGCCAGACCGACGAACGACCAGGCCAGCAGCCGGAAGTCGCGCCGGTCCCGGACCAGCAGCAGCACCGCGGCCGGGACGAGCACGAAGATCTGCAGATAGCGGGCGAGGCCGGTGATCCCGGCCCCCGGGTTCGCCGCCCCGGCCGCCGCGATCGCGAGGCCGACCACGGGAAGCCCGATGACCAGCGCGGCGGTGCCGGACAGGGGGCGCCGCCGGCCGCGCAGGAGACGCAGCGCGCAGCACAGCACGACCAGACCCGAGACGGCGTCCGCGATGGTCGCGCCGCTTTCGCCGCCGGGTGCGACGGGTAGCCCGAGCAGGGCGATCACCGCCACGACCGGCAGCACGGGCAGCGCGCGCCGCAGAGCGGACGCCATCGTGTCCAGAGGCGTAAGGGGCAGGGCTTGGCTCATCGGCTCAGCTCCCCGTCGAGCGTACGAGTGCGGCGGCGGTGCGCAGCAGGATGCAGATGTCCTGCCACAGCGACCAGTTGTCGATGTACGCGTTGTCGAACCGGCAGCGGTCCTCGATCGAGGTGTCGCCGCGCAGCCCGTGGATCTGGGCGAGACCCGTGATGCCGGTCTGCATCCGGTGCCGGGCCGCGTAACCCGGATAGGCCTGACTGAACTTGCCCACGAAATAAGGCCGTTCGGGGCGTGGGCCGACCAGGCTCATATCGCCCCAGAAGACGTTCCAGAGCTGGAGCAGCTCGTCGAGCGAGGTGCGCCGCAGGAAGTGGCAGAAGGGGCTCATCTCCCGCTCGTTCGCGACGCTCCAGCGGGTCGCGGCCTCGTGCGCGTCGACCGGGCGGTGGGTGCGGAACTTCAGCAGCGTGAAGGGCCGCCCGTCCTTGCCGATGCGCTCCTGCTTGAAGACCACACCGGGCCCGTCGCTCAGCCGCAGCGCCACCGCGCACACCAGTAGCAGCGGGCTGACCAGCAGCAACAGTGTCCCGGAAACGGCGACGTCGAGAAGCCGCTTGCCGACGCTGCCACGGCGCCGCACGACGGACAGCCGCCGGCAGGAGAACCCGGCGAGCGTGTGATGGCCGGCCTTGTCGTACGAGGACGAGTCCGCGTCGACCTCCCACAGCGCGCAGCCCGCCTCGGCCAGCGCCCGCAGCAGCGGGCCGCGCGCGCTCGGCGGCTCGACGACGAGCACGGCCCGCACACTGTTCTGGATGAGGGCGCGCTGCACTTCCTCGACGGTGGTCAGGACCGGCAGTCCCTCGCCTCCGGCCGGCTGGTCGGCGACGATGCCCACCGGCCGTACCCCGCATCCCGGATGGCGCAGGAAGGCCGCGGACACCCGCTGGGCCGTCGCGGCGGGGCCGATCACCAGGGCGGTGCTGGGGCGCAGCACAAGGGCCCGGCGGCGCCGCCAGTGCACCGTGCCGCGCCCGGCGCAGCTCACCGCCGACTGCAGGGCGCAGCCCGCGGCCAGGGTCCGGGCGGACAGCTCGCCGGCCGGGGACAGCGCCGCCAGCAGGGCCGCGAGCGTGCACCAGGTCACCACGATCCGCGCGCAGACCGCGGGCAGTTCGTCCAGCACGGCGGGCACGGGCTCGGGGAGGTACAGCGACGCCCGCGTGTTCAGGCCGACCACGCCGAGCAGCAGCGCGACGACGAGCAGCGGGTGCCGCTGGGTCTCGCTGAGCGCCTGCCCGGTGGCCAGCGCCGCGATGCCGTCCACGGCGACCAGCGGCAGCCACGAGGCGGGCCGCGCGGTGGTGCGCTGCCCGGCCGGGAACCTGAAGCCGCCGACGGCCCCGCGTGGAGGGATGACCGAGACGGGCGAGAATCCGTACTCCCGGGGCTGTCCGCCGGGGGAGGGAACGGCGCTTTCCGCAGTCACGTGTGGCTGGACTCCCTGCACTCGGTGTGGTCCCCGCACCTGACGCGCCCGGCGTGCTGTGCCTGACGGCCGCTCAGCAGTTCGCGGTACACCTCCGCGACCGCGTCGGTCGCGCGTCGCACGTCGTGCGTGGTCAGTACGTGGCGGCGACCCTGGTTGCCGAGCGACTCACACAGCAGCGGATCGGACAGCAGGCCGCAGATCGCCTCGGCCAGCGGGCCGGGCGCCTCAGCGGGCACCAGACAGCGCGTGCCGAGTCCCGGCGGCAGGCTCTCCCGGGCGCCGTCCACATCGGTCAGCACGACCGGGCGCCCGCAGGCCATGGCCTCCAGCGGAGCCAGCGCCATGCCTTCCCAACGGGACGGCAGCACCACCAGATCGGCGGCCTGGTACCAGGGCACGGCATCGGGAGCGGCCCCCGCGAACAGCACGTCGCCGGGCGCCCGGGCGCGCAGCCGCTCCGCGTCCGGCCCGTCGCCCACCAGCACGAGCCGGGCCCCGGGCACCCGCCGCCGCACCGAACTCCACGCCTCCAGCAGAACGTCCTGCCCCTTCTGCCGGCACAGCCGCCCCACGCAGACCACCAGCGGAGTCGTCGCATCGACCCCGGCCGCGGCGAGCAGCGGAATCCCGGCCCGTACGGGGTCCACGGCAGCCGGGTGGAAACGCGCCGCGTCGACCCCGTTGGGGATCACACACCACCGCGCGCGCACCCCGGCGCGTACGCCGGTCGCGCGCTCCGCCTCGCTCACACACACCACCCGGGACGCCCAGCGCGCCCCCCACCGCTCCCACGTCAGCGCGAACCGCGCGGCGACCCCGTCGACGGCCTCGAACGACCAGGCGTGCGGCTGGAACACGGTCGGCACCCGCCCGCGCACGGCGAGCCGGGCCGCGAGCCCGGCCTTGGCGCTGTGCGCGTGCACCACATCGGGCCGCGCCCGCGCGACGACACGACCGAGCCGTCGTACCTCCCGCGGCAGCAGCGGCCCCGGCGCACGCGTCGCCTGCCAAGGCCGTACGTCGGCGCCGAGCGCCCGGAGCGCCTGGGAGAACCCCCCGTCGTCCGGACACGCGACGGTGACATGCGTCCCGGTGGCGAGCTGTGCCCTCACCAGGTCCATAACCACCCGGGCGACACCGCCGTCGACGGGCTGGGTGAGGTGAAGGACCCGCGACGGAGGGGCGGTTGACAGTTGCATGCGCGGTTCCTCGCTCACGGGCGCGCGGAGGCGCGCGTCACTGCTTCGCGTCGACGGCGGCGAACAGTGCCCCGACCCAGGCCGCGTCCCGCTGCGAAACGAGCCGGAAGGCCAACTGGTCACCCCCGGGCCGGATCCCCTTACCGAGTTCGAGGACGTCGGAGTCGTAGCCGAGCGTGTTCGGGTACGCGGGCGCCCGGTCCATGGCGACGGTCTCCGGGTCGCTGATCGTCGAGTTCAGTACGTCGTCACCGGGATTGGCCGAGTCGCCCAGTGCCGTCGGCTCGCCGTGCCCGGTCGACACGGTCAGCGAGTCGCCCTTGCTCCCGCGGTCGCCGTTGTACGCGACAAGCCCTACCCGGCCGCCGGCGTTCTCGGGGAACGGCATACGGGACAGCCGGATCTCCCGGTCCTCGCGCGGGCCGAGCGTGTCGAAGCCGTCCCACACCGACAGATGCCGCAGCGGCTCCGACTTCTTCTCGTACGCGACCATCAGGGTCCAGCCGCCCCAGGCCCCGGCGGCGGACTTGCCCATCGCCACATTGACCTGGGCCACCGTGTACAGCCCCGAACCACTCGCCCGCACCAGCTTGGTGACGTCCGCGGAGGCCTGGAACGCGTCGGCCCCGCGCGCCACCCGGTGCCCGATCACCTGGTCCGCGAGCACCGCCTTGTACTCGCCGCCGGGTTCGGCGATCAGCACCCGCCCGTTGGCCTTCGGCGGCTTCTGCTCGCCGACACGGAGGTTGCCGCCCCAGTACAGCCGCGCGTACGTGACGTGGGCGCCCTCGGGCAGACGGACCTCCGCGCGGCTGGAGTTGTAGGTGTTCGGGTCCTTGTCGACGTCGATGTAGTACATGTCGAAGTCGCCGTTCGCGCCGGACCCGCCCTCGCGCGCGTCGGGGCACGAGGGGGCCGCCGCGCGGAGGGCGCGGAGGGCGGCGGGAGTCGTACGACAGCTGATGGACGCGTTGGCCGCCCGCACGATTCCGCCGTGCTGGAGCGCGTGGTACCGCTGCGTGAAGTTGAGGCTCTTCGCCTCCGCGGCGGGCGGTGCGGCCGTCGCGGGGCCGGGTGCCCAGAGAGTGGCGAGGGCGGAGCAGCCCACCATCGCACGGCGCAGCAGAAGACCTGGGGAATTACGCATGACCGGCGGTGCCCTTTCGGCGGAAAAGGTTCTGGACCAGCGGACGGACGGAAATCTGCAGATCACATGTGTGCGCGTTGACTCCCCGTCTGATTCCGACGTCTGCCGACGTCTGTTTCCAAGCGGCCTCGGGAGGTGCCCGACTCTAGCTGCTATCCGTATTTATTCTATGAAACCCGACAAGTGTGTCGGAATCGTGAAGCCGGCGGTCGCGAGATCACCCCTTTGGAGGCACAACCCGCGCGTGTGCCGCGCGTTGATTCCAGAGCCGGGCATCCCCGCCCGGATGCTGTGTCGACTCCCAAGGAGCACTTCCCCATGTCGCGTATCGCGAAGGGCCTGGCCCTGACCTCCGTTGCTGCCGCCGCAATGGCGGGCACCGCCGGCATCGCCGCCGCCGACAGCGACGCACACGGCGTTGCCGCCCACTCCCCGGGCGTTGTGTCGGGCAATGTCATCCAGGTTCCCGTCCACGTCCCGGTCAACGTCTGCGGGAACACCGTCAACATCATCGCTCTGCTGAACCCCACGTTCGGCAACACCTGCGCCAACGACTGACGTCAGCGCGGCCCCTTCTGCCGGCCGTCCTCCCCATGGGGAGGACGGCCGGTCCGCGTTGCCCCGAATGGAGGGAAGGGGGTGGTGAGCTCCCGGCATGGCCCCTCACCAGGGATGACGCCGGTGGCCAGGGTGTCGGGCCGCTACGCGGAGCAGACGATCGGTTGCAGGCGGCGATGATCGCTTACACGGTGAGCACAAGATCCGATGCAACCATCGAAGGGAACATCCATGCGAGCTCTGCCCGCACGGCGCATAGCCTCCTCCGTACTCTGCGCCACGCTCCTGCTGGGGATCGCCGCACCGGTCGCGATAGCCGCGGACGGCGACTCGGCGCGTGGCCGCACCCATGCGGCGGCACCCGTACCCGGCGCGGACGCGCTTCTGGCGCAGGTCCAGGCCCTGGGCGACATCGGCGGCGTACTGGCCCCGGTCACCGATCTGCTCAACGCCGTGCTCAAGGCGGACAACGGCCAGCTCTCCGCCGACCAGGCGGCGACGCTCGGTCAGGCCGTCAAGGACGCGATCGCCAAGGTCACCGTGGTGGCTCCGGTGACACCCCCGGTCGCGCTGCCCTCCCCGACCACCGACCCGGCCACGGCGACGGACACAGCCGCGACGACCCTGCCCGCGACGCCCACGCTTCCGACGGCGGTGCCCACCCTGCCCTCGCTGACGAAGAGCGCCAAGGCGGCCCGCGCCGAGGCTCCGACGGACCTCAAGGGTGACGCGCTGACCGCCCTGCAGACCGCGGTCGACACGCTGCTCAAGGCGGTCACGTCCGGCGACGTCACCCAGGTCGTGCCCGCGGCCACCGCCGTCGTGACGGGCCTCGTCAACTTCGTCGTCGCCACGGTGCTCGGCGGCGGACTGCCGGTGCCGAACCTGCCCGGCCTGCCGCCGCTCCCGAGCCTGACGAGCACGTTGCCGACGACCGCGCTGCCCACGAGTTCGCTGCCGACGACCGGCCTGCTGCCCGCCTCCTGAGCGCGGAGAGCGGTCCGAGGCGAAGCAGTCGCCACCCAGCCGTCGTGCCGACCGTCCCTGGTCGGCGCGGCGGCTGTGTGAGTGTGGGGGTCTTATATGAGAATGCGACACGCCGTTCATTCGGGTGGGGTGCAGGAAATTTCTGCACGCGGGGTTTCCGTCGGGTCCGGGGCTCGTTAGTCGGGGCGAAGAGGAATTCCCTCTGGTGAATGAGTTGCCGAAGAAAGGAACATGATGAAGTCCCTGAAGGCCGCCGCTGTCGTCGCCGGGTCCATGGTCATCGCTGGTGCCGCCGCGCCCGCCTTTGCCGTCGAGGCTTCCGACACCATGCCCACCAGCCTCAACGGCGCCCTGGAGACCATCACCAGCCAGCACTCGCTCAGCCTGGAGGACGTGCAGCCCCTGCAGCACCAGTCGAACGCGCTCGACACCGAGAACAAGAGCTCCGTGCTCAGCACCGTGAACGGCGCGACGAAGGCGCTCAACGCGGCCGGCGGCCCCTCGCAGCTCCTCGGCGGACTTCCCCTCCCGCACTAACCGGTTCTCTTTCATCGCGTGTCTTTCCGCAAGGCCTGCGGGCATCTCCCTAGGCTTTGGGGCAAATCTCCCAGGAAAGGGCTGACGATGAACACTGCCAAGAAGGCCGCTCTTATCTTCGCCACCGCGAGTATGGCCGCGGGCGCCGCCTCGGGCAGCGCCTTCGCCGACGCCGGTGCCGAGGGCGCGGCGCTCAAGTCCCCGGGTGTCCTCTCCGGCAACGTCATTCAGGTCCCCGTGCACGTGCCGGTGAACATCTGCGGCAACACGGTCAACGTCGTCGGCGTGCTGAACCCGGCGATCGGCAACGCCTGCATCAACGACTGACGTCGTACACCGACCGTCGACGTCCATTGATGTCGTGCGCGGTGTTGTACGCGTTCTGAAAGGGCCGACTCCGCATCCCACGGAGTCGGCCCTTTCGCGCTGTTCGAAAAGCGTCCCTCGTTCGTGTGGTCGGCCGCCGGGGTATCGCCCGAGTGGGTGAGAAATCGGCGGGGCCCGTTAGGGCGCGTCGATAGGGTTCCGCGGTGACCTCAACCTCAAGCGAAACGCGCCCTTTCCGGGCCGCCGATCTCGGCACGCTCGCCGTCATCGCGTTCAGCGGTGATGCTCCCGACGGCGACATGCCCTATCTCCTCGCCTACTCCCTGGGCGACGGCGAAGGCGGCCCGGAGGGCACCAAGGCCGCCGTCGAGCGGCTGCTGAGCGACAACGGTCTGCCCGTCGGCGACACGCTCCTCGACGGTTCCCGGCGGCCGAGCCTGCCGCTCACCCTGCTCGTCCAGGCGGGCCAGGCCGTCGTCACGATGCCGCACCTCAACGCCCAGTGCCTCGTGCCGCCGGAGTGGCTCGCGGCGGTCGGCGAACGCGGCTACGCCTACTTCCTGTTCGCCACCCGTGCCTGGCCCGACGCCGTGCCCGGCAAGCCCGTCGAGCCGGAGAGCCTGGCGGCCTTCGCGGGTGACGAGGGGACCCTGCTCAGCGCGGCGCATGTGCTCCTGCCCGTGCGCAGCCTGCGCGGCTGATGACGTCCACCGCGGGACGGGTGACGGGCGGCGGCGGGGCGGTGGTGCGGACCGCGGGCGGCAGCCGCGCGTTCGCCCTGCTGCTGGTGATCACCGGTGCGGCGGGTCTTCTTGCCGCGTGGGTCATCACGATCGACAAGTTCAAGCTGCTGGAGAACCCGAACTTCGTGCCCGGGTGCAGCCTGAACCCGGTCGTCTCCTGCGGCAACATCATGAAGAGCGAGCAGGCCTCGGCCTTCGGGTTCCCCAACCCGATGCTGGGCCTGGTGGCGTACGGCATTGTCATCTGCGTCGGCATGAGCCTGCTCGCCCGGGCCGTCTTCCCGCGCTGGTACTGGCTGACCTTCAACGCGGGCACGCTCTTCGGCGTCGGATTCTGCACCTGGCTGCAGTTCCAGTCGCTCTACCGCATCAACTCGCTGTGCCTGTGGTGCTGTCTGGCGTGGGTCGCCACGATCATCATGTTCTGGTACGTGACGTCGTTCAACGTACGAAATGAATTCCTGCCCGCGCCGGGCTGGTTGAGAGGATTCCTCGGGGAGTTCACCTGGGTCCCGCCGGTGCTGCACATCGGCATCATCGGGATGCTGATCCTGACCCGCTGGTGGGATTTCTGGACCAGCTGAATATTGGGACGAGCCGATTATCGGGACGGCTCACTATGCGGACGAGCCGACTATTGGGCCCGTCGGGGGAATCTTGAACTGATGGCGTTCTCAGGATCGTTACGCGGTACGGACGCTGAGCCCCCGAAGCCTGAAAGGGACCGTACCTGAGATGAAGCCGACCACACGAGGAACTCTCGCCGCCGTCATGACCGGCGTCGCGGCAGCGGTGGGCGCCGCCGCCGCGGCCCCCGCCGTCGCGGCTGACACGGTCCCCATCCCCGTACCGCTGAACGGTGTCGAGCAGTCCCTCAACCTGCGGGCGCCCAAGATCGCCGGGCAGCTGCCGCTGCCCATGCCGGGCGCGCCCGAGGGGCCCCGGTATGTCGAGGGTCGGCTGCTTCCCGATCGGGCCGTACCGCAACTGCCGCTCGCCGCCGGGCTGCCCGGGGCGGACATCCGCACGCCCCTCCCGCACATCCTCGGGCACGGCTTCGACCACCTCGGTGTCGGTGCGCCCGCGGCCGACCTGCGGACGCTGACCCCCGGGCTGTCCCCGGACGCCCCGCTCACCGCGCCGAACTCCGACAGGTTCGGCCTCCCGGATCTGAAGCTCCCGCAGGCCGCCGTGCTCGCACCGCTGTTGAAGACCGTGCCCGGCGCGAATCTGGAGACGGGGTCCGGGGCCTAGCCACACCCGGGGGTGAGGCCCGGGTGTCTGCCCCGGGCCCGCGGCCCGAACCACCGGGGGCCGCCGTCGTTGAACCCGACTGAGGCCGAGTGAAGCCGGCCCGATCCGCCGAGGAGAGAACCATGTTCGTCAGCAGGGTGCCGAGCAGAGTACCGAGTGGCATGTCGAGCCGTGTGTCGAGCGGAGTGCCGGTGACCCGGCGGGGCGCGATGCGCGGCCTGCTCGTGTCGGCCGTCGCCGTGGCGCTCACCCCGGTCGTCGCGGCCTCGCGGCCCCCGCGCCCGCCTCGTACCCAGGACTTCTCCTTCGACGAGGTGTACCGCGGCCGGCACATCCTCGGTACGCGGACCGGCCTGGACGGCCGGGCCGCGTTCGACGGCGGCGAGTGGCATGTCACCGTCGACGGCCGGCCCTTGCATCTGATGCGCCGCGCGGACGGCAGCTATCTGAGCATGGTGGACCACTACCAGTCGTACCCCACCCCACTCGCCGCGGCCCGCGCGGCCGTCGACGAACTCGGCCCCTCGGAACATCTGCGGGACATGAACGCGGCCGGCAACGGCGTGACGGGCAGCGGCGCGAAGGGGGGCGGCCACCAGCATGGTGTACACGCGTAAGGACGTCAGCACGCTGACCCGCGCCGAGCGGCGCCGCTTCGTCGCCGCGATGCTGGAGGTCAAACGCAGGGGCGAGTACGACGAGTTCGTCCGGATGCACATCGAGTACTACGTCCCGGACGGCGACGGCGGACTGCGTACGGCCCATATGGCGCCCTCCTTCCTGCCCTGGCACCGGCGGTTCCTGCTGGACCTGGAACGGGCGCTGCGCCGCGTCGACTCCGGGGTGAGCGTGCCGTACTGGGACTGGACGCGGGACCGCACGCCGTCCTCCGCGCCGTGGACCAAGGACCTGCTCGGCGGCGACGGACGGCGCTCGGACCGGCAGGTCATGACCGGGCCCTTCGCCTACGCGCACGGGAAGTGGACCATCAAGGAGGGGGTGACCGACGGCGAGTTCCTCACGCGCGAGTTCGGCCGCCCGCAGAACCCGATCCAGCTGCCCACGAAGAGCGAGCTGGACTCCGCCCTGGGAGATCCTGTCTACGACACGGCCCCCTGGAACTCCACGTCCACCGAAGGGTTCCGCAACAGGCTCGAAGGATGGGGACGGGGCTCCGGCAGCGTGGCCTGGCGCAACCACAACCGGGTCCACCGCTGGGTCGGCGGCCATATGCTCGGCGGCGCCTCGGTCAACGACCCCGTCTTCTGGCTGCACCACGCCTTCGTGGACCTCCAGTGGTCCCGCTGGCAGAAGCGGCACCCCGGCGCGCGCTATCTGCCCGCGCGACCGCCAGGGCTGGGCGACTCACAGTACGGCCGGGTCATCGCACGGCACGAGGCGATGCCGCCGTGGAGCGTGACACCGGACGCGATGGAGGACCACAGCAAGGTGTACCGGTACGCGTAGGACCGTTCCGGTACGCGTAGGACACGTCATACGGCGAGGCCCCCGGCAGAGAGTGCTGCCGGGGGCCTTCTTCGTGCGTGCGTCAGGTGTCAGTTGCCGTAGCCGTAGCCGCCGTGGCCCTTGTCGTGCCCGCCGTCGTTCACGCAGGTGTTGCCGAACGTCGGGTTCAGTAGGGCGATGATGTTGACGGTGTTCCCACACAGGTTGACCGGCACGTTGACCGGGACCTGGATGACGTTGCCCGAAACGACGCCGGGGGAGCCGACGGCCTCGCCCTGGGCGCCCGCGTCCGCCAGGGCCAGGCCGGCTCCGCTGAGCACCACGGCGCCCGTGCCGACAGCGACAACAGCGGCCTTAGCGATGCGAGACATCACGTTCTCCTTTGACTCGGTGGCTGCGCGGCTGCATGGGCGCGACCGCACGCCCCCTTCAACGCGCCCATCCACACCTGGTCACGGCGTTCATCCGGGGATCACTCTTTCCGCACAGGCCAGTACGTCCGCCTGCCGTGTCGCAGGGGCGGAAATTCACTTCGGCTCGCGGTATCCCCTCAACTAGCCTGCCGGACATGCCGACCGACCAAGCGACCGACGAAGCGACCGACCCGACAACCGGCGTGACCGGCCTCGCCGGCGTTGCCGGCGTGATCGGCCTGTTCGCCGAGGAGACCAGGGCACGTGCCTTCGCCGCTGTGGCCCTTGGCGCGGACACCCCCGCGAAGGTCATGGAGAAGGCGGGACTGTCCCCGAAGGACGCGGCCGTGGCGCTGCGGCGCCTTCAGGAGCAGGGGGTGATCACGCGCGACGACGGGGGACTGGGCGTCGCCTACGGCCGCTTCCGGGAACTCGCGCGCTCCGCGCGGGCGGTGCCACTCGCCGAGAGCTACGGCTCCGGGGACGAGCAGAGCGAGACGGTCCTGCGGACCTTCGTGCGGGACGGGCGCCTGGTGCGGCTGCCCGCCCAGTGGGAGCGCAAGCTGGTCGTGCTCCGGCACATCGCCGAGCGGACCTTCGAGCCGGGCGTCGAGTACCCGGAGCGGACCGTGAACGAGAAGCTGCGCGCCTGGTGCGAGGACGCGCCGGTCGACCATGTGACGCTACGGCGGTATCTGGTGGACCTGCATCATCTGCACCGGCAGAACGGCCTCTACTGGCGGCCCGCGACGGCCTGAGGCACCCGGTGGCCTGAGGCCGCCCGAGGTGCTTGGTGGCCCGTGGTGTCCCGTGGTGGCCTGGGGCGCCTGGTGGTTGCTCAGCCCAGCCGGCGTACGGGCGTGCCCGCCAGGAACGCCTGGATGTCCTCGACCGCCGCGCCGTAGTACGTCTCGTAGTTGGCCCGCGACACATAGCCGAGGTGCGGCGTGGCCAGCAGCCGTGGGGCCGAGCGCATCGGGTGGTCGGCGGGGAGCGGCTCGATGTCGAACACGTCGACGCCCGCTCCCGCGATCCGGCCGTCGTGCAGCGCGTCGAGCAGCGCGTCCTGGTCGACGATCGCCGCCCGGGAGGTGTTGACGAGGTAGGCGGTCGGCTTGAAGAGGTCCAGCTCGGCGGCGCCGATCAGACCCCGGGTGCGGTCGCCGAGCGCCAGGTGGACGGAGACGAAGTCGCTGCTCGCGAGCAACTCCTCCTTGGAGGCGGCACGCTCCACCCCTACCTCGTCGGCGCGCTCCTTGGTGAGGTTCTGGCTCCACGCGCCGACCTGCATGCCGAAGGCGAGGCCCACCTGAGCCACCCGGCCGCCGATCTTCCCGAGTCCGAGCAGACCGAGCCGGCGGCCGTGCAGATCGGCGCCGACCGTGCTCTGCCAAGGACCGCCCGCCCGCAGCGCGTTGTGCTCCGCGACGATGCCCCGCGCGAGGCCGAGCAGCAGCGCCCACGTCAGCTCGACCGGCGGGGTCGAGGAGCTCGGAGTGCCGCACACGGTCACGCCGTGCGCCTCGGCGGCCGCGTAGTCGATCACCGAGTTGCGCATCCCGGAGGCGATCAGCAGCTTCAGCCGCGGCAGCCGGGCCAGCAGCGACGCCGGGAAGGGCACCCGCTCGCGCAAGGTGACGACGATGTCGAAGTCCGCGAGGGCGGCGGCCAACGTGTCCTCGCCGGGGAAGTGCTCGGTGAAGCTGACGACCTCCACCTCGCCCGAGACCGGCGACCAGTCCGCCATCTCGGTCGCGACGCCCTGAAAGTCGTCCAGCACGGCACAGCGAAGTTGCATGTCAGGTCCCTCCCAGGATCGGCCCGACCCTACCCGAGCGACGACAACACCCCCTGGGCCGCCCGCACCTCAGTGGAGGAGGCCGCTGCTCCGGAAGTCGCGACGCCCGCTCGCTCACCGTGGCAGTATCTGGGCTCCATGAGTGCGTCCCTGGCAGTACGGAGCTTGCGCGCGGCGGTGTTCGCCGTGCTGTGCGTGCTGCTGGCCGCCGGGGGGCACGGGCTGGCGACGGGGGAGGCACCGCCGTTCTGGGCGGACGGTGCCGGATTCCTCGCCGTCTTCGCGGCCGGCTGTCTGCTGGGCGGCCGGGAGCGGTCGCTGCTCGGGATCGGCGGCGGAATGCTGGCCGCGCAGGCCGGACTCCACCTCGGGTTCGAGGCCGCCCGGCCGCGCATGGCGATGAACATGCACGGGGCGCACATGACGCACGCGCACATCCACGCCCTGACGCCCCACGCCACCGCCGCGCATGTGGCCGCGGCCCTGCTCGCGACCTGGTGGCTGCGGCGCGGCGAGGCCGCGCTGTGGTCCCTGCTGCGGTGGGCCGTGGCACTTGTGCCGGGGCTCGCGGCATGGTGGCGGGGGCGGACGGGACCGTCTCACGCACGGTCCCGCCGGGACGCCGTACGCCAAAATCACGTGGAGCCGTGGCCACTTCGGCAGCTGTTGCTGCGGCACGCCGTCTCCCGTCGGGGACCGCCGGCAGGGCTCGCCTTCACGCCCTGACCGTATCCACACTCGTACGGAGTTCCCCTGATGTCCCCCATACGCACCACCCTGCGCCGAGCCGGCCTCGTCGCCGCCCTCACCACGGCCGGAGTCCTGGCCGCCTCGGGTGTGGCCTTCGCACATGTGACGGTCCACCCCGAGAGCTACGCCAAGGGCGCCACGGACGGCGTCCTGACCTTCCGCGTCCCCAACGAGGAGGACACCGCCAGCACCACCAAGGTGCAGGTCTTCCTGCCCACCGACCATCCGGTCCTGGGTGTCCTGGTCACGCCCCAGGCGGGCTGGACCGCGAAGGTGACGACCACCAAGCTCAAGACGCCCGTCAAGACGGACGACGGCACGATCACCGACGCCGTCTCCGAGATCACCTGGACCGGCGGCCGGATCCGCCACGGCGAGTACCAGGACTTCGACGTCGCCTTCGGTCAGCTCCCGGACAACACCGACGAGTTGAGCTTCAAGACGCTGCAGACCTACTCGGACGGCAATGTCGCCCGCTGGATCGAGGCGACGCCGAAGGGCGGCGAGGAGCCGGAGAACCCGGCGCCCGTCCTCGCGCTCACGGCCAAGGCCGCGGGGGAGGACGGTTCCGACGAGGCTTCCACCTCGGACTCGTCGTCGGGCTCGGGTACGGCGTCCCGTTCGGGCTCGTCTCCGGCTGCCTCGGCCAAGAGCTCGGCGTCGAGCAGTGACTCGACGGCGCGCGGCCTGGGCATCGCCGGACTGATCGTCGGCGTCCTCGGTCTGGCCGCGGCCGGATTCGCCCTCGCTCGCGGCCGCGCCGCCCGCTCCTAACCGATACGCGGCTGCCGCCCCGCCGGTCTCAACTCCCGTCGGCGGGGCGGACCGCCCACCGCTGCTCCACCTTGGCCAGCCGCCAGTACGTCACGGCCGCGGCCCAGACGACCACGAACAGGCCGACGATGATGTAGCCGACGTTGTCCAGGTCGAGCCCCGCGATCCAGCCGGTGACCCCGTCGCTGAGGTCGAGCTTGTCGTGCAGCACGCCCACCAGCTCGATCGTGCCGATGAAGAAGGCCACCGCGATGGACAGGCCGGTGATGGTGAGGTTGTAGAAGACCTTGCGCACCGGGTTGGAGAAGGCCCACTGGTAGGCGAAGTTCATGAACGTGCCGTCCAGCGTGTCGAACAGGCTCATTCCCGCCGCGAACAGCAGCGGCAGGCACAGGATCGCGTACCAGGGCAGCCCGGCCGCCGCGCCGCTGCCCGCCATCACCATCAGCGTGACCTCGGTGGCGGTGTCGAAGCCGAGGCCGAAGAGGAAGCCCAGCGGGAACATCTGCCCGGGCCGCGTGATGGACTTCGTGAAGCGGCCGAGGATCCGGTTCATGAACCCCCGGGAATCCAGGTGCTGTTCGAGCTCGGCCTCGTCGTACGTACCGGCCCGCATCGCCCGGAAGACTCTCAGGATGCCGATGAGCGCGACCAGGTTGAGGGCGGCGATGAGGTAGAGGAACGACCCGGAGATCGTCGTACCCATGATGCCGAGCACCTGGTGTGTGCTGGAGCCCTCGTTCATGATCCGCCCGGCCAGCTGGGTGCCTCCGGCGATGAGCGCGGCGAGGATGACCACCACACTGGAGTGCCCGAGCGCGAACCAGAAACCCACCGACACCGGCCGCTTGCCGTCGGCCATCAGTTTGCGCGTGGTGTTGTCGATCGCGGCGATGTGGTCCGCGTCGAAGGCATGCCGCATGCCCAGCGTGTAGGCGGTGACGCCCAGACCGATGCCGAACGCCTTGGAGCCGACCTCGTAGTGCTCCGGCACCACGAGCAGGAACAGGATGCCGAACGCGACGACGTGCAGCGCCGCGATCACGGCCAGGAGTACACCGGTCCGCACGGTGTCCTCGCGCCGCCAGCGGAAGCCGGCGGCGGATGGGGACGACTGCGTGGGCAGGGTCATGCGGTCACGCTCCAGCACCTCGTGGATCACTTCGTGAGATGCCGTGGCCGGTCTCCTGGCTGACGGGTGCACGCGCCCGGCCCTGCCTTCCCGGCCTCGCGGCCAGTGGCGCCACCCGAAGGCGGCACGGGACGGGAACTCCCCGATCACAGTGGCGAGGGCCGCTCCGGTCTGGGCCCCTGAGGGGCCGTCACCGGTCTTCCCGAACACCACGGCCCGCCAACCGTAGGCGTGGCCGGGGTCTCCTGCAAAGCTGCACAGCTACGCAGGTATTGAAGATCACATACGGCTGCTCGACCTGGCCGTTCCGGAGACGGAGAGGGAGACAGAATCGGAGACGGGCACGAAGACGGGCACGAAGACGGGCAAGGAGAAGGAGACGGCAGCGGAGAAGGAGACGGCGGCGTGCGTCCCCTGGCCGCCTGCGAAGATGGCCCCCATGCATCTCGTCCCCGCCGAGCGGGCCGACCGCCGGACCATCGACGGCCACCGGGTCTGCGACGCCGTCGCCGCCATCGGTGAGCCCGGGCATGTACGCACCTGGGCCGACCGCTTCTCCCTCCTCGCCGACCCGCGTCGTCTCGCCCTGCTTCTGGCCCTCCACCGGGCGGGCCCCCTCGCGGTCTCCGACCTCGCCGTCGCGACCGGCATGAACGACCCCGCCGTGTCCCAGGCCCTGCGTCTGCTCCGCACCGCCGGGGTGGTCGAGGGTGACAAGGACGGGCGGGTCGTGCGCTACCGGGTGACCGACGGTCCGATCGCCGAACTCCTCGAACACTGCGCGTCCGACGCCGGCTGAGCCACTCCCGGGCGCACCGGGATCGAAAAGGGGATCTGGGCAAGGCGTCCGGACAAGAGCATCCGACAAGGGCATCCGACAAGGGCATCCGGACAAGGGCATCCGGACAAGGGCATCCGGACAAGGGTGCGGCCCCGAACGCCTGGGAGGCGGGCCGGGGCCGCGGGCTCACGGAGTCACCGTGGTGCGGTCACTCACTGTTGAGTTGCCAAGGTGCCGTGTTGCTCAGTCCTGCGTCGGCGCGCTCTTCCTGCGGACGAAGAACACCGCCGCGCCGCCGATCACGACCAGGGCGATGGCTACGCCCGCGATGACCGGGGTCGCGCTGGAGCCGCCGGTCTCGGCGAGGTCGGTGCCCCCGCCGGAGGTGCCGCCCACCGTCGCCGGGCTCGGCTCACTGACCGTCTGGGTCGTGACGTCGTTCGCGCTGCCCTGGGTCTTGCAGTCGAGCACGCCCTTGAACCGCTCGGCGAAGCCGTTCGGACCGTCGATCGTGAAGTCGTACGCCTGGTCCTCCTGCAGCGGGATGGTCACCGTCTGGGACTTGCCCGCCGCGATGGTGCGCTCGACGCCCATCAGCTCGAAGGTGAACGCCTCGTCGCCCTCATTGGCCGCCGTGATGTCGACTCCGCCCTTGGCGCAGTTCTTCTCGGCGGACAGGGCCGGTATCGCGCCCTTCTCCGCCCAGTTGGCGATCGCCGTGGCGGAGACCGTCGACTCGCTGGACCCCGCGAGGATCTGCGTCTGGCTGTGGGTCTCCGAGGTGAAGGCGCGGCCGACCGGCACGGTCGTGGACGCCTGCACGGTCAGCGCGGCCGAACCGTCCGCGCTGTCCTTCGGCACGTCGAAGTAGAGCCGGCTGCCGTCCGTGGCGGAGGTGATCGCCTTGCCGTTCTTGTCGACGATCTTCACCCCGCTGGCGGCGGAGTCCGCGGGCGGCGTCACCGTCACGCTGTCCGCGTTGGTGTGCACCGTGACGGGGCCGAGCCGCTCGCCGGCGTGACCGGAGACCGCGGCCGGGTCGAGGGTCAGCGAGGCCTTGGGCTCCGCCAGACTCCGCGCGCTCTTCTGCAGATAGTCCGCGAGCTTCTCCGCCTGCGGGTCCACCGCGTCCACGTCGGCGCCGTCCGAGTACCGCCAGATGGCCACCTGAGTGCCGGCCGCCGCGTCCTTCTCGGTGAGGCTGCCGACGCCGGCCCTCTTGGCGAGCGCCGCCAAGTCGTTCACCTGCGGGTAGGAGTTCCGCAGGATCCAGCGGATCCTGCCCGCGTTCTTGTTGCCGTTCAGCGACGTACCGCTCCAGGGGGTCTCCTGGTATTTGGCGTCCCGCTGCGTCGGGTTGTGGATGTCGATGCAGTAGGTCTGCAGCATGCCGCCGTTGTCGACGGACATCTCGAACAGCCCCGCGGACACCCAACTGTCCTCGCCGTTTTCGTGGATGACCGCGGACCCGTACGTCTTGAGGTCACCTATGGTGGCGGTCGCACCGCCCAGGCTCTGCGGGGTCTCGTCGGCGACGGCCGTACCGGCGGTGGCGATCGCCCCCGCGGCGACGAGCCCCGACACCAACGTCGCGGCAGCGAGGCGGGCGGCCCCTCGGCTGCGCGCGGACAACGCAGAGAACGCAGAAAGCACAGAATTCCCCTTCGCGCAGGACCCGTTGACATGGGGGGACGGTCCCGCCAGCAGAATCAGAAGCCACGTGAGCTATGCCCGGCATCCTAAGGAAGCAGCGCACCAGGTTCCCCGGTCATTCCATCGGATAACCGATCCGACTCGGAATCGTTATCGCTCACACAGCTGTGAGCTGGGCTTATCGACAAACACACAGGGATCGTTCACAACGCATTCATCGATAAGCCGCAGTTCGGTCAGGCCGTGCGTGTCCCTGACATCACGTCACTCCCACCGGCTCGGGCTGCTGTTGGCCCGGCGCCTCGGTATGAGCCTCTGGCTCCGTCTCCCAGCTGGGCTCCGGCTGCGGTGCCGGAGCCGATCCCGTGTCCCCCTTGGCGGCTCGACGGAAGGCGGACGTGCCGCGCGAGAGGTCGTGTCCGATCGCCGCCGCGTCGACGTCCGCCGAGGTCCAGCTCTGGCCGTCGCGCGTCTCCGTGCGTACCTTCAGCCGCCCCTGCACGACCACCGGATCCCCCACCGACAGGGACGCCCCCACGTTCGTCGCGAGCGCCCTCCTGGCCCACACCGTGAAGAAGTTGGTGTGTCCGTCGGTCCACTCGCTCTTCTCGCGATCCCAGTAGCGCGACGTCACGGCCAGCCGGAACCTCGTCGACGCTCCTGTCGACAGCTCCCGGTACACAGGCTGCGTCGCGACGTTCCCCACCACGCACACCATCGTCTCGTTCATCCCGAACCCCTCTCCCGTACGAATGCGTCTGTCGCGGCGACCGCATGCGCTGTGTCGTGCGCTGCGATCGCCGCGAGATCAGACTGCCTCCGTCGGGCCGAGCCCGCTGAGCGCTGTGGACTACCGGCCGGTTGTGGAAAACCCCGTCACCCGACGGGGTGAGGCCGCACAGCTTCGCCGGGGTTAACCCACAGGTGCCGACGCCGCCCCCGTGACCCGCCCGTACTGCTCCCGCACCTCCCGGTACCGGAGCAGCTCCGCGGCCACGGGATCCAGTACGCGTGCCCTCCCGCACCCGGCGGCGGCCTCGCGCAGCCGCCGTTCCGCTTCGAGGCCGTAGCGCCGGGCGGGCCCCCGCGCCGCCATCCTGCTGCTCCACTCGACGGCCGGACCGCCGATGATGCCCGCGACCATCAGCAGCACCGGCACCCCGAGATTCGGTGCCGTGACCCCGATGATCTGGCCCAGCAGCCAGAGCCCGCCGATGAGTTGGACGATCGTCATCGAGGCCTGCGCCAGCACGGCGACCGGCCACCAGCCGGGCCGCGGCGGACGCCCCACCGGGGTCACGGCGCGGGCCGCCATCTCGTCCAGCGCCTCGGGCAGCCCCTGCGCCCCGCGTACGGCCGCCTCGCGCACCGCCTGCGCCCAGGGCGCGGGGAGCCCGTACACCGCCCGGTCCGCGACCAGTCGTACGGCCTGCTCGACGCGCTGGCGTGCGGTGGCCTCCTCGTCCGCGGGGGCCCGGACGGGCAGGCGTCCGGTCGGGAGTTCGCCGCGGTCCTGGTACCAGCGCCACAGCCGCAGCCAGGGCGTCCCGCACGCGCGGTTGGCGTTGCGGCGCCACGCGCGCTCGGACGCCTCGCCGGCCGCGACGGCGCCCACCGCGTCCGCGAGCCGGGCCGCGAACTCGTCGCGCGCCTCCTCGCTGAGTCCGACGCGCCGTCCGGTCGCGTAGAGGGGCCGCAGCCGTGCGGCGGCCGCGTCCACGTCGGCGGAGATCCGGCGCGCCGCGGCACCGCGCTCGGCCACGAACTGGCCGAGCGACTCGCGCAGTTCGCCGACGCCGTCCCCGGTGAGCGCGGACAGCGCGAGCACGGTCGCGCCCGGTTCGCCGTACTCGCCGAGCGCGATCCCGTCCTCGTCGAGCAGCCGCCGCAGATCGTCGAGGACCTGGTCGGCAGCCTCCCCGGGCAGCCGGTCCACCTGATTGAGGACGACGAAGGTGACCTCCGCGTGCCCGGCCATGGGCCGCAGATAGCGCTCATGGAGGATGGCGTCGGCGTACTTCTCCGGATCCACGACCCAGATGATCGCGTCGACGAGGGCCAGGACGCGGTCCACCTGTTCGCGGTGCTGGACGGCCGCGGAGTCGTGGTCGGGCAGGTCGACCAGGACGAGGCCGCGCAGCTGCGCCTCCGCCTCCGCGCTCTGCAGGGGGCGTCTGCGCAGCCGCCCGGGGATGCCGAGCCGGTCGATGAGCGTCGCCGCGCCGTCGCTCCAACTGCACGCGATGGGCGCCGCGGTGGTCGGCCTGCGGACACCGGTCTCCGAAATGGCCACACCGGCGAGCGCGTTGAAGAGCTGCGACTTACCGCTTCCCGTGGCCCCGGCGATCGCGACGACGGTGTGCTGCCCGGAGTGCTTGCGGCGCGCCGCCGCCTCGTCGAGGACCCGGCCCGCCTCGGCGAGCGTCCTGCTGTCGAGCCGGGTGCGGGAGAGGCCCACCAGCTCGCGGAGCGCGTCCAGGCGTGAGCGCAGCGGTCCGTCGTACGCCAGAGGGGCCGGCGGTTCCTGGACGGCTGCCCTGGTCTCCACCACCGGCGTCTCGTGCCCGGCGGCCGTCTCGGAGACGCGCCGTGCGATGAGCCCGTCGTCCCAGACGGGTCCGCCGTCCGTACCCGCGGACGTGTCGTCGCCGTCCTTCACGCGCGCGTGCCCGTCGTCGGAGCGGGCGTTCTCGGGGAGCCCCTTTTCGGAGGGCTCGCTGTCGCCGGTGCTCTCCGGGGGCCGGTCCTCGGAAGCCGCCTCTTCGGGAGGGCCGCTTTCGAAAGTGCCCTCTTCGGGGAGGCGGTTTTCGAGAGTGTCCTCTTCGGACGTGCTCTTTTCGAAGGTCTCCTCTTCGAAGGTGCCCTCTTCGGAGCAGGCGTCGTCGGAGGAGTCGTCTTGGGGGTGGTCGTCTCCGGGACGGTCGGCGTGATCCGTGTGGTCAGTGACGGCAGTCACCGCGGTCACCTCTCCTTCTGCAGTACGGACAGCGCGGCGATGAGTTCGGCCTGGGGTTCTGGATGGACGTCGAGCGCGTCGAGGGGCGCGAGACGGCGTTCGCGCTCCGTGTTCAGGGCCTTGTCGAGGAAGTCCGTGAGCAGCCGCCCGCCCCGGTCGCGCAACCGCAGCGCACCGTGCGCCCCGATCCGCTCGGCGAGCCCCTCGCCCGCCGTCCGCGCCCGGCGGCCGCCCAGGAGGGCGGTGGCCACCAGCGCGGCGACCACTTCGGGGTCGGGAGCGACGCTCTTGTCGAGGGCGCGCACTTCGTCCTCCGCATGCTCCTCCAGGACGCGTCGCCAGCGCCGTACGGCCATCCCGATGCGGTGTTCGGCGCTCTCCAGCGTCGGGTCACGGTCCGTCAGTGCCGTGGCGCCCGCGGCCGGTTCCCGCCGCCATGCCTCGTCCACGCGCTCGTCGGCCGCGGTGACCGCGCACAGCAGCAGGGCGCTCAGGCTCTCGACGAGTGCGTCGAGCAGTTCGTCGGCGCCGCAGTCGAGGGGATAGGCGCGCCACCGCTTGAGCGCGTCCCCGGAGAGCACGGCCCCGGCCTGCAGACGCCCCTTCACGCGCGTGTGCTCGCTGTCGTACGCCCCTTCGACGGCGGCGGTGAGCCGCAGCGCGGCGGCGTGCTGCGCGGCGGCGGCGCTGGCCAGCTCGGGCATCCGCGCCTTCAGCGAGTCGAGGACTCCGTAGGCCGTGCGGGCCATCGCCTGGTGCCGGGCGCCCGGGTCCTGCGCCTGGTGCGTGAGCCAGGTACGCAGGGGCGCGACGGCTGTGGCGGGCAGCAGGCCGCCGCCCCAGGCGGACTCGGGCAGCTCGGGCACGGTGAAGCGGGGCACCTCGCCGAGGCCGGCCTTGGCGAGCAGGGCGCCGTACTGCCGCGAGACCTCGGACACCACCTGGTGGGGCACCCGGTCCAGGACGGTGACCAGGGCCGCCTTGTGCTCCTTGGCCGTACGCAGCAGATGCCACGGCACGGCGTCGGCGTACCGGGCTGCCGTGGTCACCATCACCCAGATGTCGGCCGCGCAGATCAGCTCGGCGGCGAGTACGCGGTTGTCGGCGACCAGGGAGTCGATGTCGGGCGCGTCGAGGAGGGCGAGGCCGCGGGGGAGCGTGTCGGCCGTCTCGACGCGCAGTACCCGCTCCCCGCGTTCGGCGAGGGCGGGCAGGTCGTCGCCGGGCTCCTGATGAGGCACCCACACGCGCGTGAGGCCGGGCAGCACCCGCATCCCGCTGAACCAGTGATGGTCCTCCGGGTGGCACACCAGCACCGGCGTACGGGTCGTCGGCCGCAGCACGCCCGCCTCGCTGACCCGGCGTCCCACAAGGGAGTTGACGAGGGTCGACTTGCCGGCACCGGTGGACCCCCCGATGACGGCGAGGAGCGGTGCTTCGGGTTCCCTCAACCGGGGCACCAAATAGTCGTCGAGTTGTGCGAGCAGTTCGTCGCGGTTGGCACGCGCGCGTGGAGCCCCCGCCAGGGGCAGCGGGAAGCGTGCGGCGGCGACACGGTCGCGCAGGGCGGAGAGTGCGTCGAGCAGCTGAGGCCGTACGTCCAAGGTCACCACATGCGAAGAATGCCCAATTTTGGTGGCTTTCTGAAGCATATGGGTACGCCTGCGCGCCGACAGGACACACGGGGCGGAAGGGATGACTGGGGCGCAGGCATAACGAGTGCACAACACCCGATGCGTGAGACGCCAAAAGCGGTGCACGATTCGTACCCGCCTGCGATTATCAGGACCGCTTCACCGAACCTCCACATCGAGCCACGGAGGCGAAGCACGGGGGACAGGGACGCGGGAGCCCTATCCTTGTCCCCGGCAAGGTCACGGATCAGCCCACACACGGGCACCAGGACACAGGCCACCACACCCGGCCCCCGTAGCTCAGTGGATAGAGCAGGCGCCTTCTAAGCGCTTGGCCGCAGGTTCGAGTCCTGCCGGGGGCGCAATTCCCCACCCTCCCTATGGGAGGGCTTTTTGTTGGTTCCCCGGCGTGTCGCGCCGCTGGTTCCCCGGCGTGTCATGTGCCGGGACGGGCCTGCCGGTTGAGCCCTCCTGCACTCGTCGGGATTCGTCGGAGAGCGTGCCGCCCGGCGCGCCCGGCCGGCGGCAGGTCAAGTACGTGAGGAGGGCACCGGCCACCGCTGGGACGGCGCCCCAGTGGTGGCCGACGCCCCGGGCCGGCCCGTGTTCTCGGTATGTGTTCTCAGGCCGCTGTTCCGTCGAGTCAGGTCAGTGGGCGTGACGTCCGGCCCGACGCCTCGTCGATCTCGTCGTGCGCCTTGGTCAGCAGCTGCATCGCCAACTCGTTCAGCGCTCTCGCGCCCGCGACCTCCTCGCCGACCCTTGGCTGGTTCGAGTCGGAGGGGTGGCGGCTGGCGTACCCGTGGGCGCGTACTTCGCTCCCGTCGGGGAGTCGTAGGAGGGCGGCGGCGCGGGTGCGGTGGTCGTCCTCCTCGAACTCCATCTCCACGTGCCATCCGACCGCGGTCCGTGCCTGTGTCTGCGTCATCATGATCACCTCCGGAGCCCCGGCCCCTAGTACGAGTGTCCTCCCTCGGCCGCCCGCGCACGAGGTGGCGCCGAACTCGCGGCCGAGGTGGCGGCCGACGCCGACAAGGAGTGACCGGACGGCTACCGAAGGGGGCTTTTGTCCGGCTGTCCGGCGCGACAGGGCGCCTGTTTCTTCGGTGCGAAGGGCGGTGCTCCCCGGTCCTTGCGCCTAGGCTCGGCGTGAGTGGATCAGCGGGTGGGGCACCTGGGGTGGGGGCACGCATGGGGATGCAGGAGCGCTGGCAGAGCCGGCAGGACGGCCTTGTGACGGCGGGGGAGGGACCCGAAGCCGGTCCGGACTGGGACGCGCGTGTGCGGGCCGCGCAGACAGCGATCGTCGAAGCGGCACGCGACGCCTTTGCGCGCGGCGACGGGTGGTTCGAGGCCGAGGTCGACCAGCGGAGCGTCGGAAGCCTGGATCCTTACAGCGGCACAGGGCTCGACCTGGGGGTGCCCTCTGTGGCGCGGACCAAGGCCGAGCCTGCCGGTGCGCCGCGGGCCCCGAGGAGCGACCTGTTGTCGCGGATCGAGGACGTGGGCTGGGCCCTGCACACCGCCCAGTACGTCTACGTCCAGCTCGGCGAGGAGTCCCGGAACAAGTGGCTCACTTCGGGGCAGCGGGTGGCGGTCAAGGGGAAGATCATCGGCGTATACCTGTTCCGGAGGTGCTCCGGAGAGCCTGAGGACGCACAGGGCGCGGGCCGCTCGTGAAGGTGCAGGTCGCAGGGGGCCCGTCCGGACGGGTTTCCGTCCAGGGGTAGCCGTCAGGCCGCTGCCGCGACTCACGCAGCGGTCGGCGTGCTCACCTGGGACTTCGAGACCGGGGCCGTGGCACAGATGCTCAAGGAGCTGGGCGGCACTCCTGAGGCCCACAAGGTGGCCAAGGTGACGGCGGAGTAGGCACGTTTGAGTTGTCCCGGACGAGCACGACCGAGGAGCGGAGCTGCTGGTGGGCGGAGACGAGCAGGTCGCGGTAATCGGTCCGGGCGAAGCTGCGCCGACCGCCTTGCTGGTGATCCGAGGCGGAGAACGCCCTTTTTTTGATACGAGGTTGAGCACCGTTCGCCCCGAAGTGCTGCCGCAAGTCATGCGCGAGCTCGCTTGAGACAGCCCGATCCCGACCGATGCGCACCCATCGGCAGGACATCCCTTCCCGGGGTGCGGGCGATGTGCGCGCGGGATACGCTTTTGACAGCAAGGTCAGGTTCTCCAGGCGGTTTTGCGGACGCCGGTCGCCTTATTCGCGATGACCAATTTTTCTGCGGAGACCTTTGACGAGCGCGGTGCGCCCCTTCGCATAGGCAGGGGTGGGCAACGGCCGAATCCCTTCTCGCGGAGGCTTGTCTCGCGCCGCGCGCGCCGGAGTTGGGGCTGGATCAGGGCCCGCGGCCTTGCCTCACTGGAATGGAGGCCGGGATGAGAGTTGTCGTTGATCTTTCCCGATGCCAAGGGTATGCGCAGTGCGCGTTCCTGGCCCCGGACGCTTTCCGGATGCACGGCGAGGAAGCGCTGATGTACAACCCGAAGCCCGACGACGTCCAGCGCGAGCAGGTGTTGCGCGCCGCGGCAGCCTGCCCGCTCCAGGCAATTCTGGTCGACCAGTTGGAGGGGCGGGACGTACCGGTGGAGGCGTCGCCGTCATGAGCAGCGCTGACACCCTGCAAGCGTTCAAGCGCGATGGCCGCATCGTGGTCGTCGGGGCGTCACTGGCGGGACTGCGGGCCGCGGAGGCTCTGCGCGGCGAGGGGTTCACCGGGTCGTTGACCATGATCGGTGACGAGTTGGGCGAGCCCTACGACCGGCCCCCGCTGTCCAAGCAGGTGCTGACCGGGTGGGTATCGGCCGGGGACACCGCACTGCCGCGACGTCGTGACATCGACGCGGAGTGGCTGCTGGGCGTGCCCGCCGACGGGCTGGACCTGGCGACCAACCGCGTGCATCTCGCCGACGACCGCGAGGTTCCCTTCGACCGAGTGCTCATCTCCACCGGGGTACGGGCCCGGCCTTGGTTCGTCGAGACCGAGGCGGCCCTGGACGGAGTGTTCGTCGTACGCACGCGCGAGGACGCCGACGGCCTCCAGAGAGCCGTCGCCGCCGGGCCGTCCCGCGTACTGGTCATCGGTGCGGGCTTCACCGGCTCCGAGATCGCCTCCATCTGCCGCGAACGTGACATCCCGGTGACCGTCGCCGAGCTCGGGCCGGCCCCGCTGGTCGGGGCGCTCGGCGCCATGATCGGTGAGGTCGCGGCGGACATGCAGCGCGCCCACGGTGTCGACCTGCGCTGCGATGTCAAGGTCACCCGGCTGGAGGGCGACGCGCAGGGGCGCTTTCGGCGCGCTCACTTCTCCGACGGCAGCACCCTCGACGCCGACGTGGCGGTGGTGGCGCTCGGCGGCATCCGCAACACCGAGTGGCTGCGGGACTCGGGACTGGCCGCAGGCGTATGGGGAATCGCCTGCGACACGGGCTGCCGCGCCCTCGACCTCAACGGCCTGATCACCGACGACATCTTCGTCGCCGGAGACGTGGCACGCTGTCCGAACCCGATCTACGAGTACCGGCTCATCTCGCTGGAGCACTGGGCAAACGCCGTGGAGCAGGCCGAGGTCGCGGCCCACAACATGGTCAGCGCCCAGGCGGACCGCTGGCCCCACCTGTCCATCCCGACGTTCTGGTCGATCCAGTTCGGCGTCAACATCAAGTCCGTCGGTGTGCCGACCTTCGCCGACGAGGTCGTCGTCACCCAGGGGTCTGTGCCCGACCACCGCTTCGTCGCCGCATACGGCTACCAAGGCCGCGTCACCGCCGCGGTCAGCTTCAACAACGCGAAGTGGCTGGACCACTACCGGCAGTTGATCGAGACGGCCGCACCCTTCCCGCCGCCCTGCCCCACGCCCGACGAGCCCGCCGACGCGAAACCCGTGCCCGTCGACTTCCCCGGCCCCACCCTGCTCGCCCAGGGCGCCACGGTGGTCGTCACCGGCCATGACCCGAGCGAGCGGCGCGTCACATCCGTGCGGCAGAACCGTCGGAGGTAGAGCGAGATGACCACGACCGAGACTCCCGACACCCTGCACCGGATCCTCGACTACTCCGCCCGGGCCGACCCGTACCCGCTGTACGCCGAGCTGCGCGAGACGCCGGTGGCCCTGCAGGAGGACGGCAGCTACGTCATCAGTACCTATCGCGAGCTCATGGGCATACTGCACGACCCGCACCTGAGCTCCGACGTCCGCAACCTGTCACGGCCGATGCCCGCGGCCGGGGGGCGCGCCACGCCGTCCTTCATCAACATCGACCCGCCCGAGCACGACCGCATGCGGCGCCTGGCCATGCGCCACTTCGGCCCCCCGCACACCCCGGGGCTCGTGAACAGCATGCGACCCGACCTGACCGCCACCGTCAGTAGCCTGATCGACGACTTCGCGGGCAAGCAGCAGATCGACATCGTCGACGACTTCGCCTACCCGTTCCCCGTCACCGTGATCTGCCACCTGCTCGGCGTGCCACGCGGGGACGAAGCACAGTTCCACGTGTGGGTGAACGCCATCATCGACTCGCTCGACTACAACCCCAAGACCGACCCGAAGGAGAAGCTGGACAACGGCCTGCAGGCCGGCAAGGACCTGCACCAGTACCTCGGCGGGCTGCTGGAACCACGCCACGACCGGCCCGGCGACGACCTGCTGTCACGCCTGGCCACCGATGACGGACCCGATGGACGGATGACCGACGAGGAAATCATCAGCACCGCCAATCTGCTGCTCATCGCCGGCCACGAGACCACCGTCAACCTCATCACCAACGGCATGCTGACGCTGCTGCGCCACCCGCAGGTGCTGCAGCGACTGCGCGACGAACCGGACCTGGTCGTGCCGCTGGTCGAGGAACTGCTGCGCTACGAGCCCCCCGTGCACATGATTCCGTGGCGGGCGGCGTACAGCGACATCACGGTCGGCGACACCGTCATCCCCAAGGGCTCACAGATCATGCTCATGCTCGCCTCGGGCAGCCGCGATCCGGACCGCTTCGACGACCCCGACCGCTTCGACCCCGACCGGCAGGACAACCAGCACCTGGGGTTCGGCAGCGGCATCCACCTGTGCTTCGGCGGCCCGATGGCCCGGCTGGAAACCCAGATCGCGCTGAACGAGCTGGTACGTCGCCTCGACAATCCGCGGCTCGTCGCCGACCCACCGCCGTACCGCCCCAGCCCGGTCCTGCGGGGTCCGATCCATCTGCACATCGAGCAGAGCTGATGGTGAACGCGAGCCGAGGGCAGGAGCAATACACACCAGCGGCTCGCTCACCTCAGTCGCTGTGACCGGTGGCGACAGCCAGTAACCGGTCAGCTACGGGCGCTCAGTCGGTGAACGGCCAGGTCACGGGCCCCTGTCCTAACGGGTTTCCTTCGAGGGCTAGCCGTCAGGCAAGATGGGGTGTTACTGACCGATCTTGGGCAGGAAACAGCCCCTCACCAGCGGGTTTCCCGTCGATGAGGGGCCGTGTCAGGCGGCTTGGGCCGTCTCTGGGCCGTCATGGGCGTAACCGGCGGCCCGGTACATCGCGCTGATCGCTTTCCGGGTCCGGGTCTCGCTGCTCGGCATCAGGTGCGTGTACACGCGGAGCGTGAATCCCGGATCGCTGTGACCGAGGTACAGACTCAGCGCCTTGATGTTCTCCCCGGCGTCCAGGAGGACCGAGGCGTAGAAGTGCCGCAGGGCGTGCATCCCGTGCTCGCGGGCTGCCGCGTAGCGCTGGCCCTTCTCGGGGGTCGGGATGATCCCGGCAGACGCGAGCGCGGGCTTCCACCGCTCGTCGTTGAAGCCGTTGCTCCACAGGGCCGTGCCGACGCTGCTCGTGAAGACGAGCCGATGCGTGACCTTGGGCCCGGTCGGCGTCAGCCAGGGCAGTGTCACGTCGACCGGCGGGAAGCGCTTCATGTGCTCGGTCAGGGCTGCGGACACCTCAGGGTCCAGAGGCACGTCACGGAGCTTGCCGCGCTTCGGCGGTGCGAAGACGAGCGAGCCGCGGACCTTCTTCACCTGCTGCCGGACGTAAAGCCAGCCGAGATCGCCGATGTTGTCGACAGCGAGACCGAAGATCTCGCCTTGGCGGAGTCCGCACCCCGCGCCGACGTCCGTCATCGCCTGGTAGCGCTCGGGCAATCCGGCCCGCACTGCGAACACCTGCGAAGCCGACCATGGACGGACGCGTGTCGGCGCCGGACGAGGCGCCTTGACCGATCGAGCCCGGCAGGGATTTGAGGCCAGCAGACGGTCATCTACGGCCGCAGTGAGCACGGAGGAGACCGCGTCGAAGATCAGGCGCCGGTAGGAAGCCGACGCCACGGCGTCTTCGAGCTGACGGTTCCAGTCCCGGATGTGCTCCGGCTGGAACGAACCGATCGGGCGCGTTCCGAGGTAGGGCAGGGCATGAAGGCGTAGCCGTCCCTCGACCGCGGCCCGGCTCGTGAGGTCGGTGGTCAGTGCGGCGATCCAGCGATCCGTGTACTCACGGAAAGTCGTCCGTGCGGCACGAGGATCGATGTACTGACCGCGTGCCATGTCGGCTTCGATGTTGGTCAGCCACGCGTCGGCCAAGCGCTTTTGCTTGTCCGGGAAGCTCTTGGACTTCTCGGTGCCGTCTGGGCCGATGTAGCGCGCGCGGTAGCGGAGGCCCATGCCGAACCGGTCGCTCTTCACCTTGCGGCTCTTGCCGTCCGAGCCGATCTCGACCTTGTACCAGCGGTCTTGGATGTGTCCGGCCATCAGGCGGCAGCCCCTTCCTGGAGGGACTCGACCCAGGTACGGACGTCGTCCGGGTCGTAGCGCAGGTGCCGGCCGACCCGGAAGCCGCGGGGACCGGTGCGCTTGCGACGCCACTGGTAGACCGTTTCGACGCTGGGGAGGTCGAACATCTCCACCAGGTCGTCAGGTGTCAGGTAGCGGTCGGGGAGCCGTGTTGCCATGGTCACCACTCCCTCTCGTGGGCTGCTCGGAGTTCTTCGCGGGCTGTTTCGCGGTTGGTCTGTAGGTCGCGGGCGATGGTGGCGGCGAGTGCGGATTCGCCGGGGGTGTGGCCGTGTCCGGCGTACTGCCAGTCGGCGAGGACGAGGACGGTGTCCGGCTCGCGGTCCTCCAGGCCGAGGGCGTCGCGTTCCTGTGCGGCGCGGTAGTCGGCGCGGGTCTGGCGGAGTTCGCCGAGGGTGGTGGAGTAGCGGCGGGACTTGGTGGAGAAGTGGCCGCGGAAGCCGAGCATGTGCGCCCAGGCCCACAGGCGGCGGTCCGGGTAGAGCGGGTCGAGGGTCTTGCACGCTTCGATGAGGCGGCGGGTGTGGTCGGGGACGTGATGGCGGTCGAGTTCGGAGAGTTCGCCGATGCGGCGGTCGAGGGTGCCGGTGTTCTCGGCGGCTTTGGTGGCGTACTTGGCGACGTAGGAGGCGACGGCCTGTTCTGTGATGTCGGAGCCGTCGCCGAAGGCCTTCACGGGGCGGACGTCGAGCTGAGTTCCCCAGCGGAATGTGCGGGCGGGTTGGTCCTTGGCAGCAGGGACGGATACCGAGGTGTAGGAGTGCGTGGCGGCGGCGCGGATCGCGTCGGCGAGGAGGTCGACTGTCGCCCAGGACGGGGGCGGGGTTTCGGGTCCTTCGGAGCCGTCGATGCGGATGATGGCGTGGAAGTGGAGGGCGCCGCGCTTTTGGAACTCGGCGACCTTGCCGTACGACAGTCGGGCCGTCTCCTTCAGCTCTCGCTGTGTGAGGCCCGCGCGGGCGGCGATCTCGCGGCGGAGTCGGTTGGTGAAGCGCTGCCAGAGGTCGCCCGCGTGGTTGTTGAAGAGGACGGCGCCCGTGTAGTCGTACGTGGCCAGGTCGAGCGCGGTCCCGAGGGCGGGGTCGTCGGCCGGGTGGCGGGTGCCGCATCGGCAGGTGCCTCGATCGGGGCGGTTGTGGACGGGGCCGAAGGACGGGGCGGTGAGGGTGGCGAAGACCCGGGGGTGATCGCGGACGGTGGCGGGGATGTCGCGGCGGTCATCGCCTGCCAGGCCCGCCCGTATCAGGTGGTAGGTGTCGCCCGCGTAGGTCCAGGCGCAGGAGGGGCAGCGGGAGGCCCGCCGGTTGCCGCACGCGACGCGCAGCCGTCCGCCCGGCTCGGATTCCGTCGAGTAGTGGTGCAGGGTCTCGCCGGTGGTCTTGTCCTTGGTGAGGGTCCAGCCGGTCAGGTGGATGGGGTCGGAGCATCCGCCGGTGCGGCGGATTTGGTCGTGCCAGCGGTCGAAGTCGTTGGCCGAAGCCACCCTCAGCAGGTCGCCGAGGGTGGTCGGGTCGAGCAGGGTGTCAGGCACGGGCGCCCTCCCGGATGGGCGAGCGGCGGGCGGTGCCGGTGCCGTGGCAGGTCGGGCAGTGTGCGGTGATGGTGCGCAGGTGGCCGTGCCGGTCGCGGCCGCCGAGGGTGATGGCGGCGGAGGCGAAGCCGTCGCAGGCCGGGCAGATGGGGGGCGTGGGCGTGATGCGGTGCTTCATGCTGGGGTTCCTTCCGGATCCTTTGGTTCGGGCAGGGGCACGGCTCCCGGGCGGCGGAGACTTGGCGGTTGAGGCCGCCCGGGGACCGGTCAGCGGCGCTTGCCCTCGGAGGCGATCAGGGAGCGGATCACCAGGGCGCAGATGGCGACGGATGCGCCGGTGATGGCGACCGCGAGGAGCATCGAGACGAGGACGGCGCCGACGACCAGGACCACGGCGGTGCCGCTGCCGACGAGGGCGATGACGGCGCCCGGGGTGAGTTGCACGGTCGGCCGAGCCGTGGCCGGGGCGGGCGCGGGGGCCGCCGGGGTGTGCTGGACCACGGCGGTCGGTTCGATGACGGCGGGCGGGGTGACCAGGCCGGTCGGCTGGGGCATGGTCGGGATCTTGGGGCGGAGCATGGTGGATCTCCTTTCGCGGGTGGTTACTTGACGGCGGTGTTGATGGCGGGGGCGAGCAGGCTGTCGGCGAGGAGGTAGCCGCCGAGGAGGAGCACGGCCACGAGCCACCAGGGCGGGCGGATGAGCTTGACGCCGAGCCAGCCGACGACGATCAGGGCGAACCAGAGCGGGACGTCCACGGCGGGCTCCTATCGGGCGGTGCAGCGGTGGGTGCGGGCGGCGAGCTGGGCGGCGCTCTGACTGGAGTAGTCGGCGGACCAGCCGCAGCGGTCGTTGGTGCACACGGCGGCGTGCTTGGTGCGGCCGTGGCGGTCGCGGTGGGTGCCGATCTGCACGGGGCCGATCCGCATCACGGAGTGGAAGTGGTCGCGAGCGGGCATGTCGATCAGTCCTTCCGGGCGGTGGTGGGGTCGGGGAACTGCGCACGGATGCTGCGGGCGGTGGCCGGGTCGGTGGTGCGCTGCGCGGCTTCCTCGGCCAGCAGGTAGGCGAGGTACGGGCGTCCGGCGGCGTGCATCTCCCGTGCGCCGTCGAGGTAGTCGGCGCTCGTCAGATCGGCCGGGTCGTTGGTCATCCGGGGCTTCCTTCCGGTTGCGGTCAGGCGAGCTGGGCGGCGATGGCGTCGGCGAGCTGGGGCGGGACGCCGAGGCGGGCACGCAGGGTCTCGGTGTCGATCCGGGCACCGGTGCGGGCGTGGTGGTCGTCGGCGACCTTGCGGGCGTGGTCGACCAGGGCGGCCGGGACGGGCGGAGCCGTCGGGGCGGATTCGGCGGCGGGGGCGAGTGCCGGGGTGTCCTCGGCAGCCGGGAGGGGAGCGGGTTCGGGCAGCGGATCGGGGGCGACGACGTTCGGCTCGACTTCCGGTGCGGGGGCCGAGGCCGCGGGTGCCGGCTGAACCGGCGTCCGGTCTCCGGTGGAGTGGGCGAGGAGTGTGCCGCCGAGGAAGGCGAGGGCGGGCCATCCGGCGATGCCGAACCGCAGCCAGACGGGCGGGTGTTGAAGGTCGAGGAATCCGGCGGTGGCCACGTTGGCGCCGAGCGAGGCGAACAGCGCGATCAGGAACCAGCACCAGGCCAGCCGGGACGGTCCGTCGCTCCGGAGCCGTCGCCAGGCGGCGACCAGGAGCAGGTCCACCGAGATCGGGTAGGCCCATGCCTTCCAGCCGTCCTGTCCGGCTGCGTCGGCGAGGTCGTGCAGGTGGGCGAAGGAGAGGGCTCCCGCGATGACGGCTTGGACGAGGACGGCGTCCACGCGGAGCGCGGGCCGGGCCATCACGACGGATCACCGGGGTAGTCGGGGCCGTCGGTGGGGTCGTAGCCGGGCGGGAAGGTGCCGGGCGGCGGCTCCGGCAGGGACGCGGCCAGCGACGGGCCGATGGCTTCGATGAAGTCGTCGTCAGCGCCGAGGGTGTCGGCGTAGAGGGCGAGTTGGCCGAGCAGCAGGACGGTGCGGGTGAAGTCCTCGCAGTCGGGGCACATGGCGTGCTCTCCCTTCTCCGGGCATGGAGGGGGTAGGGACCTGGCGCGAGACGGTCGCGCCGACCGGGAAGCGGGAGAGGTCAGACGGTGACGGGGGCCGTCTTGGACAGCGGCACGCGGTCCGACGGCAGCGCGGCGGTGGCGGGCCGGAAGGCCGCCAGCGCGGGCAGGTCCGGGGTCCGGTCAGCGTGCTTGTTGCAGAGGTTCACGGCCTCGCGCAGCGTGGTGTGCGGGGCGCGGATACGGGCCCAGCCGCCGGAGGCGTCGCCGGTGATGGCGATGCCGGGAGTCTCGGTGGGGATCTGGATGGCGGCGAGGACGGCGTCCGGGGAGATGTCCCCGAAGGCCATGTTGGCGGAGGATTCGTCGTTGACGCGGTGCGCGGTGCGGCCGGTGAGCTGGGCGCGGAGCATCGTGATGCCCTTGCCGAGTTCGGAGCCGAAGCGCTGCCCGCAGATCTCCAGGTAGATCCCGGAAGCACGGCCGAGCTGGGCGAGGCGGACCAGGGCGGTGATGATCCGGTCCCGGCGCTTCTCCTCGTCCTTGGTGGCGAACAGGGCGAGTTCGGCGACCTCGTCGACCAGGACCACGATGGGCACCGGGCGCAGATCGTTGGGCAGGTCCCAGATGTCGGCGGCGATCTCCGCGTCCGGCACGTTCACGGTGATCCGCTGCTCGGCGCGGATGAGTTGGTAGACGCCTTCCATGTGGGTGACGAGGGCTTCGAGGAGGCCGAGGGCGGTGTCCGGGTTGTCGGCGAGCGCGGAGAACCGGCGTGCCAGCGGGAAGAGTTCAACGCCCTGCTTGCAGTCGATGCCGACGAGCGCGACGTTCATCGGGGCGAGACCGGCGACCAGGTTGCGCTGGTAGACGGACTTGCCGGACTCGGTGGCGCCGAGGGTGAGACCGTGCGGGACGGCCCGATAGTCGCGGTAGTGCACTGCGCCGTCCTCGCGCAGGGCGACCGGGACCCGCATGGGGGCCGTGTCGGTCTTGGCGGGCATGTGGACCTGCTTGAGCACGTCGTAGCCGGTCATCCTCAACTCGACGACACCTGAGCGCAGTTCGCGGGAGGTGACGCCGTACATGCTGAAGGAATGGCGCAGCCGGTCCGTGGCGGCGGAGACGTCGAAGGCGTCCTGCCCGGGCCGGAGTTTGAGCCGCAGCACCAGGCCGGTACGCGTGGGGCGGACTCGCCGGATGCGCGGGGCGCGGGACTCCGGGACGGGCCGGTTGGCGATCCGGGCGAAGGCCAGGCGCCAGCGGGAGGGCGGGACGGTCAGCCCGCACGCGTCCATGACCGAGCCGTAGCGGACCAGGACCCGCAGCATCGCGAAGACGGCACCGAAAGCCGACCAGTACCAGGCGGGGCGCCGCCACCGCAGGATCACTGCGGCAGCGACGACCAGCACCAGCGCGACCGTGAAGACGGCCATGATCAGGCCGCCTTGGGCTTCGACGCGCCAGCGGCGAGCGAGGTGACCGCGACCGCGCGGAACGCGATCCCGTGCCGCTTCTGCCCGTTGAACTCGTTCTCCCACGCCGAGGCGACCAGACCCGTCAGGGCGACCGGGGTCCCCATGGCCAAGTCCTCGGAGACGCCCGGCTGCGGAACGGTGAGCTTGAGGATCTCCACCTCGTCCGGCGTGGAGAACATGACCTCCACCGTCATCAGGGTCACGCCGTCCTTGTCGACGGCGATCTCACCGGTACGCCGGTCCTTGACCTTCGGCTGCGGGCTCTTGGCGACCATCACGGTCGCGGCGGTGGTGTCGACGGGAATCTGACGCATCGTCTGTTCTCCTGCATCTAGCGGATGTTGACCGGTGCTTGCCGGTGAGATCAGGAGACCGCGAGAGGCCGTGGACGTATCACGGTCCGTCTGGACGTTTAGGGACGCCTGAGCTACCGTCAAAACGTCCCTACGTCCCACGGGGAGGACGCCTCATGGCGAACGAGCGTCTGCGCGCGGCCATTTCGGCGAAGGGCGAGACCATCCAGTCCGTTGCTGACCACGTCGGCGTGGACCCGAAGAGCGTCGAACGATGGATCACCACGAACCGCACGCCGCACAGGGGCCACCGCTGGAAGGCCGCGAGCTACCTAGGCGTTGACGAGGTCTACCTCTGGCCGACCGTGGAGAAGCAGGCCGAGACCGCGAGCACGTCCGAACTGGTCACGTACTACCCGCACCGCGGCGCCGTCCCGGCTTCCCTGTGGTCGTCGCTGATCGAGAAGGCGACAGATCAGGTCGAAATCCTGGTATACGCAGGACTGTTCCTCTTCGACAGCCACCCCGATCTACCCGACCAGCTCGCAGAGAAGGCAACGGCCGGCACTCAGGTCCGTGTCCTCCTGGGCGACCCGGACTCGCAGATGATCCGCCAGCGAGGCGAGGAGGAAGGTATCGGCGACGATCTGGCCGCCCGAGCTCGGATAACCCGCCGCTATCTCGAACCGGCGGCGAAGACTCCCGGTGTGGAGATCAGGCTTCACGACACGATCCTGTACAACTCCATCTACCGCTTCGATGACGACGTGTTGGTTAACCCGCACGTTCTCGGAGCCCCGGCAGGACAGAACCCGATCCTGCACTTCCGCTACATCCCCGGTGCCCGCACCTTCCGGCACTACATGCGCAGCTTCGACTACGCGTGGGAGCGAGGGACTCCGGTGACGCCATGACTGTTGAGGAACTACCACTGCTCGCGGACGTCTTCCCCCAGCTGACGGCCGACATCCTGCGCCTGCTCGACCCCGACGATACGGTCCTGATCAAACAGATCCCGACCTTGCGGTACTACGGTGCCTGCACGTGCACGCCCACCTGCCGCAACCTCCTGACCGCACCGCAGGGTTCGCCCACCCCGTATGTGTGCCAGCTGGAAGAGAACGACGAGGCTGTGATGTGGCTCAGTCTTGATCCAAGCGCGACGGTCATCGTCACCATCGAGGTACTGGATGGCCGCGACCTCGGACCGGCGAGCGTGCAGCGATCCTGACCACTGGCGGGGGACGTGCGAGGCTGGACGTATGGCCCGCATCGACTACTTCAATGATCCGAACGCCCCGAAGGCGAACAGCATCGTGCCCTCAGTCACCGCCGTGGCATTGAACGAGGCCGGGGAAGTCCTGTTGATCCACAAGACGGACAACGACCTGTGGGCGCTCCCTGGCGGCGGTGTCGACGTCGGGGAGTCAGCCCCCTATGCCGCCGTACGGGAGACGAAGGAAGAGACCGGCTTCGACGTTGAGGTGACGGGTTTGGTCGGCCTCTACACCAACCCGGCGCACGTCATCGGGTACGACGACGGCGAAGTGCGCCAACAGTTCTCGATCTGCTTCGCGGCGCGCATCGTCGGCGGAGAGCTGCGGACCAGCAGCGAGAGCAAGGAAGTGGCGTTCGTCGCGCCGAACAGGCTGGACGAACTGAACATCCACCCGTCCATGCGGATGCGGATCGACCACGGCATGGCCGAACGGCAAACGCCCTACATCGGCTGATCATCGATACGCGCACGGGTACGTTCGACGGCCGCGCCAAGATACGGGCGAGCCTTGCTGATCGCATTGTGCACAGCGCTTCCCGGCTCGTACCGCACGAGGATCTCATCGATGCGTCGATCGAAGTCGAAGGCCTGCCCGGCGGGGCCCGTCGTCATGTCCGCGTAGATCAAGGCGTCGAGGAGTGGCGAGTCCTCACGCTCGTATGCTTCCAACTCCGTCGACAGCCCGCGCTGCTCGGCCTCATAGACGGCCCCGGAGTGATGTGCGACGAGCCGCACGAGTCGATCAGGGGCGCCGAGCCTCTCCAGATACCGTGCACCGTCGAGCGGATGAAATCCCGTGTCTCGCAGCTCTGGCGCGTACCCGAGGTCATGGAGCCAGGCCGCTGCGACGAGGAGATCGCGCTCTTGCGCAGGGACAGCCGCGGACGCCTCACGGGCCCGAGCGGCTACGGCCTGAGTGTGCAGCCATCTGTTTCCAAGCGGGGGCAACAGTGACTCGGCCAGTTCGGCCGCGCCTTGGGGCGTGTCCAGTGCAGAGGGCATGAATCGCACCGTAGCCGAGTTGGCTACCCAGCCGACAGCCCATGGCCGAGCGCCCCAACAGTGCACAGCGCGGTAGAACTTTCCCTACTTCATCAAGGCCCGCGCACGGCGCGGGCGCGCGCCGCCTTGTCGGCGGGGCCGCCGCCCTGTCTTCGCCAGCGGCGGCCCCGCCCGGCGGCGCGCTAGCGAGCTGCGGGCACGAAGGGGGAGACACCCTCTGTGGCTGGGGCGGTCGGCTCCACGGCTTTAGGCAGCCACTTTGGGGCGAGCCTCTAAGATCATGGCCCCAACGTCGTGCTTTACCGGGCAGGTCCACAGACTGCCCGACTCGCCATGAGCTTACGGGGCCATGATCACTCGCCCCAAAGCAGCTCCAGCCCAAAGCCGCTCCGCCGACCTCGATTGCGTCACGCCTGCGCTGCCCAAGGGGGGAGAGAGCGACGAAGATAGGATGCGGTTTTCGCAATGTCATCGCAAAGGGCCGGGAGGGCTGACTCGGAGACGACGGTGATGATCGAATGGAGTGAATAAGATTTCGACACCCCCTTCTTCCATACAATCGTGCCGCGCTCGGCCGGTTCGATTAGCATCTCGCCAGAATCATTCAATTTGCAGGTGAATATCGGAGAGTCGACTACGATAATTGGAACGGCTACATGCATCGCCAAATTTCCCCTATGTGGATACATATTGGCGACTGCATGAGCCGCCTTTGTTACGCTAACCATGGCGCCGTATGCAGCGTCTTCTCTGTTCTTACCCAGGCTGCTCCGGACTGCCGAGTATGCGGGATTGTCTCCAATGTTAAATAGGGGCAGGATCTCCGCAAGGGGCGTTTTTGTGACATTGATTTCTCGGGCGTAGCGGACCCAGTGGTGCTGTGCCGCGTTCAACACGAACCGCTGTGCCACACTCGCCACCGGATGCAGGTCTGCTCCCTCGAACAGGACCCATGGCTTCCCTGGCGCACTCTTGCACTCGATTACAGGGCAGAGAAAGGATGCTACTTGGCCATCGAGGTTCGCCAGATCGCAGAGGGGAATGCGTGCAGTGACGTCAATCTCTCTATGGTCTCCTGACTCGCTATCTACGTAGTAATCCGATGAGATTGCGCGAATCCCCTTCCTTTTTAGTTCTCTGGCGACTCGCATTTCAAGGGGGTATCCCTGAAGTGCCAACCATGCCTGCAGCTTCGCCGTTAGGGACTCTTCGTCCGGCCCAGTACTCTCACTAGGCAAAGTGGGCAACTCCTATTCTGCGGATTAATGGTGATGTCGCCCTCTGAAATTATGATGACCGAATTCCTTCATATGTTAGTTTCAAGTGCTTTAGCGTCACCTCGTGATAAGGGGGATCTTGTACATCACCCTTAGCGCACTTGTAAAGCCAGAGATAAAAAAGCCCGATACCAGAAGGGAGAACTTCAAAGCCATCGTCAGGATCGTCAAATTCTCCCATTTCGCTCACATCGGTACCTTTGGGCCAAAGGCGCGGTGTCGCGTCATCTGAAATCCAAGCATGGGCGAACTTTGCAATTTCTTGTGCGTCCCGCTCGATTTCTTCCTTGGCGTCCTTGAGTGTTTCGAAACCCGCACTTTTGAGTTCGCCCTGACGGGCAGCGGCATAGGTGCGAGTTGGCCGGGTCAGCGACATGCCTACAGCCTTAGAAATGCTTCGGTCTAGTTGGCGAAGCACTGTTTCCCGACGCATGAAGGCATAGACCGCATCTTGATCGATGGACACGCCTTTCCAGTTCCTGCGGTCGGCAGCTTCCAGCCTCTGCTGATGTCGAACTAGGTAGTTTCGAATCTCCTGAAACTCATTATCCGCTACCTCGAGGAGGCCCGCGACACGCGAGAATCGCCTCCTTACTTCCGCGGGAATGCCGCTCGAAGATTTATATCCGAGATCGTGCTCAATCTCTGCCCATGCATGCTGCAAGATGGACCTGATTTGAATCTCAAACGTACAGTCAGTAAATCTCGCATACTCGGCCAAGTTGGACCTATTCTCACCAAGGCGGGCAACGTAATGTAGCGAAAGGTAGCCGAACCGGTCCGGATCGAGTAGCGCCCTCTTGTCGGTAGAGTTCTCGTTGTCGATTGAGAATTCTCTGCGAATCACTTTGGCTACTTGATCTACATCGTCAGGGAAATATGTGACGATGCGAACGCCTAGCATGTCGGTTAGATCAGAAATGCCGGTGTATGTTTTACTTGGCTTCGTCAGCTTTTTAATAGTACTGACTTTTGTCTTAACGCGCGACCGGACATAGTGAAACTGAATGCCCTCCGAAAGGAGCAACTCTCGTAGGAGGGATTCTAGAGCCGGAGCAAAATTCCGCAGCGGCTCAGCGACTTCTTCATAGTCCGCACCCTTGTCAGACAAGGTTCCCTCCACCGTCAACGCGTAGTGCCGAAGTTCACGTTCCCCGATCGTATGCGCGATCCGCGTTGGTGCGCTGGGGGATGTTGTAAGTAGCGAGATCAGACCGATCCTCGCTCAAGTGGCTTGGGCGAGACTCTCGTAGCGATACTGACGTGGAGTACTTCCAGGAAACCTTGAGGATCGGCAGGTGCGGCTGTGGCCGGACCTGCCCGCTCGCTCCAAGTGCATCGGGCGACGCTCACGCTCGCAATGAGCACGGGTGACTGTCTACCTGAGGGACCAGGCAGAGGACCACTAGGGGGCAGGGGCGTCGCATGTCCAAGGTCCGAGGCCCGCCCAGCTTGCTTCGGGGCGAAGAGGTCGCGTGCCACAGGCGTGCCACATCGTGCGGTCAACCACGGTCAACGACGGCTCGCCGCAGTCGAGATGGGCCGGTCACCTGAGTGGCTGACACGGCAAGGCTGGCCTGGGAAGCGGTCCTTCCGACCACGTCCGCCCTTACAAGGCAGATGTCGGCGGTTCGAAACCGTCCACGCCCATGACAACGTCGACGGACTGCGGCGGACGCCTACAGACACCTACGGGCCATCGCAGCAGGTCAGACGAGCACTGTCCCAAGGTCAGCCGCGTGCTCAAGTTGCTTCGGGAAGAGGGGCTCACAGCCTGCCAGCACTGCAAGAGGTAGCAGTGCGAGCGTCTCGGGGATCTCCGGCCCCGGACTTGGCCTGATCCGCGTTGGCGTCGGTGATCGGCGCGCGTTCCACGCGGACTTCCTCGTGGCGCACGGGGGCGGTCTACTGCTGCTCTTCGGTGATCACGTACTTGCGTAGCCGGGGCCGCCCTGTTTCACGGCGCTCGGTGCCGAGGTGCATCTGCTCAGCCGAGTGCGTCATTGCCTCATCGTCTGGGGAGCTCTTGGAGCCGGCAGAGGGTGTGTCGACGTTCTCTTTGCCGCTGCGGGCGATGCCCGAGGTCGTGGTGTCGTCGTAGTCGCTCTGTGTGGCGGTGGTGTTGACGTGCTCTTTGCCGCTGCGGGCGATGCCCGAGGTCGTGGTGTCGTCGTAGTCGCTCTGTGTGGCGGTGGTGTTGACGTGCTCTTTGCCGCTGCGGGCGATGCCCGAAGCCGTGGTGTCGTCGTAGTCGCTCTGTGTGGCGGTGGTGTTGACGTGCTCTTTGCCGCTGCGGGCGATGCCCGAAGCCGTGGTGTCGTCGTAGTCGAGCGCGGTGCCGTCACTGGTGGTGTCTGTGGAGGGCCGGGGGCTGGTGTGGGCCCAACCGCCACCGGGCTGGTTGGCCTGTTGCCAGGCTTCGTCCCAGGCGATGCCGTAGTGCTCGTACAAGCGGTGTTCCTCGTCCTCAGAGAGGTGGGCGCCAGCGTCGACGTCGACGTTGGGGGCGTCTTTGACCGTGTCCTTGGCATAGGGGACCTCGAGGTGGTCCTCGACCATGGTGGCTTCACAGATGGGGACGAAGGACTCACTGGTGCCGAACAGGCCGGTCTTGACGCTGACCCATTCCGGCTGGCCGGTGACCTCGTCGAGGAAGACATGCTTGGCGTCGCCGATCTTGTTCCCCTCGGCGTCGTGGACGGGATGGTCCAGCACGGCTGGAATCTGCTCTTGGGTGATCATCTCGGCACTCCTGCTTCCCATGTGTTGATCGTTCGCGTAAGCGCAGAGCTGCATGGAAACACCCTTTTATCTAATTATCGCCCTGATGGGGTGGGTGAGTCATCGTGAGCCAGGGCCGGATTGGAAGTGCGGGATGCCTGGTTTGGGGTTGCTCTACAGCGAGCAGTTTCCGGTCGCTCCCCAACCGCTTGAGTGACGGCGAGGCTGGGCGTGACCTGCGTCATGTCGGCGACGGGCGGGCAGCTCCTGGGCCGTCCCTGGGCCGTGCGAGGCCGCTCGGCAGCGACCGACGGCGACAACCAGTGACAGGTCGGCTACGAGCAGGGGCAGTGAACGTCCAGGTCACGGGCCCCTGACCGAACGGGTTTCCTTCGAGGGGTAGCCGTCAGGCAAGATGGGGTGTATCTGCCCACTCCCGATTTCAAGCGTCCGGACGGTTTCTCTTGGCTGAGTTCATTTACACCATGCGCAAGACGCGCAAGGCGCACGGCGACAAGGTGATCCTCGACGACGTCACCTTGAGCTTCCTCCCGGGTGCGAAGATCGGTGTGGTCGGGCCGAACGGTGCCGGTAAGTCCACCGTTCTGAAGATCATGGCGGGCCTTGAGCAGCCCTCCAACGGCGATGCCTTCCTGTCGCCCGGCTACAGCGTCGGCATGCTGCTCCAGGAGCCGCCGCTCGACGAGTCCAAGACCGTTCTGCAGAACGTCCAGGACGGCGCCGCCGAGATCATGGGCAAGCTGCACCGGTTCAACGAGGTCGCCGAGCTGATGGCGACCGACTACTCGGACGCGCTCATGGACGAGATGGGCAAGCTCCAGGAGGACCTGGACCACGCCAACGCGTGGGACCTGGACACCCAGCTGGAGCAGGCCATGGACGCCCTGGGCTGCCCGCCCGGCGACTGGCCCGTCACCAACCTCTCCGGTGGTGAGCGTCGCCGCGTCGCGCTGTGCAAGCTCTTGCTTGAGGCTCCTGACCTGCTGCTTCTCGACGAGCCCACCAACCACCTGGACGCCGAGTCCGTGCAGTGGCTGGAACAGCACCTCGCGAAGTACCCCGGCACCGTCGTCGCCGTCACCCACGACCGGTACTTCCTCGACAACGTCGCCGAGTGGATTCTTGAGCTCGACCGCGGCCGCGCGCACCCTTACGAGGGCAACTACTCCACGTACCTCGACAAGAAGGCCTCCCGCCTCAAGGTCGAGGGGCAGAAGGACGCCAAGCGCGCCAAGCGGCTCAAGGAAGAGCTGGAGTGGGTTCGCTCCAACGCCAAGGGGCGTCAGGCCAAGTCCAAGGCGCGTCTGTCGCGCTACGAGGAGATGGCCGCCGAGGCGGACAAGATGCGGAAGCTGGACTTCGAGGAGATCCAGATCCCGCCGGGCCCGCGCCTGGGCTCCATCGTGGTCGAGGTCAACAACCTCTCCAAGGCCTTCGGCGAGAAGGTCCTCATCGACGATCTCTCCTTCACGCTGCCGCGCAACGGCATCGTCGGGGTCATCGGGCCCAACGGCGCCGGCAAGACCACGCTCTTCAAGATGATCCAGGGTCTGGAGACCCCGGACTCCGGCTCGATCAAGGTCGGCGAGACCGTCAAGATCTCGTACGTCGACCAGAGCCGCGAGAACATCGACCCGAAGAAGTCCCTGTGGGCCGTCGTCAGCGATGAGCTGGACTACATCAATGTGGGCCAGGTCGAGATGCCGTCGCGTGCGTATGTCTCCGCCTTCGGGTTCAAGGGCCCGGACCAGCAGAAGCCGGCCGGCGTCCTCTCCGGTGGTGAGCGCAACCGCCTCAACCTGGCGCTGACCCTCAAGCAGGGCGGCAACCTGCTGCTCCTCGACGAGCCGACCAACGACCTCGACGTCGAGACGCTGGGCTCCCTGGAGAACGCGCTCCTGGAGTTCCCGGGTGCGGCCGTGGTCGTCTCCCACGACCGCTGGTTCCTGGACCGAGTGGCGACGCACATCCTCGCGTACGAGGGCAACTCCAAGTGGTTCTGGTTCGAGGGCAACTTCGACTCGTACGAGAAGAACAAGGTCGAGCGGCTCGGCCCGGACGCGGCTCGCCCGCACCGTGCCACCTACAAGAAGCTGACCCGGGGCTGATCGACCTTGCGGCACATCTACCGCTGCCCGCTGCGCTGGGCGGACATGGACGCGTACGGCCACATCAACAACGTGGTGTTCCTCCGCTATCTGGAGGAGGCGCGCATCGATTTCCTGTTCCGCCCGGAGAAGGACTTCAAGCAGGGGTCTGTGGTGGCGCGCCACGAGATCGACTACAAGAGGCAGCTGGTCCACCGGCACACGCCGGTGGACATCGAGCTGTGGGTCACGGAGATCAGGGCGGCGGCGTTCACGATCACGTACGAGGTCAAGGACCCGGCCGCGCCTGACGCCAAGGAAGTGGTCTACGTCCGGGCCTCGACGGTGATAGTGCCGTTCGACTTCGAGACCCAGCGCCCGCGCCGTATCACCTCCGAGGAACGGGAGTTCCTGGAGGAGTACCGGGACGACAAGGCCGAAGAGGCCGTCGCGGCATGACCGTTCTGCACCTCGCCGACGGAGGGGAGGCGGCGGATCTCGCCGCCTTCCTCTCCCGGCTGATCCACTACGACCGCGCGGCAGCCGTGCGCCTCCAGGCGCACGGCAAGGCGCTCGCGGTCTTCGGGCGCCCGCCGTCCTTCGAGGTGCTCGCCATCCGTACGGCGCGCCTCGCCAAGCCGTACGAGAATGGGCTCGACGTCAGCCTCGACGTGACCGTGTCCGCCGGTGAACTCCTGGAGTCCGTCGACGAGTCGGCGGCCACCGCCGCCGTCCCGGCCGCCGTCACCGGGCCGCCGTGGGCCGGAGTGCTGCCGCCGCGCGGGGGCTGGCAGCCGGAGCCGGGGCTGCCCGCGCCGGACGCGGTACGCGCGATGGTCGCCGCCGCGGTCGCCGAATTCCGGTCCCGTACACAGGAGTTGGCACCCGAGGCCCGTACCCGTGCCGAACTCGACCGGATCGGACGGGAGATCTGGTCCCGGCCGATCGGCGACACCGGGCTTCCGGTGCGGGCCGCGCACGCGGCACAGTCGCTGGGATTCCTGCGCACCACGAGCGAGGCCGCACGCCAGGACGCCCCCGGCGAGAGCCCGTTGGGGCTGTTCTCGTCGGGGGCGTGGCTCCGGCTGCGGACGCCGTACGGGTCGATCGCCTTGCGCCGGGCCGGACTTGGGGCGCTGGACGTCAGCGTGCGCTGAACCCGGCTCAATACCCCGGATCGACGGCTGTTCGGTTACGGCGGTCGATCACCCGTGATCGCTGTCGTCCGGCCATACGCCGATGTGGTCCGGCTCCAGTTCCAGCGCCACGCGGTCCCGCATGCCCAGGGCCTCGGTGTACTCGGCGGGGAGCTGGAGGCGGCCCGCGCGGTCGAGCATCGCGTACTCGCGGGCCACCACCGCCTCCTGACCGGTGGCCGCGTCGACCTCGGTGCGGCGCAGGACCTCCGTGGAGGTACGGCCGTCGCGGATGGCGACCGTGCGGCGGACCTCGCCGGCGACCGCCTGGTCGTGGGTGACGATCACGATGGTGGTGCCGAGGTGTTCGTTCGCGGTGCGGAAGGCGGCGAAGATCTGCTCGGCGGTGTGGGAGTCGAGTTCGCCGGTGGGTTCGTCGGCGAGCAGGACGGCGGGGGCGTTGGCCAGGGCCACCGCGATGGCGACGCGTTGTTGCTGGCCGCCCGACATCTGGTGCGGGCGGCGGCCCCGGCAGTCGGCGATGTCCAGCAACTCCAGGAGTTCCAGGGCGCGTTCGGCCTGAGCGCGGTGGGAACGGCGGCCCTTGCGGGCGGTGCCGGACAGCTGCATCGGGAGGGCCACGTTCTGGGCCGCTGTCAGGTAGGGCAGGAGGTTGCGGGACGTCTGCTGCCAGACGAAGCCGACGACCTCGCGGCGGTAGCTCAGCCGGTCCTTCGCGCCCATCGTGAGCAGGTCGCGGCCGGCCACCTTGGCCGCGCCCGCGGTGGGGGTGTCCAGTCCGGCCAGGATGTTCATCAGCGTCGACTTACCGCTGCCCGACGCACCCACCAGCGCCATCAACTCGCCCTCGCGGACCAGCAGATCGAGGCCCTGGAGCGCCTGGACCTCCACACCGTCCGTGGAGAAGATCCGCACCAGACGGTCACAGGTGATCAGGGCGTCGTGGCCGTAGGCGGGGCGGTCCCGGCGGGCCGCGGCGCGGTGTGCGAGGTCGGCGAAGGTGGGGTCGGTGGTGGTCATGGGCGACTCCTGGTGGCGCTCGTAGCGCTCGTCGAAGGGGTGCGCGGTGTAGCACTTGGCTTGGCTGCGAGGGCGCCGCTCATCGTGCGTCCCCCGCCCGCAGTTCCCGTACCGACCCCCTTCTCCCCGTCCACCACGCCTGTGCCGCCGCGATGCCCGTCGCGAGGGCGAGGACGGTCAGGGACGGGAGGAGCAAGGAGAGGGTGTCCGTGCGGAGCCGGGCGCTTCCCGGCGTGGAGTCGTGGGTGGCGAGGGCGATGGCCGTCAGGTCGATGCCGGGGGAGAGCAGACGGATGGCCGCCCAGCCCGTGAGCGCGCCGCCCGCCGCCGCGAGCAGGGCCTGGGGCAGGGCCTCCAGGACGAGGAGGCGGCGGCCCTGGGCGCGGGTGAGACCCATGGTGCGGAGGCGGGCGAGGAGCGCGGCGCGCTCGGGGGCGGCGCGTATGAGGGAGAGCAGCAGGGCGAGTACGGCGTACCCGGCGCCCGCCGCGACCGCCGCCGTGTAGATCCGCTCGGCGCCGGACTGCAAGGGCGAGTCGACGTACCGCGCCCGCTCCTCCGCCCGCAGCCGTACGGTCACGCCCGCACCGGACGCCTTGCGCAGGGCGGCCCCGTCGAGGTGGTCGCCGGTCACGAACAGCGCGGTCGGGCGCGCGGCGCGGGTCCCGAGTCCGGCCCGGTCCACGACCAGGAAGTCCATGTCGGAGACGGCCGGGGTCAACTCCCGTACGAGAGCGATCCGCACGGTGACCCGGCTGCCGTCCTCCATCCGCACGGCGAACGGCCGCGTGCCGTAGCGGTCGGCGACGGCGGGAGAGGCGAGGGCGGGGAGGGGCGCGGCCCCGGAACCCTGCCCCGACCCCCGTGACCTCAGCTCCCCGGCCGGGAATCCCCCGAGCCCCGCTCCCCGGGCCAGCCGCGCGTACGCGTCCGGATCCACGCCCGCCACCGGGACCGTCTCCTCCTCCGTGCCCGAGCCCTCGCCCAGCCGCGCCTGGTAGGCGATGCTCACCGGCGTGACCACGCGCGCGCCCGGAGTCCGGCGGAGCCGGTCGGCCAGGGTGGAGGGCAGGGCGTGGGTCGCCTCGACGCGGGCGTCCGCGCCGGTGGTCAGGAGGGCCGCGCGGTCGCGGGCGTCGTGGACGCCCGCGAGGACCGAACCGCCGAAGGCGGCGGTGGTGAGGGCGGTGAGGAGGGCCAGGAGGGGCAGGACCGTGGAGGTGGAGGTACGGCCGGCGCGGGCCAGCGAGAGAGGGGCGACCGCGCCGCGCAGCCGCCCGGCGGTCCGGGACAGCCGGCGCAGCGGCAGCGGGTAGAGCCGGACCAGCACCAGGGCCGCGATGACACCCACCAACACCGGTGCCAGCGCGACCAGTTGGTCACCGGAGGCGGAGCCCGACGCATCGGACGCCCCCCGGCGCCGCAGCGCCACGACCGCCGCCGACGCCAGCACCAGCAGCGTGAGCTCCGCGACCGTACGGCGCCGTGACGGGCGTACGGACGTCAGGTCCTCGCGGGCCCCGTGGACGCGTACGGCGCGGTGGGCGAGCACCGCGCGCACCGGCAGGGTGGTGCAGGCCAGGACCGTCACGGTGACGGCGGCCGCGACCGCGTACGAGCGGCGGCCCTCCGGGACCGCGAGCAGCGCGCCGCCTAGGCCCAGCGCACCCGCGGGCAGCGCGACCACCGCCGTCTCGGCGAGCAGGCGCCCCGAGACGCCCCGCAGGGAACCGCCGCGGGCGCGCAGCAGGGCCAGTTCGGCGCGGCGGCGGTCGACGGCGAGGCCGCCCGCCATCAGCAGGACGACGGCGGCGACCGTGCCGGTGCCGAAGGCGGCCACGGCCACCAACGGGCCGATGCCGGAACGCAGTTGGGTGAACGACTCCAGTACGTCGTCCAGGTCCGTGGTCGCGTCGGCCAGCGGGTCGACGCGCTCCCGTACCCGGCCGAGGCCGGGGCCCGACTCCAGTGCGGCGATCGCGGAGGCCAGACGGGACACGTCGTGCGCGGCCAGGGCGGCGGTGTCGGGCGCCAACTGCCAGTAGCGTTCCGGCTTTCCGGGCGTGCCGAGCATCGCGGGGGCCGCGTCCGGCGGCAGCAGCAGCGCGCCCAGCCAGTACTTTTCCGGCGGGCCGCCATTTGTGGGCAGCACCATCAGGGAGGGCTTGCGCAGCACGGGCATCGCCGTCCAGTACGCGCCCCCGGGTGTGCGCGGGGCGACGATGCCGGTGACCCGTACGGACAAGGGAGCGCGCTCGATGCCGGGCAGGTGGATCACCGAACCCACCTTGATCCGGAGGGTCTTGGCGGTCTCGGCGGTGACGGCGGCCTCCACCTCGGCCGTCGCCGCGGTCACCGGGCCCGTGACGCGCGGCAGGCGCCCCGAGGCGAGCCGGGCGTGGTCGGCGAGGCCGTTCTGCGCGATGAGCGACATACGGGCGGGCAGCCCGGTCGGCATGGGCAGCCAACGGTCCAGCGCGGCCGTGGGGTTGGCGGTGCGGACGCCGTACGAGGACTGCGTACGGTCGACGACCAGCGGCCGTTCGACTGCCGCCAGCACCTTCGCGTACGCCGTGCGCAGCGCGGCCTCGCGCAGGGCCTTCTCCCGCTGCTCCTGCGGGAGTTCGACGCCGGGCTGCGGGGCGTACACCTGCACGGTGGTCTTCTGGGCCGAGGCGTCGTCGAGGAGCCTGCGCAGCCCGGCGTCCTCGTACCGGTCGACGGCTCGCGGGAAGGCGGCGGCCAGCGCGGCGGTCAGCGCGACGAGCAGGGCCAGGGCGAGCGCCGCTCCGGGCGCGGCGCGCAGCCGCGTGCGGACCCATGGAGCCACCGGAGCCGTACCGGCCATGTCACTCACCCCCCTGTCGTCGCAGCGAACTCGCCGGGTCCGGGCGGTGCAGCGCCAGGAACGCCGTGATGGCCAGCGGGGTCACGGCCACGGCGGCCAGCAGCACCGCTACGTGCGGCAGCGGGAGCTGGACCAGGACCCGCGGGACGGGCCGGGTGGCGTCGGAGGTCAGGACGATCAGCGGGACGACCGCCCGGGTCAGCACCGCGCCCAGCGCGACGCCCACCACCAGCGCCAGGGCCACCAGGACACCCTGCTCGGCGGCGATCAGCCGGGCCAGCTGGCGGCGCGGCGCACCCAGCGCCCGCAGCACCGCGAACTCGGCGCCGCGCTCCCGCAGCGATCCGGCCGTGCTCACCGCGAAACCGACCGCCGCCAGCGCCGCCGCGACCACGGCCGCCGCGGCGAACGCGGCCTCGGGGCCCGCCCCGAACGGGTCGTCGCGCAGCCCGTCCGCGATCTCGTCGCGCACGACGACCTGCGACGGCTCGATGTCGGGCCGCTCCCGCACGGCCGCCGCGACCCGCGCCGCGTCGCCCGGCGCGGTCCGCAGCCACCACTCGGTGGGCGCGACGCTCTGCCCGTAGCGCGACTCCAGCACCCGGTTCACGGAGCGGAGATCGACCAGCAGCGCACCACCGTCGGCCGCCGCGCCGCCGGTCTTCGCCGACGCGCCACCCGTGCCCGGCCCGCTCCCGGTCGTGGGCAGCGCCCGTACGCTCGCGACGATCCGCACCGGCACCGTCTCGCCCCCGAGCGGCACGTCCATCCGCTGCCCGATCCGGGCGCCCGCCGACGTCAGGAAGCGGTCGGTGGCGATCGCGGTGGCCTCCGTCACCGGCTGGACGACTTGCAGACGGACCGTCAGCGACGTGATCTGCCAGGCGAAATCGTGCGGGACGTAGCCGGTGCCGTAGCGGACGGCGAGGGTCTTGTCCGTGGCCTTCTCCACCTGTGGGGGTGTCGGCCGGGTGGAGGCGTCGGGCGACGCCGAGGTGCTGTTGGTCTGGGACGCCGCCTTCCAGGCGGTGGGCAGCGGCAGCCGCTGTTCCGTGCCGTCGGCGCCGGTCGCGGTCAACTCCTCGACGGAGAACAGGTGGTGCTGCGCCTGGTCGACGGGCTGGGTCATGTCCAGCTGGAGTCCGGTGAGGATCAGGGGGCCGGTGGGCGGCGCGAGGTCCAGCGCGAGCGGGTGCGCCCGTCCGTCGGCGGGGAGCTGGCCGAGCCGGATCGCGTACGGCGTCCCGTAGCGGTCCTCCAGCGTCACCGTCACGTCCGTGGTCGTGCCGTCCCCGCCGCCGTGGATCCGCGCCGTCATGCCGAGCCGCGTGGCGCCCTTCGGGAGCGCCGTGCCCGTGGTCGCCCCCTTCGGTCCGAGCCCGGCCAGCAGCGGCCGCACCGGCCGGCCCGCCAGGTCGTCGCGCAGCAGGACTCCGTCCGCCGCGTGTGCCGTGTCGAGCGCGAGCACCGTCGCCGTGCGGTTGCCGGACAGCGGCAGGGACGTACGGACGGCGGGTGCGGCCGCGCGGACGTGCGGGAGCGCCGCGTAGAACCCGGCTTGGCCCAACTCGCCGTCGTCGCCCCCGAGTACGCGTACGGACGCACCGGCCTGGAAGTCGGCCTGGTCGTCCTGCGAGCGGTCCCAGGAGGCGCCCTGGCCGATCGCGAGCATGCCCATCGCGACGGCGAGGACGAGGAGCAGGACCGGACCGGCGCCGCGCATCGGGCGGCGGCTGAGCTGCCAGCCCGCGAGGGCGGCGGGCAGCCCCCGGCCGCTCGCGGCACGGCGTTCGGCGAGCCGGGCCACCGGCGGCAGCAGCCGCAGGGTGAGCACGGTCCCGGCGAGCAGGGCCAGCGCGGGCGCCGACACCAGGAGCGGATCGATGCCGAGGGTGCCGGACCGGTCGCCGGTGACGGCGCCGGAGGTCTGCCGGTCCAGCTGCCAGTACGCGACGCCCGCGATCACCAGCAGGCCGACGTCCGCGCCCGCGCGCACCGGAGCGGGCAGTGAGCGCGCCCGGCCCTCCGCCGTGTCGCCGGACGTGAGCGCCGGAACCGTCACCGCCAGCGCGCAGCCCAGCGCCACGGCGGCCGCGACCAGCCACACCCCGCTGCGCCCGCCCGAGGTGTCCAGGCGCAGCCCGATCCTCGCCAGCGCGCCCTGTCCGGCGAGCAGCCGCGTCAACGGCCCGGCGAGGAGCGGCGCGCAGAGGGCCGCGGGCAGGGCGAGCAGCAGCGCCTCCAGCGCGGCGAGCCCCGCGACCCGGCCGCGGGAGGCCCCGCGTGCCCTCAGCACCCTTGTCTCGCCCGTCCGTTCGGCACTCAGCAGCCGGGCGACGAGGAGCAGCGCGTACCCGGCGAGCAGCGCGAGCTGCAACGCGACGATCAGCAGCGTCGAACGCGACACGAGCAGCGAACGCTCGACACGGTCCAGCACGTCGGGCAGCGAGGTCGCCAAGCCCGTCGTCCCGCTCAGCGCGGCGGCCTTCCGCAGCGTCCGCGGCCCCGCGCGGGCCGCGTCCCGCAGGGCGCCGATCCGGCCGGGCGTCAGCGTCGAGAAGTCGGCGGACGCCAGCCACGCGGACTCCCCGGCGCTCACCCGGCCACCGGTCAGGACGGCGGGATCGGCGAGCAGCGGCCCGTACGTCGTGAAGTCGACCTTGTTGATCCCGCGGCCACCCAGCTCGTCCAACTGCCAGTAGGGCGCGGTGGGCCGGGCCGGCCGGTACAGACCGGTGATCCGGACGCGCACCTTCGGGCCGCCGAGCCGGTCGACGAGGGTGAGTCGTGCGCCGGGTTTCAGACCGAGCCGGCCGGCGGCGTTCTCGGGCAGCGCGACCTCGATGACAGCGGCGCCGGATTTGTGCGGCAGCCGCCCGGCGGTGACCCGTACCTGCGTGTGGTCGAGGGCGGCGAAGTGGGTGAGGTCCGGGTCGCCGGCCCGGTCGGCGGGCGCCTGGAGGGTGCGGGGCAGCGCGTACGGGCCCGAGCGGACCAGGGTGCGCAGGGTGACCGGAAACCCGCCGAAGGTCTGCCGGGCTCCTTTGCGTACGGCGCTGTCGGCGGCCTCGCGCTGCTCCGCGGAGACGTCGGCCCGGACGATCAGCGCGGTGTCGACGGCGTTGCGGGGGTCCTGGAGCGCGTGCCGCAGGGAGGCGTCGCCGATCGCGCCGGAGTACGCCGTGAGGGTCGCGAGGACCGCCGTCGTCAGCAGGACGGTGAGCAGCGCGGCGGCCAGCAGCAGGCGGTGTGCCCGCGCACGCAGTAGAACGAACCCCGTCACCCGGCCCCCCGCCGTCGTCCCGGGCCGACGCGCCGCGGGACCTTCGGGCGATGCTGGCAGAGGAGACGGGCCGCGGGTAAGCGCTTGAGGCACGGCCTTGACCGGATTGTGACCGGAATCCGGCGTCCCGCGACCGGAATGCGCGCCTCAGTGGCCCCGTCCGGCCACAGCGGTGCTCAGCCCTCCGTGTTCACCATCGAAGCCGCCGCGTACGTCAGGTAGTTCCACAGCGTGTGCTCGTGCTCCTCGGAGAGGCCGAGCTCCTCGACGGCGACGCGCATGTGCCGCAGCCAGGCGTCGTGCGCGGCCCGGTCGACGGCGAACGGGGCGTGGCGCATCCGCAGCCGGGGGTGGCCGCGGTTGTCGCTGTACGTCGTGGGGCCGCCCCAGTACTGGATCAGGAACAGCGTGAAGCGCTCCTCGGCCGGGCCCAGGTCCTCCTCGGGATACATGGCCCGCAGCTCCGGGTCCCCGGCCACACCCTCGTAGAAACGGTGCACCAGACGGCGGAAGGTCTCCTCGCCGCCGACCTGCTCATAGAAGGTCTTCTCCTGAAGCGTGCCGCGCCGGATCTCATTCACCCGTCCATGGTCTCAGACGGGGTGACGGAGGACTCAAGGCTTAGGACCACTGACTTGGGGCCGCTCCGGCAGGCGCGGCGGCTAGGCCCTGTCGCGGCGGCGATCGGCCGAGTCGGCGCTCGCCTCGCGGCCCGTCGGGCAGCACAGTGGAGGTATGAGCGCCCATGCTCTCGACCCCGGCCTCGACGACCTCGCCACCCTGGCGCGGGCGGCCCTCGTGCGCGAGATCGACAGAAGCGGCGCCTGGGCCGCCGACCCCGTCTGGCGGGAGGCGTTCGAGGCGGTCCCGCGCCACCTCTTCGTGCCGTACTACTACGTCGGCGTCCTGGGCGGCTTCGAGCGTGTGTGGTGCGAGGACCCCGACCCGGGCAGCCGGGAGCGCTGGGTGCGCGGCGCGTACGCGGACGCCCCGCTGGCCACCCGGGTGCGGGACGCGGAGCTGGTGTCCTCCAGCAGCCAGCCGTCACTGATGGCGAAGATGCTCACCGAACTGGAGATACGGGACGGGGACGCCGTTCTGGAGATCGGCGCCGGCACCGGCTTCAACGCGGCGCTGCTCGCCCACCGCCTCGGCGACGACCTGGTCACCACCATCGACCTGGACCCGGAGATCACCGAATCCGCGCGGCGGCATCTGGCCACCGCCGGGTACCACCCGACCGTCGTCACGGGTGACGGCGCCCGCGGAGTCCCCGAGCGCGCCCCCTTCGACCGGATCATCGCCACCTGCACCCTGACCTCGATCCCGACCCCCTGGCTGCCCCAGTGCACCCCGGGCGCCCGCATCCTCGCGCCGATGGCCACCGGCCTGATCGCGCTGCACGTCCGGGACGCCGGGCACGCGGAGGGGCGCTTCCTGCACACGCCCGCCTATTTCGTGCCCCTGCGCGGCGAGACCCGGCACCAGGAGCCGGAGCCGCAGCACCTGGGCGGACTGCCGCGCTGGGCCAGGAGTCACGAGCTGTTCAGGTTCCTGCTGAACCTGACGGCGGGCAGCCTCGATCCGTACGAGGCGTACACGCTGTGGGAGCGCGAGAACAAGCCGGTGCGCGAGCGGTACGGGATCACGGTCAGCGGCGAGGGCGCCTGGGCGTGGCTGGACGACCCCGAGGGGCCGTACACCTGGCCGCTGCCGTGAACTCCGTACGGCTGTCTTCCGGCTGTCTTCGAAGGCCGCCGCTCAGCCGCGCCGGATGGTGATCGTCGTCCAGGCGCCCACGTGCACCCGGTCGCCGTCCTGGAGCGGGATCGGTACGAAGGGCTGGATGGGCTCCTCGCCGCCGTTGACCGTGGTTCCGTTCGTGGAGTTCTGGTCGACGACCGCCCAGCTGCCGTCCGGCTGCTGGACCAGGACCGCGTGCTGGTGCGAGACGCCCGGGTCCTCCGGGGGCACCGCCAGATCGATGTCCGGGGACTCGCCGGTGGAGTGCCGGCGGCGGCCGATCGTGATCTGGTTGCCGGTGAGCTGGCGCTGCTGCTCCGGCGAGTACGCGGGCAGGTTCAGGCCCGCGGCCTCGGGGCCCGAGCGCTGCATCATCGCCATGAAGTACTCACGGTCGGGACCGATCGTCGCGGACCAGGCCAGCGGCCGCTGCTGTTGCTGGTAGGCGGGACCGGGGCCGGGCGGGGCCTGGGTCGGGCCGGGCTGCGGGTAGCCGTAGCCACCGCCCTGGGCCGCGCCGGGGCCGTTCGGGCCGCCGGGGCCGCCCGGACCGCCGGGCTGACCGGCCGACGGCGGGGAGATCACCCAGTCGTCGTCACCGCCGCCGAAGGCCGGGCCGCCGGGCGCGGGGGCCTGCGGCGGGAACGCCGGCGAGGCCGGCTGCTGCGTGAAGGCCTGCGGGGCGCCGGGGGCACCGGGCGTCGGCCCGGGCGGCGGCGGAACCGGACGCGACGGATCGCCGCCGAAGCCGGAGGGGTCACCGCCGTAGCCCGACGGATCGCCGCCGTAGCCCGAGGGATCGCCGCCGTAGCCCGAGGGGCCGCCGGCGCCGAACGGCGGGGCGGGCGGACCCTGCGGGATCGGTTCGGCGGGCCGGTTCATCTGCGAGGGCCGTGAGCTCTGGTACTCGAACGGGTCATGACCGGGACCCGCTCCGGGACCGGTGGGCTGCCCCGGCCCCTGCTGCTGGAACCGCAGCGCCGGATTCGGGCCACCGGGGCCACCGCCGGGACCGCCAGGGCCGCCGGGAGCCCCGGGTGCGGGCCCCTGCGGTCGCGGCGCGGCCGGGGTGTACGAGGTCGCCGTGTTGGTCAGGAAGTTCCACCGGCACTCCTCGCAGAACGGCGCGGCGCCCTCACGGGGCGTACGGCACTGCGGGCAGAGCTCCGGATCGAAGTCCGGCACGGCGGACAGGTGCGGGCGCCCACCGGGGCCGGGCGGCGGCGGGGGCGAGCCGGGCGCCGGATAGCCGTAACCGGCGGGCGGCGGCGGGGGAGGTGGCGGGGGCACGGCACCGGCCATGCGGTGACCGCAGACCTCGCACCAGTCGTCGGAACCCGACTGGTGTCCGTTCGGGCAGGTCGGCATGTCGGCGCTTCCCCCTCTCCTTTTCCGGCCGTTATGACCGGGTTTCTCCGACTCCCCACGGGAACCGGGCTCGCTACTTCTTTACACGAACAGTCTTTGTGGACCGCGTTTCGAGGGTCATCTCGTCAGCCTCTGCGACCCTCGCCTTCAATCTGACAGTACCTGCCGCGGCGTCGACCACGTCCACCACCTTCGCAAGCAGTTTCGCAGTATCGGCGTTGCCGGAGGCGCTGGCGAGCTGAACGGCGCGTCCCAGCTTGGCTGTTGCTCCATCGACATCACCCGATTTGCGGAGATCCAGGCCCTGTTGGATGACTTGCGCCAGTTCCGCCTGACCTGTGTAGTGCGCGACCTGCGGGTTGATCGAGGTCGAGGCCGCCATGTCATCGGTCCACACCGCCCGTACGAGGCCCTGCGCGCCGAGGTTCTGCACGCTCCCGTCCCCCTGCGGGATCACCAGCGAGACCCGGCCGGCCAGCATCTCGCGGCCGACCTCGGCCGAGGGGACCTCGACGCACACGTGGTAGTCACGGGACTCGTCGCCCCAGGAACCGGTGGGGTAGTCGCCGGCGCGCGGGCCCGCCTCGGTGCGACGGTCGGTCAACTCCTCGACCGTGGGGGCCACTTGCTTGACGAACTTGATCGCCGTGCCGACCGGCGTCCACAGCCGGAGGGAGACGTCCGCGACCTCCTTGCCCATGGCCGTCTCCATCATCTGCGTGAAGTCGGCGGACAGGGCGGCCGGATCGGCGACGATGTCGGCGGTGCCGAGCAGCGCCGAGGCGATCCCGGTGACCTCCTTGACCTCCCAGTCGGTGCCCACTCCACGCGCGTCACAGGTGAACCGTCCGGCACAGGAGTCGAGCGCCGCCTTCAGGTCCTCCGGCGACTCGTGTTCGTTGCGGCCGTCGGTGAGCAGGATGCCGTGCCGGATCGATACGTCCGCCGAGGACAGCAGCCGGTCGGCGAGGCGCAGCCAGGTGCCGATCGCCGTACCGCCGCCCGCGCTCAGCTTGCGCAGCGCCTGCTTGGCCTGGTCGCGGGTGGCCGCGTCGGCGACCGCGAGCCGTCCGTTGCCCGGGTAGACCTCCTTGGCGATGTGCGTGCCGCCGATGACCGCGAAGTGCACACCGTCGCGCAGGGCGTCGATCGCGGCGGCCGTCGCGTCACGCGCGCCCCGCATCTTGGTCGGCGGGTAGTCCATCGAACCCGAGCAGTCGACCATGATCGCCACGGCCGCGTCGGGGCCCTGGCCCGCCGTGTACAGATGCGGCGCTCCGACCGCGCTTCCGACGGTGCCGCCGCCGGTCGCGCTCACCGTGATGATCGCGTTGACCTCGCGGCCACCCTCGTGCAGGTACTCGTTCTGGTACACGTCGACCGAGAACTGCGGCACGTTCGACTTCGAGAAATTGGCCATGCCTTCTTCGTCCCCCTCAAGGCCTCCGGTACTGGCGGAGGTGATGACTGTATGCGGACCGGTCCCCTCCGGTCCGAGGCCGACGCCTTTTTCGCCGGTCTTGCGGTTTTCGCGGCCTCAGGCCGATCCTGCCCCCTGAGGCGGGGCGGGGAACGGGACGACGGCCACTGTTACGTTGTCGTGGCCCCCGCCGTCCAGGGCGTGACCGACCAGGACCTGGGCGCTGTGCAGCGGCCGCTCGGCGGCGTCGAGGGGTACGACCTCGGCCATCTCCTCGGCAGCCTCCGCGTAGTTCCACAGCCCGTCGGTGCACACCACCACTACACCCGGCCGGTCCGGCTTGAAGGAAGCGGTGTGCGGCTCCAGTTCGTACGCGTCCGCGCCGAGCCAGCCCGTGATGGCGTGGGCGCGCTCGTCGGCGTACGCCTCCGCCTCGTTCATCAGGCCCGCGGCGACCATCTGCGCGGCCCACGAGTCGTCCTCCGTGAGCCGGGCCGGCAGCGAACTCCGGTCGACGGGAACCCAGTAGGCGCGGCTGTCGCCGACCCAGCCGACGATCAGCAGGGTGGGCGTGACGACGGAGCCGACGATGGTGCAGGCGGGCGCGTTCACATGCGGTGCGTGCTCACCCTGCGCGGTGGACGCGTCGGCCAGCGCGTTGACGGCCTCCGCGGCCGCGACGATCGCGTCGTGCATGGCCTGCTGCGGATGCGTGCCCAGCGGCAGCGCCTCCAGCAGCGCCTCGCCCGCCGCGCGGGACGCGGCGAGCGAGGCCTCGTCCGGGCGGGTCGCCGAGGAGACGCCGTCGCAGACGATCGCGACGACCGCGGGCGAGCCGTCGGGCAGCGCGGTCGAGGAGATCGCGAACGCGTCCTCGTTGCGGTGGTGCCGCAGCCCCCGGTCGCTGACCGCGGCGACCGCACCCAACTCCTGCTCCATATGATCCCGTTCGCGCGGCTGTGCGTGCCCGCAGTTCTCGCAGTAGCCGTCGCTGTCGACCTGGCCCGAACGGCAGGCGACGCACAGCTTGGTGCCCGCGGGGGGCGTGCCGAGATCGGCGGTGCGAGGGTCGGCGGGGGTCTCCGCCGCGGGCCCGGCAGGGGACCCGGGCGCGGGTCCGACGGCGGGCCCGGCGGCGGGCTCGGCGGCGGGCTCGGCCGCCGGGGGAGCCAGCGGGTACTCGTCGGGCTGCGCGGGCCGGTCGAACCGTACGCCCGCGGGCTCCCTGTGCGGGTGCGCCGACTCGGGGTGCGGGTGCGGGAGTTCGGAACCGCCCGAGTCGGCGCCCCGGATGTCCATGGCGCGGTGCAGGGGCGCGGGCGTGTCGGAGCTGTCCACCTCCGGCGCGAGGGGCCAGTCGACGGACGCGACGGCCGAAGGGGGCCGCGGTGAGCTGCCGTTCATGGTGATCGTGGGGTTGTCCACCGGCGGTGCGGGCACCGCCGACAGGTCGTAGCCGCACGCACCGCAGAAACGGTCACCCGCCTCCAGTGGCTCTTCGCAACTGGGGCACCGTGAAAGGGCCGTCGGCTGGGGCATCTGGGACATCAATCACACCCACGTCCGGGGGCGGTAACGATTGGCACGTTCCACCAGGTCGATCCTCTCCTCGCCGCCCTGCGCGAGCCGGGCCAGCGTCCGGTACGAACGCTCCAGTCCGAAGCGGAGGCCGCGTTCGTCCAGCGCGCTGCCGAGCAGCACACGTCCGCCTCCGGAAGCCGGAGCGGAACCCTGGCTACCGGAGAGTACCCAGTCCAGCGCGCAGCCAAGGACTTCCGTCGACAACTGCTCGCGCCGGACCGCGTCGAGACCGTACCCGTCCAGCGCCTCGACCTGGCCCGCCGCCGCGGTCAGGTCGTCCAGGAACGCGGCGGCCGCCGCCTCCTCGGCCATCCGCTGACGCAGCCGCGCCCGGACGGCCGCGACCCGAGCCGCCGTGTAGTGGATCGAGGCTTCCGGTACGGATTCCAGGGTGCGTACGGCGCCACGGCGGTCGCCCGCCGCGAGCTGCACGCGGGCCAGGCCGAACGCCGAACTCACATAGCTGGGGTCGGTCGTCCACACCAGGCGGTAGTACTCGGCGGCGTTGTCCAGCTGCCCGAGCACCTCCGCGCACAGGCCGAGGGCCAGCTTGGGCGAGGGCTCGCCGGGGAACGCGTCGTAGACCGCGTCGAAGGACAGCGCCGCGATCTCGTGCTCCCCGGTGCCGAGGGCCACGACACCCCGGTACCAGACCACCCGCCAGTCGTCCGGGTGATCGCCCTCCAGCGACTCGATGGACCGGGCCGCGCTGTTCAGCTCACCCATCTCCAGACGGGCCCGCAGCTCGCGCAGCCGCAGCTCCAGCGAGCCGGTGGGCGCCGCGTGCAGCGCCGTGATCAGCTCCCCGGGCGCGGAGGTCATGAGCCCCGCGAGGAAGCCGGCGTTGGGGTCCCCCGGGTCCACCCGGGGGATGGGCAGCGCGAGCGCCGTGGCGGCGGCCTGAACGGGCTTGACCAGAGTGACCGGAGAGGCCGGAGCGGTCGCCGGGGGGAGAGCGGGCGTCCCGTTCGTCCCGGCCGTCAGCCGGGGCGCGCCCTTCTTCCCGCGTACGGGCACCACCCGCGCCCCCAGCCGCGACACGTCCCCGGCCGCCTTGCCGAACAACTCCGTGTCCGTGACCTTGAGTTCGGGCCCGAACAGGGTCGACAGGGCCGGACGCGCCCGCCCGGTCTGGAGCGAGACGACCTCGCGCAGGACGCCGGTCAGCTGCTCCGCCATCTCCTGCGCGGAGGAGAACCGGCGGGCCGGGTCCGGGTCGGTGGCGCGGACGAGGAGCCGGTAGAAGGACTCGTACGTCCGGAAGACCTCGATGTTGTCCGGGTCGGGCAGGGAGTCCACGAAGACGTTCGTGTAGCCCTGGAAGTCGAAGGTCAGCACGGCGAGGGTGCGGGCGACCGTGTAGAGGTCGGAGGCGACGGAGGGGCCGACCTCGGCCACCTCGGGCGCCTGGTAGCCCACCGTGCCGTAGATGGCCGACTCGTCGTCGTCCATCCTGCGCACCGCGCCCATGTCGATCAGCTTGAGCTGGTCCTCGGTCTGGATCGCGTTGTCGACCTTGAAGTCGCAGTACAGGAGGTTGCGGCTGTGCAGATGCCCGAGCGCCTCCAGGGCCTCGATGCCGTACGCGCAGGCCTGCTCCACCGGCAGCGGATCGCGCTTCCCGTCCACCGTGCGGCGGCCGTTGGCGATCTCCTTCAGCGACTTGCCGCCGACGTACTCCATGACGATGTACCCGTCCAGCGATCCCGTCCGCTGGTCGAGGTGCTCGACGAAGTTGTAGATCCGCACGATGTTCGCGTGCTCGATCTCCGCGAGGAAGCGCCGCTCGGAGATCGCCGCCGCCATCGCGTCCTGGTCACCCGTGTCGAGAAGGCCCTTGAGGACCACCCAGCGGTCGGAGACCGCGCGGTCGACGGCGAGATAGACCCAGCCGAGCCCGCCGTGCGCGAGACAGCCCACGACCTCGTACTGGCCGTGCACGATGTCGGCCGCGTGCAGCTTCGGCACGAACGAGTACGGGTGGCCGCACTTGGTGCAGAACCCCTCGGTGCGCCCGCCCTTCTCACCGCGCGAACGCCCCACCGGCGCCCCGCAGTCGGAGCGCGAGCAGAACCGCTTGCGCTCGGGCACCTCCGGGTTCTCCAGGACCATCGCGCGCGGGTCGGGCCGCGGCACGTCCGGGACCTCGACGAGGCCGACGCCCAGCCGGCCCCGGCTGGAGGATCCGGCCGTCGAACCGGAGCTGCGGACGGACACCGAGCGGCCCGTCGTCTTCCCCGACAGCGACAGCGAGCGCGACAGACGCCCGGAGACCGAGCGCCGCGACTGCGAGGACCGCGACGACGAACGCGAGCTGGCGCGCGAACCGCTCCGCGCACTACTGCTGTTGGAGCCGCGCGAGCTCCTGCCGCCCGCCGTGATCCCGGTCATGGGCGAGCCCACCGAGCCGTTCGCCGAGACGACCGGGGCCAGACCGCACGTGTCGCAGTACAGCTCGCCGCCGCCCACGTCCTCGTACGACCCCGAGCAACCGGGCCGCTGGCACTTCTGCCCCTGCTGACTCACGCTGCATCCCCTCTCACGCTCACGCGCTGGGCCCCCTCCGGTCCATCCGGTCGATCCCGTCGACCCGGTCACTGGGCCCGCTGCCCTGCTCGGGCACCCGCGGGCTCAACGCGTCGGCGGCCGCCCGCTGGTAGCGCAGCACCGCCTCCTCCGCGACCCGCAGATCGCAGGGCGCGCTCCACAGCATGCGGCGCGCCGCGTCGTAGCGCTCGATGAGGAACGGGTCCTCGGCGAAGCCGTGCCGGGCGACCTTCGCCTTGTACGCGTCGAGGCGGCCGCGCAGCTCCGCACGGACCGCCAGCGGTGCGGTGACCGCGGTCAACGACTCGCGGGCCCGCAGGAGTTCGTCCTCCGCCTTCTCCTCCAGTGACTCAAGGAGCGGCGAGAGACGGTGCCACTGGGCGTGTCTGCGGTACTCGGCGGCCGTCGCCAGCTGCTCCTGCAACGCGGTCGGCGGACCGCTCACGGCCGGCACCTCCGACGCGGCGATCTTCGCGAGCACCTCACCGCGGGCGCTGCGCGCCTCGGCGAGTGTGCGGTCCGCGCGGCTGAGGGTGTCCCGCAGCTTCACGAGCCGTGCCTCCGCGTCCTGCCGGACGGTGAGCACCGCGTCGATCTCCCGGCGCACCTCCTCCAGGGCGCGCGCCTCGCGGTCGTACGTCGTCGTGTCCGGGCGTCCGCCGCCAGGGGCCGAACTCCCTTGCGCGGACACCCAGAAGGCCAGCGGATCGGAGACGACACGCTCACGCAGGGTGGTCAGCGTCCGGGTGATCCGCTCCAGGTCGTCGCCCGAAGGGTGCTCGCCGGGGCGCACGCCCACGGAGTGCGCGAGCTGGCGGGTGCGCTGGAGCTCCGCGGCCAGTAAATCGATCCTGGCGGGCAGCGCGGACCACACGGCGTCGGAGGCGACGACCATGTCGAGCGACGACGCGTACAGCGCGTTCATCCGTTCCACCAGCGCGGCCAGCGAGAACCGCTCGCTGAGCTTGCTGCTGCCGGCGAGTGTCGGCGCGTTCGCCGTGGCGGTGGCGCTGCCCGCGACCGTGACGCTCTCGCCGCGCAGCAGCTCGGTCAGCTCGGACAGGTCCTCGCGGCTCGACCAGCGTCTGCGGGAGCGGATCTCACGGGCGGAGCGCAGCGCGTCCGTGTACGCGTCGAAGTACGCCCACAGCAAGGTGATCGACGCCTCCGCGGCCGTCCAGCGCTCCTTGGTGGTGCCGGTGAGCTCGGCGCCTTCCAGGAGCCTGCGGCCCGCGTGGTCCTGCAGGGCGAGGAGCGAGGTCTCGATGGCCTCGTGCTCCGCGCCGAGCCGCGCCAGCGCACGGTCCACCTCGTCCCGGTCCATCACCGGCCCGGGGGGTCCCGTGACGCCCATCGATCACCTCTCGTTCTCGTTCGTTCCCTGTGCGCGTTCTGTGTGCGCCCGGGCAACTCTCCAGTGGTATCAGGTTGGTTACTTGTACTGGGCGGCGGGCGGGTTCTTCGACGGGGAGTCCGCCCCGAGAGTCGGGGCGAGCCATTTGTCGTACGACGTCCGCCAGCCGCTCTTGAGGTAGTCCGCGAGGACCTGGTTGACCCGGCGTACCAGATCGTTGGAGCCCCGTTTCATCGCCACGCCGTAGTACTCGGTGGTGAAGGTGTGGCCCTTGAGCGCGACCGTGGGGTCCTGCGCGGCCTGGCTCGCGGCGAGCGCGCCGTCGGTCACCACCGCGTCGACCTCGCCGAGCTGGAGCCGCACCAGGCAGTCGAGCTGGTTGGGCACCGTGGTGGAGATGTCGGCGGAGGAGACGAGCTCGCCCGCCTTCTGGTCGGCGTCCAGCTTGTCGTGCGCGGTGGAGCCCGCCGCCGAGCAGATCTTCTTCTTCGCCAGCGACTTGTTGTACCCCGTGATGTCGGATGTCGTCGGGGCGAGGACCTGCTGGCCGGTCACGAAGTAGGGGGCGGAGAACGCGACCAGGTCCAGCCGTTCGCAGGTGATCGTCATGGTGCGGACCACCATGTCGACCTGGCCGCTCTGGATCGCCGGGATGCGCTGGTTGGTGGGGATGGCGTGGAACCGGACGCGGTCCGGATCGCCGAGGATCTGGTTCGCGATCTCGTGCACGAGATCGATGTCGAAGCCCTCCAGATCGCTGCCCTTCTTGGGGTCCTTCGGGTTCGGGTTGCGATAGCCCCAGCGGTAGCTGTTCTGGTCGACGCCCACCGACAGATAGCCGCGCTTCTTGATGGCCGTGATCGTGTCGCCGCTCTCGTCACTGGAGGGGGACAGGCTCTGGTCCTGTGGGTCGGTGCATTCGGCGGCCTTCGCCTGGGTGCCCCGGGCCACGCCCTGCCCGCCGATGCCCGTGCTGCCGTCCCCGTGCGCGCTGCTCAGCGGCAGCAGCAGCGCGAAGACCACGGCGAGGGCGCAGGCGACGGCCATCGCGCCCACGCCTCCCCAGCCCTTCAGGCTCGCCCTCAGGCGTCGTGCCGTCATTGCCGCTCCCCCTCTCACCGGTACTCCGAAAGCCTGCGTCCGATGCCGAGGAGCGCGCCCGCCGCCGCGAGCACCGCGAGGATCGCCGCGCCCACCGGGAGGCCGGTCATCGCGTCCAGACCGTCACCCGCCGCCTGCTTGAACTCGTTCTCCTCGTGCGTCAGCGCGATCGCCAGGTTCTTGTCGACGCCGTCGAAGCACTCGCCGGTCGGCGGGTTCTTGGGGTCACCGCCGATGACAAGCTCCAGCGCGTCCTGGTACTCGCCGTCCTCGTTGGCCTTGCTGGCGGCCTTGTGCCGCGACTTCCAGACCTTCATGTTGCCGGTCGCGGCCTTGACCGGCTGCGCGCCCGCCTGGTCGTCGGAGAGGTCCGCCGCCGCGGCCAGGTTCTTGGTGAGGCTCTTCATGTCCTCACCGAAGTCGTAGTCGTACTGGTCCACGGTGGTCTTGTCGGCCAGTGTCTTGGTCGCGGCGCCGCGGCTGACCAGCGTCAGGTTTTCGTTGCCCCGCGCCTTGAGGGAGGCGATCCGGGCGTCGTGCAGCACGTTCAGCGAGCGGACGCCGTGGTCGTACGACTCGTTGAGCCCGGCCCGCGCGACACTGTGCCCGACGACGAGCCACAGCAGGACGACGGCGGAGGCGGCGGAGGCGGCCAGCATGCCATGGTTCAACACCCGGTTTGTACGCTGGTAGTTGCGCCGCTGGGCCCAGACGAGGCCGCCGAGTGCGAGCACGCCGAGGCCGATGGCGGCCCACGGGTAGGGCTTCGCGTCGGCGTAGTCGGCGTTCAGCCGCTGGTTCTCCCGCTGGTAGAGATCCTGGGCCTTCGGGAGCATCTCCTGCTGCATCTTGTCGTCCGCGTACCGCAGATACGCGCCTCCGAGCGGGAAGCCCTGCCGGTTGTTGGCGCGGGCCCGCTCGACAAGGCCCTTGTACTCGGGCAGCAGTTTGTTCAGGTCGGAGATGGTCTTCGCCGAGGGGGAGCCCGGGTCCGAGCTGTTGGCGGCGGTGATCAGCTTCGCGGCCGCCGTCCTGATGTCCAGCTCGTACCGGTCGCGGGAGGCCTTCGTCTCCTGGCCGCCCGCGAGGAAGCCGCTGGACGCCGCGGTGTTCGCGTCCGCGAGGGAGCGGTATATGTCCGCCGCGCTCGCGCTCAGCGGCTGGCTGCGGTGCAGCACGTCGTCCGCGGCGGTCGAACGCTCCGTCATCTGCCAGGCGGTGACCGTGCCGAAGGCGACGACCAGGAGGGCGAGGACGGCGCCGATGATGCGCAGCCGGCCCGGTTCCGTCGTGGCGGCGGTGCGCAGGCGGTCGACGCCCTCCGCCCATGCCGTGCGGCGTTCGGGCGTGGCGTCGGGGGCCGGGGCGGCGCCCTGCGGCGCGGTCGGCCCCGACTGCGGTGGCACGGCCGGCATCGTGGGCGCGCCGGCCGGTCCCGGTGGCGCCGCACTGCCCTTCGGCGGGTATGTCACTTGACCTCCCCCATGGTCATCCGTAGCTCCACTCCGCCCCGTGCGCGGGCACACGGACAGCGGACAGAGGCGTACGGCCGCAAGTATCGCCGCCGGGACTGACATCCGAACAGGCCTTGACTGGATCTTGTTCGGATCGCAGCGCACTTGTCGAATTCCGGCGCAGCGCAAGGCTCCCGCACCACCCCCCCTTCCCATGAATACGCCGTTCGGATCTGTTCGGTTCCCGCCCGTCGCCGCCGCGTTCACAGCAGGCCGGTCAGCCGCCGCAGACTGCGCTCCCCCTCGCGCCGCACACCGACCGGCACCAGCGCGGCACGCCCCGGCACCCGCACCCCTCCGGTGAACGCCACCCGGGTTCCGTCGCCGTCCGGCGCCGCCGCGATCCCGATCAGCAGGAACCGGCTCTGCAGCCAGCACCAGCCGGGCCGCTGTTCGCCGCGCAGCCGTGCCCGCATCCCGTACTTGCTGCGGACCAGCGCCTCCACGCGCACACCGTCCCGCCGTACGACCCGCAGCCCCCGCATGTCGGGTGTGATCCGCCCGAACTCCCCTTCCAGGTCGCCCAGCAAGGCCCATACGCGGTCGTACGGTGCGGTCACGAAGCCCTCGGTGACGTGCGCGCCCCGAACGCCGGCGGCGAGCACGCGCAGCCGCCGCACCGGGTCGAGGCCGGCGACGGGCCACTCGCTGGTCGTGTCAGGTCCGGTCATGAGGTCCACGCCTTCCGGAAGGTGTCGCGTGCCCGGTGCAGCCGGGACTTGACGGTGCCGACGCGGAGGCCGAGCAGCTCGGCCGCGGCCCGCTCGTCCAGGCCCTCCACATCGCGCAGCACGAGCACGGCCCGGTGCTCGGGGGACAGGCGGTCCAGTACGTCCCTGATGTCGGCGGCGAGCTGGGGGTCGCCGCGCGAGGGCAGGGTGCTCAGATCCGCGGGCACCGCGCGGGCGGCGCGCCGGGCCAGGCGGACCGCCTCGCGCACCGCTATGGCACGGACCCAGCCGCGCAGCGCGGCCGGGTCCTTGAGCGAGCGCAGCGAACGGAACACCGCGACCAGCGCCTCCTGCGCGGCGTCCGGCCCCTGCTCCAGGGCGATGGGACCGCAGATACGGCCTACGTAGGGCGCCAGTTCGTCCAGCAGCTCGGCCATGGCGAGGGTGTCGCCGCGCTGCGCGGCGCGCACCCGGCGGACCGTTTCCTCATCGGACACGTACGGCATCTTCCCAACGGGCGGTGCTCTCCTGGACAGCGGTGCCCTTGTCGAGGGCGACCCTGAGCGCGGCCGTGCACAGCACCGCGCACAGCGGGGTGTAGAGCCCGAGGTTGAGCCAGTAGAAGACGGTTCCGGTGTCCTGTGCGAAGAGCCAGTAGACGCCGGCCAGTGTGCGCAGGGACAGCCCGGCCGCCACCGCGAGGGTGCCGAGGCGGAGCAGACGGTGGGGGCGCCGGGACTGGGCGACGACGATGCCGCTCGCCGTCAGCAGGAGCGCGGCGAGCGGCAGGAGGACGGGTGGGGTGAACGGGGCCTCGGTGCCCAGGACCGCGTACGACAGGCTCTTCTCGTCGGCGGCGGGCCAGGTGGAACCGGTCGCCCAGTAGAGGTGGAACAGGGCGTCCGCGGTGAGCACCGAGGCGAGGAGTACGGCGGCTCGTGTGGCCGTGCGGTCGGACATGAGGCCTCCTGCGGTAGGAATCGACACCCACCAGAGGAGGCGTCCGCGCCATTCGTTCCCACGGATGTGCGGGAATTTCCGTCGCGGACATCCCGGCCGCCCGCTCCTCGGACGTCCTGTCCGCTCAGACCTCGTTCGCCGCTCGGGCTCCCTCGTAAAACGCCCGCACGCGCGCGTGCACCTCGTCCAGGGCCCGTACGTGGTCCAGGCCCAGCAGGGCGGCGCCCAGGACGGGGCTGGTCGTGACGATTTGGGGGACCGCCTTGGGGGCGCGGTCGGCGAGGAGTTCGTGGATGCGGTCGTCGAGTTGGGGGTGGCGGGCGGCGAGGATGCTGCCGCCGAGGAGGACCGGGGTCTCCTCGTCCAGGAGGTCCAGGCGGGTCAGGGCGACCGCGGCCATGGCGACCACCTCGTCCGCGAGCCGGTCGACGATCGCGCGGGCCACCGGATCGCCGTCCACGGCCGTGGCGAAGAGGACGGGTGTCAGCTCGTGGCGCCGGGCATTGCCGATGTGTTCGAGGTGCAGCGCCTCGATCAGCGCGTACATGGAGGACAGCCCGAAGTGCGCGGGTAGCGTGCGCGCCAGCGCCGTGGGACCGCCCCGGCCGTCCTCCGCCCGTGCCGCGTGCCACAGGGCCTCCTCCGCCAGGCCCCAACCGCCGCCCCAGTCACCGGAGATACGGCCGATCGCCGGGAAGCGGGCGGTGCGGCCGTCGGGGCGCATGCCGACGCAGTTGATGCCGGCGCCGCACACCACGGCGACGCCGCGCGGCTCGGCGATCCCGGCGCGCAGGATCGCGAACGTGTCGTTGCGCACCTCCACACTCGCCCCCCACGCGCGCGCGTGCAGCGCGGCCGCCAACTGCTCCTCCTCGACCGGGAGGTCGGCGTTGGCGAGGCAGGCCGAGACATGGGCCACGGAGGAGACGCCCGCCTCGGCGAAGGCCCGCCGTACGGCGTCGGCGACCGCGTCCACGGCCGTCTCGACGCCCACGGCGGGCGGCCGGAAGCCTCCGCCGCGCGCCGTGCCGACCACCCGCCCGTCCGCCGCCACGACGGCGACGTCGGTCTTGCTGTTGCCCGCGTCGATGGCGAGGACACTTGCGGTCAGGCCCACGCGAGGTGCTCCCGGTTGTGCGCGATCAGCTGGTCGGTGAGGGCGTCGGCGTACTCGTACTGGCCGACCAAGGGGTGGGAGAGGAGGGCGCGGAAGACCCGGTCACGGCCACCGCGCAGAGCGGCCTCCAGGGCGAGGTCCTCGTACGCCGTCACGTTCGCCATCAGGCCCGCGTACAGCGGGTCCACGGCGGGGACGGGCAGTGGGCTCGGCCCGTTGGAGCCGATCGCCGCCTGCACCTCGATCACGGCGTCGTCCGGGAGGAAGGGCAGCGTGCCCTTGTTGTACGTGTTCACGACCTGGTACGGGCTGCCGCCCCCGCCCAGCAGTGACGCCGCGAGGTCCACCGCGGCCTCCGAGTAGTACGCGCCGCCGCGCTGGGCGAGCAGCTCCGGCTTCTCGTCGAGCGCCGGGTCGGCGTACAGGGCCAGCAACTGCCTCTCCATCTCGGCCACTTCCGCGGCCCTCGACGGCTTCGTACGCAGCTCTCGTACGACCTCGTCGTGGGCGTAGTAGTAGCGCAGGTAGTAGGACGGGACCACGCCGAGGCGGTCGACGATCGTGCGGGGCAGGCGGAGGTCGTCGGCGACGGCTTCGCCGTGCTCGGCGAGCAACTTGGGGAGGACGTTCTCGCCCTCGGGACCGCCCAGGCGCACACCGGTTTCCCAGGTGAGGTGGTTGAGGCCCACATGGTCCAGGTGGACATCCGCGGGTGAGACGCCCAGCAGTCCGGCGAACTTCCGCTGGAAGCCGATCGCCACGTTGCACAGGCCGACCGTCTTGTGGCCCGCCTGGAGCAGGGCGCGCGTCACGATCCCGACCGGGTTGGTGAAGTCGATGATCCAGGCGTTCGGATTCGTGCGGCGGACGCGCTCAGCGATGTCCAACACCACCGGCACCGTACGCAGCGCCTTGGCCAGGCCGCCCGCGCCCGTCGTCTCCTGTCCGACGCAGCCGCACTCCAGCGGCCAGGTCTCGTCCTGTTCGCGGGCCGCCTGGCCGCCGACGCGGAGCTGGAGCAGCACGGCGTCGGCGCCCTCCACACCCGCGTCCAGGTCGGAGGTCGTGACGATCCGGCCGGGGTGCCCCTGCCGCGCGAAGATCCGCCGTGCCAGGCCGCCCACCAGCTCCAGGCGTTCGGCGGCCGGGTCGACGAGGACCAGCTCCTCGATCGGCAGGGTGTCCCTCAACCGGGCGAAGCCGTCGATGAGTTCGGGGGTGTAGGTCGATCCTCCGCCGACCACGGTGAGTTTCACAGACGTCAACCCTTCACTCCGGTGAGCGTGACACCCTCGACGAACGCCTTCTGCGCGAAGAAGAACACGAGGATCACGGGGGCCATGACCAGCACGGTCGCGGCCATGGTGAGATTCCAGTCGGTGTGGTGCGCGCCCTTGAACGACTCCAGGCCGTAGGAGAGGGTCCAGGCGCCGGGGTTCTCGGAGGCGTAGATCTGCGGGCCGAAGTAGTCGTTCCAGGCGTAGAAGAACTGGAAGAGCGCGACGGCGGCGATGCCCGGCCTGGCCATCGGCAGGACGACCTTCAGCAGCGTCCTCAGGTCCCCGCAGCCGTCGACCTTCGCCGCGTCGAGATACTCGTTCGGGATGGTCATCAGGAACTGGCGGAGCAGGAAGATGGTGAACGCGTCGCCGAACGCCATCGGGATGATCAGCGGCCACAGCGTGCCGGACAGGTCCAGCTGCTTCGCCCAGAACAGGTACATGGGGATGATCACGACCTGGGGCGGCAGCATCATCATCGAGATGACCAGCATCAGCGACAGATTCCGGCCCCGGAAACGGAACTTGGCGAGCGCGTAGGCGACCGGGATCGACGACACGACCGACAGGACGGTGCCGGCACCGGCGTACAGCAGGGTGTTCTTCCACCAGGTCAGAAAGCCGGGGGTGTCGAAGACCTTCTTGTAGTTGCCCCACTCCCAGGTGTGCGGGATCAGATCGCGGCTGAGTGCCTGGCTGTCGCTCATCAGCGAGGTCAGGAACACGAACACGAAGGGGAGGACGAAGAAGAGGGCGGCCGCCACGCCCAGCGCGTGGACCGCGACCCACTCCAGGAGGGCCTTGCGGCGGGCGGTGCGCTCGGCGGGCGAGGTGGTGACCGCCAACTCCGCGGGCTTGTCCAGTACTTGAGTCATACGTCAGTCACCTGCCTGGATGAGACCGCCCCGGCGCCGCATCAGGAACGCGGTGAACACCATGGACAGGACGAAGAGGACGAGTGCCACCACGCAGGCCGAGCCGTAGTCGAAGCGCTGGAAGCCCAGGTTGTAGACGAGCTGGGGGAGGGTCAGGGTGGACTTGTCCGGGTAGCCGGGCTCGAACTGCGTACCGGCGCCCTGGATGACACCCGAGGCGACCTTTCCGGCGATCAGCGGCTGTGTGTAGGACTGCATGGCCGCGATCACGCCCGTGACCACCGCGAACATCACGATCGGCGAGATGTTCGGCAGCGTCACGAACCGGAACCGCTGCCACGCCGAGGCGCCGTCCAGCTCGGCCGCCTCGTACTGCTCCTTCGGTACGTCGAGCAGTGCGGCCATGAAGATGACCATCAGGTCGCCGATGCCCCACAGGGCCAGCAGGGTCAGGGCCGGCTTCGACCAGGCGGGGTCGTTGAACCAGCCGGGGGCCGGGATCCCGACCTTCTCCAGGATCGAATTCACCGGCCCTGTACCGGGGTTGAGGAGGAAGGCGAAGGCCATCGTGGCCGCGACCGGTGGGGCGAGGTAGGGGAGATAGAAGAGGGTGCGGAAGACGCCCGTACCCGTCTTGATCTTCGTGATCAGCAGTCCCACGCCGAGCCCGAAGGCGACCCTGAGGCTGACCATGACGACGACCAACCAGAGCGTGTTTCTCAACGCGGGCCAGAACAGCGGGTAGTTCTCGAAGACGTACGTCCAGTTCTTCGTCCCGCTCCACGTCGGCGGTTTGAAGCCGTCGTAGTGCATGAAGGAGAAATAGACGGTCGAGATCATCGGGTAGGCGAAGAAGACCCCGAAACCGATCAGCCAGGGCGACATGAAGGCGAGCGTTCGCAGCGCGGAACGACGGCGCTTCGAAGCGAGGGTCACTGTGCTCATCCTCGTACTACTTCGCCTGCGCGATGTCCGTGTCGATCTGCTTGGCGGTGCTTTCCAGACCCGCCTTCAGATCCTTGGTCTTGCCGCTCTCGTAGTCGTATCCGAACTGCTGGAGCGTCACGAGGTAGGTGCCGCCGTTGATAGAAGCCGGAGTCGTCGTCGAGTTCGGGTTCGCCGCGATGTCCAGGAACGTCTTGAAGCGCGGGTCGTACTTCAGCTTGGGCGACTTGAGCGCCGCGAGCGTGGAGGGGACATTGTGGATGTCATTGGCGAATCCGACCACCGCGTCCGTGTTCGTGGTCATGTATTTGACCAGTTCCCAGGCCGCGTTCTGCTTCTTGCTGGTGGCCGCGATGCCCGCGATGGTGCCGGTGATGTAGCCCTTGCCGTACTGGTCGGCCTGGTCGTCGGGCACGGGCAGCGGGGCGACGCCTATCTCGAAGTCCGGCTTGGTGTCCTCGGCCATGCCGAGCCGCCACTCGCCGTCCATCTGCATGGCGACCTGACCGGTGTGGAAGGGGTGTTTGTCGCCCCATTCGTCACCGAGCTTGGAGCGGTAGGTCTCCAGCTTCTTGAAGCCGCCGAGTTCGTCGACGAGCTTCTTCTGGAGGGTGAAACCGGCGGTGAAAGCGGGGTCCTTGGCGATGTTCGACTTGCCGCTGCTGTCGAAGTACGTCGGCGAGAACTGACCGAAGTAGTGCTCGGTCGTGGACTCCCAGCCGTGGTAGTCCGGCATGAAGCCGAGCTGCGAGTAGGAGTCGCCCTTGGTGATGGTCAACTTCTTGGCGTCGGTCTCGAATTCGGACCAGGTCTTCGGGGGGCTGGTGATGCCGGCCTTCTTGGACGCGGTCTTGTTGTAGTAGAGCCCGTACGCGTCACCGAGCAGCGGAACCGAACAGCGGTTGCCGTCGAACTGGGTGTACTCGTTCATCGCCTTCGGGAACGTCGTCTCCGGGTCGATGTCCGCCTTCTTGAAGAAGGGGTTGAGATCGACGAGGGCGCCGGAGGAGCAGAACTTGCCCACATTGTTGGTGGTGAACGAGGAGATCACATCGGGGGCCTTGTCGCCGCCGGTGCGCAACGCCTGGTTGATCTTGTCGTCGGTCATGTTGGCGACGATGTTGACGTGGATGTTGGGGTGCGCCTTCTCGAACCCCGCGACCAGGGTCTTTACGGCCTTGACCTCGCTGGGCGCGCTCCAGGCGTGCCAGAAGTTGATCGTCTGGTCCTTGGAGGCGTCGTCGTTCGCGCCCGAGGAGGACTGGCCGGTACAGGCGGTGGCGAGGAGGGCTATCGAGGCGGAAGCGGCGAGCGCGACGACCGCTTTCCGGGACATTCCGGGCATGACGGGGTCTCCCTAGGGCAGCGCAGGGCAGGGCGGGGGCGGTGAAGGAAGGTGGTGAGCGTGCGGGGAAGCGGGGAAGCGGCTAGCGGGAGGTGTCGAAGACCTCGTCGCGGGTGGCTGCCAGGGCGCTCTCCAACGCGCCGCGCAGCACGGGGTGTTCGTGTACGTCGCCGACGACGAGGCGCGGCCGGGACGCGGCCAGCTCCTCCAACTCGTCCTGGACCAGGGCGCGCAGCGGTTCGCCGCCCGCGGTGAGCGAGGCTCCGCTGAGCACGACCAGCTCGGGGTCGAGCACGGAGACCAGTGAGGCGAGACCGGTGGCGAGCCCGGTCGCGTACGTCTCCAGGAGCCGCCGGTGTGGCCCCTCGTCGATGGCGGCGGCCTGCGCGACGAGGGCGGCGGCGACCTCGGCGTACGGACCTGTGGGTACGTCCTTGATGCCGAGCTCGCGCGCCAGCTTGGGGATGGCCTGCGAACCGGCCAGTTCCTGGTAGCCACCGCTGTTGGCCTTGGTCACCTGGCGTACCAGGGGCGCGCCCGGCACCGGCAGGAAGCCGACCTCGCCCGCGCCGCCGGTCCAGCCGCGGTGCAGCCGTCCGCCGAGGACGAGCGCGGCGCCGAGACCACCCTCGTTCCACAGCAGCACGAAGTCCTCGTGCCCCTGGGCGGCACCGAGGCGCTGCTCGGCTATCGCGACGAGGTTGACGTCGTTCTCGTACTCGACGGGCATCGGCAGCGCGGCCGCGAGCTCGTCGAGGAGGGTGGGGGAGTGCCAGCCGGGCAGGTGCGAGGCGTAGCGCAGCCGTCCGGTGTTCGGGTCGAAGGCGCCGGGGGTGCCGATGACAAGGCGGCGGACGTCGTCGCGGGCGAGCCCGGCCGCCTTCACGGCGCCGTCGAGGGCGTCGGTGACCTGGCGTACGACGGGCTGGGCGGGGCGGCGGCCGGGGGTGGGCAGCTCGTACTCGCCGACCGTGCGGCCGGTGACGTCGGCGACGGCGGCGAGGATGCGCTCGGGGGTGACGTCCAGGCCGGCCGCGTAGGCGGCGCCCGGATTGACCACGTACAGCTGGGCGTTGGGGCCCGGGCGGCCCTCGCTGGTGCCGGTGGCGAGCACGAGGCTGGCCGCCTCCAGGCGGGCGAGGAGCTGCGAGGCGGTGGGCTTGGACAGCCCGGTGAGCTTCCCGATCCGGGTCCGGGTGAGCGGTCCGTGTGCGAGAAGCAGGTCGAGGGCGGCGCGGTCGTTCATGGCGCGCAGGACGCGCGGAGTGCCCGGCGTACCGGCGGATCCTGCCATGTGTCGACACCTGACCTTTCTCAGCTGCCCAGCTTCCCAGTGATCGGGTAGGGAAGTCCATGCGAGTCCGTGAGGGCGTGCCGCAAGATCACTGTTAGGAAAGTTTCCTGTTCGATGGAAGGAAAGTAGGCCGGAGGTCGCGGGGGCGTCAAGAGAAACCGCCCCCGCGGCAACAGACTCGTTACCTGCGAGGGCGGTGCGTTGGTGCGGGGCGGCGCGGCCGGCTGCCGCGCGTCCGGGCTGCTTTCCGGGCTACTTCACGTCGACGAAGTCACCGGCGGCCGTCTTGGCACCGGTCGTGGTCGTCCCAGCGAACTTGTAGCGGTAGTAGCCGTCGGCCGAGGCCTTGACCGTCGTCTTGAGGGCGCCGGCGGTGCCGGACGTCACCGTCTTGACCGTGGTGTAGGTGTCCGAGCCCTTGGCCCGGAACTGGAGGGCGACCGACTGACTCGTGTACCCGGAGTACTTGCTGGTCTCCCAGTTGGCGCGGGTCAGGGTGCCGGTCACGGTGAGGGTCTTGCCCTTCGTCACCGGCTCCGGGGTGGCGTTGGCGGTGAGCTTGGCCGCGCGCTTGATCTGGGCGGAGCCGAGGCTGCCCCACATGTCGTAGCCGTAGTCGAGGCTGATGTGGCCGTCGGAGTCGTCGTTGTCCTGATCGATGTGTCCGTAGTAGCCGGCGGCCTTCCAGGTGGTCGCGTCCGCGGCCTCGTACAGGTAGTCGTACGGGTCGAGGGCGATCGTCTCGGTGCACGACTCGGTCACCGTGGTGTCGGTCGTGGCGGTGGTGGTGCAGGTGGGAGCGTCGTCGTTCCCGATCTCGTTGTCGGGCTCCGAGAGCGAACCCCGGTAGAGCGAGATGCCCGCGGCGGTCGTCTTGTAGTCGATGACGAGGTCGGCGGGGCGGGTCAGTGTGTACGAGACCGGAATCTTCACCGTGCTGGTGGTGCCGACGACGATCGCCTTCCCGCCGTTGACCACCACGCCGGAGAAGGTCAGGTCCGGCGTGGCGGCCGACGCGGTCGGCACAGCCAGGGCGGACAGAGCCAGGGCACCGGAAACGGCGGCGCCTATGGCGAACTTGCGCATGGATTCCCCACATTCGAAGCGGGCCCCCGGGCATTGAGCTCCAGAACAAGGGCCCGCTGTTGAGGGTGACGATATGGCGTGGCCGGATGTGGGCGTAATGCGGGCAACCTGTGAAGAGGATTAATTCCGGGCGGGCGGAAGTGGGGGGTCCAATGGCGGGATCATGCGCATTACGACTTCGTCACGATCCTCTATAAGTGCAGGTCGGGGCCGTGTGGCGGGCATTGGGGATCATCTGTCCGATGTGGCAGGAATGCATCGGCCGTGTCCACACAGTCTCGGCACAGGCGTGAACCGTTTGAGTCTCCTGTGTCCGTGCGCGTCAAGGGTGTTGGAACGGTTCGAGGTCACCATGTGATGACGGTGGGCCGTCCGTCCTGTGCACGCTCACAGGTACCCGCTTTTTGATGGCGTACGGTGCCGGGCGGCCAGGGCTTCAGCCCGGGCATCCCCAACCTGGGCCGAACCCTCCGGAAGTGACTGCATGAAGGCGAACCGCATGGCGTGGGCGGGACTGGTGTGTCTGCTGGCGGCTGCCGCCGTGTCCTGCGACACGGGGTCCGGTGCCTCGTCGGCTTCCTCCGGGACACCGTCCTCTGCCGCGTCGCCCTCGTCCTCGGCGTCGTCCTCGTGCGCGAAGGGCACATTCCATTGGGGAAAGGTGTCGGACAGCCCGAAGACGATCGCGGTGTCGCAGCTCGTGCGGGTGAAGGCCGGCAAGGACTCCGCCAAGGTCACCTTCCGGTTCGCTCCGGTGCGCAGTGTCGTGGCACATGTCGAGGCGAGCGGGGAGGTGTCCGACAAGATGGTCTACAGGGCACTCGAAAAGCGCCTGGACCTGGGCGGGTGGCTCCTCTGGCACAACGGAAAGGCCGCACCGGTTCCGGGGAAGCAAGAGGCCACCTTCCTGGACCTGGAGGGGAGGTCCCGTCAGTTCCTGGAAGTCCATGGTGTGCACGTCGTAGAGGCGAGCTTCGCCCTCGACTGCGCGACGGGATCGGGCGCGTCGGCGGCGCCGCTCTACGGCAGCGTCACGGCCTGGTACGGGAGCGATGAGGCCTCGTTGGCGTGTGGCATCAAGCCCGCGAAGAAACGTTGGTTCAGGGAGGCCTACGACATGGTCTGTGCGGGAGCTCGCTCATGAGGCTGTTGATGGCGTGCTGGCGCACGGCCGCTGTCAGATGTGTCCCGTTGGCGGTGACCCAGGTGCTCATCGCCCTCCTGGACGAGGAGTTCACCTGGGGAGCCGCCGGCGAGGAGGCGTCGGGCGCCCTGGTCGCGTGGACGGTCGTGAGCCTCGCGGGGGCGGCCCTCGGGGTGCTGGTGCTGAGGAAGCGAGCCCGTGCGGCCCGCGTGGAACTGTCCGCCGGGGCCTTGGACGAGCGGCAGACGCATGTGCTGCGCGCGGTGCCCGTCTCGGACGGGTGGCAGGAGCGGGTCCGCGACGAACTGAAGGCGTCGGAGCGGGTGTTCCTCGTCGCCGAGCGAGGCCACGAGGAGATCCACTTCCGGTGGCGCCCCGGGCGCGGGGACCGGTCCGTCTGGGGGTCGATGGCCTTCGACGCGACGGCGGGTGACGTCCTCCTCGACGTCCACGACGGAGAAGGTGTCCTGGGAGTCGCCGGGCTGGGCAAGGGGGCTTCCTTCGCCGCGGTCTGCCAGATAGCCCGGACCGTGGGACTGGAGTCCTCCGGGGCGTCCCGTGGCTGAACTATCGTGGTACGGCGTCCGATGTGTGTTCCGCCATCGCGAACTGGGCGTCTTCGAGGAGCGGTTGACGCTGTGGACGGCCGCTTCGCCGGACGAGGCCATCGCCCGCGCGGAGGCCGAGGCGCGTGAGTACGGCGAGGCGCTGGAGGACACCGAGTACACGGGCTTCGCCGAGGCGTACCGGATGGACGGCGGACCGGGTGAGGGGGCCGAGGTCTTCTCCCTCATGCGGGAGAGCGACCTTCCCTCGGATGCCTATGTGGGGAAGTTCTTCGCCACGGGGGACGAGCGGACCGGCTGAAGGAAGGTGGCTGTGTCGAGCGTCGGGTACGGGTCCGGAAGGCGAAGCTGCCCGCCCAGGCCGACCTTGGCCTCGGAGCCGTAGAACGCCTTCGTGGGGTCGTCGCCGGGCAGGACCGGGTCGGTGTAGCAGTGGGCCGTCTTCGCGTTGCGGTTGATCAGAACGTAGACGGGGACGCCCGCGGCGGCGTAGGTGCGCAGCTTGGCCGGTGTCCGTCTCGTGGTTGGTGGAGGTGACTTCGCCGACCAGGGCGATCATGTCGATGGGGTACCAGACACTGTGGGCCCTGAGATACGACTCGTCGAGCTCGGTCGGCTCGCGGCGTAGGACGTAGAGATCCGGAATGAGCAGGGACCTGGTCGTGCCGTCCTTGTGGGCGGCACGGTAGCCGTTTCCCATGCCGACCAGGTGCCCGGCTGAGCGGAACTGGAAGGCGAGCTCGAAAGCTCCGTGGTTGTGCTTGTGGTTCGGCTGAGGCGGCACGATGACCGCCTCCTCGACGCACTCGGGTCGAATCGGTGCCTCAGACGCCGCTTCGAACGCGATCAGCAGATCGATGGGGTCCTGCTTCGGCTTCATGACCGGCTCCACGATGGGTTTGGCGCCCGTGCCGGGTGCCCCGGCAGAACGATGGAGTAGCCGCACGCCTGCTACCTCGGCATTCCGCACGCGTTCACTCGAACGAGCGTGCTGAACCGTTACGGCGGGGGTCACCGGGGCGCGCATACGAAAGAGGCGGCGCCCCGGACACTCCGGGCGCCGCCTCCGTCGTACACCGTGCTACTTCGGCGTGCTCGCCGGAGCGCTCGGCGCGGGGATCGGTGCGGTGGCCGCGACCTGCGGTGACGCCGGGTTCGCGAGGGCCGACGGGGCCGCGACGGTCTCCGTGGGGTCCGGGGCCGGGTCCTCCTCCTCCGCCGGGGCGGGGCCGCCGACGATGCGGATGTCCGCGGCGTCGAAGGCGCGCTTGATGCGCCAGCGGAGCTCGCGCTCGACGGAGAGGGCCTTGCCGGGCATCGTCTTGGCCGAGACGCGGACGACCATGGAGTCGAGGAGGACGCTGTCCAGGCCGAGGACCTCGATCGGGCCCCAGAGGCGCTCGTTCCAGGGCTCTTCCTTGCTCATGGTCTCGGCGACCTCGTTCAGGACGGACTGGACGCGGTCCAGGTCCTCCGAGGCGCGGACGGTGACGTCGACGCCGGCCGTGGCCCAGCCCTGGGAGAGGTTGCCGATGCGCTTGACCTCGCCGTTGCGGACGTACCAGATCTCGCCGTTGTCGCCGCGCAGCTTCGTGACGCGCAGGCCGACCTCGATGACCTCGCCGGAGGCGACGCCCGCGTCGATCATGTCGCCGACGCCGTACTGGTCCTCCAGGATCATGAAGACGCCGGAGAGGAAGTCGGTGACCAGGTTGCGCGCGCCGAAACCGATCGCGACACCGGCCACACCCGCGGAGGCGAGCAGCGGGGCCAGATTGATCTCGAACGTGCCGAGGATCATCAGCGCGGCGGTGCCCATGATCAGGAAGGACGCGACCGAGCGCAGCACCGAGCCGATGGCCTGGGAGCGCTGGCGGCGGCGTTCGACGTTGACCAGCAGACCGCCGAGCGCGGTGCCGTCGACGGCCTGCGCGGTGTGGTTCATGTGTTCTATGAGCTTGGTGATCGCCCGCCGCACCACCACTCTCAGCACACCCGCGATCACCAGGATCAGCAGGACCCGCAGGCCGATGCTGAGCCAGGTGGACCAGTTCTGCTCGATCCAGCTGGCGGCGTTGGTCGCACTTTCCTGGGCGTCCTGAAGCGTGGCGACCGTCGGGTCCGTCGACGTCGAGGGTGACGGCGACGGGGTCGAACCGGTGGCCAATAGGACGGGCAGGGACACGGCAGGTACCTCCAGGCGTAGCGGTCCGCCCGCGGCAGGGGACATTGAGGGGCACCGGTCGGGCAGACCCACCACACTAACGGGGCAACGCGGGAGGCTCGTCGCCATGTTCGAGGGAGAGACAGTGCTCACCTGGGGATGAAGAAGGGGACGAAGAAGGTGTGGTCGAAAACACTCCCAGCCCGTTACCGGGACATGGTGGCGCTTCCACCAGGCATTCGGGGACACTGGCCACAGATCGTCCCGGCGCGAGCCACGCGCCGCCGACGCCCAAGGAGGCATCCGTGCCGCATGTCCTGGTCCTCAACGCGTCGTACGAGCCGCTCGGCGTCGTACCGCTCCGCCGCGCGCTCGTCCTCGTCCTCGAGAACAAGGCCATCTGCCTCGAGGAATCCGGCGCCTTTATGCACAGCGCAACCGTTACTGTCCCCGCACCCAGCGTGGTCCGGCTGAAGAGGTTCGTGCGGGTCCCTTACCGGGGGCCCGTTCCGCTGACCAGGCGAGCTCTGTTCGCTCGCGACGGCGGCCGGTGCATGTACTGCGGTGGCGTCGCAACCAGCGTCGACCACGTCATCCCGCGCTCCCGCGGAGGTCAGCACGCCTGGGAAAACGTGGTGGCGTCATGCCGCCGCTGCAACCACACCAAGGCCGACCGTCACCTGGTCGAGATCGGCTGGCGCCTGCGCCATAAACCCGCCCCGCCGACGGGGCTCGCGTGGCGCATCATCGGAACAGGGCATAGGGACCCGCGCTGGCTGCCCTACCTGCAGCCGTACGGCGCGGACGACGCGATGGCCCGGATCGACGGCATCTCCGCCTGACGATCCGGGCCTTTGTGTACCTGGCCGCAGCCTGGACCCGTACGACCCCGCGTCAGGCGCGGGGTCCTTCGGGGCGGGAGCCGCGCGCTGCGTAGAGTGCCGTGCCCAGCACGAAGAGTGCGAGGCCCACGGCCCAGGCGCCGCGCTGTGGACCCGGCTGCATGAACCAGGCCAGGACCGTCGCCTTCTCAACACGGGGCGAGGCGGCCGAGAGGAACACGGCGCTGAAATACAGCGTCGTCGGCATCCAGCTCAGCCGGGCCCCGAGCAGCACCGCCGAGGCCGCCGTGATGCCGATGGCCCCCAACGTGTTGCGGACCATCGCCGCCGCGCCGAACTCCTGGGCATGCCCGGGGACGGCGAGGGCCAGCAGCACCGCCGAGAGCGCGGTCAGCACCAGCAGGTGGGCCAGGCGCCGCGGCCACCAGGGGCGTACGGCGGTGTCGTCCAGGTCGCGCGTGTACGTGTGGAGGCTCACGCCGATCGCCGTCGAGGCCAGCAGCGGGGCGAGTGAGAGCAACGGAACCCTGCTGTACGGGTCGAGGTACGTGGCCGGGCGGCTCGCCAGCCACAGGGTGATGAGCGCGGCGCAGACCAGGGTCACCACAGTCGCAGGGACGGCGCGCGAGCGGGCGTAGAGGACGAGGGGGCCCGGCCCGGGGCCGGATACGGCGTTCACCTTGAGTCTCCGTGCGGCATTCACAGGGACGGGACCTCGCTCGCCTTCAGGTCGCACTTCTGGGCCGTCGCGAAGTAGCGGCTGAGCCAGGAGCGGCGTTCGTCGTCGGTCATGGCGGTGAGGTGCGCGTACGCCTTGTCCTCCGCGCGGAACCTCGCGAGTTCCTTCGTCTCACCCCGCTGTCGGGCCCGCGCCACGGATTGCTCGCGTATCTCCTTGGACACGGAATCAGGGGCCAGCCAGCGCAGTACGGCGTCGTCGGTGACCTGGATCCGCTGGGACGGCAGATCCTCGCAGTCGATGTGGACCAGCGCCCCGGCGGCCTCCCACGCATACTGCTCCGGGTCGGTCACCTTGCCGCGGACGACGCTCCAGCCGAACGGGGTGAGGATCGGCAGCTGTGCTTCGTCCTTGTGCGGGTCGCGCCCGAGGTCCTCGTAGCGGGCCGGCAGGTTCTGCACGCCCTTCAGACGGCCGGTGAGACCGGACAGTGCGTGCGTCACCTCCGGCAGCAGGCCCGGATAGGTGGCGTTGACGCAGATGTTCGGGGTGGTCGACTCGTCGCACACCTGCCGGTGGGTGAGCGGGTTGTCGCGCAGCAGGCCGTCGCCCGTCTGCACCAGGAGGACGGCGGTGGCGAGCGCGGCCGCGAGCGGCAGCAGCGCGGTGGCCCTGCGGTACGCGGCATGGGCCAGGAGCGCGGCGGTGGCCAGCCCGGCCGCCCACAGGGCCGACAGGAGCGGATACCACCAGACGGGGAGGACGCTGTCACCGAAGACGTGGAGCAGGGCGAGTGCGAGGAAACGGAGGCCGGACGGCTGTTTGCCGAGGGTGCCGGCGGCGACGTATCCGCAGATGGCGAGTACGGGAGCGGTCAGCCGGAAGGGCGCCACCCGCCCCGCCGTATGGCCGAGGACCGTACAGGCGGCGAGCGAGAGGGCGGTGGCCGCGTGGACGAGCGGCATCGGGTCGCCCGCCGACGCGTACGGCGCGCAGGCCAGCACAGCTCCGGCGGTCACTACCAGGTAGGCCCCGGCCAGCCAGCAGGCGAGGGGCAGGACGGCCGTCAGGAGCTGGGCGAGCGGCGTACGAGCGGTCGACGCGAGCAGCTCCGTCGTCCCCCGTCTGCGCTCCCGGCCGCCCTGCCAGGCACCTGAGGCGAGCGCGAACGGGACGCCGATCATGCCGGCCGCGGTGTTCAGCTCTTCGGTCATCCCGCCCCAACTGCCCTGCCACTGGGTCGATGTGGCGGCGAGAGCCCACCCGAGAGCGAGGATCAGGCCTCCGCCCGCCCAGGGGGCGAAGCCGCGCAGGGCCTCGACGCGGAAGGGGTGGGGAGCGGAACGGGGACGGGGTTTCGGAGCGGACGGCGCCTGCGGGCGCGGGATCCGCTGACGGCCGTCGTCGGCCCTGCGGGTCCCGGTGTCGGCCGGTCGGCCGCCGGTCGGACTGTCTCCGTTCGGCTGGACACGTACGTTCATCGGCCGGCTCCCGCCGCCGCCGCCGTGCGGTGGCCGCGCAGGGCCGCCGTGTAACCACGCTCGATGGCGTTGCCGTCGGACTCGTGACCGTTCGCGCCGAGGGCGGCGAGCGAGCGGGGCGTGCCGCGGTAGGCGACCCGGCCGGTCTCGATCAGGGTCACGTCCGTGCAGGCCGCGGCCACGTCCTCCACCAGGTGGGTGGAGACGATCACGGTGGCGGTCTCGCCCAGCTCCCGCAGCAACGCGCGGAACTCGACGCGCTGTTCCGGGTCGAGGCCCGCGGTGGGTTCGTCGAGGAGCAGGAGGCGGGGGTCGTTCACGATGGCCTGGGCGATGCCGACACGGCGGATCATGCCGCCGGACAGGGTCTTGACCTTCGCGTCGATACGGTCGGCGAGGCCGACCCGGGCCACGGCGCGTTCGACCGCGGCGGAGGCGGCCACCGCCGGCAGTTCCTTCAGCCACGCCACGTAGGCGACGAATTCCCGCACCGTGAAGCCCGGGTAGTACCCGAAGTCCTGTGGCAGATAGCCGAGTTCCCGGCGGACCGCGCCGCGCTCCCGGTGGCCGCGGAGGTCGCTGCCGAGCATCTCCACCCGGCCCGCGGTGGGCTCCGCGACCGTCGCGAGGACGCGGATGAGCGAGGTCTTGCCGGCGCCGTTGGGGCCGAGCAGACCGTGGACGCCGGGACCGAAGTCCAGGTCGACGGCGTCCAGGGCGGTGGTCCTGCGGTGCCGGACGGTCAGCCCGGAGATCCGTATGGCGGCGGTCCGGAGACCGTCTTCGCCGTGCGTGGCCGGCATGCCGGTCGTACCAGGGATGTTCACATCGTCTCCAGACGGTCGTACGCGGAACGGCGCGCGGCGAGGAGGAGGGCGCAGAGCGCGGCAGCCGCCGCCCAGCCCGCCTGGGGTGAGGCGCCGGTGAAGTAGAGGGAGAGCTGCTGTACGAGACGGGCCGTCAGGCCGGTGCCGGTGGCCGTGAGGACGGGGGCCGCGAGCGCGAGCAGCCAGCCGCCGCCGACCACCGCCGTCGCGGTACGGCAGCCCACGTACCCGGACAGCACGAGCGAGGCCAGCGTCAGGGCAAGGCCGGGCAGCAGCCAGGTGGCCGCCGCCGGTGCCGCGGGCAGGTGCGGGCCGGAGGGCGGGAGCAGCAGCCCCGCCACCGTCAGCAGCGGCAGGCTCACCGCCAGCACGGCGGCCGTCCGCATCAGCAGAAGGCGCAGTCCGCCGGACGGGGAGGTCGCGACGATCTCGTGCAGGGGATCGGCGTGCCGTCCGTACGAGAGGGCGACGCCTGCCACGGGTACGACCGGCGCGACGGCCAGCAGCAGCGGCCGCGCGCCGGCCGCCCCGCCCCCGTAGGCGAGCGCGGCCGCCCCCACGGCCACCAGCACCACGGCTCCGGCCCAGGCCCCGCGCAGGGCGGGCCCGGCGGCCCAGACGATCCGCGTGAGCCGTCCCCCGGCGGCTCGCGCGGGAGCCGGAATCCGGGTGGGTGCGGGAGCCGAGGCCCGTGCGGTGGCCGGTGCCGGTTCGCGTACCGCGTGCAGGACCGCGTCCCGCACCTCCGCGAGCACCATCCCGGCCGCCCCGGCGCGGGCCGCGTGCGAGACCCGTGCGGCGCACGGTCCGCAGCTCTCCAGGTGTTTCTCCAGTGACCAGGCGTCCGTCTCCGGGAGGGAGCCGTCCGCATAGCGGGTGACGAGGTCGTCGGGGGCGTGCCAGCCGGTCATGCCGGACCTCCCAGCGGGGACGGTGCCAAGGACGGATTCAGGTAGGGGCCGAGCGCTGAATTCAGGGATGCGTTCAGGGGTGCGCTCAGGGATGGGTTCAGGGACGGGTTCAGATGGGCGAGGGCCGCGCGGAGTTCGGCGCGGGCGCGCATGGCGCGGGTCTTGACCGTGCCCTCCGGGATGCCGAGGAGACGGGCGGTCTCGCGCGTGGTCAGACCGTCGACGACCGTGGCCCGCAGCACCTCGCGCAGTTCGGGAGAGATACGGTCCAGGGCCGAACCCACGTCTCCGTACTCGAGCCCGGTCAGCACGCTCTCCTCCGCGGAGGGCTCGGGCGCCGGCGCCGCGTACTCCACGCGCGCCGCCCGCTCCTGCACCCGCCGCGCGTCCACCAGACGCCGCGCCGCGATCGTCCACAGCCAGCCGCCGGCCTCCGCGCCCCGGTGCGCGCCGGCCGACCGCCAGACGGTCACGAAGGTGTCCTGCAACACCTCGCGCACCACCTCGGGATCGGCGCACCGCCGGGACAGCCGCAGGTGCAGCCAGCCGGCGTGCCGGTCGTACAGTGCGGCCATCGCCGCCGAGTCGCCGTCCGCCACGGCCCGCAGCAGCGCCGCGTCCGTGTCGTCCTCCCGGTGGCCCCCCATGGGGCGGAACAGTCTCACACCCCGTCTATCGACCCCCTCGGGCCGATCGGTTCACTCCGCGGCCGAACGCGACGGCTGGTGTCGACAAGGGTGGCCGAAGTGCTTTGTCTGCCCCAGCCTGGGGTTGTCGAAGGGGAACCGAATGTGACCAGGAGCACGTTGTTCGTCAGGAAACGTCTGCCGTCGCGCCCGCTGGGTAAGGCTGCGGTAACGCGCATTCGACACTCGACGCACTCGACAAGGAGGCCCCCGTGGCCGCATCGGGACACCTTCTTCTCTCGGCCCGCTCCAAACGCGCGGCGGAGTCGCCGGTCGAGCCCGAGGGCGCCCAGCTGTGTCTGCTCAGTGCGGAGGGCGCCTGTGCGGAGGCGCCGCTGACCAGCGAACCTCCGTTGCCCGACGCCGGACCGCTGACCAGCGAGCCGCCGCTGGCCGAGGCCGCGCACCTGACGAGCGAGCCCACCTCCACCGGCGTCGCTCCGGGGGTCTAGATGGCACCTCGTCGGCCCGCCGACCCCCCGCAGACGACGCCACAGGCGCCCCAGACCCCTTTGTCCCGGCTCGCCGAACTGCACGGCGTCGCCAGCTCCTACAACCCCTCCCCGGACCGTACGGTCGCGGCCGACGACACCGCGCTCGTCGCGACCCTGGCCGCGCTCGGCGTCGACGCGAGCTCCCCGGACGCCGTGAGCGCCGCCCTCGCGGCACGGGAGGCCGAGACCCGGGAGCGGCTGCTGCCGGCGACCGTGGTGTGCTGGGGCGGCCAGGTCCCGGCCGAGCTGGCCGGACTGCCGGACGGCACCCGCCTCCGTATCGCCACCGAACAGGGCGAGACGCGCGCCTCGGCCGAACAACTCCCGCCCGGCGTCCACGCGTTGCACGCCACCGCGCCCGACGGCCGCACCGCCGACACCCACCTCGTCGTGGCCCCCGCCCGGCTGCCCACGCCGCCCGGACGCACGTACGGCCTCCTCGTCCAGCTCTACTCCCTCCTCTCCCGCCGCTCCTGGGGCATGGGCGACCTGGGCGACCTCAGTGAGCTGACCGCCTGGGCGGGCCGGGCGCTCGGCGCCGGATTCGTGCAGGTCAACCCGTTGCACGCGGCCGTACCCGGCGCCCCCACCGACCCCTCCCCGTACCGGCCCTCCTCCCGCCGCTTCGCCGACCCGGTGCATCTGCGGGTCGAGGACATCCCCGAGTTCGCGTACGCCGACGAGCCCGACCGGCTGCGTACGCTGCTGGAGCGTGCCGAGCGGCTGCGTGAATCCGTGCTGCACAAAGGCGCGTTGATCGACCGAGACGCCGTCTGGGAGCTCAAGCGCGAGGCGCTGGAGGTGGTGCGCGCGGTGCCCCTCGGGCCCGGCAGGCGAGCCGCGTACGCCGACTTCCTCGCCGAGGAGGGCGAGGCCCTGGAGGACCACGCCACCTGGTGCGCGCTCGCCGAGGTGTACGGATCCGACTGGCACACCTGGCCCCAAGGCCTGCGCGACCCCCGCTCCTCCGAAACCGCCCGGGCCCGCGGCGAGTTGATGGACCGCGTCGACTTCCACACCTGGCTCGCCTGGCTCACGGACGCCCAGCTCGCCACCGCCCAGCGCTCCGCGCGCGACGCGGGTATGGCCGTGGGCCTCGTACACGATCTCGCCGTCGGGGTGCATCCGGACGGAGCCGACGCCTGGGCGCAGCAGGAGTACTTCGCGGCGGGCATGTCGGTCGGCGCACCCCCGGACGCCTTCAACGCGCGCGGCCAGGACTGGGGCCTGCCGCCCTGGCGCCCGGACCGGCTCGCCGCGTCCGGCTACGCCCCGTACCGCCGTCTCCTGCGCGCCCTCTTCCGGCACGCGGGCGCCCTGCGCATCGACCACGTGATGGGCCTGTTCCGGCTCTGGTGGATCCCGCAGGGCCGGCCGCCCACGGAGGGCGCGTACGTCCGTTACGACGCCGAGGCGATGCTCGCGATCCTGGCGCTGGAGGCCTCCCGGGCCGGGGCACTGGTGATCGGCGAGGACCTCGGCACGGTGGAGCCGGGTGTGCGCGAGACGCTCCAGGCGCGCGGGGTGCTCGGCACCTCGGTGCTGTGGTTCGAACGCGACTGGGACGGCGACGGACATCCCCTTCCCCCCGAGCGCTGGCGCGCCGACTGCCTGGCCACCGCCACCACCCACGATCTGCCGCCCACCGCGGCCCGGCTCACCGGCGACCATGTCGAACTCCGCGACCGGCTGGGCCTGTTGACCGGATCCCTGGAGGAGGAACGGGCCGCGGCCGCCGCGGACACGGGGGAGTGGCTGACGCTGCTCACCCGGCTCGGGCTGCTGCACTGCGCGAGCGGCGGCTGTCCCGCGGTGTCGGAGGAGGCCGAGATCCAGGCCGTGCACCGGTTCCTGCTGCGCACCCCGGCCCGCATGATCGGTGTCTGGCTGCCGGACGCGATCGGCGACCGCCGCCCGCAGAATCTGCCCGGCACCTGGGACCAGTACCCCAACTGGCGCCTGCCCGTCGCGGACGCCGAGGGCCGCCCGGTGACGCTGGAGGAACTGGCCGCGTCGCCCAGGCTGCACGCGCTGATCGAGGTGGTGCGGGCGCGTTCCGGGGGCGATGGGGGCGGTGGGCACCGTGGCGGCGGGGACCGCGGGGGTGGTCGCGCGGAGCGCTGAGTACCTCCGTACGGCACCCCGGGCGCGCGACTCATTCAGGTGTTCGCTACGTTTGCACCGTGGACAAGAAGAACGCCCTGCGCGCCGGCGCTTTGGCCGCCGGTACGACGCTGATGATGCTGCTCATGTCGTCCCCCGCGCTCGCGCTGACCCGCGACGACGGTGACGACCCCGGCACGGGCCTGAGCGTGATCGACACGCTGGGTCTCTACGTCGTGATGCCGATCGTGCTGTTCCTGATCATCGCGGGCCTCGTGATGGCCCTGGACAAGTCCCGCGATCAGCAGAAGCAGAGCTGATCCCGCTCCGCTCTCACTCAACTCTTCCGGTCGAGGGAGTCGGTGCACCCGCTGGGTGCGCCGGCTCCCTCGACCTGTTTTCGCGGGTCCGTGAATGCGCGGGTGCCCGCGTTCTACGGGTTCGGCGCCGTCAGATACCGCTGCACCGTCGGGCCCAGCCACGCCACGATCTCCCCGCGGCTCAGCGCGACGGCCGGCCCGAACCGCAGGATGTAGCGGGCGAGCGCCAGCCCGAGCAGCTGTGAGGAGCACAGCGCGGCCCGTGCGGGAGCCTGCTCGGGGTCGGGGCAGGCGCGCACGGCGAACGGCGCCAGCTGGTCGCGGAAGATGGCCTGCATGCGCTCGGCGCCGGCCTGATTGGTGACGCCGACCCGGAGTATCGCGGTGAGCACCTCGTTCTCCTCCCAGAGGTCGAGGAAGTGGCTCACCAGGACGCGGCCCATGTCGTGCCGGTCGAGCCCCGCCGGATCGGGCATCCGCAGATCGACGTCGAGCACAGCGGCGAACAACCCCTCCTTCGAGCCGTAGTAGCGCATGACCATCGACGGATCGATCCGTGCGTCCTTGGCGATGGCGCGGATGGTGGCCCGTTCGTAGCCGTCTGCCGCGAAGCGCTCGCGGGCCGCGGCGAGGATCGCGGTGCGGGTCGCGTCGGAGCGGCGGGGCGCGGCGGCGGAGGCGGAGGGCTGGTGTTCCTTGACTGCCATGCCAACAAGCGTAGGCCAACACGTGTTGACAGTCCAGCGAGGTCACCGTATGTTGGCAAACAAGCGTTGGCCAACAAGTGTTGACCGGCGGGCGTTGACCAGCAGGCGTTGGCATCAGGAGGCCGCCATGAACGGCAACACGGGCAACATGCACACCACCCGCACCGTGCGCAACACAGGCCCCACCGCTCCCCGCGACGTCATCGTCGTCGGCTCCGGCCCCACCGGGCTGCTGCTGGCCGGCGACCTCGCCACCGCCGGTGTCCCCGTCACCCTCGTCGAGAAGCGCCCGCACAAGATCAGCAACCTCTCCCGCGCCTTCGTCCTGCACGCCCGCACCTTGGAGCAGCTCGACGCCCGCGGTCTCGCCGACGGCCTGGAGCTGGGCGGCCGGCCCCTCGACCGCATCCGTCTCTTCGGCGGACTCGCCCTCGCGCTCGACACCCTCCCCTCCCGCTTCAACCACCTCCTCGTCATCCCGCAGTACGAGGTGGAGAAAGCGCTGCTGCGGCGGGCGGAAGAGGCCGGAGTGCGGTTCCGGTACGAGAGTGAGGTCACCGGGCTGAGCCAGGACGCGGACGGGGTGACGCTCGAAGTCCGGCGCGCGGACGGCGAGTCGGAGACGCTGGGGGCCGCGTACGTCGTCGGGACGGACGGGATGCGCAGCGCGGTGCGCGCGGCGGTCGGGCTGCCGTTCCCCGGCAAGTCGGTCATCCGGTCCGTCGTCCTCGCGGACGTCCGGCTCGACGAGGAGCCGGAGTCGGTGCTGACCGCCAACGCCGTCGGCGACGCCTTCGCCTTCATCGCGCCCTTCGGCGACGGCTACTACCGGGTGATCGGCTGGCACCGCGGCCGCGACGTCCCCGACAGCGAGCCGCTCGAACTCGACGAGGTCAAGGAGATCGCCCGGCTCGCCCTCGGCCACGACTACGGCATGCGCGACGCCCGCTGGATGTCCCGCTTCCACAGTGACGAGCGTCAGGCGCCCGCCTACCGTGTCGGCCGCGTCTTCCTCGCCGGGGACGCCGCCCACGTCCACACCCCGGCCGGCGGCCAGGGCATGAACACCGGTCTCCAGGACGCGGCGAACCTCGGCTGGAAGCTGGCGGCCGTCCTCAACGGGCACGCGGACACCGCCCTGTTGGACACCTACCAGGCCGAGCGCCACCCCGTCGGCAAGTCCGTGCTGCGCAGCAGCGGCGGCATCGTACGGCTCGCGATGGCCAAGCACCCCTGGACGCTGGCGCTGCGCGCCGGGCTCACCGCGTTCCTCAACCACGTCGGCCCCGCCCGTCGCAAGGCCGCGGGCCAGATCACGGGCATCGGGTACGCGTACGGGGCGCCGCGCGGCGCGCACCGCCTGGTCGGCACCCGCGTCCCGGACGTCGCCCTGAAGAGCGGCCGCCTCTACGAGGCCCTGCGCGGCGGCAGGTTCGTACTGATCGCCCCTCGGCCGTACGACGCCGGGGACCGCGCCGACCGCCTCGCCGTCGAGCGCTGGGCGAGCGACCGGCGTACGACCGTGCTCGTGCGGCCCGACGGATATGTGGCCTGGGCCGCGGAGACCCCGGACGCGGCGGCGGTCGAGGCGGCGCTGGCCGCCGCGGTGGGCGAGTCGGGCGCGCGCCGGCTAGTCGGTGGCGCCGGTCAGCAACTGGCGCAGGAGACCGGCGAGTTGGCCGGCCTGGTCCTCGTCGAGGGCTGAGAGGGCCTCCGTCTGGACGGCGAGCCCCGCTCCGACGGCCTCGTCGATCAGCCGCAGACCCTCGTCGGTGAGCGTGACCTGGAGCCCGCGACGGTCGTGCGGATCGGGTGAGCGGCGGAGCAGTCCGGCCCGCTCCAGCTTGTCCAGGCGCCCAGTCATCCCGCCGGTGGTGAGCATGAGCGTCGCCGAGAGCTGCCGGGGTGAGAGCGCGTACGGGGCGTCCGAGCGGCGCAGCGTCGCCAGCACGTCGAACTCCCCGCGCGAGATGCCGTAGCGCGCGTACGCCTTCTCCATCCGGTCGCCCATCGCGCGAGCGAGCCGGAAGATCCGGCCGAAGACCTCCATCGCGGCGGTGTCGAGGTCCGGCCGGACCGTGGCCCACTGCCCGATGATCGCGTCGACGGGGTCTTTGGGAGTGCTCATGGGGGCGAGTATCCGCCGCGGATCGGTCGGCCGCAAGAAAGTAGCTTGACGAAAAGTAGCTTAGAAGTAAGCTACTTCCTGCTGACCTACTTCTTGCCGTTCCGCTTCCGCAGGCCCACTTCGAATCGGGTGCCCTCATGGCCGCGAACCGTCCCGCCCGCTCCACGCGCTCCACCCGCCCCGCCCTCATAGCCCTCACCGCGCTCGCCCCCATCTCCTGGGGCAGCACCTACGCCGTCACCACCGAGTTCCTGCCGCCCGACCGCCCCCTGTTCACGGCGGTGACGCGTGCCCTGCCCGCGGGGCTGCTGCTCCTCGCGCTGGCGCGGGTGCTGCCGCGTGGCGTCTGGTGGGGGAAGGCGGTGGTGCTGGGTGCGCTGAACATCGGTGCCTTCTTCCCGCTGCTGTTCCTCTCCGCGTACCGGCTGCCCGGCGGAATGGCGGCGGTGGTCGGCTCGATCGGGCCGCTGTTCGTGGCGGGCCTCTCGGTGCTGCTGCTCGGCGACCGGCCGACCCTCCGCACGATCCTCACGGGTGTCGTCGCGGCCCTCGGGGTCAGCCTCGTCGTACTGAAGGCGGCCGGCGCGCTCGACCTCGTGGGTGTCCTCGCGGCGCTCGCCTCGACCGCCTCGATGTCCACCGGCACCGTGCTCACCAAGCGGTGGGGGCGGCCGGACGGGGTCGGCCCGCTGGCGCTCACCGCCTGGCAGCTGACGGCCGGCGGACTGCTGATCGCGCCGGTCGCCCTCCTCGTCGAGGGTGCGCCGCCCGCGCTGGACGGCCGGGCGGTCGGCGGCTACCTCTACCTCGCGCTGGCGAACACGGCGGTCGCGTACTGGCTCTGGTTCCGCGGCATCGGCCGCCTGGCCGCCACGCAGGTCACCTTCCTCGGCCCGCTCTCGCCGCTGACCGCGGCCGTCATCGGCTGGGCGGCTCTGGGGCAGACGCTGACGATGGTGCAGGTGGCGGGTATGGCGCTGGCGTTCGGGGCGACGGTCTTCGGTCAGCTCAAGCCGCGTACGGCCGTGAGCGTCGCCACCGCCACCGCCACCGCCGCCATCGCCGTCGACGTCGCCAAGACAGAATCGTTCAGTTCTGCTGAAAGGAATGCTCGAAAAGATTCGATGGACGTGACAGTTCCCGCCTTGCGACGGTAGTCGGGCAGCTCCCCCGACCACTACCGAGAGGCAAGGGATATCCGTGGCAGTCCTGGACCGGACGCGTACGCACAGCGTGACCCGCACGACGGCGCGAAAGGGGGCCACCGGTCTCGGTATCGCCCTCGCGGCCGTCGCCACGGTCGTCTGGTCCGGCAGCTTCGTCGCCGCGCGCGCCCTGCACGACAGCGTGCCGCCCGTCCAGCAGGCGTTCTGGCGCTGGGTCGTCGCGCTCGTGGCGGTCACCCCGTTCGCGGCCCGCGAGGCCTGGCGGCAGCGGGCGCTCGTACGCCGTCACCTCGGCCATGTCCTGCTCGCCGCCCTCCTCGGCGTCACCGTCTACAACACGCTGGTCAACCAGGCGGGCGTCTCCACCTCCGCCGGAAACATGGGCATGATCATGGCCGCGTCGCCGGTCCTCATGGCGGTGTACGAACGGGTCGGCGGCGTACGCCTCGGAGCGCGCCGTACCGCCGGGATGCTGATCGCCTGCGCGGGAGTCGTGCTCCTGGTGGGCAAGGGGTCGGCGGCGTCGGGGGACTTCAGCGCGGGCGACCTCTGGATGATCGCGGCGGCGACCTGCTTCGCGTCGTACAGCGCGCTCCTGCGCAGGCGGCCCGCCGAACTCACCGGCCTTGCCTTCCTGTTCACCACCTTCGCCCTGGGCACGGCGATGCTGCTCCCGGCGTACGCGCTGAGCGTGACGGCCCAGGGGACCTTCGCCCCCACCCCCGCCACCGTCGGCCCCCTCCTCTACGTCGGGGTCGCTTCCTCCGCGGTCGCCTTCTTCGCCTGGAACAAGGCCATCTCCCTCATCGGCGCGGCCCGCGCCGGAACGGTCTACTACCTCCAGCCGGTCTTCGTGGCCGCCCTGTCCTACGCCCTCCTCGGCGAGCGGACGACCTGGCCGCAACTCCTCTGCATGGCCCTGATCCTGGGCGGAGTGGTCCTGGGCGCCGCCCCCAGGACCCGCTGAACCGCCGGACGGCGCCCACGAGCCGGCGGGATAGGTTGCCGCCATGGCCGAGTACGACAAGTGGGACATCAGGAAGCTGGAGATCCTGCGGACGCTGCGCGAGCGCGGAACCGTCACCGCCACCGCCCAGGCGCTGCTGATGACCCCCTCGGCCGTGTCGCAGCAGCTGACGAACCTCGCCAAACAGCTCGGGGTGACCCTGCTGGAGGCGCAGGGGCGGCGCGTACGGCTCACGGACGCGGCTGAGCTCGTGCTGCGGCACGCCTCGGCCGTGTTCGAGCAACTGGAGCGGGCCGACGCCGAGTTGGCCGCGTACACCCACGGGGAGGCCGGCGAGGTGCGGGTCGGCGCCTTCTCCACCGCCGTGCCCGCGCTCGTCGTACCGGCCGTGCGGGCGCTCCGCGCGACACGGCCCGGGATCTTCGTACAGGTCCGGGAGGCCGAGGCGGCGGAGGCGTACGAGCTGCTCGGCGCCGGAGCGGTGGACCTCGCCCTGTCGCTGGCCGCGCACGCCCCGTCCGCCGCCGACCCCCGCTTCACCCGGGTCCCGCTGCTCGCCGACCCGCTCGACCTCGCCCTCCCGCACGGGCACGCGCTCGCCGCCGCCCCGGTCGTACGGCTGGCCGACTTCGCCGCCGAGTCGTGGATCTTCGGGGGGAGCGGGCCCTGGTCGGACATCACACGGGGGGCGTGCGAGGCCGCCGGGTTCAGCCCGCATCAGGGGCACTCCGCGGCCGGATGGACCGCGATCCTCGCGATGGTCGAGGCGGGGATGGGCGTCGCGCTGGTGCCGCGCATGGCCGCCGTACGGCGCGAAGGGGTGGTGATGCGGGAACTGGCGGGCGAGCGGCCGCACCGGCATGTGGTCGCGGCGGTGCGCAGGGGAGCGGAGGAAGGGGCCGCCGTGGGATTCGTCCTGGGGGCGCTCCGGGAGGCGGCGGGCGGGCTCGGCCGCTGAGCTCAGGGCCTGCGCACCTCTTACGGCCTGCGCACCTCGTACGGCCGGTGCACCTCTTACGGCCTGCGCACCTCGTACAGGAAGCACCCGTACTCCACCGCCCTGACGTGCACCAACGCCACCGCCGGGTCGGCGAAGGCCTCGTCGAAAGCCTCGGCCAGGGCGTCCTCGAAGGTCCGGCTGGGGTCAGCCTCCGGGGCCTCCACCAGACGTCCGCCCAGGATGTGCCCCTCGGCCGAGTAGCGCCGGACCGTGCGACGGGCGCCCTCGGCGAACGGGTACGCGCCCGTGGCCGGGCCCGCGCAGTCGTCCGCGTGGACGAACACCGGCCCCTGCTCGTCGTACGCGCCCGGCTCGGCGCCCGTCTCGCCCGCCCAGCGGCGCAGCGGGGCGTACGAGACCAGGGCGATCCGCTCCCCGGGCTCGCTGCGGCGCAGACAGCAGCGGAGCGGGGCGCCGCCCTCGTCGTCGGTGAAGGGGACCGCCGGACGGCCCGCGTCGTCGGTGTCGCGGAGTTCCTTCAGGGCCGTCGGCCCGATGGGGTGTGCCGTGTACGTCGTCATACGTCCAGACTCGCGCCCGCCCCGCCCGTTCACCGGCGGATAACGGACATCGCGTTCCGTGCAGGTCCCGTGGAAGGATGGCGCAACCCACACATAACGAGGAGATGACCGCGTGCCTGGCACAAACCTGACCCGCGAAGAGGCGCAGCAGCGGGCATCGCTGCTCACCGTTGACTCGTACGAGATCGATCTCGACCTCTCCGGCGCGCAGGAGGGCGGCACCTACAGGTCCGTGACCACGGTGCGCTTCGATGTCGAGAACAGCGGCGCGGAGTCCTTCATCGACCTGGTGGCCCCGACCGTCCACGAGGTCACCCTGAACGGTGACGCGCTCGACCCCGCCGAGGTCTTCAAGGACTCGCGGATCGCGCTCCCGGGTCTGCTGGCGGGGCGCAACGTGCTCCGCGTGGTCGCGGACTGCGCGTACACCAACACCGGTGAGGGTCTGCACCGGTTCGTCGACCCGGTCGACCAGCAGGCCTACCTGTACACCCAGTTCGAGGTCCCGGACGCCCGCCGCGTCTTCGCGTCCTTCGAGCAGCCCGACCTGAAGGCCACCTTCCAGTTCACCGTGAAGGCGCCGAGCGGCTGGACCGTGATCTCCAACTCGCCGACGCCGGAGCCCAAGGCCTCGCTTCCCAACGTATGGGCCTTCGAGCCGACGCCGCGGATCTCGACCTACATCACCGCGCTGATCGTCGGCCCGTACCACTCCGTGCACAGCGTGTACGAGAAGGACGGGCAGTCCGTCCCGCTCGGCATCTACTGCCGTCCCTCGCTCGCCGAGTTCCTCGACTCGGACGCGATCTTCGAGGTCACCCGGCAGGGCTTCGACTGGTTCCAGGAGAAGTTCGACTACGCGTACCCGTTCAAGAAGTACGACCAGCTCTTCGTGCCGGAGTTCAACGCGGGCGCGATGGAGAACGCGGGCGCGGTGACGATCCGGGACCAGTACGTGTTCCGGTCCAAGGTGACCGACGCCGCGTACGAGGTGCGCGCCGAGACGATCCTGCACGAGCTCGCCCACATGTGGTTCGGCGACCTCGTGACCATGGAGTGGTGGAACGACCTGTGGCTGAACGAGTCGTTCGCCACCTACACGTCCATCGCCTGTCAGGCGTACGCCCCGGACTCGCGCTGGCCGCACTCCTGGACCACGTTCGCCAACTCCATGAAGACCTGGGCGTACCGGCAGGACCAGCTCCCGTCGACGCACCCGATCATGGCCGAGATCCGCGACCTGGACGACGTGCTCGTCAACTTCGACGGCATCACGTACGCGAAGGGGGCCTCGGTCCTCAAGCAGCTCGTCGCGTACGTCGGCATGGACGAGTTCTTCAAGGGCGTGCAGGCGTACTTCAAGGCGCACGCGTACGGCAACACGCGCCTGTCCGACCTGCTGGGCGCCCTGGAGGAGACCTCGGGCCGTGACCTCGGCACCTGGTCCCAGAAGTGGCTGCAGACCGCCGGCATCAACATCCTGCGCCCGGAGATCGAGACGGACGCGAACGGCGTGATCACGGCCTTCGCGATCCGCCAGGAGGCCCCGGCCCTGCCCACCGGCGCCAAGGGCGAGCCGACACTCCGCCCGCACCGCATCGCGGTCGGCCTGTACGACCTCGACGACGACAGCGGCAAGCTGGTCCGCGACGAGCGCCTGGAGCTGGACGTGGACGGCGAGCTGACCGCCGTACCGCAGCTGGTCGGCAAGCGCCGTCCGAACGTGATCCTGCTCAACGACGACGACCTGTCGTACGCCAAGGTCCGCCTGGACGAGGCCTCGCTGGCCTTCGTGACGGAGCACCTCGGCGACTTCCAGTCCTCCCTCCCGCGCGCCCTGTGCTGGGCCTCGGCCTGGGACATGACCCGCGACGCCGAGCTGGCCACCCGCGACTACCTGTCCCTCGTCCTGTCCGGCATCGGCAAGGAGTCGGACATCGGTGTCGTGCAGTCGCTCCAGCGCCAGGTCAAGCTGGCGATCGAGCTGTACGCCGACCCGACCGCCCGCGAGGCCCTGCTGACCCGCTGGACGGACGCGACGCTCGCGCACCTGCGCACGGCCGAGCCCGCCGGCGACCACCAGCTGGCCTGGGCGCGCGCCTTCGCGGCGACCGCCCGTACGCCGGAGCAGCTGGACCTCCTGGAGGCGCTGCTGGAAGGCCGCGAGACCATCGAGGGCCTGGCCGTCGACACCGAGCTGCGCTGGGCGTTCGTGGAGCGGCTCGCGGCGGTCGGACGCTTCGACGACGCGGAGATCGCCGCCGAGTACGAGCGCGACAAGACGGCGGCGGGTGAGCGGCACGCGGCCACGGCCCGTGCGGCCCGTCCCACCGAGGAGGCGAAGACGGAGGCCTGGGCCTCGGTCGTGGAGTCCGACAAGCTCCCGAACGCCGTGCAGGAAGCGGTGATCGGCGGCTTCGTGCAGACCGGCCAGCGCGAGCTGCTCGCCCCGTACACGGACAAGTTCTTCGCCGTGGTCAAGGAACTCTGGGACTCCCGCTCGCACGAGATCGCCCAGCAGATCGCCGTCGGCCTCTACCCGTCGATCCAGGTCTCCGAGGAGACCCTCGCCAAGACGGACACGTGGCTGGCCTCCGCCGAGCCCAACGCGGCCCTGCGGCGCCTGATCTCGGAGTCCCGCTCGGGCGTCGAGCGGGCACTGAAGGCGCAGGCGGCCGACGCGCGGGCGGCGAACGCCTAAGCGGTGGCTGCGGCGGGCGGGCGACCGGATCGGTCACCCGCCCGCCGCACACACCAGGCGGGCGGTGTCGATCATCGTCCGTACGTGCAGCCCGGTCTGCGCGGAGACGGGCACCCACCGAAGGTCGTACGCCTTCTCCAGCTCCCGGCACCACTCGCGCACCACGTTCGCGAGGGTGTCGGCGGCCTCGGGGTCGGTGCGGGCGAGGGCCCGGCGCAGCATGGCCGCCGCGCGCAGCGGGATACGGCGCGCGGAGATGCCGAGGGTCGCGAAGTGGCCCCGGTACGCGCTCTGTTCCTCCGAGGCCCAGCTGTCGACGATCGACGGTGCCACGTCGATGAGTTCGCGCGCGGCGTCGCGCAGGGGGGCCAGCTCCTCGGGCACGGCGGCGACCGCACCCTCGCACCCGTCGAGCACGGCCATGAGCTCCCGGGTCTGCCCCAGCAGCACCTCGCCCACCCGCGCGATCTCCCGTTCCGGGGCGGCGGCGGGCCGCGCGTCGCTCACCGCGGGCGCGCACCAGGCGGGCGTCTCGACCAGGGCGGTCAGGGTGCCGTACCGGCGGGGGTACAGCCAGGTGCTCTCGGCGACGAAGCCGCTCGGGTCGCGTTCCCCCGTGCCATGGTCACCGGGGAGCACCAGGACACCGGGCGGGTCGAGGTGCCAGTCGGGGCCGTCGCCGGGGTGGCGGTCGAGGGGGATACGCAGCCGCGCCGCCGTCTCCCTGAAGGCGCGGGCGACGCCGGGCACCTTCCTCGTCAGCATCACGAAGGCGCCGCCGACCTCGATCCCGTGCAAGGTGAACTGCGCCACCGGCCGCAGCTCGTCGAGCAGCCGCACGAGCGCCGCCGACTCGGGGAGCGGCGCCCGTTCCTCGCCGGGCGCGGGCAGCGACTCCGGCTGACGGGCGAACGAGGGCCGGTAGAAGTGCCGGTGACACTCCTCCAGGGACGGTTCCGGCTCCTCCGGCGTCCAGCCGTGCGCGAGGCGGGCCCCGTCCGGGTCGAGGCAGAGCAGGAAGTGCCAGGTGCAGCCGAGCCGTTCGAGCGCCTCCGGCCGGTGCGCGAACAGCCTGGCGAGGCGGAGTGCGGAGGCCCCGCCCACGGGTTCGTTGGCGTGCGCGCCGGCGACGGTGAGGATCTGCCGGTCCCCTCGCCCGGCGGACAGCAGCCACAGCGGACGCCCGGCCCGGCTCTCGCCGACGGAGCGCAGTCGCAGCACCCCGGGTGCCGCGGTGACCAGCGCGCGGGCCCGCCGCTCCAGTTCGTCGACGGTCGGCAGGACCGGATGGAGCGGTGTCCGCACGCTGGTCCTCCGCTCAGACGTTACTCAGGCACCCGAGGAATTACTGTCCCCAGTGGTCTCTTTCTTGTCCAGCGGGCGAATCACGATCTTGGCGGGCATGTGGACTCCTCTCGGTCAGCCGCCGCTGGGGCCGCTGCTGTCGCCGGTGGTCTCTTTCCTGTCCAGCGGGCGGATCACAATTTTGGTGGCCATGGCTGGGCTCCTCTCGGTCAGCCGCCGTTGCCGCCGCTGCTGTCGCCGGTCGTCTCTTTCTTGTCCAAGGGACGGATCACGATCTTGGTGGGCACGCCAACTCCTTTCCCACGTAAGGGTGTTGAGCGTCAGGACGCGATCGCCGACCGCGTCTTGTCAAGGCTCGACTCGTGGGACCAGAGTGTCAAGGCATGTTCCTGTAATAGGGAGGGGCCCCGGTGACGGAGACAGTAACGGTGACGGTCGAAGCGCTCGGCAGGCCCCGGATCAAGCCCGAGCACCGCGCCTACCGCACGGTCGACGGCAACGTCCGCATCGGCAGCGTCATCCACGGCATCGGCGCCGAGATCGCGGACCCGCAGGGCTGGGTCTGGACACTGGTCGAGGCGATGGACGGCACACGGGGACCCTCCGGGGTGGTCGACGAGGTGCTCCGGGCCCACCCCGGACTCCCCGGCGAGGACGCCCGCCAGGCGATGGCCGACCTGCTCGCCGCCGGGTTCGTGGACGACGCGGGAGCGACCGTGCCGGTGCCCGAGCGGGAGCGGATCCGCTACAGCCGCGGGGTGCCCCTGTTGCGCTGGATGGACCTCGGCCCCCGCACCAGCCCGTGGGACGCCCAACTCCGGCTGCGCCGGGCCCGCGTGCTGCTGATCGGCGTCGGCGGCACGGGAGGCTACGCCGCACAGAGCCTGGTCGCCTCCGGCGTCGGCCATCTGCACTGCGTGGACCCCGACGTCGTGGAGCTCTCGAACCTCAACCGCCAGCCCCTGTTCCGCGAGTCCGACATCGGCCGCCCGAAGGTGGAGGCGGCGGTGGCCACGCTACGGGCGCTGAACTCGGACGTGACGGTCACGGGGGAGCGGCGGGAGGTGCGGGGGCCGGGGGACCTGGCGGAGCTGGTGGGTGCGGGGAGCGAAGTCGAGGGCGGGGGAGGGGACTTGGCGGGACGGGTGGGCACAGGGCGGGACGACGGGGGCGGGGCCGCCGCCTACGACCTCCTCGTCCTCGCCGCCGACCGTCCCGACGCCATCCGCCGCTGGGCGAACCGGGTCTGCCTGGCCGCGAACCTCCCCTGGGCGGACGCCGGTTACCGCGGCCCCCTGGTGACCGCGGGCGTGTACGTGCCCGGCCGGGGCGCCTGCTGGGAGTGCCTGCGGGCCGGGGAGGCCGCCCGCCGCGATCTGCGCCTCGCGCCCGGCCAGGACCCGGAGGTCGCCTCCCCGCGCATGCCGTGGAACCCGGCGAGCGCGGTCACCGCCGGGCTCTCCGGCGGCCTCCTCGCGCACGCGGCCCTCGCCCTGCTGACCGGCGCCCCGGCCCTCGACCCAGGCTTCCGCTTCGGAGTGAACCTGATGCTGCCGGGCGATCCGGTGCATCAGCGCACCCCACGGCACCTGGACTGCCCGGCGTGCGGTGAACGGGCGGACGGGGCGCGCACGTGAACCGTGTACGCCTCCACGCGCTCGACTCCCGCCCCGACGGCGACGAATGGATCGTCGGACGGATGGCGACCGGCCAGTTCGTCGCCCTGCCCGAGATCGGCAAGCAGGCGTTGGACCTGCTCGGGCAGGGGCTGAGCGCCGCCGAGGTCGGGGAGCGGCTGCGGGAGGCCACCGGCGACGACATCGACGTACCGGACTTCGTGGAGGCACTGCTGGGGCTCGGGTTCGTCGCGGAGGTGGACGGTCGGGAGGTTTCGCAACCCGCCCCGCCGAAACCGACGTTCGCCCGGATCCGGCCCCGGCATGTGCGCTGGGTACTGAGCCCCGTCGTCCCGGTCCTCATCGGCCTGCTCATCGCGGCGGCCCTGCTCACCCGCCCGCCCGTACCGCTCGGCTACCGCACCCTCCTCTGGAGCCCGCACGGCAGCGCGGTGATCGCGCTCGGCGCGGGCGTGGGCTGGACGCTGCTGCTGCTCCACGAGTGCGCGCATCTGGTGGCCGCCCGCGCGACGGGGGTGGCCGGCCGGATGCGCCTGGGCACCCGGCTGCAGTTCCTGGTCATGCAGACGGACATCAGCGGCATCGAACTCGCCCCGCGCCGCCACCGGTTGACCGCCTACCTCGCCGGGATCGCCACCAACCTGACGGTCGCGTCCGTGGCCGCCCTGACCGCGGGTGCCACGGACGGCACGGCCCGGCGGATCCTCGCCGCCGTCACCCTCCTCGCCCTGCTCCCCCTCCCCTTCCAGCTCATGGTCTTCATGCGCACGGACCTGTACTTCGTGCTCCAGGACGTGACGCGCTGCCGCGATCTGTACGGGGACGGGGTGGCGTACACGAAGTACGCGGCCCGGCGCGTGTTCCGACGGACAACTGCCGTGGACCCCAGCCGCGGGTTGCCCGCCCACGAGCGGCGGGCCGTGCGCGCGTACAGCATGGTGCTGGTCGTGGGCACCGCGCTGTGTCTCGCGTTCCTCGCCACCGTCACCCTGCCCGCGGACATCACGCTCCTCGCCCGCGCGGTGACCCGCCTGGGCCCCGGCCACTCGACCGCGCAGCGCCTGGACGCGACGGCCGTCGTCGTCGCGCTCGGCGGAGTGCATGTGCTCTGGGCCCGCACATGGTGGCGCGGCCGGCGTGAGCGGAGGGTCAGTGGGGGACCATCCCGCCCGTGACGTTGACGAACGTGCCGGTGATTCCGCCGGCGTGGTCGGAGGCGAGGAAGGCGGCGGTGGCGGCGACCTCGGCGAGGGTGGGGTTGCGGCGGGTCATGCGCATGCCCGCCAGGTTGGCGAGCAGGCCTTGCAGGGCCGCGTCATCGAGGTCCATGCCGCTGTCGACCGCGGCGAGCTTCTCCCGGGTCAGCGTCTCGGGCACCCCGGCCGCCCACAGGCCCACGGCCCGGACCCCGCGCGGGCCCAGCTCCATCGCCAGGTTCCGCACCAGCGTGTCGATCGCCGCGTCCGCGGGCCCCGTACCGCCCATCATCGGACTGCCGTGCGCCGAGCCGCTGTTGAGCGTGAGGATCACGCCGGAGCCGCGCTCGGCCATGCGGCGGGCGGCTGCGCGGGCGGTGATGAACTGGGCGTGGACGGCGGTCACGACGGGCCGTACGAAGTCGTCCACGGGCATGTCGAGCAGCGGCATGCCCTGTACGTCGCCGCGCGTGACGAGGTTGAACGAGACGTCGACGGTGTCCAGCGACGCGATGTGCGCCTCCACCGCCCGCTCGTCCAGGGCGTCGAGCACCGCGGTCTCGGCGTGCCCGCCCGCCGCCGCGATGTCCTTGGCCACCACGTCGAGCGTCTCCGCCGTACGCCCCACGAGGTGCACGCGGGCGCCCTCGCGGGCGAAGGTACGGGCGACGGCGCCGCCGATGGATCCGCCGGCGCCGTAGATGACCGCGGTCTTGTCGGTGAGCAGCATGACGAGCTCTCCTTGTCTCCGTGAAAAGTTCGGTCGGTCGTACGTGTCACTCATGAAGACGTACGAGTCCTCCCTCACTCATCGGCCGGCGCTCATCGGTCGGCGGTCGGCCGGGAGCCGCAGTGGCAGGCCGAACGCCGGGAAGAGGTGCGGTTCGAAAGAGGTGATCTCCACGATGCGGTCGCCCTCGATGCGGAGTACGTCGAGGACCTGGGCGCGATAGACGGTCGTACCCGGGCGCCGTACGTAACCCCCCGCCGCGAGCTGCCCGTTGGCGCGCGCGGGCAGGTGGCGCCAGTGGCCGAGGAACATCGGGGACGCGGGGTCGAGGCTGACGGTCAGGAACTCGACGAGCGCCTCACGGCCCACGAACCAGAACGGGTTCGGCGGCATCGTGAGCTTGATGTCCTCGCTGAGCAGGGTGGTGACCTCCGTGAGGTCGAGGCGCTCCGCGGCGGCCATGTAGCGCCGCAGGACCTCGCGTTCGCGGGCGTCCGCCTCGGTCGTCCAGTCGGCGCGGCGGCGGGGCAGATGGTCGCGCAGGGTGGGCCGGGCCCGCTGCAACGCGCTGTTGACCGAGGCCACCGTCATCTCCAGCGCCTCGGCGGTCTCCGTGGCCGGGAGCCCGAGGACGTCGCGCAGGACCAGGACGGCGCGCTGGCGGGGCGGCAGATGCTGGATGGCGGCGAGGAAGACGAGCTCCAGGGTCTCCCGCGAGACGGCGCGGGCGTCCGGCTGGTCCTCCGCGGAGGGCAGGTCCTCGTCGGGGTACGGCTGGAGCCACGTGATGCGGGCCGGGGGTTCGGTGCCGGTGCCGTGGTTCATGCCGGGCAGCGGCTCGTAGCGCTGGGGGCGGCGTGCGGTGCGACGCTGGAAGTCCAGGCAGGTGTTGGTGGCGATGCGGTACAGCCACGTCCGCGGACTCGCCCGCCCGCCGAAGCCGTCCCGTGCCCGCCAGGCCCGCAGGAACGTCTCCTGTACGAGGTCCTCGGCGTCGTCGTACGAGCCGGACATGCGGTAGCAGTGGACGCGCAGCTCGCTCCGGTACGACTCGACGAGCGCGGCGAAGTCGCTTTCGCCGAGGGCGACTTCCGTAACGGGGGCTTTCGTGACGGGCGCTTCCGTAACGGGAGCTTTCGTGACGGAAGTCTGCCGGCCCTCCCGGCCCTCCCGGTCTTCGTTCGCGGTGTCGCGTGCGACGCGGGCGATGCGGCGCAGGCGCCCGACGGAGGAGGCGAGCTCGTTCACCCCGGAGTAGAAGACGGACGGTGGCTGCGGCACCAGTGCCTCGACCTGTCGGCCGACGTCGTCGATGAGGCCCTGCACGGTGTCCGTGGGGGCCGTCTGTCGCTCCCGGTACGCCTTCTGCCGGCAGGCGGCGGAGCAGTACACCGAGCTCCGGCCCTTCCGGCCCTCCCGGCCGGGCAGCGGCTTCCCACAACTCCGGCACGCGACATCCACGACCACGGGGACCCTCCGGGATTACGTCACTCGGGGACGCCGCGACGCTATCCGGTTTCTCGCCCCCGCCGCCCCTACCCGTCCCATCCTTCTGGGGCTCCGCCCCAGACCCCGTGGGCCGGTTCTTTGGCTGCGGTGGGTGGGGGTTACTCGCGCAGTTCCCCGCGCCCCTTAAGGGGCGCGGGGAACTGCGCAATCTTTTGGACCAGCCCCCACCCACCCGCACCCGACACACAACCCAGGGGGTCTGGGGGCGCAGCCCCCAGGTACGGGATGGGACGGGTAGGTCAGCCCTTGAGCTCGGCTGCTACCAGTTCCGCGATCTGGACGGCGTTCAGCGCGGCGCCCTTGCGGAGGTTGTCGTTGGAGATGAAGAGGGCGAGGCCGTGCTCGACGGTCTCGTCGGTGCGGATGCGGCCGACGTACGAGGCGTCCTTGCCGGCGGCCTGGAGAGGCGTCGGGATGTCGGAGAGGATCACGCCGGGGGCGCCGGCGAGGAGCTCCGTGGCACGCTCGGCCGAGAGCGGACGGGCGAAGCGGGCGTTCACCTGGAGGGAGTGGCCGGAGAAGACCGGCACGCGGACGCAGGTGCCGGAGACCTTCAGACCGGGGATCTCCAGGATCTTGCGGGACTCGTTGCGGAGCTTCTGCTCCTCGTCCGTCTCGTTCAGACCGTCGTCGACGATGGAACCGGCGAGCGGGATCACGTTGAAGGCGATGGGGCGCTTGTAGACCTGCGGCTCGGGGAAGTCGACCGCCGCACCGTCGTGGGTCAGCTTGTCAGCGTCGGCGACGACCTTCAGCGCCTGACCGTGCAGCTCGGCCACGCCGGCGACACCGGAGCCGGAGACCGCCTGGTAGGTGGCGACGACCAGCGCATCCAGTCCCGCCTCCTCGTGCAGCGGCTTGAGGACCGGCATCGCGGCCATCGTGGTGCAGTTCGGGTTCGCGATGATGCCCTTGGGCCGGTCGGCGATCGCGTGCGGGTTCACCTCGGAGACGACGAGGGGGACCTCGGGGTCCTTGCGCCAGGCCGACGAGTTGTCGATCACGACCGCGCCCTGCGAGGCGACCTTTTCGGCCAGCGCCTTCGACGTCGCGCCGCCCGCCGAGAAGAGGACGATGTCCAGGCCGGAGTAGTCGGCCGTCGACGCGTCCTCCACCGTCACGCCGTCGAGCACCGTCCCGGCCGAGCGGGCCGAGGCGAACAGGCGCAGCTCGGTGACCGGGAAGTCCCGCTCGACCAGGATCCTGCGCATGACTGTCCCGACCTGACCGGTGGCTCCGACGATTCCGACCTTCACGGCGACTCCCTTTGCGTGCGTTTTACGTGGTCCAGCGTTTCCATGATGCGTCCGACCCCGGCCCGCGTGTCCAATTCTTTCGCGGCGCGGCCCGAGGAGTGGGACGCGGGGGGAGGCCGGTCCCGTTCCGATCGTCCGGCGACGACTCCCGCCGGTCCGAAGAAACCCGCCCGCCGCCCGCCCCGGACCGCAAGCCGTACGGCGGGTGCCGTTCCGCGGCCCGGAGCGGTGTGACGTACGACTCCGGGCCGGAGGACGGGGCGCGTGCGGCGGAAATCAGCCGCGCGCCTCGATGCTCCACTTGCCGCCGCCGCATCTGACCTGGACGAGGCCCTGCGGTATGGGCTGGAGACCGACGGCCATGCTGATCCGCCGTATCGGTTCGAGGCGGTCGTCGAGTTCCCAGAGCGCGATGAGGTCGATCATGCCGCGCGCTTCGTACCGGACCATCATCTCGGCCGCCGGGCCGGTGTGGCGTACGACCGCGTAGCCCTGTCCCGACACCTTGCCGTCGAACGCGGGCACGGTGTCCAGGGCGGCCGTCTCGATCTGCCAGCCGGTCGAGTGGCGGGCGGTGACCACGAGGTAGCAGTATCCGTCCGCCGACACCCGCAGGGGACCGACGACGGGCCGGCGCCGCCCCGCGGTGCTCGCGCTGATCGACTTCTTGCCGTCCGCCTGGACGGTCCAGGTGTCCAGCCAGTCGTCGTCCCGGGTGAGACGGCGCAGGGACTGCACCGCGGGCGGACCGGTGTAGCGGAACACCGTGCTGCCCTTGCCCTCCGCCTTCCCGGTCAGCGGTGTCGCCTCCTCGACGGGCAGCAGACGCAGGCTCCACGAGCCCACCCGCTCCAGCCGCAGCCGGACCTCGCTCTCGCCCTTGCCGAACAGGAGGACGCGACCGTGCGTTCCGTGCGTGGACGACTCCATGAACTTCTCGGTGTCGTCGTACTCGTCCAGCAGCTCGATCCGGTAGCTGCTGTACCCGTCATCGTCCTTGATCGAGTACTCGAGGATCGCGGGCCGCCCCGGCTCGGGGTTGGCCAGCGTGACCGTCTTCGCGCCGCGGCCCGAGTGCTCGGCCTGGTCCTTGGTACGGCCCAAGCGGCCGAGGAGGCCCTTCGCCGGGCGCTCGTCCTTGCTCACGCCGTCGCTGCCACTCGCGTACGGCTGGACGGACCGTGTCTCGGGTACGACGACGGCGGGCGGCTCGGACGCCTGGGCCGGGCCGGGATCGATGGCGGGCAGGGGGCGGGCGGTGAGCTGCCAGGGGCCGTCGGCCTCGACGAGCAGCAGGAGCGGGCCCCCGGGGAGGGGCGCGGTCTGCCGCAGCCGCCCGGTGTCGTTGAAGACCAGGTCCTGGTGACCACGGAGGTTGTGCGCGTCCACGCTCCAGACCACGAACGAGCTGTCGCCGTCGTCGCCGCCGGAGAACTCCGCGTCGACGTCGGCCTCCGTACCCGTGTAGACGAGCACTTCGGGGCCGAGTCCCTGCACGGTGCCGGTGAGGTGGCGTGCCACCGACAGCGGCTGGACGGACACGGTCCAGTCGTTGTCGCCGGTGACCCGCAGCCGGAGCCGCCGGTCGTCGTCCTGGAAGGCGAGCGCGCGGCCGCGGAAGTCGGTCATGGTGTTGTTGAAGACGAGCTTGTCGTCCTTGTTGCGCTTGGTGAGCGTGTACGCGTAGACGTAGCCCTCGCCCTCGTGCCAGGCCTCGACGATCACGGGGCCGGGAGGGACGGATCCGCCGACGGTGATGACGCCCTGACCACGGCCGCGCTGCACGACGGGCTCGAACCCGGGCCCGAACGGGAACGGGGCGGCGTCCTGCGGCACCGGCCGCACGGCGTCCGCCGGCACCGGTCCCGTCGGCACCGGTTCCGCCGTCTTCGCGGGCACGGCGTCCAGCGGTACCGGCCCCGCCGTCGTCGCGGGCACGGCGTTCAGTGGCGCGGGCTCCGCCGGTTCCTCCACCGCGATCCCGAAGTCCGTCGCCAGCCCCGCGAGCCCGGACGCGTACCCCTGCCCCACCGCCCGGAACTTCCACTCCCCGTTGCGCCGGTAGAACTCGCCCAGCACGAAGGCGGTCTCGCTCGACGCGTCGGTCACCTCGTAGTGCGCCACCACCGTCCCGTCGCCGTTGAGCGCCTGCACGGCGAGCCCGGGTACGGCGCCGAAGGTCCCGCCGTCGCAGGACCCCCCTATCAGCACCCGCTGCACGGCGGGCTCGACCCGGGGCAGGTCCAGCTCCAGCCACTCCGCGAGCTGCCCGTCGCCCTCGGCGGTCCCGATGTGCCGTACGGCGCCCGAGGGGTGCGCCGGCTGGTTGTAGAAGACGAGGTCGGCGTCGCCGCGTACCTTGCCGGCCGCGTCGAGCAGCAGCGCCGAGGCGTCCACGGACGGAGTCCCCGGAACGTTCCGTCGGCAGACAGCGACACGCAACAGCCCTGCGGGAACAGGGGTGTTGGCCCCCTTCGTGATGATCGTCATGGGACACATGGTGGCAGTGAAGATGATGTGAAGTCGATGAGAGGGAGATGAGAGCGGAGGGGGATGAGAGGGGGAGGGAAGATGAGTTGAAAGCGGAGGTCGGGGGTCCGTGAAAAGTCCCTCGACCCGGGCCGAACGTTTTGGCGCGCCGCCGCGTCGTAGAGGAAACGCGGGAGGGGAGGGGTGGCTTGTGCTGCGCAGAACAGGCCGCCGCGCACAGGGGGTGGACGACCCCCTGGACGCGGCCCAGGAACGCCGGGTGCGGGCGGTGCTCGCGCTCGGCGGCGTACCGCAGGCGGACCTGCCGGACGGGGTGCAGCAGGTCCGCCTGCGGTTGCTGGAGCGCACGGCCAAGGGGGACGAGGCGCCGCGCGACGTGTCCGCGTGGGCGGCGGTCGTCGCCTCGAACCTGGCGATGGACTGGCACCGGGCCAAGCGCCGCCAGGAGCGGCTCGGCGAACGCCTGGCCTCGCTACGGCAGTTGGAGCACCCCTCCGACGAGGACTCCAGCGTGCTCTCGCTGGCCGTCGCCCAGGGGCTGGACGAACTGCCCGACACCCAGCGCCAGGTCCTCGTCCTGCGTTTCTACGCCGATCTTTCCGTGCGCGGGATATCCGAGGAGCTCGGCATTCCGGAGGGCACGGTCAAGAGCAGGCTGCACACGGCGGTCCGCGCCCTGCGCGCCCGCCTGCACGAGGACGAGGTGGTGTGACGTGGCCGAGTATGAAGGTGTGGACGCGCTGCTGGCCGCGATCACGGACGAACCACTGCCCGAAGGGGCCCACGAAGACGCCGAGTTCATGGCCGAGCACCGGTCGGCGGCGGCGGACCTGACCCTGCTGCGCGAGCAACTTGCCCTCATCGGCGATGCGTTGGCGGACGGTGCGGAGACGACCGAGGCGGCTCCGTCCCGCAAGGGCAGGAGGACCGGGAAGTCCAGGGGGACCAGGAAGCCCAGGAACCGGTGTCCGGCAGCCGCCCCCAAGCAGCGCTCCCGGCACCCCGGAGCCCTCGCGGTCACCGTCGGGACGCTCGTCACGGCCGTCGTCGCCCTGATGGTCGTCGGCATGGGTTGGCTCATCGTGCAGGGCGGGGCCGGTGGGGCGAGCGACTCCGCCAAGGCGTCCGGTGCGGACGCGAAGGACGGCGCGGGGGCCTCCCTCAGCGCCCCGGGCTACCTCGCCTGCTCCCGGCTCGTCGTCGAGGGAACGGTCGCCGAGATCGAGCCGCTCCCCGGCGCCGATCAGGACCGGATCACCCTCGACGTGACCCGCTCCTACAAGCCGGCCCAGGGGAAGGCCCAGGTCACCTTCCTGTTCGACGAGGGTGTCGGCCCGCGCCCGCACAAGGGACAGCAGGTCCTCGTCGCCATCCGGCACGACGCGGTGGTCCCCGACAAGTGGGTGACGGGGAAGAAGGACATCGCCGCCGAGCGGCGGTGGATCGTCGACGCGCTGCCCCAGTCACGTGGTCTGCACTGCGAAGAGTGAGACCGGACAGGCGAAAGGGCGGGCGCCCGGTGTCCGGACGCCCGCCCCGCTGTCGTACAGGTCACGAGGTTACGGCGTGACCTTCTCGATCTTCACGCTGCCGAGGCCCGCGACCGTGCCGCGCGCGTTCACCAGCTGGACCTGGCCGAAGAACTCGCGTCCCGCGGGGGCCGCGGCCGCCGCGGTGACCGAGCCGGAGACCGTCGCCGAGTCGCCAGTGCCGAGCTTGACCGGCGAGGACTCGTCGACCGTGACCGTGCCGAGCGCGGACGAGAAGAACACGTCCTGGTAGTCGTACGCGGTCGAGCCCGACGGGACCGAGTAGCCCGCGACCTCGATGGTGTACGTGCCGGCGGCCGGCGAGGCGATGGAGACGGCCTCCTCGGAGTCACCGTCCGCGGACGTACCGACCACGGTCCCGGCGGCGTTCTTCACCGTCAGGTCGAGGTCGGCGGCCGTGTCGGAGACATTGCCGATGGCGACGTTCAGGGACGTGGCGCCCTCGGGCACCTCGACCGTGGTGGTCTGCGTGGCGCCGTCGGCGATGGTCGGACGCGCGGTCAGCGAGGAACCGAGCGGGCCGCCCTTCAGGGTGCCGTCGATCGCCGCGTAGTTGTTCGTCACCTTCCAGGAGGCGGTGGCCGGGGTGCCGACCTTGGCCTCGGGGACGGTCACGACGGCCGGGTCGAAGGCCGCGCCGAGCACGGAGACGTCCAGCTTGTACGGGTTGTCGAGCAGCGGCGACGTACGGCGCGACTCGACCTCGATCTCCCAGACGCCGGCCTGCGGGTCCGCGTACGAACGCACGTCGGGCTTGCAGCCGTTGCCGTCGAGGTAGTTGGGGTAGCAGTACGGGGTGCCGGTGTTGTCGACCGGAACGCCGTACGGGTGGATCGCGATGAACCGGGTCTGGCTCTTGTCCGCCAGCCCGCCGATCGCGACCTCAAGGGACTTGGCGCCCTCGGGGACGGTCACGAAGTACGACTGGCTGCTGTTGCGCTGCACCGAACTCGACGCGGAGTACGTGTACTTGACCGGAGCCGAGACCACGACCGTCGACAGGATCTGCTTGTCGACGCCCTCGGTCTTCGGGTCGTCGACCTCAAGAATCGCGCTCTTGAGACCGGCCGACCTCGGGGCTGCCTGGACCTTGACCGTCACCGGCTGGTTCAGCGGGAGCTTGACCTCGTCCGAGCCGACGATCCGGAAGGTGCCGGCGGCGTTGTTCTCGAAGTACAGCTCGTGGCGGATCGCCTTGTCGGCGCCGGACGTACGCGTGATGGTGATGTCGTACGTCTTCTTGTCACCGGCCTTGAGCCCGCCCTCGCGGTCGTACAGGCCCGTGCCGAAGCCCGGCGTCTTCAGGGCGTAGTCGATCGCGGTGTCGACCGGCGCCTTGACGGTGTAGTCGTGGGCGGTGGCGCCGTCCTTGATGGAGTCCCAGGCGTCCACGATGTTGATGAGGCCCGCACCCTCCTCGTACGCCTGCACACCCTTGATGTGGTCGGCGGTCGAGGTGAGGGCCGTGCGCAGGGTGGCCGGGCTGAGGGCGATGCCCTTCTGCTTGGCGGCGCTCAGCAGCAGCGCGGACGCGCCCGCGGCCTGCGGCGACGCCATCGACGTCCCCTGGAGCATCGAGTAGCCGGCCGGCAGCGAGTAGCCCGCCTCGGCGACCGGGGAGCCCGGCAGCCAGGTCTGGGTGGAGTTGATGGAGGCGCCGGGCGCGGTCAGCGTCGGCGTGAAGCCGCCGTCCTCACGCGGGCCGCGCGAGGAGAAGGGCAGCAGCGCGTACTTCTTCTCCACCTGCGAGCCGTAGTTGGACGCCCAGGTCTCCTTGGAGATGGCCGCGCCGACCGAGATGACCTTGTCGGCCAGGCCGGGGTCGCCGATGGTGTTGGCGCCGGGGCCGGAGTTGCCCGCGGAGATCACCAGCTGGACACCGTAGGTGTCGATGAGACGCGTGTAGAGCTCGGCGCGCGCGTTGTTGCCGTCGTTCAGCGCGGGCAGACCGCCGATGGACATGTTGACGATGTCGACGCCACGGTTGGCGACGAGGTCGATCATGCCCTCGGTGAGCGCGACGTTGGTGCAGCCGCCGGTCCAGGTGCAGGCGCGGGACGAGACGATCTTCGCGCCCGGGGCCGCGCCGTTCATCTTGCCGCCGAACAGGCCGTTCGCGGAGGTGATGCCCGCGACGTGCGTGCCGTGCTCGGACTCGATGACGCCGATGTTGACGAAGTCGGCCTTCTTGCCGACCCAGGACCCGCCGTACGGGTCCATCGGGACGTCCTTGCGGATCTCCACGACGAACGGCTGGCGCTCGACGACGTCGGTCGTCGGGTCGTCGGTACCGAAGTAGCCGATCTGGTAGCCGTCCTTGTACGGCTTCATCGGCGTGTCGTCGCTGAAGTCGTTGTTGTTGTTCAGGTCGACGGTGACCGTGCCGGCCGTCGCGTCGTAGAGCACGCCCCACGCGTCGGTGGTGTCACCGTCGCGGTTCGCGTCACCCTTGGCGTCGCCGCCCGTCGTCGCGGACTCCCGGAAGGTGCTGATCTCGTACGAGCCGGCGGGCGCCGTCCAGGTCTTGCCGCTGTATGTGAAGGTGGGCCCGGACACCGCGGTGACCATCGGGCGCCAGGTCGCGTCGCTGTCCAGGATCGGGTCGGTCGAGGTGACCCAGTCGACGATCTTGCGCTCGCCGGTGGTGGTCTTCTGGAGCGCGGGGTGGCCCAGGTCGACACCGGAGTCGAGGATGCCGATGGTGATGCCCCGGCCGTCCGCCTTCGGGTGGTCCTTCACGAAGTCGACGGCGCCGGTCTCGAAGGACGGGTTGTACGGGTTCTCGGCGGGCGTGCTCTTGGACGGGCCCGAGTAAGTGGCGGCGGCCGTCGAGGCGTTGGCGGCACTCTTCGCCGTGTCGGCGCTCGGCGTCGGGTCGTCCAGCGCGATCTCCTGGCGCAGGTCGATCCCGTGCACCGAGGAAAGCTTCGCGGCGGCGGCGATGGCCGAGTCGGCCCTGCCGGTGGGGACGGTCGCCCTGACGTAACCGAGCTTGTCGTAAGTACGGCCCACGGAGCCGCCCTTGACCGCGTCCAGCTCCTTGGCGACCTGCTCGGTCTGGCCGGGAGCGGTGGCGATCATCATCGTGACGTTCTTGTCGCCGTTGGCCTTGGCCTCGGCGAGAAGGTCGGCGTCGGACGAACCGAGCTTGGCGGCCGCGGACTTGGTGCCCGGGTCGGCCGCCGGAGTGCCGGAGTCCGCGGAGAAGGCCATGGGTATCGGCCCGGCCGCGGAGAGCGCGGCCACCAGGCCCGCGGCCACGGCTATCCGGGCCACGCGTCTCGCGCCCGATATCGGAGTGCGCTGAGGGTCGGAGATCATCTGCATCCCTTGTAGGTAAAGGAACGAGCGAGGAGCGAACGGCCCCCGACGGTCATTTCGGGACCCGATCGCGTCAGTCCGGTATGTGGACCCGGATGACCGCTCAGCTTTACCTAAGGGGCAGTTGTTTGGGGAGAGTTGACCGAGGCGGGATGGAGTCATGGCGTAATTCCGCCATGCGTCACGCCGGTGATAGCGGGCTATCGGGGGAGATGTCGGTCGATAGGGATAACCCTATGTGTCGACTTAACTCTCTTTCGTGCGCGCGTAGTGGCGGGACGCCTTCGCGCGGTTACCGCAGGCCGCCATCGAGCACCAGCGGCGGGTGCCGTTCCGTGAGGTGTCGAAGAAGTGCAGGATGCACGCGTCGTGGGCGCAGCGGCGGATGCGGTCCGGGGCGGTGTCCAGCAGCTCCAGATAGCTGCGGACCGCCAGCCATGCCGGGCCCCAGGAGGGGTCGCTGAACTCGGGGGTCTCGCCCGGGCCGTGGGCGGTCAGCGTGAGCCGGACGCGGCCGTGGGCGAGGACGGCGTCGACACGCGCGGCGACCGCGTCGGCCAGAGGTGCGCGCTCTCCCGCCTCTCCCGGCGGCCCGTCGACGGCGGCGCGCAGGGCGTCCCGGGCCTGGAGCACGTGCCGCAGAACGGTGTCGTCGGCCGGGAAATCGAGCCCGTTCGCCGCCAGCCACACCGCGAGCCCCTCGGTGTCCGTCAGGAGATCCCGCACGGCCCCTTCATGCATCCAGCGGGTGTTGAGCAGGTCGAGCGCGACCGGCTCCCCGGTGAGCGGACGCGGGTCGGGGGTGGTGGGCATGGCGGGGCTCCCTTCGCTGCTAACCGCTCAAGGGTATGTGACCGGTTGCGCTTCACGATTCTAACCTCTAATGTCGATTACAGAGGTTAGCCCTCGACTGGGGGCAGCCATGGACAGATATCCACAGGATCGACAAAGGGGACTGTCATGACTCCGCGCACCGGCCACATCGGTCTGAACGTCACCGACCTCGACCGCTCGCTCGCCTTCTACCGCGATGTCCTGGGCTTCGGGGTGATCGGCGAGGGCAAGGAGGAGGAGCGGCGGTACGCGTTCCTCGGCTCCCTCGGCGGAGACGGCCGCCCGGTGCTCACGCTCTGGCAGCAGGCGCAGGGCTCGTACGACCACGCCCGCGCCGGCCTGCACCACCTCGCCCTCGAAGTCGACTCCGTCGAGCAGGTCAGGGAGTACGAGACGGCCCTGCGTGCTTATGGCGTCGAGTTCGCGTACGAGGGAGTGGTCGCCCACCGCGAGGGCTCGGCGTCGGGCGGGATCTTCTTCCACGACCCCGACGGCACGCGGCTGGAGATCTACACGCCGAGCGGTGTGGAGGAGGCGCCGGCACCGTCGGCATCCGCGCCGACCTGCGGCTTCTTCTAGAGATGCCGACCTGCGGTTTGTTCTAGAGGTAGAGAGGAGATGGCGTCGTGACGTATCACTCCGGCTCGCGCGCCGTGCAGGACCGGGTCGGCGTGCGCGACCTCGCCGATCACGTGGGGCAGGCCATCGGGCAGGGCATCCGGCCGGTGGCGGCCGCCTTCCTCGAACTCCAGCCGATGCTGATCGTCGGCGGCGCGGAACCGGGCGGTGTCGACGTCCCTGATGGCGTCGGCGCCCCGGGCGGTGGCGCGGTCTGGGCCTCGCTGCTCACCGGCGCACCCGGCTTCGTACGGGCCACCGGCCCCCGCCAGATCTCGGTCACGCGCGAACTCCCGCCGACCGACCCCCTCGCCCCCGCGCTCTCCGTGCCCGGCACCCCCGTCGGCACCCTCGCGCTCGACCCGCGCACCCGGCGCCGTATGCGCCTCAACGGCCGCGCCCGCCCGACACCCCGCGGCTTCGCGGTCGAGGCCGACCAGGTCTTCGCCAACTGCCCGAAGTACCTCCAGAAGAGGGAGAGTTACGAGACGGTCGTCGCGCGCACGCCGGACGCACCCCGGCGCGGCACGGAACTCTCCTCCTCTCAGCGGGAGTTCATCGAGGCCGCCGACACCTTCTTCCTCGCCACGGTGCACGCGCACGGGGCGGACGCGAGCCATCGGGGCGGCAACCCTGGCTTCGTCCACGTCGCATCACCGTACGAGCTGCGCTGGCGCGACTACCCAGGGAACTCGATGTTCCTGACCCTCGGCAACCTGGCGGCGGACTCGCGGGCCGGGCTGCTGTTCCTGGACTGGCGGACGGGGACGACGCTCCAGCTGACGGGCGAGGCCCGCACGGAGTACGCGCCGGACGGTGAGCGGACCGTCCGCTTCACGCTCACGGAAGTCATCGAGTCGCCGACGGCCAGCCCCCTGCGCTGGTCGGCGCCCGAATACTCGCCCGCCAACCCGTGACGTGAGCGCCACGGCGGGCCGGATTCAGGTTCAGTACCCCGAAAAGTGAACAAGGAGTGACCGCTTCCCGGCCGTTCGGAGAGGTGTCCGTGGACGCGCAGGGTGGTCCAAGATCCACGTACGGTGATCGGCGTTGGCCGTTGCGGCCGAGTTAACGCGCAGGTCATCCCCGGTGCCAACGATCCAGTGTGAGCGGGAAGTTCGCCAGCCGAACGCCCCGCGACCACTGCCGACGCGTTCGCACTCGGGGAGACCGCGCCATGTCGCGCATACGCTCTGTCGCCGCCGTACCCGCCCTCAACCGCCGCACCCTGCTCGCCGCCACCGGAGCGGTGTCCCTCTCCGCAGGGATCGGTCTCGCCCTGCGCCCGGACTCCGCCGCGCATGCCGCCACGCCGGGCCAGGCACCCGTCGCCGACTCCCTCGCGCACAACGGCGCCGGGGCGAGCGGGGTGAGCCCACTGGCCCCCGCCGAGCTGGCCCCCTACACCCGCGGCACCACCCTGCGCGGCGTCGCCGCCCCCCGCTCCGGCTCCTCCGGCTACCGGCGGCTGGGCGACGGCCCCGGCTGGAAGCGGCTGGTACGCGACGAGCTGGCCTCCGCCAAGTCGGGCCGGGCCGACCGCCGCACCACGCTCGCCGCGTTCGTGCAGCTCACCGACCTGCACCTGATGGACGCCCAGCACCCGCTGCGCCTGGAGTACCTGCGCTCGCAGAACAAGAGCGCCTGGCGTCCGCAGGAGACGCTGACCGTCGCGGGCGCCGTCTCGCTCATCGAGCGGGTCAACTCGCTGCGAGGAGCCCCCGTCACCGGCTCCCCGCTGCACTTCGTGATGACCACGGGCGACAACACGGACAACAACTCCAAAACGGAACTGGAGTGGTTCCTGAAGGTCATGAGCGGCGGCCGCATCACCCCCAACAGCGGCGACCCGCGCCACTACGAGGGCGTCCAGGCCAGCGGCCTCAAGACGTACTGGCAGCCCGACGCGGCCCTGCGCGACGCCGACAAGCAGCTCGGCTTCCCGCGCATCGACGGCTTCCTGGAGGCCGCGATCCGCGAGCTGCGAAGCCCCGGCCTCAAGCTGCCCTGGTACTCCACGGTCGGCAACCACGACGCGCTCCCGCTCGGCTGCTACGGCTCACGCGGCGACTCGTACCTCACCGACTTCGCCGTCGGCGGCAAGAAGCTGATGTCGCTGCCCGCCTCGGAGTGCACCGCCCTGCAGAAGTCCATCAAGAACGGCACCAGCCCCAAGGGCAAGGAGTTCCGGGACCTGCTCAAGGCCCACACCCGGGAGATGCGCTCGGTCACGCCGGACGAGAACCGCGCCCCGTTCACCCCCGCCGAGTACCTGAAGGCCCACCTCGACCCGGCCAACACGGGCCCGGGCCCCATCGGCCACGGCTACTCCTCCGCGAACCTCGCCGCGGGCACCCAGTACTACACGTTCCGCATCGCCGAGGACGTCATCGGCGTCAGCCTCGACACCACCGACCCCGGCGGCCACTACGCGGGCTCCATCGGCACCGCCCAGCTGCGCTGGCTGGAGAGGACGCTGCGCGAGAACAAGGACTCGTACGTCATCGTCTTCAGCCACCACACCAGCAAGACGATGGACAACCGCCACGCCGACCCGGCCCACCCCGCCGAGAAGCGCCACGGCGGCGACGACGTCATCGCCCTCCTCGCCAGCTTCAGCAACGTCCTGGCCTGGGTGAACGGCCACACCCACAAGAACGAGATCATCCCGCACGCCGCCCCCGACAACCGCTCCTTCTGGGAGATCTGCACCGCCTCCCACGTCGACTTCCCCCAACTCGCCCGCGTCATCGAGCTGGTGGACAACAAGGACGGCACCCTCTCCCTCTTCACCACCCTCATCGAGTCCGCCGCCCCCCACGCGACGGACTTCTCCGACCTGACCCAGACGGGTCTGGCGGCGCTCTACCGCGAGCTGTCCTTCAACGCGCCCGGCGCCCGCACGGACCTGTCGGGGTCGTCGCGGGACCGCAACACGGAGCTGGTGCTGAAGAAGGGCTGAAAACCACTCAACCGACACAAGGCAAGGCAACCTTCGCGTACGCCTCTCAGGTCCCTCCCCGTGACCAAGCTCAACGGTGAGAACGGTGAGAAGGGGGAAGACATGAGGGTGCGTACGGGATGGGCCGGGCGTGCGGGAACGATGGGACGTACGGGGCGTGCGGGGCTGGTGGGCGCGACCGCGGTGGCGGTGGCGGCGACGCTGGCGGGAACGGCGACGGCGGCGCCCGCCCGAGCCGACCACACCGCCACCCGCACGGCCATGGAGGCGGCCGTGAAGGACGGCGTGCCGGGCGTGACGGCAACAGCCAAGGACGCGCACGGCACGTGGTCCGCGACGACGGGCGTGGGCAACCTCCGCACCGGGGCACCGCGCTCCACGGCGGACCGCTACCGCGTCGGCAGCATCACCAAGACCTTCGTCTCCACGGTGCTGCTCCAACTGGAGGCGGAGGGACGCCTGTCGCTGGACGACACGGTGGACAAGTGGCTCCCGGGCGTGGTGCGGGGCCATGGCCACGACGGCAGCGAGATCACCATCCGCCAACTCCTCAACCACACCAGCGGAATCTTCGACTACACGAACGACTCCGGCTTCGTCCGCACGTACTTCCTGAAGGACGGCTTCTTCCAGCACCGCTACGACACGAAGACCCCGGGCCAACTGGTCCAACTGGCCATGACCCACAAGCCGGTCTTCGCACCGGGCACGTCGTGGAGCTACTCGAACACGAACTACGTCCTGGCCGGCATGGTGATCAACCGGGTCACCGGTCACTCGTACGCGACGGAGATCCGCCACCGCATCATCGACCCCCTGGACCTGCACGCGACATCGGTCCCTGGCACGAGGGTGACGGTCCCGCACCCGAGCAGCCGCGCGTACTCGAAACTGGCGGAGTCGACAACGGGCCCGACGTACGACGCCACGGAACTGAACCCGTCCCTGGCGTCCTCGGCCGGAGAGATGATCTCCAACTCCTCCGACCTGAACCGCTTCTACGCGGCCCTGCTCCGAGGCAAGCTCCTCCCGCCCCAGCAGCTCAAGGAGATGAAGACCACGATCAAGGTCGACGAGATCCCGAACGCCGGCTACGGCCTGGGCCTCATCGACCGGAAGCTGAGCTGTGGGGTCCACGTCTGGGGCCATGACGGCGGCATCCACGGCTCGACGTCGTCGTCGGTGACGACCGCGGACGGCCGCCACTCTCTTTCCTTCAACTTCAACGGGGACTGGTCGGGGGACAGTGATGCGGTGATTGAGGGGGAGTTCTGCGGCAGGTAGGGGAGTAGGACAGTAGGGGGAGGCCAAGAAGCCCTACCCGAAGGCGAGTTTGGCCTTCCGCCTACTGGCGGAGCTGACGACCTGGGCGTCTGGCAGCGACACCTGGACGACCCCCAAGACCGTCACGTTGAGCAGCACGGGGAGCCGTACTCCCGCCACCACGTACTGGCTGCTAGCCGGCGACGTCCGTCCTGAACGTCACCTTCGCCGTGTCGACCGTCTCCCCGCGCCGCCCGGGCGCGCTCTGCCACTCCCAGTACAGGTTGGTGTGGGCGACCACCAGCTCCGGGGACGGGGCGCCGTACTCGGTGAGGTCCTCCGTGGTGTGGGCGTCGCCGACCAGGGTCACGTCGTAGCCGCGGGTGAAGGCGCCGTGGAGGGTCGAACGGATGCACGCGTCGGTCTGGGCGCCGGTGACGACGAGCCGGCCGACGGCGCGTTCGGCGAGGAGGGTCTCCAGTTCGGTGGCCTCGAACGAGTCGCCGTAGGCCTTGTGGACGAGGGGCTCCGAAGGGGAGCGGACCAACTCCGGGACGTACTGCCAAGCCTCACTGTCCCGCTTCAGATGGTCGTCGGAGTGCTGGACCCAGATCACCGGCACGTCCTCCGCGCGGGCCTTGTCGACCAGGGTGTTGATGTTCGCGATCATGCTGTCGCGGTTGTGGGAGCCGTCCACCGCGCCCTTCTGTACGTCGACCACGAGCAGCGCGGTGTTCGGCCGGTTGGGCAGAGTCGTCATGGGGCTCTCCTGTCTCACGTCTTGCTCGTCGGTGGCTCGTCGGGTTGATCGGCGTGGCTCCTGTTCCGCCCACAGTAGAGCGGGCCACTGACAACGCCACCGACGTGCGACATGTGGGAAGGGGCCCGTGAGATCACCTCGCGAGCCCCTTCCCTCCCCTCCTGATACCGGCCCGGTCCGTCACTACCGGGGCAGCACCACCACGTACGCCGCCGGTTCGCGGTCGTTCGACGCCATCAGGGCGGTGCGTACGACCGTGGCCTGCTGCTCCATCGTGTCGCGGAGCTTCTTGGGGGTGATGTAGACGACCGTGATGCCGAGGCGCTCCAGGACCTCGCGCTTGCGGGCGTACTCCGACCAGAGGGCGTCCTCGTCCTGGCGGGGGACGCGGGTGTCGAGCTCGACCGCGACCGCCTGCTCCGGCCAGTAGGCGTCCAGGCCGCCCAGGTGGGGGCCGCCGGGGAGCCGGAGGTCCACGTTCCAGACCGGGTCCGGGAGGCCGTGCTCGCGGACCATCCGGTGGAGGCGGTCCTCCGCGATCGCCCTGCCCTCCGCCAGCAGTGAGTCGACCGCGTCCACCACGTGGGTGCGGCTGAGCAGCCGGGCCGCCGTCAATTCCCGTACGACCGCGGCGGGTTCGCAGTGGCCGCCCCGTACCGCCTCGGTCAGCAGCCGGCGTACGACGCCCGCGTCGGCCAGTTCCGCGACCGCGTCGGCCAGGGCGCGGGGGACGGGGGCGACCGGGACGCCGGTCACGAACGCGGGGGCGGGGAGGGAGGGCGTACGGACGATGCGGGCGCAGCCGTGTGAGCGGAGGCGGCGCAGGCGGGGGACCAGGACGTCGATCTTGTCGAGGGAGAGGAGGGGCGGGGCCGAGGAGAAGCCGTGCAGGGTGAGGGCCGCGAGGCCGGTGATCAGGGCGTCCGCGTACGGCTGCGGTGCGTGCGGCTCCTCGGCGCCCGGCTGGGCGGGGATGGCCGCCGCCGGGACGGGAACGGGGGAGCGGGCGGCGTACAGCAGCACCGCGTGCAGGCGCTCCTCGGAGGTGGGCGGGCCCGGGTGGAGGAGGAAGACGCCGGGGAGCAGCTGCTGCCAGGGGCCGCCCGGCCGGCACTGCTCATTGGTGTCGGCGGTGGTCACGCCGTGGGTGCGCAGCTGGGCGGTGGTCAGGACCCGGCGCTGTACGTCGGACAGGTGGCGGAGGGGGCGGGGGGTGTGGGGGGTGTGGGAGAGCGGGGTGTTGTGGTTCATGACCGGGGGTTTCCCTCGCCCGGTCCGCCCTCTAACCGCTGTTACACGCCCGTCGACAAATCCGGACAAGACAGCACTAAAGTACGGGCGTTCGACTGCCGAAAGGCGCTGGTCCCGATGGGGAGTAATAGGGGTTACGGCTCTGAATACCTGTATTTCGTAACCACCGGATCCCGAGGGGATCATCGGATCCGCGGGGGAATCATCGGACCCGTGGGGGGATCATCGGACCCGTGGGGGGATCATCGGACCCGTGGGGCGCTGGCGGATACGCGTGGGGGCGCCGGCGGAACCGGCGCCCCACAGGCACGTGTTAGCCGGCCGCCGCCACCCCGTCACACGCCTGCCCGCGCAGCGCCCGAGCCAGATCGTCCCGCGCTTCCAGCACCAGCCTCCGCAGTGCCGGGGCCGCGTTCTCGTGGGCGGTCAGCCAGGTGTCCGCCGCGTCCAGGGTCTCCTGGGAGTCCTGGAGGGACGGGAACAGCCCCTTCACCACGTCCATGCCGATCTGGATGGAGCGGTCGGCCCAGATGCGCTCGATCGCGGCGAAGTACTTCGCGGTGTACGGCGCCGTCAGCTCCCGCTGGGACGGCTGCGTGAAGCCGGCGATGGTCGCTTCGACGAGGGCGTTGGAGAGGGAGTCGGACTCGACCACGGCGGCCCAGGCCTGGGCCTTGACGGCGGCCGACGGGCGGGCGGCGAGGCAGCGGACCTGGTGGCGCTTGCCGGATGCCGTGTCGTCGCGGGCCAGTTCGGCGGCCAGGGCCTGCTCGTCGGCCACGCCGTGTGCCGCCAGCGGTTCCTGGAACGCCCAGCGCAGCTCCTGGTCGACCTCCAGTCCGTCGATCTTTGCGGTGCCCTCCAACAGGCCGTGGAGCAGCTGGAGATCGGCCTCGCCGGAGGCCACCGTGGCGAAGAAGCGGGCCCAGGTGAGCTGGTGCTGGCTGCCCGGCTCGGCGAGCCGCAGTTCCTTCAACGCGCCCTCGGCGAGCAGGCGTCCGCCCTCCGCGCGCCAGTCGGGGACCACGTAGTGCGTGAGGGCCGAGTTGGCCCAGGCGTGCAGCATCTGGAGCACACCGATGTCGGACTCGCGTCCCGCGAAACGCAGCACCAGGTCGATGAAGTCGCGGGCGGGCATGAGCGCGTCGCGGGTGAGGTTCCACAGCGCCGACCAGCACAGGGCGCGGGCGAGCGGGTCGGTGATCTCCCCGAGTCGCTCCCGCAGCGTGGCCAGCGAGTTCTCGTCGAAACGGATCTTGCAGTACGTCAGGTCGTCGTCGTTGACCAGGACGAGCTCGGGGGCCTCGGCGCCGACCAGTTCCCCGACGACCGTGCGCGGGCCGTGGACGTCCACCTCGGCGCGCGCGTACCGCTCAAGGGCACCGTCCGGCGTACGCCGGTACAGGCCCACCGCCACCCGGTGCGGGCGCAGTTCGGGGTGCGACTCGGCGGCCTCCTGCAACACGGCCAGCTCCGTGATCCGGGCTTCCGCGCTCAGAATCACCTGCGGAGTAAGGGAGTTGACACCGGCCGTCTGCAGCCAGGACCTCGACCAGGCGGCCATGTCCCGCCCGCTCGTCTCCTCCAGCACCGACAGCAGGTCGCCGAGGCGCGTGTTGCCGTACGCGTTGCGCTTGAAGTAGCGGCGGGCGCCTTCCAGGAACGCGTCCTGGCCGACGTACGCCACCAGCTGCTTCAGTACCGAAGCGCCCTTGGCGTACGTGATGCCGTCGAAGTTGAGCTTGGCGTCCTGGAGGTCGCGGATGTCGGCCGTGACCGGGTGGGTGGACGGCAGCTGGTCCGCGCGGTACGCCCACGCCTTGCGGCGGTTGGCGAAAGTGATCCAGCCGTCCTTGAAGCGGGTCGCGCCGACCAGTGAGAACGCGCCCATGAAGTCGGCGAAGGACTCCTTGAGCCACAGGTCGTCCCACCACTCCATGGTGACGAGGTCGCCGAACCACATGTGCGCCATCTCGTGCAGGATGACGTTCGCCCGGCTCTCGTACGACGCCTGCGTCACCTTGCCGCGGAAGATGAACTCCTCGCGGAACGTGACGAGTCCCGGGTTCTCCATCGCGCCGAGGTTGTACTCGGGCACGAACGCCTGGTCGTACTTCCCGAACGGGTACGGGTAGTCGAAGTGGTCGTGGAAGAAGTCCAGCCCCTGCTTGGTCACCAGGAACACGTCGTCGGAGTCGAAGTGGGGCGCCAGGCCCTTGCGGCACATCGCGCCGAGGGGGATCTCCAGCGTCGTACCGTCGTCGAAGGTGCGGGAGTAGGAGTCGGTCACGTAGTGGTACGGGCCCGCCGCGACCGCCGTGATGTACGTCGAGATCGGCTTGGTCTCGGCGAACTGCCAGACGCCGTCCGTGAGTTCACCGACGCCGTTGCTCCAGACGGTCCAGCCCTCCGGGGCCCGCACCTCGAAGCGGAAGGGGGCCTTGAGGTCCGGCTGCTCGAAGTTGGTGAAGACGCGGCGCGAGTCGGCGGGCTCGTACTGCGTGTACAGATACACCTCGCCGTCCTCCGGGTCGACGAAGCGGTGCATGCCCTCGCCGGTGCGGGAGTAGGCGCACTGGGCGTCGACCACGAGCTCGTTGTCGGCGGCGAGGTCCTCCAGCCGGATCCGGGAGCCGTCGAAGACCTCGCTGGGGTCGAGGTCCTTGCCGTTCAGTGAGACGGCGGTCACACTCGGCGCGATCAGATCGGCGAAGCTCGCGGCGCCGGGCTCGGTACAGCGGAAGCGCAGGGTGGTGACCGAGCGGAACGTGCGCGGCGCGGCGGCAGCCGCATCGGGATCCGTTTCCCCGACGGCCGAGCGCAGGTCGAGTGAGACCTCGTAACTGTCGACGGACAGCAGCGCCGCCCGCTCCTGGGCTTCGTCGCGGGACAGATTCTCACCGGGCACGGGCTGCACTCCCTCGTGGCGTCGTGGACAGGCATGAACACATGCGTGTGAACAGGACCGATCCTGCCATGCGCCCCTGACACCGGGCACCGGGAATGGCGAGGGGCGTGTGAGATTGCCGACGGATTGCCGACGGGCATGTGAGATTGCCGGCGGGCGTACGGGAATGGTGCGGGCGAGCGTCGGTGTTGGCTCGGGAAAGACCACTTTCCGAGGAGAGCCATGCCCGAGCAGACCGCTCAGACCGGTTCAGGCAAGACCCCTGTCGACTTCTGGTTCGACCCGCTGTGCCCCTGGGCCTGGATGACCTCGCGCTGGGTCCTGGAAGTGGAGAAGCTCCGGGACATTGAGGTCCGCTGGCACATCATGAGCCTCGCCGTGCTGAACGAGCCGAAGCTGGACGAGCTGCCCGAGCAGTACCGCGAGATGCTGGCCACCACGGCGTGGCAGCCGATACGCGTGGTCACCGCCGCCTGGCAGAAGCACGGCGACGACGTCCTCGGCCCCCTCTACACCGCGCTCGGCACCCGCTTCCACAACGGCGGCGAGGGCCCGACCAAGGAAGCGATAGCCGCCGCGCTCGACGAGGTCGGTCTCCCCGCCTCCCTGCTCGACTACGCCGACCAGGAGGACTTCGAGTTCGACGCCGAGCTGCGCGCCTCCCACAAGGAGGGCATCGAGAAGGTCGGCCAGGACGTCGGCACCCCCGTCATAGCCGTCCCCGGCGCCGACGGCGAGCAGATCGCCTTCTTCGGCCCGGTCGTCACCCCCGCCCCCAAGGGCGAGGACGCCGCCAAGCTCTGGGACGGCACCCTGCTCGTCGCCTCCGTACCGGGCTTCTACGAGATCAAGCGCACGCGTACGGCGGGGCCGGACTTCAGCAACCTGTAGGTCTCACTCCTCGGCGGCCTTCTCCTCGCGGAATTCCTCGGGGAGGAGGCCGCGGTCGCCCTTGTTGAGGTGGCGGTAGTACGAGAGGCAGCCCGTGGCGGTGCAGCGCCAGAGGTTGTCCACCTGATGGCGGTCCCCCTTCTTCGAACGGATCGCCGCCTTCTCCTTGTCGGTGAGAAGCCGGAAATCCTGCATGGTGCCGCAGGTCGGGCAGTCCAGACTGCGCGTCCGCATCAGTACCTCCTGTCGTCTCCGGGGCTCCGCCCCTTCGACCCCGTTCGGTTGTGTCTCGTCTGCGGGCCGGTGGGGGCCGTTCGCGCAGTTCCCCGCGCCCCTGAAGGCGCGGGGCTTCGCCCCGCGATCCCCCGCCCGCCCCCGTTTTTCGCCTGCGGGTGGGTGGGGGCTGGTCTAAAAGATTGCGCAGTTCCCCGCGCCCCTAAAAGGGGCGCGGGGAACTGCGCAATCTTTTCAGCGGGGGTCTGGGGGCGCAGCCCCCAGGGATGGGACGGGTAGGGGCGGCGGGGGCGAAAGAATCACCGTCGCGCCCGGCCCCGGGCCTCCGTCAGGCGGGACAAGTGGTCCTCGTACGCCTTGGCATAGTAGGCGGCCCGAGCCGCGTCGGGGGCGACGACCGCCGTTGGCTCCGTCCACGCGGCCGTGTCGAGGGCGACCCCGTACCGCGCGGCCGCCGCGAGCACCGCACCCCGCGCCCCCACCTCGCCCTCCACGACCCGTAACGGCCGCCCGAGCACGTCGGCGAGGAGTCGCATCCAGGCGGGGCTGCGGGTGCCGCCGCCGCAGACGGCCAGGGACCCCGTCAGGCCCGCGGCCTCCAGGCAGTGGCGGGCGGCGTAGCCGATGCCCTCGCAGGTGGCGCGGATCAGGTCGGCGCGGGTCGACTCCAGGGAGACGCCGGTGAGTTCGGCGCGCAGGCGGGGCTCGACGAAGGGGGCGCGTTCGCCGGAGGGTGCGAAGTAGGGGAGCACGCGGACGCCGTTCGCGCCGGGCGGGGTCGCGGCGAGCAGCTCGTCCACCTCGTCGTGGTGGACGCCGGTCGTCGACAGGACCCAGTCGAGCGCCGCCGTGCCGACCATCGCGGGCATGGCGCGCAGCCAGTACCCGGCCCGGTCGGTCGAGATGTACAGGCCGGCCGGTTCGCCGGTCAGGTCGAGGTCGGCGGTACCGACCAGGCTGGCCAGGCAGGTGCCGACGATCAGCAGTCCGTCGCCGGGGGCCGTGACGCCCGCGCCGAGCGCGCAGGAGGGGAGATCGTAGGGGCCGTTGGCGATCGGGGTGCCGGGCGGCAGGCCTTCGCCGCGCGTCCGCCCGGTCGCCACGGGGTCGCTCACCGGCGCCAGCAGGCCGCGCCGGTGGGCCAGGCCGAGCAGCTCGACGACCCGGTTGTCGTACGCACGGGTGAGTGGGTCCAGGAACGGCATCGACGCGTCCGACACGTCCGTCGCCCGCACCCCCGTCAGCCGCTGGAAGACCATGTCCTTGCAGTACAGGGCGGTGGTCGCCGAGTCCAGCGAAGCAGGCTCGTAGCGGTCCAGCCAGGCCAGCAGCGGTCCCGGGCAGCCGGGGAACATGGCGCTGCCGGTGCGCCGGAAGACCGTCTCGAAGGTGCCGTCCGCCAGCCACTGGTCGACCAGTTCGTGCGCCCGGCCGTCCATCCAGGACGCGGCGGCCCGCACCGGCAGGCCCTCGGCGTCCACGAGCCACACCCCGTCGCCCTGCCCGGTCAGTCCGACCAGTTCGACGGGGCCCGGCACGGCGGCGGTCAGCGCGGTGAGCACGGCGACGACCGCCGCGTACACCTCCTCCATGTCCTGCTCGACGAAGCCGCCGCGGAGGGTGAGATCCACCGGCCGTGCCTCGACGGCCAGTTCGCGGCCCGTGTCGTCGAAGGCGGCTGCCTTCACCATGGACGTGCCCACATCGATACCGACGTACATGCCCTCGGCCTCCCTCGGCTCGGTGCGGTTCGGTTCGGTTCGGCTCAGTTCGGCTCACGCGCTCCAGTCGCCGACTCGCCGACTCGCCGACTCTCCAACTCGCCTGCTACGGGGCTCAGTCGAGGCAGTGTGCCAGTGGTTCCCCGCGTGTCCAGCGGCCCACCTCCGCCGCCGCGATCCGTGCGGCCTTTTCGGCCACCGCGCGGCTGGCCCCGCCCAAGTGCGGTGTCATCACGAGCCGTTCGGTCGCGGCGAGGTCGAAGAGCGGCGAGTCCGGCGGCACCGGTTCCCGCTCATAGGTGTCGAGGGCCGCCGCGGACAGCTGCCCGCTCTTCAGCGCGTCGCACAGTGCGGACTCGTCGACCAGTGGACCGCGCGCCACGTTCACCAGGACGGCGCCGGGCGGCAGCAGCGCCAGCTCGCGGGCGCCGATCAGCCCGCGCGTCTCGGGGGTGAGCCGTGCGTGCAGGCTGATCACCCGGGAGCGGCCGAGGAGTTCGTCCAGCGAGTAGACCCGCAGCCCGTGCACCTCGCCGCGCACATACGGGTCGTACACCAGCACCCGCGCCCCGAACGCGCCGAGCACCCGCGCGACCCGGCTGCCGACGGCCCCGTAGCCGACGAGCCCGACCGGCAGGTCCTCAAGTTCCAGACCGCTCTGCTCGTAGGTGTAGTAGGTCGCGCCGCCGCCCCAACTTCCTTGCCTGCCGAGGAGATCGTGGGCCTGGGGGATGCGGCGCAGCGCGGCGAGGAGCAGGCCGACGGTGAACTCGGCGGTGGCGGCGGCGTTGCGGCCCGGTGCGAAGCAGACCTGTACGCCGTGGGAGCGGGCCGCCTCCTGGTTGACGTTCACGGGGCCGCCCCGGCAGACGACCACCAGACGCAGCCGGGCCGCGGCGGCCAGCACCCGCTCGGTCACCGGGCCCATCTGGGTGACCAGGACGTCCGCGTCGGCCAGCGCCTCGATCAGCTCGTCCTCGGCGTCGCTCGCCTCCTCGACCTCGGCGACCCGGCCGAAGGGTTCCAGGGGCCAGCCGAGGGTCAATTCCTTTACAGAGAAGGGGTGTTCGCCCAGCTGGTCGCGGAGCGCTCCCGTGATCAGGGACGGCAGGACGAAATGGTCACCGGCGGCCACCACACGCACAGGCGCTGTCTTGGCGGAGGTCATCGAAGGGAGTCTCCCGTCTCGGCGTCGAACACATGGGTAAGGCCGGGATCGGCGGTCACCCGGACCCGCTCGTCCCGCGCGAGCCGCACCTCGGGATCGGTGAGGACGACGAGCGGCCGTACGACCCCTTCGAGCGCGAGGGTGGCGATGCCCGACTCCAGCAGCGGCTCGTGCGCACTCACCCGCGCTCGGACGCCGGTGGGGGCGCCACCTGCGGCTTGCCGTCCGTTGCCCCCGTCGCGTGCGCCACTCCCGCCGTCCCCGCCGGCCAGCCGCAGATCCTCCGGCCGGATGCCGATCACCACCTCGCGCCCCTCCGCCACCTTCACCGGCAGCGCGAAGCTCACCGCCTCCGACAGCCGTGCGCGGCCGTCCCCCGTCGAGATCCCCGGCAGCAGATTGATCGCGGGCTCCCCGACGAAGTCGGCGACGAAGACATTGGCCGGGCTGTCGTAGATCTCGTACGGCGTGCCGAGCTGCTGGATGACGCCGTCCTTCATCACGGCGATCCGGTCGGCGAGGGAGAGGGCCTCCTCCTGGTCGTGCGTGACCAGGATCGTCGTATGTCCTAAATCCCGCTGGATGCGCTTGAGTTCACGGCGGGTGGTGTCGCGCTGGGCCGCGTCGAGGTGGGACAGCGGCTCGTCGAGCAGGAGGACGTCGGGTTCGCGGATCAGCGCGCGGGCGAGGGCGACGCGCTGCTTCTGGCCGCTGGAGAGTCCGGCGGGCCGGGCCTGGAGGAGGCCGGTGAGGTCGACGCGCTCGGCGATCTCGGCGACCTTGCGGGCGACGTCCGCATGAGAACCACGTGCCGCACGCCTGCGCGCCTTCAGCCCGAACGCCAGGTTCTCGGCGACGTTCAGCGGCGGATACAGCGCGTAGTTCTCGAAGGCGACCCCGATGTTGCGGGCCTGCGCGGGCCGCCCCACGACCGAGGCACCGCCGACCAGGATGTCCCCGCCGGTCACCGTCTCCAGGCCGGCGATCATCCGCAGCGTGGTCGACTTGCCGCACCCGGACGGACCGAGCAGCCCCAGCAGTTCGCCGGAGCGCAGCTCCAGGTCGATACCGCGTACGGCGTCCACGGCCGGGCGGCCCCGGGACCGGTACGTCTTGCGCAGCTCGCGCAACTCCAACTCGGCCATCAGCACCCCACTCTGAGGATCGGTCAGCCACCGCTGCCGGTGGCGCACACTTCGTACGGGACCTTGTGCTCGTCGAGATCGCGCAGCGCCTCCGCCGACGCCCCGTCGTCGACGAGGACCAGGTCGAAGCGGGACAGCGGGACGACCCGGTGCAGGGCGACCCGGCCGAGCTTGGTGTGGTCGAGCAGCAGGATGTTGCGGGCGGCCGAGTCGAGCATGGCGCGCTTCACGGACACGATGTGCTGCTCCTGGTGGTAGGCGTGGCCGCCGAAGACCGCCGACGTCGACGCGAAGCAGACGTCGACGCGCAGCGACTGCACCGCCTCCACGCAGGACACCCCGAGGAACGAGGAGTGCAGTGGGTCGTAGTCGCCGCCCAGGGCCATCAGATGGATGCCGCGCCGGTCGGCGAGGAGATTGATCGCCTCCAGGAAGTTGGTGACGACCGTGAGCGGGGTGATCTCACCGAGCCGGAGCCCGCGGGCTATCTCCAGCGCCGACGTCGAGTCGTCGAGCAGCACCGCCATGCCGGGCTCGATCATCTTCAGCGCGCGCTCGGCGACGGCCGCCTTCTGCGGGCGCATCGACTTCAGCCGGTACTGCACGTTCGACTCGAAGACCCCGGACGGCTGCGCGGTCACGCCGCCCCTGAACTTCCGTACGATTCCCTGCCGTTCGAGCTCGTCGAGGTCCCTGTGTATGGTCATCAGGCTCACCCCGAAGCGCTCGGCGAGCTCGGCCGCCGTCGCCGAACCGTCGGCCAGCACCTGCTCGGCCATGGCCGCCTGACGGACCGCGGGCCCCTGCTGCGCACCACCACTTGTGCTACCGCTCGTGTTTCCGCTCGTGCTGCTGCTCATCGCGCGCTCTTCCCGATCCCTCGTCCTGGACGCCCCGGCCGGTCGGCCTCGAACAGCAGCAGGTTCTCAGGCCGTACGGTCAGCCGTACCGGATCGTCGGGACGCAGGTGTGTCGCGTCGGCGCGCGGCGCGACCAGCGAGACGTACTGCCCGCCCAGGCGCACGGTGACCTCGACGGCCCGGCCGAGCACCTCGGTGACGTAGACGCTGCCGATGAGTTCATGGCCGTCGCCCCGGAGCGCGAGGTCCCGGGGACGCATCCCGACCAGCACCTCGGTGCCGGGGGCGGCCTCCGCGCCGAGCGGCAGCTCGACCGCCCCGTCCGCCGAGCGGAAACCCCCGCCGTCCGTGACCGTCCCCGGCAGCAGGTTGATCCGGGGCCGCCCGAACGCCCGCGCCACCTCCGTGTCGTACGGCCGGTACCAGATCTCCTCCCGGGTCCCGGTCTGGACGATCCGGCCGTCCCGGATGACGCCGATCCGGTCGCCGAGTGCCAGCGCCTCGACGGAGTCATGGGTGACGTACAGCGTGGTGGTGTGCTGCACGGCGCCGATGGCCTTGAGTTCGGCGCGCATCGACTGGCGGAGTTTGGCGTCCAGGTGGGAGAGCGGTTCGTCGAGGAGGAAGGCGCGGGCGGGCCGGACGAGGACCCGGCCGAGCGCGATCCGCTGCCGCTGCCCGTTCGACAACTGGCCGACCGGGCGGTCCAACAGGCCGCTGATGCCGAGGAGTTCGGCGATCGCGCCGATACGGTCGCGGGCCTCGGCGGCGGGCAGCCGGTGCCGGGGCGAGCGCAGCGGGGAGGCGAGGTTGTCGTACGCCGAGCGGTGCGGGTAGAGGGCGTAGCTCTCGAAGCACATGGCCACACCCCGGTCGTACGGCTCCACGCCGTCCATGTCGGCGCCGTCGAGTTCGACCGTGCCGGAGTCGGGCGCTTCGAGCCCCGCCACGGTCTTGAGGGTGGTGGTCTTCCCGGCTCCCGACGGGCCGAGCAGACAGAAGAACTCGCCCTCCGCCACCTCCAGTTCGAGCCCGTCGAGCGCGGCGTTCTTCCCGTACGTCTTGTGGATCCCGCGCAGAGCGATCGCCGCCGGCCCCAGGCGGGTGCTGACGCCGGTGCTCATGACTTGACCGCGCCGAAGGACAGCCCCCGCACCAGATACCGCTGGATCGTCAGCGCGAGCAGCAGCGGCGGTACGACGGAGACGAGCGCGGCGGCGGCCGTCAGGTTGTACTTGGGCCGGTCGCCGCCGAGGAAGGACAGTGCGCCCACGGTCACGGTCTGGGCCCGCGAGGAGGTGAGGATGAGAGGGAAGACGAAGTTGTTCCAGGCGAAGATGAAGGCGAGCAGCGACACGGCCGCGATCCCGGGCTTGACCAGCGGCAGCGCGACCTTGAAGAACGCCTGCTTGCGGGTGTAGCCGTCCAGCAGCGCCGCCTGCTCCAGCTCCGGGGTCAGATCGGCGAAGTACGACCGCATGATCCACACGATCAGCGGCAGGGTGACGAGTTGCAGCACCCACACCATGCCGACGTAGGTGTCGAAGAGGCCCAGCTTCTGGTAGAGCACGAACAGCGGGATGATCACGGTCAGTTCGGGCGCGAAGCGGAACGACAGCAGCGTGAACATCAGGTTCTCGGAGCCCTTGAACCGCCAGCGCGCCGACGCGTACGCCGCCGGAAGGCCGACCACGAGCGAGAGCGCCACCGCGCCCAGCGACACGACCAGGCTGTTGACGAAGAAGCGGACGAACGGGATGCCCTCGCTGTCGCCGAGCACCGTCCGGTACCCGTCGAGGGTCGGGGTGAAGGAGAAATAGGTGCTGAACAGCTGGTTCGCGGGCTTCAGGGAGAGGATCACCATCCAGGCGACGGGGAAGAGCGCGAAGACGAAGTAGAGGATGAGGGCGCCGTCCGCCAGCCACCCCAACAGCCGTTGTTTACGCCTCACTTGGGCACCTCCGCCGCCCGGTTCTGGATCCGGCCCAGATGGCGCACCAGCACCATCGCGGCCAGATAGACCACAGCCCACAGCACGATCGTGTAGCTGATCCCGAACGAGTAGCGCTGGAAGCGGATCGCCTCCAGATAGGCGCGGATCTGCAGCACCACCGTGGAATCGCCGGGCCCGCCCTCGGTGAGGGCGTAGATGATGTCGAACACCTTCAGCGAGTCCATGAACCGGAAGATCACCGCGACCAGCACATACGGCCACAGCATCGGCAGCGTGAGCCGCCGGAAGGTGTACCACCAGCCCGCGCCGTCCACGGCCGCTGCCTCGAAGGGGGAGGTCGGCAGCGACCGCAGACCGGCCAGGGCGAGGATCGCCACGAACGGGGTGTAGACCCAGACGTCCACGGCGATCGACGACAGCAGGGCGCCCGTCGGGGTGTCCGTCCACTGAACTCCCCCCAGGCCGAAGGGTTTCAGCAGATGGTTGATCACGCCCACGGACGGCTGGAGCATCAGTTTCCAGATGATCGCGGCGATCACGGGCGCGATCATCAGCGGCAGGATGAGGATCTTCTCCAGTACCCGCCCGACGATCGACGACCGGTGCAGCAGCAGGGCCACGGCCACCCCGAGGACGGTCTCGAAGGCGGCGGCTCCCACCGCGTACAGCACGGTCACCCAGGCCGAGTTCCAGAAGGCGTCCTGCGTGAACACGGTCCGGTAGTTGTCGAAGCCCACCATGTCCGGCCGCGGCTTGCTCGCCGAGAAGTCGAACAGCGTGTAGTAGAGGCCGAGCCCGAAGGGGTACAGGATCCCGCCGGTGAGCAGCAGGGCGGGCACGATCAGCAGGTACGGGCGCAGTCCGCGCCGCCAGCGCGGAACGGCCCGCACCTGCCGTGCACCTTCCTCGCGTGAGGCCGCCCCGTGGTCGGTCTCCGTGAACGAGGTCGTCTCCGCCATCAGGGCTCAACTCACCTTGGAGGCAAGGTCACTCGCGAGGCCGTTGAGCACGGACTTCGCGTTCTTGCCGCCGTAGATCTCCTGGAGCGCGGCCGCCCAGCTCGTCGTCGCGTCGAAGAACTGCTCCTGCGGAGTGAACTGGATCTTCGTCTGGTCGACGACCGTCTCGAAGGTGTCGATGAAGCCTTCGAGGTGCTTCATCTTGTCCTTGTACGCGCCGTCCTGGCTGATCGACTTCCTGACCGGGTCGATGTGGTTGTACGTGATCGCACCCTTGCGCAGATGCTCCTTGCCGGTGGCCCACTGGAGGAACAGCCAGGCTGCGGACTTCTTCTTGCTCCGGGCGTTCATGCCCAGCGACCAGATCCACATGTTGGTGGCGAGCGACCCGTCGGGCCCCTTCGGCCCCGGATGGAAGGCGATCTTCCCGGAGGCGGGACTCGCCCCCTGCACGGCCTGGAAGTAGGCCGCCGTGTCCGCGTCGAAGAGCATCCCGGCCTTCTTCGCGCCGAGGTCGCTGGAGCACTGGTACCAGGTGTACGACGTCCACGACGGCGGGCCGCCCTGCTTGACCATGCCCGCCCAGTCCTGGGTGAAGGCGATGGCCTCCGGGGTGTTCATGGCGGGCTTGAGCTTGCCGCCGGTGACGGTGAAGTCGTGCAGTCCGTTGCGCGCGTACATCGTCATGAAGCCGGGGTGGATGGTCGCCCAGCTGCGCGAGCCGCGCACCGCGATGCCGTACATCCCGTCGAATCCGGCGCCCGGCGCCTTGCGCTTGATGACACCGGCGAGCTCGCGTAACTCGTCGAAGCTCTCCGCCGGTTTCAGCCCGAGCTTGTTGAAGACCTCCGTGTTGTACGCGACGACGTTCGTCTCCCAGCCCCACGGCAGCGCGTACTGCCCGCCCTGGCCGAGCGGCGCGCCCGCCTTCAGCGACCACTGGTCGGCCTGGAGGAGGTTGGGGAAGAAGTCGGCCTGGTCCCATTCGTCGCCGGTGGCCGAGGAGTTGCGCATCCACGGCCCGAGGTCCTCCAGCCAGCCCGGCGGCCCGTACTGCCACACCATGTAGGCGCCGAGCATGAAGACGTCGTAGGAGGCGCGTCCGCTGGACAGGTCGACGGTGAGCTTGTCGAAGTAGTTGTCCTCGGGGAAGACGTCGTACTCGACCTTGATGCCGGTCTTCTCGGTGAACGTCTTGAGGTCGGCTATCAGGGCGTCCGTGTAGGGGTGCTTGTTCAGCAGCGCCTTGACGGTCCTGCCCTTCTCGCGCTTCCAGTCGAAGGATCCGGTGACGTCGGCGGCGGCCGACCCGTCGTTCTTCTTGTCGTCCCCGCCGAACCCGGCGCCGCAGGCGGTCAGCAGCGGGGCCGAGGCGGCCGCGGCGGCCAGCGCGAGGAAGCGCCGGCGGTCGTGCACGTGCATGTCCATCCGTGACCTCCACAACGGTTGGGTCCGGTCCGGGTTAACACGGTGAGTCGACTCGTTAACAGAGGGTGTAACGGCGAGGGTTGACCGTCAATCCCTCGCGCAGGGGAAAATCTCAGGGCAGAGTGAGAAGTTCACAGTCCGAGTCGCGATGAGCCGAAGAGTCAAGGGCCGAAGAGCCGAAGAGTCGAAGAGCCAAAGAGGCAGGGGGCCGGGATGGCGGACGACGGGACGGCGTGGCTGGGGATCGACCTGGGCACGCAGAGCGTCCGTGCCCTGGCCGTCACCGGCGACGGACGCGTGCTCGGCAGCGGATCGGCGCCCCTCACCGGGCGGCGGGCGGGCCCGCGCCACGAGCAGGACGCGGGGGACTGGTGGGACGCGGTGGGCACGGCGTCCCGGGCGGCCCTGCGCTCACTCGACCGCGTCCGGATCGGCGGGCTCGCGGTGTGCGCCACCTCCGGAACCGTGCTGCTCACCGACGGTTCGGGCCGGCCGGTCGGCCCCGCCCTCATGTACGACGACGGGCGCGCGGCGGCCGAGGCGGCGCGCGCCCGCGCGGCGGGGCTCCTGGTACAGAACGGCTGGGGGCTGCCGAAGGCGCTCTGGCTGCTCCGCGCACACGACGGCGCCGGGCGGGCCCGCGAGAACGGCCGTCTTCAGGAGGTCCGCCTGGCCCACCAGCCCGACGTCATCGTCACCCGCCTCACCGGGCATCCGGTGCCCACCGATTCCAGCCACGCCCTCAAGACCGCCTACGACCTGGAGCACGACACCTGGCCGTTCCCGGCGTTCGCCGAACTCGGCCTCCCTGACGGCCTGTTGCCCGAGGTCGTACGGCCCGGAACCCGGCTCGGCGAGGTCTGCGCGGCCGCCGCCGAGGAGACCGGCATCCCCGTCGGAACCCCGGTCGTCGCCGGGATGACCGACGGCTGCGCGGCCCAGATCGCCTCGGGCGCCCTGCGCGAGGGCTCCTGGAACTCGGTGCTGGGGACGACGCTCGTGCTCAAAGGCGCCGCGTCGCAGCCGGTGCGGGACCCGTCCGGCGTGGTCTACAACCATCGTGCACCGGACGGGAGTTGGCTGCCGGGCGGCGCGTCGAGCGTCGGCGCGGGCGCGCTGGCCGCGTACTTCCCGGACGCCTCGCCCGCCGCGATGGACCAGGCCGCCCAGGCCTTCGAGCCCGCGTCCGTCCTCGCCTACCCCCTCACCTCACCCGGCGAACGCTTTCCCTTCCTCGCCCCGGACGCCACCGCCTTCGTCCTCGGCGAACCCGCCTCCGACGCCGGCCTGTGGGCCGCGCTCCTCCAGGGCGTCGCCCTCACCGAACGTCTCTGTCTCGACTACCTGCACCATCTCGGCGCCCCCCTCGACGGCCCGCTCACCTTCACCGGCGGCGCCGCCCGCAGCCCGTACTGGAACCAGCTCCGCGCCGACATCCTCGGCCGCCCCGCCCGCGTCCCCGAACAGACCGAACCCGCCCTGGGCATGGCCGCGTTGGCGGCGTACGGCATGGGGGCCGCCCCCACCCTCGCGGACGCCGCCGACCGCATGGTCCACGTCCGTACGGTCCTTCAACCGCGCCCCGCCCGCACGGCGGCCTTCGCCGACCCCTACGCCCGGCTGCTCGACGAGCTGGAGGCGCGCGGCTGGCTGCCCGCTTCCGTCGCGGGGCACGCGCGGGCCCGGCTGGACCTGGATACTGCGGGCTCATGAGTACTACGAGCCGCAGTACGACCCTGCTCCTGGCCCGGCACGGGCAGACCGTCTGGCACGCCGAGAACCGCTACGCCGGCATCAGTGACGTCCCGCTCACCGACGAGGGCCGCGCCCAGGCGGAGGCCCTCGGCCGCTGGGCCGCCGCGCACCCGGTGGACGCGATCTGGACGTCGACCGTCTCCCGCGCCATCGCCACCGCAGACCCCGCCTGCCGCGCCCTCGGCCTCACCCCGCACCGCGAACCCGCCCTGCGCGAATGCGACTTCGGGGTCGTCGAGGGCCGTACCCTCGCCGAGTTCGAGGCGGAGAACCCGGCGCGCGCGAAGGCGTTCCGGGCCGACCCGGTGTCGTACCCCTTCCCGGAGGCGGAGGACCCCCGCACCGCCGCCGCCCGCGGCGCGCACGCCCTGCACCGCATCGCCGCCGCCCACTCCGGCGAACGCGTCCTGGTCGTCGCTCACAACACCCTCCTCCGTCTGGTGCTGTGCTCCTTCCTCTCCATCCCGCTCGGCGAGTACCGCCGCGTCTTCCCGCGACTGCGCAACGCGGCGGTCAGCGAACTGTGCGTCACGGACCGGGAGGTCGCTCTGCTGTCGCTGAACGTGCCGTGCGAGTAGGGGAGTTCAGGGCCTCCGCAGCAACCCCTGCTCCATCGCCACCACCACCGCCCGCGTCCGGTCGTTCACATCGAGCTTGGCGAACAGGCGCAGCAGATGCGTCTTCACCGTGGCCTCCGCGATGACGAGGCGGCGCCCGATCTCGGCGTTCGTCAGACCGTCGGCGACGGCGTTCAGGACGTCCACCTCGCGGGCGGTGAGCGGCACCGGGGCGGGCTGCCGCATCCGGGCGACCAGCTTCGCGGCGACCCGGGGCGCCAGCACCGTCTCGCCGCGCGCCGCCGCGTGGATGGCGTCGACCAGCTGTTCGCGCGTGGTGTCCTTGAGGAGATACCCGATGGCGCCGGCCTCCACCCCGTGCTCGATCTCCGCGTCGGTGTCGTACGTGGTCAGGATCAGCACCCGGGTGCGCGGATACCGGGCGACGATCTCGGCGGTCGTCGCGACCCCGTCGAGCACGGGCATCCGCAGATCGACGAGCGCGAGATCGGGGTCGTACCGCTCGACGAGATCGAGCGCGGCGCGTCCGTCGCCCGCCTCGCCGACGATCTCGATGCTGTCCTCGGCAGCGAGCAGGGCGACGACCCCGGCCCGCATCACGGTGTGGTCGTCCACGACGACGATGCGCAGTGCCGTTCCGCTCATGCCGTCGCCCCGCTCTCCGCGCCCGCAGAGCTCTCCGCGGCCTCCGTGCCCTCCGTGTCCTCGACGGGGATCACCGCGAGGACGCGTGTCCCGTCGCCCACCGAACTCGTCACCGTGAGCCTCCCGCCCAGCTCCGCCAGCCGTTTGCGCATCCCGTCGAGCCCGAAGCCCGTCGACTCATGCACCACGAATCCGGTCCCGTCGTCGGTGATCTCCAGCTCCACGCCGTACTGCTGCCGGGCCAGCACCACGCCGACCGTCGAGGCGCGGGCGTGCTTGCGTATGTTGGCCAGGGACTCCTGGGTGCAGCGCAGCAGGGCGATCCTGGTCTGCTGATCGCAGTCGAGGTCCGCGAGGTCGGCGTCGACGGCGAGCCCGGTGTCCTCCGCGAAGCGGTCGAGCGTACGGCGCAGGGTCCCGACCACCGAACCGGCCGTGCCCCGGGCGCCGGGGCCCGGCTGCTGGGCGCCGCTCACCAACTCCCGGGCCTCGGCGAGGTTTTCCCGTGCCGTGGACTCGATCGACCGCAGCTGCTGGGCACTGCGCGCCGGATCGGCCGCGATCCCGGCCCGGGCGGCCTCGGCGAGGACGACGATGGACGCGAAGCCCTGCGCGAGCGTGTCATGGATGTCCCGTGCCATCCGCTCCCGCTCGTCCGCCGCGCCCTGCCGCTGGTGCGCCTCGGAGAGTTGGGCCTGGGCCTGCTCCAACTCGTCGATCAACCGGGCCCGTTCGGCGCTCTGCGCCACCACCGAGTGCGCCCACAGCCCGATCAGCACGCCCACGGCGACGACGATCAGTGTGGACACGGCCGTCTCGCCGAAGAACTCCGCCGACCAGCCCTGCTGCAGCCAACTCCCCACCAGTGTGGTGCCGGTGGCGAGCCCGAGAAACCCCATGGAGGCCCTCGGGGTGCGCCCGAACATCCAGTAGTGCGGCAGCGTCACCATGAACAGCGCCGCATAGCTGCTGCGCAGATACGCGAGGCCGCCGAGCGCGAGCACGAGGACGGTCAGGTAGACGTGCGGCCGTATGACCGGATTCTCCGGGAAGCGGTCGAGTACCGCGTACGAGAGCACCACGCTGCCGAGCAGCGCGAGTGCCCCGTACTGGCTCCCGCCGGGCGGGTCCATCGCGACCAGGCCGACGGCCATCGCGGCGAACAGCACCCAGCACACGGTGTTCCACCGGCGCAGTGACGTGGCCCAGAAGGTGTCGGCGGTGGGCCCGGCGAGAGCGGTCATGGTGATCAACGTACGTCGACCACCGGCATCTCGGGAGCCGCATGACGGGGAATCGTCGCCCGCCCCATTCCCCGTGAAGGCCACCAGCTCGCCTCCCCGAGCAGCAGCATCGCCGACGGCAGGATCATGATCCGGATGATGAACGCGTCGAGCAGCACCGCCGCCGCGAGCACGAAGCCGATCTGCTTCATCTCGATGATGTGCAGGAAGACGAAGCTGGTGAAGACGGTCGTCATCACCACCGCGGCACTGGTCACCACGCTCGCCGAGCTGCGGATCCCGTCGAGCACCGCCTGCCGCGTCGGCACCCCCGCCAGCACGGCCTCCCTGATCCGGCTCACCACGAACACCTGGTAGTCCATCGAGAGACCGAAGAGGATCACGAAGAGGAAGAGCGGTACGCGCGATCCGATCGAGCCGGTGGAGTGGAAGTCCAACAGGCCCTCGGCCCAAGTCCCTTGGAAGACGAGCACGAGCAGCCCGAGCGCGGCCGCAGCGGACAGCAGGTTCAGGACGACACCGAGCAGACCGAGCACCACCGAACGGAACGCGAACACGGTCATCGCGAACGTCACCAGGAGCAACGCGCCGAGAACCAGCGGGAGTTTGCTGTTCTGGTGGGCGGGATAGTCGGCGTACCGGGCGACGTCACCGCTGACGCCGTACTCGGCACCGTCGATCCGGCCGAGCGTGGCGGGCAGGTAGTCGTCGCGGAGGTGGTCGAGGGAGTCGTACGCCTCGTCCGAGTTGCCGAGATGGGGGACCTTCAGCTCCAGCACGCTGGTGCGGTGGTCGGCGGAGGTCCGGATCCGCGACGCCCCGGCGAACAGCCGGTCGGCGTCGGTGAGTTCGGTCAACTTGTGCAGCGCGGCGGTGACCTCTGCGGAGCGTGCGGCATCCGCGCGGACGACGACCTCGTGCGTCACCCGCTGCTCGGGGAAGGCCTCGTTGAGCCGGTCGTACACCCGCATGGCGGGGATCTCCCGGGAGTGCGTGTCCCGGCTCATCTCGGTGATCTTCAGCCCCACCAGCGGGGTGACGAGGGCGAGCAGCGCGAGGACCGAGACGCAGAGGGTGGCGAGCGGATGACGGCTCGCGGGCCGCAGCAGCGCGCCCCACAGGCGGCCGCTGCCGTCGCCGCCCCGACGGCGTACGGGCTTTCCGCGCGCGGCCCGCCGTGCGGCCCTGCGTTCGGCCCGCTTTCCGAGGAGGACGAGCAGCGCGGGCAGCGCCGTCAGGGAGCTGGCCACGGCGACCAGGACGACCACGATGGTGCCGGTGGCGAGCGAGGAGAAGATGACGTCCGAGGCCAGATACAGCGTCGCCGTGGAGGCCACGACCGCGAACCCGGAGACCACGACCGCGCGGCCCGAGGTCGCCGCGGCCAGCTCCACCAGCGCCTCGGAGCTCAGCCGGCCACCGGAGCGGGCCCGCTCCTCGCGTTCCCGCTTGAGGTAGAAGAGCGTGTAGTCGACGCCGACCGCGAGGCCGATCATCAGGATGACGTTCGTGCCGACCCCGGTGTCGGGGGAGAGATGCGAGGCCACCATCGAGAGCCCGACGGCCGCCGCGATCGACGACAGCGCGAGCAGCAGCGGCACGGCGGCCATGGTGAGCGAGCCGAAGACGAACAGCAGGGTCAGCAGCGTGACCGGCAGGGTGATCTTCTCGGAGAGCGCGAGATCGCTGTCGCGTTGATCGTCGACTCCCTTGCTGGTGGATGGACTTCCGGTCTCCTGGAGCAGCAGCCGCGGGTGCGCCTTCTGGGCGGCCCTGGTCTGCGCGACGAGCGCGTCGACCTTGGCGTCGGCGTCCCGCTCCTCGCCCTTGATGGACACCTCGACCATGAGGATGTCGTGGTTCTCGGACAGCAGTGGTGCGGCCACGCCCGCGACCTCGGGCAGCCGCCTCATCCGGGCGGTGAGATCCTTCGCGGCGGCCTCGGCTGCAGACCGGTCGAGGCCGCCGGACCGGGCGGAGATCAGCACCTGCTCGGTGGACAGGCGTTCCAGATGCCCCTCGGCAGCCATGGCCTCCGCGCGGCCGGCCTCGCCGACCCGGTAGTCCGCCGTCTTGGCGCTGTTGACGCCGACGGCACTGCCGATCCCCAGGCACAGCACCACGAACACCAGCCAGCCGAGGATGGCCCGCCAAGGGTGCCGAGCGCTCCAGCGCGCCGCACGCACAGTGAATGAGTTCATGCCCAAAAGCCTGGTTGAACAGGGCAGTTGACGGACACGGGTGCTCGGTTGAACTTGTCGTCCACCGATCGGTGGACGACAACTCCGGTTGATGAGTTCAGCGTTACCCCCAATAACCGCCGAACCGCTTTGTCGATCCCGGTGCCTGCGCCCCCGCGCCCCACCCGGCTAGCGTCTCGCCATGAGGCGACGTAGGCGTACGGGACCACGGCGGATCAAGGCCTTAGAGCGGGTGCGGGACAAAGTGCTCCGGCAGCGGGAGAACAGGCGGGCGGGGCTGGCACGCAGGATCGGACGGGGGGCCGAGCGGGCCCGCCCCTGGCTCCAGTTCGTGGCCGACCTCACCACACTCCTCGCAAGGCTGGTCAGGTAGCAGGTCTCCACAAGGAAGGCCCCCACGAGTCACATCCTCGCAGAGGCCTTCCTCTTCATCCGCCTGCCACGTGAAGGGTGAGAAGACGATCACGAGCAGGACGCTTCATACATGCCTCAGGGGGCCGGCAGCAACACGTCCGCGCGGGACTTGGCCGCCGTTCAGCGGCTCGTACGCGAGGACGCCCCACCCGGACCCTGCGTGGTCGCGGAGGCCTTGGTCAGCTGGGCCTTGAACCCGGCGAAGGAGCCGAAGGACTCGGTGAGGGCGTCCGCGAGGTCGCCCACGCCGTCCGCGGCCAGCGGCTCGCCGCCGCCGTCGCCGGGCATGTTGTGCCAGTAGACGGAGTGCAGGATGTGGCCCGAGAGGTGGAAGGCCAGGTTCTCCTCCAGGCCGTTGACCGAGCCCCACGACTCCTTGTCCCGCGCTTCCGCGAGCTGTTCCAACGTGTCGTTGGCACCCTTCACATAGGCCGCGTGGTGCTTGTCGTGGTGCAGCTCGATGATCTCGGGGCTGATCACGGGCGCGAGCCCCTGGGCACGCGAAAGGGCCCTCGCGCGAAACCGTCCTCCGCGCGAGGGCCCTTCAGCGATACGGGTCAGGCGCGGGCGCGCGCCTTCTGCCAGGCGTAGCCGACCGCGGCCAGGAACAGCGTCATGCCGCCCGTCGAGTACAGCTGCACCCGGGTGTCCGGCTCCCGCGCCATCAGGACGAAGATTGCCACCATGCCCGCGAGGGCGACCCACGTCAGCACCGGGAACAGCCACATCCGTACGACCAGCTTGTCCGGCGCCTCCCGCTCCACCCGGCGGCGCATCCGCAGCTGCGAGACCGCGATGAACATCCAGACGACCAGGATCACCGCGCCGATCATGTTGAGCAGCCAGGGGAAGACGTCGTCGGGACGCCAGTAGCTGAGCACGACGCACACGAAGCCGAAGACGCAGGAGGCGAGGACGGCCACGCGCGGGACGCCGGCGGAGACCTTGCCCAGTGCCTTCGGGCCCTGGCCGCGCTCCACCAGCGAGTAGGCGATGCGCGAGGAGCCGTAGATGTTGGCGTTCATCGCCGACAGCAGTGCGACCAGGACGACCACGTTCATCAGCTGGCCGGCGCCGGGGATGCCCAGGTGGCCGAGGGCGGCGACGTACGGGCCCTTCTCGACGACCGCCTTGGAGTCCCACGGGACGAGGGTGACGATGACCGCCATCGAGCCGATGTAGAAGAGCGCGATGCGCCACATCGCCGTACGGACCGCACTGGCCACGCCCTTGACCGGATTCTCCGACTCGGCCGCCGCGATCGTCACCGTCTCCAGGCCGCCGTACGCGAACACCGACGCGAGCAGGCCGATGACCAGGCCCTCGCTGCCGTTCGGCAGGAAGCCCCCCTCGCCGGTGAGGTTGGCGGCGCCCGGGGAGTCCGTGCCCGGCAGCACGCCCGTGATGGCCAGCACGCCAAGGACCAGGAACAGGCTGATCGCGCCGACCTTCAGGGCCGCGAACCAGAACTCGAACTCGCCGAAGTTCTTCACGGCGGCCAGATTGGCGACGCAGAAGACGACCATGAACAGCGCCACCCACGCCCACTCGGGCGTGCCCGGCAGCCAGCCGGTGACGATCTTCGCGGCGCCGATGCCCTCAAGCCCGACGGCCGTGCACAGCAGCACCCAGAAGGACCAGCCCGAGGTGAAGCCGGCCCAGGGTCCGATCGCCCGCTCCGCGTGCGCGGAGAAGGAACCGGACGACGGATACGCGGCCGACATCTCGCCGAGCATCCGCATCACCAGCATGACGAGCAGACCGGAGACGGCGTACGCGATGACGATGGAGGGCCCGGCGGCGGCGATACCGGCCCCGGATCCGACGAACAGGCCCGCGCCGATCACACCGCCGAGGGCGATCATCGAGAGGTGGCGCTGCTTCAGGCCGTGCTTCAGGCCGGGGGAGAGGGAGGCGTCCGCGTCGGGGGTACCGGGCGGGGCGTCGAGGGTGGTGCGGGACATGAGAGCGGGTGGTCCCTTACGTGCGAGCGGGCAAAAACGCCCACAGTCTGGGCAGCCTGTCCGATGAGAGGGAGAGGCTGCCCAGTATGCGGACGCATGTCCTACGGAGCGTAAGGGGCCGCTTACCGGCAGGCGGGTGCTACGCGACCGACGTGTAGTGCGAGGCGTCTCCCGCGATCGAGTGGCTCTCCTTGCCGTCGACCCCGACCGGCACGTCACCGGCGACGGTCACGCGGTGCAGGCGGCGCGGCTGCCCGTCGTAGTTGTCGATGGCGTAGTGCTGGGTGATCCGGTTGTCGAACAGGACCAGCTGGTTGGGGGACCAGCGCCAGCGCAGGATGTTCTCCGGCCGGGTGACGTACGCCTGGAGCAGGTCGAGGATCTTGCGGGACTCGCCCACCGACAGGCCGACGATCCGCTGCGCGAACCCGCCGATGAACAGCCCCCGTTCACCGGTCAGCGGGTGGACCCGGACGACCGGGTGGGCGGTGCGGTACTTGATGGAGGTGAACTGGGCGCGCTGCGCGGCCTGTTCTTCGTCGACCCCCTCGTCCGGCACCGCGTAGTCGTAGTCGTTGGTGTGCTCGGCCCAGAGCGTGTCCGCGAGCTGTCGGAGGGGTTCGGGCAGGTCGCGGTAGGCGGCCGCCGAGTTGGCGATCAGGGTCTCGCCGCCGTACGGCGGGACGGTGATGCTGCGCAGGGTGCTGGCCTGCGGCGGATTGAGGACGAAGGTGACGTCGGTGTGCCAGTGGTTGGCGCGGCCGCGCTCGCTGTCGACGGGCAGCACGTTCGGGGCGTCGGCCACGGCGGGCACGGTGGGATGGGCGGTGGTGAGGTCGCCGAAGTGGCGGGCGAAGGCCTGCTGGCCCTCGTCGTCCAGGTCGACGTCGTCGAAGACCAGGGCCTTGTGCTCGTTGAGGGCGGCGCGCAGGGCGGCGACGGTGTCGTCGTCGAGGGGCTTGGCGATGTCGACCCCGGATATCCGGGCGCCGATGGTGCCGGTGACCTTGTGGATCTCGATGTCAGCCATGTGGGACGGGTCCTTTCGGGGCGGAGGATCAGACGAGGGCGGACGCGTGCTGGTTGGCGGGGCGCGGGAGGCCGTACCGCTCCCGCAGGGTCTGCCGGGGCCCGTACTCCTGACGCAGCAGGCCGCGGGCGCGCAGGATCGGCACGACGTGGTCGACGAAGAGGTCGAGGCCGGAGGGCAGCACGGCGGGCATGATGTTGAAGCCGTCGGCGGCACCCAGCAGGAACCACTCCTCGATCGCGTCGGCGACCTGCTCGGGCGTGCCGGCGAAGGTCAGGTGGCCGCGTCCGCCGCCGAGCCGCCCGATCAGCTGTCTTGCGGTGAGGCGCTCGCGCCGGGCGAGTTCGACGATGAGCGTGTAGCGGCTCTTGGCGCCCTCGATGGCGTCCTCGGGCGGCAGGTCGGCGGGGAGCTGGGCGTCCAACTCCAGGGTTCCGGGCTCAAGTTGCAGCAGGCGTTGGAGATTTCTGAGTCCGTGCTCGTGGACGATGTGGTCCTCCAGCACCTGCTCGTTCGCCCGCGCCTCGGCCTCCGTCGAGCCGATCACCGGGACGATGCCGGGCAGCACCTTGATGTGCTCGGGGTCCCGACCGGCCGCCGCCGTACGGGACTTGAGGTCCGCGTAGAAGGCCTGCGCGTCTGCAAGGGTCTGCTGCGCGGTGAACACCGCTTCCGCGTACCGGGCCGCGAACGCCTTGCCGTCCTCGCTCGACCCCGCCTGCACGAGCAGCGGGTAACCCTGGGGCGAGCGCGGCACGTTGAGCGCTCCCTCGACACTGAAGTACGTCCCCTGGTGTCGCGGTGGGTGGATCTTGGTGTCGTCGCCCCACACGCCGGCCGCCTTGTCGGCGACGATCGCGTCGTCCTCCCAGCTGTCCCAGAGCTTGAGCGAGACGTCCAGGAACTCGGCGGCGCGGGCGTAGCGGTCGGCGTGTGCGGGCTCTTCGGCGAGGCCGAAGTTGCGCGCGGCCTCGGCACCCGCGGTGGTGACGATGTTCCAGCCCGCCCGGCCGCCACTGATGATGTCGAGCGAGGCGAACTTGCGGGCCAGGTTGTAGGGGGAGTTGTAGGAGGTGGAGGCCGTGGCGATCAGGCCGATGTGCTCGGTGGCCGTCGCCAGGGCGGTGAGCAGGGTGAGCGGTTCCAGGGCGCCGGCGGGGCGCTGGGCGAGGTTGCCCCACAGCTGCGGGCCGTCGGCGAGGAAGAGCGAGTCGAAGGTGCCGCGTTCGGCGATACGGGCGAGGTGGACGTAGTGCGCCAGCTCGACATGCGCGTGCGGGTCGCTCTCGGGCAGGCGCCAAGAAGCCTCGTGGTGGCCGGTGTTCATCAGAAAGGCGTTGAGGTGGAGTTGGCGTGTGATGGTCACTTGTGGTCCTCCGTGACGCCCAGGGCGGCGAGCAGCCGTTCGCGGTACTCGCCGAGCAGGGGGTCGCGATACGAGCGCGGATGCGGGGGTTCGATGGTCAGGTCGAGGCCGATACGCCCCTGGTCGAGCACGAGCACCCGGTCGGCGAGCACGATCGCCTCGTCCACGTCGTGCGTGACGAGCAGGACGGAGGGCCGGTGCCGCTCCCACAGCTCGCGCAGCAGGACATGCATCCGGATCCGGGTGAGCGCGTCCAGTGCGCCGAACGGCTCGTCGGCCAGGAGCAGTTCGGGCTCCCGTACGAGCGAACGGGCCAGCGCGGCACGCTGCGCCTCGCCGCCGGACAGCTCGTTGGGCCAGGCCCGCTCGCGGCCCGCGAGACCCACCTCGGCGAGGGCGGAGCGGCCCTTCCGTTCCGCTTCCCTGCCGTCCGTGCCGAGCAGGACGTTGTCGAGGACGCGTCGCCAGGGCAGCAGTCGGGAGTCCTGGAAGACGACGGACACCCGTTCCGGCGCGGAGAGCTGTCCGCTTCCGGTGACGCTGTGGTCGAGCCCGGCGATGGCGCGCAGCAGGGTGCTCTTGCCGGAGCCGCTGTGCCCGAGCAGGGCCGTGAACTGGCCCGCGGGGAGGTCGAGGTCGATGCCGTCGAGGACCGTACGGCCGTCGAATGAGCGGGTCAGGCCCCGGAGTTGGACGGTGGGCTCGGTGCGCAGGGGGGTCAGTTGCTCAGTGTGCGTCGCCACGACAGCACCCTCCGTTCGATGAGACGGACCGCGCTGTCGGAGGTCAGACCGAAGATGCCGTAGACGACCAGGCCGACGAGGATGACGTCGCTCTGGCCGTAGTTCTGGGCCTGGAACATCATGTAGCCGAGTCCGCTGGTGGCGTTGATCTGCTCCAGGACGATCAGGCCCAGCCAGGAGCCGGTCACCCCGAGGCGCAGGCCGACGAAGAAGCCGGGCAGGGCGCCGGGGATGACGATCTGCCGGACGAAGGCGAACCTCGACAGGCCCTGGACCTCGGCGAGTTCGACGTAGCGGTGGTCGATGCCGGACAGTGCGGCGTGTGTGTTGAGGTAGATCGGGATGTAGACGACGATGGCGATGATCGCGATCTTGAAGGTCTCGCCGATGCCCAGCCAGAGGATGAACAGCGGGATCAGACCGAGCGGCGGGATGGACCGGTTGAGCTGCACCGTCCCGTCGATCAGCGCCTCGCCGAACCGGCTGAGCCCGGAGGCGAGCGCGAGGACGACTCCCGCGGTCAGCCCGATCGCGAACCCGGTCGCGGCCCGCTGGAGCGAGGTCAGGACATCGGTCGGCAGCGTGCCGTCGGTCCACAGGTGACCGGCGGTCTTCACCACCGTCCAGGGCGCCGGGATCGCCGCCGGGTCGAGCCGGCCGGCGGCGGAGGCGGCGGCCCACAGGGCGAGGAAGAGGACCGGGCCGACGAGCCGGGAGGCGGGCAGCCGTTTGCCGGGGGAGAGCCGGCGGCGCCTGCGGACCTGGGGGAGTTCCTCCGAAGCGGCGACGGAAGCGACGGCGGCGGTCGTGCTCACGGCGGTCACCTGCGGTACTCCGCCGGCACGGCCTTCGCCGCGATGCCCTCGAAGCGGTGGTCGAAGAGCGAGCCGACCTTGAACTCCTTCACGAAGCCGCCCTCCGCCAACAGGTCGGCGGTCTCCTGCTCCCACTTCACGGCCTCCGCCCAACTCGGCGGGAAGAGCGGCTTGTTGGCGAGCTCGGTGATCGACTGGGCCTGCGCGAGAGTGAGGTTCTGCGTCTTGACGTAGAACTCCTCGTTCCAGGCGTCGGGGTGCTCGTACGCCCACACCTGGCCCTTCGCCCAGCGCGGGATGTACGCGGCGACGGCCGCCGCCTTCGCGGAGTCGGCCAGCACGGAGGTGGGCGCCCACAGCAGGTTGAGGAGGTCCACGACGTCAGTGGTGATGGTGTGCGCGCCCTTGGACCCGTACTGCTTGAGGTAGGCCGGCGACTGGTTGTTGGCGAGCGGGGCGATGTCCACCTGCCCGGCCTGGAGCGCGGTGAGGAACTGGTTGCTGGTCAGCGGCACCAGGTCGACGTCGTCGTACGTGATCCCGGCCTTCTTCAGGGCACGCAGCAGTACGACCCCCTGCGCCTGCCCCTGCGAGAAGGCCAGTTTCTTGCCCTTGAAGCCCTGGACGTCCTGGATGTCGCTGCCGGGCTTGGTGGCGAAGAGGTAGTTGGGCTTACGAGTGATGTTGATCGCGACGATCTTCGCGTCGTACCCCTGATAGTGCGCCTGGATCGGCGGGATGCCCGCGTTGTTGGCGACGTCCAGGGACTTGGCGCGGAAGGCGTTGATGACATCGGGACCGGCGCCGATGTTCACCCAGCTGGAGACCGTGAACGGCAGCTCGCTCAGACCCGCCAGTTTGAGCTGGAGCTGCTGCTGGCCCAGGTACGAGGCGATCTTGAGCTTGGTGCCCGACGGGACCTTGGCGGACAGCGGGGCGGACGCGGCTCCCTTGGACCGGGTGTCCGCGGCGCTGCTGGCACCGGCGCAGCCGCTCAGTCCCGCAGCGGCGGCGGCACCGAGCAGGGAGGACAGGAACAGCCGCCGGTCGACGCGGGACGCGGAGGGGGACAGTGGTGGCATGGGAGGACTCCGGGGTTCCAAGTGACGGGAATGCGCGCGGAATTCCGGGCAGGGCGGAGCCAGGAAGGAAAGGCGCGCAGAGGAAGGCACACGCCTGAGGCGCGGCGAAGAAATCCGGGTGATCGTCAGTGCGTCGACGGCCGAGCGATCGTCAGCAAGGAAGGGGCGACGCGGCGATGACCGGCGTCAGCAACACAGCGTGCGCGCGACCCGCATCAGGTCGACGACACGGCACTTGGTGAGCGGAACCTGCACCCGCGAGCTGCTCATAAGAGGATGCTCCTGGCCTCGTACAACCCCTGTCAACATTCGGAGTTTCTGAATTAATTCGGCCCCGGTCGGGCGCCCAGCGGATCCCGGTACAGCACGTCGAGAGCCACCGATCCGCCCGCCACGGCCAGCACGGAATCCGGAAAACTGGTCGGCACGACCGCCGCCGCCCGATCGGGCCCCACCTCCTCGCGCAGCGCGGCGAGGCAGTCCTCCCGGTGCACGGCACCGACCTCGGTGACAACGACGGTGTCCGGATTGAGCACGTCGAGCAGCAGCCGTGCCGCCCGACCGGTCATCCGGGCCCGCTCCACCAGCAGTCGTACGGCCACGGGGTCGCCGTCGGCCGCGGCGGCGAGCACATGCATCGGGTTCACACCGCGGATGACACCCGCCTCACGCGCCCGGCGGCACAGCGTCCGCTCGCTCAGCTCGGCCTGGAGGCACCCGGTCCGGCCGCAGTCGCACCGCTCCGTGCCACCGGCCAGCGGCAGATGGGCGATCGCGCCGGCCTGCGAGCGGGGACCGTGGTGCACCTCGTCGTGGGTGGCGAAGGCGGCGTCCACCACATTGCCGACGAAGAGGTGCAGCACGCTGCGGCTGCCCCGCGCCCGCCCGAACAGCCGCTCGCCGTTCACCAACGCCCGCGCGTGCCCGTCCACATGAACCGGCAGTCCGGTACGGGCGCCGATCGCCTCCCGTACGGCCACGTCACGCCAGCCCAGCAGGGCGTGTTCCACGATCGTGCCGGAGTCGCGGTCCACCCAGCCGCCGGTGGCGACACCCACGCCCAGGGGCGTACGGCCCGGGGCGCCGGCCAGTAGCGCGCCGAGCTCGTCGGCGGCGTCGGCCAGCACGCGGCCGGGCTCGGTGTGTTCATGGTTCAGGTGCTTGAGACGGGTCTCCGCCACGACTCGGCCACGCAGGTCGAGCAGGGCGACGGTCGTGTACGGCACGGCGATGTGTACCCCGCCGACCACGAAACGGGAGCCGTCGAGGTCGAGCGGTACGTGCGGGCGTCCGACCCCGTTCGACTGCCGGGGCACGGGGGCTTCCCGGATCAGGCCGCGTTCGGCGAACCGGGCGCAGTAGTCGGTCACCGACGCCGGGGAGAGTCCGGTCAGCCGGGCGATGGTGCTGCGGGCGACCGGGCCGTGGTCCAGTACGGAGCGGAGGATGGCGCTGGCGGTGGTGCTGGTGCTGGTTCGGCGGCGGAGGGTTGCCGCGGGTGAAGAGGGTGGAGCTTGCGGAAAGGGTGCCACGGAACGGGACATGGGGAACTTCCTCGGGACTGGTCCGACACTGCGCCGTCACATCTCGGCGAGCCGGATCCACTCCGCTCGCCTCACCTACGGCGACAGGTGGCCGTCCCCTGGCGCCGCAGGTCGACATACCGACGCGACGCGAAGTCCCTGGCCTGAGCAACCATGCCCCGAAGAGTAGGCCTCACCACCCGATCCGGCCACCCCGGCTTTTTTCGCCCCCGCCGCCCCTACCCGTCCCATCCTTCTGGGGCTCCGCCCCAGACCCTGTTCGGTTGTGTGTCGGCTGCGGGTGGGTGGGGGTTGCTCGCGCAGTTCCCCGCGCCCCTTAAGGGGCGCGGGGAACTGCGCAATCTTTTCGGGGTCTGGGGGCGGAGCCCCCGGGGATGGGACGGGTAGGGGCGGCGGGGGCGAGAACCTTTGGCGGGACCCTACAGTCGGCGTCCGAGCCGGATTCGCACGGCAAACCGGCCCACCTCAGTGACCAGGGTCACCCCGTCACACGTGTACACGGCATCGTTTGTAAGGAGCCCACCAAGCCCATGATCCCCGCTTTGTCGATGGCAGACGGTGATCGGCCGTGTACCCCTGGGATAGCGTCACCGTGTCCCAACCTGCCCGCACCACCCGCCGGAGTCCCCATGAGCACCGCAGCCGCCACGCCCACCCGCCCCGGCGAGGTCCTCGCCGACCTCCTCCCCGCCTCCCGAGTCAGGGACGCGGCCCTGGTGCTCGGCGGCGCCGCACTCACCGGTCTCGCCGCCCAGATCTCGCTGCCGGTACCGGGCTCCCCGGTCCCGGTGACCGGCCAGACCTTCGCGGCACTCCTCGTCGGCACGGCCCTCGGCGCGGGCCGCGGCTTCCTGTCGCTCGCGGTGTACGCGCTCGTCGGCATGGCCGGCGTCCCGTGGTTCGCCGGCGGCGGCTCCGGCACCGCCGCCCCGTCCTTCGGCTACATCCTCGGCATGCTGCTGGCCTCCACCGTCGTGGGCGCCCTCGCCCGCCGCGGCGCCGACCGCTCCGTGCTGCGCATGGCGGGCACGATGCTGCTCGGCGAGGCGATCATCTACGCGATCGGCGTCCCGTACCTGGCCCTGGCCACCGGCATGTCGGCGAGCGCGGCCATCGCGGCGGGCCTCACCCCGTTCCTGCTCGGCGACGCCCTCAAGGCCGCCCTGGCGATGGGCGCCCTGCCCACCGCCTGGAAGCTCATCAAGCGCTGACCCACGGCTGGTCTGAGCCGATCCAATCTGATCCAAGCCGATCGAAGCCGACCTGAGCCGGTCTCAGCCGGCCTCAGTCAGCCTCAGCCGGTGATGTTGTAGTTCCTGCGGAAGAGGTTCGCCGGGTCGTACTCCGACTTCAGTCCGGCGAGCCTCTTCCGCGTTCCGGCGTCGTACAGCCCCTCCGTGCGATCGCCCGCCCCGAACGCGAAGTTGAGCGCCCGCCCGATCGTCCACGGCGCGAGTCCCTCGAACGCCGGATCCAGCAGCTCCCGCGCCGTCTCCCGGTCCGCCATCGCCAACAGCCGTACGAGGAAACGCCCTTCGCGATGCGGTACGGAGTTCGGCGCGTCCTGCGCCAGTGCCCCGCCGAGATGGTTGATCTGCACGACGCACATCGCCGGCGCGTCCGGGCCGGTGCGGGCGAGGAGTCCGGCCGCGGCGGCCACGTCCAGCTCACTCAGTACCGCGCTGTCGCCGTAGTACGTGTGCGGGAAGTCCGGGTCACTGTGGATGCTGTGGCTCTCGGCGTACGGCATCTCGCGCAGCGAGTCGGCGAGGACCGGGCCGATCTCCCGCAGCGGGGCGACGAGTTGCACACCCTCGGCGGCCGTACCCGTATACGCCACGCGTACGGAGATCACATACCGCCCGCGCAGGTGTGGCGGCATCCCCGGCACGTCCGGGTACGGCACCGCCGCGAACGACGAGGTCAGCCCGTCCGGCACGGTCCGCGTCCAGCGCTCGTAGGCCCGCAGCGCCGCCACCGGATCGACCTCGCGCCCGTCGAAGTCGAGGGAGCCGCCGTACAGCCGCGCGACCGGTACGAGGTCGATCTCCAGCTCGGTGACGACGCCGAAGTTGTGGCCGCCGCCGAGGAGCGCCCAGTACAGGTCGGGGTCCGACTCCCGCGTCACCTGGCGTTGCCGCCCGTCCGCGGTGACCACGTCGAGCGCGCGCACATGGTCGGCCGCGTATCCGAACTCCCTTGCCAGGATGCCGAGTCCGCCGCTCAGGGTGTAGGACACGGCACCCACCCCCGGCGCCGAACCGTTCAACGGGGCCAGCCCGTACGGCACGGCCGCCGCGACGACCTGACCCCAGCGGACGCCCGCCTGCACGCGGACGGTGCGCGCCCGCGGATCGACGCTCACCCCGTCCATGCGCCGCGTCGTGATCAGGACGCCGCCCTCCGCCGCGCCCGGCAGCCCGTGCCCGGTGGCCTGCACGCCCACCGGCAGGCCGGCGGAGGCCGCGTACCGCACCGCGGCGGCCACGTCGTCGGCCGAGGACGCGGCGAAGATCACGGCGGGCCGCTGCGTGAAACCGGTCTGGAATCCAGCGAGTTCCTCGTCGTACCCGGTATCTCCGGGGCGGAGGACGAGCCGGTCGGTGGTCTCGTCCGTGCTCTCGTCCGTGGTCTTGTCCGCGGTGTCGTCGACGGTGTTCATGGGGTCCATACGGCTCATGGTCGCCGCATTACCTGACAGGCACCGTCAAGTTTTCTGAACGGAGCGGGCCGGGGTGCCGCGCTCGGCACCCCGGCCCGCTCCCTCCTGCTTTCCGTGCTGTTGTTCCTACCTCAGTGCTGTTCCGACCGCCGCGGGCGCCGGTGGACCCACCACAGGCCCGCCGCTCCCGCGGAGATCAGCGCCGCGCCCGCCGCGCCGAGCGGCATGACGTCGCTCCCCACGCCGGTCTTGGGCAGCTGGTCACCGCCGGGTGCCACCGGCTTGTTGTCGGTGCCGAGCAGCAGCGGGGTGGCCGGGGCGTTCGGCGACGGGTTCGTCGTACCGAACGGCACCGGGCCCTGCTGCCAGTACGTCTTCTTGCCGTCGCTCGTCTGCACCGGCAGGCAGATGTTGCCGGTCTTGCTCAGATCGAACGTCGCGTCGACGGCGTACGACTTCGACTTGCCGGCCGCGAGATTGCCGACGGAACAAACAAAACCACTGTTCGAACCCTTGGGCAGATCCTTGTCGGCCATGGCGGAGCAGCCCTTGACGCCCTTGACCGTCAGGCCGTCGAAACCGACCACCAAAAGCCTGATATCGCCGCTGTCCTTGGTCCCTTCGTTCTTCACCGTGGCGGTAATCGCCGTCTTCTGCGAACTGTTGTCCACGGAGATCTTCTCGGGCAGCAGCGTGGTCAGCTTTACACCCGCCGGTGCCTCGTCAATTACCTTTCCCCCCTTGCTGCTCCCCGGTTCCTGGTCGTCCGCGACGGCGGTGAAAGAAAGGATCATCACGGCCGAGAAAGATGCCGTGAGCAGCGATCCCGCGATGGTCGTCGTGTGACGAGAACTCATGTTCGTCCCCCTTGGCTGCGCCTGAATTCGCAGTACTTGAAGAGGTACCACAAGATTTCTCCGCACTATGCTGGTACGGCCTGAAGTGTGACCATTGTGTTTCTGTTGTGACGGGCGATTGTGGCGGGTGTTGAGGGGGTGCAGGGATTGTCGGGGAATGTACAGGGCGGTGTTCCGGGATTATTGGTGACAGGGCGTTATCGGCTGGTCGAGAGCATTGGACAGGGGGGAATGGGGCGGGTGTGGCGAGCCGCCGACGAAATGCTCGACCGGCAGGTCGCGGTCAAGGAAATGCGCATCGACGGACTCGACCCCGAGGACAGGCGAACACGCCGCGAACGCACGCTGCGCGAAGCCAGGGCCACGGCCCGGATCGACCACCCCAACGTCGTACGCATCTATGACGTCGTGGACGAGGACGAGCGGCTGTGGATCGTCATGGAACTCGTCGCCGGGCGTTCCCTCGAACAGATCGTGGTGGAGGACGGACCCCTCGGCCCCCGCGAGGCTGCCCGGATCGGGCTCGAACTGGTCGCGGCGCTGCGCCAGGTGCACGCCGGGGGAGTGCTGCACCGCGACATCAAGCCGGGCAACGTCCTGGTCGAGCGGCGCGGCCACCGTGTTGTCCTCACCGACTTCGGCATCGCCGCGTTGCAGGACGCGGAGGCGCTCACCATGGTCGGGATGCTGGTCGGCTCCCCCGACTACATGGCGCCCGAACGCATCTCCGGCCGCCCGCAGGGCCCGCCCTCCGACGTCTGGTCCCTGGGCGCGACCCTCTGCGCGGCCCTCGGCGGCCGCTCCCCCTTCTCCCGCTCCACCACCCTGGCGACCCTGCACGCGGTCCTGTACGAGGAGCCCGATCTTCCCGCTGGGGCAGGGGAGTTGCGTGACATCCTCGCCGCCCTCCTGGAGAAGGAGCCGTCCACTCGGCCCGGTCTGGAGGAACTGGAGGCGGAGCTGGGGGAGATCGCGTTTCCGGTGGCGAGGCCGGCTCAACTGCCGGGCGTGGGACCGGAGTCCGAGCCCGAGCCCGAGCCCGAGCCAGAAGCAGAGGGAGCACCTGAGCCCGAGCCCGAGTTCGGGCCGGAACCGGGAGCGGGCCCGGACGTGGGGGAACCCGTACCGCCGCCCGAGCCGTCTCACCAGGCCCATGAGATCCATGAGATCCATAAGGCTCACGAGGCTCACAAGGAGTCGCCCACGCCCGCACTCCTCGACGCCGAGCTGATACGCGCCGTACGACAGCCCCCGTCGGATCTTCCCGAGGCCACTCCACCGCCGTTCCCGGACGAACAGCGCACCCGCACAAGCGACCTCCGGAGGCCGCAGCCCGAGCCCGAAGCGGAGCCGGAACCTCAGCCCGGCCGGGAGCCCGAGCCCGTACACGACGCCATCCCCGTGCGACCGCCCACCCGGACACGCAAAGGCCCGCCCGACTTCGAGAAGCACCCACCGGAGCAGCGCCCCCTCACCGCACCCAACGCCTCCACGGAAAACCCCTCAGAACTGCGCGCGGAGGTCGGCTCGCAGATCCCCTCCGCCGGCCCGCCCCGCACAACAGGCCCCGGATACGGCGCTGTCGGCGCTGTTCTGGGCGACGCCCCCGAGGCGTTTCCACAGGCCCAGGCGTCCGCCCAGAGGTCCGCCCGGCCGGAGACGGAGACGGCGGCAGCGGCACAGCGGCCGACCGTGCCCGGCCCCGTCGTCATGCCCCGGGGCGAATTCCCCGGCCCCGCCGTGCCGTCCGGCCCGCGACGGGGCCGGCGCCGTATGGGCCTGGCCGCCGCCGGAGGTGTGGTCGTCGCGGGAGCGGTCGTCGGGCTCATCCTCGCGGCGACGGGAGGATCCCCCGACGACAAGAACGGGGCTTCCTCCTCCTCGTCCGGCAGCCCGTCCGGCACCGCGTCCGGCAACACGTCCGGCAGCACCGGTGGCTCCTCGTCCTCCGCTTCCCCCTCGCCCACCGTCGAGGGCACCTCACGCCCGCCCAGCCTGCCCCCGGGAGCGCGCCGGGAGGCCGGCGGGTACGCGTGGGTGACGCCCAAGGGCTGGCGCCGCGACCTGAAGACCGGCTCCGAGGTGCACTACACCTCGCCCGACGGCAGGCAGGAGCTCGTGGCCAAGTCCTCCCTCGCCAAGGGGGACTTGATGCAGACCTGGCAGACCTCGGAAAAGGACGCCCGCCGGGGGCAGGACTACCAGAAGATCCGCCTGGACAACGCGACGTTCAAGGGCCGGCCCGCGGTCGTGTGGGAGTACACGTTCACGCTCAAGGGCGTGCACTGGCACGCCCTGCTGCTCGGCTTCGACGCCGACGGCAAGTCGTACCAGATCAACACCTGGTACCAGCCGGACATCGAGAGCGAGGCACTCAAGGTCTACCAGCGGGTCAAGAACAGCTTCACTGTGCTCTGAACGGAAGGAGGGGCTCGTCGGCGAAGTCAATCGCCGACGAGCCCCTCCCGCACGTCACGTCACGTCACATCACGACGTCGGACCCGACGTCGTCACCATCGGCTCAGCCGACCTTCACCGGATCCTCGTCCCGAGGCTCGTCGGCCACGGCGTAGTTCGCGGAGGACGCGCCCGCCCCGAGCTTCTGCCGGACGACGGCGATGGCCAGGACCACCGCCGCGACCATCAGCGACAGCAGCACGGTCGTACGGCCGCTGCTCTCGCCCTCGGTGTCGGTGAGCATGTAGCCGAGCACGAACACGATCAGCGCGATCGTCGCCCAGGTCAGATACGGGTACAGCCACATCTTCACGACGAGCTTCTCCGGTGTCTCGCGCTCGATGATCCGCCGCAGGCGCAGCTGGGAGAAGCAGATCGCCAGCCACACGAACAGGGCGACCGCACCGGAGGAGTTGACGAGGAAGAGGAAGACGGTGTCCGGGTAGGCGTAGTTGAAGAACACGGCGACGAACCCGAAGACGACGGAGGCGATGATCGCCGCCATCGGCACTCCACGGGACGTGGTCCGCGCGAACGCCTTCGGCGCGTCGCCCCGCCGGCCGAGCGAGAAGGCCATGCGGGAGGCCGTGTAGAGGCCGGAGTTGAGGCAGGACAGCACCGAGGTCAGCACGATGAAGTTCATGATCTGGCCGGCGTTCGCGATGCCGAGGGAGTCGAGGGCGGCGACGTACGAGCCCTTCTCCTTGATCGACGGGTCGTTCCACGGCAGCAGGCAGACGACCACGAGGATCGAGCCCAGGTAGAAGACGCCGATGCGCCAGATGATGCTGTTGGTCGACTTGGTGACCGCGCGCTGCGGGTCCTCGGACTCGCCGGCGGCCAGCGTGGCGATCTCGCTGCCCATGAAGGAGAAGACGACCAGCAGTACGCCGGTGAGGATGGCCCCGGGGCCGTTCGGCAGGAAGCCGCCGTGGTCGGTCAGATTCCCGATGCCCGCCTTCTCGGCGTCGACGCCCGGCAGCACACCGAAGATGGCCAGCGCGCCGACGACGATGAACGCGCCGATCGCCACGACCTTGATCCCGGCGAACCAGAACTCGAACTCGCCGTACGACCCCACGGACACCAGGTTCGTGGCGGTGAGGACGACCATCACGATGAGCGCCCAGCCCCACTGGGGCACGGCCGGGATCCACCCTTCGAGGATCTTGGCGCCGGCGGTGGCCTCCACGGCCAGCACCACCACCCAGAAGAACCAGTACAGCCAGCCGATGGAGAACCCGGCCCAGCGGCCGAGCGCGCGGTCGGCGTGCGCGGAGAAGGAGCCCGAGGTCGGGTTGGCGGCGGACATCTCACCGAGCATCCGCATCACCAGCACCACGAGCGTGCCGACGAGGGCGTACGAGAGGAGGATGCCGGGTCCGGCGGTGGCGATACCGGAGCTGGAGCCGACGAACAGCCCGGCTCCGATGACGCCACCGATGGCGATCATGGACAGATGACGGTTCTTGAGTCCGGCCTGGAGGCCGCCACCGGGTTCTCCGGGGCCTCCGGGGCCGCTTGTGGCCTTTGTGGGGGTCGGCTGCGAGGTCATTGAGGGGAATTCCTTTGCGCCGGGTGAGCAGATTCCTGTGCGTCCCGTACGAGCGGTGTACGAGCCGGTCCAGTGAATCTGAGGCAAAGGAATTCGTGAACCTTTGAATCCAGATCGTTACTTGAGGTTTCCTTGAGGTTCTGTAGTATTGCTCACACTTTTCGCTGATGGCACCCGGCGAGGCCGATCCGAAACAGCCGTGTCACACTCGGAACCATGCGCGTGTATCTCGGCTCCGATCATGCCGGTTTCGAACTCAAGAACCACCTCGTGGAGTGGCTCAAGGCCGCCGGCCACGAGCCCGTCGACTGCGGGCCCCTCATCTATGACGCCCAGGACGACTACCCGCCGTTCTGCCTCCGCGCCGCGGAGCGTACGGCGGCCGATCCCGAGGCCCTCGGCATCGTGATCGGCGGGTCGGGCAACGGTGAGCAGATCGCCGCGAACAAGGTGGCCGGGGTCCGTGCCGCGCTCGCCTGGAGCGAGGAGACGGCGTCGCTGGGCCGCCAGCACAACAACGCCAACGTCGTCGCCGTCGGCGCCCGCATGCACTCCGAGGAAGAGGCGACCAAGTTCGTCGAGGTCTTCCTGTCGACCCCCTTCTCCGGCGACGAGCGCCACATCCGCCGCATCGACATGCTCGCGACGTACGAGACCACGGGCGACCTGCCGCCCATCCCGGCCCACCACCCGCAGCAGCCGTAACGCTCTGGGGCTCCGCCCCAGACCCCCGTTCGGTTGTTCCTTGACCGCGGGTGGGTGGGGGCTGGCCGCGCAGTTCCCCGCGCCCCTAACGGCTCGGGGCTGCGCCCCGTCGCCCCCGACCCGCCCCCGGCCCGCCCCCGGCCCGCCTCCGGTCTTTTGTCTTTTGTCTTTTAGGGGCGCGGGGAACTGCGCGCCCAGCCCCCACCGTCCCGCAGACGACTTACAACCCAGGGGGGTCTGGGGGCGCAGCCCCCAGGAACAGGAGGACCCCGTGCCCGAAGGGCACACGATTCACCGGCTGGCGCAGGACTACGGCGCTGCGTTCGGCGGTCGCGCCGCACGCGTGACAAGCCCCCAGGGCAAGTTCACCGACGCCGCCGCCCTCCTCGACGGCTCCGAACTCACCACCGCCGAAGCCCACGGCAAACACCTCTTCCTCGGCTTCCGCGCAGCGGAGTGGATCCACATCCACCTGGGCCTCTTCGGCAAGGTCAACTTCGGCGACGCCCCCGCCCCGCCCCCCACGGACACCGTCCGCCTGCGCCTCGCGAACGAGACGACGTACGTCGACCTCCGCGGCCCCACCACCTGCGCCCTGATCACGGACACCGAGAAGCAGGCGATACACGACCGCCTCGGCCCGGACCCTCTCCGCCCCGACGCGGACCCCTCAGCGGCATACCGCCGCGTCTCCCGCAGCCGTACGACGATCGCCGCCCTCCTCATGGACCAGAAGATCATCGCGGGCGTCGGCAACGTCTACCGCGCGGAGGTCCTCTTCCGGCACGGCATCGACCCGTACCGCACGGGCAAGGACCTCACGCCCAGGCAATGGGACGCGCTCTGGACCGACCTCGTGGACCTGATGCGCGAGGGCGTCCGCCACAACCGCATCGACACCGTTCGCCCGGAGCACACCCCCGAGGCGATGGGCCGCCCGCCGCGCGTCGACGACCACGGCGGCGAGGTCTACGTGTACCGCAGGGCCAACCTGCCCTGCCACATCTGTGGCGGCGAGATCCGCACCGCCGATCTCGCCGCCCGCAACCTGTTCTGGTGCCCGGTCTGCCAGCAGGCCTGAACAGGCGAACAGCCCGCTCTGGAACCCGCTGGTGGAACCCTTGGGAACCCTCTAGAACCCGTGCGGCAGCCAGGGCGCGATCGCTGACGAGAAGGCCACGGACGCCTCCGCCAGCGCGCCCTGCCGCAGCTCCCGCACCCGCCCCGCCGTCGCCAGCGAGGCCAGGGACACCCCACCGAGATACGCCGCCCCCAACTCCCGTACGGACAGCGTGAGATCGGCGGTGTCCTCGGTACGCACGCACGACGCGCCCTTCGCGTCCCCGGTGAGCCGCCAACGCCCCCCGTTCCAGGGGCAGAACGCGTCCTCGACCTCGAACACCACGTCCACCGGCGCCTGATACGTCCGGGCCTCCAGCGCGGCACCGACGTCGACGAGCCGTACGTGCAGCGAGTCCTTCAACCGCAGATTGCAGCGCCGGATGTCGGACACCAGATGCTGCACGTCCTCGTCGACGGGCCGGGCGCGGGTGCGGATCGTGGACGTCAGGTCGAGGTCGAAGAGGAACCGCCACAACGCGGCCCGCGCCGCCGGGTCGAGCCCCTCCAGGTCGTTCAGGATCACCACGCCGCTGTGCCCGGCCGGGCCCCACTCCGGCTTGACCCGGAACCGCGTGTAGCCGACGGTCTCGCCGTCCCGCTCCGCGACCACGCACTGCAAGGGCGAGGCGCCGTCCCGGTCGCTCTCCGGGTCGAGCAGCCCCAGCCGCTCCCAGCCGGGCAGCCGCGCCAGCATCCCTGGCCGGCCCGGAACGAGCCGCGCGTAGACCGCCTCGCACACGTCGAGCACATCGCGCGGCACGGCGTACCGCAGTCGTACGTCGTCGGTGCCGGGCGGCACGGACAGTCGTACGCGACTGGTGTCGATCTCGGCGTTGAGCTGCAGCGTCCCGATGCCGTAGCCGAACCGGCCGTAGATCGCCGGCTCCGACGCGGTCAGAACGGCCAGTGACTCGCCCCCGGCGCGGATGTCGTCCAGCTGCCGCCGCATCATCGTGGTCAGCACCCCGCGCCGCCGGTGCGTGGCCGCGACGCTCACCATGGTGATGCCCGCGGCCGGTACGGAGGCGCCGCCGGGCACGGTGACACGGAAGGAGAACGCGCCCGCGGTCCCCACGATCTGCTCGCCGTCCCACACGCCCAGCGAACGGTCGTACTCTGTGAGCGCGTTGTACAGCCCGCGCTCCTCGGACGACTCCGGTACCCCGCCGAACGCGCGCACCAGATTGTCGTACCAGACATCCCAGTCGATCTGCTGCAGTACCCGCACGTCAGTCGTCATAGCCCATGCCTACCAGGGCAATGCGGTACGAGCGAGGGAATTTCCCCCGCCGTCGAGGCCGCAGACTGTGAAGTTCTCTGTGAAGTTGAGCGCTCGGACGGGGGACAAGTGGGACCTCCCGTGCCAAGCACCTGGTCCGATGGATAGGGTCCCGAACTAATGGCAGCAGGACGAGAGCGGCGCGCGGAAGCCGAGACGTTCACGGCCCGGTGTAAGAAGCAGTGGCACCGGGCCCGTATAGGGCTGCGCAGATCCGCCGTCGACTACTTCCGCGGGGACGGTTCGGACTGGATCGCGCTGGCCGGTCTGCTGCTGACGATTCCGCTGATCGCGGCCACGACGCTGGTGAATTCGGTGTGGTGCTCACCGGCCGCCCTGGTCCTCCCGATCGTGGCCGGCGGGCTGCTGCTGCGCCCCGCCAGCCTGCTCGGTCTGTACGCGGCCGCCGCCACCGCGCTGATAGTGGAGTCCGTGAAGCTGGGCCCGTACACGGAGGGTCCGTCCCGGGTGACGCCGGGCGTGGTCCTCGTGGTCGCGGCCTGCGGCTTCTTCGGACTCCTCATCGCGCAGTTCCGCAGCCGGGTGGGTGTGCCCTGGCGGCGCGGCGGCACCATGCTCTTCGACCTGCGCGAACGGATCCGGGTGCAGAGCAAGCTGCCGAAGCTGCCGCTGGGCTGGCACCGGGAGATGGCGCTGCGGCCGGCGGGCGGCCAGTCGTTCTCGGGGGACTTTGTCGTGGCCGCCCGTACGAACGGCGGTCGAACTCTCGAAGTCGTCCTCACGGACGTCTCCGGCAAGGGCATGGACGCGGGCTCGCGCGCGCTCCTTCTCTCCGGAGCCTTCGGAGGTCTCCTCGGCTCCCTCGCGCCGCACGCCTTCCTCCCCGCCGCGAACGGGTACCTCCTCCGCCAGGACTGGGACGAGGGGTTCGCGACCTCGATCCACCTGGTCCTGGACCTGGACTCGGGCGATTACGAGCTCTTCTCGGCCGGTCACCCTCCGGGGTTGCAGCTCAGCGCGGGCAGCGGCCGCTGGGAGGAGAAGGTGGCGGAAGGCCCGTTGCTGGGTGTGTACGACGGTGCCCAGTTCGACTCCGTGAAGGGATCGCTCCGTCCCGGAGACGTGTTGATGCTGTTCACAGACGGTCTGGTGGAGACCTCCGACCGCGACATCGTCGAGGGCATCGACCGTCTCACCGGCGAGGCCGACCGCTATGTGGCCGGCGGCTTCCACGGTGCGGCCTGGCACCTCATCGAGGCCGTGGCCAAGGACGTCAACGACGACCGAGCCCTCCTCCTGATCTGCCGCGAAAGCCCTGCCCCCACACGCTGACGAACACGACGTCCTTCGCCCCCGCCGCCCCTACCCGTCCCATCCCGTTCCTGGGGGCTGCGCCCCCAGACCCCCCTAAAAGACTGCGCCGTTCCCCGCGCCCCTGAACGTCGTCTGCGGGTGGGTGGGGGCTGGTCGCGCAGTTCCCCGCGCCCCTAAAGACAAAAGACCGGGGGCGGGCCGGGGGCGACGGGGCGCAGCCCCGAGCCGTCAGGGGCGCGAGGCTGTGTCGATATGCGGCTCCGCCGCGTGGGCGCGACCAGCCCCCACCCACCCGCACCCGACACTCAACCGAACGGGGTCTGGGGCGGAGCCCCAGAAGGATGGGACGGGTAGGGGCGGCGGGGGCGACAAACCTGGGGTTCTCCGGCCTGCGCGGCGCTGCGCGGGGAGACACTGGAGGAGTGACGCAGACTCTTCTGACCCTGGCCGAAGTCGAAGCCCTCGCCCGCGAGGCGCACGCCGCCCAGACCGACAAGGCGGGGCGGCCGTACGCCGAACACCTTCAGGCCGTGGCGGAGGGCGTCCGCGAGCGCGGGGGAGACGACGAACAGATAGCGGCCGCCTGGCTGCACGACGCGGTCGAGGACGACGCGCTCTCCGAGGACTGGCTGCGCGAGGCCGCGCTGACCCCGCGTACGAAGGAGATCGTGCTGGCGCTCACCAAGCGGGAGGGGGAGCCTGCAGAGTCGTACGCGCGACGCATCCGTACGACCTCGGGCGCCCTCCTGGTGAAGGTGTCCGACCTGGCGCACAACGGCGATCCGGCCCGGCTGGCCGTTCTTGACGAGCACACGCGGGCGCGGCTGACGAAGAAGTACGCGACGATGCGCGCGCTGCTGGATCTGCCGCCCTACTGAGCCGCCTGAGCAGCGAAGTGCGGGCCCGGAATCTCCCGGACCCGCACTTCGGTGTGGAAGCAGGCGGTTACGCCCTGGCTCTCTCCCGTTCCCGGGCCAGCTCCGTCGCGTCCCGCTTGAAGGCCCACTCCATCTTGGGCTCCATCGCGAAACGGAAGATCCGCTGGACGGGCCGGGTGCACAGCACGGTGACGAGGGCGGCCGCGACGAGCGTCACGAAGACCACGCCGAGCGGCTTGTGCAGCCACCCGTGGTCGAACCAGCCCCCGAACTCGGAGGCCTTGACCACGAAGCCGTGCAGCAGATAGCCGTACAGCGTGCCCGCGCCGAGCGCCGTGAACCAGAACGTGCGCCGCGGCACCCAGGCGAAGAAGCACGCCGTGAGCAGCAGCGAGCAGCCGAAGAGCGCGAGCGTCATCACGGCACCGGCCCACCACGGGGCGCCGAGGCTCTGCGCGGCCTCGCGGTGGTAGAACCACGCCGTGTTCATCCGGGGCACCGCCCAGTAGCCCACGACGAGCGCGACGGCGAAGACCGGAACCGACAGGATCCGCACCTCGCGGCGACGCACCAGCTGGAAGTGCTCGGGCTTCATGACCAGGCCCAGGACGAAGAACGGCAGGAATTGCAGGACGCGCTGCAGGTCCAGTTCGGCGCCGATGTCGGGCGAGACGGAGGCGAGCACGGCGATGGTGAGCGCGAGCGGGAGCGGGTGGCGGACCAGTTTCCACAGCGGGGTGGTCAGCCGCCAGATGAAGAGCGCGACCAGGAACCAGGTGAGGTACCAGGGGTCGAGCAGGCTGATCGGGTGGGTGGGGTCGGGGGCGGCCCACCGCTTGAACAGGGAGTACGCCGTCTCGAAGACGACGTACGGCACGACCACGCCCGTCACCAGCCGCTTCAGCCGGTCGGGGCGCATGTCGAAACTGCGCGAGAAGTAGCCGGAGATGATGATGAAGGCCGGCATGTGGAAGGTGTACACGACGGTGTACACCGCTTCGAGGACGCGGCTTTCGCCCTTCAGCGGCTCCCATGCGTGGCCCATGGCCACGAGCACGATCGCCAGGTACTTGGCGTTGTCGAAGAAGGCGTCGCGTTGCTTGCCGGCGGGCTTGGCGCCCGGTGCGGCGGCACCGGTGGCCGCTCTGGGGGTTTGGGGCGAGCGCGGACTCGGCACTCCCGCCGCCGGCTGCTGTGCCGGGGGGAGCGGCGCTCTGTGGTGGCCGTGTGGTCGTAGCGAGTTCGTCACAGGCCCTCCCGCCAAGAACTCGGGGAGACGATCCAGGACCTCGCTGCGCATGCGGGGGACGTGGCGGCGTGGAACATCTGAGGCACCCTAGCGTTGTCTGTGCGTCTTCGTAAAACTCTCGACGCCATTCCTGCTTATCGCCTGCGACTACCCAGGATTTGAAGATGTGTGCGCGCCGGTTCGCAAGTGGTTCCGTATATCGATTTGCTTACCGTATGGGGTGGTTCTGTCCCCATTCATCCTGACTAAATGGTGCATAAGGCTCGCGGGCGACTCTGGTGATATGTCCGGTTCATTGTCCTTTAGTTACCCGTCTACAGAGTCTGCGATGTGCCTGTGGCAACAATTCGAATTCCCTGCGAACAGGATGTGTGGACATGGCAACGGTCCCTCTGAATTTCCGTTGCGGGGTCCGTGCGGGTGCACTCTCGAATTGCCGTGCGGAGCCCCGCGGTTGGCCCGCTCCGAGGGGGTGCGGGTGGGTCGGCGGGGTGTGTCCGTGGCCGACGATGCGTCACCTGCCGCATACGAAAGCCTGGTTGGTGGCACGATGGTTCTGGCGGGGGTGTGAGGGGCTGCACCTCCGGGCCGGGAGAGCGGACCGACCGTAGGGTGTGATCAGTTGTGGCCATTTCGCTGTCAGTGGTGCTGCTGTTGGCGATCATCCTTGTGGTGTTGATCCGAGGGGGATCGATCAAGGCGGGGCCCGCCGTTGTCGCGGTGCTCTTCGGTTTCTTCCTCGCGTCGACAGGCATGGCTCCGTCCATCCAACGGTTCCTCGACTCGATAGCGGAGACGATCAACTCGATCAGCTTCTGAGCGAGGGGGCTCTGCGCGGGCGAAGTCGAGAACTCGGGGTCGGGGAGAACGCGCCCGTCCCCGGTACTTTGACGGGCGTCACTTTGACGGGCGTCGGGGATTCGGAACGGGGGAGCGTACGGGGATGGCGCTGCGCGAATCGGATCCGTCGGAGGTGGGCGGTTACCGCATCGAGGACCGCCTCGGCTCCGGCGGCATGGGCGTCGTCTATCTCGCCCGCTCCGCCTCCGGACGCCGCCTCGCGATCAAGGTCGTGCACGGGCAGTACGCCGACGACGACGAGTTCCGTACCCGCTTCAGCCGTGAGGTGGCCGCAGCCCGGCAGGTGAGCGGCGCCTTCACCGCCCCCGTCGTGGACGCGGACGCCGACGCGCCGCGCCCCTGGATGGCCACGCTCTACATACCGGGCAAGAACCTCGGCACCCACGTACGCGACCACGGCCCGCTGCCCCCCGACCGGCTGCGCGGGCTCGCCGCGGGCCTTGCGGAGGCCCTCCGTGACATCCACCGTGCCGGAGTGGTCCACCGGGATCTGAAACCGGCCAACGTGATGCTCGCCGACGACGGCCCCCGCGTCATCGACTTCGGCATCTCACGCGCCGCCGAGTTCGGCGTCGCCGACGCGCTCACCCAGACCGGGCGCGTGATGGGCACCCCGCCCTTCATGTCCCCCGAGCAGTTCTCCTCCCCGCACGAGGTGGGCCCGGCCGCCGACATCTTCTCCCTCGGCGCGATCGTCGCGTACGCCGCCACCGGACGCGGCCCCTTCGACAGCCCCAGCCCCTGGGAGACGGCCACCCGCGTCGTCGAGGGAATCCCCGAACTCGACGGCATGCCCGGCGAGTTGCGCCCCTTCGCCGAACTCTGCCTGGAGAAGCACCCCAAGTCCCGCCCCACCCCGGACGAACTCCTCACCCTCCTGCGCGACGGCACCCGCCCGGGCCCGCGCCCCGCCCCGGACGAGACCCCGGGCCCGCCGACCAGGCTCGACCGCCCCCGCTCCAAGCGCCGCCGCCGGCTCGTCATCGCCTCCTCCGTCGGAGCCCTGCTGCTCGCCGTCACCGCCTCGGCCGCGGTCGTACGGATGACAGGCGGCGGCTCGGTCCGCAGTGACCTGCCGCCGGGCTGGCGCGAGTGGCACGCGGCGGCGAAGGCGTCCGACGGCGCAGGAGGCGCCTTCACCAGCTGCGGCGCCACCGGTACGTCACTGGTGTGCGCCGGGGACGACGTCAAGGCGGCCCGCTTCTCCCTCGCCACCGGCAAGCACACCTGGTTCCGGCCCGTCGACTCCACGCCGGACGACAGCGGCAGCGACGAGGGCTCGGTCCTCGGCGCCCGAGCCGGCCGCGTGTTCGTCTACGCCAACGACGAGACGGAGAAGACCAGCGACAACACCTTCACGACCGTGGCCCACTACTCGGTCCAGTCGGTGAACGCCACCACCGGACAGGTGATCTGGAAGACCCGCGTCGCCGACGGCGAGAACGCCCTCGCCCCCGACCTGGAGGACGGCGGAGCCCGGGTCGTCCCCGAGGGAGTCGTCGCCCGCGTGGGCGACGACGCACGGTCGTACGCCCTGCTGGACGCCGACGACGGCAAGGTCCGCTGGAAGCGGCCGATGCCCAAGGGGCAGACCTGCGCCGTGGCGTCCGCCGCGCACCGCGCCTACCTCGTCTGCCAGCCCGACGAGATGAACACCACCAGCCTGTCCGCCCTCGACCCGGCCACCGGAAAGCCCCGCTGGACCGTCACCGCCCAGGGCGCGCTCGACCTCCTGGGCCAGGACCACGGCCGTCTGATCCTCGCCGAGGCGACCCCCGAGGCGTCCTACCGCGCGATCACGACCGTGGACACCACCACCCACCGGCTCCTGCGCGTACCGCTCTCGCGCACCCAGCCCGCCGACGCGAACATCCACCTCGCACACGGCACCCTCTACTTCACCCTCGGCAACGGCAGCGTCCGCGCCGTCTCGCCCCGCACCGGCCACCAGTCCTGGGAGAGCAACTCGACGGTGGAGTTCCCGGGCCCGCCCCTCGCCTCCGCGACCCACATCTACATCGCGTCCCCCAGCGGGCGCCTGGCCGCCCTGGACGTCCGCACGGGCAGAGTCGACGCCACCCGCCCCGGCCGCAACGACGCCGGCCCCACCAACATGGCGGACTCCGGCGCCCCCCTGCTCCTGACCGGCGACGCCCTGTACGTCCCGTACGGAATCCGCTCCGTCTACACCGTGGACGTACGCCACCTGTAAAGGCTGTCGATGTCTGTCGATGTCCGTCGGCGCCTGTCGGCGTAGGTACACCTCGAACAGCCGGTGCACGACACGAGGCCTGCCGCCCGTGCGGAGCGTGGTCCGCTCGGCGACCCTGGAGGCATGAACAGCGCAAGCTCCGAGCCTGCCTCGGAGACCTCGACGGGCCGTGTCGATTACACCGGCGCTGTCTACGGGTCGCTGCTCGCCGCCTCCGTGGTGGTCGGCGCCGGAACGCTCGGCTCGTTTCCGAAGCTGGAACTCATTCTGCTGCTGCTGTGCACGGCTGTGGTGTTCTGGGCCGCGCACGTCTTCTCCCGCCTTTTCGGGGCCCGAATGGTGCACCACTTGAGCTGGGGCGAGATCGGCCGCGCGTGCGCGGAGGAGCGCCCGATCGTCGGAGCGGCCGTCCCACCGGCCTGTGCCGTGGCCATCAGCCCACTCTTCGGACTGGGACCTGAAGGGACGGCATGGCTGGCACTCGTGGTCGCTCTGGTCGGACAAGTCGGCTATGGGACCCTCGCCGCCAGCCGCGCCGGCGCCTCGCGCGGCCTGATGGTGCTCGCCGGTGTGATCAACCTTCTCCTCGGGCTGATCATCGTGGTCCTCAAGGTCGCGGTTCAGCACTGAGGTCCCGCGCGGGGGGCACGCCGGAGTGGTCACGGGCTCGGACATGACTGTCAGACGTGACCGTCCAGACATGACTGCCGGACATGACGGAGGGCCAGGCGAAGGAAACATCCTCCGGCCCGGCCCTCGGCCGTACAGAGCGGGCGACGGGAATCGAACCCGCGTAGCTAGTTTGGAAGACTAGGGCTCTACCATTGAGCTACGCCCGCAACAGGTCGCGCCGCAGGTCAGTGACCGCGGCACAGGAGGCATCGTAGCGGGTTGTGCCCCCTCATCGCACACCCCGTTTCCCCGCCGCAGGGACGCTCGGGAAATGCGGCAGCCGCACTGCCTGCGGGCATGTACCCTACGTGTCGCACCGACGGGGTGTGGCGCAGCTTGGTAGCGCGTCCGCTTTGGGAGCGGAAGGCCGTGGGTTCAAATCCCGCCACCCCGACCATCAGTCCGACCATCAGTGAAGATCGCCTTTTGGGGCGCGTACCGGCTGCGGTTACTATGCAAGCTGCGCGCCCGTGTGTCTGCACTGTTACGACGTCTCTCAAGGGCCGCGAATCTTGCCGAAGGACTGTCCGCCCGGACAGAGCACCTTGGCAGAACCCCAAGAAGTCAGCCCCCAAGGAGACCGAACCGTGAAGAGCGCCGTGGAGACCCTGAACCCGACCCGGGTTCGGCTCAGCATTGAGGTGCCCTTCGAGGAGCTCAAGGACAGCCTCGACGCGGCGTACAAGAAGATCAACCAGCAGGTCACGGTGAAGGGCTTCCGGAAGGGCAAGATCCCGGCGCGCGTCATCGACCAGCGGTTCGGTCGCGGTGCCGTGCTCGAAGAGGCCGTCAACGACGCGCTCCCGAAGTTCTACACCGAAGCGGTCAACGAGGCCGAGCTGAACGTCCTCGGCCAGCCCGAGGTCGACATCACCGAGCTGAAGGACGGCGAGACGCTGAACTTCACCGCTGAGGTCGACGTCCGCCCGACCATCGAGATCCCGGACTACTCCGGCATCGAGGTCGAGGTCGACGCCATCGAGGTCAGCGAAGAGGACGTCGAGAAGGCCGTCACCGAGCTGCGCGAGCGCTTCGCGTCGACCTCCCCGGTCGAGCGCGCCGCCCAGGACGGCGACGTCGTCACCCTCGACCTGGAGGCCAAGGTCGACGGTGAGGTGCTGGAGGACGGCATCGCGTCCGGCGTCTCCTACACCATCGGCTCCGGCGAGCTGCTCGACGGCATCGACGAGGCCGTCAAGGGCCTGGAGGCCGGTGGCGAGGCCACCTTCGCCTCCGAGCTCAAGGGCGGCTCCGCGGCCGGCAAGGAGGCCGAGGTCGCCGTCAAGGTCACCCAGGTCGCCGCGCGCGAACTCCCCGAGCTGGACGACGACTTCGCTCAGCTCGCGTCCGAGTTCGACACCCTCGACGAGCTCAAGGCGGACAGCCGCAAGCGCCTCGAGAACATGAAGCAGTACGACCAGGCCACGCAGGCCCAGGAGCGCGTCCTGGAGAAGCTGCTGGAGCTCGTCGAGGTGCCCGTCCCCGAGAAGCTGCTCGAGGACGAGATCAACACCCGCAAGCACAACCTTGAGCACCACCAGCTCGGCCAGATGGGCCTCGACCTCGCGAAGTACCTGGAGATCCAGGGCAAGACCGAGGAAGAGTTCGACGCCGAGACCAAGGAAGCCGCGGTCAAGGGCATCAAGACGCAGTTCGTCCTTGACGAGCTCGTCAACAAGGAGAAGCTGAACGTCAACCAGGAGGAGCTCACGGAGCACCTCATGCGGCGCGCGGCCTCCTCCGGCATGTCCCCCGACCAGTTCGCCCAGGCCGTCGTCGAGGGCGGCCAGGTCCCGATGCTCGTCGGCGAGGTCGCCCGCGGCAAGGCCCTCGCGGTCGTCGTCGAGGCTGCCACGGTCAAGGACACCAACGGCGAGATCGTCGACCTGGACGACGAGGACGAGACGGAGGCGGCCACCGAGGTCGCCGCCGACGTCACCGACGGTGAGGCCGCCGAGGCCTCCGCCGAGGAGTCCACTGAGGCCTGATCGCCTCGCTTGTACGCCGCGACGGGCCCCCGGGGACTTTGTGTCCCCGGGGGCCCGTCGTCTTTTGCTTTTGGCTTTTAGGGGCGCGGGGAACTGCGCGAGCAACCCACGACAAGCCGCACCCGCCGACGAGCCGTCCGTGGCAGACGCGTCTGTGGCTTTGCAGGGGGCGGCTCGCGCAGTTCCCCGCGCCCCCAAACAGCCTGGGGCCCCGCCAAACCCCCTGCACAGCCCAGCGGAGCGCATGCGCTCACAGCGAACAGTTCCTTCTCCGGGATTCCCCGGAGGGGCCCGCGCGTTAGGGTCCATGAATACGAGGGCAGGGGAGTCCCCGAACGCCGCCGGGAGGCGGCACGGAACCCGGGGTCCCAGGCCCCTGCAGAAGACGTGAGACGGCCCGGCGCCGTCGTAAGACGAGCAGGTGGATACGTGACGAATCTGATGCCCACAGCTGCCGGCGAGCCTATCGGTGGTGGTCTCGGTGACCAGGTCTACAACCGGCTGCTCGGCGAGCGAATCATCTTCCTCGGCCAGGCGGTCGACGACGACATCGCCAACAAGATCACTGCGCAGCTGCTGCTCCTTGCCTCCGACCCGGACAAGGACATCTACCTCTACATCAACAGCCCCGGCGGCTCGATCACGGCCGGCATGGCGATCTACGACACCATGCAGTACATCAAGAACGACGTGGTGACCATCGCCATGGGCATGGCGGCCTCGATGGGCCAGTTCCTGCTCAGCGCCGGCACCCCCGGCAAGCGCTTCGCGCTGCCGAACGCCGAGATCCTGATCCACCAGCCCTCCGCCGGCCTCGCGGGCTCCGCGTCGGACATCAAGATCCACGCCGAGCGGCTGCTGCACACCAAGAAGCGCATGGCGGAGCTGACCTCCTTCCACACGGGCCAGAGCGTGGAGCAGATCACCAAGGACTCCGACCGCGACCGCTGGTTCGACCCGATCGAGGCCAAGGAGTACGGCCTCATCGACGACATCATGCCCACCGCTGCCGGTATGCCGGGCGGCGGCGGCACCGGGGCGGCGTAAGCCCCTCAGCGCCCCCAGGGCGGCGCCGGGCCCCATCGGGCCACCGGGTCCCTCCAGCGCCCCCAGCCGACCGCTCAGCCCTTTTTCAGGCTCTTCAGGAGACACAGTGAACGACTTCCCCGGCAGCGGCCTCTACGCCCGCACGCAGGCCGAGTACACCGGTCCTCGCGCGGAGTCCCGCTACGTCATCCCGCGCTTCGTCGAGCGCACCTCGCAGGGCGTGCGTGAGTACGACCCGTACGCGAAGCTCTTCGAGGAGCGCGTGATCTTCCTCGGCGTGCAGATCGACGACGCGTCCGCCAACGACGTCATGGCGCAGCTGCTGTGCCTGGAGTCGATGGACCCCGACCGTGACATCTCGGTCTACATCAACAGCCCCGGTGGCTCCTTCACGGCACTCACTGCGATTTACGACACGATGCAGTTCGTGAAGCCGGACATTCAGACGGTCTGCATGGGCCAGGCCGCCTCGGCCGCCGCGATCCTGCTGGCCGCCGGTACGCCGGGCAAGCGCATGGCGCTTCCGAACGCCCGCGTGCTGATCCACCAGCCCTACAGCGAGACCGGCCGCGGCCAGGTCTCGGACCTCGAAATCGCCGCGAACGAGATCCTCCGGATGCGTGCGCAGCTGGAAGACATGCTGGCCAAGCACTCGACCACGCCGATCGAGAAGATCCGCGAGGACATCGAGCGCGACAAGATCCTCACGGCCGAGGACGCGCTGGCGTACGGCCTGATCGACCAGATCATCTCTACCCGCAAGATGAACAACTCGTCCGTCGTCTGACGTACCGCTGTAGCATCTGCCGCTCCTTGGCGTGGTTCACGACAAAGTGAACCGCGCCAAGGGGGGCCCGAACGGGGGGCTCGGCAAGGTACCGTCGGACATAAGGCAGCACCAGGAGTCGCTGGACCTAGGCGTCTCCCAGGCGAAGGGGAAGCACACCGTGGCACGCATCGGTGACGGCGGCGATCTGCTCAAGTGCTCGTTCTGTGGCAAGAGCCAGAAGCAGGTCAAGAAGCTCATCGCAGGCCCCGGTGTGTACATCTGCGACGAGTGCATCGATCTCTGCAACGAGATCATCGAGGAAGAACTCGCGGAGACGAGCGAGGTGCGCTGGGAGGAACTTCCCAAGCCCCGCGAGATCTACGAGTTCCTCGAGGGGTACGTGGTCGGCCAGGAGCCGGCCAAGAAGGCGCTCTCGGTCGCGGTGTACAACCACTACAAGCGGGTCCAGGCCGGTGAGAACAGCACGGGTCAAAACCGCGACGACGCCATCGAGTTGGCGAAGTCCAACATCCTGCTGCTCGGCCCCACGGGCTCGGGCAAGACGCTCCTGGCCCAGACGCTGGCCCGCATGCTCAACGTCCCGTTCGCCATCGCCGACGCGACGGCGCTGACGGAGGCGGGTTATGTCGGCGAGGACGTCGAGAACATCCTGCTCAAGCTCATCCAGGCGGCGGACTACGACGTCAAGAAGGCCGAGACCGGGATCATCTACATCGACGAGATCGACAAGGTCGCCCGCAAGAGCGAGAACCCGTCGATCACGCGCGATGTGTCCGGCGAGGGCGTCCAACAGGCCCTGCTGAAGATCCTCGAAGGCACGACGGCCTCGGTCCCGCCCCAGGGCGGCCGCAAGCACCCGCACCAGGAGTTCATCCAGATCGACACGACGAACGTCCTGTTCATCGTGGGCGGCGCCTTCTCGGGCCTGGAGAAGCTCATCGAGTCCCGCGCCGGCGCGAAGGGTATCGGCTTCGGTGCGACGATCCGCTCGAAGCGGGAGCTGCAGTCCAAGGACCAGTTCGAGGACGTCATGCCCGAGGACCTGGTCAAGTTCGGCATGATCCCCGAGTTCATCGGCCGCCTCCCCGTCATCACCTCGGTCCACAACCTGGACCGCGAGGCCCTGCTCCAGATCCTGATCGAGCCGCGCAACGCCCTGGTGAAGCAGTACCAGCGCCTCTTCGAACTCGACGGCGTGGAACTCGACTTCGAGCGCGAGGCGTTGGAGGCCATCGCCGACCAGGCCATCCTCCGCCAGACCGGAGCGCGAGGCCTGCGCGCCATCATGGAGGAAGTCCTCATGTCCGTGATGTACGAGGTCCCGTCCCGCAAGGACGTCGCCCGCGTCGTCATCACGGCGGACGTCGTTCACTCGAACGTGAACCCGACGCTGATTCCGCGGGACGCTCGCCGCGGGGGGCCGGGGGAGCAGAAGACGGCGTAGCCGGTACTTGTACGACGAAGGGGGCGCCCAGCGGACTTCGCTGGGCGCCCCCTTCGTCGATCCACGCCCGGATCAAGCCACCTTGAGGTCTCCCACTTGTGCGATGCCTGCTCATGGTGATCTTCTCGAACGCCGCGGGGCCGACCACCTCGCGGCAAGTGAAACGGGAGGGACAGACATGAAGATGAGGCGCGCGCTGGCGGCCATGTCCGTGGTTGCCACGGCAGCTGTGACGCCGGTGGTTACGGCCACGGCAGCACACGCGGCACGCAGCACATGCGTGAACTACCTCGGAAACCTGGGGCTTTACCAGATCGGTCCCAAGGTGAAGGAGGCCTGTGGTCACCCGGCGCACGACGGACCCCTCGGGGATGGCAAGGTGCCCGACCCTGCCTGCTACAACGGCCTCACGGACATAGGCGTGCGCGGGATACACGCCTACAGGGCCTGCGTCCGCGCCTGACGTCGGACCGGTCATGGCGAGGGCGCCCGACGGGACTCGTCGGGCGCCCTTTTGCGCGAAGTGCCGTGCGCTGGTCAGATCTTGACGCGGACGTCGTTGCGGAGCTTGGCGGTCAGCTCGGCCGCCTCGTCGATCGAGGTGGTCTTGCCGGCGGCCAGGCTGACGAAGTCGTACGACAACACGTAGGCCAGGGTGCTGTGGTCGCCCCAGATGCAGACGGGCATCGTGAAGGTCTTGCCGCTCTCCTTGGTCTCGATGTTCTGGCACTTCATGACGCCGTTGGAGAAGCCGGCAGGGCTGACCTTCTGCGGGCTGCCGACGAGCTTGCCGTCGGAGGACGAAGAGTCCTTCGTGGAGTCCTTCTTCATCTGCGCGAACATGGCGTCGACGACCTTCTCCGGGTCGTCGATGGTGCCGTACACGCCCGCGAACCCGAGGCTCTTGGCGGTGGCACCCGACCCGGAGGTGTAACCCGCGCTGACGTCCTTGGGGTTCTGGACGCCCCACGACTTCGCGTCCTCGATGTCCTTCTTCGTCATGGTGCCGGAGGACGAGGAGTCGTCCGCCTTCTTGTACTCGCCACCCAGGACTGCCGCCGGCGTCGTCAGCTTGTGCGCTCCGTCGTCGCCGACCGAGCCGCCACCGCCGCCCCCACCGATCACGAAGTACGCCCCGACGGCGATCGCGGCCACAACCGCCACCGCGCCGATGATCAGCCCCGTCTTCTTCTTGCCGCCGCCCGGAGCCGGCGGCTGCGGGACGCCGTAGGGCTGCTGGCCGTACGGCGGCTGCTGGCCGTAGGGGGGCTGGCCGTACGGGGGGGTCTGGGGCGGGACGCCCTGGGGAGCCTGCTGGGGGTAGCCGTAGCCGGGCTGCGCGGGGGGAGCCTGCTGCGGGTAGCCGTAGCCGGGCTGGGGGGCCTGCGGCGGCTGCTGGCCGTACGGGCCCGGCTGACCGTACGGTCCGGGCTGCTGGGGCTGCCCGCCGTACGGGCCCGGCTGGTTGTAGCTCATTACTGGGTTCCCCTCCAGAAACTTATGTGTTCCTGACATCCTGGCGCACAGGTCACGCGGCCAAGCCCCCGGGGGCCGCACCGTTACGAATTAATCGCGTTTCGGGACACGCGTGTGACGCCTCTAAACTGACCCCGTGACCGACAACGCTCAGCAGCAGCCGCCAGCATCCACTCCCGAACTGCCGACCCAGTACGCGCCGGCCGAGGTAGAGGGGAAGCTGTACGAGCGCTGGGTGGACAAGGGGTACTTCGCCGCCGACGCGAAGAGCGAGAAGCCGCCGTACACCATCGTCATTCCGCCGCCGAACGTCACCGGAAGCCTGCACCTCGGGCACGCCTTCCAGCACACGCTGATGGACGCGCTGACGCGCCGTAAGCGCATGCAGGGGTACGAGGCGCTCTGGCTCCCCGGCATGGACCACGCCGGTATCGCCACGCAGAACAAGGTCGAGCAGCAGCTTGCCGAGGAGGGCAAGTCGCGGCACGACCTCGGGCGCGAGGAGTTCGTCGAGCGGGTGTGGCAGTGGAAGGAGGAGTACGGCGGGAAGATCCTCGGGCAGATGCGCCGGCTCGGGGACGGTGTGGACTGGGACCGTGAGCGGTTCACCATGGACGAGGGGCTGTCCAAGGCCGTCCAGACCATCTTCAAGAAGCTGTACGACGACGAGCTGATCTACCGCGCCGAGCGGATCATCAACTGGTGTCCGCGATGCCTCACCGCCATCTCGGACATCGAGGTCGAGTACCAGGAGGACGACGGCGAGCTCGTCTCCATCAAGTACGGGGAGGGCGACGAGACCCTCGTCGTGGCCACCACCCGTGCCGAGACCATGCTCGGTGACACCGCCGTCGCCGTTCACCCGGACGACGAGCGCTACAAGCACCTCATCGGCAAGCGGATCAAGCTGCCGCTGACCGACCGCTCCATCCCCGTCGTCGCCGACACCCACGTCGACCCCGAGTTCGGCACCGGTGCCGTCAAGGTCACCCCCGCCCACGACCCGAACGACTTCGCGATCGGCCAGCGCCACGGCCTGGAGTCGATCACGGTCATGGACGAGCGTGCCGTCATCACGGTGCACGGCCCCTTCGAGGGACTCGACCGCTTCGAGGCCCGTTCCGCCATCGTCGGCGCACTGCGCTCGCAGGGCCGGATCGTCGCCGAGAAGCGCCCGTACGTCCACTCCGTGGGCCACTGCTCGCGCTGCAAGACGACCGTCGAGCCGCGCCTGTCGATGCAGTGGTGGGTCAAGGTCGCCCCGCTGGCACAGGCCGCCGGTGACGCGGTCCGCGACGGCCGGGTCGCCATCCACCCCGCCGACATGTCGAAGCGCTACTTCGACTGGGTCGACAACATGCACGACTGGTGCATCTCGCGCCAGCTGTGGTGGGGCCACCGCATCCCGGTCTGGTACGGGCCGGAGGGGCAGATCGTGTGCGTCGGTCCCGACGAGGAGCCGCCGAGCGGCGAGGGCTGGACGCAGGACACCGACGTCCTCGACACCTGGTTCTCCTCGGGCCTGTGGCCGTTCTCCACGCTGGGCTGGCCGGAGAACACCCCCGATCTGCAGAAGTTCTATTCGACCGACGTCCTGCTCACCGGCCACGACATCATCTTCTTCTGGGTCGCCCGGATGATGATGTTCGGCCTGTACGCGATGGACGGCGAGGTCCCCTTCAAGACCATCGCCCTCACCGGCCTGGTCCGCGACGAGCGCGGCAAGAAGATGTCGAAGTCCTTCGGCAACGTCGTCGACCCGCTCGACTGGATGGACAAGTACGGCTCCGACGCCGTCCGCTTCACCCTCGCCCGCGGCGCCAACCCCGGCACCGACGTGCCGATCGGCGAGGACTGGGTCCAGGCGTCCCGGAACTTCGCCAACAAGATCTGGAACGCCACCCGCTTCGCCCTGATGAGCGACGCGACGGTCGAGGGTCCGCTGCCCGAGCCGGAGAAGCTGTCGGCGACCGACCGCTGGATCCTGTCCCGGCTCAACAAGACCATCGCCGAAGTCGACGCGTTCTACGAGGACTTCCAGTTCGCGAAGCTCTCCGACGCGCTCTACCACTTCGCGTGGGACGAGGTCTTCGACTGGTACCTCGAACTGTCCAAGACGACGTTCATGGCGGGCGGCGAGCCGGCGAAGGTCTCCGGCCGGGTCCTGGGCGAGGTCCTCGACGTCACCCTGCGCCTCCTCCACCCGATCGTCCCGTTCGTCACGGAGACCCTCTGGACCACCCTCACCGGTGGCGAGTCGGTCGTCGTCGCGGACTGGCCGAAGGACAGTGGCTTCCGCGACGCCGCCGCCGAGCGCGAGATCGAGACGCTCCAGCAGGTCATCACGGAGGTTCGCCGCTTCCGTGCCGACCAGGGCCTTCAGCCCGGCCAGCGCGTCCCGGCCCGGCTGACCCTCGACGGGACCGCACTGGCCCCGCACGAGGCGGCCATCCGCCAGCTGTTGCGCCTCCAGCCTGAGGGCGACAGCTTCTCGGCCACGGCGACCCTGCCGGTCGGGGGCGCCTCGGTGGCGCTCGACCTCTCCGGCACGATCGACGTCGCCGCGGAGCGCAAGCGCCTCGCCAAGGATCTCGCCGCCGCCGAGAAGGAGAAGGCCCAGGCGAACGCCAAGCTCGGCAACGAGGCGTTTCTCGCGAAGGCCCCGGACAACGTGGTGGAGAAGATCCGCACGCGGCTCGCCAAGGCGGACGAGGACATCGCCCGCATCCAGGAACAGCTGAAGCGCCTGCCGGAGGCGTAGCCGCCATCGACGGTTCCGGGGGCCTCTCTTCGCCCCCGCCGCCCCTACCCGTCCCATCCTCCAGGGGCTCCGCCCCTTCGACCCCGTTCGGTTGAGTGTCGGGTGCGGGTGGGCGGGGGCTGGGCTAAAAGATTGCGCAGTTCCCCGCGCCCCTTCAGGGGCGCGGGGAACTGCGCGACAAGCCCCCACCGACCCGCAGCCGACGAACCCACCCCGGGGTCTGGGGCGGAGCCCCAGGAACGGGATGGGACGGGTAGGGGCGGCGGGGGCGAAAACCCCACGCGGTCGGAGAGGGTGGCGGCTCCGTAGACTGGGGGAGTGAGCGACCTCCCCTCGAACCACGGCAGTGAGTCAGACGAGCCGGCCCCCAGCGACCCACTCGGTCTCTTTGACGAGATCGTCGCGGAAGAGACCGACCGCGACCCCGACCTCGCGGTGATCGCAGCCGGCAGCCGCACCCTGCGCACCCAGGGCGACCCGGACCGGCAACAGGCGGACGTCCCCGCCCGCCCCACCGACCCTGAGGTCGACAAGGCACTGCGCGAGGTCGAGGCGGAGCTCGCGAGCCGCTGGGGCGAGACCAAGCTGGAGCCGTCCGTCAGCCGGATCGCCGCGCTGGTGGACGTCCTCGGGGAGCCGCAGCGCGCGTACCCCTCGATCCACATCACGGGCACGAACGGCAAGACCTCCACCGCCCGCATGATCGAGGCCCTGCTCGGCGCCTTCGACCTGCGCACGGGCCGGTACACCAGCCCCCACGTGCAGTCGATCACCGAGCGGATCAGCCTCGACGGGGCGCCGATCTCCGCCGAGCGGTTCATCGAGACGTACAACGACATCAAGCCGTACGTGGAGATGGTCGACGGCCAGCAGGAGTACCGGCTGTCCTTCTTCGAGGTGCTCACGGGCATGGCGTACGCCGCCTTCGCCGACGCGCCCGTCGACGTCGCCGTCGTCGAGGTCGGCATGGGCGGCAGCTGGGACGCCACCAACGTCATCGACGCGGACGTCGCCGTCGTCACGCCCATCGATCTCGACCACACCGACCGGCTCGGCGAGACCCCGGGCGAGATCGCGCAGGAGAAGGCCGGCATCGTCAAGCAGGACGCCACCGTTATCCTGGCGCAGCAGCCGGTCGACGCGGCCCAGGTGCTGCTGAAGAAGGCCGTCGAGGTGGACGCGACCGTGGCCCGGGAGGGCCTGGAGTTCGGCGTCGTCGCCCGGCAGGTCGCCGTCGGCGGGCAGTTGCTCACCCTGCGCGGGCTCGGCGGCGAGTACGAGGAAGTCTTCCTTCCGCTGCACGGCGCCTACCAGGCGCACAACGCCGCCGTGGCGCTGGCCGCGGTCGAGGCGTTCTTCGGCATCGGCTCCGCGCACACCCAGGGCCTCGACATCGACAACGTGCGGAAGGCCTTCGCCTCCGTCACCACGCCGGGCCGCCTGGAGGTCGTACGCCGCTCGCCGACCGTCGTCCTGGACGCCGCGCACAACCCGGCGGGCGCCCGCGCCACTGCCGAGGCCGTGAGCGAGGTCTTCGACTTCAGCCGGCTGATCGGGGTCGTCGGCGCGAGCGGCGACAAGAACGTACGAGGGCTGCTCGAAGCCTTCGAGCCGATCTTCGCCGAGGTCGTCGTCACGCAGAACTCCAGTCATCGCGCGATGGACACGGACGAGCTGGCCGGGATCGCCGTCGAGATCTTCGGCGAGGACCGGGTGCAGGTCGAGCCCCGGCTCGACGACGCGCTGGAGGCGGCGATCACCCTCGCCGAGGAAGAGGGCGAGTATGCGGGCGGTGGCGTCCTCGTCACCGGTTCCGTCATCACCGTCGGCGAGGCCCGACTGCTGCTGGGGAGGGGCTGACCACTGTGCGTACGCTCTGTGCTTCGACTCTGATCGGCGAGTTCTTCGTCATCGGCTTCGCCGGGCTCGTCGCCATGAAGGATCCCGATCTCTCGACGTCCACGGTGTGGACCGTCTGCGGGATCTTCATGGCCGTGAGCGTCCTGCTCTGCGGCATGATCACCCGGCCCGGCGGTGTCCAGCTCGGCTGGGCGCTGCAGATCGCGCTGATCGCCAGCGGCTTCGTCGTACCGTCCATGTTCTTCCTGGGCGCGATCTTCGCCGCCCTGTGGTGGGCGTCGGTCCACTACGGGCGGAAGATCGACGAGGCGAAGGCGAGATTCGCCGCGCAGGCGCAGGCGCAGGCGCAGGCACCGGCCGAAGCGGGCGGCAACCCGGCCTAGGCCCTATGGGCCCGGTCCTTCCCGCCGTCCCCGCCGTCTCCGTTGGCCCCATTGGCCCCGTAGGCCCGAGGCGCGTGCCCGTACCACCTGACTCTGTGTAACAACCACCCAGACACGCCCTGTAGCCTCGGTGATCCGCACACTTGTGACCTGAAGGAGCCACCCCGTGAGCCAGCGCACCCTCGTCCTTCTCAAGCCCGACGCCGTCCGTCGCGGCCTGACCGGCGAGATCATCAGCCGTATCGAGCGCAAGGCCGGTTGGCAGATCACCGCGCTGGAGCTGCGGACGCTGGACCAGGACACGCTGGAGCAGCACTACGGCGAGCACAAGGGCAAGCCGTTCTACGAGCCGCTGGTCGAGTTCATGGCCTCCGGCCCGGTCGTGGCGCTCATCGTCGAGGGCGAGCGCGTCATCGAGGGCGTACGGGCGCTGGCCGGGCCCACCGACCCGATCGCCGCCGCCCCCGGCTCGATCCGCGGCGACTTCGGTGTGATCGTCCGCGAGAACCTGATCCACGCCTCGGACTCCGAGGAGTCCGCCGAGCGCGAGGTGAAGATCTTCTTCCCCGGCCGCGGCTGAGCTCCGGAGATCAATTTTCCAAGAATTTTCTGAGGGACCGTCACGTCACTCGGATGCCTGACCTGGGACGGCCGTAAGTTTTCGGCCGTCCCGTGGCATATGCGTGCCGATCGGGGGAACGCGTGCCTCTGATGGACCGTCTCCAGAAGCGGCGCGGCTCATCATCTGCTGACAATGGCGAAGACCCTCGCGCAGTGTTCGTGCAGGCGCGTCTACGATGGAAGCCTTCACGTCACTGCACCCACCTCGCCGTCCTAAAAAGCCGTCAAAGCTCCACTTGGGAAGGCCAGACGAATCCTGATGGGGAACTCAATGTCGTTCATCGGCCGTGACATGGCTGTCGACCTCGGGACCGCCAACACGCTGGTGTACGTCAGGGGTCGCGGGATCGTACTCAACGAGCCGTCCGTCGTCGCGATCAACACCAACACCGGTGGGATCCTCGCGGTCGGCGCGGAAGCGAAGAAGATGATCGGGCGCACGCCCGGCAACATCGTTGCCGTACGTCCGCTGCGGGACGGCGTGATCGCCGACTTCGAGATCACCGAGCGTATGCTCCGCTACTTCATTCTGAAGATCCACAAGCGGCGCTACCTCGCCCGCCCCCGTGTCGTCGTCTGTGTGCCCTCGGGCATCACGGGTGTCGAGCGCCGTGCCGTCATCGAGGCGTCGTCCCAGGCCGGCGCCCGCCAGGTGCACATCATTGAGGAGCCCATGGCCGCGGCCATCGGATCCGGCCTGCCGGTCCACGAGGCCACGGGCAACATGGTGGTGGACATCGGTGGCGGCACCACGGAGGTCGCGGTCATCTCGCTCGGTGGCATCGTCACCGCCCAGTCCATCCGCGTCGCGGGCGACGAGCTGGACAACGCGATCATCCAGCACATCAAGAAGGAGTACTCGCTTCTTCTGGGTGAGCGGACGGCCGAGCAGATCAAGATCACGATCGGTTCCGCGTACGACCTCGACAATGACGAACACACCGAAATCCGCGGCCGGGACCTGGTCTCCGGCCTGCCCAAGACCGTCGTCATCTCCGCGGCCGAAGTGCGCAAGGCCATCGAAGAGCCGGTCAACGCGATCATCGACGCCGTGAAGACGACCCTCGACAAGTGTCCGCCGGAGCTCTCCGGTGACGTGATGGACCGCGGAATCGTTCTGACCGGCGGCGGAGCCCTGCTGCGCGGTCTCGACGAGCGGCTGCGCCGCGAGACCGGAATGCCGATCCACATCGCCGAGGACCCGCTGGACAGCGTGGCGCTCGGCTCCGGCAAGTGCGTCGAGGAGTTCGAGGCGCTCCAGCAGGTTCTGGACGCCCAGCCGCGCAGATGACGTAACACTTCGATTCCGCCGTACGAGATGATCCCTTCTCGTGCGGCGGATCGTTGATATCGAGGCATAAGCTCCCCCATAACACCCGTGGGTTTTCGCGCACTCCGGGGCGTACCTGGGTGAGCCATACATGAATTCCGATAAGGAAGGCACGGCCGCCGCACGTGAGGGACACACGAGAGAGCCGGCTGCTCCTGGTGCTGCTGATCGCCATCGCGTTCGCACTGATCACGGTGGACATCCGCGGTGGGCAGGACTCACCGGTCGACGGTGCCCGGCAGGCCGCCGCGACGGTCTTCGGCCCGATCGAGAACGGGGTGTCGTCCGCGGTCGATCCCGTCGGCAACGCGGTCGCGGCGGTCCGTGACTCGGGCGACCGGCACGACCGCATCGCCCAACTCGAGCACGACAACGTCGCGTTGAAGGCGAAGCTCGGCAGCGACGACCGCAACCGCAGCCGTCTCAAGCAGCTCGACAAGATGATCAAGGTGGCGGGCGAGGGCCAGTACGGCATCAAGGGTGCCGAGGTCATCGCGATAGGAGCGGCCCAGGGCTTCTCCTGGACCGTCACCATCGACGTCGGCGCCAACGACGGCGTCAAGCGCGACATGACGGTGCTGAACGGGGACGGGCTGGTCGGGCGGGTCACCACCGTCGGACCGAACACCGCGACCGTACTGCTCGCCAACGACCCGGACTTCACCGTCGGCACGCGGATGGAATCGACCGACGAACTCGGCTTCGCCTCCGGGCAGGGCGACCGCCCGCTGCGGGTGGAGCTGCTCAACGGCAAGGCGAAGATCAAGAAGGGTGACCGTCTGGTCACCTTCGGCTCGCAGGCCGACAAGCCGTTCGTGCCCGGCGTCCCGGTCGGTGTCGTGTCCCGTGTCGACCCGTCCGGCGGCGGCCTGACCCGCACGATCTACGTCAAGCCGTTCGTCTCGTTCACCAGGCTCGACATCGTCGGCGTCGTCGTCGAGGCCCCCAGCGGCGACCCGCGCGACACCGTGCTGCCACCGAAACCCAAGCCGACTCCCACACCGACGGTGACCGTCACGGTCACCCCCTCGGAGTCCGCGCTCATCGACGACCAGCAGCAGTAGGAGGAGCCGAATCCCATGCGTTTCAACCGGATGCTGCTCTCCGCCACCCTCGTGGTCGTCGCCCTGGTGCTCCAAGTGAGCGTCCTGGCCCGGCTCCACCTCCCGGGCGCCGTCCCGGACCTGGTGCTCCTGACCGTGCTCGCCCTCGCCATGGTCTACGGCCATGTCAGCGGCGCCCTCATCGGCTTCGGCGCGGGCCTGCTCGCCGACCTCGCCCCGCCCGCCGACCACGCCGCCGGGCGCTACGCCCTCGTGCTGTGCGTCATCGGCTACCTCGCGGGCCTGGTGAAGCCGGAGAACGGCCAGCTCAAGTCGGCGACCGGCCCGATGGCTGTGGTCGTCGCCGCCGCGGTCGGCTCCACCCTGCTGTACGCCGGTGTCGGCGCCCTCGTCGGCGACACCGCCGCCCGCCATGTCGGCCTCGGCAGCCTGCTGTTCACGGCCGCCCTGTACGACCTGCTGCTCGCGCCCTTCGTGGTCCCGGGGCTGATGGCCCTGGCCCGGCGCTCCGAGAACAACCCGCTCGGCGAGTCCAGTCCGTCCGCCAAGACGGCCGACGTCTCCTCGCGCTGGCTGTCGTCCGGCACCGGGCTGCGCATCGGCAGCCAGCGCGGCGGGCTCAGAGTGAAGGCCGCCAAGGCGCGGGTCGCCCGGGCGGGACGCATCAAGGGGGTCAAGCGGCTGTGAGGGCCCTGGGGAGCATCGGGGTGAGAGCACCTCAAGCGTCGCTCGTGTCACGGAAGTTGGCCGACAGCGGGGTCGCCGCGCACAGGTTCACCGTGTACTCGTATGTCTCGTACACACACTGAGAGGGGGAGGCAGCAGCAGTGACCAACATCCCCGAGACCGGTCGGACCCCACGGGTCCAGATCCGACTCATCGTCATCCAGATTCTCGTACTCTCCCTCCTCGGCACCCTTGGCGGACGCCTCTGGTACCTCCAGATCCGCAACGGCGACGAGTACGCCAAGGAAGCCTCCGGCAACCACGTCCAGCAGGTCGTGCAGCCCGCCGTACGCGGCTCGATCCTCGACGCGCGCGGTGTGCCGATCGCCGACAACGAGACCCGGCTCGTGGTCTCCGCCTCGCGCACCGACCTGCTGAAGATGAAGGACGACGGCAAGGCGGTCCTGACCAAGCTGGCCGGGGTGCTGGGCATGAAGCCCGAAGAGGTCATCCAGAAGGTCCGGCTCTGCGACTCCAAGACGCCGCAGCCCTGCTGGAACGGCTCGCCGTACCAGCCGATCCCGATCACCGACGAGGCCACCGCCAAGCAGGCCCTGCAGATCCGCGAGCGCTCCGAGGACTTCCCCGGCATCACCGCCGAGCCCGAGGCCGTGCGCCGCTACGCCGCCCCCGGCAAGTCCAACTCCGCGCAGGTCCTCGGCTACCTCTCGCCCGTCACCGACGACGAGATCACCCAGGCCAAGGACTCCGACTCGCCCTACCTCCGTTCCGACCAGGTCGGCCGCTCCGGCCTTGAGCGCCAGTACGACAAGGAACTGCGCGGCAAGGCGGGCGTCACCCGCTACGAGGTCGACAACCTCGGCCGCGTCATCGGCAAGGCCAAGAGCGACGCGGCCGAGTCCGGCGCCAACCTCGTCACCAGCATCGACTCCCGGGTGCAGCGCGTCGCCGAGTACGAGCTGAACCAGGCGATGAAGAAGGCACGCCAGCAGTACGACAAGATCACCGGCGAGAACTACAAGGCCGACTCGGGCGCCGTCGTCGTGATGGAGGCCAAGACCGGCCGGATCGTCGCCATGGCGTCCGAGCCGACGTACGACCCGAACGTCTGGGTCGGCGGCATCTCCGCCAAGGACTACAAGGCCCTCACCGGGAAGAACTCCGACTACCCGCTGCTCAACAGGGCCATACAGGGTCAGTCCGCACCCGGTTCGACGTTCAAGGTGGTCTCCACGGCCGCCGCCGTCCAGGCCGGCTACGAGTGGGACGGCGGCTACCCCTGCACCAGCTCGTACTCCGTCGGCGGCCAGGTCTTCAAGAACTTCGAGGGGGAGAGCTTCGGCCCCATCTCGCTCGGCCGCGCCCTGGAAGTCTCCTGCGACACCGTCTTCTACGGCCTCGCCGACAACGAGTGGAAGAAGGACGGCGGCATCAACCCCAAGAAGGGGAAGCCGAAGGACTACTTCTTCAAGACCGCCCACCAGTTCGGCCTCGGCAAGCAGACCGGCGTCGACCTGCCCAACGAGGTCACCGGCCGTGTCCCGGACCGCCAGTGGAAGGAGAGCTACTGGAAGGCCTACAAGGACACCTGGTGCAAGACCGGTAAGAAGAACGGCACTTACGTCGAGAAGATCGCGTACGAGAACTGCCTCGAGGGCAACAAGATGCGCGAGGGCGACGAGATCAACTACTCCATCGGCCAGGGCGACACCCTCGTCACCCCGGTCCAGGAGGCCATGATCTACGGGGCGATCGCCAACGGCGGCACCCTGCACGCGCCGACCATCGGCAAGGCGATCGTCAGCGCCGACGGCAAGACCGTCAAGGAGATCAAGCCCAAGGTCAACGGCAAGCTGCCGGTCAGTAAGTCCACGCTCAAGGGCATGGACGAGGCCTTCGCGGGCGTCGTCACCCGCGGTACCGCCGCCTGGAAGTTCGGCGGCTGGCCGCAGGACGAGATCGCGCTGCACGCCAAGACCGGTACCGCCGAGGTCTACGGCAAGCAGACCACCTCGTGGCTGGCCACGTACACCAAGGACTACACGATCATCATGACGATCGCCCAGGCCGGTACGGGTTCGGGCGCCTCCGGTGAGGCCGTGCGCAACATCTACAGCGCGATGTACGGCGTCGGCGAGGACGGCACGATCGACAAGTCGAAGGCGCTGCTGCCCACCCCGGAGAAGAGCCTGCCGAAGATCCAGAGCGACGGTTCGATCGACGCCCCGGCGATCTCCAAGGACCCGGCCAAGGACGTGCAGGCCAGTGAGTCCCCCTCGCCCGGGGCCACCGACCAGCAGCTGCCCGCCGGCACGACGGCGTCGCCGACCGAGAGCAACCGCAATACCCGTAGGCGTACGGCCCGCCCGAGGAAACGGCGGGGGACGAGGATCCTGACATGACCGGAGCGAACAACTTCTCCGTCTCCGGGTACGGGCCCGAGCGCGCGGGCTGGACACGCCTGTTCGCCCGCGACTCGCTGGCCCGCCGCCTCGACTGGCCGATACTGCTGTCGGCCATCACGCTCTCGCTGATCGGTTCGGCGCTCGTCTACTCGGCGACCCGCAACCGCACCGAGATCAACCAGGGCGACCAGTACTACTTCCTCATCCGCCACCTCATGAACACCGGCATCGGCATCGGCCTGATGATCGGCACGGTCTGGCTCGGCCACCGCACCCTGCGCACGGCCGTGCCGATCCTGTACGGCCTCTCGGTCTTCCTGATCCTCGCGGTGCTGACCCCGCTCGGCGCGACGGTCAACGGCGCACACGCCTGGATCGTGATCGGCGGCGGCTTCTCCCTCCAGCCCTCCGAGTTCGTGAAGATCACGATCATCCTGGGCATGGCGATGCTGCTGGCGGCCCGGGTCGACGCGGGCGACAAGGCCTACCCCGACCACCGCACGGTGCTGCAGTCCCTCGGTCTCGCCGCCGTCCCGATCATGATCGTCATGCTGATGCCCGACCTCGGCTCGGTCATGGTCATGGTGATCATCATCCTCGGCGTGCTGCTGGCCTCCGGGGCCTCCAACCGCTGGGTGTTCGGCCTGCTCGGCACCGGCGCGCTGGGCGCGATCGCGATCTGGCAGCTCAAGATCCTCGACGAGTACCAGATCAACCGCTTCGCGGCGTTCGCCAACCCCGATCTCGACCCGGCGGGCGTCGGTTACAACACCAACCAGGCGCGTATCGCCATCGGCTCGGGCGGCCTCTTCGGCACGGGCCTGGGCCACGGCTCGCAGACCACCGGCCAGTTCGTCCCCGAACAACAGACGGACTTCGTCTTCACGGTCGCGGGCGAGGAGCTGGGCTTCGTGGGTGCGGGGCTGATCCTGGTCCTGCTCGGCGTGGTCCTGTGGCGAGCCTGCCGCATCGCCCGCGAGACGACCGAGCTCTACGGCACGATCGTCGCCGCCGGCATCATCGCCTGGTTCGCCTTCCAGGCCTTCGAGAACATCGGCATGACCCTGGGCATCATGCCGGTCGCGGGCCTTCCTCTGCCCTTTGTCTCGTACGGCGGCTCGTCGATGTTCGCGGTGTGGGTGGCGGTGGGGTTGTTGCAGTCGATTCGGGTACAGCGGCCCATGTCGGCGTAGGCCTCCGGCGGTTCGGCGGTTGGGGTGGGGGTTGTTCGTCGGCTGCGGGCCGGTGGGGGCTGGTCGCGCAGTTCCCCGCGCCCCTGAAGGCTCGGGGCTCCGCCCCTTCGGCCCCGTTCGGTTGTGTTTCGGCTGGCGGGCGGTGGGGGTTGGGCGCGCAGTTCCCCGCGCCCCTGAAGGCTCGGGGCTTCGCCCCTTCGGCCCCGTTCGGTTGTGTGTCGGGTGCGGGTGGGTGGGGGCTGGGCGCGCAGTTCCCCGCGCCCCTAAAAACTGCCGGCCCGCCCCAGGTGCTTTTAAGGGGCGCGGGGAACTGCGCGACCAGCCCCCACCGGCCCGCAGACGACTGTCTCTTAAGGGGCGCGGGGAACTGCGCAGTCTTTTGGGGGTCTGGGGGCGGAGCCCCCAGGAACGGATGGGACGGGTAGGGGCGGCGGGGGCGAAAACCGGGCGTTGTGGGAGGTCCGTGAGGGTTGGGCACTGCCATCTGGGGGCTGGTGCCACTAGATTCATGTCATGGCGGACACCAAGCGCGAAATCGAGCGGAAGTACGAGGGTCCCCCGGCCGGCGAAGACGTGAGACTGCCGGACCTGAGCGGCGTTTCCGGAGTCTCGGGCGTCCTCGACAAGGGCGTGGCCGAGCTGGACGCCACCTACTACGACACGCCCGACCAGCGGCTCGCCGCCGCCTCGCTCACCCTCCGTCGCCGCACCGGCGGCGCGGACGCGGGCTGGCACCTCAAAATCCCCGTCTCCGAGGGCGTCCGCGACGAGATCCACGCCCCGCTCTCCGACACCGTGCCCCGCTCCCTGACCGGCCTCGTCCGCTCCCGCGTACGCGACGCCGAACTCGTCCCCCTCGTACGCCTCCTGTCGGCCCGGGACATCCGCCACCTCGTCGACGCCTCCGGCGCCCTCCTCGCCGAGGTCAGCCTCGACCGCGTCCGCGCCGAACGGCTCAGCGGCGGCGAAGGCACCGCGGAGTGGACCGAGATCGAGGTCGAGCTCGCGGACGACGGCGACCCCGCCTTCCTCGACAAGGTGGAGAAGAAGCTCCGCAAGGCGGGCCTGAGCCGCTCCTCCTCGCCCTCCAAGCTGGCGAGGGCGCTGGGGGAGACGGGACAGACGGGGGAGTCGGGGAAGCGCAAGAAGTCCGCAGCCGCCGCAGCCACCACGGCCCCCGCCGCGGACGCCCCGGTCACCGCGGGCGACCACGTCCTCGCCTACCTCCGCGCCCAGCGCGACGCGATCGTCGAGCTGGACCCCGCCGTCCGCCGCGACGTCTACGACTCCGTGCACAGCATGCGCGTCGCCACCCGCCGCATGCGCAGCGCCTTCCGCTCGTACGCGGGCGTCCTCGACCGCACCGTCACCGACCCGATCGGCGACGAACTGAAGTGGCTGGCCGGCGAGCTCGGCGTCGACCGCGACCAGGAAGTGCTCACCGAACGGCTGACGGCGGCGCTCGACAACCTGCCCCGCACCCTGCTCTCCGGCCCCGTCCGCACCCGCCTGCGTACCTGGTCCCACGCCCGCGGCTCCGGATCGCGACGCCATCTGATCGCCGTACTGGACGGGAAGCGGTACCTCGCCCTGCTGGCCGCGCTCGACGCGACCGTCTCCGACCCGCCGCTGCTCAAGGCGGCCTCCGGAGACCCGGCGAAGGTGATCGCGAAGGCGGTCCGCAAGGACTTCAAGAAGGTCTCCGACCTGGTCGGACAGGCCCTTGACCGGCCGCCGGGCGCGGACCGCGACCTGGCGATACACGAGGCCCGCAAGAAGGCCAAGCGCACCCGGTACTCGGCCGAGACGGCCACCCCCGCCCTCGGCAGGCCCGCCGCCGATCTGGTCAAGTCGATGAAGTCCCTGCAGACCCTGCTCGGCGACCACCAGGACAGCGTGATGAGCCGCGAGGCCCTGCGCGACCTCGCAGGTCAGGCGCATGCGGCGGGGGAGAGCGCGTTCACCTACGGGGTGCTGTACGGGCGCGAGGAGCAGCGGGCGGCGGCGGCCGAGGCGGCGCTGCCGGGGGTCTGGGAGGCGATCGAGGGGCAGGGAGCGGTCTGACGGTGCGGGGTGTCCCTCCGGCCGCGTTACGCTAGATGGTCACCCCTGTCAGCTCACGAAGGTTCGCGAGATGTCTGCCGAATCCGCTGTATCGGTCTTCCCGCAGCTCGAAGCTCTGCTCCCGCATGTGCAGAAGCCGATCCAGTACGTCGGCGGAGAGCTCAACTCCACGGTCAAGCCCTGGGACGCCTGTGACGTCCGCTGGGCGCTGATGTACCCCGACGCGTACGAGGTCGGGCTGCCCAACCAGGGCGTCATGATCCTCTACGAGGTACTGAACGAGCGCGAGGGCGTTCTCGCCGAGCGCACGTACAGCGTCTGGCCGGACCTGGAGGCGCTGATGCGCGAGCACCAGGTCCCTCAGTTCACGGTGGACAGCCACCGCCCGGTGAAGGCCTTCGACGTGTTCGGCCTGTCCTTCTCCACGGAGCTGGGCTACACGAACATGCTGACCGCCCTGGACCTGGCCGGGATCCCGCTGGAGTCCAAGGACCGCACGCTCGACGACCCGATCGTCCTGGCCGGCGGCCACGCGGCCTTCAACCCGGAGCCGATCGCCGACTTCATCGACGCGGCGATCATCGGCGACGGCGAGCAGGCCGTCCTCGACATGACCGAGATCATCCGCGCCTGGAAGGCGGAGGGCCGGCCGGGAGGCCGCGAAGAGGTCCTCTTCCGGCTGGCGAAGACGGGCAACGTCTACATTCCGGCGTTCTACGACGTCGAGTACCTCCCCGACGGCCGTATCGCCCGAGTCGTGCCCAACAAGTCGGGCGTTCCGTGGCGCGTGTCCAAGCACACGGTCATGGACCTCGACGAGTGGCCGTACCCGAAGCAGCCGCTGGTCCCGCTCGCGGAGACGGTCCACGAGCGCATGTCGGTCGAGATCTTCCGCGGCTGCACCCGCGGCTGCCGCTTCTGCCAGGCGGGCATGATCACCCGCCCGGTGCGTGAGCGTTCCATCACGGGCATCGGCGACATGGTCGAGAAGGGGCTGAAGGCGACCGGCTTCGAGGAGGTCGGCCTGCTGTCCCTGTCCTCCGCGGACCACTCGGAGATCGGCGAGATCGCCAAGGGCCTGGCCGACCGGTACGAGGAAGACAAGATCGGCCTCTCGCTGCCCTCCACCCGCGTGGACGCCTTCAACGTCGACCTGGCGAACGAGCTGACGCGCAACGGCCGCCGCTCGGGCCTGACCTTCGCCCCCGAGGGCGGCAGCGAGCGCATGCGCAAGGTCATCAACAAGATGGTCTCGGAAGAGGACCTCATCCGGACCGTCTCGACCGCGTACGGCAACGGCTGGCGCCAGGTGAAGCTGTACTTCATGTGCGGCCTTCCCACGGAGACGGACGACGACGTCCTGCAGATCGCCGACATGGCGATGAACGTGATCGCCGAGGGCCGCAAGGTCTCCGGCCAGAACGACATCCGCTGCACGGTCTCGATCGGCGGCTTCGTCCCCAAGCCCCACACCCCCTTCCAGTGGGCGCCGCAGCTCTCCGCCGAGGAGACGGACGCCCGCCTGGAGAAGCTCCGCGACAAGATCCGCGGCGACAAGAAGTACGGCCGCTCGATCGGCTTCCGCTACCACGACGGCAAGCCGGGCATCGTCGAGGGCCTGCTCTCCCGCGGTGACCGCCGCATCGGCTCCGTCATCCGCGCCGTCTACGAGGACGGCGGCCGCTTCGACGGCTGGCGCGAGCACTTCTCGTACGAGCGCTGGATGCGGTGCGCGGACAAGACGCTCCCCGCGTTCGGCGTGGACGTCGACTGGTACACGACGCGTGAGAAGACGTACGAGGAGGTCCTGCCCTGGGACCACCTGGATTCGGGGCTGGACAAGGACTGGCTCTGGGAGGACTGGCAGGACGCCCTCGACGAGACCGAGGTCGAGGACTGCCGCTGGACTCCGTGCTTCGACTGCGGTGTCTGCCCGCAGATGGACACTCACATCCAGATCGGCCCGACGGGCAAGAAGCTGCTGCCGTTGACGGTGAACAAGCCGGTGACCAGCGGACACAGTCACTGACCTGGCGATTTCCCGAGGCCCCTGCCCATCGGCGGGGGCCTCGGCGCATGGGTACCCCGGCCCGGCTGTGTGTGATCTGTGGGGGCTAGGATCTGCTGCCATGCACAGTGGTGGGGATCACATACAGTCGACCGGGCAGGACGCGGACATCGCGTTCGTCTACGAGCCGACACCGGCCGACTACGAGGCCGCGATGCGCCGTTACACGTACGGGACCTGGCCCGGGCGAGGGGGCCTGATCGTCTGGCCGGCCCTGATCCTGGTGCTGGTGTTCTTCTTCTGCGAGCTCAGGGGTTTCGCACCCGCGATGACGGCGATCGTGGTCGTCGCCGGAGTGGTCGCCGGAGTCGTGACCACCCATAAGACCCTGGCTCGCGTCGCGCGGGAGCAGCACGCGGACATGGAGGACTACGGGACCTGCCGGACGGTGGTCGGTGACGAGGGGATGACGACCACGGGCGGGTCCCAGGCCAGCACCATCGACTGGCAGGCGTTCCCCTGGTACGTCGAGACCGGCGAGCTCTTCGTCCTCACGACCCGGCGGACCCGGATCTTCTTCGTCCTGCCCAAGCGCGGAGCCCAGGACCCCGCCGACGTGGACCGGGTGCGGGCCGTCCTCGACCGCAACCTGCGCCGGTTGTAGGTCCGGGGCGAGTCGCACCCGAATCACGGTGCCGAGCGTGATCTCCCGCGGCCCGGGCGCCACTTGGGTACCGGACCGCGGGGACCCCGTCCTGCCCGCTGATGAGATGAACTACTTGCTGATGGCGAAGCGCATCAGGGCGTGCTCGTCACCCTGCTTGATCTTCCCCGTCACATTGATCACCTCAAGCTTCCAACTGCCGCCGTCGCGCACGGCCTTGGCCACGGCACAGCCGTTGTCTTGGGTGAGCAGGCTCGGCCAGATGTCGGCGACCTGCTGAGTGCTGCCCCCGCTCGCGTCGTACACCTTGAAGCTGATGTTGCGCGCCTTCTGGAAGGAGGCGCCCTTCTTGTACGCGGCGGCGATGAACACTATCGACGTGACGTTGGGCGGCAGCCGCGAGAACTCGACCGTCACCGTCTCGTCGTCGCCCTCACCGCGCCCGGTCTGGTTGTCGCCGCTGTGAACCAAGGAGCCATTGCCCATGGGGTCGAGGGAGTCGAGGCCCGCCAGACGCACCGGGTCCGCGCCCTGCATGGCGACGGCGATCAGGTCGAGGTCGGTGCCGGTCTTGCGGCGGAGCATGCCTACCACTCCGCCGCTGCTGCCGGCGGTCGGGTCCCAGGACACCCCGATGGACAGATGCGTTACTCCGTCCAGATCTGCCGGGCCGTCTTCCTTGGAGAGCGTAATCATGCGTGGGTCATCCTCTTGGTGGCCGGAATACAACACGCAAAGTGTGCCTGGAAGTTCTGGGAATCCAAGCGTCGGCCTGGCATAAACCTTCGAAACCATCCACCCATGTCCGTCTATTTCATGCTCGTCGAGTCCCTTGGGTTCAGGGCTTGGTGGCGCGGACGACGGCGGAGTGCATCCCGTCGGCCACCGGGTGGGTGGGGGTGACCTCGACCTGGTGAACCTTGCCGCCTCCAGGCCTTCGCGGTACTCCGCGAAGGAGAGGGCGCCTGCGACGCAGCCCACGTAGTCGCCGCGCTCGGCCCGCTGTTGGGGCGCGGCTTGGTGACCGAACTGACCGACCCGACCGGCTGACCGACCTGACCGGCTGGTTCCGCGCACCGGTTCGGTGAGGTGACACGGCACTAAGGCTGATCCGGGCCTCCGCCGCCGGGGCCTCCGCCGCCGGTCAGCATGGACCACAGAGTGGTGGCGAGTTGCTTGATCAGGCTGTCGCTCGCGGGCTTCTTCTCTATCTCCAGGCTCACTTCGGTCTTGCCGTTCTTGCGATGCACCTTGAGATCGATCTTCGTCTGCAGCCAGGCGACGATCGCGGCCAGCACGGCGGCGGAGACGACCAGGGAGTCCGTCACCATACGGTTGTCGACGGGCGGGTCGTCCAGGATGGACCCCACGGTGTCGGCTGTGTCGGGATCCGTGGCCAGACCGTCGAGAAGGTTCCGTCCCACCGTGACCGCTTGTTCCTCGGACGCCAGCAGCGAGTCGATTCCGAGGGCCGTGGCGTGCGACAGGACCGCGTCGATGGCCGCCGTGGCGAGTTCCCGGTCGTCGATTCCCGCCGCCCCGACTTCTCCCTGATCTTCGGTGAATTCCTGGAGACTTCGGACGAGGCTCTGTGCGCTGAGGCCTTCCGGTGTGCTTCGCATGTCATCTCCAGTCGCCGGACAACGTCAGCCCGGCCCAGTGGTAGGGATGGCTCCAGGGCGCCTGTTCGGGATGTCGCATCAGCCGGCGTTGAGCGTCCCAGAACGCTCTCCAGGTCGGTACGGACGGATCTCGGGCAAGGCGCCGGTAGAACTCGGCCAGCAACGCCCGGCTGCTCGTTCTGTCCACGTCCCACAGGGCGGCGACCACCGCGTTGGCTCCGGAGATCATCAGTGCCCCGGCAAATCCGTCGCGCTCGTCCTTGTCCGCGCTTTCCGTGACCCTGGCCGTGGAACACGCCCTGAGGGTCAGGAGGTCCAGCCTGGCGGAGTTGGCCAGGATCTGCCGGACGGAGAGAAGGTGATCGAGCCTCTTGCGCAGCGACTGGCGTCGGAAGTCCGCGGGCGGGAGCTCCTGCCCGTCGGACAGGATCAGCCCCGAGTCGAGTGGATTCGCGGGGTCGAAATAACCGTGGCACGTCAAGTGCATCACGCGTTCATGGCCGAGCCGGCTCAGGACTTCCGACGGCGTGAGCTCGACGGCGGGGACGGTGTGCACCTGCCACCCCGCGTCCGCGAGCAGGTGCGTGTCATCGAGTTCGGCCGGCTGATCGCCCGTGCCGTCTTCGGCGCGGGTGGGAACAGCGGCCACGAAGGCGCCCTTGTCTCCGTCACTCCGCGCCTCGGACGCGCGGGCGGTGATGTAGAGCAGAGAGCTGATGTTCGGGATGTAACTCACTGCCGTGTGTTCGATGATGTACCGCTGGTCTTTCGGACACTTCAGCGCGTGCAGTGGAATTCCGTGCAGTGGGCCGTCGGGTGCGAGGCAGACCAGGCCATCGTTTCCGGCGGCTCGTTCGGAGAAGTCGACCAGCGGGGAGAGTGCGTCGAGGAAGGACAGGTCGCGACGCCACGGCCGATTCCTGTTCAGAGGTGCGATCGGCGGGAAGACGCTCTCGTCACCGTCGAAGGTGCGCTGGAGTCGTTCCGCGCAGTCGGCGAGTTGTCCTCGCGTGACGGGTGTCTGTGTCGAGGTGAGGGTGCCGTCAGGGGCGACCTCGAACATCCAGGTCGTCGTCCTGCCGCAGAGGTAGGACACCAGTGACGCGCCGTCGCCGCGCCGCGCGAGCATCGCCCTGGATTCCGCCAGCGTCGCCGGCGTGGATTCCCTGAGCCGGACATAGGCCGGTGCCACGGCACGTATGCGCTCGTGCAGTGCGGTCAGCTCATCCTGAATGTTCCGCACCCGGTCGGCCCGGTTCGTCCCCCGCACCAGAACGTCATCCGGTGTGTCCAGAAGGTCACGCATCTCGCCCAGCAGCAACTCTTCGCGATCGGCGAGCTCCGAGGGGACGCCGGCCGGCACGGTCAGCTTGGCGCGTGCGTATCTGGCCAGGATGTACAGCGACTTGGCTTCCTCATGGACATCGAACGCGAGCTCCGTCGCGTCGCGCTGGTCCGGGAGGGGAACGAGGTCGCCGTGGTCGAAGAGCAGGGTGATGAGCTGCTCGCACAGAATCCTGAGGTATTCGGTGTCGACTCTGCTCGATGTCCTTCCCTCGCGGCGGATCTCGTCCACGACGCGGGTGCGTGTCGTCCAGAGCAGCTCGAAGGCCCTGACCTTTTCCTGTTCGCCGCCATGGGCGCAGAGTGTCTCGGCGTACTGGAGCGTCGCTCTCAGTGCCGTCTCGTTCTCCGGCTCCGCCCCGGTGGCGACCTCGTAGAAGTAGCGAGTGATGTCCATCGCGACAGCGTGGTCGTCTTCCTCGAGGGCATTCGCCAGCAGGACGCCGAGCGCGGCCTCCAGCAGACCGAGCTCGCCCGTGTCCTGGGCCTGTTGTGCGTCTCGGAAGGCAGCCACCAGCAGCTCGTCGGTGATCCTCTGGGGAATGCCGGCCATCTTGCGGTAGAAGACCGTGGTTGCCTGGTAGGCGTCTCCTATTTTCTTGCCCGCCTCGAACGCACTGGCATAGAGGTCACTGGCCTCGGCGACTTCACCGCGGCGCCGTGCGTCGTCGCCGAGAGCGAAAAGGCTGTGCATCTCCTGAGGGCTGCGGGTTCCCAACTGTCGTTGCAGCGCGAGTGCTTCGCGGTACAGGGGCACCGCTTCGTCGGCACGGCCGGCGGCACTGAGGATGTGGCCCACATTGTTGAGTGCCGAGGGCAGGAGGCCCGGCAGGAGTTCCGTCCGGGTCCAGTCCAGTAGGCGGTAGCCTTCCCGCGCGGCGCTTCGATGAAGCCCCGCCTTGGTCAGCGAGGCCATGGCATAGGTGTACGCCGTGAAGACCTCTTGTGTTTTCCCGGCGGCCCTCCCTTCCGTGGCCGCCGCCAGGTAGCACTCCCGGCCTTCCATGTAGTGACCCAAGTCCTCGTGAAGCAGGCCGAGCAGCGTCCAGATCTCGGCCTTGAGCGCACGGGCTTCGACTACGCGCTCAGAGACCAGCGTCTCGTGCCACGGGTACTCGAGTGCCGGCTGCAGAACGCTCAGGGCCGCTGCGGACTGGGAGAGCCGGCGGAGACCTTTTGCCCTTTTGAACCGGGTCCGGGCGTGCCAGATCACGCTGTCGGCGGTCGGCTCGGGCGGTCCGGCCACTTCGCCGGCCGTCCGGAACGCGGAAACGGCGACGGGCAATAAGTCGATCTCCAGAGAACGCTGCCCGATCATTTCCATGAGCTCGTGCGGCGGGCGCGTCCCCGCGGCGTTCTCGATATCCACCTGAAGGCGCTTCAAGTGGCGCTCCACCCACGTGTGTTTGCCCTGTGTGTTCCAGTAGGCCATCCACTCCAGACGGGCGAAAACACGGCTCATCGGGTCACCGCTCGCGAATACCAACGCGACATAACTTGCGACTTTTTCGCGTTCGAACACCCCGGAGTGCCTTCTCATGATCTCGAAGAACTCCGCCGTGTTCGCGAGGAGGGGCCGGTCGCCGGGAACTGTCACCGAACGCAGGTAGCGGTATTTGGCCAGCACACCCGACAACTCGTCCAGTGCCGACAGCAGATCCGGGAAGTTCACCGTTGACCGCTCACCGTCCGGTGGGGGCGTCCTGTCCGCAAGGGATCGATCTTCTGCCGTACCCCGCGCGCTCCATGCCGTCTCCAGCGTGAGCCTTGCCAGTTCGGCCTGTGCCGGGCGGCCTTGACTCTCCAGTTCGAGGGAGCGCCGGTGCAATCGGTGGAGCAGCCAGACGACGTAGGGAAGGTCCGCGCTCTCGATCACTGTCACCACTTGTGACGGTGACTCCGCCGAGAGGACTCTGCCGATCAATTCCTCCGAAGTCAGGCCCGACTGCATCTCGAAGAGACGCTCTCCTGTGGCCAGGAACATGCGGAACAGCTCTTCCGGATCGCGCTCCGTGAACTCGCCGAGCGTCTCGGGGGTGACGGACAACGCCCTCACGAACAGGCGTCGCTCCACGTCATCCAGCACGGTCGCCCCCTTCCAGGAGTTCGCGAAGAGCGGTGACATCGGCCCGGTCCGAGTCGTCCAGGGCTGTTTCCTCGGCCGCCGACAGATGCCGTTCCGCCTCTTCGCGCCGGCCGGCGGCCCAGTACACCTGTGCCACGTTGAAGTGGATGTTGTGGGGGATGTCTTCGATGCGCGCCAGCTCGTCGGCGAGGCGAAGCGCCGCTTCCAGATCTCCCGACACCCAGACCGAGAACATCAACATGGCTTTGTAGTCAGGGCTGTCGGGCAGTTTCTTGACGAGCTCCCGGATCGCCTCGACGGTTGCCGGAGACGGGCCCCCACTGCGCGCGACCTCGTCGAGAAGCAGCAGCTTGCGGAGTCCGTACGCCCGCGTGGCCGCGTCGGACGGCCCGCTCAGTCGCGCCCGCTCCAGTTCCGGCGAGTGGGGGGCGATCTCCTCCAGGGTGCGCAGGAGTGCGGATGCCTCGTCGTCGCGGCCCGTGACCGTGTAGGCGACCGTCAGTTTTTCGAGCACCTGGGGGTTCTCGGGGGCCGCCGCGTGGGCCCGCTCCAGCACGGTGACCGCCTCGGGCAGGCTGACCGGGCTCGACGGTTCCCCGGCCAGGGTCAGAAGCAGGCTGCCCAGTTCATGGAGATCCGCCGCACCGCTCTCCCCGTACTGATCCCGCTCGCGGAGCGCGGCCAGACGTACCTGCTGGAACCTGATCCGCGCCGACTCGGCGGCCCGCCAGTCCCGGAGGTGCCTGAGCCGGTCGCCGGCGAGCGTCTTCAGGGGGCTGTCCTCCGCTTCTGCCGCGACCCGTTCCAGCTCCTCCAGGGCCACCGCGGGCAGATCGATCAGCTGGAACAGCACCGCCAGGTTGAGCCGGGCCGACAAGAGGTCCGGATGTCCGTCCAGCAGGGAGCGGAGGACGGAGATGGCCGACTCGTGGTGGCCCAGCGCCCCGAGGGCCAGAGCCAAGAGGTGCGCTTCCCGTGTACCGCCGCTCTCCGCCGCTGCCGCGAACTCCGCGAGCAGCGCGTTCCGTTCCGTCGCCGGCAGCGTCGCCAACGAGGTGATCCTCGCGAGGTCCCGCTCGTCCCCGTCTATGAGCCATCGGGCGTCCGCGCCGATCAACCGTTCCGTGTCCACGTGGGCAACATGCCTCCCCCCGGGGTCATGTCACGTCGAGGCCTCAAATATGCCAGAAGGGTTGAACCCTGCCTATAGAAAATATGTACGGAATATCATGAGTTCTACGCGTTCAGAGTCGGCCGCACTGGTGTGATGCCACAGCTGACGCCACCTCATGTCCGCTACCGCGCTTCCTTTTTGGACGACGGTCGGCGGCGGGCCGTTGCGGGGGGCCGCAAGGGGTGTCCGGGGGGCTTCGCGAACCCCTCGGACACCCCTTATTGCACCTGTTACCGCAGCCGGCTGACACGCGTGGTGAGAGCCGGCTGCGGTGCGTCCGTCACGTGCCGGCGTTGACGACGCCCGGGGACGGCTGCCGAGTCACCTTGGTCCAGCGGTTGGGATTGCCCAAGGAGTCGTTGCAGTTCAGGGTGGCGTCGGGTTGGCTGTTGACCGCTAGGCAGGTGGTCTCCCAGACCTGGCCCGTGGTGGTCATGACGTCGAACTTGATGGGAGTCCCGGTGTTGGCGCCATGTCCGTTGACGGCGACTCCACAGGCGAAGCCGACGACGTCGTCCGCCGGGTAGTCGGCGTGGGTGCTGAGGTCGGTCCACAGGAAGGGGTGGGCAGTGGTGTCCCTGAGGTCACGGATGCCCGCGTAGGTCTTTCCGCCGCTCAGTGCGACCCGCAGTTCGAAGTTGGTCGCGTCCTGCTGGGCGTCGATGTCGGCGCACGGACCGGTGGCTCCTGTCGCGCCCGTGTGACCGGTCGCCCCGGGCCGACCCGGCGTGCCCGTGGCTCCAGTAGCCCCTGTGTGGCCGGTGGCGCCCGTGTGGCCGGTGGCCCCGGTCGCCCCGGGCCGACCCGCCGCGCCCGTGGCTCCAGTAGCCCCCGTCGCGCCCGTGTGGCCGGTGGCCCCCGTGGCCCCGGTCGCGCCCTTGTGGCCCCGCGGGCCCGTCGGGCCTGTCGGCCCCCGCCTGCAGTCGGCCCTGTCGTGGCCGCCGGCGGGTCCGCTCAGCTCGCGCTTGTGGTGGGGCTTCTTGCACTTGTCGCCGCCGGCGGGGTTCGTCAGGGTCGCGTGGCCGGTCACGCTCCGCGCTGCCGCCGTGGCGGGGCTGACCACGCCGGTCGCCAGGATCAGCGTCAGCGAGGCGAACATGCCCGCCTTCTTGAATCTCTCTCGCGCCAGCGGCCCCAGCCGCGATGCCGCCCTGAACTCAGGATTCATGTACGTACTCCTTGCTTCGAACGGGTTGGGGGGTGTCCCCGAAGCCGATCGCGAGCTTGACCCGGGCACGCCGGGCCAACGGGCACAGCCGGTCGGAACGCGCACGTACATCATCAAATCGGATTAATAAAGGCCTCCATATAGGGACATATCAGCCCTTTGGTTCACGCTTGAACTTGGGTGAGGCCAATTGGGCGCCGTTCCGGCCCGCCCCCGCGCGGACGAAGGCCCTTGAAACCGGCCTGTGCCACATTGGCGGCCGCCCCTCCGCCAGGCAGCCACCACCCCGGAACCGGTGAGGCCGTGAAGCAGCAGACCATCTGCCTCTGCATGATCGTCAAGAACGAGTCGCGTGTGATCGAACGGTGTCTCGGCTCCGTTCGCCATCTGATCGACACCTGGGTCATCTCCGACACCGGCTCGACGGACGGCACGCGGGATCTGATCCGCAAGACGCTCGACGGCATCCCGGGCGAACTCCACGAGGAACCCTGGGTCGACTTCGGGCACAACCGGACCCAGAACATCCGGCACGCCCGCGGCAAGGCCGACTTCCTGCTCACCATCGACGCCGACCATGTGATGCGCCAGGACGCGCCGTTGCCACGGCTGACGGCGACGTCGTACATGATCCGCTACGACACTCCGGGCACCCAGCACCGTTTCAAGCACCTGATGCGGGGCGACTGGGCCTGGCGCTACGAGGGCGTCACCCACGAGTACCCGTGCACCGACGAGCCCGACGTCCAGGAGAACCTGGACGCGCTGGTGATCGAGGACCACGCCGACGGCGGCTGCCGCAGCGACAAGTTCGAGCGTGACGCGCGCCTGCTGCGGGGCGAGCTCGCCCGCGACCCCGCCAATACGCGCACGGTCTTCTACCTGGCCAACACCGAACGCGACCTCGGGCACGCGGAAGAGGCCATCGCCCTGTACGAGCGCCGTGCCGAGATGGGCGGCTGGGTCGAGGAGGTCTACTGCTCGCTGTTGGAGGCCGGTCTCCTCAAGGCCGAGAGGACCGGCGACTGGCCCGGGGCGATGGACGCCTTCTCCCGCGCCTGGGAGTCCCGTCCGCAGCGGCTCGAAGCCAGCTACGAACTGGCCTCACGGCTGCGTCTCCAGGGCCGCTATCACACCGCGCACGCCATTCTCGGCGCCGCCGTGGACAAGCCCGAGCCGGACGACCTGCTCTTCACCAAGGGCTGGGTGTACCGCTGGGGCCTGCTCTTCGAGTTCTCGATCACCGCGTACTGGGTGGGCGACCACGCCACCTCGATCCGGGCCTGCGACCGGCTGCTGGCCATGCCCGACCTGCCCGAACCGATCCGCGCCCAGACCGAGATCAACCGTGAGTTCTCGGTCCAGCGCGTAGCCACCGTCCCGCCGCCGTCCACGGGCCGGCGCAGGCCGAAGGCGTCCCGGGCCGGCAAGGCCGCCAAGATCTCCAACATCGCGAAGGCGGCCAAGGCGGCGAAGGAGTAGGCCCGGGGCGGCAAGGTGATCGAGGCGGGCGGTGGGGAGTTCGAGGACGAGCGGGGCGGGAAGTTGCGGTACTGGGTGCCCACCGGCCGCATCCATGGCGGCGGCTGACGCGTCTACGTAGGTATGGATCTGGAAAAGGCGCCTGCTGAGCGGCCCGTGGCGCAGGCCGAGGGGTGCCTGGTCGTCGCGATCCGCATCCCCGTGCGGATCGTGGTGCTCGTGCTGGTCGTGCCGGTGCGGATGGTGTGGGACGCGCTGGTCGTCGGCGGACGGTTCCTGAGGGACACCCTGCTGCGGCCGCTGGGGCGGGCGCTCGCGTGGGTGGCGTGGGCGGTGTTCGTCTGGCCGTGGGTGGCCTTGTGGCGGTATGTCGTCGTGCCGGTCGGCAGGGCGCTGGCGTGGCTCGGGAACGTGCTGCTCGTCATCCCCGCGGTGTGGTTGTACGACACGGTCCTGACCCCCCTCGGTCACGCCATCGCGTGGGTCGCCCAGGGGATCTGGACCGGCCTCACCTGGGTGGTGCGCGGGATCGGGGCCGGACTCTCCTGGGTGTTCGGCGGTATCGCGGCCGGACTCTCCTGGGTGTTCGGCGGTATCGCGGCCGGACTCTCCTGGGTGTTCGGCGGTATCGCGGCCGGGCTCGCCTGGGTGTACGCGCGGCTGCTCACGCCCGTCGGGCATGCGATCGCCTGGCTGTTCAAGGGGATCGGGCTGGTGCTCGCGGCCGTCGGGATCGGGATGTACACCGCCGCTGCCTGGCTGGTGCGGTACCTCCTCGTCGTACCCGCCCTGTGGTTGTACGAGTGGATCCTCGCGCCCGTCGGCAGGGGCATCGCCTGGCTGGCGCGAGGTCTCGGGTGGCTCATACGGATGATCTTCACCGGGATCGGCGCCGCGCTCTACTGGACGGCGCGCGTCCTGCTGGTGCTGCCCGCGCTCGCCGTGTGGCGATGGGTGCTCGTACCGGTCGGACGGGTGCTCGCCGTCATCGGCAGGGAGATCGGCGAGGCCCTGGGCCATGCCTGGCGCGTCGCCGGACACCTCTCGCTCGCCGTCGGGCGGTTCCTCGGGCGACTCTTCCGGTGGATCTTCGTGGAGCCGGTGCGCTGGGTGTACCGGACCGTGCTGACGCCCGTCGGGCACGTCGTCCGCGACACGGTCCTGCGGCCCGCCGCCCAGGCCGCGCGCAGCGTGGGAAGGGCGACACGACAGGCCGTGGCCGCCGCCCGCGAGTCCGCCCGGCAGGCCCGCGCCGACTTCCGGCGGATGCTCTTCGGCGCCCCGCGCGAGCCCGATCCGGTCTCCTTGGGCAAGGCCCGGCGGGAACCAGGAGCCGGTGAGACACGTACTCTAGGTAGCAGTACGACCGCTCTCACGAAGGACTGAACGACACTGGGCAAGCGACAGCCCGAAGGCCCGCCGCCCGCACCCGCGGTGCAGCGCATCCGACTGCGCTACACCAAGCGCGGCCGCCTCCGGTTCACCAGCCACCGTGACTTCCAGCGCGCCTTCGAGCGTGCGCTGCGCCGTGCCGAGGTGCCGATGGCGTACTCGGCGGGGTTCACGCCGCATCCGAAGGTGTCGTACGCCAATGCCGCACCCACCGGTACGGGCAGTGAGGCGGAATACCTGGAGATCGCGCTCACCGAGACGCGTGACCCGGACAAACTGCGCGAGCTCCTCGACGAGTCGATGCCTGTCGGGCTCGACATCACCGAGGCGGTCGAGGCCCGGACCTCCGGGCTCGCCGACCGGCTCACCGCTTCCGTGTGGGAGCTGCGCCTCGACGGCGTGGACCCGGCGGAGGCGGAGCGTGCGGTCGAGGTCTTCAAGGCGGCCGACACCGTCGAGGTGCAGCGCAGGACAAAGAACGGCATGCGGACCTTCGACGCCCGCAGCGCCGTAGTAAGCCTTGAGACAGCCCTGGGGACAGTCCTTGAGACAGACAGTCCACAGGCTGATAGGCCGACCGACCAGCCCTGTGCGATACTGCGGCTGGTTGTTCGGCACGTGACGCCTGCCGTACGACCCGACGACGTCCTGTCCGGTCTTCGCGCCGTGGCCGACCTGGCGCCGCCGGTCGCCGCAGCGGTGACCAGGCTGGCGCAGGGGCTGTTCGATGAAGAGACCGGCACGGTGACCGACCCGCTCGCGCCCGACCGCGAGGCAGTCACGGCACTCCCGCCCTCTCACGAAGAGGCGGTCGCCGCATCTGCCGCCGCGAAGGCGCCGGTGCCGGAAGGTCCCGCGTAAGGACAGATGTCGTAGCGCCGCCCTCGTATCCGGGAGCCACCTGGGTCGGGCAGCGCACCGACCAGAAGACTTTCGCCAGGCCGTACGCACACATGGCGTACGGAACCGGCGAGACAGGACACAGAGAGCTCCCGTGCGGCGCCCGCGCCCCGGACGGCGGCACCGCGCATCGCGCGAGCCGCGGACGTCACCGGCACTGCCGGACCAGGCGCGGCGCCCGGGAGCCTGACGGGAGATCCACCCGCATGCTCGAACCGACCGAACCCACTGAGGGTTCCGAAACCAACAACACCCCGAGCGACACCCTGCCGCCGCGGCGCCGCCGCCGTGCGGCGTCGCGACCCGCCGGCCCGCCCACAGGCGCGGCCGAAGCCGCGGCCGAGACCACCGCGCCGGCCATACCGGCCGTGGCGTCCGCCGACCTCCCGGAGGAACCGGCGGAAGTGGTCGTCGAGACCGAATCCGAAGAGGCCGCTGAGACCGAAGAGACGGTGGCCGAGGCCGCCGTCGCCGAGGCACCCGCCGCCGAACCCGAGGACGCCGCTCCGCGTCGTACGCGCCGCCGTGCCACCCGTCGGGTGTCCGCGCCCGCCGGTGCGCCGGAGACCGTCGAGGCGGCCGAGGCTGCCGAGACCGTGGTGCCCGCTGTCGCGGCCGAGGTCGAGGCGGTGGCCGAGACCGCCGCCGAGGAAGCCGCGCCCGCCGGCCGTACGCGCCGTCGCGCGACCCGGCGCGCCTCCGCGCCCACCGGTGCGCCCAAGACGGCCGAGGCTGCCGAGACCGCTGAGGTCGCCGAGGAGCAGGTGGCCGCCCCCGCCGAGGCGGAGCCGGCCGTCGCCGAATCCGAGGACGCCGCTCCCCGCCGTACCACCCGTCGTCGCGCCACCCGGCGCGTCTCCGCCCCCGCCGGTGCGCCCGAGGGCGACACCGCCGACGAGCGTGTGGAGGCGCCCGTGACCAGCGAGAGCAAGGCCGGCGAGAGCAAGCCCGCCGAGATCGAGGAGCCGGCCGAGGACGCCGCTCCTCGCCGTACCACCCGTCGTCGCGCCACCCGCAAGGCCGCCGTCGGCTTCTCCGCACCCGCGCCGAAGGAAGCCGAGTCCGCCCGGCGGCCCGCACGCCCGGCCGTCGCCGTGTTCCAGGCGCCCGTGTTCACCGAGCCGATGTTCCAGACGCCCGAGCGGGCCGCCGCCGCGGCTGCCGCCGAGGCCGCCGAGGAAGCCGCCGAGGCTCCTGAGGCCGAGGAGATCGTCGAGGCCCCCGCGGCTCCTGTCGCCGTCGAGGAGGAGACGGGCGGACGCCGTCGCCGTCGTCGCCGGGCCGTCGAGGAGGAGCCCGCGGCCGTGACCGTCGTCGAGACCACCGACGAGGTGGAGGAGGCCGACGAGTCCGCCGACGAAGCCGCCGAGGGTGACGAGGAGGAGGAGTCCGCGGGCTCCCGTCGCCGCCGCCGTCGCGGTGGCCGTCGCCGTCGCCGTGGTGAGTCCGCCGAGTCGGACAGCGAGGCGGGCGAGGACGAGTACGCCGCCGAGCAGGCCGCGCAGGACGCCGAGGACACCGCCGAGCAGGCCGAGGAAGACGCCGAGGAGGCGGACGAGCGCGAGGAGTCGGGCGGCTCCAGCAGCAGCCGTCGCCGCCGTCGCCGCCGCCGTCGCGCCGGTGACTCCGGCACCGACACCGAGCCCGGCGAGAACGACCCCGAGCGCACGGTCGTCAAGGTCCGCGAGCCCCGCGGCAAGAAGGACGAGCACCCGTCCGACGAGGTGCAGTCCATCAAGGGCTCGACCCGCCTGGAGGCCAAGAAGCAGCGCCGCCGTGAAGGGCGCGAGCAGGGCCGCCGTCGTGTTCCGATCATCACCGAGGCCGAGTTCCTGGCCCGCCGTGAGGCCGTCGAGCGCGTGATGGTCGTCCGCCAGAGCGGCGAGCGCACCCAGATCGGCGTCCTTGAGGACAACGTGCTCGTCGAGCACTACGTCAACAAGGAGCAGTCGACCTCGTACGTCGGCAACGTCTACCTGGGCAAGGTCCAGAACGTGCTGCCGTCGATGGAGGCCGCCTTCATCGACATCGGCAAGGGCCGCAACGCGGTGCTCTACGCCGGTGAGGTGAACTTCGAGGCGCTGGGCATGGCCAACGGCCCGCGCCGCATCGAGAGTGCCCTCAAGTCCGGCCAGTCGGTCCTGGTGCAGGTCACCAAGGACCCGATCGGCCACAAGGGCGCCCGCCTCACCAGCCAGGTCTCCCTCCCCGGCCGCTACCTGGTCTACGTGCCCGAGGGCTCGATGACCGGCATCAGCCGCAAGCTGCCCGACACCGAGCGCGCGCGTCTGAAGACCATCCTCAAGAAGATCGTCCCCGAGGACGCGGGCGTCATCGTGCGCACCGCCGCCGAGGGCGCGAGCGAGGACGAGCTGGCCCGCGACGTCGAGCGACTGCAGGCGCAGTGGGAGGACATCCAGAAGAAGGCGAAGAGCGGCGGCAGCTCGAACGCGCCGACGCTGCTGTACGGCGAGCCGGACATGACCGTCCGCGTCGTCCGCGACATCTTCAACGAGGACTTCACCAAGGTCATCGTCAGCGGCGACGAGGCGTGGGAGACCATCCACGGGTACGTCGAGCATGTCGCGCCCGACCTGGCCGAGCGCCTGTCGAAGTGGACCTCCGAGGTCGACGTCTTCGCGACGTACCGGATCGACGAGCAGCTGATGAAGGCGCTGGACCGCAAGGTCTGGCTGCCCAGCGGCGGTTCGCTGGTGATCGACAAGACCGAGGCCATGGTCGTGGTCGACGTCAACACCGGCAAGTTCACCGGGCAGGGCGGCAACCTCGAAGAGACCGTGACCAGGAACAACCTGGAGGCGGCCGAGGAGATCGTGCGCCAGCTGCGGCTGCGCGACCTGGGCGGCATCGTCGTCATCGACTTCATCGACATGGTCCTGGAGTCCAACCGGGACCTGGTGCTGCGGCGCCTCCTGGAGTGCCTGGGACGCGACCGTACGAAGCACCAGGTGGCCGAGGTGACCTCGCTGGGCCTCGTGCAGATGACCCGCAAGCGCGTCGGACAGGGCCTCCTGGAGTCCTTCTCCGAGACCTGCGTCCACTGCAACGGCCGTGGCGTGATCGTGCACATGGAGCAGCCGACCTCCGTCGGTGGCGGCGGCAAGCGCAAGAAGCGCGGCCGTGGCGGTGCCGAGCAGGTCCACGAGCACGAGCACGAGCACGAGCACGAGCTCACGCACGAGGTCGCGGAGGAGCCGGAGACGGTCGAGACCGAGGCCGAGGTGGCCGCCGAGGTCGCCGCGCCCGTCGCGCTCGTCGAGGCCGAGTTCCAGCCGGACGAGGAGTTTTACAGCAGCGCCGCCGAGGCGGAGGCCGCAGCCACCCGTGGTCGTTCGCGGCGCCGGGCGACCCGGCGTGCGTCGGCTCCGGCGGGTGCGCCGAAGGCCGAGGAGCGGGCTCCCCGGGGCCGCCGCGAGGAGCGGGCCGAGCGGACCGAGCGGGCTCTCACGTCCGGCGAGGCCGCCGAGTCCGAGCCGGTCGCGGTCGCGGATCCGGTCGTCGAGACGCCGGTGATCGAGGCCCCGGTGGCCGAGGCGCCGGTCGTCGAGGCGCCCGAGGCCGCCCCGGCCCCCGTACAGGAGGACGAGGCCGCTCCCAAGGGCCGTACGCGCCGTCGTGCGACCCGGAAGGTGTCGGCGCCGGCCGGTTCCCCGAAGGCGGCGGAAGAGGCCGTGGTGACGGTCACCGAGCCGGTCGCGGCGCCCGTGGTCGTCGAGCCGACGCCCGAGCCCGTGGCTGAGCCCGCCGCCGAGCAGGTCGTCGAGGCGCCCGCCGAGAGCGCCGCCCCGGCCCGTCCGCGTCGCCGTGCCGTCCGCAAGGCCACCGCGCCCACCGCGTCCGAAGAGGCGGCCGTCGTGGTCGTCCCGTCGGTCTCGGCGGAGCCGGTCGCCGAGGCGGCCGAGGCGGCTGTGACGTCCGAGGTGGCGGCCGAGGCCGGTACCGAGGCCCCGGCCGCGGCCAAGAAGGCGGCCGCTCGCAAGACGGCCAAGAAGGCGACGGCGAAGAAGGCCGCCACCAAGAAGACCGCGGCCACGGCCAAGAAGACGGTCGCCAAGAAGACCACGGCCAAGAAGGCGACCGCGAAGAAGACGGCCGCCAAGACGACGGCGAAGAAGACCGCGGCGGCGGAGCAGACGCTCTCCTCCGTGACGGCTTCGACCGACGAGGGCTGAGCCTCAAAGGCGCCTGGTCCGTTGTCCTGATGCCCTGGGTGCCGCGCGTGCGCGGCACCCAGGGCATCGGTGTGACGGGTGGGCGTGACGGGTGGCACATCCGCGGGGCCCGACCTGGTTTGACCCTTTCGGCCGTGGCCCCGTAACCTTGACCGTCGGCGTGTCCTTCGATGCGCCGCGTCCCGTAAACCTTTTTCCTCCCGGTGATGTGCATGCCTCACAGGTCATGCGCTTCGGGAGAGGCCGCTCGCGCAGCGCGTGGCTGGACTGCGGGATTCCGTTCCGAGCGAGAGAGAGATCCGCGTGTACGCCATCGTGCGCAGCGGTGGTCGCCAGCACAAGGTTGCTGTCGGCGACATCGTTGAGGTTGACAAGATTTCCACTGCCAAGGTTGGCGACACGGTCGAGCTCTCGACCCTGCTCGTTGTCGACGGCGACGCCGTGACCAGCGACCCGTGGGTCCTTGCCGGCATCAAGGTCCAGGCCGAGGTCGTGGACCACCACAAGGGCGTCAAGATCGACATCCTTCGCTACAAGAACAAGACCGGCTACCGCCGTCGTCAGGGCCACCGCCAGCAGTACACGGCGATCAAGGTCACTGAGATCCCCGCGGCTGCGAAGTAAGGGTAGGGACTGAGACATGGCACACAAGAAGGGCGCATCGTCCACTCGGAACGGTCGCGACTCCAATGCTCAGCGGCTCGGCGTGAAGCGCTTCGGCGGTCAGGTCGTCAACGCCGGTGAGATCCTGGTCCGCCAGCGCGGCACCCACTTCCACCCGGGCAACGGCGTCGGCCGTGGCAAGGACGACACGCTGTTCGCCCTTGACGCCGGTGCGGTGGAGTTCGGTACTCACCGTGGCCGCAAGGTCGTGAACATCGTTCCGGTCGCCTGATCCAGTCCCTTCAGGACTCAGGCTCCGTAGAACAGAGTTCTTCGCGAGGCGGACCTCACTTCCCGAGAGGGAAGGCGGGTCCGCCTTTCGCGTGTTGTTAATAGATACAGCGCGCACAAGACATTCCGTAAGTAACTGGAGGCACATCCAATGACCACCTTCGTGGACCGCGTCGAGCTGCATGTCGCCGCGGGTAGCGGAGGCCACGGCTGTGCCTCCGTTCACCGGGAGAAGTTCAAGCCGCTCGGCGGCCCGGACGGCGGCAACGGCGGCCGTGGCGGTGACGTACTACTGGTCGTCGACCAGTCCATCACCACGCTGCTCGACTACCACCACAAGCCGCACCGCAGCGCCACCAACGGCAAGCCCGGCGAGGGCGGCAACCGCTCCGGCAAGGACGGCCAGGACCTGATCCTGCCGGTCCCGGACGGCACGGTCGTGCTCGACAAGGCCGGCAACGTGCTCGCGGACCTCGTCGGCCACGGCACGTCGTACGTCGCCGCGGACGGCGGCCGTGGCGGCCTCGGCAACGCGGCGCTGGCCTCGGCCCGCCGCAAGGCGCCCGGCTTCGCGCTGCTCGGCGTGCCCGGCGGCCTCCAGGACATCGTCCTGGAGCTCAAGACGGTCGCGGACGTCGCCCTGGTGGGCTACCCGAGCGCCGGCAAGTCCTCGCTCATCTCCGTCCTGTCGGCCGCCAAGCCCAAGATCGCGGACTACCCGTTCACGACGCTGGTGCCGAACCTGGGTGTGGTGACCGCCGGCGAGACGGTCTACACGATCGCGGACGTGCCCGGTCTGATCCCCGGCGCGAGCCAGGGCAAGGGCCTCGGCCTTGAATTCCTCCGCCACGTCGAGCGGTGCAGCGTGCTCGTGCATGTCCTGGACACGGCGACCCTGGAGTCCGAGCGTGACCCGGTCACCGACCTCGACATCATCGAGGAAGAGCTGAAGCAGTACGGCGGCCTCGGCAACCGCCCGCGCATCGTCGTCCTCAACAAGATCGACGTGCCGGACGGCAAGGACCTGGCCGAGATGGTGCGCCCGGATCTGGAGGCGCGTGGCTACCGCGTCTTCGAGGTGTCCGCGGTCGCGCACATGGGCCTCAAGGAGCTGTCCTTCGCGCTCGCCGAGATGGTCGGGCAGGCGCGTGCCGCCAAGCCCAAGGAGGAGGCGACCCGCATCGTCATCCGCCCGAAGGCGGTCGACGACGCCGGCTTCACCGTGGTCCAGGAGGAGGACGGCCTCTTCCGCGTGCGCGGCGAGAAGCCCGAGCGCTGGGTCCGCCAGACCGACTTCAACAACGACGAGGCCGTCGGCTATCTCGCCGACCGCCTCAACCGTCTCGGCGTCGAGGCGGAGCTGATGAAGGCGGGCGCCCGCTCGGGCGACGGCGTCGCCATCGGTCCCGAGGAGAACGCGGTCGTGTTCGACTGGGAGCCGACCGTCATGGCCGGTGCGGAGATGCTCGGCCGGCGTGGCGAGGACCACCGCCTGGAGGCTCCGCGTCCTGCCGCGCAGCGGCGCCGCGACAAGGAGGCCGAGCGGGACGAGGCGGAGAAGGAGTACAACGACTTCAAGCCGTTCTAGGCTGCGACGGCTCTGGGGCGGTGAGGGGTTTTCGCCCCCGCCGCCCCTACCCGTCCCATCCGTTCCTGGGGGCTGCGCCCCCAGACCCCCAAAAGATTGCGCAGTTCCCCGCGCCCCTAAAAAACGGTGGGGGCTGGCGTGGGATCGCGGGGCGCAGCCCCGCGCCTTAGGGGCGCGGGGCTGTGACATTTGCGGCTCCGCCGCGGGGCGCGACCAGCCCCCACCCACCCGCAGCCGACGAACCCACCCACGGGGTCTGGGGCGGAGCCCCAGGAACGGGATGGGACGGGTAGGGGCGGCGGGGGCGAAGAAAGTCGTGGCATGGGCAGGGCAACCAAGGGGCTGGGCCGGGAGTCGTAGTGGGCGCGGATGAGGATCTTCCTTTCCGCGTCCAACTGCCATCCAGACGCCCGGAGTCGACGTGTCCGAGTCCGCCCTGCCGAGAACGCGAAGAGTGGTCGTCGTCGCGATCGCCCTGCTCGCCGCCAGCACCACGGCCCTGCCGATCGCCCATGCGAGGCCCGTCGCGACGAGTGCGCGGCAGGACTTCAACGGGGACGGGTACGAGGACCTGGCCGTCGCCGCCCCGTACGCGACGGTCGCCGGCAAGGCGAAGGCCGGCTACGTGGCCGTGCTGTACGGGTCCGCGAGTGGGCTCGGTACCAGCGCCAAGAAGGTGTACACGCAAGCGTCCCCCGGCATCCCCGGCACGGCGGAGAAGGACGACCTCTTCGGCGACCGGCTCGCCACGGCCGACCTGGACGGCGACGGGTTCACCGACCTCATGGTCGAGTCCGGGGGCGAGCGCTGGCAGCAGGGCGGTATCGACCGGAAGGGCAGCAGGACCGTGCTGTGGGGCGGCCGGGACGGCTTCACCTCGGGGAAGGTACTGCCCGCCGAGGGCAACAGCCCGTACCAGAGCGGTCTGAACGTCACCGGCGACTTCAACGGCGACGGACACCAGGACCTGGCCGACGCCGGTCTCGTGCGGTTCGGGCCCTTCGGCCGCGACGGCGTCCCCGCCGCCACCCAGACCGTGGACATGGTCGACCCCGGCGACTTGCAGCTGAACGACCTGGCGGCCGGCGACACGGACGGCGACGGCATCACCGACCTCGTCCTGAACGCCGGCGCGTACGACCCGGACGACGAGGGCGACCGCGGCGAAACCCTGTACCAGATGCGCGGCAGCGGCGACGGACTGCGGCCGCCCGCCAAACTGACGGACGCGCAGGGGCAGCCGATCCGCGCGGGGTTGTCCCTGGCGCTCGGCGACGTCAACGGCGACCACCGTGCGGACATCGTCCGCGGCGGCGACGCGCTCGGCATCATCTACGGCACCGAGAACGGCCCGGCCACCGCCACTCCCCAGGTGATCTCCCAGGACACCCCCGGGGTGCCGGGCGCCGACGAGACGGGCGACGCCTTCGGCTCGTCGGTCTCGGTCGGGGACGTCAACGGCGACGGGTACGCGGACATCCTGGCGGGCGACCCGTACGAGACCTTCGGCGGGCTGACGTGGGCGGGCACCTTCGCCGTCGTACCCGGCGGACCGAACGGACCGACCGGCGCCGGCACCAAGGTGTTCAGCCAGAACAGCGCCGATGTGCCCGGCACCGCCGAGAAGGGTGACTGGTTCGGCGCGAACACCCACCTCGTCGACGGCAACGGCGACGGCAGGGCGGAGCCGGTCGTCGCGGCATCGGGGGAGGACGCCGGCGCCGGCGCCGTCTGGGTGTTCCGCTCCACCTCCGCCGGAGCCACGGCCAAGGGCTCCTTCGCCTTCGGCGCCCGCGTCCTCGGTACGGTCGCGAGCGGCGCCGACCTCGGTGACACGTTCCCGAACTGAGCGCCCGCTTCGGCCGGTCCGTCGGCGACTGATCTCGGCCGCCCCCACCCCGTGGTTGCTGCTGACGATCCGTCAATTCCGTCTCGATGCCGGAGAGTTCGGAGAAATGCCCCGGTGTCGCGGCGGGTCGTTCGCTGCTCGCGCAGTTGTCATGCCTACGATGCGTTCTGTTCAACAAGCGGGCTGCTGCGCCGTGTGAGCTTCCCGGTGTCCAAGGGGCCACCGACGCAAGGGAGTTCGCTGATGCCCGGAGCAGTCTCACGCGATCGACGCCACTTTCTCACCGCATCCGCCGCCGTGCTCGGCGCCGCCGCCTCAGCCCAGCTGTGGCTGCCCGGCGTCGCGCGCGCGGCCGAAACACCGCTGCCCGACGGGGTGTTCACGCTCGGTATCGCCTCCGGCGATCCGCTGCCCGACGCCGTCGTGCTGTGGACCAGACTCGCCCCCGATCCGCTGAACGGCGGCGGCATGCCCGACCGCGCCGTGTCGGTGGAGTGGGAGATCGCCGAGGACAGCCGCTTCAAGAAGCCGGCACGCCGCGGCACCGCCCAGGCACTGCCCGAGTACGGGCACAGCGTGCACGTGGATGTCCGCGGGCTGCGCCCCGACCGTGCCTACTGGTACCGCTTCCACGCCGAGGGACAGCTGTCGCCGACCGGCCGCACCCGTACCGCACCGCATCCGCACAGCTCGGGCGGCTCGCTGCGGGTCGCCCTCGCCTCCTGCCAGAACTGGCAGAACGGCTACTTCACGCCGTACGCCGACATGCTCGACCAGGATCCCGACGTCGTCCTCTTCGTCGGCGACTACATCTACGAGTCCAAGCCCTCGGCCACCGCCGTACGCCGTCACGAGGGCAGCGACGAGCCGTACACCCTCGTCCAGTACCGCAACCGCTACGCGCAGTACCGCACCGATCCGCACCTCGCCGCGATGCACGCGAACGCCCCCTGGGTGGTCACCTTCGACGACCACGAGGTCGACAACGACTTCGCCGGGGAGATCCCGCAGGACCCCGACAAGCAGTCGCACGACGCCTTCGTAGCCCGGCTGACCGCCGCCTACCAGGCGTACTACGAGCACATGCCGGTGCGGGCCACCGCGATCCCGGACGGGCCGCACATCCAGATGTACCGGCGGCTCGACTTCGGGCGCCTGGCCCGCCTCAACGTGCTGGACACCCGGCAGTTCCGCAGCAACCAGGCGACCAGCCAGGAAGGCGCCGAGGATCCCTCGCTCACGATGCTCGGCGCCGAGCAGAAGGAGTGGCTCCTTGACGGCCTGCACCACTCGCCGACGCGCTGGAACCTGATCGCCTCGCAGATCATGATGGCCGAGACCGACCTCCAGGTCGGCGAGGGCAAGCTCTGGTACTACGACGCCTGGGACGGCTACCAGGCCGAACGCAACGCCCTCATGGAGGAGTTCGCGAGCATCCGCAACCCGGTCGTCATGACCGGCGACCGGCACCTCACGATGATCAGCGACCTCAAGGAGGACTTCGCCGACCCGGACTCCGACGTCGTCGGCGCCGAGTTCGTCGGCACCTCCATCTCCAGCGGCGGCGACCAGGACCAGACGGCCTTCCACGCCGAGTGGGACCCGCGCATGGCGGACAACCCGCACTGGAAGTTCATCGACGCCCACCGCGGCTACCACCTCTTCGACATCGACCGCGGCGGCATCGACGCCCAGGTGCGTGTCCCGGAGACGGTGCTCCAGCCGGACGCCGCCTCCAGCACACTGGCCCGGCTGCGGGTCGAGGCGGGGGAGCCGGGCGTGAACCTGGCCTGAGCCCGACCCCGGCCTGAGTGCCTGACTGAGCACGTGCCCTGGGACTCACAGGAGTCCCAGGGCATTCTCAGCTTGCACTCAGGAATGGTCCTTAACGTCCTCTTACCATGGAGACCGACTGTTCGACACGACACGCGACAGCCGCTGAGACGGCTGCCCCCGCGCCGCTGCCCTCCGGTACCCGGCTGCTGCACATAGGCCCGCACAAGACCGGGACCACCTCGATCCAGGGCGCGCTGTTCGCCGCGAAAGAGGCGATGGCCGAGCACGGTGTCGCCTTCCCCGCGCACAGCAGGCATCCCATGGAGGCCGCCCTCGCGGTCTGCGCCCGGCCGGGCATGATGGGTGACACCCGGCCCACCGAGGGCCACTGGCAGCGCCTGCTGGACGCGGTGCACGCCGGCAAGAAGCAGACCTCGGTGATCAGCAGCGAATTCTTCGCGGACGCGCCCGACGACGAGACCATCGCCCGGGTCGTCGACGACCTGGGCCGGGACCGCGTGCACATCCTGGTCACGCTGCGCCCGCTGGCGAAGATCATGCCCTCGCAGTGGCAGCAGTACGTGCAGAACGGTCTGCGCATGGGGTACGAGGACTGGCTCGACCACATGCTGCGCAAGGCCCCGTACGAGAAGCCGAACCCGAGCTTCTGGCGCCGCCACCGGCACGACCGGCTCGTCGAGCGCTGGACGCGGGTCGTCGGCGCCGAGAACGTCACCGTCGTCGTGGTCGACGACCGGGACCGCGGCGGCCTGATGCGCACCTTCGAATCCCTCCTCGGACTGCCGGACGGTCTTCTCACCGAGGTGCCGGACACGGCGAACCGCTCCCTCACGCTCGCCGAGACCGAAATGCTCCGGAAACTCAACATGGAATTCCGCGGCAATGGACTGCCCGACGAGCTGTATTCCAAGCTGGTGCGCAATGGCGCGGTCATGCATATGAAGAACAGCTGCCGCCCCACGGCGGAGGACCCTCGGATCACCACCCCGACCTGGGCCCTGGAAGCGGCGGCCGGAATCGGCGGGGAGATGGCCGAGCGGATCGGCACCATGGGCGTACGGATCCTCGGTGACCCGGCGCTGCTGTCCGCCGTACCGTCGCCCGGGCAGGAAGATCCCGAGCCGGAGACCGCGCGGATCGACCCCGAGGTGGCCGCCCAGGCGCTGTACGGAGCGCTCGTCGTGGCGGCCGAGGCACCCCCGGCTCCCCCGGAGCGCCCTGCCGTGCGTACGGTTCACCAGACCTCGTCGAAGGAACTCGTCAGGGTTCTCGGTCACCGGGTGCTGAAGCGCCTCAAGGGGAGCTGAGGAGAACTGGGGAGAAACCGCACAAGAAACGTGTGCAGTTACTCACAGCAAACCCGGACAATCCGGTCCGGGTTCCCGGAAGTCGCCTGCATGCAAGGTGAATAACCGGTTGCGCGCACATATGCAGCAGTGGGCGCTCACCTTGCATGGCAGTAACCGTAAGTGGGACCATTCCCAGGTTCCCTGTCGCCCCAAGGTAGGTCACCTGTGTCTGAGCACTTTGCCAAGCCCCGTACCACCGCAGTGATCCTGGCCGGCGGCACCGGTCAGCGCGTGGGTCTGTCGATTCCGAAGCAGCTGCTGAAGATCGCCGGCAAGGCGGTCATCGAGCACACGCTGACCACCTTCGAGCAGGCCGACTCGATCGACGACATCATCGTGCTGATGGCCCCGGGCTATGTCCCGGACGTCGAGAAGATCGTCGCGAAGGCGGGCTTCACCAAGGTGACCCGGATCATCGAGGGCGGCTCGACGCGGAACGAGACCACCGAGCGCGCGATCTCCGCCCTCGGCGAGGGCCTGGCCGAGGGCGAGGACCGCAACGTCCTGTTCCACGACGCCGTGCGCCCGCTGCTGTCTGAGCGCGTCATAAACGACTGCGTGACCGCGCTGGAGCGCTTCCAGGCCGTCGACGTCGCCATCCCGTCCGCGGACACGATCATCGTGACCCGCACGCACGGCGACGACGGCGAGTTCATCACCGAGATCCCGGACCGCTCCCGGCTGCGCCGCGGCCAGACGCCCCAGGCGTTCAAGCTGTCCACGATCCGCCGCGCGTACGAGGTCGCCGCGAACGACCCGAACTTCCAGGCCACCGACGACTGCTCGGTCGTGCTCAAGTACCTGCCGGACGTGCCGATCCACGTCGTCGCGGGCGACGAGTACAACATGAAGGTCACGCAGCCCGTCGACGTCTTCATCGCCGACAAGCTCTTCCAGCTCGCCTCCACCGCCGCGCCCGAGCAGGCCGACGAAGAGGCCTACCGCCTGCTGCTCACCGGCAAGACCGTGGTGGTCTTCGGCGGTTCGTACGGCATCGGTAAGGACATAGCCGAGCTCGCCGAGGGCTACGGCGCGAAGACCTACGCGCTGGGCCGCTCGACCACCGGTACGCACGTCGAGAACCCGGAGGAGGTCGACGACGCGCTGTCCACGGCGTACGCCGAGACCGGGCGCATCGACTACGTCATCAACACCGCGGGCGTGCTGCGCATCGGCAAGCTCGCCGAGACGGACAACGCGACCATCGAGGAAGCGCTGAAGGTCAACTACCTGGCGCCGGTGCAGATCGCCCGCTCCTCGTACAAGTACCTGGCCGAGACCAAGGGCCAGCTGCTGCTCTACACCTCCAGCAGCTACACCCGCGGCCGCGCCGAGTACAGCCTCTACTCCTCGACCAAGGCCGCCATGGTGAACCTCACCCAGGCGCTGTCCGACGAGTGGGCCGGCGACGGCATCCGCGTCAACTGCATCAACCCCGAGCGCACCGCGACCCCGATGCGGACCAAGGCGTTCGGCCAGGAGCCCACGGGTTCGCTGCTGTCCTCCGAGGCCGTGGCGCGCACCTCGCTCGACGTTCTCGTCTCCGAGCTGACCGGTCACGTCATCGACGTCCGTCAGCAGGACCCGACGGCCGGCGCCGGTCAGGCTTCCGGTTTCGAGGCGGCCCTGGCCAGCGTTCTGGACCGCCAGGACGGCGTGGCATAATTAAAAACGAATAATCGTCTGGAATTCAGGCCTCTGTGCGTGCGCGTTTACCGCGCATTCGCAGAGGCCTGAATCCGTAAAGTGCACTTTTCGTAAAGTGTACTTTTAGTACCAAACCGGCACTCACCCCTCAAGAGCAGGTTTCTCCGTGATTTCCACCGCTATTCGCGTTGCCCGGGTGGGCAGCGCGGCCGAGCTGGCAGCGGCGGCCCTCATGATCCTGGGCTTCCCCTGCCTGATGCTGGCCGCGCTCCTGCCGAGCGTCGCTGCCTTCGCGGCCGCGGCCGCCGTGACGTACCTGGCGGACCACTATCTGCACCGGCGCGGCAGCTATCTGATCAATCGCCTCAGCAAGGTGCGGGCCGGTCTGTCCATCAGGTTCCTGATCCGGCAGCTGCTCCTTGTGCTGCTGCTGGCACGGCTGGACCTGTCCGACAGCATGGTCTTCTACGCGGCCATCGCGTGCTTCCTGGCCTTCTACGGCTTCCAGGCCCCGCACGGCGCGCTGATCACGCTGATACGGATGCGCCGCAAGATGCCCGTCGCCATGCGCAACGTGGACCTGGGCTCGCGCATCCGCATCCCGGACGCGCCGCCGCGCCGCCTGCTCGCCCGGTCCGCCGAGAAGATGCTCCACCTCGACCTGGTCGCGGTCCTGGGCGTCCTCGTCTCCGGGGCGACCGACAACGACCTCTACGGCTTCGTGGGCATCGGCATCACGATCGTGCTGGCCTTCGGCTACGTCGCCGCGCTGGTCCCCTTCGTGCGCGGCCGGAAGACCCCGCCGAACGCGGAGACGGTGCTGGCCGCGGTCGATGAGTGGCTGCAGGACTACCGCCCGGAGACGGTGCTCTACTTCTCCGGCTCCAAGGACTCCGCGTACCAGGTCAACATGTGGCTGGAGACGATGGAGCAGCTGGACACCAAGCCGCTGATCATCCTCCGCGAGCGGGCCATCCTGGAGCGCATGGCGCCCACCACTGTGCCGGTCATCTGCGTGCCCGGAGGGGTGCACCTGATGAACATGGACCTGTCCACGGTCCGGGTCGCGCTCTACGCGGCGAACGTCGGCAAGAACATCCACATGCTGCGCGTGCCGACCATCAAGCACGTCTTCATAGGCCACGGCGACAGCGACAAGCTCGCCAGCGTCAACCCGTTCAGCAAGGTGTACGACGAGGTGTGGACCGCGGGCCGCGCGGGCCGCGACCGCTACGCCATCGCCGACGTCGGTGTCCGCGACGACGACATCGTGGAGGTGGGCCGCCCGCAGCTGGCCCCGATCCAGCCGTGGCGCGGGGTGCCCGAGGGCCGTATCCCCACCGTTCTGTACGCCCCCACCTGGGAGGGCTGGGACGACAACCCCGGCAACACGTCGATCCTGCTCGCGGGCGAGAACATCGTGCAGCGGCTGCTCGCCGCCGATCAGCCGGTCCGCGTCCTCTACAAGCCGCACCCCTTCACGGGCACCCGCAGCGCCGAGGCCAAGGCCGCGCACCAGCGGATCACCGCCCTGGTCGAGAAGGCCGCCGCCGAGCGCGTCGCCGACCCGCGGTTCGCCGCCGACGCCGCGGCGCAGAGCACGGCCAAGGCCGAACTGGCCCGCATCGAGGCCCGTATCGCGGTGCTGTCCGGTTCCGCCGAGGCGGGCGACGAGGCCGAGGCCACCCGCGACGGCATGGTCGACACGGCCAAGCACGCCGAGGTCGCCCGGCTGCGCGGCGAGTGGAACGACGCGTACTGGCTCTCCTTCGGCGCCTGGGAGCACCGGGTCATCACGGGCGCCGAGCCGCGCCTGTACGACTGCTTCAACGTCTCCGACGCGATGGTCTCCGACATCTCCAGCGTGGTCTCCGACTTCATCGCGAGCGGTAAGCCGTACGCGGTCACGGACTCCGCCGAGCTGGGCGTCGAGGAGTTCAAGCGGCAGAACACCGCGGTGCGCGCCGCGGTCATCCTGTCCAACTCGGCCGCCGAACTGGGCGAGTTGCTCGCCTCGGTGGCCGACCCGGCCGGCGACGCGCAGGCCGCCGACCGTCAGGAGCTGAAGCGGTATCTGCTCGGCCCCGACGAGCCGGCGTCCATCGACCAGTTCAACTCCGCGGTGCGGGAGCTGGCGCAGAAGGCCGAGCGGCGCAACCTCGGCCAGGAAGCGGCCACTTCGGCCGCCGCCGGGGAACTGGCGGACGCGCTGCCCGGCCAGCGGGGGACCGGCGAGACGGACGGCGCGACGGTCACCGGCTGACCCGACTGATCCGGGCAAGGGGCCCGGCTCCGAGGAACGTTCCTCGGAGCCGGGCCCCTTTCTCGCGTGTCCTCTTACGCGTTCTCTTACGTTCTTCTGTGAGCCTTGGCTGTGAGGAGCCCCCCGAATTCCTGTGACCTGGCTCACGAAATGAGTGGCTCCGGGCAACCAGTCCGTACTTCCAACCGTCTACTAGGTAGTGATTGCGGTGATTAAGGGGAAATGTTCTGTTAACACTTCCCGCAACAAGGGGGAAACGTGACGCAGCCTGATGTGACCGTCGTCATCGGGGCGTACGAAGCGATGCCGTACCTGGTCAAGTGCCTTGAGTCGGTGGAGAGTCAGACGCTCGACCCCGCACGGATCGAAGTGATCGCCGTGGACGACGGGTCGACGGACGGCACGGGGGAGTACCTGGAGAAGTTCGCCGAGCGGGCGGCCATGTCGGTCACGGTGCTCAGCCAGCCCAACTCCGGTGGCCCCAGCGGCCCGCGCAACGTCGGCCTCGGCAAGGCGCGCGGACGCTACGTCTTCTTCCTCGACGCCGACGACTACTTCGGACCCGAGGCCCTGGAACGCATGGTCGCGATGGCCGACGAGCAGGGCACGGACGTGGTGCTCGGCAAGGTCGTCGGGGTCAACAGGAGCGCCCCGAAGTCGATGTGGGGCAAGAACCTGCCCCGTACCGACGTCTTCTCCTCGAACATCAAGTTCACGCTCAGCGCGCAGAAGCTCTTCCGCCGCGAGCTGCTCACCAGGCACGGCATGCACTTCGACGAGTCGCTGAAGACCGGCGAGGACGCCCTGTTCACGATGGAGGCCTACCTCCGCGCCAAGGGTGTCTCCGTGATCGCCGACTACGACTGCTACTTCCTGGTCGGGCGCGACGACGGCAAGCACGCGACCAAGAGCGGCAGTTACGCCCTGCGCTTCGACTCGGCCCGCGCCCTGATGGGCCTGATCGCCGAGCACGTGCCCGCGGGGCCGCGCCGCGACGCCCTGATGATCCGTCCCTTACTCATCACCCTGCTTCCGCAGTTCGGCCCCGGCTTCCTCAAGCAGAGCGAGAAGACCCGGCGCCACAAACTCGACCTGGCCAAGCCGCTGTTGGACGCCTACTGGCACGAGGGCGTCGCCGGGCGCCTCAAGGTCCACGAGCGCCTGCGCCTCCACCTCGTGGCCCAGGGCCGGGGCGATCTCCTCGTCGACGTACTGGAGTTCATCAAGGCGAAGAAGGACCCCGAGGTCCTCCTGGAGTCCCGCGGCCGCAAGGCCTACCTCGCCTACCCCCACTTCCGCGACCCGGCCGCGGGCGTCCCGGACAGCTGCTACGTCCCGACCGGCCGCGAAACGGCCACCATCGAAGGCTTCAGGCCCCGCACCACACTCATCCCGCGACTGCGGCGGGTGGCCCGGCGGGTGCTGAAGCCGCTGCGCGCGGCCTGACGCCCAAAGCCCCGACGTGCCCCGACGTCCGAAGCCCCGACGTCCGAAGTCCCGGCGTGTGCGGCCCGTGAGCGGGTGACTACGCGGCGGCGTCCGCCTGCTGGACCGACGGGCCATCACCCTTCCCCTTCGCGTAGATTGCCGGACGGGGCACCCGGACCTACGCGAGGGGACACACAGCAGGTGGCAGGGGCAAGGCAGACCGTGACGCACGCCCACAGGATTGCCGTGGCGCAGGCCCATCGGATCGTCGTCAAGGTGGGTTCCTCTTCGCTGACCACCGCTTCGGGCGGCCTCGACGCGGACCGGGTCGACGCCCTCGTCGACGTCCTCGCCAAGGCCCGCAGCGGCGGCGAGAGGGAGATCGTCCTCGTCTCGTCCGGCGCCATCGCCGCCGGCCTCGCACCGCTGGGGCTGCGCCGCCGCCCCAAGGACCTCGCCCGGCAGCAGGCCGCCGCCAGCGTCGGCCAGGGCCTCCTGGTCGCCCGCTACACCGCCTCCTGCGCCCGCTACGGCATCCGCGTCGGACAGGTGCTCCTCACCTCCGACGACACCAGCCGCCGCGCCCACCACCGCAACGCCTCCCGCACCCTCGACAAGCTCCTCGCGATGGGCGCCCTGCCCGTCGTCAACGAGAACGACACCGTCGCCACGGACGAGATCCGCTTCGGCGACAACGACCGCCTCGCCGCGCTCGTCGCCCATCTCGTACGGGCCGATCTGCTCGTCCTGCTCTCCGACGTGGACGGCGTGTACGACGGCGACCCCAGCAAGCCCGGTACGTCGCGGATAGCGGAAGTACGCGGCCCCGAGGACCTCGCGCACGTCGAGATCGGTAGCGCCGGCAAGGCGGGCGTCGGCACCGGCGGCATGGTGACCAAGGTCGAGGCGGCCCGGATCGCCGCGGCCGCGGGCATCCCGGTGGTGCTGACCAGCGCGATCCACGCCGCCGACGCCTTCGCGGGCGGGGACACCGGCACGTACTTCCACCCCACGGGCAAGCGGTCCGCCGACCGGCTGCTGTGGCTTCAGCACGCCTCCACCCCGCAGGGCGCGCTCACCCTGGACGACGGGGCCGTGCGCGCGGTCGTCGAACGGCGCACCTCGCTGCTGCCGGCCGGCATCGCGGCCGTCGAGGGCGACTTCACCGCGGGCGACCCGGTCGAGCTGCGCGACAGCACGGGCCGGGCGGTGGCACGCGGGCTGGTGAACTTCGACGCCAAGGAGATTCCGCAGCTCATCGGCCGTTCGACCAGGGAACTGGCGCGCGAACTGGGCCCCGCGTACGAGCGCGAGGTCGTGCACAGGGACGACCTCGTGCTCCTGGAGCCGTAGGACATGCCACGGCGACCGTAGGACGTCCGGTCGCTCATCCGTCAGACAACCGTTCTGCGGCACCCCGCGGCATCCATAAAACAGCTGTCCACTACACCCGTAAACGGCCGATTCCCCCGCCTCCACTGGGGGACGTTCCGTAAAACCGCCACGCGACGGCTCCCCACCTGCTCAACTTTGTGGCAGGGAGACCCCGGTATTCGGTACGACTATTACGACCATTGCGTAAAGGAGGCCGTCGTGAGACGAGTGCGCCCTGGGGCGGCGGCGTCCCGCGGTGGTGCCGCCTCCCGTACGGGTGGTGTCGCCTCCCGTGCGGCGGGTGAGGAGCGGGCCCTGACGAGCGTCGCGGCCGGTGACAGGTACGAGGGCGAGGAGCCGGCGGACCAGCCCCGGCTGTGGCACGTCACGCTGAGTGTCTCGGGCGGTGAGGCCCCGCTGAAGGAAGTCAGGCGCGGTCTTGAACAGCTGGCCCACGACCACCCCTTTCTGCTGACCAGCCGGTACGCCAACGACCACGCGGAGATCCGCTACTGGGAAGAGGCCCGCGACCTGCACGACGCGGCCGCCGTCGCGCTGCGGCTGTGGGGCGAGCACCGCCAGACCGCCAAGCTCCCGCCCTGGGAGATCGTCGGCCTGGAGGTCATCGACCGCGAGACCTACCACCAGCGGATCGCGGAGGGGTATGGGCCACTTCCGGCCACCCCTGTCGGAGTTCACCCCTTTTGATGGTGTCTCGGGGTGTGGGACAGCGGCTGAACGGACCCGTTCGGAGCACTACCCTTCCCTCATGACCACGCTCTCGCCGTACGACTCGATGTCCCCGGTCACCCAGGCCGCCTACCGCGCGAAGGCCGCCGCCGCCGACCTGGCGCCCCTCCCGCGGGCCGAGAAGGACGACGCGCTGCTCGCCATCGCGGACGCGCTGGAGGTCCGTACGAGCGAGATCGTCGCCGCCAACGCCAAGGACATCGCCAAGGCACGCGAGGCCGGCACCAGCGAGACCGTCATCGACCGGCTCACGCTCACGCCCGAGCGCGTGCGCGCGATCGCCTCGGACGTGCGCGACGTCGTGGCGCTGCCCGACCCGGTCGGCGAGGTCGTCCGCGGCTCGACCCTCCCCAACGGCATCGACCTGCGCCAGGTCCGCGTCCCGCTCGGCGTCGTCGGCATCATCTACGAGGCCCGCCCGAACGTGACGGTCGACGCCGCCGCCCTGTGCCTGAAGTCCGGGAACGCGGTCCTGCTGCGCGGCTCGTCGTCCGCCTACGAGTCGAACACGGCCCTCGTACGGGTCCTGCGCGATGCCGTGGGCGGCGCCGGGCTGCCCGCCGACGCCGTCCAGCTCGTGCCCGGCGAGGGCCGCGAGTCCGTGCGCGAGCTGATGCGCGCCCGCGGCCTCGTCGATGTCCTCATCCCGCGCGGCGGCGCCTCGCTGATCCGCACGGTCGTCCAGGAGTCCACCGTCCCGGTCATCGAGACCGGTACCGGCAACTGCCATGTGTACGTCGACGCGAACGCCGACCTCGACATGGCGATCGACATCCTGATCAACTCGAAGGCCCAGCGGCCCAGCGTCTGCAACTCCGCCGAGACGCTCCTGGTGCACCAGGACATCGCCCCGCAGTTCCTGCCGCGCGCCCTGGACGCCCTCGCGGACGCCGGGGTCACCGTGCACGCCGACGAGCGCGTCCTGGCCTACGCCAAGGACTCCAAGGCCACCGTCGTCGAGGCGACCCTGGAGGACTGGGAGACCGAGTACCTCTCGTACGACATCGCCGCCGCCGTCGTCGACTCGCTCGACAAGGCCGTCGATCACATCCGGCTGTGGACCTCCGGCCACACCGAGGCCATCGTCACCACCTCGCAGCAGGCGGCCCGCCGCTTCACCCAGCTGGTCGATTCCACGACGGTCGCCGTGAACGCCTCGACGCGCTTCACCGACGGCGGCGAGTTCGGCTTCGGCGCCGAGATCGGCATCTCCACGCAGAAGCTGCACGCGCGGGGGCCGATGGGGCTGCCGGAGCTCACGAGCACCAAGTACATCGTCACGGGGGACGGGCACATCCGGCGCTGACGCGGGAAGCCCGCGGCGCCGGGGCAGGAAGCGGCCGGCGCCGAGGTGTGGAGCGAGTCCGGCGCAGGGGCGTGGAGCGTGGTCCGCGGCGTGCGCCCCGTGGCGCGGGGCCGGTCGTGCGCGGCGCGCGGCCCGGGTGAGGCGCGTCTCGTCAGGTGGATGAATTTCCATACCGTCTGCCCAAAATGACCCCCCAGGTCTACTCTGGATCCGTGCCGGAGGACGTGGGGGGCACGCCGTTCCCTGACGGCTGGGAGCCCGACGACGACCGCGACCGCGGGGGTGCGGACGAAGAGTTCGCCTCCGTGGTCTTCGACGAGGACTTCGTACGGGCGGCGGTGATTCACGAGCCGACCGCCGTGGAGAGACTCCTGGCAGCCGCCCAGGCCCGCGCGGAGGCCTCCGAGGCCGAAGCACGCCGGGCGCACGCCCGGGGCGCACGCGGCGACGACGAGCGCTACGAGGACGGCTTCGGGCCCGATGACCATGGCGATTTCGGCCACGATCCCGATCTGGACGATCTGGACGACACCGAGGTCCTGGGTGGCCGCTATGGCGTGCCGGGTGCGTACGGCAGGGCCTATGGGAAGCAGACCCGCTGGCGCCGCCCCGTCGCCTGGATCCTCGCTCTCGTGATGGGCGTCGGCATGGTCGCCCTGGCCTTCACCGCGGTGTACCGAGGGGCGTCCTCGGGCCGCCAGGACCAGGTTCCGCCCCCGGCCTCCACGGGCCTGGAACAGGGCCAGGACAAGGTCACCGGCAGCACCGGCCCGTCTGCTTCGGCCGACTACTCCCAGCCGGCGGTGTCGGCGGTCCCTCGAACGCCCTGACGACGATCCCTCGAACGAGTGAACGGCAGTCCCTCGAACGGCGGAACGATGATCACTTGAACGGTGTGACGACCCTGGTGAGAACCTGTCAGAACTTGTCGTGTACCACCGCGTTTACCTGGGCTCCCGGAGACCTACTCTGAATGTATGGGCGGGCCTGGAGACCCACCTGAGGGGACACCCGAGGGCGCTCCCGCTGGTGGTGAGGACGAGTACCGATCCGTCGTCTTCGACGAGTCGTTCGTCCGTGCTGCCCGCCTCCAGGAGTTCTCCGCCCAGGAGCGCATGGCCGACCACGCCCCGGCCGTACGCCGTCGCCCCGCCCTCCGGCGCGGGCTCTCCCGGCAGGCGCTGATCCTCGTCCTGCTGATCGCCATAGCCTTCGGCACCGCGATCTACATGGGCGTACGTCACCCGTACCAGGCCCCCACCGCCCAGCCCCCCGAGCCGCTGCGGATGACGGTCATACCGCTGGCCCCGCAGACCGCCGTGCCCGGCTCCACGAGCGCCGACGAGCTGTACGCGCACAGTCCGGCCGCCCAGTTCCGCATCGGCGCCGAGGGCATCACGCTGCCCGCCTCCCGGCGCACCGCGCACTTCTCCGACAGCCAGGTCGTCACCGCCCTGACCACGGCGAAGGACTACCTCGTCGAGTCCTCCCTCGACCCGGACGTGCTCACCGGCGGCACCACCCGGCCCGTACGGATCCTGCTCGACCCGCAGCAACTCGACCAGTTCGACCAGAGCTTCGACCGGCCGACCGCCGACGGGCGGCACGCGCCCACCGGCTGGCTGGTCCGCTTCGACGCGAGCCGCACCCAGCTCGCCGACAGCAGGATCCGCGTGCAGGGCTCCCTTCAGGCCGCCGAGTTCGACTCGAACACCCTTGAGGTCATCGCCGACCACACCTTCGTGTACGCGCTGAAGCCGACGGGCTCGGACGCGAACGCCCAGGTCTCGCTGTTCACCGTCCGGCGCGAGCTGCACTTCCGCTTCGACCGCGACGACCTGCGCATGCACCAGGCCGAGCTGCTCGTCTCCTACGTCCAGGCCGGTCCGCTCACCTGCTCCGACGACTCGGTGGGCCGGCTGCGCCCGCTGCTCGCGGGACAGACGGCGAAGGCGGGCGGCCCGGCCGGCACCGACCCGTACGCCACCGGGAGCGCGACGGCGCTGTGCGGATCGCTGGCGACGAGCGCGCAGCCGAAGCTCTGACGTCAGCAGGCTGTCGCGCTCCCGGTGGTGTGCCCCCCGGTGGTGTACCCCGGTCAGCCGTTGCCGTTGGGGCTCTCGTCGTCGGGAGCGTCGGTGACGTCGGTTTCGGTGGCCGTGTCGGTCCCGGTGGTGCCCTGTGGCGGCGTGTCCTTCGGCGAGCCGCCGCTCGCGAAGCCGCCGAAACCGCGTCGTACCCGGCCGCCGAGGTCTCCCGCACCGCCGGCGATGTCGCTGACCAGCTTCATCAGCGGGTCCTTGGAGTTCTTCACGTCGCTGGCGTAGCTGGCCGCCGACTGCCGGAAGGAGTCCGAGACCGAGGTGTCCTTGTCCTCGCTGCGGCGCGGGTAGTGGCCGTCCATGAGCCGCTGGTAGTCGCGGGACTCGGCCCACTTCTTCAGCTCGCCCGCGCGAACGGTGGTGAAGGGGTGCGTGCGGGGGAGGGTATTGAGGATCTTGAGCACGGAGTCCCGCAGGTCGCCCCCGGCCTCGTACTCCTCGGCCTGCGCGAGGAACGCGTCCACGTTCATCTCGTGCAGGTGATTGCCTCCCGCGAGTTTCATCAGGCCGCGCATCGAAGCCTTCAGATCCTGCCCGACAAGGAGCCCCGCCCGGTCGGCCGACAGCTCCGACTTGCGGAACCACTCGCGCAGCGCGGTCACGATCGCCATGATCGCGATGTTGCCCAGCGGGATCCAGGCGACCCGGAGCGCCAGGTTGGTGAGGAACAGCAGGATCGTGCGGTAGACCGCGTGGCCGGACAGCGCGTGGCCGACCTCGTGCCCGACGACCGCCCGCATCTCCTCCTCGTCCAGCAGCTCGACGAGCCCCGTCGTCACGACGATGATCGGCTCGTCCAGGCCGATGCACATCGCGTTCGGCTGCGGGTCCTGGGTGACGTACATCGGCGGGACCTTCTCCAGGTCCAGGATGTAACACGCGTCCCGCAGCATGTCGTTCAGGTGCGTGAACTGGGCGTCCGAGACGCGCACCGAGTCGGACAGGAACAGCAGCCGCAGGCTGCGTTCGGGCAGCAGGGCGCTGAGCGCCTTGAAGACCGTGTCGAAGCCGCTGAGCTTGCGCAGGGCCACCAGGGCCGAGCGGTCCGCCGGGTGCTCGTACGCCCGCGAGGAGATCCCCTCGAAGCGCCTGCGCTGCCTGCTCGGCACGTTCTCGTGGCCGTTCTGGTCGTGGCCGTCGTCGGACATGTGTTCCCCCATGTGCGTCTGAGTGCCTTATGTGCCCCCAAGGCAGAGCCCAGCCTAGGCGGAGATACCGTGGACGGGCAGTACAGAGAAGGAGTCGTCCGCCATGGAGCACATCCCCGCAGCCGCCTGGCTCACCGAGGCCGCGAGCGCGGCAGACAAGCAGGGCCCGGGCAACCTGCTCCGCGTCGTGCTGATCGTGATGATCGTCGGGGTGGCCCTGGCCGCCTGGTTCCTGCTGCGTGGGTACAAGCGCGACGACTGAGCGTCCGCCGGCGAAGGGGGGCACGGCAACCGGCGTCCCCAACGGCGGAGTCGGCGTGATCGCGGCCGAGGCACCCGCATACGATGGGCCGACGTCTTTATCCCGCCCACACCGGATAGGTCCTGCCGAGATGAGCTTCCACAGCACCGCTGCACAGTTGGTCACCGTCGCCGCCGAGGGCGAGAACGGTGGCAACCACGAGAGCCTCAGCCCGTACCTGACCGGCGGCGGCGCCCTCTTCATCCTGCTTCTGCTGCTGTGGATCACCACGCGCTTCAACCGCGACCGCTGAGCCCCACCGGGCCCGCTCAGGGCCCCTGTCGGCCGGAGCCCGTAGGCCGGGCCGGTAGGGTCTGCACGCATGGGAGAGCACGACATGCCTACCGGTCCGGCGAGTGACACGGAGAGCGGCGCCGCCGGCGCCGCCACGCGTGTCGCGAGCGGCGTGGCCAACGGTGGTGCGAGCGGCGTGGCCAACGGTGGTGCGAGCGGCGCGGCCGACGGTGGCGCGGTGCGGCGGCTGACGACCGGCCCCGGCAACGGCCCCTCGAATCCGGGCAAGCGCCGCCTCGGCGTCATGGGCGGAACGTTCGACCCGATCCACCACGGGCACCTCGTGGCGGCCAGCGAGGTCGCCGCGCAGTTCCACCTCGACGAGGTGGTGTTCGTGCCGACCGGGCAGCCGTGGCAGAAGACCGACCGCAAGGTCACCCCGGCCGAGGACCGCTATCTGATGACGGTCATCGCGACCGCCGAGAACCCCCAGTTCTCGGTGAGCCGCATCGACATCGACCGCGGCGGCCCGACCTACACCACGGACACCCTGCGCGACCTGAAGGCGCTCAACCCCGACGCCGACCTCTTCTTCATCACGGGCGCCGACGCGCTCGGCCAGATCCTCACCTGGCGGTACACGGAAGAACTGTTCTCCCTCGCGCACTTCATCGGGGTCACCCGGCCCGGCCACACACTGACCGACCCGGGGCTTCCCGAGGGCGGTGTCTCGCTCGTCGAGGTCCCCGCGCTCGCCATCTCGTCCACAGACTGCCGTGCGAGAGTCGCCAAGGGCGATCCCGTCTGGTATCTGGTGCCGGACGGTGTGGTGCGCTACATCGATAAGCGCGAGCTGTACCGCGGCTAGTGAGCCGAGAGGGGCACCGGTGAACGACCGATACGACGGATACGCGGGCGGCGACCAGTACGAGCTCGTCGGCTACGACGAGTTCGGGCAGCCTGTGTACCGACAGGTGCCGCAGCAGCCTGCCCAGGGGTACGACCCCTACGGCGGCCAGCAGCAGGGCTACGGCTACGACCCGTACGCCACGGGTCAGCAGCAGCCTGTCCAGCCGTACGACACGGGCCAGCAGCCTCCTGTGTCGCCGTATGACACCGGTCAGCAGCGAACCGTGTCGCCCTATGACACCGGTCAGCAGCCCCGGGTCCCCTCCTACGACCCGTACGGCGCGGGCGCGCCCGGAGCCGCCGGGACCACCTCGACCGGGTACGACCCCTACGGGCAGACCGCGGGCACGGCCGGTGCCGCGAGTACCGGTCAGCAGCCCCGGGTCGCCGAGCAGACCGCCTACATCCCGCAGCAGGCCGGACCCGCCGAGGGCGGCGAACCCCGCTCCGGTCAGCCCCGGGCCGACCGGGACTACCGCACCGAGCAGTTCGCCTTCGTCGAGGAGCAGGAGGCCGACTCCGAAGACGTCATCGACTGGCTGAAGTTCACCGAGAACCGCACCGAGCGCCGCGAGGAGGCCAGGCGCCGTGCCCGCAGCCGGATCGTCGCCCTGGTCGTGGTGCTCGCCCTGGTCGCGGTCGGCGGCGTCGGCTACCTCTGGTACGCGGGCAAGCTGCCCGGCACGTCCTCGGCGAGCAAGTCCGGTACGAAGACCGCCGTGGGTGCCCAGAACCGCGACGTGATCGTCGTCCACCTGCACAACACGAAGGGCGGCGGCACCTCCACGGCGCTGCTCGTCGACAACACCACCACCAAGCAGGGCACCACCGTGCTGCTGCCCAACTCCCTTGCCCTGGCGGACGACAGCGGCTCGACGACCACGCTCGCCAAGTCCGTCGACGACGACGGCTCCTCGGGGACCCAGGACTCGATCGACACGGTGCTCGGTACCAACATTCAGGGCACCTGGCGCCTCGACACCCCCTACCTGAACAACCTCGTCGAACTCGTCGGCAACATCGACGTCACCACCAACGCCAATGTGCCGGACCCCAACTCCAAGAAGAAGGGCGATTCGCCCCTCGTGAAGAAGGGTGAGGACCAGACCCTCAGCGGCAAGATGGCGGTCGCCTACGCCACCTACCGGGCCTCCGGCGAGGCCCAGAACGCGCAGCTGGAGCGGTTCGGTCAGGTCATGCAGGGCGTGCTGCGCAAGCTGTCCTCCGACAAGCAGGCCGCGACCACCACCGTGCAGACCCTGGCGCAGATCCTCGACCCGTCGCTGACCGACCAGGACCTCGGCGCCTTCCTCGCCAAGCTCGCCGACCTCGCCAAGGGCGGCGACTACAAGACGGCGCTGCTGCCCGTGCAGCAGGACGGCACCCTGAGCGACAGCGCCAGCAACAGCGTGATCAAGGACGTGCTTGGCGGTACCGCGAAGAGCCCCGACGCCAGCGCCGCCGTCCGCGTCGGGATCAAGAACGCCACCGGCAACAAGGCGGCCACCGAGCAGGCCCGCGTCGTCCTGGTCAACGGCGGCTACACCTTCCTCGACTCCGGTACGGCCGGCACCGCCCAGAGCGTGTCCCAGATCACCTACGCCGACGCCGCCAAGAAGAGCGACGCCGTCGAGGCCGCCAAGACCCTGGGCCTGCCCACCAGCTCGGTGAAGAAGGGCACGGTCACCTCCAACGCGGACGTGTCCGTGGTCCTCGGCCAGGACTACAAGGTGACCAGCAGCTCGACGGGGTGACGGACGCCACGTCCCGGGGCGGATCGACGGCTCGCCCCGGGTGGCTGGCGGCCCGCCACGGTGATCGACGGCCCGTCCCGGGGGCGCCCGGGGCAGGGCAAAGGAAACGCGTGGGGTGTCGTCGGCGGTCCGTGAGACCCTTGAGTCATTACTGACCGCCGACGGAAAGCCGCGTAGTGACCGCCACGGACCGCTCCATCGAGCTCATCACCGCCGCCGCACAGGCGGCCGCCGACAAGCTCGCGCACGACATCATCGCCTACGACGTCAGCGATGTGCTCTCCATCACCGACGCCTTCCTGCTGGCGTCGGCGCCCAACGACCGCCAGGTCAAGTCGATCGTCGACGAGATCGAGGAGCGCCTGAACAAGGAGCTCGGCGTCAAGCCGGTGCGCCGCGAGGGCGACCGCGAGGCCCGCTGGGTGCTGCTCGACTACGTCGACATCGTGGTGCACGTGCAGCACAGCGAGGAGCGTGTCTTCTACGCCCTGGAGCGGCTCTGGAAGGACTGCCCGGAGCTGGAGCTGCCCGCCGACGCCAAGGCGACCCGCGGCAAGGCCGCCGAGCACGCCAAGTTCCAGGCCGAGGAGGACTCCGCCGAACTGGGGGAGCTGCGGTGACCGCCGAGGCCGGGAAGAAGCCGGGCCGGGGCCGCCGCGTCATCCTCTGGCGGCACGGCCAGACCTCCTGGAACGTGGAGCGCCGCTTCCAGGGCTCCACGGACGTCGAGCTCACCGAGACGGGCGTGGGCCAGGCCCGCCGCGCCGCCCGGCTGCTCGCCTCGCTGAAGCCCAACGCGATCGTCGCCTCGGACCTCAAGCGGGCCGCCAACACGGCCGCCGAGCTGTCCGCCCTCACCGACCTCGACGTCACCCACGACGAGGGCCTGCGCGAGACCTACGCCGGCGTCTGGCAGGGGCTGACGCACGAGGAGATCATCGCCCGGCACGGCGACGAGTACTCCGCCTGGAAGCGCGGTGAGCCGGTGCGGCGGGGCGGGGGCGAACTGGAGAGCGAGGTCGCCGACCGCGCCGCCCCCGTGGTGCTGCGGCACGCGGACAAGCTCCCCGAGGACGGCACCCTCGTGGTCGTCAGCCACGGCGGCACGATCCGCACCACCATCGGCCGTCTCCTCGGCCTGGAGTCCCAGCACTGGGAGAGCCTCGGCGGCCTCTCCAACTGCTGCTGGTCCGTCCTCGGAGAGGGCGCTCGAGGCTGGCGACTCCTGGAGCACAACGCCGGCACTCTGCCGGAGCCGGTGCTCGGCGACGACGACTGAGCGGTGCCGAGCCGGTGCCGAGCGGCGCCGGTCGGCCCCCTGTCCGGTCCCGCGGGCCCGTCAGGACCGGATTTCACTTTCCGGCTGGTCGCAGGCTAAAGTTCTTCTTGTTCGCCCCGCAGGGCGGGAAGAACGCAAGGGGCTATAGCTCAGTTGGTAGAGCGCCTGCATGGCATGCAGGAGGTCAGGAGTTCAATTCTCCTTAGCTCCACAGATTGACTCTCTTGAGTTGTCAAAGATCAGTGGTGAAGATCCCGTTCCCCTCAGGGGAGCGGGATTTTTCGTGTCCCTGCGACCGCCTGAGCATGTGTCGGTGGCCACAACCGCTCCCGCCGGTCCCGAAGAAGAGCCAGCGCCCGTCTCGCCTCCTCATCGGCCGGTGTGTACGCCACGATCCGGCACTCCGCCATCCCGTCGACGGACAGCGACACCGAGGTCATCCGCATCTCGCCCGCCGCCTCGTGCCGGAACGTCTTCACGCGCGGTCCCGGCGGCAGGACGTTCCCGCCCGCCCACAGCTCGGCGAAGCGCGGGCTGGCGGCCGACAGCCTGCGTATGAACTCCTCCCAGGCCGGCTCGCCGACATGTCTGCCGTACGAGGACCGCAGCGTCGCCACCATCAAGGGCAGTTCGGAGTCCCGGAACACCACGGGGCAGCTGGGCTCGGGCACGGTGAACAGCGTCCACAGCACGTTGGGAATGCCGATGTCGAGGGTCTGCGGCACGAAGAACAGGTCGCGGAAAGGGGGGTTGGTGGCGAGGATGTCGTACCGCGAGTTGTAGACCGCGGCCGGACGCGGGTCGAGGGTGTCGATGATGCCCTGGATCTCGTCGTCCACCGTCTGCGCGGGGAGCTGGGAATCGGGCTCGTAGGGCACCTCGGCCAGGTGATACAGGTGCTCGCGCTCGGTCTGGTCGAGCCGCAGCGTGCGCGCCACCGCGTCCAGCACCTGAGGCGAGGCGTTGATCGGGCGCCCCTGCTCGAGCCAGGTGTACCAGGTGACGCCTACGCCGGAGAGCTGCGCGACCTCCTCGCGGCGCAATCCCGGCGTGCGGCGTCGTAAGCCCGGTGGCATTCCCACGTCGGCGGGTGTCACCCGCGCCCGCCTGCTGCGCAGGAAAGCGGTCAGCTCCGGCCGGCGGCGCTGTGTCCTGTTCACCGGCTTCGTGTTCATCGGCTTCACATCCCCCGTCACTCATCGTGCGCGCCGAACCCGTCCGCTGCCAGGTGCTGTCAGTACCAGCATCGGCGGGCTCTCGTTACCCGTATCCGGCCGGCATCACGCTCGATCGCATGACGACGACAACCCCCGCGGGAACAGGTCCCGCACGCGGTCCAAGTCCTGAGACCAGTAAAGACCCCGGCACTGACAATCGGCCCGGACGGCTGCTCGCGGTCGTGCTCGCGGGCCAGTTCATGGCATTGCTCGACGTCTTCATCGTGAACGTCGCGGTGCCCACGATCGGTTCCGAACTCCACGCGTCCGGCGCCGGACTGCAGCTGGTGGTCGCCGGATACTCCATCTCGTACGCCGTGCTGCTGATCACCGGAGCGCGGCTGGGTGACCGGCTCGGCCACCGACGGGTCTATCTGGCCGGCCTCGCGCTGTTCACCGCGGCCTCGCTGGCCTGTGGACTCGCCCGGGGAACAGGGGAGTTGATCGCCTTCCGGCTGGTCCAGGGCGCCGGATCGGCCGTGATGATCCCGCAGGTGCTCAGCCTGATCCAGCGCAACTTCACCGGCGAGGCACGGGCCCGCGCCCTCGGCGCCTACTCGGCCGTCCTCGCCACCGGCGCCGCGGCCGGACAGGTGCTGGGCGGCGTCCTGGTCAGCGCCGACCTGTTCGGCACCGGCTGGCGGCCGGTGTTCCTGGTGAACGTGCCGGTGGGCGTCGTACTCATGGCCGTCGGCCGCCGGGTACTGCCGCGGGACGACGTACACGCCCTTGAGCGCTCGCGCGGTCTCGACCTGCCCGGGCTCGTTCTGCTCGCCGCCGCCGTCTCCCTCTTCACCGTGCCGCTCGTGCTCGGGCAGGAGGAGGACTGGCCGCTGTGGTCCTGGCTGTCGCTGGGTGCGGCCGCGGTGTTCTTCGTCGCGTTCTGTCTGTACGAGTCCCGGCTGGCCCGGCGGGGCGGGGCGCCGCTGATCGCGCCGAGGGTGCTGCGCCACCCTGGCATCGGCCTCGCGGTCTTCCGGCTGCTGGCCGTGATGGCGGTCAACGCGGGATTCCTGTTCGCGCTCACGCTGCATGTCCAAGGCGGCCTCGGCTACAGCGCCCTGCGCGCGGGACTCACCTTCGCGCCGACCGCGGTGGTCTTCGGCCTGGTCGGTCTGACCTGGCGCAACTGGCCCGCCACCTGGCAACGGGCCTTGATACCGGCCGGGTTCATGATCGCCGCCGTCTCGGTGGCCGGCGTCGGACGCGTACTGAAGGACGGAGGGGACGGCGGCCTGTGGCTCTACGTCGCGTTCGCGGGTGTCGGCGCGGGCCTCGCGCTCGGTTTCAGTCCCACGCTCGCCAAGGCCCTGGCCACGGTGCGGCCCGAGGACGCGGCGGATGCCAGTGGGCTGCTCGTCACGGTCACCCAGCTCGGTCAGCTGATCGGTGTCGCGGCCTTCGGCACACTCTTCTTGAACCGGCTTGAGTCACTTGGGGCCCCGGGGGCGTATACCTCTGCGGACGCGCTCCTCGCGTGCACGTATGCGCTGGCCGCGACGGCCACGCTGGGTGCCGTGTCCGGACTGGTACGAAGGCGTCGCTGACCGTATTGCTCCGGCCGTGGCAGAATCAAACGGCCGGAAGGGGGCGCGGCCCGACGGGAGGGAGAAGCGATGCCTGCGAGCATCCTCGAGGAGGTCCATGATCGCCTCGAAGTGGCACCGAAACGGAAGAAAGCCACTCTTCTCAACTGCCCTTCCTGCGGATCGGTCCACGTCGCCCAGGTCCTCGGTGACAACGGTGGGATCTCCTACGTGTGCACGGCCTGCGGCCACAGCTGGAGCTGATCGATGGGTGCACACAGGCGGAAGTGCGATTGGTGCGGCAGTGGTACGCCAATCGTCCGCGACATGGAACCGGTCAACCACGACTACCAGTACTGGTGCGAGGAGTGCGCGCGGGCGCTGATCATAAAAGGCGACCCCATCGAGACGTACCGCGAGCTGGAGGGCGAGCCGATCTACGGGCGGCTCCTCGACGAGCACTGCACGCTCAAACGGTTCTACTCGTTCGCCACAGCCTGACCCCGATCAGGGTCAGGAACGCCAGACCGGCTGCCACGTAGAGGGCCGACAACGTCAACTCGCCGCCCGTCTGGTGCAGTTCGAGCCTGCCCGGCCCATGTGGCACCCACCACAGCGCGTACGTGCAGAAGGCCAGGGCGGTGCAGACGGCGGCCGTCCGGTTCGTCGTCGCGAGGACCAGGACCATGGGCACGCACCACACCCAGTGGTGCGACCACGACACGGGACTCACCAGCAGCGCTGTCACCGCGCAGGCGACCGTCGCCCAGTCCCGCCGCCCGCGCAGCTCGGCGGCCACGGCGACCGCCAGGCCCGCGGCGCCCGCCAAGGCCGCCGCCGCGATCCACCGGGTGCCGGGCTCCGTGGTGTGCAGCAGCCGGGCCAGGACGCCGCGCAGCGACTGGTTCGCGGTGTCCTCGACGAGCCCGACCCGACCGGCCTCGAAGACCATGCGCGTCCAGAAGCGCCAGGAGTCGTGCGGCAGGACGGCGGCCGCCAGCAGCGTCGCCCCGGCGAACGCGACGGCGGCCCCGCGCGCGTGCCGCAGCCACCGCCCTCCGGAGCCCCGCCTTGTGTGCTCCACGACACCGGCGACCAGGAGGAACACCGCGAAGAGTGCGGGCGTCAGCTTGATCGCCGCGGCGATTCCGATGCCCACACCGGCGCAGCGATGTCCGGGCCGCCGTGACAGGTCCCACAGCACCAGGACGGCCAGCAGCAGATTGACCTGGCCGTACCGCAGTGTCGTCCAGACCGGTTCGCACCACACGGCGGCCGCCGCGATCCACCAGACGCACTCCACGCGCGCGTGGCCCACGAGGCGCAGCGAGAGGGTCACGAACACCACAAGAAGGGCCAGGTTTCCGGCCGTCGCCAGTGTGCGCATGCCCGCCGTGTCCAGCAGCGTCAGTGGTGTGAACAGCAGCGCCGCGAACGGCGGGTACGTGGTGGGCAGATGGGCCTCGGTCGTGCGCAGCGCGTAGAGGTCACCGCCCGCGCGGACCGTCTCACCCTCCGCGCGGTACACCATCAGGTCGATCATCGACACGTGTGCGGCCCGCTGCGCGCACCAGAAGGCCGCGAACGACAGCAGGCACACCCCCAGGGCGACGGGCGCACGGCGGCGGACACGGGGGAGCGCGATCACGGTCACGAAGGCCGACACTAGCCCCCGAATCCGTACAGAAGGGAAACGATTTGGTGGTGCACCCGGGGGACCGTGTAATGTTGGCGTCGCCGCCGGGGAAACCGGGCGACACGGTCGATATGCGGCTTCGCCGCATGGCCACAAGGGGCTATAGCTCAGTTGGTAGAGCGCCTGCATGGCATGCAGGAGGTCAGGAGTTCAATTCTCCTTAGCTCCACAGACGTTGAAAGCGGGCCACCCGATCAGGGTGGCCCGCTTCTTCGTGTTCAGCGGCCGCTGCCGAGCGCGCGGCGGCCGCGCCCCTGGGACAGGACCGGCAGGTTGTTGCGCGCCGGCGCGGCGGACCGGGTGTCCTCCTCGATGCGCAGCGCGAGCGCCGGGCAGCGGCGCACGGCGCGCAGGGCCTTCGCCTCCGCGTACCGGGGCACCTGCGCCTGCGCGACGGTCGGGAAGCCGTCGGCGCCCAGTTCGAAGACCTCCGGGAGGATGTCCGCACACAGCCCATGGCCACGGCACAGCGTCCAGTCGACGTAGATCTTCTGACGGCTGGGACCGGCCTCCTGCTGCCCCTGGCCGCCCGGGATACCCGTCGGGGCCTGGCCGCCCTCGAAGAGCGGCAGAACGCCCTCCACGGGCCTTCCGCAGCCGTTGCCGAGGACATGCGCGGCCAGGTCGTCCGTGAACGCCTTGATGGTCGACTCGATGAACATCGCCGAGCCGTCCGGGTGCGAGCAGGCGCCGCGCCGCTTCACGGCCTTGGCGACCTGCTTCACGGCCTCCAGAGCGGCCGGCCCGCCGCCGTTGAGGATGTCCTCCAGGCCGCGCGCCGCGGCGGGCAGACCGAGGTAGCAGGGACCGCACTGTCCCGCGCTCTCCTCGGCCAGCCATTGCGCCACCCGCAGTGATTCACCCAGCGGGCACGTCTGCTGGGTGATCGGGAGGATCGCGCCCGCGCCGAGCGCACCGCCCACCGCGTCCAGGGAGTTGCGCGAGACGATCGCCTCGTTGACCGTCGCCGCGTCCAGCCACTTGCCGTGGTAGCCGCCGGTCAGCACACCCTGCGGCATGGGCGGGGCGCCGGCCAGCTGGAGCACGTACCGCAGCGGCACACCGGTCGGGACCTCGATCACCATGGGGCGGGCGACCGCGCCGGAGACGGTGAGCATGACGGTGCCCGGCTCGTCGTACAGGCCGGTGTTGCGATAGCGGTCGGGCCCGATGCGCGCTGCGATGGCCAGCTGGGCGAACGTCTCGGCGTTGGACAGCAGGGTGGGCGCGCCGCCGACGCCGATCTGTGACGCGCTGATCTTGCGGCCGGGCGGGATCGCCGGGCCGCCGTCGATGGAGCGGATCAGCGAAGCCGCCGCTCCGGTCACCATGCGCACCGGGTTGCGCTGCACGCGCGCGCGGAGGGCCGATCCGCGCCGGTTGCTCAGCCCGCGTTCTGCCAGCGCGGCTTCCATGGACCGCTGGGTGGACTCGCGGGTCACACCGATCACCAGGGTGCGCGCGCCCATGGCCTCCGCGGCCAGCAGGGCGCCGTCCAGGATGAGGTGCGGGGCACGGTTGATGAGCACCGTGTCCTTGCGGCAGGCGGGTTCGTCCTCGCTTCCGTTGACGACCACCACGGGGCGGATGCCCTTCTTGATGGCCGACTCCGCGACCGAACGCAGCTTCTTGGCGAACGGGAAGCCCGCGCCGCCGCGGCCCTTCAGGGAGATCGCCTCGGCGAGGCCTGCCAGCTGCTCGCCGCCCATCGGTTCGAGCGGCCCGTGCACCTTGAGGTGCATGGGGAGATCCAGTCGTTCAACCAGGTCGAAACCCGACGTGAGCTGCGGAAGTCCGACGACGCGGACCTCCGGGACGTCGGGCAGGGCCTCGTTCACTTAAAAGCCTCCGGAAGGGGCGTTCCATGGTTCACCGGAGCCAGGAGCGTCGAAGGCGCCCGGCAGTACGTCAGTCGTGGGACCGCTGTCGTACGTGTCGTTGGTGTTGTACGTGCCGTAGGCGGGGTTCGTCTCACCGGTGTCGTACACGTCACTCGTGCCGTAGGCGTTGGTGGCCGAATTGTCATAGATGGGGATGTTGAATCCCGTGTCGTTGAGGGGGTCGTACGCCGATTGGGGCGCCTCGCCGACGGGGGGCGGGGAGGGGATGGGCCAACTGCCCGAGGGGCTGCTGCCGTCGACGCGCTGGAAGGACTCCGTGGGCTGCATGTCCAGCGGTGTCTGGAAGCGCTCGGTCGGGGTGGCCCCGAAGTTGTTCCCGCCGGGCGCCCCGCCGGAGGTGGCCCGGTAGGCGGCCGCGAAGCCGGGCATGCTGCCCGTGGAGGCGGGGTCGGGCGCGGCGTCGTACAGCGGCGAAGGGGACCCTGTGCGCTGCGGGGGCACGAACGAGTCCCCCCGGGTGGTGAAGCCCGGCAGCGGGGATTCCGCGGCGGCGGCACGGGATGCCTCCAGGTCCTCGCGGGCTGCGCGGGCGCCGGGGCTGTTGTTGTCCCCGATGATCGCCAGGATCCGGTCGGCGACCTTGCGCTTGAAGGGGCCGGAGGCCGAGCGCAGCGCCAGGGCGGCCATCACGGCGACCAGGCACAAGCTGTACAGCACGGTGACGTATGTCTTCGCGGGGCGCCCCGCGTACAGGCCGTGCACCAGGGCCGAGCACCAGGCCGGATACGCCAGCATGTGCACGGCCCGCCAGCGCGCCGCGACCGGCGCGGGGGACGCGAAGGCGCTGCGCAGCGCGCCGGTGATGGCCGTGAAGATCATCAGCAGGCCGGCCAGGGAGCCGAAGCCGATGAGTCCGTTGGTGCCCGTGAGGCCGAGCCCGAAGGGGATCAGTGCGGCGACCAGGGTGGTGTGGTCGAGGGCCAGCTTGACCGTGATGTGCAGCAGGAGGAAGGCGACCGAGGAGATCGCGGTCGTCCTGTGCACGGCCTGGGCGACCAGTCGCTGACGCGTGTTGAGGAACAGCCGGTCGGTGGCGACGAGGCCCCACACCACGGAGCAGGTGAGGGCGACCAGCGACAACACGCCGGCGCCGAAGTTGAGGAAGTCGCGCAGGCCGTCGCCTCCGACCAGCACGACCATGGGTATGAGCAACAAGGCGGCAGCCGTCAGCGCCCCGTAGGCCGAGCGGCCCGGTCGGGGTATCGAGCTGTTGTTGCGACGAGGGTTCATGGGGGGGTACTCCCAACGGTTCGGGGAAGCGGTCCCGAAGCCGCACTCTAAGTCGAGCCATACCGATGGGTACGAGGTTTGAGTTATTGCGTTGTTATCAAAGGGCAACAAGGTCTTTGTGTTGTCCCTTAGGGTCCGTTACGCGAAGTAATATTTGAATATTGTTCAGTGTTTTGCGGTGATCGTGCGGGACGGCACGGGGTGCCGAGCGGTCCCGGAAGCTCGTCGCGACGCGTGCGGGGGCTGCGGTACCCTGACGCCATGCGTGCCGTACGCCTTCTGCTTAGTGAGCCGCGCTGATCACTCCCGACCACTGACGATTCGTGGTCGGAATCGGCGCGGCGTCCCCTCCTGTGCGAGGGGATTTTTCATTTCCAAGCCGCTGGCAGAGACGATCGATGGAGCTTTGAGGATCATGAGCGAGACGACTACCGCTGCCACCTCCGAGGTGGCCGCGCCGCACCGCTACACGGCCGTCCTGGCCGCTGAGATCGAGGCACGCTGGCAGGACTTCTGGGACGCCGAGGGCACGTACGAGGCGCCGAACCCGAGCGGCGACCTGGCCGGAGACCCCGAGCTGGTCGCCAAGCCCAAGAAGTTCATCATGGACATGTTCCCGTACCCCTCCGGTGCGGGCCTCCACGTCGGCCACCCCCTGGGATACATCGCCACCGATGTATCCGCCCGGTATCAGCGCATGACGGGCCACAACGTCCTGCACACCCTGGGCTTCGACGCCTTCGGCCTGCCCGCCGAGCAGCACGCCGTGTCGACGGGCGAGCACCCTCGGATCACCACCGAGGCGGCCATCAACAACATGAAGTCCCAGCTGCGCGCGCTGGGCCTGGGCCACGACAAGCGCCGGTCGTTCGCCACGATCGACCCGGAGTACTACAAGTGGACCCAGTGGATCTTCCTGCAGATCTTCAACTCCTGGTACGACGACGAAGCCGACAAGGCCCGCCCGATCGCCGAGCTGGTCGCCCAGTTCGAGAGCGGTGAGCGTGCCGTTCCGGCCGTCGGCGGCACCACGCGCGCGTGGAACGAGCTGAGCGCCGCCGAGCGCGCCGACGTCCTGAGCGAGTACCGCCTGGCGTACGCCTCCGACGCGCCCGTCAACTGGTCTCCCGGACTGGGCACCGTACTGGCCAATGAGGAGGTCACCGCCGACGGCCGTTCCGAGCGCGGCAACTTCCCCGTCTTCAAGGCCAAGCTGCGCCAGTGGAACATGCGCATCACCGCCTACGCCGACCGGCTGCTGGACGACCTGGACGCGCTGGACTGGCCCGAGGCCATCAAGCTGCAGCAGCGCAACTGGATCGGCCGCTCCGAGGGCGCCCGCGTCGACTTCCCGATCGACGGCGAAGCGATCACGGTCTTCACCACGCGCCCGGACACCCTGTTCGGCGCCACCTACATGGTGCTGGCGCCCGAGCACCCGCTGGTCGGGAAGTTCACCCCGGCCGCCTGGCCCCAGGGCACCCACGAGGTGTGGACGGGCGGACACGCGACCCCGGCCGAGGCCGTCGCCGCCTACCGTGCGCAGGCCGCCTCGAAGTCCGATGTCGAGCGGCAGGCCGAGGCCAAGGACAAGACCGGCGTCTTCACCGGCGCGTACGCGACCAACCCGGTCAACGGCGAGCAGGTCCCGGTCTTCATCGCCGACTACGTACTGATGGGCTACGGCACCGGCGCGATCATGGCCGTCCCGGCTGGCGACCAGCGCGACTTCGAGTTCGCGCGCGCCTTCGAGCTGCCGGTCCACTGCATCGTCGAGCCGACCGACGGCCGCGGCACCGACACGTCGACGTGGGAGAACGCCTTCGGGTCGTACGACGCGAAGATCATCAACTCCGCCAACGACGACATCTCGCTGGACGGCCTGGGCGTCGCCGACGCCAAGGCCCGCATCACCGAGTGGCTGGCGCGCAAGGGCATCGGCGAGGGCACCGTCAACTTCCGGCTGCGCGACTGGCTGTTCAGCCGCCAGCGCTACTGGGGCGAGCCCTTCCCGATCGTCTACGACGAGGACGGCGTCGCCCACGCGCTGCCCGAGTCGATGCTGCCCCTGGAGCTGCCGGAGGTCGAGGACTACTCGCCGCGCACCTTCGACCCGGACGACGCGAACACGTCCCCGGAGACCCCGCTGTCCCGCAACGAGGACTGGGTCAACGTCACCCTGGACCTGGGCGACGGCCGCGGCCCGCAGAAGTACCGCCGCGAGACCAACACCATGCCCAACTGGGCCGGTTCCTGCTGGTACGAGCTGCGCTACCTGGACCCGCACAACGACCAGAAGCTGGTCGACCCGGCCATCGAGCAGTACTGGATGGGTCCGCGCGAGGGCCAGCCGCACGGCGGCGTCGACCTGTACGTCGGCGGCGCCGAGCACGCCGTGCTGCACCTGCTGTACGCGCGCTTCTGGTCCAAGGTGCTGTTCGACCTGGGGCATGTCTCCTCGGTCGAGCCGTTCCACAAGCTGTTCAACCAGGGCATGATCCAGGCCTTCGTGTACCGCGACAGCCGTGGCATCGCGGTGCCCGCCGCCGAGGTGGAGGAGCGCGACGGCGCGTACTACTACCAGGGTGAGAAGGTCTCCCGGCTGCTGGGCAAGATGGGCAAGTCCCTGAAGAACGCCGTCACTCCGGACGAGATCTGCGCCGAGTACGGGGCGGACACGCTGCGCCTGTACGAGATGGCGATGGGTCCCCTGGACGTGTCCCGGCCGTGGGACACGCGCGCGGTGGTGGGCCAGTACCGGCTGCTGCAGCGGCTGTGGCGCAACGTCGTCGACGAGGCGACCGGTGAGGTCACCGTCGTCGACACCGAGCCGGACGAGGACACCCTGCGTGCCCTGCACAAGGCCATCGACGGCGTACGTCAGGACCTGGAGGGCATGCGGTTCAACACCGCCATCGCCAAGGTCACCGAGCTGAACAACCACCTGACCAAGGTGGGCGGCCCGGTGTCGCGAAGCGTCGCCGAGGCCCTGGTGCTGCTGGTCGCGCCGCTGGCCCCGCACATCGCCGAGGAGCTGTGGCGCAAGCTGGGCCACACCGACTCGGTCGTCCACCAGGACTTCCCGGTTGCCGACCCGGCGTACGTCGTGGACGAGGCCGTGACCTGCGTCGTGCAGATCAAGGGCAAGGTCAAGGCGCGCCTGGAGGTCTCCCCGTCGATCTCCGACGAGGAGCTGGAGAAGGTCGCGCTGGCCGACGAGAAAGTCGTCGCGGCGCTGGGAGGCGCGGGGATCCGCAAGGTGATCGTGCGGGCGCCGAAGCTGGTGAACATCGTTACGGCGTAGCGGTCTCCGCCGAGTCGGAGCCGATGGCTTCCAGTGACTCGGGGTAGTCCCCTACGGGCAGGTTCGGGGTTCTTCTGGAACTCCGAACCTGCCCGTAGCGTTTACCGTTGAAGAGCGCGACGGCAGTCGTCGCGACGGGTCTGAGGAGGAGCGTGGTGGGAACCGTGATCGCAGTGATCGCCCTGCTCTTTCTGCTGTTCGTGGTGCTGGGCGCGTACGCCACGGTGAAGGTGGTCGGCGCCGCCAAGCGAGGCGTGGACCGTACGATCTCGCAGGCGCGCCGCACGGTCGAGGACACGACACTGCGTGCCAAGACCTTCGCCCAGCCGGGTCCGATGGGTGAGCTGGCCCAGCTCCGGCTCACGCTGCGCACGTCGATGCGGGCCACGCAGGACGCGCTGCACGCGGGCGTGGCGGAGGACGAGTCGCTGAAGGAGTCCCTGGGCCTCTTCGAGCGGCTCAGCGCGCACGGGCACGAACTGGACGACGAGCTCAAGCGCCTGGAGACCGAGCCCGACCGCGGCGCGCTCGCCTCGCGGCTGCCCGGACTGCGCGAGCGCACCGAGCGGATCACGCAGTCGGCGGACTCGCTGCGCTGGGCCGCGCGCGACCGGGCCCGCCGCTTCGCGGACGACGACCTGGACTCGTTGAGCGCCCAGATAGACGTGGAGGCCGGCGCGCTGCGGCACTGGACGACGGAGCCGAAGCCCGCTTCGCCCACAGCTCCTTGGCCCGAGGCACCCGCACCGGATGCGACCACCTCCGGCGGACAGACCTGGCCGGAAACCCCGGAGTCCCGTACGGCCGAGGCGCCGACGCGCTCCGCCATCACCCCGCCCGGCCGACGCCCCGCCTACCCCTGGCAGAAGAAGCCCCGCCCCGAGAGCACGACTTGATCCGGCCGCCCCAGCCGCAGGTGGGAGGGGCCGGGCTGCCGCCCACTCGCCCCGACAGGTAATCTCCAGCTCATGTCCCGCCATGTCGCGATCGTCACCGATTCAACGGCCTACCTGCCGCCGCTGACGATGGAGCGCCACGGCATCACAGCGGTGCCCCTGACCGTGGTCCTCGGTGACCAGGCACTCGAAGAGGGCACTGAGATCTCGGCCCGCTCCCTGGCCCAGGCGCTGCAGAAGCGGCGCCCCGTCACGACGTCCCGGCCCAGCCCCGAGCTCTTCGCCGCGACCTACCGCAAGGTCGCCGAGTCCGGTGCCACCGGCATTGTCTCCCTCCATCTGTCGTCCGAGTTCTCGGGCACGTACGACGCCGCGGTGCTCGCGGCGCGGGAGGCTCCGGTGCCGGTGCGGGTGGTGGACACCGGGATGGTCGCGATGGCCCTCGGGTTCTGCGCGCTGGCCGCGGCCGAGTCGGCGGAGGCGGGGGGCACGATCGACGACGCGGTCACAGCCGCGGAGAAGCGGGCCGCGGGCACCTTCGCGTACTTCTACGTCGACACCCTCGACTATCTGCGCCGGGGCGGCCGGATCGGGGCCGCGCAGGCTCTGCTGGGCTCCGCGCTCGCGGTGAAGCCACTGCTGCAGCTGGACGACGGCCGCATCGAACTCCTGGAGAAGGTACGGACGGCGTCCAAGGCGATCGCCCGGCTGGAGGAGATCGTTGCCGTGCGCGCGGGCGACGCCCAGGTCGATATCGCCGTCCATCATCTGGCCGCCCCCGAGCGGGCCTCGGCACTCGCGGACCGGTTGCGGGCGCGGGTGCCCGGGCTGGCCGATCTGCATGTCAGTGAGGTCGGAGCGGTGATCGGAGCGCACACGGGGCCTGGGCTGCTGGGGGCGGTTGTCTCACCTCGGTGAGAGCGCGCACCACACGTGTGGGTGAGAGGGTTATCCACAACTGGGCGGTAATCCACTGGAATTGAGCAAGATCATCGCGAAAGTGCCGGAATGCCGGATCCTCGGCGCATGGCACTTCGATCACGCTCACGCACCGCCACACCGACCAGCGGCCCGGGTCGTGGCCCTGTCTCCGACGGCCGCAGCCGTCATCGCCGTCACCACCACCCGCGGAGCCGGACCCGACGCCGTGAGGCATCGGCCGAGGCCCTTCGCATGCGCGCGGAGGCGCTCTTCGCCGAAAGGGCCGGAGAGCGGCGGGAGTTGGGGAACGGGCCGCCGGGGCCGGATCGGGATGTGGGGGACGGTCCCAAGGCGACCACCGCGGTGGGATTCGGTATTGCCGATGTGCGGGGACTGGACAACCGTGTTCGCGAGGGCGTGACCCGTGACGGTTCCCGGGTACGCGGGACGTCGGACCTCGAAGGGGCCCAGGCGTACAGGTCGCTGAGCTCTCATGACTCCCGGGCAAACGGGGCTGTGGACTGTGGTGCGCCGGGCACGGGTGCGGCTGCGCCGGACGCGGACGCGGGTGCTGGTGCGCCGGACGCGGGTGCTGCTGCTGACGCTGGATCGCGCGGCGGAGTGCGTGTCGGCGCGCACGACGCAACTCACGCCGCACACGTCGACGTCGCTTCGAGTACGGCGGAGTCGGGGGCGTGGCGGGACCGGGTCGGGCTCGCCGTGCGGGAGCGGATGCCGTTGTGGCTGCAGTCGAGGTGCGGTCTTGAGCGCAGGAACGTGGCCGCGCTGACCGTACTGCTTGTCGTCGCCGGGGTCTTCGCCATGCAGCACTTCTGGGCCGGCAGGACTCAGTCGGTCCGAGCCCCCGAGGTGGTGCGGGCGGCGGCTCCGTACGGGGCGAAGACCGGACAGGGGGAGCAGTCGGACGCGGGACCGGATGCCTCGGCCGGAGCGCCGAGTCCCGCCGGAACAGTGATGGTCGTGGACGTCAGTGGCAAGGTGCGCAGCCCCGGGCTCCAGCGATTGCCGACCGGTTCCCGTGTCGAGGACGCGCTGCGCGCGGCGGGCGGGGTGCGCCCCGGCACGAACACCGAGAGTCTCAACCGCGCGCGGCTCCTCGTGGACGGCGAACAGATCGTCGTCGGCGCTCCCGCGTCCGCGGTGGGACCAGGCACGGGCGGTGCGGGCCCAGTCGGCGCCGGTGGATCCACCGCCGGTGCGGCACCCTCGGCTCCGGTCGCCCTCAACACGGCGACAGTGGATCAGCTCGACGGCCTCCCGGGCGTCGGCCCCGTCCTGGCCCAGCACATCATCGACTACCGCACCCAACACGGCGGCTTCCGCTCGGTCGACGAGCTCCGCGAGGTGAAGGGAATCGGGGATCGCCGGTTCGCCGATCTGCGGAATCTGGTGCGGCCATGAGTGGGTCGGAGCGGCTGGAGCGGCCCGAGCGGATGGATGAGCCGGAGCAGCCCGAGGTGTCGGAGGTACCGGAGCAGCCGGGCGCGTCGGGGGTGCCGGAGCGGCCGGAAGCTGCCGCGCCGGATCGTGTGCCTGTCCCGGGTGCCGCGAGCCGACGGACCGTGCATGCCGCCTCGGGCAAGCGGCTGGGGGCCTCGCATCCACAGGAGGAAGGACCGGCGGATCTCCGGCTCGTGCCGCCCGCTCTGGCGGCTTGGGTGACGGCGGCTCTGACGGTGGACGCCCCGCCGGGGTGGGTCATGGGCGCGGTGGTGCTCTCCCTCGTCGCGGGTGGTGCGCTGCTGCTGGCGGGGCGGAGAGAGGCGCGTGGCGCGGAGGGACGCGGGGGAGGGCGGTCGCTCTCGTGGCCGAGGCTCTCCATCGCCGCCGTCCTGCTCTGTGTCGCCGCGGCTGCGGCCTCCGCGGGCTTGCACGGGGCGGATCTGCGACGTGGGCCTGTGCCCACCCTGGCGCGGCAGTTCGCCAACGTGACCGCAGAGGTGGAGATCACCTCCGATCCACGGCTCACCAGGCCCCGGATCAAGGGGGATCACATGGCTCCGACGGCCGTGCTGCTGGACGCGGAGGTCCGGCGGGTGACGCGGGCTGACGGGACGGTCGTCGCGACGCGTGCACCGGTGCTGGTGATTGTCGACGCGCGCTCGCCCAGGGGGTCGCCTGGGCTTGCCGGCGAGAGTTCGCCCTGGCTGTCGCTGCTGCCGTCCACGAGGTTGCGCGTGCCGGCGCGGCTGGTGCCGGCCCTGTCGGGCGGGGACGACATCGCGGCTGTCCTACGCGTGCGGGGCGGCGCGCCTCCCGAGGTGGTGGGAGAGCCGTCCGGGCCGCAGCGGTTCGCCGGTCGGCTGCGTGAGGGCCTGCGGGAGGCGACCGACGGGCTGGAGGCCGACGCGCGGGCGCTGCTGCCGGGGCTGGTCGTGGGGGACACCTCACGCGTCACACCGGAGTTGGACGACGCGTTCAAGGCGACCGACCTCACTCACCTTCTGGCTGTCAGCGGGGGCAACTTCACGATCTTGCTCGCCCTGTTCATCGGGCCGCCGGGCCTCGCCCAGCGCGCCGAGCGGCGCGGTCTCGCACCGCGGCTCGGTGTTCCGCTGCGGGCGACCGCACTGCTCGGCGGAGTGCTCACGCTCGCGTTCGTGATCGTCTGCCGACCGGACCCGAGCGTGTTGCGAGCCGCGGCCTGTGGATCGATCGCGCTGCTCGCCATCGCGACAGGGCGCCGCAGATCGCTGATCCCCGCACTGGCCACGGCCGTCCTGCTGCTGGTGCTGTACGACCCGTGGCTGGCCCGCAGCTACGGGTTCCTGCTCTCCGTCCTGGCGACCGGCGCCCTGCTCACGCTCGCCCCGCGGTGGAGTGCGGCGCTCCAGAGGCGCCGAGTGCCGCCGCGTCTGGCCGAGGCGCTCGCCGCGGCCGCCGCGGCGCAGGCCCTGTGCGCACCGGTTGTCGCCGTCCTGTCGGCTCGGGTGAGCCTCGTGGCGGTGCCGTGCAATCTGCTCGCGGAGTTCGCGGTCGCGCCAGCCACGGTGCTGGGTTTCGCGACGCTGGCGACGGCCTCCGTGGCGCTTCCCGTCGCCAAGGCCCTGGCGTGGTGTGCGAGTTGGCCCGCCCGATGGATCGCCGACATCGCGCGTACCGGCGCGGCTCTGCCCGGAGGGGGAGTGGACTGGCCGGGCACTTGGACGGGTGCGCTGCTGCTCGCCCTGGTCACGGCGGTGGTCGTGCTCGTCGGCCGACGGCTGCTGGGACACCCGTGGCTGAGTGGCGCCTGCGTGCTGCTGTTCCTGTTGGTCGTGGTGCAGCCGCCGCCTCTCACCAGGGTGATCACGGGGTGGCCGCCGCCCGGCTGGCGGTTCGCGATGTGCGACGTGGGGCAGGGGGACGCGACGGTGCTCGCAGCGGGCGGCGGCACCGCGGTGGTGGTGGACGCCGGGCCCGACCCGGTGTTGGTCGACCGCTGCCTGAGCGCGCTCGGCGTCACCAGGATTCCGCTCGTCGTACTGACGCACTTCCACGCCGACCATGTGGCGGGGCTGCCGGGCGTGCTGAGCGGGCGTTCGGTGGGCGCGATCGAGACGACCGGCTTCGAAGAGCCGCCGGACCAGGCCGAGTTCGTACGAAGAGAGGCGGCCGCACGGCACATCCCCGTGACCCGGGCCGTGGCGGGGGAGCGGCGGCGCACGGGAAGCCTCGACTGGCGGGTGCTGTGGCCGCCACCGAGCCCGGCCCCCACGCCGGACGGCCCGAACGACGCCAGTGTCGCCCTGCTCGTACGGTCGGCGGGGCTGCGGCTGCTGTTGCTCGGGGATCTCGAACCCCCGGCCCAGCGGGCCCTGTTGAGATCGCCGACGGCGGAGGAGCTGGGAGCCGTGGACGTTCTCAAGGTCGCCCATCATGGCTCGGCCTACCAGGACCCGGACCTCATACGCAGGGTGGCCCCGCGGCTCGCATTGATCTCGTGCGGCAAGGACAACCCGTACGGGCATCCCGCGCCGAGTACGGTCGCGGCGTTGCGGGCCGCAGGTGCGGTGGTGCTGCGTACGGACGAGGACGGAGCGCTGGCCGTCGTCGGTGTGGGCGGAGGGCTGAGCGTGGCGAGAGACTGAACCCATGAATTCCGCACAGGCCGACGCCTACCTCCGCAGGATCGGGACCCAGTACCCCGCATGGCCCACGTCCGATGTGCTCCGCGAGCTTCAGCTGCGCCATCTGAAGACGGTGCCGTTCGAGAACCTGTCGATCCACCTCGGTGAGGAGATCGTGCTGGAGGAGAAGAGGCTGCTGGACAAGGTGGTGGGCGCTCACAGGGGCGGCTTCTGCTACGAACTGAACGGGGCGTTCGGGGCGTTGCTGGGGGCGCTGGGCTTCGACGTGACGCTGCTCGCGGCGCGGGTGTACGGCGAAGAGGGGCGGCTCGGGATTCCGTACGACCATCTCGCGCTGCGGGTGCGGACGGTGGACGGGGGTGACTGGCTGACCGATGTCGGGTTCGGGGCGCACAGCCTCCATCCGCTGGCCTTCGGGGAGCGGGGGGAACAGGAGGATCCCGGCGGCACGTTCCAGGTCGTCGAGTCGGGGCCGGACGCGGCAGGGGTACGGGGTGCCGGCGGTTCGCGGGAGGGCATGGATCTCGACGTCGTCCGGGACGGTAAGGCGCAGTACCGCTTGGAGGTGCGGCCGCGGGTGCTCGGGGACTTCGTCACCGGGGCCTGGTGGCACAGCACCTCGCCGGAGTCGCATTTCGCGCGGTCGCTGGTCTGTTCGCGGGTCACGGAGGACGGAGGGAGGATCACGCTCAGCGGCCGGAACTTCACGGTGACGACGGCTGAGAGGACGAAGAAGGTGTCGGCACTGGCCACGGACGAGGAGGTGCTGGCCACGTATCGGGAGCGCTTCGGCATCGAGCTGGACCAGGTGCCGGAGGTGAGGAAGGCGCGGGAGTGAGGCAGGGGGATTGAGGCACGGGTGTGAGGCAGGGGATCGAGGCAGAGGGGGATTGAGGCAGAGGGGGAGTGAGGCAGAGGGGGAGTGAGGCAGAGGGGAGTCGAGGCAGGGGGGAGGAGCGGCGGTGTGTGTAGTGGCGGCACACGGGTGGGACCGATCTGGAATGTGGGGATCGCGCTCCAGGGCCGGCCCGGCGTTCGGTCCTCGGTCGCCGTGATGGCCGACCCCGTCGTCGGGCCCACCGGGCGTATCGGAAAATGTCCATGTGAGCGATGTGAGACATGTGCTGGTGCTGCCCGACCGCGATGCCGCGGAAGAGGCGGCGGAGGCGCTCGGTGACCGGTTCAGACTCGATGAGGAGCCGCAGCTCGTACGGGACGCGCTGGCCGGTGAGGACGATGCCGAGGACGCGCAGTGGCTGGTGGTTCTGACGGACCCCGCGGAGCGGCTCGACCCGAAGGAGCTGGACGAGTTCGCGGGGGAGTGGGACGGCTGGCGGGAAGAGCCGTAGGACTCCGCTGGGCGGAGTGGAGCCGGGAGACGCGGGGGTGTCGTCGACTGCGGGTCGGCTGTGGCTGGTCGTGCCCACGCGGCTGAGCCGCGTATGTCACAGCCCCGCGTCCCTTGCGGGGTGGGATCGCGTTGTCAGTGGCGCGTGGGATGCTTTCGGTGATGGCCAGGAAGACTGCTAATGACGACCCTCTCGCCCCCGTCACGCTTGCCGTGGGCCAGGAGGACCTCCTGCTCGACCGTGCCGTTCAGGAGGTGGTGGCCGCCGCCAGAGCCGCCGACGCCGACACGGATGTACGGGACCTCACCCCGGACCAGTTGCAGCCCGGCACGCTTGCCGAGCTGACGAGTCCGTCGCTCTTCTCCGAGCGCAAGGTCGTGGTCGTACGCAATGCGCAGGATCTTTCGGCCGACACCATCAAGGACGTGAAGGCGTACCTGGAGGCGCCGGCCGAGGAGATCACCCTCGTGCTGCTGCACGCGGGTGCTGCCAAGGGCAAGGGGCTGCTCGATGCCGCGCGCAAGGTGGGGGCGCGGGAGGTGGCGTGCCCCAAGATGACCAAGCCCGCGGATCGGCTGGCGTTCGTGCGGAGTGAGTTCCGGGCGCTGGGGAGGTCGGCCACGCCGGAGGCCTGCCAGGCGCTTGTCGACTCGATCGGGAGTGATCTGCGGGAGCTGGCGTCCGCGGTGTCTCAGCTGACCGCGGATGTCGAGGGGACGATCGACGAGGCGGTGGTCGGGCGGTACTACACGGGGCGGGCCGAGGCGTCGAGTTTTACCGTGGCCGACCGGGCCGTGGAGGGGCGGGCGGCGGAGGCGTTGGAGGCGTTGCGGTGGTCTCTGGCGACTGGGGTTGCGCCGGTCATGATCACCAGTGCGCTGGCTCAGGGGGTGCGGGCGATTGGGAAGCTGTCCTCCGCGCGTGGGGGGCGGCCGGCTGATCTTGCGCGGGAGCTGGGGATGCCGCCGTGGAAGATTGATCGGGTGCGGCAGCAGATGCGGGGGTGGACGCCGGATGGGGTTGCTGTTGCTCTGCGGGCGGTTGCCGAAGCCGATGCCGGGGTCAAGGGTGGGGGGGATGATCCTGAGTACGCCCTGGAGAAGGCGGTCGTTGCGATTGCCCGGGCTGCGCGGTCGCGTCGGGGCTAGCGGCTCCGGGGTGGGCTGAACTGGGCTTCTTCGCCCCCGCCGCCCCTACCCGTCCCATCCGTTCCTGGGGGCTGCGCCCCCAGACCCCCCTAAAACATTGCGCAGTTCCCCGCGCCCCTGAAGAGAGTCGGCTGCGGGCCGGTGGGGGTTGCTCGCGCAGTTCCCTGCGCCCCTGAATGCGGCTGCGGGTCGGTGGGGGTTGCTCGCGCAGTTCCCTGCGCCCCTGAATGCGGCTGCGGGTCGGTGGGGGTTGCTCGCGCAGTTCCCCGCGCCCCTGAATGCGGCTGCGGGTCGGTGGGGGCTGGTCGCGCCGTTCCCCGCGCCCCTGAAGGGGCGCTCCACGCCGAAGACCCCGCTCGTCCTCCTGGGGAAGGAGGGGAACGGGGTCTCGGGTCAAGATCTTGGAGCCGTGCCCGCGTGGCGAACGCAGGCCGCGCACGGATCCGGGGGTGCCGGGCAGGAGCGGAAGAGAGGGCCCGCTGGGTCCTGTCCGGCGGTCAAGTCAGGGGTTGAGCCCGGGAGGGCTCAGCCGACTCAGCCCTTGAGGGAAGCGACCTTCGAAGCAAGCGCCGACTTCTTGTTGGCGGCCTGGTTCTTGTGGATGACGCCCTTCGAGACAGCCTTGTCGAGAGCGCGCGACGCGGCGCGCGTGTACTCGGTGGCCTTCTCGGCGTCACCCGCGGCAGCGGCCTCGCGGGCCTTGCGGATCGCGGTCTTCAGGGAAGACTTGACGGCCTTGTTGCGCAGCCGGGCCTTCTCGTTGGTCTTGATCCGCTTGATCTGGGACTTGATGTTCGCCACGAATGAGCCTTTACAGGTTCAGGCGCGCGAGACAGTACGTCTCACTCGCCGTTTGATTTCCTTGGGGTGTGCCTCCTGCAGAGAGGGCATGAGACACAGCCACTCAGGCTACCAGTAGCCGCACGACCGGCCCAAACCGGTCGCAGGTCCCCGCCCGTGGGACCATGGAGCCTACGTATCGATCCGACCCGAGGCGACAGGCGCCTCAAGAGACAGGACCCTGCGTGCCCGCGACCCCTAACAATGTGCCCGAGCCGAGCCGTACCGCCCCGGCTCTGATTCGCAATTTCTGCATCATCGCGCACATCGACCACGGCAAGTCCACGCTCGCCGACCGCATGCTCCAGCTGACCGGGGTGGTTGATCAGCGGCAGATGCGCGCTCAGTACCTCGACCGCATGGACATCGAGCGCGAGCGCGGCATCACGATCAAGTCCCAGGCGGTCCGGCTGCCCTGGGCCCCGACCGAGGACCCGGGCACCACCCACATCCTCAACATGATCGACACCCCCGGGCACGTGGACTTCACGTATGAGGTGTCCCGTTCGCTGGCCGCCTGCGAGGGGACCGTCCTCCTCGTCGACGCCGCCCAGGGCATCGAGGCCCAGACCCTCGCCAACCTCTACCTGGCGATGGAGAACGACCTCAAGATCATCCCCGTACTGAACAAGATCGACCTGCCGGCCGCCCAGCCGGAGAAGTTCTCCGAGGAGCTCGCCAACCTCATCGGGTGCGACCCCGAGGACGTTCTCAAGGTCTCCGCCAAGACCGGCCTGGGCGTCGAGGCGCTGCTCGACAAGGTCGTCGCCGAGATCCCGGCCCCGGTCGGTGTCCAGGACGCTCCCGCCCGCGCGATGATCTTCGACTCCGTCTACGACTCCTACCGAGGCGTCGTGACGTACGTACGAGTCATCGACGGGCAGCTCAACAAGCGTGAGCGCATCCGGATGATGTCCACCGGGGCCACGCACGAGCTCCTGGAGATCGGGACGAACTCGCCGGAGATGCTGCCCGCCGACGGGCTTGGTGTCGGCGAGGTCGGTTATCTCATCACCGGGGTGAAGGACGTCCGGCAGTCCAAGGTCGGTGACACCATCACCACCTTGAACAAGGGCGCGACCGAGGCGCTCGGCGGGTACAAGGACCCCAAGCCCATGGTCTTCTCCGGGCTGTATCCGCTGGACGGGTCCGACTATCCCGAACTGCGCGACGCGCTCGACAAGCTGCAGCTCAACGACGCCGCGCTCGTCTATGAGCCGGAGACGTCCGCCGCGCTCGGGTTCGGCTTCCGCGTCGGTTTCCTCGGGCTGCTGCACCTCGACGTCATCCGGGAGCGGCTGGAGCGCGAGTTCGGGCTCGACCTCATCGCCACCGCGCCGAACGTCGTGTACCGCGTCGAGATGGAAGACCGCAGCGAGCACGTCGTCACCAACCCGAGCGAGTTCCCCGAGGGGAAGATCGACAAGGTCTACGAGCCGGTCGTCCGGGCGACGATCCTCGCGCCCTCCGAGTTCATCGGCTCGATCATGGAGCTGTGCCAGACCCGGCGCGGCACCCTGCTCGGCATGGACTACCTCTCCGAGGACCGGGTCGAGATCCGCTACACGCTGCCGCTCGCCGAGATCGTCTTCGACTTCTTCGACCAGCTGAAGTCCAAGACCCGCGGCTACGCCTCGCTCGACTACGAGCCCACCGGCGAGCAGGACTCCAGCCTGGTCAAGGTCGACATCCTGCTGCACGGCGACAAGGTCGACGCCTTCTCGGCGATCACGCACAAGGACGCCGCGTACGCGTACGGTGTGCGGCTCGTCGCCAAGCTGCGTGAGCTCATCCCGCGGCAGGCCTTCGAGGTGCCGATCCAGGCGGCCATCGGCTCCCGGGTCATCGCCCGCGAGACCATCCGCGCCATCCGCAAGGACGTCCTCGCCAAGTGTTACGGCGGTGACATCTCCCGTAAGCGGAAGCTGCTGGAGAAGCAGAAGGAAGGCAAGAAGCGGATGAAGATGGTGGGCTCTGTGGAGGTTCCGCAAGAGGCCTTCATCGCCGTGCTGTCCAGCGACGACAGCGGTGGCGCGGGCAAGGGAAAGAAGTAGCCACCGGGCAAGCCGCTGTTACCCCCGGAAACTCGGGCACAATGCGGGCTCGTCGCGCTTCGGCGCGGCGAGCCCGTACGCGTGCGTAGCTTCGCTCTCTGTAGGAAGTGACAGGCCGCCGCCCCTTACGCGCTGGGCGGTCGCGCCTTACTCTGATCTCTGCTCGATGGTTACTCGCGAGTTAAACAACAGCCGCAACCAGCCAGCCGCACAGCAGTCGGTCGAGCCAGACGCACGCACTGTCGCGGGCCCCGGAGGATGTCGTGAGCGACACACAGACCCTGATCGAGAACCGTCCGCCATCCGTGGCGGGCCTCTTCCTGGAGCGCGTGGCGGCCACGCCGGACGGCGAGGCCTACCGCTACCCGGTGCCGGCCGCGTCGGGCGACGGGCCGGACGAGTGGAAGTCGCTGAGCTGGGCGCAGGCCGCCGAGCGGGTCTTCGCCATCGCGGCCGGACTGATCGAACTGGGCGTGCAGCCGGAGCAGCGCGTCGCGCTCGCCTCCTCCACGCGGGTCGAGTGGATCCTGGCCGACCTCGGCATCCTGTGCGCGGGCGCGGCCACCACGACCGTGTATCCGCAGACCAACGCCGAGGAGTCGGCGTTCATCCTCTCCGACTCCGAGAGCAAGGTCCTCATCGCCGAGGACGCGGCCCAGCTCGCGAAGGTGATCGAGAAGCGCGCCGAGCTGCCCGAGCTCACCCACGTGGTCGTCATCGACCCGAAGGGCCTGGAGCCTTCCCAAGAAGACGGCGACTGGGTCCTCACGCTCACCGAGCTGGAGGCCCGCGGCGCCGCCTACCTGGAGAAGAACGCCGACCTGATCAAGGAGAAGGTCGGCGCGATCACCGCCGATCAGCTCGCGACCCTGATCTACACCTCCGGCACCACGGGCCGCCCCAAGGGCGTCCGTCTCCCGCACGACAACTGGTCGTACATGGCCAAGGCCATCGCCTCGACCGGGCTGCTCGGCCCCGACGACGTGCAGTACCTGTGGCTGCCGCTCGCGCACGTCTTCGGCAAGGTGCTCACCTCCGGCCAGATCGAGGTCGGGCACGTCACCGCCGTCGACGGCCGCGTGGACAAGATCATCGAGAATCTGCCGGTCGTACAGCCGACGTACATGGCGGCCGTCCCGCGCATCTTCGAGAAGGTCTACAACGGAGTCGCGGCCAAGGCGCGGGTCGGCGGCGGCGCCAAGTACAAGATCTTCCAGTGGGCCGCCGAGGTCTCCCGCGAGTACGCGAAGGCCAGTCAGGACAACTTCCGCCGCACCGGCACCGCCTCCGTGCCCTTCGCGCTCGGCGCCAAGCACAAGGTCGCCGACGCGCTCGTCTTCGCCAAGATCCGCGAGGCCTTCGGCGGCAACCTGCGCGCCTGCGTCTCCGGTTCCGCGGCCCTCGCACCCGAGATCGGCTACTTCTTCGCCGGCGCCGGCATCCACATCCTGGAGGGGTACGGCCTCACGGAGTCCTCCGCCGCCTCCTTCGTGAACCCCGGCGAGGCGTACCGCACCGGCACGGTCGGCAAGCCGCTGCCCGGCACCGAGGTGCGCATCGCGGACGACGGCGAGATCCTGCTGCGCGGCCCCGGCATCATGGAGGGCTACCACGGGCTGCCCGAGAAGACCGCCGAGGTCCTGGAGTCGGACGGCTGGTTCCACACCGGCGACATCGGCGAGCTGTCGCCCGACGGCTACCTGCGCATCACCGACCGCAAGAAGGACCTCATCAAGACGTCCGGCGGCAAGTACATCGCGCCCGCCGAGGTCGAGGGCCAGTTCAAGGCCGTCTGCCCGTACGTCTCCAACATCCTCGTGCACGGCGCCGACCGGAACTTCTGCACCGCGCTCATCGCCCTCGACGAGCCGTCCATCCTCGACTGGGCCAAGGACAACGGGCTGGAGGGCAAGTCGTACGCCGACGTCGTCGCGGCGCCGGCCACCGTCGCCCTCATCGAGGGTTACGTCAAGGAACTCAACGAGGGTCTCCAGCGCTGGCAGACCATCAAGAAGTTCCGTCTGCTGCCGCGGGACCTCGATGTGGAGCACGGGGAGATCACGCCGAGTCTGAAGCTGAAGCGGCCGGTTGTCGAGCGGGAGTACAAGCACCTCATCGATGAGATGTACGCGGGGTCGCGCGAGGCGTGACCTCAAGCCGCACCTGGGGGCGGGGCGTCAGATGCCCCGTCCCCGACGCATCTCTCTGAGCAGCTCCTCCATCTGCCGTACCTGATGGCGCAGTTCGAAGACGTCCTGCAGGCTGCTGGCCGCCATGTGTACCTCGATCTTCTGCAGGCGGTTGGCGAGCTCGTCGAAGTGTTCCTGCTCGCGCGCGAGCATCCGCTCCAGTTGCTGGTTCTTGCGGTGCAGGTCCAGGAAGACCGTGACCTTCGCCCGTAGCACCCACGGGTCGAAGGGCTTGGTCAAGTAGTCGGCGGCGCCGGTCGCGTAGCCGCGGAAGGCGTAGCCCGCGTCGGCGTCCGTGCCGGTCAGGAAGATGATGGGGACGTCCTTCGTCTGGTCGAGCCGCTTGATGTTCGCGGCGGTCTCGAAGCCGTCCATGCCCGGCATCCGGATGTCGAGCAGGACGACGGCGAACCGCTGCCGGAGCAGGGCCTTCATCGCCTCCTCGCCCGAACGCGCGCGCACCAGCGGTTCGTTGAGGGACCCCAGGACGGCCTCCAGCGCGATCAGATTGTCCTCCATGTCATCGACAAGGAGGATGCTCGCGCGCTCGTCGGTCGTTGCCTCAGCGCTCATGGTGACTGTGCCTCACTCAGCCGTCGGCGGGACAGCGGGCTCCCCTGATGTGCTCTGTCCCGGTACAACCGCACCGTCGGCGGCGTCCTGCTCCACGTCGTCTCCGCTCTCCGGATCGAGGAGGGCGCAGACGACGGTGAGGAGCTGGTCGACGTCCACGGGCTTCGGTACGTAGTCGTTGGCACCCCGTGCGATGGACTTCTCGCGGTCGCCGGGCATCGCCTTCGCGGTCAGCGCGACGATGGGCAGACCCGTCCAGCGGGGGGTGCGGCGGATGGCGGAAATCGTCTCATAGCCGTCCATCTCCGGCATCATGATGTCCATCAGGACGAGCTCGACATCGGGATTGCGCTCCAGGGTCTCGATGCCCTCGCGGCCGTTCTCCGCGTACAGGACGGGCATGCCGACGCGGCCCAGGACATGGGTGAGCGCGAAGACGTTGCGGATGTCGTCGTCGACGATCAGCACCCGGCGCCCGGGCAGGACCTGGCCCGCCCGGCCGGACTTCCACGCCTCCAGCTTGGTGGGTGTCGGCCAGGTGTCGTCGGTGTCGTGGGCGGTGTACGGCTCGCTGGACAGCTGCACGGGAATGGGCGCCTGGCGGTCCTCGGGGGTGGGTCCGGTCGCCGCGTGCCCGGGGCTCACGACAGGGACGTACAGCGTGAAGGTGGAGCCCTTGCCGGGCTTGCTCTCCGCGATGATCCGGCCGCCGAGCAGTCCGGCGATCTCCCGGCTGATGGACAGGCCGAGGCCGGTGCCGCCGTACTTGCGGTTCGTGGTGCCGTCGGCCTGCTGGAACGCCTCGAAGATCACCGGGAGTTTCTCCGCGGCGATGCCGATACCGGTGTCGGACACCGCGAAGGCGATCACGTCGTCGCTGTTCTCGCGGGTGAAGAGGTGCTCCGGGTCCTTGAGGCGGTTGACGCGCAGCTCGACCCGGCCGGTCGCGGTGAACTTGATCGCGTTGGAGAGCAGGTTGCGCAGGATCTGCTGGAGCCGCTGCTCGTCCGAGTACATCTCCCGCGGTACGTCCTCGCCGACGGCCACCTCGAAGGCGAGCCCCCGGTCCAGGGTGAGCGGGCGGAAGGTGGCGTGGACGTAGTCGAGCAGCTTGATCAGCGGCAGCCTCTTCGGGCGTACGTCCATCCGGCCGGCCTCGATCTTCGACAGGTCGAGGATGTCGTTGATCAGCTGGAGGAGGTCCGAGCCCGAGCGGTGGATCGTCGTCGCGAACTGCACTTCCTGGTCGGAGAGATGGCCGTCCGGATTGTCCGACAGTAGCCGGGCCAGGATCAGCAGCGAGTTCAGCGGCGTGCGCAGCTCGTGCGACATGTTCGCCAGGAACTCCGACTTGTACTGGGAGCTGGTCGCCAACAGGGCTGCCTTTTCTTCCAGTTCGGCGTTCGAGCGCTGCAGTTCGGCCTGCTGTGACTGGAGTTCGTCCGAGCGGTCCTGGAGCTGGATGGCCAGGCGCTGGGACTCGCCGAGCAGGGACTCCGTACGGGAGTTGGCGATGATCGTGTTGATGGCGACGCCGATGGTGTTCACGAACTGGTCGAAGAACGCCAGGTGGACGTCGGAGAAGCGCGAGAAGGAAGCGAGTTCGATCACGCCCAGCAGCTTGTCCTCGAAGAGGATCGGGATGATCACGACGCTCGCCGGGGCAGCCTCGCCCAGACCGCTGTTGATCTTGATGTAGTCCGGCGGGGCCTCTTCGACGAGGATCCGTTTCTTCTCGCGGGCCGCCTGCCGGACCAGTCCGTGGACCGGCATGCCGCCCGTGTCGACCGTCGCGCCCTGCGCCGAGCCGTACCCGGCGATGAAGGCGAGCCCCTTGGCGGGGATGGCGGTCCGCAGGGTGTCCTCCTCCGGGTCGGCCAGGAAGAAGGCGCCGTACTGCGCGTTCACCAGCGGGGTCAGCTCGCGCAGGATCAGGTCGGCGACCTCCATCAGGTCGCGGTGGCCCTGCATCAGCGCGGCGAGGCGGGCCAGGTTGGACTCCAGCCAGTCCTTCGCGCGGGTGGTCTCGCGGAGGTTGGCCACCATCAGGTTGATGTTGTCCTTGAGCTCGGTGACCTCGCCCTGGGTCTCCACCGTGATGGAGCGGGACATGTCGCCCTGGGCCACCGCGGACGCCACCTCGGCGATCGCGCGGACCTGGGTGGTCAGGTTGAGCGCCAGCTCGTTCACGTTCGTCGTGAGGCGCTTCCAGGTGCCGTAGACGCCCTCGACCCGGGCCTGGCCGCCGAGTTGGCCCTCGGAGCCCACCTCGCGGGCCACGCGGGTGACCTCGGAGGAGAAGGAGGAGAGGGTGTCGACCATCGTGTTGATCGTCGTCTTCAGTTCGAGGATCTCGCCGCGCGCGTCCACGTCGATCTTCTTGGAGAGGTCGCCCTGGGCCACGGCGGTGGCGACCTGCGCGATGTTCCGGACCTGTGAAGTCAGGTTGTCGGCCATGTAGTTGACGTTGTCGGTCAGGTCGGCCCAGACGCCGGAGACGCCGAGTACCTGGGCCCGGCCGCCGAGCCGGCCGTCGGTGCCGACCTCGCGGGCCACGCGGGTGACCTCGTCGGCGAAGGCGCGCAGCTGCTCCACCATCGTGTTGACGGTGTCCTTCAGCTCCAGGATCTCGCCGCGGGCGTCGACGGTGATCTTCTTCGACAGGTCGCCGTTCGCGACGGCGGTCGTCACCTGGGCGATGTTCCGGACCTGGGAAGTCAGATTCAGGGCCATGAAGTTGACGTTGTCGGTGAGGTCCTTCCAGACGCCACTCACTCCGCGGACCTGGGCCTGCCCGCCCAGGTTTCCTTCCGTACCCACCTCGCGGGCCACGCGGGTGACCTCGTCGGCGAAGGCGGAGAGCTGGTCGACCATGGTGTTGATGGTCGACTTCAGTTCGAGGATCTCGCCCTTCGCCTCGACGGTGATCTTCTTGCCGAGGTCGCCCTGGGCCACCGCCGTGGAGACGAGGGCGATATTGCGGACCTGCGAAGTCAGGTTGTCCGCCATGAAGTTGACGTTGTCGGTGAGGTCCTTCCAGACGCCACTCACTCCGCGTACCTGTGCCCGGCCGCCGAGGTTTCCTTCCGTACCCACCTCGCGGGCCACGCGGGTGACCTCGTCGGCGAAGGCGGAGAGCTGGTCGACCATGGTGTTGATGGTCGACTTGAGTTCGAGGATCTCGCCCTGCGCGTCGACCGTGATCTTCTGACTCAGGTCGCCGTTGGCGACGGCCGTGGTCACCTGGGCGATGTTGCGGACCTGGGAGGTCAGGTTCGAGGCCATGAAGTTGACGTTGTCGGTGAGATCCTTCCAGACCCCCGACACGCCGCGCACCTGGGCCCGGCCGCCCAGCTGGCCCTCCGTGCCGACCTCGCGGGCCACCCTGGTCACCTCGTCCGCGAAGGCGGAGAGCTGGTCGACCATCGTGTTCACGGTGAGTTTCAGTTCGAGCAGCTCGCCGGTCGCCTCGACCGTCACCGTACGCGTCAGGTCGCCGCGCGCCACCGCCGTGGTCACCAGGGCGATGTCCCGCACCTGGGCCGTCAGCCGGGACGCCATCGTGTTGACCGCCTCGGTCACATCCCGCCAGCTTCCGGACAGGCCGGTCACCTTGGCCCGGCCACCGAGCCGCCCCTCCGTGCCGACCTCGCGGGCCACACGTGTGACCTCGCCGGTGAAGAGGGAGAGCTGGTCGACCATCTTGTTGACCGCGCGGCCCAGTCTGCGTAAGTCGCCCCGTAGTTGGCGGTTCCCGTCGTGCAGATCGACCCGCTGGGTCAGATCGCCGCCGGCCACCGCGTCGAGGACGCGTGTCGCGTTCGCCGCCGGGGCCACCAGGGCGTCGAGCAGCTGGTTCACGTCGTTGACGCGTGAAGTCCAGTTGCCCTGGCCCGGGCTGGCCGAAAGACGCTCGTCGAGCCGCCCGTGTCGGACCAATTCCCGCCGTACCCGCTGCACTTCCGTGTTGAAATGCGCGTTGCGGTCGATGATCTGGTTGAACGTCATGCTCAGCTCGGCCACCAGGCCGTGCCCGCTCTCCGGCACCTTGGTGAAGTTACCGTCGCGGGCGGCGGCCATCGCCGCGAGCAGCGGACGCAGATCCGATGCCCGAATCTGTCCGTCTTCGAGCACATGCATACCACTGTTCTCACTCATGGCGGCCCACTTCGGTAACTCGGCGCTTATGGGCGTGGCCAGTCTGTCACTCTGTCCGCATCGCCTGAGGCGTATTCGTCCGAACTGCTCAGGGAGCTGCACAGTGGGGGCCATTCCGACGCAACGGGAGTCCATGGCGCGCGCCCCTGATGCGCCTGCGCACCACCGCGCCGGCCAGGGAGCCGTGGCTCGCACCTCGCTGCCCGGCACCCCGCTCGCACCCGGAGCCGCCCGCCGATTCGTGCGCGGCGCGCTCGCCGACTGGGCCGAACTCGCCCTGCCCGGCGCCGAGATCATCGACGACCGGCTCATCGACGACGCCGTCGTGGTGGTCAGCGAACTCGTCACCAACGCCGTCGTGCACGCGGGCACCGACGTCGACCTGCTGTGCCGCCTCGAAGGCGCGAGTGACGAAGCGCCGGGCCCGCTGGTCGTCGAGGTCTCCGACCACCACCCCTCGCGCGCGTTACGCGACGACGCCGTCGAACGGCCGTACGGCACCCCGGAGTACGGGCGCGGGCTGCGGCTCGTCGCCTCGCTCTCCGAAGCATGGGGGATCACTTACCGGCCAGGCATCAAGACGGTCTGGGCGCGGCTGCCGGTCGACGGGTGCGCGGGCGCCGACGGCATGACGGAAGCGGGCACGGGCAGCGTGTCGGAAGCCGGTGGGTTCGCGGACACCGCGGAGCACATGGCGAAGAAGGAGCAGATAGCGGCGTACGCCACTGGCCAGGCCCTGGAGCGTGGGCTGCGGGCCGGCGAGCCGCTCGCCCCCGAGATACTCCCGCCCGAACCGAGGCGCCGCGTCCAGCAGGACCAGGACTGGCTCAACCGCGGCGCCCTCTCCTTCCTCGCCGAGGCCTCCGACCTGCTCGCCGGGCAGCTCGACGAGGACCTCGTGGCCGCGCTCGCCGGGCAGCTGCTCGTGCCGCGGCTCGCCGACTGGTGCGCGGTGTGGCTGGAGGACGAGGCCACCGACCGGGCCGGCGGTCTCGGCCTCGCCCTGGGACCCCGCCTAGCCCGCGTCTGGCACGGCAGCGAGAACCTCATCGAGGAACTGCGGAGCGCCCTGGAGAAGGACCCGCCGCGGCTGCCCGACGCGGTGCGTTCCCGTGCCGTCCCCGTGCCCTGGCCCGGCGAGGCGCTGGGCGCGCGCGGGGTGAGCGGGGCCGCGCTCGCGTACCGGCTGATCGCGGGCGGGCGGCCGCTGGGCACGCTCGTCATCGGACGGGCCGGACTGATCGACTTCCCCGACGAGATCACCGGGCTCGTCGAGGACCTCAGCCGCCGTATCGCCCTCGCCATCGGCGCGGCCCGCCAGTACGCGCGCCAGGCCACCATCAGCCGGGTCCTCCAGCGCGGTCTGCTGCCCGGCGCGGTCGCCGAGATCCCCGGGGTGCGCAGCGCCCTCGTGTACGAGCCGCTCGACAAGGGCGGACCCAGCGGCGACTTCTACGACGTGTTCCCGGCGGGCGACGGGCGCTGGTGCTTCGCGGTGGGCGACGTCCAGGGCAAGGGGCCCGAGGCCGCCGTCGTGATCGGCCTGGCCCGGCCCTGGCTGCGGCTGCTGGCCCGCGAGGGCTACCAGGTCGCCGACGTCCTCGACCGCCTCAACCAGCTGCTGCTCGACGACGCGACCGAGGTGGCGGACGCGGCGGCCCGCGCGCTCGTGGCGGCGGGCGGGCCGGGCCTCGGCGCCGACCCGGGCCCGCAGACGCGCTTCCTTTCCATGCTGTACGGCGAGCTGGTCCCCTTCGACGGCGGTGTGCGCTGCACCCTCGCCTCCGCCGGACATCCGCTGCCGCTGCTCCTCGGCCCCGACGGCGACGTACGGGAAGTGGCCCGGCCGCAGACCCTCCTCGGCGTCTTCGAGGACGCCGGCTACACCTCCGAGACCTTCGAGCTGCACCCCGGCGACACTGTGCTGTGCGTCACGGACGGTGTGACGGAGCGGCGCTGCGGGCCCCGCCAGTTCGACGACGACGACGGCCTCGCGAAGGCCCTGGAAGGCTGCGCGGGGCTGAGCGCCGAGCTGGTCGCGGAGCGGATCCGCCGGCTGGTGCACGAGTTCGGTACGCGGCCTCCGGAGGACGACATGGCGTTGCTGGTGTTGCAGGCCGAATAGGGGCCGACGCCTATGGGGGACCGACGGCCGACAGGGGTCGAACAGGGGTCGAACAGGGGTCGGACAGGGGCCGGAGAGGAAGGCGTACGGGGTATCGGCGCGCGTACGGGACAATGGAACGTATGCCTTCCGCACTCCCCGACGGTGAGCCCGTCCCCGACGACGGTGCGCTGCCCGCGCACGCCCTGGCCGGGGCGGCCGAGCGTCCCCTCGGGTTCTATCTCCACGTGCCGTACTGCGCCACCCGCTGCGGCTACTGCGACTTCAACACCTACACGGCGACCGAGCTGCGGGGCACCGGTGGCGTGCTCGCCTCCCGGGACAACTACGCGGACACGCTGACCGACGAGGTCCGGCTCGCCCGCAAGGTCCTCGGCGACGACCCGCGCCCCGTCCGCACGGTCTTCGTCGGCGGTGGTACGCCGACCCTGCTGGCCGCCGACGATCTCGTACGGATGCTGGGGGCGATCCGTGACGAGTTCGGGCTCGCGGACGACGCGGAGATCACCACGGAGGCGAACCCCGAGTCGGTCGATCCGGCATACCTTGCGACCTTGCGCGCCGGGGGCTTCAACCGGATCTCCTTCGGGATGCAGAGCGCCAAGCAGCACGTACTGAAGGTGCTCGACCGCACGCACACGCCCGGCCGTCCCGAGGCCTGTGTCGCCGAGGCCCGTGCGGCGGGCTTCGAGCATGTGAACCTGGACCTGATCTACGGCACGCCCGGGGAGTCCGACGACGACTGGCGTGCCTCGCTCGACGCGGCGCTCGGTGCCGGGCCCGACCACATCTCCGCGTATGCGCTGATCGTGGAGGAGGGTACCCAGCTCGCTCGTCGTATCCGCCGCGGCGAGGTTCCGATGACGGACGACGACGTGCACGCGGATCGGTATCTCATCGCGGACGAGGTGATGTCGGGGGCGGGCTTCGAGTGGTACGAGGTGTCGAACTGGGCCGCTTCCGAAGGTGGGCGTTGCCTTCACAACGAGCTGTACTGGCGGGGGGCCGACTGGTGGGGGGCGGGGCCCGGGGCGCACAGCCACGTCGGTGGGGTGCGGTGGTGGAATGTGAAGCATCCGGGGGCGTATGCCTCGGCGCTGGCCTCCGGGCGGTCGCCGGGGGCCGGGCGGGAGCTTCTGTCCGAGGAGGATCGCCGGGTTGAGCGCGTCCTGCTGGAGCTGCGGCTTCGTGAGGGGTGTCCGCTGTCTTTGCTTCGGGTGGAGGGGCTTGCGGCGGCGGCGCGGGCGCTGGGTGAGGGGTTGCTCGAAGCCGGGCCGTACGACGAAGGTCGTGCCGTTCTGACGCTGCGCGGGCGGTTGCTCGCGGACGCGGTCGTCCGGGACCTGGTGGACTGAGGGCCCTTTTTCGCCCCCGCCGCCCCTACCCGTCCCATCCTTCTGGGGCTCCGCCCCAGACCCCGTGGGCCGGTTCTTTGGCTGCGGGTGGGTGGGGGCTGGTGCAAAAGATTGCGCAGTTCCCCGCGCCCCTTTTAGGGGCGCGGGGAACTGCGCGAGCAACCCCCACCGCCCCGCACCCGACGAACCACCCCTAAAAGGGGCGCGGGGAACGGCGCAATCTTTTAGGGGGGCCTGGGGGCGCAGCCCCCAGGAACGGGATGGGACGGGTAGGGGCGGCGGGGGCGGAAAACCGTCGTGTGGCCCTTTACTCCGGGGCCGTGACGAAGTCGATCAACTCTTCCACTCGGCCCAGGAGTTCCGGCTCCAGGTCCTTGTAGGAGCGGACGTGGGACAGGATGTGCTGCCAGGCCGCGCCGGTGTTTTCCGGCCAGCCCAGGGATCGGCAGATGCCTGTTTTCCAGTCCTGGCCGTGGGGGATGCGGGGCCAGGAGGGGATGCCTACGGAGGACGGTTTCACGGCCTCCCAGATGTCGATGTAGGGGTGGCCGAGGACCAGGGCGTGGTCGCTGGTGACCGACTCGGCGATGCGGGACTCCTTGGTGCCGGGGACGAGGTGGTCGACCAGGATGCCGAGGCGGGCGTCCGGGCCGGGGTCGAAGTCCGCGACGATCGAGGGGAGGTCGTCGATGCCCTCCAGGTACTCGACGACGACGCCCTCGATGCGGAGGTCGTCGCCCCAGACCTTCTCGACCAGTTCGGCGTCGTGGCGGCCCTCGACGTAGATGCGGCCCGCCCGGGCCACCCTGGCACGCGCGCCCGGTACCGCCACCGAACCCGAGGCCGTGCGGGCGGGACGCGACGCGGGCGCGGCCGACGGGCGGACCAGCGTCACCACCCTGCCCTCCAGGAGGAAGCCCCTCGGCTCCAGCGGGAAGACGCGGTGCTTGCCGAAGCGGTCTTCCAGGGTCACCGTGCCCGCCTCGCAGCGGATCACCGCGCCGCAGAAGCCGGTGCCGGGCTCCTCGACCACCAGACCGGGGTCCGCGGGGACCTCGGTCACGGGCTTGGGCTTCTTCCACGGCGGGGTCAGGTCCGGAGAGTACTGGCGCATTCGGATGACGATAGGAGAAGCCCCGCCGTCGCGTCGTACGGGCTCCTACGACACGCCGAAGCGGGTCGCCAGCGCGTTCCGCTGGGCCCGGACAAACGCCGCATTCACCGTCGCCCCGTGTCCCGGCACGTACACGGCGTCCTCCCCGCCCAGGTCGAGCAGCCGGTCCAGGGCCGCCGGCCAGTGGGAGGGGACGGCATCCGGTCCCGCCTGGGGTTCGCCCGACTCCTCCACCAGATCGCCGCAGAAGACGATCTCCGGTGATGAACCAAGTGTGCTTGCTGTGCTTGGTGTGGCTGGTGTGGCTGGTGTGGCTCGTGTGCCTTGGATCAGTACCGCCAAGTCGTGGCCCGTGTGGCCGGGGCCCACGTTCGCCAGCAGGACCTGTACGCCGCCGCCCAGGTCGAGGGTCCACTCGCTGCACACCGAGTGGCGGGGGTGGACCAGGAGGTCCGCGGCCTCGGCCGCCTCGCGCGGGTCGAGGCCGTTGCGTACGGCGTCCGTGCGCAGCTCCTCACGGTCGTGGGCGAAGACCGAGTCGAGGCCGACCGGCCCGAACACCTCCACGCCCGCGAACGCCGCCGCGCCGAAGACATGGTCGAAGTGGGGGTGGGTGAGTGCGAGGTGCGTCACTCGGCGGTCCGGGCCGAGGAGCCGCTGGGCCTCCGTGCGCAGCCGTGCGCCCTCCCCGAGGCTCGACCCGGCGTCGATCATCAGCGCAGCGCCCTCGCCCACCACGAGCCCGACCGTGCAGTCCCAGACCGGCAGCCGCCGCCGTCCCACCCGGGGCGCCACCCTTTCCCACCCCAACTCTTCCCAAGTCACGCTCATAAGGAGACGCTAGCCGTGAGAGCGTGCAGCACACGACATCGCAGGCCCGCCCTTGCCGGGGCCGTACCTCACCGCCGTACACTGGGCCGGGGAACGCTGGCACTCGCGTGCGATGAGTGCCAGGACGAAGGCCATGAAGGCCCATGAAGGTCATGAAGACCACGACGCTGACTCTGGAGGTGCGCGCGATGCTCAGTGAACGCAGGCTCGAAGTGCTGCGCGCCATCGTCCAGGACTACGTGGGCACCGAGGAGCCGGTCGGTTCCAAGGCGCTCACCGAGCGGCACCGCCTCGGTGTCTCGCCGGCGACCGTGCGCAATGACATGGCCGCGCTGGAGGACGAGGGCTACATCGCCCAGCCGCACACCAGCGCCGGACGCATCCCCACCGACAAGGGCTACCGGCTCTTCGTCGACAAGCTCGCGGGCGTCAAGCCGATGACCGCGCCCGAGCGGCGGGCCATTCAGAATTTCCTTGACGGGGCTGTCGACCTCGACGACGTCGTGGGGCGGACCGTACGGCTGCTCGCGCAGCTCACACGGCAGGTCGCCGTCGTGCAGTACCCCTCGCTGACGCGCTCGACGGTGCGGCACGTGGAGCTGCTGTCCCTCGCCCCCGCGCGCGTGATGCTGGTGCTGATCACGGACACCGGCCGGGTCGAGCAGCGCATGATCGACTGTCCGGCGCCGTTCGGTGAGACGTCGCTGGCGGATCTGCGCGCGCGGCTCAACAGCCGGGTCGCGGGCCGCCGTTTCGCGGACGTCCCGCAGCTCGTGCAGGACCTCCCGGACGCGTTCGAGGCGGAGGACCGGGGTACGGTCGCGACAGTGCTCTCCACCCTCCTGGAGACGCTGGTCGAAGAGACCGAGGAGCGGCTGATGATCGGCGGCACCGCCAATCTGACCCGCTTCGGACATGACTTCCCTCTCACCATCCGGCCGGTGCTCGAAGCACTGGAGGAGCAGGTCGTGCTCCTCAAGTTGCTTGGTGAGGCCGGGGATTCGAGCATGACCGTGCGAATCGGGCATGAGAACGCGTATGAGGGACTCAACTCCACGTCCGTGGTCTCGGTCGGCTACGGTTCGGGCGACGAGGCAGTAGCAAAACTTGGCGTGGTCGGACCGACCCGCATGGATTACCCGGGAACGATGGGAGCGGTACGAGCGGTGGCACGGTACGTCGGACAGATCCTGGCGGAGTCGTAAGTGGCCACGGACTACTACGCCGTACTCGGCGTGAGCCGCGACGCGTCCCAGGACCAGATCAAGAAGGCGTTCCGGAGGCTCGCACGCGAGCTGCACCCGGACGTCAATCCCGATCCGAAGACGCAGGAGCGGTTCAAGGAGATCAACGCCGCGTACGAGGTGTTGTCGGACCCGCAGAAGAAGCAGGTCTACGACCTCGGCGGCGACCCGCTGTCCGCCTCTGGTGGCGGTGGCGCCGGCGGCTTCGGCGCGGGCGGTTTCGGGAACTTCTCGGACATCATGGACGCCTTCTTCGGTACGGCGTCGCAGCGCGGCCCCCGGTCGCGTACGCGGCGTGGCCAGGACGCCATGATCCGGCTCGAGATCGAGCTGGACGAGGCTGCCTTCGGCACGACGAAGGACATCCAGGTCGACACGGCCGTCGTCTGCGCCACCTGTAACGGTGAGGGCGCGGCGCCGGGTACCTCGGCCCAGACCTGTGACATGTGTCGCGGGCGGGGTGAGGTGTCCCAGGTCACGCGGTCGTTCCTGGGCCAGGTCATGACGTCCCGGCCGTGTCCGCAGTGCCAGGGCTTCGGGACCGTGGTTCCGACGCCGTGTCCCGAGTGTGCGGGTGACGGGCGGGTGCGGTCCCGTCGGACGCTGACCGTCAAGATCCCCGCCGGTGTCGACAACGGCACGCGGATCCAGCTCGCGGGCGAGGGCGAGGTCGGTCCCGGTGGCGGGCCTGCCGGTGACCTCTACGTCGAGATCCACGAACTCCCGCACTCGACCTTCCAGCGGCGTGGTGACGATCTGCACTGCACGGTCACCATTCCGATGACCGCGGCGTCGCTCGGTACGAAGGTGCCGCTGGAGACGCTCGACGGGCTGGAGGAGGTCGACATCCGTCCGGGCACGCAGTCCGGGCAGTCGATTCCGTTGCACGGGCGGGGTGTCACGCATCTGCGGGGCGGTGGGCGTGGTGACCTCATCGTCCACGTCGAGGTGATGACGCCGACGAAGCTGGATCCTGAGCAGGAGCGGTTGCTGCGGGAGCTGGCGAAGCTGCGGGGGGAGGAGCGGCCCACCGGGCAGTTCCAGCCCGGGCAGCAGGGGTTGTTCTCGCGTCTGAAGGATGCGTTCAACGGTCGCTGACGAGGGGTTCTCGCCCCCGCCGCCCCTACCCCCGCTGAAAAGATTGCGCAGTTCCCCGCGCCCCTTTTAGGGGCGCGGGGAACTGCGCAATCTTTTAGATCAGCCCCCACCCACCCGCAGCCGAAGAACCGGCCCACGGGGTCTGGGGCTCCGCCCCAGAAGGATGGGACGGGTAGGGGCGGCGGGGGCGAAAAAAGCCGGTCGTCGGTAGTCATCCCGGTGGCCTATGCCAGGTGGAAGGCCGGATTCGGACTTGTTCGGGGGACGTGACAACATGCCGTCATGTCCACCGCACTGACCGATCTCTTCCCTCACCCGATCGTGCAGGCCCCCATGGCGGGCGGCGTCTCCGTGCCGCAGCTCGCGGCTGCCGTGTCCGAGGCCGGCGGGCTGGGTTTCCTCGCCGCCGGGTACAAGACCGCCGACGGCATGTACCAGGAGATCAAGCAGCTGCGCGGGCTCACGGGGCGCCCGTTCGGGGTCAATCTGTTCATGCCGCAGCCCGAGTACGCGGACGCGGCCGCCGTCGAGGTGTACGCCAACCAGCTCGCCGGTGAGGCCGCCTGGTACGAGACCGAACTCGGCGACCCCGACAGCGGCCGTGACGACGGCTACGACGCCAAGCTCGCCGTCCTCCTCGACAACCCGGTGCCGGTGGTCTCCTTCCACTTCGGCGTCCCGAGCCGTGACGTCCTGGACTCCCTCGCCCGCGCCGGCACGCTGACGATGGTCACCGCGACCACCGCTGAGGAGGCGCTGGCCGTGCAGCGGGCGGGTGCCGCCGCGGTGCTCGTGCAGGGCGTGGAGGCCGGTGGCCACCAGGGCACCCATCGCGACAACCCGGAGACGGACGGTACGGGGGTCGGGCTGCTGTCGCTGATCGCGCAGGTGCGCGAGACCGTACAGATCCCGATCGTCGCCGCCGGCGGCATCATGCGCGGCAGCCAGATCGCCGCCGTCCTCGCCGCGGGCGCGAGCGCGGCCCAGCTCGGCACCGCGTTCCTCGCCACCCCCGAGTCCGGCGCGAACGCCGTGCACAAGCAGGCGCTGACCAACCCCCTCTTCGTACGGACGGAGCTGACGCGCGCGTTCTCCGGCCGTCCGGCGCGCGGACTGGTCAACCGCTTCCTGCGCGAGCACGGCCCGTACGCGCCCGCCGCGTACCCCGAGATCCACCACCTCACCTCCCCGCTGCGCAAGGCGGCGGCCAAGGCGGGCGACGCGCAGGGCATGGCGCTGTGGGCCGGGCAGGGCCACCGTATGGCGCGCGATCTGCCCGCGGGACAGCTCGTGGAGGTGCTGAGCGCCGAACTCGCCGCCGCGAAGACAGCGTTGTCGGCTCCGGAGGAGTTCCCGGAGTCCTCGGAAGGGGGTGCGGACCGATGACGGCACCGGTGTTCGTGGTCGAGCACTTCAACGCGGGCGGCGGCGGACGCTATGTCCTCGACGGACCCGAGGGGCGGCACGCCGTCTCCGTGAAGCGCCTGCGGGCCGGCGAGGACGTCATCCTCACCGACGGGGCCGGGCGGTGGGCGGAGTGCGTCGTCGTCGACACCGAGGGCAAGGACCGGCTGATCGTCCAGATGGACTCCTTCTCCGAGGAACCTCCGGAGTCCCCTCGTATCACCGTCGTCCAGGCCCTCCCCAAGGGCGACCGGGGCGAGCTCGCCGTCGAGACCATGACCGAGACCGGCGTGGACGCGATCGTCCCCTGGGCGGCCTCCCGCTGCATCACGCAGTGGAGGGGCGAGCGGGGTCTGAAGGCGCTCGCCAAGTGGCGGGCGACGGCCCGGGAAGCCGGCAAGCAGTCGCGCCGCGTCCGCTTCCCCGAGGTCGCGGACGCGATGACGACCAAGCAGGTTGCCGCACTTCTCGCCAAAGCCGATCTCGCGGCGGTGCTGCACGAGGACACGGAGCTCGGGACCGAGCCGTTCGCGACGGCGGAACTTCCCTCCTCCGGGGAGATCGTGCTGGTGGTCGGGCCCGAGGGCGGGATCTCTCCCGAGGAGGTCGAGGTCTTCACCGCGGCGGGGGCGAGGACGTTCCATCTGGGGCGTACCGTGCTGCGTACATCGACCGCCGGGACGGTGGGCACGGCGCTGCTGCTGGCCCGCACGGGTCGCTGGTCCTGACCTGACCTGACCTGGCTGACCTGGCCCGACCTGACCACCGCGCATCCACGGGGGACGCCTTGGAACTCGCCCAAGTACGGCTGCTCGTCTCGGACTTCGCCGCCTGCTACCACTTCTATGCCGATGTCCTCGGTCTCAAGCCCCAGTCGGGGGCGATCGAGGGGCCGTACGAGAAGTTCAGCTTTGCCATCGGCTCGGCGGGGATCGCTCTGCAGGATCGCGCGATGATGGCCGGCATTCTGGGTGAGCTGAGCGATCCTGTGAACGGGCATCGCTCGCTGGTCGTGCTGCGGGTCGACGACCTCGACGCCTACTGCGAGCAGATCACCTCGCGTGGCGCGACCCTCCTCCATGGCCCGGCCCCCATGGCCGATCGCCTGCGTGTCGCCCACCTCAAGGACCCCGAGGGCAACCTCGTGGAACTCCAGCAGTGGCTGCTGCTCCACGGCTGAGCGCCGGCACTTTTCTCGCCCCCGCCGCCCCTACCCGTCCCATCCCGTTCCTGGGGCTCCGCCCCAGACCCCGTGGGGCGGTTCTTCGGCTGCGGGTGGGTGGGGGCTGATCTAAAAGATTGCGCAGTTCCCCGCGCCCCTGAATGGGGCGCGGGGAACTGTGCAATCGGGATGGGACGGGTAGGGGCGGCGGGGGCGAAGAACCCCTCGTTCGGGTGGTCCGGGGGATCGTGGCCGCATGCGGTCTACCGCGGTCGGCGGGAGAGTGGCACGCTGCCGTGCATGGGGGCTTTGAGGCGTATTAGGCGTCGGATGGGGCGCAGGCAGATGTGGGTGGCCGCCGGGCTGGGAGCGGTCGGTGTGTTCGGGGTGGCCGCGTGCGAGCCGGCAGACGGGCTGAGTTCCGCCGCGGTCGCGTACACGACCGACCAGACGGCGACCAAGGAACTCGAACGGCAGCATGTGAACGTGCGCTGGCTCAGCTGCACGGCCTCGTACGGCGGCGGCAACAAGGCCTACACGCCGGGGAAGACACCCTCGCCGACCGAGAACACCGTCGCCACCGTCGACTGCCGGGGGCAGACGGACGACGGACGGGAGATCACGGTCAAGGGCAAGGTCACCCGGGCCGTCGACGGCGCCTGCGTGCGCGGGGACCTCGTCGCGAAGGTCGGCGGCAAGGAGTGGTTCCACGTGAAGGGGCTGGGCAACTGCAACGCCACGAACACCCCCAACCCGCCGATCTCGTACCACCCCACGTACGGGCAGCCCAACCCCACCGTCACCGTCACCGTGACGAAGACCATGTGGTGCAAGGGAGACCCCACGTGCTGGCCCTCCCAGGGCAAGTGACGTGCCCGCCGGATGCGGATCAAGTCGATCGAAACCCCTGCCCATGGACGCTTTCGCTGCATAGGGTGATCGGGTGACAGAGACCGCACCCTCCGCGTCCGCACCCCCCGCGTATCTCCGGTTTCCGCATCTGCACGGCGAGTTGGTCGTCTTCACGGCCGAGGACGACGTCTGGGCCGCCCCGCTCGACGGCGGCCGGGCCTGGCGAGTCAGCGCCGACAACGTCCCGGTGAACCATCCGCGCATCTCCCCGGACGGTTCGACCGTCGCGTGGACGTCGACGCGCGACGGGGCGCCCGAGGTGCACGCCGCGTCTCTGGAGGGCGGACCGTCCAAACGGCTGACGTACTGGGGGAGTTCGAGGACTCAGGTGCGCGGCTGGACTCCGGATGGGCAGGTGCTCGCCCTCAGCACGCAGGGCCAGGCCAGCCTGCGGCGCAGCTGGGCCAGGGCCGTCCCGCTCGACGGTGGTCCCGCGACGACGCTTCCGTACGGTCCTGTCGGCGATGTCGCCCACGGCGGCCCGGGTGTCGTGCTGCTGTCCGCTCCCATGGGGCGCGAGGCCGCCTGGTGGAAGCGGTACCGCGGCGGTACGGCGGGCAAGCTGTGGATCGGCCGGGAGGGGAAGGAAGGGGAGGGGGAGGCCGAATTCGTACGGCTGCATGAGGAGTTGGACGGGAACATCGAGTACCCCTGCTGGGTGGGGGACCGCATCGCCTTCCTGTCCGACCACGAGGGTGTCGGGGCGCTCTACTCCTCCCTCGCCGACGCGTCCGACCTGCGGCGGCACACGCCCCTTGGGGGTACCTCCCGCTCGAGCGAAGCCGAGAGTGGGGGAGGGTTCTACGCCCGGCACGCGGCGACCGACGGCAACCGCGTCGTGTACGCGTCCGCCGGTGAACTGTGGCTCCTCGACGACCTGGAGGGCGCCGAGCCGCGCCGGCTCGGCATTCGGCTCGGCGGTCAGCGCGTCGACCAGCAGCCGCACCCGGTGAGCGCGTCGCGCTGGTTCTCCGCCGCCGCGCCCGACCACACCGGACGGGGCAGCGCGGTGTCCGTGCGCGGTGCCGTCCACTGGGTCACCCATCGCTCGGGCCCGGCCCGCGCCCTCGCCGCCGAGCAGGGTGTACGCGCCCGGATGCCGCGCGCCTTCCGCGCCGACGGCGAGGAGCACGTGGTGTGGGTGACGGACGCGGAGGGGGACGACGCCCTGGAGTTCGCCCCGGCGACCGGCGTCGCGCCCGGAGCGACCCCGCGGCGGCTCGCCGCCGGGCAGCTCGGGCGGGTCCTCGGGCTCGCGATGGCGCCCGACGGCAGCCGCGTCGCCGTCGCCTCGCACGACGGACGGGTGCTGCTCGTCGAGCGCGAGAGCGGCGAGGTGCGCGAGGTCGACCGCGGCGAGGACGGGGAGGCGAGCGGGCTGGTCTTCTCGCCCGACTCGGCGTGGCTCGCCTGGTCCCACCCCGGGCCGCGGCCGCTGCGTCAGCTCAAGCTCGCCAACACCACCGATCTCTCGGTGACCGAGGCGACCCCGCTGCGATTCAGGGACTACGCACCGGCGTTCACGCTCGACGGCAAACACCTCGCCTTCCTCTCGACGCGCTCCTTCGACCCTGTCTACGACGAGCACGTCTTCGACCTGGCGTTCGTCGGCGGCTCACGGCCGTACCTGATCACGCTGGCCGCGACCACGCCGTCCCCCTTCGGCCCGCAGCGGCACGGCCGCCCCTTCGAGGCGCCCGACAAGGACGAGACGCCCGACAGCGAGGGCGCGCCCGCCACCCGGATCGACCTCGACGGACTCGCCGACCGGATCGTGCCGTTCCCCGTGGAGGCCGCCCGCTACTCCACGCTGCGGGCCGCCAAGGACGGGCTGCTGTGGCTGCGGCATCCGGTCCGCGGCGTCCTCGGCGCCTCCCGGGCCACCCCGGACGACCCGGACCCGAAGACCGAGCTGGAGCGGTACGACCTCGCCCAGCAGCGCATCGAGCATCTCGCCGCCGACGCCGAGCACTTCGCCGTCAGCGGCGACGGCAAGCGGGTCCTGCTGTGGACCGACGGCAAGCTCAAGGTCGTACCCAGCGACCGGCGCGCCTCGAACGACGACGAGAGCGATTCGAACATCACCGTCGACCTCTCGCGGGTACGCCAGAGTGTCGACCCGGCCGCCGAGTGGCGGCAGATGTACGACGAGACCGGCCGCCTCATGCGGGACAACTTCTGGCGGCCCGACCTGGGCGGAGTCGACTGGGACGGCGTACTCGACCGCTACCGGCCGGTCCTGGAGCGGGTCGCCACCCACGACGACCTGGTGGACCTGCTCTGGGAGGTGCAGGGCGAGCTCGGCACCTCCCACGCGTACGTCACTCCGCGCGGCGGATGGGGCCGCGGCGACCGTGCGCAGGGGCTGCTCGGCGCCGACATCTCCCGTCACCAGGACGGCAGTTGGCGCATCGACCGGATCCTCCCGTCCGAGACCTCCGACCCGGACGCACGGGCGCCGCTGGCCGCGCCCGGGGTCGCGGTGCGCGCCGGGGACGCGATCGTCGCGGTCGCGGGGCTGCCGGTGGACCCGGTGGCCGGGCCCGGTCCGCTGCTCGTCGGCACGGCGGGCAAGCCGGTGGAGCTGACCATCTCGCCGTCCGGCGGCGGCGATCCGCGCCACGCGGTCGTGGTCCCGCTCGCGGACGAGGAACCGCTGCGGTACCACGCGTGGGTGGCGGACCGGCGGGCGTACGTCCATGAGCGGTCCGGGGGTCGCCTCGGATACCTGCACGTGCCGGACATGGTCGGCTCCGGATGGGCCCAGCTCCACCGCGACCTGCGCGTCGAGGTGGCCCGCGAGGGGCTCGTCGTGGACGTCCGTGAGAACCGCGGCGGCCACACCTCCCAGCTCATCGTCGAGAAGCTCGCGCGGCGGATCGTCGGCTGGGACGTGCCGCGCGGGCTGCGGCCGTACAGCTACCCGGAGGACGCGCCGCGGGGTCCGGTCGTCGCCGTCGCCAACGAGTTCTCCGGCTCGGACGGCGACATCGTCAACGCGGCGATCAAGGCGCTGGGCATCGGGCCCGTCGTCGGCACCCGCACCTGGGGCGGCGTGATCGGCATCGACAGCCGCTACCGGCTCGTCGACGGCACGCTCGTCACCCAGCCCAAGTACGCCTTCTGGATGGAGGGTTACGAGTGGCGCGTGGAGAACCACGGCGTCGACCCCGACGTCGAGGTCGTCCAGACCCCGCAGGACCACGCCGCCGGGCGTGACGCCCAGCTCGACGAGGCGATCCGGATGGCCCTGGCGGCACTGACGGAGAACCCGGCGAAGGCCGCGCCCGCCTTGCCGCCGCTGTGATCCCGGCCGATAGCATGCGGACGTAATGATCGGCTGGCGTGAGGAGGCACACGCATGGCGGGCGAACCGCAGGACGACTGCCTGTTCTGCAAGATCGTCGCGGGGCACATCCCGGCGACCGTGGTCCGGGAGACCGACACCACCGTCGCGTTCCGGGACATAAACCCCCAGGCACCCACCCACGTCCTGGTGATCCCCAAGGTGCACTACCCGGACGCGGCGTCGCTGGCCGCCGCCGAGCCCACCATCGCCGCGGACATACTGCGTGAGGCCGCCGAGGTCGCCGCCGAGGACAAGCTGGAGAGCTACCGCGTCGTCTTCAACACCGGCAGCGGCGCGGGGCAGACCGTCTTCCACACGCACGCGCACGTCCTGGGCGGCCGCGGCATGCAGTGGCCGCCGGGGTAACCGACCTTGTCCGTACGTGAATTGGTGGTCCTCGGCACCGCCAGCCAGGTCCCGACCCGGCACCGCAACCACAACGGCTATCTGCTGCGCTGGGACGGCGAGGGACTGCTCTTCGATCCCGGCGAGGGCACGCAGCGCCAGATGCTGCGTGCCGGGGTCGCCGCGCACGACCTGCACCGGATCTGCGTCACCCACTTCCACGGGGACCATTCGCTCGGGCTCGCCGGCGTGATCCAGCGCATCAACCTCGACCGCGTACCGCACGAGGTGACCGCGCACTATCCGCGCTCCGGCCAGCGGTTCTTCGACCGGCTGCGCTACGCCACCGCCTACCGTGAGACCGTCGCCCTGACGCAGGCGCCGGTCGCGGCGGACGGAGTGCTCGCGACCACGCCCTCGTACACCCTGGAGGCGCGGAAGCTCTCCCACCCCGTCGAGTCCTTCGGATACCGGCTGGTCGAGGCGGACGGGCGGCGGATACTGCCGCGGCGGCTCGCGGAGCACGGGATCAAGGGGCCGGACGTCGGACGGATCCAGCGGGAGGGCACGCTCGGCGGTGTCTCGCTCGACGACGTCAGCGAGGTGCGGCGCGGCCAGCGGTTCGCGTTCGTCATGGACACCCGGCTGTGCGAGGGCGTGTACGCGCTGGCCGAGGGATGCGACCTGCTCGTCATCGAGTCGACCTTCCTCGACGAGGACGAGCAACTCGCCACTGACCACGGCCACTTGACGGCCGGCCAGGCGGGGCGGGTGGCCAAGGACGCCGGCGTGCGGCATCTCGTGCTCACCCACTTCAGCCAGCGCTACTCCGATCCCGACGAGTTCGAGCGGCAGGCGCGCGCCGCCGGGTTCGAGGGGGAGCTGACGGTGGCACACGATCTTCTGAGAGTGCCGGTTCCGAAGCGCCGGTGAATCGCCTTTACCATGCTCTGATGTCCCTCCCCAAGGCTGAACTGCACCTGCACATCGAAGGCACCCTCGAACCCGAGCTGGCCTTCGCGCTCGCCGCGCGCAACGGCGTCACGCTGCCGTACGCGGACACCGAGGAGCTGCGCAAGGCGTATCTCTTCGACGATCTCCAGTCGTTCCTGAACCTGTACTACGAGCTCATGGCCGTACTGCGGACGGAACAGGACTTCGCCGACCTGGCCGACGCCTACCTGGCGCGGGCCGCGGCGCAGGGCGTGCGGCACGCGGAGATCTTCTTCGACCCGCAGGCGCACATCGTCCGCGGGGTGGCCATGGGGACGGTCGTCGAGGGCCTGCACCGCGCGCTCGCCCGCAGCGAGGAGACGCACGGCATCTCCACGCAGCTGATCATGTGCTTCCTCCGCGACGAGTCCGCCGAGTCGGCGCTGGAGACGCTGGAGGCCGCGAAGCCCTACCTCGACCGGATCGTCGGCATCGGCCTCGACTCCGCCGAGGTCGGACACCCGCCGGTCAAGTTCCGCGAGGTGTACGAGGCCGCCGCCGCGCTCGGTCTGCGACGCGTCGCGCACGCCGGCGAGGAGGGCCCGCCCGCGTACATCACCGAGGCCCTCGACGTCCTCGGCGTCGAGCGCATCGACCACGGGCTGCGCTGCATGGAGGACCCCGAGCTCGTCGAACGGCTCGTACGGGACCGGATCCCGCTCACCCTCTGCCCGCTGTCGAACGTACGGCTGCGCGCGGTGGACGTCCTGGAGGACCACCCGCTGCCCGCCATGATGGACGCCGGGCTGCTGTGCACTGTCAACTCCGACGACCCCGCGTACTTCGGGGGCTACGTCGGCGACACCTTCCACGCCGTGCACGAAGCACTGGGCCTGGACCACGAGCGGCAGCGGGAGCTGGCACGCAACTCCTTCGAGGCGTCCTTCCTGGAGCACGACGAGGAGCGGCGGGCCCGGTACATCGCCGAGGTCGACGCGTACGAGTTCGACCTGCTCGACTAGACGGCCTGCTTGTACGTGGTTCCGGGCCCCGGTGCGGCTGCCGCCTGCCGGGGTCCCGCCATGTCGTACGCCGTCCGCCCGGCGGGCACGGCCTCCAACGGGATCTCGACGACCGGGTGTTCCTGCGGGGTACCGCGCCTCGGACGGAGCGCCACGGCTGTCAGGGGGACGGTGACGAGCAGCAGGCCGAGCGCCAGGATCACGCCCATCCCCGGGTAACCCGCCCGCGCGGAGAGCAGACTGCCGACGAGCGGGCCGCACGCCGTGCCGAGCGAGGAGGCCGAGCCGACCAGGACCGCCCACCGTCCGCGCGGATCCAGTGAGGCCGCGAGGCCGATCAGATACGAGAGCACGACCGGGTAGAGCGTGTTCCAGGCGATCTCGCCCGTCGCGAAGGACGTCAGGTCACCGGCCGCCGCGCTGAGCGCGATACAGCCGGCGATCAGGGCCGTACCGGCGCCGATGGGCAACGCGCTGCCGAGCCGCGGGCCCAGCGCACCCGCGCCGATCACACCCAGCAGCCCCGCGCCGAGCGCCACCGCGAACACCGCGCCGACGGTCACTTCGGTGAGCCCCGCCTGTGTCAGACCGATGCGGCCGCTCACGCCCCAGAGGGAGTTCTGGGCGAGGGACCAGAAGAACAGGGAGGCGGCGAGGACCAGACCCGAACGGAAGTGAGGGAGGGGGTCGGTGGCGCGGAGCGCCCGGGACGCGGGTGCGGGAGTGCGGGTGGGGAGGCGCCGCGTCACGGGCAGCACCAGCAGCGCCGTGCAGGCGACCGCGGCGAGCGGGAGGCCGTGGGCCGGGCCCAGGTGGGGGATCGTCAGGTACAGCACGCCCGCGAGGCCGGAGACACCGAGCAGGCCCAGGGTGGTGGTGCGGTGGGGGTCGCGCTGGGCGGCCACGCCGGTCGCGGCGACCGTGGTGGCGGTACCCGAGCCGAAGCCTCCGGCGACGGCGCCGGTGATGACCAGGGGGACGGTCGTGGTGAGCGCGGCGGTGCCGTAGCCGACGGCCGCGAGGAGCAGGCCCGTGCGGGCGAGTGTGCGGGGGCCGAAGCGGTCGACGCGGGAGGCGAGCAGGAACCCGGCTGTCGCCGAACTCAGCAGCAGTGCGCTGCCGATGGCGCCGGCCTGGGTGGCCGTGAGCGGGAGGCCCGCGTCCAGTCTGCCGACTGTGGTCGGCAGCAGGTACGCGGCCAGGTACCCGGCCGTGAAAAGGGCGACGAGGGGCCAGGGGGTGGTGATGCGGGCGGACACGGGCGTTCCCAGGGCATGCGAAAGGAGCGGCTCAATGAGGGGGTTGGGCGGCTGTCGACGGACAGGAACGCGCGGGCAATTTGTATCAAGGGGGTGGGGGTGCGAAGAAGGTGGGGTCGTGTGATGTGGGGCACGTTGCGTTTGGAGCGGGGGTGCACGGGTAAACGGGCTTTCTTTCGCCCCCGCCGCCCCTACCCGTCCCATCCCTTCCTGGGGGCTGCGCCCCCAGACCCCCCTAAAAGATTGCGCAGTTCCCCGCGCCCCTTTTAGGGGCGCGGGGAACTGCGCGATCACCCGCAGCCGACACACAACCCAGGGGTGGAAGGGGCGGAGCCTGTGGGTGCCGTGGTGCACACTGGCCAGGTCCGCACCATGTCAGGGAGCGCATCGTGATCGCGTCCAACGGAGAGCGACCGTTCGGCCAGGCCCATGTCGACCCGCTCGCCGGGCTGCGCACTCCCCAGGACCCGCCCTGGGACGTCTATCTCACGGGCACGGTCTTCTTGGACATCATCTTCACCGGGCTCGATTCCGCCCCCGTGCGGGGGACGGAGTCCTGGGCGCGGGGGATGGGTTCCAGCCCCGGCGGAGTCGCCAACATGGCGACCGCCCTGGCCCGGCTGGGGCTGAAGACCTCCCTGGCCGCGGCCTTCGGGGACGACCACTACGGGGAGTACTGCTGGGACGCCCTGGAGCAGGGCGAGGGCATCGACCTCTCCCCGTCGCGCAGCGTACCCGGCTGGCACTCCCCGGTCACCGTGTCCATGGCGTACGAGGGCGAACGCACGATGGTCAGCCACGGCCACGAGCCACCCCCGGAGGAACCCGCACCGGAACACGCCCCACGCGCGCGTGCCGCCGTGGCCTCGCTGACCCCGGGCACGCGCGCGCCCTGGATCGCCCAGGCCGCCCGCGAGGGCACCCGGCTCTTCGCCGACGTCGGCTGGGACGACACCGGCCGCTGGGACCTGGCGGGTCTGGCCGATCTCGAACACTGTGAGGCGTTCCTGCCGAACGCGGAGGAGGCGATGCGGTACACCCGCGCCGACTGCCCGCGCGCGGCGGCACAGGCGCTCACCGCGTACGTACCGCTGGCGGTCGTCACCCTCGGTTCGGAGGGCGCGTACGCCGTGGACGGCCGTACCGGCGAGACCGCCGAGGTCCCGGCCATCGCGGTCGAGGCCATGGACCCGACCGGCGCCGGTGACGTGTTCGTCGCCGGCTTCGTCATGGGCACCCTCGCCGACTGGCCCCTCGCCGACCGCCTCGCCTTCGCCGGCCTCACCGCCGCCCTCTCCGTCCAGGAGTTCGGGGGGTCGCTGTCGGCGCCCGGCTGGTCCGAGATCGCGGCGTGGTGGCGCCGCGTCCAGTCGGTCGACGCCCAGGACCCGACGGCCCTGAGCCGGTACGCCTTCCTGGAGGGCCTGCTGCCGGAGGTGACCCGCCCGTGGCCACTGCGGCGGGCGGTACCGACGATCGGGTTCGGACGCTCGGCGTGAGCTGAGGAAAAGCCCTACGGCTCTGTCAGTGCGGCGACGTACGCTGGGAACCGCAAGGCTGCCCATGTGGCAAGCGTGCCGACCGAGGAGGATACGCAGGCCTACAGAGCCGGCCCATGACTCAGACACCCACAGCTCACACCCCCGCGCAGGGGCAGGCGCGAGCGCACTTCACCGTCCCCGCCCAGCACCCCATGGTGACCGTGCTGGGGTCCGGCGACTCCCTTCTGCGCGTGATCGAGAAGGCCTTCCCGGCGGCCGACATACACGTCCGGGGCAATGAGATCAGCGCGGTCGGCGATGCCCGTGAAGTCGCCCTCATCCAGCGCCTGTTCGACGAGATGATGCTGGTGCTCCGCACGGGCCAGCCGATGACGGAGGACGCAGTGGAACGCTCGATCGCCATGCTCAGGGCGAGCGGGAACGGGGAGGGCGACGGCCAGGAGACTCCGGCCGAGGTGCTCACGCAGAACATCCTGTCCTCGCGAGGCCGCACCATCCGCCCCAAGACGCTCAACCAGAAGCGGTACGTCGACGCCATCGACAAGCACACCATCGTCTTCGGCATCGGCCCCGCCGGTACGGGCAAGACGTATCTCGCCATGGCGAAGGCCGTGCAGGCGCTCCAGTCCAAGCAGGTCAACCGGATCATCCTCACCCGCCCCGCGGTCGAGGCCGGCGAGCGGCTCGGATTCCTGCCGGGCACGCTGTACGAGAAGATCGACCCCTACCTGCGCCCGCTCTACGACGCGCTGCACGACATGCTCGACCCGGACTCGATCCCGCGGCTGATGGCGGCGGGGACCATCGAGGTCGCGCCGCTCGCCTACATGCGCGGCCGCACCCTCAATGACGCCTTCATCATCCTCGACGAGGCGCAGAACACCAGCGCCGAGCAGATGAAGATGTTCCTCACCCGCCTCGGCTTCGACTCGAAGATCGTGGTCACGGGTGACGTGACACAGGTCGACCTGCCGACCGGCACGAAGTCGGGTCTGCGCCAGGTCCAGGACATCCTGGAGGGCGTCGACGACGTCCACTTCTCGCGGCTCACGTCCCACGATGTCGTACGGCACAAGCTGGTCGGCCGTATCGTCGACGCGTACGAGAAGTACGACAGCGAGAACGGCACCGAGAACGGCTCCCACAAGGGCCGCGGCAGAGCCGGCCACAAGGGGAAGTAGAACAGCACGCCCATGTCGATCGACGTCAACAACGAGTCCGGAACCGAGGTCGACGAGCAGGCGATCCTCGACATCGCCCGCTACGCGCTCGCGCGGATGCGCATCCACCCGCTCTCCGAGCTCTCGGTGATCGTCGTGGACGCCGACGCCATGGAGCAGCTGCACATCCAGTGGATGGACCTGCCCGGCCCGACGGATGTCATGTCCTTCCCCATGGACGAGCTGCGCCCGCCGTCCAAGGACGACGACGAGCCGCCGCAGGGGCTGCTCGGTGACATCGTGCTCTGCCCGGAGGTCGCCGAGCGGCAGGGCAAGGAAGCTGCGACGCAGCACTCCATGGACGAGGAGCTCCAGCTCCTCACCGTCCATGGAGTGCTGCACCTGCTCGGCTACGACCACGAGGAAGCGGACGAGAAGGCAGAGATGTTCGGTCTGCAGGCCGCCATCGTGGACGGCTGGCGCGCGGAGAAGGGCATGACGGGCCCCTCCCCGGCCCCGACCGTTTCATGAGTCCGCAACTCGTCCTCGGCGCCGTCCTGCTGGTCGTCGTCGCCTGGCTCGCCGCCTGCGCGGAGGCGGGCCTCGCGCGCGTCTCCAGCTTCCGCGCCGAGGAAGCCGTACGCAGCGGCCGGCGCGGCAGCGCCAAGCTCGCCCGGGTCGCCGCAGACCCGACCCGCTATCTGAACGTGGCGCTGCTCGTGCGGGTGGCCTGCGAGATGGCCGCCGCCGCGCTTGTCACGTACGCCTGCCTGAAGGAGTTCGACCAGACCTGGCAGGCGCTGTCCGTCGCGATCGCGGTCATGGTCCTCGTCTCGTATGTCGCGGTCGGCGTCTCCCCGCGCACCATCGGCCGCCAGCACCCGCTGAACACGGCGACGGCGGCCGCCTACATCCTGCTGCCACTGGCGCGGGTGATGGGGCCGATCCCGCCCCTCCTCATCCTCATCGGCAACGCGCTCACGCCCGGCAAGGGCTTCCGGCGCGGCCCCTTCGCCTCCGAGGCCGAGCTGCGCGCGCTGGTCGACCTCGCCGAGAAGGAGTCGCTCATCGAGGACGAGGAGCGCCGCATGGTGCACTCGGTCTTCGAGCTGGGCGACACCCTCGTACGGGAAGTGATGGTGCCGAGGACCGACCTCGTCGTCATCGAGCGGTACAAGACCATCCGCCAGGCCCTCACCCTCGCCCTGCGCTCCGGCTTCTCGCGCATCCCCGTCACCGGGGAGAACGAGGACGACATCGTCGGGATCGTGTATCTGAAGGACCTGGCCCGCAAGACGCACATCAGCCGCGACGCCGAGTCCGAGCTGGTGTCGACGGCCATGCGGCCCGCCACCTTCGTGCCCGACACCAAGAACGCGGGCGATCTGCTGCGCGAGATGCAGCAGGAGCGCAACCACGTCGCCGTCGTCATCGACGAGTACGGCGGCACGGCCGGCATCGTCACCATCGAGGACATCCTGGAAGAGATCGTCGGCGAGATCACTGACGAGTACGACCGCGAGCTGCCGCCCGTCCAGGAGCTGGGCGACGACCGCTACCGGGTGACCGCCCGCCTCGACATCGGCGACCTCGGCGAGCTGTACGGCTTCGAGGCGTACGACGACGAGGACGTGGAGACCGTCGGCGGGCTGCTGGCCAAGGCGCTCGGCAGGGTTCCGATCGCCGGGGCCTCGTCGGTGGTCGAACTGCCCGACGGGCGCGAGCTGCGGCTGACCGCAGAGTCCGCGGCGGGGCGGCGGAACAAGATCGTCACGGTGCTCGTCGAGCCGGTCGGCCCGGTGGATCCGGAGCCGTCGGAGGACGAAAAACCGGAGTGACCTTCTGGGGACCAAAAACCGGAGTGAACCCGTGAACCCTTCCGAGGAGGAGAAGCCGGAGTGACCCCGCAGCAGCTGCGCGCGTTCTGTCTGTCCTTCAACGCGACCGTCGAGGACTTCCCCTTCAACCCGGAGACCTCGGTCTTCAAGGTGCTGGGCAAGCTCTTCGCGCTGAGCAATCTGGGCGCGCGCCCGCTCACGGTCAATCTGAAGTGCGACCCGGAGGACGCGGTCCGGCTGCGCGGCGAGTACCCGGGGCTGATCATCCCCGGCTATCACATGAACAAGCGGCACTGGAACACGGTGACCGTCGACGGCGAACTCCCGGACCGTATGGTCCGGGAGCTCATCGAGGATTCGTACGATCTCGTCGTCGCCGGTCTGCCGAAGGCCGAGCGCCTCCGCCTCGACCGCCCCTGAGGCCTCAGGCCTCGACCGTCCCCGAGCGGCGGCGGCCGAGTCCGACCGCGATCAGCACCGCCGCCGCCAGGACGATCGCCGTGTCCAGGGCGAGCACCGTGCGGACACCGGTCATCAGGTCGTCCGACGTCGTCGCGAGGACACCGAGCAGCGGGATGCCGATCGTGAGGCCGACCTGCTGGGTGGAGGTCACCAGGCCGGTGGCCAGGCCCTGTTCCTCGTTCGGCACGCCCGAGGTGACGGTCAGGCCGTACGAGATGATCGCGCCGAGGTGGCACATGCTGGCCAGGCCGACCGCGGCGGTGGCGAGCCAGACGGACCAGGTGTGCGTGTTCAGCAGCACCAGCGTCGCCACGAACAGGCCCTGACCGGCCAGCGAGCCGACCAGCGTACGGCGGGCGCCGAAGCGGCCGATGACCTTCGGGGCGTACATCCCGGCGAGCGCCGACAGGGCACCCTGGAAGCCGAAGATCAGGCCCGTCTCGAAGGCGGAGAGACCGAGCGTCTCCTGGAGGTACAGGGTCATCACGAAGACCACCGTCGACATCATCGAGAACGTGACCAGACCGCCCAGGTTGCCCCACGCCACCGTGCGGCGGCGCAGCATGGGGAGGCTGACGAGCGGGGAGTGGGCGCGGGACTCGACGTAGCCGAACGCGGCCAGCAGGAGCACGCCCGTGACGAGGGTCGCGATGACGTCGGCGCCGCCGAAGCCGCGGTCCGCCGCCGTCGACAGGGCGTAGATCAGGGCCAGCAGACCGCCGGTGACGGTGACCGCGCCGGGGATGTCCAGGCGGGGGCGCTCCGGGGTGCGGGACTCGGGCAGCAGGCCCGGCGCCAGCGGCAGCACGATCAGCGCGAAGACCGTCAGCAGGCCCATCGTCGAGCGCCAGCCCACTACGTCGGTGAGGACACCGCCCGCGACCATGCCGATCGTGAAGCCGAGCGACAGCAGCGTGCCGGCGATGCCCAGGGCGCGGTCGCGCGCCGGGCCCTCCGGGAAGGTCGTCGTCAGCAGCGACATGGCCGTCGGCACGATCGTCGCGGCGGCCAGGCCCTGCAACGCCCGCCCGGCCAGGAACGACGCCGGGTCCCAGGCGAAGGTCGCCAGCAGCGAGGCCGCACCGAAGAGGGCGAGACCCGCCAGGAACAGCTTGCGGCGGCCGTACAGGTCGCCGATGCGGCCGAAGAGCAGCAGGAAGCCGCCGGACGGCAGTGCGAAGGCCGTGACCGCCCACTGGAGCGCGGACGGGCTCATGCCCAGGTCCTTGCCGAGTACGGGCAGCGCCACGTTCAGGACGGAGAAGTCGAGCGCGACCATGAACTGTGCCGCGCAGAGGACGAAGAGGACGAGCTTGTCGCGGGTCGACAGCCGGGTGCCGAGCGGGGGTTGGGGGTTCGGGGAGTCCTGTACGGGGGGTGTGTGTACGGGGGGTGTGTGCGCGGAAGCGATGGTGCTTCCGGTGGTGGTTTCAGTGGTGGTTTCGGTCGTGTCGATCGCCATGGGCAAGAGCTTCCTGCGATCGGAACAACCGTGGGGAGCGGGAACTTATGCTGGTGGTCGCACCACCAGTCACCAACAGGGGGATTCGCACGTGACGGAGGACGCGCTCAGGACCAACCGGCGGCGGGAGCTGCGGGACTTCCTGATGAGCCGCCGGGCCAGGGTGTCACCGACGGAGGCCGGGCTGCCCGACGGCGGGGCCCGCCGCCGTACCCCCGGTCTGCGCCGCGAGGAGGTCGCGGTGCTCGCGGGTGTCGGCGCCTCCTGGTACCAGTGGCTGGAGCAGGGGCGGGACATCTCCGTCTCGCCGCAGGTGCTCGACGCGGTCGCCCGGGTGCTGCGGCTCAGCAACGCCGAGCGACGCCATCTGTATCTGCTCGCCGGGCTGAACCCGCCCGCGCCGGAGGTCGCGCCCGAGGTCCGGGACATGTGCGACGGGCTGCGGCGGCTGATCGACACCTGGATGCCGTATCCGGCGCACATCATGGACCCGTACTACAACTGCGTGATGTACAACGACGCCGCCGGGATGGTTCTCGGCATGCGGCCCGGCAACACGCAGAACTGCATCATCGACTTCTTCACCGACCCGCTCTACCGGGGCCGGTCCCGGACCTGGGAGGTGAACGCGCACACGGTCGTCGCCCAGTTCCGGGCGTCCTGCGCCGCCGCGCCCGACGACGAGGGGTACCACGAGGTGCTGGCCCAACTCCGGGAGGTCAGCGAGGAGTTCACCGAACTGTGGGAGCGGCGGGACATCCAGGACGCGGGCCAGATCCGCAAGGAGCTCGACCATCCGCTGGTCGGTCTGCTCGCCGTCGAGTCCACTGCCATGAAGGTGCCGGCGCGGCCCGATCTCACCATCGTGTTGCATACGCCGCTGCCGGAGGCGAACACGGCGGCGAAGCTGGAGTGGCTGGCTTCGCCCGAGGGGCGGCGGGGGTCGATGTATCCCGTTGCCGGGTGACCCCCTTTCGGCAGGGCCCAATCGGTAGACCCCTTCGGCGGGGGTGTGCGTCGACACTTCGTATGCTCAGGGCATGACCGACAGCAGCGCGCTTGACCCCGAGGACCGCAAGATCGTGACTTTGGCCCGTTCCGTGCGGGCTCGTAATGGTGTGCCCGAGGGGGCGGCCGTGCGGGACGAGACGGGACGTACGTATGTCGCCGGCACCGTGGCTTTGCCTTCGTTGCGGTTGAGTGCGCTGCAGACCGCGGTGGCTATGGCGGTGGCGTCCGGGGCGAAGTCGTTGGAGGCGGCGGCCGTTGTGTCCGAGGCGGAGGGGGCCTCGGAGGAGGATCGGGCGGCTGTGCGGGACCTTGGCGGGGCCGGGACGCCGGTGCTGGTGGCTGGGCCTGATGGGGCCGTACGGGTCGTCGTCAGCGCGGGCTGAGTGGGTTTTCGCCCCCGCCGCCCCTACCCGTCCCATCCCCAGGGGCTCCGCCCCTTCGACCCCGCCCGGCTTGTTCGTCGGCTGCGGGCCGGTGGGGGCTTGTCGCGCAGTTCCCCGCGCCCCTGAAGGCTCGGGGCTGCGCCCCATCGCCCCCCCCGGGCCCGTAGCCCGTAGCCAAACGAAACAACCGCAACCCACCCGCACCTAAGGGGCGCGGGGAACTGCGCAATCTTTTAGGGGCGCGGGGAACCGCGCGGCCAGCCCCCACCGGCCCGCAGCCAAAGAACAAACCCACGCACCCACCCCCACCCACCCGCGGAGCGGTCAGCGGGGTGGGTCCTCGCCCACGAGGCCGTCCACCGACTCTCTGATGAGGTCCGCGTGGCCCACGTGTCGGGCGTACTCCTCGATGAGGTCGATGAGGATGCGGCGGAGGCTGGGGGCGCGTCCGTCGGGCCAGCGGCGGTCGGCGAGGCGGTCGAGGCCGCCGTCGGACAGGGCCTGGGCGACCAGGGTGCGGGAACGGGCCACCGTGTCCTGCCACAGGGTGTAGAGCTGGTCGGGGGTGTCCTCGGCGGCCGAGTGCCAGGTCCAGTCGGGGTCGGTGTCCCAGTCCGCCGTGTCGAAGGGGGGACTGGGCCGGCGGTCGAACAGACGGCCCGAGAAGTAGTCGTCCTCGACATGGGCCAGATGCTTGAGCAGTCCGCCCAGGGTGATCGAGGAGACGCCCACCGTCGCGCTCAGGCCGGCCGCGTCCAGACCCCCGCACTTCCATGCGAGGGTCGCGCGCTGTCGTTCCAGGGAGCCCAGCAGGGTTGCGGTCTCGTCACCCGCGACGGGGGGCTCCGGATGCACGTGCTCGTCCACGTAGGTCATGGGCCGGGAGTGTAGGCGGGACCACTGACAACGCGGAGGAGACGGATGCGGATGCGGATACGGCTCAGAAGCCCAGCTTGCGCAGCTGTCGGGGGTCCCGCTGCCAGTCCTTGGCGACCTTCACGTGCAGGTCGAGGAAGACCGGAGTGCCCAGCAGCGCCTCGATCTGCTTGCGGGACTTGATGCCGACCTCCTTCAGGCGCTTGCCCTTGGGGCCGATGATGATGCCCTTCTGGCTGGGGCGCTCGATGTAGACGAAGGCGTGGATGTCGAGGAGGGGCTTGTCGGCGGGGCGGTCCTCGCGGGGCAGCATTTCCTCGACGACGACGGCGATGGAGTGCGGGAGCTCGTCCCGTACGCCTTCCAGGGCCGCCTCGCGGATCAGCTCCGCGATCATGACCTGCTCGGGCTCGTCCGTGAGGTCGCCCTCGGGGTAGAGGGCCGGGCCCTCCGGGAGGAGGGGGACGAGCAGGTCGGCCAGCAGGTCCACCTGCTTGTCGCCGACCGCCGAGACGGGGACGATCTCGGCCCACTCGAAGCCCAGCTCCTTGCCGAGCTGGTCGATCGCGATGAGCTGCTCGGCGAGCGTCTTGCTGTCGACGAGGTCGGTCTTGGTGACGATCGCGACCTTCGGCGTCTTCTTGATGGACGCCAGTTCCTTCGCGATGAACCGGTCGCCGGGGCCGAGCTTCTCGTTCGCGGGCAGGCAGAAGCCGATGACGTCGACCTCGGCCCACGTCGTGCGGACCACGTCGTTCAGGCGCTGGCCGAGCAGCGTGCGCGGCTTGTGCAGGCCGGGGGTGTCCACCAGGATCAGCTGCGCGTCGGGCCGGTGCACGATGCCGCGTACCGTGTGCCGCGTCGTCTGCGGCTGGTCCGCGGTGATCGCCACCTTCTGGCCGACCAGAGCATTCGTAAGGGTGGACTTGCCCGCGTTGGGGCGGCCCACGAAGCAGGCGAAGCCGGCGCGGTGGGGGGCCTCGGACGGCTCGGATGACGGGGTACGAACGCTCATGGCGCCCATTGTCCCTGATCCACAAGCCCCCGCCGCACGCCGAGCGCCCCTGGACGCTCCCGCGGGGCCCGGTGAGCTTCCGGAAACCCCCGCGCAACACGAAACACGCCGGAAACGCGTATGTGCACAACCGGAAACGCGGGACCGTGACGCTCTGACGACGCCCCCACCCCGTTGGAGAGACCGTGACCCTGGCCGCCGCCCAGATCGACACCGGCGACACCGCCTGGATGCTCGCCGCCACCGCGCTCGTCCTCCTGATGACGCCGGGCCTCGCCCTGTTCTACGGCGGCATGGTCCGCACGAAGAGCGTCCTCAACATGCTGATGATGAGCTTCGTGTCGATCGCCCTGGTCACGGTGGTGTGGCTGGCCGCCGGATACTCGCTCGCGTTCGGCGACGACGCCTTCGGCGGGCTCATCGGGGGGCTGGATCACGCCGGAATGGCCGGTCTCGGGCCGGACAGCGTCCAGGGAACCGTCCCCACCCTCCTCTTCGCCACCTTCCAGCTGACCTTCGCGATCATCACCGCCGCGCTGATCAGCGGTGCGATCGCGGACCGCGCGAAGTTCGGCGCGTGGATGGTCTTCGTGCCGGTATGGGCGCTGCTCGTATACGTTCCCGTCACCCACTGGGTGTGGGGCCCCGGCGGCTGGATCCTGGACAAGCTGGGCGCACTGGACTTCGCGGGCGGTCTTCCGGTCGAAATCACCTCAGGCGCCTCCGGACTCGCCCTCTGCCTGGTCCTCGGCCCGCGCCTCGGTTTCAAGAAGGACGCGATGCGGCCGCACAACCTGCCGATGGTGATGCTGGGCGCCGGTCTGCTGTGGTTCGGCTGGTTCGGCTTCAACGCGGGATCCGCGCTGGGCGCCAACGGTCTGGCCGCCGCCGCTTTCCTCAACACCCTCGCCGCCGGCTGCACCGGCCTGCTCGGCTGGCTCTTCGTGGAGCAGAAGCGCGACGGCCACCCCACCACGCTCGGCGCCGCGTCCGGCGCGGTCGCGGGCCTGGTGGCCATCACCCCGTCCTGCGGGTCCGTGTCGTTGGTGGGCGCGCTGGTCGTCGGACTCGCCGCCGGTGTCGTCTGTTCGTACGCCGTGAGCTGGAAGTTCAAGCTGAACTACGACGACTCGCTGGACGTCGTCGGCGTGCACCTGGTCGGCGGGATCATCGGCACGCTGCTCATCGGGGTCTTCGCGACGGAGACGATGACGGGTGGCGCCGAGGGTCTCCTCTACGGCGGCGGGCTCGGCCAGCTCGGCAAGCAGGTGGTCGCGGTCGTGGCCGTCGGGGCGTACGCCTTCGCCGTCACGTACGGGATCGGCAAGCTGCTCGACAAGGTCATGGGCTTCCGGGCGAGCGAGGACGAGGAGTACACCGGCCTGGACCTTACGGTGCACGCCGAGAGCGCCTACGATCACGGGGTCCTGGGCCATGGCGCCCCGGTCTCGTCATCCGTCTCCACCACGCAGAAGGTCAAGACCCAGGCATGAAGCTCATCACCGCGATCGTCAAGCCGTACCGCCTCGACGAGGTCAAGACCGCCCTGCAGGAGATCGGCGTGCACGGGCTGACCGTGACCGAGGCCAGCGGGTACGGGCGTCAGCGCGGGCACACCGAGGTGTACCGCGGTGCCGAGTACCAGGTGGACCTCGTCCCCAAGGCCCGTATCGAGGTCGTCGTCGAGGACGCCGACTCGGAGGCCGTCATCGAGGCGATCGTGAAGGCGGCGCAGACCGGGAAGATCGGGGACGGGAAGGTGTGGGCGGTGCCGGTGGAGACCGTCGTACGGGTACGGACGGGCGAGCGCGGCCCCGACGCACTCTGATCACCACCACCGCGGCCGCGATCACCACCCCCACGACCACCGCGACCAGCCAGGGCAGCGCGAAGAACGACGCGCTCGCCGACTCGCGGGTGCCCGGGGCGCTGGCGGTCAACTTCACGTCGCCCCATTCGAGTTGAGGGGCCCCGTACCACGGCTCGGTCAGCCGGACCCGCTGCCCGGGCAGCAGCTCCGAGGGGATCTTGGTCAGCCCCCGCGACAGCAGCGTACGGCCGAAGAGGCCCTCGGCCCTGAGCCGCACCTTCGGATTCAGGGTCACGTTGCCCGTGTTGTGGAGGGTGTACGAGATGGTGGCCGTGCTGTCGCCGATGCCGGGGACCAGGGGCTGGTGGTGGGCGATGTGGACCTTCTCGACGGCGATGGCGGGGACCGTCGGGCCGCCGACGCGGAGGTAGATCCGGGCGCCGACCGCCCGCTGCACCCCGACCTGGAAGGTCCCGTCGCCCGTGTCGACGCGTTCGTCGAGGGCGACCAGCGCGCCCGGGTGGTCGCCGGGTTCGGCCTTCTCGGGCACCTTGAGCGTGAACGGCACGGTGACCGTGCCGTGCGCGGGAACCGTCACCCGGGAGCGCGCGGGCCGCGCCCACGCGCCGACACCTCGCTGCTTCTCCTTCACCGTGCGTACGGCGAACCCGCCGTCGCGCGCGGTGTTGTAGGCGTCGGCCGCGTACAGCCGGAAACTCAGCGGCTTGCCCGTCTTGTTGGCGACGACGACCTTGTCCTTGATGGTCTGTCCGGGGTCGGCGGAGAGATAGAAGTAGGGCCGCGCGGCGATGCGTGAGGCGACGGGGTAGACGGACCAACTGCCGTTGTCGGCGGCGTACGAAGGCGCCGCGAAGCAGCCCAGCAGCGCGGTCAGGAGTGCGGTCGGGAGTGCGATCAGGAGGAGGACGTACAGCTTGCGCATGGGTGCGGACCCCCACGGACGAGGTGGACGGGCGGGTGCGCGCCCGGCCACGGAAGGTGCGGACGGACGGATCAGCTGAGCGTCAGTGTGAGCACGCCGGAGTACGATCCCGGCGCCGTGAACTGCGGTACGTTCAGCGACAGTTGGGCGTCGACAGTGAACTCACCACCGGTGAGCGTGGCTGCCGGGGCGGACGCCAGCGTCGCTCCCGAACTCCCCACGGTGCCGGGCGAACCGGCCTGGCAGGTGCTCGGGCTCCCGGCCTTGGTGACACATGCCGGGGTCCAGCTGAGCTGCCCGGCATCGATCTTGGCGCCGGGAGCGGTGAAATCGGTGACCTTGCCGGTCAGGGACCAGCCCGCGGGTCCGCCGCGGAAGTCCTGGACGGTCACCGTCTGCAGATCGCCGGTCGAGGGTCCGCCCTTGCCGAAGTCGACCGCCGTCAGCGTGACGGAGTCCCCGGCCTGAGACATCGACAGCTTGCCCGGGTTCACCGTGGTGGTGAGCTTCTGGGCGTTGTCGGGGATGGGCGTGTTGTCGATGACGGTGTACGCGGCAGGCCCCGCGCCCAGGTCGCTACTCCACGCGGCTCCCTCGTACGCCACGACGCCCGTCGTCGTCTTGTCGTTGACGACCAGGGGACCGCTGATGGCACCCGAAGCGTCCGCGGTCACCGTCGCGGTGTCCCCGGTCTGACTGGCACCCGACCGTCCGGCGAGCGTGACGGTCGCGCCCGGGGTGAAGTTGCTGCCGGTGACGGTCACGCTGTCACCGGGGTTCCCGGAGGCCGAACCCAGCTGGATGGCGCGGGTGTTGGGCTGGGGTGCGTCCGCCGCGGTGATCGTCTCGGAGACGGGCGCGGGCGGGTTGGTGACCGTGCAGGGCGTGTCCAGCTCCAGGATGTAGCTGGTGTGGATGTTGTAGTCGCCGGGCGAGAGGGTGATGGCACCGGGCGCGGTGACCGTGAAGGTGCCGGTCATCTCGAACCCCGGGAAGGGCGCGTTGCCCGCCACCGGATCGTTCTTCTTCTCTCCGACGACCGTGACGTCACCGGTCTGGGCCCCGCCCAGGGTCACCTTGCCGCTCGGCGTCATGATGTCGGCCGGCAGGCTGATCGAGGTGGGGTTGCTCGCGGCGGGCGTCACCACCTTGTAGGTCACCTTGACGGTGTCGCCGACCTTGGGGCTGGCGTTGTCCACCGTGACGATCGCGGTGGTGGTGCCGTCGATCGGCGGGATCCCCGCGACCGCCGGCGGGATGCAGTGCGTGGCGAAGTCCACGTTGGTGGCGGCCCCCGCCGGGGCGGCCAGCGCGCCCCCCGCGGCGACCGCGAGAGCGGTCACCCCGAGCAGCGCCGCCCAACGGCGTCTTCGGGTTGTCGAACCCGTGGTTGACATGGTTGTTGCCCCCTCCTGAGGGTTGCGGGCGCAGCGGCTCTTCTGCGCCGACAGGGGGCCATTGATGTGCGGGTTGTGTGAGAAGTCAATGGAGGGTTGATACGGCAACTGATGACCCATCAGTTTCTGTCATGGTCATCAACTCCGGTTGCCCGCAGGGTGGTTGAGAGGGAGGAACCGGTGCCGCTGCGCGCGGGCGGCACCGGTCTTCGCGCCTGCGGGGTTTACTCGAACACGAACGGGCTCGGGGACTGTGCCGCGTCTGCCGTGCACGTGATGGTGATGCCGAAGACCACCATCTGCAGGGAGCCGCCGTATGCCTCCAGGCTGTCGCCGGAGGCGACGGTGCCGTCCAGGGGGCCCACCGAGACTCCGCCGCCCGCTGCGATGGCGGGGTTCTTCGTGCCGGTGAAGGCGGTGGTGCCGCCGCTCGCGTTCACCATGGTCAGGGTGGAAGTGATCGAGTCCTGGGCGATGCTGATCGGGGCCGTGATCTCGGTGGAGCTGAGGGTGATGGTCGCGGCCGTGCCGGTCTGGGTGGCGGTGAGGGTGGCTTCGCCGCTGCCGCCGATGCTGCAGGTTGCGTTGATGGTGGCTGTCTGGGGGGTGACGGCCGCGGCGGTGGGGGCGAAGGCCAGGCCGGTCGCGGCGAGGGTGCCGGCGGCTAACGCCGCGGTGATTCCGAGTCGCTTGCCTCTCATTGGGTTCCCTTCCCTTGTACGGGAATTGCCATGTGGGGATGGTCGGGACGGAGCCGTCCGCGCGTATCTGACGGTCCGTCGGAATGTGCGGTTCCATTGATGCGCGGGTGGCTTGGGGTTGCAAGGGATGCCCGACGGATTCCTTCAACGCTCATCAAAACTGGCCGAAGTTGAGCCATGGGCCGGTTTCCTCGCCCCCGCCGCCCCTACCCGTCCCATCCCCAGGGGCTCTGCCCCTTCGACCCCGTTCGGTTGTGTGTCGGGTGCGGGTGGGTGGGGGGCTGGGCGCGCAGTTCCCCGCGCCCCTGAACAACCGCCGGCCCGCCCCGGGTGCTTTTAAAGGGCGCGGGGAACTGCGCAATCTTTTGGGGGTCTGGGGGCGAAGCCTTCCTGGGACCCCCGCGGTCACGGGTGCGCGGGGGTCATGTTCTGGAGGCCCAGTACGCGGAGGAGTTGGAGGCGTTCGTGGGCGTCGGTGCCGGGGCGGGCCGTGTGGACTATCAGGAGTTGGTTGTCGCCGGAAGCGAGGAGGATTTCGCAGTCCAGGTCGAGCAGGCCGACGGTGGGGTGCTGGAATCTCTTCGTCGAGGCGCGGCGTACAGCGACCTCGTGTGAGTCCCACAGCGCGGCGAACTCCTCGCTCGCGGTGCGGAGTTCGGCCACCAGGGCAGCCGGCGCCGGGTCCTTCGGGCGGGCCGCAGTGATCGCGCGCAGATTGGCGACGTGGGAGCGGGCGTGCGCGGGGTGGTCCTCGGGCGGGAAGAGAGCGCGGGCGCGAGGGTCGGTGAAGAAGCGGCGTACGAGATTGCGTTCGGTGCCCGCCTCGCCGACGAGCGCCGCCGCCATCGCGTTCTGGGCGAGCACGTCGCCGTAGTCGGTCATGACCTGCGCGGGCGCGTCGTGCAGCCGGTCCAGGATCAGCAGCAGACCGGGGCGGATGTACGCCGAGGCGCTCTCGGCGCGCGGGGGTTCCTCGCCCGCCAGGTGGAACAGGTGGTCCCGTTCGTCGCCGGTGAGGCGGAGCGCCCGCGCCAGCGCGCCGAGCATCTGGCGGGAGGGGCGAGGGCCGCGGGACTGTTCGAGCCGCGTGTAGTAGTCGACGGACATACCCGCGAGCGCCGCCACCTCCTCGCGACGCAGACCCGGCGTACGGCGTCGGGCACCGGCCGCGAGGCCCACGTCGGAGGGCTCCAGCCGGGCGCGGCTGCGGCGCAGGAAGTCGGCGAGCTCGGCTCGGTTCACCTCTCCACCCTGGCCGAAGCCGCCCGTCTTATCCAGGGACTGCCGGTCCCCGGATGAGGAGGTCTCTCCCGCCGCGCCCGGCCCGGGCCGAAGCTCGATACCGAGGCCCCGAGGCCCCGATCCCCCAATGAACGAGGCATCGGGGGATCGGCCAACCATCGACCAACCATCGACTGACAGGAGTGCATCATCATGCTGACTCTGGTGACAGGAACCACCGGTGAGGTCGGGCGCCGCTTCGTACCCCGGCTGTTGAGCCAGGCACCCGCAGGTGACCAGGTACGGGTCCTGGTCCGCGACGAGTCCAGGGCGGCCGCCCTCGCCGACCTCGGCGCCCAGGTCGCGGTCGGTGACCTGCGGGACTCCGAGGTGCTCGGCAAGGCCTTGGCGGGCGTCGACGCGGTGGTGAACATCGCGGCCGCCTTCCGTGGCGTACCGGACGAGGAGGCCCGGGCGGTCAACCGCGACGCCGCGCTGGAGCTGGGGCGGGCCTCCGTCGCCTCGGGCGTGCGCCGGTTCGTGCAGGTCAGCACGAACCTCGTGTACGGGACCGGCCGCGGGCGTCCGCACACCGAGGAGGACCCGACCGTGCCCGGCGGCGAGATGTGGGGCGCGTACCCGGAGTCGAAGGCGGAGGCGGAGCGAGGCCTCCTCGCCCTGGAGGGCGGTATGGACGTACGGATCGGGCGGCTCTCCTTCGTCTACGGCGACGGCGACCCGCATCTGGCCGCATCGATGCGGTGGGCCGCGCACTGGGCCGCCACCCAGCGCCTCCAGCTGGTCCACCACGCCGACGTCGCCCAGGGCCTCCGCCGCCTGCTGTACGCCCCGGGCGCGGACGGCGGGATCTACAACATCGCCGACGACGCCCCCGTCACCGCCGTCGACCTCCACCGGCTCAACGGCGCCGAGATTCCGCCCGCCCTGTACGAGCGCACGGACTCCGACCCCTGGCTCGGCATCGTCTCCACGGCCCGCATCCGCCGCGACCTGGGCTTCCGCCCGCTGTACCCGTCGGTGTGGACCGCCCAGGACGCCGGCGCCCTGTGACCGCTGAGTCCGCTCAGAGTCCGTTCAGCCCGCTCAGTCCACGCCCTTGATCCGTCCCACCAGCACCGCCCCCGCGAGGCCGATCACCGCCGAGACGAGGTACAGCACCCGGTAGCCGCCGAGGTACGTGACGATCGGGGCGGCCAGGGCGGGTGCGGTGACCTGGGGGAGGGCGTTGGCGATGTTGATGACGCCGAGGTCCTTGCCGCGGTCCAGGGCCTTGGGCAGGACGTCGGTCATCAGGGCGAAGTCGACGGAGGTGAAGACGCCGAAGCCGATGCCCAGGACCGCGGCCGCGACGATCGCGCCGGGCCAGGTCTGCCAGCCGGCCAGCGCCGCCGTGGCCACCGCCATCAGGACGCCGGACCAGATCACGAACGGTTTGCGGCGGCCCAGCCGGTCCGACCACACCCCGCCCACCACGACGGTGGCGAGGAGCGTGACACCGTTCACCGCCGTGAGGATCAGCACGCCCTGTTCCGGGTCGTCGTAGTGCAGGCGGTCTCTCAAGTAGTAGAGCAGGTAGAGGAGTACGAGGGCGTTGCTCAGGTTGATCAGGAAGCGGGTCAGCCAGGCCCAGCCGAGGTCGGGGTGGCGGCGCGGGCTCAGCCAGAACGAGGTCAGGAAGGTGCGCCAGGACCACGCCGGGCGGGCCGACTCGGGAAGGCGCAGGTCCTGGTAGCGGAGTACGTACGGCAGGACGCCCACCAGGGTGAACACCGCGCACGCCGCGTACCCGCCGCCCGTGCCTCCCGCCACCGTCGCCAGGCCCGTGCCGCCGACCACACCCAGGATCTGCGCCGCGCCCAGCCAGCCGCCCACGGACCCCCGTTGGAGCCGTGGCACCCGGTCGGGGACGGCCGCCGTGACCGCGGCGAAGGCGGCGTTCAGGGTGAGCTGGACCAGACACCAGCCGAGCGCCATCATCCCTACGCCGCCCGCGCCCGCCAGGAGCAGCAGCGACAGCGCGCCGCCCGCCGCGCCCGCCACGATCCACGGCGTACGGCGGCCCCAGCGCGCGGTCGTGCGGTCGGACAGGGCGCCGAACAGCGGGTTGGCGATCAGCGAGACGACCGCGCCGGCGCCCGTGACCCAGGCCAGCATCGTCTCCTTCGACATGCCGGTGCCGGGCGCGAAGTCCTCCGCCTGGGAGGCGAGGAGGATCTGGAGGGGGCCGTACCAGCCCACCCAGATCGCCCCGTTGGCGAGCGAGAGCGCCGTGGTCCAGCCCCGGCCGACCCGCTCCACGGGCTCGGCCAGCGCCCCGACGGGTATGACCGGGTCGGCCGCCGTCATCTCTGTTCCCGCGCCCGCGTCTGCGCCCGCAGGGCGTCCCGCAGCCAGGTGTACGACGCCTTGGGGGTGCGTTCCAGCGTCTCGTAATCGACGTGGACGAGGCCGAAGCGGCGCGCGTATCCCTCCGCCCACTCGAAGTTGTCCATCAGCGACCACACGAAGTAGCCGCGTACGTCGACGCCCTGCTCCAACGCCCGGTGCAGTGCCCGGACATGACCGTCCAGGAACGTGATCCGCTCCTGGTCGTCGATGCCGTCGTACGAGCAGCCGTTCTCGGTGATGACCACGGGCGGGAGCCGGTCGCCGTACCTCTCGTGGAAGCCCACCAGCAGCTCCGTGAGCGCCTCCGGGACGACCGGCCAGCCGAAGTCGGTGACCGGGTAGCCCTCCAGTTCGCGGACGGAGAAGGGGAGGTCGGCGGGCAGGGTCAGTCCGCTGAACTCGATCTCCTCGCCCTCGGGGGCGCCCACCTTGGTCGGCTGGTAGTAGTTGATCCCGTACCAGTCGATCGGCTCGGCGATGACCTTCAGGTCCGCCTCGACATCGCCCGGCATCAACTCGCCGATGCCCTCCGGGTATTGGCCCAGCAGCAGCGGGTCCGCGAACAGGCGGTTCAGGAGGATGTCGTAGAAGTCGGCGGCCTCCACGTCCTCGGTGCGGCGGGATGCCGCCCAGGTCGGGCCGTGCGAGTTGGCGATGCCGATGTCGGTGGCTCCGGCCGCGCGCAGGGACCGTACGGCGAGACCGTGCGCGAGGAGCTGGTGGTGGGCCACCGGCAGCGCGTCGAACAGGAGCTGCTTGCCGGGGGCGTGTGCGCCGAGCGCGTGGCCCAACAGGGTGTGTTCGGCGGGCTCGTTGAGGGTGATCCACTTCTTCACGCGGTCGCCGAGGCGGGCGGCGACGACGGCGGCGTACTCCGCGAAGCGTTCGGCGGTGTCCCGGTTCAGCCAGCCGCCGCTTTCTTCAAGGGCCAGCGGGAGGTCCCAGTGGAAGAGGGTCGGTACGGGGCGGATGCCGGCCGCGGTCAGTTCGTCCACCAGGCGGTCGTAGAAGTCGAGGCCGCCGGGGGAGTTCACGCGGGGCCAGGAGACGGAGAAGCGGTACGCGTCCACTCCGAGGCCCGCTATGAGGGCGACGTCCTCTTCGTAGCGGTGGTAGTGGTCGCAGGCCACCGCGGCCGTGGAGGCGTCCTTGATGTGGCCGGGTTCGGCGGTGAAGGCGTCCCATACCGAGGGGGCGCGTAGGTCGGCCGCGCCCTCGATCTGGTGGGCCGAGGTGGATACGCCCCAGAGGAAGCCGGGCGGGAACTGCGGTAGGGGGTTCGTCGCCATGCGCGCGATCATCCTTACCGGCGGTAAGCGAAGTCAACGGTGTGGCGTGAACTAGGGGTTACGGCTTTTTCGGGGGGCGCCTTGGGGGTGGGGTGGTGGCGGGTGCGTGGGCGACTGCGGGCCGGTGGGGGCTGGTCGCGCAGTTCCCCGCGCCCCTAAAGAACGGGCGCCTAGGGGGTGGGGTGGTGCTGTGATTGCGCGACTGCGGGCCGTCTGTGGCTGGTCGCGCCCACGCGGCGGAGCCGCACAATGTCACAGCCCCGCGCCCCTAAAAGAACCCGGGCGCCCCCAGTAGTAATCGCTACGCGCCCTCCTTCAGGACCCTCGAAATCAGGCTTCGCTGCTCCTCCGTCAATCGAGGATCCGCCGCGTACACCGTCTTCCCGTCCACCGTGATCTCGTAGCTGAAGCCGTCCGGGACGCCGATGGAGGGGGCGCCCCGGCCGGAGGCCATTGCCTGTTCGGCCAGGGCGTGCCACTCGTGGGCGTCTGGGCGGCCCGTGGTGTCGACCTCCGCATGGCGTTCGATGCCCGCGAAACCGCCCGTACGCCTCACCTGAATACGCATGGGTCCTGTCTAGTACGTGGAGCCCCGAAGGGCTACGAGGTCGGTACGCCGACCTGCTCCCAGGCCTTCGTCACGGCCTGGAGTTCCTCGCCCTCGTTGTACCGGGACCGTGCCGCGGCGAGGGTGAGCCGTGCGAAGTCCGAGAACAGGGCCTCCTGGGTCAGCTCGCCGCCGGTGAGGACGTCGTACCAGATCTGGCCCGCCCGTTCCCAGGCGTGGCCGCCGAGCGCCTCGGCGACGAGGTAGAAGGCGTGGTTGGGGATGCCGGAGTTGATGTGGACGCCGCCGTTGTCGCGGCCGGTGCGGACGTAGTGGTCCATCGTCGCGGGCTGCGGGTCCTTGCCGAGCACGTCGTCGTCGTACGCGCTGCCCGGTTCCTTCATGGAGCGCAGCGCGGTGCCGGTGACGCGCGGGGCGAGCAGGCCCGCGCCGATCAGCCAGTCGGCCTCGGTGGCGGTCTGGCCGAGCGTGTACTGCTTGATCAGTGAGCCGAAGACGTCCGACATGGACTCGTTCAGGGCGCCCGGCTGGCCGAAGTAGGTGAGGTTCGCCGTGTACTGGGTGACGCCGTGGGTCAGCTCGTGGCCGATGACGTCGACCGGGATGGTGAAGTCGAGGAAGATCTCGCCGTCACCGTCGCCGAACACCATCTGCTCGCCGTTCCAGAAGGCGTTGTTGTAGTTCACGTCGTAGTGCACCGTCGCGTCGAGCGGCAGGCCCTCGCCGTTGATCGAGTTGCGCTGGTACGCCTTCAGGTACAGCTCGAAGGTCGCGCCGAGACCGGCGTACGCGCGGTTGACGGTGGCGTCCTTGCCCGGCTTGTCGCCCTCGCCGCGGACCTTCTTGCCGGGCAGGTCCTGGTGGTGGCGGGCGTCGTAGAGCGTGCGGTGCGGCTTGGACTCCTCCGCTTCCTTCGGCAGGGCGACGGCCGGGGCGCCGATGACGGTGGTCAGCCGGCGGTGGGTGCGCTCGTAGGCGTCGCGCTCCAGGGTCTGGCGTGCGGGTCCGGCGAGTGCGGGGTCCTCGTGCTGGGCGAGCTTGTCGAGGACGTGGGGCGGGACGATGGTGCAGAAGACGGGCTCGAAGCCCCCGTGGGTCGTCATGCCCGGCACCCTTGCACTGAGTTATGCCGCTGTCACTACCTGCAACCATGATTGGTGAAATGCGGCAATAAGGAGCCTCGGGGGCCGGATGAAAGTGGTATGGCGCACTTTTTGCCCCTTTTTATACCTTTCGGTCTCGCGGTCCCGCATACTGATACAGCCCCCCGTACGGAGCGTGGCTCGGCTAGGCTGCGGAGCATCATGCGTTTCGGGCTGCTTCTCCTTAGCTGCCGCGGCGAGGGCCTGTAGTCGAGGCCGACCCCCTCCCCGCGGAGTCTGGCGTTGCGCCGTCGGCCGTCCTTTCGGACACCCACCGAGGAGCCCACGCATCATGGCGAACAGCCAGACCCGCCGCAATCGTCAGCAGCCCACCTCCATGCCGGTGCACAAGTACGGCCAGTACGACCAGGTCGACATCGCCGACCGCAGCTGGCCGGAGCAGCGGATCACCACCGCCCCCCGCTGGCTCTCCACCGACCTGCGTGACGGCAACCAGGCCCTGATCGACCCCATGTCGCCCGCGCGCAAGCGTGAGATGTTCGACCTGCTGGTCAAGATGGGCTACAAGGAGATCGAGGTCGGCTTCCCCGCGTCGGGACAGACGGACTTCGACTTCGTGCGCTCGATCATCGAGGACGGGGGCGCGATCCCGGATGACGTGACGATCTCCGTACTGACCCAGGCCCGCGAGGACCTGATCGAGCGGACCGTCGAGTCGCTGAAGGGCGCCAAGCGCGCCACCGTGCACCTGTACAACGCCACCGCCCCGGTCTTCCGCCGGGTCGTCTTCCGCGGCTCCAAGGACCAGATCAAGCAGATCGCCGTCGACGGCACGCGCCTGGTCATGGAGTACGCCGAGAAGCTGCTGGGCCCCGAGACCGAGTTCGGCTACCAGTACAGCCCCGAGATCTTCACCGACACCGAGCTGGACTTCGCCCTGGAGGTCTGCGAGGCCGTCATGGACGTCTGGCAGCCCGGCCCGGGCCGCGAGATCATCCTCAACCTGCCCGCCACGGTGGAGCGTTCGACCCCGTCCACGCACGCGGACCGCTTCGAGTGGATGGGCCGCAACCTGACCCGCCGCGAGTACGTCGTCCTGTCGATCCACCCGCACAACGACCGCGGTACGGCCGTCGCCGCCGCCGAGCTGGCGCTGATGGCCGGCGCCGACCGCGTCGAGGGCTGTCTGTTCGGCCAGGGCGAGCGCACCGGCAACGTCGACCTGGTCACCCTGGGCATGAACCTGTTCTCGCAGGGCGTCGACCCGCAGATCGACTTCTCCGACATCGACGAGATCCGTCGTACGTGGGAGTACTGCAACCAGATGGAGATCCACCCGCGCCACCCGTACGTGGGCGATCTGGTCTACACGTCCTTCTCCGGCTCCCACCAGGACGCCATCAAGAAGGGCTTCGACGCGATGGAGGCCGACGCGGCCGCCAAGGGCGTCACGGTCGACGACATCGAGTGGGCCGTCCCGTACCTGCCGATCGACCCGAAGGACGTCGGCCGCTCCTACGAGGCCGTCATCCGCGTCAACTCGCAGTCCGGCAAGGGCGGTATCGCGTACGTCCTGAAGAACGACCACAAGCTGGACCTGCCGCGCCGGATGCAGATCGAGTTCTCGAAGATCATCCAGACGAAAACGGACGCCGAGGGCGGCGAGGTCACGCCGAAGGACATCTGGGCGACCTTCCAGGACGAGTACCTGCCGAACCCCGAGAACCCCTGGGGTCGTATCCAGGTCAAGGCCGGCCAGTCCACGACGGACAAGGACGGCGTGGACACGCTCACGGTCGAGGCCTCGGTCGACGGCACGGACACCGTCCTGACCGGTACCGGCAACGGTCCGATCTCCGCCTTCTTCGACGCCCTGCAGTCCATCGGCATCGACGTACGCCTGCTGGACTACCAGGAGCACACGATGAGCGAGGGCGCCTCCGCGCAGGCCGCCTCGTACATCGAATGCGCGATCGGCGACAAGGTTCTGTGGGGAATCGGCATCGACGCGAATACGACACGTGCTTCGCTGAAGGCCGTCGTCTCCGCCGTCAACCGCGCGGCTCGCTGACGCTCCTGACCGGCGCTTTTCGGGGCCCCGTCCGCCTTTACAGGCGGGCGGGGCCCCGTCGTTTACCGGCCAATCCCGGTGCAGGTCACGAGCAGGTCTCGTCCGGGGTACTGACTCCGCATCAACAATGTGGCTAACATCACGCCAGCGCGGCGATGTTGCCGCGGCGTTACGGAGGTGTGCGAGCGTGCTGCCAGGATGGGGACGAAACGGTCGTGCAGTTGAGGTTCCCCGCATCCTGGGCACCCGTACCGCGTGGACGACGGTAGGCGACGGCGAGTTCTTCTGCCCCGGCTGCGGAGGCGACCGCAACTACCAGCGGCTCACCGGCCGCCGCCGCTTCACCCTCCTCGGCGTTCCCGTTCTCCCGCGCGGCGAGACCGGGCCCGTCGTCGAATGCGCCGCCTGCCGCCACCACTACGGCGCCGACGTCCTCGACCACCCCACCACCACCCGCTTCTCCGCGATGCTCCGCGACGCCGTCCACACCGTCGCCCTCGCCGTCCTCGCCGCGGGCGGCACCTGCGCCCGTACGTCCCTGGAGACCGCCGCCGGCGCGGTCCGCTCGGCCGGCTTCGACGACTGCACGGAGGACCAGCTCAGCGCGCTCGTCGAGGCACTCGCCTCGGACACGGGGCGGGTCTTCGGGGAGCCGTGCGGGGCGAGTCTGGCCATAGAGCTCCACGAGGCCCTGGATCCGCTGGCCCCGCACCTCGCCCCCACCGGCCGGGAGGCCATCCTCCTCCAGGGCGCGCGGATCGCGCTGGCCGACGGGCCGTACACACCCGCCGAGCGGGATGTCCTGGCCACCGTGGGCGCGGCACTGACGATCTGCTCGGACGACGTGACGCGGTTGCTGGTGGCGGCGCGTACACCCTCGTAATACTCCCCAGGGAGTAATCCCCCCGTTCCGCCACCCCTCGGAGTACCCCCGAACTCGCCCTCCGGCGCGACGAATCAGGCGTCGTGCGCCGGGAGTCTGGTGACTGTCCAGACACCCGGCCAGGAGGGGAGGACCCCGCCATGGGGCCCGGAAAGACAACCACGCGTACGCGACGAAGGGCCGTGCCCTGGGTGCTGCTCGGGCTCTGGGTGGCCGTGCTGGCCTTCGTCGGGCCGTTCGCGGCGAAACTCGCGGACGTGCAGCACGACCGCGCCGTGGACTATCTCCCGGCGAGCGCGGACTCCACCCAAGTGGCGAAGATCGAGGACCAGTTGCCCGGTGGCGAGACCACCGAGCTGGTCCTCGTCTACCACCGCGACGGCGGACTGAGCGCCGCCGACCGCGCGACGGCCGCGCGCCAGATCGCCGAGATCACCAAGGAGAACCCGCTCACCGGAACCCCGAAGGGCGTGCCGTCCCGGGACGGGACCACCCTGATGTACCCGGTCGCCAGCTCCGCACCCGGCACCGACGAGAAGAAGCGGGACGCGTTCGTCAACGACGTACGCGATGTCGCACGGGGAGCGGACGGGCTGAGCGTCGACGTCGGCGGGCAGGGCGCGCTCGCCACCGACGCCGCCGAGGTCTACAACTCCCTCGGCGGGCCGCTGCTCTACACCACCGTCGCCGTGGTCGCCGTCCTGCTGATCCTCATCTACCGCAGCCCGCTGCTGTGGCTCGTGCCGCTCGCCGTCGCGGGCGTCGCCGACTATCTGTCGATGGGCGTCGCCTACGGGCTCCACGAGGCGTTCGGCACCAGCGTCTCCGGCCAGAGCTCGGGCGTGATGACGATCCTCGTGTTCGGCGCCGGAACCGACTACGCGCTGCTGCTGATCTCCCGCTACCGGGAGGAACTGCGACGCGTGGAGCGGCCGTACGACGCGATGCGGCAGGCCCTGCGCGGCTGCGGGCCCGCCGTGCTCGCCTCCTCCGGCACCGTCGCCGCCGGACTGCTGTGCCTGCTCGCCGCCGACCTCAACAGCAGCCGGGGCATGGGCCCGACGGGCATGGTGGGTGTGCTGTGCGCGCTCGTCGCCATGCTGACGCTGCTGCCCGCCCTCCTCGTCCTGCTCGGGCGGCGGGTGTTCTGGCCGCTCGTCCCCGCCTTCGGCAGCCAGCCCAAGCAGCGGCGCAACCTCTTCTCCGCCATGGGGAGTTCGGCCGGGCGGCGGCCGTACGCCGTCCTCGCGGGCGGGGCCGTACTGCTCGGGGCGCTCGCCCTCGGCACGCTGAATCTGCCCGGCGCGCTCAAGCAGCAGGACACCTTCGCCCACAAGCCGGACTCGGTCGCCGCGATCGAGACCCTCGCCAAGGCCTACCCGGGGCAGGGCACCCAGCCGCTCACCGTGATCACCCCCACCGGACGGGCGGACGCCGCGCTGGCCACCGTGCGGGACCACCAGGGCGTCGCGAGCGCCGAGCGGGGCCGCAGCGCAAAGGGCTGGACGGAGATCTCCGTCATCGCCCGGGGCGCACCCCAGTCGGCGGCCGAGACCGCCACGATCAAGTCGCTCCGGGCGGATCTCAAGGGCTCGGGCTCGTACGTCGGAGGCGCCAGCGCCCAGCAGATCGACCTTCAGGACACCAACGCCCGCGACCGGCTCGTCGTCGTACCGATCGTGCTCGTCTCCGTGCTGCTGATCCTGATCGTGCTGTTGCGCAGTCTGGTCGCCCCGCTGCTGCTGGTCGTCGCCGTGATCGCGGTGTGGGGCGCGGCGCTCGGCATCGGCGGGCTGGTCTTCGGGCCGCTCTTCGGCTTCGAGGGGACCGACCCTGGGCTCGGCCTGCTGTCCTTCGTCTTCCTGGTGGCGTTGGGTGTCGACTACGGGATCTTCCTGATGCACCGCATGCGGGAGGAGTCGCTGTCGGGTGCCGAACCGGTCGCCGCCGCGCTGACCGCGCTGCGGACGACGGGCGGTGTGATCGCCTCGGCGGGGCTGGTCCTCGCGGCGACCTTCGCGGTGCTGACGAACATGGGGCTCGTGCAGCTCGTCGAGCTCGGGTTCGTGATCGCGGTCGGGGTGCTGCTCGACACCTTCCTCGTCCGGACGTATCTGGTGACCAGCGCGAGTGTGGCGCTGGGACGGAGGGTGTGGTGGCCGGGCCGGCTGTCGCGCGAGCCGGAGCAGGAGTCCGAGCCGCGGACCCCTGTCGCCGTCGGCTGAACCACATCTGTACATATACGAACCAATATGTGAACTGATATGTGAACCACATCTGAACCACATCGGGCGCCCCTCCCTCCCGGAGGGGCGCCCTCTCACGGAGGATGAAGCGGTGGACGCCACACGCATGCTGCACCTCACCGGCTTCGCACACCGGGGGACCGTCGACCCCGCACGGGCACTGCGCCAGGACGCGCTGCTCGCCGCCGTGCTGCTGGTCGTCGACGTGACCGTGGCGCTCACGGTCGGCGCCGACGGCCGCCGTCCGGACGCCCTGGGCTGGACCCTGCTGATCGCCGCGCACCTTCCACTGGTGTGGCGGCGCCGCGCCCCGCTCACCGCGTTCCTCGCGCTCGTCGCCTTCGCCGGCCCGTACCACGCGCTCGACTTCAACCACACGGCGCCGCTGGCCGCCTCGATGCTCGCCCTGTTCACCGTGGCCGTGACGGGACGCCCGCTGCGCTCCCTCCTGGTCGGCAGCGGCGTCATCGGCCTGATGCTCACGGTCAAGTTCGCGAAGGGCGCCGCCGAGGGCGCCGAGGCGCTGCGCGTCGCGGGCTGGATCGTCGCGTTCATCGTCCTCGGCGTGTACGTCCGCGTTCACGGGCAGTACGTCGCCTCGGTCGTCGAACGCGCCGAACGCGCCGAACGCACCCGCGAGGAGGAGGCGCGCCGCCGGGTCGCCGAGGAACGCCTGCGCATCGCCCGCGACCTGCACGATCTGCTCGCCCACACCATCACGCTCATCGGCGTCCAGACATCCGTCGCCGCGCACGTCCTGGCCGCCGACCCCGACCGCCTGGACCGAGAGGCGGTCGCCCGGGCCCTCGACGACATCTCCGAGACCTGCCGCACCGCACGCGGCGAAGTGCGCAGCACGCTGGAGGTGCTGCGCGCGCCGGAGTACGGCGGCGACGGGCGCGGCCCGCTGCCCGGCCTCGACGGACTGTCCGACCTGGTGACCGCGGCGCGCACCGCGGGCGCGAAGGTGGAGACGGAGATCGCGGTACCGACGGCCGGCGTCCCGTCCGCCGTGGGCGCCGCCGCCCACCGGATCGTCCAGGAGGCGCTCACCAACGCGGTACGGCACGCGGGCCCCGAGGTGACGGTACGCGTGGCCCTGCGGGCGGACGACTGGGCGCTGCGGGTGACGGTCACGGACGACGGCGTCGGCGACGCGGGCGGCCCGCCCGGGTTCGGACTCGTGGGGATGCGGGAGCGGGCTCGTAGTGTGGGCGGGACGCTGGAGGCCGGGGTGCGGGAGGGCGGTGGGTTCGGAGTGTCGGCGGTGCTGCCACTGGTGGGCCCGGGCCCGGTCGCGGTCACGGTTCCCATGCAGGCAGATGCACGGGATCTCGACCCCGTACGTGATGACGAAGCCGTACGCGCACCCGAACTCGAACGAGGCGAGCCCCGATGACCATTCGCGTACTTCTCGCCGACGATCAGACGCTCGTGCGGGCCGCGTTCGCCATGCTCGTCGAGTCGGCGCGGGACATGGAGGTCGTCGGACAGGCGGCCACCGGGCGGGAGGCGGTGGAGCTGGCGCGCAGCGCGCGGGCCGATCTGGTCGTCATGGACATCCGCATGCCCGACCTGGACGGCATCGAGGCGACCCGGCTCATCGCGGCCGACCAGAACCTGGCCGGGGTCAGGGTCCTGGTCCTCACCACGTACGACACCGATGAATACATCGCGGAGGCCCTGCGTGCGGGCGCCTCCGGCTTCCTGGTGAAGGACACGAGGCCCGCCGAACTCCTCGACGCCATCCGCACGGTGGCCGCCGGGGACGCCCTGCTGTCACCGGGCCCGACCGCCCGCCTGATCGCCCGCTTCCTGCGCGGCCCGGCGGCTCCCGTGCCCGTGGCGGGTGGCCCCGACGGCCTCTCCGAGCGGGAGCGCGAGGTGCTGGCGCTGGTCGCGCGCGGCCTCAACAACACCGAGATAGCGGGGGCGCTGGGCCTGAGCCCGCTGACCGCGAAGACCCATGTCAGCCGCATCATGGGCAAGCTGGGCGCGCGGGACCGGGCTCAGCTGGTGATCGTGGCGTACGAGTCGGGACTCGTCACTCCGGGGGCGTGTTGAAGCGCCCGCTGAACTGACGTCACGTCAACACGCTGTAGTGGCATGTGTGTCGCTGTGCCCTTTTTGGGCAATAGCTCCTCCTGGACATCCCACGTCCTATGTCCTCCGAGGTCCAGGGAGTGCCATGAGCATCACGAGCCGTATGGTCGCGCCGACGGCAGCCGTCGGATTCCTCGCCGGTCTCGCCGCCCTCACGGGGACCGGCACCGCGTCGGGCGCGCCGCCCGCCACCCGGGCCTGTACCTCGTCCGTGCCGTACACCGCGGGCCAGGGCGGCTACGACACGTACCGCATCCCCGCCGCGGTCACGACGCGTGCCGGTACGTTGCTCGCCTTCGCGGAGGGGAGGCAGAACGGCGCCGGCGACACCGGGCGCATCGACGTCGTCCTCAGACGTTCCCTGGACGGCGGCTGTTCGTGGGGGCCGCTGCGGGTGGTCGCGTCCGGGGGCGGGAACACCCGGGGCAACCCGGCACCGGTCGTGGACCCCCGCACCGGCCGGATCGTCCTCCTCACGTCCTACAACAGCGGTGCGGTGACCGAGGCGAAGATCATGCGGGGCGAGGTCACCGCGGGGCGGAGCCGTCGCGTCTTCGTCCAGACGAGCCGCGACGACGGGCGGCACTTCTCGGCTCCGCGGGACATCACGGCGCAGGTGAAGCCGCGGGGGTGGCGGTGGTACGCCACGGGGCCGGGCCACGCGATCGCCCTCGGTCACGGTCCGCACGCCGGGCGGCTGGTGGTGCCCGCGAACCACTCCGCGGCGCCGCCCGTGGGCTCCGCCGACAGCGGGCAGGAGCCCAAGTACTACGGCGCGCACGCCATCTACAGTGACGACGGCGGGCTTACGTGGAGGCTGGGGTTCGTGGACCACTCGTACGACGGGGTCGCCAACGCGAACGAGAGTGGTGCCGCCGAACTTCCCGACGGGCGGGTGTACTTCACCGCCCGGGACCAGAACGGCGCGAGTGCCGGCAATCGGCTCGACGCCTACTCCAGTGACGGAGCGGAGAGCCTGGACCGCCCCTACAGGATCCAGCCCACGCTGAACGATGTGCCTGTGGTTCAGGCGAGTGTGCTGCAACTGAGTGGGGCCGGTGCGCCTCTTCTCTTTTCCGCGCCCTCTGTTCCCACCGTCCGTCAGTCGATGGCCATCTGGCGGAGCGTGGACGAGGGGGCGAGCTTCACGAAGGTGATGACGCTGTCTTCGTTGCGGGCGGCGTACTCGGACCTTGTGCAGCTTGGTTCGGGTCGGGTTGGGGTGCTGTATGAGACCGGGGTGAAGGGGGCGTACGAGACGATCGAGTTTCGGCGGGTGCCCGTGAGTGGCGTGCTGGGGTAGGCGGGTTTCGCCCCCGCCGCCCCTACCCGTCCCATCCTTCTGGGGCTCCGCCCCAGACCCCGTGGGCCGGTTCGTCGACTGCGGGCCGGTGGGGGTTGCTCGCGCAGTTCCCCGCGCCCCTAACGGCGCGGGGCTGCGCCCGCGATCCCCCGCCCGCCCCGGGTTTTCAGGGGCGCGGGGAACTGCGCGACCAGCCCCCACCGTCCCGCACCCGACGAACCACCCCTGTTAAGGGGCGCGGGGAACTGCGCAATCTTTTAGGGGGGTCTGGGGGCGCAGCCCCCAGGGATGGGACGGGTAGGGGCGGCGGGGGCGAAGAAGGCTGCTATCGCGCGACCCCGGCGATGGCCGACGCCACGGCCCTGTGGACGGCTTCGGGTTGTGGCGGGGTGCCTTTGCGGTCGGCGTAGAGGAGGTGGGCGGTGCCGATCAGGGTGGGGGCGAGGGCGTCGATGTCGGCGTCCGTCGTGATGCGGCCCAGGTCGCGCTCCACGGTGAGGTAGGAGGCGATCATGGCGGCGGCTTCCGTGAGGAGGGGGATGCCGGTCGGTGTGGTTCGGCGGAGCCGCGCGCGCAGGTCGTCGCGGGAGGTGACGAGGCCGACGATCGCCACGGCGACCGAACCGAACAGGTTCGTCAGCGCGCCGGCGAGGTTGTCGGCGACGGTGCCTGTTCCGGCGGAGTCGCGCAGGGCGGCGGCCTGGTCGTCGATCCGGCGGACACGGTCCAGGACGAGCTCGGCGAGGAAGGCGTCGAAGTCGGCGAAGTGCCGGTGCAGGACGCCTTTGGCGCAGCCCGCCTCCGTGGTGACCGCCCGGCTGGTCAGGGCGCTCGGCCCGTCCCGGAGCAGGACGCGCTCGGCGGCGTCGAACAGTTGCTCCCGAGCGTCGCGGATGGCTACCCCTGTCGGCACCGTGCGTACCTCTTTCTTTCGCTGTACCGGCCCGCCTGGCCCGCCCGTTGACGAGTGGGCGCTTGCCCATTCATAGTGGGCGCATGCCCACTTTACAGCCGGAGCCTGCACGTCGTCCTTCCGGGAATGAGTCTCATCGAGCGAACGAGCCGCATCGCGCCCGACAGATGGCGGAGTCCTTCGGCACGGACGCCGAACGCTATGACCGGGCCCGGCCCCGCTACCCCGACGCCCTGGTGAACCGGATCGTCGCCGCCGCCCCCGGGCCCGACGTCCTCGACGTCGGCTGTGGCACCGGTATCGCCGCCCGGCAGTTCCAGGCGGCCGGCTGCGAGGTGCTCGGGGTCGAGCCCGACGCGCGGATGGCCGACATGGCACGGCGGTTCGGGGTCGGGGGCGGGGTCGACGTGGCTACGTTCGAGGCCTGGGATCCGGCCGGCCGGACGTTCGACGCGGTCGTCGCCGGACAGGCCTGGCACTGGATCGACCCGGTCGCGGGAGCCGCCAAGGCCGCACAGGTGCTGCGGCCCGGCGGCCGACTGGCGGCGTTCTGGCATGTGTTCGACCTGCCGCCCGAGATCACGGAAGCCCTCGTCACGGTCTGCCGACGGGTGATGCCCGACTCGCCGTTCGACTTCCGGGCGATGACGGAGCGAGCGGCCATGGATGTGTACCAGGAGTTGTTCACCAAGGCCGCCGACGGGATCCGCGAGGCGGGCGGGTTCAACGAACCGGAGCAGTGGCGATTCGACTGGGAGTGGTCCTACACGCGGGACGCGTGGCTGGACCAGATGCCCACCCATGGCATCCTCACCCAGCTCCCGGCGGACCCGCTGGCGGAGGTGCTGGAGGGCGTCGGGGCCGCCATCGACGCGATGGGCGGCAGCTTCACGATGCGGTACGCGACGGTGGCGGTCACCGCCAGGAAGGGGTGAGACCTTTTGGCGAGACTTTTTACAGCAGTCCCGCCCCCGCCAGATACTTTCCCACCCGCTCCACTTCGCCCCCCGACAGTGGAACCTGAGGCTCCGCCGTTGCGGGGCAGTCGATGATCCCCCGCAGGTGCAGCGCCGCCTTGAAGGCGCCGAGGGCCGACGAGCTGCCGCCCATCCGGGCTGGATCACCCGCGCCCACCATCCCGAACAATGCGCACAACCGCTCCTGTTCGGCCCGGGCCCGTTCCCGGTCGCCCGCCATACACAGGTCGTACAGCCGCACGTACCCGACCGGATCCACGTTGGCGAGCCCGGGCACCGCCCCGTCCGCCCCCAGCGCCAGCGCGGAGTCCATGACGGTCTCGGATCCGGTGAGGAGGGTGAATCCGGTGATGTCGGGGTGGGCGCGGGCGCCGGTGACGACGGAGCGGAAGGCGCCCAGGTCGCCGCTGGAGTCCTTGAGGCCCACCAGTGCGCCGTCCGCTGCCAGCTCCAGGACCAGCTCCGCGCTCAGCTTGGTGTGGACGGAGACAGGGATGTCGTACGCGAAGACCGGCACCGACGAGCGCGCGGCGATCAGGCGGAAGTGGCGGGCGATCTCCGCCGGGTGGGTGCGGGTGTAGAACGGCGCCGTGGCCACGATCGCGTCGGCGCCCGCCGCCGTGACGGCCGCGGCGTGGGACAGGACACGCGGCGTCGTCATGTCGATCGCGCCCGCGAGGACGGGGAGTTGCCCGGCGACATGCGCGGCCACCGTCTCCACCACCAGTCGGCGCTGCGCGTCCGTCAGATAGGCCACCTCGGACGTCGAGCCGAGGACGAACAAGCCGTGCACCCCGCCGTTCACCAGGTGATCGACCAGCCTGATGAGTGACGGGACGTCCACCTCGCGTTCCGGTGTCAGGGGAGTACAGACGGGCGGTACGACACCGGTCAACGGAATTGAGAAAGGCGCGAAGCGCGGCCTTGAAAGGGTGATGGTGGGCGACGGGTGGGCCGTCATGAAGGCTCCCTGATGTGCTGCTGGAACGGGACGTCGGCCATGGCGGTGGCCGAGGCGGCGGACTCGGCCTGCGCGACCAGCGCGCGCGTCGACTGGCCCTCCTCCACAGGATGGTGACACCGGAAACGGTGATCCGGCCTCGACGCGGCCGCGAAGTCCGGCATCACGGACCCGCACACCTCGTCCGCCTTCCAGCAGCGCGTACGGAACGGGCAGCCGGAGGGAGGGTGAGTCGCCGACGGGACCGGGCCCACCAGCGGAATCGGGTCGATGGGGTCCAGAAGGCCCGGGGTCGCCGAGAAGAGCGCCCGTGTGTACGGGTGCCGGGAGCGGTCGGTGACCTCGTCGGCCGGTGACTCCTCGACGATCCGGCCGAGGTACATCGTGATCACCCGGTCGCTCATCCGCCGTACCGTCTGGATGTCGTGAGACACGAAGACCAGGGCCAGGCCCAGGCGCTCCTTCAGGTCGAGGAGCAGGTTCAGGATCTGGGCGCGCACCGACACGTCCAGCGCGCTCGTCGGCTCGTCGGCCACGACCAGGTCCGGTTCCAGGGCCAACGCGCGGGCGATGGCGACGCGTTGGCGCTGGCCGCCGGAGAGCTGGCCGGGCAGGGCGTCCGCGAGGGCGCGGGGGAGACCGACCAGCGACATCAACTCCCGTACCCGATCCGCTCGTTCGGCCGTCGTGCCGCGCCGGTGTACGTCCAGCGGGTCCCGCAGGATCTGCCGTACGGGCAGGCGGCGGTTCAGGGCCGTCGACGGGTCCTGGAAGATCATGCCCGTGCTGCCGCCGACGGCCGTGCGCCGCTCGGCCGGTTTCAGGGACCACAGGTCGCGGCCACCGAAGGTCACCGTGCCGGACGTCGGCTGCTGCACCCCCACCAGCACCTTCGCGAGCGTCGACTTGCCGCAGCCGGACTCGCCGACGACGCCGACCGTCTCGCCGGGCGCGATGGCGAGGTCGGCGCCGGTGAGGGCGTACACCTTGTCCCGGGTGAACACGCCGCCGCTGCGGGCCTTGTGGACGACGTGCGTGTCGGACAGCCGCACCAGCGCGTTCATGTGACGGCCCCTTCTTCGCTTCCGTTGGGATCGGCCGGCGCGACCGCGCCTCCGCTCTCCCCGGTCGTCGCCAGGCCGGCCGCCGGGTGGTGGCAGGCCGCCGTGTGCGTCCGCGTCCCCACCAGGTCCGGCGTCGTCGTACGGCACACCTCGCTCGCCAGTGGGCAGCGGTCGGCGAAGCGGCAGCCCGCCGGGAAGTCGGCGGGGGAGGGTACGACCCCCTTGATCTGGGTCATGCGCTCGGCCGCCGACTCCAGTGAGAGGACGCTGCCCAGCAGCCCGCGCGTGTAGTGGTGGGCCGGCGCCTCCACCAGATCCGCCGTCACGCCCGTCTCGACGATCTGGCCGCCGTACATGACGACCACCCGGTCGGTGACGGCCGAGACCAGGGCCAGGTCGTGCGAGACGAGGATCAGCGCGAAGTCCAGCTCCTCGCGCAGCCGCAGCAGCAGCTCTATGACCTGCGCCTGGACCGTCACGTCGAGGGCGGTCGTCGGTTCGTCGGCGATGATCAGCTTGGGACTGCGGGACAGGGCCATCGCGATCAGGACGCGCTGGCGCTGGCCCCCGGAGAGCTCGTGCGGGTAGCTGCGCAGGGTGCGTTCGGGGTCCAGGCCGACCATGTCCAGCAGTTCGGTGGCCGTCCGCCTGCCGCCCCGCCGTATCACCTGCTTGAGCTGCGCCCTGATGGTCATCGCCGGGTTCAGGGAGGACAGCGCGTCCTGGTAGATCATCGCCATCTCATGGCCCAGCAGCCGACGTCGTACGCGCATCGGCTCGCCGACCAACTGCCGCTGGTTGAACCGGACATGGCCGCGGACCCGAGCCCCTTTCGGCTCCAGGCCCATCACCGCCAGCGCCGTCAGCGACTTGCCGCAGCCGGACTCGCCGACCAGACCGAGGACCTCACCCGGCTGCACCTCGAAGCTGATGCCGTCGACGATGTCCACCCCCGCGTGGCGGGCGTCGAAGCCGATGGCCAGGTTCTCGACGGCGAGAACGGGCTGCTGGCCGGAGGGGAGCGGGCGGGCCCGTGCGCGCAGGCGCGCCGCCGCTTCCGTGAGACCCGGCAGTTCCAGGACCGTCCCGCTGCCGGGCTCGGGGGCCTCCAGCCGGTCCTCCGCCGCGGGCGCGGACACGTCCCTGGCCGCCGGCGCCGCCCACGCGTCCGAGACACCCTCGGAGAGGATGTTCAGCGACAGCACGGTGATCAGCATCAGCAGGCCCGGGAAGACGGTCGCCCACCAGCCGCCCGTCAGCACCATGTTCTTGCCGTCCGCGATGACGCTGCCCCAGGACGGGTCCGGGGGCCGTACGCCCGCGCCGATGAAGGACAGCGACGCCTCGAAGACGATCGCCTCCGCGACCTGCACGGTGCAGAACACCAGGACGGGGGCGGCGCAGTTGACGGCCACGTGCCTGATGACGATGTGCGGGGTGCGGGCGCCGATGACGTGCTCGGCGGTCACATAGTCCTCGCCGTACTGGTCGAGGACGTTCGCCCGTACGACCCTGGCGACCGGCGGGGTGAACAGGAACGCGATCGCGCAGATCAGCACCGTGATGCCGCCGCCGAAGACGGCCACCAGGACCGCGGCGAGCGCGATGCCGGGGAACGCCATCACCACGTCCAGGCAGCGCATCAGCGTCTCGTCGACCGCCTTGCGGGAGGTCGCCGCGACCGCGCCGAGGAGCGCACCCACGACGAGGGCGAGCGCGGTGGCGCCCAGTCCGATGGCGAGGGACCAGCGGGCGCCGTACATCAGCCGGCTGAGGATGTCCCGGCCGAGACTGTCCTGCCCCATCCAGTGACCGGCGGACGGGTGCCCGGTGCCGTCCACCGGCGCCTGCTGGTCGAGCGGGTCGTGCGGGGCCAGCAGCGGTGCGAGGAGGGCGACCAGCAGCACCACGGCGAGGAAGCAGACCGCGATCTTCGACAGCGGGGGCAGCCGCCGCCAGCCGCGCAGCCGGACACCGGGCCGGGAGAGGGACTCCGCGAGGCTTTTGCGCGTGAACATCAGGTCGCATCCCTCAGTCGCGGGTTGACCAGCAGATACAGGATGTCGATGACGAGGTTCACGACCACGAATCCGATGGCCGTGGTCAGCACGACGCCCTGCACGACCGCAGGGTCGCCGTTCTTCACGGCGTCGATCATCAGCTTCCCCATCCCGGGGAGCGAGAAGATCGTCTCGATGACGACCGCCCCGCCGAGCAGATACCCGACGCGCAGCCCCAGCACGGTGAGCGGGTTCATCAGGGCGTTGCGCAGGACGTTGCGGCCGACGACCACGCGGGGCGGCAGCCCGCTGCCGATCGCCGTGCGTACGTAGTCCTTGTCCAGCTCCTCGACCACGGAGGTCCGCACGATCCGGGTGAGCTGCGCGGCGACCGGCAGGGAGAGCGCGAGCGCGGGCAGGGCCATCGTCTTCAGCCAGCCGCTCAGCGAGTCGGCCGGGTTGATGTAGCCGCCGGTCGGGAACCAGCCCTGGTCGACGGCCAGATACTGGATCATCAGCAGCGCCAGCCAGAAACCGGGCGCCGCCACCCCCGTGAGCGAGACGACGCGGATGATCTGGTCGGGCAGCCGGTCGCGGTAGATCGCCGCGGTGACCCCGCCGAGCAGCGAGAGCACCACCGCGATGCCGAGCCCCAGGAAGGTGAGCTGGAGCGTGAGCGGCAGCGCGGTGGTGACCTGGTCGAGGACCGACCCCCGGGTGAGCGCGCTGGTGCCCATGTCACCGTGGAGCAGGTCCCCCACGAAGTGGAAGTAGCGCACCGGCAGCGGGTCGAGCAGCCCGTTCTGCTCCCGGAAGTCGTGCAGCTGCTGCGGGGTCGGATTGGCGCCCTGGAAGAACGCCGACGCCGGGTCGACGTCGGAGAACCGCATCACGAGGAACACGAACAGGACGATTCCGAGCATCAGCGGCACGAGCAGCGCGACGCGGCGCAGCAGGATCCTGGCGATGGCGACCACGTACGAACTCCCTGTCGCCTGGGCCTAGACCCACTTGGCTTGCAGCAGATTGATGCCGGGGTACGGCTGTGCCCTTATCCCCGTGAGCCTCGTCGGGTTCCACGCCGTCATCAGTTCGTTGTGCACGACCGGGTAGAGCACGGCCTGTTCGGCGACGACGTCGATGTAGTCCTGGATCATCGTCTTCTTCTTGTCGGCGTCCGGCTCCTGCGTCGCCAGGTCCATGTCCTTGAAGAGCTTCTTCGCCACGGAGTTGCCGGCCCAGCGGGCGTAACCCATCCAGAGGTTCTGGGGGCCGTAGTTGTAGTGCATGATCAGGTCGGCATCCAGCCCGAACTGATTGGGATTCGAGGCGGCCGCGACGACCTGGTAGTCCTGCTTCTGGTCCATCTTGGTGAACACGGCCGTGGTCTCCTGCGGGGAGAGCGTGGTCTCCACGCCGATCGCGTCCCAGGACGCCTTGATGGTCGGCAGACAGTCCACGATCCAGCTGACGTTGACCGACAAGATCTCGATCTTCAGCCCCTTGACCCCGGCCTCCTTCAGGAGCTTCTTCGCCTTCTCGGGGTCGTACGTGTAGACGGTCTTCGCGGGCCGGTAGCTCGGGTTGCCCTCGTTGAGGAACGAGGACGACGGCTTTCCATGCCCCTTGAGGGCGACCTCGACCATCTTGCCGGTGTCGATGGCGTAGTGCAGCGCCTGCCGCACCCGTACGTCGTCGAACGGCTTGTGCTGGGTGTTGAACATCAGGAAGAGGTTGTTCATGCCCGCGCCGCCCTGGACGGACATGCCGCCCTTCCTGAGCTGCTGGATATTGGCGTACGGGATGTTGTCGGCGATCTGCGCGCCGGCGCTGGCACCGGAGATCTTCGCGACGCGGGGCGCGGCATCCACTATGGTCAGCCAGTTCATCTTCTTGAAGGCCGCCTTGCGCGGGCCGTTGTAGGCGGCGAACGCCTCGAAGGTCGTGTTCGACTTCGGGTGGTGCGCGGTCTGCCGGTACGGCCCCGAGCCGACCGCCTTGCCCTTGATCGCGTCGTCCCAGGCGCCCGGCTGGGAGAAGACGTGCTTCGGCATGATCTTCGCCAGGGTGAGCCGCGAAATCCCCTCGGGGAAGGGGAACTTGAGGACCAGCTCGACGTTCTGCGCGTCGATCTTCCTGACCTCCTTCAGCCAGCTGGCGAAGAAGCCCTTGGCGAGGGTCTGTGTCTTCGGGTCGAGGATCCGCTCGTAGACGAACACCACGTCGTCGGCGGTGACGGGCTTGCCGTCGTGGAACGTGGCGCCCGCCCGCAGGGTGAACTTCCACGACGTGCCGCTGAGATCGGCCGGCACGGCGGTGGCCAGCGCTTCGTACGGCTCGCGGGAGATCGGGTCCGTGTCGAGCAGACCTTCGTAGATGTGGTTGTTGGCGGCCATGGAGAAGGCGGACGCGGTCTGTGTCGGATCCCAGCTGCCGTCGTTTCCGTAGCCGATGACAGCCGTCAGCGTGGCGTTCTTGCCGCTGCCCGAGCCGCCGGTGTCATTCGTGGACTCCGGCCCCGACGAGCAGGCGGCCAGCGACGAGGAGAGGGCGGCGGCCGCACCGAGGGCGCCGGTGTACTTCAGGAACGACCGGCGGTGCAGCGCCGGAGTGTCGGTCACGTCGCGCACGGTTCCTCCAGCAAGGAGTGGTGTGGGGAGATACGACGTCCTACGTCATAGGGGGCAGCGTGACCATAAGAGGGGCTGTGAGGACGGTCAAGGGATCGCACACGAATGGCGTATCTTCCAGAGGTGCGACCAATGACGGTGTGAATAGGGGTAGTTGACGCCAGTTGGCGTTCAATCACCCGGCATCTAATCACCCGGCGATGTATTCGCCTGACGTTTAATCAGTCCGGAGGTGGGACGTCGGATGTCCAGCGAGCGTACGATGCGGCGCATGTCTGAGGAGACCGGGAACCGGCGTCGGCCCGAGCGCCGGGTGGGCGGCCAGATCCAGCGCGAGGTCATGCAGCTGATCCTCGACCGCAAGCTCCAGGCCGGTGCGCCGCTGCCCACCGAGACCGAGCTGATGACCGACCTCGGCGTGAGCCGCAACTCCGTCCGCGAGGCCCTCAAGGCCCTACAGGCACTCGACATAGTGGAGATCAGACACGGCTACGGCACCTACGTCGGCCAGGCCTCCCTGACCCCGCTCGTCGACGGTCTCACCTTCCGCACGCTCGCCCAACCGGACGACGAGACGGGTGCGCTGGCGGAGATACTGCAAGTCCGCGAGGTCCTGGAGGAGGGCCTGATCCGCCGGGTCGCCGCGACGCTCTCCGAGGCGGAACTCGACGGCCTCGAATCCGTCGTGGAGCGGATGGAGACGGCCGGCCGCGAAGGCCGCCCCTTCCCCGAACTCGACCGCGAATTCCACGAGCTGCTGTACGCGTCCCTCGGCAACGCCCTCGTCCCGCAGCTCCTCGGCGCCTTCTGGACCGTCTTCAGCCGCGTCGCCGGCGTACGCGGCTGGACCGACGACCCGGCCCCCGAGGTGACCGTCCGCCGCCACCGCGACATCGTCACGGCGCTGCGCGCCCGCGATGTCGAGGGCGCGCAGCGGGCGATGGCGGACCACTTCCGGGGGATCGAGGCACGGGCGGCACAGGAGTCGCGCGGGGTGAGCTGAGCGGGGCTGGCTTGGTTCTTTGGCTGCGGGTGGGTGGGGGTTGGGCTAAAAGATTGCGCAGTTCCCCGCGCCCCTGAAGGCTCGGGGCTGCGCCCCATTGCCCCCCGGCCCGCCCCCGTCTTTTGTCTTTTAGGGGCGCGGGGAACTGCGCAGTCTTTTAGCGGGGGGTCTGGGGGCGCAGCCCCCAGGGATGGGACGGGTAGGGGCGGCGGGGGCGAAAGAAATCCACCGCCTGCCCGCCCTACCCTGCTCCAGTGACCGAGACCTGGGATCCGAACGGCGCGGGTGTGTTCCGTCTGCCCTCCGGGCGGCTGGTGCGTGGGCGCGCCCTGCGCCGGCCGCTTCCGAGTGACGGTCCGGCGCCGACGTACGCCGTGTACCTGCTCGGCAAGCCGCCGTCCCAAGTCCCGTGGGAATACCACTGGCTGCGCTGGCCGGACTTCAGGCTGCCCGCCGACCGGGGCGAGGCCCGCGCGGTCCTCGCCGAGGCATGGAAGCGGGCGCCCGCCGACCGCGTCGAGCTCGCCTGCGGCGGAGGCCGGGGACGCACCGGCACGGCCCTGGCCTGCCTCGCCGTCCTCGACGGAGTACCGCCGGGGGAGGCGGTGGACTTCGTACGCCGCCACTACGACCGGCACGCGGTGGAGACGCCGTGGCAGCGGAGATACGTCCGCCGCTTCACCGCCGACGAGTGAGCCTAGGGCCGCCTGCCGCGGAACCGGAGTCCGCCGCTCTCCGGATGCAGATCCACGGACACATCAGTGAAGCCCGTCCGCCGAAAATTCGGTACGCCATGTGCGCGGGCCTGTGGAACCCTGAGCCGCGTGCCCCACCCCGAGACGACCCCGTACGACGACGACCGCCGCGCCTACTCCCGAGAGGCACTGGCCCGCCTCGTGCTCAGTCAGGCCGCGTACGGCATCGCCGGATCCGCCGGTGAACTGGTCATCACGCGACACGACGCGTACTGCGGTCCCGGCGGCCGGGTCAGCGAGGCGGCGCAGCTCGTCGCGTCCGCCGAGCGGACGCTGGTGCGGGCCGTCGTCTACGAGCGGGAGCGCGGCAGTTCCTGGGAGGAGATCGCCCGGTATTTCGGAGTCGGCGCGGACGAGGCCGAGGAACGTTTCAGCCCCGAACTCACCCGCTGGGAAACGGCGTTCGACGTTCCCTACCGCCTCGATGAAACCGGCCGCAAACGCATCCCGCAACTGCCGACGGCCGCGTACGATCCCGCCACCGCTTGCCGCCAGCTCGATCTCTGGGCGCATCTGAGGACCACCATCAGGGACCGTCACGCGGTGAGCGCGGGCCTTCGCATGACCGCCATCGCCCCGGCGGACGGGAACGGCCCCGAGGCCGAAGTGTCCGACCCGGAAACCGAGTCGGACGAGATGAGGGGCTGGATCTGGCGCCCTCACCTCCGCTCCTTCCTCGAACTCCTGGCCCGCTACAACAGCATGTGGTTCGACGAAACGGACTGGGAAACCGTCTCTATCGGCCTCGAAACGACCGACGACGAGACCCCGGACGCCTGGTACAGCTACCCCTTGGACAGCTCCCTGCACTCCCTGAACGTCCGCCTCGCCAACACACGCGGCGGCAACGAGGTCTCCGTCGCCCTCACCGGCGCCACTTCCGCGGACCTGCGCCTCAGAATCGACACGCTCATGGACGCGTTCGCGGCACGCCCCTAAACGTTCTCCCCGGTGGCTTCCGCGGGCCCTCCGTCGGAGTTGCCGCTCGCCGCGCGCTTGCGCGCCGTCCTGGAAGGGGCCGCACCGGGATGAGGCGTCAACCCCAACGTTCGTTTTCGCGAACGAGGCGCTCCGCTCAGCGGCAACGCAACAGATCGGCCCCAGCCTCATGGCCACGTACGCTGAAATGCTGACTCAGCATCGGCCGGCCTGACGGTGGTGGACGCGAAGCCGCCTAGTAGCCCTCCACCGCGTCCAGATCCCCCGCGTAGTGCTCGATCGCCCGCCGATACCTCTGTACGCGGGTGTCGGCGCTGGTGGCTGCCACGACCTCCAGCAGGGTCCGTACGGCTTCTCGGGACTCCCCGACGTTGTACAGGGCCATGGCCAGGAACGACCGCAGGGCCGGGTCCCCGGGGAACTCCTCCAGGCCGCGGCGCAGACACGTCACCGCCTCTTCGTGGCGCCCCAGGACGCGGTAAGTGCTACCCAGGCCCAGAAACGCGCCGTGGCGATCCTCGGCCGACAACCCCTCTCCTGCCAGGGCTCGTTCATAGAACGGGACCGCCTCCGCCTCCAGGCCGAGGACGTCGTGGACCCAGGCGGTCTGGTACGCGATCTCGGTGTCCGCCGGATGCCGGTCGGACAGGGTCAGCAGCAGTGGACGGGCCTCGGCCGCCGAGCCGCGCTCGCGTAGCCCGATCGCCCGCGCCAGCGTCGTATCCCGTTCTTGATCGTCGCTCATGCGGCAGCACGCTGGCACAACGCACCCCCGTCCACAAGCTGTTGACGGCGTACGGGGTACGGGTCAAACGTCCCGGCGGTCCACCGCCACGACGGCGACGACCGCCGAGACCGCCGCCCATGCGGCGAAGGTGATCCAGGCGCCCGTGACCGTCGCCGGATGGGGCGGGACCAGGGTGAAGGGGTCGTGGCCGAAGGCGATGTCGGCGAGGCGGGTCCAGGCGTTGATGGGCTGGGCGTGCCGCACCGCGGCCGTCCACTGGTAGCGGTCGGTGATGAAGCTGGGGATCAGGAGGAGTACGGCGGTGGTGGCGACCATCGTCGTCGCGCTGTGCCGGATCACGGCGCCCAGGGCCATGCCCGCGAGGGCGCAGACCGGGGCGAGGAGCGCGGAGGCGGCGATGACGCGGAGGGCGCCGGGGTAGGAGAGCGGGACACCGACGTCGCGGGTGTCGAGGATGGCCTGGGTCGAGGCGAAGGAGGCGCCCGCGACGAGCGCGCCGTAGACCGTCATGACCGCGGTCACCAGGGTCACCTTCGCCGCCATCAGGGCGCGGCGGTCCGGAACCGCCGCGAACGTCGTACGGACGAGGCCCGTCGAGTACTCGCCGACGATCGTGATCGCGCCGACGCTCGCCACCGCGAGGATCAGCATCAACGCCGATCCGTCGGAGAAGGCGTCGCGCAGGGCCAACTGGCCGATGTGGTCCCGCATTTGGCCGTTGAACCTGGGGAAGTCGGCCGCGTCGACCCGAGCCGCGTTCGCGTTGAAGGCGATGACCGCCAGCGCGCCGGTGCCGAGCGCCCAGTACGTCGAGCGCAGGGATCGCAGCTTGATCCACTCGGCGGCCAGGAGGTCCGTGAAGCGGGGAGCGGGCGGGGCGAGGGTCGCCATGGGTGTCGTGGTCGTCATCGGGCGTCTCCGGCGAGGAATTCGGCGCTGTCGGCGGTCAGTTCCATGAAGGCCGCCTCCAGCGAGGCCGCCTGCGGGGTCAGTTCTTCGAGCAGGACGCGGTGCTGGAAGGCGAGTTCGCCGATGCGCGCGGCGCTCAGCGCCGTCACCTTCAGGGTGCGGTCGTCGTACGGCGCCACGGCGGCGCCCTCGGCGGACAGCACGGCCGCCAGCCGGTCGGTGTCCGGCGTGCGTACGGTCACGGTGAGCCGCGTGCCGCGCGCCGCGAACGCGGTCACGCTCTCCGCGGCGATCAGTTCACCCCGTCCGATGACGATCAACTGGTCGGCGGTGTTCTCCATTTCGGACATCAGGTGGCTGGAGACGAAGACCGTACGGCCCTCGGCGGCGAGTCGCCGGAACAGCCCGCGTACCCACAACACACCTTCCGGGTCGAGACCGTTGAGCGGTTCATCGAACATCAGGACCGGCGGGTCGCCGAGCAACGCCGTCGCGATACCGAGGCGTTGCTTCATTCCGAGGGAGAAGCCGTCGACACGACGTCGGGCCGCCGCACCCGTCAGCCCGACCTCCTCCAGCACCTCGTCCACCCGGCCGTACGGGATCCGGTTGCTGCGGGCGAGGGCCGCCAGATGGGCCCGCGCGCTGCGGCCGCCGTGCACATCACCCGCGTCGAGCAGTGCGCCGACATGGCGCAGCCCGCGCGGCAGGTCCCGGAAGGGGCGGCCGTCGAGGGTGGCGGTTCCGCCGGTCGGGGCGATCAGGCCGAGGAGCATGCGCAGGGTCGTCGTCTTGCCCGCGCCGTTCGGGCCGAGGAACCCGGTGACATGCCCCGGGCGCACGCTGAAGGAGAGGTTACGGACCGCCGTGGTGGGTCCATAGCGCTTGGTCAGTTCGTTGACTTCGATCACGCGGAACACCGTCTCGCCGGGGACGGGTCAAGGACATCGGCCCGGCGCGGACAATCCCCCGGAGCGGGTGTCGACCCGGGGTGTACATCCGCGGGCCGATGCCGTGCCGGTGGCGCGAGCCTACGATCGGCGCATGCATGTCACGCCGCCGCTTCCCCTGCTCAAGCGCGTGCCGCCGGGTGCCTGGGTGGCCCTGACCTGGTGTGCGACCGCCGTGTTCACGTTCCTCGCGCGCATCAGGCTGCCCGGCGAGGAGGCGGCCCAGTATCAGGTCGCCGTCCAGTTCTACCGGTGGGACGGCCTCGTGATCCTCGCGCTGGCCACCGCGCTGGCGCTGGCGGGCAGCCGGCTGCTGTCGCGCCGGCCGCTGACCGCCCTCGCCCTGCTGCTCACGGCGGCCGGCTTCGCGACGACGAACCTGGCCGTGGGGGCGATCCAGCTGTCGCAGTTCCTCGCGGTCGACGTCGCCCTCTATTTCATCGCCGCCGCCCACTCGCGCCGTACGGGCGTCACCGCGGTCTCGATGGCGCTCGGCGTCCTGGTGGCCTGGCTGACCGTACGGCTGCTGCGCGGCTGGGGCATAGGCGTGTCGGACGAGCTCGCCGTCGCGCTGACGGCCGTCGTCGCCTGGCTGCTGGGCGACGCCGCCCACCGCACCCGCGCCTACGCCGAGAAGCTGCGCGTCCAGGCCGCCGGCCAGGCCGTCATCGACGAACGCCTGCGTATCGCCCGGGAGATGCACGACATGGTCGCCCACAGCATCGGCATCATCGCCCTCCAGGCGGGCGCGGCGGCCCGCGTCGTACACACCCAGCCGGACGCCGCGCGCGAGGCTATGACGGCGGTGGAGACGGCGGGCCGGGAGACCCTCGCGGGGCTGCGCCGCATGCTGGTGGCGCTGCGGCAGGCGGACCAGGGCCGGGCGGCCCATGTCCCGGAGGCCGCCCAGTTGCGTCCCGCCGAGGGGCTCGCCGACCTCGACCGGCTGGCCGCCGCGACGACCGCCGCGGGGGTGCGCGTGGACGTCCGCTGGCGGGGCGAACGGCGCCAACTCCCGCCGGACATCGACCTGTCCGCGTTCCGCATCGTCCAGGAGTCGATCACCAACGTCGTACGCCACGCGGGCACGGCCACCTGCCGGGTGACCGTCGACTACGGGGACGAGGACGTGGCCGTCGACATCACCGACTCCGGCCGCGGCCGGGGAACGTCCACGGACACCGGCTTCGGCCTCATCGGCATGCGCGAGCGAGTGACCTTGCTGCACGGCGAGTTCACGGCCGGGCCGCGCCCCGAGGGCGGCTTCCGGGTGACGGCCCGCCTCCCCGTCCCGGCGACGGCCGCGGCGGCCGCGTGATGACGATCCGCGTGGTCCTGGCCGACGACCAGCAGCTCATCCGTACGGCCCTGCGGATGGTCATCGCCGACATCGAGGACGTGGAGGTGGTCGGCGAGGCCGCGAACGGCGAGGAGGCCGTGGCCCTCGCCGGGCAACTCGCCCCCGACGTGGTGGTGATGGACATCCGCATGCCGGGCGTGGACGGCATCGAGGCGACGCGCAGGATCACCGAGGGCGGCGGCGAGACGAAGATCGTCGTCCTCACCACCTTCGACGACGACGATTACGTGTACGGGGCGCTGCGCGCGGGCGCGTCCGGCTTCCTGGTGAAGGACATGGCGCTGGACGACATCCTCGCGGCGATCCGCGTCGTGGCGGCCGGTGACGCCCTGATCGCCCCCAGCGTCACCCGTCGCCTGATCCAGGACTTCACCGCCGCCCGTCCCGAACAGCCGCGAAAGCGACGGCAGTTGACCGCGATCACCGACCGTGAACGCGAGGTGCTGACGCTCGTCGGTACGGGGCTGTCCAACACCGAGATAGCCGAAGAGCTCTTCATCAGCGTGGCCACGGCGAAGACGTATCTCACCCGGCTGCTGTCGAAGCTGGACGCGCGTGACCGGGTGCAGCTGGTGATCATCGCGTACGAGGCGGGGCTGGTGTCCCCCCACCGTGCCCCCCACCGTGCTCCCCAAAGTGCCCCCAGGAGTGCCCCCGGGAGGGGGTGACGGTCAGATCTGGCGGCGGCGGATCCACCAGAAGCAGCCCCCGGCCAGGCCCGCCGTCAGTCCGAGGAAGATGCCGGTCTCGGCCCACTGGAAGTCCCAGAAGCGCTTGGAGGAGTGGTAGGTCACCTCTTGCCGGTAGCCGAGGCGGTTGATCTCGGCGAAGCACGTCTTGGCCGCGTCGGCGGGGGACCCGCCCGGTGCGCACGGGCCGCTGGCCGAGGACAGGGGGAGACTGCCGTGCACCGTGCGGCCCTTCGCGTCGATGAGCCGGCTGGACAGGATCCAGGCACCCTCGTCGGGCGCCTTCGACAACATGGTCAGCGTGATCGGCCCGCCCTTACGGCGGATCGACAGGCCGTCCACGTTCGCGGAACTGATCTTGACGGTCGCGTGGCTGGGGGTGAACAGGTGCGGCCGGACCAGCAGTGGCATGGCGATCTGGAGGGCGAGGAAGACGGCCAGGGTGATGGCCATGGCGGGCAGGGTGCGGCGGACGAGCATGCCGACGACCACGCCGAGGGTGAAGGCGAAGGCCGCGTATCCGATGGGGACGATGCCGCGCGCGTCGAACACCACCGGCCCCAGCCGCGGGAAGTCCGAGACGCCCGCGGCCTTGTCGATGGGGCCGGACCACCAGGTCACCGCGAGGGTGACCAGCCCCGCGGCGATCATGGAGGCCAGGCCGGTGAGGGCGAGCTTCGCGCTCAGCCAGCGGGTGCGGGTGATGCTCTGGTTCCACACCAACTGGTGGGTGTCTGACTCCAGTTCGCGGGTGATCAGCGGCGCGCCCCAGAAGAGCCCGATGACGGCGGGCAGGAGCAGTACGGCGGCGGTGACCGCGAGGAAGCCGGTCTGATGCTGCTGGAAGAACCGGTCGAGGAAGGACGCGCAGCCGTCGGTCTGGGCGGTGCAGGCGGCGATCCCGGTCGAGTAGTCGTCGGCGACACCCGGGCCGGTGAAGGCCAGGGCGGCGGCGAGCACGACGAGCGCGGCGCCCATCATCGCGGCGGCGGCGCGGAACTGACGCCAGGTCAGCCAGGTCATCGCTGGACCTCCAGTACGGGGCGGTGGCCGGTGTCGGCGGGCTCGTGCATATAGGCCAGGACGAGGTCTTCGAGGCCGATCTGGCTGACCGTCCAGGACGGGTCGTGGATCGGGGCATCGGTACGGACGAGAAGGGTGGTCTGCCGGTCGGTGTGGCTGGCGGTGATGACGTGCTGGTCGGCGGGGAGCCGGGCGGGGTCGCGGCGCGGGCCGGTGAGCCGGTGGTGGGTGGCCAGCAGCTCGTCGACCTCTCCGGCCACCCGGACCCGGGAGTCGACGAGCACGATCAGGTAGTCGCAGGCCCGTTCCAGGTCGGAGACCAGATGGGAGGAGAGCACCACGCTCAGTTCCTGTTCGACGGCGGCCTCCATCAGCCCTTGCAGGAACTCGCGCCGGGCGAGCGGGTCGAGCGCGGCGACCGGCTCGTCGAGGATCAGCAGCTCGGGCCGCTTGGCGACACCGAGGGTGAGGGCGAGCTGGGCGCGCTGACCGCCCGAGAGCTTGCCCGCCCGCTGGGTGGGATCGAGGCGGAGCCGGGCGATCCGCTCCCGCGCCAGGGTGTCGTCCCATCCGGGGTTCAGCTTGGCGCCCAGTTTCAGATGGTCGGCGATGGTCAGCCCGGCGTAGGTGGGGGTGTTCTGGGCGACGAACCCGACCCTGGCGAGCTGCGCCGTGCTGGACCCGGGAGTGCCGCCGAGCACCTCGATGCTGCCCGCCGTCGGTGCGAGCTGACCACAGGCCAGCTTCAACAGCGTGGTCTTTCCCGCCCCGTTGGGGCCGACCAGTCCGACGACGTGCCCGGCCGGTATGTCGAGCGTGCAGTCGGTGAGTGCCCACCGCCGCCCGTACTTCTTGCCCAGTCCCTGGGCCTTCAGGATGGTCGTCACGCTATGTCCTCCTGAGCGGCGGTCCGAAAGGTGGTCATGAACAGCGCCTCGATGCTCTCGTCGTCGAGACCGGCCCTGCGGGCCTTGGCCAGCCAGCGCCGCAGGTCCTGACGCAGCGGCCCGTGCGCGGCGAGCGAGGCGTCGGCGAGCGTCGCCGTCACGAAGGTCCCCACCCCCGGCCGCGCCGCGACCAGCCCTTCGTGCTCCAGCTCCCGGTACGCCTTCAGCACGGTGTTCGGGTTGATCGCCAGCCGTGCCACCACTTCCTTGACCGTCGGCAACTGATCCCCCTCCCGCATCAGCCCCAGCCGCAACGCCTGCCGTACCTGGCGAACCAGCTGCATGTACGGCGACACCCCCGACCGGTCCTCCAGGTGAAACTCGATCACCAGTTCCTCCATACATCTAGTTACCTAGTACTTTAGAACTCTGGTCTGATGCCCTGTCAAGGTCCGGTCCGGGCCCGGAATTTCGCATGACAACGCCTCACGCGTGCGGCACGATCGGCCAGTTGTCCCGCAACGACCGGTTCTGGAGGAACACCACGGCTTTGGACCAAGAGGTGAGCAGGGCCTGGCAGTCGCCCTGGTCCGAGATGGACCCCGTACGGAATCCCTTCGTGTGGACCGACGACGGGGAGGAGGAAGCCGAGCTCGTCGCGCTGATCGCCGCGATGGTGCCGGGTCCGCGTTCCGAGGTCGGATGGGAGGCGGGGTACCGCTTCACCGATGCCGCGACCCGGCTCCTGATGGACCGCTATGGCCGGTGGGTCTTCGGGTGGAGCTGGGCGATCGGAGAGGGCGGTGGCGGCGGGGTCGTCGCCAGCTGGTGCTGTGTCTCCCACTCGGTGGGCGAACCGGAGACCACGGCCGCCAAGGTCGTCGCCTCGCTGCTCGAATGGCGCGACTGGCTGGAGGAGTTGGCCGAGAAGTTCGCGCTCCTGGCACCGCCCGCCGACGCGGACCCCGAGGACCGCAGCTGGCACCTGGAACGCGCGGCGACCCGCCTGGTCACCCTCGTCGTGGACCGCACGGGCGCCGAATGCGGCTGGTACGGGCTCTGCCGTACGGTGCTGAAGTGGTTCCTCGCTTCCACGGGCATGGAACCGGAGGACGCGGAACGCGCGGTCGACGCGGCGATCGGCGGCCGGTTCAAGAGCTGGACGAGACCGTCCCTGGTCCTGGTCGACACGGTGGGCGAGGATCTCGCGGTGGGGTTGACGGGACGGCGGCCGTACCGTGACTACTGAGGCTGCCGACTCGCTGGCCGTCTGGTGCGAGGTCAGGGAGCAGGTCGACTGGGCCGCTTCGTTTGCCGTGCGGGGGGAGACTCCGTCCCCTGTACGGGCGGCGGTGGACGGGCTCGCCACCTGGTTCGACGAGACGGTGCGCGCCCGGGATGCGGCTCGCGCCGACAGGCTTCTCGCGGCGGTGGCACGGTCCCGTGTCGATGCCGCCCGGAAGCGACCTCTCACCATCGACCTGATGGCGAGCTGGCAGCGGCTGGCCCTGGGCGTGCCCGATGTGCGGTTCCGCCAGGGCGACGCCTTCGCCAAAGGCGGCCGCGAACGCTATGCGCTCACCCCGCACACCCGGCAGGACTTCGCCGCCTGCCTGCGCCAGAGCACTGACCCCGAGGTCCCCGTCGCCGCCCGCGCGGCCAGGGCCTACCTCGACGTCGCCTTCTTTCACCCGTTCCCCGACGGCAACGCCCGCCTGGCGCTGCTGACCCTCGCGTACGTCCTCGACCTGGAGGGAGTACGGCTGGACCAGGTCGGCCCCTTGCAGACCACGCGCTACGCGGACGACCCCGCCGGTGCCGCCGACCTCGCGGTCCTGGTCAGCGTCCTGATCCGCGCGACGCACAGGCGGGGTGCTCGTGCTCGGGCCCATTCGTGAGGTGCTGGTGGGACCGCCCGCTTCTTGGCCAGTGTCGTGCTTCCGCGCCCCGAGTAAAGGGCGCTCCGCTGCGCTACGCGTCGGCTACGCCGATTCCGCTTCGCTCCACCCTTGACTCGGACCACTCCAGCACGGGTGAGAAGCGAGCGAGCGGCCCGGAAGCAAGGGGTTCCCAGGTAGGCCCCCGGCGCCCGGGGGTAACCAGTCACCCCCGGGCCGCCGAAGCGCGGTCGCGCCTCGCCAGCACGCAGGGTGGGCTTAGCGGCGAGCGGTGAGTGGGGCGGCGCTTCCGGCGCTTCCACCGACCGGGGGCACGCCAGGTCTGCTCAGCGGCTGACGGTGAGTGGGCGGCGGGGCGGCTGACGGCGAGCGGGCTGGGTGGCGCCGGGCCGCTTCGGCACGCGATTGGCATTTCCGTTCCACGGCTCGGTGACGGGGCCCTTGCGGCGCCTGCCCTTGCCTTCAAGCGGGTGGGACGGAAATGCCAATCACGGTCCCGGCATCTCGTCGCCCCTCGGCGCCTGTCCCGCCGACGTCCGGAGCGCGACCCGCCCGCCCGCCCGCCCGCCCACCGGCCGGTCGTCGCTTAGCCCACCCGGCGTGCCCCCGAGGCGCTGACGCGCCCCCTCCGCCGGGTGACTGGGCACCTCGCGCTGCCGGGCACCCACCTCAGACCCCCGCCTCTCCAGGCCGCCCGCTCGCTTCTTACCCGTGCTGGAGCGCCCCGAGTCAAGGGTGGAGCGAAGCGGAATCGGCGCAGCCGACGCGTAGCGCCCTTTACTCGGGGCGCGGAAGCACGACACTGCCAAGAAGCGGGCGGTCCCGACGGTCACTTGAGAACAGGGGGAGGGGTTACTCCCCTACGGTGCCGATGAACTCCGCCCAGGCGGCAGGACTGATCAGGAGTACGGGGCCGGCCTGGACCTTGCTGTCACGCACGGGGACGATGCCGGGGACTCCGTCGGCTACTTCGACGCAATCGCCCCCGTTGTCGTCGCTGTAGGTGCTCTTGCGCCACTGAGCGGTGCTCAGGTCGTACTCGCGCATCGTCTGTAGTCCTCCGCCGCCGATTCGAGCAGGGCCAGGGATGCCTCCGGCGACAGTGCGGCAGCCCTGAGCAGATCGTATGCCCCCTGTACGCGCTTCACTAGGGCTGGATCGTCGAGCAGGTTCCCCGAATACACGGCCTCTGTATAGGCAGTTGGCGGTGCGTCCTCGAACTCGAAGAGCCTGGCCATCCGGCCCATGAGGGGGTACGCCCCCGCCGAGGTCGGCAACACCTGCACCAGCATCTTCTTCTGCCGCACCAGCTCCGCGATGTGCTCCAGCTGCTGAGCCATCAAAGCCCTGCTGCCGACCGGAATACGCAGCACCTGCTCGTGCAGGATCACCCAATACACGGGCCGTGTAGCGTCGTCCAGGATCTGCGCCCGCTCCATGCGAGCCGTCACCTTCTCCTCGATGTGGGCGTCGGTGGCGAACGGGTTGCTCGCCAGCGTCACCGCCCGCGTGTACGCAGCCGTCTGCAACAACCCCGGCACAAGCGTCGGAGCGAACTCGGCAATCTTCGTCGCCGTCCGCTCAAGCTCCACCACCTCCGCGAAATAATCCGCGTACCGCTTGTCATCGATCAGCTTGCGCCACATCCGCTCGAAAAAGCCTCCGCTTTGTAGGAGCTGATCGATCCGTTGTGCCACATCCAACTGGGGTTTCCGAATGGCCTGTTCGAACTGTCCGATGTAACCCCCGGAGACGAAAACCCGCGCCCCTAACTCGACCTGAGTGAAACCGGCGTCCTCCCGCCTCCGTTTCAGCTCGGTGCCGAAGAACTCCCACGCCGCCTGCCGCGAACCGTTGGCCACAGGCCAACCCCCTTACGCTGCGCCGCACTTGTAGAGGGCAGACTCCTGCCGAGTGTAGGTGCAGAGCGTCACGATGGAGATGCAAAGCGTGAAACCCAAAGGGAAAGGGGAGCAGGGTGAGGGAAGTACAGGTACCACTCGGGGGACGACACTCGGCGCACTGCGTCGAGGAGGCGGAGGAAATTGTGAAGGAATTGCGGGCGGCGCTCGCCCACGCCGGAATTACGTTGCCGTCACTGCGGATCGACCCGGCGAGTTTGGCGCGCGAGGCCCCCTGTCCGCTCGTCGAATTGGGTGGCTGTTCCGTCGAGGTCGCCGCCCGGCTCGTGGCGGCCCTGCGGTGAAGCTGCCGATCGGCTCGTACGCCGTCGACACTCGTACAGGGAAGGTGGGCATGGTCATGGGGCACGAGGGGCCGTACGTACAGCTGAGACCGCTCGGCGGTGGCAAGGAGTGGGACTGCGAGCCGGGCGCCGTCCGGCGAGCCACGGCATCGGAACGTCTCAGCGCGGCGACCGCGTACGCCAACGCACGAAGTCGTGGCGAGGTGCCTTGAAGGGGGCCCGGCCCAAAGCCGCCCATCCGGGCCGGGGCGCCGCCGCCGTAGGCGAGAATGGACGGCATGAGTCTGTTCCGCGACGACGGCATCGTGCTGCGCACCCAGAAGCTGGGTGAGGCGGACCGGATCATCACGCTGCTCACGCGCGGTCACGGGCGCGTACGGGCCGTAGCCCGGGGTGTCCGGCGGACCAAGTCCAAGTTCGGGGCGCGGCTGGAGCCCTTCTCGCACGTGGATGTGCAGTTCTTCGCGCGGGGGAGTGAGCTGATCGGGCGCGGGCTGCCGCTGTGCACGCAGAGCGAGACGATCGCTCCGTACGGTGGCGGGATCGTGACCGATTACGCCAAGTACACGGCCGGTACCGCCATGCTGGAGACCGCCGAGCGGTTCACCGATCATGAGGGGGAGCCCGCCGTGCAGCAGTATCTGCTGCTGGTCGGCGGGCTCCGCACCCTCGCCCAGGGTGAGCACGAGCCGCATCTCATCCTCGACGCCTTCCTGCTGCGCTCCCTCGCCGTGAACGGCTACGCGCCCAGTTTCAGCGCCTGCGCGAAGTGCGGGATGCCGGGACCGAATCGGTTCTTCTCGGTCGCGGCGGGAGGTTCCGTCTGCGTCGACTGCCGGGTGCCCGGCAGCGTCGTACCCTCGGCGCAGGCCCTCGAACTGCTCGGCGCGCTGCTGACGGGAGACTGGGAGACCGCGGACGCGTGCGAGCCGCGGCACGTCAGGGAGGGCAGCGGGCTGGTGTCGGCCTATCTGCACTGGCATCTGGAGCGCGGGCTGCGCTCTCTGCGGTACGTAGAGAAATAGACGTCAGAGAACCGAGACGTCAGAGAACCGAGACGTCAGAGAACCGAGACGTCAGAGAACCGAGACGTAAGAGAACCGAGGAGACGAGAAGCACATGGTTGTACGCGGGATCCTGGGACGCCAGCGCCGCGAGTACAGGACGCCGGAACCGCACCCGTCCGGTGCCCGCGCGCCGAAGCTCCCCGGTGAGCTGGTGCCGAACCATGTGGCGATCGTCATGGACGGGAACGGACGCTGGGCCAAGGACCGTGGGCTGCCGCGTACCGAGGGGCACAAGGTTGGTGCCGAGCGGGTCCTCGACGTGTTGCAGGGCGCGATCGAGATGGGGGTCGGCGCCATCTCGCTGTACGCCTTCTCGACCGAGAACTGGAAGCGCTCGCCCGACGAAGTGCGCTTCCTGATGAACTTCAACCGTGACTTCATCCGCAAGACCCGCGACCAGCTCGACGAACTCGGCATCCGGGTCCGCTGGGTGGGCCGGATGCCCAAGCTGTGGAAGTCGGTGGCCAAGGAGCTTCAGGTCGCCCAGGAGCAGACCAAGGGCAACGATCGGCTGACGCTGTACTTCTGCATGAACTACGGGGGTCGCGCCGAGATCGCCGATGCCGCGCTGGCCCTGGCGGAGGACGTGAAGGCGGGACGGCTCGACCCGTCGAAGGTCACCGAGAAGACCTTCGCGAAGTACCTCTACTACCCGGACATGCCGGACGTGGACCTGTTCCTGCGGCCGAGCGGCGAGCAGCGCACCTCCAACTACCTGCTCTGGCAGAGCGCCTACGCCGAGATGGTCTTCCAGAACGTGCTGTGGCCGGACTTCGACCGGCGTGACCTGTGGCGCGCGTGCGTCGAGTACGCGCAGCGCGACCGGCGCTTCGGCGGGGCGGTTCCGAACGAGCAACTGCTCGCCATGGAGCGGGACATGCAGGGCGACGGTTCGTAGTCCCCGGGCCCCGAGCGGCGCTGTCGGACCCTGCCGCTACGATCACGGCTCATCACCACTGAACTGGGGAGGGGCCGTGGTCGAGGACCAGGGTGCGGGGCAGCAGGAGTTGCGGGGGGCGGACGCGGTCGAGCTGGAGTACCGGCCGACCGTCGCGGATTTCGCGTCGGCGCTGCGAGCGCGCCGAGGCGTCAGCCGGGCGAGCCGAAGGCAGTTCTGGATTCTTGGCTGCTTCGCCGTCCTGCTCGCCCTGCAGATCGCGTTCCAGATGTCCGGAGGTAAGGCGGCGCCGTTCCCGCTGTACGTCGGGATATTCGTCTACGGCATCCTGATCCTGCTCACGCCGTGGCTCCAGGCACGCCAGTTCCACCGCTTCGCGGAGCGCCTGGGCACCTTCCGCGTGACCGTGACGGACACCGGGGCGACGGTGATCAGCGACAACACCACGGCGTCGGTCAACTGGTCCGCGCAGCCCCGCTACCGGGAGACGGCGGACGTCTTCGTCATGCTCAGCCCCGACAAGAACGCCGTCGCCTTCACCATGCTGCCCAAGCGTGCCCTGGCCGCCCCCGCGGACGTGGATCGGTTGCGGACGCTCCTGGACCGCAACCTGACCCGCGTGTGATCCCTCAGCCCTTCGCCGCCGCGCACTCCGCGCACGTACCGAAGATCTCCACCGTGTGCGCCACGTTCACATAGCCGTGCTCGGAGGCGATGGCCTCCGCCCACTTCTCGACGGCCGGGCCCTCGACCTCGACGGCCTTGCCGCAGACGCGGCAGACGAGGTGGTGGTGGTGCTCGCCGGTGGAGCAGCGGCGGTAGACGGACTCGCCGTCGGAGGTGCGCAGCACGTCGACCTCGCCGGCGTCGGCGAGGGACTGCAGCGTGCGGTACACCGTGGTGAGCCCGACGGAGTCGCCCTTGTGCTTGAGCATGTCGTGGAGCTCCTGCGCGCTGCGGAACTCGTCCACCTCGTCGAGCGCCGCCGCCACGGCGGTGCGCTGCCGGGTGGAACGGCCCCGAACGGGCGATCCAGCGGTTGTCACCGTTGCCTCCTCGCGTGCGTCTGCCCTTGCCCGGCCATTGTGCCAGCCCGGGCTGTGGGTGGTCAGACGCCGACTTTCCTCTCCTGGCCCCGGCTGGCCGGAATCGCGCACTCTGCCGGGTCCCCGGCGGCCTGCGCCAGTGCTGCGGCCCGGGCCCGGCGCCGGGCGAGCGGCGTCGCCAGCGCGGTCAGCACCATGAACGCGCCGATGGCCAGCAGCACGATCGTCGCGCCGGGCGGCACATCCACGTAGTACGTGGTCACCGTGCCGCCGATGGTCACGCTCACCCCGATCGCCACCGCGATGGCGAAGGTGGCGGCGAAGCTCCTGCTGAGCTGCTGCGCGGCCGCGACCGGCACCACCATGAGGGCGGAGACCAGCAGCAGACCGACGATCCGCATGGCGACCGTGACGGTGACGGCCGCCGTGACCGCCGTGAGCAGGTTCAGGGCGCGCACCGGCAGCCCGGTCACCCGCGCGAACTCCTCGTCCTGGCTGACCGCGAACAGCTGCCGGCGCAGACCGACGGTGACGAGCACGACGAAGCCCGCCAGCAGGGAGATCGTCGTCACGTCCTCCTGCGAGACCGTCGTGAGCGAGCCGAAGAGGTACGACATGAGATTGGCGTTGCTGCCGCCCGGCGCGAGGTTGATCAGCATCACGCCGCCCGCCATACCGCCGTAGAAGAGCATCGCGAGGGCGATGTCGCCGCGCGTCTTGCCGTACCAGCGGATCAGCTCCATGAGGACGGCGCCGAGCACGGCGACGAGTGTGGCCATCCACACCGGGGACCAGGACAGCAGGAAGCCGAGGCCGACTCCCGTCATCGCCACGTGGCCGATTCCGTCGCCGATCAGGGCCTGGCGGCGCTGCACGAGGTAGATGCCGATGGCGGGCGCGGTGATGCCCACGAGAACGGCGGCGAGCAGGGCTCGCTGCATGAATTCGTAGTTGAGGAGGGTCATCAGCTCAGCAGTCCCGTCCGGATCGGTTCGGCGTCGTGAGCCGCGTGCGGGTGTACGTGGTCGTGGCCGGGCAGCGCGTGCTGGCCGACCGCCCGCGGGGGCGGGCCGTCGTGCAGGACGCAGCCGTCGCGCAGGACGACCGCGCGGTCGATCAGCGGCTCCAGGGGGCCCAGCTCGTGCAGGACGAGGAGGACGGAGGTGCCCTGGGCGACCTGCTCGCGCAGCGTCGCCGCCAGGACTTCCTGGCTGGCCAGGTCGACGCCGGCCATCGGCTCGTCCATGATCAGCAGCTCGGGTTCGGAGGCGAGGGCGCGGGCGATGAGGACGCGCTGGTGCTGGCCGCCGGAGAGGGCGTTGACGGAGTCCTTCGCGCGGTCCGCCAGGCCGACGAGTTCGAGGGCCTTCCCGACCGCCTCGTGGTCGGCCTTGCGCAACACGCCGAAGCGGGCGCGGGAGAGCCGGCCGGAGACCACGATCTCGGTCACCGTCGCGGGCACGCCGCCCGCGGCGGTGGTGCGCTGCGGGACGTACCCCACACGCTTCCAGTCCCGGAAACGGCGGCGCGGGGTGCCGAAGATTTCGATCTCGCCGCCGCTGACCGGGACTTGGCCGATGACGCTGCGAATGGCCGTCGACTTGCCGGAGCCGTTGGCGCCGAGCAGCGCGACGACCTCGCCGCGGTGCACGGTGAGGTCGATGCCGCGCAGGACCGGGCGCGAGCCCAGCTCGGCGGTCACGCCGCGCAGGGATATCACGGGCTCGCTCACGAGGTCCTCCATGCTGACAAGCTGATCACTTGGCTCACTTGGCTCACTTGGCGCCGAGAGCCGTCTGTAGCGCCTTCAGGTTCGACTCCATGACCTGCAGGTAGTCGCTTCCCTTGGACTTCTTGGTGATGCCCTCGATCGGGTCGAGGACGTCCGTCTTCAGGTTCGTGTCACCGGCGATGGTCTTGGCCGTCTTGTCGCTCACGAGCGTCTCGTAGAACACCGTCGTGACGCCGTCGGCCTTGGCCATCTTCTCAAGCGACTGGACGCGGTTCGCGCTGGGCTCCGACTCCGGGTCCAGGCCGTTGATGGCCTCTTCGGTCAGGCCGTAGCGCTCGGCGAGGTAGCCGAAGGCGGCGTGGGTGGTGATGAAGACCTTGGTCTTGGTGTCCGCCAGTCCGTCCTTGTACTGGGTGTTGAGCGCGTCCAGCTTCTTGACCAGCGCTTCGGTGTTCTTCTTGTACGTGGCCGCGTTGTCCGGGTCGGCCTTCTCGAAGGCGGCGCCGACGCCCTTGGCGACCTCGGCGTACTTCACCGGGTCGAGCCAGATGTGCGGGTCGCTGGCGCCGCTCTCCTCGCCCGCGGTGTCGTCGTGCTCGGCGGCGTGCCCGCCGACCTCGTTGCCGTGCTTCTCCAGCGTGGTCAGCGACGCGGCGTCGATCTTTGCCTTGACCTCGGACTGCGCCACGGCGTCGTCGACGGCCGGCTGGAGGTTCTTGAGGTAGAGGACGGCGTCCGCCTCCTGGAGCTGCGCGGTCTGCTGGGCGCTGATCTCCAGGTCGTGCGGTTCCTGACCGGGCTGGGTCAGGGTCGTGACGTTCACATGCGTCCCGCCGATCTGCTCGGCGAGGTACTCCATGGGGTAGAACGACGCCACCACGTCGAGCTTCCCGCTGCTGCCGTCGGCCGCGGCGGAGCCCGAGCAGGCGGAAAGGGTGCCGAGACCGAGGAGGGTGGCTGCGGCCACGGCGGTCCCGGTTATGAGGCGTCGTCGTACGTTCATGACAGTCATTTTCAACAAATCTGGAAACGATTGTCAACAAGCCCTTGGGTAAGGCCTCGGTAAGCGGCAGCAAGCGGGAGCAAGCGACCCGGTCCGGGCCCGGTCCGTGAACCGATTTGATACAGGGGTGGGCGGCGCCGGTAACCTGAAGCATTCGCGCCGTCCGTTCGTACTGAAGAGAGCATCGTGGCCGCCGACAAGATCGACACCATCGTCAACCTGAGCAAGCGCCGTGGCTTCGTTTTCCCCTGTAGTGAGATCTACGGCGGACAGCGCGCCGCCTGGGACTACGGGCCGCTCGGCGTCGAACTCAAGGAGAACCTCAAGCGCCAGTGGTGGCGCTACATGGTCACCTCCCGTGAGGACGTCGTCGGTATCGACTCCTCCGTGATCCTGGCCACCGAGGTCTGGGTCGCCTCCGGCCACGTCGCGACCTTCACCGACCCGCTCACCGAGTGCACCTCCTGTCACAAGCGCTACCGCGCCGACCACCTGGAGGAGGCGTACGAGGCCAAGCACGGCCGCCCCCCGGAGACCGGCCTCACGGACCTCAACTGCCCCAACTGTGGCAACAAGGGCACCTTCACCGAGCCCAAGCAGTTCTCGGGCCTGCTCTCCACCCACCTCGGCCCCACGCAGGACAGCGGCTCCGTCGCCTACCTGCGCCCCGAGACCGCGCAGGGCATCTTCACCAACTTCGCCCAGGTGCAGACCACTTCGCGCCGCAAGCCGCCGTTCGGCATCGCCCAGATGGGCAAGTCCTTCCGCAACGAGATCACGCCCGGCAACTTCATCTTCCGCACCCGCGAGTTCGAGCAGATGGAGATGGAGTTCTTCGTCAAGCCGGGCGAGGACGAGAAGTGGCAGGAGTACTGGATGCAGGAGCGCTGGAACTGGTACACCGGCCTCGGTCTGCGCGAAGAGAACATGCGCTGGTTCGAGCACCCGCAGGAGAAGCTCTCCCACTACTCCAAGCGCACCGCCGACATCGAGTACCGCTTCCAGTTCGGCGGCAACGAGTGGGGTGAGCTGGAGGGCGTCGCCAACCGCACGGACTACGACCTCGGCGCGCACTCCAAGGCCTCCGGCCAGGACCTCTCCTACTTCGACCAGGAGGCCGGCGAGCGCTGGACTCCGTACGTCATCGAGCCCGCCGCCGGTGTCGGCCGCGCGATGCTGGCGTTCCTGCTGGACGCCTACGTCGAGGACGAGGCGCCCAACGCCAAGGGCAAGATGGAGAAGCGCACGGTGCTGCGCCTCGACCCGCGCCTGGCGCCGGTCAAGGTCGCCGTTCTTCCCCTGTCGAGGAACCCCGAGCTCTCCCCGAAGGCCAAGGGCCTCGCCACGGCGCTTCGCCAGCACTGGAACATCGAGTTCGACGACGCCGGCGCCATCGGCCGCCGCTACCGCCGTCAGGACGAGATCGGCACCCCGTTCTGCGTCACCGTCGACTTCGACACGCTCGACGACAACGCGGTCACCGTGCGCGAGCGCGACACGATGAAGCAGGAGCGCGTCTCGCTCGACCAGATCGAGGGCTACCTCGCCTCGCGTCTGATCGGCTGCTGACCTCGCACCTCGCTCGTCAGGCTTTTCGGAAAGCCCCCGGCACCCTCTCCTGGGTGCCGGGGGCTTCCCGCGTTCAGGTGTGTTCCGGTGTTCCGGTGTTCCGGTGTTCTGGTGTTCCGGCGGTGCTGGTGCCGCTCAACGGCCCTGTAGCGCCTTGACGTTGTCGCCGAACGTCCAGTTCTTCGAGCCGTCCCAGTTGATCGACCAGGTCATCAGGCCCTTGAGACTGGTGCCGTAGTGCTTCCACGCCTGGGAGACGAGGCTCGGTGACATGTAGCCGCCGCCGGCGCCCGACTGGGCGGGGAGGCCGGGGACCTGCTTGTCGTACGGCACCTTGATGGTGGTGCCCTGGACGACCAGGCCCTTGTTCAGGCAGTCGGTCTGCGCGGTGAAGCCCTGGACGGTGCCCGCGGAGTACGAGTCGCCGGAGCAGCCGTACATGCTGCCGTTGTAGTACTGCATGTTCAGCCACCACAGGCGCCCGTTGTCCGCGTACTTCTTGACGATCGGCAGATACGCGCCCCAGATCGAGCCGTACGCGACGCTGCCGCCCGTGACGTACGCGGTCTCCGGCGCCATGGTCAGCCCGAAGTTCGACGGCATCTGGGACAGCACTCCATCGATGATGCGGACCAGGTTGGCCTGCGACGTGGAGAGTTGGCCGATGCTGCCGCTGCCTACGAGGCCCGTCTCGATGTCGATGTCGATCCCGTCGAAGTTGTACTTCTTCAGGATGGGCACGATCGTCGCGACGAAACGGTCGGCGACCGTGGACGAACTGAGGTCGATCCCGGCCGCCGCCCCGCCGATGGACAAGAGGATCGTCTGCCCCGACGCCTTGGCCGCGCACATCTCCGCCGGCGTCGCGACCTTCACACCCGTGTCCATCCCGTCCTCCCACAGCGCGGTGCCGTCGGAGCGGATGACCGGGAACGCCGCGTTGACCACGTTGTAGCCGTGCGCGGCGATGCGGGAGTCGGTGATCGGGGTCCAACCGAAGGGCGGGTGAACGCCGTTGGACGAGCCGTCCCAGTTCTCCCAGTAGCCCTGGAGCACTTTGCCGGCCGGGCGGGACTTGACGGTGCAGGTGTCGGCCGCGGATGCGGTGGGGGCGGTGGCGATCGAGAGGGGGACGAGCGCGGCCGCGGTCAGTGCGGCGGCGAGCATACGGCGGATCATGCGAGGCCTCCCGGTGGGGGTGCGGTGAGGTGTCGTAGCCATGACAGTGCTCGTGGTCCAGACCTCTCGTCAATAGGTCTGGACCAAATTCCATGACGAATGGCCGGCGGGCGACGAGCGACTGGCAGCTGACAGATAACAGATGACAGCTGACAGATATTGAAATCTGTCAGCTGTCATGTCATGGTGGTCGCATGACGACACACACGCGCACTCTCGGAACCACCGGCCCCCAGGTCTCCGCCCTCGGCCTCGGCTGCATGGGCATGTCCGCGCTGTACGGCGACGCCGACCGCGCCGAGTCCATTGCCACCATCCACGCTGCCCTGGAAGCGGGCGTGACGCTCCTCGACACCGGCGACTTCTACGCCATGGGTCACAACGAGATGCTGATCGGCGAGGCCCTGCGGGCGGCCCCGGCGGCGCGTCGCGAGCAGGCGCTGACCAGCGTCAAGTTCGGTGCGCTGCGTGACCCGGACGGGGGCTGGTCGGGGTACGACGGCCGCCCGGCCGCGGTGAAGAACTTCGCCGCGTACTCGCTCCAGCGGCTCGGCGTGGACCACATCGACGTGTACCGGATCGCGCGGGTCGACCCCGGCGTACCGATCGAGGAGACGGTCGGCGCGATCGCCGAGCTGGTGGAGGCCGGGCACGTACGGCACATCGGCCTGAGCGAGGTCGGCGCGGACACGATCCGCCGGGCCGCCGCGACCGCGCCCATCGCGGACCTCCAGATCGAGTACTCGCTCATCTCGCGCGGCATCGAGGAGGCGATCCTGCCGGCGACGCGGGAGCTGGGCATCGGCATCACGGCGTACGGCGTGCTGTCCCGCGGGCTGATCTCGGGCCACTTCACGGCCGACCGGCAGCTCGCCGCGAACGACTTCCGGGCCATGAGCCCCCGCTTCCAGGGCGAGAACCTCCAGCACAACCTCACGCTCGTCGAGGCGCTGCGGAAGATCGCCGAGCAGAAGGGTGTCAGCGTCGCGCAGATCGCGATCGCCTGGGTGCTGTCCCGGGGCGAGGACATCGTGCCGCTCGTCGGTGCGCGCAGCCGCGTCCGGCTGACGGAGGCGCTGGGGGCGCTGGACGTGACGCTGGACCTCGCCGACCTGGCCGCCATCGAGGCGGCGGTGCCGGCGGACGCCGCCGCGGGCGACCGCTACCCGACGGCCCAGATGGCACACCTCGACAGCGAGCGCTGACGGTACCGGAAGGTACGGTCTTTGACATGGCACAGACCACCGAAGCACTGACCGCCGAGCGCATCCTCGCAGCCACCGAGGACGTGCTGCGCCGCCACGGCCCCGCCAAGGCCACCGTGGTGGACGTGGCCCGCGCGCTCGGCGTCAGCCACGGCAGCGTCTACCGCCACTTCCGTACGAAGGCGGCGCTGCGGGAGGCGGTCACCGAGCGGTGGCTGGACCGCACGTCCGAGGCCCTGTCCGGCATCGTCGCCGACGAGGACCGGGACCCCGAGTCCCGGCTGCGCGCGTGGTGCGCGGCGCTGTTCGCGGCCAAGCGGCACAAGGCGGGCGAAGATCCGCAGCTCTTCGCCACGTACATGGTGCTGATCGGTGAGATCAGCGAGGTCGTGGACCGGCACATCGCCGACCTGACCGGCCAGCTCACCACGATCATCGAGAACGGCGTCGAGCGCGGGGTGTTCGCCTCGGCGGCCCCCGCCGTCACGGCCCGCGCACTCTTCGACGCCACCGGCCGCTTCCACGACCCGTGCTACGCCCGGGAGTGGGAACAGCCGGGCATCGAGGCGGAGTTCGAGGCGGTCGTGGACCTGCTGCTGCGGGGCCTGCGGGCCTGACGCGCGGGACCCGCCCGCCGGTCCACAACACCCTCCAGGCCCCTCTAGGCCTCCGTCGGATCCACCGTCGCCTGATGCGCCTCCGCCAGGTGTTCCTCCGCCTTCAGCCACGGCAGGAACTGCGCGGCCTTGCGCCAGCCGCAGGTGTCGCATCTGATCGTGCGCTGGACGCCCGCTCGTTGTACGTGTACGACGTGCTCGCGGCCGTGCTGGTCCCAGCGGCTTACCTTGCTCGTGTTGATCTGCAGCATGACACCTCCAGGTGTTACCGCTTCGCTTGCGCAGCAAGGAGTGTGCAGCATGGCGAAGATCAACGGGGGCTCTTCGGCGATGAGTTAGGTGTGGGCCCGGTCGCGGTCATGAGGGGGCCAGGTGTGCCTAAACTCCGCCCCATGACCACCGGAACCGCCGCCACGGCCAAGGACCTCGCACCGCACGGCACCCTTCGGGCCTCGATCAACCTGGGCAATCCGGTGCTCGCCCAGGGCACCCCGGCGGCCCCGGCCGGCATCACCGTCGACCTCGCGCGCGAGATCGGTGCGCGGCTGGAACTGCCGGTCGAACTCGTCTGCTTCGACGCCGCGCGCAAGTCGTACGAGGCGATGGCGGAGGGCCGGGCCGACATCTGCTTCCTGGCCGTCGAGCCCGCCCGCGAGGCCGAGGTCGCCTTCACGGCGCCGTACGTCGTGATCGAGGGCGTGTACGCCGTCCCCCGCGACTCGGACCTCATCACCGTCGCGGACGTGGACCGCCCCGGCGTACGGATCGGTGTGAAGCGCGGGTCCGCCTACGACCTCTTCCTGTCCCGCACGCTGCGGCACGCGAGCGTGGTGCGCGGGGACGAAGGGGTCGACGTGTTCCGTGCCGAGGCCCTGGAGGTGGCGGCCGGCATCAGGCAGCCGATGACCGAGTTCGTCGCGCGGCACCCGGAACTCCGGCTGATCGAGGACCGGTTCATGCAGATCCGCCAGGCGGTCGGCACGACCACCTCCCGCCGTCCCGAGACCGTCCGCTTCCTCCGGGACCTCGTCGAGGAGTTGAAGGCGGACGGCTTCGTCACGGATGCCCTCCGGCGCGCGGGCCAGTCGGAGACGCTGGCCGCCCCACTCGCCCCACTCGCGTGACGGGCCGGTCCTACGAGGCGGCGTCGCGGCCGGGTTCGCCTCAAACGATCGTCGACTGAACGTCAACTGATCGTCCGAGGCAGCCGCAAGCTCAGCGCCGTGGTCAGCGCCACGCCCGCCAGCTGCACCAACAGCGTGGTCACGAGGGCGTCCTGCATGCCGTGGCCCGGGACGAGGGCGAGGAAGAGGGAGCCCAGGGTGGCTACGCCGAGGGCGAGGGCCGACTGCTGGGTGGTGACCATGACGCCGCCGCCGACGCCGGCCCGGGCGGGCGGGATCTCGGAGAGGATGATCCGGAAGATGACGGGGAGCTGGAGGGCCTGACCGGCGCCCGCGACCGCCGCGCCGGGCATCAGCTCCCAGACACCCAGGTTCGGCCAGGACCGCAAGGCCGCCAGCACCAGGAGGGCCACGCCGACCGCCTGGATCAGGCCGCCGACGGTGACGACCCGGGTGCCGTAGCGGGCGACCAGCCGGGGGCCGCAGAGGGAGACGACGAAGAAGACGACCGCCATGGGTGCGAGAGCCAGGCCCGCAGCTACGGGACCGAGGCCCGCGCCGCGCTGCAACGCCACCGCGATCACGAACATGAACCCGCTGAAGCCGATCGAGAACGGCACGATCATCACCAGTCCCCGGCGCAGGGACGTGAGCGCGAACAGGCTCGGCGGGACCAGCGGCGTACGGCCACGGCGGTCCTCCCGGCGCTCGACGAAGTAGAACGCCGCCGCCGCGAGGGGGAACACGGCGAGCGACAGCCAGGTCCACAGCGGCCAGCCCGCCGCCCTGCCCTCCGTGAGCGGGACCAGGAGTGCCAGCAGGGTTACGGCGAGCAGTACCGTGCCGGGGGCGTCGATCGGCTGGGGGTGCTGCGAGCGCGTCTCGGGGACGGCGCGCGCGGCGAGGATCAGGCCGAGGATCACGACGGGCACGTTCACGAGGAACACCGAGCGCCAGCCGGTGCCCGCGATGTCGGCGGCGACCAGGACGCCGCCGAGGATCTGCCCGGCCACCATGGACAGGCCGGCCGTGGCCCCGTACAGGCCCATGGCCTTCGCGCGGCGCGGGCCCGAGGTCGCCGACTGGATGGTGGCGAGGACCTGCGGCAGCATCGCCGCGGACGCCGCGCCCTGCGCGACGCGCGCCGCCACCAGCGTCCAGGCGGTGGGCGCGAGCCCGCACGCCAGCGAGGTGAGGCCGAAGGCCGCCATGCCGCCGAGGAAGAACTGGCGCCGGCCGAAGAGGTCGCCGAGGCGTCCGCCCAGGACGAGCAGGACGGCGTACGCGACTCCGTAGCCGGCGACGACGAGTTCGAGGACGGCTTCGCTCGCGTTCAGGTCACGGCCGATGGTCGGCAGGGCTACGTTGACGATGAAGAAGTCGATGAGGGGCAGTGCCGCACCGAGCAGCACCGTGAAGAGTCCGAGGCCGCCGAGCACGGGTGGTGCGGCGGGGGAGCGGACTGAGGTCGTAAGGGTTCCCGTTTCGGTCACGTGCTCCAGGATTCTCCCGGCCTCAGACTGGTACCAGAGTCTTCTTATCCTGGTAGAAGCAGTACCTGGAAACAGGTTCCGGTGAACGGCAGGCTGGAGGCATGACGACGATGGCGCAGGAGACCACCCCTCTTCAGCTGGTGGAGCCGCAACCGCACGGCACCGCCGCCCCCCGCGGCAGCGAGATCCGGCGTCACGAGCTCGCCGCCTTCCTGCGCAACCGGCGCGAGCGCATCCCGCCCGAGCAGGTCGGACTGCCTCGCGGCCGCCGCCGGCGCACCCCGGGCCTGCGCCGCGAGGAGGTCGCGCAGCTCTCCGCCGTCGGCGTCACCTGGTACACGTGGTTGGAACAGGCCCGCGACATCCAGGTCTCCGAACAGGTCCTCGACGCTCTGGCCCGCACCCTGCTGCTCGACTCCAGCGAGCGCGACCATCTCTTCCGGCTGGCCGGCGCCATCGACCCCACACCCGCCGCGAAGTGCCCGACCCTCACCCCGGCCCTGCACCAGATGCTGACCCAGCTGGAGCCGGTCCCGGCCTGCATCCAGAACAGCCGCTACGACATCCTGGCGTACAACCGCACGTACGCCCGTCTGATGATGAGCGACCTCAACTCCGTACCGCCCGAGGACCGCAACCTCTTGATCCTCGCCTACACCAACGCGGAGTGGCGCAAGTCGATCGTGTTCCTCGACGAGGCCATGCGTCTCATGGCCGCCAGACTGCGCGCCGCGATGGCCGGTCACCTCGGTGAGCCCGCCTGGAAGATGCTGGTCAAGCGGCTGAAGACGGAGTCGGCGGAATTCCGCGAGATCTGGGACCGGTACGAGGTGGTCGGCGCCCGCAGCAAGACCAAGCAGTTCGTGAACCCCTACGTCGGCCTCATCACCGTCGACCACACCGACCTGTGGCTCGCCCCCGACATGGGCGCCCGCATGGTGACGTACGCCCCCACGGACGAGGAGAGCCGCGAGCGGTTGGAGAAGCTGCACGAGATCGCCCTGTCGGCAGACGCCCCGTAAGGGGCGCGGGGAACTGCGCGCTCAGCCACGTACGGTCTGCAGCCGACAACCCGCCTTCCTCGCCGAGCTCTACGTCGCTCCTGCCCCTGCCTCCGGGCGTACGCCCACAACATCCCGCTCCCCGGAGGGCTCAAGCTGCCGAGCAGTCCGCTCAGCCGTGCCGCGCGCCCAGCGCCCACTGGTCAGCGCCCCCAGCACGAGCACGGCAAGCCCGCACCCGGCGATGATCCACCACGCCGGCCGGGCAGCCGACACGAACGTGTCCTTGTACGCCGACGCCTGAATGCCGGACGCCAGCACCGCCCCGATCACGGCGACGCCCAACGTGCCGCCGATCTGCCGACTGGTCGAGGCGACCGCGGCGGCGACGCCCGCCTGGGAGCGGGGCATGCCGGAGACGGCGGTGTTGGTGATGGGGGCGTTCACGAAGCCGAAGCCGAGGCCGAAGAGGACGTAGCCGATGACGAGCGTGACGTTCGACGTCTCGCCCTCGAACGCGGCGAACAGCACCCCGCTCGCGGTCATCGCGACCCCGGCGACCAGCAACGGCACACGCGGTCCCCGGCTGCCGACCAGCCGTCCCGACACCGGCGCGCACACGAAGCACATGGCCGCCATCGGCAGCATCCACAGGCCCGCGTGCAGTGCGTTCAGGCCGCGTACGTTCTGCAGATAGAGCGTCGAGAGGAAGAGGAAGCCGCTGAGCGCGGCGAACGCGCTGACGGCGATGACCGTGGCTCCGCTGAACGGCGCCGAGCGGAAGAAGCGCAGGTCGATGAGGGGTTCGGCGCGCCGGGGCTCGTACCGCAGCAGACCGAGCAGCGCGGCGACGGCGATCGCGCCGAAGGTGAGGGTCTTGAGGGCGCTGGAGCTGGGCGCCTCGATGATCGCGTACGTCAGTGAGCCGAGCAGCGCGATGACCAGGAGCTGGCCGACCGGGTCGGGGCGGCGGGCCTTGGGGGCGCGGGACTCGGGGACGTAGCGCCAGGTCAGCAGGAGTGCGGCGAGGCCCACCGGGAGGTTGAGCCAGAAGATCGAGCGCCAGCCGACCGAGTCCACGAGCAGGCCGCCGACCAGGGGTCCGGCGGCCATGGATATGCCGACCACACCGCCCCAGACCCCGATCGCACGGGCACGCTCGCGGGGGTCGGTGAAGGTGTTGGTGATGATCGACATCGCCACCGGGTTCAGCATCGAACCGCCGACCGCCTGCACCATGCGGAAGACGATGAGCAAGTCGAGGTTCGGGGCGAGGGAGCACAGCACCGAGCCGATCGTGAAGACGACCAGGCCCGCCATGAAGACCTTGCGGCGCCCGATGCGGTCGGCGGTCGAGCCCGCGAGCATCAGCAGCGAGGCGAGGACCAGCGTGTACGCGTCGATCGTCCACTGCATGCCCGCGACGCTCGCGTGCAGTTCCTGCTGCATCGAGGGCAGAGCGACGTTCAGAACAGTGACGTCGAGGCTCACGATCAGCAGGCTCAGGCAGCAGATCGCGAGCACCAGCATGCGGTGGCGGTGGCTGAGTTCCGGCATCCCACCAGCGTACGCCGACTTCAATAGTGTGTCTAACTAATGACCGCTACATGATCTCTCGTACGAGCACTCGTCGCCGTACGCGACAATGGGGGAATGTCCACGACCGTCCTCGCTCCCGCGTCCCCGCTGCGAATCGGCCCGCACACCGTGCAGCCGCCCGTCGTCCTGGCCCCCATGGCCGGGATCACGAACGCGCCGTTCCGCACGCTGTGCCGTGAGTTCAGCGGCGGCAAGGGCCTGTTCGTCAGTGAGATGATCACCACGCGGGCGCTGGTCGAGCGCAACGAGAAGACCATGCAGCTGATCCACTTCGACGCGACCGAGAAGCCGCGCTCGATCCAGCTGTACGGCGTGGACCCGGCGACCGTCGGCAAGGCCGTCCGCATGATCGCGGAGGAGGGCCTGGCCGACCACATCGACCTGAACTTCGGCTGCCCGGTCCCGAAGGTGACGCGCAAGGGCGGCGGCTCCGCCCTCCCGTACAAGCGCAACCTGCTGCGCGCGATCCTCCGCGAGGCCGTCAGCGGCGCCGGGGACCTGCCCGTCACGATGAAGATGCGCAAGGGCATCGACGACGACCACATCACGTTCCTCGACGCCGGACGGATCGCGGTCGACGAGGGCGTCACGGCGATCGCGCTGCACGGCCGCACCGCCGCGCAGCACTATGGCGGCACGGCGGACTGGGACGCCATCGCTCGCCTCAAGGAGCATGTGCCGGAGATCCCCGTCCTCGGCAACGGCGACATCTGGTCGGCGGAGGACGCGCTGCGGATGGTGCGGGAGACCGGCTGCGACGGGGTCGTGGTCGGGCGCGGCTGCCTGGGCCGGCCGTGGCTTTTCGCGGACCTGGTCGCGGCCTTCGAGGGGCGTCCGCAGGACATCATGCGCCCGACCCTCCGCGAGGTCGCCGCGATCATGGTCCGCCACGCCACCCTCCTCGGCGAGTGGATCGGCGACGAGGCGCGCGGCGTCATCGACTTCCGCAAGCACGTGGCCTGGTACCTCAAGGGCTTCGCGGTCGGCTCCGAGATGCGCAAGCGCCTCGCGATCACCTCGTCACTCGCGGAACTCTCCGAGGGGCTGGCCGAGTTGGACCTCGACCAGCCGTGGCCGACGGGCGCGGACGGGCCCCGCGGCCGCACGTCCGGCAACAACAGGGTTGTCCTGCCGGACGGTTGGCTGAAGGACCCGTACGACTGCGCGGGCGTGAGCGAGGACGCGGAGCTGGACACGTCGGGCGGCTGACTTTCTTTCCCCGGCGAGGTCAGCGCCCCTTCAGGGGCGCGGGGAACTGCGCGACCAGCCCACGACAACCCGCACCCGACTCCAAGACCTCAGGCACCCCCAACTGCCGTGAGCAGCGCCAATGGAGCCGCCGCCGAACGGGACTCCCGCACGCACGCATGCGGATACGGCACAGGCTCCCCATGGCTGTCGCGGCCATACCCCGCAAGAACCTCCGGAAGGCGGTGGCCGGCTGCCGTGGCGGCGTCCACGAGCGCATGGGCCACCGTACGAGCCTCGTCATGCAGCCCGTACCTCGCCAACCCCAGCGTGATCAGCGCATTGTCATGGGGCCAGACAGACCCCCGGTGATACGAGAGCGGGTGGTACGCCGGCTGGCCGGAGGCGAGCGTGCGGACGCCCCAGCCGGAGAAGAAGTCCGGCTCCAGCAGGCGGCGGCCGACCAGCTCGCCGTACTCCTTGTCGAGCAGGCCCGACCAGAGCAGATGGCCCGCGTCCGACGCGAGGGCGTCGACATGGCGGCCGTCACCGTCCAACGCGAGTGCGGGGAAGGCGTGTTCAGGCATCCAGAAGTCCCGCTGGAAACGGTCGCGGAGGTCGCCGGCGGCCTGTTCGAGGAGCGCCGCGTAGACCTCGTCGCCCCAGACCGTGCGGGCCAGGTGCGCGGTGCGGCGCAGCGCGTCGTACGCGTATCCCTGCGCGCCCGCCGCCATCACCGGGCCGGTGGGGCGGCTGCCGTCGGCCGAGCAGATGGCGCCGGGGGAGTCCTTCCAGTTCTGGTTGGCGAGGCCGCCGCCGTCCGCGCGGTAGACGAGATAGCCGCGCGAGGTCAGACCGCCGTGGTCCAGCATCCAGCCGATCGCCGCGCGGGCGTTGGCCTCCAGACGCCGGGCCAGCGTGACATCACCGGTCTGCTCCGTGTACGCGCCGAGCAGCACAAGGAACAGCGGCGTCGCGTCCACCGAACCGTAGTAACGCCCGTACGGCACCTGCCCGAAGTGCGCCAGCTCGCCGTGCCGCACCTCGTGCACGATCTTGCCGGGCTGGGACACCGCCTCGGCCCCTGTCTCCGTCGCCTGGGTCGCGGCGAGCGCCGGCAGTGTGGCGGCGGCGAGCTGCGGGCGGTAGGGGAGCGCGAAGAGCGAGGTCAGCAGGGCGTCGCGGCCCAGGAGGGTGAGGAACCAGGGGACTCCGGCCGCCGGGACGCGCAGTTCCTCGCCGTCCGGGCCCGTCGCCGGTACCTGGAGCACCGCCAGGTCGGACAGGCCCCGCGCGCAGGCCGCGGCCAGCTCGGGCCAGCCGGTCGGGAAGGGCACGCCCTCCGCGAACTCGTCCTCCAGCTCCAGGAGTCGCTCATTGGCGGCGGCGGGGGAGAGCGGCACGCGGGGCTCCCGCGTGGCGCCGTGCGGACGTGCCGCGACCCGCAGCGACAGCTCGGCCGAGCCGTGCGGTTCGAGATCCAGGGTCCATACGAGACGACGCGCGCCCGTGCCCGTCTCCTCGACGCCGTCCGGGGCGGGCTCGGAGGTGACCGTCGTACAGGACCGCCACTCGCCGCGCCGGTAGCTGAACTCCACGCCGTCGTCCAGGACTTGACGTTGGCGGACGACGCCCGTCTTGGCGTACGTACGGTAGTCGGAACGCAGCTCGAACTGGTCGGTGAAGTCGGCGTCCGCGGTGACCGCGATGCGGACCGTGGTGGGTGTCGGGCGGTTGCTGGTGACGCGCAGCGCCTCCACGAACGCGCTGTCGGCGACGGCCTGTTCACGGAAGAGCGTGTACGCGGGCGGTTCGGTGCGGCCGCCGCGCGGCACCAGCACACAACGTGCCGTGTCGCCGTCCGCGACCGGCGTGAGCGCCTCGGGCACCGCGCCGTCGACGGTCAGCTGCCAGCGGCTGAGGTGCCGGGCGTCCCGTACGAATAACCCGTCCGGGGAGCTGCCGCCCCGCACGCCGCTGATGTCCCCGCCGTCGCCCACGGCGGCGAACGTCCCACCGTGCACGAGCAGATGATGCCGGTCCGTCATCCCCGGTTCCCTCCCTTGGCGCCCGTATCGAATGCGCTGTGTCCTGTTGTGCTGTGTCCTGTTGTGCTGTGTGTCTTGTCGAACGCGTAGCGCCCCGGGTGGGACACGACTTGGTCCGTCTGGTCCGCCCCGGAAGGCTCGTGCAGCAGATCCAGCGTCAGTGCCGCGGTCCAGCTGAAGCCGAGCGCTCCGCAGGCCTCGCCGGTGTACGGGTCCACGTACTCCGCGAACCCGGACTCCGCGGCCGTGTCCAGCAGCGCGGCGCGCAGCCCGTCCGCCCGCGCGTGCTCGCCGTGCAGGCGCAGGCCGCGCTCCAGCAGCCAGTTGGTGTTGAACCAGGCCGGCCCCCGCCAGTACCGGTGCGGATCGAACGCGTCGCCGGTGAGGTCGTAGCTCGGTACGAGGCGCGTGGCCCCGCCGAGCCCGAAGTGCGGGCCGCTCGCGGTACCCACGAGGGTGGCGGCGATGTCGCGCGGCAGCGCGGGGAGGATGAGGGGGAGCAGCCCGGCGACACTGCGCTCGGGGATCAGTGCTCCACGGGGAGAGCGCCGCTCCCTTGCGAGAGCACTGCTCTGGGAGCGCTGCTCCGGAGTGTGAGCACTGCGCCGAGAGCGCTGCTCCGACCCGAGAGCACTGTTCTCGCCCCGGCCTCCGCTCTTGCCGCTGCCTCCGCTCTCGCCCCGGCCTCCGCCCTCGACCCTGTCGCCGCCTTCGCTCTCGTCATACACATCCCGGCAGAAGAACATCCCCTCCGCCGGATCCCACAGCCGCTCCACCAGCGCCGCCGTCAGACGCTCGGCCCGGGCGTGCCGGGCCGTCCCCGCCGCGCCCAGCTCCTGTGCGATACGGGCCAGCGCGTGTTCGGAGGCGATCAGCAGCGCGTTGAACGCCGGGTCCTCGACGGCGAACTCGCCGCCCCCGTCCGCGTACTCCCCGTCCCGGTAGTCCGTGGCAAGCCGCACGTACCGTCCGTAGTCGAGATCCGTCGGGCGGTCCTCGGGGGCCCCGTGGTCGAGGTCGGCGCGGCGGAAGGAGCGGGCCGGTGCCGGGGTGACGCGGCTCAGCGGGGCGTCCCAGCAGGGGCTGTTGTCCATGCCCTGTTCCCAGGGGTGGACCACGGAGGCGAGACCGCCGCCGCCCAGGTCTCGGCGGTGCAGGAGATAGCGGTGCCAGGCCGCCAGGCGGGGGTACATCCGGGGGAGGAAGGAGCGGGCCCGGGACAGCCCCGGGTCGGCCTGGTGGACCAGCCATGCGGCGAGCGCGTGCACCGGTGGCTGCACGATGCCCGACGTCTGTACGGTGCGCGGGGCGCCCGCGGCGCGTCCCGCGGTCGAGGAGCGCCAGAAGTCGGGGCTCGGGAAGTACGCGTCCAGCGGCACGGAGGGGTTGAACACGATGTGCGGGATCCGCCCGTCGGCCCACTGCGCACCGAGCAGGGTCTCCAGCTCGGTCTGCGCCCTCAAGGGGGACAGATGGCGTAGCCCTATCGCGATGAACGCGGAGTCCCACGACCACTGGTGCGGATACAGGCCGCGCGAGGGCACCGTGGACGTTCCCGTCCAGTTGCCGTTCAGCACCCGGGCGGCCCCGAGGTGCAGTGACCCCGTCGACTCGACGGGATCGTATACAAGTGATCCGGAACGGGTGATCTCACTCGGACCGGGCGAAGAGGGCGGGCCGGAGGCGTGCACAGGAGTGCCGGAGGTGCGCACGGGGGTGGTGATACCCGTGCGCCAGGCGGTGAGTTGGGTTGTGCTGTCCACTCAGGTCTCCCCGAAGACGTCCGGCCGACCAGTTCGGCACTAGCTACCGTAGGGTTACGTCTATTTAACACGCAAAACTCAATATGTAATGCAGAGTTGAGGAACGCAAGGGGGTGCGCATGACGGGAAGGGCAGGGAGGACCGTGAAGGCCGGGAATCAGGCAAGCGCCGGAGATCTGCTCGAACTGGTGCGCAGCGGCCGGGCCACGACACGCGGCGCGCTGCAGCAGGCCACCGGTCTGTCGCGGGCCACGGTCGGCCAGCGGCTCGACCGGCTCTTCCGCGCGGGCTGGTTGCGCGAGGGCGCGGGCGGCCCCGTCGACTCCCCGCTCGGCGGACGCCCGTCCATCACCCTCGAATTCGACGACGCCCACGCGGTCGTCCTCGCCGCCGACCTCGACACCCGGCACGGCCGGGCCGCCGTGCTCACCCTGACCGGCGAGATCCTGGCCGAACACACGGGCGTCCTGGTGATCGACGAGGGCCCGGAGACGGTTCTCGGTGAACTCGGCCGCTGGTTCGCCGAGCTGCTGGAGAAGGCCGGGCACCGGGCGGAGGAGGTCTGCGGGATCGGGCTCGCGGTGCCGGGCCCCGTCGACACCGACACCGGCCGCGTCGTGCAGCCGCCGATCATGCCGGGCTGGGACGGCTACGACATAAGGGGCCGCCTGGGCCGCGCCTTCGCCGAACACACGGGGCTGCGTACGGCGCCGGGTGCGGACGCGGGCGGTACGGCACCGGCCAGGGGTGCCAGGGCGGCCGTACCCGTGCTCGTCGACAACGACGCCAACCTCATGGCGTACGGCGAGCAGCGCACCGGGTATCCGGACTGCTCGGCGTTCGCGCTGGTCAAGGTCTCCACCGGTATCGGTGCGGGCATGGTCGTCGGCGGCAGCATCTACCGGGGCGTCGACGGCGGCGCGGGCGACATCGGGCACATCCGGGTGGGCGCCGACGCGCTGTGCCGGTGCGGCTCGTACGGCTGCCTGGCCGCCGTCGCCAGTGGTGGCGCGGTGGCGCGCCGGCTCGCGGAGGCCGGGGTCCCGGCCGCCTCCGGCTCAGATGTGCGCGACCTGCTGACGTCCGGGCACCCGGAGGCGATGGCGCTGGCGCGGGAGGCGGGGCGGCAGGTCGGGGACGTACTGGCGACCGTGGTGACGCTACTCAACCCCGGTGTACTGATGATCGCCGGAGATTTGGCCGGAACCCCCTTCCTTACGGGCGTGCGTGAGCTGCTGTATCAGCGGGCGCTGCCCCGCTCCACCGCTCATCTGGACGTGGTGACCTCGCGGCTGGGGGAGCGGGCGGGGCTGGTGGGGGCCGGGGCTCTGGTCGTGGAATACCTGTACGCGCCGGAGCGGGCCGAGGAGCGGCTGGCGGCGCTCGGTGTCTGACCGGACCCGTCACCGCACCCGTGGCCGCACGCGTGTGTGACATGCGTGTGAACCGTCCAGATGGTGGTCCGCATGGTGAAATCTCGCCGCCCTGGCGACGTGATTCGCGCCACGCCTGATAGGGGCATCGCTCAGATGAGCGGATCTTGGGCGGCTGCACTTCCCTAAGGGGTGGCACTCAGTGCCACCCCTTGATCGTTCATCGATCGAACTCAGGCGTGTCGAAGCCCGCTCATCCGAGCGCGTATGCTGGTCTATGGGTGTTGATGCGTTCAAGAAGTGAAAACATCAGCCCTCGATGACTTGCCAAGCTTTGACTTTCGATCTGCTGGCGGACGAGTGGTTACAGGCGCATGACGCGCAAGTGGACGTACCCAGACGCCTTCGATCTGGGTATGTTCCCCGTCGTCAGGGCAGCCACCGCGACGTCGAGGAGTCGAGACTCGTGTCGGAAAACAAAGATCCCCTCGTAGCTGAGAGCAGCGACAGCGACGTTGAGGGAGTGAAGTTCGTTTACGACTTCACCGAGGGCAACAGGGACCTCAAGGACCTCCTCGGCGGCAAGGGTGCGAACCTCGCCGAGATGACCAACCTGGGCCTTCCCGTCCCTCCCGGCTTCACCATCACCACCGAGGCGTGCAAGACCTACCTCGACAGTGGCGACGAGCCGGCGGCACTGCGTGACGAGGTGAGTGCGCACCTCGAAGCTCTCGAAGCGAAGATGGGCAAGAAGCTCGGCCAGGCCGATAACCCTCTGCTCGTATCCGTCCGTTCCGGGGCGAAGTTCTCCATGCCCGGCATGATGGACACCGTTCTGAACATCGGCCTCTCCGACAAGTCGGTGCTGGGCCTCTCCAAGCAGTCCGGCGACGACCGCTTCGCGTGGGACTCGTACCGCCGTCTCATCCAGATGTTCGGCAAGACGGTCCTCGGCGTGGACGGCGAGCTCTTCGAGGAGGCGCTGGAGGCGGCGAAGGAGGCCAAGAAGGTCACCGTCGACACGGACCTCGAAGCGGCCGACCTGAAGAAGCTCGTCACCAAGTTCAAGAAGATCGTCAAGACCGAGGCCGGCCGCGACTTCCCGCAGGACCCGCGCGAGCAGATGGACCTCGCCATCAAGGCGGTCTTCGACTCGTGGAACGGCGACCGCGCGAAGCTGTACCGCCGCCAGGAGCGCATCCCGCACGACCTCGGCACGGCGGTCAACATCTGTTCGATGGTCTTCGGCAACCTGGGCCCGGACTCCGGCACGGGCGTCGCCTTCACCCGCGACCCGGCCTCCGGCCACCAGGGCGTGTACGGCGACTACCTCCAGAACGCCCAGGGCGAGGACGTGGTCGCGGGCATCCGCAACACGGTCCCGCTCGCCGAGCTGGAGTCGATCGACAAGAAGTCGTACGACCAGCTGATGCAGATCATGGAGACCCTGGAGACCCACTACAAGGATCTCTGCGACATCGAGTTCACCATCGAGCGCGGCCAGCTGTGGATGCTCCAGACCCGCGTCGGCAAGCGCACGGCGGGCGCGGCCTTCCGCATCGCCACGCAGCTCGTGGACCAGGGCCTGATCGACGAGGCGGAGGCGCTCCAGCGCGTGACGGGCGCCCAGCTCGCGCAGCTGATGTTCCCGCGCTTCGACGACCAGGCGAAGGTCGAGCAGATCGGCCGGGGCATCGCGGCGTCGCCGGGTGCGGCGGTCGGCAAGGCGGTCTTCGACTCGTACACCGCCATCAAGTGGTCGCGTTCGGGCGAGAAGGTCATCCTGATCCGCCGCGAGACGAACCCCGACGACCTGGACGGCATGATCGCGGCCGAGGGCATCCTGACCTCGCGCGGCGGCAAGACCTCCCACGCCGCCGTCGTGGCGCGCGGCATGGGCAAGACGTGCGTGTGCGGCGCCGAGGAGCTCGAGGTCGACACCAAGCGGCGCCGGATGACGGCCCCGGGCGGTGTGGTCATCGAGGAGGGCGACGTCGTCTCGATCGACGGCTCGACGGGCAAGGTCTACCTGGGCGAGGTCCCGGTCGTGCCGTCCCCGGTCGTCGAGTACTTCGAGGGCCGGATGCACGCGGGTGCCGACGACGCGGACGAGCTGGTCGCCGCCGTGCACCGGATCATGGCGTACGCGGACCGCGTCCGTCGTCTGCGTGTCCGGGCCAACGCCGACAACGCCGAGGACGCGCTGCGCGCCCGCCGCTTCGGCGCCCAGGGCATCGGCCTGTGCCGTACCGAGCACATGTTCCTCGGTGACCGGCGCGAGCTGGTCGAGCGCCTGATCCTGGCCGACACGGAGGCGGAGCGCGAGGACTCCCTCAAGGAGCTCCTCCCGCTCCAGAAGCGGGACTTCGTCGAGCTCTTCGAGGCGATGGACGGCCTCCCGGTGACGGTCCGTCTCCTGGACCCGCCGCTGCACGAGTTCCTGCCGGACGTGACCGAGCTGTCGGTGCGGGTGGCGCTGGCGGAGTCGCGCGGCGACGCCAACGAGAACGACCTGCGCCTGCTCCAGGCGGTGCACCGCCTGCACGAGCAGAACCCGATGCTGGGCCTGCGCGGCGTACGCCTCGGCCTGGTCATCCCCGGCCTGTTCACCATGCAGGTGCGGGCGATCGCGGAAGCCGCCGCCGAACGCAAGAACGCGAAGGGCGACCCGCGAGCGGAGATCATGATCCCCCTCGTCGGCACGGTCCAGGAGCTGGAGATTGTCCGCGAGGAGGCCGACCAGGTCATCGCCGAGGTACAGGCGGCGACCGGTACGGAGCTGAAGCTGGCGATCGGCACGATGATCGAACTCCCGCGAGCGGCCCTCACGGCCGGTCAGATCGCCGAGGCGGCGCAGTTCTTCTCCTTCGGCACGAACGACCTCACGCAGACGGTGTGGGGCTTCAGCCGGGACGACGTGGAGGCCTCCTTCTTCACGGCGTACCTGGAGAAGGGCATCTTCGGCGTCTCCCCCTTCGAGACCATTGACAAGGACGGCGTCGGCTCCCTCGTGAAGTCCGCGGTGAAGGCGGGCCGCGCGACACGCCCCGACCTGAAGCTCGGCGTCTGCGGCGAGCACGGCGGCGACCCCGAGTCGGTCCACTTCTTCCACGAGGTGGGTCTCGACTACGTCTCCTGCTCGCCCTTCCGGATCCCGGTGGCCCGCCTGGAGGCGGGACGCGCGGCCTCGTCGGCGAAGGGCAGCGACCACCGCTAGGCCCTTGCCGGGCCCTCACTGGGCCCTCGCCAGGCCCTTCGGGCCCGCATGACCCCCGGGACTGTCGCCGGTCATCCTGACCCTCACCGACATGGCAACGGTTCCGGTGCACCAAGAGGAGCGGCACCCTGTGCGGGGGTGCCGCTCCTCTCTGCGTGGCCCACCGCTCGTACGCTGATGTCCCATCCGTTCGCACAGGAAGGTCGGTCATGGCTGGTTGGAGCGCGGATGACATCCCTGACCAGAGTGGTCGTACCGCCGTCGTCACCGGGGCCAACAGTGGGATCGGATACGTGACCGCGCGTGAGCTCGCCCGTAAGGGGGCCCGGGTCGTGCTCGCCTGTCGGAGTGAGGTGCGGGGTGCCGAGGCCGGGGACCGGATCGTCACCGAAGTGCCTGGGGCGGATGTCGAGTTCGTGAGGCTCGATCTCGGGGAGCTCGGATCCGTGCTGGAGTTCGCGGACCGGTATGCGTACGGGCGGCTCGATCTGCTCGTCAACAACGCCGGGGTCATGGCACTGCCCCACGGCCGGACCGCCGACGGGTTCGAGACGCAGTTCGGGGTCAATCATCTGGGGCACTTCGCGCTCACCGGGCTGTTGATGCCCGCGCTGCTCGCCACGCCCGGCGCGCGCGTGGTGAATGTGGCGAGCATGGTCCACGCGCTGTCGAACATCGACATCGACGACCTCAACAGTGAGCGCCGGCCGTACCGGAAGTGGATCGCCTATGCGCGGTCCAAGACCGCCAATCTGCTCTTCACCCATGAGCTGGCGCGGCGGCTGGACGCCGTCGGGTCCGATGTCGTCGTGGCCGCCGCGCACCCCGGGTACGCCTCCACCAACCTCCAGGCCGCCGGGCCCAGGCTGGAGGGGCGGAAGGGTGCCGAGCGGTTCATGGAGATCGGCAACCGGTTCTTCGGGCAGAGCGCCGAGGCCGGGGCGCTGCCCACGCTGTACGCCGCCACCGCGCCCGGGGTGCGGCCCGACTCCTTCACCGGGCCGTCGTTCGCGATGTGGCGCGGTGCGCCCGCGAAGTCCTGGCGGGCCCGGTGGACCCTCGACGACACGGCGGGCGAGCGGCTCTGGGCCGCTTCGGAGCAGTTGACCGGGGTCACTTACGACGTGCTCAAACCGTGACGACTCGGCTGAGCCGCCAGTAGTTCTCCGGCCGGCCCCTCAGAGCGATCCGCCGCTGTCGACCACCAGGTCCGTGCCGACGACCGATGCCGCGTCGTCGGACGCCAGGTAGAGGACGGCCGCGGCGATCTCCTCGGTGGCCGAGATCCGGCCGAGTGGCAGCTCGTTCTTCACCCGTTCCACTCGCTCGGCCTCCGTCTCGCCCGGGCGCAGGGACATGGCGGTGGCGGAGGCGCCGGGGCTGACGACGTTGATGCGGACGCCGTCGGCGATGTGGTCCAGGGCGGCGGCGCGGGTGAGCGCGGTGACGGCGGCCTTGGAGGCGGCGTAGGCGGCGATGCCCGGGCGGCGGGTGTGCAGGCCGATGGTGGAGGCGATGTTCACGATCGCGCCGCCGGCGGGCTGGGTGCGCATCTGCCGGATCTCGGCCTGGAGGGCGAGGAAGACGCCGGTCAGGTTGGTGTCGAGCTGCGTGTGCCAGTCCGCTTCCGGGAGGTCGGCCAGAGGTTTCCCGCCGCGGAACACTCCCGCGTTGTTGACCGCCACGTCGAGGGAGCCGAAGCGGTCCACGGCCACCGCGACCAGGGCCTGCCAGTCGGCGGCGCGCGACACGTCGGCCGTCACGGACAGGGCCTTGCCGCCCCGCTCCTCGATCAGCGCGACCGTCTCGTCGAGCGGGGCCGCGGTGCGCCCGGCGACGACGACGTGCGCGCCCTCGGTGGCGAGCGCGAGCGCGGTGGCGCGGCCTATGCCGGAGCCGGCGCCGGTCACGAGGGCGGTCCGGCCGGAGAAGCGGCTCGTCGTCATGATGTCCCTTTCCGCAGGCCTTTCGAACGGCCCTTTTCTTGAACGAACGGTCCAGTATGGCGACAGGGAAACCTGCCCCCTCGGTGCGTGCGGTGTCAGTCGAGCAGTGTCAGTGCCTGCTCCGCCGCGTCCCGGACGCGGGACGGATCCGTCGAGGCCTTGCCCACGACCCGTAGCCCCTGCATCAGGACCAGTAGCATGCGGGCCAGTGTCCGCGGGTCGCGGTCCTCGGGGAGCTCTCCCTGTGCCTGTGCGCGGACGAGCGCCGAGTGCAGCAGGGTCTCGATGTGGTCCCAGCTGTGCTCGACCCGGCGGGCGGCGGCCGTGTCGTGCGGTGCCAGCTCGGCGGCCGTGTTGGTGACGAAACAGCCGGTCAGGCGGCGTTCTTCGGTGGCGGCCTCGGTCGCGAAGCGGCGTACCACCGTGCGTACGGCGGGCAGTGCCGGCCCCGGCTGGGACAGTTCGCGCAGCAGCTGCGGGTCGCGGGTCTCGCGGTAGCGGTCCAGCGCCTTCAGATACAGCTCGTGCTTGTTGCCGAACGTCGCGTAGATGCTGGCGCGCCCGACGCCCAGGTGCTCGACGAGGTCGGCCATGGACGTCGCCTCGTAGCCGCGCCGCCAGAACAGCTCCAGGGCTGACTGCAGCGCGGCGTCCGGATCGAACTCCTTGGTCCTGGCCACGTACAGAACCGTAGGTCCAAGGAGAACGATCGGTCAAGTAAGCGCGGGGTGACCGTCGGGCGCGAGGAGGTCCCGGTCACCCCGGCCGTCAGGAGGTCCGCACCTCGTACACCGCCACGCTCACCGTCTCGTCGTCCAGGCACCGCCCCGTCTCCAGGTCGAAGCGCTGCTTGAGGAGCGGGGAGGCGACGAACGGGCGGCCCTGGTGGGTGCCGGTCAGCCCGCGGGAGAGGACCGCCGCGCCGCTGAACGGGTCGCGGTTGTCGATGGCGTACGTCCGCCCGGCGCGGTCGGCGAACAGCGCGACCTGGCGGCCGTCGGGCAGGAGCGCGGCGACTCCGCGGCCCGGGGTCAGAAGAGACAGGTCGCAGACCGTGAACCAGTCCTCTTCCAGGAGGAGTTGGAGCTTCAGGGCCGTCGTCTCGGGTGCCAGGGTCATCGCTGGGCACTTCCTTCCAGGGCTTCCATGGGGCGCATGCCGATGCTCAGCAGCGGCAGATCGGGCTTGATCTGGTCGCGCTCGGGGACGAAGCCGACCACCGGGTCGGGGGTGTCCGGGGCGTTCACGAAGGACACGAACCGGGCCAGCTTCTCGGGGTCGTTGATGGTCTCGGCCCACTCGTCGCGGTAGGCGGCGACATGCGCGGTCATCAGCGACTCCAGCTCCTCACAGATGCCGAGCGAGTCCTCCACGACCACGTCGCGGATGTGGTCGAGGCCGCCGGGAATCCGCTCCAGCCAGGTCGACGTGCGCTCCAGACGGTCCGCCGTGCGGATGTAGAACATCAGGAACCGGTCGATCAGGCGGATGAGTTCGGCGTCGCTCAGGTCCTGGGCCAGCAGGTCCGCGTGGCGCGGGGTCGCGCCGCCATTGCCGCCGACGTACAGGTTCCAGCCGTTCGCGGTGGCGATCACGCCGAAGTCCTTGGACTGGGCCTCGGCGCATTCGCGGGCGCACCCGGAGACCGCCGACTTGAGCTTGTGCGGGGAGCGCAGTCCCCGGTAGCGCAGCTCCAGGTCGATCGCCATGCGGACCGAGTCCTGGACGCCGTAACGGCACCAGGTCTGGCCCACACAGGACTTGACCGTGCGCAGCGCCTTTCCGTACGCGTGGCCCGACTCGAAGCCCGCGTCCACCAACCTGGCCCAGATCAGCGGGAGTTGCTCGACCCGCGCGCCGAACAGGTCGATGCGCTGGCCGCCCGTGATCTTTGTGTAGAGGCCGAAGTCCCGGGCCACCTCGCCGATCACGATCAGCTTCTCGGGAGTGATCTCGCCGCCGGGGATGCGCGGCACGATCGAATAGGAGCCGTTCTTCTGGAGGTTGGCGAGGAAGTGGTCGTTGGTGTCCTGGAGCGTGGCCTGCTCGCCGTCCAGGACATAGCCGCTGGTACCGATGGTCGGGGCGAGCGAGGCGATGATCGAGCCGACGGCGGGCTTGCAGGTCTCGCAGCCGTCGCCACCCCGGGCACCCTCGCGGCCGTAACGGTCCAACAGGGTCTGGTACGAGGTGATCCGCAGCGCGAGGACGATCTCGTACAGCTCCTCGCGGGTCTGTGAGAAGCAGCCGCACAGGCCCTTGTCGACCTCGACGCCGCTCGCCTCCAGCTCGGCGGTGACCAGCTGACCGAGTACCTTGACGCAACTCCCGCAGCCCGTACCGGCCTTGGTGCACTTCTTGACTTCCGGCACCGTCGTGCAGGAGTGCTCGGTGACCGCGCCGCGGATCGTGCCCTTGGTGACGTTGTGGCAGGAGCAGATGACCGCCTCGTCCGGCAGCGCGGAGGGGCCGAGCTGGGCGCCGCCCCCGGAACCGGCCGGCAGCACCAGCTGCTCGGGCGAGATCGGCGGGACCGAGCCGGTGAGGGCGCGCAGCGTTCCGTACGCGTCCGCGTCGCCGACCAGGATGCCGCCGAGCAGCTGGCCGTCGCGGCCGATGACCAGCTTCTTGTACGTGCCCGAGCGGGAGTCGGAGTAGACGACGTCGAGGCAGTCCTCGGTGGTGCCGTGCGCGTCGCCGAAGGAGGCCACGTCCACGCCGAGCAGCTTCAGCTTGGTGGACAGGTCGGCGCCGGTGAAGGACGCCTCGTCCGCGGCGATCGTGGCGGCCACGGTCGCGGCCTGCTCGTAACCGGGGGCCACCAGGCCGTACACCCGGCCGTCGGCGGCCAGCGCGCACTCGCCGATCGCGAAGACGTGCGGGTCGGTGACCGTACGGCACTGCTCGTCGACGGTGATGCCGCCGCGCTCGCCGACGGTCAGGCCGCAGTCGCGGGCCAGCTGGTCGCGGGGGCGGACGCCGGCGCTGAACACCACCAGGTCGGTGGCGAGTTCGGAGCCGTCGGACAGCTTCATGCCGGTGACGGCGCCTGAAGCATCGGTCACGATCTCCTGTGTGCCCACACCCGTGTGGACGGTCAGGCCCATGTCCTCGATGGTCCGCAGGAGCGCGGCGCCGCCGCCTTCGTCCACCTGCACCGGCATCAGGCGCGGCGCGAACTCGACGATGTGGCTGGTGAGTCCGAGACCCTTCAGCGCGCCCGCGGCCTCCAGGCCGAGCAGGCCGCCGCCGACCACGGCACCGGTCGTGCGGGTCTTCGCGTACTCCTCGATCGCGAGGAGGTCCTCGATCGTGCGGTAGACGAAGCAGCCCTCGGCGTCCTTGCCCGGGACCGGCGGGACGAAGGGGTACGAGCCGGTGGCGAGGACGAGCGTGTCGTACTCGAAGACCTGGCCGGACCTGGCCGTGACCTTCTTCGCCTCGCGGTCGACCGTCTCCGCCGGGTCTCCGACGTACAGCTCGATGCCGTGGTCCTCGATGAACGCCATGTCGGTCATCGAAAGGTCCTCAGGCGTCTTGCCCGAGAAGTACGAGGTGAGCTGGACCCGGTCGTACGCCGGACGGGGCTCCTCGCACAGCACGACCACGCGGTGTGTCGCGGTCAGGCCGCGCTCGGCGAGCGCTTCGAGGAAGCGCTGGCCGACCATGCCATGGCCGACGAGCACGATCGTGTGCGCGGTGCCGTCGGCGGCGTTCGCCGCCTTCGTCGTGTCCGTGGACATTTAGGAGCCTCCGTCGTTGGTGAGCAGGTGGAGCAGCGGTGCGCCGTCCGCGGGGAGCGGCTCCGCTCCCTCCCAGGCGCGGGCGAGGGCACCGACGGTGCCGAGTTCGCCGACGAGCACGCCACCGACCAGCCGGTCGTCGCGGACGACGACCTTGCGGTAGGTGCCGCGGGTGGCGTCGGCGAGCTGGATGACGTCGTCGCCGGGGCGGGGTTCGGTCTCGCCGAAGGCGGCCAGATCGAACGGCGAGTGGGACTGCCCGGTGAGGGTCAGCCGGGTGAGTGAACGGGTGCCGGTGTAGCGGGAGTTGGCGTTCCCAGCGGCGCCCGCCTCGCTGGCGAGCAACTCGGCGAGGACATCGGCCTGTTCGAGCGCCGGTGTGGCCAGGCCGTAGATCGTGCCCTCGTGCTGGGCGCAGTCGCCGATCGCCCGGATGTGCGGGTCCGACGTACGCAGTTCATCGTCGACGAGGATCCCCTTGTGGACGGCGAGCCCCGCGTCCTGCGCGAGGCCCACACGAGGGTGGACGCCGCAGGCGAGGACGACGAGGTCGGCGTCGAGGGCGTACCCGTCGGACATCTCGACCGAGCGCACCGCGCCGCCGACGCAGCGCACGTCGCGCACCCGGCACTCGGTGTGCACCTCGACGCCCAGGTCCGTGAGGTGCCGGTGGACCAGACGGGAGGCGGACGGGTCGAGCTGGCGCTCCATGAGCCGCTCGGACTGCTGGGCCAGCACCACCTGGGCGCCGCGCACGGCGAGCGCGCGGGCGGCCGAGACGCCGAGGAGACCGCCGCCGATGACGACGGCGCGGGCGCCGGGCCGTACGGCTTTCGACAGACCCAGGCAGTCGTCCATGGTGCGGAACGCGTGGACGCCTTCGGGGAGTTCGTGCCCGCCCTGGCCGAACAGGCCACGCAGGGGCGGGAGTACGGGGTTCGAGCCCGTCGCGAGGACCAGCGTGTCGTATGCGATCACCGAACCGTCCGCGCAGTGCAGCGTGCGGCCGGCGCGGTCGATGCCGGTCACCCGGGCGCGGGTCAGCCGGCTCGGCGCCGGGAGGGCGATCACCTCAGGGGCGTACCGGCCGGCCAGGACTTCGGCGAGCAGGACGCGGTTGTAGGGGCGGTGCTCCTCCTCGCCGACGAGCTCGACGGACACGGCGGGCGCACCGGACGTGCCGCCGGACGCACCGAGCTCTTCGAGCCGCCGGGCGAGCCGTGCGCCCGCGAGCCCGGCGCCGATCACCACCACACGCGTATTCGAGGTCATGACCACACCGTGCGGTGCGGGTGTTACCCGGCCGCATCACATCTGTTTCCCGGGGGGAACGCTGCCCTCAGCGGAGGCACGGTCCGGATGTGAGGGTTCGGGCATCGGCGCCGGAGCGGGCTGTGAGGTGGGGCTGCCCGAACCCCCGGAACCCGTGCAGGCACGACCCCCGGAATCCGTGCAGGCACGACTCCTGGAATCCGTGCAGGCACGACCCCTGGAATCCGTGCAGGCACGATCGATCGCGGCGCCCCGGCGCGGAAGCCTGGAGAGGTCGGGTCACACCAGCTCACGCACAGGGGGACAGATCATGGCCACCGTCCGGAAACCGCCGCCTCCCGAGCTCCGGGAACCGCCGCCTCCCGGCCTCCGGGACGACACCGCCGTACGGGCCTGGCGCCTCGTCCGTGAGCCGTTCACGGCGGACACCTGGCGCCGGGTCGCCTACGCGCTGCTCGCCCTGCCCCTCGGGCTGCTCTGCGTCCCCCTCGCCCTGCTGGGCCCAGGCGGCACCGCCGGGCGGTGGCAGCGCGCGCTCGTACGCCGCTTCCTGGGTGCGGAGCTGCCCGGGTCCGCCCGGGGGCTGGCCCACGCCGTGCTCGCGACGCCCGTCAATCTTCTGGTGCTGGCCGTCACCGCGTACGGCTGGTCCGTGGTGCCGATGAACCTGGGCTGGCCCCTGCGGGTCTCCGGATCCGGCCACTCCGACTACTCCGACTCCTGGGGCGGACCCACCTTCGCCGGGGCGTGGGCCTTCCACGCGATCGTCGGCGGGATCGGTTTCCTGCTGCTCATGCCATGGCTCGGCCGGGCCATGGCCGCCGTCCAGCTTCGCCTCGCCGCGGCGCTCCTCTCCTAGGTTGATGCCATGCACCGCCTCCGCGCACTCGTGGCCTTCCCGTTCGGGCGCAAGGCCCTCGCCGCGGTCCTCTACGGAGTGATCGCCTTCCCGCTCGCCCTGGTCGGGTTCGTCCTCACCCTCGTGGGGCTGCTGATCGGCGGCGCGCTGTCCGTGACCACGCTGGGGCTGTGGCTGATCGCCGTCACCGTACGGGGAGCGCTCGTGCTCGGCAGACTCCAACGCGGTCTGGCACGGCACCTGTTGGGGCTGGAGATCGAGGGGCCGGCGCGCCGCGCGGGCGACGGGATACTGGGCTGGCGGCGGGCCCTGCTGAGCGACCGGAGCGGCTGGCGCGCCGTCGCCTGCGCGCTGGTGACGCCGTACACCGCCCTCTTCGGGCTCGTCGCCGTCGTCATCGGATACGCGTACGGCGTCCTGCTCACCCTGCACCCCCTCCTCTCGCGGTGGAACTACCGCACGGAACGGGCGAGCGACGGCACGGAGCACCGGGTGTCGCTGGAGTTCTTCGGGTTCCAGGTCGACTCCTGGCCGCGCTGGCTGATCCCCGTGGCCATCGGACTGCTCCTCCTCGCCACCGCGTCCTGGCTGCTGCGGCAGTCCCTCGCCCCGCACCGGGGCCTGCTCACCGCCCTGCTCGGCCCGGACGCCTCCGACCGCCGCATCCGCACTCTGGAGGAGACCCGCGCCCAGGCCGTGGACGACGCGGCGGCGACCCTGCGCCGGATCGAACGCGATCTGCATGATGGCACCCAGGCCCGGCTCGTCGGCCTCGCGATGCACCTCACGATGATCAGGGAGCTGATCGGCACGGGGGCCGCCCCGGAACAACTGCTCGCCGTCGTCGACACCGCGCAGGGCAACGCCACGCAGGCCATCGCCGACCTGCGCCACCTCGTCAAGGGCATCCATCCGCCCGTACTGGACCAGGGCCTGGACACCGCCCTGGCCACGCTGGCCGCCGACAGCGCCCTGCCCGTCAAGGTCACCACCGGCATCACCGTCCGCCCCAGCCCGGCGGTCGAGTCGATCGCGTACTTCTGCGCCGCCGAACTCCTCGCCAACGCGACCAAACACAGTGCGGCGAGCGCCGCCACGGTGACGGTGACCGCCCGGGACGGGCTGCTGCGGCTGAGCGTCCGCGACAACGGACGCGGGGGAGCGGTGATCGGCGCCGGCTCGGGTCTGACCGGACTCCGCACCCGGGCACGGACCGTCGACGGCACGCTCACCTGCGACAGCCCGCCGGGAGGGCCTACGGTGGTCACGGTCGAACTGCCCTTCTGATCACGGGAATCACATGCGCGTCGTCATCGCCGAGGACTCCGCCCTGCTGCGTGACGGGCTGGCCCAGCTGCTCCAGCTACGGGGTATCGAGGTCGCGGCCGCAGTGGGGGACGCGGACGCGCTGCTGGCCGCCGTGGCCGAGCACCGCCCGGACGTCGCCGTCGTCGACATCCGGCTGCCGCCGACCCAGACCGACGAGGGGATCCGGGCGGCCGTACGACTGCGGAAGGAGCACCCCGGCACCGGGGTGCTGATCTTCTCGCAGTACGTGGAGACGACGTACGCGACCCAACTGCTCGGCGAGCCCGCCGGGTTCGGCTATCTCCTCAAGGAACGCGTCGTCGACATCGGCGAGTTCGTGGACGCCATGGAACGGGTCGCCGGGGGCGGTACGGCCCTCGACCCCGAGGTCGTCGCCCAGCTCTTCGGCGCGAGCCGCCGCGCCACCGCCCTCGATCGGCTCACGCCCCGCGAGCGCGAGGTCCTCGCGCTGATGGCCGAGGGCCGCACGAACCACGCGATCGCCACCGCCTTCACCGTCTCCGAACGGGCCGTCGAGAAGCACATCGCGAACATCTTCAGCAAACTCGACCTGCCGCCGTCGGAGACGGGGCACCGGCGGGTGCTGGCGGTCCTGCGCTACTTGGACGCGGTGAGCTGAACCCCTGAGCTGAACTGCTGGGCGGCCGAACCTCAGAAGTCCCTCAAGCCTCACGAAATTCATGGACGGCACATCTATCGCGTCCATAGGGTCGCGATCATGCCTGACATATCGCTGACCGTCACCGTTGCGCTCTGCCTGGCCTCCCTGGTGGCCGGCTGGATCGACGCGGTCGTCGGTGGCGGTGGGCTGCTCCTGCTTCCCGCGCTGCTGCTCGGGCTGCCGAGCGGGACCCCGGCGGCGTACGCGCTCGGCACGAACAAGGCGGTGGCGATCGTCGGGACGGCGGGCGCGGCGGTGACGTACGCGCGCAAGGCGCCCGTCGATGTGCGCCTGGCCGTACGGATCGGGCTCGCGGCGCTCGCCGGTTCGACGGCGGGGGCTTTCGTCGCTGCCGGGATGAGCACCGAGGTGCTGAAGCCGGTCGTCATGGTCGTCCTGCTCGGCGTCGGAACCTTCGTGATCCTGCGGCCCGCCTTCGGTACGGCGCCCTCGACCGCCCCGGTCCCGCCGCGCCGCGTCCTCGCCGCGATCGGGCTCGCGGGCCTCGGCATCGGCTTCTACGACGGGCTCATCGGCCCCGGCACGGGTACGTTCCTGGTGCTCGCCCTCACCGCGCTCCTGCACTTCGACCTGGTGACCGCCTCCGCCACCGCCAAGATCGTCAACTGCTGCACCAATGCGGGCGCCCTCGCGACCTTCGCCTGGAAGGGCACGGTGCACTGGCAGTTGGCCGCGCTGATGGCCGTCTTCAACCTCGCCGGCGGGACGATCGGGGCGCGCACCGCGCTCAAGAAGGGCAGCGGGTTCGTGCGGGTCGTGCTGCTGACGGTGGTGTTCGCGCTGGTGGCGAACATGGCGTATCAGCAGTGGGTCGCGTAATGCGATGGTGGAGGGTCACCGCGGCAGCGTGAGGCTGCTCTCCCAGGCGTCGCCGACCGTGTAGGGGGTCCCGTTCGGGTCCGTTCCACTGCTGGTGAATGCTCCGTCGACCGTGAGCTTCTCACCCGGTGTGGACGACTGAAGGATGCCGCACATCTGCGGGACGGTAGTGACCGGAGTGCCCTTGAGGTGGGTGATGACCTCACCAGGATTGACTGCCTTGCTGGCCGGAGAGTTGCTGTCCACGCTCGACACGTAGAGCCCGTCGACGCCCTTGTCGGTGAGGCGTTTCTGAAGCTTCTTCGCGTCGGCCTGGTCTTCCTCGGTGAAGTAGGAGGTGAAATTGGGGTCGCTGAGCGCGAGCAGTGTCTGCCATCCCGGATTGTCCTTGCTCTTTCCCTCGGCCAGCTGTTTGAGAAGGGGTTTGGCGTGGTCACTGCTGATGGAGTAGTACTGCCCCTCGATGCCTTCGAGGCTGTAGGTGTTGATTCCGACAAGTTCCGCTTTGTCGTTGAGCAGTGGGCCTCCGGAATTGCCCTCGTTGAGCGTCGCCGAATGCTGCACGGCGGACGGCAGGTTGGGCGCACTGACCTGGCCCTCCTGGGTAACGTCCGGTGACTGGACCACACCGCTGGTGAGGACGGCCTTCTCGTGACTGATGTCGCCGGCTGCCGTTGGGAAGCCGATAGCGGTCACTTCGTCCCCCTGCTCGAGATCGCCACTGTCGCCGAACTTCACCTCTTTGAGGTCGTCCTGTGGCGTGGCGAGTTTCATGACCGCCAGGTCCTCGCAGGGATCGCTGGCCAACACTCGGACGGGCACGGGCGTACCGTCCTTTATGCGGACCTGGATGGATGTCTGACCGGCGATCACATGGTCGTTGGTGACGATAAGACCTTGGTCGGCGTCGAAGATAACTCCGGTACCGGCCAGATCACCGGCCAGTACCTGCACGGTCGCGGGCGCCACCTTTTCGAAGATCTCTTTCGGCGACAAGTCGTCCGCTCGCGCCTCGGTCGCCGTGATACCGCCGCTCAATGCCATGGCTGACACGGCGGTGACGACCATTCTCGCTATCGGCCGCATATGGGCCCTCCCAGCTCCCAGCCGGAGGCCCCAACGCTCAAGCCGGGGAAGAGAACTGCCCTTTTCAGACTAATGCCCCGGAAAAGTCCTGTCGCGGTGAGGGATCACCGCTGGTCATCCGACCCATCGGGCTGCTCCGGCGCGGCTCCCTGTCAGATGGGCGAAGACGACCACGTTGCCCTGGTACCCCGTCGTCTTCGAGTAGCCGCCGCCGCAGGTGATCACGCGCAGCTCGGGGCGGTGCGCGGCGCCGTACACCTTCTCGTCGGGGAAGTCGCGGGCCTCGTACACCTCGACGGCGTCGACGGCGAAGACGGCGGTGCTGCCGTCGCGGCGGTCCACCTCGATGGTGCCGCCCTTCTTGACGGCGCCGAGGTCGTAGAAGACGGCGGGGCCGTCGGCGTTGTCGACATGTCCGGCGACGATGGCGGTGCCTGTCTCGCCGGGGGTGGTGCCGGCCTCGTACCAGCCGGCGAGGTTCTTCTGCGCGGGCGGCGGGACGTCCAGGCTGCCCTGTGGGGTGAGGCCGAGGCCCATCAGCGGGGCGTTCACGCGGATCGAGGGAATGCGGATGCGCTCGGGCGGAGAGTGGTGCAGCGCGGGCGCTGCCGGCACCTGGTCACCGGTGTCGGGGAAGGCCGCCTGGGCGGCGGACGGCTGGGGCGGCGCGTGGGTCTCGGCACCGCTGAGCAGCAGCCAGGCGCCGGTGCAGAGCGCGACGGCGGTGACGGATGCTATGGCGATGTTGCCGACACGGCCGGAACCGCCAGTTCCGTCAGTTCCGCCGGTTCCGAGGGCCCTGCGGGTCCTGCGTGCCCTGCCGGTCCTGCTGGTACGGCTGCTCCTGCCGGCCTTGCTGAAGCGGCGCACGTGAGCCTCCTCTGCTCCTCTGCTCCTCTCTGGGTCCCGTTCCCCCTCCGGGCCGCGAGGGGCGTCGGGCCACGGAGGGGGAGGGGACGGCGGTACCGGTGGACGGACAGCGGAGGGTGTCCGTCAGATCCCGTCGCCTCTCGCCCGGCGATGCAGGAGCCAGGTACCGCCCGCGGCGGCGACGGCCAGGGCCGCCACTCCCGCCGCGGTCTGTGTGGAATCGGGGCCCAGTGCGCCGCCGACCCCCGTATTCACATGTCCGCGCGGCTGGATCTGCGCGCGCATGGACGTCAGGGTGACCATCAGGTCGCCGGTGACGTGCTTGCCCCCGGAACACGTCGCGACGATCTCGTAAGTCCCCGGCTGCGCGCTCGGCGGCACCCGGAACTGTCCGATCGAGTCGTGCTCGTGCGCGCTGGGGGCGAGGGTGAAGATGCCCGCACCCACCGCACTGGCGTCGCCCATCGCCATCTCGGTACCGCACGCCGCCGTGTTGACGGTGACTTCGGAGCCCGGGACGACGGTGGAGGGCAACACCTCCAGGCTCCCCGCGGCTCCGCCGTACGCGGGCGCGGTGGCGAGGCCCGCGGCGGCGACGGCGAGCGCGGTACCGGTCATCAGACGGGCGGTACGTCGCATCGTGCTTGCTCCTCCGAGAGGGCGCGGCCCGCGACACCCCCAAGTGCCGCTGCGTCGGTCGTGCCCCTGCCCTACAGAGGTAAGTGGCACATGCGCGTGACCGCTTCCTGAGGAACCGTCAGAAATGATGTGAATGGGTGTCAGGTGGGGTGGGGGAGGGGGTCGGCTCGGGGGCGTTTTGGCAGGTCATCGGGGTGTGGGTGGGGTGCTGCGGAAAAGGATGCGAAGGGGGTGGGGTGGGGGTGTGAACGGGTGACTGGTGGCCGGGGGTGGGCGGCGTGAAGGGGGTGGTCGGGCCCTGTGTTGGCGGTGGCGGTGGCGGTGGCGGGCGTGTGGCTTGACCTCGACAAAGGTTGAGGTATGAGGCTGTGCGTTATGAAGACAGCCACAGCTGATTCCACCGTCCCCGTCCCTGCCCCCGCCCCCGCTCCTGCCCAGGCGTCCGACACCCCCGTACGGGTCGCCGTCGTCATCGGCAGCAACCGCGAGGGCCGCTTCGGGCCCGTCGTCGCCGACTGGCTGCTGGCCAGGATCCGCGAACGCGACGACTTCACCGCCGAGGTGGTCGACGTCGCCGCCGTCCAGCTCCCCACGGTCCTCTCGCACTCCCCGTCCCCCGCGGTGTCCGACGAACTGGCGAAGGTATCGCCCGCCCTCGCCGCCGCCGACGCCTTCGTCGTCCTCACCCCCGAGTACAACCACTCCTACCCCGCCGGCCTGAAGAACCTCATCGACTGGCACTACTCCGAGTGGCGCGCCAAGCCCGTCGCCCTCGTCTCCTACGGCGGCCTATCCGGAGGCCTCCGCGCCGTCGAACACCTTCGCCAGGTTTTCGCGGAGCTGCATGCCGTGACGGTGCGGGACACGGTGTCATTTCATGGGGCGCGTGCCGCGTTCGACGAGGAGGGGGAGCCTCGTGATCCTGTCGGGCCGGGGGTGGCGGCGAAGGCCATGCTGGATCAACTGGGGTGGTGGGCACGGGCGTTGAACGAGGCGAAGGGGAGGCGACCGTACGCCGGTTAGGGGGCGGGTTTCCTCGCCCCCGCCGCCCCTACCCGTCCTATCCCTGGGGGCTGCGCCCCCAGACCCCCGCTAAAAGATTGCGCAGTTCCCCGCGCCCCTTGGCGCAGCCGGACGAACGGCGGGTGCACGTTCAGCGCGATGCAGACGCGGACGGGGGCACAAGCGCTGACAGACCTCGAGTGCGTGCCGGATACGGCGCGCTGCGCCTCACGTTCGAGGCGTTCGCAAGGCCAACCGTGTCATTGGATGGGCTCACCGTCGTGGTCGCCGCCAATGCAGCTCCACAAGCCGGCGCCAGAGTCGTACTCCACACTCCCGCCACCGGCCATGCACGTCTGCCCGTCGACACTGGGTACGGCAGCCTGTGCAACAGGGCCCATGGCGCCAAGAGCGGCCAGTATCACAGCGGCGGTGAATCCGAGAAGTCGTATACGCATGAGGAGCTCCTGTAGGGGCGGGCGATACGTCATGACCAGCCTCACCCCGCACCCCGTCAAGGTGTGCACCCGGTTACTCCAAACGGGTGACGGGTGTGCCCCCGGCAATTGCACGGGAGGCGCTCCCGGGGTGCGCGCTCCAGGTGCGCACACCCAAGTACAGGCAGCAGGCTGGTGTCATGGAGAATATGCCTGTGGTATCCGTAGGGGCACCAGATGACATCGGCTTGCGAAAAGTCGTGATCAATGGCAAGACCGCAGGCAAGGTGCGGTGCCCCGGGGAACTGCAAAGACTCCTACGTCGTGCCGGTGTGGCGTTCGGCCACGACATCCATTGGCTCGGCGGAGACTGTACTGTCTGGCCCGATCGCCCGTGGCGACGACGAACAATTGGCACCCTGATGGCAGTCGGCCTCCTCGTGACTGCAAGCGTGCTCATCAAGATCGGCAAAGCGGACACTCTTGATGCCCTTACCTACGCCGGACGAATCGAAGGAGCTACTTTCCTTCTCTTGGCTCTGGTGGAAGTGATTGCCGCAACAGCCACCCTCGACTATTGGCGCAAGCGGCGAATAAATTACTCCGGGGCAATAATTCTGTTCGGGGTCTCGGCCGCCCTTGGCGTCAGCTTGTTGCTACTTATGCTGCAGATCAGCGGCCGGGTGTACAGTCCTTGGTTGCTGCTTTGGGTAGCTCTCGTGCTCTGGTCTTCATGGGCTCTGTGGATACTCGTCCGCGACCGGGCGTACAAGGGGCTTCTCCATCCTAGGCGAATCGCGATCGGGGCAATTGTCTCCGTCCTCCTCGGGCTCAGCAACTTGGCATATTCACAGGTCTATGTTCCCTATGTGAGGTCTCCGCTGGTGGAGAGTGCAGCTGAATTCAGGGCACCAAGTTTGAACGGGGAAGGGACGAAGATGTACCTGCCGGTTCATCTGTACGTAAGGAATTCTGGCCAGATTCCGGTCTACCTTCTCGGCAGCATCTACTGGATCGAGGGCAGGTCCGCGAGCAATTTGAAATACAAGTTGATCGACTCTCGTGAGTTCGTCACGCCGGCGGGGCGAGTGTTGAATCCGGGGGAAGAATTTACGCAGGATGTGGTTGTTAAGATCGAGAAGCCTGACAAGTCCAACTATGACGCGGTCAGCGCCCAGGCCGAGGTGTACATGGTCAGGAAAGACAGAATGACAATGACTGCTGATTATGCGCGTTCCAGGAAGGAGGTCAAGATCCTCAGGGAGAAAGGTAAAGATCAAGATCCTCCGGGTCCCTCCGACCCCTACTTCAGATATCAATCTGAGATCTCGAACAGCAGTGAGATTCTCAATGTGACTCGAGGTCGGCAACGTGTAACACTGTGGTGGGTGCGTCGTGCTGGCTGGCCATACATCTATGTGGATGTGGCGCCGCCGGGTGAAAGGAAAACCTTTGACTCGCATAAGCTCGCCACGAACCAAGATTCTATTGAACGGTACGGTCTCGCAGAGGTGCGTGGCTCAATGGCACAGATGCCCTTCGCGGAACTCCTGGAGAAGGCTCAGGACGCGCGCCCCGCCCAGTGATTCGTATACCCGAACCGCAGCCCACGTCACCGAAGCCGCTCAGTCGGCCTCCGGCAGCCGTACCGTCGCCACCGCCCCGCCGCCCTCCGCGTCAAGGCCAACGCCAAACCGAACTCCACGATGCCTTCGTCTCATTGGCCTGCGGCCTCATCTGCTGGAGGCGGCTGAAGGTACACGATCATGATCGTGTAGCAACGGACGACCAGCCGTCCGTTGCCGCCGCCTGGCAGGCGGCGGCGTGCATGAAGGAGAGGTAAAAGCGACGGCCTGATCCTGAGCACCACCAGCCAGGAGTACTTCTTCGCCTCCCATCAGGTGTCCTGTACTCCAGCGATACGCAACACCGTCCCACCCCCGGCCGCCACGCCCCCCCCGGCTTTGGCGGCCTTGGCTCCACCCCCACCAGCTCCCCCCAGAGGCAGGTCCAGATTTCTTCAGGGGCAAGTAGCTAAGGGCGGTCCGGGCCCAGGGCGTCGCGGACGGCGGCCATGATGGCCTCGGTATCGGCACCCAGCGCGCGGGCGGAAGAGGTGAAATCGCGTGCAAGGATGGCGAGTTGGGAGGCGTATGGGCGGGTCGGGCCAGCTGGGGGTGCCGCGACCCGGGAGCCCGCCCCGCGGCGGGTGCGGATCAGCTCGGCGGTCTCCAGCTCGCGGTAGGCGCGGGCCACGGTGCCTGGTGCGAGGCCGAGGTCCGTGGCCAGCTGGCGCACGGTCGGCAGCCGGTCACCCTCGGCCAGCCGGCCGGTGACGATCAGCGCGCCGAGTTGCGCACGGATCTGCGCGTACGGCGGTACCTGGCTGGCAGTATCGACGCGGATGACGGGCTCATTCATCGTCGGGGGACCCCTTCGCCGCATCGTCGTCGACGGCCCGGGGGGCCACCACGGTGATCAGGGACCAGGCGACGGTGAACAGGTTCAGCAGGGCCAAAGGGTAGAACACCCAGAAGGTGAGCGCGCCCATCGCACCGGCGCAGCCCGTCTCCGTGAGCGAGACGGAGATCATCAGCACGGCGTACAGCTGCTGGCTCGACACCAGCAGGCCCCAGGCCCCGGTGACGGCCCACGCGCGGTTGCGACGCTGCTGCTCCCCGCCCGGTCCGTGGGCGATGCGGCGCAGGGCCCACACGCAGGTTGGGGTAGCTACGGCGAGGGCGCCGAACGTCGGGAGGCTGTAGTGCATGCCTGGCCAGGGGCCCAGGGATGCCGGCATCCCGTTGCAGGTGACGGCGATGACCTTACCCGTGCTGAAAATACGGTCGGGGTCGACGGAGGCCGTGGCGGCCGTGATGGCCAGCAGCACGGCAAGCGAGACCCCCTGAAGGGCAATCAGGGGGCCCATGCGGGGTGGCACATGGTCTCTGACCAGGCGCGGGGCGAGACTCGCGGTGCGTACCGCGTCCTGAGGGAGCAGGGTCAGCGCGTCGGCAAGAAGGACGCCTGCCACCGCGCACAGGCCGAAGGCCGTGATGCAGAACACGACGCGCTGCTCGAACTCGACGTGCCCCAGTGTGGACAGCGCCTGTGCGGCCACGATGCCGATGGCCAGGCCGGACCAGCGGGCGTAGTAGTTGGCATGATCGAGGAAGCGGCGCTGGAACGGGGCGGTGTCGAGCATAGGGAGATCCCCCAGATCATCTTGTACCAAGCAGCTAGCACAAGATGCCCTAGTTGGAATCTTGTGTCAAACATCCGATACAAGGCGATGCAGGGGAGGTGGATTCTGGCGCGGGACAGCCCTTAGAGCTCGTAGCACGATCATGATCGGTGTTCCTTCAGTCGCCTCCAGCAGATGAGGCCACAGGCCAATGAGACGAAGGCGTCGTGGAGTTCGGTTCGGCGAGCAGGATGCGGTGCAACTGGACGAAGACGCCGACCTGTTGCTCTTACGCAGGCAAGGAGCAGCGGGACACCACGGTGGCGCCGGACCGGCATGCCCGAAACCGGCGGGCGGCCCAGGGGCGGGGCATGAGAGGGTGCGGTTCGATCCGGCACAGGGGGAAGCATGGGGCTGATCTACAGCTACGACATCTATCTGCGGCCCCGGAACGTCGCCAGGGCGTTGGCCAATCTGGCCGAGTTGGCGCCACCGGCCCGTGCTGTGCCGCCGCTTGAGATCACCCTTCCCGGCGGTGAGCGGCTCGTCCTCCCGTTCACGTCCCACTTCACGAGCGAGCCGGTCGACTGCTCCACGAGCAGCACACTCGCGCTCGACACGTCCCTCATGTTCGACGTCGATGACGCGCTGCGCGAGTACGCGAGGACGGACGGCCCTGAACCCGGGGCGGACGGGCGCATCCAGATCGGATACATCTACGCGACGGTCCGGTTCGAATCCTTCCTGCACCCTGGCTACACGTCGGTGGAATGCTGCGCAGCGACGTCGGGGATGAGCCGCTTGTTCGCGCGGTCGCCCAACATCAGGAAGGTATTCACCGACCTCGCCGCCACCAGCGGCGGAGTGTGCTGCCTGTTCGACACCGGCGACGGCGGCCCCGAGCAAGTGTGCTGGCTCAACGGTGAAACCACCCAGGAGATGGTCTCCGGTCCCCGCTTTCCAGATCGGCGAGCACTCGTGGCGACTTGGTCCGACCCCGAGAGGTGAGCACCGGTGCCCCATCTCTGGGGTCACAAGATCGTGTCACGAGTTCCAAGGTTGTCCCGGAACTGATCTTTGATGAGGTGCGGGCGAGGTCGACCTGGATACAACTCGCGCCACCCGTCGCTCCACGCGTCTCCAGCACGGGAACCCAGGGCCCCGGTGATGCGGACGCGACCCGCAGCGACGTCATCTCAGCCCGTCCACTTGACCACCGGCTCGGGACGTGAATCGCCTACGGCCGTACGTCACCCACGACCGTGAGCGACCGAGCGACCCGGAACCCCACGTCGTCCACCCGGAACGTCGGATGGCTGCGGCGGCGCGCGGACGCCCGGCAGCTCCAGTGTTCGTCGAACCAGCCGCCGCCGCGCAGTACCCGGTAGCTGCCGTAGACCTCGGGGTCGTAGACGTCCCAGCACCAGTCCCAGACGTTGCCGAGCATGTCGTGGAGGCCCCACGGGTTGGGCCGCTTGCCGCCCACGTCGTGGATCCGCTCGTCGGAGTTGCCGTGGTACCAGGCGATCTCGTCGAGGGGCCCGTAGTGCGGTCCGGCGGTGCCGGCGCGGCAGGCGTGCTCCCACTCGGCCTCGGTCGGCAGCCGGTATCCGTCGGCGGCCCTGTCCCACTCGACCGACTCACCCCGCTCGGTGCCTTCGTCATCGTCACCGCCCTCGCCATGGAGGCGGTACGCGGGCACGAAACCGTCCCGCTCGGAGAGGGCGTTGCAGAACCGGACCGCGTCCCACCACGACACGCTCTCCACGGGCAGCCGGTCCCCGTGGGTGGCGCTCGGCCGCCGGCCCGTGACCTGCGCATACAGCGCCTGAGTGACTGGGGACGCCGCCAGCTCGTAGGGCGCGACCTCGACCGCCCAACTTCGTTGCGTACGACGGTCCGACAGCGTTACCTGCCCCGGCGGGACGGCGACCATTGCTGGCCGCCCCGAGGGGATCGCGGTCGTCTCGTTCCCGGCGTTCCCCGCGTTCTCAGCGATTCCGGCGTTTCCAGCGTTCGAGCCCATGGGCAGGCGATCCTATCCGCACCACCCGCCCATGGGCCGACGCACACCGTCAGGCCGCCCGGCGGATCAGCTCACCGACACCGCCGACCAAGCTGCCGCCACCGCGTTGTACTCCGTACTCCCCGCGCCGTACAGATCCTTCGCGGCGTTGAGGGTTGCCGTACGGGCGGACGCGTAGTTCGTCGAGGACGTCATGTAGACCGTCAGCGCCCGGTACCAGATCTTGCCGAGCTTGTCCCGGCCGATGCCTGTCACCGTTGCGCCGTTGCAGGTGGGGGAGTTGTAGCTGACCCCATTGATCGTCTTCGCGCCGCTGCCCTCCGCCAGCAAGTACGCGAAGTGGTTCGCGACGCCCGACGAATAGTGCACGTCCAGGTTCCCCACCGAACTGCTCCAGCAGTCCGCCGAGTTGCCGTCCTTCGACGGCTTGTCCATGAACCTGAGTGCCGCCTTGCCGAAGCCGGAGCGGACGATCTTCTCGCCGATCAGGTAGTCGCCCACGTCGGACGAGCTGTTGGCGTACCACTCCACGAGGGTGCCGAAGATGTCGGACGTCGCCTCGTTGAGGCCGCCGGACTCGCCCGAGTACGTCAGCGCCGCCGTCTTCGAGGTGACACCGTGGGACATCTCGTGGCCCGCCACGTCCAGGGCGACCAGCGGACCGAACGTCGTCCCGTCACCGTCGCCGTACGTCATGCAGAAGCAAGTGTCGTCCCAGAAGGCGTTGTTGTAGCTGTTGCCGTAGTGCACGCGGTTGTACGAGCCCTTGCCGTCGCCGGCGATGCCGCTGCGGCCGTGGACGTTCTTGTAGTAGTCCCAGGTCTCGTTCGTGCCGTACTGGGCGTCCACCGCGGCGGACGAGCGGTCCGAAGTCGCGCCCGTTCCCCAGTGGTTGTCCGTGTCTGTGAACACCGTCGAGGGGGCGCGGCTGATACAGATCCCGAGGATGCAGAGGTCCGTGTTGTTCGCCGCGTCGCCCGTGTACGTGTTGCCGCGCGTCGGGTCCTTCAGCTGGTACGTCGATCCCGACAGCGTGGTCTCCAGCGGGACCGTGCCGCTGTAGAGCGACTGGCCGTCGCCCGCCGCCGTCTCGATGGTGTCCCAGGCGTCGATCTGCGCGCCCGTGCGGGCGTCGGTGAGGACGGTGCGGGCGACCGGGTTGCCCAGTGAGTCCTGGGCCACCGCGTTGGTGCGCCAGGCGAGTTTCGGAGTGCCGTGCAGGGCGTCGACGACCAGCTGCGGCTTGGCCGTCACCTTCTTCAGCACCTCGCCCAGGTTGGCGGCGCGCAGCGCATTGACCGCGAGGTCGGCGGCCTTCGGGGCCGACAGCTCGGGGGTCACGCTCGTCAGCGAGATGGCGCGCTTCGTCGCGCGGTTCGAGCTGCGGTAGTCGCCGTTCGGAGCGAGGTGGACGACGAAGTCGCCGCCCAGGACCGGGAGTTCACGGTACGTGCGGTCGTAGCGCACATGCTGGCTGCCGTCCGCGTCGACGACGACGTCACGAACCTTGGCGCCCTGGGCGGAGGTCAGACCCAGACTCGCGGCCTGGTCCAGCAGCGCCGACGTCGCGTTCTTGATCGCGGTGGTCCTGCTCGGCCTGGCGGCCGCGTCCGCGGTGGGGGAGAGCGCGGCCGCCAGCAATGTGGCGGTGGTCGCGGCTATGCCGGCGGTGACGAAACGGGAACCTCGGATGTGCCGTATCCGACTCATCGGTCTCCTAGGGAAGGCGCCGTGGGGAGGGCGCGTGGGGGTGGTGGCGCTGGAGTTGACTCAGATTTAAAGGTCCATGACATGGCATGTCCAGAGCGCGTGCTGGCGGATGTGTGTGGGTGTGTGAGGGGTGAGAATCGTTTCTGCAAAGGCCGGAGCGACGGCTTCCGCGCAGCGCCGAAAGGACACGATCATGGCCACGGTCGGACGGCCGCCGCAGGTGCGACTGCCCTTCTTCGTCTACGGCACCCTGCGCCCCGGCGAGCACAACCACGACCTCTTCCTGCGCGGCCGCACGGAGTCCGAGGAGCCGGGACGCATGTGCGGGATCGTCCTGTACGACGGCCCCGGCTATCCGTACGCCGTCGAGGAACCCGGCGGAGTGGTGAGCGGCGAACTCGTGACCGCGCTGCCCGAGGCGTACGAGGAACTCCTGGCGGCGCTCGACGGGTTGGAGGAGTACACGCCGGGCGATCCGCGCAACCTGTACGAGCGGGTCGTGCGCGAGGCCACGAGCGCCGACGGGACGACGGTCGTACGGGCCTGGGTGTACGTGGCCGCCCCCACCGTCGCCGCCCGGCTGCGGGCCCGCGGCAAGCTCGTCGAGAGCGGGGACTGGCACGGCCGCTGACCCTGGCCGAAGTGCACTCGTGCGAGTGGCCACCCCGTGCGCCCCCGCCACCCCGTACGGTTCCGCCCCTAGGGTCCGGCCATGACCGACAGCGACATCACCCGGCGCCGTGCCCTCGCGCTGGGCGGCGCGGCCACCGGCGCCGCCCTGGGCATCGGGCTCGCCTCGTGCTCCTCGGACGACGACTCGCAGACGTCCTCGGACGCGTCCCCGGGTGCGTCGGGTTCCGCCGGAGCCTCCGCCCGGGCCGCCTCCGACACGTGCGTGCTCAACCCCGCGGTCACGCAAGGGCCGTACTACCTGGACGGCGCGCTGTTCCGGAAGGACATCACCGACGGCAAGCAGGGCGTCCCGCTCGCGGTGCGGCTGACCGTGCGGGACCAGGCCGGGTCCTGCGCCCCGGTGTCCGGCGCGGCCGTCGAGATCTGGCACTGCGACGCCTGGGGCTACTACTCCGGCTACACCACCGCCAACCCCGGCGGCTCCGCGCCCGCCGAGAGAGAGGACACCAGCGGTGCCGTCGACAAGACGTATCTGCGCGGCTTTCAGACGACCGGCGACGACGGGATGGTGGAGTTCACGACGATCTACCCCGGCTGGTACACACCGCGCGCCACGCACATCCACGTCAAGGTGCACACCGGCGGCATCAAGGCCGACAACACCTATGAGGGCGGCAAGGTCAACTGGACGGGGCAGCTCTTCTTCGACGACAAGTACGGGGAGGAGGTCTACAAGAAGTCCCCGTACAGCGGGCACACCGGGAGCTGGACCAGGCTCGACGACGACATGGTCTATGCCGGGGGTGGTGCGAAGGACGGGCTCATGACCGTGACCGGGTCCGTGGATTCCGGCCTCACCGGCACGCTGACCGTGGGGATCGACCCGGACAAGGAGAACTCCGGCGCGGGCACGGGCGGCGGGGGCAGCCAGCCGCCCAGCGGACCGCCGCCGAGCGGAATGCCGAGCGGGATGCCCAGTGGTATGCCCAGTGGCACCCCGAGCGCGACGATGCCGCCCAACGATGCGAGCGCGTCCGCGACCTCGTAGCCCTCAGCCCCTCAGTCCCCCTGCGGCGGGGATGCCAACACCCCGGCCGCCAGCCCTACTTCGCCGTCTCCACCCGCACCGCGCACGTCTTGAACTCGGGCATCCGTGAGGTGGGGTCGAGGGCCGGGTTGGTCAGGGTGTTGGCCCGGCCCTCGCCCGGCCAGTGGAAGGGCATGAACACGGTGTCGGGGCGGATGGTGGTCGTGATCCGGGCCGGTGCGACGGCCCGCCCGCGCCGTGACACCACCGCCACCGCGTCGCCGTCCGCCGCCCCGAGCCGCTCGGCCAGCCGCGGATGCATCTCCACGAACGGCCCGGGCGCCGCGGCGTTCAGCTCGTCGACGCGCCGTGTCTGGGCGCCCGACTGGTACTGCGCGACGACGCGCCCGGTGGTCAGCAGCACCGGGTACTCGTCGTCCGGTTCTTCGGCGGCGGCCCGGTGCGACACGGGGACGAACCGCGCGCGGCCGTCCTCGGTGGCGAAACGGTCGAGGAAGAGGCGGGGGGTGCCCGGGTGGACGCCGGCCGGCGTGTCGCCAGGGAGGTCGGCCGGGGTGCCGTCCTCGGCCGGGTCGTCCGGGAACACGTCCAGCGAGGCGTCCTCGCGGTCGCCGAAGCCCACGGTGCTGTCGGTGCCGTCCGTGCTGTCCGTGCCCTCCGGCGCCGGGCAAGGCCAGAACACCCCGTTCTCCTCCGCCAGCCGCCGGTAGGTGATCCCCGAGTAGTCCGCAGGCCCGCCCGCGCTCGCCCGGCGCAGCTCGTCGAAGACCTCCTCCGGGTCTGTCGGGAAGCCCTTCTCCACGCCGAGGCGGGCGGCCAGTTCATGGAGGACGTCGAGGTCGCTGCGTACGCCCTCGGGAGGGGTGATCGCCCGGCGGCGCAGCAGCACACGGCCCTCCAGGTTCGTCGTCGTGCCCGTCTCCTCGGCCCATTGCGTCACCGGCAGGACGACGTCCGCGAGGGCGGCCGTCTCGGAGAGGACGACGTCCGCGACCGCCAGGAAGTCCAGGGACTTCAGCCGCTCCTCGATGTGCGAGGCGTGGGGCGCGGACACCACCGGGTTCGAGCCCATCAGCAGCAGGGAGTGGATGTCCGTACCCATCGCGTCGAGGAGTTCGTACGCGCTGCGGCCCGGCCCCGGCAGTGAGTCGGGGTCCACGCCCCACACCTCGGCCACATGGCGCCGCGCCGTCGGATCCGTCAGTTTGCGGTAGCCGGGCAACTGGTCGGCCTTCTGGCCGTGTTCGCGCCCGCCCTGCCCGTTGCCCTGCCCGGTGAGGCAGCCGTACCCGGACAGCGGGCGTCCCGAACGGCCCGTCGCCAGGCACAGGTTGATCCATGCGCCCACCGTGTCCGTGCCCTTGGACTGCTGCTCGGGCCCGCGCGCGGTGAGCACCATCGCGGCCTCCGGCTCGCAGAACAGCCGTACTGCCTCACGGAGTTGAGGAACGGACACCCCCGTGATCCGCTCCACGTACTCCGGCCAGTGCGCCATGGCCGCCGCCCGCGTCTCCTCCCAGCCGCTCGTACGGGACTGGATGTACTCCTCGTCCGTACGGCCCTCGGAGACGATGAGATGGAGCAGGCCGAGGGCGAGTGCCAGGTCCGTGCCGGGGCGGGGCGCGAGATGCAGGTCCGCCTGCTCGGCCGTGCGGGTGCGGCGCGGGTCGATGACGATCAGCGTGCCGCCGTTCTCCTTGAGCTCGGTGAGGTAGCGCAGCGCGGGCGGCATCGTCTCGGCGAGGTTGGAGCCGACGAGGATCACGCAGCCGGTCCTCGGGATGTCCTCCAGGGGGAAGGGCAGCCCCCGGTCCAGGCCGAACGCCTTGATGCCGGCGGCCGCCGCGGACGACATACAGAAGCGGCCGTTGTAGTCGATCTGCGAGGTGCGGAGGACGACGCGGGCGAACTTCCCGAGGGCGTACGCCTTCTCGTTCGTCAGTCCGCCCCCGCCGAACACCCCGCACGCGTCCGGACCATGCTCCGTGCGCGTGCGGGACAGCCCTTCGGTGATCCGGTCGAGCGCCTCGTCCCAGCCGGCGGGCTCCAGGACGCCACCCTTGCGGATCAGCGGCGAGGTCAGCCGCACCCGGGACGACAGCAGCGCGGGCGCCGTACGCCCCTTGCCGCACAGCGCGCCCCGGTTCACCGGGAAGTCGGCGCGCTCGGTCACCTCGACGCCACCGTCGGCCGCGGGCGTCAGATTCATCCCGCACTGCAGGGCGCAGTACGGGCAGTGGGTGGGCGTCACGGAGGTGTCCATACCGTTCAGCGTGCGTCGGGCGTGTTACGCGCCGGAACGGGGAGCGTTACGCGGCCGGGACGGGGACCTCCCGGCCGGGCCCGGCCCGCGGTGAGGCGCACGGTGATGCCGGTGGTGAAGCCCGCTCGTCGGCGCACAGACCCCCACCTACAGTCGCCGCCGGCCGATACGGAAGTTGCCTGTGTGACAGAAGACGCCCCGTGTGGCTTATTCCGTACCGTAGTTGGCCGACTACGCCTTGTTGAGAGTTTGAGCCCCGGGACTACAGTCGGGCCCCGCAAGACCCCGCACGGCGTTCGACATACCGGGCGTGCCGCCGCTGACCCCGGAGCAGGCATCCGTCATTCGAAACAGCCAGGAGGTCTCCCGAACCATGCCTCTGCGCCATCTCACCCCCCACGACCAGTCCCTTTTCTGGCGATTCGGCCGAGGACCGGCCGTCCCCGTCCCGGACCCGCTCATCCACCGCGCCGTCGAACGACACGCAGCGGCCACCCCCCACGCCGTCGCCGCCGAACACCAGGGCGCCACGATCACGTACGGCGAGCTGAACCGCTACGCGGACGCGCTTGCCGCCCGCCTCGTCCGCGAGGGCGTACGGCCCGGCGACCACGTCGGCCTCTTCGTACGCCGGTCGATCCCGATGCTCGTCGGACTCCTCGGCACACTGAAGGCGGGCGCTGCCTATGTCCCGCAGGACATCGGGCTGACCCCGGCGGCCCAGCTGAGACATGTCGTGCGCGGCGCCGCGACGCGCGTAGTGCTCACCCTGGCGGAGCACGCGCACCGGGTTCCCTTACCGCCGGGCGGCCTGCTGATCGCGCTCGACGAGCCGGCGCCGTACGAGCCGGAGCCGGGCCGCCCGTTCTCCGTGGCGGCCGTCCGCCCGGACGACGGCTGCTACGTCCTGTTCACCTCCGGCACCACCGGCCGGCCCAACGGCGTCAAGGTCACCCACCGCAACGTCGCGAACATCCTGCTCACCGAGCCGGGCGCGCTCGGCGTCCGCCCCGGCGAACGCGTGGCCCAACTCCTCAACATCGCCTTCGACATGGCGGCCTGGGAGATCCTCGGCTGCCTCACGCACGGCGGCACGCTGGTCATCCGCGGCAAGGACATCGCGGCGACGGCCCGTACGGCGGACGTCCTCATCGCCACGCCGACCGTCCTGTCCGGCATCGACCCGGCGCACTGCCCGCACGTACGGGCGGTCGCCGTCGCGGGAGAGCCCTGCCCGCGTCCGCTCGCCGACCTCTGGGCGCGGCGCACCGCCTTCCACAACTCCTGCGGCCCGACCGAGACGACGATCGTGAACACGATGCGCCGCCACGATCCGGCGGATCCGCTGCTCACCATCGGCCGCCCCACCCCCAACAACACGGTGTACGTCCTCGACGGGCGCCGCCGGCCGTTGCCCATCGGCGAGGTGGGCGAGATGTGGGCGGGCGGCGACTGCGTCTCGGCGGGCTATCTGGGCAACCCGGACCTGACCGCCGAGCGATACGCGCCGGACCCCTTCCTCGGCGGGGGCCGGCTGATGTTCCGCACCCGCGACCTCGGCCGCTGGACCCCCGACGGCGAACTCGAACACCTCGGCCGCACCGACGACCAGGTCAAGGTCCGCGGCTTCCGCGTCGAACTCGACGCCGTCTCCTCGGTGCTGGAGTCGGTGGCGGGCTGCGCCCGCGCGGTGACCCTGAAACGCGACGCCCGCACGCTCGTCTCGTTCGTCTGCCCGGCGGACGTCGACCCGGAGACCGCCCGCCGAGCGGTGGCGAACGCCCTCCCGTACTACTGCGTGCCCTCCGACGTCGTGCCCCTCGCCACCCTCCCCGAGACCGACCGCGGCAAGATCGACAAGTCGGCGCTGCTGCGGCTGGCGGAGGAACGGTTCGAGGTGGTCGCGCGATGACGTCGTCCCCGCCGAGGACACAGCCTTCCGCGGCTGTCCGGCTCCCGGGCGGCGACCAGACCGCCGCACTGCCCCCGCTGACGTCCGCCCCCCGCCGCCTCCTCAAACACCCCCGCCTGATGCACTACAACCGCCTGGCCGCACTGGTCGTCGCGGCGAACCTCGCCTATCTGTACGCGAGTTGGCCCCACTCGCCCCGGACGATCGGCCATGCGGCCCTCGCGAACCTCGCGCTCGCCGTGGTCGTCCGCCAGCAGTACGTCATCAACCTGTTCTTCCGGCTGGCCACTTGGGCGCCGACATCGTGGCCGCTGAAGGTGCGCTGGACGCTGGGGAAGGTGTACCACTTCGGCGGTCTGCACGTCGGGGGAGTGCTGGCGGGTTCGGCGTGGTTCGTGGCCGGGACGGTGCTGGCGACGATGAACCGCACGAACAACACCGCACCCGTGGTGACCAGTTGGGCTCTCCTGACCCTGCTGGCCGTGATCATCGCCACCGCGCTGCCACCCTTCCGCTCCCGCTTCCACGACCACTTCGAGAAGATCCACCGGTTCGGCGGCTGGACGGCGCTGGCCCTGTTCTGGGCCCATGCCCTGCTGTCCGCCCCGGACCCGGTGTCCTTCTCGGTCCTGGCCGTCGTCACCTTCAGCGTGGCGCTGCCGTGGCTGCGGCTGCGCAAGGTGGACGTACGGATCGAACGCCCCTCCCCGCATGTGGTGCTGGCCCGCTTCGACCACGGGGTGACCCCGTTCGCGGGATCGTCGACGGCGATCAGCCGCAGCCCGCTCAAGGAATGGCACTCCTTCGCGAACGTACCGGCGCCCGGCCGCCCCGGCTTCCGGCTCACCATCTCCCGTGCGGGGGACTGGACGGGTTCGTTCATCGACGACATGCCGTCGCGGGTATGGGTGAAGGGCATCACGACCGCCGGCGTCGCGAACATCGAGACCCTGTTCAAGAGGGTGGTCTACGTCGCCACCGGCAGCGGCATCGGCCCCTGCCTGCCGCACCTGCTGGCCGCCGAGGTCCCCGCACGCCTCGTCTGGGCGACCCGCGAGCCCCGTACGACATACGGCGACGCCCTCGTCGACGAGATCCTCGCCGTCCAGCCGCACGCCCTCGTCTGGGACACCTCCCGGCACGGCAAGCCCGACATGGTGCGCCTCGCGTACGCCGCGTACCGCGACTTCGACGCCGAGGCCGTCATCTGCATCTCCAACAAGAAGCTCACCTGGCAGGTGGTGCAGGGCCTGGAACAGCGCGGGATTCCGGCGTACGGCGCGATCTGGGACTCGTAACCCGCTGACTGGAAAGGAGAGTTGATGAACAACCTCAAGATCGAACAGGACGGCGGGGTGGTGACCGTACGCCTCCACCGCCCGCACGTCCTCAACGCACTGAACACCGAACTGCTCACCGAACTCCTGCAAGGGCTGCGCTCGTTGGACAAGGACCCCCAGGTCGGCTGCTTCGTGATCACGGGATCCGAGCGGGCCTTCGCGGCGGGCGCCGACATCAAGGAGATGGCGGGGAGGACCGCGTCCGAGATGGCGGCGGAGGACTACTTCTCCGGGTGGGAGGAGTTCGCCGCCTTCCGCACCCCGAAGATCGCCGCCGTCAACGGCCTCGCGCTGGGCGGCGGTTGCGAGCTGGCGATGATGTGCGACCTGATCATCGCGGGCGAGTCGGCCGCCTTCGGCCAGCCGGAGATCAGGCTCGGCGTGATCCCCGGCATCGGCGGCACCCAGCGGCTGACGCGACTGGTGGGCCGGGCCAAGGCGATGGACCTGATCCTCACGGGCCGCACGATGGACGCGCACGAGGCGGAACGCGCGGGCCTGGTGTCCCGCGTGGTCCCCGACGGCCGTGTCCTCCCCGAGGCACTGGAGACGGCCACGGCCATCGCCGCGTACGGCCGCCCGGCGGTCACCGCAGCCCGTGAGTGCGTGGACCGGGCCCTGGAGACGGGGCTCGGCGACGGCGTCCTCTTCGAACGCCGCGTGTTCCACGGGCTGTTCGCCACGGAGGACCAGAAGGAGGGGATGAGCGCGTTCCTGGAGAAGCGGGCGCCCGTCTTCAGGGGACGCTGAGAACCGGTGGCCGGGGATGCGGGCGGCCTCCCGTCCCCGGCCACCGGCTACTGGCGGCTCAGGGAGCGGCTCGCGCCCGCCGCGATCGTCGTCGCCAGGATCCACCCGGTGACGATCAGCAGATAGGAGAGCCACTGGTACCCGCCGCGCGGCGCGAACGCCCCCTCCTGCCCGAAGTCGATGATGGGCAGCAGCAGATCGAGGGTGTAGACGACGGGGTTGAAGTCGGGCGCCTCGGCGGGCTTCAGGGCGTGCGGGTGGTGCAGCGCGAAGGCGACGGCGCCGGTGCACAGCAGCAACAGCAGCCAGCCGGCGGCGCGCATCGGGCGGAAGCCGTAGCCGACGGTCGCGTCCTGCAGGTGGCCCCATAACCTGGCGTAACGCGGCAGCGTCCGGCGATGGCGGCGGAGTTTGGCCAGCTGGACCTTGCGCGCGGCGCCGTCGTCGCCCGCGGTGCGGTACGCGGCGGTCAACTGCTCGTAGGCGTACGGAAGATAGCCCCGCTCGTCGCGTTCGAGCAGCGGCAGTCGCCGCTCGGCGGGCAGATGCGGGGCGAGGGTGCGGTAGCTGAGGCCGTCGATGCTGACGCGCCCGGGCCACACCTCCGGAGCGATGTGCAGGAGGTCCAGCTGGGAGCGGCGCAGATTCACCGTGCCCTTGATCGGGGCGGCATCGCGCAGCCACAGCTCGCCGATGACACAGCTGCTGGCGCGCAGGGCCTGGCCCTCGGGGTGGGACAGCCGGGCGTAGGCGAGATTGAGCTGGTGGGGAATCCTGGACCCGCTCAGGTTGACCCGGCCGTGGGCCCGCAGCCGCATGGCCCGCAGGTCGGTGCCGATCGACAGGGTCTCGGCGTGCAGGACGGTCGCGCCGGGCGGCGCGTACAGCTCGGCGTCGTCGAGGTTGACCTGCCCGCCGACCGTGGCCCCGTTCAGCCGGACCTGGCCGTGGGCGACGAGCCCGACGGCCCACACGTCGGTGCCGATCTCCGCGTGGTTGAGCTGGAGAACCGGTTCCTCGGACGCTTCGGGACCAGGGCCGCCCGGCGCGTCCGGATTGCTCGGCGTGCCCGGCGCGTCCGGGGGCCCGAGCCGCGCCCCGTTGAGGAACACGGCGCCGGAGGTCTTCGCCCCCTGGAGCCGCAGCGGGCCGGTGACACGGCAGCAGCTGAGCCGCAGCACCCCGTCGACGCGCAGGTTTCCCGCGCTGATCCCGGGCAGCACCGAGTCGCTCAGTACCAGGACGGGCAGTCGCGCCCCGTACAGATTCGGGGCCTGCTCGAAATGGCAGGACCGCATCCGCACCGGGTGGTCGACCGTCCCGTACATGAGGTTGAGCTGCCCGCTCACGCGTGCGCCCGTCAGCTTCAGTCCCGCGATGTCACCCTCGCTGGTCGGCCCGCCGACCAGCAGCGCCCGCAGCACCTCGGCGCGTACGGTCCGCTCCGGACCCCAGGACCCGCCGGCCGCGGGGTCGTCGTCGACGCTCTCGCGGAAGTCGACTCCCTCACCGCGCGGGAAGGCCTGCCAGACGCGGCGTTCCGCGGGGGTCAGATCGGCGGGCGCCGTCACCTTCCGGCCGCCGACGCCAGGGCCCGGGTGACCCCCGGCTCCTTCGGTCCCAGGAACTGCGGATCCGGCTTGAACACCGCGTCCAGGGCGGCCTTTCCGGCGGCGAAGACCTCCCGGGTGCCGCCGTAGTACCAGGTGGCGTCGTGCTTCGCGTCGACTGCGATGCCGTACGAGTCGACCCCCGCCGCCTGGCACAGGGCGACCGCGCGGCGGATGTGGAAGCCCTGGCTGATCAGTACGGCCCGGTCGACGCCGAAGATCTTCTTCGCGCGCACACAGGAGTCCCAGGTGTCGAACCCGGCGTAGTCGCTGACGATCCGCTTGTCCGGCACCCCACGCTTCGTCAGATACGCGCGCATCGCGTCCGGTTCGTCGTAGTCCTTGCGGCTGTTGTCGCCGGTGACCAGGACGACCTCGATCCGCCCGGCCCGGTACAGCTTCGCGGCCGCGTCGAGGCGGTGCGCGAGGTACGGGGAGGGCTCGCCGTCCCACAGCCCGGCCCCGAAGACCACCGCGACCTCGGTGCGCGGCGCGTCCGCGGTGGTCCGCAGCCGGTCGCCCGTCACCACGTACATCCAGGTCGCCGGAAGCAGCGCCAGCACGCACAGCAGCATGAACGCCTGCACGGCCCGCCGCTGCCCGGTACGGGTGCGTGGCAGTCGTGGCAGGCGTGGGTTGCGCGGCTTGGGCAGCTCAACGAGATGGCGCATCGGACGGTCCCCTCCCCAGGTGGCCTCGACCAAGGAGGACGCCTCGAACGGTGATCCGGTTCGCCCCCATCGAGTGACCAGCTTCACTCATCGAACTGTCATCGCAGGTCACGAAGGCTCACACACCCCGTGCATCCCCTCGTGAACCCCTGGAAAACACCCGTCATGCCCGCGCAACGGCCCGGCAACCTGCTGCCGCCAGTATCGGTCCATGACGGCGTCGAATCCTCCCCCCGACGAGTCCCAGCCCCGCCCCGGCGGCCAGCCGCTCCGTGGCGCCCACCCAGACGGTCACCTCGACAGTACGGCGCAACTCATGAACCGGATCACCAGCCAGCTCGGCAGCCAGCTCAGCCTCGTCTCGCTCAACGGCACGCGCCGCCCCGAGCCGCCCGCGCTCGTCCTCGTGGCGCACGGCAGCCGCGACCCGCGCACGCTGAGCACCGTAGGCACCCTGATCGAGCGGGTCCGTGAGCTGCGCCCCCACCTGTCCGTGCGCCTGGGCCACATCGAGCTGAACGAACCGCTGCTGCCCGACACGCTCGCCTCCCTCGACGGCAAGACGGACGCCGTCCTCGTACCGCTGCTGCTCAGCCGCGGCTACCACGTCAAGCGCGACATCCCCGAGATGGCGGCCGCCGCACCCCGCGTACGCACCCGCGTCGCCGCCCCGCTCGGCCCGCACCCGCTGCTCGTGGAGACGCTGTACGCGCGGCTCGTCGAGGCCGGATGGCGGACCAGGATGAGCGACTCCGCCCGCCGCGCCAGCGGAGTCGTGCTCGCCGCCGCCGGTTCCCGCGACCCCGACGCGGCCGTCGACACCCGCCGCACCGCCCAGCTGCTCGCCGAACGCCTCGGCGTCCCCGTCGTCCCGGCGTACGCCTCCGCCGCCGCGCCCACCGTCCCCTCCGCCATGCGCGCCCTCGCCGCCCGCGGGCGCCACCGCATCGCCGTCGCCTCGTACTTCACCGCCCCCGGCCGCTTCGCCACCGAGTGCGCCGAGGCCGCCCCGTGGATCGCCGCCGATCCGCTCGGCGACCACCCGGCGATGGCCCGCCTGGTCCTGCACCGCTACGACCAGGCACTCGCGACTCCGGCCACCACAGAACCGGAGCTGGCCGCGGTCTGAACCGCCGGGCAACGGGAGCGCCCCGAGCGGGCGAACAGAACCCGGCAGACGCACAGGTGCCCCGCAACCCCCGATTGTCACTGGCGCCGCTTACTGTCGAAGCATGGACGGCACCGCACCCCCCTCCGACGATTACGACCCGACGTCAGTCGACCGCTGGGCCGCAGAGCCCGACAAACGCCCAGGCCGCACCGCCTTCCAACGCGACCGCGCCCGCATCCTGCACTCCTCCGCCCTGCGCCGCCTCGCGGGCAAGACCCAGGTCGTCACCCCCGGCACCAGGAGCCAGGTCTGGGACGCCAGCCCCCGTACGCGACTGACCCACTCCCTGGAGTGCGCCCAGGTCGGCCGCGAACTCGGCGCCGCCCTCGGCTGCGACCCCGACCTGGTCGAGGCGGCCTGCCTCTCGCACGACCTGGGGCATCCGCCCTTCGGGCACAACGGCGAGCAGGCGCTGAACGAGTTCGCGGAGGACTGCGGGGGCTTCGAGGGCAACGCCCAGTCGCTGCGGCTGCTCACCAGGATCGAGCCCAAGCGCTTCGTCCGCTCCGAGACCGTGACCGCGGACGCTGCCACGGCGGGCGGCGACCTCGTCAGCGTCGGCCTCAACCTCACCCGCGCCGCACTCGACGCCGCGACCAAGTACCCCTGGCCGAGAGGCGCCCATCCCACCGACCCGAAGTCGCCGAAATTCGGGGTCTACGAAGACGACCGGCCGGTCTTCGACTGGGTCCGCAAGGGCGCCCCGGGCACCCGCACCTGCTTCGAGGCCCAGGTCATGGACTGGTCGGACGACGTGGCGTACTCGGTGCACGACGTCGAGGACGGCCTGCACGCGGGCCACATCGACCCCAACTGCCTGCACGCGGAGCCCGAGCGGCAGGAGATCTTCGCGGTGGCCATCGGGCGGTACGTGCCCGCGGACACCGACCCCGCCGAGCTGTCCGAGGCCCTGGACCGGCTCCTGGACCAGGAGTGGTGGCCGCACGGGTACGACGGATCGGCTGTCGCGCAGGCCCGGTTGAAGGACGCCACCAGCCAGCTCATCGGCCGCTTCTGCCTGGCCGCGGAGGGCGCCACGCGCGCGACGTACGGCAGCGGGCGGCTCACGCGGTACAACGCCGAACTCGTCGTGCCGAAAAGCGCGCGCCATGAGTGCGCCGTTCTCAAGGCCGTCGCCGACCGCTATGTCATGCAGCGCGCCGAGCAGGAGCGGCTCCGCGCGGACCAGCGGATCGTCGTCGCCGAGCTGGCCGAGGCGCTCACGGTCCGCGCGCCCGACGGAATGGATCCGCAGTTCCGGGCGCTGTTCGACGCCGCGATCGACGACCGGGCCCGCAAGCGTGTCATCGTCGACCAGATCGCTTCGCTCACGGATGCCTCGGCGCGTTCCCTGCACCTCAGGCTCACCACGCGTTCCCATGGGGGCGGAAGAGTGTGACCCTGCGTGGCCTGATCGGGCCACACCCTCTTCCCGCATCACGCTCCGTGCGGGACGCTCGCATGTGGCGACATCCTTACGAGGAGGCATCAAGTGGTCGACGCGGATCAGACATTCGTCATCGTCGGAGGAGGTCTGGCCGGCGCGAAGGCGGCCGAGACACTCCGAGCGGAGGGCTTCACCGGCCGCGTGATACTGATCTGCGACGAACGCGACCACCCGTACGAACGCCCGCCCCTGTCCAAGGGGTATCTCCTCGGCAAGGAGGAGCGCGACAGCGTCTTCGTCCACGAACCCGCGTGGTACGCGCAGAACGACGTCGAGCTGCACCTCGGCCAGACCGTCGACGCCATCGACCGCACCGCGAAGACCGTCCGCTTCGGCGACGACGGCACCCTCGTCCACTACGACAAGCTGCTGATCGCGACGGGTGCGGAGCCGCGCCGCCTCGACATCCCGGGTACGGATCTCGCGGGCGTCCACCATCTGCGCCGCCTCGCCCACGCCGAGCGGCTGAAGGGCGTCCTCGCCGCCCTCGGCCGTGACAACGGACACCTCGTGATCGCGGGCGCGGGCTGGATCGGCCTGGAGGTCGCGGCCGCCGCACGTGAGTACGGCGCCGAGGTCACCGTCATCGAGCACGGGCCGACGCCGCTGCACGCGGTCCTCGGCCCCGAGCTCGGCCAGCTCTTCGCCGAGCTGCACCGCGAGCACGGCGTCCGCTTCCACTTCGGCCGCCGGCTCACCGAGATCGTCGGCCAGGACGGCATGGTGCTCGCCGCACGTACGGACGACGGCGAGGAGCACCCCGCCCACGACGTTCTCGCGGCCATCGGCGCCGCCCCGCGCACCGGGCTCGCCGAGGCCGCGGGCCTCACCCTCGCCGAGCGCGCGCACGGCGGCGGCATCGCGGTCGACGAGCGGCTGCGCACCTCCGACCCCGACATCTACGCGGCCGGCGACGTCGCCGCCTTCCACCACACACTCTTCGGCACCCGGCTGCGCGTGGAGCACTGGGCCAACGCGCTCAACGGTGGACCGGCGGCCGCCCGCTCGATGCTGGGCCGCGAGCTGACGTACGACCGCGTGCCCTATTTCTTCTCCGACCAGTACGACATCGGGCTGGAGTACTCGGGCTGGGCGCCCGCGGGGACGTACGACCAGGTGGTGGCCCGTGGAGACGTCGGCAAGCGGGAGTTCATCGCCTTCTGGCTCAAGGAGGGGCGGGTGCTGGCCGGGATGAACGTGAATGTGTGGGACGTCACGGAGCCGATCCAGCAGCTGATCCGATCCCGGGCCCAGGTGGACACGGAGGCGCTCGCGGACCCGCATGTCCCGCTGGACAGCCTGATCCCGTGACGGACGGCGGCGCTCGACTGTCACACCGTCCCCGTAGAATTCACGCGTGGCCGGAAGGATCAACGACGAGGACGTGAAGGCGGTTCGGGACGCGGTCCCGATCGACGCCGTGGTGTCCGAGTACCTCCAGCTGCGCAACGCGGGCGGCGGCAACCTCAAGGGCCTCTGCCCGTTCCACGACGAGAAGTCACCGTCCTTCCAGGTCAGCCCGAGCAAGGGACTCTTCCACTGCTTCGGCTGCCAGGAGGGCGGCGACACCATCACGTTCGTGATGAAGGTCGACCACCTCACCTTCTCCGAGTCGGTCGAGCGCCTCGCCGCCCAGGCAGGCATCACGCTGCGCTACGAGGAGGGCGGGTACAACCCCTCCCACCAGCGAGGCGAGCGCATCCGCCTGGTCGAGGCGCACAAGGCGGCCGCGCAGTTCTACACCGAGCAGCTCGACACCAGCCCCGAGGCCGACACGGGCCGTAAGTTCCTGGCGGAGCGCGGCTTCGACCAGTCGGCAGCCGCCCACTTCGGCGTCGGCTACAGCCCCCAGGGCTGGGACCACCTCACCCGCTACCTCCGTGGCAAGGGCTTCACCGACAAGGAGCTGGTCCTCTCCGGCCTCTCCCAGGAGGGCCGCCGCGGCCCCATCGACCGCTTCCGCGGCCGCCTGATGTGGCCCATCCGCGACATCGGCGGCGAGGTCGTCGGCTTCGGGGCGAGAAAGCTGTACGAGTCGGACAACGGGCCCAAGTACCTGAACACGCCCGACACGGCGATCTACAAGAAGTCCCAGGTCCTGTACGGCATCGACCTCGCCAAGAAGGACATCGCCAAGGCCAGCCGCGCGGTCGTGGTCGAGGGCTACACCGACGTCATGGCCTGCCACCTCGCCGGAATCACCACCGCGATCGCGACCTGCGGTACGGCGTTCGGCGGCGACCACATCAAGATCCTCCGCCGGCTGCTGATGGACAACGGCTCGGCCCGCGTGATCTTCACCTTCGACGGCGACGCGGCCGGCCAGAAGGCCGCCCTGCGCGCCTTCGAGGACGACCAGAAGTTCGCCGCCGAGACGTATATCGCCATCGCCCCCGACGGCATGGACCCCTGCGAGCTGCGCCTCGCCAAGGGCGACGAGGCGGTCGCCGACCTGGTCGAACCCCGCACCCCGCTCTTCGAGTTCGCGCTGCGCCAGATCGTGCTGCGCTACGACCTGGAGACCCCGGCCGGGCGCGCCGCCGCGCTCGACGAGTCCGCGCCCATCGTCGCCCGCATCAAGAACAGCGGCGCGCAGCACGAGGTCGCCGTGCAGCTCGCGGGCATGCTCGGCATCCTCGACACCCAGTTCGTGGTCAAGCGGGTCGCCCAGCTGGCCCGTTGGGCCCGCGACCGCGGCGGCAAGGGCCCGGCACCGGCCGGGCAGCGCCCCCAGCAGACGTACTCCGGCGTCCAGGCACCCACCGGCGGCCCGGCGCTCACCCTGCGCAACCCCGTGTTCGCCACCGAGCGTGAGCTGCTCAAACTCGCCCTCCAGCGGCCGGAACTGGTCTCCCCCGCGTTCGACGCGTACGGGATGGACGAGTTCACCGCCCCGCCGTACACGGCCGTACGCCAGGCGATCATGGACGCGGGCGGCGCGGAGTACGGCGTCCAGGACCCCCAGGAGTATCTGGTGCGGGTCCGTGAGGCCGCCCCCGACGACGTGGTCCGCGCGATGGTCACGGAGCTGGCCGTCGAGGCGATCCTGCGCAAGACCGTCGACGAGAACTACGCGGGCGACCAGCTCGTCATGGTCCGCCGCCGCGCCGTCGACCGCCGTATCCGGGACGTCCAGGGCTCCCTGGCCCGGCAGAGCGCCCACGGCGACCCGGCACAGCTGGCGGCCGTGCAGAACGAGCTGTGGGTGCTCCAGCAGTACGAGCAGGCGCTGCGGGAGCGGGGCGCGGAAGCGCTCTGAGGGAGCGAGCCGTGGGTAGTGCCCCAGGCGCACATGCCAATCCCGTACGCCCTTCAACCTGCTTTGCGCCGTGTGAACTGCGCACTTGTACGGCACGGTAACCGCGCGGTCACGGACCGGACGCAAAAAGTCACCGCACGCCCCTCGTGGCGGCGATGTGTCGTACTCCACACTGGGTTCCGGTGCCTGAGTCCTCGGAGCGCGGCCGACCCGCACGCGACGGGTTCCCGATCCCCGCGGTTCCGCTAAACGACTACGGGATGGACAGCGGCGAGGCCGTCGACCCCATCCCCGACGTACCGCTGCCGCACGCCTCAGCAGCGACATTCCTGGAGGTCGCCCCCGTGCAGACCCAGACCCTCGCCCAGACCGACAACACCACGGATACGGACGCGGATACCGACGTCGTCACGGCGGTACCCCCGCAGAGCCGTGCCGCGCACCACCCCGAGACGGAGCCGGAGGGCTCGCCCGAGCTGGGCGAACCGTCCACCGGCGCCGTCGAGGTCGCCGAGGCCGAAGTCGAAGTCGCCGTAGTCGCCGAAGCCGAAGTCGAAGTGGAGACCGAGGACGAGGCCCCCGAGCCCGTCGAACTGCCCCGAGGCCGCACCAACGACACCGGTGGCCCCTCCTCGGACCTGTTCCGCCAGTACCTGCGGGAGATCGGCCGCATCCCCCTGCTCACCGCGGCCGAGGAGGTCGAGCTCGCCCGCCGTGTCGAGGCCGGTCTCTTCGCCGAGGAGAAGCTCCGCCTCGCCACCGACCTGGACAGCCAGCTCGCCCTCGACCTGGACAAGCTGGTCGTCATGGGCCGCATGGCCAAGCGCCGGCTCATCGAGGCGAACCTGCGGCTCGTCGTCTCCGTCGCGAAGCGCTATGTGGGCCGCGGCCTGACCATGCTCGACCTGGTCCAGGAGGGAAACCTCGGCCTGATCAGGGCCGTGGAGAAGTTCGACTACGCCCGCGGCTACAAGTTCTCGACGTACGCCACCTGGTGGATCCGCCAGGCCATGTCCCGCGCCCTCGCCGACCAGGCCCGGACCATCCGAGTCCCCGTCCACGTGGTCGAGTTGATCAACCGGGTGGTGCGGGTGCAGCGGCGGATGCTTCAGGAGCGCGGCTACGAGCCGACGCCGGAGGAGGTTGCCGCGCACCTCGACCTCCCCAGTGAGCGCGTCAGCGAGGTCCTGCGGCTGGCCCAGGAGCCGGTGTCCCTTCATGCCCCGGTGGGCGAGGAGGACGACGTGGCGCTGGGCGATCTGATCGAGGACGGCGACGCGACGTCGCCCGTCGAATCCGCGGCGTTCCTGCTGCTGCGTGAGCACCTGGAGGCGGTCCTCTCCACGCTCGGTGAGCGCGAGCGCAAGGTGGTCCAGCTCCGCTACGGCCTTGCGGACGGCCGCCCCCGCACCCTGGAGGAGATAGGCCGCATCTTCGGCGTCACCCGCGAACGCATCCGCCAGATCGAGTCCAAGACCCTGAACAAACTCAGGGACCACGCCTTCGCCGACCAACTCCGGGGCTACCTGGACTGACCCGGCGTTTCCTCGCCCCCGCCGCCCCTACCCGTCCCATCCCCAGGGGCTCTGCCCCTTCGACCCCGTTCGGTTGTGTGTTGGCCGCGGGTGGGTGGGGCGTCCCTAAAAGATTGCGCAGTTCCCCGCGCCCCTTTTAGGGGCGCGGGGAACTGCGCAATCTTTTCAGCGGGGGTCTGGGGGCGCAGCCCCCAGGGATGGGACGGGTAGGGGCGGCGGGGGCGAAATCCTAATCCACCTCAGCCACCGCCTGGGCGAACTGGGCCTGGTACAGGCGCGCGTACGCCCCGCCCGCGGCCAGCAGCTCCGTATGCGCGCCCTGCTCCACGATCGACCCGTTCTCCATCACCAGAATCGTGTCGGCATCCCGAATCGTCGACAGCCGATGCGCGATCACGAACGAGGTCCGCCCATGCGCGAGCTTCGCCATCGCCTTCTGGATCAGAACCTCCGTACGGGTGTCCACGGAACTCGTCGCCTCGTCCAGCACCAGAATCACCGGATCGGACAGGAACGCCCGGGCAATCGTGATCAGCTGCTTCTCACCCGCACTGACCCCCGCCCCCTCGTCGTCGATCACGGTGTCGTAGCCCTCCGGCAGCGTCCGGATGAACCGATCCGCGTGCGCGGCCCGCGCCGCCTCCTCGATCTCCCCCCGCGTGACGTCCCGCGAGGCGCCGTACGCGATGTTCTCGGCGATCGTGCCCCCGAACAGCCAGGTGTCCTGGAGCACCATGCCGATACCGGCCCGGAGTTCGTCCCGGGACATGGCCGCGATGTCGACGCCGTCGAGGGTGATGCGCCCCCCGGTGACTTCGTAGAACCGCATCAGCAGGTTCACCAGCGTCGTCTTGCCGGCACCTGTCGGGCCGACGATCGCCACCGTGTGCCCGGGCTCCACCTTCAGCGACAGATCCTCGATCAGCGGCTTCTCGGGGTCGTACCGGAACGACACGTTCTGCAGGGCCACCCGCCCGCGCAGCTCGTCGGGACGGGCCGCCGGCATCGGGTCGGCCTCCTGCTCCTCCGCGTCCAGCAGCTCGAAGATCCGCTCCGCCGACGCGACACCCGACTGCACCAGATTCGCCATCGACGCCACCTGCGTCAGCGGCATCGAGAACTGCCGGGAGTACTGGATGAAGGCCTGGACGTCACCGATGGACAGCGAGCCGGACGCGACACGCAGTCCGCCGACCACCGCCACCAGCACATAGTTCAGGTTCGACACGAACATCATCAGCGGCTGCATGACCCCGCTGTTGAACTGTGCCTTGAACCCGGCCTCGTACAACTTCTCGTTCTGCTCGGCGAACTGCGCCGCCGACTCGTCCTGGCGACCGAACACCTTCACCAGGGTGTGCCCGGTGTACATCTCCTCGATGTGCGCGTTGAGCTTGCCGGTGGTGCGCCACTGCTGCACGAAGTGCGGCTGCGAGCGCTTGCCGACGCGTGTGGCGACGAAGAAGGAGAGCGGGACCGTGACCAGCGCGACCAGCGCGAGCAGCGGCGAGACCCAGAACATCATCACCAGCACACCCACGATGGTCAGCAGCGAGTTGACCAGCTGGCCCATCGACTGCTGCAGCGTCTGCTGGATGTTGTCGATGTCGTTCGTCGCGCGGCTGAGCACCTCACCGCGCTGCCGCTTGTCGAAGTACGACAGCGGAAGGCGCGACAGCTTCGCCTGAAGGTCCTCGCGCATGCGGTACACGGTCATGTTGACGGCCCGGTTCACCAGCCGCGTCGCCACCGCCATCAGCAGGCCGGCCAGCAGGAACGTACAGAGCGCGAGCAGCAGTACGTTTCCGACGGCGCCGAAGTCGATGCCCTGGCCCGGGGTGAAGTCCGTCCCCGAGAGCATGTCGGCCATGCTGCCCTCGCCGCGCTCGCGCATGGACGCGAGGACCTCGGCCTTGGTGGCGCCGGACGGCATCTGCCGCCCGACGATTCCGGCGAAGACCAGGTCGGTGGCCTTGCCGAGGATCTTCGGCCCGATCACCGAGAGCGCCACGCTCAGGACGACGGCGCACAGCATGCCGTACATCGTGAGGCGCTCGGGCTTGAACTGGGCGAGGAGCCGTTTGCCGGACCCCTTGAAATCCATCGAGTGCTGATCGGGGCCGCCCCCGGCCATCATGCGTCCCATGGGCCCGGCCATCAGGCGGCCTCCGCTTCCGTCAGCTGGGAGAGCACGATCTCCCGGTAGGTCTCGTTGTCCGCCATCAGTTCGTGGTGCCGTCCGGCGCCGACGACCCGGCCCTCGTCGAGGACCACGATCCGGTCGGCGTCCCGGATGGTCGACACCCGCTGGGCGACGATCACGACGGTCGCCTCGGCGGTCTCGTCGGCGAGCGCCGCCCGCAGTGCCGCGTCGGTCGCGTAGTCGAGCGCCGAGAAGGAGTCGTCGAAGAGATAGATCTCGGGGCGCTGCACCAGCGTCCGCGCGATCGCGAGCCGCTGCCGCTGCCCGCCCGACACATTCGTGCCGCCCTGCGCGATCGGGGAGTCCAGGCCGTTCTCCAGCTGGTCCACGAAGCCCTTGGCCTGCGCCACCTCCAGCGCGTGCCACAGCTCCTCGTCGGTCGCGTCCGGATTGCCGTACCGGAGGTTCGTGGCCACGGTGCCCGCGAACAGGTACGGCTTCTGCGGGACCAGGCCGACCGTCCTGGCCAGCAGCTTCGGCTCGATGGTCGCGACGTCCACGCCGTCGACGAGCACCTGGCCGTCGGTGGCGTCGAAGAGGCGGGGGACCAGGCCGAGCAGGGTGGACTTGCCGCTGCCGGTGGAACCGATCACGGCGGTCACCTCGCCGGGCCGGGCCACCAGGTCGATGGTCCTCAGGACCGGCTCCTCGGCGCCCGGGTAGCGGAACCCTGCCTCGCGGATCTCCAGGTGGCCGTGGCGGCGCAGCTCGACGACGGGCGCGGTCGGCGGGACCACGCTGCTGCTCGTGCCGAGGACCTCCTCGATGCGCTCGGCACAGACCTCCGCGCGCGGCACCATCATGAACATGAAGGTGGCCATCATCACGGACATCACGATCTGCATGAGGTAGGCGAGGAACGCGGTCAGGTCGCCGATCTGCATGCCGCCGCTGTCGATGCGGTGGGCGCCGAACCAGACGACCGCGATGGACGACAGGTTCACCACCGTCATGACCATCGGGAACATCAGCGCCAGCATCCGCCCGGTGCCCAGCGACACCTCGGTGAGCTCGGTGTTCGCGCCCCGGAAGCGCTCCTTCTCGTAGTCGTCGCGCACGAAGGCACGGATCACGCGATTGCCGGTGATCTGCTCGCGCAGCACCCGGTTCACGGTGTCCAGGCGGACCTGCATGGTCCGGAACAGCGGGCGCAGCCTGCGCACGATGAGGGTCACGCCGATGCCGAGGACCGGCACCACGGCGACCAGCACCGCGGACAGCGGCACGTCCAGGCCGAGGGCCAGGATGATGCCGCCCACGCACATGATCGGCGCCGACACCAGCAGCGTGAACGTCATCAGGGCGAGCATCTGCACCTGCTGGACGTCATTGGTGGTGCGGGTGATCAGCGAGGGCGCCCCGAAGTGGCCGACCTCGCGAGCCGAGAAGGACTGGACGCGGTCGAAGACGGCGGCCCGGATGTCCCGGCCGACGGCCGCCGCCGTACGGGCGCCGAAGTACACGGCCCCGATGTTGCAGACGACCTGCGCCAGCGAGATGCCGATCATCACGGCGCCGAAGGACAGGATGTATCCCGTGTCCCCCTTCACGACACCGTTGTCGATGATGTGCGCGTTGAGTGTGGGCAGGTAGAGCGTGGCGCAGGTCTGCAGGAACTGCAGCAGCACCAGCAAGGCGATGGGCTTCTTGTACGGACTGAGGTAGGTCCGAAGCAGTCGTATGAGCACGCGGGGTCTCTCGGAATCGTCGACGTCAGGGCGATCAGTCGCCGATCGATCGGGATCAATCGATGATCGGCGGGCGATCGGTGGTGCACCACCCCCTATCGTCGAACACTCCACCGGTGTTACCTCAACTGATTAACCCAAGTGCGGGCCAAAGGTGGACCCGGCCTCAGACCGGAGGCGTACGCCGGTGGGGGAGCGTCACGCCCGAAACGCCCCCGGATGCGCCTGTTCCCGTACGGACACGTACTGCTGTCGTACGGCCTGCCCCACGGCGAGTTCCTCACCGGGCTCCAGCACCTGCGCGACCGCACCCTGCCAGACGGGAGGCAGCCGCGGGTCGAGCGTGCCCTGCGAGGCCCCGAGGGCCCAGGCCGCCTGCCGGGCCGCGCCGAGCGCCGCGTAGTCCGCGGGCTGCGGTACGACGACCTGCGCGCCGAACAGCGCGGGCGCCACTGCCTGCACGGCGGGCAGCTCGGCGGTCGGCCCCAGCAGGAAGATCCGCCGTACGTCGACACCCCGCCCGCGCAGCACGTCCAGCGCGTCCGCGAGCCCGCACAGCATGCCCTCGAAGGCGGCCCGCGCCAGATGCTCGGGCCGCATCGACTCCCGCCGCAGCCCCGCCAGCGTCCCCGCCGTGTGCGGCAGATTCGGGGTCCGCTCGCCCTCCAGATACGGCAGCAGTACGAGCCCGTGGGCGCCCGGCGTCGACTTCATCGCCAGGTCGGACAGGCCCTCCAGGTCGGGCACTCCCAGCAGCTCGGCGGCGCCGCGCAGGGCCCGTACGGCATTGAGCGTGGTGACGACCGGCAGATGCATCCCGGTCGCGTCCGCGAGGGAGGTGATCATCCCGGAGGAGTCCACCAGCGCCTCGGGGTGTACGGCCATCACGGACCCGGAGGCCCCCAGCGACACCACCGCGTCGCCGAGCCCGATCCCGAGCCCGAAGGCCGCGGCCATGGTCTCGCCGGTCCCGGCGGAGATCAGCAGCCCCTCGGGAGTGGTCCCCGCCGCCTCGGACGGGCCGAGCACATCCGGCAGCGCGGCCTGGTGCCCGAGCGCCAGCTCGACGAGATCCTGCCGGTAGGCGCCGGTGGCCGCCGACCAGTACCCGGTCCCGGAGGCGCCGCCCCGGTCGGTGGTGCGTCTCACGGGCCGCCCGAGCAACTGCCACACCAGCCAGTCGTGCGCCTGCATCAGCATGGTGGTGCGCAGCGCGGCCTCGGGTTCGGTCTTGTTCAGCCAGCGCAGCTTGGTCACCGGCTGCGCGGCCTGCGGCACACAGCCCACGGCCTGCGCCCATGCCTCGCGGCCGCCGAGCGCGTCCACGAGATCGGCGGCCGCGACCTGCGCCCGCTTGTCCCCGCCGACGAGCGCCGGCCGCACCGTGTTGCCCTGCACATCCAGCGGGACCAGCCCGTTCTGCTGCGCGGAGACGCCGATGGCCTGCACACCTTCGAGCAGCCCGCCGCCGGCCGCCTCGCCCAGGGACAGCAGCCAGGCCTGCGGATCCACGTCGGAAGGACGCCCGCCGCCTTCGGCGCCCTCCACCGGATGCGGGGCATACCCCTGCCTCAGCACGGCACCCGTGTCCGAGTCACAGACGACGATACGAGTGAAATCGGGCGAACTGTCCAACCCGGCGACTATCCCCATGGCGGAAATTCTGCCGTACGCCGGGGCATGACCGCGCCGGGCGGCCGCAGACGGCAGGACGCGGCCCCGGTGTCAGCCGGTGGCGCCGATGGATATTCGCCCGGTGCGACCGGTGCGACCGGTGCGACCGGTGCGACCGGTGCGACCGGTGCGGCTAGTGCGGCCGGTGCGGCCGATGAGCCGACTGGGTGGCTAGGTGTTGCTGGTGCCCCAGTCGTCCTCGCCGGTGCCGTTGGTGTTCCGCTCGCGCAGCGACCGCACCCGGTCGGTGACCGCGTCGGGGACGTGGTCGCCCACCTTCTCGCTCACCGCGTGGTACGCCTTGCCCGCGAACTCGCGGCTCTGCTGGGCCGCGCTCTCCGCGGTGTTGCGCACCGCGGGGTTCTGCGCGACCTGGCGCGCGGACTTCTTCAGCTGCTCGTAGCGCTCGCGCCCGGCGCGCGTGCCGAGCACGTACCCCAGGGCCAGTCCGGCGACGAATGTGAGCCGGTAGCGCATGACGGCCACCCTTCCCTTGCGTCGGCATCGGTGCGGAGGGAACCGATTGGCGGAGCACCCCCCTGCTTGCGCTAATGTATGTGTCGCAGCGAGCGCACGCCCCCTGGCGAATACCCAGGTAGGTACGTTCGATGCATCGAGATCAATCCTCCGTAGCTCAATTGGCAGAGCAGCCGGCTGTTAACCGGCAGGTTACTGGTTCGAGTCCAGTCGGGGGAGCTCGGTCTCCTGTAGCTCAATTGGCAGAGCAGCCGGCTGTTAACCGGCAGGTTACTGGTTCGAGTCCAGTCGGGAGAGCAACGGAAGAGGACCCCTCTGGGGTCCTTTTTCATGTCCGCGGGAACCGCGCGGGGCACGCCAAAGTCTTCATGGTCATGCGATGCCGACCATCCGAAGCAGGAGATCGTATGAGCGGCTATGCTGCGGCAGACGGCGCGCACATTTGTGCGCGACGCGCCGTAAGGGGCGGTAGCTCAGCCGGTTAGAGCAGCGGACTCATAATCCGTCGGCCGTGGGTTCGAGTCCCACCCGCCCCACCATCGGCACTTCCCGCAGGAACGTTTCGACCTGCGACGGGTCGTCAGCCCCTCGGTGAACGAGGGGCTTTCGTCGTCTCTGGAGATCGCTGGCCGGCCCCGAGCGCGGCGAGCACGGCGAGCCCAGCCACGACGGCCTTCCACATCGTCGAGATCCTCCTGGGTCAGTCCTCCACTTCGAAGCCGTGCTGCTCGGCGAGCCGCTTGAGCGACGCCGCCCCGGGGATGCCGTCTGCCGCATCGCCGACGTGGCCGCCGCCGGCCGGGGAACGCTGCCAGTGGGCATAGGCGTCGATCGTCTTGATGCCGAAGGAGCCGTCGACGTACTGCGAGGCGAGCAGGCCCTCGGCCTTGAGCGCCTTCTCGACGAGGAGGACTTCGGCCTCGTAGGTGGTGTGGCCCTGCGCTGTCGCCGGGTCGTGCTTCGCGGCGTACACGATGTGGGCCAGCGACACCTTGGGCTTGGTCGGGGCGGACGTGCCCGGCTCGGTGGCTGTCCCGTGCGGGCGGGGCGCGCCCTTCTTGACCCAGGCGTACAGCTTGGCTCCGGGGCAGGTGGTGGCGTAGCCGTCTCGGTGGCCCTTGATCTCGGCCCCGGCGCCGTGCTTGCGGAGGAGTTCGATGCCGTCGCGGATGGCGCCGAGCATGGCGTCGTTCGGTTCGGTGAGGCCCTCGGATCCGACGAGTCCGACGATCGCGTAGTGCGCGATGTTCAGTGGTTGGTTGCCGTTGGCGCCGGTGCGTTTGCCGAGGCCGCGGCCTTCGAGGAGGTAGCCGTGCGGGCAGGCGCCGTAGTTGTAGGCGATGTCGGAGTAGTTCTCCTTGGTGTTCGCCAGGTGGGACTTGCGGATCGCCTTCCACTGGGCGATGCACGCGTCGTGGTCCGAGAGCAGTTTCTTGCTGACGGCGGTGCCCTCGTAGTGGACCTTCACGCCCTTCGTGGACGTCTGTGTCGGCGCGGCCGAGGCCGGCCAGCCGAGCTGGGCTCTCGTGACGAGCTTCAACGTGCGTGCCTCCAGACATGAGAAAGGCCCCGGCCATCGGCGCGGGGCAGTTGGTGCGGGTCAGGTCAGGTTAGGTCGCGGGCTCGTACATGAACGAGAGGCTGACCTGCGCGGCTGTCTCCGGTCGCCTGTACGGCCGTCGTGGGCTTGGGTGTGATGGGTTCGGGCAGAGTGCGGAACAGCAGCCAGCTCAGAACGGGCATCAGGATCAGCGGTGTCAGGGCGGTGCGCAGGGAGGTCGCGTCGGCGATGCTGCCGATGAGGGGGCTGGCCAGGCCGCCGATGCTGACGGTCAGGCCGAGGGTGACGCCGCTGGCGGTGCCGACGCGTGTGGGCAGGTAGTCCTGGCCGAGGGTGACATGCAGGGAGAAGGGGACGTACAGGCCGATGGAGGTCAGCGCCACGAACGCGTAGAACGCCGGGCCGGGGATGAACACGGTCCCCGCGACAGCGGCGACCGTGAGGAGGTAGGACCAGCGGGCGACGGTGACCCGGTCCCAGCGGTTGGCCAGGCTGCCGCCCAGCACGGAGCCCACCGCGCCACCGATGTACAGGACGAACAGCGCCACAGTGCCCACTGCCGTTCCGCCTCCCACACGCTGCCGGGCGTAGAGCGAGACGAACGTGCTCAGGCCGACGAACACGATGGACCGGAAGACCACGGCCAGCGACAGTTTCATGAACGACGCCTTGTCGTCGACTCCCACCGCGACCGTACGGCCGGAGCCCTCGGATGCTGTCTTCTTCTGGAGTGCGCACAGGACGGGCAGGCACAGCACGCTCCCGGCGAGAGCCGGCAGCACGAGCAGCGGGGACAGGCGCAGGCCGCCGGTGGCGACGACGGCGGTGACCATGAGCGGCGCGGCGGCGAAGCCGAGGCTGCCGCCGACGGAGAACCAGCCCATCGCGCTGTGGCTGCCCTCGCTGACGAGCCGCGCAACGCGTGCGGACTCGGGGTGGTAGGCGGCGACTCCGACGCCTGACACCGCCACGAAGAGCAGTGTGAGTGCGTAGGAGCCGCTCAGGCCGCTCAGAGCGATACCGAGTCCGCCGAGGACGGTGCTCACCGGCAGGATCCAGGGCATCGCCCAGCGGTCGGTGAGCACACCGAACACCGGTTGGGCCACCGAGGACAGCACGGACGCGGCGAGCACGATGCCCGAGACCGCGGCGTAGCTGTAGGCGCGCTCGGCGACGAAGAACGGGACGAGAGAGGCGACCGCGCCCTGGTAGATGTCCACACAGGCATGGCCGACCGACAGCAGAGTGATCGATTTGGTCATCGATTTGGTCCTTGACACATCACCATGCTCATCGCGGGGCGACGTGTCGCGCTTCCGATAATCTGCCAACCAATGACAGAAATCCGCCACGAGCCCGTGGCGCCGACCCGTACTCAGTGGCTGGCGCCCGGAGCCGCCATCGACGCCCACCGGCACGACGACCACCAGATCGTCTACGCGGGCCGGGGAGTGCTGGCCGTGACCACCAGCGCCGGCTCATGGATCGCGCCGGGCAATCGCGCCATCTGGGTACCCGCCGGCACTGTGCACGCCCACCAGGCCCACGGCGAACTCGAACTGCACCTGGTCGGCCTGCCCGCGCTTGACAACCCGCTCGGCCTGGACGAGCCGACCGTGCTGACCGTCGGGCTCCTCCTGCGGGAACTGATCCTCGCTTACACGCACACCCCGCACGACGACAGTCCCGAACGCGGGCGGCTACGGGCCGTGCTGCTCGACCAGTTGCGGGCCTCACCCCAGCAGCCGCTGCACCTGCCCACCCCCACCGCCCCTCAGCTGATCGCGGTGTGCGAGATCCTGCGCACGAATCCGGCCGACGGCCGCACCCTGTCCGCACTGGGCAGAGAAGTCGGCGCCAGCGACCGCACTCTCTCCCGCCTCTTCAAAGCCGACCTCGGCATGACCTTCCCGCAGTGGCGCACCCAACTGCGCCTCTACCACGCCTTGGTCCTGCTGGCCGAGAACACCCCGGTGACGGCCGTGGCCCACCTGTGCGGCTGGTCGTCCGCCAGCGCGTTCATCGATGTCTTCCGCCGTACCTTCGGACACACCCCGGGAACACATCAGCCGCGCGAGAAGACAGGCTGACCGCCCCATCGTTCCGGCCGTCGCACCCACGGCCTGCCGTCCTGCCTGTCCCACCGCTTCCGATCGATGGCCCTGCACATGTTGGTGATGTATCTTGGATGCATACATCGTGGATGTTGGAGGTGTCCGATGTCCGTCACGCAGATTGATCTCGACGACGAGGCACTGGCCGAGGCCATGCGGCTCATGGGCGTCACGACGAAGAAGGAGACCGTCAACGCGGCCCTTCGGGACTACGTGGCGCGATTCAAGAGGCTTGAGGCTGCGGAGAAGCTGGCCGCGCGGGGTGCGCGTGGAGAGTTCGAGCACGCATCGGCTGCGCATGACGCGGAGAAGCGCGCCCGGCGCGCGGCCTTCGAGTGATCACGTATCTGGTGGACACCTCGGCTCTGTGGCATCTGTTCCGCACCCCGGGTGCGTTGCGCCCCTGGGAGGGACACATCGCCGCCGGGGTGTTCCACATCTGTGAGCCGACCCGCGCCGAATTCCTCTACTCGGCGACCAGCCCGTCCCACCGGGACGAGCTCGCGGAGGAGCTGGACGCACTCTGCCTGCTCTCTCCGGTACCGAAGAATGCCTGGCGTTGGGTCGACACCGCCCAGTACAAACTGACCCAGCATGGCCAGCATCGCGCGGCTGGAGCGATCGACCTGTTGGTGTGCGCGACCGCGGTCCACCACGGGCACACCGTTCTCCACGTGGACAACGACTTCGCGACGGTGGCCGGAGTACTCAAGGAAGTTCAGCAGCGAGACGTACGAGCCTGATCGTCAGTGGCACACCGACACGCCGGCGCCGAGAGCGCACCGTGGTGAAGGCCGGCAGCATCGCTACTCACGAGTTCAGCAGCGGCTCCGTAGACGGGAGTTGGCGCTCCGTTGACCTGTGCGCATGCTTCGGGGTTCCGGTGTGTTCGGGTCTGAGGCGGGTGGGGCACAGGCGGGTGGAGAGCGGCATGCCACCGCCGGCGCCGGGGTTCGACGCCGCCGGCCTCTGAGGCCTGATCGTTGCCGCACCGGCGTGCAGCGGCGGCCGATGTGGGCATTGCGCTGGGAGCCGCCCGTTCTGAAAACGGTCCAGACGGAGCGTCGGAAGCGGACATCGGGAAGCATCAGGAAATGAGCGCCCCGCGCTGCGGGGAGGACCCGGCTTCCGCGTTCGTGGTGCCCGTCACGCCCCGGGATGAGGTCGGCACCCTTCTTGGCGATCACGATCGCCGCGGTGTTCGTGTTGACCGAGACGACCGTGGATATGACGGACGCGTCCACCACCCGCAGGCCCTCGATGCCGTCCACGGTCAGGTTCGGGGCAATCACAGAGTCGGAGCTGATGCCCATGGCGCAGCTGCCGGCAGCCCGAGGGGGGTTGCAGCGCAGCCGGTACGGGCGTTCCCTGGAAGTATCCAGTGGTGCAGCAAGAGCGCCTGGGGCTACGACGCGGACCGACGGGCTCCGCCTGGTTTCGTGTTCCCCCGGCAAGGGCCTCGGTAGGGCGGTCGTCGTCACCCAGCGTTCGACGCGGAGGTGATCCAGGTGAAAGCCGTTGTCTATGAGAAGCCCTTCAGCGTCACCATCAGGGACGTCGACGATCCGCAGATCCAGCACCCGAACGACGTGCTGGTACGCGTGACGTCGACCGCCATCTGCGGATCCGACCTGCACATGTACGAAGGCCGCACGGCGGCCGAGTCCGGCATCGTGTTCGGACACGAGAACATGGGCATCGTCGAGGAAGCCGGCGCCGGTGTGACTTCCCTGTCCAAGGGTGACCGCGTCGTCATGCCGTTCAACGTGGCCTGCGGATTCTGCAAGAACTGCCTCGCCGGGAAGACCGGCTTCTGCTTGACGGTCAATCCGGGCTTCGCCGGCGGAGCCTATGGCTACGTGGCCATGGGTCCGTACAAGGGCGGGCAGGCAGAGCTGCTGCGGGTGCCCTTCGCCGACTTCAACTGTTTGAAGCTGCCGCCGGGCAACGAGTTCGAGACCGATTTCGTGCTGCTCGCCGACATCTTCCCGACCGGCTACCACGGATGTGAGCTCGCCCAGGTGTCCCCCGGAGAGAGCGTGGCCGTCTTCGGTGCCGGCCCGGTCGGGCTGATGGCTGCATATTCCGCGCTGCTGCGCGGTGCGTCGAAGGTGTTCTCCGTGGACCGGGTGCCCGAGCGGCTCGCCAAGGCCGAGGAGATCGGGGCCATCCCGATCGACTTCACCAAGGGTGACCCGGCCGGGCGGATCAAGGAACAGACCGGGGGCGAGGGAACCGACAAGGGCGTCGACGCCGTCGGCTACCAGGCCCAGGCGCACGATGCCAGCCATGAGGAACCCGCCGTCGTCCTCAACACCCTCGTCGAGACCGTGCGGCCGACGGGCATGCTGGGTGTGCCGGGCCTGTACGTGCCGTCCGACCCGGGCGGACCCGACGAGAACGCCAAGCACGGTCAGCTACTGGTCTCCATCGGACGGATGTTCGAGAAGGGGCAGCGGATGGGTACCGGTCAGTGCAACGTCAAGCAGTACAACCGCCAGCTGCGCGACCTGATCATCGCGGGGCGCGCCAAGCCCAGCTTCGTGGTCTCCCACGAACTGCCGCTGGACCAGGCGCCGCTCGCGTACGAGAAGTTCGACCAGCGGATCGAGGGCTACACCAAGGTCGTACTGCATCCCGGTCACGCGCTCGCGGCGTAAGAGCGGGAAGGAAGCCACAGGTGTCCGGCCGCCGTCAGGCCGGACACCGAGTGCGCACCCGCCTCGCGGTGGGTGCGCACTCGGTGCCGGCTCACGCTCCTCGCGTACGCGGCTGCGGTCAACTCTGCCCTCGCAGACCATCGGCTCCCGTATGGGGCAAAGAGGCAGTCATGGCTGAGCAACCGATCAACCCGACGGGTGCACACGGGTCGGCGGGCGTCCCTCCGCCCGCATCGGATCTGACATCGTCAGGCCCCAAGAAGTCCAGCGTCGGAATCCACAGCATCACCGAATCAGCGCGGTATTCCCTGGCCGAAATGGGGCCGAAGCGGAGTCTTCAAACGCTGTTGACGATGAACCATGTCGACGGTTTCGACTGTCCGAGCTGCGCATGGGGCGACCCCGATCCCGACCACCGGAAGATCGCGGAGTTCTGCGAGAACGGCGCGAAGGCCGTCGCCTGGGAAGCCACGCGCAAACGGGTCGACGCGGCATTCTTCGCCGAGCACTCCGTCGCTGCCCTGCGGGAGCGGGACGGTCACTGGCTGGAGTCGCAGGGCCGACTGGCCCAGCCGATGCATCTCGCCCCCGGCGCGACCCACTATGCGCCCATCCCGTGGGAGGGCGCGCTCGCGCTCACCGCCGATCGCCTGCGCAGCCTCGCCGATCCGAGCCGTGCCGTCTTTTACACCAGCGGCCGGACGAGCAACGAGGCCGCCTTTCTCTACCAGTTGCTGGCGCGCAGGCTCGGCACGAACAATCTGCCGGACTGCTCGAACATGTGCCACGAGTCGAGCGGCGCGGCCCTGAGCGAGACCATCGGCGTCGGAAAGGGCCTGATCACGTTCTCCGACATCACCGATCACGCAGACTTGATCATCGTCGTGGGCCAGAACCCCGGCACCTGCCACCCCCGTATGCTCACCGCGCTCGAACAGGCCAAGCGGCGCGGCGCCCGCATCATCGCCGCCAACCCGCTCCCCGAGGCCGGTTTCGGCCGCTTCCACAACCCGCAGACCGCGCGCGGCCTGGTCGGCCATGGTACGAAGCTCGCCGACCGCTACCTCCCGGTGCGCATCAACGGCGATCTGGCCCTGTTCTCAGGTTTGAACCGTGCCCTGACCGATCGGGAGGACTCCCAGCCGGGCTCCGCCCTCGACCACGACTTCATCGACCGGTACTGCGACGGCTACGAGGCAGCGGCAGCGGCATGGCGTGCCTTGGACTGGTCGCGGATCGAGACGATGGCCGGACTGTCCCGCCGCCTGATCGAGGACTGCGCGGCCGACGTGCTCGCCGCCGACAGCGTCATCGTCTGCTGGGCGATGGGGCTGACCCAGCACCGCAACGCGGTGGCCACCATCCGCGAGATCGTCAACTTCCTTCTGCTGCGCGGCAACATCGGACGCCCCGGTGCCGGGCCCGCCCCGATCCGCGGACACAGCAACGTCCAGGGCGATCGCACCATGGGCATCTGGGAGAAGATGCCGGACACGTTCCTGGACAAGCTCCGCGACGAGTTCGGGTTCGAGCCGCCCAGCGCCCACGGCTTGGACACCGTCGACTCGATCAAGGCCATGCGCGACGGCAAGGTCGACGTGTTCATCGGCCTTGGCGGCAACTTCGCATCGGCCACGCCCGACACGGAGGTCACCGAGGCCGCACTGGCCAACTGCGTCCTCACCGTCCATGTCGCGACCAAACTGAACCGGTCGCATCTGTGCCACGGCACCGAGGCACTTCTCCTGCCCTGCCTCGGCCGCACCGAGCGCGACCAGCAGGCATCCGGCGAGCAGTTCGTCACGGTCGAAGACACGATGGCCATGGTGCACGCCTCGCACGGACGGCTCCTTCCCGGATCACCGCATCTGCGCAGCGAGGTCGCGATCATCGCCGACCTCGGTCACGCGCTCTTCGGCGACGACCTCGGCTGGCGCATCATGCGCGACGACTACGCCGTGATCCGCCGCCACATCGAGCATGTGGTCCCCGGATTCCACGCCTTCGAGCAACGCGTCCGGCAGCCCGGCGGCTTCATGCTCCCCCGGGCACCGCGCGACTCCCGCACCTTCCCCACGCCGACCGGCAAGGCGCGCTTCACCGTCAACCCACCGACCGCGCCCGAAGTCCCGCCGGGGCACTTGCTGCTGACGACGGTACGGTCGCACGACCAGTTCAACACCACCGTCTACGGCCTCGACGACCGTTACCGCGGCATCAAGGGCGGACGGCGGGTCGTCTTCGTCAACCGGGACGACCTCCGTGACCTCCACCTGCACGACGGCGACCTGGTCGATCTGGTCAGCGTCTACCCTGACGGTGAACGCCGGGCCCCCGGCTTCCGCGCCGTCCGCTATCCGACGCCGCGCGGCTGCGCCGCCGCCTACTACCCGGAGACGAACGTGCTGGTCGCACTGGACTCCACGGCCGAGACCAGCAACACTCCCACGACCAAATCCATCGTGATCCGCCTAGAACCCTCCAACGGGACAGCTGACCTTTCGGTTTGACGGACAGGTCGCATGCCCGCGGCACACTCGAAAGAACGCCCGCCGGATGTCGCGCTTCGAGGCCCTCCGGTACCGGAGGGCCAGTGCATGGCCAGCATCGCGTGGCTGGGGCGATCGACCTGTTGGTGTGTGCGACCGCGGTCCATCACGGGCACACCGTTCTCCACGTGGGCAACGACTTCGCGACGGTGGCCGGAGTACTCAAGGAAGTTCAGCAGCGAGACGTACGAGCCTGATCGCCTGAGGCGGCCGACCCACGTTGTCGGCCTGCCGGCCTCTCGTGGATCGATGCCCAAGTCGCCGTCCCAGGGCCGCGTGTCGTGCGCCAGGGGTGGCCTCCGCGAGCCGGGTTGGTGGTGTGGTGCTGAACTGGAGGCCGTTCAGGGCACGCGCATCCACTGCGGGATGGCACGTTGATCGGCTGCCTCCGAAATGACCTTCCTCCATTCCGTGGGCGCCATGTCGATTACGTCCCCGGTTGGCTGGGCAGCAGTCGGCGCTTCAGAAGGCGCGGCTTGTGGCAAGGCCGTGCAGTACTGGCGGTGGGCAGTCCGGGTGAGGGCCGGTCAGGGCGGCTTCGGAGTCCTTGCAGCTCTCGGCGATGGACCGCTGGCCGGTAAGGGAGCGGTAGAGCTGCCGTGTGAAGACCTGTGCTTGGGCGTCACTGATCGCGTAGGGCCAGCTGATCACTGCCGCGATCGTCCGGGCCAGCTGATCGGCGAGTGCGACCGAGTCGCAGACGTTCAGGATGACGAGGCGGGGTGGGGAACGAACGCGGGCGATCTGTGCGCACAGGTCTCTGTAGGCGATGGACAGATCGCTGCCTTCCTGGGTGAGGTGGACGCCGCCGAACGCACTGTGTGCCGCGATGTGCAGAACAGCGGGCGAGTACTGGTCCAATGCCGGGCAGATCTCAGCGAGTTGGACGGACGCCATCTCGATGAGCTGGACGAAGCTGCCGACGAGAGCCTGCCGGACGCATGCCGCTTCGGAACCGAAGTCGTTACGTCCTGGACGAGGATCTCCGGAGAGGAAGAGGACACGGCGGGAGATGCCCGTGGGGGCGATGGTGCCCTGGTCGACAGTCGCGTGCGCCGAGATGGTGCCCGAGAAGGTCATGTGCTGTGACATGGACGCGGAGATCGAGCCCAAGGCGTGCTGACGCGCGGATGTGCTCGGGCCCGAGGGCTTGGGGCTGTCGTGTTCCGAGGCGATGGACAAGCCCGGACTTGCCCTACCCGGCTGAGGTGGTTCGTGCGGCTTGTCTGCCCTTTCGCGCATACGGTGTCGGAGTTCTTCCTCGGCTATTCCAAGGGCACGGACGATTGCGTGCCAGCCGACTCCCTCGTGCCGATGGCGAAGGGCCGCTCTGAGCGCGGTGTCGAGCGCGTCCTGTAGGGACCGGTATCCGGGGGCCGAGCCGACGGACCGGCCGAGGTTACGGAGATGGGTGATCTCTTCGGCGGTCAGCTCAGGAGGCTGCCCGGTGTGGGCCGGCCGGTCATCCGGCATCGGAGGCCGCTTCGTCTGCCGTGGCCTCCGCCGGATCCGCGGTGAGGATGCCGGCGAGGTGATCCAGCGCGGCAGCGTGCTCCGAGCGGCGGCGGGCCAGGGCGCGCAGGCGCGCCGCACCGGCTCCGCGCTGCACCTCGGAGCCCTGATCGGCGGCCTGGCCCATGAATTCCGCGGGACTCGGGGAGGCGTGCGCTTCCTCGGTCGTCACCGGGAAGAACAACTCGTGCACCGCGATCACATAGGGCGTGACGAAAGGTATGCGGGTGAGCATCGGGACCGCCAGGAGGAGCCAGTGGAGCCCCTCCAACTGCCCCTGCTCGATGAAGTCCATGGCCGTATCCACGGCCGTCGACGGATCGGTCACGGCATCGTAGATGTCTGGGATATCCAGCTGCTCGGTGAGGCCGAGGATGCCCAGATGCTGACGTGACGCCGGGTCGTCCGAGAAGGAACCGAGCAGTTCCCTGACAAGGGGGTCATTGGTCAGAGCGGGGTGCTGGCCGAGGAACTCCAGGTCCGCCGGCCAGGTGGGAGTGGCGAGCCACCGCCTCACCAGGTCTGAGGCGGTGTGGAATGCGCGGTTCTCGTCCAGTACGCGGTCAAGGCCGCGTTCTGCGGCGGCCGTTGTCAGGTCTGCGAGGTCGGTGAGCGCGGTGGCCTCCGGGTACACCACACGGGCGATCTCTAGGGCGGCCTGCTCCTGCGGTGTGGTCACGAGCGCGTACGTCCGCTTGAGGAAGTCCTCCTGCTCGGTCCAACTCCCGGCTGAAAGCCACTGGTTGAATCGCTCGACGGACTCATCCGGGAGCTCGCCCTTTGCCCAGGTCGGCAAGTCCTTGCGCGCCTGCTCCAGAGCCGGCCGGTACAGCGAGTCCTGCCGCAGGGTGTTGACGAGATCCCGGACTGCACGGCGGGCGCGTCCGGCCCAGGTGGGGTCGGTGGTCTCGTCGGCGCGTCGCGCGGCGGAGAGCAGGTCCGCAATGGCACCGGCATGGTCATCCTGCGTACGACGCCAGTTGCTGGCGCGGGAGACGAGTAACTCGGCTTGGGGGCCGGACGGGAACTCGGAGATCACCTGGTCGGAGGTGTGGAGAGCTGCTCGATGGTCGCCGGTCTGGCTTTGCTGGTTGGAGAGGTTGTTGAGGGACATGGCGAGGTTGGGGAGGTAGGCGGGGCCGTTGGGTCCGGTGGTGAGGGCGCGGCGGATGCTGACGGCTTCGGTGATGGAGGTGAGTGCGGCCTGGTGGTCGCCGGTGTTGCTCTGCTGGTTGGAGAGGTTGTTGAGGGACATGGCGAGGTGGGGGAGGAAGGCGGGGCCGTTGGGTCCGGTGGTGAGGGCGCGGCGGATGCTGACGGCTTCGGTGATGGAGGTGAGTGCGGCCTGCTGGTCGCCGGTGTTGCTCTGCTGGTTGGAGAGGTTGTTGAGGGACATGGCGAGGTCGGGGAGGTAGGCGGGGCCGTTGGGTCCGGTGGTGAGGGTGCGGTAGTTGTCGACGGCTTCGGTGATGGAGGTGAGTGCGGCCTGCTGGTCGCCGGTGTCGCTCTGCCGGTTGGAGAGGTTGTTGAGGGACATGGCGAGGTCGGGGAGGAAGGCGGGGCCGTTGGGTCCGGTGGTGAGGGCGCGGCGGATGCTGACGGCTTCGGTGATGGAGGTGAGTGCGGCCTGCTGGTCGCCGGTGTCGCTCTGCCGGTTGGAGAGGTTGTTGAGGGACATGGCGAGGTCGGGGAGGTAGGCGGGGCCGTTGGGTCCGGTGGTGAGGGTGCGGTAGTTGTCGACGGCTTCGGTGATGGAGGTGAGTGCGGCCTGCTGGTCGCCGGTCTCGCCCTGCCGGACGGAGAGGTTGTTGAGGGATCCGGCGAGGTCGGGGAGGAAGGCGGGGCCGTTGGGTCCGGTGGTGAGGGCGCGGTAGTTGTCGACGGCTTCGGTGATGGAGGTGAGTGCGGCCTGCTGGTCGCCGGTCTCGCCCTGCCGGACGGAGAGGTTGTTGAGGGATCCGGCGAGGTGGGGGAGGAAGGCGGGGCCGTTGGGTCCGGTGGTGAGGGTGCGGTAGTTGTCGACGGCTTCGGTGATGGAGGTGAGTGCGGCCTGGTGGTCGCCGGTGTTGCTCTGCTGGTTGGAGAGGTTGTTGAGGGACATGGCGAGGTTGGGGAGGAAGGCGGGGCCGTTGGGTCCGGTGGTGAGGGCGCGGCGGATGCTGACGGCTTCGGTGATGGAGGTGAGTGCGGCCTGCTGGTCGCCGGTGTTGCTCTGCTGGTTGGAGAGGTTGTTGAGGGACATGGCGAGGTCGGGGAGGAAGGCGGGGCCGTTGGGTCCGGTGGTGAGGGCGCGGCGGATGCTGACGGCTTCGGTGATGGAGGTGAGTGCGGCCTGCTGGTCGCCGGTGTTGCTCTGCTGGTTGGAGAGGTTGTTGAGGGACATGGCGAGGTCGGGGAGGTAGGCGGGGCCGTTGGGTCCGGTGGTGAGGGTGCGGTAGTTGTCGACGGCTTCGGTGATGGAGGTGAGTGCGGCCTGCTGGTCGCCGGTCTCGCTCTGCCGGTTGGAGAGGTTGTTGAGGGATCCGGCGAGGTCGGGGAGGTAGGCGGGGCCGTTGGGTCCGGTGGTGAGGGCGCGGCGGATGCTGACGGCTTCGGTGATGGAGGTGAGTGCGGCCTGCTGGTCGCCGGTTTCGCTCTGCTGGTTGGAGAGGTTGTTGAGGGATGTGGCGAGGTGGGGGAGGTAGGCGGGGCCGTTGGGTCCGGTGGTGAGGGTGCGGTAGTGGTCGACGGCTTCGGTGATGGAGGTGAGTGCGGCCTGCTGGTCGCCGGTGTTGCTCTGCTGGTTGGAGAGGTTGTTGAGGGATGTGGCGAGGTGGGGGAGGTAGGCGGGGCCGTTGGGTCCGGTGGTGAGGGCGCGGCGGATGCTGACGGCTTCGGTGATGGAGGTGAGTGCGGCCTGGTGGTCGCCGGTGTTGCTCTGCTGGTTGGAGAGGTTGTTGAGGGATGTGGCGAGGTGGGGGAGGTAGGCGGGGCCGTTGGGTCCGGTGGTGAGGGTGCGGTAGTGGTCGACGGCTTCGGTGATGGAGGTGAGTGCGGCCTGGTGGTCGCCGGTGTCGCTCTGCTGGTTGGAGAGGTTGTTGAGGGACATGGCGAGGTGGGGGAGGTAGGCGGGGCCGTTGGGTCCGGTGGTGAGGGCGCGGCGGATGCTGACGGCTTCGGTGATGGAGGTGAGTGCGGCCTGCTGGTCGCCGGTCTCGCTCTGCCGGTTGGAGAGGTTGTTGAGGGACATGGCGAGGTCGGGGAGGAAGGCGGGGCCGTTGGGTCCGGTGGTGAGGGCGCGGTAGTGGTCGACGGCTTCGGTGATGGAGGTGAGTGCGCCCTGCCGGTCGCCGGTCTCGCCCTGCCGGACGGAGAGGTTGTTGAGCCAACCGGCACGTGCTGCCAGAACTTCCTCGGACGAATCTTCCAAGTCATCTGGCCGGGAACGGTCGGTTGCGATCAGTGCGAGTCCCCGCAGGTTGCTGTGTCCAATCGGGAGTGTGGCGGCCAGTTCGGCCAGTGGCAGCGGTGTCGGCTCGGCAGAGGCAAGGGATTCGAGGGCCTTGACGAACGGACCTCCCTGCGCGGCGGCCAGCGAGAGCGCCGGCTGCCACAGCTCGGAGACCGCTTGCAAGGCCGAATGCGCCAACGTGTCAGCGTCCGCTCCGCCGCTCGCTGTGGCGAGGCGTGACACGCTCACGCAGGCGTTCAGTTGCTCGTCCGTGTCCGCGCTCTTGAGGCATGCGCCGAACAGCTCGCGTTTCGTGCGGAAGACGGCTGACACGAGGTGGGTGCCCAGTGGGTCGGGGCGCACCGCGACGGTGCCGTCCTCGGGCGTTGTGGGCAGCAACTCCTCCAAGAGGGCAGTTACTTCGTCACGCCGCTTGGTGTCGCCGCGGAGTTCGGTGATGGTCGTGAGAACGTGATCGAGCCGGTCCTCTCGCGGGGCGAGCAGACTGACGCAGGCTCCCGCCTCGCGCAGCATCTCCCTTGTCCGCTTGGAGGGTTTCCCGATCTGGGACTTGTACGTACGCACCCAGTAGTCGAGTTCGTGCTTGAGGATCTTCTCGTACAAGGGCTCCTCGGAGGTGGGCGTCTCGGTGTTGTCGTCGGAGCCTCGGGCGGCGAGCCAGGCCAGCATGACCAGGTCCAGGGTGGTCCAGCGGCCGGAGTTCGGGTCGGGCGGCGGGGTGCTGCCCATGACCGTGGTCTCCGTTGCGCCGAAGGACCGCAGGGCCGCGCGGTAGACGCCGGCCTGGCGGGGATGACGGGCAGCCAGGGGCAGTTGCTGCACCAGCAGCCGTCGGCCGTCGTCCTCAAGCGCGTTGGCGATCTCCTCGTCCCACCAGCCGCCAATGGAACGGGCGGTCAGCAGGAGGCAGGTGGGTGCCTCGCGATCCCGCAGCGTGCGGAGCACGTTGATCACGTCGGCCGACTTGTGGTCTTCGGCGTAGTCGACGACCACCATGAGCGGGGAGGCGACACGGCTGAGCCACACACAGTCCTGGAGGTCGGGGTCGCGTGCGAGGAAGCCGGTGAACCAGCCGGTGCGTGCCAGGCGGTGCGCGAGTTCGGCGGCCAGGCGGGTCTTTCCCGCTCCACCGACGCCGTGGAGCAGGGCGATACGGGTGCGGGGCCCTTGGGGATCAGGGGCCTGGAACCAGTCCTGGAGGAAGTCGAGTTCGTCGCGGGGATGGAAGCGGATGGCGTCGTGGCGGGCCCAGAGGAGTTTCAGCGGCCCGGTGTCGTCGCTGCCCTCGGGGATGGGCTGGTAGGGCGGTGTGAGGACCTGAGTGCGCGGCTGATCGGGCAGAGGCAGCGGTTCGCCGTACTCGTAGCCCAGACCCACGTCGAGCGTGACGCTCAGCCGACCTTCGTCGGCGGCCTGCCGCAGTAGTACGGCACCGTGCGCGACAGACTCGGCCCAGGACTGCTGCCGACGCCGCCGGGGGTCTGCGGAGTCGGGCCGGGAGGCGACGCCGGTGACGTCGATGGCGAGGAAGGCTCCGGGGGCATCCTCGGTGTCGGCGAGGTCGTCGAGGAAGTTGGGGGGAAGCGTCTGCCAGTCGGGGTCCGGTTCGTCGGCGCGGTAGTCCCGGTCGGCGTGGTTCGACCAGGCGCCGTCCAGCCACACGGCGACCAATGCGTGCGCGGGGCCGCTCTGGCTTCCCGCCGTGATGAGGATGAGCGGATGGAGCCCGGCGTCCAGGCAGGCTCCTGCGAAGCTGACGGCGAGGTCGAGGCAGGTGCCGTGCCGGGGCGACGTCAGTACCTCGTACGGCGGGCGAATGGTCTGGCGTCCTGGGTCGCTGGTGGTCGGCTCGTCGGCGTAGACGATCCTGCGGGTGGCGAAGGCGTCGTACAGAGCGCGGGCACGGTCGATGGCGGGGCTGTCGCCAGGGGCCGGCATGTCTGTGCCGAGAAGCTGAGCCGGTGTCCCCGGTGTGCTCTCGCCGTGGCGCTTGCGCTGAACGTAGTCGAGCAGGGCCTTCGGGTCGTCGCTCGGCCAGCGCCGCCATGCCGTGCTCATGGGGCCACGTCCACGTCTTCGGTGCTGACGACGCCCAGGACGTCCCCGGCGTTCAAGCGGTTCACGGCCGGGACGTGGATGGCGGCCGCCTCCACCGCATACGTCCCCGCAGGCAGGGGCGGCAGATCGGTCTGCCAACTGCCGTCCACGCCCCTCGTGCACGGCTGCCACTCGGCGCCGCCTGGGCTGCCCTCGCGGGCGCGGGCACGGACCTGTACTCGCGTGCGTTCCTCCACCGGGGCCCCGTTGAGGGTCACGCCGACGCGGATCGGTTGGCCGGCCGGGGCTGTTTCGTCCAGGTCGAGTCCGAGCCATGGCCGATCCGGCTGATCTCCGCGTACTGCCGTGAGCGGCTGTCCCTCGTACTCGGCCAGGATGTCCACCGCCACGGACGTGGACGCCAGGGCCATGTGGCGTTCCGCAACCGCCCTGCGGGCGCGTTTGTCCTCCTGCTCGATGGGGATGGCCGAGATCGCCGGGACGGTGCCGTCGCCGCGCCAGTCGGTGTTGGGCAGCCAGGACGCCGCGTCCTTCGTCACCGAGATCCCGGCCGGCGAGAGCAAGGCCCGCTGGAGTGTGCCGTGTCCCCGCCCGAACACCGCCGTCACCTCGGGGCAGTCCGGACCGCCGTACAGGTCATTCCAGTCCGTCTCGATGTCCTCGTGGACGCTTCGGGCCGACTTCGCCTTCGCCGCGAAGCCTGGAACGAAGGCCGTGGCCTCCTCCGTCAGCTCGTGCGGGGCCAGTGCCGCCGCGCCGCCGGGCTGTCCCACCGCCGGATAGCGCGGCAGAAGCTCGTACGCCGACGGCCACTGACGCAGCACATCCGTCAGCCCGCCCAGCCGCTTGGGGCCCACCGTCAGTCCGTTCACCAGAACGTCCAGTGCCTTCGGTGCGCCGCGGTGCGGGGTGCCGAGCGTGATCAGGGCCGCGCAGTCGGCCGCGCCGCCGAGAGGGCCCAGCCAGTAGCGGGCGACCAACCCGCCCATCGAGTGCGCCACCACGATCACACGCCGACGGCGGGCGCTGGTGTGCTCGCCATCGAGACGTGCCCTGATCTCGTTGCGCAGTCGTTCAGCGGCGTGCCGGATGCTGTGGCGGAAGTCGTACGGAAAGAGCAGCACATCCGCCCGCCGGTCCGGCTCGTATCCGGGCCGCGCGACGTCCACGCGTACATCGTCGAAGCGGCTGCGGAGCCTGCGGACGAGGCCGTCGTATCCAGGAACGACGAACGGGCCGACCAAGGTGATGTCCGGCATCAGCCCAACGGGAATTAGGTCCGGATGCGTGTCCAGGCCGAGCCGTGTGGGCCGGGTAGCCGCGGCGATGAACCGCCGGCGGTGCTCGTCCCAACGGGCGGCCCCCTCCACCGTCTGCAGGACACTCCCGCCGATTCCGGGCACCACGACGACAAGATGCTTGAGCGAAGCCACCGACGTTCCCCCGTTTCGCACGCGCCACCTGGACGTTGGGGCCGAGGTGACGGCCAATCAGGGTACGAAGATAGCGCCGGATCAGGCACGTTCGGCAGGGATTCACCGCATTCGGAACCGAACCCCATGCCGCTCGCGGGCCGGTACCGGAGTCTGCGTCCTGCTGCGGGAGTACGGGTGTCCCGGTCGGATCCTGCTCCGGGGGTAGGAGGGACGCCTCCGTGGGCACGATGTGTCTGGGCGCGTCGGCGAGGACGCTGGGCTCATCAGGCATGAGGAGGGCGTCATGAACCGTCAGATCCGCATCCGTACCAGCCGTCGGCCCGCAGCTCCCCGCGATCTGACGATCGACCGGCGGACGCCCTCGGGGCGAGTGCTGCCGTACTGACCTGCTGTCGTACTGGTCTGCTGTTGTACTGACCTGTCGACCGGGAGCGGCCCGGCACGCCGAGGCTGAGCTTCAGCTCGACGTGCCGGGCCGCTCCCGGTGGTTGGCTCAGCCGTTACCGGCGGGCCGCGCGCCGGCGTACCAGCACGACCGCGCCCGTGCCGGCGACGAGGGCCGCGGCTGCCGCGCCCGCGAGGGGCAGGGTCGAACCGGAGCCGGTGCTGGCCAGGTCGCCGCCGGTGGTGGAAGAGGTGGAGCTGCCCGAGGTGCCCGAGGTGCCGGTCGTCGAGGAACCGCCCGTGGTGGAACCGCCCGTGGAGCCGGAACCGCCGGTCGACGAGGTGCCGGAGCCTCCGGTGGACGAGGTCGAGCCGTCACCGCCCGTCGAACCGGTACCGCCGGTCGAGCCGCCACCGGTGACGTCGAGTGTGATGGCGGCCGTGTCGTTCGCCTTGTTTTTGTCGAACGGGCGGGACTCCGTGTCGAGCATCACGGAGCCCTTGGCTCCCGACACCACCTTGTTGATCTTCAGCGTGAAGTCGTAGGCCGTGACCTCGCCCTCGTTGAGCCACGACTGGCTGGTGCCGCACTCGTAGCTTCCGGAGCCGACCTTCTTGCAGTGGGGGGAGGTCTTGGTGACCGTCGTACCGGCGGGCATGTCGATCAGAACCTTCGACACCGGGTGGCCGCCGGGCTTCAGGACCCAGCCCGGCCCGGCGTTGGTGAACTTCGCGTTCAGGCTGACCGTGTCGCCGACGCGGCCCGTCAGGTTTCCTCCGGTCACCTGGAAGTCGGCCGTGTTGTCCGCGGTGATCTCCACATCGGCCGCGTCCCATTCGGGGTGGTCCGCGTCGCCGGCGCCGGGCGTGGCACCGGTCTGCTCGACCAGCTTCACCGCGGGGCCGGTACCGCGCACGGGCTCTTCGGCGCCGTCGTCGCCCCCGGAGTTGTAGCTGGTGACCGCGACCCGGAGCTTGTCGTACAGCACCCAGTCCTGGGCCTTCAGGGTCAGCGTCTTCTCCGGTGCGTAGACGACGCCGGGCTCCACCGTCTGGTCGAACTCGCAGACCGCGTCGGAGTAGCTCGGGGCCTCGTCGTAGGAATGGATCTCGTAGCGGAGGCAGTTGGAGGGCAGCTCCGTGTGGGCGAGGCCGCGGGTGACGTTGTACGACAGCCAGACCTTGTCGAGCGCCGCCGAGCCCTTGTTGGTGAAGGCGAGCGGAACGTCGAAGCTGCTGCCCGGCTTTATGCCGTCGGTGACGGAGACCGGGCTCAGGGCAAGACCGGGTTGCGGGTCGTCCGCGGCGGCCGCGGGCGCGCTGCCCAGTGCGACGAGAGCGACGGCGCCGATCGCGCCGGCGGTCTTGCGGAGCGTGTGACGGTCGGTGGCGGTGCGGAGCATGAAGGTCCCTCTGAGGTAGCTGAGTTATCCGGGTCAAGCGTCGGGTTACGCGTCGGAGATGGATGGGGGAACGACTGGGAAACGCCGGCGCTCGCACATCTGACCGTCGTGGCCGCCGAAGGGTTGTACCGCGGTGGCTCCCGGACCAGGGGCGTCGGGGGTCTGCCCTTCGGGCCGGACTCGTGATAGAAGCGGCGGAAGGGGATTGCCGGTTGACGAGAATGAGGTTCTTCCATGAGGGCTGTGGTGGTCGGGGCGTCGAGTGGGCTGGGCCGGTGCATCGGGGTCGATCTCGGGCGTCGCGGGGACCAGGTCGCCCTGCTGGCGCGCCGGTACGACCGGCTGGTCGACGCGGCGAAGGAGGCGAGTCCGGGCGCGCTCGCCATCGCCTGCGACGTGACCGACGAGTCGTCGTGCCAGGCGGCGATCGAGGAGGCCGCCGCCGGGCTGGGCGGCATCGACGCGCTCGTCTACGCGACCGGGGTCGGGCCGCTGGCCCCGATCGAGAAGCACGACGCCGACACCTGGCGCCGTGTCCTGGAGACCAACGTGATCGGTGCGGCAGTCGTCACCAACGCCGCGCTTCCGTATCTCGCGGCCTCGCGCGGTGTCGCCGCCTACCTGTCCACACTCGGCGCCACGCTCACGCCCGCCTGGCCGGGGTTCGCCGGCTATCACGTGAGCAAGGCGGCCCTGGAGAAGCTCGTCGAGGCGTTCCGGGTCGAGCACCCGGCCGTGGGGTTCACCCGGTTCGTCGTCAGCGACTGCGGTGGGGGAGAGGGGGATGCCCGGACCGAGTTCAACACGGGCTGGGACATGGCGTACGCGGCCCAGGTCATGCCGGTCTGGAGGCAGCGCGGCTATCTCAACGGCGCCCTGCTGGAGTTGGAGGAGTTCCTCCGCGTCTTCGACACCGTGCTGCGCTGCGGCGGCACCATCCCCGAGGTGACCGTGATGCCTCGCCCGCCGCTGTAGGAGGGCCTAACGCCCCAGTGCCGCACCGCCGTTGATGTGGAGGAGCTGGCCCGTCAGGTATGCCGCCTCGGGTGAGGCCACGTACCGGATGGCGGCGGCGATCTCCGACGGGTGGCCCGGCTGCCCCGTGAGGGACTGGGCCACCCGGGACGCGACGAACTCCGGGGTCGCGCGGTCGCCGAAGAACTCCGTGTCGCCGACGAAGCCGGGGGCGACCGCGTTCACGGTGATGCCCTCGGAGCCGAGGCGCTGGGCGAGGTCGTACGTGTACGTGTTGATCCAGCCCTTGGAGCCGCCGTACGAGCCGGGGCCGCGCAGCGAGGCGATCGAGGAGAGCTGCACGATACGGCCGCCGGGGCGCCGGAGGTGCGGAAGCAGAGCCTCGGTGAGCAGGACCGCGGTCAGGACGTTGGCGTCGAAATTGCGGCGGTAGCTGTCGGCCACGGAGGCGAGCGAGCCGTCGTGCGAAGGAGCCACGTTTCCGCCCGCGTTGGCGACCAGTACGTCGACGGGGGTGTCGTCCGCTGCGATGAACTTCCTTGCCGCACCGACCTGTTCGGGGTCGGCCAGGTCCGCCGCGTACCAGGACGCGGTCCCGTCCCCGTGGCGCTCGTCCAGTCCCTCGGCCGCCTTGCGCAGGATGTCCTCGCGACGGCCCAGGAGCACCACCCGGTCGCCGTCCGCCGCGAACGCCTCCGCCGTCGCCAGGCCGATTCCGGTTCCGCCGCCGGACACCACCACACGCCGCCCGCTCATACCCATCCCGCCCGTCTTCATTCTCGTCCCCGGATGTGAATGCAAATCACATGTACGTACGGGATGCGACGCTACGGAGGCTGCGGTACGGCGTCAAGTGGCTTGATATGAAGCTTGGTTGACCTGCGGATTCGTTTCGCCGTACGGGCTGGCGGGCAAGGATCGTGCAGCGTTTGTCCCGGTCCACCGGGCCGGGGGAAACCGGGGGAGGGGGAGCACTGTGCGTGACCATGTGCGGACGAGGGACGGGCGGCTGCTGCGCGTCGAGGTCTCGGGGGATCCGCGCGGTCGCCCGGTGTTCCTGCTGCACGGGATGCCCGGCAGCCGGGTCGGACCCCGGCCGCGGTCCATGTTCCTGTACCAGCGCGGCACCCGGCTCATCAGCTACGACCGTCCGGGGTACGGGGGTTCCGACCGTATGCAGGGACGCCGCGTCGTCGACGTGGTGCAGGACGTGGCGGAGGTCGCCGACGCCCTGGGCATCGAGCGGTTCGCGGTGGCCGGGCGGTCCGGAGGCGCTCCGCACGCGCTGGCGTGTGCCGCGTTGATGCCGGAGCGGGTGACTCGGGCCGCGGCGCTGGTCGGGCTGGCGCCGCGCAATGCCGAGGGGCTGGACTGGTTCGCGGGGATGGCGCCGTCGAACGTCAATGAGTTCCGGACCGCGTTCACCGATCCCGAGCGGTTTGTCGCTCGGCTGATTCCGCGGTCCGCCGCGATTCGGCGGGATCCTGTGCGGTTGCTGGAGGAGCTGCGGCACGAACTCACCGATGACGACCGGCAGATTGTGTCGGACAACACGATCCGGTCGATGCTGTTGCGCAACTACCGGGAGGCGTTGCGGACTTCGCCGTACGGGTGGGTGGACGACGCGCTGGCGTTGACCGGGCGGTGGGGGTTCGAGCCGGCGGAGATTCAGGTGCCGGTGTTGCTGTGGCACGGGGTGAAGGACGTGTTCTCCCCTGCCTCCCACTCGTCCTGGCTCGCGGCGCGCATTCCCCGGGCGACAGCGGTCCTCGAACCCACCGCCGCCCACTTTGCCGCGCTACGGGCCCTTCCGAAGGTCCTGACCTGGCTCCTCGCCGACCCCACCACCGAGAGTCTCGCCCCCGCCGCCCCTACCCGTCCCATCCGCACCTGGGGGCTGCGCCCCCAGACCCCCGCTTAAACGTCGGCTGCGGGTGGGTGGGGGCTGGTCGCGCAGTTCCCCGCGCCCCTTAAGGGGCGCGGGGAACTGCGCAATCTTTTAAGCGCACCCCCACCCACCCGCACCCGACACACAACCCCCAGGGTCACACCGCCAGCGGCTCCAGGTCGCGGTAGATGCGCCGCTCGTCCGCCGCCACACGCGTCATCCCGTTGTCGTCCCCCAGCAGCGCCCGCAACTCGGACAACGCCTCGTCGCGCAGACGACGGGCCTCGTCCTTGCGCCCCAACGCGGCCAGCGTCAACGCCGAGTTGGTGACGATGGCCAGCGTCTCGGGATGGTGCGCTCCCAGCACCGTTCGGAGCGTGACCACGGCGTTCTCCTCCAGTTGCCGGGCCTCGGCGAGACGGCCCTGATCGGCGAGGACATTGGCGTAGTTGATGCCGGTGAAGAGAGTGTGCGGGTGCTGTTCGCCGAGTACCTCGCCCATGCGGCGCAGGACTTGGCGGAACACCGTCTCCGCCTCCTCGGTGTCGCCGCAGCCCCAGTGGAAGATCCCGAGGTTGTTGAGCGCGGCCTGGGTGTAGGGGTGGGCCTCGCCCGGGACCTTCATGTACTCCGCCAGCGCCTCGCGGGCGACCTCGCGCGCCGCCTCCCGCTCGTCGGCGGCGAACAGATCGGCGGCCATGTTGAGGTCGCAGGCGAGCGAGTCCGGGGTCGACGTCGGATACTGCGCCCGGTACTGCGCACGCGTCGCCGTAGTCAGCCGCCGGGCATCCTCGAACTGCCCGGCCCTGCGCAGCGACACGGCCAGCGACTTGGCGCAGCTCAGTGTGCCGGGGAACTCCTTGCCGAGGATGCGCTTGTGGGCGTCGTACGCGCGGGAGAGCAGCGAGACCGACTCCCCGTACCGGCCCACCTCGCGGAGGTCGCGGCCGAGGCGGGCCGCCGACGCCAGCGTGTAGGGGTGGTCGGGGCCGAGCACCTCGATGCGCCGGTCGTAGGTGTCCTGGTCGATGACGCGTGCCTCGCCGTAGCGGCCGACCATGCGCAGGGCGAGCGCGAGGTTGTTGGCGGCGCTGAGGGTGCGGCGGTGCGACTCGTGGAAGATCTGGCTGAAGCCCTCGTGCGCCTCGCGCGCGAACTCCACCGCCGATCCGTACACGCCGAGTGCCGCGAGGTCGCTGGCGAGGCCGGACATGGTGACGTACGTGTGCGGGTGGGACGGGCCGAGGACACGCTTCTGGCGTGCCAGCAGCTCGGTGTTGATCTCCCGGGCCTCCACGTAACGCCCTTGGGAGCGCAGCACGTTGCCGAGCTGGCAGCGCAGATACAGATACTGCACGTCGTCCTCGCCGAGGATCGGCTTCCAGTGGTCGAGGAGGTCCTCGGCGAGCGCCTGGGCGCCGGGGAACTCGCCGCGCTTCCACAGGTAGCGGACACGGTCGATGAGCAGCCTGCGGGTCTCGGCCTCGGTGCAGTTGCGGGCGTCGGAGGCGCTCAGGTGCGGCCAGATGACCGCGAACCGCGGCCAGGTCTCGGGGTCGTCGATCGGCTCGTCACCGTCGGGCCGGCAGCCCGCGAGCACGGTGTGCACGACATGCCGGGCGTGCCGCTGCTCCTCCTCGGTCAGTTGCGAGCGGATCACCGCCTGCACCAGCCGGTGTACCTGGATGCTGTTGCTGACCTGGTCGACCTTGGCGAGCGCGAACCGGCCGATCTCCCGGATGACCCGGCCGAGCAGCAGACTCTCCTGGAGGGCGGGGTCGTACGGCTTGAGGGCGTCGATCATCTCCTTGCTGTAGAGCAGATGCGAGGAGATCGGCTCGGCGGCCAGGAACGCGCACAGTTGCAGCAGGCGTACCGAGGCGGGGGAGCGTTCCTTGAGCCGCGCTATGGAGATGTTCCAGGTCGCGGCCACCGTCTTGGGGTAGTCGGGGGGCTGGTTGAGGTCCAGCACCTCCGTGGTCTGTTCGGCCAGCTGCCGCAGATACTCCTCGATGGGCGTGGCCGTCTCGGCGAGCCAGGCCGCCGCCTGTTCGACGGCCAGCGGCAGATCGCCCACGGCGGTCGCCACCTGGTCGGCCTCCTCGGCGGTGAGTCCCGAGGCGCGCCGGGTGAGGTGCTCGACGCTCTCCTCGCGCAGGAACACGTCGATGGGCAGGGAGGCGCCCTGCTGCGCCCAGGCCTGGTTGCGGGAGGTGACGAGGATGTGCCCGCCGCCTCCGGTCGGGAAGTAGCGGGTGAGCCGGCTGGGGTCGTCGGCGTTGTCGAAGACCAGGATCCAGCGCTTGGTCGGCGCCCCGCGGGCCAGCATCTGCACGGCTTCCTGGCTGGCCACGTTGATGTCCTCGCCGCCGGGCGCCCCTATGCGGGCGGCGAGTTCGGCGAGCGAGGAGACGACGTTGCCGGGGTCCTCGGCGGAGATCCACCACACGAGGTCGTAGTCCGCCATGAACCGGTGCACGTACTCCAGCGCCACCTGCGTCTTACCGACGCCGCCGAGCCCGAACAGAGCCTGCGGCTGCGGCAGTACGACGGACATGCCGCCGCCGAGCTGGTCGCGGACCCGGTCCAGGATGACGTTGCGGCCGGTGAAGGTGTTGTTGCGCTGCGGCGCGTTCCAGATGCCCGGGGTGCTGCCGGGGAAGCGGGGACCCGAGGGGCCGCCGTCGACGGGCCGGCCCGGCAGCTCCAGGACGTCGAGCAGCGCGGTGATGCACTGGGACTCGTCGAGCCGGTGCAGCACGACCGGGTTGTGGTCGAGATACGACTCGGGCAGCCGGACCTCGTCGACCCGCAGCGGGACCAGTGTGCCGCCGGCGGCTCCCATCGCGTCCATGTCGGATTCGATGAGGGCACGCCACACGGCGTCGGCGTACCGGGACTTGCGGAAGGCGTTCGACAGCAGCACGAGGGTGCGCGTCGCCGGATCCTGGTGCTCGACGGGTCCGGTGGAGATGTCGTGCGGGACGACGTTGCAGCCGACCCGCTTGAGCAGCGCCTCGGCCCAGTCGGCCCACATCCGGTTCTCCGCCGCGTACACGATGACGACGTCGGCGGCCGTCGTCATCGGCCGCCGCCGCAGGAACGCGTCGCGGCAGCGCAGCCGCACCGGCTCCGGCACCGGCGGCAGCGTGGTGACCTCGCCGTCCGAGATGACGGCGGTGAGCCGCTCGAAGGCGGACAGCAGCGAGTTGGCGATACCGCTCTCGTCGCCGACGGTGGCGAGCGTCTCCTCGTACGCGTAGTACGGGCGGTACGGGATCTCGACGGCGCCCCAGTACGTGGTGAGTTCCTCGCCGCCGAGCTCCTCGCCCCCGAGCCCCTTGGGCAGCCCGTCGAACTTCAGCCGGGCCAGTGCCCGTCCCGCGTCGACCTTCTCCTTCTCGCCCTCGTCGATCCGCATCGGCACGGGCAGCACCCGGATCTTGCGCTTGCGGTAGCCGTCCTCGACGCTGCGGGCCACGGCCGCCGCGCCGTCGAGGGACTGGTCGCTGAGCGTGAAGCAGTCCACGAGCACGTCGGGCATCTGCATGGTGCAGATGTCGGCGTTGTCGGACAGCCCGGTCCGGCTGTCGATGAGGACGTAGTCGTACGACGCCTTCATGTCGTCGCGCAGCGCGTCGAGGAACAGTCCGCCGCCGAGCCGCTCGTAGAAGTTGTCCCACTCGAACGACGAAACGGTCGCGGAGTACGAGCGGTCCTGGCGTCCGGCGGAGAGGAAGTCGAGCGAACCGCCGTCCAGGAAACGCAGCCCGAGCCGTTCCGGCGTCAGGGAGATGGCATGCCGCTCGACGCGCGCGAAGTCCAGATGCCAGGCGCCCGAGCGCTGGGTTCCGGTGGTCGCGGCCCAGGCGTACTCGTTGATGATGTCGATGACACCGGTGGTGGCGGCCAGCGCGTTCGGGTCGAGGAAGGGGTGGAAGAAGCGGAAGAGTCCCGGAGCCTCCAGGTCCCAGTCGACGGCCAGGACCCGCTTGCCGTTGGCGGCGAGGATCCACGCTGTGTTGGCCAGGGCCATGGTGCGCCCTGTGCCCCCTTTGTACGAGTAGAAGGTGATGATCCGTCCGTCCTGCACGGCCGTCATGCTTCTTCTCCTCCGTGGTCGGATCCGCCTTCGGGGAGCGGCGGGTGGGTGGGGCCCATCAGACGGGGCCGGCGGATCGGCGGGCCCGCGGGCGGATGCGCCTCGGCGTGCTTGAGGTACTGCCGGGTCGCGTGCGCGACGACGGCCGGAAGGACGTCGGTGAAGGCCTTCAGAGTGGGTACGCCGTTGACGGCGACCCGGCAGTCGGTACGCCGGCCCCGGTCCAGGATCGACGGCAGTGTCCGCTCCAGGTCGGCCGCCAGTTTGCGGCCCTCCTCGCCGTGGCACTGGATGTCGGCCCGGTTCCAGGGGACGATCGCACTGACCCAGGGGCGGGCGTTCGCGTCGAACGCCCTGAGTCTGCGCTGCCGTTCCTCGTCGGTCAGCGCCCACCGGTCGATGAGCAGAATCCCGGGGTGGCTCGGTGCCGCCTTGTCGGAGTCGTCCGTCACCAGGGTCTCGCCGGTGTCCTCGTCGTCGAACGACGACACCGTGATCCGGTAGTCGAGGGACCGGATCAGCTCCTCGGCGAGCGAGGGCAGCGGCCGCGTCGACTCCGAGTGGTACGGATTCCAGTCCTGGGCGTCCTCACCGTAGGGGCGGGTGTCACGGTGCTCGGGGATGCTGTGCCGGGTGGGCGCCGCGACGGTCAGATGGATGCGCCGGGGGCCCTCGCCCCGCGGCTTGAACGCGCTCGGCGTGCTCTCGTACGGGCGGGGCCTGCTGGACGGCAGCGGCGACTCCTGGGCGACCCGCACGATCCGCTGGGCGAGCCCGAGGACCGTCTCCTCGTACTCGTCGTGCAGCCGGTTGAGTTTGATCAGACCGTAGATCCCGTTGGCCGCGTACCGGTCGCCGAACGGCGCGTGATCCACATGGATATGCCTTACGGAGTCCGGGAGTTGGGCGTAGTCGATATGCGTCCACAGCGCGGGGACGATGGCGGGCACGGCACCGGAACCGGTGGCCCGGGCGCGCAGAATACGTTCGTTGAACGCGAACCATTCCCGGCCGCAACTCTCACTGGTGAAGTATCGCGGCGAGAACAGCGGCACGAACACCCGGCATGAAGCGAGATTCTCACTGAGCTTTTCCGGCCATCCGTCACCCGAGCGCATCTCCCGGTCCATGAAACCGGCGGGCGCGCCCGCGGGGAGATCCGTGAGCGCCATGATGTGGTCGCACAGGTCCGTGAAGAGGACGTGCACCCAGTGATCCGGATCGCCGTTGCCGGGCCCCCAGGCCGGCGTGTGGGCGTAGCTCAGGAAGAAGTACGGCCGGTTGTCCGATGCCCGTTCAGGTATGTCCACGTGCCCCCCTGCCTGTGGATGTGCCCTTACGGGATGTTCACCTGGCCGGAACCAACAATCTTCCCCACCGGGCGCCCGCACGGGTCGCCTCTTTCACGTCAATCCATGGCGATATCCAGACATCTGGACTCCCGCCCGGTCGACCGCTTCCCGCATGCCGAAGAGCAGCACCGCTTTCCCCGCCATTTCCCGTTCCGTCACGAGATCACGCCGCAGCAGGTCCCCGATCGCCTCGAAGTCCCCGTCGTACAGCTCGATGTCCTGGTACGAGGTCCAGTTGCCCTTCTCGTCCACCACACAGTGGTACGCCCGTTGCGCGGGGGTGGGCAGCATCCGGTACTCGGCGAGATGGAACGCGCTGCACGCCTCGAACCCCACGCGGAACAGCAGCACCTGGGCGCCCGCCGTGTACAGCTTGGCCAGCGGGGAGCGCTCGCCGAGATGGCAGTGCGGATCGTGCTCGGCCAGCAGCTCCTCGGCCCGGCGGCCGAGCGCGGCCAGCGAGGTGTGCGGATGCCCGCTGCGCACGGCGCCCCGCGTGGTCCAGACGCACTCGGCGAGCACGCCCATCGTCGGGCAGGCGGTCATCCCGGGATCGAACGGAGGCACCGACGCCCGGAACTCCTTCTCCTGCGCCTCGGACATCCCGTGGGTGAGCGCCTTGTACGCCCGCGAGGTGAACGAGTTCTCGGGCGTGAAGGTGGGCACGACGAGCGTGCCGTCGGGGCCGAGCACATCGAGCAGCGCGTCCCGTACGTCGGTGTCGCGCAGCCCCGCCCCGCCGAGGGAGGCGTGCACCATGAGGATGCCGCCGCGCACGACGCCCAACTTGCGGAAGAGACGGACGAGTTGGCGGCGATTGGCAGGGCTGGCCAAGGGAGCGCGGTCGAAGGCGCCGGCCGGCCGGGTGTGGCCGAGAGGGCTGGTCGGCCGGGTGGGGCCGAACGGGCCGGCCGGCGGGGTGCGACGGAAGGGGTTGGCGGGCGGGGTCCGTCGGAACGGGTTGGCGGGCTGGGCGCGGCGGAAGAAGTCGGCCAGCCGGGCGCGGTCGAACAAGTCCGCCAGTTGGGTGCGATCATCAGCCACAGTGGATCGCCCACTCGGCTCGCAGCTCCTCGGCCAACACCGCGCCCGTCTCGGTGAGTTCACGCCCGGGACGGGCGGCCAGCCGCTCCAGGGCGCGGCCCGCCCGCTCCAGCGCGGCGGCGCGCTCGCCGGTGCCGCCGTCGAAGTACGTGGCGTTGCCGAGCTCCCGGCTCGCCTCGTCCAGCAGCCGCCCGGCCCCGCTGCCCGGCACATTCAGATCCGCCGTCACCCGCAGCGCGGTCAGCCGCGCCAGCCGTCCGGTGCGCGGCAGTTCCCGTACGAACTCCTCCGGTTCGAAGTCGACGGCCACACCGAGCGCGCCGAGCCCGTGGGCACCGAGCCGCACTCCCGAGCCCGCCACGAGCGGGGTGACCGTGGTGACGAGCGGCGCGTTGAGGCCGTCACGCCATCCGGGCGTCCGCTCGTCCATCAACTCATAGGCCGCACACAGCCGTTCAGTGAACGAAGTGAAGTCGCCGGGGGTGAGGGGAGGGACGACGGGCACGGGGTAGCAGTCGCGGAGGGGGTCCGCGTCGTCGAGGAGTAAGCGGGTGTCGTCCGGGAGGCGGACGGTGCGCAGAGGATGCCATGCGGTGGGGGTGCCCTCGGGGGAGCACTCGTCGCCGGTGGCGGTCCGTACCCGGAGCCGGCCCGCGGTCACCGCGACCTCGATCCGGCCGGGCTCGGGGAGAGCGAGGGTCCCCAGCGTGGGAAGGTGCAGCTCGGGAGCGGTCTGGTCCCAGGTGAGCTTGAGGTCGGCGCGGGCGCGGACGGCGACCGCGACGGCCGCCGCGGCGAGCGGTGCGACGGTGGCCGGGTGATGGAGGGAGTGTCTCAGCGCCGTGTGCACATAGGGGTGAGCGAGAACGTCGTCGACGTAGGGCACGACGTCCGCGGCGCCGTCCAGATCCAGGAGGGCCCGCCACAGGTCGTCCCAGTCCGGCTCCGCGGTGTGCCGGGCCGCGACGACAGCGAGCAGATGCCGGTTCAACTCGCCATGGGCCCACCAGAGTTCGGCCTGGCTGTGCACGACAGGGGAGAGTGCGCGCTCGGTGATCCGCTCGGCGACACCCTCGACGAAGACGCTCAGGTCGGCACAGAAGACGGACGGATTGTCGAAGGCCCGCTCACTGCTGTACCGGTGCGCGTAAAGCCCTCCGCCGCACGATTCGACCACCGGGCAGCGGCGGCAGGTCTCGCTGACACCCTCCAGGCCCAGCTGGCGGGCGCGTACGCCGGGGTGCCGTGCGAGCTCCTCGAAGGTGTGCCGGAAGACGTCGTAGCCGGTCGCGGCGGCGCCGTCGTAGGCGGTCTTCAGCGAGTCCGCCTGCTCGAAGCTGCCGTCGGTCTCCACCACGGCCAGATCGCTGGGGGCGAGCCCCATGGCCTCCGTCAGGCTCGGGCCGCCCCGCAGGGTGCTGAGGACCGAGTCGAAGGTCCGCACCGACACCGTGCGCCCCTGCCGGTCCCAGTGGTCGAAGATCCTGAGGAGCCAGTCGGCGTACGCGGTCGGTGAGGCCGGCGGTCTGTGCGGTGGGCTGTCCCAGGTCGAGTGCGGAAGCAGATAGTCGATTCTGGGCGGATCGAGCGACACGAGGGCGTCGTGCACCGCGAGGGGGTCATTGGCGATGTCCACGGTGCACAGCAGGCCGCTGTACAGGTGCCGGTACTCGGGAGAGCGCAGCAGGCTGATCGCGCGCAGCACCCGGTCGTAGCTGCTGCGCCGTCTGCGGTCGAGCCTGTGACGGTCGTTGGCCACACGGTCGCCGTCGAGCGAGACGCTGACTTTGACGCCGAATTCCTTGAAAACATTCAGGTGCCGGGAGTTCAGCTGGACGCCATTGGTATGAATACGGAGATCGAGCGTGGTGACCGGAGTGATGGTGCGAGTGAGTTCCGCACAAATGTTTCTCATCCGGGTGGGCCCTACGAGGAGGGGTTCACCGCCGTGAAGGATCACGGAAACGGACGGCAGTTCATGTGCTTCCGCATATGCCGCGAATCTGCGGGCGACCATTCCGAGCGTTTCTTCGGAAATTACGGTCGGGCGCCCTTTCCAGCTCTGGTCGGCATGCTCGTACACGTAACAGTGATCACAGGCGAGGTCGCACCGGCTGTGGATCTTCAGGACGAGCTGCTGCAGTTTCACCCGCCGAAGGCTAGTGGCACCGGAGGGGGGTGTGTAGCACGAACTTCTTGATCACTCAAGGCAGTTGGGGGCTCCGGCGCACAACTTTGGGCACACCGGCGGTCGTGCTACCGCCGGTGTGCCCAAGGTGAAGTGTGTCGTCTAGAGCGCCGAGTCGAAGGTGATCGGCTTGACCGGACGCCTTCCGGGGATGTCCGCCGCTCGTCCGGCAGACGGGGCGATGGCCGACAGGGGCGTGTGCGGCTTGCGCACGGGCCGGAGGGCGGCTGGTTGGTGCGTCGTCGGCGTCACCGAAAGGTTCATGTGAGGACTTTCGAGTCTGGTTGGGGATATCTCTTCTTCTTAGGCGGACCCTACATGAGATCAACAGTAATGGCCTGCGGGATCAGCCGATTCCACCTGAATAATGTGAGGTTTGGTTGACAGCAATGCGGGAGACGACGGAACGCGGGTCGTTACGCTGTCCGGGTGAATCCGGGACGTCAGTTCGGCGGGTGCCCGCGGCTCACAGCGGTGACTGCCAGGTGACCGTCGTGCCCGTGCCGCCGTCGTCCGTGGCGCCGTCGTCGTGAACCGTCAGGCGGACCCCGGCGCGGCCGTCGGGCAGGGACGCCGTCGAGTCGACCGTGACCTCGATGACGGACACCCCGGCGCGGCGCGACGCGGCGGCCAGCGCACGGCGCAGGCTCGCCAGCAGCTGACCGGCCACGGGCTCCGAGATGCGGCTCTCCACAGCGCCGGCGAACCGCGTGGACGGCTGGAAGCCGAGGACCGCCGCCGCGCCCGCCGTCTCGCGCAGCACCTTGCCGCGGAAGCTGGTGGGGGCGTCCGCGGGCGGCTGCTGCAACGCGAAGATGGCCGTGCGGACTTCCTGGATGGTGGACTGCAACTCGTCGACGGCCCGGCCGAGGACGGCGTGCACCTCCTGGGCCGACCCGTCGCCCATGCTTCTGCGCTGCGTGGATTCGAGCATCATGCCGGTGGCGAAGAGCCGTTGGACGACCAGGTCGTGCAGGTCACGGGCGATGCGGTCGCGGTCCTCGTAGACCGCGAGGCGCTCGCGGCCGTGCTGGGCGTCGGCGAGGACCAGGGCCAGCGCGGCCTGCGAGGCGAACTGCGTGGCCAGCAGCCGTTCCACGGAGGTGTACGGCTGGTCGCCGCGCCGGCGGGGCAGGGCGAGCGTGCCGATGAGGCGGCCGTCCGCCTGGAGCGGAAGCATCATGCTCGGCCCGAAGCGCGTGCGTACGTGGGTCGTCATCCGGGGGTCGGTCGCGGAGTCCTCCACGAACACCGGCTCGCCGCCCAGGAGTTGTTCGAGGACGGGACTGCCGGGCGCGATGGTGGTGCCCACGATGTCCCTGGGGTCGTCGTGCGTGGAAGCGGTCACGATCTCCATGCCGCCCTCCGCCGTGGGCTGGAGGATGACGCCCGCCGAGGCGCCGGCGAGGATCCGGGCCCGTTCGGCGACGGTCATCAGCGCGTCGGCGGCGCTCTCGCCGGTCAGCAGCGCGGTGGTGACGGCGGCGGCACCCTCGATCCAGCGCTCGCGCTGCCGGGCGGTCTCGTACAGCCGGGCGTTGCCGATCGCGATGCCGGCCTGGGTGGCCAGTACGCGCAGCAGCTGCTCGTCCTCGTCGGTGAACACGCCGGCGCGCTTGTCGGCGACATACAGGGTCCCGAACATCTCGTCGTTGACGCGGACCGGGACGCCGACGAACTCGTCCGACCGCCCGACCACGCCCCGGCTGCTGCCGGCGCCGGCGTCGACCTCGGTACCCGCCTCGGTCACGGGCCGGCCCACCGTACGGATCTCCACCAGCCCGTCGTGCCCCGGATCGACCACGCCCAGCGCCGCGTACCGGGCCCCCGTCAGCTCGGCGGCGCCGTCCACGAGGTGCTGGAGCGTGGCCCGCAGTTCGAGGTCGGTACCGACGCTGAGGACAGCTTCCAGAAGCGTCGGGAGACGGGGCACGGGGTCGGTCATACGAGGCCCCTCGAAGTCGGCCCTGGTGCGAGCGCGGTTCAGTCCGCCAGCGGGTCCAGGGCCAGCGGCTCGATCTTGCCCTCCAGCATGTAGCCGAGGCCCTGCACGGCACACACGTCGGGCCGCTCGGCGATGTGCACCGGCATCCCCGTCGCCTGCCGCAGCATCTGGTCGAGCCCCGGGAGCAGCGCGCTCCCGCCGACCATCATGATCCCGCGGTCCGCGAGGTCGGCCACCAGGTCGGGCGGGCAGGTGCGCAGCACCTTGCCGATGCCGTCCAGTACGGCGGTCAGCGGGGTCTGGATGGCATCGCGTACGGCGGCGGTGTCGACCTGCACGGAACGGGCGAGGCCGGTCGCCACGTCCCGCCCGTGGATCTCCGTCGACGCCGGGCCGTGCGGGGTGAGCCCGTTCCCGGAGAGGGCGAGCTGCAGGGGGCGTACCGCCTGACTCGGCAGCATCAGCTCGTGCTGGTGGCGCAGGTGCTGCACGATCGCGTGGTCGACGGCCTCACCGCCCACCGGGATGCGCTCGGCGGTGACGATCGAGCCCAGTGACAGCACGGCGAGCTGGGTCGCGGCGGCCCCGCACACCATGATCATGGTCGCTTCGGGCCGCTCGACGGGCAGACCGCAGCCGACCGCGGCGGCGATGAGCGTGTCGACGAGTTCGACCCGCCGTGCGCCGAGCCCGACGAGCGTCTCGATCGCGGCGCGCTGCGCCAGCGGGTCGGCGTCGTGCGGGGTGCAGGCGGCCGCCCGCAGCCGTGGCTTGCGGCGCAGGGTGCGGCGGACCTTGTCGCCCAGCAGCTGGCGCAGCATCCGCTGCGCCATCTCGATGTCGACGACCGAGCCGCCGGTCACCGGCCGCATGACACGGATGTAGTCGGGCGTACGGCCCGTCATCTTCTCCGCGAACTCGCCGACCGCGATCAGCGCGCCCGTCCTCGTGTTGATCGCCGCGACGCTCGGCTGATCGACGACCAAGCCCGCGCCCTTCACATACACACGGGTCCTCGCCGCGCCCAGATCGACGGCGAAATGACAGCGGCGCAGCTGCTCCAGACTGGCGGACATGGCAGTTCCTCCCGAGAGCGCAGACCGTGGGGCTCCGCCGGGCGGCGGTCCTCTCTCGCATCGTGCGGTCGGCCGTGCGGGGGCGCCCTTTGTGGGGGGCCGGGTGGGGTGCGGCTGGATGGGTGGACTTGTGGGCGTCCTAGGCGGTGCGGATTGCTTCGAGCACCGGTTCCAGTGAGCTGACGGTGTGTTCGCAGCCGGCTCGGGTCAGGCGTTGCTCGGTCTGCTCGTCGTCTGCGGACCCGATGAAGGGGAGGCCGATGGTGTTCGCGGCGGTCAGCTCGGTGACCGTGGAGCCGATGAGCACGGCCTGCGCGGCGGAGACGCCGAGCGCGTCCAGGGCGCGGTGCAGGCAGTCGGGGTTCGGCATCAGCAGGGTGAGGTCGTCGGCGCGTGCGTGGACTCCGCCAGTCACCGCGTTCGTCAGCCCCCGGGTCTCCAGATAGGACGAGACGGCGCGCGGTGAGGTGTTCGCCACGATGGCGGGCCTTTGGCCGGTGGCTGCCAGCGTGCGGATCAGGGCGTCCGAGTGAGGGATGGGCTCTGCCAGGGGGGCGGCCTGTGATTCGATCCGGTCGAGTTCCCGACGCAGACCGGCCCCGAGCCTGTGGTGTGCGAAGGCGTGCAACAGGTCGAGCGGGTTGGTGTATCCCTCCACGAGCTCCGAGGGCGCGCCGTCCGCCAGCAGAGGGGCACCGCTCAAGGCCTCGTCGGGACTGCGCAGTTCCACGAGGAGGGCGGCGAGCTCGTGGGCGACCCTGTCAGGCGCCACACCGCTCCACAGCTGGGTCAGCGTGCCGTCGAAGCCCAGCAGTACGTACTCGGCGTCTTCCAAGGTGGCGGCCAGCGACCGCTGCCGCGCCTCCGCCCTGCGCTTCACCGGGTTCCGCGCCGGGTCCGGCGACGGAGCCTGTGACTGTGGCACACCGACGCTCAGCCGCACCGCGCATGCGACCGCGAGTCCCGGGATCGGCCACCTCCGCAGCCCCTCGTGCACCGCTCGCTGCGCCGCGCCCCCTCTGCCCAGGGGATAGCGGCGGGTGATGCGCCCGGCCTCCCCCGCGAGGTGGTCGAGCAGCAGCCCGGACACGTCGGCGGTCTCGCCGCGGACGAAGGCGACCGGGTCGTCGACGTGCCAGGACAGTTCGACCGATGCGGCGAACGTCTTCCGTCCGGAGCTGGGCAGGAACAGTTGGTGCGTGACCCCGTGCGTGGTGAGGTCGACCTCGTAGTACGTAATGAGGGAGCGGGGAGGGCGTTTACCGAGGGGACGGTTGGGGTTGAGGAGGGCCAGCGAGTTGTCGGGCTCCGTGTGCACGACGGCGGTGCGGCCCTGCTCGGGGATACGGATGATCCGGGAGGTGTCGCGGATCATGAACGGGCCGCGCACCAGGTCGCGTTGAACCGGGTCGGGTTCGGGGACGCGCTCCGGGAGGTCCAGGGTGCAGTACCAGGGGGAGGTCGAGCCCTGGGTTCCGCCGTAAAGGGGCAGGAAGCGGTCCAGAGCGACCCCTTTGGCGTCGCTCGCCAGTTCCTGGAGCAGGACGGGGGAGAGGAGCACTACGACGTCCGCATCGGAGGCGATGAACGCGGGCAGCAGGTCGAGTGGTGTGGTCCTGCGGTCCGCGCCGGGGAACTGAGGGGTGTGCCAGAACGTTACCCGGAGCCTCGGCGGGTCCTCCAATTCGAGGAGCGCGCCCGGGAGTTCGCGCAGCACCGCGTTCAGCGTGGTCAGTACGGAGGTATGGGGTTCGGTGATCACGAGGTAGCCGTTGTCGCGGGAGAGCAGCGCGTACTCGCTGGGGGCCATGCCGCTCAGGGCGAGCAGCCAGGACAGGGTGCGGCCGACGACGTTGTGGGTGTGGGTGTGGGTGTGGGGGTTCACGTCGGGTTCGGCGTACTCGACGATGATGATGGGTTGGTCGGGTTGCCGCTTCTGGAGCGCGACCGCGTGGAGGCGACGGAACTCCTCCCGCTCGGGAGCCTCCCGGAGCAGCGCGTCGAGGGCGGTGGCGGCCCGCTCGAAGTCGCCTAGCCCCAGGTCGAGTTCGGCGCGCAGGGCGCGGACCCTCTGGTGGAGGGGGAGCAGACGGGCGCGGGCTGCGCGGGCGGAGGGGCCGGGGACGCCCGCGAGGGGTTCACCGCGCCAGAGATTGAGGGCGTCCTGGATGGCGTCGCGGGCTGCCACGGGGTCCCCCGCGTCCCGGAGGGACTTCGACCTCTCGACGCGCTCTGAGTGGTGATACAGGTCGACGTCGGCCCCGGCGGCGTGCAGGGCGTAGCCGCCCGCGGTGGTGGCCAGGACTCCGGGACCCAGGGTTTTGCGCAGGCCGGAGGCGTACGAGGACAGGAGCCGCTCGGGGGGCTCCGGAGGGTACTGTGCCCACATCCCCTGGGTCAGTTCCTTGTACGTCACCGTCCTGCCCGGTCGCAGGAGCAGCATGCAGAGCAGGGCCTGCTCCTGGGGGGAGCCGTCGGGCAGCACGCGGTCACCTGCGCGGATCTGCACCGGGCCGAGCAGGCGGTAGAGGTACCGGTCCGCCGTGATGGAGTCCAGGACCTGGTCGAAGGAAGGAGTCAGGAAGAGGTCCCTGCCCCGGCGCTGGGCCGCCGGGTCCGATGAGGTGAGGGGGGTGATGGCGTCGTCGAACAGGCTCCGGAACGCACTGGGAACCTCGCTGAGAAGCGGTCTCCGTTCCCCGGACAGCTCCCTCAGCAGGTACCCGAAGTCGCGGAGATCCTTCGACTCGCCGCGATCACGCGCCGTCCCCAGCGCGAAGCTGGTGATCTTCACGGTGGCGTCCGGGCCTGCTATCAACCAGCTGCCGGGCGTGAGCCGGCCGTGTGCGATGCCGCGTTCGTGTACGGCCTTGAGACCCCCCGCAACCTGTTGCGCCAGAGGGGCGAGCAGCGGGAAGGGCATCCGGAAGCCGCCCTCGGCCGTGAGTTCCCGCACGGTGAACCCGTCCACGAACTCCGTGACGAGATACGGGATGCCCCCGTCGATGCCGAAGTCGTGCACGGTGAGAACGTTCGGGTGCTCGACGGCGGCAAGCGCCCGGGCGTCGTCCAGGAACGCCTGATGATGTTCCGGCCCGACCGAGGCGTACGCGTGCACCGCCACGGTCCGATCGCTTCGCGTGTCCTCCGCCCGCGTCACCTGCCTGCTCCGGCCCAGCCGCTGTACGAGCCGGTACCTGCCGAGTACGAGCCCGCCATGCTTCGGCGACGACCCCCCGCCCAGCCGCCGCACACTCTCCTCCCGCACCGCCGCGAACGGCTCGCCCCCGCCCAGCACCTCCCCGCCCCCCGGCGCCAGCACCGCGAACTCCCCGGCCGCCACCCCCGCCCGCGCGTCGATCAACGCGCCCACCCTGCCGAGGAGTTCGGCCGTACGGCTGTGGGCGGTGCGCGGCAGGGTGTGCAGGAGGAGTTCGCGTACGCCGGGGCGGAAGGCGTACGAGCCGGGGGCGCCCGGGGTGCTGCTGAGCACGCCGCTGAGGATCACCTCCGCGAGATGCTGGGGCTGCGGGTTCCTCTCGATGGCGGCCTGGACCAGTCGCATCACCGGCAACACCGGGTGCCCGACAGCGAGATGACCGGCGAGGAGGAAGGCCTCCGGGGAGGCGAGGGAACGGAAACGGAGGACGAGCTCCTCGGGGGAGAGCTGCTCGACGTCGCCGCGGCCCAGGTCGTCCACCGGGGCGGGTGCCGGGGCGAAGTCCAGCAGGGCGACCGAGCCGGGGAGCGGGGAGGATCCCGCGACCAGGGACGACCAGTTCGCCAGCCAGGGCGCGGACGGTTCCAGGACGGGCAGCGGGAGCCTGCCCGGGGTCGGAAGGTCATCGGTGGCGTAGGAGTCCACGGTGTACGTGGAGTTGGGCGCCGCGGGCCACGGCGCGGCGATCCGCGCGGTCGTCGCCGGCAGGGCCGTGGTGCGCCACAGCCGCTCGGGCAGCGGCTGGAGCACGGCCACCGGCATCCGGGCCGCCCAGCGCCGCAGCGTGCGGTACCAGCGGGTGCCCGCCGGGCCGCTCCGCCACTGCGGGCCCATGCAGTCGCTGACCAGGAGGGTGACCGTACGGCCGTCCGCGTACGACTCCTGCGAGCCGGGGCGCCGTACCCTCCCGTCGACGGTCAGCCGGTGCAGCTCCACCGTGCGGAAGACGCCCGACTGGGCGAGCGCGGTGTGCAGTTCACGGACGAGCGGGCGCCAGACGGGCATGGTCGGCCCGGCGTCGTACACCAGGTGCAGGGTCAGCCAGCGTTCGGTGGCGGGCCGCAGCACGGGCACCCACCAGCGCGGTGCCGCGCCCAGCCGTGCGATCCGGTGCGCGGTCGCCTCCTCGTCGAGCTCCTGCCCGACGGGCGCGGGCACCCGCCGCTTGAGGGGACGCAGGGTGCGCTGGAGCGCGAGGGGGTGGGGCAGCATCGGGGGAGCGGGCGCGAGGAGGGTGGTGTACGGGCCACTCCTCCGGTCGCCGGAAGCGTCATTCCTATCCCCATCCCTATCCCCATCGCCGGTGCCGGTGCCGGTGCCGGAGTCGGGCAGCCGCAGGGGCACGCGCTCGTCGGGGCGGTGCGGGGCCTCGGCGGGGCCGTCCTGCGGCGCCTGAACCGGTGTGTCCGGCTGCGGGGATGCCTCTGCCGGTGGCCGCCGGGCCGGGGTGGCGTCCTCGTCGGCCCGGGGGTCCGCGCCGGTCTCCTCCGGCGGCGCCGCGATGTGTCCCGCGAGCCACAACAACTCCGCCAGCTCGACGGAGGTCGGTGCCTCTCCGCCGGTCACCTGACCCAGCAGCTCGGCGAGCGCGGCGGGCCCGCCGGCCACGGGCGCCCAGGGCGGAAGCGCACCACCGCCCCCGCCCCGGCCATGGTGCGAGCCGCCCTCCCCCTCAGAACTCATCGTCGTCCTGGGTCCGGCTCAGATACGGCATCAGCTGCTTCGCCAGGTCGTCCCGCGACGCCGTGTCGATGCCCGCCACCCCCGTCAGGTAGATGGCGTTGAGAAGCTGGTCCGTGGCGAGTTCGCCGCCCGTGCCGCGGGAGAGGAAGCGGGTGATGAGGTCGCGGGCGTAGGCGTCGGGCTCGCCGAGGTGGGCGCGGACTATGCTTTCGAGGTGGGCGTCGCGCGGCTGATGGAGTTCGAGGCGGACGCAGCGGCGCAGGAAGGCGGGCGGGAACTCGCGCTCGCCGTTGCTGGTGAGGACGACGAAGGGGAACGCGCGGCAGCGGACCCGGCCCCGGGAGACGGTCACGCGGTCGTCCGTGCCGGCGATCATCACCTCGGCGCCGGGTGTGTGCCGGGCGGCGCGGACCAGCTCGGGGATCTCGTACTCGCCCTCCTCCAGGATGTTCAGCAGATCGTTCGGCAGGTCGAGGTCGCCTTTGTCGATCTCGTCGATGAGGAGCGCGCGGGGGCGGCGGTAGGGGAGGAGGGAGGTGCCCAGCGGGCCGAGACGCAGATGGTCCTGGAGCTCGCTGTCCGCGGGGAGTTCACGCGCGGCGGCGCGACCGGCGTCGTACAGACGGGACAGCGGGTCGTACTGGTAGAGGCCGTCGTGGAGCGTGGTGCGGCTGGTGATGTTCCAGCGCAGGACCGGGCCGAGCTTCAACTCCCTCGCCACCGCGTACGCGAGCGAGGACTTGCCGCTGCCAGGAGGGCCTGTCACCAGCAGCGGTCGGCGCAAGTACAGGGCCGCGTTGACGAGTTGGACCGCGCGGTCCGTGGCGCGATAGGTGCGGGCGCGGTGTCTGCGGTCCGGGGACGCGGCCGAGGTGTCGTCGTCCTCGGCGGGAGTGTCCAGCTCGGGGCCGCCGTCGAAGTCGCGCCACGGCGGCGGCGCGGGAAGCTTCGCGATGCCGTCGTGGGGCTCGCTCCCACCCGTGTAGACGGGCCACAGGGACATGGTCTCTCCTCGTTGCGTGCCGGACGGCCGACCGGCCTTCAGGGGGCTTCCGCCGGTCGGGTGACGGTCGGGTGGTGCTCAGCCGACCGGCGAGTGCAGATAGCCGACGGGGTCGGGCAGACATCTGGGGTCTTCCCAGAGCAGCGCGAGGTCGTACGCCCAGTGCGGTTCCGGGGCCTCCGAGGCGTATGCCGTCTCGCGCAACTCATGGATGTGGGACGGGAGTTCGCCCGGCGGCAGGCCCGCCAGGTGTTCGGCCAGATGGTCCAGGAACGCGGCACCCGCGCAGTCCCCGTGCGCGCCGTCGTGGTGGTCGCCGCGGCAGCCGGTGCGCGGCCAGAGCATCACCGGCATCGCGGCGTTCAGGCTCGCCTGGAACAGCCGCCGGGTGCCGCCCGCGCGCGGCGGGGAGGCGAAGCCCACCATGTCGGCGCCGCGCCGCAGCCCGATGGTCAGCCGCACCGGGTCCTGTCCGACGGCCCCGCAGCCGATGCGGTGCAGACGTGCCGTGGGCTGCGCGTCGAGCCGCTGCCACTTCTGCAGCAGCTTGTGCTGAAGGCCGCCGCTGCGCCGCCGCTCCAGGTCCATCACGACGAGCGGTGCGAAGGAGCCGAGCGGGCTCTGGTCGTCGGCGCTGCGCTGCCAGTGCGCGACGTCGGTGTTGAGCCAGCGGCGCGGCAGTACGAAGGCAATCAACTCCCGGGCTCCCGGCTCCAGTTCGTGGTACGCCTCGTCGATGCGCTCCAGGGCGTAACCGCGGACGCGGTCGGCGGGCAGGGCGCGCGAGCCGACCACCCGGCGGTGCCGGCCGTTGTACGCGGACACCTCCACGAGGAACTGGTGGTCGCCCGACCCGCTGGGCGCGATCTCGACGAGGATCGGCGACCAGGACTGCCGTGCCCCCGCCCCTGCCGCCGCCTCGGGCCGGTGCACCGGCGCCTGGGGGCGGCGGTCGTGCGGCCGGGACGGCCAGGCCCGCAGTGCGCCCCGGGTTGGCGCGTCCTCGGTGAAGTCGGCGAGCCGCGCGGCGAACCGGGCGACCGCGCCCGTGTCCGGCACCTCGGAGAGCAGATACCAGGCCGCGTCCCACAGCGACCCGAACCGCCGCGAAGGCAGCGGCGGCCCGAACGGGCCCACGGCATCGCGGTAGAGCCGCTCGGGGCCGCACTCCGGGCGGTCCGCGAACTCCGGGCCGCGCCCCTCCACCAGCTCCCTCAACCGCTCCTTGTCCGTGCGCCCGTACTCCGGTGTCGGTATCAGCTCGCCGAGGCGTGGCCAGTAGCGGGCCATGACGTGCGCGGGCAGCATCCGGCCGTTGCGGATCCCGGGGTCCCGGGCGGCGGCCGAGACCATGCCCACCACCCGGCCGGTGTCCGCGAGGGTCACGGCGGCACCGCTGAAACCGGGCACCAGCGGCTGCCCGTGCGCCGCCCACGCCTCCAGCTGGACCCACTCGTCCGCGATCAACTGGTCCGCCGTCGCCCGGTATTCGGCGAGCGTGCCCTCCTCGAACCGCTTGGGGAACCCGTACGCCAGAAGTCTGCGCGGCGGGTCCCCGTACGCGTCCGAGGGCGCCGCGAACGACGCGGGTTTGATGGACACGGCACGGTCGAGTTCGAGTACGGCGACGTCGCCGGGGTCGGTGTCGTGCCCGTCCCAGCCGCCGTGCGCGACGACCTTCGCGGGAATCGCCCCGCGCTCCTGCGCGAAGGAGACGCCCACCTCGTCCGTACCGCTGCGGGCGACCACATGCGCGCAGGTCAGCACATGCCGCTCGGTGACGAGGAACCCCGCGCCGGTCTCCCGTCCGCAGCTGATCCTGGCGTGCCACGAGGCGCTGGTCATGACCGTTCGGGCGACCAGGAGAGCTTGACCACCAGATGGCCCTCCATCGAGCTCTTGGCGATCAACGCGCCCGCCTCCGCGGTGAGTTTGACCCCGAACTCGATCTCCACGGAGTCGGGACGCAGGCTTCCGTCGCGGAACACCCTGAGCGCCGACTCCGCGGCGGCGCGTACGCCCTCCAGTGAGCCCTCGAAGGTACGGCTCGCCTGGACCGTGCCGTCGTGCCGGGAGACCAGCCGGGAGCCGGGGCCGCCCTCGTCCTCGGCGGCCTCGACGACGACCACCGCCCCGTCGTCGGTCTTGAACTCCAGCAGTCCATCCATGGCTTCCGCATCCCCCCGTCGTCCGTGACCCTGGGCCAACCTCATTGTTACGGACGGTGCTTGGGGCTGTCCCGGTTTCTGCGGCTCGTACCCGCCTGTCCTGGCGGGAAGCCGCCAGGGCGCCTTCCCGCCAGGTCCCGTCAACACCCGTGCAACACAAGCCCCCCGACACTCGTCGCAGCACCCGGGCACCACCCCCGCCCGGCGCGCACCGCCGACCAGGAGAGGGCACGCATGACCAGAGGATCAGCGAGACGCGGAGCGGCGCTGTTGTCGGCCGGACTCGTGCTCGCCGTGCTGCCGACCGGGCAGGCGCAGGCGGGACAGACCAGTACCCCCGCGCCGGCGCCGACGCGAGCCGCCTCCGCCACCCGCACCGTCACCCTCGTCACCGGCGACAAGGTGACCGTCACCGACCTCGGCGGCGGCAAGAAGACGGTCACCGTCGAGCGCCCGAAGGGAGCCACCGGCGCGGTGCGCACGCAGGTGACCAACGGCACCGTCACCGTCGTACCGGACGAGGCGCTGCCGTATCTGCGGGCGGGCACCCTCGACCGGCGGCTGTTCGACGTGAGCGAGCTGATACGGCAGGGGCTCACCGACCAGAAGACGGACGAGCTGCCGCTGATCGTGACGTACGAGAAGAAGGCGGGCACGGCCACTCCGCGCGGCGCCGAGAAGACGCGCGCGCTGCCGAGCATCCGGGGCGCCGCCGTCGACGCGGACAAGGGGCGGACGTTCTGGCGGTCCATGACCCGCCAGGAGGGCATCGGCAAGGTCTGGCTCGACGGGCGCGTCAAGGCCGACATGGCCGAGAGCAACGCGCAGATCGGCACGCCGAGGGCCTGGGAGGCCGGGCTCACCGGCAAGGGCGTGACCGTCGCCGTCCTCGACACGGGCGTCGACACCAGCCACCCCGACCTGGCCGACAGGGTCTCGGTCACCAAGAGCTTCATCGACGGGCAGGAGGTCGCCGACCGCAACGGCCATGGCACGCACGTCACGTCGACCGTCGGCGGCAGCGGCGCGGCCTCCGACGGTACGGAGAAGGGGGTCGCGCCCGGCGCCACCCTCGCCGTCGGCAAGGTGCTCAGCGACCAGGGCTCGGGCAGCGACTCGCAGATCATCGCCGGTATGGAGTGGGCCGCACGCGACGTGCACGCCAAGGTGATCTCCATGAGCCTCGGCTCGACCGAGCCCAGCGACGGCACCGACCCGATGGCCGAGGCGGTCAACACCCTCTCCAAGGAGACCGGCGCCCTCTTCGTCATCGCCGCCGGGAACACCGGTGCCCCCTCCTCCATCGGCTCGCCCGGCGCCGCCGACTCCGCGCTGACCGTCGGCGCGGTCGACTCCGCCGACGAGGCCGCCTACTTCACCAGCGCCGGACCGCGCTACGGAGACAACGCCCTCAAGCCCGACGTCTCCGCCCCCGGCGTCGACATCCTCGCCGCCCGCTCCCAACTCGTGAGCGGCAGCGGCTACTACACCTCCATGAGCGGTACGTCGATGGCGACACCGCACGTCGCGGGCGTGGCCGCGCTGCTCGCGGAGAAGCACCCTGACTGGACCGGCGCCCAGCTCAAGGACGCGCTGATGTCCACGTCGAAGCAGCTCGACGCCTCCGCCTACGTGCTGGGCTCGGGCCGCGTGAGCGTCCCGGACGCCATCGGCACGCCGGTCACCGCCACCGGCAGCGCCGACCTCGGCTTCTACGGCTGGCCGTACGAGGACAACAAGCCCGTCACGAAGACGCTGACCTACACCAACTCCTCAGACTCCGACATCGAGTTGAGCCTCGCCGTGCAGGGCGCCGCCGACGGTGTCGCCACCCTCGCCGACTCCACGCTCACCGTGCCCGCGCACGGGACGGCGTCCACCACGGTGACGGGCGACGGCTCCAAGGCACCCGTGGGCGACACCTCCGGCCAGATCGTCGCCTCCGCGGGCGGCACGCCCGTCGCGCACACCGTGTTCGGGCTGGTCAAGGAGGAGGAGCGGTACACGCTCACCGTCCGCGTCAAGGACCGTGCGGGCGAGCCGACCGCGGCCTACCTCGCGGTGCAGCAGCTCGCGGCCGACACCGACCCGTCCTCGGCCTACGTCGACGACTCCGGCACCCTGAAGCTCCGGCTGAAGCCGGGAACGTACAGCCTGACGTCCTTCCTCGACGTGCACGGCAGCCACGGCGCGGACTCGCTCGGCCTCGGCTTCCTCGCGGCCCCCGAGATCACCCTCGACCACGACCAGGAAGTCACCCTGGACGGCCGCAAGTTGAGGGAGATCAAGGCGAAGGTCGACCGGCGCACCGAGACCCGGCAGCTGCTCATGGAGTTCGACCGGAACGGGGGCGGCTCGGACCAGTTCGGCGCCGTGCAGGTACCCATCAAGTACGACAGTGTCTTCGCCGCACCGACGGCGAAGGTCACGAAGGGCAGCTTCGAGTACCGGACCGTGTGGCGGCTCGGGAAGCCGGTGCTGGAGGTCAAGGGCGTCGGCGAGGCCGTCGTGCAGCCCGGCAGCACACTGACCGAGGGGCACAGCAAGCTGCCGCTGGTCGATGCCGGAACCTTCACCGGCGGTGCCATGACCGGGGTCAAGGGCAAGGCGGTCCTCGCGCGCCTCACCGACGGCGTCGAGCCCACCGCCCTCGCCCAGGCCGCCCAGGACGCGGGAGCCAAGGCCCTGTTCGTCACCGACGACACGGCCGGGCGGCTCAACACCTGGTTCGGCACCGACGAGTACGGGGACCGGCCGCTCCAGGTCGCCACGGTCAACGCGGCGGACGCGGCACGGCTGCGGGCGGCTCGCTCCGTCGACATGACCGGCACGCGCAACACGCCGTACGTGTACGACCTTTCGCAGGGCCACCAGGGCGCCGTCCCGAAGGGGAGTCTCACCTATGAGCCCAGCGACCGTGAACTCGCCGTGGTGGACACCAGGTTCCACGCGGTGAAGCCCGCTTCGGGCGGCGAGTTCCGGTACTCGATCACCGACGCCTTCCCCATCGGCATCGGCTTCAAGGAGCGGATCGACTACCCGGCCGAGCGGACCGACTATGTCTCCACGAGCGCCGGGCAGTTGTGGCACGAGTCCGTGGACCTGGGGGCGAGCGCGCTGGAGGAGCGCAGCGGACTGATCACCTACCAGGGCGGCACGCACACCACACGCAACTGGTTCAAGCCCGTCTGGCATCCCTGGCTCGGCACCGGCCTCGGCTGGGGGCAGCAACGCGCGGGCAACCAGATGCAGTTCAACACCCCCGGCTGGGGCGACTCCGGGCCCGACCACACCGGCTTCGGCGACGTGTGGAGCGAGGAGAACGGGATGACCCAGTTCACCGAGGTCTACCAGGACGGCTCCCTGGTCGACCGGCGGATGAGCTCCGGCGCGTACATCTGGGACGCCCCCGCCGACGAGCACACCTACAAGGTCGTCACGGACACCACGCTCGACCCCGACGGCTGGAAACTGTCCACGAAGGGCCACTCCGAGTGGACCTTCAAGTCGGCGGCCACACCCGAGGACCACTTCACCTTCCTGCCGCTCCTCAACCTCGGATACGACATCGACACCGACCTCGCGGGCGATGTGCGCGGCGGCAGCCGCGTCCCGGTCGGCATCTACGCCGAGTACGTGAAGGGCGCGCCGGACACCGGGACCATCGGCGGCGGCAAGCTGGAGGTGTCGTACGACGACGGGAAGAGCTGGAAGGCGGTCCCGCTCTCGGGCGCCAAGGCGTCCTGGAAGGGAACGCTGAGCGTGCCGCGCGGCGCGGAGTTCGTCTCGCTGCGGGCGTCCGCGACGGACGACCAAGGCGGTTCCGTGAGCCAGGAGATCATCCGGGCGGTGGGAGTGAAGTAACCGGCCCCTCTGTACAGGCGGCGCCGGCTCCCCTTGGGAGGGGGGAGACGGCGCCGCCCGACCGGCTCATCCCTTGGAGTCCTCCGCGATGCCCCGGATCAGCCCCAGCCCCAGCAAGTCCTGTGGACGCACGTGGAGTTGATCGGCGGTGGGGCGCACCTGGTCCGTCGGCCGCTTGAGGATCGCGGCCGCGAGCTCCGGCGCGATGACGGAGAAGTAACTGTCCGGCGCGGCCCAGGTGTTGCCGGGCGCGGCCAGCGCGAGCGCGCCTCCCGAACCGCCCTCGCCGATCACCAAGGTGGTGACCGGCGTACGGGCGGTGGCCACCGCGGCGAACAGATCCGCGATCGCCGCACCGGCACCCTGCCGCTCCGCTTCCGCGTCGTTCGCGGCGCCCGGGGTGTCCACCAACGTCAGCACGGGGATGCCGAGCCGGCCCGCGAGGCGGATCAGCCGGGCGGCGGTGCGGTATCCGGCGGGACGGGTCGCGGTCCCGCACTGGGCGGCGTATGCGAGGGGCCGCCCGTCCTCCGCGAGGCCGAAACCGCACAGCATGCCGTCGTCGGTGCCCCCGCAGCGGTCGCCGCTGATCGTGACGCGCCGGGTGAAGTATGCGTCCAAGTAGGCGGCGGCACGGGGCCGTTGAGCGGAACGGGCGCGCTGGACGGCGTCCCAGCCCGTGGCGGGGAGGTCGAGCGCGCCCAGGGCGGGCGGCGGAGGCGCGGCCTCGGCCGAGGGCTTGGTGAGCAGGCCCAGCCACAGCGCGAGCGTCTGACGCAGTTCCTCCGGCCGTACGACGGCGTCCACCGCCCCCGCCGCCAGCTGGGCCTCGGCCGTGTACGCGGCCGGATCCGCGTCGGCCGGGCGGACCCGGGAACCCGCGAAGCCCACCTGGACGCCGGGCAGCGCCAGGGTCACGTCGGCGCCTGCGCCCAGCGTGGCCCAGCCGCCGCCCGTCGTCGGATCCCGCAGCACGGCGATCTGCGCCAGCCCCGCCTCGCGCGTGAGCGCCGACTGCCGGGCCACACGCTGGAGTTGGGTGAGCGCGAGCATGCCCTCCTGCATCCGGCTGCCGCCCGTCGCGACGAGCGAGACGACCGGAAGACGGTGCTCGCGGGCGTGCGTGTACGCCGCCTCCAGACGGTCGCCGGTGCGCTCGCCGAGCGAACCGCCGAGGAAGCCGAACTCGAAGGCGATCAGTACGGCGGAGGTGTCGCCGATGGCCGCGGTGCCGCAGACCACGGACTCCTCCTCGCCGGTGCGGGCGGCGGCGCGGACACGGGATTCGTCGTAACCCTGCCAGGAGAGCGGCCCGTCGGGCTTGAACTCCGATCGCGGGTAGGCGATCTCGGTGAACTCGGCCGAGACGAGCGCGATGACGTCGCGCGCCGAGAGCCGGTCAGTCATTCTTCAGCGCCCGCTTCAGGATCTTGCCCATGTCGTTGCGGGGCAGGGACTCCAGGAAGCGCACGGTACGCGGCCGTTTGTGCGGGGCGAGGCGCCGGGCCACATGGTCGGCCAACTCGTCCGGGGAGGGCGGCGATTGGGGATCGGCGGGCACGATCCAGGCGACGACGCACTCGCCCAGATCGGCGTCGGGCTCCCCGGTGACGGCGGCCTCGCGCACCCCCGGGTATTCGAGGAGGGCGTTCTCGATCTCCCCGGCGCCGATCTTGTAGCCGCCGCTCTTGATCAGGTCGGTGGCCTTGCGGCCGACGATACGTACCGAGCCGTCGGGATCGAGGACCGCCATGTCGCCGGTGCGGAACCAGCCGTCCTCGGTGAACGCGGCGGCGGTGGCGTCCGGCCGGTTCAGATACTCGGTGAAGAGGTTCGGCCCCCGGACCTGGATCTCGCCGACACTCTCCCCGTCGTACGCGCCGGTGGGGACGCCATCGGTGTCGTACGCGGCGATCGTCGTCCCGTCCTCCTCGACGAGCCGCAGGTCCACGCCGGGCAGCGGCACCCCGACGGTGCCGGGGCGCGGCTCGCCGTCCGCCCGGACACTGGTGTTCATCAGCGTCTCGGTCATGCCGTACCGCTCGACGACCCTGCGCCCGGTGGCGGCCGTGATCCGCTCGTGGTCGTGCACGGGCAGCGCGGCCGAACCCGACACGAGGAGCCGCGCCCGGCCCAGCGCCTTCGCCAGCTCCCCGTCCTCGGCGAGCGCCTCCGCGAGCCGGTGGTACATCGTCGGCACCCCGAACAGCATCGTCGCACCGGCGTTCAGCTCACGCGCCACGCCCTCCGCGCTGAACCGCCCCAGATGCCGTACGGACCCGCCGCGCCGCAGCGGCCCCAGAATGCCCAGGATCAGCCCGTGCACATGGAACAGCGGCAGCCCGTGCACGAGCACGTCGTCACCCGTCCACTGCCAGGCGTCCGCCAGCGCGTCCAGGGTCGAGGCGATCGAACGGCGCGGGATGACGGCGCCCTTGGGCGGGCCGGTGGTGCCGGAGGTGTAGACGATGAGCGCGGGGTCGGCGGGGTCCGCCTCCGCGGGCGGTACGGCCGCTGCCGCTCCGGTGCCGTACACCTGGACGTCGATCCGCTCCAGCTCCCGTACGGCGTCCGGCAGTTGGTCCTCCGGCCCGGCGAGCACCACCGACGGCGCACTGTCGGTGAGGATGTGCCCCAGCTCGCTCTCCCCCGACTTCGGGTTGAGCGGCACGGCCGGCACTCCGGCGAGCAGCGCGGCCACGACACCGACGGCCGTCTCCAGGGTCGGCGTCGCCCACACGGCGACCCTCCCGGCGCCGCCGAGCCGTCCGGCCAGTTCACCCGCCGAGACGGCGAGCTCCGCGTACGTCAGGGACCGATCACCGAAGCGCAGCGCGGACCGCTCGGCGACCGAGCCGCCCACCAGGGCCGGAAAGAGGGAGGGCACGTGTACTCCTTGCCTGTAGGGACGTTCTGCGTGTGACAGCCAGAACCGTTCCTACAGGATGACGCTCCTGAAGTGGGTGGTCAGTCGCCCTTCCGCGTCCAGGACGTGGAACGCCAGCGCCGGCGGCAGGTCCAGGTGGACATGGTCGTCCGGGTGGGCGCGCCGCTCCCACGGGAGGCGGAGGGTGGAGACGACACCGGGGGCCACGAGGAGAGGACGGCCGGCGAAGGTGGTGGCCGCCGGGGTGTGGGCGTGCCCGGTGAGGAAGGCGGTGAGGTGGGGGTGGCGGGCGGCCAGAGCGGCGAGGGGCTGCTCGTCGAACAGCCGGATGCCGTCCACGTAGGGGGTGTTGAGGGTGGCGGGCGGGTGGTGGAAGGCGACCAGGACCGGGTTCGTGGTCTCCGTCAGGACGCCGTCCAGCCACGTCAGCGTCTCGTCGTCCAGGTGCCCGTGATCCTTGCCCGGCACCGACGAGTCGCATACGGCGAGGGTGAGGCCGGGGGTGTGATGGACCTGGTTGACCGGCCCCGGAGTGGCGGCCGCGTCGCCGAGCAAGTGCTCGCGGAACGCGGCGCGTTCGTCGTGGTTGCCGGGGCAGACCACCACCGGGTGCCGGGAGGCGAGAAGACCGCGCGTCTCCGCGTACTCGGACGGCAGACCGTGGTCGGCGATGTCCCCCGTGACCAGGAGTGCGTCCAGGTCGTAGGGGAGGTCTTCCAGATACGCCATGACGGCGCGGGTGCGGTCGATGCTGCGGGGGCTGTTGTCGATGTGGAGGTCGCTGACGTGGGCGATCACGATCATCGTGGGGTCCTTTCAGGATCCGGTTGCCGGTTGCCGGTTGCTGGTTGCCGGCTGTCAGCTGTCAGCTGTTCCCTGCTCTGCCACGACCGACCGTAGAGGCCTTCCGGACCACGATTAAGATCCAGTCCCATGCCCGAAAACTGGTCCAGTTCGCGGCTCGACCTGCACCTCGACCTCGCGGCGGAGGGCGGTCGCCGTGCCCGCCTGGAGGCGGCGCTGCGCGAGGCGATCCGTGCGGGACGGCTCACGGCGGGAACGCCGTTGCCCTCGACGCGGGGGCTCGCGCAGGAACTGGGCCTGTCGCGCGGAACCGTCAGCGCCGCCTATGACCAGCTCGCCGAGCAGGGATACGTGACCACCCGGCCCGGGGCCGCGACCAGGGTCGCCGACATCGAGAACGGGCCACGGCCCCCCATTCCGCCGGCCGCCGCTTCCACACCACCGCCCCCACCCCACGACCTGCGCCCCGGCCGCCCCGACGGCAGCGCGTTCCCCGCCCGCGGCTGGCTCGCCGCCACGCGCCGCGTCCTGGACCGGGCGCGACCCGAGGTGTACGGCCCCGGCGACCCCCAGGGCCGTATCGAACTGCGCACCGCGCTCGCCGACTACCTGGGCCGCACCCGCGGTGTCCGCACCACCCCCGACCGGATCGTGATCACCTCCGGCTACTACCAGACGGTCCAGCTGCTCTGCCGGGTCCTGACGGCCGAGGGCCGCGCGGCCGCCGCCGTCGAGGACCCCGGCCACGACTTCTACCGGGGCACCGTCCGCCGCGCGGGCCTCACCCCGTACCCGCTGCCCGTCGACGCCCACGGCGCGGACACCGGGGCGCTCGCCGCACGCACCGACGCGGTCTTCCTCACCCCCTCGCACCACTACCCGACCGGCGTGCCGTTGCACCCCGCCCGCCGCCGGGCCGTCTGCGCCTGGGCGCGTGCCACCGGCGGGCTGATCGTCGAGGACGACTACGACGGCGAGTTCCGCTACGACCGCCGCCCGGTCGGCGCGCTCCAGAGCCTGGCCCCCGACCACGTCGCGTACTGCGGTACGGCGTCCAAGACGCTCGGCCCGGCCCTCCGACTGGCCTGGACCGTGCTGCCGCCGGACCTGGTGGCCCCGGTCGTCCGGGCCAAGGAGGAGGACGACCTGTACACCGAGACGCTGGGCCAGCTGGTCCTGGCCGACTTCATCGCCACGCACGCCTACGACCGCCACATCCGCGCCGCCCGCCTGCGCTACCGAAGACGCCGCGAGCTCCTGATCTCCCGGCTGTCCGCTTTCCCCGCCCTGACGGCCCACGGCGTCCCGGCGGGCCTGCACACCCTGGTCACCCTGCCGCCGGACGGACCCGCCGAGGCCGGCCTGCTGACCGCCTGCGCCGACCGGGGGCTGGTGCTGCGCGGGCTCAGCGAACTCCACCACGATCCGGCCGACCGGCCCGAGGGCCTGCTGATCGGGTTCGCGGCTTCTTCGGAACGGGCCTACCCAGCGGCCGTGGACGCTCTGTACGCGGTTCTGGAGGGATTCCTGGAGGGATTCCTGGAGGGTTCGCTTTCCGGGTGAACCATCGCCTTGACCTTCACCATTGGGCAAGCCCCAGCATCGGTGGCGGAACGAGGAACGACCGGACCATGAGACACGGACCACGGGGTGGGCGCATGGACATGCTGACGATCGGGGCCTTCGCGAAGGCGTGCCGGCTGTCGCCGAAGGCGCTGCGGCTGTACGACGAGCTGGAGTTGCTGCGGCCCGCCCGGGTCGACCCGGATACCGGATACCGGTACTACGCCGTCGGGCAGCTGGAGCAGGCGCGGCTGGTGGCGTGGCTGCGGCGGCTCGGGATGCCGCTCGCCCGTATCCGGCGGGTGCACGCCATGGAGCCGGGGCCGGCCGCGCGCGAGATCCGTGCGTACTGGGCCCAGGTCGAGGCCGAGACGGCCGCGCGCCGGGATCTGGCGGCGTTCCTCGTGGACCATCTCTCACCGTCCCAAGGGAAGGACACCAGCATGCTGGAGCTCCGTTACTCCGCTCTCTCCGACACCGGTCTGGTCCGCGGCGCCAATCAGGACACGGCCTACGCGGGCACCCGCGTCCTCGCCGTGGCCGACGGCTTCGGGCCGGGCGGCGCGCCCGCCAGTACGGCGGCGGTCGAGGCCCTCAAGTTCCTGGACGACGAGCCGCTGCCCGCCGGGAGCGTGCTCAATGTGCTGGAGGACGCCGTCCAGGGCGCCACCCGGGCCGTCCAGGCCGTCCAGGGCGTCCCGTCCGAGGCCGGCACCACCCTCACCGCGATGGTGTGGACCGGCTCCCAGCTCGCGCTCGTCCACATCGGGGACTCGCGCGCGTATCTGCTGCGCGACGGGGAGCTGTTCCGGATCACGCACGACCACACCGTCGTCCAGTCGATGATCGACGAGGGTCGGCTCACGCCCGAGGAGGCCACCGCGCATCCCCAACGCTCCCTGCTCTTCAAGGCGTTGGGGGCGCGTGACGCAGCCGCCGACGTACCCGACATGCGGTTGCACGACGTCCGGCCCGGCGACCGTTACCTGCTCTGCTCGGACGGTCTCCCCATCGTCGTACCGGACGAGGAGATCGCACGCATTCTCGGGTCGACTCCCGTGCCCGACGAGGCTGTTCGGGCTCTGGTCGGCGCGGCGAACGACTCCGGCGGTCCGGACAACGTGAGTTGTGTGGTGGCGGACGTGGTGGAGAGCGATGCCACCACCAGCGGCTTCCGGTTCAACTAGAGCGGTCGCCCGCCGCCTTCCACTCGTCGTCCGTGAGTGGCGGCCCGGTGAGCTGGGGCTTGAGCGGGCCGATCACGGCGGCGAGGAGGACGCTGGGGGCGAGGAGTACGTGCGCGCCGCGCTCCAGGGAGGACACGTCGGTGAAGCGGCGCGCGATACGGCCGTTGCCGGTGGCGGTGTACAGGAGCCGGTCGACGTACGCGGCCAGGATCCTGTCCCTGAGCGTGGGGCCGGTCTCGGTCGCGCCCGGGAAGAAGACGTCCTGGCCCGTGGCGAGGTCCCAGGCCGCGTTGACCGGCCGGGCCACCGCCTTCTGGAGGGCGCGGGCCAGCCGGGGAGTACCCCAGCCCTGGCGGCGGATCACGTTGCGCAGGGCGACGGCGCTCTGGGCCGCGACCGACATGCCGTGACCGTAGATCGGGTTGTACGCGGCCAGCGCGTCGCCGATGACGAGGAAACCGTCGGGCCACTGACGTGAACGCTCGTAGTAGTAGCGGCGGTTCGCGGTGGTGCGGGTGAACGCCACACCGGTCAGTGGCTCGGCGCCCGCGATGAACTCGCCGATGACGGGGTGGCGCAGCCCCTCGGTGGCGAACCGCTCGAAGTCGTCCTCGTCGGAGGTGGGTTCACCGCCCCGGGTGCCCGACAGGGTGACCATCCAGCGGCCGTCCTCGATGGGCACCATGACGCCCGACCGGCCGGGGCGGCCGTCGCGCGGGGCCGCCTGCACGTTGAGGATGGGGAAGCCGTGCCGCGCGTTCTCGGGGGCGCGGAAGACCCGACTGGCGTACGCGAGGCCGGAGTTGACGTGCCGGACCTCCGGTTCGGGCACGCCGAGGGCGGTGAGCCACTCCGGTGCGCGGGAGGCACGCCCGGTGGCGTCGACGACCAGATCGGCGGGAAGCGTGTACTCGGTGTCGGTGTCGGTGTCACGACCGGTGTCGGCGTCGGCGTCGGTGTCGGCGTCGGCGTGGCCGCGGACGCGGACCCCTGTGACGGAGCCGGCGGTGCCTTCGAGGCCGAGCGCCTCGGCTCGCTCGACGAGCTTGATCCGGTCGTCGCCGAGGATCTGCGCGCGGACCGTCGCGTCGAGGAGGTCACGGCTGCACAGGATCATGTGGTGGGACTCGTCCCAGCGGCGGAACCAGCCCTGGGACGACAGCGCGACCATGTCCTTCGTCAACGGCACCCGGTGCGCCCCGGCTTCCGCCAGCAGCCCGGTGACACCCGGGACGAGTTCCTCCATCGCCTTCGCACCACCCGACCACAGCGTATGGACGTGCTGGGCCTGGGGCAGGTTCTTGCGCCGCTCGGGCCCGTCGGGCAGGACATCGCGCTCGACGACGGTGACGACGTCCGCGAACTCGACCAGGGCGCGGGCCGCGAGCAGGCCGGCGAGGCTGCCGCCGAGGACGACGGCGGATCTCAGGGGCCGGGCGCCGGAGGGGCGATCAGCGGTGGGGTGATCGCTGTGGGGGCTGGCAGTCATGGGGCGGGCACGCTCTCTGCTGCGGCGGTCGCGCGCTCGCGTACCGCCCTGATGTCGTCGGTGTGGCGGAGGGCGCGGGACACGGCCTCGATCCCCTCCAGCAGGTCCTCGATGTCCGGGCTGCGCAAGGGGGCGGTGGCGTCGTCCTCCCGGGTTCGTCGTTTGGTGTCGATGGCCTCCTGGATCGTCACGGCATGGGCGAGCGGGCGCGCCCGGCCCGCCTCGCGACCGAGGCCCACCGCGGCGTCGTACGCCCGTTGGTCCAGGTCCTCGTCGATGTACCGAGAGAGGTGCAGCAGCGCGTCCCGGATGAACGTCTCGCGGCGCGTCAGGCGCAGTTCGGGGGTGGCCCGCAGCTTGAAGGGCACCCGCCCGCCGGTGACGGTGCGGGTCAGCAGGTACAGGGGCCGCAGCCGCCAGTGGCTGAGCCGGGTCTGCGCACGGCGGTGCAGGTACTGCCCGGCGTGCGGAAGGATGAACCCGACCGCGATCAGGATGGCGGAGACGGCGGCGACGGGCGGCGACAGGGCGGTGCTCAGCCAGTCCAGGTCGTGGCCGGTCCACCGGGCGACGACGGCCGTGAGCTTCGAGCCGTCGTAGATCAGGTTCATCGCGTAGCCGACGCCGAGGCACTTCAGGCCGCTGCGCAGCCATACGTCGAGTCCGTCGGTGCGGATCCAGTTCCAGATCAGCCGGTAGGTGATGAGGCAGGCCACCGTGTGCGCGAGCAGGTAGAGCAGGATCTCCTCGCGCATGAAGGCGGTGGTGGCGTAGTACGTGTCGAGGTCATGCACCCGTTCGACGGGGGCGTCGGCGAGCGCGAACAGCACCCACAGCGCGACGATCACGCCCGAGTAGACGCTCACCACCCACCGCGTGGCGCGGCGCGTCGTGTCCGAGCGGTCGGAGATGCCGTTGCGCCAGGCGGTGATCAGCAGCAGACAGGAACCGCAGAACGCGGTGATCAGGCTGTAGACCAGGGGTGCCGAGAAGTTCGGTACGCCGGTGACGCGGTTCGTCCAGGCGATGGTCGCCGGCGCCGCGAAGACGAAGACGCCGCAGGCGAGGACGAGCAGGCCGCCGACCGCTCTGAGCAGCGGGTCCTTCCAGAGCTTGATGATGCTGGGCACTTTGATCGCCAGGGCGGCCGTCAGGACCGCCGCCGGTATCCAGAAGGAGATGTACAGACCGTCGAAGAAGCGGGAAGGATTCATCGCCGGTCAGTCCTCGGGTCCGCGATAGCCCAGGGACGCCTGGATGGCCCGGCCCACCGGGTCGACGGGCCCTCGCGTACGCGGCCCGGTCACCCATGAGCGGAAGACGCTCGCCAGGTGCAGGCCGAAGTCCTCGGCCTCGGCCTCGTCGGCCTCGTGGGAACCGTTGCGGGCGGCGACGGTGAGGGCGATCTCCTGCCAGTCGGGGCTGCGCCAGCCGGGACTGCGCCAGTCGGGGTTGTCCGAGAGGGCCCGCGCGGCGGCTGCCGCACCGTCGACGTGATGGTCGCGGTGCCCTTCCCGCATGTGCCACAACTCATGGCCGAGGATGACGAGTTGCTGCACCGTCTCCGCGCGCTCCTCGATGATGACGAGGTCGAAGTCCTGGAACTCCATCCACAGGCCGGTGACCTCGATCTCGTCGGGGAAGCGCTCGAAGCGGAGCTGAACGGGACGGCCGTCACGGCGCCCGCTCATCTCCTCGCACAGGGCGCCCGCCAACTCCCGTACGTCGACGGGGGTGTCGATCTTCTTCCGCAGTACGCGGCTGAGTTCCACCGCGAGGGCGCGCATCTCGGAGTCGGCTCTGTGCGGACGCAGCGCCGCCGCAAGGGCCCGTACCCGGCCGGCGAGCCTCATCGTTCCGCCTCCTCACCGCTCAGCAGGGATTCGAGCATGAGCGCCAGCGCCTCCTGCTTGCGGGGCGTCAGCCGCCTGCCGCGCAGGGCGAGCGTGATGACTCCGTGCCTGGTCGTGAACTTGAGCAGCGGGCCGTCCTCCGCGGTGCCTTCGAGTTCCCGAAGGGTGCGCTGAAGCGCCCCGTTCAGGGCGACGGCGGCCGGATCGGTGAAGAACTTCGTGCCCTGGTCGATGTGGAAGAACTCCGCGAGCCGGGTGAGGTCGGGCACGTTCGGCATCTTGTCGCCGTTGAGCAGGGAACGGGCCCACTTGTCGCTGATCCCGAGACGGGCGGCGACCTCCCGGCACACATCGGCGGGCCTGCGCCCGCTCTCCGCGAGATACGCCTCGTACAGCGCGCGTACGCGCCCCCGGATCCGGTCGTCCACCTTGTCGTCGCGCGGAGCCTCGCCGTCGAGCAGGGCCCGGACGTCCCCCTCGGGCAACGCCGTACGGCCGGACAGGGCACGCGTGTCGAGGACCTCGCCCCGGTCCAGGCTCTTCTCGGCGATCTGCGCGTCGAGGCGTGCGAGGGTCTCGGGAAGAGGCGGCGGGGACTCGTTCACCAAGGGGCTCCCGGCAGTTGACTCGTCAAATTGTCACGTTGGCCGACACTACGTGGCCGAGTCGGCGCGCGTCACGCTTTTCCGAACGATCGTTCCCGCTTCCAGAACGATCGTTGCCGGGCAGTCGATGGTCATCCCACGGGCCGGATCAACTCCCAGGTGTCCACCCCGTAGTCGAGGCTCATGCCGTGCCGTTCGTACAGGGCGAGCGCGCCGCTGCTGTTGTCGGTGTCGACGCCGAGGCCGATCCGGTCGCGGCCGAGCGCCGCGTAGTGGCCGAAGGCGTGGCGCAGGAGGTGGCTGCCGAGGCCCTTGCCACGAGCTTGGCGCAGGACGCCGAGGTTACCGATCCAGGCCATCGAGGCACGGTCGTTGTGGCTGCGCAGTACGGCCGCGTCGCCCAGGCCGTCGACGTGCGCGACCCAGATCAGTGACCAGTCGACGCGTTCGGCGTCGATGTCGTCCAGCCACTGTTCGTACGTACGCGGCTGGAAGTCGAAGTGCTCGGTGAAGCACTCCTGGAGCAGTGCGTGGGCGCGCCGGCGGTCCGGCTCGTCCATGCAGGGGCGCAGCGTCACGCCGGGCGGTGGCGTCGGCAACCGGTCGGTGGTGCCGTCTAGAGGACGGGCCATCACGTTGTGGCGGCGGACCGCGCGCCAGCCGCGTGCGCGCAGCGCGTCCAGATCGATGGTGGGGGCGATGTTGAGGTGCAGGTGCACCACCGCTCGCGCCGCCCCGTTGGCCGCCGCCCGCTCCGCGGCCCGGGCCTCCATCAGGTCGAACACATAGAGGGCGCCCTGCTGCTGGTCGGGCAGCGTGTAGTGGTCGATGTCGATCCGCTCACCGCCGGAGTCGTCCCACGCCAAGCCGTATCCGATGAGCCGGTCACCGTCGAAGAGCAGCCAGGAGTCCCGCTCCAGCTCCACCTCGGGATGCTTCAAACTCGCCTGAACCTCGGCGAGTTCGGTGTCGGCACGACCGATCTCCAGCAGATCGACCTCGTTGAGCAGCGCGCATATCGCCGCCGCGTCGTCGAGCGTGGCCGGGCGCAGGGTGAGGCCGGGAGGCGGGGCGGCGGCGGGGGATGTCATGAGCCCACTGTCCGGGGGAGGAGGCGCTGCCCGCAACGCACTTTCTCCGCGCGAGAAGTGGAGCGGCGAGCGGTTCGCGCTCAGCGCACGAGCTCGGGATCTTCTTTCCTGGGCAATTCGCGCATGCTTCGAAGCGGTGACAGGAGGTACGGGAGGACGCTCGACGTCATACCGGCGGCACCGATACACAAGGTGGCCTTCGCTCCGAACACGGAGCCCGAGACTCCCCCCAAAAGCCCGCCGAGCGGAATGCCGCCCCAGGACACGAACCGGGCGGTCGCGCTCATCCGGCCCAGGAGCCGATCGGGCGTGAGGGTCTGCTGGACGCTTGACTGAGCCACAAAGCGGATGACGCCGCCCAGGGAAAGGGACGCCAGTCCGAGCGCAGCCGCGTACACGCTCCAACCCGGATGCGCCAACGGCATCAGGACTGTCAGAGGACAGGTGACAAGTGGTGCGAGCCAGATGACCGGACCCTGCCCGACCCGCTTCGAGACCTTGGTTGCCGACAGCGCGCCCAGCAGGGCACCACAGCCCATTCCCGACAGAATGAGGCCGATGCCGAAGGACTTGAGGTTCATCTCCCTCTCCAAGAAGACCAGCAACATGGTCTGATACATGACTAGGAAGAGATTGAATATCGCATCCCCCAGGATGATTGCCCGCAGGATGGGATGCTTGAGCACAAACTTCAATCCCTCTTTGATGTCTCGAAGCAGTTGAGGGTGCTCACTCGGCTCCCGCTTTAGTTCGCGTTTACGGATACGGGTCGCGAGCAGCCCCGACATCGCCATCCCGGCCGAACTCACCAAAAGCGTTGCAGGGGCTCCGAGCCAGCCGACCAGCGGCCCTGCCAGCCCTGGTCCACTGATACTGGTCACCGAGCGTATCGCCGAGAGTTTTGAGTTTCCTTCGACGAGATTGCCGCGTCCCACCAGATGCGGCAGATAGCTGACGTACGCGACGTCGAAGAAGACGGTCAGCACTCCATGAACCAAAGCGACCGCGTAGAGCCACCCGATGGTCAGAAGGTCCGACCACCACGCCACCGGTATGGTCAAGAGGACGGCCGCCCTCGCGAGATCGGTGCTGACCATCACTGATCGCTTCCGCATGCGGTCCACCCACGCGCCTGCCGGCAGTCCGACCAGGAGTGAGCCTGCCGTGGTCATCGCGGTCAGTAATCCCACCTGCAACTCGTCGGCATTCAACGCCATGATGGCAACCAGCGGCAACGCCAGAAATATGATGCGATCGCCCAGCTGGCCGAGCGCGGTGGCGGCAAACAGGCGCCCGAAGTCCGGATCGCGGAGGAGTCCGGGCCGGGAGGGTGTTGACATGCGAGTTACCTACTGTCGGCTTTGAAATGTCGCTCAACTGGCTTCAGTTGGCTTCAACAGGCTTCAACAGGCTTCAACGGGCTACGGCCGGTCGACCACGAACTCGTAGGCCACTTCCCTGCGTACGTCCGGAATGACGATGTCGGCGGTTTCCACCGGACGTCTGTCGGTGTCGTAGATGGTCCGCTCGATCTGGAGCACCAAATCCCCGACACTGATTCCCAGTAGATTCGCCTGCGCCTGGGTGGCACGAGCCGGGCGCGGCAGCTCGACCACGGTCTCGACGACCACGCCGATGGAGCGCATACGCTCGACCACCCCCTTTCCCGCGAGGGGGCCCATCTCGGGCAGCACGATCGGCGTTCCGTCCGTGATGGCCATCGGCTCCCAGGAATCGGAGAGCTGGACGGGTTGCCCGTCGGCAAGGAACTCGTAGCGCGTGTTGACGCAGAGGTCTCCGGGGCTGATGGCGAGCCGCTCGGCGATTGCCTCAGGAGCGGGGACGCGCGCCTGGCTGTGTGAATCCCAGGCGCCGGCCCTGCCCCTCTCCTTCATGCCGGCGAGGGAAGGGGAGCCTCCTTGGCGTTCGCGATGACGCGAGCGAACCATCCGCAGGCGCTCACGCGGCATGCGGACGTAGGTGCCCGAGCCCGCGCGTCCTTCGAGGAAACCCTTGACGATCAAGCGTTCCATGGCCCTCTGCGTGACGTTGCGCCCGACCCCGTACTCCTCGGCGAGCTGCGCCCGGGACGGCAGGCGCTCCCCGATCTCCCACTCTCCCGCGAGAATCCGCGCGCGCAACGCGTCGGCCACTGCGAGGTACGGCGCCTCTCGGGGCATGGGTGACCCTCCGGTTGCTCTGTTGCGCGGCACCTGGTGATTCCAGGCGGCGTTGGCAAGCTACGGCACCGGGTGAAAGCTGCTGGAGTAGAAATACGCTCGGTGCTCAAGCGGCAATAGGGGTTCGTGTGATGCGAATCAGAACCGCGCTGCCCTGGTAATGGCTTGCTCTGGGCGCGCACGTGGTTGTTAGCCTGCGTCGGGATCGCCCCGAGATGTCGTACGAGGAGTCGTGCGCCGAAGCTGTACGAGGATCCGTACGCCGAAGTCGTACGAGGATGGAGTCCGCTGTGGCCCGCACCGCCGCCCGCGCACGTATCGCGCTCGTCACCTACGACCCTGGCGAGGAGCCCAGCCTGGATCAGGATCTGCCGGTGCTGGCGGCGGCTCTGGAGGGTGCCGGGGCCGAGGCGGTCGTGGTGTGCTGGGACGACGCGGAGGTCGACTGGGCCGCCTTTGATCTCGCCCTGATCCGGTCGACCTGGGACTACAGCTGGCGGGTCGCGGAGTTCGTGGCGTGGGTCGAGCGGTGTGGGGGGCTCACGCGGCTGGCGAATCCGGCGGGGGTCGTGCGGTGGAACACCGACAAGCGGTACATCGGGGATCTGGCGGCGGCGGGGGTGCCGGTCGTGCCGACCCGGTATCTCGCGCCGGGGGATCCGGCCGAGCTGCCCGACGACCACGAGTTCGTGGTGAAGCCCACCGCCGGGGCGGGCGCGCGGTATGCCGCCCGGTATACGCCCGAGGAGCGGGAGACGGCCGTACGGCAGCTCGCGGCGATGCACGCGGAGGGGCTGACCGCGATGGTGCAGCCGTATGTGAAGAACATCGACGCCGCTGGTGAGCGGGCGCTGCAGTTCTTCGGCGGGCGGCTGCTGCACGCCAGCCGGAAGGGGGCCGTGCTGGAGCCGGGGACGCCGTACGACGGGGACAAGGTCCCGCATCCCCGGCTGGAGGTCTGGGAGCCGACGGCCGCGGAACTGGCCGTCGCTGAGCGTGCGTTGGCCGCCGTGCCCGGGGGCGCCGATGCCGTGCTCTACGCCCGCGTCGACCTTGTGGACGGCGACGACGGTGAGCCCCGGGTGATGGAGCTGGAGCTGGTCGAGCCGAATCTCTTCCTCTGGCTGCACCCGGACTCGCTGCCCGTCGTAGTGGAGGCGATCGTCAAGGCCGCTGCCCTTTGACGCCGACCCGTTGCAGCAGCCCCCACGTGAACTCCGCCGCGCACTCCTGTCGTACGCCCGACGCGTCCGGGGCCGTGAAGGCCAGACCCCAGCGCGTCGGGGCCGTGCCCTCCAGGGGGCGGGCGGGGGCGAAGGCGCGGGCGGCCTCGTCGACCGTGCAGGACCAAGGGGTCAGGTCGTCGAGGGTCTTGAGGACCGGGCCGGGGGCGCCGGGGGCTCGTACCAGCCACTCGTTCCAGGCGACGCCGTTCGGGGCGACGAGGACCTCGAAGCGGAGGTCGGGCCAGAGGGGGACGGGCCAGAGCAGGGCCTCGCAGGTGAGATCGCCGATCTGGCGTTCCGCCACGGACTCCGGGGTGCCCAGGATCGAGCGGTAGCGGGAGGTCGCGGCGCGGGAGCGCGGGGCGTGCAGCATGGCCTGCCAGCGGCGGTTGGCCTCGCGCATGTCGGCGATGGAGACGCCCAGCTCATGGCGGGCGTCCTCGACGAGGTCGGGGTTGTGGTCGGCCATGCGGCGCAGCAGGACGAGCTGGAAGTGGAGAGCGGTGAAGGGGGTGGGGGTGGTGGCGGGGCGTTTGGCCGGCATGGGATCCATGGTCGCGTATCCAGCCCCTTCTGCACGGCACCAGCCCTGGCTTGTGTCATGGAGCCATCCGTTTGAGGAGCTCCTCGTGTTCGTCCTCCGTGACCTGCTTTCCCGAGGACGGCAGTAGCTGAGGGATGCCGTCGACGATCGGGTAACGGCGGTGCAGGCGCGGGTTGTAGAGGGCCTCCTCGGAGGTCAGTTTCTCGGAGGTCAGTTTCTCGGAGGTCAGGTCCTCGGAGGTCAGGGCCTCGTCCGGGACGAGCAGATGCAGGGGGCCCTTGTCGAGCGGGCAGGCCAGGATCTTCAGCAGCGGGTCGTCGGCGTTCATGGGGGTGTCAACTCCTTGGCGCTGATGGGGGGTTGGGGTGCGGCGTCGTCGTGCTTGGGCATGGCGAGCAGGACCGACACCGCGAGGACGGTGCCCGCCAGGCGCAGCGCGAGCCGCACCGGCTCGTGCGGCAGTGCCTCGCCGAACGCGAGCGTGCCGAGCACCGCGGTGAACAGACAGGTCACCGTCGTGCAGACCGGCACGATCAGCGAGGCCCGGCAGCGTTGCAGCGCCGCCTGCGACATGACCAGGCCGAACGCGCCGGTGAAGAGAAGGAGGTAGGGGTACGGGGAGCGGAGCAGGCCAACGACCGCTCCACCCAGGTCACTTGTCGTCAGGTAGCTCGACACGCCCTTGATGGCGAGTGAGCTCACGCCGTACAACAGGCCCACCGCCACGCCGTATTCGACGCCCGTGGTCGACTTACGGTGCCGGTGCCTGGAACGGCGCTCGGCGGCTCCGTACAGCCACACGCCCAGCGACAGTGACGGCAGACAGACCGTGAGGACGAGCGGCGCCGGTGCGCTGCGGCTCACCGTGTCCGTGCCCTCGCGCAGGGACAGCACGACCATCAGCAGGGCGAGGAGGATCGCGCCGAGCGCGTACCGTTCGCGGCCCGTCGTCTCCTCGCCGAGCAGCCGGGAGGAGAGCAGTACAAGGAGGACCAGGCCGGAGACGAAGATGCCCTGGGCCGCGGCGATCGGCAGGGTGCGGTAGACGGCGAGCTGGGCGCCGAAGCCCGCCGCGAGAGCCAGCGAGCCGCCGATCCACAGGGGGCTGCCGAGGACCAGGCGCAGCAGCCGCGCGGGGCGGTGGATGTCCACCTCGGGCAGAGCGGCAAGCGCGCGTTTCTCCAGGACGAATCCGGTGCTGTACAGGACGTTCGCCAGCAGGGCCGCGGCCACTCCCCACCACATGGGCTACGTCCTTCGCGCGTGCAGGAGCAGGATGGAGGCGGCCGATGGAACCGCGCAGGCCAGCCGGTCCAGGGGGCGCAGCGGACGCGGTACGCCGTGGAAGGGCGCGCCCGCCAGGCGTACGACCTCGAAGCCCGACGCGGCCACGAACTCCCGTAGCGCGCGGGCGGTGTAGAGCCGCAGATGACCCACGACCTCCTTGCCCGGCCGGCCGTGGATCGCGCGCAGGCTCACCTCCGAGAAGACGGGCTGGACACCGGCGAGCAGCAGAGCACGGTTGTACCAGGCGGCGAGGTTCGGGGTGGAGAGCATCAAGTGGCCGCCGGGGCGCAGGATTCGGCGGATCTCGTCCAGCGCGTCGTCCGGGTCCACCAGGTGCTCCACGACCTCGCTGAAGAGCACCGCGTCGGCCGACGCGGTCGCGAACGGCAGCCCGCCGTCGGTGAGTTCACCGCGGATCGCGTACGGCATGTGGGCGTGGGCGCGTCTGAGGGCGTCCTGCGACCAGTCGACGCCGACCAGGCGGTGTCCGGCGAGGAGGGGCGCGGCGGTCGCGGCCGCGGTGCCGTCGCCGCAGCCGATGTCCAGCACGGTCTTCGCGCCCGCCGTGGCCGGTCCGAGCGCGGCGGCCAGCATGCGGGCCTGGCGCAGACTGCGCGGGGCGCCGGAGGCGACGGGGACGGTGGGGTCCTCGTAGAAGTCGCGAAGTCCCCTATGGACAGGAGCTGTTGTGGTTGTGGGAGTCATACGTCGTCCACCTCCGTCGCGTGCAGATAGTGCTCGAAGAGGTCGCGGAGGTGGGCGCCGTCGCCGTGGCTGAGCAGGGTGCGCGACCAGCGCAGGGCGAGGTGCAGGCGGCCCGCGCTGGACGCGGTGGTGACGGTCAGGCCGCGGGGCATGCGGGCGGGGGCGGAGAACCACACCGCGTGCGCGCGGCCGGCTGTTTCGCCGAAGTCCAGGGCGTACGGGATGCGGCCGATGTTGCTGAGCAGTGTGGTCGACGTCCACGGGCCGGCCGCTCTGCGCAGGCCCCGGGTGACGGCGGCACGCCAGGCGACCGGGACGACGGGGGCCGTCAACAGGGCGGCTCCATGGCCGAGTTGGGGGCGGTCCACGGACTTCAGCGCGCGTGTGCGGTTCGCCGTACGGCGCAGCAGCTCGCCCATCCGGTCCGCGTCCAACTCCTGTGGCGCGAAGGTGACTTCGACGAGCCGTGTCCCGTTGCCGATCGGCATGTCCGCACCACGGGGACGGTCGTCGACCGGCATCGTGATGCGCAGGGGGCGGGGGCGCGCGCCGTGTTCCCTGTTCCAGTGGGCGATCATCAGGGCCGTGGCGGCCATGAGCTGGTCGTTCACCGTGTAGGGGGAGCCCTTGGGGCGGCGCGGGACGCTGAGCTCGGTGACGAGGAGGCCGTTGCCGGGGGAGGGCTCGGGGGTGCCGTGGGCGACTCTGGCGGGTGGGGTCCAGGTGGAGGGGGTGTCCACGTCGGCCGGTCCCGTCGCGTCCGGGGGGCGTACGGGGGGTGCGGCCGGAGTGTCGTCCTTGCCTCCGTACAGCTCCGCCGCGGTGGCCAGGATGCGGAGGCAGGCCGGTCCGTCCAGGGCGGTGTGGTTGATGGTGAGGAAGAGGACCGTGCCTTTGGGGGCCGGGTGCCCGGACGCGGGACCGGCGGCACGATGGCCCGCGGTGGGGGCGGGCTCGCCCACCGCGTCCGTCGCCTCGCTGCCCACCGCCGGGCCCGCGCCGGCCACCACCTCCAGGCGTATCGGTGGGGACGCCGACAGCGGTGGGGCTGTCAGGAGTGCCCGTGTCCTCGCGTCCCTGAGGGCGTCGCGGCTCGGGGGCGGGAAGGAGACGACCTCCACGTCCGGCCCCGGTGTCAGCTCCCACTCGTAGCGGCGGCGGTACCAGGGCCCCCGCGCCTCGCGCATCAGGATGCGGGGGTGGCGGTGCAGCGCCTCCGTGAACGCCCTCCTCAGCCGGTCCGGGTCGAGGCGGCCCGGCAGATGGACCTCGATGTGGACGGTCTCCGGTTCCTCCTCCTGGAGGCAGTGCCGGGCGACCTCGTCCACCACCGGGAACGGGACGCGTACGGGGGGCCGCACCGGACCGTCGGTGCCGTCCCGTGCCGGGTGCTCCACCGCTGTCATATGGCCTCGCCCCTCCCCGTGTCGTCCTCGGGCGGTGTCGTCCTGAACCTCGGCTTGCGGAACGCGACGCGCGCGGTCGGAGGGTCGGGTTCGGGCTGCGCCGATCCGGGGCCGCGTGCGGAGAGGGTCGGGCCGGAGGCGACCCCGACCATGGGTTCCGACGCGCCGGCCACGGGTTCCGACGCGCCGGCCACGGGGGGCGATACGCCGAGCTCGGGAGCCGACACGCCGGGCTCGGGTTCCGATAGGCCGGCCACGGGTGCCGATGCCCCGGGCCCGGGTTCCGATACGCCGGCCACGGGTGCCGATGCCCGGGGCTCGGATCCCGATGCGAGGGACTCCGCCCCCGGCTTCTCCCCGGCCGTCTTGCCCCCTGCCCCGGGCTTCTCCTCGAACCCCGCGGGCAAGGCCCCCGGCCCTCCGCTCTCGCCCCGCACGCGTTGCGGCAGCGGTGCGGTCGGCGCCTCCGACGCACCCGGTGGCACCTCCCACCGTGAGGCGGCGGCCCCGGACGGGCCCGGCTCCCGTACGCTCACCAGGGCCGCGAACAACCCGATCAGCGCCAGCAGTTGGGCCGCGGGCCCGAACGCCCCCTCGTCCGCCGACATCGGTGACCCCGCCCCCGTGGCGGCAGCGATCCCCGCTCCCGCGAGCGCGAGGAACGAGATCGGTACGAGCAGCGCGTGCCGCCTCCGGGCGAGCAGGGCCAGCGCCGGGACCAGCAGGGCGAAGAAGCCCGCGATGACGATCCCGACCAGGGTCAGCGCGACCAGGCCCGGCCACAGTCCGGGCAGCGGCGGCACCGGCTGCGGCGCGTCGGGGTTGGGCGAGCGGCGGCGCCACAGGACGAGGCCCGCGAGGCCCGCCACGGCGACTCCGCCGCCGATCAGCCCGGCCTCGTACGTCGTCGAGGGCTCGTACGACAGCTTGACGGTGCCGCCCGCGCCGGACGGGATCTGCCAGCCCTGCTGCCAGCCGTCGAGCCGTACCGGCGTGAGTTCCTTGCCGTTCAGCGTGGCCTTCCAGCCGTCGTTGTAGTTCTCGTACGTCGTCAGGTACGAGGCCGCGCCCGAGCCGACCGTCACCTCGCGACGGTCGCCCAGCCAGTCACGTATCTTCAGCTCGCGCCCGGCGGTGGCCGCCTCGGCGACCGTGCCGCGCGTCAGTGTCACGTCGGTGAGGGCCAGCGGTCCGGCGTCGCCCGCCTCGACGGTGTGCGAGCCGTCGGAGAGCTCCAAGGCGGCGTCTGTACGCCCATCTTGACAGGGCGTCACATCAAGGCGGCGGCGCTCGACCAGATCGCCCACCGTCCCCTTCACGCTCGTCTCGTACAGCTTGCCGTCGATCGCGACGACCGGACCCTTCCCGCAGGGGAGCGAGAACTTCCGGGTGCCGGACGGCTGCGGGGTGCGGTACTGGTCGAGCCCCGGGATGTAGGCCTCCGTGAGTCCGACCGGGAGCTGGAGGTCGGCGTTGGCGACCGGGTTGTGGACGGTCAGCGGCGCGGTCTCGGTGATGGTGATGTCGAGGTGGTCGGTGGTGATGGGGTCGAAGCGGGCCCAGCCGTTCTCGTCGACGCCGACGATCGCCGCGCCGTCCGGGGAGCTGATGTTCACCTTCGTCGGGCGGGTCGACAGGCCACCCGCGGGAGCGAGCACGATCGACGAGATGGGTTGTTTGTCCGGCCAGCTCAGATGGATCGTCGGGTTGTCGCCCGCGATCCACGCCGTGGTCAGGTCGCCGTCCGTGAGGTTGCGCGCCGACAGCCCGGCGCCGAGTTTCGCCGTCGAGTCGGCCGTCGCCGTGATCTGGCTCTGCTGCTCGGGCGCGACCTCGTACAGCAGCTTCTCCAGCTCCTCGCCCGCGACCGGGACCGCGCTCGCCTTCATCTCGTACGTTCCCGCCGTCGACGTCGAGAAGCTGCGGTGCAGGCCCGCCTCGGTGCCCGTCGGGGAGAGCCCGGTGGGGTCGGTGGTGCGGTGCAGGGAGACGATCTCGGAGGAGGCGTCGGCCCCGGCGGCGTCCGTGGGGAGCTTCAGCAGCCGGGTCACCTGGACGTCCGGCAGGTCGATCTCGGAGAAGCCCGCACCGGTGAGACCGGCGTGCTGCTTCGTGGAGCCGACGATGGTGATCTTCAGCCAACTCGTCGAGCCGGGGCGGGCCTTGATGGACTGGGCCATGCCGTTGGGCTGGAGGTAGCTGGTGACGGAGCCCTTCTCCGTCTCCACCCGGACCTTGGTCGCGGCCGATCGCACCCCGTCCTGCGGCAGCGGGGTCACCTTGAACGACGACGGCACGTCCAAGGACCCCTCGAAGCGGATCCGCAGCCACTGCCCGTTCGCGGAGCCCGCCGCGCCCTCGGCCCACGCCGTGTCGGGGTTGCCGTCGAAGGCGTTCACGGGGTCGTACTGCGGCAGATAGAACAGCCAGTTGCCGGTCGACGAGGCCGTCACCGAGCGGGCGCCGCGCAGTTGTGCCACCGTCTGGTGCTGGATGCCCTTCGTCGGCAGGATCTGGTGCGGCTTCTTGCCCGCGTCCTGGGCGCTGTCGCTGTCATTGCGCTGGTCGCGGGTGTACGTGTACGAGGTGTTGGCGTCGACCAGGCCGAAGCGGGTGTCGGCGCGCCGTAGCCCGTCGCCCACCACCTGTACGTCCGGGGTGCCGAGGCCGGGATGGTTGTCGCCGGTCAGCACGGTGGCGCGGCCCCGCATGGACGGGTCGGCGGCCAGCGGGAGGAGTGCCTCGGGGCCGCCCGACACGACGGCGGTGTCCGCGATCGCCTTCAGCGCGGCCTGTCCGGGCCTCGGCACGGCCTTGTCGGCAGGCTCGTAGATCTCGACGGCGCGCTGGCGCGGATACAGGCCCTCGACCTGCAACGGGGTGTCGTTCGCGATCCGCCCACCGGTCATGACCGGCCCGAACCCGGTCACGCGCTGGTAGCCGGACTGTTCCAGGGTCCGCTTCACGGTCGTGGTCGGGACATAGCCGATCTGGTCGGGGTCCAGGTCATTGCGTACGACGACGTAGTAGAGGCCGGCACGGCTCAAGTAGTCGGCCAGGCCTGGGACTTCGCCGCCCGTCATCAGTGCCTGCTCGACCGCGTCCATGGCGCGCCGGTTGCCCGCGGTGCCGAACGGGACGTAATCCCGCTGGGCCCAGCGGGAGTCGGCGAGCACGTCGAGGGGCTGGTCGATGGGGGAGCCCCAGGTGTAGATGCCGTGCGCGGTGGCGGGCACGACGAGGGCGCGGGAGTCGGGCGAGTACGTCTTCAGCCAGTCGGCCGTGGTCTGCCAGTACGTGGGGAGCTGCTGGAACGAACCGGGTTGCAGGATCGACCCGTTGAGATACGGCCAGGCGAGTCCCGGCAGGATCAGCACGGCCGCGACGAGCGGCGCGAAGCGACGGCCGCGCACGGGGCGGGCGCCGCGCGTCTGCGAAGCGACACCGACCAGATGCGCGAGGCCCAGGACGAGGGCGAGCGCCAGTCCCGTCTGGAACTTGTAGATGTTGCGGAAGGGGACGAGCCAGCCGTTCAGCCAGTCCTGGACGGTGCCGTGGAAGGGAGCGCCGAACGAACCCCCGTACCCGGCAAGGGTGATGAGCGCGACCGACAGCACGGTCAGCACCAGCCAGCGGCGCTCGGGCAGGTCACGTCTCGCGAGCCCGGCCAGGCCCAGTCCCGCCGCGAGCGTCGAGCAGACGATCACGATCACCGAGGACGCGACGGTCCAGCCGGCCGGCAGCCAGGCCTCGCCGAAGTGCAGATATCCCACCCAGTTGCCGGCGCCGCGCAGCCCTTCCGTGGCCGACATCGTGGCCGTCGTGGTTCCCGAAGTCTCCACGTAGGGAAGGAAGTTCTCGCCGTAGGCGCCGAGCAGCAGCAGCGCGATCCACCACCAGGCCGTCGCCAGGATCACACCCGGCACCCACCAGGCGATCAGCTTGCGCTGCCGGGGCCCGCGCGGGCGGGAGAGCAGATACAGCCCGACCGGAAGCAGGGACGCCAGGGTCGCGGCGGCGTTCACACCGCCCATGAAGGGGACGATCAGCGCCGAGCGCAGGGCCGCGATACGGGCGCTGTAGCGCTCGTTGGTGAGCGGCAGCAGTACCCAGGGCAGGAACGCGCCGGGCAGCGCGGCCGCGGAGGTCGAGCCGACGACGATCGTGAACACCGGCCACAGCGCGTACGCCACGGCGGCGAGCAGTCGGCTGGCCCCGCTTCCGACCCGCAGCCGCTCGGCCAGCCGCAGCGCACCCCAGAAGGCGACGGACACGACGAGCGACAGCCACAGCCGCTCCGCCAACCACACCGGCAGATGGATCAGCTTGCACAGGCCGTAGAACGGCAGCATCGGCCAGACGTAACCGACGTACTGGTCCTGGATGCCGCCGAAGCCGCCCCGGTCGTGCCACAACTGGCCCAGATCGGAGAGGAACTGCCACGGGTCGAGCGCGACACCGAGCTTGGTGTCGAAGGTCATCCGCCCGGGGTGCACGGCCAGGAACAGCACGAACACCACGGCCCAGAACCCCAGCAGCCACCGCCGCGAGCGCGGCCCCTCCGGAGGGCCGGAAGCGGTTGCGGTGGGGCGGACGGCTGCTGGGGGAGGAGCCTGGACCGTGCTCGTCATGGTGGACACCGCCGGAGGATGAGGAGGAGGTTCCAGGTGGCGAACTCGCGCAGCCCCGGCGCCTTCGCGACGGCGCCCGCGAGGAACGGCCAGTAGCGGGAGCGCGCCGAGACGACCGTGACGTCGTCACGGGCGCGCACCTGCCGCAGGGTGGTGCCGATGTGCACGGCGAAGAGGTTCTCGCCGAGGGTGTGCTTGGCGGCCTTGCCGGTACGGCGGCGGTAGCGGGCCCGCGCCCGCTCGGCGCCGAAGTAGTGCCAGGGCGCCCACTCGTGACCGCCCCACGGGGACAGCCAGTTGGTGAACGACACGTAGATCAGCCCGTCCGGGCGGGTCACGCGCACCATTTCACTCAGGAACGTCTGCGGATCGGCCACGTGCTCCAGGACGTTGGAGGAGAAGCAGACGTCGGCGACCCCGTCCGCGAGCGGCAGCAGATAACCGTCCGCGACGACCGCCGAGTCGGGCGGCTTCGGCCCCAACTCCCCGACGTCCGGCTCGAAGAGATAGGCGTTCGCCCCGCGCCGCCGGAACTCCTCGGTGAAGTACCCGCTGCCGCCGCCGACGTCCACGACGGTACGGCCCTCGACGGCGCCGTATGCCTCGACCTGGTCGGCGGCGTCCCGGGCGAGCAGCGCGTAACAGGACCCGGGGTCGTCCTGCTCGTGCAGGAAGGCACGGAAGAGGGTGAGGGATCTGCGTATCGAGGGGTCTTTCATGGGGCGTATCGAGGGGTCCTTCATGGGGCCCAGCCCCTCACCGCCTCCGCGGCCACCGCTCCGAACTGGCGGACCGTGTGGTTCCAGCGGTACCGGGCCGCGCGGTCGCGGGCGGCCTTGCCCATGTGGGTGCGGCGGTGGGTGGACAGGGCGAGGGTGCACCAGGCCGCCGCGAACGAGGACTCGCCGCGGGCCAGCAGCCCCGTTTCGCCGTCCACCACGGAATCACGCAGCCCGGGTACGTCGAAGGCGATGGCCGGGGTCTCGCGTGCGGCCGCCTCGGTGACGACCAGACCCCAGCCCTCGACGGCGGAGGGGTGCAGCAGCAGCCAGGCGGCGCAGAGCAGCCGGTGCTTCTCGGCCTCGGAGACATGGCCGGCGAACTCCACTCCGGGGCCCGCGAGTTGCTCCAGACGGCCACGCTCGGGGCCGTCGCCCACGATCACGAGCCGGCCGCCGGTGACCGGGCGGACCCGCTCCCACAGCCGCAGCAGCAGATCGATCCGCTTGTACTCGACGAGGCGTCCCATCGCCACGAACAGCGGCTCCGGCGAGCGCGCGGCCTTTGGCCCCGGCTCCTCCACCCCGTTGTGCACGACCCGGATGCGGTCCCGCTCGACCCCGATCGCGCGCAGGGCGTGTGCCGTCGAGGGAGAGACGGCGACCAGCAGATTGTGGCGCTGCGCGCCGGCCAGTGCCCAGTGTTCGAGTCTTCGGCCGAGCCGGGCGGCGGGCGCCAGCGGTCCGCCGAACCGCATCTTCCACAGGTCCGTATGGACATGGTTGACGAGGCAGAGGGTGGGTCCGTGGTGCCACAGCGGTGCCAGATACGGCATCCCGTTGCACACCTCGACCAGGAGGTCGCAGTCGCCGACCTGACGGTGGAAGGCGGGGCGGGCGCGCAGATAGTGACCGAGGTCGCCGCCCGCCGAGACGACCCGGTAGTCGCGGTAGGCCGCGGGGCCGCCGCACAGCAGGGTCACCTGGTGGCCGAGCTCGGTGAGCCCTTCGGCCAGGCGGTCGACCAGGAGTTCGGAGCCGCCCGCCGCCGGATTGCCGAGATCGCGGCGGGCGAGAAAAACGATACGTCTCGGCTGTGGGGGAAGCGCCGGGACGTACTGCGCGGGGCGGGTGAGCGCGGCGCGCAGCGGGGAAGGCACGTGCTGGGGCATGGGTGCTCCAACTCGTCTCAGGGTGCGGAACTCAGCGTGGGGGGTAGGGCGAGGTGCGGATCTCTGAAACTCTCGGTGTGCGGATCTCTGAAGCTGTCGCCGGGCGGATTTCCGAAGCTGTCGCCGGCGGACTTCTGAAGCTGTCGCCGGGCGGCGCCGCTCCGGTCTTTCGTCGCTCTGGTCTTTCGTCGGGGTAGGGCCGAGAATCTGCCCGCTGTGGGGGATTTGGGCGTTCGCTGTACCGGGAATGTGGGCGGGCTGTGCTCGGGTGGGGTTGGACAGTTTTCGCCCGGCGGTTCGATGCGGCTACTCACCGAGATGACAATTTCTGGCCTTTGTGGAGCTGACGCCACATCACATCGTGAGCGGAAGCTGGGACGACTCGGACGTATCCGGATCCTGTCGCCCGCGTACCACCAAAACGGCCCCCAGTGCGGCCAGCACGAAACCGAGTACACCGGCACCAATCGGCAACGTCAGCCCCACCATGCGCAGTTGGCCGCTCTCGGTCTTCGCCTGGTCCACCTGGTCCTTCTGGGTCGCGGCGGTGAAGGCCAGCTTCTGGCTGTCCAGGAGCACCGCCGCGTCCGTCTTGCCGCCCGGGGCACGCAGCGTCTTGCGCGGGCCCACCTGCGCGTAGATCACCCGGCCGGTGCGCTGGTCGACGACGAGCTCGATCAGATGGTTGGCGTACCACTCCTCGGCGAGCACCTGGCTGCGCTGCGGCTCCCCGACGATCGCGCCCGGCACCAGCCGGGTCCCGGTCCTGGTCGCGGGGACGGTTCCGGTGAACCGGTAACCCTCGTACCCGCGGATCTTCTTGGTGCCCTTGTAGTGCAAAGTGACCGTCGCGCCCAGGGAGTTGTCCCACCAGCGGTACGCGCGTTTCTGCACGTCGAAGGGGAACTTGAGGTAGGCCTCGCCCTGGAAGTAGGGCTTCTCCTGGCAGCAGTGCACCGGCGTGTTGGTCTTCCGGTCGGTCACCCAGCGGCCCGGCATGAACTCCAGGGCGTCGTGCGGGTCGGCGGCCGGCAGCGACTTGTCCGTGTCGACCGTGGTCGTCACGTCCCAGACGGCGTTTCCGCTGCGCTCGCTGTCGGCGACGGCGCCGCGCACCTGCTGGGTGACGGTGATCTTCTGGCCGGGCACGGTCTCGACCTGACTGACGTCGAAGACGCTGCCCGTGCCGGTGTAGACGGCGGTCGTGTCGATGTCGATCGGGTTCACGGCGGCACGTGGTTCCACGTACCAGGCGAGCATCGGGGCCAGCACGAGCAGGAAGGTGCCGAGGCCTAGAAGGATCAGTGAGAGGGGTGTGGCTTTCCGGCGCATCCGGGCACTCCAGGGGCGTGAGGAGGCTCGACGCACGGGTGATATCCATTGATACGAGGTGATACGGGTGCGTCGACACCAGGAGGGAAAGTGCACGTGCGGTATGGGCGGGGAACCGTAGGCGCACCCTTGACGGGGTGTCAATGCATTGTCGAGACTGTGGACTTGCCGGACGGGACCGGTGGACGCCACCGGGCGGGACCGGTGACGGGGTACGGGCAAGGGCCGCGAACCGCACGACCACGGGTGACCCACGACCACGGGTGACCTGAGCCGGGCGGAGTGGCCGGGGTGGGGACGACCTCCGACAGAGAGGCTGACCCTGCGATGTCCAGACTGCTCGCCGCCGCAGTGACCGTCGCGGCCGCCGCCGTGCTCGCCGTGGGTGCCGCGCTCGGCATCGTCGCGCTGCTCGACGCGACCCCCGACCAGCCGAACACACCACTGATCAGCTACGAGAATGCCGACCAGGAGCGCTGACCGTGAGCGCCCGACCGGGAACCGTCACCGTGCGCTCGGCCTGGCATGACGTTCCCCGTCTCCAGGTGCGGCAGTTCGCGGCGATCGCCATGGCCGAGGCGCCCGCCCTCGCCGAGGAGATCCTGCGCGAGATCCGCCGCGAGTACCCGCATCTGCCCCTCGTCCTCGACGACTCCGGCGAGCCGATGGCCCTGGTCGGCATCCGCCGCGCCATCGAGGTCTTCGTGCAGCACCTGGAGACGGCGGAGGGGCGCCCGCGAGTCCACCCCGAGGTCTTTCAGGAGTTCGGCCGGGGCGAGGGGCTGCACGGCCGCAGCCTCGACTCGCTCCAGGCGATCTACCGGCTGGGCGTCAGACTCGCCTGGCGCCGGTTCGCCGAGATCGGGCAGCGCGTCGATATCCCGCCACCGGCGATGTACGAGCTTGTCGACGCCGGATACGAGTATCTGGACGGTCTGGTGGATCAGTCCGTACGGGGTTACGCGGAAGCCGCGGCCCGGCAGGCGGGGGAGCGGCTGCGCCTCCAGCGACGCCTGATGGAGTTACTGCTCTCCGAGCACCAGCACCGGGGCGACACCGCCGAGGCGCTCGTCGAACGCGCCGCCCGGATCGGCTGGCCGCTGCCCGACCGGATCGCCGTCGGAGTGCTGCTGCGCCCGGCCCGGGAAGCCGTCGCGCCCGCCGTCGGGCAGAGCGTGCTGCTCGACATGGAGTACGAGCAGCCCCGCATGGTCGTGCCCGAGCCGGACGCCGCGGGCCGCCCCGAGCTGCTGTACCGGGCGCTGGCCGGGTGGTCCGGTGCGATCGGGCCGCCGGTGGCGCTGGCCGACGCGGCGAAGTCGCTGCGCTGGGCGGAGGCGGCGGTACGGCTCATGGAGCGAGGGTTGCTGCCGGGCGGGGAGGTGCTGCACTGCACGGAACACACGGAGGCCCTGGTTCTGCTCCAGCCCGAGGAGCTCATCGACGACCTGGCGCTGCGGTGTCTGGCGCCGTTGGCGCACTGCGGGCCCACGCATGGGCGGCGCCTTGCCGAGACGCTGCTCGCCTGGCTGGAAACACGCGGTGGCGCCCCCGAGGTGGCGGCGCGGCTCGGTGTCCACCCCCAGACGGTCCGGTACCGCCTCCGTCAGATCCGCGAACTGTGGGGCGACGAGATAGACGACCCCGACCGCCGCTTCGAACTGGAACTGGTGCTCAGGGCGCAACGCCTCCGGGGGCAACTGGGCGCCCCTCGCCCCCGCGGTTGACCATGCCTTTTCCCGCCCACCCGCCCGACTCGGCCGACTGAGCAGTCCCGCCCCGACCGCGCCCCCTCGCCGACAGGTCACCCGGCGCTGCCCTCCAGCCCTTTTTCCCGCCCACCCACCCGTCTCGCGCGCTGGAATGGTTCGCTTGAAGAACGGGCTCCGCCCACCCCCACCCAGCCACCCCCGCCTCACCCATTGCCCGCCCCAGCCCACATGACTAGCCTGTGTTCGTCATGCCGATCGGCTGTTGAAATTTCGAACATAGAGAGGGGGCCGGTTGTGGGACGCCTCGTACCTGCCGTGACCCGAGCTCTGGACATACTGGAGCTCTTCCTCGACGGGGACGGGACTCTCTCCGCCCCCGACATCGTGCGCAAGCTCCAGCTGCCCCGCACGACGGTGCACGAGCTGGTCACCACGCTCGCCGCCCGGTCGTACATCGTCCAGGTGCCCGGCCAGCCGGGACGCTACCGGCTCGGCGTACGCCCGTACCAGCTCGGCAGCCGGTACGCCGAGCAGCTGGACCTCGCCGCCGAGGGCCAGCAGGTCGCCCGCTCCGTCGCCGAGACCTGCGACGAGACCGTGCACGTGGCCATCCTCGAAGGCACCGACGTCATCTACATCGCGAAGGTCGACTCCACGCACGCCGTGCGCATGGTGTCGGCGGCGGGCCGCAGGCTTCCCGCGCACTGCACCTCCGTCGGCAAGATGCTGCTCGCCTCGCTTCCCGACGTCGAGCTGACCTCCCGCGTCCCCGACGACGCGGACCTGGTCGCGATGACCCCGAACAGCATCACCGAACCGGGCGCCCTGCGCGAGGCCCTCAGCGAGATCCGCCGCCGTGGCATCGCCGTGGAGAGCCGCGAGTCCAACCCGGACGTCAGCTGTGTCGCCGCTCCGGTGCGCGACCGTACGGGACAGGTCGTCGCCGCGATCTCCATCTCCGTACCGATGATCCGCTGGAGCGACGAGCGCCGCGTCGAACTGGAGCAGCTCGCCGCGAAGGGCGCCGCCGAGCTGTCCGAGCGGCTCGGTCACCGGAGCGTCGGATGACGGCCGTCGAGGTCGCGGTACGGGAGTACGCCGCCCTGGGCGAGGGCCCGACCTGGGACCCGCGCGAACAGCGGCTCATCTGGGTCGACATCCTCGGTTCCCGGGTCCATACGTACGACCCCGGCACCGGGCACCGCACGGTCATGGTCACCGAACAGCACGTCGGCGCCGCCAAGCCCCGCGCGGGCGGCGGCCTGGTCGTCAACCTCCGTGACGGCGTCGGGCTCTACGGACCGCCGGGATCCGGCGAGGCCTTCCGCTGGCTGCACCGGGAGCCCGTCCCGGGCCGCCGGGCGAACGACGCGGCGGTCGCGCCCGACGGCTCGCTGTGGTGCGGCACCATGCGCTACGACGAGGCGCCGCGCGGCGGCACACTGTCCCGGATCACCCCCGACGGCACGGTCCGGACGACCCTCGACGACGTGGCCGTCAGCAACGGCACGGGCTGGAGCCCCGACGGCCGGCTGATGTACTACATCGACTCGCCCACCCGCCGGATCGACGTATTCGACGTCGGCGAGGACCAACTTCCCCTCAATCGGCGGCAGTTGGCGGTCATCCCGGACGGCGAAGGCTTCCCCGACGGCCTCACCGTCGACGCCGACGGCTGCGTGTGGGTGGCCCTCTGGGACGGCGGAGCGGTCCGCCGCTACACCCCGGACGGCGACCTCGACCGCGTCATCGAACTCCCCGTACGCCGCCCCACCGCATGCGCGTTCGGCGGCGCCGACCTGACCGACCTATACATCACCACAGCCCGTACGGGCCTTGCCGCACCGCACCCGATGTCCGGCTCGGTGCTCGTCGTGCCCGGCGCGGGGAAAGGGGTGCCGCAGGCGGCCTTCGCGATCTGATGGTCCTTCGGTGACAGGCTGTGAAATCTGGTACTTTCGCGGTCTGTTGAGTGGTGGAGGAACTCGGTGGCGGTGGACCAGGGGGTGGCCGGTCCCCCGAACCAGGGGGCGGCCGGGGATTCGGCACAGCAAGCGGCCGGTGGTCCGGATGCGGCCCAGGAGCGCCAGGAGTACGAAGAGATACTCGACTCCGTGGTCACCTCGGTGTCGGAGACCTACTACTCCCAGCTCGTCCAGGCCGTCAGCGGCGCCCGGGGCCGTGCGCAGGCCGCCCAGTCCACGGTCACCCTGTTCGCCGGCGGACTGATGGCGGCCCTGAGCGTCACGGCCCTCGCGGACCGCCCCGCCGCCACCCGGTGGATGGGCATCGCGTCCGTCGCGCTCTGGCTGCTCGCGGCCCTGTTCTATCTCCGCGCCGTCGCGTCGCCCGTTCCCGAGAACGAGCCGTGGGGACGCAAGGTGACCTCCCGCCAAGAGCTGCTCAACAGGGTGATCACCAAGGTGCGGGCCGAAGCCAAGGCGATCGACAAGCGCCAGCGCCTGGCCAACTGGACGGCGGCCGCCGCGGTCGCGTTGAGCGTGCTCACGTTCGCGCAGACGGTCCTGACGGACCCCGTCCGCGAGACCGCCGAGGGCGCGATAGTGGTCGACCCCTCCTACGCGCCCTCGCTGCGCGCCCTCTGCTCGAAGGAGTCCGCGGACAGCGGACGGGTCGAGGGAAACATCGTCAAGGACTCCCTGAACACGTCGTTCGTCGAGATCGAGCCCGCCCGAGGCGTCTGCGAGGTGCGGGGCACGACGCTGCTCCTGCCGCGCGACAAGGTCAGGGCTGTGAGGTGGCAGGATGCCTGAGCCGCAGAAGAGTGCCCACTTTCTCGTTCTGGGCCCGCTGCCCGCGACCGGCCCGGACGGTGGGAGCGTTCTCACCTCCGTACTGGCCGATGTGTCGGCGCTGCACGAGGCCGGGCACCGGCTCGACGGGATCTTCGTCCTCGGCACCTCGGGTGATCCGACGGACGCCAAGAGACTCGTCACCGAGGTCCAGCTCGCCTGCTTCGACCAGCAGTACGAGCCCTTCGTCACGCCCGTCCCCGGGCCGGGCGACCGCCGCACCATGCCCGCCAAGCGGGCCCTCGCACGCGATCTGGCGGGCAACTGGGAGCAGATAGCCCCCGACCTGTGGGGCGGCGAGATGACGGAGGACATCGTCCAGCCGCTCCAGACCAAGATTTTCCCGGACCTGGTCGCCTGGGAGCAGGACAGCGCCTCCTCCCGCACCGGCTGGCACCCCGGTCTGCTCCCCGGCGACGGCTCCCTGCGCTATGCGGTGGGCGGGCGTACGGTCGGCCTGGTCTGCGTGAACACCGTCTTCCGCATGGTGGCCGACGACGCGACGTCCGACCTCGCCGGCTGCTCCACGGAACAGCTCGACCTCGCCGTGGACGGGGAGTTCGCCGGCTGGGCGGAGCGCAACGATCTGACCCTGCTGCTGGCCGGCCGCACCGGAACGCTGCCCGAACTGCCCCGGGAGGCGGCCCCGTTGCTGGCCCTCGCGGGCAGTGGGGAGCGGGACGCCAGGGGCTGGCACCTGCCGTTCGAAGGCGGGGCGGCGCATCTCCTGCTCCGTGCGGATCTGCGCTCCGACCGCCCGGTGGTCAGCGACACCGCCACCCGCCGCCAGCTGCCGACGACGGTCCGGGCCCGCCCGTCCACCGCGCCGCCCCGGGTCCCGGCCGCCCGCCAGCCGGAGGAGGCCTATGACGAAGGGCCCCTCGTCACCGACTTCTACCAGCACATGTCGACCGGCCAGATGGTGCTGGCCCTCGTCTCGGGACCGGACGGGGGCGGCGCCATCGACACCGACGAACTCAACCACCGGCTCGCCGAGGCCGTCTTCGGCGCCGTGCCGCAGCCCGCGCCCGCCCTTCAGGAGACCTGGGCCGCCGCCCGTCGGCAGCTTTCGCAGCAGCAGCTGGAGCCGTACCTCAAGGCCCTGTCCGTCCCGGAGAGCCACGACGAACGCTCGGCGTACAACCTGCTGCTCGCCCCCTGGTCACGCATCTACGACTTCACCGGCAGCGACGCGCTTCCCGCCGTCCGCAACGCCCGGCTGGCGGAGAAGGTGTCTCTCGTGGACGCCTGCGCGGACTTCCCGACCAGCAGGCGGGGCGCCCTCGAAATCGTCACCATGAACGGCTGGCCCCACGACGGCGGCAGCCCACAGGACTTCGGCGACGCGTGGTCCGTACCCCCGAACGACGCGCGCAGCCTGTGGTTCCGGCGGTTCCAGGCGGAGCTGCTGACCCGGCCCGTCCTCTTCCTGTCCCTTTCGCCGAGCAGCCCCGCCCTGTGGGAGATCCTCCGCATCGGCGGCCGGGCCTCCGGCGAGCACGAGTTCCCCGGTTTCCTCATGACCCCGGAGGGCACGCCCGCGGACCGGGCCCGGCTGCGGGAGGCGGGCCTGCGCCACATCCGCACCACGCCCGCCGACTTCGTACGAGGTCGCCTCGGCGCCGGAGTCCAGGCGCTGGTCGACGGGCGGCGGGTGCTCACCGAGGAGTACGAGGGAACCCGCGACGGAGTGGGGATCGTCCGGGTGGCCCGGCTCGTCGAGGACGCGCCCGCGGGCGCGAGTGACTTCCTGGACGGGCGCGACCCGACGTGGGGCGACATCAAGGACAAGAACATCGCGGCGCAGCTCTCCCTGGCCGACACCATCGAGAAGCGGGCCCGGCCCGCCGAGGGGGAGCGGCAGCCGGTTGTCCTGGTGAGGGGCACTGCCGGTTCCGGCAAGACGACCGCTCTGATGCAGGTCGCCTACCGGCTCCACAGGAAGGGGATGAACGCGGGCTGGGTGGACCGTGGGGCGTCCCGGACTCCCCACGAGATCGAGAGGCAGGCGCGTGAGCAGTCCTTCGACGCGATCTTCGTGGATGACGTCGACATGTTCACAGGTCGCGCCGCCTCGCTCCTGAACAACCTGAACGACGACGGTCGCACGCTGGTGGTGGCCGCGATCCGGGAGACCCGATGGTCGGAGATCGACGCGGGCTTCCCCGCCGAAGCCGTCAGCTCCGACCAGCTGCTGACCGACGACGACCTCAAGAAGATCGTCAGAGCGCTCGACAAGAACGCGCGGATCGGCGAGCTCAAGAAACATCTGCTGATGCGCCAGAAGGTTGCGAAGCTCCGGGAGAAGTGCGACCAAGGGCTGCTCGCCGCCATGATCGAGTCGGTGACGGGGAGCTCCCTGACCAAGAAGGTGGAGGAGGAGTTCCAGCAGTTGAAGCAGGAACAACGCGGCCCGTACGCGGTGGTCTCGTTCTCCGACTCCTCGCTGGTCTTCCAGCAGCGGGGCATCGACGAGGCCGACCTGCTGGAGATCGTGTCCCACCCGAGCGCTCCGGACCGGAGCCACCAGGCCGCGGTGAACGCGCTCGTGGGGATGAACTTTCTGGTGCACACCAGCGACGGCCGACTGCGCTGCCGACAGCGGACCATCGCCGACACGGTCGTCAAGACCGTGCTGCAGCGGCACCGCAAGGACGACCTTGAATGGGTCATCGCCAAGCTGCTGCTGTTCTACGCGGGCCGCGCCTGGCACATCACGGACAACCAGCACCGCGACCGCAGCGCCATGATCAAGCTGCTCAACCACGACACCATGCGCGGGCTGGACCTGGACGCCGAGGCGGTACGGCGGATCTACGGTGCCGCGCACCAGTTCCTGGCGGACGACCGCCACTACTGGCTGCAGCGTGCCGAGTACGAGGCCGAGCAGGGCAGGCTGGATCTCGCCAAGAATCACCTTGCGGCCGCGAAGGGCTGCCCCGACGGCGCCGAGGACCGGTTCGTCGTCACCGCCGACGCCAAGGTGCGCCTGCGCTCCTCGGCGCAGGACCCGACCGACCCGCAACTGGTCCGGGCCGCGGTCCACGCCGTGCACGACCTGTTCAAAGTCGCCACCAAGTACCGGGGCAAGGCCCCGCACGCCTTCGTGGTGCTCGCCCGCGAGGGCAGCCGGTGGCTGGAGAAGTGCGGCGGGACGCTGACGCCGCAGGTGTACGTGGAGGAGTTGGACCGGATCGCGGAGGGAATCGCACTCGGGAAGAAGTACTGCCCGGAGAACCACCAGGTCGGCTACGCGGTGGACGAGTACGGCCCGAAGATCGAGGAGTTGCGCGGGCGAGGGCCGGGCATCCCGGTCTGACCCCACAGCCTGTGAGTCCGTGACGGAGGCTCCCTCAACGGGAGCCTCCGTTCCGCATATCCCGCTCGCCAACGTTTGGTATTCCGTAAGCCGTTCGAAAGTTCTGCGCAAACCATTGACGAGTAAGCGCTTCCTATCTACGGTCCCGTTCGAAGTTGCGATCATCTATCGAAATCTCGAACAGTAGGGGGCGGGCGTGGGACAACCTGGCCTGAACCGAAGGCAACTCCTGGCCGGACTGGGTGGTTTGACAGTCGCGGGAAGCCTGGGCTTCGCAACCCTGGGGACGGGCGCCGACGCGCTCGCCTCCGGCGCGGACACCCGGGTGCGCTACTGGAACCTCTTCAGCGGCGGCGACGGCGCCAACATGATCGCGATGCTGGACGCCTTCCGCAAGGAACACCCCGGCATCGACGTGAAGGACTCCACCCTCCAGTGGGGCAACCCCTTCTACACCAAGCTGGCGATGGCCGCCGCCGGCAACCGCGCACCCGAGCTCGGCGTCATGCACATGGGCCGGGTCGCGGGCTTCTCGCCGGGGCGGCTTCTGGACCCGTGGGACGAGAGCCTGCTCGCCAAGTACGGGGTGCGCAAGGCGGATTACAACCCGGCGCTGTGGAACCGCGGTGTCATCGACGGCAAGCTCTACGCCCTGCCGCTCGACATCCACGTACAGCTCTGCTTCTACCGCAAGGACGTGCTGAAGAAGGCGGACCTGCTCGGCGACGACGGCCGGATGATCCCGGTCACCTCCACCGACGAGTGGTTCGATGTCCTGAAGAAGGCCAAGCAGGTCCAGAAGAAGGGCCTGCAGACCATCGGCCTGTGGACCAACGACCAGAACTTCCAGTGGTGGTTCTTCGTCGCCTTCTACACCCAGCTCGGCGGCCAGTGGTTCAACGACGACAACACTGAGGTCCTCTTCGACGTCGACAAGGCCACGCAGGTCCTGGAGTTCTTCCGCAAGCACGTCACCGACGGGTACGTCATCCCGGGCGCGCCGACCGGCGAACAGTTCATCAACGGCGCCCCCTTCACCTGGGAGGGCAACTGGTCGGTGCCGGTCTTCTCCGGCGCGAAGCTGGAGTACGGCGCCACCCCGCTGCCGCCCGTCTTCGGCAAGCCGGCAACCCACGCCGAGTCGCACGCGTTCGTCCTGCCGCACCAGTCCGGCCGCGGCGGCGCCACCAACGAGGCCGCGCACGAACTGGCCGCGTACGTCGCCACGCACGCCCAGCAGTGGGCGGCCGGCGGCCACATCCCCGCGTACACGCCGACGCTGTCCACGGCCGCGTACAAGAAGCTGTCGCCGCAGAACGAGTACGTCAGCGCCATGGACCACCAGGCCACCGAGCCGAAGGTGTGGTTCGCGGGCTCCACCGGCGTCCTCGCCCAGGACCTCGGCCCCGTCGTCGTCTCCTCGACCATGGGCTCGGCCAAGCCGGCCGCGGTCGCGCGGACGATGAAGTCCCATCTCACCAAGCTCCTCGCCTCGAAGAACCCGATGGACGGCAAAACCGCCGCGCAGGGAGGTGCGGTCGCATGACGACCAGTGCTGAGACAGTCATCGCACCGGCGCGGGCGAACACCGCCGCCGCCACCGCGACCGTCCGCCGCAAGCAAGGCTTCCAGCACGGGGGTTGGTTCGTCGCCCCGTTCCTGGCGCTCTTCGCGCTCTTCGTGATCTGGCCGCTGCTGCGCGGCGTGTACCTCAGCTTCACGGACGCCAACATCTCCGGCGACAGCGCGAGCTTCGTCGGCCTCGACAACTATCGCGAGGCCCTGAACGACTCGGCGATGTGGGACGCGCTCGGCCACAGCGCGTACTTCACCCTGCTCGTCGTACCGTGCATCACACTCCTCGCCTTCCTGCTCGCGATGCTCGCGCACCACATCGAGCGCGGCAAGTGGCTGTGGCGGCTGTGCTTCTTCGCGCCGTTCCTGCTGCCGTCGACGGTCGCCGCCAACATGTGGCAGTGGCTGTTCACCCAGGGGATCGGCCTGTTCAACGAGACCTTCGGGCTCACCACCCCCTGGCTGACCGACAAGTCGTACGCAATGCTCGCCATCGTCATCCAGACCCTGTGGTGGACCGTCGGCTTCAGCTTCCTCCTCTACCTCGCCGCGCTCCAGGGCATCCCCGACCACCTCTACGAGGCCGCCAAACTGGACGGGGCGAACGCCTGGCACCGGATGGTCCACATCACCCTGCCGATGCTGCGCCACATCACCGGCCTGGTGATCGCGCTCCAGGCCCTCGCCTCGCTCCAGCTCTTCGACCAGGCGGTCGTGATGATGGACTTCGGTCCTGGCCCCGAGCTCAGCACCCGCTCCTTCGTCCAGTACACCCTCGAACAGGGCTTCACCAGCTACCGCGTGGGCTACGCCTCCGCGATGTCCATCATCTTCTTCGTGATCATCGCGGCCGTCGCCCTCGCGCGGATGGCGCTGCTGCGCAACCGTGAGGAGGGCGGCCGATGAGCGCCACTCAGATAAAGGCCAGGTCCCGCAAGCCCTGGACGCCCAGCCAGATCGTCCTCACGCTGATCGGCGTCGCCGTCTCCGCCGTCTTCGTGGCGCCGATCGCCGCCGCCCTGTTCACCTCGCTCAAGTCCGAGGCCGAGGCGGCCGAGATCCCGCCGCACTGGCTGCCGAAGGTCTGGACGCTCCAGGCCTGGAAGTCCCTCTGGGAGACCGGCAACATCTCGAACTGGTTCGTCAACTCCCTTGTGGTGTCGGTCCTGGTGACGGCCATCGTGGTCACCGTCGCCGCACTCGCCGGATACGGCTTCGCCCGAACCGAGTTCAAGGGCAAGACCGTCCTGATGGGCGTGGTGATGGCGGGCCTGATGATCTCCCCGGCGGTGCTCGGCGTCCCCCTCTTCACCACCGTCCAGCAGATGGGGATGGTCGACACCTACTGGGGCATGATCCTGCCGCAGTGCGCGCCCGCCGCGATGGTCTACATCCTCTACAAGTTCTTCCAGGGCATCCCCCGCGAACTGGAGGAGGCCGCCTTCATCGACGGCGCGGGCCGCTGGCGGATCTTCTTCACCATCGTCGTCCCGCTGTCCCGCCCCTCCCTCGCCGCGGTCGGCATCTTCACCTTCATCGCCTCGTGGAACAACTTCCTGTGGCCGTACATGGTGACCAACAACCCCGACCTGATGACCATGCCGAACGGCATCGCGACCGTCATGAACTCCTACGGCATCCAGTGGGCCCAGCTCATGGCCGGCGGCCTCATGGCGGGCCTGCCGCTGATCATCGTGTTCGTCTTCTTCCAGCGGCAGATCGTGGCGGGCGTCGCCCACACGGGATTGGCGGGACAGTGACCATACGAAGAAGCCTCGCCGCGGCGGCCGTGGCGACCGTTCTGGCCCTGCTGCCCAACACGGCCCAGGCGGCGGAGAGTTACCCCGACCCGCAGCCCATCACCGGCCAGCAGATCATCCACGACCCCACGGTCATCCACCTCAAGTCCGGCGGATACGTGGCCTACTCCACCGGCGGCATCATCGGCGCCCGCCTCTCCAAGGACCGCGTCCAGTGGGACGACGCGGGCAACGCCTTCGCCACACCCCCGAGCTGGTGGTACGAGTACAACTCCACCGGCGACCCCTGGGCCCCCGACATCTCCTACCGGCACGGCCAGTACTGGCTCTACTACGCCGTCTCCTCCTGGGGCACCAACCACTCCGCGATCGGCGTCGCCACCTCCCCGACCGGCCTCCCCGGCACCTGGACCGACCACGGCAAGGTCTTCACCTCCGAGACGACCGACACCTGGAACGCCATCGACCCGGCCGTGATCAAAGCCGACGGCAAGCTGTGGATGACGTTCGGCTCGTACTGGACCGGCATCCGCATGGCCGAACTCGACCCGAAGACCGGCAAGGCCATCGAGGGCACCACCGTCCACCACCTGGCGACCCGCCCGGACGCCCCGTACGCGGTAGAGGGCCCGTACATCGTCAAACACGGCCACTACTACTACCTCTTCGCCTCCTACGACGCGTGCTGCGCGGGCGTGAACTCCACCTACAAGATTCGGGTCGGCAGGTCCACTTCAGTGACGGGCCCGTACGTCGACAGCACGGGCAAGCCCCTCCTGGAGGGCGGCGGCGACCTGCTGCTGGCGGGCCACGGCAGGTTCATCGGCACAGGCGGTGAGTCCGTCTTCAAGGACAAGGGCAAGGACGTCTTGGCGTACCACTACTACGACGCCGATGACTCGGGCACGCCCAAGCTGGGCCTGAACACCCTCGGCTGGACAAGAGACGGCTGGCCCAAGGTCTTTTAGGGGCGCGGGGCTGTACCTATTTGCGGCTCCGCCGCGTGGGCGCGACCAGCCACAACGAACCCGCAGCCGCCAACGAAACAACAACCCCCTCCTCGGAAGGCGCACATGCACACCGCCCGCTTCACCCTCGACCCCGCCTTCACCGTCGGCGAGGTCAACCCCCGCCTCTTCGGCTCCTTCGTAGAACACCTCGGCCGCTGCGTCTACACCGGCATCTTCGAACCCGACCACCCCACCGCCGACGCCGAAGGCCTCCGCACGGACGTCCTGGACCTGGTCCGCGAACTCGGCGTCACCGCGCTCCGTTACCCCGGCGGCAACTTCGTCTCCGGCTACAAGTGGGAGGACTCGGTAGGCCCCGCCGAGGACCGCCCCCGCCGCCTCGACCTGGCCTGGCGCTCGACAGAGACCAACCGCTTCGGCCTCTCCGAGTACATCGCCTTCCTCAAGAAGGTCGGCCCCCAGGCAGAGCCCATGATGGCGGTCAACCTGGGCACACGAGGAGTGGCCGAGGCCCTCGAACTCCAGGAATACGCCAACCACCCCTCCGGCACCGCACTCTCCGAGCAGCGCATCGCGCACGGCGACAAGGACCCCTTCGGCATCAACCTCTGGTGCCTCGGCAACGAGATGGACGGCCCCTGGCAGACCGGCCACAAGACGGCCGAGGAGTACGGCAGGATCGCCGCCGAGACGGCCCGCGCCATGCGCCAGATCGACCCCGGCGTCGAACTGGTCGCCTGCGGCTCCTCCGGACAGTCCATGCCGACCTTCGCCGAATGGGAGTCGACGGTCCTCCAGGAGACGTACGACCTGGTCGACTACATCTCCCTCCACGCCTACTACGAGCCGCACGACGGCGACACCGGCTCCTTCCTCGCCTCGGCTGTCGACATGGAGTCCTTCATCGAGAACGTGGTCGCGACGTGCGATCACGTGGGCGCGAGGCTCAAGTCGAAGAAGAAGATCAACCTCTCCTTCGACGAGTGGAACGTCTGGTACCTGTCGAAGTGGGAGGAGCACGCGAAGAACACCGACCCGGCGTCCGACTGGCCGGAGGCCCCGCGTCTCCTGGAGGACAACTACAGCGTCACGGACGCGGTGGTCTTCGGCTCCCTGCTCATCGCACTGCTGCGGCACGCGGACCGGGTCACGGTCGCCTGCCTCGCCCAGCTCGTCAACGTCATCGCGCCGATCATGACGGAGCCGGGCGGTCCGGCCTGGCGGCAGACGACGTTCTTCCCGTTCGCGCAGGCGTCGCGGTACGGGCGAGGGGAGGTCCTCGACGTACGGGTCGACTCGCCGACGTACGAGACGAAGAAGTACGGCGAGGCGGACCTGCTGCACGCCACCGCCGTGCGCGCCGAGGACGGCTCGGTCACCGTCTTCGCCGTCAACCGGAGCCAGACCGAGTCGCTGCCGCTCGAAGTCGGCCTGAACCGGCTGGGGCTGACGGAGGTCGTCGAGCACAGCGCGCTCGCCGACGCCGACCCGGACGCCCGCAACACCCTCGACAACCCGGAGCGGGTCACCCCGCACTCCGTCGAGGGAGCCACCCTCCAGGACGGCACGCTGAACGCCGTCCTGGAGCCGCTGTCGTGGAATGTGATCAGGCTCCGCTGAAGGCAATGGCCTGTAGGGGTCGGCCTGTAGAGGTCGGCTTGTAGGGGTCGGCCCCGGCCTAGGCGGTCGCCGGGCCGGGGGAGTCCACCGTCGTCACGGGTACTCCTCCGGCCGCGCTGCCCAGCAGCGTCAGCTTCACCTCTCCCGGGCCCGCGGGGGTGTTCCCGTCGGACAGCACCGCGAGGGCCAGTGTGTTGAGCCCCCGTGTGCGCAGCAGCCCGTTCGGCAGGACGAAGGTGTGCTGGGGGCCCACATCGTTGATGTACTGGCCCATGTTCCAGCCGTTCAGGAAGATCTGGACGCGGTAGGCGCGGGCCGGGTCGTCGGTGAGGGTGAGCCCGATCGAGGCGTCCACGGCGGTGTCGACGGCGAGCCGGAAGTCGGTGCGGTACCAGACGACGCCCTGTCGCCGCTCGGCGCGCGGGAAGTCGACGACCTTCCAGCCGCTGTCCGCGAACCCCGGCAGATGCCAGCCGCGCCGCTCCCCGTACAGCCCGCCGTTGTTGACCGGCCCGCGCACCGGGTCGGCGGCCGCCTCGCCACGGATCCGCCAAGTCACCGCCGGAGAAGTGCCGTCGAAGGTCACGGCCGCCAGCCCGCGGGCCACCTTGTGCGTGTCCTTCGCCGCCCCGTCCTCGTCGTGCTGCATACGGCGCACCAGCACGGACAGCACCCGCGGCCCCACCTTGTCGGGGACGTCGAAGGTCGCCGTGGCTGCCCAACTCCCTTGCCTGACCGTCTTCTTGTCCGGCACCGGCATCCGGTGCGTACCCAGCGCCTTTCCGTCCAGCCACGCCATCAGCAGCCCCTGCGCGCCCGAGAGGTAGGTCAGGGACACGGATTCCGCGCCGCCGGTGTCGGTGAAGTGCCCCCGGTACCAGACATCGCCGTAGTGGTATCCGTAGTCGTCGGCGAACAGCACGGGCTGCCCGGCGGGTACGGGGGTGATGCTGTACGAGGACGTCTTGTTCGCGACCTTCCAGCCGGAGTCGCCGTAGTCGGGGGCGGACTCCGGGTTCTCCGCGTACCGGCGCCAGTTGGTCAGCGCGGGCAGCTGGACAGCGGCGACGCCGGGCAGCTGCTGCTCGGCCCGGAGGCTCCCGGACTTGGTGGCGAGCGTCTTCAATGTGCCCTTGTTCCAGATGACTTCCGTGATTCCGCGCGGTCCCCAGACCTCCAGATCCGCCGCCTTGACCGTGTCCCCGGTGAGTTGGACGGTCGTGCCGCTCAGCGTGGCGGTGCGCAGCAGTGCGGGGCCGTGCACCAGCACCGGGCCCGACGGGGTGTCGTACCGCCACAGCCGTCCGGAGGTCTCGTCATCGGCGAACAGCAGCAGAAGGGGCGCCGAGATGCCGCCGCCCTCCACCAGCACCCGGGTCAGCCCGGACAGTTGGGCGTCCACCCGCAGGACGCCGTTCGCGTACGAGTGCCCGGCGCTCCCCTCCAGCACGGTGACCGTGGGTGCGCTCGCGCACTCCAGCCCGGTCCGCGTCACCTCGCCCGAGCGGCCCGTGAACACGGCGATGTCCTGGCGCCCGGCGGTCAGCCACAGCATGGGCTGTGCGGTGGAGTACCTCAACGTCCGTCGGCCGAGGGCGATTCCGGTGGCGAGCAGCCGGGCTTCGAGAGGGGGAACCGGCACGGGGACGTTCGTCCCGGCGAGCGGGACGGAGGCGACGACCTCGGTGGAGGTGTCATTGCGCAGCACGTAGAAGTGCGCCTTCGTGTCCGGATTGACGAGGTGGTACGCCTTGATCCCCGCATCGGCACCCGTTGCCGCGTCCGCCACGCCGACCGTGACATCGTTGCCGCGGTCCAGCTTGGCCAGATCGGGCACGCAGTGCAGGAGCTGTCCGATCTGGTGCATCGGGATCAGCTTCGAGGTGGGCTGCCTGGCCTCGTCGAGGGCGGCACCGTAGTCGTACGACGTGTAGACGATCGGTGCGGGCAGCCAGCCCCAGGATGTGCCGCCGAAGGTCATGTAGATGTTGTGGATCTTGATGCCGTTGGCGAGGTTGGTGAGGTAGAAGCGCCGCTCGTACGCCGCGTCCCGGGTGCGGCGCGACTCCGCGTACCCCTTGCCGCCGAACTCCACCCCGCCCCATGGATCGAACCAGCCGCCCCCGAACTCGGCGATGAATCCGGGGGTTTGGGGACTCGCGGTCGAGCCGCCGGTGGTGCCGCCGATGCCGAAGCAGCCCCAGTCCGGCGGCTGCCCGAACGGCGACGGGTAGCCGTCGAAGGCGTACAGGTAACGCCCGCTCTCACCGTCCGTCTCGAAGCTCCCGGGAGCCCAGTAGCCGTTCCTGCCCTTGTCGTTGTGGAACAGCGGCACGTCGATGCCGTCGGCTCGCACCTTGGCGTAGAGGTGGGCCATGTAGTCGCGGCCGAGGAAGCTGGTGACGTTGTTCGCGTACTCGTTCTCCAGCTGGTAGAGGACGATCGTGCCGTTGCCCTTGGTGTAGAGGTGCTGGACGGCGATCTTGTTGACAGCTGTCAGCCACTCGTCGGCGTACTTCAGGTAGGTCGGGTCGGAGGTCCGGGCCGTGCCCTTGGTGGCGGTCAGCCAGCCGGGGAAGCCGCCGGCGTCGACCTCGGCGTTGATGTACGGGCCCGGGCGCAGGATGACGTACAGGCCGGTCTCGGCGGCCGTGCGCAGGAACAGGTCGAGGTCGCGGACCCCGGTGAAGTCGTACGTGCCGGGTGCGGGCGAGTGGTAGTTCCACGAGACGTAGATGCTGATCGCGTTGTAGCCGTGGGCGCGCAGCTTCTGCAGGACGTCACGCCACAGGGACGGGCTCGGCAGCCGGAAGGGGTGGACCTCGCCGGACCAGAGCACCAGGCGCTTGCCGTCGATCAGCATCGAGTAGCGGTCGAAGCCGACGGTGTGCGCGACGTGGTCGGCGGCGGGCGGACCGGGCGCCGGTCCGGTGGGAACCGTGGGCGCCTTGCCGGCGGCGTACGCCCCACAGCCGCCGCTGCCACTCAGGGAGAGGCCGAGAGCGGCGGTGCCGGCGATTGCGCTGAACGTACGTCTGCTCAAGACCATGCGGGAGCCTCCCAAGAGACGGCGGCGCGGGTTCGGTCATTGTCCACAGCGCCAGGCCTTTTAATGGTCATATGAGGATCTCGGCGCGGGCGGATTACGCGGTACGGGCGGCACTGGAGCTCGCCGTACGGCAGGACGGCGGCCCGGTGAAGGCCGAGGCCATCGCCACCGCGCAGGACATTCCGCACAAGTTCCTTGAGGGGATCCTGGGTGATCTCCGGCGTGGCGGCCTGGTCACCAGCCGACGCGGCGGCAACGGCGGCTACGCGCTCGCCCGCGCCGCCGACACGATCACCGTCGCGGACGTCATCCGAACGGTCGACGGCCCGATCGTCTCCGTACGCGGCGAACGGCCCACCCAGCTGGCGTACACCGGGCCCGCCGAACCGCTGCTGCCGCTGTGGGTCGCGGTGCGGGCCAACGTACGGAAGATCCTCGAAGGCGTCACGCTCGCCGACATCGCGGAGGGCACGCTGCCCGGGCCGGTGCGGGAGCTGGCCGCGGAACCGGCGGCCTGGGAGAACCCCTGACCCCTGAGGGTTCCTGTGAATCATCCTCATGGCGTCCTCAGGCTGTCCTCAGTTTGAACCCTTAACGTCACGTCCCGTTCATTCCTACCCAACCGGTAGGAAAGCTAGGAAAGACGGGACGGACGCAATGCGCACGCTGGTTCTGCTGGCGCTGGCGGGCCTGGGCGCCCAACTCGTGGACGGCAGTCTGGGCATGGCCCACGGGGTGATCTCGACCGTGCTGCTGCTGGCCCTGGGCACGAGCCCCGCCGCCGCCTCGGCCATCGTCCACTTCGCCCAGATCGGCACGGGGCTGGTGTCGGGCGCCTCGCATGCGCGCTTCGGCAACGTCGACTGGAAGGTGGTCGCCCGGATCGGCATACCGGGCGCTGTGGGCTCGTTCCTCGGCGCGACCGTGCTGTCCCGGATGTCGACCGCCGTCGCCGAACCGGTGATGGCGGTGATCCTGCTCGCGCTGGGCCTCTACGTCAGCTACCGCTTCACGCTGCGCGGCGTACCCCGGGACAACCTGGGCAAGCCGCTGCGCAAGCGGTTCCTCGTGCCGCTGGGTCTGGTCGCAGGGTTTCTGGGCGCGACGGGCGGGGGCGGCTGGGGCCTGATCGGCACCCCCGCGCTGCTGGCCAGCGGCCGGATGGAGCCGCGCAAAGTGGTCGGTTCCGTCGACACCAGCAAGTTCCTGGTCGCCGTGTCCGCGAGCCTGGGTTTCCTCCTCGCGCTCGGCTCCGACGGCGTGAACTGGTCCTGGGTGCTCGCCTTCCTCATCGGCGGCATGGTCATCGCCCCGGTCGCCGCCTGGCTGGTGCGCTTCGTGGCGCCGCGCATCCTCGGCTCCGTGGTCGGCGGCCTCATCGTCGTACTCAACGCCCGCACCCTGCTGAACAGCGACTGGGTCGGCGCGACCACCGCGCTCAGCACCCCGGTGTACGTCCTGCTGTACGCACTGTGGGCTGCCGCCCTGACGTACTCGATCCGCGCCTACCGTCAGGAGAAGGCGGCGGAGGTGGCGGTCGAGGAACGGCAGCCCGTGGCGGCGTAGGGGATCAGCTGGAGCTGTCGACGCCGACGGTGAGGGTGGCGGTGTATCCGTCGGACACGCTGGACCCCAGTGCCGTGAGGGTCAGCAGGCCGGACGAGGCGCCGCCGTCGTCGTAGATGCTGTCGTCGGAGAGCTGGGTCTCGGCGGTGGTGTTGTCCGAGTACGGGTCCAGGGCCTGGACCTCGGCGTTGATGTCCTCGTCGAAGAACAGCTGACCGGTGTGGATGACCTCGCCGCCGGTGTACGACGTGTCGGTGAGCGTCACGTCCGTGTGCACTCGCATATGGACGTGAACGGCACGGGAGACGTAGTGCCCGGGCCAGATCGAGACGAGGCTGACCTGGCCGTCGGAGTCGGTCAGCTGACCGCCGCGCAGGAACGTGCCGTTGTCGTCCTCCGTGTGGCCGTTGCCGCCCACGAACCCGGAGTACTCGCCGAGCGAATCGCAGTGCCAGATCTCGACGAGGGCGTCGGCGAGGGGAGCACAGTCGTTGGCGGTGTCGACGACGGTGAAGGTGTACTGAACCTCCACCCCCTCCTTGTCCTCGCGGATGTCCTCCCGGACGAGGGCCCCGTCGAGGGAGTACGGACCCTCGGTGACCTCGGCGTTCAGGGTGCAGACGCTGCTGGTGGCAGAGGCGGACGCGGAGGCCGCCGTCGACGCGGTGGCCGACTTGGACGGCTTGGCCTTGTGCCCCTTCCCCTTGACCGGGTCGGCGGAGGCGAGCCCGGCCGCGGCGAGTCCGCCGACCACGGCGACGGTGCCACCACCGATGAGGACACGCCGCCGCTGGACACTCTTGTCCCGGCGGTGAGCCCCGGGCCGCGACTCGTTGTCGTTCTGCTCGTGTTGCTCGTGTTGCTCGTGTTGAGCTGGGTTCTCAGTCATGGGCATGGAACGTAGGGGCGTATCTGAGGAACGCCTTTATGTGCGGCTGTGAATGCGCTGGGGATCTAAGCGACAACTGGCCGTGTTTCCACGGGAGTTGGGGCAGAGCTTCGGTCGCGCAGAGGGGCGGCCCGCGTCGCTGCGGGCCGCCCCGGTTCCGTGGGGGGAAGGTGTACCGGTCAGCTCGTTTCGACGCCGACCGTCAGGGTGCCGGCGTAGCCGGATGAGGCCGAGCTGCCCAGGGCCGTGAGGGTGAGGAGGCCGGACGCGGCGCCTCCGTCGTCGTAGATGGAGTCCTGGGCGAGGGTCGTGCGGGTGACCGTGTTGGTGGAGTACGGGGAGACCTTCGCGACGGCCGTGGTGATCGTCTCGTTGAAGAAGAGCTGGCCGGTGTGGAGTTCCTTGCCGCCGGTGAAGGAGCCGTCCGAGGTGAGGGTCACTCCGGTGTGCACCTTGAGGTGGATGTGGATGCAGCGGCCCCGGTACCAGCCGGGGTAGATCGTCGTGATCGCGGCGACGCCGCTGGAGTTCGTCAGCACGCCGCCGCGCAGGAACGTGCCGTCGTCCGGCTCCGAGTGGCCGTTGCCGCCGACGAACCCGGAGTACTCGCCGAGCGCGTCGCAGTGCCAGATCTCGACGAGGGCGTTGCTGAGTGGGACGCAGGTGTCGTCGTCCACGACGGTGAGCGTGAGCTTGAGGGGGACGCCCGGCTTGCTTTCGGTGATGTCGGCGCGGACGAGCTGTCCGTCGAGGTAGTAGGGGCCTTCGGTCATCTCCTTGGTGAGGGTGCAGACAGCCGCCGCGGCGGCGGGGGTCGCGTCCGCCGCGTTGGTGGATGTGGGGGATTCAGGCGCTGCGGCGCCCACGGCCAGTGCTGCGGCCGTGGCGCCCGTGGCGATCAGAACGGTGCGGCGCCCGATCGGAGCTTCTGAGGTCTCTGTCATGAACACGGCACCGTAAAAGCGGGTGCTGTCGGGCAGCTGTCAGTTAGGCAAAGTGACAGACCGTCAAGTTCCTTGTGAGACAGCTTGCTGAGGCGTACGTGGGGGCGTACGGGGGGTGAGTGCCGTCGGCGTCAGGGGGAATATCCCTTGCCCCCCTGGGACTTTGCAGTGACGTCGAACCGTGACGCCGAACCGGAATCCAATGGTGGGGGTAAGGGTGAAGAACGAACGCGCGCTGGTCATCGGCGGTGGCGGAGTCGCCGGTATCGCCTGGGCGACAGGCGTGCTGGCCGGTCTCGCCGACGCCGGAGTCGATGTCACCGACGCGGACTTCCTGCTCGGCACCTCGGCGGGGTCGGCGGTGTCCGCCCAGATCACCAGCGGCGTAGAGCTGCCGGCGCTGTTCCGGGCCCAGGTGGACCCCGCGCTCCAGAGGGAGGAACTGAAGGCACGCGAAGGCGCGCTCGCCGAGGTCTTCGAGTTCGCCGAGAAGGTCGACACCGAGGTCACCGACCCGGTGGAACGCCGGCTTCGGATGGGCACGATGGCCCTGGCCGCCGAGACCGTGACCGAGGCCGAGCGGCGGGCCGTCATCGAGGCCCGGCTGCCGTCCCACAGTTGGCCGGAGCGCGATCTGTCCGTGGTCGCCGTGAACGCCGCCACCGGTGAGACCCGGCTCTTCGACCGCACCTCCGGCGTCGGCCTGGTGGACGCCGTGACCGCGAGTTGCGCCATCCCCGGTGTCTGGCCCGCCGTGACGATCGGCGACGCCCGCTACATCGACGGCGGCATCCGTTCCTTCACCAACCTCGACCTCGCGGCAGGCCGCACCCGCACCCTCGTCATCGCCCCGATGCCCGACCCGGTGCTCGAAGCCGACGCGGCCTCGATCGCCGAGCGCGGCGGCCTCATCGAGGTCATCACCCCCGACGACACCGCCCTCGCCGCCTTCGGCACCGACCCGCTGTCCCCCGCCAGCAGGACCCCTGCGGGCCACGCCGGTTTCGCCCAGGGCCGGGCGGCGGCACGGGCGGTCGCCGAGCTGTGGAACATGGCGTAGCCGCGTCATCTGTGAGCGGCCCTGTTCGGGTGCCGATCGATGGTCCCCCGGCCCTGCCCGGCCCGGTCCAGGTCGCCGGCTGGGATCATGGGGTCATGTCCGAGCCGTCCGCTCTGGTGGCCGCCCAATGGCCGCTCGCCCCCTCCAGCGAGACCGACTGGCTGCCGGCACTGGCCGGTGACGGCCTCACCGGGTTCATGCCTCCGCCGCTGCCCGACGCGGCCTGGGTGCTCAACGCCATGTACGAGCACGAGCAGGGCCCGGCCGACGTGTCCTACGACGAGTACCACCGGGCCCAGCTGGCGGACGGAAGCGCCGAGCCCCTCATCGTCGGGGGCATCGACCTCAACGGGGTGGGGACGGTCACCGGAGGCGATCTCGGCCGCGCCGAGCACCCCGGACCCGGCTGGCGGCGCCTGCGCTGGGCGGAGCTCGCCCGGCGGACCGGGGATCCCCTGGTGCCCGACGGCCTGTTGCCCTCCCACCGCTGCTTTCCCTCGGCCCACAAGGAGGGCAGCTGGCCGCTCGGCATGATCCCGCCCACCGAGGGCAGTCTGGACCGAGAGACCTGGAACCGGCTGATCGAGATCCTCACCGAGTACAGCACGGCAGGCCCGGACACCCGTTGCCTGGCCTACTACAGCCCGCTGATGCTCCAGGACGCCGACTTCGACAACCCGCACGTGCGGGCAGGCCGCCTCGGCGACGCCAGGGCTCTGTACGACAACCCCGAGGCGGACTTCAGCCCGTCCAATCTCTGGGCCGAGGACCACTCCTGGGTCACCTGCACCGACTACGACCTGTGGGCCACCAAGGTGGCCGGCCCCGCACCCCTCGTCGAAGCCCTCCTGAACGACACCGAGATCGAGGCCGTACGACTGCCCTGGGCCCCCTGAGCCTCATCGCGTGAGGGTGAGGGTGTAGTCCTCGTTGTCGCCTACGTAGAGTTCGCGGAAGCCTCGTGCATAGCCGCCCGATATTCCTGGGCTCCAGCACCGGTTGAACGCCTCATTCGGTACCTGGGCGGCATGCTGACCGGCCCAGACCACTCCGTCCACCGCCTCGGCCACGTACAACCACATCGGGCTGTATTCGTTCACGTCATTGGCGTAGACGAGTGCGGAGCCGCCCGGGTCTATGCCCCACCAACCCATGATGTGCGGCCCCGTGTTGTTCGGGCAGGAGTCGTCCGAGAACCCGATCGCGACATAGACGCGCGCCGAGTACCGGTTGCTGATGGTCAGGCCCACGCCCTCACCCCTCCGGTGACTGCTGCGGGCCGTCGACGACGCCCGACGAGTGGCTGGACTCTCCATGCCTGCGCCCGTCACCCCGGGCCGGGAAACCGGCAACGGAGGCCCGGTAGGTGACAGGTTCGTCCCCCACCGCCCCGCGTGGATCAACACCGGTCTCCAGCGCGTCCTGCGGTTCGAGAACGTCCCGTCCCTCGCCCGCTTCCGCTTCCTCTTCCTCATTCGCCGCCATCGAGCCCCCCTCTGCCGGCAGTCCCTGATGCAGACCTCACCTGAGCATGGCCCAAATCCCCATATAGCTCGAGGTGTTTGGTCGAAATCGCCCGAGCCTCGGGGAACCGTTGGGCCACTCGCTTCTTCGGCAGTGTCGTGCTTCCGCGAGCCGAGTAAAGGGCGCTCCGCTGCGCTACGCGTCGCCTTCGGCGATGACCCTCCGGGCCACCCTTGACTCGGCCCGCTCCAGCACGGGTTAGAAGCGAGCGAGCGGCCCGGAAAAGCGGGTGGCCAGGGCACGTTTGCGATCGGGTCGGCTACGTCCTCGACCGGGGGCTGCGGGCGCCACCGCGCCTCGGGGGCACGCCGGGTCGGCTCAGCGGCTTGCGGTGAGTGGGTGGGTGTGTGGCTGAGCGAGTGGGTGGGTTCGGCAACCGTGGGCAGGCGGGGACGGTATGTCAGGCAGCTCGGTCAGCTCGGGCGATTCGGGCGGCTCGGGCAGTGATTGGCCGATCAGTGCCAGTCCGTGCAGCCATCACCCCTTCCCTGCCTTGACCTGTCATGCCTGGCAGTGGAACAGATCTGCCAATCGCGCCTGCTGCGGTCAGCCGCTGAGCCGACTCGGCGTGCCCCCGAGGCGCGGCCGCGCCCGCCAACCCCGGTCGAGGACGTAGCCGACCCGATCGCAAACCCCGCGGGACCCCCGCTTTTTCGGGCCGCTCGCTCGCTTCTAACCCGTGCTGGAGCGGCCCGGGTCAAGGGTGGCCCGGAGGGCCATCGCCGAAGGCGACGCGAAGCGCCCTTGATGCGGGCCGTGGAAGCACGACACTGCCAAAGAAGCGAGTGGCCCCTACGGTCACTTGGTGGCGTACGTGAGGAAGTCGCCCCAGGCGGTGGGGGAGAGGGCGAGCTGGGGGCCCTGGGTGTTCTTGGAGTCGCGGATGTGGATGGTGGAGGGGGTCGCTGCTACTTCGACGCAGTCGCCGTCGCCGCCGCTGCTGTAGCTCGACTTGCGCCAGGCGAGGGCGACTTCGACGCAGTCCCCAGAACCGCCGCTGCTGTAGCTCGATTTGAACCAGGCCAGGTCGCTGGTGCTCATAACGCTCCTCGCATCCGCTGCAACAGGCTCACGGAGTCTTCGAGAGTGAGAGCCTGTGAGCGCATCCTGGCATACCGCCTCTGGAGGACGCTGACCTCCTTCGAATCGGAGATGAGCAGGCCGCCTCGCTGTCCCTCGCAGTAGGCGAACCAGTTGTTTTCCGGGGTCTCCAGCAGCTGCATGGGACCGTCGAGCCCCGCATGCGTCTCCCGTACCTGCGGCATGACCTGGATCTCTACGTTTCGCAGCTCGGCGATTGCCAAGATGTGGTCGATGAGCTCCCGCGTGACGTCCACCCCGCCCGTGCGCCGCAGGAACAGCCCCTCCTCCAGGATGAAGCCGAACGCCGTGTTCGGCCGCTCCCGCAGCAGCCGTTGCCGCTCCGCGCGCGCTACCCACTGTGCCTCGATCTGCTCGTCGTTCAGCGGAGGCAGCTGGTTCGTGAACAACGTCCGCGCATACGCCTCCGTCTGCAACAACCCCGGAATCAACCGGCACTCATACGTGTACAGCGTGATCGCCAGCGCCTCCATCGCGGCCCACCGCCTGAACCACGCCGCCAACCCCGGCTGCCGCCCCAGATGCCGCGCAGCCTTCCGTAAGGCCCCCGTGTTCCCCAGCACCGCCTCCGCCCGCTCCACAAACTCCGGATCCGGCATCCTCCGCCCCTGCTCGACAGAAGCCACCGTGTGCTTCGAGAACCGGACCAGCGCCCCGAACTCCTCCCGGCTCAGCCCCGCGTGCTCCCGCAGCGCCTGGACCACCGCGCCGAACGTCCGCAAGCTGTCGGACGACTCTGGCTCCCCACCCGTCCCCACCAAGCCATCGACCACGGCGGTCACCTCCCGCGCACATGGTTACGGCTAGTGACGAGTACTGTCCAGCCCGTGACCGCGTACGCTGCCGCAGCGTACGCGGCGCCGACCTGGTGAAGTGCCCGTGCTCACCGCCAGATTGGGGGCATGACCGCACCGCCCACCCCCCAACACCCGGTTACCGTACGTATGTTCAGTCAGCGTCTCAGTGCCACCCCACGCGGCGCCCGTCTCGCCCGGCACCTCGCCCTGAACCAGCTGCACGTCTGGGGCATCCCGCACGGCTCCGACGCCTCCGACACCGCCGCCATGATCGTCGCCGAGCTGGCCGCCAACGCGGTGACGCATGGGCGCGTGCCTGGCCGGGATTTCGAGTTACGGCTCTCCCTGGTCACCGGCAGTCTCCGTGTCGAGGTCACGGACACGCGCACTGGGTGCCGGCCGCCGGGGCCCGGTGACGTACGGCAGCCGGAAGCTCTCGCCGAGGCCGGGCGCGGGCTCGTTCTCGTCGAGGCGCTCGCCGATCGGTGGGAGGTGCTGGACCGGGAGCCGCCCGGCAAGACCGTGCGGGCCGAGATCGATCTGCCGGGGTGGCTGTCCCTGGTCAGGCGGCCGGGGATCGCTTCAGGTTCGCTTCAGGTTGGTGCGGGACGTTGGCAGGTATGCACGGACACCGACCCCGAACCCCCGAAGCCGAGCGCAGCCGCCGCTGGTTCATGAACAAGGCGCTGCTCGCCGGTGGTGTGGCCGCCGTGGCGACCATGACCGGCTGCTCCTCGGACTCCTCCGACACGGCGAGTTCCGCCTCGTCCTCCGGCGCCCCCAGCGGCATGCCCTCCGGCGGACCCGGCGGCGGTGGAGGGGGCGGCATGGGCCCCGGGGCCTCGCAGATCAAGTACGCGGACGTCAAGGGCGTCACCGCCGACGGCACCGTCGTCGACGACCTGTACACGATCCACTCCACGGACGTCTCCACGGACGCGCTGGTCAAGGCGGCGCAGAAGTTCCTGGACGGGCTCTCCACGAAGGAGCGCAAGTCCTGCACCTTCGACATCGACGCCGACGAGTGGACGGCGTGGAGCAACGTCGACGGCTACGACCGCAAGGGCGTCCGCATGGGCGACCTGACGGAGAAGAAGCGCAACCTCGGCTACGCGCTGCTCGGCGAGGCCCTGTCCGCCGACGGTCTCACCCAGACCCGCGGCATCATGAAGCTCAACGCGTTCCTGGGCGACTCCAACGGCGGCAACCAGAAGACCCTGACCGAGGGCCACTACTTCTTCACCTTCATGGGCACCCCGTCGACCACGAAGCCGTGGGGCTTCCAGTACGAGGGTCACCACGTCGCCATCAACTACTTCGTCCTGGGCGACCAGGTCGTGATGACGCCGACCTTCATGGGCTCGGAGCCCACGACGGGCACGTACAAAGGCGAGAAGATCACCCTCTTCAAGCCGGAGACCACGGTCGGTCTAACCATGATCCGCTCCCTCACCGCGGCGCAGCTCAAGAAGGCGGTCTCCTCGCAGTCGAACGGCAACGAGGACATGAAGGCCGGTGCCGGCCAGGACAACCTCAAGCTCGCCTACGAGGGTCTGAAGGGCTCCGAACTCACCTCCGCGCAGCAGGAGAAGCTGCTCGACCTGGCCCGGGTGTACATCGGCTACATGAACGAGGGCCACGCCGATGTCAAGATGACCGAGGTGGAGAAGCACCTCGACGACACGTACTTCTTCTGGATGGGCGAGACGGAGGACGACTCCGCCTTCTACTACCGGATCCACAGTCCGGTCGTGCTCATCGAGTACGACGCGCAGGCCCCGCTCTTCTACAAGGGTGACTCCTCCGCGAGCCCGAGCGCCAGCGCGAGCGCGAGCTCCAACGCCGGAGGTCCGGGCGGCGGCATGGGCATGGGTGGCGGAACGCCGTCCCAGGAGCACATCCACACCATCATCCGCACGCCCAACGGCGGTGACTACGGCATCGATCTCCTCAAGCTGCACCTGGAGAACGACCACTGACCCGAGCACTGGCCCGAGCAGTGACACGAGCACGGACCACGACCGCTGACGTCGCTCAGCGCGCCGTCTTCGCGATCGACGCCAGTACGGCCTCGGGGTCGCCGCCCGGTTTCACGGACGCGCCGATCTTCGATCTGATCGCCGTCGCCACCCGCGCCCAGTTGGTGTCGGAGAGCGGGTAGAGGTCCATGTTCGTCAGTGTGTCCAGGCCGTTCCAGAGGCTGCGGTAGCGCTTGTCGGCGCGCATGGCGTTGCTGGCCGTCACGGTGACGGGCAGCAGCTGGTACTCGGCGGCCTGTTCGGTGACGTACTTGTCGCCGTACAGGAAGTCGAGGAACTGGCCGACCTGTTCGCGGTGCCCGCGCTGTTTGAAGGCGATCGTCCAGTCGGCGGTGCCCATGGTCGGTACGGTCTTGCCGGTGCGGCTCGGCAGCGGGACGGTGCCGTAGGGCACGTTCAGCGTCGAGTCCTCGATCTGCCGCATCAGGGAGAGCGGGGCGTTCACCATCGCCGCGTCGCCGTCGACGAAGGCCTTCAGCGCCCGGCTGCCGTTCAGCTTGCCCGGTGCGACCGGGCCCGTGAGCCCTTCCGCGACGAGGTTCGACTTCAGCCAGTTCAGTGTCGACACATTGGCGTCGGCGGTGAAGTCGTAGCTGCCGGCGTCGTCGGTGTATCCGCCCTCCCCGGCCAGCAGCCACATCAGTGTCTCGGCCTCCGCCTCCTCGGGCCCGAGCGGTACGGCGATCGGGTACTTCACGCCCTGCGCCTTCAACACCCTTGCGGCGACGAGGAGTTCCTGCCAGGTGGTGGGCGGCTTGAGGCCCGCCTGCTGGAACAGGTCCTTGTTGTAGTAGAGCAGCCGGGTGCTCGCGGTGAACGGCAGCCCGTACTGGGCGTTCTGTGCTTCCCCGGCCTGGGCGAGGCTCGGCACGAAACCGGCCTGGACGGGGATGGAGAGCAGTTCGTCCGCCGAGTAGAGCAGGCCCTTGGACGCGTACTCGGCGTAGCTGCCGGTCTGCACGATGTCGGGCGCCTTGCCCCGCTTCACCAGCTCGGCGACCTTCGCGTCGACGGTGTCGGCGGGGTAGACCTTCGCCACCACGCGAATGCCCGGGTGGGAGGACTGGAAGGCGAGTGCGACCCGGTCCCAGTAGCCCAGCGAGTTCTTGTGGACGCTATCGCCGTAGTTCGTCGCGACGACGGTCAGCGTGATGCTCTCCGCGTCCGCCGTCGTGTCCGCGCCGCAGCCGCTCACGCCCACCGTGAGGCCCAGCACGGCCGCCATCGTCACCATGATCCGGGCTCTGCGGGGCACGGCCATCACCTCTGTTTCAGCCACCCATGACGCGCGTAGACGATGCGCGTCGATCGTAGGCCGGGCGGGAGACGGCGCACAGGGCCGTGGCGGTTGCGTTTTGGTTCCGGTGATGTGACGCGATTGGCCCGAAATTGCGGGCGCGTGACGGGAGTCGGGTGTGTCAGAAGCGTTGACGCGGAAGCGCTTCGATTCTACGGTCCCGTTCGAAGTCATGACCAGCGTTCAGAATCTCGAACAATCGGACCCGAACGGCCAGATCCCGAACGGCCAGATCCCGAACGGCCAGATCCCGAACAGTCAGAACCTCGAACAGGAGGAAGTCCGCGTGAGCCGCACCTCCCGCAGAACCGCACTCCTCGCCGTCCCCGCGGCGATCCTGCTCGCCCTGATCCCGGGCACCGCGAGCGCCTACCCCAACCCCGGCACCGTCACCGGGTCCGTCGTCGTGCACGACCCGACGATGATCCGCACCTCGTCCGGGCGGTATCTGCTGTACGCCACCGGTGGCGGCCTGAGCTACAAGACCTCCACGGACCGGACCGCGTTCACCGCGGGCAGCGACGCGTTCACCACCAAGCCGAGCTGGTGGTCGACGTATGCGACCGAGGCCTGGGCGCCCGACATCTCGTACCACGGCGGCAAGTACCTGATGTACTACGCCGTTTCGACCTTCGGGTCGAACACGTCGGCCATCGGCCTGGCCGGTTCGACGACCGGGCTGCCGGGCTCCTGGAGCGACTACGGGATCGTCTACACGTCCACCAGCTCCAGCGACTACAACGCCATCGACCCGAACCTCTTCGTGGACGACGACGGCAAGTGGTGGCTGTCCTTCGGCAGTTGGTGGACCGGCATCAAGATGATCCAGATCGACCCGTCGACCGGGAAGCAGCTCTCCACCAACACGACGCGGTACTCCCTCGCCTCGCGGCCCACCGGGACCAAGGCGGTCGAGGCGCCGTACATCGTCAAACGGAACGGCTACTACTACCTGTTCGCCTCGTACGACGTCTGCTGTCAGGGGACCAGTTCGACGTACAAGGTCAAGGTGGGGCGGGCCACGAGTGTCACCGGGCCGTACTACGACCAGAACGGCGTCGCCATGATGAGCAATGGCGGCACGGCTGTGCTGGAGTCGCACGGCAGCGTCATCGGGCCCGGCGGGCAGTCCATCATGGCGGACTCGGACTCGGACGGGGACCTGATCGTCTATCACTACTACGACGGCAACGACAGCGGGACACCCAAGCTCGGGATCAACCTGCTGAACTGGAGCAGTGGGTGGCCCGTCGCCTATTGAGATGGCCGAGCCTGCCGGGCCTGCTCAGCCCGCCTGGCCGTACAGCAGGGCTCCCACGGCCGGCCAGCCGGTCGGCTGCTGGGGCTGCGGTTGCGGTTCCGGCTGGGTACGGCCTCGGACCTGGGCCGCCGTCAGGCCTCCGGCGGCGCCCAGCCCGGCGGCGGGCGCCTGCGCCATACCGGGCATGGCCCCGGGCGGTGCCGGTGCCGGCGGCCGTGCCTGTGTCGGTGCCGGGGCCGGTGTGGGCATGGCTCCGGGTGCCTGTGCCGCGGCAGGCCAGGCGGTGGGCTGCGGGGTGGGGAAGTTCGACACCCCCGCGGGCTGCGCGGGCGGGAAGCTGGACATCGCCGCGGGCTGGGGGGTGGGGAAGTTCGACACCGCCGCCGCCGGCTGCGGGGCCGGCAGGCTCGGCATCTGTGAGGGCATCTGCGACGGCATCTGTGCGGGCATCTGCGCGGGCTGTACCGCGGCAGGGCCCGGCCACGCGGCCGCCTGCGCGGCGAGCCCCTGCATGCCCGCTCCGTTCGTGGCACTGACCAGGCGGTCCACCGCCGCCGTACCCGAGCTGTAGCTGGTCCCTGTGCCCAGCTCGGGTACGGCGGCTCCCCTCCTGGTCCCGTAGAGCACCTGTTCCAGGCCGGACACCAGGCGTCGCACATCCACCTGGGGGCGCACCACGAGTCTCAGGAAGCGGCTGGACGAACCGATCTTGTTGCCGCACTCGCGGACCAGGATCCGGTGCTCGGTGAGCAGTCGGTCCCGGACCACGGTGCCTTCGGCGCCCACGGGGAGGCGCACGAAGAGGAAGTTGCCCTGCGACGGGTAGACCGTGAGGCCGGGCAGCGTGGAGAGCTGTTGGGCCATGTCGAGCCGGTCGCGGCGGACCATGTGCAGGCTCTGCATGTACTCCTGGCCGTGTTCCTTGAGCATGAACACCACATACTCCGCGAAGGAGTTGAGGTTCCACTTGGGCAGCATGGCGCGGACCTTGCCCGCCAGGGCCGGGTTGGCGACGAGATAGCCGAAGCGGATGCCGTGCAGTCCGAAGTTCTTGCCGAGGCTGCGCAGCACGATGACGTTGGGCCGCATCACGGCGTCCTCGACGACGCTCGGCTCGTGCTCCGCGTCGGCGAACTCCAGGAACGACTCGTCGATGACGATCAGGTCCAGGTCGGCCATCGCGTCCATGAACTGGATGAGCGACTGGCGCGGGATGAAGCCGCCGTCGGGGTTGTTCGGGTTGCAGATGACGGCGACACGGGTGCCACGGGCGCGGATGAAGTCGGCGTACTGGGCGAGGTCGAGGGCGAAGCCGGTGGACTCCTGGAGCGGGAACATGTCGACCCGCTTGCCGGTCTCCATCGGCTGGTCGGTCCAGCGGCCGAACGTGGGGACGGGTATCGCGAGGGACTCCCGGACCAGCAAGTGGTCGATCCAGGTGATGAGTTCGGTCGAACCGTTGCCCATCGCGACGCACTGCGGCGGGAGTTGGAGCAGCGAGCACAGCTCGGCCGTGATGGTGTCGGCGCTGCTCGGGTAGTACGTGATGATCTCGCGCAGCCGGCCCGCCAGTTCGTCGAACATCGCGGGCGTGGGGAAGTACGGATTGCAGGGGATGCAGAAGTCCACGGGACCGGCCCCGTCACCCTCCCGCGTCAGTGCGGCCATCGAGGGGCTGTGCGCCGCAGTGCCGCGAAAGAGCGAGGTGACATTGCCGGCCATGGAACCTCCGTATAGGGCGGGCCCGCTGGGGAGGACGGGCCCTCCGCTTTGGGTGGCCCGTGCGGGGGAGCACGGGCCGCCCTTCTATACGGATACGGAGGTGGCGCTGTTCAACGGCTGTGAATTCGTGCGGAAATTGTGAACTGGCTGTGAAGGGCTACTTCAGAGCGTCACGCGCCGAACGAGTGCACCGTCGTCGTCCGGTACGTCTGCCCCGGCCGGAGCACGGTCGACGGGAACGACGGCTCGTTCGGCGAGTCCGGGAAGTGCTGGGTCTCCAGGCACAGCGCGTCGCCCTGGCGGTAGATGTGGCCGCCGGTTCCGACGAGCGTGCCGTCGAGGAAGTTGCCCGAGTAGAACTGCAGGCCCGGTTCGGTCGTCGCGATCTTCAGGGTGCGGCCGGAGGACGGGTCGCGCAGCGTCGCGACATGCTCGGGCTTGCCCGTGATGCCCTTGTCGAGGACCCAGTTGTGGTCGATGCCCTTGCCGTACAGCAGCTGCTGGTTGGCGATCCGGATGTCCTCACCGACCGTCTTGGCGTGGCGGAAGTCGAAGGGGGTGCCCGCGACCTTGGCCAGCTCACCGGTGGGGATCAGGCCGGAGTCGACGGGGGTGTAGCGGGCCGCGGCGATCTTCAGCTCGTGGTCGTAGATCGAGCCGCTGCCCTCGCCCGCCAGGTTCCAGTAGACGTGGCTGGTGAGGTTGACGACGGTGGCCTTGTCGGTGGTGGCCTCGTAGTCGAGGCGCCAGTCGCCGTGCTTGGTGAGGGTGTAGGTGACCTTCACCTTGAGCGTTCCGGGGTAGCCCATCTCGCCGTCGATGCTCGTGTAGTACAGGTGCAGGCCCACGTCGGAGCCCTTGGTGAAGCCCTCGACGTCCCACACGTGCTTGTCGAAGCCCTTGACCCCGCCGTGCAGGCTGTTCACACCGTCGTTGACGGAGAGCTGGTAGCTCGTGCCGTCGAGGGTGAACTGGCCCTTGCCGATGCGGTTTCCGTAACGGCCGATCAGCGCGCCGAAGTACGGGGTCTTGGCGACGTAGTCCTCGATGTTGTCGAAGCCCAGGGAGACGTTCTTGTACTTGCCGTGCCGGTCGGGGATCTCCAGGGACTGGACGATGCCGCCGTAGGACAGGACCTTGAGCTTGGTGCCGCCGTTCTCCAGCGACCAGCGGTAGATCTTCGTGCCGTCCGCGAGCTTCCCGAAGAGCTCCTTCACCGGCTTCCTGCCTCCCGAGGCGTGTGCCGTACCGCCGAGCGTGGTGGCGGCTATCCCTGCCGCCGCGGCGCCTGCGATGACCGTGCGTCTGTTCAGTTCCATCTAGCGGCTCCCATAAAGGATGGGCCCCGCCGGCTTGCCGGCGGGGCCCGAGCTGACTTACGAACCGACCTTGCGCTTGTTCCACACGTCGAAGCCGACCGCCGCCAGGAGCACCAGGCCCTTGATGACCTGCTGCCAGTCGGTGCCGATGCCGACGAGGTTCATACCGTTGTTCAGCACGCCCAGGACGAGACCACCGATGATCGCGCCGAGGACCGTGCCCACGCCGCCGCTCATCGACGCGCCGCCGATGAACGAGGCCGCGATCGCTTCCAGTTCGAAGTTCAGACCGGCCTTGGGCGAGGCCGCGTTGAAGCGGGCGGCGAAGACCAGACCCGCCAGGGCCGCGAGCATGCCCATGTTCAGGAAGACCAGGAAGGTGACCTTCTTGTCCTTCACACCCGACAGCTTGGCCGCCGGGAGGTTGCCGCCGATCGCGTAGATGTGCCGGCCGATGACCGCGTTGCGCATCAGGTAGCCGAAGCCGGCGACCAGGACGCCGAGGATCAGCAGGACCACCGGAGCACCCTTGTAGCTGGCGAGCAGCATGGTGACGGTGAGCACGGCGGCGATCAGCGCGACGAGCTTCAGGAGGAAGAGGTTCCTGGGCAGGATGTCGAGCGAGAACTCCTGCTGCCGCTTGCGGTCGCGGACCTCCTGGAACACCACGAACGCGATCAGACCGATGCCGAGCAGCAGTGTGAGGTTGTGGTAGTTCGTGTTCGGGCCGACCTCGGGCAGGAAGCCGTTGGCGACCTTCTGCAGACCGTCCGGGAACGGGCCGATCGTCTGGCCCTTGAGGAAGATCTCGGTCAGACCGCGGAAGGTCAGCATGCCCGCCAGGGTCACGATGAACGACGGTATGCCGAGATACGCGATGAGGAAGCCCTGCGCGGCGCCCGCGGCCCCGCCGATGGCCAGACACATCACCAGCGCGATCGGCCAGGAGATGTCGTGGTTGACCATCAGTACGGCGCCCATCGCGCCCACGAACGCCGTCAGCGAGCCGACCGACAGGTCGATGTGGCCCGCGATGATGACGAGCATCATGCCGATCGCGAGGATCAGGATGTAGCTGTTCTGCAGCACCAGGTTGGAGACGTTGCGCGGCAGCAGCAGGTCGCCGTTGGTCCACACGGCGAACAGCACCACGATCAGGCCGAGGGCGAACAGCATGCCGTACTGCCGCATGTTGCGGCGCATGCCGTCCAGCATCAGCTGAAGCAGGCCCTCGCCCGAGGCCGATCCGCTCTTGCCGGGCGGCGCCGGGGCCGGCGTCTTGGCGGTCACATCCGTGCTCATCGCGTTACCTCTTTGTCCTTCGTCATCTGACGCATCAGCGTTTCCTGCGAGGCCTCCGCCCGCGAGAACTCACCCGTCAGCCGTCCCGCGGCCATCGTGTAGATGCGGTCGCACATACCGAGCAGCTCCGGCAGCTCGGAGGAGATGAAGACGACCGCCTTGCCCTCGGCCGCCAGCTTGTCGATGACCGTGTAGATCTCGAACTTGGCGCCCACGTCGATTCCGCGGGTCGGCTCGTCGAGGATCAGCACCTCGGGGCCCGCGAAGATCCACTTGCTGAGGACGACCTTCTGCTGGTTGCCGCCCGACAGCTTGCCCACCGGCTCGAAGACGGTCGGCGCCTTGATGTTCATGGACTTGCGGAAGCCCTCGGAGACCTTCCGCTCCTCGTGCTCGTCGACGACCCCGCGCCTGGCGACCTTGCCCAGGGCACTGAGCGAGATGTTGCGGTTGATGGTGTCGATGAGGTTGAGGCCGTAGTGCTTGCGGTCCTCGGTGACGTACGCGATCCCGTGTCCGACCGCCTCGGGCACGGTCTTGGTACGGATCTCCTTGCCGTCCCTGAGCACCGTGCCGCCCGCGTACCGGCCGTAGGTGCGCCCGAAGACGCTCATCGCCAGTTCGGTGCGGCCGGCGCCCATGAGCCCGGCGATCCCGACGATCTCCCCGCGCCGCACGGAAATCGACACATCGTCAACGACCTTGCGCTGCTGGTCGATCGGGTGGAACACGGTCCAGTCGCGGATCTCCAGGGCGGGCGCGGAGCCCGCCTCCGGCTCGTGCGGTGTCCGGTCCGGGAAGCGGTGTTCCAGGTCGCGGCCGACCATTCCGCTGATGATCCGGTCCTCGGTGGTCTCCGGGGCCTTCACGTCGAGCGTCTCGATGGTCCGCCCGTCGCGCAGGATGGTCACCGAGTCCGCGACCCGCTCGATCTCGTTCAGCTTGTGGGAGATGATGATCGAGGTGATGCCCTGGGTCTTCAACTCCAGGATGAGATCGAGGAGTTTGCCGCTGTCCTCGTCGTTCAGGGCGGCCGTCGGCTCATCCAGGATGAGCAGCTTCACCTTCTTCGACAGCGCCTTGGCGATCTCGACGAGCTGCTGCTTGCCCACGCCGATGTCGGCGACCCGGGTGTTCGGGTTCTCGTCGAGCCCGACCCGCCGCAGCAGCTCGGAGGCGTGCCGCAGCGTGTCGGTCCAGCTGATGAGCCCGCGCGTGGCGTGCTCGTTGCCGAGGAAGATGTTTTCCGCGATGGAGAGGTACGGCACCAGGGCCAGCTCCTGGTGGATGATCACGATGCCGCGGTGCTCACTGGCCCTGATGTCCTTGAACGAGCAGACCTCCGACTCGAAGAGGATGTCTCCTTCGTAACTCCCGTGCGGGTGGACGCCGGAGAGGACCTTCATCAGGGTCGACTTGCCGGCGCCGTTCTCACCGCAGATGGCGTGGACCTCGCCCTGTTGGACGGTCAGTGTGACGTCCGACAGCGCCTTGACGCCGGGAAAGGTCTTGACGATCGAGCGCATTTCCAGGACGGGTCCCGCCATGGTCGTGCCTTCCAATCAGTAGGGGGCGGCGGTTACTTGAGGTCGCTGTCCTTGTAGTAGCCCGTGGCGACGAGCTCCTTCTCGTAGTTCGTCTTGTCGACGCTCACCGGCTGCAGCAGGTAGGCGGGGACGACCTTGGTGCCGTTGTCGTACGTCTTGTCGTCGTTGATCTCGGGCTTCTTGCCCTTGAGGGCCGCGTCGACCATGTTCGAGGCCACCTTCGCCAGCTGGCGGGTGTCCTTGTAGACGGTCTGCGTCTGCTCGCCCGCGATGATCGACTTCACCGAGGCGAGTTCGGCGTCCTGACCGGTGACGACGGGCAGCGGCTTGCTGGAGGAGCCGTAGTCGTCCGACTTCAGCGAGGAGAGGATGCCGATGGAGATGCCGTCGTAGGGCGAGAGCACCGCGTCGACCCGGGCGCTCTTGTACGCCGAGGTCAGGATGTCGTCCATGCGCTTCTGGGCGGTGCCGCCGTCCCAGCGCAGGGTGGTGACCTGGTTCAGCGCGGTCTGGCCGGACTTGACGACGAGCTGCTTCTTGTCGATGTACGGCTGGAGGACCTTCATCGCGCCGCCGAAGAAGTACTTCGTGTTGTTGTCGTCGTTCGAGCCGGCGAAGAGCTCGATGTTGAACGGGCCCTTCTTGGAGCCGTCCGCGAGACCGAGCTTCTGCAGGATGTAGTTGCCCTGGAGCTCGCCGACCTTCGAGTTGTCGAACGACGCGTAGTAGTCGACGTTCTTGCTGCCGAGGATCAGGCGGTCGTAGGAGATCACCGGGATGTGGGCGTCGGCGGCCTGCTGGAGCACGTTGTTCATCGACTTGTTGTCGATGGCCGCGATGATCAGGGCCTTCACGCCCTGGGTGATCATGTTCTCGATCTGCGAGACCTGCTGGTCCGGGTCGTCCTCGCCGAAGGCCAACTTGGTCTTGTAGCCCTTCGCCTCAAGGTTCTTGACCACGTTGTTTCCGTCGCCGATCCAGCGCTCGGAGGACTTGGTCGGCATCGAGATGCCGATCGTGGCGCCCTTGGTGTCGCTGGAGGTGTCCTTGCTGCCGCCGTCGCTGCTCTGACCGCAGGCGGACAGGGTGAGGGCGAGGGAGGCTGCACCGGCTATGGCGGCGATGGCGGCTCTGCGGTTACGCATGATCATCATCCTTGATGTCTTGGACCGGTTCGGTCTCGCGATACTGGCGTGCTCCGGGAGCCGTACGAGGGAGAGACCGAGAAGAGGTATGTGGGATTCTGCGCGGCTGTGTGGTCTTGTGTGAAGGGGGTTTGTTCGAACGTTATGAGGCAGTGTCGAATCGCTTGAGATCGCCGGGCAGCCGGGTGCCGAGCGGCGCCATGTCGCCGTCCGCTCCGTGCCGCGCCAGCAGGTCCAGGGCGAGCCGGCCGCGCCGCACCCTCTCCCGGGCCGTGTTCAGGGTCAGGTCCCGCATGTGGTGGCCGTACGGGTAGATCCCGGGGGCCTTGGACAGGCCGAACTTCAGATACAGCGGTGCGCCGCGCCGGATCAGCTCGGCGACCTCGTACATCCGCACGTACCCGCCGAGGTCGTCGGGGGCCTCGATGTACATGTCCATGGGGGCGGCGGAAACCCGCCGGATCTCGGTGAGGTGATCGAGCGTCAGATCACTCGGTACGTTGACCGAGTCGGCGCCGAGGTTCTCGTACACGGCGTAGGCGGCCGGGTTGACCGGGCCGATCAGCGCCGAGACCTTGAGGGTCGTGTCGGCCGGGATGATCCCGGCGACACGGGCCCGGTGCAGCGTCCACAGCACGCCCTCGTCGGCGACGAGGAGGCACTTGACGCCCAGCTCCGTCGCGCGGACGGCGTCTTCGACGCACCCGGCGACCGCGTCGTGACCCCGGGCGCGCAGTCCGGCGCCACGCGAGTCGGTGCGCACGGAGGCGCCGATGTCCCAGGTGCCGCGCGGCCCGGTGAACAGGCAGAGTTCGATGTCGCGTTCACCGGTGGCCTCGACCATCTCGGTGATCTCGGCGTCGGTCAGCATCCAGACGCCGCTGCCCTGGCTTATCCGGTGGATCGGCACATCGAGCCGCGAGGACTCCTTGAGGACCACGCCCAGCGCCTCGGGCCCCTCGACGGAGGGAACCTCGATGCGCCAGCGGCCGCCTCCCGGGAAGGTGTGCGGCGAGGCGTCGGCGGGGGAGAGGTCGGGCGCGCCCAGGCCGAGCGCGGCGAGCGCCTGCTCACCGGGTCGACGGGCTGCCGTAGGGGAGGCGTCGGTCACTAGCTGGTCCTTCGCGTTCGATATTTCGGACATGGTTCGTATCGGTGGGTGTACGCCGGTACGGAGTGTCAGGACGTCCGTACCGGCGTACGGCTCAGGGGCGCGGACGTACCCGGCTCATGGACGCAGAAGGACCTTTCCGACCTTGGGATCGCCGGACCCCACCAGCTCGATGGCCTCGGGGAACTCGGCGAGCGGCAGCTCGTGCGTGACCAGCGGCGACGGGTTCAGCAGCCCCGCGCCGAACACCCGCACCGCGTGCGCCCAGGCCTCCGGCGGCGCCCCGAACACGGTGTGCACCTCCAGCTGCCGTACGACGAGATCGGTGGGGTCGAGCCCCTCGGCACCCGCCGCCGGGATCCCCGTCAGGACGAGACGTCCGCCGCGCCGGAGCAGGGAGGCGGAGGTGCGCGCGGCGGACGCGGACCCGGCGGTCTCGATGACGACGTCGAAGTCGTCGGGGAGTTCTTGGTCGCGGGTACGGAAGTCGGTGGCGCCGAAGTCCCTGGAGAGCTTCTCGCGGTCCGGCCGGGTGCCCACCACGAGCAGCTCGGCCGGGGAGCCCGCCTTCAGGAACTGCACGGCGAACATCCCGAGCGTGCCGGTACCGACCACCGCCACCCGCTCGCCGGGCCGGGCGTTCGCCTTGAGGGCGGCGGCCGCGATGCAGGCGGCCGGCTCCAGCAGGGCGGCGGCCGTCAGATCGGCGTCGTCCGGCAGGACATGGAGCAGCCGGGCCGGCAGCGTCAGCGTGGTCGCCATCGCGCCCGGCTGGGTGAAGCCGGTCTCCTCGTACCCCGCCGTGCACAACGTTGTCTCGCCCGCGTGGCAGCGGTCGCAGACCTGGCAGTTGCGGAAGCCCTCGCCGACGACCTTGCGGCCGACCAGGGTCGACGGGACCCCGGTGCCCACCTCCTCGACCGTCCCGGACCACTCGTGCCCGGGGGTGAGCGGGTAACGGACGTACCCGTCGGGCCGGTTGCCCTGGTACACCTCGCGGTCGCTGCCGCAGATGCCGACGGCGTGGACGCGGACGAGCGCCTCGCCCGCTTCCGGCCGCCGGGGCTCGTGCGGGATCAGCCGGTGCTCGCCCGGCGCCTCGATGACGACCGCGGTGCTCACTCCGACCCCTTCGGCTTGCGCTGCTCCCAGCCGTCCGCCCACAGGTCGAAGCGGGCCTGCTGCTGCGGGAACTCGGCCGCCGCGTCGACGTCCAGCTCCACGCCGAGCCCGGGCTCGTGGGACAGCTGGAAGTAGCCGTCGACGACCTGCGGCGCGCCCTTCACGACCTTCTTGATGTCCGCGTCCGCGAAGTCGTTGAAGTGCTCCAGGATCTTGAAGTTCGGCGAGCTGAAGCCGACCTGGAGGGAGGCCGCGGTGAGGACGGGCCCGCCCACGTTGTGCGGGGCGACGAGCACGTAGTGCGCCTCGGCGGTCGCGGCCAGCTTCCTGGTCTCCCAGATGCCGCCGATGTGACCGACGTCGGGCTGGATGATGTCGACCGCCTGGCTCTCGAAGAGCTCGCGGAACTCGACGCGGTCGTGGATGCGCTCACCGGTGGCGACCGGGATGTCGACCTTGGCGGCCACCTTCTCCAGCGCCTTCAGGTTCTCCGGCGGCACCGGCTCCTCCAGCCAGGCGGGCTTGAAGGGCGCCAGCTCGCGGGCGAGCCGGACGGCGGTGGAGGGGGAGAAGCGGCCGTGCATCTCCAGCATCAGCTCGGCCTCGGGACCGATCGCGTCGCGCACGGCCTCGATGAGCGAGACGGAGTAGAGGGTGGCCTCGTGGTCGAGCTCGAAGTGCCCGGTCCCGAAGGGGTCGATCTTGAGGGCCTTGTAGCCCCGGGCGACGACCTCCTGCGCGGCCTTGTGATAGGCCTCCGGGGTCCGCTCGGTGGTGTACCAGCCGTTGGCGTAGGCCTTGACCTTGTCGGTGACCTTGCCGCCCAGCAGCTGCCACACCGGCACTCCGAGGGCCTTGCCCTTGATGTCCCAGCAGGCCATCTCGATGACCGCGATGCCGGACATCACGATCTCACCGGCGCGCCCGTAGTCGCCGTACTTCATCCGTCGGAAGAGGTCCTCGACAGCGAATGGGTCGGAGCCGAGAATGTGATTGGCCTCCGCCTCCCGCAGATAGCCGATCAGTGCGTCGGTGTGGCCCAGCATGCGGGTCTCGCCGACTCCGGTGATGCCCTCGTCGGTGTGCACCTGGACGTACGTCAGGTTCCGCCAAGGCGTCCCGACCACGTGCGTGCTGATTCCCGTGATGCGCACGGCAGTTGCCCCCTGTGCTCTTCGGCTCTGTTCGAAATTTCGTCACACGTTCGAAATGCTGGCGTGACAGTAAGGACGTGGCCCCTGGAGTGTCAATGGGTCGAACACATAACGGTTTCGACGCGATGGGCGCAGGATGGCGGGGAATGTTCGGGGGTGTCTCAACTCGGCACGCCGGAACAGCCAGTTCACTACACAACATTCACAGCTGCGCCTATGAACGTTACCTGTGAGGAACTTAGTCTTCCCGCGTCATGGACTACTGCGACCCGTGCCGACGGCACCTCAATGGCGCCCTTGCCTGCCCGGGGTGCGGCGCACCAGCCGAAGAGCTCCGCACGCATGCGGAGGAGACCGACGGGCGCTCCGAAACGGACGCGGCCGACGCCGACGCCTTGTACGACGAGGACGACGACGGGGAGGACCGTCCCGGGCGGGCCGCCCGGCGGCGGAGCCAGGGCCGGGGCCGGAGCCGCGGAAGGGGCCCCGAGGACCTGGCCGGCCCGGACGGCCCGGACGCTCCGGGTGGCGCGAGCCGACGCGACCGCAAGGCCGCGGCACACCGCCGCCGACGGCGCCGGACACTGCTCATCGTCGCGGGCTTCGTTCTGGCGGCGGGCGGACTGAGCCTCGCCGAGCTCGGCATCGATGGACCCGGGCTGCTCCCGACGCCGGCCGCGGAGGCCGGCGCCAAGTCGGCCGACGGTTCGACGTCCTCGGACAAGGGCGAGACGGCGCAGCCGCTCAGCGACACGGCGGGCTCCGACGGCAGCTCGGCCGGCGAATCGCCCGAGGCCTCCGCGTCGGCGTCCGACTCCGGGTCCCCGTCCGCGTCCGCCTCGGCGAAGGACGACAAGAAGACCAAGGACGAGCAGTCGTCCACCGCGGGCACGGCCCCGGGCACCTCCACCTCGGCCCCCGCGTCGACCTCGGCCCCCGAGACCTCGGCACCCGCCACCACGTCTCCGACCACCTCGGCCCCGACCCCGGATCCCTCGCCGTCGGAGACGTGCAACCGGTTCCTGTGGTGGTGCACGTAGCCCCTCGCGGGCAACGCCCGATTTGCTGCTGCGCACGGGCCCGCACCGTAGACCCCGAGACCGTCGCGGGCCGGCGGTGTCGCATGCCAGCCTTGGCGCCGTGACAGTTCGCCCTCGGTGCGCTGGCCGCCGGCGACACCGAACTGGCCCTCCTCGCGGCGACCCCTTACCTGCGCACGGCCGAAGAGACCCGCGCCGGTGTGCACTGGGAAATACGCAACGGAAGGGAACCGAGGCTCCACCACATCGCCCACGGCACCCTGGGCATCGTCCACGCCCTGGCCGCCGTCGGCCGGGCGACCGGCCGCGCGGACCTGGTCGAACTGGCGCGGGCCGGCGCGGCGGACGTGGTGGCCCGCGACGAAGCCGGTCGCGAGGGCTTCCTGGTCCCGCACTCCGACCCGCAGGACCGGCCCGAACTCGAGCACCGGGCCAACCCGAGCACGCTCGAACCCCTCACCGGCTGGGCGATGGGCAACGCGGGCATCGCGCGCGAGCTGCTCCGCTTCGTCCGGGTGAGCAGGGGAGAGGATCCGGCGTACGCGTTCACGTGGCCGGACCATCCGCCCGCCACCCCTTTGGTGCGGTAGAGCCCCCGGCTCAGCCGGCGGGCACGTCCGCCCCCAGCATCCGCCGCAGCAGATCCCGCAGTACGAGCCGTTCCTCCTCCGACAGGCCCGCGAGCGGCTCCCGGGCGAAGTTCAGGGAGTCGCGCAGCCCCCGGGCCACCGTCCGGCCCTCGGGGGTCGCGGCGGCCAGCTTCACGCGGCGGTCGGCCGGGTCGGGGCGGCGCTCCACCAGGCCCCGGGCCTCCAGCCGGTCCACGATCCCGGTGACGTTCGACGGCTCGCACTTCAGCTGCTGCGCGAGCCGCCGCATGGGCAGCGGCTCCAGCGACAGCAGGCTCAGCAGCCGCGCCTGCGCACCGGTCAGCGCGTGCTCGGCGGCGGCGTCCTCGTACTCCTCGTGGTAGCGGGCCACGACCGTGCCGATCAGTTCGACGACCTCCAGGGTCAGAGGGTCGATTCGGGGTGTCTTTTGCGTGGCCATGGACTCCAGCGTACCGCGTTACTTGACATCATGAAATATTCAGGCGCATGGTTGTTTCAGGTACTGAAGTATTAGGGCCGAAGCATTAGAGCCGTACTACGCACGCAGCGTGCACGCACGCAGGAAAGGCGCACCCTCATGAGCGAGACCCCCCAGCTCCCCGCCGTCAGCCGCGAATGGCACATCGTCAGCCGCCCGGTCGGCTGGCCCAAGGCGGAGGACTTCGCCCTGGTCGAGGCCGAGGTCCGGCAGCCGGGCGAGGGTGAGGTGCTCGTACGGAACAAGTACGTGTCCGTCGACCCGTACATGCGCGGCCGCATGAGCGCCGCCAAGTCGTACGTCGCGCCCTTCGAGCTCGACAAGGTCATGCAGGGCGGCGCGGTCGGCGAGGTCATCGCCTCGAACGCCGAGGGCATCGAGGCCGGCGACCACGTCCTGCACTTCTTCGGCTGGCGCGAGTACGCCGTCGTGGACGCCAAGCAGGCCGTCAAGGTGGACCCGGAGGCCGCGCCGCTGTCGACGTACCTCGGTGTCCTCGGCATGACCGGTCTCACCGCCTACGCCGGGCTCCTGCGCACCGCCTCCTTCAAGGAGGGCGACTCCGTCTTCGTCTCCGGTGCCGCCGGTGCCGTGGGCAGCCAGGTCGGTCAGATCGCCAAGCTCAAGGGCGCCTCGCGCGTCATCGGCTCGGCGGGCTCCGACGAGAAGGTCAAGCTGCTCGTCGAGGAGTACGGCTTCGACGCCGCCTTCAACTACAAGAGCGGCCCGGTGAGCGAGCAGCTGCGCGAGGCCGCCCCGGACGGTGTCGACGTCTACTTCGACAACGTCGGCGGTGACCACCTGGAGGCCGCCATCGGCCAGCTCAACCGGGACGGCCGCATCGCCATCTGCGGCATGATCTCCGTCTACAACAGCACCGAGCCCGTCCCCGGCCCGAAGAACCTCGCGCGCCTGATCGCGACCCGCGGCCGCATCGAGGGCTTCCTCGTCAGCGACCACTACGACCTGCAGCAGCAGTTCGTCCAGGAGGTCGGCCCCTGGGTCCGCTCCGGCGAACTCAAGTACCGCGAGACGGTCGTCGAGGGCATCGAGAACAACCTGGAGGCGTTCTTCGGCGTCCTGCGCGGCGACAACATCGGAAAGATGATCGTCAAGCTCTGAGCCCCCGACGATTTCCGGGCGATCTCCGAGTGCACCCCGGGTGATCTCCAGGCCATCTCCGGGCGGGGCCTGTCGCTGGACTTCCGACATGCGGTAACTTCTTTCCAAAGTCGTCGCGATCGTGGGCGCGAGTCGCGGCGGACCAAGGAGGAACGCACCGTATGTCCATCCAGCAGACCGACGTCCTGTACACCGCCGTCGCCACCGCCGAGAACGGTCGCGACGGCCGGGTCGCCACCGACGACGGCAAGCTCGACGTCGTCGTCAACCCGCCCAAGGAGATGGGCGGCAGCGGCGCCGGAACCAACCCGGAGCAGCTGTTCGCCGCCGGGTACAGCGCCTGCTTCCAGGGTGCCCTCGGCGTCGTGGCCCGCCAGGAGAACGCCGACATCTCCGGTTCGACCGTCACCGCGAAGGTCGGCATAGGCAAGAACGACGACGGGTTCGGGATCATCGTCGAGATCACCGCCGACATCCCGAACGTCGACGCCGCCACCGCCCGCGCGCTCGTCGAGAAGGCCCACCAGGTGTGCCCGTACTCGAAGGCGACCCGCGGCAACATCACCGTGACGCTTGCCTGACCGCATTCGTTGCATACGGCAGAGGCCGCACCCTAGGACGTGGGGTGCGGCCTCCGTCGTACGGAGTCCCGCCTACGGAGCCTTGCTCAGGATCGGGACACCGTCAGCAAGGCCCTCCCCACCTGCGGGAACTCCCCCTTCGGATGGTCACGGAAGAGCGGTTCCGTGCCGAACAGCACCGCGTGCGGGCCGCTGACGACCGCCGCCTGACCGGCAGCCGCCGTGGGGCCTCCCGTGCCGTCGTCCAGCGGCCGCCAGTGCCCGGAGACGAGCGGATTTCCGGTCGCGTACGACTGCTCGACGCGGACCCCGGGGCCGAGATCGGTGAACCAGAGCGGCGCGTACACGAAGCTGTGGTCCGGGGCGCCGGTGGTGACGGTCCCCGAATTCACCACCCGCACCACGCCGTTGGCGTCCCCGTTGCCCTCCACCGGCTTCACCGCGAGCAGTCCGGCGGCGGCGTTGAGCGCGGCGCCCGTGGCCCCTCGCCCGACCAGGCCGTGGGTTGCCAGGAAGGCGTCGAGGGCCGTCCGCGCGGCCGGGGTGAGGGCCGAGTGGTCCAGCCCCGACGACACGAACAGCACATCCACCGTGGACCAGTCGAAGCCCGCGTCGAGGATCGCCGTCGACACCGGAACCACGTCGAAGTTCATCTCGCGCAGGGCGAAGAGCTCACCGGCGGTGACGGCGGCGGCGACGCGCACGCGATGCAGGGCGGTCCCCTGCGAGGCCTTCGTCGAGGCCTTCGTCGCGTCGAAGGCGACGTCGTACGCACGGGCGAGCGCGACCGCCTTCGCACGGGCCGAGGACGGCACGAGAGCGCTGCCGTCGCTGTCCTGGAGTGCGGCAACTCCTTGCTTAAGAAGGGAGTTGAGGGCCGCGATCTCCTGCGGAGTGTCGAGCCGGAGGCGGAGGTCGCCGCGCGGGGCGACGTATCCGACGTGGGCGGCGGCGTCGACCGCGCGCAGCGAAGCGGCGGAAAGACTCCCGCTCTCCACCCGCTCGACCGTCGCGCCCCACAGGCGCCCCAGACTCCAGCCCGAGATGTCGTACATCGTCGACACCTTGCCGCTGATGTCCCGCCCGTCCGCCAACATGACATTGGCCAGCCCGCGTTTGGGCTGACGCAGATCGACGACGTAGGAGCCCTTCGCGTACGACCGTCCCGCGAGCCGGAAGTCGCGGGGCGCCCTGGTGACGCGTACGTCATTGGCGAGGAGATGGTCCACGAGCCGGCCGGCGGCGGTCGCCGAGCGCTGTGCGGCACCCGCCGGAATCACATACGCGCGCGGGAAGTCGGTCGTGTAGACGTCCTCGGGGCCGATGCCCGGGACGCCGGGGACCGTCTCGGCGGAGACCGGCACCTGGGCGGCGCCCGTCGCACCGCGCCGGAAGACCTCGATCTGGTCGGCGATGAGCGAAGTCCGGTGGGACTGGGCGAAGTCGAGGGTCGCGCGCATGGCGGCGCCCGCGACGTCGACGTTGATGGCCGAGCGGCGCCGCAGCTCCGCCACCGGCAGCGTGTCGTACGCCGAGTTGTTCACCGTCATCGGGATCTCGACGGTGTGCGCGGCGACCGTGCCGTGGAACGCCGCGTACTGGGGCGTGAAGATCGGCGGCCAGTCGTCCCAGCCCTCCTGCTGGTCGCGGAACGGGATCTGGACGGGCTCGACACCGTCCTTCGCGGGCGTGTAGCCGAGGCCGTTGACGGCGGCCTCCATGCCGAGGGCGTTGGCGTAGGTGTTCTTGAGGAAGAGGTCGTACTCGTAGTTCTCGCCGTGCGGCGGGGTCGTCGGCTCGATGAGGGTGCCGTTGACATAGCCGTGCAGATCGAGCATGACGGCCGGCTGCTTGTCGATCGCGATCTGCCGCATCGCGCGCACCTCGGGCTGCGAGGCGGTGATGAAGTCGCGGTTCAGATCGAAGCCGTTGGCGTTGGTGCGGGTGCCGGCGATACGGCCGTCAGGGTTCGCGGTGATGTTGAAGTAGAGCCGGTTGTGGGCGAGGAGGTCGGTGGTCTTCGCGTCGTGCGCGGTCGCGAGCTGCCGGATCAGCTTGAGGGCGGCGTCCGTGCCCTCCCACTCGTTGCCGTGGATGTTGTTGTTGAAGAAGACGGGTGTCTTGTACGAGGCCTTGATCGCCGTGTCCTTGGCCGCCGCCTGGGGCGCGTTCTCGATGAGCTCGCGCATACGCTCCTGGGCGCGGGTCTGAAGGGCGGTCTCCGGGGCGGTGACGGTGACGAGGAAGAGCCGGTGCCCGCCGGCCGAGCGGCCCGCGACCTCGACGCTCACACGGTCGCCGAGGCCCTGCAGTTCGTTCAGCTTGGGGGCGATGGCGTAATACGGGGTGAGGCCGAGCTTGATGGACTTGTCGGCGGGGTTCTCCGGGTCCGGGGCGAGGACCTGTTCGCGGGGGTAGCCGCCGGTGCCGGCGGAGAGATCGGTGACGGGAGCGGCGAGGGCGTTCCGGGCCGCGCTCGCCGGGGCCCTGGCGGCACTGTCCGCCGGGGCGGAGCCCTCACGGACGGGCGGCTTGCGGTCGGCGGTGGCGCTGTTGGGGGTGAGCAGGAGCGAGCCGGTGGTGGCCGCGAGGACGGCGGCGACCAGGACGGGTCTCGTCAGAGGCCGGAGAGGCCGGAGAGGCCGGAGAGGTGAGAGAGACGGGAGAGGCTTTGGTAAGCGCACGCGTCGTACCTCCTGAGGGAATTCCCTGGGGTCGGTGGTCCTGAGAGTTTCCTGAGATCGGTACGGCGAGGTGTACCTGCTCGACTCTTCCGCAACAAGAGGGCGTTCCCGTCACGGCTGTTGTCATGGATGCCCCGGATGGCGCATCAGGTGGGGCCGGGAGCGGGCATGCTGAGGGCGAGACCCGGCGTGGCGAGGAGGGCCCGGCCCATGTCCCCGATTCCGTCGCTCCCGAGCAGGGAGGACGTGGTGCGGATGGCGCGCAGCACGACCGACATCACCGGCCAACTCCTCGACACGGCGGGGAACATCACCAGAATCGCCATCAACACGTTCGATCCCCGGGACGGCTCCGGGGCGGAGGCGCTGCGGGTCCTGCGCGAGACGACGGCCGAGCTGGCCGAGGCGAGCGCGTCGCCGCAGGCGCAGGAAGCCTTCTACCGGATCGTCGACACGCTCACCCGGCTGGGCACCAGCGGGGCGCCGCTCGCGGTGCACCCCGTGAGCGAACCGGCCCAGGCCTTGCTCGCCGCGATGGGGGACAGTCTGCTGCCGATCCTCGACGCGGTGGCGCCCGCGGTGGAGGAGGCGGCCGACGCGTTGGGGGAGCTGGTGGAGGCGTCGTCGCCGCTGTTGCCCGCGGCGGCGGGGGTCGTGGCGGGGACGCTCCTCGCGCTGACCCCGGTGGTACGGGCCGCGGCGGACGTCCTGCGCGACTCGTCACCTGAACTCCGCCGCATCGCCGACGCGCTGACGTCGGCCCTGGCGCCGCTTCTCCCGCTCCAGGTGGCCCTGGCGGAGCGCGCGTCCGCCGCCGGTGCCGGTGTCATCCGCGCGGGCCTCCCTCCCCTCGCCGACCTCACGGAAGCCGCGGCCACCGCCATCAAGACGGCCCGGCCCCTCCTGATCACCGGTGAGGAGCTCCTCGTCTCCACCCTCGAACAGCTCCAGCCCCTGATGCTGGCCGCGGCGTACCGGGCGGGTCGGGTGGCCCGCGCCGCGGCGGTGCGTGTCTCGGCGGCGGTGTCGCCTGCGGCTGAGCGGGGCGTGGTGGTGGCGGTGACCCCGGTGTAGCTGCGCCCCCAGACCCCCGCTTAAAAGATTGTGCCGTTCCCCGCGCCCCTAAAAGACAACAGCACCCGGGGCGGGCCGGGGGCGATGGGGCGCAGCCCCGAGCCGTTAGGGGCGCGGGGAACTGCGCGACCAGCCCCCACCCACCCGCAGCCAAAACACAACCACGGGGTCTGGGGCGGAGCCCCAGGAACGGGATGGGACGGGTAGGGGCGGCGGGGGCGAGAAAGCTACAGTTCCCCCATGCGCGATCTTGGGGTGGGGTTCAGCTACCTGGTGCAGGGGCAGCGGTGGGTGGCCCGGCATGGGAAGCAGTATGGGTTCGGGCTGGTGCCGGGGCTTATCACGCTGGTGTTGTATGTGGGGGCACTGGTGGGGCTCGCCCTGTACGGCGAGGACTTCGTCACCTGGGCCACCCCGTTCGCCGACGACTGGTCCAGCCCCTGGGCGGGACTGTTCCGCGGCTTCCTCACCGCCGTACTGTTCGCCCTCGCCCTCCTCCTCGCCGTCCTCACCTTCACCGCGGTCACCCTCCTCATAGGCCAGCCGTTCTACGAGAACCTCTCCGAGAAGGTGGACCGCGACGTCTCCCCGGACGGCACCGCACCCGAGTCGGACCTCCCCCTCTGGCGCGAACTGTGGATCTCGGCACGGGACAGCCTCCGTATCGTCGTACGCGCCGTCCTGTGGGCCACACTCCTCTTCGCCCTCGGCTTCGTCCCGTTCATCGGCCAGACCGTCGTCCCGGTGATCGGCTTCTTCGTCACCGGCTTCTTCCTCACCGAGGAACTCACCGCCGTGGCCCTGCAACGCCGCCGCGTCGACCTCCGCGAACGCCTCACCCTGCTGCGCTCCCGCAAGATGCTGGTGTGGGGCTTCGGCACCCCTCTGGGCCTGGCCTTTCTGGTCCCGTTCGTCGCGGTGTTCCTGATGCCGGGCGCCGTGGCGGGAGCCACCCTCATGGCCCGCGACCTCCTCCGTGAGGAAACCGGCGAGGCCACCGGCGAGGACGACTCCGAAGACGAGTCCGCAGCAGACGCGGACGCTTCCACCCAGCAGGGCGCCACCCCGTGACCGAGATACTCGCCGTCGCCGTCATCACCGTCCTGGCCGGCCTCGGCATCAGCCTCGCGTTCGCGCCGTCCCACTGACGGCGGACGTGCTCGCGTCCATGGCCACCGTCAGGATCGCCCGCACCTGCGCGATGATGTCGAGCCTGTTCTGAACGAACTCGGCGTCGGTGACCGTCCCCGTCGCCGGGTCCGTGTTCCCCGTGCCGAACTGCAGCACAGGCGTGTGGACATGCCCGCCCGGCAGGCTGTCGTGCAGCCCGAGCCGGTCGCGGAGCAGGGTCGCACGGTAGGCGATCTCGTTGGAGAGGTAGTTGCCGCCGCCCCCGGCACGGGCCGTGGAGCCCTCGGTCGGGCCGTCGGGCCGTACGACCGGATCGGTTCCTCCCCCAGTGCTTAATGCCTGGGAGGTACCCCCAGCCGGGATCTCGGTCACCGACGTGTTGTCGTACACGGGGAAACGGCCGGTGTTCGCGGCGACGATCTCCTTGTACGGGAGGGTCGTCGACGTCCACTGGGGCTGCGAGGCCGGGTCGGTGACCGGGACGGTCTCGGTCACCGGAAGGTTCAGGTTGTCCGGGTAGCCGCCCCGCCAGGCCCCGTTGGTCCGCTCCACGTCGAAGCGGCCGACGCGGCCCTGGCTGACCGTCGTGAACAGGTCCACGTGCGGCAGATACGACCGCAGCGTCCGCTCCACCACCCCGTCGGTGAAGTCCTGCCAACGGACCGGGAACATGGCGGTCTCGACGCGCGCCGGACCGTCCGCGGTCTGGATCGTCGTACCGTCGAGGGCGAGCGCGGTGGCCCCGGACGGGTTGGAGATCCGGATGTCGCGGTCCAGCGTGAACGGGTCGAAGCCGGTGACCAGGATCCGCTTGACGCCCTTGGTGTGCGGGTAGCGGATGGCGTTCTGGCCGCGCGAGTTCTGCTCCAGGGCGTCGAGGAGCTGGGCGCGCTGGGTGTCCGTGAGGCCGAACTCCGGCTCCCACGCACGTACTTCACGTGTCATGCCGAGCCGTGCCCAGTACAGCGGCCGGTCGTCGTCCCGGCTGAGATCCCCGCCCGCCGGACCCCGGCCCTGCGCCCGGTCGACGGCCCGCCGCCACAGCCGCGCGCCCTGCTGTACGACGACGTGCCGGGCCTGCGCGTACGAGTCGGCCCGGCCCAGCGCCCGCGCGAACTCCGGTGTCACGGTGTCGAATCCGGAGCGGCGCAGGATCTCCTGGGGCGCGGCCTTGTCGAGCCGCTGTTCCTCGACCGTGGCGGAGGAGGCGGCGGCCGACGCGTCGGGTGCTGTCGCGAGCCCCGCCACCAGGGCCAGTCCGAGGACGCCGATCCGTGCACGTATGTGAGTCAAGGGAGTTCAAGCCTTCCGTCGCCGTGGGGAGCTGTCGGACGGCCGCAGTATCCCGTGACGGAAGCGGCGTACGCCATGGCGTGTGACCCCTGGGGATCACGTGACCCTCAGGTTCAGGCGGGGATCCTCGCCGCCGACTCCCGCAGCGCCGCCAGGAACGCCTCCGCCGCCGGTGTCAGGGACCGCCCGCGTATCGTCGCCGCGTACACCGCCCGGGCCGGCGCGTCCTCGTCGAGTACGGGGAGCAGCGCGATGTCCGGCCGTACGGACTCCGCGGCGAGCGCCGGGATCAGGGTCACGCCGAGACCGGCGGCGACATAGCCCTGCTTGGCGGTCCACTCCGCCACGACATGTGCGACGCGCGGCCGGAACCCGTGCCGCAGGGCCGCGTCGAGGAGGGTGCCCTCGGGGCGGGAGTCGCCGGAGATCCAGTCGGCGTCGGCGAGTTGGGGAAGGCGTACGGAGGGCTCGGCGGCCAGCGGATGACCGGCGGGGACGGCGACGTACAGGGACTCGTCGAGGAGGTGGTGCAGGGTGTACGCGTCCAGCGGGGCGCGGCCCGTCGTCGAGACGACCGCCAGGTCGAGGTGGTCGGCGGTCAGCCGGTCCAGGAGTACGGGGGTGAAGCCCTCCTCGCGGGTGAGCCGGACCCCGGGACGGCGGGCGCGGAACGCCGCGATGGCCCGCGGTACGAGGGCCGCGTCCGCCGTGGCGAAGGCGCCGACCCGCAGCCGCCCGCCCGCCGCCTCCCGCAGCGCGGCCAGTTCCCGCCCGGCGCCGTGCAGCCGCTCGACCACCGACTCGGCGTGCGGCACGAGGACCCGCCCGGCCTCCGTCAGCCGTACGCCCCGGGGCAGCCGGTCGAAGAGCGGCGCCCCGCCGAGCGCCGCCTCCAGCGAGGAGATCTGCCGCGACACCGCGGACTGCGTCCACCCGAGCGTCCGCGCGGCCACGGTGAACGAACCGAGCCGGGCGACGTCGAGGAAGACCCGCAGCCAGGTGGTGGAGAGGTCGGGGGTGTCATGAGCGGCGGCGGGAGCGGCGGCGGGAGTGACGTGCGGCGTTACGGCATGCGGGTTCGGCATGGCACTCATGCTAGACATTCGCTTGTCGCATCGCGGCTGCGCGCCTAGCGTCCCGTACATGGAAAAGATCGCATTTCTCGGACTCGGTCACATGGGCGCGGGCATGGCCCGCCAACTCCTCGGTACGGGGCACCCGTTGACGGTCTGGAACCGGACTCCCGCGAAGGCGGAGCCGTTCGTCGCCGAGGGCGCGACCCTCGCCGCCTCCCCGGCCGAGGCGGTGCGGGACGCGGACGTGGTGATCACGATGCTCGCCGACCCGGCCGCGCTCGACGCGGTGGCGGAGGCCGTCGTGCCGGAGCTGCGGCCGGGCGCGTACTGGGTGGAGATGTCGACGGTCGGCCCGGACGTGGTCAAGGAGCTGGCCGCCCGGCTGGGGGAGGGCGTGACGCTCGTCGACGCGCCCGTCATGGGCAGTACCGACAAGGCCGCCGCGGGCGAGCTCGGCATCCTCGCGGGCGGTGACGTGGCCGGTGTCGAGCGGGTGCTCGCGCACTTCGGCACCGTCACCCGCACCGGACCGCTCGGCTCCGGCGCCGCGCTCAAGCTGGTCGTCAACACCGCCGTCATCGGCGGAGTCGCCCTCGTCGCGGAGGCCATGGTCCTCGCGGACGCGCTCGGCATCGACGAGGACACCGCGCGCACCACCCTCGCGAACGGCCCGCTCGGCGGTGTCGTCGGCCGCGCCTTCGCCGAAGGCGTGCGCTTCGACACCTCGCTCGCCGTGAAGGACGCCGACCTGGCGACCAAAGCGGCCCGACTCCCGGTCATGGAGGCGGTGTTGGACCACTTCAGGCGTGCCGCCGCGGACCCGGAGGTCGCCCACGCGGACATCGCGAAGGCCGTCGCCCACATCCGTCACTCCCACTGAGCCCACTGAGCCCACTGAGCCCACTGAGCCCACTGAGGGAACGCCATGCAGATCACCCTGGACAACCCGGCCTCCGCACCGCAGCCCGCCAACGCCTACTACTCCCAGGTCGCCCGCGTCGAACTCCCCGGCGGCGGCGCCCTGTTGTACCTCTCCGGCCAGGTCGCCGACGGCGCGGACCTCGCCGCGCAGAGCCGTGGCGTCTTCGAGGCCATCGACGCCCTGCTGGGGGCCCACGGCGCGACGCTCGCCGACATCATCAACATCCGTACGTATCTGACCGACATCGACAAGCTCCATGAATACGGCGCCGTGCGCCGGGAGTTCCTCACCGGAACCGCCCCCACCAGCATGACCTTCGAGGCCGCGCGCCTCTTCAAGCCGGACGCCCTGATCGAGGTCGAGGTCGTGGCCGCGGTGGCCGCCGCGGGGGAGTGATCCCTTCCAAGGCCGGACTGATCCCTTCCGGGGTCGGAGTGATCCCTTCCGGGTGATACTGCCGCGCATGAAGGCAGCGAACCTGGGCGTCCTCTTCCTCATCGAACTCGGTGCCCTCGCGGCCACCGGGTACTGGGGCTTCACCCGCGATGTGGCCATGCCGCTCGCCTGGCTCCTCGGGCTCGGCGCCCCGGCCGTACTGATCGCGCTGTGGGCGCTGTTCGGCTCACAGAAGGCGACGTACAAGACGCGCGGGGCGGTCCGCGTCGGCTTCGAGCTGCTCTGGTTCGGGGCCGGGGTGGCCGCCCTGGTCCTGGCCGGTGCCTACGGCTGGGCGATCGCCTTCGCCGCCGTCTGCGCGGTGAGCAAGACGCTGGCCGTCAACTGGGCTCAGTAGCCGACGGGTTCGGTTCTCCGTAGCGGGCGGGTTCAGCCCTCGCCCAGCAGGGTCAGGAAGTCCCGGAACGCGCCCGGCATGTCGACCGACTCCGGGTCCAGCAGCCACTGGTACTGCAGGCCGTCCATGACCGCGACGAGGAGCGGGGCGGTGCGCTCCGGGGTGAGGCCGTTCGGCAGGTGGTCGCCGTACTCCGTGCGCAGGACCGCCGCCATGCTCGCGCGCACCCGCGCGTACCGCTCGGTGAAGTAACCGCGCGCCGGATGCCCCTCGGTGACGCTCTCGCCGAGGAGCGCCGAGAAGGTCTGGATGATCCCGGGCCGCATGGCGTTGTACTCGACGAGCGAGGCGAGCAGATCGACCCGCCACTGGGTGTCCGGCACCGCGTCCCACTGGTCCCGCTCCTGGAGCACGGCGACGAGCAGCGCGTCCTTCGTCGGGAAGTAGTGCAGCAGCCCCTGCTGGGTGAGGCCCACGCGCTCGGCGACCGAGGCGAGGCTCGCGCCCCGGTAGCCGCGCTCGGCGATCACCTCAAGGGCCGCCCGCACGATCTCCGCGCGGCGCTCCTCACTCCTGGTCCTCGCGTTCATGGCGTCACCGTACGGCATCCGATCACCCTCAATATAACGGCAAAGTAACGAAACCTACCGCTCTACAGGTAACGGGTGCAGGATGGAGCCACCGAACGGACTCAACGAGGAGGCACCGCGATGGCGGGAACCCCGGGAACCAGGCCCACCCCGGCCGACGAGGAGCGCGAGACGGCCGTCGAGGCGGCCCTCGGCAGGCTCGACCTGGACGCGAAGGCCCGGCTGCTGTCCGGCCAGGACATGTGGTCGCTGCCCGCGCTCCCCGAGATCGGGCTGAAGTCCCTGGTCATGTCCGACGGCCCCATCGGCGTCCGCGGTGTCCACTGGACCGCCGACGACCCGTCCATCGCGCTCCCGTCCCCCACCGCGCTCGCCGCCACCTGGGACCCGGACCTCGCCCGCCGCGCCGGCACCCTCCTCGCCCAGGAGGCCCGCCGCAAGAAGGTCCACGTCCTCCTCGCGCCCACGGTCAACCTGCACCGCTCCCCGCTCGGCGGCCGCCACTTCGAGGCGTACAGCGAGGACCCGTACCTCACCGGCGCGATCGGCAGCGGATACGTCCAGGGCGTGCAGTCCGGCGGCGTCGGCACCACCGTCAAGCACTTCGTCGCCAACGACGCCGAGACCGACCGCTTCACGGTGAACAACGTCGTCTCCGAACGCGCCCTGCGCGAGCTGTACCTGGCCCCCTTCGAGACCATCGTCGAGAACGCCCACCCCTGGGGCATCATGACCGCCTACAACCAGGTCAACGGCACCACGATGTCCGAGCACCGCTACCTCGTGAACGAGATCCTGCGCGGCGAATGGGGCTTCGACGGCTTCAACGTCTCCGACTGGATGGCCGCCCGGTCCACCAAGGGCGCGATCGAGGGCGGCCTCGACGTCGCCATGCCCGGCCCGCAGACCGTCTACGGCGCACCGCTCGCCGCCGCCGTGCGCGCCGGCGAGGTCGAGGAGGCCAAGGTCGACGAGGCCGTCCGCAACGTCCTGCGCCTCGCCGCCCGCGTCGGCATCCTGGAGGGTGCCGAGCCGGTCGTCACCGAGCCTCCCGCTCCCGTCGACGGCGAGGCACTGGCCCGCGAGATCGCCCGCCGCTCCTTCGTCCTCGTACGGAACGAGGCGCGCGACGGGAACAAGGCACTGCCCCTGAAGCCGGGCACGGTGGCGCTGGCCGGAGCCGCCGCCCGTGACGCCCGCGTCCTCGGCGGCGGCTCCGCCACCGTCTTCCCCTCCCGGATCGTCTCGCCCCTCGACGGCCTCACCGCCGCCCTCCCCGAGGGCAGCCTGACGTACACCGTCGGCGCCGACCCGACCGAGGAACTCGCCGTCGCCGACAAGGGGTTCGAGCTGCGCGCGGTCTGCCGTGACGCGAACGGCGAGATCATCGGCAGCGGCTCCGCACCCAACGGCCAGATCCAGTGGATGGGCGACGACCTGCCCGAGGGAGTCACCCACGACACCCTCCACACCGTCGAGCTGACCGGCCGCTTCACCCCGCGCGACAGCGGCCCGCACACCTTCGGCATCAAGGGCCTCGGCGCGTTCACCCTCACCGTCGACGGCACGACGTACTTCGACGACACCCAGCGCACCGACAAGGACGACCCCTTCGAGGCGTTCTTCGGCGCCCCCGTGCCCCGCGCCCAGGCCGAACTCACCGCGGGCGAGCCGGTCGAGGTCTCCCTCACCCATGTGGTCACGCTCCCCGAGGGCATCCCGATGAAGGTCGTCGGCTTCTCGCTCGCCCACCAGGAGCCGCAGCGCGACGCGGACGAACTGATCGCCGAGGCCGTCGAGGCAGCCCGCGCCGCCGACACCGCCGTCGTCGTGGTTGCCACCACCGACCGCGTCGAGTCCGAGGGCTTCGACCGCAAGGACCTCCGACTCCCCGGCCGCCAGGACGAGTTGGTCCACGCGGTCGCCGCCGCCAACCCGAACACCGTCGTGGTCGTCAACTCCGGCTCCCCGGTGGAACTGCCGTGGCGCGACGAGGTCGCCGCCGTACTGCTCAGCTGGTTCCCCGGCCAGGAGGGCGGCGCCGCGCTCGCCGACGTCCTCACCGGCGCCCACGAGCCGGGCGGCCGGCTGCCCAGCACCTGGGGCTCCTTCGCGGACGCCCCGGTCACCCAGGTGATCCCGGCCGACGGCGAACTCCCGTACAGCGAAGGTGTGTTCATCGGCTACAGCGCCTGGGAGAAGGCCGGGAAGACCCCCTCGTACGCCTTCGGGCACGGCCTGGGCTACACCGACTGGACGTACGAGTCGATCGAGGTCGACGGGACGACCGCCACGATCCGCCTCCGCAACACCGGCGAGCGCGCCGGGCGTGAGGTCGTCCAGGTCTACCTGGCCCCGGTGGAGGCCGACGCCGAGCGGCCCGCCCGCCGGCTCGCGGGATTCGCGGGTGTGGAGGCCGGACCGGGCGACAGCGTCGAGGCCGTCGTCGAGCTTCCGCGCCGCGCCTTCGAGATCTGGGATGAGAACGCCCGCTCGTGGGCATATGTGAAGGGTTCGTACGAGGTTCGGGCAGGTCGTTCCCTTATCGACTGCCGACTGAGCACGATCATCGAGGCGTAACGGCGCAGAACGCCTCCAAGACCAGCCCCGGTCCGGAACCTGACCTCCGGACCGGGGCTCGCTGTTTCAGCCAGGTGTGGCAGACTCGCGGGCCGACACACGCCTGTTCGGGGGAGAAGCGCATGTATCCAGGTCAGCAACAAGGTCCCTACCCGCCGCAGCAGCCGGGTCCGTACGGCGGCCAGCAGGGCCCGTATCAGGGGCAGCAGGGCCCGCCTCAGGGCCAGCAGCCCTACTACCCGCCCCAGCAGCAGGCTCCGTACCCGCCCCAGCAGGGATACCCTCAGCAGCCGTACCCGCCCCAGCAGGCGTACCAGCCCTACCCGCCGCAACAGCAGGGGTACCCCCAGCAGCCGATGGCCCCCCAACAGAACCTGGGCGAGGGCCAGATGGCGCTGGACCCGAATCTGAGCGCGGGCCAGCGCGAGCTGGTGGTGCAGATCCAGAAGACCACCAAGGTGTACGCGTACGGATTCGTCCTGGGCATCCCGCTGACCTTCGGCGGCGCCCACTACGGCATCACCGAGAAGCCGATCGGCTTCGCGGGCACCGCGCTCGGCCTCGCCGGCCTGGTCGTCGGCGTCCTCTCGCTGCTGAAGGCGCGGGGCCTCAAGGAGCAGCTGCGCCGGCTCACCCCGGACGCCTGGCGCTCCCCGGCCGCGCATCTGCCCAGCGCCCGCAAGGCGGCCACACAGGCCGCGTACGTCAATGGCGTCCTCGTCCTGCTGTCCCTGGGCGCTGTCGGCTATCTGCTCGTCAAGGGCGCCGACTGGGGCGCGTACGGGAACTCGCTCGGCTTCGGCGGCCTGATGCTCGCCGCGTTCATCCCGCTCGGCATGGGGATCGCCGCCGCGACGACCATCCCCCAGCTGCTCCAGGTCGTCCCGGCCGGTGCCAGGGTCGGCCAGAGCCTGTACTCGGTCATCATGGGGCTGGGGGCGCTGATCCTGTTCAACGGGATCAAGGGCTTCGATCCGCTCCCCATCGCCATCGGCGGCACCGTCACCGCGATCTGCCTGGGCGCCATGTCCGTCCTCGGCAAGGCGACCAAGCGGATGCGCGGCGAGAACGCGTAGCCTCCGGAACCGAGCGGTCTCGGGGACCGCTCAGTCACGCACGGCGAATCCGAACACGGTCGCCGACCTGTACACCCCGCCCGGCCGCAGTTCCGTACTCGGGAACTCCGGCCGGTTCGGGGAGTCGGGGAAGTGCTGGGTCTCCAGGGCGATGCCGTCGCCGGGCGCGTACGGCAGCGAGTCGTCGAGGTGGTCGGCGGTGTAGAGCTGCATCCCGGGTTCGGTGGTCGCCATGGTGAGCACGCGCCCGGAGGCGGGGTCGTACAACTCGGCGATCTCCAGGGGGGTTTCGCCGATCCCCTTGTCGAGCACGAAGTTGTGGTCGTACCCCGCGCCGACCTTCCGCGCCTGCCGGAAGTCGAACCGCGTGCCCTCGACGGAGGCGAACTCCCCGGTCGGGATCAGATCCGCGTCCACCGGCGTCAACCGGGAAGCGTCGAGGCGGAGTTCATGCCCGCCCGCACTGCCCGAGCCGCTCAGGTTCCAGTACGTGTGGTGCGTCAGGTTCACCACGGTCGGCGCGTCGGTGACCGCCTCGTACGCGATCCGCAGCGCGCCGCCCTCGTCGAGCGTGTACGTCGCAGAGACCTCCAGGCGGCCCGGGAAGCCCTCCTCGCCGTGCGGACTGATCCGGGTGAGCCGCACCCCGTGTCCGACCGGCTCCGCGTCCCACACGCGCTTGTCGAAGCCACCGCTGCCGCCGTGCAGGGAGTTCGGCCCGTTGTTCGGCTCCAGGTGATAGGTCACCCCGTCGAGCGAGAAGCGGGCGCCCCCGATCCGGTTCGCGTACCGGCCGACCAGCGCCCCGAAGTACGGCTCCGGATGGGCGACGTAACCCGCCAGGTCCGGGAAGCCCAGCACCACGTCCACGACCCGCCCGTCCCGGTCCGGGACCTCGACCGACTGCACGATCCCGCCGTACGTGAGCACACGCACCCGGACCCCGGCCCGCTCCAGCGTCCAGCGGTGGACGGGGGTGCCGTCGGAAAGTGTGCCGAAAAGTTCGCTCATGAGGGAAACCCTAGGTCACGGGCCTGCGTGCGGTGACGGTGCGGTAGGCGATCTCGGCGAGCCGCGCCTGTCCGTCCTTGCTCGGGTGGAACCAGTCCCAGTGACTCAACTGATCCGTACCGAAGCGGTAGTCGAAGACCGCGCCCCCGTCGAAGCGGCAGCGCCGGTCCTGGGCGCACACGTCCTCAAGGACCTTGTTGTACGCCTCCACCCGGTCCTGCACCTTGCCGCGCCGCAGCGTCGCCGCCGTGTCCAGGGCGTCCGGGTCGCCCAGCATCGAGGGGCAGATGCCCAGCTTCCAGACCTGCTTGCCGAGCTGGTTGGTGCGGCCCTGGGACCACAGCCGCTTCAGGTCCGGCACGCTCGACACGTACACCTGAGTCTTGGGCAGGGCACTGCGCAGCGTGTCCATCGCGTCCTCGAACTCGGCGCGGAAGTCGGCCACGGAGGTCATCGCCGACGCGGACGAGCGGCAGGCGTCGTTGGCGCCCGCCATCACCGTGACCAGCTCCGGCTTCCTCGTCGCCGCCTGCGCCATCTGCCCGGGCAGGTCCGCCATCCGCGCGCCGGTCACCGCGTAGTTCCAACTGTGCGTGGCGGCCCCGGCCTTCCCGAGCAGCCGTACGGCGAGACTGTTGACCTGAGTGTCGCTGCCGGTCGCCCAGGACACCTCGGGGCAGTCGGACAGCACGGTGCACGCGTCGAAGCCGCGGGTGATGGAGTCACCGACCGCGGCGACGGATTCCGGGCTGCGGTCCCAGGTGGGCGTGGGTTTGAGGGAGGGCAGCCCCTTCGCGGTGGTGCCTCTTGGCGCGGGGGAGTTGCCACCGGTGGCGTCGCACCCGGCGACACCCAGAAGAGCCGCCACCGCGATGGCGAGGACGGCCCGTGAACGGTGACTGCGGTTCCGCATCCCCTGGTCCCCTCGTTCGTTGTGCAGGGTTGATCAGCACCCGTTGGACACGACTGGTCGGCATCGCGTCGGACACGGTCGGTCAGCACCGCGTCCCCATGGGTGAAACCTCAGTGTTTCTGGGCGCTGGGACCGACGGTACGTCACACTCCTTGCGCCGCCGCACGGTAGCCTCGCCCCGTGGCCGCCCTGCCACTGCCGTTCCGCTAAGTTACAAGATGTCTCGCTCTGTCCGGAGGCCCCAGTGACGACACGTGGAGTTCTCTACGTGCACTCCGCGCCCCGCGCGCTGTGCCCGCACGTCGAGTGGGCGGTCGCGGGGGTGCTCGGCACGCGCGTGAACCTCGACTGGATCCGGCAGCCCGCCGCGCCGGGCACCTGGAGATCCGAGTTCTCCTGGAAGGGCGAGGTCGGCACCGCCTCCAAGCTCGCCTCCGCGCTGCGCGGCTGGCACCTGATGCGCTTCGAGGTCACCGCCGAACCGTGCCCCACCGCCGAGGGCGAGCGCTACAGCTGCACCCCCGAACTGGGCATCTTCCACGCGGTCACCGGCATCCACGGCGACATCCTCATCCCCGAGGACCGCCTCCGCGCCGCGCTCCTCCGCTCCCAGCGTGGCGAGACGGACCTGGAGTCCGACCTCGCCAAACTCCTGGGCAAGCCCTGGGACGACGAGTTGGAACCCTTCCGCTACGCGGGAGAGGGCGCCCCGGTCCGCTGGCTCCACCAGGTGGTGTGACTTACAGGCGTCTGGCTTTTGACCGCCCTGTGCAGGAGCGCCCCTTTAGGGGCGCGGGGAACTGCGCGACAAGCTCCCACCGGCCCGCACCGAACCCACAAACAGAAGTGGCCCGAACTCCACCAAGGAGTCCGGGCCACAACCGTTCAGTACAGCCAAGCCAAAATCAGACCGTCCGGAACGCCAGCACCACGTTGTGCCCACCAAACCCGAACGAGTCGTTCAGGGCAGCAATGCGGCCCTCGACAGGCAGCTTGCGAGCCTCCCCGCGCACGATGTCGGCGTTCGCCTCGGCCTCGGGGTCGAGGTTGTCGACGTTGATGGTCGGCGGCGCGATCCGGTTGTACAGCGCGAGGACGGACGCGACGGACTCGATGCCGCCCGCACCACCGAGGAGGTGACCGGTCATCGACTTGGTGCCGGAGACCGCGAAGTGGTCGGTGTCGTCGCCGAAGACCTTGCGCAGCGCCTTCAGCTCGGCGACGTCGCCGGCCGGCGTCGAGGTGGCGTGCGCGTTGACGTGCATGATCTCGGCCGGGTCCAGGTCGGTGCTGTCGAGCAGGTTCTGCAACGCCTGCGCGATGCCACGTCCCTCGGGCTCCGGCTGCACGATGTCGTGGCCGTCGGAGGAGATGCCCTGGCCGACCGCTTCCACGTACACCCGGGCACCGCGCGCCGCGGCGTGCTCGGCGGACTCCAGGACGAGGACGCCGGCGCCCTCACCGAGGACGAAGCCGTCGCGGGCGACGTCGTAGGGGCGCGAGGCACCCTGCGGGTCGTCGTTGTTCTTGGACATCGCCATCATGTTGCCGAACGCGGCGATGGGCAGCGGGTGGATGGCCGCCTCGGTGCCACCGGCGACGACGACGTCGGCACGGCCGGTGCGGATCATCTCGATGGCGTAGCCGATGGCCTCGGCGCCCGACGCGCAGGCGGAGACCGGCGTGTGCACACCGGCGCGGGCGCCGACGAGCAGACCCACGTTGGCGGACGGGCCGTTGGGCATCAGCATCGGCACGGTGTGCGGGGAGACACGGCGTACGCCCTTCTCCTTCAGCACGTCGTACTGGTCGAGCAGGGTCGTCACGCCGCCGATGCCGGAGGCGATGACGGCGCCGAGCCGGTCGGGGTCGACGCTGGTGTCCTCGCCCGCCTTGTCGGTGAAACCGGCGTCCGCCCAGGCCTCCTTGGCCGCGATCAGCGCGAACTGCGCCGAGCGGTCGAGGCGGCGGGCCTGCGGGCGGGGAATGACCTCGCCCGGCTCCACGGCGATCTGGGCCGCGATACGGACCGCCTGGTCGGCGGCCCACTCCTGCTCGAGAGGACGGACACCGGACTTGCCGGCGACCAGGCCCTCCCAGGTAGAGGCTGCGTCGCCACCCAGCGGTGTGGTTGCGCCGATACCGGTGACGACCACGGTGCGATTGGTCGGGCTCACGGGAATTCTTTCTCCAACGGATACGAGGATTCAGCGGCGCCACCGCCGGGTGGCGGGGCATCAGCCCAGGTGAACCAGGGCACACGGCCCAGGCGAACCAGGGCGCTCAGCCCAGGTGATCGGAAGATCAGGCCTGGTGCTTGAGGATGTAGGAGGTCGCGTCGCCGACCGTCTTGAGGTTCTTGACGTCGTCGTCCGGGATCTTGACGTCGAAGCGCTCTTCGGCGGCGACGACGACCTCGACCATGGACAGCGAGTCGACGTCCAGGTCGTCGGTGAAGGACTTGTCCAGCTGGACGTCCTCGACCGGGATGCCGGCGATCTCGTTGACGATGTCGGCGAGACCTTCGACGATCTCTTCCTGCGTGGCGGCCATGTCAGGCGCTCCTTCGGTATGTATCCAGAGGGTGTGGCGGTACTCCGGCCGGAAAGATCCGGACGGTGTGCCTAGGGGAGGGTAACGACCGTGGCGGCGTACACGAGACCCGCCCCGAAGCCGATGACGAGCGCGGTGTCGCCGCTCTTCGCCTCGCCGGTAGCCAGGAGCCGCTCCATCGCGAGCGGGATCGAGGCGGCCGACGTGTTGCCGGTGGTGCGTACGTCGCGGGCGACCGTGACATGCGCCGGCAGTTTCAGTGTCTTCACCATCGAGTCGATGATCCGCTCGTTGGCCTGGTGGGGAATGAAGACATCCAGGTCGTCCGAGGTGATTCCGGCCGCGTCCAGCGCCTGCTGGGCGACCTTCGCCATCTCGAACACGGCCCAGCGGAACACCGCCTGGCCCTCCTGCGTGATCGCAGGGAACTTGATCTCGCCCTTGGAGTCGAGCGGAAGGGCGGAGATGTCACCGTTGCGGAACTGGTCCCACGGCACGGTCTGCTTGATCGTGCCCGCCTTGTCACCCTCGCTGCCCCACACGGTCGGGCCGATGTGCGGCTCGTCCGAGGGGCCCACGACGACCGCGCCCGCGCCGTCACCGAACAGGAAGGCCGTCGCACGGTCCTCCAGGTCGGTGAGGTCGGAAAGGCGCTCGACGCCGATGACGAGGACGTACTCCGCGGAACCCTCGACGACCATGCCCTTGGCGAGGGTGAGGCCGTAGCCGAAGCCCGCGCAGCCGGCCGAGATGTCGAAGGCGGCGGCCTTGTTCGTGCCGAGCTTGTCGGCGATCTCGGTGGCGACGGCCGGGGTCTGGCTGAAGTGCGACACGGTGGAGACGACCACGGCGCCGATCTGGTCGGCGTTGATCCCGGCGTCGGCGATGGCCTTGCCGGACGCCTCGATCGACATCGCGGCGACGGTCTCCTCGTCGTTCGCCCAGTGCCGGGTCTCGATGCCCGAGCGCGAACGGATCCACTCGTCGGACGAGTCGATCGTCTCCAGGATCACCTCGTTGGGCACGACCCGGACGGGGCGGTAGCCGCCGACGCCGAGGATGCGTGCGAAAGGAGCGCCCTTGGGTGCCTTGATCTTCGACATTCTCCGGGGCTCCTTACGCCGCGCTGTGCTCGGCGATGAGCTCGCGAGCCGCGTCGAGGTCGTCGGGGGTCTTCAGCGCCAGCGTCTTGACGCCGGGCAGGGCGCGCTTGGCGAGACCGGTGAGGGTGCCGCCGGGGCACACCTCGACCAGCGCGGTCACGCCGAGCTCCTTGAAGGTCTCCATGCACAGGTCCCAGCGGACCGGGTTGGCGACCTGGCCGACCAGGCGCGCGAGGACCTCGGAACCGGTGTCGACCGTCCGGCCGTCCTTGTTCGAGACGTACGTGATCTTCGGGTCGCCGGGCGACAGCTCCGCGGCGGCCTCGGCCAGCACGTCGACCGCCGGGGTCATGTGGTGCGTGTGGAACGCGCCGGCGACCTTCAGGGCCACTACACGGCGTACGCCCTCGGGCTTGTCGGCCTCCAGGGCGGCCAGCTGCTCCATCGTGCCGGCGGCCACGATCTGGCCCGCGCCGTTCACGTTCGCCGGGGTCAGGCCCAGCTTCTCCAGGTGCGGAACCGTCGTCTCCGGGTCTCCGCCGAGCAGCGCCGACATACCGGTCTGCGTGATCGCGGCGGCCTCGGCCATCGCCAGGCCCCGCTTGCGGACGAGCCGCAGGGCGGCGGTGTCGTCGAGCACTCCCGCGAAGGCGGCGGCGGTGATCTCGCCGACGCTGTGGCCCGCGACGGCACCGGGAGCAATGTCACCCAGTGCCGCGGCCGACAGGAGTCCGGCGGCGACGAGGAGCGGCTGCGCGACAGCCGTGTCCCGGATCTGGTCCGCGTCGGCCTGCGTGCCGTAGTGGGCAAGGTCGAGCCCGATGGCGTCCGACCACGCGGCGAGGCGGTCGGCGGCGCCGGGGAGGTCGAGCCAAGGAGTCAGGAAGCCGGGCGTCTGAGCGCCCTGGCCGGGAGCGACGAGTACGAGCACTCTCACACTCTCTCTTGTGGACGGCCACGACCGCCCGTGGGGACAGGGACGAAGAACACGAGGGGGAATTGTAGGTCCCCGACAAAAGCCTAGGTTTGCGGATCTCCATCGGCCAGACGCCCCAGGATCAGCGCGATTCGCAGTGTGAAGGCGGAGCGTACATCCGAAGGCGACCATCCGGTGACGTCAGTCACACGTCGGAGCCGGTAGCGCACGGTGTTGGGGTGAACGAAGAGCATCCGGGCAGCGCCTTCGAGGCTGCTCGCCTGTTCCAGATAGACGGCGAGCGTCTCCAGCAGAGCGGAGCCGGCCTCCTCCAGCGGTCTGTAGATCTCCTCCACCAGCTGCTCGCGGGCGGACGGGTCTCCGGCGATCGCGCGCTCCGGCAGCAGATCGTCCGCGAGAACCGGCCGCGGGGCGTCCTGCCAGGCGAAACACGCCTTGAGCCCGGCGGCGGCGGCCTGCGCGGAGCGGGTCGCGGCGAGCAGATCGGGCACGATCGGCCCGGCGACGACGGGTCCCGCCGCGTACGGCCCGATCAGCGACTTGGCGACGGCGATCGGGTTGTCGCTGCCGCCGGCGATGACGACGAGCCGGTCCCCGAGCACACCGGTCAGTACTTGCAGCTTGGCGTGCCGGGCGGCCCGCCGGATGGCCTCGACGGTCAGTTCGCTGTCACCGTCGGGCGCCGTACCCAGCACCACGCAGACATGTTCGGGAGAGTTCCAGCCGAGAGCGGCGGCGCGGGAGACGGCGCCCTCGTCGGCCTCGCCGGAGAGCACCGCGTTCACGACGAGGGATTCCAGCCGGGCGTCCCAGGCACCCCGTGCCTCGGCCGCCTGCGCGTACACCTGGGCGGTGGCGAAGGCGATCTCGCGGGCGTACACGAGCAGGGCCTCGCGCAGCACGTTCTCGTCACCGGGGGCGGCCACCTCGTCGATGGCGCTCTCCATGACTTCGATGGTGGTGCGCACCATCTCGACGGTCTGGCGCAGGGTGATCGCCCTGGTCAGCTCGCGTGGCGCGGTCCCGAACACATCGGTGGAGATGGCCTGGGGGGCGTCGGGATGCCGGAACCACTCGGTGAAGGCCGCGATACCGGCCTGGGCGACGAGACCGATCCAGGAGCGGTTCTCCGGGGGCATGGCCCGGTACCACGGCAGCGTCTCGTCCATCCGCGCGATCGCCTGGGCGGCGAGACTGCCGGACGACTTCTCCAGCCGCTTGAGGGTCGCGGTGTGCGCGTGGATGTCGCGCACTCGGCGCTCGGTGTTGCTGGATTCGGGTTCGGGCACGGGACAAGACTGCCTTATCAGGACGGAGGTGTGCGGCGGCGGGTCGCAAGTAAGCGCGGGGTACAGCGCCGGGCCGGGGCTACGGTGGTGGATGTGATGGATGTCCGCCGCGCCGAAGAGCGCTACCGCGGAGGGGACCCGGCGGCCGGGATCTCCTCGCTGCACGCCTTTTCCTTCGGCCCGCACTACGACCCGGACAACCTCCGCTTCGGCGCGGTGATCGCCTGCAACGAAGAGTGGCTCGCTCCCGGCGCCGGCTTCGACGAGCACCCGCACAGCCACACCGAGATCATCACGTGGGTGGTCGAGGGCGAGCTCACCCACCGGGACTCGGCCGGGCACGAGTCGGTGGTCCGCCCCGGCGACGTCCAGCGCCTCAGCTCGGCGGGCGGCGTCCGCCACGTGGAACGCAATGACGGCCCGGAGCCGCTCACCTTCGTCCAGATGTGGCTGGCCCCGCTCACGCCGGGCGGAGATCCGTCCTACGAGATCGTCCACGGCATCGCGGACTCCACGCCGTACGCCGTCCCGGAGGCGGGCGCCATGCTCCACGTACGCCGCCTGACGGCGGGGGAGCGGACGGCACTTCCCGACGCGCCCTTCGTGTACGTCCATGTCGTCCGCGGTGAGATCAAGCTGGACGGCGAGGAGCTGGGACCGGGCGACGCGGCCCGCATCACGGACGCCAAGGACTGGGAGGTGCTGGCGGGCTCTCCGGCGGAGCTGCTGCTGTGGGAGATGGCGGCGGGCTGACGCGCGGGCGTCACCCCAGGGCGTCGATCTCGCGGGTGAGCCGGGCGCCCTCGCGGGCCATGATCTCCGGGTCGCGCAGGGCGTTGGAGAGCAGGGACATGCCCTGGTAGGCGCCGACGAGCGCCAGCGCGTGACCCTCGGGGTCGGCCACCCCGAGGTGGCGGTACTGCAGTGCCACCCAGTCCAGCAGTCGCCGGATGACGCGGCCCGCCGAGAGGTCGAGGCCACCCTCGCTCCGCTTGCCGAGCTCCGCGGCGAGGGTGCCCGTGGGGCAGCCGTAGCGCGCCGCGGTGTCGCGCTGCTCGACCCAGGCGTCGATGAGCCCCTTGAGGCGTTCGCGCGGGTCGGGGAGCTGGTCCAGCCGGCCGGTGAGGGTCTCCAGGTGGCTGACGTGCTCGGAGAGGGCTGCCTCGACCAGCTCGTCCTTGGTCTTGAAGTAGTAGTACACGTTGCCCGCCGGGACATCGGCGGCGCGGGCGATGTCGGCGATGGTCGTGCGCTCCACGCCCTGCTCGTGCAGGACCCGGGCCGCGGCCGCCGTCAGCTGCTGCCGTTTGCCGGCCGCCCTGGCCTTCGCCCTGGCCTTCGTGGGAGGGCGCCCGGAATCCGTTGAGTCAGTCACCCGACTAACTATAGACAGCCGAGGGTCGGCCTGTGCTAGCGTCCTGTCCATCGAGTTAGTCAGTCAACTAACTAACTTAATTCGCGACCGGGGAGATCGACATGTTCGTGGTGACAGGTGCGACCGGAAACGTCGGGCAGGCGCTGGTACGGATGCTCGCCGAGGCCCGGCTGCCGGTGACGGCGGTGGCCCGGCACATCACCCAGGCCGATGTGCCGCCGGAGGTCCGCGCGGTGGCCGCCGACCTGGCCGAACCGGCCGGCCTCGGGGCCGCGTTCGAGGGCGGCAAGGCGCTGTTCCTGCTGGTGGCCGGCGAGGACCCGCACGGCATTCTGGACGCGGCGAAGACCGCCGGGATCCGCAAGGTGGTGCTGCTGTCCACCCAGGGCGTGGGGACCCGCCCGGAGGCATACCGGCACCCCGCCCTGTTCGAGGCGGCCGTACAGCACTCAGGGCTCGACTGGACGGTCCTGAGGTCGGGCGGGATGGCCACCAACGCCTTCGCGTGGGCCGAGTCGATCCGCGCCGGGCGGGAGGCCGCGGCGCCGTTCGGTGATGTCGGGCTGCCCTTCGTCGACCCCGCCGACGTGGCCGCGGTCGCCGCCGCCGCCCTGCGGCCGGGCGCCCACCTCGGGGCCACCTACACCCTGACCGGCCCCGCGGCGACCACCCCGCGCGAGCGGGCGGCCGCGATCGCGACCGCGCTGGGCGAACCGGTGCGCTTCACCGAACAGACCCGCGCGGAGGCCCGGGAACTGATGTCGCGGTTCATGCCGCCGCCCGTGGTCGAAGGCACCCTGGCCATCCTGGGCACACCGACCGAGGACGAGCAGCAGGTCAGCCCCGATGTCGAACGCGTCCTGGGCCGCGCCCCGGGCAGCTTCGCGGCCTGGGCCGAACGCAACGCCACGGCGTTCCGGTGACCGTGCGGTGGCCGCCCTGATCACTCACCCGCCTCAACCTCCACCAGGAGACCCGACCATGCCCGTTCAGCACATCCTCGGCTCGACCATGCACCACCGGGAGTCCGGCACCGGGGCGCCGATCGTCTTCCTGCACGGCAACCCGACCTCGTCGTACCTGTGGCGGCACGTCATGCCGGCCGTGGGGGCCGGACGGCTGCTGGCCCCCGACCTCATCGGCATGGGCGAGTCGGGCAAGCCCGCCCTCGACTACACCTTCGCCGACCACGCCGACTACCTGGACGCCTGGTTCGACGCGCTCGACCTCCGGGACGTGATCCTCGTCGGGCACGACTGGGGCGGCGCCCTGGCCTTCGACTGGGCCGCGCGTCACCCGGACCGGGTGCGCGGCATCGCGTTCACCGAGACCATCGTCAAGCCGATGACCTGGGAGGAGTTCCCCGAAGGAGGCCGAGAGCTGTTCCGGGCGATCAAAGCGGACGGCATCGGCGAGGCCATGATCCTCGACGAGAACGCCTTCATCGAGCAGGCCCTGCCCGCCGCCTCCGCCACACCGCTCGCGCAGGGCGACCTCGACGTCTACCGCAAGCCCTACCCCACCCCGGAGAGCAGGCGGCCACTCCTGAGGTGGGCGCGCTCGATGCCGCTGGGCGGCGAACCCGCCGACGTCGTGGCCAGGGCCGAGGCGTACGGCCGGTGGCTGAAGGCGAGTCCGGACGTGCCCAAGCTCCTGCTCACGTTCGCGCCCGGGCCGGGCGCGATGATGCACGAGGACATCGTCGCGTGGTGCGCCGAGAACATCGCCGCCCTGGAGACCGAACACTCCGAGGCGATCGCCGGGCACCACACACCGGAGGACCAGCCGGCACTGATCGCCTCGGCGCTGTCGGCCTGGGCGGACCGGAACGGCCTGCGCCGCGGGTGAGTCCGGAGCGGTCCGCGTCAGGCGGCGGCGAGCTCCGCCAGCACCGCGTCGGTGAACGGCGACCAGGCCTCGACGGCCCACGGGCCGAAGGCGCGGTCGGTCAGCGCGACGCACGCGGCGCCCACGACCGGGTCGATCCACAGGAACGTACCGGACTGCCCGAAGTGCCCGAAGGTCCGCGGCGAGGACGAACTCCCCGTCCAGTGCGGCGACTTGGAGTCGCGGATCTCGAAGCCGAGCCCCCAGTCGTTGGGGTTCTGGTGCCCGTACCCCGGCAGCACACCCTTCGTGCCGGGGTACTGGACGGTCATCGCCTCCGCGACCGTACGCGGGTCGAGGAGCCGCGGTGCCTGCACCTCGGCGGCGAACCGCACCAGGTCGTCCACCGTCGAGACGCCGTCCTTGGCGGGCGACCCGTCCAGCGCGGTCGAGGTCATGCCCAGCGGTTCCAGCACCGCCTGTCGCAGATACTCCGGGAAGGGAATGTCCGTCGCCTTGGCGATGTGGTCCCCGAGCACCTCGAACCCGGCGTTCGAGTACAGCCGCCGCTCCCCGGGCGCCGACGTCACCCGGTGCTCGTCGAAGGCGAGCCCGGAGGTGTGCGCGAGGAGATGACGGACCGTCGAACCGGCCGGACCCGCCGGCTCGTCGAGCTCGATCGCCCCCTCCTCGTACGCGATGAGCGCGGCGTACGCGGCGAGCGGCTTGGTGACGGAGGCGAGCGGGAAGCGGTGCGCCACCGGCCCATGGGCCCCGAGCACCGTGCCGTCCGCGCGGACGACGGCCGCCGCGGCCGTGGGAACGGGCCAGTTCTCGATCAACGCCAGGCTCTGCAAGGACATGGTGACGAGCCTAAGCGGCTCAGAGGTCGAGCCGCATCGAGGGGTCCCGCTTGCGGACGAACCCGAGGGAGGCGTACAGCGGCTCGGCCTCGGTGGACGCGTTGAGGTCGACCTGCGCCACGCCCCGCTCGCGGAACCACTCCAGGAGCGTCTCCATGCACGCGCGGGCGTAACCGCGGCGCCGCGCGTCCGGGTCGGTGGCGACGCTGAAGACATGGCCCACCGCGCCGTGCGGATTGCCCGCGCGCCCGATCCGGTACTCGACCGTCCCGACGACGAGCGCCCCGAGCGCGTCCGGCCGGCCGGGATGGTCGACGACGAAGGCCACGAAGTCTCCGTCGGGATCGGCGAGCTTGCCGCGTATGGTCGGCAGTGACTCCGCGTGCCACTCGCTGGAGCTTGCGGAGCCGTCCGTGGCGAAGACCGCGTCGATCATCACCTGACGCAGGCGCAGCACTTCCTCGGCGTCCTCGGGCAGGGCACGGCGTACGAGACTCATGAGCCGCACCGTAGCCACCGGGGCCTCGCCAGGTCCTCGGATTTTCGGCGGATTCCGCTTGCTTGGAGTGCACTCCAAGGTTTTAGCGTGGGGTTCATGACGGTGATGGAGACCACGGCCGAGCCCGCCGAGACCGGCGCCGGCACCAGGACCGACATCTGCGCGGCGCCGCCCGACCGGCACCGGCGTCCCGACGGTCAGGACAACTACACGATCAGCGAGGTCGTCGCCTTCACCGGCCTCACCGCTCACACCCTGCGCTGGTACGAGCGGATCGGGCTGATGCCGCACATCGACCGCTCGCACACCGGCCAGCGCCGCTACTGCAACCGAGACCTGGACTGGCTGAGCCTGGTCGGCAAGCTCCGGCTCACCGGAATGCCGGTCGCCGACATGGTGCGGTACGCGGAAATGGTGCGCGAGGGCGACCACACCTTCATCGAGCGCTACGAGCTCCTGGAGGCGACCCGCCGGGACGTCAAGGCCCGGATCGCGGAGCTCCAGGACACGCTCGCGGTGCTCGACCACAAGATCACTTTCTACGCGGACGCCGGGCGGGCCCTGGCGTCGGAGAGGTCCCGATGACGGACGGCGGAATCGCGAAGGCACGGCTCGGTACCGGGGGCCCGGAGGTCGGCGCACAGGGCCTCGGCTGCATGGGCATGAGCTGGGCGTACGGCCCCGCGGACGCGGACGAGGCCCGGGCGACCCTGGAACGGGCACTGGAGCTGGGCGTCACGCTCTTCGACACGGCGGAGGGCTACGGCGACGGCGAGAACGAGAAGTTCCTGTCGCCGTTCTTCAAGGCGCACCGCGACGAGGTCGTGATCGCGACCAAGTACGGCCTCACGTTCTCGCCGGACGACCGGAGCAAGCGGATCATCCGCAACGACCCGCCGTACATCCGCCGGGCCGTCGAGGGCAGCCTCGGGCGCCTCGGCGTCGACGTGATCGACCTCTACTACATGCACCGGCGCGATGTGAACGTGCCGATCGAGGAGAGCGTCGGAGCCATGGCCGAGCTGGTGCGCGAGGGCAAGGTCAAGCACCTGGGGCTCAGCGAGGTCACCGCCGGGGAGCTGCGCGCCGCCCAGGCCGTACACCCCATCGCGGCCGTGCAGTCGGAGTGGTCCCTGTTCAGCCGCGACATCGAGACGAACGTGGTCCCCGCGGCCCGCGAACTCGGCGTGGCCATGGTCCCCTACGCGCCGCTCGGCCGGGGCTTCCTGACCGGCTCCTTCGCCAACGCCGACAAGGACCTCACGGAGGACGACGCCCGCCGCGCCCACCCCCGCTTCACGGGCGACAACGCGGCCGCGAACGCGACACTCCTGGAGCCGATCCGCACCGTGGCCGAGACCCACGACGCCACACCCGGCCAGATAGCCCTGGCCTGGGTCCAACAACAGGCCACCGTCCACGGATTCACGGTCGTCCCGATCCCCGGCACGACGAAGCGCAGCCGAGTCGAGGAGAACACCGCGGCCACGAGGATCGTCCTCACGGAGGCCGAACTCACCCTGCTGGCCCCGCTCGCGGGCAAGGTGGCAGGCACCCGCTACCCGGACATGACGTTCGCGTCGGCGGGCAGGGAGTAATAGGGGTTTGGCTGGGTCGTCGGGACCAGGAGCTTTGCCGCAACAGGAGGCGCCCCTTTAGGGGCGCGGGGAACTGCGCGACAAGCCCCCACTCACCCGCACCCGACAAACAACTCACAACTCGGCCAACAACTCGGCCTTCTTCACAGAGAATTCCTCGTCCGTGACAAGCCCGGCCTTGTGCAGCTCCCCCAGATGCCGAATCCGCTCAGCAATGTCCGCCGGGTCACGCCGAGCCCCGGCGGACACAGCAGGCACCGCAGACCCCGCGGAGCGCGCGGCCGCCAGCACAGCCGCAGCGAACGGCAGCGACTCATGCACCGGCCCGTACCCGAGCCCGAAGACGACCGCCGCCGGATCCTGGTCGGCCTGGGCGGGCTGCGCGGGCGCGGACGCACGGCGCAGCAGCCGCAGATGACCCTCGAACACCTCGGGGGAGCGCCACTCGACCCCGCTCAGGTCGGCGACCGGGAAGCTCTGGTCGCCGGCCTTCCACTTGGCGGAGGAGGCGCCCGTCCAGAACCACCGGAAGGACACCGACTTGCCGTCGAAGGTCGCCTTCCCGTCGTACGCCTTGAACTGCAGCGGCCCCTCGGGAGGGCTCACCAGAAAGCGCTCGGCGGGTTCGTCGTCCTCGCCGAGCTGCCCGCGCAGTTCGTCCGCGTAGTACTCGGCGAGGGTCTCGCGCTCGGCGGGCAGCACCAGGCGATAGGGGTCGCACCCCTCCTTGAGCTGTCCCGCGGCCGCCTCGACCAGCGGATCGGCGCCGGGCCTCGGCACGGCACGCAGGACGACCGTGCCACGCTTCCCGGGCGTCAGCGTCACCGCCGCGATCGCCTCCAGGGGGATGCGGCGTTCGCCGAGCGCCTGGAACAGCTTCGGCGAACGGATCCCCCGCTCGAAGCGGATGAGCACGGAGTCGGACTCGAACTCCCAGGCGGCATGAAATCCGGCCAGTACGTCACCCATGCGGGCCATCGTATGCGGCACGCAAGCCTCCGTCGCCTCTTCGTGCGGACCGCAGTTTTTCGCTCTCTACGCGCGTCAGGCCGACACGCCGCCGGACAAACCCGTCCGGCACGCGTCATCGTCGTGCGCACAGTTCACCGCGCGGTACGCACCAACGCCGATCTCCGCGAAGTTGCGGAGACTGTCAGTGCCCGGCTCGAAATAGCCGGTGTGACCCTTCGCGTCGGCGGCGGACAGGACCCGCGCCCCGAAGTCCTTCGACACCGGGTCGGCGCCGTGCCCGAGGCTTCCGACCTCCAGGTACGGCACGTTCTGGATCCAGTCGTCGGCGTCCCGCATCGACCAGACCTGGGCCGTGGTGTGCAGGTTCGCCGCCTTCTCGGCCCGCATACCGGGGCTGCCCGCGACGGCTATGTCGGAGACCCGGGAGGGCAGCTCATGGGCGGCGACCCCGCACAGTACGGAGCCGTAGCTGTGGCAGTACAGCGCCACCGGTGAGCTTCCCGGCAGCCCCCGCAGCATCGCGTTCAGCCGGACCGCGCCCTCCTCGGCGCGCATCGCGGTGGCCGAGTCGATGCCGAGGCCGCTGGGCGCCGTGTAGTCGGCCCAGGCGATCACGGCCGTACGCGTGCCCGGATCCGCCGCGCGCTCCGCCGTGTACAGGGAACGCGCCATGCCGACCGGCGCCGAGTACTTCTTGAAGGTGCGCTGGAAGGTCATCAGGTCGGTGTCGACGCCGGGCACCACGACCGAGATCCGGTCGGCCTTGTCGAGGTTGCCGTAGACCTCGGCGACGCGGCCCGAGCCCTGGGGGTCGAAGGCGAGGATCTTGCGGCCCTTGCGCAGCAGCGCCTCGTAGCGGTGCATACGGCGGCCCGCGTCGTGTTGGCCGAGCGCCGAGAGCCGGTCGTCGTGCATGCGCTTGAGCTCGACCTTGCGCTGCTGTTCCAGGGCGATGCGGTTCGCCTGGTAGCGCAGCGTGGCGGGCGCCCCGTTCATGTTGCCGACCGCGAGCGGATAGCGGTGGGCGAGCCCCGCGCGCTGCTGGGCGTCGAGCGTGGCGAAGAAGTGGGCCAGGCGGCTCGGCGCGGAGTCGGGGTCCGGGAGCTTGTGACCGGCGATGCGGCCGTGCTCCCACGCGGAGAGCGACGCTTGGAGCGGCGTCGCTGTCCGGTGGCTGTTGAGCGCGGTCCAGCCACCGGTGGCCAGCATCACGAACACCACGGCCAGCGCGAGCAGTGCGCGCCAAACGCTGAGTTGGGGGGAGGTATCGAAGGAAGTCACTGAGAGGACACACTAGGAGAAGTGAGGTGCCTCCCGTTAAACGAGTGAGCGGGATCACGTTTCTGGTGGGGTAATTGGGGCAAAGCGGGTTCAGTTTGAGATAAATAGTGACGCTCCGTGTGCGTCAATGATCATTCCGTGCATCGCTTTTCCTTCGCTGATCTTCTGCGGTCTTCTGCGGTCTTCGGTGATCACTCGGTACGCCACTTCTCCGCCAACGCGGGCCCCACATGGTCGAGATAGGTGGCGGTCAGTTCGCGGATCGCCTCGACGCTGGTGTCCTCGCCCGCGCCCCACAGTCGTCCCGTGACGCGCATCACCCCGCCGAACACGGCGACCGCGACGCGCGGTCGTGGATCCGCGTCCACGTCGAGGCCCTCGCGTTCGGCGATCACCCGGGCGATCTCCTCCTCCAGCTCGGCGGAGCGGCGCAGATGGACGGCGACCAGCGCGGGCGTCGACTCGATCAACTGGAAGGTGCGCATGTGCAGTTCGATCGGGACGACGGCGTCGATCGCCTCGCCGATGGTGTCCCAGCCCTCCAGGACGGCCCGTCGCAGCGCCTCCAACGGGGCTTCGTGCGACGGGCGTTCACGCACGACGGCGAGGAAGTGCGACTCCGCGAGCCGCTGGCTGAAGAGGGCGACGTCCTCCTTGCCGGCGAAGTAGCGGAAGAAGGTGCGCTGGGAGACGTCGACGGCCTCGGCGATCTCGTCGACGGTCGTCTGTTCGTATCCCTTGGTGGTGAACAGTTCGAGGGCGGCCCGCAGCAGCGCGTCCCGGGTGCGCTGCTTCTTGCGCTCGCGCAGCCCCGGGAGTGGTGCCGTCGCCGCCGTCACCGCACTGTCCGCGATGTCCATGGACCTCTCCTTCGAACTGTTCGCCCAGTTCAGCCTATGTGTGAGTGGCGTGACAGTTACCGACATGTGAATTGGATTGTCAACTGTCAGCGACTGTCACTAGCCTCGAATGCATGACTAGTCAGACCACCATCGACACGACGGGCTCGGGGGACAAGACTCCGGTCGCCCTGTCGGACCGGGCCCCCGCCAAGGGGCTGCGCGGCCATCCGTGGTTCACCCTCATCACCGTGGCCGTCGGGGTCATGATGGTGGCCCTGGACGGCACCATCGTGGCCATCGCCAACCCGGCCATCCAGAAGGACCTCGGCGCGAGCTTCGCCGACGTCCAGTGGATCACCAACGGCTACTTCCTCGCCCTCGCCGTCACACTGATCACCGCGGGCAAGCTCGGCGACCGGTTCGGGCACCGGCAGACCTTCCTCATCGGCGTGGTCGGCTTCGCCGCCGCCTCGGGGGCCATCGGTCTGTCCGACAGCATCGCCCTCGTCGTCACCTTCCGCGTCTTCCAGGGCCTGTTCGGCGCGCTGCTGATGCCGGCCGCGCTCGGCCTGCTGCGGGCCACCTTCCCGGCCGAGAAGCTGAACATGGCGATCGGCATCTGGGGCATGGTCATCGGCGCGTCCACCGCGGGCGGCCCGATCCTCGGCGGTCTGCTGGTCCAGCACGTCAGCTGGCAGTCGGTGTTCTTCATCAATGTGCCGGTCGGCGCCATCGCGCTCGTCCTCGGCCTGCTGATCCTGCTCGACCACCGTGCCGAGAACGCCCCGCGCTCCTTCGACCTCCTCGGCATCGCGCTGCTCTCCGGCGCCATGTTCTGCCTGGTCTGGGCGCTCATCAAGGCCCCGGCCTGGGGCTGGGGCGACGGCCTGACGTGGGCCTTCCTGGGCGCCTCGGTGCTCGGGTTCGCGCTCTTCGCCCTCTGGGAGAAGAGGGTGAAGGAGCCGCTGATCCCGCTGGCGCTGTTCCGCTCGGTGCCGCTGTCGGCGGGCGTCGTCCTCATGGTGCTGATGGCCATCGCCTTCCTGGGCGGCCTGTTCTTCGTCACCTTCTATCTGCAGAACGTGCACGGCATGAGCCCGGTCGACGCCGGCCTGCACCTGCTGCCGCTCACCGGAATGATGATCGTGGGCTCACCGCTGGCCGGCGCCCTGATCACCAAGACGGGCCCGCGCATCCCGCTGGCGGGAGGCATGGCGCTCACCGCGATCTCCATGTACGGCATGTCCACGCTGGACACGGGCACCAGCGGCGCCGTCATGTCGATCTGGTTCGCCGGCCTCGGCCTCGGTCTCGCCCCCGTCATGGTCGGCGCCACCGAGGTCATCGTGGGCAACGCGCCGATGGAGCTCTCCGGCGTCGCCGGCGGCCTCCAGCAGGCCGCCATGCAGATCGGCGGCAGCCTCGGTACGGCCGTCCTCGGCGCCGTGATGGCCTCCAAGGTCGACGGCGACCTCGCGGGCAACTGGGCCGACGCCAAGCTCCCGCCGCTCACTCCGGCCCAGCTCGACCAGGCCTCCGAGGCGGTCCAGGTCGGCGCCGCGCCGGTCACCAAGGACACCCCGGCCGCGATCGCCGCGCAGATCACCGACGTCGCCCACGACACCTTCATCTCCGGCATGAGCCTGGCCTGCCTGGTCGCCTCCGGGGTCGCCGTCGTCGCGGTCTTCGTCGCGCTGCTCACCAAGCGGGGCGCCAACGCGGAGGCCGCGGGCGCGGGAGCCGGCCACATCTGACGGGCCGTCTTCGTTCGGTTTTCGCCTATCAGGGTGACTGAGCTAAAGATCCCTCCCACCCGGCACGCGCCGCACGTCACAGTGGGTCAAGTCCTCCGCACGACCGGGAGGACCAGCCGGAGCTGCGGCGCGCTGCCGGAGGGGGGCAGCGCGCAGCAGGCCGTTTTAGGGGCGCGGGGAACTGCGCGACCAGCCACGACGGGCCGGCAGTCAACAAACAACCCCCCGCGCGTCAGCGCGAATGCTCCTCGGCTCCCTCCGGCACCGGCTGCCGAACCCCACCGCCCAGCGCAGCCATCGCAGCAACCTCCGCCCGCAACGCCCGCACCTCCTCCGTCAAAGCCTCGATCGCCGCCGTCTGCCGCCGCTCCTCCACGTCATCCTTCTCGAACCGCGAAATGAACCACGCGGCGATATTGGCGGTCACGACACCGAGCAGCGCGATGCCCGACAGCATCAGCCCCACCGCGAGCATCCGGCCCATGCCGGTGGTCGGGGCATGATCCCCGTACCCCACCGTCGTCATCGTCGTGAACGACCACCACACCGCGTCGCCCAGCGTCTTGATGTTCCCGTTCGGTGAATCCCGTTCGACGGACAGCACCGCGAGCGAGCCGAACATCAGCAGCCCGATCACCGCGCCCCCGACGTACGTCGTCAGCTGGATCTGCGAGGCCATCCGCGCCCGCCGCCCCACCAGCGTCAGCGTGGCCACGAGCCGCAGCAGCCGCAGCGGTTGAAGGATCGGCAGGATCACCGCGCACAGGTCCAGCCAGTGGGTGCGTACGAAGTCCCGCCGCTGCCGGGCCAGTACGAGCCGTACGAGATAGTCGGCGGCGAACGACCCCCACACCACCCACTCCACCACCGTGCACGTGAGTGTCAGCGTGGGGCTCGCGTCGCTGTCCACGATCGGCACGGCGTACGCGAGGGCGAAGGCCACCGCGAGCGCGAGCAGGGGCCGCTGGGTGTGCAGCTCCCAACGGGCCTGTGCCGATTGTTGCTTCATGCCCGCATGGTAGGAGCGACGAAGGGGCGGCGGAGCCGATGGCCCCGCCGCCCCTCGATGGACGTACCCGCGATTTACGCGTCGCCGCCGGCGGCGCCCGGGTCGGCCGCCGTCACGTCGAGCAGCTGGTAGCGGTCGATCGCCTGCTTCAGCACCGACCGATCGACCTTGCCCTCGCGGGCCAGTTCGGTCAGCACCGCGACCACGATCGACTGCGCGTCGATGTGGAAGAAGCGCCGGGCCGCGCCGCGGGTGTCCGCGAAGCCGAAGCCGTCCGCGCCGAGGGACTGGTACGTACCCGGCACCCACCGCGAGATCTGGTCCGGAACCGATCGCATCCAGTCGGAGACGGCCACGAACGGACCCTGGACGGCCGACAGTTTCTGCGTCACATACGGGACGCGCTGCTCCTCCTCGGGGTGCAGCAGATTGTGCCGCTCCACCTCGACGGCCTCGCGCCGCAGCTCGTTCCAGGAGGTCGCCGACCAGACGTCCGCCTTGACGTTCCACTCCTCGGCGAGGATCCGCTGCGCCTCGATCGCCCACGGCACGGCGACACCGGACGCGAGGATCTGCGCCGGAACGGCGCCCGAAGTGCCCTCGCTGAAGCGGTAGAGGCCCTTCAGGATGCCGTCGGCGTCCACGTTCTCCGGCTCCGCCGGGTGCTGGAGCGGCTCGTTGTAGACGGTGAGGTAGTAGAAGACGTCTTCCGAGTCCGGGCCGTACATCCGGCGCAGACCGTCCTGCACGATGTGCGCGATCTCGAAGCCGAACGCCGGGTCGTACGCGACACAGCCCGGGTTCGTCGAGGCGAGCAGCTGCGAGTGGCCGTCCGCGTGCTGGAGACCCTCACCGGTCAGCGTCGTACGGCCGGCGGTCGCGCCGAGCACAAAACCGCGCGCCAACTGGTCGGCCATCTGCCAGAACTGGTCGCCGGTGCGCTGGAAACCGAACATCGAGTAGAAGACGTACACCGGGATGAGCGGCTCGCCGTGCGTCGCGTACGCCGAACCCGCGGCGATCAGCGAGGCCGTGCAGCCCGCCTCCGAGATGCCGTCGTGCAGCATCTGGCCGGTCGGCGACTCCTTGTACGCGAGGAGCAGATCGCGGTCCACGGCCTCGTACTGCTGGCCGAGCGGGTTGTAGATCTTCGCGCTCGGGAAGAACGAGTCCATGCCGAAGGTGCGGTACTCGTCGGGCGCGATCAGCACGAACCGCTTGCCGATCTCCTTGTCCCGCATGAGGTCCTTCAGCAGACGTACGAACGCCATCGTCGTGGCGATCGACTGCTGACCCGAACCCTTCTTCACACCCGCGTACGTCTTCTCGTCCGGCAGGGCCAGCGGCTTCGACCGGACGACGCGCGTCGGGACGTACCCGCCGAGCCCCTTGCGGCGGTCGTGCATGTACTGGATCTCTTCCGAGTTCCGGCCCGGGTGGTAGTACGGCGGCGCGCCGTTCTCCAGCTGCTGGTCCGTGATCGGGATGTGCAGCCGGTCGCGGAAACCCTTGAGGTCGGCGACCGTCAGCTTCTTCATCTGGTGCGTGGCGTTGCGGCCCTCGAAGTTGGGGCCGAGCGTCCAGCCCTTCACGGTCTGGGCGAGGACAACGGTCGGCTGGCCCTTGTGCTCCTTGGCCGCCGCGAAGGCCGCGTAGACCTTCCGGTGGTCGTGACCGCCGCGGCCCAGGTGCAGGATCTGGTCGTCGGTCATGTTCTCGACCATCGCGCGCAGCCGGTGGTCGCCGCCGAAGAAGTGGTCGCGGATGTACGAGCCGGTCTCGGTGGCGTACGTCTGGAACTGTCCGTCGGGCGTGGTGTTGAGCTTGTTGACCAGCACGCCGTCGCGGTCCTGGGCGAGCAGCGGGTCCCAAGTGCGGTCCCACACCAGCTTGATGACGTTCCATCCGGCGCCGCGGAACTGCGACTCCAGCTCCTGGATGATCTTGCCGTTGCCGCGCACCGGGCCGTCGAGGCGCTGGAGGTTGCAGTTGACGACGAAGGTCAGGTTGTCCAGGCCCTCGCGCGCCGCGATCGACAGCTGGCCGAGCGACTCCGGCTCGTCCATCTCGCCGTCGCCGAGGAACGCCCATACGTGGGACTTGGAGGTGTCCGCGATGCCGCGCGCCTCCATGTAGCGGTTCATCCGCGCCTGGAAGATCGCGCCGAGCGGGCCGAGACCCATCGAGACGGTCGGGAACTCCCAGAAGTCCGGCATCAGCCGCGGGTGCGGGTACGAGGACAGTCCGTACGGCGCCTTCGACTTCTCCTGGCGGAACGCGTCGAGCTGCTGCTCGGAGAGCCGGTCCAGAAGGAACGCGCGGGCGTAGATCCCGGGGGACGCGTGCCCCTGGAAGAAGATCTGGTCGCCGCCGTCGCCCTCGTCCTTGCCGCGGAAGAAGTGGTTGAAGCCCACGTCGTACAGCGAGGCGGAGGAGGCGAAGGTCGCGATGTGGCCGCCGACGCCGATGCCGGGGCGCTGGGCCCTGGACACCATCACGGCCGCGTTCCAGCGGGTCGCGTTGAGGACCTTGCGCTCGATCTCCTCGTTGCCCGGGAAGAACGGCTCGTCCTTGGTGGCGATCGTGTTCACGTAGTCCGTGCTGCGCATCTCGGGCACGGCCACGCGCTTTTCGCGGGCCCTCTCGATCAGCCGCAGCATCAGATAGCGGGCCCGCTCACGGCCACGCTGATCGACGGCGGCGTCGAGGGAGTCGAGCCACTCCTGAGTCTCCTCAGGGTCGAAGTCCGGGACCTGGCTGGGAAGGCCGCCAATGATGATCGGGTTGCGATCGGATCCGGAAGCCACGCTGTTCCTTCGCTGTCAGAGGGCTGTCTACGGTGTTTTTCTGTCTGTCTGCACCGTTCCCCATCGTGTACCTCGGGAACGCAAACGTCATCTCTACCAGGGGGTAACCGAGACGTTCGTGCAGACCGTTCGGACGGGCCCGACCAAAACGCAACGATACGCTCAGTACGTGACGCGTTCCGCAAAGCCGTTCGGGCCTCGTACGCTTCAGGGGTTCCTAAATCCACAAACCGGGCAGAAAGGTGTGGTGTGCGTCACCCGTCACCGTGATTCGCTACCTGGAGTTGCGGCGACACCGCCGGGAACGTCACCGTTTCGGCGGTCTCGACGGCTGGGTACTTGCGCGATCCGTCCCGCCCGTGTGGACTACGGCCAACGCTGCGCGCACGCGCGCTGCTGTTCATCTACCGAAACACAATCAGGAGGCAAGCCGTGAGCGCGACCGCGGACCACGCGGAGGAGCGGACCAACCCGGCCGCCAGGCTGGGGTTCGAGCCCGGACAGGTGGTCCAGGAGATCGGCTTCGACGACGACGTTGACAACGAGCTCCGTGAAAGCATCGAATCGTTGATCGGCCAGGAACTGGCCGACGAGGACTACGACGACGTCGCTGACGTCGTGCTTCTGTGGTTCCGAGACGAGGACGGCGACCTCACGGACGCTCTGGTGGACGCCATCGGTCTCCTTGAGGACGGCGGCATGATCTGGCTGCTGACCCCGAAGACCGGCCGGGACGGCTACGTCGAGCCCAGCGACATCAACGATGCCGCGCAGACCGCCGGCCTCTCCCAGACGAAGAGCATCTCGGTCGCGAAGGAGTGGTCGGGCACGCGCCTGGCCTCGCCCAAGTCGAAGCGCTGAGCCACCGCTCCGTCTGCCGCAGAGCAACGTGAGACCCCCGCCGACACCACCGTCGGCGGGGGTCTCACGCATGCCCGAACCCGTTCGCGGGGGTCGCGCCGGGGGCGTGCGCCGATCACTGCGTACGCTGGTCGTCACCCGAACAGACCCTTGGAAGGGAAGCGTGTGACTATGGCGATCGAGGTCGGCTCCAAGGCCCCGGACTTCGAGCTCAAGGACAACCACGGCGCCACCGTGAAGCTGTCCGACTTCCGCGGTGAGAAGAACGTGGTGCTGCTCTTCTACCCCTTCGCCTTCACCGGCGTGTGCACGGGTGAGCTGTGCTCCCTGCGCGACAACCTTCCGCAGTTCACCGACCGCGACACCCAGCTGCTGGCCGTGTCCAACGACTCCATCCACACCCTGCGTGTCTTCGCCGAGCAGGAGGGCCTGGAGTACCCGCTGCTCTCCGACTTCTGGCCGCATGGCAACACTTCGCGCGCCTACGGCGTCTTCGATGAGGACAAGGGCTGCGCGGTGCGCGGCACGTTCATCATCGACAAGGAGGGCGTGGTCCGCTGGACCATCGTCAACGGTCTGCCGGACGCGCGTGACCTGAACGAGTACGTCAAGGCGCTCGACACCCTGTGATTCTTCGGTTCCAAGCCCTGCGGGGTCCGGGAACCCGTCACTAGGATCGACACGTTGATCCGATACCAACGCACTACGGGGCTTCCCGCCCCCGGACACCATTGGGAGGACTCGTGGGAGTCAGCCTCAGCAAGGGCGGCAACGTATCGCTGACCAAGGAGGCCCCGGGACTGACCGCGGTCATCGTCGGTCTGGGATGGGACGCCCGTACGACGACAGGCGTCGACTTCGACCTCGACGCCAGCGCCATCCTCACGAACGCGGACGGCAAGGTCAGCAGTGACGCCAACTTCGTGTTCTTCAACAACCTCAAGAGCCCGGACGGCTCGGTCGAACACACCGGGGACAACATCACCGGTGAGGGTGAGGGCGACGACGAGCAGATCAAGGTCAACCTCGCCGGCGTCCCGGCCGACGTCCAGAAGATCGTGTTCCCGGTCTCGATCTACGACGCCGAGAACCGCCAGCAGTCGTTCGGCCAGGTCCGCAACGCCTTCATCCGCGTGGTGAACCAGGCGGGCGAGGCGGAGATCGCGCGCTACGACCTCTCCGAGGACGCCTCGACGGAGACCGCGATGGTCTTCGGCGAGCTCTACCGCAACGGCGCGGAGTGGAAGTTCCGCGCCATCGGCCAGGGCTACGCCTCGGGCCTGCGCGGCATCGCGCAGGACTTCGGCGTGAACGTCTGAGCCGTTCCGCGCCTTGGCGTGAACGTCCGAGTCGATCTGGGCTCGGGCGGGAACGCTTGAGTCGGATGGCCTTCGGCTCTCAGGCCCGGCACCGCACCTCACGTGCGGTGCCGGGCCCGCAACACAACTGAAGGATTGACCTCGGGGAGGACCAGCATCATGGGCGTCACGCTCGCCAAGGGAGGCAATGTCTCCCTCTCGAAGGCCGCACCGAACCTCACGCAGGTGATGATCGGGCTCGGCTGGGACGCGCGCTCCACCACCGGAGCCGACTTCGACCTCGACGCCAGCGCCCTGCTGTGCAACGGCGGCCGGGTGCTCGGGGACGAGTGGTTCATCTTCTACAACCAGCTCAAGAGCCCGGACGGCTCGGTGGAGCACACCGGTGACAACCTCACGGGTGAGGGCGAGGGCGACGACGAGTCGATCCTGATCGACCTCTCCAAGGTGCCGGCCAACGTGGACAAGATCGTCTTCCCGGTCTCCATCCATGACGCCGACAACCGCGGCCAGACGTTCGGCCAGGTCAGCAACGCCTTCATCCGCGTCGTCAACCAGGCCGACGGCCAGGAGCTCGCCCGCTACGACCTCTCCGAGGACGCCTCCACGGAGACAGCGATGATCTTCGGCGAGGTCTACCGCTACAACCAGGAGTGGAAGTTCCGAGCGGTCGGTCAGGGGTACGCGTCGGGCCTGCGGGGCATCGCCCTCGACTTCGGGGTCAACGTTTCCTAGCCCGCCTAGGTCAGCCGAAGGGGCAGCCCTCTAGACTTCGTGGTCAACAGTGAGTAAAGCCGAGTACGGCGCGGGGGAGACCCGTACATACACGATTGGGTAGCCAGTGCTTCTGAAAACCTTCGGCTGGTCGTTCGCGATTACCGCGCTCGGTCTGGTCGCAGCGGCGTTCTACGGGGGGTGGACCGCCTTCGGTGTAGTGGCGATCCTGGCCGTCCTGGAGATCTCGCTGTCCTTCGACAACGCGGTGGTCAACGCCGGAATCCTGAAGAAGATGAGTGCCTTCTGGCAGAAGATCTTCCTCACGGTCGGTGTGCTGATCGCCGTCTTCGGCATGCGACTGGTCTTCCCTGTCGTCATCGTTGCCGTCACCGCCAAGATCGGCCCGATCGACGCGGTCGACCTCGCGCTGAACAACAAGGACCACTACCAGGAGCTCGTGACCGACGCCCACCCGGCGATCGCCGCCTTCGGCGGCATGTTCCTGCTGATGATCTTCCTCGACTTCATCTTCGAGGACCGGGACATCCAGTGGCTGCGCTGGATCGAGCGGCCGCTGGCCAAGCTCGGCAAGGTCGACATGCTGGCGGTCTGCATCGCCCTGGTCGTCCTGCTGATCACCTCGTTCACCTTCGCGGCCAACGCCCATCAGCACGGCGGCGCGCACGTCGACAAGGCGCAGACGGTGCTGATCGCCGGCATCGCGGGCCTGATCACGTACATGGTCGTCGGCGGACTCTCCGGCTACTTCGAGGACAAGCTCGAGGAAGAGGAGGAGCGCGAGCACGAGGAAGAGGAGGAGGCCGAGCGCACCGGCAAGAAGAAGCCGGCCGTCGTCCTCGCCGGCCAGGCCGCGTTCTTCATGTTCCTCTACCTGGAAGTGCTGGACGCGTCCTTCTCCTTCGACGGCGTCATCGGCGCCTTCGCCATCACCAACGACATCGTTCTCATGGCGCTCGGCCTCGGCATCGGCGCCATGTACGTCCGGTCGCTCACGGTCTACCTGGTCCGCCAGGGCACCCTCGACGACTACGTCTACCTGGAGCACGGCGCGCACTACGCGATCGGCGCGCTCGCCGTGATCCTCATGGTCACCATCCAGTACGAGATCCACGAGGTCATCACCGGTCTCGTCGGCGTCGTCCTGATCGCCTGGTCCTTCTGGTCGTCCGTACGCCGCAACAAGGCGCTCGCGGCGGCAGAGGGAAAAGGTGAGTCCTCGGACGAGAAGGCCGAGGTCTCGTCCGGGGTGTAACAGCCCACGGGTGTCCGGCGTGTGACACCCCACCGGCTTCCGGGGTGTGACACCCCTCCGGTTGAGGAACGCTCTGAGCGGGGCGGCCGTCGAGGACGAGTCCTCACGGCCGCCCCGCCGCATATCGAGGAACGTGGGGGGCGGAATGGGCATCTGGCAGGACCTGTGGCGCGGACGCTCGGCGGACTTCGACTCCGGCAGCGCGGCCACCAACTCCATCGAGCTGACCAAGCGGAACCACACGGTCTCGCTCACCAAGCAGGGCGCGGCCACCGGAAATCTGCGCATCAACCTGTCCTGGCGGATGCGCACCTCAGACATAGGCGGGCCGCAGCGCGGCAGCCTGCTGCGCCACCCCTTCCGCACCTTCAAACCGGAAGTGGTCCAGGCGCACACCCAGAGCATGGTCAACGTGGACCTCGACCTGGGCGTCATGTACGAGCTGACGGACGGCACCAAGGGCGTCGTCCAGCCACTCGGCAGCTTCTTCGGTGAGCTCAACGCCGCGCCGTATGTGAAGCTCAGCGGCGACGACCGCTTCGGCTCCGGGTCCGGCGAGACGGCGTTCGTCAACCTCGACCACCGTGACGACATCAAACGGCTGCTGGTCTTCGTCTACATCTACGACCAGACCCCGGCCTTCGACCGTACGCACGCGATCATCACGCTCTACCCGAGCAACGGGCCGCGCATCGAGATCGGGCTCGATGAGCGGCATCCGCAGGCGCGGTCCTGTGCGGTGGTGATGATCGAGAGCAACAAGGGGGAGGTGACTGTGCGCCGGGAAGTGAAGTTCGTGTACGGGTTCCAGGCGGAGCTCGACCGGCTGTACGGGTGGGGGTTGCAGTGGGGGCGGGGGTACAAGTCGAAGGTCGGCCGTTGACTGACGGTCCGCTTCGGTTCGCCCAAGAGCTCGGGTGGTGGGGGTGCGGTCGCGGCTGCGGGTTGTGTGTGGCTGGTCGCGCCCACGCGGCGGAGCCGCATATCGACACAGCCCCGCGCCCCTTACGGGGCGCCCGCTGAAGGGGCGGCCTCTAGCGGCCGATGAACTGGGGCCCCTGTGGTGGCAGTTTGAAGTCCGGGTCCGGGCCCGTGCCCACCGGCTGGGGGAAGCCGTAGGCCGGCTGTGCGGCCGGGGCGGTCTGGGGGTAGCCGTAGGAGGGCTGGCCGACGGGCTGGGGATAGCCGTACGCGGGCTGCTGGGGCACCGGGGCGGGCTGCTCGGGGGGAAGTGGCATCGACGTCTCGGGGACGGCTGCGGGCGCGGACCAGGCCGCGGCGTCGGGTACGGATCCGGTCACGGGTGCGGCGGCGGCCGAGGCGGCCTCCGTCTCGTCCACCGTGATCCCGAAGTCGGAGGCAAGCCCCTCCAGACCGTTCGAGTAGCCCTCGCCCAGCGCGCGGAACTTCCAGCCCCCGCCGCGCCGGTACAGCTCGCCGCAGATCAGCGCGGTCTCGGCGCCGGTCTCCGGCTTGATGTCGAAGTACGCCAGAGGTTCGCCGTCCGCGACGGCGGCGTCGTACAGCAGGATGCGCAGGTCCCGTACGCGGTCGAAGGTGACGTCGTCCGCCGATGCGACCAGAAGAATCTGTCCGACACCGGACTCGACACCCGCCAGATCCGTCTGGATCGTGTCGGTGAGGCCCTCGGTGACGCGTTTCTTGCCGAGCCGCCAGACCTTGCCGGAGGGATGGCGGGGCTGGTTGTAGAAGACGAAGTCCTCGTCGGATCGCACACGACCGTCGGGGCCGAGGAGCAGCGCCGAGGCATCGACATCAGGGACACCCTGCCCGGGTGTCCAGCGCAGCACCGCGCGCACCGCTGTGGCGTCCAGCGGGACGTTCGACCCTTTCAGCATCGCGTGCGTCATGCGGTCATCCTGCCCTCTCGGTCCTGGTCACGACAACGTGGGGTCTCCCCAGAACCGGTGGGTGTTCGACATGGCCGAGTTACCTGAACTTCATGCCCGGTGGGAACCCCTGACATGGATCTATACGTACTATTACCGGCCACATCACGTAGGGCCGCATCACCGGCCACATCACATCGGGCCGCCTAGCCGCCACGGGGGAGTTTCATGCGTCATTTTGGTCACATTGCCCCTGAAGAGCGGCAGCGCCTGTTCTTCCGGGAGCCGGGCGTCTTCACCGCCGACTCGCCGGCCCGGGTGCTCTCGGCGGCCCTCGGGGCGACGCTGTACAGCCCGGCGACCCGGCCGCAGCTGGCCGACGACATCGTCAAGCAGGCCGGGCTTGGTGTGGTGTCCATGGTGCTGTGCCTGGAGGACTCGATCCACGACGACGAGGTCGAGGGCGCCGAGGAGAACCTGGTCAGGCAGTTCACCGACCTCGCGGGACGCGAGAACGTGGGCGAGCTTCCGCTGCTGTTCATCCGGGTCCGCTTCCCCGGGCAGATCCCCGACCTCGTCCAGCGCCTCGGTCCCGCCGTGCGGCTGCTGTCCGGATTCGTGATGCCGAAGTTCACCGAGGAACGCGGCATGCCCTTCCTGGAGGCCCTCGCCTCCGCCGAGACGGCGAGCGGGCGGCGCCTGTTCGCCATGCCGGTCCTCGAATCGCCCGAGCTGCTGTACCGGGAGTCGCGCGTGGAGACCCTGGAGGGCATCTCCCGCGCCGTCGACAAGTACCGCGACCGGGTGCTCGCACTGCGCCTCGGGGTGACGGACTTCTGTTCCTCGTACGCGCTGCGCAGGGCCCCCGACATGACGGCGTACGACGTCCAGGTCGTCGCCTCCGTGATCGCCGACGTGGTGAACATGCTGGGGCGGGCCGACGGCACCGGCTTCACGGTGACCGGGCCGGTGTGGGAGTACTTCCGGGTCCAGGAGCGCATGTTCAAGCCGCAGCTGCGTCGCAGCCCCTTCCTGGAGGGGCAGGCGGAGGAGCTGCGCGAGGCGCTGATCGAGCACGCCATGGACGGGCTGCTGCGCGAGATCACCCTCGACCAGGCCAACGGTCTGATGGGCAAGACCTGCATCCACCCCTCGCACGTGCTGCCCGTGCACGCGCTGTCCGTCGTCAGCCACGAGGAGTTCAGCGACGCGCAGGACATCCTGAGGCCCGAGCGCGGCGGCGGGGGTGTGCTGCGGTCGGCGTACACGAACAAGATGAACGAGGTGAAGCCGCATCGCGCCTGGGCCGAGCGCACCCTCCTGCGCGCCGAGGTCTTCGGCGTGGCGCACGAGGACATCGGCTTCGTGGACCTGCTCGCCGCCGGACTCCCGGCGTGAGCCGGCCGGACCGAGCGACGCGGAACCCGATCAACAAGGAATTGATGAACAACGCAGTGAACGACGTGGACCACGTGCACAACACGGACGACGTGAACAACACAGTCGACGTGAACGACGTGGTGTGGACCGGGACTTGGGTCGCCGAGCGGCTCGGCGTCGAACTCGTCGGCGACGAGAAGCTGAGCGACCTGCTGGGGCTCGCGCTGCGCCGCAACCCCAAGCGTGCGCATCTGCTCGTGTCCAACGTCCTGGGCAAGCACGTACCGCAGTCGCCGTCCGTGGTGTACGGGTACGGGTTCGCGCTCGGCCGGCGGGTGCGCGACCTGCTGGGCACCGAGGACGCCCGCGCGGCCGTGGTCCTCGGGTACGCGGAGACGGCCACCGGGCTCGGCCACTCGGTCGCGGACGGCGTGGGCCTCGCGCCCTACCTGCACTCCACCCGCCGCCCGGTCGAGGGCGTCGCCCGGGCGGGCGGCTTCGAGGAGTCCCACTCGCACGCCACCTCGCATCTGCTGCTCCCCGAGGACGCCGGTCTGCTGGCGGGCTCCGGCCCGCTGGTCCTCGTCGACGACGAGTTCTCCACCGGCAACACGGTCCTCAACACGATCCGCGCCCTGCACGAGCGGTATCCGCGGGAGCGGTACGTGGTCGTGGCCCTGGTCGACATGCGCTCGCCCGCGGACCTGGGGCGCCTGGAGGACTTCGCCGCCGAGATCGGCGCCCTGGTGGACCTGGTGTCCGCGGCCTCGGGCACGGTGAAGTTTCCGGAGGGCGTCCTGGAGAAGGGGCAGGCCCTGGTCGCCGCGCACGAGACGGCGGCGCCCGCGGCCCCCGCTCAGGGACGCGCCGGCAAGGCCACTCGCGTCGAGCTGGGCTGGCCCCGAGGCGTCCCCGACGGCGGGCGGCACGGGTTCACGCCCGGGCATCGAATACGGCTGGACGGGGCGCTGCCCGCCATGGCCGCCCGGATCGCCGACGCGCTGCCCGACGGCGCCCGGCGGGTGCTCGTGCTCGGCTTCGAGGAGCTGATGTACGCGCCGCTGCGGCTGGCGCGGGAGCTGGAGCAGGTGGTGGACGCCGACGTGCGCTACTCCACGACCACCCGCTCGCCCGTCCTCGCCCTCGACGACCCCGGTTACGCGATCCGCAGCCGAATCGTTTTCCCGGCCCACGACAACCCCGACGACGGCCCCGGCGAGCGCTACGCCTACAACGTCGCCGGCGCCGGCTTCGACGCCGTGGTCGCCGTCGTCGACTCCGTGGCCGACACCCCCGAACTGCGTGCCCCCGACGGCCTGTTGGCCCAGCTCGCCGCGCACACCCCGAGCGTCCTGCTCGCCGTCGTCCCCAGTTACGTCCCCGCACGGCCGTCCACCGAAAGGCCCTCCATGCTGCCTGAGCCCCTCCGCGGCCCCGCCTTCTCCTCGTACGCGCCCGAAGAGGTCGGCTGGCTGCTCCAGGACCTCTCGGACGTGGGCCTGGAGGCGCCGACCGAGGAGCGGGAGGAGGCCATCCAGAGCGGCGGCGCCCACTACGCGGAGTCGCTGCCGGTCGAGTACCAGCCGAGCCCCCAGTACCAGGAGCTGTTCCACACCGCGCTGGGCACCTCGGCCGCCCGGATCGCGCAGGCCGTCGGCGCCGTCACCGAGCTGGTGCTCGCCGAGCGGTCGCCGCGCCCCGTGCTGGTGTCCCTGGCCCGCGCGGGCACGCCCGTCGGTGTCTTGATGCGCCGCTGGGCCGCGCACCGCCACGGCCTCGACCTGCCGCACTACGCCGTCTCCATCGTCCGCGGCCGCGGCATCGACGCCAACGCGCTGCGCTGGCTGGCCGCCCACCACGACCCGGCCGACGTCGTCTTCGTCGACGGCTGGACCGGCAAGGGCGCCATCACCCGCGAACTCGCCGACGCGATCAAGGAGTTCGAGGACTCCGACGGCATCACCGGCTTCGACCCGGAGATCGCGGTGCTCGCCGACCCGGGCTCGTGTGTGAAGACGTACGGCACCCGCGAGGACTTCCTCATCCCCTCCGCCTGCCTCAACTCGACGGTCTCCGGGCTGATTTCGCGTACGGTGCTGCGCTCCGACCTGGTCGGTGAACACGACTTCCACGGCGCGAAGTTCTACCGCGAGCTCGCCGGCTCCGATGTCTCCGTCGACTTCCTGGACGCCGTCGCCGCCCACTTCGCCGACGTCGCCGACGCGGCCTGCGCGCAGGCCAAGGAGCTCCTCGCCGCCGACCGCACCCCCACCTGGGAGGGCTGGGCGGCGGTTGAGCGGATCAGCGAGGAGTACGAGATCCACGACGTGAACCTGGTCAAGCCGGGCGTCGGTGAGACCACCCGGGTGCTGCTGCGCCGCGTCCCCTGGAAGATCCTCGCGCGCGCCGGAGCGGGCGCCGACCTCGACCACGTACGCCTGCTCGCCGAGCAGCGCGGGGTGCCCGTCGAGGAGGTCGCCGAACTCCCGTACACCTGCGTGGGGTTGATCCACCCGAAGTACACGCGCGGCGCGACCGGCGCCGACGGCAAGGCGGTGACGGTCTGATGTCCGCGCCCAAGGTGCTCGTCGCCAGTGACCTCGACCGTACGCTGATCTACTCCTCGGCCGCCCTCGCGCTGACCATGCCGGACGCCCGCGCGCCCCGGCTGCTCTGTGTCGAGGTGCACGAGAGCAAGCCGCTGTCGTTCATGACGGAGACGGCCGCCGCCCTCCTCACCGAACTCGGTGACCTGGCGGTCTTCGTCCCCACCACGACCCGCACCCGCAAGCAGTACCAGCGCATCAACCTGCCGGGCCCCGCGCCGACGTACGCGATCTGCGCCAACGGCGGGCACCTGCTCGTCGACGGGGTGTCCGACCCCGACTGGCACGCGAGCGTGACGGCGCGGCTCGCCACGGAGTGCGCGCCGCTGGCCGAGGTGCGGGAGTACCTGGAGGCCACCGCCGACCCGGCCTGGGTCCGCAAGCACCGGGTCGCCGAGGACCTGTTCGCGTATCTGGTGGTGGAGCGCGAACTGCTGCCCGAGGAGTGGGTGAAGGAACTGGCCGTGTGGGCGGAGAGCCGCGGCTGGACGGTGTCGTTGCAGGGCCGCAAGATCTACGCCGTGCCGAAGCCGCTCACCAAGAGCGCGGCCGTGCGGGAGGTCGCCCGCCGCACCGGCGCGCCGCTGACCCTCGCGGCCGGCGATTCCCTCCTGGACGCCGACCTGCTGCTGGCGGCCGACCGGGGCTGGCGCCCGGGCCACGGTGAACTCGCGGAGTCCGACTGGACGGCGCCCGCGATCACCGCGCTTCCGGAGCGGGGGGTCTCGGCGGGGGAGCGGATCCTGCGGGAGTTCCTGCACGCCGGCCGCCCGGGAGCGGCTGCCTGAGTGCGAGGAGTGGCGGCCCGGGACCGGCCTGCTCAAGCCTGAGCGCCCGGGACCGGCCTGCTCAAGCCTGAGAAGTCGGCGCCCGGGACCGGCCTGCGAGGGGTCCGGGAAAAAGACTGAAGAGTTCCTGAGAAATCTTCCGGGTTCAGCCGCAGCAGCCCCCGCCGCAGCAGCCGCCTCCGCCCCCGCCGGAGCGTGGCGCCGGGGCCGGGGCGGACGCCGAGCCGCCCGTGGCGACGGAGACCGTCGACAGGAGCTTCACCGTGTCGTCGTGCCCGGCGGGGCAGGCCGCGGGGGCGGCGGACTCCGCCATCGGGCGGCTCAGTTCGAAGGTGTCGCCGCAGGTCCGGCAGCGGTACTCGTAGCGAGGCATGCTCACAGGTTAGCCGGAGCCGGCCGGCGGTCGTAGGGCTCCGCGGCCTTCCCGTGGTGCGGTCGCCGCGAGCGGTGCCGGTGTCCGGGGGATGGGACCCGAAACCGGGGGGCCGAGGGCGGACGGCCCGGGTGTGCTGGTGGGTTGAGTTGGCCTCTGAGCTTTTTTGTCTGATCGCTGATCGAAGCGATCGTATTGGACGCTGATAATTTAGGAGGGCCGCGACGAGCCGCAAGGTCGGGGAGGGGGGCTCGCAGCCGCATATGTGGCCGCTGCATCTACCCGCGCGCGCAATTCCGAAGTGCGGAGGGAGACGCAGTCGTGACCGAGGCATGGCATCGAACGGGTGTCCCGCATCCCCTGGGCCGTCCATGCGCCGGAGCCTGCCGTGGCTAGACCGCAGGAGGGCGACGACCGCCCGAAGCGCGCCGAACCGCAACAGCCCGCGCGCCGTCGTACGGCGAACGAGGTTCCCGCTGAGGAAACCACCCAGCTCCGTATCCCGCCCCGTGCCGAGGAAACCACCCAGCTCCGCATCCCGCCCGCCGCCGAGACTCCCGCCGAGAGGACCACCCAGCTTCGCATCCCGTCTCGCGGGAACGTCTCCGCCGAGGCGCACCAGGAGGCGGAGGAATCCGCGCAACGAGCCGACCGGGGGGCGAGTTCAGGCCATCGCGGCAGCCGCCGTAAACCCGCACCGCCGTCCGGCCTCGCCGCGCGGTTCGCACCCCTCGCCCGCCGTCTCAAACCGCGGTACCCGCGGCCCGGCCGCTCCGGCTGGCGGCGCTGGATGCCCTCCTGGCGGCAGTGGCTGGGAGCCTGGGGCCTGGCCATCGGGCTGACCGGCACCCTGCTGGTCATCGCCTACGCCGCCACTGACATACCCGAGAACCTGAACACCTACGCCACCCAGCAGGACAACGTCTACTTCTGGTCGGACGGGACACCCATGGCCCGTACCGGCTGGGTGCGGCGACAGGCGATGCCGCTGAAGGACATCCCCGAGGACGTGCGCTGGGCGGTCCTCGCGGCGGAGAACGAGAGCTTCTACTCCGACCCGGGCATCTCCCTCAAAGGAATCGGCCGTGCTCTGGTGCGCACTGTCGGCGAGGGTGACACCCAGGGCGGCTCCACCATCACCCAGCAGTACGTCAAGAACGTCTACCTGACCCAGAACCAGACGGTGAGCCGCAAGTTCACCGAGGCGATGATCGCCCTCAAGCTCGACAACAAGATGAGCAAGGACAAGATCCTGGAGGGCTACCTCAACACCAGCTGGTTCGGCCGCGGCACCTACGGCCTCCAGCGTGCCTCCCAGGCCTACTACGGCAAGGACGTCAGCCAGCTCAATGCCAGCGAGGGCGCCTTCCTCGCCTCCCTGCTCAAGGGCGCGGGCCTGTACGACCCCACCCTGAGCAAGGCGAACCACGCCCGCGCCGTGGAGCGGTGGTCCTGGATCCTCGACCGCATGGTCAAGATCGGCAAGCTGTCGCCGGCCGAGCGGGCCACCTATAAGAAGTTCCCCGCGCCGCTCAAGCAGTCCCAGACGTTCGACACCGGCAAGCAGAGCGACTACCTGGTCGAGCTGGCGACCCAGTACGCCAAGAAGGCCGGGCACATCTCGGACAAAGAGTTCGACCTGGGCGGCTACCAGATCTACACGACCTTCGACCGGAAGCGGGAGACGGCGCTCACCGACGCCGTGACCAAGGCCCGCAAGAAGGCGCTCAAGGAGGACCCCAAGGCGGCGAAGACCGCGCACTACGGGGCCGCCTCGGTGGCCGCCGACGGCAGGATCCTCGCCGTCTACGGTGGCCCCGACCACCGTACGCAGGGCTACAACGAGTCCAACGCCACCACCGTCCCGGCAGGTTCGGCGTTCCTGCCGTTCGTCTACGCCGCCGGCCTGGAACACGGCGTCCACAAGACGCGTGGCAGCACCGCCACACCGGTCACGCCCGACTCTGTCTACAACGGCGACGACGGCGTCCCGGTCACCACGCCCGAGGGCCCCTACTGGGACCGCAGCGGCAAGAAGGTCGCCGCGCACAACGACGGCAAGAAGTCGTACGGGCAGATCACTCTGCGCAAGGCGCTCGCCGCGTCCGTGAACGTGCCGTTCATGCAGCTCGGGATGGACACCGGCCTGGCCCAGGTGCGCAAGACCGCTGAGGCGGCAGGCCTGCTCTCGTCCAGCATGGGACCGCAGGTGCCCGCGCTGTCCCTGGGCAGCTCCACGCCCAGCGCGATCCGGATGTCGAGCTCCTACGCCACCTTCGCCGCGGGCGGGACGCACATCGAGCCCTACTCCGTGCGGCGCATCACCCGCAACGGTTCCAAGGTCGACCTGGACACGCCCGGTCCCCATCGCGCGGTGAGCGCCGAAGTGGCCCGCGAGGTCACCGAAGCGCTCACGGACTCCTTCAGTACCGGCCACGCCGGCGCGGCGCCCGCGTCGGCGCAGGTGGCCGGGAAGGCCGGCACCACGTCGGACGACAAGGCCGCCTGGTACGTGGGCACGAACCGTTCCGTGACGACCTCGGTCGTCCTCTACCGCATGGACCTGACCAAGAGCCTCGAACCACTGCCCCTCAAGGGCATCGACGCCGTATCCGGCGCCGACGTCCCGTACGGCATCTGGTCGGGCGCGATGAGTCCGCTGCGCTGACCCCGGCGGTCGAGCGGCCGCCCCGCCACGCTCCTCCCCCTTCCACCCCCCTCGCAGAATGTGCCCCGTATGAACTCGAAGCACAGCCGGCGCCGTCGCCGTGACCCCGCTCCCGGTTCTGCCGCCGTCTCCGCCCGCCAGGGCTTCGCGGCCATGGCGGCCTTCCTCGTCGTCACGTCCACGGCCGCCACCTATCTGGCCCTGAACCGCTCGGACACCACACCGGCCGCGTCCGCCAGCGCGCACCGCTCCGACGGCGCCGGCAAGGCGACGAAGGAGCCCGCCTGGGACGGCAAGACCAAGGTGCTCGGCGACGGCTCCACGTCCTACACAGGGCCGCAGAAGGGCGAGTTGAAGGCCGTACCGCTCAAGCCCGGTGAGAAGCCGCCCCAGTTCGTCGTCTTCTCCTGGGACGGCGCCCTTCAGGGAGACGACAAGCTCTTCTCCCACTACCGGGAGCTGGCCAAGGAATACAACGCCCACATGACGTTCTTCCTGACCGGCATCTATCTGCTGCCCAAGGCCAAGAAGACGCTCTACAACCCGCCGATGCACCCGGTGGGCTCCGCCGCGATCAGTTACCCCACCGACGAGCACATCCGCACCACGCTGGAGCAGCTCGGCGAGGCGTGGAAGGAGGGCAACGAGATCGGCACCCACTTCAACGGCCACTTCTGTGAGGCCAAGGGCGGCGGGGACTGGAGCGTGGCGCAGTGGAAGAGTGAGATCGAGCAGTTCTTCTCGTTCGTCGAGAAGTGGAAGACCAACACCGGCTACACCGATCTGCCGGCCCTGCCCTTCGACGCCACGAAGGAGATCACCGGCGGGCGCGCCCCCTGCCTGGAGGGTCAGAAGAACCTGCTCAAGGCCATGAAGGAGACCGCCAAGGAGTACAACTGGCGCTACGACGCCAGCTCCAAGGGCGACTTCCAGATATGGCCCACCAAGAAGGAGGGCGTCTGGGACTTCCCGCTCCAGTTGCTCCCCTACGAGAGCGGCACGTACCAAGGCCTCTCCATGGACTTCAACTTCCTCTACAACCAGTCGGACGGCGAGACCGCGGGAGACCCTGCCAAGTACCCGGAGTGGGAACAGGAGACGGTCAAGTCCTATATGAACGGCTTCGACCGGGTGTACTACGGCAGCCGGGCACCGCTCTTCATCGGTAACCACTTCGAGGACTGGAACGGCGGCATCTATATGAAGGCCATCGACCAGGTCGTCAAGAACGTGTGCACCAAGAAGGGCGTTCGCTGTGTGTCCTTCCGTGAACTGGCCGACTGGCTCGACGTGCAGAAGCCGGAAGTCCTGGAACAGCTGCGCAGCCTGGACCCCGCGCAGTCGCCGGACTGGTCGACGGTGGTGAAGTAGATATAGCTGTCCGGCGCGGTCAACCTATCCTCCGAGCAGGGGAATTGACCGGTGGCCTCACTGGATCCACCCAGGTTCACCACACTTGAGGTGAACATGTAAAGATTCCCTCCCCGGCGTCCGGCCGGGGATCAAGGAGAATCATCAGTGAGATCAAAGAAGTTGAGCCGCAGATGCTCGACCGTGACGGCGGTCGCCCTCTCCGCCGTCCTGCTGCCCCTGTCCGCCGCCCACGCCGCGGACACGTCCCCCACCACGGTGAACCGGGCCACCACCGACGCCTTCGGCCGCGCGGCGGACGCCGTGTTCACCGATCGTACGGCCGCCCTCCTGGACGGGAACCAGGCCACCCGTACGGCGCTGAAGCCGACGGGAGGCATACCGCTGTCCGCCGCGCTGACCCGTACGGAGAACACCGCGGTCTCCTCGCTGCGCGGCACCCGCTCCCGCCTCGCGGCGCTGGGCGAGGCCTACACCGCCGCCGACACCCAGGTCACCGTGAACAGGACCCGGGTGAAGGGAAAGCGGGCCACTGCCTGGGTCACCGAGACCACCACCCTCACGTACGAGAAGATCCGCGGTGACGAGCCCGACACGACGGGCTTCCGCGCCCACCACGTACTGACCTTCACCGCCCAGCCGGACGGCACCTGGAAGCTGTCGGGTGAGCGCTCGACGGACAAGGGCCCCCGCCAGGTCAACGAGCCCGTCACCGGCACGACGCCGCGCAAGACCACGATGGCCGCTGTCGACGCCCCCCGGGCAGCGACCACGTATCCCGCGCCCGCCAACCCCAAGACGCTCACCGGCTCCACGTACGACTACGCGGCGATGGCGACGTACGCCGAGAAGTACTGGAAGAACTACAACACCGCCTACCGGAAGTTCAATTCGGTCGGCGGCGACTGCACCAACTACCTGAGCCAGTCCCTGAACGCGGGCGGCTGGAAGCAGGTCAGCAGCTCGTCGGAGGAGTACGGCACCTGGTCCTACGGCACCTCGACCCAGACCGACACCTGGGTCGGCGTGAACGAGTGGTCGTGGTTCACCCAGACGGCCAAGCGGACCACGGCCCTGGCGAACGTCTACCAGATGGACGTCGGTGACGTGATGCAGATGGACTTCGACAAGGACGGGTCCAAGGACCACTCCATGATCACGTCGTACCGGAGTTCGAGCGGCGTTCCGTATCTGACCTACCACGACACCGACACCTACCGCAGGTCGGTGTCGAGCATCCTCGCCTCGTACCCGACCTCGGCGTACTACGCGTACCGCACCTGACTCACCCCTTCGGCACGGCCCTGCGCGCACGCTGCAGGGCCGTTGCCGAGGCGCTCAGCCGCCGCTCGCGCTCCAGCTGCTCCGGATGGCGGGCCTTCCAGTACGGGTTGTCGTGGGGCAGGGCCGAGCCGACCCTCCCGTACATGCCGAAGAACATCAGCATCACGCCCACGACAAAGCTGAACAGCACGTTCTGGATGTGGAAGGCGAGGAAGTTGAAGCCGGTGTCGAGCAGCGCCAGGTTCACGAAGCCGCTCAGGATGAAGGCGACGCCGAGAACCATGTTGAGCGTGGAGGCGAAGTTCCCGCCGATCACCATCCCCGCGAACAGCAGCCCCCCGACGCAGATCGACAGCACACTGAGCGAGCCGTTGGTGTTCAGCCCCGCGACCGTGTCCCCGCCGGTCTCGAAGAAGCCGACCCTGTCGATGAGGCCCAGGATGCCGAAGGCGAGCAGCACCAGGCCCATGAGGCCCGCGCCGATCCGGTAGAAGGTGCTGAGACGATGATCGACGGGCAGATGCTCGTCGAAGAAGATGCGCCGCCTGGAACCGCGCCCGGAATCCGGCCCGGACCGCCGGCGCAGCGCGTGTGCGGCCATGTCCGCCTCCTCACACAGCCGGCGGAGGCCCGCGTACAGCCAGGGAGGCCGTACGTACGTACATTCAGGATCCGCCCGGGCCACCCGGACCGCCAACACCAGAGCCGCAGGGGCAGGGGCAGGGGGCACGGGTGCGGGCGGGTTCAGGCCGGGCCGCCGCGCTCCTCGCGGATCTGGGAGACCACCCGGGCGACCGTCTGCCGTACGGCCTCGGTCTCCGTCAGGAAGTGCCAGTAGTCGGGGTGGCGCCCCTCCAGCGTGGCGATGGCACGGTCGAGACGGCCGACGGAGTCGTCGAGCGGGCGGGCGTGCCGCGGGTCGGGGGTGTTGCGGCCCGACATCGCGAGGCGCTGGGCGTCACGGATGGCGAAACGGGTGCGGTCGATCTCCTGCTGCGGGTCCTTCTGTACGGCGTTCAGCCGCCGCAGCCGGTCGCCGGCGGCCGAGACGGCCTCGTCCGTGTGGTTCAGCAGCGCCCGCACCGTCGACAGCAGCGAGGTCGCGTCCGGCCAGCGCTGCGCGTCGCGCGCGGCCTGCGCCTCCTTCAGCTTCAGCTCGGCCTGCCGTACGTTCTCCGCGGTCTGCTCCGGTACCTGCTGAAGGTCCTGCCAACACGCGGCCGAGAACCGCCGCCGCAGCTCGCTCAGCACCGGCTCCACCTGCCCGGACCGGGTGGTCAGCGCCTGCGCGCGGGTGCGCAGCGAGACAAGCCGGTGGTCGGTCTCGGCGGCCCGCTCGGGCAGCCGCTCCGCCTCCGCGCGCACCGCCCCGGCCTCCCGCGAGACCCGCTCGGCGCGCTCCAGGGTCTCCGGTACGCCGTGCTGCCCGGCCCCCTGGTTCAGCCTGGTCAGCTCGGGCCCGAGGGCGGCGAGCCGGGCGGCGAGATCGTCGGCCTTGAGCCCCGACTGCCGTACGGCATCCAGCGCGTTCGACGCGGCGAGCAGGGCCTGGCGGGCGCGCTCGACGGCCGGGGCGAGCCGGGCCAGCTGCGTCTCGGCCTTGCCGAGCAGCGGCGCGAGCCCGCGCTCGAACCGGTCCAGATCCTGCTTGACCCGCCCCAGTTCGTCCTTGGCGGCGGTCAGCTCGGTGCGGGCCCGCGCGGCGACCGACGCCTCCAGCTCGACCCGGTCGAGATCGTGGGCGTCGACGGCGGTGATGTACTTCTGGCTGGCCTCGTCGATGCGCCGCCCCAGCGCCTCGAAGTCGGAGACGACGCGACGGGCGGCGGGGGAGTCGTCGACGGCCGTGATGGTCTCGATCGAGATCCGCAGATCGCGCTGCGCGGTGTCGAGCTCGTAGAAGGCGGCCGCGGCGGCGTCCTTCGCCGCCTGCGCCTCGGCCCGCTGACTCTCGGAACGCCCGCCGAACCACCGCCGGGTACCGCCACCGGCGAAGGCGGCGGGCAGCGCGAGGGCGGCGAGCAGGGGCAGGGCCAGGAGGGTCAGTACGTCACGGGCGGCGCGCGAGACACCCGGTACCGGCTGCGCCGGCCGCGTCGGCTGTGCTGCTCGCACTGGTTGCGCTGGTCGCGCTGGCTGTGCACATGGCACAAACGGCGAATACGGCTGCGAAGGTGTCGCCGTCACATCCCTCTCCCGTGCTGTCATCCGCCTTGCCCGGCTGTCATTCTCCCACCGGTTAAGGACGAACACACGGGCCTGTTAGTTCGCGGTTCGTACCGTGATCTTCCCGTCGTTCGTGTGGGCGGACACCACATGGGAACTGGCCGGGTCACGGGGCACAGACACATCCACGGACCCGTCGCCGCTGTCGGCGGTCACCCGATAGGAGTTGTGGGGCAGCGCGATGGTGACGGAGCCGTCCTGGCTGCGCGACTGCACCAGGTCGGGTACGACGCCGAGTTCGAGCCGTACGGAACCGTCCTGAGTACGGGCCCGCACACGCCGCGAGTCCACCCCGAGCGCGCTGATCGACCCGTCGGCGCTGCGCAGGTCCAGCGGCCCCGAGGAGTCCGTCACACGGACGGAACCGTCCGCCGTACGCACGCTGAGCGCCTCCTCGAAGCCACGCGCCGTCACCCGTCCGTCCCCGTCCGCCACGCTGACGGCGACACCGCGCGGCACCACGATCCGGTGCCGGGCCGAACAGTCGGCGACGACACCCGAGCACTTCATCCGCAGCACCAGCCGGTCACCGTCCTCCATGGCCCAGGTGACCTTGGGGTCCCCACCGACGACGACGTGCCCTTCGAACCATCGGGTGACCTGGACGGTGTGGACCGCGTCGGAATCCGCGACGACAAGATCGATCGCGGAGTCGTCCGAGTCGACGGTGAGCGCCCGCCCGTGCAGGGCGAAGGACCGATGCTCGGGCTCCTTGTCGTCCCCCGCGGACGCGCCACAGGCGGTGACGCCCGCGATGAGGGCGACGACTACGCCGACGACGCCGGCGACGGAGGCCGCGCGGACGGGAACGGTACGGGCCATGATGATCTCCCCCTGAGGCTGGCTGCCCATGCCCTTCGACCGTATGAACACGCGGCGCGCCGGGGCATCCGGAGGGCTCCCGAATCCGAGGTGGGGAAAACCCCCCGCTCCGCCCCGCCCGGGCCCGTCCCACTCACCATCACCGGATACCGGTTTGCGGGGCATCCCCTCCGGCAATGTAGGCTGTCGACTCGTCCTGGGCGCGTAGCTCAGCGGTAGAGCGCCGCCCTTACAAGGCGGATGTCGGCGGTTCGAAACCGTCCGCGCCCACCAGTCTCAGGACACGAACAAGGCCCAGGTCAACCGGTGTGAATCCGGATGCCTGGGCCTTGATCTTTCTCGGCGACCTTTCGGTGCCGTGCCACTTACGTGCCAGATGGGCCCTGCGGAGGCCGCTTCACCTTCTTGATCTGACCGTCCACGTAGTCGGCGATCTGGTGATCGCGGCCGTTGACGAGGTGCTGATAGATCAGCGCGGCTCGCACCGACGAGTGGCGGGTCTGCTGCACGATCGGGTGACATCTGAACTGGCTTGCCCTGTAGGGCGGGTGGGAAGGATGTCGCTGTGCCCAAGCCTTATCCCGAAGAGTTCCGCGAGGACGTCGTGCGGGTCGCGAGGAACCGCGGCCCGGACGTGACACTCGAGCAGGTGGCCGCCGACTTCGGCGTCCACGCGGTGACGCTGTCGAAGTGGATGCGCCGCGCGGACATCGACGACGGGCTGCAACCCGGAACGACCACGCAGGAGAACGCGGAACTACGGGCCGCGCGTCAGCGGATCAAGCTGCTGGAGCAGGAGAACGAGGTCCTGCGCCGGGCCGCGGCCTCCCTGTCGCAGGCGAATCTGCCGGGAAAAGGATCTACCTGCTCGTGAAGGAGCTGGCCGCGCACGGGGTTCCCGTCACGGTCACGTGCCGGGTCCTCAGGCTCGCCAGACAGCCCTACTACCGCTGGCTCGACCGGCCGGTGACCGATGCCGTGCTGGAGGAGGCTTACCGGGCGAACGCGCTGTTCGACGCCCATGGTGACGATCCGGAGTTCGGTTACCGCTTCCTGGCTGATGAAGCCCGCGGCGCGGGGGAGGTCATGGCCGACCGGACCGCGTGGCGGATCTGCCGGGACAACCGCTGGTGGAGCGTGTTCGGGAAGAGGCGCGGCAGGATCAAAAAGGCCGGTCCGCCGGTGCACGACGACCTGGTCCGCCGCGACTTCACCGCGGATGGCCCCAACCGGCTGTGGCTCGCCGACATCACCGAACACGCCACCGGCGAAGGAAAGTTGTATCTCTGTGCGGTCAAGGACGTCTTCAGCAAGAGGATCGTCGGCTACTCCATCGACGCGCGGATGAAGTCCCGCCTCACCGTGACCGCCCTGAACAACGCTGTTGCCCGGCGTGAGCATGTTGCCGGGTGCATTCTGCACACCGACCGCGGGTCGCAGTTCCGGTCACGGAAATTCGTCCGGGCGCTCGGCGGCCACCAGATGGCCGGTTCGACAGGAAGGGCCGGGGCGGCAGGCGACAACGCGGCCATGGAGTCCTTCTTCAGCCTGCTGCAGAAGAACGTCCTCGACCGCCGCTCGTGGGCCACGCGTCAGGAACTGCGGATCGCGATCGTGACCTGGATCGAGAGGACCTACCACCGACGCCGCAGACAAGCCTCGCTCGGCCGACTGACCCCCGTCGAATTCGAAACCGTCATGACCACACCGGCCCTCCAAACCGCGTGATCGAACCTGTCACCCAAACCTGCAGCAGACCCCTTCGACACTAATGATATGGCGGATGGTCTCGTCAATGTGATTGCGCAGCTCTTCACGCACCGAGCTGTCTTCTGGCAATAGCGCCAACCGGTCCAGATCGGCCTTCGCTCGGTCCCGCCCCTGTGCCCTGTTGTAGCGGCGCTGCGCCATGACGCCTATCAGCCCGATCACTCCGACAGCAACGGTTGCGATCGCCTTCCAGTCCACGCTGTGACTCCCTCATGCCTTACCTAGGTTCCTCAAGCCCGAACAGTCCGCGTAGTCCGATCAGGCAGGTTTGTCGGACCATTCGAGGGACAAGCCGATCGCCCCCGACGCTGCGCTGTCCGGCCGGGGCACCACATGTTCGATCACGGGGTGCTCGCGCCGCGCTGAGAGAACGACGTTAGGGCGTACCTCTTTCCCGCATATGCGTACTGAAAGGCCAGGAGAAGCCAGATGCTCATCGAAGTAAGCAGGTTCCTACGGCGCCGCTGGCTGCCACAGGCGACAGTTGCGGTAGCGGCAGGGGCAGCCGGCCTGGCCGGAGTGGTACCGGCCGCGGCTGCCCAGGTGACCACGGTGAGCTGCAGCGCCAACCCCAACGCCCTGCAGCCCGCCATTACCGCCGCTTCGCCCGGCGACACCCTGCTGGTGAGAGGGACCTGTACCGGCCCCTTCACCATCGACAAGGACCTGACCCTGAGGGGCGTCGGTGGGGCGGTGCTCGACGGTAACCAGGCAGGCTCCACCGTCACGGTCGGCAGCGGAGCCCGGGTTCTCCTGGACCACGTGATCCTCACCCATGGCAGCGCTGCGTCCTCCGGCGGCGGCGTCGACAACGAGGGCACGTTGACGGTGAGCCACTCCACGGTGAGAGACAACACGGCGCCCTCAGGCGCGGGTGGAGGCATCCACAACCTGGGCACGCTGACGGTGGTCAGCTCCACGGTGAGGGACAACTACTCAATCGGCGCCGGCGGCGGAATCAACAACAACGGGTCCCTCACGGTGCGTGACTCCAGTGTGTTCGGCAATTCCGGAGACAATGGCGGAGGCATCTTCAATTACCTCGCCGGCCAAACGGTCACGCTGATCCGCTCGTCGGTGCACCACAACACCGCGAGAGTGAGTGACGGCGGCGGCATCCTCAACTACCTGGGCGAGATGACGGTCTCCGGCTCCACGGTGTACAGCAACACTGCCCCCTTCGGCGGCGGCATCTGGAACCAAGGAACGCTGACGGTGACCCGCTCCACCGTGCAACGCAATACCGCGACGGGCGGCCCCGGCAGTGGCGGCGGCATCTACAAAGCCGGCGGCTCCTTGAGCCTCGACCGGTCCGTGGTTCGTAACAACACCCCGGACAACTGCGCTCCGCCCGGAAGTGTCCTGGGCTGCACAGGCTGAACACCGCCGTGCAGCCCTGGAGGCACCGCCACCCACCCGCTCCGCCGACCTTCGGACACTGTCCACGGGGCACGCATCCGGGGTGAACCCGCCTACGGATCAGATGCTGCCCGTGCCCTAGCCGACGTGCCCCCCCCCGCGTGCCTGATGGGATGGCTCCGCATGGGGAGGCTCGGGGAACTGCGGGGAGGCTGGTGGGAACGTGCAGGTCAGTGGGGTGGCTGCTCGGGCAGGAGGTGCGTACGCGATCTTCCAAACTGGTGCTCCAGGGCTGTCCTGGGGCTGCCGAGTTGACTGCGCCGTTAGACCACCGGTGTACTTCCGCGCATGTCAGGAACGGATGACGGTCAGTCACTCGAAGCCCACCCGCCTGTCTCCCGGCCTGTGGCCGCGGCGCAGGACTACGTGGAGGGGAGGCTGTCTCAGTACCAGAAGTGGTACGACAAGAAGGCTGTTAAGACGAAGGCCATGCATCTCCGGATGAGGACGATATCCGTCGTCGGGGGAGCCTTGGTCCCCGTGTTAGTCAACCTTGACTTGTCATTCGCCAAGCTTACCGCCACGGTGCTGAGCTTGATCGTTGTCGGCTCCGTCTCGTTGGAGAGTGTGTACCGCTACCGCGAACAGTGGAAGAACTACAGGTCGACCGAACAGCTCCTTGGGCACGAGCGGATTTACTTCGAAACCAAGGTAGGGCCCTACTCGGGTCTCTCGGAGGCCGAAGCATTCACGACTCTGGTCGCCCGTGTAGAGAGCGCAATCGCCAACGAGAACTCTGCGACCCTCAATGTGATGACCTTGGGTGGCCAGGTAAGCACTGACGTTCAAACACCGCCCGGCGTCCCAGATGCCCGGCGAGAACTTCGGTAGACCGGCCGGCCGTGCCACACTGACCGATCTCTCCAGAGCCATGGATCAGACGGGCGCGTGCCACAGCCGTGCCACATCGTGCGGTCAGCCACGGTCAACGACGGGTCGAAGCAGTCGAGAAGCACCGTTTACCTGGGCTGCCGCTACAGCCGTAGTGACATGGGCGGACATGCCGAAGACCACGTCCGCCCTTACAAGGCGGATGTCGGCGGTTCGAAACCGTCCGCGCCCACCAGGAAAAGACCCCCAGCCGATCATGGCTGGGGGTCTTTGACATCCGGATCTGACATCAGCGCCGGGACTGCTCGCGCTGCAGGCGCCTTGTGAGCAGCCGGTCCATGTGGCTGACCGCCTCGCGCTGCGTGTCCTGGACGACGTGGGCGTAGACGTTCATCGAGACGGCGATCTGGCTGTGCCCCAGGGTCTCCATGACGACGCGTGGCGCCACCCCGGCCGCGGTGAGCAGGGCCGCGCAGCCGTGTCGAGCGTCATGCAGTCGGATCACCCGTAGGTTCGCGTTCTTGGCGACCCGAGTGAAGGAGCGGTAGACGTTGCGCGGCTCGATCGGTCGCCCCGTACGCGTGATGAAGACGTAGCCGTTCTCCTCCCAGCGATCATCCGCACGCTCACGCATCGCGGCTTGCCGCATGCGCTGGTACCTCAGAAGGGCCACGCAGATGGCCGGCAGCGGCAGCACCTGCTTCCGGCGTCGCCCCTTCGGGTCGTCCTCGTATGCCTCACCTCCGACCCGTTGCCGCTGCTTTCGGACTTTGATCTCGCGCTTTTCAAGGTCTACGTCCTGCCACCGGAGTCCGATGACCTCCCCACGACGGAGACCGAGAGCGATAGCGATAACGAATGTGGCGTAGAGCGGATCACTCCGAGCCGCGGTGAGGAAGTCGAGCGTCTCGTCCAGACTCCAGGGCGGAGGCTGCGTGACTCGACTCGAGGCGCGCCAACGAGGGTGACGACGTTCCTGGCGATCAGTTCCTCGCGGCAGGCTGCCGACAGAGCTGCGCAGTTGTTGGCGCAGGAGCAGGCGATCCTGGGTCAACTGTCGGACCGCCGGCGTGGGGAATTGGCGCACCTTCCACGGCAGTTGACGGCGCCGTTCGACAACGTTCCGAGCAGAGGCACAGGCTTGCCCGCCCCGGCGGGTCGGTGGCGTCGCACGCTCAGTGGTGCGTACGGAGTGCTACCGCTTGCGCACCCAATGTAACCAACCTAGCTTCTCAACCAGCGAGTGCTTGCCCGCGCTTCGTTCGGTTTACGTAACTGATGGAGTCCGGCGAATTCCAGCTAATTCCATCAGTCCGGCTGCCAGGTTATGTGCCACCTAGCCGCTTGTACTGCCGTGCGACCGGATTGCGGTCTGCATCGAGAGTCAAGGAGAAGGCCATGAAGAAGACGATTCTTGTCGCGGTGTGCGTCGCAGTGGCTACAGCGTTCCCGGCAGTGCCCAGCCAGGCAGCTCAGGCCGTACTCGTTGTGGATGACAACGGAGCGCAATGCCCGGGTGCACCTTTCACCACGATCCAGGCAGCGATTACTGCGGCCTCGCCGGGAGGTGAGATCAGGGTCTGCGCCGGAACATACAACGAGGTTGTCACCGTGAACAAGGCGAATTTGCGGTTGGTCGGACCGGCCGCCGCCCCCAGTGGGACAGTGTGCAGCCAGGCCGGAGCTCCGAATCCGTCTAGGCAGGCGATCATTCAGTCGGCGGATGGCTCAGGCAGTGTCCGCTTGATGGAGGACGGCATCAGGTTCTCCCGCTTCACCGTTCAGAACAATACCTCCAGTTATGGCATTGTCGCGAGTGCGGCATACTCGGGCTACCAAGTACGGCAGAACGTAATCCAGGACAACGTATTCGGAGTCTATTTCAACTCCAGCGGCACAAACCTCTCCGAGGTTGAACAGAACTGTATCCGCGAGAACAATGAACCCGGTTCTGCAAGCGGCAATGGAGTCTACTCGGACGCGGGCCTGAAGAACGCGGACATCGAAAACAACACATTTTCCGGTAACGAGAACTCTGGTGTCCTTCTGGACGCACTGGCACCCGGAGGAGTCGACAATGTCAGAGTAAATAGAAACACCTCTTTGAAGGATAGAGCCTTTGCGTTCATCTTCAAGTCCAGCAACGTCTCCGTAGGGAATAACATCATCCAGGACAACTTTGGCGCCCCCGGGATCTTCTTCGGAGACAGCAATACGAATTTGAGGATCACCTCCAACACCATTGAGAGGGGCTTCCTAGGCGTGCGGGCCAACGCCTTTGGCCTTTCACCCAACACCAACGTCACCATCACCAGCAACGTCATCAGAAATTCCAAATCAAGCACCGTCGGCCACGGCATCAGCGTGGCAGCGAACTCGCTCGGGAACTCCGTCATCTCCCGGAACATCGCCAGCGACAACGCGGGCGACGGCATCCGCATCGATGCCGGCGGCAACGGGGGCAACACCATCGACTCCAACATCGCCCGCCGCAGCGGCATGCTCGACTGCCGCGACGCCACCAGCGGCGCCGGCACCGACGGCACGGCCAACACCTGGATTCGAAACATTGGCCCGAACGCGGCCCCTCCCGGCATCTGCCGCTGATCGAACTAACAAGGCGGATGTCGGCGGTTCGAAACCGTCCGCGCCCACCAGGAAAAGACCCCCAGCCGATCATGGCTGGGGGTCTTTGACGTCCGGCTCCGACATCAGTGCCGCGGCGTACTGGATGCCGCTGTAAAACCCGTCGCCCGCCCCGGTGCGGAGCTGGGGCGGGCGACGGGTTTCCGGATGTCAGAGCGACGTCATGACGTGCTTGATCCGGGTGTAGTCCTCGAAGCCGTACGCGGAGAGGTCCTTGCCGTAGCCGGACTTCTTGAATCCGCCGTGCGGCATCTCGGCGACGAGTGCCATGTGGGTGTTGATCCACACGCAGCCGAAGTCGAGGTTCTTCGACATCCGCATCGCGCGCGCGTGGTCCTTGGTCCACACCGAGGAGGCCAGCGCGTACTCGACGCCGTTGGCGTACCGCACGGCCTGGGCCTCGTCCGTGAACGACTGGACGGTCATGACCGGGCCGAAGACCTCGTTCTGGATGATCTCGTCGTCCTGCCGGAGGCCGGAGACCACGGTCGGGGCGTAGAAGTAGCCCTTCTCGCCGACCCGGTGGCCGCCCGCCTCGATCGTGGCGTGCTCGGGGAGGCGCTCGATGAAGCCGCTGACCTGGGCGAGCTGGTTCGCGTTGTTGAGCGGGCCGTACAGCACGTCCTCGTCGTCCGGCTGCCCGGTCTTCGTGTCCGCCGCGGCCTTCGCCAGCGCCGCCACGAACTCGTCGTGGACCGACTCGTGGACCAGGACGCGGGTCGCGGCCGTGCAGTCCTGGCCGGCGTTGAAGAAGCCGCCGACCACCAGGTCCTCGACCGCCTTCGTCAGGTCGGCGTCCTCGAAGATCACCGCCGGGGCCTTGCCGCCGAGCTCCAGGTGGACCCGCTTGACGTCCTTGGCCGCGCTCTGGGCGACCTGGATGCCGGCGCGTACCGAACCGGTGATGGAGGCCATCGCGGGGGTCGGGTGCTCCACCATCAGGCGGCCGGTCTCGCGGTCGCCGCAGACCACGTTGAAGATGCCCTGGGGCAGGCCCAGCTCCTCCAGGACACCGCCGATGATCTCGGCGATCAGCACGGTGGACGCCGGGGTGGTGTCCGAGGGCTTGAGGACCACCGCGTTGCCCGCCGCGAGCGCCGGGGCGAACTTCCACACCGCCATCAGCAAGGGGTAGTTCCACGGCGCGACCTGCGCGCACACACCGACCGGCTCGCGGCGGATGATGGAGGTCATCCCCTCCATGTACTCGCCGGCCGAGCGGCCCTCCAGCATGCGCGCAGCGCCCGCGAAGAAGCGGACCTGGTCGATGGCGGGGGCGAGTTCCTCGCTGCGGGTGAGGTAGAGCGGCTTGCCGGTGTCCCGGCTCTCCGCGGCGACCAGCTCGTCGGCCCGTGCCTCCATCGCGTCGGCGATCTTCAGCAGCGCGCGCTGCCGTACGGACGGTGTGGTGTCGCGCCAGACGGGGAACGCCGCGGCGGCGGCCGCCATCGCCGCGTCGACGTCCGCCGCGGCCGAGAGCGGGGAGGTCGCGTAGACGTCACCGGTGGTGGGGTCCACCACATCGAGCGTGCGGCCGTCCTTGGCGTCGACGAGTACGCCGTCGATGTAGTTGCGGAACGTGGTGCTCATGGAACGGCTCTCCTGGTCAGGCGGCGGTACGGGCGGAAAGGTGCTCGTGGACGGCCGTCCAGCCGCCGTCGTCGGCGCGGGCGAAGACGATGGTCTCCCGCTCCTGGACCGTCTCCTCGCCGGCGTTGGTGGCGACCCGGGTTTCGACGTCATGGCTGAAGACGGCCGTGTCGCCGAAGTGCTGGATCAGCTGTGCGGACGAGGTGCAGCCGAGGATGCGGAAGCCGTCCTGCTCCACCCACTGCTGCCAGAGCGCGCGGTACTCGGCCGTGGAGCCGAGCCGCTGCGGGGTGGTGTGGAAGATGAAGGTCGCGTCCGGGGCGAAAGCGCCGAAGTAGTCGTCGAGGCGGCCCTCGGCGAAAGCGGCGACGAGGGCGTCCGCGGCGGCACGGATTTCCTGGACGGTGGTGGTGCTCATGCGCAACTCCTGGTCACGGGCGTTCGGCGGGCGGGGCCGGAATGCCTGGTGGTCGGTTACGGGGGTGACGGCGAGGCCTCAGAGGGCCATCGCGGGCTCGGTGACGGTCTCGTCGGTGCCGCCGGTGATCGGCGGCACGGGAGCGTCCGAGGCCCGGACGAAGCGGGGTCCGGCCGGTCCGTACACGTCGCGCGGCTCGGGGAACAGAGTGAGCAGGGCGAGGTAGAGCACGACCGCGAGGGCGAGGCCGACCGGCAGCGAGATGTCCGTACCGCCCGCGAGGTTGCCGAGCGGGCCGACGAACTGGCCGGGCAGGTTGGTGAAGAGGAGCGCCACGACGGCCGAGACGAGCCAGGTGGACATGCCGCGCCAGTTCCAGCCGTGGGTGAACCAGTAGCGGCCGCCGCGCTGGCGGCGGTTGAAGACCTGCAGCGCGTCCGCGTCGTACCAGCCGCGCCGGGTGACATAGCCCAGCGTCATGACGACCATCCACGGTGCGGTGCAGGTGATGATCAGCGTGGCGAAGGTGGAGATGGACTGCGCGAGGTTGAGCGCGAAGCGGCCGACGAAGATGAAGGCGATGGACAGGGCGCCGATGAAGAAGGTGGCCTGGACGCGGTTGAAGCGCGTGAAGACGCTGGAGAAGTCGAGCCCCGTGCCGTACAGGGACGTCGTGCCGGTGGAGAGGCCGCCGATCAGGGCGATCAGGCAGAGCGGCAGGAAGTACCAGCCGGGCGAGATCGCGAGCAGTCCGCCCACGTAGTTGGGGGCGGCCGGGTCGACGTACTTCGAGGCCTTCGACGCGATGATCGACGCGGTGGCCAGGCCGAAGAGGAACGGCAGCAGGGTGGCGATCTGGGCGAGGAACGCGGCCCCCATCACCCGGCGGCGCGAGGTCCCGGCCGGGATGTAGCGGGACCAGTCGCCGAGGAACGCGCCGAAGGAGACCGGGTTGGAGAGCACGATCAGCGCGGCGCCGATGAACGACGGCCAGAACAGCGGGTCGGCGGTGGAGGCGAAGGATCCCGCGTAACCGGGGTCGAAGTCACCCGCGAAGGCGAAGGCGCCGAGCACGAAGAGGGCCGACGCCGCCATCACCGCGATCTTGTTGACCAGCAGCATGAACCGGAAACCGTAGATGCAGACGACCAGCACGAGCCCGGCGAAGATCGCGTACGCGATGCCGTAGGTGACGTCCGACTCGGGGACGTGGACGAGCCGGTGCGCGCCGCCGACGAGCGCGTCTCCCGAGGACCACACCGAGATCGAGAAGAACGCGACGGCGGTGAGCAGGGAGAGGAACGAGCCGACGACCCGGCCGTGCACGCCCAGGTGCGCGGAGGAACCGACGGCGTTGTTCGTGCCGTTGGCGGGGCCGAACAGTGCCATCGGGGCCAGCAGCAGCGCACCCGCGACGAGGCCGAGGACGGTTGCCGCGAGACCCTGCCAGAAGGAGAGCCCGAAGAGGATCGGGAACGCGCCCAGCACACAGGTCGCGAAGGTGTTGGCGCCGCCGAAAGCGAGCCGGAACAGATCGATCGGGCGGGCTGTGCGGTCCTCGTCCGGGATCCGCTCGACACCATAGGTCTCGATTTCGGTGATCGAGGTTGTCACGGGCGCTCCACCTTCCGTTCATCGTTAGGACGCGGTCTCGACAGTGTGTGCCCACTGCACGAATATCGACAATTGTGTCCGTCACAGAGCCGTACACTTTCTTTTGTGGCCAGCGACAAACTCACCGTCAAGGATCTGCTCTCCTTCCCGGCACTCCAGCTCTCCGTGAAGGCCGGCCATGGCGGTCTGGACCGGTCCGTTTCCTGGGCGCACGCCAGCGAGCTCGCCGATCCGACGCCCTGGCTCCTGGGCGCCGAGGTGATCATGACGACGGGTCTGGCGGTCCCTCTTGACGCGGCCGGGCAGCGCGCCTATCTGGAGCGGCTGGACGACGCCGGGGTGTCCGCTCTCGCGCTCTCCGCGCAGTTGCACATGCCCCCGCTGCACGACGCGTTCTTCCGGGCGGCGGAGGAGCGCGGTTTCCCGGTCCTCGAAGTGCCGCTCGCCGTCCCGTTCATCGCTGTCGCCCAGGAGGTCGCGGCCTCGGTCCAGGAGGACGCCCGGCACCGGCTGGGCGCGCAGCTCCAGGTCTTCGGCGCGCTGCGCTGGCTGGTCGCCGAGAACCTCGACACACCGGCGCTGCTGCGCCGTCTCGAAGGCCTGTCGGGTTACGACGTCTACCTCTGCACGCCCCAGGGCCGTCCGCTGCTGCCCGGCGTTCCCGCGCCGGATCCGGGTGTCCTGCCCGCTTCCGTCGACGCTCCACCGACGATCCCGGGCGGATTCGTCCTCCCGGTGCCCGCGCCCGGCGGCCCGGCGGGCTTTCTCGTCGCGTACGAGCGTCAGGGCGCCCAGCCCGCGGGACTCGCCGTCGCCCAGCACATCGCCACCGTGGCGGCGCTGCGGCTGGCGATGGTGCGCAACGAGCGCGAGACGCTGCGCCGCGAGGGCGCGGAGACGCTGGCCGAGCTGCTGCAGGAGGTGCTCGACCCGGAGGTGGCGCGCCGCCGGCTCGCCCGGCACGCGATCGAGGGCGACACCGTGCTTCTCGTGGTGCGCAACACCACCGACGAGGCGCTGCTGTGCTGCCTGGAGGAGCGTCCTCATCTGCTGCTCACCCGGGGTGAGGACCGCTACGTCCTGGGGGCGCCGGAACTGGCGGCGGCCGTCGGTGAGCTGCCGGACGTGGCAGCCGGGATGAGCCGCCCCTTCCTTCCTGGCGCCGCACTGAAGGTCGCCCAGCGCGAGGCGCTCTGGGCAGTCTCCAAGGCCGCGGAGTCGGGCCGCCCCGTCGTCCGGTACGGCGACGACTCGACGGGCCGGTGGCTGCCCGACGACCCCGCCGTCCTGACCGCACTGGTCGAGCACGTGCTCGGCGAGGTCCTGCGCTACGACGAGGCCCATGACTCGCAGCTGCTGGTCTCCGCCCGCACCTGGATGGAGCGCGACCGCCGTACCGAGACGGCCGCGGCGGCGCTCCACATCCACCCGAACACCCTCGCCTACCGGCTGCGCCGCTTCAGTGCTCTCACCGATCGTGACCTGACGTCGACGGGGGCCCTGGCCGAGGTCTGGCTGGCGATCCAGGCAGCGGGGGCACTGGGCCTCACCGGCTGAGCGGGCTCGTGGCGGGCCGGGGAATGAACCGGAACGCGCCCGGGGATCTTCGTACGCCGCTTCGCGCGGCTGTGCCGTCGGCGCGATGGCGTGCTGCCGCCGCCGCAAACGCCCGGGGGTAGGAGCGAGAGAGGCCCGGGCGGGCGGGTGACAACCCGGAGACCTGGGCCTTGATCTTTTTCGGCTCGGCTCGGCTCGGCTCGGCTTGTCAGCGCCGATGGCTCGCGGCCGCGCCAGTAAGCGCCGGCACACGCGACTCGATCGTCGCCGCGGCCGCGCTCACCCTCGGCCCGGACGAACTGGAGCTGATCAAAACCATTGCGCCGCTGCTCGGTTCGTCGCCTCGGCGGGCCAAGCGATTCCTGAACGTGTACCGGGTGGTCAAGGCGCGTGTGCTCATCGATCCGGGGCTCCAAGGCCGTCTGACGGACAGGACGACGACACACCTGATGCTGCTGACCGCGATGGCGACCGGACTTCCCACGACGGTACCGACAGCCATCCACGGCGCCGATCCCGGAGTCACCGTCACCGACTGGCTGGAGGAGGACATAGCGCCACGTTCGACGGCGTCGGAGGCCCACCGGCTGGCCCTTTTCCTCGGCGCGACCACCGACGGCGCGACCACCGACGGCGCGACCACTGACATGGACGGCGTCACCATGGGAGACCTGCACACGTGGCTTCCGATCGTCCGCCGCTACGCCTGGCCGACCATTCTCGGCCCGGAGCCCGACGCCCCGTTCACGGACGTCGAACGGTCATGACGGGTCCTCGTGCGCGTGCTTCAGCTTCATGCGGGCGTCGACCTTCTCCGGGGGCGTGACCTCCGACCAGAAGCGATGGCAGGTCACGAACACGGCGAGCTCGCGCTCCCGCTGGCGGAGCTTCTCCACCTCGGCCTGTTCGTCGGCGGTCCAGCCGGGGGAGGCGGGGCGCTCCACCTTGCGCCAGCCGCCCGCGTCACTGAATCCGTCGAGCGGCTCCACTGACCAGGGGAGCCGTTTCAGCAGGTCCAGCAGCTCGGCCCGGACCTGATGCAGCTCCTCCTGACCAGCCAGGAGGTCACTCGGAAAGTCATAGGTCGCAGCCACGCGGCAATGCTACGCCTGTTCGATTTTGGGATGCGAGTTCCTTCCGGGACTTCACGCGAACGGGTGGGACTGGGCAGCCCAGTTGGACACTGAGCGGCTCAGTTGGCCACGCGGGCCAACTGAGCCGCTCAGTCGAGGATGGCGGACAGGTTCGGCGGTCTCTGGCGGCCTGTTGGGAGGTCCGTTTTGGGCAGGTGCCCCTGACCGGTGTCGCCGCCGCAGCGCGTCACAGCGTCGCGGTCGTCTGCTCCCCGGACGCGCTGCCCGCGAGCCACTGGTCCCATCCCAGGTTGAAGTCGGCGTAGCCGTTGTCGGCCGGGGCCTTGGCGCGGGAGGAGCCGGTGATGGTGACCGGGTCGCCCTGCTTGACCTGGCCGTAGAACCACTTGGCGTCCGACAGCGACAGATGGACGCAGCCGTGCGAACCGCGGGCGCTGCCGCTGCCCGGAGTGGGGTCACCGGTCGAATAGTGCACGTACGTGCCGGACTGGGTCAGGTGGACGTCCCAAGGCAGCGTCAGGTCGTAGTAGTTGGCGCTGCCCTTGTCGCAGCTGATGCCGACGCTGCAGGAGGTCATGTGGACCTTCTCCTGCTTGTCGATGACGGCCATCGTGCCGTTCCACGTCGGATACTCGGCGCTTCCCGCGTTGATCGACAGGGTGCGTACCGCCTCGCCGTTCCGGGTCACCTTCATGGTGTGGCCGGTCACCGAGACATCCGCGCGCACGTCGTCGCCGATCTTGAAGGTGTGCGTGTAGGCGTGCACGCCGTAGCGTCCGTTGCCGTTGCTGACGCCCGTCATGTCGGCGTCGATCTTCACCGTCGTGTTGGCGGGCCAGTACGTCTTCGGTCGCCAGTCGGCGCGCTTGTCGCCCATCCAGTGCCAGGCGCCGGCCACCGGCTGCGAGGCGCTCACCTTCATGTGCTTCTCGACCGTGGCCCGCGCCTTCGCCGCCACCGGGTTCGTGAAGATCACGGAGACCGGCATGGCCACGCCTACCGTGGCTCCCGTCTGCGGGGTGATCGTGTCCAGCAGCATCGGCGGGCCCGCGGGCTTCGTCGGTGACGGCGAGGCACTCGCGCTCGCCTTGCCCGGCGCCTTCGCGTCGTCCCCGCTCGCCTTGTCGCTGCCGTTCCCGCCGCAGGCACTCGTGCCCACCAGCATCGCGACCGTGACGAGTGTGACCCCTATGCCGCCCTTGCGCCGTCCCACGATCTGCCCCGCTCTCTCGCTCCCCGCCCCTGACGGGCCCGCCTCTCTGTCAGACAGTGACGGCAGGGGTCGCAGTTGCATGCGGCACGTAGATCCTTAGTGATCCACGTCACTCGAACGCCGATGGCAAGCGCTCAACAGTCGACGGCACAGGACAACCCTGGTGATCCCTTGGCGGCAGACCGTGGTCTTCCGGCGGAAGCGTGGCTTCCCTGTAATCGATCGGTAACAGGCGTACGAGGCAGGCGAGGTGAGGGGGATTCGTCTTGCAGACTGCGCTTGCTATCGAGAGTCGACAACGGCCGCGTACGGCCGACAACGGGGGAACACCATGAATGCTGCTGCCCGCAAGAGACGCATGAGCTGGAAGTCCTACGTCCTCGGGGCCGCGACGGCCGCCGCGCTGCTCGCGTCCACGGCGTGTGAGCCGGGCTCGACCACGGGCTCGGATGACGCCAAGCCTTCGGACCACCCGAGCGCGACGAATTCGGCGACGCCGGGTGGGACGGCTTCGGCGACGCCGAGCGGGAGTTCGGGCGACACCGGCGGAAGCGACGGCAACGGCGGCGGGAACGGTGACAGCGGCACCATCGCCGCCTGCACCGGAGAAGACCTCGCGGTCTCCGCCACGAAGGAGCCCGCGGACAGCAAGGAAGCCAGGCACCTCCTCCTCACCGTCCAGAACGCCGGCGACAAGACGTGCAACGTCTACCACTATCCCTACGTGAAGATCGGCGACGCCAAGGGCACGACCCCCGTGATCAAGGACAGCGACCCGGACTCGGGGAAGCCCGTGACCCTCGCTCCGGGTGACGAGGCGTACGCCGCTCTGCTTGTCGCCGGCGGCGCCATGGACGAGTACGAGGCGAACAGCATCACCCTCACCCTCCACAGCAGCCGGCTCGGCAGCAAGGCGGGCGACCCGATCGACGTCCCCATCCCCGTCGACACGGTGTACGCGGACGACGGTCAGCTTGTCACCTACTGGACGACGGCCTCCGGCTATGCCCTGGACTTCATCACGTCGAAGTGAGTCGCAACGGGTGGGACGGGGGGACGGTCCGGAACGGGCCGTCCCCGCGCGCTCACGTCCTCGCCGGTACCGGCCGCCGGAGCAGGTAGACGGCCGCGGTCGAGACCAGGACGGCCATGCACGCGATGAACACCAGACCCGCGTCCTCCAGACCGATATGAACCGCCAGTACCCCTACGCCGATCACCGGCACCGAGATACCCGCGTAAGCCACCACGAACAGCGTCGAGATCACCGCCGCGCGCCGGTCCGCGGGAGACGCGTCGGCCACCGCGGACAGTGCCCCGCGAAACGCCAGCCCCTGCCCGCCCCCGCCGACGATCGCGCTCAGCACCACCAGCAGGAACAGATCCCACCGCAGCGCGCCCGCGAGCAGCGCCAGCCCGGCGAGGAGTCCGGCGCAGCCCAGGGGCAGCGATCGCCCCACCCCGACCCGGCCGACGGCCAGCTGCCCGGCGGTCGAGGCGAAGAAGGCCAGTGCGACGACCAGCCCGCTCACGGCGTGGTTGTGCACGTTCAGGGACTGTGCGAGGAACGCCGGGCTGACCGAGGTGAACACCCCGAACAACGCGAACCCCACGAACGAGGCGATCGCCGCCGGCGCGAACACCGCCCGCACCTGCGGGGGCAGGCCGGGCCGTTGCGGCCGTACGGTACTCAGCGGCCGCCGCTCGCGTACGGTCTCCGGAAGCCGCAGCAGGACGGCGGCCGAGCAGGCCACCAGGGCGAGATGCACGACGAACGGCAGGTACAGCGGCCAGGGAGCGTACTGCGCGAGCACTCCGGCGAGCAGCGGACCGCACCCCAGCCCGCCCATGTTGGCGGCCGTCGCCACGAACGTGGCCCGGGAGGCGCCGCCGGACGGGGCCAGCTCCATCACGTACGCCGTGGCAGCCCCGGTGAACAGACCGGCGGACAGTCCCGACAGCAGCCGCCCCGCATACAGCCAGCCCAGCCCGGTGGCGCACAGGAAGCAGACGGCGCTCGCCGCCGCGCATCCCAGGCCCCACAGCAGCACCGGACGCCTGCCCACGGAGTCCGAGGCGTTGCCCGCGAGCAGCAGCACGCCGATGACCCCGAAGGCGTACACGGCGTACACGACGGTGACCGTCTGCTCGGAGAACCCGAACTTCTCCTGGTAGAGGCCGTAGAGCGGGGTCGGCAGCGTGGTGCCGGCCATGCACACGGCGAACACCGCCCCGCCGAGCAAACACTGGCGCCACCCTCGGCGATCACCGTCCATGCCGCCGACGGTAACCCCGCACACCGCCCCGGCCCTGCCCTGTCTGCCCGGCGCGCCGGGCAGACACGCAGTTCAAACTGTGCAGGCCAAACTGTGCAGGTCAAGCTGTGTAGGTCAAACTGTTCAGTCTGGACTGGACAGTCTGGGCTGAAGGTTTTAGCGTGGGGGTATGGATCAGAGCACCGAGGGTGTCTCCGAGTCGGCCGGTCGCGCCGCGCGTGATCTGCGGGTGGCGTTCGGTCTGCTGCACCGGCGGATCCGGGAGGTCTCCGAGACGGAGGAACTCACGCCGTCCCAGTTGTCCGCACTGACGCTGGTCAGCAAGAGCGGGGCCGCCACGGCCAGTGGGCTCGCGGCCACCGAGGGGGTCCGCCCGCAGTCGATGGCCGCCGTCCTCGCCGCGCTCGACCAGCACGGGCTGATCGAGCGCAACCCGGATCCCCGCGACGGCCGGCGTCAGCTGGTCACCCTGACCGACGCCGGGCGTGAGCGCGTCGAGGGCACGCGGCAGGCCCGTGAGGAGTGGCTGGCCCGGGCTTTCCAGGATCAGTGCATCGAAGCCGAGCGGCAGACCGTCATCGAGGCGATGGCCGTACTGGAACGGCTCACCCGGCCCTGACACCCGCCGCCCCGCGAGGCCGGCTCCAGCAGCGCATCGCGTCATCGCGCGGCCCCGCCGCTCCCGCCGCCCCCGCCGGCCCACGCACGGCGCGCCGACATCGGCGGCCTGCATCGCCTGGCCCTCGTCTCGCGTTCGCCGGAGCCGTCCTGCTCCTCGTGGGCGCCCGCCTCGACCGATCCCTTTGCGACCTCAACCGCCGAACCCCCTTGAACCCCCCGAACCTCCGGAAGGCCTGACCATGGCTGTCACCACGCTCGACCCCCGTACCGCCCTCGTCCTCATCGACCTGCAGAACGGCATCGTCGGGAACCCGGGCCTCGCCCCGTACCCCGCCGCCGAGGTCGTCACGCGGGCGAGCCGGCTCGCCGACGCCTTCCGTGGCGTGGGCCTCCCCGTGGTCCTCGTGCGGGTCACCGCCGCCGCCGACGGAGCGGACGCCACGCCCGGCCGGATCGACGGCGGCAGCCGCTCCCGGACCTGGCCGGAGGGCTGGGACGTCCTCGTCGACGAACTGGCCGGGCACCCCGAGGACATCACTGTGACCAAGCGGAACTGGGGCGCCTTCTACGGCACCGACCTCGACCTGCAGCTGCGCCGCCGCGGGATCACCCAGATCGTGCTGGCCGGCATCGCCACCAGCATCGGCGTGGAGTCCAGCGCCCGTGCCGCCCACGAACACGGCTACCACGTCACCCTGGCCACCGACGCCATGTCCGACATCGACATCGAGACCCACCGCAACAGCGTCGAGCGGATCTTCCCCCGCCTCGGCGAGACCGGCACGACCGCGGAGATCGTCGAGCTGCTGGCCAAGACCCACGGCTGAGCCCCCACCCCGGTCCCAGTAACTTTGGGCCCCGTGACCCTTGATGATCTGCGTGTCTTCGTCGCCGTCTGCCGGGCCGGGAGCCTCAGTGCCGTGGCCCGGGAGCTGGGCTGCACCCAGTCGGCGGTGAGCCAGCATGTACGGCGGCTGGAGCGGGAGGTCGGGGTCGGACTCGTCGAGCGGCAGGCGCGGGGCGTCGTGCCGACGCGGGCCGGGCGGGTGCTGGAGCGGGCCGCCGCCGAGGGCATATCCGGGCTCGACCTCGCGCTGCGGCGGCTCGACGAGATGGTGCGCGGGGGCGGCGGCGTGGTGCGCGTCGCCACCGGTGGTGCCACCGTGCGGCACTTCATGGCCGACGCGGTGGTCGACTTCCGGCGGCGGTATCCGCAGGTGACCCTGGAGTTCCAGACCGAGAGCTCCAGCCGGAGCTGTTTCGACGCGCTCGGCGACCACGGGCTCGATCTCGCGTGGGTCACCTTCGGGCCACCCGTACGCGGTATCGAGCAGCGGGCCGCCGTCGAACTGCCCTGGGTGCTCGCCGTGCGCGCCGACGACGAACTCGCGGCCCGCGAGCGTGTCGAGGGGGAGGAGCTGGCCGGGCTGCGGCTCATCGGGCTGCCCGAGAACTCCACCTCGCGGGCCCATCTCGACACCGCCTACCGGGAGTTGGGCGTGCCGGCCGCCGCCTCCGACACCAGCGTCGCCGACTGGGACACCGCGATCCTGCTCGCCGAACTCGGCCTCGGCCACGCCGTCGTCCCCGCGCTGCCGACCCTGCGCGGCCCCGGCCACCCCGGCCTGCGCTTCCTCCCGATCCCCGCCCTGCCACCCCTCACCGTCGGCTGGGCGGTACGCCAGTGGGACGCCCTGTCACCCCCGGCCCGCGCCTTCGCCGACACGGTCACCCACCACTGCCGTACGCAGTCCGGCACCGGCACCGGCACCGGCACTGACGCCGACGCCGACGCCGAGTTCGTACGAGACTGAAGGCGCAGGTCAGTTGTCGGTGGTCCCCGCCAACTCCCGTACCAGCCCGCTCGCGACCGGCACCGGAACCCCGAACCGTTCGGCCGCGCGGAGCAACGCCCCGCCGATCGCGTCCAGTTCGAGCGTGCGGCCCGTCTCCGCGTCGCGCTGCATGGAGGACTTGGTGCCGGGCGGGAAGGCGTCGTAGCGGGCGAGGGCGGCCGCCGGGTCGACGGGGGCTCCGCTCGCACGGCTGACGGCCGCCGTCTCCTCGACCAGTGCCACCAACTCCTCGCGGTGCAGCGTGCGTACGTTGCCCAGCGGCACCCCGTACCGCGTCGTCAGCAGGGCGAGCGGCGCGAGGAACGACATCTTCGCCCACAGCGTCGCCGCCTCGTCGTCCTTGACCTGGACGCGTACACCGGCCCACTCCAGGGCTCCGGCGAGCGCGTCGAGCCGTTCGCGGGGCACGGTGTCGCCGGTCAGGTCGACCTCCGCGAACGGGCTGCCGTGCTCGATCAGCCCCGGCGCCACGCGAGCCGACTCGACCCGGATCACCGCGGGGGCCACCTGCTCGGGGCGGTAGCGCTCGCGGAGGACGGCCGGGTGTTCGACACCGTTCAGGAACGGTACGACCAGGCCGGCGTCGCCCAGCGCCTTCGTGGGGACGCGCTCCAGGGCCGCGTCGAGCGCTGTCGCCTTGACCGTGATCAGGCATGCGTCGACGGGTTCGCGCAGCTCGGTGTCCGCCTCCACCCGGGCCGTGAAGTCGCCGAAGTGCTCGCTGCGTACCCGGATGCCGTCCGCGGCCAGCGCCCGCGCGGTCTCGTCCCCGGCCAGGCAGATCACCCGGTGCCCGGCGCGCGCCAGGAGCGCGGCGAGCAGACCGCCGACACCGCCCGGGCCCAGTACCGCCACCGTGAGCCGGTCATTCGCCATGATTCCTCGCTTCTCGCCGCCGGAGCCCCCGAACGAGGGCCCGGCGATGATCACAAGGGGCGGACATCCGAGTCAATCCTCGGAAGAGCTTGCCCAACCCCAAGGAAATACTGGGGTGATGAGGGAGTTGAGGCGGTGAGAAGGAGTTACGGCAGCTGTACGGAAGCCCCCGGCTCCAGCAGGTGCAGCCGGTCCGTGAGCCCGGCCTCCGCGAAGGCCTTCGTCAGCGTGGAGCCGTCCTGGGTGAAGTGGCCCCAGTGCTCGAAGTGCAGCGGCACGACATGGCCGGCGCCGAGAATCTCGGCCGCGCGCGCCGCGTCGTCGCTCGTCAGGGTCAGCGGGGCGTCCGGCACCAGCGGCGTGCGGGCAGCGCCCGCGAACAGCACGGCCACGTCGAACGGACCCTCCCGGCCGGCGATGTCACGTACGACGTCCAGGGAGGCGTTGTCGCCGCTCACGTACACCTTGGGCAGCCCGTCCCCGGACAGCACGAAGCCGGTCACCTCACCCACGATCGGCTCCGAGCCGTCGGGGCCGTGCTGCGCGGGCACGGCAGTCACCCGCAGCACGCCGCCGTCGGGGCGCGGCAGCTCGACGTGCTCCCAGGAGGGCAGCGCCCGCACCGGCGCGCCGATACGGTCGTACGCCGATGCCGTCGACAGGGTCACGGGGGCGCCCGCGAGATACGTACGCCCCGACGTGTCGAGGTTGTCCGGGTGCTGGTCGTGCGAGAGCAGGACGGCGTCGACCACGCCGATCTCCGCGGCCTGGAGCGCGGGTCCGGCCGTCTTCACCAGCTTGCGGGCGCCGATGGGGTAGTCGCCGGGAGCGTCGAAGGTCGGGTCGGTGAGCAGGCGTACCCCGCCGAGCTCGATGACGGCCGTCGGACCGCCGACGTAAGTGATCTTCACAGTGGTCATGCTCTGCACAATCGGCGGATGCGCGGCCCTATTCCCGGTTCGATTCCCGGTCCTCTGCCGGTCCTCTGCCGGTCCTATTCCGGTCCAATTCCCGGGCCAGGACGGCGGCGGACGCGCGAGACTGGACGTATGTGCCGCAGTATCAAGACGCTCCGACCGCCCGCGATCCCCGACGAGGCCACCGAGGAGGAGATCCGCGCCGCCGCTCTCCAGTACGTCCGCAAAGTGTCGGGCTTCCGGGCCCCCGCCGCCCACAACCGCGAGGTCTTCGACCAGGCGGTGGAGGCGATCGCGGAGGCCACGGCCGAACTGCTGGGCGGCCTGGAGGTACGCGGGGCCGCGCAGCGCGCCTAAGCCTGGTTGGCCGACTCCTGGACCGCCGGTCGGCGCATCAGGAACGCCGCTCCCGTGCCCGCCGCCAGCAGCGCGCCGAACGACACCCCCGTGGCGAGCCAGGTCGCGCCCAGCCACTGGCCGCCGAAGTAGCCGAGGGCGACGCTGTACACGGCCCAGATCAGGCCCGCGAGGATGGACCAGGGCAGGAACTCGCGGACGCGGCGGTGGGCCGCGCCGGCGCCGAGCGAGACGACCGAGCGGCCGGCCGGGGCGAAGCGGGCGAGGACGACCAGGGCGCCGCCGCCGCGCGAGAGGGCCACGCCGAGACGTTCCTGCGCGCTGGTCAGGCGGCGGGAGCGGGCGATGGCGCGGTCCAGACGCTCGCCGCCGCGCCAGGCCAGGCGGTACGCCACCAGGTCGCCGAGGACGGAGGCGGTGGCGGCGCAGAGGGTGAGCATCAGGATGTCGGGCACGGCGTGCTCGACGGCGCCGGTGGCGGAGCCCGCCGCGGCCGTGGCCGCCGTGATGACCAGGACGCCGCTCGGCAGGACCGGCAGGAACACATCAAGAAGAACGGACACGGCCACCGCCGCGTAGATCCATGGGCTGCCCGTCAGCGACCCCACACTCTCCAGCACCGAAACACTCCCCTGAAATCCCCCGTAGGCACGACCACGCCGCGATGTCGCGGGGAGCGGCAGGGACGGCCTGTAACAGCCATACAGCGTACGCGGCGGGTGTGACAGGAGATCCACGGGGGGCTCATGTGTCTTTCACATCACGTTCATTCAGCCACACCTGGGCACGGTGTACGGCAGCACGACAGCGCCCGCCCCCTGCGCGAGGGGGCGGGCGCTGTCGGGGCCGAGGGATCAGACCGCGACGGGCTCGGAGGCCCGCTTGTCCTCGGTGGCCGGGGCCGTGCGGCCGGCGAGCAGCTGGTCGAGGCCGAGCGCGCCGGAGCCGGTGAAGACGAGCAGGAGCATGGTCCAGCAGAACAGCACGGAGAGCTCGCCGCCGTTCTGGATCGGCCACAGGGCCATCGACTGGTGCACGTCGAAGTACGCGTACGCCATCGAGCCCGACGCGATGAACGCCGCGGCACGGGTGCCGAGGCCGAGCAGCACGAGGGCGCCGGCGACGAGCTGGATCACGGCCGCGTACCAGCCGGGCCAGGTGCCGGCGGCGATGGTGCCGCCGTTGGTGCCCGCGGCGCCGCCGAGCACGCCGAAGAGGGAAGCGGCGCCGTGCACGGCGAAGAGCAGGCCGACGACGATGCGGAACAGGCCGATGGCGTAGGGCTGGGCGCTGTTGAGGCGTCCGGTCATGGGGGGTGACTCCTTCGGTCGGGTCCGGTCCGTGGGGGACCGGATCGTGGGGACGGAACCGAGTGAGTCATCAACGTTAGGCGAACCTAATCAATACTTGCAAGTTCAACATTCGGCCATGGGTCTGATTCCGCTTGCGGTTCCGTTTGTGCCATCGCCGCACGTAGCGCGGCCCGCGCCACCGCGTCGGCATCCGAAAGCGTGACCGAATCCACTCCCGGCCTGGCCCCGGCCGCGGTCACCCAGTGCACGCCCTCCGTGGGCACCCCGAACGCGAACCGCCGTGCGTGCGAACGGCCTTGACGGTCGATCAGACGATAAGGGCGCGGTGTTACGTCCAGTCCTCCGGTTTCGTAACCGTCGACGGTGTGCGGGCGGCACTGGCCCGTCTTCAGCAGCCGGCCGAGGAGTTCGTCGGCGGTCCTTCGCACATCCGGTTCCGGTAGCCGCGCTTCCACGAGCGTCGTCGTTCGTACGACCGAACCCGGCACGTCGGGGGAGTGCGCGACCCAGGCCCCGTCCTCCGCCCGCACCTCAAGACGTGGACCGAGGACGTCCAGGACGCCCGCCTCGATCAGCGCGACCATCTCCTCGACGCGCCGCCGGGGCGGGCCGATGGAGAGGAAGGCGTTCAGCGGCGTATACCAACGGTCCAGGTGGGCCCGGCGCGAATCGCCCGACAGCCCGCCGTGGTCCACGATTCTCCGCAGCTCGTTGCGCAGATCGCGCAGCACGTCGAGGGCGGCCTTCAGCGGTCCCTCGACATTTCCGAGCGAGGCCTGCTCGGCGTCCTCGCGCAGCCGGCCGAGCAGCCACGTCCGCCAGGCGCCGGGGCCGGTGAAGGAGTGCCCGGCGTACGGGCGTGACATGCGGTCCCAGGACCAGCGGTCGGCGGGCGCGATACCGAACTCGTCGAGGAGGGCGGCCTCTTGGGGGCCGTGGTGCGGGACGGCGAGGAAGCGGTCCCTGAAATCCCTGGGATCACTGAGGTCACTCAAATCCGAGTCACACCTCAACAGCCCCTCGTAGTAAACCGTTTCCACCTCCTTGGCGACCAACGGCCATATCTCGCGCAGGAAGTCGGGCGCGTCACCGGAGTCCGCGCGCTTGCGGAAGCCGGAGATCGCGTCGTCGGTGAGGACGAGCGGGGTGTGACGGCCGTACGGGCCCTTCGCGTTGTCGCCGCGCGCCTGGTACGGGATGCCGCGGCGCGAACCGGCGTACAACCGGGGTTCCTTGCCCGAGGGCAGATAGCGCAGGCCCTCGTCGGCCTGGACGAAACGGCCGCCGCGACCCGTGGTCAGCAGGGCCATGTGGTCGAAGAAGTTGAGGCCCAGACCGCGCAGCAGCACCGGTTCGCCGGGGGCGAGCGGGGAGAGATCGACGTCGGCCGGGTTGGCGGGCGGGATGTGACGCAGGCCGTGCCGCTCGGCGTACGCGGCCAGGCGCTGCTCCGCGGGGTCCGCGAGCACCGGCAGATGGCCCTGCGCGAGGACCACGGCGGCGAGCCCCGACAGGGTGCGGCCGGTGGAGAGGGTGAGGGTCTGGCGGCCGTCGGACGCGTCGTCGAGCCGTATCGCGCGGGCGGTGTGCACCTCGACCCGCACCGCTTCCGGCGCCGCGCGCACCGCCTCGCGGAAGACCCACTCCAGATAGCGGCCGTACTGGGCCCGGGTCGGATAGTCGTCGGGGCCCAACTCGCCGTCCGCCCAGGCGTGCAGGCTCGGCCCCGGACATATCGGCCCCGAGCAGTCCACGCTCTCGTCGGTGAAGAGGGTCACCTGCGAGGCCACGGTGTTCATCAGCAGATGCGGGGACTGCGCGGTGCGCCAGACGCGGCCGGGCCCGGGCGGCGCCGGATCGACGACGTGCACCGTCAGCCGTGCGCCCGGCGCGAGAAGCTCCGGTGCGGACGCGCAGAGGCGTTCCAGCACGCTGGTGCCGCGCGGGCCCGCGCCGACGAGGGCGACGGAGACATGGGTGGTCCCGGGCGAGGGGGAAGGCGCTGCGGACAAAGGTATGACTCCCGGGCGTGTGGGGCGCATGGCAGCAAAACGCCCGCTGGAAGCGGACGGTCCGCATCATCATGCCGTCGTACGGTGCGGGAGCCGAGCCCCGGAGCGGATGATCGGCGCCGGGTGTGGGATGCGTCACGAGCATCAGGGGCAACGCGGGCAACGCCCGCAACAACCGTACAGAATCGGCCTATTGCGGGGTGAGTTCGGACTCTTCCACGGTCTCCAGCCGCGCGCTGCCGGCACTCGTGCCTCCCCCGCCTTCCCCGCCGCCGCGCACGATCCGCGCCTGTTCGAGCCGCAGCGACGCGGAACGCCCGCGCAGGGTCAGCGTCATCAACTGGTTGCCGAACCAGGGCCCGCCGGTCTTGCGCCAGTCGACGGCCGGGTGCGCGCAGCCGCCGTGCCGGGCGAACCGGTGCCCGATCGCCCGCCCCAGCGCGCTCCAGCCGAAGCGGAAACCGAGGCGTATGGAGAGCGGGATGGAGTTGTGGACCGGGGAGCAGGTCAGCTGGACGACCCGGGCGTCGGGCCGTCGGCCGGGATCGGGCCAGGACGGTTCGGCGATGTAGGCGTGGTGGACGTCCCCCGACAGCACACACACCGTCGCCGGCGCCTCGGCCCCCGACCCCGCCTCCGCGATCAACTCCGTCAACGCCTCGAACGATTCCGGAAACGCCGCCCAGTGCTCCAGATCGGCCCGCCGCCGCAGATCCTCCCCGAACCGCGCCCACCGCGCACCCCGCTCCCCCCGGCACAGGGCCGCGTTCCACGCCTCGGCGTCGTGCACGAGCGGGGGCAGCAGCCAGGGCAGGGAGGTGCCGATGAGGAGATGGTCGTACGAACCGGGCGCGTCCAGCGCCTGCTCCCGGAGCCACCGCGCCTCCCCCGGGTCGAGCATCGCGCGGCGGTGCTCCTCCAGGACGCGGGCCGCGCGGGTGTCGACCATGAGGACGCGGGTGCGGCCGAAGTCGCGGCGGTAGCTCCAGCGGACGGAGGAGGGGTCGGTGTCGGCGTGCGCGGCGAAGGCGCGCAGGACGTCCGTGCCGTCACGAGTCTCGCGCACCGCCGCGTACAGCAGATCCTCGGACAGCTCGCGCGGGGAGAGGTTGCCGAGGTGCTGATGGACCCAGTACGACATCAGGCCGCTCAGCACCCGCTCACGCCACCACGGGGTGGCGCGGATGTCGGCGAGCCAGGAGGCGCTGGTGTTCCAGTCGTCGATGACGTCGTGGTCGTCGAAGATCATGCAACTGGGCACGGTGGACAGGAGCCAGCGGATCTCGGGGTCGAGCCAGGATTCGTAGTAGAGGCGGGTGTACTCCTCGTAGTCCGCCACCTGGTTGCCCGGGGGGTCCGCCAGACCCCGGCGCGCGGCGATCCACGCACGGGTCGCGCTCGACACCTCGTCCGCGTACACCTGGTCGCCCAACAGCAGCAGTACGTCCGGGCGTTCGCCGTCGGGCGCCGCGGCGATGCGGGCCGCGAGGGTGTCCAGGGCGTCGGGCCCCACCGGATCCTTCTCGTCCGCCGGAGGCGCGGCCCAGCGGCAGGAGCCGAAGGTGACGCGGACGGCGGCGTCCCCGTCGGGGGTGTGGACGACCGAGGGCGGGAAGGGGGAGTCGGGCAGCGGCCAGACGGTGGCGCCGTCCAGCAGGATCTCGTACGAGGTCGCCGTGCCCGGCGTCAGTCCGCTCACCGGCACCAACGCGTAGTGGTGGCCCGCGATTTGGAAGGTGCGCATCTCACCGCGGGCCCCGCCGTCGCATCGCACCTCGACGACGCACGGACGGCTCGCCTCGACCCAGAAGGTCGCGGACGAGCCGTCGACGTACCTCAGCAGCGGTCCCAGGCGCAGCTCCGCCATGTGATCACCCTCCTCCGTCGCCCCGTACGGTACGGAACGACGGAGGTGAGCGGGGAGGTTCCGGGAACTGCGCCGGTTTCTGTGGGGGGTGGGGGACCGGAGCGGATGAGCTGCCGCCGATTGGTGACAGCCGCAGGGCAGCCGCGGGGCAGCGGCCCGCGGTCAGCAGCCGCTGAGGACCGAGCTCAGCTTGGTCTTCTCGGCGGAGTCGACCGAGAGGTCGTAGTAGTACTTCACCTGGACCCAGGCGCGGACGTACGTGCAGGCGTACGAGCTGAGCGGGGGCATCCACTCGGCCGGGTCCTGGTCGCTCTTCGACTGGTTCACGTTGTCCGTGACGGCGATGAGCTGCGGGCGGGTCACGTCATTGGCGAACGCCTGGCGCTGGGCGGTGGTCCAGGCGCTGGCACCGGAGTCCCAGGCCTCGGCCAGCGGCACGAGGTGGTCGATGTCCAGGTCGGACGCGGCGGTCCAGGTGGCGCCGTCGTAGACCGAGTACCAGCTGCCGCTGGTGGCCGTGCAGGCGGAGTTGGTGACGACGTTCGTACCGTCGCGCTTGAGGACGTACTCGCGGGTGTTGCAGGTGCCGCTGATGGTGATCCAGGTCGGGAAGAGATCGCGGCTGTACCCGGTGCGGCTCTCCGTCGCGACGTCGAGGGACGCGAGGTAGGTGCGGGCGGTGGCGGCGCTGACCGGGGTGGGCAGTGCGGCGGAGGCGGTCGGGCCGTTGAAAACTCCGGCCAGGGCTATCAGGCCCGTGAAGGCGGCGAGTATGCTCAGCCGTCGACGCGCGTAGACCTTTGGCATGCGAACTCCCTTGGGGTGTGGGGGCGTTGGAGTGCGAGCGAGGGAATGCTTGCGGCGTCGTATTGCGGGAAGGTGTGCGTTCGGTAAGAAGTTAGTGACGCGTTCATGACATGACAAGGTTGATGACGGGACTTTCGGCCCTGTGGGGTTGGTTGAGCGGTCACGTAGTATGGATGGCGCAGAAGGGGAGTAGCTCTTCGCCGGACCGTCGACATACTGCTCAGCTCGTCTGAGCCGGCGCCCGGAGGCAGGCCTCGTTCGAGGGGCCGGCCAGCGAGACCTTCGGCAAGCAGTGCACCGCCCGTGCCGTCATTCGGCGTGGGTGCTCCTGCCCGTACCTCCAGGTGCGGGCGCCGCTGTGCGCTGCCGTGCCGAGGTGTCGCAGCGCAGTTATCGCACTCTCGGTGGGGCAGCCCGACCGATTGAGGAATTTTGATCAGCTTCAGCGTGATGGCGCTCGTCTTCGGCGTCGTCTTCCTTGCCGAGCTGCCGGACAAGACCGCGCTCGCCGGCCTCGTCCTCGGCACGCGCTACCGCGCCTCGTACGTCTTCGCCGGTGTCGCCGCCGCCTTCGCCCTCCATGTCGCGCTCGCCGTAGCGGCGGGCAGTGTCCTGACCCTGCTGCCGCAGCAGATCGTGCACGCGCTGACCGGTGTCCTGTTCCTCGGTGGCGCCGCGGTGCTGCTGATGAAGAAGGGGGAGGACGAGGAGGAGATCCGCAAGCCCGCGAACCAGAGCTTCTGGAAGGTCTCGGGGGCGGGCTTCATGCTCATCCTGATCGCCGAGTTCGGCGACCTCACCCAGATCATGACGGCCAACCTCGCGGCGCGCTACGACGATCCGCTCTCCGTCGGCCTCGGGGCGGTGCTTGCGCTCTGGGCGGTGGCTGGGCTGGGCATTGTGGGGGGTCGGGCTCTGATGAAGAGGGTGCCGTTGGAGTTGATCACGAAGGTGGCGGCGGTGCTGATGCTGGGGCTGGGGGTTTGGAGTCTGTACGAGGCTGTGGCGGGCTGAGGTCTGGTGGGGGGCGGTTGCTGGGTGTGCGGTTGCTTGGCGTGCGGGGCGGTCCGGGGCGGTGCGGTTCGTCGTTGGGGGCGGGGCCGCGCCGGTACGTCCAGCCCGTCGCCGGTGGGCATTACTGCCTGCTGCCACAGCATGAACTTGGCCATAACCCCGTAAGCGACGGGCTGGACGTACCGACACGGCCCCTTCGGTGCGTCGCCGACTGCGGGTGCGCCGCCGTACCGACTGTGCGTTCGTTTTGGTGTCCGTGTGGTGTCGGGGTGGTGGACCTGGAGTGTTGTGGCGGTGGCTCGGTGTGGTCGGGGTGGTTGAAGGCCAGGTCAGGCGTGGTGGCGCTGTGGGGGGTTCGTTTTGTATCGTGGGGGAACAAAGTGGCTCCCGCCCGCACTCCCTGACCGGCGGGCGGGGCCGCCTTGTCCCGGGGGCCACGCCATGGCCCCCTTTCCCGCGTCTTGGAGCATGCCGATGACGGCCACCACCGTTCTGACCGCCCGCGCCCTCCTGCTCGACATGGACGGCACCCTCGTCAACTCGGACGCCGTCGTCGAGCGCTGCTGGCGCCGCTGGGCCGAGCGGAACGGGCTGGACGGGGGCGAGGTCATGAAGGTCGTCCACGGCAGGCAGGGATACGCCTCGATGGCGGTGCTGCTGCCGCACCGGCCCATGGAGCAGAACCACGCGGACAATGCGCGGATGCTCGCCGAGGAGACCGCCGACATGGATGGCGTCGTCGCGATTCCGGGTGCCTCGGAGTTTCTGGCGTCCCTCGCCGGGGTGCCGCACGCGTTGGTGACCTCGGCGGATGTGGCTCTGTCCAGTGCGCGGATGGCTGCCGCCGGGCTTGAGCTGCCCGATGTGCGGGTCACCGCCGAGTCCGTGGGTGCGAGCGAGCCGGATCCTGAGGGGTTCCTCAAGGGTGCCGCCGAGTTGGGTGTTGCGCCTGAGGAGTGTGTTGTCTTCGAGGACTCCGGGGCGGGGATCGCGGCGGGGAAGGCTGCCGGGATGAGGGTTGTCGGGGTTGGGCCCCGGGCGGGGTTCCATCGGCCGGATGTTCTTGTGCGGGACCTTACGCAGGTGCGGGTCGAGTCCGGTGGGGACGGCACGATTCTGCTGCGCATCGACGGCTGAGGTTCCCATCCTCCAGGGGCTCCGCCCCTTCGACCCCGTTCGGTTGTGCGTCGGGTGCGGGTGGGTGGGGGCTGGTGCAAAAGATTGCGCAGTTCCCCGCGCCCCTAAAAGACCGGCCTGTTCGTTGGCTGCGGGTGGGTGGGGGTTGCTCGCGCAGTTCCCCGCGCCCCTTAAAGGCACCTGGGGCGGGCCGGCGGTTGTTTAGGGGCGCGGGGAACTGCGCGACCAGCCCCCACCCACCCGCAGCCGAACAACCCGCCTCCACCCAAGGGGCGCGGGGAACTGCGCAATCTTTTGGAGCCCCACGGACCCGCACCCGGCAACGTACGGAAGGGGCCGTGCCGGTACGTCCAAAGCCCGTCGCTTACGGGGTTATGGGCAAGTTCATGCTGTGGCAGCAGGCAGTAATGCCCACCGGCGACGGGCTGGACGTACCGGCACGGCCCCGACCCGCAACGCCACCGAACCGCACCCCAACCCCACCAGTCACGGCTCCGTCGTCTCCGCCTCCAGGCTCGCGCGTGTAGCCGTGCCGTACACCCCCTGCTCGTCGCCCGTAATGCCCCGCGCCCACTGGTAGCGGCTGACGGCGTCCTCGACCCGGTCGTCGAACTTGCCGTTGTCGGCGCCGGTGTAGAGCGCCAACTGGGTCAGGCGCAGCTGGAGTTCGGTGACCTCGGGGCCCTTGTCGCCGCGTCGTAGGGTCTGTACGCGGCGTTCGTCGGAGCTGTCGCGGGTGGCTGTCGCGGTGGTGGTCGGGCTCGGGCTTGTGGTTGTCGGCGTCGGGGTGGCCGACCGGGACGGTGACGCGGACGTGCTCGACTCGGATGCCGACGGCGATGCGCTCGCGCTGTGCGACGGGGCCGGGGCCACCGGCAGTGGTGCCGCGGACGTCGTGCTGGGCGACGTCGGCGACACCGAGGGCGCCTTGGACGACGCGTCCGGCACGCTTGCCCGTACGTCCTCCGGCAGTGCCCCGTCGTGCGCCGGCGTGTCGTACGAGAACAGCCCGCTCGCGAGGCCCGCCGCGGCCACCACGGTCACGACGGCTCCGGCGACGGCCAGGACGGCGGTACGCCGCCGGCGGCGGGGCCGTTCGTCCGGGACGGCCGTCGTGCCGGGCTCTGGGGGCTGTTCCGGGAACAGGTGTACGTCGGCGGCCTGCGGCGCGGATGGCGGCGCTGACGGCAGCGCGGTCAGGCGCATGGTGGCCGCGGACGCGTCGTCGGCGGGTCCCGCCCCCTCCGTCCCCAGCTCGACATAAGGCCGGATCCGCAGTGGGTCGAAGTCCTCCGCCGCGGCGGCCTCCGCCGTGCGGGCGTCGCGCAAGGCGTCGGACGCCCGTTGTGTGCAGGCGCAGGACGGGGTGCCGTCCGGCGCGCGGGGTGCCGCGCACTCGGGGCAGACATGCCCGTTCGGTTCAGTCACGCGTGGGTCCCTCCCCCCTGGAGAACTCCCGAGGTTATCCGTAAGTCCCTCACGCAATCTCCCCGGAGTCCCGGAATATCGCCCTCCGCAGGACTCCGGAGGGCTCAACAGGCCATAACCGGGCGCAGCGGCCAGGATGGAGGGTGACCGAGACCTCGGGGGCTCAGGGAGGCCGTATGACCGGGGACGCGCACGGCACGGACGCGGACCGCGCGGACGGGCCGGCCGGGGTGAACAAGTCGGCCGAGCGGCGTCGCGCCGCGGCCGCCGTCGACGCCCGGGACACCACGCACGGCAGCGTCTTCGTCTCGATCGGCGCACTGCTGCTCGGCATGCTGCTCGCTGCCCTCGACCAGACGATCGTGTCGACCGCGCTGCCGACCATCGTCAGCGACCTCGGCGGTCTGGAGCACCTGTCCTGGGTGGTCACCGCGTATCTGCTCGCGTCGACCGCGGCGACCCCGCTGTGGGGCAAGCTCGGCGACCAGTACGGCCGGAAGAAGCTGTTCCAGACCGCCATCGTGATCTTCCTGATCGGGTCCGCGCTGTGCGGCATGTCGCAGAACATGGGCGAGCTGATCGGCTTCCGGGCGCTGCAAGGGCTCGGCGGCGGCGGGCTCATGGTGCTGTCGATGGCGATCGTCGGTGACATCGTTCCGCCGAGAGAGCGGGGGAAGTACCAAGGGCTGTTCGGCGCCGTGTTCGGGGCGACCAGCGTGCTCGGGCCGTTGCTCGGCGGGCTCTTCACCGAGCATCTGAGCTGGCGCTGGGTGTTCTACATCAACCTGCCCGTCGGCGTGGTCGCGCTCGTCGTGATCGCGGCGGTCCTGCACATCCCCAAGAAGTCGGCCCACCACGTCATCGACTACCTCGGCACCTTCCTCATCGCCGCGGTCGCCACCTGCCTGGTCCTGGTCGCCTCGCTCGGCGGCAGCACCTGGGGCTGGGGATCGGCCCAGATCATCGGGCTCGCGGTCCTCGGCGTGGTGCTGGCCGTGGCGTTCGTCGCCGTGGAGCAGCGGGCCGCCGAACCCGTCCTCCCGCTCAAACTCTTCCGCATCCGCACCTTCACACTCTCCGCCGTCATCAGCTTCATCGTCGGCTTCGCGATGTTCGGCGCGATGACCTATCTGCCGACCTTCCTCCAGGTCGTCCAGGGTGTGTCGCCCACCATGTCCGGCGTGCACATGCTGCCGATGGTGTTCGGCCTGCTGATCTCCTCCACGGTCTCCGGACAGATCGTCAGCCGTACCGGCCGCTGGAAGGTTTTCCCCATCGCGGGCACGGCGGTCACGGCCATCGGACTGCTGCTGCTCCACCAGCTCGACGAGAACAGCAGTACCGGCGAGATGAGTTCGTACTTCTTCGTCTTCGGTCTGGGCCTCGGCCTGGTCATGCAGGTGCTGGTCCTGATCGTGCAGAACGCGGTGTCGTACGAGGATCTGGGCGTCGCCACCTCGGGTGCGACCTTCTTCCGCTCCATCGGCGCCTCGTTCGGCGTCGCCATCTTCGGCACGGTCTTCGCGAGCCGCCTCGGCGACAAGCTGACGGTCGCGCTCAGCGGGCAGCAGCTTCCCGCGGGCATCAGCCCGGACAGCCTGAAGGCCGATCCGAAGGGCATCGCCGAGCTGCCGGCCTCGCTGCAGCAGCCCGTCCTGCACGCGTACGCGTCGGCCATCACGGATGTGTTCCTGTACGCCGCCCCGGTCGCCGTCGTCGGTTTCGTCCTGGCGTGGTTCCTGCGCGAGGACAAGCTGCGCGGGTCGGTCACGGCGCCGGACGTCACGGAGACGCTCGCCAGCAATCCCGTGGAGCGGTCGTCGTACGACGAGGTGTGCCGGGCGCTGTCCCTGCTCGGCACCCGGGAGGGGAAGCGCGAGATCTACGAGACGATCACCGCGCGGGCCGGCTACGACCTGCTGCCCGCCGCGAGCTGGCTGCTGCTGCGGATCAAGAAGTACGGGTGGGCCGAGCCCGCGGAGCTCGCCGAGCGCAGTACCGTACCGCTGCACGTCATCCTCGCCGCCGCCCGGCAGCTCGAGGAGCGCAGGCTCGCCCTCCGCGAGGGACTCGACCTGGTCCTGACCGACGAGGGCCGCGAGGTCGCCGGCAGACTCGCCATGGCCCGTGAGGAGTCCCTGACCGAGCTGCTCGGCGACTGGTGGGGTCCGGACCGCCCGACCGACCTGACCAAGCTGGTCGAGGAGCTGAACAACGAAATGTGCGGCTCCGACGCGGAACGCCCGCACGACGGGACGGTGCACGGGCCGCAGACGAAGCCCGTGTGAGGCGTGAGGCGTGAGGATCAGCCGGTCAGGTCCTTTCTGAACCAGTGCTCGGCGTACATGTCGTCGTTGTGCGCCTCGGTCTCGGCGTACCCGTGCCGGGCGTACAGCGTGCGGGCCTCCACGAGGTCGCTGCGGGTGTCCAGGATCAGTCGCTCCGCGCCCATGCCGCGCGCCGCCTCCTCGGCCGCCGCGAGCAGCACGGGGCCGCCGCCCTTGCCGCGCAGCTCCTCGCGGACGAAGACGCGGCACAGCTCGCCCGTCGTCGCGTCCAGCATGCGCACGCCCGCCGTGCCCCCGGGCTCGCCGTCGTACCGCGCGACCAGCAGCACCCCGGCGGGCGCCGCGAACTCGGCCCCCGTCTGCGCGGCGACCTCGCGCTCCAGCTCGTCGGGGTCCGTCGTACGCCCCTCGTGCAGCAGATACCAGCGGTCGCTGACCTCCGTGTAGTACGCCCGCCACAGCGCGGCGGCCACGGGGGAGTCGAAGGGTTCGGGGGCGACGGTCCAGGAAGCCGTCGTGGGGGTGCGGGTCATGACGGTCATTGTCGGGAGGTGCCGTATCCGCCTCGCAAGCGAATTAGAAGATCCCTGGAGGTCTCTGGAGGTCCCTGGAGGTCTCTGGAGGTCCCTGGGGGCTAGCCCTCCCGGCGGTCCTGCCACTCCCGCACGATCTTCTCCACGTCGTAGGGCTTGAGGCCCAGCGGAGGTCCGGGCGGGGGCTTGAACATCATTTCGCGGATCTTGGCGTTGATGTCCTCGACGATGCGGCGCACGGCCGGCTCCGAGGGGGCCGTGGCGGCCGCCGCCAGGGCGTCCTCCGCTTCCTTGCGCAGGGCGAGGGTGGGCGGCAGGACGGACAGTCCCTCGCGGGCCATCTTCTGCTTGATCCACCACAGTTCGTCGTACGACGTGTCGGTGATGTGCGGCAGCGGCTTGCCCGCGCCGGGGAGTTCCGCGAACTCGCCGCGCGCCTGCGCCTCGCGGATCTGTCGGTCGATCCAGGACTCGAAGCTGACACCGGGTGGCTTTCGCTCGGTCATGAGTCCATTGTGCCGGAGGTCGCACGGAGGAGCTATCGGTCGAATTATCATGCGGCGGCGGTGCGCCAACCACGCCCCGCTCAAGGAAAATTGGACCAGGACGACCTAGAAGGAGCACGCGTGCTCGAACTCACCATGGCCTCGGTGTCCGGGGCGGACGCGGGTGCGACGGCCGGGATGCTGATGGCCGACGCGCCGAGCGACCCCGGTGCCATGCTTCGGGTGGGCCGGGACCGGGCCGTGTGCCGTCTCGCGACCCCCGACGACTGGCTGTTCGTGTCCCGGGTGCACCTGGAGTTCCTGTGCGGCCCGGACGGCTCCTGGCAGGTCACGTGGCTGCGCGGCTCGCACCCCGATCCCTCCGCCGAGGTGCGGCTGACGCTGGCCGGCCAGCCGCCCCAGACCTTTCCGTACGGCGGGACGGCCAAGCTCCCCGCGGGCAGTTCCGGAGAACTCGTCATCCAGGACCGCACCGGACCGCGCACCGTCAACGTGGGCTTCTATCACGAAGCCCCCTAGGCCCTGGCCCCGACGCGTTATGCCAGCACGCGTGCCAGCGCGAAGCCGTCGTAGCCCTTGCTGCCCACCGTCTGGATCGCCGTACCGCTCAACTTCGGGTGGGCGGCGATCAGTTCGAGCGCGGCCCGGGTGCCCTGAACGTCCCCGGCGGTGCTGTCCGCGTCGGTGACCCGGCCTTCCCGTGCGACGTTGTCGAGGACGATCACGCTGCCGGGCCGGGTGAGCTTGAGGGCCCACTCGATGTAGTGCGCGTTGTTCACCTTGTCCGCGTCGATGAAGACGAAGTCGAACGGTTCCGGGTTCTCCTCGGCCAGCTTCGGCAGCGACTCCAGGGCGGGACCCACCCGCACCTCGGAGATCTTGTCGAGGCCGGCCCGGGCGAGGTTGCCGCGGGCGACCTCGGCGTGTGCGGGGTCGTACTCGAAGGTGATCAGCCGGCCGTCGGCCGGGAGGGCGCGGCCCAGCCAGATCGTGCTGTAGCCGCCGAGCGTGCCGATCTCCAGGATGCGGCGGGCGCCCTGGATCTCGGCGAGGAGCTGGAGCAGCTTGCCCTGGTTCGGGGCGACGTTGATGTGCGGCAGCCCGGCCGCGTCGCTGTCGCGCAGCGCGGCGGCCAGGGCGTCGTCGGCGGGGGTGAGGAGGGAGGTGAAGTAGTCGTCGACGTCGTTCCACAGCTGCGACTCGCTCATGCACCATGCCTTTCGTATGCCTAGTTAGATGCGCTAACTAGTCCCCCGTGAATCTAGTCCCGGGCGCCGGCGGTTGTCAGCGGGTTTCCGGGTGTTCACCCTCGGCGTCAGCCGATCGGCGGCGGCACCCGCACCGGCGGGGGCGGCGGCACCGGGCGGCGCCTGCGGGCCCGTACGCCCATCGCCAGGGTCACGGCCGCCGCCAGCACCACGGCGGTCACCGTCAGCAGCCACGCCGGGATCCCGCCGACCGTCAGCAGCCGGTCCTCGTAGATGACTTGACGGTACGTCGTGTCCGTCGCCGTGCGCCGCAGTACGTGGTCGCCCGAGATGGCCGACGGCTCCGGGAACTCCTGGTCGAGGGCGGTGAGGAAGTCCGTGCCGTCGGCCGCGAGCTCGGACAGCGGGCCCGAGGCCGTGCTGACGCGGCCCGCGTACGAGACCACCGGGCGGTCCCCGCCGATCGCCGTCGCCGGTTCCATGCGGTGCGCGGCGAGGACGTACAGGCCCAGCGACTGCGGGGTGGCGGCCAGACGCGAGAGCCGCATCGGGTAGATCAGCTCGTCGCTGGCGAAGGTGAGGTGGAGCGGGTCGAGGGTGCCGCCGAGCGGGGTGTCCGTGTCTTCCGGGGCCAGCCGGACCGCCACGTACTCCCAGCCCTGGCTGACGTACGGGCGCAGCGCCTGGCTGAGGCGGTCGGGGAGCGCGAAGCCGTTGTCGGCGAGCCACTTGCCGAGGGCGTCGGAGTCGGTGGCGGTGAGGCGGGCGACGTCGAAGGGGCCGAGGCGCTCGCGGCCGACGACGCCCACGGAGGGTGCCGTCCCGGCGGCCCGTGGGGCGGCGTCCCCGCTCGTGTCGTCGTCGGCGAAGGGCCAGTCGCCGTTGTCCGGCCAGAAGTAGTGGCGGGTGCGGTACTCGGGCGCGGTCGCCTCGCCGAGCTGGTCGAAGAGCGCGCTGTCGCCCAGCTTCACCGTCGCCCGGTGCGGGACCGGCATGATCCACGCCGCCTTGTGGGCGTCCCCGGAGACCGTCAGGCTCATCACGATCTGCTCCTGGCGGCCGTCCCAGCGGACGGCGGACATCTCGCGGCTCACCGTGACATGCCGATTGCCGTCCGGCACCATCGCGCCGCACCCGCAGGCGTAGGCCGGTGCCACCAGGGAGCCCAGCTGGAACCCCAGCAGCGCCAGTACGACGACCAGCAGCCGCCCTCGTGCCGCCTGTGACCGGCCCGTCCGCATCCTGCCGGACATCCCCCGAACCATCCCCCGAACCATTCCTCGCAGCCTTCCGCCGTGCCGTCGGACAGGGTCTCAGACGGCACAGCGGAGGCTACGGTTCCCGGCCTGGGCGTCCACTTTCGCGGGTCTGTCGGTGATCCATCTGTGGCCTGTGTCGCGGAGCAAGGGGGGAGCCGAACCGTTCGCGCACTATCGTCATCCGGACAAAAGGTGGGAGGACATCAGGTAAAGAGGGGGTTGCCCGCGTCTCTCTCCGGGGGCAGTGCGAGCCTCATAGGGTCGGGACAGCGATCGGACGCACGGGAAACGCACGGGAACTTCGGGACGAACGGGGCGGGAGGCCGACGAGGCGTGGCGAACGTGGAGCACGGCGGACGAACGGGCGATCCTTTCGGGGCGGGGGCTGCCGACACGGCGAGAGAACGGCTGCGAGCCGTCCGTATCGGGCTGTGGGCGATCGCCGCCATCCTGGCGGTGCGGCAGGTCGCCGTCGTCCTCAGCACCCCCGAGGGGGAGCGGCTGACGGACCTGGAAACCTGGGTCGGAACGAACGGCGTGCTGCATGTGAAGGGCTCGCTGTACGACTCGACGCGGTTCACCGGTACCCCGTTCGGCGGACTCGTCCTCAAGCCGCTCACCCGGGCGGCCGAACAGGTCCTCGGCTGGGGCTGGACCTTCGGCACGCTGCTGCTGGTCGTCGCGCTCGGCATGGTCGCCGCGCGCGCCCTGCCGCAGCCCGTGAGCCGGCGTACGTCGCTGCTCGCGGCACCGGTCGCCATAAGCCTGCTGATGCTGTCGCTGCCGGTGCGCAACGCCCTCTATCTCGGCCAGACCAGCATCATCCCCGTGCTGCTCGTCCTGCTCGGCTGCTTCGCCGTGCGCGGGGAGCGCGCCAGCGGCGCCCTGATCGGCCTCGCGGCGGCGCTGCAGCCGACCGTGCTGCTCTTCGCACCGCTGCTCTGGTTCACCGGGCGGCGCCGCGCCGCCGAGTCCACCGGGATCACCTTCGCCGCGCTCACCGCGCTCGCCTGGGCCGCGATGCCGCACGACTCCAGCACGTACTGGGTGCACCACCTGGCGGGCGTCGGCCTCGGCAAGGACGCCGACGACCTCGCCAACCAGTCCCTGCACGGCGCGCTGCTGCGGTTCGGCCTCACCGGCCCGCTGGAGATCGGCCTGTTCCTGGCCCTCGGCGCGGCCGTCGCCTACGTCGGCCTGCGCCGCGCCGTGCGCTACGCGCGGGACGGTCAGCTGCTGCTCGCCGTGGCGGTCACCGGCTGTGTCGCCGTCGCCGTCTCGCCCACGACCTGGCAGCACCAACTGCTGTGGGTGCTGCTCGCGATGGTCGGCCGGGTCGGCAAGAAGACCTCGGACCGCTCCATGTGGCCCGTCGCCGTCATCCTCGTCATGACGCTGCCCGCGAAGATGATGCTGCCGAACATGGCGTCGCTCTATCCGCTGCGCGACAACGTGGTGCTGCTGGCCGCGCTCGCCGCCGCCACGATCGTGCCGTTCCTGTCCCGTACCTCGGAGTACTACCAGACGCCGATCCCCACCGACTACGCCAAGCCGGTGCCGACCCGCTTCAAGCGGGTGCCGCTGCTCCCGTTCCTCGGCCGTGTCCACAGCCGCCCGAACCTGCTGCTCGAACTGCTCCTGATCCGCGTCGGCTACTCCGCCTACCAGCAGGTCAGGCTCGCGGCGACGGGCGGCACCAACGCGGGCGGCCGGGCCACCGCCGAGCACCACGGCGAGCAGATACTCGCCATCGAGCGGTTCCTGCACATCGACATCGAGCACTGGGCCAACCATGCGGTGGTGAAGGTCGGCTTCCTGCGGGACTTCTTCGACTTCTACTACGAGTCGTTCCACTTCGTCGTCCCGCTCACCGTCCTCGGTGTGCTGTACGCCCGCCGCCCCGGCGACTACCGCTGGGCGCGCTCGGCGCTCGGCTTCGCCACCCTGTTCGCGCTCGTCGGCTTCTGGCTCTACCCGCTCGCCCCGCCGCGGCTGCTGCCGGGCCTCGGCGTCATCGACACCGTGCACGGCGTGCAGGACTTCTCCAAGCCGGACTACGGCACGCTGACCGCGCTGACGAATCAGTACGCGGCGATGCCCTCGCTGCACTTCGGCTGGTCCCTGTGGTGCGGGCTCGTCATCGCGATCCTGGCGCCCAAGTGGTGGATGAAGGCACTCGGCCTGCTGCACCCGCTCTTCACGGTCTCCGCGATCGTGGCGACCGGCAACCACTGGGTGCTGGACGCGGTGGGCGGCGCGGTGGTCGTGAGCGCGGGCTTCGGCCTGACCCATCTGCTCCAGGGCCCCCGGCCCCGGACGTCGGTGAAACCCGTGGAGGACGGCACGGTCAGCACGAAGGAGCCGGTCCCGGCGGCGGGTCGTACTCCGAGCTGATCCGGTACGCCCCCGGCTCGCTCACCGTCAGCCGCGTGAACTCACCGGCCTTCTCCAGGCAGCCGCCCTCGGCGCGCAGCCACGGCGAGTACGCGACCCGCACGGTCACCGAGCCGGGCGCCGGCATCCGCACATCGATCTCGGCGCTCGTGGTCCGCACGACGGAGGCGGGCGCCGACACCAGCGGCACCGCCGCGTGCACCCGGAACACCCGCCAGTGCGCGTCGTTCCACACCGGCTCCAGCCACGCCGGCCGGGTCTTCACCAGACGCGCCTCGGCCTCCGCGTAGCCGTCCGGCCTGCCCGACGGCAGGACGACATAGCCGACCGCCCAGCGGTCCAGCCAGGCCCGGTAGGACGCCTCAGAGAAGGTGCCGTCGTAGAAGAGCCAGCCGCGCTCCATGTCCATCTGGCGGTTCCAGCCGCGCGCCAGGTTCACATGCGGGGCGAGCACGGCGGCTTCGCGGTGGTTGCGGGCCGGGACCACCTCGACCCGGCCGCGGCCGGCGCCGAGCGCCTCAAGGGCTCCGACCACGCCGTGTGTGTCGGCGGCCCAGGCCGGCACGACCGTCGATACCTCAAGATCGTCGACGGTCTTCTTGCCGACCCAGGCGAGCGAGAACACCAGCGCCACGATCAGCGCGCTGCGCCGCACCCTCCTGAGCCGGGGGGCGCCCAGCAGCACCGCGAGCAGCACGGCCGGCGCGAACAGCTCCGCGAACCGCTCGACGTTCGTCCCGACCGGCGAGGGGATCAGATACGTCAGGACGGTTCCGGCCGCGTAGACGGCACCGCTCCACCGGGCCACCCGCCAGCCCCGCGGGGCCAGTACGGCCACGGTCAGCCCGAGCAGCACGGGCGGCCAGATCCGGGCGCACGGCATCAACTGCTCGCCGGTGAACGGGAACAGCAGCGTCGTCGCCCCGACCACGACACCCGGCGGCACCATCAGGGCGCAGGCCCGCACCCCGTCCCGTACGGCGAGATACGCGGCGCCCACCACGGCCAGGAACAGCCCGGCCACCGGGCTCGCCATCGTGGCGAGCGTCGCGTACGCCACCGCCAGCAGCACGCGCCGCTCGCGCACCAGCGGTACACAGGCGGCGAGTCCGAGGGCGACGCCGAGCGCGAAGGTCGTCCGCCCCGACGCGACGTCGCACCACAGCGCGAGCGCGGCGAGCAGGGCCGGGCCCACCGGCCGTCGTATGCCCGTGCGCCCGATCAGCACGGCGGCCAGCCAGGTGGCGGCGAGCCCGGAGACCACCGTCACCGTGCGCACACCGAGCGCAGCCATCAGATACGGCGAGATCAGGCTGTAGTTGGCGGTGTGCATCCCGCCGTACCAGAACAGGTTGTACGCCGATCCGCCGTTCCGCGACGCGAACCCGGCCCAGGCCTCCTGGGCCGCGAGATCGCCGCCGCCGGTGGCGAGGAACGCCCACCACACCGCGTACAGCGGAAGCGTGGGCAGGGTGGCGAGCAGCGGGAGGCGGTGGCGGTGCCAGAACGTGCGGACGGGGTGGAGACGGCGGAAGCGGCCGTTCCGGGGCTCGTCCGCGGGATCCTGCCGGACGGGGTGCAGATCGGCCAGTTCGGCGTGGACCACGGCGCGCGTTTCCGTTCGAAGTCTTCGAAGGTGTGGGTTTGCTGTGCCACGAGTGAAGACGTGAAACGGAGTGGAGACGTTCATCGGCGGTGAAGAAGCTCGTCACGGGGGAGGCAGGAGCAGGGCGTAGGGGGGATGCCCCTGCCTCCCGCGAGACGGGCCGACGGATTCCGGGAGGCCGTCGGCCCGAGTACCTCAACTGGCGTTGACCTGAAGCTCCTTGACGCCGTTCAGCCAGGCGGAGCGCAGGCGGCGCGGGTCGCCGGCGAGTCGGAGGTTCGGCATCGCGTCGGCTATCGCGTTGAAGATGAGGTCGATCTCCAGGGTGGCCAGGGACTTGCCGAGGCAGAAGTGCGGGCCTCCGCCGCCGAAGCCGAGGTGCGGGTTGGGGTCGCGGGTGATGTCGAAGACCTCGGGGCGCTCGAATACCTCGGGGTCGTTGTTGGCGGAGGAGTAGAAGATGCCGACGCGGTCGCCCTTCTTGATCTGCTGCCCGCCCAGTTCGGTGTCCTGGGTCGCGGTGCGCTGGAAGGAGACGACGGGGGTCGCCCAGCGGACGATCTCCTCGGCGGTGGTCTTCGGGCGCTCCCTCTTGTAGAGGTCCCACGCCTCGGGGTGGGTGAGGAAGGCGTGCATGCCGTGCGTGATGGCGTTGCGGGTCGTCTCGTTGCCCGCGACGGCCAGCAGCAGCACGAAGAAGCCGAACTCGTCGGAGGCCAGGTTCCCTTCGTCCTCGGCCGCCACCAGCGTGCTGACGATGTCCTTGGCGGGGCACTGCTTGCGGTCGGCGGCCATGTTCATCGCGTACGAGATGAGCTCGGTGGCCGACTCGGCGCCGACCTCCTCGGTGATCGCGTACTCCGGATCGTCGTACGACACCATCTTGTTGGACCAGTCGAAGATCTTGGCCCGGTCGTCCTGCGGGACGCCGATGAGCTCGGCGATGGCCTGGAGGGGCAGTTCGCAGGCGACCTGGGTGACGAAGTCGAAGGCGCCGTCCGGGCCCGCGCCCGCGAGCGCGCTCTCGACGATCGTGCCCGCGCGGGCACGCAGGGCGGCCTCCAGGGAGCGGATGGCACGCGGGGTGAAGCCGCGCTGCACGATCTGGCGGACCCGGGTGTGCTCGGGCGGGTCCATGTTGAGCATGATCAGCCGCTGCACTTCTATCTGTTCGCGCTGGATGTGCTCGTTGAAGCGGATGACGGCGGTGTTGAGGAACGAGGAGAAGAGCTCGGGGTGCGTGGAGACGTACTTGACGTCCGCGTGTCGGGTGACGGCCCAGTAGCCGTCGTCCTCGAAGCCGGCGATGCCGGGCTGTTGCGGGATCCAGTGGACGGGTTCGACCCGGCGCAGCTCGGCGAACTCCGGGAGGGGCACGCGGTGGTGCAGCACATCGGGGTCGGTGAAATCGAACCCGTCGGGCAGCGCTGGACAGGGCATCGGCAACTCCTGCCGTCTGACGGTCCATCAGGAATTTGTGTCGTGAAGGTAGTAACGGGTTCTACAAGTGGCAAGGGGCACGGCGCCTCGAATTGCGTGCGGGATTCGTGCAGATCGCAACTTCGGAGCCTGCAAGACCCTTGCGGTTGTGGACACGCTGTCAGCAGACTGCACTCAGAACTAGAACGCGTACTAGTTCTGCGCGGTGGGTGGGCCGGGACGCCCCGCGCTGCGCGGGTCAGCAGGGCCTGGCCGCAGGACAGGCCTGAGGAGAGGACTAGCCCCCATGGCCGCGGAACCCGTGATCGTCGAAGCCGTACGCACCCCCATCGGCAAGCGCGGCGGCGCGCTCGCCAACCTCCACCCCGCCTACCTCCTGGGCGAGACCTACCGTGAACTCCTCGGCCGCACCGGCATCCACGCCGACTGCGTCGAGCAGATCGTCGGCGGCACGGTGACCCACGCCGGCGAACAGTCCATGAACCCCGCGCGCACGGCATGGCTGACCATGGGCCTGCCCTACGAGACGGCGGCCACGACGGTCGACTGCCAGTGCGGCTCCTCGCAGCAGGCCTCGCACATGGTCGCCAACATGGTCGCGGCGGGCGTCATCGACGTCGGCATCAGCTGCGGCATCGAGGCGATGTCCCGGGTGCCGCTGGGCTCGGGGTCCAAGCACGGGCCCGGGAAGCCGTTCCCGGATGAGTGGAACGTGGACCTCCCCAATCAGTTCGAGGCGGCGGAGCGGATCGCCCGCCATCGGGGCCTGACGCGCGAGAACGTCGACTCCCTCGGCCTCATCTCCCAGGAACGCGCCGCCATCGCCTGGTCCGAGGAGCGGTTCAAGAGGGAGACCTTCGCCGTCCAGGTGCCCACGACGGAGGAGGAGCAGCGGGCGGGGCAGGGCATGTGGCGCCTCGTCGACCGCGACGAGGGGCTCCGCGACACGACCATGGAGGCGCTGGCGAGGCTGAAGCCGGTGATGCCGACCGCCATCCACACGGCGGGCAACTCGTCGCAGATCTCGGACGGTGCGTCGGCCATCCTGTGGGCGTCCAAGCGGATGGCACGAGCGCTGAAGCTCCGGCCGCGCGCGCGGATCGTCGCCCAGGCGCTGGTCGGCTCCGACCCGCACTTCCACCTCGACGGGCCGCTCGACGCGACGCGGGCGGTTCTGGGCAAGGCCGGGATGTCCCTGAAGGACATCGACCTCGTCGAGATCAACGAGGCGTTCGCTTCAGTGGTGTTGAGCTGGGCGCAGGTCTTCGAGCAGGACCTGGAGAAGGTGAACGTGAACGGCGGTGCGATCGCGCTCGGGCATCCGGTGGGGGCGACGGGGGCGCGGCTGATCACGACCGCGCTGCATGAACTGGAGCGCCGGGACAAGGAGTTCGCGCTGATCACGATGTGTGCGGGGGGCGGGTTGGCCACCGGCACGATCATTCAGCGGTTGTAGTCGCCGTCCAGTTGACGAAGGTGGTGAAGGTGGCGGGGTCCAGGGTGAGGGTGGGCCCCGCCGGGTTTTTGGAGTCTCGGATGGCGATGGTGGTGCAGGGGGTTTCGGCGATCTCGACGCAGTCGCCGCCCTGGTCGCCGCTGTAGCTGGACTTACGCCACTGGATCCCCGTCGGAATCGCGGTGTTCGCCATAGCGTTCCTCCATTGCGCGCCGGATCAGCTCCGCCGAGTCCTTGAGGGAAAGTGCGGCGGCCTGAAGATGATCGTAACGGAGCGAACAGTCCTTGACGGTGTCCGGGTTGGCGGTCGGATGCCCGCTGCCGTAGCCCTCGGTGTAGACGATGTCCGGGTCGCTCGCGAAGCGATAGAGGTTGAATGAGCCTTGGAGCCCCGCGTGTGCTCCGGCCGAGAACGGCAGCACCTGGATGTTGATCCGGGGATTGCTCTCGAACGACAACAGGTGGGCCAGTTGCCCCCGCATGGTCTCCGGGCCGCCGATCTCCTGATAGAGGGCGGCCTCGCTGATGACCGCCCACAGGACCGGCGGCACCTCCTTCTCGAAGATGCGCTGACGGGCCAGTCGTACGGCGGTGCGGTCGTCGAGGTTCGTCTGGTCCAGCGCACCGAGTACGGCACGCACATACGCCTCGGTCTGGAGGAGGCCATGGACCATGTGCAACTGGAAGGTGCAGATCTCCGTGGCCCGCGCCTCCAACTCCGCCACCTGTTGGAACCAGGCCGGAAGTTGACTACGCATCACCAGGTCGACGAGCCGGTACAGCAACCCGCCCGTATCCAGCGCCACATCCACCCGCTCACTGAACTCCGGCGTCGGCAGCTTCCTGGCCGTCTCGATCTGCCCGACCAGCGAACCCGTGTAGTTGACGATGTCGCCGAGCTGCTTCTGCGTCAGCCCGGCGGCTTCCCGGTACCGGCGCAGCTCGAACCCGTAGTAGTCGAGCGGTGAGGCTCCCGGGTCGAGGACGTTGATGTGGGTCACGTACGGCCCCTTCTCGCGCAACTCGGCCCACTGCGGGACCTGTTGTATCCGAACCGTAGCCCAGAGTAGTCGCGCGAGGTCAGCCTCGTACCGTGAACGAATACTTTCCCCCCACCCTCCTGGGCCCCCGCCCCGCCCAGTACGCCATGCGCCTCACCGTCGGTGAGCACTCGGCGCGGCACATCCGCCGTATCGTCCGGTCGCTGCTGGACGAGTGGGAGTTGGTGGAGCTGACCGACGCCGTGGAGCTGGCCGTGACCGAGCTGGTCGCCAACGTCGTACGCCATGTACCGGACCGGCGTTGTGAGTTGCTGGTGCTGCGGCAGGAGGCGGGGGTGCGGGTAGAGGTCACGGATGGCTCTCGGCAACTCCCCGCCGAACCCTTCGATTTGTCCCCGGAGTCGGAGGGCGGGCGCGGGCTCGTGCTGCTGGACGCGGTCGTCGACAAGTGGGGTGTGGCGTCGGCGCCGGGGGGTGGCAAGACGGTGTGGTTCGAGTGCCGGAGCGGTGGCGAGGGCTGAACGGTCCGCCCCTCGTGCTGTGCGGGGTGGTTCGAAGCCGTCAGCCGATAGCGGCGATAGCGGCGACAGCGGCGACAGCGGGTACGGCGAAGGCGGCGGCCCCGGGGTTGGGGGGCCGCCGCCTTGGCGTGAGCGGGGTGGTGCTCGGTGAGCGGGGTGGTGCTCAGGCTGCTCAGTACCAGCCGTTGGCCTGCCAGAAGCTCCAGGCGCCGGTCGGGCTGCCGTAGCGGGAGTTCATGTAGTCCAGGCCCCACTTGATCTGGGTCTTGGGGTTGGTCTTCCAGTCGGCGCCGGCGGACGCCATCTTCGAGCCGGGCAGGGCCTGGACCAGGCCGTAGGCGCCGGAGGAGGCGTTCGTGGCGCTGATGTTCCAGCCGCTCTCGTGCTCGACGATCTTGCTGAAGGCGTTGAACTGCGCGGCGTCCGGGATCATCTGGTGCGCGATCGACTGGGCGGAGGAGGCCGTGCTGGTGGTGGCGGCCTGGGCCGGAGCCGCGGTCAGCACCATGCCGGTGGTGGCAGCGGCCACGGCGGCGGTAGCGAGGGCCTTCTTCGGGGAGGCGACGGCGCGGCGGATGAAGGAGACGGACACGGAGAACCTGTTTCTTCGGGGACAAGGAGTCGTATGTGTGCCGGTGCCTCGCGGTGCGGGGCGGGGGGCATACGTTGGCGCCGCGGCCCGGGTGGGCTCGTGGCGCCTGGCGACTGCTCCAGAGAAACACCGCTGGGGGTCTGTCCGCAATCACCCCTTTTACTAGTGGTGGTCGCATCCGTGGAGAAAGTCCCCCGTGTGATCTGGCTCTCAAACCGCAGGTCAGGGGCTCAATTGATGCGTACATGGCGTCCGTTATGTCCTACTAGCCCGCTTCGTATGTGACCTAGGTCCTGTGGGGTGCTTCACCCCGCGACTGACGGACGGTGCGCGACCGCCCACGCGGAGCTATCGGGATATGTGACGCCCATCGCTCACGGCGCGCCTGGCGTTCGCTGAGTAGGTGTCGTTCGGTCCCTTGGTCACTCCCGCCCCGACGCCACCACCGCCAGCACCCCCGTCACCGCCGCCGCGATCAGCAGCGGGATGCCCAGCCCGTGGTGGATCACCAGCCACGCGCCGAGCAAGGCGCCCGCGAGCATCGCGAACACGGAGGCCGTGCGGCGGGGGGAGCGGGGGTGGGCGCCGCCGCCCGCGAGGCGGGAGTCGGAGGCGAGGCCGGTCAGGGTCATCGTCAGGACGGTGGTCGTCAGGTCGGGGATGCCCAGCTTGCGGACGGTGGCGTTGCGCAGGCCCATCGCGAAGGCCGTCAACGCGATGAGTGTGTACGTCGTCGCGGTGTCGCCCGGCGCCGCGAAGGCGACCGCCGCCGAGATGCCCACCAGGAGCGCCTCCGTCGCGAGGGTGACCCGCGCCCAGATCCGACGGGAGCCGGTGCCCAGGTGTACCGCCACGCGGCCCCCGGCCACCGCGCCCAGCAGGAAGCAGCACAGGGAGGTCAGGGTGTGGGGGACCGAGAAGCCCGGTGCGCCGGCGGCGGCGAAGCCCAGGACGACCACGTTGCCGGTCATGTTCGCGGTGAAGACGTGGCCGAGGCCCAGATAGCTCACCGCGTCGATCAGGCCGCTGACCACGGTCAGTCCCAACAGCACGGCCACCAGGCGCAGTCCGCGCGCCTCGGGGTCGTACGACGGCTTCTCCGTCTCGGTGGTCATGGGGCCTCCGGTCAGCGGGATGGGCGGGGTGGACCCAAGTCCACCATGGGGCCGGGGGACTCTCGGATGTCCGGGCGAAGTGGGCGTCCGTAGCGTCGCAGACATGAGAGATGAGACGCGCAAAGCACATGAAACACGGACCAGTTGGCGTGCGCGGCGGGGACTCGCCGGGGCGGCGGCGCTGCTGCTCGCCGGACTCGCGGGGGTCGCGGTGGCGCCGGTCGCCTCTGCCGGGGAGCGGGCGCGGACACCGGCCCTCCGCGGTGAGCTGGTCTCCGTCACCCCCGTGGCCGACCACGACGCCGGGCAGGTCAAGGCGTTCCTCGCTGAGCGGGACATGGCCACGGACGTCGTCCGGTACGGCGTGCGGTCGTACCGGCTGACCTACCGGACCGTCGACCCGTACGGGAAGCCGACCACCGCCACCGGTCTGCTCACCCTCCCCGCCGGGGGCGAGCACCGCCTCGATCTCGTCTCCGACACGCACGGCACGATGGTCAACCGCGATTACGCGCCCTCGGCCGAGGAGGACTTCGGCCGGATTCCGTCGTACATGAACGCCTCCGCCGGTCGTGCCGTGGCCGCGCCCGACTACCTGGGGCTCGGAAAGGGGCCCGGCAGCCACCCGTACATGGACACCCGCTCCTCCGTGACCGCCTCGGTCGACATGCTGCGCGCGGCGCGGACCGCCGCCGGGCGGCTGGGCAGGCCGCTCACCGGTGACGTGTACGCGACGGGGTTCTCGCAGGGCGGGCAGGTCGCGATGGCGCTCGGGCGGGCGCTCCAGGAGGGCGCCGACCGTCATTTCCGGCTCCGGGCGCTCGCTCCGGTCAGCGGTCCTTACGACCTGGAGGGCCAGGAGATCCCGGCGCTCTTCGACGGCCGGGTCAATGACGCGAGCAGTGTCCTCTACATCTCTTACTGGCTGGTCGCGCAGAACAGGCTGCACCCCATCTACAAGGACCAGGCCGAGGCCTTCCGTGCCCCGTACGCGAGCCGGGTCGAGGGGCTGTACGACGGGACACACGTAGAGGAGGACATCCTCTCGGCGCTGCCGCCGACCCTGAAGGAACTGCTCACGCCCTCCTTCTACGAGCGGCTGCGGCATCCCGGCGGCGGTCTGCTGGACGCCATGCGTGCGGCCGATCACACCTGCGACTGGAAGCCCGAGATGCCGGTGCGGCTGTACGCGGGGGCGGCCGACACCGACGTACCGATCGGGAACGCGAGCAGCTGTGCGCGGCAGCTGGCCGGGGAGGGGGCGCCGGTGACGGTGGTCAATCAGGGGGACGTGGACCACTTCGGGTCGTTCCAGGTGTCGGCGCCGCAGGTGGTGCGGTGGTTCGACGCCGTCAGCCGATAGGGGCAGCGGGCACGGCGAAGGCGGCGGCCCCGGGGATCAGGGGCCGCCGCCTTCGCGGAAGCTGTGGAGCACGCCTTGCCGCGTGCTGTGGGCCGGTCAGTACCAGCCGTTGGCCTGCCAGAAGTTCCAGGCGGCGGCCGGGCTGCCGTAGCGGGAGTTCATGTAGTCCAGGCCCCACTTGATCTGGGTCTTGGGGTTGGTCTTCCAGTCGGCGCCGGCGGACGCCATCTTGGAGCCGGGCAGGGCCTGGACCAGGCCGTAGGCGCCGGAGGAGGCGTTCGTGGCGCTGATGTTCCAGCCGCTCTCGTGCTCGACGATCTTGCTGAAGGCGTTGAACTGCGCGGCGTCCGGGATCATCTGGTGCGCGATCGACTGGGCGGAGGAGCCCGTGGTCGTGGTGGCGGCCTGGGCGGGGGCCGCGGCCAGGACCATACCGGCGGTGGCAGCGGCCACGGCGGCACCGGTGAGGACCTTCTTCGGGGAAGCGACGGCGCGGCGGATGAAAGAGACGGACACGGAGAACCTTTTTCTTCGGGGGCAAGGTGGTCGCGGTATGTCCGAACCACGGGGTGCGTGGTGTGTGGGGCATACGTTGGCGCCGCGGCCCGGGTGGGCTCGTGGCGCCTGGCGACTGCTCCAGAGAAACACCGCTGGGGGCCTGTCCGCAATCACCCCTTTTACTAGTGGTGGTCGCATCCGTGAAGAAAGTCCCGTGTGTGATCTGGCTCTCAAACCGCAGGTCAGGGGCTCAATTGATGCGTACATGGCGTCCGTTATGTCGTACTACCCCGCTTCGTATGTGACCTAGGTCCTGTGGGGTGCTTCACCCCGCGACTGACGGACGGTGCGCGACCGTCCCACACGGCGTCACCGAGGAGTGTGACCCGGGCCGCACATCACCTGGGGTCGAAGGTGACCGGGGCCTCGAAAGCCGCCCGGCGCGTGGCCCGGCGCAGCGCCTTGAGGAGGGTTCCGCCGAGCGTGAGGGTCAGGACGACGGTCACGACCGCCCGGCCCAGGTCCCAGCCGAGCGAGGTGGCCAGGCAGTACGCGAGGAAACGGGTCAGGTTGGCGGGGACGGTGGCGTGCGGGTCGAAGGCGACGTTCGAGGCCAGCGCGTCCATGAAGGGCCAGCCGGCCAGGTTCATGACGGTGCCGTAGGCGAAGGCGGCGACGAAGCCGTACGCCGCGAGCATCGCCAGCTCCGCGCGCCCCCGCAGCCGGTCCGGGCCCGGCAGCAGCCCGGCGCCCATCGTGAACCAGCCCATGGACAGCATCTGGAACGGCAGCCACGGCCCGACCCCGCCGGTGAGCAGCGCCGACGCGAACATGGTGATCGAACCGAGCACGAACCCGAACCCCGGCCCCAGCACCCGCCCGCTCAGCACCATCAGGAAGAACATCGGCTCGATACCCGCGGTCCCGGCCCCGATCGGGCGGAGGGCCGCCCCGGTCGCGGCCAGCACGCCGAGCATGGCGACCGCCTTCGGCCCGAGCCCCGACTCGGAGATCGTCGCGGCGACGACCCCGACCAGCAGGACCAGGAGCCCCGCGAAGAGCCAGGGGGCGTCCTGGGCGTGGGCGCTGACCTGGGAGCCCGGTCCCGCGATGAGCGGCCAGGCGAACCCGGCGACACCGGTGGCGCTGACCAGGGCGAGGGCGGCGATGGAGCGGGGGCCGAGGCGCACGGCTCGTGCCTGAGGCTGGGCGGATATAGGGGTGGGGGCTTCTATGGGAGCTTCTCTACGGGTGGGGACTTCGGGGGTCCTCATGAGAGCGCCTCCCCGACCTGCGTGACGGTCAGCCACGGCTGCGGGGCCAGCACCTTCGTGACCTGCGGGGCGAAGGACGGGGACGCGACGACCACCTCGGCGGTCGGCCCGTCGGCGACGACCTCACCGTCCGCGAGGATCACGACACGGTGGGCGAGCTCGGCGGCGAGTTCCACGTCGTGGGTGGCCAGGACGATGGCGTGACCCCCGGCGGCCAGGTCGCGCAGGACGGTGACCAGCCGGGCCTTCGCCGCGTAGTCGAGGCCGCGGGTCGGTTCGTCGAGGAGCAGCAGCGGGGGGCGGGCCGTCAGGACGACGGCCAGCGCGAGCGCCAGCCGCTGCCCCTCCGACAGGTCCCGGGGGTGTGTCCCGTCCCCGATCCCGGGCAGCAGCTCGGACACCAGCGCCCGGCAGGTCCCGGCCGCCGCCCCGGCATCCCGGTCGGCCGCCGCGCACTCGGCGGCCACCGTGTCCGCGTACAGCAGATCCCGTGGTTCCTGCGGTACGAGGCCCACGCGTCGTACGAGTTCCGGGGGCGCCGTCCGGTGCGGTACGGCGCCGCCGACCCGTACCGATCCGGCGGCGGGTTCGACCAGCCCGACCAGGGCGCCGAGCAGGGTGGACTTTCCGGCTCCGTTCCGGCCCATCAGCGCGATCGTCTCGCCGGGGGCGACGGTGAGGTCGACCCGGCGGAGCGCCTCGACCGGGCCGCGCCGGACGGCGAGGGAGGTGACCTCGGCCACGCGGGGTGGGGGTGCCTGGGAGGTGGTGTCGGGGGTGCGCCTGCGGAGGAGGCGGGCGAGGGGGGAGGCGGGGCGTGAGAGTACGAGGGGTGATGGGAGTGCTGGGGGTGACGGGGGTGACGAGGGTTCGGGGAGAGAAGGAGGGGTCGGAGGGGCGGGGGCTTCCCGTGCTGCCTCGGCCAACCGGTCCCGCAGCGGCCCCGCCCTTCGCCGTGCGTCGCGCACCGTGAGCGGGAGGGGGGACCAGCCGGCCAGGCGGCCCAGGCCGACCACCGGGGGGTACACCGGGGAGACGGACATGATCTCGGACGGGGTGCCAAGGGTCGGCGCGGCTCCCGGGGAAGGCAGGAGGGCGACCTGGTCGGCGTACTGGATGACGCGTTCCAGGCGGTGCTCGGCCATGAGGACGGTGGTGCCGAGGTCGTGGACGAGGCGCTGGAGGATGGCGAGGACCTCCTCCGCGGCGGCCGGGTCCAGGGCCGACGTGGGCTCGTCGAGGACCAGGACCTTGGGATGCGGGGTCAGTACCGAGCCGATGGCCACGCGCTGCTGCTGGCCGCCCGACAGGGTCGCGATCGGGCGGTCGCGGAGATCCGCCAGGCCCAGCAGGTCCAGGGTTTCCTCCACACGGCGGCGCATCACGTCCGGCGCGAGGCCCAACGACTCCATGCCGTACGCGAGTTCGTCCTCCACCGTGTCCGTCACGAAGTGGGACAGCGGGTCCTGGCCCACCGTGCCCACCACGTCGGCGAGTTCGCGCGGCTTGTGGGTGCGGGTGTCGCGTCCGGCGACCGTGACCCGGCCGCGGAGTGTGCCGCCGGTGAAGTGCGGGACGAGTCCGCTCACCGCGCCGAGGACGGTCGACTTGCCGACGCCCGACGGGCCGACCAGGAGGACCAGTTCACCCTCCGGGACCTCGAAGTCCACGCCCTGGACGGTGGGTTCGGCCGCTCCGTCGTACGTCACGGAGACATCCTCGAAGCGGATCATGAGGGCTCCTTGGGAGATGAGGGGCGCGCGGGGGTCCGGGGTCGCTGCGGCGCCGGGGCTGCGAAGGCGGGGAGGAGGCCGAGGAGGATCGCCGCCGCGGGCCAGAGCGGGAGGGCGGGGGCCACGAGCGGGACGACGCCGGGGCGCAGCGCGACGGGGTCGTACGAGGCGGCGGCCACCATCAGCGCCGCCACCGCCACGCCCGAGCCCGCCACCAGCCAGGCCCGCGCGCCCCACGCGTCCGGGCGGTACCGCGTCCGCAGCGAGCGCCGGCCGCCGAGCCACAGGCCGCCGAGCGCCGCGGCCAGCCCGGCCAGCAGCACGGGCAGGCCATAGGTGCCGCCCTCCGCGGTCAGCAGTCCGTACGTACCCGCGCAGACGCCGAGCAGGCCGCCCAGCGTCAGTACGGCGGTGGTGCGGCGGACGGTGGGCGCGACCTCGGCCGTGCGGCCGTAGCCGCGCGCGTCCATCGCCGCCGCGAGGGCGACCGAGCGCTCCAACGCGCCCTCCAGGACCGGGAGTCCGACGTGCAGCAGGCCGCGCAGGCCCTTGTCCGGGCGGCCGCGCAGGCGCCGTGCGGCACGTAGGCGCTGGACGTCCGCGATCAGGTTCGGGGCGAAGGTCAGCGCGACGACCACCGCCACGCCTGCCTCGTACAGCGCGCCGGGGAGTGACTTCAGCAGACGGGCCGGGTTGGCGAGGGCGTTCGCCGCGCCTACGCAGATCAGGAGCGTGGCCAGTTTCAGGCCGTCGTACAGGGCGAAGACGAGGCCTTCGGCGGTGACGCGGCCGCCGATGCGGATGCCTTGGGCCCAGTGGGGGAGGGGGGCTTCGGGGAGCGTGACGATGACGTGGGTGCCGGGGATGGGGGAGCCGAGGAAGACGGCGAAGGCCAGGCGGATGGCCAGGACGGTGACGCCGAGTTTCACGAACGCGGTGTAGGAGTGGGCCCAGGGGGCGGTGGTCCGGCGGGCGGCCACCACGTAGCCGGCTACGCCGATGAGGAGGGCCAGGAGGAGGGGGTTCGTGGTGCGGGAGGCGGCGGTTCCCAGGCCCAGGGCCCAGATCCACCAGGCGCCGGGGTGGAGGGAGTTGGCGCGGTTTGCCTCCGGCGTGCGGGTACGACGGTGTGGCGGGCGTTGGGCTGGGACGGCACCCGGCGCTGGTGGCTGTGCCCACCCGTCCCGCCCTGCGGGACGATTGCCCACAGAGGCAGCAGCAGCGGCCGGATCCGGCGGCGTCGGCGTGAGGGCTGGGCGGTCGGGGTCGGGCGGTGTCATTGGGTTCACCCCCGTCTCAGCCCCGGTTGCGGCGGGCCTGCCAGATTGCTGCGGCGCCCAGGAGGGCTACCGCCGCTGCACCTGCCAGCAGGCCTACTGAGGGGCCGTGGTGGGCCGGCTTGGTCCGGTGGGGGTGGGCGGTGGTGTTCGTCGGCTTGGTCACCTGGTCGCCGCAGCCTGTCTGGGGGTAGCCCGCAATGGCGCACAGGAGGGCGTTGGTGTCGTAGCGGAGGGGCCCCGCGACCGAGGCCAGGGCTTCGGCGGTGGTCGCGTCCGAGGGGAGGCTCGCGCAGGCCGTGCGCGGGGTGGGCGGGGTTTCGCCGGACGGTGCGTCCGCGGGCGTACCGAAGTCGATGACCAGGGCCACGCGCTTCTTGCCCTGCTGGGCGGGCGTCTTGGCGCAGATCGAGGCGAAGTCCCGGTTTCCGCGCGGCTGTACGGCGTGCTGGGAGTCCTCGCTGATCGCGAAGCGGAAACCCTGGACGTCGCCGTCGGACGGCCGCGCGGTGGACGGGCCCTGGGTGGCGTACGTCCACTTCCCGCCGGTCAGGTCCCAGAAGGACCAGTAGCGGTAGCCGACCGCCTGGGCCTGCCCCGCCCCGCCGAGTATGAGGAGCAGCAGGGTCAGGGCAAGACTCAGGGGCAGGGCAAGGCGCAGGGCACGGCTCAGGGCCAGGGGCGGCGCGGGCGTCCGACGGCGCGTCACAGCTGCTGCTTCTTGTTGCGGCCGCTGATCAGGAAGCCGATGCCGATGCCCGCGACGAGACCGACGCCGACGATCCACCAGACGCCGAGCCCCTTGTGGTCGTCCTTCTTCTTCTCGTCCTTCTTCTCGTCGCTCGCGGCGGCCGAGTGGTCGGACGCGTCCGTCGCCGGACCGGTCGCTCCGAGCTGCTTGACGAGGTCCGCGCCGCCGAAGTCGCGCGGGTCGGTGCCGGTGGCGTGGGCGGCGAAGATCAGCTGGGCGTACGCGGCCGGTCCGGCCTTCGCCGCCCAGGCGCCGTAGTTCTTCTCCAGCCAGGCGAGGGGCTTCTGGGTGTCCTTGGTCCAGCCGTCGGCGGCGAGCGCGACGACCGCGTCGGCGGTGTTGCCGTAGTCGGGCTGGTCCTTGGCGCCGGGCATCGCCGACTTCAGGTACGGGGTGTCGTTCAGGGCGTTGGAGAGGTAGGAGGCGCCGTTGCGGGCAGCCTCCGCCGGCGTGAGCTTCTCCGTGGCGCCGCACACGTAACCGGACGTCGTGGTCTTCCCGGCCGTCGTCACGAACCCCTTGCCGAGGGAGCCGAGGACCGCGGCCGCCGTGGCGTCCGCGTTCGCCGCCAGCTTGCCCTTCTTGTCGGGCTGGAACGCGAACCCGCCGCCGCTGCCCTCGCCCGCGCACGCGATGGACAGCGTCACGAGTGCGTCGTACGGCGACTTGCCGCCCTGGGAGACGTCCGCGGGCTTCTCCCCGGCCGCCGCGAGCGCGCCGATCACCACGGACGTCGAGTTGGCGTCGCTGGCCCCGCCCGCGACGTACCCCCAGCCGCCGTCCTTGTTCTGCACGGACTTCAGCCAGGCCACGGCCTTGCCCGTCTCGGTGTCGTGCCCGCCGAGCGCGGCCAGGGCCTGCACGGCGGCGGCCGTGTTGTTCGTGTCGACCATCGTCTTGGCGTCGCACTTCGCGGTCGCGTCGGCGCGGTACGGCGCGAACGCCCCGCTCGCGCACTGCTGCCCGGTCAGCCAGTCGACGGCCTTCGCCGCGGGCTCGACACCCACGGTGTCCTGGGCGAGCAGCGCGAGCGACTGCCGCCAGACACCGTCGTAGGTGGGGTCGGTGGAGCCGTACAGGCCCGACGGGATCGCCTGGGACGCGGAGGGGGACGGGGACGAGTCCGCCGCGAGGGCGGCCGGTGCGAAGGCCGTGCCGATCACGGCGGTGGCGGCCAGTACCGCGGCGCTGCGGCGAACAATCATGACTCTCCCCTGGGGAGCCGGGCAGCACCGGGCGCGGACTTGGCCCGAGCGGCTCCGGCTCCGTATACCTCGACGGTGCCGGCCGTCGGCGGGCTGCCGACGGCACGAGCCGGTCACGTCCCGGGCGAGGCGATCCGGCTCACCACCTGGCGGGTGATTCACGGTTGCGGGTCAGCGCCGGATTTGCACCGGCTTCCCCCCGTACGGGTGTGATGACGACGCGCTCACTCTACCGGCCCGTAGGGAAGCACTTGAGAGCCGCCTGTGAGGCCGGGTGGGCGTACGGCTAGGTTCGGCCCATGCGAACAGGGCGGGGAACAGGGCGGGGAGCGGGACGTACGGGGAAACTGCTCGGCTCGGGGCGTTCCGCGGACGTCTACGAGATCGACGAGGCGTGGGTCCTGCGCCGGGACCGCGAAGGATGGGGCGACGCCACCGCCGAGGCCGCGGTCATGGAACACCTACGAGGGCACGGCTATCCGGTGCCGGGCGTGCGGGCGGCGACCCGGACCGACCTGGTGATGGAGCGGCTGTCCGGGCCGACCATGCTGGAGGCGTTCGGCGCGGGACTGTTCTCCGCCGAGGAGGCCGGCCTCACCCTCGCCCGGCTGCTGCGCACCCTGCACGCCGTGCCCGCCCGGGTCTCGGCCGACCCCGCCGTCCGTGTCCTGCACCTGGACCTGCACCCCGACAACGTGATGCTCACCCCGGACGGCCCGAAGGTCATCGACTGGGCCAACGCCGAGGAGGGCCCGCCCGGCCTGGACTGGGGCACGTCCGCCGTGATCCTCGCCCAGGTGGCCGTCGGCGACGAGCCCCACGCGGAGGTGGCGCACGAGACGCTCGCCGCGATGCTCGACGGAAACGCGGCGTACATGACGGAGGACGGGCTGGCGGAGGCGAGGGCCCGGCGCGCCGTCAATCCGACCATGAGCGTGCGCGAGGTCCAACTCCTGGGCGACGCCGAGGAACTGATCCGTACGCTGCTGCACTCCTAGGCTGCATCGGCTGCATCGGCTGCATCGGCTTCACGGCGCAGGGGCGGAGCAGAGCGGAGCTGTGCTTCATGGCACGCGTACTGGCACGGTCGTCTCCACCGGCTGGCAGAGCACCAGGGCGAGGTCGTCGGCGAGTGCTGTGCCGGTGTGGTTGATCAGGCGGGTGTACAGGGCGTGCAGGGCCTCGTCGGGGAGGGGTTCGCGCAGGGCGAGCGCGGCCTCGCCGAGGAGGGGGAAGGGGGCGCCCTCCGGGTCGCGGGCCTCGGTCAGGCCGTCGGTGTAGAGGAGGAGCCGGTCGCCGGGCTGGAGTCGTACGCGGTACTGGCGCGGGACGGGGTGCAGTCCCAACGGGGGTGTGGGGACCAGGGGTTCGAGGAGTTCGATGCGGTGGCCGGAGCGCAGCGGTGCCGGGTGGCCGCAGTTGACCAGCCGGACCTCGCCGGGCGCGAACTCGGCGAGCACGGCGGTGACGAAGTCCTCGGGGCCCAGCTCCGGGGTGAGGCGGGCGTCGAGCCTGCCGGTGAGGGTCGGCAAGTCGGGTGCGGTGTAGGCGAGTTCGCGGAAGCCGGCGATGGTGTCGGCGGTCAGCCGGAGGGCGTCGAGGCCGTGACCGCGTACATCGCCGACGAGCACGCGCAGCCCGTACGGTGTCACCGCCACGTCGTACAGGTCTCCGCCGACCGTCGACTCGCGGGCGGCGCAGTGATAGCGGGTGGACACCTGAGTGCCGCCCAGGGTGCGGGAGATGGGCCGCAGGATCGCCTCCTGGGTGATCCGGGCGACCTCGCGGGCCTGGGCGAGTGCCGCGACGAGCCGCTCGCGCTGCCGGGCCGCGTACACGGTGAGCGCGCAGCCCAGCAGCAGCCCACTCCAGTGAACGCCGAACGCGAAGGTCCGCACGGTGCCGTCACTGAGCCCCATCGCGAGGCCCAGTACCGCGGACCAGCAGCAGACCAGGACGGTGTGCCGGACGCCCAGCCTGACGCAGGCCAGCAACGGGCCGATGAGCAGCAGGATGATGAGCGGCGGCACCCGCTCGAAGAGCAGATCCGGCACGGCGATCGCCAGACAGGCCACCAGCGGCACCAGCACCAGCACCGGCACCGGCCACCGCACCTGCCTCCCGACACCCGCGGTCAGACCGCCCCCGCGGCTGCCCGCGGTCAGACCGTCCCCGCGGCTGCTCGCGATCAGGTCGTTCCCACGGCTGCCCGCCGGCGGGTCGCTCCCACCGCCTCCGCCCCTGGCGGCCATCCGTTCCCCCTGCTCCCTCTCGCCCATCACCCGACAATCTCCGAATATCACCCTCCCCACCGTCACCAACAGGGAGTTGATCGCATCTCGTCGAAAGGTGCCCGGAAGTGACGGGGTGCTGCGGCCTTTCTGTCCGAGTTGCCGGAGCGGGCAACTCGGAAGGGTGATCCGGTCAGACTGGTCGGTGTGTCCGACAAGACGACCGCTGGACGGCCCGGCAATCTGCCCCCAGAGACACGAAGCTTCGTCGGGCGGCGGAACGAACTCGGCTGGCTGGACGAGGAGTTGGATCCCGGGGTCGGGATCGACCGGCTGGTGAGTCTCGTCGGGGTCGGTGGGGTCGGCAAGACCCGGCTCGCCCTGCGGGCCGCGGGCCGGGTCCGGGACGCGTACCCCGATGGCGTGTGGCTGGTGGAGCTCTCCCCGCTGCACACCGCCGGCCTGGTCGGCCTGGCCGTCGTCGAGGCACTGCGGCTCGCGGACCAGTCGACGGGTCCGGTCACTGAGGTGGTCGTCGAATGGGCCAAGGGCAAGCGGCTGTTGCTGATCCTCGACTCCTGCGAGCACGTCCTCGCGGACTGTGTGGCCTTGGCCGAGGCGCTGCTGCCGGTCCTGCCGGGGCTGCGCATCCTCGTCACCAGCCGGGAGCAGCTCGGCCTGCCGGGCGAACGCGTGCTGTGCCTGGACCCGCTGCCGGTCGCCGACGACGCGGTGGCCCTGTTCGCCGACCGGGCCGCCGACACCGGATTCACGCTCGACGACACCAACCGCGGCACGGTGGAGGCCGTCTGCCGCCGCCTCGACGGCATCCCGCTCGCCATCGAACTCGCCGCCGTCCGGCTCGCCGAGCTCTCGCTGGCCCAGCTGCACGGCCGCCTCGGCGAACGCCTGCCGTCCCGGCTCGACCTGCTCGCCGCGCGCGAAGGCGAGGGACCGCCGCGCCACCAGACACTGCGGACGGCCATCGGCTGGAGCCACGAACTGTGCGCACCGCTGGAACGGCTGCTGTGGGCCCGCCTCTCGGTGTTCGCGGGCGGCTTCTGCGTGTGCGCCGCCGAGGAGGTCTGCGCGGGCGGCCCGCTGCCCGCCGGGCGGATCGCCGGACTGCTCGCCCGGCTCGTCGAGCAGTCGATCGTGCGGCGCCACCGAAGCGATCCGGTGCGCTACCGACTCCTCGACACCGTGCGGGAGTTCGGCGCCGACTGGCTGCGCGCACTCGGCGAGGAACACGCCGTACGGCTGCGCCACCGCGACCACTACCGGCGGCTGGCCCGCGAGGGCTGCGCCGAGTGGAACACCGGACGGCAGGTCGCGTGGTGCGAGCGCACCCTCACCGAACACGCCAACCTTCGCGCCGCCGTGGACTGCGCGCTCACCGAACCCGACGGACGCGTCGCTCTGGAGATGGCGGCCGACATCGGCTTCCTCTGGCGGCACTGCGGTTATCTGCGCGACGCCCAGCACTGCCTCGACCAGGCGCTCGCCACCGATCCGGTGCCGGGCCCCGACCGCACCCGCGCCCTGTGGACGCGTGGCGCGGTGGCACTGCTCCAGGGCGATCTGGAGGTCGCCGCGGACTGGGCGGTGCGCTGCGCCGACGCGGCGCGGGAGCAGGGCGATCCGGTGGCGGTGGTGGCCGCCGCGTACCTCACCGGCGGTCAACTGGCCCTGAGCGGCAAGCTGTCCGAGGCGATCGACGTGCTGTCCGCCACCCCCCGGCTGCCCATCCGGCCGGACGGGCTCGGGGCCGCCCAGCTCCAGGTCCGTGTGGCGCTCGCCTTCACCCACATGCTGCGGGGCGACCACGAGCGGGCACGCGTGGTGGCCGAGGAGGTGCGCGAGGCCAGTGTGGCGTGCGGCGAGTCGTGGGCGGGCGCCTTCGCCGACGGAATCGTGGCCCAGGCGGACCTGGCCCGCGGCGACATCGGCGCGGCGGTCGGCAACGCCCGTACCGCCCTGGCCGGGCACGGCCTGCTGCACAACACCGTCGGTGCCGCCATGGCCCTCGACGTCCTCGCGGCCGGGGTCGTCGCGGCCGGGGACGGCCACCGCGCGGCCCGTCTGCTCGGCATCGGCGAGAGCGTCTGGGCACTCACCGGACGCGCCCAGATGGACTCACCCGACCTCATCGCCACCCGCCGCCGCCACGAAGTCCGCGTCCGCGAGGAGATCGGCGACGCGGCGTACGAGAAGGCGTACGGGGAGGGTCGCACCATGCCGTACGGGGAGGGGCTGGACTACGCGGCGCACGGCCGCTGACGGGCCATCTCCAGCCCGCCGGCCGTGCGCGGCCACGGGGCGTGGCGCTTGACGACAGGACCTAGGGGCGCAATGCGACGTCGACGGCCATGGTGAGCTTGTCGACGAATGCCGGACGGTCGGCGACGCGGTGCTTCCACCCCTCGGCGGCGGCGTTCAGGACCTCGGCGATCTGCCGCGGTGTGACGCTTCCGGTGGGCCGGCCGGAGGTGGCGACGGCCTCCGTGAGCGCGTCGAGGAAGGCGGCCCGGTAGTCGTCGTACATGCTCTGGAGCTGCGCTGTGCCGTGCTCCAGCAGGTCGTCGACGCCCTCGTTGATGTGCGTGCCCACGTATCGGCCCAGATTGGCGTCGAGCGCGGCCACCAGACGCGCGTTGAGGTCCGCGTCGGACACGGCCAGCGCCGTGCGGACATCGCCCAGGGCTTCGTCCAACGCCTGCCGCATGGTCTCGCGGAACAGCTCCGCCTTGCCGGAGAAGAGGAAGTACAGGCCCGGACGGGAGATGTCCGCCGCCTGAGCCACCGCGTCCATCGATGTCTTGCGGTAACCGAACGTAGCGAAAACGGTCAGTGCCGCCGCAAGTACCTGCTCACGGCGTTGGGTGTCCCCACGGGTCGCTGCCATATACACACCATACCGAGTGGGCGTGCTATACATGTTTTGTAGATTCTGTTTAGTGGCTGGGTGAAGAACCACGCCACGAGAGAGGGCATCATGAGCAAGACCGTTCTGATCACAGGCGCCTCGACCGGCATGGGCGAGGCACTCACCTTCGAGTACGCCCAGCGCGGCTGGAACGTCGTGGCCACCATGCGTGACACGACCAAGGCCAACCCAGCCTTCGCCGACCTCGCCAACGTCCTGGTCACGCGCCTCGACGTCACCGACATCGCCGGCATCGAGCAGGCCGTCAAGGAGGCGATCGACCGCTTCGGCGCCATCGACGCCCTCGTCAACGCCGCCGGCTACGGACAGGTCGGCGCGGTCGAGGAAATCAGCCCCGGCCAGCTGCGCGACCAGTTCGAGACCAACGTGGTGGGCCTTGTCCAGGTGATCCAGGCAGTGCTCCCGCACATGCGGGAACGTGGCTCCGGCCACGTCATCAACATCGGCTCCATGGGTGGCCACGTCAGCCTGCCCACGATGGCCGTGTACTGCGCCTCGAAGAGCGCCGTGCAGAACCTGACCGAGGGACTGGCCAAGGAGGTCGGCCCGCTGGGCATCCACGTCACCCTGGTCGAGCCCGCGGGTTACAACACCAGCTTCGGGACCAGCGCGAAGCTCCCCGCCACGTCCATCCCCGACTACGCGCCCTCCTACGCCGCCATGGTCGAATTCGACAAGGAGGCGGTGCGGGGCGACCTCGTCAAGTCCATGGCGGCCGTCGCCGGCATCACGGGCATCGACGAGCCCCCGCTTCACCTCGCGGTGGCCACCGCCGGCCTGGAGATGGTGCGGGGCCGCTTCGCCGAGCTGATGGACGAGTACGCCCGCTGGGAGTCGGTCACGGCCGGCACCGACTGACGGTGAGGGGCGGCACGAAGTGTCGCTCGGGGGTGACCGTCCGGGAGCGGAACAAACTCCCGGTCACTGGCGGGGCGTCGGCCCGCCGAACGGCAGGAACAGGGTGCGCGAGGCGAGCAGCCAGGCGTCGCCGGCCTTGCGGAAGGTGTCCTCGTAGTGCCCGACCTGGACGGGAGGCCCGGCCGGGACCATGCCGCCGGTGTGACCGTCGACGCGGTAGGTCGTGAAGTACGAGGTGGCGGTGGCCGTCGTCGGTGAGTCCAGGGTGACGAGGACGTTGGTCATCACGCGGCGCGAGAGCCGGTCCGCGGGGCGCCCGCCGAAGTAGTCCCGCAGCGCCTCGCGCCCCTTCACGACCCGCTCGCCCTCCGGCCACTCCCAGGTGCCGTCCTCGGTGAACAGTTCGGCGACCGTGCCGGGCTCACCGAGGTCGAGCCGGCGGACGAAGTCGAGGACGAGCCGTTCACAGGCGCGCTCGGCGAGGAGTTGTTCGAGGTCATCCATGACGCCCTTGCTATCAGCGGAGCACCCGGTGCGGCCAGCGCATTAAACGGCCACGTACGTCACCGGATCGCTCCCCGTCACCGCCTCCGCCCGCCCCAGCTTCACCAGCCGGCGCACATGGGCCTCCGCCTCCGAGACCGCGATGTTCCTTGAGCCGTACGGGATTTGGTCCCAGGGGCGGTTCCACTCCATGCGCTCGGCGAGCTGCCAGGGGGTGAGCGGGGTGGAGATGAGGGCCAGCAGGCCGGTGAGGCGTTCCTCGTGGTGGGCGAGCAACTCCCGTACGCGGGACGGGGCGTCGGCGAACGCGTGCTGGTGGGCCGGCAGTACCTCGGCGGGGTCGAGGCGGCCGACGCGCTCCAGGGAGTCGAGGTAGTCGCCGAGGGGATCGGCGATGGTGGCGTCGTCCGGATCCTCGTAGAGGCCGATGTGCGGGGTGATCCTCGGCAGGAGGTGGTCGCCGGAGAACAGGCGGCCGTGGCCCGGGAGCCGGGCGGGATGGTCCTCCTCCAGGTGGAGGCAGACATGGCCGGGTGTGTGGCCGGGGGTCCAGATCGCGCGCAGGCGGCGGCCGGGCAGGGCGAGGAGTTCGCCGGGGACGATCTCGCGGTCGGGGAGCGCGGGGGAGAAGCCGGGGAGGGTGCTGGGACGGCGTACGGACGTGCGGGCCTCGCGCAGCGGGGCCACGTGTTCCTCGGGCGCGCCTGAGGCCGCCAGCTTGGCCGCCATGTAGGCGAACCAGCGCTCGGGGCGGTTCTCGCGCGTCCGCCGGACGATCGCGGTGTCCGCCGCGTGCATCGCGATCCAGGCCCCGGACGCCTCGCGGACCTGGCCCGACAGGCCGTGGTGATCGGGGTGGTGGTGGGTGATGACCACACCGTGGATCTCCGCGACGGAGGTGCCGCAGCCGGTGAGGCCCTCGACGAGGGTGTCCCAGGAGGTGGGGTCGTCCCAGCCCGTGTCGATCAGTACGGGGCCGCGGTCGGTGTCGACGACGTACACCAGCGTGTTGCCGAGGGGGTTGTCCGGGATGGGGACCCTGATCGACCGTACGCCCCCGCCGTGATCGGTCACCTGCGTCATGGGCTCCCACCAATCGCCGTGTTCCGGGCACTGTCCGGTCACTGTCCGGCCACTATAACTAGAACAGATTCCAATGGGTGCCCAAGTCGACTGTTTGGTGGGGAGGTTCGACCCGTGGACTCCGCTGACTGGAACTGGTATCAGTTCTCGTATCTGATGAAGCGTCAGAAGCGTCAGAGATCGCGGCGCGGAGCGTCCCCGGGAGGCAGTCGGCCATGACCGAGCTCGTGGAACACGGACAGCTGTTCATAGGCGGGGAGTTGACGGACCCCCTGGGCAAGGACGTCATCGAGGTGGTCTCGCCGCACACGGAAGAGGTCATCGGGCGGGTGCCGCACGCCTCCACGGCCGACGTCGACCGGGCGGTCGCCGCCGCGCGCAAGGCGTTCGACGAGGGCCCCTGGCCGCGCATGAGCCTCGACGAGCGGATCGAGGTCGTCACCAGGATCAAGGACGGGATCGCCGTCCGGCATGAGGAGATCGCCCGCGTCATCTCCTCCGAGAACGGCTCCCCGTACTCCTGGAGCGTCCTCGCGCAGGCCCTCGGCGCGATGATGGTGTGGGACGCGGCGATCACGGTCGCCCGCGGCTACACCTACGAGGAGACGCGCGACGGAGTCCTCGGCAGGATCCTCGTCCGCCGCGAGCCGGTGGGTGTGGTGGCGGCCGTGGTGCCGTGGAACGTTCCGCAGTTCGTGGCGGCGGCCAAGCTCGCGCCCGCGCTGCTGACCGGCTGCACGGTCGTACTGAAGCCGTCGCCCGAGTCGCCCCTGGACGCGTATCTGCTCGGGGAGATCGCGAAGGAGGCCGGGCTTCCCGAAGGTGTGCTGTCGATCCTCCCGGCGGACCGCGAGGTCAGCGAGTACCTGGTCGGACACCCGGACATCGACAAGGTCTCCTTCACCGGCTCGGTCGCGGCGGGCAGGCGGGTGATGGAGGTCGCCTCCCGCAACCTCACCCGGGTGACGCTGGAGCTGGGCGGCAAGTCGGCGGCGGTCGTCCTGCCGGACGCGGACATCGCCACGTCCGTCCCCGGCATCGTCTCGGCGGCCTGGATGAACAACGGCCAGGCGTGTGTCGCACAGACCCGCATCCTGCTGCCGCGCTCGCGCTACGACGAGTTCGCGGACGCCTTCGCCGCGGCGGCGAGCGCGCTGGTGGTCGGCGACCCGCTCGACCCGGCGACCCAGGTGGGCCCGCTGGTCGCGAAGCGCCAGCAGCAGCGCAACCTCGACTACATCCGCATCGGCCAGGAGGAAGGCGCCAAGATCCTCACCGGCGGCGGCCGTCCGCCGGGCCTCGATCGCGGCTGGTACGTCGAGCCGACCCTCTTCGGAGACGTCGACAACTCCATGCGGATCGCGCGCGAGGAGATCTTCGGCCCGGTGATCTGTCTGCTCCCGTACGGCGACGAGAGCGAGGCCGTGAAGATCGCGAACGACTCGGAGTACGGGCTGAGCGGCAGCGTCTGGACGGCGGACGTCGCCCATGGCATCGACATCGCCCGCCAGGTCCGTACCGGCACCTACTCCGTCAACACCTTCAGCCTCGACATGCTCGGCCCCTTCGGCGGCTACAAGAACTCGGGTCTGGGGCGGGAGTTCGGCCCCGAGGGCTACGGCGAGTTCCTGGAGCACAAGATGATCCATCTGCCGGCCGGCTGGGAGGCGTGAGGATGGGTGACCGCTGGCAGATCGAGGTCGACCGCTCCGTCTGCATCGGCTCCGCCCAGTGCGTCCACCAGGCCCCCGACGCCTTCCGCCTCGACCCCGGCATGCAGTCCCATCCGGTCGACCCGGAGACCGACGCCAACGAGAAGATCCTGGGGGCGGCAGAGGGGTGCCCGGTGGAGGCCATCATGATCACGCTGCTGGGGAGTGGGGAGCCGGTGTTCCCGCCGGAGGACTGAGGTCGGGCGATTTCGAAAAAAGTCCCCTTTGGGGGGTTCTATATTGCTCTGGGCGTTCTATTCTGGTAGGGCCTACGGGGCGAGTGAGGGAGTTCGACCGGAGTAGCCGACTTTGGCGAGACGCAGCAGTACCAGCAGGATCAGCATCCGCTGGGGCCGACGTCGACGGTCGAGCTGAGAGGCTGGAAGGCAGCGGTTGGGCCGGAAGGCGACCCCTAGCACCTGATCCGGACAATACCGGCGAAGGGAACCCGTCTCGTAGGTTTTCGCGTGCCCGCGCCAGGCCCTGCCGGCCCAGCCCGGGCACTCTTCCTGCTCGTCGCTCCTGTTCGTCCGGCTCCTGTTCGTCCGGCTCCCGCTCGTCCGGCTCCTGCTCGACCGGCCTACTGCTCGTCCGGGGTCGTCAGATCGATCAGACGGCAGACCGTCTCGATGTCGATCTTGACCTGGGCGATGGAGGCACGGCCGGAGAGCCAGGTGATCAGGGCCGAGTGCCAGGTGTGCTCGATGACGCGGACGGCGGAGAGCTGGGCGGGGGTGGGGTCGTCGAGACCCATCGCGTCCAGGATGATCACCGTGGTCTGCCGGGAGACCTGGTCGACCTCGGGGCTGACGCTGCGGTCCGCGAAGGTGAGCGCGCGGACCATGGCGTCGGCGAGGTGCGGCTCGCGCTGCAGGGCGCGGAACGCCCGCATCAGGGTCTCCGCCACCCGCTCCGCCGCGGTGTCCCCGGCAGGCGGCTTCTTGCGCAGGGTTCCGTGCATGTGCTCCAACTGGTCCTGCATCGTGGCGACCAGCAGATGGACCTTCGAGGGGAAGTAGCGGTAGAGCGTGCCCAGGGCGACCTGCGAGGACTCCGCGACCTCGCGCATCTGTACCGCGTCGAAGCCGCCCCGGCTGGCCAGTTGCGCGCTCGCGTGCAGGATCCGGCGGCGGCGCGCTTCCTGCCGCTCGGTGAGCGGGGGAGAGGCGGGGTGCGTGGGGGCGTGCGACACCGGTCGCGGGGTCGGTTGCGACGCCGGTCGCGCGTTCTTCGAGTCCGCCTTGGCTTCCGCAGGCATGGGTCCGTTCCGTGACATCAGCGAGAGGGAGCGAGGAGTCAGCATGGCAGGGCTTCGCGCCGTCGCGCGAATCATCGGACCCAGTCACTCCGGTTGGCGTTCCGTCGTGGCGTGAATCACCTGATCCACCGCTCACAGCAGCGCTACCTGCCGGTAGATTCAGTGCTCCTTGAACGATCAAGTCTGAAACTTGTTCTAGATTAGCGTCCCGGCGTAATCTCGCGGGAAAGTGCAGGGAGAAGGGGGCCGTAAGTGACCGCTGAGGCCATGGAGGCGGGCCCCGGGAAGGGTGTGGCCGCCGACGGCGACCGGCCCCTGCGCATCGCGCTCCTGACGTACAAGGGAAACCCGTTCTGCGGCGGTCAGGGCGTGTACGTACGGCACCTCTCGCGCGAGCTCGCCCGGCTCGGCCACGGCGTCGAGGTCATCGGCTCCCAGCCCTACCCCGTGCTCGACGAGGGCGAGGACCTCGAAGGTCTCTCCCTCACCGAACTGCCCAGCCTCGACCTGTACCGCCAGCCCGACCCCTTTCGCACCCCCCAGCGGGACGAGTACCGCGACTGGATCGACGCGCTCGAGGTCGGCACGATGTGGACCGGCGGCTTCCCCGAGCCGCTGACCTTCTCGCTGCGCGCCCGCCGCCATCTGCGCGCCCGGCGCGGCGACTTCGACGTCGTCCACGACAACCAGACCCTCGGCTACGGCCTGCTGGGCAACGTGGGCGCGCCGCTCGTCACCACCATCCACCACCCCATCACCGTCGACCGGCAACTGGAGTTGGACGCCGCCGAGGGCTGGAAGCGCCGCGCGTCCGTACGCCGCTGGTACGCCTTCACCCGCATGCAGAAGCGCGTCGCGCGCCGCCTGCCGTCCGTGCTCACCGTCTCCGGCACCTCACGCCAGGAGATCGTCGACCACCTGGGAGTGGCCCAGGACCGTATCCACGTCGTCCACATCGGCGCGGACACCGACCTTTTCTCGCCGGATCCGGCGGTACGGCAGGTGCCGGGCCGCATCGTGACGACCTCCAGCGCGGACGTCCCGCTCAAGGGGCTCGTCTTCCTCGTCGAGGCGCTCGCGAAGGTGCGCACCGAGCACCCCGGCGCCCACCTCGTCGTCGTCGGCAAGCGCGCCGAGGACGGGCCCGTCGCGCAGGCCATCGAGCGGTACGGCCTCGAAGGCGCCGTCGAGTTCGTCAAGGGCATCTCGGACGCCGAACTCGTCGACCTCGTCCGCTCCGCCGAAGTCGCCTGCGTGCCCTCCCTGTACGAGGGGTTCTCCCTCCCCGCCGCCGAGGCCATGGCCACCGGTACGCCCCTGGTGGCCACCACCGGCGGAGCGATCCCGGAGGTCGCCGGACCCGACGGCGAGACCTGCCTCGCGGTACCCCCCGGCGACTCCGGCGCCCTGGCCGCCGCCCTGAGCCGACTCCTGGGCGACCCGCAGCTGCGGACCCGACTCGGCATCGCCGGCCGCGCCCGCGTACTGGACCGCTTCACCTGGGCCCGAGCCGCCCAGGGCACGGTGGCCCACTACCGCGAGGCGATGGCCCTCTCCGAGCGCACGCCCCCCCACCGCTCCGCGCCGGGCCCCAGCCGCTCCGCGCCCCCGACTCCCGACCGCTCCGCGGCCGCCCACAGCGATGTCGCCCCCGGCGAACCCGTCAAAGACGTTGCTGAAGAAGTAGTTGTAGCCAACCGCGAAAGCAGGGCCACGTGCTGACCGTCGACTTCTCCCGGTTCCCGCTCGCCCCGGGCGACCGCGTCCTGGACCTCGGCTGCGGTGCCGGCCGGCACGCGTTCGAGTGCTATCGGCGGGGAGCGCAGGTCGTCGCCCTTGACCAGAACGCCGAGGAGATCCGCGAGGTCGCCAAGTGGTTCGCGGCGATGAAGGAGGCGGGCGAGGCGCCCGCCGGGGCCACCGCGACGGCCATGGAGGGCGACGCCCTCGCGCTGCCCTTCCCCGACGAGTCCTTCGACGTCGTGATCATCTCCGAGGTCATGGAGCACATCCCGGACGACAAGGGTGTCCTCGCGGAGATGGTCCGGGTGCTGAAGCCGGGCGGCCGCATCGCGATCACCGTCCCGCGCTACGGCCCGGAGAAGGTCTGCTGGACGCTGTCCGACGCGTACCACGAGGTCGAGGGCGGCCACATCCGCATCTACAAGGCGGACGAGCTGCTGGGCAAGATCAGGGAAGCCGGGCTCAAGCCGTACGGCACCCACCACGCGCACGCGCTGCACTCCCCGTACTGGTGGCTGAAGTGCGCGTTCGGCGTCGACAACGACAAGGCGCTGCCCGTGCGGGCGTACCACAAGCTCCTGGTCTGGGACATCATGAAGAAACCGCTGGCCACGCGGGTCGCCGAGCAGGCACTGAACCCGCTGATGGGCAAGAGCTTCGTGGCGTACGCGACCAAGCCGCACCTGCCCGTCGACACCGCCGCGGTGGACGCTTCGTGACCACGCCCCGGACAGAGCACCTCGTCCTGCCCGGGGTCCTCACCGCCGAGGAGGCCGCCGCCACGGTGCGCGGGATCCTCGGGGTGCAGCGGCCGGACGGCGCCATACCGTGGTTCCGCGGTCACCACCTCGACCCGTGGGACCACACCGAGGCGGCGATGGCGCTGGACGCGGCGGGGGAGCACGAGGCCGCCGAGCGGGCGTACGAGTGGCTGGCGCGGCACCAGAACGGGGACGGCTCCTGGTACGCGGCGTACCAGGACGGGGCCCACGACGACGTCACCGACCGCGGCCGTGAGACCAACTTCTGCGCGTACCTGGCGGTGGGCGTCTGGCACCACTACCTGGCCACGGGCGACGACACGTTCCTGGACCGGATGTGGCCGGCCGTCTACGCGGCCGTGGAGTTCGTGCTGCGGCTCCAGCAGCCGGGCGGGCAGATCGGCTGGAAGCGCGAGGACGACGGCACGGCGGTCAACGACGCGCTGCTGACCGGGAGTTCGTCGATCCATCACGCGCTGCGCTGTGCGCTGGCCATCGCCGATCAGCGGGAAGAGGCGCAGCCCGACTGGGAGTTGGCGGTGGGCGCGCTGCGGCACGCGATCCGCAGGCACCCCGAGCGGTTCCTCGACAAGGACCGCTACTCGATGGACTGGTACTACCCGGTGCTCGGCGGCGCGCTGACGGGCGCCGAGGCCAAGTCCCGTATCGAGGAGGGCTGGGACCGTTTCGTGGTTCCCGGGGTCGGTGTCCGCTGCGTGGTCCCCAACCCGTGGGTGACCGGCGGCGAATCGGCCGAACTGGCCCTCGCCCTCTGGGTGGTGGGCGAGTCCGACCGCGCCCTGGAGATCCTCCAGTCCATCCAGCATCTGCGTGACCCGGAGACCGGCCTGTACTGGACGGGTTTCGTCTTCGAGGACCGGGCGATCTGGCCCGAGGAGCTCACCTCCTGGACCGCGGGCTCCCTCCTCCTGGCGGTGGCCGCGCTGGGCGGCGACGAGGCCACCTGCGCGGTGTTCGGGGGCGAGCGGCTGCCGCGGGGCTTGGACCCGGACTGCTGCGGGTAGCTCGCCGAGGGGCCGTGGGGTTGTGTGGAGGGTGCGGGTGGGTGGGGGCTGGTGCAAAAGATTGCGCAGTTCCCCGCGCCCCTAAAAGGGGCGCAGCCCCCAGGAACGGGACCGGCCGGGAACCCGAACGGGTTCGCTCGGGTGGCGCAGTCGCGGGGGCCGGGTGACGCTGCCGGGAGAACCGTTCCCTTCCCGGAGGACCCCGTGCCCGTACCGATACGGCGCCTGATCGTGGCGCTCACCCTCAGCTGCGCCCTGCTCGCCGGCGCCACCGCATGCGGCGGTGGCGGCACCTCTCAGGACACCGTGGCCGTGGCGCCGGCGGCCGCGAGTCAGACCCCGACCCCGACCAGCTCCGCGGAGAAACAGAAGTTCGCCAAGACCCGCTTCGTGGCGAACGCGGGGCTCGCGGCCGGCGCCACCTACCAGTGGATCGTGAAGCCCTGGAAGGCCGGCAAGTTCAAGAAGGGCGCGAAGGGCCGTACCTTCGCGCTGGTCAAGGCGGGGCTCGCGGGTGCCTTCGCGTACAACCGGCTCAAGGCGGCCGTGAAGAACGCCCAGGGCGACCCCCTGCTCTCCAAGGCCATCGCCCCGCTCACGGCGGGCATCGACGCCCTCAAGGACCTGCCGTCCAAGCTGCGCAAGGGCGATGGCTCGGCCGCCGGTTCCTTCGAGGACATCATCAACCAGGTGAAGGAAGCCGGTAAGAGCGCGGGCGCCGAGGTCAAGGACCAGGTGCCGTCGGCCTCCCAGCTCTCGGGCGGCTGAGCCCCGGCTATGTGTTGAGGTCCGCCAGCACCCGTAGCGTGTGCGGGTCCGGTGACAGGACCAGCAGGTCGGTCACCGGGCCCTTGCGCCACAACTCCAGCCGCTCGGCGATGCGTTCGCGCGGGCCGACGAGGGAGATCTCGTCCGCGAAGGCGTCCGGGACGGCGAGGACCGCCTCCTCGCGGCGCCCCTCCAGGAACAGCCGCTGAATCCTGCGCGCCTCCTCCTCGAAGCCCATGCGCGCCATCAGATCGGCGTGGAAGTTGCGCGCGGCGTGCCCCATCCCGCCGATGTAGAAGCCGAGCATGGCCTTGACGGGCAGCAGCCCTTCGGCGACGTCGTCGCAGACGTGCGCGCGGGCCATGGGGGCCACGAGGAAGCCTTCGGGCAGGTCGGTCAGCGATGCCTCGTACGCCTGGGGGCGCGTCGGCGACCAGTACAGCGGCAGCCAGCCGTCCGCGATCCGGGTGGTCTGCGCGATGTTCTTCGGACCCTCGGCGCCCAGCAGGACGGGCAGTTCGGCGCGCAGGGGGTGGGTGATCGGCTTCAGCGCCTTGCCGAGGCCCGTGCCGTCGGCGCCCCGGTAGGGATGGGAGTGGAAACGCCCGTCCAGTTCAACGGGGGCCTCACGCCTGAGGACTTGGCGTACGACATCGACGTACTCCCGTGTCGCGGTCAGCGGCGACTTCGGGAACGGGCGTCCGTACCAGCCCTCGACGACCTGTGGCCCCGACAGGCCGAGCCCGAGCATCATGCGCCCGCCGGAGAGGTGGTCGAGCGTGAGCGCGTGCATCGCGGTGGTGGTGGGGGAGCGGGCGGCCATCTGCGCGATGGCCGTGCCGAGTTGGATGCGGGACGTCTGCGCGGCGATCCAGGTGAGCGGGGTGAAGGCGTCGGAGCCCCAGGACTCGGCGGTCCACACGGAGTGGTAACCGAGCCGCTCCGCCTCCAGGGCGAGCGGCACATGGTCCGCCGAGGGGCCGCGACCCCAGTAGCCGAGTGCGAGACCGAGCCGCATATCGCCTCCAGAGCCAGTCGCCTGACGAACCATCAGCCCGCGTGCCGACGGGAACGGGTTGCGACTGTACGACAACGGCCCCCCGCCCGGAAGGGCGAGGGGCCGCGGGGGAAGCGGGCGGCGTCTAGCCGCGCTGGATCCCCGAGATGTCCTGCAGCACACCACGACGGCCGTCCTGCGTCTGCGCCACCAGGGTGGCACCGCGCTGCTCGACGGCCAGGTACCAGGTGCCCGGCGCCAGTTCGGCGATCGGCGTCGGCGAACCGTCCTCCGCGAACAGCGGACGCGCCACCGGCACGGCGAACCAGAACGGCGAGAAGTCCTGGGCCGCGGGCTGCTGGGCCTGCGGGGCCGACGGCTGCGGCTGAGACGGACCACCGAACGGCTGCCCCGGCCCCTGCTGCGGCTGGGCACCGTAGGGCTGGCCCTGCTGCGGAGCGCCCGGGTAGCCGTAACCACCCTGCGGCTGACCGCCGTAGGGCGGCTGCGGGGCGACGGGCTTGGGGGCGCCGACGAGGGCGGCGCTCAGCGCCGGGACGAGCGGAGTGGCGATCGCGGCGCCGGCGAGGACCACGGAGGCGATCATGCCGAGGATGAGACCGGAACCGGCGCCGTCCGCGTCGATCAGCCACCACAGGAGTGCCCAGCCGGAGGCGACGGACAGAGCCACACCGACGGTTCCCAGGTCGAGGCCGGCCACCTTGCGCGGCTGAGGAAGGCTCCTGGCGAGCGCGATGAGCGCACCGCCGACCACACCGGTCATATAGGTGCCGAGTCCGAGACCCAGGCTGAGTCCCCAGGCGTTCGGGCTGTCGACTGCGCCGCAGTAGCTGCCACTGCAGCTGGCTACGTCGAGGAACGAGGCGATGAACAGCAACACCGCTGCTCCGATCACCACGCCGTCGCCTCGAGTGAGGGAGCGGATATTCACTTCAGGTCCTTCGTCAGTCGTCTCGTCATCGGTGGAGGCGTCGCTGTCACCGTGTCGCCGTCATGGTGACGCCGTCAGGACGCGGTGTGAAGCGCGGGGGTGGCCCCTCATCGTAGGCATGACACTATCGCCCGTTCGATCAGGGTGTCCGCCCGGTTCGATCCGTTGATCGCTACCCGTGCAGGAAACTCACGATTCCCTCAGAGATCCCACGCGCCGCCTTCTGCCGCCACGCGCCGCTGGTCAGCTGCGCAGCATCCTTGCTATCGCGCATGTTGCCGCACTCGATGAACACCTTCGGAACCGTTGACAGATTGAGACCGCCGAGATCCTTTCGGATCACGAGTCCGGTGCCGTCACCGACGTAGTTGGAGGGCCCGTTGCCCGTGACGCGTACGAGGTTGATCTCGATGTGCCCCGCTAAGAACTCCTAACGAAATGATCTTCGAGGTGGTTGGATCACTCCGGGACTGTTGATCCGGGGGTGTGGGGTGGCTCGGTCGAAGCCGTGGAACGTCGATGACGAGCTGTGGGCGGTGATCGAACCGCTGCTGCCGAAGGTCGAGCGTCGGACTCACCATCCCGGGCGGAACAGACATCCGGACCGGTTGGTGTTCCAGGGCATTCTGTTCGTGTTGCATACCGGGATCGCTTGGGAACACCTGCCGCAGGAGCTCGGCTTCGGATCGGGCATGACGTGCTGGCGCCGCTTGGCCGAGTGGACCGGGGCCGGTGTGTGGTCCCGGCTGCACGAGGTCCTCCTCGCCAAGCTCCGCCACGCGAACGCCCTGGACTTCTCCCGGGCGGCGGTCGACGGATCCCACATCCGCGCGTTAAAAGGGGCTCCAAGACGGGACGAAGCCCCGTTGACCGGGGCAGGACGGGCAGCAAGCATCACCTGATCACCGACGCCACCGGCATCCCACTCGCTGTCACCCTGACCGGCGGCAACCGCAACGACGTCACCCAGCTCGTCCCACTGCTCGAAGCCGTGCCGCCCGTGCGGGGCAAGCGCGGCCGGCCCCGGCGCCGCCCCGATGTCGTGCTCGGCGACCGCGGCTACGACCACGACAAGTACCGCCGCCTCGTGTGGGCCCTCGGGGTGAAGCCGGTGATCGCCCGCCGGGGCACCGCGCATGGCTCCGGCCTCGGCAGCCAACGCTGGGTCGTGGAACGCGCGTTCGCCCACCTGCATTGGTTCCGCCGCCTGCGCATCCGCTGGGAGATCCGCGATGACATCCACGAAGCGTTCCTCACGCTCGGCTGCGTGCTCATCTGCTGGAGGCGCCTCATCGCCCGTGAGGCCGCCACCCGCAACTGAGAGCCTCCTGTCCTCAACCCTGCCCGAAGGGCCACGCGGCGCGGACCTGGGCGAGTTGCAGACGCTGGGCATCGACCCAGTCGTCGGGCAGGCGCACCAATACGCAAACCGAGGTGAGGGACACCGCGGTGTCCCTCACCACCACCTCGATCGCGTTGAGGACCTCGCCGCGGGAGATGTATGGTCCCTCCGGCGTGATCCGGATCTCCGGGTTTCGACCGTCGTCCATCCAGCGAACCGGCTGGCCCACGGCGAGCAGTTCGAGCGCCTCTGCCCAATCGTTCAGGTCCTCGGGCAGCAGGCACACCTCTGTGAGGTGGCCCTTCGCGAACTCGCTGGCCACCACGATGTCGACGTCAAGGCAGCCGTCCCACGGGAGCACTCCGGTTGTTGGCCCCGCCACCCGAACGACCATGCTGTTCTCTTCATCAGCAAGGTGGATGAGGTCCACCGGACCGCGCTCGGTCATGTCATATCCCCTGGGCCGTGTGCATGTGTCGACTCATCATGCACACGTCCTCGGCAGACCAGTCCCCCGGGAGAGCGGGCGCTGATCATTCTGTTCGGAGTTCTAAGACCGCGGAGAGGGTGACGGTCAGTTGGGCGCTCCGCGCCAAGGCTCCTGTTTCCTGCTCCCACACCTTTCGGCTCCTGCTGCCCCACAGAGGAGCGGCCTGCCAGGTTGCCTGGCGGGCCGCTCTGGGCAGTGCAGGATCCGACCTGCTTTGTGGGCCTACTTCTGCTGGTACTTGAAGCAGACGCCGATCGGCTTGTAGGCCACCTTGTTCTTCTGGAGCGTCTTCGCGGGGATGCCGGCGGCAGCGGGTCGCTGCACGTCGAACTTCTTACCGGAGTACCTCGTGTATGCCTTGAGGACGCCGTGCTTGCCCCGTGGCACCTCCTTGGATCCGCTCACTGTGATGCTGCGGGACTTCGTGACGTCCCAACCAACGGCCACGGTGATGGCCTTGTACGTGGCGCTGATGTTCTTCGACAGGGTCGTGCTCACGGACTTGGTCTCGTCTATTCGCAGAGTCATGTGCCCGTCTCCGGATGCCTCCGCGATCGCCTTCTTGCCACACTTGCTCCCCGCGGATCGGACATGCACAACCTTGTTGAGCTGGTCTTCCCAATCTCCACCGGCGGCGCGGGTGCCGACAGCCGCCGTGGCTGTTGATGACTCTGCATGAGCGGTGGTGGTGATGCCTGCCAGGCAGGCGGTCAGAGTGACGGCCGCCGCCGTGCGCTGGATGATCTGGCGCTTCACGCGTTCCCCCTTGCTATCGATCGAATGTTTCCGATCGCTTTTGGTCGCAATGAGTCCATCAGGGATCTGTGTGCGACAGCAATGGAGTTGAGATAGATCTGAGCAAGATCGCGATGCGTGAGATCTGTGGCTGTGCCGTGCAGGCTTTGGTGTGAAGGTCGTGCGTCGGGTCGTCTGTGCCGACGTGACACACTGCGCGAATGATTGCTGCCGCTACCCGCGCAGGAAACTCACGATTCCCTCAGAGATCCCACGCGCCGCCTTCTGCCGCCACGCGCCGCTGGTCAGCTGCGCAGCATCCTTGCTATCGCGCATGTTGCCGCACTCGATGAACACCTTCGGAACCGTTGACAGATTGAGACCGCCGAGATCCTTTCGGACCACGAGTCCGGTGCCGTCACCGACGTAGTTGGAGGGCGCGCTGCCCGTCTCGCGGACGAACAGGCCCGCGATGCGCTCGCCCAGGTCGCGGGAGGAGGTGACGATCGGTCGGGTGTCCGCGGCGCCTTCGTGCACCGCCCCCGGCAGGATCACATGGAATCCGCGGTTGCCGGCCGCCGAGCCGTCCGCGTGGATGGAGACGACGGCGTCGGCGTGCGCCTCGTTGCCGATCCGCGCCCGCTCGTCGACGCACGGGCCCCATGCGCGGTCGCCGTCCTGGGTGAACTTCACCGTGGCGCCCTGCTGTTCGAGGATCGTCCGCAGCCGGTGTGCGACGTCGAGCGTGAACTCGGCTTCCGTGTAACCCGCGTTGGTCGAGGTGCCCGTGGTGTCGCACTCCTTCCGGTTCGTACCGATGTCGACCTGGCGGCTGATCTCGGACGTGTGCTGGAAGTTGCCGGCGTTGTGCCCGGGGTCGATGACGACGACCTTGCCCTTGAGGGGTCCGGAGGCGGCGGGACGTGAGGTGGAGGGCGTCGGGCTCGGGGTCGCCGACGTACGCGGCTTGCTGTTGTCCGAGGCGGACGCGGACGGTGAGAGGGGCGCGGAGGACGACGACAGCGGACCCGCCTTGCCGGAACCGCCCCCGTCGCCCGAGTCGTTGCCCACCGCCTGCCACACCAGCCACCCGGCCAGCGCCCCTGGTACAAGGGCGGCGACCGCGACGGTGAGCGGCCCGCGCCGGGAGCGGCGCGGCTGGGGCGGATCGAAGTCAGGGCCTACGTACGACACGTCAGCGACTCTAACCGCGCCCTCAGATCCCTGCTCCGGTTCGCCGCAGGACGCGCAGCGAGTCGGCCACCGAGACCTCGGTGAACGCGCCGGACTCCAGGGCCCTGAGGTAGACGCGGTACGGGGCCTGGCCGGTGAACTCGTCGGCGGGGTCCGGGAACACGTCGTGGATCACGAGGAGGCCGCCCTCGGCGACGTGCGGCGCCCAGCCCTCGTAGTCGCCGTTCGCGTGCTCGTCCGTGTGGCCGCCGTCGATGAAGACGAAGCCGAGGGGTGTCTGCCAGAAGGCGGCGATCTGCGGGGAGCGGCCGACCACGGCGACCACGTGGTCCTCCAGGCCCGCCTGGTGGAGGGTGCGGCGGAAGGTGGGGAGCGTGTCCATCCGGCCGATCTCGGGGTCGACCGTCTCCGGGTCGTGGTACTCCCACCCCGGCTGCTGCTCCTCGCTGCCCCGGTGGTGGTCGACCGTGATCGCGGTCACGCCCGCCTCGCGTGCCGCGTCCGCGAGCAGGATCGTGGAGCGCCCGCAGTACGTGCCGACCTCCAGGAGCGGCAGCCCGAGCCGCCCGGCCTCGACGGCCGCCTCGTACAGCGCGAGCCCCTCTTGGAGCGGCATGAACCCCTTCGCGGCCTCGAAGGCGGCGAGGATGTCGGGCTTGGGTGCCGCGGGCATGGGGTTCCTCCTGCGTGTACGGGTCTTCGTGCGTGTACGGGTTTTCGCGCGGGTCTTCGGTCTTCGGGTTTTCGTGCGGGCCTGCGGGACACATGGTGGCACGGCGCTTCATCCGCCCGTCCTGACGGCTTGACCTCAACCAAGGTTGATGTCCGAGGCTTCTGTCCATGGCCGATGACACAGTTCATGCCGAGACGGTTCATGACGACACGGTTCGCGACGCGGCAGCTCATGACGAGACGGTGCGGTGGATCAGTGACCGTGCCCATCCCCTCGCCCTGCTGGACCCCGAAGCGCCGTACAGCGACCTCCTCCCGTTGGCCGACCTCGTGGGCGACGCCCAGGTCGTGGCTCTCGGCGCGTCGAGCCGCCAGGCCCACGAGCTGGCCACGGCCTCGTCCGGTGTCATCCGGCAGCTCGTCGAGGAGCTGGGCTTCCGCTCCGTCGCGCTGGAGGCGGCCGACACGTCGGGCCTCGGACTCGACGAGTACCTCCGCACCGGAGCCGGTGACCCGCGCGCCCTGCTGTCCGAGGCGCGGCCGTTCCTGCGGACCGAGGAGATCCTCGACACCGTGCGGTGGATGCGCGAGTTCAACCGCGGCCATCCGGACGACCAGGTCCGCTTCGCGGGTACCGCCGCGCGGCCGCTGCGGAAGTCCTCCGGGCTGGACGCGCTCGCCGGCATCGAGCTGAGCATGGCCGAGGACCTGATCGAGTGGCACGAACGGACCGGGGACAAGATCGTCTACTGGGGTGGCATGGTGCACACCGCCAAGGGCGACCCGCGGACCATCTCCCCCTCGGCCACGCCGACGGCCCACCGGAACGCGGGCGGCCATCTGCGCGAGCGCTTCGGAGCGGGGTTCGTGTCCATCGGGCTGATGTTCCAGCACGGCAGGGTCCCGTACCCGGTCCCGGCCCCGCCGCCGGAGTTCGCCGAAACCGTGCTGGGTGACGTCGGACTGCCCGCGTACCTCCTGGACCTGCGCGGCGACGCCCCGGAGGGGGTGCGGAACTGGCTGGGCGCGCCGGCGAGGACGCGGCTGATCGGACCGCACTTCCATGCCGAGACCAGCGCCGACAACTTCATGGCCGGTGGATCGCTCGCAGAGTGGTTCGACGCGATCCTCCATGTGCGGGAGGTCACTTCGGCCCGGTTCCTGCCGGTCAAGGACGACTGAGACGACGTCCGCATACGCGCCGTCCGCATACGCGCCGTCCGGGTACGCGCCGTCCGCATACGCGCCGTCCGGATACGCGCCCCACCGTGACATGCGAACACCCCCGCCGCATGAGCGACGGGGGTGTTCAAGGAGGAGCGGCCGGCCAACCGGTTACGCCGGAACGGTCTCGCCCGGCAGCGCCAGATGCACCTCGACCGGACGGTCGTCGCCGGAGTGCGTCGCCGACGAGGCCCTCGGGCCGTGACCCGAGGCCTTGGCGGCCAGGACGTACGCACCCTCGGCGGGCACGGCGAGCGCGTAGCTGCCGTCCTCGGCGGAGAGCGTGGCGCCGGCCTGGCGGCCGCGGTGGTCGATCAGGGTGACCTTGGCGCGGGCGACGGGGTCGCCGTCGGCGTTCAGGACCAAGCCGCGGAAACCGCCGAGTACCTCGGCCGCCCGCTCCAGGGCGGCCTCCTCCTCGCTGCTGGCGCGCAGCTGGGGCTTGGTCGCCTGGCGCCGGCCGGGCAGGAGGAGGGCCATCAGCAGGCCGACCGCCACCGCGCCGGTCGCGATCAGGAACGAGACGCGGAAGCCGTGCATGGTCGGGATCGCGACGCCGCCCACGTGGTTCGCCGTGTTGGCGAGGACCATGCCGATGACGGCGCTCGACACGGACGTACCGATGGAGCGCATGAGGGTGTTGAGGCCGTTCGCCGCACCCGTCTCCGACGCCGGGACCGAGCCGATGATCAGCGCGGGCAGCGAGGAGTACGCGAGGCCGATGCCGGCGCCCAGGACCACCGCGATCACGAGGCTCTGCCAGGCGGCGTTCATCAGGCCGAGTCCGGCGCCGTAGCCGATCGCGATGATCAGCATGCCGAGGATCAGGGTGACCTTGGGGCCGTACTTCGCGGACAGCTTGGCGTAGACGGGCGCCGTGAACATCATCGTCAGGCCGAGCGGGGCCACGAGCAGGCCCGCGGTGACCATCGACTGGCCGAGGCCGTAGCCGGTGGCCTTCGGCAGCTGGAGCAGCTGCGGCAGGACGAGGGAGACGACGTAGAAGGAGACGCCGACCATGATCGAGGCGAGGTTGGTGAAGAGCACCGCGGGACGGGCCGTGGTGCGCAGGTCCACCAGCGGAGCCTTCAGGCGCAGCTCCATCACGCCCCACAGGACGAGCACGACGGCCGACGCGGCGAACAGGCCGAGCGTGGTGCCCGAGGTCCAGCCCCAGTCACTGCCCTTGGTGATCGGCAGGAGGAAGAGGACGAGGCCCACGGAGAGGCCTATCGCGCCCAGCACGTCGAAGGTGCCCTCGGCGCGCATCGGGGACTCCGGCACGAAGAGGAGGGTGAGGGCGATCGAGAGGACGCCGAGACCGGCGGCGCCGTAGAAGAGGGCGTGCCAGTTGGTGTGCTGCGCGACCAGGGCCGCGGCGGGCAGTGCGAGTCCGCCGCCGACGCCGATCGAGGAGCTCATCAAGGCCATCGCCGAGCCGAGCTTCTCGCGGGGCAGCATGTCGCGCATCAGGCCGATGCCGAGCGGGATGGCGCCCATGGCGAAGCCCTGGAGCGTGCGGCCCACGATCATCGGCATCAGGGCGCTGGTCAACGCGCTGATCAGCGCGCCGACGACCATCACGGCGAGGCTGAGGATCAGCATGCGCCGCTTGCCGAAGAGGTCGCCGAGGCGCCCCATGATCGGCGTGGCCACGGCTCCCGAGAGCAGGGTCGAGGTCAGTACCCAGGTGGCGTTGCTGGGAGTGGTGCTCAGCAGCGTCGGCAGGTCCTTGATGACCGGGACGAGCAGGGTCTGCATCACCGCGACAACGATGCCCGCGAAGGCGAGCACCGGCACGATCGCGCCGCTCTGCCTCCGGGCGGGCTGGTCGGTCGTCGTGTGCGTCATTACGTGTGGCCTCCAGGCCGGAAGAAGAGAAGCACTCAGGGTGCAAGCACTCGGGAGGTAAGGGCGTGGGTGATCCGTGCGGATACGAGGACGGTCGGTCGGGTGATCCGTGCGGGATACGTGCAAGCTGAACCAGGTGTGCCCGGGCAACTATTCCGATGCTTCGGCGTACTAACGAATTCTTGACCCTCTCATGGGTATCTGACCTACCGTCAGAATGAAACGTGTTCTAGTCTGACGCGCACCTTGGGCCTTGGGGAGGCGCGCATGGGCATCGGGACCACACCGGAGCAGCGGGAACTGGCCGAGGCCGTACGCGGCTGGACCACCCGCGCCGTGCCACCCGAGGAGGTCCGCAAACTGCTCGACGCACCGGGCGGCGGCAGACCCGCCTACTGGGACGCACTCGCCGCGCAGGGCCTGCTCGCCGTGCACCTTCCGGAGGCGTACGGCGGTGGCGGCGGCGACCTCGTCGACCTCGCCGTCGTCGTGGAGGAGGCCGCGCGGGCCGCGCTGCCGGGGCCGTATCTGGCGAGCGTGCTGGCGTCGGTGGTCCTGGCCGGGGCGGACGATCTCGTACGGGCCCTGGGGTGCGGGGAGCGTATCGGTGCCGTGGCGTTCGGTCCGGGCTCCCTGGCCGCCGTCGCGACGGACGGCGGATACGTGCTCGACGGGACGGCGCCGCCCGTGCTGTCGGGCGCCGACGCGGACGTGCTCGTGCTCGCCGCCTCGTCCGGCGGCGACACCGTATGGCTCGCCGTCGACGCCGCCGATCTCGTCGTACGCCCCCACGAGAGCGCCGATCCGACGCGGGCGACCGCCGAGGTCCGGGCGGACGACGTGCGGGTCCCCGCCGACCGCGTCCTCGCCGTCGACCCGGCCCTGGTCCGCGACCTCGCCGCCGTCCTCCTCGCCGCGGACGCCTGCGGCACCGCCGCGTGGGCGCTGCACACCGCCGCAGAGTACGCCAAGGTCCGCGAACAGTTCGGCCGGCCCATCGGCCACTTCCAGGGCGTGAAGCACCTGTGCGCCGACATGCTCGTACGGCTCGAACAGGCGCGGGCGCTGACGTGGGACGCGGCACGGGCGGCTCAAGAGGCCTCCGGTGCCTCCGGTGCGAAGGAGTTGGCGGCCGTACGGGAATCGGTGGCCGTACGGGAGTTGGTGGCGTCCCTCGCCGCCGGTACCGCTCTCGACGCCGCGTACTCCTGCGCCAAGGACTGCGTCCAGATCCTCGGCGGCATCGGGTTCACCTGGGAGCACGACGCCCATCTGTATCTGCGCCGGGCGATCGTGGCACGGCAGCTGTTCGGGGCCGGGGACACACACCTGCGGCGGGCCGCCCGGCTCGCGCGAGGCGGCGTACGGCGGGAGCTGCGCCTGGAGCTGCCGGAGGAGGCGTCCGCGTACCGGGCGGAGGCCCGCGAGGTCATCGAGGGTGCGCGTGGGCTCGATCCGGCGGCCGTACGGCGGCTGCTGGCGCCCACGGGGTACGCCGCCCCGCATCTGCCCCCGCCGTACGGACTCGGCGCCGGGCCCGTCCAACAGCTCGCCGTACAGCAGGAGTTGGCGGCGGCGGAGGTACGGATCAGTGAGCTGGGGATCGCCACCTGGGTCGTGCCGTCCCTCGTCGCCTACGGCACCGACCGGCAGCGGGAGCACCATCTGCTGCCCACCCTGCGCGGGGACCTCCTGTGGTGCCAGCTCTTCTCGGAGCCGGGCGCCGGGTCCGACCTCGCCTCCCTGCGCACCCGGGCCGAGCGGACCGACGACGGGCGCTGGCGGGTCAACGGGCAGAAGGTGTGGACGAGCGCGGCACAGTGGGCCGACTACGGGATCCTCCTCGCGCGCACGAATCCGGCGGCGCCCAAGCACAAGGGGCTCACCTATTTCGTCGTCGACATGAAGAACACGGACGGCATCGACATCCGTCCCCTGAAGGAGATCACCGGCGACTCCCTCTTCAACGAGGTCTACTTCGACGACGTGTTGCTGCCCGCCGACGCGGTCGTCGGCGAGATCGACGACGGCTGGCGCGTCGCCCGCAACACGCTCGGCAACGAACGCGTGCACATGGCCGACCAGTTGACCTTCGACACCGGTCTGGAGGCACTGATCGCGCGGGCCGACGAGATCGAGGGAGCGCGTCTGGGGGCGCTCCTCGCCGAGGCGCACGCGCTGGCCTGCATCGGGCTGCGTACGACCCTGCGGCAGGTGTCCGGCGCCGAACCGGGCGCGGGCGCCTCCGTGCGGAAGCTGGTGCAGACCGCGCACCAGCAGAAGGTCGCCGAGCTCGGCCTCGAACTTCTGGGCCCCGCAGGCGCGTTGCAGGAGGGCGCCGGCGAGCGCGCCGTGCACGGCTTCCTGCTCTCCCGCTGCCTGACCATCGCGGGCGGCACCACCCAGGTCCAGCTCAATGTCGTCGCCGAGCGCATCCTCGGCCTGCCGCGAGACTAGGAGTGAGTGCCATGAAGGCGTACGTCGTCGGGGTCGGGATGACCAAGTTCGAGAAGCCCGAGACCCGGGAGTGGCAGTACTGGGACATGGTGAAGGAAGCGGGGACCAACGCCCTTGCCGACAGCGGGATTTCGTACGACCTCGTCGAGCAGGTCCCCGTCGGCTACTGCTTCCAGGCCTCCACCGCGGGCCAGCGCGCCGCCTACGAACTGGGCCTGACCGGCGTGCCCGTCTACAACGTCAACAACAACTGCGCGACCGGGGCGAGCGCGCTGATGCTGGCCCGACAGTTCGTCGAGGGCGGGATCTCGGACTGCGTACTCGCGCTGGGGTTCGAGAAGATGAAGCGGGGCGCGCTCGGGGGAGGCGCCGACGGAGGAGACTTCCAGACCTCACCCGTCGCGCGGCACTACGGGATCATGGCCGCCCGGCACGGCTTCGAGATGTCCCCGCCCACCGCGCAGATCTTCGGTGACGCGGCGCGCGAACACATGGAGAAGTACGGGACCACGGAAGCCCAGCTGGCAGCCGTCGGCGCCAAGAACCACCGGCACTCGGCGAACAACCCGTACGCCCAGTTCCAGGACGTGTACTCCGTCGACGAGATCCTCGCCGCCCGGACCGTCCACCGGCCGCTGACCAAGCTCCAGTGCTCACCGACCTCGGACGGGGCGGCGGCCGCTGTCGTGGTGTCCGAACGGTTCGTCGAGCGGCACGAGTTGGGGGAGCGAGCGGTCGAGATCGTCGCGCAGGCGATGACCACCGACACCGAGGAGTCCTTCGCGTCCGGCTCGTGCGTCGACGTCGTCGGACAGCCGATGTCGCGGGAGGCCGCGCGCCAGGTGTACGAGCGGTCCGGACTCGGCATCGAGGACGTGGACGTCGTAGAACTGCACGACTGCTTCTCCGTCAACGAGCTGCTGACGTACGAGGCGCTCGGCATGTGCGGGGAGGGGGAGTCCGGCAAGCTCGTCGAGTCGGGTGCCACGACGTACGGCGGACGGTGGGTGGTGAACCCGTCGGGCGGGCTGATCTCCAAGGGGCATCCGCTCGGGGCGACCGGTATCGCCCAAGTGGCCGAGCTGGTATGGCAGTTGAGGGGAGAGGCGGGGCCACGGCAGGTGGCGGACGCGCGGGTCGGGCTCGCGCACAACATCGGGCTGGGCGGGGCGGCGGTGGTGACGCTGCTGGCCCGGGCGGGGGCCTGACAGCGCCGCCGCCGCTGTCCGTGACTCTCGGGACCTAGGTCTCCTGGCCCACGGGCGCGTGCGGCGAAATCCCGATGCAAGGGGCGTAAGACGGTTGAGAGCATGACACGCATGCTCCGAGCCGCTGAAGACACCCGAAGATTCATATCCGGACGTAACGCCCCGCCCCTGTGGGCGGTGGTCGCGCTCGCGTGCGCCGGACAGTTCCTCGTCGTGCTGGACGTGTCCGTCGTCAATGTGGCGCTGCCGTCCATGCGGACCGACCTAGGGCTGAGCGAGGCGGGGCTGCAATGGGTGGTGAACGCGTACTCGATCGCCTTCGCCGGGTTCATGCTGCTCGGCGGGCGCGCCGGTGACCTGTACGGGCGCAAGCGGATGTTCCTAGTGGGGCTCGCGCTGTTCACGCTGGCCTCGCTCGGCGGCGGGGTCGCCCAGGAGGGCTGGGAACTGCTCGTCGCGCGGGCCGTACAGGGGCTGGGGGCCGCCGTGCTCGCGCCCTCGACGCTGACGATCGTGACGTCGGCCGTCCCGGAGGGCGCCGCACGCGCGCGGGCCATCGCGACGTGGACCGCCGTCGGCGCCGGGGGCGGCGCGGCGGGCGGGCTGGTCGGCGGGCTGCTCGTCGACGGCCTGTCGTGGCGATGGGTGCTGCTCATCAACGTGCCGGTCGGCGCGGTGGTGCTGACGGCTGCCGCGCGGTGGCTCGTGGAGAGCAGGGCCGGGGACGGGCGACGGCTCGACCTGCCGGGCGCGCTGCTGGTGACGGCGGGGCTCGCGGCACTGGCGTACGGGATCGTGCAGACGGAGGCCGAAGGGTGGGCGGCGTCGGAGACGCTGGTGCCGCTGTGTGCCGGGCTCGCGCTCATCGCCTTGTTCCTCGTCGTCGAGTCGCGGACGAAGGCGCCCCTGATGCCGTTGAAGCTGCTGCGGCTGCGGTCGGTGTCGTCGGCGAACGCGGCCAATTTCGTGTGCGGCTCCGCGATGTTCTGCATGTGGCTCTTCATGTCGCTATACGCGCAGAACGTGCTCGGCTACTCGCCGTTGGCAGCCGGGCTCGCCGTGGTGCCGAGCTCGCTGGCAGTGGTCCTCGGCTCGAAGGCGGCGCCCCGCTTCATGCCGGTGATCGGGGCACGCAACGTGGCGGTGCTCGGCACGCTGGTGGCCGCCGTCGGCTTCGGCTGGCAGTCCACGATGACCGCGGACGGCTCGTACGTCACCGCGATCATGCTCCCAGGGATCCTGATGATGGCGGGCGCGGGCCTGTCCGCGACACCGCTGGCCGCGCTCGCCACCTCGGGCGCGGCTCCGGGGGACGCCGGGCTGGTGTCGGGGCTGGTCAACACCTCGCGGGTGATGGGCGGTTCGCTCGGGCTCGCCATCATGTCCACGATCGCGGCGGCCCGTACGGCGGGCAGCTCGTCGGCGGAGGCGCTGACCGCGGGGTACGCGCTGGCCTTCCGTACGGGAGGCTTCGTCCTGCTCGGCGGGACGGTGTTGATGCTGGTGTGGCTGCCGCGAAAGATTTCTGGACTTTCCCGGGGCTGAGGCAACGAAATGAGACCCTCGCGGACTCCTTTAGACATCTAGGAGGTGCCCATGGGGGATCGGAAGCAGGCTCGGGACGAGGAGTTCCAGAGCTTTGTCATCGGCCGCTGGCCGCGGTTGATGCGTACGGCATTTCTCCTCGCGGGGGAGCAGCACGCCGCGGAGGACCTGGTCCAGTCGACGCTGGAGCAGGTGTACGTGGCCTGGCGCAGGGTCGGTGCCGCCGACGACCCGGAGGCGTATGTACGGCGGGTGATGATCAACGGGCATGCCCGCAAGCACCGCAGAAAACTCAAGGAGTTCCTCGCACCGAAGGACGACTCGGGCCTCACCCACGAGCTGCCCGACAGCGGTGACCGGATCGCCCAGGCCGACGACCGCAGCGCGCTGCTGAAGGCGCTCGCCCAACTGCCCGCGCGGCAGCGCGAAGCGGTGGTCCTTCGCTACTGGGAGGACCTGAGCGAGAGCCAGGTGGCGGAGGCGATGGGCTGCTCGGTGGGCGCGGTGAAGAGCAACGCGGCCAAGGGGATCGCGAAGCTCCGCGCCATACCTGGCCTGGCCGAGATGGTGACGCACGGAGGGCGGAAGTGATGAGCGCGGACCGGGAGACGAACCACGACATGGCGACACACAGGGACATCGCCCTCCTGCTGGCCGAGGCCGCGGACGAGGTCGAGATCGGCATAGCCCCCTACCAGGCGGTGGTCCGCGGCGGCCGCCGCCGCAAGGCCCGCCGCTGGGCGGTCGCGGCCGCCGCGGCCCTGGTGATCGCCGGATCGACGGGGACGCTGGCGCTGGCCGGGGTGACCGGCGGCGACGGCAAGCAGGTCGCCCCGGCCGCCACCCGCCCGCCGACGGCCGAGCAGCGGCATGTGTACGCGCCGCAGCGGACCACGCTGGCGAGCGCACGGGAGAACGGCAAGGACTGGAGCGTCACCCTCGACGTGTGGGGGGCGCCGAAGAACGAGGCGGAGGCGGAGCGCCAGCATGCCGCGATGGATGAGTACCGGGTGCATCCGGTGGGAGTGACCAAGGCCAAGGACCTGATCGGCAGCGACTGGTACTTCGTGCACCTGATCGTGGGCGATGTCACGACGACGGCGGTGATGGAGGGCCAGTTCGACCGGAGCGATTCCAACCCGGGCGAGTACCTCGTCTCCGGCGCGATGCCGCTGCACACGGGCAAGCAGGGCACGGCCGGCTCGCGCAACCGGCTCGTGATCGGCGATGTCTCCCCGACCACCCGACAGGTCACCTGCACCTGGAACGACGGCTCGACGACCATCGTCCCCATGGCCCCCAAGGGCGCCGGCTTCAGCTGGGACTTCAAGCCCATGATCCGCCAGGCCAAGGGCTCCCCGACCAACTGGTTCGTGTGCCTGGCCCCGGAGGGCAAGGTGTTCAAGTCGGCGGCGGCTTCGGGGTGACGGGGGTTGAAAAGATTGCGCAGTTCCCCGCGCCCCTTAAGGGGCGCGGGGAACTGCGCGAGCAACCCCCACCCACCCGCAGCCAAAACACAACCCACGGGGTCTGGGGCGGAGCCCCAGGAACGGGATGGGACGGGTAGCGGCGGCGGGGGCGAAAAACCAGGCCCGAGCCCCCGACAGCTACAACCACCCCTGCTGACGTGCCTCCCGCATCGCCTCCATACGGTTGCGGGTCCCTGTCTTGCCGATCGCCGAAGAGAGGTAGTTGCGGACCGTCGACTCGGAGAGGTGAAGCTTCGTCGCGATGTCGGCGACGGTGGCACCGTCCACGGAAGCCTTGAGCACATCGCACTCGCGACCGGTGAGCGGATTGGGCCCAGCGCTCAACGCGGCCGCGGCGAGCGCCGGATCGATGACGGTCTCCCCGGTCAGCACCCGCCGGATCGCCTCGGCCAACTCCTCCACGGGCCCGTCCTTGACCAGGAACCCCGCGGCGCCCGCCTCCATGGCCCGGCGCAGATACCCGGGCCGCCCGAAGGTGGTGAGGATCAGCACCCGGCAGTCGGGCGCCTCGTTCCGCAGTTCGGCCGCCGCGTCCAGCCCGCTCATACCGGGCAACTCGATGTCCAGGAGGGCCACATCAGGCCGATGCGTCAGTGCCGCGTCCACGATCGCGTCTCCCGCGGACACCTGCGCGACCACCTCGATGTCCGCCTCCATCCCGAGCAGCAGAGCGAGCGCGCCCCGCATCATTCCCTGGTCCTCGGCGAGCAGGACACGAATGGACTTGGCGGGCCGGTGATCCCGGGGCATCTCGTTCACGGGGCCAAGCGTAAGGCGCGGGGGCGGACGCGACCGCTTGGAGTGCTTGCTGTGGCGGGTAATTAAAGAGTCGTCCTTATTCGGCTCCGCGAGTCTTGACGGCCTCTGACTCCGGGAAAACAATCGGGTCGGCATTCAGCGGCCACCTTTGCCATTCCTGTGCCGGTCCAAGTTCCGTAAATGTTCGACATTTCGACCGAGATATGGTTCGGCATTTCGACCGAACGGCGTTCGGTATTTCGGCAAAGTGCCCGCACTGTCTGCCTGCACTGCCTACCTGCACTGCGTACCCGCACCGCCTGCTCGCACTGTCCACCCGCACTGCCTACCAGGAACGGAAGAGGTGCACCGTGTTCTTGAAGTTATGGCGCTCGCGATCACAACGCCTCAGAAGAACCGCCCTGTCCGTGCTGTCGGGGTTCGCGACCCTCGCGCTCGCCGTCGGCCTCTCGATCGGCCTCGGCGCGCCGCAGGCCGCGGCCGCCGGCTCGCTCCCCTGCGACCTCTACGCCACCGCGGGCACGCCCTGTGTCGCCGCGCACAGCCTCGTCAGAGCGCTCTACTCGTCGTACAACGGCTCGCTGTACCAAGTGCAGCGCGCCTCCGACAGCGCCACCCTCGACATCGGTCTCCTGGCCGCCGGAGGTTACGCCAACGCCGCGGCGCAGGACTCCTTCTGTACCGGCACCACCTGCATCATCACCAAGATCTACGACCAGTCGTCGCGCCACAACGACCTCACCGTCGAGGGCGCCGGCGGTGCCGGCGCGGCCGATGTCGGCGCGCCCGCGGACGCCCTGCCGGTCACGGCCGGCGGGCACCAGGTCTACGGGCTGGAGATCTCGGCCGGCATGGGCTACCGGGACAACTCGACATCGGGCGTCGCGGTCAACGGGCAGGCCGAGGGGATGTACATGGTGACCTCCGGCACCCATGTGAACGGCAGCTGCTGCTTCGACTACGGCAACGCCGAGACCAACAATCAGGACACCGGCAACGGCCACATGGACGCGATCAACTTCGGTACCGAGTGCTGGTTCTCGCCCTGCTACGGCGGGGGCCCCTGGGTGCAGGCCGACCTGGAGAACGGGCTGTTCCAGTCGGACTCCGGTTACAGCAAGAACTCGTCGAACACCGGCACCGGTGCGATGCCGTTCGTGACCGCGCTGCTGAAGAACAACGGTCAGGACCATTTCGCGCTGAAATACGGCAATGCCCAATCGGGGAGTCTGACGACCACCTATTCCGGGGGTGAACCCACCACCAGTGGTTACTCGCCCATGCATCAGGAGGGCGCGATCGTCCTGGGCACCGGCGGCGACAACAGCAACGGCTCCATCGGCTCCTTCTTCGAGGGCGTCATGACCTCGGGCATCCCGACGGACGCCGCCGACAACTCCGTGCAGGCCAACATCGTCTCCGTCGGCTACGGCGGCTCCACCGGCAGCACCGGCTCACTGACGGCGGGTTCGGAGATCTCGCTGCGCGCGACGACCTCGTGCTGCACGACCGACTACATCCGCCACCAGAACAACGCGGCGGTCGTCTCGGCGATCACGTCCAGCAGCTCGACGCTCGACAAGAGCGACGCCACCTGGATCGTGCGCCGGGCCCTCGCCGCCGGAGCCGGCAGCTCCTGCGTCTCCTTCGAGTCGCGGAACTACCCGGGCGACTTCCTGCGGCACTACAACTACCAGCTCTACCGACAACCCATGGTCGGCACGGCGCAGTTCAGATCCGACGCCACCTTCTGTCCACAGACGGGCAAGAGCGGCACGGGGTACTCGTTCGCGTCGTACAACTATCCGACGAGGTTCATCCGCCACTACAACTACAACGTCTACATAGCGAGTAACGGCGGTTCGAACACCTGGGACAGCGCCACCTCGTGGACGGACGATGTGAGCTGGGTCGTCACCGCGCCCTGGGCGCCTTAGAGGACCGACAGTTCCGCCGGTTCCGCGGGGAGTTGACCCTCCACGGGGAGTTCGGCGGTGACCGTGAAGCCGCCGCGCGGCGACGGGCCGGCCCGCAGGGACCCGCCCGCCGCCGTGAGGCGTTCGGTCAGGCCCTTCAGGCCCGTCCCGCCGATGCCCAGCGCGGACGACATGGACGACGCGGAGGGTGCGCCGTCCCCGCCCCCATCTCCGTTCCCGTCCCCGTCCCCGTTCCCGTTCCCGTTCCCGTCTCCGTCGTCCGTGATCGTCAGACGGACGCGGTCCGGGGTGCCGTCCAGCGTGATCTCGCAGCGGGTCGCGCCACTGTGCCGTACGACATTGGTGACCGCCTCGCGGACCACCCAGCCCAGCAGCGCCTCGGTCTGGGGGACGAGCGGCGGCCCCGACTGCCGTACGACCGGCTCGACGCCCACCGCCGACAACGCCGAACGGGCGCCGTCCAGTTCCGTGGCGAGGCTGCCCTCGCGGTAGCCGGTGACCGCCTCGCGGATCTCCGTGAGGGCCTGGCGGCCGACCGACTCGATGTCCGTGACCTGGACGAGGGCCGCGTCCAGGTCACGGTGGGCCAGCCGGCGGGCCGCCTCCGACTTCACCACGATGACGGAGAGCGTGTGGCCCAGCAGGTCGTGCAGATCGCGGGAGAAGCGCAGCCGTTCCTTCTCGACGGCACGGCGCGCCAACTCCTCGCGGGCCGCGCGCAGTTCGCGTACGGCCTCGGAGAGGGAGAGGATCGCGGCCGTCACCATCGTCGACAGGAAGGTGCCGTAGGCGACGTTCACCGCGTCCCAGCCTGCCCGGTAGAAGGAGACCACCGCCGCGAGCGCGGTCACGCCGAGGCCGATCTGACCGAGCCGCGGGCCCCGCAGCACGGCCCCGGTGGCCAGCCCGAGCAGCGGGAAGAAGTACAGCCAGCTGCCGCCGTACCCGAGGGCCAGCCCGCTGGTGACCAGGCCCATCAGGACGAGCGCCAGCCGGGTGGAGCGGGCCTCGCGCGTCTGCTTCAGGAAGGCGCGGAACGTCACATAGATGTACAGGGAGTTGAAGGTGAGCAGACCCAGGCCGCCGACCCAGGGGTTCGGGGTCTCGCCCTGGAGGAGGTTGGAGAACGCGCCCATCCCCATCAGCAGCCACGGCAGCAGCGCGAAACCGGTGGGCGGCGGACCCGGATTCTCGGGCATCTTCCCGCCGCTTTTGCGGGCGGCCCGCTGCTCGGCCTTGAAGCGCTCCATGTCGGCCCTCCAGCGTGCCCGCGCCGTCTGCCACTGCCGTACCTGGCAGGTGACCTCTCGTATCCAGGACATGTCCCGCTCCCCGTTCAGACGGTCCGTGCGGACCGACGGTAGGAGACCACGGCGTAGAAACCGAACGCCAGCAGCCAGGCCGTAAGCACCACCACCGCGCCGAGCGCCGGAGCGTGGCCGTCCGCGACCGACACACCCAGCTGCGCGAAGCGGTTCGTGGGGGTGTACGCCGACAGGGAGCGCAGCCAGCCGGGGAACAGGGCGAGCGGGAACCACAGGCCGCCCACCACCGAAAGCCCCAGGTTGCACACCATGTTCGCGACCCCCGTCGTCTGCGCGGTCAGCCGGTAGCCGTTGCCGAGGCCCAGCAGCGTGAAGGGGAGGGAGCCGAGCCACAGCAGCACCGTGATCGCCGCCCACTGCCAGACGTCCAGGCGCACGCCGTTGACCAGACCGCCCGCCGCCAGCACCGCGGCGATCGCGGGCAGTACGGTCACCGAGCCGGTCAGCGCCCGCCCCAGCACCACCTCGCGCGGCGTCATCGGCGTCACCCGCAGCTGCCGCAGCCAGCCGATCCCCTTGTCCTCGGCGACCCCGCCCCCGGTGTTGAGCGCCGAGCCGACCGCTCCGTACGCCGCCATCCCGACCATCGAGGCGGTCTTCCAGCCGCCGTCGTCGTCGCCACCACCGAGGTTGGTGAAGAGGAGGTACATCATCACCGGCATCGCGATGCCGCCGATCACGAAGCCGGTGTCACGCAGCGTCCGGCGCACTTCGAGCCGCAGATAGTCCAGCATCACACCGTCTCCAGAACAGATGAGGTCAGCGCCAGGAACGCGTCGTCCAGGGAGGCCGGTACGACCTCCAGGCCGCGTATCGCTCCGCGCCCGGCCAGCGCGATCACCGTCGCGTCCGAGTCGTCCGTACGCAGCCGGGCCCGCTCCCCGCGCACCTCCACCGACACCACGCCGGGCAGCAGCGCGAGGCCCTCCGTGCCACGGCCCGCCAGGTCGAAGGAGACCAGGTTGCCGCCCACCGACCGCTTGAGCTGCTCGCCGGTGCCGTCGGCGACGATCCGGCCGCGGTCGATGACGACGATCCGGTCGGCGTGCGCGTCGGCCTCCTCCAGGTAGTGCGTGGAGAAGAGCACCGTGTGGCCACGGCGCGCGTATGCCCGCATCGACGTCCAGAAGGAGTGCCGCGCCTCCACGTCCAGCGCGGCGGTCGGCTCGTCGAGCACGATCAGCGCGGGGTTCCCGGCCAGCGCGAGGGCGAACCGCACCCGCTGTGCCTGCCCGCCGGAGAGCCGGTCGACGCGCCGCCCCGCCAGCTCCGCGATGCCCGCGAGCTCCAGCACCTCGGCCACCGGCAGCGGCGCCGGGTAGCGCCCGGCCACGAAGGAGACCAGTTCCCGCACGGTGACGCGGGGCACCGGCCGCGCCTCCTGGAGCATCGCGCCGACCCGCCCGGCACGCACCGCCTCCTCCGGACGGCCGCCGAAGAGCGCGACCGAGCCCTCGTCGGGCTCGTTCAGGCCGAGGAGCAGGGAGATCGCCGTCGACTTGCCCGCTCCGTTGCGGCCGAGCAGCGCCACCGTCTCGCCGACCGCCATCTCCAGGCCGATGCCGTCCACGGCGCGCACCGCGCCGAAGGTCTTGACCGCCCCCGTGAAGGACACGGCGGGCGGTGTCCCAGTCGTCTTCGTCATGGGTACGACGCTACGAAGCGGGGGCGGGGGTCCGGCAGACGCACTTGTACGGAATCGGGCGGGACAAATGTCACGGCCCTGCCGACGCTGGGCGCGGATCCGTGGATCCGCTGGGCGCCAGGGGTTCGGATCTGACATAGCGTCAGTAGTCTTCACAAGTGCTGAGCGCTGGGCTATACAAGGGTTCGCCGGACTGGAACGCGTTCTAGAACGGGCGGGTTCCCCGGCCCAGTGTCGACCTCGGTGCGACCGACGGTGCGGACGGCCGCACCGAGGTCTCAGGCCCTACTGATCAGGAGCCCCATGCCCATTGACGCCGCCAAGGCCGTCGCCGCCGAGCCACGGACCGGGGAGATCGCCTGGAGTCACAAGGACGTCCAGCTCTACCACCTGGGCCTCGGCGCGGGTGCGAATCCCGACAGGCGGAGCCCCGCGACCGACCCCGACGAGCTGCGCTACACCCTCGAATCCAGGCTGCACGTCCTGCCCAGCTTCGCCACCGTCGCGGGCGCGGGCTCACCGGGCGTGATCAGCGGCCTGTCCATGCCCGGCGTCGACGTCGACCTCGCACACGTCCTGCACGGCGGCCAGACCATCGAGCTGCACCGCCCGATCCCCGTCGAGGGCAAGGCGACCGCCACCGGGCGCATCGCCGCCGTGTACGACAAGGGCAAGGCCGCGATCCTCGTGATGCGCACCGAAGTGGCCGACGCCGACGGCCCGTTGTGGACGAACGACGCCCAGATCTTCGTACGGGGAGAAGGCGGCTGGGGCGGCGACCGGGGCCCCTCCACCCGCCTCGAAGCACCGACAGGCCCGCCGGACAAGACCGTCGAGCGCCCGGTTCGCGAGGACCAGGCCCTGCTCTACCGGCTCTCCGGCGACTGGAACCCGCTCCACGCCGACCCCGAGTTCGCCAAGCTCGCCGGGTTCGACCGGCCGATCCTGCACGGGCTGTGCACCTACGGCATGACGCTCAAGGCCGTCGTCGACACGGTGCTCGGCGGTGATGTGTCCCGCGTCCGCTCCTACACCACGCGCTTCGCCGGTGTCGTCTTCCCCGGCGAGACCCTGCGCATCCGGATGTGGCGGCGGGACGGCCGGGTCCAGGTGGCGGTGAGCGCGGTCGAACGGGACGACGCGCCGGTCCTCGCCGACACCATCGTTGAGCACGCCTGACGTCCGTACGCACCTTCTGAGGGGAGCCGCACCATGCGCGCAGCCGTACAGCACGAGATAGGCCAGGACAAGCTCGAAGTCCACGACGACGTCGAGGCGGTGGGCTTCGGGCCCGGCAGGGTGCGGGTCCGGGTGCGGGCCACCGGGCTGTGCCACTCGGACCTGTCCGCGATGAGCGGCGTACTGCCGCAGCCCGCGCCGTTCGTGCCCGGCCACGAGGGCGCCGGCGAGATCCTCGAAGTCGGCGACGGGGTCAGCCACTTGAAGCCCGGCGACCGGGTCGTCGTCTGCTGGCTGCCGGCCTGCGGCATCTGTCCCGCCTGCAAGCGCGGCCAGACCGAACTGTGCCTGGCCGGCTTCATGAACGCGGGCACACCCAACTTCAGGCGCCCCGGCGGAGACGTCTTCGGCTTCGCGGGCACGGGCACCTTCGCTGAGGAAGTCGTGGTCGACGCCGGCTGCGCGGTCCCCATCCCCGACGACGTGCCCTTCGACATCGCGGCCCTGATCGGCTGCGGGGTGACGACCGGACTGGGCGCCGCGCTCAACACCGCCGACGTGGAAGCCGGTTCGTCGGTCGCCGTCATCGGCTGCGGAGGCGTCGGCATCTCCGCGATCCAGGGCGCCCGGCTCAAGGGCGCCGCCGAGATCGTCGCCGTCGACCCGGTCGCCTCACGCCGCGAGGCCGCGCTCAGGTTCGGCGCCACGAAGGCGGTCTCACCGGACCAACTCGCCGACGCCAAGCAGTCGGTGACCGGCGGCGAGGGCTTCGACTACGTCTTCGAGGTCGTCGGCAAGTCCGCCACCGCCCGCACGGCGTACGACAACACCCGGCGCGGCGGCACGCTCGTCGTCGTCGGCGCGGGCGCCATGGACGACTTCCTCCAGCTCAACATGTTCGAGCTGTTCTTCGACGAGAAGCGGATCCTGCCCTCGATGTACGGCGGCGGAGACGTCCTGCGGTCGTACGAGCGGACCGTCGCCCTGTGGCGGGCTGGCCGCATCGACCTGGAGGGCCTGATCACCCACCGGGTGCCGCTCGCCGAGATCAACGAGGCCCTCGACCAGATGCGTACGGGCACCGCCCTGCGTACCTGCATCGAGATCTGAACCCCTCCCACAACGGCTCCGCAACCGCTAAGGACCCTGATGTCACTGCCACTTGAAGGGCTGACCGCGATCGTCACCGGCGCGGGGCGCGGGCTCGGACGGGCCGAGGCGCTGGAACTGGGCCGGCTGGGCGCGGCCGTCGTCGTCAACGACTTCGGGCAGCCCGGGCGGGACGGTTCCGGCGCGGCGTCGGCCACGCCCGCCGAGGAGGTCGCCGCCGAGATCCGCGCGGCGGGCGGCCGGGCCGTCGCCCACACCGGGGACGTCGCCGACCACGAACAGGCCGGCGCACTGGTCGAGTTGGCGGTCACCGAGTTCGGGAAGCTCGACATCCTGGTCAACAACGCGGGCATTCTCCGCGACCGGATGGTCTTCTCGATGACCGAGGACGAGTGGGACTCGGTCGTCCGGGTGCATCTGAAAGGCCACTTCAACACGACCCACTTCGCGTCCGTGCACTGGCGGGCCCGTTCCAAGGCGGTCGACGGGCCCGTGTACGGGCGGATCGTGAACACCTCGTCGGAGGCGTTCCTCGCGGGATCGGCCGGCCAGCCCAACTACGCGGCGGCGAAAGGCGGAATCGTCGGGCTGACGACCTCGACCGCGCTGGCCCTCGCGAAGTACGGCGTGACGGCGAACGTCATCTGCCCGCGCGCCCGGACCCGTATGACCGAGGACGTCTTCGCCGGCTTCGGGCAGCCGGAGGAAGGCCTCGACCCCCTCGCGCCCGAACATGTCGCCCCGCTCGTCGGCTACTTGGCCTCGCCCGCCGCCGCGCACGTCAACGGGCAGCTCCTCGTCGTGCACGGCGGCATGGTCGCGATCGTCGAACGCCCCCGCGTCCAGGAGAAGTTCGACACCAAGCAGGACGTCTTCACGTACGACGAACTGGACGCACTGCTCACCCCGCACTACGCGGAGCGGCCGAAGGGGGAGACGTTCGCGGCGGTGGAGGTGCTCGGGCTCAAGCGGGACCAGGCTGACTCTCCCCGCTGAGCACCCTGACAGAACGGCCCCGCTCGCCATGGCGCGAGCGGGGCCGTACCGGTTCTGCGTGCCGTCAAGCCGACATGTCCTGGTCGGACGGCTTGCGGTGGCGGCCGTGGGGCGCCGCCTCGGCGTCAGGTGCGGAGACCTCCTGGCCGGAGACCTGGCCGCGGTGTCTGCCGTGGCCTTCGGCCTGAACCCGGTAGGTGTCGGTGCCCGGCGCTTCCATTGTGCTGATGTCGCTCATGTGACGTGTTCACCCCGTATGCAAGATCCTTCTTACAGCCGGGGGATTCTAACTGGCGGTCATGGCGGGGGAGTCGGTGGGTGACGGGTCCGTGGCGGAGCCGTTATGTGTTTCGCCCCCGCTGTCGGCCTGAACGGCCTCGTCCTCAAGCGCCGGACGGGCTGAGTGGTGCGGACCCGGGGTCTGGATCACCCGTCCCTGGAGCGGGGCCTGTTGGAGGGGTACCGGTCGTGCCGGTGGGCGCTCCGGGGGAGCCGGATCCGTGGTGCGGTCCGGCTCCCCCGTCCTCCTCGGTGCTCCCACCCGCGCCACCCCGCACGGCACCGCCCCCGTCGCGTACGGCAGTTGGAGCACCCCCTCTCTGGTCCACAGGCCGGTGCCCGCCAGCCAGCCCTCGGGGGCCGGGAGATGGTGCACCTGGCGTTCGGCGGGGCGCCAGAGGCCCAGCCAGGTGCCCGCCGGGCCGTCGATGCGCAGGGCGACCGCGCAGCTCTCCGGGGTGAGGACCTGGCCCGGCTGGATCGCGAAGGGGGTCACCGCACAGTCCGTCGCGTGCAGGCACTCCGGGAAGCGGATCGGCAAGGTGGAGCCGATGACGCCCCAGCCGAGGCGGTCGTGGCCGGGCGACGGGGCGTCGGAGCGGATGAGGAGAAGCCCGCTGTCGGCGTCCGCGAGGAGCAGACGGTCGTTGCTGTGCTCGGCGATCTGGAGGAGCGGTGACATCTCGCCACCGCGCTCCAGGTCCACCACCACGGTCTTCGTGCGGCCGCCCTGGGCACGGTCCAGGGCCAGCAGCCGACCCGTGCCGTCCAGCCACACCCCACCCGAGCAGTGGCCCGGCACCTCCGCCACGTGTTCGGGGCCGAACGCGCCGCCCGCCACCAGCCACACCGCCGTGGAGCCACGGCCCACGGCGATGGCGTATGCGCGCTCCCCGCCCGGCGCGGGCGGCAGCAGTCGCAGCCGGGTGCCCTCGTCGGGGCACTCCACCGCGCCGAGCGGCAGCTCGCCGGTGCCGGGCCCGGTCGGGTACAGCAGAGAGAAGACGTGCCGTCCGCCCGCCACGCGGTGGATCAGCACCCTTCCGTCGGTCAGCGGCAGAACCTCCGTGCCGGGCTCCTCCGGCTGATGGGCGGGCAGCGGTACGGCGTAGGGCTCGGGGCCGTCCAGCGTCCAGCGCTCCGGGTACCAGGACTCGCCGTCGAGGGCGAGGCGTGCCGCGTACGTGCCGTCAGCGGTGATCACGCAGGCGGGGCCGGCGGTCCACTCGTTCTCGTTCTCGTCCTCCACCGCGGGCTCCGTCGCACAGGCCGTCATCGTTCGGTCACCTCCGGCGACGAAGCTAGTTTTCGCACGCACAGACGGGGGACCGACGGGCTGCCGCTTCACACATAAGGGTGGCCATGTCGGGATTCGCCTGTGGAAACGGGGGCGGATGTGCTGAACGGTGGTGGGGAGGCAGGGGTGGGGGAGGGCGAGGGCCGCGGGCCGTCCGGCGTTCGGGGCGCAAGCCGTACGTCGCCCGGGACGCGAGCCGCCCGTCGCCGGGGACGCGAGCCGTCCGGTGCCCGGGACGCGGGGCAGCGGAGCCGTGGCCCTGGTCCAGTGGCCCGCGACCGGTCGGGCACGGACGTAAGCCAGGTAGCCTTTCCCCGTGCCCCGTCTGTCTGAAGTCATCGCCGCGCTCGACGCCCTCTGGCCCCCCGAGAGGGCCGAGGGATGGGATGCGGTCGGCACCGTCTGCGGTGACCCCGACCAGGAGGTCACGCGCGTCCTGTTCGCCGTCGACCCGGTCCGGGACATCGTCGACGAGGCGGTGAAGCTGGGTGCGAACCTGCTGGTCACCCACCATCCGCTCTATCTGCGCGGGACGACGACCGTCGCGGCCGACACCTTCAAGGGCCGGGTCGTGCACACCCTCATCAAGAACGACATCGCGCTGCACGTCGCCCACACCAACGCCGACCGCGCCGACCCGGGGGTCAGCGACGCCCTCGCCGGGGCGCTCGACCTCCGTGTCGTACGGCCGCTCGTGCCGGACACCACCGACCCCGAAGGCCGCCGGGGCCAGGGCCGCGTCTGTGAGCTGGACCACCCGCTGACCGTCCGCGAACTCGCCGCACGCGCCGCCGAGCGGCTGCCCGCCACCGCGCAGGGCATCCGCGTCGCGGGCGACCCCGAGGCGCTCGTACGGACCGTCGCGGTCAGCGGCGGCTCCGGCGACAGCCTCTTCGACGACGTACGCGCCGCCGGCGTGGACGCCTTCCTCACCGCGGACCTGCGCCACCACCCGGCGTCAGAGGCCCGCGCCCACAGTCCTCTCGCACTGCTCGACGCGGCGCACTGGGCCACCGAGTGGCCCTGGTGCGAGCTGGCCGCCGCCCAGCTCGACGAGATCTCCGACCGGAAGGGATGGGGCCTCAGGGTCCACGTCTCCAAGACGGTCACCGACCCCTGGACCGCCCACGCGGCCTCCATCACTGACACATCAGGAGCCCCCAACTGAACGCCGCGCCCGCCGACCAGATCCGACTCCTCGACGTCCAGGCCCTCGACGTACGCCTGCAGCAGCTCGCGCACAAGCGGAGGTCGCTCCCCGAGCACGCCGAGATCGAGTCGCTGAACAAGGACCTCACGCAGCTGCGCGACCTGCTCGTCGCCGCGACGACCGAGGAGAGCGACTGCGCCCGCGAGCAGACCAAGGCGGAGCAGGACGTGGACCAGGTGCGCCAGCGCGCCGTCCGCGACCAGAAGCGCCTCGACTCGGGTGCCGTGTCGTCCCCCAAGGACCTGGAGAACCTCCAGCGCGAGATCACCTCCCTCGCCAAGCGCCAGGGCGACCTGGAGGACGTCGTCCTCGAGGTCATGGAGCGCCGCGAGTCCGCCCAGGAGCGGGTCGCCGAGCTGACCGAGCGCGTCTCCTCCGTCCAGTCGAAGATCGACGACGCGACCGCGCGCCGCGGCACCGCCTTCGAGCAGCTCGACGACGAGGCCGCCACCGTGACCAAGGAGCGCGGGGTCATCGCGGGCGTCATCCCCGCCGACCTGCTGAAGCTCTACGACAAGCTGCGCGAGCAGCAGGGCGGCGTCGGCGCGGCCCGGCTCTACCAGCGCCGCTGCGAGGGCTGCCGCCTGGAGCTCAACATCACCGAGGTCAACGACGTGAAGAAGGCTTCCCCCGACACCGTGCTGCGCTGCGAGAACTGCCGCCGCATCCTGGTGCGCACCTCCGAGTCCGGCCTGTAAGGGGTTCGGCGCGTGCGGGAGTTCATCGTCGAGGCCGACGGCGGTTCCCGGGGCAACCCGGGGCCCGCGGGCTACGGCTCCGTGGTCATCGACGCGACCACGGGGGAGACGCTGGTGGAGCGCGCCGAGTACATCGGCATCGCCACCAACAATGTCGCGGAGTACCGGGGGCTGGTCGCGGGCCTGACGGCGGCCCGTGACCTCGACCCGACCGCACGCGTCCGGGTCCGCATGGACTCCAAGCTCGTCGTCGAGCAGATGTCCGGCCGCTGGAAGATCAAGCACCCGGACATGAAGCCCCTGGCCGCGGAGGCGTCCCGCATCCTCCCGCCCACCCAGGTCACCTACGAGTGGATCCCCCGCGAGCAGAACAAGCACGCGGACCGCTTGGCCAACGAGGCGATGGACGCGGGGCGGCGGGGAGAACAGTGGTCTCCCTCGGCGTCGACGGCGGAGCTGGACGCGAGGGCGGCGAGGGCAGCCTTGAAGCCGCCGGCTTCGGCAGCGCCCCTTAAGGGGCGCGGGGAACTGCGCGACCAGCCCCCACTCACCGGCACTATGACGTCATCCCCCCGCGGCGAAGCCGCGAAATCAGAAGACGACGTGAGGGCCGCGCAAAACGTGGCCACCCCCCAGCCAACCGTCGGCTGGGGCGCAGCCCCCGACATGGGCGCCCCCGCCACCTTCGTCCTCCTGCGCCACGGCGAAACCCCCCTGACCCCCCAGAAACGCTTCTCCGGCAGCGGCGGCACCGACCCGTCCCTCTCGGACGTGGGCCGAGAACAGGCCGAACGCGCAGCCACCGCCCTCGCCGCCCGCGGCACCATCCAGGCCATCGTGGCCTCACCCCTCACCCGCACCAGGCAAACCGCGGGCGCCGTCGCCGCCCGCCTGGGCCTCGACGTGGTCATCGAGGACGGCCTCCGCGAAACGGACTTCGGTGCCTGGGAAGGCCTCACCTTCGCCGAGGTGCAGGAGCGCTACCCCGACGACCTGAAGACCTGGCTCGCCTCCCCGAAGGCCGAACCGACCGGCGGCGGCGAGAGCTTCGCCGCGACCGCCCGCCGCATGGCGACCACCCGCGACAAACTGATCGCCTCGTACGCGGGCCGCACCGTCCTGCTCGTCACCCACGTCACCCCGATCAAGACCCTCGTACGCCTGGCCCTCGGTGCCCCGCCGGAGTCCCTGTTCCGCATGGAACTGTCGGCGGCGTCCCTCTCGGCGGTGGCGTACTACGCGGACGGCAACGCGAGCGTCCGCCTCTTCAACGACACGTCCCACCTCCGCTGAGGCTTCCGCAGGGCCCCTAGGCCTGGCCTAGGCCCTGTCGGCCGCGCGCTTCCGGAGGATCTCCGCGGTCTCCCGGTCCGCCGGGAGGAACGCCTCCAAGTGGAGCTCGGCGAGCGTGACGTCCACCGCTGTCGCGAACGACGTCAGCGTGGTGAGCAGCCTCAACTCGCCCTCCGCGCACCGCAGTCGCAGCGGCACGGCGAAGCCGAGGTAGTCCGCGCCGGGCTCGCTGGCCGGCACGTACTCCGCGAGCTCCTCGACCAGCGCGTCGAGGAGCGGATCGGGGCTGCGTACGGCCCGGGCCCGCAGGTTCTCCACGATGTGCTGCCCCCACGCGTCCAGGTTCACCACCCGTGACGCCATCCCGCGAGGATGCAGCGCCAGCCGCAGTACGTTGACCGGCGGTGCGAGCAACTCGGGAGCGGCTCCCTCCGCGAGCACGTCGAACGCCTCGTTGGCCGCGACGAGTTCACCCCGCGGCCCCGCCACCACCGCCGGATACGGAAGGTGCCCTTCGAGAATGCTGTCCAACGCCTCCCGTACGGGCTTCAGCGCGACCGCGTCGAGCGGCGACTCGGCGAACGCGGGCGCGTAACCGGCGGCCAGCAGCAGCGCGTTGCGCTCCCGCAGCGTCAGGCCGAGCGACTCGGCGAGCCTGATCACGATCTCTCTGCCGGGCACCGAACGCCCGCGCTCGATGAAACTGACGTACCGCTGCGTCGTCCCCGCCCGCGAGGCGAGCTCCAGCTGACTGACCCGGCGCGCGGTGCGCCAGCGCAACAGCTCCCGGGCGAAGGGAGGGGGTCCGGTCACGGAGGTGCTGGTGGTCATGGGTCAGTTGTACGTCACGGGTACGACAGTCCCGCCATACGTACGCCGCACCTCCGCCATACCTCATGGGGAATTGAGCGGCGTATCCCGTTCGACCAGCATGGACGCATCAACGGAGCACACCTCAGAGCACACCTCAGAGCAGACCTCACAGCCCACCTCACAGCCCACCTCAGGGAGCGGACATGCGCGCCTACCACCTCGAAACGCTGGGCACCATCGACGGCATAGTCCCGCGCGAGTCGGACCGCCCCGACCCCGGCCCCCGCGAGATCCTCGTCCGCGTCCGCGCCGTCTCCCTCAACAAGCGCGACCTGCTGATCATGAAGGGAACCTACCCGCTGAAGGCCGTGCCGGACGTGATCCCGGTGAGCGACGGAGCGGGTGAAGTCGTCGCGGTGGGCGGGGAAGTGACACGGTTCGCGGTCGGCGACCGGGTGGCGGGAACGTACTTCCCGAACTGGGTCGACGGACGGATCACTCCGGCCCTGTTCGACCAGCCGGGCGCCACCCTGAACGGCATGCTCACCGAGTACGCCCGCCTCGACCAGGAGGCCGCCGTACGCGTCCCGGACCATCTGACCTGGGAGGAAGCGGCCTGCCTGCCCTGCGCCGGGGTCACCGCCTGGCACTCCCTGACCGGCGGCGAACCCCTCGCCCCCGGCCAGACCGTGCTGACGCTCGGCACCGGGGCGCTGTCCCTCTTCGTGGTGCAGTTCGCCAAGATGCTGGGCGCCGAGGTCATCGCGACGACGTCGAGCGCCGTCAAGGCGGACCGCCTCAAGGCCCTCGGCGCCGACCACGTCGTCAACTACGCCGAGAACCCCGAATGGGGCCTGGCGGTACGGGAGTTGACCGGTGGCCGTGGCGCCGACCTCGTCGTCGAGACCAACGGCCCCGACACCATCGAGCAGTCGATGCGCGCCGCCGCGCTCTACGGCCACATCGTGCTCCTGATCACCGGCAACCCGCGCAGGCCCGGCATCGAGATCTCCAACGCGGCGTACGCGGCGAGCCTGGCGACCATCCGGCGCGTGTTCGTGGGCAGCCGGGCCCACTTCGAGTCCATGAACAGGGCGTTGGCGCTGCACGGGACGCGCCCCGTCATCGACCGCGTCTTCGGCTTCGACGAGGTGCACGAGGCGCTCCGCTACTACGAAAGCGGCGTGGCCTTCGGCAAGGTCGTCATCCGTGTCGCCTGAGTCAGGCTTGCGGCTTGAGCCGCGGTCGTGGCTTGAGCCACAGTCGCGGCTTGGAGTTGTGGCCGCGGCCTGAGCTACGGCCGCAACGCCGCCGCCTCGCGCGCCAGGCGCTCCACCCGTCCCCAGTCCTTCGCCGCGAGCGCGTCGTCGGGAAGCATCCAAGTCCCGCCCACACAGCCGACGTTGGGCAGGGCCAGATACTCCGGCGCGGAGCCGGGACCGATGCCCCCCGTCGGGCAGAAGCGCGCCAGCGGCAGCGGTCCGGCGAGCGACTTGAGATACGCCGTACCGCCCGCCGCCTGCGCCGGGAAGAACTTCATCTCACGCACCCCGCGCTCCAACAGCGTCACGACCTCCGACGTGGTGGACACCCCCGGCAGGAACGGCACCCCGGACGCCCGCATGGCATCGAGCAGTACGTCCGTCCAGCCCGGGCTGACGAGAAAGCGGGCGCCCGCTACCACCGAGTCGGTCACCTGCTCCGGCGACAGGACCGTGCCCGCGCCGACCACCGCGCCCGGCACCTCCGCCGCGATCGCCCGGATCGCGTCCAGCGCGACCGGCGTCCGCAGCGTCACCTCGATCGCGGGCAGCCCGCCCGCGACCAGCGCCCGAGCCAGCGGTACGGCGTCGGCGGCGTCCGTGACCACGACGACGGGGACCACGGGGGCGAGGTCCAGCACGGAGGCACGCGGGAACGAGGGCAGCGGCGAGGTCATGCCCGCCATCCTGCCCGGGGAGTGCAGCATGCGCAAAGGTCGTTGCACATGCTGCAATGAAGCCCTACTGGTCCCGGCGTGAGCCGCTCAGTGGATCTCCGTCACCACCACGTCCAGCGCCCACGGCCTACCCGCCTTGCCCGGCGCCTCCGCCTCCACCACGTACCCGAGGTCCCGCAGCGCCTCCACCAGCTCCGCCGGGCCCTTCGGCGCCGCACCGGTGGTCAGCAGGCTGCGTACGATCTTGCCCTTGGTCGCCTTGTTGAAGTGGCTGACGACGGACCGCTTCTCGACGCCGTTCACCAGCTGGGAGTGCAGCACCCGTACGGTCGCCGTACGCCCCGCGACGTCGCCCTTCGGCTTCCACGCCGCCGTGTACGCCGAGGAGCGCAGGTCCAGCACGAGTCCGTCACCGGCCGCCTCGGGCAGCGCGGTCGCCATCGGCGTACGCCAGTGCGCGCCCAGCGCCCCGAGCCCGGGCAGCTTCACCCCCATCGAGCAGCGGTACGACGGGATCCGGTCGCTCACCCGTACAGCGCCCCACAGGCCCGAGAACACCAGCAGCGAACGGCCCGCGCGCCGCTTGGCCGCCGCGTCCAGGGAGGCCAGGTCCAGGGCGTCGTACAGGACCCCCGTGTAGATCTCCCCGGCCGGGCGGGCGCCGGCGGTCCGCAGTTCCGTGTTCTTGGCGACCTCGCCGCGCAGGCCCTCACTCAGTCCGAGCACCTCGCGCGCCTTGTCCTCGTCGGCCGCGCACAGCTCGACCAGCTCGTCCAGGACGGCCTCGCGGGCAGCGGTGAGTCCCGGCAGCGACAGCGACTCCAGTTTCAGGGGGGCGCCGCGGCCCGAGGAGGCCTTGCCTTCGGAGGGAGGCAGCAGGACAAGCACACGTACTCCTTCTGTAGAGCTCCGCGACAGCGTACGGCGTGCCGCGCCCACCGTCGCAGGCCGCGGCTGTCCGGGGCACACGCCGTGGATTTCTGCTGAGCGCCGCCGCACTCCTCGCCGGTGGGCCCGCACGTCCGGATGCCACCCCACCACCTCCGCCCTACGCTCGACACATGCCCCGCCGCCTGATCCGCGTGACCGGCGCACCCGAAGCCCCGCTGCGGGCCGCCCTCACCGCGCTGCGCACCGCACTCGGCGTCCCCGAGAGCTTCCCGCCCGAGGTCCTCGCGGAGGCCGAACGGGCCGTGAAGGCTCCCGCCCTCCCCTCCCACGACGCCACCGACATCCCCTTCTTCACCATCGACCCCCAGACGTCCAACGACCTGGACCAGGCGATGCACCTCGCGCCACGCAGGAACGGCGGCTACCGCGTCCGGTACGCCATCGCCGACGTCGCCGCCTTCGTCGTACCCGGCGGCGCCCTGGACGCCGAGGCCCACCGCCGCGTCACGACCCTCTACTTCCCGGACGAGAAGATCCCCCTCCACCCGCCCCAGCTCTCCGAAGGCACCGCCAGCCTGCTCCCCGGCCAGACCTGCCCGGCCGTGCTGTGGACGATCGACCTCGACGCGGACGGGCGTACGCAGGCGACCGACGTACGCCGTGCCCTCGTACGCAGCCGCACCAAGCTCGACTACGCGCACGTACAGCGGCAGATCGACGAAGGGACGGCGGAGGAGCCGCTGGCCCTCCTCAAGGACATCGGGGAGGCGCGTGAACGACTGGAGGTAGAGCGCGGCGGCATCTCGCTCAACGTCCCCGAGCAGGAGATCGTCGAGGAAGACGGGATGTACGAACTCGTCTACCGCGCCCCGCTCCCCGCCGACGGCTGGAACGCACAGATCTCCCTGCTCACCGGCATGGCGGCGGCCGACCTGATGCTCGCGCACGGCACGGGGATCCTGCGCACCCTCCCCGCCGCCCCCGACGGCGCGGTCGGCCGCCTCCGCCGCACGGCGAAGGCCCTGCGCATCAACTGGCCGCACCACGTCTCCTACGCGCAGCTCATCCGCTCCCTCGACCCGCACTGGCCGCACCACGCGGCCTTCCTCCTGGAGTGCACGACACTGCTGCGCGGCGCGGGCTACACGGTGTTCCGGGACGGCGTCCTCCCCGAGGTCACCTCCCACGCCGCCGTCGCCGCGCCCTACGCCCACTGCACGGCCCCACTACGCCGCCTCGCCGACCGCTACACCTCGGAGATCTGCCTCGCGGCCGCCACCGACCAGCCGCCCCCTGACTGGGTCCTCGCCGCCCTCGACGACCTCCCCCAGCAGATGGCCGAGGGCACCCGACGCGCGGGCACCGTCGAGCGCGAGTCCGTCGACATCGTGGAGGCCGCGCTCCTCAAGGACCGGGTCGGCGACCTCTTCGAGGCCTGCGTGGTCGACGTAGAGGAACACAAACCCACCGTCGGAACCGTCCAGTTGGAGTCACCGGCCGTCTTCGCCCGCATCGCCGGCGGCACGACCGAGCTGCCGCTGGGGGAGCGGTTGCGGGTACGGCTCACGCAGGCGGACCCGGGCACGGCGAAGGTGCAGTTCGCGCCGGCGTGATCCGTTCCGAACAACCTCCACGGTCTGGGCGTTCGCGGCATGGAAACGGGGCCTGAAGACGTTCCACCCCCAGGACGGCGGGAACGGGGAGGGCGAGTACAAGGTGAGCGCACGGGAACAGGCCCTGTGGACCAGAGCGCGGCTCGGCCGCTGCGGCCCCCCGCTAGATCTCCTGACCGCCCGCTTCGACCGCCACGTCTACGCCCCGCACGCCCACGACGAGTTCACCATCGGTGTCTGCGTCGGCGGCTCGGAGATCATCGACTACCGAGGCGGCCGTATCCACACAGGCCCCGGCTCGATCGTCGTCCTGGCCCCCGGCGAGATGCACACCGGCGGCCCAGGCACCCCCACCGACGGCTACGCCTACCGCGCCCTGTACGCCGAGCCCTCCCTCCTCACCGAGGGCACCCTGGGCGGCCTCCCGCACTTCCGCGAGCCCCTCCTCGACGACCCCGAACTGGCCGCCGCCCTGCGCACGGCACACACCGAACTCAGCGTCTGCCCCGACCCGTTGGAGGCCGAGTCCCGCCTCCCGTGGCTGCTCACGGCCCTGGCCTGTCGCCACTCGACAGCCCGTCCGGCGTGCGACACGGTCCCGGGAGCGGCCCACATAGCCCACGCCGTACGCGACCGCCTAGCCGACGAACTCCAGGCACCCCCCTCCCTAGCCTCCCTCGCCACCGATCTGGGCCTGTCCCGCTACCAGCTCCTGCGCGCCTTCCGTACGACGATGGGGATACCGCCGTACGCCTGGCTGGCCCAGTACCGGGTGACCAGGGCCCGCGGGCTGCTGGAGTCCGGCCTGCGACCGGCAGAGGTGGCGTCGCTCGTGGGCTTCGCGGACCAGGCCCACCTCACGCGCTGGTTCCGACGGGTACTGGGGGTGACCCCGGCGGCGTACCGCAACAGCGTTCAAGACACCTGACGCCGAGGCGGCCGAAACTGCCCGCATGACTGCACGCGGCTGGTTCCTGTTCTCCCTGATGGGAGTGGTGTGGGGCATCCCCTACCTGATGATCAAGGTGGCGGTGGACGGCGTCTCCCCGTCCATGGTGGTGTTCACGCGCTGTACGGTGGGCGCCGCGCTCCTGCTCCCCTTCGCAATACGCCAAGGCGGCCTGACCCGAACCGTCCGCACCCACTGGCGCCCCATGCTGGCCTTCGCGTGCATAGAGATCATGGTCCCGTGGTGGACCCTGACGGACGCCGAGCGCCATCTGTCCAGCTCCACCGCGGGCCTGCTGATCGCGGGCGTACCGATCGTCGGCGTGGCGGCGGCTCGCCTCTTCGGCGACACGGAACGGCTCGGCGCTCGCCGTGTCGCGGGCCTGGCGCTGGGCCTGTCCGGCGTCGCGGTCCTCACCGTCCCGCACCTGACGGGCGGCGACACCCGCTCGCTGGCCGAGGTACTGCTGACGGTGGTCGGCTACGCGACGGCGCCGGTTATCGCGGCCCGCCACTTGAAGGACGTACCGTCGCTCCACCTCACCGCCCCATGCCTGGCCCTGGCGGCGCTGGTGTACGCCCCCGCAGCGGCGGCCACCTGGCCCTCCGCGCCCCCTTCCCCTCAGGTCCTGGTGGCCCTGGCCGGCCTGGGGGTGATCTGCACGGCGATCGCTTTCGTGGCCTTCCTGGAGTTGATCAAGGAGGCGGGCCCGACGAGGGCGACGGTGATCACGTACGTCAACCCGGCGGTCGCGGTGGCTGCGGGAGCCATCTTCCTGGACGAGGCCCTGACCCCCGGCGTCGTCGGGGCCTTCACCCTGATCCTGGCGGGCTCGGTACTGGCGACGGCGACGGCGAAGGCGAAGGGGACGGGTGCAGGTGCGGCCGGACCAAGGCGCATCCCACGCCCGGTACCATGGTCGACACGGCAGACGAGCCGGGCGGACGGCCGCGTGGAGGTTCTTGTGAACCTCCCCGAGGAACGTCCGGGCTCCACAGGGCAGGGTGATGGCTAACGGCCACCCGGGGTGACCCGCGGGACAGTGCCACAGAAAACAAACCGCCGGGGACCGTATCCGTACGGACCTCGGTAAGGGTGAAACGGTGGTGTAAGAGACCACCAGCGCCTGAGGCGACTCAGGCGGCTAGGTAAACCCCACCCGGAGCAAGGTCAAGAGGGGCCGCTGTAAAAGGCGGCTCTGCGCGGACGTTCGAGGGCTGCCCGCCCGAGTCCGCGGGTAGACCGCACGAGGCCGACGGCAACGCCGGCCCTAGATGGATGGCCGTCGCCGGGGGGTCCGCGAGGACCCCTCGGAACAGAACCCGGCGTACAGCCCGACTCGTCTGCCTTTACGGCCCTGACCGGGGAGTTTCCTCGAGGCAGGGCCGTTTGTCGTCGTGGTGGGTGTACCCGGCTGACCTGGGGTGTTCCCGGGGGTTCCTGCATGTTTGTGCAACGGGGCACCGGAACGGCGGTGCGGACCGTGCTCGGAACCATGGGGAAGGGGAGGCCGGCGGTGACTAGGCCGCTGACGTAAAGGCCGACCTCGCCGGGCGCTTCTCCGTGGACTCCGGGATGCCGATCACCTCCACGCTGATGCCGGCCTGCTCCAGTGCCCGGGCGGTCTGGGCGAGGGTGATCTGGGAGAAGGGGAACAGGGTCTCCGGCGTCAGCGTCGCGCCGTTGCCCAGCTTGATGGCGAAGACGACGCGGCGCGGGACGAAGTCGGCGGGCAGGAAGAAGCCGTCCTTGCCCTTGTCCTTGGCCTCCGCAGCAACACGCTCGGTGAACTGGCGGCGCACCTCCGCGTCCTGCAGGAGCAGCTGGATGGCGACGATGCTCTGGTTGAACAAGTGGCTGAGCGGTCCGGAACCGCCGTGGGCGGGCTTGACCAGGATCAGGGTGCCGTCCTTGGTGAGCAGGTCGCAGACCTCGAACTGGCTCGAACTGGTACCGACGGGGTTGCGCGCGTTCTTGCGGTCCATGCAGAGCAGCTGCGGGTGGGTGTCGGGGACGCTCTCGTTGTACTGGCGCTCGGCCTGGCCCTTGTACCAGGTGGGCAGATCCACCGAGGGGCGCGGCGGGAAGAGCCTGGCGATGATCGCGCGGATCGTTTCCACGAAACGCGCGCCGAGCTCGTACCACTCGCCGTCGGTGAAGCAGAAGCGGCGGGATCCGACGGAGATCTGGGCCTCGATCCAGCGCAGCGCGGAAGTGGTGAACAGACGCTCCTGGCCGCCGCCCTTGGGATAGAGGTAGCCGCTCACCGTGCCCATGCGTACGGCGTCCAGGCGCGTCCCCTGGCGGTGTACGCGGGCGCGGCCCAGAAGATAGGCCAGGTCGAAATCGTCATGGTGGCCGGGCTCGCTGCGGCCGATCCTGATGTGGAACATCCGGGCTGCCTGGTACGGCTGCCAGAGTTCCGTAGGGACGGCGGAGACGATCCGGCCGTCGGCGGGCTCACCGAGGGCGGCATCCAGGGCGATGTCGAGGAGTTCGAGAGTTTCGGCGTCCTTGACCGGCGTGATGTGTTCGACGAACTCCAGCTCCGGCTGCGGCTTCTCGTCCCGCAGAACGCGTCCGATCTCGCGGAGGTCGGCGATCAGGTCCTCGCGCTCGACGCCGAGGGGGATACGCAGCCCCGCGCCACCGTCCGCACCGAACTGTTCCACGCGGCCGAGGTGGGAACGGGTGAGCTTGAGATCCTTGAGGTAGGCGCCGAGCCGGTCGACGTGCTGAGCGTGCTCGCGGACGGCGAAGCTGAGCACGGGCTTCCCTGCGGGCGTCAGCGCGATGTCGGTGCGTGCCTCGCCGATGGTGCGGGACACGAGCCCCCGCAACTGGTAGGGATCGCCCGCGCGAAGCACGAACGCGAGCCCGAACCGCTTGTTGACGTAGCTGTCCTCCAGCATCCGGTAGCCCATGTCGGCGCCGAGGGCGTACACCATGCCATCGACGGCGAGCAGATGCAGGGCGGCGGGCCGACTGGAGGAGATGGTGAAGGACTCTCCGTAGCCGCTGGAGAAGACATCACCCCAACCTACCTGCTCCCTGTCGTTGGGGACGATGACCGCGATCTGCTGGATCGGCTCCTGCGGCGCAGAGACCCTCAGTACAGCGTGCGGGGTGTTCAGGTACTTCTGGTTCACGGCCTCCAGCATGGCCTCGACGGTCGGGGCGACGCCGGGGAGCTGGTAGACGGTGCGGGTGCAGGCGCGAAGGGCCATGAGTGCCTCCATGCGGCAGGGGAGCGCGATGTGCGCGGGGCGGGATAACAGGTGCGTGCCTTACGGGTGTTGAAAGAAGTGGCGAGCGGTGAGGTCGAGGTGATTTGACGTGGTCAAGCCACGGACAGGTGCGGTACGTGGCCTGTCCTGCTGAGTGCGGTGAGGACGCGGTTCGCGCGGTGGTTCGTGGTCCGGGCGGCGAAGTCGTCGGTCGGGCGCTGGACGAGGGTGGGGGTCGCGGACATGGCGCGGCTGCCTCTCTTGCGGGAATGGAAGGGATCCGGGACCGGAGTGGTGGTGCCGGCGGCTTGGGAGACGTCGGTGCGTCTCCCTGGCCGATGGGCCTCGGCGGAAGGCCGGGGCCTGACGCATCCAAAGTGACAGACAGGTCGCGGAAAGCAGAATTGAAAGCCTGATAACCAGGGTTATCAGGTGCCTGAGCAGCTCAGTTTCAGATCGGCGATAGAGTCTGTGATGCCTGCAGATGAGCCGGCGACGTCAGGACGTACGAGCCGTGCGTGATCCGCCTGCGGAGAGGAGGGAGACCAGATGCCCACTGAGCACGAGGCGACGACTCCCATCCTGCAGGACCAGACGCCCTGGCGGATCACGTACACGGAAATCGGGACCTTGGCTCAGGTCCAACGTCCCGTCGTCACCACCTGGGCCCGCCGGTACCCCGACTTTCCCGCGCCGGTGGCGCACGACGGCACCCGCCCGCTCTTCGACGGTCCCGCCGTCGTCCGATGGCTTCTGGACACCGGACGAGGCAACGCCGACACCCGCCACCTGCGTGGCGAGCTCGCCCTCCACACCCTCGCCGCATGGAGCGAGCGGCTGCCGGGAGCGGCCCTCGTCGACACCCTGACGTCACTGATCTGCCTACGCCGTCATGACGACATGCCGCTTGCCGCCGATGGCTGGCCCGAGTTGGTTGAGCGCGCCAGGTACTTCGATGAGGAAGACGCCTTCTTCGCCCGTGAGATCGCGGCGGCCGCCCAATCCGGGGAACAGCTCGACGGCCTCCGGGCCGTGGCCGACGAACTGGTCGAGACCGCGTACTCGCCGGCTGAACCGTTCACCTGGATCCTCGACGCGCGCCGCCGCCTGGGCGCCCATCACCTGGCGGCTGATTCAGTCACCCCGGCCATGGCCCAGTGCATCGCCCGACTCTCCGGCATCGAGGAGATGGAGGACGGCCGTGTCATCGGTATCCCTTACGTGCGGACCGGCGACCTCCTGACGGCCCTGCACGACAAGGACGTAACCGACACAGGACACCTCTACCAGGCCTGTGATCCGGACCCGTCCCTGGTGCGCCTTGTCCGGCGCCGGGCCCTGGTCCACGACATCGCGGAGTACGAACTCGACATCGTTGAGGGCGATGAGCTGCCCACCGAAGCCTTCGATGCGCCCGACCTCATCACTGCCGTGCTCCCTTATGAGGCGGGCGAGGACCGGGACCCGCTGGTCGCGCTGGAGCGCATAGAGACCCTGACCGACCTCCTCGCGGACGGCCGCATGGCGGTGGTGCTCGGTCCCGCCGATGCCCTCGCCCAGGCACTGCCTTCGAGAGGGGAGGCGGACCGGTTGCGCCGCTCCCTGCTCACTTCTGGTCTGGTCAAGGCTGTCGTCAATCTCCCCGGTGGGGTCATGCCCTACCGACCCGCCTACCGCACCGCCCTGTGGGTGTTGCACCGCACCCCGCAGGAGCAGCGACGAGGCCGCGTCCTCCTCATCGACCTCTCCGCGCAGGACCTCACCCACCGCACCCTCGACGCGCTGTGCGAGGACGTCTACATCTGGCGCACGGCCAACTGGGACGACGACGGCCGCCACGAACCGCGTCACGGCGTCATCCTGCCGATCCAGGTTCTGGACGACCGGCCAGGTATTGCCTTCACCCCCCAACACCGTTCCCACGCCAGCCGCTACACCAGTGCGGTGATCGACCGCCCCGCCCTGATCTCGGAACTCGAAGTACGCCTGAGCCGGCTCACCGACGCCGCGCATCGCCAGCACGATCAACGCCCGGAACTACGCACTCGCGCGACACTCCGTCCTTCCGACCGGCCCATACGGCGCACCACAGTCACCCGTCTCCTCAAGGAACGCCGCCTGCGCAAGCTGCCGGGCCACCGCATCGACGCCGAGCACCTTCGACCCGAGGGCCGTTACGACGTCCTCACTCCTGCCGAGATCACCGGTACCGCCCCGGTCGGCACGCACCGCATCGATCGCACGGTGCTGATGACGGCGTACGAGCACGCGCAGTTCACCGAGCCCGGCGACGTGGTCATCACCGTCACCCCCCGCTTCGGGGTCTACGTCGACGAGGAGGGCCTGTCGGTCGTCGCGTATCCCGCCCGTGTCCTACGTGTCCGCCCCGGCGCCGAACGACCGCTCCGCCCACGTGTGTTGGCCGCCCTCCTTCGTGCGGCGGCGGCCGAACACCGCCGCGCCAGTGGAGCCGTCCGGGCTGCCCGACGCATCGAGGACATGGCGATACCGGATCTGGATCCCGACGAAGCCGCCCGCTGTGACGCCCTGCTCGTCGAGATCGCCCGGCGTGCCGCACTTCTACGCGAACAGGCCGCGGCTCTGGAGGACTTGAGCCGTCTGACGGCCGCCGGCCTCACCGACGGCACCCTCACGATCCTCGCCCCCGACTTTCCGAGCCACGCACTCTGACACCTTGAAGGAGCCCTGCACCTCATGCCTCCCGGTAAGAAGAAGCCCGCCCCGCAAGGGGAGTTGTTCTCCGCGTCCACTCCCAAGGAGATCCAGGACATCCTTTGGAAGGCCGCCGACAAACTGCGCGGCTCCATGGACGCCGCCCAGTACAAGGAGTTCGTCCTCGGCCTGATCTTCCTCAAGTACATCTCGGACGCCTTCGACGAACGCCGCGAAGCCCTCGCCAAGGAGCTTGCGGACGAGGGCATCGAGGAGGAGCGCCAGGCCGAACTCCTCGAAGACAAAGACGAGTACACCGGGGAACACGTCTTCTGGGTCCCCGAGACCGCCCGATGGGGCTGGATCGCGGCGAACGCAAAGGCCAAGGGCGTCGGCCTCCTCCTGAACGAGGCCATGGACGCGATCATGCGCGAGAACGCCTCGCTCACTGGCGTCCTCCCTAAGATCTTCAACAGCGACAACGTCGATCAGAAGCGCCTGGCTGAACTCGTCGACCTGATCAGCGACGCCCGCTTCGGCGGCAGCGGCGACAAGCCCGCCCAGGACGTGCTCGGCGAGGTGTACGAGTACTTCCTCGGCAATTTCGCCCGCGCAGAGGGCAAGCGCGGCGGCGAGTTCTACACACCGCGGTCCGTCGTCCAACTCTTGGTGGAGGTCCTGGAGCCGTACGAGGGTCGGGTGTACGACCCGGCGTGCGGTTCGGGCGGCATGTTCGTCCAGGCCGGCAAGTTCATCGAGGCGCACCGGGGCCGCGACCACAAGTCCGACATCGCGGTTTACGGCCAGGAACTCAACGAACGCACCTGGCGCCTGGCCAAGATGAACCTCGCCATCCACGGCATCGACGGCAACCTCGCCGCCCGCTGGGGCGACACTTTCGCCGAGGACAAGCACCCGGACCTCAAGGCCGATTACGTCATGGCCAACCCGCCCTTCAACATCAAGGACTGGGCGCGCAAGGAGTCCGACCCGCGCTGGAAGTACGGCGTCCCCCCGAGGAACAACGCCAACTACGCCTGGCTCCAGCACATCGTCGGCAAGCTCGGCGAGAGCGGCTCGGCTGGCGTAGTCCTTGCCAACGGCTCGATGAGCAGCCAGCAGAGCGGTGAGGGTGAGATCCGCAAGGCGCTGGTCGAGGCGGACCTTGTGGCGTGCATGGTGGCGCTGCCGTCGCAGTTGTTCCGGACGACACAGATTCCGGCCTGCTTGTGGTTCCTGTCGCGCAACAAGTCGCCACAGGGCGCGAAGCGCCTGGACGACCGGCGTGGGGAGATCCTCTTCATCGACGCGCGTGCGATGGGCGAGATGGTCGACCGCACGGAGCGTGTGCTGACGGAGGCCGATCTCGCGAAGATCGCTGGCGCTTATCACGCGTGGCGGGGGACGAAGTCGGCGCGGGAGGAGGGGCTTTCGTACGCGGATGAGCCCGGGTTCTGCTTCACCGCTGATCTGAAGACGGTGCGGGAGCACGGGTATGTGCTGACGCCGGGGCGGTACGTGGGGGCCGTCGAGGCGGAGGAAGAGGATGCGGAGGAGGTCGCGGAGAAGATCGCGCGGCTGACGGGGGAGCTGTATGAGCTCTTTGATAAGTCCGATGAGCTGGCGAAGACGGTTCGCGAGCAGCTGGGGGCACTTGATGGCTGAATATCGCACCACCAGCACTTTTCAGGATCTAATGGGTCGCGGGGTATTGGAAATTGGCGATGGATACCGCGCCAAGAACTCAGAACTTGGCGGATCCGGGCACGTATTTATGCGGGCAGGACGGCTGAGCTCTCAAGGTTGGGATTGGGAAGGGGCTGACCAGTTCCATGTCCACCTGGAAGACAAGGTCAGGAGCAAGATGTCCCACCCTGGGGACACGGTCATTACGACCAAAGGGAACAGTACTGGGCGCACCGGGTACGTCTCGGGTGATATGCAGTCGTTTGTCTATTCTCCGCATCTGAGCTACTGGCGTTCTCTCGATGCGGGCCAGTTGGATGCCCGGTACTTGTGCTACTGGGCTCTCGGTCCGGAGTTCATTGAACAGCTGACGTCAATGGCTCACGGCACGGATATGGCTCCGTACTTGAGTCTTGGCGACCAAAAGCGCTTGCATGTTACACTCCCTGACATTTTCGAGCAGCGGGCGGTCGGTGCCGTGCTCGGGGCGCTGGATGACAAGATCGCCGTCAACGGGCGCATCGCGGCCACGTACGAAGTGTTGCTCCAGGTGAGGTTCGCCGAGTTGGGGATGGCTGACGAGCCTGACGATGCGCGGGCCATTCCTCTGACGGATCTGATCACCTTCAATCCCAAGCTGGGAAAACCCAGTGAGGAAGAGCCCGTTTATGTCGACATGGCAGCACTCCAGACGAACCGGGCGGGCATTCCTTCCTGGAGTCGACGCGTTCCGAAGTCTGGGCCGCGATTCATGAACGGCGACACCCTTCTGGCGCGCATTACTCCATGCCTGGAGAACGGCAAGACCGGCTACGTCGACTTTATGAGCGACGAGGAGATCGGGCTCGGATCCACTGAATTCATCGTGATGCGCTCTCGGCCGGGAGTCCCCAGTGAGTTGAGCTACTTCATGGCACGTGATGCGCGATTCCGGGCTCACACCATTCGCAACATGGCTGGCACATCGGGGCGCCAGCGCGTCAGTGCGGCAGATGCTTCCAACTACCTGGTGAACGAGCCCGACCCGACTGCGCTTGGAGATTTTGGGCAGCAGGCATCGTCGGCCTTCGCGCACATGAAATCTCTGGAGGGCGAGTCCCGCACCCTCGCCACCCTCCGCGACACCCTCCTCCCCCAACTCATGTCCGGCCGGCTCCGCGTCAAGGACGCCGAGAAGATCGTGGAGGACCAGGTATGACGAACGACGGTCACGACAACCGCGGCGACGGCACGTACGACTCCCACACCGCCGAGAACCTCCCGAGCGGCAACTACCGCCCCCTGGAAGTCGACTGGGAGCATCTCGCCCTTGACGAGCTCGTCGAGCTCGACTGGCCGAAGGCCGAGGGCAATGAACTCGCCCCCGGTTCCGGCCACCGCGCCTCCTGGGACGACCTCGTCCTCTACACCGATCTCCGCGACGCGATCGAGCGACTGAACCCCGACCTGCCCCCGGACGCCGTCCGCGACGCCCTCGCCACCGCCGCAACCCCCGCCTCGCAGGACGCGTACGAGGAGAACCGGACCGCGCACGGTTTCCTGACCGCTGGCATCCGCTCCGTCACGTACACCGACTCCTTCGGCGCGGAACACAATCCCACCGTCCGCGTCATCGACCTCACCGACCCCGACGCGAACACCTACCGTGCCGTCCGCCAGGTCATCGTGATCGATGGTGAGAAGAACCGCCGCTTCGATCTCGTCCTGTACATCAACGGCCTCCCCCTCGCCGTGATCGAACTGAAGCGCGCCGGCGACGAGAGCGCCACCCTCGAAAGCGCGCACGCGCAGATCAGCCGGTACGTGGAGGAGTTCCCGACGGCGTTCCGCTACAACGCGCTGGTGTTGCTGTCCGATGGGATAACCGCCAAGTACGGCACCCCGTTCACGCCGTACGAGCACTTCGCCCCGTGGAACACCGACGAGTTCGGCGCCCGCGTGGATCCTCTCCGGGGCGAGGGCATCGTCGACTCGGCTCAGAATCTCGCCCTGCACGGCCTGTTCACCCAGCCGCGATTCCTCTCCCTGATCGGCAGCTTCATCAACTTCGTACCGTCGAAGAAGACGAAGCGCATCGCCAAACCGCACCAGTACTTCGCCGTCACCCGCGCCGCCGACAAGGTACGGCAGGCCGCGGCCAGCGACGGTAAGGCGGGCGTGGTCTGGCACACGCAGGGCTCGGGCAAGTCCGAGGAGATGGTGCTCACTAGCAACCTCGTCTCCAGAGACCCGGCCCTGCACAACCCGACCATCGTCGTGATCACAGACCGGAACGACCTCGACGACCAGCTGTATGGCACCTTCCTGGAGAGCGAGGTGCTGCCGGAGAAGCCCCAGCAGGTCCTCACCCGCGCCCAGTTGCGCGAGGAGCTCGCCGCCAAGCGCACCGGCGGCATCCTCTTCACGACTCTGCAAAAGTTCGGCAAGACCAAGGAGGAGAAGGAGTCGGGCACCGATCACCCGCTGCTCTCCGACCGCCGCAACATCATCGTCATCGTCGACGAGGCCCACCGCAGCCACTACGACAACCTCGACGGCTACGCCCGCCACCTGCGCGACGCACTTCCGCACGCGACCCTGCTCGCGTTCACCGGAACCCCGATCTCCGAGTCCGACCGCGATACCCGTGAGGTCTTCGGCGACTACATCGACGTATACGACCTGAAGCGGGCCGCCGACGACGGCGCGACCGTGAAGGTCTACCACGAGAGCCGAGTGGTGCAGCTTGTCCTCGACCGGGACGTCGACCCGACGTCCATCGACGAGGAAGCCGACCGGATCACCGACGGTCTCGATGACTCCGAGCGCTCCCGCATCGAGCAGGCCGTGGCCACCATGAACGCCTTGTACGGTGCCCCGGCCCGGATACGGGATCTCACCCGGGACCTGGTCGAGCATTGGGAGGCGCGGCGCACCCGGATGCAGCCGTTCGTCGGCGTCTCCGAGAGCGGTGGTGCGCCAGGCAAGGCGATGATCGTGTGTGCCACCCGTGACATCTGTGCCCAGGTCTACGACGAGCTGCGCACGCTGCGTCCCGAGTGGCACAGCGACGACATCGACAAAGGCGCGATGAAGATCGTGTTCTCGTTCAACAGCCGTCAGGACAAGGACCACCTCAAGCCTCACGCCCTGCGCGACAGCCAGCGCAAGGCCGTCATCAACCGGGCCAAGGACCCCGACGACGAGCTGGAGCTGCTCATCGTCCACAGCATGCTCCTGACCGGATTTGACGCACCGCCGATCCACACCATGTACCTGGACCGGCCCCTGAAGGGGGCCAACCTGATGCAGGCCCTCGCCCGCGTCAACCGCCGCTACCGGATGAAGGAGGACGGCCTCCTCGTCGGCTACGCCCCGCTCACCGAGAACCTGCAGCGGGCCATCGCCGAGTACTCGGAGTCCGATCAGAAGGACCGCACCCTCGGCCAGGACATCGACCGGGCCCTGGAGGAACTGCGAAACGAGTACAACATCCTCGACGAGATGCTCCACGGCTGGGACTGGCGGGAGCGGCTCGCCCGGCCCACCCGGACGGCGTTCATCGACGCCGCTCTGGGCACCGCGAACTACCTACGCAGTCCGCAGACTCCGGGCAACAACCCCGAGGAACTCGACAACCCGGAGGAGACACTCGCCCGCCGCTTCCGTAACCACGCACATCGCCTTGAACGCTTTTTCGCGCTCGCCGGCTCGTCGGCGGACATCGGAGCGTGCTTCGAGGATCAGCCGTACTGGAAGCGGGACATCCAGTTCTTCGTCGAGGTCCGGGCGTACATGGCGAAGCTGGACGCCATGGAACGCGAGGCGCGGGGTCTGCCGATTTCTCGCGACGTACAGCTGTACCTCTCCCAGTTGACTTCCGCGGTCGTCGAGACGGGAGGTGTGACGGACCTCTTCGCCGAAGCCGGCCTGGAGACCGCAGACTTGACCTACCTCAACGACGCGCTCGTCGCCAAGCTGCAGAGCAGCGAGACCCCGCACCTGGCTGCGGAGGCCTTGCGCCGCCTCGTCGAGCAGAAGATGCGCGAGGTCACCCGGCACAACATCGTCCGTCAGACGGCGTTCTCCGACCGCCTGCAGGAGCTGATGGTGCGTTACATGCGTCAGCAGCTCACCAGCGCCGAAATCATCGCCAAGCTGGTCGAGATGGCCAAAGAGATCGCGAACGACGCCAGGCGAGGCGAACAGTTCACGCCTGCCCTCGACAACAACGAACTCGCCTTCTACGACGCCGTGGCTGACCTCGGCAGCGCCCGCGAGCTCATGGGCGACGAGACCCTCGCGGAGATCGCCCGCGAACTCGTCGTGCAGATCCGACAGCAGCTCAAGCCGGACTGGATATCTCGTGAACCCGTCCGCGCCAAGCTCCGCACCACGATCAAGCGTCTTCTCGCCCGCCGTGGCTACCCGCCGAAGCAGGCCCCGGCAGCCATCGAGCTTGTGCTGAAGCAGATGGAACACTTCGCCAACGAGTGGTCCACGGAAGGCACCGCCGCACGCTGACCGACCGCCGGTCCAGGGCCTCTCATTCAGGAGAGGCCCTGGACCGGCTGCCACGCCTACACCTCGGAGAACGCGACCTCGCGGGCGAGCCCGCCGTAGGGCGCGAGCAGGCCGGTCTTCTTGTCCGCCCAGAACACGAGGGCTCCCGCCCGGTTCGCGAACTCCTCCGCGGGTCGTGTCATGCCCCCCGTTCGTAGCAGCACCATCAGCCGCTTTTTCGCGATGGAGGCATCCGCATACAGGTGTTTGACATCTGCGAGACCAAGCGCCTTGGGACGCGCCGTCGAGGCGATGGACAAGGTCTCCGACGTCAGGGATGCGGATTCGGCGTCGCCCTCGATGGCCACGTCCGCGAAGCCCAGAGCGAGCAGTTCCCTCATGGTGACCTGCAGCGCCTGCTGTGGACTCAGCGAGTCGCTTCGGTCGCGGTCTGCCGCTATGCGCGGCCGATCTCCTTTACGCGGGGGCGAGTTGACCACGTTCTCGGGTGGTCCGTCCCATACCGCGGCCTCGATGACCTGATGGAGCCTGCCGAGGACTTGGTCATCCTTGGTATAGCCGGGAAGGCTCCCGGCCTCCTTGCCCAGGAGCCAGTGGAGGTCGATGCGCCACTGCACATCCAGTTCCGGGTCGTGCACGTCCGCGAGCCAGCCGATCTCCTTCTTCCGGGAGATCCGCACCGAGTGGTGTCCGACCCTGAACTCCAGGAAGTCCCCCTCGTGCTCTCGAAAGGGGAACGCCTCGACACCGTCCACCGTCTGCGTCGTACGGATCCGATTCCCGGACACGACGAGCCGGACGTCGAATGAACTCTCCGCCAGCGCGTCAGCCAGCCTGATGATCGACGCCTGCCCGTCCGGCTCGTCCCATCGCCACGGACTCGCCTCTACACGCTGTTCCTCGAACGCCCGGACACGCTCCCGGACTGCGTCGGCCAGCACTTCGGGGCTGGTCACGGCGTCCCATATTCGAGGCAGGCCCTCGTCATCGGGACCGACGATCAACCAGAAGGGATAGAAGTCGTGCGGGCGGGCGAAACGCGTCAGCCACAGCAAGACTCTGCGGTCGCCAGAAAGCCGGACGGAGAGCATCGCCGGCAGCGAACTCAACGGCGAATGCATCTCGATCCGGTCGCTCAACTCGGGATGCCGTGCGTGCAGCGCCGCCCCGGCACGTTGGTACGCGAGGAGATGTCCCATTCCTGAAGACTCGCTGCTCCACGGATACCGTTGCAGATCCATCTGTCAATCCCCTCGCAGCGTGGAGACGATCTATGCGGCCAGTCCCTCGGCGAGGGTGGCTCGGTAGTCACGTTCGTAGTCGATCGGGCTCTTGAACCCGCACACGCTGTGTAGCCGCCTGGCGTCGTAGAAGTCGGTGATCCAGGTGGCAATTTTGATGCGGGCCTCGGTGCGGGTGCGGAAGTTGTGCGGTGGACGTATTCGACTTTGAGGACGCTGTTTAGGCGGAAGGCTGGGGGTTTTCGGAGGGCGACGGCAGGGGGTCGACCACGAAGGTCCCCAGCCCGACCTCGCCCCGCGTCCAGCCCTCTTCCCGCACATGCCGCATGGCCTTCGCCGCTGTCGCGTTCACCACGCCGAACTCCTGGGCGATTTCCAGAGTGGAGGGCACGCGGCTGCCCGGCGGGTACGTGCCCTCCTTGATCCGCCGGATGATTTCCGCCGCAATCTGCCGCCATAGCGGGCGTGTGCGATCTAGCTCCATGGGCTCAGCGTGGGTGACCATGGCATTCTGCGCATCCGTGGTTATCTGCAGTTATCCGCGATATCTTGGGTTCCAGACACAGAACGGCCCCGACGGGAAGCGGCTACTTCCTCACCGGGGCCTGAGCCGACTGACAAGGAGTCGACCTATGCGCAGCCTACTGGCCGCGGTCCTGAGCCTCTTCCTGCCTGCCCGCGGAGCGCACCGTGCCACTGGAAGGCCACCGTCCCTCAGCTCCAATCCGCCTACTCCCGCGCACCAGCCCGCCCCTACCGCCCGGCGAACGCGGGCGTACCCCGCGGACATCGTCCTCGCTGATGGCCTCCCCTCCGTCCGGCCCTACCTCGGCGTATGGGAACGCGAGCGGGACGAACAAGACCACAGGCGTCTCCAGCGGGACCGGCGCCGAGCAGTCGTCCTCGCGACCCTGGGCCAGGACTACATCCCGGCGGAGGTCGCATGAGTGCGAGGCGTTTCCGCAGCGTCGGTGTCGATCCGGCCACCGGTAAGGAGGCGTTTGTGGTCGCGCAGCCGGGCGGTTTCCTCGAGGAACTGGCCGATGCGCACGCCCTCAAGGCCGCCGCTGTCCTGGTGGCGGTCGTTGGTGCCGTACTTGAGGGAGGCGAGGCGTCGGACGTCGAACTCGCCGCCTTCGTACCGTCGTTGCACGCGGCGCTCGAAGAGTGCGTCGGGATCATGGTGGCTGACAGAACGTAGCGGCGTATAAGCGTCCTGCCGTGGCGTCGGTGGTCGGGTGCGATCTTGTCGGCGAAGGCCCAAGGCCTCGCGGAGCCAAGGTCGCACCCGGCATTCGCCATACCGCTACGGCGGCCACCGCACCCGTGTAGCGATGGCGAGCCATGCCACTCCACAGGCCTGTGAGTGAAGAACGCTGGGAAGCTCCCCGTGACGGCCTCTTTACCAACCGACGACGGGTACGGCCTGGTCCGGTTCGTCCAACCAAAGACACTGCCCGCCTGAGTCAACGGTGAGACCGAACCGCTCGCGCCCCGGCCGGCCCTTGCCGCGCCACCAGGCATGCGCGGCCTCCACCGTGTCCCACAGCTTGCGTGGGCCGGTCTGCCGGCACGGGCGCCGAACGGGATCACGGGGGCTGTTGCTGTGGTCACGGAGTCCTCCGGAGCGTCGGGGGCGGTCTGTGATCTCTGCCGGGGGAGGCGACGCTGGCCACTAGGGCGCCTCTCATTGCCTGTTGCCTTCGAGGTGGAGAAGAGCCTGAGTTGTACGTGCCAGGTTGAGCAGGTACTGCCACGCGGTGAACGGGGTGGTGTCCGATGCCGGAGGCGCATCGAGAAGCCGGACAGCGCACCGCCGCATGACGCGTACGGCCTCCCGTTGTTCCCCGTCCGTCGCGTCGAGTAGAGCGCGCAGCACGCCGGACACGATCTCGGTGTGCCGTCCGCTGTCCGCCACATCGGGAACCGCCAGCCGGGGAGCCGTGACAGCGCGGACCTCGGCGAGGACGGCAGTCCGGTCGAGGGGCGGGGCGGTCTTCAGCGCTTCGGCTGACTCCGTCACGCCAACGACCGTACGGACGGCGGGAATTGCATCTCAAGGGGCTTGCTGCGTCAGGCGGCGAAAAGTACCTCGGGCAGAGCTGAGAGTCCCTGAGAAGTCCCTGGAGCGGAGGGGCGCAACGCCCTTTCGAGGATCCTTGCCGGCCGGAGTGACGGGCGTCAGTTCGTGGTGACCAGCTCGTCGAGTAGCTGCTCCAACAGATTGTTGTCACCGAGGAAGCTCTTCACCGAGGCGTCCTCGTTGCGTTGAGGGTCCATGCCCGACCAGTTCAGGGCGTATCCCGCGTCGGCGCTGAGTTGGGCAAGGAACGCCCGCTGGGCACGGCCGTTGCCCTCGCGGAACGGGTGGAGGACGTTCAGGTCGCCGTACAACGTGGCCAGTTGGATGACGAATGCCTGCCGGTGGAGATTCTGCAGGTGACCGGAGGAGGCGAGACGACCGAAGACCTCTCCGGCGTAGGGCACCAGGTTTCTCGCCGGACAGAACGGTGTGCGCTTGGCGATGTTCACCGTGCGTAACTCGCCTGCCCACGTATAGATGTCACCGAAGATCGCGGCATGGAACGCTTGGAGATGGCCGAGGTCGTACGCGCCGGGTAGGGGGCGTTCGGCGAGCATGACGAGGCGCGCCCGGGTGATGTCCGCCTCCGCTGCCGCGAGCAGCTGATGGTCGGTGATGCCGAGCTTGTTGCGCAGCACGCCGTTGGGCATGGCGTACGGATCGTTCACCCTGCCCGCCGCTCCGGAGTCTGTCGGTGGCGGGCGATCGCGCGGGCGACAAGGGTGTCCACGTCGAGGTCGCCCTTCACGTACGCCTCGGTGTCGCGGTCGGAGGCCTTGGAGGCCTGGAGCCCCTCGGCCTCGATGGAGCCGGTGGCCGAGGCGACGGCCGCACGTCGTGCCGCTCGGCCGCTCAGCGCCTCGAAGGCCTCGACGGACAGGAGGACGCCCTGGGGCTTGCGGTGGGCGCCGATCAGGACCGGGTCGGCATCCGCGCCGGACTCCGACAGGTCAGTCAAGATCCGCGACAGTCTCGCGCGCGCGTCGCTGACGGTCACGACCTCAGGAATCTCCATGCTGTCACCGTACCCATATAGAGGCTTGATTCTGTACAGATTCTAGTACGGATTCCGGTGAGTGTCCCGCCCCGGGCGGCTTGGAGGTATTCCCCACTCGTCATGTCGGCGGTGTCGTCCGCCTAGGTGGCCACCAGAACCGGTCTCTCTGAGAACGGCGAAGCCCCCGTCCGGAACGCTCCGGCGCGGGGCGCCTCCTTACGTAGCCATCAAGGTAGCCATGGAAACGCCCGACCTGCACGTTTGTGCAGTTCATAGCGTTGCGGTGATTCTTCCCGGCGTATAGCCCGACTCGTCTGCCGTTCCCGCTCTGCTCTGGACTCATGGTCTTGGGTGGAGCCTGCGCCGGTGAATGATCCTTTCCTCCTCGTCACGGTCAGCCTGGTGAAGCTCGCAGGTGACGAGCAAGGTCAGTCGATTGGTCAACTAGTCTGGTTGGGAGCGCGGGCTCTTGGGGTGCAAGCGCCGCTCTGCTCGCTCGTTGATGCGGCCGAGTTATCAGGCCGGGGGGTGTCGCTTCAGCCGTGTCTGTGGGTTATGCCGTTTGTGTGGCTGAAGTTTCGGATTGGCCAGTCTGTCTGGTGGGGCAGGATTCAGCGGCTGGACCGGCGACGGTGGTTGCCCGTCGAGATCATCCATCCCGGGCAGCATTTCCTCGTTGGTGTTCGCCTGCCTCGGCGCTTTCGTGTAGGCCGGAGGTTGAAGTACTCCGCGGCGGGTCAATTCGGCAACTTCGATCAGCGGTCCGTTCAGGACACGTTCCAATAGCAACGCCTGTAAAGGCTCCAAATTCGTGAGATTCTGAAGTACCTTGAGAATCTCGATGAGTTCGCTGCTCCATCGCGGCGTCCAGCGCTCACTGCGGATCCAGTCTAAATCGCTGATGTTGCGCCCCTTGGGTTTGCCGCAGCGTGCAGCGAACCAGCTGTCCAGTATTTTTCGGCCACCCACGTCGTAGTGACGCATACGTTCACTGACGCCCAGGAAGACTCCCTTGCCGACCAGCAGCGCCTGACGTTCGGAATCATGGGCAAGAGAGTGGGGAAGATCCGATGGATCGACGCGGACCGCGTATGTGATGGGATCCGTTGTGCTGTCACCGGTCCCGCTTCCTCCGCTGTTGAAACGTTCATCGAAGGTCGATACCCGGATGAGTTCGTACCCGATTTGCGTGGCGTCGAGCCACAACTGGCGATCAGCTGTGATCGGGATTCTAACACCCGGCGAATTCAGTTCTTTGCTGAATTGCTGAGTGAAGGCGGGGTGTGCAGTGACACCGGCTACGTAGGCAGCCAAGTCATCCGCTGAAACCGCGGATAGGCCGTACGCATTCGCTAGGTGCTCCAGTAGGCCGGGGGCGATATTGGGCGAGCCGTCTGGATGTCGCAACGGTAGTACTCTGCCGCCGTCATTGTTGAAGCAATGCATGTCTGGGATCAAAGCAGAGAAGATTACGGCTGGGCCTGATTTTATCGGTCGGCTGTGCTGTTCGACGAGGAACAGTTGGTCATCGCGATCTGCGTCCCAAAGGCCTGGTCGAGGGTAATCGATGACGCGGCTGTCGGGTATGACCCACTGTCGGTCAAAGCTCCGATGGAGAATCTGCTTCAGGGGCGGACAGTCTCCACGTTCAGCTATGAGTGGTCGTCCAGGTTGACCCGGCAGACGATGGGGAGCTGTACTTCCTATTTTTCGATCGCGGGATTCGCTGAAGAGTATCCGCTTCTCTTGCGGGTCAGGTTCGTGAATCAGCCTGCTCCAGCGCAGCTGCAATGTCTCCTCATCGACTCCGTAGACCCAGGTTCGCTTCGTCTGCATACCTTGCCGCGACCAGGGCATAATATCGCCCAGCGCGGGAAAATCAGCCCATCGGGTTGACGGGGCTGGCGTGAAAGGATCATGTGCCTCAGGATGGCATGACTGCCATCCTGTGCCACCGATGTGCAGGTTGGCCAGCTGGCCTTGCTTTTCTTCCCGGGTTCCAGTCACTGCTGAGTAGTGCACAGGTGCGAGGGTGTGCGGGTCTGAGTCATGTTTGCGGACGAACAGAGCTATTGCCAGCTCCTGTTGCACTCCGGGAAAGAACCTGGTTCGGGTCGGGGGCTGCTTGCCCTCCGGGGTCAGGTCGATGATCCAACCCTCTGAACAAGTCGAGCGCAGATATTCCCGCATCCCCTTGAAGCCGGGCCCTCGAAGGAAACCGGCGGTGGTGACGAAGCAGACTATTCCCCGGTGATGTGCTGGGCGGTGTTGTTCGAAGACCTTGTACGTCGCCCAGCGCCAGAAGTACACGTAGAGGTTCTTGAGCTTCTTCTCGTAGACGCCGTTGGCACCCCGCAGCCGGAAGCGGTCCAGTAATGGCGGACCGTGGCCCACGGACCCCTTCTCGATCCAGCCTCCTTCACCTTGAGCATCCTCGCGATCGGGCGGGTTTCCGATTACAACCGTTACCTGCTCATTCTTCTTGATATGGTTCGCCGCTTCGGTCTCCCTCCGTAGAACATCGGCTCCAGCACCACCAAACAACGTGGGGCGATCCCAGGGATCTGCGAGGGTGTCATTGAGGTGTAGGCGCAGATCATTCAATTGGGTGTGGGAGTCATGGGCGCGCAAGGTTTGAGAGATGCGCATCTGTGCCACAGCGTAGGCGGCCATCTGTTTTTCGAAGCCTATGAGTCGCTGTGCGAGTTCCTCGATAGATTCGGATCGAAATCCGCTATTTCCGCCGGCGGATCGGCGCTCGGCGACGAGGTCGATAATCGAGCTGAGGAATGTACCCGTACCCATTGCTGGATCGATGATCGTAACTCGGGAATCAGCGAATCCTTCGGAGCAGTCCAGTCCCAGGCGTAGCACCTCATCGACAAGCCGCACCATCTCTTTTACCAGGGCGGCTGGTGTATAGTAAGTACCCGAAGCCTTACGAAGTTCGGGGTCGTACTCCTGCAGGAAGTGTTCATAGAGAATTACATGAGCATCCGGCTCGCGTTCAAGGATGGCGTCCCAGTCCACCGCATTGACTACTCGCACCAGTACATCGAGGCTGTTCTTGAACTGCTGGCCCACATGGTCGGTGAGGATCTGAAGCGCCTTTCCCATCACCGTGTGATCGGCGCCCAGTAAATCGCCGACCTCGTGCAAGCTTTGATCGGTCAGGGATATATCGTCGGCCCGTGCAAGGAGCAGTGCGAAAGTAACGGTCTGCGCGTATCGATCAGAGAAAGCAGTTTTATGGTCTCGCTCGTCGGTGTGAGGGAAGAGGAAATGTTCCCACGTCTGCGCCAGCTCCGTGAACGGGCGTCCTGGCCCCCGTCGACCTCCGCCGGCGCTGCCGACTCGCTCTTCCTCCCTGAGTCGGTCATGGACTTCAGCCCGTAAGAGCCCGCACAATGGCGCTATGGTGGTGACCAGTTGACGCACCGTGGTCAGTGGGCTGGGCTGCCAGAAAAGGAAGTCGCGGAGCATACGCTCGAATGCGGCAGCTGTGGCGCCGGGGGCCCGCAATCGGCGTCCGGCTCGATATATATCGCCTTCCAAGTGGACGATGTTTCCCTGTTGTTGGCCGTTCTGATAAAGAAACCAAGTTTGCCCGTTGGTGTAGATGACGTTCGGAAGGCGAGACATGGCTTCCCATTGTTTTCTGTCTCTTCCGCGCAAACCGCCTGGACTTATGTCCCTCTTCCTGGGGCTCTTCAACTCTACATAGCCAAAGGTGCGTTGTTTGTTCTCGCCGAGACTGGCGGCAAAATCTGGACGAATGCCCAGGTCTGTCAGGCGAGCCTCAGGGTGGAGGCGTAGGCGGAGCCCCATTTCCTCGGCTGCCGTGCCGAGCAGTTTTTCCACCGCGCTGCGGATGCCGGCCTCGTGCTCGCCCACTCCCAGGATCTGCTTGCATTGTGCTCCGAAATCGGCGACAACCCGCTCGATCCAAGTGCCAACCCCCATGTCCGCCCCCCGAGAAAGCCTGCGGGGTTGCCCGGGCGCAGCGTGTGCGGCTCTCCGGAGGCACACCCACATGTATCGCGTTGATCATGCTGGCGTCGTACGAACTGTGGCCCCGGAAGCCTGCCCAAGGTAGGTCGAGGTCAACCGTTCAGGAGTGCAGTAAGGACTGAAATCCGGCGGAATCGGCTCGACGATCAGTCCTGTGGATCCACTGAACGCAGCAGCTCGAGCAGTCTCTGTGCGGGAGTCAGCCGGTTGTCGGTGATGTGCACGGCTTTCGCCCCACAGGATGTCAGCTCAGCTCAGACGCCGTTTTGACGAATCGTGCAGCCGTCCCCGGCGTATAGCCCGACTCGTCTGCTTTTACGGCCCTGGCCTGGGCGGATGCTCGGGGCAGGGCCGTTTGGGGTTGGGGGCTCGGCTGACCTGGCGCGTCCTCGCTGTTGGTTGGAGGTGGCACCCGGCAGGCCAACATGGTCGGGCACCACCGTGGTCTGGTCTGAACTCAATTCTTTCGCTCTCCGAGCGCCGCCCGCAGCCAGTCCAGCGACCCCGTGTCCAGCACCGCATCAGCGAGCGCCCGCCCCGTCTTGGTGGCGATCCGCCCCCGGCTGTTGTCGATCCACCGCTGAGCATTTGTGTAGCCCTGGTCCCGGTACTCGATGCCCTGGATCATGCACTCCAACTTGTCGGCATCCCGCGCGCAGATGGCCTCCGGGGAGTCCTTGGCCTCGTACTCGGCGACCAGGTCGCGTACGGCTTCGGCCAGGAGCTCTGGCATGCCGGCCACTTGGTCGGCGGTGATGTCGCGGGGGTCGGCCTCTCCGCCGGTGTACTTCTTGCCGAGGTGGTTGATGTCGCCGGTGCGGGTCTCCTGGGAGTCGTGCCAGACGGCGAGGAACGCGGCCCGGGCCGGGTCGGCGCCCTCCAGCTTTGCGATGACCGTTGCGATGAGGGCGGTACGCCAGGAGTGCTCGGCGACTGACTCGGGGTTCTTCACGCCGGCCATCCACCATCCGGTGCGAGCGGTGTTCTTCAGCGTTCCCGCCTCGTACAGGAAACGGGCAACCGCCGTCAGGTCCTCGGACACCGTGGGGCTCCTCTCACGCCTCGGTGAGGCGGATCGCGTACCGCATGCTTTCCAACTCCCGTCGCCCGCGCGGCGAGAGCTCACGGCTATCCAACATCACGGGGAGCCGGTCGCGTAGGGCCCGGGCGGCCGCGCCGGATCGCAGCAGGTTGGGGCGGATCTGGAGCAGCGACCACAGGGAGTGGATGTTGAGGTCGACGTAGCCGTGGTGCGGCGCCAGGCCCTGGACGAGGTGCGACAGGAGCTTGTCGCCGGGCCACGGCCGGGGTGTGCGGTCGGCGATGAAGTCGTCCGACAGCTCCAGGTGCTGCATCTCGCCGACCCAGTATGCCCAGTAGTTCAGGTTGGCTGCCTCTCCGGTGTCGTCGTTCATGAGCGTGGTGTCAATGAAGTGGCTCATGCGGTCGCGGTCGCCCTGCCGGGCGGCGACGGCCGCGACGCTGCGGGCGTTGAGCCACAAGGTCAGCCAGTCGTTCGGCCGTTCGGTGCGCTGCTGGTGGGCGAGCCAGTCCGCTGCGTCTGTCTGGGTGTCGTAGCTGGAGAGGTAGAGGGCTTGGCGGCGTAATAAGAACTGTCCTTCGCCGCGGGCTTGCTCGGCGGTATGCCGCATGGTGGAGAAGAACACCGCACGTTCTGACTGGCTGAGCTGGGGGCCGGACGGGGCGGGGCCACGCCGGGGGCGCGGCGGCTGAGGCAGGTCCCGGATGGGTTGCGGCGGTACGCAGTTGAGCGGCCACGCCAGGACCTCGCCGAGTTCGCGCTGCATCACCATCGCGCCGAGCGGGCTCTCCTTCACCGCGGCGTCTTCGTCGAGCACGGTTCCAAGGAGGACGTCCGCCTCCAGAGCGCGCTCAAGCGCCTGTAGGAGCGCGGACGGGGTGTTCAGCTGCATGAGCCGGTGGCGGTGCATGAGCATCTGGCCGACCGGCACGGAGGTCAGCGGGCGGCGCCCTGTCTCCCACCCGGCGACGGTGTCCGGGGAGACGTTCAGGTGCTCGGCGAGCTCCTCCTGCGTGTAGCCCTGTTGTTCCCTGATGACGCGTAGGACGTACCCCGAGATGAGGCCTGAACGGGGCCGCCCTGGCGTTCCCGTACCGCTCGTCAGGGTTTGTCGTGAGCTTGGCCGCATGGGGTGTCCGTTCCCGGGGTTCGAGCGCAAACCACTTGTACTCACAGTCACTTCAGGCTGTGGCGCCGGATTTCTACCGTTGTAGCCATCCCTGATCGAGCCTAGTAGGGAGGCAGTTATTCATGGGACCCGTTACCCATGCACATGGCCCGAACGTGTCACCTGAGGTGGCGCGATGCCCAGTCGCGGAGGCTGAGCGGTGAGGAGAGAAGCCGGACGCATCACATCGGATCCAGAGGCCGGGATGGTGGTGCACACGCGTGCCGATGACGAGTTGGGCGTCACCGAGTGGCTCCTGCAGGCTGCCGACGATCCGGCGCGAGCGCGCGCCGAGTGGCAGACCATGGAGGTCGCCCTGCTGCGTTGCGGGGTTTGCTTCACGGCCATCCGAGTCCGGGCCGACGTCGTGTTCGCCGCCGCTCGCAGTGAGGAGTGCGCCCGAGTCGACGCGTACCTGGCCGCCGCATTGCACGGCGGCCCGGTATTCGTCGACCGGCAATCCGGCTGGTACTACTGCCTGGTCCCGGCCGGGACTTGCACCACCTGGCGGGTGCCGGACACGGCCTGTCTCGGTGTGGACAGCTACCTTGGCGTGCCGCACCCGAGCGTCGACTCAAGCCGATACCGGGCCCGATCCTCTTGGTCCGTGCCGCCGGACCGTCCCGAAGTCGTTTGCCAGGCCGATGCGGTCGCGCAGATGACCAACCTGGGCCGTTTCCTCCTGGCCGGCGCGGAGGAGACTGGCGATGCGTGACAGCCGACCGCTCGATTTCGACCTGCTCCGTCATGCCTGGACGGAAGCCTTGGCACTGACCAATGGACTGCCCGCCACCGTCCCAAGCCGGGCCGAGGTAGACAGGCTGACCGGCTATCTGCGTGGGGCCGTGGAACTGTTGGTCGCCGAGCTGGAAGCGGTGATCGAAGGGCAGCCGGAGGACACCAGCGACCGCGAGACCGCGCGCTGGCTCCTCATCCGCACCCGCAAGGCTCTCGACGAGGGGGCGGGCTCGAACCACCGCACGGGCGCTGTTCACGTCGAAGACCTCGCCCTGACCTGTCGGGCCTTGGTCACGCTGTGTCGTCGGCAGCTCTGCGAGCCCGTTCTGAGCGGTTAGCTCGCCGGAAGGCAGCCTGTCCGTCGTTGTGCTCGTCCCCGAGCCGTCGCCGTACGGCTTCGTGAAGGCGTCACAGATGCGACCCGGCGCTCGACACCAATCGTCCAGGTCGTCACGCCCGCTTCAGGTGCTCGGTGAGCCCCTGAAGTGTGTCCCAGACGTGCGGGTCGGTCCCGTCGCCGAGGAGGTAGTGCAGGGCCGGTTCGGTTGCGTGGCCGAGTTGGGTGGGCGTGAGGTCGAGGGGTGGGCGGCGGGCCTGGTCGAGGCCGATGTCCCTGACCGTGTCGGAGCCCAGTGTGAACGAGACGGGGATGGGTGGGGTTTCGAAGTGCGGGGGGATCGTCAGGTCGCGGCGGGCGGTGCGGAGTGAGGTGAGCATGGTGGTCAGGCCGTGCTCGGTGGCGAGGGCTTCGGCGAGGGGCTTGATGGTGTCGAGGGGTGGGGTCTCGTCCTTCGCGTAGCCGAGGGTGAGGGTGATGTCCTCCTCGACTCCGGCGGGGGTGCGGGTGATGCGGAGGGTGGCGATGGCCGGGTGGTCGGGGTGGCCGACGGCGATCAGCCAGGTGGGCTGGGGTGCACGGGTGCGGGCGAGGTCGGTCAACTGGCGGGTGGACCAGGGGAGGTTGACCGGTTCGGCGGTGCTCCAGCCGGCGGGTGGGGATCCGGTGAGGGTGTGCCAGGTGGTTTCCAGGGCGCGGCCCAGGACCAGGTCTTCGTCTGCGTGGTGGCGGGTGCGCAGGGAGACGATCAGCTGGCGTTCGCCGGTGTCGGTGGTGGGTGTGAAGGCCTTTGCGACCGAGGCCGCACCGTTCTCGTCGAGTGCGGGCGTGAAGGTCCCGCCTTGCCAGTGGAGTACGGCGCCGGAGAGGCCGTCGTAGAAGCCGTGGTCGGGGTCTTGGATGACCCAGCGGTTGGGGTGGCCGTGCAGGGCGGTGCGGGTGGGCAGGGTGAGGCGGGTGGTCGGTGGGGTGACGATTTGTACGGCGCGGTCGTCGGCTGTGGCTGCGCGCAGGGCGTCGGTGAGCCAGCTGGTCATGGTGACGAGGGGGCGGTCCTGGATGACCACGGCGGTCTTGGTGGTGAGGACGTCCACCGCCGGGGCCGATGTCGCGGGGACGGGGACCGCTGAGACGTCCGTGGTGAACGGGACGGCGTCCGTGGAGGCCGCTTCCGGGGGCCAGACCGACCCGCCCAGGACAGTCGTCAGACGTCCGGCGAAGGAACCCGCCAGCCGGCCGCCCTCGGCGACAGCGGTGGAGGCGCGGGCCTCGGTCCACCACACCGGGCTGTCCGGGAGGTCGGGGTCGGGTCCTAGAAGGCGGGTGGTTTCGCCGGGGACCTGGACGAGGATGGGAGCCTCGACGGAGACCAGGGGGCGGCCGTCGGGGGCGCAGAGCTGGATGACGGCGCCGTCGGCGAGGGTGTTGATGCCGAGGTCGGGTCCGCCCGCGTAGAGGCCCGCGAGGAGGGTGCGCAGGTCCGGCATTTTCGGGGTGAGGGCGATGACGTCCTTGGTCACGGAGCGGATCCCGGTTCTTCTTCTGCTGCTTCGTCGGTCAGTGCTGTCTGGATGAGCTGGTGGTGGCGGCCGCGGCGGACGAGCGTGCCCCGTCCCGGGGGCTGCTGGGACGCGTAGAGGCCGGGGAAGAGCTGGCCCTCGGTGCGGTCGCCGGTCATGAGGAGGGCGGTGGTGCCGGTTTCGCGCAGAGTGGTCAGCAGGGGTTCGTACAGGGCGCGGGATGCGCCGGCGGCGCGGCGGGCGATGACGAAGTGCAGGCCGATGTCCTGGGCGGAGGAGATGTACGGGAGGAAGGGGGCCAGGGGCTGCTGGTTCGCCGTGGTGAGGATGTCGTAGTCGTCGACCAGGATCACGATCCGCGGTCCGGTGAACGAGGGCTCCGCACCCACCACGTCGGGGTCAGCCGACTCCGGCAGGCGCTTTTCCAGCTCGGTGGCGATGCCGGTGGCCAGGGCGGCGGCCAGTTTGGCGTTGTGGGCGTAGCCGCCGCGGTACGGCTCGGGGATCGTGCCGCGCAGGCCCCGGCGCGGGTCGAAGACGCCGAAGACCAGTTCCTCGTCGCGGTATCTGTCCACGAGTTGGCGGGCTATCAGTTTCAGCAGATTGGTCTTGCCGCACTCGTTGTCGCCCAGGATCAGCAGATGCTGGTCGCTCCCGAACAGGTCCAGCAGGGCCGGGGCCAGCGCGTCCTGGTCGACGCCCAGCGGCACCCGCCGGGGCTCGGCGGCAAGGGACGGCAACTGCGCTGCGGGCAGCCGGGTCGGCAACACCCGCACAGGAGCGGCGAGTTCACCGTGCCAGCTGGCGCGGATCGTGCGGGCGGTCCGCTCGAGGACGGAGGCGAGGTCGCCCGCGTGGGGGTGGTTGTCGATGCGGGGCAGTGCGACCTGTGCGAACAGTTTCGCGTCGGTCAGGAGACGGCCCGGGGTGTCGGGGGCGAGCGTCTCGGACAGCTTGCGGTCGATGGACGAGTCGGCCGCGTCGTTGAGGCGTAGCTCGACGCGGGTGCCGAACATCGACTGGGTGGCGATGCGCACGTCGTTCCAGCGCAGCATCCCGGCGACGATGTGGATGCCGTAGCCGCCGCCGCGCTTGAGGAGGTCGGCCACGCTGTCGTCGAGGTCGGCGAACTCGTCGCGCAGCGAGCCGAATCCGTCGACGAGCAGCACGATGTCGGTTGAGCCGAGCTGCGGCAGCTTGCCCTTGGCGCGCAGGTGGCGCAGTTGGTCGACGGAGTCGATGCCGTGTGTGCGGAAGAGTTCCTCGCGTTCGGTGAGCATGGTGCGCACCTCGGCGACGGTGCGGGCGGCCCGTTCGTGATCGGCGCGTCCGGCGATGCCGCCGACGTGCGGCAGTCCGGCGAGGGCGGACAGGCCGCCGCCGACCAGGTCGAGGCCGTAGACGGCGACGTCGTACGGGGTGTGGGTGAGGGCCAGGGAGAGGGCGAGGGTGCGGAGCAGGGTGGTCTTGCCGGACTGCGGGCCGCCGATGACGGCCGCGTGGCCGCCGGCGACGGTCAGGTCGAGCAGCCAGGGCTGCTGCCACTGCTTGGCCGGGTCGTCCAGGATGCCCAGCGGGACGCGCATCGGGCCGTCGCGGTGGGCGAGTCGGAGGCCTTCCGTGTCGGCTTCAAGAGGACCGGCCGCGCTGTCGAGGGTGACGGCGTCCGGAAGTGGCGGCAGCCAGATCCGGCGCACCGGGGGCGCGGCGACGGCGAGTTGGTCGACCATCACCGACAGGACGGTCGGCCCGGTTTCGCGCTTGGTGGCGACGGGTTCCTGTGCCGCGTCGGTCTCGGGCGTGCCGATTGTGTTGTAGGTCGGGTATGGCCAGGCGAGCGGCTCGTCGCCCTTGTCTTCCAGCAGGGCTGGGCCCTGGTAGGCGCCGGAGACGTAGCCCGCCTTGAAGCGTTCGTACGTGGAGGTATCCACCTTCAGATAGCCGAAGCCGGGCAGGGGCGGCAGGTGGAAGGCGTCGACGGTGTCCAGCACGGTGCGCGACTCGTCTGCGGAGAAGGTACGCAGGCCCAGCCGGTAGGAGAGGTAGGTGTCCAGGCCCTTGAGTTTGCCGCCCTCGATGCGCTGGCTGGAGAGCAGCAGGTGGACGCCGATGGAGCGGCCGATGCGGCCGATGGACAGGAACAGGTCGATGAAGTCCGGTTTGGCGGTGATGAGTTCGCCGAACTCGTCGATGACGACGAACAGGTGGGGGAGGGGTTCCAGGTCGGGGCGATCGGTGGCGCGCAGGGCGGCGTAGTGGCCGATGTCGGCGACGTTCCCCGCGTCCTTGAGTACCTGCTGGCGGCGTTTGACCTCGCCGGCGAGGCTGCTGTGGACGCGTTCGACGAGGCCGGCCTGGTTCTCCAGGTTGGTGATCACCCCGGCCACGTGCGGGAGTTCGGTGAACGGGGCGAAGGTGGCGCCGCCCTTGTAGTCGACCAGGACGAGGGCCAGGTCCTCGGGGGAGTGGGTGGCGGTGAGCGCCAGGACAAGGGTGCGCAGGAGCTCGCTCTTTCCGGAGCCGGTCGCGCCCACGCACAGCCCGTGCGGGCCCATGCCCAGCTCGGAGGACTCCTTCAGGTCCAGTAGTACCGGCTCGTGACGGTCCGTCAAGCCGATTGGTACGCGGAGGAATTCGCGCTCGCTGCGGGGCGCCCACAGCCTTTCGATATCGAGCGCGGCCGGGTTCTCGATGCCCAGCAGGGCGGGGAAGTCCACCGGCCCGGAGACCGGGGTGCCTTCGGCCGCGGACTCCGCCGACAGCCGCATCGGGGCCAGCATCCGGGCGAGGCCCTCCGCCCCCGCGGTGCTCACAGCGTCCGACGTTCCGTGAGCGGCGGGTCCCGAGCGCAGATCCTCCACGGTGATCCGGTCGTCGACGTGGACGGTGATGCGGACGCTCACCTGATCCGGCTCGTGCACCTGCTGCTCCAGCAGGTGCAGCACGGTGACGCCCATGTCGGCCAGATCAACGGCCGTGTCCGGGCGAGGGAGTTCGGCCGCCGTCTCTCCGTACGCGTCGCTGACGACCAGCAGCCGGCCTGTCAGCCGCAGCGCGTTGCGGTCCGACAGCCCGCGCCGTACCTCCGCCGCGTACGAGGCACGCTGCCGCAGGTCGTCGCGGCACAGGGCCGCCAGCTGGGCCAGGCTGGGCGCGATCCGGCGGGCGGCGACCGGACCGTCGTGCTCGGCCGGATCGAGTACGTGGGGCAGCCACTTGGCCCACTCCCACTCGGCCAGCCGTTCGCCCGGTACGCCGAGCGCGACGGCCACGTCGCCCGGGGCGTGTGTGACCGCGGTCTGGATCAGGAGCGCGCGGGCGACCCGCAGGACCCCGTCGCGGTCGCCGACGACGCTGATGTTGCCCGCCCGGTCCAAGGGCACGGTGAGCGGGAAGTCCATCGCCGTGGCGAATCGGTGTTGCAGGGCGCGGGCCTCGTTGAGCATGAACGGGTCCGGCGGGGTCAGCACCCCGCCCGCACTGTTCTGCCCGACCACGAGCTCTTGCACCGGTACGTCCCCGGTGCCGACCCGCACCCGCAGGAAGTCCGCATCGTGGCGCCGCCGTTCCCACATCCGCGCCGGATCGCGGACGAGGTCGTACAGGGCCTCCGGCGGCGGATTCAGCAGCTGCGACTGCCGGCGCCGCTCCCGCTCCCCGGCACCGAGCTCGTCGCGCAGCTCCTCCAGATATTCGAGGTAGCGCTCGCGCTGGGTGCGCCGGGTGCGCTGCGCCTTGCCCCGCTGGGACAGGAACAGGGCCACCGCGCCAAGCAGCGCGAAGACCAGGACGATCGCTCCGAGCGCGGCGAACTGGCTGTTGCGGATGATCGTCATCATGACGACCGAGCTGATGACTCCGGCCATCGGCAGCAGCGCGGTGGCCGCGTTGCCGGTTTTTCCCTCGGGCAGGTTCGGCGGCGGTTCGATGGTGCGCGACTCGGCGGGGGCGAGGGGGCGGGTGGAGCGCGCGGGGCGGTGGATCTGATGCTGGGTCATCGCACCCTCGCGGCTCTGTGCATCGTCTCCGCGGCCAGGCGGACGGCGGCGTCGCGGGTGTGCTGGCCCAGCATGGCGGTGTGGATGGGGCCTCCTTGGGCCAGATGCCGGTCGTAGGGGATCGGGACCACGGACACACCGGCCTCCCGCAGATGCGCGGCGGCTGCCTTGCCGTCGAGCGTGGTGTCGGGGGAGCCTGCGGAGAGTGCCACCACGGTGGTGGCCAGGGCCGCGTGCGGCAGCTGGGCCAGCCAGTCCAGGACCTGGCGAGTACCGTTGACGCCCTCCGCGGTCATCGGCGCGACCACCACCCGGGCATGCGCGGTGTCCATCGCCGTACGCGCCACCTCGCCGGGCAGGCACTCGCAGTCCACCACCGTCACCGCGAAGTAGCGCCGCAGCGCCAGCGTCACGGTGCGGTACGTGCGCATGTCCAGCGGGGCGCCGACGCGTCCCTGTCCGGCGGGCAGCAGCCAGCCACCGTCGGTCACCGGTACCAAATAGCCTGTGACGTCGGTGAGTTGCATCGCGGGAGTCAGGATCTGTGCCAGGTCCGCGCACGACCAGCGCACCGACTCGGCGCCCATCCGTACCGGCAGCGTGCCGAGTGCCGTGTCCGCCTCCAGCGTGAGCACCGGATCATGACGGTAGTGGTTGAAGGTGCGGCCCAGCAGGGCGGAGACGGTCGACTTGCCCACCCCGCCCCGGATGGACGTGACCGCGATGACGCGGCCGGTGGTGACCGGCTGCTGCACCTCCTGTGCGAGGCGCGTCTGGTCGGCCACCTCCTGCCCGGCCGACGCGGTGAGCCTGCGCAGCGAACGCCCGGTGCGCTGCGCCAGGGAGTCACCGTGCTGGGGGCGGCCCAGCGCGTGGGCGAGCCGGGGATCCACGGTCGGTACGGACTCGGGGGTCGGCAGGGGCAGGCGGGGAGCCCGTGCGCCGCGGGGCGCGGGCCGGGCGGGTGGCGACGACGGCTGTGGGGGCGGCTGTGGGGGCGGGACGGCGAGCCGCGGGTCCACGGGTGCTGGAGGCTTCGGCGGGGAGGCCTCAACTTGACCGGTGCCGTCCGGTGCGGCTGCGGCGTCGGCCAACTCCCGCAACACGTCGCGCTGCCAGTCCCCTCCTTCAGCCATGCCGATCCCTACGCGAAGGTGCCGAGCAGACGCCCGTACACACCGAAAGCACCGACGAGCAGGGGGAGAAGGGCGATCACACCTACCGACTCCAGAAGGTCACCGGCACGCCGAAGCCGCACTCGTACATGCTCGGCCGGCTCCACCGCCAACACCGCGAGGGGAGCGACCGCCAGCAGGGCCAGCACGGCGATCGGCCCCGCCGCTCCCGCATCCCCCAGCCATACGACGATCAGCCGCACGGTGACGACGGATGCGGCCACCAGCAGCGCGACCACCTCGGCCGTCAGCGGATAGGCCCGCGCCCGCAGCGCAAGCACCACCGCGGTGACACCGGCCAGCAGCACCGTCCACACCGAGGGTGCCCGCAGCACGAGAACGCCCGCCGCGGTCGCGGAGGCGGCCAGCACGACCGTGGCGCAGGCCAGCCCGCGATGCGTGGCCGCCAGCGCGGTAGCCACCTGATATCGGCTCACCGACGCCCCGCCCGTCCGCCGGTCGTCCAGTGAGGACAGTCCCGACGCCATCAATGCCAGCCGCGGCAGCACGCCCAGCACCACCACCGACACGACAGCGAGAACCGCGCCCAGCCGCGCCTGCCCCGTTACGGTCTCCGCGCCGCCCTGCAGCGCGGCCGCCTCCTCCCACAGGACTAGGCATCCACCCACCGCGGCGGCACCGATCAACGCACCGCGCCCCAACGGCGAGAACCCCCCCGCCAGCAGCAGCGCGACCACCATGGCCGCCGCGACGCCCTCCAGCCGCACGGCGCCGGACCAGCCGTACGCGTCGGCCGACGTCCACGCGCCGAGCACACCCAGCGCACCGGCCGTGACGATCAACGTGGTAGCCAGGCCTCGCTTCCCCGCCCGCCCGCACAAGGCCCCGGTCAGCGCCGACACCACCGCCGCGCCGAGCAACGCGTCGCCGACCGCGGACAGCTCGAACTCGCCTTGGGCCAGCACCCCTGCGGCCACCGCCCAGAACACCGTGGCCAGCCCGGCCACCACACGCCGCACCGCGGGTCGCCACCGCCAGGCCCGCACATTCAGATCGTCTGCCACCTCATCGGTGACGTCATGGACCACGGGCGCCGACGGGGCGTCTTCCACCCGTACCAGCCGCAGCACGGCACCGTCCGGCACTCCCGCCGATTCCAGCGTGCTGTCGTGGTCCAGTGCTGAACCATCCGCGGTGATCAGATGTCGCAACTCGGGCCGCCCGGACGCGCGATCGTCGAGCAGCCGTATAACTTCCGGAAGCAGAAGCCCGATCGGCTCCCGCGACGGCAGAACGAGATCGACGCGCCGCCCTTCACCGACCAGAGTGACCCGGCTCAAGGCCGTACGCCCACTGGCTGTTGTACGACTCATGGCCCCCGCAGCTATCACGCGTTCGAACCTATCACCGGGCCGAAGAGGCCACGGAAGGCGAAGACGACGGCTGCACCGGCGACCCGTAGGGGCTCTTCCCGATCAGCCGGTGGGAAACGAATGACCAGCCCACGCAGCCGGCACACAACACCGCCGCGACCACGATCCCGGCGAACACCTTTCCCAGCCGCTCATCGAGCGATCGCCGCTGCCGCTGGGCGCCGAACAGCACGGCATCCCGCAGGCGTCGGCGTCGTACCGACACCGACTCCAGCAACTGACTGTCGTACTCCTGAGCTGTCACGGGCTACCTGCCATCCGTCATGCGCCGCCTGGTTCCGTGTCGCGTACTTGTCGAGCCGGTCATGTGTTCTCTCCGGTGACCTCTTCAATGAATGCGGCTGCTTCCGCTTCACTGATTTCCACGTGGTCGACTTCGTTGTGTCCCAGCTCGTGCAGCCGCAGGTACTCCGTCGGCTCCCATCGCAGGTTTCTGGTGAATGCCTCGTCGTGCGCCACCCGGTCCACCATGCGCCGCCGGACAATTCCCTGAGGATTGCTGCGCGAATACCCCTCGCTGATCTTCGCGTAGTACTTGGTGTCCGCGGAGCGCGGGGTGAGAACACGTACGTCTGCTCCGCGGCTGTTCAGCCACCGCTCGAGTTCCAGCCCGTTGATCTCGTGCCGCACGCCTGCCTGTTCGATGACCGCGGGTCCAAAAACGGTCCCGGACAGCCCCTGAACGACAGTGCTTTCGTCGAGTACCGCCTTCAAGGATGTTTCGCTCACTGATGCGTTGGTCAGGTCGGCGCCCTGTAGCTGGACATCGATCAGAGACGCGCCGTCGAGCTTCGTGCCCCGGAAGCGAGCGGAGCGTGCATCGACGGCCCAGAGGTCGGTGCTGCCCAGATCCGCCCCGTCCAAGATGGCGCCCAGAAGGGAGGCTTCGTCAAGTTCAGCCTTGACGAGTGAGGCCCCTGAGAGATCGGCCTCGTCCAGCACGGCCCCTTCCAGATGCGCTCGATAAAGGGCGGTGCCGACGAGCTTGGCGCCCCGAAGGGTGGCTTGCGGCAGGAGACCCACGGTCAGGTCCGCACCTGACAGGTCAGCGCTGGACAGGTCGAGTCCCGAGACATCCAAGAGGGAATCCGCCTGCTCGACCCACTCGCGTAGGGCAGAGGCCGCCTCCGCATTGGGCGGCATCATCCAGACGGTTCGGCTCTTGTCACGGATACCAGACAGCTCGATCACTCCACCTGTGCTGCTCGACGATCGACTTGACGTCGTCGATCGCCGCTTGGCATTGCGGTCGAACTCCGACGTTTCGAGCTCGTCGAGCATTTCCTTGGCGCTCTTGACGATTGCTGTCATGGCCTCTGCTGCATTTTCTGTGCGGAAGTCGTGGCGGGGGATGCGAATGGTCGTTTGCGTCTCAGGTGGGGAACTCGCCGAGCCAGTCGTGCTGGAGGAGGTGCTTAGGCAGGTAGTCGGACTCGACCTCGATGGGGATTCCGCCGTCGTAGGCGAGACAGGCGATGGCGAGGGGGCCGAGGGCGATGGTGCCGTCGATGTCCGCCTCCCGGTCCTCGTTCAAGGTCCAGTACATCTTGTGGAGCTTGAGTGCCTCCACCAAGGCCGGGCTGAAGCCCTCCTCGTCCTTGCGTACGAAGTGGTAGAAGAGGTTGATCGGTGGGTAGAGCTGGGCATCCAGCAGGTCACGCGGAGCGATCCGCGCCACCGCGGGATCCGAAGCCTCGAACGTTGCGGTGAGCTTCTCCACCAGTCCCGGCCGCCTCAGCCAATACGTCTGCAGGGTGTCGACCCAGTGGTAGATGTACGCGTCGTACTGCCCCTCCGGCGCACGCAGGCGCTCCAGCGGGATCTCGCACAGTTGCGTCATGCGCTCCTGTTCGCGGCAGATGACAGCCAGCCAGAACGCCTGCAGCCAGGTGCCCGCATCAGCAGTAGAGAGGGGGCCGACGGCCCGCAAGCTGCGTACCTCGCGGTCGATGCGGCACTCGATGGTGCCCTCGCTCACGCCGGTCACAGCAAACAGCGCAGAACCCAGTTGCATCGCTGTGACCGCGGCCTCCCACGTCTCCACCGCCGCTGCCCGAGGGTCGATGACACAGTGGGCCCGCAGGTTCAGGATTGACGTGTTGAAGGTCAAGTCGATGGTGGAGGTGGACTCCTCGAGCCGGTCGACCTTCTTACTGAGGTGCTTGTTGAGCCGTTCCGTGAACTGTTCGGCCTCAGGCCCTGTCGGCAGCTCATGCCGGTCGATGCGTGCTGTCACGGAAGGGTCCCCTTGCTGATGTCGAACCGGCGATATTTGAATCCGGTATATGTCCCCGCGTTCTTCTCGCCCTTGACGACAACATATTCTAGCTTCCCGTCGTTGAGCGCCTTGTCGAGGGTTTCTGCCAAATCGAACTCGCCGCGTTTCTCCATGGCGTCGATGATGTCGAAGAAGTACTCCCTACTCCCCTGGGACACTTGGCGACCGTTCGGCAGGGTACGTCTGCCCAGCTCGGTAGTGGGGCTGCTCTTGGCCTCGATGACGACGACTCGGCCGTCCTCATGCGTCCAGACCTGGTCGAACTGGTCGTTTCCGCTCTTCGGGCCGAGGAGGGTCTCTTTCGTGAAGTCCGGGTGGTTCTCGGCGATGTAGTGGTACTCGGCCGCCGCCTCGCCGAAGTCTTCGGCCTTTTCCCCCATGAGGGTGTGGGATTCCTTGTATGCACCCCGGGCCTCACCCCACTGCGCGGCCGAGTCGATGGTTCCGTGAAGCTCGTGCGCTTTGCCCGTCTCCGCCTTCCAGTCCGAGACGAGGTTGTCCCACTTGATAGCGAAGTGGCGGATCCGCGCAGCCTCCTCCAAGGCCCCACGCCGTGCCTTGCTCGTGACGGTGTCGGACTTCACGGAGATGTAATCGTCGTCAAGGAAATGCGGCTTGGGCGGCTCCGGTGCGTCCTTGGCGCGGGTCAACGGTGCGTCGTCGGACAGCCGAGTGAGTTGCGGCGGGGTGTGCCCGCTCTCGTCGTAGCGCTCCAGGAACCTTCGGGTGCCGTCCTTGCGGTAGTAGTGCTCGAAGTACCCGGGCTCGTGGTTGGCACGGTAGACCTGGATCTCTTCGATCTGCTCCAGCGTGAGCGATCCGCGAGGTCCGTAAGGGTTGGCTCCCTCACGTATGAAGCTGGGGCGCTCAACCTCAGTGCGCTGTCCGGGGACGTCACCGGTCGGCCTGTCCGCGCCATTGGCCCCGTCCCCGACCGCGTCGTTGCCAGTCCGGCCGAGGTTGTCCAGGCCGCCGCCTCCGTGGCTGCCGGAACTGGTGCCGCCAGGGCCGTTGCCGATCGCCCCAGAACCTTTCCTCGGCGTCTCAGAACCGACGGCGTGTCCGGCTCCGGCTGGGCCAGGTACTCCCTTTGCCGTGCGGGACGTGTCCCCGCTGCTTCCGTTTGCAGCCCCATGGCTGGCCTCGGGCGTGAGGTTCTCGCCTGTATGGGCAGTAGCCCCGGACGGCCTGGAGGCAGCGCCGACTTCGGCGAGTTCCCTCTGCTGGGCTGTCTCGTGCTGCGCGGCACGTGCGTTGGCGGGCGGTTCGTGGAGTGGGGTGTCGCTGATGGCCCTGCCCGCGTCGTCGACGCGGATGAATTCGCCGTTCTCGATGCGCACTTTGGAGCCGTCGGAGAGTTCCAAGATGCTGTGCGGGGCACGCAGGTCCGGGATGTCGTTCACGCCGCGGAGGTTGGCCGTCACCTCGGCGAGCTTGGGTATGCCTCGGGCGGTGACCCTGGCGGCCGCGTTGATCGGGTCGATGGCGTCGCCGATCTTGGCGGTGACGGAGGCGACCTTGGCGGCGGTGCCCACTCGCCCGGCGGAAGCGACCTTCAGTGGACCCGCGCCGAGGGTCAGAGCGTTGAAGACGACGGTGGCCGCGGCGCGTGCCGGGTTCTCCTTCCACATGTCCCAGGCGACGAAGGACTTGCCGAACTCCTTCGCGTACACCTTGCTGTCCTGGGCGAAGTCACTTGCCAGGAAGCCGGTGGGCTTCTGCCCGCCGGACTCCATGAGATACGTTTCTCCGCCGACGATCCCGCGGACCAGGCCATCCCAGGCGTTTCCGGCGGCGTCGCCGCCATGGACGCCGGCCAGGGTGGCGAGACCGTCGATGGTGCCCCAGACGTTGTCGACGATCAGCCCGTCCCAGACGAAGCTCTTGGCGTAGTAGCCAAGGTCATCGGGGTCCCACCAGTTGTGGGACTTGCTCACCGGCGTGCCCCAGGGCAGTTTCTCCATCTGCTCCAGCGCGTCGGCGGTGTAGCCGTAGAGTTCCACGCCGCGCGGGATGAACAGCGCCTTGCCGCCGCCGACCATCATGTACTGGGTGCCGCCGACCAGCGCGGTGATCTTGTTGTTGGCGGCGATCTCGGCAGCGGTGAACGCTGCTTGAGCCTCGGCCACCCCGTTCATGAGGGTTTGGTGCTGGTCGACCTTGTCCTGGTCGTGTGCCCAGTTCTCGTCAAACGCGCCGCTGCTGGTCTTCAGGCCCGCCACGAACGTGGCCGCCTCGCTCTGCAGGTGTTTGAGGCGTGCGGCGATCGGAGCGACCTCGGTGGCGTACGTGGCCAGCGCGTCGGCGACCGTGGCGAGTTTGTCGCCGAATCCGTCCGCGCGGTCGCGCACCGGCACCGTGGAGGCGAACAGGTCCTCCGCCTCGGGCGCCTGGTAGAAGGCGGACAGCCTCTGGAACTGGGTGTGGGCGGCTCCGCCGGCCTGGCGGATGCCGTCCGCCTCGCCGCGCAGGGCGGTGATGTGGTGGTCCAACTGTCCCAGGTCGCCGGTGAACTGCGGGATGTTCTCCGGTTCGATCACAGTCGGCCCATCTTCCAGCCGGTCGGCATGTCCGGCTCCACCAGGCCGGCCGCCCGATGCTGCACCTCGGCCGCCATTTCCAGGTCCCCGGACGTGTAGGCGGTGGTGGCCTCGACCGCGCCGGTCACCGACTTCCCCATCCGCACGCCGATGAACTGCAGCTCGCTCGCCGTGCCCTCGACGAACTCGGCCAATGCCGCGGCCACCAGCCCACCCTGTCCCTTGCCCTCGCCGGTCGCCCCGCCCGGGGCGAGGGTGCCGGCCGTGGTGGCGGCGCCCTCCAGGTCGTCCGAGTAGGCCTGCAAGATCTTGTCCAGGACCCCCATCACGTCCCCTACATGGGAGACGACGACCCCGACTCCGGACGGCGTGATGTCCCACCCCGACATGCCAACCCCCGTTGCAATGCGAATACTTGAAGTCGAACCCGGTCAGCCGATGTTGTCGACGGCGGCGCGGGCCTTGGCCATCGTCGACTGGGCGGTGCCGTCGTTCTGTTCCAGCGTCGTGCGCACGAGGCGGATGATGTCGCGTACCTCGTTGGCCGCGTGGTTCCAGCGCTTTTCCTTGCCGTGGTACTCGTCGGCGACGCCATCGGCCGTGAAGTCGGCCATCGCGGCCTGCACCGCGCGGTCGCGGTCACCGAGGACGCTCTCCAACTGGCCGATGATGCCCTGCAGACTGCCCTGCACCTCGCTGGAGGCGCCGGTGTCGTACGAGCGGCGATCCTGATTCTGTCCCATGGTCAAGTCCCCCTGTGTGTTTGCTATCGGGCACCGAAGCGGGCGGCGTCGAAGTTGGACTGGCCCATGTTCTGGTGGGCGTTGTCCTCCTGCTCCAGATCACCGGAGCCGAACGCGGTGTCCATGCCGGACTGGCCACCCAGGATCGCGCCCAGCGACCCGTTCAGCGCGTCCGTAATCTCGTCCGTGTGCAACTTGAACGAGTCGAACGCGGCCTTCCCCGCCCCGTTGAACTTCCCCTCCAGCGGCTCCGCCGCCTGCACCAGCCATCGGATCAGCGTGCCCAGGTCCTCCGTCGAACCGACCGTGCTCTTGCCGAGATCCGCCAGAGTCGACGACCCCATGTCGAACTTCATCCACCCGCCCCCGTGTCAATCGTGGCATCCGCCAAGACAGTTCACATGTTCGACAGTCACGACGCTCTCGTGTGTCGGACAGTTCCCGTGTGTCACGCGCGTCTCACAGTGCGTCGAACATGCTCGCGCATCGCGCGTTGCAGGCGCAACGTAGTAGTGCCCGAAGTGGCTTGATCTACCCCATGAGTTGTCTCACCGCCCCCTGAGTAACCGGCGGATCCGGAGGACCGGGCGGGGCCTTTTCTCAAGCAGGGGTATTCCCCGCCTCGGCTAGGGAGTTCCTGCGCACGGCCCCGCCTAGGAGCCCTCGCCCCACCGACCCCACTGTGCCTCGTCTCAACGCCGGCCACACCGTCCCTCGAGGGCACGCCGCGGCACCGGGCGGACCGCACCCCCTTCAAAGCGGTGAGGGTCCGACTTCAAACCGGCGCCAGTCCGAAAAGCGCAACCCCGCCCGACTCCACGCGCTTTGCCCCTGGCAAGTCCTTGCCATGGCGAAGACCTGCCGTCATCTGGTCTTCACGTCGGTGTGAACCGGCCGATAGACCCAGGGCATGTCCTCCCCCTCTCAGGCTTTCCCCTCTCAGGCTTCCGCCTTCCGGCGCAGACGTTGGCAGCTGATCTCGGCTGCCACCGTGGTGCCGCTGCTGGCGTCGGGGCTCGCGGTTCTGCATGCGCCCGCACAAGCCGCTCCGAGCAAGCCCACCGTTCCCGCCAAGGCTTCGGCGACCCACAAGGTCACCCTGGTCACCGGCGACGTCGTCACGGTCACCACGATGGCCGACGGCAAGCAGACCGCCGAGGTCGACCGGCCGGACAGTGCCGTCGGCGGCGTGAAGATCCAGGAGGTCAAGGGTGACCTGTTCGTCGTCCCGGACGAGGCGGCGTCGCTGCTGGGCACGGGCAAGCTGGACCGGCGGCTGTTCAACGTCACCGATCTGATCGAGATGGGCTATGACGACGCGAAGTCGGCCGCGGTGCCGCTGATCGCGACGTACGCCCAGCCGAAGTCTCGCGCGGCCGTCGAGCCCACGGCCCCCCGCGGCAGCAGGCTGACCCGCGAGCTCAAGGGCATCCACAGTGCCGCGCTCAGTACCCAGAAGCGGCAGGCCCGCACCTTCTGGACCACCGTCGCGCCGCGGGGCAGCGCGAAGTTGGGCGCGGGTGTGGCGAAGCTGTGGCTCGACGGTCGTGTGAAGGCCAGCCTGAAAGAGAGCGTGCCGCTGATCGGCGCGCCCGAGGCGTGGGCGGCCGGGTACACCGGCAAGGGTGTCAAGGTCGCGCTGCTCGACACCGGCGTCGACGTCAACCACCCCGACTTCGCCGGCCGGATCGACGACACGGTCAGCTTTGTGCCGGGTGAGGCCTTCTCCGACCTCAACGGGCACGGCACGCATGTGGCCAGCACGATCGTCGGTTCGGGCGCCGCCTCCGGCGGTGACTACAAGGGCGTCGCCCCCGGCGCCGACCTGATCGTCGGCAAGGTGCTCGGCGGCGCGGAGGGCTACGGCCAGGACTCCTGGGTCATGGCCGGCATGCAGTGGGCCGCCGAGTCCGGTGCGGACGTCGTCAACATGAGCCTTGGCGACACGTATCCGACGGACGGCAGCGACCCGATGTCGGAGACGGTCGACGCGCTGTCCAAGCAGTACGGCACGCTGTTCGTCATCGCCGCCGGCAACGCGGGCCCGGAGAGCATCTCCTCCCCGGGCGCGGCCGCCTCGGCGCTGACCGTGGCCGCCACGGACAAGCAGGACCAGCTCGCGTCCTTCTCCAGCACCGGTCCGCTGGCCTTCTCCGGCGGCATGAAGCCGGACATCGCGGCGCCCGGCGTGGACATCACCGCGGCCCGCTCGCAGGAGATGACCGACGGTGGTGAGGGCCTGTACCGCACCCTCAGCGGCACCTCGATGGCCACCCCGCACGTGGTCGGCGCGGCGGCGATCCTGGCCCAGCAGCACCCGGACTGGACCGGCGCGCAGCTCAAGGAACACCTGATGAGCACTGCGAAGGGCCTGGACGACGGGTATTCGCCGTACGAGGTCGGCACCGGCCGTGTCGACGTGGCCGCCGCCGTGCACACCACGGTCCGCGGCACCGGATCGCTCTTCTTCGGCAACTACACATGGCCGCACGAGCCGAGCGACGTCGCCGTCACGAAGGACCTGACCTTCACCAACTCCGGTTCCTCCGACGTCACGCTGAACCTGGCGCTGACCGACGGCGGCGGCCCGTTCGCGCTGGGAGCCGCCAAGGTGACCGTCCCGGCGGGCGGCACCGCCGCCGTCCCGGTGACCGGTGACCCGCAAGCCGCCTCGGCGGGCCGGCACGTCGGCTACGTGATAGCCACCGACGCGGCCACCGGGAAGCCGGTGACCCGCACGTCCGTGGCGCTGCTCAAGGAGGAGGAGCGCTACGACCTGAACATCAAGCTGGTCGGCCGGGACGGCAAGCCCGCCGCCGGCTGGGTCACGGTCAACCTGGCCGGCGACTTCTGGCCGTGGCAGGTCTACGTCGACGGCTCGACCACCATGCGCATGGCACCCGGCCTCTACACCGTCGCGGGGTACCTCGACGTGGCCGGCGAGAAGGCGGACCGCTCGGGTCTGGCCGTGCTGGTCGACCCCGAGACCGTACTCAAGGACGGCTCCGCGGACGTGGTGCTGGACGCCCGCAAGGCACGCCTGCTGCAGACCGAGGCGCCGCAGCGCACTGAGGACCGCCAGCGCAAGGTCGACTTCAACGTCCACTACAAGGGCCTCGACCCGTACACGGACTACCGCAGCGCCTACGTGCTGCCGCCGACGTACGACGACGTCTACGTCGCGCCCACGAAGCCGATGAAGCAGGGCGAGTTCATGCTGACCACCCGCTGGCGCAAGGGCGAGCCGCAGCTCAGTCTGAGCGCGTTGGGCGGTCGCCGCCGCTTCGACGCACTGGTGCAGGCGGGCAGCGCCCTGGGCACCGCCACGGACACGCTGAACGCGGTCTACGCGGGCAACGGCGCGGCGGCCGAATACGAGAAGGCCGGCGCCAAGGGCAAGGTCGTCGTCGTCGAACGCAGTGACGAGGTCTCGCCGAAGGAGCGGACCGCGGCCGCGGTCGCGGCCGGTGCGAAGGCGCTGATCGTGGTCAACGACGGTGTCGGTGGCCTGATGGAGGACATCGGCGAGTCGGCCATCCCGGTCGCCACCGTGCACCGCGACGCGGGCAGGACCCTTATCGCGATGGCCAAGGCCGGCAAGGTGAAGCTGACCGCGAAGCAGACCGAGTACACGCCGTTCGTCTACGACCTGACCCGGGACTACCCCGGCCAGGTGCCGGACCGGGCCCTGGTCTACAAGCCGACCAAGGGTGACCTCGCCCGGATCGATGCTCGCTACTACTCGGCCACGGACGGCAAGTTGGGGGAGGGCTACCGGTCCGACTTCACGCTCAGCCCGTCGTTCAACTTCCCCGAGCGCGAGTGGCACCCGGGCACCCGCACCGAATGGGTGACCCCGGGCCAGAACTGGAGGGAGTTCCACGCTCAGGGCGTCGACGGAGACCTGCCGTGGGTGATGGTGTCGGGCGACAACACGTACGCCAAGGGCAGCACCACCCGTCTGGACTGGTTCGCTCCGGCGACCCGGCCCGGCCAGGGCGAGGCCTTCGGCGTGTACAACTCCCGCTGGCAGAACTACATGACCTGGAATGTGCAGGCGTGGGCCTCCGCCAGCGACAACATGCGGCTGGGCGGCTTCCTGGACTGGGGTGAGACGCCTACCCACCTGCAGGTCTTCCAGGGCGACACGCTGATCCACGACAACCCGTACAGCACGGACATGCAGTGGGTCGAGGTGCCGGCGGGCAACCTGCCCTACCGCGCCGTCCTCGACGCGGAGCGGCCCGCTGACGTCTTCCGGCTGTCGACGCGCACCCACACCGAGTGGACGTTCATGTCCGACACCGAAGACTCGGACTTCTTCGAGCCGTTCTCGGTGCTGAACCTGAACTACAAGCTGGAGTCGGACCTGCACGGCGACGTCAAGGCCAATGCGACCCAGAAGATCGCGCTCAAGCCGGTGTCGATGGACGGCGGCACCGTGCCGGGCAAAGTCACCGCGGTGAAGCTGGATGTCTCGTACGACGACGGCGCCACCTGGCAGAAGGTGACCCTGACCAGGGGCGCCGACGGCTACTGGACGGGTTCCTTCAGGACGGCCAAGAAGCCCGGCGGCTTCCTCTCGGTCCGCGCGAGCGCCGAGACGAACAGCGGCTTCGGCGTCAAGAACGACATCATCCGGGCGTACGGCCTGCGATGAACCGCACTGTCGGGCCCCGGGGAGGCGACTCTCCGGGGCCCTTCCCGTCACACCCGCTCCCACCAGGGACTATTCAGAGTCCAGGGACTATTCAGAGTATGCCGCCATGGCACATACTCTCCCCGCTGCGGCAAGCGGAAGAGAGTCGGTCGCCGATGCTGGATGTTCTGGGCCTCGAACCCGATGACGAGCGCGTCTACCGGGCGCTGATCGGACAGCCGGACTCCACCGCGACGCTGCTGTCGGAACTGCTCGTCATAGCGCGGGCCCAGGTCGACCACGCCTTGTCCCGCCTGGTCGGGTGGGGACTGGTGATCAGGTCGGCGGACGAGCGGTTCACCGCCGCGCCGCCGGCCATGGCGCTCGGCGCTCTCATCAGCCAGCGCCGGGACGGGCTGCGCGCGGCCGAGCATGCCCTGGTGACCTTCGCCGAGGAACACCGGGCGGCGATGACGGGGAGCAGCATCGTCGATCTGATCGAGGTCGTCACGGGCGTCGACGCCATCCGCCATCGCTACCTCCAGGTGCAGCAGGCGGCCCGCACACAGGTCCGCGCCTTCATCACCGCGCCGTTCGTCGCCCTGCCTCCCGACGAGAACACGGCCGAACCCATGGCCATCGGCCGCGGCGTGCACTTCCGGGCGGTACTGGACCGGGCCGTGCTGGCGGAGCCGGGCATCGTCCACGACGCGATCGATTCCCTGCGCAACGGCGTGCAGCTGCGTGTCGCCGACCAGCTGCCCATGAAACTCATGCTGGCCGACGCCGAACTCGGCCTCGTCCCGCTCGCGACCACGCCGACCGGAGAGCCCGGCGCCGTGCTGCTGCACCGCAGCGGCCTGCTGGACGCGATGGACGCGCTCTTCGAGACGGTATGGCGCACCGCCCACCCGCTGGAGCTGTCGGGCACCGGCGGAGAAGCCGAACCCACCGTCGAGCTCGGGGCGGAGGGCCCGACCGACCTCGACCGAAGGATCCTCGCGCTCCTGCTGGCCGGCGTGACCGACCCGACGGCCGCGACACAGCTCGGTCTGTCACCGCGCACGCTGCACCGACGCCTGCGCCACCTCATGGACATGGCCGGAGTCCGGACTCGGATGCAGCTCGGCGGCCACGCCGTCCGACACGGCTGGGTCACAGCCTGATCAGCCCGTTCCCGGGATCCTGATCACCAGCCCGTTCCCGGGATCCTGATCATCAGCCCGTTCCCGGGACAGGGGGAGAGAGCTCACACAGCGGAGCCCCAGGCCCCCATCAGCTGCTCCGGCCCGTACGTAGCCGCCAGCCCGTCCACCGTGACCCCGGAGCGGGACACCGCGACCAGGGGAGTGTCCTCGTCGGCGCCGGGTACGGCCAGGGCGTCCCGGGCGAGCGCGGCCAGGGCGCGATGGTCGAAGGAGCCGTGCTCGTGCCACTTGATCGAGCCGACGAACCCGACCTCGCGTGCCGGTGACCGGTCCGCCCCCACCAGGTCCACCTCGGGATTGTTCGTACGGGGCCACCAGCCGCCCACTTCCCGCACCTGCGGCCACGCGTCTTCGGGGAGCAGCCGGGCCAGAGACTCCCTCACGACGGGTTCGATCGCTCGTCCGCGCCATGAGGTCCAACCGCGGTCGACCGCCTCCACCACGATCCGGCTGCGCCCGCGCTCGATCTCCGGGATTCCCCGCTCCAGGAACGCGAGCCAGAAACGGAGGTAGGGATCGGCGACGCGGTAGCGGCGGTCGCGGTCTCCCGGGCGGGTGGAGAGAGGGGTGTCGACGGCGATGAGTCGTTTGTCCGCGAGGGTGCGCAGGGCGGGGTTCAGTGAGCCGGGCGGGAGCGGTCGGTCAGCCGCCCCGGCTTTCGCGGCGATCGTTCCGAAGGTCCGCTCACCGCTTCCGATCACGGAGAGCACGTGCCTGGCCTGGAGGGCGGCGGGGAACTCGGCGGCCAGCATGCGCTCGCCCGAGACGAGGAGGGGAGAGGTGGGGTCGTCGAGGGCGCGGGTGAGGAAGTCGACGCGGCTCTCACCTTCCTGCCACTCCTGGCAGATGAGCGGCAGGCCGCCGGTGATCAGATGGGCGTCGAAGGCCTCCGCGGCCGGGAGCCCGGTCATGGCCATGACCTCGGAGGGGGAGAGCGGCGACAGCACCATCTCGACGCCTCGCTGGTGAAAGGGGCGGCCGTACGCCGAGAGCTGCTCCATCATCGCCAGGTCACTGCCGATGAGGATGAGCAGCACGGGTTTCCGGCTCAGTACCCGGTCCCACACGGTCTGCAGCGTGCCTTCCAGGACCGGGTCGCCTTCGAGCATCCAGGGCAGCTCGTCGAGTACGACGATGCTGGGGGCGTCGTCCGGGAGCACAGCGGCGAGCTGACGCAGGGCGGTGTCCCATTCGGCGACGGTCGTGACGCCGGTGAGCAGGGTGGTGTCGGGCAGTGAGGACTGGCGGACCTCGGTGAGGAAGCGAGCCCGTTCCCGGTGGGCGTCCTCGCCCCGGGTGGCCTGGTGGACGACGTACGGCACCTGGGCGCGCTCACAGAAGAGGTCCACGAGCCGTGACTTTCCGACCCGACGCCGGCCGCGGAGCAGCAGGGCCCGGCCGCGCTGGTCGCCCCGGCCGTCGCGCACCCAGGCGAGGTGGCGCTCCAGGGCGGCCAGCTCGGACTTGCGGCCTACGAAACCTGGCATGGGGCACCCCCGAGTGTGCTCATGTTGAACATACTCAAGTGAACCATAGTATGGAGAATCCGAGTAGCTGGTCCGTTGCATGACGTAACGGGAGGGTGGGTGGGTAATAAGCCGATGTCAGAGCGCGTCGACCCCGCTCACCTTCCAGCCGTCGGACGTACGGGCCAGCGTCATCCGCACCCGGTTCAAGTCCACGCGGGAGCCCGAGACCTGGGTGCTCGTGGTCACTTGGTTGACGAAGAGGAGGACTACGGCGCGGCCCTCCGAGGTCGAGATCACGGAGGCCGCCGGGGAGCCGCCGGTCGGAGCCGCCACCGTGGCCTTCACCACCCCGTGGTACTTCCTGGCCGTGGGGCCGACCACCGTTGTCGTGGTCTTGCTGTATTCGTCGCGGAAGTGACCGGTGAGCCGGGCGCGCGCGGCAGTGAAGTCGCGGTCCAGATGCCGGTAGTCGTACGACAGCACGACGGGTGCCGCCTGTCGTGCGGCTGCGAGCGCCTGCCCGCGCGCCTGGTCGGCCTGGACTCCCTCCCGGTACCGCCACCCGAGCACGGCGACCGCGACCAGGCCCGCCACGAGCAGGACGCACAGGACCGCGGTGAGCAGCCGCCGCCGACCGCGCCCCGTCGCCGTACCGGGGCCTGCCTCGCCCGCCTCCTGCGTCGCGTCCTCCTCGAACGACCCCGGCGAGGGCTCGGGCGGGTCGTCCCAGCCGTTCTCGCCCTTGGGTTCGATGAGCACGGTGCGTCCAGCAGTCGGTGTCCCGGGACGCCCCGGGGCCTCCTCCTCGGCGGCGGCCGTCGGCCCCGGCTCGCGGTGGCCGCGCTCCGCCCGCTTGGCAGCCGCGCGGGCGGCCGCGGTGATGGTGCGCCGGGTGCCGGATCCGGCACCGGAGCCGCGGCTTCGGGTGGTCGTCTTCGTCATGGTCTTGCTCCTCAACTCCTCATGGGCGTACGGCGGTCAGGGCGCGGTCAGTCGACGGCGCGGTCAGCCCACGAACTCCACGTCGGACGTCAGCCAGCGGCCGTCCCGGTGGACCAGGTCGAGCTGGAGCCGGTAGGTGCGGGCCTCGCCCTTGGGCGCGGCGGTGTTGGTCACCTTGCTGTCGGCTACCACCAGGACACGGGCCGAGTGCGCGTCGGAGCGGACGATGCCCGCCTCCAGAACCTGGCCCTCGGAGACCGACTTGTTCTGGGCGACCAGCTGCGTCAGCTCCTGCGTCTGTCCGGCGAACTGCTTCTTGAAGTCGCCGGTGGCGCCCTGGAGGACGTTCGCGCTGTCCCGGTCGTAGTGCCGGTAGTCGAGCGAGGTGAAGTTCAGCGCCGACTGGCGGGCCGCGGCCAGGATGTCCTGGCGTCGCTGCTCCGCCTCGCGCTGGTGGTAGAGCCCGAGGCTCAGCCAGATCGTCAGCGCGGTGGTCAGGACGGTCGCCACGACCAGCCCCACCGACCAGGCCTTGCCCGACCACGCCCAGCCCGGCAGAGCCCCACTCCTGGCCCTGCCCGACAGGGCACCTCTCATGGCCCTCCTCATGGCCCCCCTCATGCCATCGGCCCGACTAGCAGCCATTGCCACGACTCCCTTCCGAACACCGCCTGTTGACCGCCCGTCGAGCCGATCTCGACGGGCCTTCCGTCCGGGCCGGTGGCGGTGCCGGTCTCCGGGTCGTACGGCGTGACGTACGCCGTCTGGTTCGCGCCGCCGGAAGTGGTCGACGCGCCGGGGGCGTTCTGCGCGCCCCGTACCGACGTCTTGCTTCCGTGCGGGGCCGTGCAGCGTGCGTCGGTGTTCGCCTCGCGCGTGCTGGTGTCCGAGGGGTCACGCCGCTTTGTCCCGTATCCCTGGGTGCACGGCGGCGGGTCGTCGGCGTTCACCACCAGCCCGAAGTGGGTGGTGCCGTCGCCCGGGACGACTGTGTAGCTGCCCGCGACCAGTGCCGGGAAGGTGACCAGGGACTGCTCCACGCCGGGCAGGTGGGCCAGCGTGACCTGGCCGCCGCTGATCAGGTTCGCCAACAGGACCGACAGGTGCGGTGAGATGTTCTTCAGGAGCGAGTTCACCTGGTTCGCCGCCGGCGTCGCGTTGCCGATCAGCTTGCGGACGTCCCCGTCGCTCGACTTCAGCTGGGCGGTGAGCGCCGCAAGATCGTGCGCGAACGACTTGATGGACGAGCCCTCGTCGGCCTGCGTCTTGAGGACCTTTCGCGAGTCCTCGATCAGCGAGATCGTCTGAGGGAGTGACTCGGAGGCCGACTCCACGAGCGCGTTGCCCGAGTCGACCAGTCGGCTCAGGTTCGGGCCGGTGCCCGAGAAGGCCTTGCCCAACTCGTCGACGGTGACACGTAGATCGTCCTTGCCGACCGAGTTCACCAGTCTGTCCAGGCTGAGGACCAAGTCCGTCGTGGGCAGCGGTACGCGGGTGCTGCCGCGCGGGATGGCGCTGCCGTCGAGGAGATAGGGGCCATGCGCAGAACGCGGCTGTAGATCCACGTATTGCTCGCCCACCGCCGAGCGGTTCGCCACCACGGCCAGGGTGTCCGCCGGGATGCGTGGCGCGCCGTCCTTGATGTCGAGGGAGACCGAGACGCCGTCGGAGCCGGTCAGCCGCAGTGCGCCGACGCGGCCCACCGGCACCCCGCGGTAGGTGACCTCGGCGCCTTGGAAGATGCCCCCGGAGTCGGCGAAGTCCGCCTGCACGGTGTAGCCGCGGCCCAGGACGTCGTCCACCAGGCCGGTGTATTCGGCGCCGACGTACGACACCCCGACGGCGGTGACGGTGGCGAAGGCGAGCAACTGGGCTTTGACCGTACGTGTGATCACGGCTGGACCCCCTTCAGCATCAGCTCCGCGAGCGCGAGGTTGATCCCCTCGGGCAGGTCGGCGTCGGTTGTGTAGCTGCTGTTGCATACCGGCGGGCACAGCGGCCCGCCGCCGCCCGACGGGGCCGACGGCGCCGACGGCACCGAGGGGGACGACGGCAGGCTCGGTGTGCTCGGCAGCGCGGTGGGTGTCGGCACGCTCGGCAGGTCGGGGAGATCGGGGAGATCCGGTACGTCGGGAGTGTCGGGCTTCTGGGAATCGCCGTTCCCCCGGCCGGAGTTGCCGTCCGTCACGTTCCCGTAGATGCCGGCCAGGTCCAGGTCCGCCGTGATGTCGAGGTTGACGTAGTCACCCTTGACGGCGTCCACCACGTTGCGCGGGAACGGGTAAGTGGTCAGCAGCTCCAGGGAGTTGGGCAGATCGTCGCCCGCCTTGTTCAGCTGCCGCAGGATGGGCCGCAGCTGCTTGAGGTTCGCGACCGTGTCGTCGTGCGAGGCCGTGACCACCTTGGTGCCCGTCTTGCCGAGCTTCGACAGGGCGGTGAGCATCCTTGTCAGATCGCGCCGCTGGTCGGCCAGGACCTTCAGGGCGGGTGGCATCGCGTCGACGGCCTGGGCGATCGTCTTCTTCTCCTTCCCGAGCCGCCCCGCGAGGCGGTCGACGGCCTTGAGGGCGCGGACGATGTCCTTCCGCTGGTTGTCCAGGCCGCCGATGAAGGTGTTCAGCTCCTTGAGCAGCGATCTGACCCGGCTCTCCCGGCCGTTCAGGGCCTTGTTCAGCTCCACGGTGATCGTCTTGAGCTGGGCCACTCCGCCGCCGTTGAGCAGCGCGGACAGCGCGGACAGCACCTCCTCGATCTCCGGATTGCGGCCGCTGCGGGACAGCGGGATGCGGTCGCCGTCGCCGAGCCGGCCCACGGGGGCCGTGCCAGTCGGGGCGGAGAGCGCGACGTACTTCTCGCCGAGCATGCTGGTCTGCCGCAGCTCGGCGACCGCGTTGGCGGGCAGCTTGACGGAGTCGGCGACCCGTAGCCGTACGCGCGCGTGCCAGCCGTCCAGCCGCACCTTCTCGACCGCGCCCACGGTGACGTTGTTGACCTTCACCGCGGACTGGGGCACCAGGTCGAGGACGTCGCGGAACTCGACGGTGACGTGGTAGGCGTGGCCGTCGGCGGCGGCTCCGCCGGGCAGCTGGACGTCGTACCAGCCGTTGAACTCGCAGCCGGACAGCAGCAGCGATCCGACCGCGGCCCACGCGACCGCCCCGACCTTGCGCAGTGCGCTCATGCGCTCGCCCCCAGAATTCCGCCGAGCGTCCGGTCGACCGTTCCCGTCACCGCGGAGCCCTGAGGCACCTTGGGCAGGGAGTCGAAGAGATCCCTCAGCTCCTTGCAATCGGGGTTCTTGCCGCCCGCGTCGTTCTTTCCGCCTTCGTCGCCGGTCGTCTTCAGCACGGAGCACAGCAGTGAGGCCGGATCCTGCGCCTGCTGGGCGTTGTTGCGGGTGTCGAGGGTGCCCGCGGACGGGTTGTAGGCGTTGTTCAGGTTCGACAGGCCCGTCGGAGCGACCTCCAACAGTTCGGCCAGCGCGGCCCGTTGGGTGACGAGCACCTTGGTCACCTTGCTGAGGCCCTTCACGTTCGAGGTCAGCGACTTCTTGTTGTTCTTCACGAAGTCCGACACGTCGCCGAGCGCCGTCCCCAGGTTCTTGAGCGCGTCCGCGAGGTCCTTGCGCTCGCCCGCGAGCTGTCCGGCGACCTCGGCGAGGTCGGTGTTGAACGACCGCACGCTCTTGTCGTCGGCGGCCAGCGCCGCCGTGAACACCTGCAGATTCCGTACCGTGCCGAACAGGTCCGTGCGGCCGTCGGACAGCGTGGTGACCGCCTGCGAGAGGTCCTCGACCGTCTGGTTGAGGTTCTCGCCCTGGCCGTCGAGGTTGTCCGCGCTCACCCCGAGCAGCCGCGACAGCGAGCCGTCCTTGTTGGCGCCCTGGGGGCCGAGCGCGTCGGCCGTCGTGTGCAGACTGTCGAAGATGCGGTCCAGCTCGACCGGTACGACCGTTCGCGTCTCGGGGATGACCGCGCCGTTCCGCAGTACCGGGCCCTTCCGGTACACCGGCAGCAGTTGTACGTAACGGTCGCTGACCACCGAGGAGTTGATGATCGCGGCCTTGGCGTCGGCTGGGACCTTGCGGCCCGCGTCGTACTTCAGCTCCACCCGCACCCGGTCGCCCTCCGGCGTGATCTTCTCGACCTCGCCGATCCGGACGCCGAGGACGCGGACGTCGGAGCCGGGGTAGATGCCGACGGTGCGCGGGAAGTACGCGGTCACGTGCACGGGCTCGGAGCGCGGCCACAGCACGTAGGTGAGCGTGGCGACGAGGGTGAGTGCGGTGACCACGGCCACCCGCCTCTTCAGGTTCTTCACTGCGCGCCTCCCGTGCGCGGCACCACCGGAGCGGCGACCAGGTTCTGGACGTAGCTGTCGAACCAGCGGCCGTTGCCGAGGGTGTTGCTGAAGACCCGGACGTACGGCGCGAGCAGCTTGACGCTCCGGTCGAGGCTCGACTGATTCCGTTCGAGCATCCGCACCACACGGTTGAGGCCCTTGAGCGCGGGCCCGATCTCCTTGTCGTTGTCCTCGACCAGGCCGGAGAGCTCGATGCCCAGCGCGGCGGAGCTCTTCAGCAGCTTGTGAATCGCCTTGCGCCGCTTGCTGATCTCCTTGAACAGCTTGTCGCCGTCCTTGACCAGCCCGGAGAAGTCCTCGGAGTGGTCGGCCAGCACGCCCGTGACACCGTTCGCGTGGTCGAGGAGCTCGCCCAGCGCCTTGTCGCGCGAGGCGACCGTCCGGGAGATCTTCGACAGGCCCTTGATGGACGCTCGTACCTCGGCGGGCGAGTCCTGGAAGGTGGTGGAGATGGTGTCCAGGGCCTTCGCCAACTGGTCGGTGTCGACCTTCTCCGTCGTGGTGGTGAGATCGCTGAACGCCTGCACGACGTCGTACGCCGGAACGGTCCGCTTGAGCGGGATCTCGCTGCCGGGCTTCAACTGCCCCGGTCCCTTGGGGTGCAGCGCGAGGTACTTCGCGCCGAGGATCGTCTTGACCCGGATCGAGGCGCCGGTCTCGGTGCCGAACCCCGGATCGCCCTTGATCTTGAAGGTGACCTTGACGTGGTCACCGTCCAGATCGACGTCCTCCACCTTGCCGACCTTGACGCCCGCGATCCGCACCTCGTCGCCGGGCTTGAGTCCGCCCGCCTCCGAGAAGGCCGCGCTGTACGTCTCGCCGCCGCCGATCAGCGGCAGGCTGTCGGCGTTGAACGCGGCCACGGTCAGCAGCGCGAGGAAGGTGAGACCGACGGCTCCGATCACCACGGGGTTGCGGTCGCGGAACGGGGTGAGGCGCGGGCGGCGGATCCGTGGAAGCCGTATCCGAGGCGGGTCGATGCGGACCTTTATCAGCGGTTCCGGGCGGCGGGGGCGGGGCGCCCGGCGCGGGAGCAGCCGTATCTTCGGGAGCCTGGGTGGGTCGATGCGGACCTTCACCAGGGGTTCCGGGCGGTGAGGGCGCGGTGCCCGGCGCGGGAGCAGCCGTATTCGCGGCAGCTTCGGCGGATCGATGCGGACCTTGACCAGCGGCTCCGGACGGCGCTTACGGGTCCGGCGCGGAAGGAGGTGCTTCCTCATGTGCTTCGTCATGCGCCGCACCTCGCCCTCGCCACGTGCAGCTCCGGTGTGAGCACCTGCTTCGTCTTCGGCAGCACGATCCGGCCGTCGAAGTCGCAGAGGTAGAAGTTGAACCACGAGCCGTAGGACGCCGTCCCGGTCAGCGCGTTGAGCTTGTTCGGCAGCCGCTTCAGCACGCCCTCCACGGTGTTCTCGTTCTTGTTCAGCGTTCCGGTGAGATCGGTCAGCTCGGCGATGTCGTCCTTCAGGGGCGGACGCGCGTCCTTGAGCAGCCCCGAGGTGGCGTCCGTCAGGTCGCCGATGCCCACCAGGGACTGCCCGATGGGCTTGCGGTCGGCGGACAGCCCCGAGATCACCCGGCGCAGCTGCTTGAGGAGCCCGGAGAAGCGGGAGCCGCGCTTGTCGAGCGTCTCCAGCACGGTGTTGAGGTTGTCGATCACCGAGCCGATCAGCTTGTCGCGGCCGGCCAGGGTCGTGGTGAGCGAAGCCGTGTGCGCCAGCAGGCTGTTGACGGTGCCGCCCTCGCCCTGGAGGGTCCGGATGATCTCGGTGGCGAGCTGGTTGACGTCCTGCGGGCTGAGCGCGGCGAACAGCGGCTTGAAGCCGTTCAGCAGCGCGTTGAGGTCCAGCGCGGGCTGGGTGCGCGACAGCGGGATCGTGGCGCCGGGCTTCAGCCGGGTGCCGTTTCCCGCGCCCTCGGTCAGGGCGACGTAGCGCTGTCCGACCAGGTTCCGGTAGCGGACGACCGCGCCGGTGCTGTTCAGCAGCGGACGGTCCGCGCTGACGGTGAAGGTGACCTGCGCCAGCGTCCGGTCCTTGATGCTGATGCCCTCGACCTCGCCGACCCGTACCCCGGCCACCCGGATGTCGTCGCCCTTCTCCAGGCCTGTCACGTCGCTGAACACCGCGCGGTACGTGTGCTCGGGGGTGAGGGAGACGTTGACGATGGTGGCGGCGAGCAGGGCCGTCGCCAGGATCGTCACCAGGGCGAAGAGGCTGAACTTGATCAGCGGGGCCGCGGCCTGCCGGGCTCCTGGCGTCCGAGTGGCCCGAGTGGCCCGAGTGGCCCGAGTGGGCCGCGAGGTCTTCGAGGTCTCCGTGGTCTCCGTGGTCCTCATGCGACGCTCACCGCCGTTCCGCGCGCCAGCGGTCCGAACAGCAGGGTCGCGACCGGCGGCACCTCGTCGGCCGGCACGCCCATGACGGGCGCCACGAGCGAGCCGACGGAGCGCTGCTCGGCCCGGGTGGCGGAGACGCCGAGCGGACTGGACGAACTCCCCTTCTTCGACCCGTCGTTGAGGTGCACCCCGGGTGCGGGCACCTGGGGATGGGGCAGGTCGCGGCAGTTGGGCCCCGACCGGTCGTCGTAACGCGGCTCCTCACCGGGCTCGTACGCCGCCTGCTGTCGGACGACTTCGAGCGTGATGTGCATCTTGCCGCCCCGGAAAGCCTGCTCGGATGCCTGTTCCTCGCGCACCAGGCCGGCGAGGAGGCAGGGGTACTCGGGCGAGTAGCGGGCGAAGAGTTCGAGCGTGGGGCGGGAGACCCGGCCGAGGGTGATCAGCCGGTCGCCGTTCGCGTCGAGGAAGTCGTTCGCGGTGGCGGCGGCGGTGGCCGTCGTGGTGAGCGCGGACGCGAGCCGGTCCCGCTGTTCGACGATGGTGCGACTGGTGGTGACGGTGTTGCGCAGGATCTTCATCAGGTCGGGAGCGGCGTCGCCGTACACCTCGGCGACGTCGGCCAGCCGTGCGAAGTCCTCGGTGAGGGAGGGCAGATGCGGATTGAGGCGGTGCAGATAGTCCTCCACGCGCGTGAGGTTGTCGCCGATCCGGTCGCCGCGGCCTTCGAGGGCGGTGGCGAACGCGGAGAGCGTGGCGTTGAGCTTGCCGGGCTGCACGGTCCGCAGCAGCGGCAGCAGGTCGTTCATCAGCTGCTGGAGCTCGATGCCGACGCGGGTGCGGTCCTGGGTGATGACGTCCCCCGCGCGGATGGGCCTGGCCGAGGAGCGCGCGGGCGCGACCAGGTCGACGTACTTCTCGCCGAACAGCGTCTTGGGCAGCAGGCGTGCGTGCACGTCGGAGGGGATGTACGCGACGTACTCCGGCTTGAGCGCGATGTCGAGCGTCGCCTTCGTCCCGTCGGCGTGCACCGCGCGCACCTCGCCGACCAGCAGCCCGCGCAGCTTGACGTCGGCGCGGGGATCGAGCTGGTTGCCGAGGCTGTCGGCCTCCAGCTCGATGCGTACGGCCGGGGTGAACACCTGTTGGTACACGGCGACGGACAGGGACAGCAGCAGCGCGAGCACGGCGAGGAACACCACGCCGTACAACCGCAGTCTCAGCACTCTCATACGGCTCACCCCGCAATCCGTACGGTCGTGTTGGCGCCCCAGATCGCCAGCGACAGGAAGAAGTCCAGGACGTTGATCGCGACGATCGAGGTGCGCACGGCGCGGCCCACGGCGACGCCGACGCCCGCCGGGCCGCCGCTCGCGTAGTAGCCGTAGTAGCAATGCACCAGGATGATCAGGACGGCGAAGACGAGTACCTTCCCGAAGGACCACAGCACGTCGACCGGCGGCAGGTACTGCTGGAAGTAGTGGTCGTAGGTGCCCGCCGACTGCCCGTAGTAGCCGGTGGTGATGGTGCGGGCAGCGAAGTACGAGGACAGCAGCCCGACCACGTACAGCGGGATCACCGCGACGAAACCGGCGATCATCCGGGTGGTCACCAGGAACGGCAGCGAGGGGACGCCCATGACTTCGAGGGCGTCGGTCTCCTCGCTGATCCGCATCGCGCCCAGCTGCGCCGTGAAGCCCGCGCCGACGGTCGCGGAGAGCGCAAGGCCCGCCACCAGGGGAGCGATCTCCCTCGTGTTGAAGTACGCCGAGAGGAACGCCACGAAGTTGGAGGTGCCGAGCTGGTTGAGCGCGGCGTAGCCCTGGAGGCCGACCTCCGTGCCGGTGAAGAACGACAGGAAGGCGATGACGCCGACCGTGCCGCCCACGACGGCGAGCGCGCCGCGCCCGAAACTCACCTCGGCGAGCAGCCGCAGGATCTCCTTCTTGTAGCGGCGTACGGTGCGGCCCGTCCACGCCAACGAGCGGGCGTAGAAGGACAGTTGACTGCCCAGTTCCTCCAGGCGATTCAGCAGCGCCATGACTCAGCCCCTCTGCGGAACGACTTGGAAGTACACGGCGGTCATCACGAAGTTCGTCACGAACAGCAACATGAAGGTGATCACCACCGACTGGTTCACCGCATCGCCCACGCCCTTCGGACCGCCCTTCGCGGTCAGTCCCTTGTACGAGGCGACGATCGCGGCGATCGCCCCGAACACCAGCGCCTTGATCTCCGCCGCCCACAGGTCGGAGAGCTGGGCGAGTGTGGTGAAGGAGGCGAGATAGGCGCCCGGTGTGCCGTTCTGCAGGACGACGTTGAAGAAGTAGCCGCCCGCGACGCCGACGACCGACACCAGGCCGTTGAGCAGCACCGCCACCACCATCGACGCCAGGACCCGCGGGACGACCAGCCGGTGGATGGGGTCGATGCCCAGCACCTGCATCGCGTCGATCTCCTCGCGGATCTTCCGCGCCCCGAGATCCGCGCAGATCGCCGTGCCGCCGGCGCCCGCGATCAGCAGGGCGGTGACGATCGGCGAGGCCTCGCGCAGCACCGCGAGCACCGAGGCGGCCCCGGAGAACGACTGGGCGCCGAGCTGCCGGGTCAGGCTGCCGATCTGCAGCGCGATGACCGCGCCGAAGGGGATGGACACGAGGGCCGTCGGCAGGATCGTGACGCTCGCGACGAACCAGGCCTGCTGGATGAACTCCCGTGCCTGGAACGGCCGTCGGGGCACGGTCCGGACGACGTCCAGCGCCATCGCGAAGAGGTTTCCCGAGTGCCTGAGCGCTCCGGTCGGCGACAGCCTCATGCGTCCGCCACCTCCTTCCGGTGCGGCTCGGCCTCGCGTCTCGCGATCGCCTCCCAGCGGGGCGGGCGGGTGATGCCTGGCCCCGGCAGCAGGCGGGGAGTCAGAACCTGACTGCCGGGAGTCTTTGTGTGTGCTCCGTCGCCGAGCTGGGCCAGCTCCTGCTCGACCTGCGCGGCGTCCTTCTCCTCGGCCATCCCGATCGGCCCCTGCATCCGGCCGTTCAGGAACTGCCGCACGACCGGCTCGTCGCTGGTCAGCAGCTTCTCGCGGGGCCCGAACATGACCAGCTCACGGCGGAACAACAGCCCGATGTTGTCCGGCACTTGGCGGGCCGAGGCGATGTCATGGGTGACGATCAGGAAGGTCGCGTTGATCTGTGCGTTGAGGTCGACGATGAGCTGGTTGAGGTACGCGACGCGTACGGGGTCGAGGCCGGAGTCGGGTTCGTCGAAGAGGATGATCTCGGGGTCGAGGACGAGGGCCCGGGCGAGACCGGCTCGCTTTCGCATGCCGCCGGAGATCTCGCCCGGCAGCTTCCCCTCCGAACCGATCAGCCCGACCATGTCCATCTTCTCCAGCACGATGCGCCGGATCTCGCTCTCGGACTTGCGGGTGTGCTCGCGCAGCGGGAAGGCGATGTTGTCGTACAGGTTCATCGAGCCGAACAGCGCGCCGTCCTGGAACAGCACGCCGAAGAGCTTCCGCACCTCGTACAACTCGTGCTCGCGCAGCTTGGTGACGTCCCGGCCCGCGACCTTCACGGAACCCCGGTCCGGCTTCAGCAGTCCGACGAGCGTCTTGAGGAACACCGACTTGCCCGTGCCCGAGGGGCCGAGCATGACCGAGACCTCCCCGGCGGGCAGCGTCAGCGAGACGTCCTGCCAGATGACCTGGTGACCGAAGGACTTGGTCAGCCCTTCCACACAGATCTCGACACCCATCCGGTCCACCCTTCGGCCGTGGAGCAGTTCCGACATCTGCTCTACGGGGAGGGGCGGGGCGTCCGTCGCGACGGACGCGGATTTTTTTTCGGGGGTCTTGCGGCCGGGTTTCCGGCGGTCGGCGGCCGCGCTCTTTCCGCCGGTTCTACGGCGATGCTTCTTCCGGCGGTTCTACGACGGTGCTTCTTTCCGGCGGTTCTACGGCAGCGCCGTCGCGGTCGGTACGTCGACCGGGGCGGAGGGCGTCGCGGGAGCCTCCGGAAGGGCCGGAAGCGTCGTCGGGACCGTGGACGTGGCCGGCAGATCGGGGAGGCCGGGCACGCTCGGCAGGTCGGACACGCCGGGGACATCCGGGACGTCGGGGACGGACGGCACCGGTGGCAGCGAGGCGTCCGGCAGCGGTGGCACCGACAGCGGCAGCAGCGACCGGTCGTGATTGCCGGGCGGCGCCGTCGGCGTCGCCGCGTGAGACGTCGAGGCGGTCGACAGATCAGGGGCGTTCGGGGCGGCCACCTGGCCGACGCTGTCGGGCCGGACGGTCTGCGTGGTCGCCTGGGCCATGCGGGACACGGAGGGACGGGGAACCGTGTCCTGCCCGCCCCCGTCGTGGACGTACGGCAATACGAACCCCGCCACCACCAGGGTCGCGGCCGTCGAGGTCATCGCCACGGCCTGCGCGTGTCCGCCCGCGCGCAGCTTGCCGCGCCCCCACAGGAACAGGGTGAGGCCCAGCGTTCCGGCCAGCGAGTTGCGCAACGTGCGCCGGGCCCGGGCCAGCAGCGACTCGACGGTCCGATAGCTCAGCCCCATGCGCACGGCGACCTGGCCGACGTCGAGGTCCTCGGACTTCAGCCGGAGCGCCTCGGCCTGGCGCGCGGGGAGTTCCCCGCTGCGTACGGCCAGCCACTTCGCCTCGGCCCGGTCGCACACCGCCTCCTCGACGGGCACCGGACCCGGCGCGGCGAGCGTGGGGCTGCGGTGTACCTCGGCCTCACGGTTGACCTGGCGGTGCCGGTCGACGCACAGCCGCATGGTCACGGTCGTCAGCCAGCCGCCGAGGCGCTCGTCGTCCAGGTCGGGGCGCTCCGCGGCGCGCAGCATCGCCTCGTGCACCGCGTCCTCGGCGTCCTCCGGGCTCATCGACCTGCGCCGGGCCACCTTGAGCAGTTGCTCGCGGTGGCTCCACATGTGCTCCCAACGGTCGTGGGCCGCCTGTATCTCCGCAGGCATGTCCGGCATGTCCGTCGCCATGAGGGCCCCTTTGCGCTCACCCGCCGGTCCTGTGCCGTCCGGCGGGTGGCGACATTACCGCCCAGTATCCGCGGTTGTGGAGGGGGAGGAGGCCATCGAATCCACACCGTTGCTGGTCAGCGGAGCGTTGCTGGGCAGCAGGTCGTCGCCGGGCAGTTCGATGTCCGCGCCGGGCGTGGGGAGTTGGGGCTCCTCCGTCTCCGGGGCCTGGCCCGCCGGACGGGACCCGGTGGGGGATGGCGAGGCAGGCGCGGACGGAGTCCGGGACGGGGAGGAACTGGGTCGGGGGGACGGTGCCGGCTTCGGTGTGGGTTCCGGCCGCGACGGCTCGGGGCGTGCCGACGCCTTCGCGGAGCTGTCCGGCACCACCCGGTGCCCTTCCAGGAAGTACGCGTACCAGGCCCTGACCGTGCGCAGATACGCCTCCGAGTGGTTGTAGCCGAGGATCGCCCGGTCCAGCTCGGCGGGGTCGGCGAGGTTTCGTCCGCCCGCACACAGGTAGCGCCCGGCGGCGAGCGCCGCGTCGAAGACGTTGTCCGGGTCGGCCCGCCCGTCGCCGTTGCCGTCCGTGCCCCAGCGGGACCAGGTCGACGGGATGAACTGCATCGGCCCGACCGCCCGGTCGTAGGCCGCGTCCCCGTCGTACGCGCCGCCGTCGGTGTCCCGCACGACGGCGAAGGCGCCGCCGTCCAGCCGCGGCCCGAGGATGGGCGCCACGGTCGTACCGTCCGCCGTCACCCGACCGCCGCGCGCCTGCCCGGACTCCACCTGGCCGATCGCGGCCAGCAACTGCCACCGCAGCCGGCAGCCGGGCACGGTGCGCGCGAGCTCCGCCTCGGCATGCCGGTAGGCGGCGAACACGCTCGCCGGCAGCGCGGCCCCCGCCACCGACGCCCCGACCTTGCGTTCCCGGGCCCGCAGCGGCGGAAGGTCGGTGCGGTACCGGGTGTCGCCCGACACGCTCGGCCCGTGCTCGGCAGGCGCCTGCCGCGGGGGTATGGAGGCCCGTGCCGGAACCGCCCCCGGCGCCTGTGACGCGGTCAGCGCCGCCATGGCCGCCACCGCGATCGCCGTACCCCTCGCGCTTCTGACTCTGTGCCCTGCCACGTCGCGAACCCCTCCCTGTGAGCTGATGTCGTCTGCTCTACGGGGCAGGGCGGCCGGTCCGTCGCACGGAGTGGGGCGATTTCGGGAAGCGGGGTCCGAGCGCGCGTCCGTCAAGATCTCCCCGAGCGGCCGGGGCGGTGCGGTCGCGAGGACCCGGCGGGACGCGTGGGCTCCGCGGTGTCAGGAAGGTGGATCCAGGCAGTTCGTGAGCGGCCTGTGGGACGGCTACTGGCGTGTGGGGACACGGACCGTTCGGCGGGCCGGAGCGGCTGGACGCGACCGAGCGGCATTCGAGCCGGCGGACGTGACCAGTGCCACGCTGTGGCCCCTTTCGGTGGACAGGTTGCTGATGTGTAGGTTCTCGTTTCCGATGTCCCATGGCGTGACACTGACCAGCACCGATGCTCGCGTCTCACGGGCGGTCCCCCGCGCGTTCGTCTCACTTCCGTGTCCTCTTCCGAGCTCTCCGGCGGGAGTCTGGACGAACGACAGGGAGCCGGCCGCGGCCATAGCCCGGGTCGGTGACCGATCGGACCCCACCCGGCAGGTGCCAGGCGCGGTGCTGGACCTGTGCACGGGCACCAGCCGGTTCCCGGCGGACGGGCTGGAGTTACGTGAGCGGGGCTGCCTTCGCGTCCCAGTCGATGTGGTGGTCGAACTGCCAGGCCATTTTCTCCGGGTTGATCAGCTTCATGGTCGCCCGCATCACGAGGTCGCGCAGTACGCGGCCGACCGGGCCCGCGGTCTTGTTGCTGTTCGTGCGGGCGCCGAGCTTGATGATGCGTTCGACGCGGGGGCGGCGCAGTTGTTCGTACGCCGCGAAAGCCTGGTTGTAGGGCAGGTCCCGCAGGCAGCGCGCGAGTTCGACGGCACTTTCGGCGGCGATGGAGGCGCCCTGCCCGGAGCTGGACGAGGCGGCGTGGGCCGCGTCGCCGATCAGGGTCATGCGGCCGTGGGTCCAGGTCGCGACCCTTGGCATGTTCTCCATCGGGCCGGTGATGAGGAGTTGGTCGACGTCGGTACGGCTGATCATCTCGAGGGCCGGGGTGCGGTCGTCGGCGAAGGCGGTCCGCAGGATGCGCATCCACTCCTTCGCGTCGATCGCCTGGGCCTCGGCGACTGTCATCGGGGCGCGGTGGGGCAGGTTCACGAACCACACCGCCGAGGAGTCGTCGAAGACCTGGTAGCCGAAGAACGCGCGCTTGCCGAAGCACATGTACATGACGCCGTCGGTGGAGGGCATCCCTGACTGGTGCATCCGCGCTCCGAAGCAGACCAGGCCGGCGTAGTTCGGCTGTGCCGCGGCCGGGTCGATCAGGGAGCGGACCGTGGAGCGGATGCCGTCGGCGCCGATGAGGACATCGGCGCTCGCCTCCGTACCGTCCGCGAAGTGCGCGGTGATGCCGGAAGCGGTGTCCGTCGTGCCGGTCAGCCGCTTGCCGTGGTGGATAGGGACAGAGCGGCGCTCCGCCTCGTCGTAGATCGCCCGGTAGAGATCGGCGCGCCAGACGAACTGCAGGGACGGGAGGCGGGAGGGCGGGGCGAACTGCGCGAGGTGCTTACCCGTCCAGCTCCGCAGCCCCATGGCGGTGACCGGTGTGCCGATGGCGCGGACGAGGTCGCCCGCGCCGATCGCGTCGAGGGCGTTCTGGCCGTTCGGGGCGATGGTCATGCCGCCTCCGGCCCCATCGGCCGTGGAGTCGTACGCCTCGTGGACGGCGGCCTCGATACCTGCCTGGCGAAGGGCCATCGCGGCGACCGGGCCCGCGATACCGCCGCCGATGACGAGCGCGGTGCGGGCTTTGCCGCTGCGGGTCATGACTGGTGCCCCCGCGCCGGGTCGTCGATCGTCGGTACGCCGTCGCTCTTGTGTGCGCGGAGCACATCCTGGACGTACGCACGGGAGAACATCGCCGACAGGATCGCGATGCCACCGCGGTGGATGCGGATCTCGCTGTTCGTCGCAGAGCCGGACAGATGGATACGGCGGCCGGCCGCCTTGTCGCCGGTGGATGAGGGCTGGGAGTCCTTGATCTTGCCGCGGTCGGTCCACCTCAGGTTCCAGTGGTCGATGGCGGTGGCGTCGTCGACCAGGAGCTTGACCATGGCCCGGTCCATGTCGAGGTGGATCTCGACGTCGTCGGGGAGGTCGGGGGAGCGGAGGTCGAGGACAGCGGCGCCATGGCGGGCCTTGACCTCGAAGTGGCCGGCCTCGGTCCAGTTGCCCAGGTGCTTGACGAGGTCGTGGTCGGAGTGGATGCGCTCGGTGAGGGACATCTCGGCGGTTCCTTTCTGGGGTGTTGCGTTGACGATTCGATAGTTGCACTGAAACTAGTATCTCGTCAACTAGTCATCCTGGGGCTAAAATCGAGTCCATGACCACATCCGCTCCCCGCAGCTCCCCCCTCGCCCTGACCGTCCTGGCCCTGCTGCACTACAAGCCGCTGCATCCGTACGGCATCCAGCGGCTGGTCAAGGACTGGGGCAAGGAACAGGTCGTCAACGTCAGGCAGCGTGCGAGCCTCTACCGCACGATCGAGCGACTCAATGGCGAAGGGCTGATCACGGTCCGCGAGACCGGGCGCGATCAGCAGTACCCCGAGCGGACCGTGTACGAAGTCACCGACATGGGGCGCGAGATCGCCCGCGCCTGGCTGGAGGAGATGCTCTCCGCGCCCAAGCAGGAGTTCCCGGAGTTCCCGGCCGCCCTCTCGAATCTGCTGCTGCTCACGCCCGAAGAGATGGGGGACGTACTGCAGCGGCGGGCCGACGCCCTCGCGGAGCAGCTCGACGGACTGGAAGCGGCCTTGGCCGCAGAGACGGAGCGGGGGCTGCCGCGCATCACCCGCCTGGAGACCGAGTACCTGCGGGCCGTGACGGCCGCGGAGCTGGAGTGGGTGCGCGCGGTGGTCGAAGACCTGCGAGCCGGCAGGCTCTCGTGGTCGAAGGAGCAGCTGGACGCCGTCGCGGCGGGGCCGGTGCAACAGTGAGCGCTCACTGCATCTGACCTGGAAAATGCAGGTATAGCGACGCCAGGCTCATTCTCGTAAGCAAGGATGGAAAGGTGTTGGTTCCGAGGAATTACAGGTACGCGCCATGAGCGCGTTTCGCATCTATCTCAGGGTCGTCAGCCAGTCTCTGCAGCCGGAGGAAATCTCCAAGAGGCTGGGAGCGGAGCCCGACGAGTCGACCTCGATCGGAAGTCGCCGGCATCCGCAGGCGCCTCCGCGGTCGCATGCGACCTGGATTCGGCATGCCGGGCCGCCGGCGGGAGGCTGTGCGCGGCCGGAGGAGCTGGAGCCGGTGGTCGTCGGGTGGGGGAGGGATCTCGCTGGTGCCGTCGGGCGACTGGTCGGCTCGGGGGAGGCTGTCGCGTCTCTGGTGATTGTTCAGGAGATCAGGGACCTCGACGACCCGCAGCAGAAAGGCATCTTCCTTGGGGCCGACCTGATGTCCTGGATGGGTGCGGCCAGGGCGTCGCTCGATATCGATCAGTACGTCTATCACGAGTGCGGCGATGAATCGGACGGTGACGTTCCGTAGAACTCTGTCCGGAGTGCGCCACCCCCTCCCGGACCTTCTCTTCAGGGGATGCACATGGGATTCCAAAATGTGATCGCCATCACATTGCCCAGAGTGATTCGCACGCTACTCTCACACCCGCACCACGAGAGGTGCACACTCCGCACTGCCTGCCTCGGGTGACACAACTGCCCCGGGTGACAAATGAGTTGATTCGTATCGAGTCCCACCAGGGCTCGCTGTCTCGACGGGGGAACGTCGTGCGGCGTTGGGAATCACACCGTGACATAGCGGACTACGGTGACATGGCGGACCACGGTGACGCGGCGGACCGCAGCGATCAGTGGACTCGGCAGCTGGTCAAGACGTGTGATCCGGCCACGGCCTGCGAGGTGCTGTATCAGGCGCTCGCCGAACTGCCCCGTCACCAGGGCGGTGTGCAGCTGACCGGGCGGTTCGCCGTCGAGATGGTCAGCCGGCCGGCTTCGGAGCTGTCGCGGCTCGTACGGAACGAGATCCTCAGGCGCGGGCATGGACTGCGGCTGCTGCTCGGTCAGGCCGCCGCCTCGGAGCCGGTCGCCCGTACCGTCATGGGGCATGTCGCGGCTGAGGGGGCCCATGTCCGCGTCTCCTCCGCGCCGTTGCCCAACCTGGCCTTCGTGGGGATCGAGATCGCCGTCGTGTACGCGTTCACGCGGGACGGGCAGCCGCAGGGGCTGGTGGTCCGCGGTGATGCCATGAGTGCTCTGCACCAGTACCAGCAGGTGTTGTGGGACCACGGCACGGAGCCGGTCCCGCACTGCCACACCACCCGGTCCGTGGTGCTCGACCCGGCTCAGGCGCAGGTCCTGCGACTGCTCGGCTCCGGCATGAAGGACGACACCGCAGCGCGGCAGATGAACGTGTCCGTCCGCACCTACCGGCGGCATGTCGCCGCGATCCTGAAGTCCCTGCATGTCAACACCCGCTTCGAGGCGGGGCTCAAAGCGGCCGAACTCGGGCTGTTGAGCAAGAGGCGAACTTCCGCTCAGGAAACGGGACTTGGTGGTGGCAGGTTGATGCCGAGTTTTCTGTCCGGGAACGCTTGCTGAGTCCCGGAGGGGCTCCTAAGTTGATCTCCGGATCACCGAGCAGCGCGTAGCCGACACGTCGTACATCTGCGGTGACATCACTAACCCATCCCCACAAGGGTCTTCGCGCTACCTCGCCATGCGTGCGCAGGCACGTCGGATGGCAGAAACGGATGACGGGATGTCAACTACTTCGGTCACCCTCGACGCCGTCGAGGACGCCGTGCTGTCCACGACGGCCGAGATCCTGAAGCTGCCGGAGGTCCGTCTCGACGACAACCTGCTCGAACTCGGCGTCGACTCACTGGTCGCCACCCGCATCGTCGCCGCCCTGCGCACCCGGTTCGGCGTGGACATCCCGCTGCTCAACGTCTTCGAGACCCCTGTGCTGAGTGAGTTCGCCGAATCCGTCCTCGACCTCATCGACGACGCCAACGACGCATACGACGCGTACGACGGGCACGACGAGCACGGCGAGCACGACGCGGCCCGGGTCTGACCTCCATGGGCATACCTGGCGAGTTTCCCTACGACGCCGGTCTCCACCCCGGGGGTTACAGCACGCGGCTGTGGACCATGCGGCAGCTGGCGGGGCTGCGGAGCGCCGAGTCCACCAACGAGCGCTTCGCGTACCTGCTCGGCATGGGTGAGACGGGTCTCTCGCTGGCCTTCGACCTGCCGACCCAACTGGGGCTCGATCCCGACGACCCGGCCGCCGACGGGGAAGTGGGACGTACGGGTGTGTCCATCGCCACGGTCGACGACCTGGGGACCGTCTTCGCGGGGATCCCCCTCGACCAGGTGTCGGTGTCCTTCACCATCAACGCCACGGCACCCATGCTGCTGGCGATGTGGATCGTCGTCGCGGAGGAGTCCGGGGTCGATCCCGCCGCCCTGCGCGGCACCCTGCAGAACGAGATGCTCAAGGAGTTCCTCGCCCGCAAGGCCTTCATCTACGACCTGGACACCAGCGTCCGGTACGCCCTTGATGTCGTCGAGTACTGCATGAGCTCCCTGCCGGGCGTCAACCCCATCTCCATCTCCGGCGGCCACGCCCGGGAGGCCGGGGCGGACGCCGCTCTGGAGGTGGCGTGCGCGCTCGCGAGCGTCGACGCCTATCTGGGCGGGATGGTCGACCGCGGTCACACCCCGGAGGCGGTCGCGTCCAGGTTCAGCTTCATCTTCGGGACCGACATGGAGCTGCTCAAGGAGGCCGCCAAGCTGCGGGTCGCCCGCCGCCGGTACGCCGAGCGCATGCGGGACCGCTGGGGAGTCGCGGAACCCCGTGCCATGAAGCTGCGCGCCCAGGTCAACACCTTCGGGTCGGCGCTCGCCTACCAGGAGCCGCTCAACAACATCGTCCGCGCGACGGTGCAGGCGATCGCCGCCGTGCTCGGCGGCACCCAGTCCCTGCACGTGTGCAGTTTCGACGAAGCGGTGCAGACACCGGGGCCACTGGGCGCCCGGATCGCGCTGCGCACCCAGCAGATCCTCGCCCACGAGACGGATCTCGCCCGCTACGCGGACCCGCTCGGCGGCTCCCACGTCGTCGAGGGGCTGGTCGACGAGGTGGGCAAGGAGGTCGACGGCTGGCTGCAGCGGATCGAGGACCGTGGCGGCATCGCGGCGTGCATCCGCAGCGGCTGGCTGGAGGGAGAGATCGAGGAACTCGCCTTCCAGGATCCGGGGCCGACCGTGGGCGTCCTCGATCCCGCCCCGTCCGCGTCCGTGTCCGCCTCCGAACGGCAGCTCCTGCTCGCCGAGTCGCACACCACCACCGGGGGCCGGCGAGACGTCGTCCGCGCCAGCTGCCCGGCGGAGCTCGACCGGCTGCGCGCGGACGCCCTGTCCGGAAGCAATGTACTGCCCGCCCTCATCGAGGCCGTCCGTGCGCGCGCCACCATCGGACAGCTCTGCGCGGCCATGCGTCCGACCGACGACGACCAGCAGGCCGCACTCACGTCCTGACCGACCACAACACGATCCTCCTGACCGGCCACACCCCGATCGCCCTGACCGACGTGCAACCCCGATCGTCCTGACCGACGTGCAACCCCGATCGTCCTGACCGACGTGCAACCCCGATCGTCCTGACCGACGTGCAACCCCGATCGTCCCGACCGACGCACACCCCGATCCTCCCGACCGACGCACCACGATCCTCCTCACTGGCGCACCACGATCCCGAACCGGAGTATCAAGATGGCGAGTCTCATCGAGGCGGTTCAGCAAGGCGCCGATCCCGCCGAGCTGATGGCCTGCGAGGTTCCGGAGTCCTACCGCGCGGTGTTTCTGCGCCGTGCGGACGAGCAGTTGTTCCACGGCTCCGAGTCGTCCGGTGACAAGGACGTACGCCGCACACTGCACGTCGGTGAGGTGCCCATGCCGGAACTGGCGCCGGACGAGGCGCTGGTGGCGGTGATGTCCTCCGCCGTGAACTACAACACCGTCTGGTCGGCCCTGTACGAACCGGTGTCCACCTTCCGCTTCCTTAGGCAGTTCGGCCGCCAGGACCGCTGGACCGCGCGGCACGACCTCGACTACCAGGTCGTCGGCTCCGACGCGGCCGGTGTGGTCGTCCGGGTCGGCAGCGCGGTGCGGCACTGGTCGCCCGGTGACCGCGTGGTGGTCAACCCGCCCTACATCGACGAGCAGGACCCGGTCTCCCAGCGCGACGGCATGATGACCAACGGCATGCTGGCCTGGGGCTTCGAGACCAACTTCGGTGCCTTCGGCGACTTCGCCGTGGTGCGCGCCAGCCAGCTGGTGCCCAAGCCTCCGCACCTGTCCTGGGAGGAGGCCGCCTGCAACACCCTGTGCCTCGGGACCTCGTACCGCATGCTGATCGGCGACAATGGCGCCCGGATCAAGGCCGGGGACATCGTGCTGATCTGGGGCGCGGCGGGCGGCCTGGGCTCGTACGCCGTGCAGCTCGTGCGGCAGGCCGGCGGTATCGCCGTCGGGGTCGTCGGCTCCACCGCGAAGGCCGACCTGATGGACCGCCTGGGCTGTCATCTCGTCGTCGACCGCAACAGCGTGGGCCTCGGCGACACCGGCGAGGGAGATCCGGGATCCGCCTGGAAGGCCCTGGGCTCGGTCATCCGGAAGGAACTCGGCGAGGACCCCCATGTCGCCTTCGAACACGTCGGCAAGGCCACCTTCGAGACCTCGGTGAACGTGGTGCGGCGCGGCGGCACGGTGGTGACCTGCGGATCCAGCAGCGGCTACCAGCACGCGTACGACAACCGCTACCTCTGGATGAAGCTCAAGCGGATCATCGGCAGCCACGGGGCCAACGCCGACGAGGCATGCGAGGCCAACCGACTGATGCGCCTGGGCATGGTGGTGCCCGCCCTGTCGCGCGTCTACCCGCTGCACGAGGCGCCCGAGGCCACGCGCTCGGTCCAGCTCAACGCACACGAGGGGAAGGTCGGCCTGCTCAACCTGGCCACCGCCGAGGGGCAGGGCGTGACGGACCAGGCGTTGCGGCAGCAGGTCGGCGAGGAGCGGCTGCGGCTGTTCCGCGATCACGCCTCGGGGAGCTCCGCGGCGAGCGCCGCGGGGAGCGCCGGGGCGGTGACGGGCCGGTGACGATCCCGGAGCCGGTGACGATCCCCGAGGCGTTCCGGCGGCAGGTGGCGCACCGCCCCGACGCCGTCGCCGTCGCTACAGCGGCCGAGCGGCTCAGCTACGCCGAACTCGACCGCCGTTCCGACGACTTGGCCCGTGACCTGGTCGCGGCCGGGGTCCGCGCGGGCGATCGCGTCCTGGTGTGCCTGGAGCGGTCGGCCGGCCTCGTGGTGGGTCTGCTCGCGGTGCTGAAGGCCCGTGCGGCGTACCTGCCGGTGGACCTCGGCGAGGCTCCGGCACGGCTGGCCGGGATCCTCGCCGACGCCGAGGTCAGGCTCGCCCTGTGCGACACGGCCGGCGCCGCGCTGCTGGAGAACCAGGACGTGCCCGTACTGCGTGAAGGCGGCGGGGCGGCGCGTCCGGAGCCGTCGGACGAGGGCGGGGCCGCACCCGGACCCCCCATCACCCCCGAACTCCCGGCCACCCCCGAGGACTTGGCCTGCATCATGTACACCTCGGGATCCACCGGCCGACCCAAGGGCGTCATGGTCCCGCACCGGGCCGTACTGAATCTGGTGACCGAGCCCAACTACGTCACGCTGACTCCCGAGGACCGCGTGCTGCACCTCGCGCCGGTCGCCTTCGACGCGGCGACCTTCGAGATCTGGGGTGCCCTGCTCAACGGGGCCCGGCTGGAGCCGGCGCCCGCCTCTCCGGTCGGGCCGCAGGAGTTGGGCGCGCTGCTGCGCGAGCGGCGGATCAGTGTGCTGTGGCTGACCGCCGCGCTGTTCCACCGCCAGATCGACTTCTCCCCGGAGTCGTTGAGCGGGGCGCGCGTGGTGCTGGCCGGCGGTGACGTGCTGTCCGTGGAACATGTGCGCAAACTCCGGGCGGCCGCCCCGGACTTGGAGATCGTCAACGGCTACGGACCCACCGAGGCCACCACCTTCTCGGTGTGCCACCGGATCGCCCCGGAGGAGGAGTTCGCGCACTCGGTGCCGATCGGCGTACCCATTCAGGGGGCCTCGGCAGAGCTGCGCGACGAGTCCGGCACGGCGGTCGACGAAGGTGTGGAGGGCGCGGAGGGCGCGGAGGGCGCGGAGGGCGCGGAGGGCGCTGAGGGTGAACTGTGGATCGCCGGGGCCGGTGTCGCGCACGGCTACTGGCGGCGGCCCGACCTGACGGCGGAGCGTTTCGTCGCCGATGCCGCCGGCCGGACCTGGTACCGCACCGGCGACCTGGCGCGCCGGCGGGACGACGGCGTGCTGGAGTTCCTGGGCCGTATCGACGGGCAGTTCAAACTGCGCGGGCACCGGGTGGAACCCGGCGAGATCGAGAATCTGCTGGCCGCGCACCCGCAGGTGCGCCAGGCCGCCGTCGGGGTCCGCGACAACCTGGTCGGCGACCCCAAGCTGGTGGCCTGGGTGACCACCACCGGCCCCCTCGACCGCAAGGCGCTGCGTGCCTACGTACGCGAGCGGCTGCCCGAGTACATGGTCCCGACCGTGTTCGCGACCGTCGACGCGCTGCCCGTCACGGCGAACGGCAAGGTCGACCGGCCCGCGCTACCGACTCCCGACTGGCGACGCAAGGAGAACTATGTCTGAGCTGAGAGCGGGGCTGGCGCGGACCGTCGGCGAGACCTGGCACGAGGTGCTCGGTATCGACGGGATCGGCCCCGACGACGACTTCTTCGACCTCGGCGGGGATTCGATGGTGGCGGCCCGGCTGAGCGCGCTGCTGGAGGAACGGCTCGGGATCGAGGTTCCGCTGCTGACCGTGTTCGACAACCCGACGGTCGCACAACTCACTGCGGAACTGGAGAGCGCACATGCCGACCGAAACTGAGACGCCGGTGGCCCGGAAGCCCGGGAAACGCGATGTCCGGCTGTGGATCGCCGGAACCAGCGTCTCGCTGTTCGGCGACGCGGCCCTGTGGATCGCCCTCGGCGTCTGGATGAAGGACCTGACCGGTTCGAACGGAATGGCCGGACTGGCCTTCGCCGCCTATGTGGTGCCACGCCTCGGCGCCCCGTTCCTCGGCCTGGTCGTGGACCGTTTCCGCCGCCGGCCGCTGATCGCCCTGCTCAACTTCGTGCTGGCGGGCTGGGTCTGTCTGGCCTTCCTCGTCCATGACGAGCACCAGGCGTGGCTGCTCTACCTGGTGCTGTTCGGCATCGGACTGGGCGTCGGCATGCACAACGCGGCGGGCAGCGCCCTGCTCACCAATCTGGTGCACGCCGACGATCTGGGACCGACCAACGCACTGCTGCGGACCGTGCAGGAGGCCGGCATGCTCGCCGCCCCCGCGATCGGCTCGCTCCTGTACGTCAGCTTCGGCCCCCGCTTGGTGGCCGGAGTGGAAGTCGCGACCTTCCTGATCTGCGCGTTCAGCGTCCTCGCGGTCCGGGTGGACGAGCCCGCGCCGAAGCCCCCCGAGGGCACGCTTCCGCAGGAACTGATGGCCGGCCTGCGCCACTTGGCACGCACGCCGCGGCTGCGGGCGGTGTCCATCGCCATGGGCGGCGGTCTGCTCGGCTTCGGCTTCATCGAGACGGTGATCTACGCCATCGCCGACCAGGGCCTGCACCGCAGCGCGGCGTTCGTCGGTGTGCTCACCGTCGCGAAGGGCATCGGCTCGGTGCTCGGCGGCCTGGCCGGCATGCGCGTACTCAAGCGGGTGGGGCCGGGCAGGGAGGGGCTGCTGACCGTGTGCGGCCTCAGCATGATGGCCCTCGGCTGCGCGATTGTGGTGCTGCCCGGCATCGTCGCGGCCCTGGCGGGCGTGTTCGTGATGGGCCTGGGCACCCCCGGCGCGGTCGTCGGTCTCTACACCTCGGTGCAGCGGAACTCTCCCGCGCAGTTGCAGGGCCGTGTCGCGTCGGTGGCGAGCATGCTCGCCACCGCCCCCCAGGTGTTGTCCGTGGCGACCGGTGCCGCGCTGATCGCCACCGTCGACTACCGGATCCTGCTGGTCGTCATGGTCGCCCTGATCGGTACCAGCGCCTGCTATCTGGCCCTTCGCGTACGCGGCTTCGACCACGCCGATGAGGCGCGGCCCGCCACGGCGGGCGTGGCCGAGCCGGCCGCCGCCGCCGACTGATGGGCCCCGCGAACGCACCGTATCCAGGCCCTATCTAGGCCCTATCCAGGCCGCATCCGGGCCGCACACAACCCGCTCGCCCCAGACATGGATTGGGAGACACCGTGACGAGCGCCCCCATAGCGCTGCCGCTGACGCCGCAGCAGAGAGGCGTGTACTTCCTGCACTGCCTGGCTCCGGACAGCGCCGTCTACAACGTGCCCATCGTGCTGCGGGTGCGGGGCGGGCTCGACCGCGAGCGGCTGCGTGCCGCCGTGGGCGCGTTGCAGTCCCGGCATCAGGCGCTGCGCCTGACCGTCGAGGAGCGCGACGGCCAGGTCCTTCAGCTGATCCACTCCGCCGAGGCCGCCGCCCCGGTCGAGGTGTCCTGGACGCGGCTGCCGGGAGCGGACGCGGAGACGGCGGCCGGGGAGGCCGTACGGCGGGCGGCCCAGCCCTTCGACGTCGTACGCGGCCCGCTGATGCGTGTCGACGTGGTGGAGCTGAGCCCCGACGACCACGCGCTGGTGCTGTGCTTCCACCACCTGATCATCGACGAGGTCGCCGCGACCGCGCTGGCGGGCGAGCTGGACCGGCTCTACGGCGATCCGGCCGCCCTTCCCGCGGCCGGCCCCGAGCACCAGTACGCGGACTTCTGCGCCGGGCTGCTGGCCGAGCCCGACCCCGCGGGTCTCGCGTTCTGGCGCGACCGGCTGGCCGGGATGCCCGTGCTGCCGCTGCCGGAGGAGCACATCCCCGAGGAGCACGGCCTGTTCACCGGGGACCGGGTCGGATTCACGGTGCCGGAGAAGACCGCCGCGCGGCTCGCCGAGGTGTGCCGCGGCCACCGGGTCTCGGAGTTCATGGTCTTCCACGCCGCGCTGATGGTGCTGCTGCACCGCTGGACCGGCGCCGCCGACATCGCGGTCGGCACCCCGATGAGCGGCCGGATCGATCTGCGGTTCGCCGAGACCGTGGGCTTCTTCCAGAACACGGTCGTCCTGCGCGGCGCGGTGGTGCCCGAGCAGGGCTTCGCCGCACTGCTCAAGACCGCCCGGCGGACCGTTCTGGAGAGTCTGCAACGCCAGGACACGCCCTTCGAGGCGGTGGTGGACGCACTGCGCCCGGCACGCGAGTCCACCCGCAACCCGCTGTTCCAGGCGGCCCTCGTCTTCAACCGCCGCAAGGTGGAGCAGGACTGGACCCTCCCCGGTCTTCAGGTGGAGCCGCTGCCGTTCGTGTGGCCGGCCTCCCACTTCGACCTGACCCTCACGCTGCTGCACGAATCCGGCGTGCTCAAGGGCGACTTCGCCTACAGCGCGCAGCGCTTCACGAAGGAGACCGTGGAGCGCGTGGTGGCGGTGTTCCTGCACCTCCTCGACGGTCTGCTGGCCGCTCCGGACGCCCCGGTCGGCGACGTGGAACTGATGGACGCCGACGACCTCGAACACGTACTGGCCCTCGGCACGCGGGCCGGCCGGTACGTCCTGGACGAGCGGCTGCGCCCCCTGCCGCTCGGCTTCTACGGCGCGGTGCACACCGGCGACCCCTCCGCCGGGGTCACCACCGCCACCGGCGAGCGGGGCAGATTCGCCCCGGACGGCCGCTTCGAACTGTGGCGCGACCCGGCCGAGGCGGCCCTGGCGGCCCACCCGGCCGTAAGCGCCGCCGTCATCGTCTCCTGCGCGCAGGGCGAGGGCGACGGTCACGAGACCGTCGGCTGCGTCGTACCGCGTCCCGGCACGGAACTCCCCAGCGCACGCGAGCTGTTGACCCATCTGCAGGCCCGGGTGCCCGCTCATCTCGTTCCCCAGCGGATCGTGTTCTGCGCGGCGATCCCCGCCGGCGCGGACGGCCGCCCCGACCTCGACGCGGTGGCCGAGCTGGTCGCCGCCCGCCCGGAGCCGGACGGCCGGCCGGACGAGCCGGCGGACGAGGAACCGCGGGACGAGACCGAGCGGCGGCTGGCCGGCCTCTTCGAGGAGCTGCTGGGCGTACCCGGCCTCGGCCGGTACGACAACTTCTTCGACTTCGGCGGCCACTCGCTGCTGGCCGTACGTCTGGTCGCGCGGGTCGCCGAGGAGTTCGGCCGGCCGCTGGGCGTCGGGGTGTTCATGAACCACCCGACCGTGGCCGCGCTGGCCCGGGTCCTGGCCGACGGGACACCGGCGGAGGCCGGCGGCCTGGTCCGGCTGCGGGAGGGCGACGGCGGATCCGGCGACCTAGGGGGTGTTCCCCTGGCGGTGGCCCTGATCCACCCCGTCGGCGGCACCCTCATGTGCTACGGCGACCTCGTCTCCCTGCTCCCCGCGGGCGTCGAGGTCGTCGGCCTGGAAAGGGTCGCGGGCACGCACCCCGAGGACACCTCCTACCAGGACCTGGTGAGCCGGTACGCCGCCACGCTGGCCGGGGCCCTGCCCGGCCGCCGTATCGCCCTGCTCGGCTGGTCGCTCGGCGGAGTCCTGGCGCACTCGGTCGCGGCGGAACTCGGCGCGCTCGGCCACGACGTGGCACTGGTCGCCCTGCTCGACTCCCTCGCCCAGCGCACCGGGGAGGACGCCGAGCGGATGTCGGGCACCGGCGCCGAACTGTTCGCGCTCGCCGCGTCGGTACGCCAGGACGGCACCGGCGTGCTCGGCGCCACCGCCGGGCGGCAGCTGCTGATGCGCCGCTTCGGCGTCGACCTGGCCGCGCTGCGCGAGACGCCCGCCGAGCAGGCCGCGCGGATGCTGGAGGACTGGGGCCGGCTGCTCGGCCTGGTCGCCGAGTGCGCACCGGCCCTGCCCGCGGCGCCCGTCCAGCTGTTCCTGTGCGCGGACAACCCGCCCGGATACCCCGAGGCGCTCGCCGCGAGCTGGGAGGGCCTGCACGGGGAACTCGACGTGCGCAGCGTGCCCGGCACCCACACCGAGGTGCTCGGCTCTCCCGCCGTCGAGCAGGTCGTGGCGGCGTTCCTGGAGCGGATCGAGCGGTCATGACGCACCCTCGGGTCGCCAAGGACTGGTACGAGAGCGCCGGGGTGCGCGGCGCGCCCCGCCGGATGCTGGAGGAGGACCGCGAGGCGGGGCTGAAGGTGTTCCCCGAGGCGCTGGTCCCGCATCTGCGCCACGAGGGGCTCGCGGACCTCGGCGCCGAGGGCCGCCGGGCGCTGCTGACCCAGCACTTCTACCAGTACATGCAGTTCACCGCACACCTGGAGACCAAGGTCGTCAACCGGGGGGCCGCGATGGTGGCGCACGGCGAGACCGACCTCGACGTGGGGCCCGGCGCCCGGCTGGACGCCTTCAAGATCTACAGCGACGAGGCGTACCACGCGCTGTTCAGCCTGGACGTGGTCCAGCAGGTCGAGAAGGTCACGGCCGTCCCGGTGCTGCCCTACGACTTCGGTCCGCGGATGGAGCGGCTGGACCGCACCGCCGACCGTTTCCTGCCGGACCACGGCTCGCTCGCCCAGCTGCTCCAGGTTGTCGCCTTCGAGACCGTGGTGACCAGGTTCCTCAGCCGGATACCGCGCGACGAGACGGTGTTCCGCGTGGTGCGCGAGGTCGTCGGCGACCACGTCCGTGACGAGGTGCACCACCACGCCTACTTCACCCGGTTCTTCAAGGAACTGTGGGCCGGGCTCTCCCCGGCGCTGCGGGTCAAGGTGGCGTGCGGCATGCCGCACTTCGTCAACGACTGCCTGCGCCCCGACCTCGGCCCGGTCCGCGCCGCCCTGCTCTCGGCCGGCCTCACCACAGACCGCGCCGAGGAGGTGATCCGCGACTGCTACCGCGAGGAGACGCTCGTCGCGGCGGTGCGCGACGCCGGACGGCACACCTTGGGGCTGTGCGAGTACGTGGGCGCCTTCGACATCCCCGAGGCACAGGAACAGCTGCGGGTGCTGGGGCTCGCCGACTGACGGAACAGCCGACTGACGGAACAGCCGACTGACGGAACAGCCGACTGACGGAAGGGTCGGCCGACGGAGGGGATCAGCCCCTCAGCGCCGTGCTGAGCGTCGTGCCGAGCGACGCGCGGTCCACCGTGCCCGAGGGCGTACGGGGGAGACAGTCGAGGACGTGCACAGCGGGCTGGGGCCAGCCGGACGGCCAGGCGCGCCGGACGGTACGCCGCCACAGGCGCCGATCGGCATCCGCACCGGCATCCGCACCGGCGACCGGTACGACCACCGCGGACACCCGGGGGACCGCGTCCCCGGCCCTCGGCTCCCACAGGACGGCGGCCTCGCGCACACCCGGCAGCGCGGCGATCACGGCCTCGGCGTCGGCGCGGTCGAGGAGCCGGCCGGCCCAGCCGTGGGCCAGGTCCACCGGGCCCAGCAGGCGGATCCGGTCGGCCGCGTCGATCCACGCGCGCAGCGCACCGGGCCGCGGGTCGTCGGCGAGCCCGAGCAGGCCGGGGATGCCGGGTGGCAGAGCCCGCCCGGCCGGGTCCGTCACCTGGAAGCGGAGGCCGGGGGCCGGGTCGGTGAGCCAGATCCCGTACGGATCGTCGGCCCGCCAGGCGCAGCCGCCGAGCCGGCCCAGCGCCGGATCGACGACGTCCAGCAGGACGCGCCCGCCCGCGCGGGAGAAGGCGGCCACCGCCGGTGTCGGCAGGAACTGCTCGACGGGGCAGCGCGCCACCCGCGAGGCGTCCGGCCCTGCCGCCACGGCGGTCAGCTCGGCGAAGGATCCCCGCACACCACCACCGTCGCCCGGTGACGGTGACGCGTCGCGCCCCGTCGAGGCGGCCCGTACGTATCCCTGCGCGAGCAGGCCCAGTGGGGTGTCGGGCCGCTCCGTGAGCTGCCCCAGCAACCGGGTGAAGTCGGCGGTCAGCCGGATCGCGCCCGCCGGATCGAGCGAGGCCGCCGTGAAGTCCAGCCGCCCGTACGCCGCGTCACCCTCCCGCCGGAGTTGCAGGATCACCTCGAAGGACCGGGTGGAGTTGGGCGCGAAGAAGTCCCAGTCGCACTCCAGGCCCGGCACCTCGCCGACATCACGGACCACCGTCGGGTAGGACACCCCGATCCGGTCGAAGGCGCCCTGGCTGACGTCCACCCCGTGGCGCCGGCGCAGCTCGCGCAGCACCCAGCCGAACGGGACCCGGCGGTAGCGGTGCACCAGGCCGAGCGCCCGCGCGCTGATCGCCAGGAGGTCGCGGAAGCTCGCGTCCCGTTCCACCTCGATCAGACAGGGCACGACATTGATCTGGAGGCCGATCTGATCCCGGGTCCGGGGAACGCTGGTGTCCACCGGAATCCCCACGACGAACCGGGAGTTGCCGTACTCGCTCAGCACGGCCGCGAGGCAGGCCACAAGGCCGGTGAAGAAGCTGGCCCCCGCCTCCTTGGTGAGCGTCCTGAGCCGGGCGCAGTGCTCGGCGGGCAGATCGAAGCGGGGCGTCGGCCGGACTTCCTCCCCGGGGTCGGCCCCGTCGCCCCGGGGCAGCACCAGTCCGGGCAGTGTCAGCAGATCGGCCGCCAGCCAGTGCTGGAGCACCTCGTCGAGTTCCTGGTCGATCTCGGGATGCTCGGGCAGGTCCTGGCGCTGGCGCTCCGGTGGGCCGGCCGCCGTGCGCAGCGCGGCTAGGGCGCTCAGGAACTGACGGGCGAACACGAACTTGGACCGTCCGTCGAAGGCGATGTGGTGCACCCCCACCACCAGCGTGCACCGCTGTTCGCCGTGGTCCAACAGGGAGAAGGCGATGGGGGAGCGCACGGTCAGGTCCCAGGGCCCGACACGGTTCTCGCGGTACCAGCGGCGGGCCGTCTCAAGCTCCCCGCCCGGCGCGGCGGGCAGCGGCAGTTCCTCGAACTGGAGGACCGCGGACGCCGGGTGGATCGCCATCCGCGCCCCGGAGCCGCCGGTCTCGGAGCCGTCTGGCTCGTGTGTGACGACCAGGCCGCGAAGCTGCGGATGGTCGTCACACACGATCAGACAGGCGGCCCGCACCTGCTCCGCGGTCACGTCACCGCGCAGGAGCACCGACAGGAAGCCGCCGTTGATGGCCGAGGGATGCAGCTGCTGTTCCAGCCACATGGACTCCTGGGCCGGCGAGAGCCGGACCAGCGCGGGGCCGGGCGCGGCACCGGCCGGCGGCGCGGCGGGCACAACACCGGCCGGCGGCGCGGCGGGTACGGCACCGGTCGTCGGCGTCGGCTCAGACACGTGCCGTCCCGCTGTCCCGCAGTGCGCGCCGTGCCACCTTGCCGCTGGCCGTCAACGGCAGTTCCGGTACGACGATGTAGCGGACGGGCACCATGTAGTCCGGCAGGGCCGCGGCACAGGCCGCGCGCAGGGCCGCGGCGTCCAGCGGGCCGGACGCGTCGGGGTCGGGCACCACATAGGCGTGCAGCGCTGTCGTACGGTCCTGGCCGTGGCCGATCACGGCGGCCCGGCGCACACCGGGGACCCGGCCGAGTACGGCTTCGACCTCGCCCGGCTCGACCCGGTAACCGCGCACTTTCAGCTGGTCGTCGATGCGTCCGACGAAGTGCAGCAGACCGTCCTCCAGCCGGACCCTGTCGCCGGTGAGATAGCCGCGCCGGCTGCCTCCGGCGACATGGGGAAGTTCCGGGAACTTGGCATGGGTCAGCCGGTCGTCTCCGAGGTAGCCGAGGGCCAGGCAGCGCCCGGCCACCACCAGTTCGGCCTCGTCGCCCTCGGCGAAGGGGGCCAGTACGCCGTCCGCGAGTCGCAGCAGCTCCGCCCCGACGGCGGGGCCGCCGAGCGGTGGATGCACCGGCCAGTCCTCCGGGGCTCCCGGCAGCCGGTGCTCCGTCACCACGTGGGTCTCGCTGGGCCCGTACTGGTTGACCAGCGTCGCGTCCAGGCCCGCGAACAGCCTGCGCACCTCCTCGTTGACGACCAGCCGCTCCCCGGAGACGACGATCTCTCGCAGTGCCGTCAGCCGGTGGCCGGTCACCGGGACGGCGACGGCGAGCGCGTGCAGCGAGGTCACCGGGAGGAAGGCGCGCGCCACGGCCTGGTCGTGCAGCAGGGCCGCGAGCAGGAACGGGTCGCGCCGGACCGTGTCGTCGACCACGACCAGCGTGGCCCCGGCCGTCCAGGTGGCCACCAGTTCCTGGAATCCGACGTCGAAGCCGACGGACGCCGTGTGCGTGGTGCGGGGGGCCCGCGGCCACTCCCACGTGTCCAGGTGCCAGGAGGCGAGGTCCTCCAGGACGACGGGCGGCACCGCCACACACTTGGGCGTACCCGTCGAACCCGAGGTGGCGACGACGTAGGCGACCGGCCCGGTCAGGGACGGCGCGGGGCCGGGAGCCGCCGCCCCGTGCAGGCCCTGGACGGTGGCCTCGGCGCGGTGTGCGTCCGGGCCGACGTACCCGGAGCCGAGGTCCACGGACGGGACGGCGGCGTCGCGCAGTACCAGCGCGGTCCCGGCGGCCCCGACGATCCGGGCCAGTCGCTCCGGGGGCAGTGCCGGGTCCAGCGCGACGACAGCGGCCCCGGCACGCCAGATGCCCAGGACCGCGGCACAGCGCCACCAGCCGCGCGGCGCCAGCAGCCCGACGGTGTCGCCGGGGACCACGCCCCGGTCGGCCAGCCCTGTCGCCACCCGGGCGGAGGCCTCCGCCAGCTGGGCGTAGGTGTACTCCGTGCCGTCGTGGTGCACCGCGATCCGGCTGCCGTGGGTCTCGCAGACGACGACGAGCGCGTCCGTGAGGGACATCAGAGTTCGACCGTCACACCGGACTCGAACCAGTGGTGCATCTGCACCGCCGCCTCGATGCTCATCCGCGTCACCCCGGCCCGGAGACCGAACGTCGCGTCGGTGAGCACCGACTTGACCCGGTCCGTGTCGAGCAGACCGTTCACCCGCGCCCCGCTGTCCTCGGTGATCGCCTTCAACTGTGCGCGCAGCCCCGTGCGGTAGGCGGGGTCCTGAACGGTCGGGTAGGGCGACTTCTTGCGCTCCAGCACCGACTGGGGCAGCAGGTCGCGGACCGCGGCGCGCAGCAGGCTCTTCTCGCGTCCGTCGGCGACCTTCATCTCCCAGGGCACGTTGTAGACGTACTCGACCAGCTCGTGGTCGCAGAACGGCACCCGGCCCTCGACCGAGGCGGCCATGCCGAGGCGGTCCTTGCGGTCGAGGATGACCCTGAGGTACCGGGTCATGTTGAGGTAGGTGATCTCCCGCATCCGCCGCTCGTGCGCGGACTCCTCGCCGGTGAGCGGGACTTCGGCGATCGCCTCCTCGTACCGCTCGCGGACGTAGCCGGGGAAGTCGAGGTCGGCGTACAGGCCGCGGTCCAGCAGTCCGGAGAGGAACTCCATCTGATGGGAGGCGCCGAGCCAGGGGAAGGTCCGGGACTTCACGTAGAAGGGGTCGTGGAACCACATGTAGCCGCCGAACAGTTCGTCCGAGCCGTCCCCGGTGAGGGTGACGGTGGAGAAGCGGCGGACCTCCTGGGAGAGCCGGTACAGCGACACGTACATGTCGAGCCCGGCGGCCGGCCGGTCCATAGCCCGTACGACGGCCGCCTGGGCCTCCACGTCGGCCAAGTGGTGCCGGTCGATGAGCAGTTCACGGTGGTCGCTGCCCAGGTGCGCGGCCATCTTCGCGACGTACGGGGCGTCCGGCGAGTCGTGCACCTCGTCCGGGCGGAAGTTGTCCAGGTGGTAGGCGAACTCCATGGAGAAGGTCCGCAGCCGCTCGCCGCCGCCCAGGGAGCGGTTGACCAGGGCGCAGATCGCGCTGGAGTCCAGACCGCCGGAGAGCATCGAGGAGATCGGCACGTCGGCCGTCACCTGACGCCGGATGACGTCCTCCAGGATCTCGCGCACGGTCCGCTCGGTGGTGGCCAGGTCGTCGGTGTGCGGCCGGGCCGTGAAGGTCCAGTAGCGGGAGCGGCGGACACCGTCGCGCGAGTAGCGCACCACTTCGCCCGGGATCACCTCACGGGTGTGCTTGAAGACGGAGCGGCCGGGCGTCGGGGTGAACGACAGCGCCTCCAGCAGTCCGGCCCGGTCCACCACCGGGCCGATCAGTCCGGTGGTGAGCAGCGCCTTCGGCTCGGAGCCGAACGCGAAGCCCTCGGGGGTCTCCGCGTAGAACAGCGGGTAGATGCCGAACCGGTCCCGGACGAGGACGAGTTCCTCCTGCTCGACGTCCCACACCGCGAAGGCGAACATGCCGCGCAGCCGCTCGGCGCAGGCGGGCCCCCACTCCTGGTAGGCACGCAGCACCACCTCGGTGTCGCTGCGGTCCCGGAAGCGGTGGCCGCGCCTGCTCAACTCCTCGCGGAGCTCGGTGAAGTTGAAGACCTCGCCGGTGTAGCTCAGTACGAGCGTCTCGCGGCCCTCGGCGTCCGTGGCGATGGCGGGCTGGTGTCCGCCCTCCAGATCGACCACGGCGAGCCTGCGGGGGACGAACAGGGCCCTCTGTGAGGACCATTCGCTCACCTCGTCCGGGCCGCGCAGCGCCAGCGCGCCGTGCATCGCCTGGGAGAGATCGGGCCGTCGCGAAAGGTCGTCAGTGAAGGAGACGAGGCCGACAATTCCGCACATGTAATGCAAACCCCCAACATCGTGCCCACCTGCGACGCTTCAGGCCCGGACGGCTGCTCACTGCCAGTCGATGAGGACGAGGATCGCGGCTGCCGCCCCGCAAGTCACCCTTGATGGCAGCTAGTTGACACGTCGTGATCGATGGGTGGCATGAAGCGCGATGCGCGCACGGCGTTGGGGGTCACCTTCAGCCGGTCACCGTCAGCTGGTCACCGTGAACCACGTGGCCCGGGACTTCTTCCACTCCGCGTGGGTGAGGTCCTTGGCCTCCGTGCCGTCGCCGTACAGGTCGGCGGAGCCGTTGTCGGTGATCAGCTGGGCTCGGGTGCCGGGGACGGTGAGGTCGGGGACGTCGACGACGGACTCCCAGCCGCCGGGGTCCGAGGTGGGCAGGTCGACACGCTTGACCGGGGCGTGGGCAGGGTCGCCGTCCCAGGAGTAGAGGGCGTACGGGTCGGTGTTGTCGTCGGCGGCCCAGGAACCGGCGACGATCAGGTACTGGTCCGCCGCGTTCTTGCGGATGTCGCGGACCGAGAGGCCGCCGAGGTCGAGTTCGACCGGGGTGCCGAAGGTGGCCGACGCCCCGCTGCCCACCACCTTGTCGATGTTCGTGACCGGCACCAGGAGCGCCTTGCCGCCGGTCACCGCCGGGGTGAGGGGCGCGCGGAAGCCGATGTACGCCGTGGTCGTCGAGCCCGGGGCGAACTCCAGGCCCTCGACGTTGAAGCCGTCGATCTGCTTGGGGACCTGGCCGTCGGCGGTGCCCGCCGCGAAGCCGTAGCGGTCGCCGTTCGCCTCGTCCCAGGCGACGAGGTCGTCGCGCAGCTTCGCGTACGAGCCGGCGTACGACAGCGCCGTCGACGCGCCGGAACCGGTCACCTTGGTCGTGAAGACCGTGTTGCGGGCCGACTTGTACACGCCGTCCTTGTTGTTGCCCAGCGAGCCCGTCCAGTAGATGGTGTCGCCGACACGGGCGGCACCCTCGATGTCGATCTCCTTCGAGACGCCGATGTTCGAACTGAAGTCCCAGGTCTTGACGGGCGCGCCCGAGGCCGAACGGTCGTACAGGCGAAGACTGTTGGACTCGTCGTCCGCGACGACCACGTATCCGCCGCCCACGTCGACGGCGGCGGAGGCGTCGCTGGAACCGGTGAAGTACCGGCTGTCGGCGGACTGCTGGACGGCCGCGGAGGCGGCGTAGTGCAGCGTCTTCGTGGCCGTCTGGCCGTCGACTCCCGTCACCTTCACGGTGAGGTCGGTGTAGCCCTGGCCGCGCGCGGCGACCGCGACCTGCCGGGCGGCACCGGTTCCGGTGACCGTGACGTCGCCGGTGGTGGCCACGGACGTCTTGCTGCTCTTGCTCACGGTGACGGTGAGCGCGGCGGCGTCGGCACCGCTCTGAGCGACCGTCACCTGCACGACCGGGTCCCCGCTCGCGCCCACCGAGCCCGACAGGTACGCCGCCGACAGCGCAAGACTCGGTGTGCCGTAACTCGCCGCCCGTGCCTGGCTTCCCATGCCCATGGCCGTGAGCGTAAGCACCCCGCCCAGCACGGCAACCGTCCTGCGGCCTCTGGGGAAAACGTAGTCCTGCACTGGGACCCTTTCGTCGGCGTGATCTCGACGAGAAGGCTCAGCCGCCCCCGCCAACTCCACGCGGCGGGCGTACGTCCGAGAGGTGAACACCTTCGGACACCGTCAGGGATTCCCGGACACCGTCAGGGAGTTGGACCAGGTCCGAGTGACCTCTCCCGGACGCCCGCCAAGTGGGTCGCGAAGACCTCGCGTGCGTCAGGCGACAGGGTGCGCAGCGCCACCATGGCCGTGATCATGACGTCGCACAGCTCCGAGCGGACGTCGTCCCAGGTGTGGCTCGTGCCCTTGCGCGGGTTCTGGCCCATCGCGCCGATGACCGCCTCGGCGACCTCGCCGACCTCCTCCGACAGCTTCAGCATGCGCAGGAGCAGGCCTTCCTGGCCGGCGTGTGCCCGGTTGGCGTCCAGCCAGGCGTAGAGGCGGTCGATCGAGTCCCAGACGTCTTCATCAGCGTGCTCAGCCATGGGGCCAGCCTCCCAGAGGGAGCGTCCGCCACGGCTGCCCGGCTCCTACTCGTCGAAGTCGTCGAATAGGGTTTCCTGCTCGCCCTCCGCCGCCTTCCGCACCCGCTTGTTCCGGGCGCCCACGACCACCGCCGTGGCCGCCGCGGTCACGCCCAGCGCCACCGGCACCATCCAGCCGCGGTTCACCGTGTGGCCCAGCAGATGGTCGAGGGAGAGGCGGCCGGGTCCCGTCACGGCCAGGCCCGCCGCCGTCAGACCCAGCGACGCCGCGTACTCGTAGCCGCCGCCGCTCGCGAAGAACCCGTTCGGCATGTGCACCGCCGCCGCGCCCGCCATCGCGCCGGCCGCCGCCGCACCGGCCGCGGGGGTCGCGAGGCCCAGCGCCAGCAGCGCGCCGCCGCCCGCCTCCGAGAGGCCCGCCGCTGTCGCGCTCGCCTTCCCGGGCGTGTAGCCCATGGCCTCCATGGCCGCGCCGGTCCCCTCCAGGCCGCCCCCGCCGAACCAGCCGAGCAGCTTCTGCGCGCCGTGCGCGGCCAGCACCCCGCCCGTACCCAGACGGAGCAACAGCAGCCCCAGATCGCTTCGGTCGATACACGTCACGGTGACTCCCAGAACAGACGGCGGCAATATCCGGTCCCTCCCATGTCCCACCGTCGCACCGATGACCGCGCCCGACGCGCCCGCGCCGCCGTTCGGGTGGCGGGCGCCGGGGACCGGTGTGAGTCTGGCTCCCATGACGATTCAGGTAGCGAAACTCAGCGACCCGGCCGTCCGGGCCTTCGTCACCGCCGTGAACGCCCACGACCGTGCGGCCTTCCAGGCACTGCTCGCGCCTGGCGCGACCATGTCCGACGACGGCTCCGACCGGGACCTCGACGACTGGACCGACCGGGAGATCTTCTCCTCCCACGGCCACATGGACGTCGACAACGAGTCCAAGGGCGGCCGCGCGCTCATCGCCCACTACAGCAACGACACCTGGGGCGAGATGAAGACGAAGTGGAGCTTCACCGTCGACGACGGCGGAAAGATCACCCACTTCGAGACCGGCCAGGCGTAACCGCCCCCCCCAGCCGGCCGCACGTAACCCCCGTAACACATCAGGGACTTGCCTTCGTGTGCGCTCCAACTCCTAACGTCCTGCGGCATGGAGACCACTGAGTACAGGACGCAGGGGCCCAGGACACTGGGACGCAGCGGCATCGAGGTCAGCGCCCTCGGCTTCGGCTGCTGGGCCATCGGTGGTGAGTGGGGGACACCCGACGGGCAGCCGCTGGGCTGGGGCAAGGTCGACGACGAGGAGTCCGTACGGGCGATCCGGCGCGCCCTCGATCTCGGCGTGACGTTCTTCGACACGGCGGACGCGTACGGCACGGGGCACAGCGAGCGCGTCCTCGCGCGCGCCCTCGGCAAGCGACGGGCCGATGTGGTCCTCGCCACCAAGTGGGGCAACGTGATCGACGAGGAGCGCCGGCTGCTCACCGGCAGCGACGACTCCCCGGCGTACGCCCGCCGCGCGCTGACCGCTTCACTGCGGCGCCTGGACACCGACTACGTCGACCTGTACCAGCTGCACCTCTCCGACGCCGACCCGGAGCGTGCCGCCCAACTGCGCGACATCTGCGAGGAGTTCGTACGGGAGGGGTTCATCCGCGCGTACGCGTGGAGCACCGACGACCCCGAGCGCGCGGCCGTCTTCGCCGAGGGCGCGCACTGTGCGGCCGTGCAGCATCGTCTCAACATCCTTCAGGACGCGCCCGAACTCCTGGCCGTCTGCGAGGAGTTGAACCTCGCGAGCATCAACCGCAGTCCGCTCGCGATGGGGTTGCTGACCGGGAAGCACACGGCGGGGCGGGCTCTCGACGCCGGTGACATCCGCAGGAAGCCGCCGGAGTGGCTGCCCGGTTTCACGGCCGACGGAACCGCCGACCCGGACTGGCTGGCCAGGGTCGACGCCCTCAAGGAGATCCTCACCAGCGGCGGCCGTACGCTCGCGCAGGGCGCTCTCGCCTGGCTGTGGGCGCGCAGCCCGCGCACCGTCCCCATCCCGGGGTTCCGCTCGGTCGCCCAGGCCGAGGAGAACGCGGGCGCGATCGCCGAAGGGCCGCTCACCGCCGCGCAGTTGACCGAAGTCGACCACGTTCTCGGACGCTGAGCGGCCCCTGGACCGCACGGGCAGCAGCCGTCGTACGGCCGCCGGGTGGTCAGTAGCCCTGACCGCCGTACGTCTGCTGCTGCGCGAGCTGCTGCTGTTCGGGCTGCTGGGCGAACTGCTGAGGTGCCGCGCGGCGCGCGCCGCCCTGTTCCTTCAGCGTGATCTGCCCCGCCTTGATGGTCGCGAGGCGCGGCGCGCGACGGGCGATGGACGAGTCGTGGGTGACCATGATGAAGGTCAGCCCGTACTCGTGCCACAGCCCTTCGAGCAGACCCATGATGTCGTCGCGGGTGCCCTCGTCGAGGTTTCCGGTCGGCTCGTCCGCGAGCAGCACCTTCGGCTTCTTGACCAGGGCGCGCGCGATGGCGACACGCTGCTGCTGGCCGCCGGACAGCTCCGACGGCGCATGGCCCAGGCGGTCGCCGAGACCGACCGAGGTCAGGGCCTCGGCGGCCCGCTCGCGCCGCTCCTTGGGCTTCACACCGAGCGGCACGAGGGCCGTCTCGACGTTCTCCTGGGCGGTCAGCGTCGGGATGAGGTTGAACGACTGGAAGATGATGCCGATCTTCTCGGCGCGCAGCCGGGTCAGCTTGGCCTCGCTGATGGAGGCGAGGTCCACGCCGTCCAGCTCGACGCTGCCGGAGGTCGGGCGGTCCAGGCCGCCGATCATCTGGAGCAGCGTCGACTTGCCGCCGCCGGTGGGGCCCTGGATGACGAGCTGGTCGCCGTCCTCGATGGCGAGGTCGATGCCGCGCAGCGCCTCGACCGTCTCCTTGCCCCGTGTGTAGCGCTTGGTGACGCCGGTGAGCTTGTACATGAAGGTCTCCGAAGATGCAGGGGGTGGGGCGCCGCGGCCCGGGGGGAGTGGACGCGGCGCCCCAGCTCAGGGGTGGTGCTCGAAGGGGATTAAGAGACGCTGCGCAGCGCGTCCGCGGGACGCATCCGCGAGGCGCGCCAGCCGCCCATCGCACCGGCGATCAGACCGCCCGCGATGGCCAGGCTCGCGGCGAGCGCGATGGTGGTCAGCGAGACCGGCGCGGAGAGCGCGATGTCGATGGTGTTCTTGGCCGCCGAAGCCGCCTGCTGGCCGGGACCGCCGCCACCGGGGCCGCCCATGCCGCCACCGCCGGTGCTGGTGGAACCGAGCTCCGCCGTCAGCTTCGGGCTGATCGCCGTCACCGTGTACGCGGCGCCGAGGCCGAGGGCGATGCCGAGCGCGCCGCCGAGCAGACCGTTCACCATGGACTCGCCGACGACCTGGCGGGTGACCTTGCGGGACGGCCAGCCGAGCGCCTTCAGCGTGCCGAACTCACGGACGCGACGGGAGACGGCGGAGGAGGTGAGCAGCGCCGCCACCAGGAACGCGGCGATGAGAACCGCGATGGACAGCCACTTGCCGACGCTGGTCGCCAGGTTCGAGGCGGTCGACAGCGAGCCGGAGACGGTGTCCGCGAGGTCGGCCGAGGTGGTGACCGTGGTACCCGAGATGTTCGCCTGGATCGTCTTCTTGACCGTGGCGATCTGCTTCGAGTCGGTCGCCTTGACGTAGATCGTGGTGACCTTGTTCTTCGAGTCACCCAGCGACTGCGCCTGCTTCAGCGGCAGGTAGACATCGGTGGTCGACTCGCTGCTGTCGGGCGTGGCGATACCGATGATCGTGTACTTGGTGCCGGAGATCTTGATGGTCTTGCCGACCGTTTTCTTGTTCTCCTTGGCGTACGACTTGCTGAGCACCGCGACCTTCGCGTTGGTCTGCGACGCCGTGAAGGTCTTGCCCGTGGAGATCTTCGAGGTGGCCAGCGGGCCGAGGTCCTGGTTGGTGACGTCGACGCCCGCGACGGAGTACGAGTTCACGTCGAAGGAGGCGCCGCCGCCCTGCACCTGCGGGGCACCCGTGCTGCCGCTGCTCTGGCCGCCGGGGCCGCCCTGCTGCGAGCTGGAGGAACCCGTGGTGGACTTCGCCTTGCCCTGGGTGAAGGAGCCGTCGACCTTGGTGACGTTCAGGCTCAGCGCGCCCACCGCGCTCGCCACGCCCTTCTGCGCGGCGACCTTGGTGACGAGCGAGGACTTCAGGGACTGACCGCCCTGGGTCATCACGCGGTCCGAGCTCTGGGTGTCGCTGCTGTCGTTCGACTTGGCGTCGAAGTTGAACTTCGGCCGGCCGGAGGAGCTGCTCGTGGGTGCCGTCTGGGCCTTCGTGACCGTCATGTCGGTGCCGAGCCCGTACAGCGACTTCAGGACCTTGTCCTGAGCCTGCTGCATGCCGGCCGACACCGAGTTGACGGTGATGACCAGCGCGATACCGAGCGCCAGACCCATGGCGATCACCAGCGCCGCCTTCTTGCGCCGGCTCAGCTCACGCTTGAGATAGATGCCAAACATCCCGTTCCTCAAAGGTTCTTGGCGCCCGCTGTGGGCGCGGCCACAAGCTATGGAGGAACCTTTGAGTCGGGCTGAGTAAGAGATGTGTGAGGGCTGAGAAAGTGGCGACCGAAATCAATATTCCGTAAGACAGCTGATTCCTAAGGTCTCTAGGGCGTACTGCCAGGAAACGCCTGTTGAGTGACTCCTCGGTGAAGAACAGCGGGCCCGCCCGGTACGCATCTCCCGGTGGGACGGTGGACGGTCGTAGGGGGCGGGCCCGCGCCTCTTGCACGCCCTTGCGCGCGCCTTCACGCCGTGCCGCTTTACCGTGTCTTTGGACGCGGTGTTCCTTTCCTTTATCACCCCGCTGTACCGCCTCGCGGACGCGCTTTGTACGGTCCCGGGATGCGTGATTCTTCTCGGCTCTCCCGTCGTGCCGCTCTCGGCCTCGCCGCGGCCGTCCCGCTGGCCGCCGCCTCCCCCTCGTACGCCGCCACCACGATCGGCGGTGAACGGCTCGGCCGCACCGGCGTCCAGGTACGCGGAGCCGCGGGGCTGCCCAAGAGGCTCACCGCCCGCGCCTGGCTGGTCGCGGACCACGAGAGCGGCGAGGTGCTCGCCTCGTTCAACGCGCACAAGCGCCTGGCGCCCGCGTCCACCCTGAAGATGCTGTTCGCGGACACCGTGCTGAAGAAGTTCGAGCGGACCGAGAAGCACAAGGTGACCGACGCCGACCTCGCCGGGATACCCGCGGGCTCCAGTCTCGTCGGCGTCAAGCCCGGCATCACGTACACCGTCGAGCAGCTGTGGCAGGGCGTCTTCCTGCGCTCCGGCAACGACGCGGTGCATGTGCTCAGCCATATGAACGGCGGCGTCGCCGAGACCGTCGCGCAGATGCAGGCCAAGGCCCAGGATCTGCAGGCCCTGGACACCCATGTGGTCAGCCCCGACGGCTTCGACCACAAGGGGCAGCTGTCGTCCGCGTACGACCTGACGCTCTTCGCCCGGCACGGCCTCGCCGACGCCGACTTCCGCGGCTACTGCTCGACGAAGACCGCCGACTTCCCGGCCGGCGGCAAGAAGACCTTCCAGATCCAGAACACCGACCGGCTGCTCACGGGCGCGTGGGGCGTGGAGACGTACGACGGTCTGATCGGCGTGAAGAACGGTTACACCAGCAACGCCGGCAACACCTTCACCGGCGCCGCGACCCGCGACGGGCGGACCCTCCTGGTCACGGTGATGCACCCGAAGAGCGGCGGCAGCGGCGTCTACGAGGAGACGGCCCAGCTGCTCGACTGGGGTTTCAAGAACGCGGCCAAGGCCCAGCCGGTCGGCACGCTGGTCGATCCGCTCAGCGAGGGCGGCGCGAGCGCGACACCCACGCACAAGGCGGCGAAGGCGGCCGCGGGCGCTCCGGCCGCGGCTGCCGCGTCGGACGGTTCTTCGTGGGGGCCGGCCGGCGGGGCCGCGGGAGCCGCTCTGCTGCTCGCGGGCGGGGTATGGGCGCTGCGCAACCGCCGGCGCAAGGCGGCCGGGGGCTCGGCGGACAGCGCGGTGGAGGACTCCGCGGACCACGTGGCGGACGACGTGACGGACGGCCGCCACCGGCGCTGATTGCGGGGCAGCCGCTCCACGGTCCGGTGCACACCCCGCGGTCCCACGCGAGGTCCACCCCCACCCGGGCCGCGGAACGGCTGCCACCTCCCCCCTCGGTGTGGACCAGTGGCCGTACCGAAGTCTGGTGCTCCAAGTGTGAAGCTCTGATGGAGGAGATGTTGAGCATAAGCCCACTACCGGCCTATATGGTCCGGAGGTTCAGCTTCCGTTTGTGCAGGTTGAGTTGTTGACGAGCCGTTGACCAGCCGTTGACGACGTGGGCACGTCCGCCTCAGCCGCGTCCCACGTACGGCATCGTCGTCGCCAGCACCGTCGCGAACTGCACGTTCGCCTCCAGGGGCAGCTCCGCCATGTGCCGGACCGTGCGCGCCACATCGGCCACATCCATCACCGGCTCGATCGCCAGTTCGCCGTTCGCCTGGAGGGTTCCGGTTCGCATGCGCTCCGTCATGTCGGTGGCCGCGTTCCCGATGTCGATCTGACCGCAGGCGATCCGGTACGGGCGCCCGTCCAGGGACAGCGACTTGGTCAGCCCGGTCAGCGCGTGCTTCGTGGCGGTGTACGCGATCGACTGCGGGCGCGGGGTGTGCGCCGAGATCGAGCCGTTGTTGATGATCCGGCCGCCCTGCGGCTCCTGCTCCTTCATCTGCCGGTACGCCGCCTGCGCGCACAGGAACGCGCCGTTGAGGTTGGTGTCCACGACGTGCCGCCACGCCTCGTACGGCAGCTCTTCGAGCGGGACGCCGCCCGGGCCGAACGTACCGGCGTTGTTGAAGAGCAGGTCGAGCCGTCCGAAGTGATCGTGTACGGCCGCGAACAGGGCGGCCACGTCGTCCGGCCGCGAGACGTCGGTGCGTACGGCGAGCGAGGGCCCCTCGGGCACCAGAGCCGCGGTCTCCTCCAGCGTCTCGGTCCTGCGTCCGGCCAGCGCCACCGACCAGCCGGTGCGCAGCAGTTCGGCGGCTACGGCACGGCCGATGCCGGAGCCCGCTCCGGTCACGACCGCGATCTTCGTCTGCTTGGGATGCGTGGCGTTCATGGGGCCGCAGCGTAGACGGGCATGCGTACGTCCATGAGCACCACGTCCGGCAGGGTGCGGCCGGCGTCCCGGATGGCGTCAGCCGGTCTCGCCGGGGTAGCGGACGCCGATGCGATCCCGTATCGCGTCGAGCGTCCGCATCACGGCGAGGCTGCCGTCGAGGGGGACGAGCGGGGACTCGGTCTCGCCGGCGCGCAGGGCACGCATCACCTCGGCGGCCTCGTGCTTGAGGCTGGTGCGCGGGCCGTCCGCCGGGTCGGCCGTGAACTCCTCGGGGTCGCGGCCGTCACGGTGCAGCACCAGGCGGTCCGGGAAGAAGAAGCCGTCGGGGAGGTCGATACGGCCCTGGGAGCCGGTGACGGATGCGGCGACGGGGGTGCCGCCGTTGATAGAGCAGTGCACCGAAGCGAGAGCACCGCTCTCCCAGGAGAGCAGTGCTCCCGTCTGGAGATCGACGCCCTCGTCGGAGAGCACCGCTCTCGCGGCGATGTCCGAGGGCTCCCCGAGCAGCAGCTGCGCGAACGACACCGGATAGACGCCGAGATCGAGCAGCGCGCCGCCGCCCTGCGCGGGGTCGCGCAACCGGTGCGAGGGCGGAAACGGCCCGGAGATCCCGAAGTCGGCCTGCACCGTCCGCACTTCACCGATCACACCGTCGTCGACGAGCGCCTTCAGCCGCCGGACCAGCGGATTGCAGTACATCCACATGGCCTCCATCAGAAACCGGTCGTGCCGCCTCGCGAGCGCGACCAGCTCCTCGGCCTCCGCTGTGTTCAGCGTGAACGCCTTCTCGCACAGCACATGGCGCCCGGCCTCCAGACACATCCCGGCCGCCACCCGGTGCGCCGAGTGCGGAGTGGCGACGTACACGACGTCGACGTCCGCGTCCTCGGCCAGCGACGCCCAGTCCCCGTACGCCCTCGGTATCCCGAACCGCTCCGCGAACGCCTTCGCCGAGGCGTCCGTGCGCGAGGCGACGGCCACGACCTCCGCGTCCGGCATGTCCACCAGATCCGCCGTGAACGCCGCGGCGATCCCGCCGGTCGCCAGAATGCCCCACCGCACGCGTTCGCGTTCGCCCGCCATCGTCGCCCGCCCTTGCTCTGTGACCCCGAACACTCCGTTCGAACTGAGAGCATAGGTGGCGGATCACTCGGAGAGGGAGGGGCACATGCGGGACCAGGACGGCCCGGAAGGACACATACCGAACACGGCGGCCGCCGACGCCACGTCGCTGGTCGCCGACCCGGCGCCGCCGCCCGCCCCGGCCGAGGCAGCCCCCGCCGGGACCCCCGACGCCGGCGCCCTCCGCCGCACCGGACTCCTCGTCACCCTGATCCTCGGCGGGCTCACCGCCACGCCCCCGCTGGCGATGGACATGTACCTCCCGTCGCTGCCGGAGGTCACGAGGTCGCTGCACGCCCCGGCCGCGACCGTGCAGCTCACGCTCACCGCCTGCCTCGCGGGGATGGCGCTCGGACAGCTCGTGGTCGGACCGATGAGCGACAAGTGGGGCCGCAAGCGCCCGCTGCTCGCCGGCCTCGCCATCTACGTCGTCGCCACCGTGCTCTGCGCCCTCGCACCCGACGTCGAACTCCTCGTCGCCTTCCGGCTCGCGCAGGGCCTCGCGGGCGCGGCCGGGATCGTGATCGCCCGGGCCGTCGTCCGCGATCTGTACGACGGCATGGCGATGGCCCGCTTCTTCTCCACCCTCATGCTGATCTCCGGCGTCGCCCCGATCGTCGCGCCGCTCATCGGCGGGCAGATCCTGCGCTTCACCGACTGGCGGGGCGTGTTCGTGGTCCTCACGGCGGTCGGCATCGCGCTGACGGCCGTCGTCTGGTTCCGGCTCCCCGAGACCCTCGCGCCCGGCGAACGGCACAGCGGCGGCGTCGGCGAGGCGCTGCGCGCGATGCGCGGACTGCTCGCCGACCGGGTCTTCGCCGGGTACATGCTCGCGGGCGGCTTCGCGTTCGCCGCGCTGTTCGCGTACATCTCGGCGTCCCCGTTCGTGGTGCAGGAGATCTACGGAGCCTCGCCCCAGACGTTCAGCCTGCTCTTCGGCCTCAACTCCGTCGGCCTGGTGATCGTCGGCCAGATCAACGGCAAGATCCTGGTCGGCCGGGTCAGCCTCGACAAGGTCCTCGCCACCGGTCTCGCGGCCATCGCCGTCGCCGCGACCGCGCTGCTGCTGATGTCCTCCGGCGTCTTCGGCGAGACCGGCCTGGTCCCGGTGGCCGCCGCGCTGTTCGTGCTGATGTCCGCGATGGGCATCGCCCTGCCCAACACACAGGCGCTCGCCCTCATGCGCGTGCGGCACGCCGCCGGCTCCGCCTCCGCGCTGCTGGGCACCTCCTCCTTCCTCATCGGCGCGATCGCCTCGCCCCTCGTCGGCATCGCCGGGGAGCACACCGCCGTCCCGATGGCCGTCGTCCAACTGGCCGCAGTACTGGTGGCCATCGCCTGCTTCGTGGGACTGTGCCGTCCCTGGCAGACGCGACGCACACCGGACGGAAAGGCGGCGGACAGCTGAGCGCACCGAGACTGCGCGTCGACACACCCGAACGGGCCGGGCTCGACCCCGGAGAACTGCGTCAGCTCGTACGAGAGGTACGCGCCCTCACGCGCGGGGCGAACCCCTGGGCGGCGGGCGTGGTGCTGGTCGCGGGGCGCGGCCCGGTGATCGCCGTCGAGGAGGCGGCGGGGTGGGCGGTGCGGTACGCGTCCTACGACGAGGCGGCGGACAAGGGCGTCGAACTCCCGCCGGGGGCACGGGTTCCCATGACCGTCCACACGCCCTGCGACCTGGCCTCCCTCACCAAGCTGTTCACGGCGGTCACCGCGGTGCAGCAGCTGGAGCGCGGCACGCTGGGCATCGACGCGCGGGTCGGCGCGTATCTTCCGGAGTTCCGCGCGGCCGCCGCGTACGACATCACCGTACGACAGCTGCTCACCCACACCTCCGGGCTGCGCCCCGAACTCCCGCTGTACGACTGCCCGGACGACGCGGCGCGGCTCATGATGCTCCGGGCCGAGCCCCCGACGTCCGAACCGGGCGAGTACATGTACTCCGACCTCAACCCGCTCCTCCTCCAGTACGTGCTGGAGCGCGTCACCGGGCGCGCGCTCGACGTCCTCGTCCGGGACGGCATCACCCGGCCGCTCGGCATGACGGCCACCGGGTTCGGGCCCTGCCCGGGCGCGGCGGCCACCGAGGATCAGCGGCGGCCGTGGGCCAAGGTGGACCGCGGGATGCTGCGGGGCGTGGTCCACGACGAGAACGCGTGGGCGCTCGGCGGAGTGGCGGGCCACGCGGGCCTCTTCTCCACCGCCCGCGACCTGGCGGTCTTCTGCCGCACCCTCCTGGCCGGCGGCTCCTACGGCCCCGCCCGCATCCTCGGCCCCGACTTCGTCGAACTCCTCCTCACCCCACCCGGCCTCGGCTTCGCCCTCGACCAGCCCTGGTTCATGGGGGCGCTCGCGGGGCGCGGTGCGGCCGGCCATACGGGCTTCACGGGTACGTCGCTGGTGCTGGACCCGGCGACGGACACGTTTCTGGTGCTGCTCGCCAACACCGTCCACCCCAGACGCCGCACTGCTGACAACAAGCCGCGCGCGTCTGCGGCGACGCGACTGGCTCGCGCGGTACGGGGCGCCTGACCCCGCGTTTCTTCGCCCCCGCCGCCCCTACCCGTCCCATCCTTCTGGGGCTCCGCCCCAGACCCCGTTCGGTTGTGTGTCGGCTGCGGGTGGGTGGGGGCTGGTCGCGCAGTTCCCCGCGCCCCTAAAAGGGGCGCGGGGAACTGCGCAATCTTTTAGCGGGGGTCTGGGGGCGCAGCCCCCAGGGATGGGACGGGTAGGGGCGGCGGGGGCGAAACCGTTTGGAACCCGGGGGTCCCGGCGACCGTAGAATCGCCGGGTGAACGCCCCCGTACCCCCCGCCGACACCCTGCGCACCGCCCTCGCGGGCCTCCTCGACGGCCTCCCCCCAAAGGCGGCCACGCAGGCGGTCGACCGGCTGATCGCCAACTACCGGGGCACCACCCCGACCCACACCCCGATCCTCCGCGACCGCTCGGACGTGGTGGCGTACGCGGCCTACCGGATGCCCGCGACGTTCGAGGCGGTTCGCGCGGCGCTGGACGCGTTCGCGGACGCGGTCCCGGAGTGGACGCCAGGGAGCCACGTGGACGTCGGCGGCGGCACGGGCGCGGCCACCTGGGCGGTGAACGCGACGTGGGAGGGCGCCCGCCCGGTGACGGTGCTGGACTGGGCCGAGCCCGCGCTCGCGCTGGGCCGGGAGATCGCCGCGGCGAACCCCGAGCTGAAGGGCGCCGAGTGGCACCGCTCTCGTATCGGATCAGCGCTCACCATCGAGAGCACTGATCTCGTCACCGTGTCGTACGTCCTCGGTGAGCTGACCGAGGCCGACCGCGGCTCCGTGGTGGACGCCGCCGCGGCCTCCGCCCAGGCCGTCGTGATCATCGAGCCGGGCACCCCCGACGGCTACGCCCGCGTCATCGAGGCCCGCGACCGCCTGATCCGCGCCGGGTTCCATGTCGCCGCGCCCTGCCCGCACAGCGCGGCCTGCCCCATCGTCCCCGGCGAGGACTGGTGCCACTTCTCCGCCCGGGTCGCCCGTTCCTCGCTGCACCGCCAGGTCAAGGGCGGCTCCCTGCCGTACGAGGACGAGAAGTTCAGCTACGTCGCCGCCACCCGCTTCCCGCCCACCCCGGCCCCCTCCCGCGTCGTACGCAAGCCGCAGATCCGCAAGGGCCAGGTGCTCCTCGACCTGTGCGAGCCGGACGAGGCCCTGCGCCGGGAGACGGTGACGAAGCGTCACGGACCGCTGTACAGGGCGGCCCGTGACGCGGAGTGGGGCGACGCCTGGCCGCCGGCCGCGGAGGACTAGTGCGGGCGGAGAGGACGAGACGCTCCGTATCGTTGCCCTGGTAGGTTCGGGTCATGGCCCAGAAGCCCAAGACCAGCCCCGATTCCACCCGCCGCAGCGAGAAGTCGCGTCGGGCGATCCATGCCGCCGCCCTCGAACTCGTCGGCGAGGTCGGCTACCCCAGGACCACGATCGAGGGCATCGCGGCCCGCGCCGGAGTCGGCAAGCAGACGATCTACCGCTGGTGGTCGTCGAAGGCGGACGTGCTGCTCGACGCCTTCATGGACCTGGGTGAGCAGGCCGCGCGGGCGGCGGGGCAGGAGTCGTACGAGATCCCGGACACGGGAGATCTGGCCGCCGACCTCAAACTGGTCCTGCGCGCCACCGTGGACGAGCTGCTGGAGCCCAAATTCGACGCCCCCGCGCGAGCCCTGGCCGCCGAGGGCGTGGTCGACGAACGGCTCGGCGCCGAGTTCGTGACCAAGCTCCTGGAACCCCAACTCCAGCTGTATGTACGGCGGCTGCGCTCGGCGCAGGACAAGGGCGCCGTACGCCAGGACATCGACCCCCGCATCGCCCTGGAGCTGTTCGTCTCCCCGCTCGCCCAGCGCTGGCTCCAGCGCACGGGCCCGATCTCGTACGAATACACCGAGACCCTCGTCGAGTACGCCCTCTACGGCCTCACCCCCCGCTGAGAGGCCCGACGGGGGTCTGCTGAGAGGCCCTCCTCGTCGACGCCTTCCACAACCTGCCCGGCGCGTCCGTGATGACGCCGTCGCAGCCCAGCGCGAGCACCCGGTCGCGCTGGGCCGGAGTGACCACGGTGTGCGCCCACACCCGCGGGATCCCGGATCTCACCGCCCGTACGAGATCGGTGTCACGTGCCTTGTGGTCGACGTCGAGGAGGTCGACGAACGACGCCCAGCGCTCGGGGCGGTCGGTGCGCAGCTGGGCCGCCGAGCGCCACAACTGGCTGACCAGGCCCAGGCGGTGGACGCGCCGGGCCACCTCAGGGTCGTTGGAGTTCAGGAACACCGACCGGGTCAGTCCACGGGCGCGGAGCATCGCGGCGAGCGTGTCCAGGCTGCCGGGGTCCTTGGCCTCCAGCGTCAGCACGATCCGCCCGCCGAAGCGGTCCAGCACCTCGGCGACGGTCGGTGGGCGTTCCGCGCGCCAGCTGCCGGGGAGTGAATCCCTGGGGTGCAGCCGCACCCCCTGCCACTCCCGGAGATCCAGATCCCGCACCGCGCCGCCCGCGTAGGTCGTGCGGTTCAGCGTCGCGTCGTGCATGACCACCAAGGTCCCGTCGCGCAGCATGCGGGTGTCGAGGTCGAGCACCTGAGCCGTACCGCGCTCGTACGCCGCCATCAGCCCCGACATGCTGTTCTCCGGGACTTCCCGGGCGCCGCCGCGGTGGGCGACATGGACGACGCGGGGGAGGGCGTCCACCGTCAGCGGTCCCGCACCCCACTCCAGCGGGGCCGGGATGGAGCCGGGTCCCGCCAGGGCCAGCGAGGCGAGGCCGGCGAGACCAATGAGTGCAGTCCTGGTGACCATGGCGACACGGTAGGCGGACAAATCGCATGAAAGCTGGTAATGACACTCGATCCGGGTCTGGGTGAGGCATCGCCCCACCTACCCCGGATGTGGGCTCTGGCCACCCGGGGCGCAGGATGGTGGGACCATAGGGCAGGACGTGGGCACAACGGCGAGGCGAGGCGAGGGGATAGATGAGCGCAGAGTTCGGCCGCCGCTCCGGCACGCAGGGCAGGATCTCCCAGTGGCTGCGGGGACGCCGCCCCAAGGAGACCGCGGATGACGGCGGGCGTGAGACCCTGCTGCTCGCCGCTGCCGCCGCGGGGCTGCCGCTCGCGCAGGCCGCGTACCCCTCCGGCTACCGGTGTTCCTGTGACCGCGTCGGCTGTCCCACCCCCGCGCGCCACCCCGTCTCCTTCGCCTGGCAGACGCAGTCCACCACCGACCGCGCGCAGATCGAGCGCTGGGCCCGGCACCAGCCGAAGGCCAACTTCATCACCGCGACCGGCATGACGCACGACGTCCTCGACGTGCCGCTCGACGCCGGGCGCGAGGCGCTGGAGCGGCTGCTGGCTTCCGGTATCGAGGTGGGGCCCGTCGCGGAGTCGGGCGGTGACCGGATGCTCTTCTTCACGGCCACGCGGGGTACGCCCGAGGACGAGGACGAGTGGTGGCCCTGCGAACTGGACTGCCATCCCGAGACGATGGACGAGCATCCGGGGCTGCGATGGCACTGCCGCGGGTCGTATGTGCTTGTTCCGCCGGCGCGGCTGCCGGGTGATCTGACGGTCGAGTGGGTGCGGGGGCCGGAGTACGCCCTGCCGGACCCGCTCACCCTGCTGGAGATCCTCACCGACGCGTGCGCCCGTTACGCGGGCGAGAACGAGTCGGACCAGCTGGCTGCCTGGCCGCACCGAGGCTGAACCCCGAGGCTGAGCCCCGAGGCTGAACCCCGAAGACAGGGCGCAGTCAGGTGCGGCAGGCTCCTGCCGCTATTCGCCCTTCGCTCCCGTCAGCCCCTCGATCCGCCCCAGGATCGACACTCCCTCGCTCCCCGAGCTCTTCGCCGGGTCCAGGGCCGCCTGGTTGGAGACGAACTCCAGGGTGAGGGACTGCTTGATCTCGCCGGTCGTCAGGGCCTGCACGTCCGCGGTGGGCGCGGGGATCTCGGTGCCCGCCGCGGCGGTCTGCTTCTCGTAGCGGTGCGTGGTGAAGAACACCAGCGCTCCGCCGTCCGCGGTGCGCAGCCCCACCGGGGCGTAGTCGCCCGAGGCCAGCGGCTCGTCGATGTACTGCCGGGCGAGACCCGGCTTGCTGGCGAACTTCTTGCGCTGGGCCCGCCACTGCGAGGTGTGCGTGCCCGCGGCGAAGGTGTCACCGCCGGCCTTCAGATACGTCGCGTACGACTGGCTCAGCTTCTCCGGCTCGATCGCCAGGGCCGCGTCGTCGGCGGTGACCGGCTGGGCATAGCCGTTCTCGTCCGTCTTGAACTTCGGTACGTCGGCGGCGGCGAGGACGGTCAGATACGAGACCTGCCATACGTCGTTCGCGTTGCCGCGGGTGAAGACGAGCAGCCAACGGCTGCCCGGCACACCCTTGTTGGCGGCCGTGTCGGCGACGAACCAGCGCGGCCAGGCTGCCTTCTCGGGTATCACGAACTTCGCGTCGCTGAACGTCAGCGCCGAAGGCGCCGGATTGCCGCCCGGGTTGTTCTTGTGCCCGGCCTTCAGCTTGGCGCCGTCGATGTCGGCGAGCGGCCCGGTGACCCGGTCCGCGTCCAGCGAACGGTCGTACTCCTTGTCCGCCTTGTTGTACGCGGTGGTGAAGTCCTTGAGCGCGCGGGCGGCTTCCGCCCGTGTCGCCGCCGGCACGATCTCCCGCTCGCCGTGCACCACCACGCAGCCGCTCGCCGTCAACGACAGAACGGTCACCGCCCCCGTTGCCAGGGCGAATTGGTTGAGACTACGAAGCCTTCGTGGGCTGTGACCCGCGCGATCCGTGCTCATCAGGTGCCTTCACCTTCCCCTTCCCGGAGGCGAACCCTACCGGAGCGAGGAAGATCGCGAGTGTCGGGACCAGGTACAGCGCCCACACCGTGACCTGGAGGACGGTCGGGTCGGGCTGGAAGTTGAAGACGCCCTTCAGGAGGGTGCCGTACCAGCTCGTCGGATCGATGGTGTTGCTGATGTCGAAGGCCAGGTTCGTCAGGCCGGGGATGAAGTCGGCCTCCTGGAGGTCGTGCACGCCGTACGCGAGCACACCCGCGGCGACGACGACCAGCATGCCGCCGGTCCAGGTGAAGAACTTGGCCAGGTTGATCTTCAGCGCGCCGCGGTAGAAGAGCCAGCCGAGGAAGACCGCGGTGGCGAGGCCGAGGGCGACCCCGATCAGCGGGCGGGGTGTGCCGTCGCTCGCCGCGTGCACCGACGCCCACACGAACAGCGCGGTCTCCAGGCCCTCGCGGCCGACCGCCAGGAAGGCGGTCGCGACCAGCGCGCCCGTGCCCATCGCCAGGGCCGCGTCCAGCTTGCCGTGCAGCTCGGACTTCAGATGCCGCGCGGTGCGCCGCATCCAGAAGACCATCCACGTCACCAGGCCCACGGCGACGATCGACAGCGAACCGCCGAGCGCCTCCTGCGCCTTGAACGTCATCTCCTGGGAGCCGAACTCCAGCGCGCAGCCGAAGCCGAGGGCCACGGTGATCGCTACGGCGATGCCGATCCAGATCGGCTTCAGGGCGTCCTTGCGGTCCGTCTTCACCAGATAGGCGATGAGGATGCAGACGACGAGGCTGGCTTCCAGCCCCTCGCGCAGACCGATCAGATAGTTGCCGAACACGGGCTACGCCTCCTTGGAGAACAGCGCGCGGCCCCACCAGTCGTCCTTGTCGCGGACGCCGGGCGGGACGGCGAAGACCGCCGAACTCACGTGCTGGATGTACTCGTTGAGCGCGTCGGTGCGCGACAGGCTGCGCTGCACCGGGATGAAGCCCTTGCGGACGTCACGCTGGTAGGCGAGGAAGAACAGGCCCGCCTCAAGGCGGCCCAGGCCGTCGGTGCCGTCCGTGAAGGAGTAGCCGCGGCGCAGGATCGTGATGCCGTCGTTGGAGTCGGGGTGCGCGAGCCGCACGTGCGCGTCGGGCTTCATCGCCTTCAGGAACGGCTTGTCGTGCTCCTTGGCCTTGCCGACCGGGGCACCCTCGCCCTTGTCGCGGCCGAAGATGTCCTCCTGCTCCTGGAGGGAGGTCCGGTCCCACGTCTCGATGTGCATCCGGATGCGGCGGGCGACGAGATACGAGCCGCCGGTCATCCAGTCGGGACCGTCCTTCTCGCCCACCCACACGAACTTCTTCAGGCGGTCCGTCTCGGTGCCCGCGATGTTGCGGGTGCCGTCCTTGAAGCCCATCAGGTTGCGCGGGGTCTGCGCGTCCGGTGTCGTCGACGAGGTCTTGCCGAAGCCCAGCTGCGACCAGCGGATGGCGACCTTGCCGAAGCCGATCCGGGCGAGGTTGCGGATCGCGTGCACCGCGACCTGCGGGTCGTCCGCGCACGCCTGGATGCACAGATCGCCGTTGCTGCGCGCCTTCTCCAGGGCGTCGCCCGGGAACTTCGGCAGATCGACCAGAGCCTCGGGCCGCTGGTCCTTCAGCCCGAACTTCTCGAACAGGGAGGGTCCGAAGCCGATCGTCAGCGTCAGCCGCGAGGGCTTGAGGCCCAGCGCCTCGCCGGTGTCGTCCGGCGCCGCCTCAGCGAGACCGCCGTACGCGCCCTCGCCGACGGTGTGCCCGCCGGTCATCCGGCGCGCGGCGGCCGTCCACTCCTTCAGCATCTCTACGAACTCGGCGCGGTCGTCCGTCTTCACGTCGAACGCGGCGAAGTGCAGCCGGTCCTGCACCGGGGTCGCGATGCCCGCCTGGTTCGCGCCGTGGAAGGCGACCGCGGCGCCGGCTTCGGCGGCGGTCGGGTCCACGTCGTTGCCGGTACGGGCCATCGCCACCGCGCCGCCGGCCGCGGCGGCACCGAGCGCGAGCCCGGCACCGCCCCAGCCGATCAGCGAACGCCGGGAGGGAGAGGCGCCGGTGGCGGCCTCCGCGGCTCCCGAGGCTTCCGTGGTGCTCGTGGTGCTCGTGGTGCTCGTGGTGTCCGTGTTGTCCGTCATGGTGCGGCTCCTACTTCACGACGGCGGCGGCGAGCTTGGACAGGGGCTCGGCGAGCGCGTTGACCGCGTCCGAGAGCTCCTTGCGGTCGGCCTTGCCGACCTTGTCGTACGACGTGAAGTCGTACGAGCTCTTGTCTGTGCGGTACTTGTCCAGCAGCGTGTTCAGCGCCGTGAACTGCTTGTCCAGCTCGGTCGTCAGCGCGGCGTCGTTCTCCTTGGCGACCGGCTTCAGCAGCTCGTACGCCTTCTGCGCGCCCTCGACGTTGCCCTTGAAGTCGCTCAGGTCGGTGTGCGAGTAGCGGTCCTCCTCGCCGGTGACCTTGCCGGTGGCGACCTCGTCGAGGAGTTCCTTGGCGCCGTTGGCCATGGAGGTCGGGGTGATCACGGCCTTGCCGACGCGCTTCTGCCAGTCGGTCAGGTCGGAAACCAGCTTGTCGGCGAGGGTCTTCTCCTCGGCGCCGATCTTCTTGTCCTCCCAGAGGGACTTCTCCAGGCGGTGCCAGCCCGTCCACTTCTGGCCGTCCTCCAGGCCGTCCGCGCGGACGTCGACCTTCGGGTCGATGTCACCGAAGGACTCCGCGACGGGCTCGGTGCGCTCCCAGCCCAGGCGCGAGTCCGCGAACTCCTTCTTCGCGGCCTCGATGTCGCCGGCCTTGACGGCCTTGGCGAACGCCTCGGCCTTGGGCAGCGTGGCGTCGGCCTGCTCCTGCGCGTACTCGCGGTAGGCGGCGACGGCCTTGTCGAGGCGCGGGTCGCGCTTGGCGACCTTGCCGCCGGTGACCGTGAGCTTCTGGCGGACGCCGAGGCCCTTCATGCCGGGGCGGCAGGCGATCTCGTACGAACCGGCCTTCACCTCGGCGGTCAGTGTGTACTTGGTGCCCGGGCCGATGTTCTCCTTCTCGGAGACGATCCGGTCGTCCGGGAAGAGGATCTCGACCTCGGTGGCCTTCGAGCCCTTGTTCTCGATCTGCAGCGTGACCTGGCCTGCCGGGACCGACTTCGACGAGGTCGTGCACTTGGAGTCGGCGGCGGTCACCTTGATCGCGTCGCCGTTCTTGGCGTCGCTCTTCTCGGTGCAGCCCGTGACGGCGGTCAGAGCGGCCGCGGTGGCGGCAGCGGTGACAACTGAGAGTCGGACGGCTCGCATTCAGGCTCCAAGAGAAGAATCGGACAATCCGCACGGTGGGGCCGTGCGGGGATGGTGAGGCTGGCCTAACTTATCTGAGGCTTGCCTCACTGATACCCACCGGTCCGGTGATTCAGCTCTCACAGTCGTCGCATAGGAACGGCTTGATCACGGCGGCTCAAAACGCACCCCATGAACTGGTCAAGCGCGAGTCAAGAGTCCCCGTCTCGGAGTGATCAGGGCGGCACCGGTCCTGGGGTGCGGGAACACCTCCACAGGCTGCCGATAGACATCGCTCAGCAAGTCGCCGGTGAACACGTCGCCCGGCGAACGGTCGGCCGCGACACGACCGGCGCACAGAATCGCCACCCGGCGCGCGTACGCGCTCGCGAGCCCCAGATCGTGCAGCACGACGACCACCGCGTCCCCGGCGCGCGCCCTTTCCCGGCACACAGGCAGCACCAACTCCTGGTGTCTGAGGTCGAGTGCGGCGGTCGGTTCGTCGAGCAGCAGCAGCGGGGCGCGCTGGGCGAGCACCCGGGCGAGCGCGACCCGGGCCCGCTCCCCACCGCTGAGCGCGGAGAAGGGGCGGGCCGCGAACCCGGTGACCTCCGTGGCCGCCATGGCCTGCGCGACGGCCGCGTCGTCGTCCTCCCGGCCTGTGCCCGCCCAGGGCGCGCGGCCCATCCGTACGACCTCCTCGACCGTGAACGGAAAGGAGAGGGTCGCGGACTGGGGCAGCACGGCCCGGCGCGGGGCGAGTTCGGGCGCCGTCCAGTCCGCCACGGGGCGCCCGGGGGCGCGTAGCGGTCGGGCCCACCCGGTCGTAGCAGTCGGGCTCACCCAGTAATCGAGTGGGCCCGAGGTCGCCCGTCCCCGACACTCTTCTCCATGAAGAGGGAACTGTTGGGGGCGGGCGGCCTCGTGCTGGGGGTGACCGGTCGCCCCGGTCCGCCGCCGTTGCGGTTCGAGTCGGCGGACGGGGGCCGGCTGCTGCTCCGCCAGGGCGGGCACCCGCTGCTTCTCGGCCGGATCGACCGCGGACCCGAGGGCAACCTCTCCTACGAGGGCCTCTTCGTGCACCGCCTCGACGGCTACCGCTCCCCGCTGCCGCCCATCCGCTCGGCCCTGACGCGGTCCGCGGGCAACTGGGCGCACCGGTATGCCGGTTGGCTGGAGGAGTCGGCGGACGGCCCGCTGCACGACGGGCGCTGGCTGCTGAGCGAGGCGCGGACGTTCCCGCCGTACGTCTGGTCCGGCGACTTCCCGCGCGACTGGCCCGCCTGCTACCTCGACTGGTGCGCGGGCGGCTGGCAGGGCGTCGTCCCGCTGCGCGAGCTCTCACCGCCCGACGCGCCCCGCGTGAAGGCGTACCGCAAGCACGCGCGCGACGGCACGCCGGCTCCCGTACTCCTGTGGTGGGTCTCATCCCTCGACGGCTGGCTGATCCTGGACGGCCACGACCGGGCCGTGGCGGCGTTGGCGGAGGGCCGGGACCCCGTGTGCGTGGTGTTGGCCCGTGCGCCGGACGAGGATGTCTGGCGGCGCACGGCGGACGAGGTGACCGCGGGGCACGAGCAGCGGATGGAGCGGCTGCGCGCTCGCTCGGGACCCGGCGTGGAGCGCGAGCGGGCCACCATGGAACGCGCGTACGGCGACGTCGTGTCCTCGCTGCCGTACGAGCACGGTCTCACCCGCTCCTGGCCGCTGCCCGGCGGTCCCGCGGCTTGGGACGACCTCGCGGCGCGGGTGATGTTTGAATGCCGGAGTGACTGACTACGACGTGCTGCGGGTCTTCTGTGGACCCGGCGGCGGGTATGGCAATGAGCTCGGTGTCGTGCGGGAGGGCTCCGTGATGCCCGAGCGCGAGGAACGGCAGATGTTCGCCGCGAAACTCGGGTTCAGCGAGACCGTGTTCGTCGACGACCCCGAGCGTGGGGTCATCGACATCTACACGCCCACGCTGCGGTTGCCGTTCGCCGGGCATCCGTGTGTCGGGGTGGGGTGGCTGCTCGACGTACCCGAACTGGTCACGCCTGCCGGGGTGGTGGGGGTGCGGCTGGACGGGGAGTTCAGCTGGATCGAGGCGCGGGCGGAGTGGGCGCCGGCGTGTACGTTGCGGCGGTACGGGTCCGGTGCCGAGGTCGATGCGCTGGCTGTTCCCGAGCCTGGCGAGCGCAGCGAGATGGGGGTCCCCCCGGACGGAGTCTGGGGGAGGATTTATGCCTGGGCCTGGGAGGACGAGGCCGCGGGGCGGGTGCGGGCTCGGGCGTTTCCCGGGCGGGGCGACGGGATCGATGAGGACGAGGCTACGGGGGCGGCGGCGCTGCTTCTTACGCATCAGCTGGGGCGGGCGCTGAACATTGTGCAGGGGATGGGGTCGCAGATCCTTACCGCGCCGCAGCCGGGGGGTTGGGTCGAGGTGGGGGGCCGGGTACACCTGGAGCGCTGAGGGTGCCTTTTTCGCCCCCGCCGCCCCTACCCGTCCCATCCCGTTCCTGGGGCTCCGCCCCAGACCCCGTGGGTGGTTCGTCGGCTGCGGGCCGGTGGGGGTTGCTCGCGCAGTTCCCCGCGCCCCTTCGGCGGGGCTTCGCCCCGATCCCCCGCCCCTTAAGGGGCGCGGGGAACTGCGCAATCTTTTGGACCAGCCCACACCCACCCGCAGCCGACGTACAAACCCCCGACTGCCCCGAGCCGGCAGGCCTACGCGGTCAAGGGGAACTCTTCCCCCAGGGCCACGAAGACCGCCGTGTTGAGGGCGAACGCGCGCTTGCACTCGGTGATGATGCGCTGCTTCTCCAGGTCGTCGGCGAGGACCCCGTCCAGCAGTTCGCGGTAACCCCGCTTGAACGCCGCGGGGTTGGTGATGCCCTCGAAGACGTAGAAGCGGACGCCGTCGCCCTTGCGGGGGAAGCCCCAGGTCTGCTCCGCCTTGCCGCGGATGATCTGGCCGCCGGAGAGGTCGCCGAGGTAGCGGGTGTAGTGGTGGGCGACATAACCGCCGGGCCACTCGCGGGCGCACTCGGCCACGCGGTCGGCGTACGCCCGGGTCGCGGGCAGCGCGGTGAGCGTCGCGCGCCAGTCGGGGCCCCGGAGATGGGCCAGGTCGCGCTCAAGGGCGGTGCGGCGCAGCAACTCGGGCTGTATGAAGGGCCCGGCCACTGGATCGGCCGCCAGACGCTCGACGTCCGCCTCCAACGCCTCGTACACGAACCACAGTTGCTCGGTGTACCGCGCGTACGCCTCGACGCCGAGCCGGCCGCCGAGCAGGTCGCTCATGAACGTCGACGTCTCCGCCTCCACGTGCTGCTCGTGCGACGCGGTGCGAATGAGCGTCGAGAAGGTGGCGCTCGACGTGTCCGTCGCGTTCATGAGGCCTCCGGAGCCGAAGAGGAGGGGACGAGATCCAGCCCACCTTCTATGGTTAGGCTTACCTAAGTCAATGACTTCCCGACGTCCTGTCGGTAAAACGGTACCCCGATTCCCGATCAAGCTCACATGAGAAAGCCCGCCCTGTGGACAGGGCGGGCTCGGGGACAGTCTGAAGCGGGGTTACGGCAGGGTCAGGATCTCCGCGCCACTGTCGGTGACGACCAGCGTGTGCTCGAACTGAGCCGTCCGCTTCCGGTCCTTCGTCACGACGGTCCACCCGTCGTCCCACATGTCGTACTCGTGCGTACCGAGCGTGAGCATCGGCTCGATCGTGAAGGTCATCCCGGGCTGGATGGCGGTCGTCGCGTGCGGGCTGTCGTAGTGGGGAACGATCAGCCCGGAGTGGAAGGAGGAGTTGATCCCGTGACCGGTGAAGTCGCGCACCACCCCGTACCCGAACCGCTTCGCGTACGACTCGATGACGCGCCCGATGATGTTGATCTGGCGGCCCGGCTTGACGGCCTTGATGGCACGGTTGAGGGACTCCCGGGTCCGCTCCACCAGCAGCCTCGACTCGTCGTCGGCGTCCCCGACCAGGTACGTGGCGTTGTTGTCGCCGTGCACACCGCCGATGTACGCCGTCACGTCGAGGTTGATGATGTCGCCGTCCCGCAGGACAGTGGAGTCCGGGATGCCGTGGCAGATGACCTCGTTGACGGAGGTGCACAGCGACTTGGGGAAACCGCGGTAGCCGAGGGTCGAGGGGTAGGCGCCGTGGTCGCACATGTAGTCGTGCGCCACCCGGTCCAGCTCGTCCGTCGTCACACCCGGCGCGATGAGCTTCGCCGCCTCGGCCATCGCCTGCGCGGCGATCCGCCCGGCGATCCGCATCGCCTCGATCGTCTCGGGCGTCTGCACCTCCGCTCCGGTGTACGGCGTGGGGGCGGGCTTGCCCACGTACTCGGGACGCCGGATGTTTCCCGGGACGGGACGGGTGGGAGAGAGCTCCCCTGGTACGAGCAGCGACTGGCCAGACATGCCAGCGAGTCTAACCAGCGGGCATGGGGGACCATGTCCCTGGCGAAAGGAGCCGTTCATGGCCCTCTTCAAGAAGCGGACCGTCGGCAAGCCGGGCGAGTGGTACTACTGCCTGGAGCACAAGAAGGTCGAGGAAGGCCCCGAGTGCCCGGGCAAGGACCGCTTCGGCCCGTACGCCTCCCGCGAGGAGGCGACACGCGCGATGCAGACCGCGCAGGAGCGGAACCTCGAGTGGGAGACGGACCCGAAGTGGCATGACGCGCCGTCGCCGGACGCGGACGACGACTGAACGGCCCCACTGCCCGGCGGCCGCCGACGGCGCCCGGCCCCCACGGGAGACCTGTGCCTGTCAGGCGACCGTCACGGGCGGTGCGGCTGGAAAGCAGGTCGGGCGTGCCCCCACCGGCCCGTCACGTGACCGTCTCCCGCGTCACCCGCGCGGAGCGCATCCGCACCGCATGCTCGTTCGTCCGCACGTCATACGCCATCAGCTTCGGGAGAAACGCGGCCAGGACCCCCACCGCACCCACGCAGATCAACCCCCCTGACCAGATCGACGTCCGCACACTGGTCCACGCCGCCATCCCTCCGGCACGGGCCTGCCCGAGCGTGGGCCCCACGGAGTAGGACAGCAACTCGATCCCGGCGAGCCGCCCCCGCAGCTCGTCCGGGATCGTCTGGTCCCAGATGGCGCCCCGGAAGATCCCGCTCACCATGTCGCAGCAGCCGCCGAGGGTGAGAAACAGCAACACCAGCCACACGCTGTGCACAGCCCCCGCGGCCGCCATCGCGAGCCCCCAGCACGCCGCGGCCAGGGCGACCATCCGCCCATGCCGGTGGATGCGCGAGGTCCACCCGCTGGTGAGGCTCACGAGCAGCGCCCCGGCCGGGACCGACGCGTACATCAGCCCCAGCGACCACTCCGCGTCGAGCTCGTCCGCGAGGAACGGCAGCAGCGCGAGCGGCATCGCGAAGAACATCGCCGCGAGGTCGATCACGTACGTACCGAGGAGCTCCTTGCGGCTCCACGCGTACCGCGCGCCCTGCGCGATGGACCGCAGCGACGGCTTCGCGGCCTCGTGTGCGGCGGGCGACGCGGCGATGCCCAGGCCCAGCGCCACCGACACGACGAAGGTCGCCAGGTCCACGGCGTACGCGCAGCCGAGCCCGGCGTACGCCACGACAACGCCCGCGAGCGCCGGGCCCGCGACGCCGCCCACCGTCCAGCGCAGCGAGTTGAGCGAGGCGGCGGCCGGCAGGTGCTCGTGCGCCACGATCCGCGGGGTGAGCGAGTCCAGCGCCGGCCGCTGGATCGCGCCGAGCGCGGCGGACAGCCCGGCGACCGCGTACAACGGCCACACCGCCGGGTGCGGCAGCAGCGCGTTGACGAGCAGTCCCGCGCACAGCACCCCCTGCCCGGCCTCCGTGTAGACGATCAGCTTCCGCTTGTCCAGGGCGTCGGCGAGCGCCCCGCCGTACAACCCGAACACCACCAGCGGCACCAATTCCACGGCCCCGATGGCTCCCACCGCCACCGCCGACCCCGTCAGCACCTTCATCTGCACCGGCAGCGCCACGAACGTCAGAAAACTCCCGAAGTTGGTGATCAGCCCGGCCACCCACAGCCGCCGAAAGTCGGCGGAGGCCCGCCAGGGGGCCAGATCGGGCAGCAGCGAACGGAGCCGGGAGGAGGAGCTCATGACCGGCCATGGTCAGGGCGAGCCGTGGGCGAGGGCAACTGCTTTTCGAGGGTGCGCCGCAGGCAGGTGGCTGGGAAGAATCCGCCGCGCCCTACCACCGCGCCGACGGCGGAGCCGTCAGCTGATCAGCCAGCCGTGACAGCCGGTCCCGTAGACGCCGCTTCCCCCGCGGATGCGGCACCGCGTTCTCACCGGCCGCCGCACTCACCAGATGCTGCACGGTATCGAGGTCCAGCTCAGCACCGGCCGGCAGGACGAGCGACTCATGGGCCAGCGCCGGCAGCTCACCGCCCCCCGCGGACGACGCGGACGACGTGGACGACGCGGACACCGCGAGCACCGTCGCCCCGGCCCGCCGGGCGTCGTGCACCCGCTCCAGCAGCCCCGCCCCGGCCGAGCCGGGCGACACCACAAGCAACGTTTCGCCACGCCGGGCCGCCTCGATACGTCCGAGCCCCACCGCCAAGTGGGCCGGATCAGACGCCCGCGCCCCGTGCCGCACCAACGTCGGCGACAGCTCCGGCGTCCCCGACCACGCCGCCTCGTCCACCAGATGCGCCGCGAGATGCCACGGCTCGTACTCCTCCGTGCCGACCAGCAGCAACCCGCCGCCGTACGACACCACGGACCCGCGCAGCACCCCGGCGAACCGCCGCGTGGCCCCCAACCACTCGGTCCCGGCGAGCACTTCGCGCAGCAACGCCACCCGTACGGCATCCATACGAACGCATCCTGCCGCAACCGGCCACTCGTGACCCGGAGTTCACCACGAATTCGTCCAAGCTGGGCAGAGGAACCGATCACCGGTCACACGCGCCCCATCCATCGGAATCCACAGGAATCCATCGGAAGCAACCACCAGGAGCCCCCATGGCAGAAGCGAGCACCCCCTTCCGCGCCGGCCGCGAAGGCTACGCCAGCTTCCGGATCCCCGCCGTCGTCGTCACGCAGACCGGCACGCTCCTCGCGTTCTGCGAGGGCAGGGTCGGCTCCGCGCAGGACCACGGCAACATCGACATCGTGCTGAAGCGGTCGTCGGACGGCGGCCTCACCTGGGGCCCGCTCCAGGCCGTCGCCAAGAACGGCGACAACCTCGCGGGCAACCCGGCACCCGTTGTCCTCGACACCGGACGCGTCCTCCTCGTACACGTGCGTGCCGCGGCCGGCGCGAGCGAGGACGCCCTGCTGCGCGGCAAGGTGAAGGCGGCCGACGGGCGCCGCGTCTGGGTGCAGCACAGCGACGACGACGGGCTCACCTGGTCGAGCCCGAAGGAGATCACCGCGCAGGTGAAGAAGGCGAGTTGGCGGTGGTACGCCACCACGCCCGGGCACGCCGTCCAGCTGACCTCCGGCCGGGTCGTCGTCCCCGGCAACCACACCCTCCCGCCCACCGGGACGGACAACGGCACCGAGCCGAAGTACAACAGCGGCCACTGCCTGCTCAGCGACGACCGCGGCGAGACCTGGTACCTCGGCTACCTCGACGAGAACACCAACGGCTACATCAACGTGAACGAGACGACGGCGGCCGAACTCCCGGACGGGCGCGTCTACTTCAGCACCCGCAACGATTCGGCCTCCCCCGGCAACCGCGCCGACGCCCACTCCCTCGACGGCGGCAGGAGCCTGGTCAAACCCTTCCGCCCGCAGGCCGGGCTCGTCACCCCCGTCGTCCAGGGCAGCCTCCTCCAGCTCCGCGACCCCGACCTGCTCCTGTACTCGGGCCCCGCCGATCCCGCCTTCCGCGCCCTGATGACCGTGCGCGCCAGCCCGGACGCCGGCACCACCTGGCGTACCGCGTACACGCTGGACGGGCTGCCCGCCGCGTACTCCGATCTCGTACGCGTCGACGCCACGACCGTCGGCCTTCTCTACGAGACTGGCGACTTCGGCGCGTACGAGACGATCACCTTCCGTCGTATCCCCGTGACCGCCCTCACCTGAGGCCCACAGCCGCGATCGGCGCACGTAAAGTCGGCCCATGACCTCTACTGACAGTGCCTCTACCGACCGTGCACAGAAGGCCCCCGCCAAGGACCCGTGGGACCTTCCCGACGTGTCCGGGCTCGTCGTCGGCGTGCTCGGCGGTACCGGCCCCCAGGGCAAGGGCCTCGCCTACCGGCTCGCCAAGGCCGGCCAGAAGGTGATCATCGGCTCGCGCGCCGCGGACCGCGCGCAGAGCGCGGCCGACGAGCTCGGCCTCGGCGTCGAGGGCGCCGACAACGCCGAGTGCGCGCGGCGCAGCGACATCGTGATCGTCGCCGTACCGTGGGACGGGCACGGCAAGACCCTCGAATCGCTGCGTGAGGAACTGGCCGGCAAGCTCGTCGTCGACTGCGTCAACCCGCTCGGCTTCGACAAGCAGGGCGCGTACGCGCTGAAGCCCGAGGAGGGCAGCGCCGCCGAACAGGCCGCCGCCCTGCTGCCGGACTCGCGGGTCACGGCCGCCTTCCACCACCTGTCGGCGGTTCTGCTCCAGGACCCGGAGATCGACGAGATCGACACGGACGTCATGGTCCTCGGCGAGGAGCGGGCCGATGTCGAGGTCGTGCAGGCGCTGGCCGGCCGCATCCCCGGCATGCGCGGTGTCTTCTCCGGCCGGCTGCGCAACGCCCACCAGGTGGAGTCGCTGGTCGCGAACCTGATCTCCGTGAACCGCCGCTACAAGGCGCACGCGGGGCTGCGGGTCACCGACGTGTGAGTCGGTCGAGTCGATGGGGGACACTGGTCGGCGCAAGCCTGCAGTGTCCCCGCGACAGGAGCCGACCCCATGCCCCGCCTTTCCGTTCTCGCCCTCTTCGCGTGCGTGCTCGCCACGGCCGCCGCGGTCATCTCCTTCCTCCAGGGCAGCTGGATCGGGATCGTGTGGGTGCTGGTCGTGGGGGTGTCGTCCAACATGAGCTGGTACTACCTGCGCCGCGAGCGGGCGGCCCGCAGGTCCGTCACTGACTGACGGAGCAGTACTCGTTGGTGCCCTGCCAGAAGCGGTAGAACTCCTGGCCGCAGTACGTGTCGAGGTTGCTGATGCCGAGGCTGCGCAGGATCGAGTCGATCATGTCGAAGAACTGGACGTTGACCGACGGCACCCACAGCAGCGCGAACACGAACAGCAGGCCGAACGGCGCGAACGGCTCCACCTGACGCTTGATGTTGTACGACAGCCACGGCTCGATCACGCCGTAGCCGTCCAGGCCCGGCACCGGCAGGAAGTTCAGGAGCGCGGCCGTGACCTGGAGCAGCGCGAGGAACGCCAGCGCGAACCGGAAGTCCCGCGGCACCCCGTCCAGCGCGTGCAGCCAGAACGGGGCCGTGCAGACCACCGCGAACAGCACGTTCGTCAGCGGGCCCGCCGCCGAGATCAGGCTGTGCTTCCAGCGGCCCTGGATGCGGCCCCGCTCGATGAAGACCGCGCCGCCCGGCAGACCGATCCCGCCCATGATCACGAAGATCACCGGCAGCACGATGCTCAGCAGCGCATGCGTGTACTTCAGCGGGTTCAGGGTCAGATAGCCCTTCGCGCCGATCGAGATGTCGCCGCTGTGCAGGGCGGTGCGCGCGTGCGCGTACTCGTGCAGACAGAGGGAGACGATCCACGCGGCCGTGACGAAGAGGAACACGGCCACGCCGGGCTGCTCGGCGAAACCGGTCCAGGTCGCCCAGCCGGTCACCGCCGTGACGGCCACGATCCCGACGAAGACGGGACTGATCCTCCGGTCACTGCGACGGGACGCGGCGGTGGTCATGGGGCTCCCTGGACTGGCTGGACTGATACGCATGTGCTCGGGCCTGCCCGACCGTACCGGGCTCACGCGGAAAACGTCTCGCCATCGGGCATTGGTTCCGGGGAGGGTGGGGGGATGGGGCGATGGTGGGTCTTCTACGAGGACTGGCAGATGGAGTGCTGTGGCACACCGTTCTCGGCGGGGGAGGAAGTGACCTGGCCTCTGGTGCTGGACTACGCGGAGGACCTGCTCGGCGGTGGCTGGTCCGAGCAACTCGGCAGGATCTCGGCGCCGGCGGAGTGGGTACGTGACGGGGACGGGGGCGGGGTGATCCAGACGGTGCGGGCGGACGACGGGCTCGTCGCGGCGTTGCACGGTGACCCCGTGGACGAGTCAGGCCCGGCTCCCGACCGGTGGGTCCGTCGGGTCGGTCTGCTCACCGTCGAGCGGCACCGAGGCCGGTGGCCCGAGACCACGGGCCGCGTCCTCGCGATCGCCCTGGTGCACCAGGGATTCGTCGAGACGGGCCCGGACTCGCGCGAGTACTTCCCCGACCCGCGGGACCGCTTCCTGGAACCCGTCACGAGCTGCCCGTCGCGGTTCGGCGGCGAATACGACGACATCCGTACGGAGACGGGGGCGCGCCGTCACCGCCGTCATGCCGGCGTCCTGGTCGAGCTCCACCTGCCGGACCCTCGCACCTGAAGCCACCAGAGACAATGGACCCCGTGCTCTACCGCATTCTCGGCACCACCCAGGCACTCCGCCCCGACGGCACGCCCGTCCCGATCGGCGGGGCGCGGCTGCGCGCCCTGCTGACCGTGCTCGCGCTGCGGCCCGGACGGACCGTCCCCGCGGCCGTCCTGGTCGACGAGGTGTGGGACGGCGACCCGCCCGCCGACGCGCCCGGCGCGCTGCAGGCCCTGGTCGGGCGGCTGCGCAGGGCGATCGGGCCGGACGCGGTGGAGTCGGTGGACGGCGGATACCGGCTCGCCGCGCTCGCCGACGCCGTCGACCTGCACCGTTTCGAGCGGCTCGCGGGGGAGGGCACCCGTGCGCTCGCCGACGGCGACCCCGCGAAGGCGGCCGCGGTCCTCGACGACGCCCTCACCCTGTGGCACGGCCCGGTCCTCGCCGACCTCCCGGACCGCACTGCCGAGTCGGCCCGCTGGGAGACGCGTCGCCTCGATGTCCGCCGCGCCCGCCTCACCGCGGCCCTGGCACTCGGCCACGCCGAACAGACCCTGCCCGAGCTCACCGCCCTGTGCGACCTCCACCCCCTGGACGAGCCCCTCCACGCCCTCCGCCTCCGCGCCCTCCGCGCCGCCGGCCGCCCCGCCGAGGCCCTCGCCGCCTACGAGTCCGTACGCGAGCTCCTGGCCGACCGCCTGGGCTCGAACCCCGGTCCCGAACTCCGCTCCCTGCACAGGGAGTTGCTGACCCCGGCGGACGGATCGCCCGTCGTGGGACACGGTCGGGGGCCGTACGACGGCACGGGCGCCGGGAACACGGCCGCGCACCGCTCGGGTCCGGACGGTTCCGGCGCCGGGACCGCCGAGTCCCGCGACGCGGCCAACGCCGTGGGGCTCGCGGAGGATGGCCGGGGACCGGACGGGTCCGGCCCGCTCATCGCCGGGCCGGGCGACCCGTATCCCGTGGGAGGAGCCGCGGCGTCTCCCGCAGGCGGTGCCTCGGCCGGAGCGGTCGGCCGGGACGGAGTCGATGGGCAGGCCGTCGTGCAGCCCGGCGCCCCCACCGCTGCCGCAGGCACCCGTGTCTCCGCCGTCCCCGCCCTCGGCTCCGCCGCCCTCTCCCGCACCCGCACCCGCCCCACATCGGCAGCGGCACCGGCACCCCAAGGCAACCTCCGCGCCCGCCTCACCTCCTTCGTCGGCCGTGAAGCCGACATCGAGGCCATCCGGGGTGATCTCGCGGCGGCCCGGCTCGTGACGCTGCTCGGGCCCGGTGGGGCCGGGAAGACGCGGCTGTCGCAGGAGGCGGCCGAGGCCGTGGCGGATGCGGCGCGGGACGGGGTGTGGCTGGCCGAGCTCGCGCCGGTGGACGATCCGAAGGCGGTGCCCGAGGCGGTGCTCACCGCTGTCGGTGCGCGGGAGACCGTGCTGCGCGGTGCCGGCGCCGAGGAGATGCGGGCCGTCGCCGACCGGCACGACGACGCGCTCACCCGGCTCGCCGAGCACTGTGCCAAGCGGCGCATGCTGATCATCCTCGACAACTGCGAGCATGTCGTGGACGCCGCCGCCCGCCTCGTCGAGGAGTTGCTGGAGCGGTGCCCGGGGCTGACGGTGCTGGCCACCAGTCGTGAACCCCTCGGCGTACCGGGGGAGTTGCTGCGTCCCGTGGAGCCGCTGCCGGAACCCGTCGCGCTGCGGCTGCTCGCCGACCGCGGGGCCGCGGCGCGGCCCGGCTTCCGGCTCGACGCCGACGGCGAGACCGCCGCGGCGGCGGCCGAGATCTGCCGGCGGCTCGACGGTCTGCCGCTCGCCATCGAACTCGCCGCGGCCCGGCTGCGGATGCTGACCCCACGGCAGATCGCCGACCGGCTCGACGACCGGTTCCGTCTGCTGACCTCCGGCAGCCGCACCGTCCTGCCGCGGCAGCAGACGCTGCGCGCCGTCGTCGACTGGTCCTGGGACCTGCTCGACGAGGGCGAACGGGACGCGCTGCGGCGGCTGTCCGTCTTCGCGGGCGGCTGTGACCTCGCCGCTGCCGAAGAGGTCTGCGGGCCCGACGCGCTGGAAGTGCTCGGCTCGCTCGTCGACAAGTCCCTTGTCGTGGCGGCGCCTTCGGGCGAGGGCGAGATGCGCTACCGGCTCCTGGAGACCGTCTCCGAGTACGCCGGCGAGCGCCTCGACGAGTCCGGTGACCGCGCCGCCGCCGAGCGCGCCCATCTCACGTACTACCGCGAACTCGCCCGCACCACCGACCCCGCCCTGCGCGGCCCCGGGCAGGGCGCCGCGATCGCGCTCCTCGAACGCGAGTACGAGAATCTGCGCACCGCCCTGCGGCACGCCGTCGACGAGCGCGACGAGCAGGAGGCGCTCTGCCTCGTCCTCTCGCTGTCCTGGTACTGGCAGATCCGCGACCAGCGCCTCGACATCCGCCACTGGTCCCGCGAGGTCATGGCCCTCGGCCCCGACCCCTTCGCACCGCCCCTGCGCCCGGCCACCCCGCTGTACGAGAGCTGTACGGCCGCCCCACCGCCGATGCGCCCGGAGGTCCTCGAAGAGGCCTGGCGCGGGGTGCACCTCGTCCATCTGGCCTGCATGGACATGGACATCGACGCCTGGCAGACCCCACAGGCCAAGGAGAAACTGCGCGCCATCAGCGCGACGTACACGCCCGGCCTCCCGCAGACCTGCCGCAGCCCCGGCATCCTCTGGTTCTACGCCGTCATGCTCACCGGTGACATGAACCAGGTGCGCACCCTCATCGACGAGACGGTCGCCGCCTGCCGCGAGCTCGGCCTCGCCTGGGAACTGGCCGTCGTCCTCCAGATGCGCGCCAACGTCCGCGCCAACCGGGCCGACATGGCGGGCGACGCGACCCGTGACGCCGACGAGGCGCTGGAGTTGTTCGCCCGCCTCGGCGACGCCTGGGGCGCCGCCGAGGCGCTCTCCGCGCGCGGCGAGGCCCATGAGCGCAAGGGCGACTACCGGGCCGCCGCCGCGGACTACGCGGAGGCGGGCACGTATGCCGAGCGGCTGGGCGCCCACTCCCAGATGGCGGTGCTCAACTGCCGGCTCGGCAGCATGTACATCGAGTTGGGGGAGACCGAGCGGGGCGAGCGGCTGCTGCGCGAGGTACTGGCGGAGGGCCACGGAGCCCTCAACGAGGCCATGCCCGCGGCCCGGCTCTTCCTCGCGACGTGGCTCGGCCGCAGCGACCGGGTCCCGGAGGCGCGCGAGCAGATGCGGCTGCTGCGCCAGGACTTCGCGGCGAGCTCCTTCATGGTCTTCGACGGCTTCATGATCGGCGTGGAAGGCTGGCTGGACGCCGTGGAAGGGCACTACGCGAGCGCCCTGGACAAGGCGCGGAAGGCGATGGCCCGCTCCATGGACCCGCTGGCACGGATGATCGCGCCGCACATGACCTCCGCGCATCTGACCGTCGCCGCCATCGCGCTGACCAGCCTGGACGGCGGCCGCCGCGCCCGTGACGCGGCCCGACTCCTCGGCGCCGCCGACCGCTTGCTGCCGCCGGGCCACTTCGCGGGCGCGATGGAGGCCGAGGTGCGCCGGCAGGCCGAGGCGGACGTGCGGGCCGTACTCGACGACGCGACGTACGAGGCCGCGTACGCCGAGGGCGACGGGCTCTCCGAGGAGGAGGCCGCCGCCCTCATCTGACGCGGACCGGGGGCATGGCGATGACCGGATGGCCGGATGACCATGGGCTTGTCGCCGAACGTCAGTTCTTGGTGCGGAACTTGTGGATCGCGATCGGCGCCATCACGGCCGTGAGCGCCGCCGTCCAGGCGAGCGTCACCCACAGGTCGTGCGCGACCGGGCCGCCCACCATCAGGCCACGCGCGGTGTCCGCGAGCGAGGAGAGCGGGTTGTAGTCGGTGAAGGTCTGCAGCCAGCCGGGCATGGTCCCGGTCGGCGAGAAGATCGACGAACCGAACTGCAGGGGGAACAGCACCAGGAAGCCCATCGCCTGCACGGACTGGGCGTTCTTCATCGTCACACCGAGGACCAGGAAGATCCACATCAGGGCCGAGGCGAAGAGGGTGGCGAGCCCCACGGAGGCGAACAGGCCCGGCCAGTTGGTGATGTCGAAGCCGACCAGCACACCGACGACGAGGAGGATCGTCGTCGCGACGACCATGCGCATCAGCTCCACCACGATCTTGGCGAAGAGCACGGAGCCCTGGCCGATCGGCAGAGTGCGGAAGCGGTCCATCACCCCCTTGTGGAAGTCTTCGTTGAAGCCGGTGCCGACGGCTGTCGCCATGTTCATGGTCGTCATCGCCATCAGACCGGGCACCACGTACTGCACATACGCGTCCTGGCCACCGCCCAGCGACTGCCCGATGGAGCCGCCAAAGACGTACACGAACAGCAGGGTGAAGATCACCGGCATCAGGACGGCGTCGAACATCGACTCCGGGTCCTGACGGATCCACAGCAGATTGCGGCGGACGAGCGCGCCGATGTGGCGCGCGTGCGCGCGGGGCGAGATACGGGAGTCGCCCTGGGCGGCGAGGGGGGCTTCGACAACGGCGGTACTCATGCGGAGACCTCCTCGTAGGCGCGGGCGGTGGAGTCCTGCGGTGCGGTGGCCATATGGCCGGTGAGGGACAGGAACACCTCGTCCAGACTGGGCAGTTCGGTGTTGATGGAGGCGATCGTGATCCCGCGCGCGGTGACCGCGCCGACCACGGCGGTCAGCTGTTCGTCGCTGAGAACCGGGACCAGCACGCTGCCGGTCTCGGTGTCCACGGCCGTCGTGGCGAGACCGGTGAGGCCCAGCTCGTCGAGCATGTTGGCCAGCGGGCGCAGCTCCAGCGGGTCCAGCGGGCGCACGCGCAGCGTACGGCCGCCGACCCGCGCCTTCAGCTCGTCGACGCGGCCGCTCGCGATGACCTTGCCGCGGTCGATGACCGTCAGCTCGGAGGCCAGCTGCTCGGCCTCCTCCATGTACTGGGTGGTGAGCAGCACGGTGGCGCCGTCGGCGACCATGCGCTTGACCTCGTGCCACACCTCGTTGCGGGTGCGCGGGTCGAGGCCCGTCGTCGGCTCGTCCAGATACAGGACGCTCGGGTTGCCGATCATCGAAGCGGCGAGGTCGAGCCGGCGGCGCATACCACCGGAGTACGTCGACGCCGGGCGCTTGGCCGCCTCGGTGAGCGAGAAACGCTCCAGGAGCTCGTCGGCACGCCTGCGGGCGTCCTTGCGGGACAGGTCGAGCAGCCGCCCGATCATGTAGAGGTTCTCCCAGCCCGGGAGCTTCTCGTCGACCGAGGCGTACTGGCCGGTGAGCCCTATCACCCGGCGCAGCTGCCGGGGCTGCTTCAGCACGTCGTAGCCGGCGACCGTCGCGTGGCCGGAGTCCGGGGTGATGAGGGTGGACAGGACACGGACGAGGGTGGTCTTGCCGGCGCCGTTGGGACCCAGCACACCAAGGACGGTGCCTTCGTGCACGTCCAGATCCACACCGTCCAGCGCCTTGGTCTCGCCGTAGTGCTTGACCAGCCCCCGTACGGTGACGGCGCTGCGGCCGGCGCCCTCGTGTCGGGACTTGTTGTCGATTCGCGTCATGACCAACAAGGTGCCAGCCGCCACCGACAAACCACCGACAGACCGCCTACAGCCGCCGACATCGCACCGACAGGGCCGCCGGCAGCTCGCCGGCGTCCGCCCGTACGTCATCGGCGGCCCGGCGTTCTCGCAGGTCAGCCCGGCTGTACGAGCGGCAGCTCCGGGTCGGCCGACCACTCCTCCAGGGAGCCGTCGTACAGCGTGATGTCCTCGCGTCCCAGCAGCGTGAGCGCGAGGGCGGCACCGGCGGCGGAGATCCCGCCGCCGCAGTACAGGACGACCGGTGAGGCGCTCTCGTCGAGCACCGCGCCCACCCGGGCGGCCAGTTCGTCGCGCGGCAGGAACCGCCCGGCGTCGTCGAGCAGCCCCCGCCCGGGGAGGCTGAGACTGCCCGGGATGTGCCCGCGCCGCGAGTATCGGGTGGGCGCGCTTCCGTCGAAGCCGGGGGTGGGCAGCGCGCACACGAGGGTGCCGGGACGCTCACCGCGCCGGACGGCGTCCACCTCGGTAAGGGTGGCCCAGGCGTGGGGGAGGGGGACCGGGGTGAGGGTGTTCACTGTGGAAGCCCCTGGAGCCCCTGGAACCTCTGGAGCGGGCTCCATCTCTCCGGTGACAACCGGCCGCCCGGCTGCCTCCCAGGCCTCAAGACCTCCGTCAAGTACCGCCGCCCGTACGGAGATCGACCGCAGCATCCACCACAGCCGGGCCGCCCAGATGCCGCCGCCGCTGTCGTAGGCGACGACCTCGGTGCCGTCGTGCACGCCGAGGCGCCCGAGCGCGGCGGCCAGCGCCTCGGGGGCCGGGACCGCGAAGTGGTACGGCGCCGTGTGGTCCGAGAGGTCGCACGTGAGGTCCGCGTGGCGGGAGCCCGGGATGTGCCCCTCGGCCCACCGGTCGTGGCCGCTGCCGGAGCGGTAGTCGCCGTCGTGGCGGGGCGACGGAAGCAGCGCGGTGGCGTCGAGGACGACCAGCCGGGGATCGTCGAGGCGGGCCGCGAGCCACGCGTCGTCGACCAGGGGACCGGGGAGCAGGGCGTCGTTCATGGCGGGGATGCTAACCCGGAGGCCTGTACGGGCGGCGTGCCTGAGCTGGTGCGTCTCGCCTGTCGGTCAGAGGCGTCCCACATGTCGGGCGCCGCTTGCACAGGATCGGCTGCCTGGGGTTATGGTTTCGGCCATCTACGCGGGAGCCCCTACCCGGTTGGGCTGAGAGGGCGTCTGGGACCGGCGTCGGCATGTGCCGAACGGTCCCCATGGGAACGCCGACCGCATCACTTGAGCCCCCTGTGGGCTGCCCGCGTAGGAGTACCGCATGTCCGCAGCAGTCGAGCAGCAGTGTCCCCCGGCGAACGCCGCGGCGGCCCGCTCCTGTTGCTGACCGGAACGGTCCCCTCTCTCTCCTTCCTGTCTCTTCCCACCAGGCCCGCACGCCTGAGTGCCGTATGCGGAGTACCTTCATGTCGCACGTCCGAGTCATGCTCGACTATTTCCACCCATGGCCGAATTCGGCTGGTCTGTACGTCGCCCGGGACCGCGGCTGGTACCGCGAGGCCGGCCTGGACGTGGAACTGGCCGTCCAGGATCCGGGACGCGGCGACACCCTGGAGTACCTGGCCCGCGGCGAGGTGGACCTCGGTCTCTTCCCGCCCAACCGCCTGCTGGCCCGGCGCGCCGCCGACGCCCAGCCGCTGCTGGCCGTCGCCGCCGTCAACCACCGTGCCCTGGAGGCCATCCAGACCGCCCGCTCCACCGGCATCACCCGCCCCCGCGACCTGGCGGGCCGCCGCCTCGCCTACAACCCCACCCCCCGGGGCCGCGCCATGGTCCGCCACCTCGTGGCGGCGGACGGCGGCGACCCGGACGCGGTGATCACCGTCGACGCGGGCTACCGCGAACTCACCGTCGACGACATCGCCGCCGGCGAGGCCGACGCCACCTTCGGCAACTACTGGTCCTGGGACGCCCTCCGGGGTGACCTCCCCGAGGAGCAGCGGCTGACCTGGCCGGTCGACGAGATCGGCGCCCCCGGCTATCACAGCTACCTCCTCGGCACGAGCGAGGCCTTCGCCGCCGCCCGGCCCGACGTGGTGCGCGCCTTCCTGGCCGCCACCGCCCGCGGCTACACGGCCGCCGCGGCCGAACAGGCCTCCACCCGCGCCCTGCTGGAGCGCGTGATCCCCTACTTCTCCCGCCCCCTGATCGCCCGCTCGCTCGCCCTGGTCGCCCCGACCTGGACCGACGCCGACGGCCGCTGGGGCGTGATCGACGAGACCCGGACGGGCCCGTACGCCCACTGGCTCGCCCGGCACGGCGCCATCGCGCACGCCCGCGACTGGGAGTCGTCGTACACGAACGACCTGCTCGAAGCCTCACCGGCAGTGGACGCCAAGTGACCTGCCAGGCAATAGATCTGACGAAGCGTATGGCCGTCGACCTCATGCGGGTCAGCAGCGCGCTGTGTCGGGCGTGAGGACAACCATCACGCCCTGACAAGCGCCGCGCCCCCTCCGAGGATCCCCATGAGAACCCGTACGACCGCCCTGCTCTCCATAGCCACCGCCGCCGCCCTCACCGCGACCGCGACCGGCTGCGCCTCCCAGGACTCCACCTCTGCCGCGTCGAAGAACGGCACCACCCAGGTCACCCTCGCCCTGGACTGGACGCCCAACACCAACCACACCGGCATCTACGTTGCCCAGCAGAAGGGCTGGTTCAAGGACGCCGGTATCGACCTGAAGATCGTGCCGTACGGCTCGACCGCCCCCGAGACGCTGGTCGCGAACCACAAAGCGGACTTCGGGATCTCGTACCAGGAGGGCGTGACGACCGCCCGCGCCGCCGGGCAGGACATCACCTCCGTCTACGCCGTCACGCAGAAGACGAACGTCACCGTCTCCGTGCGCGCCGACCGCGACGACATCACCTCCCCCAAGGACCTCGACGGCAAGACGTACGCCGGGTTCGGCGCCCCCTACGAGAAGGCGCTGCTCCAGAAGGTCATCCAGGAGGACGGCGGCAAGGGCGACTTCAAGCAGATCACGCTCAACACCTCGGCGTACGCGGCCCTTTACGCGGGCAAGGCCGACTTCGCGATGCCGATGCCGACCTGGGAGGGCCTGGAGGCCAAGCTCACGGGCAAGCCGCTCAAGGACTTCCCGCTCGCCGACTACGGCTTCCCGGCCATCTACTCGACGCTGATCGCCTCCTCCGGGCAGTACCTGAAGCAGAACCCCGAGATCGCGAAGAAGTTCCTCGCCGTCGTAGACAAGGGGTACGAGTACGCCGCCGACCACCCGGACCAGGCCGCCGGCCTGCTGATCGCGGCCAACAAGAGCACGCTCACCAACACCGAACTGGTCAAGGAGAGCGAGCAGTTGCTCGCCAAGGAGTACTACCGCGCCGCCGACGGCGGCATCGGCACCCAGAGCGCCGAGCGGTGGCAGGCCTTCGCCGACTTCGAGTACAAGTCCGGGCTGCTGGTGGACCAGAACGGCAAGAAGCTCACCAAGGCCCCCGACACCTCGACGTTCTTCACCGACGCCTATCTCCCGGACGCCGAGGACACCAAGTGAGAGCGGCACTGCGGGCCGTCTGGCCGCCCCTCCTCGTCCTGACCGTCCTCGTCGGCGGCTGGCAGGCGTACGTCACCGCCGCCGGCGTCGACCCGACGGTGCTGCCCAGCCCCGGCCGCGTCCTGTCCGAGGGCTGGACGAACCGTACCGACCTGTGGGACCAGACGCTGCCCACCCTCCAGGAGACCCTGCTCGGCTTCGCGCTCTCCTTCGCCGCCGCCTGGTTGGTGGCCGTGGTCCTGGACTTCTCGGCCGCGGCCCGCCGGGGCCTGTACCCGCTCCTGGTGGCCTCGCAGACCATCCCGATCGTGGCCGTGGCCCCCCTGCTGATCATCTGGTTCGGCTTCGGGCTGCTCCCGAAGATGCTGGTCGTGACCCTGACGACCTTCTTCCCACTCGCCGCGAACCTCGCGGCGGGCTTCGCCGCCACCGACCGCGACGCGATGCGGCTGCTGCGCTCCCTGGGCACCGGCCGCATCCGCGCCTTCCGGCTGGTCCGTGTGCCCAGCGCGCTGCCCCACTTCTTCACCGGGCTGCGCGTCAGTATCACGTACGCCGTCGTGGGCGCCGTGTTCGCCGAGTACGCGGGCGCCGAGAAGGGCCTCGGCATCTATATGCAGGCGCAGAAGAGCGCGTTCCGCACGGACCTCGTCTTCGCGGCGGTCGCGGTGACCGCCCTGCTGAGCATCGCCCTGTTCGGGGCGACCTGTCTGCTGCAACGGCTCGTCCTGCCGTGGGAGCGGGCACTGGAGAAGGAGGGCCGGTCATGAGTCTGCGCGTACGGGGCGCCGGGAAGACGTTCGGATCGCTCGAAGTGCTGCGCGACCTCGAACTCACCGTGGAACCCGGCGAGTTCGCCGCCGTCATCGGCCCGAGCGGCAGCGGCAAGAGCACCCTGTTCAATCTGATCTCCGGCCTGGACACGCCCACCTCGGGCGAGATCCTCGTCGACTCCGCCCCGGCATCCGTGGCCTCCGGCAAGGTCGCCTACATGCCGCAGAAGGACCTCCTCTTCCCCTGGCGCACGGTGCTCGACAACACGGCGCTGGGCCTTGAGGCGCAGGGCGTACGGAAGAAGGAGGCGCGGCGCCGGGCGGGCGAACTCTTCGAGGCCTTCGGACTCGACGGCTTCCAGTCCTCCTACCCCTTCCAGCTCAGCGGCGGTATGCGGCAGCGCGCCGCCCTGCTGCGCACCGTCGTCCTGGAGCGGCCGGTGCTGCTGCTCGACGAACCGTTCGGCGCGCTCGACTCGCTCACCCGCACCGAGATGCAGCTGTGGCTCGCCGACATGTGGCAGCGCTACCGCTGGACCGTCGTCCTGGTCACCCACGACATCCGCGAGGCCGTCCTGCTCGCCGACACCGTGCACGTCCTCTCACCCCGCCCGGCCACCGTCGTCGAACACGTCGAGGTACCCCGCTCCGGCCCCCGCGGCCTGGACGCCCTCGCCGCACCCGAGTTCGCGGCGACGGAACGGCTCCTGCTGGACGCGCTCAGCGGCCGGACGGCAGCGGCGGCGAAGGCGGTGACCGCATGAGTACCCTCCTCGCCCACGGCATGGGCACCGACCCCGTCGCCCCCGACTGGCCGCCGCTCACCGAGGCCGAGGTCGAGGCCGTCGTCGGCCCCGCCCACGTGCTCTGGCGCAGCCCCCGCCCGCTCTCCGCCGCCGCCCTCGTCGACCGCGACGGACGGCGCCTCTTCGTGAAACGGCACCACAGCACCGTACGCACCCTGGAAGGCCTGGCCGAGGAGCACGCCTTCCTGCGCCATCTGCGCGAGCGGGGCGCACCGGTCGTCGAGGTGCTGTCCGCCGAGGCGCGCGGGGAGTGGGTGTACGAGGTCCACACCGCCGGAACCGGCACGGACCTGTACCGGGACGCGCTGTCCTGGTCGCCCTTCGTCTCCGCACGGCACGCCCGGGCCGCCGGGGCCGCCCTCGCCCAACTGCACCTGGCCGCCGAGGGGTTCGACGCCCCGCGCCGCCGCCCGCAGCCCCTCGTGTCGTCCTTCACGGTGTTCGCGGCGGTGGACCCGGAGGCGGCGCTGGAGTCCTATGCGGCCGGGCGCCCGCCCCTCGCGGCCGCGTTGGCGCGCAGACCCTGGCGACAGGACCTGCGGGAGGTCCATCTCCCCTTCTACGAACGCCTGTTGCCCTACCTCGGCCGCCTCGCCCCGCTGTGGACGCACAACGACTGGCACGCCTCGAACCTGCTGTGGGACACGGCGTCCGGCGAGGTCTCCACGATCCTGGACTTCGGCCTCAGCGACCGCACGACCGCCGTCCACGACCTGGCCACCGCCATCGAGCGCAACACCGTGCAGTGGCTCGACCCGGCCCGCCCGGTCCGCTTCGAGGACGTGGACGCGCTCCTCGACGGCTACACCTCCGTACGCCCGCTGACCTCCGCCGAGTCGGCCGCCCTGCCCGAGCTGCTCCCCCTCGTCCACGCCGAGTTCGCGCTCTCCGAGATGGGCTACTTCCACGGGGTGACGCGGTCCGCCACGAACACGGCACTGGCGTACGAGTACTTCGTGGAGCACGCGCGGTGGTTCGCGGGGGAGGACGGGGCGCTGCTGCTGAAGCGGGTGCGGGAGCGCGCGTAAACGGCAGCAGCCCGTCGACGGGGGAAGTTCGACGGGCTGCCTCGGTGCCGCAGTGGCTCGGTGGGCCTCAGGCCCCTAGTGGACGGAGTGCTCCTCAAGGGGGAACGTTCCGCCGACGACGTCCTCGGCGAACGCCTTCGCCGCGTCGCCCATGACCTGACGCAGATCGGCGTACTTCTTCACGAACTTCGGCACCTTGCCGCCGGTCAGCCCGAGCATGTCGGTCCAGACGAGGACCTGCGCGTCGGTCTCGGGACCGGCGCCGATGCCGACGGTCGGGATGTGCAGGGAGCGGGTGACCTCGGCGGCCAGCTCCGCCGGGACCAGCTCCAGGACGACCGCGAAGGCGCCCGCGTCCTGGACCGCCTTGGCGTCCCGCAGCAGCTTGTGCGCGGCCTCGTCGCCACGGCCCTGCACCCGGTAGCCCATGGCGTTCACGGACTGCGGGGTCAGGCCGATGTGCGCCATGACCGGGATGCCGGACTCGACCAGCAGCTCGATCTGGCGGTGCGAGCGCTCGCCGCCCTCCAGCTTCACCGCGCCGACGCCGGCCTCCTTGACGAGGCGGGTGGCCGAGCGCAGCGCCTGGACCGGGCCCTCCTGGTACGACCCGAAGGGCAGGTCGCCGACGATCAGCGCACGGCTGGTGCCCCGTACGACCGCGGCGGACAGCATCGTCATCTCGTCGAGGGTGACGGGCACGGTCGTCTCGTAGCCCAGGTGGCAGTTGCCCGCCGAGTCGCCGACGAGCATGACCGGGATGCCGGCCTCGTCGAAGACGGACGCGGTCATGGCGTCGTACGCGGTGAGCATGGGCCACTTCTCGCCGCGCTCCTTGGCGGCGGCGAGGTCGCGCACCGTGATACGGCGGGTGCTCTTGCCTCCGTACAGCGCCTTGCTGCTGTCGGTGGTCTTGAGGGCACCTTCCGCAGGCTGCTTCTGGGCAGCCGAAAGCTGCGTCATCGCAACGGCTCCTTCTGTCATCTCGAGGCGCCCTGACGGCGTCCCCGGATCACCTCCATGGTGGCACCTCGTGCCACGCTCGGCTAGACCGGGGCGAGTGAGCCGGATCCCGCTCCCGGGCCACCCGGCCGGAGTCCCGGTTCCATGGGCCTAGGTCTCTTCCCGAATGGCCTAGGTCTCTTTGTAAGTTCTCCGTAAAGCATTTCCGATACGAGACGGTGCCGTATCGAAACTCGCTAGGGTGTGCGTCATGACGACTTCCGTTCCTCCCGCCGATCGGCGTGTGCCCGAGGCGGTGCACCGGCGCCGCTGGGCGATCCTCGGCGTGCTCATGCTCAGCCTGCTGATCGTGGTGCTCGACAACTCCATCCTGAACGTCGCGATCAAGACCATTTCCACCCCGGCACCCACCGGCCTGGGCGCCACCCAGAGCGAGCTGGAGTGGGCCATCAACGCCTACACCCTCGTCTTCGCCGGACTGCTGTTCACCGCGGGCCTGCTCGGCGACCGGCTCGGCCGCAAGAAGGTGCTGCTCGCCGGTCTCGCCGTCTTCGGCATCGGGTCGGCGCTGGCCGCGGAGTCCGGCTCGCCGGTCCAGCTCATCGTGTTCCGCGCGGTGATGGGCCTCGGCGCCGCCTTTGTGATGCCCGCCACCCTCGCCGTCCTGATGAACGTCTTCGAGCGCGACGAGCAGCCCAAGGCCATCGGCATCTGGGCCGGCGGCGTCGGCCTCGCCATCGCGATCGGCCCGATCACCGGCGGCATCCTCCTCGACCACTTCTGGTGGGGCTCGGTCTTCCTGATCAACGTGCCGATCGTGCTGCTCGCGCTCGTCCTGATGTTCTGGCTGGTCCCCGACTCCCGTGACCCGAACCCGGGCCGCGTCGACGCGGTCGGCGTCGTCCTGTCGGTCATCGGTCTCGTCCTGCTCGTCTACGGCATCATCAAGGGCGGCCAGCTGGCCGACTTCACCGATGTGAAGGTCCTCGCGACCATCGCGGCCGGACTTGTCGTCCTCGCCGGGTTCGTCGTGTTCGAGAAGCGCAGCGACCACCCGTCCATCGACGTCACGTACTTCAAGAACAAGGTCTTCTCGGCCGCGATCGCCGCCATCGCGCTCGTCTTCTTCGCGCTGATGGGCGTGACCTTCTTCTCCGTCTTCTACACCCAGAGCGTGCGGGGCTACTCGCCGCTGCAGACCGGCCTGTTGATGCTGCCGCTCGCCGCGGCCCAGATCATCTTCGCGCCGCGCGCCCGGCTCGTCGTCGACCGCTTCGGCAACAGGGCCACCTGCACGGCGGGCCTGCTGATCATCGCCGCGATGCTGGCCGCGTTCGCCGTGCTGGACACGGACACACCGATCTGGCTCCTCGAAGTCATCTTCTTCCTGATGGGCACCGGTATGGCGCACATCATGACCCCGACCAGTGTCGTGATAATGCAGGCCCTGCCGCGCGAGAAGGCGGGTTCGGCGTCCGCGCTCAGCAACACCTTCCGCCAGGTCGGCGGCGCCCTCGGCATCGCGGTCCTCGGCTCCGTGCTCTCCACGGCCTACCGCAGCGGCATCGAGGACAAGCTCTCCTCCGTCCCGGCCGGCCTGCGCCACACCGCGGGCGAGTCCATCGAGGCCACCCTCGGCGTCGCCGCCAAGCTCGGCCCCCAGGGCAAGGCCCTCGTCGGTCCCGCCAACGACGCCTTCCTGCACGCCATGCACGTCACCGCCCTGTGCGGTGCGGGTGTCGCGCTGGTCGGCGCGGTCGTCGTGGCCGTCTTCCTGCCGGGCCGGACACCGGACGCCCAGGAGGGCAAGGAAGAGGCCGATCTGGTTCCGGTGGCGGAGCACTGACGGGTCGTACGGAGCGTTCGGGGCTGTGGGCACCCGGCACCGGGTGCCCACCCGCCCGTACACCGGGGAGAATGAACGCAGGTCAACCCAGGTCCACCGTTCGGTCAACACAGGTCGACGGAGGCCAATGAAGGAAACGGAGTCCGAAGTGAGCCTCGCGCACAGCCGAGCCAGGGACGAGGGCCCCGCCAGGGGGCGCCCCCGCAGCGAGGCTGTGGAGCGCGCCATCATCGAAGGCGTGATGAAGCTCCTGGAGGACGGCGTGACGCTCGGGGAGCTCTCCATCGAGCGCATCGCGCGCACGGCGGGCGTCGGCAAGGCGACCATCTACCGCCGTTGGAGCGGCAAGGAGGAGCTCTTCGTCGACGTGCTGCGCGCCGCCGAGCCCCCGGACCCGGAACTCCCCGGCGTCTCGATGCGCGGCGACCTGATCGTCCTCCTGGAGTCGCTGCGCCAACGCGGCCTGCTCAACCGCTCGTCGGCGATCCTGCACAACGTGTACGCCCAGATGAAGAGCAGCCCCAAGCTGTGGGCCGCGTACGACGCGACCGTCATAGCCCCGAGGCGTCTTCAGGGCTACGAAGTCCTGCGTCGCGGCCAGCAGAACGGCGAACTCCGGGACGACGTCGACATCGAGCTGCTCAACGACATGTTCGTCGGCCCCATACTCGTACGCTCCGTACTGCGCCCGGAGACCGAACTCCCCGAGGATCTCGCGGAACGGATCGTCGACACGCTGCTGGAGGGATTGCGCCCGTCCGGCCGGTGACGGACGGAACCGCGCACGGCCCAGCGGCAATGCGATGGACAGCACACGGCAAAGCCTTGGTTCGCCTTGTTCCTGACGGGTCGAATGTGCGCGTTTCGTCACAGAGGGCGCGCTCCAGCCCCGTATTCGGAACTCCGAACGCGAAGTTGGACGTCCCCTTGCCCGTACGGCCGTCATGGGACGGCGAGAACGACACCGATCATCCCCTAGGGTCGTAGCCGAGGGGCAGACGGTGCGCACGGCAGTTTGTGAGGCGACGGTATGGCGCAGGCGTATATGACGGAGACGGGCAGCGACGGCCAGGGGCCGGAACGCAGAGGTTCCCGGCTTCGGCGCCTGCTCGACGGCTGGCGCGGCGACCGCGGCATCTGGCGGCGCGGTCTGATCCTCGGCGCGCTCGCGGTGATCCTCGCCCTGGTGATGCTGCTGCACGCGCAGATCCCGAACACCATCGGCAACCTCGGCAGCCTGACCGAGACGTTCCTGCCGTGGCTGGGCCTCATCATCCCGGTCCTGCTGATCCTCGCCTTCGTGCGGAAGTCCGCCACCGCCCTGATCGCCGTGCTGCTGCCCGCGATCGTCTGGCTGAACCTCTTCGGCGGACTGCTCACCGACAAGACCGCCGGCGGCGGCGACCTCACCGTCGCCACGCACAACGTCAACGCCGACAACCCGGACCCGTCCGGCACCGCCCGCGACGTGGCCGCGTCCGGCGCCGACGTACTGGCCCTGGAGGAGCTGACGGCCACGGCGGTCCCGGTGTACGAGAAGGCGCTCGCGTCGACGTACAAGTACCACTCGGTGCAGGGCACCGTCGGGCTGTGGAGCAAGTACCCGATGACCGGTGCCCAGCCCGTGGACATCAAGCTGGGCTGGACGCGCGCGATGCGGGCGACGGTGACGACGCCGAACGGGCAGGTCGCCTTCTTCGTCGCCCACCTGCCCTCGGTGCGGGTGAAGCTGGAGGCCGGGTTCACCGCACGCCAGCGCGACAAGAGCGCCGACGCGCTGGGCGAGGCGATCGCCGACGAGTCGATCAAGCGGGTCGTCCTGCTCGGCGACCTCAACGGCACGATGAACGACCGCGCGCTGAACGCCGTCACCGCGCAGATGCGCTCCACGCAGGGCGCGGCGGGCAGCGGCTTCGGGTTCAGCTGGCCGGCGTCGTTCCCGATGGCCCGCATCGACCAGATCATGGTCAAGGGCATCGAGCCGGTGACCTCCTGGACCCTGCCCGAGACCGGCAGCGATCACCTCCCGATCGTCGCCCGCGTCAAGGTGGACGCAACCGCGTCTTAACCCCCTGGAATACTGGGCCTGAGAGAGTTTGTTCCACAGCTGAACTTACGCGGTCCGTGCACAGCGGTGTGCACGGACCGCGCTCCCGCGCGCGTACGTCCCCGTACACATAGCTCCGCGCGCCCCTCCGCTTCCCTGAAAGGCCCCTCATGCCCCTGGCCCTGCTCGCCCTCGCCGTGGGCGCCTTCGGCATCGGTACCACCGAGTTCGTGATGATGGGCCTGCTGCCCGACGTCGCGGACGACCTGCGCGTCTCGATCCCCACCGCCGGGCACCTGGTCTCGGCCTACGCCCTGGGCGTGGTGATCGGCGCCCCGCTGCTCGCCGCCGCCACGGCCCGGATGTCCCGCCGCAAGGTCCTGATCGCCCTGATGGGCCTCTTCGTGGCGGGCAACGCGCTCTCCGCCTTCGCCCCCGACTACCACTGGCTCCTGGCCGCACGCTTCCTCAGCGGCCTCCCGCACGGCGCCTTCTTCGGCGTGGGCGCCGTCGTCGCCACCAGCCTGGTCGCCCCCGAACGCAAGGCCCGCTCCGTCTCGCTGATGTTCCTCGGCCTGACCGTCGCGAACATCGCGGGTGTGCCGGTCGCCACGCTCATGGGCCAGCACCTGGGCTGGCGGGCGACCTTCCTCGGCGTGAGCGTGATCGGCGTGGCCGCGATAGCCTCGCTCGCGCTCCTGATCCCGCACGACCACACGCACGCCCCGGCCGGCGGTCTGCGCGGCGAACTGGCCGCCCTGCGCTCCCTCCCCGTCTGGCTGGCCCTGGGGACCACCGTCGCGGGCTTCGGCGCGCTCTTCTCCGCGTACAGCTACATCACGCCGATGCTCACGGACTCGGCCGGGTACGCCGAGGGCAGCGTGACCCTGCTGCTGGCCCTCTTCGGTGTCGGCGCGACCGCGGGCAACCTCGTGGGCGGCCGGCTCGCCGACCACTCCCTGCGCGGGACCCTCTTCGGCGGGCTGGTGTCCCTGGTCGCGGTCCTCGCCCTCTTCCCGGTCCTCATGACCGCCCAGTGGAGCGCGGCCGTCGCGGTCACCCTCCTCGGAGTGGCCGCCTTCATCACCGGCTCGCCCCTCCAGCTCATGGTCATGGAGAAGGCCTCCGCCGCACCGTCCCTCGCCTCCTCCGCCAACCAGGCCGCGTTCAACCTCGCGAACGCGGGTGGTGCCTGGATCGGGGGGCTTGCGCTGGCCGCGGGCTTCGGTGCCACGTCGCCGGCGGTGGCCGGAGCGGCCCTCGCCGTGCTCGGCCTCGCGGTGGCCGCACTCGCCCACACCGTCGACCGCCGCCGCGCGGTCGCTCCCGCGGGAACTCCGGGTCGCCTCGTCGCCACCCACGTTCCCCCACACGCGGAGCCCGCCCACCACTGAGCCTCCGGCACGGGTTTTCGCCCCCGCCGCCCCTACCCGTCCCATCCTTCTGGGGCTCCGCCCCAGACCCCGTGGGCCGGTTCTTTGGCTGCGGGTGGGTGGGGGCCGGCCCAAAAGATTGCGCAGTTCCCGCCCTCCCCTAAAAGACCCCGGGGCGGGCGGGGGATCGCGGGGCGAAGCCCCGCGCCTTCAGGGGCGCGGGGAACTGCGCGACCAGCCCCCACCAGCCCGCAGACGACATACAACCCAGGGGGGTCTGGGGGCGCAGCCCCCAGGAACGGGATGGGACGGGTAGGGGCGGCGGGGGCGAGACACCCCGCCAGATACCGGGTGGGGGTAAGGTGCGGAACATGACGACGAGGAGCCGGACGCCACAGCTGCTGCTGTTCGCCGCGCTGCTCCTCGGCATCGTGACCATGCACACACTGGGCCACCCGTCCGCCCACACCTCACTTCACGGCCCCGGACACCCCTCGTCCACCATGTCGCCCCATGAGCACGCCGCCGAGCCGCTCCTGACGACCGCCACAGCCACCGGCACCGGCACCGACATGGACATGGACCCACTCTCCGTCTGCCTCGCGGTACTCGGCGGCTTCACCCTCGCCCTGCTCCTCGCCCTGGCAGTGGGCCACCCCTGGACGAGCGGCACCGCACACCCCCCACTCGCGCGACTCCTGCGCGCCCTGTGGCCCAACCCACCCCCACCGAGAACCCTTCTCTCTCGTCTGTCGGTGCTGCGCATCTAGATCGGCGCACCGGCTGCTTCGTGCTGCCCGTTCGGGGGTGGGAACCTCCGGGCGTCGAGCGGTGTACCAGAAGCAGCGGACGCGCCCATCCGCACGCAACATCACCACGACGAGGTGTTACTCAGTCATGCGCACCACCACAGCCATGCGCACTCCCACGCGCCGCACCCTCCTGGCCGCCACGGCCGCCGTCGCCGGGACGGGGATGCTGTCCGCCTGCTCGGGCTCGGGCTCCGGCCACCCGGGCCACGGAGGAACCGCGAGCGGCTCCGGCACCGCTCCGAAGGGGTACGTCGACCCGGCGGGCCAGGAAGTCGCCGCCGCCGAGAAGAAGCGCGGCTCCGGCCCTGTACGCAAGGTGAAGCTCACCGCGGCCGCGACCTCCCTCGACCTCGGCGGTCGTACGGTCAAGTCCTGGACGTACGGCGGCGACCTGCCCGGCGAGGCGGTCCGCGTCACCGCCGGGGACACCCTCGCCCTGACGCTCGCCAACCATCTCCCGGAGGCCACGTCCCTGCACTGGCACGGGATCGCCCTGCGCAACGACATGGACGGCGTGCCCGGCCTCACCCAGCGGGCCGTCAAGCCGGGCGCGGACTTCACCTACCGCTTCACGGTGCCGCACGCGGGGACGTACTGGTTCCATCCGCACTCGGGTACGCAGCAGGACCGCGGTCTGTATGCGCCGCTCATCGTGGAGGACCCCAAGGAACCCCTGTCGTACGACAAGGAGTGGGTGGTCGTCCTCGACGACTGGGTCGACGGAGTGGACGGGTCCACGCCGGACGCCGTGCTCAAGGAACTGAGCGGCGGCATGGGCATGGACATGAGCATGGACATGGGCCACTCCGGGCACGACATGTCCAACATGTCGATGAGGGCGGGGGAGTCGCCTTCGTCCTCGCCCTCGTCCTCATCCCCGTCCTCATCCGGTCCGTCCCGCATGCTGATGGGCGCCGAGAGCGATCTGCTGGGCGGCGACGCGGGCGATGTCGCGTACCCGTACTACCTGGTCAACGGGCGTACGGCGAAGGCGCCTTCGGTCTTCCGGGCGCGCCCCGGTGACCGCGTCCGGATCCGGATCATCAACGCGGGGGGTGACACCGCCTTCCGCGTGGCCCTCGGCGGCCACGAGATGACGGTGACGCACACGGACGGCTTCCCGGTGCGGCACGCGACGACGGACGCGCTGCTGCTCGGCATGGGCGAGCGGTACGACGTCCTCGTCACCGTCAAGGACGGCGTCTTCCCGCTGACCGCGCTGGCCGAGGGCAAGAAGGCGTCGGCGCAGGCGTTGCTGAGGACGGGCGGCGGCTCGGCGCCCACCGCGTCCGTACGGCCGAAGGAGCTCGACGGGAGGCTGCTGACGGCGGACAAGCTGCGGGCCGACGCGTCCGTGGCGCTGCCGGAGAAGGAGCCGGACCGCACGGTGAAGCTCCAGCTCACGGGTGGGATGGAGAAGTACGACTGGGCCTTCGACAAGAAGCCGTACAGCGCGGACCAGCGGCATCCGGTCCGGGCCGGGGAGCGGGTGCGGCTCGTGTTCTCCAATTCCACGAGCATGTGGCATCCCGTCCACCTGCACGGGCACACCTTCGGCCTGGCGAGCGTGGCGGGCGGACCCCGCAAGGACACCGCGATCGTGCTGCCGAACGGGACGCTGACGGTGGACTTCGACGCCGACAATCCAGGGCTCTGGATGATCCACTGCCACAACGTCTACCACTCGGAGGCGGGGATGATGACCGTGCTCGGCTATCGCAGCTGAGTCGCCGAACCCGGGCCGCTGAGCCCTGAGGGCGGGGGCGTCTCCACGTGGGGCGCCCCACACCCCATTGTGTCGCTCTGACGATTACACTGGGCCCGTGCCTCAACTACGCCTCGCCCTGAATCAGATCGACTCGACCGTCGGCGATCTCGCCGGCAACGCCGAGGCGATCGTCCGTTGGACCCGGCACTCCGCCGAGCAGGGAGCGCATCTGGTGGCGTTCCCCGAGATGGTGCTGACCGGGTATCCCGTCGAGGACCTCGCCCTGCGGCCGTCCTTCGTCGAGGCCTCCCGCGCCGGGCTGCGCTCGCTGGCGGCCAGGCTCGCCGACGAGGGTTTCGGGGAGCTGCCGGTGATCGTCGGCTACCTCGACCGGTCCGAGACGGCGCAGCCGAAGTACGGGCAGCCGGCCGGCGCCCCGCAGAACGCCGCCGCCGTGCTGCACCGGGGCCAGGTGGTGCTGACGTTCGCCAAGCACCACCTCCCGAACTACGGCGTGTTCGACGAGTTCCGCTACTTCGTGCCCGGCGACACCATGCCGGTCCTGCGCGTGCACGGCATCGACGTGGCTCTCGCCATCTGCGAGGACCTCTGGCAGGACGGCGGGCGCGTACCGGCCGCCCGTTCCGCAGGGGCCGGCCTGCTGCTTTCCATCAACGCCTCCCCGTACGAGCGCGACAAGGACGACACGCGCCTGGAGCTGGTCCGCAAGCGGGCCCAGGAGGCGGGCTGCACCACCGCGTACCTCGCCATGATCGGCGGGCAGGACGAGCTCGTCTTCGACGGGGACTCGATCGTCGTCGACCGGGACGGTGAAGTCGTCGCGCGGGCGCCGCAGTTCGCGGAGGGATGCGTCGTACTGGACCTGGACCTTCCGGCGGCGGCCGCCGACCCGGTGACGGGTGTGGTGGACGACGGGCTGCGCATCGAGCGGCTCGTGCTGTCCGAGGAGCCGTTGCCCGCGTACGAGGCGGAGCTGGCCGGGGGGTACGCGGAGCGGCTCGACGACGATGAGGAGGTCTACTCCGCGTTGGTGGTCGGGCTGCGGGCGTACGCGGCGAAGAATGGTTTCCGTTCCGTGCTCATCGGGCTGTCGGGTGGTATCGACTCGGCGCTGGTGGCGGCCCTCGCGTGCGATGCGCTGGGCGCGCAGAACGTGTACGGCGTGTCGATGCCCTCGAAGTACTCCTCCGACCACTCGAAGGGTGACGCGGCGGAGCTGGCGCGGCGGACCGGGCTGAACTTCCGGACCGTGCCGATCGAGCCGATGTTCGATGCGTATATGTCGTCCCTGGGGCTGACGGGGCTGGCCGAGGAGAACCTCCAGTCCCGTCTGCGCGGCACGATGCTGATGGCGATCTCCAACCAGGAGGGCCATATCGTCCTCGCACCCGGCAACAAGTCGGAGCTGGCGGTGGGGTATTCGACGCTGTACGGCGACTCGGTGGGGGCGTACGGGCCCATCAAGGACGTGTACAAGACGTCGATCTTCCGGTTGGCGGAGTGGCGGAACCGGGCGGCGGCGGAACGTGGCCAGACCCCGCCGATTCCTGAGAACTCCATCGTCAAGCCGCCGAGTGCGGAGCTTCGTCCCGACCAGGTCGACACGGACTCGTTGCCGGACTATCCGGTGCTGGACGGGATTCTGGAGCTGTATGTCGACCGGGATCAGGGTGCCGACGCGATCGTCGCGGCCGGGTTCGACCGCGATCTGGTCGTGAAGACCCTCCGCATGGTCGACACGGCGGAGTACAAGCGGCGCCAGTACCCGCCGGGCACCAAGATCTCCGCCAAGGGCTTCGGCAAGGACCGCCGCCTCCCCATCACCAACCGCTGGCGCGAGCACGCGTAGCTGGACCTCGCCGTGGGGTTGTGTGTCGGCGGCGGGTGGGTGGGGGCGCGGCTAAAAGATTGCGCAGTTCCCCGCGCCCCTAAAAGGGGCGCGGGGAACTGCGCGAACGGCCCCCACCGGCCCGCAGTCGGCGAACCACCCTTTAAGGGGCGCGGGGAACTGCGCAATCTTTTAGGGGGGTCTGGGGGCGCAGCCCCCAGGAACGGGATGGGACGGGTAGGGGCGGCGGGGGCGAGAAACACCTACGCCCGCCCCCCCCAACCAGCAAAGGGGGAGCGGGCGTACCCATCGTGATGGGGCGTCAGCGGCGGCTGAATGATTCGACGTAGCCCGGGGCGGGGGAACCCACGCCGGTGACGTCGTCGTAGCCCTTCACGGCCTGCAGGGAGCTGTCCTTGCCGAGGCTGCGGACGGAAGTGAGCAGCCCGTCCGTGGCGTCGTAACCGTTCGCGAAGTCGACACGCGCCACGGCGAGCCCGGACCCCGTGGGGTTGTCCGTGACGTCGTGGTACGCCTTCGAGCCGTACTTGGCGTAGATGGCGGGGTTGGCGAAGCCGATCGCCTTACCGCCACGCGCCTCCTGGGCGAGCGCCTGAACGGCCGCGATCACCGGCGCGGCGAGCGAGGTGCCACCGATCCGGTACTCGCTGTACTGCTCCGACCCGTCCGGGAAGGTCTGCGTCTGGCCGACCTTGAAACCGGTGTTGGGGTCGGCGATGGCCGAGATGTCCGGGACGACCCGGTTACCGGTGGCGCTGTTCGCCGTGGCGAGCGCGTTCGGGACGACACCCTTCTGGTAGAAGGGCTCCGCCACGGTCTTGCTCGTGCCGCCACCCGCACCCGAGGTGTACGCGCCGGGGAAGTTGGTCCAGCTCTGGCCGTCGGCGGACAGCGAAGCCTTCTCGGTGCCCCAGCCCGTCTCGAACAGGTACTTGTCGCCCTTGCCGACCGCCAGCGAGGTACCGCCGACCGCCGTCACCCACGCCGAGTTGGCCGGGGTGTCGACCTGCTTCGTACCGGTGTTGGCGACCTCGTCGCCGTTGTCACCGGAGGAGAAGTAGAAGCCGATGCCCTCGACCGCGCCGAACTGGAAGACCTGGTCGTAGGCGGCCGCGAGGTCCGGGGTCTGGTTGGCCTCGATGTCGCCCCACGAGTTGGAGACGATGTCGGCCAGGTGCCCGTCGACGATCTTGTTGAGCGAGTCGAGCAGATCGTCGTCGTAGCAGGAGGCGGCACCCACGTACGTGATGCTCGCGCCCGGCGCGACCGCGTGCACGGCCTCGACGTCGAGGGTCTCCTCGCCGTACCAGCCGGCCGCTCCGCACTCCTCGGTCTTCGTGTACTTCTTCGGCAGCACCTGGCTCAGCTGGCTGCTGCTGTAGGCCGCGTCACCGTGCTTGCCCGCGTAGGTCTGCGCGTCGAAGGCGATGGTCGGCGAGGCGTACGCGTCGGTGATGGCGACGCGGACGTTCTTGCCGGTACGCGTGCCCGCACCGTACGCGGCGCGCAGCTGCTTGCCCGTGTAACCCTTGACGGCGTACGGGATCTTCGAGCCGTACGCGTCCGGCAGGGTGCTCGCGGTGTTCGAGCCGTAGTACGACGAGAACGGCCCGGAGTTCTTGAACACCGTGTCCGGACCCGGCAGGGTGTCGCTGTGCGTCGCCTTGTGCGGGGCGCTGTCCAGGCCGGTGACGGTCAGGACGGCGCCGTTCAGGGCGGCCGGCGCGGAGGCCGTCTTCGACGGCGCCCGGTAGGTCTTGTTGCCCTTGGCGTAGTTGTGCAGCTGGGTGCCGAACGCCTTCTCGGCGGCGGCGACGTCACCGGTGACGGAGACGTAGTGCTGCGTGGTGCCGGTGACCTTCAGGCCCGCCGACTTCAGCCACGAGGTCACCGCGGCGACCTGGGCCTTCGTGGCGCCGAAGCGCTGCTGCGTCTTCTTGGCGCTCAAGTACTTCCCGTACGACGCCGAGTTCGGGTCGGACACGGCCTTGGCGTACGCGGCCAGACCGGAGGCGTTCCGGCCGGCGAGGTAGACCCGGGCGGAGACCTGGGAGCTGTCGGACGTGGCTCCCTTGTCAGCCTTGGCCGTCGCCCACGCGGGCTTGGTTCCCGCGAGGGTGTCCCGGCTCGGGCCGTCCGCGGCATGGGCCGCGGGTATGCCGAGCGCCAGCGCGCCGGCAAGCAGCGGCAGTGTCGCTGCCATGCTCACCCCGGCGCGCGCAGTGGCGCGATTGGATCTCATAAAACCCCCTGCGATGTGGTTCGTCGCATATGTGGTCGACCGTGATCTGCGGGTCCGTGTGCCGGATGAGGACACAGGGGATCGATCACGCTGGGGGTCACTCTGGCGATGAACCGTTCATGCCAGGGGATGGAAAAGGTCAAGGAAACCTCAAGTGCCGGTGTTTGACGGTCATTTGGGGTGGTATGGAAGGGATCCCGGGACCGGGTCGAGGGTTATCCCTATCCACCTGTCAAGGGACGCCTCTGGTCTGTAAGCGCATCGCGACCCCACGGCGTATAGGGGGTGTGAAGCAGCTGGAGTTCGAAGAGTTCTACCGGTGCGGCCGGGACGTCTGCCTGCGGGCGGTCCTCGCCGCGGTGGGCGACCGGCAGCTGGCGGAGGATCTCGTGGCCGAGGCGTTCGCCCGGGCCTGGGCGACCTGGCCCAGGGTGCGACGCCATCCCGCCCCGCGCGCCTGGATCGTACGGACGGCGCTCAACACCCGTATCTCGTGGTGGCGTCGGCGTCGGTACGAGGTCGCGCTCGGCGACCACGACGGCCGGGACGCCGGGTCCGCGGACCCCGCGGAGTGCGCGGAGTCCGGAGGGTCCGGACTCGACCCCGCGCTGCTGGCCGTACTGCGCCGACTGCCGCGTCGGCAGCGGGAGGTGATCGCCCTGCGGGTCTTCCTCGACCTCGACACCGCGACCACGGCGAAGACGCTCGGGATCGCCCCGGGAACCGTCACCGCCCACCTCGCGCGGGCCGTCGCGACACTGCGCGGCCACCTCGTCACCCTCAACATCCCGGAGGCAGGATCGTGAACGGAATCGACGACGACATGGACGTACTGGACGCACTGAAGGGATCGCTCGACGACGTCACCATGGCGGTGCCGGTCGAGCGGATCGTGGCCGGGGGGCGCGCGGTCCGGCGGCGGCGCAGGCGCGTGGCCGTGGCGGCCGTGGGTGTCACCGCGATCGCGGGGCTCGCGCTCGGCGTACCGGGCATCGGCCACCCCTCGACCGCGCCGCCGGCCGGGGGCGCGGAGCCCGCCGCGTTCACCGTCGCCAAGCGGACGGACGGCACGGTCGCGGTGACCTGGACCAAGGAGCAGTACTTCAAGGACCCGGCGGGGCTGCAGAAGGCGCTGCGCGACGCGGGGTTCCCCGTCCTGGTGAAGACCGGGGTGTTCTGCAAGGGGCCGGACGACCACACCCAGGTCGACGAACACGGCTCGGGAGCCGGCGTCGACGACGTCGTGAAGCGGGAGCGGCGGGACGACGACACCGTCGTCTTCATCTACGACCCCGCGGCCATGCCCGCCCACACCCAGCTCTTCATCGGCTACCTGGACAAGGCCCAGCTCGCCGTCACCCACGGCCGCCCGGGTTCGGTGGAGCGCCTGGTGCCGACGGATGTCGCGCTGAAGTGCGGTACCGACTGGCGTAGTTGACGTTCAGGCGGCCGGATCGCGCCGGATCACGGTTGACCATCGGGCGGCTGGATCGCCATTGACCATCAGGCGGCGGAGGGGGCGGACGGGTCCGGGGCACCGCCCCGGACCCGTCCCACTCACTGCCTCGCCTCGCTCCACCGTCTCGCTGCGGCAGGCCCTAGTCGCGCGCCTTCGCGCCCCGCTCCTTGAGCATGTCGGCCATCAGCTTGATCTCCGACTGCTGCGCGTCGACCATGCCCTGCGCGAGCTTCTTCTCGACGCCGACCTCGCACTTCTCGACGCAGCCCTCGGCCATGTGGATGCCGCCCTTGTGATGGTCGGTCATCAGCTGGAGGTAGAAGATCTCGGCCTGCTTGCCGCTCAGCGTGTTGAGCTTCTTCATCTCGGTGTTCGTCGCCATACCCGGCATCAGCGCGCCGTCCTTGCCGGAGGCCATGTCGCCCATGCCCATCCAGGTCATCGGCGCGTCCGAGGACACCTTCGGCAGATCCCACAGGTCGAGCCAGCCGAGCAGCATGCCGCGCTGGTTGGCCTGCGTCTGCGCGATGTCGTACGCGAGACGCCGTACCTCCACGTCCTTGGTGCGGTCGCGCACGAGGTACGACATCTCCACGGCCTGCTGGTGGTGGACCGCCATGTCCCGTGCGAAGCCCGCGTCGGCGGAGTCGGCGGACGGTGTCGTGGTGTCCGAACCGCCGCCGTCCTCGGCGACCGCGTAGGTGATCGCCCCGGCCGCGACGAGCACGGCCGCCGAGGCCCCCGCGATCCACCCGACATGCCTCACTGGGACAGACCGTTGGTGCAGGCGGCGCCCGGCTCGGGCGTCTGCTTGCCCTGGACGTACGACGCGAAGAACTTGTCCACGTTCGGGTCGGTCGCGCTCGTCACCGTGCGCTGCTTGCCCCAGGCGCTGAGCATGATCGGGTCCTTCTGGTCCTCGACGGGGCTCATCAGCGTGTACGGGGTCTTCTTGACCTTCGCCGCGAGCGCCTTCACGTCGGCGTCCGAGGCCTTGCTGTTGTACGTCACCCAGACCGCGCCGTGCTCCAGCGAGTGCACGGCGTTCATGTTGTTGACCGCCTTGGCGTAGACGTCGCCGTTGCAGTTCATCCACACCTGGTTGTGGTCACCGCCGACCGGGGGCTCCATCGGGTACTTCACCGTCTTGGTGACGTGGTTGCGCGACAGCGTGCCCTTCCAGGTCTTCACGCCGTCCGAGCCCGTGACGAAGTGCCCCGACGCCTTCGAGTCGCTCGCCGTGTCGTTCTTGTCGGACTGCGACTTGACGAGGACGACGCCGCCGGCGACGAGACCGGCGACGACGACCACACTGGCGGTGATCGCGAGAATCCGGTTACGGCGCTCACGGGCCTGCTCGGCGCGGCGCAGCTCTTCTATGCGCGCCTTGCGTGAGGCGTTGCTGGTCTTGTTCTTCGCGGAACCCATGGCGAGTCCTTTATGGGGGTGGGGCGGACGGGACGGACGGGTGAACTGATCGTAGTGTGAACGGGGGCGGGGTATGCAGGGTGGGCGCCGGAATGTCCGAGGCGCGTGGTGCGGCGCGGGGGAGCCTGCGGTTCAGGGGCAGCCCCTGGGCTGCCGCTGGGAAGCGCGCGACAATCCTGTGCAGGTAATTTGAATCACAGATGCGCATTATTTACGCTGCTGGTATGAGGTTGCTGCGCTCCACCGACCTGGCCCTGCGTGTCCTGATGCGGCTCTCCGTCGCGGGTGAGTCGTCCCCCACGACCCGCGAAGTCGCGGCGGACATGGAGGTCCCCTACACGCATGCCGCGAAGGTGGTCGCCGAGCTCCAGCATCTCGGACTGCTCGTCGCCCGCCGTGGCAGGGGCGGCGGCCTCGCGCTCACCGACGCGGGGCGTATGGCCTCGGTCGGCGGGATCGTGCGGACCTTCGAGGGGGACGGCGACGTCGTCGAGTGCGAGGGGGCCACGCCGTGTCCGCTCAGCTCCGGGTGCCGTCTCCGGGGCGCACTCCGGCGGGCCCAGGAGGCCTTCTACGCCTCGCTGGACCCGCTGACCGTGGCGGACGTCGTCGCCGCGCCGACGGGTCCGCTGCTCCTCGGCATCTCCCGGACGCCGTAACGCCGCGGGACGCCTCGCCGCCGTTCAGTCCTGCGCGAGCCAGAGGTCGGGCCCGAACACCTCGTAGTGGATGTCGGCGGCGGCCACGCCCTTGCCGATGAGCTGAGCCCGTACCCCGCGCATGAAGGGCAGCGGACCGCACAGGTACGCGTGCGTGCCCGACGCGATCGCCACTCCGGAGAGGTCGACCAGGCCGGTGCGGTCGGCCGGGTGGCCGGGCTCCGGGTGCTCGTACCAGAAGTGGACGTCCGCGTCCGCGAGCTTGGCGGCGTACGCCTCGTGGTCGGCGCGCAGCGCGTGCTCGGCGGGGGAGCGGTCGGCGTGCACGACCGTGACCGGGGCGGGGTGTCCGGTGACCGCGAGCTGCTCCAGCACGGCGACCATGGGCGTCACGCCGATGCCGGCCGAGGCGAGGAGTACGGGGGTCCCCGCCTCGCGCAGCTCCGGCAGGTCCTCCAGGACGAGATCGCCGTACGGGGCGGAGATCTCCAGGGTGCTGCCCTCGTGCACGCGCGCGTGGAGGTGGTTCGAGACCTCTCCGTCGGGGCCCGTGTCGCCGTGCACCCGCTTGACGGCGATCCGGTGCAGGGCCGAGCCGGGGGCGCCGGCGAGGCTGTACTGGCGTATCTGGCGGGCGCCGTCCGGCAGCTCGACGCGGACCGACACGTACTGGCCCGCCCGGAAGTCCGGCAGCGGTCCGCCGTCGGCCGGGCGCAGCCGGAGGGCGGCGACGTCGGCGGTCTCCTCGACGCGCTCCACGACCTCCCAGGTCCGCCAGCCGCTGCCCCCGCTCTGCGCGTACAGCCTGCGCTCCATGGCGATGAGCGCGTTCGCCATCAGCCAGTAGACCTCGTCCCAGGCGGCCGCGACCTCGGGCGTGACCGCGTCGCCGAGGACCTCGACGATGGCGGCGAACAGGTGCTCGTGCACGGTCTTGTACTGCTCGGGCGCGATGCCCAGGGAGGCGTGCTTGTGCGCGATGCGGCTCAGCATCACGTCGGGACGCTCGTCCGGCCGCTCGACGAGATGGGTGGCGAAGGCGGCGATGGATCCGGCCAGAGCCTGGCGCTGGGTGCCGGACGCCTGGTTCCCGCGGTTGAAGAGGTCGCGCAGCAGCTCGGGGTGGGCGGCGAACAGCCCTTCGTAGAAGAGGTCGGCGATATCGCCGATGGCGGCTCCGACGGCGGGGAGGGTGGCGCGCACGGTGGCGGCGGACTGCTCGGACAGCATCAGGACTCCTCAAGACCAAGGCGGGAGCGGTGGGTTGCGGCTCTCGTGTCTGCCCAGCACGGTAATAAAACTTGCATCTAAGATGCAAATTAAGAATCTCGTGGAGAAGAGAGTGGGGGTCGGCCATTACAGGGACGCGGGTGAGCAGGCAGTATGGGCAACAGAGCAGGACACCTGCCGTACGCGAGGCGTTCAGGCCGCGGTCGCCCGGGCGATCATGGTCCGCAACGCGCATGAAATGGTGTTGTGGTGGGATGCTCAGGTGCCCCGATCGTCCCCGAGGCGTGGGAGCAGGCGGCCTGACCAGCAAGGATGGGTGGAAGCGGAAGATGGACAAGCAGCAGGAGTTCGTGCTCCGGACACTGGAGGAGCGGGACATCCGGTTCGTACGCCTGTGGTTCACGGACGTGCTCGGCTTCCTCAAGTCGGTGGCCGTGGCCCCGGCCGAACTGGAACAGGCCTTCGACGAGGGCATCGGCTTCGACGGCTCGGCGATCGAGGGATTCGCCCGTGTGTACGAGTCCGACATGATCGCCAAGCCGGATCCGTCGACGTTCCAGGTCCTGCCCTGGCGTGCGGAGGCCCCCGGCACGGCCCGGATGTTCTGCGACATCCTCATGCCGGACGGTTCCCCGTCCTTCGCGGACCCGCGCTATGTCCTCAAGCGCGCCCTGGCGAAGACCTCCGACCTGGGCTTCACCTTCTACACCCACCCGGAGATCGAGTTCTTCCTGCTGAAGAACAAGCCGCTGGACGGCTCGCGGCCCACCCCCGCCGACAACTCCGGCTACTTCGACCACACCCCGCAGAACGTCGGCCAGGACTTCCGGCGCCAGGCCATCACGATGCTGGAGTCGATGGGCATCTCGGTCGAGTTCAGCCACCACGAGGGTGCTCCGGGCCAGCAGGAGATCGACCTGCGCTACGCGGACGCGCTCTCGACGGCCGACAACATCATGACCTTCCGGCTGATCATGAAGCAGGTCGCGCTGGAGCAGGGCGTGCAGGCCACCTTCATGCCGAAGCCGTTCTCGGAGTACCCGGGCAGCGGAATGCACACGCACCTCTCCCTCTTCGAGGGCGACCGCAACGCGTTCTACGAGTCCGGCTCGGAGTACCAGCTCTCCAAGGTCGGCCGCTCCTTCATCGCGGGCCTGCTCAAGCACGCCGCGGAGATCTCCGCGGTCACCAACCAGTGGGTCAACTCCTACAAGCGCATCTGGGGCGGCTCGGAGCGCACCGCGGGCGCCGGCGGCGAGGCCCCTTCGTACATCTGCTGGGGCCACAACAACCGCTCCGCCCTCGTCCGCGTCCCGATGTACAAGCCCGGCAAGACGGGCTCGGCACGCGTCGAGGTCCGCTCCATCGACTCGGGCGCGAACCCCTACCTGGCGTACGCGCTGCTGCTGGCCGCCGGCCTCAAGGGCATCGAAGAGGGCTACGAGCTCCCGCCCGGCGCCGACGACGACGTCTGGGCCCTCTCGGACGCCGAGCGCCGCGCCATGGGCATCGAGCCCCTCCCGCAGAACCTCGGCGAGGCCCTGGTCCTGATGCAGCGCAGCGAACTCGTGGCCGAGACCCTCGGCGAGCACGTCTTCGACTTCTTCCTGCGCAACAAGAAGCAGGAGTGGGAGGAGTACCGCAGCGAGGTCACGGCGTTCGAGCTGCGGAAGAACCTGCCGGTGCTGTAAGGGCAGGTCACAGCGAATTTCTCGCTGATATGACGCCGCGGGGCCGACGGTCGTGGACCGTCGGCCCCGCGGCGTCTCACTGTCCCTGGGTGATCCCGTCTTGACGGTCCCCAGCACAACAGTGAATTCACCGGGCGCGCTGTCGTGAATCAGGTCGCAAGGGCCCGCGCCCGGTCCGGGGCCGCGCGCCCGCTGAAAGCCTGAAGCGCGGCCGCGGCGGCGCACGCGGTGCATCCGAGGCCCCAGAGCACGAGATAGGCGGTGCCGGAGGGAATGTCCGACGCACCGACGACCAGCGAGCCGAGGACGACGGAGGAGCACGCGCCCGCGATGCTGCCGCCCAGTGTCTTGAGGTTGTTGTAGACGGCGGTGCCGCTCGCGGCGCGGTCGGGGGCGCTGCCTTCGGCGATCACCGTGGGCAGGCCGCCCTGGGACAGGCCCATGCCGAAGCCCGCCACCGAGTAGGCCGCGATGAACAGGGGCAGATCGGTGCGGGTGAGGATCAGACCCGCGTTGCCGACAGCCGTCAGGATCGAGGCGAGCACCAGCATCCGGCGGTATCCGGTGCGGGCGCCGATGAACGGGACCAGAACGGAGGCGGCCATGCCGAGGACGCTGGGGATCACACTCCACAGGCCGATCTGCAAGGTGGTCAGGTTGAAGCCGTAGCCGCCCTCGGCCGGGTCGGCGGCCAGGTAGGTGACGGCGACGGACTGCCCGGCGAGCAGGACCGCGCCGAGCACGAACCCGGCCGCGTAGTGCGGGGCGAGTACGCGCCGGGCCATCGCGCGGACGTCGACGAGGGCGTCCGGGCGGGCGAGTTGGGTGCGCAGCCAGGCCCAGCCGAGCGCGGCCGTCAGCAGAAGCGCCCCGGACATGGGGAGTGAAGCCCAGCCCCAGGCCGTGGCGCGGGAGAGAGCACCGAGCAGGGCGACGAGGGTGAGTCCCAGCAGGACGGCGCCCGCCCAGTCCATACGCCCCGGGGCGCGGCGGCCGGACTCCGGTACGGCGCACCAGGCCAGGACCGTGCAGAGCAGTGAGAGCACTGCCAGCGCCGCGAACGCCACGCGTACCCCGCCGAAGATCCCCAGCAGCGCACCCGAAAGGGCATGGCCGAGCAGGGAGCCCAGAGTCAGGGCCGCGACCAGCAGGCCGATCGCACGGCGCGCGCCCGGTGCGTCCAGCCTGCCGCGCACGAGGCCGATCTCCAGGGGCAGCAGGGAGGCGAGGGCTCCCATCAGGACGCGGCCGGCGAGCATCGTCGGATAGCTGCCGGCGAGGGCGACCAGGAGAGTGCCGGCCGTGACGCACAGCAGCGCGATGCGCAGCACACGCCGGTGGCCGTAGAGGTCGCCGAGGCGTCCCAGGGCGGGCACGGTGACCGCCGCCGCGAGGTAATTCATGGTCATGAACCACTGGGCGTCGGCGGCGCCGACGTGCCACGTGTCCTGCACCGCCGGCAGCAGGGGTGCGTCCGCGCCCTGGACGAACCCGCTGAACAGCTCGAAGACGACCAGGACTCCGACGACGGCGCGGACGCGGACGGGAAGTTCCCCCGCCCCCGCCGACGTCGTCACGCGGCCGTCCCCGCGGACGTCCCCGTGTCCGCCAGACGGCGCTCGGCGAGCTCGGACAGCAGCGCCGCCTGCCGGTACAGCACGCGGTCGTCGAAGACCGCGCGCGGAGAGTGGTTCATCGGCGCGTCCTGCCAGTCGGCGCCCTCGGGTGCGGCACCCACCATCAGCATCGCGCCGGGGACACGCTTCAGGACGAGGGCGAAGTCCTCGGAGCCGTTGCTGGGCTGCGGGGACTCCCAGACCTCGCGCGGGTCGAACAGGTCGCGGGCGGCGGCGAGGGCGAAGGCGGTCTCGTCGGCGTCGTTGACGGTGACGGGGTAGTCGAACTTGTAGACGGCCTCCGCGTCCAGGCCGTGGGCGGCGGCGATGGAGGTCATCAGCCGGGGCAGTCCTTCGGCGAGCCGCTCCTGTGCGCTCTCGGAGTAGCTGCGCACGGTGGCCTCGAACTCGGCATGGTCCGGGATGACGTTGGACTTGGTGCCGGCGTGGAAGGTGCCGACGGTGACGACGACCGGGTCGAAGATGTTGAAGGTCCGCGTCACCCAGGTCTGCAGCGCCGTGACCATCTCGCAGGCGACCGGGATCGGATCCTTGGCGGTGGCCGGATCCGAGCCGTGGCCGCCCTTGCCCCGCACGGTCACGGCCAGCCGGTCGGAGGCGGAGGTGATGGTGCCGGAACGGGTGATCACGACACCGCCGGGCACCCGGTTGGCCGCCACGTGCAGCGCGTACGCCGCGTCGAGCGGCCGGCCTGCCGCTTCCAGCACGCCCTCCTCGATCATCGTGCCGGCCCCGTCGTGGCCCTCCTCGCCGGGCTGGAACATGAACACCACGTCGCCGTGCAGGTGCTCGCGCCGCTCGGCCAGCAGTCTGGCCGCACCGACGAGCCCGGCCGTGTGCAGATCGTGCCCGCAGGCGTGCATCCGGCCGGGAACCCCGGAGGCGTACGCCAAGCCGCTCTCCTCGGTGACGGGCAGGGCGTCCATGTCGCCGCGCAACAGGACCGCGCCGCCGGGCTTCCCGCCGCGCAGCACGGCGGTGACGGAGGTGAGTTTCCTGCCGAGGGTGACCTCCAGCGGGAGTCCGTCGAGGGCCGCGAGCACCTTCTCCTGGGTGCGCGGGAGATGGAGGCCCAGCTCCGGCTCCCGGTGCAGCGAGCGACGCAGCTGTACGAGTTCGGGCTGCAGTTCCTTGGCGCGTTCCACGACCGACATGCCGGATCGACCTCCTGGTGCTTCGTGACTGGCTGGTACGGTCCGGGCGTACCGGGTTCAGACTGAAGCTCTGGCCGGTTGGCGGGCCGAAAGCGCAGGAAACATGCGGGGAGGTGCGAAGTGGCGCAGGATTCGCGTCATTCTCTGGGTGATGTGGACCAGGCACTGGTGCACGCTCTCCAGGTCGCCCCGCGGGTGAGCTGGGCGCGGATCGGTGCCGCGCTCGACCTGGACGCCGTGACGGTGGCCCGACGGTGGCAGCGGCTGACCGAGGCCGGCGCCGCCTGGATCAGCTGCCACCCCGCCCCCGCGCTGGCCGACTCCGGGCAGGGGTGTCTGGCCTTCGTCGAGGTCGACTGCGCTCCCGGCCGCCTGTCCGACGTGGCGCGCGTGCTGGCCGCCGCACCGCATGTCGCGGCGCTCTCGCAGGTCAGTGGGGACCGCGACCTGCTGCTGAACGTCATGGCCCGCGACCTGGCCTCCCTCGCCCGGTGGACGACCGGCGAACTCGCCGCGCTGGAGGGGGTACGGGCCGTCCGCACCCACCTGGCCGGGCGGGTCCACGCGGAGGCCAGCCGCTGGCGCCTGCGCGCCCTGAGCCGGGAACAGGTCGCGGTGCTCACCGCGGACGAGCCCGCACGTCGTACGGCCGCGCCCGCCTTCCCCCTCACCGCACTGGACCATCGGCTGATCACAGCCCTCTCCGTGGACGGCCGGGCCACCTACCGCGCGCTGGCCGAGCGGTGCGACGCGAACCCGGACACCGTCCGCCGTCATGTGCGGCGGCTCTTCGCGGCGGACCTGCTGCACGCCCGCTGCGAAGTGGCCCGCCCCCTGTCGGACTGGCCGGTCGGGGTGACCCTCTGGGGCCGTGTCCCGGCCGCGCGGCTGCAGGAGGTCGCCCAGCGGATCACCGGCATGCGCGAAGTACGTCTGTGCGCCAGCGTCATCAGCCGGCACAACCTGCATCTCGTCGCCTGGGTACGCTCCCTCGACGACGCGCAACGCTTCGAGATCCGTCTTGCCGAACAGGCCCCGGACCTGAACGTCACCGACCGCGCGGTCGCCCTGGGGCCCATGAAACTCAGTGGCCATCTGCTGGACGAGGACGGCTACCGGGTCGGTGCGACACCGCTCGCGCTGTGGAAGGAAGCAGCGGTGCCGGGCCGCGACTGACGCCGTCCGGCTCAGCCGACGTACGCGGGTGACACCGCCGCCGTGCTGATCCGCCGGGGCTTTCCCGTCCCGTCGGCCGGGATCTCGTAGAGGTCCGCCCCGTAGTCGCCCGGCAGGGCGTAGACGATCGTGTGGTCGTCGCGCCAGACCGCCTGGTCGTCGACGCTGCGGGGTTCGGCGAGGGGGGTTTCGCGCATCGTGTGCAGGTCGAGGACGTACAGGTGCCAGGGGGCGTCCTTGGGGAGGCCCTTCACGCGCTTCTTGAAGGCGATGCGGGTGCCGTCGGGGGAGAGGGACGGGCATTCGACGTTCGTATGGAGGGTGGTGACCGTGCGGGTGCGGAGGTCGCCGCGGATCAGGTACGTCGCGCCCTTGGTCGCCAGCGTCGCGTAGAAGGTGCGGTCGTCGCTCGCGAACGTGATGCCCCAGAAGTTCACGTCCGCCGCGTGGTAGGTCCTGCCGTCCTTCACGACGCGATACGCCTCCAGGGACGGTGTCAGTTTCCCCGTCCGGGTGTCCACGATCGCCGCGCGGGTCGAGAAGTTCGTCCCCGCGTACGAGTCACCGCCCACGAAGGCCGTCCACGCGGCGTACCGGCCGCTGGGCGAGACGCGGGCGCGGGACGGGATGCCGGGGACGTCGTAGCGGGCCGTCTCGTGGAGGTGTGCGTCGAGGATGACGGCCCGGTAGGTGTCCTGGACCGCGCCGTGCACCGCCTGGAGGCACACACCCGTGCCCGAAGCCGCGTAGAAACGCAGGCACTTGACCTTGGAGGCCGTGCGCGGGCCCGACGGGTCGGACGCCGGGACCGTGGTCAGCTCGTCGCGGTGCGGGCCCCACGCCATGTTGCGGAAGACCATGCGGCTCTGGTCGCCGGTCAGTGCGACGGTGCCCGCGGTGATCTTCGGGCCGCCCGGCTGGGTCTGGTTCCTGCGGTCCGCGCGGGCCGAGGCATGCAGCACCGACGCCGTGGCCACGCCCGCCAGGACGACGAGCGCCGAGATCAGGACCAGGATGCGGGTACGGAGAGTCATGCTGCGAGGCCTTCTGACGGGGTGGGGCGGAGGCGGAACGAAAACAGCGAGAACACCGCGCAGACGGCGAGTGCCACGGCCGACGCCGTGAGCGCCGTACGGTCGCCCCACGCCGTCCAGGCCGCGCCGAAACCGAGCGAGCACACGAAACGGGCCAGCGCCTGACCCGTCTGGACCAGCGCGAGCCCGGACGAGCGCAGCTCCTCGGGCACGCTGTCCGAGGCCGCGGCCATCAGCACACCGTCCGTCGCCGCGTAGAAGCCGCCGTGCAGGACCAGGACGGCGTACGGCAGTGCGCTCCCGTGCCAGGACGTGAGCAGGAGGACGTACGCGAGGAGCAGGGCGCCGTGGCCGGCCAGGAACACCCGCCACCTCCCGATCCGGTCCGCGAGCCGGCCCAGCGGAACGGCCAGCAGGAGGAACGCCGCCGCCGTGCCGAGCGGCAGCAGCGCGAACCAGCGGTCGGGTACGCCCAGGCGCCGCTGGAGCAGGAGATAGACGAAGGAGTCGCTGACCGTGGCCAGGCCCAGGAGGAGGGCGCAGACGGTGAGCCGGCGCAGGGCGGGGCGACGGAGGAGGGCGAGGGCGGCGCGGAGGGTGGGGCGGGGAACATCCGTGGTGTCCGTGGTGTCCGTGATACCCGTCGTGCCCGTGGTGTTCGTGGTGACGGGTGCGCCCGCTGTTCTGCCCGGCACGAACAGCACCAGCACCAGCACACCCACCACGGCCACGCAGAAGCTCACCATGAACACCGCGTCGTAGCCGTCGACCGTGGCCCGGAGGATCAGGAAGGCCACGAGGGGGCCGAACAGCGCGCCCGCCGTGTCCATGGCCCGGTGCACGCCGAAGGCGCGGCCGCGGGTCTCCGGCGTGCTCGACAGCGAGATCAGCGCGTCGCGCGGGGCCGTGCGCAGGCCCTTGCCCGTGCGGTCCGCCGCCAGGATCAGCCCGATGGGAGTCAGGGAGTGCGCCAGCAGCAGCAACGGCTTGCACACCGCCGACAGGCCGTAGCCGAAGCCGGCGACCCACTTGTGGCGGCCGCCGCCCCGGTCCGCGAGATGCCCGCCGACCAGCCGCACCAGCGCCGAGAAGCCGTTGTAGATCCCGTCGAGGAGCCCGAAGCCCAGCGGGGACAGGCCGAGGCCGGTCACCAGGTACAGGGGCAGCACCGCCGTCACCATCTCCGAGGAGACGTCGGTGATCAGACTGACCGTGCCGAGCGCCAGCACCGTGGGCGCGACCGCGGCACGGCGCCGCCCGGCACGGGGCCGGACGGCGCCTTCCGCGGACGCCGCCGACGCCGGAGAATCCGGAGTACTGGCGCGGCTGTCCGCTACGTACATGTCAGGACGTCCAGATGCCGGTGATGTCCTTGCCGGAGGCGGCGTTGCCCGCGTGCGTGAGGCCGTGCATGTCCTCCAGCGTGCGCAGCAGGTCGTAGTGGTTGTAGGTGGTGGTGGACGAGGACCCGGCCGTCACCTGCTGGCCGTACAGCACCGTCGGGATGCGGTTGCCGCTGAGCCGGTTGTCCTCGTCGAAGGTGACGACGAGCAGGCTGTTGTGGGTCTTGGCCCAGGTCGCGTAGGCGCTGAGGTTGTTGTTCAGCCAGGTGTCACCCGTCGACACCGAGCAGTCGTGCATGTCGCTGCACAGGTTGGGGACCACGAAGGAGACCTGCGGGAGCGTCGAGTAGTCCGTCGGGAACTGGGTGAAGGTCTTCGCGGTCGACGTCGGTACGTTGCTGAAGCCGAACCACGGGTTGTGCTTACGCGCGTAGTTGCCGCTGCTGCACGTCGTCGAACCCTGGCTGGGCAGCGTCTCGTTGTAGCTCGCCCAGGTCTTGCCCGCGGCTATCAGCTCGGAGGCGAGGTTCGGGGCGGAGGAGAAGCCGGGCGTGTAGCAGCTGTCGTCCGTGATCCCCTGCGTGGCGCCGGAGAACAGGGCGAAGTAGTTGGGCTGGCTCGGGTGCGTCTCGGCGTACGACTGGGAGAGGTTGGCCCCGCCGGTCTTGAGCGAGTTGATGTACGGGGCGCTGGAGGAGCCGATCACCTGGCTGTACGCGTGGTTCTCGAAGACCACGACGACGACGTGGTCCGGGGTGGGGACCGCGGCCGCGGCGTGTGCCGGGGACGAGCCGCCGAACCCGGTCCACACCCCGACCGCGGCTGCGGTGAAGGCGAGGGCCGACGCGATGACGGCACGACTGCGGCGGTACACGTTTCTGCCGGACACTTCAGACCTCCGGTGGGGGGAGTGACGGTGGCGGTGCGGACAGAGCATGCTCACGCCAACATTCCCTCGGCCCACGTTCCCCAACCGGAGGGATGAAGAGCGGGTGAACTACTGCCGCTCGGCGGCCAGCTCGGTCAGCAGCCGGTGCAGCGGCTTCGTCGCCCGCTGTCGGTACTCCTGGATCGCCCACCCGTTCCCGTCCGGGTCCTTGAAGTACATGAACGTGGCCCCGTCCTGCGGCGAGAACGCCTGCGGCTCGCTGACCTCCAGGCCGCGCGCCGTGAGCTCCTCGTACGCCGCCTTGGCGTCCGCGACGCACAGCTGCATCCCGTGGTACGTCCCGGGCCGCGGCGTCCCCGTCGGGATCTGGAGCCCGTCGACGAGCGCGATGGAACACCCGGACCCGGGCGGCGTCAGCTGCACGATCCGTACCCCCTCCATCACATCACCGTCCAGATCGACGTGAAAGCCGACCTTGTCCCGGTAGAACTCCTTCGCCCGGTCCACGTCGGAGACCGGCAGCAGAATCACTTCGAGGGTCATGTCCATGGCGTGACTCCTTTGTCGTACGGCTCATGGCTCCCACCACAGAAGCCCACAGCGGCGCGGGGCGCCACCACGCGGACCGGGGTTAGGCTCAGGCTCGGACGACCTTGATCGGACCGGTTGTGCGACTCGTGCGACATCGGACCGGTGGTACGACCTTGATCCGACAGGAGGCCGGGGATGACGGCGCCGGGGCGCAGAAGCAGTACCTTCACGCGGCTGCTGCGGCACGGCTTCACCGATCCCTCGGCAGCCGAGCGGCTCCTGGAGAGCGACGAGCTGGAGCCGATACGGTCCGATCCGGTGCTCCTGGACGCACTGGGCGCCACCGCCGACCCTGATCTGGCGCTGCTCGGACTCGTCCGGCTCGTCGAGGTGCAGGACGGTCACACGGCCCAGCGGGAGCTGCTCGACACGCTGATCGCCGCCAAGCCGCTGCGGGACCGGCTGCTCGGCGTCCTCGGCGCCTCCGCCGCGCTCGCGGACCATCTCGTCCGGCACCCGCGCGACTGGCAGGCGCTCGTCACCTACGAGCCGCAGGACCTGCACCCAGGGGTACAGGAGTTCGAGCGGGGGCTCGCCGAGGCGACCGACCCGGTCTCGCTGCGCGTCGCCTACCGGCGCTGCCTGCTGTCCATCGCCGCGCGCGACGTGTGCGGCACCACCGACCTCGCGCAGACCGCCGCCGAACTCGCCGACCTCGCCACCGCGACCCTGCGCGCCGCGCTCGCCATCGCCCGCGCCACCGCGCCCGACGACGCCGCGTTGTGCCGGCTGGCGGTCATCGCGATGGGCAAGTGCGGGGGGCACGAGCTCAATTACGTCTCCGATGTCGATGTCATCTTCGTGGGGGAGACCGCCGACGGGGCCGATGAGCGCAAGGCCCTGCAGGCCGCCACCCGGCTCGCCTCGCACATGATGCGGATCTGCTCCGAGACGACCGTCGAGGGCAGCATCTGGCCCGTTGACGCGAATCTGCGGCCCGAAGGGCGCAACGGGCCGCTGGTGCGCACGCTCAGCAGCCATCTCGCCTACTACCAGCGGTGGGCCAAGACCTGGGAGTTCCAGGCGCTGCTCAAGGCGCGGCCCGTGGCCGGGGACCTCGAACTGGGCGAGGAGTACGTGGCCACGCTGGCGCCCCTGGTGTGGCATGCCGCCGAGCGGGAGAACTTCGTCGCCGATGTGCAGAAGATGCGGCGCAGGGTCGTCGAGAACATTCCCGCCGCCCAGATCGAGCGTGAGCTGAAGCTCGGTCCCGGGGGACTGAGAGATGTCGAATTCGCCGTGCAGCTGCTGCAGTTGGTGCACGGGCGGGCCGACACCTCGCTGCGGAGCGGTACGACGCTGGACGCGCTCAAGGCGCTGGCCGCCGGCGGGTACGTGGGGCGTGACGATGCCCTGCAACTCGACGACGCGTACCGCTTTCTGCGGTCCATGGAGCACCGGATCCAGCTGTACCGGCTGCGGCGCACCCATCTCGTACCGGAGGACGAGGCCGATCAGCGGCGCATCGGGCGGTCGCTCGGGCTGCGGTCCGACCCGGTCGCCGAGCTGAACCGCGAATGGAAGCGGCACGCGTCCGTGGTGCGGCGTCTGCACGAAAAGCTCTTCTACCGTCCACTGCTCGACGCCGTCGCCCAACTCGCCCCGGGCGAGAGCCGGTTGAGCCCCAACGCGGCGCGGGAGCGGCTGGTCGCGCTCGGATACGCCGATCCGGCCGCCGCGCTGCGGCATCTGGAGGCGCTGGCGTCCGGGGTGACGCGCAAGGCGGCCATCCAGCGGACGCTGCTGCCCGTGCTGTTGGGGTGGTTCGCGGACTCCGCAGACCCCGACGCCGGGCTGCTGAACTTCCGCAAGGTCTCCGACGCGCTGGGCAAGACCCCTTGGTATCTGCGGCTGTTGAGGGACGAAGGTGCCGCGGCCGAGAATCTCGCGCGGGTACTGTCCGCCGGGCGGCTCGCCCCCGACCTGCTGATGCGCGCGCCGGAAGCGGTCGCGCTGCTCGGCGACGGAGACGGGGGCGGACTCGAACCGCGGTCCCGCGCCCACTTGGAGCAGGAGATCCTCGCGGCCGTGGGGCGCGCCACCGGGGGTGAGCAGGCCGTCACCGCCGCACGTGGGGTGCGGCGGCGTGAGCTGTTCCGTACGGCCGCGACGGACATCGTCGCCTCGTACGGCACCGAGGAGACACCGGCCGTCGCCGACCAGGGCGCGCTCGTCGATCTGGTCGGGGGAGCCGTCTCCGACCTCACGGCGGCGACGCTGGCGGGGACGCTGCGGGCCGTGGTGCGCGACGGGTGGGGGGACACGCTGCCCACGCGGTTCGCCGTCATCGGCATGGGGCGGTTCGGGGGGCACGAGCTCGGATACGGGTCCGACGCCGATGTGCTGTTCGTGCATGAGCCCCGGGAGGGCGTGGCGGAGCAGGAGGCGTCCCGGGCCGCGCATGCCGTTGTCGCCGAGATGCGGCGGCTGCTGCAGATTCCCAGCGCGGATCCGCCGCTGCTGATCGACGCGGATCTGCGGCCCGAGGGGAAGTCGGGGCCGCTCGTACGGACGTTGAACTCGTACGAGGCGTACTACCGGCGCTGGTCGTTGGTGTGGGAGTCGCAGGCGCTGTTGCGGGCCGAAGTCGTGGCGGGGGACGTGGACTTGGGGGACCGGTTCATCGAGCTGGTCGATCCGTTGCGGTATCCGGCGGAGGGGCTGGGCGAGGACGCGGTACGGGAGATTCGCCGGCTGAAGGCCCGCATGGAGTCGGAGCGGATGCCTCGCGGCGCGGATCCCACCCTGCACACCAAGCTGGGGCGGGGCGGGCTGTCCGACGTGGAGTGGACGGTGCAGCTGCTGCAACTGCGGCATGGTTGGGCGGAGCCGGGGTTGCGTACGACGCGTACGCGGGAGGGGTTGGCGGCCGCGTGTGCCGCGGGGCTGTTGTCCGGGGAGGACGCGGCGACGCTGGACGAGGCATGGGTGCTGGCTACGCGGGTGCGGAACGCGGTGATGCTGGTGCGGGGGCGGGCGGGGGATACGTTTCCGTCGGACGGGCGTGAACTTGCCGCGGTGGGGCGGTACTTGGGGTACGGGCCCGGGCATGTGGGGGACATGCTCGATGACTATCGGCGGGTTACTCGGCGGGCTCGGGCCGTGGTGGAGGAGCTGTTCTACGGAGCGTAGGCGCTCCGCTGGTGGGGCGGTTCGGTGCGGTGCGGTTCGTCGTTGGGGGCGGGGCCGTGCCGGTACGTCCAGCCCGTCGCCGGTGGGCATTGCTGTTTGCTGCCACAGCATGAACTTGGCCATAACCCCGTATGCGACGGGCTGGACGTACCGGCACGGCCCCTTCGGTGCGTTGCCGACTGCGGGTGCGTCGTTGTACCGGGCGGGGGTGGGCGGTGCCGTGCGTCGAACGGTTCCGGGGGCGTGCTTTTAGGGGCGCGGGGAACTGCGCGCCCAGCCCCCACCGCCCCGCAGACGACGAACAACCCCGGTCATTTCAGGGGCGCGGGGAACGGCGCAATCTTTGAGGGGGGTCTGGGGGCGCAGCCCCCCGGAACGGGATGGGACGGGTAGGGGCGGCGGGGGCGAGAAAGTGCTCCTACGCCGACTGCAAGGCCCGCGCGTGGGCCAGGAATCCCTCCAGGGCCAGATCGAACGCCCGGTCCGCACGCCCCGCGCCCACCGCGTCCAGGGCGGCAGCCAGCCGTGGGGTCGTCGTGTCGTCGGGGAGTTCCCACATCGTCTCGGGGGCCGCGAGATCCAGGGCCGAGCCGAGGACCAGGTTCTCCAGGGCGATGATCACCGGCATCACGTCGGGCAGGGCGAAGCCGGCGTCCAGGAGGAGGGTGACCGCGCGCTCGTACTGCTCCAGGACGCGGGGCGCTCGTACGGGTGATGTGGTGAGGAGCGGGATCACCTTGGGGTGCGCCGCGAAGGCCGCGCGGTAGGAGCGCGCCCAGGCGGCCAGGGCCGTGTCCCAGGGGGTCAGGGAGAGGGTTCCCGTGTCGATCGCCGAGGCGACCCGTTCGCGGAGAAGTTCCACGATGCCGTCCCTGCCGTCCACATGGTGGTACACCGAGCCGGTCTGCGCGCCGAGCCGCTTGGCGATCTGCGGCACGCTGAACTCGCCCCGCTCATCGATCAGTTCGAGTGCCGTCGTGGCGATGCGCTCGCGGTCGAGGAGTGGTGTGCGCGGCCGTCCCATGATCTGTGCTCTCCCTGAGGTCTTCCCGGATGCCCAAACGGGAGGTTACATTGCGGAAACCGAAAGCCTTTAGGTTTACGAGCCCGGCAGCCCTCTCGGCGCCGGAATCCCGGGGTGCCCCGCACGCCCCGGACTTCTCCCCGTCCCCGCCAGAAGGGCTTCCCTCGCATGCCCGTCACCACCTCCGAGGAGAGAACGCCGACCCCCGCGGCAACCCTCCGCTCCGGTTCCCTCGGCACCGCCGACATCGCCTTCTTCGTCGTCTCGGCCGCCGCTCCGCTGACCGTCATGGCGGGTGTCGCCCCGCTCGCGATCCTGCTCGGCGGGATCGGCGCGCCGGTCGGCTATCTGCTGGCCGGGATCACGCTCGCCGTCTTCGCCGTCGGGTTCACGACCATGAGCCGGCATGTCCGCAGTGGGGGCGCCTTCTACGCGTACATCACCCGCGGCCTCGGGCGGCCCGTCGGTATCGGTGCCGCGCTGCTCGCCCTCATCGGCTACAACGGCATGGAGATCGGCGTCTACGGTCTGCTGGGCAGCGCCAGCAAGGACACCGTGCGGGCCCTCTTCGGGACCGACATTCCCTGGCTGCCGGTGTCCCTGGCCGGGCTGATCGTCATCGGTTACGGCGGCTACCGGTCGATCGACTTCGGTGCGAAGCTGCTGGGCGTCCTGCTCGTCGCCGAGACCGGGATACTCGTGCTGCTCGCGGGCGGAGTGCTGGTCAAGGGCGGTGCGCACGGGCTGTCGGGCGCGTCCTTCGCCCCCGGCAATGTGTTCGTCCCCGGGACGGCGGTCGTGCTCGCCTTCGCCTTCGCCGCGTTCACCGGGTTCGAGTCCACCGTCATCTACCGGCGGGAGGCGCGGGATCCCGAGCGGACGGTGCCGCGCGCGACGTACCTCGCCGTCGGATTCCTCGGGCTCTTCTACGCGTTCGTCGTCTGGGTGGTCATTCAGGCCTTCGGGGACGCGGAGGTCGTCAAGGCCGCGGCCACCGACCCCGGCGGGCTCTTCTTCTCCGCCATCACGACGTACGTCGGCGGCTGGGCCTCCGACCTGATGCACGTCTTCATCATCACCAGCGTCCTCGCCTCGCTGCTCGCCTTCCACAACGCCATCAACCGGTACGGGCTCGCGCTCGCCGAAGAGGGCGTTCTGCCGCGGGCATGGGGCCGTGTTCACCCGCGGCACCGCTCTCCGTACGTCGCCGGGATCGCCCAGACCGTCCTCGGTGCTGTCGTCGTCCTCGCCTTCTGGGCGGCCGGCGCCGACCCCTACGGGCAGCTGCTGCTGTGGGTCAACACCCCGGGAATGATCGGCCTGTTCGTGCTCCAGCTCCTCGCCGCGATCGCCGTGCCGTGCTACTTCCGGCGGATCCCTCACCAGGAGGGTGCGCTGCGGACGGTCGTCGCGCCCGTCGTCGCGACCGTGCTGCTCGCGACGGCCATAGCGCTGGTCCTGACCCACGTCGACCTGTTCACCGGCGCGTCCCCGGCGGTGAACACCGTCCTGGTCGTCCTGTCGCCCGCCGTCTTCGTCATCGGCCTCGCCCTCGCCTGGTGGCTGCGCCGCGAACGGCCGCAGGTGTACGAGAACTTCGCGGCCGAGCCCGCCGAAGTCACCGAGTAGCAAAGGAAGTCGCATCGATGCCCACCGCCGAGCTGATCCTCACCGGCGCCAAGGTCCGCACCCTCGACCCCGACCGGCCGCACGCCACCGCGGTCGCCGTACGCGACGGGGCGATCGCCGCGGTCGGTGACGAGACCGACGTACGGGACTGGCGCGGGCCGGGGACCGAGGTCCTGTCCCTGGCGGGCGCGCACCTCGTCCCGGGGCTCGTGGACGCGCACAGTCACCCCGTGTGGGGGCTGGACATGGCCACCGGGGCCGATCTGTCCGGGGTGCGGGATCTGGACGGGTTGCGCGGTGCGCTCCGGGACGCCTCCCGTATCGACGGGTGGGTCATCGGGTTCGGGCTCGACCACAACGTCTTCGGCGGGCGGCCCGTGCACCGGGCCCTCGTCGAGGACGTACTCGGGGGCGCGCCCGCCTTTCTGCGGCTGTACGACGGTCACTCCGCCCTGGTGAGTGAGGCCGCGCTCGCTCTCGCGGGGGTGACCGGGCCGCGGTCCTTCGTCCAGCGGTCCGAAGTCGCCTGCGACGGTGACGGGCGGCCCACCGGGCATCTCATCGAGCATGCCGCGATGGAGCTGGTCGCCGAGGTCATGCCCCGGCCCTCGTACGAGGAGCGGCGGACCCGCCTCGTCGAGCTGCTCTCCGCGATGGCCGCGACCGGGCTGACCGGTGCGCATGTGATGGACCTGGGGGATCCGGAGCTGGTCGGTGCCGTCGCCGAGGAGACCGTGCTGCCGCTGCGGCTGCGGTTCGCGCCCTGGTGCATGCCGGGCGCGGACCGGGAGGCCCTGGACGAGCTCGTGGCGCTCCAGGGGCGCCGCGGGCGGCACTGGAAGGTCGGCGGGGTCAAGTTCTTCATGGACGGGACCGTGGAGGGCGGCACGGCCTGGCTGGAGCACGCCGACTGCCACGGCCAGGGCACGGAGGCGTTCTGGCCCGACCCCGCCGCGTACACCGCCGCCGTACGGCAGCTGCACGCGGCCGGGGTCCGTACGGCCACGCACGCGATCGGCGACGCGGCCGTGCGGCACGTTCTCGACACGGTGGAGGGGCTGGGGGCGGGGGGTCGGTTCGCTCACCGGATCGAGCACGTGGAGACCGCCCCGGACGGCACACTGTCGCGTTTCGCCGAGCTCGGGGTCATCGCGTCCATGCAGCCGCCGCACACCGCGTACACGCGGGGCGACCACGGCGACGAGTGGTCGCGGCGGCTGGGGCCCGAGCGGGCGGCTCGCGCCTGGCGTACGCGGGATCTGCGGGACGCCGGGGCGGTGGTCGCGCTCGGCTCGGACTGGCCGATCGCCCACTACGACGTGCGCGGCGTGCTGGCGACGGCGCGGGCACCGCTGGGAGCCGCCTCCGCGAGGGACGGTCTTACGGGGCTTCAGGCACTGGAGGGCTGCACCACGCACGCGGCGCTGGCCGCGGGGGAGTCCGGGGTGGCCGGGCGTATCGCTCCCGGGTTCCGGGCCGACCTCACGGCCTTCGGCCTGGACCCGGTGGCTGCCCCCGCCGACGAGGTCGCGGAGGCTCCCGTACGCCTCACCGTGACCGGCGGGTACGTCGCGTATCGCGGAACGGTTGATCGCTGAACTGTTGGCTGCTGAACGCGCGAGAGGGGCCGCACCTGCCCGGTGCGGCCCCTCCTCACGTACGTCGGCCGGCCATCGCGCCGCGAACGGAACGGCCCTCGCTCAGGCCTTCGCCGGCAGCAGCGCCGGCCCGCCTGTCCCCGGTACCCGGCGCGGCAGCGCGTACGGCAGGGACCCGTACCAGACGCGGGCCACCGAGAAGCCGAAGGCCAGGCACAGCATGCCGCCCACCGCGTCCAGCCAGAAGTGGTTGGCCGTGGCGACGATGACGAGCAGGGTGGCCGTCGGGTAGAGCAGGCCGAGGATCCTGGCCCACGGCGCAGACGCCAGGGCGAAGATCGTCAGGCCGCACCACAGGGACCAGCCGATGTGCATGGAAGGCATCGCGGCGTACTGGTTGGACATGTGCTTCAGGTCGCCGGAGGCCATGGAGCCCCAGGTGTGGTGGACCAGGACCGTGTCGACGAAGTCGCCGCCGCGCATCAGACGGGGCGGCGCCAGCGGGAAGAAGTAGTAGCCGACCAGGGCCACCGCCGTGGTGGCGAAGAGGGTGAGCCGGGTGGCCGCGTAACGGCCGGGATGGCTGCGGTAGAGCCACACCAGGACACCCAGCGTCACGACGAAGTGCAGCGTCGCGTAGTAGTAGTTCATCCCGATGATCAGCCATGTCGCCGAGTTCACGGCGTGGTTGACCGACTCCTCGACGGCGATCCCGAGGTGGTGTTCCGCCTGCCAGATCCAGTCCGTGTTGCGCAGGGCCTCGTGCTTCTGCTCCGGCACGGCGTTCCGGATCAGCGAGTACGTCCAGTAACTCACCGCGATGAGCAGGATCTCGAACCAGAAGCGGGGGCGACGCGGGGCCCGCAAACGACGCAGGAAGATCTTCCCCGCATTCTCCTCCGCGACGGGCTGTGGAGCGGCCTGCTCCCGGCCTTCCAGTGTCGTCACGGTCGTCTCACCCATAGGCACAGAGTCTGCCAGAAAAGCCTTCCCCCACCGATCATCCCTTGGTCGGGTCCTGGTCGCACGTTCTACACCGAGAGGAGTCCAACGGGTGCCGTACCTCCTCCTCCCTAGGGACGATTCCGGTCCCCAGGGGCAGAAGCGGTCGAACCGCGCACCACCAGTTCCGGCATGAACACGAACTCACTGTGCGGAGCGGGCGTCCCACCGATCTCCTCCAGCAACGTCCGTACCGCCGCCTGCCCCATGGCCGGCACCGGCTTGCGGATCGTCGTGAGCGGTGGGTCGGTGAAGGCGATGAGAGGCGAGTCGTCGAAACCGACGACCGATATGTCCTTCGGGACCTCCAGGCCACGCTGACGCGCCGCCCTTATCGCGCCGAGGGCCATCATGTCGCTGGCGCAGACGATCGCCGTGCAGCCACGGTCCATGAGCGCGCTCGCCGCGGCCTGACCGCCCTCCAGCGTGTACAGCGAGTGCTGGACCAGGCGCTCCTCTATGTCGGCGGGGGCCAGGCCCAACTGCTCCTGCACCGTGCGGACGAAGCCCTCGATCTTGCGCTGGACCGGAACGAAGCGCTTGGGGCCCAGAGCGAGACCGATGTTGGTGTGCCCGAGCGAGACGAGGTGCGTGACCGCCAGGGCCATCGCCGCGCGGTCGTCCGGCGAGATGAACGGCGCCTGCACCTTCGGCGAGAAGCCGTCCACCAGGACGAAGGGGACGCCCTGGGCGCGCAACTGCTCGTAGCGCTGCATGTCCGCGGAGGTGTCGGCGTGCAGACCGGACACGAAGATGATCCCGGCGACCCCCCGGTCCACCAGCATCTCCGTCAACTCGTCCTCGGTGGAGCCGCCCGGCGTCTGGGTCGCCAGGACCGGCGTATAGCCCTGCCGGGTCAGCGCCTGGCCGATGACCTGCGCGAGCGCCGGGAATATGGGGTTCTCCAGCTCCGGCGTTATCAGGCCCACCAGGCCCTCGCTGCGCTGCCGCAGCCGCACCGGGCGCTCGTAGCCCAGCACGTCGAGCGCGGCCAGCACGGACTGGCGGGTGGTCGCGGCGACGCCCGGCTTCCCGTTCAGGACGCGGCTGACAGTCGCCTCGCTGACCCCCGCTTGGGCTGCGATGTCGGCAAGCCGTGTGGTCACAGGATTGGACTGTACCGGTCGCATCTCAGACTGCCCACCAGACCGTTGAATCCGCGGGCAGTTCGGTCGTTTCGGCGCCCGGCTCGACGTCCGCGCTGGCGAGCAGCAGAGTGCCGGGGGTGGGGAGGGGGATCGGGGTCGCGGTGAGGTTCACCGTGCAGACGATGGAGCCTTCCTCTGTGTCCCGGCGGAAGGCCAGCACACCCTCCGGGGCCGGCAGCCAGGCGATCTGGCGGCCCGCGCCGAGCGCCGGGTGGTCGCGGCGCACCGCGAGCGCGCTGCGGTAGAACTCCAGCGTCGAGGTGGGGTCGCCCTCCTGCGCCTCGACCGTGAGGTTCTTCCAGGAGGCCGGCTGCGGCAGCCAGCTCGGGCCGCCCTCGACCGGGCCGAAGCCGAACGGCGCGACCTCGCCGGACCACGGCAGCGGCACCCGGCAGCCGTCGCGGGTGCCGTCCTGGCCCGCGCTGCGGAAGAACGCCGGGTCCTGGCGGACCTCGTCGGGCAGATCGACCACCTCGGGCAGGCCGAGCTCCTCGCCCTGGTAGAGATACGCCGAGCCGGGCAGCGCCAGCATGAGCAGGGTCGCCGCCCTGGCCCGGCGCAGACCACGCGTCTCGTCCCCTTCCGCGAGACGCGTGGAATGCCGTACCACGTCATGGTTGGAGAGCACCCAAGTCGCGGGCGCGTGCACGGCGTTCATGGCGCTGAGCGAGCGGTCGATGACCTCGCGCAGGTCCGCCGCGTTCCAACCGGTGGTCAGGTAGGTGAAGTTGAAGGCCTGGTGCAGCTCGTCCGGGCGCAGGTACAGGGCGCTGCGCTCGACGGTCGGCGTCCACGCCTCGGCGACGGCGATGCGCTCACCGGCGTACTCGTCGAGGATGCGCCGCCAGCTGCGGTAGATCTCGTGCACGCCGTCCTGGTCGAAGTACGGCACGGCCTCGGTGCCAAGGAGCTTGACCTGCTCGTCGTGGCCGATGTCGGGCAGACCCGCCGCCTTCACCAGGCCGTGCGCCACATCGATGCGGAAGCCGTCGATGCCCAGGTCCAGCCAGAAGCGCAGGATGGAGCGGAACTCGTCGTGGACGGCCGGGTGGTCCCAGTTGAAGTCGGGCTGCTCGGGCGCGAACAGGTGGAGGTACCACTCGCCGTCCTCGACCCGCGTCCAGGCCGGGCCGCCGAAGATGGACTCCCAGTCGTTGGGCGGCAGTTCACCGTTCGCGCCCTTGCCGCGCCGGAAGTGGAAGCGCTCCCGGATCGTCGAGCCGGGGCCCTCGCGCAGCGCCTGCTTGAACCACTCGTGGTGGTCCGAGCAGTGGTTGGGCACCAGGTCGACGATCACCCGCAGCCCGAGCGCGTGCGCGGCGCGGACCAGGTCGTCGGCGTCCGTGAGATTGCCGAACATCGGGTCGACGGCACGGTAGTCGGCGACGTCGTAGCCCGCGTCCGCCTGTGGGGAGGCGTAGAACGGGGACAGCCACACCGCGTCGACGCCCAGTTCCTTCAGATAGGGAAGCCGGGCCCGGACGCCGGGCAGATCGCCCATGCCGTCGCCGTTGCCGTCCGCGAAACTGCGCGGGTAGACCTGGTAGATGACCGCGTCGCGCCACCACTCCCGGCGCCCGGAGGCGGCGGAGGAGGCGTCGGTGGGGAGTGCGTCGGTGACGTGCTGGGTCATGGATTCCCTTAGGGGTGCGGGGGGAACGACGGAGGCGCTTGCGAAGTACGGGGATGCCGACGGGGCTTCAGGCCGCTGTCATGACTTGGTGCCGCCGGCCGTCAGCCCGGCGACCAGGCTGCGCTGCACCAGCAGGAAGACGAGGGCCGCCGGAATGGTGATGATGATCGCCGTGGCCGAGGTCCACGCCCAGTCGGGGCGCTGGTCCTGCGCGAAGGTGCGGATGCCGACGGCGAGCGTGTAGTGGTCGGACTGCATGAACTGCGTGGCGTACGCGACCTCGCCCCAGGCGGTGAGGAAGCTGTAGAACGCGGTCACGGCGAGACCGGGCCTGGCCAGCGGCACGATCAGCCGCCAGAACGTGCCGAACGGCGTGAGGCCGTCCACCCGGCCCGCCTCGTCTATCTCCTTGGGGATCGTGTCGAAGTACCCCTTCATCATCCAGGCGCAGAACGGCACCGCCGTCGTCGCGTACGCCAGGATCAGACCGAGGTAGTTGTCCAGCAGGTTCAACTCGGACATAAGGAGATAGAGCGGCACGATCAGCACGATACTGGGGAACATCTGAGTGACCAGGAACGTCCACATCAGCTGCCTGCTGCCCGGGAACCTCATCCGGGACACCGCGTAACCGGCGGTTGCCGCCAGGAATACGCCGAGTGCGGTGGTGCCGCCCGCCACGATCACCGTGTTCAGGAACCACTTCGGCAGATCCGAATGACTCAGCACGTCACTGTAGTTGTGGAAGCTGAGGTTCTTCAGGACCTGGCCCGGATCCTGCCAGGCGTTCTTCGGGCCGAGCGAGATGAAGAGGATCCACAGCACCGGGAAGGCCGCGATCACCGTGGCCACGATCAGGGTGCCGTGGAGAGCGATCGAGGAGCCCAGACTGCGGTGTTCGCGGCCGCGCACCTTGCGCGGGGCGGCGGTGTCCGAGCGGCGGGCGGCCGTCGGAGCGGCCGCGGCGGCGGAGGAGTTCTCGTGGGTTGCTGCGGTCATGGCGATGGCTCCTTACGCCTGCTCGGACTTCAGGGTGTTGCGGCGGTAGAAGGTCGAGAAGGCCAGCAGGAGGGCGAGGATGATGATCCCGTACGTCGCCGCGCCCGCGTAGTCCGAGACACCGGTGAACGCCTTGCGGAAGGCGAAGGTGACAAGGATGTCGGCGTCGCCGCTCGTGTTGTTGCCCAGCAGCAGATAGATGATGTTGAACATGTTGAACGTCCAGATGCAGCCCAGCAGGATGATGGTGTTGGTCACCGGACGCAGACCGGGCAGGGTGACGTTCACGAACCGCTGCCAGGGGGAGGCGCCGTCCATCTCGGAGGCCTCGTACAGCTCCTTGGGGATGGACTGGAGTCCGCCGAGGATCGCGACCATGTTGAAGGGGATGCCGACCCAGACGTTCACCATGATCACGGCGACCTTCTGGGCGAGCGGGGTGCCGAGCCAGTCCTGGGCCGGCAGGCCGAACGCCGTGATGATCTCGTTGAAGACGCCGTACTGCGAGTTGAGCATCAGCCGCCAGGCGAAGACGCTGATGAACGACGGGACGGCCCAGGGCAGGATCAGCAGCGCGCGGTAGAGGCCGCGCAGGCGCATCTTGCGGTTGAGCAGCACCGCGAGGCCCATGCCGAGGCCGACCATCAGTGACACGCCGACCACGGTCCAGATGACCGTCCACAACAGGCGCGGGTAGAAGTCGCTGTCCGCGCCGGACAGCACGTGCCAGTAGTTGTCCAGGCCGACGAACTTGTACGTGGCCGGGCGGTGGAAGGCGCCGATGGTCGCGGAGACGTTCGACTCGTTGGCGTCGGTCAGGGACTGGTAGAAGCCGTATCCGAGCGGATACAGGACGAGGACGGCCAGGACGATGGCGACCGGGGTCACCATGGCCCAGGCGTACCAGTACTTGTCCCAGGACCGCCTGAGCGCCGAAACGCGTGGGGGGCGCGCGGCGTTCTTGCCGGGCGCCGGCTGGTCGGTGTTCTCGGTGCTCGCTGCGGTCGTCATCCTCATCGGCTCTTTCGCGGCGGAAGTCTGGTGGATCCAGGGGGCCTGACCGGCCCGGTGGATCTGGTGGATCCGGTGGTTCCGCAGCCCCGGGGAGCCCCTTCGGGGCGGCAGCGGGGTGTTCGTTCCCCGGGGCTGCGTGTCATTCGGTTACCGGTTGGCTACTGAGTGCCCGGTCAGCCGATGGAGTAGCCGGGCAGGAGCTTCTGGAACTCCGTGGCGGTCTTGTCGAGGCCGTCCTTGACCGACTCGCTGCCCTGCAGGATCTTCACGTAGTTCTGCGCGAGCGGCGTGAAGAGCGAGCCGACCTGCGGGAGCGCGACGCGCGGGCGGGCGGTCTGCTCCAGGATCGGCTTGAAGCCGGCGATCTTGGCGTTCGACGTCACCTCGGACGTGTAGGCCGACTTGCGGGTCGGCAGCGTGCCCGTGGCCGTGGCGATCGTGACCTGGCTCTCGGTCGACGTCATGAACTGCGAGAACAGGTAGCTGGCGTCCAGGTTCTTGGAGCCCTGGTAGACCGTGAGGTCGTGACCGCCGGTCGGCGCCTGGGCCTTGCCGCCCGCACCGGCCGGGACGGCCGCGTAGCCGAGGTTGTCCTCGTTGCCCTTGAACACCTTGCCCGTCAGGTCGTCACTGACCGACCAGGGGCCCTGGACCAGCATGGCGACCTTGCCGTTCTTGAAGGCCGTCTGCATGTTCTGGTAGGCGTTCGCGAAGTCGACCTTCATCGACGCCTCGTCCTGGATCTTCTTCGCCGTGGTCAGCGCGGTGACGGCGTTGGCGTCGGAGATGGTGATCTTCTTCGACGAGGTGTCGGCCATGTCCGCGCCGTTGCTGTAGAGCAGCGGGAGCAGGAAGTAGGAGTCGGGGTTGAGGTACGTGCCGTACGCCCCGGTCTTCTTCTTGATCGTCTTGGAGTCGGCGATGAACTCGTCCCACGTGGTGGGCGGCGTGTCGATGCCGGCCTTCTTGAGCAGCTCCTTGTTGTAGAGCAGGCCCAGGGTGTCGGTGACGGACGGGACGCCGTACGTCTTGCCGTTGTACTTGGTGGTGTTCATCGGCGTCGTGTTGAAGTCCGAGGTGTCCTTCAGCGCGGTGGTGCCGTCGAGCGGGGCGATGTAGCCCAGCGAGGCGTACTCGGGGATCAGGCCCACGTCGGTGCGGACGACGTCCGGCGCGCCCTTGCCGCTCTTCGCGGCCGACTTGAACTTCTGCTCGACATCGGTGAACGGGACGCTCTGGTAGTTCACCTTGATCTTGGGGTACTTGGCCTCGAACTTCTTGATGAGGGCCTTGTACGTCGGGGCTTCGGTCGCCGCGTCCGAGGTGTCCCAGTATGTGATCGTCCCGGAAATGTCCTTGGCGGCCTTCGGCTTGCTCGACGAGTTGTCGTCGGAACCACCACAAGCGGTCGCGGACAGCGCGATGACGGTCACCGCGGCGGCGATCGATATGCCACGTCGCATATGAACTCCTAGAAGAGGGTTGCCCGGATCTTCCCTTGGGAGGACCGCGGGTGCCGTCTGTCCCATCGACGGCCGCCGGGCTGGGGCAGAAACTAACAGCGCTGCAAGTCCTTGCGAAAGACGTTGCAAGGAAATTTCCGCAAGATCTTGCAAGCGTGACGTTCCCGTTACCGCCGCATGTCCCCTGAACTGCGCCGGTAGGTGCGCAGGGCGACGCCCACCACCCGTTCCAGGGGGAAGTAACCGATCTCCCGTGAGTCCACACTTTCTTCCAGGTTGTCGCCGAGAACGACCACCGCCCCGGGCGGTACGGCGCCGGTGCCGAGGCGGCCTCGCGCGGCGGCGGGGACGGGCTCGCCGGGGAGGGCCGCGAGCCGCTTGATCATCAGATGCCGGGAGCGCTCGGGCCACGACCAGCTCTGCCAGTCCTCGTCCGGGTTCGGCTTCTCGACCACGACGATCTGCCCGGCGCGCAGCCGCCGTACCCGCACCCGCCGGCCGATCAGGACGTCCCCGGCGGTCAGTGTGGGCCGCATGCTGACGCCCTTCACCGTGATCACCAGCGTGCGGCGGCGGACGTACAGCACGGCGCCGGCCGCGGCGAGCGCGCAGAGGGCGACGATCACCGTACGTACCCCGCGGCCTGGCGGCGGAAGAGCCCCGCGTACCGGCCGTCCGCCGCGAGCAGCTCCGCGTGCCCGCCCCGCTCGGCGATCACGCCGCCTTGCAGGACCACGATCAGGTCGGCCTCGCGCGCGCTGCCGAGCCGGTGCGAGATCAGCAGGCTGGTACGGCCCCGGCGGTGGCGCCGGATCGCCTCGTGGACCTCGTGCTCCGCCTCCGGGTCGAGGCCCGACGTCGGCTCGTCGAGGATCAGCAGATCGGGGTCGTCGCGCAGGAAGGCGCGTGCCAGGGCGACCCGCTGCCACTGCCCGCCGGACAGCTCGACGCCGTCCTCCTCGCCGAAGGCACGGGTCAGCAGCGTGTCGTAGCCGCGGGGGAGCGCGGCCAGCGTGGCGTGGACACCCGCGGCCCGGGCGGCCTCGGCGACCCGGCCGGCGTTGTCGAGCTGCCCGAGCGCGATGTTCTCGGCGGCCGTCATGTCGTACCGCACGAAGTCCTGGAACACCGCTCCGATACGGCGACGGAGTTCCGCCGGGTCGAACTGCCGGATGTCGGTGCCGTCCCACAGGACGCTGCCGCTCGTCGGGTCGTAGAACCGGCACAGCAGCTTGACCAGCGTGCTCTTGCCCGCGCCGTTGTCGCCGACCACGGCGAGCGTGCCGCCGTACGGGATGGTCAGGCTCACCCCGCGCAGCACCCAGTCGTGCTGCTCGGAGTAGCGGAACCAGACGTCGCGCAGTTCGATGCCGCGGCTCAGCGCTCCGGCCGGGCGGGCCGGGCTGAGCACCGGCAGGTCCGGGGGTGCCGTGGTCACGTCGAGGTAGTGGGCGAAGAGCAGCAGATGCTGGTGGGCCACGGCCGCCGAGGCCGCGATGCCGGTCAGGCCGCCCTGCACCGCGGCGATCGCCGAGGTCAGCACGGCCAGGTCGCCGACGGTCAGCGTCCCGCGCGCGGCCGCGTGCACGCCCCACACCAGGCTGCCGGCCGCGATGCCCGCCGACACGGCCGCCGGCAGCCCCTGTGCGGCGGCGGTACGCAGTTCCATACGGCGGCGGGTGGCGTTGATGGCCGTACGGTCCCGCCGCATCCGCTCGCGCAGATGACCGCCGGTGCCGAACAGCCGGATCTCCTTGGCCGCCTGCACACTGCCCAGCAGATGTGCGTAGAAGGACTCCCGGCGCTCCAGCGGCGTGGTGTGCAGCGTGGCCTCGGACCAGGCGCGGGCGAGCCGCAGCTCGGCGGCCAGCGCGGGCAGCGCGCCGAGCAGCACGGCCACCGCGAGCCACGGGCCGAGCAGCCACAGCGACGCCACGAACCCGGCGACGGTGACCGCCGACTGTGCCAGCGCCACCGCCGCGCCCACCACCTGCACCGGAGTGTCCTGCCCGCACTGCTCCGCCAGCCGCAGCCGGTCCAGCTCGGTCGGGTTCTCGAAACGGGCCAGCCCGGCGAAGGCGTTGACCCGGGCATAGAGCCGGTCCTGCGCCAACAGGCCGACCCGGCGCCCGAGTTCACCGCACAGCAGCCGGTCGACGTGGGGCAGTACCGCGGCGCCCACCCCGACGGCGGCCAGCAGCGCCGCCGGAACCGCCACGGCCGGGGCCGCCCGGTGCGCGCCGGCCAGCCGGTCCAGCACGTCACGGGTCAGCCAGGCGGCCGCGACGGGCAGCGCCGCGGTGACCAGCGCGGCCAGCATGATTCCCAGCAGCGGGACGGGCGCGGCACGCAGGGCCAGCCCGAGCACGGCCCGCACGGCGGCCACGCGCTTGCTTGCCCGGCGGCCGGGGTCTGCTGCCTCGGGCCTGCCCGCCCGACTGCCGAGCCCCGCCGTCCGCCGCCGCCTCATACCGTCACCGGCGGCGCCAGCTCCTGCAAGTCCCGAGCCAGTGCGGTCAGTTCACCGGTCGCGCCCACCCGGCACACCACCGGATACGCGTTCACGCCGAAGGCCGCCTCGACTGTGCGGGCCTGGTCCCCGGTCACCACCGTGGCCACCGCGGACAGCAGGTCCGCGTACTCCTCGGAGCCCTCATTGCCGGGGACGACGACCGCGAGGACCTCCTCGGCCGGCCGGCGGCTGCGGGCGAGGGTCTCGACGAAGTGCGGCAGCAGCTCCGCGCAGGGGCCGCAGCCCGGCGCGAAGAACGCGGCCACCGTGCCCTCCGGCAGCGTGCGGTCGGAAATCTCCCGGCCGTCTTCCGTCCGTATATGGAATTCCTCCAGGGCCTTCCCGACACTGTCCGCATCCGTCACCGGAAAGGGCACGGCGGGCGTACTCCGCTTTTCCGACCGGAGTCTGCGGATCACCCCGTACGACAGCGTCAGATTCAGCAGACCCAGGGCGATCGCGAATATCACGGCGGCGGCGAGAACCGACATGGAAGCTCTCCTAACTCTGCAGCGCGAAAAGGTCGATGACATCGTCGAGACGGACCACCAGGCTCGCCGCGACCGCGCCGGTCAGCACGGCCAGCAGCACACCGCCCGCCGCCACGGAGCCCGTCCCCGTCATGGCGAGACCCGTCACCGCCACGGCGACGAGCCCCCCGTTGCGGGCGAGATGGCGCACCCCGAAAGGAGTCGCCGCGGCACCGAAACACGGGCAGGACGCCTGCGTACCCCGCCGCAGGACCAGGGCGATCGCCCCGGTGAACACCGCGAGCAGCAGCACGGCGAGCCCCAGCCCGGCCGCGGTCGAGGCGGGCACCGCGAGCAGCACCGCCACCGCCGCCTCCGTGCCGGCCACCGCCGCGGCCACCGGCCGCACCCACCCGCCGGGCACCACCCGCATCGCGTCAAGACCCGCCGCGAACTCCCCGAAAGCCTTCCGCCCACGCAGTTTCCCGAACGCCGACGCGGCGAAAACGACCCCGACGAACACACGGCACACCACCGCCGTATACACCATCGCGCTCCCCCTTTCAGTGAACGGTTTTCCGACGAACGACCGGGAAGCCTAGGCGCCGGATGTACAGAGGACATACACGCGCATCGAAACGAGCTCTGTACGAGCCCCCCGTAATGTCCTCGGCAATTCGGCCGCGACGGGCGGCCGATGGGGAAAGGAGAACGCCGTGCGGCAGCTTCAGCGGCTCGCGGACGCCGTGGTGAACAGGCTCGCGCCCAGGGTCGAGGCGGACGCCACCTGGTGGACCGACACCAAGTGCGCGAACGCCTGCACCACCTATCCGGCCTATCAGGCCAAGTACACCCGCCAGTGCTGGGACAGCACCGGCTCCTGCACGAGCTGGACCAACACCGGGAAGTGCTGCAGCTCCTGACGGTCCGAAAGATCCGCCCGAGTGCGGTACGACGCCCCGCCCCCTGTCCGGGGGCGGGGCGTCACGCCGTCGGGCTCGGGGCGGGGCCCCCGGTCAACTCCTCGTACAGCAGCCGTAGTCCACGATCCGGTGCAATGCCCAGCTCCGTCCGGTACACCGCCGACGCGGTCCGGTACGCCTGAGACACCTCGCCCAGCTCGCCGAGCCGGTGATGCGCCCGCATCCGCAGCGCCCAGCTCCGGCCGCGCAGCGGCTCCGTGGTCAGCAGCCCGGTCAGGTCGCGTAACGCGGCGCGCGGTTCGCTCAGTCGCAGATGCGCCTCGGCCAGGTCCTCCACGACCCGCATCCGCTCCTCGTCGAGATGCCCCAGCGCGCCGGCCAGCGGACCGTGCCGCGGTATGCCGACCGCCGCGCGGTCACCGTCCCACAGGGTGAGCGCCGAGCCGAGCAGCCGGGTAGCCCGGTCCGGGTCGCCGGTGAGCAGCGCGGTCCGGCCCGCCGCCGAGGCGTCGAGGAAACGCAGGTGGTCGCAGGAGCCGTCGGGCGTGTTCAGGGTGTAGCCCCCGTCGTGGCCGGCCAGTTGACCGGCGTCGGCCAGTGCGGCACGCAACGCGCTGACGTGCGTACGGATGTTGGCCACCGCCGACCGCGGCGGTTCGCCGTCCCACAGGGCCTCTTGCAGCGAGTCGAGCGAAACGGTGCGGCCGGGCTGCAGCAGCAGTGTCACCAGCAGTGCCCTCGGCTTGACCCCCCTGATGCCGGTCGCGCCGTCGTGCAGCCGTACCCGTCCGAGCAGATGGAATCCCGTCGTCAACAGAGTCCCCCTCAGGGTGATGATGTGGAGCGTGTGACGGGCGAACAGGCCGCGTCAAGATACGCGTTGGAAGTTCTTACGGCATCTTGCTGAAATCTGATGACGCGGTATACGTTCCCGCAACACCGGGCTCGTTGAGCGTGCAAAGGTTTCAGGCCGTACGACCGCCCGGCGCATCCGTGATCCCCCCACCCGCACAACGAAGTGCAGGAGTACACATGGCCAGGAAGACTTTGGCCGCCACGGTCGCCCTCGCGGCGGGCATGGCGGTCTCGCTGACCGTTCCCACCGGGGTCGCCGAGGCGTCCCCGCCCGGCACCAAGGACGTCACCGCCGTCCTCTTCGAGTGGAACTTCGCCTCGGTCGCCAAGGAATGCACCAACACCCTCGGCCCGGCCGGCTACGGCTACGTCCAGGTCTCGCCGCCCGCCGAGCACATACAGGGCTCGCAGTGGTGGACGTCGTACCAGCCCGTCAGCTACAAGATCGCGGGCAGGCTCGGCGACGCCACGGCCTTCCAGAACATGGTCACCACGTGTCACACGGCGGGCGTGAAGGTCGTCGTGGACTCGGTGATCAACCACATGTCGGCGGGCAGCGGCACCGGCACCGGCGGCTCGACGTACACGAAGTACAACTACCCGGGGCTGTACTCCTCGTACGACATGGACGACTGCACGTCCACGGTCAGCGACTACACGAACCGCGCCAACGTGCAGAACTGCGAGCTGGTCGGGCTGGCCGACCTGGACACGGGCGAGGAGTACGTCCGCGCCACGATCGCCGGCTACCTGAACACCCTGCTCGGCTACGGCGTCGACGGCTTCCGTATCGACGCGGCCAAGCACATACCGGCGACGGACCTGGCGAACATCAAGTCCCGTCTGAGCAACTCCTCCGTGTACTGGAAGCAAGAGGTCATCTACGGCGCGGGTGAGGCCGTCCAGCCCACGGAGTACACGGGCAACGGCGACGTCCAGGAGTTCCGTTACGCCTACGACCTCAAGCGCGTCTTCAACAACGAGAACCTCGCCTACCTGAAGAACTACGGCGAGGGCTGGGGCTACATGAGCAGCTCGGTGGCCGGCGTCTTCGTCGACAACCACGACACCGAGCGCAACGGCTCGACGCTCAACTACAAGGACGGGGCGAACTACACCCTCGCCAACGTCTTCATGCTGGCCTACCCCTACGGAGCCCCGGACATCAACTCCGGCTACGAGTGGTCCGACACGGACGCCGGTCCGCCCAACGGCGGTACGGTCAACGCTTGCTGGCAGGACGGCTGGAAGTGTCAGCACGCCTGGCCGGAGATCAAGTCCATGGTCGCCTTCCGTAACGCGACGAGCGGCCAGTCCCTCACCAACTGGTGGGACGACGGCAACGACGCGATCGCGTTCGGCCGGGGGAGCAAGGGTTATGTGGCCATCAACCACGAGTCGTCCTCGCTGACCGAGACGTACCAGACGTCGCTGCCCGCGGGCACGTACTGCAACGTCCAGAACAGCACCACGGTGACGGTGAACTCCGCTGGGCAGTTCACCGCCACCTTGGGCTCCAACACGGCGCTGGCGATCTACGCCGGGAAGTCGAGTTGCTGAGCCGGGCTCGCCGGGCTCACTTCCAGGTGTCGCTCGCCGTGTAGCCGCTCGACGTACCGGTCGTGTACGAGCGGTTGGTGCCCGACTCCCACGTCACGTTCCCGGAGCTGTCCTTCTTGATGTACTTGTACGTGAAAGTCGTGCTCTTGGGGACGATGACGAGCTTGCTCCAGGTCGGGTACGACGCCGATGACAGCGGGATCGCGTCGCTCGTGCTCCATGAGCCGAGCGACGCGACGGATCCGACGACGTAGACGTTGGTGCCCCAGTCGGTGGTCGCGTACTCGTTGAAGGTGACGTCGGTGGCGCCGGCGTCGGCCACGTTCCAGGAGTTGTTGAGCGAGACCGCCGAACTCGCGGTGGTCGCCGCTCTGTTGGCGTTCGACTCCCAGGTGACGTTTCCGGACGAGTCCTTCTTGATGTACTTGTATGTGAAGGACGTGTTGATCGGCACACTCACCTCCCCGGACCAGATCGGGTACCCGGTCGAGGACAGCGCGATCGCCTTCGAGGTGTCCCAGCTGCCGAGCGCGTCGATGGAGCCGACGACGTACACGTTCGTGCCGGTCGTGGTCGACGCGTACTCGTTGAAGGTCGCCGACACGGTGGAGGTGCCGCCGCTGTCGCCGCCGTCGCCCGTGTCGTCGCAGCCCACCGTGCAGGTGTACGACGCGTTGTAGAACGCGACCGCGCCCTTCGCCTGGACCGTGATGCTCGCGCTGCCGCCGGAGACGGTGACCGTGCTGGCGCCGCCGTCGATCACGTTGGAGTACGTGCCGTCGGCCATGCCGGTGGCGAAGGTGTAAGTGGCCGCGCTGGAACCGTTGTTGACGGCGAAGTAGCCCGCGCCGCTGCGGCCGAAGCCGATCACGCTGGAGGACTTCGTGGACCAGTTGGAGACGGCCGCGCTGCCAGTCGCGTTGTGCCAGGCGACCATGCCGACGACGCCGGTGTCGCGGTCGAGGCAGTACCAGGCGCCGCTGGTGCACTCGGTGTCGGTGACGAAGCCGCTGGAGTTCGGTGGGGCCTGGTCGCTGGTGCTGAACTCCCAGCCGGCGTAGATGGTCGGGGTCGACCACTTGTAGGCGAGCTGGAAGAGGTTGGCGAGCTTGTAGCTGTCGCCGTCCTTGTAGCTCATGTGCAGGCCGTTGCGCTCGGTGTCGTGGTTGGTCACGAAGGACACCGAGTTGGCGGCGGGCAGGATGCCGGAGGAGGACAGGGACTCCAGGTCGGAGACGTTGCCCTGGAAGGCCGACTTCATCTTGCTCGCGTAGGTGAAGTCGAGGACGTCACCGGAGGCGTAGTAGTCGGAGGCCGCGGGGGTGGAGCCGGGGTAGATCTCCTGGAAGACGTACGGGTCCGTGCCGGACGTCGTGTCGTTGAGCTTGGCCTCGATGGCCGCCATGTCGGTCTCGGGGATGTGCTTGGCCGCGTCGACACGGAAGCCGTCGACGCCGAGCGCGATCTGCTTGTTGAGGAAGGACGCGATGCCGGAGCGGACGTTGTCCTCCTCGGTCTCCAGGTCCGGCAGGCCGAGCAGTTCGCAGTTCTGGACCTCGGAGAGGTTCGAGTAGTCGTCGATGATCAGGTCGGAGTCGGAGCAGTCGTCCGACTGGTGGTAGTCGCCCGGGTCCCAGTCCGGGGTGTCGTACTTGTTGGTGATCGTCGTGCCGTTGTAGCCGGTGCCGGTCTGGGCGGCGGTGTGGTTGATGACCGCGTCGGTGTAGACCTTCACGCCGGCCGTGTGGCACGCGCTGACCATGCTCGCGAACTTGGCCGCCGTCCCGAAGCGGCTGTTCAGGTTGTACGAGTACGGCTGGTAGACGTCCCACCAGTAGTAGCTGGACTGCTTGAGGGACTCGGCGGGCGGGGCGACCTGCACCGCGCCGTAGCCGGCCGGGCCGAGCACGTTGGTGCACTCGGAGGCGATGGAGTCCCAGTTCCACTCCCACAGGTTGGCGATCACGTCACCGGAGGCGGTGGTGTCGGCCTGTGCGGGGGTGGCGGGGAGAGCGATGGCGCCGGCGAGCGCGAGGGCGCCTGCGGCAGTGGCGGTCGCGGCGCGCCGGAAGACACCGGGGGGTCGGCGTCTGGTCATGTGCGGCTCCCAAGAGAGGGGGTTGGGGATTCAACAACTCGTGAGACTGGGGGTGTTGAGAGAGGCACGTCAAGGTCGGCGTTGAAAGTTCTTGCTGTGAATTGCAAGCCTCTTGCTGTAAAGCTTGCGTTAGCGATACGGTCGCGCCCGGCGCCCGGCACCGTTGCCGCACGGCAGCGTTGTGGTCGGCCCCAATCGAGCCGTAATCGCAAGGAGTTCAGGCCTGTGATACCGAGATGGCCGGCGCCCTGGGCGCGCCGCACCCAGCGCAGACGGATCGCCGCGGTGGCCGTAGCCGCCCTCGCTGCAGCGTTCATCCAGCCCGTCGCAGCCCGCGCCGCGACCCCGCCCGCGCCCCCGTCCGACGCGACCCTGGCCAAGACGGCCATGCGCAATGACGCCACCCGCGAGCAGTTCTACTTCGTGATGCCGGACCGTTTCGCCAACGGCGACACGTCCAACGACGAGGGCGGCCTCACCGGCTCACGCCTGTCGACCGGCTATGACCCCACCGACAAGGGCTTCTACCAGGGCGGCGACCTCAAGGGTCTGACCAAGAAGCTCGACTACATCAAGGGCCTCGGCACCACCTCCATCTGGATGGCGCCGATCTTCAAGAACCAGCCCGTGCAGGGCACCGGCAAGGACGCCTCGGCCGGCTACCACGGTTACTGGATCACCGACTTCACCCAGGTCGACCCGCACTTCGGCACCAACAAGGACCTGGAGACGCTGATCTCCAAGGCCCATGCCAAGGGCATGAAGGTCTTCTTCGACGTCATCACCAACCACACGGCCGATGTCGTCGACTACGAGGAGAAGTCCTACGACTACCTCTCCAAGGGCGCCTTCCCGTATCTGACCAAGGACGGCGTGCCCTTCGACGACGCGGACTACGCGGCCGGCACCACCGCGTTCCCGTCCGTGGACGCCGACTCGTTCCCGCGCACGCCGACCGTGACGGCCGCGAAGAAGAACGCCAAGGTCCCGTCGTGGCTCAACGACACGACGATGTACCACAACCGCGGTGACTCCACCTACGCCGGCGAGTCCACCACCTACGGCGACTTCTCCGGGCTCGACGACCTGTGGACCGAGCGGCCCGAGGTCGTCTCCGGCATGGAGAAGATCTACGAGAAGTGGGTCAGGGACTTCGACATCGACGGCTTCCGGATCGACACCGTGAAGCACGTGAACATGGAGTTCTGGACGCAGTGGGCCACCGCCCTGGACGCGTACGCCGCTCAGCACGGCCGGAAGAACTTCTTCATGTTCGGCGAGGTCTACTCCGCCGACACGTCGATCACCTCGCCGTACGTCACCCAGGGCCGTCTCGACGCCACGCTGGACTTCCCCTTCCAGGACGCGGCCCGTTCGTACGCCTCCCAGGGCGGCAGCGCGCAGAAGCTCGCCTCGGTCTTCGCCGACGACTACAAGTACACGACGGACAAGGCCAACGCCTACGAGCAGGTCACCTTCCTCGGCAACCACGACATGGGCCGTATCGGGTACTTCCTGAACCAGGACAACCCGAAGGCGACCGACGCCCAGCTGCTGAAGAAGGACCAGCTCGCCAACGAGCTGATGTTCCTCAGCCGTGGCAACCCCGTCGTCTACTACGGCGACGAGCAGGGCTTCACCGGTTCGGGCGGTGACAAGGACGCCCGCCAGACGATGTTCGCCTCGAAGGTCGCCGACTACCTCGACGACGACGAGATCGGCACCGACCGCACGCACGCGAGCGACGCCTACGACACGAGTGCACCGCTCTACGAGCAGATCAGTGCTCTCTCCAAGCTCCGCAAGGACAACCCGGCCCTCGCGGACGGAGTCCAGACGGAGCGGTACGCGGCGGACGGCGCGGGCGTGTACGCGTTCTCCCGTACGGACGCGAAGACCGGCGTCGAGTACGTGGTCGCGGTCAACAACGCCGACGAGGCGAAGACGGCGACGTTCGCGACCGGTTCGGCGTACATGACGTTCCGGGGCATCTACGGGACCTCGTCCACCGTCAAGAGTGACGCCGACAAGAAGGTCACTGTCACTGTCCCGGCCGGTTCGTCGATCGTCCTCAAGGCCGCGGGCAGGCTCGGTTCACCCGCCGCGAAGCCGTCGCTGACCCTCAAGGCTCCGGCCGAGGGCGCCACCGGCACCGTCGAACTGAGCGCCGACGTCGACGGCGGTCAGCTCAACCGCGTCGTCTTCGCCGCCCAGGTCGGCAACGGAAAGTGGCAGACGCTCGGCTCCGCCGACCACGCCCCGTACAAGGTCACCCAGGCGATCAGCGCGGACGTGCCGGCCGGAACCGCCCTGCGCTACAAGGCTGTTGTGATCGACTCGGCCGGGCGCACGTCGAGCGCGACAGCCACCTCGGCCACCGGCACTCCGCCCGCCGCGGAGATCCCGACGGCCTCCTCGCGCGACTACGCGATCGTGCACTACAAGCGCACCGACGGCGACTACACCGACTGGCGGCTGTACGCCTGGGGCGACCTCGCCGACGGTGAGTCGACGACCTGGCCCGCTGGCCACGACTTCATCGGCCGTGACGCCTACGGGGCCTTCGCCTACGTGAAGTTGAAGGCGGGCGCCTCCAGTGTGGGCTTCCTCGTCATCGACAAGGACGGCAACAAGGACGTCTCCGCCGACCGCACGATCGACGTCACCAAGACGGGCGAGGTCTGGGTCGAGCAGGGCAAGGAGGCCGTCCTCACCGAGAAGCCGACGGCCGACTACCCGGCGCAGGACAAGACCAAGGCGGTCATCCACTATCACCGTGCCGACGGCGACTACACCGGCTGGGGGCTGCACGTGTGGACGGGCGCCGCGACGCCCACGGACTGGTCGAAGCCCCTGGAGCCGGTGAAGACTGACGCCTATGGCGCTGTCTTCGAGGTGCCGCTCGCCGAGGGTGCCACCAGCCTCAGTTACATCATCCACAAGGGCGACGACAAGGACCTCTCCACCGACCAGTCGCTGGACCTCTCGGCCAACGGCTACGAGGTGTGGCTGGTGAACGGCCAGGAGAAGTACCTGCTCCCGCAGCCCGCCGGCAGCGCGGCCGCGCTCGATCTGACCACCTCCAAGGCGGTCTGGATCGACAAGGACACGGTCGCCTGGAACGGCTCCGACGCGGCGGTCTCCACCCAGCTGCTGTACTCGCGCGACGGCTCGATCGCGGTGAAGGACGGGACGCTGACCAGCGACGACGAGCGCTGGCTCCGGCTCACCAAGACCGCACTCACCGATGCCCAGAAGGCCAAGTTCCCGCACCTGAAGGATTACACGGCCTGGTCCGTCGACCCGCGTGACCGGGACCGGGTGAAGGAGGCTCTGAACGGTCAGATCGCCGCCTCGCAACGGGCCGCCAACGGTGCGGTGCTGGCGGCGACGGGCGTCCAGATCGCCGGCGTACTCGACGATCTGTACGACGCGACGAAGGCGGACCTGGGGCCGACCTTCCGCAACGGCCGTCCCACGCTGGCCGTGTGGGCGCCGACCGCGCAGAGCGTCTCCCTGGACCTGGACGGCTCCACGGTCGCCATGAAGCGGAACGGCACCACCGGCGTCTGGTCCGTCACCGGCGACAAGTCCTGGACGGGCAAGCCGTACCGGTACGTGGTGAAGGTGTGGGCGCCGACCGTCCAGAAGGTCGTCACCAACAAGGTCACCGACCCGTACTCGGTGGCCCTGACCGCCGACTCGGAGCGCAGTCTGGTCGTCGACCTGGACGCCAAGTCCCTTGCCCCGAGCGGCTGGTCGTCCCTGAAGAAGCCGAAGGCCGTGGCGCTGAAGGACGCCCAGATCCAGGAGCTGCACATCCGGGACTTCTCGGTGGAGGACAAGACGGCCAAGGCGGCCGACCGGGGTACGTACCTCGCCTTCACCGACAAGGACAGCGACGGCTCGAAGCACCTGAAGGCGCTGGCCAAGTCCGGTACCTCGTATGTGCATCTGCTGCCCGCGTTCGACATCGCGACGATCCCCGAGAAGAAGGCCGACCAGGCGACCACCGACTGCGACCTCGCCTCCTACGCGGCCGACTCCGAGAAGCAGCAGGAGTGCGTGGCGAAGATCGCCGCGAAGGACGCGTACAACTGGGGCTACGACCCGTACCACTACACGGTGCCGGAAGGCTCGTACGCGACCGACCCGGACGGCACCGGGCGCACGGTCGAGTTCCGCAAGATGGTCAAGTCGCTGAACGAGGACGGCCTCAGGGTCGTCATGGACGTGGTCTACAACCACACCGCCGCCAGCGGGCAGGCCGACACGAGCGTGCTGGACAAGATCGTCCCCGGCTACTACCAGCGGCTTCTCGCCGACGGCTCGGTGGCCACCTCCACCTGCTGTGCGAACACGGCGACCGAGAACGCCATGATGGGCAAGCTGGTGGTGGACTCGATCGTCACCTGGGCCAAGGAGTACAAGGTCGACGGCTTCCGCTTCGACCTCATGGGCCACCACCCCAAGGCCAACATCCTGGCCGTACGCAAGGCCCTCGACGCGCTCACCCTGGAGAAGGACGGCGTCGACGGCAAGAAGATCATCCTGTACGGCGAGGGCTGGAACTTCGGAGAGGTCGCCGACGACGCCCGCTTCGTGCAGGCCACGCAGAAGAACATGGCGGGGACGGGCATCGCGACCTTCTCCGACCGCGCCCGTGACGCCGTACGCGGAGGCAGCCCCTTCGACTCCGACCCCGGCATCCAGGGCTTCGCGTCGGGTCTCTACACCGACCCCAACTCCTCGACCGCGAACGGCACTTCGGCCGAGCAGAAGGCCCGTCTGCTGCACTACCAGGACCTCATCAAGGTCGGCCTGACCGGCAACCTCGCGAAGTACCACTTCACCGACAGTGACGGCAAGGAGGTCAAGGGCTCCGAGGTCGACTACAACGGCCAGAGCGCCGGATACGCGGACGCGCCGGGTGACGCCCTCGCGTACGCCGACGCACACGACAACGAGTCGCTGTACGACGCGCTCACCTACAAGCTGCCCGCGGCGACCAGCGCGGGCGACCGGGCCCGTATGCAGGTCCTGGCCATGGCGACGGCGACCCTCTCGCAGGGCCCGTCCCTCTCCCAGGCCGGCTCGGACCTGCTGCGCTCCAAGTCCCTCGACCGCAACTCGTACGACAGCGGCGACTGGTTCAACGCCATCCACTGGAACTGCCAGGACGGCAACGGCTTCGGGCGCGGACTGCCGATGGCGGCCGACAACGCCTCCAAGTGGCCCTACGCCACACCGCTGTTGACGTCCGTCAAGGTGGGCTGCGACCAGATCGAGGGCGCCTCGACCGCGTACCAGGACCTGCAGAGGATCCGTACGACCGAGAACGTCTTCTCGCTCTCGACGGCCGACCAGGTGCAGTCGAAGCTCTCCTTCCCGCTGTCCGGGAAGGACGAGACGCCCGGGGTGATCACGATGGAGCTCGGCGATCTCGTCGTCGTCTTCAACGCGACGCCCGACAAGCAGGAGCAGACGGTCGGCGCCCTGGCCGGGACGGCGTACGCGCTGCATCCGGTGCAGGCGTCGGGCGCGGACTCCGTCGTCAAGACCTCCTCCTACGAGGCGGGCTCGGGCACGTTCGCCGTTCCGGGCCGCACGGTGGCGGTGTTCTCCCGGACCTCGTGACGGCGCAGTGGTTCGGCGGGGGGCGGGCCGGGGCGACCCGGTCCGTCCCCCGCGTCGCTGGTGCCGCGGTTTAGGGTGATCGCAGACACCTAGAACGGGAGTGCCCATGCCGCAGATCACGGTCGACTACTCGGAGTCGCTCGACGTCACCTTCGACCGGCGCGGCTTCGCGCTCGCGCTGCACCCGGTGGTCGTCGAGACGGCGGCGGCGCGCATCGAGGCGTGCAAGACGCGGTTCCGGCTGACCGAGGACAACGTGGTGGGAGCGGACGGGGAGGGCCACGCGATCGTGCATGTCACGCTCGCCCTGCTCGCCGGCCGGTCCGACGAGACGAAGGCCAGGCTCACCGAAGCCGTACTGGAGCTGCTGCGCAAGTACATCGAACCCACCGACGGGGTCGCGACGGTGCACGCGTCCGCCGAGGTGCGCGACCTCGACCCGTCGTACCGGAAGTACGAGGAGTAGAGAAGCAGAGAAGTAGAGAACTAGGGGACCAGGGGAGTGGAGGAGTACCCCCCCGAGGGTTTACGCCTCCGGTGGCGTCGCCAGTGCGATCAGCCGGACGGCGAGGTCGCTGAACGGCCCGTCGCCCGGCTCGCCCTGGAGCGCCCCGCGCAGCAGCTCGCGCATCTCCTCGTCGTACGCGGCGCTGACAGCGGCCAGCGCCGCGAAGTCGTGCACGAGTTGCGCCTCCAGCTCGCCACGCGGAATCCGCCGGCCCTCCAGCCAGATCAGCGCCGTCGACTCGACGAGCGAGATCCACGAGCGGATCACCAGTTCGAGCCGGGCGGGCGGATTCTCGATCTTCATATGCGACAGCATCTGGACATACGCGGCCTGCCGTACCGCGTCGACGAGCGCGTTCGTCTTGGACGAGCCGACCGCGGGGCCGCCGCGCATCAACGCCGAGAAGCCGGGACCGTGGTCGTCCACGAAGTCGAAGAACCGGCGCATGACGTGCAGGAGCCGTGACCCCAGCGAGCCCTCCTCGGGCACGACGAACCGCCCCGCGAGATCGTCCGACGCGCGCTGCAACGCCGCCTCGTACAGGCTGAGTTTGCCGGGAAAGTAGTGATAGACCAACGGCCGCGAGATGCCCGCGGCCGCGGCTATCTCGTCGATGGAGACCTCGTCGGGCGAGCGTCGGCTGAACAGTTCGAGGGCTACGCCGATCAACTGCTGCCGTCGCTCCTCGACACCCATCCTGCGGCGTACCCCGGTTGTCATGCGAACACCTTACCGATTGGATCCGGCCCGGAACGGGCCGGTCCGCCTGCGGTCGTTCACATGTCCAACACGATTCTCTCACCGCGCGTCCGCGATACACAGATCAGCATCGAGTCGCCACGCTCCGTATCCGTCAGCAGTTCGTCCCGGTGCTCGATCTCCCCTTCCAGGACCCGCTGTTGGCAGGTTCCGCAGAACCCCTGCTCGCAGGAGTACAGGGTGTCGGGCAGTTCCGCGCGCACGGCGGCGAGGACGGTGGAGTCGGCGGCGACGGTCACCGTACGTCCGCTGCGGCGCAGTTCGACCTCGAAGGAGCCGTTGCCCTCGCTCGACGTGTGCGCGGCGAACCGCTCCAGGTGGAGCGTCGCCCCGTCCGGCATGCGGGCCTCGACCGCCTCCATCAGCCCCCCCGGACCGCAGCAGTAGACCGCCGTGCCCTCGGGCAGGTCCGCCAGCAGTGCGTCGAGGTCCGGCCGCCCGTCCTCGTCCTCGGCGACGACGGTGACATGGCCGCCCCGCAGCTTCTCGATCTCCTCCAGGAACGGCATCGAGGCGCGCGTCCGTCCGCCGTACAGCAGCCGCCAGTCGGCGCGGTCCTGGACCGCCCGCAGCATCGGCAGGACCGGGGTGATCCCGATGCCGCCCACGACGAAGACGTACGCGGGTGCCGGCGCGAGGGCGAACCGGTTGCGCGGTCCGCGCACCTCGACCTCCATGCCCTCCCGGAGCCGCTCGTGCACCTCGCGCGACCCGCCCCGCCCGTCCTCGACCAGCCGTGTCGCGACGGTGTACGACGAGGTGTCCTCCGGGTCCCCGCAGAGCGAGTACTGCCGTACGAGCCCCGACGGCAGCACGAGATCGAGGTGGGCGCCGGGCTCCCAGCGCGGCAACTCGATTCCCTCCAGGCGCAGTTGTACGACGCCGTCGGCGACCCGCTCATGCCGGGCGACCCGCAGCCGCAGCGCCCGGGAGCGCGGCCGGCCGGAGACCGGCTCCTCCAGGGCGGGCAGCGGCCACAGCGGCGAGGCCTCGATGCGGCGGCGCATCGCACGCTTGACGAGCAGGGCCGCACCGGCGACGGCGACGACGGTCCGCAGCCGGGGCATCACACGGCCCCCTTCTCCGCGGCGGAAGCCGCCGTCGCGGCCGGGGAGGAGGCGAGATAGGCGACGGCCTGCTCGGTGGAGCCCTCCTGGGAGGGGTGATAGCCGCGGCTGAGATAGCGGGGGATGGACTTGAGCATGTCCGGCGTCGACGGCAGCACGCCCCGCTTCCCGCTCACATAGAAGTCCTTGAAGCTCGCCCTGCCCGCCGCGAGGGTCGGATCGTTCTCCATGAAGAACCGTGCCCCGCGCTGCCACAGGAAGACGAGCGCGGTGAACGCGGTCGCCCAGGTCCGCGCGCGCCGCCGGTAGCTCCCGTCGACATGCATGAACAGCTCGAACGCCACGGACCGGTGCTCGACCTCCTCCGCGCCGTGCCAGCGCAGCAGGTCCAGCATGGTCGGATCGGCGCCACGCCGGTCCAACTCCTGCGCGTTCAGCACCCAGTTGCCGAGGAAGGCGGTGTAGTGCTCGATCGCCGCGATGATCGCGACCCGCTCCATCAGCCACCACTTGCGGGCCTTGCCCGGCGGCAGCGTGCGGTCGCCGAGCAGCTTCTCGAAGAGCCAGTCGACCTGGGCGGTGTACGGCGTCGGGTCGAGCCCCAGCTCCTTGAGATGCGGCAGCACCTCGTCGTGCGCCTGCGAGTGCATCGCCTCCTGCCCGATGAACCCGATGACGTCCTCGCGCAGCCGGTCGTCCCGGATGTGGGGCAGCACCTGCTTGTACACATGCACGAACCAGCGCTCACCGGCCGGCAGCAGCAGATGCAGCACGTTGATGGTGTGCGTGGCGAACGGATCGCCCGGCACCCAGTGCAGCGGTGTGTCCTCCCAGGAGAACGACACCTTCCGCGCCTTGAGCGGTATCCGCTCGGTTTCGACGGGCCGGGGCAGCCGGGTCTGCTTGTTAGACATGCCGTCAATGTACTGACGGGTAAGTCCGTGGGGAACCCTCGTGCAGCAACGGACTCATGGGTCTCGTACGGAGCCGGACTCATGGATCTCGTACAGAGACGGACTCATGGATTCCGTACAACCAAAGCCATGGCACACGGGTCACTTACGCGCCAACCCGCACGAACTGCAACAGGAGACTCTGCCGTGCACCTGCCCCTCAGACGTGTCCTCGCCTGCGCCGCAACGGCGGCCCTGGCCATAGGCGGCCTCGCGGCGACCGCCGGCCACGCCGCCACGGCGGCCCCGGCCAAGCGGCTCGTGGACGACTTCAACGGCGACGGCTACGGCGACGTGGTCCTCGACCTGCGCCTGTACTCCACGTCCACACTCAACAAGAGCGGCGCCGTGACGGTGCTCTACGGCTCGGCGAGCGGCCTCAGCAGCACGCACCGCAAGCTGATCACCGAGAGCACCGCCGGGGTGCCCGGCACCGCCGAGTCCACCGACTGGTTCGGCACGGCCACCACGACCGGCGACTTCGACGGCGACGGCTACGCCGACCTGGCGGTCTCGGCCCCCGGCGAGGACTACACCGCCGGCGGCACCTCCTGGAAGGACGCCGGCCAGGTCAAGCTGATCTGGGGCGGCCCGAACGGCCTGACCTTCCACGGCGCCACGACCGTCAAGCTCGGCACCCCCGCGGTCCAGGGCCTGCTGGCCGGCAACGACCTCGCGTCCGGCGACTTCAACGGCGACGGCAAGCGCGACCTGGCCGTCGGCAACGGCCGCGGCGGCGAGGCCGGATCGGTGCTCCTCGGCCCGATCGACCGCACCGGCACGCCCGCGTCCCGCAAGCCGCTGGGCGTGGACACCGGCGAGCCCTCCTACGCCGACACCATGCTGGCGACTGGCGATGTGACCGGCGACGGCGTCACCGACCTGCTGGTGTCGTGGGACACCGGGACGCTGGACCCGACGAACAAGATCCATGTGCTGCGCGGCGGCGCCGCCGGCTTCACGGACGCCGGGTACCTCAAGGACTCCGCCGGCAACCCGCTCAACCACCGGCAGAGCGAGCGCCTGGCCGTCGGCGACCTGGACCGCGACGGCCACGACGACGTGGTCGTCCCGCAGCCCTTCGCCCTGGACCACAAGGGCGAGTTCCTCGTCGTCTACGGCGGGACCAATGGCCAGGACCCGAACCGTAAGCCGGTCCACTTCAGCCAGGACACACCCGGCGTGCCCGACACCAACTCCGACGTCGGATCCGACCACTTCGGCAAGCAGGTCACCGTCGGGGACGTCGACGCGGACGGCTACCCGGACGTGATCGCGACCAGCCCCGACGAGAACCACAGCAACCTGGCCGACCCCGGCAAGGTGACCGTCCTGCGCGGCGGCCCCGGCGGCCTGACCGGAAGCGGTGCCACCGCGTTCACCCAGAACACGCCCGGGGTGCCGGGCGAGGCCATCCGGTACGGCGGCTTCGGCACGAGCGCCAAGGCCACCGACGTCAACGGCGACGGTCGCGCCGACGCGCTGATCGGCGTGTTCACCGTCCACCCCGGAGGCGCGGACGGCTACACCGGCGGTCTGTGGGTGCTCCCCGGCAGCGCCACGGGCACCACGGCCACGGGCTCCAAGGCCTTCCCGCCGACCAGCCTCGGCTTCGCGGACACCAGCACGTTCGAGGTGGGCGCGTCCTTCAACCGCTGACGAACAGCTGGGCCTGAAGGCCGCGAGGCCCGCCCTCCGGGCGGACGACGGGAATGTGACGACAGGACCTAGCGCAGTCCGCTGATCTGCCTGCCGTCGCTCAGCGTCCCCTTCAGGCCCGCCTGTGCGCCCTGCTCGGCCCGTGCGGTCAGCAGGTTGCTCTGCGAGGCACCGCTCACTCCGCCTGTCGCCCGGATCGACTCGGTGTCCTGGCTGCCCGCCGCCAGCAGGTACCAGGACCCCGCCGCCGACTTCCACAGCACCCCGGCCAGCACATGCGGGTCGCGGGAGCCGCACGCCGGGGAGTTCTCGGCCTTCGCCGCGACCGCCCCGTACGTGCCGCCCGGGGTGCGGAACTGGGCGAGCACGCGGGTGCCGCCGCCCCGCCAGGTGTCGGCGCGGGTGCACACCCAGGCCGCGTTGCCGCTCGCGTCGGGCAGCGGCTGCTGGGCGAACTGCCAGGCGTTCACCGACCGCACACCCTGGGAGCGCACGGCGGCGAGGGAGCAGGCGAACGGCGACCAGGTCCGCAGGGCCTGCGCGCCGGACGCCTCGTGGGGCGCCGAGGGGCGGCCCGCGGTGAGGTGCGCCGGGGCCAGCTCGCCGAGGTCGGTCATCAGGCGGGTGCCCGAGTCGTCCTTCAGCTGGAGCACGTTCCACGACGTGCAGCTGCCGGCCTGCGTGGCCGGGCTGGCCAGCGGGGAGGTGACGCCGTCGGCCGAGAGGGTGAGGTCCATCGCGCCGGACGACGGCTTCATCAGGTCCCGCTCGGCGGCCTTCGTCACCCAGGGGGCCGTCAGATACCGCACGTTGCTGTCGGCCCGGCCCACGACCACCGCCTCCGCCTCGGCGCCGCCCGCCCCGTCGACGCGCGCGAAGTCGAGGGCCGCCCCGCTCGTGCCGTCCTTCGCCTCCGCGTACCGGGCGATGCGCAGACCGTCGTAGAGGAGCACCACGCGCGCCTGGTCGACCTCGCCCGCGTACAGCAGCTGCGGCGGTCCGGCCGGGGCGCCCGACGGGGTGCCGGGCGTCGCCGAGACCTGCACGGACTCGCCGGGCCGCGCCCATACGGCGAGCGCGCGCCGCAGCAGTGCGGTGTCGTGGACGAGGCTGCCGCGCGCGGGCCACACGGAGAAGTCGGTGCGTGCGGACGACTCCCAGGCCGTCGCCGCCACCCTGGTCAACTTGCCCGGATCCAGGGCGGCTTCGGCCGCCGGGTTCTGCGCGTACGAGGGTGCCGCGGCGCCGTCGGGGCCCCATCCGTCGCCGGGCAGACCGAGCAGCGCACCGCACACGGCCACGGCCGCGGTGGCGGCGAGCGCTGCCTTCATGTGCTGCCTGCGCCGCATGAGGTCGGTGGGCCGGGCGTGCAGCGAACACGGGTCGAACTCGGGGGAGTCGAGCAGGGCGTCCTGGGCCTCGACGCCACCGGCCTCCGCGAGCGCCGCGGCCGCGTCCTCGGCCCCCGCCGCCGTCAGCACCTTCCGTACGTTCGTGTCGGAGAGCTTCTCCAGACCGCGCAGCACATACGCGGCACGGGCGGGACCGGAGAGCGCCGACAGCCGCTGGTCCAGGGCGAGTTCGTCGGCGCCGCCCGAGCGCGGGAAGAGCCTGAGCCCCCACACCTGGGGCAGCAGCGGCGGCAGCTGGGACCGCTTGGGCCACGCCTTGCGTCGCAGCGGCAGGCCCGCCTCCAGGGCCGTACGCACCACTTGGAGGCGTACGAAGGCGTAGCCCGGGTCGCCGTCCCGGCCGCCGCCGGTCTGCTGGGCCGGGATGACCGACGCGTCACCCGACGTACGGCCCCGGGGCAGTGCGCGCTGGGTGAGCGCGTGCGCGGTCAGCACCCGCCGGTTGCGGCCGAGGCTCGGCGGCAGCACCAGATAGGCGAGCCGGACGAGTCGCGGATAGTGCTCGACGAGCGCGGCCTCCGCCTGCTCGACATCGACGACCGGTCCGGAGGAGGCGGGTGCGGGGCGCGGGGCGACATCCTGTGACTGCACGTTCAGCAAAACGAGCGAATCTTTGGATGGTCACGTTGGGGACCGGGGGCCCGGAGGGGGCGTATCCGCCTCCGGGCCCAGCGCTGGTCGAGTGAGGTTCGCCATCGACCGCTGTAGCTGTCGGCGGGCAGCTCGGCGGCGAGCGCGTCGATGTGGAACAGGGATCGATTGAGCGCGGGGCGCCCGGGAGCCGTATCGAAGGCAGAGCCCTCGCCGGGGCTCTCATCGGCGTGAGCGCCGACAGGTACCGGAGGAACGTATGAGGTTGACACGCGAGAAGCTTCTGGCCGGGGCGGCCGTGGCCCTGCTGATGCTCACCGGCTGCGGCGGCGGATCGGGCGACAAGGCGGCCACGACCGAGGACACGGTCCCCGCCACGGCGACCGGCAGCCTGGAGGACCTGGCGGCCGAGGTGAAGTGCACGCCGGACATCCAGACGGACGCCGACGAGATCCGCCAGGGCGTCTGCAAGATCAGTGACGGCAAGTTCATCCTGGCGACCTTCGCCACCGACCGCGGCCAGCGCGAGTGGCTCAACGGCGCCAAGGACTACGGCGGTTCGTACCTCGTCGGCGCCAAGTGGGTCGCGGTGGGAGACCAGAAGGTGGTCACGACGCTGCGCGGCCAGCTCGGCGGGACCGTGGAGGAGGGGGCCTCGCACCACTCGGGGAGTAGCGGTGGTGGGGGTACCGAGACCGCGCACTCCGGTCACCAGAGCGGCTGACCGCGCAGGACTTGGGGGTCTTTCAGAGGGCCTTTCAGGAGCGAAGAAAGCCGGTGGCGGGAAATCCCACCACCGGCTTTCTCAGTGGGTCAGTGCTACCTGCAGCGCTGGCCGTTGTTGATGCAGCTGACCACCTTGTTCATCGTGTTCACGTCGAAGACGTTGATGAAGTCGTCGTGGTCGGTTGCGGGCTTGTGCAGCTGTTCCGGGAATCCGTCCACCGCGTAGGCGTTCTTGACCTGCCCATTCTGGATGGTCGGCGCCGCGAAGTTGTAGACCAGGCGCATCGTCAGCTGCGGGATCGCCTTGAAGCCATTGGCGCAGTTGCCCTGGGCGTCGGCGAAGGCCACATGCGTACGGTGGTTGGCGCTGTCGATGTTCACGCCGTCCCAGCAGCTCTGGAACTTGAACGTGCGCACCACGCTGCTGCCCTGGGGGCAGATCGGGTACTGCGTCGTCAGCTGCACCTTGTTCTCGAAGCCGGTGCAGCTCCAGTGGGCGTTGGCGTTCGCGAGGCCGTTGGTCGTGGTCTTCGCGTCACCGGTGATGATCCGCAGGAACTTCGGCATCGCGACGACCTTGCTCTTCGGGTTACCGACGAACTTGATCTGCGCCTGCTTGACCGTCTTGATCGCGCCGACGTTGCCTTCCTTGCCACCGCCGTCGTTGTTCTGGTCGAAGTCCTGCGTACCGTTCTGGATACGCACGACCGGCCAGTAGTACGACGACTTGTCGCCCTGGTTCGCGCAGCTGGTCTGGGCCGCCGCGAACGTGTCGTTGTTGGCGAAGGCGTCGTTCGACTGGTTGCCCACGTAGTCGTGCAGGTGGTGCGCGCCGTTGGTGACACCGGGCGCCACGATCACGTTGTCGGTGTTGAACTTCTTGTTGGCGTTCACACCGCAGGAACTCGAGAACGTGCCGGCCGAGCCGCCGGCCTGAGTCCGTGCTTTCTGGGCCACATTCGGCTGGACCTTCGTGATGTCCACGAAGTCGGCCGCTACAGGGCCGTTTCCGGCCTGACCGCCAGTGCCCGCGGCGGGTGCGGAGGCCGAGGCCGAGGCGCTCGGGGCCGCGCTGGCCGTGGCGCCGCCATTGTTGTTCTGGCCCTGCCCATTGTTGTTCTGACCATTATTGTTCTGGCCGTTGTTGTTCTGACCTCCGGCATTGGTCTGGGCCTGGTCGGCGGTCGTTCCGGTACAGGCGGCAAGACCGTCCAGCGAGCCCGGAGCCGTGGCGCCGACCCGCTTGAAGTCGATCTTGATCCGGCCGATGACCGCGGTCCGCTTGTCCTTGAGCGGGCCCAGGATGGCGTTCTGGACGAAGCCGGCGTCGTTCGCCTGGGCCTGTCGTGTCGAGGCCAGCCGGGCGTACGCCTCGGTGATCTGCTTGTCGAGGGTCGCCAGCTCCGTGTCGACGCCCGACTTCGCGGCGCTCGGCACACTGGTCAGCTGCTGCCCGACATCGGGGCAGCTGATCGTGGCCACCTGAGCGGCGGCGGCCTTCGTGGTGTTGGGGGACGAGTTCTCCTCGTGTGCCGAGGCGTAGAAATTCGCCCAGATCAGTCCACCCCCGCCGATCGCGAGAGCTGCCGACGCGGCCACGGCGCGAACGGCCAGCGGCGAACGGCGTTTTCGTATGTTGCGTCCCATGGAACTCCTCTGACTTCCTTGCGGGGCAGCGAGGCGCCCGACAGGAGTGAAGCGGCTCCATTCCATACGCAGGGGGCGGGTGTGGTGTTCAGAAACCTTGGAGAATCTTAGAAGTTCGTGAGGTCATTTCCGGCACAATGGGCGCAGAAGCCCCCGTTTCCAAGGCAGTTGATCTCAGATTTCAGGTTTGGCGGGCGCTTTTGACTGAAATTCAGCGGTGGCCCTGATCCAAATAGGCGAGCACCGCGAGGACGCGTCGGTTGTCGTCGTCGGAGACCTCCAGGCCCAGCTTGGCGAAGATGTTGGAGGTGTGCTTCGCGATCGCCCGTTCCGTGACCACGAGTTGACCCGCGATCGCGGCGTTCGACCGTCCCTGCGCCATCAGTTCGAGCACCTCCAGCTCACGCGGGGTGAGCCGCCCGAGCGGCTGGTCGCCGACGGATCGCCGGGACAGCAGCTGCTGAATCACCTGCGGATCCATGGCCGTCCCGCCCGCCGCGACCCGCCGCACGGCATCAATGAACTGCTCCGCGTCGAACACCCGGTCCTTGAGCAGATAGCCGACCCCGCCCGTGCCGTCGGCGAGCAACTCCCGCGCGTACAACTGCTCCACGTGCTGCGACAGCACGAGCACCGGCAGCCCCGGCCTGTCGCGGCGGGCCTGAAGCGCGCACTGCAGCCCCTCATCGGTGTGCGAGGGCGGCAGCCGTACGTCGACCACGGCGACGTCCGGCTCCAACTCGGCCAGAGCGCGGCTGAGTTCGGGCCCGCTCTCGACGGCCGCGGCGATCTCGAAGTCGTAGGCCTCCAGCATCCGTACGAGCCCGTCGCGGAGCAGGAACAGGTCTTCGGCTAGGACAACGCGCAAGGGATCTCCATGGTGACCATGGTGGGACCGCCCGCGGGGCTGCTGACGGCCAGGACGCCGTCGAATGTACCGAGTCGCCGCTCGACTCCGGGCAGGCCCGAACCCGCGCCGATCCGCGCGCCGCCGCGCCCGTTGTCGGTCACGGCCACGCGCAGCAAGCCGTCCGCGTGGTGCAGATCGACCCAGACGCGGTCCGCGCCGGAGTGCTTGACCGCGTTGGTCAGCACCTCGCTGACCGCGAAGTACGCGGCGGACTCGACGGGCGCGTCGGCACGGCCGTCCAGGTCGACCTCCACCTCGGTCACGAGGGGCAGCCGCAGCGCCAACGCCCGTACGGCGTCGCCGAGTCCGCGCTCCGCGAGTACTGGGGGATGGATGCCCCGCACGAGATCCCGCAGCTCGGTGAGGGCGTCGGCGGAGGACTTCCGCGCCTGGGCGAGAAGTTCCCTGGCCTTGGCCGGATCCTTCTCGATCAACCCCTCCACGGTCCCCAGATCCATCCCCATCGCGACCAGCCGCGCCTGCGCTCCGTCGTGCAAGTCCCGCTCGATGCGCCGCAGTTCGGCCGCCGACGTGTCCACGGCATCACGCCGGGTCTCGGTCAGCACCCGCACCCGCTCGGCGAGTTCGCCCTCACCGGGGGCGAGGACCGACCGGGTGAGCTGGAAGTGGAAGCGGAGGAGGAGCGGGGCGAGGGAGAAGGCGGCAACGAGGAGTACGGCGGCGAGCGCGCCCGCGAGGAGGGCGCTGCCCTGTCCCGAGACGGGCACGAACCCGTACCACCACCCCACATGGCTCCCGTCCGTGAACACCCGCCACAGTCCGAGCGCGAGCGCGAACCCTTCCACGGGGTAGAACACCAGCGCGGCGGGCAGCACCGCGGTGACGAATCCGGCGGTCATGTCGACCAGCAGCCAGCCCAGGTCCCGCCATGTCGCCGGGTCCCCGAGCATCAGGAAACACCGTGACCATGGGGTGGCGCCCTCGGGCACGGGACGGTACGCGGCCGGAATCCTCACCCCGCACCACTCGGCGGCGACTATTCGGCGGGCGTTCGCGAAGGCGCGTACGCCGGTCAACACCCGAGGGGTTGTGACGATTCCGATGCCGAGCGGTACGAGGACGATCGACACGACGGCCAGCACGAACAGGGTGATCGAGCCGGCCAGCCCCGTGACGGCGAGGGTGAGCCCGCGCGCCCCCGCCACGACGACCTCCCGCGCCCGCGCCCGCATCTCGCTGCCCTGCGTCGTCTCCATGCCCCTCAGTCTCGCGGACCCGCCGGGCGGGGTCACTGGGCCAGACACCCCGGGCGGGGGTGGTGCCAGCAGCACCCCCTGACGGCTCGTGGGGCGGAGCGTCCCATCCCTGGGGGCTGCGCCCCCAGACCCCCCTAAAAGATTGCGCAGTTCCCCGCGCCCCTTTCAGGGGCGCGGGGAACTGCGCAATCTTTTGGACCAGCCCCCACCCACCCGCAGCCGAAGAACCCGCCTACGGGGTCTGGGGCGGAGCCCCAGAAGGATGGGACGGGTAGGGGCGGCGGGGGCGAAGAAGGCCCACGGTCACAGGCCGAGCAGCGTTGCCTCCACCGTGGGGTCCAGACCCACGTCCGGTCGGTCGGGCCGCTGGGGTGCCACCCCGTTGACACCTTGGAGCCAGCTCCAGGTGTCCGCCACGGTCTCCAGGACAGGCCGGCACCGGAGCCCGGCACCCAGGGCAAGGGAGACATCCGCCGTGTGGATCCCGTCATGGAGGTCACTCCCGGCCGGCACCCACACCGGCAACTGCACCCACGGTTCGATACCGGCGCCGAGGATGACGGCGGCATCGGTCCACCGGAGATCCACCCGGGCCCCAGTGACCTGAACGCACGCGTCGAGGAGACCCCCCATCGTCGTATGCCCCGGCGGCCCGACGAGGTTGTACGCCCCGCTCTGCCCCGCCTCCACCGCCCCGAGCACCCACTCGGCGAGATCACGGACATCGATGTACTGGAGCGGCAGATCACGGGGCCCGGGCGCGAGCACGGGACCACCGCGCGCGATCCGGTTCAGCCACCACGGCAGTCGCCCGATGTTCTCGTACGGCCCGAGGATCAACCCGGATCGCACGAGCAACGAGCCCTCCGTGCCGAAGGAGTCGAGCACGGCCAGCTCCCCGCCCCGCTTGTCCCGCGCGTAGTCGGTCTGCTCCGCACCCGCGGCGGCCCCCTCCACGAGGGGCGTGTCCTCGGTGTACCCGGCGGCCCGCGGCCACGCGTACACGGAAGTGCTCGACACATACACGTAGCGGGAAACCCGGCCGGCCAGCAGCCGTGCCGCCTCCCGGACGGCCCGCGGCGCCGCCGACCAGGTGTCGACGACGACATCCCACTCACCTTCGGCAAGCGCCGCGAGCCCGTCGGGCGTGGTGCGGTCGCCGTGCAACGACCGGACACCGGCGGGCGGTTCGTGCCGTCCTCGGTGGAAGACGGTCACGTCCCAGCCCCGGCCGAGCGCCGCCTCCACGACGGCCCGCCCCGCGAACTCGGTACCGCCGAGCATCAGAAGTCTCCGTGTCATGAGGATGACTCTGCACGGACCTCCCGCCGGACGGAACGGGAATCTGCTGACAGAAGATCCGCCGGAGCGAGACCACTGTCAGCGGCGGCGGTCGGTCAATGGGTCAACGGCCCGTCGGCGGCGTGTACTTGTACCCCACCCGCCGCACGGTCTGGATCGCCTGCCGGTGCTGCGCCCCGAGCTTGCGCCGTACCCGCGCGATGTGGACGTCGACGGTCCGTCCGTCGCCCACATGTCCGTAGCCCCACACCGTGGTGACCAGCTGATCGCGGGTGTGCACCCGGTGCGGGTGCGCGACGAGGTGCGCCAGCAGCTCGAACTCCAGGTAGGTGAGGTCGAGCGGCTTCCCGTCGACCTCGGCGGTGCGCTGCACGGTGTCGATACGCACGAGCGGGTCGTCACCGGCGGCGGCCGACGGCTCGGGCCGGTCCGGGACGGCGACCGGCAGCGCGGGCTGCTGGTCGGCCGGGACGAGGACCAGGTAGCCGATCATCGGGGGCTGCCCCGGCAGTACGGGCAGGGTGTGCGGGGGAGCGGGCAGCCAGGTGGCGCCGGGCGGCAGGAAGTCGGCGACGTCGACCACCTCGTCCCGGTCGACGGCACGCAATCGGTGCCGTGCCGGGGAGGCGGACGGGGCCGGGGAAGGAGCGGTTGCGACGGAGGAGAAGGAACGAGTGGTCGCCATGAGAGGTCAGCTCTTTCGCGCGAGGAGTTCGTCGGGAAGGTCGACGGCCGCGAGTTCGTGGTCGGGGTCGTCGAGGACGTACGTCGTGCGCGCTGGCCGAAGGCCGGGGTGTACGGCTTTAGAGGGCCGGCGCGTTCATCGCGCGGCAACACACCCGGTCGAAGTCATGGTGCTGACGGGAAGGCCAGAAGGGCTCGAGGTCATGGCGACCCGTCGCGGTGTACTTCTGGAAGCTGGCCATGGCCCCATTGAAGCAGAACCCGGAGCCGGGCAGGAGAGTCCTCTCAAGGGTCGGACGCCTCCTTGACGTGAACTTGACGTTGCGTCTCCTTATCCGACCAGGCGTTTGTGCCATGTCAGAGGCGTCATCGTGATCGCGCTGTCCGCCGAACCGTCCCACTCCGTGGACAACCCGGCCGCGGTGAGCGCCGCGACGACCTCGCGTCCGACCGCCGCCGTGGTCTCGGCCGAGCCGTCGAACCCGCCGTACAGCAGCGTCAGCCCGTGCCCGGCGGCCGCGCTCTCCGTGCACTGCGAGTGGAAGTAGACGAACCCGCGTGCGTCTTCACGGCGTTCGCCCGCTATTTCGGCCGTGCCGCAGCTGCGGCAGCAGGTGAAGTTCTCGCGCGCGGTGATGCCGGCCGCGTCGAGCGCCTCGAAGGCCTCGGTGAGGCGCTCGGGCTCGGTGACCCCCTCCCAGGTCGCCTGCTCGGCCAGCCGCTCCAGCCACAGCCGGTCCACGATCTGCCGGGCCTGCGGCTTGGACACGGGCCGGTGGTCGCCGTCGACCAGGAAGTCCTCGGCGTCCTCCGTGAGCCGGGCCCGGTCGTCGTACCCGCAGCGCAGCAGCCCCCGTACGCGCTCCTCGACCTCTTCGCGGATGTCGGCCGGCAGCTCGGGCACCTCCTCGGGGGAGTCGGCCTCGACCGGCTCCCAGTCGATCCCCGCGTCCCAGCCGTCGTCCCGCCGCACCCAGCCCACCATGGTGTCCGCGACCCGGCCGGGGTCGGTGAGCACCGTCCCGAAGAAGTGCTCGCGACCCTCCCGGTACTCCAGTTGATAGTCCCGGCCCTGCTCGTGCCACACCTGGACGAAGACATCAGGGATGTCCGGTATCCGCTGCACGACCAGGTAGCGGTCGTCGTCACCACCGATCCGGTGCACCAGCCCGCGCAGCTGCTCAGCGGAAATCCGAGCGTGCTTCTGCCAGTTCTCCGTCTCGACCTTGATGGCGAGGAACTCGTCGATCTCCATGCCCGAACCATGGCACGCACCACTGACAACGGGATCAGCCGTCGACCTCGCCGACTCCGTCGGTCTCCGTCCCCATGGCAGCGCACGATACGCAGAAGGGGCGCCCGCCAAGACGGCGGGCGCCCCTTCCGGGAGCTGCGGTACGGATCGCGTACGTGTCAGACGCGTATCACGTGCGCATCACGTACGGATCAGGCGCGGATCAGACCTGGCCGGCCTTCTCCAGGGCGGAGCAGCAGGTGTCGACGAGCAGACGCGTCACCACGTACGGGTCGACGTTGGCGTTCGGACGGCGGTCCTCGATGTAGCCCTTGCCGTCCTTCTCGACCTGCCACGGGATACGGACCGAGGCGCCGCGGTTGGAGACGCCGTACGAGTACTCGTTCCACGGGGCGGTCTCGTGCAGGCCGGTCAGGCGGTCGTCGATGCCCGCGCCGTAGTTCTTGACGTGGTCCATCGGCTTGGAGCCCTCGCCCAGCGACTCGCACGCGGTGATGATCGCGTCGTAGCCCTCGCGCATCGCCTTCGTGGAGAAGTTGGTGTGCGCGCCCGCGCCGTTCCAGTCACCCTTCACCGGCTTCGGGTCCAGCGTCGCGGAGACACCGAAGTCCTCGGCGGTGCGGTAGAGCAGCCAGCGGGCGACCCACAGCTGGTCGGAGACCTCCAGCGGCGCCAGCGGGCCGACCTGGAACTCCCACTGGCCGGGCATGACCTCGGCGTTGATGCCGGAGATGCCCAGACCCGCCTTGAGGCAGTTCTCCAGGTGCGCCTCGACGACGTCACGGCCGAAGATCTCGTCCGAGCCGACACCGCAGTAGTAGCCGCCCTGCGCGGCCGGGAAGCCGCCCTCGGGGAAGCCGAGCGGGCGCGAGCCCTTGAAGAAGGTGTACTCCTGCTCGATGCCGAAGATCGGCTCCTGGGCGCCGAACTTCTCCTCGATCTCGGCGAGCGCGGCACGCGTGTTGGACTCGTGCGGCGTCATGTCGATGTTCAGGACCTCGCACATGACGAGGACGTCGTCGCCGCCGCGGATCGGGTCCGGGTACGTGGCGACCGGCTTGAGTACGCGGTCCGAGGCGTGACCCTCGGCCTGGTTCGTGGAGGAACCGTCGAAGCCCCAGATCGGCAGCTCGGCGCCCTTGGCGTCGTCGGCCAGTATCTTCGTCTTGGAACGGAGCTTGGCCGTCGGCTCGGTGCCGTCGATCCAGATGTACTCAGCCTTGAAGGTCACGGGCCACATCCTTCGGGGTGGGTCTTTAGGCGCACTTGCGGGTGCTGCGGCGCTGCGGCACTGGGGCGCCGCTGGGGATGCCCGGCAGCCTGTCAACAGGCGATTTCCCGATCATTGCCCGAATGTGAACCCCGTGTTACCTGGGCTGTGTGTGCGCGTTATCACTCGCCGCCGCCCGACCGCGGTGTTCGCAACCGCGATCGGGGGCCCCATCGCTCCTTCCGCCCCCGGGCATGAAGACTCCTGTTCGTCTCGTATGCGATGGGGGTGAGCGCGATCTGGGCGAACCCTCCCCTTTCGCGAACCGGACGCCGGGCCGTGCGGGCACCGGACGTGCAGAGGGTCCTGCTGCTTCTGGCCGGAAGCAGCAGGACCCCGATGAAGCGGTCAAGCGATGAAGCGGTCAAGCGGTCAAGCGGTCAAGCGGTCAGTTGGTCGCTCGGTCACTTGATCAATGACTGAAGCGGCCGACCGTCACCCCACCTTCTCGATACGGGCCCTGCGGATCAGGAACTTGCCGGGCTCCCGGACCTGTTCGAACGCCGCGTTGTTCAGCAGGACGCAGCTGCCGGAGACCGAAGTGACCTGCACGGTCGTGGACTTGTTGTTGTCCAGGTTCGTGACCTTGAGCTTCGTCCCGGCCGGGAACTGGTTGCTGGACGCCGCCGGGGCGCCGCCCTCACCGGAGAGCGTGACGGTCGAACCGGTGCAGACCTGCTGACCGGTGGCCGCGCCGCCGCCGTTGTTCGCCGGGGCGGTCTGCGCGGGCGCGGACTGCGCCGGAGCGCTCTGTGCGGGATCCGACTGCGCCGGCTGCGTGGCGGCCTGGGAGTCCTGAGCCGACTCCCCGACCGCGCAGCCCGACGCCTTCTGCTGAACCTTGATCTGCGCGATGACGGCCTCGCGGTTGCTGATCCGGGCCGCCGACTGGGCGTCCGGGTTGGCCCGTTGGCCGTCGATGAACTTCTGGTTGTTGCCGAGCGCGGTGGCCAGGCCCTGGCAGACCGTCGAGCTCTGCGCGTTCTGTACCGACGCCGCGTTCGAGGTGGCGGCCATGGCGAAGGCCCCGCCTCCGGCCACGGCCGCGGCGCTGACCAGCAGTGCGATCTTCTTCTTGGTGCTGAGAGTTCTCCTACGCGACATGTGCGCCTCCTGGGTGCGGGGGGAGCGTTACGCCGCTAGGTACGAGATACCGAACGAGGTTACTCAACGGTTACAGGAGTCACTGAAGTAACGTAGGTCACACGTGAGTTGGCGACGGCCCGTGGATCAGCGTGGGGATCGGCAGGGGAAGGGGTACGGGAATCAGCGGGACAAAGCGTCCCGTACCGCCTCATCGGTGCGCGCCACGACCGCCGTCCCGTCGTCCGCGGTGATGATCGGCCGCTGGATGAGCTTGGGATGCTCGGACAGCGCCTTGATCCACCGCTCCCGCGAACCGGCGTCCCGGCCCCACTCCTTCACCCCCAGCTCCTTGGCGACGGCCTCCTGGGTCCGCGTGATGTCCCACGGTTCGAGCCCGAGCCGATCGAGTACGTCGCGGATCTCGTCCTCGGTCGGTACGTCCTCCAGGTAGCGGCGGACGGTGTAGTCGGCGCCCTCCGCGTCGAGCAGGCTGATGGCGCCACGGCACTTCGAACAGGCCGGATTGATCCAGATCTCCATGCCGCACACGTTACGCGAGACCCCTTGTTCCGCTGGTGTCACGGCACCCCCAAAGGCCTTGTGGCCAGCGGCTTTTGTCAGTGGTCGGCGGTAGAATAGAAGCAGTGTTCGAGGGTGCCGCCGGGGGGTCCGGACGGTTCCCTGACCGCGACAGGAGGATGCCTGTGCCCGCTGCCGCACTGAAGCCGCTGCCCACCCAGTCCACGTCCAAGAGGGCGGTTCTGCTGGAGCTGCCGTACGAGCCCGTGGAGAAGCGCCCGCTGCCGCCGGGGCGTCCTCGCGACTGGTACGTCACGCACAACCGCCGCCTCAAGGCGATGCGCCTCGCGATCGCCTTGCTCGACTCCGGTGTCTACATGCCGAACCAGGCCCGCAACGAGAAGATACGCAGCACCGCGCAACTCATCGGCGTCCACCCGCCGTCGGACACCACGTGCCACATGGTCCGCGCCCTGATGAGGTACGCCCGCTGAAATGATTCCGCAGTTCCCCGCGCCCCTGAAAGGGGCGCGGGGAACTGCGCGAGCAACCCCCACCGCCCCGCACCCGACGAACCACCCCTTTAAGGGGCGCGGGGAACTGCGCAATCTTTTAGCGGGGGTCTGGGGGCGCAGCCCCCAGGAACGGGATGGGACGGGTAGGGGCGGCGGGGGCGAGGAAAGCTCACCCCGACGACAGCTCGCGTTCCAGTGGTGTCCGGAAGCGCGGAGTGACCCGGGTCTGCCCCACCCACGCCTGCAACCGCGCAGCCTCCGTCGAGACGGCGTCAAGAGCCTCCCGCCCGACCCCCTCCGGCTGAAGAAGCCGCCACACCACCTCACCGGAGGCCCGCTGCGCCCACCCCCCGACCACCCGCCCGTCCCACCACACCGTCGGCCCCACATTCCCGCTCCTGTCGAAGAGCGCGGACCGCAACCCCGGCGCGAGATACCAGTCCCGCTCCTGCCACCCCATGGCCGTCGGATCGAGCCCTGGCAGCAGCGCGGCCCACGGGGAGGAGGGGCCGGCGACCGGACCGTCGTCGCCGGCGGCCACGTATCCGGTGACCCCGTCGTCGAGCGACACGGCCACCGCCCCGATCGCGGCGAGCGCCCGCCGCACATCGGTGACCTTCCACCCCGTCCACCACTTCAAGTCACCCTCGGTGGCGGGCCCGCACGCCGTCAGCCAGCGGCGCAGCAGCTCGGGCTGGGCCTCGGCGGGCGGCAGCTCGGGATGCGGCGGGGCGACCGCCCAGCGGAACTGCGACGACGTCCACGAACCCAGCGGGCGGCCGCGGACGACCTGGCCCTCGACGCCGAGGACCCGCATCAGACGGGACGACACGGTCTGCGGACTCTCGTAGCTCTTGCCCGCTCCGTAGGTGAACTGCTCCTTCAACCTCGGTTCGTCCCGGGTGAGTTCGTTCACCGTGGCCTGCCCGCGCCGGGCCAGCGCGGCGAGCGCGGACGCCTCGACCTCAGCGAGCCACTCCTCCGTCAGCCGCCCGTCGCTGCCGGTGGCCATGTCCTTGATCAGCCCGGCCCGGGCCTTCGCGGCGATGGCGAGCCCGGTCGAGGCGTGCACCACGGCGGCCAGCTCGGTGGGGAACACGAACACGGTGTGCCGCATGCCGTGCATCCGGACCAGCGCCCGGTCCTCGTACAGCGCCCGGTCGACCTCCGCCACCGTCTTCCCGGCGTCCGCCAGCCGCGCGCCCACCGCCAGATACACCGTCGCCGGATCGGTCCCGTGCAGCGCGACCAGCGACCCCGCGACCTCCTCGGGGCTCGCCGCCCGCGAGGCGACCGCGAGCCGCTGCCGCAGCGCGAGCCGGGCCCGCCGCTCCGCCACCCCGATGTGCCGCAGCTTCTCGGCCACGCCGCCTCCAGCTCGCCCGTAGTACCCCGTTCCCCCTCATCCTCTCGAACACCCGCACGCCGCAGGGCGCGCTTCACCCGTTTGCCGTACCCGGCATGCGTACGCCCTGTCCACGGCCTTGACTGGGGAAACCGCGAGGAGCGGATTCCGGAGGCGAACGAGGAGCACGTCGGGAGACGCGATGCAGAGGCACGGAATACGCCGACGGGGCTCACTCGTCCGGTTGGTCCTGATGGCGATCGCGACGACGGCCCTGGCAGCGCCCCTGACCGGCTGCTCGGACGACACCACCCCCTCCGACGTCGTCTCCCAGGCCGCGTCCGCCGCGTCCGCGGCCGGCGACGCGCTGGCCTCCGCGACCGCCGAGGCCGGCCAGAAGCTCGACGAGCTCCAGAACGGCGTGAACGCCAAAGGAGACGTGAAGCTCGACAGCCAGGTGACGGCCGACTCCGACGGGCGTTCCACGGTCAAGGTGACCGTCACCAATTCCGCCTCCTCGGAGAAGTCGTACGCCGTCCAGATCAACTTCCGCGACCCGGCCGGCAACCTCCTCGACACGGTCGTCGTCACGGTGAACGACGTCGCGGCCGGCGCCTCCAAGGACGCCACCGCCCGCAGCACCCGTACCCTCTCCGGCGACATCACCGCCGATGTCGCCAGGGCCGTGCGGAACTGATGGCCGTGGGCCAGAACGGCGCCGCGGCCACTCCCGCGGACCGTGCCGCCCAGGGCAGGGCGGCCCGCAAGAACGCCTCCCGCTCCTCGCACGCCGGCTGGATCCCCGCCGCCGACCGCCCCGACCCCGTCGCCGTACTGGAACGCCAGGGCAGGGACCGGCTGCCGGAACTGCTGCCGATCCGGTACGGGCGGATGACGACGTCACCCTTCGCGTTCCTGCGCGGCGCCGCCGCCGTCATGGCCGCCGACCTCGCCGCCCAGCCGCACACCGGACTCACGGTCCAACTGTGCGGCGACGCGCACCTGCTGAACTTCGGCCTGCACGCCTCCCCGGAACGCACCCTGCTCTTCGACCTCAACGACTTCGACGAGACGTTTCCCGGCCCCTTCGAGTGGGACGTCAAACGGCTCGCGGCCAGCGTCGCGGTGGCCGCCCGCGAGAACGGGCACAAGGAAGCGCAGGCCCACGACGCGGCGCGGGCGGCGGCCGGTGCGTACCGGGAGGCAGTACGGCGGCTCGCCGGGCGGGGCGAACTGGCCGTCTGGAACGAGCGCATCGACGCCGAGCAGCTGCTCCCGCTGGTCCGTTCCGCCCGCCGCCGGGCGCGCGTCGAGTCGAACCTCACCCGCGCCCGCCGCCGCACCAGCCTGCACGCGCTCGAAAGACTCACCGAGACCGTCGACGGACGCCGCCGCATCATCCATGACCCGCCCCTGCTGGAGCCGGCCGGAGTCACGGACATGGCCTCGCTCCGCAAGATCTTCAGCGACTACCGCTCCACCCTCTCCGAGGAGCGCCGCCTCCTCCTCGACCGCTACCGCTTCGTCGACGCCGCCCGCAAGGTCGTCGGCGTCGGCAGCGTCGGCACCCGCTGCTTCATCGTGCTGCTGGCCGGCCGGGACGCGGACGACCCACTGTTCCTGCAGATCAAGGAGGCGGGGAAGTCCGTACTCGAAGAGCATCTGCCCAGCGGTCCGTACGTCCATCCGGGGCATCGGGTCGTCGCGGGTCAGCGGCTGCTCCAGGCCGCGAGCGACATCTTCCTCGGCTGGATGACCGGACCGCAGGGACGGGCGTTCTACTGGCGTCAGCTCCGCGACATGAAGGGCTCCGCGGACGTCGCGGGCATGAACCCCCGCGACCTGCGGACCTACGCCCGCCTGTGCGGCAACGCCCTGGCCCGCGCCCACGCCCGCTCCGGCGACCGCGTCGCGATCGCCGGATACCTCGGCGGCGCCGACACCTTCGAACGCGCCGTCGCGGACTTCGCGCTGCGTTACGCGGACCAGAACGCCGCCGACCACGCGGCGTTGGGCGCGGCCGTGGCGGCCGGTGTGATATCGGCGGCTCCAGGAGTCTGAGCGCCGCCCCTCCCGGCGCCCGACCGGTGCAGCCGCCGTCTTCAGCCGTACAGCTCCAGCAGCCCCGCCACATACGCGCCCAGCCGCCCGCCCAGCACCTCCGGCGTCAGATCCGTACGCCCCAGCTCACGCCACGGCACGGCGACCTTCTCGGCGTCGGGGGAGTAGGCCAGCGCGTCCAGCAGCCGCCAGTACAAGTGGCTCTCGCCGTCGGCCAGTCGATGTCCTCCGTGCGCCTCGTACCGCTCACGGAAGCCCAGCCCGTACGCCTCCCCGTACAGCAGCGCGAGGGCCGTGGAACAGTGGGCGACGTCGAGGTCGGCGGGGCCCCAGGAGGTCTCGACCCAGTCGACGACCCCGCTGATCCGCAGGGTGTCGCCCGCGCCCGTGAACAGCACGTTCCCGGGGTGGAAGTCCCGGTGCAGGAAACACCCTTCGTGCGCGGGCGGTTCGCGCCGGATCACGTCCACGGCCCGGTCCCACAGGGCACCGGCGGGCGTACGGACGCGTTCGGGTGACGTCCACGGCTGATACGGGCGCGGCTGCTCGTCCGCAACCACCCCGTGAATACGGACGAGTTGCCGCGCCAGCAGGTCGAGGCGCCGCTCCAGGTCCTCCTCGTCGAGACGGACCGCGCCCGCCAGCGAGGACATCAACAAGGTGGGGTGGTCGCAGTGTTCGGCGGTGGCGTCGACCGCGTACAGCTCGGGCGCGGGCACGTCGTCGTGCGCGGCCAGCAGCGTGAGGACGGACGCCTCGCGGGTCAGCAGCCCCGGTGCGTGCCGCCGGAAGAAGGGCTTGACGAAGGTCCGCTGGACCAGGCCGGTGCCGTCGTCGAGGGTGAGTCGGCGCATCTGGGAACTCCAGCCGCCGTGCAGGGGCGTGGAGTTCCGTACGCTCCTGCCCTCCGGAAGCTGCTTGGCCACCCAGGCCCGGGTCGCCGTCCATCCCCGGTCGCCGAGCCCGGTGAGGACGAGGTCCACGAACCGCTGCCGGTCCTCGGCGTGGTCGCGGAACCAGAGGCCCAACATGTGCTCCGCGTCCGGTAGTTCGAGCCGGGTGAACTGGGCGTGGGCGGCGAGTGCGTCCGTCACGGCCTCGGTCACGGCGGGCGGGATCACGCTGTCCGTGCCGGGCACGGCGAGCACCGCCCGCCCCTCGTACGCCCGCAGCACGCCGAGCGCCGGAGCCGCCCGCCAGTTGTCCGGCGTACGGATGATCTCGCTGAAGCGGCCGTCGCCGTCCCCGAACGGAACCGGCCACGCCTCCGCGCCGTACACCGCGGGCGCGCACAGCCCGAGGGCCGCCACGCGCCGCCCGTAGTGCTCCGCGAGATCGGCCACCGTCTGGCCGCTCATGCTGAACCCGACGAGGATCAGCGGACCGTTCGCCGGGACCGTCGCGTCGATGACGGAAACGGCCTGCTCGAAGCGCTTCTGAAGGCTCAACTCCCGTAGCGCGCCAGTGCTTTCGCCGTGCCCGGAGAAGTCGAGGGCAAGGCCCCGGCAGCCGCGCGCGACGAACTCCTCAAGGAGCGGGAGCAGTCGCTCCTTGCTCCCGTTTCCGGCGCCGTGCAGCAGGACGGCGGTGGCCGTGTCGCCACCGCCGTCGCGTCCGTCAACTCCGCCGCTGACGCAGCTCAGTCGTTCACCGTCGTGGTCGTGAAGGAAGGAGAAGAGCATCCCCTCATTTACTCATGGCGACTGACGGCGACTCATGGCGCTCAGGTCCAGGGGGAATCCCTTCACGCCGTATGTCAACTTTGCTTTACTTTATGGCGATACACGAAAGTGTGCAGTCCGGGGAAAATCGGATGCGCGGGTTCGGGCCCCGTCCCTACTCTGGACATGCGTTCCGGAGCTGCTGAACACCGCTTTCCGCAGGACAGGCATCACCCGGCGGACTCAGGGCTACTCTCTACGCACCGACGGACGGCCGCCCACCCCCAGCGCCCCGTCGACTCATCCACCCACACATCAAGACCAGCCATCCACGCACACAAGGAGTCCCGTCATGGGCACCTTGATCATCTCGGCGACCCTGATCCTGGTCGTCATGGGCTTCTCGAACCACGTCCTCTGGCTCGCGGCGGTCGCCCTGCTCTTCCTGTACGTCCGTTACGGCCGCACCGGGGGAAGCGCGTCCACGGCGTCCCCCTCGGGTACCTCGGGCACCTCGGGCTCCCCCTCAGGGGGCTCGTCCGGCACCCCGGGCCGCACGGACGCCAGCTACCGCGCGTACCGCGAACGCCGTGACCGTCAGGCCAAGTGGGAGCGTCGCTACCGTCGGGAGCGCCCGTTGGAGGCGCGCCGCCAGGAGCGCCAGAAGTAGCAGGACCGCGCCAGAACCAGCAGGCCCGGACTGACTCGGCTCACGGCCGTCACAGGCCTGGGGCGCCCCAGATCGGGAACCAGCGGCTCAGGTCGTGCTCCACCCGCAGATCATCGGCGAGCGCCGCCTTGATCTGCAGCTCCAGCGCGTTGTCGCGCCGCTGGTCCGCACCGGCCAGCGGCGCGAAGGGATAGAAGGTCCCGCGCTTGTAGAGATAGACGAGCCCGAGCCGCCGCTGCCCGGAATCCTGGAAACCCACCACGGAGCAGAGCAGTTGCGGCCCGAAGCCACTGCCTTCCAGCGCGCTGTTGACCGCGTGCAGATCACTCACCAGCGCGGGCAGATCATCGGGCTCCCGGCGGGAGACCAGCCACGAGTACCCGTACTCGTCCCGGACCCGCTCCACCGGCGGCCCTCCTCCGGGCTCCCGGCTCCGCCCGGCGTCCGCGTCGAGCAGCGCCTGCACCTCCTGGTGCGCGTCGGCGAAGGCCGCGCCCTCGACGCTCGCGAAGCACACGGCACCCGTCCCGGTCGGGGTGAACCCGGCGGCCGCCTGCAGGGTCAGGGCCGCCGACGGCAGCCCGAAGAGCTGATCGAGGTCGGGCGCGACGGCTTTGGTGCGGCCGAGCAGGATATCCAGGAACCCCATGCAGATGGCCTTTCCGGGAGATTCAGCCGGCCGTTCCGGGAGCCGCGGGCTCGCCCAACTCGGCGGAGATACGGGCCAGTTGTTCGAGTCGCTGTTCAAGGCTCGGGTGGGTGGAGAAGATCTTGGCGAAGCCGGGCTCGGAACCGAGAGCGGGCGTGAAGTAGAAGGCGTTGAACGCCTGCGCCGTCCGCAGGTCCTTGGTCGGAATCCGCCCGATGTCCCCGGTGACCTTGGTCAGCGCCGACGCCAGCGCCGAGGGCCGCCCGGTGAGCAGCGCCGCCGCGCGGTCGGCGGCCAGCTCGCGATACCGGGACAGCGCCCGGATGAGCAGGAAGCTGATCGCGTACACGGCCGCGGAGACCGCCATCACGGTCATGAAGATCGCCACCGTGTTCTGGTCCTTGCGCCCCCGTCCGCCGAAGAGCTGCGAGTAGAACGCGAACCGCACGATCAGCCCAGCGAGCACGCCGAGGAACGACGCCACGGTGATCACGGCGACATCCTTGTGCGCCACATGCGACAGCTCGTGTGCCAGCACACCCTCAAGCTCGTCGGCCTCCAGTCGCCGCAGCAACCCGGTGGTCACACAGAGCACCGCATGATCGGCGTTCCGCCCGGTGGCGAACGCGTTCGGCATCTCGATGTCGGACACGGCGACCAGCGGCTTCGGCATGTCCGCCACGGCACACAACCGGTCGACCACCCCGTGTAGCTGGGGATACTCCTCCCGCTCCACGATCCGCCCGTGCATCGCGTACAGCGCGATCCGGTCCGAGAACCAGTACTGCGCGCCGAGCAGCCCGGCCGCGATCACCACGACCAGCACCCAGGACTTCAGCAGCACGATCAACGCGGCGACGAAGGCCACGTACAGCAATCCGAGCAGAAACAGCGTGACCGTCATCCGCACGGTCAGCCGCCGATCGCTCCGGAACCGGCTCTGCATCATGCATCACCCCGCACTCAGGCACTCGTCCCGCTTTCCATTGTGCGCCTGGGGCTCCCCATGAACAGGGTCCGAAAGCCTCCATGGACGGCAAAGAACGAGCGGCCTCAGGACTGGGGCGGCACCGCCCTGAAGTTCTCGCCGCCGTACAGGGACTCGTAGGTGACCTCGACCACCAGTCGCCGGGCCACGAGGTCCCAGAACCAGTCGTGCTCGCCCTCGCTGAAGTGCTGCAGGTAGAACAGGAAGGTGGACTGCCCCGCGAGGACGACGGCACCGGGGCGCAAGGTGTACGTCTTCGGCCGCTCCGGCAGTGATGCGGAGATGCGGTCAATGGTCTGGATGTCCCACTGCCCGATCACTTCTCCGTCCAGCCGCACCACCGTGTTCGTCACTATGGCCGGCCCGAGGCCCGCGTTGACGACCCGGAGGCCCGCCTTGTGGTCCTCGTACTTCTTGGTGTGGCGTAGCTGCAGCAGGGGTCTGACGGACTGGCGATTGTGCACCCGGGTGGCTCTGGTCTGCGCGTAACTGGTCCAGAGTGAGCCCAGCGCTATGGCTGTCGCCGCTATGGCCGTGACCGTGTCCGAATTCACCGGCTGCCCCCCATGACGCCCCCGAGGCCATAGTCCTTCCCGATCGTCGCGGGCGTCACGCGTGACCCGGACAACACAACGGCCGCGCCCCTCCCGAAGGAAGGACACGGCCGTTGTCGTACGGCTGGTGCGACGGGCTTACACGTCGTAGTACAGCTCGAACTCGTGCGGGTGCGGACGCAGCTGGAGCGGCGCGATCTCGTTGGTGCGCTTGTAGTCGATCCACGTCTCGATCAGGTCGGACGTGAAGACGTCGCCCGCGAGCAGGAACTCGTGGTCGGCCTCAAGGCGGTCGAGGACGGCCGGGAGGGAGGTCGGGACCTGCGCGACGCCCGCGTGCTCCTCGGGGGCCAGCTCGTACAGGTCCTTGTCGATCGGCTCGGCCGGCTCGATCTTGTTCTTGATGCCGTCGAGGCCCGCGAGAAGGAGGGCCGAGAAGGCGAGGTACGGGTTGCCGGAGGAGTCGGGCGCGCGGAACTCGACGCGCTTGGCCTTCGGGTTCGACCCGGTGATCGGGATACGCATGGCCGCGGAGCGGTTGCGCTGCGAGTACACCAGGTTGACCGGGGCCTCGAAGCCGGGGACCAGACGGTGGTACGAGTTCACCGTCGGGTTGGTGAAGGCGAGCAGCGAGGGGGCGTGCTTGAGGATGCCGCCGATGTAGAAGCGGGCGGTGTCCGAGAGGCCCGCGTAGCCCGCCTCGTCGTAGAACAGCGGGTCGCCGTTGGCCCACAGCGACTGGTGGACGTGCATGCCCGAGCCGTTGTCACCGAAGATCGGCTTCGGCATGAAGGTCGCGGTCTTGCCGTTGCGCCAGGCGACGTTCTTCACGATGTACTTGAAGAGCTGGAGGTCGTCGGCCGCGGCGAGCAGCGTGTTGAACTTGTAGTTGATCTCGGCCTGGCCGGCGGTGCCCACCTCGTGGTGCTGGCGCTCGACCTGGAGGCCGGACTTGGCCAGCTCCAGGGAGATCTCGGCACGCAGGTCGGCGAAGTGGTCGACCGGCGGGGTCGGGAAGTAGCCGCCCTTGTAGCGGACCTTGTAACCGCGGTTGTCCTCGATCGCACCGGTGTTCCAGGCGCCGGCCTCGGAGTCGATGTGGTAGAAGGCCTCGTTCGACTTGGTGTCGAAGCGCACGCTGTCGAAGACGTAGAACTCGGCCTCGGGGCCGAAGTACGCGGTGTCGGCGATACCGGTCGACGCGAGGTACGCCTCGGCCTTCTTCGCCACGTTGCGCGGGTCACGGGAGTACTGCTCGCCCGTGATCGGGTCGTGGATGAAGAAGTTGATGTTGACCGTCTTGTCGCGGCGGAAGGGGTCGACGCGCGCGGTGGACAGGTCGGCGCGGAGCGCCATGTCCGACTCGTGGATGGCCTGGAAGCCGCGGATGGAGGAGCCGTCGAAGGCCAGTTCCTCGGTCGGGTCGAAGGCCTCCGCCGGGATCGTGAAGTGCTGCATCACACCCGGCAGGTCGCAGAAGCGGACGTCGACGAACTTGACGTCCTCGTCCGCGATGTACTTCTTGGCCTCGTCGGCGTTCTGGAACATCCAGCTCCTCCTACTCCCGCCCACAGTGGACCGGGGTGGTAGTTCGTTCGTGCGGCCAGTGCGGTGGCACACGCTGAGGCCGACCTTAGGGACGGGTGATTTCTCAAGCGTGACCCATTTGTTTCGCCCAAGTTAACCGACCCGGGGCGCCCGGGCCCCTCGTGTCCGCATGCCAAAACGGGCGCAGTACCGTTGACGGGTGGACAACAGGCAAGCAATCGGATCGTGGCTCTCCGGACCCCGCGCGGCCGCGGAGGAAGCCGGTGTCGACTTCGGATACCGCGGCGAACAGCTCGGTCTGCCGGAGAACGGGCCCGGCTCCATCGCCCGCCCGGGCCGCCGTCTCGGCGCTATCGCCGTCGACTGGGGCCTGTGCCTCCTGGTCGCATACGGCCTGATCACGCACAGCTATAACAAGGCGGCCGGCACCTGGGCGCCGCTCATCCTCTTCGTGCTGATCGGCTTCACCCTCGCCACGGTCGGCTTCACCCCCGGCAAGCGGCTCTTCGGCCTGCGGGTGGTCGCGCTGGACACCGGCCGCGTCAACCCGCTGCGCGCCCTGCTGCGCACGGTCCTGCTGTTCCTCGCCCTGCCGCCCCTCATCTGGGACCGCGACGGCCGCGGCCTGCACGACCGCGTCGCCCGCACCGTCGAAGTACGGATCTAGGACCTGTCCGGCGGATACGGAAGTCGTACGACGAAGGGGGCGCCCGGAGATCTCCGGGCGCCCCCTTCGTCGTACGACTCGTAGGAGGGGTGTCAGCGGCCCTTCGATCCGCCGCGCGGCATCCGCATGCCCTTCGGCATCGGACCCTTGGGAAGCGGCATGTTGCTCATCAGGTCGCCCATCGCGCGCAGCCGGTCGTTGGTCGTGGTGACCTGCGGGCCGGTGAGCACGCGCGGCAGCTTCAGCATGGTCGTGCGGAGCTTCTTGAGCTCCACCTGGCCCTCGCCGGTGCCCACGAGAATGTCGTTCACCGGAACGTCCGAGACGATCCGCGCCATCTTCTTCTTCTCGGCGGCCAGCAGGCTCTTCACCCGGTTCGGGTTGCCCTCGGCGACCAGCACGATGCCGGCCTTGCCGACCGCGCGGTGCACCACGTCCTGGCTGCGGTTCATCGCCACCGCCGGGGTCGTGGTCCAGCCTCGGCCGATGTTGTCGAGAACGGCCGCGGCTGCGCCCGGCTGTCCCTCCATCTGACCGAAGGCGGCTCGCTCGGCCCTGCGCCCGAAGACGATCGCCGTCGCGAGGAAGGCGAGCAGAAGGCCGAGAATGCCGAGATAGACCGGGTGGCCGATCAAGAAGCCGATCGCGAGGAAGACACCGAGGGTGAGAATTCCGACAGCCGCGAGTACAAGACCGATCTTGGAGTCGGCCTTGCGGGTCATCTTGTACGTCAGGGCGATCTGCTTGAGTCGCCCGGGTTCAGCAGCGGCGTCCGCTGCGGTTTCCTTCCTCGCCATGCCACGAAGTCTACGTGGCCCGGGAGGCGCCGACGACGGCAGTACCGGGGGAGCGCCGGGGCAGCGGGCCGCGGTACCGGGGGAGCGCCGGGGGCATCGCCGTTACGAACGCGTCGCGACGGCTTCCAGCACGCGCTGCGCCTCGACCCTGTCCTTGGCACGGCGGCGGTCCTCCAGGACGGAGGTCCAGGCATTGCGGCGGGCGGTGCGCTGGCCGCTGCTCATGAGGATCGACTCGACGGCACGGAGTGCATCGGTGAACGACGGGATGGCGGTGGCGCGTACGGGCGCGGCCTGCATGATGGAGGTCCCCCCTCGGGATCGGCGGCTCTGGTTGGGGCTGTACGTGGCGTAAGACCAGGGTCACTGATTGGTGTTACCAGGGCGTGACCGACCGGTCAAACACCAATGAAACCTTGATGCGGCCGGTTCGCACGCTGACGCGGTCCTGATGGTGTCCCCAGCTGCGGGGACGGTCCGAACGGCGTCGAAGGGGCCGTTGCGAAGGGGGAGTTGCTTGTGCGCGGATTCACACAGAAGCGGTGGCACTCAGTGCCACCGCTTCTGTGTTCGACTCGTGTCCTGCGGCGTGTCAGACCGCCTGCGAGGCGATGTACGCGCCTCGCTTCTCGACGGCCATCTGGTACAGGCGGCCGGCGCGGTACGAGGATCGGACCAGCGGGCCCGACATGACACCGGAGAAGCCGATCTCCTCGGCCTCCTCCTTCAGCTCCACGAACTCCTGCGGCTTGACCCAGCGCTCCACGGGGTGGTGGCGCACGGAGGGGCGCAGGTACTGCGTGATCGTGATGAGCTCGCAGCCCGCGTCGTGCAGCTGCTGGAGCGCCTCGCTGACCTCCTCGCGGGTCTCGCCCATGCCGAGGATCAGGTTCGACTTCGTGACCAGACCGTAGTCTCGGGCCTCGGTGATGACCTTGAGCGAGCGCTCGTAGCGGAAGCCGGGGCGGATGCGCTTGAAGATCCGCGGGACCGTCTCGACGTTGTGCGCGAAGACCTCGGGGCGCGAGGAGAAGACCTCGGCGAGCTGGTCGGGTTCGGCGTTGAAGTCGGGGGCGAGCAGCTCGACCTTGGTGCGGCCGGCCTCGCGGGCCGCCGTCTGCGCGTGGATCTGGCGGACCGTCTCGGCGTACAGCCAGGCGCCGCCGTCCTCCAGGTCGTCGCGGGCGACGCCGGTGATGGTCGCGTAGTTCAGGTCCATCGTCACGACGGACTCGCCCACGCGGCGGGGCTCGTCACGGTCGAGGGCCTCGGGCTTGCCCGTGTCGATCTGGCAGAAGTCGCAGCGCCTCGTGCACTGGTCACCGCCGATCAGGAAGGTCGCCTCGCGGTCTTCCCAGCATTCGTAGATGTTGGGGCAGCCCGCCTCCTGGCAGACCGTGTGCAGGCCCTCGCTCTTCACGAGGCTCTGCATCTTCGTGTACTCGGGACCCATTTTCGCCCGGGTCTTGATCCACTCGGGCTTGCGCTCGATGGGGGTCTGGGCGTTCCGGACCTCCAGGCGCAGCATCTTGCGTCCGTCGGGTGCGACTGCGGACACATCGGCTCCCTGTAGCTTCGATTCTTCGGCGTACACCAGCGTACGCCCGTGCGGTTCTCACTCCCCGCGGTGGGCAACCTTCGGGAACGGGGGTGCATTCCCGAAGGGTTTCTTCGCCCCCGCCGCCCCTACCCGTCCCATCCCCAGGGGCTCTGCCCCTTCGACCCCGTTCGGCTGTGTGTCGGCTGCGGGCCGGTGGGGGCCGTTCGCGCAGTTCCCCGCGCCCCTTAAGGGGCGCTACGCCGAGGCCCGTTCCACGACCCTCGGGAGTAGCTGGGCGTTCTCCAGGACGTCGCGGAGGTGTTTCTCGGCGATCGGGAGGACGTCGCCGATGGTCACGTCGCGGGTCAGCTCGTTCGCGAGGGAGGTGACGCCCGCGTCGCGGATACCGCAGGGGATGATGCGGTCGAACCAGGCGTTGTCGGGGTTCACGTTGAGGGCGAAGCCGTGCATGGTGACGCCCTTGGCGACGCGGATGCCGATCGCGGCGATCTTGCGGTCCTCGCGCCGCTGGCCGGCGTTGGAGGGGGCGTACTCCGGGCCGTTGAGGCGAGGGTCGAACTCCTCGTCCTGAAGGCGCGGGTCGAAGTCGAGGGAGAGCCCCCCGAGCGAGGGGCGCTGCTCGACCGGATCACCGAGCACCCAGACACCGCTGCGGCCCTCGACACGGCTGGTCTCCACGCCGAACTCCGCACACGTACGGATAAGTGCCTCTTCCAGACGGCGTACATGTGCTACGACGTCCACCGGCCGGGGCAGTTTCTGGATCGGATAGCCCACCAGCTGGCCCGGACCATGCCAGGTGATCTTGCCGCCGCGGTCCACGTCGATGACGGGCGTGCCGTCGAGGGGCCGTTCGTTGTCCGCCGTGCGCCGGCCCGCCGTGTAGACCGGCGGGTGCTCCAGGAGCAGACAGGTGTCGGGGACCTCGTCCAGGAAACGGGCGGCGTGTACCCGGCGCTGCTCGTCCCACGCCTCCTGGTACTCGACGGCCTCGGCACCGAATCCCATGCGGACGAACCGCAACTCACTCACGGCAAGCGCCTCCCTAGAAGCCCTTCAGAAACCCTCGTAAGGCACGTAACGCGCCCACGCCACTGTACGTCCGGCCGATGCCCGTCAGCCCGGCGGCCAATCCTCACACGATCGGATGAATGAACGCCGAAGAATGCGATGAGGTGCTTACGCTCCGCTACATTCGCGCCGTTCACGAGGCCATAAGGGCTGCTCACAGGCAATCCGGGCAAGTCGCAGAGACCCGGAAGGCAGGAGACCGCACCGCAGATGACGGAACGACCCGCGCAGCGCACCCCCAACCGACAGCTCGCCGCGCTCATCGCAGAAGCGGGGTTCTCCAACGCAGGTCTCGCCCGTCGCGTTGACCAGCTCGGCCTCGAACACGGACTCGATCTGAGATATGACAAGACATCGGTGACCCGGTGGCTGCGCGGGCAGCAGCCCCGGGGGACCACGCCCGCACTCATCGCCGAGGTGTTCACCCGCCGTCTCGGCCGCAGGCTCACCGCCCAGGACCTCGGGCTCGACGCGTGCGCCCCGGTGTACGCGGGGCTGGAGTTCGCGGCGACCCCCTCGGAGGCCGTCGACATCGTCAGCGGGCTGTGGCGCAAGGACTCCGGCAGCCACGCCGAGCTGCGCAAGATCGCCTTCACCCCCGCGGGACTCGTCGTCCCCAGCCGGGACTGGCTGATCGGGCGCGCCGACGACAAGGTCGGCCGCGGCGACCCGGGGCCCGCACGCGTCCCCGCCCAGGGACGCCCCGCCGTACCCCGGCAGCGCAGCCAGACCGAGCGCGGTCCCGGCCAGAAGGTCACCGGCGGCGACATCGCCGCACTGCGCTCGGTGGGCGAGCTCTTCCGCGCCCTCGACAACGCGTACGGCGGCGGCCACGCCCGCCAGGCCCTGGTCCGCTATCTGGAGCACGAGGCCGAGCCGATGCTGCGCGGCGCGTACGGCGAGCAGACCGGGCGGCGGCTGTTCTCCGCCGCCGCCGACCTCACCCGGCTCGCCGGCTGGACCTCGTACGACATCGCCGCGCACGGACTCGCGCAGCGGTACTTCGTCCAGGCGCTGCGGCTCTCCCAGGCGGCCGGGGACCGGGCGTACGGCTCCTACGTGCTGGTGACGATGAGCCGCCAGGCCGTCTACCTCGGCCATGGGCGGGAGGCCGTGCAGCTTGCGCGGGTCGCCCAGCAGGGCGTCGGATCGGCGGCGCCGTCCGTGGTGCAGGCGCTGCTGCACGCCGTCGAGGCGCGCGGGCACGGGGTGCTGGGCGAGGTACGCGCCTGCACGGCGTCCCTCGTCCGCGCCGAGCGCGCGCTGGAGGCGTCCCGGGCCGGCGACGAAGTCCCGTACTGGGCACGGTTCTTCGACGAGGCACAGCTCGCCGACGAGTTCGGGCACTGCCACCGCGACCTTCAGCAGTTCCGGGCCGCGGCGCAGCACGCCGAGCGCTCGCTGCAACTGCGGGCGCCCGGCTATGCGCGCAGCCGGCTGTTCTGCCGCGTGGTGCTCGCCTCGGCACGGCTCGGGCTCGGCGAGCTCGACCAGGCCTGCCAGTTGGGGGCGGAAGCCGCCGGACAGGCCGTGGAGATGAGGTCGGTACGGGCCATCGAGTACGTACGGGACTTCGAGAAGCGGCTGGAACCGTACAAGGACGCGGCGCCCGTACGCGGCTACCGGGACAAGGTGGCGGCGCTGGGCTGAGAGGGCGGCCCCGGAACGGGGCGGCTCAGGCGGCGGTCTCCAAGGGTTCGGCTAAGGGGGTCGGTTGGGCGCCCAGGTCCGCGAGCAGGGCGTGGGCGGCCCGGCGGGCCGAGTGGAGCGCCCCCTGGACCGTGCTGGTGTCCCGGTGGTCGCCGCACACGTACAGGCCCGCCAGGAGCCGTACAGGGCGGCGCAGATCGTGCGGCGGGGGCATCGCAGGGACCGCCTCGGGGTCGTGATGGACCGCGAGGAGTTCCCAGCGGTTGGTCGACGTCCCGTAGAGGCGGGCCAGTTGGGCGCGGACCGTCGCGTCCAGATGGGCCGCGGCCGGTGGTGTGCCCAGCACGGTCGAGGAGACGAGGGCGCGGCCCGCGGGGGCCCGCGTGGGGTCGACCTGGCTGATGACCGCGGTGTGCGCCACCGGGCCGCTCCGGTCGGCGTCCAGGAGCAGGGCCGGGTCGGTGAGCGGGGGCTCGTCCGTGGTGTGGTGCAGGACCGTCACCGGGTGGAAGTCGGGGACGTGCAGCCCCGGCAGCAGCTCGGCGGCGGCGCGGGCCCCGGTCGCCAGCAGGATGGCGCGACAGGTGAGTTCGCCGTGGTCCCTGGTCGTCACGGTGGTCGTGGAGACCGCGGTGACCTGGACGCCCGTGTGGACCGTGCCCGGCGGGAGGGTGGCCGCGAGGAGCTCCGGGAGCGTGTCCGCGCCGCCCTCCGGCAGACACAGGCGGCCCGTCGCGAAGGAGTGCAGGGCGAGATCCGCGCAGCGGCTGGACGTCCGCAGCGCCGGGTCGCAGAGGAGGGCCGCGAGAAGGGGGCGCAGAAATCCGTCGACGGTACGGGCCGGGAGCCCCCGGGTGGTCAACGCCTCCGCGGCGGTCAGGTCCGGGCGGGCGAGGACGCGGTCCGGTGCGGTGGCGGCGAGGCGGGCGAGCGCGGCGGCGAGACGGGACTGGTCGAGCGGGCCGCCGAGGGGGCCGGGGCGTGTGGTTGCGCGCTGGGGGCGGGGCAGGGGGAGGCGAGGGGCGCTCGCGAGGGCGCGCGCGGTGGTGAGTGCGCCCCTTGCGCTCCGGGGCGCGGTGGGGGCGGCGGCGCGGTGGTGGTGGCCGTCGCTGTGGAGCAGGACGCCGGGGGAGAACGTGCGCAGGGTCAGGGCCTCCAGGCCCGGGGTGCGGCGCAGTTCGGGATACGAGGTGGACAGGAGCCGGCCCACTCGGTCCAGCCGGAAGCCGTCGACTTTCTCCGTGGACATGCGGCCGCCGACGGTTGGGGCGGCCTCCAGGACGGTGGTCGTCAGACCCGCCCTGGTCAGATGTCGGGCGGCCGCGAGGCCGGCTATGCCGGCTCCCACGATGACGACGTCCACGTCTTCCGCTATCGCCGTGATGGTCGCGGCTTGGCGTGCGGGCTCTAGCACGTGCCCCTCCTCGAGGTTGCGCGGCCGGTGGGGACGTCATGCCCCCAACAGGCGTCTGGGATACCCGAGTTCGGGTTGAGGGTGTGGGGTGTCGACGGCTGGGGGGAAGTCGCGTGGTGGGCGTGCACGGGCGCATGGGGGTGCATATGCGGATCCCGGGGCGTGGTTTTTCTCGCCCCCGCCGCCCCTACCCGTCCCATCCCCAGGGGCTCTGCCCCTTCGCCCCCGTTGGGTTGTGTGTCGGGTGCGGGTGGGTGGGGGCTGGTGCAAAAGATTGCGCAGTTCCCCGCGCCCCTTTTAGGGGCGCGGGGAACTGCGCGAGCAACCCCCACCCACCCGCAGACGACTGTCTCTTAAGGGGCGCGGGGAACTGCGCAATCTTTTAGGGGGGGTCTGGGGGCGCAGCCCCCAGGAACGGGATGGGACGGGTAGGGGCGGCGGGGGCGAAAGAAGCCCCCTCAGGTCAAGGCCGCTCGGAGGGCTGACTCGATTGAGGGGAAGGCGAAGGTGAAGCCTGATTCGAGGAGGCGGGTGGGGAGGACGCGTTGGCTGCCGAGGATGTCGCTGGACATTTCTCCGAGGGCGAGGCGGAGAAGGGGGGCCGGAGTGGTGAAGAGGGTCGGGCGGTGGAGGACGCGCCCCATGGCCTCGGTGATCTCGCGGTTGGTGAGGGGATCGGGAGCCGTCAGGTTCACCGGGCCCGACAGGGACTCCGTTTCCATGAGGTGGCGGATCGCGGCCACTTCGTCGTGAAGGGAGATGAAACTCCAGTACTGGCGACCGTCCCCCATCCGCCCACCGAGCCCCGCCTTGAACAGCGGGAACAGCTTCCCCCAGGCCCCACCCTTGCCGGCCACCACCAGCCCGGTCCGGGGGAAGACCGTGCGGATCCCCGCCTCCTGGGCCGCCCCCGCCGCTTCCTCCCACTCCACACACAGGGCCGGGAGAAAACCGTCCCCGGGCGGCGCCGACTCGTCCACCGCCCGCCCGCCCGTATCGCCGTAGAAGCCGATCGCACTCCCGCTGACGAAGACCCCCGGCGGCTCCTCCAATGACGCCACCGCCTCCGCGAGCGTCGCCGTTCCCAGCACCCGGCTGTCCCGGATCTTCCGCTTGTACGCCTCCGTCCAGCGCCGCGAAGCGACCCCCGCCCCCGCGAGATTGACGACCGCCGCACAGCCGACGAGCCCCGCCGCGTCGATCCGCTGCGCGTCCGGATCCCACTGGACCTCGTTCTGCGCGCGGGGCGCACGGCGCACCAGGCGAACCACCTCGTGCCCGTCCGAGGTCAGGGAGCGCGTCAGCGCCGAGCCGATCAAGCCGGACGCACCGGCGATCGCGATGCGGGAACCGGGGGGAAGAGTCGAGTCGGTCATGGGTCCATCCTGCCCGGACGACCGGGGATATTTCGGGACGGGTCCCCGTACGGCCGTGGGGGAAAGTCGCGAGGGAAGTGGGGAAGCGGGGAAGCGGGGAAGCGGGGAAGCGGGGGAGCGGGGAGCGGGGAGCGGGGAAGTGTTTGGGAGTCCGGCCCCGGGACCGGCGCCCGTACCGGCACCCGTACCGGCCTCCTACATCCGCCGGGCAAATTCCCTGAGAGGTCCCATACCGCCGCCGTACAGTGATCCACATGCCAGCTCCGTACATACGTACCGCCACCCTCGACGACGAGGACGCGCTCGGTCGGCTCGACCGCGACACCTGGTCCCCGCTGCACGCCGTCATGCCGCGCCCCGAACCGCCGTACGACCCCTTCTACGGCGACCGGTTCGGCCCCCGGGACCATCTCGTCGCCGAGATCGACGGCGCGGTGGTCGGCTACATCCGGTTGGGATTTCCGACGCCTCTCGCCTCCAACTCCCATGTGCGCCAGATCCAGGGACTCGTCGTCGCCGACGAGACGCGCGGCGCCGGGGTCGGGCGTGCGCTGCTGCGGGGTGTGCTGGAGGAGGCCCGTCGGCAGGGCGCCCGGCGCATCACGCTGCGTGTCCTCGGGCACAACACCCCGGCGCGCAAGCTGTACGAGTCCGAGGGGTTCGTGGTGGAGGGGATCATGCCCGAGGAGTTCCTGCTCGACGGCGAGTACGTGGATGACGTACTGATGGGGCGTTCTCTCTGACCGGCCCCCACCGCCCCGCGCCTTGCCGGAGTGCTCTGGTCAGGCTTCGCCCTCGGCGAGCAACGGGCGCATTCCGCCCATGAGTTGACGCAGGCAGCGGACCGCCAGCTCGGCGGGTGAGCCCGGGCCCCCGGCCGTCGCGTCCGTCTCCGCCCAGGTCTCCAGGGCGACCCGGATCGCGGCGGTGGCCGCCGCGGCGGCGAGGCGCGCCTCCAGGGGGTCCGCGTCGGGGCCGGCCAGCCGGGCCACCACCGGGATCAGCCGTTCCTCCGACTCCTGGTTCACGCGGTACCAGACGGCCCGCAGCGCCGGATCGTCCACGGCCGCCCGCAGCAGTGCCCGGGTCTGCTGGAAGCCCTCCGCCGCGTGCTCGTCCGGGGCGGACAGCGACTCCTCGATCGCCTTCTCCAGCGCCTCGGGCAACGCCGTGCCCGGCTCCGTAGCCGCGAGCAGGGCGCGCCAGCGGTCGCCGCCGGCCGCGAGCAGGGGGCCCACGGCGTCCTGCTTGTTGCGGAAGTAGCGGTAGAAGGTGCGCAGCGCGACCCCGGCGCGGCGGGCGATGTCCTCCGCCGTGGTGCCGTCCGGGCCGTACTCCGTGAACAGCTCCGAGGCCGCGCGCGCGATGTCGAGCTGGGTCGCCGCCTTGCGCCGCTCGGTCAGGGAGAGGGCGGGGGGCTCGGGTGCGGGGGACGGCTGGCTGTTCACGGGAGAAAGCGTACGCCCGGCCAGGAGGGAGGGGCACGTTTCGACGTTATGGCAAAACGTGCCATGTAGGCGTACCGTGCATGCAGCATTGAGTATGTCGACGTCGAGAGACCGGTCAGGAGACCCCCGCTCGGAGAGACGTCGAGCGACCCACAGGGAGACACGCCATGAATCGCTACGAAGGACGCCGCGCGCTCGTCACCGGCGGCGGCTCCGGCATCGGCCAGGCCACCGTGCTGCGGATACTGGCGGAGGGCGGCCAGGTCGTCGCCGCCGACGTCAGCGAGGCTGGGCTCACGGACACCGTCGCCAAGGCGGGCGCCGGCGCCGGGCGGCTGACCACCGTCGTCGTGAACATCGCGGACGAGGCGTCCGTACGGGACGGGATCGCCCGGGCCGTAGGCGCCCTCGGCGGTCTCGACGTGCTCGTCAACGCGGCCGGCATCCTGCGCTCAGGTCACACCCACGAGACGACGCTCGCCGACTTCAACACGGTCATCGCCGTCAACCTGACCGGCACCTTCCTCATGATCCGCGAGGCGATACCGCACCTGCTGGACGGTCAGAGCCCCGCCGTCGTGAACTTCAGCTCCACCTCGGCGACGTTCGCGCACCCGTACATGGCGGCGTACGCGGCCTCCAAGGGCGGCATCCAGTCCATGACGCACGCCCTCGCGAGCGAGTACGGCAAGCAGGGCATCCGCTTCACCGCCGTACAGCCCGGTTCCATCTCGTCCGGCATGACCGACGGCTCAGGTGCCAGCGGGCAGAGCGTCGGCCCCGGTCTGCCCGAGGACACCGACTGGAGCCTGTTCGCCAAGCTCTCCCCGGCGCTCGGCCAGGGCTTCGCCGGACCGGAGACCGTGGCCGGCGTGGTCGCGATGCTCGCCTCCGAGGACGGCCGGTTCATCACCGGCACCGAGGTCCGCATCGACGGCGGCACCCACTTCTGAGGTGTCTGAGGCGTCTGAGGTGACCGTCAGTCCGTGACGAGGTCGCCCGTGTCGACCGGTGCGGTGGCGTTCGCGGCCTTCCGGGCGTCGCCCGCGACCTCGTTCGCCGTCAGGACGTAACCCGTCTCGTTGTCCGAGGTCGAGCGGGCGAAGACCACGCCGTACACCTTGCCGTCGGTGGTGAGGAGCGGGCCGCCCGAGTTGCCGGGACGGACGGTGGAGCGGATCGAGTAGATCTCGCGGGTGACGGTGTCCGTGTTGTAGATGTTCTGGCCCGTCGCGTTGATGCGGTTCGCGACGGTGGCCGCCTGGAGGTCGAGGCCGCCGTCCTGCGGATAGCCCGCCACCACCGCCGAGTCACCACGCGCGGCGCTGTCGTCGAAGCCGAGGACGGGTGCCCGCAGGCCCGGCACGTACAGCACCGCGACATCCTTCTGCGAGTCGAAGAGCACCACCCGCGCCTCGTACGGACGTCCGACCCCGCCCACCCGTACGGTCGGCCGGTCGATGCCCGCCACCACATGGGCGTTGGTCATCACATGCTCGGACGTATAGACGAAGCCGCTGCCCTCCCGCCCCTGGTTGCCCGCGACGCCCTCGACCTTCACGGTGCTCAGCTTGGCGGCGTTCGTCGCGGACGCCGTGACGCTGTCCCCGGAGGGCTTCGCGACGCTCGTCGCCGGCTCGTTCTCGAACGGGTTGAAGACCTGAGGGAAGCCCGCCTCCGTGAGCGCCGAGGTCGCCCGCGAGAACCAGGTGGGCGTGGTCTCCGGCATCGCGTTCTGGACCGCGCCCAGCAGCGCCGAGTTGCGGATCGACTGCGTCACCACGGTCGACGAGGACGCGCCCAGGACGCTCGCGGCCACCCAGGCCACCAGCAGCACGGCCAGCGTGTTCGCCGCGGCCCCGCCGATTCCGTCGGCCACCCGCAGCGGACCCCGGTCCAGCTCGCGGCGCAGCTTCAGCGCCAGCCGCCCCATCAGTTCGTGGCCCACCACGGCGGGCACGAGCACCGTCAGTACGGCCGTCACCGTCGCCCCCGGCGTCCCCGCCGTGACCAGGTCCATCATCCAGGGCAGCACCCATACGCCGATGACGGCGCCGCCCACGAAACCGGCCAGCGAGACACAGCCGGCGACCAGGCCGCGGCGGTAGCCGGACGCCGCGTAGACCAGGATCACCAGCATCAGCAGGAGGTCGAGCACGTCCACGGAGCCGCCTTTCTCTCGGGCCCCTTAGTACGCGTGGGGCGGGCCCAGTGATCAAGCACGCGCGCGTGTCCGGCCGGCGGCCGACCGGAGAGCTCCACACGTGCGTGGAACTGTAAAAACGTCCCGGACCGGGACGATGGTTCCACCAGGTGGCACACCACACATCGCGGATGTGGCGGATCGGGGCCAGGGTGAGTCCATGCGTGTCTTCCGGAAGACGCGGGGGGCACGACCGGGCGGTGCGGGGCGAGTGCCTCGTGCCGTGCGGCGGCTGTGGAGTTCGCGGCCGGCGTGGTTCCCGTGGCGTGTGCGGCTGCCGCGGGCGGTCCTGGTGGCGCTCGGGTGCGTGCCCGGGTTCGTCGCCGTGATGGCGCTGGTGATGTGCGCGGCCGGGGTGGACCGTACGGGGGCCCACCCCGCCCGGCCGCCGGTCGCCGCCCGGCCCGCCGTGGCCGTGCATCCGGCTGCCCGGCCGGCCATCGTGCCGCGGTCGCGCTGGCTGGACGCGGCGACCGCACGCGCGCACCCCCAGCCGGCACCCCGGTACGACGACCGGGTCGTCGCGATCTTCGTCCACCACACCGACTCGCCGAACGGGTACGCCTGCGCCGACGCGCCCCGCATCATCCGCTACCTCTACGCCGGCCAGACCGGCGCCCGGAACTGGGACGACATCGGCTACAACTTCCTCGTCGACCGCTGCGGGACCATTTACGAGGGGCGTGCGGGCGGGGTGGACCGGCCCGTCACCGGGGCGCACGCCCAGGGGTTCAACCATCGGACCGCCGGGGTCGCGGCCATCGGTACGTTCACGGCGGGTACGGAGGTGCCGCGGGCGATGACCAAGGCGATCGCGGCGCTGGCCGCGTGGAAGCTGGGGCTGTCCGGGGTTGATCCGCGGGCCGCGGTGCGGTTGGTGTCCAGCAACAGTCTCAGCCGGTTCCATGCGGGGACCGCTGCCATGCTGCCGACCGTGGCGGGGCACAACGACGGGTTCATGACCAGCTGCCCCGGTGCCGCGTTGACGGCCCGCCTTCCGGAGATCCGTGAGCTGGCCGCCCGGTTGCAGGGGCGTTGATCGCCCCCGCCGCCCCTACCCGTCCCATCCCGTTCCTGGGGGCTGCGCCCCCAGACCCCCCTCAAGATTGCGCCGTTCCTCGCGCCCCTGAATGCGTCTGCAGGCCCGGTGGGGGCTGGGCGCGCAGTTCCCCGCGCCCCTAAAAGACAAAAGACGACAGCACCCGAGGCGGGCTCACAGGGTTCCCCTAAGCGGCTCACCGATCACCCCGAGGCAGGCGTCATAGTGTCGTGGACACGCACTGACTGGAGGGTGGGGATCATGAGTAGCAGTCGTACCCAGAACACGAACAAGTCCGCGCGCGGACCCTGGGCGGTGGTCTGTGCGGTCGCGACGGTCGTGCTCGGTCCGGCCGCGGTCACCGCGTCCGCGCTCGACCAGGCCAACGCGGCGCCGATGCACCACGCGGTGAAGGCCGACCAGACGCAGGCGTACATCCCGTCGGACACGGGCCGCCGCAGGACGCTGGCGGCCTGAGGCTCAGCCCCTGAACCGTTCCCAGAGCTTGGGATAGCGCTCCGCGAGCGCGCCCTCGTTCTCGAAGTCGACCGGCGTGCCCTCGGGCTCCGCGGCGGCGGGCGGGATGCCCAGGTCGGGGGCGACGACGCCGGTGAGCTGTTCGTACGCCTCGTCCGCCGAGTAGCCCAGCTCCTCGCCGTCGCCGTCGATCTCCTCGTCGAAGTCCTCCAGGAGGTCGGAGAGCGAGTCGGGGTCGTGCACCGCGCCCTCGAAGACCTCCCGGCCCTGGCCGATCAGCCAGCACCGGAAGAAGTCGAACGCGTCGTCGCTGGCGCCGTCGAGCAGCACCCAGGCAGCGCCCCACAGATCCCAGCGATACGCGCGGTTGTAGCGGGCCTCGAAGTGCCGGGCGAAGTCGAGGACCATGTCCGGGTCCAACTGGACGAGTCGCTCGACGAGCAGGTCGGCCTGTTCCTCGGGGTCGCCCTCGGCGGCCTCGCGGGTCGTGTCCACCAGCTCCCAGAACTCCGTCTCGTCCATCACGGGTCAAGCATCGGGCCTGGACGGGAGGGACGCACGTGGAGTGGCGCAGATTGTTATGAGTGCACATGCCGAAGGTAAAACCACCGCGTTCGTACGCATTTCATTCTTGTGCGTTTCGGTGGTTCCCTCGTGCGTATTTCTCTCGTGCGCACTTCCACGGTGCCCTCACTCGTAGAGCGCCGCCAGCCGAGCCGCGTCCCCCGCGAAACGGTCACGCAGCCACGCCGGGGACAGCACCTCCACCTCCGGTCCGAGCCCCGTCAGCTGCGCATGGGCCACCTCCTCGGACTCGACGGGCAGGGTGACGGTCACCCAGCCCATGCCGTCCGGCGCGCCGCAGGCGGACAGCGCCTGTCTGGCCGACGCGGGATCAACGGCGTACGACAGTCTCCGCACGCCCTCCGGAGACAGCCGTACGACGACCTCCGCCCGCAGGATGGAGCGTGCGAACTCCTCGGCCCGCTCCTCCCAGAACCCGGGCAGATCGAACGTCTCGTCCCGGCCGAAGCGCTCCTCGCCCGGCGCGACGGCCGTGAACCGGTCGATCCGGTACACCCGGTACCCCCGGAAGGGCCCGGGCGAGGAACCCGGCTGGGCGACCTCGGCCACCCGCGCGCACAGGTACCAGACACCCGCCTTCAGCACGAGCCCGTACGGTTCGAGCACCCGCTCGACCTCGGCCTCCCCGCGACGGTAGCGCGCCGTGATCCGCCGGTCGTCCCACACCGCGTCCGCGACCGAGGGCAGCAGCTCGGGCGTCTCGGGTTCGCTGAACCAGGCGGGCGCGTCGAGATGGAACCGCTGCGCCGCCGTACGGGAAGCGTCCCGCAGGGAGGGGAGGAGGGCCGCGGACACCTTCAGGCGGGCCGCCGAGGCGGTGTCCTCCAGGCCCATCTCGCGCAGCGCCCCCGGCACCCCGCTCAGGAACAGCGCCTCCGCCTCGCCGCGGGCCAGTCCCGTCAGCCGCGTCCGGTATCCGCCGACCAGCCGGTATCCGCCGGCCCGCCCCCGGTCCGCGTACACCGGAACCCCCGCCTCCGACAGCGCCTGCGCGTCCCGCGTGATGGTCCGCTCGGACACCTCCAGCTCCCGCGCCAGCTCGGCGGCGGTCATCGACGGCCTCGACTGGAGCAGCAGCACCATCTTGATCAGGCGGGCAGCACGCATACGTTCATGATGCGGGGCACCACTGACAGCGCGGAGAACCGTGGCAGACGCCGAAGGGGCACGGCAGTTGCCGTACCCCTTCGCCGAACGAACCGGATCGATCCGAACCGAACCGGAACGAACCGAACGGACCTCAAGTCCTACAGGCCGTAGCGCTCCCGCGCTTCCTTCACCGCCGACGCCTTGACCTCACCGCGGCGGGCGAGCTGCGCCAGCGCCGCGACGACGATCGACTGGGCGTCCACGCCGAAGTGGCGGCGGGCCGCCTCACGGGTGTCGGAGAGGCCGAAGCCGTCCGCGCCCAGCGAGGAGTAGTCCTGCTCGACCCACTGCGCGATCTGGTCCGGGACCTGGCGCATGTAGTCGGAGACCGCGAGGACCGGGCCCTCGGCGCCCTGCAGCGCCTGGCGGACGAACGGCACCCGCTCCTCGCCGCGCAGCAGGGCCGCGTCGGCCTCCAGCGCGTCGCGGCGCAGCTCGGTCCAGGACGTCGCGGACCATACGTCCGCCGCCACACCCCACTCTTCGGCGAGCAGCTTCTGTGCCTCAAGCGTCCAGTGGATCGCCGTGCCGGAGCCCAGCAGCTGGATGCGCGGGGCGTTGGCGGCGGCCACGTTCACGCCCGCCGACTCGGCGGTGTTGAAGCGGTACAGGCCCTTGACGATGCCCTCGTCGATACCGAGGCCGGCCGGCTTGGCGGGCTGCGGCATCGGCTCGTTGTAGACCGTCAGGTAGTAGAAGACGTTCGGGTCCTCGCCCGGGGCCGCCTCGCCGTACATACGGCGCAGACCGTCCTTGACGATCGCCCCGATCTCGTACGCGAACGCCGGGTCGTAGGACAGCGCGGCCGGGTTGGTCGCCGCGATGACGGGGGAGTGGCCGTCGGCGTGCTGGAGGCCCTCGCCCGTCAGCGTCGTACGGCCGGCCGTGGCGCCGACGAGGAAGCCGCGGCCGAGCTGGTCGCCGAGCTGCCACATCTGGTCGGCCGTGCGCTGCCAGCCGAACATCGAGTAGAAGATGTAGAACGGGATCATCGCTTCGCCGTGCGTGGAGTACGCGGTGGACGCGGCGATGAAGTCCGCCATGGAACCGGCCTCGGTGATCCCCTCGTTGAGGATCTGGCCGTCCTTGGCCTCCTTGTAGTACATCAGCTGGTCGCGGTCGACCGGCTCGTACGTCTGGCCCTTGGGCGAGTAGATGCCGAGGGACGGGAAGAGGCTCTCCATGCCGAAGGTGCGCGCCTCGTCGGGGACGATCGGCACCCAGCGCTTCCCGGTCTGCTTGTCGCGGACCAGGTCCTTGACCAGGCGGACGAAGGCCATCGTCGTCGCCACGTTCTGCGTGCCGGAGCCCTTGTCGAAGGACGCGAACGTCTTGTCGGCGGGGGCGGGCAGCGGGGCGAGGGCGTGCGTACGGCGGGCCGGGGCCGGGCCGCCGAGGGCCGCGCGGCGCTCCTGGAGGTAACGGACCTCGGGGGCGTCGGCGCCCGGGTGGCCGTAGGGGACCTGGCCGTCGACGAACTGGCTGTCGGAGATGGGGAGTTCGAGCAGGTCACGCATCTGCTTGAACTCGTCCGTCGACAGCTTCTTCATCTGGTGGTTGGCGTTCTTGGACGCGAAGCCCGTGCCGAGCGTGAAGCCCTTGACCGTCTGGGCCAGGATCACCGTCGGCGCGCCCTTGTGGGCCAGGGCGGCGCGGTAGGCGGCGTACACCTTGCGCGACTCGTGGCCACCGCGGGAGAGGTGGAAGCACTCAAGGATCTTGTCGTCGCTGAGCAGCTTCGCCATCTCGACGAGCGCCGGGTCGGCGCCGAAGAAGTCCTGGCGGATGTAGGCGGCGTCGCGGGTCTGGTACGTCTGCACCTGCGCGTCGGGTACCTGGCGCAGGCGGCGTACGAGCGCGCCCGTGGTGTCGAGCTGGATCAGCTCGTCCCAGGCCGAGCCCCACAGCGACTTCACGACGTTCCAGCCGGCGCCGCGGAACTGGGCCTCCAGCTCCTGCACGATCTTGAAGTTCGCGCGGACCGGGCCGTCGAGGCGCTGCAGGTTGCAGTTGATGACGAAGGTCAGGTTGTCCAGACCCTCGCGGGAGGCGAGTGCGAGTGCCGCGGTCGACTCGGGCTCGTCCATCTCGCCGTCACCGAGGAACGCCCAGACGTGGGACTGCGAGACGTCCTTGATGCCGCGGTTGGTGAGGTAGCGGTTGAAGCGCGCCTGGTAGATGGCGGAGAGCGGGCCGAGGCCCATCGACACCGTCGGGAACTCCCACAGCCAGGGGAGGCGGCGCGGGTGCGGGTACGACGGCAGACCGTTGCCGCCGGACTCCTGACGGAAGCGGTCGAGGTGCTGCTCGCTCAGCCGGCCGTCGAGGAAGGCGCGGGCGTAGATGCCGGGGGAGGCGTGGCCCTGGATGTAGAGCTGGTCGCCGGACCCGTCGGCCTCCTTGCCCTTGAAGAAGTGGTTGAAGCCGGTCTCGTAGAGCCAGGCAGCCGAGGCGAAGGTGGCGATGTGGCCGCCCACGCCGTATTTGCTGCCCCGGCTCACCATCGCGGCCGCGTTCCAGCGGTTCCACGCGGTGATCCGGCGCTCCATCTCCTCGTCGCCGTCCACGGTGGGCTCGGCGGCGGTGGGGATGGTGTTGACGTAGTCCGTCTCAAGCAGCTTGGGCAGCGCGAGACCGTTGCCCTCGGCGCGTTCCAGTGTGCGGCGCATCAAGTACGCGGCACGGTGCGGCCCGGCCGCCTGGGTGACGGCGTCCAGGGAGGCCTGCCATTCGGCGGTCTCCTCGGGGTCGCGGTCCGGGAGCTGGTCGAGCTCGCTCGGCTGGATTGCGGTGGGGTCGGTCATTGCGCCGCCTTCCGGATGCGGAGGGGGGTTCCCTCATCGGTAAGGGGTTTTCGGGGTGCCCTTTGTCTTTGGCAGGACAGGGCGATGGGCTCTGGTGGGAGCCCGTCGGTGACTGTAACCCCCTGATCGATGATCGATCAAAGGGTTCACGCCGAAAACCTCTTCGTATCGCGAAAGTCGGCACGGGGTGCCTTCACGGCAGGCACCGGGTGCCTTGGATTCCCAGGGATTCTTCAGGGTTTTCCCAGGTGAGCGCATGTGTGCTCGGCTGCGCTCGGCTGTGTCGAGGCCGTGGCGCGCCGCCCGGCACGAGGTGCCTCGGCCGTGTCACGGGCGCGGCGCGCACCCCAGCACATGCGCCTTCACCAGGTCGGCGATCAGCGGATCCCGCCGCCGGAAGGCGTCCACGAGGGCCTCGTGCTCCTCCGCGTACGACTGCTGGACGGTCCCCAGCCAGCGGATCGACAGGGCCGTGAACACCTCGATGCCCAGCCCCTCCCAGGTGTGCAGCAGCACGGAGTTGTTGGCGGCCCGCACCAGCTCGCGATGGAAGCCCACGGTGTGCCGGACCTGACCGGTCCCGTCCGCCAGCCGGTCGGCCTCGTACAGCGCCGCGACATGCGGCTCCAGAGCCGAGCAGTCCTCGGCGAGCCGCTCGGCCGCCAGCTCGGCCGCGATGGCCTCAAGACCGGCTCGTACGGGGTAGCTCTCCTCCAGGTCGGCGGCTGTCAGGTTTCTCACCCGCACGCCCTTGTTCGGCGCCGACTCGATCAACCGCAGCGACTCCAGCTCGCGCAGCGCCTCCCGCACCGGGGTCTGGCTGACCTCCAGCTCGGTGGCGATCCGCCGCTCCACGATCCGCTCGCCCGGCTTCCAGCGCCCGCTGACGATCCCCTCCACGATGTGCTCGCGGATCTGTTCGCGCAGCGAGTGGACGACGGGCGCGGTCATGAAGGCTCCTTTGGGAGGGGTGCGGGAACCCCGAGGGCGTTTGACGTTTAGACAATAAGGCCGCACCCCGCTCCGTGAGAGGCGCACGGGGGCGCTTTCATGCAGGTGAGACGAGACTTACACGCTGTCAGAGTGCCCGCGCCTGTAAAGACCCGTACCGGGTACGGCCCGGAGGCGTCACGACCGTGTCACCCGTTGAACTGCCGAGCCCCCGTTACGTGTGGCCCCCTGCACAGGGTTCCCGCGCAGGGCGCCCTCGGGCACATCGGCGGGAACACCAGGGGGATGACATGAGCGGACGGGCACGGAAACGAGGGTTTCGCTGGGCGCTGGCGGCGGCCGCGGCCGGAGTGGTCGTGGGCATGACGGGCTGCCAGCCGATGGACACCGGGGCGGCCGTGAAGCCGAGCGGCGGCACCCCGTCCCACAGCGCCACCGCCGGCACCGGCTCGGCAGGCCCGGTGGGCTCGGCCGGGCAGCCCGCCGGCCCCGGCGGCGCCTGCGTCTTCGTCAAGCCGGACGGCGCCCAGAAGTTCGGCCACACCGGCTGGGGCTTCCGCATCACGGGCACCGACCGCTGGGAGTACGGCGCCGTCGAGAACCCGTCGAACGCCCTCTACACCCCGCCCGGCGGCGACATCGGCGCCTGGCACGCCGAGGGCTCGTACGCCCAGATGCTCAGCGACATGTCCCGCGACGCGCACTACCCCGGGAAGTCGACCCACCCGTACAGCCGCTACCGCTGCACCTCGTCATCGACCAGCGACGTGAACGGGGCCCGCGCGATGGTTCGTACGGTGGAGGGCCGCGGGTTCCTTGTCGGGGTCGACCCGGAGACGGGGGATCTGGGGTCGCGGGACTGCCTGGACGCGACGTACGACGTTTTGAAGGCGTACCGGACGCGGCACCTTACGCCTGCGTATCAGACGGAGATTCCGAATGTGTGGGTGGAGACGTTGGTGCTGTGGACGGACAAGGCGCTGACGCCTCGGTGAGGTCGCGGTGAGGACGGCTGTCCGGCCGCCCGGCCGTCCGGCTATGGCGGGGATTCCCCGGAGTTGGGGATCTTGGTTTTGCGGAACCGCCAGGGGAAGCCGCCGCCTCGGGGCTTGATGGGGGTGCGGGTGGGCGGGATGCGATACCCGGCGGCTACGAGGTGGAGGGCATCGGCGTAGGAGCCGGGGGCGGTGCTCACCTCTGGCAGGCAGCGCCGGTCCGCGCCGTACATCTCGGCCGCGCCTACGGCGATGCTGTGCGCCTTGCCGACCGAGCGGCCATGGGCGAGGGCGCTGTAGAGCGTGCGGGAGTAGTCGAGGCAGCCGGTGTCGGTGATCGGGCCGCCGGTGCCTATGACGCAGGGGACCGTCTCGGAGAGGAGCGCGGCCAGCTCGGAGGTCCAGCAGGCGCTGAGGACTACGAGCCGGAGGCCCTCCGCCACGAATTCGGTGAGCAGTTTGCACAGGCCTTGGTCGGAGACCGGGGCCTCTCCGCCGTCGTCGGTGAGGAAGCGGAGGCCGCCGCCGGGGGTGCCGCGGGCGGAGAAGTGCAGGACTGCGGGGGCGCCCCTGATCAGGCGGTCGGGCAGGTCTCGGGCTTGCACCGCTTGGAGGCTTTCGAGGGTGAGGGCGTGGCCGTATCGCCCGTGCGTGATGCTCTGCTGCATTTCCCGGTACTCCGCTCCGGCGTCCGGGTTCCGGGTACTCGGGGGGAGGCTGCCTGGACTACGAGGATCGTGGAGCGGGGGAGGGGTGGGGTGGTCATGGGGTGGTTGTTGTGGACAAGAGGCTTTGGAGGAGGGTGTTCAGGGCCGGGGCGTGTTGGGGGGAGCGGCCCATGAGGGTGGCGATTTCGGCGATGGCTCGGTCTCGGGCTGTGGGGTCGGGGGTGGGCCAGGGGGTGGGGTCGTAGGGGGCTTCGGCGAGGGCTGCGGAGATGGCCAGGTGGACTGTGCCGGTGAACTCGTCTTGGTGGATGAGGAGTTCGAGTAGGGCGCAGGCGTTGAGGAGTGTGGGGTTCGGGGCGGCTAGCAGCTGCTGGACTCGTTCGTTCAGGGGGGTGCGGTCCCTGACGTATTGGTAGGCGGTGGGGATTCCGTCTTCGCGGGCCAGGAGGAGGAGTGCGAAGTGGGCGGCGGATTCTGCGCTTTCGGTGTCGGTGTTGAGTAGTGCGAGGGCCTGGTCGTGCAGGAGATGCTCTGCGTGGTCCGAGAGGTGGGCCTGGGACTCATCCCAGGTAGGGGTGGTGATCCAGGAGCTGAGCAATTCTCGTGTGAGGTACGGACGGAAAGCGGCGTCTGGGGTGTTGGTTGTGGCGTCGTGGGCGACTCGGAGGTGTTGCTCGGCGGCTTCGTAGACCAGGGCGAGTTCCTCCAAGGCCAGGGCGGTTTCGGGGGACTGGAGGTGCGCAGAGTGTTCCTCCCAGAAGGCGCGGGCGGCTGCCCAGGTGGGGCAGTTGATCCACTCGATGGCGAGGTCGAGGGTGGCCTCGTGGAGCTTCAGCCATGCCGGGGGCTCTGCGCCGGTTGATGTGCGCCAGGAGTCATTGATCTGAGAGGCGGCGTCCGTGCTTGTGCGGCTGAGGTCGCGCAGCAGATGCCGGGCATTGAGAGCGGCGGGATCTGGGCCGGTGAGTGGGGGCGATGCGAGGAGTTCGATCAAGGAGCGAATTCCGGCATCGGGTTCTGTCTGTGTGAGTTGGAACTCCGCGCGCTGGACGGTGATCTGGCGCGCGGCGGCTGGGTGGGCACCTAGGGACTGTTCTGCCTGGGTGAAGGCGGTAAGCGCTTCGTCAACGGGGGCGATGGCGGCGAGGTTGTTGAGGGAGGTGGCGAGGTTGGGGAGGTAGGCGGCGGGGTTGGTTTCGGCGAGGGTTCGGCGGATGGTGACGGCTTGGGTGCTGGTGGTGAGTGCGGTTTGTCGGTCTCCGGTCTCGCTCTGGCGATTGGAGAGGTTGTTGAGGGAGGCGGCGAAGTTGGGGAGGTAGGCGGCGGGGTTGGTTTCGGCGAGGGTGCGGTAGAGGTCGGTGGCTTGGGTGCTGGTGGTGAGTGCGGTTTGTCGGTCTCCGGTCTCGCTCTGGATGCTGGCGAGGTTGTTGAGGGAGGTGGCGAGGGCGGGGAGGTAGGCGGAGGGGTTGGTTTCGGCGAGGGTGCGGCGGATGGTGACGGCTTGGTTGATGGTGGTGAGTGCGGCTTGTCGGTTTCCCGTCTCGCTCTGGCGATTGGAGAGGTTGTTGAGGGACAAGGCGAGGTTGGGGAGGTAGGTGGCGGGGTTGGTTTCGGCGAGGGTGCGGTAGAGGTCGGTGGCTTGGGTGCTGGTGGTGAGTGCGGCTTGTCGGTCTCCGGTCTCGCTCTGGATGTTGGCGAGGTTGTTGAGGGAGGTGGCAAGGGCGGGGAGGTAGGCGGCGGGGTTGGTTTCGGCGAGGGTGCGGCGGATGGTGACGGCTTGGGTGCTGGTGGTGAGTGCGGCTTGCCGGTTTCCGGTCTCGCTCTGGTAGACGGCGAGGTTGTTGAGGGAGGTGGCGAGGTTGGGGAGGTAGGTGGCGGGGTTGGTTTCGGCGAGGGTGCGGTAGAGGTCGGTGGCTTGGGTGCTGGTGGTGAGTGCGGTTTGTCGGTCTCCGGTCTCGCTCTGGATGCTGGCGAGGTTGTTGAGGGAGGCGGCGAGGTCGGGGAGGTAGGCGGCGGGGTTGGTTTCGGCGAGGGTGCGGCGGATGGTCACGGCTTGGGCGCTGGTGGTGAGTGCGGCTTGCCGGTTTCCGGTCTCGCTCTGGTAGACGGCGAGGTTGCTGAGGGAGCCGGCGAGGTCGGGGAGGTAGGCGGCGGGGTTGGTTTCGGCAAGCGCGCGGTAGAGGTCGGTGGCTTGGGTGCTGGTGGTGAGTGCGGTTTGTCGGTCTCCGGTCTCCCTCTGGCTGCTGGCCAGGTTGTTGAGGGAGTTGGCGAGGTTGGGGAGGTAGGCGGCGGGGTTGGTTTCGGCGAGGGTGCGGCGGATGGTGACCGCTTGGGTGATGGTGGTGAGTGCAGCTTGTCGGTTTCCGGTCTCGCTCTGGCGATTGGAGAGGTTGTTGAGGGACAAGGCGAGGTCGGGGAGGTAGGCGGCGGGGTTGGTTTCGGCGAGGGTGCGGTAGAGGTCGGTGGCTTGGGTGCTGGTGGTGAGTGCGGCTTGTCGGTTTCCGGTCTCGCTCTGGATGGTGGCGAGGTTGTTGAGGGACAAGGCGAGGTTGGGGAGGTAGGTGGCGGGGTTGGTTTCGGCGAGGGTGCGGTAGAGGTCGGTGGCTTGGGTGCTGGTGGTGAGTGCGGCTTGTCGGTCTCCGGTCTCGCTCTGACTGCTGGCGAGGTTGTTGAGGGAGGCGGCGAGGTCGGGGAGGTGGGCGGAGGGGTTGGTTTCGGCAAGGGTGCGGCGGATGGTGACCGCTTGGTTGATGGTGGTGAGTGCGGCTTGTCGGTCTCCGGTCTCGCTCTGGAAGACGGCGAGGTTGTTGAGGGAGCCGGCGAGGTCGGGGAGGTAGGCGGCGGGGTTGGTTTCGGTAAGGGACCGATAAAGGTCAGACGCCTCCCGGGACGGCGCGAGCGCCTGCTCCCGCTGTCCCGCTTTCGAAAGCGAGACCGCCAGCCCACCCAAAGCCCTCGCCAGATCCGGCCAGAACACCTCCCCCCGCAGCTCCACAAGTTCACGCACCAACGCGATACCCCTGCCTCCCGCCATAGCTGCGTGCTCTGAAAGCGACCCCCGCAGATAGGGATTCGCATGCTCAAGAACCGACGCGTCCTCGCTCTGTTGCCGCAGAAGATCCACGAACGCACGAGCCACGCGGAACGCAGGCCCCGGCTGCCCCTCCGCACGCGGCCCAGCGGACACCCCCCGCAGATGCTCGATGAACTCCCGGTGGTAAAGCCGATATACGGCCTGCACGCCATCGCTGTCCTCGATGACATACCGCCCGTAGCAGTTGAGCAGCCAGTCCAGATCCTCCCGCCCATAGACAGTCCCGGCCGTACTGAGCGCGGTGGCCGCCGCCTCCCACACCCCCCTGGCGGGCATGCCATTCCCAGTGCCCCAGGCGAGCGCGGTCAGCAGATCCTGCGCGGCGTGTGGGAGGGCCTCCCCGTCCCGCTCCAGCTTCGGCCCGGCGGCCAGGTCTTCCGTGAACGCAGCCGAAATGGACGCCGGAAGGCTCTGTTCCCACTCCTCGGCGCCGGTCTCGGGGAAGTGCCTGATCACGGAATCGATCGCCATCTGGGCGAACAGGAACCCCCCATGGCTCACGGAGGCCCGTCGCTTGATCAGCTCGGCGGCCTCATTGGGCAGGCCAGTACCCCGGAGGCGACGGCGGGCGTACTCCGCGATGTCGTTCCCCGTGTCCGCCTCGCCGTCCAGGCCGACCGCGCGCGCCCGAACCCCCAGGACACGACTGATCGCCTGATCCAGCGGTTCCCCGGCCTCCTCGGCTCCAGGATTGAACGGCCGGTCCCGAGAAGCCAGCAGGACGCACGACATGCGGCTGAGCGGAGCCAGCAGCTGTTCGACGATCGGGCCGGCCTGGTCCGAGGCGGCCTCGTCCAGACCGTCCAGGACAAGGACCGGCGGCCGACCGGAGGCGGGCCACTCCCGCTCCACATCGGCGATCAAGGCGGCCGGAGTCTCGGGAGCGTCCAGCTTCAGTTCCCGGGCGATGGCCTCCGCGAGCTGCTGGACCGTGAGGCCCCGCAGATGCAGGGAGCCGTGCACCGTGCCCACTCCCGGATCCGGATCGTCTTCGCGGAGGGCGCCGTGTTTCTTGATGTCGGCCCGGTGTACTCGGTCGGCGAGGGTCGAGATCCTCCCCAACACGGCCGACTTGCCGCTGCCCGCGCTCCCCGTGACCAGGAACAACCCCGGCTCCCTGGCCTTGCACCAGTCGACGATCTCCCTGAGCACCCGCCGGCGTCCGCTGAAGAACCAGCCCTCCTCGACACGGGCCACCCCGCGTGCCGCCCTGACCAGGTGCTCCACGAGCTCCGGCTCGGGCTTTTCCTTCTTCTTGCGCGGGTTGCTGAACATCGGTCGGTCCCGTCCGAGGAAAGCGGGAATCGGAAGCTGGCCCTCGTCCTCCGGCCACTGGTCGAGGGCGGCCTGGATGACCGCGGATCCGGTGATCTGCCCGTTCCGGGGGCTCCATTCGTGGCGGTAGCTCTTGGTCCGGGGGCCGTCGCGCAGGACCTCGGCCACGGTCTCCAGCAGGACGCCGCGCCCCTCGGCCTTCTCCTGCGGGCGGCAGCTCGCGACGACCCCGAGCCAGTTCGACCGGCCCGGTGGCAGAGTCTTGGCGGCCAGATCGGCCAGCGCCTCGTCCAGGGATGCCATGACTCCTGCCCCCGAGTAACAGGTGTCGATGAGCAGCAGAATCTGGTCCGCACCGCTGCGCAGCGCGACGGACGTGAGTGTGTCCATCCCGTAGGTCTGCTCGGAATCCTTGATGTCGAGCGTGTCGTGCACGATCAGGCGAAGCTTGTCGTTGCGGAGCTGTCCGTGCCCCGACCACAACACAATCGCCGGCCCGTTCCCGCCCTGCTCTTTCCACCCCTTCCGCCAGGCATCCACCGAGACCTTGAGGCCATCGCGGCGCGGGTCCTCCACCACGGTCGGCGTATACCCGTACCCCTCCAGCAACGCGCAAAGGCTGGTCAACTGCTCCGCCGCGTGGGTCAGTTCGGGGAACTTCGTGCTCTCGTACCGCTGAACCACCACGCCAAGAACAGTCCCCTGAACCGGCTCGACCCGCTGCTCACTCACCCGACTCACCCACCAACGTCAGCGCGGTGACCGTAGACTCCGCGCGCCCCTCCACCCGTACCGCCAGCCGATAGGCCCCACCCTCCGGAGCGGGGAAACTCCCCTGATAGCGCCCGCCCCCAAGGTTCCGCAGAGACCGGGACGCCCCGTCCCGCCGGCCCGCGGGCTTCAGCTCCGCCACGACCAGCAGCTCGTCGTGCCCCTCCACGTCACCCGGCACCGAAACCCGCACCTCATACGGCACCCCGTGCTCCAGCAGGGACGGAGCCAGCACGCTCAGCGGAGGCACATCCTCGTCCTCCGGGCCCCGGTGGAAGGGAGGCTCCTGCCCGAGCCAGCCCCAGATCGCGTCGCGCACGCCGCGGTTGTTCTGCAGGGAGCCGTGCTGCTCGTTGGGGGTGAAGGCCGTGGCTGTCAGCGATCCTGTGCCGGCGGCGTTGGCCGGGCGGGCCGAGAGGCGGGGGACGGTGCCGTCGCCGCCCTCGTCGACGCCGGCGATGTCCCACGCGGGGACCAGCAGACCGCCGGCGTACACACCCGTGGTCGCCGTCGGCTGACGTACGCCTACGACCGCGACCAGGTCGGTACGGGCATCACGGCCGGGCGCCTCCGCCGCTTGACGCAGTTCGGCGTGGAAGCGGGCCGCGTCCTCCAGGAGCTTGGTGTCGGGGCCGGGCAGGCCGGTCAGGTCGCGTGCGTAAGCGAGTTCGTGCCCGTCCGCCGTCGAAACACACGCGTAGTCCGGCGCGAGCTGGTGCAGTGAGGGGAGTGAGCGCGCGAAGCCGGTGAGGTCGACGCCGAACAGGCCCCAGCCCTTGCGCAGGCCGTTGACCAGATGGACGAGGGCGTCGAGTGAGCCGCGATGCGGGGTGCCGAGGGTGATGAGGCGGCGGGTGGTCTCGTACCCGCGCAGGCATTCCACGTAGTGGCGGGCCACCAGTCCGCCCATGGAGTGACAGAGGAACACGACCTGCGCGTCGGCGCGCTCCGGTGCCGAGGAGCGCCAGCGTTCCAGTTCCTCCGCGACGCGTTTCCGCAGGCGGTGGGCGTTGTACCGGCAGGACAGCCGCCAGTCGTACCCGAACTCGACCAGGTTCGCCGCCGTACCCGGCGGGTCGTTCGGCAGTCGGCGACGCAGGGTGAAGTTCTGCTCCAGGAACCCCAGCAGGTCGGTGTAGCCGTCGACGGGGTGCCAGATGCCCGGGATCGCGTGGAGGTCGGGCATGACGCCGACGGGACGTACGCCGTCGCCGGGGTGGTCGTCACCGGTATCGGCGGGTAACCGCAGTCCCTTGACCGACTTCCCGAAGGTGCGAAGGGCCCGCCACAGGGCACCGCCCGACAGATCCCAGATGGCGGCGCCGTCGGCGTCCGCGAGCCGGGTCCCCATGATGCCCGGCAGAAACACGACAAGGTCAGTGACAGGTGCGCGCTTCATGCGGCTCCCCCCGTTGCGTGAACCGCTGCGGCCTGAACCCGCCCGTGGGACGGCCGCATGTGAACTGAACTGACTCACGGTAGCGAGCCGGACCGGACCGCATCAGGGGATGGGGCGATTGCGGAAGAACGACGAGAGGAAATACGACGCAGCCCCTGCCCGGAGAACTGACGCAGCTCCTGCCGGGAGAACCAACGAGGGAAATACGACGGCGCCCCTGCCCGGAGAACTCCGGACAGGGGCGCCGTGTGAGCGACGTGCGAACGTGCGAACTACAGGCCGAGCTCGACCTCGAACTCGCCGGCCTCCAGGATCGCCTTGACCGCGGTCAGGTAGCGGGCCGCGTCGGCGCCGTCCACCAGACGGTGGTCGTAGGAAAGCGTCAGGTAGGTCATGTCGCGGACGCCGATGACGGTGCCCTCTTCCGTCTCGATGACGGCCGGACGCTTGACCGTGGCGCCGATGCCCAGGATCGCGACCTGGTTCGGCGGCACGATGATCGTGTCGAAGAGCGCGCCGCGCGAGCCGGTGTTGGAGATGGTGAAGGTCGCGCCGGACAGCTCGTCCGGAGTGATCTTGTTGGCGCGGACCTTGCCCGCCAGGTCGGCCGTGGCCTTCGAGATGCCGGCGATGTTCAGGTCGCCCGCACCCTTGATGACCGGGGTCATCAGGCCCTTCTCCGAGTCCACCGCGATACCGATGTTCTCGGAGTCGAAGTAGGTGATCGTGCCCTCGGCCTCGTTGATCCGGGCGTTGATGACCGGGTGGGCCTTCAGCGCCTGGGCCGCCGCCTTCACGAAGAACGGCATCGGGGAGAGTTTGACGCCCTCGCGGGCCGCGAAGGAGTCCTTCGCCTGCGCGCGGAGCTTCATCAGGCGGGTGATGTCGACCTCGACGACCGAGGACAGCTGGGCCTGCTCGTGCAGGGCCTTCACCATGTTGTCGCCGATGACCTTGCGGATGCGGGTCATCTTGACGGTCTGGCCGCGGAGCGGGGAGACCTCGAGAACCGGGGCCTTCTTTGCGCCGGCGGCCGGAGCGGCGGCGGCGACCGGAGCCGGCGCCGGGGCGGCGGCAGCGGCCTTCGCGGCCTCGGCGGCGGCGATGACGTCCTGCTTGCGGATGCGACCGCCGACGCCGGTGCCCTTGACGGCGGCCAGGTCGACGCCGTTGTCGGCGGCGAGCTTGCGCACCAGCGGGGTCACGTACGCACCGTCGTCACCGGAGGTCGCGGCGGGCGCCGGGGCCGGGGTGACGGGGGCGGGCGCGGCGACCGGCGCGGGGGCCGGGGCCGGGGGCGCGACCGGGGCGGCGGCCTGGACCGGAGCCGGGGGCGCCACCGGGGCGGCCGGGGCGACGGGGGCCGGAGCGGGCGCCGGGGGAGCCACCGGAGCGGCGGGGGCCGGGGCGGCAGCGGCGGGAGCCGGAGCGGCGGCCGGAGCCGCGCCCGGGGCGCCGATGACGGCGAGCTTCGCGCCGACCTCGGCGGTCTCGTCCTCGCCGACCACGATCTCCAGCAGCACGCCGGCGACCGGCGCGGGGATCTCGGTGTCGACCTTGTCCGTGGAGACCTCGAGCAGCGGCTCGTCCTCCGCGACCTCCTCGCCGACCTCCTTCAGCCAGCGGGTGACGGTGCCCTCGGTGACCGACTCGCCCAGCGCGGGCAGCACGACGTCGGTACCGGTGGCGCCACCGGCCGGAGCGGCGGGGGCGGGGGCCGGAGCGGCCGGAGCCGCGGGGGCCTCGGCGACCGGGGCCGGGGCGGCCGGGGCCACCGGAGCGGCCACGGGCTCGGCGGCCGGAGCCGGGGCGGCGGCGGGGGCACCCGTGCCGTCGTCGATGACGGCCAGCTCGGCGCCGACCTCGACGGTCTCGTCCTCGGCGACCTTGATGGACGCCAGGATGCCGGCGACGGGCGAGGGGATCTCGGTGTCGACCTTGTCGGTCGACACTTCGAGCAGCGGCTCGTCGGCCTCGACGCGCTCGCCCTCGGCCTTCAGCCAGCGGGTGACAGTGCCCTCGGTAACGCTCTCACCGAGCGCCGGAAGGGTTACGGAAACCGGCATGGTTTCTGTTGCTCCTTACGAATGGTGCGGAAGTCTGTGGTCGTCGTCGCGCCCATGAGCGACGCGGTGACTGGGGACAGCCGGTGGCCGAGACCTGAGGCTCAGCCGGTGGCCGGTCAGTCGTGCGAGTGCAGCGGCTTGCCCGCGAGGGCCAGGTGGGCCTCGCCGAGCGCCTCGCTCTGCGTCGGGTGGGCGTGGATGAGCTGGGCGACCTCGGTGGGCAGCGCCTCCCAGTTGTAGATCAACTGGGCTTCGCCGACCTGCTCGCCCATGCGGTCGCCGACCATGTGGACGCCGACCACGGCACCGTCCTTCACCTGGACGAGCTTGATCTCGCCCGAGGTGCCCAGGATCTTGCTCTTGCCGTTGCCCGCGAGGTTGTACTTCAGAGCGACGACCTTGTCCGCGCCGTAGATCTCCTTGGCCTTGGCCTCGGTGATGCCCACGGAGGCGACCTCGGGGTGGCAGTACGTCACCCGGGGCACGCCGTCGTAGTCGATCGGAACGGTCTTCAGACCGGCCAGACGCTCCGCCACCAGGATGCCCTCGGCGAAGCCGACGTGCGCGAGCTGGAGCGTCGGGACCAGGTCACCGACGGCGGAGATGGTCGGGACGTTCGTCCGCATGTACTCGTCGACCAGGACATAGCCGCGGTCCATCGCGACGCCCTGCTCCTCGTAGCCGAGACCGGCGGAGACCGGGCCGCGGCCGACGGCGACGAGCAGCACCTCGGCCTCGAACTCCTTGCCGTCGGCAAGGGTGACCTTGACACCGTTGGCGGTGTACTCGGCCTTCGAGAAGAAGGTGCCCAGGTTGAACTTGATGCCGCGCTTGCGGAACGCGCGCTCAAGAAGCTTGGAGGAGTTCTCGTCCTCGACCGGGACGAGGTGCTTGAGGCCCTCGATCACCGTCACGTCGGTGCCGAAGGACTTCCACGCGGAGGCGAACTCGACGCCGATGACGCCGCCGCCGAGCACGATCGCGGACTGCGGGACGCGGTCCAGGACCAGCGCGTGGTCCGAGGAGATGATGCGGTTGCCGTCGATCTCCAGGCCCGGCAGCGACTTCGGCACGGAGCCGGTCGCCAGCAGCACGTGGCGGCCCTGGACGCGCTGGCCGTTCACGTCGACGGAGGTCGGGGACGACAGGCGGCCCGTGCCCTCGATGTACGTCACCTTGCGGGACGCGATGAGACCCTGCAGACCCTTGTACAGGCCCGAGATGACCCCGTCCTTGTACTTGTGGACGGCCTCGATGTCGATGCCCTCGAAGGTGGCCTTGACACCGAACTGCGCGCTCTCGCGGGCCTGGTCGGCGATCTCACCCGCGTGCAGCAGTGCCTTTGTGGGGATGCAGCCATTGTGCAGGCAGGTACCGCCGACCTTGCCCTTCTCGATCAGGGCGACGTCCAGGCCCAGCTGCGCTCCGCGCAGCGCCGCGGCGTAACCGCCGCTACCGCCGCCGAGGATCACTAGGTCGAAAACGGTGCTGGCGTCGTTCGCCACGTCACGTCCTCCATGCATGTGCGCCACGCCGGTCTCCAGTGACCGGTCGGCGGCTGGTGTCCGGCCGCTCTTCTTCGGCCCTGTGGTGGGGGCCCTGTCCTGCCGAGAACCCATCTTCGCACTTGTCGAGGGCGAGCGAGACGCCGGGCCGGTGTGTGAGACGTCTGATCCATCACGTCGAGAAGCTCCGGATGAGACGGAACGTGCGGATTTCGTAGCGAGTGAAGCCTTCCTAACAGCAGGCCCCGGGCGACATATCACCCGGGGCCTGCTGGAGCGCCCCTTCAGGGGCGCGGGGAACTGCGCGACCAGCCACGAACTACCCGCAGTCGCAAAACAGCCCTAGCCGAGATCCCCCGCGGCGGTCAGCTCAGCAAGACGCACCAGAGTCCGCACAGCCGACCCCGTACCACCCTTCGGCGTATAACCGAACGGCCCGCCATCATTGAATGCGGGCCCGGCGATATCCAGGTGCGCCCAGGTGATGCCCTCGCCCACGAACTCCTTCAGGAACAGACCGGCGACCAGTCCGCCACCCATCCGCTCACCCATGTTGGCGATGTCGGCGGTCGGGGAGTCCATCCCCTTGCGCAGGTGGTCCGGCAGCGGCATCGGCCAGGACTCCTCGCCGACCTCCTCCGCCGCCTCGACGACCGAGGCGCGGAATGCGTCGTCATTGGCCATCACGCCGAACGTACGGCTGCCGAGCGCGAGCACCATCGCTCCGGTCAGCGTCGCCACGTCGATGATCGCGTCCGGCTTCTCCTCGGAGGCCTTCCACAGCGCGTCGGCGAGGACCAGGCGGCCCTCGGCGTCCGTGTTGAGGACCTCGACGGTCTTGCCGCTGTACATGCGCAGCACGTCACCCGGGCGGGTGGCGGAACCGGAGGGCATGTTCTCGGCGAGCGCGAGCCAGCCGGTGACGTTGACCTCCAGGCCGAGGCGCGCGGCGGCGACCACGGCGGCGAAGACCGCCGCCGCACCGCTCATGTCGCACTTCATCGTCTCGTTGTGCCCGGCGGGCTTGAGGGAGATGCCGCCCGAGTCGTAGGTGATGCCCTTGCCGACGAAGGCCAGGTGCTTGCTCGCCTTCGGGGAGGTGTACGACAGCTTGACCAGGCGCGGCGTGGCGGCCGAGCCGGCGCCGACGCCGAGGATGCCGCCGTAGCCACCCTTCTCCAGGGCCTTCTCGTCGAGCACCTGCACCTTGATGCCGTGCTCCTTGGCGGCCGCCGTGGCGACGGCGGCGAAGGCCTCCGGGTCGAGGTCGTTCGGCGGGGTGTTGATGAGGTCGCGGGCGCGGTTGAGCTCCTCGGTCACGGCGGTGGCGCGCGCGATCGCGGCCTTGTACGCCGCGTCGCGGGGCTTGCCGCCGAGGAGGGCGACCTCGCCGAGCGGGCCCTTGCTGTTCTTGGCGTCCTTGCCGCTGTCCTTGTACGCGTCAAAGGTGTACGCGCCCAGCCGGGCGCCCTCGGCGACGACACCGGCGTCGGCGGCGTCCGCCATCGGCAGGGCGAAGGCGGCCTTCTTGGCGCCGGCGAGCGCGCGGGCCGCGACACCGGCCGCGCGGCGCAGTGCCTCGGCGCTGAACGTGTCGTCCTGCTCCGGGACCGCTCCCAGGCCGACGGCCACGACGACGGGGGCCTTGAAACCGGACGGCGCGGGCAGCTTCGTCACCTCGCCCTCGGCCCCGGTGGCGCCGAGGGTCTCCAGGATCCCGGCGAGCCCGCCGTCGTACGCGTTGTCCACGGCCTCGGCGCCCGGTGCGACGACCGGACCCTTGGGCCCCTTCGCGACACCGACGACGATCGCGTCGGCCCGCAGACCAGACGCGGCGGCGGTGCTGAGAGTGAGAGCAGTCACGGTGGTGAAATCTCGCTTCCGTTGAAGTGGTGGTGGCCGAGTGGGGTGGGTCGACCGGGCCCGACGCCTGACCCTAGATCCGGCCTGTGGGGGCGGTCCCTACCGGGGTAGCGGTCTCGGGGAAGTCGCTGAGGTAAGTACCCGGGACGAGCCTACGCTCGGGGCCGGGTTTCGCTCATTCCTGCGGGCGTTCACCGTCCGGTGGCGTCGTGTCCACTTCCCACCCCTCACTCCTGGTGACCTGAGCCACACTCATCGTGTTCCGGTGAGCGCGACGCTCACCGCTTCGCATCATTTCCACGGATCCTCCTCGGTTCGCCCGAAAGAGGATCTTCAAGGGGGAGGGACAGAAAATGGCGCGTGCCACGCGCAGATGGAGAAACACGGCCGCTGTCTTAGCGGCCGCGAGCCTGCCGGTGCTGGGCCTGGGAGCGCCCGGCGCGTCCGCCGCGACCACGCCGCGCATCGATCTCAAGGTCCTGGTCATCGACAACGGCGCCGGCCAGGTCGGGGCCATCACCGCCGAGCTGAAGAGCACCGGCATCCCGTACACCACCGTCAATCTGGGCGACACGAGCCGCCCGGTCATCGACACCGCGTTCCTGAGCGACACGGTGAACGGCACCCCGCGGGCCAAGTACCAGGGTGTCGTCCTGCCGAACGAGGCACCGTTCGCCCCGGGTTCGGCCGAGCGGACCGCCCTGGAGACGTACGAGAAGACGTACGGCATTCCGCAGGTCGACGCCTACACCTGGGCCCATCCGGAGGTCGGTCTCGACTACACCGACCAGAACGGCGGCTGGTCGGGCGTGCTGGACGGGGCGCGCACCCAGGTCACCGCGGCCGGCCGGGCGGGCGCCTTCGGCTACCTCGACGGGCCGCTGACCTTCGAGGACAACGACCCGTCGGTGCAGGAGAGCTACGGTTACGCGGCCCACCCGAGGGACGGGTTCACCAGCTATCTCGACGCGCCCACGGGTGGCACCCTGCTCGGCGAGTACGCGCACGACGGGCGCCGCGAACTCGTGCTGACCTTCGCGTACAACCAGTACCAGCAGCAGTTCCGGGTCCTTGCCCGCGGTGTCGTCGAATGGCTGACCCAAGGCGTACACCTCGGGCAGAACCGCAACTACTTCTCGGTGCATGTCGACGACGTCTTCGCGCCCGACGCCCGCTGGGACACCACCGACAACTGCACACCGGGCGACTACGACTGCCAGTCCGGCGGCGCCACGACCACCGACATCCGGATGACGGCGGCCGACGCGCAGTACGCGGCCCAGTGGGAGCAGGCCAACGGTTTCACCCTGGACATGGTCTACAACGCGGGCTCCGGTGAGGTGTGGAAGACCGAGAACGGCGGCACCGACGCGCTCGCCACCCAGCTGCTCGCCGACAAGGCCAAGTACCGCTGGGTGAACCACACCTACACGCACCTGTTCCTCGGCTGCCTCCAGGACGTCACCGTGGTCCCCTGGCAGTGCAGGAAGAACGCCGACGGAACCACCCAGTGGACGAGCCGCGCCGACATCTCCGGCGAGATCTCCGACAACTACAACTGGGGTGTCCAGAAGGGCCTTCCGCTCGACCGGACCGAACTGGTCACCGGTGAGCACTCGGGCCTGAAGACGCTGCCCCAGCAGCCCGACGACAACCCGAACCTCGCGGGCGCCCTCGCGGCGGGCGGCATCAAGTGGACGGGTTCCGACAACTCCCGTGAACCCGCCCAGCGTTCGGTCGGCAACGCGCTGACCGTGCCCCGCTATCCGATGAACGTGTACTACAACGCCGGTACGGCGGCCGAGATGGCCGACGAGTACAACTGGATCTACACCTCCAGGGCCGACGGCGGCAGCGGCATCTGCGAGAACAACGCGACCTCCACGTGCCTGCCGGCGCCGCTGGACACCGCCACCGGCTATGCGGCGTACATCGTCCCGCTGGAGGCGCACACCGCCCTCGGGCACGTCATCACCAACGATCCGCGACCGCACTACGTCCACCAGTCCAACCTGGCCGAGGAGCGCATCCTCTACCCGGTCCTGGACAAGGTGCTCGGCGACTACAAGGCGCTCTACGCCGACAACACCCCGCTGGTGAACCCCCGGCAGAGTGCGACCGGCACCGAGCTGCAGCGCCGAACCGCCTGGCAGACGGCCGTCGCGAACGGCAAGGTCACGGCGTACCGCGTCGGCACCACCGTCACCGTCACCGCCCCGTCCGGGACCCAGATCCCGGTGACCGCACCCGAAGGGACCAAGAAGCAACTCCTGCTCGGCACCACCGCGTTCGGAACGCCGTACGCGGGTGAGCGCTCGGCCTGGACCACGCCGGAGCTCCTGCAGTCCGCTCTCAAGCTGACCCTGCCCGCGTAGGGCACGGGCAGCTCAGCCGCACGACGCGCACCCCGGCCGTGACCGGCTGGGGTGCGTGCTGAGCCGTAGTTGAACCGGGGGTCCGGGGGTGGCCCTCCGGGAAGAAACAGTCACAGGGGGAACGCGCGTGATGCGCAACGGCCGTCATGTCACCATGCTCACCGAAGGCACCTATCCGCATGTCCACGGCGGGGTCAGCACCTGGTGCGACCAGCTCGTGAAGGGCATGCCGGAGGTCGACTTCCACATCGTCTCGCTCACCGGCAGCGGCCGCGAACCCGTGACCTGGGAGCTGCCGCCCAACGTCTACCGGCACACCTCCGTGCCGACCTGGGGCCCGCGGCCGGGGCGCGCACGGGCGCCGCTGGGCCGGGCCCGCCGTCGTTTCACCGACACCTACGAACGCTTCCTGCTCGCCTTCCTCGACCCGGACGCGCACGGCGACTTCGGCGAGGCGCTGTACGAGCTCGCCCAACTCGCCCGCGACGGACGGCTGTCGGCGGCGCTGCGCACCGAGACCGCGCTGCGTTCGCTGATGTGGATCTGGTCGATGCCGCATCTGCCCACGGCCGCCGCCCGGCCCACCGTGCACGACGCGCTCACCGCCACCGACCTGCTGGAACACGCGCTGCGCCCGCTCGGCGTCCGGATCCCCGAGGACTCCGTGGCGCACGCGGTCAGCAGCGGCCTCGCCACCCTGCCCGCCCTCGCCGCACACCACCTCGACGGGGTCCCGTTCCTGCTCACCGAGCACGGCATCTATCTGCGCGAGCGCTACCTCGGCTACCGCAGCGGCGAACAGCGCTGGCCCGTCAAGGCGTTCATGCTCGGCTTCTACCGCGAGCTGAACTCGCTGGGCTACCGGGCGGCCGACCTGATCACCCCCTGCAACCAGTACAACCGCCGCTGGGAGGAGCGCGGCGGCGCCGACTCCGACCGGATCCGCACGGTCTACAACGGCGTCGACCCGCACGCCTTCCCGCACGCGGGCCCCGAACCGGCCGTCCCCACCCTCACCTGGTGCGGCCGCGTCGACCCCATCAAGGACCTCGAAACACTGCTGCGCGCGTACGGCATGGTGCGCGCCGAGATGCCCGAGACCCGGCTGCGCCTGTTCGGCCCGGTGCCGCCCGGCGGGGAGGCGTACCGGACCCGGCTGGAGAAGCTCGCCGCCGAACTGGGTGTCACGGACGGCCTGACCTTCGAGGGCCGCATCAGCGAGGTGTGGCGCGCCTACGCGGCGGGTCATGTGGTGATGCTCTCCTCCATCTCGGAGGGCTTCCCGTTCTCGATCATCGAGGCGATGTCCTGCGGCCGTACGACGGTGTCGACCGACGTCGGCGGAGTGCGCGAGGCGGTCGGCGACACGGGCATCGTGGTGCCGCCGCGCGAACCGGAGAAAATGGCCGCCGCCGCACTCACTCTGCTGCGCGACGACGAACGGCGCCTGAAGTTGGGGGAGTTGGCGCGTCAGCGCGTCATCGACCGGTTCACCCTGCGCCGTTCCGTGGATGCCTTCCGGACGATCTACCAGGAGCTGGCGGGCCTGCCCGAGGTGTACGAGCCCACCGTCGAGACCGTCGCCGACTGGACCCTCGAACTGCGCGACCCCTGGTACCAGGCGGTCGCCACGGACGGGACCGGCTGGTGAGCGGTTCCCTGCGGATGCCGCCCGGCACCTACGAGGACACCCTCCCGTACGTGCCCCGGCAGCGCCGCCCGCCCAACTGGGCGCAGCCCGACCCGATCGAGGAACTCGCCGAGCGGCTCGGTGAGTTCATCGCCGCGGCCGTCCACCCCGACGAGATAGCCGCACTCCTCGAATCCGACGGCATGTCGGACGACCAGATACGCCGGCGCTACGGCGTCAAGAACTCCTTCGCCCTCGCGGAGGAGCTGTACGAACGGGTCGAGCGTCACTACCCCGAGCCTGCGGGGCCGGCCCACGACCCCTGGCGACTCGGCCTGCTGGGCTGCCTGTTGCGGGGTGTGGTCTTCGCTCTCCCTGGCCTCGGATACGTGCTGGGGGCGCCGCTCCTCGCGGGCCCGAAGGGCGGGTTCGGGCTCCCTGCCGGGACCGTCCCGCTGCTCGCCGGTGCGCTGTGCGGCTGGACCTGGAACCAGGGGCTGGCCCACCGGGCGTACTCCTGGCTGGGCCTTGGCGACCGCTCGGCCGCCCGCCGCGCACTGCTCGTCGGAGCGCCGGTGGGTGTGCTGCTCGGCTCCCTGGTCGCCCTCGCCGCGGCGGGCACGACCCACCCGGGCACCGCGGTCGCCTTCGCCGCCGGACAGTCCTGCTATCTGGGCGCGGCCACCGTCCTGCTGGTCATGGGCCGCGAACGGGCCCTGCTCGGCGTCCTGTCACCCATGGCGGCGGGCGCGGTCCTGGCCCTGGTCCACCCGGTGCCCGACCTCGCGAGAGCGGTCCTGCTGCTGGGCTCGCTCGCGGCGGTCGCGCTGCTCGCCCTGCTCGAAGTGGCGCCCGCGGTAAGGGATGTGGGGCAGGGGAGCTGGGGCGCGGGTCTCACCGCGCTGCTGCCGTTCGGGAACCTGCGGGGTGCCGCGGACGGGTCGGCGCGACCGGACGCGCAGGGGCCGGTGGCCGCCGCCCCCTGGCTCACCGGATCCCTGCCGTACGCCCTGTTCGGGCTCGGCAGCGGGGTCCTCGTGCTGTACGCGGCGCTCGGGGACGTACTGGCGGGCGCCCACACCGCGGTGGCCGCGCCGGCCGCGGTCGCGCTGACGCTCAGCATGGGCCCGGCCGAATGGCTGCTCTTCCGGTTCCGCAGCGGCAGTCTCGCCGGGCTGCGCTCCAGCAGCACGTCGAAGGACTTCTGGCGGACCACCGCGATCACCCTCGTCCAGTGCCTCACCGGCTATCTCGTCGCGCTGCTCGCGCTCAGCCTCGCCGCCTCCGCGCTCTGGCCGCACGCGCCCGCGACCACGGGCGGGGTCCGGCTCGCCGGGCTGCTCCTGCTGGGCGTGGTCCTGTGGACCGGGCTGCTGCTCCAGTCCTTCGGCGCCGTCACCAGCGCCGCCGTGGTCTGCTGTGTCGCGGCGCTCGCCCAGACCGCGGCCCTCGCGACGCACGCGGGCAGCCCGCACTGGGTGGGGCTGATCGTGTACGGGGCGGCGGCCGGGGCCCAAGCGGGCCTGGTCTGCGGCCTGTTGGGGAGGGCGACCGCACACCGATGAGCCTGCCCAGCACCTCCGGGACCCTCCTGGTCCCGTACTACGAGCACCCGTCCGTCCGCCCCGCCGAATGGGACGCCCTCATCGCCGCAGCCCCCCGCCTCCACGCCGTCGTGCTCAACCCGGCCAGCGGCCCCGGCGAGCGCCCCGACCCGGCGTTCGCCGAGGTCGCCGAGCGGCTGCGCGCGGCCGACGTCCGGGTGCTCGGGTACGCGGACACGGACTATGGCCGCAGACCCATGACCGACGTCGTACGTGAGCTGTCCCGGCACCGCGCCTGGTACGGGACCGACGGCGCGTTCCTCGACCAAGTCGCCTCGGGGGAGGCCGAGTTCACGTACTACCGGCGGCTCGCGAGGGCCGCCTGGGGCCTGGGCTGCGGCACCCTCGCCCTCAATCACGGAACGGTGCCGCACCCCTCGTACGCCCGCATCGCCGACGTACTGGTGACGTTCGAGGGCCCGTGGGCGACGTACCGAAGGAACCGTCTGCCGCCGTGGACGGATGCCGGTGCGCGGCTGTGCCACCTCGTGTACGGCGTGCCGGCCGGGGTCGACCTGGCGGCGTCGGCACGGGAGCGGGGCGCCACCCTCCACTGCGCGGTGCCCGGTGTGGGCGACCATCCCTGGGGAACGTTGCCGCACGCCCTGAAGGCGACCGGCTCGCGCTGAGGCCGATGCTCAGAAAGTACGAGCGGCGGGCGTGGCGCCGGGTGTGCCGAGCCCGAGGCCGGTGACCGCCGTTCCCGCCAGGCGGTCGGCGAGGGAGCGGCGGCTGGGGGAGAGCACGGGCAGCGCGTTCAGGAAGAAGATGGTCACCGCCACCGCCCACACCAGCACCGACAGCACGAACTGACCCTCGATCAGCAGGACGCAGGCCACGGCGTACACGGCGACGTCCGCCGCCGTGGTGACCAGGGCGCGCAGGGCGGCCCGGCGCGGGGCGGCCGGGCTGACCTTCAGACCCAGCAGGCCCTTGCCGATCGTGCGGCCGGCCAGGGCCAGGCACGCCCACTGGTAGAGGAAGGTGACCACGATCAGCAGCCCGAAGGCCTCCTCCACGTACAGCACCGACTTGTTCCACAGCGAGAGCCCGAGGTGCTCCGAGGCGTTGACGACATCGCCGCGCGAGGTCAACAGGTCGAAGCCGCTCCGCGTGGCGAGGTCGGGCACGTCGGTGACGAGCGCGGATATCCGGTGGAAGGTGAACACGGCGAGCACCGAGGCCCCCGCGAGCACCAACGCGAAGTCGATGAACCAGGCCACGGCACGGCGAAGCTTCGGCACGTACATCCCCCGATGACGATCATGTGTTGGCTGTTCGGCGGATCAGATTAGCCATGGGGCGGGTGTGATCGGTGAGTTCGCGGAGGATCGTTTCAACCCAGTGACAGAACTCGGTCCCCAGTGACCGACTGACAGAGCTCAGCCCAGTGACAGAACGACGAGCGCCGTCGTCGCCGCCGTCTCCGCGAGACCGCCGAACACATCGCCGGTCACGCCCCCGAAGCGGCGCGTGCAGTGGCGCAGCAGCAGTTCGGAGACCGCGCAGGCGGCGAGCACCGCCACCCCGGCGCGCACGGCGTCGTACGTCCCGACGAGCGCGCCCGCGCCCACCGCCGCGCCCGCCACGGCCACCGTCACCAGCAGCGCGCCGCGCACCGGCACCGTGCCCGCGACCGCCGCGCCCAGGCCCTCGGGACGGGCCGGGGGCACCCCGGTGCGGGCGGCCAGGGTGAGGGCGAGGCGTGCTGCGGTCGCCGAGACGACGGCCGCGAGCACACCCCGGGCCCACGAGGTGTCGTAGGCCTGGAAGAGTGCGGCCACCTGGGCGAGCAGCACGAACAGCAGGGTGATCACGCCGAACGGGCCGATGTCCGACTGCTTCATGATCCGCAGCGCGTCCTCGGCGGGCTTGCCGCTGCCGAGCCCGTCCGCCGTGTCGGCCAGGCCGTCCAGATGCAGACCGCGGGTGAGGGCGGCCGGTACGGCGGCGGTGGCGACGGCGGCGAGCAGCGGGCCCGCGCCCATCGCGAGGAGCGCCACGCCGACGAGGGCGGCGCCCGCCCCGACCACGAGCCCGGCCACGGGCGCGCACAGCATTCCGCCGCGCGCGGCGTCGCGGTCCCAGCGGGTCACCTTCAGGGGCAGCACGGTGAGGGTGCCGAAGGCGAAGCGGAGGCCGTCGGGGAGGGGCGTCCTGGGCGTGGGCTTGGACGTGGGCTCGGGCGTGGGCTCGGGCGTGGGCTTGGACACCGGCGCAGGGTACCCGGGTGCCCGGAGGGCGGATACAGCGGCTGGATACGGCTGTCGTGGATAAAGTTCGCATATGGGTCATTGGTTGTACCGGAACATCGTCGAGCCGGGGAAGCTGCCGCTGCTGCTGGCGCTCGCCTCCTTCGTACTGACCTTCGTGATCACCCGCGTCATCGTCCGGATGATCCGCGCGGGCAAGGGTCCCTTCGGCAATGTGAAGGCCGGTGGCCTGCACATCCACCACGTCGTCCCCGGTGTCGTGCTGATCGTGATCGGCGGTTTCGGGGCGGTGGCCAGCAGCCGGTACGGGTTCGGCGCCTGCCTGTGCGCCGTGGTGTTCGGGATCGGCGCGGGCCTGGTGCTCGACGAGTTCGCGCTGATCCTGCACCTCGACGACGTCTACTGGACCGAGGAGGGCCGCCAGAGCGTCGAGGTCGTGGTGGTCACGGCGGCCCTCGTCGGCCTCGTCCTCAGCGGCTTCGCGCCGTTCGGCGTCAACGACCTCAGCGATCAGGAACTGCAGGACCGCGGCGGCGTGATCCTGACCGTCGTCGTGAACTTCCTCTTCGCGCTGCTCGCCCTCAGCAAGGGCAAGGTGCGCATGGCGGTCTTCGGGGTGATCGTCCCGTTCGTCGCCCTGATCGGCGCGATCCGGCTGGCCAGGCCCGGTTCACCGTGGTCCAGACGGCTCTATCGCCGGCGGCCGCGCGCCCGGGCCAGGTCCTGGCTGCGCGCCTACCGACACGACCGCCGCTGGTCGGGCCCCCGCCGCAAGTTCCAGGACTGGATCGGCGGCAAACCGGACGACGAACTCGCCCGGTCCCTGCCCGAACACCGGTGACGCCGCTGACGTCGGTGGCGCAGCGCCGGGATCCCGCACATCACCAGGACCGCGGCGATGGCCGCGAGGTGCTCCTTGCCCGCCAGGTTCTCCTTCAGCAGCACCTCGACCACCATGGCCCCGATGACCACACCCGCCGTGACATACGCGCGATAGCGCCAGCCGAGGAACACCGCGAGGCCCACCACGGCCGCCGAAGGCCCGGTGTCGACGACCTGCGCGTCGGACCCGGGCAGGCCCAGCGGGTGGTGCGGGCCCAGCGCGATACCGACGCGCGCGCAGAGCGTGCCGGCCAGCGTGGCGACGTAGGAGACGACGAGCGCGCGCCACCAGCCCAGACAGATCTCGGCGATCCCGAACACCAGCAGGATCTGCACCAGCGCACCCCACACCGGCAGATCCAGGGCCGGTACGAACAGGGAGAGCGGAGTGCGCAGCAGGGCGAGCCACAGCGGGTCCTCGGCCCGTACGGCGCCGATGTTCTGCACGAACTGATAACCCCAGGACTGGTTCTGCGTGAACTGGAGGGCCGCCGTCAGACACACCGCCCCGATCGTCATGGGGACCGCCCGCAGGCGCCGCGCCTCCAGGGCGTGTCGCACGGTGAGGAACAGCGGTCCCCATTCGGCGCGCGCCCAGCGGGCGAGAGCACTCACCCGGCGGTCCCCACGACGCTGCTCATATCGCTCCCCATGTCGCTCCCCCTGACGCTCGGCATATCGCTCCTCATCTGTGCGACTCCAGGTGCTTGCGGTGCAGCCACTTCGGCAGTCCCGGCGCCTCCAGGAACCCCTCGGCGCGCGCGGACGCGACACCGATGCGCAGCAGGTCCGCGCTCTTCTCGAAGAGCAGGAACCGGGGCTCCCAGATGGGCCGGTACTTTGCGTTGGCGCGGTACAGCGACTCGATCTGCCACCAGCGGGAGAAGAAGCTGAGCAGTGAGCGCCACAGCCGCAGCACCGGTCCCGCGCCGAGGCGTGCGCCACGTTCGAAGACCGAACGGAACATGGCGAAGTTGAGCGAGACCTGAGTGATCTCGATCTCCTTGGCGCGTCGCAGGAGTTCGATCACCATGAACTCCATCAGCCCGTTCTCGGAGTCGCGGTCGCGCCGCATGAGGTCGAGGGACAGCCCGTGCGGCCCCCACGGCACGAAGGACAGAACGGCCTTCAACTCCCCGTCCTTGTCCGTGCATTCGAGCATCACGCACAGCCCGTCGTCGGGGTCGCCCAGCCGCCCCAGCGCCATGCTGAACCCGCGCTCGGTCGCCCCGTCCCGCCAGTCGTCGGCCCGCTTCAGCAGATACGCCATCTCGGCGGCAGGGATGTCCTCATGGCGTCGGATGCGCACCTTGTACCCCGCGCGCTTGACCCGGTTGTAGGCCTGCCGGACGGTGCGCATGGCCCGCCCTTCGAGAGTGAACTCGGCGGTCTCGACGAGGGCTTCGTCGCCGAGCTCCAGCGCGTCGAGGCCGTGCCGGGAGTACACGGTGCCCGCCTCCTCGCTCGCGCCCATCACCGCCGGGATCCAGCCGTGCGCACGTGCCTCGGCGAGCCAGGGCTCGATGGCGCCGGGCCATGCCTCGGGGTCGCCGAGGGGATCACCGGAGGCCAGCGAGACCCCGCCGACGACGCGGTACGCCACCGCCGCCTTGCCGGTCGGGGACCAGACGACGCTCTTCTCCCGCCGCAGCGCGAAGTAGCCCAGCGAGTCCCGGTCCCCGTTCTTGTCGAGCAGGACCCGCAGCCGCTTCTCGTCGTCCTCGGTGAGCGGGTCGACGGCGCGGCGGGAGCGGAAGGCCGCGTAGAAGACGGCGAGGACGAGCAGGGTGCTCAGCACGTTGATGGTGACGTTGACCCAGTTCGGCGTCGCGATCCCGGGATAGTGGGAGTCGTCGGCGGCGACCGAGACGAGCCGCAGGGTGCCGTAGCGCCAGCGGTCCAGGAAGGTGGAACGGTGCGGGTCATGGGCGTTGTTGGTGACGGTCACCAAAAGCGCCGCGAGCAGCGAGGTGGCGAGCAGCCCGCCGATCCCGACCACCGCGGCGAGCCTCGGGTTCGACCGGTCGCCCTTCGCGTAGAACTCCCGGCGGCCGACGACGAGCGAGCCGACGAACGCGGCGGTCAGGACGAGCGAGATCCAGTTCTGCGCGTACTGCCGGATCTCCGGGAACGCCATCGCGACGGCGAACAGCAGCAGGAACAGCCCGCTGAGCACGAAGTTCAAGATCCACGCGGCCCGTTTGCGCCGCCGCATCGTGATGGCGAGGAACATCGTGAACACACCGGAAGCGAATCCTGCCGTCAGCAGATACGGCGTGAAGTAGTTCTCGGTGTTGTGCCGCCGTACGTCCTGCCCGAGCGAGACCCATGCGGCGCTCAGGAAGTTGATGAACGTGACGGCACGCAGATACCAGACGGCGAAGGCGGCGGCGCGCCGTGAGGCAGCCCCTCCCTGCACGGCGGCAATTCGGGCATCTCCCATAAAGGGCGATGATATGGGGCGGGGTGGTGTGTGCGGGGGAGGGGTGCGGCGGGTGTGGTTGGCCGGGGGTTTGTGACGTTCGGGTTCTTTGGCTGTGGGGGTGCGTGGGGGTTGTTCGTTCGGCTGCGGGACGGTGGGGGCTGGTCGCGCAGTTCCTCGCGCCCCTAAAAGATTGCGCAGTTCCCCGCGCCCCTTAAGGGGCGCGGGGAACTGCGCAATCTTTTGGACCAGCCCCCATCCACCCGCGGCCGAAGAACCGGCCCACGGGGTCTGGGGCGGAGCCCCAGGAACGGGATGGGACGGGTAGGGGCGGCGGGGGCGAAAACCCCTGGGCCGGCCCCCCCGTCTACTTCTCCGGAAGTTCGGCGGACAAGGCGGCCGCAGCCTGGACCAGCGGCAGGGCGAGCAGCGCCCCCGCGCCCTCGCCCACGGTGACCCCGTGGTCGAGGACGGGCTCCAGGGCCATCCGGTCCAGGGCCTTCGCCTGCGCCGGCTCCCCACTGTCCTGCCCCGCCAGCCACCAGTCCGGCGCCCGGAAGGCAACCCGCTGCCCGACCAGCGCACACGCCGCCGAGACGACCCCGTCAAGAATCACCGGCATCTTCCGCACCGCACTCTGCAGAAGGAAGCCCGTCATCGCCGCGAGATCAGCCCCACCGACCGTAGCCAGCAGCTGCAACTGATCCCCGAGCACCGGCCGAGCCCGCCGCAAGGCATCCCGCACGGCGGCACACTTGCGCATCCACGCGAGGTCGTCGATGGCCCGCCCGCCCCGCCCGGTGACCACGGACGCGTCGGTCCCGCACAGCGCGGCGACCAGCACGGCCGCCGCCGTGGTCCCGCCGACGCTGACATCGCCGAGCACCACCAGATCCGTACCGGAGTCCGCCTCTTCGTCCGCGACGGCGACGCCCGCCCGGAACGCCGCCTCCGCCTCCTCCAGCGTCAGCGCGTCCTCGACGTCGATCCGTCCCGAACCGCGCCGCACCCGATGCCGTACGACCTCGTCGGGCAGTCCGTCCGGATCGCAGTCCAGCGCCATGTCGATGACGCGCACCGGCACATTGAGCCGCCGGGCGAGGATCGCAGCCGGGCTGGCGCCCTCCAGGACCGCCCGCACCAACTGGTCGGCGGTGCCCGCGGGCCGCGCCGACACACCGAGTTCAGCGACCCCGTGGTCGCCCGCGAACAGCACCACGCGCGGGTGCTCGATCGGCCGCACCGGCACCGCGGACTGCGCCGCCGCCAGCCACTCACCCAGGTCGTCGAGGCGGCCCAGAGAACCGGGCGGCACGATCTGGCGCTCTCGGCGCGCCTCGGCGTCACGGCGCACGCCGCCGTCGGGGCGCTCGATCAGATCGGTGAAGTCGTCGAGATTAAGCGAGCTCATTCGCCGAACAGTACCGGCACCGATCGAACACGTCCGCGCCACGTCGTTGCGCCCCGGATCGCGATCCGCTACGTACCGTTTGTGTCGGATTGTCGTACGGCCCTCTTCCCCTCCAGGAGCGCCCATGCCCCCCACACCACAATGGCTCGCCGAACGCCGCGCGGCCTACGCGGCCGAACTCGCCCAGGGCACCGACCGCTTCCACGAGCCGCGCCGCGAGGACTGCCCCTGGTGCGGCTCGAAGCGGCTGCGCACCCGGTTGCGTACGTCGGACCTGGTGCAGCGCAAGCCCGGAACGTTCGTCGTCGACGAGTGCGGGGACTGCGCCCACGCCTTCCAGAACCCGCGGCTCACGGCGGAGGGGCTGGCCTTCTACCACCGGGACCTCCACGGAGGCGCGCACGAGGGCCTCGTCGAGCGGCTCCTCGGCGCCCGCGGCAGCCGTGGCCGCCATCGCGCCGCAGCCCGCGCGATGCTGCCGTACGCCGAGCCGGAGAGCTGGCTGGACGTCGGCACCGGGCACGGGCACTTCCCGGCCGTCGCCAAGGAGGTCCACCCGTACACCGCCTTCGACGGGCTCGACGCCACCCGGCGTGTCGAGAAGGCGCGGGCGGCCGGGCGGGTGGAGGAGGCGCACCGCGGCCGGCTCACCGACCCCCGGACCGCCGAGCGGCTGCGCGCCCGCTACGACGTCGTCAGCATGTTCCACCACTTGGAGCACACCCCCGACCCGCGCGAGGAACTGCGCGCCGCCCTGGAGGTCCTGCGGCCCGGCGGGCACCTCCTCGTCGAAGTCCCGGACCCCGACTGCGTGTTCGGCGCACTGCTGGGCAAGTGGTGGGTGTCGTACGGCCAGCCGCGCCACCTCCACCTCATGCCGCTGCCCAACCTGCTGGGCGAACTGGAGTCCCTCGGCTGCGAGGTCGTCGCGACGGACCGCCGCGAACCGCATATCCCCTACGATCTCGCCGGCGCCCTCGCCCTGGCGCTCGGCCGCGTCCTGCCCGACCTCGACGCGCCCTGGCGGCCCGCCCCGCCGAGCCCGCTCCAGCGCGCCCTCCACACGGCCCTGACCCGGGCGTCCACCCCGCTCCTGGCCTCTGCCTCAGCCCTGGACCACGCCCTCGCCCCCCTCTTCCGCCGCACTCGCTTCTCCAACGCGTACCGGATCATCGCGCGACGGTGACCGCCCCCTCACCCCCGCAGGGACAACGCCTGTCCCGCCACCACCAGCAACACGTGCTCGCACTCCGCCGCGAACGCCGCGTTGAGACGCCCGAGTTCGTCCCGGTAGCGACGCCCCGACGCGGTGGCGGGGACGATGCCGGAGCCGACCTCGTTCGAGACGGCGACGAGGGTGCGGCGGGTGGCGCGGACGGCGGCGGTGAGTTCCTCGACCCGGGCGCGCAGCGCGCGTTCGCCGCCGTCGGCCCACTCCGCGTCGTCCCAGGCGCTCACGGTGTCCATCGCGTCCGTCAGCCACAGGGACAGGCAGTCGATGAGCAGCGGAGGGCCGGCCTCCGTCAGGAGGGGGACGAGGTCGCACGTCTCGGTGGTCCGCCAGGAGCCGGGGCGCCGCTCTCGATGAGCGCTGACCCGTGACGCCCACTCGGTGTCCCCGTTCCGGGAGCCGCCCGTCGCGACGTACAGGACGTCCGGGAAGGCCTCAAGGCGCCGCTCCGCCTCCACCGACTTGCCCGAACGCGCCCCGCCGAGCACGAGCGTGCGGCGCGGCACATCCGGTACGTCCTCGTAGACGCCCACGTCCAGCGTCGTCCCGTCCGGCACCGCCCGCGCGCCCACCGCCGCGAGCCGCCGTCGCAGTTCGGGGCCCGGCGGCACGTCGTGGTCGAGATGCACCGCGATCACATCGGTCGTCGGCCCGACGGCCCCCACCGCCCGCAGCTTCGCCAGGCCGTCCGGCCGCCCCACGACATCGGCGAGCACCATGTCGTACGGCGGGTCGCCGTTCACGTCGAGTCCGGCGGGCGCCGCGCCCGGCGGCAGATAGAGCAGCCGCCGCCCGTCCGGCCCGGTCACCGCGTACCCCGTGCCGGGCGCGTCCATCGGCACCGCCCGCACCCGGTGCCCGGTGAGCAGCGCCAACTCCCGCCCGTCGGGCACCCGCCCGGGCTGCGGCAGCCCGGCCGGCACCTCGACGGCGGGCCCGTCGTGCGGATGCGAGAGCAGTACCTGCCGTACGCCGCCCAGCGAGTGCCCGGCGCGGGCGGCCGCGAACGCCGCGCCGGGTGTGAGGTCGAGCAGCAGCGTGCCGTCCACGAGCAGCGCGGTGGCGGCCCGCGCGTTCTCGCCGAGCGCGGTCGCGCAGGCCGCGCAGGGACAGTTGGGGCGGGGCAGGCCCTCGGGGGTGCCGGTGCCGAGCAGAGTCAGTTCCACGGGGTTGATTTTTCCGTGTCCCCGCAGGTCTTGCGCGTCCGACTAGGCTTCAGACCGGAGCCGGATCTTGTCCGGCTTCCGCTGTGCAGTGTGCTCATACCTTGGAGGCGTACATGGCGGCATGGACGTGGCGGTTCGAGAAGTCCGACGGGACAGAGGTCCAACCCGCGGTGCAGCCCGAGGAGTTCACCACGCAGGGGGACGCGGAGTCCTGGATCGGAGAGGTGTGGAAGGACCTCCTGGAGGGCGGCGCGGACCAGGTGTTCCTCTTCGAGGACAGCACGCGGATCTATGGGCCGATGAGTCTGCACGCCGAGCCGGAGTAGGCCGGTCGGGGTGTCGAGTGCCGGGGTTGCCGGGGGCGGACCCCGGCAACTCGTCCCGCGCCCCGACCAGACCCGCAACCCGTCGAACCGACGCCAGACCGACGTCAGACCGACGTCAGACCGACGTCAGATCTCGCCCAGCGTCACATCCACCGTCTTCTCGCTCCCACCCCTCATCAACGTCACCGTCGTCTTCTCGCCCGGCTTGTCGGCCGCGAGCGCCTCCGACAGCGAGGTGATCGTGGTGATGGGGGTGTCGCCGAGCTTGGTGATGACGTCGCCGGGCCGGATGCCCGCCTTGTCGGCCGCGCCGCCCGTCTTCACGTCGACGACGGCGACCCCCGTGGCCCGGTAGTTGTCGTCGACGACCGTACGGCCCGTGATGTCGAGCGTGGCCCGCCCCGAGTCGGTGACCCGGCCCTCCTTGATGATCTGGTCGGCGATCGTCTTCACCATCGACGCGGGGATCGCGAACCCGATGCCGGGCGCCGCGTTGCCCCCGAAATTGGGGTCGGTGGCGGCGAGCGTGGGGATGCCGATGACCTGACTGTCCAGATTCACCAGCGCGCCGCCGCTGTTGCCGGGGTTGATGGCCGCCGACGTCTGCACCAGGTTCGCGATGGTGGCGCCCGTACCGCCGCCGCTACGGCCCTCGCTGACGGTGCGTCCGGTTCCCGAGACAATGCCCTGGGTCACACTGGACGACAGCCCGAGCGGCGACCCCATCGCCAGCACGATCTGGCCGACCTGGACCTTCGAGGAGTCCCCGAGGGTCGCCGCTTTCAGCCCGCTGGGTGCCTTGTCGAGCTTGATGACGGCGAGATCCTGGTCCGGGTAGGCGTAGACGAGTGTCGCCGTCAGCTCGTCCTCACTGTTGGCGGTCGTGACCTTGAACGTCTTCTCGTTCCCGACCACGTGCGCGTTGGTGACGATGTGTCCCTGGTCGTCGTACACCACTCCCGACCCCAGATCCTTGCTCGCCCGGATCTGCACCACCGACGGCAGAACGTCCTTGATCACCTTCAGGAAGTCGTCCTCAAGGTCGGCGGCCGCGGAGGCGGGGGCCGCCGCCTGCGTCGTCGTCGAGCCGTCCTTCCTGGACGACGAGGAGCCGTCCGAACAGCCGGAGAGCAGTGCGGCCGAACAGGCGAGCACGGCTACGGGCCCAACGAACCGGAAGGTACGCGGACGAGGGCGCCGGGGGTGAGCTTCCATGCCCGAAGTCTCCCTTTCGGGGGATTTCGCGACCTGTGATGCGCACCCGAACGGGTCGCTCAGCCGCGCACTCCGCACAGGTGCAGCAACGCCGCCACCTGCCGATAGGGATCCGTACGCCCAGCCCGCTCCTCCGCGGCCAGCAGACTCACCACATCCGGCGGAATCGCGGCCCCGTCGACGGCGGTGTCCGTGAAGACCCGCACCCCGTACCAGGCGTGCAGCGACGCTCCGATCCCCGCGAGCGTGGACGTCAGCGTGGCGAGCCGGTCGGCGCGGACGTCGAGGCCGAGCCGGTTGGTGTACGCGGTCGTGTCGAACGAGGCCAGCGTCGACGACCAGTCCCCGGACAGCCCGGGCCGCATCGCCAGCGCGTCGGCGTTCCGCACGAGCAGCGAGAGCAGTCCGCCCGGGGCCAGCATCCGGGCAAGGCCCGCCAGCAGGGCGTCCGGCTCCGCCACGTACATCAGTACGCCGTGGCACAGCACCACGTCGAAGCTGCCGGGCAGGAAGTGGACGCCCGTCTCACGCCCGTCGCCCTCGATGAGGCGGACACGGCCGCGGATGCCCTCGGGCTCGGCGGCCAGCGCCTCGCGGGCCACGGCGAGCATCTTCGCGTCCTGTTCGAGCCCGGTCACCTGATGCCCGGCCCGGGCGAGGCGCAGCGCCTGGGTGCCCTGGCCCATCCCGACGTCGAGGACCCGCAGCCGCTGGCCCACCGGGAACCGCGCGGCTATCTGCTCGTCGAGCTGCCGGGCCACCAGCTCCTGTCGTACGACATCACGCAGGCCGCCCAGCTTGTTCAGCCAGGCGTCCGCCGCGCCCCCGGAGAAAGACGTCGTGCTCAGGGCCGCTCTCCGCGCTTGACCTGCGGCTTCGGCAGCCGGAGTCGACGCATCTGGAGCGTGCGCATCAGCGCGTAGGGGACCGCGCCCTTCTTGGGCAGGTCGGGGAAGCGCGTGGCGAGCTGCTTCTTCAGGCGGATCGCGATGCCGATCGAGTCGACCACGATCATCACGATCACCACGAGCCACAGCAGCAGCGCGATGTTCTGCAGCGAGCCGATCCGCACCATGCTCATCACGAGGATGACCACGGCCAGCGGCAGGAAGAACTCGGCGATGCAGAACCGCGAGTCCACGAAGTCACGCGCGAACTTCCGCACCGGCCCCTTGTCGCGGGCGGGCAGATAGCGCTCGTCACCACTGGCCAGCGCCTGGCGCTGCCTCTCCATCTGCGTACGGCGCTCGTCGCGCTGGCGCTTGGCCGCCTCCTTGCGCGTCGTCGGCGTATTGGCCACGCTGCGACGCTGGGTCTGGGCCTCACTGCGCTTGGGCGTGGGGCGGCCCTTGGGGGCCTGCGGGTCACGGGTCTGCTTGGAGTCGGTCACCTGCGCCTTGTCGGCGGGGGCCTTCTCTTCCTTGGCACGGCTACGGAACACAAAACCCAAGGGTACGGGGTTCGGGGGCATGGACGTCGTTCGAGTGGGGAACGATCCGGCAACGCCGTGCGTCTGTAGTGGGACAAGGGGGACGCTTCGCGCGGGGGAGTCACAGAGGGCCGAGGGGGAGACCCCGGGGCTCACCTACTCCCTACGCCGGAGCGGTACCGTCCGCAGTCGTCCTTGGGGATGAGCGCATCCGTCCCCGAACAGTGCGGTAATGGATGCAGACCCCGTACCGTGGGATCTGTTGTAGTACCTGGAGCTGCAGTCCGTCAGAAGGGGGCGCGCGAAGCCCATGAGCGGTGTCATGAAGCGTATGGGGATGATCTTCCGCGCGAAGGCGAACAAGGCCCTTGACCGGGCCGAGGACCCGCGCGAAACCCTCGATTACTCGTACCAGAAGCAGCTGGAGCTGCTGCAGAAGGTGCGCCGCGGTGTCGCGGATGTGGCGACCAGCCGCAAGCGCCTCGAACTGCAGCTGAACCAGCTCCAGAACCAGTCCACCAAGCTGGAGGACCAGGGCCGCAAGGCGCTCGCGCTCGGCCGCGAGGACCTGGCCCGTGAGGCGCTGTCGCGCCGTGCCGCGCTCCAGCAGCAGGTCACCGACCTGGAGACGCAGCACCAGACCCTCCAGGGCGAGGAGGAGAAGCTCACCCTCGCGGCCCAGCGACTCCAGGCGAAGGTCGACGCCTTCCGCACCAAGAAGGAAACGATCAAGGCGACCTACACGGCTGCCCAGGCACAGACCCGCATCGGCGAGGCCTTCTCCGGCATCTCCGAGGAGATGGGCGACGTCGGCATGGCCATCCAGCGTGCCGAGGACAAGACCGCGCAGCTCCAGGCGCGCGCCGGCGCCATCGACGAGCTGCTCGCCTCCGGAGCCCTCGACGACCAGTCCGGTCTGGCCAAGGACGACATCCAGAGCGAGCTGGACCGGCTCTCCGGTGGTACGGATGTAGAGCTGGAGCTGCAGCGCATGAAGGCGGAGCTGGCCGGTGGGTCCTCGTCGCAGCAGGCGATCGAGGGCGGCACGGGGCAGTCGCAGTCGCAGACCCAGGACACGCCACGCTTCGACAAGCAGTGACCCGCTGGGGCACTGGGGCCCACGCCTGAGGAGGGCGACATGATCGTACGGATCATGGGGGAGGGGCAGGTGAGGCTGGACGACAGCCACCTCACCGAACTGAACAAGCTGGACGACGAGCTGCTCGCCGAAATGGAGAGCGGCGACGAGACCGGCTTCCGCCGCACCCTGAACACCCTCCTGGACGCGGTACGCCGTCTTGGCGCCCCGCTCCCCGACGACGCCCTCGAACCCTCGGATCTCATCCTCCCCTCCCCCGACGCCACCCTCGAAGGGGTCCGGGAGCTGCTGAGCGACGAGGGCCTGATCCCCGGCTGAAGCGTTTTCCTCGCCCCGCCGCCGAGTGGGTGCGGGCTGGTGCAAAAGATTGCGCAGTTCCCCGCGCCCCTAAAAGGGGCGCGGGGAACTGCGCAATCTTTTAGCGGGGGTCTGGGGGCGCAGCCCCCAGGAACGGATGGGACGGGTAGGGGCGGCGGGGGCGAAAAACCCTTGCCGGGCTGCGGCGGACGTACCCGTTCCAAGCCCCGCAGGGCCCCCGTACCGTTGACGCCGTGAGCACCCTAGAGCGCACGAGGGACTGGCCCCGCGCCCACCCCCTCGCCCTGGACGCCGCCCTCGCCGCAGGCGTCCTCGCCAGCATGGTCGCCGGCTCCTTCGTCGACCCCCACGGCGAGAACGGCGCGGCCTGGGGCGCCCGCACCCCCAACGCCCTCAGCCTCACCCTGATGGTGCTCGGCGCCGCGGCCCTGGTCTTCCGCCGCCGCGCCCCGATGACGGTCCTCGCGGCGACGGGAGCCGTCTCCCTCGTCGAGCTGGCCACCGGCGACCCCAGAGCCCCGGTGGCGATGTCCGCCGTCGTCGCCCTCTTCACCGTCGCCTCGGCCACCGACCGCCCCACGACCTGGCGCGTCGGACTGGTCACCATGACCGTCCTGACCGCGGTCGCGATGCTCGCCGGCCCGATGCCCTGGTACGCCCAGGAAAACCTCGGCATCTTCGCCTGGACCGGCATGGCCGCCGCGGCAGGCGACGCCGTACGGAGCCGTCGCGCCTGGGTGCAAGCCATCAAGGAGCGCGCCGAACGCGCCGAACGCACCCGCGAGGAAGAGGCCCGCCGCCGCGTCGCCGAGGAGCGGCTGCGGATCGCCCGTGATCTGCACGACGTCGTCGCCCATCACATCGCCCTGGTGAACGTCCAAGCGGGCGTCGCCGCCCACGTCATGGACAAGCGGCCGGACCAGGCCAAGGAAGCCCTCGCGCACGTCCGCGAGGCCAGTCGCTCCGCCCTGAACGAACTCCGCGCCACCGTGGGGTTGTTGAGGCAGTCCGGCGACCCCGAGGCGCCCACCGAGCCCGCCCCCGGCCTGGCCCGTCTCGACGAGCTCGCCGACACCTTCCGCAACGCGGGCCTCCCCGTCGAGGTGGCCCGCTGCGACCACGGCGTCAGCCTTCCCGCGGCCGTCGACCTCGCCGCGTACCGCGTCATCCAGGAAGCCCTCACCAATGTGCAGAAGCACGCGGGCCCTGAGGCGAAGGCCGAGGTCAGCGTCGTACGCGTAGGACCGAATGTGGAAGTCACCGTCCTCGACAACGGGCCCGGGCAGGACGACGGGCCGGAGGAGGGCGGCGGGCATGGGCTGCTCGGCATGCGTGAGAGGGTGACGGCACTCGGCGGCAGCTGTACGGCCGGTCCCCGGTACGGAGGCGGTTTCCGGGTCCATGCGATCCTTCCGGTCAAGAACCGCACGTCTGCCAGGGGGGACTCCGTATGACCATCCGTGTCCTGCTCGTGGACGACCAGGCACTGCTGCGCAGCGCCTTCCGCGTACTCGTCGACTCCGAGCCCGACATGGAGGTCGTGGGGGAGGCGTCCGACGGCGCGGAGGCCGTGCGGCTGACGCGGGACGAGCGCGCCGACGTGGTGCTGATGGACATCCGGATGCCGGGGACCGACGGGCTCACCGCCACGCGGCTGATCACCGCCGACCCGGGGCTCGCGCACGTTCGGGTGGTCATGCTGACGACCTTCGAGGTCGACGAGTACGTGGTGCAGTCGCTGCGGGCCGGGGCGTCCGGGTTCCTCGGGAAGGGGGCCGAGCCCGAGGAGCTGCTGAACGCCATCCGGATCGCCGCCGGTGGCGAGGCGCTGCTGTCGCCGGCGGCCACCAAGGGGCTGATCGCCAAGTTCCTCGCGCAGGGCGACGGCTTGGACGAGGAGCGGGATCCCGCCCGCGCCGAGCGGCTCGACGCGCTCACCGGGCGCGAGCGCGAGGTGCTCGTCCAGGTCGCGGGCGGTCATTCGAACGACGAGATCGCCGAGCGGCTGGAAGTCAGCCCGCTGACCGTGAAAACGCACGTCAACCGGGCCATGGCGAAGCTCGGTGCGCGCGACCGCGCGCAACTGGTGGTCATCGCGTACGAGTCCGGGCTGGTCCGCCCAAGAGTGGACTGAGCTCCACAGCGGTGTCGCATGACGAAGGGGGCGCCCCTCAGCCGGAGGGGCGCCCCTTTCGCGTACGCACCACCAGGTTTCGCGTACGCACGGCCAGGTCTACGGAAGCGCCAGCATCCGCTCAAGTGCCAGCTTGGCGAACTGTTCCGTCTCGCGGTCCACCTCGATGCGGTTGACCAGGTTGCCCTCGGCGAGGGACTCCAGGGTCCACACCAGGTGGGGCAGGTCGATGCGGTTCATCGTCGAGCAGAAGCAGACCGTCTTGTCGAGGAAGACGATCTCCTTGCCCTCGGGCGCGAAACGGTTGGCGAGGCGCCGGACCAGGTTCAGCTCCGTGCCGATCGCCCACTTCGAGCCGGCCGGCGCGGCTTCGAGGGCCTTGATGATGTACTCCGTGGAACCCACGTAGTCCGCCGCCGCGACGACCTCGTTCTTGCACTCGGGGTGGACGAGCACGTTCACGCCGGGGATCCGCTCGCGGACGTCGTTCACCGAGTCCAGCGAGAAGCGGCCGTGGACCGAGCAGTGGCCCCGCCACAGGATCATCTTCGCGTCCCGCAGCTGCTCCGCCGTCAGGCCGCCGTTCGGCTTGTGCGGGTTGTACAGGACGCAGTCGTCGAGGGACATGCCCATGTCGCGGACTGCGGTGTTGCGGCCGAGGTGCTGGTCGGGCAGGAAGAGCACCTTCGACCCCTGCTCGAAGGCCCACTCCAGCGCCCGCTGAGCATTCGACGAGGTGCAGATCGTGCCGCCGTGCTTGCCCGTGAACGCCTTGATGTCCGCGGACGAGTTCATGTACGAGACGGGGACGACCTGCTCGGCTATCCCGGCCTCGGTCAGCACGTCCCAGCACTCGGCGACCTGCTCGGCGGTGGCCATGTCGGCCATCGAGCAGCCGGCCGCGAGATCCGGCAGCACGACCTTCTGGTCGTCGCTCGTCAGGATGTCCGCCGACTCCGCCATGAAGTGCACACCGCAGAAGACGATGTACTCGGCCTCCGGGCGCGCTGCCGCGTCCCGGGCCAGCTTGAAGGAGTCGCCCGTGACGTCCGCGAACTGGATGACCTCGTCGCGCTGGTAGTGGTGGCCGAGCACGAAGACCTTGTCCCCGAGCTTCTCCTTGGCCGCGCGGGCGCGCTCCACCAGGTCCGGGTCGGACGGGGAGGGCAGGTCGCCGGGACACTCCACGCCGCGCTCGCTCCTCGGGTCGGCCTCGCGGCCGAGCAGCAGCAGGGCGAGGGGCGTCGGCTGTACGTCGAGCTCCTGGGTCTGGGCGGTGGTCACGACACGCACCCTTTCTGTTCTGCGGCTCGCCGGGCCCCCAAGTGCGCGGGTCCGGCGGAACGATGCCTTTTCGTCGAATTGACGCTATCTATCATAACCGCTTCACGTCACGTTGACGATGTCCATAACGTCGATGTGACGTGAATCCCGGAGGGTTGTCCACAGGACGCTGTCCGTGCTCTGGCGCATGTGCGAGCATGAATGAAGAAGCGAAGAAAACGCGCTTGGCCCGGAATGAATTCGAGGCCCTGCCGGTTGCAATCGTCGCCAAGCAGTCTCCGTACAACCCGGGAGAGATGTAGATGTCCGTATCGGACGAGACCAGCACCGTCACCGACGGCATCATCCTGTCCGACGCCGCCGCGGCGAAGGTCAAGGCCCTGCTCGACCAGGAAGGCCGCGAGGACCTCGCGCTGCGCGTCGCCGTCCAGCCCGGCGGCTGCTCCGGCCTGCGCTACCAGCTCTTCTTCGACGAGCGCTCCCTCGACGGCGATGTCGTCAAGGACTTCGGCGGCGTCAAGGTCGTCACCGACCGCATGAGCGCCCCGTACCTGGGCGGCGCGTCCATCGACTTCGTGGACACCATCGAGAAGCAGGGCTTCACGATCGACAACCCGAACGCGACGGGCTCCTGCGCCTGTGGCGACTCCTTCAGCTAAGCCCGTAGCGCACAGCCGCATACGCACGAAGGCGGCGTCCCCCTCCGACAGGGACGCCGCCTTCGCGTATCCGGAGCCGCCGCCGCGCCCCCGTCACCGGGGCCCGGGCGCATGCGCCCGCTACCGCGGCCGTGCCGGCTTCTGGGACGGCGACGGCTACTGCGGCTGTGTCGACTTCTGGGCCGACGACGGCGACTGCAGCGAGGCGCCGGGCACCTTGCCCTCCGGGATCTCCTTGCCGTCCGATCCCACGACCTCGCGGTCGCCCAGCGGCTTGTCCAGATGCACGGTCTTCTCGTAGATCTTGGCGATCATGATGCAGATCTTGCCCTGCCAGGGATGCTCGGTCACCGTGACGGTCACCTTGTCGGAGCTCTCGTTCGCCGAGGCCGAGTAGTCGGCGCACACCCCGCCGGTGAAGCTGACCGTCAGATCCTGCCCGTCGACGGTGTAGCCCTGCACCGTGACGTCACGCGCGGTCGGCGCCGCGGTCGGTTCGTCGCCCGGCGCGGTCGGTGACGGGCTCGGCACGACGGTCGGTGTACCGCTGGGCTCCGGTGAGGTCAGGTACTGCGGGTCGACCGCCGGATGGGTCACCGTGAAGCCGCTGTCCGCACCCTGCGGCCGTACCTGGAACAGCCAGGACGGCACCAGGGCCGCCCGCCCGTTCGCATAGTGCGTCGCCAGCCCGAAGACGGCCTTCTCGACGGCCACCGACTCCGGCGCCGGCGTCACGGTCGCGTGCTCGCACGGCATCTCGTCGCGGTCCTTGAGCGGTACGGGACTGGCGCAGCCGCCGATGCCCTTGCGCCCGCCGCCTTCCGTGGACGCCGACCCGTTCATCAGGTCCAGCGTCTTCCGGGCGCTGATGACGGGGTATGTGTCGCCCTTCACCGGTGTCTTCAACTGGCCGCTGCCGCTGAAGACCTTGCCCTCGGAGTTGACCTGGAGGCCGGTGGTCCAGCCGTACGTCGGCAGGCCGCCCACCGTCGGATCCGCGTTCACCACCCGGACCCGGTCATCGTTCATGAGCTGGCTCGCGTCCAGCTTCGCGTCGTCCTGACCGACGGCCTTCAGCACCGGAGCGGCCGCCTTCCTGGCCTCCTCCTCGCTCACCGCGGCCGGACGCAGCCCGGCCAGACCGCTGGAGCCTACGGGTACACAGCGCTTGCCCTTGGGGCAGTCGTCGGTCCCCGGAATGTATGAGCTGAACGTCCAGGTCCCCGGCGCCTTCAGGCTCACCCGCAGGTTCGGTTCCGCGCCGTCCTTCGTGGAGCCGACCGTCCAGCTGTCCCGGACCAGCCTCGGTGTGCCCTCCAGCTTGAGGGCCTTCGCGAGCCGGGCCACCTCGGCCTTCGTCACCTCGCCCTTCGCCCAGTACACGGGCGCCGAGCCCGGGCCGCCGGGCAGCTTGCCGTCGGCGTGGTAGGTCGCCCCGTACGGGTTGGGCTCACCGGGCGCGATGCCGCCCGTACCGCCCGTACCGCCCGTACCGCTGCTCGCAGTGCCCTCGGAATAGCCGTCGAGGGCGAGCGGCGGGGGAGTGCCGTCGCCGCCGGGGATCCCGGAACGGCCGTTCCCGCCGCCGGACGCGGTCGCGGCAAAATACGCCCCGCCGCCCCCGACCAGCAGGACCGCGGCCGCGACCGAGGCGACGACCACCGGGGAATGCCGACGGCGCGGCTTGTCCTGCCCGGCGCCCTCGACGGGACCCTCGGCAGGACCCACGGCGGGACCGTCGGCGGGTTCGGTCACGTCGTTGTCGGGTCGCTCGGTGCTCACCGCATCGCTCCTTCGGCTCCACTGCTGTCCCATGACCCGCCCCTGTCAAAAAGGGGCACTGAAGGGTCGTATACCGCATCCCCTTTACGGGGGACAGCGATGGGACGCAGCGGGGGAGCGCGCGGTTCCCTGCGGGCACTCTCCGAATTCCCCCGTTCGGCGTCGCCCGTTCGGCCCTGCCCGGATCAGTCGCCGTAGTCGGACATCGCGTCGAGCAGCCGCGCGGAGGTGGGTGGCACGGTCACCCCGTGGATGAGTGAGGGGGAGACGGGGAGAGCGGTGACCGGGGCGGGTGCCGACCAGTGCCCGGCCATCCGAGCGCAGTCGCCGCGCAGGGAGGCCAGATCGCCTTCCAGGTCGCTTCCCAGGTCGAGCGGAGCGGAGCCGTGGACCTTGAGGTTCGTCATACCGGAACCGTATGCACCGTTGCCGTCACGAAGAAAGATCTACTATCGGGTAGTTTTGCCCGCTTCAACGGGTCCGTGCGGACCGGGTAGCGTGAACTGTCAATCCCCTCCCCTCGCAGGAGCGTGTCCTAGCCGTGCGTATCGCAGTCACCGGCTCCATCGCCACCGACCACCTCATGACCTTCCCCGGCCGTTTCGCCGACCAGCTGGTCGCGGACCAGCTGCACACGGTCTCCCTCTCCTTCCTGGTCGACAACCTCGACGTACGCCGGGGCGGGGTCGGCGCGAACATCGCCTTCGGCATGGGTCAGCTCGGCACCCGGCCGATCCTGGTCGGGGCGGCGGGCTCCGACTTCGACGAGTACCGCGCGTGGCTGGACCGCCACGGCGTGGACACCGACTCGGTCCGCATCTCCGAGGTGCTGCACACCGCGCGCTTCGTGTGCACCACCGACGCCGACCACAACCAGATCGGCTCGTTCTACACGGGCGCGATGAGCGAGGCCCGGCTCATCGAGCTCAAGGCCGTCGCGGACCGGGTCGGCGGCCTCGACCTCGTCCTGATCGGCGCGGACGACCCCGAGGCGATGCTCCGCCACACCGAGGAGTGCCGCTCCCGCGCGATCCCCTTCTCCGCCGACTTCTCGCAGCAGATCGCCCGGATGAACGGCGACGAGATCCGGATACTGCTGGACGGAGCGACGTACCTCTTCTCCAACGAGTACGAGAAGGGGCTCATCGAGTCGAAGACCGGCTGGACGGACGAGGAGATCCTGTCCAAGGTCGGCCACCGCGTGACCACCCTCGGCGCGCAGGGCGTGCGCATCGAGCGCGCCGGCGAGGACCCGATCGAGGTCGGCTGCCCGGAGGAGGAGCGCAAGGCCGACCCGACCGGTGTCGGCGACGCGTTCCGCGCGGGCTTCCTCTCCGGCCTCGCCTGGGGCGTCTCCCTGGAGCGCGCCGCCCAGGTCGGCTGCATGCTCGCCACGCTGGTCATCGAGACGGTCGGCACCCAGGAGTACCAGCTCCGCCGCGCCCACTTCATGGACCGCTTCACCAAGGCGTACGGGCACGAAGCCGCCGCCGAGGTCCAGGCTCACCTGGCCTAGCCAGGCCCCAGGCACACCTGTCCTGGCGAGGCCCCAGGGTCACCTGGCCTGTCTAGGACACCCGGCGGACCACATATGCCGAGCCGTGGTCCGTCGGCTCCTCCCCGACGTACTCCTGCCCCCGCATCTCGCACCACGCCGGGATGTCGAGGCGGGCCGCCTCGTCGTCCGACAGGACACGGACCGTGCCGCCGACCGGGACGTCGCCGATCACCTTGGCCAGCTCGATGACGGGGATGGGGCAGCGCTTGCCCAGCGCGTTCACCACGAGGGTGTCCGAGGCGGCGGGCGTCTTCGCCGCCTCCACCGGGGCGCCCAGCTTCTCGCGGACCGCCGACACCGTGCCCGGGAGGACGGACAGGAAGCGGTCGACGTCCTCTTCCGGGGTACCCGGCGGCAGCGACACACGGACGTTGCCCTCACTCAGCACACCCATCGCCTTCAGCACATGGCTGGGCGTCAGCGTGCTGCTCGTGCACGACGAACCGGAGGAGACCGAGAAGCCCGCCCGGTCCAGCTCGTGCAGCAGAGTCTCTCCGTCGACATAGAGACAGGAGAAGGTGACGATGCCGGGCACACGCCGGGCCGGGTCGCCGACCACCTCCACGTCCGGGACCAGCTCGGGCACCCGTACCCGGATCCGGTCCGTCAGTTCCCGCAGCCGCGCGGCCTCCTCGGCCGCCTCCGCGCGGACGGCCCGCAGCGCCGCCGCCGCGGCCACGATCCCGGGGATGTTCTCGAACCCGGCCGCCCGCCCCGACTCCCGTTCGTCCGCGGGCCCTTGGGGAGCGAACCGCACCCCCTTGCGGACGACGAGAAGCCCGACCCCCGAAGGCCCGCCCCATTTGTGGGCACTTGCCGTGAGCAGCGACCAGTCACCCTCGACGCGGCCCCACCCCAGCGACTGCGCGGCGTCCACCAGCAGCGGCACCCCCGCCGCCCGGCACACCTCCGCGACCTCGGCCACCGGCTGCTCCGTGCCCACCTCGTGGTTGGCCGACTGGAGACAGGCGAGCGCCGTGTCGGGGCGGAGCGCGGCGGCGTACGCCTCGACGGAGACGGCACCGGTGCGCTCCACCGGGACCTGCGTCAACGTCCCGCCGTCCGCCTCGTGGACCTCTGCCGAATGGAGTACCGAAGAGTGTTCGACGGCTGACACGATCAGGTGACGTCCCACGCGCCGCCGGCCCGCGAGAGCGCCCGCGATCCCGGAGTGGACCGCCCGCGTACCGGACGAGGTGAAAACCAGCTCGTCCGCCCGGCACCCCACCGCATCGGCCGCCGCCTCCCGCGCCGCGTCGAGCAACAACCGGGCCCGCCGCCCCTCCCGGTAGAGACGGGCAGGGTCGGCCCACCCCTCATCCAGCGAGGCCTGCAAGGCCTGCCGGGCAACGGGATGCAGGGGAGCGGCGGAAGCGGCATCGAAGTAGGACACACAGCAACGCTAAAGCCCGGGTCAGCACAGCGCCCCGAAGGGGCGCCCCGTAAGGGGCGCGGGGAACGGCGCGACCAGCCACAGCGAATCCGCAGCCGCGATACAAGCGAACCCACCGAGCTACTAGGCGCCCCCCAACCCCCCGTCAGATCCCCCCGGAACACCAAGTTCCACCCCTTCTGAGTGACCCGCGGCGCGTTAGGCACCCTCCCCGCGCGACCCCAAATAGCGTCCAGTAGGGTTTGGTCCGCATAAACATCCAAACCCCTGCCCGTGTGCCAGGGCGGCGAGCGACCAGCGAGAAGGGCCGTAGCCAACCAGCGCGGGCGAGACTCTCGGGAAGGCGCTACGTGAGTCCCAACGGCTCCGACCGCTCGCCGCGGCGCCCGATGCGGCGGAAGCTGCTGCAGGCAATGACTGCGGGCCTGGTCCTGGCGACCGCCACCGGTTGCACATACAAGGACTTTCCCCGCCTTGGTATGCCCACCCCGGTCACGGAGGAGGCTCCGCGGATCCTCTCCCTCTGGCAGGGCTCGTGGGCGGCCGCGCTCGCCACGGGCGTGCTGGTCTGGGGCCTGATCCTGTGGGCGACCATCTTCCATCGGCGCAGCCGCACCAAGGTCGAAGTTCCTCCGCAGACCCGGTACAACATGCCCATCGAGGCGCTGTACACGGTGGTCCCGCTCATCATCGTCTCGGTGCTGTTCTACTTCACCGCCCGCGACGAGACGAAGCTCCTCAGCCTCTCCCCGAAGCCCGACGTCACGGTCAACGTGGTCGGCTTCCAGTGGAGCTGGGGCTTCAACTACATCGCGGACGTCCCCGGTTCCACCGGGAACGCGAAGATCGACCCGAACCTGGCGGCCATTCCGGACCGGTTCAAGAAGGACTTCCCGGCGAACGCCGGCGGTGTCTACGACGTCGGCACGCCCGGTACGAAGAACCCGCAGACGGGCAACCCCGGTCCGACCCTCTGGCTCCCCAAGGGCAAGACGGTCCGCTTCGTCCTCACTTCGCGTGACGTCATCCACTCCTTCTGGGTGGTGCCGTTCCTCATGAAGCAGGACGTCATCCCGGGCCACACCAACTCGTTCCAGGTGACCCCGAACCACGAGGGCACCTTCATGGGCAAGTGCGCCGAGCTGTGCGGCGTCGACCACTCCCGGATGCTCTTCAACGTGAAGGTCGTCTCCCCCGAGCGCTACGAGGCCCACCTCAAGCAGCTCGCGGCGAAGGGGCAGACCGGTTACGTCCCGGCCGGCATTGAGCAGACGGGCCACGAGAAGAACCGGGAGACGAACAACCTGTGAGCATCCTCAACGAACCTCAGGGTGCCGCCGAAACCGAAGACTCGTACGAGAACGAGCTGCCGGTTCGGCGCAAGCAGCCCGGCGCCGTCGTGATCAAGTGGCTCACCACCACTGACCACAAGACGATCGGCACGCTGTATCTGGTCACGTCGTTCGCGTTCTTCTGCATCGGCGGCGTCATGGCGCTGCTCATGCGCGCCGAGCTCGCCCGGCCCGGTCTGCAGATCATGTCGAACGAGCAGTTCAACCAGGCGTTCACGATGCACGGCACGATCATGCTGCTGATGTTCGCGACGCCGCTGTTCGCCGGTTTCGCGAACTGGATCATGCCGCTGCAGATCGGCGCGCCCGACGTGGCGTTCCCGCGGCTGAACATGTTCGCCTACTGGCTCTACCTGTTCGGCTCGCTCATCGCGGTCGGTGGCTTCCTCACCCCGCAGGGTGCGGCCGACTTCGGCTGGTTCGCCTACAGCCCGCTGTCGGACGCGGTCCGCTCGCCGGGCATCGGCGCCGACATGTGGATCATGGGTCTGGCCTTCTCCGGCTTCGGCACGATCCTCGGCTCGGTCAACTTCATCACCACGATCATCTGCATGCGCGCTCCCGGCATGACGATGTTCCGTATGCCGATCTTCGTGTGGAACGTGCTGCTGACCGGTGTGCTGGTCCTGCTCGCCTTCCCGGTCCTCGCGGCCGCGCTGTTCGCCCTGGAGGCGGACCGCAAGTTCGGTGCGCACGTCTTCGACGCGGCAAACGGCGGAGCCCTACTCTGGCAACACCTCTTCTGGTTCTTCGGCCATCCAGAGGTGTACATCATCGCCTTGCCGTTCTTCGGGATCATTTCCGAAGTGATCCCAGTGTTCTCACGCAAGCCGATGTTCGGCTACATGGGCCTCATCGCGGCCACCATCTCCATCGCCGGTCTGTCCGTGACCGTGTGGGCCCACCACATGTACGTCACCGGCGGAGTGCTGCTGCCGTTCTTCTCCTTCATGACGTTCCTGATCGCCGTGCCAACGGGCGTGAAGTTCTTCAACTGGATCGGAACGATGTGGAAGGGGTCCCTGAGTTTCGAGACCCCGATGCTCTGGGCCACCGGCTTCCTGATCACCTTCACCTTCGGTGGTCTGACGGGTGTCATCCTGGCCTCGCCGCCGATGGACTTCCATGTCTCCGACTCGTACTTCGTGGTGGCGCACTTCCACTACGTGGTCTTCGGCACCGTGGTGTTCGCGATGTTCTCCGGCTTCCACTTCTGGTGGCCGAAGATGACGGGCAAGATGCTCGACGAGCGTCTCGGCAAGATCACCTTCTGGACGCTGTTCGTGGGCTTCCACGGCACGTTCCTCGTCCAGCACTGGCTGGGTGCGGAGGGTATGCCGCGCCGGTACGCGGACTACCTCGCGGCCGACGGATTCACCGCCCTGAACACGATCTCGACGATCTCCTCGTTCCTGCTCGGCCTGTCGATCCTGCCGTTCCTCTACAACGTGTGGAAGACGGCCAAGTACGGCAAGAAGGTCGAGGTCGACGACCCGTGGGGTTACGGCCGCTCGCTGGAGTGGGCCACCTCGTGCCCGCCGCCGCGGCACAACTTCCTCACTCTTCCGCGGATTCGCAGTGAATCCCCGGCGTTCGACCTGCACCACCCGGAGGTCGCCGCTCTCGACCAGCTCGAGAACGCCGGTCACGGATCGTCGGCTCTGTCCGGTGGCAAGGAGGCCGGCAAGTGAAGATCCAAGGCAAGATGTTCATCTGGCTGGCCCTCTTCATCCTCGTCATGGGGATCGTCTACGGCGTGTGGTCCAAGGAGCCGGCCGGCACCACGGCCCTCTTCATGGGCTTCGGCCTGAGCATGATGATCGGCTACTACCTGGCCTTCACGGCCCGGCGGGTCGACGCGCTGGCGCAGGACAACAAGGAGGCCGACGTCGCGGACGAGGCCGGCGAGGTGGGCTTCTTCAGCCCGCACAGCTGGCAGCCGCTCGCGCTCGGTGTCGGTGGCGCGCTCGCCTTCCTGGGCGTGGTCTTCGGCTGGTGGCTGCTGTACTTCTCGGCCCCGATCATCATGATCGGCCTGTGGGGCTGGGTCTTCGAGTACTACCACGGTGAGAACCGCACTCAGTAACACGCGCTGAACACGAGAGAGCCCGGACACTCCGTCAGGAGGGTCCGGGCTCCCTCTTTTGCCGCACATCATGTCCCTCACACGGCCCACTCGCCGCGCCGTGGCTGACGGGCGTTCATAGCGTGAGGCCATGAACCTCTCACCGCGAATCCGCACGGTCGTCAGCTGCACCACGCTGGTGGTCTCCCTCGGCGCAGGCGTCACCGCCTGTGGATCGGGCGACCAGCCGCTCTCGGCGAAGCCGTATGACGCGGCGGGACAGATCTCCTTCAACAGCCCCACCACCGACGGCGGCAAGGCCGCCAAGGTGGACCCCGACAAGCCGCTGGAAATCCTCGCCACGGGCGACGACGGGCGCATCACCGACGTCACGGCGATAGATGCCTCAGGGCGCTATGTCTCGGGCGAACTCGCCGCGGACGGCAGCCGCTGGCACAGCAGCTCACCGCTGGCCGCGGGGGTCCACTACACGGTGCGGGTGAGCACCGAGAACGGGGACGGCGCCCCCGGCCGCAAGGTCCTCGACTTCGACACCGGCACCCCCACGACCAGGCAGGTGCTGAACGTCGAGTTCGGGCCGAAGGCGGGCGAGTACGGCGTCGGCCAGCCCGTAACGGCCGAACTCAGTGTCCCCGTCAAGGACCCGGCCTCCCGCGCGATCGTCGAACGCGCCCTCAAGGTCGACTCCGAGCCCTCCGTAGAGGGCGCCTGGCACTGGGTGGACGACAAGACGCTGCATTACCGTCCCAAGGAGTACTGGCCCACGGGCGCCACCATCGAGGCACACAGCAACCTCGCGGGCATCAAGATCGGCGAGCGCCTCTGGGGCGGCAACGCCAAATCCCTGGAGCTCACCACGGGCGACCAGCTCATCGCCGTCACGGACGCCGCCGCGCACGCCATGACCGTCTACCGCAACGGCCAGCAGATCAAGCGGATCCCGGTCACCACCGGCAAGCCCGGCTTCGAGACCCGCAACGGCGTCAAGGTCGTACTGGGCAAGGAGTACTTCGTACGCATGCGCGGCACCACCGTCGGCATAGCCGAGGGCAGCGCCGACTCGTACGACCTGCCCGTCTACTACGCCACCCGCGTCACCTGGAGCGGCGAGTACGTGCACGCGGCGCCCTGGTCCGTGGGCAACCAGGGGTACGCCAACGTCAGCCACGGCTGCACAGGGATGAGCACCGCCAACGCCGCGTGGTTCTTCAACAACGTGCGCGCCGGCGACATCGTGAAGGTCCAGAACTCCAACGGCAAGACCATGGACCCCTTCGGCAACGGCTTCGGCGACTGGAACCTCGACTGGACGAAGTGGCGCAACGGCAGCGCCCTGGTAGGCGGCGTCCCTGACGGCCCCAGCCCTCAGGACAGGGCCAGGCTGCGCCCAGAGTCAGTGTGAGCCGGACGCCCGCTCCCGCGCCCCGTCAGGGGCGCGAGGAACTGCGCGAGCAACCACAAACGGCCCGCAGCCGCCAACGTACCGAACGCCCCGAGCTATCAGGCGCCCAAAAGAGCCTTCGTACGCAGCAGAGAGGCCAGAGAGGCGGCAAACTCCACCGGATCCACCGGCAGGGTCACCGCCGCGTCCGCACGGCTCCACGTGGCCAGCCAGGCGTCCTGGGGCCGCCCGATGAGCACCAGCACGGGCGGGCAGTTGAAGATCTCGTCCTTGATCTGCCGGCACACCCCCATGCCACCCATCGGCACGGCCTCACCGTCCAGCACACAGACGTCGATCCCGCCCTTGTCCAGCTCCGTGATGACGGCGGCAGGCGTCGCGCACTCGACGAACTCGACCTGGGGGACATCGGCGGCGGGCCTGCGCCCGGTCGCCAGCCGTACCTGCTCTCGGGTGTTGGAGTTGTCGCTGTAGACCAGCACCGTGGCGGTCGGCTGCATTGTTCCTCCGCGTCTTTGGTCGGGAACTCGTGGTACCGATGCGGCGGATGCTACTCCTCCGAACACCTCGTCAACACCGGTTCGGACACCGCTTCGATGGGCCATACGGGCTGGACACACCCCATCAACACTCCGAACGGCACCCCCCGGGGTGAGGGCGGGATAAGCGACCGACATAATGTCGGTCGTGGCGACAGCAACGACAGTAGAAACCGGGCACGCGCACCCGTCGGTCAATCGGCCGAACCTCACCAGCGTCGGAACCATCATCTGGCTGAGTTCCGAGCTGATGTTCTTCGCGGCCCTCTTCGCGATGTACTTCACCCTGCGATCGGTGACCGGGCCGGATCACTGGAAGGAAATGGCGTCCAGCCTGAACTTCCCGTTCTCCGCGACGAACACCACGATCCTGGTGCTCTCCTCCCTGACCTGCCAGCTCGGCGTCTTCGCCGCCGAGCGCGGGGACGTGAAGAAGCTCCGGATGTGGTTCACCGTCACCTTCATCATGGGCGCGATCTTCATCGGCGGTCAGGTCTTCGAGTACACCAACCTGGTCAAGGAAGAAGGGCTCTCGCTCTCCTCCGACCCGTACGGTTCGGTGTTCTACCTGACCACCGGCTTCCACGGCCTGCACGTGACGGGTGGCCTCATCGCCTTCCTGCTGGTCCTCGGCCGCACCTACGCGGCGAAGAGGTTCACTCACGAGCAGGCGACCGCGGCCATCGTCGTGTCCTACTACTGGCACTTCGTCGATGTCGTCTGGATCGGCCTCTTCGCCACGATCTACATGATCAAGTAATCGGGCCCACCGCCCGAAACATCCAGAAGCATCGACGCTGAAGATCCTGACACCGGGGTAATCCGTGAAAAAGCTCTCCGCACGACGACGCCATCCGCTGGCGGCGGTCGTCGTCCTACTCCTCGCGCTGGCGGCCACCGGGGGGCTGTACGCCGCGTTCGCACCCGCGAGCAAGGCGCAGGCCGATGACACCGCCCAGTCCCTCGCCATCGACGAGGGCAAGAAGCTCTACGCCGTAGGCTGCGCCAGCTGCCACGGCACCGGCGGTCAGGGCACCTCCGACGGTCCGAGCCTCGTAGGGGTCGGCGCCGCGGCGGTCGACTTCCAGGTCGGCACCGGCCGTATGCCGGCCCAGCAGCCCGGCGCGCAGATCCCGAAGAAGAAGGTCATCTACTCGCAGGACGAGATCGACCTGCTCGCGGCGTACATCGCCTCGCTCGGTGCCGGTCCCTCGGTCCCGACGAAGAGCCAGGTCGACCCCGCGGACGGGGACATCGCCAAGGGTGGCGAGCTCTTCCGTACCAACTGCGCGCAGTGCCACAACTTCACCGGCAAGGGCGGCGCACTGACGCACGGCAAGTTCGCGCCGAGCCTGGAGGGTGTCGACCCGAAGCACATCTACGAGGCCATGCAGACCGGCCCGCAGAACATGCCGTCCTTCCCCGACACCACGCTGTCGGAGAAGAACAAGAAGGACATCATCGCGTACCTCGACGCGGTCAACGGTGACGACACCGAGAGCCCGGGCGGTCTCGAACTGGGCGGCCTCGGGCCGGTCAGTGAAGGCCTCTTCGGCTGGATCTTCGGTCTTGGCGCCCTGGTCGCCGTCGCCGTCTGGGTCGCCGCTCGGACCGCAAAGGCCAAGAAGTCATGAGTAGCCAAGACATTCCAGAAGAGAACGTGCCTGCTGAGCGGGCCACCGACGAAGATGCGCACGGTCACGGCGCGGTAGTCCTCGCGGACGAGACGAACCCGTTCGCGGACCCCGGTCTGCCGCCCCACGAGCACCGCATCCAGGACATCGACGAGCGGGCCGCCAAGCGGTCCGAGCGCGCGGTCGCCTTCCTGTTCACGTTGTCGATGCTGGCCACCGTCGCCTTCATCACCTCGTACGTGGCGATCCCGAACGACAAGTCGATCTATGTCTTCCCGATCGGGCACGTCAGCGCGCTGAACTTCGCGCTGGGTCTGACGCTCGGCGTGGCGCTGTTCTCGATCGGCGCGGGCGCGGTCCACTGGGCCCGCACCCTGATGTCCGACATGGAGATCGCCGACGAGCGTCACCCGATCGCCGCGGAGCCCGAGGTCAAGGCCAAGGTCCTGGCCGACTTCAAGCAGGGCGCCAAGGAGTCCGCGCTCGGCCGCCGCAAGCTGATCCGCAACACGATGTTCGGCGCGCTGGCCCTGTTCCCGCTCTCCGGCGTCATGCTGCTGCGCGACCTCGGTCCGCTGCCCGGCACGAAGCTGCGCCACACGATCTGGTCCAAGGGCAAGCTGCTCGTCAACATGAACACGAACGAGCCGCTGCGTCCCGAGGACGTCGCCGTGGGTTCGCTCACCTTCGTCAAGCCCGAGGGCCTGGAGGAGGACGACGAGGACTTCCAGACACAGATCGCCAAGGCGGCCACGATGATCGTCCGGCTGCAGCCGGACAACATCAAGGACAAGCAAGAACTCGCGTGGTCCTACCAGGGGATCGTGGCCTACTCGAAGATCTGCACTCACGTCGGTTGCCCGATCTCCCTGTACGAGCAGCAGACGCACCACGTCCTCTGCCCGTGCCACCAGTCCACCTTCGACCTCTCCGACGGTGCCCGAGTCATCTTCGGCCCGGCCGGTCACCCCCTGCCGCAGCTGCGCATCGGTGTGAACGACGAGGGCTACCTCGAGGCGCTCGGCGACTTCGAAGAGCCCGTCGGTCCTGCATTCTGGGAGCGCGGATGAGCACTGCGACCACCTCCGACTCGCGCTCGCGCGAGAAGGCGCCCGCCGGTGAGCGGGTAGCCGACTGGGCCGATGGCCGTCTGGGGATCTACTCCCTGGCCAAGTCCAACATGCGCAAGATCTTCCCCGACCACTGGTCGTTCATGTTGGGTGAGGTCTGCCTCTACAGCTTCATCATCATCATCCTCACGGGTGTGTATCTGACGCTGTTCTTCCACCCGTCGATGAACGAGGTGACGTACAACGGCAGCTATGTCCCGCTCCAGGGACAGCTGATGTCGGAGGCGTTCAACTCGACCATGCACATCTCCTTCGATGTGCGCGGTGGTCTGCTGATCCGGCAGATCCACCACTGGGCGGCGCTGATCTTCCTCGCCGGCATGTTCGTGCACATGATGCGCGTGTTCTTCACGGGTGCGTTCCGCAAGCCGCGTGAGGTCAACTGGGTCTTCGGATTCCTGCTGTTCGTCCTGGGCATGTTCACCGGCTTCACCGGTTACTCGCTCCCGGACGACCTGCTCTCCGGCACCGGTGTCCGCTTCATGGAGGGCGCGGTCCTGTCCGTGCCGATCGTCGGCACGTACCTGTCGTTCTTCCTCTTCGGCGGAGAGTTCCCGGGCGGCGACTTCGTGGCCCGCTTCTACTCGATCCACGTACTGCTGCTGCCGGGCATCATGCTCGGCCTGGTGGTCGGCCACCTGATCCTGGTCTTCTACCACAAGCACACGCAGTTCGCGGGCCCCGGCAAGACGAACAACAACGTCGTCGGCATGCCGCTGCTGCCGGTCTACATGGCCAAGGCCGGAGGCTTCTTCTTCCTGGTCTTCGGTGTCATCGCGGCCATCGCGGCGATCGCCTCGATCAACCCGATCTGGGCCATGGGTCCCTACCGTCCGGACATGGTGTCCACGGGCGCCCAGCCCGACTGGTACATGGGCTTCTCAGAGGGCCTGATCCGTGTCATGCCGGGCTGGGAGATCAACTTCTGGGGTCACACGCTCGTCCTGGGCGTGTTCATCCCGCTGATGATCTTCCCGCTGGTCCTGGTCGCGATCGCGGTCTACCCGTTCATCGAGTCCTGGGTCACCGGCGACAAGCGCGAGCACCACATCCTGGACCGCCCGCGCAACGTCCCGACCCGGACCGCGTTCGGCGCCGCCTGGATCAGCTGGTACTTCGTCCTGCTCGTCGGTGGCGGCAACGACATCTGGGCGACGCACTTCCACCTGTCGATCAACTCGATCACCTGGTTCGTGCGCATCGGATTCTTCGTCGTGCCGGTGCTGGTGTTCCTCGCCACCAAGCGGATCTGCCTCGGCCTCCAGCGCCGGGACCACGACAAGGTCCTGCACGGCCGCGAGTCGGGCATCATCAAGCGCCTGCCGCACGGTGAGTTCATCGAGGTGCACGAGCCGCTCAGCCAGGACGCGCTGCACACGCTCACCGCGCACGAGCAGTACGAGCCCGCTCAGATCGGCCCGACGGTCGACGAGAACGGTGTCGAGCGCAAGGTGGGCGGCACGCAGAGGCTGCGCGCCAAGCTCAGCAAGGGCTTCTACGGGGAGAACAACCAGATCCCCAAGCCCACCGTCGAGGAGTACAAGGAGATCACGAGCGGCCACGGCCACCACTGATCCCCTGGCCGATCGGCATTGATCGCCACGGCAAGAGCCCTCGTCCAGTGCATGGACGGGGGCTCTTTGCCGTCCCCGGGCCTGGATAGGGTGTTCCCATCCACAAGGAGTCCCACAAGGACCCACACAGAGTCCCTTTCCGGGGACCGACCCAGGAGCGGCTTATGAGCGCTGTGAACCCCGCTGGAGGCGACACCGCGGCGGGCCGTTCCTGGCCCGACGTACTGAGCGCGCTGCTCGCCGGGCAGGACCTGAGCGCCGGTGACACGGCGTGGGCCATGGACCGCATCATGAGCGGTGAGGCCGCGGACGCCCAGATCGCGGGTTTCCTGGTGGCGCTGCGGGCCAAGGGCGAGACGGTCGAGGAGATCACCGGCCTCGTGGAGACCATGTACGCCCACGCGAAGCCGCTGCACATCCCGGGGCCGGCCGTCGACATCGTCGGTACGGGCGGAGACCGGGCCAAGACGGTCAACATCTCGACGATGTCCGCCATCGTGATCGCGGGTACCGGGGCGAAGGTCGTCAAGCACGGCAACCGGGCGTCGTCCTCGGCGAGCGGCTCGTCCGACGTGCTGGAGCGGCTCGGCATCAACCTGGACCTGTCGCCCGAGCGGGTGGCACAGGTGGTGGAGGAGGCCGGGATCACCTTCTGCTTCGCGGCCAAGTTCCATCCCTCGATGCGGTTCGTCGGCGCGGTCCGGCGCGACCTGGGGATTCCGACCTCGTTCAACCTCCTGGGCCCGCTGACCAACCCCGCCCGGGTCACCGCCTCGGCGATCGGCTGCTTCGACACCCGGATGGCGGGGCTCATCGCCGGCGTACTGGCAGAACGCGGCTCGTCCGCGCTGGTCTTCCGGGGTGACGACGGCCTCGACGAGCTGACGACCACGGCCACCTCCCGGGTGTGGGTCGTCCGCGACGGCAAGGTGACCGAGGAGGCCTTCGACCCGCGGGACGTCGGCCTTGAGATCGTCCCGGTGGAGGCACTGCGGGGCGCCGACCCCGAGTACAACGCGGGGGTCGCCCGACGGCTCCTGGACGGCGAGACGGGCGCGGTGCGGGACGCGGTCCTGCTGAACTCGGCGGCGGCCCTGGTGGCCCTGTCGCCGACCGACGTGCCCCTGGTGGACCAGCTCCGCGCCGGGATGGAGAAGGCGGCGCAGTCGATCGACTCCGGGGCCGCGAAGAGGACTCTTGAGCGGTGGGTGGCGGCCAGCAGCGCCTGAGCCGTCGGGCCGTACGCCGGCTCCTCCGCCGTACGCGATGTGATGCGAGGCGCAGTCCGGATCCTGGACTGCGCCTTGCGCGTCGAAGATCTTCTGGCAAGATGCTGTATCAGGTCATGAGTGACAGTCATGAGGCCCCGGCCGACTGTCCGGCAACCCTCCGTCCGTGGCGGGGTGCCCCGGGTGAAGACCAGGTCGTAGGCAGCGAGGTCTACGGCAAGCGCGGACCCCTCGCCACTCACTTGAGTGGATACAGCCCAGGGGTCCTGGTCGTTCGAGGGAGCCTTCTGTGAGCAAGCGAATGCGATAGGGCGTAGCGCCCCACTTCCGCGTACCCCTTTTCACCTTCTTCGCCTTTCCTGCGCTGAGCCGTCCGTACCCCGGTGTACCCGCTCGCGCAGCGATCCCGCCTGCCTCTCACAGGAGCTCGCCATGTCTGTCTCCACCGCTGCCGCCGACCAGACCGTTTGTGCCTCCCTGCCCGTTCTGGGACGAGATGTGACCGTCCCGCTCGTCACCGGTGGCGAGGTCACCTACGCCGCGCTCGACTACGCCGCCAGCGCCCCGGCCCTGCAGCGGGTGTGGGACGACGTGGCGGCGTACGCCCCCTACTACGGCAGCGTGCACCGTGGCGCCGGCTACCTCTCGCAGCTGTCCACCGACCTGTTCGAGAACTCCCGCGAGACCGTCGCCGAGTTCCTGGACTGCCGCGAGGGCGACCAGGTCGTCTTCACCCGCTCCACCACCGACTCGCTCAACCTGCTCGCCGCCACTCTTCCGGCCGACTGCCAGGTCTTCGTCTTCGAGACCGAGCACCATGCGTCCCTGCTGCCGTGGAAGGACGCCAGGGTCACCTACCTCAACGCCCCGCGCAGCCCGCGCCAGGCCGTCGAGACGCTGGAGCGCGCCCTCGCCGACCGCGACCCCTACGGCCCGGCCCTCGTCTGCGTCACCGGCGCCTCGAACGTCACCGGTGAGCTGTGGCCGGTGCGCGAGCTGGCCGCCGCCGCCCACGCGCACGGCGCCCGTATCGTCCTCGACGCCGCGCAGCTGGCCCCGCACCACCCGGTGTCCGTCCGCGACCTGGACGTCGACTGGGTCGCCTTCTCCGGCCACAAGCTGTACGCGCCCTTCGGCTCCGGTGTGCTCGCCGGCCGCTCCGACTGGCTGCGCGAGGCCGAGCCGTACCTCGCGGGCGGTGGCGCCAGCCGTAAGGTGTCGCGCCGTACGGACGGTGGCGTGGACGTGGAGTGGCACGAGAGCGCCGCCCGGCACGAGGCCGGCTCGCCGAACGTGATCGGCGTCTACTCGATCGCGTCCGCCTGCAAGGCCCTCACCGAGGCGGGCTTCGACACCCTCGTCGCCCGTGAGCAGCACCTGATCGACACGGTCCGCGCGGGTCTCGCGGAGGTCCCCGAGGTGCGCGTCCTCTCCCTCTTCGGTGACGACGCCCCGCGGGTCGGCGTGATCTCCTTCGTCGTCGAGGGGTGGAACAGCTCGCACTTCGCCGCGGCGCTCTCCGCGGAGTACGGCATCGGGGTGCGCGACGGTCTGTTCTGCGCCCATCCGCTGGTGCGCACCCTCCTCGGCAGCGACCCGCAGACCCAGGGGGAGTGCGGTGCCCCCGAGGCCGCGCCCGGCGAGAAGTCCCTGAACGCCATCCGTGTCAGCTTCGGTGCGGGTACCCCCGACGAGCACGTCGAGCGCTTCGTCACCGCCGTGCGGGAACTCGTCCGGGACGGTGCGAAGTGGCAGTACCGCACGGAGGACGGCCGCTGCGTTCCCGCGGTCTGAGCCATCGGTTGTGTGTCGGCTGCGGGCCGGTGGGGGCCGTTCGCGCAGTTCCCCGCGCCCCTAAAAGGGGCGCGGGGAACTGCGCGATCTTTTAGGGGGGTCTGGGGGCGCAGCCCCCAGGGATGGGACGGGTAGGGGCGGCGGGGGCGAGAACTAGTTGTCGAGGCCGATCGCGAACGCTGCCTCGAGGTCGTGCTGGGAGTACGTGCGGAAGGCGACGTGGGTGTCCGTGGCCTCGACACCCGGGATCTTGCTGATCCGCCCGGGGATGACGTCCGCGAGGTCGTCGTGGGCCTTCACCCGGACCATGGCGATCAAGTCGTACGTGCCGGTGACGGAGAAGACCTCGCTGACAGCGTCCAGCGCGGCGATCGACTCGGCGATCTCGGGGATCCGGTCCACGCTGGTCTTGATGAGGACGATCGCGGTGATCACGGCTGGTTCTCTCCCTCGGGGGCGGTCGTTGGAGCCTTCACTCTAGTCGCCCGGCCGAAACGCACCCATGCGTAGACGAACCCCAGCGAGAAGCCCACCAGGTGGGCCAGATAGGCGACCCCGGGGCCGGAGGTGTCGCGGCCCGCCGCCAGCCATTGCAGGGTGACCCAGAAGGGCAGCACCACCCAGGCGGGGAAGCGCAGCGGCAGGAAGAAGAGGAACGGGAAGAGACTGGTCACCCGGGCCTTGGGGAACAGGTACAGGAACGCGCCGAGGACCGCGGAGATCGCCCCGGAGGCGCCGACGAGGGACTGCTGCGAGGCGGCGTTGGCGGCGGCGTAGCCCAGCAGGGCGAGGTAGCCGCAGCCGACGTAGAAGAAGGCGAACTGGATGTGGCCCATGCGTTCCTCGGTCATCGCCCCGAAGACGTAGAAGAAGAGCATGTTGCCGAGGAGGTGGAGCCAGCTGCCGTGGATGAACAGGGCCGTGGCGGGGGTGAGGGCTTCGCGCGGGGCTCCGCCGAAGAGGTCGGTGGGCACCACGCCCCAGCGCCGGAAGTAGGCCTGCTGCGCGACCAGCAGCTCGTCCCCGGTGCCGTACGCCGGATTGAGGCCCGCCGCCGGGCCGATCACGAAGATCAGGCAGCACAGGGCGATCAGCCCGTATGTCACCGGTGCGGACTGGTTCCGCATCGCCCTGCCGACCGCCGTCATCGCGTTGCTGATCATGGTGCAGAGCATGGCGTAACGGGACCGATGCGCACAGACCGCCTCGCCGCCGTGGACGGCCGAGCGTCGGGTACCCGCCAGGCCTTAGGGTTACGAGCCACACGCACCGGGAGACTGGCGCTGGACGGACACTAGAAGGAAAGCGACTGCCACATGACGGTTCCCCTGCCGGATGCCAAGACTCGCTGGCGCTGCACGCTCTGCGGCAATCTCACGCGTTTCGACGTGACCCGCTCGTCGAAGGTCGTCGAGTATGTGCACCTCGACCTGGCCGGTGAGCCGAACGTCGAGGAGCGCGAGGTGGTCAGTGAGACCATCGAGTCGGTGCGGTGCCGCTGGTGCAATGCCGTGGATCAGGTGGAACTCGTGGACAGGCCGGGCGCCGGCTCCTGAGGGAGCGGGCCCCGCACGGATATTGGGGTGACGGATGGTGGAGACCACAGGCGGGGAGCCGGACGACGGCGCCGCTGAGGTGCTCGACCGTCCGCTGCCCGACGGCGTGCGCCGGCGGGTCGTACAGATCGTCTCCGATGGGTTCGGTGGGCTGACGATCGGTGAACTGCCCGCCCAATTGCGGCAGTATGCCCGGTTCACACCCAGTCGACGGGCCAAGTTCGCCGGTAACGCGATGGCGGCGGCCCTGGAGACGGAGCCTCTTTTCAGACAGCGCATCGCCGAGAAACTGAGAGAGGCGCAGCCGGAACTCACCGGTGCCCTCGACTCGGGCGCGCCGCCCCCGGCCGCGGATCCGCTGGATGTGGCGGCCGCGGCCTATGTGCTGCGCCCCGCGGGCTGGGTGAAGCTGGTCGCCGCCGCGGGCGAGGAGGCCCTGCGGGCGGACGCCGAGCGTGCCGACGAGGAGAGCCGGGCCGAGCTGGAACGGCTGCGCGAGGAGCTCGCCGAGGCGCGCGGGCAGACCAAGGCCGAAACCGAGCGCATGCGCACGGAGTTGGAGGCCGCGAAGAAGGAAGCGGAATCGCTTCACCGCAAGCTGCGCGGGGCCCTCAGCGACGTCAAGCGCGGCGAGGCGGCCCTCCGCAAGCTCCAGGGCGAGATGGACACCGGCCGGGCGGAGGGGCACGCCCAGGTCTCCGCCGCCGAGAGCGAGACCCGGCGGCTCAAGGCGCGGCTCGCGGAGGCCGAGGCGGCCCTGGAGGCCACCCGCAAGGCGGCGCGCGAGGGGCGCAGTGTCGAGGACATGCGCGTACGGCTGCTGCTCGACACCGTGCTGGAAGCGACCCAAGGGCTGCGGCGGGAGCTGGCGTTGCCACCCGTGTCCGTACGCCCCGCGGAGACCGTGGATGCGGTCGAACCGGGACGGATGACGCCAAAAGACATCGCCGCCCGGGCGTTGTCCGAAAACGATCCCGCGATCCTCGACCAGCTGCTCGCGCTGCCACAGGCGCATCTGGTCGTCGACGGCTACAACGTCACCAAGACCGGCTATCCGCAGATGCCGCTCGAGAAGCAGCGGTTGCGGCTCCTCGGGCAGCTCTCGCAGCTCGCCGCGCAGACCGGCGCCGAGGTGACCTGTGTCTTCGACGGGGCCGAGCTGGCCGCGCCCGTGCTGCTCGCGCCGCCGCGCGGGGTGCGGGTGCTGTTCTCCAAGGCCGGCGTCACCGCGGACGAGTTGATCCGCCAGCTGGTGCGCGCCGAGCCGCCCGGGCGGCCGGTGATCGTCGTCTCCACCGACCGTGAGGTGGCCGACGGCATCGCCAAGGCGGGTGCGCGACCGGTCGCTTCGGTGGTGCTTCTCAAGCGCTTTTCGCGCGGCTGAGCAGCGGCCGCCCATCTGGGCCGTAAGCCTCATAGGCAACGTAAGTCCCATGCGTAACGTCCAGGCGCAATGCCCGAATTGGGCCGACCTTCACGCAACGTAGTGTCAAGCGCGTATTACTGCATGTGAGTTGTCGGCAAAGAATGCGCTCGGTGACCGAGATTTTTCCTATGAGGATTTGAACTGATCACAAGAAGGTCACTAGGGTCAGGCCTCGAACCTCCGCTCGGGTGATCACTCATTGGGAGTGACGGCGAAGGGGCACCGCCCGTCGGCGCATTCGGCAGGCGGCTGAAGGAAGAAGGAGCTCGCCTTCGTGGCGTCCCACCGTCGACCCAAGCAGCCGAGCCGCACCCGTGTGACCGTGCTCACCGCCGCCGCCGCTGCCGTGGCCCTCAGCGCGAATGTGGCCAACGCCGCGCCGAGCGAGAAGCTGAGCAAGGACGAGGTCAAGGCCAAGGTCGACAAGCTCTACGAGGAGGCCGAGCAGGCCACCGAGAAGCTCGACGGGGCCAAGGAGAAGCAGGAGAAGCTGCAGAAGCAGATCAGCACCCTGCAGGACAACGTCGCCCGCGGCCAGGAAGAGCTCAACGAGCTGCGCGACGGCCTGGGTTCGATGGCCAGCGCCCAGTACCGCACCGGAGGCATCGACCCCTCCGTGGCGCTCTTCCTCTCCTCCAACCCGGACGACTATCTCGACCAGGCGTCCACGATGGACCAGCTGAGCGCTCAGCAGGTCGAGGCGCTGAAGAAGGTCCAGGAGAAGCAGCGTTCGCTCGCGCAGCAGCGCAAGGAAGCCGCCGACAAGCTCAAGGACCTCGCCGACACCCGGGCGGAGCTCGCCAAGAAGAAGAAGGAAGTCCAGAACAAGCTCGGTTCGGCGCAGAAGCTTCTCAACACGCTGACCGCCAAGGAGAAGGCGGCTCTCGCGGCCGCCGAGCAGGAGCGCTCCACCCGGGCCAGCGAGCGCGTCGACCTCGGCAACACCAAGTCCGCCTCCGGGCGCGCCGCCGCCGCGTTCTCCGCCGCACAGAGCAAGCTCGGCTCGCCCTACGTCTACGGCGCCTCCGGACCCTCCTCCTTCGACTGCTCGGGCCTGACGTCCTGGGCCTATGCCCAGGCCGGCGTCACCATCCCGCGCACCTCGCAGGCGCAGGCCAGCTACGGCACGCGCATCTACTCGCAGAGCGACCTCCAGGTCGGCGACCTGGTCATCTTCTACGGCGACCAGCATCACGTCGGCCTGTACGCGGGCAACGGCCAGGTGCTGCACGCCCCGCGCACCGGCACGGTCGTGCGCTACGAGTCGATCAGCAACATGCCCTTCCAGTTCGGCGTCCGCATCTGATGCTCCGGCTTCCGGATCTGACGTACGCCCCCTGAAGGGACCCTTCGCCACGCCGCCCAAACGGGCGAATTGCGGTAACTCCCGCTGACCCCACGCCCCGTCGGTGACCTGCGTCTCCGGCGGGGCGTCACTTTGTGTGCCCGCGGAGGTCTTTGGCCGGTGCGTAGTCGCACGGCTACTGTCTGGCGCGTTTCCCCCAACTCCGGGGGACCGTCAGCGGAAGGGAGAGCGGCTACTCGTGGGGTTCCATCGCCGCCTTGCACCGTCCGGCTTCGACCGGGGCGCCGGCGCCGCCGGCATCGCGGCCTGCGTGATGTCCGCCGCGGTCGCGGCACTCGGCGCGCTGCCGGCAGCCGCAGCACCGCAGGACGACACCCGGGCCGAGGTGGACCGCCTCTACGCGCAGGCGGAGAAGGCCACCGAGGCGTACAACAAGGCCGACGAGCGCGCCGACTCGCTGCGCGAGGACATCACCACGGCGCAGGACGAAATCGCCCGCCAGCAGGAACGCATCAACACCATGCGGGACGCGCTCGGTTCGCTCGCCGGGGCCCAGTACCGGTCCGGCGGCCTCGATCCCTCGCTCGCGCTGCTGTTCTCCGACAACCCGGCCGACTACCTCGACAAGGCCGCCGCCCTCGACCGGATCACCGCCCACCAGGCCGGCGAGTTCAAGGACCTCCAGCTCGCCATGCGCGACCTCGCCCAGAAACGCGAGGAGGCCACCGGAAAGCTCGCCGAACTGGAGCGCAGCCGCAAGGCCGTCACCCAGAACAAGCGCACCGTCGAGCGAAAACTGGCCAAGGCGCAGGAGCTGCTCAACTCCCTGCCGTACGCCGAGCGCGCCGCCTACGACCGGGCGTCGCGTTCCGCGCGCGCCGACATGCCCGACCTCGGGGGCGCGGTCCCGTCCTCGGCGCGTGCGGCCGCCGCCGTCGCCGCGGCACGCTCGGCGCTCGGCCGCCCTTATGTGTGGGGTGCCACCGGGCCGAGCGGCTTCGACTGTTCGGGCCTGATGCAGTGGTCGTACGCGCAGGCCGGAGTCGGTCTGCCGCGCACCTCGCAGGAACAGCGGTACGCCGGACGGCAGGTGCCGCTCTCCCAGGCACGGCCGGGTGACCTGGTCACCTACCGCTCGGACGCCAGCCATGTCGGGATGTACGTGGGCAACGGCCAGGTGATCCACGCCCCCTACCCGGGCGCCCCGGTGCGCTACGACCCGGTGGGCATGATGCCGGTCTCGTCCGTGACGCGGGTCTGACCCCCGGGCCAAGCCCGTACGATCGGGAACGTGGCTGGTCGAAGGCGTGCGTCGCGAGCGGGGCTCTCCCTGGTGCTGCTGCTCGCCGTGCTCGTCGGCTGTGGCGGGCGGGCGCCGTCGGACGCGGCGGCGACCGAGGTGCAGCGGGTGCTCGACCGGCGGGCGGTGGCGGTCCTCGACCGGGACGAGCCGGCGTACCGGGCAACGGATCAATCGGCCGCCGGGACCGCCGAGTTCGCGAACCTGGGCGCTGTCCCGCTGACGGCCTGGTCGTATCACCTGACCGACCTCCACCGCTCCGGCGACCGGGCCACGGCCGACGCCGAGCTGCGCTACCGGATCAAGGGGTACGACACCGCGCCCGTCACCGCCGCCCGCACACTGAGCCTGACCCGCACCGACGGCAGCTGGCGGGTCGCCTCAGACGAGCCCGCGAAGAAGTCGGGCGAGCAGCTGTGGGAGCAGGGGGCCGTGAAGGTCGTACGGGGTGCGCACAGCCTCGTCCTGGGGGTCGGGCAGACCGGCGAGCGGCTGCGCGCGTACGCGGACCTCGCGGACCATGCCGTGCCCGCCGTGTCCCAGGCGTGGGGCACCGACTGGTCGCGGCACGTCGTCGTGCTCGTACCGAAGTCGCTGGAGGGGATGGCGGGGCTGCTCGGCGCCCCGGCGTCCGGGTACCGGGGGATCGCGGCGGTGACCACCGGTGAGGCCGGGGGCTCGGCGAAGGCGCCCGCCGACCGGATCATCGTCAACCCCGACGCGTACGGCATCCTCGGCGACTTCGGCAAACAGGTCGTGCTCACCCACGAGACGACGCACGTGGCCACCCGCGCCCACACCACGGCCGCCACGCCCCTGTGGCTCTCCGAGGGCTACGCGGACTGGGTCGGCTACCGCGGCAGCGGGCGGACGGCCACGCAGGTCGCGCCGGAGCTGGAGCAGGCCGTCAGGGAGGGGCGTGTCCCGGCCGCGCTGCCGGTCGACAAGGACTTCGGGTTCTCCGGGGACGCGGCGAAGCTGGCGCAGGCGTACGAGGGCGGCTGGATGGCCTGCCGGCTGATCGCCGACCACTGGGGCGAGGTCCGGCTGAACGACTTCTACCGGGCGGTGGGCGACCACGGGAAGCGGGCCGGGGCGGTCGAGGGCGCGCTGCGGGATGTGCTGGATACGACGCCGGAGAAGTTCACGGAGCAGTGGCGGGCCTACCTCAGGGCTCAACTCGGCTGACGCAGCTGGGAGATCGCCTCGGTGAGCCATGCGCGTTCCGCTTCTCCGGTGGCTCGTGCCACCCGCAGGATGCCCTGGCGGAACAGGTCGTCCGTCTCCTCCGCGCGTACGGGTTCTCCGTCGCGGTAGAAGAAGCTCGCGGGGGTGGTGAGGAAGTCCAGACGGCGCCGCAGAACGGCCGCCTGCTCCCGGGGGTCCGGCAGGTGCCGCAGGAAGGCCAGGACCGTGTTGAAGCGCACCTGGTCGGTGATCTCGGCCTGCTTGGGACGGCGCAGCCGCTCCAGGAGGTCCTCGCGGCCCTGGTCGGTGAGCGACAGGATGCGGCGTGGGGCCGCGCTGCTGCCCGGCTCCGTGTGCTGACTGAGTTTGCCCGCCGTGACCAGCCGCGTGATCGCGGGGTAGAGCGCGCCGTCGCTCACCGGGCGGACGTGTCCGTTGAGCGCCTTGATGCGCTCCTTCAACTCGTAGCCGTGCAAAGGCTCTTCGGCGAGAAAGCCCAGGATCGACAGCTCCAGCATCCGGTTCGGCCCCCTTCTTGAAGTCGTCGTGCGGCCATGGTACCTCTTATCGAGCTACCTCTAAACGAGGTAGCTCGTATCGAGATAGCCTGCCGCACGAGGGAGCCCCTGTGAACGCCCATCGCAAGCAGCTCATAGCGCTCGCCCACCCCGTCTACCTCTCGCTGCTCGCCTCCGTTGCCGCCGGGATCATCAACACCGTCTGGGTCTCCCGGCTCGGCGGCGCCGCCGTGGCCGCCGTCGCCGTCGCCACCAACACCGAGAACGTGCTGCTCGGCGTCGCCCTGGTCTTCGCCTCCGGGACGACCGTCCTGGTCTCGCACGCCAGAGGCGCACGGGATCCGGGCGCGGTCCGGGCGGCCGTACGCGGCGGATGGGCGCTGTGCGCGGTGGTCACGCCGGTGGTCGCCGTGGGCGGATATCTGCTGCGGGAGCCGCTGGCCCGGCTGGTGCTGGGCGGCGACGGGCGCGCCCTGTCACTCGCCGTCGGGTACTTCGCGCTCTCCCTGCCCGGCATCGCCGTCTTCTTCGCGCAGAACCTCGTCGACGGCATCCTGAAGGGCACCGGCGACACCCGCACCCCGATGCGGCTCGCCCTGCTTGCCAACGGTCTGATCCTCGGCCTCGACCCGCTGTTCATCCAGGCGTACGGCGTCCAGGGCGCCGCCGCCTCCACGGTGCTGTGCCGCTGCGTGGCCCTGGCCGTCGGGCTGCTCGCCCTGCGCGGGAACACGCTCCTGCGCCAGGCGGCAGCCGTCCGGCCCTCGGAGGCCACCGGTGCCGCCCTGCGCAGGACCCTGACCACCGGCCTGCCGATGTCCGCCGACTTCACCGTCCGGCAGGGCGGGGCGCTGGTCCTGGTCGCCATCGTGGCCAGGCTCGGGGTGACGGCCGTGGCCGCGTACTCGATCGCCTACAAGGTCATGTACATCGCGACCATGGCGTTCTACTCGGTCCGGCAGGCCGCCTCGATCCACACCGCGCACACGCGGGGCGCGGGCGGGGACGAGCGGGGTGCCATCGGACGCCAGGCCGTGCTCGTCTCGGGAACGGTGGGCGTGCTCGCCGCTTCCCTGCTCGCTCTCCTCGCCCCCTGGATCATGCGGGCCTTCGGCGCCGGACCCGCGGTCGCGCACGACGGAGTCCTCTTCCTGCGCTGTGTCGGGCCCTACCTGCTGCTGATGGCCTGCTTCATCGCGCTCGGCGGGGTCTTCGAGGGCAGCGGGGGAGCGCCGTTGCTGCTCCGGGTGACGCTGACCGGGACGGCGGTCCAGCTCCCGCTCGCCTACGCGCTGTCGGGGCTGGGGCTGCCCGGGATATGCCTCGCGCTGGCACTGTCCATGACGGTGCAGTGCGCCGTGCTGTTCGTGTGGATCGGGCGGCACCGTCAGGAGGACGCGAGGGTCTCCTTGGTGCGGGCGGCCTGAGAGGGGACCGTCGGGGCCGGCTCGGACACCGTGCCCCGCCACAGTTCCAGCGCGGCGAGCAGCGTGGCGATCACCAGCAGACCGTTGCGGGCGAACAGCAGGGTGATGCCGAGCCGGTCGCTGGAGACCACGTGCGAGAACCAGATCGGGAACTCCAGCACGGTCACGAAGCACGCGGCCAGCACCAGACCGACCGGCAGCGCCATGCGGCTGCCGCGGAAGCACAGACAGACGGCCGCGAGCCCGACCAGCCAGACCATGTACTGCGGGCTGATGACCCGGCTGGTGGTCGTGAACATCAGCACGGCCACGAACGCGGCGTCGGCCAGTGTGTGCGGCAGGAACCGCTTGGCGCACAGCCGCCACAGCAGCAGCCAGCCGAAGGCGACCGCGGTGAGCACCAGGGCCGCCGTGCTGACGACATCGACGTACGGGCCGAGGAACTCCACGGAGCCGTAGTTGAGCAGTACCTGGCCGTCCCAGCCGTACTGCCGGGCCACATGGAAGACGAGGGAGCCGAGCGACTCGACCTCGGTGCCGCGGTCGCGCTGGAAGGTCAGGAAGGAGAAGGCGCCGGGCATCGCCATGGCGAACAGCACCGCGATCCCACCGGCGGACACCGCCGCCGCGGTCCACGCCCGGCGCCGGACGGCCCCGACGAGCAGCAGCACCGGCCACACCTTCACCAGCGCGCCGAAGCCCACGAGCATGCCCATCACCCGCGGATGGCGCGCACCGGCGAGCAGCGCCGCGACCGCGACGGCCGTCACCATCACGTCGTAGCGGGCGTACACGGTCGGCCCGAGCAGCGGTACGCCGACCACCCACACCCAGGCGCCGCGCAGACTCTTGCCGGAGCGCAGGCCCGCGTACTGGAGCAGCCCGAACACCACGAAGTCGGCGAGGAAGGCCAGCACGAAGAAGGCCTGCGCGTATGCGAGGAAGGGCAGCAGCGCCGGGGAGAGGATCGCGAGCGCGGCGGCCGGCGGGTACTGCCAGGTGACGTCGTCGAGCGGGAAGGTGCCGTGCTTGAGGACCTCGTACCAGCCCTGGTAGATCACCGAGACATCGCTCGTGACATCCGGGCCGGGGAAGACGTACACCTTGAACACGAAGAGGAGCAGCACCAGCCTGGTCAGGCCCCAGGTTCCCACCAGCGCGAGCACTCCGAACGGGAACCTCTCCCCCCTAGCGCCCTCCATGCCCACCTGGCCCTTGTCCGTCCGGATATCCGTCCGGATGGTCCGTCCGGAACTCATGTGCTGTGCCGCTGCGATTTCGCGGTGCCATGATGTCGCGTCGCCCTGTGTGCGAGCCATCAAGCGCGGCCGTGCGGAGCTGTGAGTATAGGTTCGGTACTGTCGAACACGATGCACAAGACCCTGATCGTGACGAACGACTTCCCGCCCCGCCCCGGCGGCATCCAGGCGTTTCTGCACAACATGGCGCTGCGCCTGGACCCCGAGCAGCTCGTCGTCTACGCCTCCACGTGGAAGCGCGGCCGTGAGGGCGTCGAGGCGACCGCCGCCTTCGACGCCGAGCAGCCCTTCACCGTCGTACGGGACCGCACGACCATGCTGCTGCCGACCCCGGGCGCGACCCGCCGCGCCGTCGGACTGCTGCGCGAACACGGCTGTACGTCGGTGTGGTTCGGGGCGGCGGCACCGCTCGGCCTGATGGCTCCCGCGCTGCGCAGGGCGGGAGCGCGACGGATCGTGGCGACCACGCACGGCCATGAGGCCGGCTGGGCACAGCTGCCCGCCGCGCGTCAGCTGCTCCGCCGTATCGGCGAGTCCACGGACACCCTCACCTACCTCGGCGAGTACACGCGCTCGCGGATCGCCTCCGCGCTGACCCCCGAGGCCGCCGCGCGGATGGTCCAGCTGCCGCCCGGCGTCGACGAGAAGACCTTCCACCCCGGCTCGGGCGGTGACGTGGTCCGGGCCCGGCTCGGTCTGACCGACCGCCCGGTGGTGGTCTGCGTCTCCCGTCTGGTCCCGCGCAAGGGCCAGGACACCCTCATCCTCGCCATGCCGCACATCCTGGCCAAGGAGCCGGACGCGGTCCTGCTGATCGTCGGAGGCGGACCGTACGAGCGGGACCTGCGCAAACTGGCCTACGACACCGGGGTCGCCGACGCGGTCCGCTTCACCGGCGCGGTGCCCTGGTCGGAACTGCCCGCCCACTACGGCGCGGGGGACGTCTTCGCCATGCCGTGCCGGACCCGCCGGGGCGGGCTGGATGTCGAGGGGCTCGGCATCGTCTACCTGGAGGCCTCCGCGACGGGTCTTCCCGTGATCGCCGGCGACTCCGGCGGGGCGCCTGACGCCGTACTCGACGGCGAGACCGGCTGGGTCGTCCGCGGTGGCTCTGCCGAGGAGAGCGCCGACCGCCTTGTCGCCCTCCTCGGCGACTCGGAGCTGCGCCGGCGGATGGGGGAGCGGGGGCGGGCGTGGGTGGAGGAGAAGTGGCGCTGGGACCTGCTGGCCGAGCGGTTGAGGGAGCTGCTGTAGCGCCTAATGGGGTGCCGCTTGGGGGGCATTGGCGACTGCGGGTGAGTGGGGGCTGGTCGCGCAGTTCCCCGCGCCCCCAAAGGGGCGCGGGGAACTGCGCGAGCAACCACTGACGACCCGCAGCCGCCAGAACACCTCCACCCCTACGGCGACAAGGCGCCCCTAGCCCCGGTAAATCGCCTCGATCTCGTCGGCGTAGTCCTTCGCCACAACATTCCGCTTCAGCTTCAGCGACGGCGTGAGGTGCCCCGACTCCTCGGTGAACTGCGAGGACAGGATGCGGAACTTGCGCACCGACTCCGCCTTCGACACCGCGGCGTTGCCATCGTCGATCGCGTCCTGGATCGCGCTCAGCAGATCCGGGTCCTCGCGGAGCGACGCCGCGGTCGAGCCGGCAGGCTTCCCGTGCTCCGCGGCCCAGCGGCCCAGGAACTCCTCGTCGACGGTGACCAGCGCGCCGACGAACGGGCGCCCGTCGCCGACCACCATGCACTCCGCGACCAGCGCGTGCGCACGGATGCGGTCCTCGATCACGGCCGGGGCGACGTTCTTGCCGCCCGCGGTGACGATGATCTCCTTCTTGCGGCCGGTGATACGGAGGTAGCCGTCCTCGTCGAGGGTGCCGATGTCACCGGTGTGGAACCAGCCGTCGGCCAGCGCCTCGGCGGTCGCGGCCTCGTTGTTCCAGTACCCCTGGAACAGGTGCTCGCCGTGCAGCAGCACCTCGCCGTCGTCAGCGATGCGGATCACGGAACCCGGCAGGGGCTGGCCGACCGTACCGATCTTCGTACGGTCCCAGGGGTTGAAGGCGGTGGCCGCGCAGGACTCGGTCAGGCCGTAGCCCTCAAGGACCGTGAAGCCGATGCCGCGGAAGAAGTGCCCGAGGCGCTCGCCGAGCGGGGCGCCGCCGGAGATGGCGTACTCGCCGCGACCACCCAGTACGGCGCGCAGCTTGCTGTAGACGAGTTTGTCGAACGTCTTGTACTTGATCTTCAGGCCGAGGGACGGGCCCGAGGGGGTGTCCAGGGCGCGGCTGTACGCGATCGCCGTGTCCGCCGCCTTGTCGAAGATCTTGCCCTTGCCGTCCGCCTGCGCCTTGGCGCGCGCCGAGTTGTAGACCTTCTCGAAGACGCGCGGCACACCGAGGATCAACGTCGGCCGGAACGCGGCCAGTTCATCGGTGAGGTTCTTGATGTCCGGGACGCAGCCGAGCTTGATCGGCGCCATCATCGGCGCGACCTGCACGAGCCGCCCGAAGACGTGCGCGAGGGGCAGGAAGAGGAGCACCGAACACTCGCCCGTACGGAACAGGGGGCGCAGCCGCTCCACGATGTTGCCGCACTCCGCGAAGAAGGCGCGGTGGGTGAGGACGCACCCCTTGGGGCGGCCCGTCGTGCCGCTCGTGTAGACGATGGTCGCCGGGTCGTCGGCCTTGGCGAGTGAGCTGCGCTCCTCGACGGTCGCGTCGCTGACGTCCTTGCCGAGGCGGCCGAGCTCGTCCACCCCGCCGGCCTCGATCTGCCAGACGTGCCGGAGAGCGGGCAGCCGGTCGCGCAGCGACTCCACGGAGGCCGCGTGCGTGTCGAGCTCGACGATGCAGGCGGTCGCGCCCGAGTCGCCGAGGACCCACTGCACCTGCTCCGGCGAGCTGGTCTCGTACACCGGCACAGTGATCGCGCCGGCGCTCCAGATCGCGAAGTCGAGCAGCGTCCACTCGTAGCGGGTACGGGACATCAGGCCGACCCGGTCGCCCGGCTGAACGCCGGAGGCGATCAGGCCCTTGGCGGCGGCACGCACCTCGTCGAGGAAGGTGGTGGCGGTGACATCCGTCCAAGTGCCGCCGACCTTGCGGGCGATGACGGCTACGTCGGGATGCTGCGCGGCGTTTCTGCGGACGATATCGGTCAGATTGCCGTCCGCAGGGACCTCGTACAAAGCCGGAAGGCTGAACTCGCGCAAGACTGCTGCTCCTCATAGGGCGCCGACGCCACGACTCTGTGTGATGCGACGGTGCGGTCCAAGGCTCGGGCAGGTACTCAGGAGATCACTTGTTGAAAACCTGAGTACGACTGGACTGCCCGGACGTTACCCACCGGTACGGCCATTTAGATAGGGGGTCCCGGCGAGATGTTCCCTGCGTCACACAGCTTGGCGTTCCTTTGCGCAGAGTAGTCCACACGGTTACTGACTAGCCAGTAACCGCAGGTCCGACCGCCTCTATTCACGTTTGCCCCACAGGCTTACGCTTGATCGTCATGGCACCTACACCGGTCGGAAATCCGAGGACGCGCATTCATGTGGTCAGTGACGTGCACGGCAACGTCCGGGACCTGGCCAGAGCCGGTGACGGCGCGGACGCCCTGATCTGCCTCGGTGACCTGGTCCTCTTCCTCGACTACGCCGACCACTCGCGCGGCATCTTCCCGGACCTGTTCGGCGAGGAGAACGCGGACCGCATCGTCGAACTGCGCACCTCCCGCCGTTTCGAGGAGGCCCGCGCGTTCGGCGCCCGGCTGTGGTCCGGCATCGGTACCGACCGGGGCGCCGCCATCGAGAAAGCGGTGCGCAAGCAGTACGCCGAGATGTTCGCCGCGTTCCCCACACCGACGTACGCGACCTACGGCAATGTCGACATGCCGACCCTGTGGCCGGAGTATGCCGGCCCCGGCACGACCGTGCTCGACGGCGAGCGGGTGGAAATCGGCGGCCGGGTCTTCGGGTTCGTCGGCGGGGGACTCCAGACACCCATGCGGACGCCGTACGAGATCAGCGACGAGGAGTACGCGGCGAAGATCGAGGCGGTCGGCGAGGTCGACGTGCTGTGCACGCACATCCCGCCGGAGGTGCCGGAGCTGGTCTACGACACCGTGGCGCGCCGTTTCGAGCGCGGCAGTCGGGCCCTGCTGGACGCGATCCGCCGCACCCGCCCGCGCTACTCGCTCTTCGGTCATGTCCACCAGCCGCTCGCCCCCCGGATGCGGATCGGGGCGACGGAATGCGTGAATGTGGGGCACTTCGCGGGGTCGGGCCGGCCGTGGGCCCTGGAGTGGTGAGCCGCCGGCCGTGGTGAACCCCAGGTGGGGTGATAGCGCCCGTGGCTGTGCGCGGTAGCCTTCACGCTGCACACACGTGCGCACCACCCTCCCTCACCGGACCGCATCTGGAGGAGCCACCGCGATGGCGGAACACACCAGCTCGAGCATCACGATCGAGGCGGCACCGGCTGACGTCATGGCGGTCATCGCCGACTTCGCCCGCTACCCGGACTGGACCGGCGAGGTGAAGGAGGCGGAGGTACTCGCCACGGACGAGCAGGGCCGCGCCGAGCAGGTGCGCCTCGTCATGGACGCCGGCGCCATCAAGGACGACCAGACCCTCGGCTACACCTGGACCGGCGACCACGAGGTCTCCTGGACCCTGGTCAAGTCCCAGATGCTCCGCTCGCTGGACGGCTCGTACATCCTCAAGCCCGCGGGTGCCGGCGCCACCGAGGTCACCTACCAGCTGACCGTCGACGTCAAGATCCCCATGCTCGGCATGATCAAGCGCAAGGCCGAGAAGGTCATCATCGACCGGGCGCTGGCGGGCCTGAAGAAGCGCGTGGAGTCGGGCGACGCGTGACCCTCCGGGGGTGACGCCGGCTCCCGTTGTGTGTCGGGTTCGGGCCGGTGGGGGCTGGTCGCGCAGTTCCCCGCGCCCCTAAAGGCTCGGGGCTGCGCCCCGTAGCAGCCCCCGGCCCGCCCCGGGTTCTTTTAGGGGCGCGGGGAACGGCGCGACCAGCCCCCACCGGTCCGCAGCCGACACCCAACCGAACGCGGGCCAAGGCGGAGCCCCAGGTACCGTTCACCCTCATGCGCACCATCCTGATCACCGGGCCCGGCGGCACAGGCCGTACGACCGTCGCGGCCGCCACGGCGTTGCGGGCCGCCCGCCAGGGCACCCGCACCTTGGTGCTCAGCGCCGACCGCACGGACACCCTGGGTGCCGTCCTCGGCGTACCCACCGGCACGGAGCCCATCGAGGCCGCACCGAACCTCACCGCCTGGCGCCCCGACGCGGCGGAACGCTTCCGCGAAGACCTCACCGCCTTCCAGCAGCGCGCCACCACCGCCCTGGACCTGCTCGGCGCCTCCCGCCTGGACGCCGAGGAGGTCACCCCCCTCCCCGGCGCCGAGGAACTCGCTCTCCTGCGCGCCCTGCGCGACGCGGCGACATCGGAGACGTACGACCTCCTGGTCGTGGACCTCCCCCCGGCCCCCCAGGCCCTCGCCCTCCTCGCCCTCCCCGAGGAACTCCGCCGCTATCTGCGCCGCCTGCTCCCGCCGGAGCGCCAGGCGGCCCGCGCCCTGCGCCCCGTCCTCGGCCGGCTCGCGGGCGTCCCGATGCCCGCGGAATGGCTGTACGAGACGGCGGCCCGCTGGGACCTGGAGCTGGCCGCCGTGGAGGCGGTCGTCGAGGACCGCGCCACGACCGTACGGCTGGTCGCCGAGCCGGGCCCGGCCGGTTCCGACGCCGTACGCACCGCCACCACCGCCTTCGCCCTGCGCGGTCTGTCCGTCGACGCGCTGGTCGCCAGCCGTGTCCTGCCCGGCGCCACGAACGACACCTGGCTGGCCGCCCTCGCCGCCCAGCAGCGCAAGGCGCTGGACGAGTGGCGGGAGACCTACGACCTGCACGAGGTCCCGCACCTCGGACACGACCCGCGCGGCACCGGCGACCTCGCCGCGCTCCCCGTGCCCGGCGTCAACAAGACGCCACCCCCGGTCGAGTGGCCCGTCGTCGACCAGCTGGCCGACGACGGCGTGCTCGTCTGGCACATCCCGCTCCTCGGCGCGATACGCGAGGAACTGGACCTCGTGCGGCGCGGCGACGAACTCGTCATCACGGCCGGACAGTTCCGCCGGATCGTGCCACTGCCGTCGGCCCTGCGCCGCTGCACGGTGGCCGGCGCGGCGCTCCGCGAGGGCGAGCTGAGGATCCGTTTCGCGCCGGATCCCGGTCTGTGGCCACGCACGACGTGACCGAGTCGCCCCCTCTGTGGCGGCGGACAGGGTGAACGGTGTACCCCCGTTCGGGTAACGTCGAAGGCACGAAACGTAGGCAGGAGTCCGCCATGAGCGAAGAGCGCCCCACGTCCGACGCCGCTCAGGAGGACGTGGCTGACGAGGTGCGTGCCGAAGAGGCGCGCGCGACCGACGCCGACGCCTGGGCGAAGGCCTGTGCCGAGGATCTCGCGGCGGAGAAGGCCCGCCGCCGCGCCCAGCACGGCACGCCGCCGGGCACGGCGGCCGAGGAACTGCGCAAGCTCGTCGACGCCGTCGCCGACAAGCTGTCCGGACTGAACTCGCCGCTCTTCGGCGCGGTCGCCTCCGGCACGGCCCAGCAGATGGTCAACCAGGTCGTGCAGCAGGCCAAGGCCGCCGTCGAGCCTGTGATAGAGCGGAACCCCGAGGTGTTCGACCACCTCGCGGCCGCGGGCTCCGAGCTGCTCGCCGCCTACCGCTCGGCCGTCGAGGCCCAGGAACGGCGCTGGACGACCCGGGACACGGGCCCTCGCGACGAGGGGACCGGTCCGGGGGAACACATCGACTTGGACTAAAGGCCCCTCGGGTACGGTTGGCCGTAGCGGGGCTCGACCGAAACTGAGGGATTCATGGGACTCACCATCGGCGTCGATATCGGCGGCACGAAGATCGCGGCCGGTGTGGTCGACGAGGAAGGCAACATCCTTTCGACGCACAAGGTGCCGACCCCCAGCACGCCGCAGGCCATCGTGGATGCCATCGCCTCCGCCGTGGAGGGCGCGCGCGCCGGTCACGACATCGTTGGCGTGGGCATCGGTGCCGCCGGATATGTGAACCGCCAGCGCTCGACGGTCTACTTCGCGCCGAACATCGACTGGCGGCAGGAGCCCCTCAAGGCCGAGGTCGAGGCCCGGGTGGGCCTGCCGGTCGTCGTCGAGAACGACGCGAACGCGGCGGCGTGGGGCGAGTACAAGTTCGGCGCGGGCAAGGGCCACCGCAACGTCATCTGCATCACCCTGGGCACGGGCCTCGGCGGCGGCATCATCATCGGCAACAAGCTGCGCCGCGGGCACTTCGGCGTGGCCGCCGAGTTCGGCCACATCCGCATGGTGCCGGACGGCCTGCTGTGCGGCTGCGGCTCGCAGGGCTGCTGGGAGCAGTACGCCTCCGGGCGCGCCCTCGTCCGCTACGCCAAGCAGCGCGCCAACGCGACCCCCGAGAACGCGGAGATCCTGCTCGCCCTCGGCAACGGCACGCCCGACGGCATCGAGGGCAAGCACATCTCGGTGGCCGCCCGCCAGGGCGACCCGGTCGCGGTGGACTCCTACCGCGAGCTGGCCCGCTGGGCCGGCGCCGGCCTCGCCGACCTGGCCTCGCTCTTCGACCCCTCCGCCTTCATCGTCGGCGGCGGCCTCTCGGACGAGGGCGAGCTCGTCCTCGACCCCATCCGTAAGTCGTACAAGCGCTGGCTCGTCGGCGGCAACTGGCGCCCGGTGGCCGACGTGATCGCCGCCCAGCTGGGCAACAAGGCGGGCCTGGTGGGCGCGGCGGACCTGGCCCGGGAGCCGGACCCGATCATGTAACCCCCACGCACCATGTCGCCGCACATCGCCCGCCGCGCCCTTTCAGGGGACGGCGGGCGGTGCCATATAGCCTCCGCTCAGGGAAGCGTCCCCAAAGGGGCGCGGGGCGGTGACATCATGCGGCTCCGCCGCGTGGGCGCGACCAGCCCCCACTCACCCGCGGCCGAAGAACCACCCGCAGCATTCCGGCTCCCCCCAGCGGAGCGCTACCGTATCTTGATCACCATGCCGACCAGCCCTTCCGCCAGTCCGCTACCAGCGCCCCGCACGGAACCCGACGGTTCAGCCGTCATCCGGGTCCTCAGCTACAACATCCGCTCCATGCGCGACGACACCGCCGCACTCGCCCGCGTGATCACCGCCTGCGAACCGGACCTCGTCCTGATCCAAGAGGCCCCCCGCTTCTTCCGCTGGCGCAAGAAACTGGCAAGGCTCGCGGCCGCCTCCGGCCAGGTCATCCTCTCCGGCGGCGCCACGGCGGCCGGCCCCGCCCTCCTCTGCTCCCTGCGCGCCACGGTCGAGCGCACCGAGGACGTCCTGCTCCCGCTCACCCCCGGCCAGCACCGCCGCGGCTTCGCCACCGCGGTCGTCCGCTTCGGAGGCGCCCGCCTCGGCGTCCTGAGCTGCCACCTCTCGCTGCGGCAGGACGAGCGGTACGAGCAGGGCGGCATGCTCCTCGACCGACTCGCTGGCCTCGGCACCCGGTACGCCGTCGCGGGCGGCGACCTCAACGACCGCCCCGACGGGCGCACCTTCAAGCGCCTCGCCGCCGCCCTCCAGGACGGCTGGGCGACCCACCCGTGGGGCGCGGAGAACACCTCCGCGCACACCAATCCCCACCAGCGCATCGACGCCATCTTCGCGACTGAGGGCGTGGAGGTCCTGGGGTGCGGGGTGCCGGTGGGTCTCCCGGGCGTGACGGAGACAGACCTGAGGGCGGCCACGGACCACCTGCCGGTCCTGGCCGCCCTCAGAGTGCCCGCGTCCTGAGGCGGCGGGTCAGACCACCGCGCCCCGCCCCGGATCGTCCCCGTCCTCGTCGTCGGTCTTCATACGTGCCACCAGCGTGGCGAAGCCGCCGACGAAGCCGCCGATGCTGACGGTGGCGAGCCACCAGGTCATCTCCCAGCTGAGGAGGACGGCCAGCAGGAGCAGGATGGGTCCGCCGATGACACCGAGCCAGGCGAACTTGGCGGTGGTGTCGGCCTCCGGCAGCGGGGGCGGCTCGGGCGGTACGAAGTGGCCCTCGTCGTCCTCGTCGAAGTCGTCCTCGGTGGGCTCGGGCGCCTGGTAGTCGCGCGGGCCCCCGACACCGGGTGCGAAGGCGATCGAGCTGCCGAGGGCCTTGCCCCCGGATCCGGACTCGGAACCGGAGCCGGAGCTGGAACCGGAGTCGGATCCGTCCCCGGACTCAGCAGCGTCCTTGATGTCCCTGCTATCCCCGTTGCCGCTGTTGCCGCCGTCGCCCCTGCCGCTCTTGTTGCCGCGGCCGGTCCCGTTGTCGCCGCCGTCGGTCCCGTCGTTCGTCTCCGGGTCGAGGAGCGCCAGGTCCTCGATCGACTTGAACGGTTTAGCGCCGGGCGGGTCCGGCGGCTCCTCGCCGTACCCGGCGACGATCGCCTGCCACGCGGCGTCCTCGTCGAAGGGCACGCTCTGCTCCTCCCCGAGAGTCGCGTCGAGAGTCGCGTCGAGAGGCTCACCGAGAGTCCCGTCGACGGACCCGTCGAGGGGCTCGCCGAGAGGTACGCCCTTCTCCTCGGAGTCGCCGCGCTCCGCGTCGTGCTCAGCCACCGGTGGCCGTCCCTTCCTGCTGACCCACCTGACCCGCGTCGGACTCCTTGCCGACGCCGGGCGCGAGCCGGGCGATGAACGCGTAGCTCTCCTCGAAGATCCGGTCCGCGTCGTGGTCCAACGTCGCGACGTGGTAGCTCTGTTCCAGCAGGATCTCCGTCACGTCCGTGGACGACACCCGGCTGAGGACGCGCGCCGAGTCGGCGGGGGACACCACATGGTCCTGGAGGCTGTGCAGCAGCAATATCGGCTGGGTGACCTGCGGCAGATCGGCGTCGACGACCCCGAGGAGGTTCCGCAACGACTGCGCGGCGTGCAGCGGCACCCGGTCGTACCCGACCTCGTCCGCACCCTCCTTCGCGATGTCGCTCACGATTCCCTTGACCGACCGCACGAAGTGCCGGAGCACCGGGAGGGCGTGCGCGGCCGGACCATGCACCTTGTTCAGCGGGTTGACGACCACGATGCCGCTGACCTCGTCACCGTGCTTGGCCGCCAGCCGCAGGGTCAGCGCGGCGCCCATGGAGAGCCCGAAGACGAACACCTGAGTGCACCGGTCCCGCAGGGCGCGAAGCTCGCGGTCCAGCTCCGCGTACCAGTCCTGCCAGCCGGTGAGCTGCATGTCCTCCCAGCGCGTGCCGTGTCCCGGCAGCAGCGGCAGCGCCACGGTCAGGCCGCGCTCGGCGAGATACTCCGCCCAGGGTCGCAGCGACTGCGGGGACCCGGTGAAACCGTGGCAGAGAAGGACGCCGACCTCTCCGCCCTCGTGGCGGAACGGCTCGGCTCCCGGAAGGACCGGCACCTTCGGTCTCCTGTTCATGAGGCGGACGGAACGGAACCCCCGAGGCTTCGAGGCGTACTTCACCGTACGCGACCGCACTGACACCGACCAGGGTCGTCGGGTCCTTTGACGGTGCTCCGGGTTAAGGTCTGATCGACGACACAGGAGGCACTCGGTTGATCTACGGCGCTATGAAGTTTTCCATCGGAGGGCCACTGAAGCTCGCCTTCAGGCCCTGGGTGGAAGGCCTCGAGAACATCCCCGCCGAGGGCCCCGCCATTCTGGCGAGCAATCACCTGTCGTTCTCGGACTCGTTCTTCCTGCCCGCGGTCCTCGACCGCAAGGTGACCTTCATCGCGAAGGCCGAGTACTTCACGACGCCCGGCATCAAGGGCCGGATGACCGCCGCCTTCTTCAAGGGTGTCGGCCAGCTCCCGGTGGACCGCTCCGGCGCGCGCGGTGCGGGCGAGGCGGCGGTCAAGAGCGGTGTCGACGTCATCGAGCGCGGTGAGCTGTTCGGCATCTACCCGGAGGGCACGCGCTCGCCCGACGGCCGCCTCTACCGCGGCAAGCCCGGCGGCCTCGCGCGCGTGGCGCTCGCCACCGGTGCGCCCGTCATCCCGGTCGCGATGATCGACACCGAGAAGATCCAGCCTCCGGGCAAGGTGATGCCCAAGCTGATGCGCCCGGGCATCCGCATCGGCAAGCCGCTGGACTTCAGCCGGTACATCGGCATGGAGCACGACCGTTTCGTGCTCCGCGCGGTGACCGACGAGGTCATGTACGAGATCATGAAGCTCTCCGGCCAGGAGTACGTCGACATCTACGCGACGGCCGCCAAGCGGCAGATCGCGGAGGCGGCGAAGGCCGACAAGGACGCGGAGAAGGCGGCGAAGGCCGCGCTCGCGCAAGCCGAGAAGCAGGCCGCCAAGGAAGCCGAGCAGGCGGAGAAGGAACGGTCCGGCTCCTAGGCGCGTCCGTCTGGACGTGTGGGAGTGGACGGGGTGGGGGAGCGCCCCGGAGGCGAACGAGCCATAAGAGGGGGGCCATGGCGAAGCGCGAAAGAGTCATGAGGATGTCGGTCGAGCAGCCGCTGTGGCGTGCGCTCACCGCGTACCGCGTGCTGACCATGCTGTACGCGATCGGCCTGTTCGCCACCGCGTACGACAAGTTCACCCGCCCCTGGGTGGCGATCGCGTTCTACGCACTGCTGTTCGTGTGGACCCTGGCGACCCTCCCCAGGGTCGCGAACGCGGCCAGCTGCACCAAGCGGTTCCTCACCGCGGACCTCACCATCGCGCTCGCCGGCATCCTGCTCACCCGGGTCGCCGACGCCTCCTCGCGGATAGAGGCCGGCGGCCCGACCCTGCCGTCGATATGGACCGCCGGCTCCGTCCTGGCCTTCGCGATCAAGGGCGGCTGGCGCTGGGCCGCCTTCGCCTCCACGCTCGTCGCCGCCGTCAACATCGTCGAGCGCGGTGCCCCGACCCGCGACACCGTGCACAACGTGATCCTCGTCTGGGTCGCCTCCATCGCCATCGGATACGTCGTCGAGGTCGCCCGCGCCTCGGAGCTCACCCTCGCCCGCGCCCTGGAGATCGAGGCCGCCACCCGCGAACGGGAGCGCCTGGCCCGCGACATCCACGACGGCGTACTCCAGGTCCTCGCCATGGTGCAGCGGCGCGCCTCCGCGCTCGGCGGCGAGGCGGCGGAGCTGGGCCGGATGGCCGGTGAGCAGGAGGTGGCGCTGCGCACGCTGGTCTCGGGCGGCCTGGTGCCCGTCTCCAGGGTGTCCGAGGACGCCGCGCTCGGCGCCGTCGTACGCGCGGTGGAGGAGCCGGACGACGACGAGGGCTCGGCGGACCCCGTCGACCTGCGCGCCCTGCTCGCCCCGTACGCCACGGCGCGCGTCACCTTCTCCGAGCCGGGCTCCCCGGTCCCGCTTCCCCCGGCCGCCGCACGGGAGTTGGCCGCCGCCGTCGGTGCCGCCCTGGACAATGTCCGCAAGCACGTCGGCGAGGACGCCCGGGCCTGGATCCTGGTCGAGGACGAGCCGGACGAGGTGGTGGTGACCGTCCGCGACGACGGCCCCGGCATCCCGGAGGGCCGGCTCGCCCAGGCCGAGGGCGAGGGACGGCTCGGGGTGGCCCTGTCGATCCGCGGCCGGCTGCGCGACCTGGGCGGCACGGCGGAGCTGATCTCGGTCCCGGGCCAGGGCACGGAGGTCGAGCTGAAGGTACCGAAGGTTTCCCGGGGGAAGGCGGAACGGCGATGAACAAGACGGTGGGACGGCGATGACGGAGGTCAAGGACGTGGCTGGGCAGGCCCCGATCAAGGTCATGGTGGTCGACGACCACCCCATGTGGCGCGACGCCGTGGCGCGCGACCTGGCCGAGGCCGGCTTCGACGTGGTCGCCACCGCGGGGGACGGCGAGCAGGCGGTGCGCCGCGCCCAGGCCGCCGCGCCCGATGTCCTCGTGCTCGACCTGAACCTGCCCGCCAAGCCCGGCGTCCAGGTCTGCAAGGAGCTGGTCGGCGCCAACCCGGCCCTCCGTGTCCTGGTGCTGTCGGCCAGCGGCGAGCACGCGGACGTCCTGGAGGCGGTGAAGTCCGGTGCGACGGGCTACCTCCTCAAGTCGGCGTCCACGGAGGAACTGATCGACGCGGTCCGCCGCACAGCCGTCGGCGACCCGGTGTTCACGCCGGGCCTCGCGGGCCTGGTCCTCGGCGAGTACCGCCGGCTGGCCTCCGAACCGGCCTCCGCCACGGGCACCGACGAGCCCAGGGCCCCTCAACTCACCGACCGCGAGACCGAGGTGCTCCGGCTGGTCGCCAAGGGCCTGAGCTACAAGCAGATAGCCGAGCGCCTGGTCATCTCCCACCGCACGGTCCAGAACCATGTGCAGAACACCCTGGGCAAGCTGCAACTCCACAACCGCGTCGAGCTGGTGCGCTACGCCATAGAACGCGGCCTTGACGAGGCGTAAACCTCACGCACCCCTCTTTCGAGTGAAGCCTCAGGCGAGGACGACTGATCAACACCCGCACAATTCACCGGAATTGACCTTCCGCACCATGCCGAAGTGACCTGGATCACTATTAGCGTGAGTCCCATCAGGCAACCGCGGCGAAGGGACTTTTCCATGCGGGTCGGAGTACTGACCGGAGGCGGCGACTGCCCCGGACTCAACGCCGTCATCCGGGGCATCGTCCGCAAGGGCGTGCAGGAGTACGGATACGACTTCGTCGGCTTCCGGGACGGCTGGCGCGGACCGCTCGAGAACGACACCGTCAGGCTGGACATCCCCGCCGTGCGCGGCATCCTGCCCCGCGGCGGCACCATCCTCGGCTCCTCACGCACCAACCCCTTGAAGCAGGAGAACGGCATCCGCCGCATCAAGGAGAACCTCGCCAAGCAGGAGGTCGAGGCGCTCATCGCGATCGGCGGCGAGGACACGCTCGGCGTCGCCGCGCGCCTCACCGACGAGTACGGCGTGCCCGTGGTCGGCGTACCGAAGACCATCGACAACGACCTGTCCGCCACCGACTACACCTTCGGCTTCGACACCGCCGTAGGCATCGCCACCGAGGCGATCGACCGCCTGCACACCACGGCCGAGTCGCACATGCGCGTCCTTGTCTGCGAGGTGATGGGCCGCCACGCGGGCTGGATCGCCATCCACTCGGGCCTGGCCGGCGGCGCCAACGTCATCCTCATCCCCGAGCAGCGCTTCGACGTCGACCAGGTGTGCGCCTATGTGACCTCGCGGTTCAAGGCCTCGTACGCCCCGATCGTGGTCATCGCCGAGGGGGCGATGCCCAAGGACGGCCAGATGGTCCTCAAGGACGAGTCCCTCGACTCCTTCGGCCATGTACGCCTCTCCGGGGTCGGCGAGTGGCTGGCCAAGGAGATCGAGAAGCGCACCGGCAAGGAGGCCCGTACGACGGTCCTGGGCCACATCCAGCGCGGCGGCACCCCCAGCGCCTTCGACCGCTGGCTGGCCACCCGCTTCGGCCTGCACGCCATCGAGGCCGTCCGTGACGGCGACTTCGGCAAGATGGTCGCCCTGCGCGGCACGGACATCATCCGCGTCCCCATCGCGGAGGCCACGGCCAAACTGAAGACGGTAAGCCCCGAGCTCTACGAGGAGGTAGGCGTCTTCTTCGGCTGACGGACGCAAGCCCCCGACGACGGTCAGCCGCGAACGGCGGCAAGGGGCCGGGTCGGGGGTGTCCGCCCGCAGCGGCTGGCGCGTCAACGCCGGTTCCTCGGACCCGACCGATTCCGCGCCAGACCGAGGACGGATACCCCCGACCCGGCCCCGCCCCCCCACGATCCGCAGGCGAACAACCCCCAACCCCCCGTATATTCACCGGCACCAGACATTTCCGGCACAACCCCCGGAGGGCCCCGTGGAGATTCTCGCCTTCGGCGTCCAGTCCGACGAGAAGCCCCTGATCGAGCGGGCCTTCGCAGGACACCACGAGGTCCGCAGCCTTGACGTCTTCCTCACCGAGGACACCGCTCCCATCGCGGCCGGCTACGAGGCCATCTCCACCAGCGTCAACTGCGGCCTGGGCCACCGCGTCCTGCAGACCCTGGCAGCCGGCGGCACCCAGCTGATCGCCCAGCGCTCCACCGGCTTCAACAACATCGACCTCGACGTCGCCGAGCGCGTCGGCATGACGGTCGCCCGCGTCTCGTACTACTCGCCGTACTCGGTCGCCGAGTTCGCGTGGACCCTCGGCATGGCCGTCAACCGCCGTATCGTGCGCGCCGCCACCCGCACCCGCGACTTCGACTTCCGCCTCGACGGGCTGATGGGCCGCGACATGCACGGCCGCACGGCCGGCGTCCTCGGCACCGGCAAGATCGGCGAGGCGTTCACCCGGATCGCCCACGGCTTCGGTATGAACCTGCTCGGCTGGGACATCGCCGAAAACCCGGCCTGCGTAGAACTCGGCATGAAGTACGTCCCCAAGGAGCGGCTCCTCGCCGAGTCCGACCTGATCACCCTGCACGTTCCCCTGCTGCCGCAGACCGAGCGCCTCATCGACGCCGCCGCCCTGCGCGCGATGAAGGACGACGCGATCCTGGTGAACTCCAGCCGTGGCGGCCTCATCGACACCCAGGCCCTCGTCGCCGAGCTGCGCGAGGGCCGCTTCACGGGCGTCGGCCTCGACGTGTACGAGGCGGAGGCCGGGCTCTTCTTCCTCGACAAGTCGCTGGAGGTCATCGGGGACGACACTCTGGCCCGCCTCGTCACCTTCCCGAACGTGCTGGTCACGTCCCACCAGGCGTACTACACCGAGGACGCCGTGGGTCAGATCGTCGACGCCACGGTCAAGAACGTCCTCGACTACAGGGCGGGCCGCCGCTCGGAGAACGTGCTGGTGCCCCGCAGCTGACCGACCAGCTCCCGTACGACAGCGGCGCCGTTCAGCGTCAGCACCGACTCCGGATGGAACTGCACCCCCGCGAACCCCGGCCCGCGCATGGCGTGCACCTCGCCGCTGTCGCTGAGGCTGACCTCGACGCCATGGGCGGACAGCTCCGCCAGGGCCTCGCCATCACACCGCGCCACGAAGCTGTTGTAGAAGCCGACCGTCTCGGGACGCCCGAAGAGCTGGATCTCGGTCTGCGCGCCCTGGTACGGCACTTCCTTCCGCACGATCTCCAGCCCCAGCTCGGCCGCGATCAGCTCGTGCCCGAGACAGACACCGAGCACACCGTGCCGGTGACCGCGGATCACCTCGGCGGTGAGCTCCCGCAGGAACCGCATCTTCGGATCGGTCACGTCCGACGGGTCACCGGGCCCGGGCCCCAGCACCACCGGCCCCTCGTGCGCGAGCACAGCCTCCCGCAGCCCCGCCTCGTCGTACCGCCGAACCGTCACCTCCAGCCCACTGGACCGCAGCACATGCCCGAGCATCGCCGTGAAGGTGTCCTCGCCGTCCACGACGAGCGCGTGCCCCGTGAGCTCCGCGGCACGCTCCTGCATCCGCAGCCAGAACGGCGCCAGCGAGGCCCGCCGCCCGTCCAGCGCCGCCTGCACCCGCGGGTCGTCGCCCAGCTTCGGCCGTACGCCCTCCGCGCGCGGCCTGCCGGGCCGCACCCCCAGGGCCGCCAGCACCCCCGCCGCCTTCGCATGCGTCTCGGCGACCTCGCTCGCCGGATCCGATCCCCGTACGAGCGTGGCACCTACCGGCACCCGCAGCCGCCCGTCCGCGTCGATGTCGGCGGTGCGGATGAGGATGGGGGAGTCGAGGGTCTGGGCCCCGCCCGCGTCCCGCCCGACCAGGGCCAGCGCCCCCGCGTAATAGCCCCGCCCGACACCGTCCCGCCCGAGGGGCTCGTACCGCTCGATCACCCGGCAGGCGTTCTGCACCGGTGAGCCGGTGACGGTCGCCGCGAACATGGTCTCCTTCAGCACCTCCCGCACATCCAGCGAGGACCGGCCCCGCAACTCGTACTCGGTGTGCGCGAGATGGGCCATCTCCTTGAGCCGCGGCCCGATCACCACCCCGCCCATGTCACCGACGGTGCACATCATCTTGAGCTCCTCGTCGACGACCATCGACAGCTCCTCGATCTCCTTGCCGTCGGCGAGGAAGGCGAGCAGGTCCTCGGGCGTCGGCCCCCCGTCCGGATAGCGGTACGTGCCGCTGATCGGGTTCATCACGACGGTCCCGCCGGACATCCGGACGTGCACCTCGGGGCTCGCCCCGACCAGCGTCCGCTCCCCGGTGTGCACGACATACGTCCAGTACGCGCCCCGCTCACCCACCAGCAGCCGCCGGAACAGCGCCAGCGCGTCGGCCTTCCCGAACCCCGGGATCTCACCCTCGTACGTACGCCGGATCACGAAGTTCGCGCCCTCGCCCCGCCCGATCTCCTCGCGCAGCACCCGCCCCACGATCCCGGCGTACTCCTCGTCGGCGACGTCGAAGCCCCCGCCCTCGACGCGCACGTCGTGCGACGGCAGCTGTGACAGGACCTGCTCCAGCGGCAGTTCGTACGTCTCCTCGGCGGTCAGCACCGCCAGCGGCGTGCCGTCGTCACGGACGTCGAAGCCGCGCTCCCGGATCTGGCGGAACGGGACGAGGGCGAGGGAGGGGCGGTCGCCGACGGGGATGTCGGCGAGGCGGTCGCAGTCGGTGACCGGGCCGAGCAGGAGCTCCACGACGTCGTGATCGTGGCCCGGGGTGCGGCGGCGCAGCAGGGCGAACGGACGGGGATCGTCCAGCAGGTCGAGCAGGTTCATCGGTCCTGTTCCTTCTCGTGGTGGAGCTCGGTCAGCGAGCTCACTGGGAGAGGAACGACCCCGGGAAACACCGAAGGCCGCCCCTCGGGCGGCCTTCGCGAAGTCTTGCGTACGCGCAGTCAGTGGGCCGCCGGATGAGCGGTCCACCACCAGTTCTGGGTCGAATGCGCGAACATGCGCCGCACCCTACCCGACCCCGGGGGTCGGGCAACAGCGTGAACCGTTCCCGTGTCGCGTTCGGACTGCTCGGTCACCGGCCATGCATGGCCACGAAGCCCGACCGAGGAGAGAGAGCCATGCCCGCAGCCCGTTCACCCCAGCTCCGCCGGAGCGGTGCCCGCGCGCTCACGGTGTTCGCCGCGGCCGCGGCCCTCGCCGCCGGCTCGCTCGGCGCCGCTCGCGCGGCCCCGCGCCCCGCGGACTCCGAGGACACCGTCCGGGTCGCGTACCGGGGCCATGAGTTCACCGTCCCCGCCTCCTGGGAGGTCGTGGACCTGGCGGAGCACCCGGACGCCTGTGTCCGGTTCGACCGGCACGCCGTGTACCTCGGCACGCCCGGCGACCGGCAGAGGTGCCCGGCCCGGGCCAGGGGGCGTACCGAAGCGCTCCTGATCCAGCCGGCCCCCGCACCTGCCGGCGGGAGCGCCGTCACCGAGAACCGCACGACCCGTACCTACCGGGCCACCGCGGACCGCATCACCGTGACCGCCGCGTACGGCGAGGACCGTACGCGGATCCAGGACGTCCTGCGCAGCGCCGGTCTGCCCGTCGCCGCCGCGCGGGCCGAGGAGGCCTCCGAGACGCCCGCCGCGGCGCCCCTCCCCGCGGACGCCACGTCCTTCCGGGGCAAGGGCTTCGACGCCTGCACCGCCCCCAGCCAGTCGGCGATGAACGCCTGGCGGACGGCGTCCGACTACGGCGCCGTCGGCGTCTACATCGGCGGGATCAACCGCGCCTGCGCCCAGCCGAACCTCACCGCCGGGTGGGTGCGCAAGCAGTACACGGCCGGCTGGCGGTTCTTCCCGCTGTACGTCGGCCGGCAGCCCGCCGCGGACGGCGGCAGCTGTCAGGGCAACTGCGCCGCGATCACCAGTCCGGCATCCCAGGGCACCGCGGCCGCCTCCGACGCGGCCGTGCAGGCCGCGGCCCTGGGGCTCGGCAAGGGCACGGTGATCTATCTCGACCTGGAGAACTATCCCCCCGGGGGAGCCGTGACCACCCGGGTGCTCGGCTACCTCAACGCCTACACCAAGCGTCTGCACACGCTGGGCTACCGCTCCGGCGCGTACGGCAGCGTCTCGTCCCTGATCACCGACCTGGTGGCCCACCGGAGCAGCGTCACCCTGCCCGACGTGATCCACTTCGCCAGCTGGAACCTCGTGTACACCACCGCCGACCCGGCGATCCCCAAGGATCTGTGGGCCAGCCACCAGCGCATCCACCAGTACCGGGGCGACACGACCGAGACCCACGGCGGAGTGACGATCGACATCGACCGCGACCGGCTCGACGTGGACTGAGCGGCCTGGGGGACCCGTCGTACGGCTACCTGGAGCACCCCCGATCGAGCGCGGCCCGTCTCAATTGATGAGCACGTGAATGGACGCCCGACACGACCCCGTAATGTTGTGGAGGTGACCGTGAACGCTAAGTCCAGCGCAAGCGCTGGCAACACCTGGCGAAACCTGCCCGCGGCGCAGCAGCCCGAGTACCCCGATGCCGAGGCTCTGCGCGATGTGATCGCGGACCTCGAGTCGTATCCGCCGCTCGTCTTCGCGGGCGAGTGCGACCAGCTGCGCGCCCGGATGGCGGCCGTCGCCAAGGGAGAGGCGTTCCTGCTCCAGGGCGGCGACTGCGCCGAGGCCTTCGATGCCGTGTCGGCCGACCACATCCGTCAAAAGCTCAAGACCCTGCTCCAGATGGGCGCCGTGCTGACGTACGCCGCCTCGGTGCCGGTCGTGAAGGTCGGCCGCATCGCCGGCCAGTACTCCAAGCCGCGCTCCAAGGGCACCGAGACCCGCGACGGCGTGACCCTGCCGACGTACCGCGGCGACTCGGTCAACGGCTTCGACTTCGACGAGAAGTCCCGCATCCCGGACCCCGAGCGCCTGAAGCGGATGTACAACGCCTCCGCCTCCACGCTCAACCTGGTGCGCGCCTTCACCACCGGCGGCTACGCCGACCTGCGCCAGGTGCACGCCTGGAACCAGGACTTCGTGAAGTCGTCCCCGTCCGGCCAGCGCTACGAGCAGCTGGCGCGCGAGATCGACAACGCGATGAACTTCATGCGGGCCTGCGGGACCGACCCGGAGGAGTTCAAGACCGTCGAGTTCTACTCCTCCCACGAGGCGCTGCTCCTCGACTACGAGTCGGCGCTGACCAGGGTCGACTCGCGTACGGGCCACCTGTACGACGTCTCGGGCCACATGGTGTGGATCGGTGAGCGCACCCGTCAGCTGGACGGCGCGCACATCGAGTTCGCCTCGAAGATCCGCAACCCGATCGGCATCAAGCTGGGCCCGACGACGACGGCCGAGGAAGCGCTGCAGTACATCGAGCGCCTCGACCCCGACCGTGAGCCGGGCCGTCTGACCTTCATCGTGCGGATGGGCGCGGACAAGGTCCGCGACAAGCTGCCCGAGCTGGTCGAGAAGGTCACCGCCTCCGGCGCGACCGTCGCCTGGGTGACCGACCCGATGCACGGCAACACCTTCGAGGCGGCCTCGGGCCACAAGACCCGCCGCTTCGACGACGTGCTCGACGAGGTCAAGGGCTTCTTCGAGGTCCACAAGTCCCTCGGCACGCACCCGGGCGGCATTCATGTCGAGCTCACCGGTGACGACGTCACCGAGTGCGTGGGCGGCGGCGACGAGATCTTCGTCGACGATCTGCACCAGCGCTACGAGACGGCCTGCGACCCGCGTCTGAACCGCAGCCAGTCCCTTGACCTGGCCTTCCTGGTCGCCGAGATGTACCGCGACCAGTAGGAGATCAGCAGGCATTTCGCCTGTTACCGGCATGTGAAGTGGGGCGCGGATCACATACGATCCGCGCCCCACCCCACTTTTACGACAGCTGTGCGCCGGGTAAGGTTAGGTAAGCCTCACCGATCATCGGGATGGCGTGACTGACTCTTCGATCCCGTCGGGAGGTGACCCGCGTGTACGTCTGCAACTGCTTCGGCGTGACCGAGGCGCAGGTCAAGAAGCACGCGGATGGCGGTGCCTGCACCCCCCGGCAGATAGCGTCGGCCTGCAAGGCGGGTACGGACTGCGGGTCGTGCGTACGCCGTATTCAGGCGCTGCTGGGCAGGGATGCCTGCCCGCGCCGTGAGCTGGCCGACCGGGGCAAGCCGGTCCTCGCCGAAGTGGCCGAACTGGCCGAACTGGAAGACGCGGCCTAGCTCCGGCCTAGCTGGGCTGCTCGATCTGCTGCGCGATGTAGAGCGCCTCGCCGAGCTTCTCGATGAGCTCCAGCTGAGTGTCCAGATAGTCGATGTGGTGCTCCTCGTCCTCGAGGATCGACTCGAAGAGGTTCGCGGACGTGATGTCGCTCTTCGCGCGCATCACCTCGATACCGCGCTTGAGGCGGTCGATCGCCTCGACCTCCACCTGCCGGTCGGCCTGGAACATCTCCGTGAGGGTCTGCCCCACCCGCACATGGAACAGCCGCTGGTAGTTCGGCAGGCCGTCCAGCATGAGGATGCGTTCGGTGATCTTGTCCGCGTGCTTCATCTCATCGATGGATTCTTCACGCGTGTACTTGGCGAGCTTCGTCCAGCCGTTGTTGTCCTGGATGCGGTAGTGCAGCCAGTACTGGTTGATCGCCGTCAGCTCGCCGGTCAGCTGCTCGTTGAGGAATTCGATGACCTCGGGGTCGCCCTGCATCGCAGAGGCTCCTTCCAAGCGGGGGGACTGGGCAGGTTGCGCCGCATCTTTGCATCGGCGTACAAAGTCGTCCAGTAAGTGCACGCTTAGTAGGAGTTGCCCGAATACGACCTCGGCTGGTCATGGGCACTGTCCCCGGTCTGTCAGGATGGAGTCATGGGTCAGCCGGTGGAGCGTGAATCTGGAGAAGCCGCACAGTCGGAGCTTCCGCCGGGGCAGCGACTTCAGCGCGGCTGGCCGGTCACGCACTACGGCCCCGTCCCCAAGTTCCGCCCCGAACGCTGGGAGTTCAGGGTCTTCGGCGCCACCGCCGACGGCGAGAAACACTGCTGGACCCACGAGGAGTTCACGGCCCTGCCGTACGCCTCCGTCGTAGCCGATCTGCACTGCGTCACGAAGTTCAGCATGCTCGGGGCCGAATGGGGTGGCATCCCCGCCCGTACGATCCTGGAGATCGCCCCGCCCGCGCCCACCGTCACTCATGTGATGGTCTGGGCCGAATACGGATTCAGCTCGAACATGCGCCTGGCGGACTTCGCCTCCGACCGCACGATCTTCGCCACCCACAAGGACGGCGAACTGCTGACGGCGGAACACGGCTTCCCGCTCCGCCTCGTCGTCCCTCATCTGTACGCCTGGAAGGGCCCCAAGTGGGTCCGCGGCGTCGAGTACATGACGGCCGACCGCCGTGGCTTCTGGGAGGAGCGCGGCTACCACAACGTCGGCGACCCCTGGCGCGAGCAGCGCTACTCGTACCAGGAGGAGCCCGGGGACGGCCCCGAGCTCTGACTCCTGCTTCGTCTTTCCGGCCGGCTGAACTCTGGGATTCAACTGAACTCTGGGATTCAGTGGTGGTGCTGGTGCACCACCGCGTGCCCCTTGCCGCGGCCGATCATCCACTTGTTGACCGGCGTGGTGACCACGAAGGCGATCACGAGTGAGATGGCCAGCGAGAACCAGAACAGTGCGTCGGGCAGGCCCGCGTCCATCGCGTCCGGCCACAGCACGATCACGCCGTTGTCGATCAGCTCCATCACGGCGATGGACACGGTGTCCGCGGCGAGCGCGACCTGGAACGCCGTCCGGAAGTCGACGCCGGCCTTGAGTACTCCGCGCAGCGTGAGCGAGTAGCCGAAGAAGAAGGCGAGGGCGATCGCCAGGATCATCGTCGGCACGTTGCCCCAGCCGAACGCCGTGCCGATCACCATGCCGAGCACCTCGCCGATGGCGCAGCCGGTGAGGCAGTGCAGGGTCGCTTGCGCGGCCATGGACCAGGTGGCCTTGCCCATGCCGTGCGCGTGCGTTTCGTGATGAGCGTGCGTCTCGTGGTGCGCGTGCTCGGTGTGCTCGGTGTGTGCGTCGTGCTGCATGAGAGGCCCCCAACGTCGGATAACGGTTCCTGCATCAGGCAGGAACCGTATACCCCCTGGGGGTATTCCTCAATGGTCGCGAAAGTGGCCTCGAACGTGGCCGTGATGGTGGCCTCGGCCGATGGCTCAGCCGTCGCGCAGCTTCTTCAGCCGCTCGACGTCCGCCGCGTGCCCTTCCTTGCCCCCGGGCGTCTCGATGATCAGGGGTACGCCCTCGGTGGCGGGGTGGGTCATCAGGGCGCGGAACGGGTCCTCGCCGATGTGGCCGGAGCCGATGTTCTCGTGGCGGTCCTTGTGCGCGCCGACGACGTCCTTGGAGTCGTTGGCGTGGATCAGCTTGAGCCGGCCCTCGCCAACGGTGTCGACCAGCAGGTCGAGGGTCTGATGCATCCCGCTCGGCCCCGTCAGGTCGTGGCCGGCCGCGAAGATGTGGCAGGTATCGAGGCAGACGCCCAGCTTGGGGTGGGCGTCGAGCGCCTCGAAGTACGGCCCGAAGTCCCAGGTGCGGGAGCAGAGGGAGGAGCCCTGACCGGCGGTCGACTCCAGCAGGAGGAACGGGTCGTCGTCGTGCGTCAGCTCGTCCAGTAGCGGCAACAGGTGCTCACGTACCTGCTTGAGGGCGACGGCCCGGTCCCGCCCGCCGGTGGCGCTGCCGGTGTGCACGACCACGCCCAGGGCGCCGATCTCCCGCCCGCGGCGCAACGAGTGCCGCAGCGACTCCACCGACTTCAGAGCCGTCGCCTCGGTGTGCGAGCCGAAGTTGATCAGATACGGGGCATGGACGTACGCGGGGATCGACTCGGCGGCGCAGGCCGCGCGGAACGCCTCGTCCTGCTTCGGGTTTCCGGCCGGCGTGGCCCAGCCGCGCGGGTTGGCGACGAAGACCTGGACGGTCTCGGCCAACAGGTCGCGGGCGTAGGTCAGGCCGACGGAGTCGAGGCCGCCGGCCACGGGGACATGGCCGCCGACGGGGTTACGGAGCTGCTTGCTGGTCACGCTCTTCAGGGTGTCACGTGCTCCGGGGTGCCCCGTCGGTGGTCCTCAAGGCCGTGAAGCCCGCCCCCGGCTCAGCGGATCTCGATGGTGATCGTCGATCCCTTGGGCGCCGTCTCGCCGCCGTCCACCGACTGGCTCTTGACCTTGTCCCCGAAGAGCCCGAGCAGTCCACGGTCCTCGTCGACCTTGAACCCGGCATCCTCCAGCGCCTTCGTCGCGTCGTCCACGCTGTCGCCCACGACGTCCGGGACCTTGACCATCTCGGGGCCCTTGGAGATCGTCAGCGTCACCGTGTCACCGGCGGCGAGCTCGCGGCCCGCGCCCGGCGACTGCTCGGCGACCTGGCCCTTGTCGAACTCCGAATTGACCTTCTCGGAGGCGATCTTCACCTTCAGGCCGGAGGATTCGAGCTCCGAGGTGGCGTCCTCCACGGACGCGCCCGTGACCTCGGGCACTTCCACGGGGCTGCCCTTGCTGACGGTGATCGCGATGGCCGAACCGGCGTGCCGCTTGGTGCCCGCCGACGGATCCGTGCTGATCACGAAGCCCTTGGCGACGTCCTCGCTGAACTCCCGGGTGACCATGCCCGCGGCGAGTCCGTCGTCCTTGAGGACTTCCTTCGCCTTGAACAGCGCGAAGCCCTTCAGGTCGGGCACCTTCACCGTCTCGGGGCCGTTGGAGATGGTCAGCGTCACCGCGTCGTTGTCGCGGATGCGGGCGCCGATCTCCGGGTCGGTGCTGATGACGGTGCCGCGCTTCACGGTGTCGCTGTACGCGTGCTTGACCTTGGCGTCGAGCCCGGCGTTGGCCAGCTGGCCCTTGGCCTGCTTCTCGGTCTTCGACAGGACCGGCGGGACCTTGGTGAACTGGCCGGAGTTGATGTACCAGACGCCGGCGCCGAGGCCGAGCACCAGCAGGATGGCGGCGACGACGGCGATCAGGCCGCGCCGGGGCCCCCGGGGGGCGCGCCGCGACGGAGCGACCGGTGCGGTCTCGAAGCGGCTGGTCCGCTCGAATCGGCTGGTCCGGTCGAGGGCGGAGGTGTCGTCCTCGTCCTCGTTCACCGGCAGCAGACGGGGCACCGACAGCGAGCGCGGGATCACACTCGTACGGTCGCCGGCGTTGTCGTGGCCCGTGGCGAGCGCCTGCGGCGGTACGGCGTCGAGCTGCTCGGCGGTGAGCCCCGCCCGCGCCTGGAGCACCTGGCCGAGCAGCGCCACCGCGTCGTGCGGGCGCACCTCGGGATTACGGGCGGTCGCCGTGCCGACCAGCTCGTCGAGCTCGTACGGCAGTCCCGGCACGGCGGCCGACGGCGGCGGCACGTCCGCGTGGAGGTGCTGGTAGAGCACCTGGGCGGGGGAGTCCCCGGAGTGGGGCTTGCCGCCGGTGAGCATCTCGTAGAGGACGACCCCGCACGCGTAGACGTCGACGCGGGTGTCGGCGGTGCCGTGCTCGATCTGTTCGGGGGCGAGATACGAGACGGTCCCGAGAACGGACCCCGTTGTATTGGTGACCGTGTCCACGGCCCGTACGAGACCGAAGTCGGCCACTTTGACCCGGCCGTCGTCCCCTATGAGGACGTTCTCCGGCTTCATGTCGCGGTGCACGAACCCGGCGCGGTGCGCGGCGCCGAGCGCGGCGAGCACCGGCTCCAGGATGTCGAGCGCGGCCCGCGGCTGCAGGGCACCGCGGTCGCGCAGCACGTCGCGCAGCGTGCATCCGGCGATGTACTCCATGGCCAGATAGACGTACGACCCGTCCGTGCCCTGGTCGAAGACCTGCACCACATTGGGGTGGGCGAGCCGGGCCACCGACTTGGCCTCACGGATGAAGCGCTCGACGAACGAGCCGTCGGCGGCCAGCGTCGGGTGCATCACCTTGAGCGCGAGCACGCGGTCGAGGCGGGTGTCCAGGGCCCTGTAGACCGTGGCCATCCCGCCGACCGCGATCCGTGAGTCAACGCGATAACGGCCATCGAGCACGTGCCCGACAAGCGGGTCCTGAAGGGTCGTATCCACGCAGGTGAGTGTACGAGCCGCCACTGTCACGACAGCCCGTTCACCCGATACCGCAGCGCGACTGCAGCCGACCTGTGACGCACACCGCAAGCAACGAACGGTTTGCAGGGCCAGCCGCCAACGGCGGGAACCCCCACAGGAGACCCGAACTTCCCAGCAGACCTGAAACGGGCGGTGCGCGGGCGGGGAAATTCGGTGACAGCAACCACCCACCACGGACAGCCAAGGTCAGAAGGCGGGCCGCTCCGGATCCAGCACCGCCAAGCCCTCCGCAGGAGACGACGCCTCGGCGAAGTGCCGCCGAGGAATCCGCCCGGCGCGATACGCGAGCCGCCCCGCCTCCACCGCGTGCCGCATCCCCTCAGCCATCAGCACCGGCTCCTGCGCCCGGGTAACCGCCGAGGCGAGCATCACACCCGCGCACCCCAGCTCCATAGCGAGCGCCGCGTCCGACGCCGTACCGGCCCCCGCGTCCAGAATCACCGGCACGCGCGCGTACTCCACGATCAACTGGAAGTTGTGCGGATTCCGAATCCCCAGCCCGGACCCGATGGGCGAGCCCAGCGGCATGATCGCGGCGCAGCCGACGTCCTCCAACTTCCGTGCCAGGACGGGGTCGTCATTTGTGTACGGCAACACGGTGAACCCGTCGTCGACGAGGGTCTCCGCGGCGTCGAGCAGCTCGATCGGGTCGGGCAACAGCGTGCGCTCGTCGGCGATGACCTCCAGCTTGACCAGGTTCGTGCCAAGGGCTTCGCGCGCGAGCCGGGCGGTCAGCACGGCCTCACCCGCGGTGAAACACCCCGCGGTGTTCGGCAGCACGCGGATGCCCAGCTTGTCGAGGACGGACAGTACCGAGCCGTGCACGGAGGCGTTCACGCGGCGCATCGCGACCGTCGTCAGCTCCGTGCCGGACGCCACGAGCGAGCGTTCCAGGACGTCGAGGCTGGGCGCACCGCCCGTACCCATGATCAGCCGGGACGAGAAGGACGTACCACCGAGGACGAAGGGATCGTCGGCCATGGGTCAGCCTCCCTGGACGGCGGTGAGGACTTCGACGCGGTCTCCCTCGGAGAGGGCGGTGGACGACCACTGCCCGCGCGGGACGACGGTTTCGTTGAGCGCGGCGGCCACGCCGGACGGTGCGACGGTGAGGGCCGCGACGAGCGAGTCGAGAGCGGTCCCCGCGGCGATCCGCTGCCGTTCTCCATTGACGAAGATGTTCATGCGGGCTGCTCCGTGAGGGCGGCGGCGCTGAAACGCCGGGGGGTGAAGGGGCGGGCCTCGTCGGGGAGTTCACCGGTGGTCAGGGCGTGGGCCATCGCGTCACCGGTGACGGGCGTGAGCAGGACGCCGTTGCGGTAGTGCCCGGTGGCCAGCAGCAGGCCGTCGAGTTCGGTCGGACCGAGCAGCGGCGCGTTGTCGGGCGAACCCGGGCGCAGTCCCGCGCGGGTCTCCGTGAGCGGCAGTTCGGTGATCCCGGGAACCAGCTCATGGGCGTCGCGCAGCAGCTCGTACACGCCGCCCGCGGTCACCGTCGTGTCCCAGCCCAGCTCCTCGCTGGTGGCGCCGACGACGAGCTCGCCGTTCTCGCGCGGCACCAGGTAGACCTGGCTGCCGCGCACCACGGCCCGCACGGTGCGGCTCAGGAAAGGCGCGTACCGCTTCGGCACGGTCAGCCGCAGCACCTGCCCCTTCACGGGGCGCACGGGCGGCAGGACGTTGTCGGGAACGCCCGCCAGACGCCCGCTGAGGCTGCCCCCGGCGAGCACCACCTGGCCGGCGGCGAGCTCGGTGCCGGCCGTGGTGACGACTCCGGTGGCCCGGTCCCCCGCGACGGTCAGCCGCTCGGCCCACGTCCGGTGGAACACCACTCCGGCCCGCTCGCACGCGGTGACCAGGGCCCCCGCGAGCCGGCGCGGATCGACCTGGTGGTCGCCGTCGACCCGCAGACCGCCGCGTACCCCGGGTGCCAGCATCGGCTCCAGACGGCGGCACTCGCGCCCGCTGAGCCACTCGGAGTCGAGCCCCGACTGGCGTTGCAGGGCGTGCAGTTCCCGCAGATGGGCGCGGTCGTCGGCGTCCAGCGCGACGGCCAGCGTGCCGCACTGGCGGTAGCCGAGGTCCTGGCCGGTCACCTCGGTGAGCTCGGCGGCGAACTCCGGATAGCGGCGCGCGGAGGCGAGATTGAGACCCAGCAGGGTCTGCTCGCCATAGTGCAGTTCGGTGACGGCGGCGAGCATTCCGGCGGCCACCTGGGCCGCTCCGCCGCCGGGCTCGGGATCCACGAGGGCGGTCGTGAACCCGCGCTGCGCGGCCCGCCAGGCCGTCACGAGCCCGATGATTCCGCCCCCGATGACGAGGACGTCTGACGTACGTGTAGGCGACATGGGCGTCCAGCCCCTCCCTTCGCCGGCATGACCCGGATCAGGTTCGTACGGTCGGAGGCCGTCCCAGCCTCCCTCTCAGCCCAGTACGTCCGGGCTCCCGCGAGTGCTTTACGGTGGCCACCCTAGCCCGCCGCCACCTGTCTCAGTAAGGGAGCCTCCGCCCATGGCGCGTTCGCTCGACGGCCTCGTTCTCGCCCCTGTCGCCGACCAGGCGCCCGGGCAGGTGGGCACCCGTACCCGCTTCACGTACCACGAGAAGGACGGCGAGATCTGGGCCGAATACGCGGGCGGCGATGTCATAAGAGGCCACCTTCTGGGTACCCGTCGGGACGACCGGCTCGACTTCCGGTACGTACAGCTCAAGCACGACGGCAGCACCTCGGCGGGGCACTGCGTGTCCCTCGTGGTCGAGCTGCCCGACGGGCGCGTACGCCTGGAGGAGACCTGGGAATGGGAGTCGCGGACGGGCAGCGGGACGAGCATCGTGGAAGAGATCGGCGGACAGTTCGGCGAGGATTGTGGAACAGGTCACTGAACGCGTCCGCTGACTGACGAATTGTCAGTTGTCTATGGTGATCAGGTGAGCGAGCAGACGCAGGCACAGTCGCAGGGGCGTACGGCACGGCGAGTCGTCGTCGTGGGCGCGGGCATGGCCGGTGTGCAGACCGCGGTCGCCCTGCGCGAACAGGGTTTCAAGGGCAGCGTGACGCTGATCGGCGCGGAGCCCCATCAGCCGTACGACCGGCCGCCGCTGTCCAAGGCCGTGCTGCTCGGAAAGGCCGAGGGCTCCGCCTTCGACGTCGACTTCGAGGCACTGGACATCGATCTGCAGCTCGGGCGCGAGGCGCTCGGCGTACGGCCGCTCGACCATGAGCTGGACACCGCCACCGGGCCCGAGCCGTACGACGTCCTGGTCATCGCCACCGGCGCGGAGCCGATTCAGCTGCCGGGCGCGGAGGGCGTGCCCGGGGTCCATCTGCTGCGCACCCTGGACGACGCCGAGCGACTGCGTCCCGTCCTCGCCCAGCAGCACGACATCGTGGTCGTCGGGGCGGGCTGGATCGGCGCCGAGTTCGCCACGGCGGCGCGCGAGGCGGGGTGCGCGGTGACCGTCGTCGAGGCCGCCGACCGGCCGCTCGCCGGGGCACTGCCCGCCGAGGTGGCCGCGCCGATGGCGTCCTGGTACGCGGACAGCGGGGCCTCGTTGCGTACGCACGCGCGCGTGGAGCGCATCGAGCCGGGTGCCGTGGTCCTCGACGACGGCTCCCGGGTGCCCGCGGACGCGGTCGTCGTCGGCATCGGGGCCCGCCCCGCGACGGCCTGGCTCGCCGGCTCCGGGATCGCACTCGGCGCCCACCACGAGATCGTGGCCGACGACCACCTGCGCACCTCCGTACCGGACGTCTACGCGGTCGGCGACTGTGCCTCCTTCCCTTCGGGAAGGTATGAGGACCGCCTCCTCGTCCACCACTGGGACAACGCTCTCCAGGGCCCGCGTACGGTCGCCGCGAACATCATCGGCGAGGCCCCGGCGGCGTACGACCCGGTCCCGTACTTCTGGTCCGAGCAGTTCGGCCGCTTCGTCCAGTACGTCGGCCATCATGCCCCGGCCGATGCCATGGTGTGGCGCGGCGACCCCGCGGGCGCCTCCTGGTCGGTCTGCTGGCTCCACGAGAACCGCCTGGTCGCTCTGCTGGCCGTGGGCCGCCCGAGGGACCTGGCCCAGGCGCGCAGACTCATCGAGGCGGGCACTCCGATGGATCCGGAAGTACTGGCGGATCCGTCGAGGCCTCTGAAGGCGGCCACGGCCTAATCCGTTACCCCAGGTCGGACGCCCTTGGCTTCCGACTGTCAGTCCGGGATGGCAGGCTTGTCCCGTGACCGAGATTGACGCAAAGATTGATGCTCTCGTCCCCGCCTGGCTCACCCTCCCCGACATCGCCGAAATGTTCGACGTCGAGGTGACTCGTGTGCGGCAGCATGTCAAGGAAGGCCTGCTGATCGCCGTACGACGTGGTGAGAACAGGGCGCTGCACGTGCCCGCCGCCTTCATCGACGGTGACGCCGAGCAGGGATACCGGATCGTCAAGGGCCTGTCCGGGACCCTGACGCTCCTGCGGGACGACGGCTTCTCCGACGAAGAGATGCTTGAGTGGCTCTTCACCCCCGACCCGACCCTGCCCGGCACCCCCGCGCAGGCTCTGAGCGAGAATCGCGGCACGGAGGTGAAGCGCCGCGCCCAGGCGCTCGCCGTCTGACCTGAACAGACCGTCCGGCGTACGGACCACGGCGGGTCGGGGCCACCCCGGCCGCCGTGGTCCGTACGCACCGACAACGGGGGATACACGCATGCCCGAGAACGCTGCCGACACCGCGCGCGCCCAGCTCGCCGACGCCCGCGTCTATCTCTGCACGGACGCCCGCAAGCGCCAGGGCGACCTCGCCGGGTTCCTCGACGCGGTCCTGGCGGGCGGCGTGGACATCGTGCAGCTGCGCGACAAGGGCATGGAGGCGGCCGAGGAGCTGGAGCACCTCCAGGTCTTCGCGGACGCCTGCGCACGCCACGGCAAGCTCCTCGCGGTCAACGACCGGGCGGACGTGGCCCATGCCATCGGCGCGGACGTCCTGCACCTGGGCCAGGGCGACCTCCCGGTCCCCGCGGCCCGCGCCGTCCTCGGTGACGACGTCCTGATAGGCCGCTCCACCCACGCCGAGTCCGAGGTCGCGGCCGCCGCCGTCCAGGAGGGCGTGGACTACTTCTGCACCGGCCCCTGCTGGCCCACCCCCACCAAGCCCGGCCGCCACGCACCCGGCCTCGACCTGGTCCGCTACACGGCCTCGCTGGGCAGCGACCGCCCCTGGTTCGCCATCGGCGGCATCGACCTCGGCAACCTCGACGAGGTCCTGGAGGCGGGCGCCCGCCGTGTCGTCGTCGTACGGGCGATCACCGAGGCGGACGATCCGGGAGCGGCGGCGGGAGAGTTCGCGAAGCGGCTGCGTCACGCGTAGTCACCGGTTGACTGTTTCAGACGACTGTTCCAGCCGGTTGTCCGATTAGTTGTCCGACAGATGTCCGAGGGGTGGACAAGAAGTCGGCAAATCGGACAATTCACCTCGGTTCGGTTGGGGGACCGGCGACCCCTGGCTAACCTGCCGGTATGGCCCTCGGATCTGCTTCCACCAGGACTGATCGCGCACGCACCGTGCGCGACATGCTCGCGACCGGCAAGACGACCTACTCGTTCGAGTTCTCCGCGCCGAAGACCCCCAAGGGCGAGCGGAACCTGTGGAACGCCCTCCGCCGGGTCGAGGCCGTCGCGCCCGACTTCGTCTCCGTGACCTACGGTGCCGGCGGCTCCACCCGCGCCGGCACGGTCAAGGAGACCGAGCAGATCGTCGCCGACACGACGCTCACCCCGGTGGCCCACCTCACCGCGGTCAACCACTCCATCGCGGAACTGCGCAACATCATCGGCCAGTACGCGGACGCCGGAATCCGCAACATCCTCGCGGTCCGTGGCGACCCGCCCGGCGACCCCATGGGCGAATGGGTGCCGCACCCGCAGGGTCTGACATACGCGGCCGAACTCGTTCAGCTCATCAAGGAGTCCGGCGATTTCTGCGTCGGCGTCGCGGCCTTCCCGGAGATGCACCCGCGCTCCGCGGAATGGGACCTGGACGTCGCGCACTTCGTCGACAAATGCCGCGCCGGCGCCGACTACGCGATCACGCAGATGTTCTTCCAGCCGGACTCGTATCTGCGCCTGCGCGACCGTGTCGCGGCGGCCGGCTGCGAGACCCCGGTCATCCCGGAGGTCATGCCGGTGACGAGCGTGAAGATGCTGGAGCGGCTTCCGAAGCTCAGCAACGCCTCGTTCCCGGACGCCCTGAAAGAGCGGATCCTCACAGCCAAAGACGATGCGGCGGCTGTACGCTCCATTGGCATTGAGTTCGCGACGGAGTTCTGCGCGAGGCTGCTGGCCGAGGGAGTCCCCGGACTGCACTTCATTACGCTCAACAACTCCACGGCGACGCTGGAAATCTACGAGAATCTGGGCCTGCACCACCCACAGCAGGCCTAGACCGGCCGCACCCGCGTACGACAGACTGCGTAGCGGCCACTGGGAGAGGGGCGTACATGGGCTGGACGGTCCTCTATATCGCGTTCGGCATTGTCGCGCTGTGGCTGCTCGGCGAGGTACTGCTGCAGTACAAGGCGCGACTGCGCTACCGGCTGCTCGCCTTCGTCGGCTTCGTCGGCGTGGTCCTCGGTGTGCTGATGCCCTCCGTGGTCGTCATCGGCCTGGGCGCGGCCGCCTTCGCGGTCGGCCAGACATACGTCACCCTGTCGTTCCGCCGCGGCTTCGCCGAGGGCTGGGCCCTCAACGGCCGGTCCGCGTCCGGTAAGCCCGCCAAGCCCAGCAAGCGCCGCCGCGGCGAGCCGGAGCACCAGGACCCGACGCTGGAGGTCTCCGACCTCGAAGCGACCGACGGCGCGGCCTATGCCCAGGACGACGAATACGCCGGCGAGGACGATGTCTTCACGCCCGCGCAGTCGGACCGGTTCATGCCCCCGGGCTCCGGCGAGCCCGCGGCCGCCGAGACCACCGCCGTGTACGAGCCGCAGCCCCTGCCCGAGGACACCGGTTCGTACGGCATCTACAGCGACAACGCGTACGCGGCGGCCGGCGACCAGTCCTACGCCGGCGCCGCCCAGTCCCAGGACCAGCAGGCCTACGCGGCAGCCGCCCAGTCCCAGGACCAGCAGGCCTACGCGTACGACGGCTACTCCGGGTACGACCAGCAGCAGTACGGCTACGACAACGGCCAGCAGCAGTACGCCGCCTACTCCGACCCGTACACCGGCACGCAGACGTATACCGGTGCCTCGTACGACACGACGTACGGCGGCGAGCAGCAGCAGTACATGCAGCAGCAGGGCTACGGCCAGGACCAGTACGCCACCGGCACCACCTACGGCGGCGAGACCCCGGCCGGCGGCGTCTGGGTGCCGCAGCAGCGCACCGACGAGTACGGCGGCGAACTCCCGCCCGAGCAGCCGTATCCGTACCAGGGCAACGGCAACGGCAACGGCAACGGCACCGGGTACGACGAGCAGTACCGCTACTGAAGGCCGCCCCCCAGCAGCCTTCAGTCCACCGGCGTGCTCACTGCGAGCCCCGGAACTCCGGCCCCTCCACGATCAGTCCGGCCACCAGGGCGCCCGACATTCCCGCGTGCGCAAGTCCGCCGCCGGGGTGGGCCCAGCCGCCCGCGGCGAACAGCCCCGGCACACGGGTGCCGTTCGACGGGTGCAGCAGTCGGCCGTCCGCGGCGGCGAGCGCCGGGGCCGGGACCGCGCCGCCGTCCGCGCCCGTCGCCTCCGCGATGTCGGCCGGGGTGCGGACCTCGTGCCACACAAGGCGGTCACGGAGGCCGGGCAGAGCGTGCTCGGCGACGCCGAGGACCCGGTCCACGTCCGACTCGGACACCTTCAGGCCCGACGGCACCGTGACGGTCAGCGTGACCGCCTCGTGCTCCGGGTCCGGCACCAGCGCCGTGTCATCGGGGCGCGACACCGTGACAGTGGGCGCGGCAGGGAGTCCCGGGTGCTCACCGAAGAGCCGGCCCAACTCCTCCTCGCGGTCGGCCGCATGCACCACCGTCCGATGCGCCACCCCCTCGGGCCGCCCACCGCGCAGTGCCAGCAGCACGGTCAGCCGGCTCGGCGCCCCGTGCTGCGGCGAGACCTCGCCATCGCCCCGTATCGCCGTCCCGGCGACGAGTCTGTCCAGCATGCCGGGCGCGACACCCGCGACCACGAAGTCCGCGTCCGCGACCGTGCCGTCGGTAAGCTCCACGCCCGCCGCCCGGCCGTCCTTCTCGACGATCCGCTCGACGGAGGCTCCGAAGCGGAACTCCACCCTGCGGGCCACGCACCGCTCGTACACCGCGCGCGCCAACTCCCGTATGCCTCCGCGCACATACCAGGTGCCGAAGGCGTGCTCCATGTAGGGGAGCACGGCGGCGCTGGCCGGGGCGACGCGCGGGTCGAGCCCGTACGCGAGGGCCTGGCTCTCCAGGAGGGCCGTGAGGCGCGGATCGCGCAGCTCCCAGGCGGCGACCTCGGCGAGGGTGGTGGCCCGGCGGGTGCGCAGCAGCTTCTTGTGCGGCACCGACGGGTAGGGCTCACGATCGGCGAGCACCGACCAGTTGGGCCACAGCGGCTCCTCCAGGAGCGGCCTGCGGGTGCGGTCCCATGCCTCGCGGGCCCGGACCAGGAAGTCGCCCCAGCGGTCGCCCGCGCCCGACCCGAGCGCCTCGTCCAGCGCGGTGACGACGCCCGCGCGCGAGGCGTTCGGCAGGGAGACCTCCGTGCCGTCGGCGAAGAGGTGCCGTGACGACGGGTCCACCTGGACCAGCTCGACGCACTCCTCCAGCGGCTGCTTGCCCGTCTTGACGAACAGGTCGCGGTAGACCGCGGGCAGCGGGAGCAGCCCCGGGCCCGTGTCGAAGGCGAAGCCGTCGCGCTCGAAGCGGCGCACCGCACCGCCGTACGTCTCCGCTCGCTCGTACACCACCACCCGGTGGCCCGCGACGGCCAGCCGGGCGGCGGTCGCCATCGCGCCCATCCCGGCGCCGATCACCGCAATGCGTCCCATGCCAGCGACTTTATCGGCCACCACTGACAGCCCGGTCCGCGGCGGTCAGTCGGGCGGCTGCTCCACCCGTTCCGCCAGCCGTCTCTCCTCCCGGCGTTGTGCCCTGCGACGCAGAAAGCGCCGGATCCGCGAGACGAGGAAGAAGAGCACCACCAGCCCGGCGAGCAGGAGAACGCCCGCGATGATCGCCGCGGCCTCCGGATGGAACATCGCGAAGGTGAGGATCCCTGCGACCCCGAGATCCTCGGCGGTGCTCATGAAGATGTTGCTGAACGGCTCCGGCGAGGTGTTGATCGCCATCCGCGTCCCGGCCTTGACCGTGTGGCTCGCCAGCGCCGTCGAACCGCCGATCGCGCCCGCCGCCAGATCCGAGAGCGAACCGCTCTGCCCGGCGAGCAGCGCCCCGACCCACGCGCCCGCCGCCGGACGGATCACGGTGTGCACCGAGTCCCACACCGAGTCCACGTACGGGATCTTGTCGGCGACCGCCTCACAGAGGAAGAGGACGCCCGCTGTGACCAGGATCTCAGGGCGCTGGAGGGACTCCGGGACGTCGTCGCTCAGGCCGGTCGCGCCGAAGACGCCGAGGAGCAGCACCACCGCGTACGCGTTGATGCCGCTGGCCCAGCCGCTGGTGAAGACCAGGGGGAGTACGGACACGGACGCGATCGTAACCAGTCGGCAACGGTGCGTCCTGGGCATGAGTGCGCAGGTCTGAGTACGCGTACCTAGGGAGTGAGATGAGTACGCGCGCGGATGGGCCCGACCTGCGCGAACGGGAGAGTGGAGGCACGGAAAGGGGCGCGGCTCCGGTACCGCCGACACGGGGCGGCGGAACGGATCTCGCGCCCTTGGCCGCTCCTTCCGCCGACGTGGTCGGCGGGAGCGAGGCACGGGGGAACCCGGGGGACGACCGAACGGGGGCCCAACGGGGGAACACGGGGAGTACGGGGGAGCACGGCGAAGCGCCGGTTCGAGTGGCCCGCGGGGGACGCGGCCACATCGGACCGGCGCTTTCGTGTGTGCCGGGCGGCCTCAGGGCCCGGTGGGGCCACCGGCCACCGGCTACCGGCTGCCGCTCACGCGCCCCTGGAGCAGCCGGGACAGCGCCGCGTGGACGTCGTCCAGCGAGCGCTCCGGCTGGAAGGCCTGCCAGTCCAGGGCGGCCACCAGGACCATGCCGACCAGTGCGGCCGCCGTCAGCGGGATGTCGATCTCGTCGCTGAGCTCGCCGTTCGCCACACCGTCGCGCAGGACGCCCTCGACGACCGCGACGGCTTCCTGCCGGACGACCATCAGCGTGGACTGCCAGGCCCGGTTGGTGCGCCACAGTTCGGCCACGTACAGCTGGGTGAAGGCCGGGTAGCGGTCGATGAAGACGAGTCCGGCCCGGATCATCGCGTCCAGCGCGTCGACCTTGCTGCCGCCGTCCCGCGCGGTCTTCTCGGCCGCCTCCCGGAGGGAGGCGGTGAGGAGTCCCACGCCGTGTCGCAACAGCTCTTCGAAGAGGACCGATTTGCTTGCGAAGTTGTAGTAGACCGTGCCTTTCGCGACCCCGGCGCGCTCGGCGATCTCGTCCACCGTGGTGGCGGAGAAACCCTGTTCGGCGATCAGAGTGACGGCCGCCTCGTAGAGCTTCTGCCGGGTCGCCTCGCGCCGGCCGCCGCCGCCCGCCGTGGTGCTGCTGCTTTCCATGGCCCCGATTGTCACAGGAGCGGTTGTGCGCGTGCTCACAGGCTCAGCTCCGGGTGCAGCCGGTCGAGGGTCCACACCTGCTTGCGGCGCGCCGACAGGGCGGTGAACGCGAGGGCGCCCGCCGTGAAGGCCACCAGGACGGCGCAGGCCTGCCAGACCGGGCCCAGGCCGCCGCCCGTGATGAGCCTCCTGAGGGCCTCGACGACGTAACTCATCGGCAAGAAGGGGTGGATCGCGTTGAAGAAGCCCGGACTGGTCTGGACGGGGTACGTGCCGCCCGCCGACGTCAGCTGGAGCATCAGGAAGGCGAGGACGAGGATCCGGCCCGCCGCTCCGAAGCGCGCGTTCAGCCACTGCACGATCGCCGCGAAGCACGCAGTCACCAGGAACAGGAAGCCCACCGTCCCGGCCGCCCGCACCATCTCCAGGCCGATCGCCCAGTGCAGCACGGACATCAGGGCCGCCGTCTGCAGCACGCCCACGGCGGCCACCGGCAGCCAGCCCGCGAGGGCGATGCGCCACGCCGAGGCGCCCGCCGCGAGCGCGCGCCGGTTGAGCGGCTGGATCAGCATGTACGCCACCATCGCGCCCACCCACAGGGACAGCGGGATGAAGTACGGGGCGAACCCGGTGCCGTAGTTGGGCGCCTTGTGCAGGTCCTTGGAGGCCAGCTGCACGGGGTCGGACATGACCTGGGTGCGCTGGTCGCGGGTCGTCCTGTCGTAGTCGGGGATCTGGTCGGCGCCGTCGTGCAGTCCGCCGGCGAGCTTCCCGGAACCGCCGACGAGCTTGTAGAGGCCGCCGTCGAGGGCTTTCGCGCCCGTCTTGAGCTTGCCCACGCCCGTGTCGAGGTCCGCCGCCCCGGTCTTGGCCGTGCCGAGCCCGGTGTGCAACCGCTTGGTCCCCTTGGCGACCTTCTCCGCGCCCGCGTTCAGCTTGTTGATCTTGGAGACCGCGTCGTCGAGGTCCTCGGAGAGGTGCGGCGAGCGGTCGGCCAGTGCCTGCGCCTGCTTCTGGAGCGTGGCCAGGTTCTTGTCGAGCTTGTCGAGGTCGCCACCCTGGTCGTCGATCAGCGTGTTCACGTCGTCGGCGACCTTGGCCACGTCCGCGGCCGCTTCCTTGGCCTTCTTCAGGTCGGGACAGGCGGCGTCGGGGACCGGCAGGGTCTCGCAGCGCGCCCTGTAGACGGCGTTCAGCGCGGTGGAGGCCGTGTGGGCGCCCTTGGCCGCGGCCGGAGCCGTCTCCACCAGGGTGTCGAGGTTGTGGCGGATCCCCGCGGCGGAGTCGGCGACGAGCTGGGCCGTGTCGCCGATCGACTTCTCGTTGTCCTTCAGGAAGGGGCCCACCTCGTCCGCGACCCCGTTGACCTTGTCGGCCAGCGACTGCGTGCCGTCCGCGACCTGCCGAGAACCGTCCTGCAGGTCACCCGCGCCCTTGTTGAGCTTCTTCAGGCCCCCGGAGAGCTTCCCGCTGCCCTTCTTGGCCTCCTTCAGGCCGTCCGCGAGATCCTTGGAGCCCTTCTTCGCCTTGCCGATCCCGCCCTTGAGCTTGTCGGCCCCCTCGGCGGCCTTCTCGGTCGCCCCGTGGATGTCCGAGAACGAGATGAAGATCTTGTCGAGGAACGACCGCGACGCCTTCGTGGAAGCGGCTGTCCGCACCTCGCTGAACACCGTCCGCGAGATCTGCCCGACGATGTAGTTGTTCGCGTCGTTCGTACGCACCTGGAGCGCGCCCGTCTCCGGCGCGTCCCCGGAGCTGGAGGCGATCCTCTCGCTGAAGTCGCCCGGCATGGTCAGCGACAGGTAGTACGTGCCGTCCTCGACGCCCTGGCGCGCCTCGGCGGCACTCACCTCGTGCCACTCGAAGGTGTCGCTGTCGCGCAGCCCCTTGGTGATGTCGTCGCCCGCCGTGACCTTCCTGCCCGCGGCCACAGCGCCCTTGTCGTCGTTCACCAGCGCCACGGGGATGCGGTCGAGACGGCCGTACGGGTCCCAGAACGACCACAAGTAGAGGGCGCCGTACAGCAGGGGCAGCAGCAGGAGGGCGGCCAGCGCGGCACGCGGGAGCTTGCCCCTGCCGAAGCGCCTGAGCTCAAGCGCGGCCAGTCTGGGCGAGCGCATCGGCCGTCTCCTTACCTTGGGCGGATTTGGTGGATTCGCCGGATTGGGCGGACTGGGTGGACTGGGTGGACGCGACGGTGGCGCCCTCGGGGGCCTCGCTGCACACCGCCACCACCGTGGTGCCGGACTCGGTGAGCGACTTCAACAGGGCCCAGACTTCGGCCCGTTCGGCGTCCGACAGCTTGAGGTCGGTGTCGTCGACGCCAAGGAGACGCGGACGGCCGATGAGCGCCAGCGCCACGGACAGCCGCAGCGCTTCCAGCCGCTCCAGATCGCGTACGGCGGTCCGGGAACCCTTGGGCAGGGACTCCCGGTCGAGCCCCGCGGCGGCCAGCGCGGTGTCGATCCGCAGCTTCGCCTCGCCGGCCCGCTCCGCCCTGGGCCGCAGCAGCCCCCGCAGGGAGCCGCCGAACCGCCGCTGCAACAGCGCCCGTTCGCTCAGATGCTCCCCGACGGTCAGGGCCGGGTCGAGGTCGGTGACGCCGGGCACGTGCGCGAGCGCGCTCACGCGACGCACCGCGGCCATCTGCTTCGGCAGCTTCGACGGGCCCACGACGGCCGTCCCCTCGGTGGGCTTCATCCGGCCCGTGAGCGCGAGCAGCAGACATGTACGGCCGGATCCGGAGGGCCCCTCGATCGCGATCAACGAGCCGGGCTCCGCGTCGACGCGGACCCCCCGGAACGCCCAGCCGCGGGGTCCCCTGAGCCCGAAGTCCTCGGCCGTGACGCCCAGTCCGTGCGGACTGTCCACAGCTTCCCCATCCCCTGGAACTACTTTTTGAACTGACTGGTCAGTGCAAAAACTATCCCGAACCTTCGATCGAAGCAAAAGGCCAGGTCAGAACGGATTGTCAGTGGCATACCTCACGATGGGCACATACGGCCACAGTGCCGTCACACAGACGACAGGAGGTTCGTCATGGCCAGCTCTTCCGCAGCCGCCGCCCACCGGCGCCGCGCCACCGGCCCTGCCCCCTCACTGACCGGCCCGGCGAGCGATGTGCACCCCGTGCTGCGCCGGGCCACGGCCCCGCCCGCCGCCCTCGATCTGCTCGCCCAGGCCCGCGCCGGACTCGAAGAGGCGACGGCCCTGGAAACGCCCAACGAGCGGTACGCGACGGCCCACTTGGCCGCCCTGCGCACCGCCGCCGCCGTCCTCGCCGCCCGGGGCCGCCCGGAGACCACGCCCCGCCGCAGGGCCCGTATCCGCAGCGCCTGGGAAGTGCTCCCCGAAATCGCGCCCGAACTCACCGAGTGGAGCGCCCTGTTCGCCTCCGGCGCCACCCGTCGCGCCCGCGCCGAGGCGGGCATCCAGGGCGCGGCCCGCAGCCGCGACGCCGACGACCTGATACGCGACGTGGCGATGTTCCTGCGCCTCGTCGAACGCATGCTGGTGCTGCAACCCGTGCTTCCCCAGCCCCGACAGGAGGGAGACCGCGAGATCCCGGATGCGGGCTGACCGGCACCGCGGCCGGGAAACGGCCGTACGGACCCTCGCCCGTTCATCACGCGATCCGCCGCGTGAGACGGAGGATCGGCAACGACGGCGGAGGCAATAGGGTGGAGGCGCCTGCAGCCTCCTCACCGGGAGGCCACAAAGATCGCTCCGCCCTGCAAGAGGCGGTGCCGCGCCGAGGAGTCAACTGCCGTGTCGGACCCGATGCGCCCCCGCGCTTCTCTCCGTACCGCCGTGGTCTGGGAGGTCCTGAAGGACGCCCTGGACCGCCGGGTCAAGGCCACCGGGCGGGAGTCCCTCGACGTACTCGACACCGGAGGCGGCAGCGGCAACTTCGCCGTGCCCGTGGCCCGCCTCGGCCACCGTGTCACCGTCGTCGACCCCAGCCCGAACGCGCTGTTCGCGCTGGAGCGCCGCGCCGCCGAGGCCGGCGTCGCCGACCGTGTGCAGGGCGTCCAGGGCGATGCGCACGGCCTCTTCGACGTGGTCGAGCGCGGTGGCTATGACGCGGTGCTGTGCCACGGCGTCCTGGAGTACGTGGACGACCCGGCCGAGGGCGTGCGCAACGTGGTGGACGCGCTGCGCCCCGAGGGTGTCCTCAGCCTGCTCGCCGCAGGCCTGGGCGGAGCCGTGCTGGCCCGCGCCCTCGCCGGGCACTTCAAGGAGGCCAGGCAGGCGCTCGATGACCCGGACGGACGCTGGGGCGAGGGTGATCCCGTACCGCACCGCTTCACCGCCGGACAGCTCACCGCCCTCGTCGAGGGCGCGGGCCTGCGCGTCGGCGCCGTGCACGGCGTGCGAGTCTTCGCGGACCTGGTGCCGGGAGTCCTCGTGGACACCGAGCCCGGGGCCCTGGAGGCACTGCTGAAGCTGGAGGCGGCGGCGGCCGAGCTCGCCGCGTTCCACTCCGTGGCGACCCAGCTCCATGTGCTCGGTGAGGCGCAGGGGGCGGCCGAGGACTGAGTAGCCTCCGGCGCCCGAGCGCCCCGGAGGCGAACGCGGCCAAAGAGGGGCGCACCGCTGATCAGGGGCTTGGCGGCAGATGGAGTACGCCACAGACCGTCCGATCGGGTGCTCGGCGCCGTATGATCGAGGGAGACCGTCCGGCATGACGGACCGTTCGCTGGGGAATGGACGCCTCAGTGGATCGGGGCGCCATGGCGGGTTCCGGTTGGCGAATTGGCGTAGAGGGGCGGGTTTCACGGGGGCGATTCCCTGCCTATCCTGAAGGGGACCCCCGGTCGCCCCGGCGACTGCACGATGAGGAGGACTCCGTGCCGCTCTCGGAGCACGAGCAGCGAATGCTCGAGCAGATGGAGCGAGCGCTGTACGCCGAAGATCCCAAGTTCGCGACAGCGCTTGAGGGAAGCGGGCTGCGTACGTACACCCGGCGACGGGTCTACCAGGCGGTCGCGGGCTTCCTGGTGGGTATCGCGCTCCTCATGGCCGGAATGGTCGCAGTACAGATCTGGCTCAGCGTGGTGGGCTTCCTCGTCATGCTGGGCTGCGCGGTACTTGCCGTCACCGGTTGGCGCAAGGCTCCCAAACCGGGTGAACAACCGGCAGCGCCCGGCACACCCGCCACTCGCCGTCAGGGTCGGCAGCGCCGTTCCCTGATGCACCGCATCGAAGAACGCTGGCAGCGCCGCCGCGACGAACAGGGCCACTAGTCCTCCGGGCGCCGCGGCCGAAGAAACGCACGTGAGGGGGTGTCCACCCAGGTGGTGGACACCCCCTCACGCACGCCCCTGAACCTGCCCAGGAGTCCCGGCACGGCGGCGGCGCACGGGTCGGCGCACCAGCGGTAGTGGCTGCCGGACTTGCGACAGTACCGAGGGAATCCGCACGCACCGCGGCAGACCCGGGGACACATGTGGCGCCACCCCGGACGGGGTGGCGCCACATGCGTCCGTGACCGTCAGCTGTTCTGACCCGAAGGACGGCGCAGCAGGGTCTCCCTGCGGGCCGCGAGACGGGCCGTCAGGCTCACCCGGCGGGCCGAGGCCGCCCAGACGACACGGATGGCTGAGCGGGGTGCGAGAAGGGCGCGGAGGCGGGCAGGGCGGCTCGCCGAGGTGCGCAGGGCGTCCGCGATGCGGCGCGCGTCGTCCGCGAGGCCTGCCACCGGTCGGGGATGCGGGGCGTAGAGAACCTGTTCCACGGCTGCCGCCAGCCGGTGCACCGCGTCCGACGCCGTCGGATCGAGGCCCCCGAGACGGACGATCCGGGCGGCGGCCTTGCGTGGCGTCTGCGACTCGTCCGGCGCGATCCCGTGGTCCCACGCCGTATCGGTCACCTCCTGCCAGACGCCCAGCGTGTACGCCGCCGCGTCCGCCTCGGTGCGGCCGTGCCCGCCGAGCCGAACGGCCCGTATCCGCATCCGCCAGAGCATCGGCAGCAGCGGCACCGCCAGGACCAGGAGCCCCGCCAAGGTCAGCCCCAGGATCTTGAACCACGGCCAGTTGTCGTCGTGGGAGCTCGCCGTCGCCGCCGCGGACTCGCTCGGGCACGCCTCCAGCTTGCGCTCCTGTGCCGTGCAGCTCTCGCTCGCCGACGGGGCACTGGAGGGCGCCGCGGACGAGGACAGCGTGGGCTTCGGAACGGCCGGCACGCTGTTGCCGGGGGTGTCCGTCTGGGTGTACTCCGGCACCGTGCCCCGGTTCGGGGTCGGTTCGAAGCGGGTCCAGCCCACTCCCTCGAAGTACAGCTCGGGCCAGGCGTGCGCGTCGCGCAGCCCCACCGACATCGAACCGTCCGCCTGCGGGGAGCCGGGCGTGAAGCCCACCGCCACACGGGCCGGTATCCCCAGCGTCCGGGCCATCGCGGCCATCGCGAAGGAGAAGTGGACGCAGAAGCCCTCCTTCTCCTTCAGGAACCGCGCGATCGCGGCGGAGCCGCTGCCGACCTGCACCTGGGTGTCGTAGCGGAAGTTGCCGCTGACGGCGAAGTAGTCCTGGAGCTTGACCGCCTGCTCGTAGTGGTTGGCCGAGCCCTCGGTGACCTTCCGCGCGGTGTTCGCCACCACCGCGGGCAACGACTCCGGCACCTTGGTGAACTCGCGCTTCATCGCCGCCGACGGCTCGGGAGCGCTCGCGAGCTGCGCCGCCGTCGGCTGCACGACCAGGCTCGTCACCTCGTACTGCAGGCCGCGGGTGTTCTGGCCGTGGTCCCCGACGAGGGTGCGTCCCACGGGCTCGTACCGCCAACTGCCCTTGATGTTGACCTTGCTGGCCGGGTACGGCATCGGGAGCCAGTCCTGCGCGTACCAGTCGGCCGCCGAGATACGGGTCTGGATCGAGGCCCGCTGGATGTCGCTCCCGAGGCCGACCGGCGTCGGGAAGGTGTCCGGGACGTCCTGGATGCGCCGTTGGGCGGGCTTCCAGGCCGTGCCGTCGAAGTCGTCCAGGGAGACGATCCGCAGATAGAGGTCCTGGGTGTCGTCGGTGTTGGTGCGGTACGTCATGACCGTGCGGTCCTCGTCCACGTTCAGACTGTCGCGGAGCGAGACCAGCGGGTTCACCGCGGAGATCGTGCCGCCGCCCCCGGAGCCCGAGCCCACGCCCGTCCCCGCGCCGTCCAGCAGGCCGCCGTCGAGTGAGGGCAGGCCGAGCGGCACCACCAGGGCGATGCCCAGCGCGACCGCGCCGATGCGCCGCCCGGTGCGGACCGGCGCGACGGCGCCGCCGGCCGAGTCGGGGCCCGGTGTGCGGGTCGCCCCGCCGAAGACGCGGCCCCATTGCGAGAGCCGGTCGCGGCCCTCGGCCAGCAGCAGCATCAGATAGCCGGCGGCCGCGAGCAGGAACCACAGCCATGCGGCGCTGCCGCCGGAGAGCCCCGCGGCGACCGAGTACAGCGCGAGCAGCGGCAGTCCGGCGGGTGCCGAGCTGCGGTACGTCACCGCGAGCGCGTCCACCGCGAGCCCGATCACCAGGACGCCGCCGATCAGCATCAGCCGGATGCCGTCGTGCAGCGGCGCCGGAATCGAGTACCGCCCGACGTCGTCGGCGCCCTCCTGCAGCAGCACGCCGAACTGGTGGAAGACCTCGGGCGCCGGGACGATCCCGGCGACGGCCTGCTGCCGGGCGAAGGCCAGCGTGAGCATCATCAGCGTCACCAGCGCCTGCACCGCCACGGTCAGCGGCCGGGCCAGCGGAACCCGCCGGGTCAGCGCGCCCACACCGGTCTGCACCGCCAGCAGGAACGCCGCCTGGAAGATCCAGGTCGCCGGGTCGACCAGAGGCAGCAAGGCGCAGGCAGCCATCAGCGTGGCCGCCGCCGCGCACAGTGACAGTCGTGCACGCCCGCTCATGAGCCGTCGCCCCCCGCCGTACTCCCCGTCGACGCGACGTGCGTGCGCTGTCGGTCGGCCTCCCGCCACAGGTCGGCGATCCCCGCCCCCCGCGGCACCGTCACGGCGGTCCAGCCCGCCTCGCGCAGCATGCGCAGTCGATCCTCGCTCTGGTCCAACGGGCCGGGGACATCGCTCGGTTCCCGTACCCAGGTCTCACTGTCCAGCAGGAAGGCGACGGCCCCGCCGCTGCGCTGGCGCATCTTGCCGAGCACCGTCGCCTGCTCCTCGTCCAGATCGCCGAGGAAGGCGATCAGCAGCCCTTCGTTTCCGCCGCGCAGCACGTCGTACGCCCGGGAGAGCCCGGTGCCGTCCGAGTGGTCGATGACCGCGAGCGTGTCCATCATCATCCCGGCCGCGTCGGCCGACTCCTGGCTGGCGCCCGCGAAACCGTCGGCCCCCTCGCCGGGTACCGAGTTGCCGGTATCGGTCAACAGCCGTACCGAAAAGCCCCGTTCGAGCATGTGCACCAGCGTCGACGCCGTGCCCGAGACGGCCCACTCGAAGGCCGAGTCGGGGCCCGCGCCCTGGAAGGCGATGCCCCGGGTGTCGAGCAGCACCGTGCAGCGGGAGCGCTGGGGCTGCTCCTCGCGGCGGACCATCAACTCGCCGTAGCGCGCGGTCAGGCGCCAGTGCACCCGGCGCAGGTCGTCGCCGTAGCGGTACCCGCGCGGGATGATGTCGTCCTCGCCGGCCAGTGCCAGCGAGCGCTGCCGTCCGTCGCCGTACCCCTTCGCCTCGCCGGTCAGCCGCACCGGCGGCAGCGCCTCCACGCGCGGGATGACCGTCAGGGTGTCGTACGTCGAGAAGGAGCGGGTCAGCTCGCACATGCCGAAGGGGTCGGTGAGCCGCAGTTGCAGCGGCCCGAGCGGATAGCGGCCGCGCAGGTCCGAGCGCACCCGGTAGGACACCTCGCGCCGTCCGCCGGCCTCCACCCGGTCCAGGACGAAGCGGGGCCGCGGACCGAGCACGTACGGCACCCGGTCCTGGAGCATCAGCAGTCCGGTGGGCAGCCGCGAGACGTTGTCCATCCGCAGATGGACGCGGGCCTCGGAACCGGCGGGCACGCGCGCGGGGGAGAGCCTGCGACTGCCCGCGACCCGGTAGCGGGTGCGGTACAGCACGGTCGCGCAGACCAGCGGCAGGACCGAGAGGAGCAGGCCGACCCGGAGCAGATCGCTCTGCCCCAGGACGTACGCGCAGATCGCGGCGGCGACTCCGGCGGCCAGGAAGGAGCGCCCGCGCGTGGTGAGCCCGGCGAGCGCGGTGCGCAGCCCGCCTTTGTCCTCCTCGGCGGTCTGCCCCGTGCCCGCTTGCGTCATCAGAGCCTCCGGGGCGGCTGCTGGCCGTACGCGGGCGTACCGCGGCCCATCGTGAAGCCGGACTGCTGCTGGGGAGCCACGGGAACGGGGGTGCGCTGCAGGATCTCCTGGACGACCTGCTCGGCCGTGCGGCGGTTCAACTGGGCCTGAGCCGTGGGCAGCAGACGGTGGGCCAGGACCGCTACGGCGAGCGCCTGGATGTCGTCCGGCAGCGCGTACTCCCGGCCGCTCAGGGCGGCGGACGCCTTCGCCGCGCGCAGCAGGTGCAGCGTGGCACGCGGCGAGGCGCCGAGTCTGAGGTCGGGGTGCGCGCGCGTGGCCGCGACCAGGTCCACCGCGTAGCGCCGCACCGGGTCGGCGACATGGACCGTGCGGACCGCGTCGATCAGCTTCACGATCTCGTGCGCGTGCGCCACCGGCTGGAGGTCGTCCAGCGGGTTCACCCCGCCGTGGATGTCCAGCATCTGCAACTCGGCGTCCGCGCTGGGGTAGCCGATGGAGACGCGGGCCATGAAGCGGTCGCGCTGGGCCTCGGGCAGCGGGTAGGTGCCCTCCATCTCGACCGGGTTCTGCGTGGCCACCACCATGAAGGGGCTGGGCAGTTCGTAGGTCTGCCCGTCGATGGTGACCTGGCGCTCCTCCATCGACTCCAGGAGCGCGGACTGCGTCTTGGGCGAGGCGCGGTTGATCTCGTCGCCGATCACGATCTGGGCGAAGATCGCGCCCGGTTTGAACTCGAAGTCCCGGCGCTGCTGGTCCCAGATGGACACACCCGTGATGTCCGAGGGCAGCAGGTCGGGCGTGAACTGAATGCGTCGCACCGAGCAGTCGATGGACTTCGCCAGCGCCTTGGCCAGCATGGTCTTGCCGACGCCCGGAACATCCTCGATCAGAAGATGTCCCTCGGCGAGCAGCACGGTCAGCGAAAGCCGTACGACCTCAGGCTTGCCTTCGATCACTCCTTCCACCGAACTGCGGACACGCTCCACAGTGGCGGTCAGATCCGTAAGGCTCGCTCGATCGTCATAGGTCGTCACCCGGCCCTCCTCGGCCCTTTCCCGGGCCGACGCCCTGTGCGGACCGGCCCACCCCGAAACACGGACACCACGCGCGGAAAGTTCCGCGTGACGCCACACCCGCATTCTTGTTGCCGTTACCGGTTCGTGTCACTCGCCTGTGGATAACTGGCCGCGATATGTCAGGTCTTACGGCTCTTTGGGCGCCGGAAGGCCGGGGTTCTTTCGTGAAGAGAGAGTCCCACGAGGTGCCGAGGGGCGCCGACCTGGGGTCCGGCGGAGCCGGTCAGGTGGGGTCGATCTCGCGCATCAGGCCGGTGGTGACGTCGAAGACGAAGCCGCGTACGTCATTGGTGTGCAGCAGGAACGGGGAGGTGCGCACCCGCTGCATCGACTGCCGTACGTCCTGCTCGACGTCCCGGAAGGCCTCGACCGCCCAGGCGGGGCGCTGGCCGACCTCCATCTCCAGGTCGTGCCGGAAGTCCTCGGTGAGGGACTCCAGGCCGCAGCCGGTGTGGTGGATGAGAACCACACTGCGGGTGCCGAGCGCCCGCTGGCTGATCGTGAGGGAGCGGATCACGTCGTCGGTGACGACACCGCCGGCGTTGCGGATGGTGTGGCAGTCGCCCAGCTCCAGGCCGAGCGCGGCGTGCAGGTCGAGCCGGGCGTCCATGCACGCGACCACCGCGACGTGCAGCACGGGACGGGCGTCCATCCCGGGATCGGTGAACGCGGCGGCGTACTGCTGATTCGCATCGACGAGCCGGTCGGTGACGGTGCCGTCTGTGGCTATGGCGCCTTCGGGTTCGGTAGGAACGGATGCAGAAGTCGTCATAGCTATGACGTTACTGGTCACAGGCAGAGGAGTCCTGCTGTGAGAGGGGACAAAGAACGTCATCGTGGCTTGTTGTGAGGTAACCCACACGGGCGGTGTCGGCGCGCCCATAAGGGTGATTACCGCGGATTTGCGGCTTCATCGGGAGTAGGCCTCGCGACGCGCATGCCGGTTGATTGACCGCGAGACACCGTGGACTAAAGTGACGCGAAGCGGGAGGCGAGGCTCTCCCTGCTGGACTGTTATCCCCCGGAGACCCGGCGCTTTTCCGGTGTCTCCTCGCGTGCGCGGCGCGTACGTACGGCTCGGCCTCCTCCCGCTCCCGGTCGGCTGACGCCACTCACCCGGCGCCAGCAGGCCTCCCCTTCTCGAGCGGGCGGGGACCCGGCGGTGCGTGCGGCCGCGCGGACCTGAGAGGGCCCCTTGAGCCAGAGTCGACACGTCCCGGTGATGCTCCAGCGGTGCCTGGACATGTTGGCCCCGGCCCTCGCCGAGCCGGGAGCCGTGGTCGTCGACTGCACCCTCGGGCTCGGCGGCCACAGCGAAGCCCTCCTCACCCAGTTCCCCGAGGCCCGTCTCGTGGCCCTGGACCGCGACAAGGAGGCGCTGCGACTCTCCGGGGAGCGACTCGCCCCCTTCGGCGACCGCGCCACCCTGGTGCACGCGGTCTACGACGAACTCCCCGACGTACTCGACCGCCTGGGCATCCCGCGCGTCCAGGGCGTCCTGTTCGACCTCGGCGTCTCCTCCATGCAACTCGACGAGGCGGACCGCGGGTTCGCCTACGCGCAGGACGCCCCGCTCGACATGCGCATGGACCAGACGACCGGGATCAGCGCGGCCGAGGTGCTCAACACCTACCCGGCGGGCGAACTGGTGCGGATCCTGCGGGCGTACGGCGAGGAGAAGCAGGCCAAGCGGATCGTCTCCGCGGTCGTGCGTGAACGCGAGAAGGAGCCCTTCAGCAACAGCGCGCGGCTCGTCGAGCTGATCCGCGACTCGCTTCCGCAGGCCGCCAAGCGCACCGGCGGCAACCCCGCCAAGCGCACCTTCCAGGCCCTGCGCATCGAGGTCAACGGTGAACTCAGCGTCCTGGAGAGGGCGATCCCCGCGGCCGTGAAGTCGCTCGCCGTCGGCGGCCGGATCGCCGTGCTGTCGTACCACTCGCTGGAGGACCGGCTGGTCAAGCAGGTCTTCGCGGCCGGCGCCGCCAACACCGCGCCGCCCGGACTGCCGGTCGTGCCCGAGCGCTACCAGCCCCGGCTCAAGCTGCTCACCCGCGGTGCCGAACTTCCCACCGAGGAAGAGGTCGCCGAGAACCGGCGCGCGGCGCCCGCCCGGCTGCGCGGGGCGCAACGCATCCGCGAGGACAACGCCGAGTGAGGCGCGGGGAGGGGGAGGGCGCGTGAGTCGGAAACCCAAACTCGCGGGATGTCGTGGGTTGGATGTCCAAACCCGCGGGATGCTGCGGGTTGGGAATCCAAACTCGCCAAGCCCTCGTGAGTGGGGAAGTCAAACCCGCTCGGCTGCCGTGACGCCTGGAAACCAAACCCACCGAGCGGCTGTGACGTCGGGAAACCAAACCCACCGAGCGTCCGTGACATCGGGAAGCGCAACCCGCCAAGGGGCCGTGCAGTCGGGAAACCCATCCCGCCGAGCGGCCGCGAACTCGGGAAGCCGAACCCGCAGGGAGGGCGTGTGAGCACGAAACCCGAACTCAGGGGACGGGCCGCCCGGCTCACGCGGCTGCTGCCGGCCGGTGCCGGACAGGCGGCCCGTACCCCCTTCGTCCTGTTGGTCGTCCTCCTGCTCGGCGGCGGCCTCATCGGACTCCTCGTGCTGAACTCCGCGCTCAGCGAAGGGTCGTTCCGCCTCGACGACCTGCAGAAGGACACCAAGAGCCTCACCGACGAGGAGCAGGCGCTCCAGCGGGACGTGGACGCCTACGCCGCCCCCGACGCCCTCCAGCGCCGCGCCCGCGAGCTGGGCATGGTCCCCGGCGGCGACCCGGCCTTCCTCAACCCCGACGGCACCGTCAAGGGCGTCCCGGGAGCCGCCGCCCAGGAGTCCTCCGCATGGACCCCTCTGGTCCTCGCGCCCGAGGCCCTCTCCGCCTCCCAGAGCCAGAGCCAGAGCCTGAGTCAGAGCCCGAGTCAGGGGCAGGCGCAGGGGCAGAGCCCGTCTCCGAGGTCCGCCACGCAGCCGTCCGTGGCCGCCGTTCCGGCGACTCAGGCCCCCACCCCGTCCACGCAGTCCTCCACAACCCCCGGCAGGTGACGGAAGTGTCCGACAGGGAACCGCCGCGCCGCCATGTGCCCGGACCCGCCAGGCCCGTACGTCCCGGAAGCCAGCGGCGCCCGGGCCCCGGTGCCCGCCCCGCACGCCGCCCGGGCGCACCCCGCCCGAGCGCACTCCGGCCGAACGGCCCGCGCGTCATCCGGCTCGGCAGCCCCCGGCCACGCCTGCGCATGGTCAGCCTCGCGCTGACCCTGGTGATGATCGCCTTCGTCGTACGGCTGCTCCAGGTACAGGCCGTGGACGCGAGCACCTACGCCGCCAAGGCCGAGCAGAACCGGTATGTCGGGCGCACGCTGGCCGCCGAGCGCGGCGGGATCACCGACCGCAACGGCGTCGAGCTGGCGACGAGCGTGGACGCGTACGACATCACGGCCGATCCGACGATGTTCACGCAAAAGGCCACGACGGTGGCGGACGCCCCGGAGCAGGCCGCGGCGCTGCTCGCCCCGATCCTCGGCCAGGACACCGACACCGTCGCCAAGAAGCTGAGCGCGAAGAACACCCGCTACACCCTGCTCGCGCACCGCCAGACCCCCCAGGTCTGGAAGCAGATCAAGGACCTGAAGACCACGCTCGCGGCCAAGTCCCAGACCGACAAGACCACGGTGAACGTCCTCGCGGGCGTCCTCGCGGTCCCCGCCAGCAAGCGCGTGTATCCGAACGGCGATCTCGCCGCCGGGATACTGGGCTGGGTCAACGCCGACGGCAAGGGCGGCGGCGGCATCGAGCAGCAGCTGAACAAGGAGCTCACGGGCAAGGACGGCAAGATCCGCTACGCCCAGTCCGGCGGCCGTCAGGTGCCGACCGTGGACTCCACCGAGACGCCCGCGGTGGCCGGCTCCGACGTCGAGCTGACCATCGACCGCGACATCCAGTGGGCCGCGCAGAACGCCATCACCGAGCAGGTGAAGAAGTCCAAGGCGGACCGCGGGTACGTGATAGTGCAGGACACCCGGACCGGCGAGATCCTCGCCATGGCCAACTCGCCCGGCTTCGACCCGAACGACCTCTCCCAGGCCGACCCGAACGCCCTGCACGACTGGGCCATCGAAGACGCGTACGAGCCCGGCTCCACCGCCAAGCTGATGTCGATGGCCGCCGTCCTGGAGGAGAACGCGGCCACGCCCGACACGCATGTCGTCGTGCCCAACCGGCTGCACCGCGGCGACCGGCTCTTCCAGGACGACGTCGACCACAAGACCTGGTACCTGACGCTCAACGGCGTGCTCGCCAAGTCCAGCAACATCGGCACCATCCTGGCGACCGGCCAGCTCGGCAAGACGCAGAAGGAGGCCAACCAGGTCCTCTACTCGTATCTGCGCAAGTTCGGCATCGGCAGCCACACCGGGCTCGGCCTCCCCGGCGAGACGGCGGGCATCCTCGCGTCCCCCGACACCTGGTCCACCTCGCAGCAGTACACGATTCCTTTCGGCCAAGGCGTGTCGATCAACGCGCTGCAGGCGGCCTCCGTCTACTCCACGATCGCCAACGGCGGCGTACGCATCGAGCCGACGCTGGTGCGCGGCTCGAAGGGGGCCGACGGCCGCTTCACCCCCGCCGCCCAGCCCAAGAAGACCAGGGTCGTGAGCGAGAAGACGGCGAAGACCCTCGCCCAGATGCTGGAGTCCGTCGTGGACGACGAGCAGGGCACCGGCGCCAAGGCGCGTATCCCCGGCTACCGAGTCGCGGGCAAGACGGGTACGGCCAACCGCGTGGATCCGGCCACCGGCAAGTACAAGGGCTACACGTCCTCGTTCGCCGGTTTCGCACCCGCGGACAACCCGAGGATCACCGTCTACTGCGCGATCCAGAACGCCACCAAGGGCAGCTACTTCGGCGGCCAGACCTGCGGGCCCATCTACAAGCAGGTCATGGAGTTCGCCCTGAAGACCCTCCAGATCCCGCCCACCGGGGCCCAGGCCGCCAGACTGCCCGTCACCTTCACCCCGTGATCCACTGCGACCGCACGCCCTGATCAGCCCGCACGTACAACGGACCAGGAACAGCTCGTGACAACGATCACCCCGGCCCCCGGGAACCAGCCCCCGCCCAGCCCCTCACTTCGCTCCGGCGGGGGTGCGCCCGGTACGCTCACCGCCGTGCCACACGCTGATCAGTCCCAAACCACCCAGAAGGGCGTTCCTGTGACATATCCGGGACCGCCGCGACCGGTTCACGTCTCCGCCACACCCCTCGCGGAGCTGGCCGATCAGCTGGGAGCCACCGCCCCGGCGTCGATCGCGGAGGTCACGGGCATCACCCATGACTCGCGGGCCGTGCGCCCCGGCGACCTGTACGCCGCGCTGCCCGGCGCCCGCCTGCACGGCGCCGACTTCGTGACCCAGGCGGCCGGCCTCGGTGCCGTCGCCGTCCTGACCGACCCGACCGGCGCCGAGCGCGCCGCGGCCACCGGTCTGCCGGTCCTCGTCGTCGACGACCCGCGCGGCCGGATGGGCGAGCTGGCGGCCACGATCTACGGCCGCCCCGGGCGCGACCTGCTCCAGATCGGCATCACCGGAACCTCCGGCAAGACCACGACGGCGTACCTCGTCGAGGGCGGTCTGAAGACGGTCCGTTCCACCGGTCTGATCGGTACGGTCGAGATGCGGATCGGCGACGAGCGGATCAAGTCGGAGCGCACCACCCCCGAAGCCACCGACCTCCAGGCGCTGTTCGCGGTCATGCGCGAGCGCGGCGTCGAGGCGGTCGCGATGGAGGTCTCCAGCCATGCGCTGGTCCTCGGCCGGGTCGACGGCTGCGTCTTCGACATCGCCGTCTTCAACAACCTCAGCCCGGAACACATGGAGTTCCACTCCGACATGGAGGACTACTTCCGGGCCAAGGCGCAACTGTTCACACCGCACCGCAGCAAACTCGGCGTCATCAACCTCGACGACGAGTACGGCCGCAGGCTCGCCAAGGAAGCCGGCGTCCCGGTCGTCACCTTCTCCGCCGAGGGCCACCCCGACGCCGACTGGCGTGCCGAGGACGTCGAAGTCGGCCCCATGGACTCGACGTTCACCGCGGTCGGCCCCAAGGACGAGCGGATCACCGCCAGGTCGCCGCTCGCGGGCCCCTTCAACGTGGCGAACACGCTCGCCGCGATCGTCGCCCTCGCCGCCGCCGGACTCGACCCGCAGACGGCCGCCGATGGCATCGCCGCCGTGCCGGGCGTCCCGGGCCGCCTGGAGCGCGTGGACGCGGGCCAGCCCTACCTCGCCGTCGTCGACTACGCCCACAAGACGGACGCCGTCGAATCGGTCCTGCGCGCCCTGCGCAAGGTGACGAGCGGCCGCCTGCACGTCGTGCTCGGCTGCGGCGGCGACCGGGACAAGACCAAGCGGATGCCGATGGGCGCCGCCGTGGCCCGGCTCGCCGACACCGCCGTACTGACCTCCGACAACCCCCGCTCCGAGGACCCCCTCGCGATCCTCGCAACCATGCTCGCGGGCGCGGCGTCCGTGCCGGTACACGAGCGTGGCGAGGTCCAGGTCTTCGAGGACCGGGCCGCCGCCATCGCCGCCGTCGTCGCCCGCGCCGAGCCGGGCGACACCGTGCTGGTCGCGGGCAAGGGCCACGAGCAGGGCCAGGACATCGCCGGGGTGGTGCGTCCCTTCGACGACCGCCAGGTGCTTCGCGAAGCTATCCAGAAGACCCAGGGATGAACTTGTGATCGCCCTCTCTCTCGCCGAGATCGCAGCAGTCGTCGGCGGGCAGACGTATGACATACCGGATCCGTCGGTACAAGTCACCGGACCGGTCGTCAGAGACTCCCGTGAGGTGGAGTCCGGCAGTCTCTTCGTCGCCTTCGTGGGCGAGCGTGTGGACGGCCACGACTACGCCGAGGCGGTGATCGAGGCGGGCGCGGTCGCCGTACTGGCGTCGCGCCCTGTCGGCGTGCCCGCGATCGTCGTCGCGGACGTACAGACGGCTCTCGGCGCCCTCGCCCGTCATGTCGTCGAACGGCTCGGCGCGACCCTCGTGGCCCTCACCGGCTCCGCGGGCAAGACCAGCACCAAGGACCTGATCGCGCAGGTGCTGCGCAGCAAGGCGCCGACCGTGTTCACGCCCGGATCGTTGAACAATGAGATCGGGCTGCCGCTCACCGCGCTCAGCGCCACCGAGGAGACGAAGTTCCTCGTGCTGGAGATGGGCGCCCGCGGCCTCGGCCACATCAGCTACCTCACGGATCTGACGCCCCCGAAGATCGGCCTCGTCCTCAACGTCGGCACCGCCCACATCGGCGAGTTCGGCGGCCGCGAACAGATCGCGCGAGCAAAGGGCGAGCTCGTCGAGAGCCTCCCGGAGGACGGCGCCGCGGTCCTCAACGCCGACGATCCCCTCGTACGCGCCATGGCATCTCGTACCAAGGCGCGCGTGATCCTCTTCGGAGAGTCCGACGAAGCGGACGTACGCGCCGAGAACGTCCGTCTCACGGAGAGTGGACAGCCCGCCTTCAGCCTTCGCACACCCTCCGGGTGCAGTGACGTGACCATGCGCCTGTACGGTGAGCACCACGTGTCGAACGCGCTCGCCGCGGCCGCCGTCGCCCATGAGCTGGGCATGTCCGCAGACGAGATCGCCCGCGCGCTCTCCGAGGCGGGCTCCCTCTCCCGCTGGCGGATGGAGGTCACTGAGCGCCCGGACGGCGTGACAGTCGTCAACGACGCCTACAACGCGAACCCCGAGTCCATGCGAGCCGCCCTGCGCGCGCTCGCGGCAATGGGCAAAGCCTCACAGGCACAAGGGGGCCGTACGTGGGCGGTGCTCGGTCAGATGGCCGAGCTCGGGGACGAGGCGCTCGCCGAGCACGACGCGGTCGGACGGCTCGCCGTCCGGCTCAACGTCAGCAAGCTCGTCGCGGTCGGGGGCAGGGAAGCGTCCTGGCTGCAACTGGGCGCATATAACGAGGGTTCGTGGGGTGAGGAGTCGGTGCACGTGTCCGACGCACAGGCGGCTGTCGACCTGTTGCGCAGTGAACTGCGCCCGGGGGACGTCGTACTCGTGAAGGCGTCCAGGTCGGTCGGGCTCGAACGGGTGGCCCTGGCGCTGCTCGACAGCGGTGTTGAGGGTGAGGTTTCCGCCCGATGATGAAGCAGATCCTGTTCGCAGGAGTCATTGGTCTGTTCCTGACCCTGGTCGGCACTCCGCTGCTGATCAAGCTGCTCGCCCGCAAGGGCTACGGTCAGTACATCCGTGACGACGGGCCGAAGGAGCACCACAGCAAGCGCGGTACGCCGACGATGGGTGGTATCGCCTTCATCCTGGCGACGATCATCGCGTACTTCCTGTCCAAGGTGATCACGGGTTACGCGCCGACCTTCTCGGGTCTGCTGGTGCTCGGCCTGATGGCCGGCATGGGCCTGGTCGGCTTCCTGGACGACTACATCAAGATCGTCAAGCGGCGCTCGCTCGGCCTGCGGGCCAAGGCGAAGATGGCCGGACAGCTGACCGTCGGTATCGCCTTCGCGGTCCTGGCCCTGCAGTTCGCCGACAACCGCAACAACACGCCGGCCTCCACGAAGCTCTCCTTCGTGCAGGACTTCGGCTGGTCCATCGGCCCGGTGCTCTTCGTCGTCTGGGCACTGTTCATGATCCTCGCCATGTCGAACGGCGTGAACCTGACCGACGGTCTGGACGGCCTCGCCACCGGCGCCGCGACCATGGTGTTCGGTGCCTACACCTTCATCGGTGTCTGGCAGTTCCAGGAGTCCTGCGCCAACGCGCAGACCCTCACCAACCCGGCCGCCTGCTACGAGGTACGCGATCCACTCGACCTCGCGGTCGTCGCCTCCGCCCTGATGGGCGCCTGCTTCGGCTTCCTGTGGTGGAACACCTCGCCGGCCAAGATCTTCATGGGCGACACCGGTTCACTGGCCCTCGGCGGCGCGCTCGCCGGCCTCGCGATCTGCTCCCGCACGGAGCTGCTGGTCGCGCTCCTCGGCGGTCTCTTCGTCCTGATCACCATGTCGGTCGTCATCCAGGTCGGCTCGTTCCGGATGACCGGCAAGCGCGTCTTCCGTATGGCGCCACTTCAGCACCACTTCGAACTCAAGGGGTGGTCCGAAGTCCTTGTGGTGGTCCGCTTCTGGATCATTCAGGGCATGTGCGTCATCGTGGGTCTGGGGCTCTTCTACGCAGGATGGGCAGCCAAGAAGTGACCGACTGGCAGGGCAAGAACGTCACCGTCGCCGGGCTCGGCGTCTCCGGAATCCCGGCGGCCAAGGTGCTGCACGGCCTCGGCGCGGTCGTCACGGTCGTCAACGACGGCGACGACGAGCGCTCCCGTGCGCAGGCCGCGGACCTGGAGGCGCTCGGCGTCACCGTGCGCCTCGGTGACGGCGCGACCCTGCCCGAGGGCACCGAGCTCATCGTCACCGCGCCCGGCTGGAAGCCGGACAAGCCGCTGTTCGCCGCGGCCGCCGAGGCAGGCGTCCCGGTCTGGGGCGACGTCGAGCTGGCCTGGCGGCTCAGGGGCCCCGATGCGGCCCCCTGGCTCGCCGTCACCGGCACCAACGGCAAGACCACGACCGTCCAGATGCTCGCCTCGATCCTCAAGGCGGCGGGCCTGCGCACGGCGGCGGTCGGCAACATCGGCGTCTCACTGCTGGACGCGGTCCTCGGCGAGGAGACGTACGACGTCCTCGCCGTCGAACTCTCCAGCTACCAGCTGCACTGGGCGCCCTCACTGCGCGCGCACTCCGCGACCGTACTGAACCTGGCGCCCGACCATCTCGACTGGCACGGCTCGATGGAGGCGTACGCCGCCGACAAGGGCCGTATCTACGAAGGCAATCGGGTCGCCTGTGTCTACAACGTGGCCGACAAGGCCACCGAGGACCTGGTGCGCGAGGCGGACGTCGAGGAGGGCTGCCGGGCGGTCGGCTTCACGCTCGGCACTCCCGGGCCGTCTCAACTCGGCGTCGTGGAAGGCATCCTGGTCGACCGCGCCTTCGTGGAGGACCGGCACAAGAACGCCCAGGAGCTGGCGGAGGTCTCCGACGTCCGGCCGCCCGCCCCGCACAACATCGCCAACGCCCTTGCGGCGGCGGCCCTGGCGCGCGCCTTCGGGGTGCCTGCCCGGGCCGTACGCGACGGTCTGCGGGCCTTCCGGCCCGACGCCCACCGCATCGCGCACGTCGCAGATGTGGACGAAGTCGCGTACATCGACGACTCCAAGGCCACCAACACGCATGCCGCGGAAGCCTCTTTGGCGGCCTACGAGTCGATCGTGTGGATCGCGGGCGGGCTCGCCAAGGGTGCGACCTTCGACGAGCTGGTCACCAAGTCGGCAAAGCGACTTCGGGGTGTTGTCCTGATCGGCGCCGATCGCGCGCTGATCGGCGAAGCGCTCGCGCGACACGCCCCGGAGGTACCGGTCGTCGACCTCGACCGGACCGACACTGGGGCGATGCTCGCGGCGGTTCAGGAGGCGCGGGGGCTCGCTCACGCCGGTGACACGGTGCTGTTGGCTCCGGCCTGCGCCTCGATGGACATGTTCGCCAACTACAACAAGCGCGGTGACGCTTTCGCGGAGGCGGTTCGCGAGATCGGCGCCGTCGACGGCTGACCCGGGTCCGCCTTGCCTGGCGGCGCCGGGCACACCTGGGAGGGAACGCGTGACACGGATGTGGCTGGGGTCCAAGCGTCCGACCGCCGGTGGCACGGCGCTGTACCAGCCCGTCCCTCCGCCGGCGCCTGAGCGGCCCGGGAGGACCGCAGGCGGGCCACCCTCCCTCAGCGGTAGCGGCACCGTCGGCCACGGCGGGCGGAGCCGCTGATGGCCGGCAGCCGCACCGGCCGCCCCCCGGTCCAGCGGACCACGAGGCGGCCCGCTTCTCCCCGCCCCCCTCGCGACAACCCCGTACGCCTGCTCTACACGCGCGCCCGCAAGGCCTGGGACCGGCCGCTGACCGCGTACTACCTGATCCTCGGCGGCAGCCTGCTGATCACCGTGCTCGGGCTGGTGATGGTGTACTCGGCGTCGCAGATCACGGCGCTCCAGCTGTCGCTGCCCGGGTCGTACTTCTTCCGCAAGCAGTTCCTGGCCGCCTCGATCGGCGGCGTGCTGCTGCTCGTCGCCTCGCGGATGCCGGTGAAGCTGCACCGGGCGCTGGCGTACCCGATGCTGGCCGGATCGGTCTTCCTGATGATCCTGGTGCAGGTGCCCGGGATAGGAGTCGCGATCAACGGCAACCAGAACTGGATCTCCCTAGGCGGCTCCTTTCAGATCCAGCCGAGCGAGTTCGGCAAGCTCGCCCTGGTGCTGTGGGGCGCCGACCTGATCGCGCGCAAGGAGGACAAGCGGCTGCTCACGCAGTGGAAGCACATGCTGGTGCCGCTGGTCCCGGTGACGTTCATGCTGCTCGGGCTGATCATGATCGGCGGCGACATGGGAACGGCGATCATCCTCACCGCGATCCTGTTCGGGCTGCTGTGGCTGGCGGGCGCTCCGACCCGGCTGTTCGTGGGCGTGCTGTCGATCGCGGCCACCCTCGGTGTGATCCTCATCAAGACCAGCCCGAACCGTATGGCCCGGTTCTCCTGCATCGGCGCCACCGAACCCGGCACGGGCGCCACCTCGTGCTGGCAGGCCGTGCACGGTATCTACGCGCTCGCCTCCGGCGGGCTGTTCGGTTCCGGACTCGGTGCGAGTGTGGAGAAATGGGGCCAACTGCCCGAAGCCCACACCGACTTCATCTTCGCCGTCACCGGTGAGGAACTGGGCCTCGCGGGGACGCTGTCGGTGCTCGCCCTCTTCGCGGCTCTAGGCTATGCGGGTATCCGCGTGGCCGGACGCACGGAGGACCCCTTCGTGAGGTATGCCGCGGGAGGCGTGACCACCTGGATCACGGCCCAGGCCGTGATCAACATCGGTGCGGTGCTCGGTCTGCTGCCGATCGCCGGTGTCCCGCTCCCGCTGTTCTCCTACGGGGGTTCCGCCCTGCTGCCGACCATGTTCGCCATCGGGCTGCTGATCGCCTTCGCACGCGACGACCCCGCTGCGCGGGCGGCGCTCGCGTTGCGGCAACCTCGCTTTGGCAGAAAGCGGGCTGCGGTGAGAGGCTCCGCGGGGGCCGCGGGGCCTCGGAGATGGAACACGATGCGACGGCGCGCCGCGGCGCGTTCGTCCGGAGAGCGGTGAATTTCGGTGCATGTCGTACTCGCCGGCGGGGGGACCGCCGGCCACATCGAGCCCGCGCTCGCCCTCGCGGACGCCCTGCGGAGGCAGGACCCGACCGTGGGGATCACGGCCCTGGGCACGGAACGCGGGCTTGAGACCCGGCTCGTACCCGAGCGCGGTTACGAACTCGCGCTGATCCCCGCCGTCCCGCTGCCGCGCAAGCCCACGCCCGAGCTGATCACCGTCCCCGGGCGGCTGCGCGGCACGATCAAGGCGGCCGAGCAGATCCTGGAGCGCACCAAGGCGGACGCGGTCGTCGGCTTCGGCGGCTATGTGGCCCTGCCCGCCTATCTCGCGGCCAAGCGGCTCGGCGTGCCGATCGTCATCCACGAGGCCAACGCCCGTCCGGGGCTCGCCAACAAGATCGGTTCCCGGTACGCGGCGCAGGTCGCCGTCGCGACCCCGGACAACAAGCTGCGCGGCGCCCGCTACATCGGCATCCCGCTGCGCCGCTCGATCGCCACCCTCGACCGGGCCGCCGTACGCCCCGAGGCGCGCGCCGCGTTCGGGCTCGACCCCGCGCTGCCGACCCTGCTGGTGTCCGGCGGCTCGCAGGGCGCCCGGCGCCTCAACGAGGTGGTCCAGCAGGCGGCTCCGTACCTCCAGCAGGCGGGCATCCAGATCCTGCACGCGGTCGGCCCGAAGAACGAACTGCCGCAGGTGCATCAGATGCCGGGGATGCCCCCGTACATCCCGGTACCGTACGTGGACCGGATGGACCTCGCGTACGCCGCGGCCGACATGATGCTCTGCCGCGCGGGCGCGATGACCGTCGCCGAGCTCTCCGCCGTCGGGCTCCCCGCCGCCTATGTCCCGCTGCCCATCGGCAACGGCGAACAGCGGCTGAACGCCCAGCCGGTGGTCAAGGCCGGCGGCGGACTGCTGGTCGACGACGCGGAACTGACGCCCCAGTGGGTGCAGCAGAACGTGCTGCCCGTGCTCGCCGACCCGCACCGGCTGTACGAGATGTCCCGCGCCGCCAGCGAGTTCGGCCGCCGGGACGCCGACGACCTGCTCGTCGGCATGGTGTACGAGGCGATCGCCTCTCGCCACCGCTGAGGACGTGTGAGGGAAGGCAGGGAGCGTGGCCGGACCGACGACCGCCGATCGCGGCGAACGGCAGAAGCTGGAGTCCGGCCCGCCCCGGCCGCCCCGTCTCGGGCGGCTGCGTCGCCCTCGTACGCTCATCATCCTTTTGCTTGCCGCGGTGTTGGCCGGGGCCGCTTCGGTCTGGGTCCTGTACGGCTCCCAATGGCTGCGCGTGGAGCACGTATCGGCTTCCGGGATGCGGGTGCTGACGGCCGAGCAGGTGCGGAAAGCGGCCGATGTTCCGGTCGGATCCCCGCTGATTTCCGTCGATACCGATGCTATTGAGGCACGGCTGCGCCGGAAATTGCCCCGAATTGACTCGGTTGATGTCGTCCGTTCCTGGCCGCATGGAATCGGACTGAAAGTGACCGAACGCACTCCGGTCCTGATGGTGGAAAAAGGCGCGAAGTTCATCGAAGTGGACGCCAAGGGCGTGCGATTCGCTACGGTTTCTGATGCTCCGAAGGGCGTTCCCGCACTGGAATTGACGGTGTCCCGGTCGGCGGGGCTGCGCCGTTTCGGCACCGACCGGCTGGTGCGCGAGGCGGTGCGGGTCGCCGGTGACATTCCGGCCGCCGTCGCCCGTGACACTCGTACCCTCAAGGTCCGTTCATACGACTCCATCTCGCTGGAGTTGAAGGGCGGCCGCACGGTCGAGTGGGGCAGCGGCGAGAAGGGCCGCGCGAAGGCCAGGACGCTCACCGCTCTCCTGAAAGCCGCTCCCAAGGCCCGGCACTTCGACGTGAGCGCTCCCACCGCCCCTGCGTCATCGGGGAGTTGACGCACATCCGCGCAGGCCAGCACCCTGGTTGGGCAGTGCTACGCCTGATCACATAGGGTGAAAAGAAAAACGGGAGGTTCGGCGTGTTCGTTGAACGTGCGCCACTTGTCGACTTAGTGTCCTGTTCGGAAGAGTCCAAGGAACAGACACACTGGTAACCCTAAACTTCAGCGTTAGGGTTCGGGTCGGCGTTCGGACCGTCCCATTCGGCATCAGTCGTCGGATCGCGAGCGTGCGAGGCGACGACACGTAACTCGAGGCGAGAGGCCTTCGACGTGGCAGCACCGCAGAACTACCTCGCAGTCATCAAAGTCATCGGTGTCGGCGGCGGTGGTGTCAATGCCATCAACCGGATGATCGAGGTCGGTCTCAAGGGCGTCGAGTTCATCGCCATCAACACCGACGCGCAGGCGCTGTTGATGAGCGACGCCGACGTCAAGCTCGACGTCGGCCGCGAACTCACCCGCGGACTCGGCGCCGGAGCCAACCCGGCCGTCGGCCGCAAGGCGGCCGAGGACCACCGCGAGGAGATCGAGGAGGTCCTCAAGGGGGCCGACATGGTCTTCGTGACGGCCGGCGAGGGCGGCGGCACCGGCACCGGCGGCGCGCCCGTCGTGGCCAACATCGCCCGCTCGCTCGGCGCCCTCACCATCGGCGTGGTCACCCGCCCGTTCACCTTCGAGGGACGGCGCAGGGCCAACCAGGCGGAGGACGGCATCGCCGAACTCCGCGAAGAGGTCGACACCCTCATCGTCATCCCGAACGACCGGCTGCTGTCCATCTCGGACCGCCAGGTCTCGGTCCTCGACGCCTTCAAGTCGGCGGACCAGGTCCTGCTCTCCGGTGTTCAGGGCATCACCGACCTCATCACCACCCCCGGCCTGATCAACCTCGACTTCGCCGACGTCAAGTCCGTGATGTCCGAGGCGGGTTCGGCCCTTATGGGCATCGGTTCGGCCCGCGGCGACGACCGCGCGGTGGCGGCGGCCGAGATGGCGATCTCCTCGCCGCTCCTGGAAGCCTCCATCGACGGCGCCCGCGGCGTCCTGCTCTCCATCTCCGGCGGCTCCGACCTCGGCCTGTTCGAGATCAACGAAGCCGCCCAGCTGGTGAGCGAGGCCGCGCACCCCGAGGCCAACATCATCTTCGGCGCGGTCATCGACGACGCCCTCGGCGACGAGGTGCGGGTCACCGTCATCGCCGCCGGCTTCGACGGCGGCCAGCCGCCGGCCAAGCGGGACACCGTTCTCGGCGCGTCCTCGGCCAGGCGCGAGGAGCCCACGCCGGTACGGTCCTCCGACAGCCGCCCGTCCTTCGGCTCGCTCGGCAGCGTCACGCCGAAGGAGGCCCCGGAGCCCGCTCCGGAGCCGGTGAACGAACTGCCCGTCTCCCCGCCGGTCCCGCCGTCCCGCTCCTACTCGGACAGCGCGGCCGAAGAGCTGGACGTGCCGGACTTCCTGAAGTGATAGGACAGCGCTCCGAAACGAGCACCGTGAGCGGCGCGCACTTCGCCTTCACCGACCGGTGGGGCGGGGTGAGCGCCGTTCCGTACGAGGAGCTCAACCTCGGCGGAGCGGTCGGCGACGACCCCGACGCCGTACGGACCAATCGTGAACTGGCCGCCAAGTCGCTCGGACTGGATCCGGCCCAGGTCGTCTGGATGAACCAGGTGCACGGGCCGGATGTGGCGGCGGTCGACGGGCCGTGGCTCTCTTCGGAGATTCCGTCCGTCGACGCGATCGTCACGGTGCGGCGGGGGCTCGCCCTCGCCGTTCTCACCGCCGACTGCACGCCGGTCCTGCTGGCCGACCCGGTCGCCGGGGTCGTGGCCGCCGCCCACGCGGGACGGCCCGGCATGATCGCCGGGGTCGTCCCCGCCGCCGTACGGGCCATGGTGGAACTCGGCGCCGAGCCCGCCCGGATCGTCGCCCGCACCGGCCCCGCGGTGTGCGGGCGGTGCTACGAAGTGCCGGAACAGATGCGCGCCGATGTCGCCGCCGTCGAGCCCGCGGCGTACGCCGAAACCAGTTGGGGCACGCCCGCGGTCGATGTGACCGCCGGAGTGCACGCACAGCTGGAAAGGCTCGGGGTGCGCGACCGGGAGCAGTCGCCGGTGTGCACGCGCGAGTCGCAGGACCACTTCTCGTACCGACGGGACCGCACGACCGGGCGGCTCGCGGGCTATGTCTGGCTGGACTGATGGGGCATGACGGACCGTAAGGCTCAACTCGCCGAAAACCTGGCGAAAGTGGAAGAGCGCATCGCGGCGGCGTGCACGGCCGCCGGGCGCAAGCGTGAAGAGGTGACCCTGATCGTGGTCACCAAGACCTATCCCGCGAGCGATGTGCGGATGCTGTCGGAGCTCGGTGTACGTCATGTCGCCGAGAACCGGGACCAGGACGCTGCGCCCAAGGCCGCGGAATGCTCAGATCTGCCCCTCTCGTGGCATTTTGTCGGTCAGTTGCAGACCAACAAGGTGCGTTCTGTGGTGGGTTACGCGGATTTCGTGCAGTCCGTCGATCGTTCCAAGCTCGTCACGGCTCTGTCGAAGGAGGCGGTGCGGACGGAGCGCGAGGTGGGCTGCCTCGTTCAGGTCGCGCTGGACGCGGAGGAGAGCGGGAGAGGGGAGCGGGGTGGCGTAGGGCCCGGCGGAATCGAAGAGTTGGGCGACCTCGTCGCGCGGGCTCCGGGGCTCCGGCTCGACGGACTGATGACCGTCGCGCCGCTCACCGGACCGTACGCGGGGCGCCAACAGGCGGCGTTCGAGCGGCTGATGGATTTGTCGACTGTCCTGCGCCGCGCTCATCCGGCTGCGAACATGGTCTCTGCAGGGATGAGCTCGGACCTCGAACAGGCCGTGGCGGCCGGGGCGACACATGTACGCGTCGGTACTGCGGTACTCGGAGTCCGACCCAGGCTCGGGTAACGTCGCCAAGAAGTCGGACCACAGCAGAAAATATGGTCATTACCGCCGATTGGCGGGCATAACGACCTCGTGGATCGCGGGCACTTGGCAATTCGTCAGCCGATCCACCACAGAGCGGAGGACTCAGAGCATGGCCGGCGCGATGCGCAAGATGGCGGTCTACCTCGGCCTCGTGGAGGACGATGGGTACGACGGCAGGGGATTCGACCCCGACGACGACTTCGAGCCCGAGCTTGACCCGGAGCCCGAGCGTGACCGTCGGCGGCATGAGCCGTCGCACCAGTCACATCAGGCACATCTGTCCCAACGGGACGAATCGGTACGAGTGGTGCAGCCTCCGGCGCCGCGCGATCCCGTGCCGCATTCCGCTTCGCTCGGCGCGGAATCCGGGCGTCCGGCGCGAATCGCCCCCGTGGCGTCCATCACACAAGAACGTCAAAGCCTGGAGAAGAACGCCCCGGTGATCATGCCCAAGGTCGTGTCGGAACGAGAGCCGTACCGGATCACCACACTGCACCCCCGGACCTACAACGAGGCCCGTACCATCGGGGAACACTTCCGTGAGGGCACCCCGGTGATCATGAATCTGACTGAGATGGATGACACAGATGCGAAGCGACTTGTCGACTTTGCGGCCGGTTTGGTGTTTGGTCTCCACGGCAGCATCGAGCGGGTGACGCAGAAGGTGTTCCTGTTGTCGCCTGCTAACGTCGATGTCACGGCGGAGGACAAGGCCCGCATCGCAGAGGGCGGGTTCTTCAACCAGAGCTGAGACGCAGGACCGGAATCAAGGCACGGAAACAGGGGAGAGGGAAGCACGGATCATGAGCGTGGTCGGGCAGGTTCTCTACATCGCGCTGATGTGTTTCCTCATCGTGCTGATCTTCCGGTTGGTCATGGACTACGTCTTCCAGTTCGCCCGCTCATGGCAACCCGGCAAGGCGATGGTGGTCGTTCTTGAGGCCACCTACACTGTCACCGATCCACCGCTCAAGCTTCTGCGGCGGTTCATCCCGCCGTTGCGTCTCGGGGGCGTGGCGCTCGACCTGTCCTTCTTCGTACTGATGATCATCGTCTACATCCTGATCTCCGTCGTGAGCCGGCTGTGAACGATACGGTCTTGCCGAATGCCGACGACTACGTTGAGGTGAAGAGATGCCGTTGACCCCCGAGGACGTGCGGAACAAGCAGTTCACGACCGTCCGCCTCCGAGAAGGCTATGACGAGGACGAGGTCGATGCCTTCCTCGATGAGGTCGAAGCCGAACTGACTCGCTTGCTCCGCGAAAACGAGGACCTGCGCGCCAAACTGGCGGCGGCCACGCGCGCGGCTGCGCAGAACCAGCAGCAGGGCATGCGCAAGCCCCCCGAGCAGCAGGACCAGCAGCAGGGCCCGCCGCAGGGCATGCGCGGTCCGGGCGCTCCCGTGCCCGCCGGGATATCGGGCCCGCCGCAGCAGCAGATGGGTGGCCCCATGGGCGGCCCGCCGCAGCTGCCTAGCGGCGCACCGCAGCTGCCCGCCGGCCCCAGCGGTCAGGGTGGCCCGCAGGGCCAGGGTCCGATGGGGCAGGGTCCCATGGGACAGGGCCCGATGGGTCAGGGTCCGATGGGGCAGGGTCCCATGGGCGGCCCCGGCCAGCAGATGCAGCCGCAGATGCAGCAGCAGATGGGTGGCCCGATGGGCGGTCCCATGGGTGGCCCCATGGGCGGTCACGGCCCGCAGATGCCGCAGCAGGGTCCCGGTGGCGACAGCGCCGCCCGTGTCCTCTCGCTGGCCCAGCAGACCGCCGACCAGGCGATCGCCGAGGCCCGTTCCGAGGCCAACAAGATCGTCGGCGAGGCCCGCAGCCGCGCCGAGGGTCTGGAGCGCGACGCCCGTGCCAAGGCCGACGCCCTTGAGCGGGACGCGCAGGAGAAGCACCGCGTCGCGATGGGCTCCCTGGAGTCCGCTCGCGCCACGCTGGAGCGCAAGGTCGAGGACCTGCGCGGCTTCGAGCGCGAGTACCGCACGCGGCTGAAGTCCTACCTGGAGTCGCAGCTGCGCCAGCTGGAGACGCAGGCGGACGACTCGCTCGCCCCGCCGCGTACCCCGGCCACGGCGTCCCTGCCGTCGCCCTCCGCGCCCTCGATGGCCCCGGCCGGCGCGAGCGCGCCGTCGTACGGCGGCAATCAGGGCATGGGTGCCCCGGCACCGGCCGCGCCCTCCTACGGCGGGCAGCAGCAGATGTCCCCGGCGATGACCCAGCCGATGGCTCCGGTGCGGCCGCAGGGGCCGTCGCCGATGCAGCAGGCGCCCTCGCCGATGCGTGGGTTCCTCATCGACGAGGACGACAACTGACGGCCTTTAGTACGCCTTAGGCGTCGGCAGCGTTCAGGGCGGAGCCCCGGATTTTTCCGGGGCTCCGCCCTTTTGTTCTGTTCCCGTGAGTCCCTTGGGGCATGTGTACGTGGGCACGCAACGCCGAAGGCCCGGTCCCACCAAGATCTTTGGCGGGGCCGGGCCTTCGGGGTGTTCGTTTGGCTGCGGGTGGGTGGGGGCTGGTGCAAAAGATTGCGCAGTTCCCCGCGCCCCTCAAGGGGCGCGGGGAACTGCGCAATCTTTTGGGGGTCTGGGGGCGGCGGGGGCGAAAGAAGCCCCTGCCGCCCTCGGGTCAGGCCTTGCGGAGGCGGAACGTCAGGGACAGGGACTCGTCCGTGAACGGGTCACCGTACGTGTCGTCGGCCTCACCCTGGGCGAAGTCCGTGGCGAGGACCTCGTCGGCGATGAGGGGCGAGTGCTCGGACAGGGCGGCGACGACGGCCGGGTCCGTGGAGGTCCAGCGGAGCGCGATGCGGTCGGCCACATCGAGGCCGCTGTTCTTGCGGGCCTCCTGGATCAGCCGGATCGCGTCACGGGCGAGGCCCGCCCGGCGCAGCTCCTCGGTGATCTCCAGGTCGAGGGCGACCGTGGCACCGGAGTCGGACGCCACCGACCAGCCCTCGCGCGGGGTCTCCGTGATGATGACCTCGTCCGGGGCCAGCGTCACCGTCTCGCCGTCCACCCCGACCGACGCCGTGCCCTCGCGCAGGGCCAGCGACAGCGCCGCCGCGTCCGTCTCGGCGATGGCCTTCGCGACCGCCTGGACGCCCTTGCCGAAGCGCTTGCCGAGCGCGCGGAAGTTCGCCTTGGCCGTGGTGTCGACCAGCGAGCCGCCCACCTCGGAGAGCGAGGCGAGGGAGCTCACATTCAGCTCCTCCGTGATCTGCGCGTGCAGCTCGCGGTCGAGCGTCTCGAAGCCCACCGCGCCGACCAGCGCGCGGGACAGCGGCTGGCGGGTCTTGACGCCCGACTCCGCGCGCGTGGCGCGGCCGAGCTCCACGAGACGGCGTACGAGCACCATCTGCTTCGACAGCTCCGGGTCGATGACGGACAGGTCCGCCTCCGGCCACGACGTCAGGTGTACGGACTCGACGGCGCCCGGCGTCACCGGCACCACCAGGTCCTGCCAGACCCGCTCGGTGATGAACGGGGTCAGCGGGGCCATCAGGCGCGTGACCGTCTCCACGACCTCGTGCAGCGTGCGCAGCGCGGCCTTGTCGCCCTGCCAGAAGCGGCGGCGCGAGCGGCGCACGTACCAGTTGGACAGGTCGTCGACGAACGCCGAGAGGAGCTTTCCGGCGCGCTGGGTGTCGTACGCCTCCAGAGCCTGCGTCACCTGGTCGGTGAGCGCGTGCAGCTCGGAGAGCAGCCAGCGGTCGAGGACCGGGCGGTCCGCCGGGGCCGGATCGGCCTCGCTGGGCGCCCAGTTGGACGTGCGGGCGTACAGGGCCTGGAAGGCGACCGTGTTCCAGTACGTGAGGAGCGTCTTGCGGACGACCTCCTGGATGGTGCCGTGGCCCACGCGGCGGGCCGCCCACGGGGAGCCGCCGGCAGCCATGAACCAGCGCACCGCGTCCGCGCCGTGCTGGTCCATCAGCGGGATCGGCTGCAGGATGTTGCCGAGGTGCTTGGACATCTTGCGGCCGTCCTCGGCGAGGATGTGGCCGAGGCAGACCACGTTCTCGTACGACGACTTGTCGAAGACCAGCGTGCCGACGGCCATGAGGGTGTAGAACCAGCCGCGCGTCTGGTCGATGGCCTCGGAGATGAACTGTGCCGGGTAGCGGCTCTCGAACAGCTCCTTGTTCTTGTACGGGTAGCCCCACTGCGCGAACGGCATCGAACCCGAGTCGTACCAGGCGTCGATGACCTCCGGTACGCGCGTCGCCGTCTGTCCGCAGCCGTCCTGGGGGCACGCGAAGGTGACCTCGTCGATGAACGGGCGGTGCGGGTCCAGGTTCGACTGGTCGGTGCCGGTCAGCTCCGTGAGCTCGGCGCGGGAGCCGACGCAGGTGAGGTGGCCCTCCTCGCAGGTCCACAGCGGGAGCGGGGTGCCCCAGTAGCGGCTGCGGGACAGCGCCCAGTCGATGTTGTTGTTCAGCCAGTCGCCGAAGCGGCCGTGCTTGACCGAGTCCGGGAACCAGTTGGTCTTCTCGTTCTCCTGGAGGAGGCGGTCCTTGATGGCCGTGGTGCGGATGTACCAGGACGGCTGCGCGTAGTAGAGGAGCGCGGTGTGGCAGCGCCAGCAGTGCGGGTAGCTGTGCTCGTACGGAACGTGCTTGAGGAGCAGGCCGCGGTTCTGGAGGTCCTCGGTGAGCTTTTCGTCCGCCTTCTTGAAGAAGACACCGCCCACGAGGGGAACGTCCTCCGCGAAGGTGCCGTCCGTGCGGACGGGGTTCACCACCGGCAGGCCGTACGCGCGGCAGACCTTGAGGTCGTCCTCACCGAAGGCGGGGGACTGGTGGACCAGACCCGTACCGTCCTCGGTCGTCACGTACTCGGCGTTCACCACGTAGTGCGCGGGCTCCGGGAACTCGACGAGCTCGAACGGACGTTGATACGACCAGCGCTCCATCTCGGCGCCGGTGAAGGACTCGCCGGTGGTCTCCCAGCCCTCGCCGAGCGCCTTCTCGACGAGCGGCGCGGCGACGACGAGCTTCTCCTCACCGTTCGTCGCGACGACGTAGGTGACCTCGGGGTGCGCGGCGACCGCGGTGTTGGAGACCAGCGTCCAGGGGGTCGTCGTCCACACCAGGAGTGCGGCCTGACCGGCCAGCGGACCGGAGGTGAGCGGGAAACGGACGTACACGGACGGGTCGACGATCGTCTCGTAGCCCTGCGCCAGCTCGTGGTCCGACAGGCCCGTCTCGTCGCGCGGGCACCACGGGGCGACGCGATAGTCCTGGACCAGCAGACCCTTGTTGAAGATCTCCTTGAGCGACCACCACACGGACTCCACGTACTCGGGGTCCATGGTGCGGTACGCGTCGTCCAGGTCGACCCAGTAGCCCATGCGGGTCGTCAGCTCGGTGAAGGCGTCCGTGTGGCGGGTCACGGAGTCGCGGCACTTGGCGTTGAACTCGGCGATGCCGTACGTCTCGATGTCCTGCTTGGTGGTGAAGCCGAGCTCCTTCTCGACCGCGAGCTCCACGGGGAGGCCGTGGCAGTCCCAGCCGGCCTTGCGGGCCACGTGGTAGCCCCGCATGGTGCGGAAGCGGGGGAAGACGTCCTTGAAGACGCGGGCCTCGATGTGGTGGGCGCCCGGCATGCCGTTGGCGGTGGGCGGGCCCTCGTAGAACACCCACTCGGGGCGGCCCTCGGACTGCTCAAGGCTCTTGGCGAAGATCTTCTGCTCGCGCCAGAAGTCGAGCACGGCGTGCTCGAGGGCGGGCAGGTCGACCTGGGCGGGCACCTGGCGGTACTGCGGCGGTTTCATCGGCGAGCTTCCTCCGGCGGACTTACTGCCTTCCGTCGGAGGGACGAGAGCCTGTGCTGCTACTCAGTAGCTGCTGCGGACGCCGTCTGCGGCGCGCTCCCGCGGTACCACCCTCCTTGGCTCCCCGGTGCTCGGTGTGCACCAGTGAGCCCCCTCATTGGGGTCGCGATGCCGGGTCTACCGGCCGCTGCTTCTCGGCTGCGGCTTTCTTCCGGCGGCTCCGGGGTGATCTTCGCGTCGCGCTCGCCCCCGGGCTTCCACCGTCCCCGGGTCGCTCCTGGCTGCGTACGCCGCTACTCGTCCCCATCCACGCTTCTCGCTCCGCCCAGTGTACGGCGCCTCGCGGACAGCGGCCGACCGGTTTTCCGGGGTGTCCCGGTGGCCTGCGAGGTGACCCGAATGGCGAGGTGCGGGCGTCCGGATCCTGGGACGCCGGGCCATGCGGATTACCGGGCGGGGAGCTGGGCACAACGCATGCAGGCTTGTCCCGCGGGACCCGCGGGGCGGGCGAATCGTTGGCGTGCCCCGTTGCCGCGGGCCGGAAGTCGATTTATCGTCCCAGCACGATTCGCGCGCAAGATCACAATATGTGAAGGGGCCGCGGCCATGGTGGCGAAGAAGACCGCCGTTCAGCAGTCGGCGTCCGGCAGATCCACGGGTCCGGCGGCCAAGGATGTGGGTGGGAAGAAGACCACGCAGGGGGCGCCCGCGACGGACGCGGTCAAGCCGGTGAAGACGGCTTCCAGGACGGCGACCAAGGCGGTGACCAAGGCGGCGACGAAGAAAACGGCCACTACGAAGACCGCGACCAAGAAAGCGGCCACCACGAAGACGGCGACCACGAAGACGGCCACCACCAAGGCCGAGACGGCCAAATCGGCGTCTACGGAGACGGCGGCGAGGAAGGCGGCGTCTACGAAGGCAGCGGCTTCGAAAACGGCATCCACGGAGACTGCGGCTTCGAAGGCGGCCGCCAAGAAGGCCACCGTGAAGAAGACGGCGGCAGCGGCGACGAAGGCGGTGGCCAAGAAGGCGGCCGGGAAGAAGACCGCGGCCAAGAAGAGCACCAGTACGGCCAAGAAGGCGGTCGCTTCCGCGGCCGAGGGTGCGGCCCAGGCCGCGAAGACGACGGGAGCCACGACGGTGGTTGCGAAGAAGACTCCTGGCACGGCCACGGCGGCGAAGAAGCCCACCCCGCTCCCCAAGGCGCGGCTCGCGGCGGCGGAGCCCGGCGAGCTCGCGGTGCGCCCCGGTGAGGACCCCTGGACCCCGGAAGAGGTCGCTGAGGCGCGCGCGGAGCTGCAGTCGGAGGCGCTGCGGCTGAGCACCGAGATCTCGTCGTCGGAGGAGGCGCTCGTGGGTCTGATGCGCGACTCCGGTGACGGCGCGGGCGACGACCAGGCGGACACGGGCACGAAGAACATCACGCGTGAGCACGAGATGGCCCTCGCGGCCAACGCGCGCGAGATGCTGGAGCAGACCGAGCGCGCGCTGGAGCGCCTGGACGCGGGCACGTACGGGCTCTGCGAGAACTGCGGCAACCCCATCGGCAAGGCGCGGATGCAGGCCTTCCCGCGGGCCACCCTGTGCGTCGAGTGCAAGCAGAAGCAGGAACGCCGCTACTGAACGGCGCGGGAGGGCTCCTGAGCACATGGCCCCCAGGGGGTGTGCCGTACCCTCGTCCTCAGTCAGGAACCTAGGTCGAGGGACTCACTCACGTGACAGAGGCGGAGCGCATCATCGGTACGCCGGACATCCCAGGGGCGGCGGGGGCCGAGCCGGAGCAGTCCGACGAGAACGCGGCGTCGGGCGACCGGTCCGCCTCGGACGAGCCGGCCACGGACGAGCGGCCCAAGGGCAGGCGCAGGATCGCCGTCCTGTTCACGGTCGCGGCCCTGGCGTACGCCCTCGACCTCGTCAGCAAGATGATCGTGGTCGCGAAGCTGGAGCACCACGCGCCGATCGAGATCGTCGGGGACTGGCTGAAGTTCGAGGCGATCCGCAACGCGGGCGCGGCCTTCGGCTTCGGCGAGGCCTTCACCGTCATCTTCACGGTGATCGCCGCCGCCGTGATCGTGGTCATCGCCCGGCTCGCCCGCAAGCTCTACAGCCTGCCCTGGGCGATCGCGCTGGGCCTGCTGCTGGGCGGCGCGCTCGGCAACCTGACCGACCGGATCTTCCGCTCGCCGGGCGTCTTCGAGGGCGCGGTCGTCGACTTCATCGCGCCCAAGCACTTCGCGGTCTTCAACCTGGCCGACTCGGCGATCGTCTGCGGCGGCATCCTGATCGTGCTGCTGTCCTTCCGCGGGCTGGACCCGGACGGCACGGTCCACAAGGACTGACGGGCTCCCAGGGACCCCGGGTTCGCAAGGGCTCACGGGGTCCCTGACGGCTGACATACGACGTCGTCCGGGGAGTCTCCGCAGGCACTGATGTTCGGGCAGTGGTCAGGCGGTGTCGGACCCGTCCTGCATACTCGACGGGTGAGCACGATTCCCGAGATCCGTAACCTGCCCGTGCCCGACGGCCTGGAGGGCGAGCGCGTCGACGCCGCCATCTCCCGTATGTTCGGCTTCTCCCGCACGAAGGCCGCCGAGCTCGCCGCGGCGGGGAAGGTCACGGTCGACGGCTCGGTGGTCGGAAAGTCCGAGCGGGTGCACGGCGGCGCCTGGCTCGAGGTGGAGATGCCGCAGGCGCCCGCGCCCGTGCAGATCGTCGCCGAGCCCGTCGAGGGCATGGAGATCGTCCACGACGACGACGACATCGTCGTGATCGTCAAGCCGGTCGGTGTGGCCGCCCACCCGAGTCCCGGCTGGACCGGTCCGACGGTGATCGGCGGACTCGCGGCGGCCGGGTACCGGATCTCGACCTCGGGTGCCGCCGAGCGCCAGGGCATCGTGCACCGGCTGGATGTCGGCACCTCCGGGCTGATGGTCGTGGCCAAGTCGGAGCGTGCGTACACCTCGCTGAAGCGGCAGTTCAAGGAACGCACGGTCGACAAGCGTTACCACTCGCTGGTCCAGGGACACCCCGACCCGATGAGCGGCACCATCGACGCGCCCATCGGCCGGCATCCGAACCACGACTACAAGTGGGCGGTGACGGCCGAGGGCAAGCCGTCCGTCACGCACTACGACCTGATCGAGGCGTTCCGCGCGGCCAGCCTGCTCGACATCAAGCTGGAGACCGGGCGCACCCACCAGATCCGTGTCCATATGGCCGCCCACCGGCACCCCTGCGTGGGTGACCTGACCTACGGCGCGGACCCGACGATCGCCAAGCGGCTCGGCCTCACCCGGCAGTGGCTGCACGCGGTGCGGCTCGGCTTCGAGCACCCCGGCGACGGGCAGTGGGCGGAGTTCGCCAGCGACTACCCCGAGGACCTGCAGAACGCGCTCGACAAGGTCCGCGAGGAGAGCAACGCGTGAGCGACGCGTACGTGCTGCGGGTGGCCGAGGACACCGCCGACCGCGAGGCCTGCTTCGCGGTGCGCAAGGAGGTCTTCGTCGGCGAACAGGGCGTACCCGAGGACCTTGAGTACGACGCCTACGACGCCGGTGCCCTGCATGTGCTGGCCGTGCGGGAGGACGGGGTGCCGCTGGGCACCGGGCGGCTCCTGTCCGGCGAGGCCGCGGCCTCGAAGACCGACGGTGACCTGACGGTCGGCTCGCTCGGTCGGCTCGCCGTGACCAAGGCGGCGCGCGGGCTCGGCGTCGGCGCCGCGCTGGTGGGCGCCATCGAGGACGCGGCACGCGCGCGTGGACTGGCCGCGGTGGATCTGCACGCCCAGACGCAGGCGCTGGGGTTCTACGAGCGGCTCGGGTACGTGGCGTACGGGGCGGAGTTCCCGGACGCCGGGATGCCGCACCGGGCGATGCGCAAAGCCCTGTAAGCGGGGATTGCGGGGATTGTCGTAGGCGCGTGGCAGGCTTGGGATCTGGCTCTTCCTTGATCGCCTAGACCTTGCCGGAGCGCTGACCGTGGATCAGTTGGCCCTGCTGTTCGTGCTGCTGCTCGGGGCCGTGGTGAGCGTCCCGCTCGGAGACCGGTTCGGTCTGCCGGCGCCGGTGCTGATGACGCTCCTCGGGATCGTCCTCGCGGTGGCCGATTTCGTGCCGAACGTGAGCATCCCGCCCGACCTGATCCTGCCCCTGCTGCTGCCGCCGTTGCTGTACGCGGCGGTGCGGCGCACGTCCTGGCGGCAGTTCGCGGCCAACAAACGGCCGATCTTCCTGCTCGCCGTGGCGCTGGTGTTCGTCACCACCTTCGCCGTGGCCGCCGTCGCGAGCTCGATCGTGCCGGGGCTGCCGATCGCCGCCGCCGTGGCGCTCGGCGCGCTCGTGGCGCCGCCCGACCCGGTCGCCGCGACCGCCGTCGCGGGACAGCTCGGACTGCCGCGCCGGCTGGTGTCGATCCTGGAGGGGGAGGGGCTCTTCAACGACGTGACGGCCATCGTGCTCTATCACGTCGCGATCGCCGCCGCCGTCAGCGGCACCTTCTCGCCCTGGGGCGCCGGGCTGGACCTCGTACTGTCCGCCGTCGTCGCCGTCGCTGTCGGGCTCGCGCTCGGCTGGGCCGCGAACAAGCTGATGGACCTGCTCGGCGACGCCACGCTGCAGATCGGGATGACGCTGCTGGTGCCGTACGCCTCGTATGTCCTGGCCGAGGAGCTGCACGGGTCCGGAGTGCTCGCCGTGCTCACCACCGCACTGTTCCTGGCGGAGTACGCCACCCACGCCGACGACGTCATGACCCGGCTCGCCGGGTCGACCGTGTGGGACGTGGTGGACACGCTCGTCACCGGGGTCGCCTTCGGGCTCATCGGTCTTGAGCTGCACAACGCGATCCGGACAGCGGCCGGGCGCTGGGGCGAGATGCTGGGCTGGGCCGCCGCGATCGTCGTTGTCGTCGTGCTCGTACGGCTGGTGTGGCTGCTGCCGGCGACGTGGCTGACGAAACGGCTGCACGCCAAGCGGGACTACGACGAGGAGATCCCGACGTCATGGCGGGAGACCGTGGTGATGTGGTGGTCGGGGATGCGCGGGGTCGCCTCCGTCGCCCTGGCGCTGGCGATTCCGCTGGAGATGGACGACGGTTCGCCGTTCCCCGACCGGGACGAGATCGTGTTCATCGCGTTCGGGGTGATCATGGCGACGCTGGTGCTTCAGGGGCTCACGCTGCCGTGGTTGGTCAGGAAGCTCGGGGTGCGGGCCGACACCGACGTCGAGAAGGCCTTCGAGAAGGAGCTGGCGATCCGTGCCGCGAAGGCCGCGAAGCGGAGGCTGCGGGAGATCGAGCAGGTGGAGGAGCTGCCGGAGGAGGTGTCCGAGCAGCTGCTGCGCAGAGCCTTCGACATCGGGGTGCGGATCAGTCCCGACATGGGGGACGAGGAGCGGCGCGAGGCATCTGTGCAGCGGGCTCGACGGATGAAGCGGATGCGGCGGATTCAGGGGGAGATGATGAGCGCGGCTCGGCATGAGGTGCTGTCCGCGCGGAATGAGCCGGGGGCGGATCCGGAGATCGTGGACCGGGTGCTTCGGCATCTCGACGTGCGGAGCCTGCGGTGATCTCCCACCCGCGCACCGCCCGTTTCCGGTTTCGTGACGAGTGCACGTTTCCCGTGGGGGGTTTCTCGGCGGCCGGTGGTCCGTGGATCGATCTGACGGGTCTCAACCGCGGCCGGGGCCCGTCCGTGGTGGTTCGTGTGCGGTGTGGCCGTGATCCGGACGCGCTGCCGCCCCGTCCGCCCCGTCGGAATCGCCGCGCTCCGCACGCGAGGTACTGCCCGGCGATAGCACCGCGTCCGCCGTGTTGACGCGGGGGAGTGCGTAGGGGTGCTCCTCGGTCAGCCAGCGGATCATCCGCTCGCGGACCGTGACCCGTACCGTCCAGATGTCGTCCGGGTCCTTCGCGGTGACCAGGGCGCGTACCTGCATGGTGTTGGGCGTCGAGTCCGTGACGGCCAGGCCGAAGTTACGGCCGTCCCAGGCCGGGCACTCGCGCAGGATGTCGCGCAGCTGCTCGCGCATCGCCTCCACGGGCGCGGAGTGGTCGACGTGGAAGAAGACGATGCCGGTCATCTGGACGCTGCCGCGCGACCAGTTCTCGAAGGGCTTCGAGGTGAAGTACGAGACCGGCATGGTGATCCGGCGCTCGTCCCACGTCCGTACCGTCAGGAACGTCAGCGTGATCTCGTCGACCGTGCCCCACTCGCCGTCCACCACGACGGTGTCGCCGAGGCGGACCATGTCGCCGAAGGCGATCTGCAACCCGGCGAAGAGGTTGGCGAGCGTGGACTGTGCGGCGACACCGGCGACGATGCCGAGGATGCCGGCCGAGGCCAGCAGCGAGGCACCGGCGGCGCGCATCGCGGGGAAGGTGAGCAGCATCGACGCGACCGCCACCACGGCGACGATCGCGGACACCACGCGCTGGATCAGCGTCACCTGCGTGCGCACCCGGCGGACCCGCGCCGGGTCGCGGTGGGCGGTCGCGTAGCGGGTGTAGGAGGTCTCGACGACCGCCGTCGCGATGCGTACCAACAGCCACGCGAGGGACCCGATGAGGAGCAGCGTCAGGGTCCGGCCGACGCCGATCCGGTGGTCCGTCAGGAGCTTCGCCCGGTCGTAGGAGCCTCTCAGCAGGGCCGCGAACAGCACGAGCTGGAGGGGGACACGGGCGCGGCGGAGCAGGCCCCACAGCGGGGTGGCCTCGTGGTGCCGGTCGTCGGCCCGACGCAGCAGGCGGTCCACGACCCACCCGACGAGCAGCGTGAGCACGACCGAGCCACCGATGACGATCAGCGGGCGCAGTACGTTCTCCATGCCTCCGACCGTATCCGGCCAGGGGCCGTCATGAACATGTGGTCCCGGCCCGAAGATCTGCTTCGGGCACGGCCGTGCGGTCCCGGCCCGGCGTTGTCAGTGCCGGCTGGCACCATGGGGCTCATGAACATCATGCTCTTTCACTCGACCTACGGGCTGCGGCCCGCGGTGCGCGCGGCGGCGGACCGGCTGCGCGCCGCGGGACACGAGGTGTGGACGCCTGACCTCTTCGAGGGGCGCACCTTCGAGACCGTGGAGGAGGGCATGACCTTCAACGAGGAGATCGGCAAGGACGAGCTGCTCAAGCGCGCGGTCCTGGCCGCCGCGCCCTACTCCGAGCGCGGTCTGGTGTACGCGGGATTCTCGCTCGGCGCCTCCATCGCGCAGACCCTGGCCCTGGGCGACGAGAAGGCCCGCGGGCTGCTGCTCCTGCACGGCACGTCGGACATCGCTCAGAACGCGTCGGTGGACGAGCTGCCGGTCCAGCTGCATGTCGCCGAGCCCGACGCGTTCGAGACGGACGACTGGCTGAGCTCCTGGTATCTGCAGATGCGGAGAACCGGTGCCGATGTGGAGATCTACCGGTACGCCGGCGCCGGCCACCTCTACACCGACCCCGACCTGCCCGACTACGACGGCGAGGCGGCCGAGGCCACCTGGAAGGTGGCGCTCGGCTTCCTCGACAGCCTGTAGAGCCGCCGCCGGGAGGCCAGAGCCTCCCGGAGGCGCCACTGCGGCGTCACACCGGGTCGTGGCCTCACACCGGGTCGTACGTCCGCTCCACCTTCTGCGTGCCGCTGCGCGTGCGGTACGAACGGACCCAGGACGAGGTCGCGTTCGGGTCCGTGCGGTCGGAGAGCACGTAGTAGTCCATCTGCGCGCGGTCGGCGGTGATGTCCAGGACGCCGTAGCCGTGGCGGTCGGTGTCGACCCAGTGGACGTGCCGGTTGGCCGCGCGGATGATCGGCGAGGCCACGGCGGAGACGGTGCCTTCCGGGACCTTGACGATGTCGTCGAGGTTGTCGGAGGTCACCGAAGTGATGACGAACTCCGTGGCGGCGGAGGCGGACAGCGGGTACGTACCGGCGTCGACCGGCACGTCGTTGGCCCAGGCCATGTGGATGTCGCCGGTCAGGAAGACCGTGTTGCGGATGGCGTTGGAGCGCAGATGCGCGAGCAGTTCGCGGCGGTCGTCCGTGTAGCCGTCCCACTGGTCGGTGTTGAGGGCGATGCCCTCCTGCGGCAGTCCGAGCAGCTTGGCGAGCGGCTTGAGCAGGTCGGCGGGGAGCGAACCCACCGAGAACGGCGAGATCATCACCGAGTTGCCGACCAGGCGCCAGCTGGTGTCGGAGGCCTTGAGCCCGGCCTTCAGCCAGTCGAGCTGGACCCGGCCGGTGATCGTGCGGTCCGGGTCGTCGACCGAGCCGCTGGCGGTGGACGCCTGCTGCGAGCGGAAGGACCGCAGGTCGAGCAGGGAGAGGTCGGCGAGCTTGCCGAAGCGCAGCCGGCGGTAGGTGGTGCCCTCGATCGCGGGACGCACCGGCATCCACTCGAAGTAGGCCTGCTTCGCGGCGGCCTGGCGGGCCGTCCAGGTGCCCTCGGCGCCCTCGGTGTGGTTGACCGCGCCGCCCGACCAGGCGTTGTCGGCGAACTCGTGGTCGTCCCAGATCGCGACGACGGGCGCCTTGTGGTGGAGGGACTGGAGGTCCGGATCGGTCTTGTAACGGCCGTGCCGGGTGCGGTAGTCGGCGAGGGTGAGGATCTCGTTGGCAGGGGCGTGCGGCCGTACGACCGTGCCGCGCGCCGCGTACTCGCCGGACTTGTACTCGTAGATGTAGTCGCCCAGGTGCAGCCAGGCGTCCAGGTCGCCGCGCGCGGCGAGGTGGCGGTACGGGGAGAAGTAGCCGGCCTCCCAGTTGGCGCAGGAGACCACACCGAAGCGCAGACCGGTCACGGCGGCGTCGGCGGCCGGGGCGGTACGGGTGCGGGCGACGGGGGAGTCGGCACCCCCGGCGGAGAAGCGGAACCAGTAGTCGGTGGCCGGTTCCAGACCGCGGATGTCCGCCTTGACGGTGTGGTCGGAGGCCGCCGACGCGGTGGTGGAGCCCTTGGCGACGATCGTGCTGAACGCCTTGTCCTTGGCGACGGTCCAGCTGACCTCGGTGTCCGGGCCGAGCCCGGAGCCGGGTATCGCCTCGGAGGTGGGCGTCACCCGGGTCCACAGCAGGATGCCCTCGGGCAGCGGGTCACCGGAGGCGACGCCGTGCAGGAAGGCCGGTGCCTCGGTGGCGGCACGGGCGGGCAGCGCGGCCGCGAGCGGGGCGGCGAGGACGGCGGTGGCGGCCGCGGCCTTGACGACTGTACGGCGGCGCGGGGCGCGGGAGTTGACGGCGCCCGGAACGTTGTGCGGCTCGGAAGATCTGTATCGACTGGTCACGGGCGATGAGGTTACCGATCAGTACAAGCCAAGAGCGGGCGAACTGGCAAAAGTTCGCCCGCTCTTCGAGAACTGGTCGCCCAACGCGCCCGTCAGGGGGTGCCGGTGGCTCAGGCCTTCAGCGCCGCGTCGACCGCCGTGGTGAAGGCCGCGACCGTCATGGGGGCGTTGCCGTCCGAGCCGGTCAGCGTCTTGCCGTCCATCTTGAAGGTCGGCGTGCCGGTCACACCGCTCTTGTTGAACTTCTCGGACATGGTGAGCGCCCACTTGTCGTAGGTGCCGTCCTTCACGGCCTTCTGGAACGCCGTGTTGTTCTTCAGAGCGGACACGGTGTTCGCCACCTTGATCAGGTATGCGTCGCTCTTGAACTTGTCGTCCGTCTCCTCCGGGTGGTACTTCGTCGAGTAGAGCGCGCTCTTGTACTCGAAGAAGGCCTCGGGGCTCACGTTCAGGGCGGCGCCGAGGGCGCTGAGCGCGTTCTTGGACCCCTCGCCCGCGCCGTTGTTGTCGATGAACGTGGCGCCGATGTACTGGATCTTGTACTTGCCGGCGTCGAGGTCCTTCTTCACCGTCGCGCCGACGGTCTGCTCGAACTGGGCGCAGATCGGGCAGCGCGGGTCCTCGTACTCCACGAGGGTCTTCTTGGCGGTGCTCTTGCCGACGACGACCGTCGTGCCGTTGGTGCCTGTGGTGTTGGCCGGCTTGACGAGCTTGTCGTTCTTGGCCGCCTCCCAGTAGGTCGGCTTGTTGTTCTGCACCACGGCGTAGCCGATGCCGCCGGCTATCGCGAGCACGCCGACGGCGGAGCAGGCGACGATGACCTGCCGCTTGACCTTGTCGCGCTTGGCCTGGCGCTCGCGCTCCTCGCGCAGGCGCTCACGGGCTGCCGTCTTCGCGGCCTTGCTGTTCCGCTGGCTCATGTTGGTGATCTCCATGTGGGACGCGCACATGCCGTACGCGGGATACGTAGGGGGGACTGCTGGTGCTCAGATGACGTCGCTCAGGCGGAGTTGCTCACGCGAAAGCGATCGAACACGGCGGTCCACGCCGTCCCAGGGAGTGCACGAACAGGCGCGTACGGGCGGCTGCCGCCCGGCGCGCGGTGCGCGGCAGCCGGCGGACCGGAGCGAGCCGTACGGTCACCGCGGCGACCGCGATCAGCAGCGGCCGGAAGGTGGCCGCGGCCACCGCGCGCAGCAGCTGGTCCAGGGCCCGCTCGCCGCGGCGCAGCCAGGCCGCCGCGAGGAGCCCGACGCCGACGTGCGCGCCGAGCAGCAGCCAGGCGGCGGCCGGGTCGGCGTGCGCGAGCAGGGCGGCCGCGCGGTCGGTGCTGCCGCCGGTCACGCGGGCCAGCGGGGTGCCGACAGTGCCGCCGCCGCACAGGAGGTCGAAGCCGACCGAGCGCAGCGGGCCCGCGACCGGGCCGCCCGCCCTGCCGTAACAGACGTGCTGTCCCGTGGTGAACACGGTGTCGGCGGCCAGCTCCAGCGGGATCAGCAGGGCCGCGATCCGCCCGAAGCCGCGCTCACGGCCGGCCAGCGCGTACGCGATGACGAAGACGGCGGCGGCGATCGCGGCCACGGTGCTCAGCGGCAGCGGGACCCGGGACAGCAGCACGTGCGACGCGGTGGAGAGCGTCACGACGAAGGCCGTGAACAGCGCCGCGCGCACGGCTCTGAGCTGGGTCCCGGATATGTCCATAGCGGAGGAGAGTCTCCCACGCGCTCCCGTAAGAGACCCCTAAAGGGTTCCTGTGCGTTACGGGAGCGTTGTGGGACCGCTACCGGAGGGCCGGCAGCGCCGTACGGACGTCCGAATGTCTCTACAGGCCCGGGATCCGGCCATTGCGGAAGAGGTCCACGAAGATCTGGTGATCGGCACGCGCGCGTGCGCCGTAGCTGTGCGCGAAGTCCACTAGGAGGCCCGCGAAGCCGTCCTCGTCGGCCGCGATCGCCGCGTCGATGGCCCGCTCCGTGGAGAACGGCACCAGCTCCGAGTGGCCGCTCTCGTCGTCCGCCGCCGCGTGCATCGTGGCCGTGGCCCGGCCGAGGTCCGCGACGACCGAGGCGATCTCATCCGGGTCGTCGATGTCGCCCCAGTCCAGGTCCACCGCGTACGGCGACACCTCGGCGACCAGCTGCCCGGCGCCGTCCAGCTCGGTCCAGCCCAGCCACGGGTCGGCGTGCGCCTGGAGGGCGCGCTGGGAGATCACCGTGCGGTGGCCCTCGTGCTGGAAGTACTCGCGGATCGCGGAGTCCGTGATGTGCCGGGAGACGGCCGGGGTCTGGGCCTGCTTGATGTAGATCACGACATCGTTCTCCAGGGCGTCGCTGTTGCCCTCCAGAAGGATGTTGTACGACGGCAGACCGGCCGAGCCGATACCGATGCCGCGGCGGCCCACGACGTCCTTCACGCGGTACGAGTCCGGGCGGTCCAGGGAGGACTCCGGCAGCGTCTCCAGGTAGCCGTCGAACGCCGCGAGCACCTTGTAGCGGGTGGCCGCGTCCAGCTCGATGGAGCCGCCGCCGGGCGCGAAGCGGCGTTCGAAGTCACGGATCTCGGTCATCGAGTCGAGCAGCCCGAAGCGGGTCAGCGAGCGGGCGTCGCGCAGCGCGTCCAGGAGCGGGCCCTCGGCGGTGTCCAGGGTGAAGGGCGGCACCTCGTCGCTCTTGGCGCCGGTGGCGAGGGCGTGGATGCGCTCGCGGTACGCGCCCGCGTACACCTTGACCAGCTCGGTGATCTGCTCGTCGCTGAGCGCCTTCGCGTACCCGATGAGCGCCACGGAGGCCGCGAAGCGCTTGAGGTCCCAGGTGAAGGGGCCGACGTACGCCTCGTCGAAGTCGTTCACATTGAAGATCAGGCGGCCCTGGGCGTCCATGTAGGTGCCGAAGTTCTCGGCGTGCAGGTCGCCGTGGATCCAGACCCGGGAGGTCCGCTCGTCGAGGTACGGTCCGCCCCGCTTTTCCTGGTCGAGGTCGTGGTAGAAGAGGCCCGCCGTGCCCCGGTAGAACGCGAAGGCGGAGGCCGCCATCTTGCGGAATTTCACGCGGAACGCGGCCGGGTCGGCGGCCAGGAGCTCGCCGAAGGCGGTGTCGAAGACGGCGAGGATCTGCTCGCCGCGTTGCTCGGCGCTGAGCTGCGGAACCGACATCGCGGGGTGCCTCCTGGTGCAGGTGGTGCGGTGATTTGGCAGGACGGACACGCCGTCCCCCGGGACGGCTGGTCCGTCCACTTCCAACGGACGAAGGTACGCGGGAGTGCCCGGGTACCCGCACGAAGGTACGGCTGATCGCCCGCAGAGTGTCAGTCCCGCGTCATAGACTTCGACGCTGTCCCCCCAGACTGTCCACAGCCTGTCGCCGATCGTTCTTCTTGGAGGCCGAAGCCGTGTCAAAGCCGCCGTTCACGCACCTGCACGTCCATACCCAGTACTCGCTGCTGGACGGTGCCGCGCGGCTCAAGGACATGTTCAATGCCTGCAATGAGATGGGCATGACCCACATCGCCATGAGCGACCATGGCAACCTCCACGGGGCGTATGACTTCTTCCACACGGCGAAGAAGGCGGGCGTCACGCCGATCATCGGCATCGAGGCGTATGTCGCTCCGGAGTCCCGGCGCAACAAGCGCAAGATCCAGTGGGGTCAGCCCCACCAGAAGCGCGACGACGTGTCCGGTTCGGGTGGTTATACGCACAAGACGATCTGGGCGGCCAACAGGACGGGCCTGCACAACCTCTTCCGGCTCTCCTCGGACGCGTACGCCGAGGGCTGGCTCCAGAAGTGGCCGCGCATGGACAAGGAGACGATCTCCCAGTGGTCGGAGGGGCTCATCGCCTCCACCGGCTGCCCCTCCGGAGAGCTCCAGACCCGGCTGCGCCTCGGTCAGTACGACGAGGCCCTCAAGGCGGCCGCCGAGTACCAGGACATCTTCGGCAAGGACCGCTACTTCCTGGAGCTGATGGACCACGGCATCGAGATCGAGCGCCGAGTCCGCGACGGCCTGCTGGAGATCGGCAAGAAGCTCGGCATTCCGCCCCTGGTGACGAACGACTCGCACTACACGTACGCGAACGAGGCGACCGCCCACGACGCCCTGCTGTGCATCCAGACCGGCAAGAACCTCTCCGACCCGGACCGCTTCCGCTTCGACGGCACCGGCTACTACCTGAAGTCCACGGACGAGATGTACGCCATCGACTCCTCGGACGCCTGGCAGGAGGGCTGCGCCAACACCCTCCTGGTCGCCGAGCAGATCGACACCACCGGCATGTTCGAGGCGAAGAACCTCATGCCGAAGTTCGACATCCCCGAGGGGTTCACCGAGGTCACCTGGTTCAAGGAGGAGGTCCGCCTCGGCATGGAGCGCCGCTTCCCCGGCGGCATCCCCGACGACCGCCAGAAGCAGGTCGAGTACGAGATGGACGTCATCATCCAGATGGGGTTCCCGGGGTACTTCCTCGTCGTCGCCGACTTCATCATGTGGGCCAAGAAGCAGGGCATCGCGGTGGGCCCGGGCCGTGGTTCCGCGGCCGGTTCGATCGTCGCGTACGCCATGGGCATCACCGACCTCGACCCGATCCCGCACGGCCTGATCTTCGAGCGGTTCCTCAACCCCGAGCGCGTCTCCATGCCCGACGTCGACATCGACTTCGACGAGCGTCGGCGCGTCGAAGTGATCAGGTATGTGACGGAGAAGTACGGCGCCGACAAGGTCGCCATGATCGGCACGTACGGCAAGATCAAGGCGAAGAACGCCATCAAGGACTCCGCGCGCGTGCTGGGCTACCCGTATGCCATGGGCGACCGGCTCACCAAGGCGATGCCCGCCGACGTCCTCGGCAAGGGCATCGACCTCAGCGGCATCACCGACCCCTCGCACCCGCGCTACGGCGAGGCCGGCGAGATCCGGGCGATGTACGAGAACGAGCCGGACGTGAAGAAGGTCATCGACACCGCCAAGGGCGTCGAGGGCCTGGTCCGGCAGATGGGCGTGCACGCCGCCGGCGTCATCATGTCCAGCGAGCCCATCGTCGACCACGCCCCCATCTGGGTGCGGCACACGGACGGCGTGACCATCACGCAGTGGGACTACCCGCAGTGCGAGTCGCTCGGCCTGCTGAAGATGGACTTCCTGGGCCTGCGCAACCTGACCATCATGGACGACGCCGTCAAGATGGTGAAGGCCAACAAGGGCATCGACCTCGACCTGCTGGCCCTGCCGCTCGACGACCCGCAGACCTTCGAACTGCTCCAGCGCGGCGACACCCTCGGCGTCTTCCAGTTCGACGGCGGCCCCATGCGCTCGCTGCTGCGCCTGATGAAGCCCGACAACTTCGAAGACATCTCCGCCGTCTCGGCGCTCTACCGTCCCGGCCCGATGGGCATGGACTCGCACACGAACTACGCCCTGCGCAAGAACAAGCTGCAGGAGATCACGCCGATCCACAAGGAGCTCGAAGAGCCCCTCGAAGAGGTCCTGGCGGTCACCTACGGCCTGATCGTCTACCAGGAGCAGGTACAGAAGGCCGCCCAGATCATCGCCGGGTACTCGCTCGGCGAGGCCGACATCCTGCGCCGCGTGATGGGCAAGAAGAAGCCCGACGAACTGGCGAAGAACTTCACCATCTTCCAGGCCGGCGCCAAGAAGAACGGCTACAGCGACGAGGCGATCCAGGGCCTGTGGGACGTCCTGGTCCCGTTCGCCGGCTACGCCTTCAACAAGGCTCACTCGGCCGCGTACGGACTGGTCTCGTACTGGACCGCGTACCTGAAGGCGAACTTCCCGGCCGAGTACATGGCCGGCCTGCTCACCTCGGTCAAGGACGACAAGGACAAGTCCGCGATCTATCTGAACGAGTGCCGGCGCATGGGCATCAAGGTGCTGCCGCCCAACGTCAACGAGTCGGAGCAGAACTTCGCCGCCCAGGGCGACGACGTGATCCTCTTCGGCCTCTCCGCCGTCCGCAACGTCGGTACGAACGTCGTCGAGTCGATCATCAAGAGCCGCAAGGCCAAGGGGAAGTACGCCTCCTTCCCGGACTACCTCGACAAGGTCGAGGCGGTCGCCTGCAACAAGCGCACCACGGAATCGCTGATCAAGGCCGGCGCGTTCGACACGATGGGGCACACCCGCAAGGGCCTCACCGCGCAGTTCGAGCCGATGATCGACAACGTGGTGGCGGTCAAGCGCAAGGAGGCCGAGGGCCAGTTCGACCTCTTCGGCGGCATGGGCGAGGAGGAGACGGACGAGCCCGGCTTCGGACTCGACGTCGAGTTCACGACCGATGAGTGGGACAAGGCCTATCTGCTCGCCCAGGAGCGGGAGATGCTCGGTCTGTACGTCTCCGACCACCCGCTCTTCGGCCTGGAGCACGTCCTGTCCGACAAGGCCGACGCGGGCATCTCCCAGCTCACCGGAGGTGAGCACGCGGACGGCGCGGTGGTCACCATCGGCGGCATCATCTCGGGCCTCCAGCGCAAGATGACCAAGCAGGGCAACGCCTGGGCCATCGCCACGGTGGAAGACCTCGCGGGCTCCATCGAGTGCATGTTCTTCCCGGCGACGTACCAGCTGGTGTCGACGCAACTCGTCGAGGACGCCGTCGTGTTCGTCAAGGGCCGCCTCGACAAGCGCGAGGACGTGCCGCGGCTCGTCGCGATGGAGCTCCAGGTCCCGGACCTGTCGAACGCGGGCACCAACGCGCCCGTGATCCTCACCATCCCGGCGCTCAAGGTCACCCCGCCCATGGTCAGCCGCCTCGGTGAGATCCTCAGCCACCACAAGGGCGAGAGCGAGGTCCGCATCAGGCTCCAGGGCCCGAGCAAGACGACGGTGCTGCGGCTCGACCGGCACCGCGTGAAGCCGGATCCGGCGCTCTTCGGTGACCTGAAGGTGCTGCTGGGCCCGTCCTGCCTGGCTGGCTGAGACACGGCGGTCTGAGATACGGCGGCCTGAGACGGGGCGGGCTGACACACGTCAACTGAAGTACGCGAGGGGCGCATCCGCGATGGGATGCGCCCCTCGGTGTGTGCCCGGGCTTCAATAGCCCGGTCGGGCTTCAACAGCCCTGCGCGTGGCCTCAGTTGTGGCCGAAGCGCTTCTGGTGCTTACGGGCAACATCCGCCGGGCTGCCCTGCGCCTGCGACATCGGCGACTGCTGTGCCTCCGCCGAAGAACGCTGCGCCTGCTCCTGTGCACGCTCGGCCTGCGAGGAGCGGTCCTGCTGGGTGCCCTGCTTGCGGTTCTTGTTCTTGGCCATGGGGATCTGCCTCCTGAGGGGGAACTAGGGGCCAGGGCCGCCATCAGATTCACATAGGCTGACAAGCGGCGCATATCGGAGAATTACCGTGCGTAATAAGCCCTGTCGGGGAGTGTTCTCCCGATACGCCACGCCGAAGATCGAGTTCCGGCCGTTAACCTCCGCGCGGTCGGGCAGACTCGAAGGAAGCCCGAAGCAAACCTCCCGGAAAGAGGGTGGATCGAGTGGACCGCTGCATCGTCCTGGTGGACGCCGGGTATCTGCTCGGGGCTGCTGCCAGTCTTCTCGCCGGGGATTCCTCCCGCTCCCGGATCACCGTCGACCACGCCGCCCTCATCCAGGGCCTGCGCGAGCGCGCCGAGTCCGACACGGAGCGGCCCCTGCTGCGCATCTACTGGTTCGACGGCGCCCCCGACCGTGTACCGCAGCCGGAGCACCGCAGGCTGCGCGTGATGCCGCGCGTGACGGTGCGCCTGGGCGCGCTGACCCGTAGCGACGGGCGGTGGGCGCAGAAGGGCGTCGACGCCGCCATGCACGCCGAGCTGACCGAGCTGGCGCGCAACCGCGCCTGCTCCGACGTGGTCCTGGTGACCGGCGACGGGGATCTGCTGCCGGGCATGATGGCCGCCAAGGAGCACGGGGTCGCCGTACACCTGTGGGCCGTGCAGGCCGCGGACGGCGACTACAACCAGTCCGAGGACCTGGTGGCCGAGGCCGACGAGCGGCGCGTGCTCGACCGGGCCTGGATCACCAAGGCCGTACGCGCCAAGGAGCTCGGCGGGATCTGCGCGCCGCCGCCGGCGCCGCGCCCCGAGATCGCCGCGATCCTCTCCGCGCCGCTGCCCGAGTCGGCGCTCACCGCGGCGGCGGAGCGGCCCGCGCCGGAGACGGAACACCATTCGGCGGCCGAGTCGCCCAACGGCACCGAGGAGCGCGTGCCCACGCCCAAGGGCGTCCCCACCCCCAAGGACCTGGCCGCGCTGCGCGGACCCGGCACACAGGCCGCCCAGCACCCCGCCAGCGCGACGCTGCGCTGGTCCTCGGACAAGGGGTGGGTCGAGCGGCCCGGGGGCGCCACGGAGTCAGCGGAGGCCGCCGCGCTGCCCACCCTCGCCCAGCTCACCTCCGCCGAGCAGCGGTGGGCGGACCGGGAGGAGGACATCACCACGGTGGGTGGCGATCCGTACGAGGTGGGACAGGTGTTCGCGCGTCGGTGGATGGAGCGGCTCACCGACCAGAGCCATTTGTCGAAGCTGTCCACGATGTATCCGCGGATTCCGCATCGGGTGGACGGGGAGCTGCTGCGGTACGCCGCCCGTTTCGGGCTGCTCGCGCACAAGGACGACCAGATCGATGAGCATGATCGGTATGCGATCCGGGCGGGGTTCTGGCGGGAGATCGATGTGCGTACGGCGGCGGAGCATGCGCCTGTGGGGGAGTGACGGGGCCCTTCGGGGTGCCGTGGGCGTGGGGCGGGCCGGTGCTTGGGTGAGCCTCGGTCGGGGCGGGGCCGCGCCCCGGACCCCGTGGGTTGTGTATCGGGTGCGGACCGGTGGGGGCTGGTCGCGCAGTTCCTCGCGCCCCTGAAGGCGGGGCTGCGCCCCGATCCTGGGCCGGGTGTGCCCACGCGGCGGAGCCGCACCATGTCGCAGCCCCGCGTCCCTGACGGGGCCCGGGCGCATAACGGGGCATCGGACCCCGTAGGCTCGTCCCTCGTGAGTACGCGCACGGCAGGGGCAGTCCGGGATGGGCACAGGGGCGATGTCGTGTGCTCGGTGCGCGAGCTGAGCAAGACCTATCCGGCTGTGCGGGGACGGCGCGGAACTCCGGGTACGCCTGAGGTGCGGGCCGTCGACGGGGTGCGTCTGGATATTCGGCGCGGCGAGATCTTCGGGCTGCTCGGGCCGAACGGCGCGGGTAAGTCCACTCTCGTGCGGCAGCTGACCGGGCTCATGCGGCCCGACAGCGGCAGCGTCGAGATTCTTGGGCACGACATCGTGCGTCACCCCGATCGGGCGGCGCGGATTCTCGCGTACCTCGGGCAGGAGTCCACCGCCCTCGACGAACTGACCGTGTCGCTCGCCGCGGAGACGACCGGGCGGCTGCGCGGGCTGGAGCTTCGCGAGGCGCGGGCCGAGCGGGACGCCGTACTCGATGAACTGGGCCTCGCGCCGCTCGCCTCCCGCGTACTGAAGAAGCTCTCCGGCGGGGAGCGGCGGCTCGCCTGCGTCGCCGCCGCGCTCGTGGGGGAGCGGCCGCTGCTCGTCCTCGACGAGCCGACCACCGGTATGGACCCCCTCGCCCGCCGAGCCGTCTGGGCCGCCATCGACCGGCGCCGGGCCGAACGCGGTACGACCGTCCTGCTGGTCACCCACAACGTCATCGAGGCCGAGACCGTCCTCGACCGGGTCGCCGTCCTCGACAAGGGCCGCGTCATCGCCTGCGACACCCCGGCCGGGCTGAAGGAGCGGGTCGCGGGCGAGGTACGGGTCGAGCTCGTCTGGCGCGAGAGCGCTCCGCTCGACGTCCCCGAGGTCGCCGCGCTGCGCGCCCGTGCCGTCGAGTCGGGCCGCCGCTGGACCCTGCGGCTCGCCCCCGAGGAGGCCCGCGCGGCCGTCGCCACGGTCACCGGAGGCGCCGCCTTCGCCGCCCTCGACGACTTCACACTGGCCACGCCGAGCCTGGAGGACGTGTACCTCGCGCTCGGCGGCAATACCCAGGGGCTGGTGAAGGCGTGAGCACGAGGGGCCCGGGAACCGTACGGGAGGCGGGAACCGCAGATGTACGGAACCCGTGGGAGGCTGCGGGCGTTGGGAACAGGACGGCTGCCGGAGTGAAGGGGAGCAGCGCGACGTGAGTGTCGTACCCGCTGGAGTTCTGCCGGGCAGTGCGCTGCCCGTGGCGGAGGACCCCGGCGATGCCGCGGAGCTGGGGCCGCGTGCGCGGCTGTGGCCGTCGCTGGCCGCCGTGTACCGGGCGCAGCTCTCCCGGGCGCGCGTCGCGCGGATCCCGCTGCTGTTCGTGGCCACCTTCCAGTCCGTCGGCATCATGATCATGATGCGGGGTGTCACGGACGGCGGCGGCGAGGCACGGGCCGTGGTGGCCGGGTCGACGGTCCTGGTGGTCGCCTTCGTCGCCCTCAACCTCCTCGCCCAGTACTTCGGGCAGCTGCGGGCCAGCGGAGGGCTCGACCACTACGCGACGCTGCCGGTGCCGCCGGCCGCCGTGGTGCTCGGCGCGGCGGGCGCGTACGCGTCCTTCACCGTGCCCGGGGCCGTCGTCACCGCCGTCTTCGGGTGTGTGCTCTTCGGGCTGCCACTGGCGCACCTGTGGGTGCTCGCCGCGGTCATCCCGCTCGCGGGCGCCGCCCTCGCCGGGCTGGGGGCCGCCTTCGGGCTGCTCGCGCCGCGGCCCGAACTCGCCACGCTGCTCGGGCAGCTGGGCATGTCTGCGGCGCTGCTGCTGGGGGTGCTGCCGGGGGACCGGATGCCGGCCGTCGTGCAGTACGCCCGTGATCTGCTGCCGTCGACCTACGGCGTCGAGGCCTTCGCGCGCACGTTCGGGGCGCATCCCGACTGGGCCGCCGTCCTCGGTGACCTGGCCGTCTGTGCCGGTGTCGGGGTGGCCTCGCTGGCCCTGGCGACCTGGGCGTACCGCCGGGCAGCCGTCCGGTGACGCGGCGGACAGCCGGGCCTGGCACGATGTCAGGGTGACCGCTCCGTTGACTCCGCCTCCGCCGCCGCATGAACCGTCTCCGCACAGTGCCTGGCAGGCTTCGCCCGTTCCTGGGGATACGGCTCCCGCCGCGTACAGGGCCGCGTATGAAGTCTCGTATGGACAGGACGGTCCCGGGATGAAGACCGAAGTGCGGGAGGCCGCCGTGATGACGGTGGCGGTTGCGCTCGCCGGGGTGCTGCTCGGGGTGCTGTGGTCGTGGCTGGCGCCGCATGTGCCGCTGATCGCGGACGACAGCGCGGTGTATCTGAAGGACACCGAGGGCGAGCAGGCCATCGGGGTTGATGGAACGTTCACTCTGCTTGCGCTGGGGTTCGGTGCGGTCAGTGCGCTGTGCCTGTTCCTGGTGCGGCGGCGTGGGGGTGTGCCGCTGGTTGTGGCGCTGGCCGTCGGGGGGCTGCTCGGGTCGCTGCTGGCGTGGCGGGTCGGGGTCTGGCTCGGGCCCACGCAGGACGTGGTCGCTCATGCCAAGGCTGTGGGCAAGGGGGTTACCTTCTCCGCGCCGTTGAAGCTCGGGGCGAAGGGGGCGTTGCTGGCGTGGTCGCTGGCGGGGCTTGTGGTGCATCTCGGGCTCACCGCGTTGTTCGGGCCGCGGGATCCTGACCCGTACGGGGCGCCTCCGGCCGGTTAGGCAGGGGTTTCGCCCCCGCCGCCCCTACCCGTCCCATCCGTTCCTGGGGGCTGCGCCCCCAGACCCCCCTGAAAGATTGCGCCGTTCCCCGCGCCCCTTAAGAGAGTTCGGCTGCGGGGCGGTGGGGGTTGCTCGCGCAGTTCCCCGCGCCCCTTACGGGGCGCGAGGAACCGTTGGTCATGCCGGGCGACGGCCGTGGTTTGCGCGGTGTTTCTTGATGCGCCACTTGCGTTTGCGGGTTCTCTTCGACATGTCTCTCGTGCTTAGCCGAGGACGGGAGGTACGTCGAGGGGTCACGCACGGGCGACGTGCGCGGAGACCGCTTCCGTGAGGGCCGTCAGGTCGGCGGGCGTGAGTTCGACCTCCAGGCCTCGACGGCCGGCCGAGACGCAGATCGTGGCGTGGGCGGAGGCCGAGGCGTCCAGCACCGTGGGGAGTTTCTTGCGCTGGCCCAGGGGGGAGATGCCGCCGCGGACATAGCCGGTGGTGCGTTCGGCGGCCGCTGGGTCGGCCATGGCGGCGCGCTTGCCGCCCACTGCCGTGGCCAGGGCCTTCAGGTCGAGGGAGCCGGCCACCGGGACCACGGCGACGACGAGGGAGCCGTCCACGTCCGCGACCAGCGTCTTGAAGACCCGGTCCGGCGAGACGCCCATCGCCTCGGCGGCCTCCTCGCCGTAGGAGGGGTGCGAGGGGTCGTGCTCGTACGCGTGCACCGTGTACGAGACGCCCGCCGCCGTCAGGGCCACCGTCGCGGGGGTGCCCCCGGACTGCTGCTGCTTCTTCGACTTCTTCGCCAAGGTGCGGACGCCTTACTTCAGTTGAGTCGCCTCAGTTGAGACTTGTCGGGCCGCGCGTCAGGTCCGACGCCGGCAACGACGGCAGATTACGGATGATCGCGGTCTCCGCGCGCAGCAGTTTCAGCTCCGCGCGCAGGCGCGACGCGGTGTCGGGGGTCTGCAGCAGCTGCTGCTTCGCCGGGATGTCCAGCATCACGGCGGCCGCCACGAGGTAGGAGACCACCGCCGGTTCGTCCGGGAGGTCGGCGCCCGTGGACAGGGAGCGTTCGCGCGCGCCCGCCAGGCGCTTCTGGTACTGGCGGAAGGCCCGCAGGACGCCCTCGGCGAGCGCACCCGCCTCCTCGCCGGGCTCCTCGGGCAGTTCCTCCAGCTCGGCCGTGAGGAACGGACCGGACGCGTCCACCGACAGCAGGCGCACCCGCGTCGTCCCCGTCGCCAGCACCTCGAAACTGCCGTCGGCGCGCTCCCGGATGGTCGCCGCGTCCGCGATGCAGCCCACCTCGTGGAAGGCCTTGGCGGGGTCGTCGCCGAAACCGGCGGCGGGCCCGCGCTCGGGCACGGCGGTCTGGTCCGGCATGCCGGGTGCGGTGGGCGCGACCTCGTGGCCGTCGCGGATGGCGACGACGGCGAACCGGCGCGGTTCCTCCTCAGGGGTCTTGAGCAGATCGCGCATCATGGCGCGATAGCGCTCCTCGAAGATGTTCAGAGGAAGCACGAGTCCCGGGAAAAGCACCGAGTTCAGGGGGAAGAGCGGAAGCCGGACGGTGGTCACGACGGGAAAGCCTAATGGTCGCCGGAGCGGGCGCGTCCGTCGTGCCCACTCCCTGGATGCGGGTCAGGCTCCGGCCGGCCCAGCGGAAGGCCCGAGGCGACCTCCAGACGGACGCCGTCGCGCAGCTCCAGGAACTGGCCGAGCGGGTCGTCCGACACCTGGTCCCAGGGGAACGACGTCGCGTACGGGCCGATCAGCCGGAGCTGGTCGAGGGCGTCCTGCCAGCGCTCCAGCCTGATCAGGACGTAGGTGAGGAGGTTGCGGACCTCCGCGGGCCACGCGTCGGCGGCGGTGTAGGACGCGGAGACCGCGATCGCGAGGTCGGCCGCCGCGTCGAGGCGCTCGCGCGGCACCACGGCCCCGCCGCCCTCGGTCAGATAGGCGAAGGCCGCGCGCACCGGCAGCGCCTGTACCAGGGAGCCCGGCAGCGCGTCCTGCGCCGCCCGCTCGGCGAAGTCGAAGCACTCGCGGTGCGAGCCGTACCAGGCGGCCGACAGGTACTGCAGGGCGGCCACATGGCAGCCGTAGTGGTGCGGGGAGCGCCGTACGGCCTCGCCCCACAGCTTCTCGTACTCCGTGTGTCCGACATGGGTGCCGCGGGCGTGGTCGAGCGCGATCCGCCAGGGCACCGGATCGCGCGGATCTCCCTCGGCGGCGGCGCTGATCAGCGGACCGACCTCGCGCAGCAGCTCGACGCGGGCGGGCGACTCCCAGCCGCGGCGGACCGCCAGCTCGGCCTTGACCAGCAGCGCGTCCGGGTCGTGCGGGCAGGCGCTCTGCCACTCCCGGAGCCACTCGTCGCGGGAGCGCGCGAAGGTCGCGAGGCGCATCGCGTACCGGTCGCGGTTCTCCCACTCGGCGGCCTCGCGCGTGGTGGCGAGCAGCTTGGCGGCGGGGCCGTACTCGCCGCGGCCCGCGGCGACGAGCGCGGGACCGAGGCGCTCGTCGGGGGCGTCGAGCAGTACCTCGTCGTCGGCGGGCAGTCCGACGGCGAGGCGCGAAGTGTTCCGTGCCATCCGTGCCGTACGGATGAACGCGCGCAGCAGAGCCATGGTGAAGACCATTGAAAGCCGCAGGTCGGAGCAGTACCAGAGGGTGCGCGGTGACACTTTCGTAACCGTCGTTTGGTTGTATGGCCGACGGTCAAGGGCGGGTAAAAGGTGACTGTTGTTCTACTGTTCGACGTCTGTGTGTACGGGGCCGTGTGCCCCCTGAGTCAGCCTCGCCGCAGCAGCCGTGTCGCCCCCGCCGCCACCGTCGTCGCCAGGATCCAGCCGAGGAGGATCACCACCGCGGCCAGCCACTGCCAGCCGCCGCGCAGCTGCCAGAAGCCGACCTGGCCGAGGTCGATGACCGGCAGCAGCAGGTCCAGGGCGAACAGCGAGGCGTTCCACGGGGGATGCCCGTCGCCGTTGATCGGCGGATGGCTGGCGTGGGAGAACGCGACCGACGTCGCCGCCCACAGCACGGCCATCCACAGGGCGGCCCGCCCCGGCCGGTACCCGTAGGCGACCGTCCAGTCCTGCGCGTACCCCCAGAGCTTGGCGGCCAGCGGCAGGGTCTCGCGACGGCGGCGCTGCTTGGCGAGCAGCACCTCGCGGGCGTCCTCGTCCTCGCCGGAGTTGCGCAGCACCGTGGCGAGGCGCTCGTACGGCTCCGGGTTGTACTCGGCGGTCGCCGCCGCCACCCACTCAAGGCGCCGGGTCAGCGGGAACGCGCCCTGCGGCACGAGGTTCTCGTAACCGAAGCCGCCCATGTGGAGGCTGCCGGGCCCCGGCCAGCTGGACGCCCTGTCCACCAGGTTGACGACCCGGGCGCCGGACAGGATCACCTTGCCGCGCTCCGGTCTCTCCCCGAGGAAGCGCAGCTCGGGCGTCTGGACCCGGCGCAGCGACAGTTCCTGGTCGTCGTCGAAGGTGAAGCGGGCCCGCTCGAAGTCGACCGCGTCCCCGAACCGCCCGTCGTCGAGCCGGATCCCGCCCTGGCACTCGAACCGCTGCACCAGCGTGCCGCGCGCCGGGGTCGTCCCGCTGGTCTGCAGCGGATTGCCGACGCCCGCGGGGGTCATGTACAGCGTGCGGTTGACGGTCAGCTGGGGTGCGTTCAGGGCCAGGCGCGTGTACGGGTTGCTCAGCTTGCTGCCGCGCAGGCTGAGCGAGACACCGACCGTGGCGCCGCGCAGACTCAGCTCGCCGTGCGACTCCAGCATCTCGGCCTGGAGGTCCTGCCCGACGGTCATGCCGTCACCGGTGAGCGAGCGCCCGCGCCGGTCCCGGTAGACCACGGCCTGGTTGAGCAGCAGATCCGTGCCGATGTGCGCGTCGGTCAGCCGTACGCCGTTGTGGAACCGGCAGCGCGCCAGATGCAGATCGCCCTCGGTGTGCACCCGGACCGCCTCCAGACGCGGCACCGAGCAGTCCACGAACCGCGCGGTCGTGAACCGGGCCTCCGGCAGCAGGATCTCCTTCTCGAACCGGCACCCCTTCATCTCCACGTACGGCACCACGGTGCCGCCGGCGAGATCGAGCACGTCGGTGATCTGAACGCCGGTCAGCTTCAGCGAGGCGACCCGGCCCTGGAGGGCGGGCGGGCCGTCCAGCAGCAGCCAGGCCACGATCCGGGCCCGGACGCTGCGCTCGGGGCCCCAGGGATGGCCCCCGTGCGGATCGTCGACGGTCATGTCCCCGCTGCGCAGGTCGTACACGCTCCCGTTGCGGAAGGCCTGCCACATCCCGGCCTCGGCAGTGGTCAGTTCGTCCGGCAGGTCCCCACCGCGGATGCCGGCACCCTCGGTCACGGCTCTTCCCTTCCTCCCCAGCTACTCGCGGGTTTCGTACAACCGTCCAATGCCCGCTCTGTGACGGCCCGAACGCTACTGGTGAAGGGGATCTTCCGCGGAACCAAAGGTGGCCGGTATCAGCCATGGACGGCCACCGGCCCCGGCGTTGTATCAGCCATTGATACAGCCGTCCGGCGCCTTATCGCAGTCTGAGAGAATTGGGCCTGTGATCTCCCGAATCGATCTGCGCGGCGACGCCCTCCCCGAGGGTTCCGCCCTGCGCGACCTGCTGCCCCGAGCCGACTTCGATGTTCAGGCCGCCCTGGAGAAGGTGCGTCCGATCTGCGAGGCCGTGCATCATCGGGGAGACGCGGCGCTGATCGACTTCGCGGAGAAGTTCGACGGCGTACGGCTGGAGTCGGTACGGGTCCCGGCCCAGGCGCTCAGCGAGGCGCTGGAGCAGCTCGACCCGGCGGTGCGCGCGGCCCTGGAGGAGTCCATCCGGCGCACCCGGCTCGTCCACCGCGAGCAGCGCCGTACGACGCACACCACCCAGGTCGTGCCGGGCGGCTCGGTCACCGAGAAGTGGGTGCCGGTCGACCGTGTCGGCCTGTACGCCCCCGGCGGACGGTCCGTGTACCCCTCGTCGGTGATCATGAACGTGGTCCCGGCGCAGGAGGCCGGGGTCGGGTCCATCGCGCTCGCCTCCCCGGCCCAGTCCGAGTTCGGTGGACTGCCGCACCCGACGATCCTCGCCGCCTGCGCGCTGCTCGGCGTCGACGAGGTGTACGCGGCCGGTGGCGCGACCGCCGTCGCGATGTTCGCGTACGGCACCGAGTCCTGCCCGCCCGCCAACATGGTCACCGGGCCCGGCAACATCTGGGTCGCGGCGGCCAAGCGGTACTTCGCGGGCAAGATCGGCATCGACGCCGAGGCCGGTCCCACCGAGATCGCGATCCTCGCGGACGAGACCGCCGACCCGGTGCACGTCGCCTCCGACCTGATCAGCCAGGCCGAGCACGACCCGCTCGCCGCCGCCGTCCTCGTCACGGACTCCGTGGCGCTGGCCGACGCGGTCGAGAAGGAACTGGAGCCGCAGGTCGCGGCCACCAAGCACATCGAGGACCGGATCGTCCCCGCGCTGAGCGGCAGGCAGTCCGCGATCGTGCTCGTGGACGGCGTGGACGAGGGCCTGCGGGTCGTGGACGCGTACGGGGCCGAGCACCTGGAGATCCAGACGGCGGACGCCGCCGCGGTGGCCGACCGGGTGCGCAACGCGGGCGCGATCTTCGTCGGGCCCTGGGCGCCGGTCTCCCTCGGCGACTACTGCGCGGGCTCCAACCACGTCCTGCCCACCGGCGGCTGCGCCTGCCACTCCTCGGGCCTGTCCGTCCAGTCCTTCCTGCGCGGCATCCACATCGTCGACTACACGAAGGAAGCGCTGGCCGACGTGGCGCATCACGTGGTGACGCTGGCGGAGGCGGAGGACCTGCCCGCGCACGGCGCGGCGGTCAAGGCGAGGTTCGGATGGAAGGTTCCCCAGAGCAAGTGACCGGCATCGACGATCTCCCCGTACGGGACGAGCTGCGCGGCAAGTCCCCCTATGGCGCGCCCCAACTCGACGTGCCCGTACGGCTGAACACCAACGAGAACCCGTACCCGCTGCCCGAACCGCTCGTCGAGCGGATCGCCGAGCGGGTGCGCGAGGCCGCCCGCGACCTCAACCGTTACCCCGACCGGGACGCGGTGGAGCTGCGCACCGAGCTGGCCAAGTACCTGACGAAGACCGGCAACCACCGGGTCGGCCTGGAGAACGTCTGGGCGGCCAACGGCTCCAACGAGGTCATCCAGCAGCTGCTGCAGACCTTCGGCGGACCCGGCCGTACCGCCATCGGCTTCGAGCCGTCGTACTCGATGCACGCGCTCATCGCGCGCGGCACCGGCACGGCCTGGGTCTCCGGCCCGCGCAACGAGGACTTCACGATCGACCCGGCCGCCGCCGAGCGGGCGATCGCCGAGCACCGGCCGGACGTCGTCTTCATCACCACCCCCAACAACCCCACGGGCAACGCGGTCCCGCCCGAGACGGTCCTCGCGCTGTACGAGGCCGCGCAGGCGGCCAAGCCGTCGATGGTGGTGGTCGACGAGGCGTACATCGAGTTCAGCCACGGCGATTCGCTGCTGCCGTTGATCGAAGGTCGGCCGAATCTCGTCGTCTCGCGGACGATGTCGAAGGCCTTCGGAGCCGCGGGCCTCCGCCTCGGCTACCTCGCCGCGCACCCGGCCGTCGTGGACGCCGTGCAGCTCGTACGGCTGCCGTACCACCTGTCGGCCATCACCCAGGCGACCGCGCTGGCCGCCCTGGAGCACACCGACACCCTGCTCGGCTACGTCGAGCAGCTCAAGGCCGAGCGGGACCGGCTGGTCGCCGAACTGCGTGCGATCGGGTACGACGTGACCGAATCGGACGCCAACTTCGTGCAGTTCGGGCGGTTCGCCGACGCGCACGAGGTCTGGCAGAAGATCCTCGACCGGGGCGTCCTGGTCAGGGACAACGGCGTACCGGGGTGGCTGCGGGTCTCCGCCGGAACCCCCGCCGAAAACGACGCGTTCCTCGACGCGGTCCGTGAACTGAAGAAGGAGCAGAGCGCATGAACCGCGTGGGACGTGTGGAGCGGGTGACCAAGGAGACGTCGGTCCTCGTCGAGATCGACCTCGACGGGTCCGGCAAGGTGGAGGTGTCGACGGGCGTCGGCTTCTACGACCACATGCTCGACCAGCTCGGCCGGCACGGTCTGTTCGACCTGACCGTGAAGACCGAGGGCGACCTGCACATCGACTCGCACCACACCATCGAGGACACCGCCCTCGCGCTCGGCGCCGCCTTCAAGCAGGCGCTCGGCGACAAGGTGGGGATTTATCGATTCGGCAACTGCACGGTCCCGCTGGACGAGTCGCTCGCCCAGGTGACCGTCGACCTGTCGGGCCGTCCGTACCTTGTGCACACCGAGCCCGAGACGATGGCGCCGATGATCGGCGAGTACGACACGACGATGACCCGGCACATCCTGGAGTCCTTCGTCGCCCAGGCCCAGATCGCGCTGCACGTGCACGTGCCCTACGGGCGCAACGCGCACCACATCGTGGAGTGCCAGTTCAAGGCGCTGGCCCGCGCGCTGCGCTACGCCTCCGAGCGCGACCCGCGCGCCGCCGGAATCCTCCCCTCCACGAAGGGCGCGCTGTGACCGGCCTGTCGAGCATCCTGATCGTCGTCGGACTCTTTCTCCTCGGCGGCATCTACTCCTTCGTCAAGCAGGAGATGCCCAAGAGCCTCATCGTGCTGCTCTCCATCGGCGCCGCGATGTGTCTCGTCGCCGGCGTCATGAGACTGGAGGTGTGGAATTGAGCACCCCTAAGAAGGTCGTCGTTTTCGACTACGGCTTCGGAAACGTGCGCTCCGCCGAGCGCGCCCTCGCCCGCACCGGCGCCGAGGTCGAGATAACGCGCGACTTCGACACGGCCATGAACGCGGACGGGCTGCTGGTGCCCGGTGTCGGCGCCTTCGCCGCCTGCATGAAGGGCCTCAAGGACGCCCGCGGCGACTGGATCATCGGCCGCCGTCTGTCCGGTGGCCGCCCGGTGATGGGCATCTGCGTCGGCATGCAGATCCTCTTCGCGCGCGGCATCGAGCACGGTGTGGAGACCGAGGGCCTCGACGAGTGGCCCGGCACGGTCGCACCGCTGCAGGCCGAGATCGTGCCCCACATGGGCTGGAACACGGTCGAGGCCCCGGCCGGCTCGCGGCTCTTCGCGGGTCTCGACGCCGACGCCCGCTTCTACTTCGTGCACTCCTACGCCGTCCACGACTGGTCCCTCGAAGTCGGGAACCCGGCGCTGCGCGCACCCCTGGTGACCTGGTCGACGCACGGCAAGCCCTTCGTGGCGGCCGTCGAGAACGGCCCCCTGTGGGCCACGCAGTTCCACCCCGAGAAGTCCGGCGACGCCGGAGCCCAGCTCCTCACCAACTGGATCGGAACACTGTGAGCAAGCTCGAACTCCTTCCCGCCGTCGACGTACGCGACGGCCAGGCCGTCCGCCTCGTGCACGGCGAGTCCGGGACGGAAACTTCTTACGGCTCCCCCCTTGAGGCCGCCCTCGCCTGGCAGAGCTCGGGCGCCGAGTGGCTGCACCTCGTCGACCTGGACGCCGCGTTCGGCACCGGCGACAACCGCGCGCTGATCGCCGAGGTCGCGAAGGCGATGGACATCAAGGTCGAGCTGTCCGGCGGCATCCGCGACGACGACACGCTCGCCGCGGCCCTCGCCACCGGCTGCACCCGCGTCAACCTCGGCACCGCCGCCCTGGAGACCCCCGAGTGGGTCGCCAAGGTCATCGCCGAGCACGGCGACAAGATCGCGGTCGGCCTCGACGTACGCGGCACGACGCTGCGCGGCCGCGGCTGGACCCGCGACGGCGGCGACCTCTACGAGACGCTGGAGCGCCTCAACTCCGAGGGCTGCGCGCGCTACGTCGTCACCGACATCGCCAAGGACGGCACGCTCCAGGGCCCGAACCTGGAGCTGCTGAAGAACGTCTGCGCGGCGACGGACCGCCCGGTCGTGGCCTCCGGCGGCGTGTCCTCCCTGGACGACCTGCGCGCCATCGCCGAGCTGGTCCCGCTGGGCGTCGAGGGCTCCATCGTCGGAAAGGCCCTGTACGCCAAGGCGTTCACGCTGGAAGAGGCCCTGGAGGCGGTAGCCAAGTGAGCGACGTACGACGCGTCTCGACCGGCGCGCCCTGGGAGGAGGCCTTCGGCTACTCCCGCGCGGTGGAGCTGCCGAACGGCCTCGTGCTGGTAGCGGGCTGCACCTCGGTGATCAACGGAGTGATCGCCCCCGGCGACCCGTACGAGCAGACGGTCAACTCCTTCAACGTCGCGTTCGCGGCCCTTGAGCAGCTCGGCCTCGGCCGCGACGACGTCGTCCGCACGCGCCTGTACCTCACGCATGCCCGGGACGTGGAGGAGGTCGGCCGCGCCCACAAGGAGCTGTTCGACGCCGTCCGCCCCGCCGCATCCATGATCATCGTCTCCGGCTTCGTGGACCCGCGGCTGGTCGTCGAGGTCGAGGTGGAGGCGTACCGAGGGGAGGCGCGGTCATGACCCTGGCGGTTCGAGTCATCCCCTGCCTGGACGTGGACAACGGCCGGGTCGTCAAGGGCGTCAACTTCCAGAACCTGCGCGACGCGGGCGACCCCGTCGAGATGGCCAAGGTGTACGACGCCGAGGGCGCCGACGAGCTGACGTTCCTGGACATCACCGCGTCCTCCGGCAATCGCGAGACCACGTACGACGTGGTGCGCCGCACGGCCGAGCAGGTCTTCATCCCGCTGACGGTCGGCGGCGGCGTACGCACCGCCGAGGACGTGGACAAGCTGCTGCGGGCGGGCGCGGACAAGGTCGGCGTCAACACGGCGGCCATCGCCCGGCCCGACCTCATCCGCGAGATCGCCGAGCGGTTCGGGCGGCAAGTGCTGGTCCTGTCGGTGGACGCGCGCAGGACCGAGAGCGGCTCCTTCGAGGTGACGACGCACGGCGGCCGCAAGGGCACCGGCATCGACGCCGTCGAGTGGGCGCACCGGGCCGCCGAGCTGGGCGCGGGCGAGATCCTGCTCAACTCGATGGACGCGGACGGCACGAAGGACGGCTACGACATCGAGATGATCGAGGCCGTACGCAAGCACGTGACCGTGCCGCTGATCGCGAGCGGCGGCGCGGGGCGGCTCGCCGACTTCCCGCCGGCCATCGCCGCGGGGGCCGACGCGGTGCTGGCCGCGTCCGTCTTCCACTTCGGGGATCTGCGGATCGGCCAGGTGAAGGAGACGCTGCGCGAGGCGGGGCATTCCGTTCGCTGACGTCGGCAAGACCATGAGCCCCGGTCACTGGGTGGCCGGGGCTCAGTTGCATGCAGATAGGAAAGAGAAGTTGCGCAATTTTAGTTGCGCAACTTTTCTTTCGCATCTAGCGTGGAGGCATGGCAAGCAAGGAGAACCGCCGGATCACGGATGTGGGGACGCTGAAGGCGTTGGCCCATCCATTGCGGGCGAACCTGTACAGGGCCCTGTCCGTGGCGGGTGTCGCGACGGCCTCGCAGCTCGCGGACCAGGTCGACGAGGCGGTGTCGCTGGTCAGCTACCACCTGCGCAAACTCGCCGAGCACGGGCTGATCGAGGAGGCCGAACCGCAGAGCGGGGACGGCAGGGAGCGCTGGTGGCAGCCCGCGTCCGACGGTGTGAGCATCCACGACGCGGACTTCCGGGACGCCCCCGAGAAGGCGGCCGCGCACACGGCGGCCGCACGGCTCTTCCACGAGCAGCGGGCCGACCTCTACCGCCGCTATCTCGACGCGCGCGCCGCCTGGGGCCCTGAATGGAACACCGCCTCGCAGGACTCCGAGTCCTGGATGCGGCTGACCCCGGCCGAGCTGACCGAATTCGGCAAGGAGCTGAACGCCCTCGCCAAGAAGTACGACGAGAAGAGCCGGGCCGCCGAAGCGGCCGGCGACACCGAAGGGCGCGAGCACGTCGCGCTGCACGTGTACGGCTTCCCGTTCCGACCCTGAGAGGACGCGTTCCGTGACCACGACCGGCATATCCCCGGCCTCCGTCTCCGTCTCCGCCACCTCCGGCAAGCCCGCTCACCGCGACGGCAACGTACTGCGCTGGCTCGGCGCCTACACCTCGTCGATGATGGGCGACAACGTCTGCTACATCGCGTTGTCCTGGGCGGCCGTGCAGGCCGGAACACCCGCGCAGGCCGGGCTCGTGATGGCCGTGAGCGCCATACCGCGCGCCCTGCTGATGCTGGGCGGCGGAGTGGTCGCCGACCGGTTCGGGCCGCGGAAGGTCGTCATCGGCAGTGACGCCGTGCGCTGCGTCGCCGTCCTCACGCTGGCCGCGGTGCTGTTCGCGACCAGCCCGAGTCTGTGGCTGCTGGCCGTGCTCGCCACCGTCTTCGGCATCGTCGACGCGCTCTTCATGCCCGCCGTGGGCGCCCTCCCGGCCCGCGTCACGAGCCGCGACCAGCTCGCCCGGGTCCAGGGCATGCGGGGCCTCGCCATCCGCTTCGCCAACGTGGTCGGCGCACCGCTCGGCGGCCTCGGCGTGGCGCTCGGGGGTTCGGCGGCGGCGTTCGGGCTCGCGGGGATGCTGATCGCCGTGTCGGTGCCGCTGCTGATCTCCGTACGCATGCGGGAGCTGCCCGCGGACGACGCGCCGGACCAGGCCGGCGGCACCGCCTGGCGGGACCTCCGTGACGGTCTGCGCTACCTCCGCGGCCACCGCGTGCTCGCCCCGCTCATCGTCGCCATCGCCCTCGGCGACCTCGGCTTCGTCGGGCCGCTGAACGTGGGGCTGACCCTGCTGGCCGACCGGCGCGGCTGGGGCGCCTCCGGGATGGGCTGGGTGGTCGCCGCGTTCGGGACCGGCGCGGGAGCCGCCGCCCTGCTGCTGACTCTGCGAGGACGCCTGCCGCGCGCGGGGAGCCTGGCCGCGGTGACCATCCTGGGCGGCTCGGTCGCGATCGGCGCCCTCGCCTTCGTGCCGAGCGTCGCCGGGGCCGTCGGTGTCGCCCTCGTCCTCGGGCTGCTCGCGGGGCTCAGCGGCGCCCTGTGCGGCGCGCTGCTGCAGACCCAGGCGGACCCCGCCTACCTGGGCCGGGTCAGCGCCGTAGCCGGACTGGTCAGCCTGGGCCTCGCCCCGCTCAGCATGCCGCTGACCGCCGCCGCGATCGGCTGGTGGGGCACCGGCCCCGTGTTCGTCACCAGCGCCGCGGTCTGCGGCCTCGGCGGGGTCCTCGCCCTGTGCGTCCGCGATCTGCGCCGCGCCGAGCTGCCCCGCTGAGCGGGCCGCTCAGAGGCCCAGCTGCTTCGTCTCGTTCAGCTTGGCGATCGCGTCCTCGTCGCCCTCCTGCTCCACGTCGGCCACCTTCTGCCGCCCGTACGCGAACAGCAGCAGCTCCGAGGGCTCGCCGGTCACCGTCACGACCGGCGTGCCCTTGTGCGCGACCGTCGTCTGCCCGTTCGGGCGGCGCAGCACGAGGCCGGTCGGGGCGCCGCGGCCGGTCAGCCGGGCCGTGCGGTCCAGGAGCGACCACAGGGCGTCCTGGAAGACCGGGTCCAGCTCGCGCGGCGTCCAGTCGGTCTGGGCACGCCGTACGTCCTCGGTGTGGACGTAGAACTCGGTCGTGTTCGACGCCTCGTCGATCTGCTTCAGGGAAAAGGGCGAGAAGCGCGGCGGACCCGTACGGATCAGCTGGATCAGCTCCTCGTACGGCTTGTCGGCGAACTCCGCCATCACCCGCTCCAGGCGGGGCGCGAGCTGCTTGATCAGCAGCCCGCCGGCGGCGTCGGCGCGGCGCTCACGGACCACCACGTGCGCGGCGAGGTCCCGGGTGTTCCAGCCCTCGCACAGGGTCGGGGCGTCCGGGCCCACGGCTTCCAACAGATCGGCGAGGAGAAGTCGTTCACGCTTGGCATGGGTCGACATGACCATCAGCCTACGACCGCCCCACCGCCGCGCACAGTGGAGACCGGCGGGGTCCGGCCTGTGGACAACGGCGGGGCACGTCGGTGCGGCGCGGCACAATGGCACCCATGACCAGCACGCCTCCGCCCAGCAGGCCCAGCAGCCTGGACCCCGAGATCTCCGCGCGCCTCAAGCGCGGCGTCGACGGGCTCGTCCCCGCCATCGCCCAGCAGTACGACACCGGTGAGGTGCTCATGCTCGGCTGGATGGACGACGAGGCGCTGCATCGCACGCTCACCACGGGCCGCTGCACGTACTGGTCGCGCAGCCGCCAGGAGTACTGGGTCAAGGGCGACACGTCCGGCCACTTCCAGCACGTGAAGTCCGTGGCCCTGGACTGCGACGCCGACACCGTCCTGGTGAAGGTCGACCAGGTGGGCGCCGCCTGCCACACCGGCGCCCGCACCTGCTTCGACGCCGATGTGCTGCTCAAGGACGATGACGTGCTGCCCAAGGACGCCGATTCCGGCGTACCGTCACTGGATCAGTAAGGTCAGCCGCCATGGACCTCGAGACGTTCCGCAAGCTGGCCACCGATCGCCGCGTGATCCCCGTCAGCCGCAAGCTCCTCGCGGACGGCGACACGCCGGTCGCGCTCTACCGCAAGCTGGCCGCCGAGCGCCCCGGCACCTTCCTCCTGGAATCCGCCGAGAACGGCCGCTCCTGGTCCCGCTACTCCTTCGTGGGCGTCCACAGCCACGCCACGCTCACCGAACGGGACGGGCAGGCCCACTGGCTCGGCACCCCGCCCGTCGGCGTCCCCGTCGAAGGCGACCCGCTCGCCGCCCTGCGCGCCACCATCGAGGCGCTGCACACGCCGCAGGGCGAGGGACTGCCCCCGTTCACCGGCGGCATGGTCGGCTATCTCGGCTACGACATCGTGCGCCGCCTGGAGAAGATCGGCCCCGGCGAACGCGACGACCTGAAGCTGCCCGAGCTGACCATGCTGCTCACCAGCGACCTCGCGGTCATGGACCACTGGGACGGCTCGGTCCAGCTGATCGCCAACGCGATCAATCACAACGACCTCGACACGGGCGTCGACGAGGCCTACGCGGACGCCGTCGCCCGCCTCGACGCCATGGAGGCCGACCTCTCGCGCGCGGTCTCGCAGCCCCCGGCCGCGCTGCCGCCCTCCGAGCTCCCCGAGTACACCGCGCTCTGGGGCGGCCCCGACTTCCAGGACGCCGTCGAGGACGTCAAGGAGCGCATCCGGGCGGGCGAGGCCTTCCAGGTCGTCCCCTCCCAGCGCTTCGAAACACCGTGCACGGCAAGCGCGTTGGACGTGTACCGGGTGCTGAGGGCGACCAATCCTTCCCCGTACATGTACCTCTTCCGCTTCGACGGCTTCGACGTCGTCGGCTCCTCCCCGGAGGCCCTGGTCAAGGTCGAGGACGGGCAGGCGATGGTGCACCCCATCGCGGGCACCCGGCCGCGCGGCGCCACCGTCCAGGAGGACCAGGCCCTTGCCGACGAGCTGATCGCCGACCCCAAGGAGCGCGCCGAGCACCTCATGCTCGTCGACCTGGGACGCAACGACCTGGGACGGGTCTGCGAGCCGGGCTCCGTCGAGGTCGTCGACTTCATGTCCATCGAGCGGTACTCGCACGTGATGCACATCGTGTCCACGGTCACCGGGCGCGTCGCGGCGGGCCGTACGGCCTTCGACGTACTGACGGCCTGCTTCCCGGCCGGCACCCTCTCCGGCGCCCCCAAGCCGCGCGCGATGCAGATCATCGACGAACTGGAGCCGTCCCGCAGGGGGCTGTACGGCGGCTGCGTCGGCTACCTCGACTTCGCGGGCGACTCCGACACCGCCATCGCCATCCGTACGGCCCTGCTGCGCGACGGCACCGCGTACGTCCAGGCGGGCGCCGGAATCGTCGCCGACTCGGACCCCGTCGCCGAGGACAACGAGTGCCGCAACAAGGCGGCGGCGGTCCTGCGCGCGGTCCACACGGCCAACCGGCTCGGGCAGTAGAACCCGGGAGAAGCAGGGTCCGGCGGTACGAGTCCGGGCAATAGGACGAGAGTCACGTGAACCCCGGGTGACGGTTCGCCCGGGGTTCAGGCGATAGTGGAGTACGTGACAGCTGTACCGCACCCCCGATCCGAAGCCGCCGGACCCGCCCGGTCCGCCCGCCGCAGCCTTGGTGTCGCCCTGCTCAGCGGCGCCCTCGGCGCGGCCGTGGCGCTGCTCTCCACCCGGCAGAGCTGGTCGGAAGGCACCGCGACGGTGGCCGGCGGCGACTTTCCGCTGACCGCCAAGGGCAGCGACGTCACGGGCGTGCCCGCGGCGCTCGCCATAGTGGGCCTCGCCGCGCTCGTCGCCGTCTTCGCCGTACGCCGCTCCGGGCGCTTCCTGGTCTCCGGGCTGCTCGCGCTCTCCGGCGCGGGCACGGTCGTCGCGGCCGTGCTCGGCGCCGGTGACAGCTCCGCGCTCGACGAGAAGGCCGCGGCCGCCTCCGGCAACACCGCCGCCACCGCGGACGCGCTCAGCCACACCGCCTGGCCGTACGTCGCGGCCGCGGGCGGCGCGCTGATCCTCCTCGCGGGACTGCTCGCGCTGCGCTACGGACGGCTGTGGCCCGCGATGTCGGGCCGCTACGAGCGCGATGGCACACCCCGGCCGCGCAAGGCCAAGCCCGTCGACCCGGACCGCCCCGAGGACCTCTGGAAGGCCCTCGACCGCGGCGAGGACCCGACCGGGCCTGATCCGGCCGGCACCTAGATCCGCCGGGGCCCGGATCCGGCAGCGGCTCAAGGGACTTAGGTCCCGCCGCCCGATGGGTCCTCAGCCCCGGGACTTTCGTCGTGACTTGGCGGAATCGACGCGCGAGGGGCCACCCCCCGCTCACGACGGACGTCGTTGTACGGGACAATGGACGAAGAGCGTCCGACTTACATACGCACACAGCAACGAGGAGCAAGTCATGGCGGGCAGCAGCCACGGTCACACCCCGGCCGCCTGGACCGGTGTCATCATCGCCTTCATCGGTTTCTGCGTCTCCGGTGCCTTCACGGTGATGGCCAGCCCGCTGGGCTTCTGGGCCGGCATGGTCATCATCGCCCTCGGCGGTGTCGTCGGCCTGGCGATGCGCGCGGCGGGCCTGGGCCAGCCGAAGGCCGTGCACGCGCAGCCCGCGCGCGCGGTGCGCGAGGCCGTGGGCGTCGACGCCTGACCCGGTAGCGCTTCACGAGAGGCGGCCCCGGCACTCCTGCCGGGGCCGCCTCTCGCGTACGCGGCGAGCGCCTGCCGCGCGGGAAGGGCAGAATGCGTCGGGTGAACGCCGAAACCCAGAGGGTGACGCGGGCCGAGAGCCCGGGGACCACGGTCGGTGCTGGTGCTGGTGCTGGTGCCGACGCCGGTGCCGGTGCCGGTGATGTGCTGCGGCGCCTCGCCGTCCCCGGTGGGATCCTCGCGGCCGTCGTCGGCGCCTTCGCGTACGTCGGGGCCGTGGACCCCCATCAGCCCGGTCACTACCCCGTCTGCCCGCTGCTGCGCTTCACGGGCGTGTACTGCCCCGGCTGCGGCGGCCTGCGCGGCGCGTACGCCCTCGTGCACGGGGACTTCACGGCGGCGCTCACCGACAACGCGCTCGCCGTCGCGGGATATCTCGTCTTCGCCGTGGTGTGGACCGTCTGGGTGATCCGGTCGGTGCGCGGACGGCCGATGCGGATCGATCTCGGGCCGGTCCACCTGTGGAGCGTGGGCGCATTGGTGCTGGTCTTCACCGTTGTCCGGAACCTGCCGTCCGGCGGCTGGTTGCATCCTTGATCCATGGGCAAATGTCCAGGTAGTGGGACCGGCGTCAACCGGATGTGAGGCCTACGCCTTCCTCCGGATACCATCGGAGTGACCCGTCTTTACTGTCCGAGACGATGAACGCGGGTCAGCTGCTCAACCGCTTCAACCGTCCACCGCAGGGAAGGGGGCCGCTCGCGTGAGTGTGCTCGACGAGATCATCGACGGAGTCCGTGCCGACCTCGCGGAGCGGCAGGCGCGCGTCAGCCTCGACGAGCTCAAGGAGCGCGCGGCGAAGGCTCCGGCGGCCAAGGACGGCGTGGCCGCCCTGCGCGGCGAAGGCGTCAAGGTCATCTGCGAGGTCAAGCGCTCCAGCCCGTCCAAGGGCGCGCTCGCCGCGATCGCCGACCCGGCCGGGCTCGCCGCGGACTACGAGGCGGGCGGCGCGGCCGTCATCTCCGTCCTCACCGAGCAGCGCCGCTTCGGCGGTTCGCTCGCGGACCTGGAGGCCGTCCGCGCCCGCGTGGACATCCCGGTCCTCCGCAAGGACTTCATCGTCACGTCGTACCAGCTGTGGGAGGCCCGCGCGTACGGCGCCGACCTCGTGCTGCTCATCGTGGCCGCGCTCGACCAGGCCGCCCTGGAGTCCCTCATCGAGCGTGCCGAGTCCATCGGGCTCACGCCGATCGTCGAGGTGCACGACGAGGACGAGGTCGAGCGGGCCGTGGACGCGGGAGCCAAGATCATCGGTGTCAACGCGCGCGATCTGAAGACCCTCAAGGTCGACCGCACCACTTTCGAGCGCGTCGCCCCCGAGATCCCCGACAGCATCGTCAAGATCGCCGAGTCCGGTGTCCGCGGGCCGCACGACCTCATCGCGTACGCCAACGCCGGCGCCGACGCGGTTCTGGTGGGCGAGTCGCTGGTCACCGGCCGCGACCCGAAGACGGCGGTCGCCGACCTGGTGGCGGCGGGCGAGCACCCGGCGCTGCGGCACGGCCGGAGCTGACCCCTCGGTGCCCACCTCGCCCCACGCCTTCGCCGCTCACCGTCCGGGCCTGAGCCCCGACGGCGATCCGGCGCGCGTGGGGCCGGCCGCACCGGGCCCGGGTCATGCGGACTCGCACCCCGAGTCGGCCGCGCGGCTGCCGGGCCACGGGGACTCGTACGGGCGCCCCTGCGTGCGCTCCGCCGCGCCGCTCCCGGCCGCTTCGACAGCCCGGAACCCCTACGCCCGCCTCGCCCGCGGTTGCCGGCCGCGCGGCTGCCGGGCGCCCGCACGACGTGTGCACGGGCGCCGGGTGCGGTACGTCATCGGTGACGAACCCGGGCAAGTGAACGGCATGCGATGGCGCCTCTTCAGGGGCGCGGGGAACTGCGCGAGCAACCACAGCCGGCCCGCTGCCGGCTGACGACCCCGCCCCCACGGCGATCAGTGCGTTTCCACAAACTCACCGTGAGGTTTCCGCATGCCCAGCGAGTTCTTCATTCCCGACCCGGACGGTCAAGTTCCCAGCACCGAGGGGTACTTCGGCGCGTTCGGCGGCAAGTTCATCCCGGAGGCGCTGGTCGCCGCCGTGGACGAGGTCGCCGTCGAGTACGACAAGGCGAAGGCCGATCCCGAGTTCGCCCGCGAGCTCGACGACCTGCTCGTCCACTACACCGGGCGGCCGAGTTCACTCACCGAGGTGTCCCGGTTCGCCGAACACGCCGGTGGCGCCCGTATCTTCCTCAAGCGGGAAGACCTCAACCACACCGGTTCACACAAGATCAACAACGTGCTCGGCCAGGCCCTCCTCACCAAGAGGATGGGCAAGACCCGGGTCATCGCGGAGACCGGCGCCGGTCAGCACGGCGTCGCCACCGCCACCGCCTGCGCGCTCTTCGGCCTCGAATGCACCATCTACATGGGCGAGATCGACACCCAGCGCCAGGCCCTCAACGTGGCCCGGATGCGCATGCTCGGCGCCGAGGTCATCGCCGTGAAGTCGGGCAGCCGCACCCTCAAGGACGCCATCAACGAGGCCTTCCGGGACTGGGTCGCGAACGTCGATCACACCCACTACCTCTTCGGGACCGTCGCCGGCCCCCACCCCTTCCCCGCGATGGTGCGTGACTTCCACCGGGTGATCGGGGTCGAGGCCCGGCGGCAGATCCTGGAGCGCGCCGGACGTCTTCCCGACGCCGCCATCGCCTGCGTCGGCGGCGGCTCCAACGCCATCGGCCTGTTCCACGCCTTCATCCCCGACGCGGACGTACGCCTCATCGGCTGCGAGCCCGCCGGGCACGGCGTCGAGACGGGTGAGCACGCGGCCACGCTGACGGCCGGCGAGCCCGGCATCCTGCACGGGTCGCGGTCGTACGTCCTCCAGGACGAGGAGGGCCAGATCACCGAGCCCTACTCGATCTCGGCCGGACTCGACTACCCGGGCATCGGGCCCGAGCACTCCTACCTCAAGGACAGCGGCCGCGCCGAGTACCGCGCGGTCACCGACGACGCGGCCATGCAGGCACTGCGCCTGCTGTCGCGCACCGAGGGCATCATCCCGGCGATCGAGAGCGCCCACGCGCTCGCCGGAGCCCTGGAGGTCGGCAAGGAGCTGGGCAAGGACGGGCTGATCATCGTCAACCTGTCGGGCCGCGGCGACAAGGACATGGACACGGCCGCCCGCTACTTCGGCCTGTACGACAACGGCGTCGACGCCGTCGTCGCCGCGGACGCCGACAGCGAGAACGCCGAGATCGAGGGGGACGTGAAGTGAGCGGCAACATCCAGCTGTTGAGCGACACCCTCGCCGGCGCCAAGGCGGAGGGGCGGTCCGCTCTCATCGCGTACCTGCCCGCCGGGTTCCCGACCGTCGACGGCGGCATCGCGGCCATCAAGGCCGTCTTCGAGGGCGGCGCGGACATCGTCGAGGTGGGCCTGCCGCACAGCGACCCCGTCCTCGACGGCCCCGTCATCCAGACCGCCGACGACATCGCCCTGCGCGGCGGCGTCAAGATCGCGGATGTCATGCGGACGGTCCGCGAGGCGTTCGAGGCGACCGGCAAGCCCGTCCTCGTGATGACGTACTGGAACCCGATCGACCGCTACGGCGTCGAGCGCTTCACCGCCGAGCTCGCCGAGGCGGGCGGGGCGGGCTGCATCCTGCCCGACCTGCCCGTGCAGGAGTCGGCGCTGTGGAGGGAGCACGCCGAGAAGCACGGCCTCGCGACCGTCTTCGTCGTCGCGCCCAGCAGCAAGGACGCCCGGCTCGCCGAGATCACCGCGGCGGGCAGCGGGTTCGTGTACGCGGCCTCGCTGATGGGCGTCACGGGCACCAGGGAGTCGGTGGGGACCCAGGCTCAGGACCTGGTGCGGCGCACCAAGGCCACCACCGAGCTGCCCGTCTGCGTCGGCCTCGGCGTCTCCAGCGCCGCTCAGGCCGCCGAGGTGGCCGGCTTCGCCGACGGCGTGATCGTCGGCTCGGCGTTCGTGAAGCGGATGCTGGACGCACCGGACGAGGCGGCCGGCCTGGACGCCGTACGGGCGCTCGCGGGCGACCTGGCGAAGGGCGTGCGCGGAACGGCGTAACGCGACCGTCCGGGCAGGCACGTGTCCGAGCAGGTACGTACACGTACCCGAGCAGGTACGTAACGGACAATCCACTCACCCGAACGGGTGGACCTGGGACCGGGGAGGCGCGCTGCGCCTCCCCGGTTCGTTCTGCCGGATGTGAGCGAGAAGAACCGTGACGGAAAGCGCACCGCCCGCGAGCGGCTGGCGGTCGAGCGAGAGAAGCAGAGGTCCGCGGAGAAGCGCCGGCGGGCGCTGATCGTGGGGGCGTCGGTGATCTGCGTCCTGGGCCTGGCCGCGGTGGTCGGCGTGCTGGCCGCCAACTCCGGCAAGGACAAGAAGAGCGACACGTCGGGCCCGGTCGTGTCGCCCTCGGGCGCGACCGGCAAGGACGCTCTCGCGATTCCCGTCGGCAAGGACGGCGCCAAGTCGACTCTCACGGTGTGGGAGGACTTCCGCTGCCCGGCCTGCCAGGCCTTCGAGACGACGTACCGCTCGACGATCCACGAACTGGTCGACGCCGGTCAGCTGAAGGTCGAGTACCACCTCGTCACCCTCATCGACGGGAACATGGGCGGCAGCGGCTCCCGCCACGCCGCCAACGCCGCGGCCTGCGCCCAGGACGCCGGGAAGTTCACCGCGTACCACGACGTGCTGTACGAGAACCAGCCCAAGGAGACCGACGACGCCTTCGCGGACAACAGCAAGCTCATCGAGCTGGCGGGCAAGGTCGACGGCCTGGACACCCCGGCCTTCCGGACGTGCGTCAACGACGGTACGCACGACAGCTGGGTCGTGAAGTCGAACGCCGCCTTCCAGAGCGGCGGCTTCACCGGCACGCCGACCGTGCTGCTGGGCGGCAAGAACATCTACGCGGACCAGACGATGACCCCCGCCAAGCTGAAGCAGATGGTGGAGGCGGAGAACAAGGGCTGAGCGTCTCGCCGGGCCCCGCTGCCCCCGGCCTGTGCCAGGCCGGGGGCAGCGCACGTTATGGACCCGTTGCAGGGCTGCTTGCCGTCGGTGGTGTCCGGCACGGTAGCGTCGACCTTGCCATGGAACTTGCCTTCATTCCCAGCCCGTCGCGCGGTGTGCTGCACCTCGGCCCCATTCCGCTGCGCGGCTACGCGTTCTGCATCATCATCGGCGTCTTCGTAGCCGTCTGGCTCGGCAACAGGCGCTGGGTCGCCCGGGGCGGGCGGGCCGGCACGGTGGCCGACATCTCGGTCTGGGCCGTGCCCTTCGGCCTCGTCGGCGGCCGGCTCTACCACGTGATCACGGACTACGAGCTGTACTTCAGCGACGGCCGTGACTGGGTGGACGCCTTCAAGGTCTGGCAGGGCGGCCTCGGTATCTGGGGCGCGATCGCGTTCGGCGCGGTGGGCGCGTGGATCGGCTGCCGCCGCCGCGGCATCCCGCTTCCCGCCTACGCCGATGCCATCGCCCCCGGAATCGCCTTCGCGCAGGCGATCGGGCGCTGGGGCAACTGGTTCAACCAGGAGCTGTACGGCAAGGCGACGGACCTGCCCTGGGCGCTGCACATCACGTCCTCCACGGACGGGCGGGTGCCGGGCTACTACCACCCGACGTTCCTGTACGAGTCGCTGTGGTGCATCGGCGTCGGCTTCCTCGTCATCTGGGCCGACCGTCGCTTCAAGCTGGGCCACGGTCGTGCGTTCGCCCTGTATGTCGCCGCGTACTGCGTGGGCCGGGGCTGGATCGAGTACATGCGCGTCGACGATGCCCACCACATCCTGGGCCTGCGTCTCAACGACTGGACCGCGATGGTGGTCTTCCTTCTCGCGGTGCTCTACATCGTCATTTCCTCGCGTCGGCGGCCTGGGCGGGAAGAGGTCGTGGAGCCGGGTGAGGGTGTCTCCGGCGGTGGTGACGGTGACAGTGCGGGTGCCTCCGGCGAGGGTGACGACTCGGGTGATGACGAGGTCGTCGACCTGGAGAAGTCGGCAGAGCCTGCGGAGTCGGCTGACGTCGAGTCCGCGGAGTCCGACGAGGCCGAGTCCGCCAAGAAGAGCTGAGTTCTTCCGGTACGTCGAAGGGGGCGCCGCGTCCTGGAACGCGGCGCCCCCTTCTTTTCGCCCCCGCCGCCCCTACCCGTCCCATCCCCAGGGGCTCCGCCCCTTCGACCCCGATCGGTTGTGTGTCGGGTGTGGGTGGGTGGGGGCTGGTGCAAAAGATTGCGCAGTTCCCCGCGCCCCTTTTAGGGGCGCGGGGAACTGCGCGAGCAACCCCCACCGGCCCGCAGCCGAACTCTTTTAAGGGGCGCGGGGAACTGCGCAATCTTTTGGGGGTCTGGGGGCGCAGCCCCCAGAGATGGGACGGGTAGGGGCGGCGGGGGCGAAAGAGCCTGGGAGGGTCAGCCCAGGCGGCGGGCCAGGGCGAGGGTGCGGTGGGCGCCTACTACCACCGCTGCGTCGATGAAGCGGCCGTCGGGGAGGGCCTGGGCGCCGAGGTCGGTGGCGGCGGCCTTGACGATGGCTTCGGCGGAGTCGATCTCGGCCGGGGTGGGCAGGTAGGCCCGCTCGATGATGGGGAGCTGACGGGGGTGGATGGCCGCGCGGCCGAGGAAGCCCAGGGTGCGGCCGTGGGCGCAGGACGCGGCGAGGCCCTCCACGTCGCGGATGTCGGGGTAGACCGACTGGACCGGCGGCGGCAGGCCCGCCGCGCGGGCGGCCACGATCACCCGGGCACGGGACCAGTCCAGGCCCGCGTCCTCCCGTACGCCCAGGTCGGCCCGTAGATCCGCCTCACCGAGCGAGACACCGCGCAACGCCCGGTGCGCGGACGCGATGGCGAAGGCCTGCTCGACGCCGAGGGCCGTCTCCAGGAGGGCGTACAGCGGGATCGCGCCCCCCTCCGCGGGAGTGGCGCCCTCCGCTACCCGTACGACGTCGTCGGGCGAGGTCACCTTGGGCAGCCGGAGACCGGACAGGCCGGGGAGCGGGGAGAGGGCCTTGAGGTCGGCGTCGGCCAGCGGGCCGTCGAGGGCGTTCACCCGGACAATGACGGGGACGGGTGTCGGTTCGGTGAGGAGGTCCGCCGTGGCGGCGCGGGCGTACTCCTTGCGGTCCGGGGCGACCGCGTCCTCCAGGTCGACAAGGACGACGTCCGCGCCGGAGACGAGGGCCTTGGCCACGACGTCGGGGCGGTCCCCGGGGGCGTACAGCCAGGTGAGAGGGAACTCCGCGGTCACAGGGCGCCCTCCGCTCGCAGGGCGTCGATCTCGGGCCCCGTCAGACCGAGTTCGGCGAGCACCGTCTCCGTGTCCGCGCCGTGCGGACGGCCCGCCCAGCGGATCGCACCGGGCGTGGCGGAGAGCCGGAAAAGGACGTTCTGCATGCGCAGCGGGCCCAGTTCGGGATCGTCGATGGTGGTGATCGTGTCCAGGGCCTCGTACTGCGGGTCGTTCATGACGTCCCGGACGTCCTGGATGGGGGCCACCGCCGCCTCCGCCTTCTCGAACGCCTCCAGGACCTCGGCGCGGGTGCGGCGGGCGATCCAGGCCCCGACCGCCTCGTCCAGGATGTCCGCGTGGCGCGCCCGGTCCGCGCCCGTCGCGAACCACGGCTCCTCGATCACGTCCGGGCGGCCGACCAGCCGCATCACCCGCTCGGCGATCGACTGCGCCGACGTGGAGACCGCGACCCAGGAACCGTCCGCCGTGCGGTAGGTGTTGCGGGGCGCGTTGTTCGCGGAGCGGTTGCCGGTACGCGGCTGGACGTGGCCCAACTGGTCGTACCAGATGGGCTGCGGGCCGAGGACGGTCAGGATCGGTTCGATGATCGCCATGTCGACGACCTGGCCCTCGCCGGAGCGGTCGCGGGCCGTCAGCGCGGTCATCACGGCGTACGCCGTCGCCAGGCCCGCGATCGAGTCGGCCAGGCCGAACGGGGGCAGGGTCGGCGGGGAGTCGGGCTCGCCGGTGATTGCCGCGAAGCCGCTCATCGCCTCCGCGAGGGTGCCGAAGCCGGGGCGGTGCGCGTACGGGCCGAACTGGCCGAAGCCGGTGACCCGGGCGAGGACGAGCCGCGGGTTCGCCGCGGACAGTTCCTCCCATCCGAGATCCCACTTCTCCAGCGTGCCGGGGCGGAAGTTCTCGATGATCACGTCGGCGGTGGCGGCGAGGCGGAGCAGGGTCTCACGGCCGCCGGGCGTGGAAAGGTCGAGGGTGATCGTGCGCTTGTTGCGGCCGAGGAGTTTCCACCACAGGCCGATGCCGTCCTTCGACGGGCCGTGCCCCCGGGACGGGTCCGGCTTGGCCGGATGCTCGACCTTGATGACCTCCGCGCCGAAGTCGCCGAGCATGGTGGCGGCGAGCGGTCCGGCGAAGAGGGTGGCGAGGTCGAGGACGCGCAGCCCGGCGAGGGGGCCGCCCTGCGAGTGCGCTGTCATGAGCCGGCCTGGGTGTCGATCTCGGAGCGGTACGGCATCGAGGACGACGCCCCGGGCCGCTGCACCGACAGCGAGGCCGCCGCCGACGCCCATGCGAGCGCCTCCGGCATCGCCCGGCCCTCGCCGAGCGCCACCGCGAGGGTGCCGACGAAGGTGTCGCCCGCGCCGGTCGAGTCCACGGCGGTCACCTGGGGCGCGGGCACGGTGAGGAGGGCTGCGCCGCGGGCCGCGTACAGGCTGCCGGCCGCGCCCAGCGTGACGACGACCTCCGGGACCTGGTCGAGCAGGGCGGCGGCGGCCTCGCGGGGGTCGGTGACACCGGTGAGCGCGGCGGCCTCGTGCTCGTTGGGCACCAACAGGTCGATGGAGGCGAGGAGTTGGGGTGGCAGGGGTTGCGCGGGGGAGGGGGTGAGGATCGTACGGACGCCGTGCCGGCGCGCGGCTTCCGCGCCCGCGACGACCGCGTCCAGTGGGATCTCCAGCTGGAGCAGAAGCGCGTCGGCGGTCGCGATGAGGCCCTCGTCGCCGGGGGCGAGGGCGGTGACGGTGCCGTTCGCGCCGGGGATGACGACGATCGCGTTGCCGCCCTCGTCGTCCACGACGATGTGCGCGGTGCCGGACGGGCCCTCGGTGGTGCGCAGATGGTCGGTGTCCACGCCCGAGTGCTCCAGCGTGGACCGGAGCAAGCTGCCGAAGGCGTCCGCGCCCACCGCGCCGATCAGCGAGACGTCGGCGCCCGCGTGGGCCGCGGCCACCGCCTGGTTGGCACCCTTGCCGCCGGGGATCGTACGGAACTCCCGTCCCGTCACGGTCTCTCCGCGCTGCGGGGCCTTGGCGACGTACGCGACGAGGTCCATGTTCGTGCTGCCGAGTACGGCGATATGGGTCATGGGCGACGGGTCTCCCGGTGCGTGAGATGGGCGAGGGTGTCGAAGCCGATGCCGTTGAAGTCGGCGATCGAGGTGGCGAGGCGGTTCTTCAGGGGGGTGGTCCAGCGGTCGGGGAGGGCGAGCGGGTCTCCTGCCAGCAGACCCGCGATGCTTCCCGCCGTCGCGCCGTTGGAGTCGGTGTCCCAGCCGCCCGACACCGCACGGCAGACGGAGCCGGAGAAGTCGCCGTCCGCGTGGGTGAGGGCGGCGGCGATCAGGGCGGTGTTGGGGATGGCGTGGACCCAGTGGTAGGCGCGGTGGGTGGTGTGCAGCTCGTCTACGACCGTGTCGAAGTCCGGTGTCGTACGGGCTAGTTGGACGGCGTGGCGGATTGCCCGGGCGAGGCGGGAGGCGGGCGGGACGACGGTGAGTCCGGTGTGCAGGCAGGCGTGGACGTCGTGCGTTCCGGTGGCCGCGGCGGCGATGGTGGCCGCCGTGAACATCGCCGCGTAGACGCCGTTCGCCGTGTGGGTGAGGGTGGCGTCGCGGTGGGCCTGTTCCGCGGCGGCGGCCGGGTCGCCGGGGTTCGTCCAGCCGTGTACGTCCGCGCGGATCAGGGCGCCGATCCACTCGCGGAACGGGTTGCGGTGGCGGGCCGTGCGTGGGGGGTCGATGCCGGTGAGGAGGTTGCGGTAGGCGATGCGTTCGGCGGTGAAGGTGCGGCCTGCGGGGAGTTCGTCCAGCCAGAGTCTCGCCACGTCCGCGGTGGTGAAGTTCCTGCCGTGGCGCTGGAGCAACAGGACGTTCAGGAGCGGGTAGTTGAGGTCGTCGTCCTCTGGCATGCCGTCGATGTTCTCGGCGAGGGAGGTGGGGGCGGAGCGTTTGTTCCAGGGGTAGGTGTTCAGGAGGTCGTCCGGGACGCCACGTGCCGTGAACCAGGTGTGGAGGGGCCAGTTGCCGGTGGCCCGGGCGAGGGCGCGGATGCCTTGGAGGGGGAGCTTCTCCACTGGTTTGCCCAGGAGGCAGCCGACTGCTCTGCCGAGCCAGGCTGCTTCCAGACGGGCCTGGGTGGGGGCTGGGCTCGGGGTGGGGGCGCTTACCGGCGCCGACAGGGCGCCGCCTCTCTTTGGGACGGGCGCCGCCCCGGCGGCAGGACTGCCCGCAGGGTGGGCGGGGCGGCTGCCCCCAGGCTGGTCGGGTTGGGTGGGCCAGTCGGGGCAGTGGGTTCTGATCTTTGTCAGGCCTGCCGGCTCATGCTCTGCCAACTTGCTCGGCAGGTCTGCCAGTTCGTCCAGGAGGTCCTTGGCCAGTATCCGGAGGTAGGGGGATGCCGGGGTGGGGGAGGCGCCCGCGCGGAGGGGGGCCTCCGGGCCGCCGGCCGCTCGCCAGCGGGAGGCGATGGCCGAGGGGGAGCGGCCGTCCTGGGAGGCCTGGTGGAGTTCGTGGCCGAGGAGGTCCTCCGGTTGGACCCAGGTCAGTCGGAGCATGCTGTTCCCGTCAACGCCGCGTACGCCGACGCGTGGGCCCGGTGGCGTCGTACATCCCGTTCGAAGATCTCGCGGGTCACCTCCGTGAGCGTCCTCGCCGGGGCGTCCAGGTCGAGGCGGCTCGACTCCGCCACCGTCTTGGCCCAGTCGTGCGGGACCTCGGAGCCGAGGGCGCCGGCGAGGGCGCCGGACATGGTGGCGATGGAGTCGCAGTCGCGGCCGTAGTTGACCGAGCCGAGGACCGCGTGCCGGTAGTCGCCGGATGCCACCGTCAACATGCCCAGGGCGATGGGGAGTTCCTCGATCGAGTGCAGGCGGGAAGGGCGGCGGGCGCCGAGGGAGGGGGAGCGGTAGTCGGGGCCGACCGTGTCGTAGGGGGCCACCGCCTCCCGCAGCGGGACCAGCGCCGACTCGAAGTCCGTGTGCCGGGCGGCGACTTCGCAGACCGCCTCGATGGCCGAGCGTGTGCCGTCCTTCGCCAGGGCCAGGCAGGCGGCCACGACGGAGTCCGGGGTCGCCCCGGGCGCGCACGCCGCCGCCACCCCCGCCGCGAAGACGCCCGCCGCCTCGCGGCCGTACGACGACTGGTGGGCGCCCGCGATGTCGAGCGCCTCGGTGTAGGCGCCGGCCGGGTTGGCCGCGTTGACCAGGCCGACCGGGGCCATGTACATCGCGGCACCGCAGTTGACGATGTTGCCGGTGCCCGCCTCTCGGGGGTCCACATGGCCGTAGTGGAGGCGGGCCACCAGCCATTTCTCCGCGAGGAAGATCCGCTGGAGGGGGAGGGCCTCGGCCTCCAGTTCGGGGATCCAGCGGGGGGTGCCCATGAGGTCGGGGACGAGGTGCTCGGCGACGGCGTACGCGTCGAGGTGGTCGCGGACGGTGGCGTACACCCGTACCAGCGCATGGGTCATCAAGGTGTCGTCGGTGACGTGCCCGTCGCCCTTGTGGTACGGGGCGATGGGGCGGGCCGTACGCCAGCCGTCGCCGTTCCAGGGGCCGACGATGCCGTGTACGCGGCCGCCGTGACGTTCGGTGATCTGCTCGGGGGAGTACCCCTCGACGGGGCCGCCGAGCGCGTCGCCGACGGCGGCTCCGACGAGGGCTCCGGTGATCCGTTCGTCGAGGGTGGATCCTGTTCCTTCTCCTTTGGGCGTCATGCCCGAATCATCCCTCTGGGGTGGCCAGTTCCGTGGCTTCCAGGAGGTCGGCGAGTCCGATGAGATCCGTACCGGTGAGGCGGGGGAGCGCGCAGCCGGACAGCGTGCGGCAGGCGTCGCGCCAGGCGGCGGGGATCGTGGCGCCGCCGCCGAGCGCGCCGGTGAGTGCTCCGGCGAGAGCCGGGGCGGAGTCGGCGACGCGGGACAGACACGCGGCGGCGGGTACCGCTTCCGCGATCCGGCCCTGCGCGGCGGTGGCGAGGGCGAGGGCGACGGGGACGGTTTCGGCGGCCGCGATGCCATAGCTGTAGACATGGTCGACGATCTGATGTTCCAACAAGGGGACGAGAGCGAAGGTGCCCTCGCTCTCGCGGGCGAGCCGCAGCGCGTGCCGGGTGTTGCGGCCGATCTCCGTCGATGCGGGGAGTTCGGCCAGGGCGGCGTTCACGCAGGCGTCGACGTCGGCTCCGGCGAGGGCGAGCGACACCGCCGCGGCCATGGCACGGGCGCCGTGCACGCCGTCGCCGTCCTGGGTGTAGCGGGCATCGAACTCGGCGAGTTCCGCGGCGAGTCGGGGGTCGCCCGGGTGGGCCACCGCCAGCACGCAGGCCCGTACGCAGGCCGCGTCGTCGAAGTAGTGCGGGTTGTCGTGGCCGGTCGCGGGCGGGCGCAGACCGGTGGCCAGGTTGCCGAGTCCGGCCCGTACGGAGATACGGGCGCGCAGCGGGAGCAGCGCGGACTCGACCTCGGGGGCGCGCTCGGCTGCCGCGGCGACCTCGCTGGCGATGGCGTTCCACGACAGGTCGATGGACGCCCGCATCCGCCGCTCCCGGCTCAGGTCCCCGAGCGCGGCGCCCTCCCCGGCCCGCAGCACGGCCTCCGCCGCGAACGCCGCCCACTCCGCGTCGTCCGACGGGCCGAGCCGCAGCGGCTCCGGCGGCTGGTTCAGCGCGATCGGCACGGGCAGCGTCGTCGTCGCGTTCTGCTCCGCGAAGGTGTCCAGCTCCCGCGTCAGCCGCCGCGTCCACTCGGGCATCCGCGCGGCACGGTGCCGCGCGGCGGGCCAGCCGGCGGCGTCCCCCGCGGCCAGCCCGAGCAGAAGCCCCTCGATCCGACGGAGTCGCGTGCGCGGGGGCGCCTCCGCGCGGGGGTCTGTGAGGGCGGGCACCTCCGTGCGGGGGTCTGTGGAGGTGGGTGTCTCCGTGCGGGGGTCCGTGAGGGTGGGTGCCTCCATGCGGGGCGCTGCCGCGACGGGCGTCGCCGTGCGGGGGGCTGCCGCATCGGGCGGCACCGTGCTGAGCGCTCCCGCGAGAGGCTCCTCCGCGCTGGACAGCTTCGTGCCGGGCGCTGCCGCGAGGGGCGCCGCCGTGCCGGGCGGCTCCGTGGCAGGCGTCGCCGTGAGGGGTTGCTCCTCAGTGCCGGGTGGCTCGGTGAGGAGGGCTGCCGTGAGGGGTTGCTCCTCAGTGCCGGGCCCTGTCGTGCCGAGTGGCTCGGTGAGGAGGGTGGGCATGAGGGGCTGCTCCTCCGTGCCCTCCGTGCCAGGTGTCTCCGTGAGGAGGGTCGCCGAAACGGCCTCCCCCGCAGGGGTGGCCCCCGCGCCGGCTCCCTCGCCCGTGCCCTCTCCGGGCTCGTCTCCGACCAGGCCGGGCCTCACGGTCGTACCTCGTCGTCATCGGCGGCGAGGACGTACGCGTCGGCGTAGGGAAGCGCGTTCGCGTCCGTGTCGGGAAACGCGTGGGGAGGCGCGTAGGGCAGTGCGTACGCATCAGGGTGGGGCAGTGCGTACGCGTCCGGGGCGGGGAGGGACCACTCGCCGCCCGGATCTCGTACGAACCCACCCGCGCCCCCACCCCTGCCCGCACCTCGGGTGCGTCTCCCGGCCCCCCACTTCCCGTCGTCCCCCGGCGTCAGCAGGTCCGCCACGTCCAGTACGTGGTGGCCTTCCATCGAGGGGAGGCAGCTGCCCCGGGCCGGGCCGATGGCCGCTGCCCAGGCGGCCGGGATCGACGAGGCGCCGTGTGTCGCGCCGGCCAGGGCGCCCGCGACCGCCGCCGTCGTGTCGGCGTCGCGGCCCATGTTCACGGCGGTGAGCACGGACTCGGTGAAGGCGCCGTCGGCGGCCGCGTAGGCGCCGAAGGCGAGGGCGACGGCCTCGGGGGCGAGGTCGGTCCACGGGTAGCCGCCGATGACGACGGCCGAGCGGACCGCGCGCTCGCCCCGGTGGGCCACCGCGACCGCCCGGCGCAGGGAGCGGGCCGTCCAGGAGTCGTCCGGGATCACCGCGAGCGCGGAGGCGACCACCGCGATCGTGGGGGCGCCCGCCATCGCCGCCGCGACGCCCGCGGCGACCGCCTGGCCGCCGTAGATGCCCTCCCCGTCATGGCTCACCGAGCCGTCGATGGCGACCAGCCTCGCGGCTTCCGCCGGGCGGCCGGCCGCGAAGACGCCGAAGGGGGCCGCGCGCATGGCCAGGCCGTCACTCCAGGCGTGCCGGTGCTGAGCCGAGATCGGCGCCGCAAGGCCCCGGCGCAGGTTCTCCAGCGTGCCGCGCTCGCTGAAGCCCGCACCCTTGAACGGGCCCTCGTCGCGGTCCGCGATCCACTGGTGCCAGGCCGACTCGACATGGGCCACGGTGAGCGCCGAGCCGTGCCGGGCCAGCAGCAGCCCCGAGAAGATCGCGTACTCGGTGTCGTCCGTCCCGGCCGGGTGCTCGGCGACGTACCCCGTGATCCGTCCCCACTTCGCACGGATCTCCGACGGCTTCATGTTCTCGGCGGGCGCGCCCAGCGCGTCCCCGACGGCGAGTCCGAGCAGCGCGCCGCGCGCCCGTTCGCGGAGATCGGCGGCGTCCCCGGGCGCCGGGACCGAGGGAATGCAGGCGATGGAAGCCATACGTGCCTCTCCTCTCGGGGCCCCTGCCAGTGCGCGGAACCGAGCGCGCGGAACCCTTTGCGGATCTCTCCCACATTGGCGGTTGACAGGAGCCTCGTGGGCCTCACTGTCACCCGGTCGACATCTGTGCAGGCAATCGCACGGATGAGCGTAATCCGGTAAAGGTGCAGGTTAGCCCAGCCTTTCCTTGCTGGCGGGAGCGAAATGAAAGGCGTAAGTTCAGCGTTGTCGAATAGTGGAACTTGTCTAAAGTTAGCCTTACCTTAGAGCCCTGGGGGACCCGATGGCCATCATCGAGATCGAAGCGACACTGCACGAGGCGCACCGCGACAACCACACCCACCGGGATGTGAACGGCGGATGGCTGCGCCCGGCCGTGTTCGGCGCGATGGACGGGCTCGTGTCGAACCTCGCCCTGATGACCGGCGTCGCCGGCGGGTCCGTCTCCCATCAGACGATCGTCATCACCGGGCTCGCGGGCCTCGCCGCGGGCGCCTTCTCCATGGCCGCCGGCGAGTACACCTCCGTCGCCTCGCAGCGCGAACTCGTCGAGGCCGAACTCGACGTCGAGCGACGGGAGTTGCGCAAGCATCCCCAGGACGAGGAGCGCGAGCTCGCCGAGCTCTACCAGTCCCGCGGTGTCGAGCCCGAGCTGGCGCGGGAGGTCGCCAGGCAGCTGTCCCGCGACCCCGAGCAGGCCCTGGAGATCCATGCCCGCGAGGAGCTGGGCATAGACCCCGGCGACCTGCCTTCCCCGACCGTCGCCGCCTTGTCCAGCTTCGGCTCCTTCGCGCTCGGCGCCCTGCTCCCCGTCCTGCCGTTCCTGCTGGGTGCGACCGCCCTGTGGCCCGCGCTGCTGCTCGCGCTGATCGGGCTCTTCGCGTGCGGCGCGGTGGTGGCGAAGGTGACCGCGCGGTCCTGGTGGTTCAGCGGGATCCGGCAGCTCGCTCTGGGTGGTGCGGCGGCGGGTGTGACGTACGTCCTGGGCAGCTTGTTCGGTGGCGCCGTAGGATGATGCGCTGAGCACCTATGCAAGGGACTGCATAAGTAGCCGTTACTCGGCGGTTTCGATTGCTTAACCACCGGGCATGAGCCGTAAGCGCTGTGGGCAATGAGGCCTGCACGCACCACTCGCGGTGGGCGACGAAGCCTGCCGCGAACCGGGCCGACGGTCACTGATCTGTCCGCTTAGGTCCCTTACCTTCCACCGCCGAGCGCGGTACCCCCGCCGTGACCCCGCGGTGTCCGCATGTTGGAACGGTGTATCCAGTTACCGGGAATCGCTCCATCATGTAACCTGCACGAAATTTTGCACCCCCAGCAGAGGGCCAACGTCGTCCCTCGGCAGATGTCATATGCCACGACGACGACGGGAGAGCCGATGCGTACGCCGCGCCAGCCGTCCCAGCACTCCACGAATGGCCAGAAGTGGTCCTTCATGGATGCTCGCCCTGCTGCGCAGGGTATGTACGACCCCCGCAACGAGCACGACGCCTGTGGCGTCGGCTTTGTGGCCACCCTCACCGGCGAGGCGAGCTACGCGCTGGTCGAGCAGGCGCTCACGGTTCTGCGCAACCTGGAGCACCGGGGTGCCACCGGCGCCGAGCCCGACTCGGGCGACGGCGCGGGCATCCTGTCCCAGGTCCCGGACGCCTTCTTCCGTGAGGTGGCCGGATTCGAGCTCCCCGCGGCCGGTTCCTACGCCGTAGGTATCGCCTTCCTCCCCGAGGACGGCATCGCCGACGCCGTCTCACAGATCGAGACGATCGCCGCCGACGAGGACCTCACCGTCCTCGGCTGGCGCGAAGTCCCGGTCGCCCCCGACCTGCTCGGCGCCACCGCCCGCTCGACGATGCCCGTCTTCCGCCAGATCTTCGTGGCCGACGGCGTCAGCGAGGGCATCGCCCTCGACCGCAAGGCCTTTGTGCTGCGCAAGCGCGCCGAGCGCGAGGCCGGCGTCTACTTCCCGTCGCTCTCCGCGCGCACGATCGTCTACAAGGGCATGCTGACCACCGGTCAGCTGGAGCCCTTCTTCCCGGACCTGTCCGACCGCCGCTTCGCCTCCGCGATCGCGCTCGTGCACTCCCGGTTCTCCACCAACACCTTCCCGAGCTGGCCGCTCGCCCACCCGTACCGTTTCGTCGCGCACAACGGCGAGATCAACACGGTCAAGGGCAACCGCAACTGGATGCAGGCCCGCGAGTCCCAGCTGGTCTCCGACCTCTTCGGGGACAAGGGCCTGGAGCGGGTCTTCCCGATCTGTACGCCCGACGCCTCCGACTCGGCCTCCTTCGACGAGGTGCTCGAACTCCTGCACCTCGGCGGGCGTTCGCTGCCGCACTCCGTGCTGATGATGATCCCGGAGGCGTGGGAGAACCACGACTCCATGGACCCGGCCCGCCGCGCCTTCTACCAGTTCCACTCCACGATGATGGAGCCCTGGGACGGCCCGGCCTGTGTCACCTTCACCGATGGCACCCAGGTCGGCGCGGTCCTCGACCGCAACGGCCTGCGCCCCGGCCGCTACTGGGTCACCGACGAGGGCCTCGTCGTCCTCGGCTCCGAGGTCGGCGTCCTCGACATCGACCCCGCGAAGGTCGTCCGCAAGGGCCGCCTCCAGCCCGGCAAGATGTTCCTCGTCGACACCGCCGAGCACCGCATCATCGAGGACGACGAGATCAAGGCCGCCCTCGTCGCCGACAAGCCGTACACGGAGTGGCTGGAAGCCGGCGAGATCGAGCTCTCCGACCTCCCCGAGCGCGAGCACATCGTGCACACCCACGCCTCGGTCACCCGCCGCCAGCAGACCTTCGGCTACACCGAGGAAGAGCTGCGCATCATCCTCGCGCCGATGGCCAACACCGGCGGTGAGCCGCTGGGCTCCATGGGCACGGACTCGCCGATCGCGGCCCTGTCCGCGCGCCCGCGCCTGCTCTTCGACTACTTCACCCAGCTGTTCGCGCAGGTCACCAACCCGCCGCTGGACGCGATCCGCGAGGAGCTGGTCACCTCCCTGCGCTCCTCGCTGGGCCCGCAGGGCAACCTGCTGGAGCCGACGGCCGCTTCCTGTCGTAGCGTCACCCTGCGCTTCCCGGTGATCGACAACGACGAGCTGGCCAAGCTCATCCACATCAACGCCGACGGCGACATGCCCGGTATGAAGGCCGCGACCCTGTCCGGCCTGTACCGGGTCTCCGGCGGCGGCGACTCCCTCGCCGCGCGCATCGACGAGATCTGCACCGAGGCCGACGCGGCCATCGAGAACGGCGCCCGGCTGATCGTCCTGTCGGACCGTCACTCGGACGCCGAGCACGCGCCGATCCCGTCGCTGCTGCTCACCGCGGCCGTCCACCACCACCTCATCCGCACCAAGCAGCGCACCCAGGTGGGCCTGCTGGTCGAGGCGGGCGACGTCCGCGAGGTCCACCACGTGGCCCTCCTCATCGGCTTCGGCGCCGCCGCGGTCAACCCGTACCTGGCGATGGAGTCCGTCGAGGACCTCGTCCGCGCCGGTACCTTCCTGACCGGCATCGAGTCCGAGCAGGCCATCCGCAACCTGATCTACGCGCTCGGCAAGGGCGTCCTCAAGGTCATGTCCAAGATGGGCATCTCGACCGTCGCCTCCTACCGCGGCGCCCAGGTCTTCGAGGCCGTCGGCCTCGAAACGGCCTTCGTCGAGAAGTACTTCAACGGCACGGCCACGAAGATCGGCGGCGCCGGTCTCGACGTCATCGCCAAGGAGGTCGCGGCGCGTCACGCCAAGGCCTACCCGGCTTCGGGCATCGCGCCCGCGCACCGCGCCCTCGACATAGGCGGCGAGTACCAGTGGCGCCGCGAGGGTGAGCCGCACCTGTTCGACCCGGAGACGGTCTTCCGCCTCCAGCACTCGACGCGCTCCGGCAGCTACGACATCTTCAAGAAGTACACGGACCGTGTGAACGAGCAGTCCGAGCGCCTGATGACGCTGCGCGGCCTGTTCGGCTTCAAGTCGGACCGCCCCTCGATCTCCATCGACGAGGTCGAGTCCGTCTCCGAGATCGTCAAGCGGTTCTCGACCGGCGCCATGTCGTACGGCTCGATCTCGCGCGAGGCGCACGAGACCCTCGCCATCGCCATGAACCAGCTGGGCGGCAAGTCCAACACCGGTGAGGGCGGCGAGGACGCGGACCGTCTCTACGACCCGGCGCGCCGTTCGTCGATCAAGCAGGTCGCCTCCGGCCGCTTCGGCGTCACGTCCGAGTACCTGGTCAACGCCGACGACATCCAGATCAAGATGGCGCAGGGTGCCAAGCCCGGCGAGGGCGGCCAGCTGCCCGGCCACAAGGTGTACCCCTGGGTCGCCAAGACCCGGCACAGCACCCCGGGCGTGGGCCTCATCTCCCCGCCCCCACACCACGACATCTACTCCATCGAGGATCTGGCTCAGCTGATCCACGACCTCAAGAACGCCAACCCGCAGGCCCGCATCCACGTGAAGCTGGTCTCCGAGGTCGGCGTCGGCACGGTCGCCGCGGGTGTCTCCAAGGCGCACGCGGACGTGGTGCTCATCTCCGGCCACGACGGCGGAACGGGCGCCTCCCCGCTCACCTCGCTGAAGCACGCGGGCGGCCCCTGGGAGCTCGGCCTCGCCGAGACCCAGCAGACGCTGCTGCTCAACGGCCTGCGCGACCGCATCGTCGTGCAGACCGACGGCCAGCTGAAGACCGGCCGTGACGTCGTCATCGCCGCGCTGCTCGGCGCCGAGGAGTTCGGTTTCGCGACCGCGCCGCTCGTCGTCTCCGGCTGCGTCATGATGCGCGTCTGCCACCTGGACACCTGCCCGGTCGGCATCGCCACCCAGAACCCGGTGCTGCGCGACCGGTTCGCCGGCAAGGCCGAGTACGTCGTGAACTTCTTCAAGTTCATCGCCGAAGAGGTCCGCGAGATCCTCGCCGAGCTGGGCTTCCGCACCATCGAAGAGGCCGTCGGCCACGCCGAGAACCTCGACGTGGACCGGGCGATCACCCACTGGAAGGCGCAGGGCCTGGACCTGACCCCGCTCTTCTACGTGCCCGAACTGCCCGAGGGTGCCGCGCTGCACCAGGTCATCGAGCAGGACCACGGCCTGGAGAAGGCGCTCGACAACGAGCTGATCAAGCTCGCCGCCGACGCGCTCGCCGCGGACTCCGCGACCGACGCGCAGCCGGTCCGCGCCCAGGTCGCGATCCGCAACATCAACCGCACGGTCGGCACCATGCTCGGCCACGAGGTGACGAAGAAGTTCGGCGGCGCGGGTCTGCCCGACGACACCATCGACATCACCTTCACGGGTTCCGCGGGCCAGTCCTTCGGCGCCTTCCTGCCGCGCGGTGTCACGCTGCGCCTGGAGGGCGACGCCAACGACTACGTCGGCAAGGGCCTCTCCGGCGGCCGGGTGATCGTCCGTCCCGACCGGGGCGCCGACCACCTCGCCGAGTACTCGACGATCGCGGGCAACACCATCGCGTACGGCGCGACGGGCGGCGAGCTCTTCCTGCGCGGCCGCACCGGCGAGCGCTTCTGCGTCCGCAACTCCGGCGCGACGGTGGTCTCCGAGGGCGTGGGCGACCACGGCTGCGAGTACATGACCGGCGGTCACGCGGTGGTCCTGGGCGAGACGGGCCGCAACTTCGCGGCCGGCATGTCCGGTGGCATCGCGTACGTCATCGACCTGAACCGCGACAACGTGAACGTCGGCAACGCGGGCGCCGTGGAGGAGCTCGACGACACCGACAAGCAGTGGCTGCACGACGTGGTGCGCCGACACGCGGAGGAGACCGGCTCGACGGTCGCCGAGAAGCTCCTCGCCGAGTGGTCCGTGTCCGTGGACCGCTTCAGCAAGATCATCCCCAGCACGTACAAGGCAGTGCTCGCCGCCAAGGACGCCGCCGAGCGAGCCGGACTCCCCGAGTCCGAGATCACCGAGAAGATGATGGAGGCGGCGACCAATGGCTGATCCCAAGGGCTTTCTGAACCACGGCCGTGAGGTCGCCAAGTCCCGTCCCGTGGACGTGCGTCTCAAGGACTGGAACGAGGTCTACGTTCCGGGCTCGCTGCTCCCGATCATCTCCAAGCAGGCCAGCCGCTGTATGGACTGTGGCATCCCGTTCTGCCACAACGGCTGTCCGCTGGGGAACCTGATCCCCGAGTGGAACGACTACGCGTACCGCGAGGACTGGTCCGCCGCGTCCGAGCGTCTGCACGCCACGAACAACTTCCCGGAGTTCACCGGCCGACTGTGCCCGGCCCCTTGTGAGTCCGCGTGTGTGCTGGGCATCAACCAGCCCGCCGTGACCATCAAGAACGTCGAGGTCTCGATCATCGACAAGGCGTGGGACACGGGCGATGTCGCCCCGCAGATCCCCGAGCGCCTGTCGGGCAAGACGGTGGCGGTCATCGGTTCCGGCCCCGCCGGTCTCGCCGCCGCCCAGCAGCTGACCCGGGCCGGACACACGGTCGCCGTGTACGAGCGCGCCGACCGCATCGGCGGCCTGCTGCGCTACGGCATCCCCGAGTTCAAGATGGAGAAGCGGCACATCAACCGCCGTATCGAGCAGATGCGCGCGGAGGGCACCCGCTTCCGTACGGGCATCGAGATCGGCCGCGACCTCAAGGCGACGGACCTGCGCAAGCGGTACGACGCGGTCGTCATCGCCGCCGGTGCGACCACCGCCCGTGACCTCCCGGCCCCCGGCCGCGAGCTCAAGGGCATTCACCAGGCCATGGAGTACCTGCCGCTGGCCAACAAGGTCCAGGAGGGCGACTACGTGGCGCCCCCGATCACGGCCGAGGGCAAGCACGTCGTGGTCATCGGCGGCGGCGACACCGGCGCGGACTGCGTGGGCACCGCCCACCGCCAGGGCGCGGCCTCGGTGACGCAGCTGGAGATCATGCCGCGACCGGGCGAGGAGCGGAACGCGGGCCAGCCCTGGCCGACGTTCCCGATGCTCTACAAGGTCACCTCCGCGCACGAGGAGGGCGGCGAGCGCGTCTACTCCGTCTCGACCACCCACTTCGAGGGCGACGAGGACGGCAACGTCCAGTGGCTGCACCTCGTCGAGGTCGAGTTCATCGACGGCAAGCTGACCCAGAAGCCGGGCACGGAGCGCAAGATCCCCGCCCAGCTGGTGACGCTGGCCATGGGCTTCACGGGCACCGACGTCGAGAACGGCGTCGTCTCCCAGTTCGGCCTGGAGCTCGACGCCCGCGGCAACATCGCCCGCGACGCCGAGTTCGCGACCAACGTCCCCGGCGTGTACGTCGCCGGTGACGCTGGCCGAGGCCAGTCCCTCATCGTCTGGGCCATCGCGGAGGGCCGCTCGGCCGCCCGCGGGGTCGACCGCTTCCTCACGGGCGCGAGCGACCTGCCGGCCCCGATCCGCCCGACGGACCGCTCCCTGATGGTCTGACGCTCCACCCAACAAACGTCCCGTACAACGGCGTACGGAACTGAACGCGGCGCCTGCCTTGTCCCCGACCGGACTTTGGTGGGCGCCGTGGTGCGTCGTGCCTCCGGCGGTTGCGGGGGATGATCGCCTTAAGGGCTCGTCCTCAATCGCCGGACGGGCTGGAAGGGGCCGGCCTGGGCTTGAAGGTGCGGCTATGGCCCTGCGCCGTGCTGCTACGGCACCTTGTACGTCTCCCCGTACACCTTCCACTCCAGCGGCGTACGCAGGTCCAGGTTGCCGTCGTACAAGAACTTCCGCTGGGCCGTGTCGATGCGGGTCGTGTCGTGGTGGGCGTGCTCGGACTTCATGGCCGCCCGGCGGATGTCGAGGAAGATGTCGAGGTAGGCCTTCTCGGAGCCGCCCTCGGCGGGGGTGTCGGCCTGGGCCATGGCGCGGGTGCGCAGGCCGTAGAAGCCGGTCGCGCCGGTGCCCGGTCCGTGCATGACCATGGCGTCGTAGTAGATGAACTGGCCCAGCGTGCCGAGGCCGTCGTTTTTGGCGCGGCGGACCGCGGGGTCGAAGTAGACGCGGTCGCGCTCGGCGTCCTGGGCCGCGCGGAAGGCCGGCACCGAGGCCTCCTCGCGCCAGGCCGCGGGGAAGCCCGGGTCGAGGCCCTCGTGCGCGTCCGTGCCGTCGACCTTGCGCAGGGCGGGGAGATAGCGGGCGAGGCCGTTGCCCGGGTGGTCCTTCGTGTAGTGCTCCACCAGGACGAGCAGGTCGTGGGTGCCAGTGCAGAAGCCGATGAGGCCCGCCGTGTAGCCCTGGCCGTCGCCGATGTCCTCGATGTAGGAGTAGGCGCTGCGCCAGTCCAGCGTGGAGTTCTCGGCGCTCGCCACGATCTGCTGGGCCAGTTCCTTCTTGTCGGGCGCGGCAAGGCCCTCGGCGTCCGTGCGCTCGGCGTCCTGGCGGGCCCCCGGGTGCCCGGCGGCCTCGTCCGCGCCCGAGGGCCCGGGGGTGAAGAAGTAGACCGCCGCCGCGACGAGGGGGAGGACCGCGAGCAGCAGGAGACGACCTCGTTTCATGGGCCCAGCGTAGGGATCGGCTAGACCGCTCCGCTCTTCAGCGCGGACGTCCGGGCGACTGCCAGGACCACCAGCAGCATCAACAGCATCGCGCACGCGGCCCCTTGGCGGAGAGCCCGGCGGCTGTCGCGAGGCGCGTACGCGTAGGCCAGCGTCACGGCACCGCCCGCCAGCAGCCCGCCCAGGTGGCCCTCCCAGGAGGCGAACCACGCCGAGATCACCAGCCAGAGCAGCAGGCCCCCCATGAACTGGTTGACGCTGCGCATGTCCGCGCCCAGTCGGCGGGCCATCACGTAGTACGCGGCTCCGAGGCCGAAGATGGCACCGGACGCGCCGACCGTGGGATCGTTCGGCGCGGTCAGCAGGATGACGACCGAGCCGCCGAGCGCCGAGAGCAGGTACAGGGTGATGTAGCGGGCCCGGCCGAGCTGGGCCTCCACGACCCGGCCGATGTTCCACAGCGCGAACATGTTCATCACGATGTGCGCGATCCCGAACGTGCCCTCGGTGGGCGGCTGATGGAGGAACGCGCCGGTCAGCATCCGGTACCACTCGCCGTCGATGATCCCCTCGGGACGCAGGACCGACGGGTACGGGTACTGCCACAGGTAGTGCCCGCCGTCCGGGCCCGCCAGGCCCCGGCCCAGCATCTCGAACCGGTCGACCACCGACGGACGGGCCACCTCGGCCACGTAGGCCAGCACATTGAGGCCGATCAGCAGGTACGTCACCACGGGCACCGTCGAGATCCGGCCGCCGAAGGCCGTGCGGGCCTGCCGTACCGACCGCGCGCCCTCCTTCACACACTCCACGCACTGGTGGCCGACGGCCGCCTCGCGCATGCAGTCCGGGCAGATGTAGCGGTCGCACCGCGTGCAGCGCACATGGGACTCCACCTTGGGATGGCGATAGCAGGTGGTGACGGCGGACTCGGGCTCCACGGCCGGCTCCTCGGGAGGTAACTGTGTGACGGTGACAGGAGTGCCGATGGGGGCGGCGGCGAACAAAATATCGAACGCCGGTGTGCGGGTGGGACGGAGGGTGCCTGGGTGCCTGCGGTGACGTAATCTCGGCGTTTCCGCAACCCTCGCGCGATGGGAGCCCCGCATGGCCGGAATCAGCCTGACCAAGGTGGAGGAGACCGCGCCCGCGTTGGTCAGTCTGTACAAGAGCGCGGGGGTATCCCTCACCCGGCACGGGCTGAACGGGCAGCGGGCCGCCGTGTATCTGGTGGTCGACTACTCGGGGTCGATGAAGGAGTACTACAAGGACGGCAGCGTGCAGGCGCTCGCCGACCGGGTGCTCGGTCTGGCCGCCCACTTCGACGACGACGGAACCGTGCCGGTCGTCTTCTTCTCCACGGACATAGACGCCGTCACCGATATCGCGCTCGACAACCACCAGGGCCGCATCGAGGGGATCGTCGCCGGGCTCGGGCACATGGGCAAGACCAGCTACCACCTCGCCATGGACGCCGTCATCGACCACTATCTCGACAGCGGCTCCAAGGACCCCGCCCTCGTCGTCTTCCAGACCGACGGCGGACCGATCAACAAGCTCGCCGCGGAACGGTACTTGTGCAAGTCGGCGAAGCTTCCGCTGTTCTGGCAGTTCATCGGGTTCGGTGATCCGGACAGCCGGCAGTTCGAATTCCTGCGCAAACTCGACGAGTTGGCGGTGCCGCAGAAGCGGGTCCTCGACAACGCCGGGTTCTTCCACGCCGGTTCGGATCCGCGGAAGGTGTCCGACGGGGAGCTGTACGACCGGCTCGTGGGCGAGTTCCCGCAGTGGCTGGCGGCGGCGCGGACGCGGGGGGTCGTCCAGTGACCGTACAGCCGCTGCCCGCAGCCGGGCGGGTCGCCGTGCCCTGGAAGAACGGCGGCGGGGTGACCCGTGAGATCGCCGCGTGGCCCGCGGGCGCGGACATGGGCGACTTCGTGTGGCGGGTGAGCCTCGCCGAGGTCGACGCCGACGGGCCGTTCTCGGCGTTCGCCGAGGTGGACCGGATCCTCACCATGGTCGAGGGTGAGGGAATGGACCTGACCGTCGGCGGCGAACGCCGTCGCGTCGACACCCGCTACGCGCCCCAGAGTTTCCCCGGCGACCTGCCCACCGACTGCCGCCTGCTCGGGGGCCCGGTCGTGAACCTCAATGTCATGTGGCGCCGGGGCGGCGAGGCGGCCCCGGCCGTCACGATCACGCAGTCCCGGCCGCCCCTCACCCTCCCCGCGGACCCGGCCGTAGTGGTCGTCGTGCTCGACGGGACCGCCGAGCTGTCCGGGCTGACCCTCGGACGGTACGACGCGGCGCTGCTGACCGACGAGGACGCGGTGCTGCACGCGACGGGCCGCATCGCCGTCATCGGTCTCATGTCACGGGACTGAGTGACGGGATCACGACGCCCCGTTGGCTTCGGCGAGGTGGCATGCCACCCTGGTGGGCCGAGGGGAGCGGTGCATGGGCGTGCGAGAGAGCAACTCAGGCCGGGCTACGGGGACTTCGAGTGCCGGGACTTCATCTGCCAGGACTTCGTCCGTCGGGACGTCGCGTGCCGGGCGGCCGGACGAGACCGGCAAGGGGGAGCGGCTCGCGGACTGGGCCGACGAGCGACTGGGCATCTACGCGCTGGCCAAGGCCAACATGCGCAAGGTCTTTCCGGACCATTGGTCGTTCATGCTGGGCGAGGTCTGCCTCTACAGCTTCATCGTCCTGATCCTGACCGGCGTCTATCTGACCCTGTTCTTCGAGCCGAGCGGGGTCGAGGTCGTCTACCACGGCTCGTACAAGCCGCTGAACGGCATCATCATGACGCGGGCGTACGAGTCCACGCTCGACATCAGCTTCGATGTGCGCGGCGGCCTGCTGATCCGGCAGATCCACCACTGGGCGGCGCTCGTCTTCCTCGCCGGGATGCTCGTGCACATGATGCGGGTGTTCTTCACCGGCGCGTTCCGCAAGCCGCGCGAGGTCAACTGGCTCTTCGGCTGGACCCTGTTGATGCTCGGCCTCATCACCGGTCTGACCGGCTACTCGCTCCCCGACGACCTGCTCTCCGGCACGGGCGTCCGCTTCGCGCAGGGCGCCATCCTGTCGGTCCCGGTCGTGGGGACGTATCTCTCCTTCTTCCTCTTCGGAGGGGAGTTCCCGGGGCACGACATCATTTCGCGCTTCTTCCCCATCCATGTGCTCCTGCTGCCGGGCATCATGCTGGGGCTGGTGGTCGCGCATCTGATCCTGGTCTTCTACCACAAGCACACGCAGTACCCGGGGCCCGGCCGCGACCAGAAGTCAGTCGTCGGCATGCCGTTCATGCCGGTCTACATGGCCAAGGCGGGCGGCTTCTTCTTCCTCGTCTTCGGCGTCCTGTCGATCATGGGCGCGATCGCCACCATCAACCCCGTCTGGGCCTTCGGGCCCTATCGGCCGGACCTGGTGACCACCGGCGCGCAACCCGACTGGTATCTGGGCTTCTCCGAGGGACTGATCCGGGTGATGCCGGGATGGGAGATCAACGCCTGGGGCCACACGCTCCAGCTGGGCGTCTTCATCCCCTTCTCGCTCTTCCCGCTCATCATGACCGCCATCGCCGTCTATCCGTTCATCGAGGCGTGGGTCACCGGCGACAGACGTGAGCACCACATCCTGGACCGGCCGCGCAACGTGCCCACGCGCACCGGCCTCGGCGTCGCCTGGCTGACGCTGTACGCCGTCCTGCTGGTCGGCGGGGGCAACGACCTGTGGGCCACCCACTTCCATCTCTCGATCAACGCGATCACCTGGTTCGTACGGGTCGCCGTCTTCGTCGGGCCCGCGCTCGCCTACGTCGTGACGAAACGGATCTGTCTGGGCCTGCAACGCGGGGACCGCGACAAGGTGCTGCACGGGCGCGAGTCCGGCATCATCAGGCGGCTCCCGCACGGCGAGTACGTCGAGGTCCACGAACCGCTCACGCCGGCACAGCGGTTCACGCTCACCCAGCACGAGCAGGCGCCGCCGTACGAGGTGGGACCGCTCGTCGACGCGAACGGCGTGGTCCGCCGGGTCGGCCCCGCCCGGCGGCTGCGCGCCCGGCTGGCCCGGGCCCTGTACGGACCGGACACGCAGATCCCGAAGCCGACGGTGGAGGAGTACCGGGAGCTCACGAGCGAGGACCATCACCACTGAGCCCGCCCAGGACCGCCGCCCTGCACTCGGCCGGGCTGCCCCACGCGGTGCGCAGGGCGCGGGCCTTGGTGAGCCAGAGGGAGAGGTCGTACTCGGCCGTGTAGCCGATCGCGCCGTGCAGCTGGAGGGCGGTACGGGCGGTGGCGTACGCGGCTTCGCAGGCCGTGACCTTGGCGGCGGCGACGTCTGCCGGTGTCATCGACAGGGCGGCCCCGAACAGGAGCGGCCGCGCGAACTCCAGGGCGATCCTCGCGTCGGCGAGCTGATGCTTGACGGCCTGGAAGGAGCCTATGGGGACGCCGAACTGGGTGCGCTGCCTGACGTACGCCACCGTCCGGTCGAGCAGCGCGAGCCCTGCCCCGAGGGCCTGCGCGGCGGTGGCGAGACGGGCCCAGCGCAGGGCGTGGGCCGCGGCACGGGTGACCTGGGGGCCGGTGGCCAGGAGTTCACCGCCGGGTTCCGGCCGGGCGAGCCGCCGGGCCCGGTCCACCGACGGGCGCACCGGGCCGTGGCCAGGCGCGAGCCGCAGGCCGGCGCCGTTCACGGCGAGCAGGACCGTCGCCGCGTCCGCGTCGAGCGCGTAGGAGTCCGCCAGGGCGAGCGTGGCGACGCTCTCGCCCGAGGCGAGCGCCGGCAGGAGCCGCTTGGCGGGGCCCGACTCGTCGAGCCCGGAGAGCAGCGCGGCCGCCGCCACCGTCTCCACCAGCGGACCCGGAACCCCATGGCGGCCCAACTCGACGAACGCCACGGCCAGTTCGACGGGCAGGGGGCCCACTCCGTCGTACGCCTCGGGTATCGCCAGCGCGAAGACGCCCGCGTCGGCGAGGCGGGACCACAGGGCGAGGCCGGGGGTGTGGTCGCCCTCGGCCCAGGCGCGGATAGCCGAAGGGGTGTGCGCGGAGGTCAGCATCGCGTCGAGGGAGGCGGCGAAGGCGCGCTGTTCGGTGTCGAGGAGGAAGCGCATCAGCGGCGACCCTTCGGGAGGCCGAGCAGGCGCTCGGCGATGATGTCGCGCTGGATCTCGTTGGTGCCCGCGTAGACGGGTCCCGCCAGGGAGAACACGTAGCCCTCGGACCAGTCGGTGTCCGCCAACTCGCCCTCCGGGCCGAGGAGATCGAGCGCCGTCTCGTGCAGCGCGATGTCGTACTCGGACCAGAAGACCTTGTTCAGGCTGGACTCCGGGCCGATGCTCTCGCCGTCGAGGAAGCGGGAGGCGCTCGCGTACGTGAACAATTGGTAGGCGCGGGCGCCGATCACGGCGTCGGCCACCCGGTCGCGCAGGGCCGTGTCCGAGGGGTCGCAGTGCGTGCGCCAGAGGTCCACCAGCCGGTCGGCGGCGGCGAGGAAACGGCCCGGTGAGCGCAGCGTCAGCCCCCGTTCGTTGCCCGCTGTCGACATGGCGACCCGCCAGCCCTGGCCCGGCTCGCCGATCACGTCCTCGTCGGGGACGAAGACGTCGTCCAGGAAGAGCTCCGCGAAGGCCGGTTTGCCGTCCAGGCGGCCGATCGGGCGGACGGTCACGCCGGGTGCGCGCAGGTCGAACATCAGGTAGGTGAGGCCTTGGTGGGGTTTCGGGGTGTCCGGCTCGCTGCGGAACAGGCCGAACGCGCGGTCGGCGAACGCGGCCCGCGACGACCAGGTCTTCTGCCCGCCGAGCAGCCAGCCGCCGTCCGTGCGCACGGCGCGGGAGGTGAGGGAGGCCAGGTCGGAGCCGGCCTCGGGCTCGGACCATGCCTGTGCCCAGATGACCTCGCCCGTGGCCATCGGCGGCAGCACGCGCGCGCGTTGCTCCCGTGTGCCGTGGTCGAAGAGCGTCGGCGCGAGGAGGCTGATGCCGTTCTGGCCGACCCGGCCCGGCGCGCCCGCCGCGTAGTACTCCTCCTCGAAGACCAGCCACCGGACGATGTCCGCGCCCCGGCCGCCGTACTCCGTGGGCCAGGACACCACCGACCAGCGGTCCGCGGCCAGTTCGGCCTCCCACGCGCGGTGTGCGGCGAAACCCTCCTCGGTCTCCAGCGAGGGGAGCGGGACGGACGGGACATGGGCGTCGAGCCAGGCCCGGGCCTCGGCGCGGAACGCCTCGTCGGCGGCGGAGTGGGTGAGATCCATCGGCGGCACCCTTCGGGGACGACGTTCGGTGACAACCTTCTGAGCCTTCCCTAACAAGTGTTTGGTAGGTTAGCGTGGAGTCATGAGCGACGTCGAGAGCCCGGCGTACGTACCCGGGCACGGGCTGCTGAAGGGGCGCTCCGCCGTGATCACCGCCGCGGCGGGAGCGGGTATCGGCGGGGCCACGGCACGCAGGTTCCTGGAGGAGGGCGCGCGCGTGCTGATCAGCGACGCCCACGCGCGCAGGCTCAAGGAGAGCGAGCAGTCGCTCACCGAGGAGTTCGGCGCCGCGCGGGTCGCCTCCCTGCCCTGCGACGTCACCGACGAAGACCAGGTCCACGCCCTCTTCGACACGGCCGCCGGTCTGCACGGCGGCCTGGACATAGTCGTCAACAACGCCGGCCTGGGCGGCACCGCCGACCTCACCGACATGACCGACGAGCAGTGGTCGAAGGTCATCGACGTCACGCTGAACGGCACGTTCCGGTGTACGAGGGCGGCCCTGCGGCTGCTCAAGGAGCAGGGCGGCGGGGGAGTCGTCGTCAACAACGCCTCCGTCATCGGCTGGCGAGCCCAGGCAGGCCAGGCCCACTACGCCGCCGCCAAGGCCGGGGTCATGGCGCTCACCCGGTGCGCGGCGATCGAGGCCGCCGCGTACGGGGTGCGGGTCAACGCCGTGTCGCCGAGCCTCGCCATGCACCCGCACCTCGTGAAGGTGACCACGCCCGAACTCCTCGAAGAGCTGACCGCGCGCGAGGCCTTCGGGAGGTACGCCGAGCCCTGGGAGGTGGCCAACGTGATCGTGTTCCTGGCGTCCGGCTACTCCTCGTACATGACCGGAGAAGTCGTCGCGGTCAGCAGCCAGCATGCCTAGCCGCGAGGCAATGGCCGGCATGCGTGGTCCCTTGGCACGGAGGACCACAATGGACCCGTGCCTACCAAGAAGAAGCCCCAGGTGACCGCCTCGCCGGAGCGGCGCCGTGAACTGCTCGACACCGCCGCCGAGGTCTTCGCCGAGCAGGGCTACAACGCCACCACCGTACGCAAGATCGCGGACGAGGCCGGGATGCTCGCGGGCAGCCTCTACTACCACTTCGACTCCAAGGAATCGATGCTGGAGGAGATCCTGCGGACCTTCCTCGACGAGCTCTGGAACGGGTACGACACCGTCCTGGACGCCGAACTCGGCCCCCGGGAGACCCTGGAGGCCCTGGTCACCGAGTCCTTCCGGGAGATCGACCGGCACCGTGCCGCCGTCGCGATCTACCAGAAGGAGTCCCGGCACCTCGCGGCCCAGCAGCGCTTCGCGTTCCTCGCCGAATCGCAGCGCAACTTCGAGAAGGCGTGGCTGAGCACCCTGGAGCGCGGCGTCGAGGCCGAGGTCTTCCGGGCCGACCTCGACATCCGGCTCACCTACCGCTTCGTGCGCGACACCGTGTGGGTCGCCGCGTCCTGGTACCGGCCCGGCGGACAGCACAGCCCGGAGGAGATCGCCCGCCAGTACCTGTCGATGGTGCTCGACGGGATCGCCGTACGTGAATGACCCATGTCTGTGAGGGAGTTGTCATGGCCGAGGCCTACATCGTCGAAGCGGTCCGCACCCCCGTCGGGCGGCGCAAGGGAGGCCTGAGCGGTGTCCACCCGGCCGACCTGGGCGCGCATGTCCTCAAGGCCCTGGTCGAGCGGTCCGGTGTGGACCCGGCCGCCGTCGAGGACGTGGTCTTCGGCTGCCTGGACACGGTGGGGCCGCAGGCCGGGGACATCGCCCGCACCTGCTGGCTGGCGGCCGGACTGCCCGAGGAGGTGCCGGGCGTCACCATCGACCGGCAGTGCGGGTCCTCCCAGCAGGCCGTGCACTTCGCGGCCCAGGGGGTGCTGTCCGGCACCCAGGACCTGGTGGTCGCGGGCGGCGTCCAGAACATGTCGCAGATACCCATCGCCTTCGCCTCCCGCCAGGCGGCGGAGCCCCTGGGCCTGACGGCCGGTCCCTTCGCCGGCAGCGAGGGCTGGCGGGCGCGCTACGGCGACCGGCCCGTCAACCAGTTCCACGGCGCCGAACTGATCGCCGCCAAGTGGGGCATCAGCCGCCGTGACCAGGAGGAGTTCGCCCTCCGCTCCCACCAGCGGGCGATCCGTGCCATCGACGAGGGCCGGTTCGCGCGCGAGACGGTGGCGTACGGCGAGGTGACCGTCGACGAGGGGCCGCGCCGGGACACCTCGCTGGAGAAGATGGCGGGCCTGAACCCGGTCGTCGAGGGCGGCACCATCACCGCCGCCTGCTCCTCCCAGGTCTCCGACGGCGCCGCCGCGATGCTGCTCGCCTCCGAGCGCGCGGTACGGGAGCACGGGCTGACCCCGCGCGCCCGCGTCCACCACCTCTCCGTGCGCGGCGAGGACCCCATCCGCATGCTCTCGGCCCCCATCCCGGCCACCGCGTACGCCCTGAAGAAGACCGGCATGTCCCTCGACGACATCGACCTCGTCGAGATCAACGAAGCCTTCGCCCCGGTCGTCCTCGCCTGGCTCAAGGAGACCGGCGCCGACCCCGACAAGGTCAACGTCAACGGCGGCGCGATCGCCCTCGGCCACCCCCTCGGCGCCACGGGCGTGAAGCTCATGACCACCCTGCTCCATGAACTCGAGCGCACCGGCGGTCGCTTCGGCCTCCAGACGATGTGCGAGGGCGGCGGCCAGGCGAACGTGACGATCATCGAACGGCTCTGACACCTCCGCCGCCCCGAACCCGGGGCTTCCCGGGCCCGAGTCCTTCCAGGGGCCCAGGTCCGCAAGAGCTCTAGCGGGTCAGCGAGAAGCCCAGCCACACCGCGGCCGCGACCTCCACCATGCCCGGTGCGAGGTCGCCGCCGCCCGCGCCGCCGGCATTCTGGCCGTGGCCGCGGTAGGGCGTGACCGACTCCGGATCCACGTCCTCGACGTGCACCACCGGACCCAGCGAGACATCGGCGGCCTCCGCGTAGACCCCCGCCTTGCGGCGGGCCGCCTCGACCGCTCTGCGCCGGGCCTCGTCGCGCAGCGCGGACTTGTCCTGTACGTCGAAGAGGACATCGTCGACGTGGTTCGCGCCCGCGTTCACCGCGTCCACGATCAGCTGCTGCAGCGCGTCCAGGTTCGTGGTCTCGATGGTGAACGTCGCCATGCAGCGGTAGCCGAGGAACTTGCGGTCAGCGCCGTATCCGTCGTACGCGGACTTGAGCGAGAGCCGGGAGCCCGACACCTTCGCGTCGGGTATGCCGTGCCGGCGCAGGGTCTCGCGCAGCGCGGACACCGCCGTGCCCGCCTTGTCGAAGGCCTTGTCCGCCGTCGGCGCGAGTAGGTCCACGGCCAGCTTCAGGCGCGCGAGCTGCGGCTCGGCCTGCACGCTGCCCGTGCCGAACACACTGAGACCCCAAGGCTGTCTGATCGTCTGATACATGCGGGCGATTCAAACACCCTCGCGGTCGGACAGGGCGGAAAATCCACTGATGACCGCCTCTGCCTGAACCATGATCCGCTCCACCAGCTCGGCGCACGAGGGGAGTTCGTCGATCACCCCGGCCACCTGCCCGGCCGCCATCACCCCCAGATCCGTGCGCCCTTCGACCATCGACGCACGCAGCAGCATCGGCGCGTTGGCCGCGAGCAGCACCTGACTCCAGGACAGGTCCTTGCCGTGCTTCATCGCGAGCCCGTCGCGGATCATCTGCGGCCAGGAGAGCCCGGACAGCTTCCGGAAGCCGGCGGCCCGGCGGGCGGCCCGGACGAGGGACTTCGTACGGCCGGACTTCTCCAGGGAGCTGACGAGGTCCGTACGGAGCATGCGGTGCGGGAGTCCGTCCACGGCCGTGGTGACGGTGACGTCCTTGACTGTCGCCGCCAGGTACTTCGCCTTCACCGCGTCCGGAACCGTCGAGTCCGAGGTGAGCAGGAAACGGGTGCCCATGGCGATGCCCGCCGCCCCGTACGCCAGCGCCGCCACCAGCCCCCGCCCGTCGTGGAAGCCGCCCGCCGCCACGACCGGGATGCCGACCGCGTCCACGACCTGCGGCAGCAGTACGGTCGTCGCCACTTCACCGGTGTGCCCGCCGCCCTCGCCGCCCTGCACGAGCACCGCGTCGGCGCCCCATGCGGCGACCTTCTCGGCATGCCGCCGCGCCCCGACGGAAGGGATGACGACCACGCCCGCGTCCTTCAGTTCGGCGATCAGCTCGCGCGAGGGAGCGAGCGCGAAGGACGCGACGCGCACGCCCTCGTCGATGATGATCCGTACACGGTCGCCCGCGTCCCCCGCGTCGGCGCGCAGATTCACTCCGAACGGCTGGTCCGTGCGGGACCTTACCTCCCGTACAGAGTCCCGGAGTTGGTCGAGCGTCATCGTCGCGGAGGCCAGGATGCCCAGTGCGCCCGCGTTCGCCGTGGCCGACACCAGGCGGGGGCCCGCCACCCAGCCCATGCCGGTCTGCACGACCGGGTGGCGGACTCCGACGAGCCGGGTCAGCGCGGTCTCCATCAGAGCCCGGCCTTTCCCGCTACGGGAACCTCGCGGTTCCGGGTGCCCTGGGGGTCGATGACCTCACGGATCAACTCCAGCTCCCGTGACGTCGGTTCACGCGTGTACGGCACCTGGTCGGGGACGTGCAGCTCGAAGCCCGTCGCCTCCCTCACCCGCTCGACCGTGACGCCCGGGTGCAGCGAGGCGAGGCGCATCGAGTGGTCGGGCGTGGCGAAGTCGAGGACGGCGAGGTCGGTCACCACGCGCGGGACGCGGTGGAAACGCGTGGCGCTCGGGCCCGCCGCGGCGGCGCGGTCGTACCCCACCCCGCACACCATGTCGACCCGCTCGACGAAGACGCGCGGTGAGTGCTTGGGAACCCAGTAACTGGTCGGGTTGTTGAGGGTGTTGACCGGGGCTCCGCGCACGCCGAGCAGTTGGCGCGTGGGTCTGGCCCAGTCTCCGATGCAGGAGATGTTCTGGTTGCCGAAGCGGTCGATCTGGCTCGCGCCCATCATCACGTGCCGACGGCCGCCGGTGACCATCGTCAGATGCCGGCGGTAGGGCAGCCAGCCCTCCGGTGTGCCGTCGAGGCCGACGAGCATCGCCTCGCCGTCCGTCAGCAGCAGGTCGGGCGAGAAGGTGCGCCTGGCGAGGCGGGCGCCGATGGACGGGATCAGGCCCATGGGGCTGGCGAGCACCTCGCCGTTGTCCCGCCAGGCCTCGGCACAGGCGATCACGCAGTACTCGGCACGGGTCGCGGTCACTGGCTCCGCTCCTTCCGCCAGGCCTGGACGGCGCGCTGGTAGGCGTGTTCGTCGCCACCGAGGAAGCGCTCGGCGAACTCGGAGTACGGCGTCGTGGCGTACAGCTTCTGGAAGGCCTCGTCGCGCCCGTAGTCGGGTACGCACGAGGTGAAGTGGGCGCCGTTCGGGGCCTCGACGACGCCCGTCACGCTCGACCGGTCGAGCAGCAGCGTCTGCGGCGCGGCCTCCTTGGTCAGCTCCGCGGTGTCGACGACGCGCTCGCAGGAGACGTACGCCGTGTCCGCGGCCTCGCAGAACAGGTCGTCGAAGTACGGGTCCGGACCCAGGTACTGGCCGTTGCCGAGGCGGTCCGCGCGGTTCATGTGGACCAGGGCCGCGTCCAGGCGCAGGGCGGGCATGGCGACGAACTCCTCCCGTATCCCCGAGGGCCCGTCGGCGTACGGCGAAGTGACCGTCCGCAGGCCGGGGTTGACCCGCATCACGTCCGAGCCGATGCCGGCCCGCACCGGCAGGAACGGCAGCCGGTTGGCGGCGGCGCGCAGCCCCCACATGAACATCGCCTCGTCGACCTCCATCAGCTCGAAGGCGCCGCGCTCGCGCGCCGCCCGGTAGTGCGGTTCGAGCGGGATCGAGTCGAGCGTCGCGAAAGCGGTGACGAGCTTGCGTATCCGTCCCGCGGCGGCGAGCAGGCCCACGTCCGGGCCGCCGTACGAGACCACCGTGAGATCGGTGATCCCGGTGCGGAGCAGCGCTCTCACCAGAGCCATCGGCTTGCGGCGCGAGCCCCAGCCGCCGATGCCGAGGGTCATCCCGCCGCGCAGCCGGGAGACCGCCTCGTCGGGAGTCATGGTCTTGTCGCTCACTCTTCAGCCCCCTCCTTTCCGATCTTTCCGGCTTTTCCGAAGGTGTCGCGGACGCGGTCGGCGACCCCGCTGAGGTTCGCCTCGAAGGTGAAGCCCTGCTCGAAGCGGTAGCTGCGGCGGACGTCGACGGGGTCGATGCCGTTGATGGCGGCCTTGGCCAGGCGGATCAGCTGCCCGTCCTTGGCGGCTATCTCGCGCGCCAGCTCCAGGGCCGCCGCCCGCAGTTCCTCGCGCGGCACGACCTTCCACACCGAGCCGTGCGCGTGCAGTTCGGCCGCGGTCGCGGTGCGCGAGGTGTAGTACAGGGCGCGCATCAGGTGCTGCGGGACCAGCCGGGCCAGATGCGTGGCCGCGCCGAGCGCGCCGCGGTCGAGTTCGGGCAGCCCGAAGGTCGCGTCCTCGCTCGCCACGATCGCGTCCGCGTTCCCCACGAGCCCTATCCCGCCGCCCAGACAGAAGCCCCGCACCGCCGCGACGACGGGCACCTCGCACTCGTACACCGCGGCGAAGGCCTCGAAGCAGCCGCGGTTGGCGTCTATGAGCGTGTGATGGCCCCCGGTGGCCCCACTGTTCTCGGCGGCCCGCTGCATCTCCTTGATGTCGACGCCCGCGTTGAAACCGCGCCCCTCCGCCGTCAGCACGACACAGCGGATCCCGGGGTCGCGGCCCGCCGCGCGGACGGCGTCGGCCAGGTCGAACCAGCCCCGCACCGGCAGCGCGTTCACCGGCGGGAAGTCGACCGTGACGACGGAAATCCCCTTTTCCGGGGACGAGGTGGAGACACCCATGGGCGCATCAGCTACCTTTCCACCAAACGTTTGTTAGGCACATCTCGAAGCTAGCAGCGATTGCATCCGCGCGGGAGGCCCTGTGGACAACCTGGATCTCGGAGGCAGGACCGTCGTCGTCACGGGCGGCACCCGCGGCGTCGGGGCCGGCATCGCACGGGCGTTCGCACGAGCGGGCGCACACGTCGTCGTCTGCGCGCGCAGGCCGCCCGAAGTGCCGGTGGAGGGAATCGGCTTCGTGCCCGTCGACCTGCGCGACACGGCCGCCGTGCACGCCTTCTTCGACGCGCTGCCCCGGCTCGACGTCCTGGTCAACAACGCGGGCGGCGCGCCCTACCGGCCCCTCGCCGAGGCGGACGCGGCACGGCACGCACGCGTCATCGAGCTCAACCTCACCGCTCCGCTCACCGCCTCGATCGCCGCCTACGAACACCTCAGGCGGACCAAGGGCTCGATCGTGATGATCGGCAGCGTGAGCGGAACACGGCCGTCGCCCGGCTCGGCGGCCTACGGGGCGGCCAAAGCGGGCCTGGAGAACCTGGCCCGCTCGATGGCCGTCGAATGGGCCCCCGACATCCGGGTCAACACCCTGGTCGTCGGCATGGTCCGCACCGAACTGGCCCACCTGCACTACGGCGGCGAGGACGGCATCGTCGCCGTCGCGCGCACCGTCCCGCTGGGCCGCCTCGCCCAGCCGTCCGACATCGGCGAGGCAGCCGTCTTCCTCGCCTCCGACGCCGCCGCGTACATCACCGGGGCCTCGCTGCTCGTCCACGGGGGCGGGGAGCGGCCCGCCTTCCTCGATGCCGCAACTGCCAACAAGGAGAACTGAGATGAGCGCACGGCTGCTGTGTGAGGGGCGAGTCGTGATCGTCACGGGCGCGGGCCGCGGACTCGGCCGGGCCCACGCGCTCGCGTACGCCGCCGAGGGCGCGCGGGTCGTCGTCAACGACCTCGGGGTCGGCCTCGACGGCACACCGGGACCGGACAGTCCCGCCCGGCAGGTCGCAGACGAGATCCGCGCGGCGGGCGGCGAGGCGGTGGCCCACGGCGGCGACATCGCGACGACCGAGGGCGCCGCCTCCCTCATCGGCGCCGCCCTGGAGACGTACGGCCGTCTCGACACCCTCGTCAACAACGCCGGGTTCCTGCGCGACCGGATGCTGGTCAACCTCGACGAGGACGACTGGGACGCCGTGCTGCGCGTCCACCTCAAAGGGCACTTCCTGCCGCTGAAGCACGCGGCGGCGCACTGGCGGGCGGAGACCAGGGCGGGCCGGACACCACAGGCCCGAGTCGTCAACACCAGCAGCGGAGCAGGGCTGTTGGGATCGGTCGGGCAGGGCAACTACAGCGCCGCCAAGGCCGCGATCATCGGGCTGACGCTCGTCGCCGCCGCCGAGATGGGGCGGTACGGCGTCCAGGTCAACGCGATCGCTCCCGCGGCCCGCACCCGGATGACCGAACAGACCTTCGCCGAGACCATGACGGCCCCCGGCTCCGGCTTCGACGCCATGGCGCCCGAGAACGTCTCACCACTGGTGGTCTGGCTCGGCTCGGCCGCGAGCGCGGGCGTCACCGGCCGTGTCTTCGAGACCGAGGGCGGGCGGATCACCGTGATGGAGGGCTGGCGGCCGGGCCCGACCGCGGAAAAGGGCGCGAGGTGGACGCCGTCGGAGGCGGGCGAGACGACGTTGAAGCTGCTGGCGGAGGCGGAGATTCCGGGGGCGGTGTACGGGGCGCGGTAGTGCGATCGGCGGGGCCTGGGGGCTGCGCCCCCAGGCCCCGCTAAAAGATTGCGCAGTTCCCCGCGCCCCTGAAAAGACTGGGTTGTTCGTCGGGTGCGGGGCGGTGGGGGTTGCTCGCGCAGTTCCCCGCGCCCCTAAAAAGACCGCCGGTCCGCCCCGGGTTCTTTTAAGGGGCGCGGGGAACTGCGCGAGCAACCCCCACCCGCCCGCAGCCGAAGAACCGGCCTATGTGGTCTGGGGCGGGTGGCCCAGGGGCGATCGCAGGAGCGCGGCTATCTCGGCATGGGCCGTCTGCTGGTCGTTGCCGGCGAAGGGGCGGCCCTGCGTGTCGAGGAGTTGGACCTCGATGGTGATGCCGCTGTCCTCCGGGTAGCGATGGGTGACCGACTCGTGGCCCGGGCCGTGGATCTGTTCCAGGCCCGCGCGGAGTTCGGCTTCCACGTCCAGGGGAACCCAGCGGCGGGCCTCCGCCAGGGCCTCGGACCTCGCCTCGGCTCCCTGGGCGAGGAGCGCCCGTACGCACCCCAGCGACCCCCGCCGCGCGGCGGCGACCAGCGGCGGCTCACCGGTGGGACCGGGACGGTCCGGGTCCGCGCCGGCCCCGAGAAGGGCCTCCACCACCGGAGCGTGGCCCCGCCGCACCGCCCAGGCCAGGGCCGTGAAGCCGAACGCCTCCACCGTGTCCGGGTACGCCCCGGCCGCCAGCAGGGCACGGACGACCGCCGTATGGCCGCCGCAGGCCGCGCCGCACAGCGGAGCGTCCGTGGCCTGACTCAGCCGGTCGGGGGCGGCGCCGGTCGCCAACAGCAGTCGTACGATGCCGGGCTGGTCGCTCACCGCCGCCAGATACAGCGCCGTCTGGCCGTCCTCGTCCACCGACTCCGGACTCGCGCCGGAGCGCAGCAGCCGTACGACCGCGTCCTCGTCACCCTCGTACACAGCGGTGAAGAGACGCGCCGCGGGGTCGTTCGTGCTCATCCTTCGACCCTCGCTCGCGAAGGACCCGGGAGGCAAAGCCTTTTGGGGTGTTCTGTCTCACCCCTTACGTGCTCAGCCCTGAGCTCACCCCTTACGTGCTCACCCTTCTACGTGTCGCACTCCAGCACCGTCCGGCACAGCGCGCACCGTGCCCGTACCCGGCCGCGCACCGGCACCCTGATCCGCTGGTGGCAGGTGGGGCAGGGGAAGGACACGTGCAGGGGACCGCGGCCGTGGGGGGTGAAGGCGTAGGGGACGCCGAGGTGGGGGCCGGGGGTGTGGTGGTCCTGGGCGTGGCGGCGGTCCTTCGCGTAGCGGCGGCGGCCCGTCCAGCCGGCGGCGGTCAGCGGGGGCTGCTGTTCGTCGTGGCGGGCCTGTGCCATGCCCTTGGTGTACGCGGTGTACGCCTGCGGGCTGGTGAACCAGATCGAGGGGTCCTCACCGAAGACGAGGGCGCGTTTGGCGAGGACGTACCCGAACTCCTCCGGCGTCAGGTACCCCAGCTTCTGTGAGGAGGCCGCGTCCTCGCGGTAGGCGTCGAGGAGCAGCCAGCCCGCGCCCAGATACGTCGCCGCCGTGTCCGTGAGGATCTCGTTGTCGCGGGTGCCGGGGAAGGAGAGGTCGAGGCGGTGCAGATAGACGTGCATCACCTCGTGGGCGAGGGCGGCGCCGATGTCCCTGCGGTGGGTGCGGAAGCGGTCGTTGAGTTCGATGAAGTACTCGGGGCCCGCGGCGAGTTCGACGTTCGCCGCGTGGGTCATCTCGCGGAAGCCGATGATCATCCGGGCGTCCGGCAGCCGGTAGTGCCGCACCATCTCGCGGGCCACGCGCTGCGCGCCCAGGTGCAGGTCGTCGGTGTCGGCGAAGGCCACGTCGACGGGGGCCACGCTGGTCGCGAAGGTGCGGATGGTGTCGTACGAGAGCCGCTTGTAGAGCGCGGTGATCGACGCCCGCACCGTGTCCAGATGCGGGTAGCCGTGCTCGACGGGTCCGCCGTTCGCCACGTCCGCACCCCCTGAAGACGCCAGCACTGGATTCCACAGCACTGGCTTCCACTCTAAGCCGGGTTCCTCCCGGCGGCGGGGGTGCGCGGGCGCGCCGTGCCCTGTCTGGCCGGAATGCGGCCCTTGCCCGGGGTGCGCGAGGGTCCCCATAATCCCCACCAGCTTGGCAGGGGCATGCCATGGCTGCCGCAGGGCCACTCCGGCGGGCCATGCCGGCAGGCCCTCGCCTCGCGCTCAACCCCCCACGAGAGGAAGCACGTTGAAGTCTCCCAAGAAGTCCGGCGTCATCAGAAGAGTGCTCGCCGTCGGAGCGGTCACGCTCGCCGCGGTGTCCCTCCAACCGCTGTCCGCGCAGGCCGCGCCCGCGCCCGTCGTCGGCGGGACCCGCGCCGCGCAGGGCGAGTTCCCGTTCATGGTGCGGCTGTCCATGGGCTGCGGCGGCGCCCTGTACGCCCCGAACATCGTCCTGACCGCCGCGCACTGTGTGGACGGCTCGGGCAGCAACACCTCCATCACCGCCACCGCCGGCGTCGTCGACCTGCAGAGCAGCAGTGCGATCAAGGTCAAGTCGACGAAGGTGCTCCAGGCGCCCGGCTACAACGGCAAGGGCAAGGACTGGGCGCTGATCAAACTCGCCACGCCGATCAGCCAGCCCACCCTGAAGATCGCCACCACCACCGCGTACAACAACGGCAACTTCACCGTGGCCGGCTGGGGCGCCACCCGCGAAGGCGGCGGCCAGCAGCGCTACCTGCGCAAGGCCACCGTCCCCTTCGTCGACGACGCCACCTGTCAGCAGGCGTACGGCAGCGATCTCGTCCCCGGTGACGAGATCTGCGCCGGATTCGTCCAGCAGGGCGGCGTCGACACCTGCCAGGGCGACTCCGGCGGTCCCATGTTCCGCAAGGACGACACGGGTGCCTACATCCAGGTCGGGATCGTCAGCTGGGGCCAGGGCTGCGCGGAGCCCGGGTACCCCGGGGTGTACAGCGAGGTCTCGACGTTCGCGGCCGACATAGCCCGGGCGGCGTCCGGACTGTAGGCGCCGCGGCCGTCGCACGTACGTCTGACGGTGTGGGCGCCCGTGACCCCGGTCGCGGGTGCCCCGCTGCGCCTGCCCCGGCTTTCCGGGCTCTCCCGGCCGCCAGTCCCGTTAGTCCAACTGCTCTCCCTCCTTTGTCCATGGGCACACCGACCCCACGCGCCGCACGCTGACGGCACGGAACACCGCCCCCGGGAGGAGAGCCTTGCAGCCCTCAGCCATGCCCTCGGACACCTTCGCCCCCACCCGCCGTGCCGTCGTCGCGGCGAGCGCCGCCGTCGGGATCGGGGCCGCGCTCGGCACGCCCGGCGCGGCCTCGGCGGCCACCGCCTCCGGCGAAGACATCACCATCCGCTCCGGCGCCCTCGAAGTCCGCGTCGCCGCCGCCTTCCCGCGGATCGTCTCCTACACCGACCGTGCCACCGGCGCCGTCCTGCACGGCCAGGAGGACGAGGTCACCTCCGTCCTCATCGACGACGCCTTGCGCACCCCGACGGTCACCGCCACGGCCGGCGACACCGCGGTCGCGTACCGCCTCGCCTTCGACGGCGGCACCACCATCGACATCGAGATCACGGTGACGGACCATCAAGTCACCTGGCGTGTCACGGAGATCGCCGACACCGGCGCCCTCCCCGTCGGCACCCTCCGCATCCCCGGCCTCGCCCTGCTCTCCGTCCGCAGCGACCAGCCCGGCGCCCAACTCCTCGCCGCACGCATCCAGTTGGACAAGTCCAAGAGCGGCGACACCCTGCTCACCCCGACCGCCGACAGCCCGGCCGACACCGCCACCGGATGCGCGTACGCCGTCGTCGCGCACCACGCACTCGCGGGCGCCGTCGAGACGAACACCGTCTACGACAAGCCCGTCAGCGCCGACGGCACCACCTGGGAGAACGGCCGCCTCTGGCGCCAGACCGTCCGCAAGGACGGCTACGTCAAGGCCCAGCTCACCCCCGGCCAGTGGACCCACCGCGCCGCGACCGCGACCGACACCGAACCCCTCCCATACGCCACGGTCATCGTCACCGGCGACCGCAACGGCGACGGCGTGATCGACTGGCAGGACGCGGCGATCGCCTTCCGCGACATCATGGTCACCCCGCTCGGAGCCGACGAGACCCATCTGCGCGTCGTCCCGCACATCCCCTTCAACTTCGCCTCGCAGGCCACCAATCCGTTCCTCGCCACCCTCGACAACGTCAAGCGGATCTCCCTCGCCACCGACGGACTACGGCAGTTCACGCTCCTCAAGGGCTACCAGTCCGAAGGACACGACTCCGCGCACCCCGACTACGCGGGCAACTACAACCAGCGCGCCGGCGGCCTCGACGACCTCAACACCCTCGTCAGGGAAGGCAGGAAGTGGAACAGCGACTTCGCCGTCCACGTCAACGCCACCGAGTCCTACCCCGTCGCCCACGCCTTCTCCGAGACCCTCGTCGACAAGACCAACGAGCAGTGGGACTGGCTGGACCAGTCCTACCGGATCGACCAGCGCCGCGACCTCGTCTCCGGCGACATCGCCCAGCGCTTCGCGGACCTGCGACGCGACGCGGACCCGGCCCTGAACTCCCTCTACATCGACGTCTTCCGCGAGTCCGGCTGGACCTCCGACCGCCTCCAGCGCGCCCTGCGCGACCAGGGCTGGCACGTCACCTCCGAATGGGGCCACGGCCTGGAGCGCTCCTCGCTCTGGTCGCACTGGGCGACCGAGACCGACTACGGCCCCGACACCTCCCGCGGCATCAACTCCCAGCTCATCCGCTTCATCCGCAACCACCAGAAGGACGTCTTCGCCGACAAGTGGCCCACCCTGCTCGGCATCGCCCGCATGGGCAACTTCGAGGGCTGGACCGGCAAGACCGACTGGACCTACTTCTACGACCTCCTCTGGGCCCACTCACTGCCCGCCAAGTACCTCCAGGCGTTCCCGGTCAGGACGTGGACCGACCACGAGATCACCTTCGAGGGGTCCATATCCGTCTCCGACGCCGACGGCACCCGCCGCATCACCACCGACGGACGGCTCGTCTACGACGACGGCAGCTACCTCCTGCCCTGGGAGCCGAAGCGGCCCACGAAGCTCTACCACTACAACCCCCAGGGCGGCAGCACCAGTTGGCAGCTCCCGCGCGCCTGGGAGGGCCTTGCCCGCATCGCCCTATATCGGCTCACCGACCAGGGCCGGGTGTTCCAGACGTACATCCCCGTACGCGACGGCAAGGTCACCCTCGACGCCACGCCCAAGCAGCCGTACGTCCTCCACCGCACCCGCGTCCCCGACACCCCCGACCCCGCCTGGGGCCAGGCCACCCCTCTCCACGACCCAGGCTTCAACTCCGGCTCCCTGAAAGGCTGGAGGGTCAGCGGCCCCGCCTCCGTCCAGCTCAGCGACCTCGGCGACTACGAGCTGGTGATCGCCTCCGGCGGCGCGGCCACCGTCACCCAGCGGCTCACCCGCCTCAAGCCCGGCCCGTACGCCGCCTCCGTCCAGGTCGAGGTCGGCGAGAGCGCGGACGACACCCGCAGAGCCTGTCTCCAGGTGCGTACCGCCGACGGTGTCACGGCCGACAACTGGACCAAGACCTCCACCGCGGGCAACTACGTCGCCGCCGACCGCAAGCACGGCACCCGCTTCCAGCGGATGGTCACCTACTTCACCGTGCCCGAGGGCGGCGGCCGGGTCGACCTCACCCTGCACGCCGACGCCGGGCACGCGCGCGTGCGGTTCGACAACGTCCGTGTCGTGCCCGCACGGCAGCCCTCGAAGCAGGGCGCGCTCGTCTTCGAGGACTTCGAGAACGTCCCCCAGGGATGGGGCCCCTTCGTGAAGGGTGACGCGGGCGGCTCCACCGACCCGCGCACCCATATCGCCCAGCGGCACGCCCCGTTCACCCAGCGCGGCTGGAACGGCAAGGCGATCGACGACGTCATCGACGGCTCGCAGTCCCTCAAGTCACGCGGCGAGAACGACGGCCTGGTCTACCGGACCCTCCCGCACACGGTCCGGTTCGAGCCGGGCAAGCGCTACCGGGTCACCTTCCGCTACGAGAACGAGAAGGCCGGGCAGTACGCCTGGATCACCGCCGCCGACCACGGCGCGACGACCACCGAACTGGACCGCGCCGGCCTTCCCGCCGCCACCGAACCGGCCGAGCTGGCCTACGAGTTCACCGCACCCGGTGAGGGCGAGGCCTGGGTCGGGCTGCGCAAGGTGGGGGACGACGGCTCGGCGGAGTTCTCACTGGACTCGTTCGAAGTGAACGAGGTTTCCTGAAGCTCCAGCACCCACACCTCGTTCACGCCCTCACGCAGGACCGGACCGGGAACGTACAACTCCCGCTGCGGACCGACCGACCAGTACCGCCCCAGATTGAACCCGTTGATCCACACGAACCCCCGGGTCCAGCCCGGGAGTTCCAGCAGGGCGTCCCCGGCGCCGCGCACCTCGACGGTGCCGCGGTACAGACCGGGGGCGCCGTCCCCCGGGAGCCCCGCGAAAGGCACCCGCCCGACATCGTCCAGCGCGTCCAGCCGCAGCCCCCGCGCCCGCACCCCGTGCAGATACTGCCGCTCGTGCAGCACACCCCCGGTGATGCCCTTCGGCTCACCCGTGCGCGGCCCGTAGTTGACCCTCCCCAGGGACTCCACCCACAGCTCCACGCGCGCGTGCCCCGCGACCGGCTCCTTGAGCTGAGGCTCCTCCTCGGTGAGCACCCCGGCCCGCGCACCGTCGACGTACACCACCGCCAGATCCCGCAGCCCGCGCAGCATGAGCGGATACGGCTGCCGGGGACCCGGCACGGTCACCTCGTACTTGACCAGGCCCCGGTCCACGTCCAGTTCCTCGAAGGTCGGCGGCACGGGGTACTCGCCGCCGGCACCCCCCACCGACTCCAGCACGGTGTCCATGGAGGCCCATTCCCGAAGGGCGACCGGCCCGGACGCCCCGAGCGGCGAGGGCAGTGGAGGCAGATCGGGCAGCGGCCCGTCCGCGTACTCGGCGAGGACCTCCCGGAAGCGCCAGAACTTCTCGGTGGGGCGCCCGAGTTCATCGATCGGCGCGTCGTAGTCGTAGGAGGTGACGTCCGGCTCCAGCGGGCCGTCGTGCAGGGCGCCGCCGCCCCGGTTGGCACCCGCCCAGCCCGCGAAGTTCGTGCCCCCGTGCGCCATGTAGAGATTGACCGACGCCCCGCACTCCAGGATCTCCCGCAGCGCGTCCGCGGCGTCCCCGGGATCCCGTACGACATGGCCGGCGCCCCAGTGGTCGAACCAGCCGCACCAGAACTCCATGCACATCAGCGGGCCCACGGGCCGGTGCCCGCGCAACGTCGCGAACGCCTCGCGCGCGTGGGAGCCGAAATTGGCGGTCGCCAGGACGCCGGGGACCGAACCGCCGGTGAGCATGTGATCCTCGGGCCCGTCCGAAGTGAACAGCGGCACGCTCACCCCCTCGGCCCGCAGCAGGTCCGCCAGCCACCGCAGATACACCTGGTCCGAGCCGTAGCTGCCGTACTCGTTCTCGACCTGCACCATCAGCACCGGCCCGCCGCGGTCGATCTGCCGCGGCACGATCTCGTGCAGCAGATGGTGGAACCAGTGCCGCACCTGCCCCAGATACTCCTCGTCCCGCGTCCGGAGCTTCCCCGTCAGCCAGTGCGGCAGCCCCCCGTTCTCCCACTCCGCGCAGATGTACGGGCCAGGCCGCACGATCGCCCACAGCCCAGCCTCCCGCACCGCGTCCAGGAAACGGCCCAGCTGCTGGACATCCCGGAAGGAACCCGAGCGCGGCTCATGGAGATTCCACGGAACGTACGTCTCCACACAGTTGAGCCCCAGCGCCCGCAGCATCCCGAGCCGGTGCGCCCACTGCTCCTCGTGCACCCGGAAGTAGTGCAGTGCGCCCGACAGCAGCCGCACCGGGCGTCCGTCCAGCAGAAAATCCGTGTCCCCCACCGTGAACTCGCTCATGGGCACACGATCACCCCTGGCGGTCGGTCACGTCCATGGACAAAGATCGTCGCTGATTGGACGCAAGCAGTACCGAGCCGGGCAGGAGGAAACGGCATGTACCACACCTGGATGCGCTATTTCACCCCCGCTCCAGCCCACCACCGCCTCGGACTCGCCTGCCTCGGCGTCGGCCTCCAGTACGGCGAACTGCCCGTCGTCGGACCCCGCACCCTCGACCACCACGTCGCCGTCGTGATCAGCGCGGGCAGCGGCTGGTACCGCACCCCCGACGGACACCGCCACCCCGTCACCGCGCCCGCCCTGATCTGGCTCACCCCCGGCACACCACACCACTACGGGCCCGACCCCAGCTGGGACGAGTGCTTCGTCGACTTCACCGGACCCGCGACAGCCACGTACACCGAACTCGGCTACATCGAACCCGACCGGCCCGTCGTCCCCCTCGCCGACGCGGGCGCCGCCCGCACCGTCGTCGGCCGCATCGCCCGCGCCGCCCGCCGCGGCAACCCCCTCCTGGAAGTGGAGACCGGCGCCGCCGTCCACGAACTCCTCGTCGCCCTGCGCCGCGCCCGCGCCGACCTCGCCCCCGACGGCGACGAAGTCCTCCAGGCCCTCGCCCGCGACGCCTTCCAGCCCCTGTCCGTCGCCGAACACGCCGCCCGGCACGGCATGACCCCCGCCGAACTGCGCACCGCCGTCCGCCGCCGCGCCGGATGCAGCCCCAAGGACTACCTCCTCGGCATCCGCCTGGGCCGCGCCAAAGAACTCCTCGCCGCCACCGAACTCCCCGTCGCCGCCGTCGCCCGCCGCGTCGGCTACGACGACCCCGCCTACTTCTCCCGCCTCTTCACCCGCCGCGTCGGCATCGCCCCCGTCCGCTTCCGCGACCAGCAGGGCCGAACCGTCCCCGGCGGCTGGAGCAACCAGATCCCCGACCCCGACGATCCACCCATGATCGAGCCCCCGCACGCCCCGTAGGGTTGGATGTCATGACCACCAGCAAGCCCCAGGAAGTCGACCCCGCCGTCCGCGCCGAACTCGACCGGCTGCGCGACAGCATCGACAACATCGACGCCGCCGTCGTCCACATGCTCGCCGAGCGCTTCAAATGCACCCAGCAGGTCGGCCACCTCAAGGCCGCCCACCAGCTGCCGCCCGCCGATCCCTCCCGCGAGGCCCACCAGATCGCCCGGCTGCGCCGCCTCGCCGAGAACGCCAAGCTGGATCCGGCCTTCGCCGAAAAATTGCTGAATTTCATCATCGCCGAGGTCATCCGCCACCACGAGCGCATCGCGGACGGCACCGGGAACGGCACGGCCCGACCGGGGGAGTGACACCGGGCCGTCCGGGCGTGCATCCTGAGCACTCCTTGCCGAGCACTCGCTGTCGAGCACTCCCCAGACCCACCTGACACAACCACGGGCTCACGTCGTGAGTCGGTACGGGCATAAGCTGGTATGTCCAAACGAGGGGACGTCAGGCCATGCCGTCGGATGCCAGAATCCTCATCGTCGACGACCATGAGGACACGCTGTACGCCCTGGAGAGCGCCCTGGCCCCGCTGGGCTACCAGGCCGCGCGGGCCACCAGCGGCGACGAAGCGCTCAAGGAAGTCCTGCGCGGCCAGGTCGGGCTGCTCCTCCTCGACGTGCGCATGCCCGGCGTCAGCGGCCTCGACGTCGTCCGCTACATGCGGCGCCTGGAACAGACCCAGCACATCCCCATCATCCTGCTCACCGGCTTCGGCCCGGACGCCGAACTCACCTCCATCGCCTTCAACCTCGGCGTCGCCGACCTCGTCATGAAACCCATCGACCCCTGGGCCCTGCGCACCAAGGTCCGCTACCTGTACGACGCCCACCAACGCCAGCGGAGCCTGGAACACGAAGTGCGCGAACTGCGCGCCCTGATCAAGGAACACACCCCCGACCCCGCCCTCACACACCCCGACACCCGCGTCCCCGTCCAGCGCGATCCCCGCAACGAGACGCTGCAACAGGACCGCACCCCGTAACCGCCTAGGACATACGCCATATCCACAGGGGACATACGCCACGTACCGGACCGCCCCTGTGCGCTGTCGGACCCATCAGGCAGCATGTCCTCATGTCCGTACTGACGCGCGACGAAGCGCAGACCCGAGCCAAGCTCCTCGACGTCCACCACTACGGGATCGAACTCGACCTGACCCGCGGGGACGAGACCTTCGACTCCCGCACCGTCATCCGGTTCACCGTCCGCACCGACGCGGACACCTTCGTCGAGCTGAAGCCCGCCGAACTGCGCTCCGTCACCCTCGACGGCCGGCCCCTCGACCCCGAGACCCTCGACGAGAACCGGCTGCCCCTGGACGGCCTCACCGCCGGCGAGCACGAGCTGCGCGTCGACGCCGCCATGCGCTACTCCCGCACCGGCGAGGGCATGCACCGCTTCACCGACCCCACCGACGGCGAGACCTACCTCTACACCCAGCTGTTCATGGAAGACGTCCAGCGCGTCTTCGCCGCCTTCGACCAGCCCGACCTGAAGGCCGTCTTCGACCTGTCCGTCACCGCCCCCGACGGCTGGACCGTCCTCGCCAACGGCGTCACCGAACACCTCGGGGAAGGCCGCTGGAAAGCCGCCCCCACCCCGCTCATCTCCACCTACCTCGTCGCCGTCGCCGCAGGCCCCTGGCACTCCGTACGCACCGAGCACCGCGGCCTCCCCTTCGGCATCCACTGCCGCCGCTCCCTGGCCCCCCACATGGACGCCGACGCCGACGAGATCCTCGACATCACCCGCGCCTGCTACGACCGCTACCACGAGAAGTTCGAGGAGCCCTACCCCTTCGACTCCTACGACCAGGCGTTCGTCCCCGAGTTCAACGCCGGCGCCATGGAGAACCCCGGACTCGTCACCTTCCGCGACGAGTTCATCTACCGCTCCGCCGTCACCGACACCGAGCGGCAGACCCGCGCCATGGTCATCGCCCACGAAATGGCCCACATGTGGTTCGGCGACCTCGTCACCCTGCGCTGGTGGGACGACATCTGGCTGAACGAGTCCTTCGCCGAGTACATGGGCTACCAGACCCTCACCGAAGCCACCCGCTTCACCGACACCTGGGTCGACTTCGGCGTCGCCCGCAAATCCTGGGGCTACGACGCCGACCAGCGCCCCTCCACCCACCCCGTCGCCCCCGACCCGGAAGCCGTCCCCGACACCGCGTCCGCCATGCTCAACTTCGACGGCATCTCCTACGCCAAGGGCGCCTCCGCCCTGCGCCAACTGGTGGCCTGGCTCGGCGAGAAGGACTTCCTCACCGGCATCAACACCCACTTCGCCCGCCACAAGTTCGCCAACGCCACCCTCGCCGACTTCATCGACTCCCTCGCCGGAGCCACCGAACGCGACGTGCACGCCTGGGCCGACGCCTGGCTGCGCACCACCGGCGTCGACACCCTCACCCCGACGACCGAGGCCGGCACCGACGGCAGCCACACACTCACCGTGCGCCGCGACGGCAGCCGCCCGCACCGCATCACCGTCGGCGTCTACGACCAGGACCTCACCGACAACAGCCGCCTCACCCTCCGCGAACGCCTCGACCTCGACGTCCCCCAGGCCGAACCGGAGGCGATCGGCAAACGCCCCGCCCTGCTCCTCCTCAACGACGGCGACCTCTCCTACGCCAAGGTCCGCTTCGACCCCGAGTCCTTCGAAACCGTCCGTACGGCCCTCTCCGGCCTCCCCGACCCGCTCACCCGCGCCGTCGTCTGGAACGCCCTGCGCGACGCCGTACGCGACGGCGAACTGCCCGCCATGGCCTACGTGGACGCCGCCCGCGCCCACCTCCCGCACGAGACCGACCTCGCCCTCGTCCAAGGCGTCCTGTCCTTCGCGACCGCCCACGTAGCCGACCGCTTCCTCACCGCCGAGGACCGCCCGGCCGCCCTCGCCACCCTCACCGACCTGTGCCGCGACCTCATCCGCCGCACCGAGGACGGCTCCCACCCCGGCCTGCGGCTCACCGCCGTACGCCACTTCATCGACGTCGCCGCCCACCCCGACACCATCAGCGCCTGGTTCTCCGAGGGCACCGTCCCCGGCGGCCCCGAACTCGACCCCGAGCTGCGCTGGCGCATCCTCGGCCGGCTCGCCGTCCTCGGCGCCGTCGACGACGCCGTCATCGACGCCGAACTCGTCCAGGACCCCAGCGCCACCGGCCAGGAAGGCGCCGCCCGCTGCCGGGCCGCGCTGCCCGACCCGGCGGCCAAGCGTGCGGCCTGGGAGTCGATGTTCACCACCGACGACCTCTCCAACTACCTCTTCACCGCCACCGCGCAAGGCTTCTGGCAGCCCGAACAGGCCGACCTCGTACGGGAGTACGTCGAGCGGTACTGGCCCGACGCCGTAGCGCTCGCCGCCCGCCGCGGCCCCGCCATCGCCGAAGCCGCCGGACGCTGGGCCTTCCCCGTCCACGCCATCTCCGCCTCGACCCTCACCCTCGGCGAGACCTGCCTCCGCGACGCCGACCCCACCCCCGCCCTCCGCCGCAAACTCACCGACCAACTCGACGACCTGGCCCGAGCATTGCGGGTACGTGAGCCGTAACACCGGCCCCCTAAAAGATTGCGCAGTTCCCCGCGCCCCTTAAGGGGCGCGGGGAACTGCGCGACAAGCCCCCACCGACCCGCAGCCGACGAACTACCCAGCGGGGTCTGGGGGCGCAGCCCCCAGGGATGGGACGGGTAAGGGCGGCGGGGGCGACAAACGCGCGTGACGCCTAGCACCTTCGCCTGCCCAACACATTTCCTCCGTACGGCAGTACCCCCTTTTGGGTCGGATCGTTGTCCTATACGGGCGCGCCGACCCGAAATGCGTACAGGCTTGGACTCCCCCTGCCGCGCGCCCACCGGAGGACACCCCATGAGCACGCCGCCCCTCGCCTCAGGACCCGAAGGCCCCGACGCACTGCGGCCGTTGCTCGAAACCGTCCTCGACGCCCTACGCGAGGGCGCCACCGCACGCGGAGGACCACTCCCCGCCGGAGGCCCGCAGGCAGTGGCCCACCGCCTACGGGACACGGTCGGCGACGTACTGCCCCGACAGGGAACCCAGGACGCCCTGCACGTCCTCGTACGCGCCCTCGCGGAAGGCGCCGCCGACCCCGCCGACCCCCTGTGCGCCGCCCACCTCCACTGCCCACCCCTCGCCGTAGCCACCGCCGCCGACCTCGCCGCCGCCGCCCTCAACCCGTCCCTCGACTCCTGGGACCAGGCCCCAGCCGCATCCGAGCTGGAAACCCTCGTCACCCAAGCCCTGGCCCACGAGGTCTACGGCACCCAAGGCGACGCCCTCGTCACCACCGGCGGCACCGAGTCCAACCAACTCGCCCTCCTCCTCGCCCGCGAAGCCCACAGCGCGGTACAACTCGTCTGCGGTGCCAACGCCCACCACTCCCTGCACCGCGCCGCCTGGCTGCTCGGCCTGCCCGACCCCGTCGTCGTCCCCGCCCCCGCCGGCACCATGGACCCCGCAGCCCTCGACGAAGCCCTCACCGAACTGCCCGGCCCCCGCGGCAACTTCCTCGTCGCCGCCACCGCCGGCACCACCGACGCCGGGCTCATCGACCCACTGCCCGACATCGCCGACCTGTGCGCCGCCCACGGCGCCCGCCTCCACATCGACGCCGCCTACGGCGGAGGCCTCCTCTTCAGCGACCACCACCGCACCCAACTCGACGGACTCGACCGCGCCCACACCGTCACCCTCGACCTGCACAAACTCGGCTGGCAGCCCGTCGCCGCAGGACTCCTCGCCGTACGCGACCCCCACGACCTCGCCGTACTGCAACACCGCGCCGACTACCTCAACGCCGACGACGACACCGAAGCAGGACTCCCCGACCTCCTCGGCCGCTCCCTGCGCACCACCCGACGCCCCGACATCCTCAAAATCGCCGTCACCCTCAAAACCCTCGGCAGAGAAGGCATCGGCGCCCTCGTCGACCAAGTCTGCGCCCACGCCCACGAGTTGGCCGACCTCATAGCCGCCCACCCCGGCTTCGAGCTCTACGACCGGCCCACCATCAGCACCGTCCTGTTCCGACCCGCCGGAGCCCCCGACGCCGCCGTCGCCGCCGTACGCCGCACCCTCCTGCACCAAGGCCGCGCCGTCCTCGGACGCGCCACACTCGACGGCCGCCTCTGGCTCAAAGCCACCCTCCTCAACCCCCACACCCGGCCGGGCGACCTGGCCACGCTCCTGAAACTGGTGGAAGGACACACCCCCCAATGAGCCCGACGCCCACCCCCACACGCCCCGCCGCCGAAGCACCCCGCGACCTGGTGGGCATCGGCATCGGCCCCTTCAACCTCTCCCTCGCCGCCCTCGCCCAGCCCCTCGCCGAACTCGACAGCGTCTTCTACGAACAACGCCCCGGCTTCGACTGGCACCCCGGCCTCCTCATCGACGGCGCCACCCTCCAAGTCCCCTTCCTCGCCGACCTGGTGACCCTCGCCGACCCCGCCAGCCCCTGGTCGTTCCTCAGCTACCTCAAAGCCCGCGAACGACTCTTCCCCTTCTACTTCGCCGAGCGCTTCCACATCCAGCGCGCCGAATACGACGCCTACTGCCGCTGGGTCGCCGACAGCCTCCCCGGACTCCACTTCGGCCACCAGGTCGACGCCGTCCGCTGGAACCCCGAACGCACCCTGTTCGAAGTCGACTTCACCCAACTCGACACCGACGGAGAAGCCGAAGCCCTCGGCCGCACCTACACCCGCAACATCGTCCTCGGCGTCGGCACCGCCCCCCACATCCCCGAACCGCTCAGACCACTCGTCGAAGCCCCCGGCGTGCCCGTCATCCACGCCGCGGACTACCTCAAGCACCGCGAACAGTTCCTCACCGCCGAACACATCACCGTCATCGGCGCGGGACAATCCGGCGCCGAAGTCTTCCTCGACCTGCTGCGCAACCGCCCCCCGGGCCGCGAGAAAATCCACTGGCTCGCCCGCACCGAAGCGTTCGCCCCCATGGAGTACTCCAAGCTCGGCCTCGAACACTTCACCCCGGACTACACCCGCTACTTCCACCACCTCACCGAACCCGTACGCGACCGCCTCGTCGCCGCCCAATGGCAGCTCCACAAAGGCATCGACGCCGACACCATCGCCGCCATCCACGACGAGCTCTACCGCCGCACCCTCCACGGCGGCTGGCCCGACGCCGTCCTCACCCCCGCCGTCACCGTCCGCACCGCCGGACGCGTCGCCACCACCCAAGTCGAACTCCACCTGGAACACGTCCAACAAGGCGCCCGCACCCGCCTCACCACCGACGCCGTCGTCCTCGCCACCGGCTACCGCGAACGCCCCCTCGGCCAGATCCTCGCCGGACTCGACCCCTACCTGCGCCGCGACAGCTCCGAACGCCCCCGCATCGACGACCAGTTCCGCCTCGTCCTCGACCCCTCCGTCACCGGCCACGTCCACGTCCAGAACGCCGAACTCCACACCCACGGCGTAGGCGCCCCCGACCTCGGCCTCGCCGCCTGGCGCAGCGCCACCATCCTCAACTCCCTCACCGGCAAAGACCCCTACCCCCTCCCCGGACGAACGGCCTTCACCACCTTCGGACTCGACCCCCACCCCCAGATCCCCACCGCCCGCGACACCGCCCGCACACTCACCCCCCTCGTCGAGGGAAGGTAAGCAAAAGGGAAAAAGCAGCGTCCACGGCGCCGACGCGAAAACCATCGCCGACACCGTGGACGTATCCCCGCTGGACCTCTGGATCTCCCGACCTTCAGGCCTTCATCTCCCGACCTTCAGGCCTTCGGACCGCTAGAAGACGGGCGTGCCGTCCCGCGTCAGCTTCCAGTCCACCGAAGCGAACTCCTTCGGGTCGAGCGCGCCCTTCGCGGTCACCCACTCGGCGATCCGCGTACGGATCTCCGTCGACTCCGCCCACACCTCGGTGGCGGAAGCGACATGCGGGAACGCACCGCCACCATTGGCCCGGTAGTTGTTCACCGCCAGCACGAACTGCTCCGCGTCATCCAGCGCCGCACCGTTGTAGGTCAGGTTCTTGATCCGCGAACCCGCCGCCTGCGCGATGTCGATGTCGTACTGAAGACCCGAAACGTAGTCGTAGTTGTAGTCCGGACGGCTGTTCGCGTTCGTCAGCTTCTCCACGTCGACCGTGGCATCCGCCGCCGTCTGCACGAAATACTGCGCCGAGTACTCCAGGTACGCCCGGATCTGCGCGCCCGTCATCAACTTCGCGACCAGCGTGTTGTCGTACACATACAGGCTGGACAGATCGCGGATGGTCACGTTCCCCGCCGGGATCTCCGACGTACGCGAGAACGGCGACGCCTGCGCGATCACCGGCAGCGACGCATACGACGTACCCACCAGCGCCGCCTTGACCACGTCCTCCTGCACCTTGGTGATCAGGTCGATGATCGGGGCGTCCTTGTACCGAGCCTCAACCGTCGTCAACGTCTCCGTTGCCGTGCCCACCACCTGGTTGACATACGCGACAACCACGTCGTGCTCGTCCTTCAACAGCTTGGTGATCTTCGGGTCGTCGGCGACCGAGTTCGAGTTGCGGACCGACGCCGCCACCGACTCGACCGTCCACTTCCCCTTCTCGAAAACCAGCTCGACGTCGAACACCGACAGCCGCTCCGCATACGCCAGCGGCTCCGACAGCACGACCGTCTTGCCCGTCGCCGTGTTCGTGACCTTCAGCTCCGGGATCTCCACATGCGCGTGCCCCACCAGGATCGCGTCGATACCCGGCACCTGCTGAGCGACCAGCGCCGCCGAATTCTCGACGTACGGCAGCTGGTCACCGTAGGAGGACGTGCCGGACGAACCGGAGTGCGCCGACACCACGACCACGTCCGCACCCATCGACCGCAGCTTCGGCACCCACTTCGCCGCCTGCTCCTCCAGACCCGGGAACGTCAACTTCCCCTGCACATACGCCTTGTCCCAGATCGCGATACCCGGGTTGGTGAGGCCGAGCACGGCCACCTTCACCGGCGGGGCGCCCGGCACATGGAACTTCTTGATGAAGTAGGGAGGGAACGCCGGCTTCAGCGTCTTCGCGTCCAGCGCGTTCGCACCCAGCAGCGGGAAACGACACTGCGACTCGAACTTCCGCAGCGTCTCGATCCCGTAGTTGAACTCGTGGTTGCCGAGCGCCGCCGCATCGAACCCGATCGCGTTCATCGCCTGCGCCATCGGGTGGACCGGACCGCCCTTGGCGGTAATCGGGTCCACCTTCGCGTAGTAGTACGTCAGCGGGGTGCCCTGGATCGTGTCACCCGCGTCCAGCAGCAGCGTGTTGCAGCGGCCCTTCTCCTCACGGATCTCGTTCACCAGCGTCGAAATCCGCGCCAGACCCTGCGCGTTGCCCGCCTTGTCCGTGTACTCCGCGTCCTTGAAGTAATCCCAGTTGAAGACATGCCCGTGCAGGTCCGTCGTACCCAGCACCGTCAGCGAATACCGCTTCGGGGCCTTCACACCCGCCACGGACTCGGCAGCCTGCGCCGCCGGAGCCGCGGCCGCCCCGGCGAGCGCGACCCCCGCACCCGTCACAGCGGACTTCTTCAGGAACTTCCGGCGGTTCAACGGCATGTCTATGGCTCCTAGGGAAAAGGTCAACGACGCGCGTAGATTCTGACCCACCCACCACCACCGCAACAGGTCCAGGAGGTTTCGATCTGATGACCTGTAGGCACCCAGAACCAACCCGCCCAGTGACAGAGTGGGACGTATGACCCCCACCCCGGACACCACCCCCGAGGAACCCCAACCCACAACCCCCTACGGAACACCCGAATCCCCACGCATCGCCGTCCGCGGCGAAGCCCACCTCGAAGTCGACCCCGAAATCGCCCGCATCGGCATCACCGTCATCGCCCGCGGCACCGACAAACGAGACGCCCTCGCCGACCTCACCCGCCGCAACACCACCGCCCTCGACGTCGTCAAGTCCTACGGCGACGCAGTCGAACGCGTCGAGACCGGCGCCTTCTCCATCACACCCGAACTCACCAAACGCGGCCGCGGTGAACGCATCCGCCACTACTACGGCCGCGTCCACATCACCGCCGAATTCACCGACTTCACCGCACTCGGCGAACTCACCACACGACTCGCCGACCTCGACGTCACCCAAGTCGACGGCCCCTCCTGGGCCCTGCGCCCCGACTCACCCGCCCACCGCACAGCCCGCCAACAAGCAGTCCGCGAAGCCGTCCAACGCGCCCGCGAATACGCCGAAGCCCTCGGCACCACCCTCACCGCCCTCGTCGAACTCGCCGACATCGGAGCCGAGAACGCCCAGCCCTACGCCTTCGAAGCCCAAACCGCCCGCACCCTGCGCACCAGGTCCTTCACCGGCGGCGCCCACGACGACGAAGCCCCACCCCTCGACCTCGAACCCCAACGCCAACACGTCTACGCCCAGGTCAACGCCCGATTCACCATGGCACCACCCCAGCTGTAGCCGAAGCGGGCAGCACCATTTCTCCGTGCGTAAATACAGCCGGGGTGCGCCAAAACCCCACCGTGCTCATCCGAGCACCCCGGCGCACAATTCAACTGTTGTCAATAAGGCTTCACGTAAAGGTTGTTGAGTAGTCACGCACGACCAATTCTCTACCCGCCGGTAAGGCCTAGGCTCAAACCATGCGCCGAGCAAAAATCGTCTGTACATTGGGCCCCGCCACCGACTCATACGACCAGATCAAAGCCCTGGTCGAAGCCGGAATGGACGTAGCCCGCTTCAACCTCAGCCACGGCACCTACGCCGAACACGAGGAGCGCTACCGGCACGTACGAAAGGCCTCCGACGAGACCGGCCGCAGCGTCGGCATCCTCGCCGACCTTCAAGGCCCGAAGATCCGACTCGGCCGCTTCAGCGAAGGCCCCGTACTCCTTGAACGCGGAGACACCTTCACCATCACCGTCGAAGAAGGCACCCAAGGCGACCGCCAAACCTGCGGCACCACCTACTCCGGCCTCAACACCGACGTCACCCCCGGCGAACGCATCCTCGTCGACGACGGCAAAGTCACCCTCGAAGTCACCGCAGTCGACGGCCCCCGCGTCCACACCACCGTCGTCGAAGGCGGCATGGTCTCCGACCACAAAGGCCTCAACCTCCCCGGCGTCGCCGTCTCCGTCCCCGCCCTCTCCGACAAGGACGAAGCAGACCTCCGCTGGGCCCTACGCTCCGGCTTCGACGTCATCGCCCTCTCCTTCGTCCGCAGCGGCCGCGACATCGAAGACGTCCACCGCATCATGGACGAGGAAAACCGCCGCCTCCCGGTGATCGCCAAGGTGGAGAAGCCCCAAGCCGTCGACAACATCGACAACATCGTCGCCGCCTTCGACGGCATCATGGTCGCGCGAGGCGACCTGGGCGTGGAAATGCCACTGGAGCAGGTCCCCATCGTCCAAAAGCGCGCCATCAAACTGGCGAAACGCAACGCCAAGCCGGTCATCGTCGCCACCCAGATGCTCGACTCGATGATCGACAACTCCCGCCCGACACGCGCGGAGGCCTCGGACGTGGCGAACGCGGTGATCGACGGTACGGACGCCGTGATGCTCTCCGGCGAGACCAGCGTCGGCAAATACCCCGTCGAGACCGTCAAGACCATGGCCCGCATCGTCGAAGCCGCCGAGGAAGACATCCTCGCCAAGGGCCTCCCGCCCCTGACCGAACGCAACAAACCCCGCACCCAGGGCGGCGCCGTCGCCCGAGCGGCAGCGGAGATGGGCGACTTCCTGGGAGCCAAGTTCCTCGTCGCCTTCACCCAGTCCGGCGACACCGTCCGCCGCCTCTCGCGCTACCGCTCACCCATCCCCCTCCTCGCCTTCACCCCCACCCCCGCCACCCGCTCCCAGCTCAACCTCACCTGGGGCGTCGAAACCTTCCTCGGCCCCCACGTCGACTCCACCGACGCCATGGTCGACCAGGTCGACGAACTCCTCCTCAAATACGGCCGCTGCCAAAAAGGCGACATCGTCGTCATCACGGCCGGCTCCCCGCCCGGAGTCTCCGGCTCGACCAACCTCGTACGCGTCCACCACATCGGCGAGGACGACAGCCCCAAGTAGGACGTCATGGGACGCAAAGGACCCCTCTTTAAGCATCAAGCAAGCTTCAAGAGGGGCCCATTTCCTACGGAGTCACGATGTTGAAGTCGGCGGTAGGCGTCACGATCACCGAGAACAACTTGGTGAGCAGGCTGGTGTCACCGGACGTCTGAATGGACCCCAACCCCTTCCCGGCCAGCAGCTGAAGCAACTGCACCTTGTTCATGGTGAGCGTGAGCCCGGCGGAAGCACTCGCCTTCGCATCGACGGTGTGAGTCAACACCCCGTTCTTCAGACGCAGATGCCAGTACTTTCCCTGCCCTGGCTGCCCCGGCAGATACCAGTCGATCGCCAGATCCAGATCCCAGGCCTTCGGCCCATTCACCCGCACCGACATCGCGTCGATCAACTGGTCGACCGACAGCGCAGCCTTCACATCCGAACTGTCACTCGTCGTCGACGGCGGCTTCACACCCTCCCGCAACTCCATCGCACCCGTCAGATAGAAGTTCCGCCACACCGCGTTCTCAGCGGCATAGGCCAGCTTCTCGTAGACCTGCGCCAGCAGCTGCTTCGGCTTCTCGGCATCAGGCTCGGCGAACACACAGTGATTCAGCAACGTCGCGGCAAACCGCAGATCACCATCACGGACGAACCCACGCGCCTTCGACACGGCCGACGACATCCCCCCGAGCGCCTTCACATACCGCTTGGCCTCGGCGACCGGCGGATGCTCCCACAAATGCGCCGGATTGGCATCGAACCATCCCATGTACCGCTGATAAATGCCCTTCACGTTATGACTCAGCGACCCGTAATAGCCGTGATTCGCCCATACGCCGGCCAGCGCGGGCGGCAGCACGAACTCCTCCGCGATCTCCCGCCCCGTCATCCCCGAATTCAGCATCCGCAGCGTCTGATCATGCATGTAGGCATACAGATCCCGCTGGTTCTCCAACAGCGCGACAATGTCGCCATTTCCCCAGGTCGGCCAGTGGTGCGACGCGAACGCGACATCCACCCGACCGTCGTACCGCCCAATGGACTCCGTCAGATACGCCGCCCATTGCTTGGCATCCCGAACCTGCGCACCCCGCAGGGTGATGAGGTTGTGCATCGTGTGCGTCGCGTTCTCCGCCATGCAGACCGCACGCAACTCGGGGAACAGGAAGTTCATCTCGGCCGGCGCCTCCGTCCCCGGCGTCATCTGGAACTCCATAACGACACCATCGACCGTCTCCCGCTGCCCAGTCGCGGAGATGTACGTCGTCGGTTCGAGTAGCCCGATGGTGCCGGTCGAGATGCTCTGCCCGAGACCGCACCCGATCTGCCCAGCAGGCCCCTTGTCGAGCTGAGCGCCGTACATGTAGATCGAGCGCCGGGTCATCGCCGTACCCGCGTACACGTTCTCGGAGACCGCGTGCTCCATGAACCCCTCGGGCGCGAGGATGGGCACGTCCCCGGCCCCGTCCGGCAGTACGCCACGGCAGCCACCGTAGTGATCGACGTGCGGGTGGGTGTAGATCAGCCCCGTGACCTTCCTGTCGGCCACGTGATCGCGGTACAGCTTCAGCGCGGCGGCGGCCGTCTCCGCGGAGATGAGCGGGTCGATGACGACGATCCCGGTGTCGCCTTCGACGATGGTCATGTTGGAGAGGTCCAGCCCACGGACCTGATAAATCCGGTCCGTGACCTTGTACAGCCCCTGCTTCCGCGTCAGCTGCGACTGCCGCCACAAGCTCGCGTTCGCGGACTTCGGCGCGTCGTTCTTCAGGAAGTCGTACGCATCGTTGTCCCACACCACAGTGCCGGCCGAATTCCTCACCACGCCCGGCTCCAGCGCGGCGATGAACCCCTTGTCAGCGGCGTCGAAATCAGCGGCATCCGTCGCAGTGCCACCGCCACTCGCACCCAGTGCGGCAGCGGACTGCGGATTGAGCGCAACAGCCGCCGCAGCCGCACCGGCAGCCGCGACGACGAAACCTCGTCGGTTCATGGGAGTCATGCGGCCGAAGATCGCCCCGCCTCTTGCTGCGGGTCAACACTTCCTTCGGGATTTGGGGCAGCTCCCAGTCGGGGGCGGGGCAGGCAGTGACGGGTCATATTGCGGGGTCAGTACTTGGGGCCTACGTGGGTGTCCATGAGGGCGACGCAGGCGCGGCGGGCGACGGAGATGTTGTACGGGTTTCCGTTGCGGGTGCAGTGGGTCCACTGGATGCCGAGCTTGTCGAGGGTGTCGGTGTAGAGCTGGCGGATGTCGTCGGAGACGTTGGTGAAGAAGTACCGGGGGTACTCGTAGCGCTTGCGCTCACCGCCGACGAGACGCGTCGTCCAGTTGGTGATGCGGCATCCGTCGGAGTGGATGAGGCCCCGGATGAACTCCCAGGGGTGAGCGTCGACGATTTCCTGCTGCCAGGGTTCGAGGACGATGGGGCGCTCGTGCTTTTTGCCGGGCGCGTGCTGGGGGAACATGCAAGTCCAGTGCTTGCTATAGGACTTCACCTCGGTGCAGCCCTGCTTGTAGCGTGGTTTGACGCTTGGCAGCGGCATCACCTTGCGCATCGCTTCTTCGGCGGCTGCGACTAAGCCGGTTTGTGTCGCGTTGCAGAAGATGGACAAGTGGTGCTGCTTGCGCTTCGAGATGATGTGGCCGTCGCCGAGGTAGAGCCCCAGCAGGTAGGCGTACGCGACTCGGTCGAAGTCGCGGGCTGTGCAGTGTGGACAGTCCGACGGCTGCTCGTAGGCTTCGCCGCGCGCTCTGCGGTCTTCGCTGCGCCACCAGCCGATGGTCCCGCGCGGGATGTTGAGACGTTCCGCGACGACGCGATTGGGTACGCCCTGGCGCATGAGTGCGACTGCCTGAGCCCGAATCGAAGGGCCGTGCTGTTCCATGTGGACACTTTGAGTTACCGACCGTGACGCCACGCAGCAAAAAGCGGATGTTCACGAGAACGTGGACATCCGCTTCCTGAGGTGACCTTCGAATCTAAGGAAAAGTGCCCCGAGTCGGATTCGAACCGACGCTGTCGGTGGTTTGAGCACCGTGTCTCTACCGCTGGACTACCGGGGCTTCCTCTAAAAGCAAGGCTGGTGGTCACCCGCCGTGCCCTTACCTTACCGCAGCTAGGTAGGCTCTTGTCAGCAGTACCCCGCCCTGAACGAGGAGCCCCCGTGACCGCCCCCGAGTCGCCCCAGCCCGTAGACGCGCCCGACGACGACAAGTCGCACGTGCCTCCGCTGACGACCCGTGTCGTCATCGCAGAGGACGAGGCGCTGATTCGTCTCGACCTCAAGGAGATGCTGGAGGAAGAGGGCTACACCGTCGTAGGCGAGGCGGGTGACGGTGAGCAGGCCGTCGAGCTGGCCCGGGAGCACAGGCCGGACCTGGTGATCCTCGACGTGAAGATGCCGAAGCTGGATGGCATCTCGGCGGCCGAGAAGATTGCCGAAGAGTCGATCGCGCCGGTCCTGATGCTCACCGCGTTCTCGCAGCGTGACCTCGTGGAGCGTGCGCGCGATGCCGGTGCGATGGCGTATCTGGTGAAGCCGTTCAGCAAGAGTGACGTGGTGCCCGCCATTGAGATGGCGGTGTCGCGGTTCACGGAGTTGAAGGCGCTGGAGAAGGAGATCGAGGATCTCACGCAGCGGCTGGAGACGCGGAAGCTGGTGGACCGTGCGAAGTCGGTGCTGCAGACCCAGTACGGGCTGACGGAGCCTGCTGCGTTCCGGTGGATTCAGAAGACCTCGATGGACCGTCGTATGTCCATGCAGCAGGTTGCCGAGGCGGTCATTCTGGACGCCGAGGAGAAGAAGTCGGCCAAGGGCTAGCCCTGGTCCGTCTGCGTCTGCGTCTGCGTCTGCGTCCGCGTCCGCGTACAGCGAAAGAGGCCCGCGCCCCCACGAGGGGCGCGGGCCTCTTCGTACACCTGGAATGGACCTGGAGTGGACTCAGTCCTCGCCGAGGTATGCCTTGCGTACGGATTCGTCGTGCAGGAGGTCCTGTCCGGTGCCGGAGAGGACGATGTTGCCGACCTCCATGACGTGTCCTTGGTCGGCGAGGGAGAGCGCGGCTTGGGCGTTCTGCTCGACGAGGAGGATGGTCGTGCCGGAGGCTTTGAGTTCGGCGATGGTGGCCAGGATCTTCTGCATCATGATCGGCGAGAGGCCCATGGAGGGTTCGTCGAGCATGAGCAGTTTGGGCTGGGACATCAACGCCCGGCCCATCGCCAGCATCTGCTGCTCGCCGCCGGAGAGCGTGCCCGCTGCTTGCTTGCGTCGCTCTCCCAGGATGGGGAAGAGGTCGTACGCGCGCTGGATGTCCTTCTCGATGCCTGCCTTGTCGCTGCGCAGGAATGCTCCGAGTTGGAGGTTTTCGGCGATCGTGAGCCGGGGGAAGATGTGGCGTCCCTCGGGGGAGTGGGCGAGGCCGAGGGCGACGATCTTGTGGGCGGGGACGTTGGCGAGGGGTTGGCCGTCGAAGAGGATGCGGCCGCCGCTGGGCTTGAGGAGCCCGGAGAGGGTGCGCAGGGTGGTGGTTTTGCCGGCGCCGTTGGTTCCGATGAGGGTGACGATCTGGCCGGCTTCGACGGTGAAGGAGATGCCCTTGACGGCTTCGATCTTGCCGTAGGCGACCTTGAGGTCTTCGACCTCGAGCAGTGCGGTCACTGGGCGTTTCCTTCCTTGCTGGTGGTGCTCTCTGCCCCGGAGGTCTCGGTGGCGTCGGTGGCTTCGGCGGCCTCCACCTCGGCGACTTCGTCGGCCCCTGGAGCGCCTTCGAACGGCTCACCGAGGTATGCGGCGATGACGCGTTCGTCGCCCTGGACGACCTCCGAGGTGCCTTCGACGAGCTTTTCGCCCTGGACGAGGCAGGCGACGCGGTCGCTGAGGTTGAAGATGAAGCGCATGTCGTGCTCGATGACGAGGACGGCGATGCCCCGGTCGCGGATGGCGAAGACGAGGTCTTCGGTTGCCCGTGTTTCCTGGGGGTTCATGCCGGCCGTGGGCTCGTCCAGGAGCAGGAGTCCGGGTTCGCTCGCCATCGCTCGCGCGATTTCGAGCTTGCGCTGTTCGCCGTAGGGGAGGTTGCGGGAGAGGTGGTCGGCTTTGTGGGCGAGGCCGATGAACTCCAGCAGTTCCATGGCGCGTTCGCGGGAGGTTGCTTCGGCCTTGCGGAAGCCGGGGCCGCGGAGGAGGGCCGACCAGAGGCCTTCCTTGGTGCGGGTGTGGCGGCCGACGAGGACGTTTTCCAGGACGGTCATGTTGGCGAAGAGCCGGATGTTCTGGAAGGTGCGGGCGATGCCGGCGCTGGTGACCAGGTGCGGCTTGGGGGGCAGCACCGTGCCCTTGTACGACACCTTGCCCTCGGTCGGGACGTACAGGCCCGTCAGGCAGTTGAAGAAGGTGGTCTTGCCGGCGCCGTTGGGGCCGATGAGGCCGACGATCTCGCCGGTGTTGACGGTGAGGTCGACGCTGCGTACGGCGGTGAGGCCGCCGAAGCGCATGGTGACGCCGCTGGCTTCGAGGACGGGGGTGGTGGCCGTGGTGGTGGTCATGTGGGTCACGCCCCTGCCTTGGTGACGCCGACGGTGGAGTCGGGCAGGCCTTGTTCGGGGATGTCGATCTGGTCTGCTTCGTGGAATTCGAGTTGGCGGCGGCGGTTGGCGATGATGCCTTCAGGGCGGAAGCGCATGAGGATGACGAGCGCGATGCCGAAGGCGAAGAGCTGGTACTCCTTGAGGAAGCTGAGCTTCTCGGGGAGGAGGTAGAGCAGGGTGGCGCCGAGGATGGGGCCGTTGACCGTGCCCATGCCGCCGAGGACGACTGCGGCGAGCAGGAACGCGGAGTTGGGCGGTACGGAGCCGGCGAACTGGTACGGGGCCGGGTTGACGCTGTAGCCGACGTGGGCTGAGACCGTACCGGCGAGGCCTGCGAGCGAGGCGCCGAGGGCGAAGGCGATGAGTTTGACGCGGAAGCCGTTGATGCCCATGGCTGTGGCGGCGGTCTCGTCTTCGCGGATGGCGATCCAGGAGCGGCCGATGCGGGAGTCGGCGGCGCGGTTGAAGACGATGACGACGATCGCGGTGATGAGCAGCATCAGCAGGAAGTAGTTCGCGAAGCGGCCGAGGGTGACTCCGGCGACGTCGTGGCTGCTTCCGAAGTTGAACCCGAAGATCTTGAGGTCCGGGATCATGGAGATGCCGTTGGGGCCGTTGGTGAGGTTCGGTCCGCTGGAGCCGTCCATGTTGTTGACGGAGATGCGGAAGATTTCTCCGAAGCCCAGGGTGACGATGGCGAGGTAGTCGCCGCGCAGTCGCAGGGTGGGGGCGCCGATGAGGACGCCGAAGACGAGCGATGCGGCCATGCCGGTGAGCATGGCGGCCCAGAAGGGGAACTGGACGCCGGAGAAGCGGGAGAACTCGGAGCCGGAGACGAGGGCTGCGGCGTAGGCGCCGACGCCGAGGAAGGCGACGTATCCGAGGTCGAGGAGTCCGGTGAGGCCGACGACGATGTTGAGGCCGAGGGCGACGGTTCCGACGACGAGGATGTTGACGCCGAGGTTGGCGTTGTGCTCGTTGTTCGCGACCCAGGGGAAGATCGCCGCGGCGAGGAATGCCATGGTGGTGGCGAATCCCTTGTGGCGGGCGTTGAGTGCGGCGAAGCGGTCGAAGAGTCCGGCGGTGAGGAGTGCCCAGGTGCCGAAGATGACCAGGAGCAGGTAGCCGAGGAACGTTTCGCTTGCGTCGGGGTCGACGCCGATGCCGTAGTTGAAGACGATCAGGGCCACGGCGGTGGCGGCGGTGATGACGAGGCGTTCGCCCCAGGCGGGGAGCTTGGCTGCCGGGGGGATGTTGTCCGGCTTGCTGATGTAGTCCTTGAAGGTGTCGCCGGGCTTGGGGAGTGCCAGGGTGCCGAGGAGGGCGATCAGGGAGCCGATGGCGGCGATGTAGGCGCCGGGGTCGAGGGCGACGAGGCCCTTGAGGTCGACGGCGATGGCGATCGCGCTGAACCAGCTGACGGTGAACGCGGAGGCGGCGGCGAGGACGACGGGCTGGGTGGCGCCTGCCGGGTTGAGCCAGCGCAGGCCGCGGATGTTCCAGAGGGTGAGCGCGAAGAGGAGGGCGAGGGCGCCTGCGATGAGGTCGAGGACCTGGAGTCCGGCCGGGGAGCCGTAGTAGGTGAGGTCCCCGGGGAAGTCGGACGTGTAGGTCCAGGACATGAAGGTGCTGGCGATGGTGGCGATGGCGCCGAAGGCGATGAGGGCGCGGGCGGCGGTCTGGGGGAGTGCGATCAGGCCGCGCTCGGCCGTGTTCTCGATGGTTGCCATGGTGCTCACGCCCTGTCCGCGACGCGTTCGCCGACTAGGCCTTGTGGCCTGAACAGCAGTACGAGGATGAGGAGTACGAAGGCCCATACGGAGGCCCAGCCGCCGCCGCCGAGCTGCTGCATGCCGGGGATGCCGTCGATGTAGCTGGTGGCCATGGTTTCGGCGAGGCCGAGGACGAGGCCGCCGATCATGGCGCCGTAGATGTTGCCGATGCCGCCGAGGACGGCCGCGGTGAAGGCCTTGAGGCCCATCTGGAAGCCCATGTCGTACTTGACCGAGCCGTAGCGCAGGCCGTAGGCGACGGCTGCGACGGCGGCGAAGAAGCCGCCGATGGCGAAGGCGATGACGATGATGCGGTTGGTGTCGATGCCCATGAGTTGTGCGGTGTCAGGGTCCTGCGCGGTGGCCTGCATGGCGCGGCCGGTGCGGGAGAGGCTGACGAAGAGGGCGAGGGCTGCCATGCAGATGGGCGCGGCGATGATGACGAAGAGGGAGCCGCTGCTGATGCTGATGGAGCCGAGGTGCCAGGGGCCGCCGTCGATCTGGGGGAAGTTGATGTCGGTCTTGGCGTCCGGGTACCAGTTGAAGACGGCCTGCTGGAGTGCGAGGGAGAGGCCGATGGCGGTGATGAGGGGGGCGAGGCGTGGTGCTCCGCGCAGTGGTCGGTAGGCGAAGCGTTCGGCCCCGACGGCGATGAGGACGGAGACGAGTCCGCCGCCTATGAGCATCGCCGGGAGGGCTATCCACATGGATGTGCCGTTTGGCAGAACGTAAAGGTAGACCGTGAGTGCGCCGAAGCCGCCGGTCATGAAGATCTCGCCGTGGGCGAAGTTGATGAGCTGGACGATGCCGTACACCATCGTGTAGCCGATGGCGATCAGCCCGTACATCGAGCCGAGGAACAGCCCGTTGGCCAGCTGCTGCGGCAGGGTGTTCACCGCATGGCCTCCATGTGGTGGGGAGTGTTGAGCAGGGCGTATGAAACGGGCCGCGCGGTGACGGGTGGTCTTGGCCGCGCGGCCCTGGGGGTGGTGCTAGCGGCAGTGGGGCTTAGCCGTTGAACGTGCCGCTCTTGACGGCCTTCCACTTGCCGTCGACGACCTGGTAGACGGTGAGCTGCTTGTTGGTGGTGTCGCCGTACTCGTCGAAGGAGACGGGGCCGGCGATGCCGTCGAACTTGGTCTTCTGGACTTCGGCGACGATCTTGGCGCGGGCGTCGGTGGGGATCTTGCCGTCCTTCACGACGTTGCCGATGGCCTTGATGATGGCGGTGGCGGCGTCGTAGGAGTAGCCGCCGTAGGTGCCGTAGTCGCCCTTGAGGCCGGAGGCCTTGTACTTCTTGATGAAGTCGGCGGCGGAGGGCAGGGAGTCGACGGGCTGGCCGACGGAGGTGACGAGGTCGCCTTCGGAGGTCTTGCCGGCGGTCTCGATGTAGGTCGGGGTGAACATGCCGTCACCGCCGAAGAGCGGGATCTTGGCTCCGCCGTCCTTGAGCTGCTTGGTGAGCTTCTCGGACTCGTCGTACTGGCCGCCGTAGTAGACGAGGTCGGCCTTGGAGTTCTTGATCTTGGTGACGAGGGCCGAGAAGTCGGTGTCGCCGGTGTTGACGTGGTCCTCGCCGGCGACCTTGCCGCCGGCCTTGGTGAAGCCGGCCTTGAAGAGCTTGGCCAGGCCGGCGCCGTAGGTCTGCTTGTCGTCGACCACGAACACCTTGCGCTTCTTCAGGGTGTTGTAGGCGTAGTCGGCAGCGAAGCCGCCCTGGAGGGCGTCGGTGGTGGCGGTGCGGAAGTACGTCTTGAAGGGACGCGACTTCGAGGTCTGCCAGTTCTTGCCCTGGGTGAGCTCGGGGGCCGTGTTGGACGGCGAGATCTCGACCAGGTTGGCGGTGGCGAAGACCTGCTGCATCTGGGTGGCGACGCCGGAGTTCAGCGGGCCGACCACGCCGAGGACCTTCTCGTTCTGGACGAGTCCGGTGGCGTTCGACTGGCCCTGGGCCGGGATGGCCTTGTCGTCGTGCGCCTCGACCTTGAAGGTCACGCCGGGGACAGTGTTGTTCTTGTTGGCGTCGTCGACGGCGATCTGGACGCCGCCCTGGATGCCAAGGCCGGTGGCGGAGTTCTGACCGGTCAGCGGCGCGTCCACGCCGATGATGATCTCGGTCTTCTTGCTGCTTTTGCTGTCTCCGCTGTCGTCGCGCGAGCCGCAGGCGGTCAGCGTGAGTGCTCCTGTGGTGAGCACGGAAGTGAGTATGACCAAAGAACGCTGTCGCACGTTGAATCCTCTCCCTGGCGCGGCTCCCCAGGGTGGGGGCCGTGTGTCTCGCCGGGCCGTACTGGGTGATGCAGGCCGTGCAGTAGACGCGCCCGGCGGCGCGGTGACTGGCCGTGACTATAAGCGCAGGTAGGGGGAGCTCACAGGAGCGTAGGGAAGGCTGTGACGCTCTTGTTATGCGGGGGGTGTTCTGGCGGGTGCGGGGTGGATGATCGGAGTATTTCGGGATGCCGTCCGGGGGTGACTGCGTGTTCGCATCGTGAGAACGCCCTGTTCCGGTTCATGGGACCGGGCGGCTTCGGTCGATATGGCGGTGGGGCGGGGTGTTCGTCGGGGTGCGGCGCCGGGGGCGCGGTGGCGCGAGCATTGCTTCATTACGGCAGAGGTAACCCACTGTTACCGGCGTGTGAGGTCGTGCCGGGTGTCCTGGTCGGGGGAAGTGGGCGCGGTGGTGGCCGGGTTGGGGAAGCAGGTGGTGCGCAGGTCGGTCCACAGGTCGTGGGGGTAGGTGCCGCCGAAGAGGAAGCTCTGCTGTTGCTGCGCGGTGCGGTTGCTGAGGAGCAGGTCGAGGTGGGGGAGGTCGAGGGCGGGTGGCAGGGCGGCGCACTTGTATACGGAGATGCGTACGGTGATCAGCCGGGGCGTTCCGGCCCTTACTGTCAGTGGCAGCCGGGGTGTGGTGGTGGCGCCCAACTCGGGTAGTCCGGCGCCGACTTGGTGGACGGTGACGGGGCTGCCGCGGGCGACGTCGATCTCGAACCGGTAGGACGCGGGGGTGGTTCCCCGGCCCTTGTAGTGGAGGGTGGTGACGGTGGCGGGCCAGGGGGAGAGGTCGGGGGCTGCCTGGGTGGCCGGTGCGGGGCGCAGGGTGAGGACGGTGCCGGTGGCGACCGCGGCGATGATCAGGGCTTGGACGAGGCGGCGGCGGGTGCGGGGGAGTGCGGCCCAACGGGTGCCGGCGCGGGAGGATTTCGACCACAGCAGGTCGCTTGGCGTGTCCTGGTGAGGGCCGTCGGCTTCATCGGGGTGGTACGGCTCGACGGGCCCGATGCCGGTCATGCTTCACGCTATGCCGGAGTGTGGGGCTCCGCCAATGGCGTTGTGGGCGGGGGAGTTGGCGGTGGTGGAGGGGGTTCTGGTACCCGGGGGTGGCCGCCGAGGTGTCCGGCCGTGGCCTGCTCGCCGTTCTCCGGCGCGCGACGGCAGGCCCTTTCCGGTGTCGGCCCGTGGGTGCGTCCCACGGGGCGGTGTCAGCTCTTGGGGGCGTCCTTGAGGACGCAGGTGAGGCGGGCGCTGCAGACGCGCTTGCCGTCCTCGTCGGTGATGGCGATCTCGTACGTCGCCGAGGTGCGCCCCCGGTGTACGGGTGTGGCCACGCCGGTGACCAGGCCGGAGCGGGCTCCGCGGTGGTGCGTGCAGTTCAGGTCGACGCCCACGGCGATCTTGGAGCTGCCGCCGTGGAGCATGGCGCCGACGGAGCCGATGGTCTCGGCGAGGACGGCGGAGGCGCCTCCGTGCAGCAGGCCGTAGGGCTGGGTGTTGCCCTCGACCGGCATGGTGCCCACGACGCGGTCGGCGGAGGCCTCGATGATCTGCACGCCCATGCGGGTGCCGAGGTGGCCCGCGGAGAAGAGCGCGGGCAGGTCGACGCCGAGGGCGGCGTACTCGTCGAGGACCTCTTGCGGGAACTTCACGGTGTGCTGCTCGCCCATCGGGCCCGGCTCCGTTCGTCGTGGATCACTGCGTCGCGGATCACTGTCGTGATCACTCCTACTGAGCAAACGCTCAGTCGGTTGCCGATTGTTCCAGACGCACGACGACGGACTTGCTGGCAGGGGTGTTGCTGGTGTCGGCGGTCGCGTCCAGCGGGACCAGGACGTTGGTCTCCGGGTAGTACGCGGCCGCGCAGCCCAGGGCGGTCGGGTAGTGCACGACGCGGAAGCCGGGCGCGCGCCGCTCGACGCCGTCCTTCCACTCGCTGACCAGGTCGACGTACGAGCCGTCCGCGAGCTTCAGTTCGCGTGCGTCCTCGGGGTTGACGAGCACGACCCGGCGGCCGTTCTTGATCCCTCTGTAGCGGTCGTCCAGGCCGTAGATGGTGGTGTTGTACTGGTCGTGCGAGCGCAGGGTCTGCAGCAGCAGGCGGCCCTCGGGGAGCTTGGGGTACTCGACGGGCGCGGCGGTGAAGTTGGCCTTTCCGGTGGCCGTCGGGAAGCGGCGTTCGTCGCGCGGGGCGTGCGGGAGCGCGAAGCCCGCCGGGTCGGCGATGCGCGCGTTGAAGTCCTCGAAGCCGGGGATCACGCGCGCGATGCGGTCGCGGATCGTCGCGTAGTCCTTCTCGAACTCCTCCCAGGGGGTGCGGGAGCCGTCGCCGAGCACGCGGCGGGCGAGCCGGGCCACGATGGCGGGCTCGGACAGCAGTTGGCCGCTCGCGGGCTCCAGGCGGCCGCGTGAGGCGTGCACCATGCCCATGGAGTCCTCGACGGTCACGAACTGCTCGCCGCTGCCCTGGAGGTCGCGCTCGGTGCGGCCGAGGGTCGGCAGGATCAGGGCACGTGCGCCCGTGATCACGTGCGAGCGGTTCAGCTTCGTCGACACGTGCACGGTGAGGCGGGCGCGGCGCATGGCCGCCTCCGTCACCTCGGTGTCGGGCGACGCGGCGACGAAGTTGCCGCCCATCGCGAAGAAGACCTTCGCCTCGCCGTCGCGCAGCGCGCCGATGGCCCGTACGACGTCGTAGCCGTGCCCGCGCGGCGGGGCGAACCCGAACTCCTTCTCCAGGGCGTCGAGGAAGGCCGGGGCGGGGCGCTCGAAGATGCCCATCGTGCGGTCGCCCTGCACGTTCGAGTGGCCGCGGACGGGGCAGACGCCCGCGCCGGGGCGGCCGATGTTGCCGCGCAGCAGCAGGAGGTTGACGACTTCGCGGATCGTCGGCACGGCGTGCTTGTGCTGGGTGAGGCCCATCGCCCAGCACACGATGGTGCGCTGGGAGGCGAGGACCATGCGGAGGGCCTCGTCGATCTTCTCGCGGGTGAGGCCGGTCGCGGTGAGCGTCTCGTCCCAGTCGGCGGCGCGGGCGGCGGCCGCGAACTCCTCGTACCCGTGGGTGTGTTCGGCGATGAACTCCTCGTCGACCGCGCCCTCCGTGTCGAGGACGAGCTTGTTGAGGAGGCGGAAGAGGGCCTGGTCGCCGCCGAGGCGGATCTGCAGGAACAGGTCGGTGAGGGCGGCGCCCTTGATCATGCCCTGGGGGGTCTGCGGGTTCTTGAAGCGTCCGAGGCCCGCCTCGGGCAGCGGATTGACCGTGATGATCTTCGCGCCGTTGGACTTGGCCTTCTCCAGGGCGGAGAGCATGCGCGGGTGGTTCGTGCCGGGGTTCTGCCCGGCGACGATGATCAGGTCCGCCTTGTAGAGGTCGTCGAGGGAGACGCTGCCCTTGCCGATGCCGATGGTCTCGGAGAGGGCGGAACCCGACGACTCGTGGCACATGTTCGAGCAGTCCGGCAGATTGTTCGTGCCGAGCTCGCGGGCGAACAACTGGTAGAGGAACGCGGCCTCGTTGCTGGTGCGGCCCGAGGTGTAGAAGAGGGCCTCGTCGGGGGATCCGAGTGCGGCCAGTTCCTCGGCGACGATGTCGAAGGCCCGCTCCCAGGGCACCGGTTCGTAGTGGTCGGCGCCTTCCGCCAGGTACATGGGGTGCGTGAGGCGGCCCTGCTGGCCCAGCCAGTAGCCGCTGCGGGTCGCGAGGTCGGTGACCGAGTGCGCGGCGAAGAAGTCCGGGGTGACCCGGCGCAGGGTGGCCTCCTCGGCGACCGCCTTCGCGCCGTTCTCGCAGAACTCCGCCGCGTGCCGGTGCTCCGGCTCGGGCCAGGCGCAGCCCGGGCAGTCGAAGCCGTCTTTCTGGTTGACGCGCAGGAGGGTGAGCGCGGTGCGGCGCACGCCCATCTGCTGCTGCGCGATGCGCAGGGTGTGGCCGATGGCGGGCAGCCCGGCCGCGGCGTGCTTCGGCTCGGTGACCTGCGGCGCGTCCTGAACCGGATCGCTTTTCGGCGGCTTGCTGGCCATCGCTGAACCCCTTCGCGTGCACACATCCCCTGGTACCTCACCGATAGTCGCACGCGGCTGTGACAAGGAGCCTGGCGGGCCGGGACGGCTCTCGATGTCAGTGGGCCGTGGCAGGATCGGGGGCGTGGCAGAAACAGCATCGAAGAAGACCGAGAAAACCGCAGGTGCGGGCCGTCCGAGGCTGATGCTCATGGACGGGCACTCGCTGGCGTACCGCGCGTTCTTCGCGCTGCCCGCGGAGAACTTCACGACCGCGACCGGCCAGCCGACGAACGCAATCTATGGTTTCGCGTCGATGCTGGCGAACACGCTGCGCGACGAGGCGCCCACGCATTTCGCGGTGGCGTTCGACGTCTCGCGCAAGACGTGGCGCTCCGAGGAGTTCACCGAGTACAAGGCGAACAGGTCGAAGACCCCGGACGAGTTCAAGGGTCAGGTCGAGCTGATCGGCGAGCTGCTCGACGCGATGCACGCCCAGCGGTTCGCGGTCGACGGCTTCGAGGCCGACGACATCATCGCGACGCTCGCCACGCAGGCCGAGGCCGAGGGCTTCGAGGTGCTGATCGTCACCGGTGACCGTGACTCCTTCCAGCTGGTCTCCGAGCACACGACGGTGCTGTATCCGACGAAGGGCGTCTCGGAGCTGACCCGGTTCACTCCTGAGAAGGTCGTCGAGAAGTACGGGCTGACGCCGGCGCAGTACCCGGACTTCGCGGCGCTGCGCGGCGACCCGTCCGACAACCTGCCGGGCATCCCGGGTGTCGGTGAGAAGACGGCCGCGAAGTGGATCAACCAGTTCGGTTCGTTCGCGGAGCTGGTCGAGCGCGTCGACGAGGTCAAGGGCAAGGCCGGGCAGAACCTCCGCGACCACCTGGAGGCGGTGAAGCTCAACCGCCGTCTCACGGAGATGGTGAAGGACGTCGAGCTGCCCAGGACGGTCCCGGACCTGGAGCGCGCGGCGTACGACCGTACGGCTGTCGCGATGGTCCTGGACACCCTGGAGATCCGGAACCCCTCACTGCGCGAGCGTCTCTTCGCCGTCGACCCGGGCGCCGAGGAGGCCGAGGCGACGGCGCCGGCCGCCGCGGGCGTGGAGCTGGACGGCACAGTGCTGGGCGCGGGCGAGCTGAAGCCATGGCTCGCCGAGCACGGGAAGACGGTCCTGGGTGTGGCCACGGTCGACTCGTGGGCGCTGGGCACGGGCTCCGTCGCCGAGGTCGCGCTCGCCGCCGCCGACGGGGCGGCCGCCTGGTTCGACCCCACGCAGCTGGACGAGGCCGATGACACCTCGTTCGAGAAGTGGCTCGCCGACCCCGAGAAGCCCAAGGTCATGCACAACGCCAAGGGCGCGATGCGGGTCTTCGCCGAGCACGGCTGGAGCATCGAGGGCGTGTCCATGGACACCGCGCTCGCCGCCTACCTGGTGAAGCCCGGGCGTCGCTCCTTCGCGCTGGACGCCCTGTCGTTGGAGTACCTCGGCCGGGAGCTGGGTCCGGCCGCCGCGGCCGACGGACAGCTCGCCTTCGGTACGGATGAGCAGGCCGAGGCCGACGCGCTGATGGCGCAGGCCCGCACGATCCTCGACCTGGGCGAGGCGTTCGGCGAGAAGCTGACGGAGGTCGGCGCGGCCGACCTGCTGCGTGACATGGAACTGCCCACGTCCACGCTGCTGGCCCGCCTGGAGCGGTACGGCATCGCGGCGGACAAGGCCCACCTGGAGGCCATGGAGCAGATGTTCGCGGGCGCCGTGCAGCAGGCCGTGAAGGAGGCGCACGCGGCGGCCGGGCACGAGTTCAACCTGGGCTCGCCCAAGCAGCTCCAGGAAGTCCTCTTCGGCGAGCTGGCCCTGCCCAAGACGAAGAAGACGAAGACGGGCTACACGACGGACGCGGACGCACTGGCGTGGCTCGCGACGCAGACCGAGAACGAACTGCCGGTGATCATGCTCCGGCACCGCGAGCAGGCGAAGCTGCGTTCCACGGTCGAGGGCCTGATCAAGACGATCGCCGCGGACGGCCGCATCCACACCACGTTCAACCAGACGGTGGCGGCGACCGGCCGGCTCTCCTCCACGGACCCGAACCTGCAGAACATCCCGGTCCGCACGGACGAGGGCCGCGCGATCCGCCGCGGCTTCGTGGTCGGCGAGGGCTTCGAGTCGTTGATGACCGCGGACTACAGCCAGATCGAACTCCGTGTGATGGCCCATCTGTCCGAGGACGAGGGCCTGTTGGAGGCGTTCACCTCGGGCGAGGACCTGCACACCACGGTGGCCTCCCAGGTCTTCTCGGTCGAGCGTTCCGCGGTGGACGCGGAGATGCGCCGCAAGATCAAGGCGATGTCCTACGGCCTGGCGTACGGGCTGTCGGCCTTCGGCCTCTCCCAGCAGCTGAACATCGACGCGGGTGAGGCCCGTGCACTGATGGACACCTACTTCGAGCGGTTCGGAGGCGTACGGGACTATCTGCGCCGCGCGGTCGACGAGGCGAGGGCGACGGGCTACACGGCGACCCTCTTCGGACGTCGCCGCTACCTGCCGGACCTCAACAGCGACAACCGGCAGCGCCGCGAGGCGGCCGAGCGCATGGCCCTCAACGCCCCCATCCAGGGCACCGCCGCCGACATCGTCAAGATCGCCATGCTGAACGTGGACAAGGCGCTCCGCGAGGCGAACCTCAAGTCGCGCATGCTCCTCCAGGTCCACGACGAAATCGTCCTGGAAATCGCCCCGGGCGAGCGCACCACAACCGAGAACCTCCTCCGCCACGAAATGGCCTCCGCCGTCCACCTCCGGGCTCCCCTGGACGTATCCATCGGCTCGGGCCCGGACTGGGAGTCGGCAGCGCACTAGCCTCCGGCGGGCGGCGGGTGCGGTCACCTGGGTTGTGGGTTGCGGGTTGCGGGCCCAGAGCCTCGGGCCTACGGGGTGCGGGCCCTCGGCTCATGAGCGCCGAGGCCACAGTCCCCGGCCTCACGGCCGGCGGATGTGGGCTGCGGCCCCAGGCCCCAGGCCCCGGGGCTTACGGGGGCGGTCCTCCAGCTCATGGGCGACCTTGGCCCACGGGCTTGCGGTTCTGCGGGTGGTGGGTGTGGGCCGCGGTCCCCGGGGCTGTGGACCCTGGGCCCGCCCCGAACCCCGGGCCCAACGGCCCAACGGCCCAACGGCCCAACGGGCCAAGGGTCCCCGGCTCGCGGACGCCGAGCCCACAGACCTCGGCTCCCGGGCCGGGGTCCTGCGGGCCGCAGGCCTGCGTGGCTTCGGCGCGGCGGGCCTACCGGCGGGCGGCAAGTCGGCGGCCTCCGCCCGGCACATTCAAGGGCCCGGCACCGCGAGGTGCCGGGCCCTTGAATGCCCGTCGCAATGGCGAGAAGGCGACACGACGCTGTTCGACGGTGCCGAACCGGCCGAATGCCCGCCCGGGCCGCCCGTAGGGCAAGCCCGAACCCCGGCCGCGCCGCGAAGACAAGGCAAGGCAAGGCACTCCACGGCAGCCGGAGACACGGCTTCGTCGTACCCCGTCCGGCTTCCCGAGGGAACCGCCCCCCGGAGGGAACCGCCCCCCGGAGGGAACCGCCCCCCGGAGGGAACCGCCCCCCGGAGGGAACCGCCCACCCCCCCGGGAGGGACCCGCTCAACCACCGGCAGGGTCTCCGTCCAACCCCGGAAGCGACTCCGCCGAACCCCCGGAGTGACCCGCCGAACCCCCGGAGGGACCGTCACCCGCGTGGCCCCCGCAAAAGCGCCCCCCGCCCGGCCGGGCCGTAAGGATGCGGGCATGGGTATACGCATGCTCCACTGCCGCACGGCCATAGCCACGGCCGTCGTCGTCGCGGCCACAGCTGTCGTCTCGGCGCTGCTCGCGCCGATACCCGCGGTCGCCGCGGAAGCCAGCACCGCGCAGGTGCCCGCGGCCTGCCGCTCCACCAGTGACCCCGACCTCGCCGCCCGGATGTCCCGCGACATCCGGGCGGCGCTGTCGTCACGCCAGGGCACCGTCTCCGTGGCGGTGCACGATGACGACACCGGCCTGACCTGCGACCTCGCGAGCGAACGGCAGTACGACTCGGCAAGCGTCGCCAAGGTCACGATCATGGAGGGCACTCTGCGCCGGGCGGAGGAGCTCGGCCGCAAACTCACCGACTGGGAACTGGCCAACATCCGCCCCATGATCACCAAGTCGGACAACACCTCCGCCCTGCGCCTGTGGAACGACCTCGGCCACGCCTACCTGAACCGCCTCCTGGCCCGTGTCGGGACGACGGGCACCCTCCTCGGCCCGGACGGCTACTGGGGCCTGACCCAGATCACGGCCGCCGACCAGATGCGGCTGCTGGACGTCCTCACCAACGCCCGCTCGTTCCTGAAGACCCGCGCCTACGGCCTGAAGCTGATGAGCGAGGTCCGCAGCGACCAGCGCTGGGGCGTGCCCTCCGGCATGCCCAGCGGCCTCACGGCCCATGTGAAGAACGGCTGGCTGCCCCGGGCTACGCACGGCTGGCGCGTGCACAGCGTCGGCGCGTTCACGGGTACCAACCGCACCTACCGCATCGTCGTCCTGTCGCACGACAACCCGACGATGGCGTACGGCGTCCGCACCATCGAGCGCATCGCGCAGGCCGTGCACCGCGGCCTCAACCAGGGCCGCGGCCGGATCCAGAGCCCCACCCCGGAGGGCGCGATCAGCGAGAAGTCGGACGGCTCGGCTCCGTACGAGCTGCTGCCGGGCTGGGACGAGCCGGAGCCGGACGCCACACCCTGACGCCCACGGCGTACAGCCCGAGGCCGAGCACCAGGCCCGCACCCCCGCCGAAACACAACGCCGGGATCAACTCCCAGGGCTTCGCGCTGGAGCCCCAGTAGGCCCACCAGCGCGAAGCCCGCTGCACCGCGGCCACCAGCGCGCAGCACCCGAGAACGGCACCCGCCAGCCACCGGTCGGAAGCGGACAGCGCCGGCACCCCCACCGGTTCGCCGGAGGGGGTGCGGCGCAGCGCGATCACCACGAAGGTCACGATGACGACGGCCGCCACCGCCGAACTGCCGTACTGCGCGTACCAGAACAGCGGTTCTCCCCCGGCGTCCCGGCCCAGCGCCGGGATCAGCCGTACCCCCCACCGGTCGTGGTGCGTGAACGCGTCCCACACGACATGCGTCAGCGCGCCGAGCGCCGCGGAGACGTACCACCACAACGCCGTCGACGGACTGGGGCGTCGACGTGCCGCCCCGCAGCGCAGCAGCCGCGCGGGGCGCCCCTGCCGGGCCGGCGACAGCAGCGCCACCAGTGGCTCGCGCAGCACCAGCCAGGCGCCCACGAGCGTCCACGCGACGAGCACGTCGAACGTGAAGACACCCGTGAACGAGTGCGTGAAGGTGCCGAACTCCATCGCCCCGGGCAGCACGCTCGCCGCGTAGTAGGTCATGTCGGGAGCGAACGAACCGGCCACGAGGACGGCGGGAACCAGCCGTCCGCGCCCGCTTCCGTCACCGCGCACGGCGGGCAGCACGGCCGCCGCATGGCTGAGGGTGAAGGGCAAGTCGTCCCCCTACGGCTGGTTCTGGGCGGCCGGCTCGGGCCGGTGATCACTGACGCCCAGTATGAGTGACCTGTGAAATCATGCGAGCCGGCCTCTCGGGGCCGGCGTTCCGCGCACCATCACACATGGCCAACCGGTGAATATCGGGCGCGAACGGGTGCCCGCGCAACGGAAGTTGTCGTAGGGTCACCTGGGTCACCGCGCCGGGGAGCGCGGTCGAACACCGGCAACACAGGCACGAAGAAGCGGTCGTCCACGGGAGGGGCTCACTCAATGGCGGCGCATTTCGGCAGGAGGCTGCGCAAGGGGGCGGCAACCACCGCCGTGGCCGCGGCCGCGGTCGCGGCCCTGTCCGCGTCCCAGGCCCCGGGAGTGATCACCGACGACCACGGCAGACAGACCACCGGCGCCGATGCCACACCGGACGCGAGCGGCGACGACACCGCCAGCGGCAACTCGCGCTACTACACGGACCTTCCGCCGCTCGACAGCCCCAGCCCGTCACCGACCACAGGCACGCCCGTCGTCACGGGTGAAGCCGAGGCGGGCATACCCGCGACCGTCCTAGACGCCTACAAGAAGGCCGAGGCATCGCTGCGCGAGTCCAAGCCGGGCTGCAACCTGCCCTGGCAGCTCCTCGCCGCCATCGGCAAGGTCGAGTCCGGCCAGGCCCGCGGCGGCCGCGTCGACGCGAGCGGTACGACGTACTCGCCGATCCTCGGCCCGGTCCTCAACGGCAACGGCTTCGCGAACATCAGCGACACCGACAACGGCGCGTACGACGGCGACTCCACGCACGACCGCGCGGTGGGGCCGATGCAGTTCATCCCCTCCACCTGGGCGTGGGCGGGCCGCGACGGCAACGGCGACGGCAAGAAGGACCCCAACAACGTCTACGACGCGGCGCTCGCGGCCGGTCACTACCTCTGCCGGTTCGACCACGACATGTCGGTCCAGTCGCAGATGAACGCCTCGATCCTCAGCTACAACAACTCGACGGCGTACCTCAACACGGTCCTGTCGTGGCTGGAGTACTACCGCAAGGGCACCCACGAGGTGCCGGACGGCACCGGCACGCTGCCCTCGCACAGCAGCGACGACACCTCCGGCGCGAACCCCAGCCCGTCGTCCCCCTCGACGCCGTCCCCCTCGACACCGAGCACCACGACGCCGAGCACGTCGGAGCCGGGCACCACCGAACCGAGTGACGGCGGCTCGACGAGCCCCAGCCCGAGCCCCTCCACGCCCGCCTCGCCCTCGCCGAGTCCGTCGACGCCCACGCCCACCGAGACCGTGGACCACCTGGACGACGCGGGCACCGGGAAGCTCACCGCCACGGCGGGCGACACGTTCGCCGAGAGGATCGCCGTACGGACCGAGACCGACGCCGACAAGGCCGTGGCGAAGGTCCGGGTCCGGTTCACGATCGTCGGGGACGACACGGACGCCACCTTCACCGGCGGCGAGACGGTCGCCACGGTGGTCACCAACCGGCTCGGCATGGCCAGCGCGCCCGCGCTCGTCGCGGGCGAGAAGACCGGCGACTTCACGGTCCGCGCCACCGTCGTCGGCCGCGTCATGGCCGGCCTCGACTACACGGCGACCGTCACCCCGCGCCAGGCCGACACCCTCACCCGCACCAGCGACACCGAGCTGACCTGCGTGCCGAGCGGCGAGTTCGCCGACCAGGTCGAGGTGAAGGCCACCTACAACGGCGCCGTCGCGGGCAAGGTCGCGGCCACCGCCACGCTCGTCAAGTCGGCGGACGACGCGACCGAGAACGACAAGGGCCCGTACTTCAAGGACGCGGACGGCAAGACCGTGCGCACCCTCACGGACCTCACCACGGACGCCGACGGCGTGCTGAAGCTCCCGAAGCTGTACGCGGACGACACCACCGGCACGTTCCTGCTCCGCATCAACACCACGGGCGGCGCGACGCTGACCGTCGAGCTGAAGGTGGCGGCGGCCGCCTCGTAGTCCATGCGCACCTCACAGTCCATGCGCACCGCGTAGTTCATACGCGCGTCAGGGCGCCCCTCCCGCTTCCAGGCGGAGGGGCGCCTTTGCCTGTGTGCAACGTGTTCTCATCTCGCCCCGCCGTTGCTACGGTGCCGGACCTGACGATGTATCAGCTCCTGGCCTTCGGGAGGCCCGCATGCGTGCCCTCATCGCCGCCGCGACCGGTCTCGCCGTGGCGCTCGCCCTGGTGCTGACCATCACGGCCATGGGCTCACCGGCCGGCAGCACATCGCCGAAGCCGCTGCTGACGACCGTGCCCGCACACCCGTAGACCGTGCCTTCAGACCCGTAACTCTCAGGGAGGGACGCCGAGATGCGCCGCAAGGCAAGCCTGATCCTGCTCGCCTTCGCCGTGTTCTTCACGGCGCTGTCCCCCCTGATGCGCTGGTACGCCTTCCCGCGCCTGGCGAAGATCCCCGCCAACCAGTACCAGGACATGGTCCTGGAGGCGAAGAACGCGACCCTCATCGACTACGGCACCATGAAGGCGAAGAAGGTCCCCAAGGTCACCGTCGTGCAGACCCTCAAGGGCAACGTCGAGGCCTCCGAGAAGATCGAGAAGACCGCGGGCCGGGACGTCGTCGTCTGGGACTCCCTGTCCTACGTCCAGGGACCCGACGGCAAGATGATCTCCAAGATCCCCGAGCGCTACATCTTCGACGCGCACAGCCAGGACCCCGTCCACGCCACGGGAGAGATGGTCGACGGCGACCCGGTCACGCGCGAGGGCATCGAGTTCAAGTGGCCCTTCCTCACGGAGAAGCGGGACTACGAGTACTTCGACGCGCAGACCCGCACCACCAACCCCATCCACTACAAGGGCACCCAGAGCTTCCGGGGAGTCAAGGTCTACTACTTCGAGCAGACCATCCCCTGGACCAAGGTCCAGTTCCCGAGGACCATGCCCGTCAAGGGCATCACCCGGGAATCGCTCGCCAAGACCGGCACGAGCATGTGGTACACCACGGTCCGCAAGTTCTGGGTGGAACCCGTCACGGGAGCGCCCGTCTACGGCGAAGAGGACCACAAGGAGGAACTCCGCGGTGGCACCCTGCTCGGCGACGGCAAGAAGGTGACGGCGTTCGCGGGGCAGGTGAAGATGCGCGAGGACTACATCAAGCACACGGTCGACCTGGTCAAGTCGAACCGCACCCTGATCCTGCTGCTGACGTCGTACCTGCCGTGGGGTTTCCTGTTCCTGGGCGTGGCCCTGCTGTCCCTGTCGCTGTACCTGGAGGCCCGCGGCCGCAGGCCCGGTGACCCGGCGCCGACGCAGGCCGCGGAGCCCGAGCCGGTCAACGCCTGAGCCGCGCGTTCGTGTGCCGCGTCGGCTCGGCGCTCGCCGGGTCCTCGGGCCAGGGGTGCTTGGGATAGCGCCCGCGCAGTTCGGCCCGTACGGCCTTGTAACCGTCCCTCCAGAAGGAGGCGAGGTCGGCGGTGACGGCGGCGGGACGACCCGCCGGGGACAACAGATGCACGAGTACGGGTACGCCGGCGACGGCGGGGGACTCGTGCAGGCCGAACATCTCCTGCACCTTCACGGCGAGCACCGGCCGCTCGGGGTCGCCGTAGTCGATCCGGATTCTGGACCCACTCGGCACCTCGATGCGTTCGGGGGCGAGTTCGTCGAGCCGGGCCGCGTCCCCGGTGGCCCAGGGCAGCAGCCGGTTCAGGGCCTGCCCGGCGTCGATCCGCGCCAGGTCGGCCCGTCTGCGGGCCCGCCCCAGCTCGGGCTCCAGCCACTCGTCCACGCGCGCGTGGAGCGCGGCGTCGGAGACATCGGGCCAGGGGGCGTCCAGGTGCAGGTGCAGGAACGCCAGCCGCCGCCGCAGTACCTCCGCGTCCGGGGACCACCGCAACAGGCCGAGCCCCTCCGCCCGCAGCCCTTCGCACAACGCTTCCCGTACGAGTCCGGAGTCGGCGTTCTTGAGCGGCCGCACCGCCAGCTCCACGGCCCCGAGCCGCTCCACCCGCCGCGCGACGACATCACCGTCGGCCCAGTGCACCTCCTCGCCCTCGGCGTACAGGCTCTGCGCGGCCTGTCGTGCCGTCTCCTCGTCGATGACGGCCCCGAGCCGCACACGCGCGTGCCCGGCACCCACGGGCCGATCGGCCACGGCGACCGCGAGCCAGGGCGCTCCCCGCAGTCCTGTGCCGTCCTGGAGCTCGGCACGGGTGCCGGAAGCCATGAGATACGAGCCGCCGTGCGCCCGAGCGACGCGCTCCGGGAAGGCGAGGGCAGCGACGAGCCCCACCACGCGGTCGCCCCCGGCGCCGGCCCGCACAGCGTCGAGGGCCGCCGCGGGGCCGCCGGCGGAGCGTGTCGCCTCCGCGGCCCCACCGGAGAGAGCGTCGGAGCCCGGTTCGCCCGGGAGAGAGTTCTGGGCGGGCCGGTGGGAGATGCCCCGCGCCGAAGGCGTGGGCGCCGACGCGGCCCGCAGCCGCCGGGCCTCCGCGCGCCACCGCCCCGCGTAGGCGTCGCCGCCACGCCGGGCGGCACGCCAAGCCGCGGCGAGGTCGTCGCCGTACTCCCGAGGCGGCTCCTCGCTGAGGAGGGCCACGACCTCCGCGGCCCGGTCCGCGCCCACCTCGGGGGCCGCGTCCAGCAGGGCCCGGGCGAGCCGGGGGTGCAGCCCGAGCCGGGACATGCGTACGCCCCGTTCCGTAGCCCGCCCCGCAGAGTCCACCGCCCCCACCGCCGACAGGATCGACCGTGCCGCCGCCATCGCCCCACCCGGCGGCGGGTCGAGAAGCGCGAGCCCCGTGGCGTCCGGGTCGCCCCAGCAGGCCGCCTGCAGGGCGAACGCCGTCAGGTCGGCCACCTTGATCTCCGGCGCGGGGAAGCGGGCCAGACGGGCGTCCTCCGCCTCCGCCCAGCACCGGTACACCGCTCCCGGCGCCTCACGCCCGGCGCGCCCCGCCCGCTGCCGCCCGGCCGCCTGCGAGGCCCGTACGGTCGTCAGCGCGCTCAGCCCGCGCGCGTGGTCCACCCGCGGCTCCCGCGCGAGCCCGGAGTCGACGACCACCCGCACCCCGGGAACCGTCAGCGACGACTCGGCCACCGCGGTCGCCAGGACCACCCGGCGCCCCGCACCCGGGGACAGCACCGCGTCCTGCACGGCGGCCGACGCCCGCCCGTGCACTTGAAGTACCTCGACCGGACCAAGATCCCCCAGCTGACCCGCCACCCGCGCGATCTCCCCGACCCCGGGCAGGAAACACAGCACGTCCCCCTCGTGCTCGGCCAGCGCCCGCCGCACCACCGACGCCACATGGGTCAGCAGCGCCGGGTCCACCCGCATCCCGTGCGGCGGCCGTACGGGCCGTACCGGCGGCGCCCACACCACCTCGACCGGATACGACACACCGTGTGCCTCGACGACCGGCGCGTCGCCCAGCAGCCGGGCCCACCCCTGCGCGTCCGTCGTCGCGGACGCCGCCACCAGTCGCAGCTCGGGTCGGAGGGCGGCCCGTACGTCCAGCACAAAGGCGGCCACCGTGTCGGCGTCCAGATGCCGCTCATGGCACTCGTCGAGCACGACCACGTCGATGCCCGCGAGCTCCTGGTCCCGCTGCAACCGCTGCAACAGGACACCGGTCGTGACGACCTCCACGCGTGTGCGGCGGCCGACCACCCGCTCCCCGCGCACGGTGTGACCGACGCTCTCGCCCACCTTCTCGCCGAGCAGCCACGCCATCCGCCGCGCGGCGGCCCGGGCGGCGATCCGCCGCGGCTCGGCGACGACGACCCGGCGTACCGGCCGCCCGTCGTCCAGCAGACCGGCGAGCGCCAGTGGCACCAGCGTCGTCTTGCCGGTGCCGGGCGGCGCCACGAGCACCGCGCTGCCGCCGCCCTCCAGGGCGTCGCTCAGGGCGGGCAGGGCACCGCGAACAGGCAGCGCGTCCAGGGCGTCGTAACGAATCACGCCCCCAGTCTCGTACGAGCGTCAAAACGCCTTCCACGTGCGTGTGCCCGGCAGCCGTCAAAACGCCGTCCACGCGTGCGTGCGCAGCAGAAAGGGGTGCCCACGCACGCGTGGGCACCCCTTTCGCACGATCCCTTCGTACGGTCAGTCCCGCTCGCAGACGAAAATCGCCGTCCCCGGGATCAGATTCCCGCGCAGCGGGGACCAGCCGCCCCACTCCTGGGTGTTCCAGGCGGGCCACTCCGGCTCGACGAGGTCGACCAGACGGAAGCCGCCGGCCACGACGTCGCGGACGCGGTCGCCGATCGTCCTGTGGTGCTCGACGTACACCGCGCGGCCCTCCTCGTCCTGCTCCACGTACGGAGTGCGGTCGAAGTAGGAGGCGGAGATGCTCAGCCCCTCGGGGCCGGGCTCGTCCGGGAAGGCCCAGCGGATGGGGTGGGTCACCGAGAAGACGAAGCGGCCCCCGGGGCGCAGCACCCGGCGTATCTCCCGCAGGACGCGGACCGGGTCGGCGACGAACGGCAGCGCGCCGTACGCCGAGCACGCGAGGTCGAAGGATCCGTCGGCGAACGGCAGGGCGCCCGCGTCGGCCTCCACCAGGGGCACGCCCCCGCCGATGCGCAGGGCGTGCTGGAGCTGGCGGTGGGAGAGGTCCAGGGCCACCGGACGGGCCCCCTGGGCGGCCAGCCAGCGCGAGCACTGGGCCGCGCCGGCGCCGATCTCCAGGACGTCCTTGCCCTTGAGGTCCTCCGGCGGGCCGAGCAGCTCGGCCTCCACCTCGTCGAGGCCCTCGGGGCCCCACACGAAACGGTCGTCCCCGAGGAACGTGCCGTGCTCGATCTGGTACTCGTCCGCGTTCCGGTCCCACCAGCCCCGGTTGGCTCGGGAACTCTCCGTGACGCCCGCGTCGCGTCGGGTGGCTTCGGGCTCAAGCGGTTCGGGCTCTTGGATGATCGGCTCCCTCGTCGTACTCTTCCGTCCAACCCGTCTCCGCGTGTCACGGCAGAGGCGAGCTATGGCCCGCGTGGCCTCAAGAGACAGGTCTTGTGCCGGGTATGCGGCGATCCGCCCCGGGTGTGCGCCTTCGCGCATTGACCCCGCCCGGCTGCCCCCGTATGCTACAAGTTGCGCTGCGAGCCTGCGCTCCTCAGACGTAGCAGGCTGCGCTCGCATCTGTATGTATGTCCCCTCGGTTTTCGAGGCGCCACCGGCGGTGTTTGTCATAAACACCGCTCCGGGTTGGGCGCTTCCTTGGCTGTCCGGCCTTCTGCAGAGCGAAACGGGCTCCCGGCGTAAGCAGTACCTACGACTCTCTGTCCGTACCGGAGCCCTTTCCCACATGACGAGCAGCACCGAGACCACCGCCACCACCCCGCAGGTTGCGGTCAACGACATCGGTAACGAGGAAGCCTTCCTCGCCGCGATCGACGAGACGATCAAGTACTTCAACGACGGCGACATCGTCGACGGCGTCATCGTGAAGGTCGACCGGGACGAGGTCCTGCTCGACATCGGTTACAAGACCGAAGGTGTCATCCCGAGCCGCGAGCTCTCGATCAAGCACGACGTCGACCCGAACGAGGTCGTCAAGGTCGGCGACGAGATCGAAGCCCTTGTTCTCCAGAAGGAGGACAAGGAAGGCCGCCTGATCCTCTCGAAGAAGCGCGCCCAGTACGAGCGCGCCTGGGGCACCATCGAGAAGATCAAGGAAGAGGACGGCATCGTCACCGGTACCGTCATCGAGGTCGTCAAGGGTGGTCTCATCCTCGACATCGGCCTCCGTGGCTTCCTGCCGGCTTCCCTCGTCGAGATGCGCCGTGTCCGCGACCTCCAGCCCTACGTGGGCAAGGAGCTCGAGGCCAAGATCATCGAGCTGGACAAGAACCGCAACAACGTGGTCCTGTCCCGCCGTGCCTGGCTGGAGCAGACCCAGTCCGAGGTTCGCCAGACGTTCCTCACCACCCTGCAGAAGGGTCAGGTCCGCTCCGGCGTCGTCTCCTCGATCGTCAACTTCGGTGCCTTCGTGGACCTGGGTGGCGTCGACGGTCTCGTCCACGTCTCCGAGCTCTCCTGGAAGCACATCGACCACCCCTCCGAGGTTGTCGAGGTCGGCCAGGAAGTCACCGTCGAGGTCCTCGACGTCGACATGGACCGCGAGCGCGTCTCCCTGTCGCTCAAGGCGACGCAGGAAGACCCGTGGCAGCAGTTCGCCCGCACGCACCAGATCGGTCAGGTCGTGCCCGGCAAGGTCACGAAGCTGGTTCCGTTCGGTGCGTTCGTCCGCGTGGACGAGGGCATCGAGGGTCTGGTCCACATCTCCGAGCTGGCCGAGCGCCACGTGGAGATCCCGGAGCAGGTCGTCCAGGTCAACGACGAGATCTTCGTCAAGGTCATCGACATCGACCTCGAGCGCCGTCGCATCAGCCTCTCGCTGAAGCAGGCCAACGAGTCCTTCGGTGCCGACCCGGCCTCGGTCGAGTTCGACCCGACCCTGTACGGCATGGCCGCGTCCTACGACGACCAGGGCAACTACATCTACCCCGAGGGCTTCGACCCCGAGACCAACGACTGGCTCGAGGGCTACGAGACCCAGCGCGAGGCGTGGGAGCACCAGTACGCCGAGGCGCAGCAGCGCTTCGAGCAGCACCAGGCGCAGGTCATCAAGTCCCGTGAGGCTGACGCCCAGGCCGAGGCCGAGGGCGCTGCCGCCCCCGCCGCCGGTTCTGGTGCGGGTGTCTCGGGTGGTTCGTACTCCTCGGAGTCGGACGACACCTCCGGCGCGCTGGCGTCGGATGAGGCCCTGGCTGCGCTCCGCGAGAAGCTCGCGGGCGGCCAGAGCTGAACCGGTAGGTTCCGCTAGGCAGTAGTTAGTCGGTGGGCCGCACCCCTTTCGGGGGGTGCGGCCCACCGCTTTTTGGTTTTGTCTGCGGAGAGCAGAGGCTCCACGTACATGGACTGTGGACTCCAATGTGAACGTTGGGTGGCGTGTGTCCGCGTATGGGTCTGGATCGGTTCGGGTGTGCGGGGAGGGAAACGTGGCAGATACACGAGTAACTCCCGTGCCGTAACAGGGCGTTGCCAGGATCCCCGGGTCATTCAAGATCGTGAGGGGAGCCGAAGTCATGGCAGCACAGCAGCGATCGGGTACGGCGAGCAGGCGCGCCTTTCTCCGCAACGTCGGACTCACCGGCGGCGCGGGCGCGATGTTCGCCACCATGGGGGCCCTCGGCCTCGCGCCCACCGCTCAGGCCGCACAGCGCGAACAGCCCTTCCGTGCACTGAAGTCGAGCGATTTCACGCTCACCGGGCGCGGCGCCGCCAAGGTCGTCATCGTCGGCGGCGGCATCGCCGGACTCGCGTCCGCGTACGAACTGGGCAAGGCGGGCTACGACTGTACGATCCTGGAGGCCAGGGACCGCACCGGTGGCCGCAACTTCACGGTGCGCGGCGGCGATTCGACCACCGACCTCTACGGCAACACGCAGACGGCCCGCTTCGGCGAGGGCCACTACATGAACGCGGGCCCTGCCCGTCTCCCGCAGTGGATGGTCACCCTCGACTACTGCCGCGAACTCGGCGTCCCCATCGAGGTGTTCACCAACGTGAACGCGGACGCGTACATCTACAACGAGTCGACCGGCATGACCAAGCCGATGCGCTACCGCACCGCCAAGGCCGATGTCTACGGCTATGTCTCCGAGTTGCTCGCCAAGGCCACCGACAAGGGCGCCCTCGACAAGGAGCTGACCGCCACCGACCAGGAGAAACTCGTCGAGTTCCTCAAGGACTTCGGCGAACTCGGCGACAAACTGACGTACGAGGGCGGTGAACGCCGCGGCTACACCACCGTCCCGGCCGCCGCGGGAACCCCAGGCGTGCTCCTCGGGGACGTACCGTCGGCCTCCGAGGTCTTCGCCACCGGCGTCGGCCGCTACTTCTCCTTCGAATTCGGCTTCGACCAGGCGATGCTGATGTTCCAGCCGGTGGGCGGCATGGACCAGATACCGCGCGCGCTGACCAAGGCGATCGGGGCCCATCGCATCCGTACAGGGGCCGCGGTTTCCAAAATCACCGACAAGGGGAGTGGCGTTACCGTCACTTACACCCAGGGCGGCCGTACCAAGTCCATCGACGCCGACTACTGCATCGGCGCCCTCCCGCCCAACATCTTCGCCAAGATCCCGCACAACCTCGGCTCCGGCGTCCAGAGCGCGCTGGAGGCGATCACGCCGCAGTCCGCCGCCAAGATCGGCCTGGAGTACCGCTCCCGCTGGTGGGAGCTGGACCACAACATCTACGGCGGCATCACGGAGACCGACCAGGACGTCGTCCACATCTGGCACCCCTCGTACGGCTTCCACGGCGAGCGCGGCGTACTGATCGGCTACTACAACTACGACGACGACGCCGACTCGTACGCGAAGCTCACCCCCGAGGAGCGCGAGAAGCGCGCGGTGGCCACGGGCGTGAAGATCTACGGCGAGAAGTACCGCACCGAACTCGCGTCCTCTTTCTCGCACCACTGGCGTCAGACGCCCCACCTGGAGGCCGCCTGGCACGACACCCCCGGCGGACCCGACGACGCCCGCTACAAGCCGCTGAACCAGCCCACCGGACGGGTCTACTTCGCGGGCGACTGGCTCAGTTACACCGACGCCTGGCAGCACGGTGCCTTCACGTCCGCTCGCAAGGCGGTCACCGCGCTCCACGCGCGTGTGCTGTCCTCGTAACACGCGTGTGCTGTCCTCATAGCCGTCTGTAAGTGTCTTCGCGGCCGCTTCGGATGTCTTTCCAGCCGCTCGTGGTGGCTGAGAAGTCGGTAAGAGGCGGCGGTGCGGAGCGCGGGCCGGGAATGCCCGCGCTCCGGACCACGTTGTGCAGTACGAACACGAGGAGGAGCGGTCACAGTGCTTGATCCGCAGGGTTTGTACGCATGGGAGCCGAAGGGCCTGGCCGTTGTCGACATGGCACTCGCCCAGGAGTCGGCCGGCCTGGTCATGCTCTACCACTTCGACGGATACATCGACGCGGGCGAAACCGGCGACCAGATCGTCGACCGGGTGCTCGACTCGCTGCCCCACCAGGTCGTGGCCCGTTTCGACCACGACCGGCTCGTGGACTACCGGGCCCGGCGCCCGCTGCTGACGTTCAAGCGCGACCGCTGGACCGACTACGAAGAGCCCACCCTTGACGTACGCCTCGTGCAGGACGCCACGGGCGCGCCCTTCCTGCTGCTCTCCGGCCCCGAGCCGGACGTCGAGTGGGAGCGCTTCGCCGCCGCCGTCCAGCAGATCGTGGAGCGGCTCGGCGTCCGTCTCTCCGTGAACTTCCACGGCATCCCGATGGGCGTCCCGCACACCCGCCCCGTGGGCCTCACCCCGCACGGCAACCGCACCGATCTGGTGCCCGGCCACCGCAGCCCCTTCGATGAGGCACAGGTCCCCGGAAGCGCCGAGGCCCTCGTCGAGTACCGCCTCATGGAGGCAGGACACGACGTGCTGGGCGTCGCCGCGCACGTGCCGCACTACATCGCGCGTTCCCCGTACCCGGATGCCGCGCTGACCGTACTGGAGTCCATCACCGGCGCGACCGGCCTGGTGCTCCCCGCCATCGCGCACTCCCTGCGCACCGAGGCGCACCGCACCCAGACGGAGATCGACCGGCAGATCCAGGAGGGGGACGAAGAGCTCGTCGCCCTCGTCCAGGGTCTTGAGCACCAGTACGACGCCGCGGCGGGCGCCGAGACGCGGGGCAACATGCTCGCGGAGCCGGTGGACATCCCGTCGGCGGACGAGATCGGGTTGGAGTTCGAGCGGTTCCTGGCGGAGCGGGAGGGCGACGCCTAGCCCTGGTCTTTCGGGGCTCCCTGTCGGAGGGACTGTCAGCGGCAGGCCCTAAGCTGCTGGGCATGCTGAAGGTGGGCCTGACCGGTGGTATCGGCGCCGGCAAGAGCGAGGTGTCGCGGCTGCTCGTCGAGCAGGGCGCGGTGCTGATCGACGCGGACAGGATCGCGCGAGAGGTCGTCGCGCCCGGAACTCCCGGGCTCGCGGCGGTCGTCGACGCCTTCGGCGAGGACGTGCTCGCACCGGACGGCGGCCTGGACCGGCCCAAGCTGGGCTCGATCGTCTTCGCCGACCCGGAGAGACTCGCCGTCCTCAACTCGATCGTGCACCCCCTGGTGGGCGCCCGCACCCGCGAACTCGAAAGATCCGCCTCCGAAGAGGCCGTCGTCGTACACGACGTGCCCCTCCTCGCCGAGAACAGCCTCGCACCGCTGTACGACCTGGTGATCGTCGTCGACGCCAGTCCCGGAACCCAGCTCGACCGGCTCGTACGGCTGCGCGGCATGACCGAGGAGGACGCCCGCGCCCGCATGGCCGCCCAGGCCCCGCGCGAGAAGCGCCTGGAGATCGCGGACGTCGTCATCGACAACGACGTACCCCTGGAGGAGTTGCAGCGGCGCGTACGGGAGGTATGGGCGGATCTCGCGCGTAGGGCCCATCAACCCCGTCAGCCCCAGGAATAGCGGCCCCCTGCGGGGGCGTTGAACCCTTCGAGTGAGGGAAGGACTCTGCCGTGCCCGAGACCAGCGGTTCGACCGGACGTACTCCGGAGACCCATGTCATCGACTTCCGTGCCGCCGAGCGACTGCTCGAAGCGCGGGACCCGCGGGGCGCGGTGAAGCTGCTCGACTCAGTCATCGGCGCGCATCCGGAGAACACGGCAGCCCGGCTGCTGCGCGCGCGTGCCTTCTTCGCCGCCGCGCAACTCCGACCCGCCGAGCTGGAGTTCACGATCGTCCTGGAGCGCGAGCCGGACAACGCCTTCGCGCACTTCGCGCTCGCCCGCACCTATGAGCGCCAGCGCCGCCCCGATCTGGCGAAGCGGCACTTCAGACTGGCGGCGGCGCTCGACCCGAAGCCGCAGTATCTCGAAGCGGCGCGCTTCGACTCGTAAGACATGAGCCGGCGGTGAGTGGGCCGTGAGCGGGCCCTGAGCCGGTCAGGGGTGGCGGTGCTCCGGCGGCCGGTGCGGCGGCCCCTGATCAGCCGGCCGGTACGGAGGTCGCTGATCCACAGGCTGGTACGGCGGGATGTCCCGGCCCGGCTGGAAGTGCGGCCCCTGATGGATGTGCCACAGGATCATGGTCATGTCGACGGTGACGATCAGCCACAGCACGCCGCAGGCGGCCGCCCATCCCGGCCGCCCGGCCAGGGCGAACGCGGCCGTCCCGAAGATCGCCCAGATCAGGCCCCACAGGCTCAGCCAGAAGCGCATCCGCAGAGCACTGCGCGCTGTCGTCGGTTCACTGCCCGTACGCATCAGGATCACTACTCCTACTCGGAAACGTACTCTTCCTGGTGCACGTTCACCAAGGGAGAGCGGTCGGATCCACGACCACCGGGGGAGGCGACGGTGCTGCTGGACGCGCTGCGGGCGGACGCGAGACTCGCGGAGTGGCTGAGGGACCTGGAGAGCGAGGGCCCGCCGCGGACGGAAGCGGTGCTTCCGGACGCGGACGAGCTGCCGGACGTCCTGCTCGACCTGACCGTGGCCCACGAGCACATCAATGAACTCGTCGCGCTGCGCGCTCGGTTGGTGGCCGACCAGGAGGCGATGACACTCCTCGCACGCTGTGTCGGCCGCTTCGTCAGGGACATGGGGGAGATAGGCAAGGGCTGGGAGCCACCCGCGTTCCCCGCGTCGACGGGGGAGCTCGGGCGCTGCTTCCATGTGTACGTCTTCATCGCGGCGCTTCCCTATGTGCGCGCGTACCACCGGGAGCACGGTGTCCCGGAGGACGTGTCCCGGCGCACCCTCGCCGACCTCGGCCGCCATGTGGCCGTGCACCACAGACGGCTCGGCACACCCGGGCTGCTGTTCCCCTGGTGGATCGCCCTGCACTTCCACGGCGAGCTCCTCCAGCTGGGCCGACTGCAGTTCCAGCGGGCGCGGCTCGGCCGGCGCACGGGCCGGGCCGTCGCGGCGACGGGACTGGACCTGGGACCCGGCGACTCCTGCCTGAGCCTGCACATCACCGACTTCCGCGGCCCCCTGACACCCTCCGCCTGCGACCGATCGCTCGCCCTGGCCAGGGAGTTCTTCACCCGCCACTACCCCGACGAGCGCTATGAGGTCGCCTTCTGCCACTCCTGGCTGCTCGACCCCCAGCTCAAGCGGTATCTCTCCGCCGACTCCAACATCATCCGCTTCCAGGACCGCTTCGAGCTCGTCTACCAGGACAAGACCCCGGACGACGGGGTGCCCATCGGCTTCGTCTTCGGCGATCCGGAGCTGCCGGTGGAGAAACTGCCACGGCGGAACAGCGTCGAGCGCGCGGTGGTGGACCATCTGCGCGAGGGCGGCCACTGGTATGGCGGGCAAGGATGGTTCGCACTGTAGCTCGACACTCGAACGAGTGAATGGGGGCGGGGTGGGAACGGGCCGATGAGGTCGGCCCGTTGGACGGGTATGCGGATCGAGAAGCGACAGGGACACGAGGGAACCGGACCCGGTGCCATCACACCGGACGGCTGCGCGGTCGAGCTCTACGCGCGCCTGCCCATCCGGGACGAGCCGGACATCATCACCGCGGCGGTGCCTGCGGGCGCGCACATCCTGGAACTGGGCAGCGGGGTGGGACGGATGACCCACCCACTCCTGGAGCGCGGGTTCACGGTCACCGCCGTGGACGAGTCGGCCGAGATGCTGGAGCGCGTTCGAGGAGCGCGCACCATACGCAGCACGATCGAGGACCTCGACCTGGGCGAGACCTTCGACGTGGTGATGCTCGCGTCGTTCCTCGTCCACACAGGGGACGTCGACGAACGGCAGTCGATGCTCAAGACCTGCGCCCGCCATGTCGCGGAGGGCGGCTGCGTCTTGATCCAGCGAGAGGGGGAGGACTGGCACACCAACGTCCCCCGCGAGCGGGTCGACCCCTCAGGCTTCATATCCCGGATCACGTCCGCGGAGCCGGTGGGCGACGGGGTGAACTCGGTCCACGCGGAGTACGAGTTCCCGGACGCCACGTGGACCCAGACGTTCCTGGCCCGCCCGTTGACGAAGGACGAGTTCGAGGAGGCGCTGGGGGAGGCGGGGTTGCGGGTGGACCGGTATGTGACGGAGGACGGGGTGTGGGTGAGGGCGGTGAAGGGCTGAGCTGTGCGGGCGCGAGTGACGGCGTCCCGGACCCCTTCGGCCGCGGCGGGCATCATCCGGCCCGTCCGGCGTTTGAGGAGGAGGCCGTTCAGGCCGAAGGGGGGTCTGGGGGCCGCAGCCTCCGGAAGGGACGCGGGGGTCTGGGGGCGCAGCCCCCAGAAGGGGCGCGGGGAACTGCGCAATCTTTTGGACCAGCCCCCACCCACCCGCACCCGACCCACAACTGAACGGGGTCGAAGGGGCAGAGCCCCTGGGGATGGGACGGGTAGGGGCGGCGGGGGCGAGCACAATTCCCCGCCCGCACCGATGAGTTACGGCCCCGCACCCGGTCTACCTCTGTGAAAGCAACAGCTACCGCTCACACAGGAGACCCCCATGTCCGAGACCACGGCTCCCGTCACCGCCGTCTCCCACATCACCCCCGCCCCCGACGCCGCCCCCGCCCCCGGCGCCAGCCGCCCCCGCAGCGCCCGAATCTCCCTGACCGCCCTGCAAGTCGTCCTCGGCCTCTTCTACGCGATCGCGAGCGCCCTCCCCAAGCTGATCGCACACCCGTCAGCGGTAGAGGCCTTCGACAAGCTCGGATGGGGCCACACGGGCATGTACGTCATCGGCGTGCTCGAACTCGCAGGCGGGATCGCCCTGTTGGTCCCGCTCCTGGACTCCCTGGCAGCGGTGGCGCTCAGCGCGCTGATGGTCGGCGCGTTCATCGTCAACGTCACGGTCATCCACGGCCCGTACGTGGCGACCCCGCTCATCCTGATCCTGCCGCTCGCACTGATCGCGTGGGCCAGGCGCAGCCACACCACCGAACTGCTCCGCCTGGTACGCAGGCGGGCATGACGGCCGTACGAGACGAAGGGCTCCCTCTTTCAACAGAGGGAGCCCTCGACGTCGTACGGGGTGAGATTCAGGACCGGGAGCCGGAGCCGGAACCGGACCCGGACCCGCCGTGACCACGCTCCTGGCCGGAGGCGCCGGAGGCGCCGGAGGCGCCCGAGAAGCCAGGGGTGCCGGCGGCAAGCCCCCGCAAGCGCTCCAGCTCGCGCCGGTCCCGCTTGGTCGGGCGCCCCGCCCCCCGGTCACGGATGCCCGCGGGAGCGACGGCCTCGCGCGGCGGAGGCGGCGGACTGTTGTCGACGTAGCACTCGACGGCGACCGGCGCCCCGACCCGCTTGCGGATCACGCGCTTCACGACGACGACCCGCTCCCGCCCGTCGTGCCGCAGCCGCACCTCGTCTCCGACGCGTACGGCATACGCGGGCTTGACGCGCTCGCCGTTCACCCGGACATGCCCGCCCCGGCAGGCGGTGGCGCCCATCGAGCGGGTCTTGACGAGACGTACGGACCAGATCCAGCTGTCGACCCGGACACTCTCGCCGCGACCCGGACCGGCGGCCTTGGCGGCCTCGGCCGCGCTCACCGTGTCACCGGAGCCGTGCGCGCCGCCGTTACTCGTGCCCTTCTTGTCCCCGTCAGCACCCTCAGAAGCCATACGTCGACCTTAGTCCTCCGCGGCGGCCGCACCGGGAGGATTTTCCACGGCCTGGACCACTGCACCGACGACAGCCTGGACCACTGCACCGACGACAGCCTGGACCACTGCACCGACGACAGCCTGGACCACTGCACGGACCACCCCGGACGCGACCGTCCTCCGAAGCGGCGGGGGCCGTGATGATCCAGTCGTACGGTGGAGGCATGGACACCAGCGGCCTGGACGGCAGGGGCCTGGACGCCAGGGGCCTCGCCGAGCTGGACGCGCGGGTCACCGGGTGTCGCGCCTGTCCGCGCCTCGTCGCCTGGCGCGAGGAGGTGGCCCGCACCAAGCGCGCCGCCTTCGCCGGCCAGACGTACTGGGGGCGTCCGGTTCCCGGGTTCGGACCGGCCGACGCCTCGCTGCTCATCGTCGGACTCGCACCCGCCGCGCACGGCGGGAACCGGACCGGGCGGATGTTCACGGGAGACCGGTCCGGGGATGTGCTGTACGCGGCGCTGCACGACCTGGGCCTGGCGTCGCGGGGGACTTCGGTGAGCGCGGACGACGGGCTGGAGCTGTACGGCGTACGCGTCACCTCGCCCGTGCACTGCGCCCCGCCGGCCAACAAGCCGACGCCCGAGGAGCGGGACACGTGCCGCCCTTGGCTCGTACGGGAGTTGGAGCTGCTGCGGCCCTCGCTACGGGCGGTGGTGGTGCTCGGGGCCTTCGGGTGGCAGGCCGCGTTGCCCGCGTTCGCGGCGGCGGGGTGGGCGGTGCCCCGGCCCAGGCCGGTGTTCGCGCATGGGGCGCGGGTCACGCTGGGCCCGGATTCTGTGGCATCGCAGTCGATGTCGATGGTGCCCGTTGAATCGGAGCCCATGTCGATCGGGCCCGTTGTACCGGAGCCGATCCGGCCCGTCGAGCTCTTCGGCTGTTTCCACGTCAGTCAGCGGAACACCTTCACCGGGCGGCTCACGCCCGCGATGCTCCGCGACGTCCTGCGTACGGCGGCGCAGGCGGCGGGGCTGACGACGCGACCGTACGCGGGTTAGCCTCGCGTGATGGGTGTGTATCCGGAGATCGAACCGTACGACCACGGAATGCTCGACGTCGGGGACGGCAACCGCGTCTACTGGGAGGTCTGCGGCAACCCACGCGGCAAGCCCGCGGTGATGCTGCACGGCGGCCCCGGCTCGGGGTGCGGTGCCTGGTACCGGCGCTACTGCGACCCGGCGGCGTACCGCATCGTCCTGCTCGACCAGCGCGGCTGCGGACGCTCCACACCGCGCGCGAGCGACTACGAGACGGACATGAGCGTCAACACGACGGCCCATGTGATCCGGGACCTGGAGCTGCTGCGCGGTCACTTGGGCATCGAGCGGTGGCTGGTGTGGGGAGTCTCGTGGGGCTCGGTGCTGGGGCTGCGGTACGCGCAGACGCATCCGGACGCCGTGTCCGAGCTGGTGCTGACGGGGGTGGCCACCGGCTCGAACCCTGAAGTGGCCATGCTGACCAAGGGACTTGGGAAGATCTTCCCCGAGGCCTTCGAGCGGTTCCTCGCCGAGTTGCCCGAGGGCGAGCGCGACGGGAACCTGGCGGCCGCGTACAACCGGCTGATCGAGTCCCCCGACCCGGAGGTACGGGCGCGGGCGGCACGCGCCTGGACCGACTGGGAGACGGCGATCATTCCCGCGCCACCGCGGTCCGTGGAGCGCTACGAGGACCCGGCCTTCCGCATGGGCTTCGCCCGCACGGTCACGCACTACTTCGGCAACGACCACTTCCTGGGGGAGGGGAACGACGAGGGGGTCGTCCTCCGGGACGCACCCCTGCTCAAGGGCATCCCCGGCACCCTCGTCCAGGGCAGCCTCGACCTGGGGAATCTGCTGGGCATCGTGTGGCGCCTCCACCATGCCTGGCCCGGCAGCGAGTTGGTCGTCGTCGACGACGCGGGGCACAACGCGGGGGCTCCGGGGGTGGTGGACGTGCTGGTGGCGGCCACGGACAAGTACGCGGCAGGTTAGGGGAGTTCCGTCTCACCGAACAGATGCCGCACCGTCGACCGGTAGTTGGCCTGTACGTGCGCGAGTGCGTGCGCGCGGGCCCGCTCCGGGTCGCCGGATGCGATGGACTCGTACAGCTCACGGTGCTCGGTGAGGAGTTGGGGCCACTCCTCGTTCTGCCGGGTGAGCCAGCGCAGCCGGCCGTCGACCGGTTCCATGACGGAGATGAGCAGGCTGTTGCCCGCCATGGCCAGGATCCGGTCGTGGAAACGGGTGTTGATGTCGGTGATCGCCTCCGCGTCGTCGGCGTGGGTCGCGGTCGCCGCGCGGTCGAGCAGCCCGGCCAGCTCGGCCAGCGCCTCCGGGGTGGCGCGTGACGCGGCGAGTCCGGCGGCGTAGACCTCCAGCGCCTCGCGCAGTTCGAAGAGTTCGGCCACGTCGGTCGGAGTGAGCCGGCGTACGACGGTCCTGCGCGGCGTCTCGAAGAGTACGAACCCCTCGGCGACCAGCGCGCGGATCGCTTCGCGGACCGGAACCCGGGAGACCCCGAAGCGCTCGGCCAGCTCGCGCTCGACCAGACGGTCGCCGGGGTGCAGCCGCCCCGCGATGATCTCCTGCCGCAGGGTCGCGAGGACGCGCTCGCGCACCGCGCCCAGCGGCTCTCGCTCCGCGCCCAGAGGTTCGATCTTCGTCATGCTGCCATCTTCGCCGACTCCGGGGGTGTTTTACGGAGCCGTAACTTCAGGGACATCGGTCGGAACGGTTGACGGGGAGACCATGGCGGCAGTTTGGTATACCAAAAATGCCCTGCAGGGTCGTCCCCCACACTGAATGCAGTCCTCCGCTCCCTCGCCCATGGAGGCCCCGTGTCCCTCGCCGACCGTGCCGAAGCCACCGGCACCCCAGCGTTCGTCCCCGATCCCCGGCTCACCAACGAAGACCTCGCGCCCGCCGAGAAGCGCAACTGGAAGGTCTTCGACCTCTTCGCCATGTGGATGTCCGACGTCCACAACCTCGGCAACTACACGTTCGCCGCAGGTCTGTTGGTGCTCGGCATGAACGTCTGGCAGATCTTCACGTCGCTGCTCGTCGGCTTCGTGATCATCTACGGCGGCATGAACCTGATGGGCCGCATCGGACAGCGCACCGGCGTGCCCTTCCCCGTCGTCAGCCGCATCAGCTTCGGTGTCTGGGGTGCCAACATCCCCGCGCTGATCAGGGCGGTCATCGCCATCATGTGGTACGGGATCCAGACGTATCTGGCCTCCGTCGCCGTCAACGTCATGCTGCTCGCCGCCTGGCCGGGCCTGGAGTCGTGGACCCATCACGCCTTCCTCGGCCTGGACGCGCTCGGCTGGACGTCGTTCCTCGCGCTGTGGCTGATCCAGGCCATGATCATCAGCCAGGGCATGGAGTCGGTCCGCAAGTTCCAGGACTTCTGCGGCCCGGCCATCTGGCTCGTCATGATCGCGCTGGCCATCTGGGTCCTCGCCAAGGCCGGCTGGAGCATCTCGCTCACCGCGACCCCGCACCCGGTCTCCGTGGGTGAGCAGTGGCGCATGTGGTTCGGCGCGGTCGGGCTCATCCTGGCCACCTACGGCACCCTGATGCTCAACTTCTGCGACTTCTCACGCTTCGCCCCCAGCTACAAGACCGTCAAGCGCGGCAACTTCTGGGGCCTGCCCATCAACTCCACGGCCTTCGTGATCGTCTCGGTCATCGTCACGGCCGGTTCCATCGAGGCGTTCGGCGAGGCCATCACCGATCCGGCGCTGCTCGTCGCCAAGGTCGGCAACACCTGGGTCCTGATCCTCGGCGCCCTGACCTTCGCCATCGCCACCATGGGCGTCAACATCGTCGCCAACTTCGTCTCCCCGGCGTACGACCTCGCCAACGTCTGGCCGCAGAAGATCACCTTCAAGATCGGCGGCATGATCAGCACGGTCGCCGCACTGGTCGTGACCCCCTGGAACCTCTTCTCCAACCCCACCGTCGTCAACTACTTCCTCGGCGGCCTCGGCGCCTTCCTGGGCCCGCTGTTCGGCGTGATCATGCTCGACTACTACTGGGTCAAGCGCGGCCACGTCGACATCGATCAGCTCTTCAACGCCCAGCCGGGATCGCGCTACTACTACCGCAAGGGCGTCAACCCCAAGGCGCTGTGGGCGTTCCTGCCCTCGGCGGCCGTCGCCGCGGTGCTCGCGCTGGTGAAGGACTTCAGCGACGTGGCCCCGTACTCCTGGTTCATCGGTACGGCGCTGGCGGCCGGCCTGTACGCGGTGCTCTGCCGCTCGGAGCGCGCCGCCACCACCGAGCCCGTCCCCGCCTCTGCCTCCGCTGTCGTGGAGGGCTGAGCGTGCGGATCGTCGTCACCAACTGCAACACGACGCAGGGGATGACCGAGGAGATCGTACGAGGTGCCCGGGCCGCCGCAGGCCCGGGCACCACCGTGCTCGGACTCACCCCCGCGTGGGGACCCGAGTCCGCGGAGGGCTGGCTCGACAGCTATCTCTCGGCGGCGGCCGTCCTCGACACCCTGCGGACGTACGAGGGCCCGTACGACGCCGTGGTCATGGCCGGCTTCGGGGAACACGGCCGCGAGGGCGCGCGGGAGCTGGTGGACGTACCCGTCGTCGACATCACCGAGGCCGCCGCCCATCTCGCCTGTCTGCTCGGCCGCCGCTACGGCGTCGTCACCACGCTGGAGCGGTCGTGCGGGCAGATCGAGGACAGCCTGGAGACGGCCGGGGTGGGGCGCAACTGCGCCGCCGTCGTCGGCACCGGGCTCGGCGTCCTCGACCTCGGCGACTCCCAGCGCACCGAGGCCGCCTTCGTGACCGCAGCCGAGCGCGCCCGTGAGGCGGGGGCCGAGGTGCTGGTCCTGGGCTGCGCGGGGATGACCGGACTACAGCGGGCGGTGGGGGAGAAGCTCGGGCTGCCCGTCGTCGACGGGGTCGCCGCGGCGGTCAAGCTCGCCGAGTCGCTGGTGTCGCTGGGGCTGAGGACGAGCCGGGCGGAAGGCTATGCCAGGCCGTTGCCCAAGCGGCGGACTTGGGGGGCACCGGGGGCGGGGGGCTTGGATCCTTCGGGGTGAACGGGGCAGGGCTCGCCTGTGTCGGGTGGTCGGGGCGGGGGCTTGGCTCCGTAGGGGTGATCCGGTTGACGGCTTGCCTCCCCTGGGGGGCGATCTTGGGACCCGGCGGTGGAGCGCGGGGTGGACCCGCCGCCGGGGAGTGGCGGCTGTGGCTGTCGTATGCGCTGGAGCCGGCAGACAACACGCAAGGGTGACCTGGGAGTTGGCGGTGCGCTGAGCGGGTCCGGCGAAGTCCGGTGCGGTACGGCAGCGCCCTGACGGGGCGCGGGGCTGTGACACCATGCGGCTCCCGCCGTGCGGGCGCGACCAGCCACGACGGGCCCGCTGTCCTGACGACGCACCGGACTTCCAGCGGAGCGCTCAGCCTCGTTCCGGGACCACGGCGACCGCCGTGATCTCCACGAGCTGCCCGGTGTACCCGAGGCAGGTCACCCCGATCAGCGTCGACGAGTGCGGGCCGATGCTGAGCCCGGAGGCCTGGACGACATCCCAGACCTCGGACAACACCGCCGGCTCACTCCCGACGACGTACACGTCGGTCGACACGACGTGCCCCATGTCGCTCCCGACCGCCCGCAGTTGTTCATCGAGATTGGCCAGCACCTGCTCGGCCTGCCGCACGTGATCACCCTCGCCGACGATCTTCCCGTCGGTGTCGAGCGGCACGGACCCGGCGAGGAAGGCGACCTTCGTCCCGGCTTCGACGACGGACGCGTGCGAGTAGGCGGGCGGCGTGAAGAGGCTGGGGACGGTGATGCGCTGGACCATGGGGCTCCTTGTCGATCGGTCGAGGGGCAAGTCGAAGGACAAGTCGAAGGACGAACGGACAACTTGCCGATGATGCGGGGCCGGGGGCGGCGGGCGCATCCGAATTTGAGGCGCCAAGGGGAGCCGCTGGATGCACGAAGCACGGCGGGCGAGCGGATCGACGAGGCCGGCGGGTGGCGGGAGGCGGGTGGCGGGAGGCAGAGGGCAGGGGGCGGAGACGGTCGGCAGGAGGTACTCGGCAGGAGGCGCTCGGCGGTCGGCAGGCGTTTGTATGCCCCCGGCCCCGTGACGAGATCACCGGCATCCCCCTCCCTCCCCCGCCTACTCCTACGGCACGCCGAAGACCATGGGGTTGGCGTACGGAGTGTTCACCCGCCAACCCGCCTCGCGTGCCACCCGCTCGAAGACCCCGATCTTGTACGCGAGCCCTTCCGGCTCACCGATGTCGCCCCACCCGTCCGCCTCGGCCCACTCCGCCTCTCCTCTGATCAACGGGCGCCCCCGCACGGCCAGATGCAGCGCGAGGGTCGAGCGCGCGTAGAGCCGTACGGCGTCATGCTGGTCCCGCGTGAGCGCACACTCCTCGGTGGTCTCGCGCAGCCGTAGCCGCCCGCCCTCGCTTCCGGCCACGAGGAGCGGCATCATCTCCCGCGAACCGCTGGCCGGGGTCGCTGGGCCGGCGGCCACCAGGAAAGTCAACTCCCTTCCGTTCTCGCGCACTTCGTATCGCGGCAAGTACGACAGCCGGGACAGCCCCAGCGCGTGCTTCCACGAGGTGACCCAGAGCCCGCGGTTGAGGTAGTGGCGAACGCTGTTCTGCCAGGTCCAGTACGCGTCCAGCCGAAAACCGTGCAGCCCTTCGGCGCGGCATGCCTCGTACACCGTGTCCAACACCGCCGAGGCGAGGCCGCTGCGCCGAGCCACGGGGTGCACGTACAGAGACCAGACGCGCAACGCCCCCGCGCCCGTGGGCCAGGTGTCGACGGCGATCGTGCCGACGGGCCCTTGCCCTTGTGCCCCATCGCGTTGGTGTTCGCGTCCGTCCTCGTGCCGGTCCTCGGACTTCTGCTCGATGCCGGGGCCCGGTTCGCCCGTCGCGTAGATCCAGTACCTCCTTCGGTACGTGTCCTCGTCGTCGTCCGTGTCCTCGTCCTTGCGGGCCTGCCCGAACTCGCTCAGCCGGGCCCGTAACTCCTGCTCGCGCGAGGCCGTGAGCGAGTGCGGGTCGACGCATGTGCCCAGGGCGCCCTCGACCATGGATGCCAGGTCCCAGCGTCTGAAGCCGGGCCCTTCCCCGGGGGCGACAGGGCGCAGCCCGGGGATGGCCGCAAGGCGTTCGTGTACACGTAGGGCGAGATCGGCGTTCATGATTTCGGAGCCTAGGAGCGCCTCGGGCTCGCCGTCGTGGGCTCGGGGCACGCTCCAGTGGTGCGTCACCAGCGAGGTGGACCACGTCATTGATCACGCGCTCGGCTTTCGCACTCCTGTGCAAGGGCGGGGTAAGCCTCGGCGATGGCCCCGTAGATCCGTCGCCGAAGCAGCGTGACGGCCTCAGCCCGCCCGGGGGATCGCTCGCCTCCGGGTAGTCCGTCCAGGAGGCGTTCGTAGTGGCTCAGCCGATGGCGCAGGTAGTCGACCTTCCAACGGAGGAGCGAGGCTCGGTCGCTGGAATCGGTGGAAGCGCGGTGACCCGAGTCGGACGACGTGCGATCAGGATCACGATCATGACGACGAACAGGGGAGCTGGGCTCGGTGCGATCGCGGGAGGCGGGCAAGCCGCGGCCGGCTCCCGCGCTGGTGACACCTCCTGATCGCTGCCCCCACTCCGCCTCTCTCCGGGCCCGGTACTCAACGGTGCGAAGCGCCAACTTGCCCGGGTCCAGGCGTGGCACATCGATGGGCTCCGTCCTGATCCGTTCCAGGACCGCCTCCCGCCGCCGCTCCAGTTCGGCCCGTACGGCATCCGATCGGCGTACCGCACTCTCCGCAACCTCCCGGAACTCTTCGCTCCGCTCCGCGGCTTCGACGCGTTCGGTGCGATAGAGCCGGGTGTGCGGCGCGGACCTGAACCGCGGATTGACGCTGAGCCGATCGGGCGCGCCCAGCAGCCGGCGGACTATCCCGCCGGTCCACCCCCGTGCCCTCAGCCCCGCCGCCGAGACGTACCTCTGCCCGTCTTCCTGGTAACCAGCCACCGCTACCTCCCCCGTAGCCACTAGTCGTGACGCTCTGTGACGACTCTCCCCAATTCATAGCGCCCGCCACTGACAATCGCCGGAGCCGGGCGAAGGAGACCGGGGTGACCGGCGGTGGATATTGACTCGACGCCCCCGCCACCCCGCCTCCATCCTCACTCCATGCGCACCAAGTACTGGGGACGTTTCACCGCGGCGGACTTCTAGCCGGGCCGCGCCGGGAATGCCGGCGGCCCCGCGGAGGTCCGTCATGTCCCGCACCGTCCACCACGTCCCGACCCGGCACCGCTCCACGCCCGCCACAGGTGAAGGGCAATGTCTAGAACACCGTCAGTGGCGGCGTGCAGCACGGCACGGTCGTCCAGGCCCAGACCATCGACGACCTGACCATCGACGACCTGACCATTGGAGATCCGCGCCGTTGAACCCCGACGAAGAGAAGTTCCTCAACCGTGTGGCCGATCGCCTCGCCGCCCTCCCCGCCGTCCGGGCCGTAGCCCTCGGCGGCTCCCGCGCGCAAGGCACCCACGGGCCCGACAGCGACTGGGACTTGGCGATCTACTACCGGGGCGACTTCGACCCCGAGAACCTCAAGGCCCTCGGCTGGCCCGGCGAGGTCTCCGAGATCAGCGGCTGGGGCGGCGGCGTGTTCAACGGCGGCGCCTGGCTGACCATCGACGGCCGTCGCGTCGACGTCCACTACCGCGATCTCGACGTCGTCGAACACGAGTTGGCGGAAGCGGAGGACGGCCGCTTCCGCGTGGAGCCGCTCCTCTTCCATCTCGCCGGCATCCCCACCTACTTGATCGTCGCCGAGCTCGCCATCAACCGCGTACTGCGCGGCGACCTCCCGCGACCACCGGCCTACCCGACCAAACTGCGCACCGCCGCCTCCGCCCGCTGGTACGACACCGCCCGCGCCGCCCTTGCCTACGCGAAGTCCCACCACGCACCGGCCGGCCGCCTCACGGAGGTCGCGGGCGCCATCGCGACAGCCGCGATGCAGGCCGGGCACGCGGTGCTGGCGGCGCGGGGGGAGTGGGTGACGAATGAGAAGCGGTTGCTGGAGCGGGCCGAGCTGCGAACCGTCGACCGCATCATTGCGTCTCTGTCCACGGAATCGGCCCCGGAATCGGCCCCGGATCAGCTGTCCCGGGCGCTCACGGCGGCTCAGACACTTTTCGATTCAAAGGGACCGGGACAGGCCGCAGGCCTCTGAAAGAAACGAACGGAGATCAAAGCGTGCGGGTGCTCATCTCCCCGTCGTACGGAAGTACGCAGACGCGACGCCATTGGGCGGACACCGTCGATCGGCAGGTGGACTTCACCGTGCCGCGCCACGACGGCCTGCTCGCCGCCGACCATCGTGCTCAGCTCCAGAACCTGCATCCGGAGGGCCGCGCACGGTTCTGGGGTGCGACGCCCGCGCACGACGGGAAGTTCTCCGACGTGGCCACTGGTGACGTGGTTCTGTTCACCGGCGGGAATCGGGTGCGTGCCATAGGCGAGGTCGGAGCGATATTCCGCAACCGCGAGTTCGCCGATCTGCTGTGGCCGCCGCAAGCGGACGGACCGAGCTGGCACACCGTTTACAGCCTCTTGGACCTGGTTCCGGCCGACATCCCGTACGCGGAATTGAACGCGGCCATCGGGTACAAGCCCGCGCACAACTTTCCCGGCCAGATGGTCCTTCGAGGCGACAAGGCGTCCGCGGTCCTCGAAGACTTCATGATCACACCGGGTACGGAATGGCCCGCGCCGCCCTCGGCCACGGCCCTGCGGCAGTCCGACGACCGGGCGCGGGACGTCGTTCGTATCGCGGCCATGGAGGAACTGCGTACCCGCCGGACCGGCTATCAACAGACCCGGCGACTGATCGTCGTCGACCGTCGAGAAGCAGAACTCGTTCGGGAATACCGGCGGTATCTGGGCGCTCGCGGCCAGACCGCCACACGGTTCTACTGCCCTTCCGGCATCAGCGACATGTACCTGGAAAACGCGGGCCAGGCGGAAATCGTGGAGGCCAAGAGTTCTCCGGCCCACCGTCATGTGCGGCAGGCTCTGGCACAGCTCCTCGACTACGCTCCGCACAGTCCCGTACCCGCGCGATGCCTCACAGCGTTGTTCCCCGAGCCACCGGAGCGCGAGGACGTACAGCTACTGCACCGCTACGGGATCGACTGCGTCCACCGTGAAAACCCGGGTGCCTTCCGGCGGCAGCCCGCGTCAGGCGAACGGCGCGCGCTCATGCGCGGCGTGTGGGCGGGAATTCCCGGCCTCGAATAATCCTTCGAGTAAGCCCAGTTGACACTGCTACGGTCCCCACGTGGCGAAACTCAATCAGATCATCGCAGTGGAGAAGGGCGTCAAGTCCAAGTCTCATCAGGACCTGACGGCCGCTCACCATGGCCTGCAGAAACCGGCGTTGCTGGCCGGTATCTCGCGGACGTATCAGCCGAAGGACGAGGAGGGTGAGCAGTTGCCGCCCGAGTCGACTCGGGTGCAGGTGCAGGCTGAGGATGTGTTGCGGGAGACCGCGGGGACGCTGACGCGGCTGTTTGATGTGACCGCCACGAAGGACTGGGCCAACTGCTCGGCGCGGGCGGATGTGACGGTGGACGGGCGGGTGCTCGTTGCCGAGGTGCCGGTGTCGTATCTGCTGTTTCTTGAGAAGCAGCTCACCGATCTCAACGCGTTTGTGCGGAAGTTGCCCGTTCTCGATGCCTCCGAGTCGTGGGTGCAGGACCCGTCCACCGATGCCTGGAAGACCGAGCCGGTGCGGACGCTGCGGACCAAGAAGGTGCCTCGGAACCATGTCAAGGCCGAGGCCACGGAGAAGCATCCCGCTCAGGTCGAGGTGTATTACGAGGACATACCGGTCGGGTACTGGACGACCGTGAAGTTCTCCGGCGCCCTGCCCGCGCGGCGGGTGAATGAACTTCTCGACCGGGTCGAGAAGTTGCAGCAGGCCGTCAAGTTCGCCCGTGAGGAGGCGAACGGCGTGGATGTCGTCGACCAGCGGGTCGGGGACGCCGTGTTCGGCTACCTGTTCGGGTAGCCTCAAGAACTCCCCGGCCACCACGCACCACGGCCGGGGTGCGCGAGGAGCGCAAGCTGAAGCTGAAGCTTGTCGTGATGGAGTGGCCAGGACTCAGAACCAGCCACGATCAATCTCAGACTCTTGCTCCAGACTCAGTATTCGCCGCCGATCGCCGGATCGACCGGGCCCAGGCCCCGGGACGTCGAAATGCTGGTTCAAGTCCAGCCCGCGCAGCTCGATGCGTGGTGGTCCAAAGGCAGGACGCGGCGACATAACGACTGACCTGGGTCCTCAAGCGTGCCGGCGTGCGAAATGGGCGGCATCACAGGGTCCGGGGGCCGGCTACGCCCTCGGGCCCGCTCCGCGTTGAGCAGCCGAACGGGTTCGCTCCGCGGTCAGTGGCCGAACGGCCGCTCCGTGTTCCGTCGCCCAAGCGCTCGTCGCCGATTGCGTTCATAAAGTTCGCGGCATCCCCGGGACGCGTCACCTCCTGGAAATACGTACGTTCCATTTCCTCCAGCAACGCGATCTACCCTGGTACGACAACAGCCCGGCCGACGTCGCCCGAAGGCACCCGCCCGCCCTCGCCCGACAGGAGCCCCGTGCCACTCCCCAGCGTCGCCGTACCGCCCTGGCTCGCCCACGCCCTGCGCGCGCAGCGCGGGCCCGTGCCCTGGAGTGCGGTGGGGCGGGGTGCGCTGGCCGCCGGGCCACTGCTCCTCGTGGCGGTGCTGAGCGGGCGTACCTCTCTCGGAGTCGTCGCCGCCCTCGGCGCCATGCTCGCCGGGATCAACGACCGGCCGGGGAGCCGGCGCGCCGCCGTCAAGAGGCTCGGGCTGCCCGCGCTCGCCGGGGCCGGGGGGCTGCTCATCGGGTCGTACGCCGGACAGCACGCCGGGGCCGTCGCGCTCACTCTCCTCCTCACCCTGCTCGGGCTCGTCGCCGGAGCCGTCAGCGCCATCGGGCCCGTCGCCTCCGGGGCCGGGACACAGCTGCTGGTCGCCTCGGCCATCGGGGCCGGGATGCCGTTGCCCGAACCCGGGTGGCAGCGTGCGGTCTTCTTCCTCGCCGGGGCGGGCTGGCTTCTTGCGCTGCGGCTCGCGCTGCCGACAACGGGCGTCAGCGCCGGGGACTACCGGTTCGACGGGGAGCGGGATGCCGTCGGTGGTGTGTACGACGCGATCGCCGCTCTGCTCGACGCGGCCGGCGGACCGGACGCGAGCGGGCGGCGCGTCGCGCTGACCGCCGCGCTCGATCAGGCGCAGGACGCGCTCGCCGGGCCCCGGCTGCGGCGGTACGCCAGTTCCGCGGCCGAGCGGCGGCTGCACGCGCAGTACGCCGCCGCGCTGCCGCTCGCCGAGGCCGCGACCGCGCTCGCCTGGGCGGGTGAGACCGTGCCCGCGCGGGCCGCGGAGGGGCCGCGGCGGCTCGCCGTCGCCGTGCGCACCGGTACCCACACCGGGCCGCTGCCCGCGCCCGCCCGCTCCGCACCCGCGCTGCGCGCCCTCGACGACGCGCTGCTGCACGCCGCCGACGCCTTCGACCGGGGCGGCGCCGGAGACACCCTGCACACCCGGCGTCGTACGGCTGCCTCCCTCGTGCGCACCGCGCTCGGCTCCGGAGGGCGCGAGTACGGGCTCCGGGTCGCCCTCAGCTTCGGCGCCAGCGCGGCCGTCGCGCAGGCCCTGCACCACGCCCGCTGGTACGGGAACCACTCCCACTGGTACTGGCTCCCCGCCACCGCCGTGTTCCTCGTCAAGCCCGATCTGGGGCCGCTCGCCTCGCGCGTGCTGTGCCGGGCGGCGGGGACCGTGTTCGGCGCGGTCGTCTTCGCGGGGCTCGCCGCCCTGCTGCCCCGGCCGGAGGGACTCATCGCCCTGGTCGCGGTCAGCGGCGCCCTGATCCCCGTCGCCACACGGCACTTCGCCGCACAGACCGCCGTCGTCACCGTCCTCGTACTCGCCCTCGTCATGGTGGGCGGGGAGCCGCAGGCCTCCTGGAGCCGGATCGGCGAGACGCTGCTGGCCTGCGGGATCGTGCTGCTCGTCGGGCATCTGCCGGCGCTCGGGCAGCGCGGCGGGACGGTACGGGCGCGGCTCATCCGCGCCGCGGAGGCGGCGGACGCCTATCTCACGCATGTGCTGAACGACGGCACCACAGAGGACCGGGCCGGCCGGTGGATCCTGCGGCGCGAGGCCTATCGCGCGCTCGCCGAGGCCCGCGCCGCGATCGACCTCGCCGCCGCCGAACTCCCCGCCCTCGCACGGCACGCGGAGGGTACGGACGAGGTCGCGGCCACCCTCGAACGGCTCGTCGACACGACCACGGCGTGCGCCGTCCAGCTCGACGACACCGGGCGGCTCACACCTCGGCACACCGAGCGGATCGCCGAACTCCTCGACGAGCTGGCCGAGCGCCGGGAGCGTGCGGGGCTGACGACATCCAAGACGCCCAAGCTCCCCGTCGCTGTCTGAGCGTCAATCTGCCGTCCTTGCCGGGCCGTTGGCCACCATCACCGTCCGACCATTACGGCTGCACCCGCACCCACACCGGCGCATGGTCCGACCCCGCCACCCCGCGCCGCTCGCCCGGATCCGCGCCCACCGACGGCAGCCGGAGCTGCTGCTCGCCGGGCAGACCCGTACCCGCGGCGGTGACCCGACGCACCAGCTGATGGCTGACCAGGATGTGGTCGATCAGTTCGCGGCGCCCCGAGTTGACGCGGGAGTAGCGCTGGTCGGCCGGGATGAGCGGGGCCACGTCCCACAGGCGCGTCGCGTCGCCCGCGTCCGCGTGGTCGTAGCCGGGGGTGCCGATCTCGGAGCCGGGCGGGCCGAGGAGGATCTGGGTGGTCGCGGCCTGCACCTCGTCGTTGAGGTCGCCGAGCACCGCCACATCGCGGGTGCGGCCCTCGCCGGCCAGAAGCTCGTCGGCCAGCGCGCGCAGCGCCGTGGCCTCGGCGGTCCGCCGGTACAGGGCGTACGCGCCGTAGCGGGCCCGTTCGCCCTCGTCGCGCGGCTGGAAGCGCCCGCCGGGGTACGACAGCAGCTTCGACTTGAGATGGCAGACCGCCACCCTCAGGGACAGAGCCCGAGTCGTGACCTCCACCGCCAGGAAGCCGCGGCCCGCGTGCGACACGGTGGCGCCGCGGTCGTCGGCCTGGACGGGGCGCAGCGGCTCCGGGAAGGCGTTCGTGTCGGCGAGCACCTGTGGCACCACTCGGCTGAGGAAACCGACCCTGATTCCCCGGTCGTCCGGATGACCGGAGAGCGTGACCTGCCAGTCGCCGTCCAGCATGCCGGCCAGGTCGGCGAGCGCGTCCGGGTCCCCGACCTCCTGTACGCCCAGCAGCGTCGGGTCGAGTTCCGTGATGACGGCGGCCAGGGCGGCGAGTTTCGTCTCGTACGCGGCCTTGTCCTTCGGTCCGAAGGGGCCGCCGGGCCGGTACAGGTTCTCCAGGTTCCAGGTGCCGAGGAGCATGCCGGCTCCTTCCAGAAGGCGGGCTGTGGTGACGCCAGGGTGCTCGCGCAACCGGCCCGGCGACAGGGCTGGGACGGGATGCGCGGTTCACCTCCCCCCGCGGCACGACGCCGTCGTACGGTGACGCGATGACGCAGTCTCCCGCTGATCTCCTCATCACCGGATGCACCGCACTGGTGCACGACGGTCAGGAGGAGATCGAGTTCTTCGAGGACGCCTCGATCGTCGTACGAGGCGGGGTCATCGAGGCGATCACCGACGACGTACGCGGCCTGGACGCCGTCGAGCACATCGACGCCCGCGGTCAGGTGGCGATGCCCGGGCTCATCAACTGCCACACCCACTCGCCGATGGTCGCCCTGCGCGGCATCGCCGAGGATCTGCCGGCCGAGGAGTGGTTCAACGACTACATCTGGCCCATCGAGTCCAACCTCACGGAAAAGGACGTGGAGTTGGGGGCGCGGCTCGCCTGCGCCGAGATGATCCGCGCAGGAGTGACCTGTTTCGCCGACCACTACTTCTCGATGGACACCGTCGCCGCGGTGACGGCCGAGAGCGGGCTGCGCGCGCACCTGGGACAGGCCTTCTTCTCCTCGCAGGGTGCCCAAGGCCGGGAGAGGTCACTGGAGTTCGCATTGCGGCATCGGGGCGGCGCCGACGGGCGCATCACCACCGCCCTCGCCCCGCACGCCCCCTACACCGTGGACGACGCCGACCTGGCCGCGACCGCCGAACTCGCCCGTGACCACGGCCTTCCGGTGCACCTCCACGCCTCCGAGAGCCGAGACCAGACGGACAACAGCCTTGCCCGCCACGGCCTTACGCCGATCGAGGTACTGGAGCGCACCGGGCTGCTCGACACGGAACTCCTCATCGCGCACGGCACCGGCATCATCGACCGCGACCTGCCCGTACTGGAGCGCGCGACGGGACAGGTGGCCGTCGCGACCGCACCGCGCGGGTACCTGAAGTTCGCCTGGGACCCGACACCGGTACGGGCCCTGCGCGAGATCGGCGTCCCCGTCGGCCTCGCCACGGACGGAGCCGCCTCGAACAACTCCCTGGACGTCTGGGAGTCCATGGCCCTCACCGCACTGGTGCAGAAGTCGGCCGAGGGCGACCCGCGCTGGCTGACGTCCCGTCAAGCCCTGCACCACGCAACCCTCCAGAGCGCGCGAGCCGTCGGTCTGGGGGAGCGGATCGGCACTCTCGCGCGGGGGCGGCGGGCCGACATCATCCTGGTCGACCTCACCGGCCCGCACACCCAGCCGGTGCACGACCTCGCGGCCACACTCGTGCACAGCGCCCGCTCCAGTGACGTACGGACGACGATCGTCGACGGGCGCGTACTGATGCGGAACCGTCAGCTGCTCACGCTCGACCTGCCGTCCACGGTACGGGAGTTGGGGGAGCGGCTGCCCGCACTGGTCGACCGCGGCCATGGCCGGCGGATCCAGGAGTACGACACGTGATCCGCCGTGCCGGAAAGAATCCCGGCGATGGGCCGATGAGTTCCGCTCCTCGCGCCAGTCCCTCTCAGGAAGGGCACCGTTCCGTTCCGCAGGAGGAGCACATGACGCTTCCGCAGATCGTCTCGCGTGAGGAGTGGCGCGCCGCGCGCGAGGAGCTGCTGCTCAAGGAGAAGACCGCAACGCGTGCGCGGGACGCGCTCAACGCGGCGCGGCGCGGGCTGCCGATGGTCGCGATCGACAAGGAGTACGTGTTCGAGGGCGGCGACGGGAAGGCGACGCTGCTCGACCTCTTCCGGGGGCGGCACCAACTCGTCGTCTACCACTTCATGTTCGCGCCCGAGTGGGACGCCGGCTGCCGCAGCTGCTCGGCGTTCCTCGACCAGATCGGGCACCTCGCGCATCTGCGGGCCCGCGGCACGGAGTTCGCCGCCGTCTCCCGGGCGCCGTACACGAAGATCCTTCCCTTCAAGGCCCGCATGAGCTGGACGGTGCCCTGGTACTCGTCGTACGACAGCGACTTCAACCACGACTTCCAGGTGTCGTTCCTGGGCGACGACGAAGGCGGTGGCGAGCCCGGTGAACGTCCTGGCGTGAGCTGCTTCCTGCGGGACCGCGAGCAGGTCTTCCACACGTACTCGACGTACCAGCGCGGCCTGGACGGGCTCGGCTCCACCACCAGCTTCCTCGACCTCACGGCACTGGGCCGGCAGGAGGAGTGGGAGGAACCCAAGGGGCGCGCGTCCGCGCTGGGGGCGCCCGCGGGCAGCGAGCGGATCCGGTACCACGACGAGTACGAGGACTGAGAGTTCCCTCACACCGGGTGTACCGCCCCGTGTCGGCTACGTCTCAGTACGGTCACTTCGCGAGCCGTTCACCCCATGCAGGGCGTTTAACTCTATGAGAGCAGTACTACATGGAGGTGCAGGGTGAACGGGCGAACGGTGCTGGAGCGCTTTCCCGCCGGTGGGCCGCGCGGGTCGTGGCCCGCGGAGGAGTTCGCACAGGCGCGCCGCCAGGAAGGACAGGCCGTGGAGGTCGTCATGGATCTCTCCACGGACGCGTTCCTGGTCGTCGTGCGAGGTGCCGACGTCGTCGAGTGAGCTTCGCCGAGCGTGCCTCTCGTGAGCGCCGAACGCGCCTCTCGTGAGTGTCGAGTGGGATCAGCCCCCGTCAGCCCCCCTTGGAGTGGGTACCTTCGACGTGAACTGCTCGGCCTGCAGTGAGTACAGCTCCGCGTAGATGCCGCCCGTGGCCAGGAGCTCGTCCGGGCTGCCGGACTCCACGAGGCGACCCTGGTCGAGGACGTGGACAAGATCGGCGTGGCGTACGGACGCCAGCCGGTGCGTGATCAGGATGACGGTCTGGCCGGTGCCCGCCAGGGCCCTGATCTTCTCGAAGACCTCCAGCTCGGCCCGGGCGTCGAGCGCCGCCGTCGGCTCGTCCACGATCAGGATGGCGCCGCGCCGGTACGCGGCCCGCGCGATGCCGAGGCGCTGCCACTGCCCGCCCGACAGCTCGTGCCCGCCGCTGAAGCCGCGGCCCAGGAGCGTGTCCAGGCCCCGGGGCAGGTCCGCGACCACGTCCTCCGCCCCGGCCTCGGTGACCGACGAGGCCAGGCGCTCGTCCGTCAGCGGCGCCGAGGCACGCCCGACCGCGACGTTGACGCGCGCCGTGAACGGCCACCGTTTGAAGTCCTGGGCCACCATCGCTATCCGCTCGGCGAGTTGATGCCGGTCGGCGGTCGCCGCGTCGACGTCGTCCCACAGGATCCGGCCGTGTTCGGGGGCGTAGAGCCCCGCGAGCAGCTTCACCAGGGTCGTCTTGCCCGAGCCGTTCTCGCCGACGAGTGCCACGATCTTGCCGAGCGGCACGCTGAGGGTGACGTCCGCGAGCGCGGGCCGGGACGAGGTGCCCGGATAGGTGAACGTGACGTTCTCGAAGCGGATTTCGCGCGGATCGTCGGGGAGCGGATCACCGCCCACCGGGATCGCGCGCTCGGCCGCCTCGACGTACAGACGTTGCAGGTCGCCCACGAACAGGGCTTCCTCGTGGAGGGAGTTGACCTCCAGGACGAGCGTGTCGAGGCTCGCGGAACCGGTGCGGATCGCGATCACGGCCGTACCGGCGACGGAGAGCGCCATCGCGCCGGCCAGCAGCAGCCCGCCGAGGGTCGCGTACGTCGCCACGGTGGCAAGTCCCGTCCAGGCGGCGGCGATCAGACCGGTGCGGGCGGAGAGCCGGGCCAGCCGTGCCTGCTCGGCCTCGGCGGTCTCCGACATCGAGCGGAAGTGGCGTAACAGGAACGGCCCGACGCCATGCACGCGGATCTCCGGGGCCGCGGCGGGCTCGGTGAGCAGACCGCTGATGAGATGCCCGGCGCGGGCGTGCTGCACCCAGGTGTGGAACGACTCGTAGCGCCGCCGGGCGATGGTCAGCGCGCTCCAGGCACTCGGCAGCGTCATCGTGACGAGCAGCGGCAGCAGCGCGGGGTGCAGCACCGTCAGCACGCCCGCCGCCGCGCACAGCGAGATCATCGCGTTCACCACCCGGGTGGCGATCGTGATCATGCTTCGGGCGGACCGGGCGCCGTACTGTGCGGTGTCCAGCAGCTTGTGGAAGGCGTCGTCCTCGATCGCGGCCAGCTCCACGGCCGCCGCCCGCTCCAGGTACAGCTCGGTCGCCACCCGCTCCACCTTCGGCTCCAGGCGTCCGGTGGCATACGTGGACGCGGCCCGCAGCAGCGCGGCGACCAGCATCACGGCGGCGACCGTGACCAGCGCCGGGAGCGCGCCGCGCAGCCGGTCCCCGACCGGGCCGCTCGTCATCAGCCGCCCCAGCACGCTGTTGACCGCCAGCAGACTGACCGCCTGGGCGCCGCCGCGGGTCAGCTCGGCGGCCAGCACGACACGGGCGGCGCGCGGGTCCGCCTTCCAGGCGAGACGGAAACTGGACGCGAGCAGCGACGGCAGCCGCGTCAGCATCGCGCGGAAGTTCAACTCCAGGAACGCGTCAGCGTGTTGGGACCAGCCCATGTCGTAGCGGAGCGGGCCGCCGAAGAGTAGATATTCGGAATCGGAGGGCGGCGGTTTGTCGTTGCCGCGCTTCTTCCTACGTGTCGGCTTCCCAGCCGATTCGCCCGTCGGCTTCTCCGCCGGCTCGCCCGCTGACTTCTCCGCCGCTTTCCCCACCCATGGCCTCCCCGGGACCGCACGAACGGTGCTTTCCCCAGGAACGCGGCGCTCCACCCGTGGAGGCGGTGGTGTTTTGCGGCGACCGGCGCACTTCGGACACGTCCGGCAGCCCCCGGCCGGAGGGTTTACGCGCTGATCGGACGCGACCAAACGGGCGTCGTCCCCGTCATCCGGCACAGCGCCAGATAGAGGGGGATCGGCGGGGTGTAAGGAAGCGTGCCGTCCGGCTTGTGGATGAGGCCGGGTGCGTCGGGCGCGTCCGGTACGACCGCCCCCGTGGCGTAGTGCGCGGGCGCCGGCCACTCCAGAGCGACGTCGGAGTCGGAGGGTACGAGCAGCCACCAGCGCGACCCGTCTGCGTAGACACAGCCCACGCGGGGCAGCCGCGGCAGCAGCAGCGGTCCGAACCGGGCGGGCACCGACACCGCGTCGCAGCCCAGCGGCACGGTCATGCCCTCGGGTACGAGGAGACGCCTCAGCGGCCCGGACATCCGCTGCCCGCGCTTCATACGGACCATCGTGTCCAGGCTCAGGACCTGGGCTCCAGGCCCTGCCGCCGACGTACCCCTCACACCCTCCCCCCATCCCGGTTGCGCTCGATCGGCGGGACCCCCGGGGTCCGCGTTCCCCAGAACGCTTCCGTCCCGGTTCCCCGGCCGTCGGCCGGGGGCTTCTTCGCACTCCAGCCCAGGTCCGACCGGGCTCCGGTGGCCCCGTCCTGCCCGCCCTGCCCGTCCGCGCCGCGCTCCAGCTCCGCCCAGACCAGCAGGCCGGGCCCGGTGTCCTGGGCCCCCCAGGCCCTGGACACGGCCGCGACGAGGAGCAATCCCCTCCCGTGCTCCTCCTCGGGCCGCTGCGGCGAGGGGTGCGGCTCACCCGGAGCGCATCCCTCGTCACGTACCGCTATCCGCACCACGTCGGAGGCATCGTGCAGCTCGCAGAGGACGCGCTCTCCGGCGGCGTGCACGATCGCGTTGGTGACCAGCTCGGAGATGACGAGGGCCGCCGTGTCGCAGGTGTCCTCGCACACCGCCCAGCCGGACAGCCGGGCACGTGCCAGGCGTCTCGCCTGAGCCACGGAGCCCGGGTGTGCGGCCAGCTCGAAGCGGAACCGGCGCTCGGCGGCCGCGCCGGGCCGGAGCCCTGCGGCGGCACGGAGACCGATCCGGTCTTCGGCGGCGTCTGTTCCTAACGGCGCGGACGGAATCACGCTTGCCACTATCGCCCCGCCGTGAACACTTGGCAAGTGTCACTCTGAAAAATGCAGAGTGCTGTGTGACGCGGTGAGGGCGCGTGGCACACTGCTCGCAACAGCACGCCGAGCGGCGCCAGTTGGGATCGTCGAAGAGGACGAGGAAGAACCCGTACGGCGCCGCCCGGCCTGTCCGGACTCTGTGGACGGGCTGTCATGGACTCAGTGGAGGTGGGACGTGAGCGAACCGCGGTCCGCGCCGACGGTCGGTCAGGTGGTCCTCGGCCGGCGCCTGCTGGACCTGCGGGAACGCGCGGGTCTCAAGCGTGAGGAGGCCGCGCGCATCCTGCGTGTCGCGCCCGCCACGGTCCGCCGTATGGAGATGGCCGAGGTCTCCCTCAAAATTCCGTACCTCCAACTGCTGCTGAAGTCGTACGGCGTCAGCGACGAGGAGGCCGAGGCCTTCGTCCAACTGGCTGAGGAGGCCAACAAACCCGGCTGGTGGCAGCGGTTCCACGACATCCTGCCGGACTGGTTCTCGATGCATGTGAGCCTGGAGGGTGCGGCCGCCCTCATCCGCTCGTACGAACCCCACTTCGTGCCCGGGCTGCTGCAGACCGAGGACTACGCGCGCGGCGTCATGAGGGCGGGCGCCATCGGCCAGACCAGACCCGAGGACATCGAGCGGCATGTGGCGCTGCGCATACAACGCCAGGATCTGCTCACCCGCGCGGACGCGCCCCGGATCTGGGCCGTGATGGACGAGACGGCCCTGCGCCGCCCCATCGGCGGCCCCGAGGTGATGCGCGCCCAGATCGACAAGCTGCTCCAGGCCACGAAGCTGCCCAACGTGACATTGCAGGTGATCCCGTTCTCCTCGGGGCCGCACCCCGGCACGTACGGGCCCTTCGTGCTGTTCCGCTTTGCCATGCCGGAGCTCCCGGACATGGTCTACAGCGAGTACCTGACCGGCGCCGTCTACCTGGACGCGCGCTCGGAGGTGGCGACCCACCTCGAGGTCATGGACCGCATGGCGGCTCAGGCCGCTACGGCACATCGCACGAAGGAGATCCTCCGGGATCTCCGCAAGGAGCTGTGAATGGAACGCATCAAGCCGCGGATACGCGACGTGCGTATCTACAACGGAATGCCCGCCCGCGAACTGGGCAACGAGGGCTGGCACAAGCCGTGGAGCGGCGGGAACGGCGGCAACTGCCTGGAGGCGATGAAGCTCGCCGACGGGCGCATCGCGGTCCGCCAGTCGGCGGACCCGGACGGACCCGCCCTGATCTACACGCCCGGCGAGATGACCGCGTTCATCCAGGGCGCGAAGGCGGGGGAGGCGGACTTCCTTCTGTCGTGATCCACTTGTGTTCCCCTTTCCTCGACTTCCCTAATCGTGGCACTGAGTTGATGACTTACTTCGATATGAATCCTCACCGCGGCACGGACTTACGGAGAGGCTGGGGTTACAGCCGGGACCACATGCGCCGTGGGGCGTCCACCAGGCGGCTCACGGCGACCACCGGGAACGGCGGCTGGTCCGCGCGGCCCAGGCCGAGGCTCAGCCCGTAGTAGATCTGCTCGATGGACGGCGGCCCGACCGCGAGATTGCGCCGCACCGCCGCGGGCGGCGACGCCTGTCCGGTCCGCACGAGATACGCCGCCGCCATCGCCCCCGTACGCCCCACTCCCGCACCGCAGTGCACGAACACCGGCCCCGACGCCTCGCCGACCACTTCGAGGAAGCGTTTCACCTGGCCGGGTGTCGGGGTCTGCCCGTCGCGGACGGGCAGGCGTACGACATCGAGCCCGGCCTCGCGGGGCGCGGCGAGCTGGGCCGCGGACAGGTCCTCGGCGCGCAGGTCCACCACGGTGGTGAACCCGTGGTCCGCCAGCCCCCGATAGCCCTCGGGCGAGGGCGCCCCGCCCCGCCACAACTCTCCCCGCGAGCCGACTGGTTGGAAGTGATGAACGCCCCACACCGCGTACGTCCCCGTGGGCGGCGGGGTCTCCTCGCGGATCCAGTAGGACAGCGCCAGGATGCCGAGCGCGCCGGTGGCACACAGGACCAGATAGCCGAGGACGAGTCCGACGAGGGAGCGCAGGAGGGCCCGGCGCCATCGGCGTAATCGGTGGCCGCGCCGCCATCGCCGTGATCGGGCGGCTCTGGAACAGCCACAGGCGCCCGCCCTCGTCGAAGCCGAACTCGATGTCCTGGGGGCCGCCGAAGACGCGCCGCGCATGCCGTGCGAGCCGGGCCAGCCGACGCAGCTCGGAGGAGGTGAGCGGCGGCTCGTCGACTGGCGCGGAAGCCTCCGGCGGCTCTGTCCGCAGCACCCGCCCCCATCGGCTCAACCAGTAGTTCGTGCCCGGCTGTTCACCGCTGACCAACGTGTCGGGTCCGCCCCGCACCGCGCTCGCCAGCATCCGGTCGGTCCGTCCCTCGACGGGATCCGCCCCGAACAGCACGCCTCCGACCCGGGCCGCCAGCATCGGCTGGACGAGCACCGCCATCGGGGCGGTGGTGCCGTCAGGGCGGTGCGCCGATTCGAGAACGGTCCGTATGGCCGTACGGAAGTCGCGCCAGCCGCGCACGTCCAGCACGCAGGCGAACTGGCCCGCCAGGGACGACTCCTGGGTGTCCTCCTGGGGGGACGAGGAGCGTACGACGAGGGGGAGCGTGCCGCCGCGGGAGAGTTGGTGCCAGGCTCGCCGGAGAGGGGCGGGATCACTGTCGGGATCACTGTCCGCCGGGTGTGGCACCACGAACCCGGGAAGCACGGGCAGCCCGGCGCGTGCCGCCCGAGCGAGATGTGCGGCCTTGGAACCCGCGAGTCGGGGGAGTGCGGCCGTGGGCTGATCCAAGGGGACGGGGCCGAGGCCGTACGGTGCGGCGCCGAGGCCGTCTGGCGCGGGCGCACTGCCGCCCCTGAGTTCTTCCCCGTCGCACGCACCGTCTTCGTGACGTTCGTCTTCGTGACGTTCGTCGAGCGTCGTCATCGAGCACCCTCCAGGACCGACCGCCAACAGGAGGGACGCGCGGGGGTGGCCCTGCGCCTGACGACGGAACGAAGGATGGGGGCGGGCCACTGTCACGCCCGGTTCACGGCCGCGACGGCAACACGCCTCCTGCGCTCAATGGTCCCACCGCCCTTGTGCTCCACCTCAGTTGGAGGTCACTTTCCGGCCAGGTCAGCGCGGTGGCAGCACTCCGCACAACGCGTCGAGCGCCGCCCCATAGGCATGCTCCGCGGGCGTCGCATAGCCCACCACCAGCCCGTCCGGAGCGGCCGTCACCGCCTCCGGATGCCGGAACTCGGCGAGCCCGTCGAGCGCGACGCCCTGCCAGACCGCCGCCTTGACCGTCGACTGCTCGGTCCCCGGCGGCAGCCGCAGCACCGCGTGCAGCCCGGCCGCGATCCCGGTGACCTCGATGTGCGGCGCCTGAGCGGCGAGCGCGGCGACGAGCCGGTCCCGCCGCCCCCGGTACCGCTGCCGCATACGCCGCACGTGACGGTCGTACGACCCGGAGACGATGAAGTCCGCGAGCGTCAACTGGTCCAACGCGCTCGCCCACGCCTCCCGTTCGCCCTTGACGGCGAGTACGGCATCGACGTACCGCTCCGGAAGGACCATCCAGCCGAGCCGCACCGCCGGCGACAGGCTCTTGCTGACCGAGCCGATGTGGATGACCCGCTCTGGATCCAGACCCTGCACGGCACCCACCGGTTTGCGGTCGTAGCGGAACTCCCCGTCGTAGTCGTCCTCCAGGATCACCCCTCCACGCGCGCGTGCCCAGTCGATCAGGGCGGCCCGTCGTGCGGGATGCAGCGGACCTCCGGTCGGGAACTGGTGGGCGGGCGTGAGCAGCACGGCCCGCTCCCTGCGCAACTCGCCCACCTGGGCGCCGTCTTCGTCCACGGGCAGCGGCACGGTCCGTACGGGCGCGGCGGCCAGCAGTTCGCGGTGGAAGCCGAGGCCGTACGACTCGACGGCCAGCGGGCCCCGCAGGACATGCGGGAAGAGCAGCCGCAGGGCGTGCGCGAAACCCGAACAGATCACGATCCGTCCAGGCTCCGTGCGTACGCCACGCGCGCGTGCCAGGTATGCGGCGAGTGCCTCGCGCAGTTCGACCCGCCCCGCCGGATCACCGGGCCCGAAGGCCTCGTTGGGTGCCTGCTGGAGGGCCCGGCGGTACGACGCGAGCCAGGCGGCGCGCGGGAACGACGACGCGTCCGGCGTGCCCTGCCGTAGATCGTGCCGGGGTCCACGCGCGCGTGGAGGTGCCTTTTTGGGTACGCGCGCGGGGGCGCCCGGCGGTGCGGTGCTCTCCCACTGCCTTAAGGGCGTGGGAGGTACCCCCACGGCCACCCTGGTGCCCGAGCCCTGCCGGGCGGTCAGCCAGCCCTCGGCGACGAGCTCGGCGTAGGCGTCGGCGACCGTGTTGCGCGCGACGCCCAGGTCTGCGGCGAGCGAGCGGTACGGCGGCAGACGCGTCCCCGGCGCGAGCCTGCCGCAGCGCACGGCCTCGCGCAGCGCACGGATCAGCGCGGCCCGCCGCCCACCCGAACCCGACAGCTCCAGGTGCAGGTCGGCACCTATCCGCTCCGCAGAATTGACCCATGAATCTGCCATGGAAATGCACCCTACAACCGGTCTTTCCGGCCCGTAGATTCATGGTCATGACGACGCACACGATGCACACGACGCACACGACGGCCGGCACCACTGTTCCTTCGGGTGGGGCGACCGTGGCCGAAAATGCCCGCCTCGACTTCGCGAAGTCCGCTCCGAAGGTCTTCCGGGCCCTCATCGGTTTCGACGCGGCGGCCCGCGAGGGGCTCGACCCGGCCCTCGTCGAACTGATCCAGATCCGCGCCTCGCACCTCAACCACTGCGCGTACTGCCTCCACATGCACACCAACGACGCCCGCAAGGCCGGCGAGAGCGAGGACCGGCTGCACATGGTCGCGGTGTGGCGCGAGGCCCGGCACTTCTTCACGCCGCGGGAGCAGGCGGCGCTCGCCCTGACGGAGGCGGTCACGCGTGTCGCCGACGCGGGCGTGCCGGACGACGTGTACGCGCAGGCCGCCGCCCACTTCGGGGAGCAGGAGCTCGCCCATGTGCTGGCCCTGATCTTCACGATCAACACGTGGAACCGGGTGGCGCTGTCGACGGCGAAGGTGGCGGGCACGGACCAGCGCCGCTGACGCACCGCCGCCATCGGTCACACCGCCCGCGGTCACACCGTCATCGGTCGGTCGTACGGCCCTATCGGCGCCGGAAGCGTCGACGTGCCCGTCAGCCGACGGTCCACCGCGGCGGCCGCGGCTCGCCCCTCGGCGATGGCCCAGACGATGAGGGACTGGCCGCGGGCCGCGTCCCCGGCGGCGTACACCCCGGGAACGTTGGTCGCGAAGTCCTGGTCCCGGGAGATCGTGCCGCGCGGTTCGAGGGTGAGGCCGAGCTGGTCGATCAGGCCGTCGTGGCGGTCGGGGCCCGAGAAGCCCAGGGCGAGCAGCACGAGGTCGGCGGGGAGGTCCCGCCCGGAGCCGGGTACCGGGCGCCGCCGCTCGTCGACCTCGACGAGGTGCAGTGCACGCACATGCCCGTCCGCGTCCCCGGTGAAGCGGAGCGTGGACGCCGCGAAGAGCCGGGCGTCCGCGTCCGCCGCGGGCGCCGTCTCCAGCACGCCGGCCTCCTCGTGCGCGGCCGAGAGCCGGTAGATCTTGGGGTACGTCGGCCACGGCTCGGCGTCCTCGTCGCGCTCCGCCTCGGGCAGCGGATAGATGTCCAGCTGGGTCACGGACGCGGCGCCCTCGCGTACGGCCGTCCCCAGACAGTCGGCGCCGGTGTCACCGCCGCCGACGATCACGACGTGCTTGCCGGCCGCGGACAACGGCGAGACCTCCAGATCGCCCTCGCACACCCGGTCGGCCAGCGGCAGATACTCCATCGCCTGATGGATCCCGGCCAACTCCCGCCCGGGAACGTCCAGTTCGCGCCAGGCGGTGGCACCCACGGCGAGGACGACGGCGTCGTAGCGTGACTTCAGCTCGGCGGCGCGGATGTCCCTGCCGATCGCCGTCGATGTACGGAACTTCGTTCCCTCCGCCCGCATTTGCTCCAGCCGCTGGTCCAGGTGCCGCTTCTCCATCTTGAACGCGGGTATCCCGTACCGCAGCAGCCCGCCGATCCGGTCGGCCCGCTCGTACACGGCGACGGTGTGCCCGGCCCGGGTCAGTTGTTGTGCGGCGGCGAGCCCGGCGGGCCCCGACCCGATCACCGCGACGGTCCGTCCCGACAGCCGGTCCGGCGGGCGCGGTGGCGTGAAACCGTCCTCCCAGGCGCGGTCGGCGATGGCCACTTCGACGTTCTTGATGGTGACCGCGGGCTGGTTGATCGCGAGCACACAACCCGCCTCGCACGGCGCCGGGCACAACCGCCCGGTGAACTCGGGGAAGTTGTTCGTCGCGTGCAGCCGGTCGCTCGCCGCCCGCCAGTCGTCCCGCGAGACGAGGTCGTTCCACTCGGGGATCAGATTGCCCAGCGGACAGGCGTCGTGGCAGAACGGGATTCCGCAGTCCATGCAGCGGTCGGCCTGCTTGCTGATGATCGGCAGCAGCGCCCCGGGGACGTACACCTCGTTCCAGTCCCGCACGCGTTCCTCGACGGGCCGGCGCGGGTTCTCCTCGCGCGGCGTGGTCATGAATCCCTTGGGATCGGCCATGGCCGTCTCCCTCACGTACGCGTACCGGTGCGGGGCCGCGTGGCCATCGGACGTCATCGGCCCACGGCCTCCGGGCGGCACTCCTTTCCCGCCACGATACGTCGCCTCCGTCGGCCCCGCCGCTCAGGTGAGGGCCAGCGTGTACGACACCGCCGCGGCGGCCGACGCGACCGTGCGGACGTGGTTCCACATCGTCCACTCACGCACGTACGTACGCCAGTACAAGGCGGTCTCCGGTGCTCCGGGCTCCATCTTGAGCAGCGCCTCGTTGCGCGGCACGTTCGCGACGACCGTCACTCCGAACGACCCGAACAGATACAGAGCGCTGCCCAGCAGCAGCTCCACCGTCCCGTCGTCCGGCAACAGCACGAACGTCACCACCGCGAGCACCGCGCACAGCCCGGCCGACCCGAGGAACACCAGCATGAACGGCGGGCGCAACGCGGCGACGTTGATCGCGTTCATCGCGGCGACCCCCTGCGCGGGCGGCAGCTCGGCGAGCCCCCTCATCGCGAACGTCGAGAACCCGCAGAACACCCCAGCCACCAGCCCGCAGCCGAGCACCCCCAACACCGTCAGCACGAAGTACGGTCCATCGATCATGTCCACTCCCGCGTCGACCCCCAGAGTCCAAAGATCCTGCACGGCACCAACTGTCACCACAAGTGAAATCCTGAACGAGGACAGTGACCATGGCCCGGGGGCGCGGGTGCATACGCGAGCGTCCAGAACGGGGTCGAAGCGTCCAGAACCGGGTCGAGAAAGGCGGGGCAGGGCGGCCAGGACGGGCAGGCAAGCAGGCGGGCAGGGTGTGCAGGGCAGGCACAGGAAGGGCGGGTCTCTGGGCCGCGCGTCTGCCGGGCATCCGGTCACGCGCGCGCCGTGAGCTTGTCGCGCCACTCCCAGAGCCGCGCCTCCACCGAGGCCGCGATCCGGCGCCGCGCCTCATATCGCGGCACACCGCTCATCAGCAGCTGGTCGTACGGAGTGTCCGCGTGCCGTACGGCGGCACGAACCGCCGCGGTCACCGCGGCCTCGGACAGCGCACGGCCCGCGGCACTGCGCCCCACCCGCCCGCTGCCGCGCACCGAGGCGTGAGCGGCGATCGCCCGCGCCCGCTCGGCCGGACAGCCGGGAAACAGCCGGTGTATCTCCCGCGCGAACGCGTCCGTGAACCGCAGATCCTCCGCCTCCCGCCGCCGCGCGTCCCGAGCACGGCGGCGCCGCCGCGCCTCCGCGTCCGCCAGGCACCGCTCCTCGGCCAGGGCGAGCGCCGCCTCCTCTACGAGGACACCCTGCCGTTCGTACCGACTCCGCCGCCGGTTGAACCGCACCACCACCGCCGACAGCGCACTGCCCTCCCGCGACCTCCGCGTCAGCGCGGTGTCCCCTCGCGGCAGGAACACCAGATGCCCGAGATCCGCGCAGTCCAGACACCGCGGCGCCCCCTCCTCCAGCACCAGCAGCGCCAGCGGCCCGGTCCCGCACTCGACACAGTGCCGCTTCTTGAGCGGCTGGATCACGAGAAGTCCAGTGCGGTGCGGGGGAGTTGCGATCGGTGCCATATGCGGTTCATTCCCCCGTCCGACCCGGGATCTACGCGGCCGGCGCGCCCGGGGCGGCCGCGCCATCACCGCGGGTGTGAGCCGGGGCTGAAGGCCGACATGCGCGTACGGTGCCGCGCCGGCGCACCGATCTCGTCGAGCACCGCCACCGCGAGGTCTGCGTACGCGCTTACGGCAGGTGCGCGGCGCCGCCCGGTGCGGTCTCGCCCCCAGAACGTCTCGTGATCGCGGCATCATGGGCCCTGTGCGACTCGAAGCGATCACCTGGGAACGGCTCGGCGACCTCCTCGCCGATCGTCTGCTCGGCCTGAAACCGGACGACGGCAGCCCCTGGCCGCGCATCGCCTTCGACGGATCCCCGGCCGCTCGCCCCGGCGAGCTCGCGCACCGCGTCTCCGAGGCGCTGCGCATACGCGGCCGGCCCTCGCTCGTCGTCGGCACGGAGGGCTTCCTGCGTCCGGCGTCGCTCCGGCTCGAATACGGCCACCAGGACGTCGAGGCGTACTACGACGGCTGGTTCGACACCAGCGCCCTCTGGCGCGAGGTCTTCGGCCCCCTCGAAGCGGGCGGCAACGGCCGTGTCCTGCCCGACCTCTGGGACCCGGCCACCGACCGCGCCACCCGCAGTTCCTCCGTCCAACTCCCGCCCGGCGGAATCCTGTTGCTGCACGGACCCCTCCTTCTGCGCCACTGGTTCCCGTTCGACCTCAGCGTCCACGTACTCCTCTCCCCGGGCGCCCTCCGTCGCCGTACTCCCGAGGCCGAGCACTGGACCCTCCCCGCCTTCGAGCGCTACGAGAACGAGGTGGACCCGGGCGCCACGGCCGACGTCCTGGTGCGAGCCGACGATCCGCGGCGCCCGGCGTGGAACGGCTGACCCGTCGCCCCGCTGGCAGGCTGATCAAAAGTGCCGACCCCTCAGGGCTTTTATATGCATGCGCATGTAGTTAGCCTGTGTTCATGACACTCTCCGCCGACAATCCGGCCTCCTTCGACGACTCCGTTCGCGCCCTCCTCGACGGCAAGAACTTCGCCAGCGTCGCCACCCTCGGCCCCGGCGGCGCTCCCCAGAACTCGGTGGTCTGGATCAAACGCGAGGGCGACACCGTCCTCTTCTCCTCGACCGCGGGACGCCAGAAGGTGCGCAACCTTCAACGGGACCCCCGCATCAGCCTCTCTGTCTTCGACCTCGCCAACCCCTACACCTCGGTCGAGATCCGCGGCACCGCCGAGATCCTCCCCGACGACGCCAAGCGCCTCCCGTACGAGCTCTCGCACAAGTACCTCGGCATCGACCCTCCGGCGGAGAAGGACGACGAGGTCCGCGTGATCATCCGCGTCGTCCCGCGGAAGATCGTCGGATTCTCCGTCTGACCGCAAGCAGCTTGTGGTCTTGCCCCGGCCGGCTGGGGGGCGCCCCTCGGCGACCGCGGACTTCCGGGTGCGTATCCCTGGGGACACGGCGAGAATGTAGGGCGCCGGGACTAGCGGTGTGTTCCGCGCCGCGCCGGCCGTCCGGCACCGGGAGGTACTTCATGACCACCGCCGGAGACATCATGCACCGTGGTGCCCAGTGGATTCCCGCCCACGAGACCCTGGACCGCGCCGCCCAGCTGATGCGCGAGCTCAACGTAGGCGCCCTGCCCATCAGTGACGAGAACGAACGGCTTTGCGGCATCCTCACGGACCGCGACATCGTCGTCGGCTGTGTGGCCATGGGGCGCGACCCCGCACGGGTCACCGCGGGCGAGATGGCCCAGGGCACACCGCGCTGGATCGACTCGGGCGCCGACGTCGGCGAGGTGCTCCAGGAGATGAAGGGCCACCAGATCCGCCGGCTTCCCGTGATCGAGAACAAGCGGCTCGTCGGCATGATCAGCGAGGCCGACCTGGCCCGGCACCTGACGGACGAACAGCTCGCCGCGTGGGTCGAGGGCGTCTACGCGATGAGCGCGACGACCTGACCTCGTCGATCCTGTTCCCGCTTTCCAGCCGTTTCCGAATGCGCGCTCTCGTCCGGCCGGCCGTGCCGGGCGAGGGGCGTCTCAGAGCCAGCCGTTGCGCCTGAATCCCCGGTACAGGACGAGGCAGGCGAGGGATATCACGCCTATGACGATGGGGTAGCCGAACCTCCAGTGCAGTTCCGGCATGTTGTCGAAGTTCATGCCGTACACCCCGCAGACCATCGTCGGCACGGCGATGACCGCCGCCCATGCCGTGATCTTCCGCATGTCCTCGTTCTGCGCCACCGTCACCTGCGCGAGGTGCGCCTGCAGGATCGAGTTGAGCAGTTCGTCGAAGGCGGCGATCTGTTCGGTGACCCGCAGCAGATGGTCGGAGACGTCCCGGAAGTAGGCCTGTATCTCCGGGTCGACGACCCGTATCGGCCGAGTCGCGAGCTCCTGGACCGGACGGGCGAGCGGGACCACGGCCCGCTTCAGCTCAAGGAGTTCACGCTTGAGCTGGTAGATGCGGCCCGCGTCGGTCCGTGCTCCGTTCTCGGCGAACACATCGGCCTCGACCTGGTCGATGTCACCCTGGACCGAGTCCGTGGCATTCACATAGTCGTCGACCACATGGTCCGCGATCGCGTGCAGCACCGCGGCCGGTCCCTTGGAGAGCTGGAGCGAGTCGGACTCCAACTCCTCGCGCAGCGGGCCCAGGGAGCCGTGCCGTCCATGCCGCACGGTGATGACGAAGTCGTGCCCGACGAAGACCATGATCTCGCCGGTGTCCACCACTTCGCTGGTCGCCGTCAGTTCCTTGTGCTCGACGTAGCAGACCGTCTTGAACACCGCGAACAGCGTCTCGCCGTACCGCTCCAGCTTCGGGCGCTGATGGGCCTCCACCGCGTCCTCGACCGCCAGGGGGTGCAGGTCGAAGAGCTCGGCGATGCCGGCGAACTCCCGGGCCGTCGGCTCGTGCAGCCCGAGCCAGACGAATCCCTCGTCGCTCTTGCGGATCCGCTCCACGGTATCGACCAGATCGCGGCCGCCGGGGACCCGGGCGCCGTCCTGGTACGCCACGCAGTTCACCACCGCGGAGCCCAGTGGAGACCGGGCCGGGTGGCTCAGGTCGACACGGGCGCGCCGCCGCGTCAACCGCGCCACCTTGCGGAGGCCGCCGACCGCGCCGAGGGCCGTGACCTTCCGCAGATTCCCTGCCATGGACATCTGGATCTCCTTGCGTGGATCTCCTCGCGCCGCACTTTGCGCCTTGGCGCGCCAGTCTGCCAGGCCCGATCGAACGCCGGAAAAGCCTGTGGGAACGGAACATTCCGTTCCGGCTAGTGTGTGAGTGAGCGGTCAACGCTCGCCGGATCGCGCAGGTGGCGGCAGCGGGAGCGTCGACGATTCCCGACAAGCCGGTCAACTGGGATGATCTCCCCATGACGCGATCCGACGGGTATCTCCTCGACAACCGGCAGACCGAGGCGGGACAGCGCTTCGACGCCTTCGCCACTCTCTTCGACCCCACGACGTTCCGGCACATCGAGCGCTTCGGCATCGGGTCCGGCTGGCGCTGCTGGGAGGTCGGCGCGGGCGGCACGTCCGTGGTGTCCTGGCTGGCCAAGAAGGTCGGCCCGACCGGACGGGTCGTCGCCACCGACATCGACACCTCGTGGGCGGCCTCCGCGGCCCGCCCGCCGGTCGAGGTCCGTGTCCACGACGTGGGTGCCGAGGAGCCGCCGGGGGAGGGCTTCGACCTCGTGCACGCCCGGCTCGTGCTGGTCCATGTGCCGGACCGGGAGCGGGCGTTGCGATCGATGGTCAAGGCCCTGCGGCCCGGCGGCCGGCTCCTCGTCGAGGACGGCGACCCCGCGTTGCAGCCTCTCCTCTGCCCCGACGAATACGGCCCGGAGCAGCAGCTCGCGAACCGGCTGCGCCAGGGCTTCCGCGGTCTGCTCGCGGAGCGCGGCGCCGATCTCGCGTATGGCCGCAAACTCCCCCGCCTGCTCCGCGAGGCGGGGCTGAACGGTGTGGAGGCCGACGCGTATTTCCCCGTCACCTCGCCCGCCTGCGCCGACCTGGAGTCCGCGACGATCCGTCAGATCCGCGACCAGCTCGTCACCGCGGGCCTGGCCACCCACCAGGACATCGACCGCCACCTGGCCAACGTAGCCACCGGCTCCATGGACCTGGCGACGGCACCGATGATCTCGGCGTGGGGGCGCAAGGGGTAGACGGGAGAGGGGAGTTGGCCCGGGGCGCCATGGACCGTGCCGCGCCGACTCGGGGCGCCACGGGCCTGGCCGCCCACCCGCGAGCCGACCCACCCGCGAGCCGACCCACCCGCGAGCCGGCCCACCGGCAGGCCTCGCCGGCCCGCCGCCGAGTCTCCCGTCCGGCCGCCGTCAGATGCCCACCGGTGGCCTTCCCCCGATCCGTTCCACTGCCATCGCCCCCGCTCCGCAGCCCTCCTCCGCCGCCTCCTCGGCCTCCGCGCCCGCGAGCAGGGCGGCGAGGAACGCCCCAGTGAAGGCGTCGCCGGCGCCCGTGGTGTCGCGAGGGGTCGCGGGCACGGCCGGGACACGCGCCCGGACGGTTCCGGAACGGGCCACGAGGGCCCCGTCAACGCCCTGCTTGGCGACGACCAGGGGCACATGGCGGCTCAGCTTGGCCGCGGCGTCCGCGGGATCGGGCAGCCCGGTCAGCAGGTACGCCTCGTCCCGGCTGGGCAGCAGGACGTCGACGCCCTCGGCGAGTTCGAGGAAGCGGTCCACCCCGAGCTCGGTGAGGAACCCCGCCGACGCCGGATCCAGGCTCACCGGCACGCCACGCGCGCGTGCCGACTCCAGTGCCACCGACACCAGTGCCCGGCTCGGCTCGGAGAAGAACAGGTAGCCCGACAGATGCAGTCGCGCGACACCGTCGAGCAGAGCGGGTGACCAGTCGTCGGGTTCGAGCCGCAGGGAGGCCCCGCTGTCCGTGAGGAACGTACGCTCCGCCGAAGCGCCCGTGTCCACCAGGCAGATCACCGTCCCGGTCGGCGCCTCCGGATCGACGACGAGCAGGGGACGTACACCGCAGGCCGCGAGCTCGCGCTCGTGCCACGCGGCCGCCTCCGCCCCCACCCGGCCGAGCAGCCGTACGTCCGCGCAGCCCCGATGAGCCGCCCAGCACGCGACGTTGGCGCCGGCGCCGCCGGGCACGGTGCGGATCGCGGCGGCCGTGTCGGTGCCCGCCGCGAGCGGCCCCCGGTGCCGGGCGACGACGTCGGTGACCACGTCTCCGACGACGAGCAGAGCGCCCGCAAGCGCCCCCGTATCCCGCCCGGCGCCCCCGTGATCCGTCCCGCTCACGCCCCGGCCCAGGCCGCCGCGATCCGCCCCGCGAGCCGTACGTTGCCGCGCACCGCCGCCAGATTGGCGCTCAGCGAGGCGCCGTCGGTGTGCCGCACCAGATAGTCGAGCAGGAACGGCGTCACCGCCTGCCCGGTCACGCCCTCCGCCTCACACGCGTGCAGCGCGTCGGCGAGCACGCGCGCGTGGAGCGCGGGATCGAGCTGCTCCTCCTCGGGGACGGGGTTCGCGACGATGAGCGCCGACTCGGGAGCGTCCAGCGCGTCCTGCGCGCGCATGACATCCGCCACCTGCCCGGGGGACTCCAGCGTCCAGTCCACCGGATGTCCCGAGTCCGACAGATAGAAGCCGGGGAAGCGCTCCGTGCCGTACCCGGCCACCGCCACACCCAGTGTCTCCAGGCGCTGCAGCGTCGCCGGCACGTCCAGGATCGACTTCACACCCGCGCACACCACCGTGATCCGGGTACGCGCCAGCAGGCCCAGGTCGGCCGACTCGTCCTGCGTCACCGTCCACTCCCGGTGCACCCCGCCGAGCCCGCCCGTCGCGAACACCCGTACGCCCGCGCGGGCGGCCAGCAGCGCCGTCGCGGACACGGTCGTCGCCCCGCTCGCACCGGCCGCCACCGCGAGCGGCAGATCGCGGTGCCCCAGCTTGCGGATCCCGTCCTCGTTCGCGACCCGCTCCAACTGCTCCTTGTCCAGACCGACATGCGGCTGCCCGTCGAGCACGGCGATCGTCGCGGGGACGGCACCCTCCCGCCGTACGACGTCCTCCAGCTCCAGCGCGACCTGCAGATTGCGCGGGCGCGGCAGCCCGTGGGCGATGATCGTCGACTCCAGGGCCACCACCGGCCGGCGCGCGTCGAGCGCCTCCCGTACCTCTTCGGACACCACGATCACGCGCCTGCCTCCTGTCGGTCGTCTTTCCTCATCTCTGGATCTCTGGCGGGCGGCGCGCCCGGTCAAACCCTTGCGACCTGCGGCGTACGACACCAGCCTGGGAGCATGACGGACAACTCGCCACGTCTCGACCATGTCGTCCTCTGGGTACGTGATCCGGTCGCCTCGGCCGACTTCTACGAGAAGGCGGTCGGACTGGAGCCCCTGAAGGTCACCGAATTCGCCGCCGGAAAGGCGTCGTTCCCCTCGGCGCGCCTCAATGAAGAGACCATTTTCGACCTCATGCCCCTCCCCATGGCGGCGTATATGAACATGGTCCCCGGAGGCGCCGACAGTGCCGGTCATCCGGTCAACCACGTATGCCTGTCCCTCCAGGAAGGCGATTTCGACGCGCTGCGGGCACGTCTGGAGGAGCGGTCCGTCCCGCTCTCGGGCTTCTCCTACGACTCCTACGGCGCCCGCGGACTGGCCAAGCGCAGTTTCTACTTCCGTGACCCGGACGGGAACGTCTTCGAGGCGCGGCACTACGAGTAGGCCTCACGGCACTACGAGTAGGTCTCACGGAGGAGAAGGGGTGCCCCCGCGCGCGGGGGCACCCCTTCGGGAGACCATACGGCTATTCGATACAGGCGGCCGGGTCGGCGGTGGCCCCAGCCGCGCGTACGTACTCGATCCACGCGGGGCGCTGAACCGCGGACGGCCTGTCCGACCGCGTCTCGAACAGAGGCGACCCTCAACGCGCCCGGCGGATCACGTGCCCTTAGGGTGACCGCTCATGACCACGAACACCCAGCCCACCCCGTCCTTCGCCGTGCACATCCCCGACGCCGAGCTCGAACCGGAGCCCCTGGACCCGGCCCAGATCGTCTCCGGCGACCCGGTCGTGACCGGCAAGGTGTTGTGGGAGTCGGCTGATGGCAAGCAGCTGCGCGGTATCTGGCAGATCACGCCCGGCGTGGTGACCGACACGGAGGCGAACGAGCTCTTCGTCGTCGTCAGCGGCCGCGCCACGATCGAGGTCGAGGGCGGCGATGTCATCGAGGTGGGACCCGGCGACGCGGCGATCCTGCGCGAGGGCGACCGCACCACCTGGACCGTGCACGAGACGCTCCGCAAGGCGTACCACATCAGCCTCTGAGGCCCCGGGAGTCGCTGAGGGGCTCCTCCGGACGTCAGAGGCCTTTCACGACCTCTGATCCCCGCGAGCGCCGACCCCGCGTGAACAGCGCCAGCCCACTCAGCGGCACCAGCAGACATGCCGCGACGAGGTTCAGCCACCCGTAGCTCGCCCGCGCGACCACGAGACCGGCGGCCGCTCCACCGAGACCGGCTGCCGTGCTCATGGTCAGGTCGGACAGCCCCTGCGCGGCGGCCCGCGCCGCCTGGGGCACGGAGTCCGTCAGGAGCGCCGAGCCCGACACCATCCCGGACGACCAGCCCAGGCCCAGTACGAAGAGCCCCACGGCGATCTGTCCGTGGCTGCCGCCCGCCGTCCCGGCGAGCAGCGCCGCACAGGCCAGCAGCCCCACCGCGAGCCCGATCCCGGAGAGCCGGCCGAGCCGGTCCGAGAGCCGCCCCATGAGGGGCGAGAACGCGTACATGCCCGCGATGTGACCACTGATCACCAGCCCGATCAGATCGATGCTCGCCCCGTGGTGTCCGAGGTCCACGGGGGTCATCGACATGATCGAGACCATCGCGGTGTGCGAGACGGCCACGGTCACGAGCGCCAGCTTGGCCCGCGGTGAGGCCCTGACGGCCGCCAGACCGGCTCGCAGCGTACGAGCGTCGGCCGACTGTTCCTCGATCGGCGCGAGCGCCCTGGCGGTCAGCAGCGGATCGGGACGCAACAGTACGGTCACCAGCAGCGCCGACACCAGAAACACCCCGGCCGCCCACAGGAACGGCCCCGCCTCCTCGGGAATCCCGAGTCCGGAGACGCTGCGTCCGGCGGGCGCGGCGATGTTGGGCCCCAGTACCGCTCCGATCGTGGTGGCCCACACCACGTTCGAGATGGCCCGGGCGCGCCGCCCGGGCTCGGCCAGATCGGCGGCCGCGAACCGCGCCTGCAGATTCGCCGACGAGGCCGCGCCGAAGCCCGCCATGCCGAGCAGCAGCAGCGGAAAGCTCCCGACGCTCGCGGCGACCACCACGACACCCGCACCCAACGCGCCGATGAGATACGCCAGCACGAGCCCCGGCCGACGACCGCGCGCGTTCATCAGCGCGGCCAGCGGTACCGAGAGCACCGCCGTACCGGTGACGGTCGCGGTGGGCGCGAGCCCGGACAGCGACTCGGTGCCACTGACCTGCTTGGCCAGCACGGAGGCGAGCGCGATGCCCGTGGCGACCCCGAGCCCGCCGAGGATCTGACTGGCGATCAGTACAGCGGTGATACGGCGCCGCAGCGCCGGTATCGCGTCCGTGTCGAGGGTGAGGGCGTCCTGCCGCTCGACGGAGGTCACGGCGAACACTCGGAGGCAGCGGAACAGGACGGGGCGGAACAGGGTCTGGTCACCGGCGCAGTTTCCCAGCTCATACCTCAGTACGAACAACGGTTATCGGGTGTATGCGCGCGGGCTACCGCCCAGGTCGATACGCCCCGTCCGGCTCACCGAGGAGCCATCCGAACAGCGGCGCTCACCGAAGAGCCGTCAGAACCGCGATGTTCACGGGAGAGCCGTCAGAACAGCGGCTCCGGAAGCACGCCCTCCAGAGCGAGCAGCTTCCGCTTGGTCTCCAGGCCACCCCCGAACCCGCCGATACCGCCGTCGCTCTCGACCACCCGATGGCACGGCACGACGACCGGCAGCGGATTCGAGCCCATGGCCACCCCCACGGCCTGTGCCGCGCCCGGCTGGCCGACCCGCCCGGCCAGGTCGCCGTAACCCACGACCGAGCCGTAGGGAACGCCGGACGCCAGCTCACGGAGCACCTGGCGGTTGAACCCGGAGATCAGCGACCAGTCCAGCGGCAGCTCGAAGTCGCGCCGCTCGCCCGCGAAGTACGCCACGACCTGACGTATCGCCTCGGCCAGCAGGGGTGACCCGGGTGCCTCGAGGGGCTCGGTGCCCAGTCGGGACGCGAGCCGGTCGAGCGCCTTGTCGCGCACCGCGTCCGTGGCGTGGAACACGACGTTCACCAGGCCGTCGTGCGTCGCCGCCAGCAGCAGCGGACCGATGTCCGTGCCGACGACGGTCCACACGACCTGCTGCTCGTTCTGCCCATGGCTGTCCATGCGACCCACCGTACGGCGCGCCACTGACAACGCCCGTGGCGCGGACGACGGCATAGGTCCGCACCACGGGCGAGGGGACGCGCGGTACTAGTGCAGAGCCCTCTGGATCACGTCGGGCACATTGGTGATGATGCCGTCCACCCCGAAGCCCGCCACGTGCCGGGTGGTGTCCGCGTCGTTGACGGTCCAGGCGAAGACCTTCATCGGACTGCCGTGCGGTCCGTCGAACCCGTGGACCGCGGAGACGTAGCCGGACGAGAGAGCGGTGTGATCCGAGTTGATCTGATCGGCGAACTGGGCGTAGTCGGGCAGCTGCGCGATCGACGGCCTGCCCAGGAAGGCCGTCTTGATGCCGGGGCGCAGATCGTGGACCGTTCGCACGCTGTCCGCGCTGAAGCTCTGGACGATCAGGCTGCTCTTCAGGTGCGCCGGGTCGAGCCAGCCCTCGTTGCTCAGGAGCTTGAGGGTCTGCCGCTCGATGCCCGGATAGAGCTCGGGGTTCTTGACCTCAAGGACGAGCTTCTGGTGGTTGTGCGAGACGCGGTTCATGTACTGCTTCAGCGTCGGCACGCGCACGCCCGCGTACCGGGAGCTGAACCAGCTCCCGGCGTCCAGGCGGGCGATCTCCGCGGCGGTGAAGTCCTTGACCTTCCAGGGAGACCGGTGCGGATAGACCTGCTCGACGTTGGTCGTACGCGCCAGCGTGGCGTCGTGGAGGACCACGAGTTCACCGTCCTTGGTGCGCTGGACGTCGTTCTCGACCCATGGGAATCCCATCGCTGCCGCCTTGTCGATGGAGGCCAGGGTGTTCTCGGGCGCGTAGGCGGAGGCGCCGCGGTGGGAGACGATCACGGGACCGGCGCTCTGGGACCCGGCCCGGGCGTGCGGACTCGGCAGTATCAGAACGGCGCCCCCTAGAAGCGCGGTGGTCGTGGCGGCGGCAACGCGCGCGTGCATGCATTCTCCTCACGTCGGGCGATCACGGACAGCACAAGAGTGACAGCAGAGGGTCAACGAAGGAGGGGTGTGAGATGGCTGCGGATTGAAAGGAGTTGTCCAAGTCCGCTCACTGGCACCTCACAAGTGGGGCGAGGTCGTGATTCTTTGCCGGAAAATCGTTCGACCATTCCGGTGGGAGTCATACTCTCTGCCTCGACCCTGTCCGCTCTCGCGGTCCTGAGGGTGGGGGCATTTCAGGAATTTTCAGGAGCAACAGGGCGGGAAGGGCAGCCGCACATGCAGGGCACGGTCGACGGCTTCACTTACGGACTCGTCACACCGCTGGTGGCATACCTCATGGCCTGCCTGGGCGGAGCGCTGGGTCTGCGCTGCACCACCAGATCGATGCTCGTCGCCCGCTCCTGGCGCGGCGGCTGGCTCGCCCTCGGCTCGGCGGCGATCGGCTCGGGCATATGGACCATGCACTTCATCGCGATGATGGGGTTCACGGTCAAAGAGACCCCCGTCCACTACGACAAACCGACGACGTTCGCGAGCCTGGGCGTTGCCATCGTGATGGTCGGCATCGGGATCTTCATCGTCGGCTACAAGGGCGCCACCGGAACGGCGCTCTTCACTGGGGGCACCATCACCGGTCTGGGTGTCGCCTCGATGCACTACCTGGGCATGGCCGGCATGCGCCTCAACGGGAAGCTCGAATACAACACCCTGACCGTCTCCGCCTCGGTCGTCATAGCCGTCGTCGCCGCCACCGCCGCCCTGTGGGCGGCGGGACAAGTGCGGGGATTCCTCTGGAGCGTGGGCGCCAGTCTCGTCATGGGGCTCGCCGTCAGCGGTATGCACTACGTGGGCATGGCCGCCCTCAGCGTCCATCTGCACGGCTCGACCAGCACTCCCTCGGGGGACTCGCCCGCCGCCCTGCTCGCGCCCATGATGATCGGCCCGCTGGCCTTTCTGTGTCTGGCGGGCGTGGTCGTGATGTTCGACCCGCTGATGGTCATGGGCAAGCCCGACTGGACGCCCGTGGAGAACAGGCCGGGCATCCCGGCGCACCCCGCCGTCCCGCACCCCGGCCGCCGTCCCGCGCCCCGCCGCGGGCAGGACCGCGGACACCGGAGCTCCCGCACCCCGCAGAGCTGGTGATCCGGCCCCGTTGTCAGTGCGGGGTCGTACGGTGGATTCCATGCGGCCCGTATCCAAGATCGAACGTTCGGTGGCGCCCTTCGAGGTCGTCAGCTCCTACCAGCCGAGTGGTGACCAGCCCACGGCCATCGCCGAGCTGGAGAAGCGCGTCCGTGCAGGTGAGAAGGATGTCGTCCTGCTGGGCGCGACCGGCACCGGCAAGTCCGCCACCACAGCGTGGATGATCGAGAAGCTCCAGCGCCCCACCCTGGTGATGGCCCCGAACAAGACCCTGGCCGCCCAGCTGGCGAACGAATTCCGCGAGCTGCTGCCGAACAACGCGGTCGAGTACTTCGTCTCGTACTACGACTACTACCAGCCCGAGGCGTACGTCCCGCAGTCGGACACCTACATCGAGAAGGACTCCTCGATCAACGAGGAGGTGGAGCGACTGCGCCACTCCGCGACCAACTCGCTGCTGACCCGCCGCGACGTCGTCGTGGTCGCCTCCGTCTCCTGCATCTACGGCCTCGGCACGCCGCAGGAGTACGTGGACCGGATGGTCCCGCTCAAGGTCGGCGACGAGATCGACCGCGACGACCTGCTGCGCCGCTTCGTCGACATCCAGTACACGCGCAACGACATGGCGTTCGCACGAGGCACCTTCCGGGTCCGCGGCGACACCATCGAGATCTTCCCGGTCTACGAAGAGCTGGCCGTCCGCATCGAGATGTTCGGCGACGAGATCGAGGCCCTCTCCACGCTGCACCCGCTCACCGGCGAGGTCATCAGCGACGACAACCAGATCTATGTGTTCCCGGCCTCCCACTACGTGGCGGGCCCCGAGCGCATGGAGCGCGCCGTCAACGACATCGAGAAGGAGCTGGGGGAGCGCCTCACCGAGCTGGAGAAGCAGGGCAAGCTCCTGGAGGCCCAGCGCCTGCGCATGCGCACGACGTACGACATCGAGATGCTCCGCCAGATCGGTTCCTGCTCCGGCGTGGAGAACTACTCGATGCACTTCGACGGCCGCGAACCCGGCTCCCCGCCGAACACGCTGATCGACTACTTCCCGGACGACTTCCTGCTCGTCATCGACGAGTCGCACGTCACGGTTCCCCAGATCGGCGCGATGTACGAGGGCGACGCCTCCCGCAAGCGCACCCTTGTCGACCACGGCTTCCGGCTGCCCTCCGCCCTCGACAACCGCCCCCTGAAGTGGGAGGAGTTCCAGGAGCGCATCGGCCAGACCGTGTACCTGTCGGCGACTCCGGGCAAGTACGAGCTCTCCCGCGGGGACGGCTTCGTCGAGCAGATCATCCGTCCCACCGGCCTCATCGACCCCGAGGTCGTCGTCAAGCCCACCGAGGGCCAGATCGACGACCTGGTGCACGAGATCCGCAAGCGCACCGAGAAGGACGAGCGCGTCCTGGTCACCACGCTCACCAAGAAGATGGCCGAGGACCTCACCGACTACTTCCTGGAGCTCGGGATCCAGGTGCGCTATCTGCACAGCGACGTCGACACCCTGCGCCGCGTCGAGCTGCTGCGCGAACTGCGCGCGGGCGAGTTCGACGTCCTGGTCGGCATCAACCTCCTCCGCGAAGGCCTCGACCTGCCCGAGGTCTCCCTGGTGTCGATCCTCGACGCCGACAAGGAAGGGTTCCTGCGCTCGGGCACCTCGCTGATTCAGACCATCGGCCGCGCGGCGCGCAATGTCTCCGGCCAGGTCCACATGTACGCCGACAAGATCACCCCGGCGATGGAGAAGGCCATCGAAGAGACCAACCGCCGCCGGGAGAAGCAGGTCGCGTACAACACGGAGCGGGGCATCGACCCGCAGCCCCTCCGCAAGAAGATCAACGACATCGTCGCGCAGATCGCCCGCGAGGACGTCGACACGGAGCAGCTGCTCGGCTCGGGCTACCGCAAGACGAAGGACGGTAAGGGCGCCAAGGCCCCGGTGCCCGCGCTCGGCGGCAAGGCGGCCAAGTCCGCCAAGGGCAAGGCCAAGGAGACGGTGCCGACCGACCGCCCCGCGGCCGAACTCGCCGGGCAGATCGAGGAGATGACGGAGCGGATGCGCGCTGCCGCGGCCGATCTCCAGTTCGAGATCGCGGCCCGGCTGCGTGACGAGGTGTCCGAGATGAAGAAGGAGCTGCGCCAGATGAAGGAGGCGGGTATGGCCTGACGTCCTCGCGGGCCCTGCCGGACCTCGGCATATGCGCGCTGTGTTGCAAGACCGACACAAAGCGCGCCCCAGGGTTCGGCACTGTCAGTGGTGCTGCGTAGGGTTCTGGTCATCCGCGGACTCCGCGGCAACAGGGGACAGTTCGAGAGGGGAACAGCGCGTGACGGTCAACATGACCAAGGGTCAGGCCATCAGTCTGCAGAAGAACGACGGGGGCACCCTGACCGCGGTGCGCATGGGGCTCGGCTGGCAGGCCGCCCCCCGGCGCGGCCTGTTCGGCTCGCGCACCCGGGAGATCGACCTCGACGCCTCCGCCGTGCTGTTCGCGGACAAGCAGCCCGTCGACGTGGTGTTCTTCCGCCACCTCGTCAGCGACGACGGCTCGGTACGGCACACGGGTGACAACCTGGTCGGCGGCGTGGGCCAGGGCGGCGACGACGAGGCGATCCTCGTCGACCTGCAGCGCCTCCCGGTCCACATCGACCAGATCGTCTTCACCGTGAACTCCTTCACGGGCCAGACCTTCCAGGAAGTGCAGAACGCGTTCTGCCGTCTGATCGACGAGACCAACGGCCAGGAGCTGGCGCGCTACACGCTGGACGGTGGGGGCAACTACACCGCCCAGATCATGGCGAAGGTGCACCGCGCGGGCACGGGCTGGCAGATGACCGCCCTCGGCACGCCGGCCAACGGCCGCACGTTCCAGGACCTGATGCCCGCGATCCTGCCGCATCTGTAGGCAGCGCGGCGCGCACAGCACGAAGCGACATAGGGGGACAAGGCGATGACGGCCGAGCTGGTCCGGGGGCAGAACCATCCGCTCTCCCAGGTCCGTCTTGAGGTCCGTGTTTCGGCCGGCAAGCCGATCGTGGCCGGGGCCACGCTCAGCGATGAGCAGGGCAAGGTCCGCGGCGTCGAGTGGGTGGCCCACCCGGGCGCGCCCACCCTGCCCGGACTCGAGGTCTCCAAGCAGGCGGCGGCCGACCACCGCCTCGCGTTCGATCTGGACGCCCTGCCGGAGACCGTGCACCGGGTCAGTGTGCTGCTCGCGCTGCCGTCCGGGGTCGGGAGCCCGGTCCGGTTCGGCTCCGTCGCCGCCCCCTTCATCGCGGTCACCGGCCTCGACGGCTCCGAGGTCGCCAGCTACACCATCACAGGGCTGGACGCCGAGTCGGCCGTCGTCGCCCTGGAGCTCTACCGCAGGCAGGGCGCCTGGAAGGTCCGCGCGGTCGGCCAGGGGTACGCGGGTGGTCTCGCCGAACTCCTCACCGACCAGGGCCTGCCCGAGGCCCAGCAACTCGCGGGCAGCATCAACGAGGCGGTGGCCCAGGGCCTGGCCCGCTCGGTGGCCGCACCCCCGCCGCGCACGCCCGACGGGGACCGCTCACGACAGGCGGCCACCTCGGCGCCGGGACCGGACCAGCCCTACGGCGGACCACAGGGCGCCCCGGGGGCCGTACCGCCGCAGCAGTCCCCGTACGACGTGCCGAGTCCGCAAGGGGCCACAGCGCCGCAGACCGGCTACCCGGGCGGCTCCGCGCAGCCCGATCCCTCGGCCGTCACCCAGCCGTCCACTCCCGCCGGTGGCGGGATCGACTACAGCCATCCCGGCCGGCAGACCGGGGCCCCGCCCCCGCCCCCGCCGACCGCACCACCCGCTCAGCCCGGGCAGCCCGCCCAGCCCGTCGCGGGCGACGCGACCGGCTGGTCCATGGAGGAACGGCTCTACAACCAGGTGTGGGGCATGTTCGAGGACCTGGCCCGCACCACCGCCGCGTACCGCAGCGCCGTCGACTTCGCCGACTCGCGGATGGAGCAGGAGCTCGACAAGGTCCTGTCCGACCCACGCAGCAGGATCGGCGGACAGGGCGACGCCGCACGCGATGCGGCCCGGGCCAAGCACGCCGATCTGGTCGACCAGGCCCGCGCGGCCCTCGACCGGGACCTCGCACAGCTCACCGCCGAGGCCGAGGTGGTCGAGCCCGCGCTGCCCCCGGCGTTCGCACGCTGGGACAACCCGGTCTGGCACGGCTACCGGGTGCCGATGGAGATCCCCATGGCGCTGCGCCTGGGCGACCTCTGTCTGCCCGAGAGCGAGGGCCTGAGCATCCCGATGCTGGTCCGGCTGCCGCTGGAGCGCGGCCTGTGGATCGACAGCGGGCGGGCCACCCTCGACGATTCACTCGCTGACTCCGACGAGCTGCGCCGCCTCGCCATGGACACGGCGGTGGCGCATGCCGCACGGCTGCTCGCCGTCTATCCCGCGGGCGAGTTCATGGTGCACGTCATCGACCCGGCCGGCTCAGGAGCCTCGTCCCTCGTGCCACTGGTGCAGTCCGGAGCGCTCGACGGCGCGCCCGCGGCCGGTGCCACGGGTGTGGCCGACGTCCTGGACAGACTCACCCAGCGCGTCGACCTGGTACAGATGGCGGTGCGCGGCGGAGCGGCCGACTCGCTTCCACCGGGCTTCGACACCGCCGAGCAACTGCTGATCGTCAACGACTTTCCGCACGGCTTCGACGACCGCGCTGTGACCCAGCTGCGCTATCTCGCGGACGAGGGGCCGGCCGTCGGCGTCCATCTGATGATGGTGGCCGACCGGGAGGACGCCTCCGCCTACGGACCGCTGCTCGACCCGCTGTGGCGCTCGCTGCTGCGCATCACCCCGGTGCCCGACGACCACCTCGCCGACCCATGGGTCGGGCATGCCTGGACGTTTGAGCCCGCGCTCGTTCCGCCGGGCAGCCAGGTGCTCCAGCAGGTGCTCGCACAGGTGGCGGCGGCCCGTCGTCCCTGGAATCGCTGACCTCGGCAAGGTCCTGTCAGGGGCTTGCGTCAAGCATCAGTAAAGCGCTCTGACCAGGGGATTTGGTTCTTCTTTTACCGACCGCTTTACCTTTCCTTGGTGGTTCGGGTACTCTTTTCCACACGGAGGGGAGTACTCCCTACCTGCTGCGGCGTACCCGTCAATACGGATCAGGCCAGATCCCGGGGCGTCGGCCCGTGAATGTCACGGGTGGAAGAGACCTCCGGTAGCGACGACGCTGAAATCTGCCGTTACGTACTGCCGGAGGCGCAGTGGATGTTTCCGTGACCCTTTGGGTCCTGACAATCGTGGGCCTCGCCGCCCTGATCGCGGTCGACTTCTTCATCGGCCGCAAGCCGCACGACGTATCCATCAAGGAAGCCGGAATCTGGACCATCGTCTGGATCGCCCTGGCCGGACTGTTCGGACTCGGACTGCTCATGTTCTCCGGCGGTGAGCCCGCCGGAGAGTTCTTCGCTGGCTTCATCACCGAGAAGTCCCTGAGCGTCGACAACCTCTTCGTCTTCGTCCTGATCATGGCGAAGTTCGCGGTGCCCTCGCAGTACCAGCAGCGGGTGCTCCTCGTCGGTGTGCTCATAGCCCTCGTCCTGCGCACGATATTCATCGCCGCGGGTGCCGCGATCATCGCGAGCTTCGCGTGGGTCTTCTACATCTTCGGCGCGTTCCTCATCTACACCGCCTGGAAGCTGATCCAGGAGGCCCGTGCCGACGACGAGGACGAGGAGTTCGAGGAGAACAAGCTGCTCAAGGCCGCCGAGCGACGCTTCGGCGTGGCCGACCGGTACCACGGCACCAGGCTGTGGATCGAGCAGAACGGCAAGCGCGTCATGACGCCGATGCTGGTCGTGATGCTGGCGATCGGCACCACCGACGTGCTCTTCGCGCTCGACTCGATCCCCGCGATCTTCGGTCTGACCCAGGACCCCTACATCGTCTTCACGGCCAACGCGTTCGCGCTGATGGGTCTGCGACAGCTGTACTTCCTCATCGGCGGCCTGCTCAGGAAGCTGGTCCACCTCAGCTACGGCCTGTCGGTCATCCTCGGCTTCATCGGCATCAAGCTGGTGCTGCACGCGCTGCACGAGTCCGGCGTGCATGTCCCCGAGATCTCCATCCCGGTCTCGCTCGGCGTGATCTGCGGCGTCCTGGTGGTCACCACGATCACCAGCCTGGTCGCCTCCAAGAAGCAGGCGGCGCTCGAAGAGGTCAAGAGCGCTCCGAAGGACAGCGTCGACGTCTGACCACGACGGACGTAGGAACAACCATCCCCGGGAGCGGTGCGCGGCGAATTGCCGACCACCGCTCCCGGTGCTTGCTTGGATTCTGCGCGTTCCCGGCCCGGGGGCGCCCCGGGCCGGGTGGAGGTACCCATGAAGTTCGTGCAGATCGTCGAGTTCGAGACCGAGCGCATCGAGGAGATGCAGAAGCTGGCCGAGGATGCCGACAAGCGCATGGCCGGCCGCAGCGGCGGCCCCACGCACCGCCTCGTCCTGCACGACCGCAACAAGCCCAACCACTACCTCGTGGTGATCGAATTCGATTCGTACGAGGACGCCATGCGCAATAGCAACGACCCCGAGACGACGAAGATGGCGGAGCGGATGGCCACGCTGTGTACCCGGCCACCGTCCTTCACCGACTGCGACGTACGGGAGATGACCGAGCTGAAGTAGTACGCCGGTGACCGAACGGGTTCCTTCGACGCGGTAGCGGAGCGGGCCCCGCGCCACCGGAGTGCGGGGCCCGTGTACGCCTGCGACGATCGCAGCATGATCGTTCGGCTCCGGTCACTCGTGACGCAGTGGACGTTCGTCGTACCCGTGGTCGCGGTGGTCCTGCTGGCCTTCACCTGGGGACGTGACCTGCCGGGTGCGGTCGTCGTGCTGGTGACCCTGGTCCTTGCCGGGGCCGTGCTGGCCGCCGTCCATCACGCCGAGGTCGTCGCGCACCGGGTCGGCGAACCCTTCGGCTCACTCGTCCTCGCCGTCGCCGTCACGATCATCGAGGTCGCGCTGATCGTCACCCTGATGGCGGACGGCGGCGACAAGAGCTCGACCCTGGCCCGCGACACGGTGTTCGCAGCCGTGATGATCACGTGCAACGGCATCGTCGGGCTGTGTCTGCTGGTCGCCTCACTGCGTCACGGGCTGGCCGTCTTCAACGCGGAGGGAACCGGCGCCGCCCTCGCGACCGTCGCGACGCTCGCCACGCTCAGCCTGGTCTTCCCGACGTTCACCACCAGCAAGCCGGGCCCGGAGTTCTCCACCGCCCAGCTCACCTTCGCCGCGCTCGCCTCGCTGGTCCTGTACGGCCTCTTCGTGACGACCCAGACCGTGCGGCACCGGGACTACTTCCTGCCGATCACCAGGCAGGGCGAGGTGATCGACGCGGACGACCACGCCGGCGCCCCGTCCGGCCGCGAAGCCGGGATCAGCCTGGGGCTGCTCGGCCTGGCTCTCGTCGGAGTGGTCGGCCTCGCCAAGGGCGTGTCGCCCACCATCGAGTCCGGGGTCGAGGCGGCCGGCATGCCGCACTCCGTGGTCGGTGTGATCATCGCGCTGCTCGTCCTCCTTCCCGAGACCATCGCCGCGCTGCGGTCGGCCCGCCGTGACCGGGTGCAGACCAGCCTGAACCTCGCCCTCGGCTCCGCGATGGCCAGCATCGGACTGACGATCCCCGCTGTCGCCCTGGCGACCATCTGGCTCTCCGGGCCACTCGTCCTCGGCCTCGGCTCCACCCAGATGGTGCTGCTCGCGCTGACCGTGGTGGTGAGCTCCCTGACGGTGGTTCCCGGGCGCGCGACCCCCCTCCAGGGAGGCGTCCACCTGGTTATCTTCGCGGCCTATCTGGAACTGGCGATCAACCCTTGACGGGGGTCGACCGACAAGGGCGTGGTCTTGTCACTCCGTCGCCGGTACGACCGCCAGCCGCGGCACCGGCCGGGTCTCCGGCAGCAGCACGAAGCACCCCAGACTGAGCAGCGCGATCCCGGTCAGATACGCGGCCACGCCCCACGGGACGCGCTCTCCGCTCGCCACCGCCGTCGCCACGATCGGCGTGAGCGCACCCCCAAGGACGCCGCCCAGGTTGTAGCCCACCGCGGCGCCCGTGCAGCGCACCCTGGGCTCGTACAACTCCGGCAGATACGCGGCGATCACAGCGAACATCGTGACGAACGCGAGCAGCGCCACCAGGAAACCGAGGAACATCAGCAGGGGTTCGCCAGTCGAAAGCAGCGCGACCATCGGGAACATCCAGAGCGCGGCGCCCGCGCAGCCCGCGATGCACAGCGGCCGCCGTCCGTAACGGTCGCCCAGCAGGGCCACCAGGGGCGTCAGGGAGCCCTTCACCACTACGGCGGCCATGATGCAGGCCAGCATGACGGTACGGCTCACACCGAGCCGTTCGACGCCGTAGGCGAGCGCCCAGGTCGTCACCGCGTAGAACACGGCGTAGCCGACGGCGAGGCCGCCGGCCGTCAGCAGCACGAGCCGCCAGTGGTCGCGCACCACCTCGGCGAGCGGCACACGCGCGTGGTCCCGCATTTCCAGAAACCGCGGGCTCTCCGCGAGCGAGCCGCGCAGCCACAGCCCCGCCACGGCGAGCACCCCCGCCGCCCAGAACGGCACCCGCCACCCCCACGCCGCGAACTGCGCGTCGGACAGTGTCGCCGACAGCACCAGCATCACGCCGTTGGCCAGTACGAACCCCAGCGAAGGACCGATCTGCGGGAAGCTCGACCACAGCCCGCGCCGCTCGGCAGGCGCGTGCTCCGCGGTCAGCAGCACCGCCCCGCCCCACTCCCCACCGAGCCCGAGGCCCTGCAGAAAACGCAGCACAAGAAGGAGCACGGGAGCGGACACGCCGATCCGGTCGTACGTCGGTACGAAGCCGACGGCGACGGTAGCCGCACCGGTCAGCAGCAGCGAGGCGACCATGACCGGCCGCCGCCCGCGCCGGTCCCCGATGTGCCCGAACAGCACCGATCCGAGCGGGCGTGCGACGAACCCGACGCCGAACGTCGCGAAGGCCGCCAACGTCCCCGCCAGCGGTGAGAACGTCGGGAAGAACAGCGGGCCGAGTACCAGTGCGGCCGCGGTCCCGTAGACGAAGAAGTCGTAGAACTCGATGGCCGTCCCGGCAAGCGAGGCGGCCGCGAGCCGGAGCATGGAGGGCGCCCTTACGGTGCGTACGTCGTGCATGCCGCGTCAACTACCCACGGTGATCGGCGGTTACGGGGGGCGCGCGGGAGTGTGGTGTGGGTCAATAGGTGACCGCGATGCGCCGGGCGGGTCCGTCGACACGAATCGCGCCCCCATAGGGGATGACGATTTGGGGGTCGGTGTGTCCGAGGTCCACGTCGAAGACGATCGTGGTGTCGGGCGCGTAGGCACGCATGGCGCGGAGCACGGCCTCCCGCTGCTCGGCGGCGTAACGAGCACCCTCCTCCGGGCTGTTGGGGCGCTCGAAGGACCACGTCCTGGCGCGGCCCATCAGCAGCGCGGAGAAGCGCTGGAGCAGTCCGCGCTCACCCATGTTCCGCAGCGTGCGGAAGACCTCGGGGGCGCTCGGCATCTCCTCCGAGGTCTCCAGGAACAGCACCCCGCCGTCGTACTCGGTGAGGTCGTGGGAGATCTCGCGGTCGGCCATCAGCAGCCAGCCAAGGATCTCCAGGCAGCCGCCCCAACTTCGGCCCTCGACCACCCGGTCGGCGTTCACCCAGGTCCATCCGGCGCCGGGCCGGGTCTCCGGCTCCGCGTCGAAGGTCGCCGGATCCGCCCAGTCGCGGCTGACGTCATTCCAGCGCTCGGCGGGCCTGAGCTCGTACTCGCCGGAGGTGAAGAGCGCCGCCCTGAGGGATTCGGCGGTGTGCGGGTTCATGGCAACCGGGCGGCCCAGCTCGCACATCACCGACGCACCGTGGTAGCCGACGATTCCGGCGTTGCGGAGATACGCCAGCAGGTTGGTGTTGTCGCTCATCCCGAAGAACGGCTTCGGATTCGCCCGGATCAACTCCCGGTCCAGCAGCGGCAGCACGGTGATCTGGTCCTCGCCGCCGATCGACGCGATGACCGCCCTGATCGTCGGATCGGCGAACGCCGCGTGGATGTCGTCGGCCCGTTCCTGCGGGGTCGAGCCCATTTTCCGGGTCGCCGGATACTCCACCGGTTCGAGGTCGTACTCCTTGCGCAGCCGCTCCAGGCCCAGCTCGTACGGGAGTGGGAGGATCCCCGCCAGTCCTGAGGACGGCGAGATCACGGCTATCCGGTCGCCGGGGGAGGGCTTGGGAGGGTACGAAGGCGTCGTCATGACGGGAGGGTACGGGCCGTCACCACTCCGGTGCACCGTGATAAACCGGGTCTGAGCAGCGGTCCTCCACGGACCGGCAGACCTGAAGGACTGGAGGAACCGTGCCCCGCACCCTCGCCAACGCCCCGATCATGATCCTCAATGGGCCCAACCTGAACCTCCTCGGGCAGCGCCAGCCGGAGATCTACGGTTCGGACACGCTCGCGGACGTAGAGGCACTGTGCGCCAAGGCGGCGGCCGCGCACGGCGGCACGGTGGACTTCCGGCAGTCCAACCACGAGGGCGAACTGGTGGAGTGGATCCACGAAGCACGTCTGAACCACGCCGGAATCGTGATCAACCCGGCCGCCTACTCGCACACTTCTGTCGCGATCCTGGATGCGCTCAACACCTGTGACGGCCTTCCTGTGGTGGAGGTCCACATCTCCAACATCCACCAGCGCGAGGAGTTCAGGCACCACTCGTACGTCTCGCTCCGCGCCGACGGGGTCATCGCGGGCTGCGGTGTGCAGGGGTACGCGTTCGCGGTGGAGCGGGTCGCGGCGCTGGCGGGGACGGGGCAGGCGGAGGCCTGACGGAGGGGGAGCGGACGGGCTGAGTCCGATTGTCAGTGGCGGGTGCCACGATCAATTCATGAATTTCTTCGAGGGATTGATCGCGCCCGACCCGCCCGACCCGCCCGATCCGGCCGGCGAGCCGCAACCCGAGACGGAGCGCCGACTGGCTGCCTACCGGCCGGGCTCGGACGAGTCGTTACCACCCGCAAACTGGTTCGTGCCCGCCCAACTGCCGCAGGTCACCGAACTCGGCGCCGGCCCGACCGCGCGCATCATGCTCACCGGCTGCCAGGTGTGGCCCGGTTCTGTGACCTTCCGGCTGCACGTCTTCCTGAGGTCGATCCGCCAGGGCCGGCCGACGCACCCCATCCACTTCGGGCCGGGCCGACCCGGCACCGGAGCCCTGCGCTTCGGCCTGCTGCTCCCGGACGGGCGGCGGATCACCACACTCGACGGCCACCCGTGGCCCGCACCCACGGAGGGACCGCCACGGCCCACTCTGCGACTGCACGGTGGAAGCGGCGGCGGGTTCCACTACCAAATGGAGCTGCACCTGTCGCAGTTGCCCCCGGAGGGGCCCATGCAACTGGTGGCCGAGTGGCCCGACCACGGCGTGCCCGAAACGCATACGGAGATCGACGCGACGGCACTACGGGCCGCGGCCGCCGAGGCGGTGGCGATCTGGCCGGAGACCGAGCCCCCACCCTCCGAGGGGAAGGCTCGGCATACGGGCAGCTACGCGATCATCAGCCCGGGGCCGGGGGAGCTCATGGCGCAGGGCATCGTCGGCCCCGCCGGACGTCGCGACAACCGGCCGGCCGCTCCGCCGCGGAACCCGGACCGTGATGACTGGGAGGCCATGGGGCACCAGGGATGGCAGGACATCGCACTCGTCAGAGCACGCCTCGCACAGGGCGCCGACCCTCAGGAGGAACTCGACTCCTGGTCCGGCGAGACCCCACTGCACCACGCCGCGGAGCATGGCGCGCCCGAGGTCGTCGCCGAACTCCTGCGGCACGTCGAGGACGTGGACGTGGCGGGTCGCGAGGGATGCACCCCACTGTGGGAGGCGGTCTGCCACGGTCAGAGGGAGGCCGCGGAGCTGCTGCTCGCCGCGGGCGCGAACGCCTGGAGCCCGCAGATGGGCGGCCGGTCGCCGGGCCGTCTCGCCCTCACGACACAGCTGGCCCCGCTTTTCGAGGCGCTGCCTGACGCTGTGCCGCTGACTCCGGAGGAGCGCGAGGCGCAGGAGGATGCCGACCGCCGGGCCGAGGTCTTCCGGGACATGCACTTCGAAGGCCGGTCGATCGCCTTCGTGGCGGGGATCGACGAGGAAACGGCGATACGCCGCCTGGGGGCCGACCCGGCTGCCGCTGCCGTACTCGACCTCGACCGGGAGCCGGGTCCGTACGGCACCGGACCCCACGGGTTCGACCCCGGTGACTACGAGCTCTCCGGGCGCTTCGTGGGCGTGACCGGAGTACCTGGCGGATGCGTCCTGGTCCAACCCACCAACTACCGCCTGAACACCTCGGACGTACTCAACGCCCTCTCACCCGGCACGACCGCCTACGGGCTCTACTTCAACGCCAAGGGAGGCACCTTCGGCGAGTTCTCGCGCGACGGGCACAGCGAGTTGAGTGAGGAGATCGGCCTCGTGTTCGGGGACGAGCCCGACCTCCACTGGCTGTACCGCTTCTGGCAGTGGGACAAGCCCTCCGGGATGTGGGGCGCCTACGAAGTCGCGTACGCCTCGCACATGGGCGGTATACGTGTCACCGACCGACGCGCGGTCGAGGGGCCGCCGCGGCGCTGGGCGGGGATACCCGAGGGCAGCGAACTGCTGGGCTGATCCGCGCCGCCGCCGAGGCGTCCCTCAGAGCCGACCCGCCTCCACGATCCGTCGCAGAAACCGCTGCGTCCGCTCCTGCTGAGGGTTGCCGAAGATGTCCTCGGCCGTGCCTCGCTCCAGGATCACACCACCGTCCAGGAAGCAGACCTGGTCCGCGACCTCGCGGGCGAAGCCCATCTCGTGCGTGGCCAGGACCATGGTCATTCCGTCGTCCTTCAAGTCCCGGACGACGTTGAGGACCTCGCCGACGAGTTCAGGGTCGAGGGCGGCGGTGATCTCGTCGAGGAGGAGCAGCCGGGGACGTACGGCCAGGGCACGCACGATCGCGGCCCGTTGCTGCTGGCCGCCGCTGAGCCGGTCCGGGTACTCGCCCGCCTTGGCGCCGAGCCCGAGCCGATCGAGCAGCTCACGCGCGTGCGCCTCAGCCTCGGCGCGGTTCACGCCGTGTACGCGGCGCGGGGCGAGGGTGATGTTCTCCAGGACGGTCATGTGCGGAAAGAGGTTGTAGGCCTGGAAGACCACGCCGATCCGCCGGCGTACCGCGTCCTGGTCGACCCTCGGGTCGGTGATCTCCTCGCCGTCCAGCCAGATCGCACCGTCGTCGATCTCCTCCAGGAGGTTCGCGCAGCGCAACAGCGTCGACTTGCCCGAACCGGAGGCGCCGATCAGCGTGGTCACCGTGTGCGGGGCGACTTCCAGGTCGACGTCCCGCAGCACGACCGAGTCGCCGAAGGTCTTGCGGACGGACTCCATCCGCAGCATGGGACCGCTGAGGTCGGGGTTCCGGCTCATACGACGCCTCCCTGGCTGCGACGCCGGTCCATACGCGCGGTCACCCAGTCGGTGAAGCGGGTCATGGGGATGGTCAGGGCCACGAACAGCAGCGCGGCGACGATGTACGCCGTGTAGTTGAGGCTCCGGCCCACGATGATGTCCGCGGAGCGCATCGCCTCGACCGCACCACCGATCGAGACGAGGCTGGTGTCCTTCTGCAGGGACACCATGTCGTTGAGCAGTGGTGGGACTTGGCGGCGTACGGCCTGCGGCAGCACCACATAGCGCAGCGTCTGCCGGGTGGTGAGACCCAGTGAGCGTGCCGCGGCCCGTTGCGATGGATGCACGGATTCGATGCCGGCGCGGACGACTTCGGCGACGTACGCCGAATAGGTCAGTACGAGGCCCGTACCGCCGAGCAGAACGGGGTCGTTGGTCACGCCCTGCAGCTGGAGCGCCGGGATACCGAACACGACGATCGACAGACAGATGATCAGCGGCAGACCGCGGAAGAAGTCGGTGTACGCGGTGGCCAGGGCACGCACCGGCCAGTACATAGGGCCTCGCAGGGTGCGGGCCACGGCTATCAGCGTGCCCAGCACCAGCACCACGACCCCGCACACCACGAACAGCCGGACGTTCAGCCACAGCCCTTCGAGCACCTTCGGAAAGGCCTCGCGCGCGAACGACGCGCTGAAGAACGTCTCCTTGGTGCGCGGCCAGCCTGGCGCGTCGACGACGACGAGGTACAGGACCACGGCGGTGACGAGCGTGGAGAGCGCGGCCACTGCCGTCGAGCGGCGAGCACGGGTGCGCCGGTAGCGCTCACGCTCGATCCGCCGCTGCGACGGGACGTAGGCGTCGCCCCCACCGGGCATGTCCCCCTCGGCGGAGTCCTCGCCCGACTCCTCCTTCATGGCCGTCACTTGAGCACCGGAGCGTCGACGGCCTCGGACAGCCACTGCTTCTCGATCTTCGCGAGCGTGCCGTCCTCGCGCAGCGCGTCCACAGCCTTCGTCACGCAGGAGGTCAGCGTGCTGCCCTTGTCGAGGACGAGCCCGAACTGCTCGGGCGTACCACCCTGGTTCTCGAACTGCCCGACGATCTTCGCGTCGGTCACCTCGGCCGCGGTGATGTAGAAGGCGGTCGGCAGGTCGACCACGATGGCGTCGATCTGGCCGTTCTTCAGCGCGGACTTGGCCTGGTCGTTCTTCGCGTACGCGGCCGGCTGCTGGGTCGGCTTCACGACGTCGTCGATGTAGTTCAGGCTGGTGGTGCCGACCTGGGCGCCCAGCTTCAGGCTCTTGAGGTCCGCGATGCTGGTCGCCTTCGCGGCCTTGGAGCTCTTCAGCGCGATGACGGCCTGGCGCACGTCGTAGTAGCCGGACGAGAAGTCCACGGCCTTCTTGCGCTCGGTGCTGATCGACACCTGGTTGATGTCGAAGTCGAAGGTCTTCGTGCCGGGCGCGAAGGCCTTGTTGAACGGGACGCTCTGCCAGACGACGTTGCTCTTGTCGTAGCCGAGCTGCTTGGCCACGGCATAGGCGACCGCCGACTCGAAGCCCTTGCCGTTGGCGGGCTTGTCGTCCTTGAACCACGGCTCGTACGCGGGTTCGTCGGTCGCGATCGTCAGCTTGCCGGAGGTCTGGGTGCTCAACTTGCCCTTGGCGCAGGTCTCCCCGGTTGCCCCGGAGGCCTTGTCGGTCGCCTTCTCCTCCGGCTGCGGAGCACAGCCCACGGCGAGGGCGAGCAGGGCAACGGTGGTGGCGGACGCGGTGCGGCGCAGGGCGCGTTGGGCGAGATGCATGGCGGGAGAGTGACAGTCCACCATGCCGTTTGTCGAGGTCACAAGGGCAAATGTCCGCATAGTGGGAACGTGTGTTGCAGTCCCGTGAACGCTCTACGGGAAGCCCGGCCATGTGCTCGACGAGAACGCTGCCGGGGCCGCCGGCCGAGGGCGGGGATCGAAAGGCCGGCGGCCCGTTCCGCGCAGGAGCCGTCATCCTGCGCGGGGCTGCTTTCAGTGGACTGCACCAGCGCCCGCGCCGGGAGCGCGCGCGTGACACCGGCGCGTGCGCTCGGTTCACACGGGGCGCGTGCTGCATCATTCGCGCCGGCGTGCGTACGGGGGTTGCGTGGGGCGTGCACGCGGGACGTGCGCGAGTGAGGTGCACGGAGCGTCGGAGCGCACGACTACGGCTCGCGCGCGGGGAGCGTGCGCTGAAAGCTCGCGCTGGGCGCGCTCGTCACAACGCGCTGGGCGCGTGCTCGCAAACACGCGCCCCTGGGGTCGGACTCACCACCCCCGCGCGTGCCACTCCGGCAGATGCGGCCGCTCCGCGCCCAGTGTCGTGTCGTTGCCGTGGCCCGGGTAGACCCAGGTCTCGTCCGGCAGAACGCCGAAGATCTTGGTCTCGACGTCCCGGATGAGGCTGGCGAACGCCTTCGGGTCCTTGCGTGTGTTGCCCACACCGCCAGGGAAGAGGCAGTCGCCTGTGAACACATGCGGATGCCCGTGCGGGTCGTCGTAGACGAGAGCGATCGAGCCCGGCGTGTGCCCCACCAGATGGCGCGCGGTGAGCTCCACGCGCCCCACCCGGATCGTGTCGCCGTCGTCGACGAGGACGTCGGTCGGCACGGGGATGCCGTCGGCGTCGTTCCGGCCCGCGTAGGTGCGCGCGCCCGTGGCCGCCACGACCTCCGCGAGCGCCTGCCAGTGGTCGCCGTGCTGATGGGTGGTGACGACGGACGCGATGCCGTCGTCACCGATCAGCGTGAGCAGCGTCGAGGCGTCGTTCGCCGCGTCGATCAGAAGCTGCTCGTCGGTGGCCCGGCAGCGCAGCAGATAGGCGTTGTTGTCCATCGGGCCGACGGCGACCTTGGAGATCATCAGGTTCTGCAGCTCGTGCACATCGGCAGGTCCGCCGACCTTCACCGCTCCGCTGTACGTCATGACGGCAGCCTATAGCGGGGGCAGGCCGGGAAGCGGACCGCCGTCGACGCTCAGGTCGGCCCCGTCGCGGCGCCCCGCGAGCCAGCCGAGCAGCGCGGGGGAGGCTCCGGTCACGATGACCTCGGGGCCGCCCTCCGTGACGCGGCCCGTGCTCCACGCACGCGTGCCGTCGGTGACGCGGGTGGCAGGCGCCTCGGGGTGTCCGCTGAAGCGGTCGGCGAGGAAGTCGATCTCCCGGGCCACGAACTCCTCCGGAAGATCTTCGAGCTCGTACCCGATCCCCAGATCCACGTGGTGCAGTTCGACCTCGATCCACCGCCGGAACGGCACTCGGGCCGCGGAGTCGGTGACCCCGTTGCGCAGCTCCACGGTGCGGGACCAGTCCGCGGGAGCGGCCCCCGCCTCCTGGAAGCGGGCCGCGCTCTCGCGCACGTCCGTGAGCTGTACGTCCAGGGCGCGCGGTGCGTCCCGCTCGATGTCGTTGTCCCGGGCGTCGCCGGAGGCGTACATGGGACGCCCTTCGAGGACGTTCACGAGGGCGTCCGCGTTGCGGGCGAGGTGGGCGAGGACGTGGCCGCGGCTCCAGCCGGGAAGCCGTGACGGCTCGGCCACGGAAACGTTGTCCAGTTTGGCGGCTGCGCTGAGCAGCCGTTCGGTCGCGTCACGTACAGACGCCAGGTCGCGCACATGATCAATCATGAGGCCGACCCTAGCCCCGCCACACGTTTGGGTGAAGGTGGTCGACCACCACCCTAAATCGAATACGCGTGCTATAAGCTCGAGCGTGGCGTCGGGCATGCTGGAGGGCCCGGGATTGTTGTGAACCAGGGAAACCAACCGGCGCTGTCAGTGGCTCCCCCTAGTCTGAGGAAGACGGGGGCCTCGGCCCCTGTCACTTCTCTCAAGAAAGGTGCGGACCGGCGTGGCCGACCGTCTCATCGTCCGTGGAGCGCGCGAGCACAATCTCAAGAATGTCTCGCTCGACCTCCCGCGCGACTCGCTCATCGTCTTCACGGGCTTGTCGGGGTCGGGCAAGTCCTCGCTGGCCTTCGACACGATCTTCGCCGAGGGGCAGCGGCGCTACGTGGAGTCGCTCTCCTCGTACGCCCGGCAGTTCCTCGGCCAGATGGACAAGCCGGACGTGGACTTCATCGAAGGCCTCTCCCCGGCGGTCTCCATCGACCAGAAGTCGACCTCGCGCAACCCGCGCTCGACGGTCGGCACCATCACCGAGGTCTACGACTACCTGCGCCTGCTCTTCGCGCGCATCGGCAAGCCGCACTGTCCCGAGTGCGGCCGCCCCATCACGCGCCAGTCGCCGCAGGCCATCGTCGACAAGGTCCTGGAGCTGCCGGAGGGGAGCCGCTTCCAGGTCCTGTCGCCGCTGGTGCGCGAGCGCAAGGGAGAGTTCGTCGACCTCTTCGCCGATCTCCAGACCAAGGGGTACAGCAGGGCCCGGGTCGACGGCGAGACGATCCAGCTCACCGAGCCGCCCACGCTCAAGAAGCAGGAGAAGCACACCATCGAGGTGGTCGTCGACCGCCTCACGGTGAAGGACTCCGCCAAGCGTCGCCTCACCGACTCCGTGGAGACCGCCCTCGGCCTGTCCGGCGGCATGGTGGTGCTCGACTTCGTCGACCTCCCCGAGGACGACCCCGAGCGCGAGCGCATGTACTCGGAGCACCTGTACTGCCCGTACGACGACCTGTCCTTCGAAGAGCTGGAGCCCCGCTCCTTCTCCTTCAACTCGCCCTTCGGCGCCTGCCCCGAGTGCACCGGTATCGGTACGCGCATGGAGGTCGACCCGGAGCTGATCGTCCCGGACGAGGAGAAGTCGCTCGACGAGGGCGCCATCCACCCCTGGTCGCACGGGCACACCAAGGACTACTTCGGGCGGCTCATCGGAGCCCTCGCCGACGCGTTGGGATTCCGAACCGACATCCCCTTCGCCGGTCTTCCGCAACGTGCCAAGAAGGCCCTGCTTTACGGGCACAAGACGCAGATCGAGGTCCGCTACCGCAACCGGTACGGACGCGAGCGCGTGTACACCACGCCCTTCGAAGGGGCCGTCCCCTTCGTCAAGCGGCGGCACAGCGAGTCCGAGAGCGACGCGAGCCGCGAGCGCTTCGAGGGCTACATGCGCGAGGTGCCCTGCCCCACCTGTGAGGGCACGCGCCTGAAGCCGCTCGTCCTCGCGGTCACGGTCATGGAGAAGTCGATCGCCGAGGTCTCCGGGATGTCCATCAGCGACTGCGCGGACTTCCTGGGCGAGCTGAAGCTCAACGCCCGCGACAAGAAGATCGCCGAGCGCGTCCTGAAGGAGGTCAACGAACGGCTGCGCTTCCTGGTCGACGTCGGCCTCGACTACCTGTCGCTGAACCGCGCGGCCGGCACCCTCTCCGGCGGTGAGGCCCAGCGCATCCGGCTGGCCACCCAGATCGGCTCCGGACTCGTGGGCGTCCTGTACGTCCTCGACGAGCCCTCCATCGGTCTGCACCAGCGCGACAACCACCGGCTGATCGAGACCCTGGTCCGGCTGCGCGACATGGGCAACACGCTCATCGTGGTGGAGCACGACGAGGACACCATCAAGGTCGCCGACTGGATCGTCGACATCGGCCCCGGCGCGGGCGAGCACGGCGGCAAGGTCGTGCACAGCGGCTCCCTTAAGGAGCTGCTCGTCAACGAGGAGTCGCAGACCGGCCAGTACCTGTCGGGCAAGAAGTCCATCCCGCTGCCCGACATCCGCCGCCCCCGGGACCCGTCCCGGCAGCTCACGGTGCACGGCGCCCGGGAGAACAACCTCCAGGACATCGACGTGTCCTTCCCGCTGGGCATCCTCACGGCCGTCACGGGCGTGTCGGGCTCCGGAAAGTCGACGCTGGTCAACGACATCCTGTACACGCACCTGGCCCGAGAGCTGAACGGCGCGAGAAGCGTCCCCGGCCGGCACACGCGCGTGGACGGCGACGACCTCGTCGACAAGGTCGTGCACGTCGACCAGTCGCCCATCGGCCGAACCCCCCGGTCCAACCCGGCCACGTACACCGGAGTCTTCGACCACGTCCGCAAGCTGTTCGCGGAGACGACCGAGGCGAAGGTCCGCGGCTATCTGCCCGGGCGCTTCTCCTTCAACGTCAAGGGCGGCCGCTGCGAGAACTGCTCCGGCGACGGCACCATCAAGATCGAGATGAACTTCCTCCCGGACGTGTACGTCCCCTGCGAGGTCTGCCACGGTGCGCGCTACAACCGGGAGACCCTGGAGGTCCACTACAAGGGCAAGTCCGTCGCCGACGTCCTGAACATGCCGATCGAGGAAGCCATGCACTTCTTCGAGGCTGTCCCGGCGATCGCCCGCCACCTCAATACGCTGAACGACGTCGGTCTCGGCTACGTCCGGCTCGGCCAGTCCGCGACCACCCTGTCCGGCGGCGAGGCCCAGCGCGTGAAGCTCGCCAGCGAACTGCAGAAGCGGTCCACCGGACGCACGGTCTACGTCCTGGACGAGCCGACCACCGGCCTCCACTTCGAGGACATCAGCAAGCTCCTCACCGTGCTCTCCGGACTGGTCGACAAGGGCAACACGGTCATCGTCATCGAGCACAACCTGGACGTCATCAAGACCGCCGACTGGCTCGTCGACATGGGTCCCGAGGGCGGCGCGGGCGGCGGTCTCGTGATCGCCGAGGGCACGCCGGAGGAGGTCGCCGGCGTTCCGGCCAGCCACACCGGCAAGTTCCTGCGCGAGGTCCTCGACTCCGACCGGATCAGCGACGCCGCCCCGGTGAAGGCCGTGCGCAAGACCGCTGCCAAGAAGACGGTGGCGGCCAAGGCGACGGCGAAGAAGACGACCACGAAGACCGTCAACAACACGGCCACCAAGAAGGCAGCCGCGGTCACGAAGAAGACGGCCACGAAGAAGGCGACCCCCGCGAAGACCACGCGGGCTCGCAAGGCCTGACAAGTCCCCAAAAGTACGGCGCCCCGCGGGAACTCCCCGCGGGGCGCCGCGCGTTGCACAGTCAGCCGCCCTGTCCCTGCGGCTCGACGAACTGCATGTCCAACTGCACCTTGACAACATCACCCAGGAACCCGGTCCCGAAGTCCAGACCGAAGTCGCTGCGCCGTATCTCGCCCGTCGCCTCGAATCCCGCGTGCCGGCGACCGTCGACGGGGGAATCCACCACCCCGCCGAACTCGACGGCGAAAGGCACCGTCCGCGTCACACCCCCGATGGTCAAGTCCCCTTCCATCGACCACTCCTCACCGTCACCGGACACCCGCGTCGAGAGGAAGGTCATCGTGGGACGTTTCTCGACGTCGAGCAGTTCGGGCGACCGCGTGTGCGCGTCGCGGTCCGGGTTCCCGGTGTCAAGAGAGGCAAGAGCGATCTCGGCGCTCACCTTGACATCGTCGGCCGTCTCACCGACGTACAGCCCGGCCTTCACCTCACCGAAGCGCCCCCGCACCTTGGCGATCCCGAGGTGGCGGATAGTGAAGTTGACGGCCGAGTGCAGGGGGTCGAGCTCCCAGTCGCCAGCGGCGAGCGGCAGGGAAGAGGCATACGCGATCGGGGAGTTGTCGTCAGTCATGGCTCCACCCTGCGCGGCCGGGCAGCCAGTAGGGAGACCGGCTGGATGGTGGTAGTGACAGGGCCACGATCCGATGCCGCACGCGCTGTACGTTCGACGAGTGAGCGACAACGAGTTCGGCACCTTTCTGCGCGCACGCCGCGAAGCGATCACACCCGCCGAGGTGGGGCTGCCGACGGGTTCCCGCCGTCGCACTCCAGGGCTGCGCCGCGCCGAGCTGGCCACACTCGCGGGGATCAGCGTCGAGTACCTCATCCGGCTCGAACAGGGCCGCGACCGCAACCCGTCACCCCAGGTCCTGGGCGTGCTCTCCGACGCGTTACAGCTGCCCGTGGCGGAGCGGATCCTGCTGCGCCGGCTCGTCAAGGAAGCCGGTCACGACGCCGTGTTCTGCACATCGGTGGTGGAGCCCACCCGCACCGTGCGCCCCAGCGTGCGGGCCATGCTGGACCGGCTGGAACCCACACCCGCCGTGCTCATCAACTGGATCGGCGACATCCTCGCGTACACCGGCGGCTATCGGCGGTTCGCCGGACCTCTCGGGGTGCTCGACGGCAAGCAGCCGAACATCCTGCGGTATGTGTTCACCGACGAGCGGGCGCGCGCCGCCTACTCCAACTGGGATCAGGTGGCCGACGTACAGGTCGCCCACCTCAGGCACGAGGCGTCGCTCCAGGATCCCCATGTCGCCGCCATGGCCGACGAGTTGACCGTCACCGCGGGCGCCCCCTTCGCCGACCGGCTCGCCGCCGTGCCGGCGATGCCCCGGCGGGCCGGGACCGACCTGGTCGCTCACCCGGAAGCCGGCCCACTGCGCCTGTCGTACGAGACGCTCGCCCTGCCGGACGACGGGCACCGCATGGTCGTACACCTTCCAGCCGATGAAGCCACGGCGGCCGCGCTGGACCGGCTCAACGGGCGGCAGCCCGGGGCGCTGCGGTCGGTCGGCAGCTGACTGATCTGTTACAGGTCGCCGAGTTCAGCGGCGTACGGCGGTTCGGCTCCCGCGCGGGAGCAGGTGATCGCCGCCGCGCGGGCCGCGAAGCGCAGCAGTTCGGTCCAGCCGTCGGCGCCAAGGGCTGCCACCGCAGCCGATGACAGGGCGTCCCGCGCGGCCAGGCCGTGCAGCAATGCAGCGTTCACGGTGTCGCCGGCGCCGATGGTGTCCACGACGTCGACTGGTTCGCCGGGTACGGAGTGCACCGCGCCGTCGCGGGTGAACACCGTCAGACCGTCACCGCCCTGCGTGATCACCACGGCCGCGGGACCGGACGCCAGCCACTCGCGTGGGGTGCCGCCGAGCCACAGGGCGTCCTCCTCCGAGAGCTTGAGGAGCGACACCGACGGCAGCCAGCTCTTGAACCGGGCCCGGTAGGCGTCCGCGTCGGGGATCAGCCCGGCCCGGATGTTCGGGTCGAGCGCGGTGAACACCCCCCGTGCGGCGGCGGTCCGCATCAGCTCCTCGTACGCGCTCGCGCCCGGCTCAAGGACGAGCGAGCAGGTCCCGAAGGACACCGCCTTGGTGGCGTCGGGGAGTTGGTCCGGTGCGGAGAAGAGTCGGTCCGCGGTGCCCTCGACGTAGAAGGAGTACGCGGCCGAGCCGTCCGTGCCGATCGAGGCGACCGCGAGGGTCGTCGGCTCCGTTCCGCGCTGCACGGGCGACACGTCGACGCCCGCCTCGCCCAGCCCGCCCAGGAGCGCCTCGCCGAACGCGTCGTACGAGACCCGGGAGCAGAAGGCCGTGGGGGATCCGAGGCGGCCGAGTGCCACCGCCGTGTTGTAGGGGCCGCCGCCCAGGCGCGGCAGCAGGCCCACGAGGGCGCCCGCGCCCTGCGGTACCAGATCGATCAGGGCCTCACCGGCGACGACGATCACGACTCGGGTCCTTTCCTGTGGAGCTCGGGACTCTTGGAACTCTCGGGGCAGCCGCACGAGGTGCGGTGGACGAAGGCGGAGGGCAGCCGGACGGTACGGCCCGGACGGCCGGGCGACGCCAGCCGTTCCAGGAGCAGCCGGACGGCCTGGGCCCCGATCTCCTTGCTGGGCTGGGAGATCGCCGTCAGCCGCGGGGTGAACAGGTCCGCCCAGGAGAAGTCGTCGAAGCAGCACAGCGCCAGGTCGTCCGGCACCGACAGGCCCCGCCGGCGCAGGGCCCGCAACGCGCCGATGGTCATGGCGTTGTTGGCGGTGACGAGCGCGGTGGGCTGGGCCGCGAGGGACAGCAGGGCGTGGGCGGCCTCCTCGGCGGCCTCCGCCTGGGAGTTGCCATGCACCACGAGTCGTTCGTCGTACGGGAGTCCGGCGTGCGCGAGGCCGTGGCGGTAGCCGGTGATCCGTTCGGTCGTGGTGCTGAGTCCCGGCAGGCCGGCGACCAGTCCGATGCGCTGGTGGCCCAGTTCGGCGAGGTGGGTGACCAGCCGGGTCGTGGGCTCGGCGTTCTCGGTGCAGACCTGGTCGAAGGGGAAGGGACTCTCGGTGGGGGAGCGGACGAGTCGGTCCAGGAACACGGTGGGTACGTCGTGCTGCCCGAGGTAGCGCAGGAGCGCCTCCGGATCCGCCGAGGGGGCGATGATCACGCCGTCGACGCGTCGCTCGTACAGCAGTTGGACGATCTTCCGCTCGTGCTTTGGGTCGTCGTGCGGATCGGCGATCAGCAGGCTGTAGCCGTGCTCCAGGGCGCCGGCCTCGACGCCCTGAAGGATCTCCGTGAAGTACGGGTTGCTGATCGCCGATACCGCGAGCCCGATGGACCGTGTGCGTGCGGTGACCAGTGAACGGGCCAGGGTGTTCGGCGTGTATCCGAGCTCGTCGATGGCATCGAGGACGGCCTGGCGGGTCTGCGGCAGCACCGGGCGCGTGTCATTGAGCACGTGCGAGACGGTCGCGATGGACACACCCGCGCGCTGAGCCACATCGACCATCGTCGCCATGGCGCTCCCTCCCCTGGACCCCGGTCGTCCGCACGGGAAGCTATCCCATCCGGCGGCAGACGTAAACGCTTACGTAAGCGTTTACGTCCACCTCGTGAGGTCGACCCACCCCGCCCGGGGCGGAATGATTCATGCCGGTATCGTCGATCTCCACCGCCCCCGACCAGTGGAGATGCCATGACCGGCCGTCCGTCCGCGAGCCGCCGTACCGTCCTGCGGGGAGCGGCGCTCACGCCGGTCGCCGGGCTCGGCCTCACCGCGTGCTCCGGTGGTGGCGAGGGCGCTCCCACCAGGCTCACCGGACCGGTCGAGCTCGGCGCGGAGAGCGAGATCGCCAAGGGGGGCGCCAAGCTCTACCGTGATGAGAACGTCGTGGTCAGCCGTGCGGAGAACGGTTCGCTCAAGGCGTTCAGCTCGATCTGCACGCACGCGGGGTGTGCCATCAACAAGCTGGAGGGCGCGACGCTCACGTGCCCGTGCCACGGCAGTGAGTTCGACGCGATGACGGGCAAGGTGCTGCACGTGCCGGCCACCACGCCGTTGGAGGAGCTGTCCGTGGAGGCGAAGGGCGGGAAGATCATCGCGGGCCCGGGCGCCTGAGGCGCTCTCGCAGCGGATGCTTGACGAAACCGGTCACCGACACCGTGCCGACCTGGGTGGTCACTCCCAGTCCCATCCGATCCCCACGATCCCCGACCGTACGCGCGGCTCGACCAGATGCACCGAGCGATGGCGACCGCTCAGCGTCAGTTCCTGACGACCGCTGCGCGGAGCCGCCGCCGAGTGCTGGGTGAACCGGTGGCAGCGCACAGGCAACGCGTCCTCGGCGAACTGCACTTGGAGGGCGTACTGCCCGCCCGCGAAGCTGAAGCCGCGGACGTACTCGCTGGACGCACCGGCCGTGCCGTCGTCGAAGCCGTAGCGGAACAGGAACGTATCGCCGGCGCGCAGACGTGTGTCGAAGAGCAGTTCGGCCACGAACACCCCGGTGTCCTGGTGCCAGCGCACCCGCCCCGTACGGCAGTTCTCCAGGGCGCGTACCGCCATCCGTTCCGGAGCGCACCCCGGGTCTCCGTGGTGGATGGCCACATAGCGGTCCACGCCGTCCTTGTGCGCGCGCACTATGTGGTGCGATTCGCGGCCCAGCAGCTCGCGATGTGCCCCGATCCGGACGCGTTCGTGGTGGCCGAGGGTGTGCAGCCCGCCGTCGAGAGGTGACTCCAGCTCGGCCAGAAGCCGCTCCAGGACGCCAGAGGCCTCCACCAGGGAGCGGTACGAACGGCCCGTGGGGCGCTGCGGATCGGAGCGCTCGTCGGCCTTGGCGAGCAGCCGGATCAGCGACTCGTCCGGCAGCTGGAGGATCTCCTCCAGGGCGCGTACGGCGCGCAGCGACTCGGGGCGCTGTGGGCGCCGGGCGCCCTGCTGCCAGTAACTCAGGCTCGTCACCCCGACCTTGACCCCGTACCGCGACAGATGGTGCTGTACGCGCTGCAGCGGCAGCCCGCGCGCGGCGATCGCGGCGCGCAGCGCGACATGGAAGGGGCCGCCCCGCAGAGCCGTCTCCAGTTCCGCCGTGGCGACGTCCGCGTGCTGTGTGCCGTGCCGCATGCAGGGGGCCCTTCTGTGAATGTTCACAACGGCTGGTCAGGCCGTTCGTGCGGGTCGTCGGGGCCGCCAGGTCGGCGCGCGGGGTCTGTTCACACGCGGGTTTCGCCGTTCACGGCCCGAGTTCCCCCGCATTGAAGCGTGTTGACCAAGTCCCGACAACACCTGATGCTCAACATGCTTCACTGCAGCGTCCGGACGCGCTCCTCCACTCCTCGAACCCCACTCGGGAGGAACGCATGCGCCACAGAAGGCTCCTCGCTCTCGCCGCCGTGCTGGCCGCCCTCGGCGCCGCCCCGACGACGGCCGTCGCTTCCCAGGCACCCGCGGCCAGTACGTCCACGCCCCACGCGACGACCCTCGCGTACAAGCGCCTGAACATCACCATGCAGGCCCAGCAGAAGAGCAACTGGTGCTGGGCGGCCAGCGGGAACACGGTCGCCACCTGGTTCGGTCGGAGCTACTCGCAGAACCAGTTCTGCAACGCCGCCTTCGGGCGCGCCCAGGGCACCGAATGTCCCAACTGGCAGGCCTCGCTGGGCGATGTGCAGGACGGCCTGGACTGGGCGGGCATCAACCCCGGTTCGTACGTCTCCGGATGGCTGCGCCACTCGACCGTGGAGACGGAGATCGACGCGAACCGGCCCGTCGAGACCCGGATCCAGTGGTCGAGCGGCGGCGGCCACATGCACGTCCTCTACGGGTACGACGACACGAACAGCTGGGTCTACTGGGGTGACCCCTGGCCTTCCAACGACCGCTACAACTGGGCCTCCCACGCCTGGTACGTGGACAACGACTCCTTCTCCTGGACCCACTCGCTGTACCGGATCGGGGCGTGAGCGCGATGACCCGACGTACCCGCGTCACGAGCGCCGCCGTCGCGGGCTGCGCCGCCACCCTGCTGCTCGGCCTGGCCGCCCCCTCGGCCAGGGCCGAAGCCGGACTTTCCCCGGTTTCCCCGGTTTCCCCGGTCTCCCCGGCCTCCGTGGCCACCGCGCACCGTGCCGCCAGCGATCCCGCGACCTTGGACACCCTCGCCCGGTTCTTCGCGGACCCCGGCAGTTCGGTGACCGAATCAACCCTCCGCGCGCGCGTGGACGACGACACCGTCCCGGTGTACTACCTGTCTCCTGACTTCGTGGCCGGCAGGACCGGCGCACCGGTCGCCCGGCTCGCGTTCCTGGCGACCCGGGCCGTCGCCTCCGACGGTCGGAAGGCGTCCCTGTGGACCGCGCGACAGGGCGGCGGCTGGCAGCTGGTGAACATCGCCTCCGGAGACGACGAGACGCGTTACGCGGCCCTGGGTGCCCGGCTGCTGCCGGGCGGCACGGTCTTCAGGGAGCCGCAGATCGACGCCTGGTACGTCGAGCGCCACGCGCGCGTGCTGCCCCTCGACACGGACGCCCGGCAGGCGATCGGCGCCCGCGGCACGACGCTGGCCTCCTACCGCGCGCGCGTGCACAAGGCGTACGCGGACAAGCTCCCCGGCTCCGTGTACGCGCGGTCGGGCGAGGCGGGCGGATACGGCTCCGAGTCCCCGGGGACCGGCCGCCCGCACGACCACCCGGAGAACCCCGGCCCCGCCGTCGCCATCGCCTCGGCGGCAGCCGGCGTCGGAGCCCTCGTGGCCCTCACCCTGAGCGTCTCCCGCGCCCTGCGCCGACGCCGCCGCTGACTCCGCCTTCCTCCGGCGCCGGGCGGAGCCACGCCCCCGCTCCGCCCGGCAGCCACCAGGAGCCGCACAAGCCAGAGTCAGGGCTCAATCCCGAGCCACCGCCGGCCCCCCTACACCCGGCCGTTCACTCCCTGTCCCTCGCCCCTCGCCCCTCACGCCCCAGCAATTCCCATATCGCCCCCGCCGAAAGCGCGGACTTGTGCAGGAAGCCGCGGGCCGAGCTGGCCGCGACGAGTTCCTGGAAGTCCTCCAGGGAGTGCGTCGAGATCAGGATCACGGCGGGCACGCTGCCCGCGAGTCGTGCCGCCACGTCGAAGCCGTTCTCTCCGTCGAGGTCGATGTCGACGAGGGCGACGTCCGGAGCCGCTTCAAGAGCCCGCGCGAGAGCTCCCGCGCCCGTCGAGGCGACACCGACGACCTGTACCCCACCACGCTCCAGCAGGGTGCGCGCGGCCTCCAGGAACCGGGCGCTGTCGTCGACGAGGAGACAGCGCATGGACATGCTGACAGCTTCCCAACAGGTTGACCTTCGCGCCTTCCCGCTAGCCGGAAAGTGCTGAAGTCCTGTGCCAGAAAGGCAGGTTCGCATTCACGCAGAGCAGCGGCGCGTCACCGGCGGTAGCATGTCGATGCCCTGGGGTGGCCGTGTCCCGTCGGTTGGGTGGGGATACACGATGACGTTGCTCCGAAGGAAACCGCCGCAAGGCCGGGCGTTCCTCGCCGGAGTGCTCTGCGCGGCCCTCCTCGCCGCCGGATGCGGCGGGGGAGGCGACGACGGAAAGCGTTCCAGGACGCGCGCGGACACCACGTGCGACGGAAAGCTCAAGGGCACCACCGACATCACCGTCTGGTTCCACGCGGGCCCGAGCGGGGAGCTCGGCACGCTGCGCGCGCAGGTCAAGGACTTCAATGCTGCGCAGAAGGCGGTCCGGGTCGAGCTGATCACCCTCCCCGAAGAGCGCCCTTACACGGATCTGGTCGAATCCGCGGCCGCCAGCGGCGACCTGCCCGACCTGCTCGACTTCGACGGCCCGAACCTCTACAACTACGCCTGGTCGGGCAAGCTCAAGCCGATCGACTCCTGTGTGCCCGACAGCGTGAAGAACGACCTGTTGCCCTCGATCCGCGAACAGGGCACCTATGAGGGCCGGTTGTGGGGCGTCGGCACCTTCGACTCCGGGCTCGGCCTCTACGTACGTCCCTCGGTCCTGAAGAAGGCCGGTATCCGCGTGCCGAGTGGCCCCGGCGACGCCTGGACGGCCACCGAGCTGACCGGCATCCTCCACAAGCTCCGGAAGCAGGGCTACGAGCGCCCGCTGGACCTGCGGCTCAACTACTCCGTTACGGGCCAGGAGTGGAACACCTACGGCTTCGCGCCCGCCGTCTGGTCGGCCGGCGGCGATCTCATCGACCCCAGGAACCATCGCACGGCCGACGGCTTCCTCAACAGCCCCGAGGCGGTCAAGGCGCTCACGACGATGCAGAGCTGGGCCAAGGAGGGGCTGATCGACCCGGACAAGGACGACAAGGCCTTCGTGGCGGGCCGTAGCCCCCTCTCCTGGGTGGGGCACTGGATGTACCCCGACTACACCAAGGCGTTCCCCGGTGATGTGAAGATCGTCCCGCTGCCCGACTTCGGCAAGGGCACGGTGACCGGGATGGGATCCTGGCAGTGGGGCGTCACCACGGGCGCCACCGATGGCGACGCGGTCTGGCGGTTCCTCGCCTATCTGCTCAAGCCCGACCAGATCCACCGCATGACCGTGGCGAACGGGGCGATCCCGGCGACGAACAGCGCCGTGAGGATCTCGCCGTCCTTCGCCGAGGGCGGCCCCGAGCATCTGTTCATCGAGCAGCTGAGGACCGTCGCGCGGCCCCGCTCGCAGACGCCCGCCTATCCCGCTGTGACCATGGCCTTCTCCAAGGCCTTCGCGAAGATCGTCGTGGACCTGGCCCCGGTCAAGCCCGCACTGGACCAGGCGGTCCGTGAGATCGACAAGGATCTGGCCGACCACCAGGGTTACCCGTCTGGCGGGCCATGAGACCCGGCGGCCGGCGCCCGGCCGGGCCCCGCCCGCCGCTGCTCGCGCGGCTGCGGGTGGGCACCAAGCTCATGCTGCTCGTCCTGCTGCCGGTCACCGGACTGCTCGCCTTCACGGTCTTCTCGGCCCTGGCCCAGTGGCAGGAGGCGCGCACCCTGGAGGACTTCAGGGCCTCGACCAAGGTTTCCTTCGCGACGGCCGGGCTCTACGAGGCCGTCGCCCGCGAGCGCTTCGCGGAGGTCCTCGCCGAGGCGGCCCCGGACCGTACGGACGCGGCGGCCGAGCGGGACGCGGCCAGGGGCGCCACCCACCGCGCCCTGACCGCCGCCGAGGGCGCCGCGGCCGGGCACATGGGACAACCCGACGTCCTCGGCGTCCTCGACTCCCTGCGCAACCAACTCCACGCGGCCCGGCTGGAGTCGGACAGCGGGTCACTGACCCCGGCGCGGATCGAGCAGCGGTACGCGACTGTCGCGAGGTATCTGCTCGACACCGTCCGCCGCCTCGACTCCAGCCGCCCCACGCGGGCCTCGGGCCGCTCCGGCGACGCCTATCTGGCGATCCTGGGCGCCGTCGAGGCCGCCGAGCGGGAACGCGTCGAGCTCGCCGTCCTGCTCGCGGCGCCGCGCCAGGACGGCCACGGCGGCCCCGCCAACCGCTGGCCCGCCCTGGAGAGCGCCCAGCTCGACACCTTCCGCCAGACCGCCTCCGGGCCGCTCCGCGCCCGCCTCTCCCGCGCCCTGTTGCTGCCCGCGGGCCGCACCGTGCGCGCGACCCGTGACACCCTCATGGCCTCCGAGGGCGCCACCAAGCGACTCCCTTCCCTGGAGGGCTGGCTCACGGCCTCCGGCGACCGGCTCACCGCCCTGCGCGGCATCGCCCACGCCGCAGCCGTCGAACTGGCCGCCGACGCCGACCACGACCTGAAGAGCGCCCAGGACCGGGGCGAACGCGAACTCGCCCTCTCCGTAGGGGTCCTTTTCGCGCTCACCCTCCTCGCCCTGACCCTGAGCCGCTCCATCACGCGCCCGCTCACCGTGGTGTCCCAGGGCGCCAAGTCGCTCGCCGCCGGCGACCTGTCGTACGACGTCCACTACAGGGGGCGCGACGAGATCGGCGTCGTCGCCGACACCTTCCGCGAACTCCATGTCACGAGCGAGCGGCTCGCCGCCGAGATCCGCACCATGAACACGGCGTTCGACGACAACCGGCTCGGCCACCGCGCGGACGTCGCCGCGTTCGACGGGACCTGGGCGCAGCTGCTGGGCGGCATGAACGACACCATGGCGTCCTTCGCCGCCGCGCACGGCAGACGCCGCAAGGCCGAGCGGGAGCTGGCGAGCATCTTCACCCTCTCCCTCGACCTGCTGTGCATCTGCGGGATCGACGGCTACTTCAAGCGCGTGAACCCGGCCTTCGAGCGAAATCTGGGATACCCCGCCGACGTGCTTCTCACCAAGCCCTGGCTGGAGTTCGTCCACCCGGAGGACCGAGCACGCACGCGTGCCGCCCTCGACCGCCTGGCCGACGGCGTCGAGCTCGCCGAGTTCGAGAACCGCTGCCTGCGCGGTGACGGCACCGAGCGCTGGCTCCAGTGGAGCGCCCGCCCGGTGACCGGAGAGGGCCTCGTCTACGCCGCCGCGCGCGACGTCACCGAGAGTCGCCGGGCCGACCGCGAGCAGGCCGCGCTGCGCCGCGTCGCCACCCGCGTGGCCCACGGCGACACGCCGCACGAGGTGTTCGCGGCGGTCGCGCGCGAGGTGGGTCTGGCGCTGAGCACGGCGGCAGCGGCCGTTCTGCGGTACGAGGCCGACGGTGCCGTCACGGTCCTCGGCTCGGCTCACGCGGTCGGGGGCGCGGGCGAGGAGGCGGCCGCCGTGGTGGCCGAGACCCGCCGGGCGGCCCGCGCCGGACGCTCGGTCGGCGCCCCGATCGTCGTCGACGACCGTCTGTGGGGCGCCGTCGTCGCGGCCCCGACGGGCCCGGAACCACTGCCTCCGGGCACCGAGTCCCGGCTCGCCGACTTCACCGAACTCGTCGCCACCGCCATCGCCAACGCCGACAGCCGGGCCCAGCTCAGGGCCTCACGCGCGCGCGTGGTGGCCGCTTCGGACGCCTCCCGGCGCCGTATCGAGCGCGATCTGCACGACGGCGTCCAGCAGCGCCTCGTCTCGCTCCAACTGGAGCTGCGGATGGCCGAGTCCATGATGGACGACCAGTCGGCCGAATTCGTCGAGCAGTTGGCGCACATCAGCAAAGGCCTGGACGACACCTTCGAGGATCTGCTGCACATCTCCCGCGGCATCCACCCCGCGATCCTTTCCAAGGGCGGCCTGGGCCCTGCCCTGCGAGCGCTGGCCCGCCGCTCTGCCGTCCCCGTGGAACTGGATCTCCGGCTGCCCTCCGTCCGCCTTCCGGAACAGACTGAGGTCGCGGTCTACTACGTGACCTCCGAAAGCCTCACCAACGCCGCCAAACACGCCCGCGCCACCGTCGTGCAGGTCGCGGCACGGACGTACGACGACGTCCTTGAGGTATCCATCGGCGACGACGGGAGCGGGGGCGCCGAACCGGGCGGCGGCTCGGGTCTCATCGGGCTCATCGACCGCGTCGAGGCGATCGGCGGCAAGCTCGCGATCAGCAGCCCGCCGGGGAGAGGCACGACCCTGACCATCCGGCTGCCGTTGCGGGAACGGCCAACAGATGTGTGACCGCCCGGGGCGTACACGGAGCGGGTCCTGTACGGGGTCCGTTTCCGGGGAGACCCGCTGCGCGCGAGCCGCAGACGCCGGGCAGGCCCGCGCGAGGCCGGGGTCCCACGGGTCGAGGGCATGGCGGAGGGGCGCCACCTCGTCCTCGTACCGGCGGACACGGACCGACCACCGTCGTCTCTCGATCCGTGTCCGCCGCGTCTCCCGCAGCCTTCGACCGTTCGACCCGCCGCCCCTCGCCCGGGGCGGCCGGTCCCCTGCGTCTGCACTGGTTCGAGCATCGCGCCGGAAGGTCCCCATGTCGTCACGGCCAGCCCCCAATTCCGCTTACGGCTAGCCGTAACTCATCGGGTCCGACAGGCTGTTGGGGACGCGCGCAGGAACACACCACCGCGCCGCACGGGTCGGGCAAAAGGGGCCGGGACCATGGACGCCAATCAGCAGCCCGCGCGGGGGCGGATCGTCCTCGCCGACGACGACGTCCTGCTCAGGGAGGGCCTGGCGAGCCTCTGCGAGCGGGTCGGCTACGAGGTGGTCGGACAGGCCGGTGACGCCGAGCGGCTCCTGGAGCTGGTCGTCAACGAGCGCCCGGACCTGGCGGTCGTCGACATAAGGATGCCGCCGAACCACTCGACCGAGGGCCTGAAGGCGGCCCGTACGATCCGCGAGCGCCACCCGGGCACCGGCATCCTGGTCCTGTCGGCGTTCGTCGAGGTCGAGGACGCCCTGGAGCTGCTGGCGGGCGGACGCCAGGTCGGCTACCTCCTCAAGAGCCGGGTCACCGTCGTGGACGATTTCATCGAGTCGCTCGACCGGATCCGCAAGGGCGGTTCGGTCGTCGACCCCTCCCTGGTGCAGGAGCTGTTCTCGGCCCGGCGGCGCGACGACCCGCTGTCCTTCCTCAGCGCCCGCGAGCGCGAGGTCCTCGCCCTGATGGCCGAGGGCCGCTCGAACGCCGGCATCGGCCGCCGGCTGTGGGTCACCGAGGGCACCATCGAGAAGCACGTCCGCAGCATCCTCGGCAAACTCCACCTCCAGGAGGACACCGACGATCACCGCCGTGTGCTGGCCGTGCTGACGTTCCTGGAGTCCCGATAGGGCCTGACCGGGAGGCCGCCCGGCAAGCCGTCCGGCGTTGTCCACAGGGTCGCCGCGCTGTCAGCCCTCGCCAGTAGGGTGTGTGACATGGCCGACCCCTCCAGCTACCGCCCCAAGCCGGGACAGATCCCGGACTCTCCCGGGGTGTACAAATTCCGCGACGAGCACCGCCGGGTGATCTACGTCGGAAAGGCGAAGAGCCTGCGCCAGCGCCTGGCGAGCTACTTCCAGGACCTGGCGAACCTCCACCCGCGCACCCGCACCATGGTCACGACGGCCGCGTCGGTGGAGTGGACGGTCGTGTCCACGGAGGTCGAGGCACTTCAGCTGGAGTACTCCTGGATCAAGGAGTTCGACCCACGGTTCAACGTCAAGTACCGCGACGACAAGAGCTACCCGTACCTCGCGGTGACCATGAACGAGGAGTTCCCGCGCGTGCAGGTCATGCGCGGCCAGAAGCGCAAGGGCGTGCGCTACTTCGGTCCGTACGGACACGCGTGGGCGATCCGCGACACCGTCGACCTGCTGCTGCGCGTCTTCCCCGTCCGCACCTGCTCCGCCGGCGTCTTCAAGAACGCGGCCCGCACGGGTCGCCCCTGCCTCCTCGGCTACATCGGCAAGTGCTCCGCCCCCTGCGTCGAGCGCGTCTCCGCCGAGGAACACCGCGAACTGGCCGAGGAGTTCTGCGACTTCATGGCCGGCCGTACGGGGACGTACCTCCGCCGCCTCGAAAAGCAGATGACCGACGCGGCCGAGGAGATGGAGTACGAGCGGGCGGCCCGCCTGCGCGACGACATCGAGGCCCTGAAGAAGGCCATGGAGAAGAACGCGGTCGTGCTCGCCGACGCGACCGACGCCGACCTGATGGCCGTCGCCGAGGACGAACTGGAAGCCGCCGTGCAGATCTTCCACGTACGCGGCGGCCGGGTGCGCGGCCAGCGTGGCTGGGTCACGGACAAGGTGGAGGCCGTCACCACCGGTGACCTGGTCGAGCACGCGCTCCAGCAGCTCTACGGGGAGGAGACGGGCGACTCCGTCCCCAAGGAAGTGCTCGTCCCCGCGCTGCCCGACCCGGTGGAGCCCGTCCAGGAGTGGCTCACCGAGCGGCGCGGGTCGAACGTGTCGCTCCGCATCCCGCAGCGCGGCGACAAGAAGGCGCTCATGGAGACCGTGCGGCGCAACGCGCTCCAGTCGCTCGCGCTGCACAAGACCAAGCGTGCCTCCGACCTGACCACCCGCTCGCGCGCCCTGGAGGAGATCGCCGAGGCCCTCGACCTGGACAGCGCGCCCCTGCGGATCGAGTGCTACGACATCTCGCACCTCCAGGGCGACGACGTCGTGGCCTCGATGGTCGTCTTCGAGGACGGGCTCCAGCGCAAGAGCGAGTACCGGCGCTTCCAGATCAAGGGCTTCGAGGGCCAGGACGACGTCCGGTCCATGCACGAGGTGATCACCCGCCGCTTCAGGCGCTATCTCGCGGAGAAGGAGAAGACGGGGGAGTGGGCCGACGGCGAGACCGGGCTCACGGAGGAAGACGGCCGTCCCAAGCGCTTCGCCTACCCCCCGCAGCTCGTCGTCGTCGACGGCGGCCAGCCGCAGGTCGCGGCCGCCAAGAAGGCCCTCGACGAGCTCGGCATCGACGACATCGCCGTGTGCGGCCTCGCCAAGCGCCTGGAGGAGGTGTGGCTGCCGGAGGACGACGACCCGGTGGTCCTGCCGCGCACCAGCGAGGGGCTGTATCTGCTCCAGCGCGTCCGTGACGAGGCCCATCGCTTCGCGATCACCTACCAGCGCACCAAGCGGGCCAAGCGCTTCAGGGCGAGCCCGCTCGACGATGTGCCGGGCCTGGGCGAGACACGCAAACAGGCGCTGATCAAGCACTTCGGTTCGGTGAAAAAGCTGCGATCCGCGACTATCGACCAGATCTGCGAGGTTCCCGGCATAGGCCGCAAGACGGCCGAGACGATCGCCGTGGCTCTCGCCCAGGCGGCCCCGGCCGCACCCGCCGTGAACACGGCGACAGGAGAGATCATGGGAGATGAGGAAGACGGGGCGCCCGAAACGACGGCGGGCTCCCCGGAGGAACCCGTGACCGCGGGAGCCTCGGACGAGCGACGGGGGCAGGAGAGATGACCGAGAACGACGCGCGCGAAGAGGAACGTCCGGCGCAGGGCCAGGGCGCTCACGAAGCACACATGGAGACACGCGAAGATCACCTGGAACAGGAAGCACCCCAGGAAGACGGAGCACAGGTGGGTACGGGTATCGAATCGGCCGGGGTCCCCGAGGCGGCCATCCCCGAGCTGGTGATCATCTCCGGCATGTCCGGAGCGGGCCGGTCGACGGCCGCCAAGTGTCTGGAGGACCTCGGCTGGTTCGTCGTCGACAACCTGCCGCCCGCCCTGATCCCCACCATGGTGGAGCTCGGCGCCCGCTCCCAGGGCAACGTGGCCAGGATCGCGGTCGTCGTCGACGTACGCGGCCGTCGCTTCTTCGACAACCTCCGCGAGTCCCTCGCCGACCTGGAGTCGAAGCACGTCACCCGGCGGATCGTCTTCCTGGAGTCCTCCGACGAGGCCCTGGTGCGCCGCTTCGAGTCCGTGCGCCGCCCGCACCCCCTCCAGGGCGACGGCCGCATCGTCGACGGCATCGACGCCGAGCGCGAGCTGCTGCGCGAGCTGCGCGGCGACGCCGACCTGGTCATCGACACCTCCAGCCTGAACGTGCACGAGCTGCGCGCCAAGATGGACGCCCAGTTCGCCGGCGAGGAGGAGCCCGAGCTGCGGGCCACCGTCATGTCCTTCGGCTTCAAGTACGGCCTGCCGGTCGACGCCGACCTGGTCGTGGACATGCGGTTCCTGCCCAACCCGCACTGGGTCCCGGAGCTGCGCCCCTTCACCGGTCTGAACGAGGAGGTGTCGGCCTACGTCTTCAATCAGCCCGGCGCCAAGGAGTTCATCGACCGCTACGCCGAGCTGCTCCAGCTCATCGCGGCCGGGTACCGGCGTGAGGGCAAGCGCTATGTGACCATCGCGGTCGGCTGCACCGGCGGCAAGCACCGCTCGGTCGCCACCTCCGAGAAGCTGGCCGCCCGCCTCGTCTCCCAGGGCGTGGAGACCGTGGTCGTACACCGGGACATGGGACGCGAATGACGGGACGTGCCGCTCTGCGGCTCAGCAGGCTGCGCAGGGTGACCCCCGAGGGCAAGGGAGGCAAGCCCGCCGAGGCGCGCGGTGCCAAGCCACGCCGCCGCGGCGCCCAGCCCAAGGTCGTCGCCCTCGGCGGCGGCATGGGCCTGTCCGCCTCGCTCGCCGCCCTGCGCCGGATCACCGGCGACCTCACCGCCGTCGTCACCGTGGCCGACGACGGCGGATCCAGCGGGCGCCTGCGCGACGAGCTGGGCGTGCTCCCGCCCGGCGACCTGCGCAAGGCCCTGGCCGCGCTGTGCGGTGACGACGACTGGGGCCAGACCTGGGCCCGTGTCATCCAGCACCGCTTCCAGTCCAAGGGCGACCTGCACGAGCACGCGGTCGGCAATCTGCTGATCGTCGCCCTGTGGGAGCAGCTCGGCGACCACGTCCAGGCCCTGGACCTGGTCGGCAAGCTGCTGGGCGCGCACGGCCGTGTGCTGCCCATGTCCGCCGTACCCCTGGAGCTCCAGGCCCTGGTCAAGGGGCACGACCCGGAGCGGCCGGAGGACGTCGACACGGTACGGGGGCAGGCGACCGTGGCGCTCACGCCCGGCGAGGTGCAGTCCGTGCACGTCGTGCCGCACGACCCGCCCGCCGTCCCCGAGGCCGTGGCGGCGGTCCTCGACGCGGACTGGGTGGTCCTCGGCCCCGGCTCCTGGTTCTCCTCGGTGATCCCGCATCTGCTGGTGCCCGAGCTCCTCGATGCCCTCACCCAGACGAAGGCGCGCCGGGTACTCTCCCTGAACCTCGCCCCGCAGCCCGGAGAAACCGATGGCTTCTCCCCGCAGCGTCATTTGGAGGTTTTGGGACGACACGCCCCTAAACTCGCCCTGGACGTGGTGCTGGCCGACGAGGCCGCCGTGCCCGACCGCGACTCACTTTCCGACGCCGCCAAGCGGTTCGGCGCCGCGGTCGAGCTGGCGCCGGTGGCCCGGACCGACGGATCTCCGCGGCACGACCCGGAGCTGTTGGCCGCCGCGTACGACCGTATTTTTCGGATGCATGGAAGGATCGGCCCATGGCGATGACGGCAGCGGTGAAGGATGAGATCTCCCGGCTCCCCGTCACCCGGACCTGCTGCAGAAAGGCGGAGGTCTCCGCCATTCTGCGGTTCGCGGGCGGCCTTCACCTGGTGAGCGGCCGGATCGTGATCGAGGCGGAGCTGGACACCGCGATGGCGGCGCGCCGGCTGAAACGGGACATCCTGGAGATCTTCGGCCACAGCTCCGAACTGATCGTGATGGCGCCCGGCGGACTGCGCCGCGGCTCCCGCTATGTCGTACGCGTCGTCGCGGGCGGCGACCAGCTGGCCCGCCAGACCGGGCTCGTCGACGGCCGCGGCCGCCCGATTCGCGGGCTGCCCCCGCAGGTGGTCTCGGGGGCTACCTGCGACGCCGAGGCGGCCTGGCGCGGGGCCTTTCTGGCGCACGGCTCGCTGACCGAGCCGGGCCGCTCCTCCTCCCTGGAGGTGACCTGCCCGGGCCCGGAGGCCGCGCTCGCGCTGGTCGGTGCCGCCCGCCGGCTGTCGATCGCCGCGAAGGCCCGCGAGGTGCGCGGCGTGGACCGGGTGGTCGTCCGCGACGGTGACGCGATCGGCGCGCTGCTCACCCGTCTCGGGGCGCACGAATCCGTGCTGGCCTGGGAGGAGCGCCGGATGCGCCGCGAGGTCCGCGCCACGGCGAACCGGCTCGCCAACTTCGACGACGCCAACCTGCGCCGCTCGGCCCGCGCCGCCGTCGCCGCCGGGGCCCGCGTCCAGCGCGCCCTGGAGATCCTCGCCGACGAGGTGCCGGAGCACCTCGCGGCCGCCGGACGGCTGCGCATGGAGCACAAGCAGGCCTCCCTGGAGGAGCTGGGCGCGCTCGCCGACCCGCCGCTGACCAAGGACGCCGTCGCCGGCCGTATCCGCCGGCTGCTCGCGATGGCCGACAAGCGGGCCCAGGACCTGGGCATCCCCGGGACGGAGTCGAACCTCACCGAGGAGATGGCGGACAACCTCGCGGGCTGACCAGCCCCGATTGATCACCAGGAGCCCAACACGCCGGTGCCGATGCCCACTTGGGGCATCGGCGCCGGCGTTTGCCTGTCTGTGAGGCGCCCTTGACTTGACCATGAAGTGTCATGAGCCTGGCATCTGTTCGCTGCTGTGGCGGACTCATGCAAGGGGGGCTCATGAGACGAAGAGCGAGAGCGATCCTCGCTACCGGCGCGCTCCTGCTGGGCGGTGCGGGCATGGCGCCCATCGCCCAGGCGCAGAGCGGCAGTTCACCCCAACCCGACGCGAACGCCGTGAAGGTGTTCCATGCGGAGGTCACGAAGCAGCAGGTACCCCTGCTGCTCGCGGCCGGGCAGGACGGCCACGAACTCGGCGACACGACCTGGAAGAACGGCAAGAGCACGGTCGAGGTCTACGTCACCGACCAGCAGGCCAAGAAGCTGGAGAAGCAGGGCGTCGAGCTCACCGAGCACACCCTGTCGGCCAAGGCCGAGGCGCGCGTGGAAGACGCGGCCCAGGGCGTGTTCCGCCCCTACAGCGGCAAGGGCAATCTCCAGGAGGAGATCGTCAAGACGGGCGAGGCCCACCCCGACCTCACCAAGGTCGTCTCCATCGGCAAGACCGTCAACGGCCAGGACATCCTGGCGCTCAAACTGACCAAGGGCGCCAAGAAGACCAAGGACGGCGCCAAACCGTCGGTCCTGTACCTGTCCAACCAGCACGCGCGCGAGTGGATCACGCCCGAGATGACACGGCGTCTGATGCACTACTACTTGGACAACTACTCGACGGACAAGCGCATCAAGAAGATCGTCGACTCCACCGAACTGTGGTTCGTCCTGTCCGCCAACCCCGACGGCTACGACTACACGTTCAAGGACGCGGACGCGCGCCAGTGGCGCAAGAACCTGCGGGACGTGAACGGCGACGGCGTCATCTCCACCGGCGACGGCGTCGACCTCAACCGCAACTTCGCCTACAAGTGGGGCTACGACGACGAGGGTTCGTCCCCCAACCCCACCAGCGAGACCTACCGCGGCACGAGCCCCAGCTCCGAGCCCGAGACCAAGGCCCTCGACGCCTTCGAGAAGCGCATCGGCTTCACGTACGGCATCAACTACCACTCCGCCGCCGAACTGCTCCTCTACGGAGTGGGCTGGCAGGTGGCGACACCGACCCCGGACGACGTGCTCTACAAGTCGCTCGCCGGAACCCCCGAGAACTCGGCGATCCCGGGCTACCACCCGCAGGTCTCCTCGGAGCTCTACACCACCAACGGCGAGGCGGACGGCCACGCGGGCAACGTCAACGGCATCGCGATGTTCACCCCCGAGATGTCGACCTGCCAGACCGCGTCGAACCTCGACCCGGGCGACGCCTGGAACGCGGCCGACTGCGCCTCGGTCTTCACCTTCCCAGACGACGAGAAGCTGATCGAGCAGGAGTTCGAGAAGAACATCCCGTTCGCGCTCTCCGTCGCCGAGACCGCGGCCCACCCCGACACGCCGTCCTCCTCGGTCGGCATCGACGCCCCCGACTTCACCCCGGCCACCTTCACGACGTCGTACTCCCGCGGAGCCGACCAGGAGGTCTCCGTCGTCGTCCGCAGGTCCGTACGCGACAAGGAGCTCAAGTACCGCGTCAACGGCGGCCGTACGCAGGACATGGCGCTCAAGGCATGGAAGGGCGGCGAGACCTACGGCGGCAGGGACAACCTCTACTTCGACGAGTACCGCGCCAAGGTCCAGGACGGCGACCCGGGCGACAAGGTCGAGGTCTGGTACGCCGGCAGGACGAAGAGCGGGAAGCGCACCTCCAGTACGCACTTCACGTACACCGTGGCCGAGCGGCCGAAGGCCGACACGCTGGTCGTCGCCGAGGAAGGCGCGACCGCCACACAGTCCCAGGCGTACGTGGACGCCCTGAAGGCCAACGGCAAGAAGCCCCTCGTCTGGGACGTCGCGACCCTGGGCGCGCCCGACGCGCTCGGCGTGCTCGACCACTTCAAGACGGTCGTCCACTACACCGGCGCCCTACGGCCGGGCGTCGCCACCCAGCTCCAGCTGCGCGCCTTCCTCAACGAGGGCGGCAAGCTGGTCGAGGCGGGCGAGCTCGCCGGCGGCAGCGTCGACCTCGGTGGCGGCACCTTCTCGAACGACTTCAGCCAGTACTACCTGGGCGCCTACTCCCGTACGTCCACTCCGGGGGCCACCGGCTTCACCGGCTCCGGGAAGCTCACCGGCTTCACGGGGGCACTCGGCGACGCGCCCGGCAACCCGCTGAACGCGGCGGGTACCTACAGCGTCACCTCGGACACGCTGCCCGCCGCGCAGTACCCGCAGTTCGCGTCGAGCGCCGGAGCGGGGCAGTTCGCCGGGACCGCCAACCCGTACGGGCCCTACGCGGGCTCGTACATGGCCGCCGCCGTCCACACCGACGACGCCTACAAGCGCCTCACCCGCACCATCGACCTCACCGGTGTCGGAGCGGCGGACAAGCCGACGCTCCGTTCCCAGCTCCTGTGGGACGTCGAGCCCGGCTACGACCACGTGGTGCTCGAAGTCCACACCACCGGGGCCGACGACTGGACGACACTGCCCGAGGCGGGCGGCGCCACCAGCAACACGGTTCCCGCGGAGTGCGAGGCCGGATTCCTGATCAGGGAGCACCCCTCCCTCAAGCGGTATCTGACCTTCAGCACGGCCGGCTGCACCAACACCGGCACCAGCGGATCCTGGAACAGCATCACCGGCGCCTCCAGCGGCTGGCAGCAAGTCAACTACGACCTGAGCGCCTACGCCGGCAAGTCGATCGAGGTCTCGCTCAGCTACATCACCGACCCGAGCACCGGCGGCCACGGTGTCCTCACGGACAACGCTTCGCTCGTCGTCGGCGGGGCGGCCACCGAGACCGAGGGCTTCGAGTCCTCGCTCGGCCCCTGGAGCGTCCCCGGACCGCCCGCGGGCAGCCCGGCCGTCCTCAAGGACTGGGCGCGCTACGGAGAGCTCTTCAAGACGTACGGAGGGATCACCACGGGCGACACCGTGCTGCTGGGCTACGGCCTGGAGCACGTCACCGCGGCGGCCGACCGTGCGGCCCTCATCGGGAAGGCGCTGACGGCACTCAAGGGCTGACCCCGGGTGACGGTCTCGTCAACATCGAGGGTGTTCCGTACCCCTACTGGTGGGTACGGAACACCCTGCCGTGTATGGGGCATCTGGATGTCACTCCAGGAGCCTCAGGGAGGTAGGGTCGTAGGCGGTCGGGGACATCCCATACAAACTCGCCGGCATCTGAGTCGGCGTACCTAACGAGGAGATCGGTTCGTGACGATCCGCGTAGGCATCAACGGCTTTGGCCGCATCGGTCGTAACTACTTCCGCGCGCTGCTGGAGCAGGGTGCTGACATCGAGATCGTGGCTGTCAACGACCTGGGTGACACCGCGACCACCGCTCACCTGCTCAAGTACGACACCATCCTGGGCCGCCTCAAGGCCGAGGTGTCGCACACCGCCGACACGATCACCGTCGACGGCCACACCATCAAGGTGCTCTCCGAGCGCAACCCCGCCGACATCCCGTGGGGCGACCTGGGCGTCGACATCGTCATCGAGTCGACCGGCATCTTCACCAAGAAGGCCGACGCCGAGAAGCACATCGCCGGCGGCGCCAAGAAGGTCCTCATCTCGGCTCCGGCCAAGGACGAGGACATCACCATCGTGATGGGCGTCAACCAGGACAAGTACGACGCGGCCAACCACCACGTCATCTCCAACGCCTCCTGCACCACCAACTGTGTGGCGCCGATGGCCAAGGTTCTCGACGAGAACTTCGGCATCGTCAAGGGCCTGATGACGACGGTCCACGCGTACACGAACGACCAGCGCATCCTGGACTTCCCGCACTCGGACCTGCGCCGCGCCCGCGCCGCCGCCGAGAACATCATCCCGACCACGACGGGTGCCGCCAAGGCCACCGCCCTGGTCCTCCCGCAGCTCAAGGGCAAGCTGGACGGCATCGCCATGCGCGTCCCGGTCCCGACCGGTTCGGCCACCGACCTGGTTGTCGAGCTGCAGCGCGAGGTCACCAAGGACGAGGTCAACGCCGCGTTCAAGAAGGCCGCCGAGGACGGCGACCTCAAGGGCTACCTGTCGTACACCGAGGACCCGATCGTCTCCTCGGACATCGTCAGCGACCCGTCCTCCTGCACCTTCGACTCCTCCCTGACCATGGTCCAGGAGGGGAACTCGGTGAAGATCCTCGGCTGGTACGACAACGAGTGGGGCTACTCCAACCGCCTCGTCGACCTCACGGTCTTCGTCGGCGGCCAGCTCTAAGTCCCAGAGCAGGCACCTCGATGTGAGCCAGGGCTCGGGCAGCGCAAAGCCGCGCTGTCCGGGCCCTGTGCTACGTACTGATCGATCAGCCCTCTCGGATCTGAAGAGCCTTCCCTAGGAGTCCCTTTATGAAGACGATCGACGAACTTCTCGCCGAAGGCGTGGACGGCAAGCGGGTCTTCGTCCGCGCCGACCTGAACGTGCCGCTGGCCGAAGGCCTCATCACCGACGACGGCCGTATCCGCGCCGTCCTGCCGACCGTCAAGGCGCTGGCCGGGGCCGGCGCCAAGGTGGTCGTCGCCTCGCACCTGGGCCGCCCCAAGGGCGCCCCGGACCCGGCCTTCTCCCTGCTTCCCGCCGCCGAGCGCCTCGGGGAACTCCTCGGCGCGCCCGTCGCGTTCGCCCAGGACACCGTCGGCCCCGCCGCCCACGACGCCGTGAACGGTCTGGAGCCCGGCCAGGTCGCGGTCATCGAGAACCTGCGCTTCAACGCCGGTGAGACGTCGAAGGACGACACCGAGCGTGGTGAGTTCGCCGACCAGCTGGCTGCCCTGGTCGACGTCTACGTGGGTGACGGTTTCGGTGCCGTGCACCGCAAGCATGCCTCGGTCTTCGACCTTCCGGCGCGCCTCCCGCACTACGCCGGTTACCTCATCGCCACCGAGGTCGGCGTCCTGAAGAAGCTCACCGAGGACGTCAAGCGCCCCTACGTGGTCGCGCTCGGTGGCGCCAAGGTCTCCGACAAGCTCGCCGTCATCGACCAGCTGCTCGGCAAGGCCGACCGTCTGCTCATCGGCGGCGGCATGGCGTACACCTTCCTCAAGGCCCAGGGCCACGAGGTCGGCATCTCCCTCCTCCAGGAGGACCAGGTTCCGGCCGTCCAGGAGTACATCGCTCGCGCGGAGAAGAACGGCGTCGAGCTGGTCCTCCCCGTCGACGTCCTCGTCTCCACGGAGTTCCCGGACCTGAAGACGAAGGCTCCGGCCAACCCCACCACCGTCGCCGCGGACGCCATCCCGGCCGACCAGGAGGGTCTGGACATCGGTCCCGAGACCCGCAAGCTGTACGCATCGAAGCTCGCCGACGCGGCCACCGTCTTCTGGAACGGTCCGATGGGCGTCTTCGAGCACCCCGACTACGCCGAGGGCACCAAGGCGGTCGCCCAGGCCCTTCTCGACTCCCCGGCCTTCACGGTCGTCGGCGGTGGCGACTCCGCCGCGGCCGTCCGCATCCTGGGCTTCGACGAGACGGCATTCGGCCACATCTCGACCGGCGGCGGCGCCTCCCTCGAATACCTCGAGGGCAAGACGCTCCCCGGCCTCGCCGCACTGGAGGACTGACCCCGCATGACCACTCGCACGCCGCTGATGGCGGGCAACTGGAAGATGAACCTCAACCACCTCGAGGCCATCGCCCACGTCCAGAAGCTCGCCTTCGCCCTGGCCGACAAGGACTACGACGCCTGTGAGGTCGCCGTCCTGCCGCCCTTCACCGACCTGCGCTCCGTGCAGACCCTGGTCGACGGCGACAAGCTCAAGATCAAGTACGGCGCCCAGGACATCTCGGCGCACGACTCCGGCGCGTACACCGGCGAGATCTCCGGCCCGATGCTGGCCAAGCTGAAGTGCACGTACGTGGCGATCGGGCACTCCGAGCGCCGCCAGTACCACGCCGAGACCGACGAGATCGTCAACGCAAAGGTCAAGGCCGCGTACAAGCACGGCCTGACCCCGATCCTGTGCGTCGGCGAGGAGCTGGAGATCCGCGAGGCGGGCAACCACGTCTCGCACACGCTCGCGCAGGTCGAGGGCGGCCTCAAGGACCTCCCGGCCGAGCAGGCCGAGTCCATCGTGATCGCTTACGAGCCCGTCTGGGCCATCGGCACCGGCAAGGTCTGCGGCGCCGACGACGCCCAGGAGGTCTGCGCGGCGATCCGCGGCAAGCTCGCCGAGCTGTACTCGCAGGAGCTGGCCGACCAGGTCCGCATCCAGTACGGCGGCTCCGTGAAGTCCGGGAACGTCGCCGAGATCATGGCGAAGCCCGACATCGACGGCGCCCTGGTCGGCGGCGCCTCGCTCGACGCCGACGAGTTCGTCAAGATCGTCCGGTTCCGCGACCAGTGAGCCGAGCAGTGAGTAGGCGGTAGCGGCGATCCGTCGTACCCTTGCGGGGGTCTGGTGCGCTTATCCATGTGCGGCTCTGCCGCGTGGCCACCGGGCCCCCGTCGTCGATCCAGATCCGAGGAAGTTGGTCCAGCCGTGGTTATGGGGTTCTCGATCGCCCTCATCGTCTTCAGCCTGCTGCTGATGCTGCTGGTGCTGATGCACAAGGGCAAGGGCGGCGGCCTCTCCGACATGTTCGGTGGCGGCATGCAGTCGTCCGTCGGTGGCTCCTCGGTCGCCGAGCGCAACCTCGACCGCATCACCGTGGTGATCGGTCTGCTCTGGTTCGCGTGCATTGTCGTGCTCGGCATCCTGATGAAGGTCAACAACTGATCACCGGCTGACATCGGTACGGCAGCACAACTGCACATTACGCAAGCACATTCCGCACGTAAGGCCCCATGTCCGGTACGCGCCCGCAGGCGCGGCCTATCATGGGGCTTGCGTCTAGGGGCGGGGGTGTAACTCCAATCACTGGACGCGCGTTGGGCCTTACGTAGACTGAGGCGCTCGCAGCGAAGCGTCACGCCGACTCGCTTCGCGGCACCATCACGCAGGGAGTTACGACCGTGGCAAGTGGCAACGCGATCCGAGGAAGCCGGGTCGGGGCGGGGCCGATGGGCGAGGCCGAGCGCGGCGAGTCCGCACCCCGGCTGCGCATCTCCTTCTGGTGCTCCAACGGGCACGAGACGGTCCCCAGCTTCGCCAGCGACGCGCAGGTTCCCGAGACCTGGGACTGCCCGCGCTGCGGCTTCCCCGCAGGACAGGACCGGGACAACCCGCCGGACCCGCCGCGCACCGAGCCGTACAAGACGCACCTCGCGTACGTACGGGAGCGGCGCAGTGACGCGGACGGCGAGGCGATCCTCGCCGAGGCGCTCGCCAAACTGCGGGGCGAAATCTAGAAGTTGAGAACCGGCCGGGCACCGAGGGGTGCCTGGCCGGAGCTGTATCGCACGGTTGTCGTGGGGCGTACGGGCGTGCGCCCCACGTGGTCATGCCGGCCGGAGCTGTCTCGCGCGCGGATTTCCGTGCCGTGACTGGATCCCGCGTCCGTGCCCCGCTGCGTGGCGGTCGATTGTCAGTGGTGCCCTCTACGGTTCTTGAAGTGGCGGAACCAGAGGGGGCGTTGTGACGACGGCTGAAGTGGCGGGTGTGCGGGCGCCCGCGTGGCGCGGGGGATTCGGGCGGCTGTGGACCGCGGCCGTGGTGTCGCAGTTCGGGGACGCCCTGCGCACCGCCGCGCTGCCGCTGCTCGCCGTGCGGCTCACCGACGATCCGCTCGTCATCGCCTCCGTGACGGCCTGCGGCTATCTCCCGTGGCTTCTTTTCGGGCTGCTGGGCGGGGCGCTCGCCGACCGAGTGGACCAGCGGCGGGCGATGTGGGCCGTGGACACGGTACGCGGCGCACTGGTGGCCTCCTTCGCCCTGGCCGTCGGGTTCGGGCACGCGTCGATCGCCCTGCTGATCACCCTCGCCTTCACCTTGACCACCCTCCAGACCCTCTTCGACAACGCGGCCACGGCCCTGCTGCCGTCGCTGGTGGACAAAGAGGCCCTCGGCAGCGCCAACGCGAGACTGATGACCGGCCAGCGGCTCGCCGGAGGACTGCTCGCGGGTCCCTTCGTGCCGCTGCTGCTGACCGTCGGGGCCGCCATGCCGTTCACGGCGGACGCGGCCACCTATCTGCTCGCCGCCGCACTGGTGGCCTCACTGCGGATCCGGGCGCCCGAGCGGGAGCCCCGGCCGGCCGGAAGCACGCTGCGCGCCGAGATAGCCGAGGGACTGCGCGCGCTGTGGCGCGACCGGGTACTGCGGGCGACGTGCACGGCCACCCTGCTGTGCAACATCGGCATGGGCGCGCTCATCGCCACCCTGGTGCTGCACGTGACGCGCTGGCTGCACACAGGGAACGCGGGATACGCGGCGGCGATGACGGCGTACTCGGCGGGCAGCTTCAGCGGCGGCTTCGTCGCTCAGCGAGTCGCGCGCCGGTTCGGGCGGGCCCGCAGCCTGCTGCTGGGCGGATCCGTCCAGACGGCGTCGCTGCTGCTGATGGGCACCGTCCGTCACCTCGGCGCCCTCATCGTGGGCATGGCGCTGCTCGGACTGATGAACATGGTCTGGAACGTCAACCAGGTCACGCTGATGCAGCAGCGCAGCCCCGCGGACATGGTCGGCCGCATCAGCTCCGCGTTCCGTACCGCCTCCACCTCCGGGGCCCCGATCGGCGCCCTCCTGGGCGGCGCGGTGGCGGGGGCGTACGGGCTGAACGGGCCCGCGCTGTTGGCGGCCGTGCTCTTCGCGTTCGCCGTCATCTCGCTGATACCCGCGCTCAAGCCGGACGTATCTGTTGTTGAGCCGGACGACGGCGTGACGACAGCTCGCGTCAAGCCCTGATCAATTAGGTTGGGACCGGCAGCGGGGCAAGGTACGCAGCAGCACAGGCAGGAAAGAAGGCGGAAGTCCGAGATGAACGCAGACAGCCGTACCAGGCTCAACCAGACGCCCGAGTGGACCGCTCTGGCCAAGCACCGCGAGGAGTTCGCGGACACCCATCTGCGGGACCTGTTCGCGGCCGATCCCGGGCGCGGCTCCGGCTACACACTTCAGGTCGGCGATCTGCACGTCGACTACTCCAAGCACCTGGTCACCGACGAGACGCTGCGGCTGCTGCGCGAGCTGGCCGCGGCGACCGACGTCTTCGGGCTGCGGGACGCCATGTTCCGGGGCGAGAAGATCAACGTCACCGAGGACCGCGCGGTGCTGCACACCGCGCTGCGCGCCCCGCGCGACGCCGTGATCGAGGTCGACGGGGAGAACGTCGTCCCCGCGGTGCACGCGGTGCTCGACAAGATGGGTGACTTCGCCGAGCGCGTCCGCTCCGGCGCCTGGACCGGACACACCGGCAAGCGCATCAAGAACGTCGTCAACATCGGCATCGGCGGCTCCGACCTCGGTCCGGCGATGGCGTACGAGGTGCTGCGTTCGTTCACGGACCGGGATCTGACGGTCCGGTTCGTGTCGAACGTGGACGGCGCCGATCTGCACGAGGCCGTCCGCGACCTCGACGCGGCCGAGACGCTGTTCATCATCGCCTCGAAGACGTTCACCACGATCGAGACGATCACCAACGCGACCTCCGCGCGCGACTGGCTGCTGACCGAGCTGAGAGCCGGTCAGGACGCCGTCGCGAAGCACTTCGTGGCACTGTCGACGAACGCCGAGAAGGTGTCGGACTTCGGCATCGACACGGCCAACATGTTCGGGTTCTGGGACTGGGTCGGCGGGCGCTACTCGTACGACTCGGCGATCGGCCTGTCCTTGATGATCGCCATCGGCCCGAACCACTTCCGGGAGATGCTCAACGGGTTCCTTCTCGTCGACGAGCACTTCCGCACGGCTCCCGCCGAGTCCAACGTGCCGCTGCTCCTGGGCCTGCTGGGTATCTGGTACGGCAACTTCCACGACGCCCAGTCGCACGCCGTACTGCCCTACTCGCACTACCTGTCCAAGTTCACGGCGTACTTGCAGCAGCTGGACATGGAGTCCAACGGCAAGTCGGTGGACCGCGACGGCCACCCCGTGGGATGGCAGACCGGGCCGGTCGTGTGGGGCACGCCGGGCACCAACGGGCAGCACGCGTACTACCAACTCATCCACCAGGGCACCAAGTTGATCCCGGCCGACTTCATCGGCTTCGCCGAGCCGGTCGCCGATCTGCTGCCGGGGCTGGTCGCCCAGCACGACCTGCTGATGGCGAACTTCTTCGCGCAGACGCAGGCCCTCGCCTTCGGCAAGACACCGGACGAGGTGCGCTCCGAGGGGGTGCCCGAGGAGCTGGTGCCGCACAAGACGTTCCAGGGCAACCACCCCACGACCACGATCCTCGCGCGCGAGCTGACCCCTTCGGTGCTGGGCCAGTTGGTCGCCCTCTACGAACACAAGGTGTTCGTCCAGGGCGCCGTGTGGAACATCGACTCCTTCGACCAGTGGGGCGTCGAGCTCGGCAAGGTCCTCGCCAAGCGTGTGGAGCCGGCGCTGACGGACGGCGCGGACGTGCCGGGTCTCGACGAGTCGACGAAGGCGCTTGTCGCCAAGTACCGGGAGCTGCGCGGCCGGTAGGAGGACGCGGGTCTGGGAAGCGGGCGGCGGGAGTCCGTCCGCTTCCCGTAAAATCCCCGACGATCACGCGACGACGACTCGGGGGAGCGGAAGTTGGCCGGTACGCGCGGGAACTGGATGAGCGACAGGCTGACGGTGCGATCGATCCTGCGGCCGAAACAGGTGGCGCAGGCGTTGTACCACCCGGCGTGGATCCCGGAGTCGGTCGATGCGTCCGTGGATCGGCTCAAGAAGGCACGCATTATCGCCGGAGCGGTCGCGGCCTTCGGCGTGTACACCTTCGTGCAGCGCAAGTTCAACTTCGAAGAAGTGCTGGAGAACATGCTGACGGCGTCCGTCGTCGTGCTGTTCATCACGCCGCTGACGGTCGGCGTGATGCTCTTCGTGTGGCGCCGCACCGGGACCGTCCGCCAGATGCGGGTGCCGCTCGTCAACGCGCTCAAGCTGCTGCTGTTCTTCATCGGCTCGGTCGTCGGGTTGGTGTTCCTGTGGCAGGCGACGACGGCGCTCGGCGGCTTCTGGCTGGTGCCGCTCGGCTTCACGGCGCTCTGGCTGACCGGCATGGTGGCCTACGGAGCGGTGCAGGTGTCCGGGAACTTCTTCGGTACGGCCGCCGTCCACCGGTGCCTGCCACCGCTGCTCGCCACGGTGACGACATGGCTGATGGCGCTCCCGGACCTGCTCACGGGCGACCTGCACGGGCTCAGCTTCAAGATGGGCATCGTCTTCATCCTGGGCGCGCCGGTGACGGTCACGGCCATAGCGGTCCTGGAGATGAACCGGCTCCGCCGCCGCTACGGGATCCGACTGGGCGCCCATCCCGCGACACTGCCGACGCCGCGGCCCGCGCAACCGCCCGCGTACCCACCGCCCAATGGGTTCGTGCCGCCGCCGGGGAACCCGTATCCGCCGGGGAATCCGTACACCCCGTACCCGCCACAAGGACATCCGTACGCCCCGTACCCGCCGGGCAACCCCTATGGGCCGGGGACACCGCAGAACCCGTCCCCGTACCCCTACGGCCAAGGCCCATACGGTTCCTGACCGGCGGGCTCAGGCCACCGCGCTGAGCGTGTCCGCCAATCGTCGGCGGGTCGCTCGCGCCGCGGGCAGGGCGGCGAGTGTGGCGGCGCCCAGCACGGCGGCCGTGCCGAACAGCAGCAGAAGCACGGGGGACGGCCCCTGGGCGATACCGGCCCCGATGCCGCTCGACCTGCCCTGAGAGTCGATCAGCCAGTGCGCGAGGGGCACCCCCAGCGCCGTACCCACGAGGACCGCTGCCAGGGCCGTGCACCCCGTCGCCGTCACGGTGACCGCGGTGATCTGCCGCGGAGTCAGCCCGATCGCCTTCAGCGCCAGCAGATCCCGCTCGCCCTCGCGCACGGTGCCGCCGATCGCGGTGAGCAGCTCGATGAGCCCGATCAGGGCCAGTACGGCGATCAGCCCCACGACGACCCCGCGCAGCGGCGAGAGCCCGTCGGCCGGGTTGGTCACGGTGTGCACGTCGAAGCGTCCGTGCGCGGCTGTGGCCAGCTCGGTGGCCACCTTGTGCGGGTCGGCGCCGGGACGCAGCTGGAGCTGGTAGAGGGTCGGCCGGAGGTCGGGGTCGTTCTCGCGGAGGGTGTCGAGCGAGGTCGAGATGACCCGGCCGCTGTTCTCCGGCTCGATGCTGCGGCCCACGATGTGCAGGATCTGCGGCTGTTCGCCCACCGTGATCCGCACCCAGTCGCCGACGTGGACGTCCATCAGGTCGAGCAGCCCCTGACCGGCCACCGCCTCGTCGGGTCCGCGCGCGAGGCGGCCCTCGGCCAGCGAGAACGGGTACGGATCCTGGTGGGTGCCGAGCCCGCGCAGCGCGATCGTGCCCGTCTGGCCGGGGACCAGGGCGGCCACCTCGACGCCCGGGTGGACGTCGGTGACCTGCGGGTTCTTGGCCAGCAGGGCTCGTACGTCCGCATCGCTCAGGTTCTCGTCCGCCCGCACCGTGAGCGCGGCCGCCAGACCGATCTGCTCGGGCCTGCTGTGGAAGCGGTCGATGGTGGTCCACGCGCTCATGGCCACCACGATCAGCAGCAGCGGCAGCGCGAGCCGGGCGATCGTGGCCAGCGAGCGCGGCCGTCGTGTGAACGCCTTGTGCCAGCCCAGGACCAGCGCGGACGGCAGCCGCAGCCCGAGCGCCCCGCGCGCCAGGCCCGACAGCCGCCCGCCGAGCGGCGCCCCGGCCCGCAACCCGGGCACCGGCGGCACCCGTCCGGCGCGCCAGGCCGCGAGTCCTGTCGTCGCGGCGATGAACAGCATCGCGGCCACGGGTATCGCGAAGAGTGCCGCCGTGTGCCCCGGGAGCCCCTGCCACACACCGACCGCGTCGCCCAGACGCCCCGGGACGCGGCTGCCCAGCGTCTCGCAGAGCGCGGCGGCCAGCACGGCGCCCAGCAGCGCGAACGCCACGTGCTGGAGCAGGAAGATCCGCACCACCTGGCCGGGCGTGAAACCGATCGCCTTCAGCACCGAGATGTCCCGCAGATGGCCGCGGATACGGGTGCCGATCGCGCCGTGCACGGCGAGCGCGGCGGCGAGCAGCGCGCCGAGGCCGAACAGGCCCAGTACCTGCCCCAGCAGCCGGTTGTCGCCCTGGGCCTCGGCCCGCGCCTGCTGCCAGTGGGAGACCTCGGTGACCGCTCCGGCGCCCAGGAGGGTGACGGCCCGTTGGACGGCGTAGTCCGTGTCGCCGGGATCGGTCAGCCGCAGCCCGATCACCTGGCCGGTGCGCCCGGCGTATCTCTGCACGGCGGACGGCAGTGCCCACACGAGGCCCGAGTGCTCGCCGGGGCTGTAGCGGGGCTCGGCGCTGTCGGTGACGCCCAGGACGGTCAGGGTCCGTGTGGTGCCGGGCACGGTGAGGGTGTCGCCGGGCTCGGCCCACAGCGCCCGGGCGAGGCTGCTCTCCAGCACCACGCCGTCGGGCCTGGCGGGGTCCAGCCAGCGGCCGGAGTCGAGGAGCGGTCGGCCGGTGGCGGGCGGTTCGACGGCGCCGCGCAGTTCGACGGAGGCGCGGGTGCCGCGCGACTCGACGGTGGCGGAGGCGGTGGGGTACGGGCCCGCGACGGACTCGACTCCGTCCAGGTCGGCGAGCCTGTCCGCATCGGCCGACGGGCCGGTGTGGATCCACACGTGCGCGCCGTGCGACTGGGCGAAGACGCGCTGCCAGGGGTTGGTCGCGTACCCGAAGAGCGCCGTGGCCAGCAGCAGCGAGGCGACGATCCCAGCGGTGGCGAGCACGATGAACAGCGCCTCGCCGCGATGCGTCCGCAGATCGGCGTGCGCCCAGCGCAGAGTGGCCCGCATCCCGGCTCAGCCTCTCGGCTCGCGTACGAGGGACCGGTTCACCGGCTGGGGCTCGCGTATGAGGGACCCGCTCATCGGCTGGGGCTCGTGTACGAGGGGCCGGTTCATCGGCGGAGGCTTGCGCACAGCGGCTCAGTCCTTCAGTTCCAGCACGCCGGATATCCCCACGCCCCGCGACGGCGTGCCGTCGAGTTCCGCGTCGTCGGCGATGCGGCCGTCGAAGAAGCTGATCACCCGGTCCGCGGCGCTCGCGAGCCGTGCGTCATGGGTGACCAGCACGATGGTCTGGCCGCGCTGGTGAAAGCGGGACAGCAGCCGGGTCACCTCGCGGGTGCCCTTGCTGTCGAGGCTGCCCGCGGGCTCGTCGGCGAGCAGCAGGGGCGGATGGTTGACCAGGGCCCGCGCGAGCGCGACGCGCTGCTGCTCGCCGCCGGACAGCTCGCCCGGCATGCTGCGCTCCTTGCCCTCCAGACCCAGCTCGGCGAGGAGCGTCTCGCGCTCGGCGCGCGCCTGCTTGGGGGAGAGGCCGGCGAGCAGGGCGGGCAGCTCGACGTTGTCGGCGACCGACAGGTTCGACACCAGGTTGAAGAACTGGAAGACGATGCCGATACGGCGCCGGCGTTCGACCGCCCAGCGCGCCTCGCTGTACGCGTCCGTGCACTCGCCGTCCAGCCAGACGCTGCCGGAATCCGGGCGCTGGAGCCCCCCGAGCAGATGCAGCAGGGTCGACTTCCCGGCACCGGACGGGCCGGTGACGGCCACGAACTCGCCCTTGCGTACGGCAAGATCCACGCCACGCACGGCATGCGCGGGCGCACCCTCGCCGTAGTGGGTCTTGACCAGGCCCTCGGCGCGCAGCACAGGGGCGTCCTCGGCGGGAGCGTCCTCGGGGCGCGGCGAAGGAGCGGTGCGGCTCATTCCTGCTCCTCCAACTCCTCCTGGCAGCGCTCCAGCCAGTCGAGGTCGGCTTGCAGATGCAGCATGGCGCCCTCGATGAGCAGCTGGGAGATGCGGTTGTCCCGGTCCTCGGCCGCGGCGAGCTTCGACAGATCGCGCATGGTGTTCAGATACTGGCGCCGCTGCTTGTTGATCAGGGCGATCTGGTCGGCGAGACCGGTCTGCGGTGCGAGCGCGAGCTTCATGAAGAACTCGTCCCGTACGCGCGGCTCGTCCGCCGTCTCCTCGTACCAGGCGCGCAGCGCCTCACGCCCGGCGTCGGTGAGGTGATAGATCTTCTTGTTGGGCCGGCTCGACTGCTCGACTTCCTCGCCCTCGATCAGTCCCGACTTCTCGAGGCGGCCGAGCGTCACATAGATCTGGCCGACGTTCGGCTGAGGGTACGCGGCACCCAGCAGTTGCTCAAGGCCCTGCTTGAGCTCGTAGCCGTGGGCGGGTCCGCGCGCCAGCAGGGCCAGGAGGGACAGCCGCACTCGTGCTCTCCTCCCCGCATCCTTGTGATGTGCCGCAGGCCCACGTGCCCGAGGCCAATGTGCCGCAGGCCCTAGTATCGCCCATACCTAACAGGTATACATGGCCTCTGACTCCGGGCGAAGGTGCCCGGCGCCGGTGTACAGGGAGGAACCTATGCGGTGGATACGCGCCGCCGGTAGGGGCCTCCTGGTCGCGGCGGTGGTCCTGTCCGGTTACGTCGCCTCGGGCGCCCAGACCGACGGTGCGCACGGCGGCGGCCGCGGTCCGCTCACGCTGGCCACCGCCGGTGACCTCACCAACTATCTGGGGCCGCTGCTCGACGGCTGGAACCGCACCCACCCCGGCGAGAAGGTCACCCTCGTCGAACTCCCGGACTCCGCGGACGAGACCCACGCGCAGATGACCACCGACCTGCGCGGCGGCGACCGGAGCCGCTTCGACGTCCTCAACATCGACGTCGCCTGGACCTCGGAGTTCGCCGCCGCGGGCTGGATCTCCCCACTGCCGCGCGACCGTTTCCCGCTCGGCGGCTTCCTGCCGCCGGTCGTCAACACGGCGACGTACGACGGAAGGCTGTACGCCGTCCCGTACGTCACCAACGCCGGACTGCTCCTCTACCGCAAGGACATCCTGGCCAAGGAGGGCGTCGCGCCCCCGCGCACCTGGGCCGAGCTGGAGAAACAGGCGAAGACCATCGCGCCGAAGTACGGACTCGACGGTTACGCGGGCCAGTTCCTGCCCTACGAGGGGCTCACCGTGAACGCCGCCGAGGCGGTCTACTCGGCAGGCGGCACGATCCTCGGCGACGAGGGCGAGCGCGTCACGGTCGACTCCGCGGCGGCACGCGAGGGCATCGGCTTCCTCGCCCGCGGCGTACGCGACGGCTGGATCCCGAAGAAGGCGCTCACGTACAAGGAGCAGGAGTCCAAACAGGCCTTCCAGGACGGCCACCTCCTCTTCCTGCGCAACTGGCCGTACGCCTACGTCAGCGCCTCCGCCAAGGGCTCCGCGGTCGCCGGGAAGGTCGGCGCGGTGCCGCTGCCCGGACCCGACGGGCCAGGGACGAGCGTGCTCGGCGGTTCGAATCTCGCGGTCAACACGCATGCCCGGCACCCCGACTCCGCGGCGCGCCTGATCGCGTACCTCACCAGCGAGCGGGTGCAGCGGCAGGTCCTCACGCGCGGTGCGCTGCCGCCCGTACGGGCCGACCTCTACCAGGACCCGGAACTGATCCGGGAGTTCCCGTATCTGCCGACGCTGCGCACGAGCGTCCTCGCGGCGGCCCCGCGCCCCAAGAGCCCCCGCTACGACCAGGTCAGCCTGGCCGTTCAGGCGGTCGTGCACGACGCGCTGACGGGCCACGAGACGCCCGAGGCGGCGGTGCGCCGGCTGGCGCGCGAGCTGGCCGACATCTCCCGCCGGGGCTGAGCCCTCTTTTCGTCGTGCTCGACGGCTCCTAGTTACATGTTAGGTAACGCGCCCGTCTCATCTTCTGCCTCGGTGGGTGGAAAAGTCAGCATATAAAGTCCCAACTTCCAGGCACACGAAACCTACTCGTTGACACCCGTGCGACACGCCTACTTAACATGCATGCATAACCGGAGGCACGCACAGACAGGTCAACGGGTGAAGCTCAACACGCACCGCTGGTGGCGCGACGCAGTGATCTACCAGGTGTACGTCCGGAGTTTTCTGGACAGCACCGGGGACGGCATCGGCGATCTCGCCGGAGTCCGGGCCGGACTGCCGTATCTGAAGAAACTCGGGGTCGACGGCATCTGGCTGAGCCCCTTCTACCCCTCGCCGCAGCACGACCACGGCTACGACGTCGCCGACTACTGCGACGTGGACCCGCTCTTCGGCGATCTCGCCGAGTTCGACCTGCTGATGACGGACGCCCGGCGCCTCGGCGTCAAGGTGCTCCTGGACATCGTCCCCAACCACTGCTCCAGCGAACACCCGTGGTTCCAGGAGGCGCTGGCCTCGGCACCCGGCAGCGCGGCCCGCGCCCGCTTCCACTTCGCCGACGGCCGGGGCCCGGACGGGGCCGAGCCGCCCAACAACTGGCACGCGATGTTCGGCGGCCCCGCCTGGAGCCGGGTCGCCGAGCAGGACGGCACCCCGGGTCAGTGGTACCTGCACATGTTCACGCCTGAACAGCCCGACCTGAACTGGCGCAACCCCGAGGTCGGCGCCCACTTCGACCACGCGCTGCGCTTCTGGCTCGACCGGGGCGTCGACGGCTTCCGCATCGACGTGGCCGCCGGCCTCTACAAGCACCCCGGCCTGCCGGACTCGCCCGACCCGGAGGCCGACGCCCGCACCCGCGACTCGGTCAACCCGCTCGCCTGGAACCAGCCCGAGGTGCACGACGTCTGGCGCCACTGGCGGTCGGTGTGCGAGGAGTACACCGCCCGCGACAGCCGGGAGCGGCTGCTCGTCGGCGAGGTCTCCGTGCCGACCGCCCGCGAACACGCCCAGTACGTACGCCACGACGAGCTGCACCAGGCCTTCTTCTTCGACCTGCTCAGCGCCCCCTGGAACGCCGACGCCTTCCGCAAGGTCATATCCGAGGCCATGCAGGACATCGCGGGCACCGGATCGACGGTCACCTGGGTCCTCAACAACCACGACCAGGTCCGTACGGTCACCCGCTACGGCGAACTGGGCACCGAGGGCAGCGGCCTGGGTGCCGCCCGCGCCCGCGCCGCCGCACTGCTGATGCTGGCGCTGCCCGGAGCCGCGTACATCTACCAGGGTGAGGAGCTCGGACTGCCCGAGGTCGTCGACCTGCCCGACGACGTGCTCACCGACCCGATCTTCCGCAGGACCGGCAGCCGCGCCCGGATCCGCGACGGCTGCCGGGTGCCGCTGCCGTGGTCGGGGCACGCCTCGCCGTTCGGCTTCACCTCGGGCGTCGAGAGCGCCAAGCCGTGGCTGCCGCAGCCCGCCTACTTCGCCGAGTACGCCACCGACCGCGCCCTCGCCGACACCCGCTCCTTCTGGCACCTCTACCGCGACGGGCTCCAACTGCGCGCAGCACTGCCCCAGTTGGGCGAGGGCGCGCTGCGCTGGCTGGACACCCAGCCCGGCGTCCTCGGCTTCGTCCGCGGCGACGGCCTGGTCTGCGCCGTCAACTTCGGTACGGCCCCGATGCCCGCGCCGGTCTCCGGCACCCCCCTGCTGTCCAGCGGCCCCTGCGCGCCCGGCGTCCTGCCCGGCTCGACGGCCGCCTGGTGGATCAGTGACTGCACCAACCCCTGAGCCCACCCCTCCTGATAGCCCCACCCTCTCCTGATTGCCCGTCAATTCCCATTCCCCCGAAGGGACATCAACGATGATGCGACGACGTACGACCCTGCTCGCGAGCTGCACCGCCCTCGCCCTCGCCCTCGGCGCCACCGCCTGCGGAGGCGGCCCCGTCTCCGCGGGCGGTGGCGGCAAGTCGCTCAGCGGCCAGACCATCACCGTGGCCGGTGTCTGGTCCGGCAGTGAGCAGAAGAACTTCCAGAAGGTCCTGGACGCCTTCAGCGAGAAGACCGGCGCCAAGACCCAGTTCATGTCCACCGGCGACAACGTCTCCACCGTCGTCGGCAGCAAGATCGAGGGCGGCAACGCCCCCGACGTGGTGATGGTCCCGCAGGTCGGCGTGCTCCAGCAGTTCGCGAAGGAGGGCTGGCTCAAGCCGCTGTCCAAGACGACCCAGCAGTCCGTCGACAGCAACTACGCCAGCGTGTGGAAGAACTACGGCAGCGTCGACGGCACCCTGTACGGCCTGTACTTCAAGGCCGCACACAAGTCGACCGTCTGGTACAGCCCCGACGCCCTCGACCAGGCGGGCGTCAAGCCGCCGACGACGTACGACGCGATGCTGAAGGCCGGGCACACCGTCTCCGAGTCGGGCCTCGCGGCCTTCTCCGTCGCCGGACAGGACGGCTGGACGCTCACCGACTGGTTCGAGAACATCTATCTCTCCCAGGCCGGACCCGAGAAGTACGACGCCCTGGCCGCCCACAAGATCAAGTGGACCGACCCGACCGTGGTCGACGCCCTCACCACCCTCGGCAAGCTCTTCAAGGACAAGCAGCTGGTAGCCGGCGGCCAGAAGGAGGCGCTGAACACCGACTTCCCGGGCTCCGTCGAGAAGGTCTTCGGGCCCAAGCCCGAGGCCGGCATGGTCTACGAGGGCGACTTCGTGGCCGGGGTCGCCAAGGACCAGTTCGGCAAGAAGATCGGCGAGGACGCCAACTTCTTCCCCTTCCCCGCGGTCGGCGACGGCAAGGCGCCCGTGGTCAGCGGCGGCGACGCGGCCGTCGTCCTCAAGGACGGCAAGAACCAGAAGGCCGCCCAGCAGTTCCTGGAGTACCTGGCGACCCCCGAAGCGTCGGCGGTCTGGGCCGAGGCGGGCGGCTTCCTCTCCCCGAACAAGAAGCTCGCCCTCTCCTCCTACGGCGACGACGTCACCCGCGAGACCGCCAAGTCCCTGGTCGCCGCCGGGGATTCGGTCCGCTTCGACATGTCCGACCAGGCCCCGGCCGCGTTCGGCGGCACCAAGGGCGCCGGCGAGTGGAAGATCCTCCAGGACTTCCTGCGCGACCCGTCCGACCCGAAGGGGACCGCGGCCGAGCTCGAGAGCGCGGCGGCCAAGGCGTACCAGGGCTGATCACCATGACCGCCACACTCCTCAAAGAGGCGAGCCCGCCGCCGGTCGGCATGGCCGACCGCCGGCGGCGGGCCCGGCGACGCGGCCGGATCGTCGCCCTCGCCTTCGTCTTCCCCGCTCTGCTCCTGCTCGGCGCGCTCGTCGTCTACCCGGTGCTGTTCTCGGTGGGCCGCAGCTTCTTCGACGCCTCCGGCACCCGGTTCGTGGGCGGCGACAACTACACCGAGATGTTCCGCGACCCCGCCACACTCAAGGCCGTCCGCAACACCGCGATCTGGGTGGTCGTCGCACCGACCCTGCTCACCGGGCTCGGCCTCGTCCTCGCCGTCCTCGTCGAAAAGGTGCGCTGGGCAACGGCGTTCAAGCTGCTGCTCTTCATGCCGATGGCGGTCTCCTTCCTCGCCGCGGGCATCATCTTCCGGCTCGCCTACGACGAGGACCCCGACAAGGGCGTCCTGAACGCCGCCGTCGTCTCCGTGCACGACGCCTTCACGGGCACGTCGTCCTACCCGACCGCCCGGGCCCGCGACGGCCAGGGCCTGACCAAGGGCGCCGACGGCTCGTACCGTACGACCGCTGCTGCGTCCCCCGGCCACACCGTCGACCTCGGCCTGGTCGGCGTACTCCCGAAGGACCTGCCGCAGGGCGCGCGGGCCGCGTACCCGGCGGCGGCGCGGAAGGCGGCCTCCGACGAACTGCGCGGTGTCGTCTACCTGGACTTCACGCGCGGCGGGGGAGGGCAGCAGGGCAAGGTCGACCGCCAGGAGAGCGGGCTGCCGGAGATGAAGGTCGAGGCGGTGCGCGACGGAGAGACGGTCGCGAGCACCACCACCGCGGCCGACGGCTCCTTCCGCTTCCAGGACCTCGGCTCGGGCTCGTACAGCGTGCGGCTGCCCGCTTCGAACTTCGCCCCGCCGTACCAGGGCGTCTCCTGGCTGGGCCCCGCGCTCGTCACGCCCGCCATCATCGGCGCCTACCTGTGGATCTGGACCGGCTTCGCCATGGTCCTGATCGGCGCGGGACTCGCCGCGCTGCCGCGCGACGCGCTGGAGGCGGCGCGGATGGACGGCGCGAACGAGTGGCAGATCTTCCGCCGGATCACCGTGCCACTGCTCGCGCCCGTCCTCACCGTGGTCTTCGTGACCCTGGTGATCAACGTGATGAAGGTCTTCGACCTCGTCTACATCATCGCGCCGGGTCCGGTGCAGGAGGACGCCACCGTGCTGGCCACCCAGATGTGGCTGGTGTCCTTCGGCGGCGGCAACAACCAGGGCCTGGGCAGCGCGCTCGGTGTGCTGCTCCTGCTCCTGGTGATCCCCGCCATGGTCTTCAACGTCCGCCGTTTCCGAGGGAGTCAACGATGAACGCGCTCAGGCGGGGGCTCGGCAACAGCCTGGTGCAGGCGTTTCTCGTCGTCGTGGGGCTGGTGTGGCTCACCCCGCTCGCGGGACTGTTCGTGTCCTCGCTGCGGTCCGCGCAGGACACCGCGAAGGGCGGCTGGTGGACCGCGTTGCGCAGTCCCGGGCAGCTGTCCTTCGACAACTACTCGGCGCTGCTGGGTAATTCGGGGATGACGCGGGCGTTCTGGAACACCGTGCTGATCTCCGTCCCCGCTACCTTCCTCGTCGTCGTCCTTGCCGCACTCGCCGGATACGCCTTCGCGTGGCTGGACTTCCCGGGGCGCGAACCGCTCTTCCTGCTGGTGGTCGCGCTGTTGGTGGTGCCGGTCCAGATCGGTCTGCTGCCGGTGGCCAAACTCTTCGGGCAGCTGGGCCTGTTCGGCACGATTCCGGGGGTCGTCCTCTTCCACGTGTCGTACGGGCTGCCGTTCGCGATCTTCCTGCTGCGGAACTACTTCGCGGAGATGCCGAAGGAGATGCTGGAGGCGGCGCGCATGGACGGGGGTACCGAGTGGCGTATCTTCACGCGGCTCGTGCTGCCCGTGGGGCGGCCGGCCATCGCCAGCCTGGCCATCTTCCAGTTCCTCTGGGTGTGGAACGACATGCTGGTCGCGCTGCTCTTCGCCGACAGCTCCTCGCAGCCGCTGACGGTTCAACTCCAGTCGCAGATACGGCAGTTCGGGAGCAATATCGATGTGCTCGCGCCCGGGGCGTTTTTGTCCCTGGTGGTACCCGTGGTCGTGTTCTTCGCCTTCCAGCGGCACTTTGTGCAGGGGGTGATGGCGGGGTCGGTGAAGTGACGGGTGGGCCCCACGGGGTTTTCGCCCCCGCCGCCCCTACCCGTCCCATCCCCAGGGGCTCTGCCCCTTCGACCCCGTGGGTTGTGTGTCGGGTGCGGGTGGGTGGGGGCTGGTGTAAAAGATTGCGCAGTTCCCCGCGCCCCTAAAAGACCCCGGGGCGGGCGGGGGATCGCGGGGCGAAGCCCCGCGCCTTCAGGGGCGCGGGGAACTGCGCGAGCAACCCCCACCGTCCCGCAGACGACTCTCTTCAGGGGCGCGGGGAACTGCGCAATCTTTTAGGGGGGTCTGGGGGCGCAGCCCCCAGGGATGGGACGGGTAGGGGCGGCGGGGGCGACTCCATGGACACAGAAGGCCCCAGGTCGCTGACCTGGGGCCTTCTGGTGGAGCCGAGTACAGAAGCTGAGGGCTCAGGGCGACGATGGCGGATACAGCGACCGAGGCAGCTGGGAAGCCGCCGCCGAGTCCAGGAGCCACAGCGTGCGCTGACGGCCGTACGCGCCGGCCGCCGGGGCCTGCACCTCGCCCGCGCCCGACAGAGCGATCGCCGCGGCCTGGGCCTTGTCCTCGCCCGCCGCGAGCAGCCACACCTCGCGGGCGGAGCGGATCGCGGGAAGCGTGAGCGAGATCCGGGTCGGCGGCGGCTTCGGCGCGCCGTGCACGCCCACCACCATCCGCTCCGTCTCCCGCACGGCGGGCAGCTCCGGGAAGAGCGACGCCACGTGGGTGTCCGGGCCGACGCCCAGCATCAGCACGTCGAAGGTCGGCGCCGAGCTGTGGTTCTCCGGCCCCGCGGACTTTGCGAGCTCCGCGGCGTACGCCTCCGCCGCCGCGTCCACGTCGGCGCCGTACGGACCGTCGGACGCGGGCATCGGATGCACCCGCGCGGGGTCCAGCGGCACCGTGTCCAGCAGAGCCGCACGGGCCTGGGTGTCGTTGCGGTCCGGGTCGCCCTCGGGCAGGTACCGCTCGTCGCCCCACCACAGGTCGAGGCGGCCCCAGTCGATGGCGTCCCGGGCGGGCGCGGCCGCGAGCGCCGCGAGGAGCCCGTTGCCGTTGCGGCCGCCCGTGAGCACGACCGAGGCGTAGCCGCGCGAGGCCTGCGCGTCCACGATCTTCGTGATCAGCCGGGCCGCGGCGGCCTGGGCCATCAGCTCCTTGTCGTGGTGGACGACGAGCTGCGGAGTACTCACTTGGCTGCCGCCTTCTTCGCGGGAGGCCTCTTGGCGGCGGCCTTCTTGGCAGGGGCCGCGGCCTTTGTCGCGGGCTTCGCCGCGGTCTTGACCGCGCCCGGTGCCGCGCCCTCCTCGGAGGACTCCGTCGCCGTCGCGTTCAGCCGGTGCACCCCGTACCGCAGCGCCGACGCGTAGGTGTCGTCCGGGTCGAGGCGGCGCAGCTCCTCCGCGATCAGCTCGGACGTCTCGCGGCGCTTGAGCGCCACCGCACGGTCGGGCTGGCCCTGGATGGACAGGGTCGCCAGGGAGCCGTCGGCGCGGTCCAGGACGATCGGGCCGCAGCTCGTGCCCAGCCGGACGGCGGTGAGGCCGGGGCCGGAGGACTTGGAGCGCTTGACGGGGACGTCGAGGCGGTCGGCGAGCCACATGGCGAGCAGCTCGCAGCTCGGGTTGAACTCCTCGCCCTCCACCTCGACCGCCTCCACCTCGCAGGTGACCTGGTCCAGGGCCGCGGCCAGCATCGAGCGCCAGGGCGTGATGCGGGTCCAGGAGAGGTCGGTGTCGCCCGGGGTGTAGGCATCGGCGCGGGCGGTCAGCTCGCGTACCGGCGCCTCCGCCGCGTAGGTGTCGGTGACCCGGCGCTGGGCGAGAGCACCCAGCGGGTCATTGGCCGGGTCGACGGGCGCGCTCACCGGCCACCAGACGACGACGGGCGCGTCCGGCAGCAGCAGGGGCAGGACGACCGAGTCGGCGTGGCCCGCGACCTCGCCGTACAGGCGCAGCACCACCGTCTCGCCGGTGCCGGCCTCGACGCCGAGCCGTACCTCGGCGTCCAGACGCGACTTCGTGCGGTCGCGGGGCGAACGCGAGACGCGCTTGATGACCACGAGGGTGCGCGAGGGGTGCTCGTGCGAGGCCTCGTTGGCGGCCTTCAGGGCGTCGTAGGCGTTCTCCTCGTCGGTGACGATGACCAGGGTGAGCACCATGCCGACGGCGGGCGTGCCGATGGCGCGGCGGCCCTGCACGAGCGCCTTGTTGATTTTGCTGGCCGTGGTGTCCGTGAGATCGGTCTTCATGGGCGACGCCAGCTCCGTCCGTCTCGCTCGAGCATTTCGTCCGCCTCGACGGGGCCCCACGTGCCCGAGGGGTACTGCGCGGGCTTGCCGTGCTTGTCCCAGTACTCCTCGATCGGGTCGAGGATCTTCCAGGACAGCTCGACCTCCTCGGTGCGCGGGAAGAGGTTCGAGTCGCCGAGCAGGACGTCCAGGATCAGACGCTCGTACGCCTCCGGGCTCGACTCCGTGAACGACTCGCCGTACGCGAAGTCCATGGAGACATCCCGGATCTCCATCGAGGTGCCGGGCACCTTGGAGCCGAAGCGGACGGTGATGCCCTCGTCGGGCTGGACGCGGATGACGATCGCGTTCTGGCCCAGCTCCTCCGTCGCCGTGTGGTCGAAGGGGGAGTGCGGGGCGCGCTGGAAGACGACCGCGATCTCGGTGACGCGGCGGCCCAGGCGCTTGCCCGTGCGCAGGTAGAACGGGACGCCCGCCCAGCGGCGGTTGTCCACCTCGACCTTGATCGCGGCGTATGTGTCGGTCTTCGACTTGGGGTCGATACCGTCTTCCTGGAGGTAGCCGACGGCCTGCTCGCCGCCCTGCCAGCCCGTCGTGTACTGCCCGCGGACCGTGTTCCTGCCCAGGTCCTTCGGCAGCTTCACCGCGCCGAGGACCTTGGTCTTCTCGGCGGCGAGCGCGTCCGCGTCGAAGGAGGCGGGCTCCTCCATGGCGGTGAGGGCCATCAGCTGGAGCAGGTGGTTCTGGATGACGTCACGGGCGGCGCCGATGCCGTCGTAGTAGCCGGCGCGGCCGCCGATGCCGATGTCCTCCGCCATGGTGATCTGCACATGGTCGACGAAGGACCGGTTCCAGATCGGCTCGAACATCTGGTTGGCGAAGCGGAGCGCCAGGATGTTCTGGACGGTCTCCTTGCCGAGGTAGTGGTCGATGCGGAAGACCTGGTCGGGCGCGAAGACCTCGTGGACGACCGAGTTGAGCTCCTCGGCCGACTTGAGGTTGTGGCCGAAGGGCTTCTCGATGACCGCACGGCGCCAGGAGCCGTTCGACTGGTCGGCCAGGTTGTGCTTCTTCAGCTGCTTGATGACCACCGGGAAGGCGGACGGCGGCACGGAGAGATAGAAGGCGAAGTTGCCGCCCGTGCCCTGTGCCTTGTCCAGCTCGTCGATCGTGGAGCGCAGCCGCTCGAAGGAGTCGTCGTCGTCGAAGGTGCCCTGCACGAAGCGCATGCCCTGGACGAGCTGCTGCCAGACCTCCTCGCGGAACGGCGTGCGGGCGTGTTCCTTGACGGCGTCGTGGACCTCCTGCGCGAAGTCCTCGTGAGCCCACTCGCGGCGCGCGAAGCCGACCAGCGAGAAGCCCGGCGGCAACAGACCCCGGTTGGCGAGGTCGTACACGGCGGGCATCAGCTTTTTCCGTGACAAATCGCCCGTGACGCCGAAGATGACCAGGCCCGACGGCCCCGCGATACGCGGGAGCCGTCGGTCTGCGGGGTCACGCAGCGGGTTGCTGCTTGACAAGATTTCAGCCCTCCGAAGGGGCGAGGCGCTGGAGCTCCACCTCTGTGGACTTGAGCAGGTCGTTCCAGGACGCCGCGAACTTCTCGACGCCCTCGTCCTCCAGCAGCTGGACCACGTCGTCGTACGAGATCCCGAGCTTCTCGACCGCGTCGAGCTCGGCGCGGGACTGCTCATACGTACCGGCGATGGTGTTGCCGGTGATCTGGCCGTGGTCGTCGGTGGCCTCCAGGGTGGCCTCCGGCATGGTGTTCACCGTGTTCGGTGCGACCAGGTCGTCGACGTACAGGGTGTCCTTGTACGCCTTGTCCTTGACGCCGGTCGAGGCCCACAGCGGACGCTGCTTGTTGGCCTGCGCCTTGTCCAGGGCGGCCCAGCGGTCGGAGGAGAAGACCTCCTCGTACGCCTGGTAGGCGAGGCGCGCGTTGGCGAGCCCGGCCTTGCCGCGGGCGGCCTTGGCCTCGTCCGTGCCGAGCGCGTCGATGCGCTTGTCGATCTCGGTGTCCACGCGGGACACGAAGAAGGACGCCACCGAGTGGATCTTGGAGAGGTCGAGGCCCGCGGCCTTGGCCTTCTCCAGACCCGCGAGGTACGCGTTCATGACCTCGCGGTAGCGCGCCAGCGAGAAGATCAGCGTGACGTTGACGCTGATGCCCCTGCCGATGACCTCGGTGATCGCGGGCAGGCCCGCCTTGGTCGCCGGGATCTTGATGAGCGTGTTCGGACGGTCCACCAGCCAGGCCAGTTGCTTGGCCTCGGCGATGGTTGCCGTCGTGTTGTGCGCCAGCCGCGGGTCGACCTCGATGGAGACCCGGCCGTCCTGGCCCTGCGTGGAGTCGTAGACCGGGCGCAGGATGTCGGCGGCGTCACGGACGTCCGCCGTCGTGATCATGCGGATGGCCTCGTCGACGGTGACCTTGCGGGCGGCGAGGTCGGTGAGCTGCTGCTCGTAACCGTCACCGCTGCTGATCGCCTTCTGGAAGATCGACGGGTTGGTGGTGACGCCCACGACGTGCTGCTGGTCGATCAGTTCGGCGAGGTTGCCGGACGTGATCCGCTTGCGCGACAGGTCGTCCAGCCAGATCGCGACGCCTTCCTCGGAGAGGCGCTTGAGTGCGTCTGTCATGGAAATTGCATCTCCTACGTGTCGTATGACCAGCGTCAGCGCTGGGCTGCGGCGATCGATTCCCGGGCGGCATTGGCGACGTTCTCGGCAGTGAAGCCGAATTCGCGGAAGAGCACCTTGCCGTCGGCCGAAGCACCGAAGTGCTCCAGCGAAACAATGCGTCCGGCGTCCCCGACGAACCGGTGCCAGGTCAGACCGATACCGGCCTCGACCGAGACCCGCGCCTTCACGGACGGCGGCAGGACACTGTCGCGGTACGCCTGGTCCTGCTCGTCGAACCACTCCACACACGGCATGGACACGACCCGAGTCGGGATGCCCGCGGCCTGCAGCTGCTCGCGCGCCTCGACGGCGACGTGCACCTCCGAGCCGGTGCCGATCAGGATGACCTCGGGCGAGCCGCCCTCGGCCTCGAACAGCACGTAACCGCCCTTGGCGGCATCCTCGTTGCGCTCGTACGTCGGCACACCCTGACGGGTCAGCGCCAGACCGTGCGGGGCGCCCTTGCCGAACACCTTCGTGTAGCGCTTGAGGACCTCGCGCCAGGCGATCGCGGTCTCGTTGGCGTCCGCGGGACGGACGACGTTCAGACCGGGGATGGCGCGCAGCGAGGCCAGGTGCTCGACCGGCTGGTGCGTCGGGCCGTCCTCGCCGAGACCGATGGAGTCGTGCGTCCACACGTACGTCACCGGCGCGTGCATGAGGGCCGACAGGCGCACGGCGTTGCGCATGTAGTCGGAGAACACCAGGAAGGTGCCGCCGTAGACACGGGTGTTGCCGTGGAGCGCGATGCCGTTCATCTCCGCGGCCATCGAGTGCTCGCGGATACCGAAGTGGATCGTGCGGCCGTACGGGTTCGCCTCCGGCAGCGGGTTGTCCGCCGGGAGGAACGAGCTGGTCTTGTCGATCGTGGTGTTGTTCGAGCCGGCGAGGTCGGCGGAGCCGCCCCACAGCTCGGGAATCACCGCGCCGAGCGCCTGCAGCACCTTGCCGGACGCCGCACGCGTCGCGACACCCTTGCCCGCCTCGAAGACCGGGAGCTTCTCCTCCCAGCCGGCCGGCAGTTCGGTCGCGGCGATGCGGTCGTACTCGGCGGCGCGCTCCGGGTTGGCGGTGCGCCAGGCGGCGAAGCCCTTCTCCCACTCGGCCTTGGCCTCACGACCGCGGTCGAGCGCCTCACGCGTGTGCGCGAGAACCTCGTTGGCGACCTCGAAGGACTTCTCCGGGTCGAAGCCGAGGACGCGCTTAGTTGCCGCGACCTCGTCGTCGCCGAGCGCCGAGCCGTGCGCGGCCTCGGTGTTCTGCGCGTTCGGAGCGGGCCAGGCGATGATCGAGCGCATCGCGATGAACGACGGCTTGTCGGTCACCTTCTTCGCGGCCTCGATCGCGTTGTAGATCGCGTGCGGGTCCAGGTCGCCGTCCGGCTTCGGGGCCACGCGCTGCACATGCCAGCCGTACGCCTCGTACCGCTTGACCGTGTCCTCGGAGACCGCGGTCTCGGTGTCGCCCTCGATCGAGATGTGGTTGTCGTCCCACAGCAGGATCAGGTTGCCGAGCTCCTGGTGGCCCGCCATGGAGGACGCCTCCGCGGAGATGCCCTCCTGGAGGCAGCCGTCACCGGCGATCGCGAAGATGAAGTGGTCGAACGGGGACTCGCCCTGCGCGGCCTCCGGGTCGAACAGACCGCGCTCGTAGCGGGCGGCCATCGCCATGCCCACGGCGTTGGCGACACCCTGGCCGAGCGGCCCGGTCGTCGTCTCCACACCGGTGGTGTGCCCGTACTCGGGGTGACCCGGAGTCTTGGAGCCCCACGTGCGGAACGCCTTCAGATCGTCCAGCTCCAGGCCGAAGCCGGCCAGGTAGAGCTGGGTGTAGAGGGTCAGGGACGAGTGGCCCGCGGACAGTACGAAGCGGTCGCGTCCGACCCAGTCGGCGTCCGCCGGGTCGTGCCGCATCACCTTCTGGAAGAGGGTGTACGCGGCAGGCGCCAGGCTCATCGCCGTACCGGGATGGCCGTTGCCGACCTTCTGTACGGCATCGGCGGCCAGGACGCGGGCGGTGTCGACGGCCCGCTGGTCCAACTCGGTCCACTCGAGGTCTGTGGTGGTCGGCTTGGTGCTCACCCTGGGTCAGGGCTCCTCTCCACATGTTCCACATGTCGAATATCCGGTGCACTGGGCGCCCACCGGCGTTGTCGAGCCTACCCCCGTAAGTACGTGCGTTTTTTCGAGTCATTCCAGACTGCCGGGACTCTCGGAGATCCGCCTCCCGACCGGTCCGTTCCGCATTCGGCAAGTGAATACGGAGCCGCTCGTCCGAGTGCTCAATCGAGTGGTGCTCGGCTCTTCCAGCGGTGCTGGTCAACACGACCCCACCCCCGCGAATGTCGGGGTCTGGGCAACGTCTACAGTGGCGTGGTACGCGCGAGCCTTTACCGGGAGTTCACACCCGGGGCTTGCTGGGATGTCTCTGTCAGGGGTGTGCGTGACGGCCGTCGAATCCCGTCCAGCGGGTGGGGGCACCGCCCACGCCTTTAAGGCTGTGGGGGAGCTCGCCAAGAGCAGCAGCCGGGGCCAGCGGCCGTTCGGGGCCCGTGTCAAAGCGTTCGTGGCGCTGACCAAGCCGCGAATCATCGAACTGCTGCTGATCACCACCGTTCCGGTGATGTTCCTGGCCGAGCAGGGTGTTCCCGACCTGAAGCTGGTGCTCCTCACCTGCCTCGGCGGCTATCTGTCGGCGGGCGGCGCCAACGCGCTGAACATGTACATCGACCGTGACATCGACGCCCTGATGGAGCGCACCTCCCAGCGTCCGCTGGTCACCGGCATGGTCAGCCCGCGCGAGTGCCTGGCCTTCGGCATCACCCTGGCGGTCGTCTCGACGCTGCTGTTCGGCCTGACGGTCAACTGGCTGTCCGCCTGGCTCTCCCTCGGCGCACTCCTCTTCTACGTCGTCGTCTACACGATGATCCTCAAGCGCCGTACGTCGCAGAACATCGTGTGGGGCGGCATCGCCGGCTGCCTCCCGGTGCTCATCGGCTGGTCGTCCGTCACGAACTCCATGTCGTGGGCGCCGGTCATCCTCTTCCTCGTCATGTTCTTCTGGACGCCGCCGCACTACTGGCCGCTGTCCATGAAGGTGAAGGACGACTACGCGCGCGTGGGCGTGCCGATGCTGCCGGTCGTCGCCTCCAACAAGGTCGTCGCCCGCCAGATCGTCATCTACAGCTGGGTGATGGTCGCGGTTTCGCTGCTCCTCACCCCGATGGGCTACACGGGTTGGTTCTACCTGGTGGTCGCACTCGCCGCCGGCGGGTTCTGGCTGTGGGAGGCCCACGGTCTGCAGAACCGCGCCAAGGCCGAGGTGACGGGCGGCAAGCTCAAGGAGATGCGGCTGTTCCACTGGTCGATCACCTACGTGTCGATCCTCTTCGTGGCCGTCGCGGTGGACCCCTTCCTGCGCTGACACTCCGCCGGGACTTCGCGACGGGCGGGGTACGTGGTCAAGGCCACGCACCCCGCCCGTCGCCGTTTGATCTACCCGTCGGTAGCATCCTGGCCATGGCAGACACCCAGCAGGTTGACGAGACCAACGGCGCCACCCAGGACGCCAAGGCCGAGCGCAAGGCGGCCAAGCTCGCCCAGCAGATCGGCGCCTTCTCCAAGGCGCACGGCGGGGTCGAGGGACAGGTCGCGTACATCGGCCAGAAGGGCGCCCGGATCGTGCTCGTCGGCGCGGACGGCGGCTGGGGCGACCTCGTGGCGCCCACGTACGCGATCGCCGAGGACGCCGTGAAGAAGGCCGGGATCACGGTTCACGAGGCGTTCGACGGGGAGTTCGCGGCCAAGGTGAAGACCGGTCCGTACGAGTGGACGCGCATGGCCGGGATCCAGGTGGGCGGCCCCCGCAACTCCTGAACCCGGCCTCAGGTACAGCGCCCCGAAAGGGGCGCGGGGCTGTCTCACGTGCGGCTCCGCCGCCTCGGCGCGACCAGCCACGGACGGTTCGCGGCCTCAGAACGACCCGCACCTTCCGAGCCGTAACGGCGGAGCGCCTTCGCACGGGGTGTGTACGGCCATCACCTGACCCCCGGTCCGCCCGTTAAGACCTGTAAGCACACAGCGTCTACGCGGGGAGTCCGGATGATCGAAACACCGTCCCTCGTGGACCAGTACTGCCACGGCGTACTGAGAACGGAGCTGGGCCTCGGCACCTTCGAGGCCCACCTCGCCAGGACCGAGGGTCCGCCGGCCGCCGGCACCACCTTCTTCGACACCCAGACCGGTTTCGCGGTACGCCGCTGGTGCCCGCCGCTGCTCGGCCTGGAGCCGCACTGTCCCCCCGCCCGCTATCTGGCCAGGCGTCGCGAACTCGGCGTACTGGAATCTGGCCGCAGGCTGCTGCGCGGCAGCGGCATCACGACGTATCTCGTCGACACCGGGCTGCCCGGCGATCTGACCGGGCCGGGCGAGATGGCCTCCACAGGAGCCGCCGACGCGCACGAGATCGTCCGTCTTGAGCTGCTCGCCGAACAGGTCGCCGACACCTCCGGCACGGTCGAGTCCTTTCTCGCCAATCTCGCCGAGTCCGTCCACGGGGCGGCCGCGAACGCCGTGTCCTTCACGTCCGTGGCGGGCGGACGGCACGGTCTGGCGCTCGCGCCCGAGCCGCCCGGGCCGGGCGAGGTGCGGGGCGCGGCGGGCCGCTGGCTGGCGCGCCGCCGGGTGGGCGGGCCGCTGAGCGATCCCGTCCTTCTCCGCCACCTGCTGTGGATCGCGGTGGGGTCAGGACTGCCCCTCCAGCTCCACGCCGGGCTCGGTGAACCCGGACTGCGCATCGACCGCACCGACCCCGTCCTGCTCACCGACTTCGCCCGCGCCACGGCCGGACTCGGCACCGACCTCGTCCTCCTGCACGGCTACCCGTACCACCGGCACGCGGCCCACCTCGCCGGGGTCTTCCCGCATGTGTACGCCGACCTGGGCGCCGCCCTGGTCCGTACGGGGGCGAGGGCGGCGGCCGTCCTCGCCGAGATCCTGGAGCTGGCGCCCTTCGGCAAGCTCCTCTTCTCCAGCGGAGCACATGGACTGCCCGAACTTCATGTGGTCGGAGCACGCCTTTTCCGTGAAGCGCTCGCACGGGTGCTCGGCACCTGGGTCGCCGAGGGGGCCTGGTCGCTGGCCGACGCGCAGCGGGTGGCGGGGCTGATCGCGGCGGGGAACGCGCGGCGGGTGTACGGGGTGGAGTGACGCCCCTCTTCACCGGCGTGCCCTGCGGCTCCAGACTGTGCGGATGACCGATGAAGGCACCGCCCAGTTACTCGACCGCTTCCTCGCCGATCTGCGCGCCCTCGCCCCGGTGGCCGTGTGGGCGCACGGCTCGCTCGCCGGGGGCGACTATCAGGAGGGGCGCAGCGATCTCGATCTGATCGCCGTCCTGGAGGGCCCCGTCTCGCTCGGCGCGATACGGAAGCTGGTCCGACTGCACCGGCGGCTGCGCGCCGACGAACCGCTCGCCGGGAAGCTGCACTGCAGCTATCTGACGCCCGACACCATGGCCGGTGCCGAGCGGTCGTACGTCACCTGGGCGCACGACGGGCTGATGAAACGCCCGGTCACCCCGGTCACCCGCCGCGAACTGCACGCCTTCGGTCTCGTCCTGCACGGCAAACCGCCCGAGGACCTGCTGCCGCCCCTCCTGGACCACGAGCTCAGCGATTTCGTCGTACGCGACCAGAAGGAGTTCTGGCGACCCGCGGTCGACAAGGCCCGGCTCTGGAAGCAGGACGTGTGGGTCGACCTCGGGACGATCACCCTCGCGCGGGCCACCACGACCCTGCGGGACGGGCGGCTGATATCGAAGAGGGAGGCACTGGAGCTGCTCCCCGGACTGGGGGCGCCGGCAGAGGTGGTCGACGACATCAGGAGGCGGCGCTACGAGGATCCCGCGCCGCCCACGGAGGAGTGGACGGTGCGCCGGGCCGAGCTGACACGGGGCTATCTGGGTCCCGCGATCGACGACCTGGTGACCGCCTATGAACGGCCCACGCGCGCGTGAATGCCGGTACGGCTCACGCGCGCGTCGATACGGCCTACGCGCGCGTAAGCGCCGATTCCGCCGAAGGACCCGGCAGGTCCGCCACGACGTCCGGGCGTTCGCGCAGCGCCAGCAGGACGCGGAGGACCGCGATCCACACCAGGCAGGAGCCGAACATGTGGAGGGCGACCAGGGCCTCGGGGAGGTCCGTGAAGTACTGGACGTAGCCGATGGCGCCCTGGGAGAGGAGGACGAGGAACAGGTCGCGGGTGCGGTGCAGGGGGCCCTTGGGGGCGTCGACCGCCTTGAGGACGAACCACAGGGCGAAGGTCAGCGTCACGACGATCCAGGCCAGCACGGCGTGCAGCTTGGCGACCGTCTCCCAGCTGATGGGGATCCGGTTGACCTCGCTGGAGTCGCCCGCGTGCGGGCCGGCGCCGGTGACGACCGTGCCGACCGCGATCAGCAGGATGGCGGCGGTGACCAGGAACCAGACGAGCTGGCGCACCGACGCGCCGACGAGGGGGCGCGGCTCGCCGTCGCCCTCGCGGGTGCGCTGCCACATGACCGCCGCGACGGTGATGAGCGCGGTGGAGAGCAGGAAGTGGGCGGCGACCGTGTAGGGGTTGAGGCCGACCAGGACGACGATGCCGCCGAGGATCGCGTTGCTCATGACGATCCAGAACTGGGCCCAGCCCAGCCGGGTCAGGCTCCGCCGCCACGGCTTCTGCGAGCGCGCGGCGATGATCGCCCAGCCGACCGCCGCGCACAGGACGTACGTGAGCATGCGGTTGCCGAACTCGATGACCCCGTGGAAGCCCATCGCGCTCGTGGTGGTCAGCGAGTCGTCGGTGCACTTGGGCCAGGTCGGGCAGCCGAGCCCGGAGCCGGTCAGCCGCACGGCGCCGCCGGTGACGACGATGACCACCGACATGACGAGCGCGGCGAGGGCCGCCCGCCGCACCGTCCGGGGTGTCGGGGTCCAGCGTTCGGCGATGAAGGCGAGCGGGTTGCTCACCGCGCTCAGGGCATCGGCTCGGGTCACGTTTGGCACGCGCACCATCGTAGGGGGCCGCTTGTGCATGTCTTCACGAGGGCCCCGCACCTACGCAAATCGCTAGTCCGGACTACTCCCAGCGGAAGAACTTCCCCGCGGCTCCCAGGCCGACCACCGCCCACACGGCCAGGATCCCGAGGTCGCCCCACGGCATCCCCGCCCCGTGCTGAAGGACATCCCGCAGCCCGTCCGAGAGCGCCGAGATCGGCAGGAGACCGAGGACGTCCTGGGCGCCGGAGGGGAACTTGTCCATGGGGACGATCACACCGCCGCCGACCAGCAGGAGCAGAAAGACCAGGTTGGCGGCGGCCAGGGTCGCCTCGGCCTTCAGCGTGCCCGCCATCAGCAGGCCGAGGCCCGAGAAGGCTGCCGTGCCGAGGATCAGCAGGAGCAGTACGGCGAGGGGGTTGCCGTGCGGTGACCAGCCCAGGGCGAAGGCGATCACCGTCAGCAGGACGATCTGGAGGGCCTCCGTGACCAGCACGGATGCCGTCTTCGCGGTCATCAGGCCCCAGCGGGGGAGCGGCGAGGCGGCGAGCCGCTTCAGGACGCCGTAGCGCCGCTCGAAACCCGTGGCGATCGCCTGGCCCGTGAACGCCGTCGACATCACGGCGAGCGCCAGGATGCCGGGGGTCAGGAAGTCGACCGCCTCGCCCTTGCCCGTGTCGACGATGTCGACCGAGCTGAACAGCACGAGCAGCAGCGTCGGGATGACGACCGTCAACAGGAGCTGCTCGCCGTTGCGGAGGAGCATCCTCGTCTCGAAGGCGGCCTGCGCCGCGATCATGCGGGGCAGGGGGGCCGCACTGGGCTTCGGGGTGTACGTACCGGCGATGGTCACGAACGCAGCTCCTTGCCGGTCAGTTCGAGGAAGACGTCTTCAAGAGTGTGGCGTTCGACCGAGATCTTCTCCGGCATCACCCCGTGCTGCGCGCACCAGGACGTCACCGTCGCCAGCAGCTGGGGATCGACCTTGCCGCCCACCCGGTAGGCGCCCGGCGTCAGCTCGGCGGCCGTGGAGTCGGCCGGGAGGGCCTTCAGCAGGGACCCGACGTCGAGCCCGGGGCGGCCGGTGAAGCGCAGGGTGTTCTCGGCGCCGCCGCGGCACAGCTCCTCGGGCGAGCCCTGGGCGATGACCTTGCCGGCGTCGATGATCGCGACGTCGTCGGCGAGCTGTTCGGCCTCGTCCATGTAGTGCGTGGTGAGGATGACGGAGACGCCGTCGCCGCGCAGATCGCGGACCAGGTCCCAGGTCGCGTGCCGGGCCTGCGGGTCGAGGCCCGCGGTCGGCTCGTCGAGGAAGACCAGTTCGGGGCGGCCGACCACGGCCATCGCCAGCGCGAGGCGCTGCTGCTGGCCGCCGGAGAGGCGCCGGTAGGTGGTGCGGCCGCAGCTGCCCAGGCCGAGCCGCTCGATGAGCGCGTCCACGTCCAGGGGGTGGGCGTGGAGCTTCGCGACATGCCGGAGCATCTCGTCGGCGCGGGCGCCCGAGTAGACGCCGCCGGACTGGAGCATCACGCCGATGCGGGAGTGCAGTTCCGCGGACTGTCTCGCCGGGTCGAGGCCCAGGACGCGCACCGTGCCGGAGTCCGGCTTCCGGTACCCCTCGCAGGTCTCGACCGTGGTCGTCTTGCCCGCGCCATTGGGCCCGAGTACGGCGGTGATTCCCGCCTTGGCCGCCAGGTCGAGGCCGTCCACCGCGGTCTTCGTGCCGTACCGCTTCACCAGTGCCTGGACCTGGACCACGGGCTCGCTTCGCATGAGGCGCAAGTCTAAGGACGCCGTCGAGGTGCGGGGGCGCCGGGGGCCGCATCCACGTACTGGTCCCGTGGCCGGTGCAGCGCCAGCCAGCGCTCCGCGTACGCCACCGCGTCGGCCACCGGGAACAGCCGTGCGTCGGCCGCGCCCACCTTGCCCCGTACGACGGGACGGTCCCGCTCGAAGTCGGAGCCGAGCTCGTCGAAGCGGTCGGAGGTGATCGATATCTCCCGCACCACTTCCCAGCCCGTCGGGGAGGGGCGTCCCACCTCGACGACGGGCGACGGAACGCGGTACTCGGCCAGGTGGAAGCTCGTGCAGGTGCCGTAGCCGGCACCGAGCAGCAGGATCCGGGCGCCGTCGGCCTCCAGACGGGCCAGCGGGCTGCGCTCGCCGAGCCGGCAGTCGGGCGCGTGGCCCTCGATGACCGCCGCCGCGCGCGGGCCGAGCGCCGCGAACGAGGTCTCCGGGTGCGCGCTGCGCAGGGCGCCGGGCCAGTTCCGTACGGTCTCCGGGATCACGCCGACCCTCCGGGAGGGCGTCACCCGGGGGTCGTACGCGGGCATCGTCGCCCGGATGGTCGACCACCACTCCTCGGGCACGGGCGGATTGCTCCACAGTGCCGGATCGGAGAGTTCTCCGGACTGGGTCGGGACCACCAGAGTGCCGTCGGGGCCCAGGGCGTCGAGCAGTCCCTGGACGACGGCGACCGGGCCGCCGTTGACCCACCCCAGGGCGCTCAGGGAGGAGTGCACGAGAAGCGTTTCTCCTGGCTGTACGCCCAGCGAGAGAAGGTGTGCGGCGACGGTGTCCCGAGTGACGAGTGGGCCGGTCGGTGGGGGTGTCGGCATGGTCCGGCAGTCTCCCCGAGAGCCGGGCGGCGCGCCACCCAATTGATCGATCAAAGATCATTTCCCCAGGTCACCTTAGGTATACCTAAGTGATGCACGGCACCGTCCACCCCTCAGGACGCGGCTTGTCAGGCTCTGAGGAATTACGCAACAATGGCGTTGTGAAAAACGTTCGCGAGGCTCGGGAGACCCCCACGGGGACCCCGCAGGAGGAACTCACGACCGGGGAGCGCTCGACGCGCAACCGGGTCGCGCGGTCCATCCTGGACCACGGCCCCTCGACCGTCACCGACCTCGCGGGACGACTGGGCCTGACCCCGGCCGCCGTACGCCGTCATCTCGACGTACTCGTCGCCGACGAGGTCGTGGAAGCACGTGAGCAGCGGGTCTACGGAGCGCGTACGCGCGGCCGTCCCGCCAAGGTGTTCGCCCTGACCGACTGCGGCCGCGACGCCTTCGACCAGTCCTACGACAAGCTCGCCGCGGACGCGCTGCGCTGGATCGCGGCGCGCGAGGGCGGGGACGAGGCCGTCGTCGCCTTCGCCCGCGCCAGGATGGCTGCCCAGGCCGACGCGTACCGCAAGGCCGTCGAAGCCGCCGCCCCCGAGGAGCGCACCGAAGCGCTGGCCAAGGCCTTGAGCGTGGACGGGTACGCTGCTACGGCGCGTAACGCACCGGTTGGTGAGCAGCTCTGCCAGCACCACTGCCCGGTCGCCCATGTCGCCGAGCAGTTCCCGCAGCTGTGCGAGGCGGAGACCGAGATCTTCTCCCAGCTGCTCGGCACCCATGTCCAGCGGCTGGCCACCATCGCCCACGGCGATGGCGTATGCACCACGTTTATCCCCAAGACCACACATAACGCATCTGCAAGCACCGCCGGGAGGAACCCCGCATGACGCTCCCCATCGAGGAGACTGCCCACCCTGAGCTCGAGGGTCTGGGCACGTACGAATACGGCTGGGCCGACTCCGACGTGGCCGGTGCCTCTGCCAAGCGCGGTATCAACGAGGACGTCGTCCGCGACATCTCCGGGAAGAAGTCCGAGCCGGAGTGGATGACCAAGCTCCGCCTCAAGGGCCTGCGCCTTTTCGAGAAGAAGCCCATGCCGAACTGGGGCTCGGACCTCTCCGGCATCGACTTCGACAACATCAAGTACTTCGTGCGCTCCACGGAGAAGCAGGCGGAGTCCTGGGAGGACCTGCCCGAGGACATCAAGAACACGTACGACAAGCTCGGCATCCCGGAGGCGGAGAAGCAGCGCCTCGTCGCCGGTGTCGCGGCCCAGTACGAGTCCGAGGTCGTCTACCACCAGATCCGCGAGGACCTGGAGGAGCAGGGTGTCATCTTCCTCGACACCGACACCGCTCTGAAGGAGCACCCGGAGCTCTTCAAGGAGTACTTCGGCACGGTCATCCCGGTCGGCGACAACAAGTTCGCGTCGCTGAACACCGCCGTGTGGTCCGGTGGCTCCTTCATCTACGTGCCGAAGGGCGTGCACGTCGAGATCCCGCTCCAGGCCTACTTCCGTATCAACACGGAGAACATGGGCCAGTTCGAGCGGACGCTGATCATCGTCGACGAGGACGCCTACGTCCACTACGTCGAGGGTTGTACGGCCCCGATCTACAAGTCGGACTCCCTGCACTCCGCGGTCGTCGAGATCATCGTGAAGAAGGGCGCCCGCTGCCGCTACACGACCATCCAGAACTGGTCGAACAACGTCTACAACCTGGTCACCAAGCGCGCCGTGGCGTACGAGGGCGCGACCATGGAGTGGATCGACGGCAACATCGGTTCCAAGGTCACCATGAAGTACCCGGCCGTCTACCTGATGGGCGAGCACGCCAAGGGCGAGACCCTGTCCATCGCCTTCGCGGGCGAGGGCCAGCACCAGGACGCCGGCTCCAAGATGGTCCACATGGCGCCGAACACGTCGTCGAACATCGTGTCGAAGTCCGTGGCGCGCGGTGGCGGTCGTACGTCGTACCGCGGTCTCGTCGAGATCGGCGAGGGCGCTCACGGCTCCAAGTCGAACGTGCTGTGCGACGCGCTGCTCGTCGACACCATCTCCCGCTCCGACACGTACCCGTACGTGGACGTCCGCGAGGACGACGTGTCCATGGGCCATGAGGCGACCGTCTCCAAGGTCAGCGACGACCAGCTCTTCTACCTGATGAGCCGGGGCATGACCGAGTTCGAGGCGATGGCGATGATCGTGCGCGGCTTCGTCGAGCCGATCGCCAAGGAGCTGCCCATGGAGTACGCCCTTGAGCTCAACCGGCTGATCGAGCTGCAGATGGAAGGCGCGGTCGGTTAAGACCGGTCTTCCGTAAGCAGCTAGCGAATTCCGACGTAGGAAAGAGAGCAGACCGACAGCCATGGCTGAGGCTCAGAACATCCCGGTGGGGTCCACCACCGCCGGACAGATCGCGGTGGCCGCCGAGTCGACCGTCGCCACGCGCATGAGCGCGCCCCCGTCCTTCGACGTGGCGGACTTCCCCGTCCCCCACGGCCGCGAGGAGGAGTGGCGGTTCACCCCGCTGGAGCGCCTGCGCGGGCTGCACGACGGCACCGCGGTCGCCACCGGCGACGGCGTGAAGGTCGGCATCGAGGCGCCCGAGGGCGTCATCGTGGAGACCGTCGGCCGTGACGACGCCCGGCTCGGCAAGGCCGGCACCCCGGTGGACCGCATCGCCGCCCAGGCGTACTCGGCGTTCGAGAAGGCCGGTGTCGTCACCGTCCCCAAGGAGACGGTGCTCACCGAGCCGATCCGTATCGCCGTGCACGGCGAGGGCGGGGTCGCCTACGGCCACCAGGTCGTGGAGCTCGGAGCCTTCGCCGAGGCCGTCGTCGTCATCGACCACACCGGTGACGCCGTACTCGCCGCCAACGTCGACTACATCCTCGGCGACGGCGCCAAGCTCACCGTCGTCTCCGTCCAGGACTGGGACGACAAGGCCGTGCACGTCGGCCAGCACAACGCGCTGATCGGCCGCGACGCCACCTTCAAGTCGTTCGTGGTCACCTTCGGCGGCGACCTCGTACGCCTCCACCCGCGCGTCGCCTACGCCGGCACCGGTGGCGAGGCCGAGCTCTTCGGCCTGTACTTCACGGACGCCGGCCAGCACCAGGAGCACCGTCTCCTCGTCGACCACAACACCCCGCACTGCAAGTCGAACGTCGCCTACAAGGGCGCGCTCCAGGGCGAGGGCGCCCACGCGGTGTGGATCGGCGACGTCCTCATCGAGGCCAAGGCCGAGGGCACGGACACGTACGAGATGAACCGCAACCTGGTTCTGACCGACGGCGCCCGCGTCGACTCCGTGCCGAACCTGGAGATCGAGACCGGCGAGATCGTCGGCGCCGGACACGCCTCCGCGACCGGCCGCTTCGACGACGAGCAGCTCTTCTATCTGATGGCCCGCGGCATCCCCGCCGACGAGGCCCGCCGTCTGGTGGTCCGCGGCTTCTTCGCCGAGCTGGTCCAGCAGATCGGTGTCGCCGACATCCAGGAGCGCCTTCTCGTCAGGATCGACGAGGAGCTGGAGGCGTCGGTCTGATGACTGCCTCGTCGACGTTCCTACGCGCCTGTGGGCTGAGCGAGCTGGAAGAGGACACCCCGAAGAGGGTGGAACTCGACGGCACGCCGGTCTCGGTCGTGAAGACCGAGGGGGAGGTGTTCGCGATCAACGACATCTGCTCGCACGCGAACGTCTCGCTCTCCGAGGGCGAGGTGGAGGACTGCCAGATCGAGTGCTGGCTGCACGGCTCCGCGTTCGACCTCCGCACCGGCAAGCCGTCCGGTCTTCCCGCGACGCGCCCCGTCCCCGTATACCCCGTAAAGATCGAAGGGGACGACGTACTCGTCTCCCTCACCCAGGAGTCCTGAGGAACCCATGGCAACGCTTGAAATCCACGACCTGCACGTCACCGTCGAGGCCGACAACGCCACGAAGGAGATCCTCAAGGGCGTCGACCTGACCGTGAAGCAGGGCGAGACGCACGCCATCATGGGCCCCAACGGCTCCGGCAAGTCGACCCTCGCCTACTCCCTCGCGGGCCACCCCAAGTACACGATCACCGGCGGCACCGTCACCCTCGACGGCGAGAACGTCCTGGAGATGTCCGTCGACGAGCGCGCCCGCGCGGGCCTGTTCCTGGCGATGCAGTACCCGGTCGAGGTCCCCGGCGTCTCGGTCTCCAACTTCCTGCGTACGTCCGCCACGGCGATCCGCGGCGAGGCCCCCAAGCTGCGTACCTGGGTCAAGGAGGTCAAGGAGACCATGGAGCGCCTCTCCATGGACCCCGCCTTCGCCGAGCGCAACGTGAACGAGGGCTTCTCCGGCGGTGAGAAGAAGCGCCACGAGATCCTTCAGCTGGAGCTCCTCAAGCCGAAGATCGCGATCCTCGACGAGACCGACTCCGGCCTGGACGTCGACGCCCTGCGCATCGTCTCCGAGGGCGTCAACCGCGTTCGCGAGACCGGCGAGGTCGGCACCATGCTGATTACGCACTACACGCGCATCCTGCGCTACATCAAGCCCGACTTCGTCCACGTCTTCTCCGCCGGCCGTATCGTCGAGTCCGGCGGCGCCGAGCTCGCCGACAAGCTGGAGAACGAGGGCTACGAGGCTTACACGAAGGGTGGCGTATCCGCGTGACGCAGCTGCCGGGCCTCCTCGACACCGAGGCGATCCGCAAGGACTTCCCCATCCTGGACCGCCTGGTCCACGACGGTAAGAAGCTTGTGTACCTGGACAACGCGGCGACTTCGCAGAAGCCGCGCCAGGTACTGGACGCCCTCAGTGGCTACTACGAGCGCTACAACGCCAACGTCCACCGCGGTGTGCATGTGCTCGCCGAGGAGGCCACGGCGCTGTACGAGGGCGCGCGCGACAAGGTCGCCGCGTTCATCAACGCGCCGAGCCGCGACGAGGTGATCTTCACCAAGAACGCCTCCGAGTCGCTCAACCTCGTGGCCAACATGCTGGGCTGGGCCGACGAGCCCTACCGCGTGGACCACGAGACCGAGATCGTCATCACGGAGATGGAGCACCACTCCAACATCGTGCCGTGGCAGCTGCTCTCGCAGCGCACGGGCGCGAAGCTGAAGTGGTTCGGCCTGACCGACGACGGCCGTCTCGACCTCTCGAACATCAACGAGATCATCACGGAGAAGACGAAGATCGTCTCCTTCGTGCTGGTGTCGAACATCCTGGGCACCGTGAACCCGGTCGAGGCGATAGTGCGCCGCGCCCAGGAGGTCGGCGCCCTGGTCCTGATCGACGCCTCGCAGGCCGCGCCGCACATGCCGATGGACGTCCAGGCCCTCCAGGCCGACTTCGTGGCCTTCACCGGCCACAAGATGTGCGGTCCGACGGGCATCGGCGTCCTCTGGGGCCGCCAGGAGCTGCTCGAGGACCTGCCGCCGTTCCTCGGCGGCGGCGAGATGATCGAGACCGTGTCGATGCACTCGTCGACGTACGCCCCGGCACCGCACAAGTTCGAGGCCGGCACCCCGCCGATCGCGCAGGCGGTCGGTCTCGGCGCGGCGATCGACTATCTGACCTCGATCGGCATGGACAAGATCCTCGCCCACGAGCACGCGCTCACCGAGTACGCGGTGAAGCGGCTCCTGGAGGTCCCGGACCTGCGGATCATCGGCCCGACCACGGCCGAGGACCGCGGCGCGGCGATCTCGTTCACGCTGGGTGACATCCACCCGCACGACGTGGGCCAGGTCCTGGACGAGCAGGGCATCGCGGTCCGGGTCGGCCACCACTGCGCCCGCCCGGTCTGCCTGCGCTACGGAATTCCTGCGACCACGCGAGCGTCGTTCTATCTGTACTCCACGCCGGCCGAGATCGACGCACTGGTCGACGGCTTGGAGCACGTCCGGAATTTCTTCGGCTGAGGAGCGGCTGAGACGTGAAGCTTGATTCGATGTACCAGGAAGTCATCCTGGACCACTACAAGCACCCGCACGGGCGGGGCTTGCGGGATGGCGATGCCGAGGTGCACCACGTCAACCCGACGTGCGGCGACGAGATCACGCTGCGCGTGAAGTACGACGGCGAGCGGATCGCGGACATCTCGTACGAGGGCCAGGGCTGCTCCATCAGCCAGGCCTCGGCCTCCGTGCTCAACGAGCTCCTGGTCGGCAAGGACCTGGCCGAGGGGCAGAAGATCCAGGAGACCTTCCTGGAGCTGATGCAGTCCAAGGGCCGGATCGAGCCCGACGACGCGATGGAGGAGGTGCTGGAGGACGCGGTCGCGTTCGCCGGTGTCTCCAAGTACCCGGCCCGGGTGAAGTGCGCTCTCCTGAGCTGGATGGCGTGGAAGGACGCGACGGCCCAGGCTCTGGGCGAGAGCGCCGAGAGGAAGACGGCATGAGCGAGAACGAGACCTTGACGACGAAGCCGGCCTCGGAGGAAGAACTCCGCGAGGCGCTGTACGACGTCGTCGACCCCGAACTGGGCATCGACGTCGTCAACCTCGGCCTCATCTACGGCATTCACATCGACGACGCGAACATCGCGACGATCGACATGACCCTGACGTCCGCGGCCTGCCCGCTCACCGACGTCATCGAGGACCAGGCCAAGTCCGCCACGGACGGCCTTGTCAACGAGCTCCGCATCAACTGGGTCTGGATGCCGCCGTGGGGTCCGGACAAGATCACGGACGACGGTCGCGAGCAGCTTCGGGCGCTCGGCTTCAACGTCTGAGTCCTCTGTACTGCCCGTGGGGCCCCGGTGCTGTGTGCACCGGGGCCCCACGTCGTCGTCGGCACTCGGTGTGCTTCACGCACTGATCCGGCGGGGGCGCGGCCTTCGAGGGTTTCCGGCTCGTCCGGGGGCCGGTGAACCCTCGGGGTTCAGCCCCAGCCCTTCACCACACGAAACGCCGAGTCCGCGCGATAGAGCGTGCTGTTCTCGTACGCGTCCAGGCGGAGCTGGAAGTTGCGGTGGCGCAGATAGCGGCCCGGGTAGTTGACCGACTCCAGCATGACGGCGTCGGAGTACGACGACGTCCGGGGGCAGAAGGTGGCGTCCTTCTCGAAGAGGTCGGAGCCGTCGTCGCGGTCGGCGCGCAGGGAGAAGTTGCGGTGGCGGAGGTAGGTGCCGTCGGTGGTGGCGAAGGAGTAGCAGGAGGAGTTCGCGAGCCCCTCGACCAGCTTGAAGCTGGCGTCCTGCTTGGTCGTGGCCGAACTGCCCGAACCCACCGGATCGAGCCGGACGGCGCCGTCGCTCACGTGCCAGTAGCGGTCGGGGTAGTTGACCGACCGGATCGACTTCAGCGAGGAAGCCGGCGTGGAGGAGGGGGACTTGCTGGACGAGGCGGGCTTCGACTGTCCGGGGGCGGGCTGGGCGTCGGAACCCTGTCCCGAGGGCTTGGGTGAGGCCGAACCCCGCGAGGCGGTGGCGGAGGGGGAGGACTGGGGCGAGGCCAAGGCGTTCTTGCCGGCCGGGGCCAGGGTCGAGCCGCTCGTTCCGGCGGAGGCACCGGGCGGGAACAGGAGGCCGGTGTCGGAGGTGGTCTCGTTCGCCCGGTTCTGTGATGAGTCGTCAGAACCATTGTCCTGTAGGGAGATTGCGGTCGCCGTGGCGATGAGCACCGCCACGGCCAGCCCGCCGGCCAGCCAGAGCCGTCGTGTCCCGGGCAGCCGGCCCTCGTCCGTGACTCGCCCGGTCTCCCATGGCGCCGGGGGTTCGGGGGCGAGATCCGTCTGCACGGGGTAGGGCGTGCCGTGTGGCCTGGGGCGCCAGGGCTCCAGCTCCGTGGAGTGAGCGGGCTGGTCGGGCCCGGGCCCGGGCGTTATTTCTGGCATGCGCGTTCCTCCAGCGTCGCCCGTGGCGATCGCGGATTCGTCGGCTGGTCGCGGTAACAAGAGATCTACTGGTCTCAGCACAAGTGGGGGGCGCGGGCGCTCGGAACGGCGGCAGCCGTGGAGGCCATGTGCGCGACTGGTGAAACAGTAGTGGACACGGTGACGTCCGAGCAGCCGTTTCCCGCAGTGATCCTCCAGCGATCCCCGAGTGATATCCCAGTGATGCCTGATCGATTCCTCGGTGATCCATGGGAAGTCCACAGGAACTCGGTGCCGGCCCGGCCCGGCCCGGGGTGCGGCGCGTTCACACGGCATTCTCAGCGTGATCCCAGTCCGGCCTCATCGGGTCGCGGCAGCGTGGAACCGTGTCTGACTCCCTGCGCCCCGTCTTCGTTCTCGGCTGTCCCCGCTCCGGGACCACACTGCTGCAGCTGATGCTGCACGCGCATCCACGGATCGCGCTGCCGCCCGAGACACGGTTCGTGCTGCCCGCCTACGAGGGGCGGCTGGGCTTCGGTGATCTGAAGGAGCGCGGCAACCGGGCCGGGCTCGCGCAGTGGATCACCGCGCGCAAGGAGACGCGGTTCCATGAGCTCGGGGTGGACCCCGGGCGCGTGGCCGAGCGGATCACCGAGGGGCCGCCCACGCTCGGGTCGGCGCTGGGGATCGCGCTCCAGGCGTACGCCGAGGAGCACGGGAAGGTCCGGTGGGGGGACAAGCGGCCCGCGTACGCGCTGCACGTGGCGGAGATCCTGCGGCTCTTCCCCGACGCCCAGTTCATCCATCTCGTACGGGACGGACGGGACTGTGTCGCCTCGCTGCTCGGCATGCCCTGGTGGCATCGCGGCTTCCATGAGGCCGTGGCCACCTGGTCGCAGGTCATGGACACCACGCGCAAGTACTCCCGCAGGCTGGGATCCGGCAGCTGGCACGAACTGCGCTTCGAGGACCTGGTGGCCGACCCCGAGGGACAACTGCGCGGTGTGTGCGGGTTCTTGGGGGAGGAGTACGTCCCCGAGATGAGCGAGCCGTACCGGGTGGCCGAGGTGGCCGTGCCCGCACGGAAGACCTGGCACCGGCGCACCCACGGCGCGGTGGACACCTCGAGGGCGGGGAACTGGGCCACTCGGCTGACGCCTGCTCAGATCGCCCTGTGCGACGACGTGTTGGGCGACAGGCTCACCTCGTACGGCTATGAACTGGCCGGAGCCGTCCGCCCCGACCCCGCCGAACTGCTGCGCTATCGGCGCGTGGAGGTCCTGCGACGGGCCGCCCACGCCAAGCGGCGGATGCTCGACCGCTTGGCGCGAGTGCGTGAACAGGGTCCCGTGGCCAGCCAGTTGATGACCACGTCCGAGTTCAGGGCCTAGGGTCTGTCCGGCCGGCCCGCCGGACGGACCCACCGGACGGACCCTTGGCCCGGCCGTTGACTACGGAGTGATCCGGACGACCTGCGGGTCGTGGTCGCTGGTCTGGTCCGAGAACTCGCTGTTGATGTGGACGATGTCGTAGTCGTACGACGTGATCGCGGAGCTGACCAGGGTGTGGTCGAGGACCTGCGAGTTGCCGTCGTAGACGTACGTGTACTGCTGCGACGCCGGCAGGGTGTCCACCAGGTCGGTCAGTACGCCGCCCTCAAGGGTCGTGGCGGTGGTCGAGAACTGGTAGTCGTTCAGGTCGCCGAGGACGATCACCTTCGCCGAGGACTGGACCGCGAGGATCGAGTCGACGAAGGAGTTGACGGCCGCGGCCTGCGTGGTGCGCTGGGTCTCCGAGGAGCGGGTCGGGGCCTGGTACTGGCTGTGCAGCGAGTAGTCGCCGCCCTTGGAGACGAAGTGGTTGGCGATCAGGAAGTACGTCGAGCCGTTGAAGGTGAACTCCGCGGCGAGCGGCTTGCGGCTGGCGTCCCACGCCGAGTTGGTCGGATCGATCCGGCCGGGCGAGTACTTCAGCTGCGCCGTACCGCTGCTGTTCACCACCGAGTTCGCGGTCGTCGCGGTGCCGCCGGTGCGTGACGTCAGGCCCACGCGCGCGGTGTTGTAGAGGAAGACCTGGCGGATGTTGCCGCCGGTCTCACCGCCGTCGGCGTCGTTGGTCGGGCTGATCTGGGTGTACGAGTACGTCGGACCGCCCGCCGTCTTGATCGCGGCGATCAGCGTGGAGAGCGTGGTGCTCGCGTCGACCGTGCCGTCGTCCGTGGCGCCGTTGTTGTCCTGGACCTCCTCCAGGGCCACGATGTCGGGCGACTTGAGGTTGGTCACGATGCCCGAGGCGAGCGCCGTGAACTTCGAGGCGGCGTCGGTCGGGTCGAGGTTCTCCACGTTGTACGTCGCCACCGAGAGCTGGCTCGTCGACTGGGCCGTCGTGGTCTCCTTGGCGATACCGCCCGAGGTCAGCGTGCCGAGCGTGGTGGCCTGGAGGGTGTAGCCGCCGTACGCGATGTAGTCCATGACGCCGGTCGCGCCCGAGAGGGTGTCGCCGACGTTCGCCGTCGGGAAGGTGGACGACAGCAGCGTGCTTATCTGGACACGGCCCGAGTTCTGGCTGCTGTACGAGGAGTACAGCGAGCCGCCGCGCGCCGAAGTCACCTGCGAGGGCTTCACGTTGACCCACAGCTCGCTGTACTCGTCGGTCCGGCCGACCACGGGCGAGCTGCCGACCGAGACGCGCATGCCCTCCAGGGACTCGTAGTAGTCCAGGGCGTACGTCGTCGGGGCCAGCGTGTACGAGTTGATGGAGCCGCCGCTGTTGGTGCGCGTGTAGGTGGCGGGGACCGTCGAGTCGCTGATCGTGGTGGCCGAAGGCAGCGTGTTCCCGGTGGAGTTGGTGGTCCAGGTCGCGCCGGTGATCTCGGTGAGCGACTGGCTGCCGCCGTCCGTGTCGGGGTAGTACTCGGAGACCTTGCCGGTGACCGTGACGCTGTTGCCGACCGTCGTGCTCGGCGTCGTCGAACCCTTGTAGACGAAGACCGCGTCACTGGTCGCCGCGTTGCCGTCGCCGCTCGCGCTCTGGATCCAGAAGCCGCGCGAGGAGCCGGTGGAGCGGATCGCGGTGACGATGCCGGTGGTGGTGACCGAGGAGCCGCTGTACGGGGAGACCCGGGTCGAACCCTGGATGGCGGAGATCGTGACGGTGGCCGCCTGCGCGGTCTGGGGGAGGGCGACGAGCGCCCCCGACGCGATGAGAGCGGCAGCCGTGACGCGGGCGCCGAGCCTGAGCGTTCTGTCCATGTGCGTCCCTTCAACGGGCGGAAGAGCGGGGCGAGTTGGTGCATGGACGTGCTGTTGACCGGTCGCGGAGATTTCTAGGCGCTGGGTGTTACGAGGCGATGTACGGACGGTGTTCTACGCGTGTCGTCTACGCGCGTCAATCGTGTGCGTAGGAATCCGTCGGAAATTTCGGGCGGGACCGCGGGCGAGGCTGTGACCTGGCTGTTCATCGCCTGTGCCGTTGTGGCGTGTTCGGCCGGTGGCGGTCGCCCGCGCCGCGGGGGAGACCGCCGGCCCGGCCGTCTCCCCTACCGCCTCACTCGTGGGCCGAGTCCGGCGTCGCGGGCGGCTGAGGCGGCGCCGAGGCGTGCAGGAGTATGTCCGCGAGCCCCTCCCTGCGGATGCGCTGGTCGATGTAGAGCAGGGTCGAGATCAGCGGCAGGAACACCATGGTGAACAGCTGGGTGACGAGACCTCCGAGCAGCGAGAGCACCAGGTAGACGCCCGCGTGCGGCAGGCTCTGCGCCCAGACGTCCGCCGCGTCCGAGGCGGTCGGCGACGAGGGATCGTACGGCTGCGGGGTGGGCATCGCGAACGTCAGCGGGAGCCGGATCGCGAGCGACAGGATCAGCGTCGTCAGAGAGCCGAGCAGGGTGATGCCGAAGGTGCGCCACCACGCGCCGCGCACCAGCCGCACCGAGCGGCGCAACGCCTGCACGGGCCCCGCCGCCTCCAGTACGGCGGCCGCCGGGGCGAAGGAGAACAGCACCCAGAGCCACACGGCCAGCGGCACGGCCAGCAGCATGAGCAGGAAGAAGACGCCGTACGGCAGATCGCTGTTCAGGACCATGGTCAGGAAGAACGAGACGAACACCGCGGTGAACAGCAGCAGCGGGATCATCAGGATCAGGCCGAGCAGCAGCGTCACGCCGAGCACCGACGGGGTGCGCGGCCAGGTCCGCCGCCAGATCTGGCCGAGGGTGACCCGCCGGCCGAGCACGGCGTCGTGCAGGGTCGCCGAGCACGAGGCCTGGACGAGGGCGCTCGCGGCCGTCAGGCCCACGAGCGCGAAGACCCACACGGCGCCGAAGGCGAGCAGAACGGGCCGGAAGTCGGCCCAGCGCGGATCACGGGTCGTGTCGTAGAGCGCGTGCAGATGATCGCTCACGGTGGCGTACGCGACGGCCGCCGCGCCCGCCATCAGCGCGGCCAGCGCGAGGTTGACCAGGACGGCGAACCCGAACAGCGGCTTCGCGTACCGGCGCATCGTCGCGAAGGCGCCGCCGAAGACCGTGTCCACGCCGAGCGGTGCCAGGGGTATGACACCCGGCTTGGGCGGAGGGGGCGGCGGTGCCCAGCCCCAGCCGCCCGGAGGGCCGCCGTACGGCCCCGATGGTCCCCACCCCGATGTGTCCGACATCGCTCTTGCGCTCCGATGCTCCGGGAGTCCGGTGACTCCAGCCCCCACTGTGATCGCGAACGATATCGGGTGCGTCGGGTGGTGCCTACGGGGGTTGTGGGGCGACTTTGTGTACGGGTGTACGTATCGATGTGTACACTCGTACGCATGGGATATGTGCTGCTCGCCGGAGCCATCGCCGCCGAAGTGGGCGCCACCACCGCCATGAAGTACAGCGAGGGCTTCAGCAAGCTGTGGCCGTCGCTGGTGACCTGCCTCGGATACGTCATCGCGTTCGCGCTGCTCGCCCAGACCCTGAAGACCGTCTCGGTCGGCACGGCCTACGCGATCTGGGCCGGCGTCGGCACCGCCGTCATCGCCGCGATCGGCATGATGTTCCTCGGGGAGGGGCTCAACGCGGCCAAGGTCGCCGGGATCGCGCTGATCATCGGCGGGGTCGTGCTGCTGAACCTGGGCGGGGCGCACTGATGGCGCGCCGGTACGACCCCGAGCGGCGGCAGCGGATCATCGACGCGGCGATCCGTGTCGTGGGCGCGAAGGGCCTCGCCGGGCTGAGCCATCGCTCCGTCGCCGCCGAGGCCGATGTGCCGCTCGGCTCCACCACGTACCACTTCAAGACCCTCGACGAACTCATGGTCGCCGCACTGCGTCAGGCCAACGAGGGATTCGCCAAGGTGATCGCCGCGCGCGGCGGCCTGGAGGATCCGCGGACCGACCTGGCCCAGGAGCTGGCCGGGTGGATGGGGGAGTGGCTCGCGGGCGACCGGACGGGGGTCGAGCTGGAGTACGAGCTGTATCTGGCGGCGCTGCGGCGGCCGGCGCTGCGGCCCGTGGCCGACCAGTGGGCCCGGGATCTCGCCGAGCAGCTGTCCCGCCGCACGGACCCGCTCACCGCGCGGGCGCTGGTCGCGCTGATGGACGGGATCTGTCTGCAGGTGCTGCTGACGGACGTTTCCTACGACGAGGAGTACGCGCGGGAGGCGCTGTCCCGGCTGATCGTCTGAGACGTACGGCGGGTTCGCCCGCCACATGAGACGCCTCGCCCACCGGTTCGCCCGGGCGGCCCCCGCCAAGTTAGGTTTTCCCCATGACCGACACGACTGCTACTCGTACCACCGGCGCCGTCGCCGCCGGGCTCGCCACCCTCACCGCCGACGGCACTGTTCTCGACACCTGGTTCCCCGCCCCCGAGCTGTCCGCCGAGCCCGGCCCGGCCGGTACCGAGCGGCTGTCCGCCGAGCGGGCCGTGGAGCTGCTCGGCGAGGGCGCGGCGAAGGCCATCGGCCCGGACGCACGCCGTGGCGTCGAAGTGGTCGCGGTCCGTACGGTCATCGCCTCGCTGGACGACAAGCCGCTCGACGCGCACGACACGTACCTGCGTCTGCACCTGCTCTCGCACCGCCTGGTGCGGCCGCACGGCCAGAGCCTGGACGGCATCTTCGGCCACCTCGCCAATGTCGCCTGGACCTCGCTCGGCCCGGTCGCTGTCGACGACGTCGAGAAGGTCCGGCTGAACGCCCGCGCCGAGGGCCTGCACCTCCAGGTGACGTCCATCGACAAGTTCCCGCGCATGACGGACTACGTGGCGCCCAAGGGCGTCCGCATCGCCGACGCCGACCGCGTCCGCCTCGGCGCGCACCTCGCCGAGGGCACGACCGTCATGCACGAGGGCTTCGTGAACTTCAACGCGGGCACGCTCGGCACGTCGATGGTCGAGGGCCGTATCTCCGCCGGTGTCGTGGTCGGCGACGGTTCCGACATCGGTGGCGGCGCCTCCACCATGGGCACCCTCTCCGGTGGCGGCAACGTCCGCATCACCATCGGCGAGCGGTGCCTCATCGGTGCGGAGGCGGGCGTCGGTATCGCGCTCGGCGACGAGTGTGTGGTCGAGGCGGGGCTGTACGTCACCGCCGGTACCCGTGTCACCATGCCGGACGGACAGATCGTCAAGGCGCGGGAGCTGTCCGGTGCCTCGAACATCCTCTTCCGCCGCAACTCGGTCTCCGGAGCGGTGGAGGCGCGGCCGAACAACGCGGTGTGGGGCGGGCTGAACGAGGTTCTGCACAGCCACAACTGATCACCGGCGGCCGTGACCTGCGGCTGCCTAATCGATCAATGCTCTGAACTGCTGCTGAGCTGTCGGCAGTTGTCGACGTCGGTCACCATCGAGCGCCCTTCCGCGGCCCCAGGACGGCCCGGGAGGGCGCTGGTGCGTTGGGGAGACAGTCGCATTGAAAGGGCGGACATGGTCGATGGCGGGACGCCCAGGAAGTTCCGACTGAAGCGCCACTCCAGCTCAACGACGCATCTCGACTACTGCGCGCCGTCGTTGAACCCTCCACAGCTCGGAGGGCGAACTTCGACACTCATTGCCGTCGCCTCCTGCCGGCGGGCGGACGCGCCGGTGCTTGAGGCGCTGTGAGAAGGACGTCCGCTGGGCTGACGCCCGCTCGCCCGTCGGACACCGCGTTGCGGTTGCGGGTCGCCCCACCGCCGCAGACTGTGGGGGGATGGTTGATCGTGTCCCGGCCGAGGACGGGCTAGCCGGCTGGTGGGTGAAGCTGCCTCCGGGAGCAGGAACCGCGGTGATGGCGACCGGGATTGTCTCCATCGGGCTCCACCTGGTCGGGCAGGAGGCGCTCTCATGGATCCTGCTCGTCCTCGCCGCCCTCGTATGGCTCGCGCTCGCCATCGACTTCGCGCGGCAGCTACTGCGCGAACGGGACCAGTGGGAGATCAAGGCAGACACGCCGCCCGCGCTGACCGCAGTGGCCGCGACGACCATCCTCGGGACCTGGTTCGCACTACAGGGATGGTCGGGTGTCGCCGTTGCCGCGCTGGTCGTCGCGGTACTGATCTGGCCGGTGCTGCTGACGGCGGTGGTGCGGCACTGGCGGCGGCGCTTGCCAGGCACGGTGTTCCTGGTGTGTGTCGCGACGCAGGGCCTGGCCGTGCTGGGCGGAACGCTCGCCCTCTCGCTGCCGTCCGGGTGGCTCGCCTGGCCGGCGCTGGGCTGCTTCCTGCTCGGGCTGGCGCTCTACCCGATCGCCTTTCTCCGCTTCGACCTCGGCCAGGTACGGTCCGGCGCGGGCGACCAATGGGTGGCCGGCGGGACGCTGGCGATCTCCGCGCTCGCCGGGTCGAAGTTGTTGGCCGTGCCCGCCTGGCGCGGCACCGCGGCACAAGACGCGCTGCGTGCGCTCACTCTGGTCACGCTCGCGCTGTCCGTGTGCTGGTACGCCGTCCTCGTCTTCGCCGAGGCACGCTGGCCGCGTCCGCGCTACGACATGAGGCGCTGGGCGACGGTCTTCCCGATGGGCATGACGGCCGTCGCCACCCTGTCCGTCGCCGACGCCGCGGCCGTGGGCTGGCTGCGGACGTCGGGGCAGATACTGCTCTGGATCGCCGTCGCCGCCTGGGTGCTCGCACTCGTCGGGCTGGTCAGGCACTTGGCCACGTACTCGCGGTGAACCTGTGCCGGGAGGGCGGCAGGAGGCCCTTCTGGTCACCTCTGGGGCGGCGGTACACACCAAGCCGCTGCACCGACCGCGGAAGTACGTTTGGGCACCACCTGGCGAGCGACGGGATCAGTGCATGTCCGGCACAGGCCATCGATAGACGACACGGCAGACATCCTCCGGGCGCAGCTGCGTGCAGCAACTTCATCGAGCGGCAGCCCCTCGGCTAGACCCGCCGTCGGGCCAAGGTCATCGACCGCTTCCCCAGTGAGACCACCTGCATCAGCCTGGTCTGGGCCGTCCTCGACCGGGCCTCGCGCGGCTTCACCATGCCCGCGCCGGCCTCCGCTGCCTCCAATACTTCCGCCGATCTCTGGCCGAACCCCCGGACCTCGATCAGGCGAACCGCCGCCGAGCTCAACGACACATTCACAGACGCCGCGTAATATCCACTCCACGGCACCTACCTCGTCGAGCTTTTACACCGCTCCGAGGATGCGACGGTGTGAACCGGAGGCCGTTAGACGTTTATCCCGAAACCGCTCCGCTCCCTGGCCCCCGAGCCGACTACTACCGCCACGAGCGAAGCCGCCCACCTGATCGTCACCGTCCAGATGCTGCTCGATCTCCTCGTCCCAGGTCTTGGCTTTCGACCTTTCTTTGGAGCAGTCCGGACCGGCGAGAGCGGGCTATCCGACGCAGCCGCCGACGCATCCCCGTGAGACCGGGCGCCCCGGAATCGGCCAGCAGACGGCACCCCGGCGCGATCTACTGGAAGGGGTACTCAAGGGTCGACGATTGCTGCCTTCATAGTAAGTCGACGGCACATCGGCGATTTGCCGAAATTTCCCCATGATTATGACCATGAATTCACTGAATCCCAGGGGGACTTTGGCGGTCGTCCCCAATCTTGATTATCAGATCGCGACAACCTCGCTGGCAGGTGGGGGCCGCGAACGACTCAGCATAAAGGTGACCGCGTAGTTAGCTGCTGCGGCAATATCGACCGATATGGCGGAGGTCACGGCTCGCTGTTCTTCCTCGGCGTGTTCCTCGCCGAGGTACGTTCCGGAACTGTTTGAATCCTCCGCATGACCAAGAGAGACGCTGCGGCCCTGTTCGGCAACCGATTCCTGACCGCGCCCGCTCCCTCGGAGACTTTCCCCGAGGAAGGCATGACCGCGACGGACGCCATGAGGCTGCTGGACGCGGACCTCGCCATGGAGGGCGACCCGCAGCGTAACCTCGCCACGTTTGTCACCACGTGGATGGAGCCGGAGGCGCAGCGGATCATCGCCGAGAATCTCCACCGCAATTTCATTGACCATGCGGAGTATCCGATTTCCGCCGAGATCGAGCAGCGTTGCGTGCGCATGCTCGCCGACCTCTTCAACGCGCCGGGCAAGACCACCGGTTGTCGGACCCAGGGGTCGTCCGAGGCGATCATGCTCGGGGCGCTGTCGCTGAGGTGGAAGTGGCGGGAGCGCCGCCAGGCGGCCAATCTGTCGGCCGACCGGCCCAACTTGGTCTTCGGCGGGGACGTCCACGTCGTGTGGGAGAAGTTCTGCCGCTACTTCGACGTCGAGCCGCGGATCGTGCCGCTCGCCGAGGGCAAGTACACGATCGGCCCGGAGGACGTGGAGCCTCTCCTCGACGAGAACACGATCGGCGTTGTGGCGGTCCTCGGCACGACGTTCACCGGCCACAAGGACGACGTTGTCGGGATCGACAAGCTCCTGCGGGGCGTCCGCAAGGAGCGGGACCTGGACATCCCGATCCACGTCGACGGCGCCAGCGGCGCATTCGTGTGGCCCTTCCTCTACCCGGACTCGAAGTGGGACTTCCGGCTCGAGCAGGTCCGTTCGATCAACGTCTCGGGACACAAGTACGGCCTGGTCTACCCCGGCATCGGCTGGCTGATCTTCCGGGAGGAGTCCGACCTGCCCAAGGATCTCGTGTTCCACGAGAACTACCTGGGCAAGACCGACGCGACGTTCACCCTGAACTTCTCCACGGGCGCGTCGATGGTGCTCGCGCAGTACTACAACTTCGTCCGGCTCGGTCGTCAGGGCTACACCTACGTCATGAAGATGATGCAGGAGAACGCCCACGCGCTGGCGGACAACCTGCGCAGCAGCGGCCGCTTCGAAGTGATCGGGAGCGACCTCGAGCAGCTGCCGCTGGTGGCCTTCCGTCTCGCCGGCCAGCACGCCTACGACGAGTCCGACGTCGCCTGGCAACTCTCGGCCGAGCGCGGCTGGATGGTGCCGGCGTACACGCTCCCGCCCAACGCGGAGCGGGTGAAGATCCTGCGTGCCCTGGTCAAGGAGACCCTGAGCCGCGAGCAGATCGACCGCCTGACCCAGGACATCGACGACGCGTGCAGCACCTTGGACCACAAGGGCGCGACCCATGAGATCGAGCGGGCCCAGGTCAAGCGCGGCACCGGCTACTGATTCCTGCAACCGGCACCCCCAGGGACGGGCGCCGTTGACAACCGCTTCGGTTGCGGTGGGACGTGCCGAGTGCGTCGTCAGCCATTCTCGACTTCCGCGCGGCCGTGAAGACAGCAGCGCAGTCGATCGCGCAACAGCCGGGTGCGCCGCCCAGGCGGCCTGGGCATCCGCTTGCGTCAGACCCTGCTCCACTGGATCGCCACCCTGAGCCCCACACGGAGGCAACCATGGGCGCAGTTCTCGGTGACGTGCTGGGTTTCGCGGCCGCCGTCGCGATCAGCCCGCTCCCGATCATCGCGATCATCCTCCTACTCGCCACGCCCCGGGGGCGTCTCAACGGCCCCCTCTTCACCGTCGGCTGGATCCTGGGACTCTCGGCACTGGGCGCGGTCATGCTGGCAATCGCTTCCCCCGCAGATGCCTCCGCCCACAATCAACCGGCCACCTGGGTAGGAGCCCTCAAGCTCGCTCTGGGCCTGTTCCTCGTCCTCTTCGGCGCCCGGCAATGGCACCGGCGCCCAAAAGATCCCTCACAAGCCAAGCTGCCGAAGTGGATGGGTGCCATCGACCGCCTCACGCCCGTCAAGGTCTTCGGACTCGGACTGGCCCTGGCCGCGCTCAACGCCAAGAACGCCCCACTGACCATCGCCGCGGCCGCCTCCATCGGCTCAGCCGGGTTGCCGGTCGGGCAGCAGATCGCATCGCTGGCAATCTTCGTCCTGATCGCCACCCTCGGCCTGCTGGCCCCACTGGGAGTCTTCCTGATCGGGGGAGAGCGAGCGAAGACCACACTCGGCAACTGGAAAGACTGGGCAGCTCAGCACAACGTCGCCGTGATGGCCGTCCTGTTCTTCGCCCTCGGGCTGAAACTACTCGGAGACGGCATCTCCATCCTCGCCTCCTGACAGGCTTACTCACGTGTGGCGGTGTGGACCGATCACAGACGCGCAACAGAGAAGGTCGGCGGAGCGGCTTTGGGCGGGAGCTGCTTTGGGGCGAGTGATCATGGCCCCTCAAGCTTCCGGCGAGTCGGGCCCACGCGGCGGAGCCGCAAATGTCACAGCCTCGCGCCCCTGACGGGGGCGCTCCTGGCTCCCGGAGGTTCTCAGCGCCCTTCCGCCTCGGCGGGAGGGCGCGCGGCTTTGAGTGTGCTTCAACTGGTGCTGGAATTACGCCTCTTGTGCGACTTCACCGCGAGTGAATGCTGCCACCCTTGTCGTGACCGTCTGTGAGCGGTCGAGGGCTGGTGGTGGGGATGGTTCCGGCGGCTGAACGAGACGGGGCGGTCGCCGAGGCGCGTGCGTATGTGGCGGGGCAACGGGTTCGGCACCGGGTGCTGTTGGGTGTGCTGATCTGCGTCGCGCTTCTCAACGCCGGGCTGGTCGCCCTGATCGTGGCCGCGATCGCCGGCTCCGCGAAGGCCGGACTCGTGGTGGTCGGGATCGTCGCGGTCCTGGTCGCGCTCACCTTCGTGGCGGCGTCGGTGCGGCTGTCGGGTGCGGTGGCGGGCATGCGGGGCGAGCGGGACCCGGTCGAGCGGCAGCGGCTGGAGGAGAGCGTCGGTCGTCTGGCGGCACAGCTCGGGGTGGACGTCCCGCGGGTGTGCGTCATCGACGACGACGCGTCCAACGCCTTCGTGGTCGGGCACGGCCGGGGTGCGACCGTCGTCTTCACCTCGGGTCTTGTCGAACTGTGCGGTGACGACGAGGAGTTGCTGGAGGCCGTCGCCGCGCACGAACTGGCCGCGACGGCCGCTCGGGGCACCACGCTGACCTGGCTGTCGTACGCCCTGCTGGGCTGGTCGCTGTCCCTCGCCGTGCCCGCCCGGGAGATCGCCGGGCTGCTGCGCAAGCTGTCCCGACGCTTCCGGAAAGGCGACCCGGAGGTGCCGCGTTACGAGGGAGAGAGCCAGGCCGACTACATGGTCGACAGTCTGATCCTCCTCATGATCACGAGGGCGATCGGCGTGGTCCTGTGGCTCGCCTCGGGGTGCGTCCTGGTGCTCTGCGGCGTTCCGTGGCTGATCGCGCGGGTCACCCGGGCGGAGATCGTGGGACGACGCGTGGTCGCGGCCGACGCCGTCGCCGTACAACTGACCGGCGACAAACCCGCGTTGGCCGAAATACTGGGAGAGCTCGGGGGAGCACCCACCACGCCGGATCGTGGCGGCCGACTCGTCGAGGAGCTGTGCTTTGTCGGCCCCCCGCCGCCGCCCGAAACCGAGAAGGAGAACTGGACGGACTGGTTCCCGCCGTATCCGGACATCAAGACGCGTCTCGCGGAGCTCGCCGCATTCGAGCGGGGGTGCTTGCCCGACCGTGTTCCGGTGGCCGGACTCCTGGTGGCCGGGGTCCTGCTCCTCGCTCTGTTGGGCGGGCTCGGCACGCTCGCCGTGCGGCTGCCGTACGACCGGGCTTCCGGGCCGTCCCAGGCGGCCGGGGCGGTGCCCGGAGCCGTGCCGCCGCCCGTGGACTCGGGCACGCCCACCTCGCCGGTGCCCCTGGGACCGGCGAGCGAGCCGGGCTCGAAGGGAGCGTCGGAACCGGGCACCTCCCCGTCCCGGAAGTCCACCGTCACCTCCTCGGCCTCGGCCTCGCCGTCACCCTCGACCACTTCCGCTCCGGCCGCCGCACCGCCGGGTGACAAGCCCCCCGACGACAACGCGCCGCCGCGTGACAACCCCGGCAACACCGAGGTGAACACGCTGACCGAGGCCCACTGGAACGATTTCTGCTCGCGGCAGTTCGGTGTGGCCGCCCGCTTCGGGCCGGACGCCTACAGCGTCGGATGCGTGGGCATCGACCATGCCTTCAACGCGGTGACCGACGTCTGTGCCGTCGAGTTCCCGGGCGCGTCGCCGAATGTCGACCGGCTCGGCGACTTCCACGATCCGCTGTCCTGGGGCTGCATCGCCCACGCCGGCCTACTCGGGGCGTTCCAGCTCTCCGAGACGGAGCTGGAGCGGCAGACCGGCCGCGACGTCGTCTACCACGCCGACGTCAGCCCCAGTGCGTACGGATACACGTACGCGGACGGCTCACCCATCGCACTCGGCGAGCTCTGCGCCAAGACGTACGCCACCTCCGCCGTCGACCGCCTCCTGGACGTGTACAACGCCCACTCCTCCGTGGAGTGCTACCGCTCCGCCGTGTGAGCCGCGGCGAACTCCGCCAGCGCCGTGAAGTCGCCCTCGCGCAGGCCCAGTCGGGGACTGACGTGGTGGAGCAGCGCGGACCCGGGATGGCGGGCGGCGACGTACGCGTCGTCGGCCGGGCTCTGTTCGTCGTCCACCCAGGCGAAGGGGCGGCCCTCGGCGTATGCCACGATCCGTTCCGTCTTCCAGTGCACCCCGTCGGGGCGTTCGGCGAACAGGGCGCCCGTGAAGTCGACGTACGGGAGATCGGGGAGGCCGATGACCGGGGCGATCCAGCGGTTCGCGGCATCCATCCAGGTGGTGGCCCAGCACAGGTCGTAGCCGAGAGCGAGCAGGGCGCGGCCGTGATCGGGGTGGAGCCAGACGCGCAGGGGCCTGCCGAGGGTCAGGGTCACCCGGATCGTCGTGTAGCCCTCGGGCCGGCGCTCCGGCTGGGCCGCGTACGGGTTGAGGGGGCCGTCGACGTCGAGGAAGAGCAGGGGTCGGCTCACGGGGTCACCGTAAGCGACGTCGAGGGGGAGTGGCCCGGGAAATAACTTCGGCCCGGGGGCATAGCGGCGGGCGGGTACGCGCGTCACAAGGAACACAGGGGCGGGCCACGGGGGCCGCCGAGGAAGAGAAGGTGACGATGGATGCCGAAGCGCAGGAGAGCTTCCGGGAGTTCGTGGCGAACCGGTCGTCCGCGCTGCTGAAGACGGCCGTACTGCTCAGCGGCGGCGACCGGCACGCCGCCGAGGACCTGCTGCAGAACGCCCTGGTCAAGGCCGTGGGGCGATGGAACCGCATCGACGAGCCCGAGGCGTACGTACGACAGATCCTGTACCGGCAGCAGGTGAGCCGCTGGCGGCTGAAGTGGCCCAGACGGGAACTGAGCGTCGCCGAGCCGCCCGAGGCGTCGCTCGGCGCGGACGCCCAGTCCGCCGCCGAACTGCGCATGGTGATGCGCGGGGCGCTCGCCCGGCTGACGGCGCGGCAGCGCACCGTCCTGGTGCTGCGCTACTTCGAGGATCTGCCCGAGGGCGATGTGGCCCGGCTCCTCGGCTGCTCCGTCGGGACCGTGCGGTCCACGACGCACCGCTCGCTCGCCCGGCTGCGGGCGCTCGCTCCCGAACTGGCCGAACTCGGCCCGGGGGACGCCGAACAGCCGCCGTCCCGTGACTTCTCGCCCGTGGAGGTGCGTCCGTGAACGTCGAAGAGCTCGTACGTGACACCTTCCGTGAGCAGGCCACCGACGGCGCGCTCACACCGCCCGGCTTCGCCGACCGCGTGCTCGCCGTCCGCAGGCGCCGCAGGACCCGGACGATCGCGGGCGCCGCGGTGGCCACCGCAGCCGCCGTCGCGGCGGCCGTCGCGGTGCCGCTGCTCGACACCGGCGGGGACGACGTCCGGCCGGCCAGCCAGATGAACCGGAGCGACATCATCGCCCACCCGGACCAGTCGCCACCGCGTGACCTGATCGCGGCGGGGGACACGGCGGTCGCCGCGTTCAGCACCACCAAGCAGGTGAAGCAGCCCAACAAGGACAAGATCATCACGCGGACCTACAGTCTGCTGGACCAGAAGACCGGCAAGTACGTGAAGGACTCCCGCTGGTCCTTCGTCGACGTCGCGCCGGGCATGCGGACCGCGGCCGTCCTGGAGCGTGAACTGCCCGCCAAGCGCGTCGGGTTGCTCGACCTGATGACCGGCAAGGTGGACCGCTGGATCCCGGTCGGGCACGGCGTGGCCGGCGTCCACTTCTCGCCCGACGGCAAGAAGCTCGTCGCCACGACGTACGCCAAGAATCCGGACCGGCTCTACTGGAGCAAGAGGATCCCGGTCAACGACACCGTCGAGCCGCAGTCCGTGCCCAGCCGCACCGGGTTCACCGTCATCGACGTCGCCTCCGGGAAGGGCGACTGGCACAAGGCGCCGTACTGGAAGGACGAGATGGGCTGGTCGCCCAACTCCCGCACGGACTTCGCGTTCAACCACGACGGCAAGCTGCTCTACGAGCAGATCGCGATGGCGCCCGGCCGCATCTACCACGACTTCCAGGGCAAGAAGGTGCCCACGCCCGCCGACGAGAAGCACCTCGGCTGGACGGATGCGGGCCTCTCGCCCGACGGCAAGCTGGTGGCAGGCGAATTCTCGGGCCAGGGCAAGGAGATCTCCTCCGAGATCACCGATCCGCTGACCGGCAAGCGCATCACCAAGGTGCCCGGTCAGATGCTGCTCGCCTGGGCCGACAACAAGCGGATCATCGCCTGGGGCATCATCCCCGGCACCAACGAGTTCAAGCAGCAGCTCGTCCTCGTCACCGTCGGCAGCGACAAGATCGTGCCCCTGAGCGACTTCCGCACGCCCAAGGACAACACGGCCGGACGCTGGGAGCCCCTGTTCAGCTCACGCTGACCAGCTCCTCGTAGGCCGCCAGCAGCCCGTCGACCGTCTCCCGGCCGGCGGGCCGCAGCGGTGAGCGGACCGGCCCCGCGGGCAGCCCCAGCGCGCCCAGCAGCCCCTTCGCGGTGACCGTGCCGGGCAGGCCGGCCGACATCATCAACTCGATGAGCGGGATGGCCCGTTGCTGACGGCGAACGGCCCCGGCCGTGTCCCCGGCGTCGAACGCGTCGAGAACCGCGAGGAACTGACGGGGCGCCACATTCGCCACGGTGCTGATGAAACCGGACCCGCCGACCGCCCGCGTCGCGAGCACGTACTCGTCGCAGCCCGCGTAGTACGCCAACTCCGTGCGGGCCAGCACCTTCTGGGTGCCCAGGAGGTCGTACGCACAGTCCTTGACCGCCACGATCCTCGGGTGCTCGGCGAGCCGGATCATCGTCTCCGGCTCGATGCGCGTGCCGGTGCGTCCCGGGATGTCGTACAGCGCGAGCGGCAGCCCCGAGGCATCCGCGATCTCGCGGAAGTGCGCCTCGACGGCGTCCTGCGGGGGCCTGCTGTAGTACGGCGTGACCACCAGCAGCCCGTCAGCGCCCGCCTTTTCGGCCTCCAGGGCCAGCTCCACGGTGTGCCGGGTGTCGGCCGTGCCGACCCCCGCCACGATCGACGCCCGCTCCCCGACCGCCTCCCGCACCGCCCGCACCAGCGCGGACTTCTCCGCGTCCGTCGTGGTCGGGGACTCGCCCGTGGTGCCGGAGAGGACCAGCCCGTCGCAGCCGTCCGAGACCAGCCGCTCGGCGAGGTGCTGCGCGCCGTCGAGGTCGAGCGCGCCCGCCTCGGTGAAGGGGGTGATCATCGCGCAGAGGGCGCGGCCGAAGGGAGTGGTGCCCGGTGTCGTCATGCCGACAGTCTCGGCACCTCGACCGTGAAGCTCCACTTAATTCTTCTACGAGGTACTGGCAATGGATGCTACGTAGTGCGGGCTCCTGGGGGGATCGAGGCCCTAGTGCCAAACCGGCCCCTTATGGGTCACCATGGCGAGGACGGAAGTCGGCGGCAGATCGCGGGAGGCGTCATGAGGCTCGGCAAGGCACTCGCCACCGGAGTTGCGGAAGAGCAGGCTCACACGCAGGACGAGGAACTCCCCGAAGTGGTCGAGGAGTTCGAGGCGTCCGTGCCCGAAGAGGTCCCGGTCGCCCGATGAGGCTGCGGCTCCCCGAGGAACGACCGACGGAGCCGCCGACCGGATACAAGATCGCCCACCCGGTGCTGTCCCAGGACGGCACCCGGGCCGGGTTCACCGGCGTATCGCTGGGTGGCGCGCTGCCGTACGGAGTGCTGGACGAGGCGCGCTGTGTCTACGGGCGACGGCACCGGGCGCCGCACCGCCGCTGTGACTGCGGCTTCCACTGCGTACACGACTCCGCCGCCGCCGAGGCGATGCTCTGCACCGCCGAGCACCGCGCGGCCGTCCTCCTCGACGTCACCGTCCTCGGCGCGTACATCCGCTTTGAGCAGGGCTTCCGCTATGCCCGCCAGCGGGTACGCACGGCGACCGTCGGCCCGTGCGCCTGCGGCGCCGTGGCCGGAGCCCTGGCCGACGCGGGCTGGGGGCGGCCGGGGTGGCGCGCGCTGACGGCGGCGTGCGCGGGATGCGTACGCGGTCGTACGTCCCTCTCGCTCGCTTCCTTCGCACGGCTGGCGGGGGAGGGGCTGCGGGTCCGGGCCGGGAGTGGTGCGGTGGCCGCGCCCGCCGACCTCGGCGTCTCCGAGCTCGTTGCCGAGGCGGCCCTGCTGCAGGCCCGACTCGACTGGTTCCAGACCCAGTTGGCCCGCCTGGACGAGGGCGGGCCACAGGCCCGCTGAGGGTCGCGGCGCCAGGGGTGGCGCGCACCGGGGTGCCGCCGCCCGGTTTCGCCGTGTCTTCCCGCCGACGACTCTGATCGTCGGCATCTCTGTCGTGCCCTCCTGCCGGCGAGTCCGACCGTCCGGACCTCCGCCTTGACCCCACCACGCCCCCTACCGACAACTCTCCTCGCCTGGACAAAAAAAGTTTTCGGTGGGAGGGTGGAGTCATGTTGGACGTGACCGTGATCGAGGACGCAGAGGCCGCCGCCGTCTCGCTGGACCCCATACGGGCCCGGTTGCTGGCCGAGCTGGCCGCCGGGCCCGCGTCGGCCGCCATGCTGGCCGGAAAGGTCGGGCTGCCCCGGCAGAAGGTGAACTACCACCTGAAGGCGCTGGAGCGGCACGGCCTGGTCGAGCTCGCGGGTGAGCGCCGCAAGGGCAATGTCACCGAGCGGCTGATGCGGGCGACCGCGGCGTCGTACGTCATCTCGCCGCTCGCCCTGGCCGCCGTGCAGCCCGACCCGGACCGCTTCCGGGACCAGCTGTCCGCCCGCTGGCTGCTCGCGCTCGCCGCCCGGCTCGTACGGGACGTCGGTTCGCTGATCACCGGTGCGGCCAAGGCCCGCAAGCGGCTCGCGACGTACGCCCTCGATGGTGAGGTGACCTTCGCCTCCGCCGCCGACCGGGCCGCGTTCATCGAGGAGTTGACGGTCGGCGTCGGCGCGCTGATCCGCAAGTACCACGACGGCGACGCGGAGGGCGGCCGCCCGCACCGGATCGTCGTCGCCGTCCACCCCACGCTCAAACCCGAAGCCGCTGAAGCCGCTGAAGCCGCTGAAGTCGCGGGCATCGCGGACGCCGCTCAAGCCGTAGAAGCCGGACACTGATCACTCAGGAGCCATCACCATGTCCAAGGAATTCGAGATCGCCCGGGAGTTCGAGGTCGATGCCGCACCGGAGGAGGTGTGGGACGCGATCACCGGCGGTACCGGCGGCTGGCTGTGGCCGATGGAGTTCGAGCCGCGCCAGGGCGGGGCCGGGCCCTTCGGCTCCACGCTCACCAACTGGGACCCGCCGCACCGGCTGACCAGCCTGGTCGAGGACGTCGAGGGCATCTCCCAGCAGACCCTCAACCAGATCGACGAGACGATCGAGCCGCGCGACGGCGGCCGCCGCTCCTGGATGCGGTACGTGCACAGCGGGATCTTCGTCGAGGACTGGGACAACCAGTACGACGGCGCGAGCAAGCACACGGACTTCTATCTGCACACCCTGCGCGAGTACCTGACCCACTTCGCGGGCCGCCCGGTCGCCTTCTCGACGTTCGACGGACCCGGGGCGTCCATGGCGTCCGACGCCTTCGCCACGGTCGGGCGGGCGCTCGGCCTCGCGGACGACACCGCCGGGGGAGCGCGGGTCCGGGCCCAGGGCCCCGACGGCGCGGTCCTCGACGCCGTGGTCGACTACCGCGACCCGTACTTCATCGGGCTGCGTACCGACAACGCCCTCATCCGCTTCTTCGGGCGCAACCACTGGGGCGCGCCGGTCGGCATCAGCGTCCACGACTTCGCGGCCGACGCCGACGCCAAGCGGAACGAGACCGCTTGGCAGGGCTGGCTGAACGGTGTGTTCGGCGCCTAGGCGCAGGAAGCCGTTCAACGCCTGGGCAGGGGAAGAGCCCGGCCCCCCGGACGACGGGGCCGGGCTCTTCCCCTGTGCGGGCTGCGGCCGAGGCCGCGGCCCGTTACAGGCCTACGGCCGGAACCGCAGCACCTGCGGGTCGTGGTCGCTGATCTGGTCGTTGAACTCCGAGTTGATGTGCACGCTGTCGTACTCGAAGCAGTCCTTGCGGATCGACGGACTGATCAGGATCTGGTCCAGGACCTGCTGGTTGCCCTGGTAGTCGTACGTGTAACGCTCGCTCTTCGGCAGCGACTTGATCGCCGACCAGAGCTCGCCGTCACCTTCGAGGATCTTGGCGGTGTCGGAGAACTCGAAGTCGTTGATGTCACCGAGGGTGATGACGTCGGCGTTCTTCTGCGTGTCCAGGATCTGGTTGACGAAGGTGTTCACCGCCGTCGCCTGGAGGTGACGCTGGGTCTCCGAGCTGCGCGTCACCGGCTGGTACTGCGAGGTCAGACCCTGGTCGCCACCCTTGGAGTTGAGGTGGTTGGCGATCACGAAGACCGTCTTGCCCTTGAAGACGAACTCGCCGGCCAGCGGCTTGCGGCTGGACGTCCAGGCCGTGTTGGCCGGGTCGATGCGACCGGGGGAGGCGGTGAGCTGCGCCTTGCCGTGCACCTTCGTGACGCCGACCGCGGTCGTGGCGTCGCCGCCCGCGCGGTCGGTGAAGGAGACCCGCTCCGGGTTGAACAGGAACACCTGGCGGATGTTGCCGCCCGGCTCGCCGCCGTCGGTGTCGTTGGTCGGCGTGATGGAGCGCCAGTCGTACGTCGGGCCGCCCGCCGCGACGATCGCGTCGATCAGCTTGTTCACCGTCACATCGGCGGCGACCGTGCCGTCGTCCGTCGCGCCGTTGTTGTCCTGGATCTCCTCCAGGGACACGATGTCGGGCGACTGCAGGTTGTTCACGATCGCGGCGGCGTGCTCCTCGAACGTGGCGTCGGACGGGTCGAGGTTCTCGACGTTGTACGTCGCCACCGCGAGCTCGTTCTTCGACTGCTTCTGCGTGGTCTCGCGCTCCAGGCCGGCGCTCTCCACGGTGCCGAGCTGGCCGGCGACGAGGGTGTAGCCGCCGTACGCGTTGTAGTCCAGCGGGCCGGCCGTGACGCCGGCGAGCGTGTCGCCGACGTTCACCTTCGGGAAGTCCGCCGTCGCACCCAGCGACTGGATCTGGAGGCGGCCGGTGTTCTGCGAGGTGTACGAGCCGTAGACGGTGCCGCCGCGGCGGTTGACGTGCTCGTTCGGCTTCACCGTGACCCACAGCTCGCTGTACGGGTCGGTGGCGGTGACCACACGGGTGTCGGCGACCTGGACGTTCATGCCCTCAAGGGACTCGTAGTAGTCCAGGGCGTACTTCGTCGGCTCCAGGGTCAGACCGTTGATCGAGCCGCTCGCGGCGGTGTCGCCCGCGGGGGTGTAGTCGTCCGGTACGGACGTGGCGTCGACGACCGTCGCGGCCGGGACGGCGTTGCCGCTGGAGAGCACGGTCACCGTCGGCTTCGAGATCTCCGTCAGCGACTGGTTGCCGGTGGACGCGCCGCCCGGGACGTACTCCGAGACCGTGCCGGAGACCGTGACGGAGTCTCCGACGGCGACCTTCGGGGTGGAGCTGGTGAAGACGAACACGCCCTCACTGGTGGCCGCGTTGTCGTCGGCGTCCGGGTCCTGGAGCCAGAAGCCCTTCGAAGAACCGTAGGTCCGCACGGCGGTGACGATGCCCGGCACGTCCGTGACCTTCGTCCCCGCGAGCGGGGAGAGGCGGGTCGTGCCCTGGATGTCGTGGATGCGGACGGTGTCCGCGTGAGCCGGGGTGGTGAGCACCACGGCGGAAAGGGTGGAACAGACCGCGGCGACGGTCAGCGCGCCTATGCGCGTCGTTCTCTTGCTCGGCAAGGGAATCCCTCCGGGGACGTACTTGAGCGCCGGGACGAGGGTGGAGCAGTGGGGGGAGCGCGACCTGCGTGCGGGCCGGTGACGCGCGTGGAAGTGTGGGTGGCCGGGTGGCCGTGCAACTTCTACGCGCGTAAATCTCGTGTGTGACCAGGGGAGTTGTCAAGGTTTCAGCGGTGTACGACTCCTGTCAGGGACATGAACCGGGCGGCATGGGTGGAAATCCGTCTAGGCTGAGTCGTCGGCGCGGAACTCCGGGGCGGCCACCGGATGCTCGCGTCCGGGGACGGTTCTCGGGGTCCGACGCCTGGGGCATCTGCCGCTGCTCGCCGACGCTCGTCTCGCCTTGCCACGATTACCCTGCTTTTCCTGGTTGTTCGGAGGAGAACCCAGCCGATGTCAGACAGCTCGCCCTTGCCGCCGGTGCGGCTGACTTCCGAAGCGGAGCTGGCGCGGGACGCGCTCGCCGCACCGTTGCTCTCCCGCGCCGCGCGGCTGGCCCGCTGGGCGGGTCCGGACACGCGCGTCGGCGCGGGGGGCGAACTCGTCGAGGAGCAGCTTCCCGAGGCGGCTGCCGCACTCGGGCTCTCCGGGGACGACGCGGCCGCCCTCGCCAGTGAGGCCTGGCGGGTGGCCGTCGACACCGGGCTCGTCGGGATCGTGGACGAGGAGGAGGGCACCGTCGGCGCGGGCGAGGACCTCTCCCTGCTCACCTCCGGAGGACCGCAGGACGTCCTGGGCGTGTGGCTCGGCGCACTGGACGCGGTGCTGGCCGACGCGAGCGTGCCCGACCTGGACGATCTCGTCGGAGCGATGGACGAGGGCGGCGAGGTCGACTTCTCCTCCCTGGACTGGGATCCGGAGGCCGAGGCCGAGTTCCTCGACGGGGTGCTCGGCAATCTGTATCTGCTCACCGTGAGCGAGGAGGGGCCCGGGGAAGGGCCCATTCCGCTGCCCGCGCTCGCCGCGTCGATGATCGTGCCCGACGACATGGGGGAGCCCACCAACGACGTCCTGGAGCAGGTGTCGGACGCGATGATGCGGCTCGACGACCAGTTCCGGCTGCTGGAGCCCATCGGACTCGTCGACTTCCAGCCCGTCGACGAGGCGTTGATGGGGGAGCCCGACGAGGAAGCCGAGGAGCCGGCGGCCGTCGACGACACGGATGTCTCGCGGTACGGCATGGTGCGGCTGACTCCGCTCGGGCTGTACGGGATCCGGGCGCGGCTGCTCGAAGCGGGCATGTCCGCTCCCGCGGTGGGCGACCTGGCGGACAAGGGGGCGGACACGCTGCTGGACGGCACGTCCGCGTTTCCGCCGGCCGCGGCCCAGGCCGAGACCGAGCAGTGGCTCGCCCGGCGCGAACCGCTGCCCGCCGCACGGGAGTTGCTCGCCGCGGCCCGCGGTGGCGACGCCGGGGCCCCGCTGCGCCGGCTGCGCTGTCAGCAGGCGCTCTCGCTCGTCGGCATGGAGGCCGAGCCCGCGCTGCGCGAAGTGCTCGACGACGCGGAGCTGGGCGGGCTCGCCCGGGTCTGGCTCTCCGAGCACGGGGTGCCCGACGTGCCCGCGCCGTCCGAGGCGATGGTCTTCTGGCTCACCATCGACACCCTGGCGGCCCAGCTCGCGGCCGAGGGCAACTCCGACGAACTCCAGGCCCTGGTGGAGGGCCTGGCCCAGCAGCACAGCGGCTTCTTCGCCACGGCGTGGCGGGTGGACCACCCGGCTACGCCGGATGTCCTGGAGGCCATGGGGCGGCTGCACCCCGACAAGAAGGTGGCCAAGCAGGCTCGTAAAGCGGCGTTCAAGGCCCGCTCCCAGCAAGGGAGTTGAGAGCGCGGCGAGGCGGCGGGGGCAAGGTTTACCCCCGCCGCTCCATGCGTCAGGTCAGTGCGTCGGCCCGATGAGTCGGCAGTGGTGCCGCTCGATGTGTCGGCAGGTGTACCGCTCGATGTGTCAGCAGTGGTACCGCGTCGTGTGCTTGAACGACGACGTCGCGCCGTTGAAGCCGTAGGTGCCGCGGTAGGCCGGCGGGTTCTGGAACTCGCCGACGACGGTGATCGTGGTGGCGCAGGAGCCCTGGCCGGCACGCTTCGCGTCGAGGCGGATCGTTTCCCCTACGAAGCCGCCCGTGATGTCCCAGGGGGCGCCGCAGATTCCGGAGGTGATCTTGCCGCCGGTCACGACGTGCGGGTAGGTGTTGGGGTTGTACTTCACCTCGATGGCGAAGGTGACCGCCCCGTTGTGCAGTTCGAGCTGGGCGGACGTGGAGACGGCCTCGACGGAGACGTCCTGCTGTGAGGCGAACGCCTCGTCCCGGGTCTTGACCTCCGCGCCCTGCGGGTTGTGGAAGCGGTGCTCGGAGCCGGCGTGGCTCTTCTGCCGCTTGGCCTGCGTGGTCATGCTGATTCCCTCTTCCTGTGCGGGTATTGAGTGACCGTCAGGCCAGCTGCTCGGCGATTTCCACCCGCAGCAGTGTGCGAACGTTCTCGATGTGGTTGGTCACGGTGACGACCGAGGACCCCGCGAAGAGCAGACCGGTCGCGACGTTGTCGAGCGAGGTCACCAGCGAACCGGAGTCGCCGCCCGCCGAGATGTTCGTGGTCAGGATCTGGTCCTTGAACCTGGCCGTCCCCGCCGTGCCGTAGCTGACGTCGATCGTGGCGTCGACCGCGATGATCCGGCCGAAGCTGATGTTCGTCGTGCGGCCGGTCTTCTTCACCAGGTCGCCGACCGCGACGTTGGCCTTGCGCCGCCAGGCGCGCGGCGCACCGCTGAAGTACTGCTCACGGGTGGCGTCCTGGAACTCCACCGCGCCGAGCGCGCAGTCGACCACGTTGTTGTGGCGCTCCACCGGGGTCTGCGGTGCGAACTGGATCGTGATGAACCGGTCCAGGGTCGCGATGCGGTCCGCCGGGTCCGTGCCGCCGTCGAACACTCCGGGCTGCAGGATCGCGCTGCCCAGCTGTGCCCGGTTGGAGTCGGCCAGCACGTGGTTGTTGGAGAGGATGTAGAACTTCGACGGTGTGCCGAGGCCGGGACCCGGAGGGTCGACGGTGGCGCCCGGCAGGAAGTCGTACACCACGCTGCCCAGCGTGCCCGCGGTCACCCGTACGTTGCCGACCGAGAAGCCGGAAGGGGACGGGCGCATACGGCGCTTGAGGAGCTGCGGCTCGAACTGTCCGAGCCCACTGAGCTCTTCCAGCAACGGCTGCGAGAGGCCGGCGAGTTGCTCGGCCATGCTGCCGTCGGGCTGGTAGGAGACACCGCGGTCTTCGGAGCGGGGCGAGGTCCTGCGCTGCTGCTGACGCTGCGCGGCGACATGGCCGACCGCGACTACGTCGGTGGGGGTGCCGTCGTCCATCACCCGTGGGATGACGTCCCGCTCGGGAAGCTGGGACTCCGGAACCTTCTGGGTCACGAACACCAGCACGGCTGCCTCGCCCGTGGCCTGTCCGTCGATCCACTTCACGCCGTGGCCGAAGCCGACGACATTGGCCAGCGGCGACTGCGGCCGCAGGAAGTCTGAATTCGCTTGCTGGCGGGAGCTGTCACTCAGCTGACCACCAGTCGGTCCTCGCATCATTTCGGGCTGGCTCACGCCAGACCACCTCTTCTGTTTCGGCTCTGGGTTCCTTACGGGCCGCGGCGCGGTGACTCAGCGCTCAGGGCTCACAAGTTCCCTTCCTGAGCGTTCACTTCACCGATCGCGAGCACGCGCACCGGTACGCCGTCGAGCTCGTCCGGAACCACGTCTTTTTCAAGGAGCCGGTCACGGGGCACTTTCCGGGTGACGAAGACGATGATCACGTCCTGTCCCGAGTGCTCGTCCCTCCCGGTGCCGACTCCGCTCACGTGGGCCAGCTTCATGAGCCGGCCTTCGTGGAGGCGCCTTACCCGCTTTGCGTCCATCGGGCTCGCCTCCCGTTCGGGTGGTGTGCTCTTCCTGTCTATGGCCAGGGGTCCCCGGAGTCAAGGCATTCTGAAATGAATCACGAGTTTCGCTACCATTCGCGCTTGTTGACCTTCTTTACGAAGATTATTCCGCCCATCGGTTCGAGTGCGAGAGGTTTCACGGATTCACGGAAGCGGGACCCCTGAAGTTGGCCCATGTTCAACTCCCGTTCAGGCACGGGCGGGAGCGTGTGGCCGCAACCGAGGTCCGCCACCCCGCCCCCCACGACAGTCCCACTCCACCGTCACAGGAGACACCATGTCGCTCACCCGCAGGGACTTCGCCAGACGATCCGCGATCACCGGTGCCGGTGTCGCTCTGGCCGGCAGCGTAGGCGCCCTCGCCACCGCTCCGAACGCCCTCGCGTCCACCGACACCGAGAGCACGGGCGAGGAAGCGGCGGACGGACACGGCGGTGTCGGCTACGGCCCGCTGATCACCGACCCGAACGGCCTGCTCGCGCTGCCCGCCGGGTTCTCGTACCGCGTCATCACCTACAGCGGCAAGACCAAGCTGGAGTCGGGCGAGTTCACGCCCTCCAACCACGACGGCACCTCCACCTTCTGCGGCCCGCGCGGCGCCACCCTCCTCGTCAACAACCACGAGCTCAAGGGCCCGCGCGCCAACTGGCCCCACCCCGTGCCGCTCACCGAGGGACTCGTCTACGACCCGGCCGCGTCCGGTGGCTGCACGGTCGTCGAGGTGCGCGGGGACAAGGTCGCCGAGTGGGTCGGCATCGCGGGCACCTCCACCAACTGCGCGGGCGGCAACACCCCTTGGGGCACCTGGCTCACCTGCGAGGAGACCGAGGACAAGGCCGGCGCCAACGGCATGACCAAGGACCACGGCTACGTCTTCGAGGTCGACCCCGAGGACCGCCGCCGCAACCAGAACCCCAAGCCCATCAAGGCACTTGGCCGCTACGCCCACGAAGCGGTCGTCGTCGACCCCAAGCGCGGCCGCCTCTACCTCACCGAGGACGCCGCGACCCCGAACGGCCTCCTGTACCGCTGGACGCCCCCGCAGGGCTTCGAGCACGGCCACGGGCAGCTCGGCACCCTCGCCGACGACGCCGGCTCGCTCCAGGCCTTCAAGTGCTTCGACTCCGGCGGCCAGTTCGTCGACGACCTCTCCCGTGCCACCAAGATCGGCACCGTGTACGGCGTCGACTGGGTGGACGTCCCCGACCGCGACGCCAAGACCACTTCCGTGCGCAAGCAGTTCGCCGACGGCCAGGTCACCCGCGCCCGCAAGCTCGAAGGCATGTGGTGGGGCGACGGCGGCACGTACATCGTCTCCTCGTACGCCCGCACGGAGAGCCCCGTCCAGCACGACGGCGCCGTCTGGTTCTACGACCCCAAGCGCCGCACCCTGACCCTCAAGGTCCTGATCGGCGTGAACCCCGACCCGTCCGTCGACGGCGCCTTCGACGGCCCCGACAACATCACCGTCTCCCCCTACGGCGGCCTCGTCATCGCCGAGGACGGCGAGGGCATCCAGCACCTCTTCGGCGCCACCGACAGCGGCCGCACGTACCCGATCGCCCGCAACGAGCTGAACAACGGCACCGCGGAGGCGCCCGAGTACAGCGAGTTCACCGGCGTCACCTTCTCGCCCGACGGCAAGACCCTCTTCGCCAACATCCAGGAGCCGGGCATCATGCTCGCGATCACCGGGCCGTGGAAGCGCCAGAAGCGCGGCTGATTAATTCAATGGCTCGACCCGCGGCCGCACTCCTAAAGTAGTGCACGTCCAGGTGCGAAGGCAGGACCTACTTCCACTGATAATGGGGCGGCCGCGGGTTCGAGTCCCGCCACCGGTACAACGCGCCGGTGTAGCTCAGGGGTTAGAGCACCTACGTCGGTTCCGCCGGCCTTGAACTCTGGACACCACAACTTCATGCACCTCCCGGTGCGCAGGCTGCGGCTACTTCTCTCTCAAAGAATCCACGCCGCCGCCGATTTGATCTCGGGAGGCGCAGTTCATGGTGGGTGCCCGGTGCGCAGGCGGCGGATACTTCGGGAACTGGTGGGGAAACCCATGCGGGTTCGAATCCCGTCATCGACTTCAGGTCGGTGTGGCGGAACGGAAGACGCGCCAGTTTATAAGCAACCGCAGCCGACTCCTGACCTCGGGCACCCTCCATTTGCTGCGCCTCCCTCTGAAACGCGACTTCACCGTCGTGCAGAGAATTCGGGGGAATTCATCATGGCGCGATTCAACACCAAGGCGGCCAAGGCGCAGCCCACTTCCCGTGTGACGTCGACCGGCCGCGTGCTGACGACGCACCAGGGCGGCCGCGGCCAGGAGCGCGACGCGCGCTCGGAGCTGTTCCTGCTCGCCATCGCCAACTTCGTCTCGCAGCAGACCTTCTACGAGTCCGGCGCCGACCGCGACGACCGGTTCGCCACGCTCGTGCGCGAGCTCGCCGTCGCCGACCCGTCGTGGACGGCCGCCCTGCTGGGCTGGCTGCGCGGCGAGGGCAACCTGCGGACGGCCTCGCTCGTGGGCGCCGCCGAGTACGTGAAGGCGCGGCTCGACGCGGGCGCCACCGACGGCCCGGCCAACCGCCAGGTCATCGCCTCCGTGCTGCGACGCCCGGACGAGCCCGGCGAGCTGCTCGCGTACTGGACCTCCCAGTACGGCCGCAACGTGCCCAAGCCCGTCAAGCGCGGCATCGCCGACGCCGTACGACGTCTCTACAGCGGCAAGTCGCTGCTGAAGTACGACACCGCGTCCAAGGGCTACCGCTTCGGCGACATCCTCAACCTGGTGCACGCGGCGCCGGACCCCGACAAGCCGTGGCAGGGCGACCTGTTCCAGTACGCGCTGGACCGGCGGCACAACCCGGACACGGCCGTGGTGCCCAAGTCGCTGCCCGTCCTCGCGGCCCACCGTGACCTGATGGCGCTGCGGCCCGCCAAGCGGCGCAGGGTCGTGACCGGAGCGCACGGCGCACAGCGCCTGGCCGAGGCGGGCATGACCTGGGAGGCGCTCGCCGGCTGGCTGCAGGGGCCGATGGACAAGGCGGCCTGGGAGGCCGTGATTCCGTCGATGGGCGCGATGGCGCTCGTACGGAACCTGCGGAACTTCGACGAGGCGGGTGTGAGCGACGAGGTGGCGGCCCAGGTCGCGGCCAGGATCAGCGATCCGGCGGAGGTGGCGCGCTCGCGTCAGTTCCCCTTCCGCTATCTCGCCGCGTACCAGCACGCGCCCTCGCTGCGCTGGTCGTACCCGCTGGAGCAGGCGCTCGGCCACTCGCTGGCCAACGTGCCCGCGCTGCGCGGGCGGACGCTCGTCCTCGTCGACCGCTCCGGCTCGATGTTCTACTCGCGGCTGTCCGACCGCTCCGAGCTGAACCGGGCGGACGCGGCGGCGGTCTTCGGTACGGCGCTCGCGCTGCGGGCGGCGGACGCGGATCTCGTCGAGTTCGGGACGACGAGCAACCGGGTGAAGTTCCGCAAGGGTGAGTCGGTGCTCAAGGTGCTGGAGCGCTTCGGCGACCTCGGCGGCACCAACACGAGCGAGGCGGTGCGGAAGCACTACAAGAAGCACGACCGGGTGCTGATCGTCACCGACGAGCAGGCCATGTACAGCCACTACGGCGACCCGACCGAGCAGGTCCCGGCGCACGTACCGGTCTACACGTGGAACCTGGCCGGGTACCAGGCGGGCCACGGTCCGTCGGGGTCCGGTAACCGGCACACGTTCGGAGGGCTTTCGGACGCTGGTTTCCGGATGGTTTCCCTGCTTGAGTGCGGTAGTGACGGGCTCTGGCCATGGCTTGAGTGAACGGGCACGAGTTCGTCAAAGTGTCGGGTTGACAACCAGGTTGTGTGAAATCGAGGAGTGCTCGAGCCTGCACAAGGCGCGGGGGTACTGCAATCTGCACTACCAACGTTGGCTCGCTTATGGCGACCCGACCGGGGGCGGAGCTCTTTCAGGGAGGAAAGTGGCTCCGCCTCGGCCTTGCAACATCGAGGGTTGCTCGAGACCGCTCAAAGCGCGTGGGTACTGCGGTACGCACTACCGGCGATGGCATCAGCACGGCTCGCCTTCGGCAACCCAATACGAGTGGACCCGGCGCGGTACCCAGTGCAGTTACGAGAGTTGTGAGCGGGAGAGGTACGGCGGCGGCCGTGGCTACTGCCACCTGCACTACACCAGGCTGCGTCGCGGGAAGAACCGCCTGGAAGGGCGAAAGGTGCAGGACAGCTTGCAGAACGGCTACCGCATCCTCTGGCGCAACGGGAAGCGGGTGCCCGAACACCGACTGGTCATGGAGGAGATTCTCGGCCGGGCGCTTCTCCCGCGCGTCGAGACTGTGCACCACAAGAACGGAATTCGTGACGACAACCGTCCGGAGAACCTGGAGCTATGGACCTCGATGCAGCCCAGCGGCCAACGAGTGGGTGACTTGCTGGCTTTCGCTCGGGAAGTCATCGAGCGATACGGTGACTTGCCCGACGCCGCACTGTAGAAAGGCAGGCCCGGACCATGTCCCTTTCCTCATACGACCGTTACCCACTGCTCTTCGGATTCTCCCCCGTGCATCCGCTGGAGCGGCTCACCCAGCGCCTCGGGGGTGCCTCGCTCTGGGCCAAGCGGGAGGACTGCAACTCCGGTGTCGCGTACGGCGGGAACAAGACCCGCAAGCTGGAGTACCTCGTCGCCGACGCGCTCGCGCAGGGCTGCGACACGCTCGTCTCGATCGGTGGCGTGCAGTCCAACCACACCCGCCAGGTCGCGGCCTGCGCCGCCCGCGCCGGGCTCAAGTGCGTGCTGATACAGGAGAGTTGGGTGGAGTGGCCCGACTCCGTGTACGACAAGGTCGGCAACATCCTCATCAGCCGGCTCGCCGGTGCCGACGTACGGCTCGTGCGGGCCGGGTTCGGGATCGGGTTCAAGGAGAGCTGGGAGCAGGCGCTGCGGGAGGTCGAGGAGGCGGGCGGCAAGCCGTACGCCATTCCGGCGGGAGCGTCGGATCATCCGCTGGGCGGGCTGGGGTTCGCCGGGTGGGCCTATGAAGTCGCCGAGCAGGAGCGGGAGTTGGGCGTCTTCTTCGACACCGTTGTGGTGTGCTCCGTGACCGGGTCGACGCAGGCGGGCATGGTCGCCGGGTTCGCCGCTCTGGAGGAGGCGGGCGGGCGGCCGCGGCGCGTCCTTGGGATCGACGCGTCGGCGGCGCCCGCCCGTACCCGTGAGCAGATCGCGCGGATCGCCCACGGCACGGGACAACTCATCGGCGTACAGAAGGAGTTGACGGAGGCGGACGTCGAGCTGGACGAGCGGTACCACGCGGGGACGTACGGGATTCCGGACGAGGTCACGCTGGAGGCGATGCGTCTCGCGGCGCGCACCGAGGGGATGGTCACCGACCCCGTGTACGAGGGGAAGTCGATGGCCGGGATGGTGGACCTGGTGGCGCGGGGTGAGATCGGACGGGACTCCTCCGTGCTCTACGCCCACCTGGGTGGACAGCCGGCGCTGAACGCGTACAGCGCGTTGTTCTAGACGGTGAGGCTCTGGGTGGCGGGGTTCTAGGCGGTGGTCTTCGGCTTGGTGCCCGTGATCACGCATGCCGACACCAGCAGGGCGGCCAGCGCGATCAGCGAGCCGATGCCGAACGCGCGGGCCGCTCCGGCGGTGAGGATGTCGGACGGGGAGCCGTGCGCGTGCCGGGTCGCCGTGCCGAAGACCGTGACCAGGATGGCGAGGCCGAGGGTGCCGCCGAGCCACTGCAGGGTCTGCAGCAGACCGGAGGCGGCGCCCGCCTCGCGCGGTTCGATGCCCGCGAGGATCGTCGCGTTGAGCGGCATGAAGCTCAGGCCGACGCCCACGCCCATCAGCAGCAGCGGCCCGAACAGGCCGGTCAGATAGCCGTCGCCGGGCTCCAGCCGCCACAGCCACCCGGCCGCGACGACCAGCAGGGCCATGCCGGTGAGCAGCACCGGCTTGGCGCCGAGCCGCCCGAGCAGCCGGGGCACGAATCGCACGACCGTGAACATCGCCAGGGTCATGGGCAGGAAGGCGAATCCCGCGCGGAGCGGGCTGTAGTCCAGGACCTGTTGGCAGATCAGGGTGAGGAAGTAGAAGGCGCCGAACATGCCGGCGGGCAGCAGCAGGACGCCCGCGTAACCGCCCGCGCGGTTGCGGCTGGCGAACAGGCGCAGCGGCATGATCGGCTGGTCCGCGCGGGACTCGATCAGGGCGAAGCCCACGAGCAGGGCCGCCGCCGCACTGAACCCGAGCTGCGCCTGGATGTCGCTCCAGCCCTCCTCCGAGACCCGGATGAACGCGTAGACCAGCGAGGTCATCCCGGCCGTGCCGGTGAGTGCCCCCGCCGCGTCGAAGCGGCCCGCGTGGCGCGGGGTCTCGGTGACGCGGCGGGGCAGGGCGACGGCGACCGAGACGCCGATCGGTACGTTGATCAGCAGGGCCCAGCGCCAGGACGCCCAGGAGGTGAGCATGCCGCCGAGCACCAGGCCGATGGAGGCGCCGATGCCCGCCATGGAGGAGTAGATGCCGAGGGCGTGGTGGCGGCGCGGGCCCTCCGGGAAGTTGGTGGTGATCAGGGCGAGGGTGCTGGGTGCGACGAGGGCGGCGCCCACGCCCTGGAGCGCGCGGGCCGCCAGCAGCCAGGCGTTTTCGGTGGCGAGACCGCCGAGCAGGGAGGAGGCGGCGAAGAGCAGGACGCCGACGGTGAGTGTACGGCGGCGGCCCGCGATGTCGCCGACCCGGCCGCCGAGGAGGAGTAGTCCGCCGAAGGCCAGCGTGTAGGCGTTGAGGACCCAGGAGAGACCGGTGCCGCTGAAGTCCAGGTCCTTCTGGATGTCGGGCAGGGCGACATTGACGACCGTGGAGTCGACGCCGACCATCAGGTAGGCGGTGACGATGACGAGAAGGACGGTGCCGAGCCTGGCCGGGTGATCTTCCGCCGAGCGGGACGGGCTGGAGGTGGACGGTGCGGACGGGGTGGACATGGGATGCTCCCTGTCTCGTGTCCCCGGTGAGTGGTGTGCGGGCAGCGCGAACTGCCCGCCACGATAAGCGGGGACTGTCTCCGTTTAGTGCTCGGTAAGATACGGAGAGAGTCCCCGGTTGGCAAGGAGTATCTGAATGACGCAGGTCAAGCCGATGCGGGCGGATGCACGGCGGAACTATGAGCGGCTGCTCAAGGAGGCGGCGGTCGCCTTCGCCGAGCACGGGGAGAACGCCTCCCTCGACGACATCGCCAAGCGGGCCGGGGTGGGGTCAGGGACCCTCTACCGGCACTTTCCCACCCGGCGGGCCCTGCTGGAGGCCGTGTACGTGGACAGCATCGACGCGATCGCCGTGCGCGCGGACGAGATCGCGGCGGAGCTGCCACCCGGCGAGGCCCTGGTGGAGTGGCTGAACGAGCTGAGCGAGGGGATGATCCAGGTCCGCGGGCTCAAGACACTGCTCGGCTCGGCCGTCACCGACGGGAGTTCCGCCGTACTGACCGCGTGCGGGACCTCGGTGAAGGCCGCCGCCACCCGGCTGGTCGAGGCCGCTCAGCGGGAGGGGACCCTGCGGGCGGACGTGGAGCCGATCGAGGTGCTGCGGCTCGCGCACGGCGTGGCCACCGCGTCGGAACTGGCGAACGGGCAGGGGAAGCACATCCGCCGGTATCTCTCGCTGCTGACGGAGGGCTTGCGTCCGTAGGAGGCCGGAACATGAAGCACGGCGGTGGTGACCTCAAGTCCCCACCGCCGTCTGCCTCTTGCGTGCCTCCGTGCGAACGGTCAGAGCGCTTGGGCCGCCGGCTTCACCATGCCGCGGACCGTGCGGGACTTCACGAAGTCGCCCAGGGCCGTCATCTCCCACTCACCGGAGAACTGCTTGATCATCTTGGCCATCATCACGCCGGTCTGGGGCTCGGCGTTGGTGAGGTCGAAGCGGACCAGTTCCTCGCCGGTGGCGGCATCCAGCAGTCGGCAGTAGGCCTTGGCGACCTCGGTGAACTTCTGGCCGGAGAAGGAGTTGACCGTGAAGACCAGGCCGGTGACGTCCTGGGGGAGGCGGCCGAGGTCCACGACGATCACCTCGTCGTCGCCGCCGCCCTCGCCCGTGAGGTTGTCGCCGGAGTGCTTGATCGCGCCGTTCACGATGGAGAGCTTGCCGAAGTAGCAGCTGTCGATGTGGTTGCGCTGCGGGCCGTACGCGATGACCGAGGCGTCCAGGTCGATGTCCTTGCCGCGGTACGCGGGCTCCCAGCCGAGGCCCATCTTGACCTGGGAGAGGAGCGGGCGGCCGCCCTTGACCAGGGAGACGGTCTGGTTCTTCTGGAGGCTCACCCGGCCCTTGTCCAGGTTGATCTTTCCGGAGGCTGCGGGCGCGGGGGCGGCGGCGGGCGCCGGGGGTGCGGGCGGGGCCGGCGGGGCGGTGAGGCGGGGGTCCAGCGGCGGGGGCGGGGTTACGGGGGCCTGGACCGGGGGTGCGACAGGGGTCGGCGCCGGCTCCTCCACCGAGACGCCGAAGTCCGTGGCGATGCCCGCGAGGCCGTTCGCGTAGCCCTGGCCGACGGCTCGGGCCTTCCACGCGCCGTTGCGGAGGTAGATTTCGACGATCACCAGGGCCGTCTCGGTGCCGAGCTGCGGTGGGGTGAACGTCGCCAATACCGCGCTGTCGGTCGCGTTGCGGATCGTGGCGGTGGGTTCGATGCCCTGGAAGGTCTGGCCCGGTGCGTCCGGGCTTGCGGTGACGACGATCTTCTCGATGCCCGGGGGGACGGCGGTTGTGTCGACCGTGATCGCGTCCGGGGCGGTGCCGCCGCCCGAGCGGTAGGTGACGCCGGGGCCCGCGGGCTGGTTGTAGAAGATGAAGTCGTCGTCGGAGCGCACCTTGCCGTCGGCGGTGAGCAGCAGGCCCGATACGTCGAGCCGCACCGGGGCGGCGACGTCCACCGTCACGTGGGTGACGGGGAGAGGGATGTTCGAGCCGGGGGTCATAGCTGTCATGCCTGAGGTAACGAGCGGGGCCGCTTTACCGTTCCCTTACCCAAGGATGAGTCTGAGGAGGGCCTTTTCGCCCCCGCCGCCCCTACCCGTCCCATCCCCAGGGGCTCTGCCCCTTCGACCCCGATCGGTTGTGTGTCGTCTGCGGGTGGGTGGGGGCTGGTCCAAAAGATTGCGCAGTTCCCCGCGCCCCTAAAAGGGGCGCGGGGAACTGCGCAATCTTTTAGGGGGGTCTGGGGGCGCAGCCCCCAGGAACGGGATGGGACGGGTAGGGGCGGCGGGGGCGACAAAGGCTTACGGCACCACGACTATCTTGCGGCCCACGCCAGATGCGAACTGTTCCAGTGCCTGGGGATAGCTCGTCAGGGGGAGGCGGTCGCTGATGAAGACGGAGGGGTCCAGAACACCCGTGGCGAAGAGCTCCGCCGCACGTTCGAAGCTGTGCAGGACCGCCATCGAACCGGTGATAGTGATCTCCTGGTTGTAGATGCGGTACGGGTCGATCGTCACCCGCGTCGCGTAGTCGGCGACGCCGAACTGGAGGAAGGTGCCGGCCTTGGCGACCCGGTCGAGGCCGTCCTGGATCGCCGCGGCGTTGCCCGTCGCGTCGATGACCAGGTCCCAGCCCTGCGGGCGGTCCAGCTCGTCCGGGTTCGCCGCCGAGGCGGAGGCGCCGAGCAGCTGCGCGGTGGCCAGTCGCTGCGGGTTGAGATCCACGATGTCCACGCTCGCGGCGCCGGTGCGCTTGGCGAGCTCCAGCATCATGAGGCCCATCGTTCCGGAGCCGTAGATCAGGACGTGCGCGCCGAGGCGGGAGTTCAGGACGTCGTAGCCGCGTACCGCGCAGGAGAGCGGTTCGACGAGTGCCGCGTCCTGGGTGCGGACGTGGTCCGGGAGCCTGACGCAATTCGCCACGGGGGCGGTCGCGTACTGGGCGGCGCCGCCCGCCGTCGTCACGCCGATCGCCGCCCAGCGCTCGCAGAGGTTGTTGTGGCCCGTACGGCAGTACCGGCACTCGTAGCAGTAGAGGGAGGGGTCGACCGCCACTCGGTCGCCGATCGAGAGTTCGGTGACCTGGGTGCCCACCCCGACCACCTCGCCCGCGAACTCGTGGCCCGGCACGATCGGCAGCTTGGGGGCGAACTCGCCCTGGAGGATGTGCAGATCGGTGCCGCAGAGGCCGCAGGCGGCGACCTCGACGACGACCTCGCGGGGGCCCGGCGTCGGGTCCGGGACCTCGGTGACGACGGCGCGGCCCACGGACTCGATGACGGCGGCCTTCATTTCACGGCTCCCAAGGACAGGCCCTGGACCAACTTGTCCTGGGCGGCGAACCCCGCGGCGAGCACCGGCAGGGAGATGACGAGCGACGCGGCGCACACCTTGGCCAGGAACAGGCCCTGGCTGGTGATGAAGCCGGTCAGGAAGACGGGGGCCGTCTCGGCGGCGACACCCGTCAGCACGCGGGCGAAGAGGAGTTCGTTCCAGCTGAAGATGAAGCAGATCAGGGCCGTGGCGGCGATGCCCGGCAGGGCTATGGGGGCGACCACGCGGGCGAGGATCGTGGGGAGCCTCGCGCCGTCTATCTGGGCCGCCTCGATGACCGCCACCGGGACCTCGGCGAGGAACGACTGCATCATCCACACCGCGATCGGCAGGTTCATGGAGGTGTAGAGGATGACCAGGAGCCAGATGTTGTCCAGCATGTGCGTGTTCTTCGCGAAGAGGTAGATCGGGAGAAGCCCCGCTACCACCGGCAGCATCTTTGTCGACAGGAAGAAGAACAGGACGTCCGTCCACTTCTTCACCGGGCGGATCGAGAGCGCGTACGCCGCCGGGAAGGCCAGGAGGAGGACGCAGATCGTCGAGACCGTCGACGCCACCGTCGAGTTGATCAGCGCGGGCCACGGGCTCGCTCCGCCTCCCGTGCCGAAGAACTCGCGGTAGCCGTCCAGGGTGAGGGCGGCGCCGAAGGACGGCGGGTTGGTCGCCGCGTCCGACTCCGAGTGGAACGACGTCAGGGCCATCCAGGCGATGGGGAGGAAGAAGACGATCCCGGCCAGCCAGGCCACCAGGCCGAGGCTCGCGCCCCGGCTTCCCCGGCCTTCTCGGCGGGCACGGACGCGTACGGCGATGTCGCTCATGCGCGGGACACCTCCTCGCGGAACAGGGACGACACGACGCGGAGCGCGAAGGTCGCGATGATGATCGAGCCGATGACGACCAGGACGCCCGCGGCCGAGGCGAGGCCGTTCTCGTGGGCCTGGTAGAAGCTCTGGTAGACGGTGTAGGGGAGGTTCGCCGTGCCCAGGCCGCCGGACGTGAGGGTGAAGACCGCGTCGAAGTTCTGGACGATGTAGATCGAGCCCAGGAGCGCGCCCAGTTCCAGGTAGCGGCGCAGGTGGGGGAGGGTCAGATGGCGGAAGACCTGCCAGTCGCTCGCGCCGTCCACCCGGGCCGCCTCGATCTGTTCGTGGGAGCGGCTCTGCAGTCCGGCCAGCAGGATCAGCATCATGAACGGCGTCCACTGCCAGACCAGGGAGGCCTCGACCGCGAGCAGCGGGGTGTTCGAGATCCAGTCGGGCTGTGGTCCGCCCACGTAGTGCAACAACCCATTGAGCAGGCCGTATTCAGGGTTGTAGAGCACATGCTTCCAGAGCAGCGCCGCCGCCACCGGGACCACCAGGAAGGGGGCGATGAGGAGGGTGCGGACGATGCCCCGGCCGCGGAACTTCCGGTCCAGGAGCAGGGCCAGACCCAGGCCCAGGATCAGGCTGACCAGGACCACGGTCACGGTCAGCAGGATCGTCGTCCAGACCGAGTGGCGCAGGTCCGCGTCGGTGAGTACGTCCGAGTAGTTGCCGAAGCCCGTGAAGTGGCGGGCGTTCGGGTAGAGGGCGTTCCAGTCGAAGAAGGAGATCACCAGCGTGGCCACGAAGGGGAGCTGGGTCACGGCGATCATGAAGATCAGGGCGGGGAGGAGCGGGGCGCGGGTGGCCCAGGCGCGCAGTCGGCCGGAGGGCCTGCGGGTGGCGCGTACCGATGTGGTGGCCATCGGGGCTGTCGTCGCTGCGGTCATCGTCCCTCGTACTCCTTGGAGATCTTCTCGGCGAGTTTCTGGGACTTCCTCAGGGCCGAGTCGACGGACTGGCGTCCGGCGATGGCCGCGCTGATCTCCTGCGAGACCTTGGTGCCGAGATCGGTGAACTCGGGGATGCCGACGAACTGGATGCCGGGCGCGGGTCGCGGCTGTACCCCCGGGTCGCGGGGCCGGGCTCCCTCGATGGCCTCGCGGGTCATGTCCTGGAAGGCCGCGGCCTCCTTGCGGTAGGCGGCGTTCGTGTACGTCGAGGCGCGCTTGCCCGCCGGGACGTTGGACCAGCCGGTCGTGTCCCCGACCAGCTGCTCGTACTGCTTGCTGGAGGCCCAGGAGATGAACTTCCAGGCCTTGTCCGAGTTGTGGGAGGCCTTCTGCAGGCCCCACGCCCAGGTGTAGAGCCAGCCGGAGGACTTGGTCTTCTCGACCGGCGCGGGTACGTAGCCGAGCTTGCCCTTGACCGGGGAGTCGGCCGCCTCCAGCAGGCCCGCGGCGGATGTGGCGTCGTACCACATGGCCGTCTTGCCCTGCGTCATGTTGTTGAGGCACTCGGCGAAGCCGGACTGGGCGGCGCCGGACTCGCCGTGCCGCCGCACGAGGTCTACGTAGAACTTCGTCGCCTTTTCAAACTCGGGGGAGTCAAGGCGCGCCTTCCAGTTCTTGTCGAACCAGGTGCCGCCGAAGGTGTTCACGACGGTGGTGAGCGGTGCCATGAGTTCGCCCCAGCCCGGCAGGCCGCGCAGGCAGATGCCCCGCATGTCGGACTCGGCGCCGTCGACCTCGGCGGCGAGCTCGCCCACCTGCTCCCAGGTGGGATGCGCGGGCATCGTCAGGCCCTTCTTGGCGAACACGTCCTTGCGGTACATCAGGAAGGACGATTCGCCGTAGAAGGGCTGCCCGTAGAGCTTCCCGTCGTCGGCCGTCAGGGACTGCCGCATGGGGGTGAGGATGTCCTGCTCGTCGTACCCGCTGTCCTGGCGTACGTACGAGTCCATCTCGTGCAGCCAGCCGTTCCTGGCGTAGATCGGTATCTCGTAGTTGGACAGTGTGGCGACGTCGTACTGGCCCGCCTGGTTGGCGAAGTCCTGGCTGATCTTGTCGCGGACGTCGTTCTCCGGCAGGACGGTGAAGTTCACCTTGATGCCGGTCTCTTTGGTGAAGTGGGCCTTGGTGAGCTTCTGCAACTCCACCATCTGGGGGTTGTTGACCATCAGGACGTTGATGGAGTTGCCTCCGGAGCCCGCGCCGCCCGCTCCGGTCCAGCATCCGGAGAGCAGCGGGGTGAGCAGCGTCCCTGCGGCGGCCGCGGCGAGCAGTGCGCGCGGCCTCCGTCGGCTCGGGGTTCGCATGGATCACTCCTGGACGTATGGGGAGAAATAGGGGTGTGTTGGGGCGTGGGGGTGCCCTACGGAGTACGTGAGTTGGGTTTCCGGACGCTATGGAACCGGACGCTATGGAAGTGGTGGGTTGGGTTGTCAGACTCGGATGACCTGCGGGCCCTGGAGTGAGTAGCGGTGTGCCTCGGACGCCGGGAGCAGCGTGCTCGTGACGATCGCCTCCAGGGAGCTGATGTCGGCGAAACGGCAGAAGCTGACCGCGCCGAACTTGGTGTGCACGCCCGCGAAGACCGTGCGCCGGGAGGCCCGGATCGCCTGTGCCTTGACCTCGCTGACCGCCGGGTCGGGGGTGGTGAGGCCGTGTTCGCGGGAGATGCCGTTGGCGCCGATGTACGCCAGGTCGATGACGAAGCCGGCGAGCATCTTCGTCGTCCAGTGGTCCACGGTCGCGAGCGTGCCGGGGCGGACCCGGCCGCCGAGCAGCAGGACGCTGGTGTGGTCGGCCTCGGCGAGCGCGCCCGCCGTGGCCAGGGACGCGGTGACCACGGTCAGCGGGCGGTCCCTGGGCAGTGCCTCGGCGATGAGCTGGGGAGTGAACCCCTCGTCGACGAAGACCGTCTCGGCGTCCCCGAGCAGCTCGGCGGCCGCGGCGGCGATCCGGCGCTTCTCGGGCACATGGCTCGTGGTGCGGAAGGCGAGCGTCGTCTCGAAGCCGGCGCTCTCCACGGGATAGGCGCCGCCGTGCGTGCGGCGCACCAGACCGTGGTCCTCCAGGGTGCGCAGATCGCGCCGTACGGTCTCCTTCGCGACGCCCAGCTCGGCGGCGAGCACGGTGACGTCGACCGATCCCGTGCGGCGCGCGGCCCGGACGATCTCGCGCTGTCGTTCCTCCGCCGTCATCGCCGTCATGGTCGTCACCTGCTCCCTCGCGCTCCGTCGCGCACTGCCCGTTCGGGCCCTGTGCGGCCCTTGAGGGAAGTTCTACAGCGGGTATCGGCCACTGACCAGGCCTGTTGCGTGCCCGATGGTGCCCGGCTGTGCCCGTTTCGCGGTGCGGGTGCCCGCGGCGGACCTGGGGCGGAGTCGAGGGGGAGGTGGGATCGGGCAGGGTTCGTGCCCGAACACGGGAGCGGGCGGGCCCGTTCGGTGCCCGCCCGCCGTGTTTTCCGGTTCTCGCCGCGCTGTCAGTACGGCCAGATCGGCGGGTGCGTCGTGAAGTGGCCGCCCAGGTGGGCGTGGTCCGGGTTGTCGGGGTCGAGCTCGCCCTGCTCGGCGATGAGCTTCTCGGCGTACGGCTCGGAGTCGTCCCGCGGCTCGTAGCCCAGCGCCCGCGCGGTCGACAGGTCCCACCACAGGCGGGTGTTGGCGGACGAGCCGTAGACGACCGTGTGCCGTACGTCCTCGGCGGTCAGTGCCGCGTGGAAGAGGCGCGCGCCGTCCTCCGGGCTCATCCAGACCGAGAGCATGCGCACGCTGGTGGGCTCCGCGAAACAGGAGCCGATGCGGACCGAGACCGTCTCCAGGCCGTACTTGTCCCAGTAGAGCTGGGCCAGGTCCTCGCCGAAGGACTTGGACAGACCGTAGAAGGTGTCCGGGCGGTGCGGGGTGTCGATGGGGATCAGGTCGCTGTCGCCGAAGGGAGCCTCTCCCCGCGGGCGCGGGGTGAAGCCCACCGCGTGGTTGGAGGAGGCGAAGACGATCCGCCGTACGCCTTCCTCGCGCGCGGCCTCGTACAGGTTGTACGTCCCCTCGATGTTCGCCTTGACGATCTTGTCGAAGGACGCTTCCAGGGAGATGCCGGCGAGGTGGATGATCGCGTCGACGCCTCGTACCGCTTCGCGCAGCGCCGCCCGGTCGGAGAGATCGGCGGTGATCGCGTCCGGCTCGCCCTCGATGGGCAGCAGGTCGAGGAGGCGCAGCTCGTAGCCGTACTTCGGCAGCAGCCCCCGCATCAGGGTGCCGAGTCCGCCGGCGGCGCCGGTGAGCAGAACGGTGCGGGGAGCGGGCATGCGGGTGTCTCTCCTCGGTGCGGGGCGATGTGTCATGTCGTGCCGCGTCGGGTGGCCGTAGTGGACGTATTCATGTACGGCATTCACATCCATGGACACGCTAAGGAGCGGTGACCTGCCGCGTCAAGTGTCGCGCGGAGGTGGTGAATCCGCTGCCGTGTTGCGAGTTTGTGTGCTTGACCGGCCCCAAGGTCGCGTCTTAGCGTGGTCGCGTTCAGAAATATAGACGTGGATCAGAAACGTGCACCGCTGAGCACCGTTTTAGGGAGAGCCCGTGACCTCAGCCCCTCTCGCCGCTCGACTGAGTATCCCCAGCGGTCCGTTGTTCTTCCCTGTCACCGCGTACGGCCCCGACGGCTCCGTCGACCTCGACGTCTACCGGGAGCATGTGCGGCGCGGAGTCGAGGCGGGCGCCGCGGCCGTCTTCGCGTGCTGCGGGACCGGCGAGTTCCACGCGCTCACGCCCGAGGAGTTCGAGGCGTGTGTGCGGGTGGCCGTGGAGGCGGCGGCGGGGCGGGTGCCGGTCGTCGCGGGGGCGGGGTACGGGACCGCGCTCGCCGTGCGGTACGCGCGGCTCGCGGAGGATGCCGGGGCCGACGGGCTGCTCGCCATGCCGCCGTATCTCGTCGTGGCCGGACAGGAGGGGCTGCTGCGGCACTACCGGGAGGTCGCCGCGGCCACCTCACTGGACGTCATCGTCTATCAGCGCGACAACGCCGTGTTCACGCCCGAGACCGTGGTCGAACTGGCCCGGAGCGAGGGAATCATCGGGTTCAAGGACGGGGTCGGTGACCTTGACCTGATGCAGCGGATCGTGAGCGCGGTGCGGAGTGAGGTCCCGGGAGATTTCCTGTACTTCAACGGGCTGCCGACGGCGGAACTGACCGGGCTCGCGTACCGGGGTATCGGGATCACGCTGTACTCGTCCGCCGTGTTCTGCTTCGCCCCGGAGATCGCGCTGGCCTTTCACGCGGCGCTCAACGCCGGGGACGACGATGTGGTGAACCGGCTGCTCGACGGCTTCTACCGGCCGTTCGTCGATCTGCGGGCGCAGGGGCGTGGGTACGCCGTCTCGCTCGTCAAGGCGGGGGTGCGGTTGCGGGGGCTGGACGTGGGGGAGGTGCGGCCGCCGTTGCACGAGCCGGCCGAGGACCATGTCAAACAGCTCGCGCAGTTGATCGAGCGTGGGTACGCCTTGCTTGAGGAGGGTGTGTGAAGACGTCCGCGTTCTTGTACCCGTGGGATGTCAACGGGGATCCGGAGGCCGCCTCCCGGATCGCCGGGCTCGGGATACGGCAGGTGACGCTCGCGTCCGCGTACCACTCGACGCGGGCGTTGACGCCGCGGCACCCTCGGCATCGGATCGTCACCGCCGAGCACGCGGCCGTGCTCTACCCCGTGGACGAGTCACGGTGGGAGGGGCGCCGGATCAGGCCGTACGCGGCGGGGAGCTGGGCAGAGGGCGACGCCTACGGGGCCGCTGCCGCGGAGCTTGCCGATGCCGGGCTCGAGGTCCACACCTGGGTGGTTCTCGCGCACAACTCCCGTATGGGGGCCGAGCATCCGTCCACTTCCGTGGTCAACGCGTATGGGGACCGGTATCCCTGGGCGCCGTGCATCGCGCAGCCCGGGACGCGGGACTATCTGGTCGGCCTCGCGGCGGAGGCGGCGGTACGGCCGGGGGCTCGTGGTACGGAGCTGGAGTCGCTGGGGTGGTACGGGCTGGCGCATCTGCACGCGCACGACAAGATCGGCGGGGTGGGGCTCGGGGATGCCGGGCAGTACCTGATGTCGCTGTGCTTCTGTGCGGTGTGCCTCGACGGTTACGCGGAACAGGGGCTTGACGGGCGGGAGTTGGCGGCCGCCGTACGGGGGGCTCTGGAGCCGGTGTGGCGGGGGGCGCCGTCGGACGGTGGGTGGGCGGGGGTCGAGAAGCTGCTCGGGGCGGGGGCCGCGGGGGCTACGCGTGTGTGGCGTGACGGGGTGGCTCGTACGCTCCAGGAGGCGGCGGTCTCGGCGGTACGGGCGGCTGCGCCGGGCGGGTTCCAGGTGCTGCTGCACGCGGATCCGGTGTCGTACCACTGCGGTGCGAACGCCGGGGTCGACCCCGGGCACATCCTGTCCGTGGCGGATGGGGTGGTCGTGCCGTGCACCGGTGGTGCCGGGCTGTTGACTCCCTTCGCGGAGGCGGCGCGGGAGGGCAGCGTGCTGGCCGCCAACTTCACCGTGGTGTCGGGGATGGGGGGCCGGCCGGGCGCGCTCGCCGCGGACGCGGAGCGCGCGGCTTCGCTGGGCGCGACGGAACTTCGGCTGTATCACGCCGGGTTGGCGTCTGATGGGGATCTGCGGGCTGTGGGGGTGGCGGTGGCGGGGCTGGGGTGAGGGGGCGGTTCGGTGGTTCGGTGGCGTGGGGGTGGGTCGGGGCCGCGCCGGTACGTCCAGCCCGTCGCCGGTGGGCATTACTGCCTGCTGCCACAGCATGAACTTGCCCATAACCACGTATGCGACGGGCTGGACGTACCGACACGGCCCCTTCTGTGCGTCGCCGACTGCGCCGCCGTCGTAGCGGGTGGGGGTGGGTGGGGCCGTCGTGCGTCGCCGGGTGCGGGTGTGTGTCGGCTGGGGGTGGGCGGTGCCGTGCGTCGAACGGTTCCGGGGGGTGTTTTTAGGGGCGCGGGGAACTGCGCGCCCAGCCCCCACCGCCCCGCAGACGACGAACAACCCCGGTCATTTCAGGGGCGCGGGGAACGGCGCAATCTTTTGGGGGTCTGGGGGCGGAGCCCCCAGGAACGGGATGGGACGGGTAGGGGCGGCGGGGGCGAGGAAGTGCTTTAGGGCGGTGGTGCGGAGGGGGTGTCGCGGAGCAGAGGGGGCAGGGTGAGGAGGCGGGTGAGGCCCAGGGTGGCCAAGAGGAGGCGGTAGTCGATCAGTTCGACCAGGGCGGCGCCGGCGGCCAGGCCGAGGGCGTTGGGAGCGTAGAGAAGGGTGTTCGCGGTGGCGGTGGTGCGGCCCAGGAGATGGGCCGGAGTCTCCCGCTGGACCGCGGTGTACGTCGCGATCAGAACGCAGGGGAGACCGACACCCACGGCGGCGCAGGAGACGAGGGTCAGGGGATCGGAAGGGACCGAGCGGAGCGCCACCGCGGTGGCCGTGAGAGCGATCCCGTACCCGGCGAAACGGCGTTCGCCCAGCCGGCGCAGGAGGGGGCCGCAGACCAGGCCGATCGTCACCGAGCCGGCGCCCTGGACGACGTAGAGGAGACCCACGTACGTGGGGGAGTGGCCCAGGCCCTCGGCCACGGCGTAGATCGTCGCGCCGTTGAGGCCCGCGAAGAGCATGGTCGTACCGCCGGCCAGGACCAGGGGGCGGAGGCGGGGGTGGTCCCAGACGAAGCGGGCGCCCTCGGCCGTGCGGGTTCGCCAGGCGGCAGGGGTGGCTTCGGGGGGCGGGGGCTCTTGGACTCGTAGCAGCGCGCACACGCCCGCCGCCAGCGCGAACGTCACCGCGTCCAGCAGCGCGACCCGCGCACCGCCGTACGCCGCGTACAGACCCGCCCCGGCCAGGGGAGCCAACAGCTTCATGCCCTCGTTGGCCGTCATGCGCAGGCCGTTGAAGTCGCCGAGCAGGGTCTTGTCGACCGCGGTGGCCAGCAGCGCCGACTCCGCCGCGTCCTGGACGACGCCTGCCGCGCCGTAGAGGAGCAGCACCGTGAAGAGGATCCACAGGCGGTCCGGGGTGTCCACGGCGAAGAGGGCGAGGAGGAGCGCGGCCAGGGCCAGGTTCGTGGTGATCAGGAGTGGGCGGCGGCGGGTGCGGTCCGCCAGAGTGCCGAGGAGAGGGCCGATGAGTGTGGGGGCCCAGAGCGCGAAGACGCAGAGGGCCGCCAGGCCGTTCGAGCCCGTCAGGTCCTTGACCCAGATGCCCGAGGCCAGCCACATCGCCGACGATCCGAAACCGGAGACCACGACTCCGGTCAGGTACAACCCCGCGTTGCGGTCACTGAGAACACGCGCCACCGTCCATGTCATGGCAGGTGATCGTGGTCCTAAGGCGGCCGCCGGGGGATCGGGCATGTGCCTTACCCGGCCTGGCGGAAACCGTTGCTGTCTAAGCCGGGCCGAAGGCTCCAGGTGGGGGTGCCTGGAGCCTTCGGCCCCGGATCAGGGGCAGGTACGTCGCAACGGGGACGGAGGCCGGCGTGAGCGGTCAGCGGGCCGTGCCGAAGTCCTGCGTCCAGTAGCTGCCGGGCTGCGCGAGGCCGACGCCGATCTCCTTGTAACCGCAGTCCAGGATGTTGCGCTTGTGGCCGGGGCTGGACATCCAGCCCGCCATGACCTGCTCGGGGGTCGAGTATCCGTACGCGACGTTCTCGCCGTAGGAACTCCAGATGTAGCCGGCACGCGTGATCCGTGTGCCCGGATCCGAACCGTCGGAGCCCGTGTGCGACATGTTCTGGTGGCTCGCCATGTCCACGCTGTGCGCCTGGGCGGCCTTCGCGAGCTTCGCGTTCAAGGTCAGCGGAGAGCAGCCGACCTTGCTGCGCTCGCTGTTGACCAGGGCCACGATGCGAGCCACGGCGCTGGAGGCTGCCGGGGCCGCCGTGGCAGGGGCGGCCGAGGACGCCTTGGGTGCCGTGGCCGCCTTCGAGGCGGTTGCGGTGGGTGCCGCGGTTGCCTTCCGGGCGGGGGTCTTGGACGCGGTGGGTGCTGTCGTGGCGGGCGCGGTGGCTGTCTGCGAAGCCGAAGCCGAAGCGGATGCCGAGGGCCGCGACGTCCACTCGCCGTTCTTCCACCGCTCCTGCGAGGACGTGTTCCTCCAGTTCTGCCACTGGCCGCCGTACGACTCGGCACCCTGGCTGCCCTGATGGTTCATACAGGCCATGGCGGCGGTCGGTAGCGCCAGCGCGCTCACCACGACAGCAGCGATGGTTATCTTCCGGTGGCGCGTCTTCCTACGGTGCTTCCTCATGGTGACCTCGCTCCGTCGTCGCGGGTGCGCCTCCGGTGGGCCGGCTCGGCATGGACGCTGTGCCTGAGCTGCGGTGACGCCTTGTGGGGCCGTCATTGTTAAAACCTGAGTGAGTGAGCGGCAACGAGCGCTACTACTACCCGGCCTCGTAGTCCACGAACGGCCTTGAATCGGGCGCACGGGTGTGCTGACGCGGCTCACCGGCGCGCGGCAGGGTCTGGCACTCCGTCAGAAGCCCCCCTGTGCCCGGCGGGCGGGGTGAAAGAAGCGGGCGGGATGCATGCCATTGGATCATGTGCGCCGTATGTCGGATTCCAGACGGCAAGTCTGGCTATATCGCCCAGGCGTCATGTACTACCGAACCGCGTTGATGCCGGATGTCGACGTGATGGATGTCACTGTGAGCTGCTGCAACCATTCCCGACGGACGCGACGGCGCCTCATCGCGGTGCATGCGATGAGCGTGCAAGCGATGAGTGCGCAAGCAGTGAGTGCGGAAGCGATGAGTTTTGCGCGCCGCCTGGGTCTACCCCGTCAGTGGACACGCGTGCTGAGTGCTGAGGAGACGTGGATGACCGGCCAGACTTTCGACCTCGGGCCGCAGGCCCTGATCGTGGCGCGCCTCGCGCAGGGCGTGACCGAGGAGCAGCTCGACGGCGTGACCCCCTGTCCGGGGCTCGCGGTGCACAACATGCTCGGGCATGTGGCCGGGCTGGTCATCGCCTTCCGCGACGCCGCGCGCAAGGACCTGGGCCCTACGACGGCCACCAGCCCGGGCTCCTTCGTGCCCGACATCGAGCCCGGCTGGCGCGAGGCCCTGCCCAAGGCGCTCGACGAGCTCGCCGAGGCCTGGCGCGACCCGGCCGCCTGGACGGGTGAGACCCGGGCGGGCGGGGTCTCCCTGCCCGGTGCGGTGGCGGCCGCCGTCGCCGCCGACGAGCTGGTGGTGCACGGGTGGGATCTCGCCCGTGCCACCGGCCAGGAGTACGAGCCCGATGCCGCTGCCCTCCAGGCGTCGCAGGGGCTCCTCGCCAGCGCGGCCGAGGATCCGAGCAGGGACGGGGGCCTCTTCGGGCCCGTGGTGCCGGTGCCGGACGACGCACCGCTGCTCGACCGGGTGATCGGGCTCAGCGGCCGCGACCCCGGCTGGAAGCCGTAGGGCACCGGCACATACAGGCGCCTGAGAAGTCGCCGAGCTGTGGTGTACGCGGACACCTGAGGAGCCGGCGGAGTGGCGGCGCGCGCGACACGCCCGGTGCCGCAGCGCCCTGGAGCGCCGGAAAAAGGGGAGCCCGCGGTGCTGCCGTTCCGTACGCTCCCCGCATGTCTCTCGCCCTCACCGTCCTCGGCACCGCCTCCCCCCACCCGGGGCCCGGCCGCCCCTGCTCCGGCTATCTGCTGAGCGGCGGGGGTGCCGAGGTGTGGGTCGACGCCGGGCCCGGGAGCTTCGCCGAATTGCAGAGGCATACGGATCCGGCGCGGCTGGACGCGATCTGGATCTCGCATCTGCACGCGGATCACTGTGCCGACCTCCTCTCCGCCGTCTACGGGCTGGCGTACGGCGGGCTCACCCCCTCCGCCCCCCTTCCCGTGTACGGGCCGCCCGAGCTCGGGCAGCGGCTCGCCGGGTTCTTCGGGCAGCGGGATCCCGGGTTCCTGAGCGGGGTCTTCGACCTCCGGACCCTGCACGACGGGCATGACACGCGCGTGGGCGAACTGCGCCTTCGTACGCGTGCCGTCGTGCACGACACCGAGGCGTACGGGCTGCGGGCCGAGTGCGACGGGAGCGTTTTCGCGTACTCCGGAGACAGTGGTCCCTGCCCGGCGCTCACCGAACTCGCCGCCGGCGCCGACCTGTTCCTCTGTGAGGCCGACATCGACCGGCATCGCGGAAGCGAACGCCAGGTGCATCTCACGCCCGAGGACGCCGGCGCCGTGGCCAAGGAGGCCGGCGTACGGGAGTTGCTGGTCACCCATGTGGGGCCGACGCTCACCCCGGAGTCCGCCACCGAGCGCGCCGGCGTCGTCTTCGGCGGCCGGACCACCACCGCCCGCGAGGGCGGCATCGCGAGCCTCTGACGCAGCTTCTGACACCGAGGGCCGACTCACCGGTCACTCCAACTTCTTTTGTCAGAAGCGTTGACGAAACACAGGAGCGCTCCTACCTTCAACCCGTCGTACTTCGTACGTCATATATGAGACGCGATATGCGAGATCCGATACACGCGATCGGAAGCCCGCGATCCGACACGTGAGATCCGAGAGGCGCGCATGACCTCTGTGCCCACCCCGATCCCGTCCCGCACGCAGTTCGTGCTGGAGGGGATCAAACACCGCATCCTCACCGGGCAGTTGACCCCGGGACAGGCCCTGGTCGAGACCGAGCTCGCCGCACAGTTCGGGGTGTCCAAGACGCCCGTGCGCGAGGCGCTCAAGACCCTGGCCGGTACCGGGCTCGTCGTGATGAACCAGTACAAGGGCGTCACGGTGCGCATGGTGGACGCGGACATGGCGCGCGAGGTGTACGACGTGCGGCTGCTCCTCGAACCGGAGGCGCTGCGGCGGACCGTACGGCGCGAGGCGTCGCTCGCCGCCGCGCGGGACGCGCTGACGCGAGCCGACGAAGCCGCCGACACCGCCGAACGCTCCCTGGCCAACCGGGAGTTCCACCGCGCCCTGTACGTGTCCTGCGGCAATCCGCTGCTCGGCCGGATGCTCGACGAAGTACGCGACCAGGCCGCCCTGGTCTCGGCGGTCGCCTGGGCCGCCGACCCGTCCTGGGAGCGCGAGGCGAACGAGCACCGGGAGATCCTGCGGCTCGCCCTCGACGGTGACGCCGATGGCGCGGCCGGCGCGCTGCACGCCCATATCGCGTCGTTCGTGCAACGGGCCTTCCCCCAGGGCCAGGAAGAGGATGAACAGGAATGACAGCGACGTACGAGACCCAGCGGGCGGCGCTCGCCGAGGTCGTGGCGATCCCCGTGACTCCGTTCGCCGAGGACGGCACGATCGACCGCGACACCCACCGGGCCCTGCTGCGTCGGCTGCTCGACGGCGGGGTGAAGACCCTCACGCCGAACGGCAACACCGGTGAGTTCTACGCCCTGACACCCGAAGAGCGGCAGCTCGTCACCGAGTTGACCATCGAGGAGACCGGGGACCGGGCGGTTGTTCTCGTTGGTGTCGGACATGACGTGCCGACCGCCGTCGCCTCGGCGCGGCACGCTCGCGCGCTCGGTGCGCAGATGGTGATGGTCCACCAGCCCGTGCATCCGTATGTGTCGGAGGGCGGCTGGGTCGACTACCACCGGGCCATCGCCGAGTCCGTGCCCGAACTGGGCGTCGTTCCCTACATCCGTAATCCGCTGCTCGCGGGGGCGCGGCTCGCCGAGCTCGCCGATGTGTGCCCGAACGTCATCGGGGTGAAGTACGCCGTTCCGGACGCCGCACGTTTCGCCGCCTTCGCCCGGGACGCGGGCCTTGAACGGTTCGTGTGGGTGGCCGGGCTCGCCGAGCCGTACGCGCCCTCGTACTTCTCGGCCGGTGCCACGGGCTTCACCTCGGGGCTCGTGAACGTCGCCCCGTCCGTTTCGCTGAACATGATCGAAGCGCTTCGATCCGGCGACTACCCGGCCGCCATGAAGGTCTGGGAGCAGATCCGCCGCTTCGAGGAGCTGCGCGCGGCCAACGCCTCCGCGAACAACGTCACCGTGGTCAAGGAGGCCCTGGCCTCGCTCGGGCTGTGCCGCCGTGACGTCCGCCCGCCGAGCAAGCCGCTGCCCGAGAGCGAGCGCGCCGAGGTCGCCGCGATAGCCGCCGGATGGTCCATATGAACAGCCACGACGAGCAGCGCAGACGGCCCGAGGACCTCAGAAGCCACCAGTGGTACGGCAGCGGCGTCTCGTCGGGTCTGCGCTCCTTCAGCCACCGGGCCCGCACCCGCCAGCTCGGTTATCTGCCCGAGGAGCACCTGGGCAAGCCGGTCATCGCGATCCTCAACACGTGGAGCGACATCAACCCCTGTCATGTGCATCTGCGCGACCGTGCGCAGGCCGTGAAGCGGGGGGTGTGGCAGGCCGGGGGTTTCCCGCTCGAATTCCCGGTCTCCACGCTGAGCGAGACCTTCCAGAAGCCGACCCCGATGCTCTACCGCAACATGCTCGCGATGGAGACCGAGGAGCTGCTGCGGTCCTACCCCGTCGACGGGGCCGTGCTGATGGGCGGCTGCGACAAGTCCACGCCCGCCCTGCTGATGGGGGCCGCCTCCGTCGATCTGCCGGCCGTCTTCGTGCCCGCCGGGCCCATGCTGCCGGGCCACTGGCGCAATGAGGTCCTCGGCTCCGGCACCGACATGTGGAAGTACTGGGACGACAAGCGCGCCGGGCTCATCGGGGACTGCGAGATGACCGAGCTGGAGAGCGGTCTCGCCCGCTCGCCCGGTCACTGCATGACCATGGGTACGGCGTCCACGCTGACGGCGGCCGCCGAGGCGCTCGGTGTGACCGTCCCGGGCGCGTCGAGCATCCCCGCCGTGGACTCCGGGCACGATCGGATGGCCGCGGCATCCGGCATGAGGATCGTTGAACAAGTCCACAAGGACCGCAGACTCTCCGCCATCCTCACCGCCGACGCCTTCGAGGACGCGGTGACGACCGTCCTCGGCCTCGGCGGCTCCACCAACGCCGTGATCCACCTGATCGCGATGGCCGGCCGGGCGGGCGTCCGCCTCACCCTCGACGACTTCGACCGCATCGCCCGCACGGTCCCCGTGCTCGCGAACGTACGGCCCGGCGGCCAGACGTACCTGATGGAGGACTTCCACTTCGCCGGCGGCCTGCCGGGGTTCCTGTCGCGGATCACCGATCTGCTGCACCTGGACCGGCCGACGGTGTCGTACGACAGCCTGCGTGAGCAGCTGGCGAGTGCGCGGGTCCACAACGACGACGTCATCCGCACCCGGGAGAACCCCGTGGCGACCGAGGGCGGAGTCGCCGTCCTGCGCGGCAACCTCTGCCCGGACGGCGCGGTCATCAAGCACATCGCCGCGGAGCCGCAGCTGCTCAAGCACACGGGTCCCGCGGTCGTCTTCGACGACTACAAGACCATGCAGCGGACCATCAACGACCCGTCCCTCGGGATCACGGCGGACAGCGTGCTGGTGCTGCGCAACGCCGGGCCCAAGGGCGGTCCGGGTATGCCCGAGTACGGGATGCTGCCCATCCCCGACCATCTGCTGAAGCAGGGCGTACGGGACATGGTGCGGATCTCCGACGCCCGGATGAGCGGCACGAGTTACGGCGCGTGCGTGCTGCACGTGGCGCCCGAGTCGTACGTCGGCGGGCCGCTCGCGCTGGTGCGGACCGGGGACACGATCACCCTCGACGTCGAGGCACGGTCGCTTCAGCTCAACGTGGACGACGTGGAGCTGGAGCGAAGGCGGGCGGAGTGGACGCCGCCGCCCGTCCGTTACGAGCGCGGCTACGGCGCGCTCTACAACGAGCAGATCACCCAGGCGGACACCGGCTGCGACTTCGAGTTCCTGGCCAGGCCGGGCACGGTGCAGGACCCGTACGCGGGCTGAATCACCCTCGGCACTTCATTTGGCCGAGATCTCGAACAACGTATGCGAAGCGCTTCACCGCAAGAACGCACGAGAACGCCCGAGAAACGGAGACCAGTCATGGCCCAAGCCGCAGCCGTGGCGAAACCGCCCGCGCCACCCCGGCGACGCCGTGCCTCCGCGACCCCGCGCAGGCTCCCGTATCTGCTGATCGCCCCGGCGGCGCTGCTGATGCTGGGCTTCATCGCCTACCCCGTCATCAGCGTCTTCTACTACAGCCTGCAGAACTTCAACCCGACCAAGCCGTGGCGCAACGGATTCGCGGGCTTCGACAACTTCACGCACGCCTTCACCGACGACCCCCAGTTCTGGGACACGCTGACCTTCAGCGCCAAGTGGGTCATCGTCGAGGTGGGCCTGCAACTGCTGTTCGGTCTGGCGCTCGCACTGATCGTCAACCAGACCTTCGTGGGGCGGGCCATCGGCCGCGCGCTGGTCTTCTCGCCGTGGGCCGTCTCCGGTGTGCTGACCTCCGCGATCTGGGTGCTGCTCTACAACTCCCAGACAGGCATTACGCGTTACCTCGCCGACGCGGGCATCGGGCAGTACGGAACGAGCTGGCTTTCGGACACCTCCACCGTCTTCCCGGCGGCCGTGGTCGCCGACCTGTGGCGCGGTGTCCCCTTCTTCGCGATCCTGATCCTCGCCGACCTCCAGTCCGTGTCCAAGGATCTGTACGAGGCCGCCGAGGTCGACGGCGCCAGCCGCTTCCGGCAGTTCCTGCACATCACGCTGCCGCACCTGAAGGACGCCATCGTCCTGTCCACGCTGCTGCGTGCGGTGTGGGAGTTCAACAACGTCGACCTGCTCTACACGCTGACGGGCGGTGGTCCCGCGGGCGAGACGACGACCCTCCCGCTCTACATCGCCAACACCAGCGTCGACGCGCACAACTTCGGCTACGCGTCGGCCCTGACCACGGTCGCGTTCGTGATTCTGCTGTTCTGCTCGATCGTCTACCTGCGACTGAGCAAGTTCGGAGGTGGGGACAAGTGATCACCGAGGACGCCCAGTCCAACACCCGCACGGTCGTCGTGCCGGGCACCCCGGAGTCCGGCACGGGGACCGCCGTCCCGATGCGCCCCGCGGGGAAGCAGCACCGCGCCTGGGACGAGGTCCCGCGCTGGCAGATCTACGTGCCCCTCGGCATCTACCTGCTCTTCACCCTGATCCCCTTCTACTGGATCCTCCTCTTCGCGCTGCGCCCGGCCGGTTCGACCTCGCTCGTGCCCTGGCCCATGACCTTCGAGCACTTCGACAAGGTGTGGAACGAGCGCAGCTTCGGGACCTACTTCCAGAACAGCGTGCTCATCGCCGTCGCCACGCTGGTGATGACGACCGTCGTGGCGCTCGCCGGCGGCTACGCCCTCGCCCGCTTCGACTTCAAGATCAAGCGCGGCTTCATGCTGGCGCTGCTCTGCTCGCAGTTCGTGCCGGGGGCACTGCTCCTGGTGCCGCTCTTCCAGATCTTCGCCAAGCTCCAGATGATCAACTCGCTCGGCAGTGTCGTCCTCGCCGAGACGGTCTTCCAGCTGCCGCTGTCGATGATCCTCATCAGCGGGTTCATCAGGAACGTGCCGCCCTCGCTGGAAGAGGCCGCCTGGGTCGACGGCTGCAACCGCTTCAACGGCTTCCGGATCGTCGTACTCCCGTTGCTGCGGCCCGGGTTGATCGCCGTCGGCTCCTTCGCCTTCGTGCACGCCTGGAACCACTTCCTGTTCGCCCTGATGTTCCTCAGCGACCAGAGCAAGCAGACCATCCCCGTCGGCCTCAACACCCTGATGAGCTCCGACAGCGTCGACCTGGGCGCGCTGGCCGCGGGCGGCATCATCGCCGCCGTCCCCGTCGTCATCGTCTTCGCCTTCATCCAGAAGTGGCTGATCACCGGCTTCAGCGCGGGGGCGGTGAAGGGATGAGGCGCGCACGGCGGATGAGAAGCCTTCTCCAAGTGGCGTCCGTGGTCGGCCTGTTGGGAGTGGTCCTGAGCACTCCGGCCGGCGCCGACGCCCGGGACATCAGCCGCGACACCCTGGCCGCGGACGACGGCTGGGCGGCGGCGGAGGGCGGCACCACCGGTGGCGCGGCGGCCGACGACGCCCATGTCTTCACCGTACGCAGCCGTGCCGGGCTGGTCCGCGCCCTCGACGGCGGCAGCGCCACCCCGAAGATCATCAAGATCGCGGGGACGATCGACGCCAACACCGACGACGACGGCCATCACCTGGACTGCGACGACTACGCGACGGACGGGTACTCCCTCAAGGAGTACCTGGCCGCCTACGACCCCCGCACCTGGGGCTCGGCGAAGCCCAGCGGCGCGCAGGAGGAGGCCCGGCAGGCCTCGGCCGCCGCGCAGGCCGCGCGCGTCGAACTCCTCGTCGGCCCCAACACCACCATCGTCGGCCTAGGCTCCGGTGCCGTACTGAAGGGCGCCAGCCTCCAGGTCAAGAACGCGGACAACGTCATCGTCCGCAACCTCGAACTCCGCGACGCCTACGACTGCTTCCCCGTCTGGCAGCCCAACACCGGCGGCCTCGGCGACTGGAAGACGTCGTACGACACCCTCTGGCTGAGCGGCGCCACCCATGTGTGGGTCGACCACATCACCGCGAGCGACAAGGGCCACCCCGACGCCGGCGAACCCACCTACTTCGGCCGCAACTACCTGCGCCACGACGGCCTGTTGGACATCACCACCGGTTCCGACCTGGTCACCGTCTCCTGGAGCCGGTTCGCCGACCACGACAAGGCGATGCTCATCGGCAACAGCGACGCGGCGACCGGGGACCGCGGCAGACTCCGCGTCACCCTGCACCACAACGAGTTCGAGGGTGTCGTGCAGCGCGCGCCGCGCGTCCGCTTCGGCCAGGTGCACGTCTATGACAACCGGTACGTGGTGCCCGCCGGCTCCGAGTACCGCTACTCGCTCGGCGTCTCCACCGAGTCGGCGGTCTACGCCGAGAACAACGCCTTCACCACGCCCAGCCACGTCGAGGTCGCCGACCTCGTGAAGAGCTGGAACGGCACGGCCCTGCACCAGACCGGGACGCTCTTCAACGGCTTCCCCGTCGATCTGCTGGCCATCTACAACGCCTACAACTCCGGCAGCGAGCGCGACCTGACCGCCGACGTCGGCTGGACGCCCACGCTGCACGGGACGATCGACAGCGCCCGGCAGGCCGACCGCGATGTGCAGCGCGGCGCGGGTGCGGGGAGGGTCCGATGAGCACGCCCCACGTGAAGGAAACCCCGCTGCCGGTCGTCCTCGCGGGCGCCCGCGGTCACGGCCGCTGGCATCTGCGCAACATCGGCCGCCTCCAGGAGAGGGGTCTCGTACGACTCGTCGGCATCTGCGAGCTGACCCCGCTCGGCGAGGAGGAGCTCAAGGAGGACTTCCAGGGCCAACTCCCCGCGCAGTCGGCCGACTTCGGCTCCCTCCTGGACTCCACCGGCGCCGCGATCGCGGTGATCTGCACGCCCATCCCCACCCACACCGACCTGGCACTGATCGCCGCGCGGAAGGGCGTACACCTGCTCCTGGAGAAGCCGCCCGCGCCTTCCTACGCGGAGTTCCGCAGGATGGCGGACGGTGTCGCCGCGGCCGGAGTGGTCTGCCAGATCGGCTTCCAGTCGCTCGGCTCGCACGCGGTGCCCGCGATCCGCGAGCTGATCGCCCAGGGCGCGCTCGGCACGGTGATCGGGATCGGCGGGGCCGGGGCCTGGGCGCGCGACGAGGCGTACTACCGGCGCGCGCCGTGGGCGGGCAAGCGCCGCATGAACGGCGTGGACGTGGTCGACGGGGTGTTGACGAACCCCCTCGCGCACGCCGTCGCCACGGCCCTCGCGCTGGACGGCTCCACCCGCGCGGAGGACATCACCGGGATCGAGACCGAGCTGCTGCGCGCCAACGACATCGAGTCCGACGACACCTCGTGCGTGCGTATCGTCACCGCGAAGGGCCGTATCACCGTCGCCGCGACGCTCTGCGCCGAGCGGCCCGACGAGCCGTACGTCCTCGTGCACGGCGACCAGGGGCGGATCACCTTCTGGTACAAGCAGGACCGTGTGCTCGTGCAGCGGTCCGGGCGGGGCCCGGAGGAGATCGAGTACGGCCGCACCGACCTGCTGGAGAACCTGGTCGCCCATCTGACGGACGGTGCCGAATTGCTGGTCACGCCCGAGTCGACGGGCGCCTTCATGAAGGTGGTCGAAGCGATCCGCCGGGCGCCCGACCCCGTCGCCCTGCCCGACCACGCCTGGGAGCTGCTGCCCGGCGAGAACCGCCGGGTCGTCCGGGGCATCGACGGACTCGTCGCGGCCGCCGCCGACACCCTCGCCCTCTACTCCGAACTGGGCGCCCCCTGGGCGGCCTTGAACGAGGTGAGCGCCCGATGAACGAGTCACTCGTCCTGCGCATCGCGGGCCGCCCCGTCGCCCGGTACATCACCCGGCCCGCACTGCCGCCCAAGCTCTCCCCGCGTCCCTATCTGCACCCCGTCACCACCCTGGCCGGCACGGCTGTCACCGAGCTCAGCCCCGCCGACCACGCACACCACCTCGGCGTCGGTGTCGCCGTTCCCGACGTCGAGGGGCACAACTTCTGGGGCGGGCGCACCTATGTACGCGACCAGGGGCCAACCGAGCTCGACAACCACGGCGCCCAGCGGCACGCCGCCTTCCAGCTGCGCGACCCCGACGGCTTCGTGGAGGAGCTGCGCTGGGTGGCCGCGGGCCGTGAGCTGCTGCGCGAGCGCCGTACGGTCGCGGCGGCCGAACTCACCGAAACAGCCTGGGCGTTGGACTTCACGTTCTCGCTCACCAATACGACCGATCACGAGCTGTCCATCGGCAGCCCCGCCACCAACGGGCGGCCCGGCGCGGCCTACGGCGGCTTCTTCTGGCGTGCCCGCAAAGAGGCCGAGGCGCCGCGCGTCTTCACCGCCGGCACCGAGGGCGAGGAAGCGATCCACGGCACCCGCGCCGACTGGCTCGCCCTCTCCGGCGCCGCCTGGACGCTCGTCTTCGCCGGGGCCACCGAACCGACCCGCCGCGACCCCTGGTTCGTGCGCACCGCCGAGTACCCGGGGGTCGGCTCGTCCCTCGCACATGAGGCACGGCTGCCGATCGCGGCCGGGGGGACAGTCGTACGGCGGGTCGTCACCGTCGTCGCGGACGGCGCCCTCGACCGGGCCGAGGCCGCCGCGCTGGTACGGAAGGCGGTGAGCCCGTGATGGCCCTGACCTCCGCCGACCTGGGCGACGGCACCTACCGCAACCCCGTCCTCGACGCCGACTGGTCCGACCCCGACCTGCTGCGTGTCGGCGACGACTTCTACCTCACCGCCTCCAGCTTCGGCCGCGTCCCGGGCCTGCCGCTGCTGCACTCCCGCGACCTGGTCAACTGGACGCTCGTCGGACACGCCCTCCAACTCCTGGAGCCCGCGAGCGACTTCAGGAAGCCCCGGCACGACTGCGGGGTGTGGGCGCCGTCCCTGCGTCATCACGACGACCGCTTCTGGATCTTCTGGGGCGACCCCGACCACGGGATCTTCCAGGTCAACGCCCCCGAGATCAGGGGCCCTTGGACCCGCCCCCACCTGCTCAAGGAGGGCAAGGGGCTCATCGACGCCTGCCCGCTGTGGGACGAGGAGACCGGCGAGGCGTATCTCGTGCACGCCTGGGCCAAGTCCCGCGCGGGCGTGAAGAACCGGCTCACCGGCCACCGGATGCGTCCCGACGGCACCGGACTGCTCGACGAGGGCAAGGTGATCGTCGACGCCGACCGGATCCCCGGCTGGTTCACCCTGGAAGGGCCCAAGGCCTACCGGTACGACGGCTGGTTCTGGATCTTCGCGCCCGCCGGGGGCGTGGAGTCCGGCTGGCAGGGCGCCTTCCGCTCACGCGGCTTCTTCGGGCCGTATGAGGAGCGGATCGTCCTGGAGCAGGGCGACACCGAGGTCAACGGCCCGCATCAGGGTGGCTGGGTGCGCACGGCGGCCGGTGAGGACTGGTTCGCGCACTTCCAGCAGCGTGGCCCGTACGGGCGGGTCGTCCACCTTCAGCCGATGCGCTGGGGCACGGACGGCTGGCCGGTCCTTGGCGACGAGGGCGCCCCCGTCGCCGTACACAAGAAGCCGGATCTGCCGCCCCAGCCGCCGTCCGCGCCCGCCACGGACGACGACTTCCCCGGCGGCCGGTACGGGCGCCAGTGGCAGTGGACCGCCAATCCGCAGGACGGCTGGGCCACCCAGCACTCCGGGGACGGGCTGCGGCTGAGCTGCGTACGGACGGTCGACGCGCACGATCTGCGCAAGCTCCCGAACGTGCTCACGCAGCGGCTGCCCGGTATCTCCGCCACCGTAGAGGTCGAGCTGCGGCTCGACAGCGAGGAGCCGGGGGCACGGGCCGGCCTCGCCGTGCTCGGGGACGCGTTCAGCTGGATCGGGCTCCAGCGGGAACACGACGGATCGGTGCGGCTCGTGCACCGGTTCGCCGAGTCGGTCGCCGACCGGGAGCGCGACGCCGCGCATTCGCCGGCGGCGCCCGAGGGGCGGGCCCGGCTGTGGATCGAGATCGGCGCCGGGGCGCGCTGTCGCTTCTCGTACGACGTCGGCGACGGCCGGATCCCCTCCGGCCAGGTCTTCGCCGCCACCCCCTGGCGCTGGGTCGGCGCCCTGCTCGGGCTCTTCGCGCTCGCACCCGTCGGCGGGGGACACGCCGGCGCGGCCTCGTTCACGCACTTCCGCATCACCGCGACCCCCTGAGGGTCGATTCCTGCCATCCGTACGCCTGTTGGGAGCCGCAATGACGCACCTCCATAGCAAGCGCTTGCAAGGTCCAGGCCTGGGGAGGACCCTGGCCGCCGTCGTGGGACTGGTGGCAGCCCTGACTTTGGGGGCTGTCGGCCAGGCGAAGGCCGCCGATGCCCCGTCGAAAGCACTTTCGGCAGCCGCACCGAAAACACTTTCGGCGATGGATCGTTGGAGCGATCAGCCGCACGGATTCGCCTCCCTCGACGGCGGCACCAGCGGCGGCGCGGGCGGCAAGGTCGTCACCGTCACCGACCAGGCCTCGCTCGCGAAGTACGCGGCCGCCGAGGAGCCGTACGTCATCCGGGTCTCGGGAGCCGTCGCCGTCGAGCCCTTCGGATCCGACATCGTCGTGGCCTCGAACAAGACGATCATCGGCGTCGGTGACACCGGCGAGATCGTCCACGGGGAGCTGCACCTCAACCCCGGCACGCACAACGTGATCATCCGCAATCTGACGATCCGCGATTCCTACGTCGAGGGCGACTGGGACGGCAAGACGCAGGACTTCGACGCCATCCAGATGGACACAGTCGACCACGTCTGGATCGACCACAACCGCTTCACGCACATGGGCGACGGGCTGCTCGACATCCGCAAGGACAGCCAGTACATCACCGTCTCCTACAACCAGTTCACGAACCACAACAAGGCGTTCGGCATCGGCTGGACCGCCAACGTCAAGACGCAGATCACCATCGACCACAACTGGTTCAACGGCACCAAGCAGCGCAATCCGTCCGCCGACAACTGCGCCTACGCGCACCTCTACAACAACTATCTGTCGGCGCAGGTGGCGGACGGCGACCCGGTCTGGACGTACGGCAACTGGTCGCGCGGGCAGACCAAGATGGTCATCGAGAACAGCTACTACGACGGGGTCCAGCACCCCTATCAGGCCGACGCCACCGCCGAGTTGGTGCAGCGCGGGTCCATTCTGAAGAACACCACCGGGCGGCACGACGCGTGGGGCACGGCATTCGACCCGCACGACTTCTACGCCTACCGGCTGGACCCGGCGGCCGCCGTTCCCGCGCTGGTCGCCAAGTTCTCAGGTCCGCAAGCGCGGATCGGCACCGTGCTGAACGTGCCTGCCGACTACCCGACCGTCCAGGCCGCCGTGGACGCCGTGCCCGACGGCAACGACAGCCCCGTGACCCTCGCGATCGCGCCCGGAACGTACCGCGCGAAGGTCTACATTCCCGCGACCAAGCCGAACTTGGTGCTCCAGGGGACTGGACAAGATCGCTCCGACACCGTCATCGTCTACGACACCCCCGCACAGTTCGGCGGCTCGACCGGAAGCGCCACCGTGCGGATCGCCGCGAACGACGTCACCGCGCGCGACCTCACCTTCAGCAATGACTTCGACGAGGCCGCGTACGAGTACAGCGGCGAGCAGGCGCTGGCGATGAAGACGACGGGCGACCGGATCGTCTTCGAGAACACGGCCTTCCTGGGCAACCAGGACACCGTGATGACCGACAGCCCCAAGCTGAACCTCATCAGCAGGGTCTACATCCGCGACTCGTACATCGAGGGCGATGTCGACTTCCTCTACGGGCGCGCGACCACCGTGATCGAGCGATCGGTCATCCGCGCGCTCAGCCGTGGCTCCACCACCAACAACGGCTATCTCACGGCCGCCTCGACCTGGAAGGACAACCCGTACGGGTTCCTGATCACCAGGTCGAGGGTCGTGAGCGACGCGCCCGCCGGGTCCTTCCACCTCGGCAGGCCCTGGCACCCGGGCGGCGAACCCGACGCCGTCGCCCAGGTGTTGTTCCGTGACACCGAGCTGCCGGCCGCGGTGAAGGCCTCGCCGTGGACCGACATGAGCGGCTTCTCGTGGAAGGACGCGCGGTTCGCCGAGTACCGGACGTACGGACCCGGCGCCGCCGTCACCGACGACCGGCCGCAGCTGAGCGACGCCGACGCGGCCGGCTACACGGTCGCCAACTACCTCGCAGGCACGGACGGTTGGGCGCCGCAGGCCCAGCACCGCTGACAGCCCCCACAACACCCCCGCACCACCGCAGCACCTCGTATCACCGCAGCACCACCACAACCCCGCTGGATCCAGAAGAAGAGAGCCGACCAATGAAGATCAGCATCCGTAGAACCAGGCGTGCCGCCATGGCCGTCGCCCTGGGCTCCGTGCTCGCGCTCACCGCCACCGCCTGCGGCGACGACGGCAGTGGCTCGGCCGGGGACAAGGGCAACGAGGGCTCCGGCAAGGGCGAGATCACCTTCTGGGACAACAACGGCGGTGTCCGTACCGACGTCTGGAAGGAGATCATCAAGGACTTCGAGAAGAAGTACCCGGACATCAAGGTCAACTACGTCGGGGTGCCCGCCGCGAGCGTCCAGTCCAAGTACGACACCGCCATCCAGGGCGGCGGCCTGCCGGACGTCGGCGGCGTGGGCACCGCGATGCTCGCCGAGGTCGCCGCGCAGGGCGCCCTCGAACCGCTCGACAGCCGGCTCACGAAGAGCTCGCTGAACGGCAAGCTCAGCGCGAACTTCCTGGCCAGCGTCAAGGCCGCCGGCGGCGACGGCAAGACGTACACCGTGCCGACCTCCGCCAACAACGGCACGCTGTGGTACCGGACCGACCTGTTCACGGCGGCGGGCCTGGACGCGCCGACCACGTGGACCAAGTTCTACGCGGCCGCCGACAAGCTCACCAACTCGGGCAAGAACAAGTTCGGTTACACCATCCGCGGCGGCGAGGGCTCGATCGCGCAGGCCCTGGACGCCACGTACGGGCAGAGCGGCATCACCGAGTTCTGGAACGGCGACAAGACCACGGTCAACGATCCGAAGAACGTGACCGCGCTGGAGAAGTACGTCGCGCTGTACAAGAAGGACACCCCGTCCGCCGACGTCAACAACGACTTCACCAAGATGGTCGCGCAGTGGGACTCCGGCACGATCGGGATGCTGAGCCACAACCTCGGCTCCTACGCGGACCACGAGAAGGCGCTGAGCGGCAAGTTCAAGGGCATTCCGAACCCGACGCTGGACGACGGCACGCGGGTGCAGATCTCCAACCCCGTCGACGGGCTCGGGCTGTTCAAGTCCAGCAAGAACAAGTCGGCGGCCTGGAAGTTCATCGAGTTCGCCGCGTCCCACGAGGCCAACAGCAAGTGGAACGAGTCGGCGGCGCAGGTTCCGGCGAACACGGAGGCGGCGCAGGACGCGTGGGTGCAGGCGTCTGAGCCGACGAAGCTGGCGGCCGAGGCGTTGAATGGTTCCACGACGAAGATCGTGCAGCTGCCGTACTACCTGCCGGACTGGAACACGATCTCGAAGACCGACAACGAGCCGAACTTCCAGAAGGTGCTGCTCGGGAAGATGTCGGCGAAGGACTTCCTGAACACGTTGGCCGACCAGCTGAACAAGGCGCAGGCGGACTGGAAGGCGAACCACTAGTCCGGGTCGTTTTCTGTGCGCGGTCGGTTCGGGGGTGCTGGGTTGTATCGCGTCTCCGGACCGGCCGTGGCCGGGCGCGCAGTTCCCCGCGCCCCTGAAAAGCCCTCCTCACCCCCTGGTTGAAAGGCACCCCCTGTGTCCCTCACCCGCAGACAGGTCACCAGCGCAGCCCTCGCCGCCGTTCCCCTCGCCGTCGCCGCGACGGCCCCCGCGACCGCTGCACCCAAGGGAGCCCGACGCGTGCGCACCCTCTACATCGCCGGTGACTCCACCGCCGCCCAGAAGTATGCCGACGCCGCGCCCGAGACCGGGTGGGGCATGGCGTTTCCCTTCTTCCTTCATGCGGAGCTGGAGGTCGCCAACCACGCGGTGAACGGGCGGAGTTCGAAGAGTTTTGTCGACGAGGGGCGCCTGGACGTCATCCTCGAAGCGATCCGGCCCGGCGACTTCCTGCTCATCCAGTTCGGGCACAACGACGAGAAGAGCGCCGACCCCACCCGCTACACCGAGCCGTGGACGACGTACCAGGACTACCTGCGTCAGTACGTCGAGGGGGCGCGGGCCCGTGGCGCGCGGCCGGTGCTCGGCACCTCCGTCGAGCGCAGGAAGTTCGACGCGGACGGCAACGCGGTGCCGACCCACGGCGACTATCCGGCGGCGATGCGCGCGCTCGCCGAGGAGGAGCATGTCGCGCTGCTCGACATCCAGTCCCTGTCGCTCGCCCTGTGGCAGAAGCTCGGTGTCGAGGAGACGAAGAAGTACTTCAACTGGACCGAGACCGAGCAGGACAACACGCACTTCAACCCGCCCGGTGCGATCGCCGTGGCCCGTCTCGTCGCGGCCGAGCTGCTGCACCGCCGGGTGCTGACGCCCCGGGACGTGCGTCGGCTCGACGAGGAGATCCCCGAGTCGTGGATCACCTGGCCCACCGCGTGACCCCCTGACCCCCTGACCCCCTGACCCCCTGACCCGATGGAAAGAGAGAGCCGCACCATGAACACACAGAGATGGCATGGGCATGTCACAGCAAGGGTGGCTGCGCTGATCGGCTGCACCGCGCTCGTTCTCACCGTCACCGGCACTTCCGCCCAGGCGCAGCCGCGCGACCTCGGCCGCCAGACCCTCACCGCCGGTGACGGCTGGGCCTCCGACGGCACCGGGACCACGGGCGGTGCGGCCGCCGACGCCGCGCACGTCTACACCGTCACCAGCTGGGCCGAGTTCAAGGCCGCCCTGGCGGACGGCGGCACCGCGCCGAAGATCATCAAGGTCAAGGGCACGATCGACGCCAACGCCGAGGGCTGCGACTCCTTCGCCGCCGACGGCTACGACTTCGCCGCCTACCTGGACAAGTACTCGCCGGAGAACTGGGGGTACGACACCAGCCTGGACGCCGAACCGGCCGACAGCCCCGAGGGCCTGCGCCGCACCTCCGCCGCCAACCAGGACGCGGCCATCAAGGCGTTCGTCCCCGCCAACACCACCATCGTCGGCATCGGCGAGGACGCCGGCTTCAAGGGCGCGAGTCTGCAGATCAAGGCCGTCGACAATGTCATCGTCCGCAACCTCGCCTTCGAGAGCCCCCTCGACTGCTTCCCGCAGTGGGACCCGACCGACGGCGACACCGGGAACTGGAACTCCGAGTACGACAGTGCGGTGGTGTACGGCGCCACGCACATCTGGCTCGACCACAACACGTTCACCGACGGGGACCACCCGGACAGCACGCTGCCGACGTACTACGGCCGGATCTTCGAGCAGCACGACGGCGAGCTCGACATCGTCAAGGGCGCGGACTACGTGACCGCCTCCTGGAACGTGTTCGCCGACCACGACAAGACGATCCTGATCGGCAACAGCGACAGCGCGTCGACCGCCGCCGTCGACCGGGGGCACCTGAAGGTCACCTTCCACCACAACCTGTTCACCGGCCTGGTCGAGCGCGCGCCGCGCGTCCGCTTCGGCCAAGTGGATTCGTACAACAACCACTTCGTGGCCGACTCCACGTACTCCTACAGCTTCGGTATCGGCATGGAGTCCCAACTCGTCGCCGAGCACAACGCGTTCACGCTGCCGGACGGGACCAGCGCGGCGAAGGTCCTGAAGAAGTGGAAGGAGGCGCCGCTCACCGCAGACGACAACTACGTCAACGGCGCGGCCACCGACCTGATCGCCGTGCACAACGCGGAGATCCCGGCCGAGACGCTCCAGTCCGGCGCCGGATGGACGCCCACCCTGCGGACGAAGGTCGACCCGCCGAAGGCCGTCCCGCGGATCGTCGACCACGGCGCCGGCGCCGGAAAGATCTGCTGACCCGCCTCCCGATCCGGCCGGAGCGGCTCCGCACCGCCCCCCATCCGGGGGCGCGCCGCTCCGGCCCCCTCCGGGCGCGTTCCGTTCCGGCCCCCACCCAGGGGCGGCCGCTCCCGTCTTCCCCCTCCTTGACCCCCTCCTCGACTGAGCCGCACAGCGAAGGAGCATCGCCATGCTCTCCCGCACCACCTCCCCAAGCCGCACCACCTCCCCGAGCCGCAGAACCTTCCTCGTCGCGAGCGCCGGGGCCGCCCTCGCGCTCGGCCTCACCACGACCCCCGCGAGCGCCGGAGGCCGTTCCGCCTTCGGGCGCTACGGCTCCCCGTCCGCGCGCCTCACCGAGCGGACGCTGTACGTCCATCCCGACGGCCTCGGCGACCACACCACCGTCCAGGCCGCCGTGACCGCCGCGACCGGCGCCGGATACACCCTGGTCATCGCGGCCGGCGTGTACCGCGAGACGGTCTCCGTCGGCGTGACCGACCCGGCGACCGGCCTGCCCGGCGTCGCGGGCACCGAGATGACCTGGATCGGCGCCTCGGAGGATCCGCGCGATGTCGTCGTCGTGTACGACAACGCCAACGGCAAGCAGAAGCCGGACGGTTCGGGCACCTACGGCACCACGGGGTCGGCCACCACCACCGTGCGCACCGACGGCTTCACCGCCCGCTGGATCACCTTCGCCAATGACTGGCTGCGCGCCGACCACCCCGAGATCACCGGCACCCAGGCCGTCGCCATCAAGGTGCAGGGCGACCGCTCGGCCTTCGAGCACTGCCGCTTCCTGGGCCATCAGGACACGCTGTACGCCGACTCGATCGCGCTCGGCACCTTCGCCCGCCAGTACTACCGGGACTGCTACATCGAGGGCGACGTCGACTTCGTCTTCGGCCGGGCGACGGCGGTGTACGAGCACTGCCACTTCCACACCCTGGCCCGCACGGACCTGGCCGCCGCCCCGTACGGCTTCGTCTTCGCGCCGTCCACAGCGGTCGCCAACCCGCGCGGCTACCTGGTCACCCGGAGCCGTATCACCAGCGAGGCCCCGGACGCGTACTACAAGCTGGCCCGCCCCTGGGTGCCCGGCTCGGACACCACCGCCCGGCCCATGCTGACCGTCCGCGACACCCGCCTGGACGCCGGGATCGACGCGGTCGCGCCCTACACCAACATGTCGGCCACCTACCCGTGGCAGAGCCAGCGCTTCGCCGAGTACCGCAACTCCGGTCCGGGCGCCGTGATCAGCGTTCCGGAGAACCGGCCCCAACTCACCGACGAGGAGGCCGAGTCGGCGACCCGCGAGGCGTACCTCGGCGACTGGACCCCGTGGAAGGGGTGCTGAGATGCGCCGACGCGCCTTCCTGACCGCCGCGGTGGCCGGAACGGCCGGGGCCCTGACCGCCTTCGGCACGGCCCCCGCCTTCGCCCACGACCGCCGCGTTCTGCACGTCCGCCCCGGCGACTCCGTCCAGGCCGCGGTGGACACGGTTGACGGACCGGGCTGGACCATCGTCGTCCACCCCGGTACATACCGCGAAGTCGTCAACATCCCCGCCGGCACAGCGGACTTGACGCTGCGCGGCGCCACCCGCGACCCGCGCGACGCCGTCATCGTGTACGACCACGCCAACGGGACGCAGAAGCCCGACGGTTCCGGGACGTACGGCACCGCGGGCTCCGCCACCTTCACCTCGGCGGCGCCCGGGCTGACCGTGCACGGGCTGACGATCGCCAACGACTGGCTGCGCGCGGACCACCCGGAGATCACGGGTACGCAGGCGGTCGCCGCGTACATCACCGGTGACCGTTCGTCCTTCTCGCGGGTGCGGCTGCTGGCCCACCAGGACACGCTGTTCGCGGACACGACGGCGCTCACCGCCTTCGACCGGCAGTACTACCGGGACTGCTACATCGAGGGCGACGTCGACTTCGTCTTCGGGCGGGCCACCGCCGTCTTCGAGCGCTGTCACTTCCACACCCTCGACCGGGACGTCACCTTCAAGCCCGAGGGCATGGTCTTCGCACCGGCCACGGCCCGCGCGAATCCGTACGGCTTCCTGGCCGTCCGCAGCCGGGTCACCTCCGGCGCCGAGGACGCGGCGTACAAGATCGCCCGGCCGTGGGTCCCGTCGTACGAGACCACCGCCTGGCCCTCGCTCGTCGTGCGCGAGACGGAGCTGGGACCCGGCATCGACGCGGTGGCGCCGTACACCAACATGCGCGAGGCCTATCCCTGGCAGAGCATGCGGTTCAGGGAGTACCGGAACACCGGTCCGGGCGCGCTGATCAGCGTGCCGGAGAACCGGCCCCAACTCACGGACGCGGAAGCCGAGGTGCACACGCGCGAGACGTATCTCGGGGACTGGAGCCCCTGTGCGTAGGGCCGTCGCGGCCCTGGCGGCGCTGCTCGCGTGCTCCGTCGCGCTCCCGGCGTCCGCGGCATCCGCGGCGTCCGCGGCCGTCCCGGGTCCCATCGGCTGGGCCTCGGCCAACGGCGGCACCACCGGAGGCGCCGGCGGCACGGTCACCACGGTCCACACCCGCGCCGAGCTGAAAGAGGCACTCGCGGGCGACGGCGACCCCACCGCACCCAAGGTGATCCGCGTCGCCGGTGACATCAACGGCCATGAGACGGACGACGGTTCACTGCTCGGCGAGCAGGACTACGCACCCGGATACGACCTCGTCCAGTACATGTCCTGCTTCGGCGAGGACGGCACGACCTGGTCGGACACCCGCTACGACTACTGCAAGCGCCAGCGGACGCTCCGGCAGACCGGGTCCACCAAGGAGAAGGCGCAGATCCAGCTCACCGTCCCCAGCAACACCACGCTCGTCGGCGTCGGCGACGACGCACGGCTGCTCGGCGTCTTCCTCACCGTCAACACCGGCACGAACATCATCGTGCGCAACCTCCATCTGGAGGCCCCGGTCGACCACTTCACCAGCTGGTCACCGGACGACGGAACGCAGGGCAACTGGAACGCGCGCTTCGACGCGATGACGGTGGTCACCGGCAAGAACATCTGGGTCGACCACTGCACCTTCACCGACGGCCGCTTCCCGGACCGGGACGCTCCCGTCGGTTTCCACGGCAAGCACGTCCAGCGGCACGACGGGCTGCTCGACATCGAGGACGGCTCGGACTACATCACCGTCTCCGACAGCCGGTTCGCCGACCACGACAAGGCGCTGCTCATCGGGTCGGGGGACGGGCGCGGCGACCGCGACCGCGGGCACCTCAAGATCACCTTCGCCCGCGATCTCTTCACCGACATCGTGCAGCGCGGCCCGCGCGTCCGCTTCGGTCAGGTGCACGTCGTCAACAACGTCTACCGGGGCCGCCCCGAGGACACGCTCTACGCGCTCGGCGCCGGTCTGGAGTCCGCGATCGTCTCCGAGCACAACGTCTTCGCCTACCCGCGGGGCGCCCCCTCGATGGTCCTCGCGGTCTACGGAGGCACGCACTTCCGCGACACCGGCTCCTGGTTCAACGGCCGCCCCGCCCGCCTCGACGCGGTGGCGACCGGCCTGGGCCTCACGGACGACGTCGGCTGGGACCCCGCCGACGCCTACGACTACCGGCAGTTCACGTCCCCGTCGGCGGTCGAGCACTACGTCCTGCGCCACTCCGGCGCCGGACGCCACTGAATCCCCAGCACATCCACCATCGACTCAGAGACGAAAGGACCGCACTCCATGTCTCGTCGTACCGCTCTCACCCTCGGCGCCACCCTGGCGCTGGGCGCAGGCCTCGCAGTTCTCCCCACCCAAGCTCAGGCGGCCACGGTCGTCGTCGACACGACCGCCGAACTGACCAGCGCCATCTCCAGCGCCACCGCAGGCACCGTCATCCAGGTGCGCGGCGGCACGTACTACCCGACCGCCACCCTCCAGTCCACGACGAACGGCACCTCGTCCAGCCCGGTCACCCTCACGGCGTACGGCTCGGAGACGGTGAAGATCGACGGCTCGTCGCTCCCCTCCGGCGACTGGATCTTCAAGCTGACCGCCGACTACTGGAACGTCTCCAACATGACCTTCCAGAACTCCCCGGACAGCGCCGTCGTCTGCCAGTCCTGCACCGGCACGAACTGGAGCAACATCAAGACCATCAACGGCGGCGACTCCGGCTTCACACTCACGGGTGATGGCACCGTCAACAACACGGTCAAGAACATCGACTCGTACGGCAACTACGACTCCGCCAACCACGGCGAGAACGCGGACGGCGTGGCCGTGAAGTTCGGCTCCGGCACCGGCAACCTGATCACCGGCGCCCGCCTGTACAACAACTCGGACGACGGCATCGACTTCTGGTCCTTCTCGTCCCCCGTGACCATCGAGCACACCTGGTCCTTCGGCAACGGCGTCAACCGCTGGTCCGACTCGGCGTTCGCGGGCGACGGCAACGGCTACAAGCTGGGCGGCGACGGCGAGGTGGTTGCCCACGTCGTCAACAACTCGGCGGCCTGGGGCAACGCGGGCAACGGCTTCACCGAGAACAGCAACACCGGTGCGATCGTCATCAACCGCACCACCGCGTACGCCAACAGCAAGTGGGGCTACTACTTCGCCACCAGCTCCGCGAAGCTCGGCAAGAACCTGGCGGTGAGCAACGGCAGCGGACTGGTCAGCAAGGGCTCCTCGGTCACGTCGGCCGGCAACAACTGGGACTCCGGGATCTCGACGCCGTCCTTCGTCTCCACGGACGCGAGCACCACGTACAACTCTCGCCAGTCCAGCGGCTCGTTGCCCGCGACCACGTTCCTGACGACGGGCAGCAGCACGATCGGCGCCACGATGAACTGATTCCTTGGAGGACGTGAGGCCCAGTTGTCTGTGGACTATGTATCGATCAGGCAACGGGCCTCGCTTTCAAGGGGGTGACGCGCGTAGAAACCTGTCATGCATAAGCCACTGCGAATAGCGGCGATCGCCGCCACCTGTGCCGTCGCCGGTGCCGCCCTGTACGGCACCGGCGTCGCCACCGCCGACCAGTCGACGGCGAACTCGACCCACGAGCCCTACAACATCGGGCTCCTGGTCAAGGACATCGACACCTACTACGGCACCACGCTCGACAGCAACGGCGTGTACCAGGCGTCCGCGGACAGCCAGTACGCCAAGGACCTGGCGCGCATCGACGCCGCCGCCATGAAGACCATCGACCAGGCGGCGCGCAAGGCGCACCACCGGGGCGAGAACCCCGCGGTCGTCTTCGACATCGACGACACGCTGCTGCTGTCGCTCGACTACGAGAAGAAGACCAACTACACGTACAACTCGGCCTCTTGGGCGACGTATGTGGCCCAGGCCGACCGTCCGGCGGTCTTCGGCACCCCCGAACTCGTCGCGTACGCCGAGTCCAAGGGCGTCGAGGTCTTCTACAACTCGGGCCTGAAGGAGTCGCAGCGCGTCTCCGCGGTCGCGAACCTGAAGAAGGTCGGCGTCGACATCAACCTCGACGCCGACCACATGTTCCTCAAGGACACGGCGAACCCGCCGGCGTACCTGAGCGACTGCGCCACCGCCGGTACCTGGACCTGCACGACCGTGCAGTACAAGTCCGGCACCCGCGAGCACATCGAGGACGACCTCGGGTACAACATCGTCGCCAACTTCGGCGACCAGTACTCCGACCTCGAAGGGGGCTACGCCGACAAGACGTACAAGCTCCCCAACCCGACGTACTTCGTCAGCTAGTTCCCGGACTCGGTCCGCACGGGGCGGATCGACTCCAGGGTCGGCACCACCGGCAGAATCGTGCCGTCGGCCGCGAACTCCATGCGGTCGATGGTGGTCTCCCGGTGCGTGCCGTCCCCGCCCGGCTTCCCGGGGCCGTTCAGGGCGAACCGGTGGTAGACGATGTACCAGTCGTCCGTACCGGGGACGGTCACCACGGAGTGGTGACCGGTGCCCTTGATGCCGTACTCCGGGCGCTTGGACAGGATCGTGCCCCGCTTGGTCCACGGACCGAGCGGGGACGGTCCCGTCGCATAGGCGACGTGGTAGTTCTCGCTGCGGGTGTCGTCCTCGGACCACATGAAGTAGTACGTGCCCTGCCGCTTGACCACGAAGGATCCCTCGCGGAAGTCCGCCGGGGTGATGTCCTTCACCTTCGTCGCGTCGAACGACACCATGTCGTCGTTGAGGGGCACCACGTATCCGTGCCCGTTGCCCCAGTAGAGATACGACTGGCCGTCGGCGTCCGTGAAGACCGCCGGGTCGATCATCTGGCCCGTGAACTGCCCCTTGGCGACCAGCGGTTGGCCGAGCGCGTCCTTGAAGGGACCGGCGGGGGAGTCCGCGACGGCGACGCCTATCCGCTGCTCCGCGCAGAAGTAGAAGTAGTACTTGCCGTCCCGTTCGGCGATCGCCGGGGCCCAGGCGTTCTTGTCCGCCCACGACACATCGGGACCCAGGTCCAGGATCACCCCGTGGTCCTTCCAGTGCACCAGGTCCTTCGACGAGTACGCCTTGAAACTCGTCCCGCTCCAGCCCGCGTAGCCGTCCGTCGTCGGGTAGATCCAGTACTGGCCGTCCAGGTACTGGATGTCCGGGTCGGCGTTGAGACCGGGCAGGACCGGACTTCGGGTCACCGCCGCCTCGACCGTCCAGGTCCGGCTCGTCCCGTCCGCCGCCGTCACCGTGTACGTCCGCGGCTTACGGAAGTCGCGGCGCGTACCGGAGCTGGGGCTCACCTCGGCGCCCGCGCCGGCCCACAGCTTCGGCGCGAGCCGCGAGAGATCGGTGCCGGGCTTCATCGGCAGGACGACCTTGGACGAGGCCTCGGTGACGACCGCGTACCCTTTCTGCCCGCGCGCCGTCGCGTCCACCACCGACGTCCCGGTGGCCGGATACGCGGCGAGCAGCCGGTCGTACTCCGCCTGTGTCACCGGCATGACCGTGCCGTGCCGCGGGCTGGCCGGGAGCTGGTAGTTCGTCGACATCGTCCACTTGCCCGAGTCGAGATCGGTCGTCTCGAAGGGGACGTAACCACGGCCGCCGTACTCGTCGATGAACAGGTACCACTTGTCCTCGGTGTTGGACTTGAAGACCGTCGGGCCCTCACCGCGGTCGATCGAGCCGCTGCCGATGCACTCCGAGACGAAGTCGTACTTCGTGTTCGTCAGCGAGGCCGACTTCTCCCCGGTGATGAACTTGGAGCAGGGGCTGGACGAGGTGGGATCGCGCTCGTCCTTGGTGTAGCGGTAGTAACTGCCCTTGTTCTTGATGACCGTTGAGTCGATCACCGAGTAGCCCGGGTCGTCCCAGACCTTCGGGTCGCTGAAGGTGCGGAAGTCCTTCGTGGTGGCGTACAGCATCTTGTTGTACGTCGATCCGGTGTGGTCCGGGTCGTCGTCGGCGTACAGCTTGGACGCCCAGAAGACGACGTACTCACCCAGGCTGTCGTCCCAATAGGCCTCCGGTGCCCAGGTGTTGCCCGCGCTGTCCGGGGCGACCTTCACCAGGCGCTGGTCGGTCCAGTGGACCAGGTCGGTGGACTCCCAGATCATGATGGACTTGCTGCCGTGGCGCTGGACGTAGTCCCAACTGCCGCTGGAGTTCTTGTACATCCTCAGATCGGTGGCGATGAGGTAGAACTTGTCGCCCTCGGGGGAGCGGATCACGAAAGGATCGCGCAGCCCCTTCTCGCCGATGGTGGAGGTGAGCACCGGACTGCCCGCGTTCAACTCCCGCCAGTGCAAGGGGTCGTTGCCGCGACTGAGGGCGTAGCGGATCTGCTCGCCGTCGGCGGTCCCCTCGCCGGTGAAGTAGGCGAAGAGATAGCCGGCGTACTTCTGATGGTTCACGGGCGGTGCTCCGGAGAGTGCGGGGCTGGGTGGTGCCGTAAGCAGGCCCAGCAGAAGGGCGAGGAGGGCGAGGACGGAGAGGAGGGGGAAAGGGGGGAGGGGGAGCGTGCGGGCGGTACGGCTTCGCATGACACATCCTGTGGGGGTCTGGTGGATTGTGTTGAATGCCGTGCCCTCGGAGTGTCACCAGTGGGAAACGCTGCGTCAATTGGTGCGGGCGGGACGAGAGGGAGCGAAAATTTCGATCGCTTTCGCAGGAACCCGGCAACCTTTCCAGCCACGGCGGCGACCAGGAATCAGAAGCGGGCCGGGGCGGCCCCTCCGGCCCGCTTCGCAGCTCTCCCATTTTCCTAGGAAAGGAACGCCCCGTGCGTCAGAGCATCGGACGCCACCGCAGGACCCGCACGCTTTCGATCGCCGCCGCGGTGGCCGTCGCCGCGGGGGCGGGTGGCGTCTACCTCGGCCTCTCGGACAACGGATCGGCACAGGCCGCCTCCACCACGGTCACCGTCTCCACCACCGCCCAGCTCGAGTCGGCCGTCGCCAATGCCGCCGCCGGTACGACCATCCAGGTGCGCGGCGGCACGTACTACCCGACGTCCACGCTGAAGTCCACGGCGAACGGCACCAGTTCTACGCGCATCACGCTCACCGCGTACGGCAGCGAGACGGTGAAGATCGACGGCTCCAAGCTGGCCGCCGGCTCCTGGCTGGCCGGGATCTACGGCGACTACTGGACCGTCCAGAACATCACCTGGCAGAAGTCGCCCGCCCAGGGCTTCGTCGCCACCTCGTCCGTCGGCGGCATCTTCAAGAACCTGGTCACCGCGAACAACGGCGACTCCGGCTTCACCCTGCGCGGCGACGACACGACCAACAACCTCGTCCAGAACCTGGACAGTTACGGCAACTACGACGCGGCGGGCCACGGCCAGAACGCCGACGGCATCGCCATCAAGTTCGGCTCCGGCACCGGCAACAAGATCACCGGCGCGCGGCTCTACAACAACTCGGACGACGGCCTCGACCTGTGGCAGTTCTCCTCGCCCGTCACCATCGAGCACTCCTGGGCCTTCGGCAACGGCAAGAACCGCTGGAGCGACTCGGCGTTCGAGGGCAACGGCAACGGGTTCAAGCTGGGCGGCGGGGGTGTTGCCGTCGCGCACGTCGTGAACAACAACGCGGCGTGGGACAACTCGCTCAACGGCTTCACCGAGAACTCCAACACCGGCGCGATCGTTCTCAACCGGAACACCGCGTACGCCAATGCCGAGGCGGGGTTCTACTTCGCCACCGGCAAGGCGCGGCTCGCGCGGAATCTCGCGGTGAGCAACAAGGGCGGGTTGGACAAGCTCGGTTCGTCCACGGTGTCGGCGGCGAACAACTGGGACAGTGGGGTTTCTACGCCGTCCTTCAAGTCGACGGATGCGACTGCCGCGTACGGGGTTCGTTCGTCGAGTGGGTCGCTGCCCTCGACGACGTTTCTCACGACTGGCTCCACGACTATTGGCTCGACGATGAACTGACCGTGGAAGAGGGCCGGTTCGCACACCGCGGGCCGGTGGGGGCTGGTCGCGCAGTTCCCCGCGCCCCGTACGGGGCGCCTCTTACGAAGTGCGAACGCCCCCGTCGGTCGTCACCGGCGGGGGCGTTCCTCTGCTGACCGAGGGGGGCTCAGGTCAGCAGGTCTATGGAGTCGAACGACGTGCCCGGGCTGAGGTAGGCCGAGCCGGTCGAACCACTGATGATGTTGAGCTTGAGGACGTTGTACTGGCTCACGTCCGTCTTCCACGCACTGGAAGGGACGTTGAAACTGAACGTGTGGTTGTTTCCCCGGTACGAACCCGTGGTGAGGGAGCGTGTGGAGGGCTGTGCGGGCGCCGAGGGGATGGCCGACACCCAGTCGTTGACCGTCACGCGTGGACGCCCGTTGAGGAACGCGTCCGTCACGCCGACGCGCAGGGTGTGCGCGGCGGCGGCCTGGGCGGCGGTCAGCTTGAAGTAGACGAGCACGCCGTCGTTGACGTCCTTCCAGACGTACGCCGGGAAGGAGGCGGCCGCACCGCTGTCGCCGATGGTGACGTTGCCGGTCCACTTCGCCGCGCGGGCGTCGGAGGGGTGCGCGTACGTCATCAGCTGGGCGTTCTTGAACTCGCCGGGCGTGCCGTCCCAGTCGCCGAGCCGCCACAGGGTCTTGGCGGCGGACGGGTCCCCGGTGATCGTCAGGCTGTGCAGCGAGGTCGTCGCGCCGGCCGTCACCTTCACCTCGCTCGTGTGCACGGCGAGCTCGCCCTTGTAGACGGTCAGCGTGTACGTCCCCGGCAGCATCCCCGGGCAGGAGAAGGCGCCCGAGGAGGCCGAGGCCTTCGCCCAGTACTGGGCGGCGGAGTTGGCGAAGCCGACCGTGTAGGCGTACTTCGCGTCCATGCCCTTGAGCCCGACGCCCGCCACCTTGCCGCGCCCCGCCCTGCCCACCCAGCCGGTGATGCCGAGTCCGTCCACCCAGGAGGTGTCGAGGTTCGCGTGGAAGAGGGCGGACGAGGGGGCGCCGCCGTCCGTGAAGTTCAGCACGAACGGGCCCTGGAGCCCGAAGCGTTCGCCCTCCGTCTGGGCCTCGTTGTAGTGCAGGATCTCGTACAGCCCCGCGCCCTTGTCGTTCGAGTGGCGCAGCAGGGAGCGGTAGAAGGGGCCGCCGGACGCCTTCTCGTGGTTGGAGCGCACCAGCCACAGCGCGGCCGAACCGGTGCTGAAGCCGATGTAGTCGTAGTCGATCGTGCGCTTGCCCGAGTAGTGCTTGGAGTGCGTCGTGCCGTCCGCGCGCTTCCAGACGTCACCGGCCTCGATGATCGAGTCGGAGGCCTCGATCCAGGAGTCCGAACCCTCGTTGGGGAACGCCCCGGGCTTGAGGCGGACGATGTAGCGGGTCGCCGTGAAGGAGGCGTCCGCCTTGTTCGTCCACAGGTAGACGCTGTTCTGGCCGCTGCGGGCCGCGTACCACTGGGTGATCGCGCCGTGCACCACCTTGACCAGGATCGTCGACCCGGACTGCCTGACGGTGACGGTGGAGGCGCCGAGCCCCGACTCGACGTGCGAGTGCTTGCCGCCGTAGCCCTCGTACTCCTTGCCCTTGTAGGCGAGCGAGGTGATGTCGCCGGTGGACTTGGAGACCTTGAAGACGAGGGAGGCGCCGGTGTCGACGACGTAGTTCGACCCGTCGTCCGTGTAGCCGAAGGTGGCGGCGGAGGCGGACGAGAGGAGGCCGGCGCCTCCCGCGACGGCTGCGCCGGTGGCGGCGACGCCGATCACGGAGGCCCCGAGCACACGTCTGCGCGTGAGGTGTTTCTTGTGCGTGCTCAAGGAACGTGCTCCGTCATACTTGAAGGTTCACTCAGTTGTACGTGATGTCGGATGACGAGAAGTTGCAGGTGGTTCCGTCCGCGCCGGTGCCGAGTTCGGTCGGCTCCTTGCCGGTGTTGTTGCCCTGGAAGCGCACGCACGTCTTGATCTTCTTCTTGCTGTCGCCGTGGATGCGGATGTTGCGCAGCGAGGCGGTGTCGCCGTAGTTGGCGTTGACACCGACGATCGCCTTGAGCGGCGCCGTCACATCCACGTCGTTGATGATGATCGTGCGCTTGTACTGCGTCTTGCAGTTGCCGCAGGAGCGGACCAGCTTGCCGGAGTTCTCGACCTGGAACTTGCTGACCACCAGCTTGCCCGCGCCGTTGAACTGCAGGACCTTGTCGTCCGCGCCCTTGGCGCCACCGCCGTAGACCTTGTAGACGGCCGATGACGACTTGCCCTTGAAGCTGGCCGCGTCCTCGCCGACGTCCAGCCACCACACGTTCTGCAGGGTGCAGCTGCCCAGACAGTGCACGCCGTCCGCGGCCGGGGTGCCGATGATCACGTTCTTGAGGGTCGCGCCGTCGGCGAGCTCGAAGATGGGGCCCTGGTCCTCGTCCTGGCTGCTGGTGCCCAGGTCGCCGGAGCCGTAGAACTTCGTCAGCTTGCCGTCGTACGTGCCCGACACCGAGATCGTCTTCGACACGGCCTTGCTGCCCTTGGCGTCCGGCCACGCCGTCGCCGCGCCCGCCGAGCCCAGCATCGTGGTCGTGACGATCGCCGCTCCGGTCAGGCCGAGAGCGGCCGCGCCGCCGATGACGGCACGCCGCCGGGTGACCCGGCGACGGTGGCGGACGCGCTGTTCAACTCGTGCAGTCATGAAGCGAGTTCCTTGGGTGGGAGGAGATCGTTACGTCTCCTGGTCGCCACTGCCGAGGAAAGGGTTGCCCGCCGCTCGGGAATTTTTTTACGAGTCTCCGTCGGACGCCGTCTCGCCGCTGTCCTGGGCCGCGAAACCGCCCTTCACGGCGGACTGTTCGCCGCCCGTGTCGGTCGCCGTCATCGAGTAGCTGTCGTCCTTCGCGTCCCGGCCGCCGCGGTCGTGGTCGTACTGGCCGGCGAACACCCACTCGCCTCCCCAGACCGTGTGGTCCGGCTTGAGCACCCAGGTGTAGACGAGGAAGCCGTCCTTCTCGACGACCGTCGTCGTGAAGTCGTCCTCGGGCAGCGAACGCCAGGCGCCGGTGTTGGTGACCCCGCCGGTCTGCCTGATCTTCAACTCGACGGTGAGCGAGGTGAGCTGCTTGCTGTTCTTCAAGGTCACATTGCTCTGCGCCCAGAACTCGTTGCTGTGCGGATCGACCGAACCGTCGGACCAGAGCGGGCCGTCCTCGGCGCCGCTCGCGGCGGGCGGCTGGGCCGTGGCGGAGGCGGAGTTCTCGGGCGTCGGGCTCCCCGAGGGTGACGAACTCGGCTTCCCGGACTGCTCCGACGTACCGGAACGGTGGGTGGGGTCCGGGTCGACCGGCGCCCGGCTCGTCGCGTCCGGCGACGGATCGGGGGTCGGTGAGACCGCGACGGTCTGCTGCGCCGGGGTGTCGTCCTTCACCGCCGAGGCGACCGCGTAGCCGCCCACCGCGAGGACGCTCGCGACCGCGGCCGTGGCGCCCACCACGCGGGCCCAGCCGAGCAGCGGCGGACGCGCCGCGCGCCGCGAGGGCCGGCGCTCGTCGGCGCCCGCCATCCCGCGCTCCACCCGGGCCAGGATGCGCGCGCGGTCGGGCTCGTACGCCTCGGCCGCCTCACGCAGCCCGGCGCGCAGCTCGTCGTGCACGTCCTGCGCCTTCCTCATCGGTCCCTTCCTCCGGCTCCGCCCGTGGGCAGCACTCCCGCGTGCACCCGCATCGGGGCCTCTTCGGTGCCGAGGAGCCGCTTCAGTTCGGCCATGCCCTTCGACGTCTGCGACTTAACCGTACCCACGGAAACACCGAGGGCGAGAGCCGTGTCCTTCTCCGAGAGGTCGAAAGCATGCCGCAGCACGACGCACGCGCGCTTGCGGAACGGCAGTTTGCGCAGCGCTTCCTGGACATCGACCTTGCCCGGGATGTCGGGGTTCTCGGTCTTGTCCTCGCGCTGCGACCAGAACAGCGTGATCCGGCGGCGCTCACGAACGGCGCTGCGTATGCGGGTGCGGGCCAGGTTCGCGACGACACCGCGCGCGTACGCCACCGGATGGTCCGCCGCGCGCACCCGGTCCCAGCGATTCCACAGGGCGAGCAGCGCGTCGGCCGCCAGATCGTCGGCGGCGTCCGGCTCACCCGTCAACAGATGGGCCAGGCGGGCCAGTTCGGCATAGTGCCGATCGAAGAAGGCGTGGAACTCCACGGAGGCTGCGTCGTCGACGACAGTGCCCACGGGCGACCTCTCCTCGCTGCGGCAATTCGGCACCTGTGCAGGTGCGTACGTATACGGCCCCGTGTGTCACCTGTGAAGAAATGGTGTTCCCGTGGGGCGAGATGCGAGAGCGTACCAGCCGGTCGTACAGGGCTTCGAACGACGTATGGCAGGCCGAACCCGATTCCGTAACACGGAGAAAACCTGAAACCGGTTCAACGAGGGAACAATCCAGCCAGCATCCGCACACCCAGCACGCAGGTAACGAGGAGTAACGCCATGTCCGAAACCAAGAAGGTGGCCGACCGGCCAACTGCCGCGCCTCCAGCGGCGAACAGCGTCGACGGGTTCTTCAAGATCTCCGCTCGGGGCTCCACCTTCGGCCGGGAGATACGCGGCGGCTTCGCCACGTTCTTCACCATGGCCTACATCCTTGTCCTGAATCCCATCATCCTGGGCAGCGCCAAGGACAAGTTCGGGCACCACCTCGACGCCGTCCAACTGACCACCGCCACCGCCCTGGTGGCCGCGGTCATGACGATCATCATGGGCGTCGGCGGCAACCTCCCGCTCGCCCTCGCCGCGGGCCTCGGCCTCAACGCGGTCGTCGCCTTCCAGATCGCCCCGCTGATGAGCTGGGACGACGCGATGGGCCTGATCGTCCTGGAGGGCCTGCTCATCTGCGTGTTGGTGGTGACGGGCCTGCGCGAAGCCGTCATGCACGCGATACCGCAGCCGCTGAAGCAGGCGATCAGCGTCGGCATCGGCCTCTTCATCGCCTTCATCGGCTTCGTCGACGCCGGGTTCGTCACCCGTATCCCGGACATCGCGCAGACCACCGTGCCGGTTCAGCTGGGCGGTACCGGCACGCTGGGCGGGTGGCCGGTTCTCGTCTTCTGTCTCGGTGTGCTGCTGACCATCGGGCTGCTCGCCCGCAAGGTCAAGGGCGCGATCCTCATCAGCATCGTGACCATGACCGTCGTCGCGATCATCATCAACTCCGTCGCCGACATCAAGAGCTGGGGCCTGACCACGCCCAAGATCCCCGACGATGTCGTGGCCTCACCGGACTTCGGACTGCTCGGTCACTTCAGCCTGTTCGGCGCGTTCGGTGAGACCAGCGCCATCACCGTCGTCCTGCTGGTCTTCACCCTCATCCTGTCCGACTTCTTCGACACCATGGGCACGGTCGTCGGCATCAGCGCCGAGGCGGGCCTGCTCGACGAGGAGGGCAAGGTGCCCAACCTCGGCCGGGTGCTGCTGATCGACGGTGCGGCGGCGGTCGCGGGCGGTGCGGCGTCGGCGTCGTCCTCGACGTCGTACATCGAGTCGGCGGCAGGGGTCGGTGAGGGGGCGCGCACCGGGTTCTCGAACCTGGTCACCGGTGGGCTCTTCGCCCTCGCGCTCTTCCTGACCCCGCTGCTCACGATCGTTCCGCTGCAGGCCGCGGCGCCCGCGCTCGTGGCGGTCGGGTTCCTGATGATGACCCAGGTCAAGCACATCGACTGGGACAAGTACGAGATCGCCATCCCCGCGTTCCTGACGATCGCCGTGATGCCGTTCACGTACTCGATCACCAACGGCATCGGGGCGGGGTTCCTGGCCTACGTGGTGATCAAGTCCGTGCTGGGGAAGGCGAAGGAGGTCCACTGGCTGCTGTGGGCGGCTTCGGCGCTGTTCCTGGTGTACTTCGCGATTGACCCGATTGAGCAGTTGTTCAACGTGAAGTAGCTTCCGCAGGTTGGTGGTCGGCTGCGGGTTCGTCGTGGCTGGTCGCGCAGTTCCCCGCGCCCCTAAAAGAAGGGGCGCGGGGCAGTGGAGCCTCAATTTTTCAGTGCTGCCTGCATCATTGCCTTGGCGACCGGGGCCGCCAGGCCGTTGCCGCTGACCTCGGACCTCGCCGCATCCGACTGCTCGACCATCACCGCGACAGCGACTTCCTTGCCGTTGGAGTCGGACTTCGCGTACGACGTGAACCAGGCGTACGGCGTCTTGCTGTTCTTCTCGCCGTGCTGGGCCGTGCCGGTCTTGCCGCCCACCGTCGCACCGGAGATCTGCGCGTTCGTTCCGGTGCCGTCCGTGATGACCGTCTGCATCGCGGACTGGAGCTGCTCGGCGGTGGAGGAGCTGACGATCTCCTTGGTCTCCGTGCTGTCGTCGTAGTTCTTCAGCACATTGCCGTCGGCGTCACTGGTCTGCGACACCATGTGCGGCGAGACCAGCTTGCCGTCGTTGGCTATGGCAGCGGACACCATGGCCATCTGGAGCGGGGTGGCGGTCACATCGAACTGGCCGATGCCGGTCAGCGCCGTGGACGACTTGTCCATGTTCGACGGGTACACGCTGGTGTACGCCCGGACCGGCACGTCCTGCGTCGTGTCGTTGAAGCCGAACTTCTCCGCCATCGCCTTGACCTTGTCCTGGCCCAGGTCGACGGCCATCTTCCCGAAGACGTTGTTGCAGGAGTACTGCAGCGCGACGCGGATCGAGGCGTTCTTGCAGGGCGCCGACGAGCTCTCGTTCTTCAGGGGGGTGGTCGTGCCCGGCAGGGTGTACGGGTTCGGGCTGTCCGTCTTCGTGTCCACGTCCGAGTACAGCCCGTCCTCCAGCGCGGCCGCCGCGACGACCAGCTTGAACGTCGAGCCCGGCGGCAGCGGCTGCCGCAGCGCGCGGTTCACCAGCGGCTTGTCGGAGTCCTTCTTCAGCTTCTTCCAGACGCTGCTGTTGCCCGCGCTGATCGTCGTCGGGTCGTACGACGGTGTCGAGACGACCGCGAGGATCTTGCCCGTCTTCGGGTCGATCGCGACGGCCGCGCCCTTCTTGTCGCCCAGCGCGTTGTACGCCGCCTTCTGGACATCCGGGTCGATCGTCGTGACGACGTCACCCGGGTCGGCGCGCTTGTTGGTGAGCGTGTCGAGCGGGTTCTTCAGCTGGGTGGCGGTCCCGTCGAGCAGGTCCTGGTAGATGCCCTCCAGCTGGGTCGCCCCGTACACCTGTGAGCTGTAACCGGTGACCGCCGCGTACAGACTGCCGTCCGTGTACGTGCGCTTGTACTTGAGGTCGCTGCCCTTCGTCTGCGCGGAACCGGTGATCGCGTCGCCGGCCACGATGATGTTCCCGAGCGGGTTCGCGTAGAGCGCGATCGCGTTCCGCCGGTTTTTCTTGTCCTCCGCGAGCGCCTTGCCGTCGTAGAACTGCACCCAGGTCGCCCTGACCAGCAGGGAGAGCACGAGCAGCAGACTGAAGACGGCGGCACGCCTGATCGTCTTGTTCATCCCGCTCAAGAAGACGAGCGAGGCCGGGCGGATCGTTCCCTTCCGCCCGGTTTTCTCATGCGCCCTTCATGAAACCGGTGGTCAGCCGGGGGTCAGTTCGCGGGAGGGGGCAGCCGTACCGTCACAGCCTGCGCGTCGCCAGTGTCAGGCGGTCGCGGGCGTCGAACAGGGCGTCCTTGACCATCTGCTCGTGCGCGGGGGTGAGACGGGCCACCGGGACAGAGCAGCTGATCGCGTCGCGGGCCGGAGTGCGGTACGGGATCGCCACGCCGAAGCAGCGCAGCCCCAGCGTGTTCTCCTCGCGGTCCACCGCGAAGCCCTGCTCGCGGACCTGGTGCAGCTCCTCGATGAGCTTCTCCCGGTCGGTGATCGTGTGCTCGGTGAGCGCCGGGAGCGTCTCGGGGAGCATCTTGCGGACCTGCTCGTCGGTGTGGGTGGCGAGCAGCGCCTTGCCGAGGGACGTCGAGTGCGCGGGAAGACGCCGGCCGACCCGGGTGAAGGGGCGCAGGTAGTGCTGCGACTGGCGCGTGGCCAGATAGACGACGTTCGTGCCGTCCAGGCGAGCCAGGTGGATGGTCTCCGTCGTGTCGTCCGACAACCGGTCCAGTGTGGGGCGGGCCGCGGCGACCACCTCGTCGCCGTCGATGTACGACGTGCCGACCAGCAGCGCCCGTACGCCGATGCCGTACCGCGTGCCCGTCGCGTCCGTCTCGACCCAGCCGAGCTCCACGAGCGTCCGCAGCAGCATGTAGAGGCTGGATTTCGGATAACCGACGGCCTCCTGGACCGCGGCCAGGGAGTGCATACCGGGCTTGCCGGCGAAGTACTCGAGCAATTCCACGGTCCGTACCGCGGACTTGACCTGCGCTCCGCCGCCTGTCTCGCCTGCCGACATCGCCCTTGACCCCCTCGTTCGACGGGAAATAGTCTCCGCATCATATTCATCATCAGAGACAGCGTTCAGTATATCGAACGCCCCTGGTGGATGACACAGGAACTGCGGTGAAGAACTGCGGCAACAATCTGGAGGGACCCGCGGTGGCAGCAGCACCAGTCTGGAGTGTCGACCCCCGAACCGGGAAGCAGCGTGAACAGGTTGCGGTGGAGGCCACAGCCCAGGAGGTGGACGAGGCCGTGCGCGCCGCGCACGCCGCGCGCCCCGCGCTCGCCGACCGCACCGTGCGCTCCGCGTTCCTGCGCACCGCCGCCGACCTGCTCGAAGGCGCCAAGGACCAGCTCGTCGAGGCCGCGGACGCGGAGAGCGCGCTCGGCCCGGTCCGGCTCACCGGGGAACTCGCTCGCACCTGTTACCAGTTGCGCGCCTTCGCGGACATCGTCGACGAGGGCGCCTTCCTCGACGTCGTGATCAACCACCCCGACGACACCGCGACCCCGCCGATCCCGGACCTGCGCCGCTACAAGGTGCCGCTGGGCGTCGTCGCCGTCTACTCGGCCTCGAACTTCCCCTTCGCCTTCTCGGTCGCCGGCGGTGACACCGCGAGCGCGCTGGCCGCCGGGTGCCCGGTCGTCGTCAAGGCCCACCCCGACCACCCGGGGCTGTCGGAGCTGGTCGCGGCCGTACTGCGCCGGGCCGCCTCCCAGCACGACATCCCCGTCGGCGTCCTCGGCCTGGTCCACGGCTTCGAGGCGGGCGTCGAACTCGTCAAGCACCCGCTGGTTTCCGCCGCCGGGTTCACCGGTTCGGTCCGTGGCGGCCGTGCCCTCTTCGACGCGGCGGCCGCGCGCCCCGTGCCGATCCCGTTCCACGGCGAGCTCGGCTCGCTCAACCCCGTCGTGATCACCGAGGCCGCCGCCGCCGAGCGTGCCGAGGCGATCGGCGCCGGGCTCGCGGGCTCGATGACCCTGGGTGTCGGCCAGTTCTGCGTGAAGCCGGGCCTGGTGCTGGCGCCGGCGGGCGCGGCGGGCGACCGCCTGGTCAAGTCGCTGACGGACGCCGTCAGTGACACGGACGCCGGTGTCCTGCTCGACCACCGTATGCGGGACAACTTCATCGCCGGTGTCGCCGAACGCGCCGAACTCCCCGACGTGGAGTCCCCGGTGACACCGGGCGCGGGCGGCGAGCACACGGTGAGCCCCGGCTTCCTGACCGTGCCCGCGCACAAGCTCACGACCGAGGGCGAGCACGACCTGCTCCTGGAGGAGTGCTTCGGGCCGCTCACGGTGGTCGCGCGCTACGAGGACGAGTCCGAGGCCAGCGCGGTGCTCTCCCGCCTTCCCGGCAACCTCACCGCGACCGTGCAGCTCTCCACGGAGGAGGCCGCCGGCGAGGGCCGCGGCGCCGAGATCCTCGCCGAGCTCACCCCGCTCGCCGGGCGTGTGCTGGTCAACGGCTGGCCGACCGGTGTCGCGGTCGCCCCGGCCCAGCACCACGGGGGTCCGTACCCGGCGACGACCTCGACCTCGACCTCCGTCGGCGGTACGGCGATCGAGCGGTGGCTGCGGCCCGTCGCCTACCAGAACGCGCCGGAGGCGCTGTTGCCGGCGGAGCTGCGTGACGACAACCCGCTGGGGCTGCCCCGGCGTTACGACGGGCGTCTGGAGCGGTAGTGCCGTTGGAGCCGTGGTTGTTCGCGGGACGGACCTGAGAGACTCACGCAATGGACGTCGAACTTCCCCAACTGCCCTTTCCCCTTCGCACGTATGGGCCCGACGGGCACTGGTCCTACGAGGACGGGGTGCTCGCCGGATGGGCAGGCCCTCGGCAGGACCGGTTCGTGCCGCCCACCGGGGAGGGGCTCGATCCCGCGTCCGACGCGCCCCGGCTGCTCGGGGCGCCCGAAGGGGACTTCCAGCTGATCGCCCGTGTCACGGTCGGCTTCGCGGGCTCCTTCGACGCGGGGGTCCTCTACGTCCACGTGGGCGAGCGGGCCTGGGCGAAGCTGTGCCTGGAGTACTCCCCGGATGTGCCCACCGTCTGCACGGTGGTCACCCGGGGGCACTCCGACGACGCCAACTCCTTCACTGTGGACGGCAGTTCCGTCTGGCTCCGGGTGAGCCGGACGGGGCGTGCGTTCGCCTTCCACGCCTCGCGTGACGGTGAGCGCTGGACCTTCGTACGGCTCTTCACGCTGGGCGACGAGAAGGAGACCGGCGCGGCCCTTGTCGGCTTCATGACTCAGTCGCCGATGGGGGAGGGGTGCGTGGTGACCTACGACGGGATCGAATTCCGTCCCCACTGGCCACGGGACTTGAGAGACGGCAGTTGATCGCCCCCGCCGCCCCTACCCGTCCCATCCCGTTCCTGGGGGCTGCGCCCCCAGACCCCCGCTAAAAGATTGCGCAGTTCCCCGCGCCCCTGAAAGACAAAAGCACCCGGGGTGGGCGGGGGATCGTGGGGCGCAGCCCCGCGCCTTTAGGGGCGCGGGGAACTGCGCGACCAGCCCCCACCCACCCGCAGCCAAAACGCAACGCACGGGGTCGAAGGGGCGGAGCCCCTGGAGGATGGGACGGGTAGGGGCGGCGGGGGCGAGAACCCCTTAGCGAGCCCGGCGCAGGGTGAGCGTCGCCGCTGTCGTCGCGGCCAGCAGTCCCGCGCTGATCGCCAGGCTCATCCGCATCCCCGACTCGAATCCCCCCGAGACCAGGGAGCCGAACGTCGCGATGGCGAGGCCCCCGGCGACTTGGCGGGCCGAGTTGAGGACCCCCGCTGCCAGCCCCGCCCGGGCCGAGGGCACGGCCTCCAGCATCGCGGCCGTCAGCGGCGGGATGGTGAGGGCGCAGCCCAGGGCGAGCGGGACGAGGAGCAGGGCCACGAGGCCGGTCGGGGTCGACGAGTCGACGTACAGGAGGAGCAGGAGCCCCACCGTGGCCAGGGACTGGCCCAGCAGCATCGGCAACCGTGCTCCGTAACGCCCGGCCAACTTGCCCGCCGCGATGTTCGTGACCGCGATCAGCCCGGTCATCGGCAGGAACATCAGTCCCGCGTACAGGGCTGAACGGCCCTGGACCTGCTGGAAGAAGAGCGAGAACAGGAACACCACTCCGTAGAAGGCCACGCTGACCGTGGCACCCGCGGCGACGGTCACGGTCACGTTCCGGCTGCGGAACAGACCGAGCGGGACCACGGGGTGTGTCCGGCGTGACTCGACCCGGACGAAGACGAGTGCCGCGACCGCCGCCACTCCCAGCGCCACCAGCCCCGTCCCCCCGCCCTCGATGACCGCGAACGTCAGCGCCGTGAGCGCCACGATCGCCGTCAGCTGGCCGGGCAGATCCAGCGGCGCGGGCCGGCGCGGGGAGCGTGGCGCCCGCGTCAGCAGGGCGAGGGCCACCATCCCCAGCGGCAGGTTGATGAAGAAGATCCCCCGCCAGTCCCACACCGTGGTCAGTGCTCCGCCCGCCACCGGACCCAGCGCCACCGCGACCGAGCCGCCCGCCGCCCACAGGGCCACCGCCCGCGCCCGCTGCGCGGCATCCGCGTACGCCTGTCGTACGAGTGCGAGCGAGGCCGGCAGTACCACGGCCGCCGCGGCTCCCTGCACGATCCGCGCGCCCACCAGCACCGGAAGATAAGGCGCCAGTCCGCACGCCACCGACGCCAGCGTGAAGACCGTGATCCCGATCCCGTAGGCCCGGCTCGCCCCGGCCCGGTCCGAGAAGGCCCCGGTGGACAGCATCAGCGCCGCGAAGGCCAGCGTGTACGCGTCCACCACCCATTGCAGCCCCGACATTCCGCCCCCGAGCGCCGCCCCGATCGACGGGAGCGCCACGTTCACCACGGACGCGTCGAGGGTGATCAGCGCGAAGCCGAGGAGGGCGGCGGTGAGGGTGAGGGCGGGGGAGGGGGAGAGGGAGGGGGAGGGGTTCGATCCGCTTGTGGGAGACGTGAGTTGTGCATTGGCGGCGGGCGCTTCGGTGGTCGGGTTCGTTGGCATGAATCCATGCTGCGGATCGACGTCGGCGTACAGTAGTGGCCTGAATGCCATACGTCCGGAGGTTCTGGCCATGCTCGCCGCGCAGGGGGCCACGCCCCATCGCATCGCCGTCATCGCGCCTTCCCCCGTCTCGATGTTCAACCTCGCCATCCCGGAGCTCCTCTTCGCGAAGGTCGAGGTCGACGGCGGTCCGGGCTACGAGCTGGTCGTCTGTACCCCCGAGCCCGGCCCGATCACCACCACCGGCGGACTCGACCTGCACGTCGGGCGCGGCCTCGACGCCGTGCGCGACGCGGACACCGTGCTCGTCGCGGGCACCGGACAGCGGTACGTGCCCGATCCGGCCACCGTGACCGCCGTACGCGAGGCCGCCGCCGCGGGCAAGCGGATCGCCTCCATCTGCAGCGGCGCCTTCGTCCTCGCCGAGGCCGGACTGCTCGACGGCCGCAGCGCCACGACGTACTGGGAACTGGCGGACGAGCTGAGCAAGCGGTACCCGGCGCTCGACCTCAAGGGCGACGTCCTGTACGTGCAGGACGGCCAGATCATGACCTCGTCCGGGTACGCCGCCGGGATCGACCTCTGCCTGCACATCATCCGCACCGACTACGGCGCCGCCGTCGCCAATCAGGTGGCCCGGCTGGCCCTCGTCGCCCCCGTACGGCCGGGCGGCCAGACCCAGTTCACCCAGACCCCGCTGCCGCCCGAGCGCGGCGAGGCCTGTGCCGACACCCGCGGCTGGGCGATGCGCAACCTCGACAAGCCGCTCACGCTCACCGACCTCGCCCGGCACGCGGGCGTCAGCGTGCGCACGCTCACCCGTCGCTTCCACGCCGAGAGCGGGGTCAGCCCCCTCCAGTGGCTGCTCCACCAGCGCGTCGAGCGTGCCAAGGAACTCCTGGAGACGACCCCCCTCCCCATGGACCAGGTGGCCCGCGCCTGCGGCCTCGGCACGGCCGACTCGCTGCGCGGCCATCTGGTCCGCCGTACCGGCCTCACCCCGAGCGCGTACCGCACGCAGTTCAGCCGCCTGGGAACCGCCCCGAAGCCGGTCACGTCCTCCGTTGCGTGATCAATGACCGTGTGAATCGTGTGAGCCATGTGAACCGCGTGATCAGGACCGCGCTGCCCGCCGAGGCCGCGGCCGTCGCCGATCTGCACGCCCGGGCCCGGGCGACGTACTACCCGGACGGGATCCCGCAGGATGGCACGGACTGGCTCGCCGGCTGGCGGAGTGCCATCGAGCGGCCGGACGGGCAGGTGCTGTGCGCCGTCGACGAGGGCCGGATCGCGGGCATCGCCTCCTTCCGCACCACGGAGGGCGCCCCCGCCGACACGGTGAAGCTCTTCCAGTTCCATGTCGACCCGGACCACTGGCGGGCCGGGATCGGTACGGAACTGCACGCGGCCTGCGTCGAGCAGTGGAAGGCCGACGGGAAGCGCACCGCCACCCTCGACGTGCACATCGACAACCGGCGCGCCCAGGCCTTCTACGCCCGCCTGGGCTGGATCCCCGACCCGGAGAACCCGCCGGCCGAGGACGATCACCATCTGTACCTGCGGTTCTCCGTGACGGGGCAATGAGACAGGGGACTGCGACAGGGGACCGCGACAGGGGAATGAACCCTGCCGCTTGAACGTTCACGTACCGATGACCCCCGGAGGGCGTCCGCACTGACCCGTACCCGTACCCGTACGACCTGGAGAGCCGAAGACATGCGCGTCGAGATCTGGAGCGACATCGCCTGCCCCTGGTGCTACGTGGGCAAGGCCCGCTTCGAGAAGGCGCTCGACGCCTTCCCGCACCGCGACGACGTCGAGGTCGTACACCGTTCCTTCGAGCTCGACCCCGGCCGTGCCAAGGGTGACATCCAGCCCGTGATCAAGATGCTGACCAAGAAGTACGGCATGAGCGAGGCGCAGGCGCAGGCCGGCGAGGAGAACCTGGGCGCGCAGGCCGCCGCCGAGGGCCTGGCGTACCGCACCCGGGACCGTGACCACGGCAACACCTTCGACATGCACCGTCTGCTGCACTTCGCCAAGGAGCAGGGCAGGCAGGACGAGCTGATCGGCCTGCTCTACAAGGCGAACTTCGCCGAGGAGCGGACCGTCTTCGACGACGACGAGCGGCTCGTGGAGCTGGCCGTGGCCGCCGGGCTCGACGCCGGCGCGGCCCGCGGGGTCCTGGCCGACCCGAAGGCGTACGCCGACGACGTGCGCGCCGACGAGCGCGAGGCCGCCGAGCTCGGGGCGAACGGTGTGCCGTTCTTCGTCCTCGACCGCAAGTACGGCGTCTCCGGTGCCCAGCCCGCCGAGGTCTTCGCGCAGGCGCTGACCCAGGCGTGGGGCGAGCGCCCGCCGCTGAAGCTGATCCAGGACGCTTCCGCCGACGCGGAGGCCTGCGGCCCGGACGGATGCGCCGTACCGCAGCACTGACCTCTGCACCGACATCAGCGGTGAAGCGGTGAAAGCGCAGGTCGGGATGCACATATAAGCGTTCCTTAGCGGAACCACGTAAAACTCCGCAATGGACGGGGGGTTCCTGGGGCCGCAGAGTGGTCCCATGGAGACCTTCGAGACCCTCGTACGTGCCGAGTTCGCCCCGAAGAACACCTACCTGAACACCGCGAGCGCCGGGCTCCTGCCGGCCCGCGCGGTGGCCGCCATGCACAGCGCCGTCGAGTCCGTCGCCGCCGGGCAGCCGGCCGACATGTTCGCGGACGTCGAGGCGGCGCGGGCGTCGTTCGCGCGGCTGGCCGGGGTTCCCGGACGCCGGGTGGCGGCCGGGGCCTCGGTCGCCGTATACAGCGGGCTGATCGCCGCCTCGCTGCCGCAGGGCGCCGAAGTCCTCACCGCCGAGGCGGATTTCAGCTCCGTCGTGACCCCCTTCCACGTCCGCGGCGACCTCAAGGTCCGCGCCGTACCGCTGGAGCGGATCGCCGAGTCCGTACGCCCCGGCACGGCGCTCGTCGCGGTCAGCGCCGCGCAGTCCGCGGACGGGCGGGTCGCCGATCTGGACGGGATCCGTGAAGCCGCGCGGGCACACGGAGCCCGTACATACATCGACGTCTCCCAGGCGGCCGGCTGGCTCCCTCTGGAGGCCGGCGCGTACGACTACGTCGCCTCCGTCGCCTTCAAGTGGCTCGTCTGCCCGAAGGGTGTGGCCTTCCTGGTCGTTCCGGAGGACCTCGGCGGGCTCACCCCCGTGTTCGCGGGCTGGGTCGCGGGGGAGGCACCCTGGGACAGCTGCTACGGCCCGGTCGAGGAACTCGCCCACTCCGCACGGCGGTTCGACGAAAGCCCCAGCCTCTTCTCGTACGTGGGCGCCCGGCAATCCCTGGCCCTCATCGAGGAGTTGGGCGTGGCGAACGTACACGCCCACGACCTCGCCCTCGCCGACCGCTTCCGCGAAGGGCTGCGGGCACTGGGCCACGAACCGGTCCCCGCCCCCGGCTCACCGATCGTCTCCGTACCCGAACTCGGCCATACTCAGGCCGACTTGAGCCGCGCCGGAGTCGAAGTGGCCAACCGTGCGGGCAACTTGAGGGCCGCGTTCCACCTGTACAACACATCCACGGATGTCGACCGGCTGCTGGACGTCCTGTCCGGCTGAGAACCGGACACCGGCTCTGGCCCTCTGGCGCGGGGTGCGGCGGGGCGCTAGGAAGGCACCACGAGGTGGTGGTACCGGTGGATCCGACGCTCACGGACGCCGAACTGCATCGGCGGCTGGTGTACGGGGACGAGACCGCGCTGGCCGAGGTGTACGCCGTGTACGGCGGGCTGGTCCGGCGTGTCGCCGTACGGGTCACGCGCAGTCCGGCCGCCGCCGAGGACGTGGCGCAGGAGGTCTTCGCGCAGCTGTGGAGCAGGCCGTACGCCTTCGACGCAGGCCGGGGTTCGCTGCGCACCTGGCTGTCCATGCTCGCCCACCGGCGGGCCGTGGACTGGGTGCGCAGCGAGGCCCGGCACCGCAAGGACGCCCGCGCCGACGACTCCGCGCTGCACGCCATCGCCGACACCGGGCCCGGCCCCGACGAGACGGTGGTCGACCGCGAACGCTCCCTCCTGCTGCACACCGCCCTCGCCGAACTCCCGCAGCCCCAGCGCGAAGTGGTCCACCTCGCCTACTTCGCGGGCCGCACCTACCGCCAGGCCGCGGTGGAGCTGGGCATCCCGGAGGGCACCGCGAAGACCCGCCTCCGCTCCGCCCTGCGCAAACTCGCCGAATCCCTGGCCGACCCACCGGATCCGGCGCTGGAGAGGGGCGCGTGATGACGCCGCGGGTGGGCCCGGCCGGGCCGGGCGTGCGTATGGTGGCCACAGCGGGGCGAGGTGCGGCCACCATGCCGGCCATGGCCCGGAAGGGCGGCACGTGATGAGCACCGACCACGACGACGTACGGGACCTGCTGGCGGCCTGGGCATGCGGCGCGCTGACCCCCGCCGACGAGCGGACGGTCCCCGCGCACCTGGCGGAATGCGAGTCCTGCGCGGCCGAGGCCGAACAGCTGCGGGAGACGGTACGACTCCTGGACGGCGCTCCCCGGCCGCCCCTGGGCAACAGCGCCGCGGGCAACCCCGACGGCGTCCTCGCCCTCGCCCTGCGCGCCCGTCCGGCCGCCCCGCGGGTGGCCGCGCACGCCGCTCCCTACGCCGCCGCCGTCGCCGGACTCCGGGCCCTGCTGCGGGAGTTGGACGGGCCCGGGACCTGGGGCACGCCGGTCGTACACGACTGGGACGTGCACGCCACCGTCGCGCATCTCATCGCGGCGGACGAGCCGCTGGCGCGCAGGCTGGGCCTGGCAGCCCGAGTGCCGGAGTCCCGGATCGCGGAGGGGACGGGATGGGAGGACGCCTGGACCGAGCGGACCGCCGACGTGATCGCGTACGAGCAGGGGCGGACGCCCGAGGAGACCGTCGCCGCGTGGACCGCGCAGGCCGGCGCGCTGCTGGCCACACTGGAGGCGAGGGATCCCGAACGGGCCGCGCACGCCACCACGTTGATGGGCGTACGGCTGCCGGTCGCCGACCACTTCGTCGTGCGGGCCTTCGAGGCGTGGATCCACACCGACGACATCGGACGCGCCCTCGGCCTCACCGTGCCCCCACCCCTGGACCCCCACTTGCGGCAACTCGTCCGCCTCGCCGTCCGCATCCTCGGCCTGGCCCTGGGCCCCACGGCACCACCGGTCCTCTTCACGGTGACCGGCGCAGAGCCTGACACCCAGTGGATCCTCGGTTCCGAGGACGAGCCCGTACAGGCCGAACTCGTCCTGGACCCGGTCGACTTCTGTCTACTGGTGGGCGGGCGGTACGCGCCCGACGAGGTGCCCCGGGGTGCCGTGGGGGACGACGCCGCGATCAGCGACGTACTGGAGCGGGCCGCGTCACTGGCATGGCTGTAGGCCCGGCACTCCGATGAAATGCCGGGCCACGCCCACTACTTCACCGGAGTGAAGTCCCTCGCCCCGATGCTGTGTCTGATTGCGGCTTCGCCGCGGGTCGGCTCCGCCGACCGCAACAGGATCACCGCACCGGAGTGAAGTCCCTCGCCCCGATGAACTCGGGCCTGCGGACGGGCGCCGCGAACGGCTCCACGGCCGAGTTCTCCACGCTGTTGAACACGATGAAGACATTGCTGCGCGGGAACGGGGTGATGTTGTCGCCCGAGCCGTGCATGCAATTGCAGTCGAACCAGGTCGCGGAACCGGCCCTGCCCGTGAAGAGTTTGATGCCGTGCCGGGTGGCGAAACGGGTGAGCGCCTCGTCGGAGGGCGTGCCCGCGTCCTGCATCTGCAGCGACTTCTTGTAGTTGTCCCGCGGTGTGGCGCCCGCACACCCGAGGAACGTCTTGTGCGACCCCGGCATGATCATGAGGCCGCCGTTGGTGGCGTAGTTCTCGGTCAGCGCGATCGAGACGGACACCGTCCGCATGTTCGGCAGACCGTCCTCGGCGTGCCAGGTCTCGAAGTCCGAGTGCCAGTAGAAGCCGCCGGCCCCGAATCCCGGCTTGACGTTGATCCGCGACTGGTGGACGTACACGTCCGAGCCGAGGATCTGCCGGGCCCGCCCGACCACGCGCTCGTCCCGGACGAGGCGGGCGAAGACCTCGCTGATGCGGTGCACCTCGAAGACGGACCGGATCTCCCGCGACTTCGGCTCGACGATGGCCCGCTCGTCGGAGCGGATCGCCGGGTCGCCGAGGAGCCGCTCCAACTCCTGCCGGTACACGGCCACTTCGTCCTCGGTGATGAGCTCCTCGACGGGGAGGAAGCCATCACGTTCGTATGCCTGGAGCTCGGACACCGCGATCGGTCCCGGCTCGCCCGGCGGGCTCCACACGACCGGGTCCTGGCGGGGCACGGAGACCTCGGTGGCACCGCGGCTGGGGTAGAGATCGGTGACAGTGGTCATGGTGATGTCACACCTCCTCGGGCTCGGTGAGCAGGGGATAGACGCCGTTCTCGTCGTGGTCCTCCCGGCCGGTGACGGGCGGATTGAAGACGCAGACGCAGCGGAAGTCCTCCTTGATCCGCATGGTGTGCCTCTCGTGCCCGTCGAGGAGGTACATGGTGCCGGGCGTGATCGTGTACTTCTGCCCGGTCTCGTCGTCGGTGAGCTCGGCCTCGCCCTCGACGCACACGACGGCCTCGATGTGGTTCGCGTACCACATCGACGTCTCCGTACCCGCGTACAGGATCGTCTCGTGCAAGGAGAATCCGACCTTCTCCTTGGCGAGGACGATGCGCTTGCTCTCCCAGGTGCCTGAGGCCGACCGGACATGCCGGTCGGTGCCTTCGATGTCCTTGAACGAACGGACTATCACGGTGGTGCGACGCCTCTCTCTCGTGGCTCGGGTGTGTGTCAGGCGGTCTCGCGTACGGCGCGGGCGAGGGTGCGCAGCCCCTCGTCGAGCTCGTCCGGGGTGATGGTGAGCGCCGGGAGGAGCTTCACGACCTCGCTCTCCGGCCCGGACGTCTCGATGAGCAGTCCGAGGTCGAAGGCGCGTTGCGCGATACGCCCCGCGCGCTCCTTGTCCGTGAACTCCATGCCCCAGACGAGTCCCCGCCCCCGGTACTCCTTGACGTCGGCGAGGTTCTCCTCGGTGAGGGAGATCAGCGCCTGCTCGATCTGCTCGCCGCGGGCACGGGTCTGCTTCTCCATGACGGAGCCGTCGGCCCAGTAGGCCTCCAGGGCCGCGGTGGCCGTGACGAACGCCGGGTTGTTGCCGCGGAACGTGCCGTTGTGCTCGCCCGGCTCCCAGATGTCCAGCTCGGGCTTGAACAGGCACAGGGACATCGGAAGCCCGTACCCGCTGATGGACTTGGAGACGGTCACGATGTCGGGCACGATCCCCGCCTCCTCGAAGGAGAAGAAGGCCCCTGTCCGTCCGCAGCCCATCTGGATGTCGTCGACGATCAGCAGCATGTCGCGCCGCGCGCACAGGTCGGCGAGGGCGCGCAGCCACTCGGGCCGCGCGACGTTGATGCCGCCCTCGCCCTGCACGGTCTCGACGATGACCGCGGCGGGCTGGTTGAGCCCCGATCCCTGGTCCTCCAGGAGCCGCTCGAACCAGAGGAAGTCCGGGACCCGCCCCTCGAAGTAGTTGTCGAACGGCATCGGGGTGCCGTGCACGAGCGGGATCCCGGCGCCGGCCCGCTTGAAGGCGTTGCCGGTCACCGCGAGCGACCCGAGCGACATCCCGTGGAAGGCGTTGGTGAAGGACACGATGGCCTCGCGCCCCTTCACCTTCCGCGCCAACTTCAGCGCGGACTCCACGGCGTTGGTGCCGGTCGGCCCCGGGAACATGACTTTGTACGGCAGATCGCGCGGCCGCAGGACGAGGTTCTGGAAGGCCTCCAGGAAGGCGCGCTTGGCGGTCGTCGACATGTCGAGCCCATGGGTGACGCCGTCGCGCTCCAAGTAGTCGATGAGGGCCCGTTTGAGTACGGGGTTGTTGTGCCCGTAGTTCAGCGACCCCGCGCCGGCGAAGAAGTCGAGGTACTCGTGCCCGTCCTCGTCGTACATCCGGCTGCCCTGCGCCCGGTCGAAGACGGTCGGCCAGCCACGGCAGTAGCTGCGCACCTCCGATTCCAGGGTCTCGAAGACACTCAGGTCGGGCTGGGTGATGCTCACAGCGAATCGCTCCTCGAAGCGTGTGTGGGGGGAGAGACGGAGATCGTGGGGGATCACCGGGAGAGGGGGCCGATGCAGTACAGCACTTCGGGATCGTGCTGTCCGTCGGGGAACTGCCCCGCCTCGAACAGCACTCCGCGCTCGACGCTCGCGCCGTGGCGTCGCGCGTACGACGTGAACAGGCGCTCGGAGGCGGTGTTGCCGGGCGTGATCGTGGTCTCGACGGTGTTCGGCGCGTGCTCGCTCTCCTCGGCGACCCGTGCGGTCAGCCCGTCGAGCAGCGCCGCGGCGAGCCCACGCCCGCGGTACGCGCCGTCGACGGCCACCTGCCATACGACCAGCGTGCGCGGGCGCTCGGGCCGGATGTACCCGGTGACGAAACCGACGGGCGTGCCCTCGGCGTCGCGCGCCACCGCCGACGTGCCGGCGAAATCACGGCACCAGAGCAGATAGCTGTACGAGGAGTTCAGGTCGAGGGTTCTGGAGTCCTTGGCGATACGCCAGAGCGTGGCCCCGTCGGCCACCTCCGGACGGTCGATCCGAAGGCCCTCCGGCATTTCCAGGAATTCCGCTTGCAGGTTTGCGTGTGCGGCGGTCATGCGGATGGAATTTACCGACCGAAAGTTCAAATTGCATCGCCGGTCAGGGTTACGCGCGGCGTGCCTATATGTTATCGCGCGCCCGCGCCTGGACGCACGAATAGGCGGCGCTAACTCCCCTTTTGTCCGGGAAATAAGGGAGGAAGCGGACGTGCTGTGGAGTGCGTCACAGTCACGTAATGCTCACGAGATCTGCCCGAATTACGTTGGTTGGCGTTCGCGAAATCTTTGCGTTTAGGTACCCGGAAAGCGGGCAGGAGAATATGGGAAGCTGTGCTGAACTAATTACTGGATAGGCGGGTGGGGGATCCCTTTTTCCTGCGGGATCCACGCCGGAGTTTTTTCACCCCCGCCGCCCCTACCCGTCCCATCCTCCAGGGGCTCCGCCCCTTCGACCCCGTTCGGCTGTGTTTCGTCTGCGGGCCGGTGGGGGTTGCTCGCGCAGTTCCCCGCGCCCCTGAAGGCGCGGGGCTTCGCCCCGCGATGCCCCGCCCGCCCCGGTTCGTTCGTCTGCGGGCCGGTGGGGGCTTGTCGCGCAGTTCCCCGCGCCCCTTTTAGGGGCGCGGGGAACTGCGCAATCTTTTAGCGGGGGTCTGGGGGCGCAGCCCCCAGGGATGGGACGGGTAGGGGCGGCGGGGGCGAAGAACGCTCGGGCCTCAGCCCCACGCCCCCGCCACGGCCCGCCGCGCCCCCTCCAGATCCACCGACACCCCGAACTCGCCCAACGCCGCCCCCAGCCCGGCAAGGCTGGAGTGCACCACACCCCGCGTAGCGTCAGGCCCGTAGTGGTTCACCCGGATCATCGAGTTCGCGAGCGCACCCCCACCCGCGACCAACGGAAGCCCCGGATCCGCAGCCACCGCCTTCGCGACCACCGAAGCCGCGTCAATCCCCACCGGCACCCGCAACGTCGTAGCGACAGGCGCCGCATCGGACGCGGCGTACACGTACGGCTCAAGCCCGCCGCCCAGCGCGACGGCCCCGGCCCGCGTGGCCGCCGCGGCGGCGGCGTGACGGTCCATCACCGCGTCGAGCCCCTCCCCCTCGATGCGCTCGACACACGCCTCCAGCGCCAGCATCTCCAACTGCGCCGGAGCGTGCAGCAACGCCTTGCGGCCGCCGTCGACCCACCGCTCCTTCCAGTCCAGCAGCGACAGGTACGACCGCCGCGGCGCCGCGGGATTGGCGGACATCCGCGCCCACGCCCGCTCGCTCACGGACACCGCCGACACCCCGGCGGGCCCGCCCATCGCCTTCTGCGCCCCGATCACGCACAGGTCGACACCCCACGCGTCCGGCAGCACCGGCTCGGCGCCGATCGACGCGACGGCGTCCAGGTAGAAGAGGGCGCCGTGCTCCCGTACCACCTCACCGATCTCGGCGACCGGATTGGTGTTCCCGGTGGCCGCCTCCGCGTGCACGAGCGACACGAAGTCGATCGAGGGGTGCTCGGTGAAGGCCTCGCGGATCTGCGCGGCGGTGACAGCGGTGTGGAAGGGCACCGCCAGGTCGATCACGGTCGCCCCGCAGTCCCGCAGCCAGTCCCCGAAGGTCTGCCCGTACGGACCGGTGATGACGTTGAGTGCGGTCGTGCCGGGCCCGGCCGTCGCGCGAATCGCCCCCTCAAGGGGGAGCAGCGCCTCCCCTTGCATGATCACGACGTCCTGCTCGGTGGAGAGCAGCCGGGCCACGCGGTCCTCGATCGACGCGAAGTGCGCGGCGCTCAGCGGCGTCAGGTCCAGGAGGGGATGGGTCACGGCGGTGCTCTCTTCGCTCACGGGTTCCAGGTACGCGGGCGCGCTCCGGCGTGCGGGCGCGCGGAACCGAGCGTATCCGGCGATGCCCAGGGCCCCCTCATGGATAGGGATCTAAGCCCGGACGGCCCAGTGACCATCGGATTGATTTGAGGAAGTCAAACCTTTCCTTATAATCGGAACCCATAGTTCCCTCACAGGAGGTCCCTAGTGAACCCCGAGCGCACGGTCCCGGGACGCCGGACCCGCATTCTGGCCGCCACCACCGCGACGGCCGGGCTGCTGCTCGTGGCCGGCTGCTCCTCGGACAGCGGAGGGGGCAACGCCACCGCCAGTGGGGTCCCCGTGGTCAAGGCGGGACAGCTCACGACCTGCACCCACCTCCCGTACCCGCCCTTCCAGTCGGAGATCGACGGCAAGGTGCAGGGCTTCGACGTGTCGATGATCGACCTGGTGGCCAAGAACCTCGGCGTGAAGCAGGAGATCGTCGACACGCCCTTCGAGAACTTCAAGACGGGCGCGTTCCTGAACTCCGAGCAGTGCGACCTCGCCGCGGCCGGCATGACGATCACTCCCGAGCGCAAGAAGAACGTCGACTTCTCCGACCCGTACTTCGACGCCACCCAGGCCGTCCTCGTCGACAAGAAGAGCGGCGTCACCTCCCTCGCCGATGTGAAGGCGAAGGGCAAGAAGCTCGGTGCCCAGGCGCAGACGACCGGCGAGGACTACGCGAAGAAGCAGGGCTTCGACCCGGTCTCCTTCGAGTCCTCCGACGCGGTCCTCAGCGGTCTGCGCAGTGGCCAGGTGCAGGCCGTCATCATCGACTACCCGGTCGTCCAGGGCTGGCTCAAGGACAAGGCGAACGCCGACGCCTTCAAGGTGGTGGACAACCTCAACACCGGTGAGCAGTACGGCTTCACGGTGAAGAAGGGCAACACCAAGCTCCTCGCCGCCATCAACAAGGCGATCAAGGACGCGAAGGCCGACGGCACCTACAAGAAGCTCTACGAGCAGTGGATCGGCCCGTACGACGCGTCCGCGGCCGCCGCCTCCCCGTCCGCCTCATGAGCGGTGCCGACGCACAAGTCCAGCCCCGCAAAACAGGATTGACCCGGCGTCAGAAGCGCGCCCTGTCACGTGGCGCGCAGTACGTCGTCTTCGTCGCCGTCGTGATCGCCTTCGCGGTCACGGCCGACTGGGGGCGTCTGAAGAACCAGTTCGCGCAGTGGGACCTGGTCAAGCAGATGTTCCCGGACGTCATCACGCTGGCGCTGAAGAACACCGTGCTCTACACGATGTCCGGCTTCGTCGTCGGTCTCGTGCTCGGCATGGTCATCGCCCTGATGCGGCTGTCCCCGGTGGGCCCGTACCGCTGGGTCGCCGGCATCTACATCGAGATCTTCCGCGGCCTGCCCGCCCTGCTGATCTTCGTCTTCGTGGGCGTCGCCGTGCCCCTCGCCTTCCCCGGTACGGAGATCCCGGGCGGCACATACGGCAAGGTGGCGCTCGCGCTCGGACTGGTCTCGGCCGCGTACATGGCCGAGACGATCCGCGCGGGCATCCAGGCGGTGCCCAAGGGGCAGATGGAGGCGGCCCGTTCGCTGGGCTTCTCGCATGCGCGGGCCATGGTCTCGATCATCATCCCGCAGGCGTTCCGCATCGTGATCCCGCCGCTCACCAACGAACTCGTCCTCCTCTTCAAGGACTCCTCGCTGGTGCTGTTCCTCGGCGTCACCCTGGAGGAGCGCGAACTCACCAAGTTCGGACGCGACTTGGCCAGCCAGACCGCCAACTCCACGCCGATCCTGGTCGCGGGCCTGTGCTATCTGCTGGTCACCGTGCCCCTCGGATTCGTCGTACGCCGCCTGGAGGCCAAGGCCGGGGAGGCCACCAAGTGAGTACGTCCCAGACGCCGGAGGTCCAGGTCAAGGACCTGCACAAGTCCTTCGGTGACAACGAGGTCCTGCGCGGCATCGACCTGGAGGTCGGACAGGGCGAGGTCGTCTGCGTCATCGGCCCTTCGGGGTCCGGCAAATCGACCCTCCTGCGCTGCGTGAACCTCCTTGAGGAGCCCAGCAAGGGCCAGGTCTTCGTCGGCGGTACGGAGGTCACGCACCCGGACGTCGACATCGACGCCGTACGCCGCCGTATCGGCATGGTCTTCCAGCAGTTCAACCTCTTCCCGCATCTGTCGGTGACCGAGAACCTCACGCTGCCGCAGCGCCGGGTGCTCAAGCGGGACAAGGCCGAGGCCGCCCGGACCGCCGCCGAGAACCTCCGCCGCGTGGGCCTGTCCGAGAAGGCGGACGCGTACCCCTCGTCCCTCTCCGGCGGCCAGCAGCAGCGCGTCGCGATCGCCCGCGCGCTCGCCATGGGCCCCGAGGTCATGCTCTTCGACGAGCCGACCTCGGCGCTCGACCCCGAGCTCGTCGGCGACGTACTCGCCGTCATGCGCAGGCTCGCCGACGAGGGCATGACGATGATGGTCGTCACCCACGAGATGACCTTCGCGCGCGAGGTCGCCGACCGGGTCGTCTTCATGGACGGCGGCGTGATCGTCGAGGACGGCACGCCCGCACAGGTCATCGGCAACCCGAGCCACGAGCGCACCCGCCACTTCCTGTCCCGGCTCCTCGACCCGGCGATGGCGGACATGGAGAACACGGAGGAAGAGGCCGAAAAGGGCCCGTAGCGCCTCGCCGTTCGGCACGAATTAAGGTGCGGTGCATGAGCGATCGCGCGGTGCTGCACGTGAAGGGACGGGTGCTCGTCGGGCCCGACGACGTCCGGGACGAACTGTGGGTCGTCGGCGGGAGAATCGCGTACGAGCGGCCCGCCGGCGCCCGTGACGTCCGTACCGTCGAGGGCTGGGCGCTGCCCGGCCTCGTCGACGCGCACTGCCATGTCGGGCTCGACCACCACGGCCCGGTCGCGGAGGACGTCTCGGAGAAGCAGGCACTCACCGACCGCGAGGCCGGCACCCTGCTGATCCGGGACGCGGGCTCGCCCTCCGACACCCGCTGGATCGACGACCGCGACGACCTCCCGAAGATCATCCGCGCGGGCCGCCACATCGCCCGCACCCGCCGCTACATCCGCAATTACGCGCACGAGATCGAGCCGGAGGACCTGGTCGCGTACGTCGCCGACGAGGCCCGGCGCGGCGACGGCTGGGTCAAGCTGGTGGGCGACTGGCTCGACCGCGGCACCGGCGACCTGGGCGCCTGCTGGCCCCGCGACGCCGTCGAGGCCGCGATCGCCGAGGCGCACCGGCTGGGCGCGCGGGTGACCGCGCACTGTTTCGCGGAGGACTCGCTCCGGGACCTGGTCGAGGCGGGCATCGACTGCGTCGAGCACGCCACGGGCCTCACGGAGGACACCATCCCGCTGTTCGCCGAGCGCGGGGTCGCGATCGTCCCCACGCTCGTCAACATCGCGACCTTCCCGGGGCTCGCGGACGGCGGGGAGGCGAAGTTCCCGCGCTGGTCGGCGCACATGCGACGGCTGCACGAGCGGCGCTACGACACCGTGCGCGCCGCCTACGACGCCGGAATCCCCGTCTACGTCGGCACGGACGCCGGCGGCTCACTGGCCCACGGACTGGTCGGCGCCGAGGTCGCCGAGCTCGTCACCGCCGGCATCCCGCCCGTCGAGGCGCTGTCGGCCACCACCTGGGGCGCACGGCGGTGGCTGGGACGGCCCGGCCTGGAGGAGGGGGCACCCGCGGACCTCGTGGTGTACGAGGGCGATCCGCGCGCGGACGTACGGGTGCTGGCGGCTCCGCGGCGGGTCGTGCTGAACGGACGGGTGATCGGCTAGGCACGCGGCAGGGACCAGGCAGGGACCAGGCAGGGACCGGGGTTCCGGGTCGTCGCGTCGACGGCCGGAACACCCGGTCCGCTACGGTCATTGGGCCGCGGGCTGTGCGGGCAGGTTGAAGACGTGCTGCGGGCTGATGATCTTCGTGATCGCCTGGCCGACGAGGGTGCTGGGCTCGATGATCTTCTGATAGTTGATGTCGGTGTTCAGCACCACGACGAGGGTCGCCCGCGCCGACGGAAGATAGATGGTCAGGGTCTCGTAGCCCGGCAGCGAGCCGTTGTGCCCGATCCAGCCCTGGACGTTGAAGATGCCGAGGCCGTACCCGGCGCCCTTGATTCCGGTCGGGGGCGTCGTGAGCCGCTGCTTCTGGGTGGCGGGGCTGATCATGGTGGTGCCGTCGGGAAACACGCCCGTGGCCACCGTGGGCGCCCAGACGCGCAGATCATCCAGAGTGGAGATGATCGCGCCGGCCGCCCAGCCCCAGGAGGGGTTCCAGTCGGTCGCGGTCTCGACCTGCCCGCTGGCGGTCTGGTCCGTGTACCCCTGCGGGTGCGGGGCCGGGAACGCCGCGTCGGTCGGGAAGACCGTGTGATTCAGTCCGGCCGGAGTGAGGACGTTCTTCTTGATGTAGTCCTGAAGCGGCTGACCGCTGATCTTCTCGACGACCAGGCCGAGCAGGATGAGGTTGGTGTTGCAGTAGTAGAACTTCTCGCCCGGCTGGAACAGCACGGGATGCTTGAACGAGTAGTCGAGCAGCTGCTGCGGGGTGAACGGCGCCCGAGGATCGGTCGTCAGCGCCTTGAAGAAGCCGGGATCCTCGGAGTAGTTGAAGAGTCCGCTGCGCATTCCGGCGAGGTTGCGCAGTGTGATCTTGTCTCCGTTGGGCACACCGTCGATGTACTTGCTGATCGGATCGTCCAGGCCGATCTTTCCCTCGTCGACCAGCTTCAGCAACGCCGTCACGGTGAAGGTCTTGGTCTCGCTGCCGATCCGGATGTACATGTCCCGCGCCATCGGCTCGCCGGTGGCCTTGTCGGCGACCCCGAGCGACCGGACGTAAGTCCCCTGGTCGGGTGTCCACACCCCGAACGTCACCCCGGGGATGTTCGCCTCCCGCATGACCTGCTGCACGGTGGCGTCGAGTTGCCGTTCCACGGCGGGGGTGAGCGTACGGACGCCGGTCGCGGGCGAGTCGGACGGGGACGGTGAGGGCGGTTCGGTGGAGGTGACGGCGGTCGCCGTGGTGTGCGTCGGCGCGGGTGCCGCGAAGGCGGTTCCACCCGCGAGCGGCGCTATGAGCGTCCCCATCGCCATGGCGCTGACGGCCCCCCTGCGCAATCGTGTCGACGAGTGCGGCATGGGCCTACTCCAAGCACATGAGTGCTGAAAGACATGGGCCGCGAGGCCCTGTAACACCAGCATAGGAGCGCTGCCGCACGGACGCCTGTCGGGCGGCGGGGACGGTGCTCGGCTTGACGGAACGTGACGCGCCGCGGGCTCAGCTCGTTGAACACCTTTCAGCACGTTGTCCGGAATCCTCGCCCGTGCGCTGGAATGTCACCGGCGCATTCGCGTCAGGGCAGTTGAACAGGTGACGGCAGCGAACATCCGTGCCGCGATATTCGAATTCATTCACGGAAACCCCACGTTGGAGTGAAGTCGCGTCAGGTTGCTGACTGTTCACTCTCAGTGCGTAATTCTTGCCGGGTCCCAAGCTTGTCTCTTACGGGGGTCCCACCCTTGAACAGCAACAATTTCCGCATGCCCGCACGCCGTTTGACCGCCACCGCGGCGGCGACCGTCCTCGCCGCCGGTCCCGTGGCGCTGGCTGGCGCGGGCTCCGCTCACGCGACCACCGACCATGGTCGTGCCGGCGCCGTCGTGCTCCGCACCGGGCTCGATGTGTCCCTGCTCAACAAGACGGTGAACGTGCCGCTCGCGGTCTCCCTCAACGAGGTGCGGGCGCCGCGGAGCGCCCGGAAGACCGCGCTCACCGCCCAGTTGGACGGCGTCGACGGTGGGCGTCCGTTCAGTGTGCTGCGCGCGGACGTCGCCACCGCGAAGGCCACGGTGTCCGCCGGGAAGGCCGAGGGGTACACGCGTCTCGCGCACGCGGCGGTCCATATTCCCGGGCTGCCGCTGCTGTCGCTCATCGAGGTCGAGCAGGTGACGTCGAAGGCGACGTGCGAGGCGGGGAAGAAGCCCGTCGCCGGCTCGAACCTTCTCGGCTCGGTCACTGTCCTCGGCAAGAAGGTGACGCTGTCGGTGGGCGGGCCGACCGTGGTGACGGTGCCGGGGGTCGGTGAGGTGCGGCTCGATCTCTCGAAGACCGAGACCACCTCCCGTACGGCGGCCGCGTCCGCGCTCGAACTCAAGGTGTCCGTCAACCCGTTGAAGCTGAATGTGGCTGAGGTCGAGGGGACGGTGACACTGGCCGGGGCGACGTGTGAGTCTCCGGCTGCGCCGGCCGTCGAGTCGGGCAAGCCCGCCGATCCGGTGTCCGATGTGAAGCCCCAGGGGGCTGCGGGGGAGGCCGGTCTCGCGGAGACCGGGGGGAGTTCCGTGACGCCGTACGTCGCGGGTGGGGCGGTTGCCCTGCTGGCGGCGGGAGGCGGAGCGCTCGCCCTGACGCGCCGCCGCCGGCCCTGACCGCCGGAGCGCGGTTGTGTGTCGTCTGCGAGTGGGTGGGGGCTGGTCCAAAGGATTGCGCAGTTCCCCGCGCCCCTTTTAGGGGCGCGGGGAACTGCGCGAGCAACCCCCACCGGCCCGCAGCCGGCGAACTACCCAGGGGTGCCTCAGCCCGCTGTCACCGTTACCGCGCGGTCCAGTGCCTGGAGGAACCGGTTGACGGTCGAGCGGTTCCGTACCGCCACCCGCAGCCACTCCTCGTCGAGCCCGGGAAACGTGTCCCCGCGCCGGACGGCGAAGCCGAGGCCCCGGAGGTGGCGCCGTACGGCAGCGGCGTGAGGGAGGCGGATCAGGACGAAGGGACCCTCCGCGGGTTCCACGACCCGCAGCCCGTCCTCCTCGAACTCCTTCAGCCCGGCCACGAGATGCGCCCGATCGGCGGCGATCCGGTGCGCGGCATGCGCGGCCTCCGCCAGCGCCTGGGAGGACATACAGGCCTCGGCGGCGGCGAGGGCGGGCGTGGAGACGGGCCACAGCGGCTGCGCGCGCTCCAGCTCGGTGATCGTCTCGGGGTCGGCGAGGACGTAGCCGATGCGGAGCCCCGCCAGCCCCCACGTCTTCGTGAGGCTGCGCAGGACGACGAGGCCGGGCACGTCCGTCCGGCCGGCGAGCGCCTCCCGCTCACCCGGCACCGCGTCCATGAACGCCTCGTCGACCACCAGCACCCGCCCGGGCCGGGCGAGTTCGGCGATCGACGCGGCCGGGTGCAGCACCGACGTCGGATTGGTCGGATTGCCGATCACGACGAGATCCGCGTCCTCGGGGACGGCCGCGGGGTTCAGCCGGAAACCGTCCTCCTCGCGCAGCAGCACGCGGTCGACCGTGTGCCCGGCGTCCCGCAGCGCCGCCTCCGGCTCCGTGAACTGCGGGTGCACGATGACCGGCTGACGCACCTTCAGGGCGCGCGCCAGCAGCACGAAGGCCTCGGCGGCGCCGGCCGTGAGCAGCACCCGCTCCACCGGCAGCCCGTGTCGCGCGGCGACCGCGGCCCGTGCGGCACGCCCGTCCGGGTAGGCCGCGAGCCCGAGCCCGGTCAGCGACGCGGCGATCCGCTCACGCAACCACGGAGGAGGCGTGTCCGCACGGACGTTCACGGCGAGATCGGTGAGCGCGGAACCGTCGTCGCGCACCTCGGCGTCACCGTGGTGACGCAAATCGTGCGCGACGCCCTCGCCCTCCCCCTCAGTTCGCATGCGAGTGAGGGTGCGAGTGCGTGTGACCACCGTGGTGTCCGTGGTGGTGGTGACCGTCGTCGTCCGGGTGGAAGTGCGGCTGCTGGGGGAGCCCCACCTTGTCCTCGAAGCCGGGCAGGGCGATCCGGTAGACGCAGGAGTCGCAGTTCATCCGGACGTCGCCCTTGACGGCCTCCCGGTAGCGCTCCATGACGAGGTCGAGCAGCTCCGGCTCCGGACCGATCACGTCGGCCGACCGCACCTCGACGTCCGGGTGCGCGGCCGCCCAGCCCTCGGTCTGCTGCCGTACCCGGTCGGGGAGGATCCCGGTGAAGAGGAAGTACGGCAGGACGACGATCCGGCGGGCGCCCAGCTTCACACAGCGGTCAAGGCCCGACGGCACGTCCGGCGCCGCCAGCGACACGAACGCCGTCTCGACACCCGCGTACCCCCGGCCCTCCCACAGCAGCCGTGCCGCCTTGTGCACCTCGGCGTTGGCGTCCGGGTCGGTGGAGCCGCGGCCGACGAGCAGCACGGTCACATCGGCCCGGTCCTCGGGCGTACGGACCGTACCGCCGAGGGCCTCGTCCAGCCGCCGTTCCAGGACGGCCAGCAGCGACGGGTGCGGGCCCAGCGGACGCCCGTAGGTGTACGAGATCCCCGGGTGCCGCTCCTTCTCACGGGCCAGCGCCGCCGGGATGTCGCCCTTGGCGTGCCCGGCGGACACCAGCATCAGCGGCACGGCGGCGAAACGCCGTACCCCCTGCTCGACCAGCTCGGTCACGGCGTCACCCAGCGGCGGCGGCGACAGCTCGATGAACCCGCCGGCGACGGGCAGTTCGGGGTGACGGCGCCCCAACTCCCGTACGAAGTCACGGAAGGCCTCGGCTCCGGCCTCGTCCCGGGTGCCGTGTCCGGCGATGAGCAGGGCGGGGGCAGGGGTGGTCACGATTTCTCCTTGACGGACGGTGAAGCCTTGGCGGCCTGTGAAACGGGGTGGTACAGAAGGGCGTTGAGCGCGGCGGCGGCGACCGCCGAACCGCCCTTCTCGGACACGTTGCTGACCGCGGGCAGCCCGCTTTCGCGGAGCGCGGCCTTCGACTCGGCCGCGCCGACGAAACCGACGGGCAGACCGATGACGAGCGCGGGCGAGGCGTCCAGTGTCAGCAGCTCCTCCAGGGCGGTCGGCGCGCAGCCGATCACCCAGAGGGCCCCCGGGCCGACCTCCTCGTACGCGAGCCGGATCGCGTGCGCCGAACGGGTAAGGCCGGGGCCGGACTTGGCGCCCTTCAGCCGGCAGACGGTGTCGCGACGCGTGATGCCCGCCGCGACCATCTCCACGTCCACCACTACCGGCGCCCCGGCGTGCAGCGCGGCGTGCGCCTTCTCCAGGGCGCCCTCGTCCGTGACGAGGTCGCTCGCGTAGTCGAGGTCGGCGGCGGAGTGGATGACCCGCTCCACCACCGCGCGCGTCAGCGGCGCGAAGTGCGAGGTGTCCAGGCGGGCGCGCAGCCGCCGGAAGGACTCCTGCTCGATGGGGTGCACGACCCGGCTCTCCGGGAACACCTGGCTCACTCGGCTCACTTGGGTTCCTCCTGCCAGCGGTAGCCGCGCGGCGTCACCATGCGCCCGGCGATCTCACGGGTCGCCGTGTTGCCCACGGTCACGACCGTCATCATGTCGACGATCGCCGGATCCAGGGACCCCAGCGTCGTCACCCGGCTCGACTCGTCCGGCCGGGAGGCGTTGCGTACGACACCCACCGGCGTCGTCGGCTCCCGGTGCCCGGCGAGGATCGCGAGGGCCTTCGGAAGCTGCCAGTCGCGTCCCCGGCTGCGGGGGTTGTAGAACGTCACCACGATGTCGGCCTCCGCCGCGGCCCGTACCCGGCGCTCGATGACCTCCCAGGGAGTGTGGAGATCGGAGAGGCTGATCGACACATGGTCGTGGCCGAGCGGCGCGCCCAGGATCGCCCCGGCCGCGAGCGCGGCGGTCACGCCCGGCACCCCGACCACGTCGATGTCGTCGGACGCCTCGGCCAGCGCGGGCGACGCCATCGCGTACACGCCCGCGTCGCCGCTGCCGATCAGCGCGACGGCCTGCCCGCGCCGGGCCTCCGCCACCGCCGTCCGCGCCCGCTCCTCCTCGGCACCGAGCCCCGACTCCAGGATCCGGGTGCCGGGCCGCAGCAGATCGCGGATCTGGTCGACGTACTGGTCGAGCCCGACGAGCACGGACGCCCGCCGCAGCTCGTCCTTCGCGCGCGGCGTGAGCAGGTCACGGGCGCCGGGCCCGAGCCCGACCACCGCGAGCCGCCCGCGCGCCACCCGACGCACGACGGCACAGGTCGCCATCGCGGGCTGCCCGTCCGCACGCTCCGACTTCCGCTTGGGGACGAGGAGTTCACCCCCGCGGACGAGCGCGGCGGCCTCCGCGACGGAGGGGGTGCCGACGGCGGCGAGCGGCGCGTCCGAGGGGTTCGGCACCTCCACCTTCGCCAACTCCTCGGCGGTGTACGTCACTACGGGCACCCCGAGCCGCGCGGCGGCCTCGACGATGCCGGGCTCGTCGGCCTTGGCATCGACGGTCGCCAGCTCCGCGACGGACTTCACGGACAGCCCGGCGTCGCGGAGAGCGTCTTCGACGAGCCCGAGGACCTCGTCGGCCGGGGCGCCCTTCGAGGCCCCGACGCCGACGACGAGGGACGGCGGCCGGAGGACAACTTCGGCGTTGGCGCGCTCGACCACACGGTCGCTGATCCGCAGCCGGTACTGCTGTGGGCAGTCGTCCCGCAGGGCGGGACGGGTGGGCACAGCGTCCAGCGCCGGGTTCCCCACGTTCGCCGGCAGCGCGGGCAGAGGCCAGCTCACCTCCGCCTCCAGCACCACGGGTTCCCCGTCCAGCATGGCCCTGGACACCCCGGCGACATCACCCTCCACCGGGAAGCCGAGCGTGTCCAGCCCCGGCACCCCGACGGAGTCCGTCGCCGTCGTCACCACAGGCTCCGCGCCGAGCAACTCGCCGACCTCGCGGGCGAGTTCATTCGCCCCGCCCCCATGCCCTCCGACGAGGGACACGGCAAACCGCCCCGCCTCGTCGACGCACACGACGCCCGGGTCGGAGGCCTTGTCGCCCAGCAGGGGTGCGACGAGACGTACGACCGCCCCCGTGGCAAGGAAGCACACCAGCTGGTCGCACTCCGCGAACGCGGCCCGTACGGCGTCCCCGACGGGCCCGTCGTACACACGGACACGTGTGGGCCAAGCCGTGGCCAGCCGGTCGCGGGCCACCGCCCCCGCCGCCGTGGCGGAAATCAGGCCGATCACTGGGGGACTCCTTCGGTACGGGCCGGAGGCCGGACGCCCCACAGCAGAAAAACGGGATTGGTGGCCGACAGCCGGCTGACGCCACCCGGCAGCGGCGCGAGCCGGGACGACTGCAGCAGCACGCCGTCGCAGTCGAACCCGGCGCCGGTGAGCGCCTCCCGGGCAGCGGGCACCCGGTCGAGCGCGGCCATGGCGACCACGACGGCACGCCGGGCCCGCCGCGCGCAGACCGTGACGATGGCGGGCAGTTCGCGCCCGCCGCCGCCGATGAAGACCGCGTCCGGATCGTCCAGATCGGACAGCACCGTGGGCGCGGCCCCATGCACGACTCGTACGTCCACGCCGTGCGCCTCGGCGTTGGCACGGATCCGCTCGACCCCGTCGAGCGTCTTCTCGACCGCGGTGACGGCGGCGCCGAACCGCGCGCACTCGACGGCGACGGACCCGGAGCCCGCGCCGACGTCCCAGATCAGCTCGCCGAGGCGCGGCCCCAGCCGGGCCAGCGCGAGCGCCCGTACCTCGAACTTGCTGATCATCGAGTCGCGGTGGGTGAACTCGCTCTCGTCCAGGGCCCATCGGGAAGGCCCGGACGGCGGTCCGGCGACGGTCCGTACGGGGGCGAGGGCACGTGACTCGTCCAGGCACAGGACGACGCTCACCGCCGTACCCCAGTCACGGGCCGCGGCCTCGGCGGGCGTGACCCGCTCCACGCGCTCGTGGCCGGGGTCGCCGAGGGCGCTCGCCACGACGAGGACGCGATCGCCGGAGCGGTACGCGAGGGCGGCGCCCAGCTCGGCGGGCCCGGAGCCGGGACCGGTGAGCACGGCCACCTTCGGGTGCGAGCGGCAGACGTTCAGCGCGGTGCGCAGGTCGCGCCCGTGCGCGCTCACGACCACCGCGTCGTCCCAGGGCAGCCCGAGCCGCGCGAAGGCGGTGGCGACGGACGAGACACCGGGGCGGACGTCCAGCCGCTCCGCCCCGAACCGCTCGGCCAGCGCGCGGACGATCCCGAAGAAACCGGGGTCGCCGGAGGCGAGGACGACGACCCGGCCGTCCCGCTTCTCCAGATACAGTTCGATCGCTTCCAGAGCGGGTGCCAGCGGCCCCAGGACGATGCGCTCGGCGCCCTCCGGCAGCCGCGCCGCCGTCAGATGCCGCCGGGCGCCCACGACGAGCCCGGCGTCGGCGAGCTGGGCCTCGGCGTCCGGAGGCAACGGCGCCCCCGTCCCCGTACCGACCACGACGATCACGACGTACTGCCCTTGCGCGCCGCACGCAGCTCCGCGCGGGCCCGCGGGTCGGCCTTGCGGAAGCCGTGGAAGTGACCGGGGTGGTAGAGGTGCGAGCGGGTGCCGCTCGCGTCGAGCGCCGGGCCGACCAGGAACAGGGTGTGCTTCCAGAGCTTGTGCTCCTTGACGGTCTCCTCCAGCGTCTCGATCGTGCACTTCACGATCAGCTCCTCCGGCCAGGTCGCCTGGTACGCGACCACGACCGGAGTGGACGTCGGATAACCGCCCTCAAGGAGCTCCCGTACCAGCTGACCGCTGCGCGCGGCGGACAGGAACAGCGCCATGGTCGTCCCGTGCCGCGCGAACTCCCGCACCTCCTCCCCGGGCGGCATCGGCGTCTTGCCGCCGCCGAGCCGGGTGAGGATCACGGACTGCGCGACCTCGGGAATCGTCAGCTCGCGCTGCGCGAGCGCGGCCACGGCGGAGAAGGACGAGACACCGGGGATGATCTCGGTCTCGACGCCGATGTCCGCACACCGGTCGAGCTGCTCCTGCGTACCGCCCCAGAGGGCCGGATCGCCGGAGTGGATCCGGGCCACCTTCAGCCCTTCCGCCGCGGCCCGCTCGTACACGGCGACGACGTCCTCCAGGGACATCGTCGCGGAATCCAGGATCTCCGCGTCCTCGCGCGCGTGGTCGAGGACCTCGGCCTGCACCAGGCTGGCCGCCCAGATCACGACGTCGGCCTCGGCGATGGCACGCGCGGCGCGGAACGTCAGCAGGTCGGCGGCGCCGGGCCCTGCCCCGACGATGGTCACCTTGCCGGTGGGGGCATCGGCCATGGGAATCGGTCCTCTCCTACGAAAAACTCGGGTGCTGCGAAAAGATCAGTGGCTATGTGGCCGTTGGACATGCGCGAACGGGCCTTGATCGGATAGCAAGGGCGTATGGCGGTCCTCGTCGCGCTCGGCGCGTTCCTGATGACGCTGGCCGGCGGCTGGACGGCACAGCGCGTGACCGACCGCCGCCACCTGGTGCTGGGCCTCGCCGGCGGCCTGATGCTCGGCGTGGTCGGCCTGGACCTGCTGCCGGAGGCGCTGAACGCCGCGGGCAACGAGGTCTTCGGCGTACCGGCCGCCCTGCTGCTGTTCGTCGCCGGGTTCCTGCTGGCCCACTTGGTGGAGCGCCTGCTGGCCCACCGTCAGGCCGCGCACGGAGGCGAGGAGAACGGCGGACGCGCGCCCGAGGTGGGCCTGACGGCGGCCTCCGCGATGGTCGGCCACAGCGCGATGGACGGCGTAGCGATCGGCGCCGCCTTCCAGGTGGGCGGCGGCATGGGCCTGGCGGTCGCCCTCGCGGTGATCGCCCACGACTTCGCGGACGGCTTCAACACGTACACGATCACGAGCCTGTACGGGAACGAGCGCCGCAAGGCGATCACCATGCTGTTCGCGGACGCGGTGGCCCCGGTGGTCGGCGCCGCCTCCACGCTCTTCGTGACCATCCCGGAGGAGCTGCTCGGCGGCTATCTCGGCCTCTTCGGCGGTGTACTCCTCTACCTCGCCGCCGCCGAGATCCTCCCCGAGGCACACCACGTGCACCCGGCGCGCTCGACCCTGCTGTGCACGGTCGCGGGCGTGGGCTTCATCTGGCTGGTGGTGGGCATCGCGAACTGACCCGCCGCCCGGACCACTCACAGCTTCCCGCCGCGCCGGCCGTCGCGCCGGGCGGGCGCGATGAGCGTGGAGAGATACGGCAGTGGTCCGCCGTCGAGCTCGCCCGCGGGCCGGATCGACTCGTCCTCGAGCCCGAGCGCGGACCCCCACACGGCGTCGTCGATCCGCCCGGTCTCGCGCAGCGCCTCCGCGACCTCCCGCGCCTGCCGCCCGAACTTGTAGGCGACGACCGTGCCGGGTCCGTTCAGGGCGTCCTTGAGCACCTCGGCCCCGGCGGTCACCGGCACCAGGGTGAGCGGCTCGGTCCCCTCCGTGAGCACGGCCCCCGACCGGGCGGCGAGATCCTGCATGGCGGTGATGCCGGGCACGGTCTCGATCCCCGTACCCGGTACGAGCTCGCCGATGGTGTGCGCGAGATAGGTGAAGGTCGAGTACACGTTGGGGTCGCCGATGGTGGCGAACGCGACGACCGCGTGCTTCCTGAGCAGCTCCGCGATCCGCGCACCGGCGGCGTCCCAGGCGGCCTCGCGGCGCCCCCGGTCGGACCGCTCGTTGAGCGCGAACACGACCCGGAGGACCTTCTCCTCGGGCACGTAGTGCAGCACGGTCGCTTCCGCCCGCCCACGCTCCAGGGTGTCCATCACGGGTACGACCACGACCTCGGCGGTCCGCAGAGCGTTGACGCCCTTGACGGTCACCAGCTCCGGGTCACCGGGCCCGACCCCGACTCCGATCAGCTTGCTGCTCATGACGTCAGGCACCTCTCCACGAACCGACGGGCGACACCGGGCTCGGCTGCCCAGTGCGTGTGCAGATAACTCGCGTGCACACCTTGTTGTACGAAACCTTCGACCCGCCGCTCAGGGGCGTGCACACCCCAGGCGGGAGCCGCCCCGGCGCCCGGTTCGACCACGGTCCGGTGAAACTCGTGCCCGCGCATCCGGGTCCCGACGCCCGCGAGCACACTGTCGCTGACGGCCACTGCGTCCCGGTAGCCCAGGGTGAGCCGTTCGCTCATCCGGGCGGTGGCGTCGAGCACCCCGCACATGGGCTGCCCGTCGAGCTCGCGGGAGAGATACAGCAACCCGGCGCACTCGGCGGCGACGGGCGCGCCACCGAGCGCGAGTTCGGCGACCGCCTTCCGCAGCGGCTCATTGGCGGACAGCTCGGGTGCGTACACCTCGGGGAACCCGCCCCCGATGACCAACCCGGCCGTACCGTCCGGCAGTTGCTCATCCCGCAGCGGATCGAAGGGGACGACCTCGGCTCCGGCCGCGGCCAGCAGCTCGGCATGCTCGGCGTAGGAGAAGGTGAAGGCGGCGCCACCGGCCACGGCGACGACCGGGCGTTCTCCCGTGGCGCCGGACGGCGGCTCCCACGGATCCTCCGGCAACGCGGGCGCGCTGCGCGCCAGCGCCAGCAGCGCGTCCAGGTCGCACCCTCGCCGCACCTGCTCGGCGAGCGCGGCCACGGCCTCCACGGCCTCCGCGCGCCGCTCGGCCACCGGCACCAGCCCAAGATGCCGAGACGGCGTGTCCACCTGCGCGGCACGCCGAAGCACCCCGAGAACGGGCACCCCCGACTCGTCGAGAGCCTCCCGCAGCATCCGCTCATGCCGCTCGGATCCCACCTTGTTGAGGATCACCCCGGCGACCCGCACCCCGGGATCCCAGGAAGCGAAACCGTGCACCAGCGCGGCCACGGACCGGGACTGCGACGACGCGTCGACGACCAGCACCACCGGCGCCCGGAGCAGCTTGGCGACATGAGCCGTGGAGGCCAGCTCCCCCTGCCCCGCGGCCCCGTCGAACAGCCCCATCACGCCCTCGACCACAGCGAGATCGCAGCCCCGCGCACCGTGCGCGAACAGCGGCGAGACCAACTCCGCCCCGCACAGATAGGCGTCGAGATTCCGTCCCACGCGCCCGGTCGCGAGCGCGTGATACCCGGGATCGATGTAGTCGGGCCCCACCTTGTGCGGGGACACGGCAAGCCCCCGCGAGGCGAAGGCCGCCATCAGCCCCGTGGCAACGGTGGTCTTGCCGCTGCCCGAGGAGGGCGCGGCGATGACCAGCCGAGGGACGGACATCACCACTCGATACCCCTCTGGCCCTTCTGGCCGGCGTCCATCGGGTGCTTGACCTTGGACATGTCGGTCACGAGATCGGCGAACTCGACCAGCTTCTCGGGAGCGTTGCGCCCGGTGATCACGACATGCTGAGTCCCGGGCCGGTCCCGCAGAACGGCCAGCACCTCATCGACGTCCACCCACCCCCAGTGCATGGGGTACGCGAACTCGTCCAGGACATACAGCTTGTACGTCTCGGCGGCGAGATCCCGCTTGACCTGCTCCCAGCCCTCGCGGGCCTTCTCCTCGTTGTCCATCTGGGAGTCGCGCTGGACCCAGGACCAGCCCTCGCCCATCTTGTGCCAGTCGACGGACCCGCCCTCGCCGGAGGCACCGAGCACGCGCAGCGCGTTCTCCTCCCCGACCTTCCACTTCGCCGACTTGACGAACTGGAACACCCCGATGGGCCACCCTTGATTCCAGGCCCGCAGCGCCAGCCCGAACGCGGCCGTCGACTTGCCCTTCCCGATCCCCGTATGCACCACGACAAGGGGACGGTTCCGACGCTGACGCGTCGTCAGTCCGTCCTCCGGTACGACACTCGGCTGCCCCTGCGGCATTACGCGGCCCTCCTCGAAGTCCCCTGCACATCCCTGACAAGACCGGCGATGGAATCGGCCCGCAGCTCCTCCAGCGTCACCGCGGTGCCGCCCAGTTCACCCGCGAGCTGCCCCGCGAGCCCGAGCCGCACCGGCCCCGCCTCGCAGTCGACGACCACCGAGGCGACCCCGTCGGCCGCGAACAGCCGCGCCGCACGCCCCGCGAGCGCGACCGGCTCCGGCCCGCCCGTGGCCCGCCCGTCGGTCACGACGACGACCAGCGGCCGCCGCGCCGCGTCCCGCAGCCGCTCGACCCGCAGCACATCGTGCGCCCGCAGCAGCCCCGCCGCGAGCGGCGTCCGCCCGCCCGTGGGCAGCGACTCCAGCCGGGCCGCCGCCGCGTCCACGGACGAGGTGGGCGGCAACGCGACCTCGGCGTCCTTCCCGCGGAAGGTCACCAGCCCCACCTTGTCCCGCCGCTGATACGCGTCGAGCAGCAGCGACAGCACCGCACCCTTCACGGCACTCATCCGCTGCCGCGCCGCCATCGACCCGGAGGCGTCCACGACGAACAGCACGAGGTTGCCCTCACGCCCCTCCCGCGTCGCCTGCCGCAGATCGTCCCGCCGTACGACGAGACCGCGCCCCGACCGGCCGCGCGCCCGCTGATGCGGCGCCGCCGCCTGCACGGTCGCCGCCAGGTGCAGCTTGGTGAGCGCCCCCTGGGGCCGCCGCGAACCGGTGGTCCGACCGTGCTCGGTCCGCGCCCGCGAACGCCGCCCGGCCGCGCCCTCACCGAGCCCGGGCACGCTCAGCACCTTCGCGCGAAAGGGTTCACCGGCGCGTACGGGGGACTGCTCGCCGCCACCCCGCGCGGCCGGCGCCTGCCCGTCGTCCGAGGGCTCGCCCTGCGCCGGAACGTCACCGGCGGGGGAGTCCCCCTCCGGCCCGTCCTGCGGCGGCTGCCCGCCCCCGCCGGGCCCGTCCGGATCCGGATCGTCGTCCTGGTCCTCGCCCTGCCCGCCGAACTCCTCCAGCGTCTCGTCGAGCTTGTCCTCGTCGAGTCCCGGCGCGTCAAAGGGGTTGCGCCGCCGCCGGTGCGGCAGCGCGAGCAGCGCCGCCTGCCGTACGTCCTCGGCGAGCACCTCGGTCCGCCCCGCCCACGCGGCGAGCGCGGTCGCGGTCCGGGCCATGACGATGTCGGCCCGCATGCCGTCGACCTCGAAGGCCGCGCAGGTCGCCGCGATCTGCCGCAGCACCCCGTCACCGAGCCGCACGGACGGCAACAGCTCCCGCGCCGCCACGATCCGCGCCCGTACGGCGGACTCCTCATCCGCCCACCGCACGGCGAAACCGTCCGGATCGTCGTCGTACGCGAGCCGCCGCCGTACGACCTCCACCCGCTGATCGGGCTCCCGCGAGGCCGCGACCTCGACGGTCAGCCCGAACCGGTCGAGGAGCTGAGGCCTGAGCTCACCCTCCTCAGGGTTCATGGTCCCGACGAGCAGGAAGCGGGCGGCATGCCGTACGGAGACGCCCTCGCGCTCTACGTACGAGGCGCCCATCGCAGCAGCGTCCAGCAGCAGGTCGACGAGATGGTCATGGAGAAGATTGACCTCGTCGACGTACAGGATCCCGCGGTGCGCGTCGGCCAGCAGGCCGGGCTCGAAGGCCTTCACGCCCTCCGCGAGCGCCCGCTCGATGTCGAGCGCGCCGACCAGCCGGTCCTCGGAGGCGCCGACGGGCAACTCCACCATGCGGGCGGGCCGTTGGGTGCCCGCGCCGACCTCGTGCGGGCCGTCCGGGCAGGCCGGATCGGGCGCGGCGGGCGCGCACGAGAAGCGGCACCCGGCGACGACGTCCACGGCCGGCATCAGAGCCGAAAGGGCGCGTACGGCCGTGGACTTGGCGGTGCCCTTCTCGCCGCGGACCAGCACACCGCCCACGGCCGGCGACACGGCGTTCAGCAGCAGCGCGAGCCGCAGATCGTCCTGGCCGACCACGGCCGTGAACGGAAACGGAGTACTCACTGGTCGTCGCCCTCCAAGTCGCCTTCGAGCTCCAGATAGGTGGCGCGCAGCCGCTCAAGGGTGTCCGCGTCCGGCTCGGCCCACAGCCCCCGGTCGGCGGCCTCCAGCAGACGTTCGGTGATCCCGCGCAGCGCCCATGGGTTGGACTTCTTCATGAAGTCCCGGTTCTCCGGGTCGAAGACGTACTCCGCGCTGAGCTTCTCGTACATCCAGTCGTCCACGACCCCCGCCGTGGCGTCGTACCCGAAGAGGTAGTCGACGGTCGCCGCCATCTCGAAGGCGCCCTTGTAGCCGTGGCGCCGCATGGCGGCCATCCAGCGCGGGTTGACGACACGGGCGCGGAACACGCGGTGTGTCTCCTCGCCGAGGGTGCGGGTCTTCACCTGGTCCGGTACGGCGCTGTCACCGACGTACGCCTCGGGGCTCGCGCCCGTCAGATGCCGGACCATGGCGACCATGCCGCCGTGGTACTGGAAGTAGTCGTCGGCGTCGACGAGGTCGTGCTCGCGGGTGTCGACGTTCTTCGCGGCGACGGCGATCCGCTTGAACGCGGTCTCCATGTCGCCGCGCGCCGCCCGCCCGTCGAGCCCGCGCCCGTAGGCGTAGCCGCCCCACACCGCGTACACCTCGGCGAGGTCGGCGTCGGAGCGCCAGTTGCGGGCGTCGATGAGCGGCAGCAGACCGGCGCCGTACGCGCCCGGCTTGGAGCCGAAGATACGGGCCGTCGCGCGCCGCCGGTCGCCGTGCTCGGCGGTGTCCTCGTCGGCGTGCTTGCGCACGTAGTTCTGATCGGCGGGCTCGTCCAGTTCGGCCACGGCCCGCACCGCGTCGTCGAGGAGCCCGACCACATGCGGGAACGCGTCCCGGAAGAAGCCGGAGATCCGGACGGTGACGTCGATGCGCGGCCGGCCCAGCTCCGCCAGGGGCACGACCTCGAAGCCGGTCACGCGGCGCGAGGCGTCGTCCCAGACCGGACGGCAGCCGAGCAGCGCGAGGATCTCGGCGATGTCGTCGCCCTGGGTGCGCATGGCGGACGTACCCCAGACCGTCAGCCCGACGGACGTCGGGTATTCGCCGGTGTCCTGGAGGTACCGCTGGACGAGCGAGTCGGCGAGCGACTGCCCGACCTCCCAACTCAGCCTGGAGGGAATGGCCTTGGGGTCGACGGAGTAGAAGTTGCGCCCGGTCGGGAGCACGTTCACCAGCCCGCGGGTCGGCGAACCGGACGGGCCCGCCGGGATGTAACCGCCGTCAAGTGCCTTGAGGATGTGGGTGATCTCGTCCGTCGTACGGGCCAGGCGCGGCACGACCTCGCGGCAGGCGAACTCCAACACCGCGACGGCGTCCGGGAGTTCGGCGCCGAGGACCTCTCGTACGAGAGCGGGGACGGCCGCGGCCTCCCAGCCGCGCTCCTCCATGCCCTCCGCGACCCGGCGGCACAGCTGCTCAAGGAGGTCGATCGCGTCGGCCGCCGTACGGGCCGGGCCCTCGACGAGGTCCGTCAGCTCCACCGGCACCTTCACCGGCGCGCCGGGCTCGGCCAGCAGCTCCTTCTCGACCAGGCCGAAGTACTCGGCGAGGCAGGCCCGCAGACCCGGCAGCGCGTTCGCGGCGCCGCCCCACACCTGCGAGGCCCGCAGCACGGCCAGCACGAGGTTCACGCGCGGCTCGGCCTCCGGGCCGCCGCCCAGAATGTGCAGGCCGTCGCGGATCTGGACGTCCTTGATCTCGCACAGATAGCCGTCGATGTGCATGACGAACGAGTCGAACTCGCCGTCGTCCGGCTGCTCGTCGACATGCAGGTCGTGGTGCAGCTCGGCCGCCTTGACCAGCGTCCAGATCTGCGCCCGTACGGCCGGGGCCTTCGTCGGGTCGAGGTCGGACACGAGCGCGTACTCGTCGAGGAGCTGCTCCAGCTTCGCGAGATCGCCGTACGTGTCCGCGCGCGCCATCGGCGGTACGAGGTGGTCGACGACCGTGGCGTGACCGCGGCGCTTGGCCTGGGTGCCCTCGCCGGGGTCGTTGACGATGAAGGGGTAGATGAGCGGGAGTTCGCCGAGCACGGCGTCGGGGGCGCAGCCGCCGCTGAGCCCGAGTCCCTTGCCCGGCAGCCATTCCATCGTGCCGTGCTTGCCCATGTGCACGATGGCGTCCGCGCCGAAAGAGTTGTCCAGCCACCGGTACGCCGCCATGTAGTGGTGCGACGGCGGCATGTCCGGGTCGTGGTAGATCGCGATCGGGTTCTCGCCGAAGCCGCGCGGCGGCTGGATCATCACGACGACGTTCCCGAACTGGAGGGACGCGAGCACGATGTCGTCGCCGTCCACGTACAGGCTGCCCGGCGGCTCGCCCCACGCCTCCAGCATGCCGTCGCGCAGCTCGGGGTCGAGCTTGTCGAACCATGCCTGGTAGTCGGCGAGCGGTACCCGCGCGGGGGCGGCGGCGAGCTGCTCCTCGGTGAGCCATTCGACGTCGTGGCCACCGGCGTTGATGAGCCGGTGGATCAACTCGTCGCCGTTGTCGGGGTGCCCCTCGACGACGTACCCGGCGTCCCGCAGCGCGTCGAGGACCCGCACCGCCGACGCGGGCGTGTCGAGGCCGACGGCGTTGCCGACCCGGGAGTGCTTGGTCGGGTAGGCGGTGAAGACGAGCGCGAGCTTCTTGTCCGCGTTCGGCTTGTGCTTCAACTGGGCGTGCCGCACGGCGATTCCGGCGACGCGCGCGGCCCGCTCGGGGTCGGCGACGTAGACCGGGACGTCGTCCGGGCCCTGCTCCTTGAAGGAGAAGGGGACCGTGATGAGGCGGCCGTCGAACTCCGGGATCGCGACCTGCATCGCCGCGTCCATGGGGGAGAGGGCGGCGTCGGACTCGTCCCAGGCGGCCTTCGACGAGGTGAGGCAAAGGCCTTGCAGCACAGGGATGTCGAGGTCGGCGAGCGCGCCGATGTCCCAGGCCTCCTCGTCGCCGCCCGCGGACGCCTGCGAGGCGTGCGTGCCGCCCGCCGCGAGCACGGTGGCGACCAGCGCGTCGGCCTTCCCGAGGATCTCGTACAGGCCCGCGTCCGCGCCGCGCAGCGAACCGCAGTACACGGCAAGGGCGTTGACGCCCCGCGCCTCGATCGCGTCGCACAGCGTGTCGACGAAGCCGGTGTTGCCGGACAGCTGGTGCGCCCGGTAGAAGAGCACACCGACCGTCGGGCGGCCCTCGACGAACTCGCGCTCGCCGTGGACGCCGTACTCCGCCATCTTGCGCGGCTCCTCGAAGCCCTCGCCCGTCAGCAGCACGGTGTCGGAGAGGAAGCGGGCCAGCTCGGTCAGGTTCTCCGGGCCGCCCTCGACGAGATACCGCAGCGCCTCGGCCACCACACCCGCGGGCACCGACGACTCGGCCATCAACTCGGCGTCCGGGACGGCCTCTCCGCCCAGCAGCACGGTCGGGATGCCGGACGCCTTGAGGAAGGCGAGCCCGTCCTCCCAGGCACGCTTGCCGCCCAGCAGCCGTACGACGGCGATGTCCGCGCCCTCGACGAGCGCGGGCAGCTCGGCCGTGACATTCACCCGGGTCGGATTGCCGATCCGGTACGGGGCGCCGGAGGCACGGGCCGCCAGCAGATCCGTGTCGGCGGTCGACAACAACAACACTGTGCTCATGCGGGCGCTCCCGGTGGAATGAAAGGCAGTCCTGATGGCGCGCCCGACTCGATGAGCCGCCAGAGCGCGTCCGTGTCCGCGTGTTCCTCGATCAGATCGCCGAGCCGGTCCAACTGCTCCTCGCGCAGCGCCGCGAACGACGTGTCGGCGGCCGGCACGAAACGGCGGCCCGCGGCGGCCGCCACCTCGCGCAGAAAGGCACGCCGGAACCCGTCCGACTCCAGCGAGCCGTGCCAGTGCGTGCCCCAGACGGCGCCGACCCGGCAGCCGTCCAAGAACGGCTCGCCGCCTGTCACGTCGGCGACACCGTGGTGGATCTCGTACCCCTCGACGTACTCGCCGAGCGCTTCGCCGACCGGCCGGGTGAGGGTCTTCTCGCGCGCGAACCGCACGCGTACGGGGAGGAGCCCGAGCCCGTCGACCTGACCGGCGCGCGACTCGACCTCGTCCTCGATGTGCTCGCCGAGGACCTGGAAGCCACCGCAGATGCCCAGCACGGGCCGCCCCTCGGCGGCCCGGCGTGCGATCGCGTCCGCGAGTCCGCGCTCCCGCAGCCACTCCAGCGCCTTCACCGTCCCCCGGGTCCCCGGTACGACGACGAGGTCGGCGTCTGCCAGCTCCTCGGCCCGGTCCACGAACCGCACGACGACACCCGGCTCGGCGGCCAGCGCGTCCACGTCCGTGAAGTTGGACATCAGGGGGACCGCGCAGACGGCGACCCGCAGGACGTCCGCGCCGACGGGTTCCGCCACGACGGACTCCCGCACGGCACCCCGCAGCGAGACGCGCAGCCCGTCCTCCTCGTCGATGCCGAGACCGTGCTGGAAGGGGAGGACGCCGTAGGAGCGCCGCCCGGTGAGGCCGTGAAGCATGTCGAGCCCCGGCTCCAGCAGGGAGACATCCCCCCTGAACTTGTTGACGAGGAACCCGGCGACGAACTCCTGGTCCTCGCGCGACAGCAGCGCGACCGTCCCGAAGAACGAGGCGAACACGCCCCCGCGGTCGATGTCGCCGACGACGAGCACGGGCAGCCGCGCGTTCCGCGCGATCCCCATGTTCACGATGTCCGTCCGCCGCAGATTGATCTCGGCGGGACTCCCGGCCCCCTCACAGATCACCGCGTCATACGTGCCCCGCAACTCGGCGAGGCAGTCCAGCACGGTCCCCAGAAGGGCCTCCTGGCGCCCGCCGTGATAGCCGCGCGCGGTCATCTCACCCACCGGTTTGCCCATGAGGACGACCTGACTGCTGCGGTCGCTCCCCGGCTTGAGCAGCACGGGATTCATCAGCGCGGTGGGCTCGACGCGCGCGGCCTGCGCCTGCATGGCCTGCGCGCGCCCGATCTCGGCGCCCTCGCGGGTCACGAACGAGTTCAGCGACATGTTCTGCGCCTTGAACGGCGCGACCTTGACGCCCTGCCGCACCAGCCACCGGCAGATCCCGGCGGTGACGACGCTCTTGCCGGCGTCGGAGGTGGTCCCGGCGACGAGGAGTCCGCCGCCCGTTCCGCCGCTCGTTTCGCCGCTCATGAGGTACGTCCCTTCGCGAGAAGTCTCTGGGAGAGCAGTCGCCCGGCGGCACTCACGCCGAGGGCGAGCCAGCTCACACGCCGCGACAGCCGTACGGCCCGCTCGATGTCGTCGACTTGGACGGCGCGCCCGGTGCGGTTGAGCACGGGCCGGTGCTCGACCCGCCCCCCGTAGGCGAGCGTCCCGCCGAGCCGCACCCCGAGCGCCCCCGCGAACGAGGCCTCCACAGGCCCGGCGTTGGGGCTCGGATGCTTACGGGCGTCGGCACGCCAGGCGCGTACGGCACCCCGCGGATCACTTCCGGCCGCGCTCGCGAGCACGGCGGTCAGCCGAGCCCCCGGCCACCCGGCCACATCGTCCAGGCGTGCGGAAGCCCACCCGTACCGCCGGTACTTGGGGGACTTGTGTCCGACCATGGCGTCGAGCGTGTTCACGGCGCGGAAGGCGACCAGCCCGGGTGCGCCGCCCACAGCGCCCCACACCAGTGCCCCCACCACCGCGTCGGAGGTGTTCTCGGCGACGGACTCGACGACGGCCCGCGCGATGCCGTCGGAGTCCAGCGCCTGGGGATCCCGCCCGCACAGATGGGGCAGCCGCTCCCGGGCCACCTCGACATCGCCGGCCGCGAGCGCGTCGCCGATCGCGCGGGCCTCGCGGCCGAGGGAGGTCCCCCCGACTACGGCCCAAGTGGCGGCGGCGGTCAGCGCGATGGAGGCGGTACGGGAGGCGCGTACGGAATGGCTCGCGAGCGCCGCGAGCCCTGCGGCACCGCCCACGCACACGGCGGTGTGCAGCGCGCCCCACCCGCGGTGGTCCCGCCACAACACCCGCTCCACGGCTCCCGCGGCCCGCCCGAACGCGGCGACCGGATGCCCCCGGCGAGGGTCGCCGAGCAGCAGGTCGCCGAGGAGGCCGGCGGTGGCGCCGTACGCGAAGACGCGATCGGCACGCATCGGTTCAGCCGACCGTCGGGTCGGGAACAACCGTCGTTCGCGTCACTCGCGTCGTTGGCAGGGCACTTGGGCAGCCGCGCATGGCGATATGTCCTCACTCAGGGTGTCCACGCCCTGGTTCGACGAGACCGGCGGTGAGAGTTCCTGGCTCCCGGGGACTTCCTTCCCCGGTGACAGTGGCGGGACCGCGCCGGACTCACACCGGCTTCCTCTCATGCCGCCGTACTTGGCTCGGGCAGTCCACCACGGGGTTGGAAGACCCGTCAACTTGCTGTTGACCTGCGACGGGGGAGTGTGCTGAGACCCACACCGCCGCCACCCCGGCCTGCCCGACGAGACCGACTTGCACCGAATTCCCCTGTGGGGGGCGGCAGTCCACGGATGCGCTGATGATCACGGAGCGTAGGCATCCGAAATGCCTGGCAAGACGCTCTGCGTGAAGGTGCGGAACGGGTACGCCGAGCTGTCCCGCCGCTTTCCCGCCGACGCGGAAAAAGAACCGCCCTGCTCACCGTCACCAGGAAACGGTGACCGATGAGCAGGGCGGCAAGGATCGTGCGGTCCTCAGAGGGGATCGTGCGGTGCTCGCACCACGATCGGCCGGATGCTTCAGGCGACGATCAGGGAGATGCCGTACGCCACCGCCGCAGCGCAGGCCGCGAAGCAGACGTACGCGCCCGTGGCCGCCGCGGCGGCCGGACCGCCCTGGGCCGACTCCTTCTTGGAGAGGCCGACGACGCCGAGGGTGAAGAGGCCGACGAGGGCCACGGTCACTCCGAGGCTCACTCCGATGACGGACCCGAGGGCTGCCCAGTCGATGTTCATGCTGTTTCTTCCTTTGGGTCTCAGGCCATGGCCGACGGAGCCGACGGGTTCGCCGCGGTCTCGGCGGGAGCCGGAATGGTGGCCGTGAGGTCATCGGTGAGGCTGCCGGCCGGGGGCGGGGTCACGGCGGCGATGGCCGTGGTCACCACACCGGCGGGCTCCTCGGTCTCGTTGACGTTGGTGGCGTCGACGACCTCGCGACGCGAGATCCGCCAGATCGCGGCGCTGGAGGCGACCAGGAAGACGGCGACGAGCGCGGTGCCCCAGTCGCCGAGGCCGGTGACCCACTCGGCGCCCGCGCCGACCAGCGCGGCGGCCGGCAGCGTCAGACCCCAGGCGACGAACATCCGGGTGGCGGTGGACCAGCGGACCACGCCGCCCTTGCGGCCGAGGCCGGCGCCCATCACGGAACCGGAGACGGAGTGCGTGGTGGAGAGGGAGAAGCCGATGTGGGAGGAGGCCAGGATGACCGTGGCCGCGCTGGTCTGGGCGGCGAAGCCCTGCTGCGGCTGGAGGTCGGTCAGGCCCTTGCCCATCGTGCGGATGATGCGCCAGCCGCCCAGGTAGGTGCCGAGCGCGATGGCGAGACCGGCGGAGAGGATCACCCAGACCGGCGGATCGGCGTCGGGGGCGATGGCGCCACCGGCGATCAGGGCCAGGGTGATGATGCCCATCGTCTTCTGGGCGTCGTTGGTGCCGTGGGCCAGCGAGACCAGACCGGCGGAGGCTATCTGGCCGGCGCGGTAGCCCTTCGCGGTGGCCTTGGTGTCGGCGTTCTTACTGAGCCTGTACGACAGCCGCGTGGCGAGCATCGCGGCGATGCCCGCGACGATCGGGGCCGCGACGGCGGGCAGCAGCACCTTGCCGACCAGGACGTCCCCGTGCACCGCGCCGGTGCCGGCGGAGGCGATGGTGGCGCCGACCAGGCCGCCCATGAGGGCGTGCGAGGAACTGGACGGGAGGCCGACGAGCCACGTCAGCAGATTCCAGAGGATGGCACCGACAAGCGCCGCGAAGATCACTTCGGGCTGGATGCCGGATTCGTCGACGAGGCCTTTGGAGATCGTGTTGGCGACCTCCACCGAGAGGAAGGCGCCGACAAGGTTGAGGACGGCGGACATAGCCACCGCGACCTTGGGCTTGAGCGCGCCGGTCGAGATGGTGGTGGCCATCGCGTTGGCGGTGTCGTGGAAACCGTTCGTGAAATCGAACACGAGAGCGGTGACGATCACGATTCCGAGGAGGAGCGTGATGTGTTCCATTTACCCAGGCTTCTGTTTGACGTCAGTGGCATGTGGACCGTAGGCAACCTGGGTGAACGGAAGATGAACTGGGGCGGGCGATGGGGTGTCTCAAAGGGTGGACCGCCCCTCCGTTTGTGTCGAAGGGGCGGCCGGCCGGCTCGAACGAAGGCGGAATATCGGGCTCCGAGGGCCGTTTCTAGCCCCGCGTGAGCTTCTTGAGCTGAGTCATGGATCCGTTGAAGAGATTCTGGTCACCCGGCAGGCTGCCGCTGTTGTCGTACTGCCAGAACGTCCAGTACGACCAGCCGGCGGGCAGCGCGCCCGCGTCCGCCGAGTCGTAGCGGGCGAGCCACAGGGCGTGGTTCGCGGCGAAGGCGCGACTGTTGCCGGTGCAGGTGTTCCACCAGTGCGTGGTCGTGTAGATCACCGGACGGCGGCCGGTCTCCCGCTTGATCTCGTCGCTGAACGCCTTGATCCAGCTCACCATCTTGGCCTTGCTCAGGCCGTAGCACTTGTGCGAGCTGTACGGGTTGTACTCGATGTCCAGCGCTGGCGGCAGCGTCCAGCCGTCCGCGCTCCAAGCGCCGCCGTTGCGCACGAAGTACGCGGCCTGGGTGGCGCCGGACGACTTGTTCGGCACCGCGAAGTGGTAGGCGCCGCGGAGGATGCCCGCGTTGCGTGCGCCGTTGTACTGCTGGCTGAAGTACGGATTGTGGTACGTGTGGGACTCGGTCGCCTTGACGTAGACGAACCGGGCGCCCTTCGCCTTCGCGCTCGACCAGTCGACGTTCTTCTGATGCGAGGAGACGTCGTGCCCCTTGGGTTTGCTCGCTGCGTCGGCCGGGAGCGCGGCGAGAGCGGTCCCCCCGGCGGTGAGTGCCGCCACGACGCCCGCGGCCGCAAAGCCCCGGGCGCGACGACTTAACGGTTTGTGATCACGGGCCATATTTCCCCCCGGAATGGCGACGTGCACGACAAATCCCCCAGAGGTTACTGGAAGATCACCGAATGCCCGTCCATCGCCAGCCAATCGCCAATAGAGGGGGATGTATGCCCATATGCGACCTTACGGACGCCCGGGTTCCGCCCTAAAGTGCCCTCGCCTGCGGCGCGTTGACGACGCTGCCTGGCAGGATCGCGGCATGGCTGAGCAGCGGCGGGACGCACGGGACATGCGGGGGGACGCACAGGTTGCGCCCGAGCGGGGCGAGTTGGACGGGAGGGGCGTGCGGGACGCGGTGGAACGGGCGTGGGACGAGCTTGTCGCGACGGCCCGCCGGACGGTGGCCGACGGGCTGGTCGTCGGTACGTCGGGCAATGTGTCGGTACGCGTCGACGACACCGTCCTGGTCACGCCGACGGGAGTGCCGTACGACCGGCTGACGCCGGATGACGTCGTCGGTGTGGATCTCGACGGCCGGCAGGTGCTCGGTTCGTTTCTCCCGACGAGCGAACTGCCGATGCATCTGGCGATCTACCGCGCGACGGACGCGCGCGCCGTCGTCCACACCCACGCGGCGCACGCGACGGCCGTCTCGACGCTCGTCCCCGAGCTCCCGCTGATCCACTACATGGCGGGCGCCCTCGGCGGACCGGTCCGTGTTGCCCCCTATGCGACATACGGCACCCCGGAGTTGGCCGAGAACATGCTCCAGGCCCTCACCCACCGCACCGCCTGCCTCCTCCAGAACCACGGCACCATCGCCTACGGAGCTTCCCTGAACCAGGCCTACGACCGCACGGCCCAGCTGGAGTGGATGTGCCGAGTCTGGCTCCTGTCCTCCTCACTCCCGGGCCTGACCCCCACGCTGCTGTCCCCGACCCAGGTGGAGGAGGCGGGCCGGCGCCTAGGGGACTACGGCCAGAAGAACTAGCCCGCTACACCACCTCCGGGCCGACCTGGCCCGGCCTGCGCCTCCCGCCCGGTCCACGGCCTCCAGTGCTCGCCCACCGGGCGGCCCCCGCTACTCCGCTCACCGGCCAGGCCTGCGGTGCTGCGCCCGCCGCCTGCCGGCCGGGCTCGCGCTGGTCCGCCTGCCGGCCGGGCTCGCCGGTCCAGTGCGTGATGCTCGCTTGTCGATCCAGCCTGTCGTGCTCCGCCCGCCGGGCGTGCGTCAGTCCGCCTGCCGGCGGGGCCTGCCGGCCCAGCCCGTGCTGCTCGCCGGCCATGCTCCGCCTGTCGACCGGGCCGTCGCGCCTGCCGACCGGCCCCGCTACTGCGCCGTCGATAACGCCCACGATGCTCCCCCCCATCGGCCTGGCGTGCGGCTTCGCCCGCCGGCCCGGTCTGCGGTGCCCCGCCCACTTGGCCCGGTCTGCGGTGCTCCCCCCGCTGGGCCGTCCTCGCCTGCTCGTGCAGCAGGGCTTCCCAGCTTCCCCTTGTCTGTTCTCCGCCGGGGCGAACATCTCTATCCCGCCGCGACGGCGCTCAGCCGAGACGTGCCGACCCGGCGGTGCCGAACGATCCGGCGCCCCGGAGGTCTCGTGCCGCTGTGCCGACGAGGGCGTCCTGCCACCGCGACGGCGCTCAGCCGAGACGTACCGACCCGGCGGTGCCGACCCGGCCGTGCCGAACCATCCGTACCGTTGGAAAACACCCGCCCCACCCCCGGCGAAAGACGTCACCCCGCCCCCGCCCCCCGCTGGCCGATAGCGGGCTCCCCCGGGAGACTGAACCCGTGCGCACTGTCAAAGCGACGGCCGCGGCCGTCACCGTAGCCATAGCCGCGGGCATAGCCTCCGTGGCGGCGGGCCGGTTCGCCAGCGACGCCGCGCTGAAGGCGCCGCCTGGCAGGCCCCTGCCCACCGAGCCCCGGCTCACCGTGCACGGCACGACGGCGGGCGGGATCACGCTCACCCGGGACCTGGCCTCTCAGCGCCCGGGCACGTACGGCCTCGCCGGCGACGGCTCCCACGCGGTCGTCGGCCCGGTCATGAACGCCACCCCCCACCCCGTCGACACGGTCGTACGCCGCCTGGAACGCGTCACCCACGGAGCCCTGAATCCCGGCGACAAGGTGTGGCTCACCCCGAACCTGTTCATCGGCAATCCGAGCGCCGCCCTCGGCCTCGACCACGCCGACGTCGACGTCCCCGGCGAACTCGGCGCCCTGCCCGCCTGGTTCGTGCCCGCCGTCCGTGAAACCTGGGTGATCACGGTGCACGGCCTGGGCACCACCCGCGAACATCCGATGAACGTGATGAAGTTCCTGAACCGCCACCACTTCTCCGTACTCGACCTCGCCTACCGCGGCGACCTCGGCGCACCCCGCTCCCAGGACGGCCTCAACCACCTCGGCGAGACCGAGTGGCGCGACCTCGACGCCGCCATCCGGTACGCCGTGCGGTACGGCGCCGAGAAGGTCGTCCTGTACGGCTGGTCCACCGGCGCCACCATGGCCCTGCGCGCCGCGGCGCACTCCGCGCTGCGCGAGCGGATCTCCGGGCTCATCCTGGACTCGCCCGTGCTCAACTGGGAGACCACGCTGCGCGCCCTCGCCACGGCCCGCCGCACCCCCAGCGCCCTCCTGCCCCTCGCCGTCCGCGCCGCCCAGGGCCGCACGGGCCTGCACGGCGACCGCCTCGAGAACGCCGCGCACCCCGACCACCTCAAGGTGCCGACCCTGGTGCTGCACGGCCCGGACGACACCATCGCCCCCTGGGGCCCCTCGCGCCGCCTCGCCGAGCGCCGCCCCAACCTGGTCACCCTCTACACGGTCCCGCACGCCCCGCACGGCGCCATGTGGAACGCCGACCCGGCAGGCTACGAAGAGGCCCTCCGCCGCTTCCTCACCCCCTTGATGTAGCCCCTTGGCGTAGCCGGCCGGAACCCCCTTGGCGCATACCTCCGGGCCCAGCCCCTGGTGCGGGCCCGCGCCGACCGGACCGCCGGTCCCGACGAGGCACCCCGGCGGACCCGGGTGCGCCCTTCCGGTTCGGCCCCGGACAACTCTCATGGGGGCTCATTCCCGTCTCACGGGGGCTCTTTCCCGCGTGTCGAGCGCTCTGAGAACCCCGTGCGCCCACCACCCCCGTCGCCCGCCGTGGCATTCCGTTTGGGTTTTCGGACTGTCAACCGGAAGACTGCACCCGTGACGTCCCGTAACCCGCGCGACTCCAGGCTCCGACTCGTCAGCCCGCGGCCCCTGGCCGCCGCCCCCCGAGCGGTGACCCAGCGCCGCACGCGCCGCCCCGCACCGCGGCCGCCCGAGGGCACACCGCCGCCCGCGGAACTGGCCCGAATGGCGCGCACCGGCCTGGCCGACGCGGCCCGTGTCGCCCGCTGGGCCGACGCCGCCCTGCGCCCGGGGCGCGACGGCGCGAACCCCGACGGCAAGGGCACCCTCTCGGATGCCACCGCCGAACGGGCCGCCGCCGACCTGGGGCTGACCCCGTCTCAGGTCCGCGCCCACTGGGACACCGCACGCCTGGCGGGCCTCGTCGAGGTGCACGGCGACAGCGCCCGCCCGGGCTGGCGGCTGCGCGCCTGGAACCGCGACGACAGCGCCGTGCTGCGCGGCTGGGTCGCCCTCTTCGACGCCTGGTCGCTCGCATACCCGGAGCCGGTGGACCGCGAACCCGCCGCCGTCGCCGAGGTCGTCTCCGCGATGCCTCAGGTGCTCTCCTTCCTCCAGCTCTCCGCGGGGCCCGTCCCCATGGAGCAACTCCTCGACCTGCTCGAACAGCGCGTCACGGAACTGCGCACCGAGCGCTGCGAAATCCCCTACGGCCCCCAGCCGGAGGCCGCCCCGGAGGCCGCCGAGGTCGCGGACGCCCCCCTCGCCCCCCTTCTCGACTGGGCCCTGCACGCCCTCGCGTCCGTGGGCGCGCTCACCTGCACCGACGGCCAGGCCACCCTCACCCCGCTCGGCAGCTGGGCGGTCTGGGTCAAGCTGGAGCAGATCTGCGTCGCCGCGCAGAGCCCCGCAGGGAACATCGAGCAGAACGCCGAGGGCATGCTCCGCGGCTGCGCCCAGCTCCGCCCCAACGCGGCCCGCGCCGAGTACCGCGCCTGGCTCGCCGCCCGTCCCGTCGGCAGCGCCGTCACCGAGCTCCTCGACGCCGCCCGCGGCGACGACGCCCTCACCCGCGGCCTCGCCTTCGAGGCGCTGCGCGTGGTCGGTGCCCCCGCCGAGCCCGACGTACGCGCCGTGGCCGAGGAGACCTCGCTGCGCCCCTACGCCCTGCTGTGGCTCGCCGAGCACGACGGCCACGACCCCGAGGACGCCCACGAGGTGCTCACCCGCGAGGAGTCCACCTGGCTGTGGGTCGACACCGCGGCCGCCGTCGCCGACCACGGTGAAGCCCCGCTCCTCGTACGGCACTTGGAGTCCGCGGTGCAGCCCACCGTGCCCGCGCTCCTCGACGAGGTGCGCGCGGTCGGGCACCCTCGCACCGTGCAGGTCCTGGTCGCCCTCGCCGCCGCCCACCCGGACCCGGCGCTCGCCAAGGCCGTACGCCGTGCCGCCTTCCAGGTGCACACCGGGGGAAGCTGACGGGGAGTCGGCGGGGTCACCGACCGGGGAACGGACGGGGGAGCGGGCGGGGTCCTACGCCCGTATCTCCGGGGCGTAGGTGCCGAAGCTCCAGATGTTGCCCTCGAGGTCGCGGGCCATGTAGTCCCGCGAGCCGTAGTCCTGGTCCGTCGGGGGCATCAGGATCTCGGCGCCGTGGTCCACGGCGCGCTGGTGGTGTGTGTCCACGTCGTCCACCACCACGTACACCCCCGTCGGGCCGGCGTCCTTCATCGCGGTGTCGAAGACGCCGCCGCGGCCCTTGGAGCCGAGCATGACCGCGCCATGGCCCTGGACCAGCTCGGCGTGCAGCACCGTGCCGACCCCGTTCTCGTCGCTCTCGTACACCGACGCCTCGGTGAAGCCGAAGGCTTCCGTGAGCTGCCTGATAGCCGCCTTCGCGTCCGCGTACAGCAGTGTCGGGTAGATGCTGGGGCGTCCGCCGTCCATGCCTGCCATGCCGATCACTCCCACTCGTCCAGCCGCCGGAATCCGACCTGTTGCCCAGTCTTGCACCGGCCACTGACAACGCCCCGCCGCGTGGCGGCCGCCCGCCGTCCGGTCTCAGCGGAAGGTGTTGCACCGCGCCATGTCGCCGCTGCTGTAGCCCTGGTAGAACCACTGCTGCCGCTGCTGGGCCGAGCCGTGCGTCCAGGTCTCCGGGGTCACCCGGCCCTGGAACTTCTCCTGGATCCGGTCGTCGCCGACGGCCGCCGCGGCATCCAGGCCGTCGCGGATGTCGGTGTCCGTGAGGCTGGTGATCAGCGGCCTGCCCGTCGACGGGTCCTTCGTCGTCGTCGCGTGGTGCGCCCACACCCCGGCGTAGCAGTCGGCCTGCAGCTCCACCTTCACCGAGTTGCTGTTCGCGCCGGTCACGCCGTCCTGCGACCTGCTCAGCGTCCCCATCAGGTCCTGCACATGGTGCCCGTACTCGTGCGCCACCACGTACGCCTGCGCGAACGGCCCGCCACTGGAGCCGAACTTGGTGCGCAGATCGTCGAAGAAGCCCAGGTCCAGATAGACCTTGCGATCGCCGGGGCAGTAGAAGGGCCCGACGGCGGACGTCGCCGCGCCGCACGCCGTGCCGACCTGGTTGCTGAAGAAGACCGTGGGAGAGCGCGTGTACGTGCCGCTGCGGCGTGCGAACTCCTGCGTCCAGAAGGCCTGCACGCTGTTGACCACCGCCACCATGCGGCAGTCCTCCTGGGCGTTCGCGTCGCTTCCCTTGCGGCAGGTCTGCTGGACCTGCGCGAGGGACGAGGAGGTCGCCGCGGGCTGGTCGTTGCCGGAGGAGAGGCCGAGCTGGTCGGGACCGACTCCGAAGAACAGTCCGATGAGCAGGGCGATCAGCCCGGCGATGCCGCCACCGACGGTCGCTCGGCCGCCGGGGATTCGACTGCCGCGCACATCCTGGACCTCGGAAGTATCCAGGTCGGCGTCGTCGTCGAACTGCATGGGCACACCACCCTCTGCCGTACGTCGCTCTGTGGCGCCATCCTCGTACGGCCTCAGGTCCCCGGCCCCGGGCGGAGGTCCGAACGGGGGACGTACCTGTCCCGTCCGCCGTGTTCCGACGCCGGTCCCGGCTGCCCGCCCCTACGCTCTGCGCCTGATCCGTGGGCTGTGGTGGCAAGGGGGGCGAGATGGCCGTGCTGTCGACCGAGGTGACCGAGGCGCTCCCGACCGTCCCGGCTGCCACGAAGAGCGCGGCCACGAAGAGCGCGGCCACGAAGAGCGCGGCCACGAAGAGCGCGGCCACGAAGAGCGCGGCCACGAAGAGCGCGGCCACGGAGACTGCGCCCCTGGAGACCGCGGCCGTGGGGTTCCCACCCTCCCTCGTCCGGCGCCGCCCCCTTCGCCCCCTCCTGCCCACCGCCCTCGCCCTCCTCCTGGCAGCCCCCCTGCTCGCGGCGGCCCACCAGGCCCGCACCGCCCCCTACGGAGACCGCCTCACCGCCCACACCCTCCACGCGCGCGTGGAGCACGCGACGCGACCCTCGCTGCGTACGGCAGGGGCCACCGTCGAGGCGTACGACGCACAGACCGGGCGCCCCCGGTGGACGTACACGCGGGAGGGCCGGCGCCCGCTCGGCGTGCTCCCCGCGCGCGGGGACGCGATCGCGCTCTGGGACGACGGACTGGTCACCGCCACCGTGCGCGGCGACGGCAGCGCGGTGCGCTGGCACCGGGCCCTTCCCGGGGCCGCACCCTGGCTCGCCGCCCACGGGGGAGCGGGCGTGCTGCGGGCCCTCGGCCCCCGCATGCTCGCCGTCGTCACCCCGCAGCGCGTCGCCGCGTACCGCATCGCCGACGGCGACCTGCGCTGGCTGCTGCCCGCCCGCCCCGGCTGCGCCTTCGTGCCCGCGCGCGCGATGCGTGCCCGCGCGGCGCTGCTGATCGCGCAGCCCTGCGCCGCCACCGACAGCTGGACCGGCGAGATCATCGCCGTGGACGACCTGGGCAGGATCACCCCGGAGCGCGCGCCGCTGGACAATGAGCGACGGGGCGAGCGTCACAGTCTCGAACGCGCGCACACCGGAAAAGTGGTTGCACGGCCCCGTTAGACTTGGCCCATGGCCATTCTCCTCGCGCATTAGACGGCGGGAACGTCCTCAGCCGTCCACCCCGCCACCCACCCCGCCCTGGAGTCTGTCCGTGATCTCCGCCTCCGGTATCGAGCTGCGCGCCGGCGCCCGTCTCCTCATCGAGTCCGCCACCTTCCGTATCGCCAAGGGCGACCGCATCGGTCTGGTCGGCCGCAATGGCGCGGGCAAGACGACGCTCACCAAGGTCCTCGCAGGTGAGGGCGTCCCTGCCGCCGGCAATGTCGCCCGCTCCGGCGAGGTCGGCTACCTGCCGCAGGACCCGCGCACCGGCGACCTCGACATACTCGCCGGTGACCGCATCCTTTCCGCGCGCGGCCTGGACACCCTGATCCGCAAGATGCGCGAGAACGAGCAGCGCATCGCCAACGGCTCGGGCGCCACCCGCGAGAAGGCCATGCGGCAGTACGAGCGCCAGGAGACCGAGTTCCTCACCAAGGGCGGATACTCCGCCGAGGCCGAGGCCGCCACCATCGCCGCCGCGCTCAACCTGCCGGACCGCGTGCTCGGCCAGCCCCTGCACACGCTCTCCGGTGGTCAGCGCCGCCGTATCGAGCTGGCCCGCATCCTGTTCTCGGATGCGGACACCCTGCTGCTCGACGAGCCGACGAACCACCTCGACGCCGACTCGATCGTGTGGCTGCGCGACTATCTGAAGACGTACCGCGGCGGCTTCATCGTGATCTCCCACGACGTCGACCTCGTGGAGACGGTCGTCAACAAGGTCTTCTATCTGGACGCCAACCGCGCCCAGATCGACGTCTACAACATGGGCTGGAAGCTCTACCAGCAGCAGCGCGAGGCCGACGAGAAGCGCCGCAAGCGCGAGCGGCAGAACGCCGAGAAGAAGGCCGCCGCGCTGCACTCGCAGGCCGACAAGATGCGCGCCAAGGCCACCAAGACGGTCGCCGCGCAGAACATGGCCAAGCGAGCCGACCGGCTGCTCGCCGGACTCGACGCGGTACGGGCCTCGGACAAGGTCGCCAAGCTGCGTTTCCCGGAGCCCGCGCCGTGCGGCAAGACCCCGCTCATGGCCGAGGGCCTGTCGAAGTCGTACGGCTCCCTGGAGATCTTCACCGACGTCGACCTGGCCATCGACAAGGGCTCACGCGTCGTGATCCTGGGCCTGAACGGTGCCGGTAAGACGACCCTCCTCAGGCTCCTCGGCGGCGTCGAGACGCCCGACACCGGCGAGGTCGTCGAGGGCCACGGCCTCAAGCTCGGCTACTACGCGCAGGAGCACGAGACCCTCGACCCCGAGCGCACGGTTCTGGAGAACATGCGCTCCGCCGCCCCCGACCTGGACCTGGTCGAGGTCCGCAAGACGCTCGGCTCGTTCCTGTTCTCCGGCGACGACGTCGACAAGCCGGCCGGGGTCCTCTCCGGCGGTGAGAAGACCCGTCTCGCGCTCGCGACCCTCGTGGTCTCCTCCGCGAACGTCCTCCTCCTCGACGAGCCGACGAACAACCTCGACCCGGCCTCCCGCGAGGAGATCCTCGGCGCGCTGCACACCTACAAGGGCGCCGTCGTCCTCGTCACCCACGACGAGGGCGCCGTCGAGGCGCTCGAACCCGAGCGGATCATTCTCCTGCCGGACGGCGTCGAGGACCTGTGGGGCGCCGACTACGCGGATCTGGTCGCGCTGGCATAAATCCCCACCTGCCCCCGCGCTGTCAGCGGGGCGTGATCGAATGACTGATCCACTGCGTATGGATCATTCGGCCGATCCGTGATCCATCATCTGTGTGAGATCTCCTCGTACCGAGGTGTGTCCTACATCGATTTCGCGGCCGAGCCCTTTATTCCCAAGGGCTCGGCCGTTTTGCGTCGCTGACCAGGTACTTCGTGGAAGAACCCGTTCGGCCGTACGGACGCGGGCAGCCGGAACCTCGGATTCCACTCGTGGGGACGGGCTCCTGTCGTCAAAACCTTGTCTTACGGACCTTGCCGAATGGGTGGCCATGAGGCCCAGGAGGGGTGATCATGAGAGTCCAGAGCGCACTTCCCATGAGGAGGCACGGGTGGCCGAGACTCTGAAGAAGGGCAGCCGGGTAACCGGCGCCGCGCGCGACAAGCTCGCGGCAGACCTGAAGAAGAAGTACGACTCCGGTGCGAGCATCCGAGCGCTGGCCGAAGAGACCGGCCGCTCGTATGGCTTCGTGCACCGGATGCTCAGCGAGTCGGGCGTCACGCTCCGAGGGCGTGGCGGTGCGACGCGGGGCAAGAAGGCCGCCTCGGCCTGAGGCCGGGCGTCCCCATCGGCTTCGGTGGTGGCCACCCGGTCGGTCGCGTGATCGACCGGGTGGTTACTGTGCAGTCACTTAGGTGTGTCCCTCATGTTCCGCATGGGGTACGCATCTGATCCGACCGCACCCATCGGAGGCGCCCCATGGCTTCGCTCGACCCGGTATTCGACAAGGACGGCGTACGGCTCACCGTCGACGACGCGATCGCCACGGTGACGCTGACCAACCCGGCCAAGCGCAACGCCCAAAGTCCTGCTCTGTGGCGGGCGTTGACGCAGGCCGGACGGTCACTGCCGGGCTCCGTCCGGGTGGTCGTCCTGCGCGCCGAAGGCAAGTCCTTCTCCGCGGGGCTCGACCGGCAGGCGTTCACGCCCGAGGGCTTCGACGGGGAACCGTCGTTCATCGACCTCGCGCGCGGCTCCGATGCCGACCTCGACGCGACCATCGCCGAGTACCAGGAGGCGTTCACCTGGTGGCGGCGCAGCGACATCGTGTCCATCGCCGCCGTTCAGGGGCATGCCATCGGCGCGGGGTTCCAGCTCGCGCTCGCCTGTGACCTGCGCGTCGTCGCGGACGACGTGCAGTTCGCCATGCGCGAGACCAGTCTGGGGCTCGTGCCCGACCTCACGGGGACGCATCCGCTGGTGAGCCTCGTGGGCTACGCCCGTGCGCTGGAGATCTGCGCGACAGGGCGGTTTGTGCTGGCCGAGGAGGCCGAGCGGACCGGGCTCGCCAATCTTGCCGTGCCTGTCGACCAGGTCGACGGTGCGGTGCGGGATCTTGCCGCCGCGCTGCTTTCCGCGCCGCGGGATGCCGTGATCGAGACCAAGGCGTTGTTGCGGGGGGCGCAGGACCGTACGTATGAGGAGCAGCGGGGTGCTGAGCGTGCGGCTCAGGCTCGGCGGCTGCGGGATCTTGCCGGGGTGGGTGACTGACGCCCCTTGGGGTGGGTGGCTTGGGTTGTTTCCGGGGCTGCGGGCTGGTTGTGGCTGGTCGCGCAGTTCCCCGCGCCCCTGAAAGGGGCGCTCTAGTGGACGGCGGTTACCAGTACTGCCACTGAGGGCTTGTCCTTCAGGGCCTCCGTGATCGCTTCCCTGACGGACCTCGCCACGTCCACCGCCCGTTCCTCCGCCGCGACCGCCAGTTCGATACGGACGTGGCGGCGCGGCAATGCGGGCTCCCCGCCCGGCGTGTCGGTGATGTGTACGGGGCGGCCCAGGATGTCCGTCAGGTGGGTCACGCCCGGGACGGACAGGGCTGCCGTGGCCGCACGTGCCTCGTCCGGGTCCGTCGGCTCGGCGGCAGGGCGTGCCTCGGTGGGGCGTACCGCGGCGGCGGCCTCTTCCTCCTCCAGCAAGCCCGTCACCCGTAGGTCCACCTCCGTGACCTTGAGGCCGAGGCGTTCCGTTGCCGCTGTGGCCAGGGCCAGGCGGAGGCGGGCCGCCGTGGTGGGGAGCGGGTCGATGCCCGGGGCCGTGGGGTCCGCCGAGGCCGTGAACTCCGCGCTGATGCGCAGGGGGCCGGGCGGCAGCGCGCTCGGCGGGGGCGGCACGGCGGGGTCGTACGCCTGGTCGGGATCGGCGAGAGCGATACGGAGCGCGCCGAGGCGTACCCCGCGCACGGGATCCGCCGCGCGCCGCAGTACCGGGTCGGCCGCTTCCTCCGTGATCCACGCGCCGTCGCGCGGAAGGCCGAGCGGCAGCAGTCTGCCGAACCCGAGCTGGTGCCGTACAACCTGCGTCCACCGGTCCGCCGTCATTGCTCCAGCCTGCCGCATCCCCGGCGCGCGACCGCGCAACCCCACTTACTGTGGGCAAAGGAGGACGACCGGAAGGGACGTACGGCGATGACCGACATGACGGAGCGGAACCGGACGGAGAACTCCGACGGCGAGAAGGAGCCGCAGCAGACCCGTAAGCCCACCAGGCGCGGCGGCGGAGATCCGGCTACCCGGGGACGGACCACGATCGCCGACGGCGTCGTGGAGAAGATCGCCGGGCTCGCCGCCCGCGATGTGCTCGGCGTGCATGCCATGGGCAGCGGACTGAGCCGGACCTTCGGAGCGGTGCGCGATCGTGTGCCCGGGGGTTCGAAGTCCGTCTCGCGGGGTGTGAAGGCCGAGGTCGGCGAGTTGCAGACCGCGCTCGACCTGGAAATCGTCGTCGACTACGGCGTGTCGATCGCCGACGTGGCCCACGCCGTGCGCGAGAACGTCATCGCGGCCGTCGAGCGGATGACCGGCCTTGAGGTCGTGGAGGTCAATATCGCGGTGAGTGATGTGAAACTTCCCGACGAAGAAGACGAAGAGCCGGAGTCGCGGCTCCAGTGACCACCGGTCACCGAACCGCCGGCGACCGCCCGGCCACCGCACAGCTAGTGATCACTCGGCCATCGAACTGCTGAGGAGCGCACCATGAGCTTGGCCGTGATCGGCATGATCGCCGGAATGGCGCTGGGCTTCGCCGGGTACTTCGGAGGGTTTGGGGCCTTCCTGCTGGTGGCGGCCCTGGGCGCCATCGGATTCGTCGTCGGGCGGTTCCTCGAAGGGGATCTGGATCTCGGTGACTTCTTCCGTCCCCGTGACGACCGGCGGCGGTGACGCGTGCCAGGTCACATCGACCGGCTCGGCGAGACGCGGCGGCCCGTGACGACCGTCGCGCCGGCCGAGCGGGGCGCGACCCGGATCGCCGACCGGGTCGTCGCGAAGATCGCCGGTCAGGCGGCGCGCGAGGCGCTGGGATCGCTGCCCGCGGACGCCGCGCCCCCGCACGCGAGCGTCGTCGTGCGTCCCGGGGCTGTCGGCTCCGCCAGGGCGGGGGAGACCCCGGCCGAGAGAACCGAGAGCGCCCATGTCCGCGTCAGCGTCGAACTCGACTACCCCTCCGACATCGGTGGCCAGTGCAACGCGGTGCGTCGCCATGTCGCTGAGCGGGTAAGGGCGTTGGCGGGGATGGAAGTGCCAGAGGTGGCCGTCCAGGTGGAGCGGCTGCACCTGGCGCAGGCGCCCGGCGCGGCACAGGGGAGGACGCAATGAGCGAGCCCCAGGGCTCCGAGAGCACCCGGCGCATGCCTGTCATGCCCGTCATGGAGAAGGGGTCCGAGAGCGGCGCGCTCGGGCAGTCCGCCTCGGCGTCGGACTACGAACCACTGCACAGCGTCGACGACGAGGACGGCGGCCAGGGCCGCTTCTGGTCCGTGCGCCGCGTGCCCGCGGGCATCCTCGCGGTGCTGGTCCTCGTCGTCGCGGGGGCCTTCCTGTACGACATCGCGGCCGTACGCGCCCACCGGCCCGCCATGCACTGGCGCAGGGAACTGGCCCGGCAGCTCGCCGAACAGCCCCTCGACGACACCTGGGTGCTGGTCGGCGCCGGAGTCGCGGCCGCCCTCGGGATCTGGCTGATCGTCCTCGCCGCCACGCCCGGACTGCGCGACGTCCTGCCCATGCGGCGCACCCACGCCGACGTCCGGGCCGGGCTGCACCGGGGCGCCGCCGCGATGGCGCTGCGCGACCGGGCGATGGAGGTCGCCGGGGTCCAGTCGGTCCGGGTCCGTATGGGACGCAAGAAGGTCGACGTCCGCGCGGTCTCGCACTTCCGTGAACTCGACGACGTACGCGCCGACTTGGACGCCACACTCGCCGACGGCATCAGGGGGCTCGGGCTCGCCCGGCCGGCCGCGCTGTCGGTGCATGTGAAGCGTCCCGGACGGAAGGGGTGAGGCCGGTGCTCCGGATCGTCAACCGGGTACTGATCGGGATCATCGGTCTCGCGCTGGTCGCCCTGGGCGGTTCCGTGCTCGCCGTCGGGCTCGGCGTGAGGCCGCCCTCGTGGTGGATCCATGACGGCCGGCACGACGTGCTGCTCAGCGATGCCGAGCGGACCCGGTGGCGGGACCACGGCTGGTGGTGGCCGACCGTCATCGGCGTCCTCGCGGTGCTCGTGGTGCTCGCCCTGTGGTGGCTGGCGGCCGTGCTGCGGCGGCGCCGGCTCGCCGAGGTGCTCGTCGACACCGGCGACGGTCAGGGCGCGCTGCTGCGCGGGCGGGCCCTGGAGGGCGTACTGGAGGCCGAGGCAGGCCAGTTGGACGGCGTCGAGCACGCGCAGGTCCTGCTGACCGGGCGGCGCGGCACCCCCGAGGCGCGGGTGCGGCTCCTGCTGGAACCGCATGTGGACCCCGGCCACGCGCTGCACCTGCTCACGGCGGAGGCGCTCGCACACGCGCGGGACTCGGCGGGGCTCGCGGCACTCCCCGCGGAGGTACGCCTCCGCGGGGTCAAGCACCGTGCCGAACGGGTCAGTTGAGCACGACAGGGAGTCCCGGGACCCCCGCGCGGCAAGGACTCAGAACCCGTGCCGCATTCCGCCGTCCACCGGCAGCATGATGCCCGTGAGGTAGGACGCCGCGGGCGAGAGCAGGAACGCGGCCGTCCGGCCGAACTCCTCCGGGGCGCCGTAGCGGCGCAGCGGAATGCTGGCCTCGTTGGCCGCGCGGGTGGCCTCCGGGTCGGCGGAGAGGCCGTCCAGCTCGCGCACGCGGTCCGTGTCGATACGGGACGGGAGCAGGCCGACGACGCGGATGCCGCGCGGGCCCAGCTCGTCCGCGAGGGACTTGGCGAAGCCCGCGAGGCCGGGGCGCAGACCGTTGGAGATGGTCAGCCCCGGGATCGGCTCGTACACCGAGGCGGAGAGCACGAAGCCGATGACACCGCCCTCGCCGAGCTCCGCGGCGGCCGTGCGGGCCAGCCGCACCGCGCCCAGGAAGACCGACTCGAACGCGGCCGTCCACTGCTCGTCCGTGTTGTCGGCGACGAACCCGGGCGGCGGGCCGCCGACGCTGATCAGGATGCCGTCGAAGCCGCCGAAGTGCTCATGGGCGGCCGCGATCAGCCGGGCCGCGGTCTCGGGGTCGGCGTTGTCGGCGGCGACCCCGACCGCGTTCGGGCCGAGCGCGGACGCGGCATCGGCGACGCTCTTCTCGTCACGCCCCGTCACGATCACCTTCGCGCCGTCGGCGACGAGTTCACGCGCGACGGCGCTGCCCAGGCCACGGGTGGCTCCCGTGACGACGTACACACGGTCTTTCAGTCCAAGATCCATGGCCCCTATCCTCCCCTATCCCGCCTTCTCGCCTCCGTACAGGGCGAAGGCGGTACCCACCAGGCCGATATGGCTGAACGCCTGCGGGAAGTTGCCGAGCTGGCGGCCGGCGACGGGGTCGTACTCCTCGGACAGCAGGCCCACGTCGTTGGCCAGCCCCACCAGCCGTTCGAACAGCTCGCGGGCCTCCCGCGTACGACCCGTCAGATGCAGGGCCTCCGCGAGCCAGAACGAGCAGACCAGGAAGGTGCCCTCGCCGCCCGGCAGCCCGTCGAGGCCGGTGCCCTCGGCGGTGTAGCGGCGCACGAAGCCGTTGCCGCCGAGCTCCTCGCGGATCGCGTCGATCGTGCCGATCACCCGTGGATCGTCGGGCGGCAGGAAGCCGACGCGCGGGATGAGCAGCAGCGAGGCGTCCAGCTCGCGTGAACCGTAGGACTGCGTGAAGGTGTTCCGCTCGGCGTCGTAGCCGCGCTCGCACACCTCCTGGTGCACCTCGTCGCGCATCGCGCGCCAGACGTCCGGATCGCCGCCGAGCTCCGGATACTCCTCCAGGGAGCGTACGGCGCGGTCGGCGGCCACCCACGCCATCACCTTCGAGTACACGAAGTCCCGTCGCGGGCCGCGCACCTCCCAGATCCCCTCGTCCGGCTGCCGCCACGCGGTCCGCAGGAACTCCAGCAGGGCGGCCTGCACCCGCCACATGTGCGGCTTGAAGGGCAGGCCCGAACTCCGGGCCAGCGACAGCGAATCGATGACCTCGCCGTACACGTCGAGCTGCAACTGCTGCACGGCTTCGTTGCCGACCCGGACCGGGTACGAGCCGCAGAAGCCGGGCAGCCACGGCAGCTCGTACTCGGGCAGGCGGCGCTCGCCGGCGATGCCGTACATGATCTGCAGGTCCGCCGGGTCGCCCGCGACCGCGCGCAGCAGCCAGTCGCGCCAGGCCTCGGCCTCCTCGTGGTAGCCGGCCGCCAGCAGCGCGCCGAGCGTGAGCGTGGAGTCGCGCAGCCAGCAGTAGCGGTAGTCCCAGTTGCGGACGCCGCCCAGCTCCTCGGGCAGCGAGGTGGTGGGGGCGGCCACGATGCCGCCGGTCGGCGCGTAGGTGAGGGCCTTGAGGGTGATCAGGGAGCGTACGACGATGTCCCGGTGCGGGCCGTCGTAACGGCAGCGCGCCGCCCACGCCTGCCAGTCCTCGACGCTGACGCGCAGTGCCTCGAACGGGTCGACGAGGGAGGGACGCGGCTCGTGCGAGGGATGCCAGGTCAGAACGAAAGCGACCTTCTCACCCTTTTCGACCGTGAACTCCGAGTGCGTGCGGAAATCCTTGCCCCAGGTGCGCACCGGCGGCTCACTGCGCAGCCACACCGAGTCCGGCCCGGCGACCGCGACGCGTTCGCCGTCCACGCGGCGCATCCATGGCACGACCAGGCCGTAGTCGAAGCGCAACCGGAGCAGGCCGCGCATCGTCACCCGGCCGCTCAGTCCTTCGATGACGCGTACGAGATCGGGGGCGCGGTCGCGCTGGGGCATCAGGTCGGTCACCCGGACCGAGCCCTCGTCGGTGTCCCACTCGGTGTCGAGCACGAGTGTGTCCGGGCGGTAGGCGCGCCGGGTGCAGAGGCCCGCTCCCTTGGGCGCGATGCGCCAGTGGCCGTGGTCCTCGTCACCCAGCAGGGCGGCGAAGCAGGCCGCCGAGTCGAACCGGGGCAGACACAACCAGTCGACGGAGCCGTCGCGGCTCACCAGAGCGGCCGTCTGTTCGTCCCCGATGAGCGCGTAGTCCTCGATGCGTCGTTGCACGGTGGACGGGTTCCCGACGGGGGCGGCGGCCAATCGGGCCGCCAGAGTGGCACGAGCCACCCGCCCACGGCACGGGCCGCACCCAGGCAGCGGTCGGCGCGTCCCGAAGCGGTCGGCCCGGGGCTAGACGGTTGCCGCGGCCGTCTCCGGCACGGTCTCCTTCGCGGCCGTCTCCGCGCGGTCACGGCGCTCGCGGCGGGCCAGGACCACCCAGCCCACGGGGACGCCCGCGGAGAACAGCCACCACTGGATCGCGTACGCCATGTGCGGACCGATGTCGCTGTGCTCGGGGTTGGGGATCAGCTCGGGGGAGTCGCCCTTGGGCTCCGGCGCGGTCTGCTCGATGTAGCCGCCGAGGACCTGCTTGCCGAGCCGCTGTGCCTGCTGCTCGCTGCTGATCAGCATGACCTGGCGGTCCGGGAGGCCCCGCACGTTCTTGATGCCGCTGTCGGCGGTCGTCTCGTCGGCCATGAGCCGGCCGGTGACGGTGATCTCGCCCTTCGCGGGCGCCGGGATCTTCGGGAACGCGGTCTGCGCGCCGTCCGCCGGGATCCAGCCACGGTTGACGACGAGGACGCGGCCGTCGTCCAGGACGAACGGGGTCAGGACGTGGTAGCCGACCTCGCCGTCGGTGTTGGTGCGGCGGCGTACGACCTCTTCGTGCGCGGTGTCGAAGTGGCCCTTCGCGGTCACCCGGCGGTACAGGTCGTCGTGCCTGATGTGCTGCCCCGGTGATGTCAGCGACTCGGCGGGCACCGGCTTCGCGGCCAGCGACTCGGAGATCACCGTGTTCAGCGCGACCTTGTGCTCATGGCGATGCAGCTGCCAGAAGCCCAGCTTGATCATCGTCGGGATGAGCGCGAGGGTCACGAGGGTGAGAATCACCCACTGCCGGGACAACAGGAAGCGGTACACCCCATTGACGGTACTCGGCACGAATCGGCCCTCGACGGGAGGGTCCCGCCGAGGGCCGCAGCGATGCCCCACGCCGTGCCGGGGGGCGAGGCTCAGACCTTGTCGATGATCCCCACCTTCCCCTCCGCGCGGGCGCAGTGGCCGCCGCAGAACCAGTGGCCCTCGACCTCGACCCCTTGGCCGATGATCTGGACGCGACAGTGCTCGCAGAGGGGGGCCATCCGGTGGATCGCGCAGGAGAAGCAGTCGAAGACGTGCACCGCGCCCTGCGCGTGCACCTCGAACGACATGCCGTAGTCATTGCCACATACTTCACATCTCGCCATGCGCCACAGGGTGGGGTGCCGACGCGGCGCGGGCGAGCGGGCGCCGGGCGAGTCGCCCGGCAATCACCCGTACGTCCGCCAATCACCCGTGCGTCCGCCCCTTGCGGGTACGTCCGTCAGGGCATCCGTACGTCCGTCGGTGGCCCCCGGGGTCACTTCCCCGACGCCGGCTCCACATCCCGCAGCAGCTGGCCGAACGCCGCCTCGTCGATCACCGGCGTCCCGAACTGCTTGGCCTTGACCACCTTCGACGTGCTGGAGTCCGGGTCGTTGGTGACGAGCAGGCTGGTGAGCCGGGACAGGCTGGTCGCGACATGCAGCCCGGCCTCGACGGCACGGTCCTCCAGCAGCTCGCGGTCGACGGACGTGTCGCCGGAGAACGCGATGCGCATGCCCTGCTTGAGCGGTTTGCCCTCTTCGTACCGCCCTGGGTTGGGATAGGGGCATGCGGGGCGTTTGCGTGAGGGTCGCCAACTCCCGGACGGGTAGCCGCCTGACGAGTAACCGCCGGACTGCCGCCCGATGCGAGGCGCCGCGGCGCTGTCGGACCACTCCTTGAGCGGCCGGCACTCAAGGAGCGGCAGCCGCACACCCTTGCTCACGGCGGCCCGCAGGCTCGGCCGGAACGCCTCGGCCAGCACGCGCGCGTCGTCCAGCGCGTGGTGCGCCCGCTGCTGCACGACCCCGAAGTGCGCGGCCAGCGACTCCAGCTTGTGGTTGGGCAGCGGAAGCCCCAGCTCCTTGGAGAGCGCGATGGTGCACAGCCGCTGCCGCACCGGTGCCTCGCGCTCCGCGCGCGCGTACTCCCGCGCGATCATCGACCAGTCGAAGACCGCGTTGTGCGCGACGAGCACGCGGCCGTCGAGCCGGGTGGCGAACTCCTCGGCGATGTCCTGGAAGAGCGGGGCGCCTTCGAGCATGTCGCTCGTCAGGCCGTGGATCCACACCGGGCCCGGGTCCCGCTCCGGGTTGACCATCGTGTACCAGTGGTCCTCGACCTCGCCGCGCGCGTCCAGCCGGTAGACGGCGGCCGAGATTATCCGGTCGTCGCGGGCCAGGCCTGTGGTCTCCACGTCGACGACCGCGTACCCCTGCGGATACGCGGCCGGCCAGGAGGCTGGGGACGCTGCGGTCGTCAGGTCTTCGAGCATGGTCACTGAGGATACGGGCCACGACTGACAGTCCGGGCCCCGGCTTCCCGGAACGCGGTCCTCCAAAGGCCCACGACATGGCCACGCGCGCGTGTGCCGCACAATCGGGCCGGACCGCCCCTGAGTTGACGCCGCGCCGCCCGCCAGTACGGCGCGGGCCCCGGGTGACGGCCCGGCAGCACCGCCGCGAGCCGTCGGTCCAGCGCGTGACGAAAGGGGGCGGGGCCGGCGCGCGGGCGGCCCGGGTCAGCGCCCGAGCAGGGCCTCCACGAGCGCTCGTACGGAGAGGGCGAACAGCTTCTCCTGGTCGACCGGGCCGGCCAGCGCCCGGGCCAGGCCCGGGTCGTCCTCCGCGGTCTGGGTGTCCCACAGCTCTTCCTCGGCGGGCTGCTGTACGGGCGCGCGCTCACGGTTGCGCTCGACGAGGACGAAGCCGACGACCTGGAACTGCACGGCCCGAACGACCTCGGCCGCATGGGTGCCGCGCAGACCCGCCGCGTGCACCTCGTGCACCAGGGCCTGCTGCGCGGGCAGGAACATCCGCTCGGTCAGTCCGCGTTCGTGCACCATCGCGACGAGGTGCGGATGCTCGCGCAGCTGCCGGCGCAGGGCGCGGGCCACCGACGTGATGCGCTGGGCCGGCGTGCGCCCGGTGGGGCGGATCACGCCGAGGTCGGCGACCGTGCGCTCGACGAGCGCGTCGAGGAGCGACTCCCGATTGCCGACGTGCCAGTAGATCGAGGTGACCGCGGTGCCCAGCTCGGCGGCGAGCTTGCGCATCGTCAGGGCGTCCGGGCCGTGCTGCTTCACCAGGTGCGCGGCGCTGTCGAGGATCGCGTCGCGGGTGAGTGCCGTCCTCGTCATGGCGCCCCCACGTTTCCAGGTCTCCGTCGTGCACGCGTATTTACCCGCAACGCAGTCTGCTGTAACTGTGTTACAGGCGCCAGTGACGGACCATCAGGAAACCTTCGGTGAAGGGCGGTACGACATGGCACGAGTGAGGTACGGCGCACGAACCGAGGCGGAGATCGCCGCCGCGCGCACCGCGAGCTCCAAACTCCCCGACATCTGGTCCACCGGAGTGGTGGCCGTCTGGGAGAGCGATCCGGACGCGGTCGCGGCGGTCCTGCCGCCCCCGCTGAAACCCACCGGGCGGCCCCTGGTGCGAGTGAACATCAGCAAGGTCGAACTGCCCGGATACCCGCTGGGCGCGGGCTCGTTCGCCGTCGCAGCCGCGCACGACGGCGTCGAGGGCTGGTATCCGCTCGTCATGCCGATGACCCACGAACGGGCCCTCATCGGCGGCCGCGAGGTCTTCGGGGAACCCAAGAAGCTCGGCGAGGTGACGGTCGAGCGTGACGGTCTCGTCGTACGCGCCGCGCTCGCCCGGCACGGCATCGCGTTCGTCGAGGTACGCGGCGCGGTGAGCGGCGTCCTGCCGCTTCCCGAGCCCGTCCAGAAGACCGACTTCTACTTCAAGTTCCTTCCCGCGGTGGACGGTTCGGGGTTCGACGCCGACCCCGTCCTCGTGCACTGTCTGCGCAACGAGAAGGTGCGCAAACTGGAGCGCGTCACCGGAGACGTCGTCCTGCGCGAGTCGATGTACGACCCGGTCGCCGACCTCCCCGTACGCCGGCTCGTCGAGATCACCATCGGTGAGAAGACCACCGACCAGAAGGGCAAGGTCGTCGAACGGGTCAGCGCCCAGGCCCTCTTGCCGTACATCCACCAGCGCTACGACGACCCCCAGCAGATCCTCGACGGGCCGCCCGAGGGGAGCCTGTGATGGATCTCCGCGCGGGGCAGGTCGCCGTCGTCACCGGCGCGGCGAGCGGGATCGGGCTCGCGATGGCGCGGCGGTTCGCGGCGGACGGTCTGAAGGTGGTCCTCGCGGACGTCGAGCAGGGCGCCCTGGAGAAGGCCGCCGCCGAGCTGCGGGAGGACGGCGCCGACGTGCACGCGCGCGTGGTGGACGTCGGGGACCGCGAGGCGGTGTTCGCGCTGGCTTCGGAGGCGTACGAGAAGTACGGGGCCGTGCACGTCCTGTGCAACAACGCCGGTGTCGGCTCCGGTGCCGAGGGCCGCATGTGGGAGCACGATCCGAACGACTGGAAGTGGGCCTTCGCCGTCAACGTCTGGGGCGTCTTCCACGGCATCCAGGCGTTCGTCCCGCGGATGATCGCCCAGGGAGAGCCGGGCCACGTCGTCAACACCTCGTCCGGCGACGGCGGGATCGCCCCGCTGCCCACCGCCTCCGTCTACGCCGTCACCAAGGCGGCCGTCGTGACGATGACCGAGTCGCTGTACGCCCACCTGAAGGCGGAGCACGCGCGCGTGGGCGCGTCCGTGCTCTTCCCGGGGCCCCACATGCTCCGTACGGGCCTGTGGGAGTCGCACCGCAACCGGCCACCGCGCTACGCGAAACAGAAGCCCAGGAAGACCCCCTACCGCAGCCTCGACCAGTGGGAGGCCGCGATGAAGGAGGCGGGCCACGAGGTGCGGTTCACACCCGTCGAAGAGGTCGCCGACCTCGTCGCCGAGGGGATCCGCCAAGGCCGCTTCTGGCTGCTGCCCGAGAGCGAGCACAGCGACCGGCAGATCCGGGCGCGTTCGCAGTCGATGCTCGACCGCGCCGACCCGTCGTACCTAGAGAACTTCATCCTGGACTGAGGGGTGTGCGATGACCGACCAGGACCCCTACCTCATCATCTCCTCCGACTGCCACGCCGGTCTCCCCACCGAGGAGTACCGGCCCTATCTTGACCCTCGTTTCCACCGGGACTTCGACGAGTTCCTCGCGGGCCGCGACCGGCGCCGCGAGGAGATGACGCGGCTCGGTATCCGCAACGAGGCGTTCGCGAACAAGTGGTTCCAGGACAACGAGGAAGGCCTGCGCGGCGGCTGGGACACCGCGCAGCGTCTCAAGGAGCTGGACGGCGACGGTGTGGCGGCCGAGGTCGTCTTCCCGGACGCGGACGCCGTGGACAGCCAGACCGCCGCCCCCTTCGGTGTGGGCCTCGGCCTCTCGGGGGACCAGGACCCGGAGCTCGGCATGGCCGGCGCGCAGGCACACAACCGCTGGCTGGCCGACTTCGTCTCCGAGAACCCCGAACGGCACTGCGGGGTGGCCCTGTTGCCCATCACGGCGGAGGTGTCGCGCGTGGTGGCGGAGGTGTACCGCGCCAAGGAGTCGGGCCTGGGCGCGCTGATGATCCCCTCCATGTGGGTCGACAAGGAGCCGTACCACGACCGCCGTTACGACCCCGTGTGGGCGGCGGCCGCCGAGTGCGGGATGCCCGTGGTCACCCACTCGGGCGCGGCACCGCGCCACGAATACGGCGACCACTTGGGAATCTATGTCTCCGAAGTCACCTGGTGGCCCGCCCGTCCCCTCTGGTTCCTGCTGTGGTCGGGCGTCTTCGAACGGCACCCGGGTCTCAAGTTCGGTGTCGCGGAGTCGGGTTGCTGGTGGCTGCCGAACCTCCTCTGGTTCATGGACCGCCTCTACCTGGGAGCGCACGGCGGCAAGAAGCTGTCGCCCTTCGCGGAACTGAAGCGGCCCCCGCACGAGTACCTGGACCGGCAGCTCTTCATCTGCGCGACGAACACCAAGCGCCGCGAACTGGCCCAGCGGTACGAGATCGGCATCGACAACATCCTCTGGGGCAGCGACTTCCCGCACCCTGAGGGCACCTGGCCCGACACGCGCGCGTGGCTGGCGAAAACCTTCCACGACATCCCCGTCGGGGAGACGCGCCGGATGCTCGGCCTGGCGGCGGCGGAGGTCTTCGGGTTCGACGTCGAGAAACTGACCCCGCTCGCCCGGCGCATCGGTCCGACCCCCGCCGACCTCGGCCAGAGCGACGACCAGACGGCCGTGGAGGCGTCCTGGGCCCGCTCGCGCGAGGTGGGCCGGCACTGGCTGACGGACCACGACTTCCCAACCCTGGGGGTGACCTCATGAGCGACGACCGGTACACGGTGATCTCCGCCGACTGCCACGCGGGCGCCGATCTCCTGGACTACAAGCCGTACTTGGCGAAGCGGCACCACGAGGCCTTCGACGCGTGGGCGGCCACGTACGTCAATCCGTACGAGGATCTGCTCGCCGACACGGCCGACAAGAACTGGAACTCCGGGCGGCGCCTCGCGGAGCTGGAGGAGGACGGGATCGTCGCGGAGGTCGTCTTCCCGAACACCATCCCGCCGTTCTTCCCCTCGGCCTCCCTGATGGCGCCGGCCCCGACGGCGGAGGAGTTCGCGCAGCGGTGGGCCGGGCTGCGGGCCCACAACCGCTGGCTCGCGGACTTCTGCGCGGCAGCTCCCGGCCGCCGTGCGGGCGTCTTCCAGATCCTCCTCAACGACGTGGACGAGGCGGTGAAGGAGATCCGCTGGGCCGCCGGCGCGGGCCTCAGGGGCGGCCTCCTGCTGCCCGGCACACCGCCGGGTTCGGGCCTGCCCGAGCTGTACTCGTCGACGTACGACCCGATCTGGGCGGTCTGCGCGGAACTGGGCGTGCCGGTGAACCACCACGCGGGCTCGGCGTCGCCGCCCCTGGGCGACGAACCGGCCGCCCGGGCGGTCTTCATGGTGGAGACGACCTGGTTCTCGCACCGCGCGCTGTGGCACCTGATCTTCGGCGGCGCGTTCCGTCGTCACCCGGACCTGAGGCTGGTACTGACCGAGCAGGGCTCGGGCTGGATCCCCGGGGTGCTCGACATGCTGGACTACTACCACGGGCGGTTGGTGGCCGCCGCCACCAAGGCGTCGACGGCCGAGTCGAAATTCGGCGCGGGACTGGCCGAGGCCATGGGCAAGGGCCCGTCGGAAGTCTGGCGGGACAACTGCTTCGTCGGCGCCAGCTTCATGCGCCCGCACGAGGTACCGCTCCGGGACCGCATCGGCCTCGACAAGATCATGTGGGGCAGCGACTACCCGCACGACGAGGGCACCCACCCCTACTCCCGGGAAGGCCTGCGCATCGCCTACGCGGGCCTGCCGCGCGAGGAGATCGCCGCGATGGTCGGCGGCAACGCGGCCCGCGTGTACGGCTTCGACCTGGCGTACCTGGACGAGATCGCCGCGAAGGTGGGCCCGACGGTGGAGGAGATCGCCGAGCCGCTCGGCGATCCGCCGGCGGACGCGACGAGCCCGGTGTTCGCGAAAGGAGGGTCGGTACGGGTGTGGTGACGGACGGTTCCCTGCGCGCCGAGCCGCCAAGGGAGCGGTGACGAGTCGGTACGGGGCTGACGGCGCCCGGGGTGCGATCCTCCCCGTGTGACGCAACCGACGCACGACGAGGCCCACGGAGGAGCGCTCGGCTCGCGGCTGAACTGGCTGCGGGCCGCCGTCCTGGGCGCCAACGACGGCATCATCTCCACCGCCGGCCTCGTCGTCGGGGTGGCGGGCGCCACGGACGAACGCTCCGCACTGCTCACGGCGGGGCTCGCCGGACTGCTGGCCGGGTCGATGTCGATGGCGGCGGGCGAGTACGTGTCGGTCTCCACCCAGCGGGACTCGGAGCTGGCCGCCCTGGCCCTGGAGAAGCGCGAGCTCACGGAGCAGCCGGAGGCCGAACTGGAGGAGCTGACCGAGCTGTTGGAGCAGCGCGGCCTGACCCGGGACGTGGCCCGGGAGGCGGCGGAACAGCTCACCGAGCGGGACGCCCTGCGCGCCCACGCGCGCGTGGAGCTCGGTATCGACCCCGACGACCTCACCAACCCCTGGCACGCGGCATGGGCGAGCTTCCTCGCGTTCACCGCGGGGGCGCTGCTGCCGCTGCTGGCCATGGTGCTGCCCCCGGCGGACTGGCGCCTCGGAGTCACCGTCGTATCGGTACTGGCCGCCCTCGTCCTCACCGGCTGGAGCAGCGCCCGCCTGGGAGGGGCGAACGTGGGCCGGGCCGTCGTGCGGAACGTGGCGGGCGGCGCGCTGGCGATGGCGGTGACGTACGCGGCGGGAGCCCTGCTGGGAGCGGCGGGCGTGTGAAGCGGTGATCCGCCCCGGCCGTGGACGGAGTTCACCGGGAGCCGTTGGAGGAGATCACCAAGAAGCAAGCGCGTACCGCCGGTAATACTTGTCGGTAACAACCCCTAGCCGCAGCCGACCAGCGGTTCTACGGTGCACTCATGCCGAACCTGCCCGATGTCGTGCTGTGGTCGATACCCGCCTTTGTGCTGCTCACGGTGATCGAGATCGTGAGTTTCCGTCTCCATCCCGACGAGGACGAGGCGGGCTACGAGGCGAAGGACGCCGCGACGAGCGTCGGCATGGGCCTCGGCAGTCTCGCCTTCGACTTCCTGTGGAAGATCCCGATCGTCGCGATCTACTCGGCGGTCTACGAGCTGACACCGCTGCACGTGCCCGTCCTGTGGTGGACGGTTCCGCTGATGCTGCTCGGCCAGGACTTCTTCTACTACTGGTCGCACCGCGGGCACCACGTCATCCGCGTCCTGTGGGCCTGCCACGTGGTCCACCACTCCAGCCGGAAGTTCAACCTCACCACCGCGCTGCGCCAGCCCTGGACGACCTGGACCGTCTGGCCCTTCTACGTTCCGCTCATCGCCCTCGGCGTGCACCCGGCCGCGCTCGCCTTCTGCTCGTCGGTGAACCTCGTCTACCAGTTCTGGATCCACACCGAGCGCATCGACAAGCTGCCCCGCCCCTTCGAGTTCGTCTTCAACACGCCCTCCCACCACCGCGTCCACCACGCCTCCCAGGGCGGCTATCTGGACCGCAACTTCGGGGGCATCCTCATCGTCTGGGACCGGCTCTTCGGATCATGGGTCGCGGAGACCGAACGGCCCGTCTACGGGCTCACCAAGAACATCGCCACGTACAACCCCCTGCGCGTGGCCACCCACGAGTACGCCGCCATCGCCAGGGACCTGAAGGCGGCCGCGAGTTGGCGCGAGCGGGCGGGGCGGGTCTTCCGTGGCCCCGGCTGGCAGCCCGCGCAGCCGGCCGCCGCGAAGACGCCGGTCACGGAGCCCGTCGCGTGAACCCACGCCTCGCGCGCGTGCTGCTCGTCTCCTTCGGCCTCGCGGTGGTCGTGGACCTCGTGTCCCTGGGCGCGGGGTTCGATCTCGGGCACCGGATCGCCAAGCCGCTCCTGATGCCCCTGCTCGCCGCCCACGCGGGCGTACGCGGCGGCCCGCGGCTCCTGGTCGCCGCGCTGCTCTGCGGCTGGGGCGGCGACGTGCTGCTCCTGTCCGACGCCGACCCGGCCTTCCTCGTGGGGATGGCGTCCTTCGCGGCGGGGCACATGTGTTACCTCGTCCTTTTCCGGCGAACGGCACGCGCGCGTGGAGCCCTGCTCGCAGGTGGGTACGCCGTCGCCCTCGTCGCCACCGTCACGCTTCTGTGGCCCGACCTGCCCGCCGATCTCCGCGTCCCCGTCGCGGGCTACAGCCTGCTCCTGACCGCGATGGCGTACGGGGCCACCCGGCTCGGGCTCGTCACGGGTGTCGGCGGCGCCCTGTTCATGCTCTCGGACACGCTCATCGCCACCGGGGTCGCCGAGTGGCCGCAGCTCCCGAGCCCGGACTTCTGGATCATGCTCACGTACGCCGCCGCCCAGTATCTGCTGGTGCGCGGTGTGCTGGGCACCCTCGGCGCGCGGCCCGCGCCCGCGGCGGCGTACGGTGAGATGCGCTCAACCACCCCCTGAGCGCATCCACCGACGCCCCGCACGAGAAGGACCCTCGCCATGCGCGCCACCACCATCCACGCCCCGTACGACATGCGCGTGGAGGACGTGCCCGAGCCCGTGGTGCAGCTGCCCACCGACGCGGTCGTGCGGGTGCTGCGCTCCTGCATCTGCGGCAGCGACCTGTGGGCGTACCGCGGCGAGGCGGCCCGGCAGCCGGGCCAGCGGATCGGGCACGAGTTCCTCGGCATCGTCGAGGAGACCGGCTCCGAGGTGACCGGCGTCCGGCGCGGTGACCTGGTCGTCGCGCCCTTCATGTGGTCCGACGGCGTGTGCGACTACTGCCGCGAGGGGCTCACCACGTCGTGCGAGCACGGCGGCTTCTGGGGTGCCGTCGGGTACGACGGCGGACAGGGCGAGGCCGTACGCGTTCCGTTCGCCGACGGCACGCTCGTCCAGCTGCCCAAGGACGCGGCGTCCGACGACCACCTGCTGTCGGCGCTGCTGACGCTGTCCGACGTCATGGGCACCGGCCATCACGCGGCCCTCGGCGCGGGTGTCCACAAGGGCGCCACCGTCGCCGTCGTCGGGGACGGGGCCGTCGGCCTGTGCGCCGTGCTGGCCGCCAAGCGGCTCGGCGCCGAGCGGATCATCGCGCTCGGACGCCACGAGGTGCGTACGGACATCGCGCGCCTCTTCGGCGCCACGGACGTCGTCGCCGAGCGCGGTGACGCGGCCGTCGAGGCCGTGCGGGAGCTGACCCGTGGCCAGGGCGCGCACTGTGTCGTCGAGGCCGTCGGCACCGAGCAGTCCATGAAGACGGCCGTGAACATCACCCGCGACGGCGGCGCCATCGGCTTCGTCGGGGTGCCGCACGGCAGCGGTACGGGCCTGGACCTGGGGGTGATGTTCGACCGGAACATCGCTCTGCGCGGCGGTGTCGCGCCGGTCCGCGCGTACATCCCGGAGCTGCTGCCCGACGTCCTCGACGGGACCATCGACCCGTCGCCCGTTTTCGACATGACCATCGGCCTGGAGGGCGTGCCCGAGGGCTACAAGGCGATGGACGAGCGCACCGCCCTCAAGGTCATGGTCGCCAACTGAGGCTCACCATCTGATCGGCAGCGGCAGCGCCGTCAGCGCGCCCGAGACCGCGACGACCACGCCCAGTGCCACGACCTCCGCGCGCGCGGGGGCGTAGGCGCTGAGCGGGTCCGCCGCGCGGCGCAGACGCAGGCGCGCCCAGAGGGCCAGGACGGCGACGACGGCCACCACGAGCACCTTGGCGAGCAGGGTGCGCCCGTACGCCGTCGTCGTCAGCTGGTCCAGGATCGTGCCGGACGGCATCCGGCGCAGAGCGCTCCAGACGCCCGTCGCGGTGATCGCCGCGAACAGAACGGCCGCCACGCGCGCGTAGAGCCCGAGCAACGCGGCACCGGCCTCCTCGGCGCGCCATCTCCGCAGCATCCGCAGGACGTGCAGCAGTCCGCCCGCCCACAGCGCCGCGCAGGTCACGTGAACGAGTGTCAGAGCGGAGCCGACCAGCGGACCGTGCTCCGTGGCGGGGTGGGCGCGCAGCGCCTCCGCGACCACCACCGCGGCCAGCGGCCACACTTGGGTGACCGGCCGACGCGAGAGGGCGCACAGCCCGGCCGCCAGGAACCCGTTGACCTCCAGGAGCGCCAGCTTGCCGTCCCGGGTCTCGTAGAGCCCGCCGACGTCGATGTCGGAGAGGTGGTGCGGCAGCAGATTGCCGGTGGCCACGACCGAGGCGAGGCCCAGCGCGGCGAGGAAACCGGCGGCGGCCGTGTACGGGGCCCAGCTGCGCGGCGCGTCCGCCAGGGGCGCGCCCGGCACCCGGCGGGCCAGCCAGGACGCGAACAGCTCGCCCGCGGGCACGCACAGCGCCACGAACAGGACCGTACGCAGCAGGGCGATACCGGCGATGCCGGGGGCCGCGGCCTCGCCCGTGCCCTCCAGCGCGGTGCGCGGGCCGAGCAACGGGATCAGAGCCGCCAGGGCCACCAGGGCCAGTACGGCGGCGGCCCGGCCGGTGGCGCGGCGCCGCGCCGGCCCGCCCGCGCCCGCCACCTCGGCTGTCGGTCTCGTCAACGTCACCTCACGATCTTCACCAGGCGTGACAGATCCGGGCAAGTGCAGGGAAACAACTGGCGGAACGGCATTCCGTACATAGGTACGTTTCCTGTCGGGCCGTGACTCAGACCCATCGCGCGGAATCCGTTCCCCAAGGCCCCGGCGGGCGCGCCCAGTCGGCCGGTCCGCCGGCGAAGGAGACGGGCGGCAGCGCGTACCTGAGCCGCCCCAGCGCGCTGTCGGTCTCGGCGAGCCGGCTGTCCGGCCCGTCGTACGAGGCCTCGCCCCCGTCACCCGGTTCGATACCGTCCGTCAGCCAGGCCGCGGTCTGCGCGAGCGCGAACCGCACCGACCGGCTGCCGCCGTCGTCGAGTTGCTCCGTCAGCGACCGCAGGACCGCCGCCGCGAGCAGATATCCCGTCCCGTGGTCGAGCGCCTGCGCGGGCAGCGCACCCGGCCGTTCCGGCGCCCCCTCGATCGTCGCGATGCCGGTGGCGACCTGCACCAGGCTGTCGAAGCCCCGCCGCTCCGCCCAGGGCCCGTAGTCGCCCCACGCCGACACCCGCGCGACCACGAGTCCGGGCCGGCGCTCGGCCAGCGCCTCGGGCGACAGCCCGAACCGGTCCAGGGCGCCCGGACGGTATCCGGTGACGACGACGTCCGCGGCGGCGAGCAGCTCCTCGAAGGCACGCCGGTCGGTCGCGAGGTCCAGGGTGGTGGACCGCTTGCCGAAGCCCGTGTCGGCGTGCGCGTCGGCGAGTTCGGGCAGCCCCGGCGAGTCCACGCGCAGGACGTCCGCGCCCAGCAGGGCGAGTGTGCGAGTCGCGACCGGGCCCGCGAGGACCCGGGTGAGATCCAGGACGCGTACGCCCGCCGCGGGCAGCAGCGGATCACCGGCGAGCGGCGCGAGCGTGCGCGGGGGCGCCTCACCGATCCGCTCCCGGCTCAGCAGTGGTCGGCGCGCCACCGCCGCCCCCTGTTCGTGCGCCGCCCACTCCTTCGCCGTGCGCAACGCGACGGCCAGGCCCCCGGCCGCGTACACGGCGTCCTCCACGTCCACGGCGGAGCGCTCGGCGAGGTGCGCGGCGACGGTGTCCACCGACGCGTCGTCGGGCAGCTCCAGTGCGCTCAGCAGCCGCCTCCGGTGGTGCGGATAGTTCGCGTGCGTGCGCACCCACCCGTCCGCCGTCCGCCAGAACCGCGACACCGGCGCGAAGTTGACCGGCGCGCGCCCGTCGATCAGCAGCTGCCGCTCGCTGACGAACGCGGTGGCCACGGCCCCGTCGTCCACCCGCACCTCGGGCACGCCCGCGAGCCCGGCCCGCCGCGCCCCCAGCTCGGCGGCGGCCAGCGCGCACGCGCCCACACAGGCCCGCGCCAACTCCCGTACGGGCAGCCGGGCTTCCAGCGCGCCCTCCCGCACCACGGTCGAAACCCGGGAGAGCAGGGCGGGATCTCCGCCCAGCCCCTCCCACACAGCAGCCATCGGTGAATGCGTCATACAGGCACTATGCAGGGTGGACTCAATCAACATGTGAGGCGGCCGCCCACCACAGACACACCTCCTTGCGCACGTCCGTCGGCCGCAGCTCCCACCCCTGCGCGAGCGCGACTTCGGCGACGTAACTCCCGCCCACGCCCCGGTAGACGTGCAGCGGTATCGCGCACTCCACCGGCGGCTTCGCCTTCTTCGGCCTGCGCGGCGCCGAGGCCGCCGCGGTCCAGCGGGCGACCGTCTTGTCGACGCGCGCCCTGTAGTACTCGGTGTCGCCCTCGTGCCGCACCTCGGGCCACCACACGCACCAGGTCGCCAGGTCACCGAGCCGTTCCAGCGTCCGGTCCATGAACTCTCCGAAGTCGTGCTCGACGCGCTCACTGAACGCGGCGATCACCTCCACCAGGAGACCGATCGCGAGGAAGGCGAGCGCCGTCGCCACCCACACCACGCACAGCACCGGGGCGTAGACCACGCTCGCGATGAAACGCAGCACCAACTGCCACTTGGGCCGGACCGGTTCAGGAGTCCAGGTCGCGGGATCTTCGTACACATGCATGCCGAAGATCCTGCCGTACGGGACGGCCGGGCCGGGCGGATCGTCCGCCCGGCCCGAACCATCTGCACACAAGCCCTACTTCGTCACCGCGTCCAGCGCGTCCACGGTGCCCCATCCATAGAAGCCGTTGCGGTTCTTCGTGCCGTCGCACACCGCGTCGACCTTGCCGTCGCTGTCGATGTCGTACGGGTCGGTGCACGGCGTGGCATCGGCCTCGGCGTACAGCAGCGCCTTCACCAGGGCGGCGGAGGCGTGCGGGTGCGTCGACTTGATGAGGGCGGCGACAGCCGCGACATGCGGGGACGCCATCGACGTACCGGCCATGTAGCCCCACTTGCCACCCGGCAGCGTGCCCAGGATCAGACCGCTCGTGGCGGGCGGGGCCGGGGTCTGGTAGCTCGTCGCGTCGCCGCCGGGCGCGGCGACGTCGATGACGCCCAGGCCGTAGTTGGAGAAGGACGACTTGAGGCCCTTCGCGCCGGTCGCCGCGACCGTGACCACACCCGGCAACTGGGTCGGGATGTCATAGCACTTGGACGGGTCGATCACCCGGTCCGACGGGGTCCCGTCGTTCGGCGAGACCGGGTCGGTGATCGTGTCGGCCGCCAGGTCGTAGCTCTCGTTGCCCGCCGCCGCGACGTTGACCGCGCCCTTCTTCTCCGCGTACCGCGAGGCGCGGGTGATCGCGTCGACGAGGGCCTTCTGGTCCGGGTCGTCCGTGCAGTTGAAGTACCAGGGGTCGGTGTAATAGCTGTTGTTGGTGACGTCGACGCCGTGCTCGGCCGCCCACACGAAGCCGCAGACCACGGCCTCCGTGTAGAAGTAACCGGCCGTCGTGGCCACCTTGATGCCGGCGACCTTCACGCCCGGTGCGACACCGGTCATGCCGACGCCGTTCTTGGCGGCCGCGATCTCACCCGCCACGTGCGTGCCGTGCGGGCTCTCCGCGGCGGTGGGCCGCCAGGCGCCGTCGGTCGTGTCCGGCTTGCCCGTCACGCAGTTGACCGACGCGTCGCGGTCGAAGTTCGGCGCGATGTCCGGGTGTGTGTCGTCGACGCCGGTGTCGATCACGGCGACCGTGACCTTGCTGCTGCCGAGCGTCTTCTCGTGCGCCTTGTCCGCCTTGATGGCGGGCAGGTCCCACTGCAACGGTTCCAACGGGTCCTGCCCGTCGGCGGCTTCAGCGCTCGCGGCCCGCACCTGCTGCGCGGTGAGAGCCTTCGGGGTGCCCACGTCGGTGGTCGACTGCGCGGGCAGCGGCGCGTTGCGCGTGTTGCCCGCCGACTCCACGCCGCGTACGCCACGCATCGTCTTGGCGAAGTCGGCGTTCGACGAGTGGACGACGATCACGCCGATCTGGTCGTACGACGTCACGATCGTGCCGCCCGCCTTGGCGATGGCCTTCTTCACGGTGGAGGAAGTGCCGTGCCCGGGACGGACGTTGACGACATAGCTGAGGCCGGTCGCGTCAGCGGCGGTGACCTGCTGGATGCTGCCGGTGGTCGCCTCCGCTGCCGACGCGGTGACGTTCGGCAGGAAGGCGAGGGCCGTGGCCGTGGCCATCCCCAGCGGGATGGCTATGGCACGACGGGAGCGCTGGGAGCGCGCGGTCATGGAATCTCCAGTTCACATTCGCGGGACGAGCTGTACGAGCCGTGCGGAAGCTCAACTGACGGTCAGGGACGGTTACTCGACCTGGTGGTCGGCAACGGTTACTTGACCGCTCGCAGCGCGTTGACGATCCCGAATCCGTAGAAGCCGTTCACGCGCTTGCCGCCCACGCAGGTGGCGTCCACGACGCCGTCGCCGTTCCCGTCGTACGGGTCGGTCGGGCAACCCGGGTTGTCCGCCTGGGCCTTGAGCAGCGCCTGGAGCTGGGCCGGAGTGGCCCAGGGGTACTTGGACTTCAGCAGCGCCGCGACGGCGGCGACGTGCGGCGTCGCCATCGAGGTGCCCTGAAGGTAGCCGTACGTGTTGTTCGGCAGGGTGGAGAGGATACGGCCGTTCTGCGACGGCGTGTCCGGGATCTGGTACCGGTCGCCGCCCGGGGCCGCGACGTCGATCACGCCGTCGCCGTAGCTGGAGAAGTACGACTTGGCGCCCTTGACGCCGGTCGAGCTCACGGTGACGACACCCGGCAGCTGGGTCGGAACGTCGAAGCACTTGTGCGGGTCGACGGTGCGGGTGACCGCGGTCGAGTCGTCGGGGCTGGAGTCGTCGACGAGCGCGTCCGAGTCGAGGTCGTCGTTGGAGTTGCCCGCCGCCGCGACGTTCAGGGTGCCCTTGTTCTGGGCGTACAGCTGGGCCCGGTTCACCGCGTCGACGATGGCCTTCTGGTCGGGGTCGTCCATGCAGTTGTACAGCCACGGGTCCACGTAGTAGCTGTTGTTGGTGATCTCGACGCCGTGGTCGGCGGCGAACACGAAGGCGCAGACGACGCTCTCCGGGAAGAAGAGCTGGTTCGCGTCCGGCTCGGCCACCGTGATGCCCGCGACCTTCACGCCGGGCGCGACACCGGCGACACCGATGCCGTTGCGGGCCGCGGCTATCTCACCCGCGACATGCGTGCCGTGGTAGTGGTCGGCGTCCACCGGACGCCAGGCGCCGTACGTGGTGTCCGCCTTGCCGCCCACACAGTTCGCGGACTGCGAGGCCGAGAAGTTCGGGGCGATGTCCGGGTGGGTGTCGTCGACGCCGACGTCGATCACGGCGACCGTCACGTCCTTGCTGCCCGGATTGATCTTCGCGGCCTTGTCGGCCCCTATCGCGCGCAGGTCCCACTGATCGGCCTCCAGGGGCTCCTCGCCCGCGGTGGCGCTCTTCGCGACCTTGGCGGCCTCGGCGGCCGACAGCACCTGCGCCGCGCCCTCGTCCGTCGTGCCCGCGGCAGTCAGCGGCGCCGTCCGCGACGCACCGGCCGACTCCACTCCGCGTACGGCCCGGATCTGCTTCCCGAAGTCCGGGTTGGCGGAATGGACGACGATCACACCGATCTTCTCGTACGCGATGACGACGGTGCCGCCGGCCGCCTCGATCGCCTTCTTCACCGACTCGATCGTGCGGTGGTCCGTCTTGGTGTTGACCAGGTACGGCAGGGTCGGACCATCCGCGCTGGCAGCGGCGGACGCGGTCTGCGGCGCGGCCGACGCGGCGCCCGGCAGGAAGCCGAGCGAGGCGGTGAGCGACAGAACGACCGGCACGGCAAGGGCGAGGCGGCGTCTGGATCGCAGATGAGCCATGGGATCTCCACATCATCCGGAAAACGGAGCTGCCCGAACACAGGTGGTGCTCGGGCAGGTACATGACGGAGTGGTGCAGGCCGAAGCTATCCCCCGCCCGACCTGGCCAGCAATGACTTCCGGGGATGACTTCCGAAAGAAGTCGGGGGAGTTGAACCGGTCCACGCGTGGCGCCGTGACCTTGAGCAGGGAGCCCGAGGACGATCGAGCCCCCTGTCGGATCACGCACAGGAGCCAATCCATCGCACCCGGTTACGTGATCCATATCACTGTGAGGTCAGAACCGCATGTCCGTACCCGAGCCCTCCCCCTCCGCGAGCCCCGACTCGCCCCCGTCCACCGTCGCAACCGCACCCGCATCGCGAGGAGACACCGTGGCAACCGACGCACCGCCACCGAAAACCGGATCCCCACTCCCCTCCACGGAGGAGTTCACCGCGGTGCAGGAGAGCGCCGAGTTCGCTGAACTGCGCCGCTCCCACCGCTCCTTCGCCTTCCCGCTGACCGTCGGCTTCATCGTCTGGTACCTGCTGTACGTCCTGCTCTCGAACTACGCGGGCGACTTCATGGGCACCAAGCTGTTCGGCAACATCAATGTCGCCCTCGCGCTCGGCCTCGGCCAGTTCCTCACCACCTTCCTCATCGCCTGGTGGTACTCGCGGCACGCCGCCACCCAGCTCGACCCCAAGGCCGAGGCCATCAAGTCCCGGATGGAGGGCGGCGCATGAGCCCCGCGATCACCCTGGCCGCCGGTGAGGCCAGTCAGCACCGGCCGCTGATCATCACCCTCTTCGCGGTGTTCGTCGCCGCGACCCTCGTCATCACCGTCTGGGCGGGCCGCCAGACCAAGGACGCCGCCGACTTCTACGCGGGCGGCCGCCAGTTCACCGGCTTCCAGAACGGCCTCGCCGTCTCCGGCGACTACATGTCCGCCGCGTCCTTCCTCGGCATCGCGGGCGCGATCGCCCTCTTCGGGTACGACGGCTTCCTTTACTCCATCGGGTTCCTGGTCGCCTGGCTGGTGGCCCTGCTCCTGGTCGCCGAGCCGCTGCGCAACTCCGGCCGCTACACGATGGGCGACGTCCTCGCGTACCGCATGCGCCAGCGTCCGGTCCGTACGGCCGCGGGCACCTCCACGATCGTCGTGTCGATCTTCTACCTGCTGGCCCAGATGGCGGGCGCCGGCGTCCTGGTGTCGCTGCTCCTCGGCATCACCAGCGACGGCGGCAAGATCGGCATCGTCGCCCTCGTCGGCGTCCTGATGATCGTGTACGTCACCATCGGCGGCATGAAGGGCACCACCTGGGTACAGATGGTCAAGGCGGTGCTGCTGATCATCGGCGCCCTGCTGCTCACCTTCCTGGTCCTGCTGAAGTTCAACTTCAACATCTCCGACCTGCTCGGCAAGGCGGCCGACAACAGCGGCAAGGGCTCGCCCTTCCTGGAGCCCGGCCTCAAGTACGGCGCCACGTCCACGACCAAGCTGGACTTCATCTCCCTGGGCATGGCGCTGGTCCTGGGCACCGCGGGTCTGCCGCACATCCTGATCCGCTTCTACACGGTGCCCACGGCCAAGACCGCGCGGAAGTCCGTGAACTGGGCGATCGGCCTCATCGGCTGCTTCTACCTGATGACCCTCGCCCTCGGCTTCGGCGCCGCCGCGCTGATCAAACCGGACGAGATCATCGCCTCCAACAAGGCGGGCAACACGGCCGCGCCACTTCTGGCACTGCATCTGGGAGGCGTCGACTCCAACTGGGGCGCCGTCCTGCTCGCCTCCATCTCGGCCGTCGCCTTCGCCACGATCCTCGCGGTCGTCGCGGGGCTGACACTGGCCTCGTCCTCCTCGTTCGCGCACGACATCTACGCGAACGTCATCAAGAAGGGGCAGGCCACCGAGAAGCAGGAGATGAAGGCCGCCCGGTACGCGACGGTCGGCATCGGTGCCGTGTCCATCCTCCTGGGCGCCCTCGCCCGCGACCTGAACGTCGCCGGTCTGGTCGCGCTCGCCTTCGCCGTCGCCGCGTCCGCGAACCTGCCGACGATCCTCTACAGCCTCTTCTGGAAGCGGTTCACCACGCCGGGCGCCCTCTGGTCGATCTACGGCGGTCTGGTCACCGCGGTCGGCCTGGTGCTGTTCTCGCCGGTCGTCTCGGGCAAGCCCACGTCGATGTTCCCCGACGCCGACTTCCACTGGTTCGCGCTGGAGAACCCGGGCATCATCTCGATTCCGGTCGGCTTCCTGCTGGGCTGGCTCGGCACGATCCTGTCCAAGGAGGAGCCGGACGCCGGCAAGTACGCCGAGCTGGAGGTTCGCTCGCTCACGGGCACCGGGGCCCACTGATCCCGCTCCGCCGACGGCCGCGTCGTAGAGATCTACGACGCGGCCGCGTCACGTCTCGTGGGATCCGGCCGCTGTTGTTGTCAGCCGCGTCACGTAGGCTCGATCGTGTCAAGTTGAAGTGATCCGCATCGAGGGAGGGGGCCCACGTGCTCATCGACACCTTCGGCCGAGTGGCCACCGACCTGCGCGTCTCGCTGACGGACCGGTGCAATCTCCGGTGTACGTACTGCATGCCCGAAGAGGGCCTGCAATGGCTGGCCAAGCCCGATCTGCTCACCGACGACGAGATCGTCCGCCTGATAGAGATCGCCGTCACCAGCCTCGGCATCACCGAGGTCCGCTTCACCGGTGGCGAGCCCCTGCTGCGCCCCGGCCTGGTGGGCATCGTCGAGCGGGTCGCCGCGCTCGCTCCCCGCCCCCAGATGTCCCTGACGACCAACGGCATCGGCCTCAAGCGCACCGCGACCGCCCTGAAGGCCGCGGGCCTGGACCGGGTGAACGTCTCGCTGGACACCCTGCGCCCCGACGTCTTCAAGACCCTCACCCGCCGTGACCGCCACAAGGACGTCATCGAGGGCCTCGAAGCCGCCCGCGACGCCGGCCTGACCCCGGTCAAGGTCAACTCGGTCCTGATGCCGGGGCTGAACCAGGACGAGGCCCCGGAGCTCCTCGCCTGGGCGGTGGAGCACGACTACGAACTGCGCTTCATCGAGCAGATGCCCCTGGACGCCCAGCACGGCTGGAAGCGCGAGGGCATGGTCACCGCGGGCGACATCCTCACCTCACTGCGTACGCGCTTCGACCTCACCGAGGAGGGCGCGGACGAGCGCGGCTCGGCTCCCGCCGAACGCTGGCTGGTGAACGGCGGCCCGCACCGCGTCGGCGTGATCGCCTCGGTCACCCGCCCGTTCTGCTCGGCCTGCGACCGTACGCGCCTCACGGCCGACGGCCAGGTCCGCACCTGCCTCTTCGCCACCGAGGAGACCGACCTGCGCGCCGCCCTCCGCTCGGACGCCCCCGACGAGGAGATAGCCCGCATATGGCGCCTCGCGATGTGGGGCAAGAAGGCGGGGGCCGGCCTGGACGACCCGTCGTTCGTGCAGCCGGAAAGGCCGATGTCGGCGATCGGCGGCTGACCCGGGCCTCGCCGGACCCCGGCGGCCGGCCTCCCCGGGGAGGTCAGCGCTGCCCCTCCGGGTCTTCCCACTCGTCGAGCTTCACGACGTCCTTCAGAAACCCGCGCACACCGAGGAACTGGGACAGATGCTCGCGATGCTCCTCGCACGCGAGCCATGTCTTGCGGCGCTCCGGCGTGTGCAGCTTCGGGTTGTTCCAGGCGAGCACCCACACGGCGTCGGCGCGGCAGCCCTTGGCCGAACACTGCGGAGTGGTGGGAGCGGGGGACAGGTCGGAGAGCGGCAAGTTCACGCCTCAACCCTAAGCGGCTCTGCGGCACGCCCTGAACGGCTCCGAAAAGGCGACGCCGAGCAGCCACGGGGGGAGCTGCCCGGCGTCGGTCCGTCGCTCCGACGGGGGATGCGGAGCGCGTACGAAGTATGTCACGGGAGACCCGCCGCCCGGCACTGGAACAACATGATTGATCTGAGCTTTTCTTGAGCTTGGTGCGCGGCCGGATTCCGTTTTCGGAGGATCCTCCGAGGTCAGCCAGGGGCCGGATCGGGGTCAGCTCATGTCGTGCGGCTCGCCCCGCAGCCGCGCCCCGTGGTCGGCCGCGACGTCTTCCGGGACGGATTCCGCGGAGCCGTCCTCCCGTGGCGGAGCGATCATCGGACGACTGGGGGCGGCGACGAACGTCGAGGGAAGCGACGGCGTGTTCTCCCGGCCCGCGTTGGCGATGACCACGGCGATGTAGGGGAGGAGTATCCCGAGTACCAGTGCGACGAGCGCGACGTGCCGCTCGACGTTCCACAGGGTGGCTGCCAGGATCACTGAGACCGTGCGGACGGACATCGAGATGACGTAGCGGCGCTGCCTGCCCCGTACGTCTTCGTCGAGCCCCTGCCTGGCCCCGGTGATCCGGAAGACCTGACTGTTGCTCTGCTTCCGCATCACGTTCCACCACCCGCCTGTGTCGGACGCTCCCCGGTCCGTACCGGTCCGAACCCCGTCAAGGAAGCAGGCCCGAACAGCCTCCACGTTACGCCGCGGCTGCGTCGCCTTCGAGACCGGGGGATGTCCTGACTGGGCGGACATGATGCGTCGTACCGCGTATGGCTCCGCCCGACATGCGCCGTATGGCGGACAGCCCGAGACTGGCCGTACTGCTCACGTAGAGCCGTACTAGGAGGCAGACATGGGCTGGTTGTGGGCGATCATCGTCGGGTTCGTGCTGGGCCTGATCGCCAAGGCGATCCTTCCGGGCAAGCAGCACAGCCCGCTCTGGCTGACGACCATCTTCGGCATCCTCGGAGCCGTCGTGGGCAACGCGATCGCCCGTGCGGTCGGCGTCGACGCGACCCGAGGCATCGACTGGAGTCGGCACCTCTTCCAGCTCGTGGCCGCGCTCATCATCGTCTTCCTCGGCGACATGGCCTACGTGGCACTGCGGGGCAGCAAGCAGCAAGCCTGACGGCAGGTACGACGAAGGGGGCGGACCTCCCACGCGGGAAGCCGCCCCCTTCGGTGTGCGTACGTGGTCAGCCGGCCGTGACCTCGACCGCCGCCAGGTTCTTCTTGCCCCGGCGCAGCACCAGCCAGCGCCCGTGCAGCAGGTCCTCCTTGGCGGGGACCGCGTCCTCGGCGGCGACCTTCACGTTGTTCACGTACGCCCCGCCCTCCTTGACCGTGCGGCGCGCGGCCGACTTGCTCGCCACCAGGCCGACCTCCGCGAAGAGGTCCACGACGGGACCGAGCTCGGCGACCTGGATGTGCGGCACCTCGGAGAGGGCCGCGGCCAGCGTCTTCTCGTCGAGCTCAGCCAGCTCGCCCTGACCGAAGAGGGCCTTGGACGCGGCGATCACGGCGGCCGTCTGATCGGCGCCGTGCACCAGCGTGGTCAGCTCCTCGGCCAGCGCGCGCTGGGCGGCGCGGGCCTGGGGGCGCTCCTCGGTCTGCTTCTCCAGCTCTTCGAGTTCCTCGCGGGACCTGAAGGACAGGATGCGCAGGTACGTCGAGACATCCCGGTCGTCCACGTTCAGCCAGAACTGGTAGAACGCGTACGGCGTCGTCATCTCGGGGTCGAGCCAGATGGCGCCACCCTCGGTCTTACCGAACTTGGTGCCGTCCGCCTTGGTCATCAGCGGCGTCGCCACCGCGTGCACGTTGGCGTGCGGCTCCAGGCGGTGGATCAGATCGAGGCCCGCGGTGAGGTTGCCCCACTGGTCGCTGCCGCCCTGCTGGAGCGTGCAGCCGTGGCGTCGGTACAGCTCCAGGAAGTCCATGCCCTGCAGCAGCTGGTAACTGAACTCCGTGTAGCTGATGCCTTCCTCGGACTCCAGGCGCCGGGCCACGGAGTCCTTCGTCAGCATCTTGTTGACGCGGAAGTGCTTGCCGATGTCCCGCAGGAACTCGATGGCCGACAGGCCGGCCGTCCAGTCCAGGTTGTTCACCATGACCGCGGCGTTCTCGCCCTCGAAGGACAGGAACGGCTCGATCTGCGCGCGCAGCCGGGTCACCCAGTTCGCGACCGTCTGCGGGTCGTTCAGCGTGCGCTCGGCCGTCGGGCGCGGGTCGCCGATCTGGCCCGTCGCGCCGCCGACCAGGGCGAGCGGGCGCAGGCCCGCCTGCTGGAGGCGGCGCATGGTCAGGACCTGCACCAGGTGGCCGACGTGCAGGCTGGCCGCGGTCGGGTCGAAGCCGCAATAGAACGTGACGGGACCGTCCGCGAGCGCCTTGCGCAAAGCATCTTCGTCAGTGGACAGGGCGAACAGGCCCCGCCACTTCAGCTCGTCGACGATGTCCGTCACGGTTCTCGTATCTCCTTGGGTGGTCTCGTGAATCAGGTACGAGGTTATACGCCCTGACTGACAGAGCTCATATTGAAGTCCGGCACCCGCAGCGCGGGCATCGCAGCCCTAGTGAACCAGTCGCTCCACTCCCTGGGCAGCGTCTTTTCCGTCCGCCCCGCCTCCGTCGCCCGCCCCAGCAGGTCCACCGGCGACTCGTTGAACCGGAAGTTGTTCACCTCGCCGACGACCTGGCCGTTCTCGACGAGGTAGACGCCGTCCCGGGTCAGCCCGGTCAGCAGCAGCGTCGCCGGGTCGACCTCGCGGATGTACCAGAGGCAGGTCAGCAGCAGACCGCGCTCGGTGGCGGCGACCATCTCCTCCAGGGAGCGGTCCTCGCCGCCGTCCAGGATCAGGTTCCCGATGGTCGGGGCGACGGGCAGCCCGGTGAGGCCCGCGCTGTGCCGGGTGGTGGACAGATGGGTCAGCGTGCCCTCACGGACCCAGTCCGTCGCGGACAGCGACAGCCCGTTGTCGAACACGGACGCGTCGTCGCCGGAGGAGTGCGCGAGAACGAAGGGGGCGGTCTCCAGGCCCGGCTCGTTCGGGTCGCTGCGCAGCGTCAGCGGCAGCTCGGTGAGCTTCTCACCGACGCGGGTACCGCCACCGGGCTTGCTGAAGACCGTCCGGCCCTCGGCCGCGTCCCGGGCGGCCGCCGACCACATCTGGTAGATCAGCAGGTCCGCGACGGCGGTCGGCGGCAGCAGCGTCTCATAGCGCCCCGCGGGCAGGTCGATGCGCCGCTCGGCCCAGCCGAGCCGTACGGCCAGCTCGGCGTCCAGCGCTGCCGGATCGACGTCCTTGAAGTCCCGTGTCGACCGCCCCGCCCACGCCGACCGCGTACGGTCCGGCGACTTGGCGTTGAGCTCCAGCGTGCCCTTGGGCTGGTCGTGCCGCAGACGCAGCCCCGTCGACGTACCGAGATAGCTGGAGACGAGTTCGTGGTTGGCGAACCCGTACAGCTCGCGGCCGCCCGCACGCGCGCGTGCGAACGATTCGCCGAGCGCCGGCGCGAAGTCCGCGAAGACGGCGGACGAGGTCTCGGCGGGCGCGTCCGTGAAGTCGGGGGACTCCGGTACGCCCGCGACGAGCGGCTGGGCATCCTCGGCCGGACCCGCGCCGCGGGCCGCCGCCTCCGCGGCCCGCACCAGCGGCTCCAGCTCGTCGGCGGTCACGGCCGAGCGCGAGACGACCCCGGACGCGGTCCCCTCACGGCCGTCGACGGTGGCGATCACGGTCAGCGTGCGCCCGCGCGTGACCCCGTTCGTGGTCAGCGCGTTGCCCGCCCAGCGCAGGTTGGCGGTCGACTCCTCGTCGGCGATCACCACACAACCGTCGGCGCGGGACAGTTCGAGGGCGCGCTCGACGACCTCGTGCGGCTTGTTCGTACGCGCGCTCATCGACCGGCCTCCTGCGTGGTGTTCAGAATGTTGACGCCCTTGAAGAGGGCCGACGGGCAGCCGTGCGAGACCGCCGCGACCTGGCCCGGCTGGGCCTTGCCGCAGTTGAAGGCACCGCCCAGGACATACGTCTGCGGGCCGCCCACCGCGGCCATCGAACCCCAGAAGTCGGTGGTCGTCGCCTGGTACGCGACATCGCGCAGCTGGCCGGTGATCCGGCCGTTCTCGATCTTGAAGAACCGCTGCCCGGTGAACTGGAAGTTGTAGCGCTGCATGTCGATGGACCAGGACCGGTCACCGACGACATAGATGCCGCGGTCGACGCTCCCGATGAGATCCTCCGTCGACATCCCGGCCGGATCCGGCTGCAGGGACACATTGGCCATGCGCTGCACGGGCACATGGCCGGGGGAGTCGGCGTACGCGCATCCGTTGGACCGCTCGAAGCCGGTCAGCCTGGCGATGCGCCGGTCCAGCTGGTACCCGACGAGCGTCCCGTCCTTGACGAGGTCCCAGGACTGCCCGGCCACCCCCTCGTCGTCGAATCCGATCGTCGCGAGGCCGTGCTCGGCGGTGCGGTCGCCGGTGACGTTCATCAGCTCGGATCCGTACCGCAGCTTGCCCAGCTGGTCGAAGGTGGCGAAGGAGGTGCCGGCGTACGCGGCCTCGTAGCCCAGCGCGCGGTCCAGCTCGGTGGCGTGGCCGATGGACTCGTGGATGGTCAGCCACAGGTTCGACGGGTCGACGACGAGGTCGTACACCCCCGCCTCGACGCTCGGCGCCCGCATCTTCTCGGCGAGCAGCTCCGGGATCCGCTCCAGCTCGGACTCCCAGTCCCAGCCGGTGCCCGTCAGGTACTCCCAGCCGCGCCCCACCGGCGGCGCGATCGTCCTCATGGAGTCGAACTCGCCGCTGGACTCGTCGACGGCGACGGCGGTGAGCTGCGGGTGCAGCCGCACGCGCTGCTGTGTGGTCACGGTCCCGGCGGTGTCGGCATAGAACTTGTTCTCGTGCACGGTCAGCAGCGAGGCGTCGACGTGATTGACGCCGTCGGCCGCCAGCAGCCGCGCGCTCCAGTCCGCGAGCAGCCCGGCCTTCTCCTCGGCCGGCACGGAGAAGGGATCGATGTCGTACGACGAGATCCATGTCTTCTCGGCGTGCACCGGCTCGTCCGCCAGCTCCACGCGCTCGTCCGACCCGGCCGCCTTGATCACCTGCGCCGACAGCTTCGCCATCGCCACGGCCTGCGACGCCACCTTCGCGGCGGCGTCCATCGTCAGATCCACACCCGACGCGAACCCCCAGGTCCCGCCGTGCACCACCCGCACCGCGTACCCCAGGTCCGTGGTGTCCGACGACCCGGCGGGCTTGGCGTCCCGCAGCCGCAAGGCCGCACTGCGCACCCGCTCGAACCGGAAGTCCGCATGGTCGGCGCCCAGCGCACGCGCGCGTGCGAGCGCGGCGTCGGCCAGGGCGCGCAGCGGTAGCGCCGTGAAGGCTTCGTCGATGGAATGAGGCACGGAGGTCTCCCTGCTGTCGTGGCCTGTCGGGTCCGATCATGTCGCGCGGGCGGGCCCGGCGGCCACGTCTTTCCGCTCGACGACCGCATCTTTCGGCCGCGCGGCCAGCACTTTCTGTAGGAATCCGACAGCGAGTCCCCGGTCCCACTGTCGGTGCCCGATTCTCCGCGCGGCGGAGCGGACCGATAGGTTTTCGGTGAAGGCGCCTGTCTTGCAGGGGTTCCGTCCGCTATCGAAAGGGTGATCCGTTGAGCCGCTCGGTTCTCGTCACCGGAGGCAACCGGGGCATCGGCCTCGCCATCGCCCGCGCGTTCGCCGACGCCGGCGACAAGGTCGCCATCACATACCGCTCCGGTGAGCCGCCGGCCGGCTTCCTGGCCGTCAAGTGCGACATCACCGACACCGAGCAGGTGGAGCAGGCCTACAAGGAGATCGAGGCCGAGCACGGCCCCGTCGAGGTCCTCGTCGCCAACGCCGGCGTCACCAAGGACCAGCTCCTGATGCGTATGTCCGAGGAGGACTTCACCTCGGTCATCGACACCAACCTCACCGGCGCCTTCCGCGTCGTCAAGCGCGCCAACCGCGGCATGCTGCGCGCCAAGAAGGGCCGCGTCGTCCTCATCTCGTCGGTCGTCGGACTGCTCGGCTCGGCGGGACAGGCGAACTACGCCGCCTCCAAGGCCGGCCTGGTCGGCTTCGCGCGCTCGCTCGCCCGGGAGCTCGGCTCCCGCAACATCACCTTCAACGTCGTCGCGCCCGGCTTCGTCGACACGGACATGACCCAGGCGCTCACCGACGAGCAGCGTGCGAACATCGTGTCGCAGGTGCCGCTGGGCCGGTACGCGCAGCCCGAGGAGATCGCCGCGACGGTGCGGTTCCTCGCCTCGGACGACGCCTCGTACATCACTGGAGCCGTCATCCCTGTTGACGGCGGACTGGGAATGGGTCACTGATCATCATGAGCGGAATTCTTGCGGGCAAGCGCATCCTGATCACCGGTGTGCTGACGGAGGCCTCCATCGCCTTCCACACCGCCAAGCTGGCCCAGGAGCAGGGCGCGGAGATCATCCTGACCGCGTTCCCGCGGCCCACGCTGACCGAGCGCATCGCCAAGAAGCTCCCCAAGCCCACCAAGGTCATCGAGCTCGACGTCACCAACGACGAGCACCTCGCCCGCCTGGCCGACATCGTCGGCGAGGAGCTGGGCGGCCTCGACGGAGTCGTGCACTCCATCGGCTTCGCGCCGCAGGACGCGCTCGGCGGCAACTTCCTGAACACGCCGTTCGAGTCGGTTGCCACGGCCATGCACGTCTCGGCGTTCTCCCTGAAGTCGCTGACCATGGCCTGCCTGCCGCTGATGCAGAACGGCGGCTCGGTCGTCGGCCTCACCTTCGACGCGCAGTACGCCTGGCCGCAGTACGACTGGATGGGCCCGGCCAAGGCCGCCCTGGAGGCCACCAGCCGCTACATGGCCCGCGACCTGGGCAAGCAGAACGTCCGCTGCAACCTCATCTCCGCGGGCCCGCTCGGCTCGATGGCCGCCAAGTCCATCCCGGGCTTCGGCGAGCTCGCCGCCGTGTGGGACTCCCGCGCGCCCCTGGAGTGGGACCTCAAGGACCCGGAGCCGGCCGGCCGCGGTGTCGTCGCCCTGCTGAGCGACTGGTTCCCGAAGACCACGGGCGAGATCATCCACGTGGACGGCGGTCTGCACGCGATCGGCGCGTAAAGGCTTACGCGAGCGCTTACGTACGCGGGCCCTCCGGCTCTCGTACGTCGATGACGCCCCGTTTCCCGCAGCGCGCGGGGAGCGGGGCGTCACCCATTGGGCCCACCGGCCGGGCGGAGGAGGTGGGCAACTGCGCACTCTGGAGTAAGCGTTCCGCACGCGTTCCCTCCCCAGCACGGCCGAGGAGGTCTCCCTTGTGCGCCTGTTCCCCCGCTTCGCCCCGGTGCTGGCCGCCGTCGCTCTCGTGATGGCCCTGCCGTACGACGCCACGCCGCACGCGCGCGTGGAGGCCGAAAAACCCGCTGTTCCGCAACTTTTCGGAGCCGAGTGCCGCACCACCGTCACCGGCTCCCACGTGGTCGCGTACTGCCACAACCCGTACCCGGAGACCGACCGCGTCAGCCTGCACGTCGAGTGCGACCGCTGGTGGGACATCGACAGCGACGGCGTGCCGGTCGACGCGGAACCCGCCATGACGGTGCGGCTCACCGGACGATGCTGGGAGGAGATCCGCTCGGTCTGGGTCAGCCACCAGAAGTGATGTCCGGGGTCAGCCACCAGAAGTGATGTCCCGGGTCAGCCGGAAGCGCCGTCCGGGTCCTTCGGGCCGAGCCGTCCCGGACGGCACAGGAACGGATAGCCCGCGGCCTCCGTGGCGGCCGCCTCCGCGTCGCCCGAGCGGATCGCGTCGACGAGCCGGGCGTGGTCCATGTACGTCTCCGGCGTCAGCTTCTCGCCGACGTCCTCGCGCAGCCAGTCGCGCAGCACCTCGCCGAGATCCGCGTACATCGCCGTCATGACGTCATTGTGGGACGCGGCCACCACCGCCAGATGAAAGGTCGCGTCGGCGGTCACGAAGGCCTCCGCGTCGCCCGACTCCCACGCCTCCTCGCGGCGTACGAGGAGCGCGTCCAGCTGCTTGAGATCGCGCTCGGTGCGGCGCTCGGCTGCCAGCTCGGCGGCGCTCGACTCCAGCGTGGAGCGCAGCTCGGCGATGTGCCGCGGGTCGGCGTCCGCGAAGCGGCGGTGCATCACACCCGCCAGCTCGCTGGTCGCCACGACATAGGTGCCGGAGCCCTGGCGGATGTCGAGCAGGCCGTTGTGGGCCAGCGCGCGCACCGCCTCGCGGACCGTGTTGCGGGCGACGCCGAGTTGCTCGACCAGCTCCGGCTCGGTGGGGATGCGGGAGCCCACCGGCCACTCGCCCGAGGTGATCTGGTTCCGCAGCTCGGCGATGACCTGCTCGGACAGCGCCGAACGGCGGGGGTGGCTCAGCGGCATGGCGGTCCTTCATACGGGCCCGGGGTGGTCGGTCGCGCCGGGCCGGAGATTCCGGAGATTAACGCAACGGGATTGGACAGCCAATCATCCCATGATTCTATGATGGGCGGCATGACTGGCGAGAAGACCCGGACGATGACGTCCACGCCGATACGCACCTCCGCAGGCACGAAGTCCGAGAACGAGACACCCGCCACGCGCGCGTGGACGACGCGTCTGGTGATCGTCGGCATCGTCCTCACCGCCCTCAACCTGCGCCCCGCGATCACCAGCCTCGGCGCCCTCCTCGAAGAGGTGCGTGGCGGGCTCGGCATGAGCGGCAGCGTCGCCGGACTGCTCACCTCCGTACCGCCGCTCTGCTTCGCCGTCTTCGGCGTCATGGCACCGCGGCTCGCCCGCCGCTTCGGACCCGGCGCGGTCGTCTGCGCGGGCATGGTCGCCATCACGGCGGGCCTGGCGATCCGGCCGTACGCCGGGAACACGGCCGGCTTCCTGGCCGCCAGCGCGCTCGCCCTCATGGGCATCGCCGTCAGCAACGTCCTGATGCCGGTGATCGTCAAGCGCTGGTTCCCGGACAGGGTCGGCTCCATGACCGGCCTGTACTCGATGGCCCTCGCGCTCGGCACCTCGACCGCGGCCGCGGTGACCGTGCCCATGACCGACGTCCTGGGCGGCAGCTGGCAGTCCGGGCTCGCGGTGTGGGCGGGGCTCGCGGCGGCGGCCATAGTCCCGTGGATCGCGCTCGTACGCGCGCGGGGCGCCGAATCCGCGAGCGGCGCCACCGCCCGGCGTACCGACGCCGGGACCCGTACGCCCGCCCGGCACGAGCCCGACGAGTTCCGCATCACCCGCAGCCGTACCGCCTGGGCACTCGCCGTCTTCTTCGGACTCCAGGCCACCGCCGCGTACATCACGATGGGCTGGATGGCGCAGATCTTCCGCGACGCGGGCGTCTCGGCCGGCACCGCGGGACTGCTCCTCGCCGTCACGATGGTGATGGGCGTGCCGCTGGCCTTCGTCATCCCGCGCCTGGCCACGCGGCTGCCCCACCAGGGGCCGATCGTGGTCGCACTCGGCGCCTGCGGACTCGCCGGATACGCCGGCCTTTACGTTGCCCCCGCGGGCGGCGCCTGGGCCTGGGCCCTGCTGCTCGGCGTCTCCAACTGCGCCTTCCCGCTGGCCCTCACCATGGTCGGCATGCGGGCCAGGACCGGCGCGGGTGTCGCCAAGCTCTCGGCGTTCGCCCAGAGCGCCGGCTATCTGCTCTCGATCCCGGGCCCGCTGCTGGTGGGCGTCCTCTACCAGCACAGCGGCGGCTGGGGCCTGCCGCTCGCCCTCATGGCGGGACTGATGGTCCCGCAGATCGCGGTGGGCATCCTGGCGGGCCGCAACCGCACGGTGGAGGACGAGGCGGCTCGCCGGCCTCAGCCCTGACGCGCCGACCCCCCTCCTGAGAGGGCGGACGAAGGGTGCGAGACTGGCCGTATGCCAGTGCTCGAACCGAACCCCCCGAACGGCCAGAAGAAGATGCTGCTCGTCTTCGGCACGTTCTTCGCCATCACCGTGATCATCGCCATCATCGCGACCATCGCTTCGCCGTGACCCTGGCTCCGCTCGTCACCGCCCGATGGTGGGGCTAACCCCCCATCCCCTAGGGGGTGAGTGTCAGGGTCAAGTGGGTGGAGCGCCGGATGGGTTGAGCGCCCCGGATTCCGTAACTTCGAGATGTGGCCGCGAGGACGCGGACCACGGAGCACTCGAAGCCCCACGGAGGCGGCATGTCGGCCCGTACGCACACCCGGCCCCACCCGGCGACCTCGGGCCGCGTCGACATCCGGCTGCCCTGGTGGGCCCTCGCCCTGCCCACGCTCGCCTTCGTCACCCTGCTGCTCCTGATACTCAATCCGGTGGACGCGCACGCCGCGGGCGGCGGAGCCGCGATCACCCAGGTCTTCGAGCACGTCCAGCACACGGTGCTGCGCCAGGCGCCGTAAACCGGCTGGTGCCCCAGGTGGAACCCCCGTCACCCCTCCCGGGGGAGCACGTCAACTCCCTGCGCCCGATGGCGTGTTTCATGCGAAGCTGGGACGCATGAGCGTCGCAGAACCCCGCAGGATTATCCTCTTCCGGCATGCGAAAGCCGACTGGCCACAGGTGTCCGATCACGAGCGGCCGCTCGCCGACCGGGGCCGCAAGGACGCCGCCGTCGCCGGACGCAGGCTGGCCGACACCGGCATCCCCTTCGATCTGGCCCTCTGCTCCACCGCGGCCCGGACCCGCGAGACCTGGAAGCTCGCTGTCCACGAGCTCGCGCACCGGCCGAAAACGGTCTATGAGGAGCGGCTCTACGAGGCCTCGCCCGGCGAGCTGATCGCCGTGCTCAACGAAACCCCCGACGACGCGCAGAACGTGGTGCTGATCGGCCACAACCCGGGCGTGCACGGCCTCGCGGAGATCCTGGCGGGCCAGGCCGAGGGCGACACCCGCACCCGGATGAACAGCCGCGATTTCCCCGCCGCCGCCTTCGCCGTACTCTCCTTCGACGGCTCCTGGAAATCCCTGGAGCCCGGAGTGGCCACCCTGGTCGACTACTGGGCGCCGACCGAGTAACCCACCTCTACAGGGACGGGGCCCGGCACCGAGAAGGTGCCGGGCCCCGTCCATGAACGTGAGCTCAGTGGTCGTCCAGGTGCATGTCCGCCGCCTCGACCTCTTCACGCGTGACGCCCAGCAGGTAGAGCACGGTGTCCAGGAACGGGAAGTTCACCGCGGTGTGCGCGGCCTCCCGCACCACCGGTTTGGCGTTGAACGCGACACCGAGCCCCGCCGCGTTGAGCATGTCGAGGTCATTGGCACCGTCGCCGATCGCCACGGTCTGGGCGAGCGGCACCCCCGCCTCGGCGGCGAACCGGCGCAGCAGCCGCGCCTTGCCCGCGCGGTCCACGATCTCCCCGGTGACCCGGCCGGTCAGCTTCCCGTCGACGATCTCCAGCGTATTGGCCTGAGCGAAGTCGAGCCCGAGCCGTTCCTTGAGGTCATCGGTGACCTGCGTGAACCCACCCGAGACGACACCGACTTGGAAGCCGAGCCGCTTCAGCGTACGAATCAGCGTGCGCGCCCCCGGCGTAAGCCGCACTTCCTCCCGCACCTTGTTCACCACCGACGCGTCCAGCCCCTCAAGGAGCGCCACACGCGCGTGCAGCGACTGCTCGAAGTCCAGCTCCCCGCGCATCGCGGCCGCAGTCACCTCGGCGACCTCGGCCTCGCACCCGGCGTGCGCGGCGAAGAGCTCGATCACCTCGTCCTGGATGAGCGTCGAGTCCACATCCATCACCACGAGACGCTGGGCCCGCCGATGCAGCCCCGCCGCCACCACCGCGATGTCGACACCGAGTGCCGCGGCCTCGGTCACGAGCGCGGTGCGCAGCGTCTCGGTCTCCGTACCGGACACGGCGAACTCGACGGCCGTCACCGGGTACTTGGCGAGCCGGAAGATACGGTCGATGTTGCCGCCGGACTTCGTGATCCGCGCGGCGATCGCGGCCGTCGACTCCGCGGTGAGCGGATGCCCGAGCACGGTGACGAGCGAACGCCCGACGCCGCGGGGCCGGTTGTCGCCGAGGCCGGAGATGATCTCGGCCTGCATCTTCATCGACTCCGCCCAGCTGTGGACGGTGGCCCGCAGATCACCCTCGACCCCGGCGGGCGGCTCGGTCACGAGCGCGCACAGCACCATCCGGCCACGGGTGACGACCTGCTCGATGTCGACCACGTCGACGGAGTAGGCGGCGAGGGTGTCGAAGAGTCCGGCCGTGATGCCGGGCCGGTCCTTGCCGAAGATCTTGACGAGGAGAGTGGGGACGTCAGAGGTCTGCGTAGCGCTCATGGTGCTCCCACCGTATCCGGCACCCAGTGCCTTCCGCCCACGCGGTCCGCCTAGCGGACAGGGAACACTGGACGTCACCAAAGTGGCCCAAGCATGACCACGGGGCAACACCCCCGTCGCCCCTACCCGTCCCCTCCCCAGGGGCTCCGCCCCTTCGACCCCGGGGGTTGTGTGTCGACCGCGGGCCGGTGGGGGCTGGGCGCGCAGTTCCCCGCGCCCCTAAAAACACGCCCCCAGGAACCGTTCGCCGCACGGACCCGCACCCACACCCGCACCCGGCGACGCACGACGGCCCCACCCACCCTCACCCGGCAGGTACGGCGGCGCGGTCGGCGACGTACGGAAGGGGCCGTGCCGGTACGTCCAGCCCGTCGCATACGGGGTTATGGGCAAGTTCATGCTGTGGCAGCAAGCAGTAATGCCCACCGGCGACGGGCTGGACGTACCGGCACGGCCCCGACCCACCCACTCATCGGCCCCGAGGCCCCCGCGGCGGAGGCGGAGGCCCCTCGTCCGGTGGAGGTGGAGGTGGAGGCGGAGGCGGCGTCGGTGGCCCAATCGGCCCAGCCACCGTCGGCGCGCCGTATATGTCGCGAGGCGACCGCGATGCCCCCGGCGGCCGCCCACCCTCCGGCTCCCGCAGCTCATCCGGCAGCCGCAGATACGGATTGGTGTCGGGGTTGGGCGGCCGGTACGAGCCCTGAGGGCGGTACGGCCCAGGCACAGACCCAGGTCCAGGCCCAGCCTCCCCGGCAGCCACCGGATACTCGGCGCCAGGAGCCACCCCACCCGAGTCACCCAGTGCCAGCGGCACCGCCCGCCGCCCCGCGGCCCCACTCGCGTACGCCAGCAGCGCACCCCCGCCCCCCGCCCCGGCCCCCCACAGGGCGCCGAGCAGCAACGCCACCCCCAGACGTCCATGCAGCTCGATCCCCGCCCCGAACGCGTCGAACCCGAGCACCGACAGCGAGGCGTCCGCGGACACCTCCGTCAACCACGCCAGCAGAGGCAGTGCCAGCGCCGTCACGACCCCGAGCCGAAGAGCGCAGCGCCCTGCGAAGCCGAGGGCACCCCCACCCCGTACATCTGGGGCACCCGGCGCTCCCACCAGACCCGCACCCGCCCCCCGTACAAATGGCGTACGCGCGGCGGCCAGCACGCCCGCGAACAGCATCATGATCGCGGTCGCGACCCCCAACAGCCACACACGCCCGTCGAGTTCGGCGAGCCGCCCCAGCGTGACGGGCCGGTCGGAATTGACGCTCAGCAACTTGTCCATGGGGTCGGGCAGCAGCTTGGCGAGCTCACCCGTGGCCTTGCCGTCCCAGGGCACGAACAGACCGATCGGGACACCGAGCCACACCCCGTTCGGCGCCCCCAGCAGCGCCGCGCCCGCGATCCGTTTGGGATGGGCGTCCCCGATCGCCGCGTACGCCGCCGCCGCGAGCCCGGCCAGGACCGCCACCAGCAACACCGTGACGAGCGCGGAGGCGGCCGGCCGTACCACCCGGTGCACGGCCTCCCAGCCGCGCGGCAGCGGCGTACGCCGGGAGGCCAGCAGGGCGATCACCAGGATCCCGGCGGCCCAGGCCGCGCCGCCGAGCAGCGTGGGCACGGTGTCGACGGTGAACCCCACGGCGGCCTTCGCGTTCACGAGGTCGCCGATCTTGTCGGGCAGCAGCCCCCCGAGGTCTCCCAGCCCACCGGGAAGCTTGTCCGTGATGTCACCGAGCCCGCCGCCGCCCGCGACCTTGTCGAGCCCGAGCTTGCTCCCGTCGATCGTGATGATGTCGTGACCGGCCCAGGCGAGCCCGCCGAGCGTGGCCACGAAGAGAACCACCACCGCGGCTGCACGCGCGAGGAGTTCGGACGCCGCGATCACAACTCCGGCCGCGCGCAAGGACCGTAAGAAGAACCACGACATCAGCAACGCGCCGACCAGCCCCACCCCCAGTGGCGTGATCTGGATGGCGGTGCTCGCCTCCGCTCCTTTCAGGCCGAAGGCCGAAACATCGCCGGACGGCTTCACCGCACCATTGGCCCCAAGTGCCACCACCGCCGCGGTCATTGGGCCCAGCGAGCCCGCCGTGTCCGCCCCGAGCAGATGCAGGCCGAGCGCGGCCGTGCCCGCCATCCCGATCAACGCCCAGCTCACCGAGGCGATCGCGGACAGCAGCACGTCCCCCCAGGGCACACTCCTGACACTCCCGCCGTGGTCCGCGGTCTCGATGCTCATCGTCAGACCCCCCGATCCGCGCCCGCGGCGATCCACCGCGGATGTCCCCCTCGCGTGGGATTACCACTCTCCGGGCCGGTTTCAACCCCGTCAACGGAAACGGGCAACCCGCCCGTACGCATCCTTCACAAGGCCCGACTTTCGGTCAGGGGGCTCCTACTGAAATAGTTCCCGACGATGTTCGACATCCCTAGACTCCCTGTGATGGGGGTAACTCGGGGGACTACTCAGTGGGGCATGGAGTGCCGGAACTCGTACTGGAATTGAATGGACGGACCTGGACGCTCGATGCGTCCAGGCCATACACCCTCGGACGTGATCCGCAGGGGGACATCGTGCTCGACGACGCCAGGGTGTCCTGGCGTCACGCCACGATCAGCTGGGGCGGCCGCAGTTGGGTCATCGAGGACCACGGCAGCACCAACGGCACGTTCGTGCAGGGGCAGCGGATCCATCAGATGGAGATCGGCCCCGGCTCGGCTGTGCATCTGGGCAACGCGACCGACGGACCGCGCCTGAACCTGTCCGGCGCCGCGGCAGCGGTCGCGCAGCCCCAGCAGCAGCCGTTCGCGGCCCAGGGCGCGAGCCCCGGCTGGGCTCAGCAGCCGACGCCGCAGCAGCAGGCACCGGAGCAGGGCTGGCAGCAGCCGCAACAGGCCGCGCAGATCCCGCAGCAGCAGGGACCCGGTGGTGGCGCGGGGGCGCCGCCGGTCTACGGCGACCGCAGCCCCACCACGTTCCACCAGTTCTCGCTCGGCCGCGTGATGCGCATCGGCCGTGCGCTGGAGAACGAGCTGGTCGTCTCCGACCTGCAAGTCTCGCGCCACCACGCCGAGTTCCACGCGACGCCCGACGGCCGCTTCGAGATCCGCGACCTCGGCTCGCACAACGGCACGTACGTCAACGGTATGCCGATCGCCAAGGGCGGCTCCGCGCTGCTCGGCCCGAACGACATCGTCGGCGTCGGCCACTCGACGTTCCGCCTCGTCGGCGACCGCCTCGAGGAGTTCGTCGACACCGGTGAGGTCTCCTTCTCGGCCCGCCATCTGACGGTCACGGTCGACGGCGGCAAGCAGATCCTCAAGGACGTCTCCTTCGGCGTACCCGAGAAGTCGCTCGTCGCGGTCATCGGCCCGTCCGGCTCCGGCAAGTCGACGCTCCTGAAGGCGCTCACGGGCTACCGCCCCGCCAACCAGGGTGACGTCCTCTACGACAACCGGAACCTGTACAAGCAGTTCGCCGAGCTGCGTCAGCGCATCGGTCTGGTCCCGCAGGACGACATCCTGCACAAGGAACTGACCGTCAAGAAGGCCCTCAAGTACGCGGCCAAGCTGCGCTTCCCCGCGGACACCACGGGTGAGGAGCGCGAGGCCCGCATAGACGAGGTGCTGCGCGAGCTGAAGCTGGACATCCACAAGGAGAAGAAGGTCACCTCCCTCTCCGGTGGCCAGCGCAAGCGTGTCTCCGTGGCCCTGGAGCTGCTCACCAAGCCGTCGCTGATCTTCCTGGACGAGCCGACCTCCGGCCTCGACCCGGGCATGGACCGCGACGTCATGCAGCTGCTGCGCGGCCTCGCCGACGACGGCCGTACGGTCCTCGTCGTCACGCACTCGGTCGCCGAGCTGGCGATCTGCGACAAGCTCCTCGTGATGGCGCCCGGCGGCTCCGTCGCCTACTTCGGTCCGCCGGAGGAGGCGCTGAACTTCTTCGGCTACGAGACCTGGGCCGATGTCTTCTCCGCCTTCGAGAACTACCGCGACTACGACTGGGCGGGCCGCTGGAAGGGCTCGCAGCACTACCAGATGTACGCCGCGGACATCGACGCGGTGGCTCCGCAGTCGGCGAACGTGCCGTCGCAGCAGGCGATGAAGCCGCGCAAGCCGCAGGGCTGGGGTTCGCAGCTGGCCACTCTGATCAGCCGCTACACCTCAGTGATCGTGTCCGACCGGGGCTTCCTCGGCCTGATGGTGATCCTGCCCGCCGTCCTTGGTGTCGTGAGCGTGCTGATCCCCGCCGACTTCGGCCTCGCCCTCGGCCCGCGGAACGGCAAGCCGCCGTTCTCGAACAGGGACGGCAGCACGATCCTGCTGATCCTCGCGGTGGGTGCCTGTTTCGCCGGCGCGGCCAACTCGGTGCGTGAGCTGATCAAGGAACGGGTGATCTACGAACGGGAGCGGGCGACCGGCCTGTCCCGCTCGGCATACCTGATGTCCAAGGTCATCGTGCTCGGCGTGATCACGATCCTGCAGGGCGGCATCATCGGCGCCATCGGCCTGTTCTCGCTCGGCGCCGAGAAGCTGCCGGACGAGGGCCTGCTGCTGAAGAGCGCGCCCGCCCTCGAACTCACCCTGCCGATCATGGCGCTGGGCTTCACCTCGATGATGTTCGGCCTGGTCATCTCGTCCCTGGTGAAGACGGCCGAGAAGACGATGCCGCTGCTGGTGATGTTCGCGATCGTCCAGGTCGTGTTCACCGGCTGCCTCTTCCAGCTCTACGACAAGGTCGGCGTCGAGCAGCTGGCCTGGCTGATGCCCTCGCGCTGGGCGGTCGCCGCGGCGGGTACGACGGCACAGCTGAACGTCCTGCTGCCCTGGCAGCCCGGCCAGCCGGGGGACCCGCTGTGGGACCACGAGCTGAGCCAGTGGTTCGTCGACATGGGTGTGCTGATCGGCATCGGCGTGATCTGCGGCTTCGCGGTCGCGCGCCTGCTGCGCCGTCACGAGCCCGAGGTCATGCGCAAGTGATCGCTCGCGCACGCCGGACATGACTGAAGGGCGGCACCCCAGGTGGGGTGCCGCCCTTCGGCGTCTGTGTGGGAGCTCCGCGCTCGGCCCTCAGTACGCGCTGTTGACGTTGTCGATCGAGCCGTACTTGTCGGCCGCGTAGTTGGCGGCGGCCGTGATGTTGGCGACCGGGTCGTAGATGTTCATCGAGGTACCGGAGACGTGGTACGCGGTGAACGTCGGCTGGATGACCTGGAGCAGACCGATCGACGGGGTGCCGTTCTGGGCGTTGATGTCCCAGCCGTTGATGGCGTTCGGGTTGCCCGTGGACTCCCGCATGATGTTGCGGTACAGGCCGTTGTACGTACCCGGGATGCTGTTCTTCGCCATGATGTCGAGGGACTGGCGGATCCAGCCGTCGAGGTTGTTGGCGTACGTCTTCACGGCGACGGTCTGTACCGTGACGCGCTGCGCGGAGCGGCTCGCGGCCTGCGCCTTCGCGCGCTCCTCGGCGGCCTTCTTCTTCGCGGCGGCCTCGGCGTCGGCCTTCTTCTTCGCGGCTTCGTCAGCCGCCTTCTTCTTGGCGGCCGCCTCGGCGGCCTTCTTCGCCGCGATGGCCTGGTCCTTCAGAGCGGCGCCGGCCAGCTGGTCGGTGACGCTGGCCTTGACGTCCTTGATCGGCTGCTCGCTGTAGGCGACCTGAGCGGAGGAGGCGGCGTCGGTCGTCGTGGTCTGGGAGTTGCCCGGAACCACGGAGAACGCGAGGGCGGCGGCACCGAGGGCTGCGACACCGGCGATCGAAAGCTTGTGGGTCTTGGTCAGCTTGGGACTATGACCAGGAGTGTTGATGTTCTTGGACATGACTGATGGACCTCTTCGAATAGCGCGGAGGTCGCTCTCGGTCCGGCAGGGGACTGACTGTTTCCGGAACAAACGCCGCGGGGCGAAACCCGCGGCGTTGAGCGACGGAGGCCATTCTTAGCGGCCGCAAAATCGTGTGGCAAAGGTGTGACCTACGAAGCCAGGTAGTGGACCCGGAAAGGGCAAAACGGGGCAGACTGTCACGTCTGCCCCGCTCACCCGGGCTCCCTTTATCTCCTATGCACCTTCGTACGTGATCTGCGCCCTATGTGCGGGCTCACATCGGTCGTGTATCAGTCTCACCAACAGTTGCTGGAGCAATGCCCAGAGTGAGGACTCTCGTCCGGAAGGATGAGGTGCACGTCCCCGAACTCATGCCAGAGGTAGAGCTCACGCAGCGCCTCGTCGTAGCTGCGGTCTATCGCCGCCCCGCCCGCGATCGCCTCCAGCATCAGGAGATGCGAGGCCTCCGGCTCGTGCAGCCCGGTCAGCAGCCCGTCGATGACCCGTACACCGCGCTCAGGGGTCACCACGAGGTCGGTCCAGCCCTTCGCCGCCCGGACCACCCCGTCGGGGCCCGTAGCGGACTCGACGGCGCGCACAGCCGTCGTACCGACCGCGATGATCCGGCCGCCTCCGGCCTTCGCCGCGTTGATCAGCCGCGCGGACGCCTCCGGCACCTCGTACCGCTCCGGATACGGCGGCTCATGGGCCTCCGCCGACGCGACCCCCGTGTGCAGGGTGATCGGCGCGAACTGCACACCCCGGCTCACCAGCTCCGCCACCAGGCGCGCGGTGAAGGGGCGCGCCGCGCTCGGCATCTCCGCGCTGCCCGCGCCGTCCGCGGACGGCAGCGCGAACACCGTCTGATACACGGACAGCGGCTGGTCCCTCTTTGTATAGGAGTAGCGAATGGGCCGCCCGTGCCGCCGCAGCAGCCCCAGGACGTCCGTGTCCGACACCCGTCCCCACCAGAGCCGCGGGCTCCGCGAGGTCAGAGGCTCCTCCAGGACGAGTCGTACGTCCCCGGGCAGGCGCACCTCCGTCCCCGCGGGCCCGCCCGCACGCGCACGCGTGGTGCCCGTGCCGTCGGGATCCCGCAGCTCGACCGCCCACCGCCCGTCATCGCCCAGCGTGGAGAAATGCACCACCACGCGTGCGTGCCCGACGCGTCCGTCCAGGGCGGCCGCCAGGGTGGTGGAGGTGTTGACGACGAGCAGGTCGCCCGCCTTCAGCTGCCGGGGCAGCTCCACGAACTCGTGATGCGACACCTCTGTACCGCGCGAGACGAGCAGCCGTACGGAATCCCGGTCCAGCCCGGGCCCCCGCTGCTCGGCCGGCACCCGCGCCGACAACTCCTCCGGAACCCTCACCGCGGTCGTCATCGCTCCTCCAGGAGTGCCGGCGCCGCGTAGCGACCGCTGGCCGGCCGCTCGTCGAGCAGGCGAAGAAAGGCCGGAACCACACTGTCCGGCGTCGGCCGCGGATCGTCGTCGTCCGGTACGGCCGCCGCGTACAGGTCCGTGCCCATGTCCCCGGGGTCGACGGCCCAGACGCGCAGGCCGGGCTCCTCCTCGCCGAGGACCGCGGAGAGGTGGTCCAGCGCCGCCTTCGACGCGCCGTAGCCGCCCCACGTCTCGTACGCCTCGGCAGCGGCGTCCGAACTGATGTCGATGACCGCGCCCGCATCCGCGGCCCGCAGCAGCGGCAGCGCCTCCTGGATCAGGCCCAGCGCGGCGACCACATTGACCTCCAGGGCCTGCCGGAGCCCGTCCAGGGTCAGGTCCTCCAGACGCACCAGCGGCTCGGCGCCCAGCGCGCTCGCGTTGTTCACCAGCAGGTCGACGCCGCCGAGCTTCCGGGCGGCAGCCACCAGCTCGGCGCGATGCCCGGCGTCCGTGACGTCCCCGGGCAGCGCCTCCACGCGCGTCCCGTACCCGGACAGTGCCACCGCCGTCTCCTCCAGCGCCCCGGCCGTTCTGGCGTCGAGCACCAGATCCCAGCCGCGCTCCGCCAGAGCCGCACCGAGCGCCCGCCCCAGCCCCTTCGAAGCCCCCGTGATGATCGCTACCGGCATGACAACCGTCCCCTCGTCCCTTGACCGCCGTACCTGGCGGGTGTCTTCAAGGTAGGAACCCGGCCGCCCCGGCGCCTCGTGCGCGGGCCGCAATGATCCGGGGTCCTTTGTCCTAGGCCGACAGGCCTAGGCGACGGCCATCACAGGTCTGATACGCGTTGTCACACCCCGCCGGTACTTTGGGGTCATGAGTCAAGGACCCCGGTCGGGCCTGTACGCGGTGAGTTCCGCGCTGCTGGCCATGAGCAGGCACCTCGAAGTGCGCGACGTCCTCAAGACGATCGTCGCCTCGGCCCGCGAACTGCTGGACGCGCAGTACGCGGCGCTGGGCGTGCCCGACGACCACGGCGGCTTCGCCCAGTTCGTCGTCGACGGCGTCAGCGACGCGCAGTGGAAGGCCATCGGCCCGCTCCCGCGCCAGCACGGCATCCTCGCCGCGATGCTGCACGAGGCCCGCCCCGAGCGCCTCGCCGACGTGCGCACGGACCCCCGCTTCGAGGGCTGGCCCTCGGCTCACCCCGACATGTCGGACTTCCTGGGCCTGCCCATCCGCGACGGCGACGAGGTCATCGGCGCGCTGTTCCTGGCGAACAAGAACAAGAGCAAGAACAGCGCCAAACCGGACGGCAGGTGCGGCTTCACCGAGGACGACGAGGAACTCCTCACCATCCTCGCCCAGCACGCCGCGATCGCCCTGACCAACGCCCGCCTCTACGAGCGCAGCCGCGAACTCACCATCGCCGAGGAGCGCTCCCGGCTCGCCCATGAACTCCACGACGCGGTCAGCCAGAAGCTGTTCTCCCTGCGCCTCACCGCACAGGCCGCCGCCACCCTCGTCGACCGCGACCCGGCGCGCGCCAAGGGCGAACTCCAGCAGGTGGCCGCGCTCGCCGCGGAGGCCGCCGACGAACTGCGCGCCGCCGTGGTCGAGTTGCGCCCCACCGCCCTCGACGAGGACGGCCTCGTCGCCACCCTGCGCAGCCACATCCAGGTCCTCGACCGCGCCCACTCCGCGCGCGTCACCTTCTCCAGCCGCGGAGTGCGGGCGCTGCCCGCCGCCCAGGAGGAGGCCATGCTGCGCGTCGCCCAGGAGGCCCTGCACAACGCGCTGCGGCACTCCGGGGCCGCCCGCGTCGACGTCACCCTGGAGAAGCGCGGGCCGGGCGCCGTTCTGCGCATAACCGACGACGGCAGCGGATTCGAACCCACCGCGATACGCAGCGCGGGCCGCCACCTCGGACTCGTGTCGATGCGCGACCGAGCGAGCGGAGTCGGCGGCACACTCACCGTGGAATCGGCGCCCGGAAAGGGCACCACGATCGAGATGGAGGTCCCTGGTGGCTGACGCAATCAAGGTGCTGCTCGTCGACGACCACCAAGTGGTCCGCCGGGGTCTGCGCACCTTCCTCGAAGTACAGGACGACATCGAGGTCGTGGGAGAGGCGTCCGACGGCGCCGAAGGGATCGCCCGCGCCGAGGAGTTGAAGCCCGACGTCGTCCTCATGGACGTCAAGATGCCGGGCATGGACGGTATCGAGGCGCTGCGCAAGCTCCGCGAACTCGCCAACCCCGCGCGCGTGCTGATCGTCACCAGCTTCACCGAGCAGCGCACGGTCGTCCCCGCCCTGCGCGCGGGCGCCGCCGGATATGTGTACAAGGACGTGGACCCCGACGCCCTCGCCGGCGCCATCCGCTCCGTGCACGCCGGACACATCCTGCTGCAGCCCGAGGTCGCGGGCGCGCTGCTGTCCCAGGAGGAGGCCAACTCGGGCCAGGGGAGAGGCGGTTCACTCACCGAGCGGGAGCGCGAGGTGCTCACCCTGATCGCGGACGGCCGCTCCAACCGCGAGATCGCCCGCGCGCTCGTCCTCTCCGAGAAGACCGTCAAGACGCATGTCTCGAACATCCTGATGAAACTCGACCTCGCGGACCGGACCCAGGCCGCGCTCTGGGCCGTACGACATGGGGTGGCAGGCTGATCACCAGCGGATTCGCACTCAGGCGCACTCCTCGGACGCGGTCGGGGGCGCTCGGGCGGGCGGCAATTCGGAGGGTTCCACTCCGGGATGAGATTCATACCGTCGTGTGTATGTCCCCCAGATGGCGCATCCTCCGTGGATCTCGGCCGTTCTCCAATGCGTGCTGCGGCGATTGCCGCAGTGATCGCTAGGAGGGGGTTTTAGAAGTGAAGAACCTGAAGAAGGCCACTGCTGTCGCGATGGTGGCCGGTGGCCTGGTTGCCGCCGGTGCGGGCATGGCCTCCGCGACGGACGGCTCGTGGGCGGGCGGCAGTGCTGAGGGCTCCCCGGGCGTCGCCTCGGGCAACCTCATCCAGGCCCCGGTTCACGTGCCCGTGAACGCGGTCGGCAACAGCGTGAACGTCATCGGCGTTCTGAACCCGGCCTTCGGCAACCTCGGCATCAACCGCTGAGTTCCGTACCGGAACCATCATGACCACCGGCCTTCCAGGGACTCCCTGGGAGGCCGGTCAGTTTGCGGGCCCATAGGCCGACCGGTGGTGTGCTCATAGGCCGACTGAACCGAACGGGCCTTTCCGCAAGCGCAGGAGAAACGCTTCTCATGAACATCGCCAAGAAGGCCGCCGTGGCCTTCACCGTCGCCGGTATCGCCGCGGGCGCCTCCTTCGGCAACACGGGCGTGAACCGCTGACCCGCACCACGTTCAAGGGCCCCGCGAACACAAACGGTTCGCGGGGCTTTTCGCTGCTCAGCGAACCCCCCGCTCCCGCTCCTCCACAAACGCGTTGTACGCCGCCACCTGAGCCCGCCGAGCCGTCCGCTCCACCGGCCGCAGCGCATGCGACCGCGCCGCGATCTCCGAGGCACTCACCGCCCCGCCATGCCCGTTCTCGTACGCCACGGAGACCAGCAACCCCACCCGCTGGGCAAGCTCCAACACCCGCACCGCACGGGGCGGATACCCGGGCGCCAGCACCTCACGCCCTCGCTCGGCCCGCGCCCGGTACGCGTCGACCGCCGCCTCCGCGACCGGCCCCGACCCGGCGACATCGAGCCGTGACAACACCTCGGTCGCCTCACGCAGCGCCTCCGCCAGCTCCCGTTCGGCCTCCCCGAGCGACGGCACGTCGGCGGGCGGCGCCTCCCGCACGGCAAGGCAGTGCCACACCACCTCGACGTGCACATCACCGTCGGGCCCCGCCTCGTACACCTCCGGCACGAGCCCGAGCGCGGCACCATGGCAGACGACGGCCTCCTCGGCGTCGAGGGCGCGCGCGTTGAAGTCCGGCGGTCCACTCAGCCCGAGCGGATGCCCCGGCGCGGGCAGCGCGACCCGCAGCCCGGTCACCCCGAGCGCGCGCAGCCGGCCGAGGGCGAGCGTGAGCCCGACGGGCCCCGACTCGCCTGGCAGCCCCTCGACCCGGTGCACCGCGTCCTCGCCGACGATGGCGAGGACCGCGTCATCCGGCGAAATAAGTCCGGCCAAAAGGGCATTTCCCCATGCGGCCAGCCGTCCTGAGCGTGGTTCCGAGAGCATGCCCCCACCCTAAGGACCGACCGATGGAATGGAGCAGCCGACCGGTGGCGTAGGTTTTCCCTGGGGGCTGCGTCCACAGACGTAAGCGACGGCCGAGACTGCAATGGGAGACAACGCGCTCATGAGCGATGTACTGGAGCTGGAGGACGTATCCGTGGTCCGCGAGGGCCGGGCTCTGGTGGACCAGGTCTCCTGGTCGGTCAAGGAGGGGGAGCGCTGGGTCATCCTCGGCCCGAACGGCGCCGGAAAAACGACCCTTCTGAACGTCGCCTCCAGCTACCTCTTCCCCAGCCAGGGCACCGCCACCATCCTCGGCGAGACCCTCGGCAAGGTCGACGTCTTCGAGCTGCGCCCGCGCATCGGCGTGGCCGGTATCGCCATGGCCGAGAAGCTCCCCAAGCGCCAGACCGTCCTGCAGACCGTGCTCACCGCCGCGTACGGCATGACCGCCGGCTGGCACGAGGACTACGAGGACATCGACGAGCAGCGCGCCCGCGCCTTCCTCGACCGCCTCGGCATGAGCGACTACCTGGACCGCAAGTTCGGCACGCTCTCCGAGGGCGAGCGCAAGCGCACCCTGATCGCCCGCGCCCTGATGACCGACCCCGAGCTGCTGCTGCTCGACGAGCCCGCCGCGGGCCTCGACCTCGGCGGCCGCGAGGACCTCGTACGCCGCCTCGGCCGCCTCGCCCGCGACCCGATCGCCCCCTCCATGATCATGGTCACGCACCACGTCGAGGAGATCGCCCCCGGCTTCACCCACGTCCTGATGATCCGTCAGGGCAAGGTGCTCGCCGCGGGCCCGCTGGAGCTCGAACTCACCTCGCGCAACCTCTCGCTCTGCTTCGGCCTCCCCCTCGTCGTCGAACGCGTCGGCGAGCGCTGGACCGCGCAGGGTCTGCCGATGGCCTGAACGCCGGGACGCCCGGACCCGCGCAACGGACCGGGCGTGTCCCCGTGGATCGCGCGCCCTGTCCGCCAGGCGAGCGCGGTCCTACCATGACCATGTGAACGACATCAACGCATGGGTGTGGTGGCTGGTCGGCGCGGCCGGGCTCGGCATCCCGCTCGTCGTGACCGCGATGCCCGAGTTCGGCATGCTCGCCGTGGGCGCCGTCGCCGCCGCGGTCGTCGCGGGGCTCGGCGGCGATGTCGTCCTCCAAGTCCTCGTCTTCTCCGCCGTCTCGGTCGCACTCATCGCCGTCGTACGCCCCATCGCGGCCCGGCACCGCGCCCAGCGGCCCCAACTCGCCACCGGCATCGAGGCGTTGAAGGGCAAACAGGCCATCGTCCTGGAACGGGTGGACAGTTCGGGCGGCGGCCGGATCAAGCTCGGCGGAGAGATCTGGTCGGCGCGCGGCCTCGACGCCGGACAGGCCTACGAGGTAGGCCAGGAAGTAGACGTCGTGGACATCGACGGGGCCACGGCGATCGTCATGTGACCTCGCACGACGCAAGTGAACCGAACGCCCCACGCGGCAGACGACGGTCTGTCAGACTCGTCCAGCAAGATCTTCAACAACCATAAGATCTTCAGGAATTACCGAGCGGAGAAGGGTACGGGGAGCAACGATGGGACCCATCATCATCGTCCTGATCATTCTGGTGGTGTTGGTCTTCATCGCCCTGATCAAGACCATCCAGGTCATTCCACAGGCCAGCGCCGCCATCGTCGAGCGGTTCGGCCGCTACACACGGACTCTGAACGCCGGACTGAACATCGTCGTCCCGTTCATAGACTCGATCCGCAACCGCATCGACCTCCGCGAGCAGGTCGTCCCGTTCCCACCGCAGCCGGTGATCACCCAGGACAACCTGGTGGTCAACATCGACACGGTCATCTACTACCAGGTCACCGACGCCCGCGCGGCCACGTACGAAGTCGCCAGCTACATCCAGGCGATCGAGCAGCTCACTGTCACCACCCTGCGCAACATCATCGGCGGCATGGACCTGGAGCGGACCCTGACCTCCCGCGAGGAGATCAACGCGGCCCTGCGCGGCGTCCTCGACGAGGCCACCGGCAAGTGGGGCATCCGCGTCAACCGCGTCGAGCTCAAGGCGATCGAACCGCCCACCTCCATCCAGGACTCGATGGAGAAGCAGATGCGCGCCGACCGTGACAAGCGCGCCGCGATCCTCACCGCCGAAGGTATCCGCCAGTCGCAGATCCTCACCGCCGAAGGTGAGAAGCAGTCCGCCATCCTGCGCGCCGAAGGCGAGGCCAAGGCCGCCGCACTGCGCGCCGAGGGCGAGGCCCAGGCCATCCGTACGGTCTTCGAGTCCATCCACGCCGGCGACGCCGACCAGAAGCTCCTCGCCTACCAGTACCTCCAGATGCTCCCCAAGATCGCCGAGGGCGACGCCAACAAGCTCTGGATCGTCCCCAGCGAAATCGGCGACGCCCTCAAGGGACTCAGCGGCGCCATGGGCAACTTCGGCCCCATGGGCGGCGGTTCGGGCAACGGCGGCACAGAGCGCCGCGAAAAGCCGTCCGTCACCGACTGATGTCGTACGACGATGGGGCCCACCTCCGCAGGGAGGTGGGCCCCATCGTCGTACGAGCTAGGCCGCCGGCTGAGCCAGCCACTCCGGCAGCGCGTCGAAGTCGTCCTGGCCGAGCGCCAGCAACATCGCGTCGGCGGGTGTCGGCTCGAACGGCTGCCACAGCAGCGGCATCCCCGCCTGCTCCGGCGTACGGGCCGCCTTGCGGTGATTGTCCTCCGCACAGGACGCGACCGTATTCAGCCAGGCGTCCTGACCACCCTGCGCGCGCGGCACCACGTGGTCGACCGTCGTCGCCCGCCTTCCGCAGTACGCGCACCGGTGCCTGTCCCGTACCAGAACACCGCGCCTCGACCACGGCGCTTGTCTTCGGAACGGCACCCTGACATAGCGGCAGAGCCTGATCACCCGAGGCACGGGTATGTCGAGCGCGGCTCCGCGCATACGGAGTTCGGGGTGGGCCTGCTCCACGACAGCCTTGTCCTGCAGCACCAGAACGACGGCTCGGTTCAACGTCACCGTCGACAGCGGCTCAAAGCTCGCGTTCAGTACCAGCGTGTCCCGCATCCAGCCCACCTCCTGTGTGCACCGGCCCACCCCCTGGCAGGCTTGGATCAACTCTGGCCGGGCGCGCCGAGATGGACAACGCAATAAAAAATGCCCGCCTCTGATCACTTCCAAGACCAGAGGCGGGCAAACGTTCAATGAACGTCTGTCTCGGGAGGGTGCCTTACGCGCCGGACGCGTACTCACCGATCAGCTGGGCGCGCGCCAGCGTGTGGAACCGCAGATTGAAGCCCACCACGGCAGGCGACACGTCCGAGTCCGGACCGAGCTTCTCCTGATCGACCGCGTACACCGTGAACACATAGCGGTGGGCAGGGTCCCCGGGCGGCGGCGCGGCACCACCGAAGTCCTTCGACCCGTAGTCGTTGCGCACCTGCACCACGCCCTCGGGAAGCCCGTCGAACTTCCCGCTCCCCGCGCCCGTGGGCAGCTCGGTGACCGACGCCGGGATGTCGAACACCACCCAGTGCCAGAATCCGCTCCCGGTCGGGGCGTCCGGATCGAAGCACGTCACGGCGAAACTCTTGGTCTCCGCCGGGAAGCCCTCCCAGCGCAGCTGAGGCGAGGTGTTCCCGGCCGCGTAGACCTGAGAATCCTTCAGCGTCGCGCCCGGCTCGACGTCCTCGCTCGTGACCGTGAAGGACGGCACGGTCGGATGGAAGTCGTGGGGGAGCGGCGGCCGCTTGAGCTCGGTCACCTCGGTACCTCCTGATCGGTTCCTGGATGGTTGCCGGGCGGTTCCGGAACGCGCAAATCGCCCGACCCGAGCCTAGAACCAGCTGCGCTTGCTGCCGACCTCCGACAGCCACTGGTTCAGATACGCCGCCCAGTCCGTGCCCTGGTAGTCGTGCAGACCCACCTTGAAGGAGCGGTACGAGTCGCTGCCCTCGGTGAAGAGGCCCGGCTTCTTGTCCATCTCCAGGATGACGTCCATCTCGCGGTCGTCCGCGACGAAGCTCAGCTCCACCTGGTTCAGCCCGCGGTACTGCGACGGCGGGAAGAACTCGATCTCCTGGTAGAACGGCAGCTTCTGCCGCGTCCCCCGGATGTGGCCGCGCTCCATGTCCGCGTTCTTGAAGCGGAAGCCCAGCTGGATGAAGGCGTTCAGGATCGCCTGCTGCGCGGGCAGCGGGTGCACGTTGATCGGGTCCAGGTCACTCGAGTCGATGGCTCGCGCGATCTCCAGCTCCGTGGTCACACCGATGTGCATGCCCCGCAGCGGCTGACCGTCGATCGTGGTGATCGGCGTCTCCCACGGGATCTCCAGCCCGAACGGCACCGCGTGCACCGCGCCCGCCTGGAGCTCGAAGGCCCCGCCGAGCCGCAGCTTCGTGAACTCGATGTCCTGCTTGTACTCCTGGTCGTCGTGGCCCTCGACCTCGACCTTGGCCTGCAGACCGACCGACAGACCCTCGATCGCCTGGTTCACCGACCCGCCCTGGATCCGCACCTCACCCTGCACGACGCCGCCCGGAACGGTGTTGACCTCCGTCAGCACCGTCTCGACCGAAGCCCCACCGGCCCCCATGCTCGCAAGCAGCCGCTTGAACCCCATGTCACTTCCTCCCCAGGCAACGCCTGTTCCCTCTGCCGTGTCCGTCTGTATTCCTTGATCCCTACAAACGCGATCCGACCGCGGTCGGTTCCGCGCCCTCACCCTTACAAGGGGGACGCTCCCTGACCACCCCGTCGACACGCACCCGTCTGGACTACGCTCGGACGCCATGATCGCGGCCCCTGACCGTACGCCCCTCACGCGTGACTTCTTCGACCGCCCCGTACTGGACGTCGCCCCCGACCTCCTGGGGCGCATCCTCGTACGCACCACCCCCGACGGTCCGATCGAACTCCGCCTCACAGAAGTAGAGGCGTACGACGGCCCGAACGACCCCGGCTCCCACGCCTATCGCGGCCGCACGGCCCGCAATGACGTGATGTTCGGTCCCCCTGGGCATGTGTACGTCTACTTCACCTACGGCATGTGGCACTGCATGAACCTGGTCTGTGGTCCGGGCGGCTGGGCCAGCGCGGTCCTGCTCCGGGCCGGCGAGGTCACCGAAGGCGCCGAGCTCGCCCGTAAACGTCGACTCTCGGCCCGAAATGACAAAGAACTGGCCAAAGGGCCCGCACGACTCGCCACGGCCCTCGGGGTGGACCGGTCGCTGGACGGCACGGATGCCTGCGCCCCCGAGGGTTCCCCACTGACCCTCCTGACGGGCACCCCCGTCCACTCCGACCAGGTACGCAGCGGTCCGCGCACCGGAGTGGCCGGCGACGGAGGCGTCCACCCATGGCGCTTCTGGATCGCCAACGACCCGACGGTGAGCCCTTATCGAGCCCATGCGCCACGCCGTCGCTCAACTTGACTCGTCTCTGGGGGATCCGTAATGTAGCCCGAGCCGCTTGAACCGGGTACGGCGTTCAGCCTGCAGCCGGAAGTGGCCAACCCACTACCTACGTCTTCCCCTCAGCGGGGGCGAATTCGGCGTGCCTGCATGTCTGAATTCGAACTCGCGGAACTCGATTATGAGTTGCGGAGGGAATCGGCTAACGTAGTGAATGTCGAAAGGCCGCGAGGCGAAAGCGCTCAAAGCCGGAAGACAAACTCCCGCCGACCGGGAATCAGACACGAAAGAGTCTGATAGAGTCGGAAACGCAAGACCGAAGGGAAGCGCCCGGAGGAAAGCCCGAGAGGGTGAGTACAAAGGAAGCGTCCGTTCCTTGAGAACTCAACAGCGTGCCAAAAATCAACGCCAGATATGTTGATACCCCGTCTCCGGCCGATCGGCTGGGACGAGGTTCCTTTGAAAAAGTCCTGCCGGACGATGTTCGGTAGGCGCACAGCGAGGACGCTGTGAACCGAGGGGATTATTCCTCCCCTTGGTTCCGCTCTCGTGGTGTCCACCCGATTACGGGTAAACATTCACGGAGAGTTTGATCCTGGCTCAGGACGAACGCTGGCGGCGTGCTTAACACATGCAAGTCGAACGATGAAGCCCTTCGGGGTGGATTAGTGGCGAACGGGTGAGTAACACGTGGGCAATCTGCCCTTCACTCTGGGACAAGCCCTGGAAACGGGGTCTAATACCGGATAACACTTCTGCCCGCATGGGTGGGGGTTAAAAGCTCCGGCGGTGAAGGATGAGCCCGCGGCCTATCAGCTTGTTGGTGAGGTAGTGGCTCACCAAGGCGACGACGGGTAGCCGGCCTGAGAGGGCGACCGGCCACACTGGGACTGAGACACGGCCCAGACTCCTACGGGAGGCAGCAGTGGGGAATATTGCACAATGGGCGAAAGCCTGATGCAGCGACGCCGCGTGAGGGATGACGGCCTTCGGGTTGTAAACCTCTTTCAGCAGGGAAGAAGCGAAAGTGACGGTACCTGCAGAAGAAGCGCCGGCTAACTACGTGCCAGCAGCCGCGGTAATACGTAGGGCGCAAGCGTTGTCCGGAATTATTGGGCGTAAAGAGCTCGTAGGCGGCTTGTCACGTCGGGTGTGAAAGCCCGGGGCTTAACCCCGGGTCTGCATTCGATACGGGCTAGCTAGAGTGTGGTAGGGGAGATCGGAATTCCTGGTGTAGCGGTGAAATGCGCAGATATCAGGAGGAACACCGGTGGCGAAGGCGGATCTCTGGGCCATTACTGACGCTGAGGAGCGAAAGCGTGGGGAGCGAACAGGATTAGATACCCTGGTAGTCCACGCCGTAAACGGTGGGAACTAGGTGTTGGCGACATTCCACGTCGTCGGTGCCGCAGCTAACGCATTAAGTTCCCCGCCTGGGGAGTACGGCCGCAAGGCTAAAACTCAAAGGAATTGACGGGGGCCCGCACAAGCAGCGGAGCATGTGGCTTAATTCGACGCAACGCGAAGAACCTTACCAAGGCTTGACATACACCGGAAACGGCCAGAGATGGTCGCCCCCTTGTGGTCGGTGTACAGGTGGTGCATGGCTGTCGTCAGCTCGTGTCGTGAGATGTTGGGTTAAGTCCCGCAACGAGCGCAACCCTTGTTCTGTGTTGCCAGCATGCCCTTCGGGGTGATGGGGACTCACAGGAGACTGCCGGGGTCAACTCGGAGGAAGGTGGGGACGACGTCAAGTCATCATGCCCCTTATGTCTTGGGCTGCACACGTGCTACAATGGCAGGTACAAAGAGCTGCGAAGCCGCGAGGCGGAGCGAATCTCAAAAAGCCTGTCTCAGTTCGGATTGGGGTCTGCAACTCGACCCCATGAAGTCGGAGTTGCTAGTAATCGCAGATCAGCATTGCTGCGGTGAATACGTTCCCGGGCCTTGTACACACCGCCCGTCACGTCACGAAAGTCGGTAACACCCGAAGCCGGTGGCCCAACCCCTTGTGGGAGGGAGCTGTCGAAGGTGGGACTGGCGATTGGGACGAAGTCGTAACAAGGTAGCCGTACCGGAAGGTGCGGCTGGATCACCTCCTTTCTAAGGAGCACTTCTTACCGATCCCTCCGGGGTGAGGTCAGAGGCCAGTACATCGGCGAATGTCCGGTGCTGGTTGCTCATGGGTGGAACGTTGATTATTCGGCACCGTCAGTCATCTCGGGCTGTGAGTACTGTCCTTCGGGGCGTGGAAAGCTGATCACGAGTGGCGAGGGTGTCGGGCACGCTGTTGGGTGTCTGAAGGTACGGCCGATACGGCTGCCTTCAGTGCCGGCCCCAGTGAACTTGCCCAGTAGGGCAGGGTGATGGGTGGTTGGTCGTTGTTTGAGAACTGCACAGTGGACGCGAGCATCTGTGGCCAAGTTTTTAAGGGCGCACGGTGGATGCCTTGGCACCAGGAACCGATGAAGGACGTGGGAGGCCACGATAGTCCCCGGGGAGCCGTCAACCAGGCTTTGATCCGGGGGTTTCCGAATGGGGAAACCCGGCAGTCGTCATGGGCTGTCACCCATACCTGAACACATAGGGTATGTGGAGGGAACGCGGGGAAGTGAAACATCTCAGTACCCGCAGGAAGAGAAAACAACCGTGATTCCGGGAGTAGTGGCGAGCGAAACTGGATGAGGCCAAACCATATGCGTGTGAGACCCGGCAGGGGTTGCGCATGTGGGGTTGTGGGATCTCTCTTTCACAGTCTGCCGGCTGTGAGACGAGTCAGAAACCGTTGATGTAGGCGAAGGACATGCGAAAGGTCCGGCGTAGAGGGTAAGACCCCCGTAGTCGAAACATCAGCGGCTCGTTTGAGAGACACCCAAGTAGCACGGGGCCCGAGAAATCCCGTGTGAATCTGGCGGGACCACCCGCTAAGCCTAAATATTCCCTGGTGACCGATAGCGGATAGTACCGTGAGGGAATGGTGAAAAGTACCGCGGGAGCGGAGTGAAATAGTACCTGAAACCGTGTGCCTACAAGCCGTGGGAGCGTCGCGCATTGAGTTTACTCAATGCGTCGTGACTGCGTGCCTTTTGAAGAATGAGCCTGCGAGTTTGCGGTGTGTTGCGAGGTTAACCCGTGTGGGGAAGCCGTAGCGAAAGCGAGTCCGAATAGGGCGATTTAGTAGCGCGCTCAAGACCCGAAGCGGAGTGATCTAGCCATGGGCAGGTTGAAGCGGCTGTAAGAGGTCGTGGAGGACCGAACCCACCAGGGTTGAAAACCTGGGGGATGACCTGTGGTTAGGGGTGAAAGGCCAATCAAACTCCGTGATAGCTGGTTCTCCCCGAAATGCATTTAGGTGCAGCGTCGTGTGTTTCTTGCCGGAGGTAGAGCACTGGATAGGCGATGGGCCCTACCGGGTTACTGACCTTAGCCAAACTCCGAATGCCGGTAAGTGAGAGCGCGGCAGTGAGACTGTGGGGGATAAGCTCCATGGTCGAGAGGGAAACAGCCCAGAGCATCGACTAAGGCCCCTAAGCGTACGCTAAGTGGGAAAGGATGTGGAGTCGCAGAGACAACCAGGAGGTTGGCTTAGAAGCAGCCACCCTTGAAAGAGTGCGTAATAGCTCACTGGTCTAGTGATTCCGCGCCGACAATGTAGCGGGGCTCAAGCGTACCGCCGAAGTCGTGTCATTCATACAATAGGGCCAACGCCCGTATGGATGGGTAGGGGAGCGTCGTGTGCCGGGTGAAGCCGCGCCGGAAGGCAGTGGTGGACGGTTCACGAGTGAGAATGCAGGCATGAGTAGCGATACACACGTGAGAAACGTGTGCGCCGATTGACTAAGGGTTCCTGGGTCAAGCTGATCTGCCCAGGGTAAGTCGGGACCTAAGGCGAGGCCGACAGGCGTAGTCGATGGATAACCGGTTGATATTCCGGTACCCGCTGTGAAGCGTCAAACATCGAGCCCATTAATGCTAAGGCCGTGAAGCCGCCCCGATCTCTTCGGAGTTGAGGGGAGTGGTGGAGCCGCCGACCCAAGGTGGTAGTAGGTGAGTGATGGGGTGACGCAGGAAGGTAGTCCATCCCGGGCGGTGGTTGTCCCGGGGTAAGGGTGTAGGCCGTGCGATAGGCAAATCCGTCGCACATGAGGCTGAGACCTGATGCCGAGCCGATTGTGGTGAAGTGGATGATCCTATGCTGTCGAGAAAAGCCTCTAGCGAGTTTCATGGCGGCCCGTACCCTAAACCGACTCAGGTGGTCAGGTAGAGAATACCGAGGCGTTCGGGTGAACTATGGTTAAGGAACTCGGCAAAATGCCCCCGTAACTTCGGGAGAAGGGGGGCCATCACCGGTGAGGGAATTTACTTCCTGAGCTGGGGGTGGCCGCAGAGACCAGCGAGAAGCGACTGTTTACTAAAAACACAGGTCCGTGCGAAGCCGTAAGGCGATGTATACGGACTGACGCCTGCCCGGTGCTGGAACGTTAAGGGGACCGGTTAGTCACTCTTCGGGGTGGCGAAGCTGAGAACTTAAGCGCCAGTAAACGGCGGTGGTAACTATAACCATCCTAAGGTAGCGAAATTCCTTGTCGGGTAAGTTCCGACCTGCACGAATGGCGTAACGACTTCTCGACTGTCTCAACCATAGGCCCGGTGAAATTGCACTACGAGTAAAGATGCTCGTTTCGCGCAGCAGGACGGAAAGACCCCGGGACCTTTACTACAGTTTGATATTGGTGTTCGGTTCGGCTTGTGTAGGATAGCTGGGAGACTTTGAAGCAGGCACGCCAGTGTTTGTGGAGTCGTCGTTGAAATACCAGTCTGGTCGTGCTGGATGTCTAACCTGGGTCCGTGATCCGGATCAGGGACAGTGTCTGATGGGTAGTTTAACTGGGGCGGTTGCCTCCTAAAGAGTAACGGAGGCGCCCAAAGGTTCCCTCAGCCTGGTTGGTAATCAGGTGTTGAGTGTAAGTGCACAAGGGAGCTTGACTGTGAGACCGACGGGTCGAGCAGGGACGAAAGTCGGGACTAGTGATCCGGCGGTGGCTTGTGGAAGCGCCGTCGCTCAACGGATAAAAGGTACCCCGGGGATAACAGGCTGATCTTCCCCAAGAGTCCATATCGACGGGATGGTTTGGCACCTCGATGTCGGCTCGTCGCATCCTGGGGCTGGAGTCGGTCCCAAGGGTTGGGCTGTTCGCCCATTAAAGCGGTACGCGAGCTGGGTTTAGAACGTCGTGAGACAGTTCGGTCCCTATCCGCTGCGCGCGCAGGAATATTGAGAAGGGCTGTCCCTAGTACGAGAGGACCGGGACGGACGAACCTCTGGTGTGCCAGTTGTCCTGCCAAGGGCATGGCTGGTTGGCTACGTTCGGGAGGGATAACCGCTGAAAGCATCTAAGCGGGAAGCCTGCTTCGAGATGAGTATTCCCACCTCCTTGAGAGGGTAAGGCTCCCAGTAGACGACTGGGTTGATAGGCCAGATCTGGAAGCCCGGTAACGGGTGGAGGTGACTGGTACTAATAGGCCGAGGGCTTGTCCTCAGTTGCTCGCGTCCACTGTGTTAGTTCTGAGACAACGAACCGTTGTCGGCCAGAGCAGAACATTCAACTGAAAAGTGTGCTTGTTCGCTCGAAACCATTAGGGTTTCGGTGGTCATAGCGTGAGGGAAACGCCCGGTTACATTCCGAACCCGGAAGCTAAGCCTCACAGCGCCGATGGTACTGCAGGGGGGACCCTGTGGGAGAGTAGGACGCCGCCGAACAATATTTGGAGGACCTCTGGTCCCAGCGACTCGCTGGGACCAGAGGTCCTTTTTTGTTTTTCCGAAGCGCGCCGAGTACCTGGCTGCGCGAGAATGACTTGCGGTACCGAAGACAGGAGTCACCCATGTCCACCAACTCTCCCGATGAGCGACCGGAGCGCGACCAGCGCCGCCGGGACAGTGGTGACCGCGGCGGCTACCGCGGGGGCCCGCGCCGCGACAACGACCGGGGCGGGTCCGACCGCGGTGGTTTCCGCCGCGACGACCGCCGTGATGGTGATCGAGGCGGTGACCGCGGTGGCTTCCGCCGGGACGACCGTCCCAGCGGTCCGCGCCGTGATGACAACCGTGGCGGTGGCGGCTTCCGTCGCGATGACAATCGTGGCGGTGGCAGTGGCGGTGGCGATCGCGGTGGGCGCCCGCCGTTCCGTCGCGACGACCGCCCCAGCGGACCCAGCCGTGATGATCGCGACCGTGGCGGCTTCCGCCGGGACGGCGACCGTCCTGCCGCCCGTCGTGACGACGACCGCGGCGGCTTCCGCCGGGACGACCGTCCCAGCGGTCCGCGCCGTGATGACAACCGTGGCGGCGGCTTCCGTCGGGACGACCGTCGGGATGACCGGCGTGACGATCGTCGTGACAGCGGCGACCGTGGTGGCTTCCGTCGCGATGATCGCCGTGATGACAACCGTGGTGGCGGCGGTGACCGTGGCGGCTTCCGTCGCGACGACCGCGGCGACTTCCGGCGTGACGACCGCAGGGACAGCGGTGACCGTCCGGCCTTCCGCCGTGACGACAGGCGTGATGACCGCCGCGATGATCGTCGTGACAGCGGCGACCGTCCGGCCTTCCGTCGCGATGACAACCGTGGTGGTGGCGATCGTGGTGGCTTCCGTCGCGACGACCGCGGTGACTTCCGGCGTGACGACCGTCCCAGCGGGCCGCGCCGTGATGATGACCGTGGTGGTTTCCGCCGCGATGACAACCGTGGCGGTGGCGGCTTCCGCCGGGACGACCGCCGGGACGACCGTCGTGATGACCGGCGTGACGATCGTCGTGACAGCGGCGACCGTGGTGGCTTCCGTCGCGATGATCGCCGTGATGACAACCGTGGTGGCGGCGGTGACCGTCCGGCCTTCCGCCGTGACGACCGCGGCGACTTCCGGCGTGACGACCGCAGGGACAGCGGTGACCGTCCGGCCTTCCGCCGTGACGACCGCAGCGACTTCCGGCGTGACGACCGCCGTGACGACCGTCGTGACGACAACCGTGGTGGCGGCGGCTTCCGTGGCCGCGACGACCGTGGCCGCGATGACCGCGGACGTGACGACCGCGGACGCGGTGGCCCGCGTCGTGACGACCGAGGCGGGCGCCCCGGTGGCTTCCGTGGTCGTGACGACCGCGGGGGCGACGACCGGCGCGGCGGCGGTTTCCGTGGCCGCGACGAGCGGGACCGTGACCGCGAGCCGATCAAGCGGCTGCCGATCCCTGACGACGTCACGGGTGAGGAGATCGACAAGGACGTACGGCAGGAGCTCCAGAGCCTGCCCAAGGGGCTTGCCGAGGATGTCTCACGGAACCTGGTGATGGTTGCCCGGCTCATCGACGAGGACCCCGAGGGTGCGTACGCGTACTCGAAGATCGCCCTGCGCCTGGCGTCGCGTGTCGCCGCCGTACGCGAGGCGGCCGGTTTCGCCGCGTACGCGAGCCAGAAGTACAGCGAGGCGCTCGCCGAGTTCCGGGCCGCGCGGCGGATGACCGGCAGCGTGGAGCTGTGGCCCGTCATGGCGGACTGTGAGCGCGGTCTGGGTCGGCCCGAGAAGGCGCTGGACATGGCCGGCGCGCCCGAGGTGCAGAAGCTGGACAAGGCCGGTCAGGTCGAGATGCGGCTCGTGGCCGCCGGTGCGCGGCGGGACATGGGGCAGCTGGATGCCGCCATCGTGACCCTCCAGAGCCCGGAGCTCGCCTCGAACTCCGTACAGCCGTGGACCGCGCGACTGCGTTACGCGTACGCCGACGCGCTCCTCGCCGCCGGTCGTGAGGGCGAGGCACGCGAGTGGTTCGCGAAGGCTGTCGAGTCCGACAAGGACGGCAGCACGGACGCGTCCGACCGCCTTGCCGAGCTGGACGGCGTGGAGTTCGTCGACGTGCTCGTCGAGGATGAGGACGAGGCGGAGCCGGAGGCCAAGTCCGAGCCGGAGATCGAGTCCGAGTCCGAGTCCAAGGACGAGTTCGACGACGAGGACGAGGACGACGACGAGGTCGAAATCGACGACGAAGAAGACGGCGACGAAGAAGACGAGGCCGACGCCGAGGAAGAGACTCCTCAGGCCGCGCAGGCCTCGGTCGACGGCGACGGCGACGTTGAGGACGACGAGGACGAAGAGGGCGACGCTCCTCAGAGCTGACGCCGGGCGTACGTAAAAACAGCAGAAGCAGGCGTACGTAGATACACACGGGCGGCGGGATTCCGGAAGGAGTCCCGCCGCCCGTGGGCGTTTCAGGGGGTCAGCGCGACAGCTCCCGCAGCACCAGCCCCGACGCCGGCTTGGGGCCGAACGACGTCGACTTGCGGGGCATCGTGACGCCCTGGCGGGCGAGGTCGCGTACGACCTCCTCGCGGACCGGGTACATGAGGACGGCCGTGCCGCCGTCGCGCTCCGCCTTCTCGACCGTGGCGGTCGTGTCGTGGATGTACGCGATGTGCGCGGGCGAGTCCTCCGGGATGTCCCAGACGTGGTCGAGGAGCGTGGCGTGCAGGACCGTCGCGTCCAGGGTGCGCCAGGCCTCGGGGTGGTCGGCCGGGATCGTGCGGGCGAGGAGGCCGGGGTCCGGGCGGTCGACCAGGTGGAACGCGCCGTCGCCCGCGAGCAGGAAGGCGTTGCCCTCGGAGGCCGCCGTGGCGAGGGTCTCCAGGGCTTCGGCGAGGGGGACGTCGAGGTGGCGTACCCGGAAGGAGCCCGTGAGGGCGTTGAGCGCGTCGGCGACCGGCAGGCGGTGCAGCAGGCGGTGGATAGCGCGGACGCGGAGCGGATAGCGCGCGGTGTCCACCAGGAGGACCAGGCCGTAGTCCCAGGGGCTGGGGGACGGGTGCTCCGCGCGTAGACGCAGATACGTCGCCCAGCGGTGGTGGCCGTCGGCGATGAGCGCCTGGTGGTGGTGGAGATCTGTCTGGATCTCGGCCAGCTCGGCCGGATGGGTGACCGCCCACAGACGGTGGCTGAAGCCGTCCTCCGTGGTGGTCGACAACAGCGGCGGGCGCTCGGCGGTGCGCTCGATGACGGCGGCCGTGCCGACCCGGGAACCGTTGCCGCGGTAGGTCAGCAGCAGGGGTTCGAGGTTGGCGGAGGTGGCGCGCATCAGGGCCGCGCGGTCCGCGATGACGTGCGGCATCACGTCCTCGTGCGGGAGGACGACGCAGTCCGACGGCTCCGACAGGCGCAGGGCGCCGATGATGCCGCGTTGCAGCATGTCGCCGTCGCGTTGCTCGTACACGTACAGGCCCGGCTCGGGGTCGGTGGTCAGGACGCCTTCCGACAGCCAGAGGCGCAGGGTTTCGGCCGCCTGTTGGTTGCGGGCGGTGGGGGTGCCGTCCTGGGGGAGGATCAGCCGGACGATGTTGTGCGGGTCGGCGGATTCGAGTTCGAGCAGGCCGTCGGGCCGTACGACGACGTCGTACGGCGGGGATGTCACGGCGGCCAGGCTGCCGACCCGGTCGGGGTCGTAGCGCAGGCCCCGGAACGGGGTCAGATCGAGGCCGCTGCGCGCCGGTGTTGCCTCCGCGGGACCTGCATAGTTCATTCAGGCATCGTAAGTGTGTCAGTGGCATGCGCGATGATCGGGGGAAAGAGATCGAACGAGGAGCGATGTGTAATGAGCCAGACCGTCAGGACGCGGCCCGACGGCAGTGGCCAGGCCCTGAGCGAGGCGTACGACACGGCGCTGCTCGACCTGGACGGGGTGGTGTACGCGGGCGGTAACGCGATCGCGTACGCCGTGGAGTCCCTCGGCACGGCCCGCTCGGGCGGGATGCACCTCGCGTACGTCACGAACAACGCGCTGCGGACGCCGGACGCCGTGGCCGCCCACCTGACGGAGCTGGGGATACCGACGGGGGCCTCGGACGTCATCACCTCGGCGCAGGCCGCGGCCCGGCTCATCAGCGAGCAGGTGCCCGCCGGCGCGCGCGTGCTGGTCATCGGCGGAGAGGGGCTGCGCGTCGCGCTGCGCGAGCGCGGCCTTGAGCCGGTCGAGTCGGCGGACGACGATCCGGCGGCGGTCGTCCAGGGGTTCGGCGGTGCGGATCTTCCTTGGGGACGCTTCGCGGAAGCGAGCTACGCCATCGCGCGCGGGGTGCCGTGGTTCGCCTCCAACACCGATCTGACGATCCCCAGCGCGCGCGGAATCGCCCCGGGGAACGGTGCGGCGGTGGAGGTCGTACGGATCGCCACGGGCGCCGAGCCGCAGGTGGCGGGCAAGCCGCTGCCCCCGATGCACCGCGAGACGATCCTGCGGACCGGGGCGAAGCGGCCGCTGGTGGTCGGTGACCGGCTGGACACGGACATCGAGGGCGCGTTCAACGGCGAGGTGGACTCGCTGCTCGTGCTCACCGGGGTGACGGACGGCGCGCAGCTTCTCGCCGCCCCGCCGCAGCACCGGCCGACGTATGTCGACGCGGATCTGCGCGGTCTGCTCACCGGGCAGCCGGATGTCGTCGAGGCGGGCGAAGGGTTCCGCTGCGGCGGCTGGACGGCGACGGCAGGGCGGGAGCGGCTGGAGCTGGAGGGCGACGGCGAGGCCATCGACGGGCTGCGGGCGCTGTGCGCGGCGGCGTGGACGGCGGCCGGGGACGGGGCGTACGAGCTGGACGGGGGGAAGGCGCTGGCGCGGCTGGGGCTTTGAGTGCGGAGGGGGCGGCGCCGGCGCGGCTCGGGTGGTGAACGCATGGGCGGCTCGTGCGTGTCGTTCATCGGCGGTGGCTCGTGTTGCCCCTCGGCGGTGGCTCGCGCCGCTCATCAGCGGTGACAGGGGATCGAGCCGCCGTGCGAGGGTAGGCTAACCTAACCTCGTGTTGGTCGACAGTCCTCCCGAACAGCGCGCGGAGACCGCCCCCGCGCCCCCAACCCGCCGGGCGATACGTGTCTTTGGGCTCCTCGCGTCCGTGGGTGTCCTGGTGCTCGTCGCGCTGGCGAGCGTCGCGATCGGTGCGAAAGCGCTGCCGCTGGACCAGGTCTGGCACGGCCTGTTCCACGACTCGGGGACGTACGCCGACGTCGTGGTCGCCGACCGGATCTCCCGTACCGTCCTGGGGCTGCTGGTCGGCGCGGCGCTCGGGTTGTCCGGCGCGGTCCTCCAGGCGCTCACCCGCAATCCGTTGGCGGATCCCGGGCTGCTCGGCATCAACGCGGGCGCGTCCGCCGCCGTAGTCACCGCCATCACGTACTTCGGCGTCACGAGTCTGAGCGGCTACGTCTGGTTCGCCTTCTTCGGAGCGGCCGCGGTCGGCGCGCTGGTCTGGTTCCTGGGCGGCAGCCGGGGTGCGACGCCGGTGCGGCTCGCGCTGGCCGGCACCGCGATCTCCGCCGCCCTTTACGGCTACCTCCAGGCCGTGATGATCATGGACGATGCGGCGCTCGGCAAGATGCGCTTCTGGACGGTCGGTTCGCTGGCCTCGGCCACCGACACGACCATCAAGCAGGTACTGCCGTTCCTGGCGGTCGGCACGATCGTCGCGCTGGCCCTCGCCCGGCCGCTGAACGCGGTGGCCATGGGCGACGACACCGCCCGCGCGCTCGGCGCCCATCTGAACCGCACCCGCGCCCTGTCCATGGCCGCCGCCACCGTGCTGTGCGGCGCGGCGACCGCCGCCTGCGGACCGATCGTGTTCGTCGGACTGATGGTCACGCACGTCGTCCGGTCCTTCACGGGGCCCGACCTGCGCTGGATCCTGCCGTACGCCACCGTCCTGTCGCCGGTGCTGCTGCTCGGTGCCGATGTGGTCGGGCGGATGGTCGCCCGGCCTGCGGAGCTTCAGGTGGGTATCGTCACCGCGGTTCTCGGCGGCCCGGTCTTCATCTTTCTCGTACGGCGACGGAGGACGGCGCAGCTGTGACGACCACACGTAAGCCGACTCCCGCCATCAGGGCAGTCCGTGCGCGCGGCGGTCTCTCCGTCCGGCTCGACGTCCGGGCGTTCACCGTCGTCGTGCTGCTGCTGGTGGCCGCTCTCACCGCGAGTGTGGTGCTGATCGGTACCGGCGACTTCCCGATCCCGGCCGGCGACGTCCTCAAGACGCTGGTCGGCAACGGAAACGCCGGCCAGGAGTTCATCGTCAACGAACTGCGGCTGCCGCGGGTCCTCGTCGGCCTGCTCGTCGGGGCCTCGCTCGGGCTCGGCGGGGCGCTCTTCCAGTCCATCTCCCGCAATCCGCTGGGCAGCCCGGACGTGCTCGGCCTCGGACAGGGCTCGACGGCCGGCGCGCTCATCATGATCGTGCTGTTCTCCGGGACCGCGACCCAGGTCGCCCTCGGGGCGCTCGTCGGCGGACTCGTGACCGGGCTCGCCATCTATCTGCTCGCGTGGAAGCAAGGGGTGCACGGGTATCGACTGGTCCTGGTCGGCATCGGTGTCTCCGCGATCGTTACGGCGGTCAACGGCTATCTGCTCACCAAGGCCGACATCGTCGACGCGGCCCGCGCGATCGTCTGGATGACCGGCTCGCTCAACGGCCGTGACTGGGCCCAGGTCTGGCCGCTGCTCATCATGTGCGCCGTCCTCGTGCCGCTCGTCCTGGGCAACGCGCGAGGGCTGCGCATGCTGGAGATGGGCGACGACGTCTCGTACGCCCTCGGGGTGCGCGTCGAGCGCGTACGACTGCTGCTGATGCTGTCCGCCGTACTGCTGACCGCGGGCGCCACCGCGGCCGCGGGCCCGGTCGGTTTCGTGGCGCTCACCGCGCCGCAGCTCGCCCGGCGGCTGACCCGGTCGCCCGGACCGAACCTGGTGCCGTCGATGTGCATGGGCGCGACCCTGCTGATCGTCGCGGACTGGACCTCGCAGCGGGCCTTCGGCGCCGATCAGCTGCCCGTCGGCGTCGTGACCGGTGTCCTCGGCGGCGTCTATCTGCTGTGGCTGCTCGTCACCGAGCGCAAGGCGGGCCGGATATGAGCGCCGACAACAGCGGGCCGAACAATCAAAGGAGCACTGTGAACCGCCTGTCCGCCGACAACGTCACCCTCGGCTACGACCAGCGCGTCATCGCGGAGAAGCTGTCGGTGGAGATCCCCGACAACTCCTTCACCGTGATCGTCGGCCCGAACGCCTGCGGCAAGTCCACGCTGCTGCGCGCCCTTTCGCGGATGCTCAAGCCCTCCGAGGGCCGGGTGCTCCTCGACGGGCAGGTCATCCAGTCGATGCCCGCCAAGAAGGTGGCCAGGACGCTGGGGCTGCTGCCGCAGTCGTCGATCGCGCCGGACGGGATCACCGTCGGTGACCTGGTCGGCCGGGGCCGCTATCCGCACCAGGGGCTGCTGCGCCAGTGGTCGGTGGAGGACGAGCGGGTCGTGCAGGAGTCGATGGCCTCGACCGGGGTCGCTGAGCTGGCCGATCGCTATGTCGACGAATTGTCGGGTGGCCAGCGGCAGCGCGTGTGGATCGCGATGGCACTCGCGCAGCAGACCCCGCTGCTGCTCCTCGACGAACCGACCACCTACCTCGACATCCAGCACCAGATCGACGTGCTCGACCTGTGCGCGGAGCTCCACGAGGAGCAGGGCCGCACGCTGGTCGCCGTGCTGCACGACCTCAACCACGCGGCCCGGTACGCCACCCACCTCATCGCCCTGCGCGACGGCCAGGTCATCGCCGAGGGCGCGCCGAGCGACATCGTCACGGCCGAGCTCGTCGAGCGGGTCTTCGGACTGCGCTGCCAGGTCATCGACGATCCGGAGACGAATACGCCGCTGGTGGTGCCGGCGGCGCGCAAGGCGCGTACGGCCAAGGCCGGGCAGGCGGTCGCCGCGGCGGCTACAGAAGGGTCCTGAGCCGGAACAGGTCGCGCAGGCCCGCCTCCAGCTTCACTCTGCCCGAGCCCCAGGCCTTCGCGAAGTTCAGGTCGCCGTTCACCATCGAGACCAGGTCGTCGCCGTTCATGGTGAGCCGTATCTGCGCCTTGTCGTGGGGCGGGCCCTGGAGCGTGTCGAGCACCTCGATCCGGCCGTCCTTGAGACGGCCCACGAAGGTGATGTCGAGGTCGGTGATACGGCAGCTCAGCGAGCGGTCGAGCGCCGCCGCGCTGCGTACGTCGCCTTCCGCGCCCGCCATGTTGTCCGAGAGCTTGTCGAGTGCGGTGCGGCACTCCTCAATCGTCGCCATCGTGATCGACGGTACCGCAGGGCTTCGCGGTAGCGTCGGGGCATGAGCGACTCATGGCCGGAGACCGAGGTCCGGCAGGATGCGAGGGCACCGGAGCCCGGGACCGCCGTCGGGCCGGGCGTCGAGCCGGACGCCCGGCTCGCGGGCGGGCCCGAGCCGGACGGTGAGCGGGATGCCGAGCCCGCGGTCGAACCCGCGTACGAACCCGCCGCCCCGGTCCCGGTGGGGGTGCCCCGCGTCCCCACCGGCAACGCCGAGGTCGACGCCCAGCTCGACCGGCTGGCCGACGCCGACCACCTCGCCACGGACGGACACCTGGAGGTGTACGAGGATGTACACCGGGGGCTGCGCGACGCGCTCACCGCGCTCGACGCACGCCCGGGACCTCCGGCGCCCCCCGCACCGTACGACCGCAGGAGCTGAACCGAACGTGGCAGGAGTGGCACGCCGCCGTCTCGACGCCGAGCTGGTCCGGCGGAAACTGGCGCGCTCGCGCGAGCACGCCAGCCAGCTGATCGCCGCGGGGCGGGTCAGCGTCGGCAAGACCCTCGCGACCAAGCCCGCCACACAGGTGGAGACCGCGGCCGCGATCCTGGTCACCCAGGACGACAGCGACCCCGACTACGTCTCGCGCGGCGGACACAAGCTCGCGGGCGCCCTGGCGGCCTTCGTACCGCAGGGGCTGAAGGTCGAGGGCCGGCGGGCGCTGGACGCCGGAGCGTCCACCGGTGGCTTCACCGACGTGCTGCTGCGCGCGGGCGCCGCCCATGTCGTCGCCGTCGACGTCGGTTACGGACAACTCGCATGGTCTCTTCAGAGCGATGAACGCGTCACCGTCAAGGACCGTACGAACGTACGCGAGTTGACGTTGGAGGCGATCGATGGGGAGCCCGTGGATCTTGTCGTCGGGGATCTGTCCTTCATCCCGCTCGGACTGGTGCTGCCCGCCCTGGTGGGGTGCGCGGCGCCGGATGCCGACCTGGTGATGATGGTGAAACCGCAGTTCGAGGTGGGGAAGGAACGGCTGGGGAGCGGCGGCGTAGTACGCAGCCCCGAACTGCGCGCGGAGGCCGTGCGCGGAGTGGCCGAGCGAGCCCGTCAGCTGGGGCTCGGAGTGCAGGGTGTGACCGCAAGCCCGTTGCCCGGACCCTCGGGCAATGTCGAGTACTTTCTGTGGCTGCGGGCCGGGGCACCCGAACTCGACCCGGCCGACGTTGACCGTGCAGTGGCGGAGGGGCCGCGTTGACACAGACCCGAGCTCGTACTGTTTTCCTGCTGGCCCACACCGGGCGGCCGGCAGCCATCCGCAGCGCCGAATTGGTCGTCCAGGGGCTGTTGCGCTCCGGGATCGGCGTACGGGTCCTGGAGGCGGAGGCGGCCGATCTGCCGCTGCCGGACGAGGTGGAGCTGGTCAAGGAGGCGACTCCGCAGTGCCTCGACGGCGCCGAGCTGCTGATCGTGCTCGGCGGTGACGGCACGCTGCTGCGCGGCGCCGAGTTCGCCCGCGCTTCCGGGGTGCCGATGCTCGGCGTCAACCTCGGGCGCGTCGGCTTCCTCGCGGAGGCCGAGCGCGACGACCTCGACAAGGTGGTCGACCGGGTCGTCACCAAGGCGTACGAGGTCGAGGAGCGGATGACCGTCGATGTCGTCGTGCACAGCAACGGCGACATCGTGCACACCGACTGGGCGCTGAACGAGGCGGCCGTGCAGAAGGCCGGCGCCGAGAAGCTCCTTGAGGTGGTGCTGGAGATCGACGGGCGGCCGGTGACGGGGTTCGGCTGCGACGGGATCGTGTGCGCGACGCCTACCGGGTCGACCGCGTATGCCTTCTCCGCGGGCGGGCCTGTCGTGTGGCCGGAGGTCGAGGCGCTGCTGATGGTGCCGATCAGCGCGCATGCGCTGTTCGCGAAGCCGTTGGTGACCTCGCCGGACTCGGTGCTCGCGGTGGAGGTGTTGCCGCACATCCCGCCGGGGGTGTTGTGGTGTGACGGGCGGCGGACGGTGGAGTTGCCGCCGGGGGCTCGGGTGGAGGTTCGGCGGGGGGCTGTGCCGGTGCGGTTGGCTCGGCTGCACCACGCTTCGTTCACCGATCGGCTGGTGGCCAAGTTCGCGTTGCCCGTTTCTGGGTGGCGGGGGGCGCCGCACTAGCGTCCACTGGGTGGGGACTGTGCGTGGTTCGACGGCTGCTGACTCGTTGCGGCTGGGCGCGCAGTTTCCCCGCGCCCCTGAGGGGGCGCTGTACCTCCCGTGGGTGATATGGGTGCTCGGAGCGCTTTCGTTACCTGCTGCTTCGCGGTATGGGGGCGGGTGCCGTCGCACAGCCGGGTCCCGACCTCGTAAGGTCGTGTCCGTGTTGGAGGAGATGCGGATACGGTCGCTCGGAGTCATCGACGACGCTGTCGTCGAGCTGTCGCCCGGCTTCACCGCCGTGACGGGTGAGACCGGTGCGGGCAAGACGATGGTGGTCACCAGCCTCGGGCTGCTGCTGGGCGGGCGCGCTGATCCCGCCCTGGTGCGGATCGGCGCCAAGAACGCCGTCGTGGAGGGGCGCATCGCCGTACCTCCGGGCGGGACGGCCGTCGTACGGGCCGAGGAGGCCGGGGCCGAACTCGACGACGGGGCGCTGCTGATCAGCCGTACCGTTTCGGCCGAGGGGCGCTCGCGGGCACACCTGGGCGGGCGCTCCGTGCCGGTGGGGGTGCTCGCCGAGCTCGCGGACGAGCTCGTCGCCGTGCACGGGCAGACCGACCAGCAGGGGCTGCTCAAGCAGTCCCGGCAGCGGCAGGCGCTCGACCGGTACGCGGGCGACGCCGTCGCCGTGCCGCTCGCCAAGTACGCGGGCGCGTACCGACGGCTGCGGGCGATCTCGGCCGAGGTGGACGAGATCACCACGCGCGCGCGGGAACGGGCCCAGGAAGCCGACATGCTGCGGTTCGGGCTCGACGAGATCGAGGCGGTCGAGCCGCGCGCCGGCGAGGACGTCGAGCTGGCCGCCGAGGCCGAGCGGCTCGGCCACGCGGAGGCACTCGCATCGGCCGCCACGGCCGCCCACGCCGCGCTCGCGGGCAATCCCGAGGACCCGGAGGGCATCGACGCCGCCACGCTCGTCGCGGGCGCGCACCGGGCTCTGGAGGCCGTACGGTCCCACGACTCCGCCCTCGCCGCGCTGTCCGGGCGGATCGGGGAGGTCGGAATCCTGCTGCGCGATGTGGCGGGCGAGCTCGCCGGGTACGCCGACGACCTCGACGCCGACCCGCTGCGGCTCTCGGCGGTCGAGGAACGCCGGGCCGCGCTCACCCAGCTGACCCGGAAGTACGGCGAGGACATCGACGCCGTGCTCGCATGGTCCGAGCAGAGTGCCGCGCGCCTCCTCGAACTCGAAGGCGACGACGAGCGGATCGACGAGCTGACCGGTGAACGGGACGCCCTGCGGACCGAACTGGGCGGGCTCGCCCAGGCGCTGACGGACGCCCGCACGGAGGCCGCCGAGCGGTTCGCCGCCGCGGTCACCGCCGAGCTGGCCTCGCTCGCCATGCCGCACGCGCGCGTGTCCTTCGAGATCCGGCAGACCGATGACCCGGAGGGTGTGGAACTCGGCGGGCGCACGGTCGCGTACGGTCCCGCGGGCGTCGACGAGGTCGAGCTGTTGCTCGCCCCGCACCCCGGGGCGCCGCCGCGGCCCATCGCCAAGGGGGCGTCGGGCGGTGAGCTGTCGCGGGTGATGCTCGCGGTCGAGGTCGTCTTCGCGGGTACGGATCCTGTGCCGACGTATCTGTTCGACGAGGTCGACGCCGGTGTGGGCGGCAAGGCCGCGGTCGAGATCGGGCGACGGCTGGCCCGGCTCGCCAAGACCGCGCAGGTGGTCGTGGTGACGCATCTGCCGCAGGTGGCCGCCTTCGCCGATCGGCAGTTGCTGGTCGAGAAGACGAACGACGGGTCGGTGACGCGGTCCGGGGTGAAGGTCCTGGAGGGCGAGGAGCGGATCAGGGAGCTGTCCCGGATGCTTGCGGGGCAGGAGGACTCGCAGACGGCTCGGGCGCATGCGGAGGAGTTGCTGGCGACGGCGCGCTCCGACGGGTAGCGGGGACTTCCCCGCCGCTCCGCGGCGTCGCCTCGACCGCTCCGCGGTCCGAGCTTCGCCGCTCCGCGGCGGTTTCCCACCCGCCTGCCCTTTTTGACCGCTCCGCGGCCCCCGCATCCGGCCCGCTCCGCGGGCCCCTCGGGTGTTGGATTCGGTACTGCCCTGGGCCTGACCCCGCGCCGCCCTCACCACCCTGCGCTCCAACGCGCCCGGTGTCGCCGCCCATAGGGAGCGCAAGAACTACACCCTGCTCCCCGTTCCGCCCTCAAGCCCGCCCAAAACCCCGGTACTTCTCACTCATATGAGTGACTACGCGCCCGGCGAGTTGCCCATGTCGTCGCGACCGTCGTCCGCTGGTGGTCCCGGAACGCCCGTGCGGCCTGGCATCCTTGGCGTAGTACGCGGAGCACGACGTGCGGTACACCCCCCTCTGCACGATCCTTCTGTACGTTTCTTCGTGACCGTCCGACGCCGAACCAGGAGCCCCGGCCACGTGAGCCACGTGAGCAGCCACTCACCGCACGGCCAGTCGCCGCTGCGCACCGTGCAGGTGCTCGGCGGCGGGAGCGCGGGCAGCAGCGCGCATGTGCGGTCGCTGACTTCGGGGCTCGTGGCCCGGGGCGTGCGGGTCACCGTGTGCGCCCCAGCCGAGGCCGATCACGCGTACGGGTTCACCGGCGTGGGCGCACAGCACGTTCCCGTGCCGCGCAGCAGTGACCCCGCCTCCGTGGCCGCGCTGCGGACGGCCTGCGCGGACGCCGACCTCGTGCACGCGCACGGGCTGCACGCGGCGCTCAGGGCCGCGCTCGCGCTCAGCGGGCGGCGCGTGCCGCTCGTCGTCACCTGGCACACGCGCTCGCATGCGGAGGGGGCACGGGCCCATCTGCTGCGGCTCCTTGAGCGGCGGGTGGCGAGAGCCGCCGCTGTCGTCCTCGGTACCTCCTCCGACCTCGTGGACCGGGCGCGCAGCAGGGGAGCGCGGGACGCGCGGCTCGCCGCCGTCGCCTTCCCGGCGCCGCGTACGCCGGTCGAGCTGGGTGACCCCGACCGGCTGCGGCACAAGGCGCGGGCCGAACTCGGCGCCACCGACCGCCCGTTGCTCATGGCGGTCGGTTCCCTCGACCGGCATCGCGGTTACGACACCCTGCTGGACGCCGCACGAGCATGGCGTCACCTCGATCCGGCGCCGCTGCTCGTGATCGCGGGGGAGGGGCCGCTCCGGACGGTTCTGCAGCGCCGTATCGAGGACGAAGGACTGCCCGTCCGGCTGATCGGGCGGCGCGACGACATCACGGAGCTCCTCGCGGCCGCCGAGATCGCGCTGCTGCCCAGCAGTTGGGAATCCCGCTCCGTCCTCGCGCAAGAGGCCCTCCACGCGCGCGTGCCGCTCGTCGCGACCGCGGTCGGGGGCGTCCCCGAACTGGTCGGCGACGCGGCCGAACTCGTTCCGTACGGCGATGCGGAGGCGCTCGCCGAAGCCGTCGTACGCCTGCTCGGCGATCCCGCTCGACGAGAGGTTCTCCAGGAGATGGGCGCCCGACAGGCCGCCACCTGGCCGACCGAGGACGAGACGGTCGCCCAAGTGCTGAGCGTCTACGACGAGTTGACGCAGCACAGGCCTTTGGGCTGACCGCGTGACGCGGTACCGGGGGCCGGGCCGGCTACGGCACATGCCTCCGGGCCCGCAGCGCCAGGCTCAACGCCAGTACCGTCTGCGGGTCGTCCAGGTCCGTGCCCAGCAACTCGCCGATCCGGGCGAGCCGGTTGTAGAGGGTCTGCCGGTTGAGGTGCAGTTCGCGGGCCGTCTCCGCCTTGCGGCCCGCGTGGGCCAAGTACGTCTCCAGAGTGGGCAGGAGCGGTGGCTTGGAGCGGTTGTCGTGGTCGCGGAGGGGGCCGATCGCGCGGTCCACGAAGGCCGCCAGGTCCGGGTGGTCGCGCAGCCGCCACAGGAGCAGGTCGATGTCCAGGCGGCGGGCGTCGTACCAGGGGCGGTCCGACAGGCCCTGCGCCGCCGTCGCCGTCTCCGCCGCGTGCCGCAGGCCCGCCGAAGCCGCCGCCCAGCCGCCCGCGACGCCGACCACCACCACCGGTGGCTGCGCCCCGGGCCGCTGCATGCCCGCGCGCTCCACACCCGCCCGCAGCGCCGCCGCGACCCGGTCGGCCACGGCCGCGCGTTCGGACTCCGAGCGCAGGCCCAGCAGGAGCGGGACGCGGCCCTCGACCGGACGTACGCCCAGCAGGACCGGGACGCCCACGGAGGCCAGCTCCTCGGCGACCGCGCGGGCCAGGACGGCCCAGCCGCCGCCGGGGGACAGGCCGTCGGCCAGTCGCATCACGACGGGCAGGAGCGGGCTGGCGCCGGGCTTGAAGCCGAGCACGCGGGCCTGCGCGGGCGCGTCCTCGGCCGCGATACGGCCCTCCGCGAGGTCGGTGAGGAAGTCGCCGCGACCGCGCGCGGCGAGCTCCTCCTCCTGACGGGCCTGCATCAGGACGACGGCCAGGATGCCCGCGGCACGCTCCGCCGCGATCCGGTGCACCGGGGCGACGGGGGAGCTGACGGGCAGCAGGACCAGCCGGGCCCGTACCGAGCCGGTGCCGGGGCCGCCGCCCGGCACGTCCACGAGGGTCGTTCCGGCGGGCGGCTCCTCCTTGTGCTGGCCGCGCAGCCCCTCCCACACCTGGAGCGGATCGGCGCCCGAGGACCCGGTCCCGGCCCCGGCGGCGTACAGGAGCTGGCCGTCGGCCGTCTCCAGGAAGACGGGATTGCCGCTGAAGTCGGCGAGGATGGAGAGGACTTGGGGGACACCGCCGCCGCCGAGGAGCGCCTCGGTACATCGCCGGTGCACCTCCTCGGCCTGCTGGAGCAGCGCGTAGTGGCCGTTGACGATCTCGGTGTGGATCTCCTCCGTGACCGTCACGAACGGCACCTCGCGGTGCAGCTGGACCAGCGGGAGCCCGGCGGTGCGCGCCGTCTCCACGAGGGCCGCGGGCAGCCGGGTGAAGCGCGGTCCGAGTTCCACGACGAGCGCCGCGATGCCGCGTTCGGCGAGGGTGCGGACGAAGGCGCGCTGGTCGGCCGGGCGGGTGCCGAGGCCGTAGCCCGTGGTCAGGAGCAGTTCGCCGCCCTTGAGGAGCGAGGCGATGTTCGGGACCTCGCCCGCGTGCACCCAGCGCACGGTGCGCTGCAGCCGGTCGGCCCCCGCGAGGATCTCCGGCAGCCCGCTGCGCAGCCCGGGCAGCTCCAGTGCCCGCTGCACGGTGATTCCGGCGCCTTGCGTGTCGTAACGGCTGTCCATGCAGCGGACGCTACCTGCGGAGACGTTCCGGGCACATCTCCGACCCGTTACGGGCGCCGTCGCGGAGGTCATGTACGCGACAATGCGTCGCTCCCGTGCCGGAAATACGCGACCTCGTGTCTGTTGTGGCGTGCGTCACCATGTCGCCAGACTGTCGCATCCGCAGGAAATCGACGAATGACCTTCGGATTTCGTTGAGCTGACATGCTGGGAGGGGCGGGAATGGTAGAAAGACCCACGCGAGAGGTGCATCGCCTCAAAGCGAATTCCGTAGGTCTGGTGGGCGTCGTGTTCATGGCGGTCGCCACCGCCGCGCCGATCACCGCGATGACGGGCAACCTCCCCATCGCGGTCGGGTTCGGCAACGGCACGGGCGCGCCCGCGGGCTATCTCTTCGCCACGGTCGTGCTGACGGTCTTCTCCGTCGGATACGTCGCCATGGCCAAGCGGATCACGGCCGCGGGAGCCTTCTACGGCTACATCTCGCACGGTCTGGGCCGGATCGCCGGGATGGCCTCCGGAATGCTCGCCGTGATGGCGTACATCGTCTTCGAGGCGTCCATCGTCGGCGTCTTCTCGTACTTCGCGAAGACCACGGTCGACGACCAGCTGGGTGTCGACCTGCCGTGGATCCTCTACGCGGCCGCCATGCTCGCCGTCACGGCCGTCCTGTCGTACTTCGACATCAACCTCACCGCGAAGGCCCTCGGCGTGATGCTGATCGCCGAGATCGCCGTGCTGTTCGCGGTGGCCACCGCTGTGCTCGTCCAGGGCGGCGGCCCGGACGGCATCCCTGTAGAGCCCATCAATCCGAAGAACGCCTTCACCGGGACCTCGGCCGGGCTCGGTCTGTTCTTCGCCTTCTGGTCGTGGGTCGGGTTCGAGTCGACGGCGATGTACGGCGAGGAGTCCCGCGACCCGAAGCGGGTCATCCCGCGCGCCACGCTGATCTCGGTCGTCGGCGTCGGACTGTTCTACATCTACGTCTCCTGGATGACGATCGCCGGCAACGGCCTGAAGGGCTCGGTCAAGATCTCCTCCGGCACGAGCCCCCTCGACCTGTTCTTCGACCCGGCGCACGCCTTCATCGGCGCCTGGGCGGTCGACGCCTTCCAGTGGCTGCTGATCACCGGCTCGTTCGCCTGCGGCATGGCCTTCCACCAATGCGCGGCACGCTACTTGTACGCGATCGGGCGCGAGGGCTTCCTGCACCCGGCCCTGGGCCGTACGCACGCGCGGCACGGCTCCCCGTACATCGCCTCGTTCGTCCAGTCCGTCATCGCCGTCGCGCTCGTGGCCGCCTTCTGGCTGACCGGGCAGGACCCCTACATCCACCTCTACACGCTGCTCGCGATCCTCGGCACGATGGCGATCCTCATCGTGCAGACGCTGTGCTCGTTCGCGGTGATCGGCTACTTCCGCAAGCATCACCCCGAGGACCGGCACTGGTTCAGGACCTTCGCCGCGCCCCTGGTCGGCGGGATCGGCATGATCGCCGTGGTCGTGCTGCTGGTGCTGAACCTGGACACCGCCGCGGGTACGGCGGCGGACTCGCTCTTCTTCAAGGCCATCCCGTGGATCGTCGGCCTGGTCTTCTTCGGCAGGCTCGGCCTCGGGTTCTACCTCAAGGTCAGACAGCCCGAGCGCTACGCCGTCATCGGCCGGATCGTCCTGGAGGACGCGGCCGAGCGCACGGACGACGTCCAGCAAGCCTCCGCCACCGTCTGAGGAGCAGCACTGTGTCCCGTACGAACACGATGCACGTCCTGCGCAGCCTGGCCGCCGACCACGCCGCCGCACGCCGACTGGGCATCCCCGTCGCCGAGTTGCGGGGGCAGCGGCTGAGCCGCCGCGCCGTCCTGAAGGGAGCCGGAGCCGTCGGCCTCGCCGCCGCGACGGGTCTCGCGGCGGCACCCGGAGCCGCCGCCGCCCAGACCACCGCGGCCGCTCCCCGTATCGCCGTCGTGGGCGCCGGAATCGCCGGGCTCACCGCCGCCCTCACCCTGAACGACGCGGGCCTCGCCTGCACGCTCTACGAGGCCAACCCGGACCGCGTCGGCGGCCGCATGTACTCGCAGCGCGACCACTGGGCGTACGGCCAGACCTCCGAGATCGGCGGCGAGCTGATCGACACCAGCCACAAGAAGATGCTGGAGCTGTGCCGCCGCTTCGCGCTGCCCACCGAGGACTTCCTCGGCGGCGGGCCCAATGGAGCCGAGGAAGTCCTCTGGTTCGACGGCGGGTACTACTCGCGTGAGCAGGCCGACGAGGACTTCAAGGCCGTCTACCAGGCCCTCCACCAGGACCTGCAGAACTCCGGCGAGGTGTTCTGGAACCAGACCACGGCGGCGGGCACCGCCCTCGACAACATGTCGCTGTACGACTGGATCGAGTCCCGTGTGCCGGGCGGTCACGACTCGCCCCTCGGACGTCTCTTCGACGTCGCGTACAACGTCGAGTACGGCGCCGACACCACCGACCAGTCCGCGCTGGCCCTCGTCCTGCTGATGGGCTACCAGACCAATCCCGGCAACTTCAACATCTGGGGCCTGTCCAACGAGCGCTACCACATCACCGGCGGCAACGACCAACTCCCGCACGCCATCGCCGACTACCTGCCGGATGACACGATCCTCCAGGGCTGGTCTCTCGACGCGGTCAAGGCCAACAGCGACGGCACGCAGACGCTGACCTTCACCGAGTCCGGTGCCACCCGCACCGTCACCGCCGACCACACCATCCTGTGCGTGCCGCTGCCGGTCCTCCAGCAACTCGACCTCACCCGGGCCGCCTTCGACACCCGGATGACGAACCTGCTACGCGACGCCCGCATGGGCTACTGCACCAAGCTCAACCTGCAGTTCTCCAGCCGCCCCTGGCGCGGCACGGGCGCCTGGCCCGGTGTGTCCGCCGGCGAGTGCTTCACCGACACCGAGGTCCAGCAGACCTGGGACACCACCAAGGTCCAGCCGGGCACGGGCGGCATCCTCATCCAGTACGGCGGCGGCAGCCTTGCCAAGTCGCTGGCGCCCGCGAGCCCGTTCGCGTACGAGAGCGATCCGTACGTCACCGGCCTCGCGAAGAAGTACCTCGCCGGCATCGACGCCTTCTTCCCCGGTACGTCGGCGGCCTGGACGGGCAGGGCCCAGCTCTCCGCCTGGCACCTCAACCCGTACTCCCTGGGCGCCTACTCGTACTGGCCCGTGGGCTATCTCCACCGGTACGCGGGCTACGAGGGGGTCGCCCAGGGCAACATCCACATCGGCGGCGAGCACTGTTCGTACGACTTCCAGGGCTTTATGGAGGGCGGCGCGACCGAAGGCGAGCGTGCCGCCCAGGAGGTGATCGCCGCCGTCAGCTAGGCACCGGCGCGATGTTGTGGTTGAAGCGGAAGACGTTGTCGGGGTCGTATTCCGCTTTCACCGCGGCCAGCCGCCGGAGGTTCCCGGCGCCGAGGCCGGCCACGACCCGGTCCGCGCCCTCGTTCCCGATGAAGTTGAGGTAGACCGCGCCGGTGCTCCACGGCCGGACGCCCGCGCGGACGTCCCCGACCCACTGGATACAGCGCTCGTCGTCGGCCGGGTCCTCCCAGATTCCGAAGGGGTGCACGCCCCAGGGTGCGTCCCGGTAGGGGACCGGGAAGCGGGCCGGGCCGGAGGCGATCGCGCCGCCCTGAGGGAACAGCACGTGCTGGGTTCCCGTGGGTACGGGCACGGACTCGCCGAGGGCGCAGAACACGTCCACGAGCTCGTCGGGCAGACCTGTCAGATACTCCGACGACCAGTAGTTCCGCAGGCCGGGCGGGTCGTCGAGCATGCACTGGAGGTCGGGGTAGGGGATGGCGGTGAGCATCTCGACCTCGTGCGGCAGCGCCAGCAGAGGCTGGGCGAGCTTGCGCAGATCTTCCTCGCCGCCCACGTACGTGAGGAGAACGGCGCACAGCAGCTTGCCGACCATGTGCTCGGGGACGAACTCCTCGGGCGGGCCCGTCGTATACATGACGGCGCCGCCCGCCTCCGACGGGCCGTTCTCGATGACCTCGCGGTAGACGCGGATCAGGTCCGGGCCGGCGTCCGGCTGGGACATCAGCAGGGCGATGGAGAATTCCGGCAGCGGGTGCAGCTTCAGGGTCAGCGCGGTGGCGACGCCGAAGTTGCCGCCGCCGACGTGCAGGGCCCAGAAGAGTTCCGCGTTCTCGTGGTCGGTGGCCCGGACCGTCGTCCCGTCGGCCGTCACCAGTTCTACGCCGAGCAGATTGTCGGCGGCGAGGCCGAACGACCGGTCGAGCCAGCCGTTCCCGCCGCCGAGTACGAAGCCGCCGACGCCGGTGGTCGAGACGCGGCCGCCGGTCGTCGCCAGGCCGTACGGCTGGGTGGCCAGGTCGAGGTCGCTCATGACGGCGCCGCCCTCCACCCGTACCGTCTCGGAACCGGGGTGGACCGTCACCGTCCGCATCCGGCGCAGGTCGATGACCAGGCCGCCGTCGTTGAGCGACATGCCCGACACGCTGTGGCCGCCGCCGCGCACCGCGATCGGCAGGTCCAGGTCCCGCGCGAAGCGCACCGAACGGGCCACATCGGCCTCGCTCTCGCAGCGTGCGATCACGGCGGGGCGTTTGTCGATCATCGCGTTGAAGATCGTCCGGGCGTCGTCGTACCCGGGGTCGTCCGGGGCGAACACCTCACCGGGCAGGTCCGCGCGGAGCGCGGCGAGCGCCGTGCCCGCCTTCCCGAGGGGAGCCATGGCAGCCGCCCCCTTCCACCTGGGGACAGGACTATGTCCAGGCTAGGGGGGCACGGCGGATCGGTCCTGTTCAGCCGCCGTACGCCCCCGAGGCCGTCAGCCTCAGTGCCGTGTCGATCAGGGGAACGTGACTGAACGCCTGCGGGAAGTTGCCCACCTGCCGCTGGAGCCGCGGGTCCCACTCCTCGGCGAGCAGACCGAGGTCGTTCCTGAGCGCCAGCAGCCTCTCGAAGAGTTTGCGGGCCTCGTCCACGCGGCCGATCATCGCCAGGTCGTCCGCCATCCAGAACGAGCAGGCGAGGAAGGCGCCCTCGTCGCCCTCCAGGCCGTCCACGCCCGCGTCCTCACCGGTGGTCGGGTAGCGCAGGATGAAGCCGTCCGGGGTGGACAGCTCGCGCTGGATCGCCTCGATGGTGCCGATCACGCGCTTGTCGTCCGGGGGCAGGAAGCCCATCTGCGGGATGAGGAGCAGCGAGGCGTCCAGCTCCTTGGAGCCGTACGACTGCGTGAACGTGTTGCGCTCCTTGTCGTAGCCCTTCTCGCACACGTCCCGGTGGATGTCGTCGCGCAGCTCGCGCCACTTCTCCAGCGGGCCGTCCGCGTCGCCGGACTCGATGAGCTTGATGGTGCGGTCGACGGCGACCCAGGCCATCACCTTGGAGTGAACGAAGTGCCGTCGTGGACCTCGGACTTCCCAGATGCCCTCGTCGGGCTGGTCCCAGTGGTTCTCCAGGTAGCGGATCAGCTTCAGCTGGAGCAGCGAGGCGTAGTCGTTGCGGGACAGGCCCGTCATGTGGGCCAGGTGCAGGGCCTCGGTGACCTCGCCGTACACATCGAGCTGGAGCTGGTGCGCGGCGCCGTTGCCGACCCGTACGGGCGTCGAATTCTCGTATCCGGGAAGCCAGTCGAGCTCCGCCTCGCCCAACTCCCGTTCGCCCGCGATGCCGTACATGATCTGCAGGTTCTCCGGGTCGCCGGCGACGGCGCGCAGCAGCCACTCGCGCCAGGCGCGGGCTTCCTCGCGGTAGCCGGTGCGCAGCAGCGAGGAGAGGGTGATGGCGGCGTCGCGGAGCCAGGTGTAGCGGTAGTCCCAGTTGCGTACGCCGCCGATCTCCTCCGGGAGGGAGGTGGTGGGCGCGGCGACGATGCCGCCCGTGGGCGCGTACGTCAGGGCCTTCAGCGTGATCAGCGAGCGGACGACGGCCTCACGGTAGGGGCCGTGGTACGTGCACTGGTCGACCCAGTCGCGCCAGAAGTCCTCGGTGGCCTCCAGCGACTGCTCGGGCTCGGGCAGCGCGGGCGGCTCCTTGTGCGAGGGTTCCCACGAGATGGTGAACGCGATCCGGTCGCCGGGCGCCACCGTGAAGTCCGCGTAGGTGGTCAGTGCCTTGCCGTAGGTCTCGCAGGCGGTGTCGAACCACACCGAGTCGGGCCCGGCGACGGCGACCGTGCGCCCCTCGTGCTTGTGCACCCAGGGCACCACGCGGCCGTAGCTGAAACGCATCCGCAGCGCGGAGCGCATCGGCACCCGGCCCGTGACGCCCTCGACGATCCGGATCAGCTGCGGCGCGCCGTCGCGCGGGGGCATGAAATCGGTCACGCGGACCGTGCCGCGCGGGGTGTCCCACTCGGATTCGAGGATCAGCGAGTCGCCGCGGTATCTGCGGCGCGCCGCCGTCGGAGGTTCGGCGTCGGCCGCGTGGGCCGGGCCCAGCCGCCAGAATCCGTGTTCCTCCGTGCCGAGCAGCCCAGCGAAGATGGCATGGGAGTCGAAGCGGGGCAGGCACAGCCAGTCGACTGTGCCGTCCCGGCAGACCAGCGCCGCTGTCTGCATGTCTCCGATGAGTGCGTAGTCCTCGATGCGCCCGGCCACGTGCATCTCCAGTCGAACGGCCACGTCGCCCCCCGAGGGGCGGTCGCTCTGCGGTCAGGGAACGTTGGTAATGCGAAACGTCGGTACTAAGGAACGTCAGTAGTGTGCGGAACGTTGATCATGCGTCGCTGTGAAACGTCAATTGTCGGTGCGGTGGGCGGTGCGATTGTCGTTTCGAAACGCACTGACGAGCTCTCGTTGTTCCGGGATACGGGCGGGGATGGTGCCGTGTGTCGGCCGGGCTCGGCAGCGAGTGTCCGAGCAGGATACGACGCACCTGGAAGATCCGCGTGCCGCTCCCGGTAACCCGACTGCTCCGATCGAGTGAGTGTCCAGTGAGTGTCGAGCGGGTGCTGTGCGGGGTCTGTGCCGACGTGTGCGCGGAGCGTGGCCGGAAGCGGTCTCGTTCTGTCGCTGATACCCTGGTAGCCCGTGGACCGGTGGGCAAGAAACCCCCGAACCGCAGCGACGGCACCTCCGGAAATCTCCGGACCCCACGCCGCACGCACCCCAGACCGAGACCACGGGAGCCCCCTCTTGGCCATGCCGCCCGCTGCTTTTCGAAACAGCACAGCCTCGACGACCAAGCACATCTTCGTCACCGGGGGTGTCGCCTCCTCCCTCGGCAAGGGTCTGACCGCCTCCAGCCTGGGCGCGCTGCTCAAGGCGCGGGGTCTGCGGGTCACGATGCAGAAGCTCGACCCGTACCTGAACGTCGACCCGGGCACCATGAACCCGTTCCAGCACGGCGAGGTGTTCGTCACCAACGACGGCGCCGAGACCGACCTGGACATCGGTCACTACGAGCGCTTCCTCGACGTGGACCTGGACGGCTCGGCCAACGTCACCACCGGCCAGGTGTACTCGACGGTCATCGCCAAGGAGCGGCGCGGCGAGTACCTGGGCGACACGGTTCAGGTCATTCCGCACATCACCAACGAGATCAAGCACCGCATCCGCCGCATGGCCACCGACGACGTCGACGTCGTCATCACGGAGGTCGGCGGCACGGTCGGTGACATCGAGTCCCTGCCGTTCCTGGAGACGGTCCGCCAGGTCCGTCACGAGGTCGGCCGCGACAACGTGTTCGTCGTGCACATCTCGCTCCTCCCGTACATCGGCCCGTCCGGGGAGCTGAAGACGAAGCCGACGCAGCACTCGGTTGCGGCGCTGCGCAACATCGGTATTCAGCCGGACGCGATCGTGCTGCGCGCCGACCGCGACGTGCCGACCGCGATCAAGCGCAAGATCTCGCTGATGTGCGATGTCGACGAGGCGGCCGTCGTCGCGGCCATCGACGCCAAGTCGATCTACGACATCCCGAAGGTCCTGCACACCGAGGGCCTGGACGCGTACGTCGTACGCAAGCTCGACCTGCCCTTCCGCGACGTGGACTGGACGACCTGGGACGACCTGCTCGACCGCGTCCACAACCCGCTCCACGAGATCAACCTGGCGCTCGTCGGCAAGTACATCGACCTGCCCGACGCCTACCTCTCGGTCACCGAGGCCCTGCGCGCGGGCGGCTTCGCCAACAAGGCCCGCGTGAAGATCAAGTGGGTCACCTCGGACGACTGCAAGACCCCGGCGGGCGCCGCGCAGCAGCTCGGCGACGTCGACGCGATCTGCATTCCCGGCGGCTTCGGCGACCGCGGTGTCTCCGGCAAGGTCGGCGCCATCCAGTACGCCCGCGAGAACAAGATCCCGCTGCTCGGCCTGTGTCTGGGCCTGCAGTGCATCGTGATCGAGGCCGCGCGCAACCTGGCCGACATCGCGGACGCCAACTCCACCGAGTTCGACTCCGCCACCGCCCACCCGGTCATCTCCACCATGGCCGAGCAGCTCGACATCGTGGCGGGCGAGGGCGACATGGGCGGCACGATGCGCCTTGGTATGTATCCGGCCAAGCTCGCCGAGGGTTCCATCGTGCGCGAGGTGTACGACGGCAAGGAGTACGTCGAGGAGCGCCACCGCCACCGCTACGAGGTGAACAACGCCTACCGCGCCGAGCTGGAGAAGAAGGCCGGTCTGCAGTTCTCCGGCACCTCCCCGGACGGCAAGCTGGTCGAGTACGTCGAGTACCCGCGCGACGTCCACCCCTACCTGGTCGCGACGCAGGCGCACCCCGAGCTGCGCTCCCGTCCGACCCGCCCGCACCCGCTCTTCGCCGGCCTGGTCAAGGCCGCCGTGGAGCGCAAGACGGGTAAGTAGCACAAGGGTTGTACGGTGGCCGGGGTGCGCGTCTTTCGAGGTGCGCGCCCCGGTTTCCGTTGCAGCCTCGCTGTGGCCGATTCCTTTCGGCCGTGACCGGTTTCCTTTTGTACGTGCGGGAAGGGCAGGCCATGACGATCAAGGACACCGCCGAGGAGTGGGAGGTCCGGGCGACCGAGACCCCCTTCAAGGGCAACAAGACCTCGGTGCGCACCGACGACGTGGTGATGCCCGGCGGATCGGTCGCCCGCCGCGACTATCAAGTCCACCCCGGCTCCGTGGCCGTCCTCGCCCTCGACGACGAGGACCGCGTAGTCGTCATCCGCCAGTACCGCCACCCCGTGCGCCACAAGCTCTGGGAGATCCCGGCGGGCCTGCTCGACATCCCGGGCGAGAACCCGCTGCACGCCGCCCAGCGCGAGCTGTACGAAGAGGCGCACGTCAAGGCCGAGGACTGGCGCGTGCTGACCGACGTCTTCACCACGCCCGGCGGGTGCGACGAGGCCGTCCGCATCTTCCTCGCCCGCAATCTCTCCGAGGCCGAGGGCCAGCGCTTCGAGGTCGAGGACGAAGAGGCCGACATGGAGCTGGCCAGGGTCTCCGTCGACGAGCTCGTGCGCGGGGCGCTCGCCGGTGATCTGCACAACAACTGCCTGGTCGTCGGCGTCCTTTCGCTGGTGGCCGCGCGTCACGGCGACGGCCTCGACGCGCTGCGCCCGGCGGAGGCGCCGTGGCCCGCGCGTCCCTTCGAGGTCTGATCCACCTCTGACGCCACCCCGGCGCCGTCAGTCCTACGATCGCCTGATCCGATCGGGGGACGTGTCCGCCGCGCTCCTCCCAGATCGTCGCAGAGCGTGAACTAGGCTCTGGAAACGCCCGAACCGGAGTCCCGGCGGGCCCCAGCGTGCAGTGGGACGGGAGTGTGGCCCGTGACGGATCAGGCGGTGGACATCGGCGGCACGAAAGTGTCGGCCAAGGGGCAGCGCCCGGCTGCCGGGTCCGCTCCCACGGAGGGTCAGTTCCTGGGCCGTACAAGAGAGTTGAAGGAACTCCGGGCCGACATCGCGCGCGCGGGCCTTGACACCCTCTCCGGTCGCAAGGCGCCACGCGCGCGCGTGCTGCTCATCGCGGGCAAGCCCGGCTCGGGCCGCACCGCGCTCGCCGAAGAGCTCGCGGCGCAGGTCGCCGAGAGTTACCCCGACGGGGTGCTGCGCGCCCGGCTCACCGAGCCCGACGGCACTCCGGTACCCACCGAACGCACCGCGCGGGAACTGCTCACCGCCCTGGACCGGCCCACGCCGCCCGGGGCCGCCGCCGACGACCTGAGCGAGGCGGTGCGCGAGGCCCTCGCCACCCGCCGCGCGCTGCTCCTGCTCGACGACGCGGCCGACGCCGGACAGGTCGACGCGCTGCTGCCGGACACCCCGGAGTGCCTGGTCGTCGCCGTCTCCGGCGGGCCGCTGACCGGTATCGCGGACGTCCGCCCCTGCACCCTGGGCGGCCTGGACACCAAGTCCGCCCTGGAACTCCTCGACCGCTTCACCGGCTCGGTGCGCATCACCGTCGACCCGCTCGCCGCCGAGGGGCTGGTCGAACTGTGCGCGGGCCATCCCGCCGCCCTGGTGCTCGCCGGCGGCTGGCTCAAGGTCCGCCCGCAGTCGGCCGTCGCCGACCTCGCCAAGCAGCTGCGCACCGACGGCGAGGAGGGCTCGCCGCTGGCCCGCGTCTTCCGGCTCACCTACGCCTCGCTGCCGACCACCGCCGCGCGGATACTGCGACTGCTCTCCCTGGCCCCCGCGGGCCTCGTCGACCCGCACACCGCGTCCGCGCTCGCCGGCTGCTCGGTGGGCGCCGCCCGCGCCACCCTGGACGACTTCGCCGGGCTCGGGCTCGTGCGGTCCGTCGAGTCGCCGCTGCCGCAGTACGAGGTGCCCGGCTGTCTGCTGCCGCTGCTGCGCGCCCTCACCGACACCCACGACCGCCCGGCCGAGCTGCAGCTGGCCCGCGCCAGGATGCTGGAGCGGACCGTACGGCTGCTGGTGTCCTGCCGCGCGATCACCGAGACCGACAGCTCGCCCGCCCGCGAGAAGCTCGCCGGGATGCCCCGCGCCCTGCGCTTCCCGAACCCCCGGGCGGCCGCCGACTGGCTGCGCATCCGGCAGCCCGCGCTGCTCGCCTCGGCCCGGCTGGCGGTCGCCGACGGCGAGCTGGACACGCTGGCCCGCCGCCTCATGGCCGCGCTGGTGAGGGCGATGGTCGCGCACATCGGTACGCGGGCGGCGGCGCCCGAGCTGTACGGCATCCACCGGCTCGTCCTGGACGTCGCCGAGCGCCGGAACCTGCCCCGCGAGAAGGCCGCGGCCCTGCTGAACCTGGCCGACCTGGACGCGCAGACCGGCCGGACGGCCGAGGCGCTCGCCCGCTACCGGGCCGCGCTGGACGCCGGACGCGAAGCAAATGACCCGTACGCGACCGGCCGCGCGATGGAATCCGTAGGCGGCGCCCATCAGGAGCTGGGGGACTACGACCGGGCCGCCGACTGGTACGGCAGGGCGCTCGCCGAGCGGCTGGCGCGCGACGAGCGCGTGGACGCGGCCCGGCTGTACGGCCGTATCGCCACCGCGCACACCTACGCGGGCCGCTACGGCGAGGCGTTGCGCAACTGGCGCGCCGCCGTCACCGGGCACCGCAGGAACGACGATGTGGCGGCCCAGGCGCGGGCGTTGAGCGAGCTGGCGCGCGTCCAGGAGTACGCCGGGCGCCCCGAGGAGTCACTGCGCACCTGCCAGGAGGCGGTCGAGTGGGCGCACCGCGCCGACGACGTCCGGCTGCAGGCCGCGCTGCAGCTCCGGCTGGCCGACACCCTGGACCGGCTCGGGGACCCCGCCGCCGCCCGGCTGCACCGCGCGGCGGCCGAGCGAATGCTCGGTGACGAGCTCCCGGAGGGCGTGATGGCCATGGAACAAGGCGCTAACGCCTACGAAATCCGTAGTGCATCCGCCGAAGATTGATGCATTGAAAGGCTAGACAGAGAGAATCCCTTCATTAAACTGGCTCCGCTGCGTTCTTTCGTGGTGTCTCCCGGTGCGCCCCCGTGTATCCGGGTATGACATGCATTGCCCCGGCTTGCATCGCCCCGGCCATGCATAGCCCCAGAACCCTCTGAGTCAAGGACCGTGATCGACGTGAAGGTCGGCATCCCCCGCGAGGTCAAGAACAACGAGTTCCGGGTGGCCATCACCCCCGCCGGCGTGCACGAGCTGGTGCGCCACGGCCACCAGGTCTTCATCGAGCAGAACGCCGGCGTCGGCTCCTCGATCACGGACGACGAGTACGTGTCCGCCGGTGCGCAGATCCTCGGCACCGCCGACGAGGTCTGGGCCACCGCCGACCTGCTGCTGAAGGTCAAGGAGCCCATCGCGGAGGAGTACCACCGCCTCCGCAAGGACCAGACGCTCTTCACCTACCTGCACCTGGCCGCTTCCAAGGAGTGCACGGACGCGCTCCTGGAGTCCGGCACCACGGCGATCGCGTACGAGACGGTCGAGCTGCCCAGCCGCGCGCTGCCGCTGCTCGCCCCGATGTCCGAGGTCGCGGGCCGCCTCGCCCCGCAGGTCGGCGCCTACCACCTGATGCGCGCGGCCGGCGGCCGTGGCGTCCTGCCGGGCGGTGTCCCGGGTGTGACCCCGGCGAAGGCCGTCGTCATCGGCGGTGGAGTCTCCGGCTGGAACGCCGCGCAGATCGCCATCGGTATGGGCTTCGACGTGACCCTGCTCGACCGCGACATCAACAAGCTGCGTGAGGCCGACAAGATCTTCGGCACCAAGATCAAGGCGGTCATGTCCAACTCCTTCGAGCTGGAGAAGGCCGTCCTCGACGCCGACCTCGTCATCGGTGCCGTGCTCATCCCGGGTGCCAAGGCTCCGAAGCTGGTCACCAACGAGCTTGTGTCCCGTATGAAGCCGGGAAGTGTCCTTGTCGACATCGCGATCGACCAGGGCGGCTGCTTCGAGGACTCGCGTCCCACCACCCACGCCGAGCCGACCTTCAAGGTTCACAACTCGGTCTTCTACTGCGTCGCCAACATGCCGGGCGCCGTGCCGAACACCTCCACCAACGCCCTCACCAACGCCACGCTTCCCTACATCGTGTCGCTGGCCGACAATGGCTGGGTCGAGGCGCTGCGCCGTGACGCCGCGCTCGCCAAGGGGCTCAACACCCATGACGGCAAGGTGGTTTACCGCGAGGTCGCCGAGGCGCTCGGCCTGGAGCACGTCGAGCTGGAGAGCCTGCTCGGTTAAGTCATCAACGGGTAAAAGGCGATACGTCAACATAGATCGTCAACACCGCGCACCCGGCCGGACCTTGCCCGACAAGGTCCGGCCGGATGTGTCTCGGGTCACTTTGCGACACTCGTTCAACTCGCCACGAAGGTAACTCTTTAACCGATTCGCACACCGGTGAAACCTGCTGTGCGACGGCCTTACGCCCTTGACAGAGGGGTGTTCGGTTGCCGACACATCGGGTCGGGTCCGGCGGATTGTGTTGCTGCGGACCGGTGACACGCCATAGAGTCGCCAATCGTCGGCATGGTGCCACGCTGACCTATCTAGAAGTTTCCTGGTCACCAAGGAGGTAAGACGACTTGTGAATGAGTCGACATTTACTCCCGGGGGTGGTCAACCAGGAATGCCGGCGCGGGGCCAGAGCCCCACGGGGCTCGAGGCTGTCGGCTCCGTCGCTGTCCGCACCTTCGCAGCCCAGAAGAGTCCCCGGATGACTCAGACAGCACACCAGAGCATGGATGGCCATCACGTGAACGCCATGGCCGGCAACGGAAGTGGCGAGAACCGCACCCACTTCGCCGACTACGACGACCTGCCCGAGGGGCACTTCTACGACCCCGACGCCGAGTACGAGCCCGATCCCGAGTACGCGGCCACGCTCGCGCCCGACGCTGCCCGTCAGCGCCGTGAGCGCGTCGGTCCGACCGGCCGCCCGCTGCCGTACTTCCCGATCCCGGGCCCGCTGACCGACCACGGCCCCGCGAAGATCATCGCGATGTGCAACCAGAAGGGCGGCGTCGGCAAGACGACGTCGACCATCAACCTGGGTGCCGCGCTCGCGGAGTACGGACGCCGGGTCCTGCTCGTCGACTTCGACCCGCAGGGCGCGCTCTCGGTCGGCCTCGGCGTCAACCCCATGGAGCTCGACCTCACCGTCTACAACCTGCTCATGGAGCGGGGCATGGCGGCCGACGAGGTGCTCCTGAAGACGGCGGTCCCGAACATGGACCTGCTGCCCAGCAACATCGACCTGTCCGCCGCCGAAGTGCAGTTGGTGAGCGAGGTCGCCCGCGAGTCCACGCTGCAGCGCGCCCTGAAGCCGCTGATGGCCGACTACGACTACATCGTGATCGACTGTCAGCCCTCGCTCGGCCTGCTCACCGTCAACGCCCTGACGGCGGCTCACAAGGTGATCGTGCCGCTCGAGTGCGAGTTCTTCGCGCTGCGCGGTGTCGCGCTGCTCACCGAGACCATCGAGAAGGTCCAGGAGCGGCTCAACCCGGAGCTGGAGCTCGACGGCATCCTCGCCACGATGTACGACTCCCGCACGGTGCACAGCCGTGAGGTGCTCGCGCGCGTGGTGGAGGCCTTCGACGATCACGTCTACCACACGGTGATCGGCCGGACCGTCCGCTTCCCGGAGACCACCGTCGCCGGTGAGCCGATCACCACGTACGCCTCCAACTCCGTCGGTGCCGCCGCTTATCGCCAGCTCGCCAGGGAGGTGCTCGCCCGGTGTCACGCCGAGTGAGTCTGCCGGGGGCCGACGAACTGTTCCGTACCACCGGGGGAATGGCGCTCCAGGCGTCCACACCCTCACGCCGGACCAACGGCGAGGCCCGGGTGCCGGCTCCGGCCGGTGAGAGCGACGCGGCCGCCGCCGGGGAGGACGCGCCGCAGTCGGTGCCCGTCCAGGGCGGTGACGGGGAGGGCGACGAACATGTCGCTGCCGACTCCGAGTCCGACGCGGGAGAGTCCCGCAGCCGGGGCGCGGCTCCGGAGCGCTCCGGGCGACGTCAGACGGCGCAGGAAGGTTCTGCCGCCGGACAGTCGTCCTCGTCCCGCGGCAAGCGTTCTCGTGCCGCCAACCGCCGGCCCAGCGGACGGGAGCGGCACGACGAGAAGATCACGGTGTACGTGTCGGCCGAGGAGCTCATGGACCTCGAGCACGCCCGCCTGGTGCTCCGCGGGGAGCACGGGCTCGCGGTCGACCGTGGGCGGATCGTCCGCGAGGCGGTCGCCGTGGTGCTCGCCGATCTGGAATCCCGCGGGGACGCGAGCATCCTCGTACGACGGCTTCGCGGGCGGTAGCGGTAGCCTGCGACGGCTATGACCTCGAACGACGTGCCTGTCCCCGCCGGTGGCTCCGCCGGTCGTCGGCGTGCGCTGGGGCGGGGGCCCGGGGCCGCGCCCCCGGCTGAGGCTCCGGCCGAGGTTCTGCCGCCTTCGGCGGAGCCTGAGCCGCCTGCGGCGGAGGGCGAGCCTCTGGTCGAGGACGGCTCTTCGTCCGCGGACCGTGGGGCGTTGCGCCCGCCTGTCCCGCCCGGCGGGACGACTGCCCACAACGCCGGCGGAGCTGCCGAGGAACCGCCCGCCGCGGCCAGGACCGAAGCTCCTGCCGAGCCAGAAACTTCCGCCGGACCCGAAGCTCCCGCCGAGCCAGAAGCTCTCGCCGGACCCGAAGCTTCTGCGGAACCCGAAGCTCCCGCCGGTGCCGAAGCTCCTGTGGAACCCGAAGCTCCCGCCGAAGCCGGTGACGGTGTCTTCAAGGTGCGGCTCTCGAACTTCGAGGGGCCCTTCGACCTGCTGCTTCAGCTGATCTCGAAGCACAAGCTGGATGTCACCGAAGTGGCGCTGTCCAAGGTCACCGACGAGTTCATGGCGCACATCAGGGCGATGGGACCGGACTGGGACCTCGACCAGACGACCGAGTTCCTGGTCGTCGCGGCCACGCTGCTCGACCTCAAGGCCGCCCGGCTGCTGCCCTCCGCCGAGGTGGAGGACGAAGGTGACCTGGCCCTCCTCGAAGCGCGGGACCTGCTCTTCGCGCGGCTGCTCCAGTACCGCGCGTACAAGCAGATCGCGGACATCTTCAACGCGCGGCTGGAGGAAGAGGCCCGCCGCTACCCCCGTACCGTCGGGCTCGAAGCCCATCACGCCGAGCTGCTGCCCGAGGTGGTCATCAGCATCGGGGCGGAGGGGTTCGCGAAGCTCGCCGTGAAGGCGATGCAGCCCAGGCCCAAGCCGCAGGTGTACGTCGATCACATCCACGCGCCGCTGGTCAGCGTGCAGGAGCAGGCCGGGATCGTGGTGGCGCGGCTGCGGGAGCTCGGGGAGGCCAGTTTCCGCGCGCTCGTCGAGGACACCGACGACACCCTCACCGTCGTGGCCCGGTTCCTGGCCCTTCTGGAGCTCTACCGGGAGAAGGCGGTCGCGCTCGACCAGGAAGAGGCGCTGGGGGACCTGATGGTGCGCTGGACGGGCGGGGACGGGGACGAGCAGCCGACGGTGACGGACGAGTTCGACCGGCCGCCCGAGGAAGCCAAGGACGAGGCCAAGAAGGACGCAAAGAAGGACGCCAACAAGGACGCCAAGAAGGAGACGGCGTGAGCGAGGACACCACCGAGAATCCGGCAGGGCTGCGCACCGTCGCCGACCTCGATCTCAAGCCCGCCCTGGAGGCCGTCCTCATGGTCGTGGACGAGCCCGCGACCGAGGAGCACCTCGCGAAGATCCTGGAGCGGCCCAGGAGGCAGGTCGCGGACGCGCTGCGTGAGCTGGCCGACGAGTACACCGTCCAGGGCCGTGGCTTCGAGCTGCGGCTCATCGCGGGCGGGTGGCGCTTCTACAGCCGGCCCGAGTACGCGGCGGCCGTCGAACGCTTCGTCCTGGACGGGCAGCAGGCCCGCCTCACCCAGGCGGCCCTGGAGACGCTGGCGGTCGTCGCGTACCGCCAGCCGGTCAGCCGATCAAGGGTCTCGGCGGTCCGCGGAGTGAACTGTGACGGTGTGATGCGCACCCTGTTGCAGCGCGGTCTGGTCGAGGAGGCGGGCACGGAACCTGAAACAGGTGCGATCCTGTACACGACGACGAACTACTTCCTGGAGCGGATGGGCCTGCGTGGCCTGGACGAGCTCCCGGAGCTCGCGCCCTTCCTTCCGGAGGCGGACGCGATCGAGGCCGAGACGCTGGAAGGGGTCCCGTCGTTCGATCCGGATGCACCGGATGCAGATGCAGACGACACGACGACGACGGAACTTTGATGCGAAGCAGTGGCAGTGGCAGGAACAGCGGGCGCGGCAACCCCCGGGGGACCGGTGGGGGCGGCGGCGCCCGAGGGACCGGTGGGCGCGGCTCCCAGCCGAGGAGCGGGGCAGGGCGCGGCTCCCAGCCGAGGAGCGAGGCGGGGCGCGACGACAAGCCGAAGCGCGAGAGCAAGCCCCGCCCCGAGGAGCGCCGCTACGACGTGGGCCCCGGCGCCTCCAAGGACGGCCCGAAGTCCGGACGCGGCGCGTCCGCGCGCGGCGGCGCGAAGGGCGGCCCCAAGCAGGGTCAGCAGCGCGGCGGCCGTACGGAGCCCTCGCGCTCCCGCGAGTACGAGACGCGGGCCGAGGAGCGCAACCGGGACCGGTACGCGGGCAAGCCGGAGATCAAGACGCCCAAGACCTTCCCGGGCGCCGAGCAGGAGGGCGAGCGGCTGCAGAAGGTGCTCGCGCGCGCGGGCTACGGTTCGCGGCGTGCCTGCGAGGAGCTGGTCGAGCAGGCCCGGGTCGAGGTCAACGGCGAGATCGTCCTGGAGCAGGGTCTGCGCGTCGCCCCGAACGACGAGATCAAGGTCGACGGACTGACGGTCGCGACGCAGTCGTACCAGTTCTTCTCGCTGAACAAGCCCGCCGGTGTCGTCTCCACCATGGAGGACAACGAGGGCCGTCAGTGCCTCGGCGACTACGTGACGAACCGCGAGACGCGGCTCTTCCACGTCGGGCGGCTCGACACCGAGACCGAGGGCGTCATCCTGCTCACCAACCACGGCGAGCTGGCACACCGGCTGACCCACCCCAAGTACGGCGTGAAGAAGGTCTACCTCGCGCACATCGTGGGCCCGATCCCGCGCGACCTGGGCAAGCGGCTCAAGGACGGCATCCAGCTGGAGGACGGGTACGCGAAGGCGGACCACTTCCGGGTCGTCGAGCAGACCGGCAAGAACTACCTGGTCGAGGTGACCCTCCACGAGGGCCGCAAGCACATCGTGCGCCGCATGCTCGCCGAGGCCGGCTTCCCGGTCGACAAGCTCGTGCGCGTCGCCTTCGGGCCGATCACCCTGGGCGACCAGAAGTCGGGCTGGCTGCGCCGCCTGTCGAACACCGAGGTCGGCATGCTCATGGCCGAGGTCGGCCTCTAGGCCCCACGGTTTCGTACGTACGACGGCCGGTCCCGGAACTTCTCCGGGGCCGGCCGATTCGTTTTCGCCGCTCCGCCGGTCTGTACCGGTGAACGATCCGCCGGTCTGTGCCGGCGAACGAAGGGAGCGGGGATGGCTGCGACGACGGACCGCGACGAATTCGTACGGCTGACCGATCCGTACCGGCGGGAGCTGCTCGCCCACTGCTACCGCATGCTCGGGTCGGTCGACGACGCCGAGGACCTCGTCCAGGAGACGTATCTGCGGGCCTGGCGGTCGTACGACGGCTACGAGGGCCGGGCGTCCTTGCGGACCTGGCTGCACCGGATCGCCACGAATACGTGTCTGACGGCTCTGGAGGGCCGGGTGCGGCGTCCGCTGCCCTCGGGGCTCGGGGAGCCCTCAGGCGCGCCTGAGGAGCCTCTGAGGGCCTCTGCGACGGACGTCCCGTGGCTGCAGCCACTGCCCGACGCGCTTGTCGACCCAGCGACCGTCGTGGCGGCGCGGGGCAGCCTGCGGCTTGCGCTCGTCGCCGCGCTGCAGAATCTGCCGGCCCGGCAGCGGACCGTGCTCATCCTGCGCGACGTGCTGGCCTGGCGGGCGCCCGAGGTCGCCGCCCTGCTCGGCACCTCCACGGCGGCCGTCAAAAGCACCCTCCAGCGCGCGCGTGCCCGGCTCGACGAGGTGGCGCCCGACGAGGACCTGGTGACCGAGCCGGACGGCCCCGAGGACCGCGAGCTGCTCGACCGCTACATGGCGGCCTTCGAACACGCCGACATGGACGCGCTGCTGGGGCTCCTCCAGGACGGTGTCGAGCTGGAGATGCCCCCCTACTTGGAGTGGTTCAGCGGCACGAAGGACGTGCTGCGATTCCTGGGGGCGCGCGTCGGCGAACCGGGGCGCGTGCGGATGGTGCCCACGCGGGCCAACGGGCAGCGCGCGGTGGGGGCGTACGAGCGGGGCGCGGACGGCGTGCACCGGGCGCACTCGCTTCAGGTGCTCCACGTGCGCCTCCTGCACGCCCCGCACGCGCTCGGCGTACGCGGCGTGCGCGAGGTGCGCGAGGTGCGCATCGCGCGGATCACCGCCTTCCTCGATCCGGAGCTGTTCGGGCGCTTCGGTCTGCCCCAGGTGCTCTCGTGAACTCCGGTGAGCTGCTGGAACGCTCGCTCGCGTACACCCTGGGACGCGTCACGGGCGTGCGGCCGGGGAGCCTGGAGCGGGCCACACCGTGTGCCCAGTGGGACCTGGGGGCGCTGCTCGACCACCTCAACGACTCGCTCGACGCGCTGTACGAGGGGCTGACCGGAGGGCGGATCGGTCTCTTCCCGACGGGGGATTCCGATCCCGCCTGCGGCTTCCGCGGGCGGGCGTGTGCGGTGCTCGGCGCCTGGGCCGCGGGTTCCGTGGACTCCGTCGTGATCGGCGACAAGCCGCTGGACGTCAGGGTGATGACCGCCGTGGGGGCCGTGGAGATCGCCGTGCACGGGTGGGACGTGGCACAGGCCTGCGGGAGGCCGGGTCCGATCCCGGCCGCGCTCGCCGCCGAGCTGCTCCCCGTGGCGCGCTGTGTCGTCGCGGACGCCGACCGGGGCGTGCGCTTCGCGGCGCCCTTCGACGTGCCCGCGTGCGCGCGTCCCGGCGACCGGCTCCTCGCCTTCCTGGGGCGTCGCGATTCCTTTTCGGACCCGGCCCGGTCTGCCTTCCGTGAGTGATCCCTTGACCTCACGAAAGGAACCGTCATGGCTGACACCCTGCGTGCCCCGGGCCGTGAACCAGCCGCCGGTACCGCGCCGCCACGTCGCGCGTGGACCGTCGTACTGGCCGGACTCGGGGCGCTGCTCTGCTCCCTCGACGTGGTCGTCGTCTCCACCGCGCTGCCCGCCCTGCGGGCCGACTTCGGGGCGAGCCTGTCCGACCTGGAGTGGACGATCAACGCGTACAACCTGGTCTTCGCCTGCCTCACCCTGACCGGCGCCGCGCTCGGCGACCGCTTCGGGCGGCGACGCATGTACGTCGTCGGGCTCGCCGTCTTCACGCTGGCGTCGGCGCTGGCGGCGCTAGCGGGCGGTCCGGGGCAGCTCATCGCCGCGCGGGGGGTCCAGGGCGCCGGCGCGGCCGTCCTGCTGCCGCTCACGCTGACCCTGATCAGCGAGGCGTTCCCGGCCGAGAAGCGGGGCGTCGCGATCGGCGTGTGGGGCGGGGTGACCGGGCTCGGCGTGGCCGCCGGGCCGGTGCTCGGCGGCGCCGTCACCGAGGGCCTGTCCTGGCAGTGGATCTTCTGGCTGAACGTGCCGACGGGGCTCGCGATGCTGCCGCTGGCGGCCCTCAAGCTCCGGGAGAGCCACGGTCCCCGTCCCCAGCTCGACGTCGTGGGACTTGTCCTCGCGGCCGTGGGTCTGACCGGTCTCGCCTGGGCGCCGGTGCGGGCGCCGGAGGCGGGCTGGGGGAGCGCCGAAGTGCTGGGCGCGCTGGCCGTCGGCATCGTCTTCGTGGCGGCCTTCCTCGGCTGGGAGCGGTCGCGGGCGCGCTACCCGATGCTGCCCCTCGCGTACTTCAGGAGGCGCGGTTTCTCCACCGCCAACGGCGCGGTCTTCCTGATGTTCATGTCGCTGCTCGGCTCCCTGTTCATGATCTCGCAGCTCTTCCAACTCGGCCTGGGCAACTCCCCGTTGGAGGCGGGCGTCCGGATCCTCGTGTGGACCGGCATGCCGCTCGCCGTCGCGCCGGTCGCGGGCGCGCTCGCCGACCGGTTCGGGAACCGGCCCTTCATGCTGGGCGGCCTGGTCCTCCAGGCGGTCGGACTCGGGCTGCTGGCCCGGCAGATCGAGCCGGGTGTCAGTTACGGGAGTCTGGTCGTGCCGCTGATCGTCGCGGGCATCGGCATCTCGATGGTCTTCCCCACGGTCGCGAACGCCGTGACCTCGTCGGTGCCGCCGGGCGACGCGGGAGTCGCGGCCGGCGTCAACAACGCGCTGCGCGAGTTGGGCGGGGTCTTCGGAGTCGCGGTCGCCGCGGCCGTGTTCACGCGGTACGGGGGCTACGGCTCGGCCGCGAGCTTCGTCGACGGCTGCGGGCCCGCGCTGTGGGTCTCGGCGGGGGCGGCCGCAGTGGGCGCACTGGTGGCGGCGCTCGCGCCGTCGCGCGCTCAGGCCCGGATGCCGGACGCGTCGTACGCCCCGGCTCAGCAGCAGGAGGTTTCCCGCGCCCGGGCCTAGGCCCTGTCGGCCTGGAAGTTGACACCTTCCGTCGCCCCGGCCTCAGAGGCCGACAATTCTCGCTCCGCGGTGCTCGAAGACCGCCAAATACCCGCTCACAAGGGCTTGTAGACGCCCGCTCACCTCTTTATAGTCGTAATGACTATTAGTCGTTCTGACTATTAATAGGGGGTGGGTGGGCGTGCTCGCACGGGAAGGCCGCGCGCCCGGGGGCAACACACCCGAGGGCTATGACAAGTACGCGTTCGAGCCCTTCGCCGTCACCGTCGACCTGGCCGTCCTCACGGTCCGGGCGGGCGCGCTTCAGGTGCTGCTCGTCGAGCGTGGACAGGAGCCGTACGCGGGCCGCTGGGCACTTCCCGGCGGCTTCGTGCTGCCGGACGAGTCCGCGGAGACCGCGGCCCGGCGCGAACTCGCCGAGGAGACAGGCCTGTCGGACATCTCCGGACTCCACCTGGAACAGCTGCGGACGTATACGGAACCCGAGCGCGACCCCAGGATGCGGGTCGTCTCCGTCGCGTACGCCGCGCTGCTCCCGGACCCTCCCGAGCCCCGCGGCGGCGGTGACGCGGCGCAGGCCCAGTGGCTGCGGTACAACGCGCTCGGTCCGCTCGCCTTCGACCACGACCGGATCCTCGCCGACGCCCACGAACGCGTCGGCGCCAAGCTCGAGTACACCTGTCTCGCCACGTCCTTCTGTCCGCCCGAGTTCACCCTCGGAGAGCTGCAGCAGGTCTACGAGACCGTGTGGGGCACCGCCCTCGACCGGCCCAACTTCCGGCGCAAGGTCCTCGCCACGCCGGGCTTCGTCGAACAGGTCCCCGGTGCCGCGCGCCTCACCGGAGGCCGCGGCAAACCCGCCGCGCTCTACCGGGCGGGCGGCGCCAAGGCCCTGTACCCACCCCTGCTGCGTCCCACCTCGGAAGGACGGCCCTCATGACCACCACGACGCTCGCCAAGCGCGCCGCCACCGGCTCTCTGCTCGGACTCGCGCTGGGCGACGCGCTCGGGTTCCCCACCGAGTTCAACTCCGTGCCGGCGATCCTCGCCAAGTGCGGGCCCTGGCGGCAGATGCGGCTGCCCAAGCCCGCCACGGTCACCGACGACACCCAGATGACGCTGGCGCTGGCGCGGGGGCTGCGCACCGCCATGGACCGCGGCCTGCTCGGCCCGCTGCGGATGGAAGGGCCGGTGCGCGAGGAGTTCGTGAACTGGTACCAGTCGCCCGACAACAACCGGGCGCCCGGCCGCACCTGCCTCGTCGCCTGCAACCTCCTCAAGAACGAGCAGCGCCGCTGGCAGGAGGCCAGCCAGATCGGCTCCAAGGGCTGCGGCGCCAACATGCGTGTGGCACCCGTCGGGCTCGTACGGGGGCTGAGCGACGAACAGCGGGCGGGCGCCGCGCAGTTCCAGGCCGCGCTCACGCATGGACACCCCACGGCGCTCGCCGCCTCCGACCTCACCGCGCACGCGATCTGGCTCCTCAGTCAGGGCGCCGAGCCGATGGGACTCGTCGGGATGCTGCGGTCGTACGCGTACGAGAACCGCCACCGGTACCACGCGCGCTGGCTCGGCGACCTGTGGACCTTCAGCGAACACCCCACGGCGGAGAGCTATATCGCGCACGGCTGGGACGAGTGCCTGACCGCGCTGGACGACCTCCGGCACGCCGTGCGCACCGCCTCGCCCGAGACCGACCCCTGCCTCGCCACCGGCGGGGGCTGGATCGCGGAGGAGGCGCTCGCCACCGGCCTCCTCTGCTTCCTGCTCTTCGTCGACGAACCCCTCACCGCGCTGCGCCGGGCCGCCTGCACCTCCGGCGACTCCGACTCGATCGCCTGCCTGACCGGCGCCTTCGCGGGCGCCCACCACGGCTCGGACGCCTGGCCGACGGAGTGGGCCGACCGCATCGAGTACCAGGGCGATCTCATGTCGCTGGGGGCGCTCTGGGACGCTTGAGGGATGACTGACGACGTCCTGGACATCGACCTCGCGGCCGTGGTGGCCGAACAGCCCGACCCGGTGCTGTTCGCCACCGTCTCCGGGGCGCACCTCTACGGCTTCCCCTCGCGTGACTCCGACGTCGACCTGCGGGGCGTCCACCTGCTGCCGACGGCCGAACTGGTCGGGCTGCGCGAGCCCGAGGAGACCCGGTCGCGGATGTGGGACCGGGACGGCGTCGAGATGGACCTCGTCACCCACGACCTGCGCAAGTTCGTACGGCTGATGCTGCGGCGCAACGGCTATGTGCTGGAGCAGCTGCTGTCGCCGCTCGTCGTGCACACCACCGACGCGCACCGCGAGCTGGCCGGCCTCGCTCCCGGTGTCCTCACCAGCCATCATGCCCACCACTACCGGGGGTTCGCGACGACGCAGTGGCGGCTCTTCGAGAAGACCGGCGAACTCAAGCCGCTGCTCTACACGTTCCGTGTGCTGCTCACCGGCATCCACCTGATGCGCAGCGGCGAGGTGCAGGCCGATCTGCCCACGCTGCTCGGGCAGATCGACGCTCCCGCGTATCTGCCGGACCTGATCGCCGCGAAGGCCGAGCAGGAGCACGGGGCCGCGGACGTAGCCCACGCGCGCGTGCAGGACGACGTGGAGCGGCTGCACGCCCTGCTGGACGAGGCGCAGGACGCCTCAGCGCTGCCGGACGCCCCCTCCGTGTACGACGCTCTGCACGCGTTCGTCATCAGGGTCCGCCTGGAGGGCTTCCGGGGCGGCCTGGAGGGCTGAGGTCCGGCGCACACGGATCAGGAAGTCCTCGACGCGGGCCTGGTCGGGCTCGGGTGGCAGGGGGCTTTTCGAAGCCGCCTCGTCCGCCTCCGCCGCCAGGCGGGACAGCCAGGTCTCGAACTCCGGCCAGGGGACCTCGCCCCGCTTCACCGCGAGCAGCGGCTCGCGCTGGTCGCCGACGTCGATCGTCAATGCGCCGGTGCGCAGCAGGTCGCGGGAGCTCATCAGGAGGCGCAGGAGGTGCATGGCGTGCTTCCAGCGGGGCGCGCCGTGCCGGCGTACGTCCGCTTCCAGCTTCTTGTGCTGGCCCAGCGCATAGCGGGCGAACGTGTCGTGCGCCTGGCGGGAGAGGAACGCCTCGCGGAGGGCGAGGAGTTCGCGGCCCGTGTCGTCGACGTACTCGACGAGAGGGGAGTGCAGGCACTCCAGGATGTTCGGGTTGGCGCGCAGCGCGAGGGCGCAGAAGCGCTCCAGCTCCCAGCTGAACTGCTCCTCCGCCGGACCCTCGACATGCGTCGGCGGCTTCTCGAAGCGCCAGAAGAGCGGCGTCGGGGCGAGGAACACGCCCCGACGGTCCGTATCGCTGCCATCCGTGGCCAGCCCGAAGGCGCGCGACCCCATCACGCAGGAGTAGATCGTGTGGTTGCGCACCAGGGACACCATGGACACCATGGGCGTCGGGGACACCAGGGGTAGCGGGGACTCGGAATGCATGTCCCGGAGCGTACGTGCCGCCTCACGCCAGGCGGATCGAATTTCCGTCCACCGTGATCTTCTCCGCGGGCAGCGGACGCGGCGCCGGACCGGCCTCCACCGCCGCGTCCTCGATGCTGTACTTGCTGCCGTGGCAGGGGCAGTTGATGGTGCCGCCCGAGACGGAGGTCACCGTGCAGCCCAGGTGCGTGCAGATCGCCGAGAAGGCCTTGAACTCGTCCTTCTTCGGCTGGGTGACCACGACCTTCTGCTCCTTGAAGATCTTGCCCCCGCCGACCGGGATGTCGCTCGTCGCGGCCAGCTCCTGACCGCTGGGGGCGGCCGCCGCGGACGGCGACGATGTCGACGAGTCGTTGCTGTCGCCGTAGCTGCTGCACCCCGCGAGCAGCGCGGACGTCCCTGTCGCGAGAAGAACCGTGCGCCGCGTCGAACGGTTGGTCATGTCGTCACTCCGAACGTACGGAAGAACCAGAGGGCGGACGTCAGCCAGATGGCCGTCAGGACGGCGAAGACGAGGCCGCCGACGATCGGCAGCAGCCAGCCGGGAAGTCGCTCCGAGCGGAGCAGCAGCATCTTGGCACTGAAAGCACCGAAGAAGAAGCAACCCAGGACCGAGTGCCACAAAACGCGCGGTTCGTACGTCTGATAGCCCAACGCGTACAGACAGTGCACCGCGACGGGTACCGCCACCAGGAACGCGATCCGCCCCGACCAGCGGTGCAGCACCGGGGCCCAGCTGGGCCCCGGCAGCTTCCCGTACACCATGAACGCCGAGACGAGCTGGATGAGCGCGAAGAAGAACGCCGTCGTCGCCAGCCATGACTTCACGGCGCCCGTGCTGCTGAAGCCGGCGAGGTTGAAGGCGGTCCCCGTCGGGTCGTGCACCTTGCCGTACACGCCGAGCCCGACCGCGACCGCCGCGGCGACCAGGGCCGGGACGAGATAGCGGGCCGCGCCGGGGCGGCGGTGGGCGGGCTGGGGAGACGGGAAGCCCTGGGTGGCGGCGTTCGGGTCCACGGTCATGATCGGCTCCCTGCGGAGGAGGGGGTCGGACGAGGAGGCCGGGTCGGGGCACGGGCCCGGCGGTGAGGCATACGGCGTCAGGGGGTGACAGGGCGTGCGGTCAGGGTCTGGCCGTCGATCGTCACGGCGCCGGTCTCCGGGTCGATCTCGGGTGCCGCCGAGGGCTTGCCGTCCCGGTCGAGGATGCCGACCTGTTTGCCGCCGGGCAGCACGATCCAGCCGCCGTCGATCTTCGCGCCTCGCACGGTGGCCGTCGCCCGGTACAGCCCGGACGGCCTGACCGCCTTGTCGGCGGTGAAGCCATAGCGCTGCCCGCCCAGGTCGACGGTGCCGCGGATGCTCTTGCCGTCCTTGAGCGTGCCGTTCAGCTCGGCGCCGTTCTTGCCGGTGAGCTTCATGGTGCCGTCGTCCTTGACGTCGCCCTTCAGCCACGACTCCTTGTCCCGCCCGTCGCAGAAGTACGCGATCGCCTTGCCGTCGCGCAGGGAGACCGCGACCGCCGAGGAGTCGTCGTCGGTACGGCCCGCGTAGTCGGCGTTGGGAAACGCGCTCTTCGAAGGGCTGGGAGACGGGGTGGCCGTCGTGGGCGACGAGCTGGGCGCCGGGCTCGCCGACGCCTTGGGGCTGGGCGACTCCTCCCGGTACGACGACGCGCTCTTCGTCCCTGTCGTCGCGTTGAGCGACAACATGAACACGCCGAGCAGCAGCCCCGCGAGAAGGGTGAGAAGGGGTCCTGGACGCTTCATGCGGGCCTCCCCCGAGGCGAGTCTCCTGCCATGAGAGCGGACTCGCGCCCCCGCGTCCAGAGGCGTACGGGTGTGTTCTCACTACAAGTGGCGGGATAGGGCGATTCGAGTGACATTGGCTGGGTCTGAGGCCGGGTGGTCATCTACCCCCGGCCGCACCCTCGAAAGGCGTGACCATGGCGGGTAACGATCTCGGCAGCTTGCTGGGCGGTCTCCTCGGCGGAGGCGGCCAGGGCAGTACCTCGGGCGGTGCCGGCGCGGGCAACCTCCTGGGCGCGCTGCTCGGCGCCCTCGGCGGTGGCGGTGGCCAGAGCAACGGCGGCAACCCTCTGGGCGGGCTGCTGGAGATGCTCACCAAATCCGGCCTGGTCGACCAGGCGCAGTCATGGGTCGGCACCGGCGAGAACAAGCCCGTGAGCGGCGAACAGATCACCCAGGCGCTGCCCGACGAGACGCTCCAGAAGGTCGCCGACCAGGCCGGCGTCAGCCCCCGGGAGGCCGCGGACCAGATCGCGCAGAGCCTGCCCCAGGCGGTCGACAAGCTGACGCCGGCCGGCCGGCTCCCGCAGGCCGATACCTCGCTGGAGGACCTCATCAAGCAGCAGTCGCTCTGAACCGTGCCCGGTGCGCGGCGGCCGTCTCGTCAGGCGGGCGCCGCGCACCCGCGCGTTGCGGGCTGACTACGCTGGTGTGACAAGACGAGTACGTAGATCAGCGAGGAGTATCACCGTGGCGGTACGAGCGGTCCGGGGCGCCGTCCAACTGGAGCGGGACGAGGCCGGGCACATGGACGAGCAGGTCAGCGAGCTGCTCACCGCCATCCTGGAGCGGAACGCGCTCACCACGGACGACCTGATCAGCATCTGGTTCACGGCGACGCCCGATCTGCACAGCGATTTCCCGGCGGCCGCGGCCCGCAAGCTCGGCATCGTCGACGTACCGCTGATCTGCGCGCAGGAGCTGGACATCGAGGGTGCGATGCCCCGTGTCGTACGGGTCCTCGCGCACATCGAGTCGGACAAGCCGCGCGCCGGCATCGTGCACGTCTACCTGGGTGCCGCGGGCGCACTCCGCAAGGACATCGCCCAGTGAGGACCGCACTCGTCATCGGAACCGGCCTGATCGGTACGTCGGCGGCCCTCGCGCTGGCCGCGCGCGGTGTCGTCGTCCACCTCGCCGACCACGACCCGGAGCAGGCCCGTACGGCCGCCGCGCTCGGCGCCGGCACGGACGAGGCGCCCGAGGGGCCCGTCGACCTCGCGATCGTGGCGGCGCCGCCCGCGCACGTGGCCGCGACGCTCGCCGACGCCATGCGGCGCGGGGTCGCCCGCGGCTACCTCGACGTCGCCAGCGTCAAGGGCGGTCCGCGCCGCGAGCTGGAGGCGCTCGGCCTCGACCTCTCCTCGTACATCGGCTCGCACCCCATGTCGGGCCGCGAGAAGTCCGGCCCGCTGGCCGCGACCGGCGACCTCTTCGAGGGCCGTCCCTGGGTGCTCACCCCCACCCGTGACACGGACACCGAGGTCCTGAACCTCGCCCTGGAGCTGGTGTCGCACTGCCGTGCCGTTCCCGTCGTCATGGACGCGGACGCCCACGACCGGGCCGTCGCGCTCGTCTCGCACATGCCGCACCTGGTGTCCAGCATGGTCGCCGCGCGCCTGGAGCACGCGGAGGAGGCGGCGGTACGACTCTGTGGCCAGGGCATCCGTGACGTGACCCGCATCGCGGCCTCCGACCCCCGGATGTGGATCGACATCCTCTCCGCGAACCCGGGGCCGGTCGCCGACCTCCTCGCGGACGTCTCCGCCGACCTCGACGAGACCGTGCAGGCCCTGCGCGCCCTCCAGTCCTCCGACGAGGCCAAGCGCCGCGTGGGCGCCGGCGGCATCGAGGACGTCCTGCGGCGCGGCAACGCCGGCCAGGTCCGCGTCCCCGGCAAGCACGGTTCCGCTCCGCGCGCCTACGAGGTCGTGGCCGTCCTCATCGACGACCAGCCGGGCCAGCTGGCCCGCATCTTCGCCGACGCGGGGATGGCCGGGGTCAACATCGAGGACGTACGCATCGAGCACGCGACCGGCCAGCAGGCCGGCCTGGTCCAGCTGATGGTGGAACCGAAGACGGTGCCGGTACTGAGCGCGGCGCTGCGGGAGCGGGGCTGGGCACTGCGGCAGTAGACCACTGGCCGGCCGCGGCAGAGGGCCGTTCGCCGGCCGCGGCAGCGGGTCCTCGCCGTGGGGCCCGGGAAGGGCCAGTAATACGGGGTCCGGGGAGCCAGTAACCTTGTGCGGGGCGCGCTCGTGTCCCGTACAGACCTCCACCCCGCACCAGGAAGGTGTTCCCACCGTGGAAAACGGCGCCGCCCGGACCGCCCCGGCTGTGATTGTCGCCATCGACGGCCCCTCCGGCACGGGCAAGTCGAGCACCTCGAAGGCCGTCGCCGCGCAGCTCGGGCTGAGCTACCTGGACACGGGGGCCCAGTACCGGGCGATCACGTGGTGGATGGTCAGCAACGGCATCGACATCACGGACCCGACCGCGATCGCCGCCGTGGCCGGGAAGCCGGAGATCATCTCCGGGACCGACCCGGCCGAGCCGACCATCACGGTCGACGGGACCGACGTCGCGGGCCCGATCCGCACGCAGGAGGTCACCTCCAAGGTGAGCGCGGTCAGCGCGGTGCCCGAGGTGCGCGCCCGGATCACGGAGCTGCAGCGCTCGCTCGCCACGTCCGCGGAGAACGGGATCGTCGTCGAGGGCCGCGACATCGGCACCACCGTGCTGCCGGACGCCGACCTGAAGGTCTTCCTCACCGCCTCCCCGGAGGCCCGCGCCGCCCGCCGCAGCGGTGAGCTGAAGGGCGCGGACATACACACCACCCGCGAGGCCCTGCTCAAGCGCGACGCGGCCGACTCCAGCCGCAAGACCTCCCCCCTCGCCAAGGCGGACGACGCGGTCGAGGTGGACACCTCCGACCTCACGCTCCAGCAGGTCATCGAGTGCGTCGTCACCCTCGTCGAGGAGAAGCGGGCCGCCAAGTGACCGCACCCTCGGAGCGTGGCGCCGAGGTCGGGCGCCGCATCGGCGTCGGCCTGATGTACGGGCTGTGGAAGCCGCGCGTGCTCGGCGCCTGGAAGGTCCCCGCGACCGGCCCGGCGATCCTGGCCGTGAACCACTCGCACGCCGTCGACGGTCCGATGGTCATGGGCGTGGCGCCCCGGCCCACGCACTTCCTGATCAAGAAGGAAGCGTTCATCGGCCCGCTCGACCCCTTCCTGCTCGGCATCGGCCAGGTGAAGGTGGACCGCGAGACCACCGACCGTACGGCGATCACCCAGGCGCTCGGTGTCCTGTCGGGCGGCGGCGTCCTCGGGATCTTCCCGGAGGGCACCCGGGGCGAGGGCGACTTCGCCTCACTGCGTGCCGGGCTCGCCTACTTCGCCGTACGCAGCGGAGCCCCGATCGTCCCGGTGGCGGTCATGGGAAGTTCCGAGAAGAGCAGCCGGTTGATAAAGGGGCTGCCCCCGCTGCGCAGCCGGGTCGACGTCGTCTTCGGCGACCCTTTCGAGGCGGGCGACGGCAGCGGACGGCGTACGCGCAAGGCGCTGGACGAGGCGACCGTCCGCATCCAGAAGCAGCTGAGCGCCCACCTGGACCACGCCAGGCGTCTGACCGGACGCCCGGAAAACGCCGGGCGCCCCGCCGGGCACTAGGCGACACTTGAGTAGTGGATCACCCGATATACGGGCGGTCCACCGATCACCACGAAAACGACGAGGTACGGACTTCATGAACGACCACATCCAGCCCGACGGCTCGGCCGGCCCGGCCGAGCACGAGCACGGGGCGCTTGGCGATGCCGAGTACGCGGAGTTCATGGAGCTCGCCGCGGAAGAGGGCTTCGACATCGAGGACGTCGAGGGCGCGATCGAGGAGGCGGGCCACGGCCCGCTGCCCGTCCTCGCCGTCGTCGGCCGTCCGAACGTCGGCAAGTCGACCCTGGTGAACCGCATCATCGGCCGCCGCGAGGCCGTCGTCGAGGACAAGCCCGGCGTCACCCGTGACCGCGTCACCTACGAGGCCGAGTGGGCGGGCCGCCGCTTCAAGCTCGTCGACACCGGCGGCTGGGAGCAGGACGTCCTCGGCATCGACGCGTCCGTGGCCGCGCAGGCCGAGTACGCGATCGAGGCGGCCGACGCGGTCGTCTTCGTCGTGGACGCCAAGGTCGGCGCGACCGACACCGACGAGGCGGTCGTACGACTCCTGCGCAAGGCCGGCAAGCCAGTCGTCCTGTGCGCCAACAAGGTCGACGGCCCGAGCGGCGAGGCCGACGCCTCGTACCTCTGGTCGCTCGGTCTCGGCGAGCCGCACCCCGTCTCCGCGCTGCACGGCCGTGGCACCGGCGACATGCTGGACGCCGTCCTGGAGGCGCTGCCCGAGGCCCCGGCGCAGACCTTCGGCACCGCGGTGGGCGGCCCCCGCCGTATCGCCCTCATCGGCCGCCCGAACGTCGGCAAGTCCTCGCTGCTGAACAAGGTGGCCAACGAGGAGCGTGTGGTCGTCAACGAGATCGCGGGCACCACCCGTGACCCGGTCGACGAGCTCATCGAACTCGGCGGGATCACCTGGAAGTTCGTCGACACGGCGGGCATCCGCAAGCGCGTCCACCTCCAGCAGGGCGCCGACTACTACGCCTCGCTGCGTACCGCCGCCGCCGTCGAGAAGGCGGAGGTCGCGGTCATCCTGATCGACGCCTCCGAGAACATCTCGGTCCAGGACCAGCGCATCGTCACGATGGCCGTCGAGGCGGGCCGTGCGATCGTCCTCGCCTTCAACAAGTGGGACACCCTCGACGAGGAGCGCCGCTACTACCTGGAGCGGGAGATCGAGACCGAGCTCCTCCAGGTGGCGTGGGCGCCCCGCGTCAACGTCTCGGCGCGCACCGGCCGGCACATGGAGAAGCTCGTCCCGGCGATCGAGGCGGCCCTGGACGGCTGGGAGACCCGCGTCCCGACCGGCCGGCTGAACGCCTTCCTCGGCGAGCTGGTCGCCGCCCACCCGCACCCGGTCCGCGGCGGCAAGCAGCCCCGCATCCTCTTCGGTACGCAGGCGGGCACCAAGCCCCCGCGCTTCGTCCTCTTCGCCTCCGGCTTCATCGAGCACGGCTACCGTCGCTTCATCGAGCGCCGGCTGCGTGAGGAGTTCAGCTTCGAGGGCACGCCGATCCACATCTCGGTGCGGGTGCGCGAGAAGCGCGGCGCCAAGAAGAAGTAGGCAGTAGCGGCAACGGGTAAGGGGCGGCTCCCCAAGGAGCCGCCCCTTACCCGTTGTTGTTGTGTTTCAGAGTCCCCTGCGCGGTGCGGGCGGCAGCGCGGCCGGGATGTGGTGCATTCCCGTGCTGTGCTGCCGCCCGCTCGGCTGCCAGATGGCGGTCGCCGTCGAGGTCGGCCCGTGCTGCGCGGCGCTCTGGCGGGCGGAGTGCGCACCCGCGCTGTACGAGCTGAACGAGTTGTACGAGCCGAAGGAACTCGTCCCGTGCGGCAGGCTCCCGAACGCCGTGAAGCCCAGATCCTCTTCGCCGTGCCGGTCGCCGGGCAGGGCCCTGAAGGATCTGACCCACTCGGCATAGAGCGCGTCGTAGATCGGCGTGGCCGATGGGCCGCCCGGAGGATCCTGAGCCGGCCGCGACGTGGGTACCTCCCTGCTCGAACGGGTTGGAGAGCTTGAGGGAGGGACCGGCTGGAAGGGCCGGCGGCGGGGGACGTCATAGGTGTGCACGTACGTGCCAACGACCCCGCCGCCCAACGGATGCGGCCAGCGGAACGCTTTCGCAGGTCACCGGGAGCGCGCGGCGCCCTAAAGGGGCGCGGGGCTGTGTCGATATGCGGCTCCGCCGCGTGGGCGCGACCGGTCACAGACGTCCTGCAGCCAACAACGCACGCGCAGTGCCCCGACAGGGGCGCGAGGAACTGCGCGACCGGCCACGACTCACCGGCAGGCAACAACGCACCGCAGCGCCCCGACAGGGGCGCGGGGCTGTGTCGATATGCGGCTCCGCCGCGTGGGCGCGACCAGCCACGTACAACCCGCGGCCGACAACGCACCCGCAGCTCCCCGCCCAACCCAGCGGAGCGCTCACGTTCCGGCGAGCGGCATGGCGCTGGCCACCAGCTTCCCGTTGGCCGCCGCCTTGTCCAGCGCGTCGCGCAGCAGGTCCTCGCGGGGCTGGCGGCCGATCGACCCGACCGGGGCCGCGAACAGCAGCACCTGCTGATGCTTGTTGGCGGCGGCCCGCCAGCTCTCGGCGACCTGGAGCGCCTGGTGCGCCTGCCACCAGGCGACGGGCGAGCCGCCGCCGGTGCCCGGCTGGAGCACGGCGTGCAGCTGTCCCGCGGCGAGCAGCACGGACCAGCCGTGCAGCACGGGCGGCACCGAGCTCAGCTGGGTCACCGGCATGAAGCCCTGCTCGATGAGGAGGGGCAGGAAGTCGTCGCCGATGTCGGTCGAGCCGGGGCGCACGATCGGCCCGGTCGGCTCGACGACGAGCGCCGGGTGCAACTCGCCGCTGATCAGGACGAGTCCGCTGGTGACGCCGAGCACGGCCTGTTCGGGCGCGGCCTGGGCGGGTACGCCGCCGTCGGGGTTGATCGAGCGGACGGCGCCCTGCAGTTGCTCCTCGGTGACCTGCACGACCTGTGAGGGCAGACAGGTGGCGTGGGCGAAGGCGAGGACGGCAGTCTCGTCGCCGATGAACAGGACGGTGCTGGTGCGCTCCTGTTCCGAGTCGCCCGGGGTGCGGCAGGACGTGCAGTCGTAACTGCCCGGGGCGTTCTCTCCGGCGAGCAGACGGTCGGCTTCTTCGTTGCCGATCTCGGCGCGTACGTCGTCGCTGACGTCGAGCATGCGCGGCACGGTGGCTCCTCGGGATGCGGTGCGGGGTGAGGCCGGGTGGCTCCCGGCCCATGAACCGGGGGTCCCCGGCTCATGAAGATGACAACGGGCGATCTGTGGCCGGAGTCACGCCCGGGAGCGAACGGAATCGAACCATCCGACGCGCAGGGTGAGGCAACCTGCGGAATCTGTCACTCCAAGTCAACTTCTAGGAATTCCAAGGAAGTTGAGTCGGTGAGGTGAGTCACAGATCACTGGGGTGACAGGTCGACAAATCCGGAAATCACCCAATGAAGTGGGTGGCCGAAAATCGATGATACTCGCGGTAACGGCGAACTGGCCTCGAATGACAAGGAGTTGGTTGATATCGGGGCGACAAGGTCCCTAGATTCCTCGACCGTGTGCAACGAGCACCGCTCGGGTACGTCCGCCGGCCGCACCAAGCCAGCTCGCAGCACAGCCTCCGGCGGACGGGGCGGAGCGCGACGACCGCGTCCTACACGCAGGGAAGCGCGCCCCGCCTTGGGGGACCCCGGGTGTTCCGAGAGGGAACTACATGTCCGCATGTGCCGAGAACACTCAGAACACGCATAAGGCTCGTACGACGACCAAGGCTCGTACGGCGGCGGTCCTCGCCGGGGCGGCACTGCTCGCCCCGCTCGGACTGCTCGCCGCGACCGGCGACGCCGCCGCGGCCGACAGTGGAGTGTGGGACCGCATCGCGAAGTGCGAGAGCGGCGGGAACTGGCACATCAACACCGGCAACGGCTACTACGGAGGACTCCAGTTCTCCGCCGGCACCTGGCGCGCGTACGGCGGCACCGCCTACGCGTCGACCGCCGACAAGGCCTCCAGGGCCGCGCAGATCGCCGTCGCCACCAAGGTCCAGAACGCACAGGGATGGGGCGCGTGGCCCACCTGTTCGGCGCGCGCCGGAGCGTACGGAAACGCGCCCGCGTCCTCGGGCGCCGCGACGGCCGGAGGAACGGCCGTCACGAGGTCGACGCCCAAGTCGGCCCCGTCGAAGTCGAAGCCGTCGAAGACGCCGGCACGACCGTCGGGTCACACCAACCGTGACGCTTCCCGCGGCGACTACACCGTCCGTGGCGGCGACACGCTGAGCGGTATCGCCGCGCGGCACGGGACCACCTGGCGGAAGATCTACGCCGCCAACCGGGCCGTCATCGGCGGTGATCCCGACCTGATCGTGCCCGGGCAGCGGCTCGACCTCTGAGTCCCGCCCCCCGTCCGGGCACGGGGCCCCGCCCGGTCCTCCGACCGGGTGGGGCCATGGCAGCCCCGGGCGCGGCTCAACGGGCGGGCGGGGCGTGCTGCTTAGCGTGGACCGATGTACCTCATGCCGACCACGCGGACCATGCCGACCCCGTCGATCAAGCGCGTTCGGTACGCGGCCGTGGTCGCCGCCGTCCTGGCCGTCCTCGTTCCACCGGGGGCGGCCACCGCCGCGCCCCCGCCCCCGCTCCCCGGCCCCCAGTCGGTACGGGTGCCGTACGACTGCGTGAAGGACCAGTGGCCCTGGGCCTGCATCGCCGAGTGCGAGAGCAGCGGCCGCTGGGACGCGAACACCGGAAACGGCTTCTACGGAGGGCTCCAGTTCTGGCAGCCCACCTGGGAGGAGTTCGGGGGGCTCGCGTACGCCAAGCGCGCCGATCTCGCCACGCGCGGGGAGCAGATCGCGGTCGCCGAGGAGGTGCTGGCCGCCCAGGGATGGGAGGCCTGGCCCGTCTGTTCCAAGAGGTACAAACTGCAGGGCCGTATGCATGTGGTGAAAGCCGGCGAGACGCTCTACTCGATCGCCCGCAAGTATCAGGTCAAGGGTGGCTGGCAGGCGCTGTACAAGGCCAACAAGCAGATCATCGGCAGCCGCCCGGACCGGCTGAACGTAGGCACACTGCTCGTCATCCCGAAGGGTTCGGCCGGTGCCCGCCGTTCGGACCTCGTCCTGTTCGGCCCGCCCCTGGCTCCGTCGCTCCCGTCGCTCCCGTCGCTCCCGTCGTCGCCCGGGCGACCTCGGCCGCCTCTCCGCTGAACACGACCGTGCCGCGGCGCAGTTCATGGACGTACGTCGTCCGCCCGGGCCTCTCGTGCAGGCCCGGCGGCAGCCGCTGTTCCGCGACCACCACGCATGCGTCGAGGCCGCCGAGCAGCTCGTACGTCCGTGCCGCGACCGTCGGCGACATGCCCTGCGCGGGCTCGTCGACGAGCACCACGCGCGCGCGTGCCAGCAGGGCGCGGGAGAGGGCGAGCATGCGCTGTTCGCCGCCGGAGAGGGTGCCGGCGCGGCGGGGGAGGAGAGGTTCCAGCTGCGGGTAGGCATCGAGGGCGGCGGCGAAGCCGGCCGAGGCGAGCTCCAGGTTCTCGCGGACCGTGAGCGAGCCGAAGACGGCCCGGCGCTCCGGGACGAGGCACAGTCCGCGCCGGGCGCGCTCGTACGCGGGCACGCGGGTCACGTCGGCGCCGTCCCAGACGACGGCGCCGCCGGACAGTGGCACGGTTCCCGCGAGGGCGCGCAGCGCGGTCGTACGGCCGGAGCCGTTGCGGCCCAGCAGCACGGTGAGGCCGGGGCCCGGGGCGACGAGGGTCACGCCGTGCAGGGCCTCCAGGGGGCCGTAGCGCACGCGCGCGTGGCGCAGGGCGATGCTCATCCGCCGGGCCTCGTCTCCAGAACGCGGTCGGCGGGGCCGGAGGTGACGATCCGCCCCGCCGCCATGACATGGACCGTATGGGCCAGGTCGGCGACCAGGTCGAGGTCGTGCTCCACGACGAGGAGAGCCATGCCGTCCGCGGCGAGGGCCCGCAACACGCGGGTCAGCGCGCTCACTTCGCCGGTGTCGAGTCCGGCCGCCGGTTCGTCGAGCAGCAGCACCCGTGGACTCCCGGCGAGCGCCCGCGCCAGCTCTACCCGCCGGAGGGTCCCGGTCGGCAGGCCCGCCGCGGGCAGCGCCCGCACCGGCCCGTCGAGCCCGAGCAGTCGCAACGCCCGCTCCACGGCCCCCGGATCGGCGATCCGTCCCTGCTCGGCGCCCACCCGGACGTTTTCGGCCACGGTCAACGAGGGGAAAACCGCCAGCTGCTGAAAGGTCCGCGCGACACCCGACCGGGTCCGTGCGTGCGCGGCCGTCCGGGTGATGTCGTGCCCCCCGAGCAGCACCTTCCCGCTCGAAGGGCGCAGCGTCCCGGCGAGACAGTGGAAGAGGGTGCTCTTCCCGGCGCCGTTGGGTCCCACGACGGCGGTCACTCGACCGGGCCGGATGTCGAGGGAAACTCCGTCGAGGGCGGTGAAGCCGCCGTAGGTGACATGGAGTTGGCGGGCGCTCAGGGACTGGGGGCTGGTGAGTTCCAGCGGGGGGAGTGAACGGCGGGGCATGGCCCGGCCTGGTGGCGCGGTGTTGTCCGGTCGGCCCGGCGGCTCGCCCGACCGCTGGGCGGGAGCGGTACGGCTCGGCGTACTTCTTGGCCCCGCCGGTCGCAGTCGCCGCCGTATGCGTGCCCCCGACGGGGTCAACGTCGCCCGGCGGCGCAGTCGCAGTCGGGAGGCCGCCGTGCGGAGTGCTTCGTACGGGCCTCCGGGGAAGCGGCCGACGAGGACGGCGAGTATGCCGATCAGGGCCGCCGCCACCCCGCCGCGCGCGCCCGCGTCGAGGCCCACGAGGAGGGCGGCGGCGGCCAGCGCGCCGAGGACGCTGTCGGCGCCGAGGACGACGACGGCCGCGAACCAGAGCAGCCCGCGCACGGGGTCGTACGCCGTGGCGTCGAAGGCGCGCAGCCCCATGCCGAGCATGCCGCCGCCGAGCGCGGCCAGGGCGGCGCCCGCGACGAACGCGGTGAGTTTCAGGGCCGGGACGCGGACGCCCGCCGCCGAGGCCCCCGGCTCGTGGTCGCGCATGGCGGCCAGGGCCCGGCCGGTTCGGCCTCGGCGCAGGGCGTTCGCGGCCAGCAACGCGGCGGCGAGGAGGGCGAGTTCGAGTACGTAGTACGCCCGGTCCCCGTCGAAGCCCGTCGGGCGGTCGAGGGCCAGCCCCGAGGTGGCGTACGGCTGGGCGAAGACGAAGCGGCTGACGCCCACGCCGACCGCGAAGGTGGCCAGCGCGAGGGCCAGGCCGTGGCGGCTGATGGCCGGCCAGCCGGTCAGGACACCGAGCGGGGCGACCAGGAGCACGGCCACCGCGAGCGCGGCCAGTTCGGGCAGGCGCGGCAGGCCGGGGAAGCGGCCCGCCGCCAGCAGGGCCGTGAAGAGGGCACCCAGACCCGCGTACGCCGCCTGCCCGAGCGAGATCTGGCCGCCGCGGCCCGTCACGACGACCAGGGACAGAAGGACGACACCGAGCGCGGGCACCTGCACCGACGTATGCAGGTCGGAGCCCGCGAACCCCAGCGGCAGCAGGAACAGGACGACCGCCACGATCCAGGCCCCCGGTGGCGTCGCCACACGGGCCGTCGCCGTGCGCGGGAGCGCGTCGCGAGTGCCGATGCCGGGCAGGACGAGCGCCGCGATCAGCAGCGCGACCACGAACAGGTTCGCGCCGACCGCCTGGAGCAGGGGTTCCGCCCAGCCCGAGGGGTGCAGCCGCGTCAGCTGGCTCTGCGCGACCCCGATGCCGAGGGCCACCACGACGGCGACCGGGAGGCTGCGCATCCGGGCGGCCACCGCCACCGCCATCACCTCCATGACGAGCAGCGGCATGCCGTACGGGTCGAGGCGCACGTAAGGGGCGAGGAGCACGCCCGTGAGGCCCGCCGTGAACGAGCCGAAGGCCCAGCCCGCCGCGGCCACCCGGTCCGCGTCGATGCCCCCCAGCACCGCCAGGGAGCGGTCCTCGACGACGGCCCGCAGCTCCGTGCCGAAGCGGGTCCAGTGCGTCACGGCCCCCACGCCGACGGCCAGCGCGACGGCCACCGCCAGTTGCCCCCACGGGTCCGCCGACACCAGCGTCGGCGCGTCAGCGCGCGCCCCCGTGCCCCACACCAGTGCGGCCCCGCCGACCAGCAGCACGAAGACGCCGATGGACGCGACGAGGGTCTGCGCCGGGTCACTGCCCAGGACGGAGAGCGGGCGGAAGACGAAGCGTTCCAGGGCCATGCCGATCGCCGGAGCCACCAGCAGCAGCGTCACCGCGGCGCCGAGCGCGAGCGGCCAGCCCCACTCGACCGTGAACTGGCGCAGCAGATACGCGCACACCATCGCGATCGCGCCGTGCGCGAAGTTGAGCACACCGGTCGCCCGGTGGGTGACGATCAGTCCGATCCCGGTGAGCGCGGCGGCGCCGCCCACCGAGAGACCGGCGAGGGTGAGGTCGTACGTCAGCGACGACATCAGTCACCCGGATCGGCCGCGGCCGAATCATCGGTGGCGGACGGTCCATCAGCGGTGAACGGTCCATCGGCGGTGAGCGGTTTGTCGGCGGCTGACGGTCCATGGCCGGCGGACGGTTCACAGATCGGGCACGGCCCCAGATCCCCGATCATCATGACCCGCGAGTCGACCGGTACGGCCTGCGGCTTCCCCGCGACCAGCGGACAGTCCGCGCGGTGCCACAGCGTGCCGCCGGGCACCATCAGCAGTTCGCCGCTGGTGGCCAGGGGCGCGGCCGCTATCTGCCCGGACTCGTCGGCGTCGGCGGGCTCGGCCGCCACCAGCAGCCCGTACAACTCCTCGACGCGTGCTGCCGCCAGGGCGTTCCTGCCGTGCGTGAGCAGGACCGCGCCCGCGATGATCAGCGCGGCTCCGGGGACCGTGCAGGAGGCGAGGTACGGCAGTTGGCGCTCCGCGTAGCGCTCGCCGGAGATCCCGTACCAGCCGATGACGCACAACACCGCTCCCGCGGCGAGCGCGGCCCAGCCGGCCCACAGGACGGGGTGCACAGTCCGCAGTCGAGCTGTCCGCATCCGGGGCTCCCACACGTCGTGTGTTTGTCCGTTGACTGTCCATGTCAGCCAATGGCTTGCACTATGCCTTCTGGAAGCTGACCCTGAAAGCACCGGGCGCACATGGCCCGGACCGACACCCGGTGGTGAGCCAGTTGGTTCTCGGGAGCGACCTCAGGCGGGGCAACGGCCGGGGCACGGCAGCGGTGGCGGTTCTCGTCCTCGCCGCCGCCCTCACGGCGTGCAGCGACGACACCGGAGGCGGCAGCAGCGCCCCTCCGCCCACCCCCTCCGTGCGCCAGTCCAGCAGCGCCGAGCCCAGCCCCACGGCACCGTCCGATCCGGCGGCGGCCGAGAAGGAGGTCAAGCAGAACTGGGAGAAGTTCTTCGACCCGGCCGTCTCCCAGAAGGACAAGCAGGCCGTCCTGGAGAACGGCGACCAGATGACGAAGGTCCTGCAGGGCTTCAACGGCGACAAGCGCGGCCAGCAGGTGCAGGCGAAGGTCGAGAAGGTCGAGTTCACCTCGCCGACCGACGCGAACGTCACATACTCGCTGACTCTCAAGGGCGCGACCGCCCTGCCGGGCGCCTCCGGGACGGCCGTCGAGCAGGACGGCACCTGGAAGGTCTCCGTCAAGACGCTCTGCGCGCTGGTCCAGCTGAGCGGCAATGAGTCGCCCGGCCCCGGCTGTTGAGTCGGCCGCCCTGGCCGTGCTGCTCCTTCTCGGCACGGCCTGCGGCAGCCGCCTCCCCGAGAGCGACTTCGAGAACCGTTCCACGCCCGCGCAACAAGGCGGCACCGCCCCGCTCCGCGTCGGCATCATCACCAGCGCCACCAGTCCCGTCGGCGGCTCGGTCTTCACCGGGCCGCGCGACGGGGCGAAGGCCTACTTCGACCGGCTCAACTCGCGCGGTGGGATCGATGGGCGGCGGGTCGAGGTGCGGCTGTGCGACGACGGCGGCAGCGGGGTCGGCAACAACGAGTGCGTGCACAAACTCGTCGACGAGGACCAGGTCGTCGCCCTCGTCGCCACCACCGCCCTCGACTACGCGGGCGCCTCCCGGGTGTCCCACGCGCGCGTGCCCGACATCGGGGGGCAGCCCATCGGTCCGGCGTACGACACGTATCCGCACCTCTACGGGATCTACGGCAGCCTCGCGCCCCGCGACGGCGAGGTGGGCTGGGGCGGGAAGTTGTACGGCGGCACCGAGGTCTACCGCTACTTCAAGCGTGAGCAGGGCGCCCGTACCGCCGCCGTCGTCTCCTACAACCAGTCCGCGTCGGCCGCCTACGCCCGGCTCGTCACCCAGGGGCTGAAGGCCGAGGGCTACAAGGTGGTCACCGAACAGGTCGACTTCGCGCTGCCCAACTTCCGTGCCGCCGCAGCCGACTTGAAGGAGCAGGGTGCCGATCTTGTGTTCGATGCCATCGACACGCATGGGAACGCGCAACTGTGCAAGGCCATGGACGACGTCGGTGCCGAGGTCATTGCCAAGGTGACCAATGTGCAGAACTGGACGTCCACCGTTCCCACCGACTACAAGGACTCGCCGCGGTGCCGGAACGTCCTGTGGGCTACCGGGTCCAGTCGTAACTACGAGGACGTGTCCGATGCGGCTGTACGGGAGTTCCGTGATGCGACCAAGGGGCTGAAGGAGCACTCCCAGTGGCAGTTGGAGGGGTGGGCGGCTGCCATGTGGTTTGCCGACGCGGCGAAGTCGTGTGGGCGCGTGGGGGTCACGCGGGCGTGCGTCGACGACTTCATGAACCATGGCGAGCCGTATGCCGCCGGCGGGTTGCTGATTCCCGTTCCCTACGAGCGCCTGGCCGAGCCGCCGAAGACCCGCCGGGCCTGTCTGTCGGTGGCCCGCTGGCAGGACGGTCGGGGCTGGGTCTCGCAGGGCAACATGAACACCAACTGCTTCGACGTGCCACAGCTGTCGTATCGGCCGTGAGGGTGGGTTCTTTCGCCCCCGCCGCCCCTACCCGTCCCATCCCGTTCCTGGGGGCTACGCCCCCAGACCCCCCTAAAAGATTGCGCAGTTCCCCGCGCCCCTAAAAGCTCCCGGGGCGGGCCGGGGGGCGACGGGGCGCAGCCCCGAGCCGTTAGGGGCGCGGGGAACGGCGCGACCAGCCCCCACCCACCCGCAGTCAAAGGAAACACCCAATGTCCCGCACACCAAGAACCCTTGCGGACAAGGCCTGTCCGTAAGGGCTGGCAGACTCCGGGGCATGTTGGAGACATCGGCACGACTGCTGCGGCTGCTCTCGCTGTTGCAGGCTCACCGTGAATGGTCCGGGGCCGACCTGGCGGACCGGCTCGGGGTCACGCCCAGGACCGTCCGCAGGGATGTGGACCGGTTGCGCGAGCTGGGGTATCCCGTCAACGCCAGCCCCGGCACCGGCGGTGGCTACCAGCTGGGCGCGGGTGCGGAGTTGCCGCCGTTGCTGCTGGACGACGACGAGGCGGTGGCCGTGGCGGTGGGGCTGCGCACGGCTGCCGGGCAGGGCATCGAGGGCATCGGTGAGGCCTCCGTACGCGCCCTCGCCAAGCTCGAACAGGTGCTGCCGCACCGGCTGCGCCGCCGCGTGGGCGCCCTGAACGCGTTCACCGTGCCGATGCTGCGCGGCCCGCGGCCGTCGGCCGTCGACCCGGGCGTTCTCACCGAGCTGGCCAACGCCTGCCGCGACTCCGAGCGGCTGCGCTTCGAGTACCGCGACCACGGGGGCGCCGCCACCCGCCGTACCGTCGAACCGCACCGCCTGGTGTGCACCGAGCGCCGCTGGTACCTGGTCGGCTGGGACGTCGACCGCGACGACTGGCGTACGTTCCGGGTGGACCGCATCACGCCCAAGCCGCCGCACGGACCGCGCTTCCCGCCCCGTACGGCACCGGCCGAGGACCTGGCGGCGTACGTCTCCCAAGGCGTCTCCACGCGCGCGTACGCCTCACACGCGGTGGTCCGGCTGTTCGTGCCCTTGGAGGAGGCGGCCGAGCGGATCTCGCCTTCCGACGGGACGCTGGAGGCCGAGGGGAAGGACAACTGCGTACTGCGCACCGGGGCCGCGAGCCTCGACGTGATGGTCATTCACGTGATGCTGATGGGCTTCGAGTTCGAGATCATCGAACCCGCCGAGTTCACCGAGGCGATCAGGACGGCGCGGGACCGGCTGTCCCGGGCGCTGGAGCGGGCTTCGGCTCCAGCGCCGCGTACTCCGGATGGTGCAGGTCGAACGCCGGGGACTCGGAGCGGATCCGGGGCAGCGTGACGAAGTTGTGCCGGGGCGGCGGACACGAGGTGGCCCACTCCAGGGAGCGGCCGAAGCCCCACGGGTCGTCGACCTCGACCTTCGTGCCGTACTTGGCGGTCTTCCAGACGTTGTAGAGGAACGGCAGCGTCGAGAAGCCCAGCAGGAAGGCGCCGATCGTCGAGATGGTGTTGAGAGTCGTGAAGCCGTCGGCGGCCAGATAGTCCGCGTACCGGCGGGGCATGCCCTCGGCGCCCAGCCAGTGCTGCACCAGGAACGTGGTCTGGAAGCCGACGAACAGCGTCCAGAACTGGATCTTGCCGAGCCGTTCGTCGAGCATCTTGCCGGTGAGCTTGGGCCACCAGAAGTAGAAGCCGCCGAACGTCGCGAAGACGACCGTGCCGAAGACGACGTAGTGGAAATGCGCGACCACGAAGTACGAGTCCGTGACGTGGAAGTCCAACGGCGGCGATGCCAGGATCACCCCGGTCAGACCACCGAACAGGAACGTCACCAGGAAGCCCGTCGCCCACAGCATGGGTGTCTCGAAGGACAGGGATCCCTTGAGCATCGTGCCGGACCAGTTGAAGAACTTCACACCCGTGGGCACGGCGATCAGGAACGACATGAAAGAGAAGTACGGCAGCAGCACCGCGCCGGTCGCGAACATGTGGTGCGCCCATACGACGATCGAGAGGCCGGTGATCGTCATGGTCGCGGCGACCAGCGTCAGATAGCCGAAGACCGGCTTCCGGCTGAAGACCGGCAGGATCTCCGTGATGATCCCGAAGAACGGCAGCGCGATGATGTAGACCTCGGGATGCCCGAAGAACCAGAACAGGTGCTGCCACAGCAGCGCACCGCCGTTGGCCGCGTCGAACACCACCGATCCGAACCGCCGGTCCGCCTCCAGGACCAGCAGCGCCGCCGCGAGCACCGGGAACGCGAAGAGGATGAGGATCGAGGTGAAGAGGGTGTTCCAGGTGAAGATCGGCAGCCGGAACATCGTCATGCCGGGGGCGCGCATCCCGACGATGGTCGTAATGAAGTTCACCGCGCCGAGGATCGTGCCGAAGCCGGCCAGCGCGAGCCCCATGATCCACATGTCGGCGCCGATGCCCGGCGAGCGCTCCAGGCTGTTGAGCGGGGCGTAGGCGAACCAGCCGAAGGCCGCGGGTCCGTCGGGCACCGCGAGCGAGCCGAGCACGATCAGGGCGCCGAAGAGGAAGAACCAGTACGACAGCATGTTCAGCCGCGGGAACGCGACGTCGGGGGAGCCGATCTGCAGCGGCATGATCTCGTTGGCGAACCCGGCGAAGGTCGGGGTGGCGAAGAGCAGCAGCATGATCGTGCCGTGCAGGGTGAACAGCTGGTTGAACTGGTTGTTGTCCACGATCTGCAGGCCGGGCCGCGCGAGTTCGGCGCGCATGACCAGCGCCATCAGGCCGCCGATCAGGAAGAAGGCGAACGACGTGATCAGGTAGAGGTGGCCGATCTTCTTGTGGTCCGTGGTGGTCAGCCAGTCCACGACCAGTCGCCCCGGCCGCCGCTTCTGCCGTACGGGTCGCGCCGCCGCCTGCGCGGTGTCCGTCCCCATCGCTCGCCCCTTCGCCGTCGCGCGTACTGGGCCTGCCGAAGCTCACGCCATGATGCTCGCGTCGCCCTGTGCTCCCAGAGAGGGCGTGCGGGGGTTGTGTGCCGGAACCGTGTATTTCTTATGCGGAGTCAGCTTCCGGGACACGCCCCGGGAGCGCAATGGAAAGGCTTCGCCATACGGCTGGATCCGCACATTCCATTGGGCTATTCGGGACTGCGTCACGGTAGCTCCGAATTACGTTCGAAGGCGTGCGGAACACGTACGGAACCCCTCGTACGTGTGACGGAGTTCGGCCGAAACGCGTGTCGTGATCCTGTGACAGAAGCGTGACCGGAGGGGGATAGGTGACGCTTCGTCGTGGGCCCGGGCTTCCCCGGCCGGGGTGCGCCGCCTAACGTGGCGGTCATGGCACCCATAACCCCTCCCGCGGAGCCCCAGGACAGTCCGGAGAGCTATGTCGGGCTGGAGGCGAGGAGCGCCGAGCAGCGTGCCCGGGAGCACGGCTGGTCCTCGGTGCGCTCGCTGCCGCCCGGCGCGATCATCACCATGGAATACCGCTTCGGCCGGCTGAACTTCGAGGTCACCGACGGCAGGGTGACCCGCTGCTGGAAGGGCTGACGGCACCGCTCACGGAGAGGGCACCACCCACGGAAGCCCAGGGAAGCCCACGTAAGTGGCACCACCCGCGGAATGCGCGAAGGCCCCGGCTCATGAGGAGCCCGGGGCCTTCGTGGTGCGGGGAGAGGTTGTGCGTACCGGCCCCGCGGTCTTGATCGGCCTGTGGAGTTGTCGCCCTCAGCCGCCCGTCAGGGGGCGGGCCGAGGTCGTCGTGGTCGCGCGCGGCACCCGGTCCGCGTGCGGCGGGCGGCGGCTGCCGACCGGGGTCACCGGGGTGCGCTCGGAGCGGGCCAGGTGCGGCCCGGGGGCCAGGTAGACGGGCGCCCGGGGCGAGCGGCCGGTACCGACCGTCTCGCGGGCCGGCACCTCCTCGTCCGCGCCGATGGGCTGCGTGACCATGACGGGCGCGCCGACCGGCGAAGGGGCCGGAGCCGGGGCCGTACGGCCGCCACGGGCGCGCCAGGCGTCGCGGAGCGTGAAGAGCCCGGCTTCGGCGCGGGCGATCAGCGGCTCGACCCACGGCAGCGCCAGCAGGATCAGCAGACCCGCGGCCCAGCCCAGGAGCACATCGCTCAGCCAGTGCGTACCGAGGTACACGGTGGTGAGGCCGACGCCGAGCGAGGTCACGGCGGACAGCGCGGACAGCCAGCGTCTGGCCCTCGGGGTCGAGGCCAGATAGGCCAGGATTCCCCAGGTCACGACGGCATTGGCGGTGTGGCCCGACGGGAATATATCGCCGCCGAGTCCCATCTCGTTCGAGCCGATCGTGATGGCGTAGTGCGGGCCGAGGCGGCCCATGCCGAGCTTGGCGGCGCCGACCGTGATGTTGAGCAGCAGCAGCGAGGCGCCCAGGGTGAGCAGCGGGCGCAGGGTGTGCTGCCGCCAGGAGCGCCAGCCCAGCCAGGCGGCGACCATCACGGCGGTGGGGCCACGCTGGCCGAGCACCACGTAGTAGTCGAGGAACGCGTGGATCTCCGGCCACTGCTGATAGGGCCGGAAGAACATGACCTGCCAGTCGAACCGGACCAGCCACGACGTGATCGCCACGGCCCACACAATGGCCACGTAGAAGGCCAGGGTGGCTCCGAAGAGCACAACCCTGTGCCGGCTCATCTTCGGCACATCGATGTGGGCCGGTCGTTCCGGCTCACGGTCCAGCCGGGCGAAGACCCGGTCCAGACGGGTGAGGTTTCGTTCGGTACGCACTCAATCGACGTTACAGCGAGTGAGCTGTGTTCCAGGCCGATTCACTCGCTTTGTGATGACGATGTGATGTGGGATTCCTCTCAGAACCATGTTTATTTCCAATGAATCCCTTAATCATCAGTGAGCGGACTCTTCAATTCCATTGATCGCGCACAGCGTGGCTTTATGGCGCTTATATATTCGTTCACCGAATCCTGGTATGGAATTCTCACGGGGGACCGGAGCCGTTCAGCCAGAAGGCCCCGTAGACCGCCGAGGCCACCGCCACCCCGCCGAGCACCAGCGCTGACCTGGACGTACGCAGCCGGGCCAGGGGCAGGGCGAGGGGGAGCAGCAGGGGGAAGGCGGGCAGCAGGAGGCGCGGCTTCGAGCCGAAGTAGCTCGACGCGCACAGGGCGAGCGCGGTGACGACCCCCGCGTACACCAGCAGCGGCAGGGGTTGACCTTGCCGTACGCACGTCACGTACAGCCAGACGATCAGCGCGACCCCGACGATCAGCCCGACACCGGCCAGGGCCGACGGGAACGACGTGAACTTGTCGCCGACGAAGCGGGCGAAGGCGTAACCGCCGTCGAAGCCGTTGCGCCAGCCCGCCTGGACGTCGAGATAGCCGAGCGGGCCCTTGCCCGTGCGGTGGCCGACCCACAGCACGTAGCCGGCGGCGCCGAGGGGCGCGAGGAGCATGCCGAGGGCGCGCCGCCACGCCGGTGCGCCCCCCGGCCGGAGCGCGCTCCGGTCCCGTACGGAATCTCCCGCGAACGAGGTAATCGCCGCCACCCACAAGGCCGCGACCACCGCGATGCCCACCGGGCGGGTCAGCCCGGCGAGCGCGGCGAGCAGGCCCGCGGTCAGCCAGCGGCCGGTCAGCACCGCGTAGAGCGACCAGGCGGCGAGCGCAGTGAAGAGGGACTCGCTGTACGCCATCGACTGCACGATGCCGACGGGCAGCACCGCCCACACGAGCACGGTGCAGACGCCGGCCCGGCGCCCGTACACGTGGTCCGCGACGGCGAAGATCCCCCAGGCCGCGGCGAGTGAGGCGAGCGTGCTGACCAGCAGGCCCGCGTCCGCGTACGACAACGGTGTGACCGCCGCGACGAGCCGCTCCAGCCACGGCAGCAGCGGGAAGAACGCGAGGTTCGAGTGGACGTCGCCGTTCGGGAGGCGCACCTCGTAGCCATAGCCGAGCTCGGCGACGCGGGTGTACCAGAGCGCGTCCCAGCGGGCCGTCAGCAGCGTGTGGGCGCTCTTGTCGTTCGCCGCGCTCCACAGGGCGAGCGCGGCGAGGCCCAGGGCGCGGACGGCCGCGTATCCCAGCAGGGCGGGCGCGGCCCGGCGCAGGGCGCCCGTGCGGGGCGGCGTCGCGACAGGCGTCTCAAGATCGGTCACGGGCTCGATTATCGACGCCACCCGGAACCGGCACCGACGGCACTCGGAACCGACCGGCCCCGCGGGGCGTGGTGCACCAGGGGGAGCGTGGCGCACACCACACGTTCGGCCAGGGGAACGTGAGAGGTCTGCCACGCGTCATTGGCGGGAACTCGCGTACGCTGACGGCTCACTCGCCTTTGTTGCGTGGGCCCGGGATTCCGCTCTCCAGGCCGCAGCCCCAGGGAGTCCCCACCCTGCGGTCCGCCGAACGCGAGGGAACCTCTGGAGGTACGTACATGTCCGGGACGACCACGGCCGCTGCGCGATGCCGTCGGGAGACCGGGGCCGGTGCCAACCGCTGGGTCGTCCTCGTCGTTCTGTGCGTCAGCCTGTTGCTGGTCGCCCTCGACGCCACCGTGCTGCATGTGGCGGTGCCCGCCGTCACCGAGGACCTCAAGCCCGGCGCGATAGAACTGCTCTGGATCGTCGACGTCTACCCGCTCGTCTGCGCCTCGCTGCTGATCCTCTTCGGCACGCTGGGTGACCGCGTCGGCCGCAGACGGGTTCTTCTTCTCGGATACGGGCTTTTCGGCGTCGCTTCGGGGATCGCCGCGCTCGCCGACAACGCCCAGGTCCTCATCGGCGCCCGCGCCCTGCTCGGCGTCGGCGGCGCCATGATCATGCCCGCGACGCTGTCCATCCTGCGCCAGGTCTTTCCCGACCGGCGGGAGCGGGCGCTCGCGATCGGCATCTGGAGCGCGGTCGCCGCGGTGGGCGCGGCCGTGGGGCCGCTGCTCGGAGGCTTCCTCCTGGAGCACTTCTGGTGGGGGTCGGTCTTCCTCATCAACATTCCGCTGATGCTGATCAGCCTGCCGATCGGGCGGCTGCTGCTGCCCGAGTCTCGGGGTGACCGCAACGGTCCCTGGGATGTGGTGGGCGCCCTGATGGCCGCCGCCGGACTCTTCGGAATCGTCCTCGGCGTGAAGCGGCTCGGTGGCGGTGAGGCGCCCTTCGGCCCCTTCACGCTGGTGCCGCTGCTCGTGGGCGGTGCGCTGATGGCCGGGTTCGTACGGCGGCAGCGGCGGCGTGCGCAGCCGCTGGTCGATCTGCGGATGTTCTCGCGGCCCGCGTTCAGTACGTCGGTGGGGTGCATCGTCCTCGCCATGCTCGCCCTGGTCGGGCTGGAGCTGATCGCCGCGCAGTACTTGCAGCTCGTGCTCGGACTGTCGCCGCTGGAGACCGGGCTGCGGCTGCTGCCGCTCACCGTCGCGGCGATGGCCTCCGGGCTCGCCGGGGCGAAGATGCTGCGGCGGTTCGGGCCGCGGGCGATGGTCTGCTTCGGGTTCTGTCTCACCGCGGCCGCGGTGGTGACGCTCACGGCGATGGGCGGGGACGACAACACCGGGCTGCTGCTCTTCGGGTTCATCCTGCTGGGGTTCGGGCTGGAGACGACACTCTTCGGGGCGTACGAGTCGATGCTGAGCGAGGCGCCGCCGGCTCAGGCGGGTGGGGCCGCGGCGATCGGTGAGACCTCGTACCAGCTGGGTGCGGGGATCGGCATCGCGCTGCTGGGGAGCGTGATGAACAGGGCGTACGCGCCCGGGCTGGCCTCCGTACCCGGGGTCTCGGCGGGGGATTCCGCTGCTGCGGGCCACTCGCTGGGGGAGGCGTACGACGTCGCTGCGCGGCTTGGCGGGGCTCGTGGGGATGCCCTGCGGCATGCGGCTCGGGACTCTTTTGTGCACGGGCTGCATGTGACGCTGCTGGTCAGTGCGGGGTTGTTGCTGCTGGGCGCGGTGATGGCGTTGCGGTTGCCCCGGGTCATGGAGTGCGGGGCGCCTGCGGCGGGCCCGGCCATTCCTGCGCCCAGGGATGTCGCAGAGTCCCGCGTGTCGGCGTAGTTCCTCCCACCCACGCACCGCCCGATCGGCCCGCTTGAAGGGTGGACCTCTCCTGTGGGGGTGACCCATCGTCGGCGTCCGCGCGTCCGCGGTAGCGGCGGGAGAACCCCCGCACACCACTCCCTGCCCGAACCGACAGCCGCCGACGGCGGGGCACCCCCACGGGACTGGACGTGCGGGACACTGCGTCGTAACGTCGGGGCGAGCCGTAACTAGCGGTGCTAGTTTTTAGTGTGCCGGAGGTTGTCGTATGTCCGCGTCATCGAAGCTCCCGCCCTTCGACCCCGCTGATCCGCTGGGTATCGACGATCTTCTGGACGCGGAGGACCTGGCCATCCGCGACACCGTGCGGACGTGGGCCGCGGACCGGGTACTGCCCTACGTCGCCGAGTGGTACGAGAAGGGCGAGCTCCCCGGGATCCGCGAACTGGCGCGGGAGCTGGGCGGGATCGGGGCGCTCGGGATGTCGCTCCAGGGCTATGGGTGCGCGGGAGCCAGCGCGGTGCAGTACGGGCTGGCCTGTCTGGAGCTCGAGGCCGCCGACTCCGGGATTCGCTCGCTCGTGTCCGTACAGGGCTCGCTCGCCATGTACGCCATTCACCGGTTCGGCAGCGAAGAGCAGAAGCAGCGGTGGCTGCCCTCCATGGCCTCCGGCGATGTCATCGGGTGCTTCGGGCTCACCGAACCCGACCACGGTTCCGACCCCGGCTCCATGCGGACGTACGCCAAGCGCGACGGCGGTGACTGGGTCCTCAACGGGCGGAAGATGTGGATCACCAATGGGTCCGTGGCCGGTGTCGCCGTCGTCTGGGCTCAGACCGACGACGGCATCCGCGGGTTCGTCGTGCCCACCGGCCTGCCCGGGTTCTCCGCCCCCGAGATCAAGCACAAGTGGTCCCTGCGCGCCAGCGTGACCAGCGAGCTCGTCCTCGATGACGTACGGCTGCCCGCCGACGCCGTGCTGCCGGACGTGACCGGGCTGAAGGGGCCGCTCAGCTGTCTCTCGCACGCGCGGTACGGGATCGTGTGGGGTGCCATGGGTGCCGCGCGGTCCAGCTTCGAGACCGCCGTGGAGTACGCGAAGACGCGCGAGCAGTTCGGGCGGCCCATCGGCGGCTTCCAGCTCACCCAGGCCAAGCTCGCCGACATGGCGGTCGAGCTGCACAAGGGGATTCTGCTCGCCCATCACCTGGGGCGGCGCATGGACGCGGGACGGCTCCGTCCCGAACAGGTCAGCTTCGGCAAGCTCAACAACGTACGAGAGGCGATCGAGATCTGCCGGACCGCCCGTACCATCCTCGGCGCCAACGGGATTTCCCTCGAATACCCCGTGATGCGGCACGCCACGAACCTGGAGTCGGTGCTCACTTACGAGGGCACCGTCGAAATGCATCAACTCGTGCTGGGCAAGGCGCTCACCGGACTGGATGCCTTCCGCTAGACCCGGTCGAAGATCCGGCGGGGCAGGGCCGGTGAGCGGCCCTGCCTCAGCTCTGGTTGAAGAAACCGTCCGTCTGACGGCCCGCGGCCTCGCCGCTGACGATCTCCGTGTTGGCAGGGGTCAGCAGGAAGACACGGGTGGCGACCCGCTCGATCGTGCCGCGCAGACCGAAGGTCAGGCCGGCCGCGAAGTCCACCACGCGCTTGGCGTCGGCGGCCTCCATGGACGTGAGGTTGATGATGACCGGGACACCGTCCCGGAAGAGTTCGCCGATACCGCGTGCGTCCCGGAAACTGTCCGGGGTGACCGTGCCGATCCGGCGGCCCTTTTCCTCCGCCGTCTCGGACGCGACCTTCACGCGCGGGTCGGTGACCCAGGCATCGCCGGATTCCTGACCCTCGGCGTAGTCGTCGTCGTAGTAACGCTCGTCATCGTTGTCGTCGACGAGGCCAAGCCAGGCACTCGCCTTGCGCACCGATCCCATGGACGCCTCCTCTCACAGCGGTCTTTCTTGCTTTCCGCATCCCCATGGTCGTCCATGATGCGGATGTCGCGCCAAGTGGATAGACGCCGCGCGGGGGTTTCGTGACGGTACTGGTGCACAGCGAATACGTCGAGAGCCCGCGCGCCCCAAGGGTCTTGCTGTGTACGGCTGCTGACTGAGAGTGAAATATGATTCTCGACGGCGTTCGGGTGATGGGCGGGGCGTACGGGTGAACGGGGTGGTCGATACGATGCCGCAGCTCAACGTCGTACGCATCACGGGGGAGTGTCGTGTTCGGGATCGTCAGGCCATGCAGTCACCGCCTCGGTGAAGGGCTCAAGACGCAGTGGATGGCGCATTTGTGCGGGCTGTGCCTCGCGCTGCGCGGGGACCACGGTCAGTTCGCTCGGATTGTCACTAACTATGACGGGCTGCTGATATCGGTTTTGACGGAGGCTCAGGCCGAGCGCGCCACCGGGTGGCGGCGTACGGCGGGACCGTGCCCGTTGCGCGGTATGCGGACCGCGTCCGTCGCCCAGGGCGAGGGCGCACGGCTCGCCGCCGCCGTCTCGCTGGTGCTCGCCTCGGCGAAGGTGCGCGACCACGTCGCCGACGGGGACGGGCTGTTGGCCCGCAAGCCCGTGGCGCTCGCCGCGCGCCGGGTCGCCGCGAGCTGGGGCAAGGCGGGTGCGCGGACCGGCTCCGACGTCGGCTTCGACACCGCCGTACTCGTCGACGCCGTGGACCGGCAGCTCGGCATCGAGGCGCTGGCCGGGACCGGCACCCCGCTGCTGACGGTCACCGAACCGACCGAGACCGCCACCGCCGCGGCCTTCGCGCACACCGCCGTACTGGCCGGGCGCCCCGGCAACGCCGAGCCGCTCGCCGAGGCCGGACGGCTCTTCGGACGGCTCGCGCATCTCCTGGACGCCGTGGAGGACAAGGAAACTGACGCCGCGTCGGGGGCCTGGAACCCGCTGACGGCCACGGGGACGCCGCTGGCCGAGGCCCGGCGGCTCGCCGATGACGCCTTGCACGGGATACGGCTCGCGCTGCGCGAGGTCGAGTTCACCGACGGCAAGCTGGCGCATCTGCTGCTCGCGCATGAGCTGGGGCGGTCGGTGGACCGTGCGTTCGGGACGGCGGGATGCGGCCACTCCCATGAAGGCTCACCCGAGGGCTCGCACGGAGGCTCACCCGAGGGCTCCTTCGGTCCGCCGCAGCATGGCGGACCGTACAGCCCGCAGAGCCCTCAGGGCCCGTACGATCCACGGAATCCGTACGCCGGCGGTGGCAACCCCTTCGGCGGCGGGCCCTCCTTCCAGCCGCCGGGGCCGGGCAAGCGGGGCTTCTGGGCCGGGTGCGCGGCCGCGATCGGGCTGTGCTGCACCTGCAAGGTGTGCTGCGCCGACGAATTCGAGGGGCCGTGGTCACGCAAGAAGCGCGAGGGGTGTCTCAGCGACTGCGACTGTGACTGCAACTGTTGCGAGGCCTGCGAGTGCTGCGAATGCTGTGAGTGCTGCTCGGCCTGCGACTGCGGACTGTGACGGTCGCGGCGGTCGGCGTATACGAGTGCGGACGCCGCCGTGCCGTCACGCGGGGCTGACCTGCGGGTCGGCAGGGGCTGTGTTTCGGGAGGGTAAAACAAAAACATGATCGGGTGACCGGGGTCCCGTGAAGGTCGTTGGTCCGGCGCAGAACCATTTCTGCCCTGCCAGCAACCCGTCCTCCCCATAAGGCACTTCAGTGGACGTCACACCGAAAGCGACGACCGGGCGCGTGCCCGGCCCCCGCGGCGGGACGGGCCGTACGGCTCCCCGCACCATCCGCACCCGGCTCCTCAGGATCCTGATCCTCGCCCTCGCCGTGCTGCTCGCGCTGCTCGGCACCTCGGCGGTCGAGCAGATCATGGCCTACCGCAACGCCGCCGCCACCGCCGACAACGCGCGCCTGGAGATCACCCTCCAGGGCCTTGTCCACGAACTGCAGAAGGAGCGCGGCCTCACCACCGGATTCGTGGGCGGCGTAGGGCAGTTCAGCGCCAAGCTGCCCGCGCAGCGCAAGGCGACGGACACGGCTCGGGCGGAGCTCGACCGGATGCTCGCCGGCCGCGGTGACGCCGCCGCCGACTCCGTACGCGAGTCCCTCGACCGGCTGAAGGGCCTGGCCGGGATCCGCGCGCACGCCGACGACGGCACCGGCGTGGTGAAGGACACCTTCGACTACTTCACCACCACGATCACCGTCCTCGACCGGCTCGGGCTCGGCCTCGACGACGTCCACGACAGCACGCTGCGCGACGCCTACCAGACGCTCCAGATCCTCGGCAACGCCAAGGAGTTCACCGGCGAGGAACGCGCCATCGTGCTCGGCTCGGTGCGCGCCGGGCGGTTCCGCGGTGACGACTACAGCCGGTTCATGGAGATCCGCGCCGGACGGCTCGCCGCGCTCGACGTGTTCCCGCGCTCCGCCTCCGACGCGCAGGTGCGGCGTCTGGACGCGGCGATGACCACGCCGGACGCCGAGCGCGCGCTGTCGTACGAGAGTGTCGCCGTGCGGGGCGGCGGGCAGCTCAACTCGCGCGGTATCCCGCCGATGGCCTGGTGGGACAGCATGACCTCGACCATCAACGGGCTGCGGGACGTGCAGATCTCGCTCGGCGCGGATGTCGAGAACCGGGCCGCCGGGCTGGAGAGCGCCGCCCAGCGCGATCTGCTGCTGTTCGTGCTGCTGGCGCTCGGCACGATCGTCGCGCTCGGCGGCCTCGCGCTGGACTGTGTACGGTCCGTGTCCGCACCCCTCACCGACCTCGCCCAGCAGGCCCGCGAGGTCGCGGGCAAGGGGCTGCCGAAGGCCGTGGCCCGGGTGCAGGCCGCCTCCTCGGGGGAGAGCCCCGCGCCGCCCGCGCCGCTCGCCGTGACCGACAAGGCCGGGGCCGAGGTGCGGGAGGTCGCCGAGGCCTTCGACCGGGTGCAGCGCGCCGCCTTCGACCTCGCCACCGAGCAGGCCGTGCTGCGTCGCAACGCCACCGACTCGCTGGTCAGCCTCGGCCGCCGCAACCAGAACCTGGTACGCCGTCAGATCAGCTTCATCAACAAGCTGGAGCACGAGGACGCCGACCCGGCCACCCTCGCCAACCTCTTCGAACTCGACCACCTCGCCACCCGTATGCGACGCAACGCCGAGAGCCTCCTCGTGCTCGCGGGGGAGTCCAGCCCCCGCCCCTGGTCCACGCCGCTGTCCATCACCGACGTGCTGCGCGCCTCGCTCTCCGAGGTGGAGGAGTACCGGCGCGTCACACTGCGCCGGATCGAGCCCGCGCATGTCAACGGCTCCGTCGTCGCCGAAATCGCCCATCTGCTCGCCGAGTTGGTGGAGAACGCGCTGAGCTTCTCGCCGCCGGACTCCGATGTGGAGATCGAGGGGCGGCGCACCAGCGCCGGCTATCTGGTCGCGATCGTCGACCACGGGCTCGGCATGGACACCCAGGCGCTCGCCGAGGCGAACGTACGGCTCTCCGGCACCGCCAGCTTCATGGCCGAACCCACCCGTTTCCTGGGCCACTTCGTGGTCGGCGCGCTGGCCCGCAAGTGCGGGATCGAGGTGCGGCTGGGCGAGGCGCCCGCCGCGGGTGTCGTCGCACGTGTCCTGATCCCCACCGCGCTGCTCACGGAGGCCGCCCCGGCGGTGGCGGCGCCGAAGGAGAAGGCACAGCTCCCGGCGCCGCGCCGCGCGGCCGACGCGTCCTCCGCGGTGCCCGAGGCGCGTGCCGGACAGCTCGTCTCGGTGGCGGGGCAGCCCGTCGGCACGGACAAGGAGGCGCACGACGGCTCCGCCGCACGTACGCCCGACGGTCCCGTCCACCGTGCGGCGGACACGCACGCTCAGCGGGGGGAGCCCGCACGCGGGGCCTCCGCCGCCCGTACCCGCAACGGACTCGTCAAACGCCCCCGCCGCAGCGCGATCTCGGAGGCCGTCAGCGAGACCGACCGCCCCAGCCGTCCGGCACCCGTCGAGCCGACCCCCGACCGCAGCCCCGAGGAGATCTCCGGGATGCTCGCGAACCTGCGCAGCGCGCACATGCGGGGCGGGATCAGCGTGGAGAAGGAAAAGGAGAGGGAGAAGGAGAAGGAGAAGGGGAGGCAGCGCGTCGAGGAGACGACCGCGCCGGAAGCGACCGAGAAGACGGCCGCGCAGTCCAGCGAGAAGTCCAGCGAGAAGTCCGCCGCGAAGTCCACCGAGAAGGGTGAGGGCAAGTGACCACCCTCGACACGCACAACGACTCGCAGACCTTCAACTGGCTGCTCGCGAACTTCGTCCGGAACACCGACGGGGTGCGCGATGCCGTCGCGGTCTCGTCGGACGGGCTGCTGATCGCGGTGTCGGACGGGCTCGGGCGGACCGAGGCCGACCATCTCGCGGCGATCGTGTCCGGGCTGAGCAGCCTGGCGCGCAGCGCGTCCAAGCGGTACAGCTTCGACGGGGTCAAGCTGATCATGATCGAGATGGGGCGCGGCTTTCTGCTCGTCTCGGCGATCCGGGACGGGAGTTGCCTCGGCGTCCTCGCCGACAGCAGCGGTGAACTCGGCCTGGTCGGCTACGAGATGGCGGTGCTCGCGGAGCGGGCGGGTGATCTGCTCACCCCGGCGCTCATCGCCGATCTGCGCCAGGTGTTGCCACGGTGAGCGGCGGACATCCCGAAGAGGGCGCGGAGGACGCGACGTTCGTACGGCCGTTCATCATCACCGGCGGCCGGTCCGAGCCCGCGCAGGCCGATCTTCGCCTGGAGACGCTCGTCGTCGCCGTCGGCGTGTCCGGCGAACCGCTGGCTCTCGAACGGCGGCAGATCGTCGCGCTGTGCGAGCGGCCCACGACCGTCGCCGAGATCGCCGACGCCGTGGGGGTGCCGTTGGGGGTCGCCAAGGTGCTGATCTCCGACCTCGTCGTGGCCGGGCGGCTCGCCTGTCAACAACCCGCGGAGCTGCCGCTCCACACGCTCGAAAGGATCAGGGACCATGTCCGCGCGCTCTGACAAGATCGTGCCGTTGGCCGTGAAGATCGTGGTCAGCGGCGGGCTCGGGGTCGGCAAGACGACCTTCATCGGTGCCATCTCGGAGATCGAACCGCTCGACACGGAGGCGGCGATCACTCAGGTGTCGCTGGGGGTCGACTCTTTGGAGGGGGTCGAGTCCAAGACGACCACGACCGTCGCGCTCGACTTCGGACGGATCACCCTCGATCCGTCCATCGCGTTGTATCTGTTCGGGACGCCCGGGCAGGACCGGTTCTCGTTCCTGTGGGACGACCTGGTGGAGGGTGCCCTCGGGACGGTCGTGCTGGTCGACACCCGGCGGATCGAGGACTGTTTCCCGGCGCTCGACTACTTCGAGGCGCATCGGGCTCCGTTCGTGCTGGCGGTCAACCGGTTCGACGGATCGCAGCGGTTCGCGATCGATGAGGTGCGGGAGGCTCTTGAACTCGCTGACGATGTCCCGGTGTTGGAGTGCGATGCGCGGGATCGGGGGTCGGTGCGGGATGTGCTGGCCGCGCTGATGGATCGGGTGATCGGGGCTCGGACGGTGCCACGGCGACGTACGGGTGCGTTGGTTGTTCGTTAGCTGCGGGTCGGGTGTGGCTGGGCGCGCCCACGCGGCGGAGCCGCATATGTCACAGCCCCGCGCCCCTTTCGGGGCGCGGGGAATGCTCAGCCCTTCAGTTCCGGCGGGGAGATCTCCGACTTGGCTATCGCCGAGCCCGTGGTGCCCCACTTCTTCAGGATCTTCTCGTACGTTCCGTTCGCGATCAGGTCGTTCACCGCGGTCTGGAAGGCGGGTGCCAGCTCGGTGCCCTTCTTGAAGGCGAAGCCGACGTCGAGGCGGTGGAACTCGTTGAGGAACTTGACGCCCTGCTGGTGGGCCACGGCGTAGCGGAGGCCGTTGATGGTGCTCATCACGATGTCGCTGCGGCCCTGTTGGAGCGAGGACCAGATCGCGCCCTGCTCGCTGTAGGTCTGCACCTTGTACGCCTTCTTGCCGGCGTCGGTGCAGACCTTCTTGTTCTCCTCCAGCGTCGCTTCGAACGTGGTGCCCGCGCCCGTCGCGACGTTCAGGCCGCACAGCTGCTTCAGGTCGGTGATCTTCGTCAGCTTGCTGTCCGTGCGGGTGGCGAAGCCCTGGCCGTCGTTGATGTAGGTGACGAAATCGATCACCTTGCGGCGCTCGTCGGTCACGCCGAAGTTGCTGGCCCCGACGTCGTACTTGCCGCTGTCGAGGGCCGGCAGGATCGCCTCGAACGAGGCCTGCTCCGTCTTGAGTTCGATGCCGAGCGCCTTGGCGACGGCGTTCGCGAAGTCGACGTCCTGGCCGGTCAGGGTCTTGCCGTCGTTCAGATACGTGGTGCCGGGCGGAGTACCGCCGACGCTGACCGCGAGGGTGAGGCCGTGTACTCCGGAGGGCAGCAGCCGGGCGGCGGCCTTGTCCTTCTTGACGGCGGAGACGACGTCCGTGGTGGGGATCTTGTCCGTCTTGGCCGCGGCCTGGGCGGTGCCACCGGTGGAGTCGTCCGAGCCGGAACCGCACGCGGTGAGCAGCAGGGTAGCCGAAGTAATCAGGGCAAAGGGCGCAAAATATCGATTGCGGGCACGCGTGGGCGTACGCATGGTGTGCGGTCTCCTGGAAGCAGAAGGCGGGAGGGAAAGCGCGAGGGGAGGGGTGCGCGTGTGAAGGCGGGGGAGAACGCGAAGGCGCCCGTCAGGAGCGGGCGCGCAGGGGGTCAGCTCAACAGGACGAGGACCACACTCGACCGAAGTCGATGTGGGAGCGCGTGACCAGCCACTGCTGCCGATTCATGGGCCCAAGTGGAACAGGCATCCGTTTCCGCGTCAACTGCGCTGAGACGTAACGCTCACAGTATGGACAGCCTTGACAGTGAGGGGAAACGCCCCCGTACTCTCGGTGGACGGTCCTGCTGAGGGGCTCGGCCGTATGCGCCCCCTGGCGCTCCGTGTGAAGGCATCAGCCGCGTTCGATCCCTGACGCATCACGGAGCCTTCGCATGTCCTCCGACACCCTGACCAAGGCCGCCTCGGCCACACCTGAAGACCCGGAAGACGCCGCGCCCCTGCGCATCGTCCCGCGCCGCCGTCCCGGCCTGTGGACCACCGCCGTCGTCGTGCTGGTGCTGCTCGGGCTGGTCCTCAACTCCGTCGTACGCAATGACGCGTTCCAGTGGGACGTCGTCGGCGACTACTTCACCTCGGCCTCCGTGCTGCGCGGCCTCTGGCTCACCCTCTGGCTGACCGCGGTCGTGATGGCGCTCGGCTTCGCCCTCGGCACCCTGCTCGCCGCGTTCCGGCTCTCCACCAACCCCGTTCTGAGGGCGGTGAGTTGGGGATACGTCTGGCTGTTCCGGTCGATGCCGATCCTGGTGCAGCTGTTGTTCTGGTTCAACATCGGGGTGCTGTACCCGCAGATCCTCGGCGTGAAGACGGTGAACCTGCTCGGCCCGGTCACCGTCGCCGTCGTCGGACTCACCCTGCACGAGGCCGCGTACGCCGCCGAGGTGGTGCGCGGCGGCATCCTCTCCGTCGACCGAGGCCAGATCGAGGCCGCGCAGGCGCTGGGCCTCAGCCAGTGGCGCCGCTGGTGGAGGATCGTGCTGCCGCAGGCGATGCGCTCCATCGTGCCGCCCGCCGGGAACATGCTGATCGGCACCCTCAAGGGCACCTCCATCGTCAGCGTCATCGCCGTGCAGGACCTGCTGTACTCCGTGCAGCTCGTGTACCACCGCACCTACCAGGTCATGCCACTCCTGATGGTGGCCACACTCTGGTACGTCATCATCACCTCGGTGCTGAGCGTCGGGCAGTACTACGTCGAGCGGCACTACGCGCGCGGTTCGGGGCACGGCCGATGAGCACAGGACGACCCTCGCTGGTGATCGTGGGGGCCGGGCCGCGGGGGACCGGTCTCCTGGAGCGGATCGCCGCCAACGCGCCCGAAATGTACGGCGATTGGGGCACACAAGGCCTGGAAGGGTTCGACATCCATCTCGTCGACCCCTGTCCGCCGGGCGCCGGACGCGTATGGCGCGAGGAGCAGTCGCCGCTGCTGTGGATGAACTCCGAGGCCCAGGACGTCACGATGTTCACCGACGAGACGGTGGACATGGCCGGGCCGGTGCTCGAAGGACCCACCCTGCACGAATGGGCGCGCCTCGACGGGCGCACCTTCGCGGACCGGCCACGCCAGGGCGCGTACCTGCGCTGGGTGTACGAGCGTGCCGTGGCCGCCCTGCCGCCGGGCATCCGGGTCCAGCACCACCCGCGCCGCGCCCTGCGCGTGGGTGGGCCCCGCGAGGGGCGCCAGCAGGTGTGGCTGGAGGGCCTGCCGCGACCGCTGCACGCTGATCTCGTCGTGCTGACCCTCGGCCACCTCGACGCCGAACTCGACGACGAACAGCGCGAGTTGGCCGCTTACGCGCGCGAGCACGGGCTCGTCCATCTGCCGCCGGACTTCACCGCCGACAGCGACCTGTCTGCGCTGAAACCGGGCGAACCCGTCCTCGTCCGCGGCTTCGGGCTCGCCTTCGTCGATCTGATGGTGCTGCTCACGGAGGGGCGCGGCGGGCGGTACGAGGACGGGGTCTACCACCCGTCCGGGCGGGAGCCGATCCTGCATGTCGGCTCCCGGCGAGGCGTCCCCTACCACTCCAAGATCGGCTACGGCTGGGAGGGCGAACGGCCCCCGCTGCCACGGTTCCTCGGGCCCGCCGAGATCGACGAACTCCTCGCGCGTCCCGGAGGCTTCGACTTCCGGCGGGACGTGTGGCCGCTGGTCGAGAAGGAGCTGGGGTTCGCGCACTACCACCGGCTGTTCACCGCGCACCCCGAGCGCACCCGCGCCGCCTGGACGGACTTCGAGGAGAAGTACGCGGCCGGCGACGGCGCCGAGATCCAGGCGCTGGTGGCGTCCACCGTGCCCGACCCCGCCGACCGGCTCGACCTGGCCGCCCTCGACCACCCGCTGGACGGGGTGCGGCACACCTCGTACGAGGAACTCCAGACCGGTCTGCGCGCGTACATCGAGGGTGATCTGAAGCGACGTCACCAGCCCTCGTACAGCCCGGACTTGGCCGTCTTCCTCGGACTGCTCTCCGTCTACGGCCAGCTGGTCCGGCTCGGTGACATCGGCTCGTGGTGGCACGGCTTCTTCAGCTCTCTGGCATCCGGGCCGCCCGGACCGCGGCTGCGGCAGATGCTCGCGCTGTCGCGGGCCGGGATCCTGAAGTTCGCCGGCGCCGACATGACCGTCACCGCCGAGGACGGGGTCTTCCGGGCGGGCAGCGCCACCGTGCCCGGCGTGACGACCGAGGCCCGCGCGCTCGTCGAGGCACGGTTGCCGCACCCCACGGTCGCGCGCACCCGGGACGCGCTGCTGCGGGATCTGTACGCCGACGGGGCCGCCGCGACCCCCGAGGGACTGCTCGCCGTCGACCCCTCCGACGGGCGGGTCCTGGACCGTTCCGGCACCCCGCACCCCCGGCGCTTCGCGCTCGGTCCGCACACCGATGCCCGGGGATCCGGCGCGTTCACCCGGCCGCGTACCGGTGGCCCGGCCTTCCGGCAGAACGACGCGACCGCGCGTGCCGCGCTGGCGTTCCTGCGCGACCTGTCCTGTCGCGCCGCCGCCTGAATGCGTCGCTGCCTGAACGCGTCGCCACCTGAACGCTCCGCGTATGCCCCCCACTTGAACGACACTCCCTGAAGGGACCCCCGATGAGCCCGCCGCTCACCAAGGACCAGCCGGTCTCCACCGCCATGGTCGACATCAGGTCCGTCCACAAGCGCTTCGGCTCGCTGGAGGTGCTCAAGGGCGTCGACCTCGAAGTGCGGGCCGGCGAGGTCACCGTGATCCTCGGCCCCTCCGGCTCCGGCAAGTCGACCCTGCTGCGCACCATCAACCACCTGGAGAAGGCCGACCGGGGCTGGATCAGCGTCGACGGCACGCTCGTCGGCTACCGGCGCTCCGGCGACAAGCTGTACGAGCTGCCCGAGCGCGAGATCCTCAAGCAGCGCACCCGGATCGGCTTCGTCTTCCAGAACTTCAACCTCTTCCCGCACCTCACGGTGCTGGACAACATCGTCGAGGCACCGGTCTCCGCCCTGAAGCGGCCCCGCAAGGACGTCGTCGAGACCGCGTGGAGGCTGCTCGACCGGGTCGGGCTCGCCGACAAGGCCGACGCCTACCCGAAGCAGTTGTCGGGCGGTCAGCAGCAGCGCGTCGCCATCGCCCGCGCGCTCGCCCTGGAACCGAGGCTGCTGCTCTTCGACGAGCCGACCTCGGCGCTCGACCCCGAGCTGGTCGGTGAAGTCCTCGACGTCATCAAGGACTTGGCCCACCAGGGCACCACGATGATCGTCGTCACGCACGAGATCGGGTTCGCCCGCGAGGTCGCCGACACCGTGGCCTTCATGGACGACGGCCGCATCGTCGAGCGGGGCGCCCCCGCCGACGTACTCGAACGGCCGCGGCACGAACGGACGCGGGCGTTTCTGTCGAAGGTGCTGTGAGGCATGACCGAGAGCTTCTGCTCAAGTGACCCGTGTTTACAGGAGGGTTCATCCGTATGACGTCATCGCCCGGCCGGGGGCTGCTGCACCTGGCCGCCGCCGTCGATCAGGAGTCGGCGTACGACGCCGGATCCCATGTCGAGCTGGCGCGGCTCGCGGAGCGCGGCGCGCTCGACTTCGTGACGCTCGGCGACACCTTCGCGCGGCCCGGACTCGACGCACTCTCGGTGCTGTCCCGCCTCGCGCCCGCCACCGGCCGGATCGGCCTGGTGCCGACCGTCACCACCACGCACACCGAGCCCTTCCACGTCCAGGCGGCCGTCGCGACCCTCGACTGGGTCAGCCGGGGCCGCGCCGGCTGGCGCATCGACGTGTCGACGACCGAGGGCGAGGCCCGGCTGTTCGGCCGGCGCCATGCCGCGCCCGCCGACGCGCTGTGGCAGGAGGCCGGGGAGGTCGCCGACGTGGCTGCCCGGCTCTGGGACAGCTGGGAGGACCACGCCGAGATACGCGACGAGGCCACGGGCCGTTTCATCGACCGGGACAAGCTGCACCACGTCGACTTCGAGGGCGCCGGCTTCTCCGTGAAGGGCCCCTCGATCGTGCCGCGGCCCCCGCAGGGCCACCCCGTACGGGTCGTCGACGCGACCGAGGGGCCCGCCCGGCGGACGGCGGCCCGGTACGCGGACGTGGCGCTCGTGCGGGTCGCCGGCCCGGCACAGGCGCGTGCCGTACGGGCCGAACTGCGGGACACCGCTGCCGAGTTCGGACGGAACCCCGACGACCTGCGTGTCCTCGCCGGGCTCACCGTCGATCTCGGTGACGGCGAGCGCGCGGCCGAGCCGGGCCACGGCGGCGGCGGTCCCCGGCAGACCGCGCAGGGCCCGCTGTACCGCGGCGGCCCCGTCGACCTCGCCGAGCTGATCGCCGCCTGGCACCGGGCCGACGCCGCCGACGGCTTCCACCTCACGCCCGTCGAGCCGCACCGTGACCTGGAGCGGCTCGTCAACGGAACGGTCGCGCTGCTCCAGCACCGCGGTCTGTTCCGCACCTTCTATCCGGGCAGCACGCTCAGGGAGCACCTGGGACTCGCCCGGCCCGCCAACCGGTACGCCGTGGCAGGGGGAACGTCATGACCGTACGGCCTCGTCAAGAGATGCACCTGGCGGCGTACTTCCCCGGCGTCAACAACACCACCGTCTGGACCGATCCGCGCTCGAAGTCGCAGATCGAGTTCGCCTCGTTCGAGCATCTCGCGCGCACCGCCGAACGCGGCCTCTTCGACTTCTTCTTCCTCGCCGAGGGGCTGCGGCTGCGCGAGCACAAGGGACGTATCCACGATCTCGATGTCGTGGGACGGCCGGAGTCGCTCACCGTACTGAACGCGCTCGCCGCCGTCACCGAGCGGCTCGGGCTCGCCGCCACGGTCAACGCGACCTTCAACGAGCCCTACGAACTCGCCCGCAGACTTGCCACGCTGGACCATCTCAGCGGGGGCCGGGCCGCCTGGAACGTGGTGACGTCGTCGGACGCGTTCACCGGGGAGAACTTCCGGCGCGGGGGCTATCTGGACCCGGCCGACCGGTACACCCGCGCCACCGAATTCGTCGAGACGGCAAGGGAGCTGTGGGACTCCTGGACGCCCGACGGTCTGCCCCGGCCCTTCGCGCACCGGGGCCGGCACTTCGACGTCGCGGGTGAGTTCACCGTGCCGCGCCCGCCGCAGGGGCACCCCGTCGTCATCCAGGCCGGGGACTCGGTGGAGGGCCGCGAGTTCGCCGCGTCCGCCGCCGATGTCGTCTTCACGCGGCACGACACGCTGGAGACGGGCCGCGTGTTCTACGCCGATGTGAAGGGGCGGCTCGCACGGTACGGACGGGCGCCCGAGGACCTGAAGATCATGCCCGGGGTCACCTTCGTGCTCGGCGACACGGCCGCCGAGGCGCAGGAGCGGGCCGCCGAGATCAGGCGGCAGCAGATCTCGCCGCAGCACGCGATCCTCACCCTGGAGCGGATCTGGGGCGTCGACCTCTCCTCGTACGACCCCGACGGCCCCCTTCCCGGCATCGACCCGGAACCGGAGCCGGCCCTGGCGCAGGGCCGGGTGCGCGTTGCCAACGCCCAGGCGGTCGCCGAGCAGTGGCGGACCCTGTCGCGTGAGAAGGGCCTGTCCATCCGGCAGACCGTCATCGAGGTCACCGGGCGGCAGTCCTTCATCGGCACCCCGGATGCGGTCGCGGCCGAGCTCGACGAGTTCGTGCGCGGCGACGCCGCCGACGGCTTCATCCTCGTACCGCATCTGACACCCGGCGGACTCGACGAGTTCGTGGACCGGGTGGTGCCGCTGCTCCAGGAGCGCGGCGCGTTCCGCACGGAATACACGGGCACGACGCTGCGCTCACACCTCGGGTTGACGCAGTCCGTATGGAAGGGTTGATCACATGACGACGGACGCATCCGAGGACTGGAAGCACTGGCACGAGCACCGCACCGAGACGGTGTCCGCGCCCTACGGGCCACTGGCGCTCACCGGCACGCACTGGATCGAGGACTATCCGGACGGGCGACTTCCGGACATCCCCGGGCTGTGGGCCGTCAAGGACGACGCGGTCGTCCTGACGGCGACGGCCGAGGACGGGCTCACCCTCGACGGGGAGCCCTTCACCGGCGAGGTCGTGCTCGACGCCGACCTCGGACCGGCGGCCGGGGCCCGCGTCGGACGCGGCGAGCGACGGTTCGTCGTCCTCGTGCGCGAAGGGATCTGGGGCGTACGCGACTACGATCCCGCTGCAGACGCGCGGGGGGCCTTCCAGGGCATCGAGGCCACCTCGTACGATCCGCGCTGGTCGGTGCCGGGGCACTTCACGCCGTACGGCGAGGACCGCACCGTACGCGTCGAGAACGCCGACGGAGTCGCGCGCGGCCTCGGGCTCGGCGGTGTCCTCGCCTTCACCCTGGACGGACAGGACCTCACGCTCCAGGTGTCGGTCGAGAACGACGGCTCGCTGTGGGCCGTCTTCGCCGACGCCACCAGCGGGGACAGCAGTTACCGCTTCCGGTTCCTGCGCCCCGCCGCGCCCGACGCCGAGGGGCGTACGACGGTGGACTTCAACCGGACCGTGCTCCCGCCGTGCGCATTCGCCGACCACTTCGTCTGCCCGTTCCCGCCGCCCGGGAATACGCTGGGCGCGGCCGTCGCGGCGGGGGAGCGTCACCTGCGCTGAGGCTTCCGGGACTTCCGAAGGCTTGTGGGGACTCCGAGGTGTTGTCGGAGGCGAGCGATCAACTTCCGCGGGGCGTACGCAAGTTGAACGCTGCACGGCCGAAAGGCGCCCTTGCGCCGGTCGGCCGTGCCGCCGAATACTCCCCCACAGCGCTTGTCAGGGGCACGGCTTGTCCGGAATCCGGATGGGCGGGCCCCCGGCTGCGCCTCACGGGCCCCATACCCCACGACATGAGGGCCCCCGACTTCCCTTCGGAGGAACGAAACGTGAGGATCAAGCGCACCACCCCCCGCAGCGGCATAGCGAGACGGACCCGGCTGATCGCCGTCACCACCGGGCTCGTGGCCGCCGCATCGTTCGCGATCCCCAGCGCGAACGCAGCCGACGTACACACCTTCAGCGCCACCCAGCTGAGTTCGGTGAACAAGTCGGTGCTCAAGTCCGACATCGCGGGCACGGCCTGGGCCGTCGACAGCAAGACGAACCGCGTCGTCGTCACCGTCGACAGCACGGTCTCGAAGGCCGAGATCGCGAAGATCAAGAAGGACGCGGGCGGCAACGCCGCCGCCCTCACCATCAAGCACACCTCGGGCAAGTTCAAGAAGCTGATCACCGGCGGCGACGCCATCTACGGCGGCGCCTACCGCTGTTCGCTCGGCTTCAACGTGCACAGCGGGAGCACCTACTACTTCCTGACCGCCGGCCACTGCGGTGAGGTCGCCTCCACCTGGTACTCCAACTCCGGTCACACCACGACGCTGGGCACGAACGTCAGCTACAGCTTCCCGACCAACGACTTCGCGCTGGTGAAGTACACCAACACCTCGATCGCACACCCGAGCGCGGTCGGCAGCCAGACCATCAGCAGCGCGGCCACGCCCAGCGTGGGCACCACCGTCTACCGTCGTGGCTCGACCACCGGCACGCACAGCGGCCGGGTCACCGCCCTGAACGCCACGGTCAACTACGGCAGCGGCGACGTGGTCTACCAGATGATCCAGACCACGGTGTGCGCCGAGGGCGGCGACAGTGGCGGTCCGCTCTACGCGGGTACCGTCGCCTACGGTCTGACCTCCGGCGGCAGCGGCGACTGCACCTCCGGCGGTACGACCTTCTTCCAGCCGGTCACCGAGGCGCTGAGCTACTACGGCGTGAGCGTCGGCTGACCGACCGGTCGACTGATCGACAGGCCGGCTGACTGGCCGCTACCCCCCACATACGGCTTCCGCACGGCCAGACCTGCAGCCAGCAGCAGGCGAGCCCCCGCACGCAACTGACGTGCGGGGGCTCGCCCTTGGTCAGGTGGCGGAGTTACCGTCGAAGTACACGCTGTACACGTCTGATCCGTGCACGCTGTACACGCCTGATGCGCCACTTCGGACCCTGGGGGGCCGTGATGGTCGGTGAACTGGTGGCGGCGGGAGTCTCCGTCGCATCCGTGGGGCTGGTCTATGTGATGGCCGGGGCCCGTGTGGTCAAACAGTACGAACGGGGCGTGGTGCTGCGGCTCGGCAGGCTGCGCTCGGAAGTGCGCGGTCCCGGGTTCACGATGGTCGTGCCCTTCGTCGACCGGCTTCGTAAGGTCAACATGCAGATCGTGACGATGCCGGTGCCCGCGCAGGACGGCATCACCCGGGACAACGTCACGGTCCGGGTGGACGCCGTCATCTACTTCAAGGTGATCGACGCCGCCGACGCGGTCATCCAGGTCGAGGACTACCGCTTCGCCGTCTCGCAGATGGCGCAGACCTCGCTGCGGTCGATCATCGGCAAGAGCGACCTGGACGATCTGCTGTCCAACCGCGAGAAGCTCAACCAGGGCCTGGAGCTGATGATCGACAGCCCGGCCATGGGCTGGGGTGTGCAGATCGACCGCGTCGAGATCAAGGACGTGTCGCTGCCGGAGACGATGAAGCGGTCGATGGCCCGGCAGGCCGAGGCCGACCGTGAGCGGCGAGCCCGGGTCATCAACGCGGACGCGGAGCTCCAGGCGTCGAAGAAGCTCGCGGAGGCCGCCGGAGTGATGTCGGAGCAGCCCGCGGCACTCCAACTGCGTCTGCTGCAGACGGTGGTGGCGGTCGCGGCCGAGAAGAACTCGACGCTCGTACTGCCCTTCCCGGTGGAGCTGCTGCGGTTCCTGGAGCGGGCGCAACCGTCGGCCCCTCCGGCGCCCGAGCAGTCACCTCCCGCGGTCCAGCAACCGGTGCAGGAGCAACTGCCGTCCATGGAAGCCCCCTTGGATCAGGGCGCCGAAGGGTCGAAAACCAGACAGGACTAGTCCTCACAGGCCGCATAGCGACCACACGCGCGGAGTGTTTGCACAGGGAACCCACGTGGTGTGACAACGCACGGTCAAGGCGCCGGGGGCGCACGCCTGTTGGCGCAGGGACGTCCAGAAGTCGACCTTGTGTGCCCCCTGTGCGCCTCGGAATAGTGGGCGGCGAACAACTGGCATGGACGCGGCTCGACGCGGTCCGAAGCCGCTTTTGGCGCGCTCTGATGCTGCCTTTGGCGCGGTCTGACGCCGCTTTTTGTCGTGCGCCGGGTTCATGTCCGTACGCCTTCCGGTCGGGGAGGTCCCCATTGCCACCCCGACCGACCCCCCACAGGAGGACGTGAGTTGAAGCACCGACGCATACCCAAGCGGCGTGCCGTGATGGCGGGTGCGGGCATCGCCGCACTCGTCGCCGCCGGAGTCACCTTCCAGACTGCGAACGCGAGCGAGGCCCCGAAGACCCCGGCGCCCCACACGCTCTCGATCGCGGCGGCCGGAAAGCTCGCCTCGACCCTCGGCGAGGACCTCGGCGCCGACGCGGCGGGAACGTATTACGACGCGAAGTCCCAGCACCTCGTGGTCAACGTGCTCGACGAGGCCGCGGCCAAGACCGTCGCGGCGGCCGGCGCCAGGGCCAGAATCGTCGAGAACTCCCTCGCCGAGCTGAAGAGCGCCCGTACGACGCTCAAGAAGGACGCGACCATCCCCGGCACGTCCTGGGCGACCGACCCGGGGACCAACAAGGTCGTCGTCACCGCCGACCGTACGGTCTCCCCGGCCGAGTGGGCCAAGCTGACCAAGGTCGTCGACGCGCTCGGCTCCACGGCCGAACTCCAGCGCACGAAGGGGGAGTTCAAGCCCTTCATCGCGGGCGGCGACGCCATCAGCGGCTCCGGCGGGCGCTGCTCGCTCGGCTTCAACGTGGTCAAGGACGGGCAGCCGTACTTCATCACCGCCGGGCACTGCACCGAGGCGATCTCCACCTGGTCGGACTCCAGCGGCAACCAGATCGGCACGAACGAGCAGTCCAGCTTCCCGGACAACGACTTCGGCCTGGTCAAGTACACCGCGAACGTCGACCACCCGAGCGCGGTCGACCTCTACAACGGCTCCTCGCAGCCCATCACCAAGGCGGGCGCCGCGACCGTCGGTGAGAAGGTGACCCGCAGCGGTTCGACGACCCAGGTGCACAGCGGCACGGTCACCGGCCTGGACGCCACCGTGAACTACGGCAACGGCGACATCGTCAACGGGCTCATCCAGACCGACGTCTGCGCCGAGCCCGGTGACAGTGGCGGCTCGCTGTTCGACGGCGACACCGCGATCGGCCTCACCTCCGGCGGCAGCGGCGACTGCACCTCGGGCGGCGAGACCTTCTTCCAGCCGGTCACCGAGGCGCTCTCGACGTTCGGTGCGCAGATCGGCTGACGGCTCGCACCATTTGACGGAGCCCCGTCCTCGCTTGTGCGGGGGCGGGGCTTTCGCGTAGCGCCGTACAGAACGAAGCACCGTACAGAAGGTGCGGGCCGTGTGTGGCTGGTCGCGCAGTTCCCCGCGCCCCTTAAGGGGCGCGTTCGTGCGCCGGAGTTTGCTGGTTCAGCCTTGGTGGTGCCCGCTGGATTGATCACCAGGGCGCCGTCGGCGGCTGTCTGTGTCATGTCCCCCCGGTCCGGGTGGTCCGGTGTTTGCGCAGGTGGGGCGGGCCCGAGCTGATGTCGCACAGTTGTTCGGAAATTGGTCTATGGTGGGGGTGAGGTAGTTGGGAACTAATGTTCGAGAGCCTGGATAGGGCTCGCGAGTGCGGGAGGTGCGTGTGCCAGGGTTCACGCATCTGCACACCGTTTCCGGGTTCTCCCAGAGGTACGGGGCCTCGCACCCGGAGCGACTGGCCGAGCGCGCCTCCGAGCGGGGCATGGACGCCCTCGCCCTCACCGACCGGGACACCCTCGCGGGCACGGTCCGGTTCGCCAAGGCCTGCGCGAAGGCGGGCATCCGTCCGCTGTTCGGCGCGGAGCTCGCGGTCGGGGAGCCCGTACGCGGGGAGCGGCGTCGCGCGCCGGTCCGTGGCGGTGCCTTCATCGACGAGTCGACACCACGCGTGACCTTCCTCGCCCGGGACGGCGCGGCCGGCTGGGCCGATCTCTGCAGAATCGTTACGGCGGTGCATGCGGACGGCGGTCCCGGCTCCGGCGCGGGCCAGCCCCTGCTGCCCTGGCCGGACAACCACGCCGAAGGCCTGACCGTGCTGCTCGGCCCCGTCTCCGACGTCGGCCGGGCGCTCGCCGCCGGGCGCCCGGACCGGGCCGCGAAGCTGCTCGCGCCCTGGCGGGAGATCTACGGCGACGCCCTGCGCCTCGAAGCCGTCTGGCACGGCCGCAAGGGCACCGGCCCCGGCTCGCTGCGCCTTGCCGCCCGCACCGTCGGCTTCGCCGCCGAGCAGCGGGTGCGGCCGGTGCTGAGCAACGCCGTCCGGTACGCCGACCCAGGCCTCGGCCCGGTCGCCGACGTGCTGGACGCCGCCCGCCGGCTCGTCCCCGTCGACCCGCGGCGCGAGCTGGACTCCGGTGAGGCCTGGCTCAAGGACGAGGCCGCCATGCTGAGCGCCGCCGAACGGATCGTCGAGTCCGCGGGCTACCGCCGCGACACCGCGTACCGCCTGCTCGAACAGACCCGGGCCACGGCCGCCGAGTGCCTCGTCGACCCCGAGGACGACCTCGGCATCGGCACCGTCCACTTCCCCGAACCGCACCTCGTCGGCGCGGGCCGCCGCACCGCCCAGCGTGTCCTGGCCTCCCGGGCGGCGGCGGGCATGGTGCAGCGCGGCTATGACCGCAAGCGGGCCTATTGGGAGCGGATGCACCGCGAGCTGGACATCATCGCCCACCACGGCTTCGCCTCCTACTTCCTGACGGTCGCTCAAGTCGTGGACGACGTACGGAAGATGGGTATCCGGGTCGCCGCGCGCGGCTCCGGCGCGGGCTCCCTCGTCAACCATCTCCTCGGCATCGCCCACGCCGACCCCGTCGAGCACGGTCTGCTGATGGAACGCTTCCTGTCCAAGCGCCGCTCCGTGCTGCCCGACATCGACATCGATGTGGAGTCCGCGCGCCGCCTGGAGGTCTACCGCACGATCATCGGCCGGTTCGGCACCGAGCGGGTCGCGACCGTCTCGATGCCCGAGACCTACCGGGTCCGGCACGCCATCCGCGACGTGGGCGCCGCCCTCTCCATGGACCCCGCCGACATCGACCGGATCGCCAAGTCCTTCCCGCACATCCGCGCCCGCGACGCCCGCGCGGCCATGGACGAGCTGCCCGAACTGCGCGAACTGGCGGGGGAGCTTCGGCGGGAAGGAGAGAAATACGGCAGGCTGTGGGAGCTGGTCGAGTCCCTCGACGCCCTTCCGCGCGGCATCGCCATGCACCCGTGCGGTGTCCTTCTCTCCGACGCTTCCCTCCTCGCTCGTACGCCGGTCATGCCGACCAGCGGCGAAGGCTTCCCTATGTCGCAGTTCGACAAGGAGGACGTAGAGGATCTCGGGCTGCTCAAACTCGATGTGCTGGGCGTGCGGATGCAGTCCGCGATGGCGCACGCGGTGGCCGAGGTGGAGCGGGCGACGGGGGACCGGCTGGACATCGACGCGGTACCGCCGGGCGACCCGGCGACGTACCGACTCGTCCAGTCCACCGAGACGTTGGGCTGCTTCCAGATCGAGTCGCCGGGCCAGCGCGACCTGGTCGGACGCCTGCAGCCCGCGACCTTCCACGACCTCGTCGTCGACATCTCGCTCTTCCGGCCCGGCCCGGTCGCCGCCGACATGGTGCGGCCGTTCATCGAGGCGCGGCACGGGCGGGCGCCGATCCGCTATCCGCACCCTGACCTGGAAGGGCCGCTGAAGGAGACGTACGGAGTCGTCGTCTTCCACGAGCAGATCATCGACATCGTCGACATCATGACCGGCTGCGGGCGCGACGAGGCGGACCGGGTGCGGCGCGGACTCTCCGACCCCGAATCGCAGGGGCGGATCCGGTTCTGGTTCGCGCAGAACGCGGCGGCCAAGGGGTACGACGCCGAGACCATCACGCGGACCTGGGAGATCGTCGAGGCCTTCGGGTCGTACGGCTTCTGCAAGGCGCACGCGGTCGCCTTCGCCGTGCCGACGTACCAGTCGGCGTGGCTGAAGGCCCATCACCCGGCCGCGTTCTACGCCGGGTTGCTCACCCATGACCCCGGGATGTATCCGAAGCGGCTGCTGCTGGCGGACGCGCGGCGGCGGGGGGTGCCGATCCTGCCGTTGGACGTGAACCGGTCTGCGGTCGCCCACCGTATCGAACTGGTGTCTGAATCAGCTGGCTCCGCCGGTCGCTGGGGCGTCCGGCTGGCCCTCTCCGACGTGCACGGCATCAGCGAGGCCGAGGCCGCGCGGATCGCGGACGGGCAGCCGTACGCCTCGCTGCTCGACTTCTGGGAACGGGCCCGGCCGAGCCGGCCGCTCGCGCAGCGGCTCGCGCAGGTCGGCGCACTGGACGCCTTCGGCGCCAACCGGCGTGATCTGCAACTGCACCTGACCGAGCTCCACCGGGGCGCGCGCGGCGCGGGCGGCGGCCAACTCCCGCTGACGGGCGGGCGGAAGACCGCCTCCACCGGGCTGCCCGACCTCTCTTCGGCCGAGCGGCTCAGCGCCGAACTGGGCGTGTTGTCGATGGACGCCTCGCGCAATCTGATGGACGACCACCGGGAGTTCCTGGGCGAGTTGGGCGTGGTCACGGCGCGCCGGCTGCGGGAGGCGCGACATGGCGAAACGGTTCTGGTCGCGGGTGCCAAGGCGGCCACCCAAACCCCGCCGATCCGCTCCGGCAAGCGCGTCATCTTCACCACCCTGGACGACGGCACGGGCCTGGTCGACCTCGCCTTCTTCGACGACTCCCACGACGCCTGCGCCCACACGGTCTTCCACTCCTGGCTGCTGCTGGTGCGCGGGGTGGTGCAGCGCCGGGGTCCGCGCAGCCTCAGTGTGGTGGGCGCGGCGGCCTGGAACCTCGCCGAACTGACCGAACTACGCGCCGAGGGCGGCCTCGACGTGGTGGCGGCGCGGCTGGCGGAGCCCGTACCGGAGCCCCCTCTGGAGGGGGAGGGCGCGAAGGAGAGCCGGACGATCCGCATGTCCACGGGGTACGAGATGCACCCCTGGGCCGATCTGCGTCCCGCGGGCGAAGGGCCCGCGGGGGGAAAGAAGTTGTGGCACCAGAGTCCGGGGAGTGCGGGATGACCATCCTCTGCGTACGTTTCCAGCTGCCTCCGATGTACGAGGCCGCCCTGCCCCAACTCCTCGGGTTGCTGGAGGAGTTCACCCCCGTCATCGAGGCGTTGCCGCCCGACGGCGCGCTGCTGGATCTGCGGGGCGCCGAACGGTACTTCGGGCGCGGTGCCGTGGAGTTCGCCTCACTGATCCGGGTGCGGGCGCTCGCCCTGTACGGGATCGACTGCGTGATCGGCGCCGGGCCCGGGCCGATGCTCGCCCGCATGGCCCTGCGGGACGCCGCGCCCGGAGTGACCCGCGTGGTGCCCGAAGACCCGGACGCCGCCCGGGAGTTCCTCGCCGGGCGGCCCGTCGCCGCGCTGCCCGGAGTCGGCGGCGCCACCGCCCGCACCCTGTGCGAGTACGGCCTCGACACCATCGGCAAGGTCGCCGCCGCACCCCTGTCCACGCTGCAACGCCTCACCAGCGCCCGCACCGGCCGCGAGCTGCACGAGAAGGCGTCCGGCATCGACCGCGGCCGGGTCGTCCCGAACGCCACCTCCCGCTCCCTCGCCACCGAACGCCCCTTCTCCCGCGACGAGTTGGACCCGTCCCGGCACCGCCGCGCCCTGCTCTCCGCCACCGAGGAACTGGGCACCCGGCTGCGCGCCCTGGAGAAGGTCTGCCGCACGCTGACCCTCACCGTCCGCTACGCCGACCGCTCCACGACCACCCGCAGTCGCACGCTCAAGGAGCCGACCGCCCACTCGTCGACGCTCACGGAGACGGCGTACCGCATGTACGAGGCGCTGGGTCTCCAGCGTGCCCGAGTCCGTGCGATCGCCCTGCGCGCCGAGGGCCTTACCCCCGCCGAACAGGCCTCCCACCAGCTGACCTTCGACCCGGTGGACGAGAAGGTCCGCCGTATCGAGGAGGTCGCGGACAGAGCGCGGGCGAAGTTCGGGCCGCATGTGATCGGGCCGGGGACGCTGGCCGCGTGACGTCCGCGCGACCGTGGCCGACCCGGCTCTTGGCTCCGCCGGGTGCGGGACGGTGCGCGAGTTCTCCGTGTCCGTATGCCGGGAGGCCGGAGTTCGGTCGCGATCGAGCACATTCCGTGGAATCACCCGGGTGACTGCGCCACACTGGCTGATGCCAGTCGGGCACGGTGCGGGGGGACTTGCGGGTGGACGTCGATTTCCAGGTGGAAGTGGGGCCTCGTGGCGAGGGCGGCTACCCCGTGGTGTTCCGCGCGGCCGGCGGCGAGGAGGCGCCCGGGGTGATGCGGCTGCCGCCCCTGCGGGACCTGGAAGCACTGGCGGCGCGGGTGCCGGACGCGGTGGTGGCGTCCTCGGCCCGGGTACGCCGTGCCGCGGTCGGGGACGAGGCGCCGGTCCGGGAGCTGGGGCGGATCCTGTTCGACGCCCTGCTCGCCGGGACCGGGTCGGCCCTGCTGATGGCCGCGCGCAACCGTGCCGCCCAGCAGGGCGGACAGGTACGGCTGGTGCTGCGCGTCCAGCCGCCCGAACTGGCCAGGCTGCCCTGGGAGTTCATGTACGACACCGGCGAGGACGGCTACCTGGGACTGGATCTCCCGCTGGTGCGCCATCCGCAGGTCGCACGGCCGGTGGCCGCGTTACGGGTGGTGCCACCGCTGCGGATTCTGGGGATGGTCGCCCGTCCCGACGACCAGGAACCGCTGGCGGCGCACGCCGAGCAGCAGCGGCTGCGCGAGGCGCTGGCCGATCTGGTGGCCGAGGGCCGGGTGGAGCTGGGCTGGGTGGCCGGGCAGACCTGGCGCGACCTGCGCGACGCCGTCCGCCGCGACGCCCGTACCCCCGCTCCGGGCGGACAGCAGCCGGGCCAGGGCGGGTGGCACGTGCTGCACTTCATCGGGCACGGCGGGTTCGACGCCCGGGCACAGGAGGGCACCCTGGCGCTGGCCGGTGAGCAGGGCGGCACGCACTTCCTGGGCGCCGGGGAGCTGGCGATGCTGCTGGCCGGCCATCCCTCACTGCGCCTTGCGGTGCTCAACGCCTGCGAGAGCGGGCGCGCGGACGCGCTCAACCCGTTCTCCAGCGTGGCGGGTGCGCTGATGCGCAAGGGCATGCCCGCCGTGCTCGCCATGCAGTACGAGGTGAGCGACGAGGCCGCCCTGGAGTGCGCGCGCACCTTCTACGAGGCCCTCGCCCGACAGCTGCCGATCGACGTGGCGGTCATGGAGGCCCGCCAGGCCATGTCCATCTCCCGGCCGCAGACCCTGGAATGGGGCACGCCGGTGCTGTACATGCGCTCCCTCGACGGCAACGGGCATCTTTTCGACCTTGCCGACGACGCCGGTCCCGGCCCCGCTCCTGACCTCCGCCCCGCCCCTGACCTCGGCCTGGGCCGCGGCCTAGGCCTAGGCTTCGGCCTTCGGAAGAGTCCCTCGGCAAAGCAGCGGGCCGACCTGGACGAGCTGTACGCCGAAGGGCTCGGCGCCCTGTACACCGACCGGTGGGACCAGGCGGTCGAGGCGTTCCGTACGGTCATCGCGCACGACCGCGACTACCGCGACAGCCAGGCCAAACTCACCCGGGCGCGCCACGGCCAGCGCCTTGCCGCGTTGTACGCCGCAGCCACCGAGGCCGTGGCCGCCCGTGACTGGGAGCAGGCGGTCGAGAACCTCGAGACGATCGTCACCACCGAGCCCGGCCACCGCGACGCCCAGGAGCTCCTGGAGCAGGCGCGCCGCGAACAGGTGACCGCACAACTGCACGACGAGATCGTCACGTTGTACGGAGCCGGCCATTGGGAGGCCGTGCTGGTCGCCGCCGAGCGCCTGCTGCAGCGTACGCAGGAGGCCGATGCCGTCGCGGAGTTGGTGGCGATGGTGAGCGGTGCCCGGGAAGCGCTGGCGACTGCCGAGCGTGACCAAGCTCTTGCGGGCGACTATCGCGAGGCTCTGGAGCATCTCGATGCGGGGCGCTGGCAGCGTGCTGTGGAATCGCTGGCGCACGTCAGAGCCATCGACCCCGACTATCGTGACACCACCCAACTCACGGCCCGCGCCCGCCAGGAGATCGGCCGTACCTCCGCGGGGATCTCCGAGGCGGTCCCTCTCCTCAGCTTCCGGGCACCGGGTAGTGTCCACGCGGTCGCCTTGAGCCCCGACGGCACCCGCCTGGCAGTCGGTTGCAGCAAGCGGACTACACTTGTCATTGACGAACGAGGTACGGAAATCGTCCGTCTCCGGCACGGCATGTTCGACGTCGCATGGAGTGTGGCTTTCAGCTCCGACGGGTTTCGCTTCGCCACCGCCGGTATCGGCACTGTGCAGATATGGGACGCCGACACCGGTGCCGAACTGTTCAGTGTCGCCCCGCGAGTCCCTGTATACGAGGTGGCACTGCATCCCGACGGCGCGCGCTTGGCCACCGCCTGTAACGACAACGCCACGCGGGTGTGGGACATCGCCACGGGTGCCCAACTGCTCAAGGTCACCCACACCCACCCTGCATGGGGAGTGGCGTTCAGTCCGGACGGCCTGTGCTTGGCCACCGCCAGCGGCGACAACACCGCGCGGGTGTGGGACGCCGGCACCGGTGCCGAACTGCTTAAAATCACCCACACCAAAGCGGTGAATAGCGTGGCATACAGTTCGGACGGCCTGCGTTTGGCCACCGCCAGTGCGGACAAGACCGCGCGCGTGTGGGACGCCAACACTGGCGCGGAACTCCTCAAAGTCACCCACGACGACACTGTGCGCAGGGTGGCGTTCAGTCCGGACGGCCTGTGCTTGGCCACCGCCAGTGAGGACAACACCGCGCGGGTGTGGGATGCCGGCACCGGTGCCGAACTGCTCAAGATCACCCACACCAAAGCGGTGAATGACGTGGCGTTCAGTTCGGACGGCCGCCGTCTGGCCACCGCCGGCAAGGACAAGATCGTAAAACTGTGGAGCCTGACCGGAGGCGACGATGACTGACCCCGAACCCATTGTCGCGGATCTCCTCCTCGATCGTCATGTCACCCCCGAGCAGGAACAACCGCTGACCGACGCCCTCACCGCGCTCGGTTACTCGCCGAGCGTCCGTGTCCTGCCACCGCGTCGCGCGGTGGAGCCGCTGACCTGGCTCATCCTGATCGCCCTCCCCCTACAGGCATTCCTCACGACGCTGGGCGAGAAGGCCGCCGAGGACGGCTACGGCCTGTTCCAGAAGGCCATCCGCGCCATCCGGCGCCCGGCCCCGGCCCTGGCACCCACGCCCGTGCCGGCGCCCGAGCCCCCGCCGGCGCCCGTCGTACTCCAGGACCCGGCCACCGGCCTGCGCGTCATCCTGGAACACGACCTGCCCGACGAGGGCTACCGGCAACTCCTGACCATCGACCTCACCCAGTACCGCCTCGGCCCGCTGCACTACGACCAGGCGCGGGGCCACTGGCGTTCCGAGCTGGACGAAGTCCAACTTCGCTGACGTTCCTGGTCAGTTGGCCCACGGCGGAGTGATCACGGAGCCGTCGGCCAGCTCCGCCTGAAGGCCGATGGACGTGGTGACCCACGACACCGCGGTCTCCTGGGTCGGGTTCTCGACGCCGAGCGTCGCGCCCGGGTTGATGATCACCGTGTCGCCGGCGGTGATCCGCTCGGTGCGGCCGTCGAGGGTGATCAGCAGTTCGCCGGCGAGGAGGTGGAAGATCTCCTCGCGGTTGACGGTGTGCAGCGGGGCCTTGGTCCCCGCGGGTATCTCGCCGCGCCAGGCGCACAGCTCCTTGCTGCCGCTCAGGGGAGTGGCGTACGAGATGAAACGGGCGCCGTGGATCTCGTGGGTGACGGCTTCGGACGAACGGACTACGGGCACGGCGGACCTCCATGGACGTGGACGTGGACGTTCGGGAATGTGGGAATGGTCAAGCTCCTTGACCACGCCTCAACATGGTCAAGCTGATTGACCAATACGTCAAGCTGCTTGACCAAGATGCCCGGGGTGTTTCAATGCATCCGTGCAGAACTCCGAGGCCATGGCCCTGTCCGCCGCGCTGCTCGCCGTCGCCGGTGAGCTGACGCAACGTATCCATGACGGTGTGGTCGCCCGGGGGTTCGAGGGGGTGCGGCCCGCGCACGGCTTCGCCTTCACGCGGCTGGCCCCGGACGGGGCGACGGTCACCGACCTCGCCGGCCATCTGGGGGTCACCAAGCAGGCCGCCAGTCAGCTCGTCGAGGAACTCGTCCGCAAGGGATACGTCGAGCGGCGCCCGCATCCCGACGACGCGCGCGCCCGGCTGATCGTGCTGACCGAGCTCGGCTGGGCCTGCACTCGCGCGGCGGAGGCGGCGGCCGCCGATGCCGTGCGGGCGTGGGGTGAACTGCTCGGCGAGGGTGAAATGCGCGCGTTGCGTGACTGTTTGGTGCGCATTGCGCCCTACGGTCCCATCAGGCCCGCCTGGTGACGGTTCAACGGCTGCAACCACCGCCTCTGGTTACCGCTGGAAGTTTTTACTGACGCGTAACTTCACACCTGAGCTACTCGCCCGTAACTTGACGAGTGAACAGCATCCTCGTGATCCGGATCACAGGGCGTACGCCGTCGCAACTCCCTTGAGCCGCAAGGAGATCACACGATGCTGCCCTGGAAGCGAGTGCTCAGACCCCTGACCGCGCTGCTCCTGACCGCCGCGGTCGCGGTCGTCCCCGCTGCCGCCGCCCGAGCCGATTCCGCCCCCAGCAGTGGTTGGAACAACTACTCCTGCAAGCCGTCCGCCACCCACCCCCGTCCCGTCGTCCTCGTCCACGGCACCTTCGGGAACTCCGTCGACAACTGGCTGGCCCTCGCGCCCTACCTGGTGGACCGCGGGTACTGCGTCTACTCCCTCGACTACGGGCAACTGCCCGGCGTCCCGCTCTTCAACGGCCTCGGCCCCATCGACAAGTCGGCCGAGCAGCTCCAGGTGTTCGTCGACAAGGTGCTCGCCGCGACCGGCGCCGCCAAGGCCGACCTCGTCGGCCACTCGCAGGGCGGCATGATGCCCCGCTACTACCTCAAGTTCCTCGGCGGAGCCGCCAAGGTGAACGCGCTCGTCGGTATCGCGCCCGACAACCACGGCACCACCCTCAGCGGTCTCACCAACCTGCTGCCGTACTTCCCGGGTGCCGAGGACCTGCTGAAGGCGTCCACCCCTGGGCTCGCGGACCAGATGGCCGGATCCGCGTTCATGACCAAGCTCAACGCCGGCGGCGACACCGTCGCGGGCGTCCACTACACGGTCATCGCCACCGAACACGACGAGGTGGTCACGCCGTACACCTCGGGGTTCCTCACCGGCTCCGACGTCCACAACGTCCTGCTCCAGAACCTGTGCCCGGTCGACCTCTCCGAGCATGTGGCGATCGGCCTCCTCGACCGGATCGCGTACCACGAGGTGGCGAACGCCCTTGATCCGGCGCACGCCACCGCCACCACCTGCGCGTCCGTGTTCAGCTGATCCAACTGGTCTAACTGGTCCAACTGATCCAGCCGATTCGGCTGAGCGCCCCGCCGGGGTCTGTCCTGCCTGAGCCGCCGGACAGACCCCGGAGTTTTTCGTTCTAGCGGCCGTGCCGGCCGCCGTTCACCGCGCGGCGGCGGACCGAGGCGAACAGGGCCGCCGCGCCGAGGGCCAGGGCGGCGGCGCCACCGACCGCGATGTACGACGTGCTGGAGTCGCCGCCGGTCTCGGCGAGGTTCTCCGAGGAACCGGCGGCGTCCGGCTGGTTGGCGTCGGTGTCGGTATCCGAGGCCGGGGCGGCTGTGCTGGGTTCCGCCGACGTACTGGCGTCGTCGTCACCGTGACCGTGGTGCTCGACGGTCGACTTGTCGGCACCGTCCTCGATCTGCTCCTCGGAGGGTGCGGAGGCGGTCGGGGCGGGCGAGGAGCTGCTCCCCGCACCCCCACTGCCGCTGCCGCTCGCGCTTCCGCCGAAGGCCACGTCCGAGCAGGAGTAGAACGCCTCCGGGCTGTCCGAGCGCTGCCAGATCGCATACAAGAGCTGCTTGCCGGAGCGCTCCGGGAGGGTGCCGGAGAACGTGTAGAAGCCGCCCGAGGCGACCGGGTCGGTGGCCGTCGCGACCGGGTGCTCAAGATCCAGGTCGTCCCAGGCGAGCGGCTGGGACGGGTCGTAGCCCGCCTTCGTGATGTACACCTTGAAGGTGCCCTTGTGCGGGGCGGTCACCCGGTACTTGAAGGTGTACGAGCCGCTGCTCACGCCGGTCGCGGGCCAGTCGGCGCGCGCCAGGTCGAGCCCCTTGAACTCGTCGTTGTTCGCGCTGCACAGCTTGCCGTCCGGTATCAGCGCCTGGTGCTGCCCGTTCGCGTCGCCGATCCGGATGCCGTTCCAGTCGTAGAGCGCCTGGGTGCCACCCGCCGCGACGGCCGCCTTGCAGGCGTCCGACGTGGGGCTCTCGGGATTCTCCGCGTAGCACTGGGACACACGGCTGACCGGGTCACCCATCGTGCCGTGCGCGGCCGCCGGCGCGGCGGCGAGCGCGGTCAGGGCGAGCGGGGCGGCACCGACGACGGCGATCGCGGCGACCTTGCGGCGAGCGGTCGGGCGAGCAGGCATGGGGGAACTCCTCGAAACGGTCCTTCAGACGCGGGCGGAACCCGTGGGGGTGATCAGCAAACTAGCCCCAAGAAACCGTGAAATCGCCTGCTGGAGACGGGTGATGGAGATCCTTATGGCGCCGTTAAGGCGGGGCTAACTGAGGGCTCAGGAAGGGTGGTTGAAGAGTCCTGTCTCACCTGCGGGCGAGCCGTGGCACTGTCCGCGGTTGTCCGCGTCCGTCCGCGGTGAGACGCCTTGGTTGGCTCCCCGAATGGCTCCCGGCCGGAGGCGCAGGAGCAGCGAGGCGGGTGCCGCAGTTCGAGTCGGGCGATGGGCGTGACCAGCCGCGAAGAAGACGACGAAGAAGGCGGCCGCGAAGAAGCCCCGGCGCAGCGCCTAGGCGCCCGCCGGTACAGGGAGAAGACCCCACTCAAACACGGTGCCGCTGAACGTGGCGTCGTCGAAGGTGACCGTGCCGCCGGAGAGGGTCGCTCGCTCGAAGTAGACCGTGCCGCCGCTGAACGTCGCGCCGCCGAAGTAGACCGTGCCGCCGCTGAACATCGCGTCGCCGAAGTAGACCGTGCCGCCGCTGAACGCCACGCGGTTGAAGGTGACCGTACCGCCGCTGAACGTCGCCCCGTCGAAGTCGACCAAGCGGCCGCTGAACGTTGCGCTGCTGAAGTCGACCGTGCCGCCGCTGAATGCCGCGTCGCCGAAGCCGACCGTGCCGCCGCTGAAGGCCGCGTCGCCGAAGTCGACCGTGCCGCCGCTGAAGGCCGCGCCGCCGAAGTCGACCGTGCCGCCGCTGAACGTTGCGCTGCTGAAGTCGACCGTGCCGCCGCTGAACGTCGCGTCGCCGAAGTCGACCGTGCCGCCGCTGAAGGCCGCGTCGCCGAAGTCGACCGTGCCGCCGCTGAACCTCGCGTCGTTGAAGGTGACGGTGCCGCCGCTGAACCTCGCGAGCCTGAAGTGGACCGTGCCGTCGCTGAATGTTGCATCGGCGAAGGAGACCGTGCCGCCGCTGAACGTCGCGAGGTCGAAGTCGACCGTGCCGCCGGTGAACCACGCACCGACGAAGTAGACCTTGCCTTGAAAGTGGCTGGTTGAGAAGCTGCCGCCGTCGAAGACCGCGCCGGTGAAGTTGAAGTTGTTCCGGCACCAGGCGGTGCGTGCGTCTGGGTCCTGCAGGTGGTCGCGGATGACGCGGATGATGGTCTGGCGTACCTCCCGCTCGCCTGCTTTGTGGCCTGGGGCTGTCGGGTCGGGTTCGTAGGGCATGCGGAGGTAGGCGCACAGGACGTCGATGCAGACCTGGCGTTGTTCTGCCCAGTCGTCGGCGAGGCGGGCGAGGGCGTAGACGCCGGCGAGGCGGACGGCGGCCTGGTCGTGGCCGAGCTGTTCGGCGGCGGTGGTGTAGCGGTCGGCGAGTTGGCTTGCGTCCGCGCGGTGTGCGTCGCCCTCGGCGAGGAGCTGTTTGCGGTAGGCATAGAGACCGGCGAGGACGGCACCGATCAGGGTCAGTGCGGTGACGGTGGCCTTGAGGACGTCATTGATGTTGACCGGCTTGGGCGGCTTCTGGTCGGTGGCCGCCTGCGCGAAGTGGTCGTAGGCGTAGTGGTAGATGACCCAGCCGAGGGCGCCTGCGGCTATCAAGGCCACGGGGGCCACGACCCAGACGGGCCAGAGGTTCGGTGTGTACCGGCCCCGGGGGGCCTCGCGCTTGCGCCGGAATGAGAATGCCACGTCAGGATCATGGAGCCTAGCGGCGCCCGGCACAGCGGCTTGACGAAAGAGACCGCAGGCCCCGGCCCGCCAGAACTATGTCGGGGCCTGTAGGCCTTCGATTCAGTCGGCGCGGCCGCCGGGTGATCGGCCGCTGGGAGCTCTCCATCGATCCCATCGGCACTCTCCGAGGCGCCCTGAGCCGCGGCCCAGACGTCCCGCTAAGGAAGTGCTGAGACTGCGCTCAGGTAGGTAGCGTGCGCGGCATGACAGACGAGGAGATCCGGCCGGCCGTCGCCGCCGACGTACCGGTCGTGAAGGCCGTCATCGACGCGGCGTTCCACCCCTACATCGAGCGCATCGGGCTGGTTCCCGTGCCCATGGAGGCGGACCACGCGGCGAACGTGGCCGCGGGGCGCGTGTTCGTGACGGGGGAGCCGGTGACGGGGCTCGTGGTGATCGAGCAGCACGCGGACCATCTGTACCTCGACACCATCGCCGTCCGGCCCGATGCCCACGGCAAGGGCATCGGGCGACGGCTGCTGCATTTCGTGGACGCACGCGCGCGTGCGCTCGGACTGCCCGAGATCAGGCTTCTCACGAACGCGCTGATGTGGGAGAACCAGAAGATCTACCCGCGGTACGGCTACGAGGTCGTGGAGCGTAGTGTGGACGGCCCGTACGACCGCGTGCACTACCGCAAGCGGCTGGACTGACGGTTATGGGTCCTGGCGGTGGTCGTGGCGGCTCAGCCGTCCGGCCACCACGTTCGTGCGATGTCCTTTCGGACCTCCGGGCGCTCGGCCGGACGCTCGTCGGCCTCTTCCCGCACACGGCGGGAGTCCGACTTCCTCAGGGGCTTCTGCACGGTCACACGGCGCATGGCTGCCTCCTTGTGTCTACCGGGTTCCGCTGGGGTACGGAGGTAGACCCTTTCCGGGAGAGTTCCTCATCGGTCGGGATCTGTCTGTGGCGGCTGTCACGAATCGACTGTCAGTGGTGGGTGTCACCCTGGGGCGCATGACGAGTAACAGTGGCATGAATCCGGGGACGGATGTGGACTGGGACGCGGAGTCCGTCACCTTCGACGACGAGCCCGATCACGGCCTGCGTGACCCTCTCGTAAGGGAGGCATGGGCGGCCCGGCTGCGGACCTGGCTGCCGGAGCGCGCGGCCGACATCCTCGACCTGGGCTGCGGCACCGGCAGCCTGTCACTGCTCGCGTCCGAGTGGGGGCATCGCGTCACCGGGGTCGACCGCTCGCCGCGCATGGTCGACCTCGCCCGCGCGAAGCTGGCGGGCCGTGACGCGGTGTTCCTCGTCGGTGACGCCGCGGCACCGCCCGTCGGTGAGCAGCGGTTCGACGTGCTGCTCTGCCGCCATGTGCTGTGGGCGCTGCCCGACCCCGAGCGCGTCCTTCGGAACTGGCGCGGACTGCTGCGCCCAGGAGGGCGGCTCGTCCTCGTCGAGGGCGTGTGGGGGACCGTGAGCCCCGTCGGCATGTCCGCAGGCCGGCTGACCGCCCTGCTGAAGCCCCTCGTGACGGACGCGGCCGGCATCCACGTGGAGCCGCTGTCGGGCGACGCGCGGCTGTGGGGGCGGGAGGTCGAGGACGAGCGGTACGCGGTGGTGGCCACCCTCAAGTGACATGACGGGGGTCCAGGGGTGGCGTGAAGGAGGTCCCGCACGGCACCCCCTAGGCAAGCAATGCCTCGAAGTCGCCCTCGCGGGCCAGGCGTTCGAGTTCGTCCAGGGCGTTCTCGGCGGCGGTCGCGGCACGCGGATCGGTGGTCGCCAGGCCACTCTCCGCGAACTCGTCCTCGTCCAGCCGCAGTACGGTCCTGCCGTCGGCCGAGCGCCACAGGTCCAGGTCCAGATCCTCGACGACGAGCTCGCCGCCGGAGACGGTGGCCGGACGGGTGATGTCGCAGTACCAGCCCTTCAGTACGCCCTCGGCGTCACGGACCTCCTTCACCGCGTACCAGCGGTCCCGCCAGTAGTACTCGGTGAAGACATCGCCCTGCTCGAACCGTACGAAGCCGAAGTCCCGGACGCCGTCGCCCGCCCATGGCGCACGCACGGTGACACGGGTGCCGTCGTCGTCGAGCAGCTCGGCGGGGTAACGGATCTTCGTGCGGCCCGCCTTGACGAGGACGACCTCCAACATGCCAGGGGTGTCAGCCGAGTTCGCGGACATACTTCACCTCCGTCGCGCAGATCTCGTAACCGAACCACTTGTTGATCGCCAGCATCGGCCCGTTGCCGGAGTCGTTGCCCGTGAACGCCTCCGTGAAGCCGGCGGCGCGGGCGCGGTGCAGCGAGTCGTTCTTGGCGAGCTTGGCGAGGCCGCGGCCCCGGAAGGCGCGGGCGGTACCCGTCATCACGGTGCCGTAGCGGGTGCCGCCGTCGGTGCGGGCCGCACTGAACGCGGCGGGGTGGCCGTCGACCACGGCGACCGAGGTCAGCTCAGGGCTGAACAGGGGGTTGTGCCAGGTTTCCGTCATCCAGGCGTCGTAGTCCGTGAACTCGCGGTCGACGTCGCTCGGTTCGTCGAGCAGCGTCTCCGCGTCCAGGCGGAACAGGGGGCGCGGATCGTCGGCGAAGTCCGCGGCGGTGCGCAGCTCCACACCGGGCGGCGGGGACTGGAGGGGCGGCAGGGTGCCGTTCGCCAGGTCGAGGCGGAGGAAGTGCGCGGAGCGGCTGGCGCGGTAGCCGTGCCTCTCCGCGAAGGCCCGGTTCCCGGGCTCGTCCAGGACCCAGGCGTACAGCCTGGTCGCGCCGAGGGCGGCAAGGTGCTCCTCGGCGGCGCGCACCAGCAGCGCGCCCGCGCCGCGTCCCGTCCGCTCCGGGTGCACATAGACGTTGACGTACGCCTGGCCGGGCTCCGGGCTGTCGTAGATGACGCCCACCCGTGCCGTGCCGATGAACTCGCCGCCCTCCTCGGCCAGCAGCGGCTGGTAGTGGGAGTCGGGGTGGGCGTGCTCCACGTCGTAGGCGATGGACTCGGGGGTGTCGAGCATGAAGGGGAGGGCCAGGTGACGGATGCGGGCGAAGCCCTCGGCGTCTGCCTGGCTTCCGCGGCGCAGCTCGCGAACGATCACTGTCATGGAGTCGCACGCTACGCGTGGGTTGTGTGCGGATGCCTCTCATTTTCCGGTGGGTACGGGACAATCGCTGGGTGACCCTGAAGATCCACATCGATGAGGGGGCCGCGCCGTACGAGCAGGTGCGCGCCCAGATTTCCGAGCAGGCCCGGTCCGGCGCACTGCCGGTCGGCTACAAGCTGCCCACGGTGCGCGGCCTCGCCGAGTCGCTCGGCCTCGCGGCCAACACCGTCGCCAAGGCGTACCGGGCCCTGGAGACGGACGGGGTGATCGAGACACGGGGTCGCAACGGAACGTTCGTGGCTGCCGCAGGCTCGGCCGCCGAGCGCGAGGCCGCGAGCGCCGCGCAGGCCTATGCCGAGAGGGCACGCCGCCTCGGCCTCGCGGAGTCGGCCGCACTCGACGCCGTACGGGATGCGCTGCGGGCGGCTTACGGGGCCTAGGGCGTTCAAGACGTCGGCACGCGGCCCGGCGTGCGCGTCACCGTCAGGCCCGTTGCCGTTGCCGCACGGGCGAAGGCCATCGCGTCGTGGACCGCTGCCGCGTACAGGTCGTTGTTGAAGTACGCGTACACCTCGTCGTCGGGCCAGGTGGCGGCGATGCGGTGGGCCCAGGTCGTCAGGGACTGCCGGCCGTAGCGCGGCCATTGCCGGGCGCGACCCTCGTGGAAGCGGAGATACCCCCAGTCGGTGGTCCGCCACAGTGGGGTCACCGGGCGGGCGAGCACGTCGGCCCAGCAGAGGGCGGCGCCCCGTGACTCCAGCACGGTGCGCACCTCCGGCGTCCACCAGGAGTCATGGCGCGGTTCGACCGCGATCCGTGTGCCGGAGGGGAACTGGGCGAGGCAGTCGTCGAGGAGACCGGGGTCGGCGTGCAGGGTGGGCGGGAGCTGGAGCAGGACCGGGCCCAGGCGGTCGCCCAGGCCCGCGGCGTGCGTCATCAGGCGGTGCACCGGCTCCGCCGGGTCCCGCAGCCGCTTGATGTGGGTCAGATAGCGGCTCGCCTTGACGGTGACGACGAAGTCCGGCGGAGTGCGCTCCCGCCAGGCCGCGAAGGTCTCCCGCGACGGCAGCCGGTAGAAGGCGTTGTTGATCTCGACCGTGGCGAACCGCGCCGCGTACTCCTCCAGCCAGAGCCGCAGGGGCAGCCCGTCGGGGTACAGGACGCCGCGCCAGTCCTTGTACTGCCACCCCGACGTGCCGACGTACAGGGTCATACCTCCATCAAAGCACCGCTCGCGCGTGCCCGAGGCGCTGAGGAGCCACAGATCTCGCGTGCCCGAGGAGCTACAGATATAGCCCCGCGTCCGCGCCCTCCCGCTGGTCCGGTACGGACGTCGGAGTCGTCCCCCGGCGCAGCGCGTACAGCTCCGCCAGGGTCGCGCCCTCGCGGGGGACGTCTTCCTCCGTGCCGAGCCAGTTGACCGCCTCGGGGCGGGTCAGCGGGCCGACCTCGATACGGGCGAGACAGCGGCCGGGGCGGACGACGGCGGGGTGGAGACGCTCCAGGTCCTCGTTCGTGGTGACGCCCACGAGGACGTTGCGGCCCTGGCCCAGCAGTCCGTCCGTGAGGTTGAGCAGCCGGGAGAGCGCCTGGCCCGCCGTGTGCTTGGCCTCGCCGCGGATCAGCTCGTCGCAGTCCTCGAGGAGGAGCAGCCGCCAACGCCCCTTGCCCGTGCCGTCCTCCTCGCCGATCGCGATGTCCATCAGATAGCCGACGTCCGAGAAGAGCCGCTCCGGATCGAGGACGCAGTCGACCTGGCACCAGTCGCGCCAGGAACGGGCCAGCGTGCGCAGGGCCGATGTCTTGCCCGTGCCCGGCGGTCCGTGCAACAGCAGCAGCCGGCCGGCGATGTCCTCCGGCGTCGTCTTCATCAGGTGGTCCATCGCGTCCGCCACCGGCGCTGTGTAGTTGGGGCGGATCTCCTCCCACGTACCCGCCGAGATCTGGCGTGTCGTGCGGTGCGGGCCCCGGCGCGGGGACACGTACCAGAACCCCATCGTCACGTTCTCCGGCTGCGGCTCGGGCTCGTCGGCCGCGCCGTCCGTCGCCTGGTTCAGCACCTTCTCGGCCAGCTCCACGCTGGTCGCGGTCACCGTGACATCGGCGCCGCGGTTCCAGCGGGACACCAGGAGGGTCCAGCCGTCGCCCTCGGCGAGCGTCGCGCTGCGGTCGTCGTCGCGCGCGGAGCGCAGCACGCGGGCGCCCGGCGGGAGCAGCGTCGCCCCGGACCGGACGCGGTCGATGTTCGCCGCGTGCGAGTGCGGCTGCTCGCCCGTCGCGAAGCGGCCGAGGAACAGCGCGTCGACGACGTCCGACGGTGAGTCGCTGTCGTCGACGTTGAGCCGGATCGGCAGAGCGTCGTGTGGGTTCGCAGACATGTCGCCATGATCCGTCACACGGGCGCCCCGTGCACCCGGTTTCCGCAGTGCGTCCTGTGTGTCGGCTGTCGTCCGACGCTTGCGGTGTACCCCCTCCGTCCTGTTACAGGGCTGTGGTGTGACGAGATCTGTCCCGCGGCCGATGCCCGCCGTTACTGTTGCCCATGATGGGACGTCATGGGTGGAATTCGGGGGCACGGCGGTGGCGGCTCACCGCGCTGCTCGGAGTCGGTGCGGCCGCTCTGGCCCTGGTGGTGACCCTGCTCAACACCCTGCCGGGCGACGGCGGGAGCACCGCGGGCACGACCCGCGACGGGGACAAGGTGCACGGCACACCGGTCACCCCGCCCGACACGCCGCAGCCGGCGGTGGGCTGGGGCTTCACACACACCCAGTTCAGCGCCGACGAGGGCAGCGACGCCGCCGTCGAGCGCGCCGAGGGGCTGCTGGAGAAGCAGTCGCTGCCGCAGAACCAGCACATCATGGGCTGGGGTGCGGGCAACCCCGAGCCGTCCAAGGGGCGTTACGACTTCTCCGAGATGGACCGCCGTATCGACTTCATCCGCAAGTCCGGCGGCACCCCGACCGTCACCCTGTGCTGCTCCCCGGACTGGATGAAGGGCGGCAAGTCCGGCACCACCGACTGGAGTCAGTCCGCCCTGGAGACGGCCCCGGACCGCGCCCACTACAAGGACTTCGCCGCGCTCGCCGCGACCGTCGCCAAGCGCTATCCGGACGTACGGCACTTCATCGTCTGGAACGAGTTCAAGGGCTTCTGGAACGACAGCGAGGCCCGCTGGGACTACGAGGGCTACACCGAGCTCTACAACCTGGTCTACAAGGCGCTGAAGAAGGTTGACAAGGACATCATGGTGGGCGGTCCCTACCTGGTCATGGACAGCTTCGACCCGCGGCAGACGGAGAACGCGTCCACGACCCTGAAGGGCACCTGGGGCGCCATGGACCAGCGTGTCCTCGACGCATTCGACTACTGGAACAAGAACAAGGCGGGCGCCGACTTCGTCGTCGTGGACGGCTCCAGCTACACGAACGACGACGACATGCTGCCCAATGAGTTCGCGGCCACCGACAAGCTCACGGCTGTCGGCAAGTGGGTGCGCGAGCAGACGCACGACCTGCCGCTGTGGTGGGCCGAGTACTACGTCGAACCGGCCGACGGCAACGACGACCGCAAGGGCTGGTCCGAGACCCACCGCGCCGCCGTCCAGGCCGCCGGAATGATCGCGATGGTCAAGGGCGGTGCCTCCTCCGGCTTCTACTGGAATCCGGAGGAGGAGAAGGGCACCGACTGCGCGGGCTGCCTGTGGACACCGACCGACAGCGCCGGCGGGGGGAAGGAACTCCCCATGTACGGGCTGGTCTCCCGGTTCAGCAAGGAGTTCCCGCCCGGCACCACGTACCGGACGGTGTCGGTCGCCGCGGACGACGTGCCCAACGTCCGCGTCCTGGCCACCGACAAGACCGTCCTCGTGATCAACATCCTCGACCGGTCGATCAGCGCGAAGGTGGACGGGAAGCGGTTCGAGATGGGGGCGTACGAGGTGAAGTGGCTCACGCGATAGACCGCGCAAGCCACTTCACCCGAACCACCCGCACCACACCACACCGCTCGCACTGCTTCGCCCGCGCTACTTCATGGTCAGGAACCGCTGCACCATCGAGGCCAGCAGCACCGCCAGCAGCGGCAGCGAGAACCAGAAGCTGCTCTGCAGCCAGCGCAGTTGACGCACGCTCGGCCGCACCGCGACCCGTACGACCTCCCGTGCCGTCAGCAGCACGATGAGCGCGATCGCCGCCAGACCGCCGACCACCGACCACGGTGTCCAGGTGACCTGGGGCCCGATCGGGCCGGGTTCGGCCCTCGGGACCTTGCCCGCGGGCTGCTTGCGCAGCACGTACATCGTCACGTCGTCGTTGACGAGGACCTTCTTCAGCTCCGGCCGGTCGTCGAGGTTGGTGATCAGCCTCGGCTCCCAGGTCGCCGAATAACCCACGTCCATCTCCAGATAGACGACCTGACTGCGGTTGATCATCAGATACGAGTTCGGGCCCGCGTCCTTGAGCGCCTTGACGAGCCCGGACACCAGGACCGGGTCGGCGGGCGCCAGCGTGGGGACGTACTGCACCTTCTCCATGTCCTTGGCGCCCCACGGCATCGCGGGGGTCACATTGTTGATCGTGTCGTTGCTCAGCCAGAGCAGCCGCACGGTCGGATCGTCGTGCTCGTACACGTAGTTCATGGCCGCGACCTCGCCCGGCCTGATCCGCTCGAAGGCCTCGTTGCCCCAACGGGCCACCAGGAAGCCGCCCATGAGGAGCAGACCCGCCATGAGAGCCGCGAGCGGGGCGAGACTCACCCGGTCCTTCTCACGTTCCTTCGCGGTGACGCCGGTGCGCGGGAACAGGGCGAGTCCGGCCAGCAGGGCCGCGCCCGGGAGGGCGAACATGAAGACCCGCAGGGCCATTTCGCCGCCGTACGACTGCATGCCGAAGCCCAGGAACGGCACGAAGGTGAGGACGAGCAGCGAGCGCTCGCGGTACTTGTGGTCGCGCCGCCGCCACCAGCCCCAGCAGGCGAAGGCCATGATGCCGCCGGCGAGCAGCACGCGCGTGTAGAGCACGAGCTTGTGCGTGGAACTGCCGCCCTGGATACGGCCGGAGACGGACGTCGACACATTGCTGCCCACGCCGCCGACCCCGCCGAACAGGTCGTTGAAATGCCCCGACCAGTACGGCTCGGCCATGAAGCTGATCCAGACGGAGACCAGCACGGCGAACAGGATGGGCAGGCCGCGCAGTTCGGAGCGGCCGATGAGGACGAGGACCGCGAGGACACCCAGCATCACGAACGGCGTGAGCTGGTGTGCCGGGACGGTCGCCGCGAACAGCCCTATCAGGATCACGAGGAGTACGGCCCGCTGGCGGCGGTCCGTCGGCTCGACCTCCGCCTCGCCGGGTCGCGCCTTCGCCCACAGCACGCGCGGCGCCCTGAACCACACGAGCAGGATCGCCACGAAGACCAGATAGAGCAGATACGTGAAGCCCTGTGGCGAGAAGTAGTCCTGGCCGACCCAGCCGCTCAGCGTGAAGATCCAGATGCCGGTCCACTTGGCCCGCCAGCTCGCCCGCATCGAGCGGACCAGGAGGAACATCGGTGCCAGGTAGAGGAGCTGGATCGTCAGCGGCCACCAGCGGATGACCTCGCTGAGGTCGGTGACTCCGCAGGCCTTCGCGACGAACGCGGCGGCGGCGAAGAAGCCGGGCCAGCTCCAGCGGGCGTCGAGGTCGGGGACCGCGGATCCTGTGCGGTCGATGTAGTCCAGGAAGCCGAGGTGCTGCCAGGCCGTGGCGAACCGTGGCTCTGTTTCGATCACCGCGGGCAGTGCGTGCAGGGAGACCACGGTGGCGAGCAGGGTGAAGAGCAGGAGGCCCTTGTGCTCGCTGTTCATCCAGAGGAGTGAGGCGAAGACCGTGACGAGGAGGGCTGCGCCGAGCAGGGTGGGCAGCGGGAGTATGGAGATGAGTCCTAGTCCGCCCATGCGGGCGAGGGAGCCGTCGTTGAGGCCCAGGGCTGGGACCCAGTAGAGGAGCAGGGCGGAGATCAGTAGGCAGCCGAGGACTACGCCCGGTTTGGACGGGTGCCGGAGGCGGTCTCGTAGGGGCGGGTTGTCGGTCGGCTGCGGGGCCGTTGTGGCTGGTCGCGCAGTTCCCCGCGCCCCTGACGGGGCGCTGTCCTTGGCCTGTGGTTCAAAGGGAGCGTCGATTTCCTGAGCCTCGGATGGGCCCAGTGATGCCTCCGAGCCCGGTTCCCTTGCCTCTACCGGGAGGCCCACTGGCGGTTGCTTCTGTGCCCAGGTCGGGCGTCGTACCGCTGGGGTTCCCGCCGGGGGTGTGCCCGGGCCCGGGCGGACGTCCGGCCTGCGTTCCAGGTGGTCGAAGTCGACGTGGATGCCGAGCGCGAGGGTGTCGGCGTCCAGCGTCTTCGCCCAGGTGGGGCCGGTCTTCGCCGTGGGCTTCTCGCGTGCTCCCAGGTCGGCGAGGTCGCCGTCGGGTGCCGCGTCCTCGGGGACCTCGGCGGGCGGTGCGGTGCGCACGATCTTGTACAGCCTGGGCGCGGCGATCGTCACGATCACCGCGAGGCTGGAGATCTCGGCGACGCCCGCGCCGGTCAGGCCCATGCGGGGCAGCAGGATCACCGTCAGGCCGAGGACGAGGACGCACAACAGGCCTTGCAGATAGGCGAGTCCGGAGGTGCGGCTCTGGGCGCGCAGCACCGCGAAGTAGGTCTCCATGACGACCCGCAGCAGCGCGCCGACGGCGAACCAGCGCAGCAGCGGGGTCGCCGCGTGCGCATAGCCGTCGCCGAAGACGTGCAGGATGAACGGGGCGCCGAGGAACAGCAGCCCGCACACCGGCAGCATGATCCGCGCCATCCGCTTGAGCGCGGCCCGGGTGTTGGCGGCCAGGCGCGCCGGGTCGTGCGAGCCCTCGACGGTCAGCGAGGCGCCCATGTTGATGGCGAGCAGGTTGACCGTGCCGCCGATGGTGGTGGTGATGTAGAAGTACGCGTTGTCGGTGGAGCTGACCTGTGAGGCGACGATCACCGGGACCAGATAGACCACGGCGAGCGAGAAGAGTGAGCCGGTGTAGTCGCCGGCGAGGAAGCGTCCGACCTCCTTGAGCGTGGGCGGGTGCGCGCGCTCCTCGGTCGCCTTGATGTGCCGGGGGACCAGGCGCCGGAAGACCAGCAGCCCGAGCGGCACCACCGACAGGGCGATCGCGGCGATCCAGGAGACGAAGACACCCGTCGTGGGGATCGCGGCGGCGAGGCCGATCAGCAGTACCAGCTTCACCGCGGAGAACACCGTGTTGCCCACCGGCACCCACAGCGCGCTGCGCAGCCCGGTCAGCACCCCGTCCTGGAGCGTCAGCACCGACCAGGCGACGACCGCCAGGATGAACCCGAGGCCGTTGAGCGGTCCGTGCAGGAAGCGGTACGAGGGTCCCCACAGGTTCAGGGTGAGCAGGAACAGCACGGCGGCAAACGCCACGATCACCGAACTGCCCGCGTACGTACGGAAGATGAGGCGTCCGGTGGCGCGCCCGGCGACGGGGATGAAGCGGGCCAGGGCGCCCGTCAGTGTCACCGCGGTGAGACCCGCGAGGAGCTTCATCGCGGCGATCGCGGCGGAGCCCTGACCGACCGCGGACTCGGAGTAGTAGCGGGCGGCGACCAGCCAGTACCCGAGCCCGAGCACCGCGGAGATCCCGGTGTTGAGCATCAGGGCGTAGGCGTTGCGGAACAGCTGGTTGCCCCCTCCGGCCTCCTTGCGGCCCCTGCCGGGCAGTCGGAGACGGCGGCCCGGCTGCTGTCCGGGTGCCTCGGTCGTGGGCGTGGAAGCCTGGGCTGTGGTCGTCGTGTCAGACACGGGAACGGATGGCCTTCCGGCGGACCTGTCGTGCTCTTCGGACCATGGCATATCCCTTGGTGAGGGCGCGGTCCCGGGCGAAATTGCGGGCGATCGCGCGGCCTTCGACCAGCCGCTCGAACTCCTCGATACCGGTGCTGCGGCGCACGGTGACGCGTTGCAGGGCGTACGGTCCCTGCCGGCGCCGTGCCAGGCCGTTGCCGACGGCGAGCGACTGGGCGAACCCCGCCTCGCGCACCGTGCGGCGCACCCGGCGGCTGGAGTAGCCGTACGGGAACGCGAACGACACGGGGCGGGCGCCCAGTTCGTCGGCGATGATCTCCTTGCAGCGCAGCAGCTCGAACCAGAGCGTGTCGTCGGGGAGCTGGTCCAGCTGCGGGTGGGTGTGGCTGTGCCCGCCGATCTCCACCTGGGCCTCGGCGAGCTCGCGCACCTGGTCCCAGTCCAGCATCGTGTCGAGGCCGCCCCCGGTGTCGTACGCGCCCTTGATCCACCCCGTCGAGACGAACAGCGTGGAGGCGAAGCCGTGCTTGGCGAGCGCGGGCAGCCCGTGCCGGTGCACGCCCTCGTAGCCGTCGTCGAAGGTGATGAGGACGGGGCGGGCGGGCAGCGGGCCGCCCGAGCGCCAACTCGTCGCCAGCCGCGCCGTGTCGACCGGGGTGAACCCCCGGTCGTCCAGCAGCGCCATCTGCTCGGCGAACGCCTCCGGCGCGACGGACAGCGCCCTCGTCGCGTCGTTCGGCGAGCGTGCGATCGAGTGGTACATCAAGATCGGCACGGGTTCGCTCATGCTGCCGCCCCCTCGTCGCCCCGGACCCCCTCGATCTCCACCACGGAGAATGTGGCCCCACCCCCGCGTGCCCGGACGCTCCCGAGAACGTACCCGCCCGCCGCCGTCAGAACCCCGGCGACGATGGCGCCCGCACGGCCCGCGCCGCCCGGGCGGGCCAGTGCCGCGTCCCGCAGTCCGCGCAGGATCCCGGCGGGCAGGACACGGGTCGTGTAGCGGCGCTCCGACTCCAGTCCCTTGCCGGAGCCGACGCTTCGGGCGACGAGCGCCTTGGACAGACCCTCGGCGTACGCGCGCGTGCGGAAGTACCCGAAGTGCTCGCGCGCCTCGGGAACCCGGTGGTGGATGACCGCCCGGTCGTCGATCAGCAGGATCGCGTCGGGCCGGGCGCGGGTGAGGCGGATGCACAGCTCCGTCTCCTCGCAGCCCAGCGGGCGCTTGTCGCCGTCGCGGCCGATGCCGGTCGCGAAGCCGCCCGCCGCGTCGAACGCCGTGCGACGGAAGGAAGCGTTTCCGCCGAGGACGTTGCGGACCTGGACCCGGCCCGGTGGCAGCCCTTTGTACGTGCAGCCCACCACCCAGTCGAACTCCTCGGGGAACCAGGCCGGGCGTCGGCCCGACGCCCAGATCGGCATCGTACGGCCGCCGACGGCCATGACCCGCGGGTCCGCGTACCCCGCGGCGAAGTGCCGCAGCCAGTCCCGCTCGGCCACGGCGTCGTCGTCGAGGAACGCGATGATCTCGCCGCGCGAGACGGCGATCCCGGTGTTGCGGCCCGCGGACAGACCGCGGGGGCCCGCGTTGGCGAGCACCCGCACCGCGTCGGTCTCCTTGTACTCCCTGGTCAGTCGCTCCAGGAGCGTGGCGTTGTGGTCCACGACCAGGAGCGTCTCCAGGGCGGGCAGGGACTGCGTCCGCACCGAGGAGACCGCCGCGAGGATGTCCTCCCAGCGGTCCTCGGTGTAGACGCAGACGACCACCGAGATGCGCGCGATGTCCGGCTCGCTCAAGACACCTCTCCCTGGCCCGAGTTGAGCTGGGCGGCGTGCGGCCTGCGGCGCAGCGCGCGCCGGTTGGAGCGCTCCTTGAGGATCACCTTGAGCACCCGGAACCCGTCCCGGACGGCGCGCAGATTGCTCGTGCCGTGGATGCGGAGGTACTCGTGGCTGGGTATCTCCTGCACCTTGAGGCCTGCCTTGACGACCCGGATGTTCATCAGGGTCTCGACCTCGAAGCCGGTGCAGTCGAGGTCGATCTTGTCGAGGCAGTGCCGCCAGAACGCGTTGTATCCATAGCAGAGGTCGGTGTAGCGGGCGCCGAACTTGGCGTTGACGGCCGCGCACAGCACCCGGTTGCCGAGCTTGCGGATCGGTGTCATGTCGGACGTGCCGCCACCGTTGGCGAAGCGGGAGCCCTTGGCGAAGTCCGCCCCGGACACCAGTGCGGAGACGTACGACACGATCTCGTGGCCGTCGGCCGAACCGTCCGCGTCGACCATCACGATGATGTCGCCGGTGCACGCCTCGAATCCGGTGATCAGGGCATCGCCTTTGCCCTTTCCGCGCTGCTCGACGACCTTGACGTCGGGCCACAGTTCGCGGGCCACTTCGACGGTGTTGTCGGTGGAATTGCCGTCTACAAGAACCACTTCGTGTATCCAGCCGGGAAGGGTCTTGAAGACGTACGGGAGATTCTCGGCCTCATTCATGGCGGGAATCACGACGCTCACCGGCGGCGCAATGGCCAAGTGAGAGGAGATCGGCCGGTACTTGCCGGCCATTAACGGATCATCGCCCGAAACGGCTGGGCGCAGGACGGAACTCATGAGTCTGGTCCCTCTCGTCCGGTGGACCGCCCGCCCCTGGGCAGTCCGGTTCTTTGTCCGGTTCGAAAGGGGGGTTCTCACTTACGGCATGACGAAATAGATCTTCGTGCCTGCCGGGTGAGCTGGCAAAGCTGGCCGGCTTTCGGAAAAGCGGAAACCGGTCGCGCGGCACGACTCGGCACAGTTGTGGTCACCGAGCACGGCACCCCCCTACCGCGCCCCGCGCCGGGCCTCCATCGCGATCTTGAGCCCTCCCCTAGATCGCATTTGCATGATGGACCGATGCGGGTGAGATGTACGACGGTATTGATGAATGAGACCGTATGGCAAGACCTGGAACGAGGCCTCACGTTTTTGTTGGTTTGGCCGTTACCTAATGACTCGAACGGATTTTCCTCATCCGTTTGAGGATCATTAGCAGCAGAATGAGACAGCTGATCACGGTCACGGCCGTGACGCCGCCGCCGACCGACCACCTGTGCACGGCGAGCATGCCCTGGGCCACCAGCATGTCGACCGCGACCGCGCCCGCGACCGACGCCAGGACACGGCCGAAGGGTTCCAGCCCGCGCAGCGTGGCCGCGATGGCGGCCGACGGCGCCGCGAGCAGGAAGAACAACGTGAACGGGCCGCGCAGCGGTGAGTCCACGTCGGCGAGCGCGAGGATCGCGCCGACCACCGCGACCACGGTCGCGGCACCCGCGAGCAGCGGCAGCAGATCCCTCCCGGGCTCCTGTTCTGGCCGCTCCGGGCTGTCTGATGAAGGTGTCTTGATACGTATGGTCTGCATTGGCGACTTTGCCCCCCGACGCGCCGGATGCCGGGCCTCAATGTCGCGCAGCGGGCCGGGGGCCGTCAAGACGCGGAAGCCGGTCTTGGCAGCTCTTGCGGGACTTCAAACACGCGTTCCCCGGAGGCGCCGGCTGCCTCCGGGGAACTGCCGTTCAGATCAAGCGAGTTGACGTGCTACGAGACGATCTTGAGGAGCTTGTTCGGTGAACCGGTACCCGCGCTGGTGACCACGCCCGAGGTCGCGCCGTTCACCAGGGCCGTGGCGACCTGGGCCGGGGTGGCCGAGGTGTGGCCCGCGAGGTAGACGGCTGCCGCGCCCGCGACGTGCGGGGTGGCCATCGATGTACCGGAGAGTGTCGCGGTGGCGGTGTCGCTGGTGTTGTAGCCCGCCAGGATCGAGACGCCCGGGGCGAAGATGTCGAGCACCGAGCCGTAGTTGGACCAGCTCGCCTTCGCGTCCGTGCTGCTGGTGGCGCCGACGGTGATCGCGGTGGAGACCCGGGCGGGGGAGTACGAGGAGGCGTTGGCCCCGCTGTTGCCCGCCGCGATCGCGTAGGTCACGCCGCTGGCGATGGAGTTCGCCACGGCCGTGTCCAGCGAGGTGGAGGCGGAACCGCCGAGTGACATGTTGGCGACCGCCGGTGTGGTGTGGTTCGCGGTCACCCAGTCGATTCCGGCGATGACGCCCGCGGTGGTGCCGGAGCCGCTGTTGTCGAGCACCCGCACGGCCACGATGCTCGCCTTCTTGGCGACACCGTAGGTCGTGCCCGCGATGGTGGTGGCCACATGGGTGCCGTGACCGTTGCCGTCCGAGGCGGTGGTGTCGCCGTCCACGGCGTCATAGCCGTACGAGGCCCGGCCGCTGATCTGCGTGTGCGTGATGCGGACGCCGGTGTCGATGACGTACGCCGTCACGCCGCTGCCCGCCGTGTCCGGGTAGGTGTACGTGCCGGACAGCGGCAGCGCCGCCTGGTCGATGCGGTCCAGGCCCCAGGGGGCGCTGGACTGTGTGGTGTCGGTCAGGTGCACCGTCTGGTTCTGCTCGACGGAGGCCACCGCCGGGTCGGCGGCGAGTCTCTTGGCCTCGGTGGCCGAGAGGTTGGCCGTGTAGCCGTTCAGCGCGGTACCGAACGTCTTCTTCACCGTGCCGCCGTACTCGTTGATCAGGCCCTTGCCCGCGCTCGACGCGGCCTTGATGCCGGCGCCCTTCTTGAGCGTGACGATGTAACTGCCCTTGATCGCTGTGGGGGAGTTGGCGGCGAGCACCTTGCCCTCGGCCGGGGCGGCCTGGGCGGGGAGTGCGGTGAATCCGCCCAGAAGGGCGGCGGTCGCCACGGAGGTGATGGCGGCGATCCGGATCTTCTTGCTACGCAGCTGTGCCATTACGAGGGAGTCCTCCTCAAGGCGGCGCGCGCGTGAGTGGCGCGCGCTGTGGGGGTGCGCGAAGGGTCGTGCGCACGGCCCCGGAGTGTTGCGTTCCCCCAGGGCCGAGTAAAGAGTCGGTCATGAACGGGTGTTGCTCAAGGGAGTTGACGCCTTGTCACGAACCTGTCATGGGCACGCAATCAGACCCACGGGCAACCCACAGGGTCGACTCCGGTAAGTGCCGAAAAGTCTTGGCATGGACACTTCCAGTCAACACGCGTAGCTGGTACGAAAGTTGTGGCAGAGATCCTGCTAAAGGGAGGTTCCATGAGACGTTCCCGAATTACGGCATACGTGACCTCGCTCCTCCTCGCCGTCGGCCTCGCCCTCACCGGGGCGGCGACGGCGCAGGCGTCCGGGGCCGCCGCGGCCACCGGGTATGTGGCCCTCGGCGACTCCTACTCCTCCGGTGTCGGCGCGGGCAGTTACATCAGCTCCAGCGGCGACTGCGACCGCAGTACAAAGGCCTACCCCTACCTCTGGGCGGCCGCGCATTCACCCTCGTCGTTCGACTTCACCGCCTGCTCCGGCGCCCGTACGGGTGATGTCACGGCGAACCAACTGGGCCCGCTCAGCTCCTCCACCGGCCTGGTGTCCATCAGCATCGGCGGCAACGACGCGGGCTTCTCCGACGTCATGACGACGTGTGTGCTCCAGTCCGAGAGCACCTGCCTCGCACGGATCGCCACCGCGAAGGCATACGTCGACTCGACGCTCCCCGGCCAACTCGACACCGTCTACTCGGCGATCAGCGCGAAGGCCCCGGCCGCCCATGTGGTCGTGCTGGGTTACCCCCGGTTCTACAAGCTGAGCGGCTCCTGCGTGGCAGGCCTCTCGGACACCAAGCGGGCCGCGATCAACGGCGCGGCCGACTACCTGGACAGCGCGATCGCCAAGCGCGCCGCCGACCATGGATTCACCTTCGGCGACGTAAGGGGCACCTTCACCGGTCACGAGATCTGCTCGGGCGACGCCTGGCTGCACAGCCTCAACTGGCTGAACATCGGCGAGTCGTACCACCCGACCGCGTCCGGCCACTCCGGCGGCTATCTGCCCGTCTTCAGCGGCGTGGCCTGATCACCCTTCTCTCTATGGTGATGTGGAAGCGGAGGCCCCGTCCGTCGGGGTCTCCGTCGCGCAAGTGATCGAGAACGGCACGGAGTTGGACGTCGAGTGCACCGGGGACCGGACCTCGACACTGATCTCGTTCTGGAAGGTCCCGCTCGTGTCGTACGTGGTCGCCACGACCGTCTTCTGCTGCGTCTTGCCGCCGTTCGCCGGGAACGAGAGCGTCTTCCAGCCCGGATCGGTCACGTCACCCGTCTTCGTCACCCAGCGGTACTCGACGTCCACCGGCACGCGGCCCACCGTGAACGTCGCGGTGAAGGAGGGCGCCTGGGCGGAGGGCGGCGGGCAGGCGCCGGAGTAGTCGGTGCGCTGACCCGTGACCGTCACACTCACCGACTGCGCCGGCGGGGTGGTGGTCTTCTGGCCGCCACCGGGGGCGCTGGTGGGCGGACTTCCGCCGGTCGCGCCGGCGCTGCCGGTCCCGCTGTCGCTGTGTTCCGTGCTCGAACCCCCGCCGACCGCCCCGTTGTTGGAACCGCTGCTGCTGCTCGTGTTGTTGCCCTGACCGCCGTCTCCGTTGTCGCGGTTCAGCAGGGCGTACGTCAGTCCGGCGAGGGCGAGCGCGAGCGCGACCAGGCCCGCGATCAGGACGACGGCGGCGCGGCGGTTGCGGGCGGGCTCGGGCGGCGTGGCCGACGCCGGAGTCCTGGCCGTCGGGTCGTACGGTCCGTGGGGACCCGTGGGCACCGGCGGTCCCGATGGCCCCGATGGCCCCGATGGTCCCATCCGAGGCTGGCCGAACGCGGCGAGCGTCGGTGCGTCGGGGGTCGGGGGCACCGGACCCAGGGGCGTGGTGGGTGTGGTGCCGCCCGCGGCCACGAGCCGCAGATCGTGCTCGGCCTGCTCGGCACTCGTCCGCTCGGCCGGATCCTTGGCGAGCAGCCCCTCGATGACCGGGGCGAGAGGCCCCGCACGGCGCGGTGTCGGCAGCGGCTCGTCGACGATGGCCCGCAGGGTGCTCAGCGGAGTGTTCTGGCGGAAGGGCGAGTTGCCCTCGACCGCCGCGTAAAGGAGCACTCCGAGGGACCACAGGTCCGACTCGGGCCCTGGCGTGCGGCCCAACGCCCGCTCGGGAGCGAGGAATTCGGGCGAACCGATGACCTCGCCGGTCATGGTCAGCGCGGAACTGCCCTCGACCATCGCGATACCGAAGTCCGTGAGGACGATCCGCCCGTCGTTCGCGATCAGGACATTGCCCGGTTTCACATCGCGGTGCAGGACACCCGCCTCGTGCGCGGCACGCAGCGCGGCGAGCACCTCGGCACCGATGTGCGCGGCACGCCGCGGCGGCAACGGGCCCTCGGCGTCCAGCAGATCGGAGAGGGCGAGCCCGCGGACCAGCTCCATCACGATCCACGGGCGGCCGTCCTCGGCGGCCACGTCGTACACCGTCACCACATTGCGGTTCGAGATCCGGGCGGCCGCCCACGCCTCCCGCTCCAGGCGCGCGTACATCCGCTCGACCTCGTGCGCCGGAATTCCGGCCGGGGCGCGGACCTCCTTCACCGCGACCTCGCGCTGCAACACCTCGTCGCGGGCGCGCCACACCGTTCCCATGCCACCCTCGCCCAAGGGCGACAGGAGGCGGTAGCGCCCCGCGATCACACGTTCACTGCCCGGATCTTCGGACACGTGCGTCCCCCATTCGCATCCGCGCGATTTCTCCACAAAAGTAGCTCAACCGAGTACGGATGCCGCCCCCCTGAACACCAATCCAGCCCCAAGGGCTACGACGACCAACGCCGATCCCAGAGGTGCGGTCCTGCGGATCAGGACCGCGGTTCGCCCCTCGGCCCAGCGTGGGCGCCTGGCCAGGGCCCGGGTCATCCCGCCGCCCAGCTTGACGACGGCGAACCCGGCCGCCGTGAGCGTGAGGGCGAGCCCGACGCCGTACGCGAGGACGAGGAGAAAGCCGAACCACGCCTGTCCCAGGGCCGCGGCGCCGACGAGCACGACCACGGCGGAGGGACTGGGCACGAGCCCGCCGGCGAAGCCCAGGAGGATCGTGCCGCGGACGGTGGGGGCGATGGAGTGGGTGTGGGTGAAGCCGCCGTGGGTGTGTTCGAGGGTGGGGGAGTGGGTGTGAGGGCTGGGTGTGTGGGTGTGTTCCAGGGGCGGTGTGTGGGGGGTGCTGTGACCGGTCGTCTCCGCGGAGGCGTGGGCGTGCGCCAGCACCAGGGGGCGTTCGTGCTGTTCGGCGTGCTGGTGCGACTGGTCCCCGTGCTCGTGCTCGTGGTCGTGTGTGTGGCTGTGCGCGTGACCGTGGTCGTGCGTGTGGCCGTGATCGTGTCCGTGGTCGTGGCCTTCGCCGTGCGCGTGCGTGTGGCCCGACCCGCGGATGTGCCCGTGCCCGTGCGTACGGTTGCGCCAGACCCGGCGTACCAGCGTCGCGCCCGCGATCGTCACCAGGACGCCGCTCGCCATGCCGAGCCAGGCGATCACGGAGGGCGCCGCGGCCGAACCGGCCGTGACCAGGAGGCCGAGCGCGACCACGCCCAGGGTGTGGGTGACCGTCACCGACGCGGCCAGCGGCAGGACGTCGCGCAGGCCTGCCCGGCCGCCCCGGGCCGCGGCCGTCGCGGCCATCAGGGTCTTGCCGTGGCCCGGCGCGAGTGCGTGCAGCGCGCCCAGGGCGACAGCGATGACCAGGGCCAGCGCGGCGAAACCGAAGGTGAGGTCGTGGCGGGCCACGAGGTTGTTCAGGGCCTCGGTCCAGCGGTCGGCGCCGCGCGGCAGTACGGAGGCGGCCGGCGCGTCACGCCGCTCCTCGACGAGGGCGGGGCCGCCGGGGCGGATCCGCAGGGACGCGGTCGCGGTGTCGGCCGGTGAGGAGAGCAGCGCCTTCGGGTAGGTGGTCAGCTCCTGGGACACCGACTTCTTCGGTACGTCCGACGAGGTGAGTGTCATCCGGTCGCCGCGCGCGGTGATCTCGCGCCAGCCGGGCCCCCGGTCCGCCCCGGCGCTGTGGAAGCCCACGGCAAGGGTGCCCTTCTTCGGCAGCGACGCCGTCAACTCGCACTCCACGCGCAGGGTGTTGAGCCCCGCCTGCCCGGGCCGTACGCGCGCGTGGCTCGCGCCGACCGTGAGCGGTACCTCGCGCCCGCCGACGGTGACCTTGCTGCCGTTCGCGGCCGACGCGCAGCGCTGCCGGGCCCACTCGGTCATACCGAGCTTCTGGATGCCGGGCTTGGCCTGCGTGGCCGGGATCTCCGCGAGGTCCTCGACATGGCCGACCCGCAGCTGCCCGGGGGCGGCGACGAGCCCGTCGTACCGGTTGACGGTGAAGTTCCCCAGCGGATGCGCGCTCGCGTGCCCGGTGGGGACGAGCACGAGCGCGCAGGCGGCGGAGAAGACGGCCGCGCAGGAGGCGAACAGCCGACGGGCCCGCACCGCGCGGCCTCCAGTGCTACGGGTCACTTGACGGCCTCCAGAGCCTTACGGGCCTCACGGGCGCCCAGCGGTGAGAAGCCCGGGTTGAGGTCGAGGGCCGACTTCAGTGAGGCGCGGGCCTCCTTCGTGTGACCGGTGGCGCGCTCGATCACGCCGCGGTGATAGAGGAAGGACGCGTTGCGGTAGCCGGTGGCCGTGGCCTCGCGGGCGTACGGCAGGGCCTCCGCGTCGCGGCCGTTCACGTGCAGCGCCCAGGCGAGGGCGTCCGCGGTGTGCACGGTGTGGCGGCGGGCCCATTCGGCGCGGGCCGCCTTGAGCGCGGCCTTGCGGTCGCCGTGGTCGGCGGCGGCCAGGGCGGTGTCGAGGTCGGCGTTGACACCGTTGGCGCGGGCGATCGAGACCCAGGCGTTGACCAGGGAGTACTGCTCGCGGGCCTTCTGGGCGTCGCCCGCCTTGCCGCGCGCCTCGTACAACTCGCCCAGTTCGACGAGGGGCTGGGGCAGCGGATAGCGGTCCACGATCTGCTCCATGCCGCGGATCGCCGCCGCGCGGTCGCCCTGTGCCGCCTGGGCGCGGGCGCGGCCTTCGAGCGCGGGAAGGTAGGTGTCGTCGGCGGCGAGGGCGCGTGCGTAGTACATGAGGGCGGTGTCGTAGTCGCCCTGGTTCCAGGCGAGCTGGCCGAGCGCGGTCGCCACGTACGAGACGTCGCCGCGGGTGCTCGCCGTGCTGAGCGCCAGCTCGAGGACCCGGCGGGCGGTCTTCACGTCGCCGCGCAGTTCGCGCACATAGGCGTAGCGCGTGAAGACGGGCACGCCCGGGCGGCGTGAGTCGGCCACCTCGGCGGCCTTCGACGCGTCGTCGTAGCGCCCGAGTTCGACGAGTGCGTCGATGCGGGAGGAGAGGGCGCGCTCGCTGTAGGGGTTCTCCTTCAGGACCCGGTCCGCGTACTTCAGGGCGCCGGTGAAGTCGTGCCGCGCCGCGGCGAGGGCCGCGCGTCCCGCGAGCGCGGATTCGTTGCCGGGGCGCAGCTTCAGGGAGCGGTCGAGCGCCTGTTGCGCCTGCGGATAGCGGGAGGGGTCGCCCTTCGTGCGGGCCTGCTCCACGTAGGCGAGTCCAAGCGTCGCCCAGCCGCCGAAGTCCTTGGGCTGGGTCCGCAGATGGGCCTGCAGGGCCGTGATGCTCGCGTCCAGATCCCCACTGGCGAGCAACTGCGGCGATATGCCGCTGGAAGCGGAGGCGACCGTGGAGGTTCCGCCGTTGCCGCCGTCCCGGACGGCCCCGAGCACGACGGCGCCCGCCGTCATGGCGACCGCCAACGCGGTGGCGCAGAAGGCGAGTTGGACGCCCCGCCAGCGACGCCCGGACGTGGACAGCCGGCGGACGGCGGCGACGCGCTCGTCGTCGGACACCTCCGTGACGCGCGCAGAGTCGCTGGGCGCATCCGTGGCTCCCGCGGAATCGCCCGGCACCTCCGTGGCTCCGGTGGATTCGCCGGGCACCGCCATGGCCCCCTCGGAGTCGCCGGGCGCGCTCGTGGTGTCCACGGCGTCCGCCTCGGGCGTGGCGACCGACGGCTCGCCGCGTTCGCTCTCCGGCGCGCTCTCGTTCGTACGCGGGGACATGCCCTCTCCTCAAAGTCCTTGGCGGAAACGGTCGTTGTGGGGGGTGGGGGCGGCGCGGCCCGCGCCGTGGGGGATGGACAAGTGCGGGCCGCGCCAGTCATGAGCCGGGTCAGTAGGCCCGGTTGTGCATCCGCCGGCGCCACCACAGCAGGCCGGTGGAGATCAGCAGGAACCCGGCCGCGCCCGCCGCCGCGGAGGCCGCGATCAGCGTGGTGTCGGTGCCGCCGCCGGTGGAACCCGCGGGCTTCAGCGCGTCACCGAGCTGGTTGCGCACGTCGGTCCCGCTGGTCGTGCCCTTGGCGAGCGCTCCGCGCGAACCCGAGGTCGGCTCGGCCACGTACGGGAAGTACTTCTCGAACTTCTTGTCGTTCTTGTCGACCGCGTCGCCCAAGTCGTTCTTGGAACCGACCAGTTCACCCTCGACGACCTGGAGCGAGGCGTCGATCACGTCGTCGGTGAGCCGACGTCCGTTCGGGAAGCCCGCGTTGTCGCCGTCGAGCACACCGAGCCGCTTGGGATGCATGCTGGGCTTGATCGAGGTGTTGAGCCGCAGCTCCTCGGCCGGGCGGACGTTGGGCGGCTGGTTGAGGCCCTTGACGCCCTTCAGGAACACGTCGACCAGGTCGTTCCTGGGCTCCGCCGGCGCCTTGATCTTGTAGATCGCCTCGATGAGCTTCGGCAGCTCCGGGTTGGTCACGTTCTTCAGGAACTGGGCGTCGTTCCAGGGCGCGGACGCGTTGAACTTGTCCTTGTCCTTCTGCGGGTTGACGACCTCGTTGACCAGCGGCATGCCGAGCCGGGAGACCTGGGTCCAGTCGCCGTGCGCGTCCTTGCGCTGGGTGGTGGACCAGATGCCGACGACCGGCTGTCCGGCCGACTCACGGATCATGTCGTTGGGCACCTGGAGGGCTATCGAGTTGACGTTGTAGCCCTTGAGGGTGTCCCGCCCGACCTCGGTCAGGTTCCCGCCGTACAGCAGGTCGAAGACGCGCAGGTCCAGGAAGAACGGGTCGTCCGCCTGCCCCGCGAACGTGGTCGAGCCGCCCGTGAGCTTGTACACGGCCTGGTCGCGCAGCTTGCCGTAGTCCGGCATCGACGCCTTGCCGACGTTGGACGGGGCCACCGGGATGTCGTCCGCGACCTTGGTCCGCGACACCAGCTTCTGGTTGTGCAGCCGCAGCAGATCGATGTCGTACGTCTGCGTGATGTTCAGGTCGGGGTCGTCGAGGCTGGTGACCGGACCCGTGTTGTAGAGGAAGGTGTCGCCGTTCTTGCGGTGCGTCTTGAAGGTGTAGCGGTAGACCAACTCGCCTTGCGCGTCACCGTCGTTGTCGATGTGGATGTCGTACTGGGCGTCGTCGGCGAACGTGTAGAAGTTCGGGCCGCCGGCGGGTTCCTCGAAGGGGATCCAGTTCGCCACGATCGTCGTCGTGTTGGGCTTGTCGGGGCTCACGAACGCGTACACGTCCGTGTTGTCGTACTGGGGCTGCCCCGAGATGAGCGGGGCCTCCCGGTGGCTGGAGGCGGAGGCCGCCCCCGGTTCCAGCGCGGTCACGCCGGCGGCTGCGAGCCCCCCGGCGGCCAGCGCACCACAGACGAGGGTCGCGAGACTCCTGCGTCCCGCGCCACTCCTGGAGATAGGTGTCATGCCGTCCGTCCTCACGTCCAATTGCCTGACGCACGCCATTCGGAGCGGTCGCCGGGGTGGATTGGTCGAATCCCAAACGTCTTTACGGCGGCCCGCCCCGCTTGTTTCATCGACGAGCGCGTTTGTTCGACGACGGCCTCACATCTCTCTGGTGCCGGACCCGCGTTTTCGGTTCGCTGATCCGTAACCCCATCCGTGGGCACGCTCGCTGCGAACACGTCAGTGAAAGGACGGGCCGTGCGCGGCCGGAGAGGGGGACGGGTGGAGGCGGACGAACTTCTGGTGCTCGTGGCCGGAGGCGACCAGAAGGCATTCGAGGAGCTGTACGGACTGGTGTCCGGGCCGGTGTTCGGACTGGTGCGCCGTGTGGTCCGGGACCCGGCACAGACGGAGGAGGTGGCCCAGGAAGTGCTGCTCGAACTCTGGCGTTCCGCGGCGCGGTTCGACCCCGGGCGCGGCAGCGCCCTGTCCTGGATCCTCACCCTCGCGCACCGCCGCGCCGTCGACCGGGTCCGCAGCGCCCGCGCGGCCACCGAACGCGAGCAGCGCGAGGGGCGGCGGGCCCATCACCCCGCCTTCGACCAGGTCGCCGAGGAGGTCGAGGCCGGACTCGAACGCGAATGGGTGCGCCGCTGTCTCGACCGGCTCACCGCCCTGCAACGCCAGTCCGTCACCCTCGCCTACTACGACGGCTACACGTACCGTGAAGTCGCCGAACGGCTCTCCCTGCCCCTCGGCACCGTCAAAACCCGTATGCGTGACGGCCTGACCCGCCTGCGCGAGTGCCTGGGAGGTGCCGCATGAGCGCCCTCGACCGCCTGCTCCGCCGCGATCTGCACTCGCTCGCCGCCCCCTACGCGCTCGACGCTCTCGAACCCGACGAACGCCGCCGCTTCGAACGGCATCTGCGGGGCTGCCCGCGCTGCACCGCCGAGGTGCGCGCTCTCGCCGAGGACGCCCTGCGCCTCGCGTGGTCGACGGCGGCTCCGGCGCCGGCCGCGCTGCGCGACCGGGTCCTGAGCGCCGTACGGACAACTCCGCAGGAGACGCCCGCGCAGGAGGCGCCCCGGGCGCACGCGGGCCACCCGCCTGTGCGTGCGCGGGCAGACCGGCAGCCCTCACGCGCGCGTGCCCCCCGTTTCCGCCCCCTTCTCGCGCCGCTGGCCACCACCACGGCCGCCGCGGCCCTCGTCGTCGCCTCCCTGTTCGCCGTACAGGCGACGCACACTCAGGACAAGCTGGACCAGGAGCGCGCCCAGGCACGTGAGATCGCCCACGTTCTCGCGGCGCCCGACGCGCGCGCCACCGGTGAACGGGACGCACAGGGCCGTGGAATCGGAGTTGTCGCCTCCGCATCGGAGCGGCGCGCCGTCGTGACGGTGAGCGGACTCGGCACCCCCTCCGGAGGGCGTGTGCATCAGCTGTGGCTCATGCGCCCCAACGAGAATCCGCGTTCCCTGGGTCTCTTCGACGGCGACACGCCCCTGGTCGCGAGCGGACTGAATACTAACGCCACGTCACTCGCTGTGACCGTCGAGCCTCACGGTGGGTCAGAGCAGCCCACGACCACACCAGTTGTCCAACTCGCCCTGGAATCGGTTGGATTCGGAGAGTAATCGTCAACACCCTTACAGGGAAGGTGAATCCTGTGCCCGCGATACACGAGTGCCACGAGGGAGCGATAGGGTTAGCCTGCCCGGGCCGGGTGGACTCGTACGGGTGGGGAGTGACATGGAACAGATAACGGTGCGCAGCAGGGCACGTGTCCCTGCGATCACTTGCGGGAGCAGCGCGACCAGTTCGCGCCTCGACCGCCATCTCGCGGTGCTGGGCGGCCCTGCCATCCCGCAGCGCGAAACGGCCGAGGCGACGTCGCTGATGCGTGAGCTCACCGCGCGTGACACCGCGCACGAGAGCAGCGGCAGGGGCGCGCGAGTGAGGCGGGTCTCGCTCTTCGCACCGCTGAAGCGGCTGCGCCGTTCGCTGTTCGGCGGCCGCTGAGCAGCGGTCGGCACCGGCTTTCCACGACCCGCGCTCCGGCGGTCCCATCGATCCGGCGCAGCGCTGCACTTCCGCGTCCGCCATCCCCACGGCAGGCAGCGGCGCCGGGTGGGCCCCGGCGGGGCGCGGGTCGTCATGCTCCATGCTCCCCCGCACGCCCTACGGTCCCCGCGCACGCTCGGCGGTCACTCCTCACGCCGAGCGGCCTGGGCCGCGCCCCCATGGTCCACCCCGTGTTCAGCGGGCCACCCCGTCCCGCAGCAACCCCGCGATCTCCGCGTCCGTCATCCCCAGCGCCCGCAACACCACCCCGGTGTGCTCCCCGAGCCTCGGGACGGCCCCCATCCGCGCCTCCTCCCCACCCGGCAGCGTGATCGGCGGCAGCAGCGCCCGCAGCGGCCCCGCCGGTGACCCCACCTCCCGCCACCGGTCCCTGGCCGCCAGCTGCGGATGCTCCGCCACCTCCCGTACGTCCCTCAGCCGCGCGCACGCGATGCCCGCCCCCTCCAGCCGGGCCACGGCCTCGTCGGCGCCGAGCGCGGCAAGGGTCTTCGCCACCACGGCATCGACGCGCTCACGGTTCCCGACCCGCGCCGCGTTCGTCGCGTACGCCGGATCGTCCGCCAACTCCGGGTGGCCCAGCACCTGTTGGGCGAGCCGGCGCCACTCCCGGTCGTTCTGCACCGACAGCAGCACCCGCCCGCCGTCCGCCGTCGGATAGGCGTCGTACGGCACGATGACGGCGTGCGCGAGAGCCGTGCGCGCCGGGGGTGTTCCTCCGTGCATCGCATGGTGCAGGGGATGCCCCATCCACTCGGCGAGCGCGTCCAGCATCGACACCTCCACCGGGCCCCCGCGCCCGGTCGTACCGCGCCGCACCAGCGCCGCGAGCACCCCGGAGAAGGCGTACATGGCCGCCGCGATGTCCGCCGCCGGAATCCCCGCCTTCACCGGCTGCTCAGGCGTCCCCGTCACCGACACCAGCCCCGCCTCGCACTGCACGAGCATGTCGTACGCGCGTTTGGCGGCGTACGGTCCCGACGCCCCGTACCCCGAGATGTCCACGGCGATCAGCCGCGGATGGTCGCCGCACAGCGTCGCCGCGTCCAGCCCCAGCCGGGCCGCGGCACCCTGGGCGAGGTTCTGCACGAACACGTCCGCGTCGGCGACGAGACGGCGCACGACGTCGAGCCCGCGCGGGTCCTTCAGATCGAGGGCGATGGACTCCTTGCCCCGGTTGCACCACACGAAGTGCGAGGCCAGTCCGGCGGCCGCGGTGTCGTAGCCGCGGGCGAAGTCCCCGCCGTCGATCCGCTCGACCTTGATGACCCGGGCGCCGAGATCGGCGAGCTGCCGGGTGGCGAAGGGCGCGGCGACGGCCTGCTCGACGGCGACGACGGTGATGCCCTCCAGGGGCAGCGGCTGGGTCCGCGGGTGTGGCTGCATGCCGTGGATCATGGCCTGTGCATAACACCTTTGTCATGCATGGATGTTGACGGGGCGATCTTGAGGGGCCGTTTTCCGGCGTCGGACAGGCCGGTCACCGTCCGCCCGTCGCGTAGCGGCGGACGGCGAGCGGCAGGAAGACCGCGATCAGCGCGGCGCACCACGCCAGGGATCCGGCGACGGGGTGTGCCACCGGCCAGGCGGCTCCCTGGGGCACGGGTGCGTTCCCGAACAGGTCCCGCAGGGCCGTGGTCACCGCGCTGATCGGGTTCCACTCGGCGATCGTGCGCAGCCAGCCGGGCAGATTGCCGGTGGGGATGTAGGCGTTGGACAGCAGCGGAAGCATGAACGTCGCACTGCCCAGTTGTCCGGCCGCCTCCTCGCTCCGGGAGAGGAGGCCGAGGAAGATCCCGACCCAGGTGGTCGCGAACCGGAACAGCAGCAACAGCCCGATCGCGCCGGCCGCCTGCGGTGCCGACCCCTCGATCCGCCATCCCACCGCGAGTCCGACGAGCAGGAAGGGAACCGTTCCCGCCGCCGTGACGACCAGATCCGCGACCGCCTGCCCCAGCGGCACGGCCGCCCGGCTCATCGGCAGCGTACGGAAGCGGTCCATCACGCCCCGGTGCGAGTCCTGGGCGGCCTGGAACATCCCGGTCATGATCCCGTTGGCGGCGGTCGCCACCAGCAGCCCCGGTACGAGGAAGGCCCGGTACTCCTCGCCGGGCATCGCCAGCGCGCTGCCGAACACGTAGCCGAAGAACAGCAGCATGGTGACCGGCATGGTCTGGGTGAGGATCAGCAGGCCCGGGTTGTGCCGGATCCGCCGCAGCTGACGGCCCAGCATCGCGCCGCCGTCGTACGCCAACGTGCTCATGTCACCAGCTCCTTGTGGTCGGTGCGGTTCTCGGTCAGACGGAGGAAGACGTCGTCGAGGGTCGGTGGACGCAGGCTCGCGTCGAGCAACGGAACGCCCGCGGCGTCGAGTTCACGGACGAGCTGGGGGAGCGTCAGCGTCGGATCGGCGGTGACGGCGCCCACCGCGTGCCGTTCACGGTCGAACGTGGGCTCGCTGCCGGTGAGTTGGTCCAGGACGGCGGCCGCGCCGGGCAGCGCGTCCGCGTGGGCGACGACCACCTCCGCGTACGAACCGATGAGCGACTTGAGTTCGGCGGGCGAGCCGGTGTGGGCGACCCTGCCGCGGTCCATGAGCGCGATGTCGTCGGCCAGCTGGTCGGCCTCCTCCAGGTACTGCGTGGTCAGCAGCACGGTCGTGCCCTCGTCCTTGAGTGCGCGCACGGCCTCCCAGATCTGGTTGCGGCTCGCCGGGTCGAGCCCGGTGGTGGGCTCGTCCAGGAAGAGCACGGCGGGGCGGCGGATCAGACTCGCCGCCAGGTCGAGGCGACGCCGCATACCGCCCGAGTAGCTTGACGCCGGCCGGTCGGCGGCCTCGGTCAGCCCGAAGCGGTCGAGGAGGTCGGCGGCCCGTGCGCCGGCGTCCCGCATCCGGTGCAGCCTCGCGAACAGCCGCAGGTTCTCGCGCCCGGTCAGATCGCCGTCGACCGAGGCGTACTGCCCGGCGACCCCGATGCTCCGACGGACCGCTGCCGCCTCCCGTACGAGATCGTGTCCGGCGACACGCGCGGACCCCGTGTCGGGCCGCAGCAGGGTGGTGAGCAGTCGTACGGCCGTGGTCTTGCCCGCGCCGTTCGGCCCGAGCAGCCCGCAGACCGTGCCCTGCGCCACGGCCAGGTCGAGGCCGCGCAGGGCATGGACATCCCCGAAGTGTTTCTCCAGACCCTCACTAAGTACAGCGTACGTAGTAGTCATGGGGTGACCATAGCGCACTGCGTACGGTGTACGTAACTAGGATGGTCGCGAGGTGATCGACCAATGGCAGGGCGCAACGCCGTACCCGAAGTGATCTGGGCCCGTCCCGAACGCGCGGGCCGTGGTCCGCGGCCGGCGTACAGCCGCGCGGACATCGCGGCCGCCGCCGTGCGGATCGCGGACGCGGAGGGACTCGACGCGGTCTCGATGCGGCGGGTGGCCGCCGAGCTGGGCTGCGGCACGATGTCGCTCTACAACTACGTGCCGCGCAAGGAGGACCTGTCCGAGCTGATGGTCGACGCCATCAGCGGCGAGCACGAACCCTGGGAGCCCTCGGGCGACTGGCGCGCCGACATGCTCAGGGTCGCCCATCAGACCCGCGCCCTCATGCACCGCCACCCCTGGCTGCCGCGCCTGATGTCCCCGGTCTACGGCTTCAGCCCCAACGCCCTGCGCTACCTGGAGCACTGCCTGACCTGCCTCGACCCGCTCGACGCGCCGTACGGCACGAAGTTCGAGCTCATCGCGATGCTCAACGGGGTCGTCACGACGTACGTCGGCAACGAGCTGGCCACCGCCGAACGCGCCCGCTCCCTGCCCTGGTCGGAGGAGCAGGAGAACGCGATGCGGATCGCCTACCTCGGCGGCCAGGTGGCGACCGGCGCGTATCCGCGCATGGCGGCGGCCTTCATGGAGGACGCCGGGCCGATCGACCTGGAGGCGGTGTTCGAGCGGGCCCTGGGACGGGTCCTGGACGCGTTCGAACCGAAGGGCTAGGCGCCCGGAACGGCACGAAGGGGTGAACGAAGGCTAGATCAGCGCGAACTGCCCTTCCGGGCCCTCTTCATGGTGATCGAGTACGGAGGCGGGCCGCCGCGCCGTGTCCGGCACCGGAAGCACGCCCGCCGTGCGCAGCTCGGCCCGCGTGATCGGCGACCCGATCGTCAATTCGGCCTGCTGAGGCCGGAGTTCCGCGAGCAGCGCCAGCACCGTGACGAGTTCGAGGAGCTCGGACGTCCAGGCCTGCGGCCAGGTGGACGGCCGGATCGCCTCCAGGGTGCCCTGCTCGGGCGGCTCGGTCCTGGCCGCGAACCACTGCTCCAGCACGCGCACTCCGCCCACCTCGAAGTCCCAGGCCTCGGGCGGTACGGGCGAGATGCGGCCCTCGTCGAGGTGAAGGGCCTCCTCGTCGCGGTCGTAGTGCGGGGCGAGGGGCCGGGCGGGCAGCGGGGCGCGGACGTAGGGGCGGCGGCCGCCGGGGAGCTTGGGGCGCTCGCCGTCGCGTCGCATCAGCCACAGCATCCGGCGGCCCAACTCGACGCCGTACGCCCATACTTCGGGGTCGGCGGTGAGCGGCACAGCGCATCCGTCCCGTCCCGGCCGTGCCGCCGCCAGTGTCCAGGCGAGGACGTCGACCGGTTCGGGGGAGTGCCCGAGGCGCGTGCCGAGGTGGTCCAGCAGGCCGGGCGCCAGGTTCGGTTCGAGGCCGCCGGGGCGCCGGTAGAGGGGGCGGATCCGGCCGCCGCGACCGGCGCTCAGCGGCAGGGCGGAGGCGACCAGCAGCGCCGGCCCCGACGCGTCGGGCACCACCGTCTGCTCGACCGCGAACACCTGACGCTCATCGGCCACCCGCCACAACTCGGGGCGCGCCGCGTCGATCAGCCGGTGGTCGGGAATCAGCCATTGCTCGTCGAAGGGGCCGTGCAGGACGCGTACCGGCTCCGGACAGGGACCCGACTCACGCGCCAGACGGGCGGTTCCGCTCGACTGCCCCGGCAGCTGGCCGACGGCCGAATGCGTCGTGCGCGAGCGCGTCGGGCCGAACAGCGCCTCACGGTCCGGCCCTTCGGCCTTGAGCAGGGCGTCCCAGCGCGTCTTCAGGGACGCGGTGTCGGGAGCCGTCGGCCACCCCCGGCCCAGCCTCGGCGGTGCGACGGACCACGGCATGAGGTCCGCGAGCAGCGGAGCGTCGTCGTGCGTCACGCTCGGCATCGTACGACGAGAGCGCCGCCCGCTGTCCTCGTACGGCATCGTCAGTGGGCGTCGAGGGTGACCGTGAAGGAGAAGCGGTCACCGCGGTAGTGGATGCGGGCCACGTCCAGGGCGCGGCCGTCCTCGCCGTGCACGATGCCCGTGTAGTGCAGGATCGGGCTGAGCAGCGGGACTTGGAGCAGTCGCGCGGTCTCCGGGTCCGCGAGCCGGGCCTCCACCGTGTCGGTGATCCGGCTGATGCGGACGCCCACCACGTCCCGCAGCACCTTGGTCATGGGCCAGCGCACCAGGTCCTCCGGGTCGATCAGCGCCGCCAGTTCGGGACGCACGTAGTTGCGCGCGTGGTTCGTCGGCTCGCCCGTCTTCTCGTCGCTGCGCAGCCGGTGGTACGTCCCCAACTCGGCCAGATCCGGGAAGTACTCGGCGAGTTCCGCGGACACCGGAACCGTGCCGTGGTCCAGCAGCTCGGTCGTCATACCCGACTGCTGGGCCACGATCGCGTCCACCGAGCCGAGCAGCCGCACGGGAGCGCCGCGCCGCGCGCTCGGCTCGATGAACGTGCCCCGCCGGCGATGGCGTGTGATGAGCCCCTCGTCCTCCAGCTCCTTGAGCGCCTGCCGCATGGTCAGCACACTCACCCCGTAGTGCCCGGCCAGCTGCTCCTCGGTGGGCAGGCGCAGCGGGTCCTGGGGCGAGCGGCCGAGTATCGAGGCACGCAGGGACTGCGAGACCTGATACCAGAGCGGCAGCTTGCGGTTCAGGATGATCGAATCCGGGGCGAAGGAGGTCACGAGGGTATCCGTACCGGTCGCGGGCCTTGAATGCAACGGGCGGTGAATCTCAGTCCAGCGGGCGGAAGTGCCGCTGGAGGCCCTGCCACACGTCGTCGTACGCCTGCTGCAGATGCTCCGCCCGGGCCGCCTGAACCGTCGCGGTCACCGGCCAGCGCGTCTCGAACATGAAGGCGAGCCCGTCGTCGATCTTCTGCGGGCGCAGCTCCGCGGCGCTCGCCCGGTCGAAGGTCTCCCGGTCCGGACCGTGCGCCGACATCATGTTGTGCAGCGAACCACCGCCCGGAACGAAGCCCTCCGCCTTCGCGTCGTACGCGCCCTCGATGAGCCCCATGTACTCGCTCATCACATTCCGGTGGAAGTACGGCGGCCGGAACGTGTCCTCACCCACCAGCCAGCGCGGAGCGAAGACGACGAAGTCGACGCCGGCCAGGCCCGGGGTGTCCGACGGGGACGTCAGCACCGTGAAGATCGACGGGTCCGGGTGGTCGTAGCTGATGGTGCCGATCACATTGAAACGGCGCAGGTCATAGACGTACGGCACATGGTTGCCGTGCCAGGCGACCACGTCCAGCGGCGAATGGCCGTACGTCGCCCGCCAGAGGTTGCCGCAGAACTTGTTCACCACCTCGACCGGGCCCTCGACGTCCTCGTACGCGGCGACCGGCGCGAGGAAGTCACGGGCGTTGGCGAGGCCGTTGGCGCCGATCGGACCGAGGTCGGGCAGCCGGAACGGCGCCCCATAGTTCTCGCACACATAACCCCGGGCGGTCGGGTTCTGCCCGCGATCGGACACATCGTCGAGGAGCTCCACACGGAAGCGGACACCACGAGGAATCAGCGCGACCTGGCCGGGCTCCACATGCAGCAGCCCGAACTCGGTGCGCAGCAGCAGCCCGCCGCGCTCCGGCACGATGAGCAGCTCGCCGTCGGCGTCGCTGAACACTCGGTCCATGGAGGAATTGGCGTGATACAGGTGCACCGCCATGCCGGTGCGCTGGGTCGCGTCCCCGTTGCCGCCGAGGGTCCACAGGCCGCCGAGGAAGTCCGTCCCCGCCGGGGGCTCGGGCAGCGGGTTCCAGCGCAGCCGGTTCGGGTCGGGCACGGTCTCCGTGAAGGGGGCCGTACGCAGGGCGCCGTTCTCGATGCGGGTGAACGCGGGGTGCGCGGCCGACGGGCGGATCCGGTACAGCCACGAACGCCGGTTGTACGCCCTCGGCTCGGTGAACGCCGTACCGCTCAGCTGCTCCGCGTACAGCCCGAGCGGCGCGCGCTGCGGCGAGTTGCGGCCGTGCGGCAGCGCCCCCGGGGCCGCCTCCGAGCTGTGTTCGTTGCCGAAACCGGAGAGGTAGGTCAGCCCCTCGGCCGTCTTCCTCGCGTCCCCGCTCATGATCGCTCCTTCGCGCCTGATTCCTATGCATCACCGTAGGATTCAGGTTTTCCCCGCGCAAGGGGTCGGCCGGGGGCACCGCACGGGATCGGCCACGGTCCACCACCAGGGACGGGCCGAAAACGCCGACCGGCGGGTACGGCGTACCCGGCGTATCCGACGTACCCGGCGTACTACTACCCAAGGACCGCTGTACGGCCCAAGAACCCGACTTCAGGGGGATCCGGCTGTCGGAGCGTTGTTCTACGCTCCCCGGCATGTGGTGGATGCGTGGACTGCTCGCCGCCCTCGCGGTCTGCGCCCTGCTCGGCGGATCGGTGGGCTGCGCTACCAGTGATGCGCACGAGCGGAGGGACGCAGCGTCGGCCTCGCCCGTGGGCAAGCTGCTGGACGAGATGGACGAGGAAGGGCGGCTTTACCGTGAGGTGGACAAGAAGGGTGCGCCGGAGGTCGCGATCGAGATCCAGCCCGACTCCGACGACAGCTGGGACGTCACGCTGACCGTCCACCACTTCCGCTTCTCGCCCGCCGGCACGCGATCCGTGCCGACGGCCGGACGGGGCATTGCCCACCTCTATCTGGACGGCCGGACCATCGCCCGGCTCCGCACCGCCGAGTACCACCTCGCCGGCGACCTCGTCCCGCGCGGCACCCACCACGTCACCGCGCGGCTGTACGCGGACGACGGCACCGTGTGGGCCGTCCACGGCAAGCCCGTCGAGAGCACCGCGGACATCACCGCGTCACCGGCCGGGGCGACCGCGACGCCGCCGGCGACACCCACGGTGACGATGAGCGAGACCGGCAATGGGGCCCGTACTGATACGGGAGGTTCACCGGACCCCGGCGGAAAGGCATCATGAAGCCCGTGCCCCATGCGACCTCGCTGCGCAGAGCGCCCGTACAACGGCGCAGTGCCGAACGACTGACCAGAATCCTCGACGCCTGCGCCGACCTCCTCGACGAGGTCGGCTACGACGACCTGAGCACCCGTGCCGTGGCCCAGCGGGCCGGCGTGCCCATCGGCTCCGTCTACCGTTTCTTCGGCAACAAGCGCGCGATGGCCGACGCGCTCGCCCAGCGCAACCTGGAGCGCTATGCCGAGCGCGTCACCGAGCGCCTCCGGGAGATGGAGGGCGGTGGCTGGCGTGCGGCCATGGACGCCGTGCTCGACGAATACCTCGCCATGAAACGCACCGCGCCCGGCTTCTCCCTTGTCGACTTCGGCAACCAGATCCCGGTCGGCTCCCGCTACTCCGAGCCCAACACCCGCGTGGCCGACCGCCTCACCGAACTGCTCTCCGGCTACCTCGACCGCACCCCCGACGAGGATCTCCGCCGTACCTTCCTGATCGCCGTGGAAACCGCCGACACCCTGGTCCACCTGGCCTTCCGGGTCGCGCCGGAAGGAGACGAGCGGATCATCGAGGAGACGCGCGAACTGCTGCGCGCCTATCTGGCCAGGGTTCTCGACTGAACCGTCCGAGCGGGGGTGAGCCGCACGGGCCGCTTACGCGGGGAATGAACCCCTCGCGAATTTCCGACCTCACCCCCGGAAGGCCCTCCCCGCCATGCCTACCGGTCGGTATGCTCGGCCCAGTCCGTGTGCCACCGCCGCCACCGCCCTCCGGGAGGACCCGTGTCCCGCACCTCCGGCACCACCCCCGACTCTCGCACCGCCGTGCGCGTCTGCCCCCTCTGCGAGGCGACCTGCGGGCTCACGCTCACCATCGAGGGCACCCGGGTGACCGGTGCCCGCGGCGACCGCGACGATGTGTTCAGCAAGGGGTTCATCTGCCCGAAGGGCGCCTCCTTCGGGGCCGTCGACGGCGACCCCGACCGGCTGCGCACACCCCTCATACGCGAGGCCGGCGAGCTGCGCGAAGCCACCTGGGAGGAGGCCTTCGACGCGGTGGCCGCGGGCCTGCGGCCGGTCGTCGAGCAGTACGGGCCGCATGCCGTAGGCATCGTCCTCGGCAACCCGAACGTGCACACCATGGCCGGCGCCCTCTACCCGCCCGTCCTGCTCTCCGCGCTGCGCACCCACAGCCTCTTCACCGCCTCCACGGTCGACCAGATGCCCAAGCACGTGTCGAGCGGACTGCTGTACGGCGACGCCAACGCGATCCCGGTACCGGACCTCGACCACACCGACCACCTCCTGCTCATCGGCGCCAACCCCCTGGAATCCAACGGGAGTCTGTGCACCGCCCCCGACTTCCCCGGCAAGCTCAAGGCCCTGCGGGCGCGCGGCGGCACCCTGACGGTCATCGACCCGCGCCGCACCCGCACGGCCAAGCTCGCCGACCGCCATGTGGCGATCCGCCCCGGCACCGACGCCCTGCTCCTCGCGGCGATGACCTACGTCCTCTTCGAGGAGAAGCTCGTCGACCTCGGCGCCCTCACCCCGCACGTCCAGGGCGTCGAGGAACTCGCCGACACCGTACGGGACTTCACCCCCGAGGCCGCGAGCGAGGCCTGTGACGTGGACGCCGGCACCATCCGGGCGCTGGCCCGCGAACTCGCCGCCGCGCCCACCGCCGCCGTCTACGGCCGCATCGGCAGCTGCACCGTCCCGCACGGCACCCTCGCCAGCTGGCTCGTCGACGTCCTCAACATCCTCACCGGCAACCTCGACCGGCCCGGCGGCGCCCTCTTCCCGCTGGCGGCCACCGACAGGACACCCCGCCCCGCCGGACCCGGCCACGGCTTCGCGCTCGGCCGCTGGCACAGCAGGGTGAGCCGCCACCCCGAGGCCAAGGGCGAACTGCCCCTGTCCGCCCTCGCGGAGGAGATCGACACCGCCACGCCGGAGGGCAGCCCGGTCCGCGCCCTCATCGCCGTCGCCGCCAACCCCGTACTTTCCGCCCCCGACGGCGACCGCCTCGACAAGGCGCTCGACTCGCTGGACTTCATGGTCAGCGTCGACCCCTACCTGAACGAGACCTCCCGCCACGCGGACGTCGTCCTGCCGCCGCCCCCGCCCTCGCAGAGCGCCCACCACGACTTCGCCTTCAACACCCTCGCCGTACGCAACCAGGTCCGCTACAACCGCCCGGCGGTCCCGCTGGAGCCGGGCCGCATGGCGGAGACCGAGATCCTCGCCCGGCTCGTCCTCGCCGCGACCGGCATGCACGGCGCCGACCCCTCCGCCGTGGACGCCATGGTCATCGACAGCACCCTGGGCAAGTCCGTCACCGAGGCATACGCACCGGTGCACGGCCGCGATCCGAAAGAACTCGCCGGCCTGCTCACTGGCGAGACCGGCGCCGAGCGGCGGCTCGACATGATGCTGCGCCTCGGCCCGTACGGCGACGGCTTCGGCGCCCGGCCCGACGGGCTGAGCCTGGCGAAGCTGCTCGCCCATCCGCACGGCATCGACCTCGGACCGCTGCGGCCCCGCCTGCCGCAGCCGCTGAAGACACCCAGCGGGAAGATCGAGCTGCTGCCGGCACCGATTGTCGACGATCTGCCGCGCCTGCGGGACGCGCTGCGCGAGCGCCCGGCGGCACTCGTGCTCGTCGGCCGCCGCCATCTGCGCTCCAACAACAGCTGGATGCACAACGTGCCCGCGCTCACCGGCGGCACCAACCGCTGCACCCTGCACATCCACCCCGACGACGCCGCACGCCTCGGCCTCACCGACGGGGCCGCCGTACGCGTCAAGGGAGCCGGGGGAGAGGTGACCGCCCCCGTGGAGGTCACGGACGCCGTACGGAGCGGGGTGGTGAGCCTCCCGCACGGCTGGGGACACAACCGCCCCGGCACCCGGATGAGCCACGCCGCCCTGGACCCGGGCGTCAACGTCAACCAGCTCCTCGACGGCTCGCTGCTCGACCCGCTGTCGGGCACGGCGGTCCTCAATGGCGTGCCCGTGGAGCTGGCGGCATGCCCCTAGAGGGCCATCGCTCACCGATACAAGGCTGTGACCTGGAGTTTTGCGCTTATTGCTCTCGTGTCAACATCTTGTTAACGCTTGCGAGCCCGACCTAACGTCATCGCACCGCCGGCCCTGGTGGGAGTTCAAGGGCGAACGTTAGGTATCCAAACTCATGCTGACCATCCTCGGCTTCACCATGATCGCGACCTTCCTGGTCCTGATCATGCTGAAGAAGATGTCGCCGATCGCGGCGCTCGTGCTGATTCCGGCACTCTTCTGTGTCTTCGTCGGAAAGGGCGCCAAGCTCGGTGACTACGTCATCGACGGCGTCACCAGTCTCGCGCCCACAGCGGCGATGCTGATGTTCGCGATCGTCTACTTCGGTGTGATGATCGACGTCGGTCTCTTCGACCCGATCGTCCGGGGGATCCTCAAGTTCTGCAAGGCCGATCCGCTGCGGATCGTGGTCGGCACGGCGGTCCTCGCCGCGATCGTCTCCCTCGACGGCGACGGCTCGACCACCTTCATGATCACGGTCTCGGCGATGTACCCGCTGTACAAGCGCCTGAAGATGAGCCTGGTCGTCATGACCGGTGTCGCCGCGATGGCCAACGGCGTGATGAACACCCTGCCGTGGGGCGGCCCGACCGCCCGCGCCGCGACCGCGCTGAAGCTCGACGCCAGCGACATCTTCGTGCCGATGATCCCGGCCCTCGCCGTCGGTCTGCTCGGTGTGTTCGCCCTCGCCTACGTTCTCGGCCGCCGCGAGCGCAAGCGGCTCGGCGTGCTGACGCTGGACGAGGTGCTGGAGCCGCAGGAGGCGGAGACGGTCCTGGTCGGCGCGGGCGGCTCGGGGACCGGTTCGGACAAGAAGGCCGCGCGTACGGGCGGTTCGGGCTCCGGCACGGACGCGGACGCCCCCGCGGCGGACTCCGCCGACGACGACGGCTTCCAGGGTCTCGACCCGAACCGCGCCACCCTGCGTCCCAAGCTCTACTGGTTCAACGCGCTCCTCACGGTCACCCTGCTCACCGCCATGATCATGGAGTGGCTGCCGATCCCGGTCCTCTTCCTGCTCGGCGCCGCGCTCGCGCTCACCGTCAACTTCCCGCACATGCCCGACCAGAAGGCCCGCCTCGGCGCCCACGCCGAGAACGTCCTCAACGTCTCCGGCATGGTCTTCGCCGCCGCCGTCTTCACCGGCGTCCTGACGGGCACCGGCATGGTCGACCACATGGCCAAGTGGCTGGTCTCCAACATCCCCGACGGCATGGGCCCGCACATGGCCTTCGTCACCGGCGTCCTGAGCATCCCGCTCACGTACTTCATGTCGAACGACGGCTTCTACTTCGGCATCCTCCCGGTCCTCGCCGAGGCAGGCCAGGCGCACGGCGTCTCGTCCCTGGAGATCGCCCGCGCCTCGCTCATCGGCCAGCCGCTGCACATGTCGAGCCCGCTCGTCCCGGCCGTCTACGTCCTGGTCGGCATGGCCAAGGTGGAGTTCGGCGACCACACCAGGTTCGTGGTGAAGTGGGCGGCGCTGACTTCGCTGGTGGTGCTCGGGGCCGGGATCCTGTTCGGCATCATCTGAGAGCCGCTGTCGGATGACGGCTTCCGATATCGGTCGCCCGTCATCCGCCATCCGTAGTCCGTCATCGCAGGGAGGGTGTCACTGTGGGGCCCGGTAGGAACCGCGGCTGGCTGCTGCGCCTCGTCATCGCCTTCAGCTTCACGCAGGGGGCGGTGTCGATGGCCCGGCCCGCCGTCTCCTACCGGGCCCTCGCGCTGGGCGCGGACGAGCGCGCGGTCGGTGTGATCGCGGCGGCGTACGCCCTGCTGCCACTGTTCGCCGCCGTGCCGCTGGGCCGCCGCACCGACCACGGCCGCTGCGCGCCCCTGCTGCCCGCCGGTGTCGTGCTCATCGCCGGCGGCTGTGCGATGAGCGGCAGGGCGGACTCGTTGGCGGCGATGGCCGCCTGGAGCGGAGTGATGGGGCTCGGCCACCTCTGCTTCGTGATCGGCGGGCAGTCGCTCGTCGCCCGCCAGTCCGCCCCGCACGAACAGGACCGCAATTTCGGCCACTTCACCATCGGCGTCTCGCTCGGTCAGCTGATCGGCCCGATCGCCGCGGGCCTCCTGATCGGCGGTTCCGACATGGCGGGCAGCAGCGCGCTCGCGCTGCTGGTGGCGAGCGCGGTCGCCGCGGTCTCGTTCACCTCGCTGTGGCGCATCGAGGACCGTACGGCCGTGAAGTCCCGTACCGCACAAGGCGAACGCGTTCCCGTCGGGCGGATTCTGCGCGCCCGGGGCGTGCCCGCGGGCATCTTCATCAGTCTCGCCGTGCTGTCCGCGACGGACATTCTCACCGCGTATCTGCCCGTGGTCGGCGAACACCGGGACATCGCGCCGTCGGTGGTCGGTCTGCTGCTCAGTGTGCGCGCGGCGGCGAGCATCGCCTGCCGGCTGGTGCTGACGCCCCTGCTGCGCCGGCTCGGCCGGACCGCGCTGCTCACCGTGACGTGCCTGGTGGGGGCGGTGCTGTGTGCGGGTATCGCCCTGCCCGTACCGGTGTGGGCGCTGGCCCTGATGCTCGTCGTCCTCGGCTTCTGTCTCGGGGTCGGTCAGCCGCTGTCCATGACGACGGTCGTCCAGGCGGCTCCCGACGGCGCCCGCTCCACGGCCCTCGCCCTGCGTCTGACCGGCAACCGGCTCGGCCAGGTCGCCGCCCCCGCCACCGCGGGTCTGGTCGCCGGAGTCGCCGGTGTGGCGGCGCCGTTCGTGATGCTCGGCGCGCTGCTGCTGGTGTCGTCGGCGACGGCGCTGCGCTCTCCGGGGAGGCCTGCCCGGGTGCCGGACGAGGGTGCGCGGCCTCGGGTGCGGTTGCGCCGGAAGAGCGATATCTGAGGGGCGCGGGGCGCTGTTGCCGCCTTTGCCGGGGCGGATGTGAAAGAGAGTCAGAGGAAAGCGTGATTTGTATGATGATCACCTGACTCGGAGGAATTCTCATGTCCACCTCGTCCCTTCCGTGCCGGCCCGGCACCCGCCGACGCGCTTCCGCCCTCGTAGCCCTCGCCGTCGCGGGCACCGCCATGCTCGGTGCCCCGGCCGCCTTCGCCGCTCCCGGTGACAACGGCGACGTCAAGGTCCATGACTCGCACACGGCGGTCAACGATCAGAGAGACGATCCGAAGGTCTGCCAGTTCTACCTCGACGGGTTCGACTTCGACGGGGCGCAGAAGATCACCTGGTCCATCGAGACCCAGCCACATGTGGACGGCGGCGCCACGCTCGCGGGCGGCCTCACCATCCCGGCGTCCGGCGACGGCCGGACCGCGGGCCTCTTCTCGCTGCCCAAGGGGCAGTACAAGCTCACCTGGAATTTCGAGGGCGAGAGCGGCGCGGGCAAGCAGAAGGTCTTCAGGGTCGACTGCAGGCCCGGGGGCCCGACGTCCACTCCGACTCCGCCCAAGGGCGGCCCCGGCGGCCCGGGTGGTGGTCCGGGCGGGCCGCACGGCGGGCCCCACGCGGGTGGGGGCGGTCTCGCCCACATCCAGGACTTCTCGCCGGTCGTCGGCGCGGCGGCCGCGGGCCTCGTGATGGCCGGGGGAGTCGTTTACCTGCGGCTGCGCCGCCGCCCCGACGGTGCTGCGTAGCCCCTCCGGCAGGCCCTGGCACCGGACGCGCGCCTACCGCCTGACGCGGACCCTCGTCATCGCGGTGACGCTGGTGGTCGGCGGCGTCCGGTGCACGGGCAGCGACGAGCCCGTCGGTCCGCCCGCCGCCGCCGCGGCCGCGGGGCACGGAGGCGCCACGGCGTCCTCCGGCCCCGCCGGGGCGGACGGCGGCGGGCGCGACGCGAAGCCCGACCGTGCGGACGGCGGCGGGCGCGACGCGAAGCCCCGCCGTGCGGACGGTGACGCGCGCGGTCCGAAGCCCCACCGCGCCGCGCCCGCCCGGCCGCCCCGGCCCACGCCCCCGCCCAAGCCGCTCCCGCGCTCCCCGGCGACCTCGCTCCGCATCCCGTACTTCAGCCTGGAAGCACCGGTCGTCGGCCTCAAGCTCGACCGTGAGCGGCGGCTCACCACCCCTCCCGTCGACGATCCCAAGCTGGTCGGCTGGTACGCGGACGGGCCGACGCCGGGCGAGTCAGGCACAGCCGTCGCCGTCGGCCACCTCGACACCACCACGGGACCCGCCGTCTTCGCCCCGCTCAGCCAACTCCGGCCCGGCAGACTCGTCGAGGTCCTGCGCGCCGACGGCATGACCGCCGTCTACACCGTGGACGCCGTGAAGATGTACGAGAAGGCGCACTTCCCCAACAAGGAGGTGTACGGCGACAGAGGGCGCCCCGAGCTGCGTCTGATCACGTGCGGCGGCGCGTACGACCCGAAGACGGGCTACGCCGGAAACGTCGTCGTCTTCGCCCACCTCACGCAGACCCGGGGGCGGCCCCGCGCGACGTGAGCGGGCGGAAGGGCGACAGAATCGGGATTGCCGTCGCACTGAACCCGAGAGTCCGCTTTTCTCCCGTGTCGAACCGGACCGTCCGATCCCGCCACATGTCTTCCCCAGGGCGTGCGCGGTCCGTTAACTTCCGTGACTCATAGGTCCCGTACGACCCGTACGGGACGTTCGACCGCGGAGCACCAGCGCCCGGAAGGCCCCTGGGGGCACCCCTCATGACACGCGCCATCTCTCTGCACAGCGTCAGCAAGTCGTACACCCGCGGCGTCCGCGTGGTGGAGCGGCTGTCGCTCGACATCCGGCCGGGCGAGTTCCTCGTGCTGCTCGGGCCCTCCGGCTGCGGCAAGTCGACCGTGCTGAGAATGATCGCCGGGCTCGAAGAGGTCACCGAGGGCGAGGTGCGCCTCGACGGCGAACTGGCCAACGATCTGCCGCCGTCCGGGCGGGACATGGCGATGGTGTTCCAGAACTTCGCCCTCTATCCGAGCATGACCAGCCGCGACAACATCGGCTTCCCGCTGCGCATCGAGACGCCCGGCAAGGACCCCCGCCCGCGCGTGGACGCCACGGCCCGCATGCTCGGCATCCAGGATCTCCTCGGCCGCTTCCCCCACCAGCTCTCCGGCGGTGAACGCCAGCGGGTCGCCATGGGCCGGGCGATCGCGCGCCACCCCTCGGCCTTCCTGATGGACGAGCCGCTGTCCAACCTCGACGCCAAGCTCCGCAACCATCTGCGCGCCGAAATATCCCGGCTCACCAGGGAGTTGGGCGCGACAACGGTGTACGTCACGCACGACCAGGCCGAGGCGATGTCGCTCGGCGACCGTGTCGCGGTCCTGCGCGGCGGAGTCCTCCAGCAACTGGGCACGCCCCGCACGGTCTACGCGCTGCCCGCGAACGTCTTCGTCGCCGCCTTCATCGGTACCCCGCGGATCAATCTGCTGCGCGGCCTGGTCCGGGCGCCGCTCGACGGAGCCATGTCGATCAGCCTCGGCAAGCAGTATCTGCGGCTGCCCGAACCTCTTTCCCTGGACCACCAGTTGCTGCGGGTTCAGCAGGGCCGCGAGGTCATCGTCGGGCTGCGCTCCGAGGCCGTCCGGCTCGCCAAGCCGTCCGCCGCCCGGCCGGGCGAGGTGGCGATCAGCGGCCTCGTCGAGCATGTGGAGTTCCAGGGGCACGAGGTCCTCGTCCACTTCAACACGGGTTCGCAGCCCGCCGTCGTACCGGATCTGGAGGCCCCGCGCCCGACCCGGCCGCCTCGGCGACGGCGCCGCGAGGGCAACGTCCTGGACCGGCTGCGGGAGCGCACCGGAGTCCTGCGGGCCGGGCCGGTCGTGGTCCTGGAACACCCGGCGGACGGGGAACCCGACCACCCCGAACCGGCGCCGCCGGAGGGCCGCCTGCCCGGTGACCTCGTCGTCCGCACCACCCCCGACATCGAACTCCGCCACGGGATGCAGGTCCCCCTCCTCGTCGACCTCGCCCATCTGTTCGTCTTCGACCAGCACGGTGAACGCATCTGCCCGGCTCCGGCGCGGCTGCCGGATCTGGAGGAGTGAGTTCCGCTAGGCAGGCGCTCATGACCCCGCACAGCAGCACCCGCGCCCGTCTGCTCGCCGCCACCGCCACGGCCCTGCTCGCCGCCGGCGCCCCGACCGCGTACGCCCTGTTCGACGGCCCCCGGCACGATCCCCGGCACGACTCCAAGCCGCGGACGGCGGTCCGCGGCGAGGCGTACATCGAGAGCCGGCTCTTCTTCGGCACCGAACGGCCGGGCGGTGGCCCGGCCGTCACCGACCGGCAGTTCATGGCGTTCATCGACAAGGAGGTGACGCCGGACTTCCCCGACGGGCTCACCGTGCAGAACGGGCGCGGGCAGTGGCGGGACGCGCACGGCGCGATCGAGCGCGAGCGGTCGTACGAGCTGATCCTGCTGTATCCGGTGGCCCAGGCGGGCGCGAGCGACCGGAAGATCGAGGAGATCCGGACCGCCTACGAGAAGGTGTTCGCCCAGGAGTCCGTGGCCAGGGTGGACGACCGGACGAGGGTCGACTTCTGAGTCCTACGGGCCGAGGATGCCCTGGGGGCCGAGTCCGGCGTGGTCCGGCTCGGTCCTGTCCGGTTTGGTCCGATCGGGCCGGGTCCCTCTGGCGCCTGAAAACTATCATCGCTAGTTTAGGGTCCGGACGACGCGGCCCCGCCCGGGAGGAACACGATGAAGGCACATGACGGCATGTACATCGACGGGGCCTGGCGCCCCGCCGTCGGCACGGACACGATCGAGGTCGTGAACCCGGTCGACGAGCAGGTGATCGGCCGGGTTCCGGCAGGCACCGCGGAGGACGTCGACGCCGCCGTACGGGCCGCACGTGCCGCCTTCCCGGCCTGGGCCGCGACCCCGCCGGCCGAGCGGGCCGCGCGTCTGGCCGCCCTCCGGGACATCCTCGTGGCCCGCAAGGACGAGATCGCCGAGACCGTCACCGCCGAACTCGGCTCCCCGCTGCCGTTCTCGCAGGCGGTGCACGCGGGCGTGCCGATCGCGGTCGCCGGCTCGTACGCCGAACTGGCGGCGACGTACGCCTTCGAGGAGAAGGTCGGCAACTCGACCGTCTACCAGGAGCCCGTCGGGGTCGTCGGCGCGATCACGCCCTGGAACTACCCGCTGCACCAGATCGTCGCCAAGGTCGCCCCGGCGCTCGCGGCGGGCTGCACGGTCGTGCTGAAGCCCGCCGAGGACACCCCGCTCACCGCCCAGCTCTTCGCCGAGACGGTGGCCGAGGCGGGCATCCCGGCCGGTGTCTTCAACCTCGTCACCGGCCTCGGCCCGGTCGCCGGCCAGGCCCTCGCCGAACACCCGGACGTGGACCTGGTCTCCTTCACCGGCTCCACGGCGGTGGGCAAGCGCATCGGCGCGACCGCGGGCGCCGCGGTCAAGCGGGTCGCCCTGGAACTCGGCGGCAAGTCCGCCAACGTCATCCTGCCGAGCGCCGACCTCGCCAAGGCCGTGGGCGTCGGCGTCGCCAACGTGATGTCCAACTCCGGCCAGACATGCAGCGCCTGGACGCGCATGCTGGTGCACACCGCGCGGTACGACGAGGCGGTCGAGCTGGCCGCGGCCGCCGCGGAGAAATACGGCGACCGTATCGGCCCGGTCGTCAACGCCAAGCAGCAGGCCCGGGTGCGGAGTTACATCGACAAGGGCGTCACGGAGGGTGCCCGGCTCGTCGTCGGCGGCCCCGAATCACCCCGCGAGCAGGGGTACTTCGTCAGCCCGACCGTCTTCGCCGACGTCACACCGGAGATGACGATCGCTCAGGAGGAGATCTTCGGGCCGGTGTTGTCGATCATCCGGTACGAGGACGAGGCGGACGCCCTGCGGATCGCCAACGGCACGGTGTACGGGCTCGCCGGTGCCGTGTGGGCGGGCGACGAGACCGAGGCGGTCGCCTTCGCGCGGCGGCTCGACACCGGGCAGGTCGACATCAACGGCGGACGCTTCAACCCGCTCGCCCCGTTCGGGGGTTACAAGCAGTCGGGTGTGGGGCGCGAGCTGGGCTCGCACGGGCTGTCCGAGTACCTCCAGACCAGGTCCCTCCAGTTCTAGGCCCTAGGAGCATGCACGTGGTTCGCGCCGCAGTACTTCCCGCCGTGGGCGCTCCGTTGGAGATCGCCGAGATCGACCTGCCGGAGCCCGGACCCGGCCAGGTCCGGGTCCGACTGGCCGCCGCGGGGGTCTGCCACTCCGACCTTTCCCTCTCCGACGGCACCATGCGGGTGCCCGTTCCCGCCGTCCTCGGGCATGAGGGCGCCGGCACCGTCGTCGCCGTCGGCGAGGGCGTCACGCATGTCGCGCCCGGCGACGGAGTCATCCTCAACTGGGCTCCCTCCTGCGGCAGTTGCCATGCCTGCTCTCTCGGCGAGGTCTGGCTGTGCGCCAACGCGCTGACCGGTGCGGCGAACGTGTACGCACACCGCGCCTCCGACGGGAGCGACCTCCACCCCGGCCTGAACGTCGCCGCGTTCGCCGAGGAGACCGTCGTGGCCGCCGGATGCGTCCTCCCCGTACCGGACGGCGTACCCCTCGCCGACGCCGCGCTGCTCGGCTGTGCGGTCCTGACCGGGTACGGCGCGGTCCATCACTCGGCGAAGCTCCAACCCGGCGAGTCAGTAGCGGTGTTCGGAGTCGGCGGGGTCGGACTCGCGGCCCTCCAGGCCGCCCGGATCGCGGGCGCCTCGAAGATCGTTGCGGTCGACGTCTCACCCGAGAAGGAATCGCTCGCGCGCGGCGCCGGCGCGACCGACTACGTCGTCGCCTCCGACACCACCGCACGCGAGATCCGCGCCCTCACCGGCAAGCAGGGCGTCGACGTGGCCGTCGAGTGCGTGGGCCGCGCCGTGACCATCCGCACCGCCTGGGACTCCACCCGGCGCGGCGGCCGCACCACGGTCGTCGGCATCGGCGGCAAGGACCAGCAGGTCACCTTCAACGCACTGGAGATCTTCCACTGGGGGCGGACGCTCTCGGGCTGCGTGTACGGCAACTCCGACCCGGCGCGGGACCTTCCGGTGCTGGCCGAGCACATCCGCGCCGGCCGCCTCGACCTCGGCGGCCTGGTCACCGACCGGATCGCCCTCGACGGCATCCCGGCGGCCTTCGAGAACATGATCGCGGGCAAGGGCGGGCGCGCCCTGGTCGTCTTCTAGTCCGCGTCCACCAGGCACCCCGGCCGCGGCCCACGAGAGCTGACGCAGGGGCAACAGCCCGTTGAATCAGGCCTGTTCGGGCTCGGGCTCGGGCTGCGGCACCAGAGTGCGCTCCGGGGCCGCAGCCTTCCCGGTGCCGGAACCCGTGCCGGAACCCGCGCCGGCGCGGGAACGGGAGCGGGACACCGCCACACCCGCCAGGCACAGCACCCCGCCCGCCAGGGTGAGCAGCCCCGGCACCTCGTCGAGGAACAGCCAGGACATCAGCACGACCAGGGCGGGCACCGCGTACGTGGTCGCGCCCATGCGGCTCGCGGTGGTGCGGGCGAGGGCGTAGGCCCAGGTCGTGAACGCCAGCGCGGTCGGGAAGACACCGAGGTAGAGCATGTTGAGGGTGGCGGAGACGGGCGCGTCGGACGCGTCCTGGACGAGCTGCCCGGCGAAGGGCAGACACACGACCGCCCCGACCAGACAGCCGAACGTCGTCACCTGGAGCGCGCTCGCCCGGCCGAGCGCCGGCTTCTGCGCGACGACTCCGGCCGCGTAGCCCACGGCGGCGAGCAGGCACAGCACGACCCCGAGGACCGAGGAGCCGCCGTCGCCGGACATCGAAAGACCCACGGCGACGGCCCCGGCGAACGACACCGCCATGCCCGCCAGCAGCCGCGGCGGCATCGCGTCACCGAGCAGTCGGGAGCCGAGCAGGGCGATGAGGATCGGACCGGTGTTCACCACCAGCGCCGCCGTGCCGGCGTCCACCTGCTGCTCGCCCCAGTTGAGGACGACCATGTAGAAGCCGAACCACAGCAGCCCGGATATGGCGATCCCGCGCCAGGCCGCGCGCGGCGGCCACCCCTCTCTCCGTACGAGGCACACGGCCCCGAGCGCGACGGCTCCCGCCAGCAGCCGCCCCAGTGCCAGCGCACCCGGCGAGTACGCGGCCCCCGCGCTCCGGATCGATACGAAGGCGGAGGCCCACAGCACGACGGTGACGGTCGCCGCGCCCGCGGCGAGCAGCTGCGCTCGACGGGTGGTCGACGTGGGGTGGGGCGTGTTCATCATGCTCCTGAGGTTAGGTGGGGGCGCGGGGCGGGCACTGGCGGATTTCGGACGCCGTGGTGGTGGGTGGGAGCCGAAGTCCGGGTCGATCAGTCGATCAGTCGATCAGCGCAGTGCCGTCGCCTCGATACCGAGCAGTTCCGCGAAGGCGCGTTCGCCCTCGGGGGTGACCTTGACCGCCCGCTCCGAGCCGATGCGTACGCACCAGCGCGCGTCCAGGGCGTGCCGGCACAGCGCCGCGCCGGCGGTGCCCGCGAGGTGGGGGCGGCGTTCGGTCCAGTCGAGGCAGGCTCGGGTGAGGGGGCGGCGGCCGGTACGGTCGAGGCCGATTCCCGCGGTGTCGAACCACCTCAGTCCGGCGTCCGTGAGGGCGAATCCGGTGTCCTGGCGGAGCAGGCCCCGGTCGGTCAGGGCGTCGGTGAGGGCGATGCCGAGGCGTCCGGCGAGGTGGTCGTAACAGGTGCGGCCACGGGCCATCGCCGATCCGGCGCTGGACTCCCGGAGGGTGCGCGGGGGTTCGGCCGTGTTCGGTCTGACGTGGGCGGCGAGGTCTTCGACGAGCTGGGCGACGCGGGCGTCCGCGAGGCGTACGTAGCGGTGGCGTCCTTGCCGTTCCTCGCTGAGCAGTCCGCCTGCGACGAGTTTGCCGAGGTGTTCGCTTGTGGTGGACGGTGCGACTCCGGCGTGCCGGGCGAGTTCCCCGGCGGTCCAGGCCCGCCCGTCGAGCAACACCAGCAGAAACCCGGCCCGCGTCTCGTCCGCCATCAGCCCGGCCAATGCCGCCAGTCCTGGTCCCACCGGATCCTTCGGCCTCGTCATGCCCTCAGCATGCGACACGGACGCTTCGGCGTGGACCGAAAGGTCGTGGGTGGCTGTCCCATCGGTTGTGTGCCGGGTGCGGGTGGGTGGGGGCTGGTGCAAAAGATTGCGCAGTTCCCCGCGCCCCTTTTAGGGGCGCGGGGAACTGCGCAATCTTTTAGCGGGGGTCTGGGGGCGCAGCCCCCAGGATCAGTCCCCCCGAGTCACCTGCGCGTACTGCACGGCCAACCCGTCCAGCAACGCACTGAGCCCCGTCTCAAAGGCCCGCTCGTCGATCTTCTCCTGCTGCTCGGCAAGGAGATGGGCCTGCCCGAGGTGGGGATAGTCGGCCGGATCGTACGCGCTCTCGTCGTCCACGAACCCCCCGGCGAACGAACCGAGCGCCGAGCCCATGATGAAGTACCGCATCAGCGCACCGATCGACGTGGCCTGGGCCGGAGGCCACCCCGCATCGACCATCGCACCGAACACCGCGTCGGCGAGCCGGAGCCCGGCCGGCCGCCGCCCGGGCCCGCGGGCGAGGACAGGGACGATGTTCGGGTGGTCGCGCAGGGCCGCCCGGTAGGAGACGGCCCAGTCGTGCAGGGCGGTACGCCACTCCCGGCCGTCCTCGAACATCGACAGATCGACCTGCGCGCTGACCGAGTCCGCCACCGCCTCCAGGATCTGGTCCTTGGTGCGGAAGTGGTTGTAGAGGGACGGCCCGCTCACCCCCAGCTCGGCCGCGAGCCGACGCGTCGAGACGGCCGGCAGGCCCTCGGCGTCCACCAGTGCCCGTGCCGTCTCGACGATGCGGTCGGTGCTGAGGAGGGGCTTGCGCGGTCGGGCCATGGCGCACATAGTAGGGCTGCATACAGAAACTAGCAGTGCTAATTTAAATGTACAGCTTTCCTTGGTGCGGCTTTCCCTGTACGGCCTTCCCCGTACGGCTTCGAAAGCCGCAGTCCGTCTATCTGTGGGGTGACTCGGCATGAACCTGGAGCTCAGCGAGGAGCAGACCGCCGTCCGGCAGCTCGCCAAGGACTTCGTGGCCCGCGAGATCGCCCCTCATGTCATCGAGTGGGACCGCGCCGAGGAAGTCGACCGGTCCATCGTGAAGAAGCTCGGAGAGGTCGGCTTCCTCGGGCTCACCGTCGACGAGGAGTACGGCGGCAGCGGCGGCGACCACCTCGCGTACTGCCTGGTCACGGAGGAACTGGGCCGTGGCGACTCCTCCGTGCGCGGGATCGTCTCCGTCTCGCTGGGGCTGGTCGCCAAGTCGATCGCGTACTGGGGGAGTGAGGAGCAGAAGCGCCGGTGGCTGCCGGGGCTGACCTCCGGCGAGCACGTCGGCTGCTTCGGGCTCACCGAACCCGGCACCGGCTCGGACGCGGGCCAGCTGTCGACCAAGGCCGTGCGCGACGGCGACGACTACGTCATCAACGGCACCAAGATGTTCATCACGAACGGCACCTGGGCCGATGTCGTGCTGCTCTTCGCCCGGTCGACCGACGCGCCGGGCCACAAGGGCGTCTCCGCCTTCCTCGTCCCGACGGACACCCCGGGACTGTCCCGTCGCACCATCCACGGCAAGCTCGGTCTGCGCGGACAAGCCACCGCCGAGCTGGTCTTCGAGGACGTACGGGTGCCCGCGAGCGCCATGATGGCGCCCGAGGGCAAGGGGTTCGCCGTGGCCATGTCCGCGCTCGCCAAGGGGCGGATGTCCGTGGCCGCGGGCTGCGTCGGCATCGCCCAGGCGGCACTGGACGCGGCGGTGACGTACGCGACCCAGCGCGAGCAGTTCGGGAAGACCATCGCGCACCACCAGCTCGTACAGGAGCTGATCAGCGACATCGCCGTCGACGTGGACGCGGCGCGGCTGCTGACCTGGCGGGTCGCCGATCTCATCGACCGGGGGCTGCCGTTCACCACGGAGTCCTCGAAGGCCAAGCTCTTCGCCTCCGAGGCCGCCGTGCGCGCCGCGAACAACGCCCTCCAGGTCTTCGGCGGCTACGGCTACATCGACGAGTACCCGGCGGGGAAGCTGCTGCGCGACGCCCGCGTGATGACCCTCTACGAGGGCACCAGTCAGATCCAGAAGCTGGTCATAGGGCGGGCGCTGACGGGGGTTTCGGCGTTCTGAGGGACCACGTGCCGAGTCGCTGGCTGACTGGGTGACTGGGTGACTGGGTGACTGGGTGGCTGGGTGACGGGGGCTTGGTGACTGAGTGACTGAGTACGTGCCTGAGTATTTCGGCGGATGTGGCCGCGGCCACATCCGCCGACCCTTGTCCCATGAGTGAGACACCGGTCAAGCAGCAGAACACGGCCGCCTTCTACGGTCAGGCCGTGGCCTCTTTCTCGGTCGCCATGGCGGCGACCGCCCTCGGCATCTTCAAACTCCAGGCGGACGCCTGGGTGCGCGCCTTCCTGGCCATCGCCGTCCTCTACTTGGTGACGTCGTCCTTCACGCTGGCCAAGGTGATCCGTGACCGTCAGGACGCGGGCCGGCCCGGCGGGCGGGTGTACGACCCCTTCGAGAAGCTCTGAGCGAGTTTCGAGCCGTGCTGAGCGGGCACTCTAAGCGCCCGCTCAGGTTCGGGGGTATGGTGTTCACCCTGGCAGTGGAGAAGGGGCGAACAGCGATGAGTACGGCGGAGGAGACGGCCGGCGGCGATATGCAGCCGTGGGCCGAGGTCACCCCGGACGCGGCCCGGCGGCTGCTCGTCGCCGCCGTGGAGGCCTTCGCCGAGCGCGGATACCACGCGACGACGACCCGGGACATCGCGGGCCGCGCGGGCATGAGCCCGGCCGCGCTCTACATCCACTACAAGACCAAGGAAGAGCTGCTTCACCGGATCAGCCGGATCGGCCACGAAAAGGCACTGGAAATCCTGCAGACGGCCGCCCAGAGGGACGGCAGCCCGACGGAGCGCCTTGCCGACGCCGTGAGCTCCTTCGTCCGCTGGCACGCCGGCGGGCGCACCACCGCACGGGTGGTGCAGTACGAACTGGACTCGCTGGGCCCGGACGCCCGCGCCGAGATCCTCGCCCTGCGCCGCCAGGTCGACGCCGAGGTGCGCGGGATCATCCAGGACGGCGTGGCGGCGGGCGACTTCGACGTGCCGGACGTACCGGGCACCACCCTCGCCGTGCTGTCGCTGTGCATCGACGTCGCCCGCTGGTTCAACGTCGACGGCCCCCGCACCCCCGACGAGGTCGGCGCGCTCTACGCCGACCTCGTGCTGCGGATGGTCGGGGCCAAGCAATAGTCCCGACCGGGTGCGAGCGGGGGCCCGGGCCGAGCCTCGTTCAGAGGTAGTACCGCGACACCGACTCCGCGACGCACACGGGCTTGTCGCCGCCCTCGCGCTCCACGGTGAAGGCCACGGACACCTGTACGCCGCCGGGTACGTCGTCGACGCCCGTGATCTGCGCGGTGGCGCGCAGCCGCGAGCCGACCGGCACGGGGGCGGGGAAGCGGACCTTGTTCGTGCCGTAGTTGACGCCCATCTTCACGCCCTCGACCTTGATCAGCTGCGGGCCGAAGAGCGGGAGCAGCGACAGGGTGAGATAGCCGTGCGCGATCGTCGTGCCGAAGGGGCCCGCCGCGGCCTTCTCGGGGTCCACGTGGATCCACTGGTGATCACCGGTCGCCTCGGCGAAGAGGTCGATCCGCTTCTGCTCGATCTCGACCCAGTCGGTGTACCCCAACTGCTCGCCCACGGCGCTGCGCAGCTCGTCGACCGTCGCGAACGTCCTCGGCTCTGCCATGTCCTGGCCTCCCATATCTCCATGCCTAAGCGACTGCTTAGCATGGTCGGACGCGGAGCGCATGTCAACGGACCGGGCGTGTGACGAAGTAGGTAGGGTTGGAGGGGTGCCCCAGATCCCTGAGAAGATCCACGAGCTGACCGTCGGCCAGCTGTCGGCCCGCAGCGGCGCCGCCGTCTCCGCCCTGCACTTCTACGAGTCCAAGGGCCTCATCAGCAGCCGCCGCACCACGGGAAACCAGCGCCGCTACCACCGCGACGCACTGCGCCGTGTCGCCTTCGTCCGTGCCGCGCAACGCGTCGGCATCCCGCTCGCGACCATCCGCGAGGCCCTCGCCGAACTCCCCGAGGAGCGCACCCCGACGCGCGAGGACTGGGCCCGCCTCTCGGAGGCCTGGCGTTCCGAACTCGACGAGCGCATCAAGCAGTTGGGCAGGCTGCGGGATCACCTGACCGACTGCATCGGCTGCGGGTGTCTGTCCCTGGAGAACTGTGTCCTGTCCAACCCGGACGACGCCTTCGGCGAACGCCTGACCGGCTCCCGGCTCATGGTGGAACGCGCGCGCTCCACCGGCAGCGCGGCCAGGACCGACGCCGCCGGTCCCGCCGCCGGCCAGAAGGAGCCCGAGGACTGCCGCTGAACGGCGCCCCGGGCTCCGTACGCCCCACTACTCGAACTCCGTGCCGCCCTTCCGCGTCAGATACGCCGGACTGACCGCCTTGGCTATCGCCCGGCCGCCCGTCACCGGGCTGTACCGCTCGGCTGCCGGGCGGATGACGACACCCTCGCGCAGATGCAGCTCGCGGCCGGAGACGGTCTCCCGCCCCGAGGCGACCTCCAGGACGCGCTCGATGTCGTACGGGCCCTCGTACAGCCGTGGCACCAGCGGGAGTTCGCCCTCCAGCAGCGCTGCCGGGTCCAGCCACCGGACCTCGCCGTCGATCTCCGCGGACACGTCGAACACGGCGTAACCGAGCGTCTGGCGGCGGCCGTCGGCGCCGTACGTCAGGTCCTGTACGCCCGCTCCGTACACCTCGCCGAAGATCCCGACCCGGCGCGCACCGAGCCGCTCGGCGAGCCGGGCCGCGGCCTCCGCGACCCCGTGGCCGTGGACGGCCCGCCAGTACAGATTGCGCGGGTCCTCCTTCAGCGCGAGGGACTTGGCGCCGAAGCCCTTCGACGAGACGTGTACGCGACCGCCCTCGTCGGCGACGTACGTCAGCAGACAGGCCGAGCCGTGCAGCTTCTCGGTCAGGACGACGGGCTCGCCGGGGGTGAAGATGTCCGGGTAGCGCTGGATGTTCTCGATGTCGACCCAGGGCAGCAGATCGGGCGCGGACTCGACCTCGCCGCTCATCGTGGGCGGGATCGGCGGCACCCATTTGACGATGCCGAGCACTTCGGCGAAGTCCGTGCCGTCCTCGGCGGCCTGCGCCAGATCGACGTCCGCCAGCGCCTTCGGGCGGCACACGAGCCCCTGCGACAGCTCACCGCGCAGCCGTACGGCCCTGACCCGGTCCGAGGCGCTTCCCGCGAGGCGCCCGGTCAGACCCAGCTCCTCGATCAGCCCGGCCGGGAGCACGGACTGCTCCGGGATGTAGACGGCCCGCTCGCCAGTGCGGTAGGCGCCCTTGGCGACGACGGCCCGGTACAGGCCCACCTGGGCCAGTTCGAGCGCGTCGGCGTTCGGATGCTCGTGGATGGTCAGCACTTCGGCGGTGACGCGCAGCGTCGACATCGGCACTCCTCGGGGTTCCTCAGCTGGGTTTCATCGCCCCAACTGTCCTCACGGGAATGGGGTGGAGCGAGCGGATTAGCGGCTGGTAGCGTCGGGATCTTCGGCCCGCGGCGACGACGCACGGCACGGAGTCCTGAGGGGACCGACTCCCATGACCTCAGCCGCCCTTGAGGCCGCCCTCGCGGACATCGACACGGTCTTCCACGGCTTCGCCAGCCCGGACGAGGCCGGTTGCGGGCGCTGTCACCTGCCCGAGGAGACCGCGTTCTTGCGCACTCCGGACATCCGCATGCCGTTGGACGTGCTGGAGCGGTTCCTGTACGAGGTCTCCGACCACTTCGACGATCATGCCGCGGCGATGCGTCGGCTGCTGCCGCAGGCGGCGCGGGCGATGGCCGACGGGAGTCTCGGCGGATCCTCCCGGGGAGCCCACGGGCTCATCTGGGTGAACTGGCGCTCCTGGCCGGCCGATCAGGCCCGGGCCATCGACACGTTCCTCCAGGCCTGGTGGCAGGACGTCCTCTCGACGCCGCGACCGCCACACCCCGTCAAGAACGTCTTCGAGACCTGCACCACGATCGCCGGGACGGTGACCCCCTTCCTCGCCGGATGGCACCGGCAGCCGTCGGCCGAGACCCACCTCGTGCGGTGCGCGGACGACTGGATCTACGACCTGATCAGCGACTGCTCACCCTTCGCCTGGTGGGGGCCCGACGCCGAGGACGAGGCCGTCGCCGAGCTCAAGGACTGGCTGTCCCGGCACGCCGCCGACCGCCTCCGCGCCCAGGGCGAGCCCGACCTCGCCCTCCGCGCCGAACTCCTCGCCCTGCCCTACGACGAGCGCTGGGCCCACCCGTACTGGACCAACCCCTCCGCCACCAGCTGACCGTTGGACACCGCCCGCTCCCCGTCCGGGAGTACGAGCGTGTCCTCCAGGCCGATGCGTATGGCGAGCCCCAGCCGTCCCGCGAGTCTCAGCACCGGCCAGGCGCCGCCCTCTTCTCCGTGCAGCAGCACGGGGCGGCCGTTGGCGCTGCCGAGGTCGGCGAGCAGGGCGCGGGCCGACTTCTCCGCCGTCTCGGGAGAGGTGTCCGTGACCTCCGCCAGGACCCGCAGCACCCGCGGCCCGAGCGGCGATGCCGCGAACACGGCGGCGCCGTCCGTGCCGGACCAGATGCCCGCCTCCACGCCGATCCCGCGGTCGAGGAGCGCGGCGGCGACCTCTTCCGCTCCCGGCTCATGCCAGTTGACCGAGGCGTGATCGGGCAGGACGGTCCAGGAACGGACGTATGCGACCCGGGCGGCGGGGTCCGGCTCGGCCCACGCGCCGGTGGTCACGCCGATCGGAACGCCGACCCGTGCCCGTATCGCTTCGAGCGTCGCCGCGACCGCCTTCGGCGACAACGTGTCCTGTCCGCAGGGGGTTCTGGGATGGACATGAATGTCCGAGGCCCCGGCCGCGACAGCCTCGGCCGCGGACTGGGCCATCGCCCCGGGCGACATCGGCACGACAGCACCGTCACCGGCCCCCCGGCTCCCGTTCAAACAGACCTGCACCATGCCCTCGATGTTGCCAGCCACCACCGACAACCCGCCCTAGGACAGCGCCCCGAAAGGGGCGCGGGGAACTGCGCGCCCAGCCACGAACAACCCGCAGCAGACGACTCACCCGCAGTTCCCGTACCCACGCCGCCCAGCACCCAGCACCGCCCAGCACCCAGCACCGCCCAGCACCCAGCACCGCTCAGCATCCGGAGCCGCTCAACCCAGCGGAGCGCTCACGCAGAGGCAAGAAGCAGCCGGCCGCGCCTGGACTCCGCCAGCGCTTCGGGCGTCAGAACGGGCCGCGGGACAACAATTCCGCAACTCGTGCACACCGGACCCGAAGACGGTTCATGGGCCAGGTCGTACTTCCAGATAAGGCGCTCCCCGGAGCACACCGGGCAGACCGAGCCCGGCTCCCGCTCCAGCGCGGCGATCAGCCTGCGCAGCACCTCGGCCAGTGGTTCATGGGGGTGGATCCTCGGGTCGTCGCACCACGCGACCCCGAAGCCGCCCCAGGTCAGCCGGTGCCAGTCGTCGACACTGCCCGGCCTGCGCAGCCCGTCGTGCTTTTCCTTCTTGCGACGCTGCGCGAACTCGATCTCGTAGGCGAGCCAGACGGAGCGGGCCTCCTCCAGCTCGTCCAGTGCGGCCACGAGCCGCGCTGGATCGGGGGACCGGTCCTCGGGACCGAACCCGGCCCGGGAGCACAGATGGTTCCAGGTCGCCCGATGCCCGTAAGGGGCGAACCTCTCAAGGCACTTGCGCAGTGAATAGCGCCGCAGTGCCAGATCGCTCCTCGGATCTCGCACCTGTCTCGCCAGACTCCGGAAACCGGCCATCGCCCTGCACCTCCGTCACACCTGCACCTGAACTTCGGTCACCTCGGCGTCGTTTCGTACGGACGTCGCCGAATAGACGTATCGACAAGCGATTCGGCTCCATCCATTTTTCGATGACCGCCATAAGCCACCCACCGAGCCCATCCCGGCCTACCTCCCGCCGCTGTCAGCCGCCTGTCGACGGTGCTGTCCGACTGCGATGAATCCCAAAAACTGACGCATGTTCATCTTCAATCCCGGGGATACCGGCGGTAACGTCCGGCTCACCCCCGTCGGTAGGAGCTGCCATGCCTCGGCGCATCCCACGCACCACGCTCGACAGACTGAGAACTCCCCGAAGATTCCCCAAGTTCCTCAAGGCCGCATCCATCTGCGTGCTCCTCGCCGGTCTTCTGTCGCCGCTCACCCAGGCCGCGGCCGCCGACACCTCCACCGCGGCCGCCGCGAACGACTACTGCGGCGGCCAGTGTTCCGACATCCTCCCGCCCGGCGAGAACGGCAACGCGACCCTGGCCCAGATCCTCCTCAACCAGGCCTTCGGCACCCAGCCGGACCACGCGGAGGACCAGCTCGCCCCCTACGGCAACCTGCCCTCGGGCTACCCCACGCTCACCGACGCCAAAATCAACGACTTCTTCAACGACGCGTCGTTCGGGGTCGCTTCGGACCAGGTCGCCTCCACCACGAAGCCGCGCAGCGACGTGACGATCGTCCGCGACAAGAAGACGGGCGTCCCGCACATCACCGGCACCACCCGCTACGGCACCGAGTACGGCGCCGGGTACGCCGCGGCCCAGGACCGGCTGTGGCTGATGGACGTCTTCCGGCACGTCGGACGCGGCCAGCTGACCCCCTTCGCCGGCGGGGCCGCCTCCAACCAGGGCCTTGAGCAGGAGTTCTGGCGCACCGCGCCCTACACCGAAGCCGATCTGCAGGCCCAGATCGACAGCGCCACCGCCAATGCCGGCGCCCGCGGCACGCAGGCCCTCGCCGACGCCAACGCCTACATCGACGGCATCAACGCCTACATCGACGCCTCCGACAGCGGCCGTTACTTCCCCGGCGAGTACGTCCTGACCGGCCACAAGGACTCCGTCACCAACGCCGGCACCATCGACCACTTCAAGCTCACCGACCTGGTCGCGCTGGCCTCCGTCATCGGCGCGCTCTTCGGCTCCGGAGGCGGCGGCGAGGTCAACAACGCCCTCTCGCTCCTGGCCGCCCAGTCCAAGTACGGCGTGACCGAGGGCACCAAGCTCTGGGAGTCCTTCCGGGAGCGCAACGACCCGGAAGCCGCGCTCACCGTCCACAACGGCGAGAGCTTCCCCTACGCGACCAAGCCGGACAGCCCGCAGGGCGAGGCCCTGCCCGACGCCGGTTCGGTGACCCAGGAGCCGCTGGTCTACGACCGCACCGGCAGCGCGGCCACCTCCACGGCCACCAGCGCCTCGACCACGGCGGCCACCACGTCCCTCACCTCGGCCAAGCGCGGTATGTCCAACGCCCTCGTGGTGAGCGGCAAGTACACCGCCAGCGGCCACCCGATCGCCGTCTTCGGCCCGCAGACCGGCTATTTCGCGCCACAGCTGCTCATGCTCCAGGAGATCCAGGGCCCGGGCCTCAGCGCCCGCGGCGCCTCCTTCGCGGGCTTGAGCATGTACGTCGAGCTCGGCCGCGGCCAGGACTACTCCTGGAGTGCGACGACCTCCGGCCAGGACATCATCGACACGTACGCCGTCGAGCTGTGCCAGGACGACTACCACTACCTCTACCACGGCACCTGTACGGCCATGGACAAGATCGAGCAGACCAACTCCTGGAAGCCGACCACCGCCGACGGCACCGCGGCGGGCTCGTACCGGATGCAGGTCTACCGGACGAAGTACGGCCCGGTGGAGTACCGCGCGACGGTCGGCGGCAAGAAGGTCGCGTACACCACCCTGCGCTCCTCCTTCATGCACGAGGCCGACTCGATCATCGGCTTCCAGATGCTCAACGACCCGGACTACGTGAAGAGCCCGGCGACCTTCCAGAGCGCGGTGCAGCACATCAACTACACCTTCAACTGGTTCTACGCCGACTCGGCGCACACCGCGTACTACAACAGCGGCGACAACCCGGTGCGTGCCACCGGTGTCGACGCCGAGTTCCCGGTGTGGGCGCAGGCGGCGTACGAGTGGCAGGGCTGGGACCCGGCGACGAACACCGCCACGTACACCGCGGCGTCCGCCCACCCCAACTCCGTGGACCAGGACTACTACATCTCCTGGAACAACAAGCAGGCCAAGGACTACACGACGGCCTCCTGGGGTGACGGCTCGGTGCACCGCGGCAACCTCCTGGAGGACCGGGTGAAGAAGCTGGTCGCCGCGGGCGGTGTGACCAGGTCGGCGCTGGTGAAGGCCATGGCCGACGCGGCGCTCGCCGACCTGCGGGCCGAGGACGTGCTGCCGGACCTGCTGAAGGTCGTCAACAGCTCGACGGTCACGGACTCCACGGCCGCGGCGGCGGTCAGCAAGCTGTCCGCGTGGGTGACGGCGGGCGCCAAGCGCACGGAGACCTCGTCCGGCTCGCACACATACGCCAACGCCGACGCGATCCGCATCCTGGACGCCTGGTGGCCGCTGCTGGTGAAGGCGGAGTTCCAGCCGGGGCTCGGCAGCGACCTGTACACCGCGCTCGGCAACAACCTCCCCATCGACGAGTCGCCGTCGGCGGCGCACGGCCCGACCGGCTCGCACGCCGGAAGCTCCTTCCAGTACGGCTGGTGGAGCTATGTCGACAAGGACATCCGGGCGGTGCTGGGGGAGTCGGTACAGGGCGGACTCTCGCAGAAGTACTGCGGCTCCGGCAGCCTCAGCGCCTGCCGGGACGCCCTGATCAGCACGCTCAAGGAGGCGGCCGGCAAGACCGCGTCCGACGTCTACCCCGGCGACGACCAGTGCTCGGCCGGTGACCAGTGGTGCGCCGACTCGATCGTCCAGCGGACGCTCGGCGGCATCAAGCACGGCAAGATCACCTGGCAGAACCGGCCGACGTATCAGCAGGTGGTCGAGTACACCTCACACCGTTAGACACTGGTAATTATCGCGGGAAATCAGTGGAAACGGTGCGGCGGCGGGTCACTTCACACGGCCCGCCGCCAGCACCAGCTGTGCCAGTTCCCGGTGGCAGATGTCGCTGTGGGCCCCGGACGGGGGCCCGCCGCGGTTGACCACCGCGGCGGCGTCGATGTTCACGCAGCCCGAGGCGGGCAGCGGTGTGTGCAGGGCGTCGGCGAGCGTGAGCGTCCTGGTGCCCGCCACCGCCTGCACCCCGTCGTGGCCCATCGCACCCCATTTGGCGCCCAGCGTGCGGCCGATGTCGAAGTCCGCCGTGACCGCCCGGGAGTCGCCCGCCATCCGCGAGGCCAGCGGATAGATCGTGCCGAGCGCCGAGTCGAAGTGGGAGTAGCAGCACACCAGGGGGCCGTCGATACGGTTCTGCTGGCCGTCCAGCACACCGCTCGCCCGAGGATCGTGCGGCAGCCGCGCCGCGAACGCGTAGTGCGAGAAGGCCCCTTGGAGCAGGGTCACCGACTTCACCGAGCGCACGCCCTTGGGCAGTCCGCGCAGGGCGAAGGAGACCAGGCGTCCGCCGAAGCTGTGCCCGACGAGGTGCACGCGCACATCGGGAGCCGCCTTGGCGAGTTGCCCGATCGCGCGCCCGAGCCCGCGCTCACCGATCGTGCCGGCGCGGCGCTTCATCGCGTAGTACGTGGCCTGGCGCAGCAGTTCGTGGGCGCCGTCCCACAGCCGTGGCAGCGCGAACGAGGCGGCGCCGGGAGTCTCGGCCTCGGCCAGCGCCTGCGCGAACTCGCCGCAGACCGTCGCCGTGTCCCCGAAGAGCATCTCGGGGTCGCTCTCCGGCACCCCCTCCGCCAGTGTGTCCGCGGCGAACGCGGTCTGCGGCCCCTGCGGCCGGACCTCGACGAGCAGTCGTACGAGACGTCCGAACTCCTCCAACGAGGCGCCCTCGTCCGGCTGTTGGTCCAGCAGTCGGGCGATCTGCTCGACCACCGTCGCGCGGCCCGGGAACACCTCCAGGAGCGCGTGCCGGCTGCCCATGTCGAGGACGGGCCGCGCCACCGTGGCGACGCCGGCGGCCACCGACGGGGGGAAGTCGGGGATCGGCTCGTCCGAGAACCGCATCGAGGGCCACACCACTCCCACGTAGCCCAGGCGCGCGGTCGGCGCGAGCTCCGGGACGGGTTCGAAGAAGTGGCTGTAGAGGCGGGTGGCGCCCGGGCGGTCGTTGTTCCAGCCGTGCGCGAAGACGACCAGGTCACGGATCTTGCGCTGCGGCACCTCCTTGAGCAGCCGGTCCCGCTCCCGGCCGTCGATGTCCCCGTCCGCATCGAAAGTGAGCTCCCAGTAGGGAGAAACACTCACTGCCGGATCCGCCATGACAAGCCCCCTCGTCCCCCGTGGGCGGTGCGATCTGGGCGCATCGTCCTACTGGTGGGAGAAGTTGGCCATACGTCACGTCGAGTCCTGTGGTGCCCGAACTGATGTCGTATCAGGCCTATCGGTAAACGAGGTACTCCTTGCGCACGCGCCGGAACGCCGCCAGCTCCTCCTGCCAGGCCGCCACCACCTCGTCGGCGCTCGCCCCCGCGTCGATCATCGTGCGCACACTCGTGGAGCCGGTCAGCTTGTCGATCCAGTTGTCGGAGCGCCAAGTGAAGCCGCTCCAGACCTTCTTGGCGGTCACCAGGAGGGCGATTCCAGTGCGTACGGGGTCGTACGCGGCCCGGTCGTGCACATGGATCTGTACGCCCCCGATGGTCTTGCCCTGGAACTTGGAGAAGGTGGGAGCGAAGTACGCCTCCCTGAAGTGCACGCCGGGGAGGGCGAGCCGGCCGGCCTCGGCGGCCCAGCGTCCGTCGACGCCCTCCGCGCCCAGCAGCTCGAACGGGCGGGTCGTGCCCCGCCCCTCCGACAGGTTCGTCCCCTCGAAGAGACAGGTCCCCGAGTACACCAGGGCGGTGTCGGCCGTCGGCATGTTCGGGCTCGGCGGGACCCAGGGCAGGCCGGAGGCGTCGTAGAAGTCCGAGCGCTTCCAGCCCGACATCAGTACGGTGTCCAGCTCCACCGGCGACGGCAGGAACTCCCCGTTGAACAGCCGCGCCAGCTCCGCCACCGTCATCCCGTGCGCCTGCGCGATGGGCTGCCGTCCGACGAACGTCGCGAACTCCTTGTGCAGGACGGGCCCTTGGGCCGCCCGCCCGGTCACCGGGTTGGGCCGGTCGAGCACCACGAAGCGCTTGCCCGCGAGCCGGGCGGCCTCCATGCAGTCGTACAGCGTCCAGATGTACGTGTAGAAGCGGGCGCCCACGTCCTGGATGTCGAAGACGACGGTGTCCACGCCGGAGGCCGTGAAGATGTCGGCGAGGGCTTGCCCGCTCTTCAGGTACGTGTCGTAGACGGGGAGCCCGGTCGCCGGGTCGTCGTAGTGGCCCTCGGAGCCGCCCGCCTGCGCGGTGCCGCGGAAGCCGTGCTCGGGGCCGAAGACGGCAATCAGGTTCACGCGGTCGTCGGCGTGCATGACGTCGACGATGTGGCGTACGTCCTGGGTGACGCCGGTGGGGTTGGTGACGATGCCGGTGCGCTGGCCGCTGAGCTGGGCGTAGCCGGATTGGGCCAGGCGTTCGAAGCCGGTGCGTAGCTTGTTGCCGCGTTCTTCGGTTGCTCCGGCCGGGAGCGGTGCGAGGGTCGCTGCGGTGGCGCCGGCTGCGAGCAGGGACCGTCTTGAGAGGCGCATGGTGGGACCTCCGTGATCGCGGAAGGTTGCCATAGGCAGGCTAAGGGCTTCCGCGGGGAGATCGTAGGCTGCGGGTTCGTCGTGGCTTGTCGCGCCGTTCCCCGCGCCCCTTACGGGGCGCCTCTGTGGGCCGGAGCTTCCAAGGGGCCTTCCCCAGTTACATACCGACTGGTTAGTCTGGAGCCGCAGCAGAGCCGAGTTGCGTCGCGTCGCGTCGAAGGAGACCGATGGTGGAAGCCGTGCAGGATGCCGGAGTGGTCGTCACCGGAGCGGGAGGCGGCATCGGGGCCGCGCTGGCCCGTCGATTTGCCGCCGAGGGGGCCAGGGTCGTCGTCAACGACCTGGACGCCGCCAAGGCGCAGGCCGTGGCCGACGAGATCGGCGGCATCGCGGTCCCCGGCGACGCGTCCGCGATCGTGGCCGACGCCCGGGACGCCCTCGGTGGCACGGTCGACGTCTACTGCGCCAACGCGGGCCTCGCCTCGGGCGGCTCGGAGGCGGCCGACGAGAAGGTCTGGGCGCTCGCCTGGGACGTGAACGTGATGGCGCACGTCCGCGCCGCCCAGGAGCTGCTCCCGGCCTGGCTGGAGCGCGGCAGCGGCCGTTTCGTCTCCACCGTCTCGGCCGCGGGACTGCTCACCATGATCGGTGCCGCGCCCTACAGCGTCACCAAGCACGGCGCGTACGCCTTCGCGGAGTGGCTGTCGCTGACCTACCGCCACCGCGGGATCAAGGTCCACGCGATCTGTCCGCAGGGCGTGCGCACCGACATGCTCGACGCCACGGGCAGCGCGGGTGACCTGGTGCTCCAGCCGACCGCCATCGAGCCCGAGGCCGTCGCCGACGCGCTCTTCAAGGGGATCGATGACGACCGTTTCCTGATCCTGCCGCACCCCGAGGTCGCCGGGTACTACCAGGTGCGGGCCGCGGAGCCCGACCGCTGGCTGACGAACATGAACCACATCCAGCAGAAGTGGGAGGCGGGCCAGTGACCACCTACGCCGACCGGCCCTGGGTGGCCCTGCTCAACGACGCCCAGCGCGGCCCGGTGAGCCCCGCCGACACCCTGGTGCACGCCTTCCGTGAGGCCGTGACGCACACCCCGGACCGCATCGCGCTCGCCTACTTCGACGGCCGGCTGAGCTACCGCGAGGTGGACGAGCTGAGCGACTCCGTCGCCGGGCACCTCGCCGCCCGGGGCCTGGAGCGCGGCGACCGGGTCGCGATCCTGCTGCAGAACTCCCCGCACTTCGTGCTCGCCCTGCTCGGCGCCTGGAAGGCGGGCGCGACGGTCGTGCCGGTCAACCCGATGTACAAGTCGGGCGAGGTGGGCCACGTACTGCACGACGCGGAAGTGAGCGCCCTGGTGTGCTCGGACCGCGCGTGGGAGTCGTATCTGCGTGAGACGGCGGCCGACTCGCCCGTACGTATCGTGCTGACGGCATGCGAGTTGGATCTCCAAACGCGCAACGACGCGCGCGTGCTGGCCTTCGAGCCGTTGCCGGTCGCCGAGGGTGTCGACGACCTCGTCGCCGTCGCCCAGGCGGGCCACAAGGCCCCCGACGGGCGTGACCTCGGCCCGTCCGACATCGCGCTGATCAGCTACACCTCGGGCACGAGCGGCACCCCCAAGGGGGCCACCAACACGCACGGCAACATCATGTACAACGCCGAGCGGCAGCGGACGGGCCTGGGGCTGCCCGAGGCGCCCGTCTACTTCGCGATGGCGCCGCTCTTCCACATCACCGGGATGGTCTGCCAGCTCGCCGCCTGCCTCAACAGCGGGGGCACGCTGGTCCTGGCGTACCGCTTCGAGGCGGGGGTCGTCCTCGACGCGTTCGCCGAGCACAAGCCCCTCTACACGGTCGGCCCGTCGACCGCCTTCATGGCGCTGGCCGCGCACCCGGCCGTCACGCCGGACCACTTCTCCTCCTTCGTGAACATCTCCTCCGGCGGCGCCCCGCTGCCGCCCGCCCTCGTCGAGAAGTTCCGGGCCGGCTTCGGGCCGTACGTCCGCAACGGCTACGGGCTCACCGAGTGCACCGCGCCCTGCGCCTCCGTACCGCCGGGCCGGGAGGCTCCCGTCGACCCGGTCTCGGGGACGCTGGCCGTCGGCGTGCCGGGCCCTGACACGGTCGTACGCATCGTGGACGACCAGGGCCAGGAGGTGCCGTTCGGGGAGCAGGGCGAGATCCTCGTCCGCGGGCCGCAGGTCGTGCCCGGCTACTGGCGCCGCCCGGAAGCCACCGCCGAGACCTTCCCGGACGGCGAGCTGCGCACCGGTGACATCGGGTTCATGGACTCCGAAGGCTGGCTCTACGTGGTCGACCGCAAGAAGGACATGATCAACGCGTCCGGCTTCAAGGTGTGGCCGCGTGAGGTCGAGGACGTCCTCTACACGCACCCCGCGGTGCGCGAGGCGGCCGTCGTCGGGATACCGGACGGCTACCGAGGTGAGACCGTCAAGGCGTACATCAGCCTGCGGCCGGGCGCCGAAGAGGACCCCGACGCGCTCGCCGCGTACTGCAAGGAGAGACTGGCCGCCTACAAATATCCGCGGCAGGTGGAGATCCTGCCCGACTTGCCGAAGACGGCGAGTGGGAAGATCCTCCGTCGGGAACTTCGTTCCCGGTCCCACGACTCTCAGTAGACGACCAGTAGACGACAGCTTTGACCGGAACACTCGGAAGGCAGGTGGCGGCAGTGCCCAGGACGACGGACGGTGACGGTACGCCCGTCCCGCAGCGGCTCTTGGCCGCCGCCACCCGGCTCTTCGCCGAGCAGGGCTACGACCGCACCTCCGTGCAGGAGATCGTCGAGGCGGCCGGCGTCACCAAGGGGGCGCTGTACCACTACTTCGGCTCCAAGGACGACCTGCTGCATGAGGTGTACGCGCGCGTGCTGCGTATCCAGCAGGAGCGGCTGGACGCGTTCGCGGATGCCGATGCGCCGGTGGAGGAGCGGTTGCGGGGTGCCGCGGCCGACGTGGTCGTCACGACGATCGACAACCTCGACGACGCGTCGATCTTCTTCCGGTCGATGCATCACCTCAGTCCCGAGAAGGACAAGCAGGTGCGGGCCGAGCGGCGTCGGTACCACGAGCGTTTCCGTGCGCTGGTGGAAGAGGGGCAGAAGAAGGGCGTCTTCTCCACGGCCACTCCGGCCGACCTGGTCGTCGACTACCACTTCGGCTCTGTGCACCACCTGTCCACGTGGTACCGCCCCGACGGTCCGCTCACCCCGCAACAGGTCGCCGACCACTTGGCGGACCTGCTGCTGCGCGCGCTGCGTCCGTAGGAGGGTTCTCGCCCGGCCTAAAAGATTGCGCAGTTCCCCGCGCCCCTTTTAGGGGCGCGGGGAACTGCGCAATCTTTTAGGGGGGTCTGGGGGCGCAGCCCCCAGGGATGGGACGGGTAGGGGCGGCGGGGGCGAGGAACTCCCTGCCCCCCACCGGCCCGCACCGTTACACGTACTTCTTGATCTCCCGTCGCGCCAGCGAGCGCTGGTGGACCTCGTCCGGGCCGTCCGCGAGCTTGAGCGTGCGGGCGCTGGCCCACAGCTCGGCCAGGGGGAAGTCCTGGCTGACGCCGCCCGCGCCGTGCAGTTGGACGGCCTTGTCGAGGATGTCGACGACCGTACGCGGGGTGGCGATCTTGATGGCCTGGATCTCGGTGTGGGCACCCTTGTTGCCGACCGTGTCCATCATCCAGGCCGTCTTGAGGACCAGGAGACGCAGCTGCTCGACGGCGACGCGCGCGTCGGCGATCCAGTTCTGGACGACGCCCTGCTGGGCCAGCGGCTTGCCGAACGCCGTGCGGGACACGGCCCGGCGGCACATCAGCTCGATCGCCCGCTCGGCCATGCCGATCAGTCGCATGCAGTGGTGGATACGGCCCGGCCCGAGCCGCGCCTGGGCGATGGCGAAGCCGCCGCCCTCCTCGCCGACCAGGTTCGACACCGGCACGCGCGCGTGGTCGAAGACGACCTCCGCGTGCCCGCCGTGGGAGTGGTCCTCGTAGCCGTACACCTGCATGGCGCGCCGGACTTCGACCCCAGGGGTGTCGCGGGCGACCAGGACCATCGACTGCTGGCGGCGGATGTCGGCGCCGTCCGGGTCCGTCTTGCCCATCACGATGAAGATCTTGCAGTCGGGGTTCATCGCCCCGGAGATGTACCACTTGCGGCCGGTGATGACGTACTCGTCTGTGCCATCGGAGGCTCGCTCGATGCGCGTGGTGATGTTCGTGGCGTCGGAGGAGGCCACCTCGGGCTCGGTCATCGCGAACGCCGAGCGGATCTCACCGGCGAGCAGCGGCTCCAGCCACTGCTTCTTCTGCCGCTCGTCGCCGAACTGCGTGAGCACCTCCATGTTGCCGGTGTCCGGCGCGGCGCAGTTCAGCGCGGTGGGCGCCAAGTGCGGGCTGCGGCCGGTGATTTCGGCGAGCGGTGCGTACTGGAGGTTGGTCAGCCCGGCGCCGTACTCGGAGTCGGGAAGGAAGAGGTTCCACAGGCCCTGCCTGCGGGCCTCGGCCTTCAGCTCCCCGACCACGGCAGGGGTGTCCCACGGCGAGGCCAGCCGGGCGCGCTGCTCCTCCGCGACGGCCTCCGCCGGATAGACGTACTCGTCCATGAAGGCGAGCAGCTTCTGGCGCAGTTCCTCGGTGCGCGCGTCGAATGCGAAGTCCATGGCGGATCAGCCTTCCTGAAGGGTGGTCAGGCCGTGCTCGATGAAGAAGGGAACCAGCTCGCCGATGCGGTCGAAGCCCGCGCCGACCGTCTGGCCCAGCGTGTAGCGGTAGTGGATGCCCTCCAGGATCACGGCGAGCTTGAACCAGGCGAACGCCGTGTACCAGGAGACGGCGGACACGTCGCGCCCCGAGCGCGCGGCGTACCGCTCGACGATCTCGGCCGGGTCCGGGTGCCCGGCGGCCGAAGCGGTCGTGCTGATGGGGGAGTTGGGGAGGTCCAGCGGCGCGCTGTACATCACCAGCAGCCCGAGGTCGGTGAGCGGATCGCCGAGCGTGGACATCTCCCAGTCCAGGATCGCCTTGATCCGGTCGTCCTCGCCGATCAGCACGTTGTCGAGCCGGTAGTCGCCGTGCACGACGGTGGGCGCGGGGGAGTGCGGCAGTTCGCGTCCGAGCGCCGCGTGCAGCTCGTCGATCCCGGCCAGCTCACGATTCCTGGACGCGTCCAACTGCTTGCCCCAGCGGCGCAGTTGCCGGTCGAGGAAGCCTTCGGGCCGGCCGAAGTCCGCGAGGCCCACTTCGGCGGGATCCACCGAGTGCAGCTCGACCAGCGTGTCCACCAGGCCGAGTACCGCGTCGCGGGTGCGCTCCGGGCCGAGTGGGGCGAGCTGCCCGGCGGTGCGGTACGGGGTGCCCTCCACGAACTCCATGACGTAGAACGGCGCGCCGAGCACCGTGTCGTCCTCGCACAGCAGCAGCGGGCGGGGCACCGGCACGGCGGTCGGGTGCAGCGCGCTGATCACCCGGTGCTCGCGCTTCATGTCGTGCGCGGTGGCCAGCACGTGGCCCAGCGGAGGCCGCCGTACGACCCACTTCGTGGTGCCGTCCGTGAGCGCGTACGTGAGGTTCGACCGTCCGCCTTCGATCAGCCGGCCGGTCAGGGGGCCGTTCACCAGTCCGGGCCGCTCACGGTCGAGCAGGCCGCGCAACTGGTCGAGATCGAGACCTGGCGGGTGGTCTGGGCTCATCATTGCTCCTACGCACGCGGAAACGGGACGTGACCATGATGCCGACCAGTCGGTATGTCGTCCAGCGCGTGCGCGAAACGTGATCGGCGTCTCTCCCGGCAACGCTGAGAACCGGGGGAGACGCCGTGTGGCCGCGGGCGGCTGCCTGGGCCCTGTCGTCTAGTGGTCGTCCCAGTGTCCGTCGTGCTGGGCGTGCCGGTGGCCGTCATGCAGATAGTCGAGGTGGTCGCCGTGCTCGACGGTGGGGTGCCCGCAGTCCTGGCCGTGCTGGTGGCCGTGCCCGTCGTGCGCGGTGTGACCGCTCGGCTCGCACTCGTCCCAGTGCCCCGAGTGCTCGCGGTGCAGATGGCCGTCGTGCGCGTAGTCGACATGGTCCCCGTGCCGCACCTCGGCGTGACCGCAGCCCGGGCCATGGGTGTGCTCGTGGGTGGGGTGCTCCTGATGAAGGGTGGTCATGGTGCTCACCTTCGGAAGTGGCGTGGAGTGACGGCTCAGGCTAGCGCCACAAAGTGCCGCAATTCCGGCATAACGGCTCTTCCGGCTTGTGTGCCGCCCGAGTCCCCCCGTGCCGGCGGCTGCCCCAGGTCCTCAGAACACGAGCGCCGCCGCGCACACCGCCAGTGCCACCGTGCACAGGGTCGCCGCCGTCGCATGCCGCGGCGTGAGCGCCGGTGGGCCGCCCGGGCCGGACGCCGCGAGCACCCGGATGCGGCGGTGGGCGACGGCCAGGAAGCCCAGCCAGAGCGCGCAGCACACGGCGCAGGCCACGACCCCGCCCACCGAGCGGCCGCCGTGCAGAGCGGTCTTCATCCCGAGTACGGCGGCGACGGTGCTGGAGAGGGTCGTACGGCGCCAGGCGAGCCGGGTGCGTTCCGGCTGGAGGCCCGGGTCCCGTTCTTCCCGATCTTCCCGGGTGGGCGTGGTCATCCTGCCCAGCCTGCGAGTACGACGACGACCATCGCGAGGGCGACGATCGCTACGGCGATGCTCAGCAGGGCCGGGAAGCGTGACACCGGCAGGTCCTCGCCTCGTCGCATCGCCCGTTCGCAGGCGATCCAGTGGTTGACGGCGCGGAGTGAGCAGAGCACGCCTGCGGCGAGCAGGGCCAGGGCGAGGCCTGCTCGCCAGGCCCATCGGAGGTCCGGCAGGAACTGGTCTACGGCGAAGCCGCCGCCGATGAGGGCGAGGGCGGTGCGGAGCCATGCCAGGAAGGTCCGCTCGTTCGCCAGCGAGAACCGGTAGTCGGGCGTCCTGCCCTCCTCCCGGATCTCCTGGGGCGCGAACCACAGCCGGACATTCCGCACGAGTTCGATCACGCCGTGACCCTACCGGGCTGGGGCCGAGCGGTTTTCGCCCCCGCCGCCCCTACCCGTCCCATCCCCCAGGGGCTCCGCCCCTTCGACCCCGTTCGGTTGTGTGTTGGCTGCGGGTGGGTGGGGGCTGGTGCAAAAGATTGCGCAGTTCCCCGCGCCCCTTTTAGGGGCGCGGGGAACTGCGCAATCTTTTGGGGGTCTGGGGGCGCAGCCCCCAGGTACGGATGGGTCGGGTAGGGGCGGCGGGGGCGATCATCCCCGCGTTCAGTCCAGCGCGCGGTAGTCCCGCAGGCGCTCATACGCCGCCAGACCGTCCGGCACCCACGTCCAGTCCGCCAGGTGTGCCTCCACCTCCTCCTCGGAGAGGAAGTCGTGCCAGGCGACCTCCTCCACCTGAGGGTTCACCGGAAGGTCGCATTGGACCTCGTACACGGCCGACCACCAGGTCTGACCGGCACCGTTGTCGTACAGGAACTTGAAGAGGGGGACGGGCCGGGGGAGCCCGGAGACGCCGAGTTCCTCCTCGGCCTCGCGCAGCGCCGCGTCGTCGTAGGACTCGCCCGTGCCGACGACCCCGCCGACGAACATGTCGTAGAGGGAGGGAAAGACCAGCTTGGTGGGGGTGCGGCGATGGACGAAGAGGCGGCCCTCGGCGTTTCGGGCCTGGATGAACACGGCCCGGTGGCGCAGACCGCGCGCATACGCCTCCCCGCGCGGGGACTGCCCGATGACTTCGTCGTTCTCGTCCACGATGTCGAGGATCTCGTCGGCTGCACTCATGGCCTCATCCAAGCAGCCACGAGTCCAGCGCGAGCCGAAGCGGCGCCTCCGCGAGGGGCCCCGCCCCCGGCGCCCGGACCGCCGTGTCCCTCAATGCGGCTGAAGATCCCGCGACCGCTCCGCCGCCACGGTCCCCGCCGGCATCGCCGGATGCAGCCCCAGCAGCACGATGCCTACCACGACGGCCGCGAGCCCCGCGGCCTGCCAGGCGAGCGCCCCCGCGTCCGTACGGAGCTGGTCCCCGAGGAAGCCCACCCCGCAGACGATCCCGGCCAGCGGCTGGGCCGCGGTGAGTGCGGGCAGTGACATCCGCAGGGGTGCGGTCTCGAAGGCGCTCTGTACCAGGACCAGGCCCGTCACGCCGAGCGCCAGCACTCCGTAGGGCTGCCAGCCGGTGAGCAGCTCGCTCCAGCCGCCGGCGCTGAACCGCTGCCCGCTGACGCGGGTGAGCGCGTCCTGGACGCCGTACAGGAGCCCCGCGGCCAGTGCGAGCAGTACGGGCCCGGCGCTCAGCCGGGACCGCTTCGCGTAGGTGGTCAGCAGCAGTGCGAGGCCCACCATGATCCCGATGATCAGCCAGTGCCGAAGGGGATTGCTGACGGCGTCGCCGCCCTCCGGCTGACCCGCCACGATGAACGCCGAGACGCCGCCCGCGAGCAGCGCGAGCCCGGTCCAGCCCTGCCGGCCCAGTGACTGCTTGGTCTGGTGGCGGGAGAGCGCGAGCGCGAAGAGCAGATTGGTCGCGAGGAGCGGTTCCACCAGGGAGACTTCGCCCTTGCCCAGGGCGATGGCGCCGAGGACCATGCCGCACACCATCAGCCCGATGCCGCCCAGCCACCGGGGCACACGGATGAGGTCGAGCAGCAGACGGGGGGAGAGGAAGTCGCTCAGCGGCGCGTGCGAGGCGGCGTTCTGCTGGAGCACGAAGCCGAAGCCCAGACAGCAGGCCGCGCTCACGGCGAGGATCAGAACGAGAACCGACACGCTGAGTACCTCTAGACGTCAGGCGGGCCACGGTTGCGTTCCCGCCGACTGTAGTGCCATGGACCAGCGCCTGCCCCCGGGAGTCCCCGGAACCAGACAGTTGACTCGGTCACTCTTCTGCCGAAGGATCTGACCGATCAGTAACAAGGCGTGGTCGACCCTCGCGGTCAACCACCACCAATGTCTCATCAACCAGCGACGTTGCCGATCGGTTCGTGACAAAGACCTCATGAGGGCGCCTCATGACGACGCCGATCCGACCAGTCGGAATGCGAGAGGAAGGGCCCATGGCCTACGACGCAGATGTGATCGTCATCGGAGCGGGCCTCGCGGGGCTCGCGGCGACCGCGGAGCTCGTCGACGCGGGCCGCAAGGTGATCCTCCTCGACCAGGAGCCGGAGCAGTCGATCGGCGGCCAGGCGCACTGGTCCTTCGGCGGGCTCTTCTTCGTCGACTCGCCCGAGCAGCGCCGTCTGCGCATCAAGGACAGCCACGCGCTCGCCCTCCAGGACTGGATGGGCACGGCCGCCTTCGACCGGCCCGAGGACCACTGGCCGCGTCAATGGGCCGAGGCGTACGTCGACTTCGCGGCCGGCGAGAAGCGTTCCTGGCTGCACCGGCAGGGCGTCCGCTTCTTCCCGGTGGTGGGCTGGGCCGAGCGCGGCGGCTACGACGCCAACGGGCACGGCAACTCGGTGCCGCGCTTCCACATCACGTGGGGGACCGGGCCCGGTCTCGTCGCGCCCTTCGAGCGGCGGGTGCGGGCCGGAGTCGCCCGGGGCCTGGTGCAGCTGAAGTTCCGCCACCGCGTCACCGGGCTTTCGCGCAACGCGGGCTCCGTCGACACCGTCACCGGCGAGATCCTGGAGCCGTCCGGCATCGAACGCGGCCAGGCCAGCAGCCGTACGGTCGCCGGCGCCTTCGAGCTCAAGGCCCAGGCGGTGATCGTCACGTCGGGCGGCATCGGCGGCAACCACGACCTCGTCCGCGCCAACTGGCCCGAGCGGCTGGGCAATCCGCCCGAGCGCATGATCTCCGGCGTTCCCGCGCACGTCGACGGCAGGATGCTCGGGATCGCCGAGGAGGCGGGCGCCCACCTCATCAACCGCGACCGCATGTGGCACTACACCGAGGGCATCCAGAACTGGAACCCCATCTGGGAGAACCACGGCATCCGCATCCTGCCCGGCCCGTCCTCCCTCTGGCTCGACGCACGCGGCAACCGGCTGCCGGTGCCGCTCTTCCCCGGCTTCGACACCCTCGGCACGCTCGAGCACATCATGAAGACCGGGTACGACTACACCTGGTTCGTGCTCGACCAGAAGATCATCGGCAAGGAGTTCGCGCTCTCGGGCTCCGAGCAGAACCCCGACCTGACCGGCAAGTCCGTCAAGGACGTCCTCGGGCGGGCGCGCGCCGATGTGCCCGGGCCCGTCAAGGCGTTCATGGACAACGGCGCCGACTTCGTCGTCGAGAAGGACCTCGGCGCGCTGGTGCGCGGGATGAACGCGCTCACCAAGGAGCCGCTCATCGACGAGGCGGAGCTGCGCCGCGTGATCGTCTCGCGCGACCGGGAGATCGCCAACCCGTTCACCAAGGACCTTCAGGTGACGGCGATCCACGGCGCCCGCAGGTTCCTCGGAGACAAGCTGATCCGTACGGCGTCCCCGCACCGCATCCTCGACCCCAAGGCGGGCCCGCTGATCGCCGTGCGCCTCAACATCCTCACCCGCAAGACCCTCGGCGGCCTGGAGACCGACCTCTCCTCACGTGTGCTCACCGAGGGCGGGGATCCGCTGGAGGGCGTGTACGCGGCCGGTGAGGCCGCCGGGTTCGGCGGCGGCGGAGTCCACGGCTACCGGTCGCTCGAAGGCACCTTCCTCGGCGGCTGCCTCTTCTCCGGACGTACGGCGGGCCGGGCGGCGGCCAAGGCGGTGGGCTGAGCCCCGGTGAGCCCATGGGGAGGGGCCGTGGGTCGCGGATCAACTCCGCGACCCCCTGGGGTAGTTGACACGTGTAGTGGCCAAGGCGGCCCTTGACGTGAACCCTTGGCTGCGGCTTTGCTGTGCGTGATCGGCCCCTGACGAACCGCGCCTGTGAGGACGACTCGCGGTGTCACCACCCCCGCCTCCCTTCGGCCGCGGTCGCAAGCGCGCGGCCCAGGCCTTCGACGCCGCGCTCAACGACGCCGAACTCGTCGCCGCGCGCGCCTCGTTGAAGCAGGGGCGGTGGACCGCGGTCCGCGCGCTGCTGGCCGCGACCGGCGACGACTGGGACCGGCGCGGTCATCGCGTCACCGTCCTCGCGCAGGAGTCCGCCGCGCTCGCCTGGGCCCGCGACTGGCAGCTCGCCGAACCCGACTCCGCCGACGCCGCCGTACTCCTCGGCAGTGCCATCGTCCAGCGCGCCCTGAAGGGCAAGGAACGTCCCGAGCGCGCCCGCGAGGCCTGCCACACCGCCGCGGCACTCGCGCCCGCCGACCCCACGCCCTGGCTCGGCCTGCTCATCCTGGAGCGTGCCCTGGGTGCCGAGGACGACGTGGTCCAGCTCTTCGACGAGGTGCGCCACCGCTACGCCGATCACCACCACGCCCACCATCTGATGGTCGCCCGGCTCGCCGAGCGGCGCGCCGAAGCGGGCCAGGACCCGCTGCACGAGGCGTACGACTTCGCCAACTGGGCCGCCGAACAGGCCCCCGCGGACTCGCCGCTCGCGATCCTCCCGGTCGTCGCGCACGCCGAGCGCTACCGCGTCCTCGCCACCGCCGGCAGTGAGCCCGCCGATCCCGTCGCCTCCGGGCACTGGGTGGGGCGCCGGGCCCGCCAGGTGATGAAGGCCGCCTTCGACTGGTGGCTGGAGTGGGAGCGCGACGACCACGCGCGCCGCCTCGTCGACCTCAACTTCCTCGCCCACGCCAAGTTCTGCCAGGGCCGGGGAGCCGAGGCCGCCGCCCTGTTCCATCGCATCGGAGAGCACGCCACCCCGGCACCGTGGTCGTACCCGGACCGCGACCCGCACAAAGCCTTCCGTGCCGCGCGCGACAGCGCGCTCGGCGCGGTGTGATCGGCCGGCCACGACGACCAGCCACGACGACCACCCGCTTCCACCCGCTTCCATCCGCTCCACCCGCGACCACCCGGAATCCGAACATCCGAAAGGACAACCCCGCGATGACGACGGGCAGTTCGAGCACATCGAGCACATCAGATACGTCGAACACGGGCAGACCCGCCGTCGCCGACGGCGGCGGCATCAGCACCTTCAAGGGGCAGGAGCGCGCACTGCGCGCCGACCGGCTGGGCACGGGGGGCCTGCTGCTGTCCGTCCTCGCGGCGACCGCCCCCCTCATGGTGGTCGCGGGTGTCATGCCCACCACATTCGCGGTGATGGGCATCGTCGGGCAGCCGCTGCTCTTCGTCATCCTCGGCGTCGTCCTCGTGCTCTTCAGCGTCGGGTACGCCGAGATGAGCCGGCACGTCCACAACGCGGGCGCCTTCTACGCGTACATCTCGCGCGGCCTCGGCGGCACCGCGGGCGCCGGCGCGGCACTGGTCGCGCTGGTCGCGTACAACGCGCTCCAGGTCGGCATCTACGGCATCTTCGGCTTCGAGGTGTCCGGGCTGTGCTCCACCTACCTCGACCTCCAAGTCGCCTGGTGGATACCGGCGTTGGCGGCCGTGCTGTTCGTCGGCGCGCTCGGCTGGCTGAAGATCGACGTCAACGCGCGCGTGCTGGGCGTGCTGCTGGTCATCGAGGTGGCCCTCGTCGTCATCTTCGACATCGCCGCCGTCGCCGACCCGGCCAAGGAGGGCCTGTCGCTGCACGCCTTCAACCCGGACACCCTCACCGGCGCCGGGGTCGGCACCGCGCTGTGCTTCTGCATCGCGGCCTTCCTCGGCTTCGAACAGGCCCCCGTCTACGCCGAGGAGACCAGCCGGCCGCACATCCTGGTGCCGCGCGTGATGTTCCTCGCCGTCGCCGGTGTCGCCGTCTTCTTCGCGCTCAGCTGCTGGGCGCTCACCGTGGCCACCGGACCCTCGGGCATCGTCGGCGCCTCGCAGAAACAGAGCGCGGGCCTGCTCTTCTTCCTCACCGAGTCGCGGCTCGGCGGCACCTTCACGGACGTCCTGCACGTCCTGTTCGTGACCGGCATGTTCGCGGCGATGCTCAGCTTCCACAACGTCGTCGCGCGGTACGCCTTCGCCATGGGCCGCGAGGGGCTGCTGCCGCGGGCGTTCGGGCGTACGGCCGGCGCGAGCGGCGCCCCCGGCACCGGCTCGCTGCTGCAGACCGTCGTGTCCCTGGTGTGCGTGATCGGCTTCGCGGTCGCCGACGACAAGCCGACCGGCGACCCGACCGCACCCGTGCTGCACCTGTTCACCTGGGGCGGCAACATCGGCGCGCTCGGCGTCATCCTGCTGATGGCGGCCGCCTCGCTCTCCGTCATCGTCTTCTTCGCCCGCCGCGGCGCCGCGCGGGCCCAGGCCTGGCGCCTCGCCACCTCCGCGGTCGCGGGCATCGCCCTGCTCGTCATCGCGGTCTACACGGTCAAGGACTTCGACGTCCTGGTCGGTGCGGGACCGGACTCCTCGCTGAGCTGGGGGCTGCCCGCCATCATCGGGGCCGCCCTGGTCATCGGCGTGGTCCAGGGCCTAGTGCTGCGCTCCCGCAAGCCCGAGGCACATGCCCGGATCGGGCTCGGCAACGAGGCGTTCCAGCTGGACAAGGCGGCCGAGTCCGTGTCCTGAGGCGGACGACTTGGAGCATGCCTTCCTCAACATCGAGTAAGAAGTGATGACGGAAATCTGACGGATACCCGCCGCCGCTGGCCTCACGGGGGTGGCGGGTGTTCGAATCATTGAGTGAACCCTGAACAGCCCGAAGAACGCGGACCCGGCCGGTCCGCCGAGCGGGGCCCGGAGCGACCGGGCGAGCGGGACCCCGAAGGCCCGGAACAGCCGGACCGGGAGCGTCCGCAGGAGCGCGGTGCGCCGATCGGCCGCCGGGTGCTGCTCGGCACGCTCGGACTCGGCGCGCTGGGCGTGTTCGCCGCGCCCACGCTCCAGCGCGGCCTCGAATCCTTCCTCGCCGGCGCCTCCGAGAAGGACCCCACCGGCCTGACCGGCCTGCTCCCCAATGGCGGCGGCTTCCGCTACTACTCGGTGGCGGCGTCCGTCCCGCACAAGAGCGAGGCGGACTACCGCCTCACCATCGACGGCCTCGTCGACCACCCCAAGACCTACACCCTGGCCGACCTGCGCGCCCTGCCCCAGACCCGCCTCGTCCACGACGTCCAGTGCGTGACCGGCTGGCGGGTGCCGGGCACCCCCTTCGAGGGCGTACGCCTGTCCCATCTGCTCGACGCCGCCGGAGTGCGGTCCTCGGCCGGAGCGATCCGGTTCAACTGCTTCGACGGGACGTACACGGAGAGCCTCACGCTGAAGCAGGCGCGTCGTGCCGACGTCCTGGTCGCCCTGCGCATGCAGGACAAGCCCCTCGGCCACAACCACGGCGGCCCCGTCCGCCTCTACGTAGCCCCCATGTACTTCTACAAGTCCGCCAAATGGCTCTCCGGCATCACCGTCACCGAGGACGTCCGTCCCGGGTACTGGGAGAACCGGGGCTATGACGTGGACGCGTGGGTCGGCCGCTCGAACGGACGCGACGATGCACCCACGAGTTGACGACACCCCCGCGGTGTCCCCGCATTCCTCCCGCGTACGCCGCTTCAGCCACGCCGAGCGCTGGGTGCACCGCGTGACCGCCCTGCTGATGGGCGTGTGCGTGGCGACCGCGGCCTGCCTGTACATCCCCCAGTTCGCCGAACTCGTCGGCCGCCGTGAGCTCGTGGTCAGGATCCACGAAGTGGCGGGCGTGCTGCTCCCCCTGCCGGTCCTCGCGGGCCTGGCCTCCCGCGCCTTCCGCTCCGACCTGGGCTTCCTGAACCGCTTCGGGCCGCACGACCGGGTGTGGCTGCGCGCGGCCCTGCGGCGCGACAAGCGTCCGAAGTCGCGCCCCGCGGGCAAGTTCAACGCCGGACAGAAGATCTACGCGGCCTGGATCGCCGGTGCCACGCTGGTGATGCTCGGCACGGGCCTGCTGATGTGGTTCACCCATCTCACGCCGCTGATGTGGCGCACCTCGGCGACCTTCGTCCACGACTGGCTGGCCCTGACGATCGGCATCGTCCTCGCGGGCCACATCGGCATGGCGCTGGGCGACCCGGAGGCCCGCGAGGGACTGCGGACGGGGTCGGTGAGCCAGGAGTGGGCGGAGAGCGAGCATCCGCTCTGGCGGCCCTGAGCCCGGTCGTCCGGCGGTCCTGAGTCCGGTCGCCCGAGTACGGCTGTCCGGCGGCCCTGAGCAGGGCCGCCGGTCAGGGCTTGGACAGCGCCTCCTGGCACTCCTTCGCGCGATACGTGAGCCCGCTGACGTACTCGACGCGCAGCCCTGGATCCCCCTCCCGCAGCACATAGAGGGTGCCGTCCCACGGTGCCCAGTGCCGCGGCACGAGGAACAGCCGGTCGCCCGAGACATGGAACAGCCGCAGCCCGGCATAGCGGTAGTGATAGGGGCTGCCCTTCTCCGCGACGACCGAGACACAGCTGCCGCCGCCCGTGATGAGCAGGTCCTGTTTGCTGAACACGACCACGGCCGGGAACCCGTCGGCCACGGTGGCGGTCGTCTCCTCGGCCCGGCCCCGGCCCACGATCCCGGCGTACGCGGACACCGCCCAGAACAGCGAGACGACGGCCACCAGCAGGGCGGGACCCCAGATCCGTGCCGCCCGGTAGCGGTCGGCGGACGGCGGCCCGGCCGGCTCCGGGCGCGTGTGCGCGTACGCGCCGAGCAGTACGGCGACGATCGCCACCAGCGGGATGACCAGGTCCAGTACATCCCTGGCCAGCGGATACAGCGCCACCAGCAGCAGCGCGGCCACCCAGGCGTGCCGCAGGACCCGCAGCACCCCCGTGGCCCGCACGGGATGTCGCTGGACCCAGTGGTGCAGCGCCGTCGCGGCCATCGCGGCGGCGGCCGCCACGAGTACGGGGATGTACAGGGCGTCCACGCTGCGCAGCAGGTAGTCGGCCGTGGAGAACCGGAAGAGCGTGTCCCGCAGCCCCAGGGCCTTCGTCTCGGCGTCGGTGCTGGCCCAGCCGAAGTAGAAGAGCACGGCCGTGAAGAGGGAGAGCAGGGAACCCGCGGTGCCGATGAACTCCAGCCATTTCGGGCCGACATGCGCGGGCGTGGGCGTGGGCGGAGTGAGGGTCGGTTCGGGATCGGGGGGTGTCGGGGCGGGAGCGGGAGGCGGTGGAGGCTCGGGAGTGTGAGGAGTGCGGTGGAGTCTGGTCCGGGTGCGGGCCAGCGCCGTACGCATACGCCGCAGCCGGGCGCGGCCGCTCACGGGGTGGCCGAGGGGGAGCCGCTGTCGGGTGAGCCGCCCGTGTCGGGAGCCACGAGGGTGAAGGCGTTCTCCTTGGTCGCCGAATCGCCGTACTGCACGGTCACGCTGACGGACTTCGGGTACTGGCCCGTCTCCAGGCTCGGGACCTCGATGGAGACGACCTCCCGGTCACCGGACCCCGAAACGAAAGCGCAGGGAGCGTCCAGAGGCTTGCCGTCGATGAGCACGGTGCCGCCGTTCTGCACCTCCCCGAGGTTGTAGTACGTGCCGTGCAGCTCGATCGTGATGGTCTCGCCCGGCTTCGCCTCACCGTCGCCGCCCACGTCGACCGCGGTGATCTCGAAGTCGCAGGCCTCGGTACCGCCGGAGGAGCCCTTCAACCGCGCTGTGGCCGTGGGGTGTTGCTTGTGGAACTGCAGGATGCCGCCGAGTACGGCGTAGGCGGCGCGGTCCTTGCAGGTGTTGATCCCGCCGCCGGTCGCGGCGTAGTCCGAGGCAGCGTCGGCCCAGCTGCCGCCCAGGCCCTGGACGGCAGCGCAGGCGCTGGCCAGGCCGTGGAGCACTTGCCAGTCGGCCTCCGCCGGAATGCTCTTGAGAATGGTCTCGCAGTCGGAAGGGGCCTGGCGGAGGCCGTCGTAGACGCTCTGCGGGTCGGGCGCGACATCGGTGTTGGGCGAGTGCGGTCCCAGGGGGAGCCACGCGGGGCCGTCGAGATGCCCGCCCCCGCCCCCGCCCGGACTTCCACTCCCGCCCGAACTCCCGGAACCATCAGTGCCGTTGGAGCTCCCGGAGCCAACTGAGCCCTCGGCCCCGCTGTCGCCCGACGGCCGCCACGTGGGGGTGGATCCTCCGGTCCCCGTCCCCTGACCGCCGTCCGACACCCCACTGGGCACGCTCGTGTCGCTGCTGCCACCCCCAGCCGACGGGCCGCCCCCGCCACCCCCGCACGCGGCCGCCACCGTGACGGCCAGTGCTCCGGTGACGAACAGCCCAGCGATGCGCACCCCGAGCGATAACGCCATGACGCCCCCGTTGAGATCGCCCCGGGGACATGCCGCTTCGGGTCGGTGGTCGCGCGCAGCCCGGGGGTCTCCTCATGATGGGACCGCCCGTGCCGGTTCGGGAAGGCGGTCCGCCGAGGATGCGAAAGCAGGCACAAAGAGGTACTCAGGAGGTGTTCGGCAGGTGCTCAGGAGGCGAAATCGAGCAGCACCTTGCAGGACTTGTTCCGGTCGGCGGCGAGCGCGAACGCCGACTCCGCGTCCCGGACGGGGACCACCGCGCTGACGAGGTCGTCGAACGAGGACTCGACCGCGAGCAGGGCCAGCGCGTCGTCGAACTCCGTGTCGAAGCGGAAGGCGCCGCGCAGCTCGATCTCCCGGCTCACCACCAGGTTCCCCGCGAAGGGGCTCTGCCCGGGCGGCAGCATGCCGAGCTGGACGACGACCCCGCCGCGCCGCACGAGGCGGAGGCAGCTGTCGAGGCCCGCGGCGACACCGGACGCCTCGATGGCGACGTCGACCTCGGAGGGCCAGGAGGGATCGGCGGGATCGTCGGCCCGTACGACCGCGTCCGCGCCGGCCGACACGGCGTATGCCAGTGCCTGCGGCAGCAGATCCGTGACCGTGATCCGCGCGGCGCCCGCGGCCTTCGCGGCGGCCACCACGAGGCAGCCGATGGGCCCGGCCCCCGTCACCAGCACGTGCCGGCCCGCCATGGTCCCGGCCCGCCGTACCGCGTGCAGTGCGACGGACAGCGGCTCGGCGAGGGCCGCCCGGCGCAGTTCGAGGCCGGCCGGGAGTGGCCTCAACTGTTCGGCGGGTACGGCCACTTGGGCCGCGAATCCGCCCTGGACGTGCGGTGTGCGGGCCGCGCTGCCGAGGTAGCGCGTGTCCCGGCAGACGTTCCGCCGACTGTCCGCGCACTCCGGACACACCCCGCACGGGGTCGCCGGGTGCACCGCAACAGCCGTACCCACCGCCGGACCTGAGGCTCCGTCACCGTACGAGACGACCGTCCCGACCACCTCGTGCCCGAGCACCATCGGCTCCGCGAGGCGGAAGTCGCCGACCCCGCCGTGTCGCCAGTAGTGCAGGTCGGACCCGCAGACCCCGCCGTAGCGGACGGCCACCAGTGCCTGGCCGGGGCCGGGCTCGGGGGCCGGCAACTCGTCCACGCGCAGGTCGCCCTGACCGTGGATCACGCAACCCAGCATCACAGTCTCCCTGGAGGTCACAGCACGCTCGTCATGCCGCCGTCGACGTACAGCACCTGCCCGCCGACGAAGTCCGCGGCGGGGGAGGCGAGGAAGAGCACCCCGCCGACCAGGTCCTCGGTGCGGCCCCAGCGGCCGGCCGGGGTGCGCCGTCGTACCCAGGCGCTGAACTCCTCGTCCTCGACCAGGGGCCTGGTCAGCTCGGTCTCGATGTAGCCGGGGCCGAGGCCGTTGACCTGCACGCCCAACGGGCCCCAGTCCGCGCACATGCCCTTGGTGAGCATCTTCAGGGCGCCCTTGGTCGCCGCGTACGGCGCGATGCCGGGGCGGACCACCTCGCTCTGCAGCGAGCAGATGTTGATGATCTTGCCCTGGCCGCGTTCCGTCATCCGGCGGGCCGCCTCACGGCCGACCAGGAACGCGCTGGTGAGGTTGGTGTCCAGGATCCGGTGCCAGTCGAAGTCCGTGAACTCCAGGAGCGGGGCACGCAGTTGCATGCCCGCGTTGTTGACCAGGATGTCCAGCGGGCCCACCCGCTCCTCGACATCCGCTATCCCGGCGGCCACCGAGGGGCCGTCGGTCACGTCGAACGCGGCCGTATGGACGTCACCGGGCAGCTCGGCGGCTGCCTGGGTGAGGCGTTCGGTGTCCCGTCCGTTGAGGACGACCGTGCAGCCGGCCTCCGCGAGGCCCCGCGCGAGGGCGAGCCCGATGCCCCGGCTGGAGCCGGTGACCAGGGCCGTACGACCGCTGATGTCGAAGAGAGGGTGAGCCATTCCCGTACCCCTAAATCACGAGCGAGAGCAGCAGGATCAGTCCGCCGGCCACCACCGAGATGATCGTCTCCATGACGGACCAGGTCTTGATGGTCTGGCCGACGTTGAGGCCGAAGTACTCCTTGACCAGCCAGAATCCGGCGTCGTTGACGTGGCTGAAGAAGAGCGAGCCGGCGCCGATGGCCAGGACGAGGAGGGAGGTGTGGGCGGTCGACATGTCGGCGGCCAGCGGGGCGACCAGACCGGCCGCCGAGATGGTGGCCACCGTCGCCGAGCCGGTCGCCAGGCGGATGGCCACGGCGATCAGCCAGGCGAGCAGGAGGGCGGGGATGGACCAGTCCTTGGAGATGTCCAGGATCATCTGGCCGACGCCGGAGTCGATGAGGGTCGCCTTGAAGCCGCCGCCGGCGCCGACGATGAGGAGGATGCCGGCGATGGGGGCGAACGACTTCTCGACCGTGGTCGCCAGGCGGTCCTTGGTGAAGCCGGCCGCGCGGCCGAGGGTGAACATGCCGACTATGACGGCGGTGAGCAGGGCGATGAGCGGGGAGCCGATGACGTCGAAGACGCGCTGGACCATGTGGGTGGGGTCGTCGACGATGATGTCGACCAGGGCCTTGGACAGCATCAGGACGACCGGCAGCAGCATCGTGGCGAGGGTGGCGCCGAAGCCGGGGCGCTTCTCCAGGTCCGCGGAGGCACGGGTCGGAATCATGCCGTCGGGGGCCGGGACGTCCACCCAACGGGCCGCGTACTTCGAGAACACCGGGCCCGCGATGATCACCGTCGGGATGGCGATCAGGACGCCGAGCGCGAGGGTGATGCCGAGGTTGGCGCCGACCGCGTCGATGGCGACCAGCGGGCCGGGGTGCGGCGGGATCAGGCCGTGCATGACGGACAGGCCGGCGAGGGCCGGGATGCCGATGCGCATCAGGGAGTAGTTGCCGCGCTTGGCGACCATCAGGACGACCGGTATCAGCAGGACGATGCCGACCTCGAAGAACAGCGGCAGGCCGATGACGGAGGCGATGAGCACCATCGCCCAGGGCATGGCGCGTCCGCCGGCCTTGGCGAGGATGGTGTCGACGATCTGGTCGGCGCCACCGGAGTCGGCGAGCAGTTTGCCGAGGATCGCGCCGAGGGCGATCAGGACGCCGACGCCGGCGACGGTGGTGCCCAGTCCGGTGGTGAAGCTGACGATCGTCTTGTCGAGCGGTGCTCCGGCGAACGCGCCGAGGGCGAGTGAGCCGATGGTCAGGGCCAGGAATGCGTGCAGCTTGAACTGGGTGATGAGCAGGACGATGACGGCGATGCCGGCCAGCACGGCGATGCCCAGCTGGGCATGGCCGGCCGAGGTGATCGGCTCGACGGCGTCCGCTGCCAGCATCTCGACGCTGAGTCTGGTCACGGTGGTTCCCTTGCTTTGAGAAAGGCCTGAGTAGGTAAGGGGGTTACTGCGAGGAGGGGGGGAGGAGGGGGCTACTGCGCGGGCTGGGCGAGAGCCCGGAGCGCGGCCACGGCCCGCTCGGTGATCTCCCCGGGGTCGCCCGACACGTCCACGGCGACACCCGCCTCGTCCGCCTCCAGCGGCTGCAGGGTGGCGAACTGGGAGTCCAGGAGCGCCGTCGGCATGAAGTGCCCCTGGCGGTGCGACATCCGGTCCTCGATGAGCTTCCGGTCACCGGTGAGGTGGACGAAGACGACGCCGGGGGCCGCCGCCCGCAGCCGGTCCCGGTAGCCGCGCTTGAGCGCCGAGCTGCTGACCACCCCGCCGAGTCCCGCCCGGTCGTGCGCCCAGCGGCCGATCGCGTCCAGCCAGGGCCACCGGTCCTCGTCGGTCAGTGGGTGCCCGGCCGTCATCTTGTCGATGTTGGCCTGCGGGTGGAAGTCGTCGCCCTCGGCGTAGGGAACGCCGAGCCGGGCCGCAAGCAGGGGACCGATCGTGGTCTTGCCGGTGCCTGCGACGCCCATGACCACGACCACGTGGGGGGTACGCACTAGCTGCATCGTGCTCTCGCTGTCTTCGTCGACATCTGATGTCGACGACACTGAAACTCATTAGGTACGACGAATTCAAGAGTCTGTGACATATAAGTCTGACTTTTTGTTCCCGGCGGCATCCTCGTACGCTGGCTCCATGAGCACACGGGGCCGGGGGCTGCACGGACATGTACTGGAATGCCTCGGGCCGGCGATCACGGCGGGTGAGTACCCGCCGGGCAGCGTGCTGCGGACGGACGAGCTCGCGCAGCGCTTCGAGGTGTCCCGCTCCGTGATGCGCGAGGCGGTCCGGGTGCTCGAATCCATGTACCTCGTCGAGTCCCGCCGCCGCGTCGGCGTGACGGTCCGCCCCAAGGCCGAGTGGAACGTGTACGACCCTCAGGTCATCCGCTGGCGGCTGGCCGGCGCCGACCGCCCCCACCAGCTGCGTTCACTCACCGTGCTGAGGTCCGCCGTCGAACCCGTCGCCGCCGGCCTGGCCGCCCGCCACGCCACCGCGGAGCAGTGCGCCGAGCTCACCGAGTGCGCGCTCGGCATGGTCGCGACGTCACGCGGCCATCAGCTGGAGGGGTACCTCGTCCATGACGTCGCCTTCCACCGGGTGATCCTCAACGCGTCGGGCAACGAGATGTTCGCCCGCCTCGGTGACGTCGTCACGGAGGTCCTGGCGGGCCGTACCCACCACGAAGTCATGTTCGAGGACCCCGACCCCGCGGCCGTCACCCTGCACGTCAAGGTCGCGGAGGCCGTCCGCGAGGGCGACGCCGTCCGCGCGGAGGAACTCACCCGCGAGATCACGGTCGGCGCGCTGCACGAACTGGACATCCTCGCGCCCTGACGGCTACTCGGCGAAGTCTCCGTCGACGTAGACCCAGGCACCGTCGACCCGCTCGAACCGGCTGCGCTCGTGCAGCGTGCCGCCCCGGTAGGAGGCCCGGAAGGTGACGGTGCCCGTGGAGTGGAACGCCGACCCGTCACTCGTGGCGAGAATCTCCAGGCCGGTCCACCGCATCCCGGCGTCGAACTCCACCCGCACCGGCCGCGTCCTCGGATGCCAGGTGCGCAGCAGGTACCCCTCGTCCTCCTTCACGAAGGCGCTGTAGCGCGACCGCATCAGCGCCTCCGCGGTCGGCGCCGCGGCCTCACCGCGGTGGAACCGCCCACAGCACTTCACATAGGGCTCGGGAAGCCCACAGGGACAGGACGAACGACTGGTCATGACGGCCATTGTGCCTAGGCCGAGTCGGCGTTCGTCGGCGGGTAGGAGGGCCGCGCCGGAACCGGTGCGCCGGGCGTCGGCAGCGGCGGGAGCGTCGGCTCGTACAGCCAGGCCGCGAACACGTCGTCCAGGGGTTCGGCCGTGTAGCGGGAGACGTGCGCGCTGAGGGCCGCCGTGGTGACCGCTCCGCCCCGGTGCAGGGTCGCCCAGCCGCGCAGCATGCGGAAGAACGCGTCGTCGCCCATCGCGTGGCGCAGCGCGTGCAGGGTGAGCCCGCCGCGCTCGTAGAGCCGGTCGTCGAACATCAGCTTGCGGCCGGGGTCGGACAGGACCAGGTCCTGCGGCAGTGCGGACAGCTTCCGGTGCGCGGTGGCGGCGTGCTGCTGTGCCGTGCGGCCGCCCGAGCGCTCCGACCACAGCCACTCCGCGTACTTCGCGAAGCCCTCGTTCAGCCAGATGTGCCGCCAGTCCGCGATGGAGACGCTGTTGCCGAACCACTGGTGCGCCAGCTCGTGCGCGACCAGCCGCTCCGAACCCCGCGACCCGTCCACGTGGTTGGCGCCGAACGTCGACAACCCCTGTGCCTCGACGGGGACATCGAGTTCCTCCTCCGTCACCACCACCGCGTACTCGCTGAACGGATACGGCCCGAAGAGCTCCTCGAACAGCTCCATCATCGCGGGCTGCCGGGCGAAGTCCCGGGAGAACTCGGCGAGCAGATGCACCGGCAGATGCCCGGACTGCGGTACGCCGCCGAGGCCCGGGTCGCCGAGCAGCACCGTCTGGTACTTCCCGATCGACAGGCCGACCAGATAGCTGGACGTCGGCGCCGCCTGCTCGTAGACCCAGGTCGTCGTCGACGCCTTCGTCGTACGGGTCAGCAGCCGGCCGCCCGCCACCACCGAGTACGCGGAGGGTGTGGTGATCGAGATCTGGTACGAGGCCTTGTCGGCCGGACGGTCGTTGCACGGGTACCAGGACGGCGCCCCGACCGGCTGGCTCGCCACCAGCGCCCCGTCCTCCAGCTCCTCCCAACCGAGCCCGCCCCAGGGGCTGTTGACCGGCTTCGGGTTGCCCGACCAGTGCACCTCGACGGTGAAGGCGGCACCGGCCCGGATCGGCTTCGGCGGGCGGATGCGCAGCCTGCCGCCGCGGTGCGTGTAGTGCGGTGCCTTGCCGTCGACGCGGACCCGGCCGATCCGGAAGTCGGCCAGGTTCAGCTGGAACTCGGCGAGCGGTGCACGGCCCGCTATGGCGTTGAGGCGAGCGGTGCCGGAGAGCCGGTTCGGGCCGGGGCGGTAGTCCAGCGCGAGCTCGTACCGGTGCACCCGGTAACGGGGATCACCGTTGACCGGGAAGTACGGGTCCGATCCCACTGTCTGCTGAACGCTCACTGCTGCGTCTGCTCCCTGCCCTGTGCTCGTACGACGTGCCGCTGTACCGCCCTTCGTATCCGATCCGATCACGTCTTCTATGAACGCCATGCCTCGATCGGATTGCCCAGCCAGCGGGTGTCGTCGGGAACGGACTCCGCCGCCATCACCAGCGACGCGGGACCCAGGGTGGAGCGGGCCCCGACGGTGCTGCCGGGCAGGACGATTCCGCCCGGGCCCAGGGTGGCGCCCTCACGGAGGACCACAGTATCCGTCCGCAAGATCCGGTCGTGGAAGAGGTGGGTCTGCAGGACACAGCCACGGTTCACCGTCGCCGCGTCCTCCAGCGTCACCAGGTCCGTCTCGGGCAGCCAGTAGCTCTCGACCCAGGTGCCCCGGCCGATCCGGGCGCCGAGCCCGCGCAGCCACGCCGTCATCAGGGGCGTACCGGGCACGGATCCGGCCAGCCACGGCACGGCCACGACCTCGACGAAGGTGTCGGCGAGCTCGTTGCGCCAGACGAATCCGCTCCACAGCGGGTGCTCACCGGCCCGGTGCCGGCCCACGAGCACCCACTTCGCCACGATGGACAGGACGCACGCGAGCGCGCCCACGGCGAGCAGCACGAGCCCGGCGAGCGCCCAGGCCCATGCCCCCAGCGCGCTGAGCGCGGCCACGGTCAGCACGGCCAGGGCCGCCGAGCAGAACACCGGCACGATCCTGCACAGCTCGACCAGGCCGCGCGCCCACAGCAGGTGCGCGGGCGGGTCGTACGTACGGCTCTGGTCGCCGTCCTGTGTCGAGCGCGGCAGCTTGACCGGCGGCAGCCCCAGATACGAGCTGCCCTTCTTCGCCTTCTTCGGCGTCGCCGACAGCACCCCGACCAGACCGCCGTCCGGCACGCTGCGGCCCGGCGCGGTCATCCCGGAGTTGCCGAGGAACGCCCGGCGGCCGATCTCGGCCCGCCCGATCCGCATCCAGCCGCCCCCGAGCACATACGGCGCGGTCAGCGTGTCGTCCGCGAGGAAGGCGCCCTCTCCGACGGTGGTGAGACTGGGCAGCGCGAGGACGGTGGAGACCTCGGCGCCCCGCCCGATCTTCATACCGAGCAGCCGCAGCCACACCGGCGTGATCAACCCGGCGTACAGCGGGAACAGCGTCTGCCGGGACCGGTCCATCAGCTGGGTGACCGTCCAGGACTGCCAGCCGATGCGGCTGTGCGTCGGATGCGTGCCCTCGCGCAGCCCCAGGCTCAGCAGCCGTACGGCGATCAGGAGCAGCAGCGCGTACGCGAGACCGAAGGCGAGCGTCGCCGGCACCAGGGCGAGCGCGGCACCGCGCAGGGCCTCGCCGAGCCCGGCGTCCGCGCCCACGAACACATGGCCCACGAGGAGCGCGGCGACACCCGCGAGCAGGGGCAGCGCGGTCAGCGCGAACCCGGTCGCCCCGTACATCGCCCGCCAGTACGTGCCGCGCTGCGGCCGCTCCTTGGGCCAGGCCCGCTTCGCCTTGCCGAGCTTGACCGCGGGCGCCCCGGCCCAGCGCTGCCCGGTCGGAATCTGCCCGGCCACGGCGGAACCCGGGGCCACCTCGGCCCGCTTGCCGACCCGCGCCCCCGGGAAGAGCATGCTGCGCGTCCCGACCACCGCACCGGCGCCCACCTTCAGCGCGCCGATCTCCAGCCGGTCACCGTCCAGCCAGTGCCCCGACAGGTCCACCTCGGACTCGACGGCGGCACCCCGGCCCAGCTTGAGCATGCCGGTCACCGGCGGCAGCGAGTGCAGATCCACGTCCGCACCGACCTTGGCGCCCAGGGCACGGGCGTACCGCTCCAGCCAGGAGCCGGTGAGCGAGGTCGCGCCACTGAACTCGGCGAGCCGCTCGGCCGTCCACAGCCGCAGATGGACGCTTCCGCCACGCGGGTAACGGCCGGGCCCGACACCGCGCAGCAGCAGCCGCGCACCGCCCGCCGCGATCGCGAGCCGCCCCGGCGGGCTGAAGAAGACGAGCGTCCCGGCGGCGACGAGCCACCACGACGCGCTCGGCGCCCACGGATACGGGCCGAACCAGTGCAGTACGTTCCCGAGCGCGGCCAGCGCCACGGTCCAGCGCAGTCCGAGCAGGGTGAACAGCGGGACCAGCAGGAGCAGCTGCGCCACCTTGGTTTGCACCGGCACCGGCGCGACGGTCCGCGCGGCGCCGTCGTCCTGCGCGGACTTCTCCAGGTGCCGGGCCAGCTTGCGCAGGACGGGCTGCTGGTAGATGTCGAGCACGGCCGCGCTGGGATAGCGGGTGCGCAGCTTCGTGGTCAGCTGGGCGGCGGCCAGGCTGCCGCCGCCGATCGCGAAGAAGTCGTCGGCCGCGCCGGCGACGGGGATGCCGAGCACTTCGCTCCACTGCTCGGCGAGCCAGGCCTCGGTGCCGTAGAGCTGTTCCTTCGCACCGCCGGTCTCCAGGCCCTCCAGAGGCCAGGGCAGCGCGTTCCGGTCGACCTTGCCGGAGGTGCGGGTGGGCAGGTCGTCGACCGGGGCGAGCAGTGGCACCAGGGCGGCGGGCAGCTCGGCGCGCAGCTTCTCGACGGCGGTGGCGTGGTCCCAGCCGTCCTGGGTGACGACATAGCCGACGAGGAGCTGGTTGCCGCCGCGGGCCGTGCGGACGGCCGCCGCGGCCCCCGCCACGCCCGGCAGGGCCTGGAGTGCGGTATCCACCTCACCGAGCTCGATCCGGCGTCCGCCGAGCTTGATCTGCTCGTCGGCCCGTCCGAGGAAGATCAGCCCTTCGGGCTCCGCCTTGACGAGGTCGCCGCTGCGATACGCCCGCTCCCAGCCCAGCGAGTCCAGCGGCGCGTACTTCTCCGCGTCCTTCTCGGCGTCGAGGTACCGGGCCAGCCCGACCCCGCCGATCACGAGCTGCCCGCTGCCGCCCATCGGCACCAGTTCCCCGGCCTCGTCGACGACGGCCAGCTCCCAGCCGTTCAGCGGCAGCCCGATGCGGACCGGCTCCTCGCCGGTCATCAGGGAGGCACAGGCGACGACGGTCGCCTCGGTCGGCCCGTAGGTGTTCCAGACCTCCCGTCCCTCCGTCACGAGCCGCTGCACCAGCTCGGGCGGGCAGGCCTCGCCGCCGAAGATCAGCAGCCGTACGTCGTTGAGGGTCTCCGGCTCCCAGAGCGCGGCGAGCGTCGGCACGGTCGAGACGACGCTGATCTCCTGTTCGACCAGCCAGGGCCCCAGGTCGGCGCCACTGCGCACCTGGGAGCGCGGCACGGGCACCAGACAGGCGCCGTACCGCCAGGCCAGCCACATCTCCTCGCAGGAGGCGTCGAAGGCGACGGAGAGGCCCGCCATGACCCGGTCGCCGGGGCCGATCGGATCCTCGGTGAGGAAGAGGCCGGCCTCGGCATCGACGAAGGCGGCGGCGCTGCGGTGACTGACGGCCACGCCCTTGGGCCTGCCGGTGGAGCCGGAGGTGAAGATGATCCACGCGTCGTGCTCGACACCGGGCCGCGCGGCCGGGACGTCGGAGCGGCCGGTCACGGTCAGCTCGTGCCCGGCCCCGAGGACCGCGCGCACCTCCGCCTCGCCGAACACCAGCTCGGCGCGCTCGTCCGGGTCCTCGGCGTCCACCGGGACATAGGCGGCGCCGGCGGCCAGTACGGCGAGGATCGCGACGTACAGCTCATTGGTGCCGGAGGGGACCCGGACACCGACCCGGTCGCCGAGGCCCACCCCGGCGGCGCTCAGCCGCCGCCGCAGGGCCTCGACCTCGACGGCCAGGGCACGGTAGGTGAGGCAGCGGTGCCCGTCGTCCAGGGCGGGCTCGTCGGCGTACGCCCGAACGGAGGCATCGAGGATGTCGACGAGCGTGCGCGGCGAGGCGGCCGGGGAGGCGGAGAACCGCCCGCGGTCGCCGAACTCCGCACGGACCTCGTCGTCGGACAACGCGAGTGCGGGGCCTTGCTGGAGGGCTGCCATCGGGTCCTCACGTGTTGTTCCCGGAGCGTCCGGGGAGCTGGTGGGCCCGCAGGTATGCCTGGGGATATTCCGGTCCAGCTCCAAACAAGCCTTCAATTTTAGTACGACGCTAGTCGCGTACCTGGTCATCAGCCATGCGAGGAGGTCCTGCGGGGGCACCGGAACCATTGATTCCGGAGCTCTGACGTGGAGGTACGTCATCCTGACGAGATCTGCCCCACACCTCCACGTAACACAGCACAAGACGCCCTGCGAGCCTCGCGTTCGGCGGTGCCCGGGAACGGGCATCGTGAAGTGGGGGCCGTGCGACGCGGCCTTGGCGCTCCACTTCGGATATTCATATGGGTCGACGGTCAACCGCCGTACAGCAGGCCGGTGTTCGGCTTACGCGCGGCACTCGGGACCCCTACGATTCATCTGCCCCACGGCCGCGGACGGCCGCGGGGCGAGCTTGCGTGCCAGGAGGCGGCGAACCCGAACAGACCCGGCAGAAGCGGACCGAGGGGGGAAGTGGCGGTGGCGACATCCGAACGCGCCCGTGCCTGGATGCTGCCGGTGTCGGTTCCCGGCATCGTGATCGGCGGGGTCGGACTGCTGGGTCTCGGCCTGCTGGCCGGGCTGGCGGTGGATCCGTCCGCGCTGGTCGGCACCAGCGGTTATCTCTTCGGCGCGGGCCTCCTGCTCGCCGTCGGCCTGTACGGCAGCACGTACTCGATCGACCTCGAAGCCGTGCGCTCCGACGTGCCCGGCGTGGTGGCGGCCGTGACGCTCGGCGTCGTCCTCAAAGCAGCCCTGATCGCAGGTGTGATGGTGCTGTCGTTCCGGCGGCCCGAATACCTGGTGCTCGGTATCGCGGTCGCCCAGATCGACCCGCTGTCCGTCGCCGCCCTCTCCAGAAGTGGACGCATGTCGCCGCGCGCCCGCTCACTGCTGACGGCGTGGGCGTCGTTCGACGACCCGATGACGGTACTGCTGACGCTGTATGTCGCGAGCTACGCCTATACGAAGGCGGGGTACGAGGGCACACCGGCGGTCGCGGGCGGCGGCGCGCGCGGTTACGCGACCGGGCTCGCCCTGAACGCCGCACTGCTGGCAGGGGTGTTGCTCCTGTGGTGGGCCGGCCGGAGGGTGGCGGCCACGGTGTCCGCCTCGCCGCGCGCCCGGAGTGCCGGGGCGGCTTCGGCGGGGCTGCTGGTCGTGGCGATGCTGGTGCTCGCCGCGGGGAACATGCTGATGCTCGCGGTGGCCGTGGCCGGACTCGTGGTGCGTACGGCGGCGTTCGGCAAGGTGCTCGACCGCGCGGTCGGCGGCGCGTTCCTGGCCGCGTTCCTTGCCCTCGGACTGTTCCTCGCCCAAGGCGTGTCGCTGCTGACGGGGTTCGTACTGGGCGTGGCCGCGTTCGGAGCGCAGGCGGTGGTGGCGCTGGGGGTCATGCCCCTGTTCGTACGGGGTCTTGAGCGGCGGGACTGGATCGCGCTCGGGCTCAGTCAGCAGAACGGCATCACGGCCGTCCTCATCGCGCTCACCCTTGAGCGTGACTTCCCGGGCACGGTCGCCACCGTCGGCCCCGCCGTGGTCACCGTCAACCTGCTGTACGGCACGTCACACGTACTGCTGGCACATCCACCGAGCCTGCGGCGAAGGCGCGGCCACCGGGAACTCGACGCGGACGACGAGCGTCCCTCCCCATGCGAAAAGCCGCCGGTGCCGGAGCCGTTGGCGAACGGCCGGTCCCCGGCGTAACCGCTGTCCGTACCGGCAGGGGAGCCAGTCGAGGGAACCGGCGCACGGCAGTCGCCGGACGGGGAGAGTCCGCATGGGGCAGGGGATGGGGCACGACTTACGGGCGACGCGCACGGCGGTCGCCGTCGGGGCACTCGTGCTGTTCGGGGTACTCATGTGGTGGGGCGTCACCCCCACCCCGGCGTTCGCGGCGCCCGGGGCATCCGGGGAGCGCGACGCCCAACTCGTGTACTGCCTCGACACCGCGCACCGCGGCGACCTCGTCACGGCCGCCGTACGCCTCGGTCTGCTGAAGGCCGGCGCGACGGCCCAGGACACGGTCGTACCCACCGCGGCCGGTGGACGCATGACGCTGGAGAAGTGGGCCGAGCGGAGCCAGGACGACTTCGGACGGGCGTGCTCCGCGCTGATGGCGGCCGAATCCGACACCCCGGGCGCGGCGGCCGGCGGCACCGCGGAGGACGGCTGGTTCGTGACGTTCCTGAAGTCGCTGCCCCTGCTCGGGGCCGGCGCCCTGCTCACCCTCGGCGGACAGTTCTCGGAGCGCGTGTCGGCGGAACGACGGCGGCTCACCCAGCAGTTGGGCTCCGGCGCGGCGGCGTTCCGGACAGCGGCGGGGGAGTACCTGGCGAACTACGAGCGCCGGCCCGACGCCGACCACACGGTGGTGCTCGCCGCGCGTGACGCGCTGATCGGTCCCCTCCTCCAGGTGCCCGGACCCGGCGCACGGCGCGACACCGCCCGGCGACTGGCCGTTGAGCTGCCGCTGGCCTGTCCGCTCCCGAGCGCCCGCGACGGCGCGTTCCTCGGCCAGGGCGCTCGCGCCCAGGAGGCACAGGGCGTACGGCAGTCCGTGGAGCGGCAGCTGCGCACCGTGTCGGACCTCAACGGCCGTGCGCTGTACTGGAGATGGCGTACTTTGCGGGCACGCCCCGCTCCCGCGACCCCGGGAGCGTCCGCATGAACGCGCCGATCCAGGACAACCCGTACGGGGTGTACGTACCGGGCAGCAGACAGAGCCTGCCGGGCTTCGCCGTCCCGCCGAGGGACGACCACCCGCTGGTGCCGTGGGAGGACGAGAGCCACGCCGGCCAGTGGGTGGACGTCGACCACGCGCGGGAGCAGCTGGACCTCTTCGAGCAGTGCCTGCTCAGACTCGCGGACCTGGTCACGCCCGGCGTGGACCAAGGGCGCCTGGTGGTGGTGACCGGGCCGGTCGGCATGGGCAAGACCACCCTCATCCACCAGTGCATCTACCGGGCCGGACAGTACATCGCGCGGCTGAACGAGCTGGTCCGCACCGCGCCGCCCGGCACCCGCCGTCCGCCGCGGCACATCGTCGCGATGACCGCCGGGTACGGCAACGACGGCCGCGCCATCAGCATCGACGAGAACGGCGACTTCGCGTCGACCCCGACCATCAACGCCACCATCCGCGACAAGGTCGTCGCCACACTGCGCACGCAATTGGCCGGCGCCGGACTCGATCCGGCGCTGTCCCAGGAATCCCCGCTGAAGGCGTTCAACGCGATCAGCGCCCTGCTGGCCCAGCACGACGCACTGCTGTTCGCCGTGGTTCCCCACATCGACTGGAAGGACGTGGGTGTGCGGACCAGATTCCTCAAGACCTGCTTGAGTCATGCACAGAGCCGGATCGTACTTCTCGTCGAAGTCAGCCATGGAACGACCGAGACGGCGAACGAGGTGGTCGCGGAGCTGCTGCCCAGCGCCGCGGTCACCCACCTCGCACTCGGCAGCCTCAGGCCGGAGGACACCTTGAAATTCAGCCAGAGCGCCCGCTCGGGCCATCCCGACCCGGACAGCGCACCCCCTCGGACCGCGCAGGGCCTCAGGGACGAGCTGCTCCGGGCCCACGAACAGTGGCAGCCCGCCGACGTACGGGAGTTGCGGCGCGTCTTCCACGCGGTGGCCGAAGGACAACGACACGCGGGAAGACCCGTGCGGATCACCGCCGACGAGCTCACCCGGCACACGTCGGGACGGTCCGGTCCGGACCTGGCGACCCTGCGGCGCACCACACCCGGCCCCACCGCGCTGCCCCATCCGCCCGGCCCGTCCACGGGCTCCTGACCCGGCCCCGCACCCCCGCACCCGCACCCGCCCGCCCCTCGCATCGACGTCATCGGAAACACGAGGAGTGCCATCGTGGCCTCAGTCAGTGGAGACATCTGGCACGACAACCCCTTCCCGCTGATCCCAGTCGTGCGCCTCGGCCCCTCGGCCGACCTCGGGGCCGCGCCGGTCGAAGCGGCGGACTCCGGAAACGCGACCGTCGGCACGCCGACCCTCGAAGAGCTCTCCCAACTCGTCGACGACTACCTCACCGAACGTCCCGTCGGTGGCCGGCGCGGGAGGACGATCGCCCTGGTCGGCGACTTCGGGCTGGGCAAGAGCCACGCCCTGCGCGAGGTGTACGCCGCGCTCGGCGCGCGCCCGGACGGCCCCGCGATGTGGATCGTGGACGAACCGGCCCAGGACATGGGCCGGATGTACCGGGACCGGCTGCGCGGCCCCGGCGACACCTCCCGCGGACGCCGCGCCTTCGAGGAACTGGTCCGGGACTACTACGCGTACGTGACCGCCAACCGCGTCGGCGAACAGGGCAGCGATCCGCGCCTGGGCACACTCGACGAGATCGCCGCGGGACTGCGCGACCGCAGCCTCGACCCGGACAAAGTGGTGTCGGCGCTGCGCTACGACCCGGAGGTGATCCACGCGGACCTGCGCGGCACACTGGGCGAGGTCACCGAGCACCGCCGCTTCGCCACCGCGCTGGCGCTGCTCCAGGAGCCGCCGTTCACCAGGATGGTGTGGAAGTGGCTGAACGGCGAGGAGCCCGCCGAGCCACTGCGCGAGCGCGGCATCACCGAGGCCATCGGGCCGTCGGGCGGGGCCGGCGGACAGCAGTACGCCGCGGCCGGCATAGACCGCGTCTTCGACGCGCTCGCGGTACAGGGATTCCTGCACGGCCGGGTGGGTAGCCCGTATGTGCTGCTGATGGACTCCCTGGAGAAGGTTCTGGACTGGCCCGAGGAGAACCGGCGCACCTTCGTGGACGCCTTCGAACGCCTCGTCAACATCTATGCGAGCCGCGGCGGTCTCCTGGTGTTCTGCGTCTCGCCGGACGGACTCCAGGCGCTGCGGGCGAGCGTGCACGAACGAGTGGTGCAGCTGTGGCCGACCGGCTTCAGCGAGCGCCTCACCGGGGAACTGGTCGCCGCCTACGTCGGGGCGGGCCCCGACCGGAGCGTTCCGCGGCCGCGCCGGTCCTCCGGACCGTTCGGCCCGGACGCGCTGCGGCTGCTGTACGAGCTGACCGAGGGCGTACCCCGCGAGGTGCTCAGGACCTGCCGCCAGGCCTGGCAGCTCAGCGAGGACCGCGACGGCGCCGTACGGGAGGTGACCGCCGCGGCCGTACTGGAGGCGGTGAGCTTCCTCCACGAGAAGGTCTCGAAGCGGGAGGTCACGGCGGACGTGCACAAGGCCCTCGACCTGGGGCAGTGGCGCATCGCCTCCAGCGACCCGGTTCCGGCCCGGGTGTCCTCCCCGCCGGACACCGACGAGGAGGTGCTGTACTGGCTCGCCCCCGCCCCCAACACCTATCTCGCGGTGATCCTCACCCGCTCCGTCCTCCTCGCAGGCGACGCGGAACGGATCGCCGCCCATGTGCACGGACTGCGCAACGCGGTGCATCCGGCACGGTTCGAGGCGCTGCTCGTGGTCAACGGCCATGTGTCACAGCCCATGCAGGACCGCCTGGCGCGCTCGATCGGCTCCCGGCCGCTGGTGTACCGGCAGGGGCCGTTCGCGCAGAGCGTCGACGAGGCGCTGCGGCAGCTCGGCAGGCGGCTGGAGGAGGTACGGCGCGAGGAGGACCTGGTCCAGCTGGGCGAGCGGATGCGCCGCGACCTGGAGCGGCAGACCGCCCAGCTCACCGAACTGCGCCAGGCGATGGACACGTTGACGCTGGAAGCGCGCCCGGGTGCGGTGCCGCGGCGCACCGAGCCCTCCACGCCGCAGCTCACCGGGCCGGTGCCCGAGTCCCCGTCCGAGCCGGAGCAGGCCGCCGCCGATCTGCCGGGACCGGTGCGACGCCGGTTCCGGGAGGCGCTGGCGGTCCTCGACACGGTCACCCGGCGGGTGGCCGGGCGGACCATGACGCGACGCAGCGCCGCGACGCCCGCGGAGCTCGGCGCGCTGGGCTGCGCCACGCTGGTACGGGCGCTGACGGAGGATTTCCGGGGATCCGTCGCGGCCTGGCACCGCACCGCGCTGCGGGGTGTGCCGACCGACGACCAGCTGAGCGAACTGCGCCGGATCTGCCGGGAGTACGAGACCGCGGTCGAGGTGCTGCCGGTGCATCTGCTGGGCAGCGCCGGCCAGGCGCACCCGTTGACGGCGGCCCGCACGGTGGAGGTGCTCGCCGAGGAGGTGTGGGGCACGCTCAGCGCGGCGACTGTGCCGTGATCTCGCCCAGCGCGTGCGCGAGCCCGTGCAACCGGGCCTCGGCGCGGGCGACCTGCGTCTGGTCGAGGGTGACACCGACGACGAACTCGCGCGGCGAGAGCCAGACGACGTAGACCGCGCCCTCCTGCACATCGAGGACGAGCCGGTCGATGGGCGCCAGACCGGCCGGGGCCGGCGCCACGAGATGCAGCGCGTCGGTGAGGCGGACCACGTGGCCGCGCAGGCCCCGCGAGAGGTCCCGATAGGAGGTGCGCCGACTGCGCACGCTCACATCCATGAAGCGCGGACCGAGTTCGGGCGCGTCGAAGACGTCGCCGACGCACACCAGCGTCCAGTCGCGGTAGTAGCCCGCGTACTGAAGGTCGCTGGTGTTCACATGGTGGTGCCACAGCGAGCGCAGCCGCTGCTCGTAGGCCGGGACGGGCGCGGCGGCCGTGCCGAAGTCGACGCGCAGCGCCGCGTTCTCGGTGTCCGCGGAGACGAGCCGGGGCTTCACCTCCGGGTCGCCCCCGGGCAACTCGTCGGGCAGCCTGTGCACTTCGGTACGGATCCGGGTGACCAGGCCGTTCATGGCGTCGTCCATGGCGGGGACGCGGTCGGGGCCGTCAGCGAGCGCCGCCAGGTACTCGCCGGGCTTGACCCGCCCGCCCCACAGGCCACCGCGCCCGTTGGCGACGACGGTGCGCATCAGCTCTCCGGTGCCCAGCGGCCGCAGCACCGCGCCGAGGTCCTGGGCGCACAGCAGCAGCCGGCTGCCGGGCAGCGACTCGTCGTGCAGGTCGTCGTCGGCCTCGGTGACCAGACTGCTGAGGGGGGCCCGCTCGGCGCGGCAGACCACGAAGTCGAGGATGCCGTTGCTGTAGTGGGACAACGACCGGATCTCGGGGGCCGCGACGGCCGCCTCCTCGCACAACTCCGTGATCCAGCCGTGGCGTTCGGCCGACCAGTGATACTCCCTCAGGATCTCCGTGCGGTGCGGTGCCGGGGCTGCCACGTGCGCTCGCCTTTCGCTGGGGACTGCGGGGACGCCCGTGCGGGCCGGCGTCCCGTGCCGGTGCCTTCCTCGTGTCCGTGTGTCCGTCTTCTTCTTACAGCCCGGGCAGCTCCAGGTCGATGTCGAAGCCCGACGGAGGCACCGGGCGGGATGTGTCGGATCCGGTCAGCCGTGCGTGGTGGGCCCGCACCCGCCGACCGTCGGGGCGGTGTGCGACGCCGAGGTCGCGCAGCCGGTTCAGGGCGCTGCGGGCGAGTTGGGCGGCCTCGTCGGTGCGGTCGGCCGCGGCCAGGGTGGCGGCGAGGGAGTTCTCCGCGACGGCCACCCACGGGTGGGACTGGCCGACCTTGTGGGACAGCAGGTGCACGGCGGCGCGGCCCTCGTCCTCCGCGCGCTGCACCTCGCCCATCGACCGCAGATACACCGCGTGCCGGACCTGGCTGAGCCCCGTGTAGGGGTGCCCCACACCGAACCGGGCCGCCAGCGCGTCCCCGCACTGGCGCGCCTGCTGTTCGGCCTCCTCCACCTTGCCGAGGGCGTGCAGATCGGCGGCGTAGCTGAACTGGCAGCGCAGCGTGTCGAAGCGGTCGGCGCCGAAGCGGCTGACGTACAGCTTCAAGGCCCGCAGGTCGCGTTCGTGGGCCATCTCGAAGCCGTAGCGGGGGTCCTTGACGGCGGGGAAGCCGTCGGCGAGGCGGCGCTCGCTGACGGCCAGGCCGACCTCCGTCTTCAGGCGCCCCCCGTCCCAGGTGTCGCCGTACCGGCGCAGCCGCTGGCGCAGCAGGTCCCGTGCCTCGCCGTCGCGCCCGCTCATCCGGTACAGGTAGGCGAGCAGATCGGCCGAGCGCCAGGCGATCGGGTCCTCCTTGCCGCCGACGGCCTGCCGGTAGCGGAAGCGTGCCTGGAGACGGCCCAGGGCGACGGAGACACGTCCCGTGAGCGCCTCGGTGAGGGCGAGGTTGTGCTCGACCTGGACCGTGGCGGGATGCTTCGAGCCGAGCAGCAGCGTGAGCCCCTCCATGGCGGGCCTGATCTGGATCAGGGCGTCCTCGAACCGGCCGAGGGCCCGCAGGGTCGCGGCATGCGAGTCGGCCGACAGCAGGGTGCGCGGGTGGGTCAGGCCGAGCAGCCTGCGGTGACCGCGCAGCGCCTCCTGGGACAGCTCGCGGGAGCATTCGTTGTCGCCGCCCAGGCGGTGGGCGCGGGCGGTGAGGTTGAGCAGCCGCAGGTACTCGGGCGTCTGCTCGTCGCCGTCGGCCTGCCATGCCTCGCGGGCCTTCCCCGAGATGTCGAGGAGGCGGGCGAGGTCGGCGCTCTCGCCGCGCTGGCTGAGCGCGTTGAGATGGCGCAGCATCGAGCGGCGCACCCGGGGCCGGGAGTCCTCCCACAGCCGCAGCGAGTACACCTCGCGCGCCCAGTCGGCGGGCAGGTCCTGGTCCTCCTGCGGTACGTACTCGGCGAGCACACTGCGCAGCACCGACTCGACGTGCTCCCGCTTGGCGGGGTCCATGCCGTCGCGGATCAGGTCGCGCAGCGCGTGATGCTGTACGAGGGGCTGCTCCTTGCGGTCGAAGTCGACGTCGAGCAGCCCCACTTGGGCCAGAGCCCACAGGGCGACGCTCACCATGTGCTCGTCGGGCAGCTGTACGTCGTCGGGGTGCCGGTGGCGAAGGGTGCCCTCGGCGGCCTCGGGTTCGGCCGAGTCGTCGCGGGCCAGCTCGGACAGGATGCGGCGCGAGCGCAGCAGCTCCAGGCCCGTGCCGCGTCCGGTGAGCAGGGAGGCGGCGCCCAGCAGCCAGCCCAGGGCGTCGTGCGCGGGGCTCTCGGCGCGCCAGGCGGCGGCGCCCGGGGTGGCCCCCGCGACGTTCTGGGCCACCCGCACCATGACGGCGACGGGCGGTACGGAGCCGGTCTCACCGAGGAGTTCGGTCTTGCACGTGCGGTACTCGGCGAGGAGGTCCGCGACGGCCGCGCGGGCCGCCGCGTCCGGCCCCATGTGATCGTCGCGCCGGTGGGCGTCGGCCCGCTCGGCGAGGCAGTGGGCGGCCAGATGCAGGGCGAGCGGGACGGAGTCCACCACGCTGCCCACCTGTTGGGCCTGGTCCTCGGTGATCTCCGGGAGCCGTTCGCACAGCAGGGCGCGGCACTCGGCGGGCCTCATGGGTCCGATGGCGGTGGCCGTCATATGCGGTGGGCGGGCGTCCGGCTGCCGCTCGGGCGGCGCGACGCGGCTGGTGATCAGTACATGGCCGCGCTCATGCGGAACGGGCAGCAGACCGTGCAGCTCGGCGGGGTCCACCACACCGTCGTAGACGATCAGCCAGTTCCCCGAATCGGAGTCGGGGCGCGACAGGCGGGTCAGCAGCCGCGAGACGCCGCCGTCGGGCGCGACGACACCGAGCTGGTCCTCCGCGGTGCCGAGGCGGCCGGCGAGCCGGGCCAGACCGCGCTGCACCCGCAGCGTCTCCCAGGCGCGCACCCACCACACCACGTCGTACCGGGCGCCGTAGCGGTGGCACAGCTCCCGGGCGGTCTCGCTCTTGCCCCAGCCGCTGGGGCCGTGCAGCACCAGGCAGCCGCCTTCGCGGCCGGCTCCCCGCAGTTGCTCGTCGAGCGTCGCCAGCAGGGCGTCACGGTCGATGAAATCGCCGTTGCGCGGGGCGACGTTGGTGGTCTCGGGCAGCCGCGGGAAGCGTGCGCCGCGCGCGCCCTCGCGGGGCCCCGCCGGGTCGAGGCCGAGGGTGGTGCAGAGCAGCCGCAGCGCCTCGTCCTCGGTGGTGTCGCGCAGGTCGATCCGCTCGTGGTGGGCCGCCGCGGTGTGCGGGAACGGCTCGTCGACCAGGACGATCCGCACATCGGTGTGGGAGAGGGCGCCGATCTGTGCGAGCAGGGTGTCGTCCGCGTCACCCGGCGAGAGGAAGAGCAGGGCCGCACCGGCCGCGGGGCGCTCACCGGCGTAGGTGTCGTCCCTGCGCAGTACGGTCCGGACGCCCCGTTCGCCGAGCCGGTCCTGCAGCCAGGCCGCCCAGAGGGCGTGCCGTGCGGAGTGGACGACGGTGACGTGGGTGAACCGGGCCGGGCGGCTTACCCGAAGCCAGTCGGCGAGCCGCTCGTAGTAGGGACGCAGACCGGTGACGGTGCCGACGCCCTCGGTCTCGACGGCGAGGCTGCGGCTGTCCAGGTAGAGGGGGTTGTACGGGATCTCCAGAAAGGGGAACTCGCGCTCGTCGCGGGCCTGGGCGAGCGGTCCGAACTTGCGGCGCACCCGTTCCCGCGCGTCCCGCAGCCGGTCGTGGACCCCGACGTCGCTCTTGAGCCCGAGGGTGAGCACCCGGACGGGCCGGTCGGCCTGCGTGCCGGACAGGTCCTCGGCGAGGGCGGCGGCACCGTCGATGGACCAGGCGGTCAACGCGAAGCAGATGACGATTGCGTCGGCGAACCCCACCAGCCGGGCAGGTTCCACGGCGTCGGGAGCGTCCGGCACCGGAGCCTCGACGAGGACGTGGTCGTAGCGGGCCGCGACGGGGTCGCCGGCGAGCGCGGTCAGCGCCGCCGGGGTGGTGAGTCTCGCGGTGGAAACCAGCCCGGCCACCGGGTCGGGTACCGGCAGGCCGTCCGCCGGATCGCCGGAGCGGCCGTCCACGAGCAGCACACTGCGGTTGCCCTCGGCGAGGATGTCCGCCGCGTTGCGCAGCGTGGTGCTCAGCCCGAGGTTCTCCGACGTGGTGAAGAAGATGGTGAACGAACCTGCGCGGTCAAGGGGGTTGGCGTCTGGCATGACCTCTCCGCTCGGCGCGGCACAGCAAGGGAAGGTGGACATAACGGACATGCGAGGGTGTCAGTATAGGGCTCGCCACCCCACCCCCGGCTGTGCGCAACCCGGTCTGCGTCAGATCCGCGGGTCGCCCGCACCCCGCCCACTTCGCTCACGCGCTCTCGGTGTGCCCGGTGACGAACGGGTCGCCCGCCGCGCAGCTGTCGTGCACCCGGCGCAGCAGCGCGCCGAGCACGGAGTCCGGCAGGGCGGCGACGTCTTCGAGTGCCAGTCCGGCGATGTCCAGGACGACGGACTGGGCGTCGGACCCCGGACCCCGGCCCTCGCCCTTACCCGGCTCGGCGGGGGTGGCTCCCTCGGCAACTGCCATGGTGTCCACTCCAGGATGTTCGTGGACCGCTGTGCGGCTGCGGCCCGCCCCGCGTGGACGCGGAGCGAGTGACCGATGTCCACTTCAGCGTAACGCCACCCCCCGCCCGCGCGGCAGCGGTCGTGCACCCCGTGCTTCGTCAACTGCCCGCAATACGGAACCCGTTGGCTCATTCGTGATGTTGACGCTCGCCGCACCCCGAACGAATACTGGTCAAACAGAGTGCGCCAGGTCCTGAAGTACGACGGGGACATACGACGGGGACGGCGGCGCACATCTTCGGGGGGAAGCGGATGAGTCGACCGCCACTGCGCCATGCGGAGCCGCCCTGGCCGAGGGCTGCCGACGTGGTGGCACGGGAGACGGCCGGCTGGGTCCCGTACCCGATCCACTCCTTCGTCCTCAAGGTGCACAGCCGCTGCGACCTGGCCTGCGACTACTGCTACATGTACCGCTCGCACGACCAGAGCTGGCGCACACAGCCGCGGACCATGGCCCCCGCCACCGTCGAGCGCACGGCCCAGCGGATCGCCGAACACCTGTCCGCGCACGGGCTGTACGAGGCAGGCGTCGTCCTGCACGGCGGCGAACCCCTGCTCGCCGGCGACGCCGCGCTCGCCCGTACGGTCTCGACCCTGCGCGCGGCTGTCGGCGACGGCGTACGGCTGCGTCTGTCCCTGCAGACCAACGGTGTACGCCTGACCGAGCAACGGCTCGACCTCTGCGGCGAACTGGGCATCCGGATCGGGGTGAGCACCGACGGCGGACGCGCCGCCCACGACCGGCACCGCCGGGGCGCCGACGGGCGCGGCAGCCATGCCCGGGTGGAGGCGGCCCTGCGGCTGCTGGCGAGTGAGCCCTACCGGCCGCTGTTCGCCGCGCTGCTGTGCACGATCGACCTGCGCAACGACCCCGTACGCACCTATGAAGAGCTGCTCTCCCACCGCCCGCCCACCGTCGACTTCCTTCTGCCGCTGGGCAATTGGCGCACGCCGCCGCCCGGCCTCGACCCCGGAGGGCGGCGCACTCCGTACGCGGACTGGCTGTGGGCCGTCTTCGAGCGCTGGTACGGGGCGGCCGTGCGCGAGACCGGCGTACGCCTCCTCGACGACCTGATGGCCCTTCTGCTGGGCGCCGAACCGCGCACGGAGGCCCTCGGACTGTCCCCGGTGCGCTACGCGGTGGTGGAGACCGACGGCTCGCTGGCCCAGGACGACAGTCTGCGCACCGCGTACGCCGGGGCCGCGCGCACCGGGCTCGACGTGGAGCGCCACTCCTTCGACGCGCTGCTGCGCCATCCCGGCGTCGCGGCCCGCCAGTGGGGCGCCGACGGACTGTGCGCCGAGTGCCGCGCCTGCCCGCTGCACCGGGTGTGCGGGGGCGGCCACTACGCGAACCGGTACCGCCACGACACGGGGTTCGCCAACCCGAGCGTGTACTGCGCCGACCTGGCGGCACTGATCGGACGCGTACGCGGACGCCTGGCCGAGGATGTGACACGCCTGGCCATGTCGCCGTCCGCGCGGCCGGCGGCCACGCCCTCGCCCTCGCTCTCGTCTTCGTCCTCGTCCTCGTTGTCGTCGGAGGTGGCATGACGCCGTTGCCGCACCGCATGCCGGGCGTGCTGTTCGACGAGGTCGCCGCCGGATGCGGCGGCGCCGGGGCCCTGCGGCTGCTCGCCCGCGCCGAGCACAGCCGACGCCTCGCCTGCGTGTACGCGGTGACGGCCGCCGCCCGTGACACCGGGGGCGCCGTGGCCCAGGAGGCCGAGCAGGCGTGGGAGCTGCTCGTCGCCGCCCGGAACGCGGCACCCGACGCCGCGGCCGCCGTCCTGACCCATCCGTCGGCCGGTCCCGCACTGTTCGGCCTGCTCGCGCGTCTGACCCAACGGCGCGAGGGTGCGCAGCCGCCGGTCCACTGGCTCACCACGCTCGCCGCCGCGGCGGCCGTCCGCGCCGGGCTGCCCATGCGCGTGAGCTGGCCGGCGGCGGGCCCCTGGGTGGCGCTGCCCTCGCTCGGCCGGGCCCACTTCCCCGGCGCCCGCCCCGGCGAGCGCGTCGAGGTGCGAGTCGGTGACGACGGCCGTACCCGGATCGCCGTACCCGGATCGGCCCTCGCCCCCGGCCCGGTCACGGTGCCCAGGGATCCGTACCAGAGCACGGGACGCTGGCGGGGCGCCCACCTGCTGACCGCCCTGGACACCGACGCCCCGCTGCTGCTCGACCCCCTGGACCCGTCGTGCTTCCCGCACGCGGAGGGGCGCCCCGGAGACCTCGGCGCCGACGAGGTGCGCCGCTGGGCGTCGGTCGCGCGGGACGCTTGCCGGCTGCTGCGCGCCGACCACCCGGAGACCTACGCGGAGCTGGCCGCCGGCCCACGGCTCCTGGTGCCGCTGACCGGCACCGCCCGGGGCAGCGTCAGCGGAAGCAGTGCGGAGACCTTCGGCTGCGTCGCCATGTCGCTGCCCCCGACCGGGACCGTGTTCGCGGTGACGATGGCGCACGAGATGCAGCACAACAAGTTCGCGGCCCTGCTGCACCTCTTCGACCTGTTCGAGGCGGGCGGCCAGGAGCTGTACTACGCGCCCTGGCGCAGTGACCCGCGCCCGCTGCTGGGGCTCTTCCACGGGGCGTACGCGCATCTGGGGGTGGCCCAGTTCTGGAACCGGCGCCGCGAGACGGAGCCGGACGCCGCCCTGCGGGCCGCCGCGCACCTCCGGTTCGCCCGCTGGCGCTCGGCCACCCGGGAGGCGACCCTCGTGCTCCTGGACTCCGGCCGGCTCACCCCGCTCGGGCAGCGGTTCGCCGGGCGGATGCTCGACACCCTCGACACCCTGTGCCGGCTGCCGGTGCCGGACCCGGCCCTGCGCCGGGCCGAGGCCGAGGCACGGGCGCACCGCGCGGCCTGGCACGACCGCAACGGTAGGGCGCCGGCACTGTCCGTGTGACGACGACCAGCCGCCCCGGACTGCTGAGCAGTACTTCGGGCTTGTCGAACGCTGCCAGCCAACGGCGGGACCTGCCACGGCAATGACACATAAGTCGGTTCGCCGCTTCTGCGGCCCAGCGAAATCCGTGGTGGACAACCCGGCAGCCCGCGCTCCCGTGGCCTACGTCATCTGGTGCGCCTTCGCCCCCTGCCTCAACCCACCAAGTCGAAGTCCGAGTGGGCCGGGCCAAGAATCTCTTTGGCGCCGTAGAGGTGGTTCGTCTCCCGGCGACCGCCTGACGCGGACGGCTCATGCACAGGAGCGAATTCCACCCGTAAGGCTGCCTCCATGGCCGCAACCGAGCCGCTCGCCAGCCTCCGGTTTCTGCGTTCGGTGCACCGGGCCGCGGTGAATGGTCTCTGCGCGAACCGGGCGGTCGATGCTCTGTTCCGTTTCGTCACAGAGCGCTCGGGGGACCCGTTCGAACTATGGGTGACTACAGTGAGAGCATTACCGTGCACGTGCCCTCGGACCGGCTCTTCGCCTACCTGTCCGATGTGCAGCATCTGCATTCCTACATGCCGCGGCTCAGGGCAGCGCGCCCTCACGACGGCGACAAGGTCACCGTCACCGCCCACATCGAACCCGTTGATGCGCCGGAACAGGACGTGACCAGTGAGGCGTGGGTGACAGTGGTCGAGGACGGCAAGAGCCTGGAGTGGGGTGCGCCGGGGCCGCACGACTATCACGGGCAGCTGCACGTGAGCCCAGGTGAGACCGCCGATACCTGCCGCCTCACCGTGGAGCTGCATACCGAGCACACGGAAGGCGAGCAGATCGGCCACGGCCTCGACAAGGCATTGCGCGGCATTAAGCAGGCGGTGGAAGACGCTGAACGCTGACACCGCTTCAGCACGGGGACGATCCGTCGGCGTCGGCGGCTCGAGAGCGATCTCATGACCATCTTCCCGGCCTACAGGTCGGTACCGGCGTTGCCATCGTCGCTCGAAGAGTCTCGCTGCTTGGTCCCACCCTGAGCGGAAGCGTCCTTCTCCTGCTTGTCCAAGAGCTCCAAGAGCGCAGCGTCTGCCTTTTGCTGATCCTCCTTCGTCAGTTCAAGAGGTGCGTTGTTGCAGACGGCGTACCGGTCGGGATCAATGATGTTGGTGGTCCTCAACGTGAACGTCAGAAGCGGGCGCCACCCCTTGCGGTGGCCAACCCTCACTTGAATTTGGACCTTGTAGTCACGGGCCTCCGGAAGGAGCCCGGGAAACGGTGCCTCGAACTCGATGAAAAGTTGTTGAGCTTCTCTGCCGGCCACAACGAATCCGGCCGGCAACTTCAGTTCCTCGTCCGGTCCGGGTTGGAGACGAGGCGGCGAAGACATCCACAAGAGCGGTAGATGAGAGGCGGGCTCATCAGGGAAGGTGAGCCTGAGATCCTGCACAACTATCGGTTTGGCGCCGGTGTTGTGAAGGACGAGCGGAAGCCGCAGGCGAACCAGAGAGTAGTTGAAAATCGCTGCAAAGGAGTGCGGCTCCCATGTCTTCAGGCGCCCTTGTCTGGCATTGATCCACCAGAATGAGGAGACCGTGAAGACCAATGCGCAGGCCGACACGACGGCGGCGCCGGTAATCGATGAGGACGCATTCTGAACAGCAACGGTCATCAACGGGGACACACATTCAGTGTGCCAGCCTCAGGATGGCCACGCTAAACGTCGCCGAGGAGGTGCCTCAGCAGCGCGTCCGAGTCGATGTGCTCGGACTCGGATCCGCTGGGTACGAGTGTCTCTGTCTCCCGCAGGAACCTTTTGATGTCCTGCGTCGGAACTTCGAGCAAGGCCACACCACTGGGCGGCTTGAGGACGATGTACACAGCACCACAGTCGCGCTCGCCAGCCGGCCAGATCTGAACGTCTCCCTCGCCGACGGGGCCCTTCAGGCCGTCGATCAGCAGATCGCGTCCAATGATCCATTCCACCGCCTCATCGCTTTCGTCCACGGTGAACGCGACACGAACGGCATAAGGATCACTGAGCTCGTACCGCAGCCTCATACGTATGGGCAGGGACATTTCCTGCGAGACGACAAGCTGTACAGGTAGACCCCGCATCACGGTTCTCATTGACTTCATGGGTTCGCTCCTGGCGCCTCGAGCCATATGGGGATGGTTGCGGCGGGACCGGTGGCGGACGGCACGAGAGCGCTCGCGGGAGCTACATCTCGCGCTGTCGCCGGGGGCATCGCAGGGATGCAGGCAACCTCGGTTGTCTGGCAAGAGCCATGTTCGTGTCAGAGGCCGCTGCCCTGGTCCGGGCGGTGGCCGTCACCACGGTCCCGGCGGTAGTCGTGGTCGCGGTCCGAGCGGTATGCGTGGTCACTGTCCCGGCAGCAGTCGTGATCGCGGCCCGACCGGCGGTCGTCGCTCCGGTCCCAGTTGTGCTCATCGCCGCCGCCCGAGCGGTGGTTGTCGGCCGCGACACCGACAGCCGGGTGCTGGACATGCTCGGACACCGCAGCCGACGCGGTACCCCCGGCACCGACTACGGCTCCGCCCGCCACCACCATGGAGGTGATAGCGATACACATGTGCTTTGTCAGGTTACTCACGGGTTTTCTCCTTCGAGCCAGAGCAATCCGCCAGTGCAACGGGTGCTCCTGTTGCTGGTGCAGTTCGTGGGGCGCTGTTGGCCGCTCCGTGCGGGCCCGGTCGGCTCTGCACTGCGTCACCGAGCGCGAGAGAAGCCGCTTCCGCAGCTAGGCCCCAAGGTTCCATACGTCGTACGGAACTACTCTTCGAGTAAACCATACAGCGTATGGAAATGCGACTGTGAAGTTCCGTCGGCCTAGGGGTGTTGATCGGGGCCCCAGGTAAGAGACGGCCTCGACTCACGCGAAGCCCCACGACCTCGAGGTATCTCTGCACCAGTCGAGGCGTGCGTGCGTGGAGCCAGATCACCAACTCCGGTGCCGTCTGGTCCGCTGCCGCGTTCGCGGACGTGACGGCAGGAAAAGATGCGCTCCTCGCCTACGCCCTCATCGAACTGCCCCTCCAGGCGCTCACTCTCCGCATGACACGCGGCACCTCATGATCACCCGGGCTGCAGCCACTCGTTGATGGCCGCTAGGAGGACGGTCGCTTCCAGAAAGTTCATCACAGCCACCCCGGGCAGGGGAGAAAAAATGAGCGCCGGTACTCAGGAGAGCACCGGCGCCCACGGCATGGCACCTCTCACTTCTACCCCGACCACTCTCGGGCTGATCGGACTTCGGATCCCGTGCGACCAGGCGGCTGCAGTGCCGTCAGGCCCAGGCGAGGGCGTGCTCGACGGGCACGCGGGGCAGCCGCGGGAACCACGGGTCGGCACCGGGGTGACCGATGTTGACCACCAGATGCGAGCGCCAGCCGGCACCGGCGAAGAACTCCTCGTCCACGCCGGCCTTGTCGAAGCCCGCCATGGGACCGGCCGCGAATCCCGCCGCACGGACCGCGAGCAGGAAGACCCCGGTTTGCAGTGCCGAGTTGTAGGCCGCGATGCTCTCGCGCGCGTCGATCTGGTCGGCGAACGCCGCTCGCAGCAAGTCCCCACGGGCCGGGAAGACGGTCGGCATCTGCTCGTGGAAGTCGAGGTCGTACGCCAGGACCGCCACGGCCGGCGCACTGAGCGTCTTGGCCCTGTTGCCCTCGTCGAGATGCCGGACGAGTCGCTCCTTGCCCTCTCGGGTCCGCACGAAGAGCACGCGCAGAGGCTGGCCGTTGGCGGCGCTCGGCGACCAGCGGGCGAGTTCCCAGATCATGGTCAGTTCGTCGTCGGCAACGGCCACCTCGGCGAAGGTGTTCGCGGTGCGGGCCTCGGTGAACAGCACCTTTCGTCCGGCGTCGTCGAGGACATCGAGGGCCTGCGGTTCGCGGTCGGTCATGCTCATCATTTCTCTCTTACTTCGGTGGTGTGTGGTGCCGGGGCGGGTTGACCGCCCCGGCACCACCCCGTGGGGACGGGGTTTACGGAGCCGGGCAGGGCACAAGGACCCGGTGCTGTCACGTGCGCCTGTGGTCCCCTGGCCGACGTCATGTGTCGTGTGCTGACCGCTTGTTCCGCTCCGCGCCCAGGAGGGCGAAGTAGGCGATCAGGTCGGGATTGTCGACCGTCTCGGGGTTCAGGACCTGCTCGGCAGGGGCACCCTGGAGCAGGCGCTTGACGGGAACCTCGAGCTTCTTGCCGGTCTTCGTGTGCGGCAGGGCCCCTACGGCGAGGATCTCGTCGGGGACGTGGCGGGGTGAGGCGCCGGTGCGGATCGCGTCGCGGATCCGGACGCGCAAGGAGTCGTCCAGGGCGACCCCGTCGGCGAGGACCACGAAGAGCGGCATCCAGTAGCCACCGTCGGGTTCCTCCGCACCGATGACGAGAGCCTCGGTGATCTCGGGGAGGCGTTCGACGACGTCGTGGATGTCGGCACTGCCCAGGCGCACGCCGTTGCGGTTGAGGGTGGCGTCGGAGCGGCCGTGGACGATCACCGAGCCGTGCGAGGTGAGTGTGATCCAGTCGCCGTGCCGCCACACACCGGGGTAGGCGCCGAAGTAGGCGTCGCGGTAGCGGCTGCCGTCGGGGTCGTTCCAGAAGTACAGCGGCATGGACGGCATGGGCCGGGTGACGACCAGTTCGCCGACCTGGTCGAGGACAGGGGTGCCCGTCGCGTCGTAGGCGGCCAGGGCCACGCCGAGGCTGGGGGCGGACAGCTCCCCCGCCCAGACGGGGGTCGTGGAGGCGCTGCCGGCGAAGCCGGAGACGATGTCCGTGCCGCCGCTGGTGGAGGCCAACTGGACGTCGGCGCCCACGTGGTCGCGGACCCAGGGGTAGGCGGAGGCGGGCAGCGCGGAGCCGGTGCAGCCGACGACGCGGATGGCCGACAGGTCGTGCACGGAGGGTTCGATGCCCAGCTTGGCCATGGTCAGCAGGTACTGAGGACTGGTGCCGAAGACGGTGACCCTGTGGCGTGCCGCCAGCTCCCACAGGACATCCGGACGCGCCTGCGGTACCGGGCTGCCGTCGTAGGTGCAGGTGGTGGCACCCGTCAGCAGGGTGGAGACGACCAGGTTCCACATCATCCAGTGGGTGGTGGTGTACCACAGCAGGCGGTCCCCGGTGCCCAGATCGGTGTGCAGACCGAGGGTTTTGAGGTGTTCGAGCAGGACCCCGCCGTGCCCGTGGACGATGCCCTTGGGCAGTCCGGTGGTGCCGGAGGAGAAGACGACCCACAGGGGGTGGTCGAACGGCACTGGGGCGATGGTGAGGTACTCGACACGGCTGACCGCGTCCTCCCAGGGAACCGTCAGCCCCGACTCCCCGCCCTCGGGCCACGCAAGGCCCACGTGGTCCACAAGCACCGTGGCCTTCACCGTCGGCAGGGCGGCGGCGAGTTCGAGCGAGGCGGCGCGGCGGTCGTGGGTGGCGCCGTTGAAGAGGTAGCCGTCAGCGGTGATGAGCACCGTGGGTTCGAGCTGGGCGAAGCGGTCGGCGGCGGCCTTGGGTGCGTAGTCCTGGCCGCACACCGACCACACCGCGCCCAGGCTTGCGGTGGCGAGGAAGGCGATGACGGCATGGGGGGTGTTGGGCAGATAGCCCACCACCCGGTCGCCCTGTCCGACGCCCAGGTCGCGCAGGCTGGCAGCGACGGAGGCGACCCGGCCGCGCAGTTCCCGGCCCGTGATCTCATAGCCGGCCCCGGTTTCGTCCAGGGCGGTGATCGCGGGAGCATCGGGCTGCAGGTTGCGCAGCGCGTGATGGACGTAGTTGAGCGTGGCGCCGGGGAACCAGCGGGCGCCGGGCATGGTCTCCTCGGCCAGCACCCGCTCGTACTCAGTCGTCGCGTCGATGCCGAAGTACTCCCACACCGCGGCCCAGAACCCTTCGAGGTCGGTGACGGACCACTGGTACAGGGCTCGGTAGTCCGTGGGCTCCTGGATCCCTTCGGCGTCCCGGTGCCGGGCCGCCCATCGGGCGAAGTCCGCGATGCGGCTACGGGCGGCCGACTTCGGGTCGGGAGTGAAGAAAGGTTCCGTATACGGCTCAGGGTGCGGGGTGGTCATGGTGTGGTGCTCCTCGTCAGGCGGGCCGGGCGTCGGCGGTTCGGCGGGCCGTGTGCAGCAGGGGGGCCCAGGCGACGGTGTCCGTGAAGTCGCCGGTGCCGGCCGGGACGGTGTCCATCACGACGCGGTCGGGGCGCAGCAGGACGGCGTCGGCACGGCCGCGTGCCAGCCAGCCGGCCAGGGTGCCGTCGTCGCCCAGGTCGTCGACGCGGATGGTAGGGGCGCCGAGTGCCGTGGCCACAGCCGTCATCTGCGCCGTGGGTGGCACAGCGGTCAGGATGGCGAAGGAGTCCCCGAGGACGTCATCGAGGCGCACTCGCCTGCCGTCATGCCGTACCCAGGGCTGCGGGCCGAAGGTGCCGGCCAGCACACGGCCGGTCAGCCTGGGGCGGCGCCGTACGAGTGGACCGGCGGTCAGGGCGGGACTGAGGTCACGGCTCACCGCCGCGGTCACACCGGGGATGCGGCAGGCCGTGCCCACAACGGCCCGGCGGAACGCCGCACCGCGGTCCTGGCCGCCGGTCATGGCCCAGCCGACGGCGACCGCGATCCGGATCACATGGCGGGCGTGCGGCTTGCGCTCGCGTTCGTAGGTGTCCAACAGCCCCTCGGGTGCGCCCTGTTGGAGGACGCGGGCGAGTTTCCAGGTGAGGTTGTTGGCGTCGCGCAGGCCAGCGCACAGACCCTGCCCGACGAAGGGCGGGGTGAGGTGGGCGGCGTCGCCCAGCAGGAAGACACGCCCCCTGCGCCACCGGTCGGCGAGACGGGCCCGGAAGGTGTACTGCGCCTGCCGCACCACCTCGAAGTCGTCGCCCTGCGAGGCGTCGGGCGGCAGGTCCACCCAGGGGGCGACCAGCTCGCGCAGGCGCTCCCATCCGTCCGGGCCGTCCAGGTGTTGATCGTCGGCCAGCCGGAACTCCCAGCGGTAGCGGTCCTCGCTGACACGCATGAAGGTGGCCGGCCGGGTGGGAGAGCAGATCTGCTCGGCGCCTTCCCAGGTGCGCACAGGGCGGCTGGTGCGCACGTCGATGACCCGCCAGCTCTCCTCGAAGTGCAGGTCCTCCCACACGGCGCCGATGGCGTCACGGGTGAGACTGCCCGCACCGTCGCAGCCGAGGACGGCATCGGCCCACAGGTGCTCGTCCTCGTCGCTGCCGTCACGACGAAGGGTGACCCGGACCGGACCCGTCGGATCGTTCGGTCCGTCGGTGTCCCGGGCGACGGACTGGGTGACGGACACGACCTCCACTCCGCTCCACAGCTCGCACTCCGGGCGGCGCGCCAGGGCGTCACGCAGCAGGCGTTCCAGATCGGGCTGGTCGAACATGCTGGTCTGCGGGAAGCCGTGGTGTCCGTGCATGGACCGCGGGAATTCGGCGATCACGCGACGCCCGGCGTCCAGCAGCCGCAGTCCGGGCGCCGGGCGGGCGAGGGAGGCGAACTCCTCGTGGACACCGGCGCTCTGCAGGATCCGGCGGATCTCGTCGTCCACGACGACGGCGCGCGGCAGTGGGTAGATGTCCCCGTGACGTTCGAGGACCAAGCTGCGCACTCCGTGCCGGGCGAGCAGCAGGGCGGCCATGACCCCGACGGGTCCCGCACCGATGATCACCACCGGTCTCAGGGATGCGGCTTTCATGACGCGTCCGCAATGGGGTTCCGCTGCTCGCCGAGGTCGATCCGCCCGTCCGGGGTGGCGATCGTTGCGGTGACGAGGTCACCGTTGCGCAGGTACTTGGGGTTCTTGGCCTGGCCCTTGAAGAACGCCTTCCACTTCAGTGCGGGCGGCAGCAGCGCAGCGATCTTCTCGGCCGCCTTGGGCGGGGCCTTCAGGGCCGTTCCGCCGGGAGTGCCGGTCAGCAGCAGGTCGCCTGGGGCGAGGGTCTGGAAGCGGGCGAGCAGGGTGAGCGCCTGTGCGGGCCGCACGATCATGTCGGCCAGCGTGCGGTCCTGGCGTGACACGCCGTTGACCGACAGCTGCAGCCGCAGGTTCAGCAGGTGGGTGAAGTCCTCGGGCTCCAGCAGAGCCAGGTACGGGCCCGTCGGTGTGAAGGTCGGATAGGACTTGCTCTCGTAGAACTGGGTCTTGGTCAGCTGGACGTCGCGGGCGCTGACGTCGTTGGTCAGGACAAGGCCGGCGACGTAGCGCGGCAGGTCCTGCTCCTCGACGACGGTGCCCACGGGCAGGGTCGCGCCCATGACGAGGCCGAGTTCCACCTCGTAGTCGAGGAACTTCACGTGTGCGGGGCGGATGATCGTGTCGTGGGGGCCGCTGACCGAGCCGGACGCCTTGCGGAAGAAGGTGGGCGGGATGTCGCCGGTGAAGCCCGAATCCTTGGCGTGGCTGCGGTAGTTGACCATCTGGGCGACCACCCGGCACGGGGTGGTGACCGGAGGCAGCGCCACCAGGTCGGCGACAGGTGTCCCCGGCTCGTCGGAGGCGGCGGCTTCGCGGACCGCGTCCCGGTCGGCGAGCAGTTCGGCGGTGGTGACCGCCTTGGTCTCGATGCGGACGGCGCGTTCGTCCCGGACGACCCACCAGCCGTCGGTAGTACGCAGAACGTTGGTGCTCATGAGCTCATCGCTTTCATCAGGCCCAGCAAGCGTGCGGGGTCGAGTTCGTTGTCGCCACGCAGGGCCGTCATGACCTCGCGCAACTTGGCGGGGGACGGGTTGGCGCCCAGGAAGTCGCGGGTGACCGGCGGACCCCACTGGGCCAGGCCGCTCGCCGACATCGGTGCCCAGCCGGGCTCCAGGTCGCAGGAGAAGAGGTCGCCGTCGGCGAAGTGCTCCAGCATGAAGTGGTCGGGGTCGCGCCAGTAGTCGAACAGTTGGCTGCCCTGGATGTGCCGGCCGATGCCCCAGCTGCGCTTGTAGCCGCGCTCGGCCAGGTACTCCCCACCGGCGGCGATCGCGTCGAGGTCGGTGACCTGGTAGGCCGAGTGGACGTAGCCGGTTCCGGGCCCCAGGTGCAGGGCCAGCGTGTGGTGATCGACAGCCACGCTCCCCTGGTCGCACCGGATGAACGTCATCGTCGGCCCGCGCCCGCGCTGCCCGTCCAGGAACAGGAAGTCGGACACGATCATCCCGAGGGTGTCCAGGTACCAGTCCAGGGCGCGGGCGAACACCCGGGTTTCCAGCACCACATGGCCCAGCCGCTGGATACGGGAGGGCTCACGGGGCGGGCGCTGGGTGGCGTTCGTACGACGGTGATCTGTACCGAAGTTGAGGATCAGTGGCTCCTGCTCGGCCAGCGCGGGCAGCTGCTCGGCGCAGTGCACGACCCGGACCGGCAGGCCCGAGGGATCGAGCAGGGCGACCGACTGCCCACCGCCCGGTACACCGATGTCCCGGACGGTACTGCCGGTGGCGCGGGCCAGCCGGTCCAGGTCGGCCCGCTCGGCCGCGCGGAACGCCGGCCCGATGAACCGGGACGTACGCCCACGCCGGATCACCATGCAGGGCGAGCCCGCGAAGGTGCCGCGCAGCCACAGCTCGCCCTCGGTGCGGGCGGCGACCGCGAAGCCGAAGTCACGGGCGAAGACCTCGGCCCGGTCCAGATCCGGCTTCTCGAACTCAAGCCAGGCCAGATCCGCCACCTTGATCACGGGATTCCGGGACCGTCCGGGGTGCTCTCCGCGCAGCGCGCCCTCCTCACTGTGGAGGTCTTGGTGGGGCGTCTGGGGAGCGGCCCTGTTAACGGGGGTGTGGGACATGGTGTCCTCCAAGCAACACTGCTGTAATGAGGAAATCATCAACTTTGCCGTTACCCATCGTCAATAGGGTGGACCCAAATAATTGATGATCTCATCAGTAATGGCAGACTCATCGCGACGGTTGTTACACTCGCCGTATGCCGACGTCAGCCCCGCCCAAGAACCGCTTCGAGCGGCGCCGCGCCGAGACCCGTCAGGCGCTCGTCCGCGCGGCCCGCCAGATCCTCGCGGAGACCGGGGACACCAGTGCCAGCATCCAGGCCATCGCCGAGCGCGCCGACGTCGGCTTCGGCTCCTTCTACAACCACTTCGAGTCCAAGACGGAGCTGTTCGACGCCGCAGTGACGGACGCCCTGGAGGAGTTCGGTCAGGCCATCGACGACCGTGTCGAAGGGATCGAGGACCCGGCCGAACTCGTCGCGGCGGGCTTCCGGCTCACCGCCCGGATGGCCGACTCCCATCCGGAACTCATGCGGATCCTGCGTGACCGCGGTCTGGCCCACATTCACGCCCAGAGCGGCCTGTCCCCACGAGCGCTCCGCGACCTGGAGATCGGCATCGCCACGGGCCGCTTCACCTGCACCAACCCGACCACCGCGCTGTCCGCCCTCGGCGGGACCCTGCTGTCCCTCGTGGCGCTGAGGCTGGCCCGCCCCGACCTCGACGGCGACGAGGCCGCCTCGGACCTGGCTGAGATGGTCCTGCGCATGCTGGGTGTCCCCGCCGACGACGCCCGTGAGGTCACCCGGCGCGCCCTGCCCGACCTCACCTGAATGATGGAGGGGCGAAGTCGAGGCGGCCGACTGCGGTCAGCTGCACGAGTTCGATGACGGACTCGGGGGCGTCGCCGTAGCGGCCGCACACCCGCTTGCACACGTCATGGGCTTGCCCGTGTGCGGCGAGAAGGGGGACAGCAAGGGCGCCGTTCGATGCGAGGAAGCCGCCGTTGCAGCGGCGCCCCAGATTTCCATACGCCGCAACTGATACCATACAGCGTATGGAAAAGAAGGCTCCCAGGGGGACCAGGAAGAGGGACGTCCCGCTCACCAAGGACGGCATCTACGCCATGGCGCTGCAGCTCATCGACGCCGACGGGGTCGAGGCGCTCAGCATGCGCAAACTCGCGACCGCGCTGGATGCGAACCCGATGTCGCTGTACCACCACGTGCCGAACAAGGACGCCGTGCTGCGTGGCCTGGCCGAGCGCGTCGGCTCGCAGTTCCGCGCGGGGGCGCGGGAGGACCTCCCCTGGCAGGACCGCCTGCGCCAACTGGCTCTGGACTTCCGTAAACTGTCGCACAGTCATCCGAAACTGATGGCGTACTCCTTCGCGCGAGCCGACTACGTCCAGCCGGAGGACCCCTTTTGGCAGGGGCTCATCAACATCCTGTCTGCCGCGGAACTGCCGGCCTCGGAGATCCCGCGCGTCGCTGCCTCCCTGTGCGCGGTTTTCACGGGGCTGCTGGTCAGCGAACTGACCGGAGCGCTGCAGCGGTGGACCACCTTGCCGCCGGCACCAGTCGGCCCCGACGGGGAAGACGCTCCTTCACCCGCGAAGGACGTGATCGACGCGATGTTCAACTGTGCGCTGGACGCGACGATCGTCGGCTTGGAGAGCCACATCGCACGAACCCGCAAGGAGCCGTGACGGAGCGGAGCGGCTGCCGCGGGCTCGACTGACGCGCACTTCTTCGTTGCCTCAGTGACTGCGCGCTGAGGCGGCGAAGCGGCGGACGTCAGAACGCCGTTCATGCCCCTCCGACTCACGCAGAACGTCCCGCACGCGAAGCGCAGCGACCTGTGGTGCTACGCCGGCGGCGACCAGGAGCGCGGTCGCCGCAGCTTCACCCGCAGGATCCGCCCAGGTGGACGCGGCGTTCTCCGCGGCGAGGGCCAGCATCAGTGCTTCCAGCATCAGGGCGAGGACAGGCGCGGGAACATGGTCCGCGAACACGCCTTCGTCCTGACCACGTCGCACGGTCGCGGTGGCCTCTTCGCGCGCCGGTGCCAGGGTGGCTCGGACCGCCTCGTCTCCCAGATCGCGGCGGCCCAAGGAGATGAGCATGCGGTACTGGTCGCCCACCGCCCACGCCGCCAGAGCCATCCGCGCCATCGCCTCCAGCGGGTCGGCACCTGGAATACGGGCCGTGGCGAACGCCTGTTGAAGCGCTTGGCCTGCTTCCTGCGTCAGGGCGGCGACCAGCGCTTGCCGGCTGGAGAAGTGTCCATAAAGGGTGCGCCGCGCGACGCCGGCCGCCTGAGCGATGCTGTCGAGACTCGCGGCGGGGTTGTCCCTCAGTTTCTGCCGAGCGGTCGCGAGAATACGTGTGCGGTTTGAGCGAGCATTACTGCGCTGCGGAGTACGGCCCAGGGCATCGGCCATCTGCAAGATTCCCCTCTCCACTTCGGATCATGTGCGCCGCTACGGAGGACGCCGGGTTCTGGCCCCCGGCCACGAGTCGGCGGCAGCGGGGCTCAGCGGCCCTGGGAGGGAGGAGTCAGCTCGGCGCCGCGCCCCTGCCCGACCTCACCTGGCCCGGAGTCGGCGCGTGCCAGGCCGGCAGATACCGGAAAGCCGTGGGCGCCGGTGCTCCCTCAAGCACCGGCGCCCACTCACCCCTGCCCGAGGTGGCTTTGATGTCCCTCTGGACGTGTCAGGGGACGAGGATGAGGCGGATCGGGTCGCCGATCTTGTTCTCCAGCCGGTGGATCGCGTCGGCGGCGTCGGCGAGCGGGATGTGGTCCGTGATGGAGGGGGCGAGGTCGAGGCGGCCGGCTGCGGTCAGTTGCACGAGCTCGGTGACGGACTCGGGGTAGCCGCCGTAGTGGCCGCGCACCTGCTTCTGCATGTAGTTGAAGGTCAGGCCCTCGGTGATGGTGAGGGGCCTGGGCGTGATGCCGACCAGGATGAGGGAGCCGCCCAGGCCGAGTGCGGAGGCGGCCTGCTCGCGGACGGCGGGCACGCCGGCGCAGTCGAAGGCGAAGTCGAGGCCCCGTCCGGCGGTGGCGGCGCGTACCTGGTCGGCGAAGTCGTCGGCGGCCGGGTCGAGTGCGATGTCCGCGCCGAAGGCCAGGGCGCGTTCCCGGGCGCTGGGCAGCGGGTCGACGGCGATGATCGGTGCGGCGCCGACCAGGCGGGCGAGGCGTACGTTGTGTGCGCCGACTCCGCCCACACCCCACACGCCGACGGACTGGGCGGGGCGTACTCCGGCGGTGGCGACGACGGCGGCGTAGGGGGTCGAGACCGCATCGGGGATGATCGCGGCCTGGTCGAAGGGGAGGCTGTCGGGGATGGAGATGAGGGTGTCCTCGCGGGCGAGGGTGTACTGGGCCCAGCCGCCGTCGTAGTCGATGCCGGCGGTGAGCATCTGGGTGCAGGGGCGGCGGCGCACGCAGCCGGCGCACTGGCCGCAGGTCTTGCCGGCCTCCAGGGTGACGCGGGTGCCGACGGTCAGGCCGCGCTTGAGGTCGGGGCCGAGGGTGTGGATCACGCCCGAAACCTCGTGGCCGACGGTGACCACGTCTGAGGTGGCGAACAGCGGGACGAGGGAGCCGTCGATCAGGTGGACGTCCGAAAGGCAGACGCCTGCGGCCTTCACCTCGATGAGGATCTCGCCCGGACCCGGCACGGGGACGGGGACCTCCTCCACGACGAACTTCTTGCTGTCCAGGTGGAAGCGTCCGGCGAGCATGGTGTCCATGGTGATCTTCCTTCTGTGAGTGGCACTCCCGGCGATTCGGACCGATCGGTGCCGTGTGGTGTCGGGCGGGCTTGTGGTGGCCGGGAGGCGTGCGGGGTGGCTGGACGGCCGCACGCCTCCCGGCGTCCGGGGGTCAGGCGAAGACGTCCTGCTGGTAGTGCTCGTCGGCTTCGAGCTGGGCGAGCCACTGCTGGGCGGTTTCGTCGTCGCTGCCGGTCCGCTGGCGGTGAATCGCGGCGAGGGCCTCGCGGACGGCGGGTGCCATGCGGCGGCCGTCACCGCAGACGTAGATGTACGCGCCGTCCTCGATGGCCTGCCACACCGTGTCGGCGGCGCCCGCGATGGCGTTCTGCACGAACCGGGCCGGGTGGCCGCTCACCGCGGAGAAGGCGGTGTGGACCTGTGCGATCCCGGACTGCTCCCAGGCCTGCATCTCCTGGCGGTAGAAGTAGTCGTGCTCCGGGTGGCGGCAGCCGACGAAGACCTGCGACAGGCCCACCTCGGTACCGTTCTCCTGCTGCGAGGCGCGCTCCTCCAGGAATCCGCGCAGCGGCGCGATGCCGGTGCCGGGGCCGATGAGGATCAGCGGCGTGGCGGGGTCGGCCGGCGGGGCGAAGGTCGGGGAGGGCACGCGCACGTAGCCGTAGAAGACGTCTCCGGGCTCGAGTCCGGCGATGTAGGAGGAGCAGGTGCCGCGGTACTGGCCGTCACCGGACAGGGCCGGGCCTTCCAGCAGGCCCACAGTCAGGCGCACGTGGCGCGGGTTGGCCAGCGGGGCGGAGGAGATGGAGTAGAAGCGGGGACGGATCGGCCCCGTCATCTCCAGGAAAACGGCCAGCGGCAGTTCGACCGCGGGGAAGCGCTCCAGCAGGCCCAGCACGGAGATGCGCTTGCCGAGGATCTCGTTCTGGTAGCGCTCCTCGGCTTCCTCGGTGTCGGCGGTGTAGGCCTGCAGCTGCGGCCGGGTCCACGGGCACTCGGTGTGCTCGGCCAGGATGCGCACCTGGGTGCGGGTCGCCACGTCCTGCAGCTCCAGGAACTCGGTGAGGAGCAGGCCTGCGGTGACGGGGGTGCCTACCGGCAGGTGGGTGCGGCCGCCGGCCGGCTGGTCCAGCCGCAGGACCTGGTCGCGGTCGACGCCGAGGCGGGCGAGGGCGCGGCCCACCAGTGCCGGCTCGTTCTTGGCGAAGACGGCCAGGTGGTTGCCGGTGTCGTAGGTGACACCCTCGGGGAGCTCGATGGTGATGGACTTCGCCGACGGGCGCGGCGGCTCGAGGCTGAAGTCCCACAGGCCGGTCGCGTCGGCCACGAGTTCCTCGTTGGCCACCACCGTGAGGGGGTAGGCCTGCTCGGAGACGATCGCGGGGCGCACGTCCGCCTCGGTGAGCAGCTGGACCTGGTAGCGCGGGCCGCTCGCGTCGGAGGTGTCGGCGGCGTACTCCTCGGCCAGGGTGGTCCACAGGGTGTCCATCCACCGAGTGGCCATGCCGTCGAAGTCACCGGCGGCGTCGGCGATGCCGCGCTCGATGACGGAGGTGGCGCCGGCGGCCAGCAGGCCTTCCTCGATCCGCTTGGGGAAGGCCTGGTAGGTGGCCACCCACTGGGTGTTACCGGCGCCCAGCAGCGCGTACCGCACGTTCGACAGCGAGCCCTCGGGCAGTCCTGCGGCGAGCAGGTCGTCGAAACGCTGGGCGTTGTCGGGGGCCTTGCCGTTGTAGCTGGCGGCGACGACGGTGAGCAGGCCCTCGGTGGGCAGGTTGTCGCCCAGTTCGTCCAGGCTCATCAGCGTGGTGCCGAAGCCGGAGCGCTCACCGCGGTCGGCGATGGTGCGCGCCAGGTCCTCGCACGAGCCCAGGCTGGAGGCGTAGGCGACGGTCAGGTTCACCCCGACGCCGCTGACCGCGGCCTGCGCCTGCGTGTCGTCGGTCTGCAGGTCCGCGGCTCCGAAAACGGTCCGCTGGTGTTCCTGACGGCGACGGACGACCAGCTGGAAGTCGCCGGGCTTGCGCGTCAGCGCCTCCCGAACGTCCATCTTGTAGTCGCCGGTGTCGGAGAACTTGAACTTCTGCAGCACCAGCGCCAGGGCCAGACGGGCCTCGGTGAGTGCGAACTGCCGACCGATGCAGGCACGCACGCCATTGCCGAACGGCTTGTAGGCGTGCGGGTGCTGCTGGGCGCGGTTCTCCGGCAGCCATCGGTCGATGTCGAACTCCTCCGGCCGGTCCCACGCCTTGGGGTGGGAGTGCAGCGCGCCCATGAGGATGTTGGCCCTGGTTCCCTTCTTCAGCTCATACCGGCCGCCGATGACGGTGTCCTCCAGCGGCGCCTTGGCGATCAGCGGGATGGGAGCCCACAGGCGCAGGGTCTCCTCCAGGATCCGCGGGATGACGTCCAGCTGCATGATCGTGTCGTAGTCCGGGACCGTGTCGCCGGGCAGCAGGCGGTCCACCTCGGCGTAGGCCTGGGCCAGCACGTGCGGGTTACGCATCAGCGAGTACGTGGCAAACGACAGCAGACCACTGGTGGTCTCATGACCTGCGATCAGGAACGTCACCACCTGGTCACGGACGTTGTCGTCCGCCAGCAGCCTGCCGGTCTCCGGGTCGGTGGCCTCCAGCATCAGGCCGAGCAGGTCCTCCTCACCGCTGCCCTTGCCCTGACGGCGCTCCTTGATCACGCTCTCGACCAGGTCGCGCATCAGCTGGATGTTCTCGCCGTACTTCTTGTCGTCGGCCTTACGGAGCTTGGTCATCATCGGCAGCTCCTGGGAGCGCCGCATCGACTCGATCAGCGCCTCCAGCAGCGCATTGAGGAAGGGGTGCAGCTCCTCCTTGTCGAAGGACTGGAACCGGTAGCCGAACCCCGACAGGGCGATGGTGTCGAGCGTCAGGCGGGTGTAGTCGTCGGTGATGTTGACCGGCTGACCCTCCCTGCGCTCCCACTTGCCCGCCAGGTTCTGGGCGACCTCCAGCATCTGCCCGAAGTAGGCCTTCATGGCCCGCTGGCTGAAGGCCGGCAGGAGGACACGGTGCGCCATGCCCCATTCCTCTTCGTGCTGGTGGGCCGTGAACAGACCCGCCCCCGTGAAGTCCCGGACGTGGTGCAGCGGCGTCTTCTCGATCTGCTTGAAGAACCGTGTCTCGTCGCAGACCTCGGCCACCAGGTCCGGGTCGTAGACGAAGACCTGCTCGACGCCGGCGATGTCCATGCCATAGAGGCCCTCGGGGAACCGCTTGGACAGCTCACCGAAGTACTCCACCGGGTTGGTGCTGGGGATCTGCGGCGTGTGGCCGAGCAGGGGTATCCCGCGCGGGGACCGAATGGGGCGAAGGTCGTTCGACGTGGTCATGGCTTGCTCCTTTGTGCGGAGAGGGATGGGCAAGGGTGCCGGTCGATGCGCGGTGCACCACAGAAACATACGCCGTATGGAAAAGAACCATACGCCGTATGGAACGTCGAGCGCAACCCGGGTCGCGGAAGTGTTTGCTCCGTCACTGCATGGTCCAGCTCATTTCCGTACACCGTACGAAACCGATACCGTACGGCGTATGACAAAGGCGAAGCTTCCCCCGCGGGGAACAAGGAAGAGAGACGTGCCCCTGACTGAGACCGGGATCTATGCGGCCGCCCTGCGGCTCATCGACGCGGACGGGGTCGACGCGCTCACCATGCGCAAACTCGCGACCGCTCTGGATGCGAACCCGATGTCGCTGTACCACCACGTACCGAACAAGGGCGCCCTGCTGCGCGGCGTGGCGAGGACGGTCGGCGCCCAGTTCCGCACCGTGACCCTGGAAGACGCTGCCTGGCAGGAGCGCATCCGCCTGCTCGCCACAGATTTCCGGACGCTGGCACACCGCCACCCCAACCTCATGGCCTACTCGTTCAGCCAGCCGGACTTCATCCAGCCCGAAGACCCGTTCTGGGCTGCGCTCACCGCGACACTGGACGCCGCAGGGGTGCCGCACTCAGAGATCCGGCCGATCGCCGCTCTCCTGTGCGCGGTCGTCATCGGTGTCCTCACCGCCGAACTCAACGGCGCGCTTCACCAGTGGTCGAACCTCGAGCCCGCCGCCCCCGCTGCCGGCGAAGACGGGCCCGCGGACGCAGGCCCGGAGGAGGACCGCATGTTCCGCCTGGTGCTGGACACGATCATCACGGGCCTGGACAGCCGGCTCATCACCGATGGTGACGGCCAGGGCGCCGGCCGAGGCATTGCGACTGAGGCAGGCCCTTGGCCGAGCGAGCCGAGCTTTGTCCCAAGGCAGCAATCAGTGCCCAGCTCGCGATGGCCGGGCCCAGTCTGATCCTGCCGGCCGTGGGCCGAGTCGATCTGATGGTGTACACGTCGGCGGATCCACGTGCGCGCTCTACGGGCACAACCTGCCCTACGCTGCCCGCGCTCTGGCCTGCGAGTTGCTCGGTATATTCGTGAGCGGGTGGGTCTGGCGACCGCGGCCGCCACCCGCAGCACCGCGGTCCGGGATGCTGTGACAGTCCTCCTTGGCGCTGCTCACAAGCTCGTGCGCGAGGCCACCCGGATCGGCGCTCAGGGCAACGTCGTCGTCACGTTCGTCGCCGCCGGCTACGGTCAGTTGCTGTCATTGCCGGTGTTGGATCTCGAAGTGAGTCGACTCCAGCGGGAGTTGGGCCAGCCGAAGCCTCCGGTGCCGCCGTTCAGGTCGGGGGGCGCATGCGCGGCGCCTGCGGGCTGCCGTCATAAACGGCCACCTCGATGCCGTCCAGGTGCGCGGTCAGGCCCAGGGTCCAGGTGCCGCCGCCGTGGCGCAGGGCGTTGGTGACGAGCTCCGAGACGACCAGGACCATGCTGTCGCCGGACTCGGCTGCGATCGGATGTACGAGACCTTCGAGGAAGTCCCGGGCGCTCTGGCGTGCGCCGACGACGGATGTCGCGGAACGGGCGGTTGCGACGTGGACGCTCGTCGTGTCCATCAGGGTCACCCTGATCCCTGGATCGTCGCTCTGTGCGCTGCTTGTGCCCCGGCCTGTGCCCGTTGACCCGGACCGTTCTTGCGCCTGCCCACGTCGCTGTTCGAGGTCGATCACTTCCGTGCCGAACAGACCCTCACGCACGTTGCCCGGAACGCTTCAGCGTCCCGGGCAACATCGCCTTCAGGTCTTCCGGCTCCCAAGCCCTGCCACACCCGTGGTCCCTCACCCAAACCAGTTGGATCACTACAGCGTGGCGAGAGAACCGAAGCGAAGATCAAGAGACCACAACTGTCGCCAGGCGGTTTCTCAGCGCGCCACTTGGCCGTAGCTATACGAGACCAGGGCCGCACAGAAGACTCTCTCGTCAGAACGCAACTGAGCAGCCCGACTCCTTCAGCCCATCGCCGTCCACACGGGTGGAACGTGTGCGTCAGGTGATGCAACGACGGGCGACTTGATCACGAATTACCGCGGCATGCGGATCGACCTTCGACTGTGTGGGTCACTTCGAGCGGCTCGGTACCTGTCACCGCAAGGGTGAGTCGGCGGTGGGCGTCAGCACGGACTCGGCGACATCGGCGATCTGGCTGATGTCGAAGCCTTCCATGTCGGCGCGGAACTCAGGGCTGGCCAGGTACGCCTGCAGCCGTTCCTGAACGTCGTCGGCGTCCCGGTAGGACACGAGGGCGTACAGCTGGGGCGCCTCACTCCCGGGAGCCGCGGGCACCGTCCAGACGCCGTGTGTGGCGATCCTGTGCTTGGCCATACCGGGAATGTGCTTGGACCAGATGTTCTCGTAGGCGACGAGCGCCTCAGGGCTGCGCAGTGTGTAGACACGAAGCTGGTACTGGGACATGAACTCTCTTTCCTTCTCTTCTGTGGCCGGAGCAAAGATCCCCATCCGCACGGCGGTTGGGAGGCTTCTCTCAGCCTTTTGCAAACAGGTTCGCCAGTGCGAGGTCCCAGTCGATGTGTCCGGACTCGGCACCCCGTGGCACAAGCGCCTCCGTGTTCTCCAGGAAGGCCTTGACGTCCTGCACGGGAACCTCGAGCAAGGCGGTGCCCGAGGGAGACCCGAGGGCGATGTACATCGCATGGTCACCACGGCCGACGGCCGGCCAGACCCGGACGTCCCCACAGCCTGCGGAACCCGTCAGGCCATCGGCCAGAAGATCACGCCCCAGGACCCATTCGGCCAGCTCGTCCGTGTCGGTGAAGAAGGCGGCACGGACGGCATAGGGATCAGTGGGCTCGTACCGCAGGCTCATGCGAGAACGGCGACACCCGCGACCGCCATGGAGAAAGCGGCGACAGTAACGCGCCTCGTGAGCTTCTTCATGGTCTTTCCTTCCCGATTGGTGCGATCTGCGCTATCGGCTGCATGCAGGCGAACTGCGGCGCCTGGCGTGGCCCGAGCAGACTCTTCCATACGGCGTATGGAAGTACTCCCTCAGAATTACCATACGGCGTATGGAACTGTCGAGGCGGCGATAATGGCCCGCACGGCCGGCAGCGGCATAAACAGCTCGACGTCCTCGCCCAGACCGCGTCGGCCGCCTGGACGAAGTCCGCCTGGCCTTCGAGAAGATGCTCACCTGAACCGACCATCTCGGGCTCTGCACCGCGGAGATCAGCCACACCGGCGAGCAACTTGCCAGCTATTCCCGGGCGTTCATCCACCTTTCCCTTTGGCGTGACCTTCGGACTCGACCACGTCCTGGGCTGAGCCCTCGCCCCTGAGAGACGAGCTGCCCGGGATTTCCGTCTCCGGAGCCGTGGCATGCGGGCGCCCGGGTCCGGCCCCATGCTGGAAACGAGGGGGGTGCGACAACGGAGGGAGTGGTGGGGATGCAGACCGTTGTGGATCTCACGCGCTGCCAGGGCTATGCCCAATGCGTGTTCCTCGCGCCGGAGGTGTTCCAGCTGCACGGGGAGGAGGGGTTGCTGTACGCCACGGCCGTACCCGACGACCAGATCGAGCGCGTACGCCAGGCCGCGGCGGCGTGCCCGGTGCAGGCGATCCTCCTCGGCGAGGAGGTGAGCGCCGGTGCCCGGTGCAGGCGATCCTCCTCGGCGAGGAGGTGAGCGCCGGTGCCCGGTGACCTCAAGGACGGCCGTATCGTCATCGTCGGCGCGTCGCTGGCCGGGCTCAGGGCCGCGGAGGCACTGCGCGAGGAGGGCTTCACCGGCTCACTGACCGTGGTCGGGGACGAGCCCCACCCGCCCTACGACCGGCCGCCGCTGTCCAAGCAGGTGCTGCTCGGCCAGGCGACGGCGGACACCACCGGGCTGCCGATGCGCCAGGACCCGGACGCCGAGTGGCGGCTGGGCGTGCGCGCCACCGGCGTGGATCTGCTCGCGAAACAGGTACTGCTGGAGGACGGCGAGTCACTGCCGTACGACCGGCTGCTGATCGCCACCGGGACCCGCGCCCGGCCCTGGCCCAACCCGGAGGAAGCCGCCCTGGACGGGGTGTTCACCCTGCGCACCCGCGAGGACGCCGGGGGACTGGCCGAGCGGCTGGCCGCCGGGCCGGAGCGCGTGCTGGTGATCGGCGCCGGCTTCACCGGCTCGGAGATCGCCTCGGCCTGCCGGGAACGGGGACTGGAGGTCACGGTCGCCGAACGCGGCCCCGCACCCCTGGTGGGCGCGCTCGGTGGCACCCTGTCGAAGCTCGCGGCCGTCATGCAGCGCAACCACGGCGTGGACCTGCGCACCGGGGTGACGGTCACCGCCCTGAACGGCAACGGCAGCTTCACCGGTGCGGAGCTGTCCGACGGCAGCCGTGTCGACGCCGACGTCTGCGTCGTGGCGCTGGGCGCGGTACGCAACGTCGAATGGCTGGCGCAGTCCGGGCTGGCGGCGGGCCCGCGCGGGATCGCCTGCGACGCAGGATGCCGGGCCTTCAACATGTACGGCATCGTCACCGACGACGTCTTCGTGGCCGGTGACGTCTCCCGCTTCCCCCACCCGCTGTTCGGCTACCAGATGCTCTCCCTGGAACACTGGGGCAACGCGGTCGCGCAGGCCCAGGTGGCGGCCCACAACATGGTCAATCCGGGTCCCCTGCAGCGCCCGCACCTGGCCGTCCCGTCGTTCTGGTCGACCCAGTTCGGGCTCAACATCAAGTCGGTGGGCGTGCCCACGTACTCCGACCACATCGTCATCGCCCAGGGCTCCCTGGAGGCGCGCCGCCTGGCAATGGTCTACGGCTACCAGGGACGGGTCACCGCCGCCGTCACCGTCGACATGGCCAAGTCGCTCGACTACTACACGCACCTCATCGAGACGGCTGCTCCGTTCCCGCCCCCGCTCGGCGCCCAGGACCGTGCGATCGCGGCCGACATCACGATCCCGTCCGACGTGCCGGACCCGAGCGGGCTGTCCCACGGCCCCACCGTCGCGCTCACCGGTCACCTGCCCGATCGACGACTGACGCTGGTGCAGCCCACCGGCTGACCCACGTCCCGCCCAACCACGAGGAGCCACCATGGACTCCGAGACCTTGCTGGCACGGATCACCGACTACGCCAGTCGCCCCAACCCCTACCCGCTGTACGCGGAACTCCGCGAGGCCGGCCCCGTGGTGCGGCAGGCGGACGGCAGCTATCTGGTCGGCACTTACCACGAGATCGCCGCTCTGCTCCACGACCCGCGGATGAGTGTCGACCCCCGCAGCCGTGGCGAAGTGACACACAAGCCGCCGTTCCTGCGGCTCGACGACCCGGAGCACCACAGGCTGCGCACCCTCGCCATGCGGCCCTTCGGCCCGCCGCACAGCCCGGGCCGGGTCGACGCCATGCGCGGCGAGATCGACCGGATCACCAAGGAACTGATGGAGTCCTTCGAGGCGGGCCGGCAGATCGACGTCGTCGACGATTTCGCCTACCCACTACCCGTCACGGTGATCTGCCGCCTGCTCGGCGTACCGCGCGAGGACGAGCCGCTGTTCCGGGCCTGGTCCGACGCTCTGGTCGCATCCGCCGACGTCAGGCCCGAGGAGGACACCACCGAGACGGACAAGGCGGGCGACCAGGCGCGCATCGAGATGGGCGGGTACCTGGTGAACCTCGCCGAACAGCGCCGCGGCAAGCCGAGCGACGACATGCTCTCCGCCTTCGTCAACGAACCGGACCCGGCCCTGCGGCTCACCCAGGAGGAACTCGCGGAAACCGCCGTGCTGCTCCTCATCGCGGGACACGAGACCACGGTCAATCTGATCACCAACGGGGTGCTCACCCTGCTGCGCCAACCCGAGCACCTGGACCATCTGCGCCGCGACCCCGACCTGCTGCCGCGAGCGGTGGAGGAACTGCTGCGCTACGAACCTCCGGTCCACATTCGTGAGCGCGTCCCGCTCGCCGACATCGACGTCGCCGGTACGCCGATCGCCCAAGGTACCCCCGTCGTTCTGGTGCTGGCCTCGGGCAACCGCGACCCCAGGCGGTTCCACGATCCCGACCGGTTCGACCCCACCCGCCCGGACAACGAGCACCTCGGCTTCGGCAGCGGCATCCACGTCTGCTACGGCGCACCCCTCGCCCGCATCGAAGCCCAAGCCGCGCTGGGCGCACTGCTCCCCCACCTCGGCACGGCACGCCTGGCCCAGGACCCGCCCCCCTACCGCCAGAACGCCATGCTCCGCGGACCCCGCCACCTGTCCATCCAACTCTGAGGCTGCGGGGCGGCGACAGCAGGCGAGAGAGACCAGCCACCCCGGTCCATGACGCAGGCCGCGGGAGCCGGTGCGCAGTCGGAGCCAGTCGGCCGGTGCGCGACAGGATCCTCTTCACGCTGCAGCGGGAAGGGGCCGCCGGGCGAGGTCACGGGCCTCATCCGGGGAGAGGCCGAGCCTGTGCAGGATCATCTCGGCCATTGCGCCTGCGGCCTGGTCGCGCTGTCGGCCTCGGGCTGGTTGCACCACAGCTCCATGAGCGCCAGCAGGCTGCCGTTCAGTACGGTCAGGGCGATCACCGGGTCGACCACGGTGAACCGGCCTGCGGCCACGCCCTCCTCCACGTCGCGCTTCGCCCGCGGAGCCAGTCCGTCACCGGCGCATATCCGACCGAGCTGGCTGTGACACAGGATCTGCATGATCTCCGGGTATGACTCGGCCAGGCGCGCGCTGAGCCGCACACCCCCAGCAAGGCGCTCGGCGGGATCATCGACGCCGTGCAGGCGTTCGTCGACGGCTTGGGCGTACTCCTCGAGCGCATCGGCCACGGCCGCGTCGAACAGGTCCGGCTTGCCCGTGAAGTGGTTGCAGAAGGAGCCGAGGCCCACGTCCGCGCGCTCCGCGATGGCATGGCTGCTGGCGTTGTGTCATCGCGCTGGCCGCCCCAACTGTCGGCCCTGGCCCACCAGTCCCGACTCTGCGGGGGCCGCGATGTGACAGTGCACGGTCACATTTGGGCATGTGGTCATTTTCGTGGGGCTTGACGATGAAGCCGTCGTATCTGACTATTTCATCAGAAGTGGACAAAGTGGTCCAAGGTTGGCAGGCGTCGTGCCGGTGGATCGCTCAACCGTCGGCGAGCTTGCGCGCTACATCGCACGCCCGGCGCGGCCGGTCCCGCCGGGGCGATCCTCAGCCCCCGGCCATCACCGTTCCACCACGGTCACAGATCGGGCCGACGCCGCGCATGCCGACGCTGTCTCACACTTCCGCACCGATGGGAAGAACCGGATGACGAACACCGACCACACGCCACTCGCCGAGCCGGTGAGTTCCCGAGAGATACCCGATGCGGCCATCGCGATGCTCGATGCGGAGGGGACCGTGGTGGGGTGGACGCACGCCGCCGAACAGCTTGTCGGGTACTCGGCCGGGGAAGTGGTGGGCCGGTCCGCCGCACACCTGCTGCCGCCCGCCGAGGACGCCCCGAGTGCTTCAGCGTTCGCCGAGCAGTGCCGTGCCCAGGATGGCTGGTCCGGCACCGTGACGGTCCGCCACCGCGACGGCCACGCCATCAAGATGACGCTGCGGATCTCGCTGCTGTGGGGGCAGGACGCCGGCACCCGGTGGCTGGTGTCCGTGACCGACATAGGCACCCTGTCCTCGGGGGCGTCCAACGGAGCTGTGCGGGAGTCGCTCCTGGCCCACGCACCGATCGGCATCGCTGTCCATGACCTGCAGCTGCGCTGTACCTGGGTCAACGACGTCATGGAGTGTCACGACGGCACTCCTCGTGAGCGACGGTTCGGACGCCGCCTGCGGGACTCACTGCCCGCCGTCGAGGCCGAAGCGCTCGAGGTGGTGATGCGGCAGGTGCTGGAGAGTGGCACCACCATGGTCCACGAGTACCGGGCGTGGTCGTCGACGGACCGGCGCCGGGAGCACGCGTTCTCGGCCTCGTTCTTCTGCCTCCTGGACGCGGACGGCACGGCATTGGCAGTGTGCTCCATGAGCGTGGACGTCACCGGCAACCGGCGGGCGCGCGAGCGCCTTGCCATCCTCAGCGAGGCCAGCACGCGCATCGGCAGCACCCTCGAGGTCATGCGGACCGGGCAGGAACTGGCCGACCTTGCCGTACCCCTGCTGGCCGACCACGCAATCGTCGACCTGATGGAGTCGGTTCCGTTCGGCGTGGATCCCTCGGCGGGGACCGGCACGGCGAACGGCCGCCCACCTGTGCTGCGCCGTGCCGGTGTGGCCTCCATCGACCCGGGAATCCTCACGTTGCCGTGGGTGCGCGAAGAGGTGATCCGCCCCTTCCCGACCTCGCTGTTCGCCACCGCCCTGCGCACGGGCAGGTCTTACCTGGAATCGGTGCTGGACACCCATTCAGGCCCCTGGGTCAGTCACGACCCGGTGCGGACGCAGAAGGTCCGTGACAGCGGCGTCCACTCTTTGATGGTCGTACCCATCCGTGCGCGGCGCTGCGTGCTGGGATTGGCGCTGTTCGCCCGCTCCACGGAACCGACGCCCTTCCAGGAGGACGACCTCCTCCTCGCCGAGGAGCTCGTCACCCGGGCCGCGCTCAGCCTGGACAACGCTCTCCAGTACGCTCGCCAACGCACTGCGGCCCTGACGCTCCAACGCGACTTGCTCCCCCACCATGTGGGAGGCGGCGCCGCCCTCGATGTGGCCTCGCGCTACGTGCCGGCTGACATGGACCACGGCGTGGGCGGCGACTGGTTCGACGTGATCAAGCTGTCTGGCGCCCGGGTGGCCCTCGTCGTCGGAGACGTGGTCGGACACGGCATCAACGCCGCGGCGACGATGGGCCGATTGCGCACCGCCGTCCGCACGCTCGCGGACATGGAATTGCCTCCCCATGAGCTGCTGGCGCACCTCGATGACACGGTCAGGCGGCTGAGCGAGGAAGATGCCGACGCTCCGGACCAGTTCCCCGCGGCGGTGGGCGCCACCTGTCTGTATGCCGTCTACGACCCCGTCACCCGGCGGTGCACGATGGCGCGGGCCGGGCATCCCCCGCCCGCGATCATCGATCCGCAGGGCCATGTCGCTTTCCCCGACATGCCCGCCGGGGCCCCGCTCGGCCTCGGCCTCGGTCTGGTCCCCTTCGAGTCCGTGGAACTGGAACTGCCCGAGGGAAGTGTCCTCGCGCTCTACACGGACGGTCTGGTCGAGTCCCGCGACGACGACATCGACGTGGGCCTGGATCGCCTGGGCGCCGCCCTGGCACAGACCGGTTCGTCCCTGGAAGACCTGTGCTCTCAGGTGCTCGAGACCTTGCCGACTCAGGCCCCGGTCGACGATGTCACCTTGCTCCTTGCGCGGACTCGCGGACTCGAACCGGCCCAGGTCGCCTCCTGGGAACTGCCGAACGAGCCGACCGCCGTCCGCATCGCCCGGCAGGCAGCCGCGCATCAGCTCAGCGAATGGGGGCTTGAGCATCTGGTGACCACCGTGAAGCTGATCGTCAGTGAACTGGTCACCAACGCCATCCGCTACGGCGGCGGCCCGATCCGCCTACAGCTCATCCAGCACCAGGTCTTGACGTGCGAAGTCTCCGACAGCAACACCAGCCACCCACGCCCCCGTCATCCCCACATCATCGACGAGAACGGCCGCGGTCTTTTCCTCGTCGCTCAGTTGTCCCGCAGGTGGGGGTCCCGCTCCGCAACGGACGGCAAGGTCGTCTGGGCCGAACAAGACCTGCCCTCCAAAGCCGTTGCGGTGTGACGCGCTGCCGACCGGGCGGCCGACGGCCGCCACAGCATGCCGATCTCTCGAGCCGCGGGCTCTCCCAAAGGAAGCCACAGAAGGAAGCCACGGATGGACATAGAGAATGTCAAGAACGCCTACTCGGCAGGCGCCTCCCAAGGATCGACGGGCGTCTCCGGTTCCGGTCCCAGCGGCGGGTTGCACGCCTGCGAAGGTCCGGCAGCCGCCGTGCTCGACAATCGAGGCGCGGTGGTGCGGTGGACCGGGGCAGCAGAGGAGCTGACGGGGTTCCGCGCCGAGGAGGTCTGTGGCCGCCCCGTGCGGGAACTGGTGGCCGACCTCCCGGACGACCTGCACGACGCGGAGATGCCGGCGTCCGGCCGGGTACGGCTGTGGCACCAGTGCGGCGACACCATCGATGTCACCTTCCGGACCACCAAAGTGGGGGGATCCGGCTCGGCGGAGGTCCTCGTCCTGGCGGCCCCTACACACCACGTCGCCGACCACGAGCAGGGCGCAGCGCTCCTGCGTGCACTGTCCGCACAGAACCGGATCACGATCGCTGTGCACGACACGCATCTCACCACCATTCAGACGAACGCCACGACGGGCATTCTCGACGGCCGTCCAGTACAGCCCGGTACTCGGCTGAGCGACGTGCTGTGCGCCAAGGACGCCGAGAACCTCGAGGCAGTACTGCGCCAGGTACTCGAGACGGGTGCCCCGGTGGTCCGCAGAAGCCAGCAAGTGAGCTGGCGGCACGATCCGGCGCGACAGCACGCGCTGTCGCTGTCCGCCTTCCGTCTGGAGGACGCGCGAGGACGCCCCACCGGGGTCGCGGCCCTGTACTTCGACAACGCCGACCAGATGCGCGCCCGCCGTCATCTGGATCTCGCCCGCGAGGTGGCCGAGCGAGTAGGAGGATCCCTGGATGTCGTGCGCACTGCGCAGGACCTTGCGGACGCTCTCGCACCTGCGTTCGGGGATCTCGCCGCAGTCGACCTTGCGCACTCCGTTTTCGACGGGGACGAACCGTCGAAGCAGCTGGGCGGTGGAGACACGGGCAACGCGGCCCTTGCGCCAGCCGGCGCGGTGTGGCCGGCCGGCATCAAGCGCGGCGAGTCCATCCCGCCCCTTCCCGACCACCCCCTGCTGCGCAGCTTCCGCCACGGCGAGCCTGTCGTCTTCGGCCCCGACGACTTCATTGCCATGGTCAGAGACCCGCAGCTGGTCGAGTATCTCGTCCCGAAGGACGCCCATTCGGTGATGGTGGCACCGTTGCATGCCCGCGGGCACACGCTCGGCGCCATATCGGCCTGGCGCTGCGGCCGATCCGACTCCTTCACCGAGGACGAGGCGGATCTCATGAAGCAGATCGCCTCGCGGGGTGCGCTCGCCATCGACAACGCTCGCCGTTACACGCGCGAGCACCGGGCGGCCGTGGCGCTGCAGCAGCGCCTCCTTCCCCCGGCCACGACCGACACTCCGGCAGCCGAGACCGCCGGCGTCTACCTGCCCGCAGGCGGGGGAGCGGACATCAGCGGCGACTGGTATGACGCCATTGCTCTGCCCTCTCTCCGGGTGGCCCTTGTCGCCGGAGACGTGGTCGGCCACGGCATGCCCGCAAGCGCCACCATGGGCCGCCTGCGCGCCGCCATCCAGACGCTCGCGGACCTGGAGCTCGAACCGGACGAGCTGCTCACCCGGCTCGCGGACCTGATCCAGCGCCTCGCGGCCGAAGCCCCATCCGGCGACCGCGACATCGTCGGCGGCACATGCCTGTACGCGGTCTACGACCCGGTCACCAGGCGCTGCACCATGGCCAGTGCCGGGCACCCGCCACCCGTCCTGGTCCAGCCCGACGGGACCGCCGAAGCAGTCGGGATCTCCCCGGGACCACCACTCGCCCTCAGCGGCATGCCGTACGAGACCACCGTGATCGACGTCGAGCCGGGCAGCGTCCTCGCTCTCTACACCGACGGCCTGGTCGAACGGGGCGATCGCGACATCGGCCAAGGCCTGCCGCGCCTGACGGAAGCCCTCGCCGCGCACTGCCGTCCGGATCGTGCCCTGGACGAAACCGGCCGGGCTCTCCTCGCCGACCTGGCAGACCAGGCCCCGCGCGACGACGCGGCCCTGCTGCTGGCCCGCACCCGCGCCGTCCCAGCGGCGGACACCGCTCACTGGGAGATCCCGGCCGATCCGGCCGCCGTCTCCCAAGCTCGAGAGTGGATAACCCGCCAACTCACCATGTGGGGCCTGGACGACCTCCTCTTCACCACCCAACTCATCGTCAGCGAACTGGTCACCAACGCCATCCGCTACGGCCGTCCGCCGATGGACCTCCGTCTGATTCGCCACCACGTCCTGGTGTGCGAGGTCACCGACTCCAGCAGCACCCAACCCCGCCTGCGGCGTGCCCGCACAACCGACGAGGGAGGACGCGGCCTGTTCCTCGTCTCTCAACTCGGCGGACGATGGGGCTGCCGCCATGGCCAGAACGGCAAGACGATCTGGTCCGAGCAAATCATCCAGGATTCCCCCTGAAGCTACGGCCCACCAAAGTGGGTAGAGGCAGAGTCACCCACAGCTCTGACGTGGACCCGGGGAACTCACGTCCCGATCCGCCCCGCTGCCGCCCCGGTGATCTCTTCGGGACTGGCGGTCCGCAACAGTTCGTTCAGCGCGCACTCCAGCTGCGCTCGGCGCGTGGACCGGTCACGGGCCGGCGCTTGCGCGATTGCCTCCTGCAAGTACTCCTCCGGGGTCTTCCCCTCGGCTGCTGCGCAACTCCGGATCCGCTCGTGGACCTCCTCGCTGATCGGAATGCTCATGAGGTACGCACGCCGCGGCTACCGCGTCATGCCCAAGGAGAACGCGGACGCCGACGGTTACCAGCGGATGATGTGCCCCGCCGAAGCAGGCAAGGCCCAGTGCCCCCTCAAACCGCACACCCTCGGCCGCGGCATCCAGCTCCCCCTCGTCGACCCGGAGCCCAGCCCAGCGGGCCCGCTCAAGGTCTGCCGCCGGCGCATGATCACCGTCAGCCCTGAAACCGGCGCCAAGCACTGTCAGGCCCTGGAGTACGGCGGACCGGAATGGCAGAAGATCTACTTCCGGCTCCGCAACAGCGTCGAGGGCTGCAACGGCTACGCGAAGAATCCACTGGCCGAGGGCATCGAAGCCGCGGGCTCACGCCGCATCGCGGCCCAGACGATCCTCTTGGCCTTCCAACTCGCCCACGCCAACCGCCGCAAGATCAAGAGCTGACTTGAGACGCTGGCGTTCGGCGGCGAGCGCCCCCGCCGCCGCACCCACCACCGGCCAACAACGAGAAACGGGCCCCACCAGGACTTTCGTCACTGGCGGAGACCCGTTTCGTCGGTTTCTCATGGTGTCCGAGGGGGGACTTGAACCCCCACGCCCGATAAAGGGCACTAGCACCTCAAGCTAGCGCGTCTGCCATTCCGCCACCCGGACAAGGTGTCTGTCGCGCGGGGTTTCCCTCGCGGCGACAGAGGAAACATTACCAGGCTTTCCAGGGCCCCTGATCACGCCCTGTTCCCGCGTGAACGGCGTGTGACGGGCCGGGACCGGCCTTGGGCACCGGCGGGGGTCGGAGGGAGGATGAGGGGGACCACCAGCAGTGACAGTGGGAGGAAGCAGCGTGAGCGAGTCGAACACGGCCAGGGGTGTCTCTGGCGAGGACGAGGTTGTGGACCTCTGTCGCGAGCTGATCCGGATCGACACCAGCAACTACGGGGACCACTCCGGGCCGGGCGAGCGCAAGGCCGCGGAGTACGTGGCCGAGAAGCTCGCCGAGGTCGGGCTGGAGCCGCAGATCTTCGAGTCGCACAAGGGGCGCGCCTCCACGGTGGCCCGCATCGAGGGCGAGGACCCCTCCCGGCCCGCGCTGCTCATCCACGGCCACACCGACGTCGTACCGGCCAACGCGGCGGACTGGACCCACCACCCGTTCTCCGGAGAGATCGCGGACGGAATGGTGTGGGGCCGCGGCGCGGTCGACATGAAGGACATGGACGCCATGACGCTGGCGGTCGTCCGGGACCGGCTGCGCAGCGGGCGCAAGCCGCCCCGCGACATCGTCCTCGCCTTCCTCGCGGACGAGGAGGCGGGCGGCACCTGGGGCGCGCGGCACCTGGTCGACAAGCACCCGGACCTCTTCGAGGGCGTCACGGAGGCGATCGGCGAGGTCGGCGGGTTCTCCTTCACGGTCAACGAGAAGCTGCGGCTGTATCTCGTGGAGACCGCCCAGAAGGGCATGCACTGGATGAAGCTGACCGTGGACGGCACCGCCGGGCACGGTTCGATGATCCACAAGGACAACGCGATCACCGAGCTGTCCGAGGCCGTGGGGCGGCTCGGCCGGCACAAGTTCCCGGTCCGGGTGACGAAGACGCTGCGGCACTTCCTCGACGAGCTCGGCGACGCGCTCGGCACCGAGCTCGACCCGGAGAACATGGACGCGACGCTCGCCAAGCTCGGCGGCATCGCCAAGCTCATCGGCGCCTCCCTGCAGAACACCGCCAACCCGACCCAGCTGGGTGCCGGGTACAAGGTCAACGTGATTCCGGGGCAGGCCACCGCGCATGTCGACGGCCGTTATCTGCCGGGGTACGAGGAGGAGTTCCTCGCCGACCTGGACCGGATTCTCGGACCGAGGGTCAAGCGCGAGGACGTGCACGCGGACAAGGCGCTGGAGACCACCTTCGACGGGGCGCTGGTCGACGCCATGCAGACCGCGCTGTCCGCCGAGGACCCGATCGCGCGCGCGGTGCCCTACATGCTCTCGGCCGGCACCGACGCCAAGTCCTTCGCCGACCTCGGCATCCGCTGCTTCGGCTTCGCCCCGCTGAAGCTGCCGCCGGAGCTGGACTTCGCGGGCATGTTCCACGGTGTCGACGAGCGGGTGCCGGTGGACGCGCTGCAGTTCGGCGTGCGTGTGCTCGACCGTTTCATCGACGCGTCGTGACGTGTTGACACCGGTATTCGCCCGCGCGTACGGAGATCACCCGGGAAGGGTGAATGCGACCATAAGCTCGTAGCTCTAGTACTCCCTCCTCGTTACAGGTGTTGCGATCCGCTACTTGGGATCGCATTTGCCAACAAGGAGGAATAATGATCAAGAAGGTCGTCGCTGCTGCGGCTGCCACTGGTGGTCTGGTTCTCGCGGGTGCGGGCCTGGCCGTCGCCGATGCGGGTGCTCAGGGTGCCGCAGTGCACTCCCCGGGCGTCATCTCCGGCAACGTCATCCAGGTGCCCGTTCACGTCCCGGTGAACGTCTGCGGCAACACGGTCTCCGTGATCGGGCTGCTGAACCCCGCCTTCGGCAACACCTGCATCAACAAGTGACGTTGTGCTTCACCCCATGAGGGTCTGAGCCCGTCGGCCCCGGAGTGCGCGCCATGCGCTCCGGGGCCGACCGGCTTTCGGCGCACGCGCTGGACGGATGCGTGCGCGTTCCGGATGGTCCAAGCCAAGGGCTAAGGCAGGGAATTCAGTTATGCGACAGGTCACCCGCAAGGGCCTGATGACCGTGGCGGCCGCGACCGGCGTGCTCGCCGCGACCGGCGGCTACGCACACGCCGACTCGGGTGCGAACGGTTCCAGTTCGGACTCGCCCGGCGTGCTGTCGGGCAACACGGTGCAGGCGCCGGTGCACGCGCCGGTCAACGTCTGTGGCAACACCGTGAACGTCGTCGGGGTGCTCAACCCGGCGATGGGCAACACGTGCGTCAACCACGGCGGCGGCAGCGGTTCCTCCGGGGGCGGCTACGGCGACGGAGGCTCCCACTCCGGCGGTGGTGCGCAGGCCGGCGGGCACGCCAGTGACTCGCCGGGCGTCGGCTCCGGCAATCACGTGCAGGCGCCGATCGACGTGCCGGTCAACGTCTGCGGCAACAGCGTGAACGTGGTCGGCGTCGGCAACGCGGCGGCGGGCAACGACTGCGCCAACGGGACGGGTGGCGGTCACTCCACCACCCCGCCCGGCGGCGGTCATGAGACGCCGCCTCCGGGTAACCCCGGAGAGCCGGGCCACCCCGGGCAGCCGGGCCACCCCGGGAACCCGGGTCAGCCGGGTAACCCGGGCACTCCGGGCACTCCGGGTACTCCGGGTCACCCCGGGCAGCCGGGCCAGTCGGCCACCCCGGGAGGCAAGCACCCGGGCGGCGTCTCGCACGCCAACCACCCGGGGGCGCAGTCCGTCACCCAGCCCAAGGGCGCCGCGCAGCTCGCCCACACCGGCAGTGACCTGCCGCTCGGTGTGGTTGTGCCCGCCGGTGCGGGGGCGCTGCTGGCCGGTGCCCTGCTCTACCGCAAGGCACGATCGGCGGCGTAAAACGGCATGAATATGAGCACAACGTCACACATGTCCCCTGTGACGTGAAGAACGGAGCGGGCCCCGCCACTGCGGGGCCCGCTCCGTTTCAACGGCCTGTCGTCACCACGTGGCGCGCACCTGGCGGATGATCCGCCGGCGCAACCGCACCCTGCGGCTGCCGTCGCGCAGCAGGCTCAGGCGGTCCAACTCCCAGTGTCCGTACTCCGCATGGTCCGTCAGCAGACGTGTCGTCTCCTTGCGGGAGACCCCGCGCGGTACGTACACGTCGACAAATTCGTATTCCGGCATCGCATCTATTGTGCGGGCAGAGCCCGTGTACGGATAGCGTCTGCACTATGTCTGATGCTGTGCAGCCCACCGCTGCCGAGGTACGCGCCGCCGCCGAGGCGGTCAAGACCGCTCTCGACCGCCACCTGGCCGCGGTCGAGCGCAGGACGGGTGAGGACGACCCGGCCGTCTACGAGGCGTTCAACGAGCTGGCCGCCGCTGCCGAGGAGTACGACGAGCTCCTCTACGACCGCTACGACGAGGTCACACCCTTCGAGATCCCCGGTACCGACGACACCCTGCCGCCGTACACGGGCCCCGAGGAGCCGAATGCGCTGAGTGTGCTGATCCGCCGGGACTACGCGGTGGTGGAGCCACAGCGACTGCTGGCGCAGGCCCAGCGCGTGGAAGCCGTGGAGGAGGACGGGGCCACCGCCACCGCGGGCTTCGACGCGGCGGCCGGCACGATCCACGGTGCGCTCGGGGTCCTGTTCGGCGAGTTCGAACCGGACGAGATCGCCTCCCGGCACAAGGAGTTCGGCCTGGAGGAGGCGGACTCCACACTCTGGGTGACCGCCGCGGACGAACCGGCCGAGCCCGGCGAATGGCTGGAGATCCCGTTCGAATCGATCGATCCGCAGCGCGTGGTCTGCCGCTTCGACGTCAGCGCCGTCTTCGACGACGAGGCGGAGGACGACCTGGAGGACGATCTCGGCTCCGACGGGGATCTTGAGCCATTGGACGCGGATCACTGAGCACAGCGGATCACTGAGGGCGTACGTACGGGGTGGCGGTCACCGGGGTTCGGTGGCCGCCACCGCTGTGTGCACGGAGCGGGGCGCCGGGTGCCGGAGAAGATCAGCCCGAGGCCGGTGTCTGCGCCTTGAGCAGGGCCGGCAGGCGCGTGGTGCGCGGCTTCTGCGGGACCTCCGCCACCGCCCGCTGAAGGGCCTGCTCCACCCCGTGCACCACGGACAGATGACGCTCGGCGCGGCCGAAGGCCGTGTACACCCAGGGCCTGGTCAGGGACTGCGCGGCGTCACCGGGGAGCACCACGACCGCGGCGGGCCAGCGCATGCCCACCGCCTGGTGCGCCGTGAGCGCCCAGCCGTGCCGCACGGACTGCTCCACCCGCTCCTTCGGTACGACGACGGGCAGACCCGCGCACTCCAGGTGCAGCCCGTCGGCGTCGGCCTTCACCACATGTCCCGGCACCGAACGGCCCGGCGCGGGGGAGTACGCGATCCGGTCGCCCGGGTCGAAGCCGCCGAAGCGGCCGGGGCCGGGGTTCAGCCGCTCCTTGAGGGCGGCGTTCAGCGCGCGCGTGCCGACCGCGCCGCCGTGCCCCGGCGTGATCACCTGGGTCTGCTCGGCCGGGATGCCGATCGCGCGCGGCACGGAGTCCGCGACCAGCTGCACGGTCCGGTGCACCGCCTCGCCGGCGTCCCGCACCGGGACGATCACGACCTCCTTGCCGGGCGCCTCGACCTGGTTCAGCTCGCCGATACCGACCCCGGAGACCAGCTCGCCGATCGGCCCGGGGTCCGGTGTCCGCGAGACCACCTGCGGGCACACCCGGGCGGCGAGCAGGTCGGCGAAGACCTTCCCCGGGCCCGCCGACCACAGCACGCCCGGGTCCCCGCTCAGCACCAGCCGCGCGCCGTCCGGCAGCGACTCGGCGAGCACGGCCGCCGTCTCGACGTCGAGCTGCGGCGCGTCGAGGACGACGAGGAGGTCGAGGTCGAAGGCGCCGTCCGCGTCCCGGCCTGGGCCCTCGGCGCCGGACAGGAGTCCCGCGACGGTGACGACACCGGTGCCCGTGCCCTCTGCGGGGCCGTCCGGCAGGTCGTACTGGGCGATCTGGGCCGTGAAGCGGTCGCGGCCGCCCGCGGTGTGTGTGGCGGCCCAGCCGCGCAGGCCGAGACCGCGCGCGGCGTACAGCAGCGCCGCCGCTTCGGCCTGGGACGCGTCCCCGCCCGTGTGCAGGACCAGGCCGTGGCCCGCGACCGCGCGGATCAGCTCCGCGGTGGAGCGGCCGGCCGCGACGGCGGCCTGCTCCCAGTCGGCGGCCGAACCGTCCTCCTCCGGCACGGAGTTCATCACCCGGGCCAGTCCGTCGGCGAGGCTCTCCTCGGCCAGCGCGTACCGCTCCAGGCCCACCAGGACGCGGACCGGGCGCTCCTCGGGCTCCTCGGCTCCTTCCTCCTGCGCGGCGGGGGCCGGCGCCGTGTCGAGCGCGTCCTGGAAGACCAGGGCCTCGCCCTCCGCGAGGGCGCTCTGCACGGCCGCGTCCGCATCCGGCACCGAGCGCTGGGAGAGCGCGGCGGTGAGCGCCGGGGCGTCGAGGGCGGTGTGCCCGGCGAGGGCCGCCTGCTCCAGGAGCCATACGGTGAGCGCCCGGCCGCGCCGCTCGTCGTCGGGGCCGCACTCCGCGCCGAGCAGCGCGCGGGCGAACCCGTCGGCCTGCTCGGGCCGCACCCCCGCGACCCGCAGCAACTGCCAGGGGTCCTCGCGCAGTTGCTCGTCGGCGCCCTCGCCCAGGGCCGCGACGGCCTGCGGCGTGAGTGTGTCGGGGGCGCCGCCCTCGGTCAGTACCGCGCGTACGGCTCCGACGGTCTCGGGTGCGGCGGCCGACGGTGCGGGGGCCGGGGCGGCCACGGGCTGCGGGCGCCGCGCGGGCTCCTGCGTGACCCTGCGCGGCGCGGGCTCGGGCTCGCGGAACGCGGTGGCCACGGGCTTCTCGCCGCTCTCCACGGCCCGCACCGCCGCGAGCAGATCCGCGGCCTTCCCACTGAGCTTGGCCCCGGCCTCGATCGGCCCCTGCTTCTCTGCCTTCCGCCGCTCGATCCGCTCCCGCTCAAGGCGCTGGGCCGCCAGCTCGGCCTCGGCCTCGGACAGTTTCTTGGCGCCTTCGGAGCCTTCCGCTTCCGTGTCCCCGCTCTCGGAGGACGCTTCGGTGTCCCCGCCTTCGGAGGACGCGTCCGCGTCGCCCTCGGCCGCGTCGGCGTCGGCGCCCGCGGTCTCCGGGGCGTCGGCGGCCGTGTCCGCGCCCGGCGCCCCCGGCTCCGCTTCCTCCGTGGTCTCCGGCTCCGTGGTCACAGCGTGCTCCAGTCGTGATCGGGATAGTGGTGCACCGGTGCTGACACGTCGTCGAGCGCCCGGCAGATCTCGTCAGGAAGACTAAGGGTCTCCACTGACAACGCGGCCGTGAGCTGCTGCGCGTTGCGCGCGCCGACGATCGGGGCGGCGACGCCGGGCCGGTCGCGGACCCAGGCGAGAGCCACCTGGAGCGCCGTCACGGCGAGACCGTCCGCCGCGGTCGTCACCGCGTCCACGATGCCGCTCGCCGTGTCGTCCAGGTACGGCGCGACGAACGGCGCGAGGTGCTCCGAGCCGCCCCGGGAGTCGGACGGCACCCCACCCCGGTACTTGCCCGTGAGCACGCCCCGCCCGAGCGGTGAGGAAGGGAGCAGGCCGACGCCCAGGTCGAGAGCGGCGGGCAGCACCTCCCGCTCGACGCCGCGCTGGAGGAGGGAGTACTCCATCTGCGTACTGGCCAGACGTGTCCGCACTCCCGGCGCCGCGAGCTGCCAGGTCGCCGCCTTGGCGAGCTGCCAGCCGCAGAAGTTGGACACGCCCGCGTAGCGCGCGCGACCGCTGCTGACCGCCAGGTCGAGCGCCTGGAGGGTCTCGTCCAGCGGTGTGGCCGGGTCGAAGGCGTGGATGTGCCACACGTCCACGTAGTCCGTGCCCAGGCGCGCGAGAGAGGCGTCGAGGGCGGACAGCAGATGGCCGCGCGAGCCGTCGAAGCGGCGGTCCGGGTCGGGCACGCTCCCCGCCTTCGTCGAGATGACCAGGTCCCGGCGCGGCACGAGCCCTTCTATGAGGCGTCCGAGCAGATACTCGGCCTCCCCGTCGCCGTACACGTCCGCGGTGTCGACGAGGGTCCCGCCCGCTTCCCAGAACACCTTCAAGAGGTCCGCGGCGTCATGCTCGCCGGTGTCCCGCCCCCAGGTGAGGGTGCCGAGTCCGATCCGGGACACACGCAGGCCGGTACGGCCGAGATGCCTCTGCTCCATGGACGCCGAGATTACTGGCCAGAACTCGATACGTGGGGTGCCTGTGGACAACCGGGATCAGGGCTGTGTGGACGACCTGGACCGGCCATGCCCGAACCCGTCCCTGCCGCCGTGCCCACCAGCGCGCTAGGGTCTCCGGAACAAGGGACGTTACTGATCGGTAAGGGGATCGGCCATGCAGCTCGGCATCAACCTCGGCTACTGGGGCGCCGGAATGGACGCGGACAATCTCGCCGTCGCCCAGGAGGCCGACCGGCTCGGATACGCCGTCTGCTGGGCCGCCGAGGCCTATGGCTCCGACGCGGCGACCGTGCTCAGCTGGGTCGCCGCCCAGACCGAGCGCATCGACGTCGGCTCGGCCATCTTCCAGATCCCGGCCCGCCAGCCCGCGATGACCGCGATGACCGCCGCGACCCTGGACTCGCTGTCGGGCGGCCGCTTCCGCCTCGGCCTCGGTGTCTCCGGGCCGCAGGTCTCCGAGGGCTGGTACGGCGTCAAGTTCGACAAGCCGCTGGCCCGCACCCGCGAGTACGTGGAGATCGTACGGAAGGCGATGACGCGCGAGCGCCTGTCGTTCGAGGGCGAGCACTGGACCCTGCCGCTGCCGGGCGGCCCGGGCAAGCCGCTCAAGCTGACCGTGCACCCCGAGCGCGAGCACATCCCGCTGTACATCGCCGCGATCGGCCCCAAGAACCTGGAGCAGACCGGCGAGATCGCCGACGGCGCGCTGCTGATCTTCCCCTCCGCCGACCACCTCGAGGACACCGCGATCACGTATCTGCGCGCGGGCCGCGAGAAGGCGGGCAAGACGATGGAGGGCTTCGACGTCTGCCCGACGCTGCCGCTCGCCGTGGGTGAGGACAAGGACGTGACCGCGCTGGCCGACATGTTCCGCCCGTACACCGCGCTGTACGTCGGCGGCATGGGCAGCCCCAAGCAGAACTTCTACAACCAGCTCGCCCAGCGCATGGGGTACGAGAAGGAAGCCGCCGAGATCCAGGGCAAGTACCTGTCCGGCGACAAGACGGGTGCGGCCGCCGCCATTCCGCACACCCTGATCGACCAGACCACGCTGCTCGGCTCCGTCGACCGCATCGCCGACCGGATGCAGGCGTACGCCGCGGCCGGGGTCACCACGCTCTCACTGGCCCCCGCGGGCTTCACCCTGGACGACCGGATCGCCTCGCTCCGGGCCGGTTTCGAGGCCCTGGAGCGAGCCGGGCTCGCGTAGCGCGATACGGCAGGTCAAAGGAGAGGTTCTGCGGCCGTGGTGGGGGCTCGGGGGGTCTTCCCCGCCACGGCCGTCACGGAGAACAACGCGCCCGCGCCCCCTTGGTTACGCGCCTGGGCCTCCTTCGTGGTCCGTCGTTTGGCGGATTTGTCCGACACATCGGTTGCCGCGCTCCTGGCATCCCATTTGACTCGTTTTCTGCGCAACCCTGCAGAGAGGTGTCAGCGAGATGCTTTCGGCCAAAAGTCTGTTTCAGGAGATCCTCGACCACGACGAGTCGTTCCGGCTCTTCTGTTCCATCGCCGCCAGTGGGGAATCGCAGGGGGGCTGGGAGAACGCCCGCATCGCCGCGCTCGTTCCGCCCGGCGAGCGCGAACTCGCACCCAAGATCGCCCGGCACGGCGCCGACGAGGACAAACACGGGCGGATCTTCAACGCCCTCATGAAGAAGCGCGGCCTCCAGCCCGTCGAGGTGCCGTCCGACACCGACTACACCATGCTCCTGGAGCGGCACGGCATCGGCCTCGCGCACGAGAAGCTCAAGAGCGACCAGCCCCTCACCGCGCGGGACATCGTCACGTATCTCGCCCACAGCCGGGTCACCGAGCAGCGCGCCTCCGAGCAGATGGAGCTGCTGCGCAAGCACTTCGCGGACGACCCCGACATCGGCCGCGCGGTGAAGATGATCTCCAGCGACGAGGACAACCACCTCGCCTACTGCCACGAGGAACTGCTGCGTTTGGCGCACGACGGACACGGCCGCGCCATCCGGGAGGCGCTGCGCGAGTGCGCGCTGGCCGAGATCCGCGTCTACCGGGACGTCAGCCTCGCCGTGATGGCCCACATGGGGCGCATCCTCGGCTGGTCCAGGGCCAGGGCGGCGACGCTCACCGTGGGCATCCACGCCGTCTACGCCTACGAGCGGGCCGTGGGCTGGCGCCGGATGGTCTCCCTGAGGATGCCCGAGCGGCGTGACGCGCTCGGCGGCCCCGCGGCGGCACCCGAGTTCGCGTAAGCCGCCGTCACGCGGGCGCGCGCGCCCGATCGCCCAAGACCGCCCCGCACGGCCACCCCCGCCGCTCGAAGCCCGGTCACAGCCACCCCCGCCGCTTGAACAGCCGGTACAGCAGGATCTCCAGCGCGACCATCGCCAGCACCACCGCCGGATACGACCAGAGCCAGTGCAGCTCGGGCATGTGGTCGAAGTTCATGCCGTAGATTCCCGCGATCATCGTGGGGATCGCGGCCATGGCCGCCCACGCGGAGATCTTCCGCATGTCGTCGTTCTGCCGCACGCTCATCTGCGCGAGATGGGCCGAGAAGATGTCCGAGACCAGCCGGTCCAGGCTCTCCACGGACTCGTTCACACGCATCAGATGGTCGTTGACATCGCGGAAGAACGGCTGCGCCTTGTCGCTCACGAAGGGCACGCCCGCCCCGGACAGCCGGGTCAGCGGTACCGCCAAGGGGACCGAGGCCCTGCGGAACTCCTGGACCTGCCGCTTGAACGTGTAGATCCTGGACGCGGTGTTCCGCGAACCGCCGACGGTCGGGGAGAAGACTTCCGCCTCCAGCTCCTCCAGGTCGGTCCCCAGCTCGGTCGCCACCTCCAGATAGTGGTCGACCGTGGCGTCGGCGATCGAGTAGAGCGCCATGGTCGGCCCGTGCCGGAGCATGTCGGGATCCGCCTCCAGACGCCGCCGCACGGCCGCCAGGGGCGAGCCCTCGCCGTGTCGGACGGTCACCACGAAGGAGTCCCCGATGAAGACCATGACCTCGCCGGTGGAGACGACGTCGCTGTCGGGCTCGTAGCAGACCGGCTTGAGGACCATGAACAGCGAGTCGTCGTACACCTCCAGCTTGGGCCGCTGGTGCGCCGTCAGGGCGTCCTCGACCGCCAGCGGGTGCAGCCCGAACTCCTCGGTGACGAGGTCGAACTCCTTCTCCGTCGGCTCGTGCAGCCCGATCCAGATGAACGCGTCGCCCGCGGCACGCGCCTGCGCCAGGGCGTCGGAGAGATCGTCGGGGCCCTCTGTCCGGTGCCCGTCACGGTAGATGGCGCAGTCGACGATCACGGAGCGTATTCTTCCGCCGCTCGGGCACGGGCGCACTCCGGCCGCCGTTGTCCACAGGCCCCGGCCTGTCCCAGGGGCGCCCGTTTACGCTGGGCCGCATGCCCACCCTGATCCTCGTCCGGCATGGACGTTCCACCGCCAACACCGCGGGACTGCTCGCCGGCTGGACGCCCGGCGTCGCCCTCGACGAGCGCGGCGCCCAGCAGGCCGCCGCCCTGCCCGGGCGGCTCGCCGGGCTGCCGATCTCCGAGGTCGTCACCAGCCCTCTGCAGCGCTGCCAGGAGACCGTCCAGCCGCTGCTCGACGCCCGGCCCGAGCTGCGGGCGCACACCGAGGAGCGCATCGGGGAGGCGCACTACGGCGACTGGTCCGGCCGCAAGCTCGCCGAGCTCAGGGACGAGCCGCTGATGGAGGTCGTACAGGCGCATCCGTCCGCGGCCGCGTTCCCCGGCGGCGAGTCGATGCGGGCCATGCAGACACGGGCCGCCGAGGCGGTGCGCGAGTGGAACGCGCGCGTGGAGCGCGATCACGGCGGTGACGCCGTGTACCTCATGTGCTCGCACGGCGACATCATCAAGTCCCTCGTCGCGGACGCACTCGGACTTCACCTCGACCTCTTCCAGCGGATCTCTGTTGAACCGTGTTCGATCACCGCGATCCGTTACACACGGATGAGGCCGTTTCTCGTGCGCCTGGGGGACACCGGCGATTTCGCGTCCCTGGCGCCGCGCGAGGAACCCCCGAGCGGTGACGCTCCCGTCGGGGGCGGCGCGGGCGCACCGTGATCGTCGGCCGCAGTAGGGTGAAGCGGTCGAAGCAGCGCAGTAGTTGTCAGCAAGTTCTCAGCAGCCGATGAGGACCGGCGCGGTCAGCCGGTTCTCATGCCGATTCAATGGAGACAGGACGTGTCCCGTCAGGTGTTCCTCTACGACCCCCCGGACCGCTTCGTGGCCGGTACGGTCGGGTTGCCCGGGCGTCGTACCTTCTTCCTGCAGGCCTCCTCAGGCCCCCGGGTGACCAGCGTGGCCCTGGAGAAGACCCAAGTGGCCGCGCTCGCCGAACGGATGGATGAGCTCCTCGACGAGGTCGTACGGCGCACCGGCGGCAGCGCGCCCGTCCCGGCCATGGCCCCGACCGAGGTGTCCGACACCGCCCCCCTCGACACCCCCGTGGAGGAGGAGTTCCGGGTCGGCACCATGGCGCTGGCCTGGGACGGTGACGAGCAGCGCATGATCGTCGAGGCGCAGGCCCTCGTGGAGCTCGACGCGGAGTCCGAGGAGGACCTCGCCGAGGCCGAGGAGAAAATGCTCCAGGACGAGGAGAACGGCCCGCCGATGCTCCGGGTCCGGCTCACCGGCGCGCAGGCCCGGGCCTTCGCCAAACGCGCCCTCGACGTCGTCAACGCCGGCCGGCCCCCGTGCCCGCTGTGCAGCCTCCCGCTCGACCCGGAAGGACACGTATGTCCGCGCCAGAACGGATACCGCCGCGGAGCGTGACCACGGCAGAGCTGCTCGCCCAGGGCGAGCTCAAGGTGCGCGGACGGATCCGTGAGGCCTCGAACGCGGTGCTGTACTGCTCCGTGTCGTACGAGGGCCGGGACGCGTTCTGCGTCTACAAGCCCATCGCCGGGGAGCGGCCCCTGTGGGACTTCCCGGACGGCAACCTGGCGCAGCGCGAGGTCGCCGCGTACGAGGTCTCCGAGGCGACCGGATGGGGGCTCGTGCCGCCCACCGTGCTGCGCGACGGGCCGTACGGCGAGGGCATGTGCCAGCTCTGGATCGAGGCGTCGGCCGAGGACGGCGGGGCCGATTTGCTCGCCCTGGTGGACCGCGAGGAGCCCGAGGAGGGCTGGAAGGCCATCGCCTTCGCCGAGGTCGGAGAAGGCAAGACGGCACTGCTGGTGCACGCCGACGACACCCGGCTGCGACGACTCGCCGTCCTCGACGCCGTGATCAACAACGCCGACCGCAAGGGCGGCCATCTGCTGCCCGCCGGCGAGGGCCGGCTGTACGGCATCGACCACGGGGTCACCTTCAACGCCGAGAACAAGCTGCGCACGCTGCTGTGGGGCTGGGCGGGGGAGTCACTGACCACGGAGGCGGTCGACGTCCTCGCCTCCCTGCGCGACGGTCTGGCGCCGGGCGCACCGCTCGCCACCCGGCTGGCCGAACTGATCACCGCCGCCGAGATCGACGCCACACGCGCGCGTGTCGACGCGATGCTCACCTCGGGGAAGCACCCGGAGCCGAGCGGGGAGTGGCCGGCGATTCCCTGGCCACCGGTATGAGCCGACCCGGCGCCCCGACAGGGGCGCCGGGAACTGTGCGATCCACCACAACGAACCCGCAGTCGCCGAAGCACAGAGCGCCCCGAGCTCCCAGGCACCGGCCCCCAGGACCCGCCGGCACACCACTCGGCCTCGCGCAAGGGTGTGTTCCCAGCCATCAGGAGCTGGCCGGTTCGTATACGGAACTTCCGTCCGGTTAGGCTCATGACATGCATGCCTGGCCCGCTTCTGAGGTCCCCGCCCTGCCTGGTGAGGGCCGCGACCTCCGGATCCACGACACCGCGACCGGTGGGCTCGTACGTCTTGACCCCGGTCCCGTCGCCCGTATCTACGTGTGCGGCATCACGCCGTACGACGCGACCCACATGGGGCACGCGGCGACCTACAACGCGTTCGACCTCGTTCAGCGCGTGTGGCTCGACACCAAGCGGCAGGTTCACTACGTCCAGAACGTGACCGACGTCGACGACCCGCTCCTGGAGCGGGCGGAGCGCGACGGCGTCGACTGGGTGGGACTCGCCGAGAAGGAGACCGCCCTCTTCCGTGAGGACATGACAGCCCTGCGGATGCTGCCGCCGCAGCACTACATCGGCGCCGTCGAGGCGATACCCGGGATCGTCCCGCTCGTCGAGCGGCTGCGGGACGCGGGAGCGGCGTACGAGCTCGAAGGGGATGTGTACTTCTCCGTCGAGTCCGACCCGCACTTCGGCAAGGTGTCCAACCTGGACGCCGCCGCCATGCGGCTGCTCTCCGCCGAGCGGGGCGGTGACCCGGACCGTCCGGGCAAGAAGAACCCGCTCGACCCGATGCTCTGGATGGCCGCCCGTGAGGGCGAGCCGAGCTGGGACGGCGGCTCGCTGGGCCGCGGCCGGCCCGGCTGGCACATCGAGTGTGTGGCCATCGCCCTCGACCACCTGGGGATGGGCTTCGACGTCCAGGGCGGCGGCTCCGACCTCGCCTTCCCGCACCACGAGATGGGTGCCTCGCACGCCCAGGTGCTGACCGGTGAGTTCCCCATGGCCAAGGCGTACGTCCACGCCGGCATGGTGGCCCTCAACGGCGAGAAGATGTCGAAGTCCAAGGGCAACCTCGTCTTCGTGTCCGCACTCCGGCGCGACGGGGTCGACCCGGCCGCCATACGGCTCGCGCTGCTCGCGCACCACTACCGGGCCGACTGGGAGTGGACGGACGCCGTCCTCGAAGACGCGGTCGCGCGCCTGGACAACTGGCGGGCGGCGGTGTCACGGCCCGACGGGCCGTCCGCCGACGCGCTCGTCGCGGAGATCCGCGACGCCCTCGCGAACGATCTGGACGCGCCCGCGGCGCTCGCCGCGGTCGACCGCTGGGCCGCGCTCCAGCACGAACAGGGCGGTACGGACGAGGGCGCCCCCGGCGTCGTCTCGCGCGCCGTGGACGCCCTGCTCGGGGTGGCTCTCTAGCCGCACCCCTGTGACATCGGCCGGGCGCCGGGCGGGTTCTCACCCGCCCGGCGCCCTCTGTGCGTGGAGCCCTCGCTGTTACTTGTTCACGATGACGGCCTGGATGGCGCCGCTGGTGGAGTCGAAGATCCCGATGACCTGCTGCCCGTAGGCGAAGGCCTCCTGGACCTCGTCATGCGTCACCTGGTTCGGGTTGACCAGGCCGTGCCACACGTTGTTGATGAGCAGGTAGAGAATCGACGGCTGGCCCGGGAGCGGAGTGACGACGTCCCAGAAGCGCGTGGCCACACCACTGACCAGCGACTGCGTCTCGACGGCGCTCGACAGGACCAGCGGCTGCCCCAGCTGCTGTTGCTGCCCACCGAGCTGCTGGAGCAGCTGCTGGTAGGGCTGCTGCTGGCCGAGCTGCTGGAGCTGCTGCTGGAGGTGCTGCGGAATGTGCTGCTGAGCGATGTGCTGCTGCGGAATCTGCTGCTGAGCGATGCCCTGCTGGCCGATCGGCTGCTGCATCTGCTGGCCGAAGGGCTGCTGCTGGCCCATGCCCTGCTGCTGCCCGAACTGCTGCGGGGGCGCGGTGCTCGGGCCCTGCTGGCCCTGCTGCTGGCCCTGCTGGCTCATCTGCGGGATCGTGTTCATGCGGGTGCCACCTTCCATCAATGGTTGGTTGCGTTCCGTCGGTCCGTGACGAACAGGTCCTCAGCCCGTGACCACCAGGCCGACGATCTCGTCGTCCGAGAACCAGACACGTACGTCGGGCCGTCCCCCCGCGAAGGCGGTGTGCACCGCCTGGCGGATCTCGGGGGACGGGGTGTTGAGGTTGCGCCATGCCCCGGACACGTACAGCCGGAGCCTGGGCGGGAGTTCACGCGGATACGGCAGCAGCTCGTCCCAGTACCGCTCGGCCTGGCCCGAGCCGACCGCCTCCGGCAGCAGATGGGTGACCGCCGCCTTGATGTCCGGCCGGTTGCCGATCCGCTGGGAGGCGGGCCGGCCCGGCGCGTCCTGCTGCGGGGAGCCCGTGGCCCGCAGCACCGCGCGCGCACGCTCCGGGGACATCGGTTCCTGCCCTGCCGCCCTGAGCATGCCTTGCAGTGCGGCCAGGGCGCCGACCACCACCGGGGAGGCGGAGGAGGTCCCGGAGAACGTGTCCGTGTACCAGCCGATCTCCTCGGCGCCGCCCTGCAGATCGCCGGGCCGGTCCCAGAAGCCGCCGGTGGTCGTGACCTCGCGTCCCCAGCCCTGCGCGTCCACGCGTGCCCCGTAGTTGGAGAACGCGAGCCGTGAGCGGTCCGGGCCGTGGTCGCGGCCGTGCGTGCCGGGCGGCGGTGCGCCCGCGCCGACCAGGACCGCGCCGGAGGACTGGTTGGAGGGGTTGAAGGGGTTGCGCCACCACTCGGGGAACTCGGCGGGGCGGCGCTCGTACACCGCGTCGTCGAGCGACTCGGCGCCGTTGCCCGCGGCCGCCACGACGAGGACGCCCTTGGCGGTCGCGTACCGGATGGCCGCGAAGTTGTCCGGCCACCACTCGATCGCGATGTAGCCCTGCTGGTCGTCGCGCTGTTCGAAGTCGAACCGCGGCCCTGGAGCGTGCAGTTCGATCAGGAGGATGTCGCCGGGGCCGAGCCGGTCGGCCGCCGCGTGGATCGCCGCCGCCGAGCCGATGCCCTGGAAGGACGCGGCCGCGGTCACGGCGTCCGGCACGACGCCGGTGATCCCGGACTCGCCCTGGTCGCCACCGATCACCCCGATGACGGCGGTGCCGTGGTTGCGCCAGGCGAGGTCCGTCAGCGGGGTGCCGACGACCACGCCCGCGAGCTTCGCGGCCAGGTCCTCGTGCCCGAGCTGCCAGGCCCCCTCGACATCGATCACCGTGACGCCCTGGCCCGTACCGCCCGGCCGCTGCCAGGCCCAGTACGCGTCGATGCCCTCGGGCGCGGGGCGCAGATAGCCTTGGCGGCTGGTGAAGTCGGGGGTGACGGGCGCCCCTTCCTTCATGCGCCGGCTGTCGTCCGAACTCTGCCCGACCGAGCCCACCGAGGCGGGTACGGCGCCGGGCTTCACGTACGCCGTGTCGATCTCCGGCAGTGCGGCGATCCGAGAGCGCAGCTCCTGGGCGCGGCTCGCGACGCCGCGTACCCGGTAGAACAGCGCGAGGTCGGGCCCGCTCTCGGTGCCCGCCACCGCGGACTGCTGCTGCGACTGCTGGAGTCGCTCCTCGCTGCCGAACAGCGGTTCCAGGGCGAGCTGTTCGTCGCTGAGGAACATGTTGAGGGCCGATACGTCCGCGCCCACCGCCGAGTGGACGCCCTCGGCCCGGGCGCGCAGCCTGGCCTCGGGGCGTGCGACGACGATCAGCTCCTGCTCGGCTCCTCGGTAGGTGAATCCGGCTCCGTCGGGCCCCGGCCCGGACGTTCCCGGGCCCTGCGCCGGCTGTACCTGGTCGGTCATCGCGTACCGCTCCCTTCGATCCCTGCGGGTGCCGGTCCATGCGTGTGCTCTGCCGTGCCGTGTCGCGCTCCGTCGCGGGACGACGCGGTGCCATGTCCCGTCCCCGGGCCGCGCCTTCGGGGCACAACCTGGCACGCCCACAGCGACTCGTCCACCCCGTCTTCGCCAACTCGGTTTGAAAACAAGTTGAATGGGGAACCCTGTGCAATCCGTCTTGAAACAGATGTCACGGAGTAATCCGGCCAAAGGCTGCGGAGGCGTGTGTCATGTGATGGGGTGGCAGCGGCTGTTGACCCCTCGGCCGGTGCGAACCGGCCCCTTGCGGAAGGACGCTCCATGCACCGTTCCTTCGCACGTCGAAGACTGCTCACCGCCACCGCCGCGCTCGGAGGAGCGGCGCTCCTCGGCGGCACCGCCCACGCGGCCGAGGAGCACCGGCCCGCCCGGTTCCCGCTCCCCAACGGCTTCCAGCCCGAAGGGATCACCATCGGCTCCGCCCCGTTCGCGTACTTCGGTTCCCTGGCGAACGGCGACATCTACCGCGCGAACCTGAACACCGGGCGCGGGGGTGTCATCAGCGAGGGCCTCGGCGCCGAACACCCCACCGTGGGCCTCAAGACCGACCGGCACGGCAGGCTCTTCCTCGCCGGCGGTGCCGGCGGCGAGCTGCGGACGGTCGACGCCCGCAGCGGCGAGATCGAGAAGGTGTACGCCGTCGGGGGCACCTTCGTGAACGACGTGATCCTCACACCGGACGCCGCCTGGTTCACGGACTCCTACCAAGCGAGGCTCTACCGGCTCGCGCTGGGCAGGCACGGCGAGCCCGGAGCCGTCACGACCGTGCCGCTCACCGGTGACTGGGAGCAGGGCAGCGGCTTCACCGCCAACGGCATCGAGCGCACGCCCGACGGCCGTGCGCTGCTCGTGGTGAACACGGTCGCGGGCGGCGGCACACTGATGCGGGTCGAACCCCGCACGGGGGCGGCCACCGTCGTGGACCTCGGCGACTCCCGACTCCCCAATGGCGACGGCCTGTTGCTCCTGGGCCGCACCCTCTACGCCGTCCAGCAGGCACAGAACCTGATCGACGTCTTCCGCCTGAACGCCGCCGGCACCCGGGGCACGGCGATCGCCCGGATCACCGACCCGCGCTTCAGGATCCCGACGACGGTCGCGGCCTGGGACGGCCGGCTGTATCTGCCGAACGCCCGCTTCGACGTTGAGCCGACGCCGGACACGGAGTACGACGTGGTGGCGGTGGACCAGGTCTGACGGGTCTGAGACGACTCAGGGGCGGTACGCGTCCCGCGTACCGCCCCCGCTGGTTCAGTCCTCCGAGGAATCCTCGGAACCGGAACCGGAACCAGAACCGGTCTCGGAACCGGCATCGGTCCCCGCGTCGGCCTCGGTCCCCGCGTCGGCCTCGGATCCCGCGTGCGGCTCGGATCCCGCGTCCGGCTCGGATCCGGCGTCCGGCTCGGATCCGGCGTCCGTCTCGGGCCGCTGCGGCTTCGGCGGCCGGGTGCGGCCGCCGGGGCCGTCGCGGAGGTACGAGGCCGAGTCGCCGGACTCCGTCGCATGGCCCCCGGCCTGCGCCGCCGGACCGCTGCCGTCCCTGCGGCGCAGATAGCGCTCGAACTCGCGGGCGATTGCCTCGCCCGACGCCTCCGGCAGCTCGGCGGTGTCCCGGGCCTCCTCCAGCGTCTGCACGTACTCGGCGACCTCGCTGTCCTCGGCGGCCAGCTGGTCCACGCCCAGCTGCCAGGCCCGCGCGTCCTCGGGCAGCTCGCCCAGCGGAATGCGCAGGTCGATGAGGTCCTCCAGGCGGTTGAGGAGGGCCAGCGTCGCCTTCGGGTTGGGCGGCTGCGACACATAGTGCGGTACGGCCGCCCACAGCGACACGGCCGGTACGCCCGCGTGTGTGCACGCCTCCTGGAGGATGCCGACGATGCCCGTCGGACCCTCGTACTTGGTCTCCTCCAGGTCCATGGTGCGGGCCAGGTCCGGATCGGACGTGACCCCGCTGACCGGCACCGGACGTGTGTGCGGGGTGTCACCGAGCAGCGCGCCCAGGATCACCACCAGCTCGACACCCAGCTCGTGCGCGAAGCCGAGGAGCTCGTTGCAGAACGAGCGCCACCGCATCGACGGCTCGATACCCCGGACCAGCACCAGGTCGCGCGGCTTCTCGCCGCCGACCCGGACCACCGACAGACGCGTGGTCGGCCAGGTGATCTTGCGTACACCGCCGTCCAGCCACACGGTCGGGCGGTTCACCTGGAAGTCGTAGTAGTCCTCGGCGTCCAGCGCCGCGAACACCTCGCCCTTCCATTCCCTGTCGAGATGCGCGACCGCGGCGGAGGCAGCGTCGCCGGCGTCGTTCCAGCCTTCGAACGCGGCCACCATGACTGGGTCGATCAGCTCGGGAACCCCCTCCAGCTCGATCACCCAGCGCCTCCTTCCGACGTGCCCTCGCGTACGCCCCAACCTTACGGCGTGCCGAGGGGACCTCCGCAGCCCCCTTACACGGGGGAGTGAACGGATCACTGCCCCGCCGACGCCCCGGAAACACCCGTGATCGTCACCCTGAACCACGCCCAGTGATCCGAGCTGTCCTTGGTCATCCCGTCGCCGGCTTCGAGGACGTCCGGCGCCCGCGCCCGGCGCGCGAGGCGGTCGGCCCCGGTGCACCACCCGGGTTCACCCACTCGTGTGGGGGTACGCCGATTCGGCGCCGGGCGGCGGACGGGTAGGGAACTCTTCGTCGGGTGAGCGGAGTTGCCCCCAGGTCAGGTGTGCGGCGAGCCGGAATCGCCTATCTGGCCCTGCTCGGCGTCGGAACCGTGGGGGCGTTCCTGGTGGCCCCGCACCTGGACGACCCGGCATCCGTGTGGCAGTTCACAGGGTCGACCGCAGCCACTGTTCCACGCTCGCGATGTGCACCGTCGCCCACGACCGGGCCGCCTCCGCGTCACGGTCGCGCAGGGCGCTGAGGATCGCGCGGTGCTCGTGCAGGGTGCGGCTGACCGCGTCCTCCTGGGTCAGGCCGCGCCAGATGCGGGCCCGGGTGGTGGGCCCGGACAGGCCGTCGAGGAGGGAGCACAGCACCGAGTTGCCGGAGCTCTGCACGATGCCCCGGTGGAACTCCAGGTCGCAGCCGACGAGTTCCTCCACCGACGGCGCGCCACCGAGGGCGTCCAACTGGGCGGTCAGCGCGTCCAGTTGCTGCTCGCTGATGCGCGAGGCCGCCATCGCCGTGGCGGCGGGCTCCAGGATCCGGCGCACCGCGAGGAACTCCAGCACGGTGTCGTCGCGGTGGAAGTCGACGACGAAGCTCAGCGCCTCAAGGAGGAGTTGGGGATCCAGGCTGGTGACATACGTGCCGTCGCCCTGGCGTACGTCGAGGATGCGGATCAGGGAGAGCGCGCGCACCGCCTCCCGCAGCGAGTTGCGGGACAGCCCGAGTTCGGCGGCGAGCTCGCTCTCCTTGGGGAGCCGGTCGCCGGGACGCAGCGCGCCGGAGACGATCATTCCCTTGATCTTTTCGATCGCCTCGTCGGTGACTGCCATGGCGGGCCTCCCTGTCGTTCAGACATCCGATGTCTCACGCCATTATGGGGGTTCAGTGGGCTGAACGGGGTGAAAGTCCGATGTCAGCTCAGGCGAGCGCCTCCAGATCGGCCAGGGCCGCCACCTCGTCGAGCGTCGTGAGCGTCCGGTCCCGCATCAGGATCCTGCCGTCGACGACCGTGTCCCGTACGTCCGCCGAGTGCGCGGCGTACGCGAGCGTGGACCACGGGTCGTGCAGCGGACGCAGATGGGGTGCGTTCAGGTCGAGCACGATCAGGTCGGCGCGCTTGCCCGCCTCCAGGGAGCCCAGGTGGTCGCCGAGCCCCAGCGCGCGGGCGCCCTCGACGGTGGCCATCCGGACCGCCTGCTCGGCGCCGACCGCGGTGGGGTCGCCGGCCGCCTTGTGGACGAGGGCCGCCTGCCGTACCGCGCCCAGCACATCCAGGGTGTTCGAGCTGACCGCGCCGTCCGTGCCGAGCCCCACGGTCACCCCGGCGCTGAGCAGCCGCGGCACCGGCGCGATACCGCACCCGAGCTTCAGATTGGAGACCGGACAGTGCGCGACCGAGGTACCGGTGCGGGCCAGGGCCGCGATCTCGGGACCCGTCAGATCCACGGCGTGCGCGAGCAGCAGATCGGGGCCGAGCAGTCCGAGCGAGTCGAGCAGTTCCACGGGGCGCTTGCCGTAACGCACCTCGACGGTGGCGACCTCGGTCGCGTTCTCCGCCGCGTGGATGTGCAGCAGCGCGCCGAACTCCCGTGCCAGTGCGGCGATGCCGGTCAGCTGCTCGGGCGTGAGCGTGTACGTCGAGTGCGCGAAGAGCACCGGACGGGTGCCGGGCTTCGCCGACCCCCGGTCGGCCAGGTCGCGCCGGGCCCACGCCAGACGGTCCTCGTACGCGATGCCGTCCGCCGGGTCCGGTACGTCCATGAAGGTCGGACCGGTGTGCAGGCGCCAACCCGTCTCGCGCGCCACGCGCTCGGCCGCCTCATGGAACCAGTACATGTCGAGCGCGGAGGTCACCCCGGCCCGTACGCTCTCGGCGATCGCGACCCGCACCGCCGCGGCCACGTTCTTCGCCGACAGCAGCTCGGTCTCCCAGCGCACCACCCGCTCCAGGAAGCCCTGAAGGGTGACGTCGTCGGCGCGGCCGCGCAGCAGCGTCATCGCCAGGTGGGTGTGGGTGTTGACGAGGCCGGGCAGCACGAGACAGCCCGTCGCGTCGAGGGTCTCGGCAGCGTCGTAGCGGGCGCGCAGCTCCTCGGCGGGGCCGACTTCCCGGATCTCGCCGTCGCGGACCGCGACCGCTCCGGAGCGCAGGACGGTCCCGGCCTCGTCGACCGTCAGGACGTCCCCGCCGTGGACCAGCAGATCGGCGTGCTCGCTCACGCGGCGGACTCCTCGTGCTCCTCGGCCAGCAGGCGCAGCGCCTCCAGGGACACCACGGCGCCGCGCTCGACGCCCGCCGCGACGACATCGCGGTGCGGGTTGTAGCCGCCGGTGTTCTCCTCGTCGACCAGATCGTCCGCGTTCGCGCCGTCGACGACGAGCACGCCGCCCGCGACCAGGCCCCGCAGCGAGGCGGTGACCAGCAGCGCGGACAGCTCCATCTCGATCGCCGCGAGGCCCGCGTTGTCGTACGCGGTGAGCGGGATCAGCCCCGGCTGGAAGGCCGCCCGTGTCCAGACGAGCCCCCGGTGGTGCGGGGCGTCCGCCGCGCGGGCCGCACGCTGGAGGGCGAACACCGCCTCGGGGGACGACACCGCCGGGTACTCGGGCGGCAGCAGCTGCTGGGTCACACCGTCGTCCCGTACCGCCGCCTCCGCGATGACCAGGTCGCCGTCACCGATACCGGCGCGCATCGCGCCCGCCGTACCGAACCGCAGAAAGGTCGTGACGCCCGCGTCGGCCAGCTCCTGGAAGAGCAGGATCGCCCCCGGCGCGCCGACCCCGTGCGAGGCGACGGTGACCGGCAGACCCTTCCAACTCCCGCTGAACACACGGTATTCGCGGTGGTACGAGACCTCCTCGGCCCCGTCCAGCAGCGCGGCGACGGCCGCGGCACGCGCCGGGTCGCCGACGACCAGGGCGTACGGCGGCAGGCCGGTGCGCGGTATGCGGGTGATCGGCAGCAGGTCCTGGGCGGTCATGAAGCGGCTCCAGCGGGGCGGGTACGGCGACGGCGGCGGGCCGTCGTGAGGAAGAGGGCGCCGAGCGTGACGACGTACGGCGCGGCATCGGTCGCCTGCTGCGGCAGGCCGAGCCCTTGCAGCCGGAAGCCGGCGGCCTCGGCGAGGCCGAAGAGCAGCGCGGCGAGCAGTACGCCGAGAGGCAGGGCGCGGCCGAGCATCACGGCGACGACGGCGATCCAGCCGCGGCCCGCCGTCATGTTCTCGGAGAACAACGTGACGTTGCCCAGAGCGAGCTGGGCCCCGGCGAGCCCGCACAGCACACCCGAGACCAGCACGGCCGCGTACTGGTACTTGGCCGGGCTCACCCCGAGTGTGGCCGCCGCCTCCGGGGCCTCGCCGACCCCGCGCAGCCGCAGCCCCCACACGTGCCGCGAGAGCATCAGCGCGGCCACACCGACCGCCGCCCACGCCACATAGGCGAGCGGCGAGAAGCCACCGACCAACGGCAGCCCGGCCAGTGACGGATCGTCAAAAGTGCCCTGCACACCGAAGACCGTACGCAACAGGAAGCTGGTCAGGCCCACGGCGAGGAGGTTCATGGCCACTCCCAGCACCACCGCGTCCCCGCGCAACGTCACCGCGCCCACGGCGAGGATCAGGGAGTACGCGGCGGCGGCGAGCGCGGCCGCAAGGACGCCGAGCCAGGGGCTGCCGGTGAACCAGCTGGTGGCCACGGACGTGAAGCAGCCCATCAGCATCATGCCTTCGAGGCCGATGTTGAAGACGCCCGCGCGCTCGCAGATCGCGCCGCCGAGCGCGGCCAGCAGGATCGGGGTGAGCGCGCGCAGCGCGGACATGAGGAGATCGGAGTCGAAGAACATCAGACGGCCTCCCGCTGCTGACGCGACCTTCGGAACCACCTGCGCGGAAGGCTCAGCCGGGCGGCCAGGAAAACGATCACAATGGCTTGAAGCACCTGCGTCAGCTCGCGCGGCACCTCGGTCGTCCGCTCCATCGAGAGCCCGCCGACCTGAAGCATCGCGAAGAAGAACGACGCGAGGACCGTGCCCAGCGGGGCCGCGCCGGCGAGCAGCGCCGCGGTCAGCCCCGTCCACGTGTAACCGGGAGCGGTGAGCGCGCCGTCGAGGAAGCGGTACGGGAAGCTCAGCACCCCGATCGCGCCGACGAGCCCGGCGAGGGCGCCCGACGTGGCCATCAGCCGCAGCGTCAGACCCTTGCGCTCGACGCCCGCGTACGCGGCGAAGCGGGAGTTGAGGCCGGTCATCCGGATCTCGTACCCGATCGCCGTGCGCTTGTCCGTGAACCAGTACGCGGCCGCCGCGAGAACCACCAGCAGCAGCCCGGCCGTCACGGTCGACGAGCCGAAGGCCGGCAGCGCGACCCCGTCCGGCAGTTGCCGCGTCTGCGGGAGGCTGGAGCCCGGCTCCTTGAGCGGATAGCGGGCCAGGTAGGAGGCGAGCGAGGACGCCGGATAGCTGAGCAGCAGGCTGCTGACCAGGAGCGGCACACCGAACCGGTTCTCGCACAGGGCGGCCAGCGCGGCGTATCCGGCGCCGGCCGCCATGCCCGCGAGCAGCGCGAGGACGACGGCGAGCGGCGCGGGCAGTGGCACGTACAGTCCGGTGACCGCGGCGGCCATCCCGCCGAGCACCATCTGCCCGTCGCCGCCGAGGTTGATGAGCCCGGCCCGCAGCGGAATGGCGAGCGCCAGCGCCAGACCGAGAACGCTGGTGGTGGTGGACAGGGTCGAGCCGATGCCGTCGGCGCCGAGCGAGCCGCTGAGGACGGCGCCGTACGCGGCGAACGGATCGGCCCCCGTGCCCACCAGGAAGAGCGCGCCGATCACGACCCCGGCGAGCACGGAGAAGGCGACGGGGGAGCGCAGGGCTCCCGCTATTCGGGTCATGGCAAGGCCTTTTGTGTCGTGCCGGGTCATGGCCAAGCCCTTTGTGTCGTGCTGGGTCATGTCAGTCGCCGACCTCCACCGGAGGCTTCTCCGGCTTCGCGCCGCCCGCCATCGCGAGCCCCAGCGTCCGCTCGTCCGCCGCTTCCTTGGTGTACGTGGCGGTGACCCGGCCCTCGTACATCACCAGCACCCGGTCGGCGAGAGCGCGGATCTCGCTCAGCTCGGCGGAGACGAGGAGCACGGCGTGGCCCGCGTCGCGGTAGGCGACGATCTCGTCGTGGATGTTCTGGATGGCGCCGATGTCGACACCTCGCGTCGGCTGCTCCACCAGCAACAGGGGCGCGCCGTGGGCGAGTTCACGGCCGATCAGCAGCTTCTGGAGGTTGCCGCCGGACAGCGCGGAGGCGGGCACCTCGGGGGTGGCCGCCTTGATGCCGAAGCGCTCGACGAGACGCCGTGCGTGGGCCCGTACGGCCGCGGGAGGCAGCAGCCCCCGTGCCGACAGGGACGTACGGTGATGGCCCATCGCGAGGTTGTCGGCGACGGACGCGGCGGGCGCGGTGCCGACCGCGTGCCGGTCCTCGGGGACGTACGCGAGGCCCTTGGCGCGCCGCTCGGTCGCGGAGGCGTGCGTGATGTCGTGGCCCCGCAGCGCGATCCGCCCGGCGGTGACGGGCCGCAGCCCGGCCAGCGCCTCGACCAACTCGCTCTGGCCGTTGCCCGCGACGCCCGCGATGCCGACGATCTCGCCGGCGCGGACGGTGAGCCGGACACCTCGTACCGCGTCCGTGCCGAGGTCCTCGACCTTCAGTACCTCGTCGCCCGGGGTGCCTTCGGCGTGTACGCGGTCCAGCTCGACCGCGCGGCCGGTCATCGCGGCCGCGATCTCGTCGGCGGAGGTCTCGGCGGTGATCAGCCGGGCGACGACCCGGCCGTCCCGCAGCACGGTCACGTTGTCGCTGCCTTCGAGGACCTCGCGCAGCTTGTGCGTGACAAGGATCACCGTACGGCCCTGCGCGGTCAGCGACTTGAGCACCGCGAACAGGGCGTCGGCCTCGGCGGGGGTCAGCACCGCGGTGGGCTCGTCGAGGATGAGCGTACGGGCGCCGCGGTGCAGCAGCTTCAGGATCTCCACGCGCTGCCGCAGCCCGACCGGGAGATCGCCGACCCGGGCGTCCGGATCGACGGCGAGGCCGTGCTCCTCGGCGAGTTTGCGCACCCGGCGCCGCGCCGCCGCCCGGTCGACCAGACCGAAGCGGCGCGGCTCGGCGGCGTAGACGACGTTCTCGGCGACCGTCAGCGAGTCGAACAGCTTGAAGCTCTGGTGGACCATGCCCAGCCCGGCGGCCATGGCGTCACCCGGGTCGCCGAAGGACACCTCGCGCCCGTCGATCCGTACGGAACCCGCGTCCGGCCGCTCCATGCCGTACAGGACGGACATGAGCGTGGACTTGCCCGCGCCGTTCTCGCCCATCAGGGCGTGGATCTCGCCGCGCCGGACGGTCAGGTCGACACAGTCGTTGGCGAGCGCGCCGGGGAACCGCTTGGTGATTCCCCGGAGCTCGACGGCGACCTCGGCGACCTCGCCGACCTCTGCGGTTCCGGCGACGGAGTCGTCAGCTCGCTGCCGGGTCATCGACCTTCAGCTCTCCGGACACGATCTGGTCGCGCAGCGCCTTGACCTTGGTCAGGACGTCCTTGTGCTGGGCGATCACGCACTTGGAGGTGTCGACACCGGCCTCCAGACCCGTCAGGCTGATGCCGCCCTCCTTCAGGCCGTACGAGACGGTCGTGCCCTCCTTGCCGCCGAGGACCGCGTCGATGCCCTTGCGCACGGCGACGTCGGTGCGCTTGATGACGTTGTCGACGACCGTGCCCGGCGAGGAGACACACTGGTTGACGTCGACGCCGTACGCGTACGCGCCCTTGGCCTTCGCGGCCTCGAAGACGCCGTAGTTGCCGGCCGCGGCGGCCGCCATGATCTGGTCGGTGCCCTTGGACAGCAGCGAGTTCGCCTGCTCCTTGGCGCGCGCCGAGTCGTCGAACGGGGACTGGCCGCCGACGAAGCGGGTGGAGGTCGACGTCTTGGCGGCGACCTTCTTGGCGCCGGCCGCGAACGGGTCGCTGTAACGCCGGAACTGGGGCGTGTCGAGCACGTCCACCGCGCCGACCTTGCCGCTCTTGCTGAGCAGCCCGGCCTCCGCGCCCGCGAGGTACACGCCCTCGTGCTCACGGAAGACCGCGCAACTGACGTTCTTGTACGTCTTCGTGGTGCACGCGTCGATCATCAGGAACTGCTGGTCGGTGTGCGCCTTGGCCTGCTGCGCCACCAGGTCGGCGAACTCGAAGCCGACGAGCACGATGACGTCGGGCTTGGCCTCCACGGCGGCCTGCACGTTCTGCTGCTGCGAGGCGGTGTCCGAGGACTCGTAGACCTTCTGCGTCCCGTCGTGCGCCTTGGCCGCGGCCTTCACCCCGTCGACCGCGAGCTTCAGGAACTCGTTCTGCCCCACGGCGTCGGGCGTGACCAGCGTGAAGGACTTGCCGCCGCTCTTGGCGCTGTCGGACGAGGTGTCCTTGGCGGCCGCGTTGCAGGCGGTGGCGAGGAGCGCGGTGCCCGCGGCGAGGGCGGCGAACTGGAGGGAACGACGGGATCTGCGAGGCATCGGTGAACCTTCCGGAGGTACGGCGAACCGCGCTCTGGGGGAGGGGAGCGCGAGAGGGTGAGGGCGAACGTCGGCGCTGACGGGTGCGGGTCAGCCGCGACAGACGTCGCTGGCGCACCGGCCGTGGTCGAGGAAACGGCGCATCGTGAGCAGCACGCGTCCTCCTTCACATCGGCCTTCGGGCTGCGGGTGCTGGACTGTAACACCGGTTTCAGGACACCTGCCCGGCTGTCTCGAACTGTGGTTCTTCGAGGTCATGTACGGTTGCGCGCACCCTCGGATCATCAGGAGTGCCCCGCTATGCCCCAGGAACTGCGAGCGGTCGACTGGACCGGAAACAGCCTCGCGCTCATCGACCAGACCGTGCTGCCGCACCGCACCGAGACCGTCGAAATCCGTGACGTCGACGCGCTGGTGGACGCGATCCAGCGGCTCGTCGTGCGGGGCGCTCCGGCGATCGGGGCGGCGGGGGCGTTCGGCGTGGCGCTGGCTCTGCTCCAGGGCGAGCGGGAGGGCTGGGACACCGGCCGGGTGCGCGCGGAGGTCGCCCGCATCCGCGAGGCACGCCCCACCGCCGTGAACCTGATGGTGTGCGTGGACCGGGTGATGACCCGCTTCGACGAGGGTATCGAGGCGGTTCTCGCGGAGGCCGCGGCCGTGCAGCGCGAGGACGTCGAGGCCAACCGCGCGATGGGGGCGTACGGCGCGGACTGGCTGCTCAAGCGGGTGGGGGTGGACCGGCCGCTGCGGCTGCTGACGCACTGCAACACCGGCGCGCTCGCCACCGCGGGCTGGGGCACGGCCCTCGGTGTCATCCGCGAACTGCATGCGCGCGGCCAGGTCGAGGTCGTGTACGCCGACGAGACGCGACCCCTGCTCCAGGGCTCCCGGCTGACCGCCTGGGAACTGGTCCAGGAGGGCATACCGCACTACGTCCAGGCCGACGGTGCGGCGGCCGGCACCATCCTGCGCGGCGAGGTCGACGCCGCCATCGTCGGCGCCGACCGCATCGCCGCGAACGGCGACACCGCCAACAAGGTCGGCACCGTGGGCGTCGCGCTGGCCTGCGCCGACGCCGGCATACCGTTCCTGGTCGCCGCCCCCACGACGACGGTGGATCTGTCGACGGCCTCGGGCGCCGACATCCACATCGAACTCCGCGGCGAGGACGAGGTGTTGGAGTGGTCCGGGGTCCGCACGGCTCCCGCGGAGTCCCGCGGCCACAACCCGGCGTTCGACGTCACACCGGGGCGCCTGGTGACGGGTCTGGTGACGGAGCGCGGCGTGCTGACGGTGTCGGCGGGGGAGCTGCCGGGGGATCACTTGCGGTAGCGGTGCGGGTCGTTGAGGCCCGTTCGAGGCAAGAAAAGGCCGCGGTCCGTTGACACTCCGGACCGCGGCCTTTCGCTGGGCTCAGCGTCCCGTCAGCTCCAACTCCAGCAGCCACTCGACCACTTCGGTGTGGTGCCGCGCCTGACGCGGATCCGCACCCCACACGTACAGCCCGTGGCCCGCGACGACCACCGCGGGCATGCGCGGGTCGCGCGCCGCCTCCAGGCGGTCGCCGAGGACCAACATGTCCTGGCTGTTGGTGATGACAGGGAGGGTGACCTCGACGTCGTGGGCGGGCTGGCCGACGCCCTTGAGCATCTCCACGTCCTTGAAGACGATGCCGCCCGGTTCGCGTCGGCCCATGGCCACGGACGCGACCGTGTGGACGTGGACGACGGCACCCGCACCGGTGAGCGCGGCGACGCGCGCGTGCAGCTCGGCCTCGGCGGACGGCTTGCCGCCCGAGACGGCGGCGCCGTTCCCGTCGACCAACACCACGTCCGCGGGCGTCAGTTCACCCTTGTCGTGCCCGCTCGCCGTGACCGCGAGGCGCAGCGGATCCCGGGACAGGACCACCGACAGATTGCCGGACGTGCCGCGCATCCAGCCGAAGGAGGCGAAGCGGGCCGATTCGGCGGCCAGGACGGTGCCCGCCTCCTCCAGGTCCAGGGCTGAGATGTCGGCGGTCATGTGGTGCTCCTTGCGATGGTGATCGCGTCGAACGTTCCCGCCTCGGGGTGATCGCCGACGCCCTGCTCGTAGTACGGCTCCCCGGGGCGGCGTACGCCCACGGCCTGCCAGCCCGCGGCACGCGCCGCGTCCAGCTCGCCCGGCCGGTCGGAGAGGAAGAGGATGCGGCCGGGGGCGGCACCGATGGCGGCCGCGATCGTCGCGTACGACTCCGGCTCCTGCTTCGGCCCCGCGTTCTCCGTGTCGTACAGCCCCTCGACGAGCGGCAGCAGATCGCCCTCGGGGGAGGACCGGAACCACGCGCGCTGCGCGGCGACGGAGCCCGACGAGTACACGTGCAGGCGGACGCCCGCGGCGTGCCAGCGGCGCAGCGCCGGGACCACGTCGTCGTAGAAGTGCGAGACGAGCTCGCCGCGCGCGAAGCCCTCGGACCAGATGAGGCCCTGGAGGGTCTTGAGCGGGGTGGCCTTGCGGTCCTCGTCGAGCCACTCGTTCAGGGCCTTCTCGACGCGTACGGCGTCGGCGTCCGGCTCGCCGATCAGCTCACGCACCTGCGCGACCGCCCGCAGCACATCCGGATCACCGCTCCGCTCCGAGAGCACCGCTCCGAAACGAGAGCGCGAGTACGGGTAGAGCACGTCCACGACGAACCCCGTGGCGCTCGTGGTGCCCTCGATGTCGAGCACCACGGAGTCCACGTCGAAGTGCGACGTCACGCGGCGGCCCTGTCCCGCTGGTACCCGGCGTCGATCGTGTCGTAGTCCGGGAAGCGGGAGGCGATCGTGGAGCCGGTGAAGCTGCCGATCCAGCCGTCCTCCTCGTGGAAGAAGCGGATCGCGGTGAAGGCGGGCTTCGTGCCCATGTCGAACCAGTGCGTCGTGCCGCGCGGCACGCCCAGCAGGTCGCCCTTCTCGCAGTACACCGCGTGCACCTCGCCGTTCACATGGAGGTAGAAGATCCCGGATCCCGAGACGAAGAAGCGGACCTCGTCATCGTCGTCGTGGGTGTGCTCCTGCAGGAACTTCTCTCGCGCGGCCTTCGCCTTGGCCGGGAACCCGGGGTCGTCGCTCGGGTGCAGACCGAGGACGTCGACCGTGGTGAAGCCTTCCTCGGCGTTCAGCTTGTCGATCTCCGGGCCGTACGCGGCGAACACGGTGTCGCTGTCGGCGTCCGCCGGCACGTCCGCGCGGATCGGCCACTGTTCGTAGCGCACCCCGATCGGCGCGAGTGCCGCGGCGATCTCGGCGGGGTCGGAGGTACGGCGCACGACGGACTCGGGTCCGGACTCGGGCCAGGTCGTCAGCAGGGTCATGGGAGCAACTCCTGGAAGCTGGAAGGGATGTCCGGATACCGAGACAAGCACCGGACGGGCGGGGGAGGAAGAGGGCGAGACGGCGAGCGGCGGCGGACGGCTCGTCAGCCGCGACACATCGCGCCGGGACAGCACCGCATGCAGGGCATGCGCAGCGCCGTCGCGCGGGGAGTCGTCATCAGGGCCTCACTGTGCCGGGTCGGGTGCCGGTCCCGTGATGGTAACTCCAGGGTGCGCGGCGACCAGCTGTGACGTCGCCGTTGTCTCACCTGTCGAGAAACCGCTTCCATTGTTTTGACGGCTGACTGAAATCGTTCCCATGATCTGCATATGAAGACGCTGCTGCTCGTGCGGCGGCTGTACGTGGACTTGCTCCGGTCGACCACAGCCCGCTGTCGCTGACCTCACCCGGAGCGCCAAGTCGCCCGAGCCCCCTGGGCTCCCGCCGTGTGTGCGGTAGAGGCGCGTTCCCTTTCGATGCTCCGGGTCAAGCACGCCCTCTTCCCTTCACCCCTCCGCACTGCACTGCACTGCCCTGCTCCTGGAGCCCTTCATGTCACGTACCCGCGTCCCTCTTGCCGCGCTCTCGCTCGCCTCCGTGTCCGCGCTTCTGCTCGCGGGCTGCTCCCAGTCGTCGAACGCCTCGCAGAGCACCGGCGACAAGGCCGCCTCGGCCTCCGCCGCGACCGGAAAGAAGCCCGCCCCCTTCAGCCAGGGCACCGTCAAGGTGGCCCTGGTCCGGCAGAGCGGCGCCGGCGACTACTTCGAACAGTGGGGCAACGGCGCCAAGGCGCAGGCCAAGGCCCTCGGTATCGACCTGACCGTGTACGACGCCCAGGCCGACAACGCCAAGCAGGCCACCGACCTGTCCTCGGCCGTCAACTCCGGCGCGCAGGCGATCATCGTCGACCACGGCTTCCCGTCCACGATCCAGCCCGAGATCGACAAGGCCGTGAAGAAGGGCATCAAGGTCGTCGTCTACGACGTCGACCAGACCAACAAGTCGGTCGTCAGCACCGAGCAGGACGACGCGAGCATGGCCCAGGCCGTCCTCGACGTGATGGCCAAGGACCTCGGCAAGAACGCCAAGGTCGGCTACGTCAACGTCGCCGGATACGCCGCCCTCGACAAGCGCGACAGCGTCTGGAAGTCGACCGTCGACGCCAACGGCTGGAAGCAGCAGTTCAAGGTCGGCAAGGTGACCGACTCCACGGCCACTGACAACGTTCCCCTGGTCTCCGCCGCGCTCACCCAGCACTCCGACGTGACGGGCGTCTTCGCCCCGTACGACGAGCTGGCCAAGGGCACCGTCCTCGCCGTCCAGAACAAGAAGCTCCAGGACAAGGTGAAGGTCTTCGGCGCGGACGTCTCCAACGCCGACATCCAGAACATGACCGCCAAGGACAGTCCGTGGGTCGCCACGGCGGGCACCGACCCGTCCGCGGTGGGCGCCGCCGTGGTCCGTACGGCCGCCCTGGAGCTGGCCGGTCAGCTGAACAAGACCTCGGTCGAGTTCCCGGCCGTCGCGATCACCCAGGACTTCCTGAAGAGCAAGCGCATCGAGAACATGGACCAGCTGCGGGAGGCGCTGCCCGCGCTGAACCTGTCCAAGGTGAGCACCGCGGACTGGATCCCCAATGTCGCCCACTGACACCCCTGTTGAGACCGTCCCGGCGGTAGGCCTCCGTGACGTCAGCATGGCCTTCGGCGGCAGGACGGTGCTCGCCTCCGTCTCGCTGGACATCGCCCCGGGCAGCGTCGTCGCGCTGCTCGGCGCGAACGGCGCGGGCAAGTCCACGCTGATCAAGATCCTGTCGGGGGTCCACACGGACCATGGCGGGGAAGTGTGCGTGAACGGCGAGCCCGCCGCGCTCCACTCCCCGCTGGCCGCCCGCCAGCTGGGTATCCAGACCGTGCACCAGCGCATCGGCGAGGGCATCGTGCCCGGCCTCACGGTCGCCGAGAACCTGGTCTTCGAGGAGCTGGCCCAGGCGCGCGGCAACCCGTTCCTGGGCGGGCGCCGCGTACTGGCCCGCGCCCGCGAGATCCAGTCCGCCCTGGACCTCGGCTGGAGTGACTCCGTTCTCAAGCGGGATGTCACCGAACTCGGCATCTCCGACCGGCAGTTGCTGATCCTGGCCCGCGCGCTGGCCACCCGCCCACGGCTGCTGATCCTCGACGAGCCGACCTCCGCGCTCTCCGCCGCCGAGGCGGAGCGCCTCTTCGCGCTCGTCGAGCGGATGCGCGACGACGGCATCGCGGTGCTGTACGTCTCCCACCGGCTCGGTGAGATCGACGCGCTCGCCGACCGGCTGGTCGTCCTGCGAGACGGCCGTCTCACCGAGGACCAGGCCAAGCCCTTCGACTGGGACAGCGCCCTGCGCGCCATGCTCGCCCAAGCGCAGGAAGCGACGACCGCACGGCCCCAGAAGGCGGGGCGTCAGGGCGAGGTCGTGCTCTCCCTGCGCGGTGTCCCCTTCCTCGACGGCCACACCCCCCAGAACCTCGACCTCCGCGCGGGCGAAGTCACCGGTGTCGTGGGCCTGTTGGGCGCGGGCAAGACGGAGCTGGCCCGGGGCCTGTTCGGCGCCGAGCGCTTCACCGGGGGAGCGGTCGAGCTGGACGGCGCGCCGTACGAGCCGCGCCGCCCGGCCGACGCGATCCGCAGCGGCGTCCACCTCGTACCGGAGGACCGGCACACGGACGCGCTGGTGCCCGGCTGGTCGCTGGCGCAGAACGTCTCGCTGCCGTTCCTCAAGTCCCTGTCCACGGCGGGACTGGTGAGCCGGACCAAGGAGGACGCGCTCGGCCGTGCCGCCATCGAGCAGCTCGGTGTCGTCGCCCGTGACGAGCACAGCACGGTCGAGGAGCTGTCCGGCGGCAACCAGCAGAAGGTCGTCGTCGGCCGCTGGCTCGCCGAGAGCCCGCGTGTCCTCATCCTGGACGAGCCGTTCCGAGGTGTGGACATCGGTGCCCGCCGCGACATCGGCCGCCGGGCCCGCGCACTGGCCGCGGAGGGAGCCGCCGTCCTCGTCCTGTCCGCGGACGTGGACGAGGTCCTGGAGGTCGCCGACCGGGTCGTCGTGCTGGCCGCGGGCGAGATCCGGCTCGACGCGTACGGGGAAGACGCGGAGCGCGACCGTGTGATCCAGACCATTTCGGCATCCGTCTGATGCCCGACGATCAGGAGCCGTAGGGCACATGACCACCACCCAGAACACCGAGGCCCCGGCGAAGACGGCGACCCCGTCCGCCGGCGCCCTCGGCCCGCGCGTCCAGAACGCCGTCATCAAGTACGGCTTCATCTTCGTCACCGTCACGCTCTTCGCGTACTTCGGGATCAGCGAGCCGTCCTTCCGCGACTCGGCGACGCTCCTCGACACCCTCCGGTACGTCTCCGTCGCCGCGATCCTCGGCCTCGGCGTCACCCTCACCATGGCCGTCGGCGGAATGGACATGTCCGTCGGCGCCGTCGCCGGACTCGGGGTGACGGTCGCGGCGAAGACGATGGTCACGTACAACCAGGTCGGCACGGTCGCGATCCTCGCCGTCATCGCGGCGGGCGCGCTCGCGGGCCTGCTCAACGCCCTGCTGATCGTCGTCCTGAAGATCCCCGACATGCTCGCCACGCTCGGCACCATGTTCGTGATCCAGGGCACCAAACTCATCCTGGTCGACGGGCAGTCCATCACCCCCGGCATGACGCAGTCCGACGGCACCACCGCGCCCGGCAGGTTCACCGAGGGCTTCCTGCGCATCGACCGCGGCACGGTCCTCGGCATCCCCGTCTCGGTGCTGATCTTCGGCGCGCTGACCGTCGTCGCCTGGGTGTTCCTCGCCCGCACCCGCTGGGGGCGCGTGCTGTACGCGATCGGCGCCAACCCGGAGGCCGCACGGCTGGCCGGCATCCGCGTCGGCGCGTACCGGGCTCTCGCGTACGTCCTCTCCGGCGTCCTCGCCTCCATCGGCGGCCTGATCCTGGCCTCCCGCATCGGGCAGGGAGACGTCTCCGCCGGTACCTCCCAGCTCCTGGAGGCGGTCGCCGTCGCGCTGGTCGGCACGTCGGTGCTCGGCCGCGGCAGGCCCAATGTGTGGGGCACGGCCCTGGGCGCCGTCCTGATCGGCATCATCACCACGGGCCTGACCATCAAGGGACTGCCGTACTACACGCAGGACGTCGTCGAGGGCACGGTCCTCATCCTCGCCCTGGTCTTCAGCTTCACCCTGTCCAAGCGCCGCACCGCATAAGGGAGTTCACCGATGGGCTACCGCATCCTGGAGACCGGGGACGTCGCCGGCTATCTGCGCGAGCGCGGCCACTGGGGCACGGACGACCCCGTTGTCCGCGAGGTCTCCGACGGCAACATGAACCGCGTCTTCCTCGCCACCTCCACCGACGGCACCCGCAGCCTCGCCGTCAAGCAGGCCCTGCCCTGGGTGCGGGTCGCGGGCCCCTCCTGGCCGATGAGCCCCGAACGCGCCGACGCCGAAGCCCGCGCGTACGAGCAGGTCGCCAAGGTCGCCCCCGACAAGATCCCGGCGGTCCTCGGCTACGACTCGGACAACTACGCCCTCGTCATGGAGGACATGTCCGACCTGGAGGTCCTGCGTACGGTTCTCAACGACGGTGCGGCATACGGCACCGGCACCTCGGCCCGCATCGGCGAGTTCGTGGCCCAGCTGTCCTTCGCGACGAGCGACTTCGGCATGCCGTCGGCCGAACGCAAGGCGCTTATCGCGGCCTCGGTCAGCCCCGAACTGTGCAAGATCACCGAGGACGTGGTGCTGTCCGAGCCGTACATCGAGCACGAGCACAACCACTGGCACCCCGGCCTCGATGACCTGGCAGCCTCCTTCAAGGCGGACGCCCGCCTGCGCACCGAGGTCGCGGACCTCCGGCATGTCTTCATGACCAGCGCGCAGGCCCTGCTCCACGGCGACCTGCACACCGGCAGCATCATGGTCGGCGCACGCGAAGACGCCCCGGTGGTGCGCGTCTTCGACCCCGAGTTCTCCTTCGTCGGCCCGATCGGCTTCGACCTCGGCCTCTACTGGGCCAACACCCTGGTGTCGGAGGAACGAGCGAGGGCCCTGGGCACCCTGGCCGACCACGGTGACCAACTCCGCCTCTCCTGGGAGGGGTTCGCGACCGAGTTCCGCCGCCTGTGGCCGTCCCGCGTCGACACCTTCTTCGACGACGCCTACCTAGACCGGTTCCTGCGCCGTGTCTGGACGGAATCGATCGGCTTCGCCGGCGCGGAGATCGTCCGCCGCATCATCGGCTTCGCCCATCTCACCGACCTGACGACGCTGCCGGACCCGGTGCCCGCCTCGCGCCGGGCACTGCTGCTGGGCCGCGAACTGATCGTCAACGGGGCCGAGTTGACCGGACCCGACGACGTACGCGCCGTCGTGGAGGCGCTCACTCCCGCAGCGTAGAGGGCGCCTCGCGGCGCACCACCGGCGCGATCTCCTAGGCGAACCGCTGCAACGTCTCGGCGGAGCCCCAGGAACGGGATGGGACCGGTAGGGGCGGCGGGGGCGAGAAACCGCTGAGTACCCCTCAGGCCCGCTTCTGCCAGGCCCGCGCCAGCAACTCGTACGACCGAACCCGATCCGCGTGATCATGCGTAATCGTGGTGATGACCAACTCATCCGCCCCCGTCGCCCGCCGCAACGCCCGCAACCGCTCGATCACCGTCTCCACCGCCCCCACAAACTGCGTATCCACCCGATCAGCCACCAACTCCCGCTCCGCATCGCTCCATTGCCGCGCATACGCCTCGTCGGGCGTCGGGAACGGAATGGCTCCCTCCCCGCTGCGAATGGAGCGCACCCACGCCGCGTACCCGGCAGCCAGCCGCCGCGCGGAGTCGTCATCCGCTCCCACCACGACGTCCGCCGACACGGCGACGTAGGGCTCCGCCAGCGCCCAGGACGGCCGGAACGCCCGGCGGTAGGCCGTCACCGCCTCCACGACCGAGGCGGGCGAGACGTGATAGTTCGCCGCGAACGGCAGCCCCCGCGCCCCCGCCACCTCCGCACTCTCGCCCGCACTGCTGCCGAGGATCCACACGTCGACGTCCGCACCCGCACCAGGCACCGGACGCGCCTCGGTGCCGTCCTGGTCGACGTATGTGCCGGCCAGCAGCGCGAGAATGTCGGCGACCTGCTCCTCGTAAGCCGGAGCCTCGGCGCCCGGCTGCTGCAACAGGCTCAACTGGAGCCGGAAGCGCGGGGATTGGAGAAGCTGCCCGAAGCCGGTGAAGCGAGGCGGGAGATACAAGCCCTCGTCCGTGAACGTGCCCTCGGGCGAAGCGGACGCCTCAGGAGCCTTCCTGGGCCGCCCGGACCGCCCGAGCCCCAGATCGATCCGCCCCGGGAACAGGGCGTCCAGGATCCCGAACTGCTCCACGACCGACAGCGGTGTCTGATGGCCGAGCAGGACGGCGCCCGAGCCGACCCGGATCTCCCGGGTCGCCTGTGCCACGGCCTGGATCACCAGCGCCGGCACCGAGCTCGCCACCCCGGGATTGAGGTGATGCTCGGCCACCCAGTAGCGGCGGTAGCCGAACTCCTCTGCCGCGCGGGCCAGTTCGACAGTGTTGCGCAGCGCGGTCGGAGCGTCCGAGCCGGCGGAAATGGGCACGAGATCGAGCACGGAGAGGGGAACCGGAGGCATCCTCCTACTCTCGCTCCGGGACATTGCGGGCGTATGTACGCGGTATGGCAGCGTTCCGGAAGCCCCGTTCCGCCGATAACGAGGCCGCTTTCCCCGTGTACGAGCCCCCGTTCCCCCCCCGTGCCCGAACGTGCGAAAGGGGCGGCTCTCCCCCGTGGGAGCCGCCCCTCACATCACCGCAGCATCTGCTACTTCTTGTCGAGCAGGTCCTGCACCTTGCCCCGCACCTCGTCCGTGGCGAGACCGCGGATCGTCAGCGTCGTCCGGCGGCGCAGCACGTCGTCCGGCGTCTCGGCCCACTCGTTGTCCCGGGCGTACACGACCTGCGCCCAGATCTCCGGGGCGTCCGGGTGGACGCGCTCGCCCAGCTCCGGGTTCTCGTTCGCCAGGCGGGCGATGTCGAAGGCCAGCGAACCGTAGTGGGTGGCCAGGTGCTTGGCGGTGTCCGCCGCCATGCGCGGGCCGGGCGCCGGACCGTCGACCAGCAGGCGGTGGGCGACCGCGCGCGGGTTGGCGACGCCGGGGAGCGGAAGCTTCTTCGGCAGCTGGGAGATCGGCTCGAAGTCCTCGCCCAGCGGGTGGCCCGGCAGCGACTCCAGCTTCTGCATGACCGTACGGCCGATGTGCCGGAAGGTGGTCCACTTGCCGCCCGCGACGGAGAGCATCCCGCCGCGGCCTTCGGTGACGACCGTCTCGCGCTTGGCCTTCGACGTGTCGCCGGGGCCGCCGGGCAGCACGCGCAGACCGGCGAAGGAGTACGTGATCAGGTCACGGGAGAGCTGCTGGTCCCGGATCGAGAACGCGGCCTCGTCCAGGATCTGGGCTATGTCCTTCTCGTTGACCGCGACCTCGCCCGGGTCGCCCTCGTACTCCTCGTCGGTGGTGCCGAGCAGGAGCATGTCCTCCCAGGGGAGGGCGAAGGTGATGCGGTACTTGTCGATGGGGGTCGCCAGCGCGGCCTTCCACGGCGACGTGCGCTTCAGTACCAGGTGCGCGCCCTTCGACAGACGGATGGACGGCGCCGAGTTCGGGTCCTCCATCTTGCGCAGGTGGTCGACCCAGGGGCCGGTGGCGTTGAGCACGAGACGCGCGTCGACGCCGAACTCCTCGCCGTTCGTCCGGTCCTTGAGGTCCGCACCCGTGACCCGGCCCTTGGTGAAGCGCAGGCCGGTGACCTCGGCGTGGTTGAGGACGACGGCGCCGGACTCGACGGCCGCGCGGACCGTCATCAGAGCCATCCGGGAGTCGTTCATCTGGTCGTCGCCGTAGACCGCGACGGCCTTCAGGTTGTCGGTGCGCAGCTCGGGCACGTCCTGCGCGGCCTTCGACGGCGAGAGCAGATGCCCGACGCCGTCACCGAAGGCCGACAGGGCCGAGTACGCGAAGACACCCGCGCCCAGCTTCGCCGCGCCGTGCGGCCCGCCCTTGTACACGGGGAGGTAGAACGTGAGCGGGTTCGCCAGGTGGGGGGCCACCTGGCGGGAGACCGCACGGCGCTCGAAGTGGTTCTCCGCCACCAGCTTCACCGCGCCGGTCTGCAGGTAGCGCAGACCGCCGTGGAGAAGCTTGGAGGAGGCGGAAGAGGTGGCGCCGGCGAAGTCGCCGGCGTCGACCAGGGCCACCCGCAGACCGGACTGCGCGGCGTGCCAGGCGGTGGAGATGCCCAGGATGCCGCCGCCGATCACGAGAAGGTCGTACGTCGCCTTGGAAAGCTGCTCCCGGGTCTCGGCGCGGCTCGGGTTGGAGCCGGAGGCCGGGTGCGTACCGAGGGCAGGCACGGTCTGCGTGGTGGACTGACTGGTCATGCTGGTTCTTACTCCTCGTCCTCGATCCAGCCCATGGTCCGCTCGACGGCCTTGAGCCAGCTCTTGTACTCACGGTCGCGGGTCTCCGCGGCCATGTTCGGCGTCCACTCCGCGGCCCGGCGCCAGTTGGCGCGCAGGTCCTCGGTGTTGGACCAGAAGCCGACGGCGAGACCGGCGGCGTAGGCAGCGCCGAGGCAGGTGGTCTCGGCGACCATCGGACGCACCACGGGGGCGTCCAGGACGTCGGCCAGGGTCTGCATCAGCAGGTTGTTGGAGGTCATGCCGCCGTCGACCTTGAGGGCCGCGAGCTCGACGCCGGAGTCCTTCGTCATGGCGTCGGTGATCTCACGGGTCTGCCAGGCGGTGGCCTCCAGGACGGCGCGCGCGATGTGCGCCTTGGTGACGTACCGGGTCAGACCGGCGATCACACCGCGGGCGTCGGAGCGCCAGTACGGGGCGAACAGACCGGAGAAGGCCGGCACGAAGTAGGCGCCGCCGTTGTCCTCGACCGACGACGCGAGCGTCTCGATCTCGGCGGCGGACTTGATCAGGCCCATCTGGTCGCGCATCCACTGGACGAGCGAGCCGGTGACGGCGATGGAGCCCTCGAGGGCGTAGACCGGAGCCTGGTCGCCGATCCGGTAGCCGACGGTGGTCAGCAGGCCCGAGTACGAGTTGATGATCTTGTCACCGGTGTTCATCAGCATGAACGTGCCGGTGCCGTACGTGGACTTGGCCTCGCCCTCGGAGAAACAGGTCTGGCCGAACAGGGCCGCCTGCTGGTCGCCGAGCGCGGAGGCGACCGGGATGCCGCCGAGCAGGTCGCCGAGCTTGCCGCCGGTGACCTCGCCGTACACCTCGGCGGAGGAGCGGATCTCCGGCAGCATCGACAGCGGGACGCCGATGGACTCGGCGATCTTGTCGTCCCACTCCAGGGTGTGCAGGTTCATCAGCATGGTGCGGGAGGCGTTGGTCACGTCGGTGACGTGCTTGCCGCCGTTGACACCACCGGTCAGGTTCCAGATGACCCAGGTGTCCATGGTGCCGAAGAGGATGTCCCCGGCCTCGGCGCGCTCGCGCAGACCCTCGACGTTGTCGAGCAGCCAGCGGGCCTTGGGACCGGCGAAGTACGACGCGAGCGGGAGACCGGTCTCGCGGCGGAAGCGGTCCTGGCCGACGTTGCGGCCGAGCTCCTTGCAGAGCGCGTCGGTGCGGGTGTCCTGCCAGACGAGGGCGTTGTGGACCGGCTCACCGGTGTTCTTGTCCCACAGCAGCGTGGTCTCACGCTGGTTGGTGATGCCGATGGCCTTGATGTCGTCGCGGGTGATGCCGGCCTTCTCGATGGCTCCGGCGACGACTTCCTCGACGTTGGTCCAGATCTCGGTGGCGTTGTGCTCGACCCAGCCCGGCTTCGGGAAGATCTGCTCGTGCTCCTTCTGGTCGACGGAGACGATGCGTCCGTCGCGGTCGAAGACGATGCAGCGGGACGAGGTCGTGCCCTGGTCGATCGCGGCGATGAAGGGGCCGGCGGTGTGTGCGTCGGTCACGGGGTGCTCCTGAAGGTTCCGAATGGGAGGGGCTGTATCCACGGCGCGTGCTTTAAGCGGTGCTGGAAGGCGTGCGGCTCTTTAGCGGTGCTGTCAGCGGGTGCTCGGGCTGTGCGCCCGCAAGCTGCTGGGCAGCTTGCGGGCCCTGCTCCTAAGCGAAGGCGACGTTGTATATGCCTGCGGCGATCGCGCCGCCGATCAGCGGACCGACGACCGGTATCCAGGCGTAGCTCCAGTCGGAACCGCCCTTGTTGGGCAGGGGGAGCAGGGCGTGCACGATGCGCGGACCGAGGTCACGGGCCGGGTTGATCGCGTAGCCCGTCGGGCCACCGAGGGAGAGGCCGATGCTGACCACCACGAGGGAGGTGATCAGGGCGCCCAGGGTGCCCAGGCCGTTGCCGTTGTCGTTGAGGCCCTGCGTGAGGATCGCGAGGACCAGGACGACGGTGCCGATGATCTCGGTGGCGAGGTTCTGCACCACGTTCCGGATCTCGGGGCCGGTGGAGAAGATGCCGAGCACGGGGCCGGCGCCGGTCTCCTGGGCCTCGACGGCCTTGACCTTGGTGGCCTGCGCGCCCGGACCGCCGACGATCTCCTTGTCGGTGAGGTGGGCGAGGAACTGGCCGTAGTAGGCGACCCAGACCAGTGCGGCACCGATCATGGCGCCGAGCAGCTGTCCGCCCCAGTAGGTGGCGACGTTGCTGAAGTCGTTGTCCTTGATCGCGAGCGCGAGCGTCACGGCCGGGTTGAGGTGCGCACCCGAGAGGGGCGCCGAGATGTAGACCGCGGTCAGTACCGCGAAGCCCCACCCGAAGGTGATGGCGAGCCATCCGGCGTTGCGCGCCTTGGAGGCCTTCAGCGTGACGGCGGCGCACACGCCACCGCCCAGCAGGATGAGAACGGCGGTACCGATGGTCTCGCCGATGAAGATGTCGGAGCTGGACACCCGCGACTCCTTTGTCCTTCGTCCAGGGGAAGCCGAACCCCGGGTCCCTCCGGTGGTTCGTTGCTCTCAGGGAGCGAGAGCGATTCGGCCCTTGGCATCGCCACACTCTAGCGCGTATTGCCGGTAGGTGTTCGACAATGTCGACCGATGGACGGGAGTCTTGCCCCCGCGTTACCAGCACGTCAAGGGCTCCGTTATCGAAAACACGATCGTTATTGATCGCTATGAGCTATCGGTGAGTCGTCGATCTTGAGGGGACACGACGAAGGCCGGGAAGCGCTTGGCTTCCCGGCCTTTCTTCGTACGAACCTTCAGAAACGCGCAGCTCTCAGAACCGCCCGGCGCCCAGATCCCGCGACACCGCGCGGGCACAGTCCCGTACCGCCGCGATCAGGTCCGGGCGCAGCTCCCCGTCCTTGCAGACGCGCTCCACGGCACCCGTGATGCCCACCGCGCCGACCGGCATCCGCCGGCGGTTGTGGATGGGCGCGGCGACCGAGGCGACACCCGTCCAGGTCTCCTCGACATCGTCCGCGTACCCGCGCGCGCGGGTCAGGTCGAGCACGCCCTCGAAATCGTCCAGCTCGCTGATGGTGCGCGGCGTGAACGTCTTGCGTTCGGCCTCCAGGACCTCGCTGTGCGCCACTGGGTCGTACGCCGACAGGACCTTGCCCAGTGCCGTGGAGTGCAGCGGCTGCATGGCCCCGACCTCCAGCACCTGGCGGCTGTCGTCGGGCCGGAACACGTGGTGCACGATCAGCACGCCCTGCTGGTGCAGCACGCCCAGATAGACGCTCTCGCCGCTGGAGCGGGCCAGGTCGTCGGTCCACACCAGGGCGCGCGCCCGCAGTTCGTGCACGTCCAGGTAGGTGGTGCCCAGCCTGAGCAGCTCGGCGCCCAGCTGATAGCGACCGGAGACGGCGTCCTGCTCGACGAAGCCCTCCTGCTGAAGGGTGCGCAGGATGCCGTGGGCCGTGCCTTTGGCCAGGTCCAGCGAGGACGCGATGTCCGACAGGCCGAGCTGCCGCTCGCCGCCCGCGAGCAGGCGCAGCATCGCCGCCGCCCGTTCGAGCGACTGGATGTTCCGTGCCATCGCCGTGCTGCCTCCGTCCCCTTCGACCGTCGGCGTGCGACTCACTGCCGCCGTTCGGCAATGTCGAACACTACCGGTCGTTGCCGAGCTCCCGCTAATGGGTGGTCGCCACATGTTTCGTCCGTCGTGGCACCGCCGTCACCGACGCCACGCCCGTCCGCCCCGTGGACGCCCCTGACCTTTTGGCGGTGCTCCGGGCTACCCTGACGGCGTGCGCCTTCCATGGGAAGCGCAAAGCCGACAGCCGTCGCACTCCAGGGAGCACCTTCATGGCTTCGTTGCCGAACCCGTCCCTTTCGTCCGAGCTTGCCGAGAACCGGAGCCGCATCGACGCGCTCCGCGAGGCCCTCACCACCCGCGTCGTCGTGGCCGACGGCGCGATGGGCACGATGCTCCAGGCGCAGGACCCGACGCTGGAGGACTTCGAGAACCTCGAAGGCTGCAACGAGATTCTGAACGTCACCCGCCCCGACATCGTCCGCTCCGTCCACGAGGCCTACTTCGAGGTGGGCGTCGACTGCGTCGAGACGAACACGTTCGGCTCGAACCACTCGGCGGCGGGCGAGTACGAGATCGCCGACCGGATCTTCGAGCTGTCCGAGTCGGGCGCCCGCATCGCCCGCGAGGTCGCCGACGAGTTCGGTGCCAAGGACGGCCGCCAGCGCTGGGTCCTCGGCTCGATCGGCCCGGGCACCAAGCTGCCCTCGCTCGGCCACATCGCGTACGACGTCCTGCGCGACGGCTACCAGCAGAACGCCGAGGGCCTGATCGCCGGCGGCGCGGACGCCCTGATCGTGGAGACCACCCAGGACCTGCTGCAGACCAAGGCGAGCCTGATCGGCGCACGCCGCGCGATGGACGCGCTCGGCCTGGACATGCCGCTGATCTGCTCGCTCGCCTTCGAGACCACCGGCGTCATGCTGCTCGGCTCGGAGATCGGCGCGGCGCTGACGGCCCTGGAGCCGCTCGGCATCGACCTCATCGGCCTGAACTGCTCCACGGGCCCCGCGGAGATGAGCGAGCACCTGCGTTATCTGGCCCGCCACTCGCGTACGCCGCTGATGTGCATGCCGAACGCCGGCCTGCCGATCCTCACCAAGGACGGCGCGTACTTCCCGCTGACCCCGCCCGAGATGGCCGACGCGCAGGAGAACTTCGTCCGCGACTACGGCCTCTCGCTGGTCGGCGGCTGCTGCGGCTCGACGCCCGAGCACCTGCGCCAGGTCGTCGAGCGCGTCCGTGACATCGCCCCGTACCAGCGCAGCCCGCAGCCCGAGCCTGGCGCCGCCTCCCTCTACCAGACGGTGTCGTTCCGCCAGGACACCGCGTACATGGCCATCGGCGAGCGCACCAACGCCAACGGTTCGAAGAAGTTCCGCGAGGCCATGCTGGAGGCCCGCTGGGACGACTGCGTGGAGATGGCCCGCGACCAGATCCGCGAGGGCGCGCACATGCTCGACCTCTGCGTGGATTACGTGGGCCGGGACGGCGTCGCGGACATGCAGGAGCTGGCCGGCCGCTTCGCCACCGCCTCCACGCTGCCGATCGTCCTGGACTCCACCGAGGTCGACGTCCTGCGCGCGGGCCTGGAGAAGCTGGGCGGGCGGGCCGTCATCAACTCCGTGAACTACGAGGACGGCGACGGCCCCGAGTCGCGCTTCGCGAAGGTCACCCGCCTCGCCCAGGAGCACGGCGCCGCGCTGATCGCGCTGACCATCGACGAGGAGGGCCAGGCCCGCACCGTCGAGACCAAGGTCGCCATCGCCGAGCGGCTGATCGAGGACCTGACGACGAACTGGGGCATCCAGGAGTCGGACATCCTCATCGACACCCTGACCTTCACCATCTGCACCGGTCAGGAGGAGTCCCGGAAGGACGGCATCGCCACGATCGAGGCGATCCGCGAGCTCAAGCGCCGTCGCCCGGACGTCCAGACCACGCTGGGCCTGTCGAACATCTCCTTCGGCCTCAACCCGGCGGCCCGCATCCTGCTCAACTCGGTCTTCCTCGACGAGTGCGTCAAGGCGGGCCTGGACTCGGCGATCGTGCACGCGTCGAAGATCCTGCCGATCGCGCGCTTCTCCGAGGAGGAGGTCACCACCGCGCTCGACCTCATCCACGACCGCCGCGCCGAGGGTTATGACCCGCTGCAGAAGCTGATGGCCCTCTTCGAGGGCGCCACCACCAAGTCGCTCAAGGCCGGCAAGGCCGAGGAACTGGCCGCGCTGCCGCTGGACGAGCGGCTCAAGCGGCGGATCATCGACGGCGAGAAGAACGGCCTGGAGGCCGACCTCGCCGAGGCGCTCCAGACCCGCCCCGCCCTCGACATCGTCAACGAGACCCTGCTGGACGGCATGAAGGTCGTCGGCGAGCTCTTCGGCTCCGGCCAGATGCAGCTGCCGTTCGTGCTCCAGTCCGCCGAGGTCATGAAGACGGCCGTCGCCTACCTCGAACCGCACATGGAGAAGTCGGACGCCGAGGGCAAGGGCACGATCGTCCTGGCCACCGTGCGCGGCGACGTCCACGACATCGGCAAGAACCTCGTCGACATCATCCTGTCCAACAACGGCTACAACGTCGTCAACCTCGGCATCAAGCAGCCCGTCTCCGCGATCCTCGACGCCGCCGAGGAGCACCGGGCCGACGTCATCGGCATGTCCGGGCTCCTGGTCAAGTCCACGGTGATCATGAAGGAGAACCTGGAGGAGCTGAACCAGCGCGGGCTCTCGGCCGACTACCCCGTGATCCTCGGCGGGGCGGCGCTGACGCGGGCGTACGTCGAGCAGGACCTGTACGAGATCTACCAGGGCGAGGTCCGCTACGCCCGGGACGCCTTCGAGGGTCTGCGCCTGATGGACGCGCTGATCGGCGTCAAGCGCGGGGTGCCGGGCGCGGTCCTGCCGGAGCTGAAGCAGCGCCGGGTGCGGGCCGCCGCGGCCGACACGGTGGTCGAGGAGCGCCCCGAGGAGGGGCATGTCCGCTCCGACGTCGCGGTCGACAACCGCGTGCCCGAGCCGCCGTTCTGGGGCACCCGCGTCATCAAGGGCATCCAGCTCAAGGAGTACGCCTCCTGGCTGGACGAGGGCGCCCTGTTCAAGGGGCAGTGGGGCCTCAAGCAGGCACGCGCGGGCGACGGGCCGACGTACGAGGAACTGGTCGAGACCGAGGGCCGCCCGCGGCTGCGCGGGCTGCTGGACAAGCTGCAGACGGACAACCTGCTGGAGGCGGCCGTCGTCTACGGCTACTTCCCGTGCGTGTCCAAGGACGACGACCTGATCCTCCTGGACGAGCGGGGCAACGAGCGCACGCGCTTCACGTTCCCGCGCCAGCGCCGTGGCCGCCGGCTGTGTCTTGCCGACTACTTCCGCCCGGAGGAGTCCGGCGAGACGGACGTCGTCGGCCTCCAGGTCGTCACCGTCGGCTCCCGGATCGGCGAGGAGACCGCCAAGCTCTTCGAGTCGAACTCCTACCGCGACTACCTCGAACTGCACGGCCTGTCCGTGCAGTTGGCCGAGGCGCTCGCCGAGTACTGGCACGCGCGCGTGCGTTCCGAGCTGGGCTTCGCCGGTGAGGACCCGGTCGCCATCGACGACATGTTCGCCCTCAAGTACCGCGGCGCCCGCTTCTCGCTCGGCTACGGAGCCTGCCCCAACCTGGAGGACCGCGCCAAGATCGCCCGGCTCCTGGAGCCGGAGCGCATCGGCGTCCACCTCTCCGAGGAGTTCCAGCTCCACCCGGAGCAGTCCACGGACGCGATCGTCATCCACCACCCGGAGGCCAAGTACTTCAACGCGCGCTGAGACGCGCCGAGCCGTACTGAGAGACGCGCCCGAGGATTACCGAGACGCGTACTGATCCGATAAGTCGTACACTGGTCGGTCCACTGCAGGCCGGTTGCCCCTTTGCCAAAAAGGGCAACCGGCCTGATCGTCCCTCAAGGAGGTGCGCCCGGATGACCAGTACGGTCCCCGCGCTCGGTACCCGTACGGCCGAAGGCTCAGCCCTGGAGGCCGTGCTCCTCGACATGGACGGCACTCTGGTGGACACCGAAGGCTTCTGGTGGGACGTCGAGGTCGAGGTCTTCGCGGCCCTCGGCCACACGCTCGACGATTCCTGGCGCCATGTCGTGGTCGGCGGCCCCATGACCCGCAGTGCCGGATTCCTCATCGAGGCCACCGGAGCCGACATCACCCTCGCCGAGCTGACCGTGCTGCTCAACGACGGGTTCGAGGGCCGTATCGGCCGCTCGCTGCCGCTGATGCCGGGCGCGGCCAGACTCCTCGCCGAGCTGGCGGCGCACGAGATCCCCACCGCCCTGGTCTCCGCCTCGCACCGCCGCATCATCGACCGCGTCCTGGGCTCGCTCGGCCCGCACTACTTCTCGCTGACCGTCGCGGGCGACGAGGTCGAGCGGACCAAGCCGTTCCCCGACCCCTATCTGCTCGCGGCCTCGGGGCTCGGCGCGGCTCCGGCACGGTGCGCCGTCATCGAGGACACCGCCACGGGCGTCGCCGCCGCCGAGGCCGCGGGGTGCCAGGTCGTCGCCGTACCCTCGGTCGCGCCCATCGCCCCCGCCGCCCGGCGCACGGTGGTGACGTCCCTCGAAGAGGTCGACCTGCCTTTTCTACGCGGCTTGATGACGGAAATGCGCTAGGCGTTCACCCAGTGTGCAGAACTGAATCACCGAGCGTGCGGAACGAATACGGGGAATAGCCGAGGGTTCCCCGAGGTAACCGCAGGTGACCCTCTCACAGGAATTCATTCGCGAGCCGGATGGCCGAATTCCGGTACTTGCCAACCCAGTTGAGAGTGTGACGTTCGTCACGCCGCGAGGGGTCGACATCGGTTCAGGCGTGTGCAGTAACCCCCCTTTCTAGGGTGGCCGACGTGCCCTTGTGTCCCGATTGGTGGAATCCTGTACGAATCCTTCCGCTGTCGGGTTATCGGTGCGTCCACGCCCGGTTTCGTAGCGTGATGGGAACTCAACTCCGGTACCTGCGGGCCGTCCTGGTGGTGCGGACTAATGTCGTCGCGAGAACATCGCCGTACCCCCCGTGACCCGCCGCACCACCCCTGCATGCGGGTTCGCGGAATCTACAGCTCTGGAGAAACTCGAGCATGAACCGCAAGACTTTGGTGCTGCCGGCCGTGGTCGGCCTGCTCGCCCCGGTGCTCGCCGCGTGTGGTGGGTCCGACAGCGGGAGCAACAGCGGCGATGCCATCGTTGTCGGCACCACGGACCGGTTCACGGCCTCGAAGGATGCCCCGGCTCCCCTCGACCCGGCGTACGCGTACGACGTGGGCACCTGGAACGTTCTCCGCCAGACCGTGCAGACCCTGATGGTCCAGCCGCGCGGCGACGGTGACCCGCAGCCCGAGGCGGCCGAGAAGTGCGGCTTCAGCGACACGGGCAACGAGCGCTACGCCTGCACGCTGCGCAAGGACCTGAAGTTCTCCAACGGCGATCCCGTCACCGCGAAGGACGTCAAGTTCTCCATCGACCGCGCCCTGTCGCTCAAGTCCGACAGTGGTGTGTTCGCGCTGCTCTCCACCATCGACACCGTCGAGACGCAGGGCGACCGCGAGGTCATCTTCCACCTCAAGACCGCGGACGCCACCTTCCCCTTCAAGCTGTCGACCCCGGTCGCCGGCATCGTGAACCCCGCGGACTACGAGAAGGGCAAGCTGCGCGACGGCTTCCAGGTGGACGGCTCCGGCCCCTACACCCTTGAGGCCGAGGTCAAGAACGACGAGATGGTCAAGGCCGTCTTCACCAAGAACCCGAACTACAAGGGTCAGTTGAAGGTGAAGAACAGCAAGGTCGAGATGCGCTCCTACGAGAGCGCCGACGCCATGGGCACCGCGCTCGAAAAGGGCGACATCGACCTGATGACCCGCTCGATGACGCCCGCCCAGATCACCAAGCTCGGCAACGTCACGGACGGCGACATCGACCTGATCGAGATGCCCGGCCTGGAGATCCGCTACCTGGCCTTCAACACCGACGCCTCGTCGGTGAAGACCAAGGCCGTCCGCCAGGCCATGGCCCAGCTCGTCGACCGCGGTGAGCTCGTCTCCAAGGTGTACGGCTCCCAGGCCGAGCCGCTCTACTCGATGGTCCCGGCCACCATCACGGGCCACTCCAACTCGTTCTTCAACAAGTACGGGGACCCGAGCGTCACCAAGGCCAAGGCGGCGCTCGCCAAGGCCAACATCACCACCCCGGTGAAGCTCACCCTGCACTACACGACCGACCACTACGGCACGTCCACCCAGCAGGAGTTCGAGGTCCTGAAGAAGCAGCTGAACTCCAGCGGCCTCTTCGACGTCAGCATCTCGGGCACGAGCTGGGACAAGTTCGTCCCGGCCGAGCGGGCGGGCGACTACGACGTCTGGGGCATGGGCTGGTTCCCCGACTTCCCGGACGCCGACAACTACCTGGCGCCGTTCCTCGACAAGGACAACTTCCTCAAGTCGCCTTACAGGAACAACCAGGTCATCAACACCCTCATCCCGGAGTCCCGGCGCGAGGCCGACCGCCTCACCGCGTCGAAGAGCCTCACCGACATCCAGGACATCGTGGCCGAGGACGTCCCGCTGCTGCCCCTGTGGCAGGGCAAGCAGTACATCGCCGCGCGGGACGACATCACGGGCACGGAGTGGGCGCTCAACTCCTCCTCGACCCTCCAGCTGTGGGAGCTCGGCCGAGGAGTCAGCGGCTGACCGATCTCCCCGACCCGGGGCCGGGGCGGCCCCGGGTTCTCGAGACCCGACGACAAGGCACATGCTCGTGAACATGCGCAACCAGTGGCCAGTTCTGCCCATCGTGGCGGGGCTGGCCTCCGGCCTGCTCACCGGATGCGGCTCGGACACGGGCGACTCCGGGAGCAGCGGCTCCTCCGTGGTCATGGGGATGTCTGACGACGTCCTGGCCACCGACCCGGCGTCCGGCTACGACCCGGGCTCCTGGCTGTTGTTCAACAACGTCTTCCAGTCGCTGTTGAGTTTCCCCAACGGAGGCACCGAGCCGGTCCCGGAGGCCGCCAAGGAGTGCACGTTCACGGACACCTCGACCAAGGTGTACAAGTGCACGCTGCAGGACGGGCTGAAGTTCAGCAACGGTGACGAGCTCACCTCGAAGGACGTCAAGTTCTCCTTCGACCGCATGCTGGAGATCAACGACGACGCCGGTCCCGCGATCATGTTCCCCATGCTCGACAAGGTGGAGACGCCGGACAGGAAGACCGTCGTCTTCCACCTCAAGTACGCCGACGCCACCTTCCCGAGCAAGATCGCCTCCGGCGCGGGCTCGATCGTGGACCACCAGCAGTACTCCAGCAGCGGACTGCGCACGGACAACAAGGCCGTCGGCTCGGGCCCGTACACGCTGGACTCCTTCAGCAAGGACAAGGCCGTCTTCTCCGTCAACGGCAACTACAACGGCACCGCCAAGGTGAAGAACTCCGGCATGACGCTGAAGTTCTTCCACGGCGACCAGTCCGCCCTGAAGAACGCGCTGCTCAGCAACCAGATCGACATCGCCTACCGAGGCCTCGCCGCCAACGACATCGCGGACATCGAGGACGACACCGCCACCGGCAGTGGCGTCAACGTCGTCGAGGGCACCAGCGCCGAAGTCCAGCACCTCGTCTTCAACATGGACGACCCCGTCGCCGGCAAGCTCGGCGTGCGCAAGGCCATCGCCTATCTCCTCGACCGCGACGCCCTGGTCAACGAGGTCTACGAGGACACGGCGACACCGCTCTACTCGATCATCCCGGCCGGCATCACCGGCCACAACACGTCGTTCTTCGACACCTACGGCGCCCGCCCCTCGAAGTCCAAGGCCCAGGCCGCGCTGCGCGCCGAGGGCATCAGCGGCAAGGTGAAACTGACGCTCTGGTCGACGCCGTCGCGCTACGGCCCGTCCACCGACCAGGAGTTCGAGGCGATCGCCAAGCAGCTCAACGCCAGCGGGCTGTTCGACGCCACCGTGAAGTCCGTCGCCTACGACCAGTACGAGAAGGACATCGCCAAGGGCAAGTACGGCGTGTACGTGAAGGGCTGGGTGCCCGACTACCCGGACCCGGACAACTTCACGGCCCCCTTCTTCGGCAAGGGCAACGTGCTGAGCAACAACTTCACCAACAGCACGATCACCGGCCAGCTCATCCCGAAGACCGCCGCCGAGAGCGACCGCTCCTCGACCGAATCCGACTACGGCAGGCTTCAGGACCTCGTGGCCGACGAAGTGCCGATCATCCCGATCTGGCAGGCCAAGCAGTACGCCGTCGTCCGCGACAACGTCTACGGGCTCGAATACTGCCTCGACGCCTCGACCGTGTTCCGCTTCTGGGAGATCAGCAAGGGCTGACCGGCCGTGTACATACGTTGAGGGCGCCCCCTTCCAGAAGGAGGCGCCCTCAACGTATGTGCTGCGACGGGCTACTGCGCGCCGGGGCGCACCAGCCCGCTCTCGTACGCGTACACCGCGGCCTGCACCCGGTCACGCAGCCCCAGCTTGGTCAGGACGTGGCCCACATGCGTCTTGACCGTGGTCTCGCTGACGAACAGGTCGGCCGCGATCTCCGCGTTCGACAGGCCGCGAGCCACCAGCTTCAGCACCTCGACCTCACGGTCGGTCAGCGTGTTCAGCGTGTCCGGAACCGGCTCGTCGCCGGACGGCAGATGGCCCGCGTACTTGTCGAGCAGCCGGCGCGTGATGCTCGGCGCGAGCATCGCCTCGCCCGCCGCGACCACCCTGATCGCCTGCACCAGCTCATCGGCGGGCGCGTCCTTCAGCAGAAAGCCGCTGGCGCCCGCGCGCAGCGCCTCCACCACGTACTCGTCGAGGTCGAAGGTCGTCAGGACGAGGACCTTCGCCGGACCGTCCCGGCCGGGGCCGGAGATCTGCCGGGTCGCCTCGACACCGTCCATCCGCGGCATACGGATGTCCATCAGAACCACATCGGGCTGCAAGGCACGTACTTGGTCGAGTGCCTGGAGACCGTCACCGGCCTCGCCGACGACCGCAAGGTCCTGCTCCGCTTCCAGGATCATCCGGAAGCCGGTACGCAGCAGCGGCTGGTCGTCGACCAGTAGGACGCGGATGGCCACGTGAGTCTCCTTCGCTAGTCCGGCCCCATTCTGCCCTGCGCGTGCTCACCGGCTCGCCTCTGGGGCGCTCCAGCCCCGCCGGCTCACACGCCGTCCGGCCCGGGCGCCACGACGGGCAGCGGATAGGGCGGGGGAGTGCCACCGAATTCCGGACATACCGCCTGGTGATCGCACCAGCCGCACAGCTTGGTGGGCCGCGGCCGCCAGTCACCGGTCTCGGTGGCCTGCCGGATCGCGTCCCACAGGGCGAGCAGCTTGCGCTCGACCCGCTCCAGGTCCGCGATCACCGGGTCGTACGTCAGCACGTCACCGCTGCCGAGATAGACGAGCTGGAGCCGGCGCGGGACCACCTGCTTCAGCCGCCACACCACGAGGGCGTAGAACTTCATCTGGAACAGGGCGCCCTCGGCGTACTCGGGCCGTGGTGCCTTGCCCGTCTTGTAGTCGACGATCCGGACCTCGCCCGTCGGCGCCACGTCGACCCGGTCGATGATGCCGCGCAGCTTGAGCCCGGAGTCGAGCCGCGCCTCGACGAACAGCTCCCGCTCGGCGGGTTCGAGGCGGGTCGGGTCCTCCAGCGTGAACCAGCGCTCGACCAGCTGCTCGGCCTCGGTGAGCCAGCGCGCCAGCCGCTCGCCCTCCGGGTCGTCGGCGAACAGCTCCACGACCTCCGGTTTGGTCTCCCGCAAGCGGTCCCACTGCCCAGGGATCAACGACTTGGCGCGCGGCGCCGTCCGCTCCGTCGCCGGTGCGTCGAAGAGCCGCTCAAGGACCGCGTGCACCAAAGTGCCCCTGGTCGCCGCCTCGCTCGGCTTCTCGGGAAGCTTGTCGATCACCCGGAACCGGTACAGCAACGGGCACTGCATGAAGTCACTGGCACGCGACGGCGACAGCGACGTGGGCGGCACGGCGGGGGCGGCCGGTATGGCAGCGGCGGCCGCGACAGCCTCGGTACCTTCCGCCGCTTCGCTCGCGACGACTCCGGTCGCTTCGACCGCGACGGCTTCGGTCCGCTCGGCCGGTACGGCGGCCCCGGCGCTGTCGGCGCCGTTCTCCGCGACGCCCTCGGTGCTGGTTTCCATGACGACAGACCTTACGGCCCGCCACTGACAGTGCTGCGCCATTACAGGGGACAACCCCCGGACCCCCAGCCGGACAAGCGGGTCGGCCGCACCGGCCGGCGGCGACACCGGACGGTCCGCGTGAGCGATACGAGCAGTGCCCGGGCGGCGCGGGCGACGGCGCGGAAAACGGAGGGGGTGCCGGGGCGGAACGCGTCGAGACGGCCGCATACCATCGACCCAGACCCTCCTGCTCCGCATGATCGGGGCGGGAGACGCTTCGAACGAGGGGACATCGTGGACGAGAGCGGCGGGAGCGGGCAGCCGCGGTCCGGTACCGATGAAGCGGCCGAGCGCCACGAGGGGCCGCAGGCCTCCACGGGCCCGGCCGTGGACGCCACGCGCCCCGGACCGGACCCTCGCGAGCGCCCCACCGGGCCCGCGCCCACGGCCCCGGGTGATCCCGAGCCCCAGTCCGACGCCGACGCCTCGGCCCAGGACCGGCCGGGCGGCGAAGCAGCCCCTGACATCTCGGCCGAGCCCGAGACGCCCCAGGGCCCTCCGGGCGAGTCCCGGTCCGAAATCGGTGCCGACGAAACCACCGACACCGGTGCCGACGAAACAACCGACACCGGTGCTGCCGCAAACACCGACATCGGTGCCGCCGACCACTCCTTTGCGAAGACCGGCACCCGGCCCACGGAAACCGACTCGGCCGACCCCGCCGCGTCCAACCGGACCCTGGCCCAGTCCGGTTCCGGCAAGGGCCGGCCGCCGCGCCGCGGCAAGGAGCCCGGTGGCGGGCTGCTCATGGGGCGGCCCTTCGGCGTACCGGTGTATGTCGCGCCGAGCTGGTTCCTCGTGGCCGCGCTGATCACCTGGGTGTTCGGCGGCCAGCTGGACCGCGTGCTGCCGGACCTCGGCGCCGCGCGTTACCTGGTGTCCCTCTTCTTCGCCGTCGTCTTCTACGCCTCCGTGCTCGTCCACGAGCTCGCCCACACCGTCGCCGCCCTGCGCTTCAAACTGCCGGTGCGCCGGATCCAGCTGCAGTTCTTCGGCGGGGTCTCGGAGATCGAGAAGGAGGCCGAGACACCGGGCCGGGAGTTCGTGCTGGCCTTCGTCGGCCCACTGCTCTCGCTCATCCTGTCCGGCCTTTTCTACGTGGCCATGCAGACCGTCGAACCGGGCACGGTCCCCGGCGTCCTGCTCGCCGGCCTGATGATCTCCAACCTCATCGTCGCCGCCTTCAACCTGCTGCCCGGACTGCCCCTGGACGGCGGCCGCATGCTCCGCGCCGTCGTCTGGAAGATCACCGGCAGGCCGATGAGCGGCACGATCGCCGCCGCCTGGGTCGGCCGCGCCCTCGCCGTCTCCGTACTGATCGGGCTGCCCCTGCTCACCCAGTCCGGAGTACTCGGCGACACCCCGGAAGACATCGGCGGCATGGACACCGTCACCGACGCCCTGCTCGCCGCCATCCTCGCCGCGATCATCTGGACCGGCGCCGGCAACAGCCTGCGGATGGCCCGGCTGCGCGAACACCTGCCGGAGCTGCGCGCCCGCTCGCTCACCCGGCGCGCGGTCCCGGTCGAGACCAACACCCCCCTCTCGGAAGCCCTGCGCCGCGCCAACGACGCCGGCGCCCGCGCCCTGGTCGTGGTCGACCCCGACGGCGAACCGCTCTCCCTGGTCCGCGAGGCCGCCATCGTCGGCGTACCGGAACACCGCCGCCCCTGGGTCGCCGTCAGCGGCCTCGCCCAGGACCTCACCGACGGCATGCGCGTCTCCGCCGAGCTCGCGGGCGAGGACCTCCTGGACGCCCTGCGCGCGACCCCGGCGACCGAATACCTGGTGGTGGAGGACTCGGGCGAGATCTACGGAGTCCTCTCGGCGGCAGACGTGGAGCGAGCCTTCGTCAAGGCGATGGCCCGCCCCTCCTGAACGGATCCGTCGCCCCCGGTGCCGTACCGCGCCCCGTAAGGGGCGCGGGGCTGTGACATCGAGCGGCTCCGCCGCGTGGGCGCGACCAGCCACGAATCACCCGCGGTTTCCGCACGCACCTCGATTGGTCAGCGCCCCGTGCGGGGACCGGTAGGCTGGTCACATGTCCGAACCGACCGGTGCCGCCCGCAGGCGCGGGCCCTTCAAGGTCGGGGACCAGGTTCAGCTGACCGACCCCAAGGGCCGCCACTACACGTTCACGCTCGAGGCCGGGAAGAACTTCCACACCCACAAGGGTTCCTTCCCCCACGACGAGCTGATCGGTGCTCCCGAGGGCAGCGTTGTCCGCACCACGGGGAACGTCGCCTATCTCGCGCTGCGCCCCCTGCTCCCCGACTACGTCCTGTCCATGCCCCGCGGCGCCGCCGTGGTCTACCCCAAGGACGCGGGGCAGATCCTGGCCTTCGCCGACATCTTCCCCGGCGCACGCGTCGTGGAAGCGGGCGTGGGCTCCGGCTCGCTCAGCAGCTTCCTGCTGCGCGCCATCGGCGACCAGGGCATGCTGCACTCCTACGAGCGCCGCGAGGACTTCGCCGAGATCGCCCAGCAGAACGTGGAGCGCTACTTCGGCGGCCCGCACCCCGCCTGGCAGCTCACCGTCGGCGACCTCCAGGACAACCTGAGCGACACCGACGTCGACCGCGTCATCCTCGACATGCTCGCCCCCTGGGAGTGCCTGGAGGCCGTCTCCAAGGCCCTCGTCCCCGGCGGCATCCTCTGCTGCTACGTGGCGACCACCACCCAGCTCGCGCGGACCGTGGAGTCCATCCGCGAGATCGGCTGCTTCAACGAGCCGACCTCCTGGGAGTCGATGATCCGCAACTGGCACGTCGAGGGCCTGGCCGTCCGCCCCGATCACCGGATGATCGGCCACACCGGCTTCCTGCTCACCGCCCGCCGCCTCGCGGACGGCGTCGAGCCGCCCATGCGCCGCCGCCGCCCCGCCAAGGGCGCGTACGGCGAGGACTACACCGGTCCGAACGCCGACGGCGGCTCCGGCCGCTGACGGACCCAACGCACCACGACTGTGGCCGAGTTCCCGGAATCGCCCGGGAACTCGGCCACAGCCCTTTTCCGTTGACGCGCCGCCAGAAGTCCGGACCCCGCCGTTCCACCACACTGTGACGTGTGGCACCATGCGGGACACCCCCACCGGCACAGCCCTCACAGGAGACGCTCCTAGTGCAGCAATCCGCCGTCCCGGAACTGGCACACACGCACACCAGCCCCATCCAGTGGGTCGCCACGGCCACCGCCATCGCGGGAGTCGTCGCGCTGTCCTCCGTCCTGCAGCCCGGCTCGGCGACGGCGGCCGCGTCGGGCCCCGAGACGAAGTCCGCGGCGGCCGCGATCGCTCCCGACCCCGCCGGTGTCGACTTCCCGATCGAGTGCGGGCCCACCAAGGTCCTCGTCCAGAAGAAGGCCTCCGGAGACCTCGACGGCGACGGCCGCCCGGAGACCGTGGCCGTCGTCCGCTGCGACGCGGGCTCGGGCACCCCGCCCAACGGCGTCTACGTCCTCACCCAGGCCGCGGGCGCGAAGAAGCCCCGCGTCGTGGCCACCCTGGTCGACCCCAAGGACCGCCTGAGCGTCACGGACTTCGCGCTGCGCGACGAAACCGTCACCGCCACGTTGCTCGGCTACTCCTCGACCGACGTACCGAGTTGCTGCCCGGACGTGAAGGACCGCGCCAAGTGGCAGTGGAAGAACGGCGCGTTCCTCCGCTCGACCCCGTCCGAGGCCCAGAGCGTGTGAGCACCTGACGAAGTCCGCGGCATACGAAAACACCCTCCGCCCGGCGGAGGGTGTGAGAAAGCAGACAGTCGGTGACGTGGGGTGCCCCTGGAGTCACTCCGCGTCAGGGCCGAAGACCTCGACCTTGTCCGAAACCCGACGCACATGGATGCAGTCGCCCGGGCACTCCTTCGCGGAGTCGGTCACATCGCGCAGAAGCGGAAGCGGTACGGGCGTTGTGGCACCCGGGACCTGCAGCAGCTCGTCGTCGGGGCTCTTCACATACGCCAGACCGTCGATGTCCAGCTCAAAGACCTCGGGCGCGTACTGGGCGCAGATTCCGTCGCCGGTACAGAGATCCTGATCGATCCAGACCTCAAGCGCCTCGCCGTCGACTGCGGCCTCCTGCTGCACGGTCATTTCTCCTGCCGTTTCCTGCGCCGAGCGATCCGCCATGCCAGCAAGTCGGGCCAGCTCTGACGGGTGTTGAACACTTCGACCCTACCTCCGTCCGCTTCCCAATCATGTTGGGTGGGTATTCCCCTGGCGTGAGGGAGAGCGCAAGGGTGAAGATCGGACACACCCCGACAGTCTTTGTGATCTAGGGGTTTCAATCGACACCCACCCAGGTAGGGTCTGGAAGCGTCCAGCTCCCCTTGGAGGAGGTGAGGACCGTGGCAGCCCACGACGACGACATGAACCGCGGCATCCGCCCGGGACGAGGGTCCGATGACCCCGCCGGGCAGATTGCCTACCTTGAGCAGGAGATCGCCGTCCTGCGACGCAAGCTCGCCGACTCTCCGCGGCACACGAGGATTCTCGAAGAGCGGATCGTCGAGCTGCAGACCAACCTGGCCGGCGTGTCCGCACAGAACGAGCGGCTCGCCAACACGCTCCGTGAGGCCCGCGACCAGATCGTGGCCCTCAAGGAAGAGGTCGACCGGCTCGCACAGCCGCCGGCAGGCTTCGGTGTCTTCCTCGTGGCGAACGAGGACGGCACGGCGGACATCTTCACCGGGGGCCGCAAGCTCCGGGTGAACGTCAGCCCCAGCGTGGAGCTCGAAGAGCTCAGGCGCGGCCAGGAAGTGATGCTCAACGAAGCCCTCAACGTGGTCGAGGCCATGGAATACGAGAGCGTCGGCGACATCGTCACCCTCAAGGAGATCCTCGAGGACGGCGAGCGCGCCCTCGTACAGGGGCACACTGACGAGGAACGGGTGGTCCGGCTCGCCGAGCCCCTCCTGGACGTCGTCATCCGACCCGGCGACGCCCTGCTTCTCGAACCCCGTTCCGGCTATGTCTACGAAGTCGTCCCGAAGAGCGAGGTCGAGGAACTCGTCCTCGAAGAGGTCCCGGACATCGGCTACGAGCAGATCGGCGGCCTGGGAAACCAGATCGAACTGATCCGCGACGCGGTCGAGCTCCCCTACCTCTACCCCGACCTCTTCAAGGAGCACGAACTGCGGCCGCCCAAGGGCGTCCTGCTGTACGGGCCCCCCGGATGCGGCAAGACGCTCATCGCCAAGGCCGTGGCCAACTCGCTGGCCAAGAAGGTCGCCGAGGTGACCGGACAGGCCACCGGCAAGAGCTTCTTCCTCAACATCAAGGGCCCCGAGCTCCTGAACAAGTACGTCGGCGAGACCGAGCGGCAGATCCGCCTCGTCTTCCAGCGTGCACGTGAGAAGGCCAGCGAGGGCACCCCCGTCATCGTCTTCTTCGACGAGATGGAATCCCTCTTCCGCACCCGTGGATCGGGCGTCAGCTCGGACGTGGAGAACACCATCGTCCCCCAGCTGCTCGCCGAGATCGACGGCGTGGAGGGCCTGGAGAACGTGGTCGTGATCGGCGCCTCGAACCGTGAGGACATGATCGACCCCGCGATCCTGCGCCCCGGACGTCTCGATGTGAAGATCAAGATCGAGCGCCCGGACGCCGAGGCCGCGAAGGACATCTTCGCGAAGTACCTCACCGAGCGCCTCCCCCTGCACTCCGACGACCTCGGAGAACACGGCGGGGACCGGTCGGCCACCGTCCACGGCATGATCCAGACCGCCGTGGAGCAGATGTACGCCGAATCCGAGGAGAACCGCTTCCTCGAGGTCACCTACGCCAACGGCGACAAGGAAGTCCTCTACTTCAAGGACTTCAACTCCGGCGCCATGATCGAGAACATCGTCGGCCGCGCCAAGAAGGCGGCCATCAAGGCCTTCCTCGAACAGAACCAGAAGGGCCTTCGGGTCTCCCACCTCCTCCAGGCCTGCGTGGACGAGTTCAAGGAGAACGAGGACCTGCCCAACACCACCAACCCGGACGACTGGGCCCGAATCTCCGGCAAGAAGGGCGAACGGATCGTCTACATCCGTACCCTCGTCACCGGAAAGCAGGGCGCGGACACCGGACGCTCCATCGACACGGTGGCGAACACCGGTCAGTACCTGTAAAAGACAGGGCGGCTGCGGGTGCCCTCAGCGGGTACCCGCAGCCGACTGTTTTCCGGGGCACGGCTGGAGCAGAGCAATGACGCAAATGATCTCCCCACCAGCGCTAAGGCGTTCTAGGCTCTTTCGTACCGCCGAGTCGCGCGTTGCGGGGACGGGCACCGCACACGCACCGGAGCACCAGCGGTACTTGAGCAGCGCCCCCGACCGAGGGCGCTGCCGGGCAAGGAGGGCCGCATGACCGTACGGCGAGTAATGGGCATCGAGACGGAATACGGGATCTCCGTCCCCGGCCACCCCAACGCCAATGCCATGCTCACCTCGTCCCAGATCGTCAACGCCTACGCGGCGGCGATGCACCGGGCGCGCCGCGCCCGCTGGGACTTCGAGGAGGAGAACCCGCTGCGGGACGCGCGAGGCTTCGACCTCGCCCGCGAGGCCGCCGACTCCAGCCAGCTCACCGACGAGGACATCGGCCTGGCCAATGTCATCCTCACCAACGGTGCGCGGCTGTACGTGGACCACGCACACCCGGAGTACAGCGCTCCCGAGGTCACCAACCCACTGGACGCCGTCCTGTGGGACAAGGCCGGCGAGCGCATCATGGCGGAGGCCGCGGAGCGCGCGGCCCAGCTCCCCGGCGCCCAGCCGATCCACCTCTACAAGAACAACACCGACAACAAGGGCGCCTCGTACGGCACGCACGAGAACTACCTGATGAAGCGGGAGACCCCCTTCTCGGACATCGTGCGCCACCTCACGCCGTTCTTCGTCTCACGCCAGGTCGTCACCGGAGCGGGCCGCGTCGGTATCGGCCAGGACGGACACGAACACGGCTTCCAGCTCAGCCAGCGCGCCGACTACTTCGAGGTCGAGGTGGGCCTGGAGACCACCCTGAAGCGCCCCATCATCAACACCCGCGACGAGCCGCACGCGGACGCCGAGAAGTACCGCAGGCTGCACGTGATCATCGGCGACGCCAACCTCTCCGAGATCTCGACCTATCTGAAGCTGGGCACGACGGCCCTGGTCCTGTCCATGATCGAGGACGGCTTCATCGCCGTGGACCTCGCCGTCGACCAGCCCGTACGCACCCTCCACCAGGTCTCGCACGACCCGACCCTCAAGCGCCTGGTCACGCTCCGCAGCGGACGCACACTCACCGCTGTGCAGTTGCAGATGGAGTACTTCGAGCTGTCGCGCAAGTACGTGGAGGAACGGTTCGGGGCCGACGCGGACGAGCAGACCAAGGACGTCCTGTTCCGCTGGGAAGACACCCTGAACCGCCTGGAGAACGACCCGATGAGCCTCTCCGGAGAGCTCGACTGGGTCGCCAAGCGGGAACTCATGGAGGGCTACCGACGCCGTGACGGCCTCGACTGGGACGCCGCCCGGCTGCACCTGGTCGACCTCCAGTACGCCGACGTACGCGCCGAGAAGGGCCTCTACAACCGCCTCGCGGCACGCGGCAAGATGAAGCGCCTGCTCGACGAGCAGGACGTCGAGCGGGCCCGCACCAAGCCGCCGGAGGACACGCGCGCGTACTTCCGCGGACGCTGCCTGGAGCAGTACGCGGACGACGTCGCGGCCGCCTCCTGGGACTCGGTGATCTTCGATCTGCCGGGCCGGGACTCGCTCCAGCGCGTCCCAACCCTGGAGCCGCTTCGCGGAACGCGTAATCACGTCAAGGAGCTCCTCGACCGCTGCCGTACGGCTGAGGACCTGGTCAGGGTCCTTTCGGGCGGCTGAGCGGGCACCTGTCCGGCACCCGCCGGACAGGGTGGAAAGTCCGGCGTACGGGAATCATCGAGGTGGCCCCCGTACGTTGTAGCAACTGCGGGGCCGATGTCGGACCCTGCTTGTAGGGTCTGATCAAGAACGTCGAACCGAGCGGGGTGAGGGTTATGGCGACCAAGGACACCGGCGGCGGACAGCAGAAGGCGACGCGCAACACCGAGGAGGTCGAGGAGACAGCGCAAGACGCGCAGGCCTCCGACGACCTCAAGGAGCGCCAGGAGAAGCTGAGCGACGATGTCGACTCGGTTCTGGATGAGATTGACGACGTACTCGAGGAGAACGCCGAGGACTTCGTTCGCTCATTTGTACAAAAAGGCGGTCAATAACGGGCATGCCGGGCCCGCTCGAAGTGAAGCGGTGCACCGGATGCGGCCGAGAACAGCCGCTTGCTTCGTTCGCTGCTGACAGGAACCGGCGTGACGGGTTGCAAGTGCGGTGCCGGGAGTGCGTGGCGGAATATTCGGCCGCGCGCTACCGGCAGCGCAGGGAAGCGCTCGGCAAGACGGTGCGCGAGAAGGTGGACATCCCTGCGGGGCACAAGCTGTGCCGAAGCTGCGGGGAGGTGAAGCCGCATCGCGATTGGCACCGCAATGCGTCGGCTTCGGATGGCCTATCGACCCGGTGCAAGGCATGTCGGGCCGCCAGAGGGCGAGGCGACCATCTGAAGCGCCAATACGGCATCACCGAAGCCGAGCGTGACGAGATGGTGGCCTCTCAAATGGGGCTCTGTGTGATCTGTTTGAAAGCTCCTGCCATTCATGTGGATCACTGCCACGAGACGGGTAGGGTCCGTGGCGTACTGTGCTTCAACTGCAATTCGGCCATCGGCAAGTTGGGAGATGATCCCGACGCTGTTCGTCGGGCTGCCGCCTACTTGGAAGGATCCTCGTGGAAGCCAACACTCGTAGCACCGGGCGTCTACCAGCTGCCTTCCTGACGCCCGGGTCGTCGTCCTTCATGGACTTCCTCTCCGAGCATCAGCCGGAGATGCTCCCGGGCAAGCGGCAGCTGCCGCCCGTCCAGGGCGTCATCGAGGCCCCGCACGGCACGACCATCGTCGCCGTCACGTTCCCCGGTGGTGTGGTCCTCGCCGGTGACCGGCGGGCCACCATGGGCAACATGATCGCGCAGCGCGACATCGAGAAGGTCTTCCCGGCCGACGAGTACTCGGCGGTGGGCATCGCCGGTACGGCGGGTCTGGCCGTCGAGATGGTGAAGCTGTTCCAGCTGGAGCTGGAGCACTTCGAGAAGGTGGAGGGTGCCCAACTCTCCCTGGAGGGCAAGGCGAACCGGCTCTCCACGATGATCCGTTCCAACCTCGGTATGGCCCTGCAGGGCCTGGCCGTGGTCCCGCTCTTCGCCGGATTCGACGTGGACCGTGGCAAGGGCCGCATCTTCTCCTACGACGTCACGGGCGGCCGCTCCGAGGAGCACGGCTACGCGGCCACGGGCTCCGGCTCGATCTTCGCGCGCGGCGCCATGAAGAAGCTGTACAGCGACGACCTGAACGAACAGCAGGCCACGACCCTCGTCATCCAGGCCCTGTACGACGCGGCCGACGACGACTCGGCGACGGGTGGCCCCGATGTCGCCCGCCGGATCTATCCGATCGTCACCGTGATCACCGAGGACGGCTTCCGCCGGCTTACCGACGAGGAGTCCTCCGAGATCGCCCGCGCGATCCTGGAGCGGCGCCTGGTGCAGCCCGACGGCCCGCGGGCCGCGCTGCTCTGAGCCCGGCCCCTCTTGCCCAGGTGACCCAGTGACTTCGACTGAAAGGGACGGATAACCGGTGTCGACGCCGTTCTATGTCTCACCCCAGCAGGCCATGGCCGATCGGGCCGAGTACGCCCGCAAGGGCATCGCCCGCGGCCGCAGCCTGGTCGTGCTGCAGTACGCCGACGGCATCGTGTTCGTCGGCGAGAACCCGTCCCGGGCGCTGCACAAGTTCAGCGAGATCTATGACCGGATCGGCTTCGCGGCCGCCGGCAAGTACAACGAGTACGAGAACCTTCGGATCGGTGGCGTGCGCTATGCCGATCTTCGGGGTTACACCTACGACCGTGACGACGTGACCGCTCGTGGTCTCGCCAACGTCTATGCCCAGACCCTGGGCACGATTTTCTCGTCGGCCGCCGAGAAGCCGTACGAGGTGGAGTTGGTGGTTGCCGAGGTGGGGGAGACCCCTGAGGGTGACCAGATTTATCGGCTGCCGCACGACGGGTCGATCGTGGATGAGCATGGGTCGGTCGCGGTCGGTGGTAACGCCGAGCAGATCAGTACCTATCTCGATCAGCGTCATGAGGACGGGATGTCGCTGGCGGGGGCGCTGAAGCTGGCGGTGCAGTCGCTGTCGCGGGAGCCGAACGGTGGTGAGCGGGAGATTCCCGCGGAGCGGCTGGAGGTCGCGGTGCTGGACCGTACGCGGCCGCAGCAGCGGAAGTTCAGGCGGATCGTGGGGCGTCAGCTTTCCCGGTTGCTGGAGGCCGGGGGCGCGGAGACCGCCACGGAGGCCGAGGACGGCGACGACGAGGAGTGACCTCGGCTTTGCCTTGCCCATCGCGCGCCCCGGCCGAATTGGTCGGGGCGCTCGGCGTTTTCGGGTGCTGTCGGCTGGCCTGTGCGGTGCGGTGGGGTTCGGCGGTGCGGTTCGTCGGTGGGGGCGGGGCCGTGCCGGTACGTCCAGCCCGTCGCCGGTGGGCATTGCTGCTTGCTGCCACAGCATGAACTTGGCCATAACCCCGTATGCGACGGGCTGGACGTACCGGCCCGGCCCCTTCGGTGCGTCGCCGGGTGCGCCGCCGGGTCGGTTGGGGTGGGTGGGGTCCCGTGCGTCGTCGGCTGCGGGTGCTTGGGGGGATCAGGTGGCGGGCTGGTGGGGTGGGGCTGTGGAGCCTCGTACGACCAGTTCTACCGGGATGTCGCCCTGTGGGGGTGTGCGGTCGTCGAGGACGGCCAGGAGGGCTTCCATGCCCTGTGCGCCGAAGCGTTCGGCGTCCAGGCGGACGGTGGTCAGTTCTGGGTCGATGGCTCGGGAGAGGGCGAGGTCGTCGAGGCCGGTGATGGAGAGGTCGTCGGGGATGTGGAGGCCGAGGCGGCGGGCCGCTTTGTAGGCGCCGGCCGCGAGTTTGTCGTCGTCGCAGACCAGGGCCGTGGGGCGGGGGCCGGGGGCGGCGAGCGCGGTTTCGGCGGCGTTGAGGGCGTCCTCGATGGTGATGGGGGCGCGGGTGGTGCGGAGGTCTGTGCCGGGGACCTCGGACAGGCGGGTGGCCAGTTCTCGGGCGCGTACCTCGAAGGTCCAGGAGGCGATGTCGGCCGCCAGGTGCAGGAAGCGGCGGTGGCCGAGGGCCAGGAGGTGTTCGGCGACCTGTCGTACGCCGTCCTTGATGTCGAGATTGACCGTGGCCGCGCCCAGGCTGCCTTCCGGGTCGCTGTCGAGCATGACCAGGGGGAGCTGGTCGCCGCGGATCGCCGTGAGGGCGTCGGCGGCCATGGAGGAGGCGATCACGCCGTCGAGGGCCGCTGCCGCCGAGCCGAAGGGGTTGCGGGCGGGGCCGATGCCCTCGGGGGAGGGGTAGAGGACCACGCCGAAGCCGTGTTCGGCCGCGACGCGGGCCGCGCCGGTGTAGACGCCCGCGAAGAATTCGGTGGTGAGCGCGGGGACCACCAGGAGGACCGTGCGGGTGCGGCCCAGGCGGAGGTTGCGGGCGGCCAGGTTCGGGCGGTAGCCGAGCTCCTGGGCGGCTTCCCGGACCCGCTGTGCCGTGGCCTCGGAGACCCGGCCGCGCCACTTGTCGCCCAGGACGAGTGAGACGGCGGCCTGGGAGACCCCGGCGGCCTGGGCGACGTCACGGCTCGTGGGGCGCGTACTACCTCGTGCCACCGTCGACCTGCTCCCTCGTATGGACTCACGGACAGCGCACATGGTACGTATGGAGAGCGGCGTTATACGTAAAACTTCCGACGTCGCGTGCTGACGGGAAGGGCTGGACATGGCTGCGGGGTACCTGGAGATCCTCAGGGCGAGGCACGCCACCCGGCTGCTCGTCGGCACCCTCGTGGGGCGGCTGCCGAACGCCACCGCCGCCATCGCCGTCGTGCTCTTCATCCGCGCCGAGGGCGGCACGTACAGCCTGGCGGGCGCGCTGGCCGCCGTGTACGGCGTGGCCAATGCCGTGGGGCAGCCGCTGCTGGGGCGCCTGGTGGACGTCTACGGGCAGCCGCGGGTGCAGCTGCCCGCCGCGCTCGTCTCGGCTCTCGGGATGAGCGTGTTCGCGTTCGCGGGCACGCAGACGCCGTCGCTCGCGTATGCCTCGATGGCCGTTGCCGGGCTCTTCACGCCACCCCTGGAGGGCGGTCTGCGGGCACTGTGGCCCTCTGTCCTGCGCAGGGAGGACCAGGTGCACACGGCGTACGCGATGGACGCCGTGGCGCAGGAAATCATGTTCACGGTGGGGCCGTTGCTGGTGACGCTGTGCGTGTCGCTCTGGTCCGCGCAGGCCGCGCTGCTCGTGCTGAATGCCATCGGCGTGCTGGGCGCCCTCTCCGTAGTCGTGTCGCCGCCCTCGCGCGCGTGGCGCTCGGCACCGCGTGAGGCGCACTGGCTCGGCGCGTTGCGCTCGTCCGGGCTGCTGGCCCTCCTTGCCGCCTTCCTGTTCGTCGGGATCGCCCTCGGTTCCATCACGGTCGCCGCGGTGTCGTACGCCGACGGCCACGGCGGGGACGCGGTGTACGGCTGGCTGATGGCGGGCATCGGTCTCGGCGCTCTCGTCGGCGGCGCGGTGTACGGCGTGCGGCAGTGGAGCGGCGCGCCGGAGCGGCGACTGCGGGTGCTCGTCGCCCTTCTGGCGGTGTGTTACCTGCCGCTGACGCTGGTGCCGGGCCCGGTCGCCATGACGGCGCTCACCACACTCGCCGGAGTGTTCCTGGCGCCCTGTATCGCCTGCGCGTTCGTCCTCGTCGACCGGCACGCGCCGCGCGGCACGGTCACCGAGGCGTTCTCCTGGCTTGTGACGACGTTCACCGTGGGCGCGTCGGTCGGAACGGGCCTCGCGGGCCCCGTAGTCGAGTGGGGCGGGGCGGTGTGGGGCTTCGCCCTACCGGGTGCCGCCGGGGCCGCCGCGCTGGTGGTTCTGCTGGCCACGGGGCGGGTCCTCGCAGCTACCGGGGACAGCGCGGTCGTTGCGGTCTCATCGGAAAATGATCCAAACCGTGCTGTCGAACCCCGTTTCAGCTCGGGGGATCGGGCGTAATGTTCAGTCATGGACCGCCGCATTTTCGGGCTGGAGAACGAGTACGGCGTCACGTGTACGTTCAGGGGACAGCGCCGCCTGTCTCCCGACGAGGTGGCGCGGTACCTCTTCCGCCGTGTCGTGTCATGGGGCCGCAGCAGCAATGTCTTTCTGCGGAACGGTGCCCGCCTCTATCTCGACGTGGGATCACATCCGGAATATGCGACACCCGAATGTGACAACGTGACGGAACTCGTCACCCACGACAAGGCCGGCGAGCGCATTCTCGAAGGACTCCTGGTGGACGCCGAACGACGCCTGCACGAGGAAGGAATCGCGGGCGACGTCTACCTGTTCAAGAACAACACCGACTCGGCAGGCAACTCCTACGGGTGCCATGAGAACTATCTGGTGGCCCGGCACGGGGAGTTCTCCCGACTCGCGGACATCCTCATTCCGTTCCTCGTCACGAGGCAGCTTCTGTGCGGTGCCGGCAAGGTGCTGCAGACCCCGCGCGGCGCCGTGTACTGCGTCAGCCAGCGCGCCGAGCACATCTGGGAGGGCGTCAGCTCCGCGACGACCCGCTCCCGGCCCATCATCAACACCCGCGACGAACCGCACGCCGACGCCGAGCGCTACCGCAGGCTGCACGTCATCGTCGGCGACTCGAACATGTCCGAGACGACCATGCTCCTCAAGGTCGGAGCCACCGACCTCGTCCTGCGCATGATCGAGGCGGGCACGGTGATGCGTGACCTCACCCTGGAGAACCCCATTCGGGCGATCCGCGAGGTCAGCCACGACATCACGGGCCGCCGCAAGGTGCGCCTGGCCAGTGGCCGCGAGGCCTCCGCGCTCGAAGTGCAGCGCGAGTACTACGAGAAGGCCGTGGACTTCTGCGAGCGCCGCGGAATCCGCACCGGCACCGTCGAGCAGGTCCTCGAACTGTGGGGCCGTGTGCTCGACTCGATCGAGGCCGAGGACCTCGACCGGATCGGTACCGAAATCGACTGGGTCATGAAGTACCAGCTCATCGAGCGGTACCGAGCCAAGCACAACATGACGATGTCCCACCCGAGGGTCGCGCAGATAGACCTCGCCTACCACGACATCCACCGTCGCCGAGGCCTGTACTACCTGTTGGAGAGGAAGGGACAAGCCGCCCGGATCTGCAACGACTTGAAGATCTTCGAGGGCAAGTCCGTGCCGCCCCAGACCACTCGGGCGCGGCTGCGTGGCGACTTCATCCGGCGCGCTCAGGAACAGCGCCGCGATTTCACCGTCGACTGGGTCCATCTGAAGCTGAACGACCAGGCACAGCGCACCGTGTTGTGCAAGGACCCGTTCCGTTCGGTCGACGACAGGGTGGAGAAGCTCATCGCGGGAATGTGATGCGTACGTTCCGGGAGTGAATCCGGAACGCAACGCGGGGCGCCGTACGTTTTCCGTACGGCGCCCTTCTCACGTCGTAGAGTTGCGCGCACGCCATCAACCAAGATCGATCGATACGAGGCCCTCACCGTGCGCCGACGCTCACTCCTCATCGCCGTACCCGCTGGATTGGTCACACTCGCCGGATGCGGTGACGACGGCAAGTCAGACACGGCCAAGTCCAGCAGCAGCCCGTCGGCTTCGGCCTCCGCCTCGTCGGCCCCGCCGCCGAAGATCGTCGACGGTCCGCTGCCGGCCATCACCGCCGGTACGAAGTTCGACGAGAAGCCGACCGTCGCCAAGGGCACCGGGGATCCGTCGAAGAACCTGGCGGTGAGGACGGTCATCGCGGGAGGTGGCCAGACAGTCGCGGAGAACGACTACATCCAGGCCAACTACCTGGGCCAGATCTGGGACACGGCGAAGGTCTTCGACAACTCCTACGACCGCAAGACGCCCCTGGTCATCCAGCTCGCGCAGGGCGGCATCATCGACGGCTGGCGCTACGGCCTGGTCGGCAAGAAGGTCGGCAGCCGCGTCGAGATGTCCGTGCCGCCCACCTGGGGCTACGGCACGTCGGGCAACACCCAGGCGGGCATCAAGGGCACCGACACGCTGGTGTTCGTCGTCGACATCCAGGACACGTTCAACGCCAAGAGCTCCGCCAAGGGCAAGGACGTCGCGCAGAGCGACGCGGCCCTCCCGAAGGTCGGCACCAACACCGACGGCAAGGCCCCCTCCATCACCGTGCCGAAGGCGACCGCCCCGACCAAGCTCGTGGCGAACTACGTCATCGAGGGCGACGGCGACGAGGTCAAGGCCGACAGCAGCGTCCTCGTGCAGTACAAGGGTGTGCTCTGGGACGGCGGCAAGGAGTTCGACTCGACGTACAGCCGGGGCCAGCTGACCTCGTTCTCGCTCCAGCAGGTCGTCAAGGGCTGGTCCCAGGGCCTGACCGGCAAGAAGGTCGGTAGCCGCGTCCTCATCGTCGTCCCGCCGAGCCTGGGCTACGGCGACAGCCCGCCCAGCGGCAGCGGCATCAAGAAGGACTCCACGCTCGTCTTCTCGGTCGACATCCTGGCGAAGATGTAACCCCTCCTCCGGGGATGTAAGACTGTCCGAGTTGCCTTTACGTAAACAAGCAGGAGCTAGAGACGTGAGCATCGAGAAGCCCGAGATCGACTTCCCGGAGGGTCAGCCCCCGGCGGACCTCGAGATCAAGGACATCTGGGAAGGCGACGGTGCGGTCGCCAAGGCCGGCGACTTCGTCAAGGTCCACTACGTGGGCGTGGCCTTCTCCACCGGTGAGGAGTTCGACGCCTCCTGGAACCGCGGCAACCCGCTGGAGTTCAAGCTCGGCGCCGGCCAGGTCATCGCCGGCTGGGACCAGGGCGTGCAGGGCATGAAGGTCGGTGGCCGCCGCCGGCTGACCATCCCGGCGCACCTCGCCTACGGCGACCGCGGCGCCGGCGCCGGCCTCATCGCCCCCGGCGAGACGCTGATCTTCGTCTGCGACCTGGTCGCGGTCTGACATCAGCACGGGGATCGGCGTCGGGTTCGGTGGTCATGATGGCCACGGAGTTCCGGCTCCGGTCCGATCATCACGAAGGCCCGACTTCAGTCCGATCTTCGTACGCCGTGTGATCAGGGTCTGACCGGACCCGATCACCTGGGGCCCATGCCTGTCCGGGCATGGGCCCTCGGCTTTTGCCGCGACACTCCGGAGCGGTACGGTCATCGGTCGGAAGCACCATAGGAAGGGCATCGATGGCCATTGCCAAGGCCGAGCGGCTGATGAACCTGGCGCTGTGTCTGCTGGGGACTCGGCGGCCGCTCAGCAAGCGGGAACTCCGCGATTCCATCGAGGCGTATGTCGAGGCCTTCAGGCCGGGCAAGGGTGCGGCCGGCTCCGACGACTCCTTCAATCGGATGTTCGAGCGCGACAAGGACGATCTCCGCGAGCTCGGTCTGGTCATCGAGACGGTCGAGAACCTCGACGGCGAGGTCGGCTACCTCGCCCGCCGCGACAGCAACCGCCTCCCGCCCATCACCCTCGACGCCGAGGAGGCCGCCGCCCTCGGCCTCGCCGCGAAGGTCTGGCAGCAGGCCCGGCTGGCCGGTGCCGCGAGCGGCGCCCTGCAGAAGCTGCGCGCCGCGGGTCTGCCCGAGGACGTGGACCCCTACGAGGCCCATGGCGCCCTGGAACCGCACATCCCCGTCCACGAGGCGGCCTTCGAACCGTTGATGCTCGCCCTCCGTGACCGCCGTCCGGTCGTCTTCGACTACCGCAAGGCCACCGCCGCGCACCCCGAGACCCGGCACGTCGAGCTGTGGGCCCTGGAGTGCTGGCGCGGCCACTGGTACGTCGCGGGCTGGGACCGCGACCGCGGCGCCGAACGTGTCTTCCGGCTCTCCCGGATCACCGGCAAGGTCCGCGCCCGCGCGGGGCGGTACACGGCCGAGGTACCCGACGTCGTCACCGTGCGCGAGACCGTCGCGGGCTGGGCGGGGGAGATCGCCGACCGCTCCGCGCTGATCCGGCTGCGCAGCGGCTCCGGCTACCCGCTGCGGGCCAAGGCCGTCTCGGTGCGGGAACTGGGCGACGGCTGGGACGAGTTGGAGATTCCGTACGGGCACGGCCTGGACGCCTGGCTCGTGGAGTTCGGGCCCGACGTGGTGGTCCTGGAGCCTGCCGAACTGCGGGCCGATGTGGTGGACCGGCTGCGCGCTGTGGCCAAGGGCTGAGGGGGAACGTAAGAAAGTGGCAGGAAAACCGGCCAGGCCCACGAACGCGATCGACCAGACCCGGCGGATGCTCTCCCTGGTGACGTATCTGCGCGAGCGCCCCGGCGCCCGCGTCGGTGACGTGGCCCGGGCCTTCGGGATCACCGAGGACGAGCTGATCTCCGATCTCGACGTGCTGCCGCTGTGCGGGACCAGCTTCCGCGGCGGCGATCTGCTCGACATCGACACCGACGGCGACCGGATCTGGTGGCACAACCCGGACGATGTCGCGGAGCCTCTGCGTATCGCCGCCGACGAGGCGACCGCGCTGCTGGTGGCCGCCCGTGCGGTGTCCACGCTGCCGGGCCTGCGCGAGGGCGACCGGCAGGCGCTGCTGCGCGCCACCGCCAAGGTGGAGGCCGCCTCCGGCGAGGCGGCGGGTGCCAGCTCCCGGCTGTCCGTGACCTTCGAGTCGGAGGGCGGCGTCTTCGCGGACGTCGACCGGGCGATCTCCGAGCGGCGCCGGCTGTGGATCCGCTACTACTCGCCCTCCCGGGACGAGCTCACCGAGCGCGAGATCGACCCGATCCGGCTGGTCAGCGTGGGCCACACCTATGTGGAGGCCTGGTGCCGCCGCTCCGAGGCGCGCCGCACCTTCCGGCTCGACCGGGTCGCCGAGATCCGCATCCTGGACGAGCCGTCCGCGCCGCCCGAGGTGGAGCTGCGGGACCTCTCCGAGGGGCTGGTGCAGCCCGCCGCCGAGGATCCCGAGGTGGTCATCGAGGTGGGGCCAGGCGGGCGCTGGGTCGCCGAGTACTACCCGCACGACAGCGCGGATGAGCTGCCGGACGGCGGGCTGCGTATCACCCTGCGGACCCCCGATCCCACGTCACTGCGCCGACTGGCGCTGCGCCTCGGCGGCGACGGCCGGATCGTGTCGCCGCAGGACCTCGCGGACAGTGCCCGGCAGGCCGCCCGGGAGGCGCTCGCGGCCTACGACGGGCTTCAAGGGGATCAGGACGGGCCGTACGACAGGCAGGAGCAGGGGCTTTGAGCACGTCGTCGATGTCTGGTGCGCCGGAGAAGGCCGGAACCTCGGAGAAGGCCGCTGTCTCGGAGAAGGCCGCTGTTTCGGAGAAGGCCGGCGGGCCGGGGAGAGCGGGGGCGCCTTCCGGCGCGACGGAGATGTCGGTGGTGGCCGCGTTCGCCGGGATGAGAAGGGTGGTCGACGTGATGTTCAAGGCCGCCTGCCCCGACTGCCGGGCCGGCTTCGAGCTCAAGGCGAGCGCCCTGCGGCTGGCCATCGGCGCCAGCAGCCGCACCACCTTCTACTCCTTCACCTGCCCCGAGTGCGGCATCGCCGTGCGCAAGCCCGCGGGTGAGCGCATCGTCGAGCTGCTCACCGGGGGCGGGGTGCGGACCCTGCGCCTGCACTCCACCCTCTAGGGTCGACGTCATGTTCTGGCCGATGTTTGCGATCGCTGTGGGTTTTCTGGGAATCGCCGTTCTCGGAGTGCTCGCTGTCCGTGTCTTTGTGGAAGCGGAGCGTCTGGGGCGACAGGTTTCCGACTCCGCGCAGCGCATCAATCGAGCGGCCGAAGACCTGGAACGCGCGGCTGTGACCACCGCCCGCTCTGTGGATGCACTGTGAGTAGCGGGTGCCCTGCGTTTTGAGTGGCTTTCGCCCTGTCAACTTTCCGGCAACGGCAGGTACGCTGCTGATCGCGGCCCGGATAACGAGGCGCGGGTCGCGAACTGGGAGTACGCACAGGGATTGCCCCGCGTTTACCCCTGAGCGTTACGATCGCTGTCAACACGACGATCGGACACATGTCCGACCGATCGGACGGCACCCCGACCATGCAGCCTCGGTGAGAAGGTAAAGACTTATGTTCGGAAGGCTCGGAGCTCCCGAGATCATTCTCATCCTCGTCGTCATCATCCTGCTGTTCGGCGCGAAGAAGCTTCCGGACATGGCGCGCTCGCTCGGCAAGTCCGCTCGCATCCTCAAGAGCGAGGCCAAGGCGATGAAGGACGAGGGCAGCACGCCCGCCCCGGCAGGCCCGCCCAGCACCGACGAGCAGCCCCCGGCTCAGCGCACGATCCAGGCCGCCCCCGGCGACGTGACCAGCTCGCGCCCGGTCAGCGAGCCGACGGACACGACCAAGCGCTGACGCAGGGCCGGACACCTCCGGCCCGCCGCACGAGATGAGGACGTGGGTTGCTCAAGTCTGCCCGCAAAGAGGAGAAGGATCCCGAGGGGAGGATGCCCCTCGCGGATCACCTTCGTGAGCTCCGCAACCGGCTCGCGAAGGCGATGCTGGCCATCGTTGTTATCACGACCGTGGCCGCCTTCTTCTATAACGACATCATCAACATCATCACCAAGCCGGTGCTGGACTCGGTCGGCTGTTCCCAGACCTTCGAGCAGCTGGCGAACTCGCATCAGAAGACCCAGCAGTGCGCGCAGATCACCATCAACGGTCTTCTCACGCCGTTCACGCTGGCGCTGAAGGTGTCCCTGATGGCCGGTGTCGTGCTGGCCTCGCCGATCTGGCTGTACCAGCTGTGGGCCTTCGTCGCCCCCGGCCTGCACCGGCACGAGCGCAAGTACGCGTACGCGTTCGTCGGCACGGGCGCGCCGCTGTTCCTCGGCGGCGCCTACTTCGCCTACCGGGTGCTCCCCACCACGGCGAAGGTCCTGATCGGCTTCACGCCGAACGGCGTCAACAACCTGCTGCCGCTGGACGATCTGCTCGACCTCGTCCTGCGCATGGTGCTCGTCTTCGGTCTGTCCTTCGAGCTGCCACTGCTGCTGATCATGCTCAACCTCACGGGCATCCTCACCGGTCAGCGCATGCTCGGCTGGTGGCGCGGCATGATCATGGGCATCACGGTCTTCGCGGCCGTCGCCACGCCCAGCACCGACCCGCTGACCATGCTGGCGCTCGCCGGACCCATCTGGATCCTGTACTTCGGCGCCGTGGCCTTCTCGCTCCTCAACGACCGCCGCAAGCGGCGCCGCGACGCCGAGGGCCCGGACGACGACGAGGCCTCCGACCTCGACCTCACGCCCGAGGACATCGGCGAGGTCGAGACCGTGTCGGCCAGCCGGGCACTGCCGGAGCAGGCGGGCTCGGACCGGGTCAACGGTTATGACGACGTGACCTGACGGAGCACGTGAACCTCGTAGGGTCAGGGCTGTGACCAGCGAGATCACCCTCTTCGTCAATCCCACCGCGGGACGCGGCCGGGGCGCCCACGCGGCGCAGCCGGCCGCTTCGGCTTTGCGGGCGGCGGGATTCTCCGTCCGCACGATCCTCGGGGAGAACGCGCAAGACGCCCTCACGCGCGCGCGTGCCGCAGTCGAGGGCGGCACCGGCGCCCTCATCGCCGTCGGCGGCGACGGCATGGCGAACCTGGCCCTCCAGGCCGTCGCCGGGACCCGCACCCCGCTCGGCCTGGTCGCCGTCGGCACCGGGAACGACTTCGCGCGGGCCCTGGGCCTCCCCGTACGCGACCCGGCGGCCGCGGGACGCCTGATCGCCGAGTCCCTCAAAGGGGCGCTGCTGCGCGACATCGACCTGGGGCGCGTGGGCGACACCTGGTTCGGCACCGTCCTCGCCACCGGCTTCGACTCCCGGGTGAACGACAGGGGCAACCGCATGCGGTGGCCCACCGGCCGCTTCAAGTACGACCTCGCCATGCTCGCCGAACTGGCCGCCTTCAAGCCCTTCCCGTACCGCATCACGCTGGACGACGGCGAGGTCCAGGAGATCGAGGCGACGCTCGTGGCCGTCGGCAACGGATCGTCGTACGGCGGCGGCATGAAGATCTGCGCGAGCGCCGACCTCACCGACGGACTGTTCGACATCACGGTCGTCGGGGACTGCAGCCGTACGACGCTGCTCAAGGTGTTCCCCAAGGTCTACAAGGGCACCCACCTCGACCATCCCAAGGTCACCGTGCACCGGGCCGCGAGGGTCGAACTCGTCGCGGACGGCATCGCGGGGTACGCGGACGGGGAGCCGCTGGGGCCGCTGCCGCTGACCGCGGACTGTATACCGGCAGCGGTGCGGGTGGCGCTTCCTGAGCTGCGGTGATCCCGGGCTTCACAGGTATGGATCCGGATATTGATCGTCCTGTTGTCAGTGCCTCCCGGTAGTCTCGAAAGCACGATGACAGAGGACCTCTCACCGGCCGAGCGGTATGCGGCAGCACGGCAGCGCGCTGTCGAGCAGGCCACCGCGCTCGCCTCCTTCCGCGAGATGTACGACTTCGGCCTCGACCCCTTCCAGATCGAGGCCTGCCGGGCTCTCGAGGCGGGCAAGGGTGTGCTGGTGGCCGCGCCCACCGGCTCGGGCAAGACGATCGTCGGCGAGTTCGCCGTCCACCTCGCCCTCCAGCAGGGCAAGAAGTGCTTCTACACCACGCCGATCAAGGCGCTCTCGAACCAGAAGTACGCCGATCTGTGCCGCCGTTACGGCGCGGACAAGGTCGGCCTGCTCACCGGCGACAACAGCGTCAACTCCGAGGCCCCGGTGGTCGTGATGACCACCGAGGTGCTCCGCAACATGCTGTACGCGGGCTCGCAGACCCTCCTCGGCCTCGGCTATGTGGTCATGGACGAGGTGCACTATCTCTCCGACCGCTTCCGTGGCGCCGTCTGGGAGGAAGTGATCATCCACCTCCAGGAGTCGGTGACCCTGGTGTCGCTCTCGGCGACCGTGTCGAACGCGGAGGAGTTCGGCGACTGGCTGGACACCGTCCGCGGTGACACCCAGGTGATCGTCTCCGAGCACCGGCCCGTGCCGCTGTTCCAGCACGTGCTGGCCGGACGCCGGATGTACGACCTCTTCGAGGAGGGCGAGGGCAGCAAGAAGGCCGTCAACCCCGACCTCACGCGCATGGCGCGCATGGAGGCCAGCCGCCCGTCGTACCAGGACCGCAGACGGGGCCGCGCCATGCGCGAGGCCGACCGCGAGCGGGAGCGCAGACAGCGCTCGCGCATGTGGACGCCGGGCCGCCCCGAGGTCATCGAGCGGCTCGATTCCGAAGGGCTGCTGCCCGCCATCACGTTCATCTTCAGCCGCGCGGCCTGCGAGGCCGCCGTCCAGCAGTGCCTGTACGCGGGCCTCCGGCTGAACGACGACGAGGCGCGGGCGAGGGTCCGCGAACTCGTGGAGGAGCGCACGGCCTCCATCCCCGACGAGGACCTGCACGTCCTGGGCTACTACGAATGGCTGGAGGGCCTGGAGCGCGGCATCGCGGCCCACCACGCGGGCATGCTGCCGACGTTCAAGGAGGTCGTCGAGGAACTCTTCGTACGCGGCCTGGTCAAGGCCGTCTTCGCGACCGAGACCCTCGCGCTGGGCATCAACATGCCCGCCCGCTCGGTGGTGCTGGAGAAGCTCGTCAAGTGGAACGGCGAGCAGCACGCCGACATCACCCCCGGCGAGTACACCCAGCTGACCGGTCGTGCGGGCCGCCGAGGCATCGATGTCGAGGGCCACGCGGTCGTGCTGTGGCAGCGCGGCTTCAGCCCCGAGCACCTGGCGGGACTCGCGGGCACGCGCACCTATCCGCTCCGCTCCAGCTTCAAGCCGTCGTACAACATGGCGGTGAACCTGGTCGAGCAGTTCGGCCGGCACCGCTCGCGCGAGCTCCTTGAGACGTCCTTCGCTCAGTTCCAGGCCGACAAGTCGGTCGTCGGGATCTCCCGGCAGGTGCAGCGCAACGAGGAGGGCCTTGAGGGCTACAAGGAGTCCATGACCTGCCACTTGGGCGACTTCGACGGGTACATGCGGCTGCGCCGCGAGCTCAAGGACCGCGAGACCGAGCTGGCCAAGCAGGGCGCCACACAGCGGCGTGCCGAAGCCGCCGTCGCCCTGGAGAAGCTCAAGCCCGGCGATGTCATCCATGTCCCGACCGGCAAGTACGCGGGCCTGGCTCTGGTGCTTGACCCCGGCCTGCCCGCCGGCCGGTCGAACGGTCACCGCGGCTTCGAGCAGCACGACGGCCCCCGCCCGCTGGTGCTCACCTCCGAGCGCCAGGTGAAGCGGCTCGCCTCGATGGACTTCCCGGTGCCGGTCGAGGCGCTGGACCGGATGCGCATCCCCAAGTCCTTCAACCCGCGCTCCCCGCAGTCCCGTCGCGACCTGGCGTCCGCGCTGCGCACCAAGGCCGGGCACATCGTCCCCGACCGGCACCGCAAGAAGCGGGCCGAGGCCGCCGACGACCGCGAGATCGCCCGGCTGCGCACGGCGATCCGGGCCCACCCCTGCCACGGGTGCAGCGACCGTGAGGACCACGCCCGTTGGGCCGAGCGCTACCACCGGCTGGAGCGCGACACCAAGCAGCTGGAGCACCGCATCGAGGGTCGGACGAACACCATCGCCCGCACCTTCGACCGGATCGTGGCCCTCCTCACCGAGCTGGACTACCTGCGCGGCGACGACGTCACCGAACACGGCAAGCGGCTGGCCCGGCTGTACGGCGAACTGGACCTGCTCGCCAGCGAATGCCTGCGCGCCGGAGTCTGGGAGGGCCTCAGCCCCGCCGAACTCGCGGCCTGTGCCTCGGCGTTGGTCTACGAGTCCCGGGTCGCCGACGACGCCATGGCGCCGAAGGTGCCCTCCGGCAAGGCCAAGGCCGCGCTCGGCGAGATGGTCCGCATCTGGGGCCACCTGGACGCGCTGGAGGAGGAGTTCCGGATCACCCAGACCGAGGGCGTCGGCCAGCGCGAGCCGGACCTGGGCTTCGCCTGGGCCGCGTACGAGTGGGCTTCCGGCAAGGGCCTCGACGAGGTGCTGCGCGAGGCCGAGATGCCCGCCGGTGACTTCGTGCGCTGGTGCAAGCAGGTCATCGACGTACTCGGCCAGATCGCGGCCGCCGCGCCGGTCTCCGGCGGCGGGAGCTCGACCGTCGCGAAGAACGCGCGCAAGGCGGTCGACGGACTGTTGCGCGGGGTGGTGGCTTACTCCTCGGTGGGGTGAGCCGACCGCATTCGTGTGCGCCGCCTCCGGTTTGGGGGCGGCGCACCTGTTTGTACGGGCCGGGGGCGCCCTTCGTGAGCGATGTGCGCGTCAGCGGTTCAGATACGCGCGCCAGCCGCCGTACGCCGTGATGTCGGGTGCCTCGGCGAGTGCGCCGGGTTCGCAGAGGAAACCCGGTACACGGCTGCCGTCGGCCAGTTCGACCTGTCCGAGAGCCATCGGCCGTGGCAGGGCGGCGAGCAGCTGCCCGAGGCCTTCGGCGGGCAGCCGCCACACCTCGGCCTCGATGGCGGCACCGCCCTCGCCGATGTGGACGAGGCCCGGCTTGGGCGGGGTGGTGGGCAGCGCGTGCAGGCGGTACACGGGTGCGGTGGTCGTCGTGCTCTCCCACTCTGCTCCCAGCGAGAGGAGTTGGGTGTTGAGCGGTTGGCCGGACAGATGTGCGCCGACCACGGCGATCCGGAGCCGGGGCTGGAGCAGCCCGGCGATCCGTGCGAGTCGTTCGTCGGTGAAGGCGGGGCCGATCAGCATCACGCCGAAGGGCAGACCGGCGGGCGTGAGACCGGCCGGGACGGCTACGGCCGCCAGGTCGAAGAGGTTCGTGGAGTTGGTGAAGCGGCCCAGGCGGGCGTTGGCGCCCAGCGGGTCGGCGGCGACCTCGGCGAGCGTGGGGTGGCCGGGCGTGGTCGGCAGCAGCAGTGCGTCGGCGTCGCCGAGCTGGGCGATCGCTCGGGTGCGGAGTTCGGCGAGACGGTCCTGGTCGGCGTACAGCTGGTGGGCGGGGATGTCGCGGGCGCGGGTGATGATCCCGGCGACCGTCGGGTCGAGACCCTCACCGCCCTCGGTGATCAACTTGTCGACAAAGCTCCCCACCGCCGTGTAGCGCTCGGCGACGAACGCGCCCTCGTAGAGCATCGCCGCCGCCTCGGTGAACGGGGTGAGGTCGAGGGTGCGGATCTCGGCGCCGGCCGCGGCGAGTTGGGCGACGGCGGATGCGTACGCCTGTGCCCAGCCCTCGTCCAGTTCGCCGAGCTGCGCCGTCGGCGGGACGGCGACGCGCCATGGGCCGGGGGTGCGCTGGGGGAGCGCCGGGAGTTCGCGATCCGACGGGGAGGCCAGGTACGCGAGGGCCTGCTCGGCCTCCGGGAGCGTACGGGCGAACACGGTCACGCAGTCCAGCGAGGCGCAGGCCGGGACGACGCCGGCCGTCGGCACCAGGCCGCGGGTCGGCTTCAGGCCGACGATGCCGTTGAACGCGGCGGGGACGCGGCCCGAGCCCGCGGTGTCCGTGCCGAGGGCGAGGTCGACGATGCCGAGGGCCACGGCCACGGCCGATCCTGAACTGGAGCCGCCGCTGATTCTGGCCGGGTCCAGGGCGCCCCGTACGGCGCCGTAGGGGGAGCGGGTGCCGACGAGGCCTGTGGCGAACTGGTCGAGGTTGGTGGTGCCGAGGACCAGTGCGCCGGCTGTGCGCAGGCGGGCGACCGCGGGGGCGTCGGTCTCCGGGGTGTACGCGTAGGCCGGGCAGCCGGCGGTGGTCTGGAGTCCGGCCACGTCGATGTTGCCCTTCGCGGCGAGGAGCTTGCCGGCGAGGGGGAGGTGTTCGCCTGCGGCGACTCGGGCGTCGATGGCTTGGGCTTCCTGCTCGACCTCTGCCTGGGGGCGCAGGTCGATCCAGATCTCGGGGCGGTTCGTGGCCTCGATGCGGGCGTAGGCCATGCGGAGTCGGGTGAGGGCGGACATGGGTTGCTCCTTGTTCTTCGGCCGCGGGCCGGTGGGTGGTCTGTGCCCACCCGTTCCGCCCTGCGGAACGCCTGCCCACAGACCAGCGGCGGTGTCAGGGCGCCGTTGGAATTGCTCGTGTCTTCAGCTTGCCGGAGCGAGGACCAGCAGTGCCGTGCCCGCCTCCACCTGGTCGCCCGGCTTCGCCAGGATTTCGTGTACTACTCCGTTCATGGGGGCGGGCACCCGTGACTCCATCTTCATGGCCTCCAGGGCCAGCAGCGGCTGACCGGTGGTGACCGTGTCGCCCGGCTGGACGTTGAGCTGCCAGACGGACGCGGCGAATTCGGCCTCGATCAGACGGCCGCCCTCGGGGATGGTCACCTCGACGGGGGGAGTGGCGGGTGTGGAGGCCGCCTCCGCGCGGGTGAACTCGCCCGCGGCCTCCCAGGCGTCGCGTTCCGCCGAGAAGGCGGTGCCCTGGCGGGTCCTGAACTCCGCGATGGAGTCGGCGTTCTCGGTGAGGAAGCTCTGGTAGTCCGCGAGTGAGAAGACTCCCTCCTCGATGCGCGGTACGAAGCGGCCCGATGTGATGTCGGCCCGCAGTTCCAGCAGTTCGTCGGCGTCCACCGGGTACCACTTGATGCGGTCGAAGAAGCGCAGCAGCCAGGGCGAGCCCGGCTCGAACGCGCCGCGCTGCTGCCAGCCCGACCACACCTGGGTCGTACGCCCGACGAACTGGTAGCCGCCGGGGCCCTCCATGCCGTAGACGCAGAGGTACGCGCCGCCGATGCCGACCGAGTTCTCGGCGGTCCAGGTGCGTGCCGGGTTGTACTTGGTGGTGACCAGGCGGTGGCGCGGGTCGAGCGGTGTCGCCACCGGGGCGCCCAGGTACACGTCTCCCAGGCCGAGTACGAGGTACTCCGCGTCGAAGACCGTGCGGTACACGTCCTCCACCGCGTCCAGGCCGTTCACACGGCGGATGAACTCGATGTTCCACGGGCACCAGGGCGCGTCGTCGCGGACGCCCGCCATGTAGCGGGCGATCGCCTCGCGGGTGGCCGGGTCGTCCCAGGAGAGGGGGAGGTGGACCGTGCGGGAGGGGACCACCAGCTGGTCGCTGGGCGGCAGCGTCCGCGCGATCTCCCGTACGGCGGCGAGGAGTTCGCGCTGGGGGAGGCGGCGCGGGTCCGCCTGGATCTGGAGGGAGCGGATGCCGGGCGTGAGGTCCGTGACCCCGTCGAGGTCGGCCTCGGCCACCGCCTCCATCAGGGCGTGCACGCGCATGCGCAGCGCCAGGTCCAGCTGCATGGGCCCGAATTCGACCAGCAGGTTGTCGTCGCCGCTGCGCCGGAAGGTGACGTCGCCGTCCCGGGCGAGCACTCCGCCGTCGACGATCGCGGGCCGCGCCGAGCCGTCGTCGGCGAGCGGCGCGAAGCGCACCGTGTCGCCGGGGCGGAACTGGCCGAGCTTCCAGCGTTCCGTGCTGACGACCGTCGCCGGGCAGACGAAGCCGCCGAGCGAAGGACCGTCGGGGCCGAGCAGGACCGGCATGTCGCCGGTGTAGTCGACCGCGCCGACGGAGTACGGCGTGTCGTGGATGTTGGAAGGGTGCAGGCCCGCCTCGCCGCCGTCCGTGCGCGCCCAGCGGGGCTTCGGCCCGACCAGCCGGACACCTGTGCGGGCCGAGTTGAAGTGGACCTTCCAGTCGGCGGCGTAGAAGTCGTGGATGTCGTCCTCGGTGAAGAACTCCGGTGCGGCGTGCGGGCCTTCGAGGGCGCCGACCCGCCAGGCGGCGGAGAACAGGGGGCGGTCGCCGATCGGTACGGGCGCCCCGTGATCCGTGGCCGAGCCGCCGTGCAGCACGTCGCCCGTTCGCAGGGTCCGGCCCCCATGGCCGCCGAACCGGCCCAGCGTGAAGGTGGACGCGCTGCCGAGGAACGCCGGCACGTCCAGGCCCCCGCCCGCGAACAGCACGTAGGTGCGCAGGCCGTGTTCGGTGGGAGCGCCGACCTCCAGTACGGCCCCCGCGGGCACCGTCACCGGCTCCCACTGCGCGACCGCCGTGCCGTCCACGGTGACCGGCGCCGGAGCGCCCGTGACGCAGACCGTCGTGGTGTGCGTGAAGCGCAGGCTCGGCCCCTGGAGCGTGCACTCCAGGCCCGGCGCGCCCTCGTGGTTGCCGAGCGCCCGGTTGCCCAGCCGGAACGACAGGTCGTCCATCGGGCCGCACGGCGGCACGCCCACCTGCCAGTAGCCGGTGCGGCCCGGCCAGTCCTGCACCGTGGTGAGCGTCCCGCCGGACACGACCTCGATGCGCTGAGTGGGATCGGTGACGCCGGCCAGCGTCGCCGTCGAGTGTGTGGCCCGCCGGAAGGAGCCGTCGGCGAGCGCGGCCCGTACCAGTCCCAGGTTTGTCTCGATGCCGTCGATCCGGGTCCTGGCCAGCGCCTCGTCGAGCCGCTCCAGGGCGTGCGCCCGGTCCGAGCCGTACGCGATGACCTTCGCGAGCATCGGGTCGTACGACGTGGTCACCTCGGTGCCCGTCTCGACCCAGCCGTCCACGCGGACGCCGCCGGGGAACTCGACCCGCGTCAACAGGCCCGCGCTCGGCCGGTGTTCGCGCGAGGGGTCCTCGGCGTACACGCGGGCCTCGACGGCGTGGCCGCGGGGCGCCCCCGGGTCCCGTACGACATCGGATTCCCCGCGGGCCAGCCGCAGCATCCAGGCGACGAGGTCGACGCCGTAGATCTCCTCGGTGACCGGATGTTCCACCTGGAGACGCGTGTTGACCTCCAGGAAGTACGCCTCCTCGCGCGCCGCGTCGTACACGAACTCGACGGTTCCGGCCGAGCGGTATCCGACACTGGCGCACAAGTCGCGGGCCGCGGAGGCCAGTCGGCCGCGGACGGCGGCCGGCAGGCCCGGTGCCGGGGCCTCCTCCAGGACCTTCTGGTTGCGGCGCTGGAGCGAGCAGTCGCGGTCGCCGAAGGTGACGACGCGGCCCCGGCCGTCGCCGAAGACCTGCACCTCGACATGGCGGGCGTCCTCGACCAGGCGCTCCAGGAAGACTCCGGCCGAGGAGAAGGAGGCCGCGGCGACCCGCTGGACCCGCTCCCAGGCCTCGGTCAGTTCATCGGCGGAACGACATGCCGACATACCGATGCCACCACCACCGCCGGTGGCCTTGAGCATGACGGGATAGCCGATACGCGCGGCTGCTTCCAGGGCCTCCGGAAGACCGGGGAGGAGCCCCGTACCCGGCGCCAACGGCACCCCCGCCGCCTCTGCCGCGGCCCGCGCCGTGTGCTTGGCGCCGAACAGCTCCAGCTGCTCCGGCGTCGGCCCCACGAACACGATGCCGGCGTCCTCGCAGCGCCGCGCGAAGGCCGCGTCCTCGGAGAGGAAGCCGTATCCGGGGTGGATCGCCCCGGCCCCGGTGTCCTTGGCCGCCTTCAGGACGAGGTCGGCGTCCAGGTACGACTCCTTGGCGGGCGCGGGGCCCAGCCGTACCGCCTCGTCGGCGAGCCGGACGTGCGGCGCGGAGCGGTCGGGGTCGGAGTACACGGCGACCGTGCGCAGTCCGAGTTCGCGGGCCGTACGGATGATCCGCACCGCGATCTCGCCGCGGTTGGCGACCAGCAGCGTGTCGAAGGTCATTCAGCTGCCCCGATTGCCTCGGCTGCCGCCATGACGTCGGCTGCCTCGATGGTCATCTCCACGGCCGTCGGCTCGAAGCCGTTGCAAGGGTTGTTGATCTGCGGGCAGTTGGAGACCAGTACGATCACGTCGCGCTCGGCGCGCAGCGTCAGCTTCAGCCCCGGGGCCGAGATGCCGTCGACGATGCCGAGGGTGCCGTCCTTCTCGACCGGCACGTTCATGTACCAGTTGATGTTCGAGACGAGATCGCGCTTGCCGAGCCCGTGCTTGGCGCCCTCCGCGAGGAAGTTGTCCACGCAGGCGTGCTGGGACCAGGTGTGGTGCCCGTACCGGAGGGTGTTCGACTCCTTGGAGCAGGCGCCGCCGACCGTGTCGTGCCGGCCGACCTCGTCCTCCACGACGGTCATCAGCGGGGTGTGCTCGTTGGACATCAGCACACTGCCGGTGGTGAGGAAGAGGTTGCCCTGCGCGTGGATCGTGTCGGGCGCGCTGTAGCGGACGGCCGTGTCCTGGGCGTCGTACACCAGGAAGTCGACGGCCTGGTTGCCGTGCAGATCGGTGACGGTGAGCGTCTCGCCGGTGCGGATGACGGCCGACCAGGCGGCCCGGGCCGGGACAGTGACGCGGGTCATGCGATCCCCCTCGTGGCAAGGAACTCGGCGGTGTTCAGGAAGGCGCGGCGGGCCTCGGGCGTGGCTTCCCACAGCGGGTCGCCCGGCTTGGTCGCCTCGGTGCGCCAGGCCAGCACCTCCAGGGGGGTGCTCACGTACGCGGGGCGCGGATCGGCGGGATGCGGCACGTTCGCGATCAGTACGGTGACGTCCTGCTCGGCGCGCAGGGTCACGCTGCCGCCGGGTCCTGCCGAGCCGGTGAAGTCCAGCGAGCCGTCGTCGCGTACCTCCACGCCCTGGAAGAAGGAGAGCGAGGGGGCCAGATCACGTGGTTCGAGCCCGTTCTTGGCGGCGGCCAGCTTGAACAGCTCGCGTCCGGCGGGGGAGTCCGACTGCGGAGTGCCGTCCCCGTACCGCTCCGTGTTGCGTACGAGCGTGGAAGTGCCGCACAGCGCGTCGTGCCGCCCGGAGGTGTCGGCGACCACCGAGGCCAGCACGCGGCCCTGGTCGGACAGGAGCAGCTGTCCCTCGCCCAGGTAGGCGTTCCACTGGACCTTGACCGTGTCCGCCACGTTCAGGCGCTCCCACGGGCGGTCGGCGACGTACAGGAGGACGTGCGCGCAGGCGTCGCCCTTCAGGTCGGTCAGCCTGAGCTCCGTGCCCCGGGCCAGCACCTTGTGCGTGTAGTTGCCGCCCGCCACCGTCTCGGCCCACACCAGGTGGCCTGCCTCGCAGGGCGGGGTCGGCCAGGCGCTCGCGGGGACGACGGGCATGGCCTCGGTGCGGGTGCCGTCCTGTGCTCGGGCGTGGTCGCGTGCTCCGTAGGTGGTTGCTGTCGCCATCGCGGGTCCTCCGGCTGTTGACGGCTTCGGTTATTTCTGTCGCCCGACAGAAATTAGGAGCCCAGGGGGTCGCAGCCGTTGCCCGTGTGTTGCCGTACGGTTACCGATCCCTCACGGGGTGCGGGGCTGTGACGCCATGCGGCTCCGCCGCGCGGGCGCGGCCGGCCATCGCGAACCCGCGGCTAGGATCGAACACATGGGCACAGGTGGTGGGCGAAAGGTAGGCAGGCCGCGGGCCGCGCAGCGGCCGGACAGCGGGCTTACCCCCCGTGCCGAACTGCTCGACGCCGCCGCCGAGTTGTTCACCACGCGGGGATACGCCGCCACGACCACCCGTGCCGTCGCCGAGCGGGCCGGGATGCGTCAGGCGTCCATGTACCACTACGTCTCCGGCAAGGAGGAGCTGCTCGCCGAGCTCCTGGAGTCCACGGTCACGCCCTCGCTGACCTTCGCCCGTGAGCTCCTCGCGGACGACGCGACCCCGGCCGGGGCCCGGCTGTGGGAGCTGTGCCGCACGGATGTCGAGCTGCTCTGCGGCGGCCCGCACAACCTCGGCGGGCTCTATCTGCTGCCCGAGGTGCGCACCGAACGCTTCGCCGGCTTCCATGCCGTACGGGCCGAACTCAAGGACGCCTACCGCCAGTTGCTCGCCGCGACGGCGGCGGGCGGCGCGCTCGCCAAGAGCGAGCTGGACCTGCGGACGGATCTGCTGTTCGGGCTGATCGAGGGTGTCATCCTCGTGCACCGCTCGGAGCCGGAGCGGCCGGTGTCGGCGTTCGCGGAGGCCACGGCGGACGCGGCGCTGCGGATCGCCGGGATCTGAACTCACCGCATTTCAGGGGGGTTTCACCCGTCCGGGCAGCGGTTTTCGCATGCCCGTGCGCCGTCACGCACCGTGTGCGAATGAAGGCTCAGCGTGTAAATGGGCCGAGGGTACTCCTGTCCCGTGGGCGATTTCAGGTGCTTGCCGAATATGACACAGCGATGATCCGGTCGGACTAAGCTCGCCCGCAGCGCACCGAGTTGAGGTGTATTCGTGCGCTTGTTCCCAAAAGTTCCGAAGATTCTGTTTGACCATGACGTTTCCCCCACAAACTTCCCCGACCCCCCAGCCGATTTGTCTCAGAGGGCATACATGGTGAGTGTTCAATCGCCTCCCGGTGGCCGTGAACTTCCCTACGCGCGCGTGCTGTTGCTGCCGGCCATACTGATGGCCGCGGTGACCGGAGCCGCCGTCGCCGTTGTGACGGAGCCGGCCCGGGCCGCCGTCGGCTGGTGCGGCGGCATCGCGACACTGCTGGTCGTCGTGATCGGCGCCGAAGCCGTACGCCGCGGTCGCGTCGCCCGCGGCCTGCGCGCCGAACTCGCTCGGCGCACCGCCTACCTGGAACAGCGCATCGTCGCCCACGACCAGGAGATCGTGCGCCTCCACCACGAGGTCCTGCCCGCGGCGCTCGACCGCCTGCGCGGCGGCGATTCACTCGCAGAGGTGGTTCGCACCCTCGGCCGCGACGACCCCAACCTCCGCGAAGTCCCCAAGTCTCAGCGCGACTTGCTGGCGACGGTGCTCAAGATCGTCGACACCGAGGAGTCGATGCGCGACGCGGCCTACCGGGCCTTCGTCAACATCGCCCGGCGCGTCCAGGCGATCGTCCACCAGCAGAACAAGGAACTCCGCGAGATGGAGGAGGACCACGGGCGCAACCCCGAGGTCTTTGACGACCTGCTGCGCATCGACCACGGCACCGCGCTGATCGGCCGTCTCGCCGACTCCATCGCGGTGCTCGGCGGTGGCCGTCCAGGGCGTCAATGGCCGCAGCCCGTACCGCTGTTCAGCGTACTGCGCGGCGCGATGTCCCGAATCCTCGAATACCGCCGCATCGAGCTGCACAACATCGTCGAGGTCGCCGTCAACGGCGTGTCCGTCGAACCGCTCATCCACGCCCTGGCCGAGCTCCTCGACAACGCCACGCGCTACTCGCCGCCGCACACCAAGGTCCACGTCACCGCAATCGAGGTGCAGACCGGCATCGCCATCGAGATCGAGGACGGCGGCGTCAGCCTCAGCGACGAGGCCCGCGCGAAGACCGAGGGCCTGCTCCAGAAGGCCGCGGAGGGCGCCGACCTCGACTTCCTCGGGGAGAACCCCCGGCTCGGCATGGCCGTCGTCGGCCGGCTCTCGCGGATGTACGACATGCAGGTCTCGCTGCGGCAGTCCGCGTACGGCGGTGTCCGCGTCGTCCTCGTCGCGCCGAGCGCCATGCTCACCGCCGACCGTGCCCTCGGTGTCGCCCACGGCATCGGCGCGACCGCCGTACCGCAGATGGACACCGGCGGAGTCGAAGGCCCGGCGCGCAAGCCCAAGAAGCGCCGCCCGACCACCGGACCCCGCATTCCCAACCCGAACGGCGGCTCCCTGGACGACGACGTCCCCACGGTCACCGAATGGACGCCCAACGGGCTGCCGCAGCGCCGCAGCCGGGTCAAGGTCCCGCTCAGCCAGCGGATCGCCGAGGCCCGCGCCGAGGCGGAGGCGGCCGAGGCCGCGGCGGCAGCGGCACCCTCCTGGGCCGCCGAGGCCGCTCCGGAGGAGAAGGAGCCCGAACCGGGACTGTGGGTCGAGGCGTTCATGAACGGACTCAAGGGTGACCCGGATCCGACCGCATTCAGCTCGAACAACCAGTCGGCCCCTGTCGAGGCCGACGACGAGGGGGACCTCAAGTGATCCAGCAGCGAGCCAACTTCGACTGGATGCTCAAGGAGCTCGCCGACGGCGTACCCGGTATCCAGCAGATCGTGGTGCTCTCCGCCGACGGACTGCGCATCGCGCGGTTCGGCGGTGACCCGGACGCCGCCGACCGGGTCGCCGCGGCCTGCGCGGGCCTGCAGAGCCTGGCCGGAGCCGTCGCGGGAGAGATCCCCAACAGCGACGGCCGGATGCGCATGGTCATCATCGAGATCAACGGCGGCTACTTCTACCTGATGTCGGCAGGGCCCAACGCCTACCTCGCGGTCCTCGCCGACCAGACGGCGGAGCCCGGACTGATGAGCAACCGTATGCGCGACCTCGTCGTACGGATCGGCGCCCACCTGACGAGTCCGCCGCGGCGCAACGGGCAGACCGTATGACTCCTCCGCAACGCCGGCGGCGCTACCCCAAGGAAGAGTTCCAGGAACCCCCCCAAGAGAGGTCCCCCGAAAAGGGATCCCCCGCAGAGGGCCAGGACAACCCGAGGGACCCCGAGCGCCTGTATGTGCTCACGGGCGGGGGCGAGGGCGGCGACCGGGCCGCCCTCGACCTGGTGACGTTAATCGTGGCGCGCGCCGACGAGCCGACCCCCGCCACCCAGCCGGAGCAGTCGGCGCTGCTCCGGCTCTGCAAGGCCCCTCTCTCCGTGGCCGAGCTCTCGGCCTATCTCAATCTGCCGTTCAGCGTGGTGACCGTCCTGCTCACCGAGCTGCTGGCGGCCGAACTGGTACAGGCGCGCGCCCCGATCGTCCGCTCGGCGCTCCCCGACCGTTCCCTCCTCGAAGCGGTGATGCATGGACTTCAAAAGCTCTGACACGATCACCGGCCCTCGCGCCGAGGACCATCTGCCGCACACGGCGCAGGCCGCCGTGAAGATCGTGATCGTGGGCGGCTTCGGGGTCGGCAAGACGACCATGGTGGGCTCCGTCAGCGAGATCAGGCCGCTGACCACCGAGGAGACCATGACGCAGGCCGGTATCGGAGTCGACGACAACTACGGCTCCGAGACCAAGACGGCCACCACCGTCGCCATGGACTTCGGCCGCATCTCGATCACCGAACAGCTGGTGCTCTACCTGTTCGGCACCCCTGGCCAGGAGCGCTTCTGGTTCCTGTGGAACGGCCTGTTCGAGGGCGCGCTCGGCGCGGTCGTCCTGGTCGACACCCGCCGCCTGGAGGTCAGCTTCGACGTGATCGGCCGCCTGGAGGAGCGCGGTGTGCCGTTCGTCATCGCCATAAACGACTTCCCGGACGCGCCCCGCTATCCGGTCGAGGACCTGCGGACCGCGCTCGACCTCTCCGAGGACATCCCGATCATCAAGTGCGACGCGCGCCGCAGGGCCTCCAGCCGGGATGTCCTGATGACGCTGATGCGCTTCCTGCACTCGCTGGCCATGACGCGCGCCTGAACCCCCCGCACGCACCGAATCCGTACGCAGATACGCCAACTCCCAAGACACCGGATCCACTTCAGTTTCGGAGCGATCACCGTGACGCCTGAATCCCACTCCCCGACCGGTACGGACGACCCCACGCTCGGCCCGCCGCCCGGCTGCCCCGCCCACGGCCTCGGTCCCGGCGGACTGCGCCGGCTGTACGGCCCCGAAGCCGAGGACCTGGGAGCCGTATACGAGAAACTGCGCGCCGAGCACGGCTCGGTGGCCCCCGCGCTGCTCCACGAGGACGTGCCGGTCTGGGTGGTGCTCGGTCACGGCGAGAACATGCACATGGTGCGCACCCCCTCGCAGTACACCCGTGACACCCGGTTGTGGGCCCCCTTGCAGGACGGCACGGTCAAGCCGGATCACCCGCTCATGCCGATCGTCGCCTGGCAGCCCATCTGCTGCCACGCCGAGGGCGACGAGCACCTGCGGCTGCGCGGCGCGGTCACCGGCGCCATGTCGACCATCGACCACCGGGGCATCCGCCGCCACATCAACCGCGCGACTCAGCACCTCGTCAACAAGTTCTGCGAGGAGGGCAGGGCCGACCTGGTGGCCCAGTTCGCCGAGCACCTGCCGATGGCAATGATGTGCGAGATCCTCGGCATGCCCGAGGAGTACAACGACCGGCTCGTGCACGCCGCCCGCGACATGCTCAAGGGCACCGAGACCGCCATCGCCAGCAACGCGTACCTCATGGACGTGCTGATGCGGCTCACCACCCGCCGCCGGGCCGACCCCAGGGAGGACTTCACCAGCCACCTGATCAACCACCCGGCGCGGCTCGACGACCAGGAGATCGGCCAGCACCTGCGCGTCGTCCTGATCGTCGCGTACGAGAGCACCGCCAACCTGCTCGCCAACGTACTGCGGGTCGTGCTCACCGACCCGGGGTTCCGCGCCCGGCTCAACGGCGGCCAGATGACGGTGCCTCAGGCGGTCGAGCAGTCCCTGTGGGACGAGCCGCCGTTCAGCACCATCCTCCCCTACGTCGCCAAGCAGGAGACCGAGCTGGGTGGCCAGCGCATCCGCAAGGGTGACGGGCTCATCCTGGGCATGGCGCCGGGCAACGTCGACCCGCGCGTCCGTCCCGACCTCAAGGCCAACATGCAGGGCAACCGCTCCCACCTCGCTTTCAGCGGCGGTCCCCACGAGTGCCCGGGCCAGGACATCGGCCGCGCCATCGCCGACGTCGGCGTCGACGCGCTGCTGACCCGCCTTCCGGACATCCAACTCGACTGCGAAGAGTACGAACTGCGCTGGCGAGCGTCCATCTCGAACCGGCACCTGGTGGAACTGCCGGTGAAGTTCGCGCCGAGGCCTCAGCAGGACGTCAGGCAGCGGCCCTCCATCAACCCGGTGCCGCCGCAGCGCCCGAACGACTGGCTGGTCAGCACGTATCAGCCACAGCCCATGGCTCCGGAACCCGTCATCCCGGCCGGCGAGCCCACGCCCGCGCCCGAACTGGCCCGCCGGCCGGGAGTGTTCCGGCGCCTCCTGCGCTGGTGGCGCGGCGACTGAGCCGACCGGGCACCGGGGCTACCCGGCCCACTCCTCGTACGACGACCAGGCCCGCAGCACACGCGGGCTGACGAACCGGTGCTCGCGTCCCGTGACCGGATCGGTGAACTCCAGGGCCCGCGCCAGCAGTTGGAGCGGGCGCCGGAAGTCACCGTCCGCCACGGGGCCGGTCACCACCGGATAGAGGGGATCGCCGAGGATCGGCACCCCCAACGCGCTCATGTGCACCCGCAGTTGGTGCGTCTGCCCGGTGCGGGGTCTCAGCCGGTAGCGAGCCAGCCCGTCGTCCCGCTGTTCCAGCAGCTCCACGTCGCTGACGGCATTGGGCTCGCCCTCGACCTCGCGCGCCGCCATGACCCCACGCTCCTTCACGATCCGACTGCGCACGGTGCGCGGCAGGGCGAGCGCCGGATCGTACAGGGCGACGGCCTCGTATTCCTTGGTGATGAGCCGGTCGCTGAACAACGACTGGTACGCGCCGCGCTCCGCGGGGCGCACAGTGAACAGGACCAGCCCGGCGGTGAGCCGGTCCAGGCGGTGGGCGGCGCCCAGCGTGGGCAGGCCCAGCTCCCGGCGCAGTCGCGCGAGCGCGGTCTCCGTGACATGGCTGCCGCGTGGCGTCGTGGCCAGGAAATGCGGCTTGTCGACGACGACGACGTGCTCGTCGCGGTACACGACGTCCAGCGCGAACGGCACCGGCACTTCGTACGGCAGCTCCCGGTGGAACCACACGAACATGCCCGGCACGTACGCCATGTCACGCGGCACGGCACGCCCGTCGGCGTCCACGATCAGCCCCGCGTCCAGCATCCCGTCGATCACCCCCGCCCCGGCCGCGAGCCGCTCCACCAGATGATCACGCACGGTTGCCCAGGCCGCCCCCTGCGGCAGTTTCACCCGCACCGGATCGACCCCGTCGCGCTGCGGCAGGGGGGAAGGGGGGATCGGGCTTCTGCGTCTCATCACGATCAAGCGTACGAGGGGGCACTGACAGGCGGGGTACGAGCCGGTCCCGACCTTGTGTTCGGGCCGGTGGAGAACCGGACTTCCACGGACCGGGGCCGGTGGAAATACGGTGTGCCCGCCCGTGCTCCGTCGGCAGGACGCGGGCCATGCCTTTCCTCTCCAGCGCAGCCCTGCCCGCCGGAACCCATGCCCAGCGCCCACAGCCCAGAACGCACAGTGGGCCGTCACCGACGCGGACACCGACCCGCTGCGAGGGCGATCCTGACTCGCTGGGCCCTCGGCGAGATCGGCTTCCACCGCCTCGAATCTCTGGCCCAGTTCGTCCTTCGCCGACCGGTTGTCGCGCCAATCCACCGTCCGCCTCGTGGCTCCGTCCGGGACCGAGGGGGGCGCGCGTGTCGTGATCTGCGACCGTCCAGATGTGAGTGCAACTCGTTCAAGCATGGATCAATGGCGGCCACTTCCGGTCTGGACCGAACTGCGATGTGATAGAAGCTGCAACCGTCGAAGGCGGCGCGTCCTGTTCGCGCCACCGCGGAAGGAGGAGCCCGTTGCGCCACTCGTTCCCGTCGTCGCCCGCCGGGGCCGCCACTGCCTCGGCCCTCTTGGAGCACGCCCGTGAGCGGGCGCGCCAACAGCGCACACGGGGATGTCCTCGTACGTCACCGTGAAGCACCGATCGTCCAACTCCTCGGCTTCTCGCTGCGAGAGCAGGCAACCTGCCCCACGCCTCACGCGCCTCAGCCAACTTCGGCGCCATAGACATGGAGGACTTAGTGCTCGCCATGATCCCAACGTACGCGGAGCCCACCCCCCCGACGGTAAGTCCATACACTCGGCGGATCGAAGAATATGTCCGCTCGCTCGGAGAGAGCCTCGGGCTGGCAGAGACGAAGGGCGGCCGGGAACGGCTGGAAGCAGGCTACGGGCAATTTGTTGCCTGGACCTATCCAGAAGCCTCATTCCGCGATCTCTGCCTCTGTGCGGAATGGCTTTTCTTCACCTTCATCCTGGACGACTTGCACACGTTGAAGGTCTATGACGATCCGGAAGCCTGGACTCCGGTCCACCGGCGTCTGATGGACATCATCAACACCGGGAAAGACCCTGCACCCGCATGGGAGCAAACTCCTTTCACTGAGGCGCTCACGGATCTGTCCATCCGTACGGGCGAAAGGCTCTCACCAGCGCTCCATGGGCGACTGAACCGGCACCTGGACCTGTTCTTCCAAGGATTCACCGAGGAATCCGAGAATCGGTTCCGCGGAACTCCCCCTGGGATCGACAGTTTCACCCAGACCAGGCGACTGTCGGTAGGTATGGAGTTCGGCTTCGATTTGGTTGAACTCAGCCAGGGCACGGAGGTGCCTGAAAGCATCTATGAGACAGGCTTGTTCAGGAAGATCGTCGAAGCCGCGAGCGATGTGGTCGCCTGGCAGAATGACTTGCATTCGATTCACCTGGATGGCATGCGTGGAGACTTCCACAATGTCGTCATCGTCATGCAGCATGCCGACGGAATCTCGCTGCAGGAAGCCATCGACTCGGCCGTTGCCAGGGTTCAGGGGCGCGTGGCCGACTTCCTGGCCGCCGAAGAACAGCTCCGGCCCTTCCTGGAGAGCCGTGGTGTGCCGTCCCGCACCCGTGACGACGTTCTGAAGGTCACTGCCGGAATGCGGCAGTGGACGAATGGATGCCTGCATTGGTACGGGAACACCACCCGCTACACCATCCCCACCACCTCGGACGAGTCGGACCAGCAGCATGCTCACCTGCAGGCGATGCTCCCGAGTCAGGATCGTGCCCTCCGGCATAGTTGCGGGTGACCAGCAAGGAATACGCACCGGCTTCCTCGACGCCGGCCCGCACGAGGCTCCCGCCCCATCGACGCGAACCAAGAGCGACTTGCAGCACAAGCTCGCCAACATCCTGGATCGACAAGAAGGGCCAACGCGCCATGGCAACGGACCATGAAGGCATCGCACAGGCTCCAGGGGCACTGCCGATCGTCGGGCATCTGTTTCCCCTGCTCCGTGACCCGCTGCGTTTCCTGAACACCCTCCCCTCCTATGGGGATTTAGTGCAGATACGGCTGGGTACACAAACGGCCGTCGTAGTCTGCCGGCCTGAACTCGTCCAGGAAGTTCTCCTGCATGACCGCACTTACGACAAGGGCGGACCCATCATCGAACGGATCGGGAATGCGCTGGGGGACGGTCTTGCCTCGTGCCCCCACAGCGCCCATCGGCGACAGCGACGCAGCTTGCAGCCGGCCTTCTCCCGCGCTTGCCTGCGCGAATACGCCGCCCTCATGACCGAGCAGATCGACACGCTCGCCGTCGGCTGGAGCGACGGACGGACCGTGGACGTAGCCGCGCAGATGTACGATTTCGCGAGTGACACAATTTCTCGAACATTGTTCACGGCTGAAGCCGCGCGACCCGCCATAGACACTGTCAAGGAATGTCTGCCGGATATCTTCCGGGGTATCTACCAGCAGGCTGTCCTCCCGCCCTGGCTGAGCCGTCTGCCACTCCCCCCGAACTTGCGTTACGAGCGGGCTCGCAACCGAGCATGGGCCGCGGTCAGCAAGACCATCAGCTTGTACCGGCAAGACGATGAAACCCACGGCGATGTGCTGTCGATGCTCCTCAAGACGCATGACGACGCGGGAGAACTCCTCGGCGACGCCGAGATCCACGCTCAGATCATGACCCTGCTCGTCGCCGGCATCGAATCCACCGCGGTGGCTCTTACCTGGGCTGTGCATCTCCTGTGCCAAAACCCCGATGTCCAAGAGCGATTGCGCGCCGAGACAGCCGAGGTTCTCGGCACCCGAACGGCCACTTGGGATGATCTTCCCCGGCTCGACCTGGCGCGCCGGGTCATCACCGAGACGCTGCGCATCTACCCTCCCGGATGGATCTTGACTCGAACGACCGCCACCGAAGCCCGGCTGGCGGACGCTGTGATTCCCCCCGAAACCACCCTCATCTACAGCCCGTATCTCATGCACCACGATGCACGATTCAATCCGAGCCCCAGCTCCTTCGATCCCGACCGGTGGCTTCCGGAGCAGGAACACGTGCGCGGCGCTTTCATTCCGTTCGGCGGAGGTGCGCGCAAGTGCATCGGTGACAACTACGCGATGACCTTGGCGACACTCGCCCTGTCCACGATCGTGGCCCAATGGCGGCTCTCGAGTGTTGACCAGCAACTGCCGCATATCGAACCCCGTATGACCCTGACCCCTCACGGTGTCCAGGTCCGAGTGGAGTGTCTGCAGAGAGTGCCTGATTGACGGAGGATCACCCGTCTGTGTCGGGTTGGCTTGATCGCTGGACTGGAGAAGCCCGCGAGACCGGCCAGTGCCACAGCAGTCAGACCCGCGTCCTTGCGGATCTCACGAAGGCACTGGCCGAGTGCTCGTCGGGCTTCGGCGACGCCGGACGGCGGAACCGCTCAGCTGGACTCTGCGGGCACCGCCAGCGGTGCTCCTTCCTCCGCGGTGTGCCCTCGATGTGCCCTCAGCCACCGGTACAGGCACCCCAGCCCCACCGTGACCAGCAAGAACAACACGGTGAACCACTGGAAGTACCAGTGCCCGCCCGCCGGGTCGTACACCTCGGCGCGCGGCCAGGCGAGGTTGACGGTCATGAAGAGGCCGTAGACGAGGGCGAGCGCGTTGACCGGGGCGCCCCAGCGGCCGAGGGAGAAGAGGGGGCGGCCCTCCTCGTCGACGCCGTCCGAGCCGGTGAACTCGCCGCGCAGACGGCGGACCAGCATCGGCCCGGTCACCATCGCGTACGCCAGGTACAGCATCACGATGCAGGTGGTGCCGATCGCCAGGAAGGCGTCCGGGGAGGCGAAGTTGAGGAGCAGCAGGGCGGCGGCGAGGACGCCGACGACCAGGGCGGGCGCGCTCGGCATGCCCGTGCGCGGGTTGACCTTCGCGAGGCGGCGGGAGAAGGGGAGCTGGTTGTCGCGGGCCATCGAGAAGAGCATGCGGCAGGCGGCCGTCTGGATCGCCAGGGTCGCCACCGCGATGGCCACCACCACGTCGGCGAGCAGCGCCCGGCCGACCCCGTCGCCGAGGCTGCTGGTCAGGACGTAGCTCAGACCGTCGACGCCCAGATGCCCGTCCGTGAGGCTGGGCGCGGCCAGCAGACCGCCGAGCACGATCAGCCCGCCGAGCAGGCCCGCCGCGCCGAGCGCGGTGAGGATCGTACGGGGCGCGGTACGGCGCGGGTTGTGGGTCTCCTCGCTCATCTCGCCCGCGCTGTCGAAGCCGATCATCACGTACGCCGCCATGAAGGAGCCCACCATGAGCGCGCCGAAGAGGCCGGTGCTGCCCTCGCCCGTGTGGAAGGTGATGCCGGGGGAGCGCTCGGAGTGCGTGAGCAGCAGCACGATGATCAGGACCGCGCCGATGATCTCGGCGGTCACACCGACCCGGTTGATCACGGACATCACGCGGTTGTCGACGACGTTGACCAGCGTGGTCAGCACCAGCAGGATCACGCCGAGTACGGCCGCGTTGGCGGCGCCGTCGGCGCTGATCGGTGACGGATCGCCGCCCACCAGCTGGAAGCCGGACCAGATCGCCGGCAGCACCATCTGCAGCGCGAGCGCGGCCGCTGCGACCACCACGATCTGCCCGATCACCATGATCCAGCCGGCGAACCAGCCGAACGAGAGGTTCGACAGGCGCGAGGACCACTGGTAGATCGCGCCCGAGATCGGATAGCGCGCGGCCAGCTCCGCGAAGCACGCGGCGACCGCCAACTGGCCCACCAGCACGGCCGGCCAGGTCCAGAAGAAGACGGGGCCGCCGAACGCGTACCCGAAGGCGAAGAACTGGAAGACGGTCGTCAGGACGGAGATGAAGGAGAACCCGGCGGCGAACGAGGCGTACCGGCCGAGGCTGCGGTGCAGCTCCTGGCGGTAGCCGAACTCGGCCAGGGAGTGGTCGCCGGGGGACTCCGGCGGGTCCGGGCGTACGTCGGAGGGGGCGGTGGTGGTCACGGCGGCACCTGCCTTCGGCGCGGAAGGGTGAGCGGGACGACGAGCTGAATTCCTGTCGGGTGACAGAAATTAGGGAGACCCTGTTTCGCTCGCGTGACGCGGCCATGTCGACGGCGGGCCTAAGTCCTCACGCCTTGCCTCCCCTGCCGAAACGCGATACATCGTGTCTATTGACGCTCCCTTCGGATACGCGATATGTTCGGCTACGGATATTCGGAGGCGAGGTGGGATCATCGTGGTGACGAAACGCCGCAAGCTGAGCAATCCTCTGGCGCTCGCGGTCATGGTGCTGCTCACCGAGCGGTCGATGCACCCGTACGAGATCGCCCAGACCCTGCGCCGACGCGGCAAGGACACCAGTCTGAAGATCAACTACGGCTCGCTCTACACCGTCGTCCAGAACCTGGAGAAGCACGGCTTCGTCGAGGTCGCGGAGGTGCAGCGGCAGGGCAAGCGCCCTGAGCGCACGCTCTACGGCATCACGGACGCCGGGCGCGAGGAGGCCACGGAGTGGCTGTCGGACCTGATCGCCGTTCCGGCACGGGAGTTCCCGATCTTCGAGACCGCGCTGTCGCTCGTCGGGGTGATCCACCCCGACGAGGTCGTGCGGTTGCTGGGGGAGCGGCTCACGACGCTTGAGTTCCAGGCCGCCAGCACGCGCGGCGGTCTGACGAAGCTGTGCGAGAGCCTGCCGCGGATCTTCCTGGTGGAAAGCGAGTACCGCCTGCACATGGTCGAGGCGGAGGCCGAGTGGGTCCGCGGCCTCCTGCGAGAGCTCAAGGACGGCACACTCGACGGTGTCGAGCAGTGGCGGAGCTTCCATGAGACGGGGGAGATCCCGCCGGAGTTCCAGGAGTTGGAGGACCGCCACTTCGAGGAGTGACCCAGACGTAAACAGACCCCGGCAGAGCTGTTGCAGCAGCTCCACCAGGGTCTCGAACCCCGAACCGAATCCGCTGTGAGGCAGTTCCAGGCGATCGAGGTGCGGCACACCCAGGATAGCCCGGCGCTCTTCACGCGAATCAGTCGTCGATCCGTTCATGCGGATCAGTCGTATGTCCGCCCATGCGGATCAGTCGTACGTCCGCACGCGCGGATCAGTCGTCGATCCGCTCCCGCGGATCCTTCGCATTCGCTCACTCAGGAGAGCAGTCGCCATGAGCAGTACCCGTGCGCCCGCGGTAGCGGCGCGTCAGCTGGTCAAGACCTACCCCGGTGACGTCACCGCCCTCAACGGCATGGACGTCACCGTCGAGACGGGCACCGTCTTCGGACTCCTCGGTCCGAACGGCGCCGGCAAGTCCACCACCGTCAAGATCCTCACCACCCTGGCCCGCCCCGACTCGGGCACCGCCACCGTCGCGGGCCATGACGTGCTGCGCCACCCGGACCGGGTGCGCCGTGCGATCGGCGTGGTCGCCCAGAGCTCGGGCGCCGACCCCGTGGCGACCGGCTGGGAGAACCTCCAACTCCAGGGCAGGCTCTACGGATTGAAGGGAGCCGACCTCGGCCGCCGGGTGGACGAGCTCCTTCAGCGCTTCAAGCTCGCCGACGCCGCCGGGCGCCAGGTGAAGGGCTACTCCGGGGGCATGCGGCGCCGCCTGGACGTGGCGCTCGGCCTGGTCCACCGCCCCGAGGTGCTCTTCCTCGACGAGCCCACCACCGGTCTCGACCCCGAGGCGCGCACCGCGATGTGGGACGAGATCGCCCGCCTCGCCGGCGACGAGGGCCTGACCATCCTGCTCACCACGCACTACCTCGAAGAGGCCGACCGGCTCGCCGAGCGCATCGCCATCGTCGACCGCGGCCGTGTCGTGGTCGAGGGCACACCGGACGCCCTGAAGGGCGAACTCCGCGGTGACGCCGTCCACTTGGAGGTGCGCGACGCGGTCGGCGAAGCCGGTCGTACGCTGCTGAACGGCACCCTCACCAGGCTGCCCGGCGTGCACGAGGCACTCATCGAGGGCCGCCGGATCAGCGTCCGCGCCGACGACGGAGCCGCCGCGGTGCCCGCCCTGCTCGGAGCCCTTGAGCGCGCCGGGGTCTCGGTCGCCGCCGCGACCGTGGCCCGCCCCTCGCTCGACGACGTCTATCTCCGCTACGCGGGCCGCCGTTACTCCGAGGCGGAGGCCGAGTCCACCGAGAGCCTCGCCCTCGCCGGAGGTGCCCGATGACCACCGCCGTATCCCAGACCTGGTACATGACCCAGCGTCAACTCATGGTGTTCGTACGGCAGCCCGCGTACATGCTGATCACCCTGATCCAGCCGGTGGTCTGGCTGTTCCTGTTCGGCAACCTCTTCAAGAAGGTCGTTGAGCTGGGCGGCTTCGGCACCACCTCGTATCTCGACTACCTGGTGCCCGGCGTCGTGGTGATGAGCGCGCTCAGCTCCAACATGTGGGCGGGCATGACCACGCTGGACGAGATCCAGCGGGGCACACTCAATCGGTTCCTCACCACACCCGTCAGCCGGGCCGCCCTGATGAACGGCAATGTCGTCAACAACGGCCTGGTCACCGCGTTGCAGTCGGTCATCATCGTGCTGCTCGGACTGCTCGGCGGTGCCGACTACCCGGGCGGGACCGGCGGGATCGCGATCCTGATCATCGCCTCGGTACTGCTCGGCACGATCTTCGGGGCGCTGTCGAACGCGCTGGGCATGCTGGTCCAGGAGCGGGAGTCGATCATCGGCATCAACACCTTCCTGCTGCTGCCGCTGACGTTCCTCTCCTCGGCCTTCATGGCCCCGTCCCAGATGCCCGGCTGGATGCGGCACATCGCCGACTTCAATCCGCTCAACTGGGCGATGGTGGCGGGCCGTTCGGCGATGTCGGCCGACCCCGACTGGGGCGATGTGTTCAGCCGGGGAGGCGCGTTGCTCGCGCTCGCGGTGGCGGCGGTGTGGCTGTCGATCCGTACGTTCCGGTCGTATCAGCGGTCGGTGTGAGGCGGTTGTTCGACAGGCGGTCGGCCGGGAGGTAGTCGGCCGAGAAGCAGTTGACCGGAAGGCGGCCACCAAGTCGGCGGCCGCCTTCCGTGGCCACCGAACCGGCGGCTCGCCTTCCCTGCCTCGCACCGTCACCCGGTCGTCAGGCGGACGCCTCCTGCTCCGCCTCCACCTGCGCGTTCCATTCGCGCTTCGACGCCTGCCAGCCGTCCTCGTTGTGCCCGAGCCGCCAGTAGCCGGAGATCGACAGGTCCTCGCGCGCGACCTCACGCTCGACCCGCAGCAGCTGGCGCAGCTCCTTCACGAAGCCCGCCTCGCCGTGCACGAAGGCGTGCACCCGGCCCTGCGGGAAGTCGAGGGCGCGTACGGCCTCCACCAGGGCCTCTCCCTGGGGCCGGTTCCCGCGGTGCAGCCAGACGACCTCCACATCGGAGTTGATCTTCTGCTCCTCCTCACGGCCGGAGACCTCGATGAAGGCATGGGCCACGGCACCGTCGGGCAGCACCTCCAGAGAAGCCGCGATCGCGGGCAGCGCGCTCTCGTCACCGGCCAGCAGATGCCAGTCGGCGCCCGCGTCGGGGGCGTAGGCGCCGCCGGGGCCCATGAACCGTACGACCTCGCCCGGCTGGACCCGGGTGGCCCACGGTCCGGCCAGACCCTCGTCGCCGTGAATCACGAAGTCCAGCGTCAGCTCGCGCAGTTCGGGGTCGAAGGCGCGCACGGTGTACGTCCGTGTCACGGGCCACTGCTCGCGCGGGAACTCCTCGCGGATGCGCTCCATGTCGAAGGGCTCGGGGTAGCTGACACCCTCGGGGCCGAACAGCAGCTTCACATAGTGGTCCGTGCTGGACCCCGCGGTGAATTCGGCCAGGCCTTCGCCGCCCATCACGACCCGCTGCATATGCGGTGTGAGTCGCTCGGTCCGCAGCACCTGCGCGGAGTGGGGCTTCCGGGGCTTGCGTGCCGGGCGCTCTGCCATGACGGCCTCCTGGTTCACATAGTTAGGCTTACCTAAGTTAGCATCCCTCCCTCTGAGTCACCTATGCGTGAAGCGAAATCACTTATGCCTGAAGGGTCGAAAGCAAGCGGTGCAACGACCCGCCCAGGCCCCAGCGGGCGGCGAGCGCGTCCAGCGCGGCGGGATCGCGCGGCGCGTGCGGCAGCGCCGTGTCGACGGCCGGCAGGGGGACGTCACCGGCGACCTTGACGACCTTGGGCGCGACCGCGACGTACGGCCGCGACTCGTCCAGACGCTTGCGCTGTGACGGGGTCAGCTTGGCCTTGGGGTCGTCGACCGCGGCCATGATGCCGGCCAGGTCGCCGAACTCGGCGAGCAGTTTGGCGGCCGTCTTCTCGCCGATGCCGGGCACCCCGGGCAGACCGTCGCTCGGGTCGCCGCGCAGCAGTGCCAGATCCGCGTATCCCCGGCCGTCCACGCCGTACTTCTCGCGCAGCCATGCCTCGTCGGTGAGCTGGAGCGTGCCGACGCCCTTGAGGGGATACAGGACGCGGATTCCCCGCTTGTCGTCGACCAGTTGGTAGAGGTCGCGGTCGCCGGTGACGATGTCGACCGGTCCGGTGGCGCGTCCGGTGAACGTGCCGATCACATCGTCCGCCTCGTACGCCTCGACCCCCACCCGCGCGATGCCCAGCGCGTCCAGGACGTCCTCGATGACGGGCACCTGCGGTGAGAGCGTGTCCGGCACCTCCTCGTCGTCCGGGCCCGCCTCGTGCTCCTCGGCCACCCGGTGCGCCTTGTAGGACGGGATGAGGTCGACCCGCCACTGCGGGCGCCAGTCCGCGTCCATGCACGCCACCAGATCGTCGGGGCGGTGGTCCTTGACCAGGCGGTCGATGAATTCGAGCAGCCCGCGCACGGCGTTGACCGGCGTGCCGTCCGGGGCCTTCACGGATTCCGGGACGCCGAAATAGGCGCGGAAGTACAGCGAGGCGGTGTCGAGAAGCATGAGTCGTCGAGTTTGCTGCGTCACGTTTCGCATCATGCCGTACGCCACTGACAGTGACCTGAACCACTCCTGTGTTTGCTCCGGGTGAGCGGGGGCAGGCGCCGCCTCTGAGTGAGCCGGTTTCGTTTTGAACCGTTTGGCGTATCCCGTTCCGGCCGTTCAAATCATTTCAAACTGGTTCATATCGTTCCAGGGAATCGTTCCAACGAGAGGTACACGTGTCATCCAGGCTTGAGGCCGAGCATCTCTACAAGGTGTTCGGGAGACGACCGGGCGAGGCCGTGGAGCGGCTCCGGCAGGGGGCCGACCGCGAGGAGCTGCGCGCCGACGGCGCGACCGCCGCGGTGATCGACGCGTCCTTCACGGTGGAGCCGGGCCAGATCTTCGTCGTCATGGGCCTGTCCGGATCCGGCAAGTCCACGCTGCTGCGCATGCTCAACGGACTTCTGGAGCCGACCGCCGGACAGGTGCGCTTCGACGGCCAGGACCTGACCGCGCTCAGCGCCCGTGAACTGCGCGAGGTCCGCTCCAAGAAGATCAGCATGGTCTTCCAGCACTTCGCGCTCTTCCCGCACCGCAGCGTCCTGGAGAACGCCGCGTACGGCCTGGAGGTCCAGGGCGTGCCGAGCGCCGAGCGCAAGGAGCGCGCCACCAGGGCCCTGGAGCTGGCAGGACTCGCCGGCTGGGAGAAGTCCTGGCCCGACGAGCTGTCGGGCGGGATGCAGCAGCGTGTGGGTCTCGCCCGGGCGCTCGCCACCGACGCCGACCTGCTGCTGATGGACGAGTCCTTCAGCGCGCTCGACCCGCTGATCCGGCGCGACATGCAGGACCAGCTGATCGAACTCCAGAAGAAGCTCAAGAAGACCATCGTCTTCATCACGCACGACCTCAACGAGGCGATGCGCCTGGGCGACCGGATCGCCGTCATGCGCGACGGCCGCATCGTGCAGACCGGCAGTGCCGAGGACATCCTGGTGCGCCCCGCCAACGACTACGTCGCCTCCTTCACCCAGGACGTCGACCGCTCCCGCGTCCTGACCGCGGACGCCGTCATGGACACGGACGTCCGCGGCGACGAGGCGGACTGCGCCTGCGAGACCGCCACACCCGACACCTCCTTCGTGGACCTCTGCGCCATCAGCGCCCGCCTCACGCACCCCGTCGCGGTGCTCGACGAGCGGCGCGAACTCGTTGGTGTCGTCCCCCGGCAGCGCCTCGTCGCCTTCCTCGGCGACGAGCGGGAGACCCCCGCAGGCTGCGCCAGCCCTCGGAACGAGGCGGTGAAGGCCGGTGCCTAGGATCCCCTTCGGCGACTGGGTCAACAGCGCCGTCGACTGGCTGCTGGGCCACATGGCCTGGCTCTTCGACTTCTTCAAGACGGTCTTCCAGGGCACGTACGACGGCATCGACGCCGTCCTTCAGGCTCCCGAGCCGCTGCTCCTCGCGGGCGTCTTCGCCGTCATCGCGTTCTGGCTGCGCGGCACCTCCGCCGGTGTCCTCGCCTTCGTGGGCTTCGCCTTCATCGACTCCCTCGAACTGTGGGAGGACGCGATGGTGACCCTCTCGCTCGTCCTCGTGGCGACCCTCATCGCGCTGGTCGTCTCCGTGCCCGTGGGCATCTGGGCGGCGCGCTCCGACCGGGTCAGCGGGATCGTCCGGCCGGTCCTCGACTTCATGCAGACGCTGCCCGCGATGATCTACCTCATCCCGGCCATCCTGTTCTTCGGCACGGGTGCCCCGGCGGGCATCGTGGCCACCCTGATCTTCGCGCTGGCACCCGGCGTCCGCATGACCGAGCTGGGCATCCGCCAGGTCGACAAGGAGCTCGTCGAAGCCGCCGAGGCGTTCGGCACCACACCCCGCGACACCCTGCTGCGCATCCAGCTGCCGCTCGCGCTGCCCACCGTCATGGCCGGCGTCAACCAGGTCATCATGCTGGGCCTGTCCATGGCCGCCATCGCGGGCATGGTCGGCACCGGCGGCCTCGGCGGCGACGTCAACGAGGCCATCGGCCAGCTGAACGTCGGCCTCGGCTCCGAAGCCGGCGTCGCCATCGTCATCCTGGCCATCTACCTCGACCGCATGACCAGCGCCCTGGGCACCCAGGTCTCCCCGCTCGGCCGCCGCGCCGCCGCCAGACTGCGCGCCGCGCAGGGCCTGAAGATCTGGTCCTACCGCCCCCGGCCCGCCGTGGCCATGGCGGGCGTCGTCGTGCTCGCCCTTGTCGCGGGCGGCATGGGCATCTTCGGCGGCACGAACGCGACGTCCACCGCGGCCGACGGCGCGAACGTCGGCCAGGGCAAGAAGGTCACCATCGGCTACATCCCGTGGGACGAGGGCGTCGCCTCCACCTTCCTGTGGAAGGAGGTCCTGGAGGAACGCGGTTTCCAGGTCGACACCAGGCAGTTCGACGCGGGCCCGCTGTACACCTCCCTCGCCCAGGGCGACATCGACTTCCAGACGGACTCCTGGCTGCCGACCACGCACGAGCAGTACTGGAAGAAGTACGGCAGCAAACTCGACGACCTGGGCTCCTGGTACGGCCCCACCTCGCTGGAGCTGAGCGTGCCCGCGTACATGAAGGGCATCGACTCCCTGGACGACCTCAAGGGCCAGGCGTCCAAGTTCGGCGGCAAGATCACCGGCATCGAGCCCAGCGCCGGAATGATGAGCCTGCTCAAGAGCAAGGTGCTCAAGGAGTACGGCCTCGACAAGGAGTACAAGGTCGTCGACAGCTCCACGCCCGCCATGCTGGCCGAGCTGAAGCGCGCGTACGCCAAGCAGGAGCCCGTCGTCGTCACCCTCTGGTCGCCGCACTGGGCGTACAGCGACTACAAGCTGAAGAAGCTCAAGGACCCCAAGGGCGCCTGGGGCAAGGGCGACGGAGTACACACGCTCGCCCGCAAGGGCTTCGCCCAGGACAACCCGGTCGTCGGACAGTGGCTCAAGAACTTCAAGATGACCGAGAAGCAGCTCACCGGCCTTGAGGCGGAGATCAACAAGGCGGGCAAGGGCAAGCAGCAGGACGCCGTGCGCGCCTGGCTGAAGAAGAACCCCGGCGTCGTCGAGAAGCTCGCCCCGGTCAAGAGCACCGCCACCAGTGCCGAGGCCAAGCGTCCGCTGGACGTCGCCTGGTTCCCCTGGGACGAGGACGTCGCCGTCACCTACCTGTGGAAGAACGTCCTCGCCCGGCGCGGCTACACGCTCAACCTCAAGCAGATGGACGTCGGCCCCGTCTACACGGGACTGGCCTCCGGCGACCTCGACCTCAACTTCGACGCGTGGCTGCCGTACGCCCAGTCCAACTACTGGGACCAGCACAAGGACGACCTGAAGGACCTCGGCACCTGGTACCAGCCGACCTCCCTGGAGATCGCCGTGCCCTCGTACGTGAAGGACGTCAAGTCCCTCGCGGACCTCAAGGGCAAGGGCAGCACCTTCGACGGGAAGATCATCGGTATCGAGCCGGGTACCGGCGAGATGAACCTCCTCAAGAAGAAGGTGCTGCCGGGCTACGGCCTGGACAAGGAGTACAAGGTCGTCGACGGCTCCACGCCCGCGATGCTCGCCGAGCTGAAGCGCGCGTACGCCAAGAAGCAGCCGGTCGCCGTCGTTCTGTGGTCCCCGCACTGGGCCTACAGCGAGTACAAGCTCACCAAGCTCGCCGACGACAAGAAGCTGTTCGGCGAGGGCAACACGATCCGGACCATCTCCAGCAAGAAGTTCCCGAGCCAGTATCCGCAGCTCACCAAGTGGATCAAGAACTTCAGGATGAGCGAGGCCGAACTCGGCAGCCTGGAGAGCGAGATCAAGCAGCGCGGGCAGGGGCACGAGGAGGACGCCGTCGCCGCGTGGCTGAAGGAGCACCCGGACATGGTGGAGCGGATGACTCCGCAGTAGGCCGCGGTCATCCGTGATCGTCCCCGGTGGTCCACCGGGGGCTCGCGCCGAGGGGTGGCCTTCGTCGTACGGGGCCCGTGTCCCGTGTGGCGAAGCCCATCCCTCGCGGCATTCACGGGGCCCGCGATTCCTCCGTACGCTCGGCTCTCCTCTTCCGCTCGTTCCTGTGAGACCTCCGTGCGATCCCTGTTCCGGCTCGGCCCCCTCGTCGCGGTGGCGCTGCTGATCGCCGTGCTCCCGGGCGCGAGCGCGGAACCCGCGTCCCTGGCGACGGCGCGCTTCGCGGAACTCGCCGGCGACGTGCGCGACGCCGACGGATACGTGTACGGCCTGCGGGACACCTCCGGCCGCACCATGGACGCCGCGCAGATCACCCAGGCGGCGGACGGCACCTATCTCGCCGTCTACCACACGACCCTCGGCGACGGCCGGTTCCACGCCGCGGTCGCCACCTCCACGGATCTGCGCACCTGGACCCGCCGCCACGACTTCGGCGCGGGCACCAGCCAGCCCGCACTCGCGGCCGACGACACCGGTGGCTACGTACTGGCGTATGAGAAGGATCCGGACAACCACATCGCCGTACGCGGCTACGCCGATCCGGCCGCCCTGCTGGCCGGGGAGGCGGCCCACGCGTACGACGCGCCGCGCACCCTCTCGCGCTGCGCCGAGGGCACGCCGGACATCACCTCCGTGCACGACGGCACGGTCGAACTCACCGGCCACTACCGGGCGGAGTGCGACACGGACCGCCAACTCCGGGCCACCCTCACGGACTTCACGACCTGGCAGGCCGAGCCCGACCGGCGCCTGGACCGCGCCCTGGAGTCCTGGGGGACCGGCGGCAACATAGGCGACCGCTCGCTCCTGCGACTCGGGGGCCGGAAGCTGGTACTGATAGAGGGTCAGCGGTGGCGTGGGGACTTCGGGAGCTGGCGGACGTACGCCTACGATCCCGCGACCGGACGGGCCGACCGGCTGACCCTGCGCACTCACGGCGGCAGCCGGGCTTTCGCCAATCCCTCGGCGACTTGGCTCACCGATCCGGACGGGCATCCGGCCCTGCTGGTCAGCCTTTTCGTGCCGCGCGAGGGCGCGGCGCCGGGGGAGTCGGGACAGCTCGTGTATTGGCGAGAACTGTGACCCTCGCACTCCCTCGATGTGACAGCGATGTGACGGGTGCATGAAACGGTTTGCCGAACATGCGTAGGGTGCAAACAACTCTTCAGAGGTAGTGGACCGAAGAGACCGAAGAACCAGCGGACCGACTACGCAAGGGAGGCAGCCGGAGCGATGGGCGACCACAAAGAACAGCCCCTTCGGGTGGGCGCGGCCGTCCGGCGGCGGCGCCGGGCACTGGAGCTCACGCTCGCCGTCGTGGCCGAGCGCAGCGGCCTGTCGGTCCCCTTTCTCAGCCAGGTCGAGAACGAGCGGGCCCGGCCCAGCAAGAGCTCCCTGGAGAGAGTCGCCGACGCCCTCGGCACCACCGCCGTGGAACTGCTCGCCGCGGCCGACCCGGCGTGCAGCGTCGACGTCGTGCGCGCCGACGCCGGTGCCGAGTTCACCCCCGAAGCCCAAGTGCGCCCCCTGGTGCGCGGTCACCACCAGCTGCACGCCACCGAGTTCACCGGTGACCACGACGAGGGGCGCGAACTCCAGCACCGCAACGACAAGTTGATGTACGTCGCCGACGGCGCCGTCGAGGTCGAGGCGGAGGGCCGCGCCCATCGGCTCGGGCGCGGCGACACGCTGTATCTGACGGGCGGTGTACGCCATCGGTGGCGGGCGACCGTCCCGGACACCCGGGTCATCGTGGTCGAGGTCGCCGACCACATCGACGCGGTGGAGGACCGGCACGGCTTCGGCAGACGCTGACCGTTGCCCGGGTGACGGGCACACTTTTGGGTGGCGCTGACCCTTCCGTGGCGGATCCATGTCAGGGGGCACTGCGATACTGACGCCATGTCCGGTACCTCCGGTTATGCCTTCGACAACACCTCCGAGCTCGCCGGCGGGCGCTTCGACGCCCTGGAGACCTGCTACGACCCGGTGACCTTCGCCCGCCTCGCCGACCTGGGCGTCGGTCCCGGGATGCGCTGCCTGGAGCTGGGCGGAGGCGGCGGCTCCGTCGCCGGCTGGCTCGCCGACCGGGTCGGCCCGACCGGCTCCGTCCTCGTCACCGACCTCGAACCACGCTGGATGGACGGCCTCCCCGGACGCGCCAACCTGCGCGTCGTACGGCACGACATCGGCGCGGAAGAGCTCCCGGAGGGCGACTTCGACCTGATCCACGCCCGGCTCGTGCTGCTCCACGTGCCCGAACGCGGGGCGGCCCTCGACCGGCTGGTGCGGGCGCTGCGCCCCGGCGGTCTGCTCGTCCTTGACGAGTTCGACTGCGGCTGGATCCCCGTGCTCGCGTCCCCCTCGCCCGAGTCGGCCGCACTGTTCGAGAGGATGCACGACGCGGTGATGGGCATCATCACGGCGGCCGGCGCCGACATGCGCTGGGGCGCGCATGCCTACGCGGCGCTGTGCCGGGCGGGTCTGACCGAGGTGGCGTCCGCCACGTACGCCGAGTCCTGGCGCGGCGGCTCGTCCGGCACCCGTCTGCACCAGGTCAACATCCGCCAGTTGGCCGGCCGCCTGGTCGAGAAGGGCCTGACCGAGGAGCAGCTGGCCGACTGCATGCGGCTCCTCGACGACCCCGACTTCGCCGTCAACTCCTATCCGCTGATCACGACTTGGGGCGTACGGCCGTGACACGCGCCGTACCGCGAGCCGCACCGCGTGTCGTCTCGCTCGTGCCCTCACTCACCGAGGCCGTGGCCGTCTCCGTCCCCGGGGCCCTGGTCGGCGCGACGGACTGGTGCAGCCATCCCGCGGACCTCGATGTCGTACGGATCGGGGGCACCAAGAATCCCGGGGTCGACCGGATCGTGCGGCTCGCGCCCGATCTGGTCGTCGCCAACGAGGAGGAGAACCGCGAGCCCGATCTGACCGCCCTGCGGGAGGCGGGAATCGAGGTGCTGGTCACCGAGGTGCGGGATGTGCCGGGAGCCTTCCGCGAGCTGGCGCGGGTGCTGGACGCGTGCGGCGCGGGCAGCCGGCCGCGCTGGCTCGACGAGGCGGAGACGGCGTGGTCGGAGCTGCCCGCTCCCGACCGCCGCACGACCGCGATCGTGCCGGTCTGGCGGCGGCCCTGGATGGTCCTGGGCCGGGACACCTTCGCCGGGGACGTGCTGGCCCGGCTGGGCGTGGACAACGTGTACGCGCACCACGAGGACCGCTACCCCCGCATCCCGCTCCCCGAACTCAGGGCCACGGCCCCGGACCTCGTCGTCCTGCCCGACGAGCCGTACCGCTTCACCGCCGACGACGGACCCGAAGCCTTCGAGGGCATGCCCTGCGCGCTCGTCGACGGCCGCCGACTCACCTGGTACGGGCCGTCGTTGGCGCAAGCGCCCCGGGTGCTCGGCGAGGCGCTGCGAGCAGCGCATCGCTGGATGTAGGCGACGTCAGTTCATCGAGAGCCGAGGTGGCCGGTACATCCACACCTACCTGGAGCCGGAGACCTCGGCTTGGAAGCGCGGGCGCGTACGTCTGCCCGAGCTCATCCGGCCAGCCGGCTACGTGGTTGCCGCGCGGAAGAGGTCCAGGAGGGCCTGGGCCGGCGGGGTGTCCACGTCGAAGAACTGCGTGGCCAGCGCGGCTGGCACTGCCGTTCCGTGCATGCGGACCTCGTGGCAACTGAAACAGAACGCCGCCTCGAATAGCGCCAGGTCGAGAGAGTCCTCGTACGCTCGGACACTCCAGCCTGGCGAGAAGCCGCAGCGGTGCTGTTGGCTGCCGGGCAGGTTCTCGATCAAAGTCAGGGCTTTGGCGGCCTCGCTCCCGGTCCAGTGGGCGACCGCCCTGCCGGGGTAGGGCGCACCCTTCTTGGCCGGCAGGGCGGAGATCCTCACGACCTCGATCAGCACGGTGGACGCGACGGCGTCGGGAGGGAGCTGCATGTGCACAGTCTGCTCTTCTTGCCGGCGGCCGGCTGAGGCATGCCGAGACCTGGTCAGAGCGCAGCCCAGGCTTGCCGTTCCCCGTGGTTCCCGGCTGCGACCCGCTGGAACCGGCGCGGTGTTCTTGACCGTCAGAGGCAGCAACTTCTCGCCGGCCGGGCCGATTTGTATGGCTTGTGTCGATCAGTGGCGGAGGCGCGCCGTGTTCCCGTAGATGCGCAGGATGCAGTCCCTGAAGCAGCCCAGCGGCGCGCCCCCGTCCGAGGGGTGCAGGGTCAGTTCCAGATCCATCAGGGGGCGGATGGCCTCCGCGTTCCTACTCCCGTCGGGGTCAGGTCCTTGTACGGCCGCCCACGCCTCGAACGGCGCCCTGACGGCCTCCCAACCCGGTCCGGGCACGAAGTGGCACAAGTACGTCGGCTGGTCGATCCCGTACTGGCGGAGCTCACCGATCCGAACGTCTCCGCGCATGAGCCACCACGTCCTAGTCACCCTGTCCCCTCCCGATCTCCGGCCCCGGAAGCACGGCTTGACCTGGATCAAGCCCTCGTTCCGCTCAGGGGGAGCGGCCAGCCGTAGGAACGGTGACTTGATCCATGCCAAGCCGTGCTCACAGACCTCTGCATCGACGTCGGTCACTCACCAATCAGGAGGCTCTGCCGCTCTCAGCACAGGCTCTCGTTCCGGATTGTGCAGTACGTCCACGGCTTGCGGGGGAGATCCTCCAAGGCCGTGTGCGCCGACCCTGGTCGCGCGACCGCATCTGGGTTATCCGTGTGGGCTGTTGCTACGGTGCCTCTCCGCTGACACCGACCGCTGGAGAGTAGATGTCTTCCGAATCCGCCCCTTCAACCGACGTCCTGGGCAGCGCTCAACGGGCTCTGGCCGCTGCTCAGTGGGGGGACCATGATGCGAAGGCAAGGCTCGATGAGCTACGGGGGCCACTCGCTGCGCTGGCGGAGGCGGGCGATCTGGAAGCGCGAAGCCTCTTGGGTGGCGTCGCGCTGGAGTACGACGAAGACGCTGTGACGGCGTTGCTGCATTTCACACTCGCGGCTGAGCAGGGCCATCCTGCCGGGCAGCGCGGTCTGGGCCACTTGTTGGCGACAGGCCGCGGTACGCAGCGCGACCCGCAGCGTGCGGAGCGGCTCTTCACCTTGGCGGCCGAGGCAGGTGACAGCCACGCCATGTTCAACCTGGCGATGATGCACCTCATGGACACGGCGACTGATCATATGAGCCCGCAGGCAGTGATGACGTTGCTGATGACAGCAGCGGAGCAGGACGTGCCGGAGGCTGCCGGCGTACTCGGCGAGTGGTTCAGCGAGCTCGGCCGTGAGGTTGACGCACTGACCTGGTACGAGCGGGCGGCAGAGGGCGGACATGGGCCTTCGATGTTCGCCACCGCTGTCCGCTACCGGGACGCGGTCGGTACGGACAGAGACGCGGTTCGCTCACTGACCTGGTTCTTGATGATGCTCCACGTCGGCAACGGAGACGGCATACATGAGTCGCACCAGCTCGTCTCAGACATGAGCGACCAACAGATCAGAGATGCGGCACGTCGGGCCCATTCACCTGAGTGGGCGGAAGCGTTGATCAATTCGCGGCACCAATAGCCGCGACAACACGTTGAGGGCAGGTGAAGGCTGGAGACGCGACGCAAGAGGTTACTTTCATCGAGGCGCTGCGAGCAGCTCACCACTGAGCAGGCCGCGTGCCGTGCGGAAGGCGGCCACGGACCAGGCGGCCACCAGCAGCACGTACAGGGCGACCGCCAGCCCGTCGAAGGCGACCAGGCCGGTGTGCCGGGCCAGCCCCTCGGCGCCGGTCACACAGGTCCCCACCGGGAACGTGAACGCCCACCAGGTCATCGCGAAACCCATGCCCCGGCGGCGGGCCCGCAGCACCATCGCGGTGGCCAGCCCCAGCCAGAGCAGCGCGAAGCCCATCACGGGGACGCCATAGAGGACGGTGAGCATGCCGAACCCCTGGTCGTACGGGGCGGGCACCACGCCCGGCGCGAAGTCCGCGAACTTGCCGACGGCGGTGGTCGATTGGCCCAGCGGGCCGAGCACGAGGAACAGGGTCGGGGTGAGCGCGAGCGGCAGCGGCCCCCCGGTGATGAGCCGGGCGAAGATCACCGGCAGCATCACGAAGGTGGCCAGCAGGCTCAGTCCGAACATCGCGACACAGGCAAGGAGGAGAGTCTCCTGGGCCTGTCCGGAAGGCAGATGGGGGACGAGGAGGGGGCCGAGGGCGGCCGAGACCATGGGCGCGACGAGCGGGAGCAGCCAGACCGGTGTCGCCTGGCCGGGCTCGATCCGATGGCGTACGACCATGAGGTACGGCACGGCCACGGCGGCGACGAGCCCGACGACCGTACCGGCGGTGAACAGGACGGCGTCCAGGGCGACGGCCGCCCCGGTTCCGATCCAGTCCTGGCCCACGACCAGGGCGCCGCCGCCGACGGCCAGCAGGGCCATGGAGAGGCAGCCGTAGAAGGGGGCCATGGCCGGGTCGAGGAGGTGGGCGCGGGCCTGGTCGCGGTGGTGCGTCCAGTGCAGCGCGCGGGCGGCGAGCAGGGTCACGAGCACCGCGAGTGAGAGCGCCCATACGGCGGTGCAGACGGTTCGCAGGCCCGGAACGTCCCCGGGGAGTCCGGCGCCCGCCGTGGCCACGATCGCGGTGCCCATCACCGAGGCGTACCAGTTGGGGCCGAGGTGCCGGACGGCGACGGCGCGAGGGGTTCCCGAGGTGCGGGGGGTTCCGGCCTTGCGGAGGGTGAGGGGCTGGGCTGCGGTGACCATGTCCCCACGGTCGCGTGGCGCCGCGCTCCCCACCAGGGAGTGTCGTTCTATGGGGGCATAAGCTGGGTTTATGGGCAACGCGGAAGGGCCGACCGGAGCAGAGGCGGCTGGGACTGGGGCGACCGGGAGCAGAGGCGGGGAGTCGTCCGCGGTCGGGATCGCGCACCGGGTGCCGGACCTGGGGGCGATGGAGCTGTTGCTGGCCGTGGCGCGCCTCGGGAGTCTGGGGCGGGCCGCGCGCGAACTGGGGATCACCCAGCCGGCGGCCAGCAGCCGGATCCGCTCCATGGAACGGCAGCTGGGAGTGGCCCTCGTCGACCGGTCGCCGCGCGGGTCGCGGCTCACCGACGCGGGGGCGCTGGTCACGGACTGGGCGCGGCGGGTGGTGGAGGCGGCCGAGGCGTTCGACGCGGGGGCGCAGGCGTTGCGGGACCGGCGGGACTCGCGGCTTCGGGTCGCCGCGAGCATGACCATCGCCGAGTATCTGCTCCCGGGCTGGCTGATCGCGTTGCGCGCGCAGCGGCCCGACACGGCGGTGTCGCTGCTCGCCGGGAACTCGGCCGTCGTCGCGGAACGGCTCCTCGCCGGTGAGGCGGATCTGGGCTTCGTCGAGGGGTTGTCGGTTCCGGCGGGTCTGGACTCGACGGTGATCGCCCACGACCGGCTGATCGTGGTGACGTCACCCGGACATCGCTGGGCGCGTCGCCGGGCGCCCCTGTCCGCCGCCGAGCTGGCGGCTACGCCGCTCATCCTCCGGGAGGAGGGGTCGGGTACGCGTCAGGTCCTCGACACCGCGCTGGGTGGCCTTGCCCGGCCTCTCATCGAGCTCTCCTCGACCACGGCGGTCAAGGCCTCCGCGGTCAGTGGCGCCGGGCCCGCCGTCCTGAGCGAGCTGGCACTCGGCGAGGAACTCTCGGCCCACCGTCTGGTGAACATCCCCCTCGCCGACGTCCAACTCGCCCGCTCCCTCCGCGCCGTCTGGCCAACGGGCCATCGCCCCACGGGCCCGGCCCGAGACCTACTGTCGCTGACGCGGGGCATGTAGCCGAGGCCGGGTGTTTTCGCCCCCGCCGCCCCTACCCGTCCCATCCTTGGGGGCTGCGCCCCCAGACCCCCCTAAAAGACTGCGCAGTTCCCCGCGCCCCTTAAGGGGCGCGGGGAACTGCGCGACCAGCCCCCACCCACCCGCACCCGACACACAACCGAACGGGGTCTGGTGCGGAGCCCCAGGAACGGGATGGGACGGGTAGGGGCGGCGGGGGCGAGAAACCGGTGGTCTGGCTTACGCAGACTCGATCAGGGCCCGCATGACGCGCAGGTCCTCGCCCGCCTCCGGATGCCATTGGACCCCCAACACCCACGAGGAGCCGGGGAGTTCGATCGCCTCCACCGTCCCGTCCGCCGCATGGGCCGAGGCCCGCAGGCCATCGCCGAGACGCTCCACCGCCTGATGGTGGTACGTGGGCACGGCGGTCACCTCCGGGACGACACCGGCGTACAGGCTTCCCGGCACGGGCGTCACCTCGTGGTGCCCGAAGACACCGGCATCCTTCACATGCCCGTCGATGTGCTGGACGAGCGTGCCGCCCAGGGCGACGTTGAGGAGTTGCAGGCCCCGGCAGATCCCGAGCAGCGGCGTGCCGGAGGCCAACGCGGCCCGGATCAGGGCGAGTTCCCAGACGTCACGCTCGGGCGCGGCCGGCCCCGTACGCGGGGAACGCTCGGCGCCGTAGCGGACGGGGTCGACGTCGGGGCCGCCCGCGACGACCACCCCGTCGAGGCGGGCGACGGTCGCGGCCGCCTGTGCCGGGTCGTCCGGCGGCAGCATCACGGCGAGCCCGCCCGCCCGCTGCACGAGCCGCGGATAACCGGCCGGCAGCAGCGCCGCCTCCAGCTCCCACACCCCCCAGCGCGCCCCGGACTCCAGATACGTACTCACACCGATCAGCGGCCTGCCCACGCTGTCTCCCTCACTTGTCGGACATCAATGGAACAGGCTTATACCTTTGCGTGGCCGGTCCCGCGGAAGCAAGGTCCCGTCACGTCAGGAACCCCCGCAGCAGCGCCGCCGTTCCCGCACAGTGCTCCCGCATCATCTCCCGCGCCCCGTCCGCGTCCCCGTCGAGCACCGCCTCGACCAGCGCGGTGTGCTGCCGCTGGGAATGCTCCAGGTTCCGTACCAAAAGGGGGATGCAGTCGAGGAGGTCGTTGACGGAGGCACGGACGGCCGCGTACTGGGCCGTCAGCGACGGGGAGCCGCACAGTTCCGCGAGGGTGAGGTGGAGCATCGTGTCCAGGCGCCGGTAGTCGGCCAGCGGCGCGTCGTGGGTGCGGGCGAGCGCCTCACGCAGCCGGTCGGCCTGGTCGTCGTCGAGCCCGTGTGCGGCGCACAGTCCCGCCGCGCCCACCTCCAGCACCTCGCGGAAGCGCAGCACGTCCTCGATGTCGACCTCGGCGACCCGCCGCCGCAGCTCCTGCTCGCCGGGCGCGTCGGTCCTCGGCACCACGAAGGTCCCGCCGTACCTGCCGCGCCGCGACTCGACCAGGCCCTGGTCCTGGAGCACCTTCAGCACCTCGCGCAGCGTCACCCGGCTGATCCCGAGCCGCTCCGCCAACTCCCGCTCGGCGGGCAGCCGTTCGCCGCCCGGCACCAGGCCGAGCCGGACGACCTGGAGGATCTGCTCCAGGGCTTCCTCGAAACCGTTGCCCGCCCGCACCGGGCGCAGCACCGGCGTCAGCCCGTCGCCCAAGCTTCCCGGACCGCTCCCCGGACCGCTCGCCGGACCACTGTCAGGACCCGCCTGCGTCATCTGGTCGTGCCCCCTTCCCAAGCAATGGTTCTCGGCAATACCTTATGGCTCTCGGCTGACCCAAGGAGGCTTTTCCGGTGGCAGACCGCACACCCCCGCTCGCCGTCGAGGAGCTGCACGCCCTCGTCGCGGGCGGCGAGATCGACACGGTAGTCCTGGCCTTCCCCGATATGCAGGGGCGGCTCCAGGGCAAACGGTTCGCCGCGCGCTTCTTCCTCGACGAGGTCCTGGAGCACGGTACGGAGGGCTGCAACTACCTCCTCGCCGTCGACACCGAGATGAACACCGTCGACGGGTACGACATGTCCTCCTGGGACCGGGGTTACGGCGACTTTGCCATGCACCCGGATCTCAGCACCCTACGGCTCGTCCCGTGGAACGAGGGCACCGCCCTGCTCATCGCCGACCTGGCCTGGAACGACGGCTCCCCGGTCGTGGCCGCGCCCCGCCAGATCCTGCGCCGCCAGCTCGACCGCCTCGCCGAACTCGGCTACACCGCCCAGGTCGGCACCGAGCTCGAATTCATCGTCTTCAAGGACACGTACGAGCAGGCCTGGGACGCCCATTACCGAGGGCTGACCCCTGCCAATCAGTACAACATCGACTACTCGGTGCTCGGGACCGGGCGCATCGAGCCCCTCCTGCGCCGCATCCGCAACGACATGCAGGCCGCGGGGCTGACCGTCGAGTCCGCCAAGGGCGAGTGCAACCCCGGCCAGCACGAGATCGCCTTCAAGTACGACGAGGCCCTCGTCACCTGCGACCAGCACGCCATCTACAAGACCGGCGCCAAGGAGATCGCCTCCCAGGAGGGCGTCTCGCTCACCTTCATGGCGAAGTACAACGAGCGCGAGGGCAACTCCTGTCACATCCACCTCTCGCTCACCGACGCGGACGGCACGAATGTGATGGCCGGCTCCGCACAGGACCCCGGCGGCATGTCGGACGTCATGCGGCACTTCCTCGCCGGACAGCTGGCGGCCCTGCGCGACTTCTCGCTCCTCTACGCGCCCAACATCAACTCGTACAAGCGCTTCCAGCCCGGCTCCTTCGCGCCGACCGCCGTCGCCTGGGGGTACGACAACCGCACCTGCTCCCTCCGCGTCGTCGGCCACGGCCGCTCGATGCGCTTCGAGAACCGGCTGCCCGGCGGTGACGTCAATCCGCACCTGGCCGTCGCCGGACTCGTCGCGGCCGGTCTGTACGGCATCGAGCAGAAGCTGGAGCTGCCGGAGCCGTGCGCGGGCAACGCGTACACCGCCGAGTACGAGCACGTGCCCACCACCCTGCGCGAGGCCGCCGAGCTCTGGGAGAACAGCCCCATCGCCAAGGCCGCCTTCGGCGACGAGGTGGTCGCGCACTACCGCAACATGGCACGCGTCGAGCTGGACGCCTTCGACGCCGCGGTGACCGACTGGGAGCTGCGCCGCTCCTTCGAACGCATGTGAGGCCCTTCTTGTCCGAGCAGTCCCAGCAGGCCGAGCGGTACGGGCTGTCCGACCCGTACGAGCTTCCCGTACTCAACCCCGCGACCGAAGAAGTCATCGCCACGGTGCCGGGCGCCACCGCGCAGGACGTGGACGCCGCCGTCGTACGGGCGACGAAGGCGCAGTCCGCATGGGCGGCCCTGGCTCCCGGCGACCGCGCCCGGCTGCTGCGCCGCTTCGCCGTCGCCGTCGACGACCACCTCGAAGAACTGGCCCGCCTTGAGGTCCGCGAGGCCGGTCACACCCTCGGCAACGCCCGCTGGGAGGCGGGCAACGTCCGTGATCTGCTCGACTACGCGGCCGGGGGAGTGGAGCGGCTCACCGGCCGCCAGATCCCGGTCCCGGGCGGCCTCGACGTGACGATCCTCGAACCGCTCGGGGTCGTGGGCGTCATCGCGCCCTGGAACTTCCCCATGCCCATCGCGGCCTGGGGCACCGCCCCCGCGCTCGCGGCCGGCAACGCGGTCATCCTCAAGCCCGCCGAGACGACCCCCCTGACGGCCCTGCGACTGGCCGAACTCGCCCTGGCGGCGGGCCTTCCCGAGCACCTCTTCCAAGTGCTGCCGGGCGCGGGACCCGTCGCGGGCAACGCCCTGGTCGAGCACCCGGGGGTGGCGAAAATCGTCTTCACCGGGTCAACGACCGTGGGCAAACAGGTGTTGGCGAAGGGCTCGGCCCTCCTCAAGCGCGTCACCCTCGAACTCGGCGGCAAGAGCCCCAACATCGTCTTCGCCGACGCCGACATCGAGGCCGCCGCGGCCGCCGCCCCCATGTCCTTCCTCGACAACTCCGGCCAGGACTGCTGCGCCCGCACCCGCATCCTCGTCCAGCGCTCCGTGTACGACCGTTTCCTCGGACTCCTCGCCCCCGCCGTCGAATCCGTCGTCGTCGGCGACCCGTCCGACGAGCAGACGCAGATGGGCCCGCTGATCTCCCGGGCGCAGCTGGAGCGCGTACGGTCGTACGTCGACGCCGACGCGCCCGGCATCCGCGGCAAGGCGCCCGAAGGCCCCGGCTTCTGGTTCCCGCCGACCGTCCTCACCGAGGTCGAGCCCCACGCGCGCGTGGCCGTCGAAGAGGTCTTCGGCCCCGTCGCCGTGGTCCTGCCCTTCGAGGACGAGGCCGACGCGATCCGCCTCGCCAACGCCACCGACTACGGCCTCTCCGGCTCCATCTGGACCCGCGACGTGGGCCGGGCGCTGCGCGTCTCGGGAGCCGTCCGCGCCGGGAACCTGTCCGTCAACTCCCACTCCAGCGTCCGCTACTGGACCCCCTTCGGCGGCTTCAAGCAGTCGGGGATCGGCCGCGAACTCGGCCCGGACGCGCTCACCGCCTTCACCGAAACCAAGAACGTCTTCATCAGCACGGAGGGCCCCGCACAGTGACCGAAGCCACCGAGGGAAACATCTGCCGCCGTCTCGTCGGCCGTACCGCCGTCATCACCGGCGCCGGCAGCGGCATCGGCCTCGCCACCGCGCGCCGGCTCGCCTCCGAGGGCGCCCATGTCGTCTGCGGCGACGTGGACGAGCAGCGCGGCAAGGCGGCCGCCGAGGAGATCGGCGGGATCTTCGTCAAGGTCGACGTCACCGACCCCGAGCAGGTCGAGGCGCTCTTCAAGACGGCGTACGACACCTACGGTTCCGTCGACATCGCCTTCAACAACGCGGGCATCTCGCCGCCCGACGACGACTCCATCCTGGAGACGGGCCTGGAGGCCTGGAAGCGCGTCCAGGAGGTCAACCTCACCTCCGTCTACCTGTGCTGCAAGGCCGCGATCCCCTACATGCGGCGCCAGGGCAAGGGCTCCATCATCAACACGGCGTCCTTCGTGGCCCGGATGGGCGCGGCGACCTCGCAGATCTCGTACACGGCCTCCAAGGGCGGCGTCCTGGCCATGTCCCGCGAACTGGGCGTCCAGTTCGCCCGCGAGGGCATCCGGGTCAACGCCCTGTGCCCCGGGCCGGTGAACACCCCGCTCCTCCAGGAGCTGTTCGCCAAGGACCCGGAGCGGGCCGCGCGGCGGCTCGTGCACATCCCGGTCGGGCGGTTCGCCGAGGCGAACGAGATCGCCGCGGCGGTCGCGTTCCTCGCCAGCGACGACTCCTCCTTCGTCAACGCCACCGACTTCCTGGTGGACGGCGGAATCTCGGGCGCGTACGTCACGCCCCTGTAGATCACCTCGGTGTATGTACGTCCCATGCGATGCCGATCCGTTTTCGCGTGGACCCTGGTCGCGGCCGCCGCCCTGGCGGCCGCACCGGCCGAGGCCGCACCGCCGGTCAGCCCGGTCAGCCTGGTCAGCCCGGACTGCCCCCGACTGTCCGGGAGTTGGTACGGCGACAACCGCGCCCACCTCCAGCAGGTGATCGATGAACGGGGCACCTGCGCCGGGCACGTCGGCCTGGGCCGGCGGCCGGTCGCCGCCTTCGACTGGGACAACACGGTCACCAAGAACGACGTCACCGACGCCACCCTCGCCTGGGCCCTCAAACACGACAAGATCCTGCGCCCGGCGGACTGGCAGGCCACCAGCGAATGGCTCACCGACGGGGCGAACACCGCCCTCACCGCCGCCTGCGGCACCGGCGTACCCGTGGGCGCGCCCCTGCCGACCGCCACGAACACCCGCTGCACCGACGAGATCTTCGAGATCCGCGAGGACGGGCGGACCATGAGCGGCGCCGCCGCCTTCGCCGGCGACTGGAACCACCGGCGCACCGTCCCGCAGTACGCCTGGGTGCCCCAGCTGTTCGCCGGACACACGACCGCCGAGCTGACCTCGTACGCCCGACAGGCACGGAAGGCGGCCCTCGCGGCGCCCGTCGGCTCGACGCAGACCCTCGGCACCCACACGATCCCGGCGTACGTCCGCTACTACGACCAGCAGCGCGATCTGATCCGTACGCTCCAAAGAGCCGGATTCGACGTCTACATCGTCTCGGCGGGATCCGAACCCGTCACCGAGGTCTGGTCGCGCGGCGTCGGCGTCGACGCCCGGCACACGATCGCGATCCGCTCCGTCCTCGACCGGCGCGGGCGGATCACCACCTGGAACCAGGGCTGCGGCGACGTACCGGCGAGCCGGGGCGAGGCCATCCCGTACATCGACGGGAAGCGCTGCTGGATCAACCAGGAGATCTACGGAGTGCGCGGCGCCACCGCCTGGCAGAAGCAGGACCGGCGCCACCGCACCGCGATCGCGGGCGGCGACGCCGACACCGACGTCACGTTCGTCGGCGACGCCACCGGCGCGCACCTCGTCCTCAACCGCAACAAGAACGAACTCATGTGCCGGGCGTACGACGACGCCGACGGCCGCTGGGTGATCAACCCGATGTTCATCGAGCCGCTGCCGCGCAGGCGGGATCCCTACCCGTGCTCGACCACCGCGTACAACGAGCCTGACGGGACCAAAGGCCCGGTACTGAGGGAGGACGGTTCGGTCGTGCCCGACCGGGCGGACACCGTGTACTGATCTTCGGGGCTCGTCCTAGAGTTTGGGGATGAGCATGACGCCTCCGCCCGGCTGGTACCGCGATCCGTCGTACCCGCTCGTCGAGCGCTGGTGGGACGGGACCGCGTGGACCGACCACCGGCGCCAGCCCGAGGCGCCCCAACTGCCGTTGACGCAGCCGGAGTCCCCCGGAGGGGGCGGTTCCGGCCGCGCCAAGGCCGTCGCGCTCTCCGTGGCCGGAGTCGTCCTCGTCGCCTCGATCGTCACGGGCGCCGTCCTGCTCCGCCGGGACGACGGCGGCGGCGACGCGGCGGCGACGACGACCGAGACGACGACCGCGACGACCGCGGTGTCCCCCACCGCGAGCGACACCCCGTCGCCCTCGGCGTCCACCTCCGCACCCTCGCCGGACGACCCGTCCGTCGTCGTGGACGAGCTCAACGGCATCACGTTGCCGCTGCTCGACGGCTGGGTCAGACCCCAGTACGTCGCCGAGCACGACATCGTGATGACGACTCCGGGCACGTACGACTGCCCGGGCGACCCCGGCCTCTGCCGGCACGGCCGGGTCATCTCGCGCACGGTCACGGGGAACGACGAGAAGTCCCCGAAGGCCCTCGCCCAGCAGGACATCGAGGACGCCGCGAAGAGCTCGTACGACCGCGACCTCATCGACAACCGCCCCTTCAAGGGCATCACGTCCCACCAGGAGGTGAAGTCGGGCCAGGTCGCCGTCGCCGGACGTGCCGGGTACTTCGTGCGGTGGAAGGTCAAAACCCGGGTGGGGCCCGGCGGTTACGTCGAATCGCTGGCCTTTCCGTCCAGCGTGGGCTCGGAGTCGCTCGTCATCGTCCGCTTCGCCTTCGACGCGGGACCCGACGGCCCGCCGCTCACCGACATGGACAGGATCACCAAGGGGATCCGGCCGGTGGGCGACGCGGACACGGGTGGGGGCGTGGGCAGCAGCATCGGCCCGTCGAAGTGAACCGGGTCACAAGGAGGAAGTGAACCGGATCACAGGCAAGTGGACCGGGTCACAGGAAGGTGTGGCCCTCGCCGCGATACGTCGGGACCGTGGCCGTCACCGCATCGCCCTCCACCAGATGCAGCGTGTCGAACCGCTCGCACAGTTCGCCGGCCTTGGCGTGCCGGAACCACACCTTGTCGCCGATGAGCAGATCGTCGGCCGGGGAGCCGAGCAGCGGTGTCTGCACCTCGCCGGGGCCCTCCTGAGGGTCGTACTTCAGCCCCTCCGGGAGGTACGGGACCGGCAGCCGGTCGCGGCCCGGAGCGCCCGAGGCCGGGTAACCGCCGCCGAGGACCGTCACGATCCCGACGCCCGGCCGGCGGACGACGGGCTGGGCGAACAGCGCGGCGGGGCGCCCGGTGAACGAGGTGTAGTTGTCGAAGAGCCTCGGCACATAGAGCCCGGAGCCGGCCGCGATCTCGGTGACCGCGTCCTCGGCGGCCGTGTGCTGGACGCTGCCGGTGCCGCCGCCGTTGACGAACTCGAGGTCGGGCTCCACGGCCCGTACGGCGCGGACGACGTCGGCCCGCCGCTGGGCGAGCTCCTTGCGGGCGGTGGCCTGCATCAGCCGGACGGCACGCGAGCGCAGGGGCCTTCCCTCGACCGAGTCCCCGACGCCGGCGATATGACCCTCGTAGGCCATGATCCCGACGAGCTTGAACCCCGGCCGCCGGACGACGGCGCGGGCCATGTCGGCGACCTGGCTGGGGGAGTGCAGCGGCGAACGGAGGGCGCCGACGCGGACCCGCCCGCCGAGCAGCTTGAGGGAGGTGTCCAACTCCAGGCAGACGCGCACGACTTCGGTGCCGCCCTGCCGGGCCTCGTCGATGAGACGGAGCTGGGCCGGGTCGTCGACCATGACGGTCACGGCGGCGGCGAGCTTGGGGTCGCTGGTCAGCTCGGCGTAGCCCTTGCGGTCCGCCGAGGGATAGGCGAGCAGTACGTCGTCGAAGCCGGACCTCGCCAGCCACAGGGACTCGGCGAGGGTGAAGGACATGATTCCCGCGAAGCCGTCCCGGTCCAGGACACGTTCGAGCAGGGTGCGGCAGCGGACGGACTTGCTGGCGACACGGATCGGCTTGCCGCCGGCCCGGCGGACGAGATCGTCCGCGTTCGCGTCGAAGGCCTCCAGGTCCACGATCGCGACGGGGGCGTCGAGGTGAGCGGTGGCCCGGTCGTAACGGGCCCGGTCTGCGGCGCGGGCAGTCATGACCGAAGCCTGCCAGACTCGATTACCGCAGGGTAGGGGGACGTTCCGGGCAGATGCCCCGGGGCCCCGGACTGGTTCCCTCCGGGCCAGGGTCAACCCGTAGAGTGACGCGCACGCAGGGAGGAACGACCTTGTCCCGACGGGCTCTGCCCGGGGTGACGGTCCACCGGTGCGGGTATGCGTGCCCGTGGCGGTTTCCCTTCCGCACCTGTGAAACGGCCCCGCCGAGCTCCGCGGCGGTCCGACAGCCCGGTACGAGGAAACGGGGGGTCCATGAGCACGGAAGCGCGCCGCGCCTCCATCCCCCCGCGTCCGTCGACTCCGCCCGGTTCTTCGGCATCGTCTTCTTCGACTCCGCCCGGTTCCTCGACTCCAGCCGGTTCTTCGACTCCGTCCGGTTCGCCGACTTCGTCCGGTTCCTCGGCTCCGTCCGGTTCGCCGACTTCGTCCGGTTCCTCGGCTCCGTCCCGTTCGCGGACTCCGTCCGGCCCGGCGGACCAGGCCGGTCCCATGCCTCCGTCCAGTCCTCCTACGTCTCCGCCCGGCCCGGCGACCCCACCTCGCCCGGAGCGGCCTCCGACGTCGGGAGAGTCGTTCGTGCCGGACGGGACCGACTCTCGGGGAGAGCCCGCGTCGCGAGGCGAAGCCGCAGGGTGGGCTGAGACCGCGGGGCGCGAGGTCCCGTCGCCGGGACAGACCTCGTCGCGGGAAGCGACCGCGGCGCGGGCAGAGTCACTGGCGCCGCCCCGCCCGACGACCCCGCCGACCCGCAGCCCCGTGCTTCCGCCCCGCCCCCAGGCCGCACCGGCGGGCAGCAACCCTCCGCCCCGTCCGGTGAACCCGCCCGCGGCGGGGGAGGCCTTCGGCTCGTCCTCGTCCTCGTCCTGGTCCCGGCCGGGTGAAGGGACGGCGGAGGGCGACGGTCCTCGGTCGTCCGGTGGCGGCCCTGTGTCGGGTGCGGGGCGAGGCCCGCGTGTGCCGGCGCCGGCGAGGTCCTTCGACTTCTTCGACTCCTCCTCCGATACGCCGGTGTCGGCGCCGGACGCCACCAGTGGCCCGCAGGGCTCCGCGTCGGCGGCCGGGGTGGAGGCCCGGCGTTTTCCCGAGCTGCGGCCCGGGCGCCGGGCCGGTCAGGTGGGCCCGCCGCCGCCCGCTGCCTCCGCGCGGTTCCCGGACGCGCCGCCCGTGACCGCGGAGAGCGGCCGTGGTGTGTCGCCCGCCGCTGCCGCACGCCGTGCCGGCGTGTCCGTGGAGGGGCCCAGCGAGACCACCAGGCGGCTGCGGCCCATCCCGGCCGAGGACCCCGCCGGAAAACCCCCGGCTCCCACACCTACGGTTCCCACACCTCCGTCAGTAACCCCGTCACCAACCCCGAGCGTGGAGCGCCCCTTCGTGTCGTTCGCGCAGCCGGAGACGTACGACGACGGCACGCGCCCGGTCGCCAGGCGGCGCACCCGACCCCGTACGGCCGCAGCTGCGGCCTGTGTCGTCCTCGGGCTCGGGCTCATCGGCGGTGCGGTGACGGGGAGTTGGCTGACCGGTGACGGCGGGGACGGGCCCGGTTCGCGCAGCGCCTACGCGGCGGCCGCGGAGCTCTGGCACAGCGTTCCCGTGGACGAGCTCTTCCCGCCCACCGTGCAGGGCGACGGCGCGGGCCCCGGCGGCGCCGACCGCACCTGGACCCGTATCGCCGTCGCTCCGGACACCGGCTGCAAGGACGCCTTCGACCCGCTGCTGCGCAAGGCCCTCGCCCCGGTCGGCTGCCTGCGGCTGCTGCGCGCCACCTACACGGACGCGACCCGCAGCCATGTCACCACCGTCGGCCTGCTGTTCACCAAGGCGGACGCGGCGGCCATGACCTCCCTGAAGGCTCGCTTCCAGAAAGAGGACCTGGGCAGCCGCACCGACCTGATGCCCCGCCCGTACGCCGTGAAGGGCACCGCCGCCGAGGGCTTCGGCGACGCCCAGCGCGCCTCCTGGACGGTGTCGGTCCTCACCGACGCCCCCGTCGTCGTCTACGCCGTCTCCGGCTTCGCGGACGGCCGCACCGTCACGGCTCCCCAGCCCGCCGCCGACGCCATGAAGGCCGGCGCCACCACGGCCCCGGCCCAGGCGGGTCTCGGCCACGAGGCGCAGGGCCTCGCCGACCGTGTGGAGCGAGGCCTTCGCAAGACCGCCACCTCGGCCACGGAGAAGCCTTCATGACCCGCAAGGCCGGAGCGTCCCGCAGGGCCGGAGTGACCCGCAGGACCGGACTCCTCAGCGTCCTGCTGGCCGCCTCCCTCGCCCTGGTCCCGTCCACGGCCGCCCACGCCGACGGCATACGCGCCCAGCAGTGGGCCCTCGACGCGATGCACACCCAGGAGGCCTGGCGCACGACGAAGGGCAAGGGCATCACCGTCGCCGTCCTCGACACCGGCGTCGACGCCCAGCACCCGGACCTCGCGGGCAACGTCCTCACCGGCAAGGACATGGTCGGCTTCGGAGCCTCCCGCGGCGACCGGTCCTGGGCCCGGCACGGCACCGCCATGGCGGGCATCATCGCCGGTCACGGCCACGGCGCGGGCAACGCCGACGGCGTCATGGGCATCGCCCCCAAGGCCAAGATCCTCCCGGTCCGGGTGATCCTCGAAGACGGCGACTCGGCCCGGACGAAGGCCCGAAACACCCGCGGCAACGCCCTCGCCGAGGGCATCCGCTGGGCCACCGACCACGGCGCCGACGTCATCAACCTCTCCCTCGGCGACGACTCCAAGTCAGCCCACCCCGAACCCGCCGAGGACGAGGCCGTCCAGTACGCCCTGAAGAAGGGCGCCGTCGTCGTCGCCTCGGCCGGCAACGGGGGCGAGAAGGGCGACCACATCTCCTACCCGGCCGCGTACCCGGGCGTGATCGCCGCGACCGCCGTCGACCGGTACGGCACCCGCGCCTCGTTCTCCACCCGCCGCTGGTACGCCACCGTCAGCGCCCCGGGCGTCGACGTCGTCATCGCCGACCCGGACGACCGCTACTACTCGGGCTGGGGCACCAGCGCGGCGTCCGCGTTCGTCTCCGGCGCGGTCGCGCTCGTCAAGGCGGCCCACCCGGGCCTCTCCCCGGCCCAGATCAAACAGCTTCTGGAAGACACCGCCCGCGACGCCCCCTCCGGCGGCCACGACGACTCCCGCGGCTTCGGCTTCGTCGACCCCGCCGCCGCCATCAAGGCCGCCGCCCGCATCAAGCCGGAGGGCCTCGACTCGGCGGCGTACGGCGAGAAGTACTTCGGTACGGGCCCCGACGCCCCCGAGGACGACAACAACTCCGCCGGCTGGGCGGGCCCACTCGCCGGCGGCCTCGGCGCGGTCCTGCTCGCATCGGCGGTGGCGCTGTGGCGGGGCCGCAGATTCTCGGAGCACACCCGGTAAAGGCGCCCCGCAAGGTAAGCGCGCCTCGGAGGAGCGCCCCGCAAGGGGCGCGGGGCTGTGACATATGGGGCTCCGCCGCATGGGCGCGACCAGCCGCATACGGCCGCAACTATGACGACGGCGGCGACAGAACCAACGCTCAGGCCTGGCCGTCCGCGAGCGCGGACACGGCGGCCTTGGCCGTGGCCTCCACCAGCGAAATCCCCTTCGCCTGCGTCGAGTTGCCGTTCGACAGCGTCGCCACCAGATAGTCGTGCCCGTCGACGGTGACCCGCCCGATGCTGTTGATGTCCCACAGCCCGGTCGTGCTGCGCGCCAGCCACCCGTTCTTCAGGGCCCACTTGGAGCCGTCGGCCGCGGCCGACACCCCCCATTGCTGATCGACCTCGATCTCCCCCATGAGCCCCTGAAGGTACGTCTGCGAGGACTCGCTGAGCTTCGAGTCGTCCCCGAACACCTGCTGGAGCAGGGTGAGTTGATCGGCGGCCGTGGTCTGGGTCAGCCCCCACAGCATGTTGTCGCCGCCCGCGGTGTCCGTGAGTCCGAAGCGCTTGTTCGCGGCGTCGAGCCCCTTCGCCTTGCCGATGATCCGCCACAGCGCCGACGCCGATGTGTTGTCGCTGTTCTCGATCATCGCCGTGGCGTACGTCTTCTCCTGCGCCGTCAGATGCCGGTCCGCGTCCTGCGCCTGGAGCAGCAGCGTGGCCAGGATGTCGACCTTCACGATGCTCGCCGTGTCGAAGGCGGAGTCGCCGTACGTGGCGCTCTCGCCGGAGTCGGTGTCGAGGACCGCGACCGACACCTTCGCGGTGTCCGCCACGGTCACGTCCTTCATCGCCTTGGCGAGAGTTGCGTCCCAGTCAACCGAGGGCTCCGCCACAGGTTCCACCGAGGCCTCCTCGCTGACGGCCGGCGATGTCGAGGACGACGCCGAGGGCGCGGACGACGACGCCGACGACGATACGAGGCCCGGGCCGTCGTGCGCCTGCGCCTTCACGTACACGGTCCCGGCAGCCGTACCGCCCACAAGGACGACGGAGGCCACCAAGGTGTAGAGGATTGGCGTGCGTCGGGAGGGGCGGGCTCGGCGCCCGCGTGCTCTGTGACGGTCCATCCCGCGATGCTGGATGCCGGGCCTGTGTCCGCGGTTAGACGAATGTTAGAGGTGTGTCAGGGAAACCTGAGAAACCGATGAGTCCCGTCACTGCCGGGTTTCCGGGGCCGCACAAGCGCAGCAGCATCCCCCCTATAGGGTCGGGGACCGTGGCGAACAAGAACATTCCCGACTCCGGCTTCTCCGACGACGACGGTTCCGCCGATCCCCGGCTGAGCGCGGCGCTCGCGGCCTGGGCCGAGGACCGCACCGCCGTAGGGCCCGTCCTGGAGGCGCTCACGGGCGCCCGGCTGCTCGTGCCCGTCGTGGCCGTCCTCGGCGAGGTCGAGGAGGACGCGAAGGGGCTGCGCCACGAGAAGACCAGCGACATGGCCGTGCCGACCCTGAAGGCCGGCAGCCGCACCGCGCTGCCCGCCTTCACGTCCACCGAGTCGCTGGCCCGCTGGGACCCCGAGGCCCGCCCCGTCGCCGTACCCCTGCATCAGGCCCTGCAGGCGGCGGCGCACGAGAAGGCCGACACGATCGTGCTCGACATGGCAGGGCCCGTGCCCTACGAGCTGACGGGCTCGGCCCTGCTGGCGCTCGCTGAGGGGCGTACGTCCGCCGACCCGCTCGCCGACCCGGCCGTCGTCGACGCGGTACGGGCCGCGGTCGCCGCCGAGCCCATGGTGCTCCGCGCCCACCTCGGCCCCGGTCAGGCCGACGGCATCCTCGCCCTCGTACTGGACCCGTCCGCCGCCCCGGCCGAGACCGCCCGCGCGCTCGGCGAGCGGCTCGCGGCCGACGAAACGCTGAGGGCCCGCCTGGTGCGCGGCCTCGACCTGGCATTTCTGCCGGCCGGAGCGACGCCGCCGGGCGAGCCCCTCTATGTACGTTCCTGATGTTCTGGCGGTGCGGTCCTAGCCGTAGACCGGGCCCGTGTACTTCTCGCCCGGGCCCTGGCCCGGCTCGTCCGGGACGATCGACGCCTCGCGGAAGGCCAGCTGCAGCGACTTCAGACCGTCGCGCAGCGGCGCCGCGTGGAAGGAGCTGATCTCGGTCGCGCTCGCGTCGAGCAGCCCGGCCAGCGCGGTCACCAGCTTGCGCGCCTCGTCCAGGTCCTTGTGTTCGTCGCCCTCGTCGGTGAGACCGAGCTTCACCGCGGCGGCGCTCATCAGGTTGACGGCGACCGTCACGATCACCTCGACCGCGGGGACCTCGGCGATGTCGCGGGTCATGGTGTCGTAGTCGGGCGTCTGGGGAGGGGTGTCACTCATGCATCACACGATAGGTCGTAGCTGGGAGCGACCCCTACACACCCCTGGTTGGCCGTCTTCTGTACCCGCGGATGCCTTCGGTTAGCCCTGGCTGCCCCGAGCTGCTAACCTTGTGTAACGACCGGCCGGACGCGCCAAGAAGTATGTCAGCGTGCTCGGCCCACAAGTGGAGGCTCCGATCTCCCACCCGACCATCCTCCGGGACGGCGGGTCACCCGGTCAGGCGGCCACCACCGTTCCGTACGGACGGTGGAGTCGCCCGAATGTGCGCCCCGCGGTTCACCGCGGCGGTGCTCCGGTATTCCTTGGAGCCCCGCCTGTGTCCCGTCCGGGGCATTTTTCATGCCCCGCGGTGGTTGGTCCAACTGTCATCAGAGACATACGCGGCTGTCCGCCAGACCGCCGTGTGGTGCTACCGAGGAGGATCCATCAGCACCGAGCCCCGCATCAACGACCGGATTCGCGTTCCCGAAGTGCGACTTGTCGGTCCCAGCGGCGAGCAGGTCGGGATTGTTCCGCTTGCCAAGGCCCTGGAGCTTGCGCAGGAGTACGACCTCGACCTGGTCGAGGTGGCGGCGAACGCACGTCCGCCGGTCTGCAAGCTCATGGACTACGGGAAGTTCAAGTACGAGTCGGCCATGAAGGCCCGTGAGGCGCGCAAGAACCAGGCGCACACGGTCATCAAGGAAATGAAGCTCCGGCCGAAGATCGACCCGCACGACTACGACACCAAAAAGGGTCACGTCGTCCGGTTCCTCAAGCAGGGCGACAAGGTCAAGATCACGATCATGTTCCGTGGTCGCGAGCAGTCCCGGCCCGAGCTGGGCTACCGACTGCTGCAGCGTCTCGCGTCGGACGTCGAGGACCTCGGGTTCATCGAGTCGAACCCGAAGCAGGACGGCCGGAACATGATCATGGTTCTCGGTCCGCACAAGAAGAAGACCGAGGCGATGGCCGAGGCCCGTGAGGCTCAGGCGGCTCGCAAGGCAGAAGCGAAGGCCAACCCGGGCAAGTCGCAGAACGCCGCGGAGACCGACATCGTCGACGAGGACATCGCCGACGAGGCCGAGACCGCCGAGGTCGAGACCGCCGAGGCTCCGGCCGAGGCATCTGCCGAGGCCTGATCCCAGGGCTCACGCCCCGGGATGGCAATCCATACATATGACGTTCCACCGTGCCCGGTTTCACGACCGGGCACCGGAACGCCACTGACGAGGAGAGAACGGCGCTATGCCGAAGAACAAGTCGCACAGCGGTGCCAGCAAGCGCTTCAAGATCACCGGCTCCGGCAAGGTGCTCCGTGAGCGCGCCGGCAAGCGCCACCTGCTCGAGCACAAGTCGTCCCGCGTGACGCGCCGCCTGACCGGCAACGCCGAGATGGCCCCGGGCGACGCCGCGAAGATCAAGAAGCTTCTCGGCAAGTGACGTATCGGCGCCTGATCATTTGATCGCCGCGCGCCGTATGTCTGGACCGGGACCCCATCGATTTCGGGCCGTGTGACGATCACCACGGCCCCGCTACAAGGAGTTAACAAGTGGCACGCGTCAAGCGGGCAGTCAACGCCCACAAGAAGCGCCGGGCGATCCTCGAGGCCGCCTCTGGCTACCGCGGTCAGCGCTCGCGCCTGTACCGCAAGGCCAAGGAGCAGGTCACCCACTCGCTGGTCTACAACTACAACGACCGCAAGAAGCGCAAGGGCGACTTCCGTCAGCTGTGGATCCAGCGCATCAACGCCGCTGCCCGCCAGAACGGCATGACGTACAACCGCCTCATCCAGGGTCTGAAGGCCGCCAACATCGAGGTGGACCGCAAGATCCTCGCGGAGCTGGCCGTCAACGACGCCAACGCGTTCGCCGCGCTCGTCGAGGTCGCGCAGAAGGCGCTGCCGTCGGACGTCAACGCGCCGAAGGCTGCGTGACGCTGCGCTGGCCTTGAGCCGGATGTAGCTGTGGCTGTGGACCCGCTTGCCTCTTGGCTTGCGGGTCCATGTGCGTTTCCGCACGCGCTGCCGCCCAGTACGACCGCGCCGTAGGGGTTTCGGCCGTTCAGTGGCCACCGGTCGATCGTGGCTGGTCGCGCAGTTCCCCGCGCCCCTTACGGGGCGCTGCCACCCGCGACCCCGCCACGCGAGCCCCCTACGTAGCCGGGAGCGCTTCCGCCGTCGCTTCGGCTCGGCGCGGCGGACACCGAACAACCCTCCGTAACCCTCCGAAGGTGAACCCATGGCTGCCGCACCCGAGTTGATCTCCCCGCGCTCGCCTCGCGTCTCTGCCGCGCGGCGGCTGGCGAGGCGGAACTTCCGGGGCAAGGAGCGGCTCTTCCTGGCCGAGGGGCCGCAGGCCGTGCGGGAGGCGGCGGCGCATCGGCCCGACGGCGTCCCCACTCTCGTCGAGCTCTTCGCGACCGTCGAGGCCGCGGAGCGTTACGCCGACATCATCGGGGAGGCCCAAGACGCCGGAGCCCGGGTGCACCTCGCCGAAGAGGACGTGATCGCCGACATCTCGACGACCGTCACCCCGCAGGGGCTCGTCGGGATCTGCCGCTTCCTGGACACCTCGTTCGAGGACATCCTCAAGGCCGGGCCCAAGCTCGTCGCCGTACTCGCGCATGTCCGGGACCCCGGGAACGCCGGGACCGTGCTGCGCTGCGCGGACGCCGCCGGTGCCGAGGCCGTCGTGCTCACCGACGCGTCCGTCGATCTCTACAACCCCAAGGCCGTACGGGCCTCGGTCGGGTCCTTGTTCCATCTGCCCGTTGCCGTCGGTGTGCCCGTCGAGCGGGCCGTCCAGGGGCTCAAGGACGCGGGCGTACGGATTCTCGCGGCGGACGGCGCCGGCGACGACGACCTCGACGACGAACTCGACAAGGGGACCATGGGCGGGCCCACGGCCTGGGTGTTCGGGAACGAGGCGTGGGGGCTTCCGGAGGAGACGCGCGCGCTGGCCGATGCCGTCGTGCGCGTACCGATTCACGGAAAGGCCGAGAGTCTGAACCTGGCCACGGCCGCGGCCGTATGTCTCTACGCATCCGCCCGTGCGCAGCGCGCCTCCGGAGGGTGCCGTTCCGTCACCGACAGCTAGTAGGGTGACGGGCTCGGGGGCCCTCGGCGCCAGACGAGAGGTGGGGTACGGGGATGACTGTCGGCACGAGCGGTGCGCAGAAGGCGCCGCGAGCACGGGACGTGCGCGGCACCACCGCGTCCCCGTCCCGGCGCGGTGATCTCGCCGCCGCGGCCGAAGCCGACCTCGGAGCCGAATCCGGAGTGGACCCCGCGGCCGGGCTCGGAGCGCTGGGCATCGACCCCGACGACCTCCCCGACGGACTCGTCGTCGCCGACGAACACGGCCGGGTGATCTGCTTCAACGCCGCCGCGGCCCGTATCACCGCCGTCCCCGCCTCCGAAGCCCTCGGGCGCCGCCTGGAGTCGGCGCTCCCTTTAGAGGATCTTGAGGGTCGCAGGTGGTGGCAGCTGACCGACCCGTACGGCGGTCTCGCGATCCGCAACGGTCAGCCCGAGCGCAATCTGCTGCTGCACGGAGGCCGTGAGGTCCTCGTCTCGGCGCGCTATGTGCGGACGAAGCCCACCGGTCCCGTCCACCGCGTGGTCGTCTCACTGCGCGACACCGAGGCCCGCCGCCGCACCGAGCGCAGCCACGCCGAGCTGATCGCCACGGTCGCCCATGAACTGCGCTCGCCGCTCACCTCGGTCAAGGGCTTCACGGCCACCCTGCTCGCCAAGTGGGAACGCTTCACCGACGACCAGAAGAAGCTCATGCTGGAGACCGTCGACGCCGACGCGAACCGTGTGACGCGGCTCATCGCCGAGCTGCTCGACATCTCCCGCATCGACTCCGGGCGCCTCGAAGTGCGCCGCCAGCCCGTCGACATCGGCGCGGCCGTCGGCCGTCACATCCAGGCGTACGTCACCTCGGGCCAGCCCGCCGACCGCTTCCTGCTGCGCATCGAGCAGCCGCTGCCCGCGCTGTGGGCCGACCCCGACAAGATCGACCAGGTGCTCAGCAACCTGCTCGAAAATGCCGTGCGCCACGGCGAGGGAACCGTCACCATCGACGTCACGCCCTCGGCGTCACCGCGTGAGCGGGACGACGATCAAAACGCTGTCAACGCTGCTACGTCGGTCACCGTGAGCGACGAGGGCACCGGCATCCCGGAGGAATCCATGAACCGCGTCTTCACCCGCTTCTGGCGGGGCAGCAAGCGCGGCGGGACCGGTCTCGGGCTCTACATCGTCAAGGGCATCGTCGAGGCCCACGGCGGCAGCATCACGGTCGGCCGCGCCCCCGGCGGCGGCGCCGAGTTCCGATTTACGTTGCCCGTGGGCACCCCGGCGTATCTCCAGTAGCGCCGAACAGGCCCCACGGGCGCATTCGTACCGGGGCCTCCCGTGGACACCAGTCCGGGGCAGGGCCCCACCCCCGTTAGACTCGGCCTTTGGCACCTTTGCGTCCCCGTTTCACGTTTCAGGGACGATGCGCGTCCCCCGAGTCGGGACGGGGACCATCCGCCAGCCAACCGGAAGCACGGGAAGAGATGTCGGCACCGAATAAGTCGTACGACCCTGTAGAGGTCGAGGCCTTGAAACCGGAAGAGATCGAGCGCATGCGGGACGAGGCGCTCGCCGCCTTCGCGGCCGCCGGTGACCTCGACGCGCTCCAGGAGGCCAAGGTCGCCCACACCGGCGGCACCTCGCCGCTGGCCCTCGCCAACCGCGAGATCGGCGCCCTGCCCCCGCACGCCAAGGCCGCCGCCGGCAAGGTGGTCGGCCAGGCCCGCGGCGCGGTCAACAAGGCCCTCGCCACCCGCCAGGCCGAGCTGGAGGCCGAGCGCGACGCCCGGGTGCTGGTCGAGGAGGCGGTGGACGTCACGCTGCCCTACGACCGTGTACCGGCCGGCGCCCGCCACCCGCTGACCACGTTCATGGAGCGTGTCGCGGACGTCTTCGTGTCCATGGGATACGAGGTCGCCGAGGGCCCCGAGGTCGAGGCGGAGTGGCTCAACTTCGACGCCCTGAACTTCACGCCCGACCACCCGGCCCGGCAGATGCAGGACACCTTCTTCGTCCAGGGGCCCACGGGCGACCACGGCGAGTCCGGTGTCGTGCTGCGCACCCACACCTCCCCGGTGCAGGCCCGCGCCATGCTCGACCGTGAGCCGCCCGTCTACATCGTGTGCCCCGGCCGCGTGTACCGCACGGACGAGCTGGACGCCACGCACACCCCGGTCTTCCACCAGATCGAGCTCCTCGCCGTCGACGAGGGCCTGACCATGGCCGACCTCAAGGGCACCCTCGACCACATGGTCCAGTCGCTCTTCGGCGCCGACATGAAGACCCGGCTGCGCCCGGCCTACTTCCCCTTCACCGAGCCGTCCGCCGAGATGGACATGCTCTGCTACGTCTGCAAGGGCGAGTCCGTCGGCAACCCCGACCGCCCCTGCCGGACCTGCTCGTCCGAGGGCTGGATCGAGCTGGGCGGCTGCGGCATGGTCAACCCGCGGGTGCTGGTCGCCTGTGGCGTCGACCCGGAGAAGTACAGCGGATTCGCCTTCGGGTTCGGCATCGAGCGGATGCTGATGTTCCGCCACAACGTCGAAGACATGCGAGACATGGTCGAGGGTGACGTCCGGTTCACCCGGCCGTTCGGGATGGAGATCTGATGCGGGTCCCGCTTTCTTGGCTGCGGGAGTACGTCGACCTGCCGGCGACGGAGACCGGCCGCGACGTCCAGGCCAAGCTCATTTCGGCAGGCCTTGAGGTCGAGACCGTCGAGCACCTCGGCGCCGACCTCAAGGGCCCCCTGGTCGTCGGCCAGGTGCTGACCATCGAGGAGCTGACGGAGTTCAAGAAGCCCATCCGCTTCTGCACCGTCGACGTCGGCACCGCCAACGGCACCGGTGAGCCCCAGGAGATCGTCTGCGGCGCCCGCAACTTCGCCGTCGGCGACAAGGTCGTCGTGGTGCTGCCGGGCGCCGTCCTGCCCGGCAACTTCGCGATCGCCGCGCGCAAGACGTACGGCAAGACCTCGCACGGCATGATCTGCTCCGGCGACGAGCTGGGCATGGGCGACGACGGCAGCGGCGGCATCATCGTCCTGCCGCCCGAGCACGAGGTCGGCACCGACGCCATCGAGCTGCTCCAGCTCGTCGACGAGGTCCTCGACATCGCCGTCACGCCCGACCGTGGCTACGCCCTGTCGATCCGCGGCGTGGCCCGCGAGGCCGCCACCGCGTACGGCCTGCCGCTGCGCGACCCCGCGCTGCTCGACGTACCGGCCCCGAACGCCTTCGGCTACCCGGTGCAGATCTCCGACCCGATGGGCTGCGACCGCTTCACCGCGCGCACGGTGACGGGTCTCGACCCCGAGGCACACTCCCCGATCTGGCTCAAGCGCCGCCTGCAGAAGGCGGGCATGCGCCCGATCTCGCTCGCCGTCGACATCACCAACTACGTGATGCTGGAGCTGGGCCAGCCGCTGCACGCGTACGACCGCACCCGCGTCCAGGGCGCGATCGGCGTGCGCCGGGCCGGGCAGGGCGAGAAGCTCACCACCCTGGACGGCGTCAAGCGCACGCTCGACGCCGAGGACCTGGTGATCACCGACGACCGCGGCCCCATCGGCCTCGCGGGCGTCATGGGCGGTGCCAACACCGAGATCGACGACACCGAGGGCACCACCACCGAGGTCGTCATCGAGGCCGCGCACTTCGACGCGCTCTCCATCGCCCGCACCGCCCGCCGTCACAAGCTGGCCTCCGAGGCGTCCAAGCGCTTCGAGCGCGGCGTCGACCCGCAGGCCGCGTCCGCCGCCGCCCAGCGCACGGTCGACCTCCTCGTGCTCCTCGCCGGCGGCACCGCCGACGCCGGGGTCACCGAGGTCATCGCGCCCTCCGCGCCGCACACCATCACCATCCCGGCGAACCACCCGGACAAGGTGGCCGGTGTCGACTACGGCCGCGAGACCGTCGTACGCCGTCTCCAGCAGGTCGGCTGCGACGTCTACGGGCAGGACGAGCTGATCGTCACCGTGCCGTCCTGGCGGCCCGACCTGACCGACCCGAACGACCTGGCCGAAGAGGTCATCCGCCTGGAGGGCTACGAGAACCTGCCCTCCACGCTCCCCAAGCCCCCCGCGGGCCGGGGCCTCACCGACCGGCAGCGGCTGCACCGCCGTTTCGGCCGCGCGCTGGCCGGTGCCGGATACGTCGAGGCGCTGAACTACCCGTTCATCGGCGAGCACGTCTTCGACCAGCTCGGCCTGGCCGCCGACGACCCGAAGCGCAAGGTCGTCAAGCTGGTCAACCCGCTCTCCGACGAGGAGCCCGCGCTCCGTACGACGCTGCTGCCGGGCCTGCTTCACGCCCTGCGCCGCAACGACGGCCGCGGCAGCCACGACCTCGCGCTCTTCGAGACGGGCCTGGTCTTCCAGCCGCAGGACGAACTGCGCGTCGCGGGCCGGCTGCCCGTCGACCGCCGTCCCACCGACGAGGAGATCGCGTCCCTCACGGCCGCGCTCCCCGTCCAGCCCCGGCACGCCGCCGTCGTCCTCGCGGGCGCCCGTGAGCAGGCCGGCTGGTGGGGCAAGGGCCGCCCGGCCGACTGGGCCGACGCGATCGAGGCCGCGCGCTCCCTGGCCCGCGAGGCGGGGACCGAACTCCTCGTCCGCTCCGGCCAGTACGGGCCGTGGCACCCGGGCCGCTGCGCCGAACTCGCGGTCGTCGTCGACGGTACGGAGAAGGTCATCGGGTACGCCGGTGAGCTGCACCCCGGCGTCCTGAAGACCCTGGGCCTGCCCGTGCGCACCTGCGCGATGGAGCTGGACCTGGACGCGCTGGAGCAGGCGAGCGCGGGCGTCCCCAAGGGCCCGAAGATCTCGACCTTCCCGGTCGCGACCCAGGACGTGGCCCTGGTCGTCGACAAGACCCTCCCGCACACGGACGTCGAGGCCGCGCTGCGCGAGGGTGCGGGTGAACTCCTCGAGTCCATCCGGCTGTTCGACGTCTACGAGAACAGCGAGCAGCTCGGCGAGGACAAGAAGTCGCTGGCGTACGCGCTGCGGTTCCGTGCCGACGACCGGACGCTGACCGTGGACGAGGCGTCGGCCGCTCGCGACGCGGCGGTGGCGCTGGCCGCTGAGCGCACGGGAGCGGTGTTGCGGGGCTAGCCCCCCCGGCTGGGAGTACCGGGGAACTGTGCGTCGTTGGTCGGCTGCGGATTGGACGTGGCTGGGCGCGCAGTTCCCCGCGCCCCTTTAGGGGCCCCTAGCGGGGCCCCTATTGGGGCCTCCTTTGGGGCGCTTCCCCCGACCCCCACCTGCATAAATGCGGGTGTCCGACGGTGGCTCACTCATTCGGGTGACAACTCCGGGCGATCTGGCCCGATCGGGGCATGTGGTCGACAGAATCGGACCGGCCTCTTGGAGGCCGTCTGCGTTGTCAGGGCCTATTGGGGGGCCAATCGGCATGATCCGTATCAAGGCTGGGGCTCCCTGCAGGGCAACGCCCCGGAGGCATTCGCGGGTGCTGGCCCGGGCGGGCCTCGGGCCGCGCGGCCGGGGCGACGGCCTGCGGGCCGGGCTCACTCGGGCGGTGCGCGGCGGAAGTCCCCGGACGAGGCGGAGACGTGGCCCGCGCGTCGTCCTCGACCGACCGCTGCGCCGGGCCGAACGCAGGCCGTTGCGCCGGGCGCTGAGCATTACTCTGCCCATCGCCTGGGGCGCGATGGCGATCACGTACAAAATGGCCTGCCCGCTCGCGCAGCAGAACGGGCTCGGCGCCCGGATCGTCACCAGCGCCGTCTTCTTCGCTGTCGGTACGGGCCTGATACTCCACGTCAGGAGGGCGCTGCTGGGAGAGCTCAGACAGCTCCGCAAGGTCGCGGGCGCCGCCCAGAACGTACTGCTGAGGCCGCTGCCCCCGCGCATCGGCGGGCTGAGCATCGCCGCGGCCCAGCTCTCGGCGGACCGTGGCGCGAGTGTCGGTGGTGACCTGTACGAGGTGATCGCCACCGAGCACGGCGTACGGATCGTCATGGGTGATGTCCGCGGGCATGGACTCGGCGCCATCGCAACCGTCGCCGCCGTCCTCGGCAGCTTCCGCGAAGCCGTGCACGACGAGCCCGAACTCGGCTCCGTCCTCAAGCGGCTGGAGCGCGCGCTGGCCCGGCATCTGCGGGAGCGGGCCCGTGCCGAGCACCCCTCGACGGGGCTCGACCCCGACAGCCCGGTCGCCGAGGAGTTCGTCACCGTGCTGCTCCTGGAGATCCGCCGCGACGGCGACGTGTATGCCCTCAACTGCGGGCATCCCTCGCCGTATCTGCTCAGCACCGGCCGCGTGGAACCGCTCACCGGCGCTGAACCACTGCCTCCGCTCGGCCCGTTCCCCCTCCCGGCCGAACTGACGGCCACCCACTGCGGCCAACTCCTCCCTGGCGAGACCCTGTTCCTGCACACCGACGGAGTCGAGGACGCCCGCGACACCCAGGGCCGCTTCTTCCCGCTGCCGGTCGTTCTCGCCGAGGCGGCCCGCACCCAGCCGGTCTCACCTCAGTCGGTTCTGCGGGCGGTCCTCACCCAAGTCCTGCGCCACTCGGGCGGAAGACCGACGGACGACGTGGCCGTACTGGTCCTTCGTAACGACCGCACCCGAGTCCCGATGCAGCACGGCCACTCCGTAACCCATCAGGTCACGTAGGCACCAGCGCCCCGCTTTCAGTCTTTTAGGGGCGCGGGGCTGCGACATTCTGCGGCTCCGCCGCGTGGGCGCGCCCAGCCCCAACGCACCCGCACCAGGCAACGAACCGCGAGCTTTCCGGCTCAGCCCAGCAGAGCGAACCGGCGGAGCCGTCCGCCCCGCCACGGAGTGTCGGGCAGGCAGCTGGGCGGACGGCGCGGATTCGGGCCGCCGCACTGTACGAGGGGGAGCCGGCGGCCCGGCCGGCCTCTTGCGAGGCATTTCAGTCAACAGGCCAGAAACGCTCTGCGACAGTGCGCGTACTGCCCGGATACGAGCACTCGTTTCACACCCCGTGTGAATCGGGACGCACTAGTCTGACGGCACCGAGCCACCCGGGGGGCCTCCATGCAGCCCAACACTCTGCTCGACGCGATTCTTGACGAGGCCGGCATCTCGCACGCGGGACTCGCCGCCCACGTCAACCAGGCGGGGAGGGCGCGCGGTCTCGCGCTCAGGTACGAACACACCGCCGTGGCACGCTGGTTGAAGGGCCAGCGGCCGCGCGGCCAGGTGCCCGACCTGATCTGCGAGGTGCTCGCCGGCCGACTCCACCGGCCCGTCACACTCGACGACATCGGCCTCGGTGTGCCCGGCGAGCCGTCCGCCCCGCACGGCACCTCGCTGTCCGGCTTTGTCGAGCGTGCCACCGCCCTGTGGCGCTCCGACGAGCAGCAGCGCCCGCACATCCTCGGTGCCCCGGCCGTCACCGGAACACCCGCCGTGATGCCCGTGTGGGAGTGGGAGAACCCGCCCGAGGACGTGGACGTCTCCCGCGGCGGACGCCACCTCGTGAGCATGGCCGACATCGACATGCTGCGCGCGGCCCGCGCCCACTACGAGCAGATGTACCGCAAGGCGGGCGGCATAGCGACCCGCACCCGGATCGTCGGCTTCCTCAACTCGGAGACGGCGCCACTGCTGCGCGGCAGCTACACCGACGCCACCGGCCGCCAACTCCACCGCGCCACCGGCGGGTTGGTCGCCATCGCGGGCATCTGCGCCTATGACTCCGACGCGCACGGACTCGCCCAGCGCTACTTCCACCAGGCGCTGCGGCTGGCGAAGGCCAGTGGGGACCGGGGCCTCGGGGCGTACGTCATAGCCCTGCTCGTCAACCAGTCGCTGTTCATGCGCGAGCACCGGCAGGCGGTCGCCTTCGCCGAGGCCGCACTGCGCGCCGCCGGGCGGCACATCACCCCGGCGCTCGCCTCCGACCTCTACGCGATGCAGGCCAAGGCGTACGCACACCTCGGCGACGGCAGCAGCGCGCTGTCCTGCATCCGGCGTGCCGAACAGGCCGCAGAGCGCATCCGGCGCGGCTACGAGCCGGACGAGACCGGCTATGTCCAGCCGGGCCTGGTCAATGTCCAGGTGGCGGAGGCGTTGCTGAGCCTGGGCGACCTCGTGGCCGCGGCGGAGCACGCCACGGCCGCCGTCGGCAACCCGGCCCACGACCGGGGGCGGGTGCACCGGCTCGCCATGCTGAGCCAGATCGAACTGCGGCAGGGCAACGCCGACAAGGCGGTGGCCACCGCGGTCCAAATGGCCGAGCAGGCACGTGGGATGGAGTCCCAGCGCCTGCGCGACAGACTCCGCGCGGTACGCGAGCACCTGGTGCGCAGCGGCTGCGCGGGTACGACCGCGGCCGCCGAACTCATCGACGGCGCACTGCGCGTACCGCTCTAGAAACCGCACCGGCACACCGCTCTAGAAACCGCACCGTCACACCGCTCTGGAAACCGCTCCAGCGCACCGCTCTGGAAACCGCTCCAGCGCACCGCTCTGGAAAGCTGCGCACCGCTCTACGACACTGTGCCTGCCGCCGCCGCTGCACTGCGCCCCGACCCTGTGAGCCTGCTGTCAGGACGCTCCTGCTGCGATATTGCCATCTACTCGGCGGAAGGTGGCAGAACCGTGCAGTGGACGAAACAGAACGAACAAACTGTGTATGCAAACCGCTGGTTCAGCGTCAATCTCGCGGATGTGGAGCTGCCGGACGGTCGGCACCTCGATCACTTTTTGATACGCCTGCGGCCCGTTGCCGTGGCCACTGTGGTGAATGAGGCCAACGAGGTGCTGCTCCTGTGGCGGCACCGCTTCATCACCGACAGCTGGGGATGGGAACTCGCGGCGGGCGTCGTCGAGGACGGCGAGGACATCGCCGTCGCGGCGGCCCGCGAACTGGAGGAGGAGACCGGCTGGCGGCCGGGACCGTTACGGCATCTGATGACGGTCGAGCCCTCCAATGGGCTCACCGACGCTCGGCACCACATCTTCTGGGCCGACGAGGGCACGTACATCGGACACCCCGTGGACGACTTCGAGTCGGACCGAAGGGAGTGGGTTCCCTTGAAACTCGTCCCCGACATGGTCGCCCGCGGCGAGGTCCCGGCCGCCAACATGGCTGCCGCACTGCTCCTTCTGCACCATCTCAGGCTCGGGCAGGACGCGTTGCCCTGATCCATCCCCCCACAGCGTCCAGGGGCCTAACGGCCCAGAGCCTGCCAGACCGCCACGGTGAGTGCGCCCACGGCTGTGAGGGCCGCGATCGCGGGCAGTGGCCAGCGGGTGTGTTCCAGTGCGACGACCCGATCGCTCAGGTCGTCGACCTCCTTGGCGGTCTGTTCGGCACGGTGACTGAGCAGGGCCTGTCCTCCCTCGACGCGGGCGTACGCCACGTCGAGACGACGGCGTAACTCTGCGAGTTCTCCATGAACCACGGGATGCTCCGGGTCGGCGGTCACTTGTCCGCTCCTTTCCGTAGTCGTCACATCCCTTACATGCGCACGGAAAGTCAACTCGCCTGGTGGACAGGTGGGGAGCGTGTGCGAGGGGCATATGCGAGCCCGGCGCGCACACGGTGTGTGAATGGTGCGGGCCCGGCACCGAGACAGGTGCCGGGCCCGCGCAAGCCCAAGGCTCACGATGTGTAATCAGGCGGAGGTGTGATCAGGCGTACGTATAGAAGCCCGAGCCCGACTTCCGGCCGAGCCGTCCCGCGTCCACCATGCGCTGCAGCAGCGGGGGAGCGGCGTACAGCGGCTCCTTGTACTCCTCGTACATGCTGAACGCGACCGAGGCCACCGTGTCGAGGCCGATCAGGTCGGACAGCTTGAGCGGGCCCATCGGGTGGGCGCAGCCCAGCTCCATGCCGTTGTCGATGTCCTCGCGGCTCGCGATGCCCGACTCGAACATCCGGATCGCCGACAGGAGATACGGGATCAGCAGCGCGTTGACCACGAAGCCCGAGCGGTCCTGGGCACGGATCGCGTGCTTGCCGAGGGCCTTCTCGGCGAACAGCTGGGCGCGGCTGAGGGTGCCCTCGGAGGTGGTCAGCGCCGGGATCAGCTCGACGAGCTGCTGCACCGGGGCCGGGTTGAAGAAGTGGATGCCGATGACCTGGTCGGGACGCGAGGTGGCGACGGCGAGCTTCACCAGCGGAATCGAGGAGGTGTTGGAGGCGAGGATCGCGTCCTGCCGGGTCACCACCTGGTCGAGCACCTGGAAGATCTCGGTCTTCACCTGCTCGTTCTCGACGACGGCCTCGATCACCAGGTCGCGGTCGGCGAACTCGCCGAGGTCCGTGGTGAAGCTGAGCCGGTCCTGGGTGGCCTTGAGCTCCTCCGCGGAGATCTTTCCGCGCTCGGCAGCCTTGGAGAGGGAGTTGAAGAGCCGGGTACGGCCGATCTCCAGGGCTTCGCCGGTGGTCTCGGCGACCTTGACGTCCAGACCGGCGCGGGCGCACACCTCGGCAATGCCCGCTCCCATCTGGCCGCAGCCCACCACTCCGACGCGTTCGATGTCGGTCACATCGTCCCCTTCGCTGATCTACGACCTCCGCAGGACCCCCGTTGTCCGGTGCCTGCTCCGATCGTGCACGTTACTCCGAAGTATCGATGATCGATCGTGCGGGTCGGGCATGCTGTGCGGGGAGACGGTCCGTGACGGTGCGGATCCGGAGCGTAGTAGGGGTGCGGAGATGGGGCGACTGTCACGTCGGGCGTTTGCCGTGGCCGCTGTGGCGACGCTTTCGGGGCTCGCGACGGCGGGGGACGGTGTTGCCTCGCCGGGTCCGGCCTCCCGGGGTCCGGCTTCCCCGGGTGCCGCGTCCCCGGGCCGGGCGCGGGCGGTGCGTGAGCTGCGCGGGATGTGGCTGGCGGCCGTCTCCAACCGCGACTGGCCTTCGAGCCCGGGCCTGTCCGCCAGCCAGCAGCGTGCCGAGCTGCTCGATCATCTCGACACGGCCGTACGTCTTCGCCTCAACACCGTGATCTTGCAGGTGCGCCCCACGGCCGACGCGCTGTGGCCGTCGCCGTACGAGCCGTGGTCCCAGTACCTGACCGGGGTCCAGGGCAGGGACCCCGGCTGGGACCCGCTGGGCACCGCTGTGCGGGAGGCCCACGCGCGCGGCCTGGAGCTGCACGCCTGGTTCAATCCGTACCGTGTCGCGGGCCACACGGACCTGACGAGGCTCGCCCCCTCGCACCCCGCCCGCAGGCACCCCGACTGGGTCGTGCGCTACGGCGGGAAGCTCTACTACGACCCCGGGCTGCCCCAGGTCCGGAAGTTCGTCCAGACCGCGATGCTCGACGCGGTGCGGAAGTACAAGATCGACGCCGTGCACTGGGACGACTACTTCTACCCGTATCCGGTCGCCGGCCAGGTCTTCGACGACGACGCGACGTACGCGGCCCACGGCGCGGGCTTTTCGAGCAGGGCCGCCTGGCGACGCGACAACATCGACCGCCTGGTCCTGGAGATGGCGGCCCGTATCAAGGAGATCCGGCCCGGGACGCGCTTCGGGATCAGCCCCTTCGGGGTGTGGCGCAACGCCACCACCGACCCGCTCGGCTCGCCGACCAAGGCCGGGGTGCAGACGTACGACCACCTGTACGCCGACACCAGGAAATGGGTCCGGGAGCACTGGATCGACTACATCTGCCCGCAGCTGTACTGGCACATCGGCTTCACCGCCGCCGACTACGCGCGGCTGCTGCCCTGGTGGGCCAAGGTCGCCGAGGGCACGGGCACACAGCTGTACATCGGGGAGGCGCTGTACAAGGCGGGCGATCCGGCGCAGGCCGCGGTCTGGCAGGACCCCGCCGAACTCTCCCGGCACCTGACCCTCGCACGCGGCTTGCCGCAGGTGCGCGGGCATGCCTTCTTCTCCGGCACAGAGGTCGCCGCGGACCGCATCGGCGCGATGGCGCGGGTCGTCGCCGACCACTATCAGCGGCCGGCGAAACCGCCGCGCTGAGCTCGGGGGCGATCCCCGGGCCCGGCTAGTGCATGGTGCCGGTGTCCTTGTGCCGGATTTCGGTGTCGGGGCCCGGAGAGCACACTCCCTCGTGCCCGTCCTCGAACTTCACGCGGTACGGCGGAGTGCCTTCCGGCCCCAGGACCTCGGTGATCTTCCCGACCTTGTCGTGCTGGCCGACAATCCTGCCGTGCTGCACAATCTGGTCGCCCTCGGATGCGCGCATCTGAACGGTCTCCTCGTCATATACGGGAGTAGCGGTCCGTGGCCGCAAGTCTACGGCTGGTGGCGCCGGTTGGCCCGGCCCGTGCGTACCGGTCAGCCGCGCGCCCGTTGGGTGAGCGCGATGCAGACCAGAACGGCGGCGGCCGTCAGGGGTGCGGCCGGTGTGAGCTGCTCGCCAAGGAGCAGTACCGACCACACCAGTGTGAGCAGCGGCTGCGCCAGCTGCAACTGGCTGGCCTTCGGAATCCCGATCGACGCCATGCCGCGGTACCAGACGAGCAGGCCGAGGAACTGCGAACCGGCCGCCACCCAGAGCAGCCCTGCCACGCTGTGCGCGGTCAGCCGCACGGGTTCGAACGACAGCGCGACCAGCGTGCCCGGCAGCGTCAGCGGCAGACACAGGACCAGCGCCCAGCCGATGACCTGCCAGCCCGGCATGACACGGGCGAGCCGGCCGCCCTCGGTGTAGCCCGCCGCGCAGACCAGCAGCGCCCCGAAGAGGTACGCGTCCGCGCCGGTCAGGGCGCCACCGCTCTGCTGCACCGTGAACGCGATCACCGCGGCCGCGCCCGCGAGAGCCGCCGTCCAGAACATCCGTGAGGGCCGTGCTCCGGTGCGCAGCGCCGACAGCAGCGCCGTCGTCAGCGGCAGCAGCCCGACGACCACGGCCGCGTGGGCGGTCGTCGACGTCTGAAGAGCGAGCGTCGTCAGCATCGGGAACCCGAGCACGACGCCCGCGGCGACGACGGCGAGCCCCGCCCAGTGCCGACGGCCCGGCACGGGAACACGCAGCGCCAGCAGACAGCCGCCCGCGATGACCGCCGCCAGCCCACTGCGCACGGCCACCAGGGACCAGGGACCGAAGCCCTCCAGACCCCAGGCGGTGGCCGGGAAGGTGAGCGAGAAGGCGGTGACACCGAGGGCGGCCTGGAGGGTGCCCGAGCGGCGCTCGGCGCGGAGGCGGGGGTCTCCGGCGGCCTGGGGGTGGGCGGCGCGCGAACCAGGGGCCCCGTCCTCGTGGTGGTCCTCGTGGTGAGCCGGGTCGGTACGGAGGCTGTCCTGCGTGCTGACCGCTATCCCCGTGTGGGCAGTAGCGCTACTCTTTGCTCTCATGCATGAGCGTAGCAGTGGCGATGAGCTGGCGAATCAGCTGCGGCGAGAGCTGGACCGCTACTCGCCGGGTGGAAAGCTGCCGTCGAGCCGGGCGCTGGTCGAGCGGTTCCGGGTGAGCCCGGTGACCGTGTCGCGGGCGCTGGCGCAGCTCGCCGCCGAGGGGCTGGTGGTCACCCGGCCCGGCGCCGGCGCGTTCCGGGCGCAGCCGCGCAGTGCCATCACACCGACTGGGGACACCTCCTGGCAGGAGGTCGCGCTCAGCGCGGACGCCGCCACCGAACTCGTACCGCGCACGGTGGACGCGTCCGGCGTCCTCGTCTCGCTCGCCGCGCCGCCGCCCGGGGTCATCGAGTTCAACGGCGGCTATCTGCACCCGTCGCTCCAGCCGGAGCGGGCGATGGGCGCGGCCCTGGCCCGGGCCGGGCGCCGCCCGGGTGCCTGGTCCCGGCCACCCATGGAGGGGCTCACGGAACTGCGCGAGTGGTTCGCGCGGGGCATCGGCGGCGCGATCACCGCGGCCGAGGTGCTCATCGCGGCGGGCGGGCAGTCCGCGCTCACCACGGCGCTGCGGGCCCTCGCCCCGCCGGGCGCCCCGGTCCTGGTCGAGTCGCCCACATACCCCGGAATGCTGGCGATCGCCCGCGCGGCCGGTCTCAGGCCGGTACCCGTGCCGGTGGACGCGGACGGGGTGAAGCCCGCCCTGCTCGCCGACGCGTTCAAGGCGACCGGCGCCCGGGTCTTCGTCTGCCAGCCGCTGTTCCAGAACCCGACCGGCGCCGTGCTGGCCCCCGAGCGGCGCGCCGAGGTGCTGCGGATCGCGCGCGAGGCGGGCGCGTTCGTGATCGAGGACGACTTCGTACGCCATCTCGTGCACGAGGACGCGGGCCCGCTGCCGCGACCGCTGGCCGCCGAGGACCCCGACGGGGTCGTCGTGCATGTCGGCTCGCTGACCAAGGCGACCTCGCCGAGCTTCCGGGTGAGCGCACTGGCCGCGCGCGGACCGGTACTTGAGCGGCTGCGCGCCATCCAGGTCGTCGACTCCTTCTTCGTACCGCGCCCGCTCCAGGAGGCCGCCCTCGAACTCGTCGGCTCGCCCGCCTGGCCCCGCCATCTCCGCGCCGTGTCCGCCGAGTTGAAGTCCCGCCGTGACACCATGACCGCCGCGCTGCGCCTGAACCTCCCCGAACTCGCCCTGCCCCACATCCCGTTCGGCGGCTACCACCTGTGGCTCCGCCTGCCCGACGGCGCCGACGAGAACGCCCTGGTCGCCGCCGCGCTCCGGGCAGGCGTCGCAGTCACCCCCGGCCGCCCCTACTTCAGCGCCGAACCCCCTGCCGCCCACCTCCGGTTGAGCTTCGCGGCGGTCGCGGGGACGGAGGAGATCACGGAGGGTGTACGGAGACTGCGGGAGGCGTGCGCCTTTTAGCCCGTCCCGCGCATTGCAGCCCGTCCGGCGTTTGAGGACGAGGCCGGGGGCGAACCCGAAAACCGTTCGCTCCGCAACGCCCTCACCTGCGACGATCCCCGCATGACCGATGCGCACAGCCTCCCCGAGGGCTACGAGATCTCCGCCGACACCTCCCGTATCGACGTCGACCGGGTCCACCACTGGCTCTCCACCGACGCGTACTGGGCCCTCGGCCGCCCGCGCGACAAGCAGCGGCGCGCGATCGCCGGCTCGCTCAACTTCGGTGTGTACGACAACACTTCGGGCGAGCAAGTGGCGTACGCGCGCATCGTCACCGACGAGGCCACCTTCGCCTGGCTGTGCGACGTCTACGTCGCCCCGTCGGTACGCGGCAAGGGCCTCGGCACCGCCCTGGTCGCAGCCGCGCGCGACCACCTCGAACCGCTCGGCCTGCGCCGCATCCTGCTCGCCACGCACGACGCCCACGGCGTCTACGCGAAGCTGGGTTTCGAGCCGCTCGCCCGCCCCGACCAGTGGATGGCGCTCACCCGCCACTGAGTCCGCTCCAGTGAGCCCGCATGTACCCTGCGTAACACCCCTTGACCAGCGGAGTCCCGCACTCCACGATCTCCGCATGCATCTTCGGGTCACGTTCGTAGCCGCCGCGCGCAGCTCCTCGCTGCTCGCCGAGCGCTTCGAGGACGACCGGCCTCTCGACCAGGCCGGCTGGGACGAAGTGCAGCGCGCCGCCGCCGAGCTGGTGCCGCTGGCGGCGGCCGAGCTGCGCTACTGCTCGCCGACGCCCCGCAGCCGGGCCACCGGCGACGCGCTGGGCTACGGGCCGCTCGTCCAGCTCGCGCTGCGCGACTGCGACATGGGCCGGTGGCGCGGCTTCACGCTGGGCGAGGCGATGGCCCGCGAACCCGAGGCCGTCGACGCCTGGCTCGCCGATCCGCGCTCGGCGCCGCACGGCGGTGAGTCCCTGATGTCCTTCATCTCCCGAGTCGGCGGCTGGCTCGACACCCGCCCCGCCGACGACGGCAGCCGCATCGTCGCCGTGGCCGAACCGTCCGTGGTGCGGGCCGCCCTGGTCTACGCGCTCAAGGCCCAGCCGTCGACGTACTGGAACATCGATGTGCGCCCCCTGTCGACGGTCACCCTCACCGGGAACAACAGACGCTGGAATCTCCGGCTGGAGGCCGGGCTGGAGCGCGTCTAGGCCTGTTCAGCAGGAGTCGCCGGACCCGTGCCGGCGCACGCGCGCGTAGTCGGTCGTCAGGACGAGGTCCTTGGCCGGCCCGCCGACGCGCCACACCGTGCGCCAGCGGTCTTCCGTGTACACCGTGAACTCGCCCCGGTAGAGGTCCGCCGAGCAGGGATGGTGGGCGATGTGCCGCCCGCTGCTCAGGTCGAGGTCGTGGAAGGGCCGGCCGTCCGAGAACTCGACGAGGGCCGTACCCGCAGCCGGCCCCCGCAGGAACCGCAGCGTCCGCTCGGCGGGCCGTGCGACGCCCTGCCAGATGAACGTGCCGGATTCGTGGTGCAGAAGCCCCGCTTCCTGCGGATCTTCCAGTGGTCCGAAAACCGTCGTGCCGGTGAAGCGCCCCTCCGCGTCACTCGCCAGATCCCGCACGGCACGCTCGACCCGCCAGCTCCCGGCTAGGTATGTCAGCACGTCCGCGACTGGCCAGAACTCGCCCATGCCGTCCCGCTCTCCGTCCCGTCCGATGCTGCGTGACCCATTGACGCACTCTGGCCCCCTCCCTATCTTGCCGTTCGAAGTATTGATCGATGTCTGATATTTCGAACAACTCCACACTAACTACAGAGCCGCGGAGTATCCATGTCACCCACCCGCACCCGCTGGAGACTCGGACTCACGGCCACCGCACTCCTGGTGGCCTCCACCGTCGTTCCCGGGACCGCTCCGGCGAACGCCGCCGCCGATGTCACCGACTACGCGATCACCGTCGACCCGAAGGGCTCGGGCGCGAAGATCGACGACACGATGTACGGCGTCTTCTTCGAGGACATCAACCGCGCCGCCGACGGCGGCCTGTACGCGGAGCTCGTACAGAACCGGTCGTTCGAGTACAGCACCGCCGACAACGCGTCCTATACGCCGCTGACCTCCTGGACCGTCTCCGGTACCGCGCAGGCCGCGAGCGACGACGGCCGCCTCAACGCCCGCAACCGCACCTACCTCTCCCTGGACGGCGGCTCGTCCGTCACCAACTCCGGTTACAACACCGGGATTTCGGTCGAGAGCGGCAAGGCGTACGACTTCTCGGTCTGGGCCCGCGCCGATGCCGCGTCGCCCCTGACCCTGACGCTCCAGGACGCCGAGGGCACGCTCGCCGAGGCCCGTCAGGTCACCGCGCGCGGCGGCTGGGCCAAGTACCGGGCGACGTTCACCGCGACCCGCACCAGCACTACCGGCCGCCTCACCGTCGCCGCGGGCAACCCCGTCGCGCTCGACATGATCTCGCTGATCCCCCGGGACACTTACAAGGGCCACGGCCTGCGCAAGGACCTCGCCGAGAAGATCGCCGCCCTCCACCCGGGCTTCGTACGCTTCCCGGGCGGCTGCCTGGTCAACACTGGCAGCATGCAGGGATATGACGAGGCGTCGGGCTACCAGCGCAAGCGCTCGTACCAGTGGAAGGACACCGTCGGCCCGGTCGAGCAGCGCGCCACCAACTCCAACTTCTGGGGCTACAACCAGAGTTACGGGCTCGGCTACTACGAGTACTTCCAGTTCGCCGAGGACATCGGCGCGATGCCGCTGCCCGTCGTGCCCGCGCTCGTCACCGGCTGCGGCCAGAACAAGGCCACCGACGACGACGCGCTGCTCAAGCGGCACATCCAGGACACCCTCGATCTCATCGAGTTCGCCAACGGCCCGGTGACCAGCGAATGGGGCAAGAAGCGCGCCCAGATGGGCCACCCCAAGCCCTTCCACCTCACGCACCTCGAAGTGGGCAACGAGGAGAACCTCCCCGAGGCGTTCTTCTCGCGCTTCACCCAGTTCCGCGCCGCCATCGAGGCCAAGTACCCGGACGTCACGGTGATTTCGAACGCCGGCCCGGACGACTCGGGCACCACCTTCGACACGGCCTGGAAGCTCAACAAGGACGCCGGTGTCGACATGGTCGACGAGCACTACTACAACAGCCCGCAGTGGTTCCTGCAGAACAACGACCGCTATGACTCGTACGACAGGAACGGCCCGAAGGTCTTCCTCGGCGAGTACGCCTCGGGCGGCAACACCTTCAAGAACGCCCTCTCCGAAGCCGCGTACATGACCGGCCTGGAACGCAACGCGGACGTCGTGAAGCTCGCCTCGTACGCCCCGCTGCTCGCCAACGAGGACTACGTGCAGTGGCGCCCGGACATGATCTGGTTCAACAACCACGCCTCGTGGAACTCGGCCGACTACGAGGTGCAGAAGCTCTTCATGAGCAACGTCGGCGACCGGGTGGTGCCCAGCAGCGCCACCACCACACCGTCGCTGAGCGCGCCGATCTCGGGCGCCGTCGGCCTGTCGACCTGGGCGACCACGGCGGCGTACGACGATGTCTTGGTCACCGGTGCGGACGGGACCACACTGCTCAGCGACGACTTCAGCGGTGACGCCTCGCAGTGGACCCACACGGGCACCGGGAGCTGGAGCCTCCAGGACGGGCAGTACGTGCAGACCGACGAGGCCGCGACCAACACCATGGTCCAGGCGGGCGACCCGGCCTGGCACGATTACGACCTCCACGTGAAGGCCACCAAGAAGTCCGGCAAGGAAGGCTTCCTCGTCGCCTTCGGAGTCAAGGACACCGGCAACTACTACTGGTGGAACCTCGGCGGCTGGAACAACACCACCTCCGCCGTCGAACAGGCCGTGGACGGCGGCAAGTCGACGCTGATCTCCAAGGCCGGCTCGATCGAGACGGGCAAGGCGTACGACATCGACGTCAAGGTACGAGGCCGTCAGGTCACCCTCTACCTGGACGGCCAGGAGTGGGGGAGCTTCACCGACGACAAGCCCGCGGAGCCGTTCCGTCAGGTCGTCACGCGGGACGCGAAGACCGGTGACCTCATCGTCAAGGTCGTCAACGCCCAGTCCGCGGACGCCCGTACCGCGATCGACCTGGGCGGGGCGAAGGTGGGACACAAGGCCGCCGTCACCACGCTCCAGGCCGCGCCCGACGCGGTGAACACGGAGGCGGCCACCGCGGTCGCCCCGGTGAAGTCCACCTTCGAGGGGGTCGCCGACACGTTCACGTACACCTTCCCGGCGAACTCCGTGACGTTCCTGAGGATCAAGAAGAGGTAGCTCCGGCCGTGGGCTGCTGCTCGACCGGCAGCAGCCCACGCTCGCCGAAGACCTTCTTCGCGACCAGGGTCGCGTTCATGGCCTTCGGTATGCCGCAGTACACCGCCGAGTGCAGCAGCGCCTCGACGATCTGCTCCGACGAAAGTCCCACGTTCAGTGCGGCGTTGACGTGCACCTCCAGCTGGGTCTCGCAGCCGCCGAGCGCCGTGAGCATGCCGAGTGTCACCAACTGGCGGTCGCGCGGGGCGAGTCCGGGCCGGTCGTAGATGTCGCCGAAGGCCCAGGCCACGATCTGGTGGCCCAGTTCGGGGTTGATGTCGGAGAGCGCGTCGACCACGCGCTGCCCGGCCTCGCCGTCCACGCGCTGAAGGATCTTCAGGCCGTGCTCGAAGCGCTCCTCGCGGGTGGTGGCGTTGTCCATGGGGGCGTTGTCGATGAGGGCGTCGCTCATGAGAGGTCGTCCGATCCCGGCTGGTCGAGCAGCCGTTCGTAGTGGTCGATCTTGACGTCGAGGGCGGCCGCGTTGCGGCGCAGGGCGCGGATCCGGTCCGCGAGGTCGGCGCGATGCTCCCGGAGCAACGCGAGCCGCTCGGGGACCGAGACGTCGCCCCGTGCCCGCAGCTCCGCGAACCGCTGCATGTCCGCGATCGACATGCCCGTCTCGCGCAGCCGGATCAGGAACTCCAGCCAGGCCAGGTCGGCCAGCTCGTAACGCCGCTGGTTCCCGGTGGTCCGGCCGACCCGTTCGATCAGGCCGGCCTTCTCGTAGTACCGCAGCGTGTCGTGCGAGAGTCCGGTGTGCTCGACGACCTGGGCGATCGTGAGCGTCGGCTCCTGGCTGTGCGGGTGGGGCTGTCCGCTGGTCATGACAAGAACGGTAGAACCTGGAGTGCGCTCCAGGTCAAGCCTCACCGGCGAGCACGCCGCGAAGAGCCTTCAGGGCGGCCGACGATCAACCGCCGAAGTACCTCTGAGCTGCGCGAACACCCTCGGCCAGAGCGTCGACCTCCGCCGGGGTGTTGTAGACGTAGAAGGATGCCCGGGTGGTCGCCGGGATCCCGTAGCGCCGCACGATCGGGCGGGCGCAGTGGTGGCCGACGCGGACGGCGACGCCCCGCTCGTCGAGGATCTGGCCGACGTCGTGCGGGTGGATGCCGTCGACCGTGAACGACACCGCGGACCCGCGGTCGGTGAGCTCGCGGGGGCCGACGATCCGTACGCCGGGGATCTCGCCGAGCAACTCCAGTGCGCGGGCGGTGAGTTGGTCCTCGTGCGCGGCCACCTTGGCCATGCCCAGCCGCTGGAGATAGTCCACGGCCGCCGCCAGCCCCACCGCCTGCGCGGTCATCGGGACGCCCGCCTCGAAGCGCTGGGGCGGCGGCAGGAACGTCGTGCGGTCCATCTCGACGACCTCGATCATCGAACCGCCGGTGAGGAACGGCGGCAGATCCGCGAGGAGTTGACGCCGCCCCCACAGCACGCCGACACCGCTGGGGCCGAGCATCTTGTGGCCGGAGAACGCGAGGAAGTCGGCCCCCAGCTCGCGTACGTCGACGGGCCGGTGGGGGACCGACTGGGCGCCGTCGACCACCACGAGCGCACCGAACGCGTGGGCGCGGTCGGCGAGTTGGCGCACGGGGTTGAGCGTGCCGAGGACGTTCGACTGGTGGGTGAGGGAGAGGACCTTGGTGCGTTCGTCGAGCAGTTCGTCGACACGGGTGAGGTCGAGGCGGCCCTCGTCGGTGAGTCCGAACCAGTCCAGCGTCGCCCCGGTGCGTTCGGCGAGCTGCTGCCAGGGGACGAGGTTCGCGTGGTGCTCCATCTCCGTGACCACGATGCGGTCGCCGGGGCCGACGCGGCGGGCGTTCCCGAGCGCGTACGCGACCAGATTGATGCCCTCGGTCGTGTTCTTGGTGAAGACGATCTCGTCGTCCTCCGCGCCGATGAGACGCGCGACGGTGTGCCGCGCGCCCTCGTACGCCTCCGTGGCCTCCCCGGCCAGCTGGTGCGCGCCGCGGTGCACGGCCGCGTTGCGGGTGAGGTAGAAGTCCCGTTCCGCGTCCAGGACTTGGAGAGGTTTCTGGGTGGTCGCGCCGGAGTCGAGGTAGACGAGCCGGGCGCCGCTCTCCACCGTCCTCTCCAGAATCGGGAAGTCCTTGCGGAGCGCGTCCACGTCGAAGGCCACGGGGGCTCACCTCTCACGGGTTGTTCGCTGGGTGTCTCACGGGTTGGTGCACTTTTTGCCGTGAGGGACGCTAGGCGTCCTCACGGAGAATCGCAAGCGTTAGCATGAGACGCGTGGAACACCGCGTGGAGCACGAAGCCCCCCACTACCTGCATCAGCCGGGGGTCCCCGGCGAGGAGCGCTATGTCTCGCTGGCCCTGGTCAACACGCGTTTCGCGCTGAGCCATGGCCCGGTCGACCTGCTCGACGACACCGAGGCCGCGCACCTCTGGCTCGTACGGCATGAGCTGCTGCCGGACCGGGTGGCGCTGAACGGCCGGCAGTTCGGCCGGCTTCTCGGCCTGCGCGAGGCGCTGCGCTCGCTCTTCGAGGCACGCGAGGCCCGTTCCGTACCGCCGCGCGAGAGCCTCGACACCCTGAACTCCGCGCTGGCCGCGGCCCCTGCGACGCCCCGCCTCGCCTGGACCGCGGACGGCCCGCACCGCGCCGACGAACCCGACACCGGCAACCCGGCGGGCGCCGCCCTCTCCCTCCTCGCCGACGACGCGGCCGAACTCCTCACGGGCCCGGAATCCCCGCAGCTCGCCCCGTGCGCGGCCGACGGCTGTACGCGCTGGTTCCTCCGCTCCCACGCGGCCCGGCGCTGGTGCACGACGAAGTGCGGCAACCGGGTGCGGGCGGCACGCGCCTACGCGGCACGCAAGACGCGGTAACCGCGGGGTGCCGTCGTATCCGAGGTGCGGTGGTGTCGTACCTGAGGTGCGGGGTTACGAGTGGCGGCGAGGCTTGCCGCGCTTGGCGCCGCCCTTGGGGCCACCGGAACCACTGCCGCGGGGGTTCTTGCCGCCCGCCTTGCCGGCCGTGGACTTGCGCCGTGCGCCGCCGCCCGCGTCCGACCGCTGGGGCGTGGCCTTGGCCTTGGACTTGGCCTTCTGCCCGTCGGCGGCCGGGGTCTGGGAACGTCCCCGGGTGCTGTTGACCGTCCGGCCGCGGACGATCCCGATGAAGTCCTCCACCTGGTCGGTGGTCTTCTCCTCGGGCCAGGACAGTGCGACACGCGACTCGGGGGCGTCCGTGACCGTCCGGTAGGTGAGGTCCTTGCGGTGGTGGAGGCGGGCCAGGGACTGCGGGACGACGAGGACGCCGATGCCCGCCGCGACGAGCTCGACGGCATCCTCGGTGGTGGCGGGGCGCTCCAGCGCGGGCTTCCCCGGCAGGCGCTCCCAGTCGAGGGTGTCGTCCAGGGGGTGCAGCACGATGTCGTCGGCGAGATCCTCCGTGGAGACCTGCTCGACCGCCGCCACGATGTGGTCCTTGGGGACCATGACGACCGTCGTCTCGGTGTACAGGGGGATCGCGCTGAGGTCGGTCCGGTCGACCGGCAGCCGTACGAAGCCCGCGTCGGCGCCACCGCTGCGCAGCAGGCCGAACGCCTCGTCGGCGGAGACCGCGACGAGGGTCAGCGGGATGCCGGAGAACCGCTCGTTCCAGATCCGCACCCACTTGGCGGGCGTGACCCCCGGGACGTACGCGAGCCGGAACGCGGAGGGTGCTTCGGAGCCAGTCACTTCGTCAGGTTACCGGTCATGGTCACGGGTGCCGCACCGCGACCTTGGCCGGGTGCCGCACCGCGACCTTGACCGGGTGCCGCGCCGTGACCACGACCGGATGCCGCACCCGTGACGTCGCCTCCCGAACACGTGATGGTCGGCGGTGGCTCACATGCTCGATACCCTTGACACCATGACGTCGCACCAGACCACCCAGACGATGAAGCCCGCGACAGCGGCGAAGAAGCTGGGTGTGTACCTCGAGGCCACCCCCGCCGAGTTCCAGGAGGGTGTCGTCTCGCGTGCCGAGCTGACTGCGCTGCAGGCCGACCCGCCCGAGTGGCTCCAGGAGCTGCGCCGCAACGGCCCGCACCCCCGTCCGGTGGTCGCGGCCAAGCTGGGCGTGTCCATCGCCGGGCTCGCCCGGGGCGGGGTCACCGAGGCCCTCACCACCGAGCAGATCGAGGCCCTCAAGACGGAGAACCCCGCCTGGCTGCGGCGCGAGCGCTCCACCCAGGCCGACGTCCGCAAGGAATCGGTCCGCATCAAGGAGAAGAACGCGGAGCGGTCCGCCAAGCGTTCCTGACCGCCTCCCACGTCCTCGCGCGGCGGTGTGGCGGGTTCTCGCCCAGTGGTGTGGCGGGTCCGTCGCGATCCGTGAAAGCGGCCGACGGCGCCCCGCTGCCGCCACTATCGTCGATGGTCATGGACACCGATGACGACGCTCTGGTGGCGGAGCAGATCGCGTACTACCGGGCCCGTGCCTTCGAGTACGACCGGGTCTATGCCGAGCACGAGGACCTGCGCGAGCTGGTGACGGCGGTCGACGAGCTCCCCATCGCCGGAGACGTGCTGGAGCTCGCCTGCGGAACGGGCCAGTGGACCGGAAGGCTGGCCGCACGAGCACACTCGATGACGGCCGTCGACTCGTCGCCCGAGGTCCTGGGCATCGCGCGGGCGCGGACCGCCTCCGCCGATGTCGAGTTCGTCCAGGCCGACGTCTTCACCTGGCAGCCCCCACGCCGCTACGACACCGTGTTCTTCGCCTTCTGGCTCTCCCACGTCCCACTGTCCCGGATGGGCCAGTTCTGGAACACCGTCGCCGCCGCCCTCACCCCGCACGGCAGAGCGATCTTCATCGACGAGGGCCCCGCGGAGGCCGCCCGCGAGGAGGTCGCCGTGGAACTGCGCCACCTCGACGACGGAAGCCAGTACCGCATCGTCAAGATCTTCCACGACCCCACCACCCTCACCGACGATCTCGCCACCCTCGGCTGGTCGGCCGATGTCCGCCCCCTGGGCAACTTCATCGTCGGAATCGCCACACCCCCGACGGCCTCCGGCTGAGCGACCTCGCCTGCTGGCTCTCACCCCTTCCGTTCCGTCGCCTCCGGCCCACCGATGCCGAGATTGCATAAACGTGCAGCGAAACGTATAGTCATGCCATCCAAGAGGAGGGTTCCATGGCGGTACGTGCGGCAGTGGCGGGAGCGAGTGGGTACGCGGGCGGGGAACTGCTGCGTCTGCTCCTGGTGCACCCCGGGATCGAGATCGGCGCTCTGACCGGCAACTCCAACGCGGGCCAGCGCCTGGGCGCGCTGCAGCCGCATCTGCTGCCGCTCGCGGACCGCGTCCTCCAGGAGACGACCCCCGAGGTGCTCGCCGGGCATGACGTCGTGTTCCTCGCGCTGCCCCACGGGCAGTCCGCCGCCGTCGCCGAACAGCTCGGCCCGGACGTCCTCGTCGTCGACATGGGCGCCGACTTCCGGCTGAAGGACCCGGCCGACTGGGAGAGGTTCTACGGCTCCGCGCATGCCGGAACCTGGCCGTACGGCCTCCCCGAACTGCCGGGTGCCCGCGCTGCGCTGGAGGGGTCCAAGCGCATCGCGGTGCCCGGTTGCTATCCGACGGCCGTCTCGCTCGCGCTCTTCCCGGCGTACGCGGCCGGGCTGGCGGAGAACGAGGCCGTGATCGTCGCCGCCTCCGGGACGTCCGGTGCCGGAAAGGCGCCCAAGGCGCATCTGCTCGGCTCCGAGGTCATGGGCTCCATGTCCCCGTACGGCGTCGGCGGCGTCCACCGGCACACCCCCGAGATGATCCAGAACCTCGGCGCCGCCGCCGGTGAGCCCGTCACCGTCTCCTTCACGCCCACGCTCGCGCCGATGCCCCGCGGCATCCTGGCCACCTGCACCGCCAAGGCCAAGCAGGGGGTCACCGCAGAGTCCGTACGGGCCGCGTACGAGAAGGCGTTCGCGGACGAGCCGTTCGTGCACCTGCTGCCCGAGGGCCAGTGGCCCGCCACGGCGTCCGTCTACGGTTCCAACGCCGTTCAGATCCAGGTCGCGTACGACGCCGCTGCGCACCGCATCATCGCGATCAGCGCCATCGACAACCTGACCAAGGGCACCGCGGGCGGTGCCGTGCAGAGCATGAACATTGCCCTGGGCCTTGATGAGGCCACTGGGCTTTCCACGATCGGAGTCGCACCGTGAGTGTCACGGCAGCACAGGGATTCACGGCGGCCGGGATCGCCGCCGGGATCAAGGAGAACGGCAACCCGGACCTGGCCCTCGTGGTCAACAACGGGCCCCGCCTCGCCGCCGCGGGCGTCTTCACCTCCAACCGCGTGAAGGCCGCGCCGGTCCTCTGGTCGGAACAGGTACTCAAGAGCGGCCAGTTGACCGCGGTCGTCCTCAACTCCGGCGGCGCCAACGCGTGTACGGGTCCCAAGGGCTTCCAGGACACCCACGCCACCGCCGAGAAGGTCGCGGAGTCGCTCGACGCCGCGGGGTTCGGGGAGACCGGCGCGGGCACGGTCGCCGTCTGCTCGACCGGCCTCATCGGTGTCCTCCTGCCGATGGACAAGCTGCTCCCGGGCGTCGACCAGGCCGTCGCCCAACTCGGCCCGCACGGCGGCGAGAAGGCCGCCATCGCCATCAAGACCACCGACACCGTGCACAAGACGTCGGTCCACGAGGGCCCCGGCTGGACCGTCGGCGGCATGGCCAAGGGCGCGGGCATGCTCGCCCCGGGCCTGGCCACCATGCTGGTCGTGCTCACCACCGACGCCGACGTGGACAGCGACACGCTGGACAAGGCGCTCCGCGCCGCCACCCGCGTCACCTTCGACCGCGTCGACTCCGACGGCTGCATGTCCACCAACGACACCGTGCTGCTGCTCGCCTCCGGCGCCTCCGAAGTCACCCCGGAGTACGCGGAGTTCGCCGAGGCCGTCCGTACGGTCTGTGACGACCTCGGTCAGCAGCTCATCCGTGACGCCGAGGGCGCAGGCAAGGACATCAAGGTCGAGGTCATCAACGCCGCGACCGAGGACGACGCCGTCGAGGTGGGCCGCTCCATCGCCCGCAACAACCTCCTCAAGTGCGCGATCCACGGTGAAGACCCCAACTGGGGACGGGTGTTGTCCGCGATCGGCACCACGAAGGCCGCCTTCGAGCCCGACCAGCTCAACGTCGCCATCAACGGCGTATGGGTCTGCAAGAACGGCGGTGTCGGCGAGGACCGCGAGCTCGTCGACATGCGCTACCGCGAAGTGCACATCGTTGCCGACCTCGCCGCCGGCGGCGAGACCGCCACGATCTGGACCAACGATCTCACCGCCGACTACGTCCACGAGAACAGCGCGTACTCCTCATGAGCGATTCGACCGACAACTCGACCGACAAGACGAGCACGACCAGGAAGCACACCGCGCTGCCCAAGGCCCGGATCCTCATCGAGGCGCTGCCCTGGCTGACCCGCCACAACGGCAAGACCGTCGTCATCAAGTTCGGCGGAAACGCCATGGTGAACGAGGAGCTGAAGGCCGCCTTCGCGCAGGACGTCGTCTTCCTGCGGCAGGCCGGTCTCAGGCCCGTCGTGGTGCACGGCGGCGGCCCGCAGATCAGCGCCGCCCTCGACAAGCACGGCATCGTCAGCGAGTTCAAGGCGGGCCTGCGGGTCACCACCGAGGACGCCATGGACGTCGTACGCATGGTCCTGGCCGGGCAGGTGCAGCGCGAGCTGGTCGGGCTGCTCAACCAGCACGGGCCGCTCGCCGTCGGCATGACCGGCGAGGACGCGCACACCATCACCGCCACCAAGCACCAGCCCGAGATCGACGGCGAGCTCGTCGACATCGGCAGGGTCGGCGAGATCACCGCGATCGACACCGGCGCCATCGAGGCGCTGCTCTCCGACGGCCGCATCCCGGTCGTCTCCTCGATCGCCCGCTCCCAGGACGACGGACATGTCTACAACGTCAATGCTGATACGGCGGCTGCGGCACTCGCTGCGGCACTTGGCGCCGAAACCCTCATGGTCCTCACGGACGTCGAGGGCCTCTACGAGGACTGGCCCAACAGCGACGAGGTGATCAGTCGCCTCACCGCTTCCCAGCTGGAGAAACTGCTCCCCGAGCTGGCCAGCGGCATGGTGCCGAAGATGGAGGGCTGCCTGCACGCCGTGCGCAACGGCGTCACCACGGCCCGCGTCATCGACGGCCGGGTCCAGCACTCGATCCTGCTGGAGATCTTCACCGACGAGGGGATCGGCACGATGGTCGTGCCGGACGAGGAAGAGGGGGATGCCGTATGACCGCGAACCAGGGCGTGACCGGCAACGAAGAGCTCACCCAGCGGTGGGAGGGCTCGCTCATGGACAACTACGGCACCCCGCGGCTGCCGCTCGTCCGCGGCGAGGGCACCAAGCTGTGGGACGCGGACGGCAAGCAGTACCTCGACTTCGTCGGCGGGATCGCGGTCAACGCACTCGGGCACGCCCACCCCGCGATCGTCGAGGCCGTGAGCAAGCAGATCGCCTCCCTCGGCCATGTCTCCAACCTCTTCATCGCCGAGCCGCCCGTCACGCTCGCCGAACGGCTGCTCCGGCTCTTCGGGCGCGAGGGCCGGGTGTACTTCTGCAACTCGGGCGCCGAGGCCAACGAGGGCGCTTTCAAGATCGGCCGGCTCACCGGCCGGACGCACATGGTCGCCACCACCGGTGGCTTCCACGGCCGGACCATGGGCGCCCTCGCGCTCACCGGCCAGCCCGCCAAGCAGGAGCCGTTCCTGCCGCTGCCCGGCGACGTCACGCATGTCCCGAACGGCGACGCGCAGGCGCTGGCCGCCGCGGTCACCGAGGAGACGGCCCTCGTCATCATCGAGCCGATCCAGGGTGAGAACGGGGTCGTGGTCCCGCCCGCCGGATATCTGAAGGCGGCTCGTGCCATCACCGCCGCCACCGGATCGCTGCTGGTTCTCGACGAGGTGCAGACCGGAATCGGCCGGACCGGACACTGGTTCGAGTACCAGGCCCACGAGGGCGTCCTGCCCGACATCGTCACGCTCGCCAAGGGCCTCGGCGGCGGACTGCCGCTCGGCGCCACCGTCGCCTTCGGCCGGGCCGCCGGGCTGCTGAAGCCCGGACACCACGGCACGACCTTCGGCGGCAACCCGGTCGTCTGCGCCGCCGGACTCGCCGTGCTCGACACGATCGAGTCCGAGGGACTCCTGGAGAACGTGAAGCGCTCGGGCGAGAAGCTGCGGGACGGAATCGAGAGCGCCTGCGGCAGTTCCGGCCACCCTCTGGTCGACCATGTCCGGGGTGCGGGACTGCTCCTGGGTATCGTGCTCACCGAGCCGCTCGCGCCCCAGGTGCAGCAGGCGGCTCAGGACGCCGGTTTCCTGGTGAACGCGCCCGCCCCCGATGTCGTACGGCTGATGCCGCCGCTGAACATCGGCGACGACGAGGTGGACGCGTTCCTCCAGGCCCTTCCCGGCATCCTCGACGCAGCCAACGGGGACGGATGATCTCGGGAAATGGGACGACGACGATGAGTCAGGCGCAGGATCACGAGCACGCAGGGCCTGCCGTGCCGCAGACCCGCACCGCACGCCACCGCCGGATCGTGGACATCCTCAACCGGCAACCGGTGCGCTCGCAGAGCCAGTTGGCGAAGCTTCTCGCCGACGACGGGCTGAGCGTCACCCAGGCGACGCTCTCCCGGGACCTGGACGAGCTGAACGCGGTGAAGATCCGCAACAACGACGGCGACCTGATCTACGCGGTGCCGAGCGAGGGCGGGTTCCGTACGCCGCGCGCTCCGCTGGGGGAGTCGGCGAAGGAGGAGCGGATGCGGCGGCTGTCCGCGGAGCTGCTGATCTCCGCGGAGGCTTCTGCGAATCTCGTGGTCTTGCGTACGCCTCCGGGCGCTGCGCAGTTCTTGGCCTCGGCTATTGATCAGGCTGAGCTGCAGGACATTCTTGGCACCATTGCCGGGGATGACACGTTGCTGTTGATCAGTCGGAATCCCACGGGAGGTCAGGCTTTGGCCGATCACTTGTTGCGGTTGGCTCAGAACAACCATTGAGGTTGTCGGTCGGGTGCGGGGCGGTGGGGGCTGGTCGCGCCCACGCGGCGGAGCCGCATAGGCGACACAGCCCCGCGCCCCTAAAAGATGACACTCACCCCAGGCGTTGAGCCAAGCCCCCGGTGCACCTGACCTCATCTCCCGCCGTGATCAGCAGGGCCTCGATGTCCGGGAGCGACTCCAGCCAGTCCAAGGCCTGGCGGGAGCCCATCGCGAAAGCCGCTGTTGCCCAGGAGTCCACCCAGGTCAGGTGGGGGCCCACCACGGTCACCGCCACCAGGTCGGTGACCGCGGACTTGCCGGTGCTCGGGTCGACGATGTGGGCGCCGCGCTCGACTGTGCCGGAGGTGGCCACGGCCAGTTCGTCGACGCCGGCCGCGGAGACCACGGCCGCGAGTGAGCCCGGGCGGAGCGGGTCCGAGATGCCGACCCGCCAGGGCCGGTGCGATCCGGGCACGCCGTACAGCTGGACGTCGCCGCCGCCGTTGACGCTCACTCCGCTCGCCCCGGCGGCGGCGAGGTGCCGGGCCGCGCGCTCCGTCGCCCAGCCCTTCACGATCCCCGTCGGGTCGAGCCGTCCCTCGTACCTCGTGCTGAACCAGCCCTCGCTCAGCCGCTCGGCCTCCGCGCCCAGACCGAGCACCTCGGCGACCTCGGGATCGCACTGCTCGACGCTCAGTTCACCGCGCGCCAGCCGCGAGATCTGGCTGTCCTCGCGGTAGGTGCTGAACACCTCGTCCACGCGGTGGAGTTGGGCGATCGCCTCCTCCAACGCCGCCTGGACAGGGCCCGGTTCTCCTCCCCGTACGTCGAAGGAGAAGACCGTGCCCATGACCTCCTCGGCGTGGCGCAGCGCGGGCGGCGCCTCCGCGGACTCAGCCACCGGCCTTGTCCAGGGCCGACTGGAGGGACTGCTTGTAGCCGCCGCTGGTGTAGGTGGCGCCGGAGACGGCGTCGATGTCGGCGCTCCCGGCCGCGACGGCTTCCTGGTTGAGCTTGGGTACGGCCAGCGCCGTCTTCTGGCTGCTGGTGCCGCCGCTGGGTGCCTGGACCGCCTCGGCCTTGGTGATCTTGTCGCCGCTCAGGGTGATGCGGACCTGGACCGGCCCGTACTGGGTCTGGGCGACGCTTCCGGTGATGATGCGGGCCTGCGTGGCGGGGGCCTGGGTGGCCGGTGCCTGGGGCGACGAGGACGAGCCCGAGGACCCGGCGGCCGACCCCGAGGATCCCGACGTACCGCTGCCCGCGGTCTTGGCCTTGTCCAGGGCCGACTGGAGGGACTGCTTGTAGCCGCCGCTGGTGTAGGTCGCCCCCGAGACCGCGTCGATGTCCGCGCTCTGTGCGGCGACGGCCTCCTCGTTGAGTTTGGGGATGGCCAGGGCGGTCTTCTGGTCGCTGGTGCCGCCCGCGGGCGCCTGGACGGCCTCCGCTTTGGTGATCTTGCCGCCGCTCATGGTGAGCCGTACCTGGACGGGCCCGTACTGGGTCTGGGTGACGCTTCCGGTGACGGTCTGCGAGCCCGTCTGTGACGCGTTGCCGCCCTGGGGCGACTCCTGCCCGGCCGCCGTCTGCTGGGGCGCCGTTCCGCCCTGCGCCGACGCGGCGGCCGGATCGGACGCGGGCTTCAGCGACAGCAGCAGGACGATCCCGGACACGGTGGCGGCGGTGGCGAGCACGACGCGCCGAATGGGGTGGCTCTTCTTCATCGCTCCTGACTCCCGTCGCTCACATCTCGAACGACTCGTGATGGATGCGGCGGGCGGGGACCCCCGCGCCGCGCAGTGCTTCGTACACCTCTTGGGCGAAGCCGGGCGGCCCGCACATGAAGACGTCGTGGCGGTCGATGTCCGGCAGCTTGCGGCGCAACGTTTCCGCCGAGATGTCCGGGCGCTCCCCGCCGGGGCTGTTGACCGCGTACATCAGCCGGGCCCCGCGCTCCTTGGAGATGACGGCGAGCTCGTCCCACAGCGCCAGGTCCTGGGTGCTGTTGGCCCGGTACAGCAGCGTCAGGTCGCCGGACGCGCCGGGCAGCGTCTCGAACAGCGCCCGCATCGGCGTGATCCCGACGCCGCCCGCCACCAGCAGCACCTTGCCGCGGCTGCGCTTGCCCGCCGTCAGCGCCCCGTAGGGGCCCTCGGCCCAGACCCGGGTGCCCGGCTCCAGGTCACGCAGCGCGGAACTGTGGTCGCCGATCGCCTTCACAGTGATACGCAGCATGGTGGGGCGGGGCGCCGCCGACAGCGAGTACGGGTGCGAGCTCAGCCGCATGCCCGGCGCCAGGAAGCGCCAACGGAAGAACTGCCCGGCCTCGGCGCCCATCCGGTGCAGCTTCCGCCCGCTGATCAGCACCGACACGATCCCGGGCGTCTCCTCGATCACCGCCTCGACCCGCATCCGGTGCTTCAGGTTGAGCCGGATCGGCGAGAGGATCCGGTACCAGACGACGAGCGCGGTCACCGACCCGTACAGCCCGTACCAGACCGTCTTCGCGGTGGGCTCGACGGCGAAGTCGTTGCCGGTGGACAGCTGGTGCCAGAACGTCAGGAACACGGCGGCGTACGTCAGCAGGTGGACGTGGTACCAGGTGTCGTACGGGATCAGCCGGCGGACACCGCCGATGGAGATGAACCCGATGAGCACCAGCAGACCCGTGCCGATCGCGGCCTTGCCCATGTCGGGCAGCTGGTTGACCGAGTCGATGGTCTGCTGGACGATCCCGCCGAGCCCCTTGCCGGACTGCAGGGCGTAGCCCCACATGGTCAGGAAGAGATGGGCCAGGACCAGACAGATCGTGTACCGGCCGCTCATGGCGTGCCAGCGGGCGACCCGGTCGGAGCCCACCCGGCGTTCCAGGGCGGGCACCCGGGCCATCTGCAGCACCACGAGCGCCATCAGATAACCGGCGAGCAGCCCGGTGATCCGGCCCGCGTTGAGGATCTTGCTGTTGTCGTCCGCGATGGACGGGGTGTTGTTCCACCACAGCCAGATGACCCCGGCCGCGCCCGCCCAGACGGCGAGCAACAACGGGACGGCGGGCGAGCGGCGTGGGCGAATACGGCGCATGGTCTGGCGCCGCGCGGCGCGACCACCGGCGATCGTGGACACGGTTCCTCCGTGTGTCGTCCGTGGGGACGGGGCGAGGGGAGTGGCCCCCTGGCCCAGAGATACGGTCCCCGACGGCCGTGCGTTCAGAGGCCCGCAGAGTCCAGTGCCGACTGGAGGGACTGCTTGTACCCGTCGCTGGTGTACGTGGCCCCCGAGACGGAGTCGATCTGCGCGCTCTGGGCCGCCAGCGCCTCCCGCCTGAGCTGCGGAATCGCGTAGCTGTTGATCTCCTGGTCCTTCGGGTTGTCGGTCGGGTAGGCGACCGCCGTGACATCGGTGATCCTGCCGTTCTTCACCGTCACGCGCACCTGGACGGGGCCCCAACGGGTCTGGACGGTGTCGCCGGTGACCGTCTTGGTACCCGTGCTCTTCGTGGTTCCGGAGCTGCTGGGGGAGCCGCTCGGGGAGCTTCCGGATGTGCTTCCTGATGAGCTTCCGGAGGACGAGGACTGGCCCGACGACGAGGACGCCTGGACCACGGTCGGCGGCGTGTGCGGCTTCAGCGACAGCAACAGGACGACACCGGTGACGGTGGTCGCGGCGGCCAGCGTCACTCGCCGCAGCGGACGGTTCTTCTTCAGGGCGTGCAAGGCGGCCTCACAGCTCGAACGACTCGTGGTGGATACGGCGGTCGGGGACCCCCGCGGCGCGCAGCGCCTCGTACAGGTCCCGCGCCATCGCGGGCGGGCCGCAGAGGTAGATGTCGTGCCCGGCGATGTCCGGCACGGCCTCGCGCAGGGATTCGGCGGTGAACCGCGGACGCGTTCCGTCGGCGCCGTTGACCGCGTACAGGACGCGCGCCCCGCGCCACTTCGCGATGGCCTCCAGCTCGGCGCCCAGCGCGAGGTCTTCGGCCGTCCGCGCCCGGTAGAGCAGCGTGAGGTCGCCGGGCAGCTCCTCGAACAGGGCGCGCAGCGGGGTGATGCCGACGCCGCCCGCGATCAGCAGCGCCTTGGGCGCGGTGCTCCGCTCGGCGGTCAGCGCGCCGTACGGGCCCTCCGCCCACACCCGGGTGCCGGGCCGCAGCAGCCCCACGGCGGCGCTGTGGTCGCCGAGTGCCTTCACGGTGATCCGCATCAGATCGGGGCGCGGCGGCGCCGACAGCGAGTACGGCGTGGAGGTCCACCGCATCCCCTCGGCGAGGAACCGCCAGCGGAAGAACTGCCCGGCCTGGGCCTTCAGTTCGTCCAGCCGCTCCCCGCGTACGACGATGGAGAAGACGCCCGGCGCCTCGCGGTACACGGACTCGACGCGCAGCTTGTGCCGCAGGTTCAGCCGCACCGGCGCGAGCAGCCGGAACCACACCACCAGCGCGGCCGTGCCCAGATAGAGCACGTACCAGGCGGCCCGGGCGGCGGCGCTGCCGACGAAGTCGGAGCCGAGCGCGAGCTGGTGGAAGAAGGCGAGGAACACGGCCACGTAGGTGAGCAGGTGCACGTAGTACCAGAACTCGTGGCTGATCCGGCGGCGGGCCACGCGCGCCGAAGTGATCCCGACGGCGAAGAGGATGAGCGTGCCGATCGTGGCCTTGAGCATGTCCGGGTAGTCGAACACCACGCTCAGCGTCTCGTCCACGATGCCCGACCCGTCCTGGGCGGCGTACCCGAAGAGGATCAGCGTGACGTGCGCGACGAGCAGGCAGACCGTGTACCGGCCCGCCATGGCGTGCCAGCGGGCCACCCGGTCGGAGCCGATGCGCCGCTCCAGGAGCGGGACCCGGGCCATCAGCGCCACCAGGATCGCGCAGCTGTAGCCGCACAGCAGCCCGCAGATCCTCCCGGCGTCCGTCAGCCAGCCGCCGAGGCCCACCACCGACCGGGTGTCGTACCACCACAGGGCGACGACCGCGGCGGCGCCGGCCCACAGCAGGGCCAGCAGCGGCCCGGCGGGGGAGGGCCGGGGGCGTCGGCGCCCTCGTGCAGGGCGCGGGAGGGCCGCCCGCTCGTACGTCGTGGTCATATGTCCGTCCTTCCGGATGTCCGGGAGGAAACTGTGCGTCCGGAACTTCTGAGGACGCTCTGAACGGATGCGCGACGCCGCCCCACGGCGGACCGCTCACCGAGGACTCAGAGAAAACTCAGAGGCGGGAGGGGGCGGCGCGACCTCGCCGAGGGGTGATCCTGGAGAGGACATGAACACTCCCCGCTCCCGAGGCAACGGCCGGCTCGCGCTCACCCGGCCCGACGGCACCCCTGTACGCGTCCTCGTCGTCGACGACGACCCGGATCTCGCCGAGGTGCTCTCCGGGGCCCTGCGCTATGAGGGCTGGGAGGTGCGCACGGCGGGCGACGGGGCCTCGGCCGTCACCGAGGCCCGGGAACTGCTGCCCGACGCCGTCGTCCTCGACGTGATGCTCCCGGACACCGACGGTTTCGCCGTGCTGCGCCAACTGCACACCGTGAAGCCCGACGTCTGCGTCCTCTTCCTCACCGCGCGGGATGCCGTCGAGGACCGGATCGCCGGCATCACCGCGGGCGGCGACGACTACGTCACCAAGCCGTTCAGCCTGGAGGAGGTCGTCGCCCGGCTGCGCGGACTGCTGCGCCGCGCGGGCATGGCCCGGCAGCTGGACGAGGGGCCCCGGCTCACCGTCGGCGACCTGGTCATGGACGAGGAGGCCCGCGAGGTGACCCGCGGCGGCGAGCTGATCGAGCTGTCGCCGACCGAGTTCGAACTCCTGCGCTTCCTGATGCGCAATCCGCGTCGCGTCCTCAGCAAGGCGCAGATCCTCGACCGTGTGTGGTCGTACGACTTCGGCGGCCAGGCCCATGTAGTCGAGCTCTACATCTCGTACCTGCGCAAGAAGGTGGACGCGGGGCGCGAACCCATGATCCACACGGTGCGGGGCGCCGGCTATGTGATCAAGCCGGTGGCGGGACGATGACACCGCGGCGGTGGGCGTGGGTGACGCGGCCGTGGGCGTGGGTGAGGCGGCGATCGCCGTGGCTGGGAGCGGGCCTGCGCGGGCTGCCGCGCCCGCGCACGATGCGGGCCCGGCTCACCGCCGGGCTCGTGGTGCTGCTCGCCGTCAGCTGCGCCGCCGTCGGGGTGGCCGCCGTGTACGAACTGAACGGCTTCCTCACCGGGCGCCTCGACCAGCAGCTGTACGACGTGGGAGCGCGGTACCCCGCGAGCCTGGAGCACCCGTCCGGCACGCCGAAGTCGGACCACGACGGCGACGAACACGGCGACACCCGCAAGCAGAGCCCGGGCACCTTCGGCGCCCGGCTGGTGGGCGGCGAGGTGACCAACGCCGCGGTGGTCCCCTCCGGCGCGGTTGCCGGCGATCAGAACGTGCCCCTGACCGCCGGCGACAAGAAGGCCCTGGCCGGCGTTCCGGCCGACGGCCGCGCCCACACCATCTGCGTCTCGGGCCTGGGCGACTACCGGGTGCTGGCGACGAAGGGACTGGACGGCGACGTCCTGATCACCGGGTTGCCGATGGAACCGGTCCAGGCCGCGGTGCACCGTCTCGAACTGGTCGCCTCCTGCGTGTTCGGCGCGGCCCTGGCGATCGCCGGTGTAGCCGGAGCCTTCTGGGTGCGCTGGTCGCTGCGCCCGCTGAGCCGTGTCGCCGCTACCGCCACCCGGGTCAGTGAACTCCCGCTCGCCAGTGGTGAGGTGGCGTTGCCGCCGCGCGCGCCCGAGTCCGACCCGCGCAGCGAGGTGGGCCGTGTCGCCGGTGCCTTCAACCGCATGCTCGGCCATGTCGAGGACGCGCTGACCAAGCGGCACGCGAGCGAGGAACGGCTGCGCAGCTTCGCCGCCGACGCCAGCCATGAGCTGCGCACCCCGGTCGCCTCGGTCCGCGGCCACGCGGAACTGGCCCTGCTGCACCCGGGCCCGGTGCCCCCCAAGGTGACCCGTGCCCTGGAACGCATCGCCGCCGAGTCGGCCCGCATGGGCGAGATGGTCGACGACCTGCTGCTGCTCGCCCGCCTCGACGCGGGCCGCCCCCTCGAACAGCTTCCCGTGGACCTCACCCACCTCGTCCTCGACTCGGTCACCGACGCACGGGCCGCCGGCCCCGACCGCCGCTGGACCCTGGAGCTCGCGGAGGAGCCGGTCACGGTGACGGGCGACGCACACCGACTCCAACAGGTGTTGGCCAACCTGTTGGCCAACGCACGTTTGCACACACCCGTTGACACCAAGGTCACGGTGTCACTGGAGGTCGACGACACGACGGCCGTCCTGACGGTCCACGACGACGGCCCGGGAGTCCCGGAGGACGTCCAGCCCGGCGTCTTCGAACGCTTCACCCGAGCCGATCGCCGCCGCACCGGGGGCGCGGGCGGTGGCGCGGGGCTGGGCCTGTCGATCGTGGCGGCGGTGGTGGAGGCGCACGGCGGCACCGTTACGCTGGAGAGCCGGCCAGGAGCCACGGCCTTCACGGTCCGGCTGCCCGTCGCCGTAACCGAGTAGGCCATGCCGAAAAGCGAGGAGCAGCCCCTGCCGAAGCCCGAGCAAGCCTCTGCTGAACCGCTCAGGTCAGCCCGCGGAGCCGCAAGAGGATTCGGGCGTCATGGACGTCACCGCGTCGCGGTCCAGCGTGACGCTTCCGCTCCCGCCGTCCGTCAGGCGAAGGATGACCCCACCGGGCCCCAGGCCGAGCAATTCCCCGCACTTGTCTCCGCTCGGCGTCGTGACGCGGACCAGATGGTCCGGCAGCGTGTCGGCCGTCGTCCAGAAGATGCCGATCGCCACGGCGACGAGCGCGATCCCGCCGACGCAGCACACCGACGCGTACCGGAGGAAGCGAGTCACCCGGACCACCTCGGTATCGGTCCATCGGCGCAGCGCCTGCCCGGCCAGCAGGAGACGGCGCCCAGGATTCCCATGCGCCGCTCGCACGGCGAGGACGGAACCGATGACGAGCAGCAGGAAGGCCCCGGCGAGGAGTGCCGTTGCCGTGTGGCGTGCGGCTGAAGGAAGTTGGTCGAGGCTGTCCCGACCCTTCAGAGTGACCAGGACGGCGACGAGTGCGGTCAGACCGGTGAGCCCGGTGCGCCAGCCCTCGGCCTGTCGTCGCAGCTCGGGCAGTTGGGTGAACTCCAGCTCACGCGCGAGCTGTGCCCATCTCCTGTCCGACTGGGCGCTCACGGCGCGTCATCCTTTGTGAGTGTGGACACGCGCCAGCTCGCTCCGCAGCCTATGGGGCTCGCGTCCGAGGGGATGTTCGGATGGGGGTGGCTGCATTCGCAGTAGTGCACCTCAAGTTTCAGCACAGCGACGTCGGAATCGATGTCTGGGGCCGTCTCCGCGGCCTTCAGCCAGGAGAGCAGCCCCTTGGTCCCGCTGCCGGGCAGTCCGTGCCCGTATTCGCTGGCCGTTCTGCCGTGACAGCGGGGGCAGTTGCCCTCGACGACGACGCTGCCGTCCGCGTACGAGCGCCCCCGGAAGGGGGTGGGCACCTCGCCCATGTGCTCTTCGGCGTAGACGGCGTCGAAGTCGTGGGGTGGGTGAACCGGGTTAGTCATGGTCCTTGTCCAGGTGTAGGTCGAACATCGTGGCGTACAGGCGCAGTCGGCTTCGGATCCACGCCTCGCACTCGCCGGTCGCGTCAGCGGCGAGCGTGACGTGGCGCGGTGACATAAGGCCTTCGACGGCGGGGAGTCTGCCGTCGAGGTGCTCGGTGAGGAGGATGAGGTCCTGCCAGAGAGGGATGGTGTTCGGGGTGGGCGGCAGCACGCTCGCCGTGGGCCACAGGGGGAGGTAGGGCTCGATACGGCGGACGGTTTCGGGGAGCGGTTCCCCGAGCCTGCCCGCGAGGCTGACCAGGTCGAGGGGGCTGGGCGGTTCCTCCTCGTCGGTCAACCGGTGCTCTGAGGAGAGGGCCACGAGGTCGTGGCCGCTCGGGACCGCCCTGGGCAGCGCGTCGAGTGCTTCTCGCGGCAGATCCGGCACCAAAGCGCCGAGGGGGCGCAGCGCGGCGAGGCGTTCGTAGGCGGTGCGCGTGTCGATCTCGGAATCCTTGGCGTAGGCCGCGAGAGCCGCAGGTGTCAGCGACTTCCATGCGTAAGGGAGGTACTCGCCGTTGGCATCGAGCGTTTGATACGTCAGAGCCAGGCATTCGCGGTGGGTGGGGCGGTACTGCGCGAACTCGTGCGGAAGTGGGGGCACGGCCAGTCCGAAGCGGTCGGCGTCCCGGCGGGCGATCTCCCACACCTCCTGGAGGGCTTCGTGAAGAAACTCGGCGGATTGGAAGAGCGCAGCCGTGGTCAGATACTCCGCAGGGCAGTCCTCGGAGCTGTAGGAGAGGTCCTTGCCGGAAAGGACGTACCGACTGCGCAGCGGCAGATCCGCCCACGCGAAGATGATGTCGATGTTCTCCGGAAGGCTGACACCCGCCGTCTGCAGTTCGTTGACAGCACCGGGGAGCTCTGCGTCCTTCTCCGTCACATGGGCGGCATAGGCGAGTTCGTTCAGACGGACACCGTCCTCCAGTGGGCAGTCGTACTCGGCAAGTTCTCCCACGAGTTCCACCGCCCGAGCGGAGGGGACCAGATGCCGGCCCTGGGAACCGTGTGTGTAGCGGCGTTCATGCACCATGTCCATGCTCGTGGCGATCCGCGCCAACTCTTCCTCGGCTTCGCCGAGGTCCGCTCCCAGGCGCTCGGCCATGGCGAAGGTAGCGGCCCACGGCAGCACTCGCCGTCCGTCGGGCCCGACCCAGGTGAAGGACTTGAGGACGGCGAAGGCATCCTCGTCGAGCTTTATCCATGCGTCGACTTCCGCGGCGGCGGGGGTGGTCCAGCCGAGCCATTCGAACCGGGTCAGTGTGTCGAGGATCTCCGAGACCGGCGCATGGGTGCTTTCGCTGACCGCGCGTACGTCCTCCGGTCCACTCACACGCCGTACGGAAGGGGTGAACGGTTGGGAGATCAGTAGATGTGCGATATCCCTTGCTGTGCACACGTAGTTCTCGTGATGGGTCGGGACGTCCGGAAAAGGCGCCACGCGCAGCGGCGCGTACCGCGCGCAACGCCCGATGACCTCTCCCAGCGGCATTCCCAACTGTTGCGAGGCGAGAACCAAGTTCCCAAGTTCATCGGGGTGTCTGCTGGCGTCGGCCACCCAGCCAAGGTTTTCGGCGGTGTCCAGCCGACGGGTGATGGCTCTGTCGAACTCGTCGGGAACCCACGACGGATCTTCCCCCGTCACGGGCGGCGGGCCTTCGCTGGTGTGGGCGATGCGCAGTCGACGCTGGCGTCTGACCACGTCACGCACCGTCTGGCCGTGATCCGCTGCGTGTCTCACGACCTTCCACCACATTTGCTGGGTGTCCGTGGGCAGGGACGCGTCGCCCGGTCCCGGCACCGGATAGCCTTCCAGGCTCAGGGGGGCGGACGAGGCGAAGGAGCCGTGCCTCATTCCCAGGGCGGCGTAGCGCCACGGCGCGAGCTGAGGGCGCTCGACGTTCGATCTCTTCGACTGGGCACTGGAAATGTACGCATTGTCGAGGTGGAACCACCCCTCGATGTCGAGTGCGTGCGACTCCTGCATGCCACGGCGTACGGCGATGCCCCGGCCACGCCACTCGTCGTGGAGTACCTCGGCGACGGGCCGGTTGCGCCGGTCCAACTGCCACAGCCACTCCATGGTCAACTGCGGCCAGTCGACGAGTGCGGCCGCCCCCTTGCGCCAGTTCTCCTCCGCCCAGTCGGCATCGAAGTCCTGGAGCTCTTTGCGGCTCACGCTGAGGCGCCCCGCGTGCGGGCCGGTGAGATTGAGTACGAAGCCGAACGGCTTCTGGTCCGTCATGATGCCGTCGCACAGCACCGCGCCCTCGCCGGGCACCCACCACAGCACATCGCGCACGGCTTCCAGCGGCTCACCGTCGGTGCTGTCGGGTGCAGGCTGCAGGACGTCCGGCGTCCACATGTGCGGAACGCCCGCAGAGTCGCTCACCTCCAGGCTGAACTCGCTGACCCTGATGAGCTTCCGCAGGGCGTTGACACAGGACAGACCCTCCGCCACCACGTTGCTGCGGAGATACAGCCTTACCCGCGTGCCGCCTCTGGCCATGCCGTCACCAGAACCGTCATGGCGCTGGATGCGAAACAGGCTGCCACTGCTCGGGATGTCCACCTGGAGGGCGTGTTTCGCCGGAATGCCCTCGGTGCTCACCTGGCGGGTCACGATGGTCATCTCGTCGGCGAGCATGAAGTAGCTGAACACACCGATGCCGAAGCGGCTGTTGGGGTATAGCCGCAGCGCGGAGTCGTGACGCAGCCACCGGGACTGTTCGCGACGGAACGCCTTCGACTGCTCGAATCGGCTTCCCGCGCGCGTGAAGGTGTACTTGAGCTGCTCCGCGCTCATGCCCACGCCGTTGTCCCGGCACTCGACGTAATGCCCGCGCTCGTCCTGGCCCTGGGTGATGACGATCTGGCCCGACCAGTTGTCCGGATCCGAGCCCGTGTTCCGCAGATAGGACCAGCGCATCGCACGGTAGCGGCAGGCGTCCATGGCGTTCTGATAGAGCTCGCGCAGCGCCAACTGCGGTTCACCGCCGTACAGTTGCTCGCCCATCAGCAGCTCACGCACTTCGGTCTGCGCGAGGTGGAAGCGGAGCAGTGGGATCTCGTACGAAGGTCCGCGTGACGTCCGTCGTGGGCGGACGTCACGAGCCGTCACCTTGGTGGGTACCCCCACGAGCAGGGCGGCCTCGGGTTCCGGCAGGCTCTTGGCCAGTCCCGCGATCTGCTCGGCGTGCTGGTGGCCCTGCTCGGCGATCTCGGTGAGTGCCGCGTGCAGCGCTTGATGCGGGCAAGGCGCGTCCAGATGGAGGGCGTCACCGTCACGTGCCCAGCTCAGCCTGCGGGCGATGCCGATGACCTCCTGCGGCAGGACGGGGTCGGTGACTGCCAAGTGCTCGGCCACCACGTCCGGGAAGGACCGCACGTCCACGGCCAGGGTGGCCGCGAGACGCAGTAACCGCGTCAACGGACGTATCCGGAAGCACTGATGGCCATCCGGCAGGAGCACCTTGCTCAGGGCGTGGGTCTCCTCGCCGTCCGGCGGTTCCTCGCCCCCGATGGCTGCCGCCGTGGCCCGCAGGAGGTCCGCGAGTTCGTGCACCCGGTCGTCGGCGACCGCGTCGCGCGCGCCGAGTAGAGACTTCGCGAGCGTATGGGCCGGCTCGGAGGGCACCGCCGCGTCGTCCGTTTCGAACCGTTCTGCGATCCAGCGGTGCACCAGCCACATTGTCACGGCGGTGACGTCCTGATCACGGTCCCGCGCACGGCACTCGGTCACCTTGCGTGCCACGCGCGCGTGCTGGTCGACGATCTGCTCGTAGTGTCTGCGGTGGGCACCCCCGTCCGAGCGCCGTTCCAGGTCGTACGGGGTGGCCTCCACCGCCTGGCTCAGTCGGTTCGCCCAGGCGGCCTCGTGGAGGAAGGGAGCCGCGACCAGGGCCGCAGCCTCGATCGCCGAGAGTGTGGCGGACTCGGGCATCAGCTGAGGCAGCCGGTCCTGCAGCAGGCGCACCGGAAAAGCGTCGTCGTTCCACGGATCCGGAGCGGGTAGCCGGTCCTGCGCCAGATACAGCGTTCGCGCGCATTGCTCCACGAGAGCGTCCAAGGACCCCTGGAAACGGGACACGCTTCTCTGGTCGCTCGCGACGACGCGTTGCCACAGCGGAGTCTTGTGCACGGCATCGCGCCAGGATTCGAGGAGTTCGCGACCGGTGCAGATCTCCCTGCCCCGGGTTTCCTCCTCGGAGTTTGTTCCATACCGGATCGTCGGCGTCTGGGTCAGACCGCGGAGGCGGCGAGCCCCTTCGTGCGTCTTCGCGCGCGCCATGTCGAAGACCTGTTGGACCGTCCGCGCCGGCGTCATCGGTCCCAATGCGTCGGCGAGGGAGCGGGTGAAGAAGCTGCCCTCCGATGTGTAGCCGCTGCGCTCGCCGGCGGAGCAGCCCATCATCACGGCGAAGCCACTGCCCGGCGGGCCGTTGTCGCTGCTGTTGCCGAACGGATCACCGCCTGCGGTCATATCGGTGCGGCATGCGTCGATCAGCCACAGGACGGTGTCCGCCTTGCACTCCTTGAGGAGCGGGCTGATTTTCGCGGACAGCAACGAATCTACGTAGGGTCCTTGCCAGTTCCCGTCGCTTGGCGGTGTGACGTCCGCCGGGACCAGGAAGTCCTCAGTGCCGACTCGGACACCGTGGCCGGTGAAGTACACCAGGAGGGTGCCGCCGACGGGTACCTCGCGGGCCACTTCGTAGAGCCTCGTACTGATCTTGGACTTCACCGCGTCCAACAGCGTTTCGACCTCGTACCCCGCCCCCTGGAGTGCCGTGTCCATTAACTGGAGATCGGTCGCGACCACGGTGTCGAGAGGCTCTGTCAGACCGGGTGCCGAGGGCACGTTTCCGACACCGATCAAGAGAGCCCTGTGTGCCTGTTGCATATGTTGTTGTCCCCTCCCGCCAACAGCAGGTACATGATGGCACCGTGCGGCGCAGGTGGGGCGGTTGCGGCGGCTTCCGCGTCCGTCGACCTGGCTTAGACCGTGGACGGCGGCAACGGAAGCGGCAACCCAGGCAACCCATCCAGGCTCGTAGCCACGTGATCCTTCTTCGTGAAGTACTCGCTCAGCGAGACGTCGTCCTCACGCGCGAACCGCTTCCCGTGCAGATCGCGATCCTCCTCGTACGACATGAACGGCACCGCATAGCCGCAGGTGTCCCGAACAAGCTCGGCCGTCACGACGATGATCGCGCGCAGACCGTGCGGGGTCGGGTCGATGGAAGGGAAGTGACCGAGCAGCCCCTCGAAGCGCGGGTCGTCACGGAAGACCGGCTCGCCACGGCCGTGCACCCGCACGATGTTCGGCGGGCCCTGGAAGGCACACCACATGAGGGTGATCCGGCCGTTCTCCCTCAGATGCGCGATGGTCTCGGCGTTGCTTCCGGCGAAGTCCAGGTAGGCCACGGTCAGTTCGTCGATCACGGCGAACGAACCGGTGAGTCCCTTGGGGGAGAGGTTGACCGTGCCGTCCCCGGACAGGGGTGCGGTCGCGGTGAAGAAGAGGGGCTGCGCCTCGATGAATGTACGCAGTCTGCCGTCTATGCGCTCATAGGTCTTTCCCATGTCTAACGATTATTGAGGAAAGTCGTTCGCCCGTCTAAGGAATTAAAGGTTCCGTGGCCGACGGTTCCGTGGTCGACGGTTCCGTGGCCGCCCCGGCCGGCGCGCGGGGCGGTCACGGAGTCCGTCATGCGCCGTCCGTCACTTGTTGAGCGTGCAGGTGGCGAGCGAGTCCAGGCCCTGCGGCTTGGCCGCGGTGCGTCCGATGGAGATGGCGATGCGGTCGATGGTGGAGACCCGCTTGTCCTTCAGGGGGCCGAGGATCGCGTTCTGGACGAAGTTCGGTCCGCCCTGCCCGACGGTGTTCGCCAGTCGCGTGTTGGCCTCGGAGATCTGGGTGTTCAGTAGCGCCAGATTGCGGTCGACCTCGGCTTTCGCGGAGGCGGGAATCGCCGGCAGCTTCGACGCGACGTCCGGGCAGCTGATGGTGCCGGCGGCGGTCGAGCCGCTCGCGGTGCCGGCGGCACCACTCGCCTGCGCGGTCGCCGCGGCACTCGCGCTCGCGGTCGGCGTCGCGGCGGCGGCACCCCCCACCGCGTTCAGCGTGCACGGGGCGAGCGAGTCCAGACCCTGCGGCTTGGCCGCGGTGCGCCCGATGGCCGTGGCGATGCGATTGATCGTGGCGACCCGCTTGTCCTTGAGGGGGCCGAGGATCGCGTTCTGGATGAAGTTCGGTCCGCCCTGGCCGACCGTGTCGACGAGCCGCTTGTTGGCCTCGGAGATCTGGGTGTTCAGCAGCGTGAGGTTGCGGTCGACCTCGGCCTTGGCGGAGGCGGGGATCGCGGGCAGGCTCGGCGCGACGGCCGGGCAGTTCACGGTGCCCGGGGACGCGGCCTTCGTCGTGGCGTTCTGCGTGCCGCTCTTGGATGTCTCCCCGGCCAAGGCGTTGCCGGCGATCACCGCTCCGGACAGCACCACTGCGGCGGCGCCGCCGATCATCACGACGCGGCGCTTGTTGTACTTCGGAAGGGCCCTGGACATGCGGAAGCCTCACTTGGTCAGGAGTGGGTGCACGGGAAGTGGGTGCACGGGAAGCGGGTGTACAAACGCGGCGCCTGCGTTCGGGGGGAAGTACGGGAAAGCGATTTCCTGCGTTCAATCACCGCTGAGATTTTCGAATCGGCGGCTCCCGGCGCCCCGCCCGGGCGCCCCGCCCTGACGGCCCCTCGATTGACGAATCATGCAGAGTGCTGCATACTCATGCATATCAGCGAATGCAGTGTGAGGAGAAACCCGTGACCGAGCGCGTCGTACTCGCCTACTCAGGCGGTCTGGACACCTCCGTCGCCATCGGCTGGATCGCCGAGGAGACGGGCGCCGAGGTCATCGCTGTCGCGGTCGACGTCGGCCAGGGCGGCGAGGACCTGGACGTCATCCGTAAGCGCGCGCTCGCCTGCGGTGCCGTCGAGGCCGAGGTCGCGGACGCCAAGGACGAGTTCGCCGACGAGTACTGTCTCCCGGCGATCAAGGCCAACGCCCTCTACATGGACCGCTACCCGCTGGTCTCCGCCCTCTCCCGCCCGACGATCGTCAAGCACCTCGTCGCCGCCGCTCAGAAGCACGGCGCCACCACGGTCGCCCACGGCTGCACCGGCAAGGGCAACGACCAGGTCCGCTTCGAGGCCGGCATCGTCGCCCTCGCCCCCGACCTCAAGTGCATCGCCCCGGTCCGTGACTACGCGATGACCCGGGACAAGGCGATCGCCTTCTGCGAGGAGAAGCAGCTCCCGATCGCCACCACCAAGAAGTCCCCGTACTCCATCGACCAGAACGTCTTCGGGCGCGCGGTCGAGACGGGCTTCCTGGAGGACATCTGGAACGCGCCGATCGAGGACATCTACGAGTACACCTCGAACCCGGCCACCCCACGCGAGGCCGACGAGGTCGTCATCTCCTTCAAGGAGGGCGTCCCGGTCGCCATCGACGGCAAGCCCGTCACCGTCCTCCAGGCCATCCAGCAGCTCAACGAGCGCGCGGGTGCCCAGGGCATCGGCCGGATCGACATGGTCGAGGACCGGCTCGTGGGCATCAAGTCCCGCGAGGTGTACGAGGCTCCGGGCGCGATCGCGCTCATCACGGCCCACCAGGAGCTGGAGAACGTCACCGTCGAGCGCGAACTGGCCCGCTACAAGCGGCAGGTCGAGCAGCGCTGGGGTGAACTGGTCTACGACGGCCAGTGGTTCTCCCCGCTCAAGCGCGCCCTGGACGGCTTCATCAACGAGGCCAACCAGCACGTCAATGGCGACATCCGGATGACCCTGCACGGCGGACGCGCGGTCGTCACCGGCCGGCGCTCCGACACCTCGCTCTACGACTTCAACCTCGCGACGTACGACACGGGCGACTCGTTCGACCAGGCCGCGGCCAAGGGCTTCATCGACATCTACAGCCTGTCGTCGAAGATCGCCGCGAAGCGGGACCTGGCGTAAGCCAGGTCCGCCCGGCGCAAACCTCCCACGCACTAGCGTCTCTGATTGGCCAGAGAGCCTGAGTATTGCTCAGGATGTGAGCCAACCGCCTTCGTGCCCTGGTGCTGAACGACAGGAGCCGTCAGCCCGCGTGGCACGTCCCTCCGGACGCTGGTCGGTGAGGTCTTGCGACCTCGCCGAGGAGGGTGCCCGACGTCGCCTGGGCGCCGGGCGTGCGCGTGACACTCTGCCACGGGGTAGTTACGTTTGGCTAATCCGATTGGCCGCCTCCTCACTCACAAGTGGGGAGGCACTGGCACATCCACATCCATGTCTTCTAGGAGCACGCAAGTGAGCAGCAACAGCGGAGACGTACGGCTCTGGGGCGGCCGTTTCGCCGACGGTCCCGCCGAGGCCCTGGCCAAGCTGTCCGCGTCGGTCCACTTCGACTGGCGTCTCGCGCCGTACGACATCGCCGGATCACGCGCCCACGCGCGCGTGCTGCACAAGGCGAACCTCCTCACGGAGGACGAGCTGACGCGGATGATCGCGGGCCTCGACGAGCTCGAAGCCGATGTCGCGGACGGGTCCTTCGTGGGCACCATCGCCGACGAGGACGTGCACACCGCCCTGGAGCGCGGGCTGCTGGAGCGCCTCGGCCCCGACCTCGGCGGCAAGCTGCGCGCCGGCCGTTCCCGCAACGACCAGGTCGCGACCCTCTTCCGCATGTACCTGCGCGACCACGCCCGCGTCATCGGCGGCCTGATCGCCGAGCTCCAGGACGCGCTGATCGGTCTGGCCGAGGCGCACCCGGATGTCGCGATGCCGGGCCGTACGCACCTCCAGCACGCTCAGCCGGTGCTCTTCGCCCACCACGTCCTCGCGCATGTCCAGTCCCTGTCCCGGGACGCCGAGCGGCTGCGCCAGTGGGACGAGCGGACGGCCGTGTCGCCGTACGGCTCGGGCGCGCTGGCCGGTTCGTCGCTCGGCCTGGACCCGGAGGCGGTCGCGAAGGACCTCGGCTTCGAGCACGGCTCCGTCGCGAACTCCATCGACGGCACGGCCTCGCGCGACTTCGTCGCCGAGTTCGCCTTCATCACCGCGATGATCGGCGTCAACCTCTCCCGGATCGCCGAAGAGGTCATCATCTGGAACACGAAGGAGTTCTCCTTCGTCACCCTCCACGACGCGTTCTCGACCGGCTCCTCGATCATGCCGCAGAAGAAGAACCCGGACATCGCGGAGCTGGCGCGCGGCAAGTCGGGCCGGCTGATCGGCAACCTCACCGGCCTGATGGCGACCCTCAAGGCCCTCCCGCTCGCGTACAACCGCGACCTCCAGGAGGACAAGGAGCCGGTCTTCGACTCCTGCGACCAGCTGGAGGTCCTGCTCCCCGCGTTCACCGGCATGATGGCCACGCTGACCGTCAACCGTGAGCGCATGGAGGAGCTGGCCCCGGCCGGCTTCTCGCTCGCCACCGACATCGCCGAGTGGCTGGTCAAGCAGGGCGTGCCGTTCCGCGTAGCGCACGAGGTCGCCGGCGAGTGCGTGAAGGTCGCGGAGGCCGACGGCATCGAGCTCGACGGCCTGACCGACGAGCAGTTCGCGAAGATCAGCGCCCACCTGACTCCGGAGGTGCGGTCGGTCCTCAACGTCCCCGGCGCCCTGGCGTCCCGCGACGGCCGAGGCGGCACGGCCCCGAGCGCGGTCGCGATTCAGCTGGCCGAGGTGAAGACGGACGTGGCGGCCCAGCACGCGTGGGCCAAGGCCAAAGAGAAGCGGTAAGGGAAGCGCCCCGAAAGGGGCGCGGGGAATTGCGCGAGCAACCCCCACAATCCCGCACTCGCCAAATCACCGCACGACCGAGCACTGAGGCGAAGGTCATCGCGGGTTACGTTGGTCAGGAGCCGCACCGGAGCCGACCGAACGGAGCCCGCGATGCCCTTCGCCCGTCTCGCGACCGCCACGACGCCCACCTGCCACATCGGCCTGGGCCTCGCCGCAGTAGGCCGCCCGGGTTACATCAACCTCGGTCGAGACCATGACCTCGGAGAGAATCGCAGCGTCGACGCCCTGCGCGAGCGCACCCACGAGCTCCTCGAAGCCGCCTACGCCCAGGGCGTGCGCTACTTCGACGTCGCCCGGTCCTACGGCCGCTCCGAGGAGTTCCTCGCCGACTGGCTGGGCGGCCGGCCCGACATCGACGACGTCGTGGTCGGCAGCAAATGGGGCTACACCTACACGGCGGACTGGCGGACCGACGCCGAGGCGCACGAGGTCAAGGACCACAGTGTCGCCACCTACGAGCGGCAGCGCGCCGAGACGGCCGAGCTGCTCGACGACCGGCTCGACCTCTACCAGATCCACTCGCTGACCCCGGACAGCCCGGCCCTCACCGACAAGGAACTCCACGCCAAGCTCGCCGAAGCGGCCGCGCAGGGCCTCTCCATCGGCTTCTCCACCAGCGGTCCCGCCCAGGCCGACGCCATCCGCGCCGCGCTCGCCGTGACGGTCGAGGGTGAGCCCCTCTTCCGTACCGTCCAGTCCACCTACAACGTGCTGGAGACCTCGGCCGCGCCCGCGCTGGCCGAGGCCCATGACGCCGGACTCACGGTGATCGTCAAGGAGGGCATGGCGAACGGCCGGCTCGCGGATCCCTATGCGCCTGACGCGCTGAAGGCCATCGCCGCGGAGACCACCCTGGGCTGCGACGCCGTGGCCCTCGCGCTGATCCTGCGGCAGCCCTGGGCGGGCGTCGTGCTGTCCGGCGCGGCCACCGCGGGCCAGCTCGCCTCGAACCTGCATGCGGCGGTCGTCGACCTCGACGACGACCAGCTGTCCCGGCTCGCGGCCCTGGCCGAGGACCCGCGCGCGTACTGGGAGCGGCGCGGACAGCTGCCCTGGCACTGAGCGCCCCGTGAACAGGGAGTACTGAGCCCCCCCCCGTGAACACGGGGCACTGAGAGACATCGCAAGCAGGGAGTGCATGAGACTCTCGCGCGTCTGGTGAGACAATGATGTCTCACATGGTCTATTCTTGTCTCATGGCTGTCGACCGCGAACACGTGCTGCGCAGCGCAGCCGCCCTGCTCACCCGCAAATCCACCGCCACCATGGACGAGGTCGCCAAGGCGGCCGGGATCAGCCGGGCCACGCTGCACCGCCAGTTCGCGGGGCGTGACGCACTCGTACGGGCGCTGGAGGCGCTCGGCATCGAGGAGTGCGAGGCGGCCCTCGATGCCGCCCGCCCCGACGAGGGCGCCGCCCAGGAAGCCGTACGCCGCCTGGTGAAGGAGCTGGAGAAGGCGGCCGGCCTGCTCGCCTTCCTCTACACCGAGAACCAGCTGTTCGAGGGCGAGGAACAGAACGAGGGCTGGGCGCGGATAGACGCCCGGATCGCCGCACTGTTCCGGCGCGGCCAGGACAGCGGCGAGTTCCGCATCGACCTCACCCCGGCCTGGCTCACCGAAGCGCTCTACGGGCTCATGGCCTCGGGGGCGTGGGCGGTGACCGAGGGCCGGGTCGCCGGCAAGGACTTCCACCACATGATCGTCGAGCTGCTGCTCGGCGGCGCACTACGGAGAGAGGAATCATGACCAGCACCCTGCAGCCGGCTGTCGCGGCGGAGGTGGAGAAGCGCCCGGACCGTTGGGTCGCGCTCTCCGTCCTCGTCCTCGCCGTGCTGTTGGTGGCCGTCGACGCGACCGTCCTCGGCCTCGCGACCCCGTACATCAGCGAGGACTTGAAGCCCTCGGGCACGCAGCTCCTGTGGATCGGTGACGTCTACTCGTTCGTCATCGCCGGTCTGCTCGTCTCCATGGGCAGCCTCGGCGACCGCATCGGCCGCAAGAAGCTGCTGCTCGTCGGCGCCACCGCGTTCGGCCTGATATCGGTGCTCAACGCCTTTGCCACGACACCGGAGTTGATGATCCTGGCGCGGGCGCTGCTCGGTGTCGCGGGCGCGACCCTGATGCCCGCCACACTCGCCCTGATCCGCAACATCTTCCACGACCCGCGCGAGCGCAGCTTCGCCATCGGCATCTGGGGCGCAACGGCCTCCGCCGGTACGGCGGTCGGCCCGGTCGCGGGTGGCTTCCTGCTCGAACACTTCTGGTGGGGCTCCGTCTTCCTCATCAACCTTCCGGTGATGGTGGTCCTCGTCCTCGTCGGCATCAGGCTGCTGCCCGAGTCGAAGAACCCGAACCCCGGCCCGTGGGACCTGACCAGCGTCACCCTCTCGCTCGTCGGTGTGATCGGCGTCGTGTACGCGGTGAAGGAGGCCGCCGCGCACGGGCTCTCCTGGGAGCCGACGGCCGCGGGCCTGCTCGGCGCCGCCGCCCTGTACTGGTTCGTGCGACGTCAACTCACGCTGCCCGCACCGCTGTTGGACGTACGGCTGTTCCGCAACCGGGGCTTCTCCGGAGCGGTGCTCGCCGACCTGTTCACCGTCCTCGGCATGTCCGGGCTCGTCTTCTTCCTCTCCCAGTACCTGCAACTCGTGCAGGGCAGGGGGCCGTTCGAGGCCGGGCTCGCCGAAGTCCCCGCAGCCGTGGGCGCGGTGGCGGCGGGTCTGGTCGCAGGCTCGGTCGCCCGGCGGTTCTCGGTGCGTGCCGTGGTCACCGGCGGTCTCGCCGCGGTGGGGCTGGCGCTCGGTGCGCTCACCCTGCTGAGCCAGTCCACCGGCTATCCGCTGCTCGGCGCCGCCCTGCTGTTCGTCGGCATCGGCGCGGGCTTCTCGTTCACCGTCACCGCCGACGTGATCCTCTCCAGCGTGCCCAAGGAGCAGGCGGGCGCCGCGTCCGCGGTCTCCGAGACGGCGTACGAACTGGGCGCCGCCCTCGGCATCGCCCTGCTCGGCTCCATCGTCACCGGCGTCTATGCGGGCTTCCCCGGCCCGGCGGGCACCCCGGCCGAGGCCCATGAGTCATTGGGCGGCGCGGTGGAGGCGGCAAAGGGTCTTTCGGCACACACCTCCGAGCCCATGCTCAGCGCGGCCCGGGAGTCCTTCGTCGACGGCCTCACCCTCGCGTCGGGCGGGGGAGCGCTGGTGCTGCTGGCCACGGCGGTGGCGGCATGGTTCCTGCTGAGAGGGCAGAGGTTGGAAACGGGGCTGGAGGAGGCGCCCCTTTAGGGGCGCGGGGAACTGCGCGAGCAACCCACGAACAGCCGCACACGCCGAACGGCAGATGCCCAACGGCGCTGTGCGGTCTTCCCTTTCCGCTGCGCGCCTACGCGGCTTTCGCCTTCGTGGCGTACATGTCCACGTACTCCTGCCCCGACAGCCGCATGACCTCGGTCATCACCGAGTCGGTCACGGCCCGCAGCACATACCGGTCACGGTCCATACCCTCGTACCGCGAGAACTCCATGGCCTCACCGAAGCGAACCGTGACACGACCCGGCCGCGGCATACCCGCACCCCCGGGCTGGATCTTGTCCGTGCCGATGATGGCGAACGGGACGACGGGCGCGCCGGTCATCATGGCCAGCCGGGCGATACCCGTACGGCCGCGGTAGAGCCGGCCGTCGGGGGAGCGGGTGCCCTCCGGGTAGATGCTGAAGACCTTGCCCTCCTCCAGCACCCGGCGGCCGGTCATCAGCGCCGCGACACCGCCGCGGCCGCCGTCCCGGTCGACCGGGATCATGCCGCAGCCGGTGAAGAACCAGGCCATCAGGCGGCCCTTGACGCCCTTGCCGGTGACGTACTCGTCCTTGCCGATGAAGAAGACCTGGCGGTCGCAGAAGAGCGGCATGATCATCGAGTCGATGAACGTGAGATGGTTGCCGGCCAGGATGACCGGACCGTCGCCCGGGATGTGCTCCACGCCCTCCACCCGTGGGCGGAACATCAGGCGCATGATCGGTCCGAGCACTGCCTTGATGAGCGCGAAGCGGGACAACGGGCCCTCCGGTGTCAAGGGATCGGTATGGAAGTCTGTGCAGGTGAGGACGATACTCGCGGCCGCCGGGTGATTGCACATCGGGTTCACCGACTGGATACGCACTGTTGACGCAGGTTTACCTGCGGTGGCGCGCCAGTGGGCGGCCGACATGCGGGCGACACGATGTGACGGACATCGCGCGCCGCACCTGGCGAACGGGTGAACCCGTCCTCGCTGACCGCCTACCCGCCCCTCTCGCTTCGAAGCCGACGGACCGTCATATTCCGCATTCCGTACGACATCCAGGGTCACCCGCGTGTTCGACCGCAGGTCTCCCTCCCGTCATGGGAGGGCACCTACGATCGTCCCGCTTTGACACGCGGGGGCACTACGGCGGGAGGAGCGCTCATGGGGGCGCAGCAGTCGCACGAGTCGCAGGAGTCGAACGGACAGGAGCGGGGCACGGCGCGCCGGGCCCTGCTCGGGGCCGCGGTGCTCGGGGCCGGCGGAGCCGTCCTCGGACTGCCCGGCACGGCGAGAGCCGACGAGCGGCAAGGGGGCGGCAGCTCCTCCGGTGGTTACCGGAGCCTGCCCAAGCCCACCGTCATCGGGCACCGCGGGGCCAGCGGCTACCGGCCGGAGCACACCTTCGGCTCCTACCAGCTGGCCCTCGACCTGGGCGCGGACGTCGTCGAGGCGGGCGACCTGGTGCCCACCAAGGACGGCCACCTCGTATGCCGTCACGAGCCGGAAATCGGCGGGACCACGGATGTCTCGGCGCACCCCGAGTTCGCCGGCCGCAAGACGACCAAGACGCTCGACGGGGTCGCCGTCACCGGCTGGTTCACCGAGGACTTCACGCTCGCCGAGCTGAAGACCCTGCGCGCCGTCGAGCGCATCCCGGCCAACCGCCCGCACAACACCCTCTACGACGGCCGCTGGGAGATCCCCACCTTCGAAGAGGTGCTCCGCTGGCAGGACGAGCAGACCCGCAAGCGCGGCAAGCAGGTCTGGATCTACCCCGAGACCAAGCACCCCACCTACTTCCGCAAGCTGGGCCTCGGCCTGGAGGAGCGGGTCGCGGGGCTGCTGCGCAAGTACGGCAAGGACAAGAGGAACTCGCCCGTCATCCTGCAGTCCTTCGAGCCGAGCAGCATCCAGCGCCTGAACAAGCTGGTCGGCAACCCGCTCGTCGTGCTGCTCTCCGCCGCGAGCACCCGCCCCTGGGACTTCGTGGAGGCGGGCGACCCGCGCACGGTCGCCGACCTCATCACTCCGAAGGGCCTCGCCGAGATCGCCTCGTACGCGCAGGGCATCGGCCCGACCCTCGACCTGGTCATCCCGAAGGACGCGAGCGGCAGCCTCCTCACGCCGACCACGCTCGTCGACGACGCGCACGACGCGGGCCTGATCCTGCACCCGTACACCATGCGCAACGAGAACCCCTTCCTGCCCGCGGACTTCCGCAAGGGCACCGACCCGACCGCGTACGGCGACGTCTTCGGCGCGTTCAAGACGTACTTCGCGACCGGCATCGACGGTGTCTTCTCCGACAACGCGGACACCGCGGTGCTCGCCCGCGCGGACTTCGTCAACGGATGACCCCGCCACCCCGGTTGGGGTGACAGTCGGCCGCCCCGGCAACCTCGCGCCGGGGCGGCCGCGTCGTGCCGCATATGACACACGACATGGTCGCCACGCTCCGCCCGCTCCTCGCCGCCGAGGCCTCGGCCGAGGCCTATGCGTCCGGAGCCGAGCAGAGCGATCTGGAACAGGCCGTCTGGCTGCGCCTCCTGGAGCGACTCGACGCGGGCGGCCCGCCCGTCGACCCGCAGGGGTGGGTGCGCCGCGCCGTACGCTCCGAGGCCCGCCGCAGCCGCCGTACGGCCCGCATCGAACTGCCCTACGCCGCCGAGCCCGCCGACGACCGCGGGCCCGGCCCCGAGCAGCAGGCGATGACCGCCGACCGCCGTCGCGCCCTGCACGCCGCGGTGCGCCGGCTGCCCGGCCGCTGCCCGAGCCTGATGGCGGCGCTGCTCGCTCCGGAGGACCTCACCTACCGGGAGATCGCGGGGGAGTTGGGTATCTCACAGGGCAGTCTTGGTCCGGAACGCTCCAGATGTCTGGGATGTCTGCGTCGATTGCTCGCGGTGGAGGTTGCGGCCCGCTGACGACGGGGATAGGAGTGAGGGACGACCGGCGGAACAGGTGAGCGGGAGGCATGCACACATGGGCATGAGCGTGACCATCTCGGCGGCGACCGAGCAGGACGCCGAGCAGATCCTCAAGCTGCAGTACCTCTGCTACCAGAGCGAGGCCGAGCTGTACGGCGACTACGCCATCGAGCCGCTCACGCAGCCGCTCGACTCCCTCAGGGCGGAACTGGCGGGCGGCACCGTCCTGGTGGCCCGGCTCGGAGAAGAGGTGGTGGCCTCGGTCCGCGGCGCGGTGGACGCCGACGGCACGGCCCGCATCAACAAGCTCATCGTCCACCCGCGCATGCAGAGCCACGGCCTCGGCGGACGTCTGCTCGCCGCGATCGAGGCACAACTCGGCGCGGACGGTGCGGCCAAGTCCTTCCAGCTCTTCACCGGCCACCGCAGCGAGCGCAACCTGCGCCTGTACCGCAAGCACGGCTACGCGCCGGTCTCCCGGGAACAGGTCGACGAGCGGCTCACCCTGGTGACCCTGGCGAAGGGCGCCGACGCGGGCGCGCTCGCGGCCAGCGCATAGCGCTCACCGAGCGGCCGTACGTCTTACCGGGCGGCCGTACGGGCCTTGCGCAGCCAGTACATCGCCGACAGCGGCAGCAGCACCGGGATGAACAGATAGCCCATCCCGTAGTCCGACCACACCGTGGCGTCGGGGAAGGCGGACGGCTCCACCAGCGTCCAGGTCCCGACGATCAGCACACCCGCGAGCTCGGCGGCGCAGCACATCAGCGCCGCCCTGCGGGCCGTCTCGCCGCCGCGTACGAGCGAGTACGTGATGAAGCCGTAGACGACACCAGCGACCGCGGACAGCGAGTAGGCGAGCGGCGCCTTGTCGAACTCCGTCGAGATCTGCACGGCGGACCGCGAGACCGCGCCGACGACCATCACGCCGTACAGCCAGAGCAGCAGCATGCCCGGGCCGCTGATGAGCCGCGTCCGCTTCTTCCGCGTCTCGCCGGGCGCGATCCCGTTCTCCTCCGTGGCCGTCATCTCAGCCTCCCCAGATGTCATAGAGCCGCACCTCAAGGACGGCGAGGACGATTCCGCCGGCCGCCACCGTGACCGAACCCCAGCGGGTGCGCTCCGCCAGCGACATGAAGCCCACGGCCGGAACGCACGCGAAGGCGCCGAGCAGATACGCCACGAAGATCGTCGTGCCCTGCTCCGCCTTCTCGCCACGCGCCAGCTGCACGATGCCGATCACCAGCTGGACCGCGGCGAGCAGCGACACCACGGCCATGCCGATGAAGTGCCAGTCCTTCGTGGGCTGATCACGGTAGGCGGCCCAGCCGCACCAGGCGGCGAGCGCGAGCGCGGCGACGGCAGTGGCAACCGTCAGGGCATCAAGCATGCCGCGACCCTATTACGGCCCAAAAGACCCGGTGCCCTCGCCCCCGGCCGTCAGGCGGTCGCCTCGTCGGCGACGAGCCCGGCGTTCGCGGCCCGCCGCCACAATGTGTGGTGCCACTCGTTGGCGTCGGACGCGGGCCGGCCGGTGAGCACCGGGTTCGGGCCGGTCTCGATGAGATGCAGCAATGTCCACGCGACGCCGTAGCAGTCGTCCGGCCCGAAGCAGCCCACCAGCGCTCCGGCTTCCTCGGCCGTGACAGGTCGCGTGATCGCCTCCAACTGCCGCACCCGCCGGTCGATCTCGTCCTCGTCGGCGTCCCAGTCGGGCAGCGGCCCGTCGCTCACGAAGGCCTGTACTTCGGGTCTCATGCCAGGAGGATCGACGCCGGTGGTCCCGTCCGGCAAGTTCCGGCAGCCCCGTAGGGTCGACGGCATGAAGATCCACGCTGAAGCCCTCCTGTTCGACAACGACGGAACGCTCGTCTCATCCCTGGCGTCGGTGAACCGGTGCTGGACCCGATGGGCGCGGGAGTACGGCATCACGGCCGAGGACTTCGCCCGGATCGAACTGCACGGCCGGCCCGCCGTCGAGATAGCCGCCGACCTGCTGCCCGCCGACATCGTCCCGCAGGCCCTCGCGCGCATCGAGCAGCTGGAGGTCGACGACGTACCCGGCGGAGTCCAGGCGCTGCCCGGCACCCTCGCGCTGCTCGACTCCCTGCCCGCCGAGCGCTGGGCCGTGGTGACCTCCGCCACCCGGCGGCTGGCCGAGGCACGGCTCGACGAAGTCGGCATCCGTCCCAAGACGATGATCGCCGCCGACGACATCACCCGCGGCAAGCCCGACCCCGAGCCCTACCTCCTCGCCGCCCGCGAACTGGGCGTCGACCCGGCCCGCTGCGTCGTCTTCGAGGACGCCCCCGCCGGGCTCCAGGCGGGCCGCGCCGCCGGTATGACCACCGTGGCGTTGGCCACAACCCATCAGGCCCACGAGCTGGACGCCGACCTCGTGGTCAAGGACCTCTCCGCCCTGTCCGTACTGGTCACGCGTACCGGAGTGGAGATCTCCGCCCGCGACTGAAAGGCGTCCACCACTGTCCGCATAGCGGACAGTGGTGGCAGGCTCCACCTGTGGTTCTGCTTTACTTGAACCCATGACCACGACGAGCAGCCGCATCCTTGCGACCGAGGCGACCATGACGCCCGGTGCTCGTTGTATGTGTCGAATGTGCGCCTTCTAGAGGGCCCCTGCACCACCGCCTGATCCCGCGCCCCGAAGCGGGACCGCCGCGCCCTGTGTCCGTACCGCGTACGTGACCGGGCTGCCCCGCGCACAAGTTCTCCCCCCGGATACCTCCGGTTCCATCGCCACCGCGAGAACCGTGCCGCGTTCCCGACCGAATGCACCCGTGCCCGGCGCACACCCACGCCCCGCACTCGACAGTGACGGAATACCCCAGTGATCACGACAACGGGCCTGACCAAGGTCTACCGCTCGCGCGGCCGTGAAGTGACCGCCCTCGACGGCGTCGATCTGCACGTCCGCGAAGGCGAGGTGTACGGCGTCATCGGCCAGTCCGGCGCCGGCAAGTCCTCGCTCATCCGCTGCGTCAACCTCCTGGAGCGTCCCACCTCCGGCACGGTCACCGTCGCCGGACAGGACCTCACTGCCCTCGCCGGCCGCGGACCGCGCGCGGGCAGGGAACTCCGCAAGGCGCGCAGCCACATCGGGATGGTCTTCCAGCACTTCAACCTGCTGTCCTCGCGCACCGTCCAGGACAACGTCGAGCTGCCGCTCGAAATCCTCGGCGTCTCCGGCAAGGAGCGCTCCCGCAAGGCACTCGAACTCCTCGACCTGGTCGGCCTCTCCGACAAGGCCAAGGTCTACCCGGCCCAGCTCTCCGGCGGCCAGAAGCAGCGCGTCGGCATCGCACGCGCCCTCGCCGGCGACCCGAAGGTGCTGCTCTCCGACGAGGCGACCAGCGCCCTCGACCCGGAGACCACCCGCTCCATCCTCCAGCTGCTGCGCGACCTAAACCGGCAGCTGGGCCTGACCGTCCTGCTCATCACCCACGAGATGGACGTCGTCAAGACCATCTGCGACTCGGCCGCCCTCATGGAGAACGGCCGGATCGTCGAGTCCGGCACCGTCAGCGAACTGCTCGCGACGCCCGGCTCCGAACTGGCCTCCGCGCTCTTCCCGGTCAGCGGCGACGCCACCGGCGACGACCGCACGGTCATCGACGTCACCTTCCACGGCGAGGCGGCGACCCAGCCCGTCATCTCGCAGCTCTCGCGCACGTACAACATCGACATCTCGATCCTCGGCGCCGCGATGGACACCGTCGCGGGCAAGCAGGTCGGCCGGATGCGCATCGAACTGCCCGGCCGCTACGAGGACAACGTCGTGCCGATCGGATTCCTGCGCGAGCAGGGCCTGCAGATCGACATTCAGGGCCAGGAGCCCGTACTGGTCAAGGAAGGTGCCAAGTGACCTGGTCCGAGATGCAGCCGCTGCTGTCCCAGGCGTGTTGGGACACGCTCTACATGGTCGGCTGGTCCACCCTCATCGCGATCGTCGGCGGTCTCCCGCTCGGCATCCTGCTGGTCCTCACCGACCGCGGCGGACTCCTCCAGAACGTCCTCGCGAACAAGGTGATCGGGCAGGTCGTGAACATCGCCCGCTCGATGCCGTTCATCATCCTGATGGTCGCGCTGATGAACTTCACGCGCACCATCACGGGTACGACGATCGGCCGCGAGGCCGCCATCGTGCCGCTCGCGATCGGGGCGATCCCGTTCTTCGCCCGCCTTGTCGAGACGGCTGTCCGCGAAGTGGACGGCGGGCTCGTCGAGGCCGTGCAGTCGATGGGCGGCAACACCTGGACCGTCGTCCGCAAGGTCCTCGTACCGGAGTCCCTGCCGTCGCTGATCTCCTCCGCGACCACCACGATCGTCGCCCTCATCGGCTACTCGGCGATGGCCGGCACGGTCGGCGCCGGAGGCCTCGGCGACATCGCGATCCGCTACGGCTACCAGCGCTTCGAGACCGGACTGATGTGGATCACCGTGGCCATCCTCGCCGTGGTCATCTCCGTCATCCAGTTCGCCGGCGACTACGCCGCCCGACGACTGCACCGCCGCGGCGGGCACTCCGGTGCCGCGCCGAAGCTGAGGCTGCTCAAGGCCAAGGCCCCCGCCGCGGAAGCGGCCACGGCCGAGGTGAGCAAGGCCGCCTGAGCCTCCCCCGCGTCTCCCGGCTTCCCACCCGCTTCCCACCCGCAGATTTCCCCGCACCACCCAACGCGGGGCGCTCCACCACATGGAAAGGCACTTTTCGTGCGTAACACCGCCAAGATCACCACCGCCGTCCTCGCCGCCGGAGCCCTCACCTTCGGGCTCACCGCCTGCGGCTCGGACAAGGACTCCGCCTCCTCCGACACCAGCGGTCCGCTGATCGTCGCCGCGAGCCCGACCCCGCACGCCGAGATCCTGAACTTCGTCAAGAAGAACCTGGCGAAGAAGGCGGGCCTCGACCTGGAGGTCAAGGAGTTCACCGACTACGTGACGCCGAACACGGCGACCGAGGACGGCTCCGTGGGCGCCAACTACTTCCAGAACCAGCCGTACCTCGACGACTTCAACAAGAAGAACGGCACCCACATCGTGCCCGTCGTCACGGTTCACCTGGAGCCGCTCGGCCTCTACTCCCACAAGGTCAAGAGCGCCGACGCCCTGAAGAGCGGTGCGACGATCGCCGTCCCGAACGACAGCGTCAACGAGGCCCGTGCCCTCAAGCTGCTCGCAGCCAACGGACTCATCACGCTCAAGGACGGCGCGGGCAACGAAGCGACCCCCGCGGACATCACCAAGAACCCGAAGAACCTCAAGTTCAAGGAGCTGGAGGCGGCCCAGACCCCGCGCTCCCTGGACGACGTCGACGCCGCGGTGATCAACGGCAACTACGCCATCGAGGCCGACCTCAAGCCCGCCAAGGACGCCCTCGTCCTGGAGTCCGCGACGAACAACCCGTACGGCAACTTCCTCGCCGTCAAGAAGGGCAACGAGGACGACCCGCGCGTCAAGAAGCTCGCCAAGCTCCTCACCTCGCGCGAGGTCAAGAAGTTCATCGAGGACAAGTACGCCGGCTCCGTCATCCCGTCCTTCTAGTCGCCGGTCGGTCCAAACGTTCCGAGGGGGAGAACGCGATGCGCAAGCACGTCATATCCGCGGCGGCCGCCGCACTGGCACTCGGGCTCGGCGTCACCGCCTGTGGCTCGGGCTCGGACTCCGGCGGCGGGGGTGGTGACGACGACGCCCTGGTCGTCGGCGCCACCGCCGTCCCGGCCGGCGAGGTCCTGTCGTACATCAAGAAGGACCTCGCCGAGAAGGCCGGCCTCAAGCTGGAGATCAAGGAGTTCACGGACTACGTCCTGCCGAACACCGCGCTCCAGGAGGGCACGCTCGACGCGAACCTGTACCAGAACCAGCCGTTCCTGGACGAGTTCAACAAGTCCAAGGGCACCGACCTCGTGTCGGTCGTCAAGGCGTACCTGCCGCCCATGGGCGTGTACTCGAAGAAGATCACGGACATCGCGAAGCTTGCCGACGGAGCCACCGTCGCCGTGCCGAACGAGACCACCAACGAGGGCCGCGCCCTCAAACTCCTCGCCTCCAAGGGCCTGATCACGCTCAAGGAGGGGACGGGAACGACCGCGTCCCCGGCGGACATCACGGCCAACCCGAAGCACCTGAAGTTCAAGGAGCTGGACCCCGCTCAGCTGCCGCGCTCGCTCGACGACGTGACGGCCGCGGTCATCAACAACAACTACGCCCAGGACGCGGGCCTCAGCCCCGCCCAGGACGCGATCCTCCTGGAGTCCGCGAAGGACAACCCCTACGCGAACCTCCTGGCCGTCAAGAAGGGCAACGAGGACGACCCGCGGGTCAAGAAGCTCGCGACGCTTCTCACTTCGTCCGAGGTGAAGAAGTTCATCGAGGACAAGTACAAGGGCTCGGTCCTGCCGGTCATCTCCGGCTGACGCCCGCTCCCGTTACCGCACGGGGTCCACTCCATTACCCGGTGTGGACCCCGTTGTGCGGTTCAGTGGTTTCATGCTGCATGCTGGGCAGTTCAGCGGGCCCGACGGTTTCCGAGGGCCCGAAGTCCCCGACGGTTACGGAGCGGCGCATGACGAGCACCTTCCCCAACATCTCCATCAGTACGGAGCGGTTGGTCCTGCGCGCGCTCGACGAGGACGACGTACCCGCCCTGGCCGAGATGATGAACGACGAGATGGTGGCGGCCTGGACGTCGGTGCCCCAGCCCTTCACCGAGGACGGCGCCCGCACCTGGATCACCGAGTACGCGCCCACGGAGCGCGCGGAGGGCCGCGGACTCGACCTCGCCGTCACCGAGTTCCTCACTCAGCGACTGGTCGGCATCATCCAGCTCGGCAAGACGAACTGGCATGTGCGGTCCACCGAACTCTCGTACATCATCGCCCCCTGGGCACGCGGCGAGGGCTACGCCTCCGAGGCGGCGCTCGCCACCGCCCAATGGCTCTTCGGCGACCAGAAGTTCGAGCGCATCGAACTGCGTACGGCGGCCGACAACACCGCCTCGCAGCAGGTCGCCCAGAAGATCGGCTGCATCAGCGAGGGAGTGCTGCGCAACGCCTGCATAGCGCGCACCCGCACCGAGGACGGGACCTGGGTCGACCTGCGCACCGACTTCATCGTGTGGAGCCTGCTGCCGGAGGACCTCGACGGCGTCGGCGAGCAGTTCGCCGACAGCGGCGGTTTCACGTCGTTCTCCGACTGGAACTGAGCACCACGGGAGCCTCACACAGGCGCCCCCGGAGCCACAGGAGTCTTCGGTACGGGCCCCGGAAGCACCGTGGCGGAATCCGCGGGACCGCTCCCACCCGCCGGAGCCCGTCGCGGCGCCGCCCCGGCCGCACCAGGTACCCTCACGGAGCCCGCCCATGGGCTGCCCCTGACGACCTGCGAAAACCTTCTGGAGACTGACGACGATGGCCGACCGGGTCACGGTGATCGGCTGGGACGGCTCGCCACTGACCGCCGCGGCGCGCTCCGCACTCGGTGCCGCCACGCTGGTGGCCGGCGCGGCCCACCACCTCGCACTCCCCGAGGTGCCCGCGACCGCCGAACGCGTCCGCCTCGGCAGCGTCGGCCTCGCCGCCCGCCGGATCGCGAGCCACCGGGGCACCGCCGTCGTCCTCGCCGACGGAGACCCGGGCTTCTTCGGCGTCGTCCGCACCCTGCGGAGCCGCGAGTTCGGCCTGGAGGTCGAAGTGGTGCCCGCGGTCTCCTCGGTGGCCGCCGCCTTCGCCCGCGCCGGTATGCCCTGGGACGACGCACAGGTGGTCGTCGCACATCGCCGCACCCTGCGACGCGCGGTGAATGTATGCCGCGCCCACACCAAGGTCGCCGTCCTCACCTCGCCCGGGGCAGGCCCCGCCGAACTCGGTCTGCTCCTCGAAGGAGTGCACCGCACCTTCGTCATCTGCGAGGAACTCGGCACCGCGGCCGAGCGGGTCACGATCCTCACCTCCGACAAGGCCGCCGACCACACCTGGCGCGACCCCAATGTCGTCATCGTCATCGGCGGCTTCGTGGCCACGGCCGAGGACGGCGGCTGGATCGCCGGCCGTGACCCGGGCACCGGACCGCGCGGCTGGGCGCTGCCCGCCCAGGCGTACGGCGGTGCGCTCGGCGAAGGCGAAACGGATCTGCTGCGCGCCGCCCAACTCGCCCGCCTGGGCCCGCGCGTCGGCGACCTCGTCTGGGACATCGGCTCCGGCAGCGGCGCCTTCGCCACCGAGGCCGCGCGCACCGGCGCCGCCGTCATCGCGGTCGACCGCAACCCGGGATGCTGCGCCCGCACCGAGGACTCCGCCCGCCGCTTCGGCGTCCAGATGCAGATCGTGCACGGCACCGCGCCGCACGTCCTGGAGAACCTTCCCGAACCCGATGTAGTACGCGTCGGAGGCGGGGGAGTGGAGGTGGTCTCGGCCGTCGCCGACCGCCGTCCGCAGCGCATCGTGACGCACGCCGCGACCCGCGACGCGGCCGAACTCATCGGCCGGGACCTGACGGAGCACGGCTACCAGGTCGAGTGCGCGCTCATTCAGTCCGTCGAACTCGATACAAGGGCCTGGACGGAGAAGGAGCGGAGCGTCGCGTTCCTGCTCAGCGGCCGTTTGCCGGATCGCGCCCCGTGATCCTGTTGTCGTACTGCGCGCGGTAGGCTGGCCGATCGTTGTACCGCTCCCGGGGGATCGGCCTTTCGTCGGTCAATGTCCGGAAAACGCGCCCGTTTTGAGGCGTGTGTGGTACGGCAGAACCGGAGGACGCGCAACGTGGCGCAGTCCACAGCGGGCGCTCGCGGATCAAGCTGTCGCGAGGGCGGGACGACCGGGACAATGCCAGTTAATGGCTTTGTCGTCTTTGTTGGCCGGTCGTTCGTGCCGCTGGGCGCGCACGCTCGTTCTTCACAGTGGGGCGGTCGGTGCGCCGTTCCGGGCGAGCTGGACTTGGAAGCACTAACCGATGGGCGAGGGGTACGCATGACCGACACCGGCCAGGTCCCGGGCGAGGGATTGCCGGAGAACGCAGGCATGGTGGAGCAGCCGGGCGTCACCGCGCCGGGCGCGTACACCTTCCTCGACCCCTCCGAGAACCCCGTCGAGGACGACGACCTGCTTCTGATGCCGGGCGCCCCGGGCGCCCAGGGCGCGTGGGGCAACGAGGTGCCGCCGCCGGCCCCGATGCCCTTCCTCCACGAGCCGGGCCCGCACGAGATGGCCGGGCGCGACAGTGGCGCGGTCGACCTCGGCGCCGTCCGCGCGCCGAACCTGGCGCCCGCCCCGCAGCCGACGACGCCGCGCCGCCCGCTGCACCTCGGCCCGCCGACACCGGACGGCTCCGCGAGCCCGGTGCGCTCGCTGGCCGACCGCGGCCCGGCGGGTGCCCCGGTGAGCCCCGCTCCCGTCACCCCGTCGCCCGTGGCCGATCCCGTGATCGCCGCCCCCGTAACTCCCGTACGGCACGCGGGTCCGCCGACGGTCGGGCCCGAGTACCTCGATGTGCCGCAGCTCGGTGAGATTCCGCCGCAGGGCGCGGTCCCGTGGGGCGTACCGCCCGTGGCGTCCGACGCGGGGGTTGCAGAAACGGTCGTGCCGGAGCCGGGACCGGCGCTCGAGTCCCTCACGCCGGCCGAGGCCGCGCCGGTCGCCGAGGCGGCCCAGCCCGCCGAGGCCCCGGGACTCGCGCCCGCTCCCCAGGCGCAGGCTCAGGTCGCGGAGGCGGCTGCCGAACCCCAGGCGCTCCAGGTCGCGGAGGGTTCGCCGGCCCCCCAGGAACCGGCAGGCGCCCAGGCTCCCGAGACCGCACCCGTCCTGGACGGCTCGCAGGTCCCGCAGACTCCGGACGCGACGCCCTTCCCGGCGGCCCCGGAGGTTCCGCACGCCTTCCAGGCGACGGACGACACCGACGGTAACGGGCACGCCGCGCATGCGGACGGCGCCCACGCATCCGCGCACGAGGCCGCCCCGGCGCAGATCCTGCCGGACGTCGAGCACGTGGCGCCCGCGCAGAACCTCGCCCCGGTTCCGGACCTCGCGCCCGCACACGCCCCGCAGGCAGGGCACGCGGCCCCGCCGCACTTCGCCGAGCAGGGCGCCTACGGAGTCGACCCGGCCGAGCCGGCGGCCCAGTTCACGGACCCCGGTGTCCATATCCCGGAACCGGCTGCCCAGTTCGCGGACGCGGGATCCGTGGGATTCCACGGGGAGGCCCCGCAGCCGCTCGCGACAGCCGTCGCGTCCGCTCCCGAGGTCGCGCAGGCCGCGCTCTCCGCGGACGCCTCGCACGGCCAGTCGGTGCCCGGCCTCGAAGCCTTCCAGGCCCAGCAGTTCGCGGCCCCGGCCGCCTTCGCCGAGAACGGCTCCGCCGAGGCACTGCACGGCATCCCGGTGAGTGTGGCCGCGCACGCGGAGGCCCCCCAGGCATCCGCGGACTGGCGCCACGGCGAGCAGCACTTCCCCGATGCCGTTGGGGCGACCGGCGCGTCCGGACTCCCGGGCACTCCCCTGGAGCCCCACGCGGACCAGCCCCTCGGCGAGTTCGTGCCCGTGGAGGGGCTGGTGCCCACGACCCCGCACCTGGCTCCGACTCCGCCGCACGCCATGATCGTGCCGCCTCTCCCCTCGGAGGAGCAGCCCGTGGCCGAGGAGCCCGCCGACGAGACGATCGTGGTGGCGCCCGCCCCCACTCAGGAGATCGCCGGGGAGCCCGTCGAGGCGATCACCGAGGAGACCGTCGAGGAATCTCCGGAGACGCCCGCCGCGGAAACGGAGCCGATCGCTCCGGCGGTCGTACCGGCGCCCCGGGAAGCCGAAGCCGAAGCCGAAGCCGAACCGCAAGTCGAAACCAGGCCCGAGGTACTCCCCGTACCGGAACCGTTCGCCGCGGAGCCGGAGCCCGTAGTAGTCGCACAGCAAGCGGAGGACCTGGACACCCAGGTCGCCGACCAGGAAGAGAGCACGGCCGTAGTGGAAGACGTACGAGAGTCCACCGGCCCGGCGGCCCCCGGCTACGACGACGCCGAGCGCGAGGCCGTGCTGCGCGTGATGCGCGAGCGCCGCGACATCCGCAACGGCTTCCGCAGCGACCCGATCCCGCACGACGTGCTGCTCCGTGTCCTGGAGGCCGCGCACACCGCGCCGTCCGTCGGCCACTCCCAGCCCTGGGACTTCGTCGTCATCCGCTCCGCCGACACCCGGCGGTCGATGCACGAACTGGCCGCCCGCCAGCGCGAGGCGTACGCGAAGTCGCTGCCCAAGGGCCGTGCCAAGCAGTTCAAGGAACTGAAGATCGAGGCCATCCTCGACACCCCGGTGAACATCGTCGTCACCGCCGACCCGACCCGCGGCGGCCGTCACACCCTGGGCCGTCACACCCAGCCGCAGATGGCCCCGTACTCCTCCGCGCTCGCGGTCGAGAACCTCTGGCTCGCGGCCCGCGCCGAGGGCCTCGGCGTCGGCTGGGTCAGCTTCTTCGACGAGCGCGAGATGGTCCGCGCCCTGGGCCTGCCCGAGCACCTCGAAGTGGTCGCCTACCTGTGTGTCGGTTACGTCGACGAGTTCCCGGACGAGCCCGAGCTGATGCAGGCCGGCTGGTCCAAGCGCCGCCCGCTGTCATGGGTCGTGCACGAGGAGACGTACGGCCGTCGCGCGCTGCCCGGCGAGGAGCCGCACGACCTGCTCGCCGAGACGGTCTCCAACATCCGCCCGCTGGACGCCAAGGCGCTCGGTGAGGCGTGGGAGCGCCAGAAGCGGATGACCAAGCCCGCGGGTGCGCTCGGCATGCTGGAGATCATCTCCGCGCAGCTGTCGGGCCTGTCCCGGATGTGCCCGCCGCCGATCCCGGAGCCCGCGGCCGTCGCCATCTTCGCGGGCGACCACGGCGTGCACGCCCAGGGCGTCACCCCCTGGCCGCAGGAGGTCACCGCCCAGATGGTGGCCAACTTCCTGGGCGGCGGCGCGGTCTGCAACGCGTTCGCCAACCAGGTGGGCGCCGAGGTCTGCGTCATCGACGTGGGCGTCGCCTCCGACCTCCCGGCGACCCCGGGCCTCCTCCCGCGCAAGGTCCGTGCGGGTACCGCCGACATGACCACGGGTCCCGCGATGTCCCGCGAGGAGGTCATCGCGGCCATCGAGGTGGGCATCGAGACGGCCCGCGACCTGGTGGCGGCAGGCAACAAGGCCCTCCTGACGGGCGAGATGGGCATCGCCAACACCACGGCGTCGGCGGCCCTGATCTCCGTCTTCACGGACACTGACCCGTCCGAGGTGACGGGCCGCGGCACCGGCATCAACGACGAGACCCTGGCCCGCAAGACCGAGGTCGTCCGCCGCGCCATCGAACTCCACCAGCCGGACCCCGCCGACCCCATCGGCGCCCTCGCGGCCATCGGCGGCCTCGAACACGCCGCCATGGTCGGCCTCCTCCTCGGCGGCGCCTCCCTCCGTACGCCGGTGATCCTGGACGGCGTGAGCGCCGGCGCCGCGGCCCTGGTCGCCCGCGCCATCGCCCCCGAGGTCCTGGCCGCCTGCATCGCGGGCCACCGCAGCGCGGAACCGGGCCACGTGGCCGCCCTGAACAAGCTGGGCCTGCGACCCCTGGTCGACCTGGACCTCCGCCTCGGCGAGGGCACGGGCGCGCTGCTGGCCCTGCCAGTGGTCCAGAGCGCGGCGAGGGCGATGCACGAGGTGGCGACGTTCGATTCGGCGGGAGTAACTGAAAAGTAGGCCTCGCGGTTGTGGGCAGTCGTTCCGCAGGGCGGAACGGGTGGGCACAACCGCCCACGGCCCGCAGACGAACACGGGGGTCCGGGGGCAAAGCCCCCCACGCGGCGGAGCCGCATGATGGATACAGCCGGGAAGGGGTGGGCTTGGGGAAAGAAACCCCACCCACCCCAGCCCCCACCGGCCCCGCACCCTAAAATCCGCATGTCAGGGGCCACTCCAGAGCCGCAGGGGCCCCGCCCGGCAAAGCCCCGCACGAGGAGCCGCACCTCCATGGCCGAACACCCCGCCTACCCCGTAGGCCTCCGCCTCACCGGCCGCCGCGTAGTCGTCCTTGGCGGCGGCCAGGTAGCCCAGCGCCGCCTCCCGTCCCTCATCGCGGCAGGCGCGGACATCAATCTCGTATCGCCGGAGGCCACCCCCTCCGTCGAGGCGATGGCCGACGCGGGCGAGATCACCTGGACGAAGCGCCCGTACGAGGACGGCGACCTCGCCGACGCCTGGTACGCCCTGATCGCGACCAGCGACTCCAAGGCGAACACGGACGCCTCGGCCGAAGCGGAGCGGCACCGGGTCTGGTGCGTCCGCTCGGACGACGCCGACGCGGCCACGGCGTGGACCCCGGCGACGGGCCACAGCGAGGGCGTGACGGTGGCTGTCCTCACCACGAACGCCAAGGGACGCGACCCCCGCCACACCGCCGCGATCCGCGACGCCGTGGTGGAGGGCCTCCGCGACGGCACTCTGGTGGCGCCGCACCACCGCTCCCGCACCCCCGGTGTCGCCCTGGTCGGCGGCGGCCCCGGTGACCCGGACCTGATCACGGTCCGTGGCCGCCGACTGCTCGCGGAGGCCGACGTGGTCATCGCGGACCGCCTCGGCCCGCGCGACCTCCTCGCCGAACTCCCGCCGCACGTCGAGGTGATCGACGCGGCGAAGATCCCGTACGGCCGTTTCATGGCCCAGGAGGCCATCAACAACGCGCTGATCGAGCACGCGAAGCAGGGCAAGTCCGTCGTACGGCTGAAGGGCGGCGACCCGTTCGTCTTCGGCCGCGGCATGGAGGAGGCCCAGGCGCTCGCCGAGGCGGGCATCGCCTGCACGGTGGTTCCGGGCATCTCCAGCTCGATCTCGGTCCCGGGCGCGGCCGGTATCCCGGTCACCCACCGGGGTGTCGCACATGAGTTCACCGTGGTCAGCGGCCATGTCGCGCCGAACGACGAGCGCTCCCTGGTGGACTGGCCGTCGCTGGCGAAGCTGCGGGGCACCCTCGTCGTCCTCATGGGCGTCGACAAGATCGGCAAGATCGCCGAAACCCTTGTCGCGCACGGCAAGCCGGCCGACACCCCCGTCGCCCTGGTCCAGGAGGGTACGACCGCCGCGCAGCGCCGCGTCGACGCGACCCTGGCGACGGTCGCCGAGACCGTACGCGCCGAGGACGTGAAGCCCCCGGCGGTGATCGTCATCGGCGAAGTCGTGAACGTGGGCGTGCACAGCTCGCCGAAGACTTCCGAGTAACCACGGGTAACCCAACCCGTTCCCAGCCGTTGGCACCGCACCCAGGACAAGGCAGTATCACCCTGTGGCCGATCTCATCACCGTTGAGAACCCCGACGACCCGCGTCTGCGCGACTACACGGGCCTGACCGACGTGGAGTTGCGCCGCAAGCGCGAACCCGTCGAGGGCCTGTTCATCGCCGAGGGCGAGAAGGTCATCAGACGCGCCAAGGACGCCGGGTACGAGATGCGCTCGATGCTCCTGTCCGCCAAGTGGGTCGACGTCATGCGCGATGTCATCGACGAGCTCCCGGCCCCGGTGTACGCGGTCAGCCCGGAGCTCGCCGAGCAGGTCACCGGCTACCACGTGCACCGCGGCGCGCTCGCCTCCATGCAGCGCAAACCGCTGCCCACGGCGGAGGAGCTGCTGCGGTCCGCGCGCCGGGTGGTCGTCATGGAGGCGGTCAACGACCACACCAACATCGGCGCGATCTTCCGCTCCGCCGCAGCCCTCGGCATGGACGCGGTCCTGCTCTCCCCGGACTGCGCGGACCCCCTCTACCGCCGCTCGGTGAAGGTCTCGATGGGCGCGGTCTTCTCGGTCCCCTACGCCCGTCTCGAGACCTGGCCCAAGGGCCTGGAGTCGGTCCGTGAAGCCGGTTTCAACCTGCTCGCCCTCACCCCGGACGAGAAGGCGAGGTCCCTGGACGACGCGGCCCCGCACCGGATGGACCGGGTCGCGCTGATGCTCGGCGCGGAGGGCGACGGCCTCTCCACGCAGGCCCTGATGGCGGCGGACGAATGGGTCCGCATCCCCATGGCCCACGGCGTCGACTCCCTCAACGTGGGCGCGGCGGCAGCGGTCGCCTTCTACGCGGTGGCGACGGGCCGCCCGGAGAACTGACCGCTCCGACGGACGGCCATCCGCACCCCCGGCCGTCCTGCTAGCCGTCCTTCTGAAGCTCGCTCCGGTACTGCTCGGCCATGAGTTCCCCGGTGGGCAGCGGTGCGAACGACGACTGCTCCTGGCGTACGTCCTTCCGTACGTCCCCGTCGTCGAGCCCGCGCGCCGGCCCCTGGCACCCCTGCGCCGCCGCGATGCCCAGTGCCACGAGCAGCGTCACCACGACGAACACGAAGAGCCGCTGGCGCAGCAGCCGCGGGTTGGCGGGCCGCCGGCCCGTGCCGGTGGTCCGGGGCGCGGGACGGCCGGTACCGCTGCGGGGCGCGGGCCTGCTGCCGGAGCGGCCGGTGTTCCGGGCGGGCGCCGGGCGCGAACCCGTGCGCGAGCCGCCGTTCGTCCCGCCCGTGCGCGGCGGGGGTGTGCCCTGCGGACGCCGCTGGGTGCGCTGCTCGGCGTACTGCTCGGCCAGGCGCCCCGTCGGCCGGTCGGGATCGGTGCGCGGCGCGGGCGGCCGTGCATCCGGCATGCCTTGTGCCTCGCGGGCCGCGATCTCCTTGAGCCGCAGGGACAGTTGGAGCGTGCTGGGCCGCTCCTCGGGGTCCTTGGCCAGACACGCGCGTACGAGCGGCGCCAGGGCGTCCGGAACGCCGTGCAGTTGGGGCTCCTCGTGCACCACTCTGTAGAGCATCACTTCGGAACTGCCGTGCCCGAAGGGCGAGTCCTGGGTTGCCGCGTACGCGAGCGTGGCGCCGAGCGCGAACACGTCCGTGGCCGGCGTGACGGCGGCGCCGCGCACCTGCTCGGGCGCGAGGAAGCCGGGGGACCCGACCGCCGTGCCGACGTGTGTCAGCGTGCTCGCCCCCGTCGCCCAGGCGATGCCGAAGTCGATGATCCGCGGCCCCTTCGGGGACAGCAGGATGTTGGACGGCTTGAGATCCCGGTGTACGACACCGGCCTCGTGCACGGCGACGAGCCCCTCGGAGAGGGCGGCACCGACGGCGGCCACGTCGGCGGCCGACAGCGGTCCCTCCTCGGCGACCTTGTCGTGCAGGGAGGGACCGGGCACGTACTGCGTGGCGAACCACGGCCGGTCCGCCTCCAGGTCGGCGGCGACGAGCCGCGCCGTGCAGCCGCCCCTGATGCGCCGGGCCGCCGAGACCTCGCGGGCGAACCGCGACCGGAACTCCTGATCCTCCGCCAGATCCGGTCGGATCACCTTCAGCGCGACCCGCTGGCCACGCCGGTCGGAGCCCAGGTAGACAACGCCCATCCCGCCCGCGCCGAGCCGTCTGTGAAGCCTGAACGAGCCGACGACACGCGGGTCCTCGCGCCTCAGGCGCATCATCGCCATGTCCATCCCCGCTGCCCGGTCCGTTTGACGAGCCACAGCTTACGTTTCCGCGGCCGGGTGCGCGCAGAGGCCGCGCCCTCTCGTCCCGATCGATTGTCAGTGCCGGGTGGGAAACTTGAAAGGTGGTCAGGGAGCGTGTGAACAGGCTGGCTTTGGGCTGCCTGTGACCCCAACCATCCGTCGCAGAAGGGGGATTGGGCCCGTGAAGGGTGACCGTGTGGAGATAGTCGTGGACGCCGGGGACACGACGCGTACGTACGAGGTGGTGGCGAGCAGGGCAGGCCGCCGGGTGGAGACGGCGGTACGCCGAGGTGTGGTGGAAGTGAGCGAAGTCACCCGAAGCGGATCAGTGGTGCGCACCGCCCGCTTCATGGCGACCCGGGTGCTGGCGCTGGTCGAGCAGCCGGTCCCCAGGGAGGACAGCTCGGAACAGTCGGGGCACACCGGGCGCCCCCTCCGGGAAGACCCTGAGACCTAGGTCCTCATCTCCACCCAGGGGAGTACACCGCAGGTCATCGCTCATCCTCCGGGAGGCCCGGCAATCGGTACGAGGGCATGACGACCCATGTGCGCCGCGCGCCTAGATTTGATGTCAAGCGGCGGGTGCAGCACTCGTCCCCCGAGGTCAGACACCCGCCGCTGCCAACCACAACAGAAGCTCGGTCAGGAGAGGGACCATGGCCCACACGGCACCGCGGACAGCACTCCGCACGCAGGGACGCAGGGCGTACAGCGCAGCGTTCGGCACCCGCCGCCAGGGTCAGCGCCACCCATTGGTGGCGACAGCGATGGTCCTTCCCCTGGCGGCCCTGCTCGTAGTCGTCTTCGGCGGCTGGGACGCAGTGGTCACACAAGCGTCGTCCGTGGGCGTGATGCTGGGGCGCTGAGCGGCGCCCCAGGCCCGGAAGAGCGGTCCGGGCGGGGACATCCGGCCATGAAACCCCGTGGGGACGGGGGTGCGGCGGACGGCACAAAATGCCCGCGCAGCTGGGGAGCTGCGCGGGCATTTTTTTGCCGCGCCCCTTAAAAGCACCCTGGCCGGACCGGCGGTTGTTCAGGGGCGCGGGGAACTGCGCGCCCAGCCCCCACCGTCCCGCAGACGACTCTGAAGGGGCGCGGGGAACGGCGCAATCTTTGAGGGGGGTCTGGGGGCGCAGCCCCCCAGGTGCGGGATGGGACGGGTAGGGGCGGCGGGGGCGAAGAACGTACGCTCGCCCGGAACCGACCGCACACCCCAGGGGGACCCGTGACCGCAGACGTGCTGCCGGCGCTGACCGCCAAGGCGCGACGCGCGGCCCATACGGAACCCACGCCCTGCGCGCACCTCGACACGGTCCTCGCCGATCGTCAGGACGCCACCGTCGTCCGGCACGGCGACACCGTGGCCAAGGCCCACGCCCCCGGTACGGACCCCACGGAACTCTCCCTGCGCCTCACCGTCGCCGCCAACCTCCCGGACACCCTCCTCGCCCCCCTCAGGCCCACACCCGCAGACCTGCACGGCCGCCTGGTGACGTTGTGGCCGTACGGCAGCCCCGTAGACCCGGAGAACCCCGACGCGGCCCCCTGGGAGGCCGCGGCCACCCTGCTGGCCCGCCTCCACCGAACCCCCGCCCCGGACGGGCTGCCGCCCATGCGAGGCCCCGCCAAGGCCGCCCGAGCGATCGCCCGCCTGCACGCGGCCGGCCCGCACCCCGCCACCGCCCCGGTCCTGCGCGCCTGGGCCGCCCTCCCGGCCTGGGCCCGAGCCGAGGCCCCCATGCCGTCGGCCGAGCGCACCCTGTGCCACGGCGACCTGCACCTCGGCCAGCTCGTCCGCCACCCCGCACCCTCCGGCCCCTGGCTCCTCATCGACGTCGACGACTTGGGTGTAGGCCCCCCGGCCTGGGACCTGGCCCGCCCGGCCGCCTGGTACGCCTGCGGTCTGCTCCCGCCCGAGGAGTGGCTGCGCTTCCTGACCGCCTACCAGCGCGCGGGCGGACCGGCCGTCCCCGCCGACGGCGACCCCTGGCCCGCCCTGGACGTCGCGGCCCGAGCCCTCACCGTGCAGACCGCGGCCCTGGCGATCGCCAAATCCGTTGCCGCCGGGCAGCCGTTGGACGAGGTGCAGCAGGCCGTGATCGACGCATGTGACCGAATGGGCACCGCCCCGCCCGAGTTGGCGCACGGTTTCGCGACGTAGGGTGCAACCGACCGAAGCCGGGCGGAGTCTGTCCTGGCGGAAGCAGTACCGACCGGCGAGGAGTTGAGCCGAGCATGCAGTGTCCGAAGTGCCATGCGCAGATGCACACGTACAACCGCAATGGTGTACAGATCGAGCAGTGCAGCGGCTGCCGCGGGATATTTCTCGACTACGGCGAGCTGGAGGCGCTGACCCGGCTGGAGGGCCAGTGGTCCCAGCCCGCGCCACCGCCGGCCGCCCCGCAGGCGTACCCGTCGGCTCCCGCTCCCGCCTGGGGTGCCCCGCAGCACGGCGGCCATGGCGGCGGGCACTACGGCGGCCACGGCGGTCACCAGCGCCACAAGAGCTTCGGCCACATGCTCTTCTCGTCCTGAACCGAAGAAGGGGCCCCTCCGTCCAAGCGGAGGGGCCCCTTCTTCGTACGCAGGGATGTCGTGAGTCCGGATACGGCCGGACATGACGATGCCCCCGACCGTACGAGACGGCCGGGGGCATCGGCTGGTGCGCGATACTGGGATTGAACCAGTGACCTCTTCCGTGTCAGGGAAGCGCTCTCCCGCTGAGCTAATCGCGCAGGTCACGCGACCGGAGTCACGCTTACTGCTGGTGCTGCGTGCGCGATACTGGGATTGAACCAGTGACCTCTTCCGTGTCAGGGAAGCGCTCTCCCGCTGAGCTAATCGCGCGGGTACGGATCCTTCGAGAAGATCCAGTGGACGATACTGGGATTGAACCAGTGACCTCTTCCGTGTCAGGGAAGCGCTCTCCCGCTGAGCTAATCGTCCTTGGAGGTGGAGACGGGATTTGAACCCGTGTAGACGGCTTTGCAGGCCGTTGCCTCGCCTCTCGGCCACTCCACCAGGAGCGTAGGGGTTCGGGAAGATCCCCCACTTCCTGCGAGCGGACGACCAGGTTCGAACTGGCGACCTCAACCTTGGCAAGGTTGCGCTCTACCAACTGAGCTACGTCCGCTTGTCGTTTCCGTTCGGCTTGCGCGTCCCGGCGACGTGTTGAACTCTAGCGGATTCCGGGGCCAGCACAAAAACGCGTTTGTGCAGCGTGCTGCGGTACGTCCACTCCAAGGACACGGCCGGGGCACCCGCAGGTCACCCGCCCTAGACTCGACTGCGTGCTCGACCTCCCTCCTCTCGCCCGCTTCGGTGGCCTCGTCGCGACCGGCCTCCTCGACGTCACCAGCGACCCCGCGGCCCTGGACTCGAACGGTTTCTGGGCCGTCTCGGCCGACTTCGAGGGGCGTCTGACCTGCGCCCGCTTCAGGGACGTACGAGAGGAGCCGGTGCCCGCGCCGGTGCCCGGGCGGTGGCGGGGACCCACGGCCGGTGACTGGAAGTCGTCCCTCGACCGCGCCGCGTACACCGCGGGCGTACGCCGTATCCGCGAGCACATAGCGGCCGGCGAGGTCTACCAGGCGAACCTCTGCCGCGTCCTGTGGGCGCCCATCGCTCCCGACGCCGATGTCGACGAGCTGACCGCGCTGCTCGCGCGCGGCAACCCGGCGCCGTATGCCGGAACGATTCGCCTGCCCGGTCACGGGGTCGAGATCGCCACCGCGTCCCCCGAACTCTTCCTGCGCCGCTTCGGCCGGGTCGTCGAGTCGGGTCCGATCAAGGGCACCGGACGCACCGAGGCGGACCTCCTGGAAAAGGACTACGCCGAGAACGTGATGATCGTGGACCTGGTCCGCAACGACATCGGGCGCGTCTGCGCCACCGGCAGCGTGACCGTCCCCGAGCTGTGCGTCGTAGAGAAGCACCCGGGGCTCGTCCACCTCGTCTCCACCGTCCACGGCGAACTGCGCGAGAACGCGGGCTGGCCCGAGCTCCTCGCCGCCGCCTTCCCGCCCGGCTCCGTCACCGGAGCCCCCAAGTCCAGCGCCCTGCGGATCATCGACGCCCTGGAGACCGCGCCCCGTGGCCCGTACTGCGGAGGCATCGGCTGGGTCGACGCCGACCGTGGCACCGGAGAGCTCGCCGTCGGCATCCGCACCTTCTGGATCGACCGGGAGGAGGGGGTGCTGCGCTTCGGTACGGGCGCGGGCATCACCTGGGGCTCGGACCCCGAGGGGGAGTGGCGGGAGACCGAGCTGAAGGCCTCCCGGCTGCTCGCGGTAGCGTCGGGAGAGTACGAGGCAAATGAAGGGACCCTTCGGTGAAGATCTGGCTCGACGGCGGGCTGCAGGACATCGAGACCGCCCGCGTTTCCGTCTTCGATCACGGACTGACCGTCGGTGACGGCATCTTCGAGACCGTGAAGGCGGTCGACGGGCGGCCGTTCGCGCTGACCCGCCACCTCGACCGGCTGGCCCGCTCGGCCCGTGGCCTCGGCCTGCCCGAGCCCGACCTCGACGAGGTGCGCCGCGCCTGCGCCGCGGTCATGGACGCCAACCCGATGCCGCTCGGCCGGCTCCGCATCACCTACACCGGCGGCCACGGCCCGCTCGGCTCCGACCGCGGCGAGCACGGCCCGACCCTGGTCGTCGCCCTCGGCGAGTCCGCACGGCGCCCCGACTCCACCGCCGCGGTCACCGTCCCCTGGACGCGCAACGAGCGTGGCGCCCTGACAGGCCTCAAGACCACCTCGTACGCCGAGAACGTCGTCGCCCTGGCCCGCGCGCGCGAACAGGGCGCGACCGAGGCGCTGTTCGCCAACACGGTCGGTCAGCTCTGCGAGGGCACGGGGTCCAACGTCTTCGTCGTCCTCGACGGCGAGATCCACACCCCGCCGGTCGCCTCCGGCTGCCTCGCCGGCATCACGCGCGCCCTCACCGTCGAGTGGACCGGCGCCAAGGAGACCGACCTGCCGCTGGACGTCCTGGAGAGCGCCGAGGAGGTCTTCCTGACGTCCACGCTGCGCGATGTGCAGGCCGTGCACCGGGTCGACGCCCGTGAACTCCCGGACGCGCCGGGCCCGGTGACCGCCAAGGCGATGCGGATCTTCGACGAGCGGGCCGGGGACGACCTCGATCCGTAGAACGCGGCTCGCGGTGCGGATAACCGGATGACCACGGGCCGCACGGCGGGTAGAACACCACTGATGACCACGACCCTGCGGCCGACCGAGCCGCTTCAGCACGCCGCCGACGGGGCGCTGTCACGCCGCTATCAGGTGTGCGTGAACAGCCGTCCCGTGGGCGGGATCCACCTCTCCACGCACCCCGAGTACGGCCCCACCGTGGCCCGCATCGCGGAGCTGTTCATCGAGGAGCCGGACCGCGGGCGGGGCCGGGGCACGGTGGCCGTGCTCGCGGCCGAGGAGGTGGTGCGCGGCTGGGGTTGCCGGCGCATCGAGACGTCGGTGCCCGGCGACGCCGAGCCCGCGCTCCGGCTCGCCACGACGCTCGGGTACGTCGTGAGCAACCGGAACATGGCGAAGCAACTGGACGGCTCGGTGGCCGACCTGCCCGTCGGCAGTGTCGTCCGGCCCATGACGGAGGCCGAGTTCGTCCCCTGGCTGGCGAACCAGCGCGAGGCATTCGCTCGTGTCCTGATCGAGTTGGGCGTGCCCGAGGACGAGGCGTACAGCAAGACGGACCAGGGACACGCCAAGTTCCTGCCGGACGGTCTGGCCAGCGAGAACACCTTCATGAGCGTCCTGGAGCACGATGGCGTCCCGGTCGGCGTGCTGTGGGTGGGGCTGTGGCCCGACATGGCGTTCGTGCTCGACGTCGAGGCCGACGCGGAGCATCGGGGCCACGGCCACGGGCGCACTCTGATGCTGGTGGCCGAAGCCCAGGCGGTGGCCGCCGGGAGGAACCGCATCGGCCTCAACGTCTACGCGGGCAACACCCCGGCCGAGCGGCTCTACGAGTCACTCGGCTACGAGACGACGATGTACCACCTCTACAAGAACCTGCCCTAGGAGCTACGTCTTCTGCCGAGTGACGACGTCACGACTCCTGCGCGGCCAGCAGCCGGTCCGCGATCTCCTCGATGCGCTCGCGCAGGCCCTCCTGGCTCTTGCCGCCGTCGAGGCGTTCGCCGCCGATGACATACGTCGGGGTGCCGGTCACTCCGATGGCCTTGCCCTCGGCCTGGTCGGCGTCGACGATCAGGATGTGCCGGCCGTCGATCAAGGCCGTGTCGAACTCCTCGGCGTCCAGGCCGAGTTCACGGGCGACCTCGACCAGGAAGGGTTCTCCCTTGCGGTCCAGCTCCTCGACGCGGCCGAGCACCGCCTCGACGTACGGCCACGCCTGGCCCTGCTCCGCGGCCTCCTCGGCGGCCTGCGCCGCGGCGAAGGCGTGCTTGTGCTTCTCCAGGGGGAAGTGCCGCAGCCGCAGCTCCAGGCGGTCGCCGTAGCGGGCGCGCAGCGCGCTCAGGTCGGCGAGGGCGCCGCGGCAGTCGGGGCACTGGAGTTCGCACCAGACGTCCAGGACGGCGGGCGCGGGACGGGCGGAGGAGGAGTCGTTCATGGAGCCAGTCTCCCAGCCCCGGTGGGGGCGGCCCAACCGGGACCTGGGGAGGACGCCGACCCGGAGATCTCCCTGAGGTCCGCCCGGAGCATGGCATACCGGGCCTGCGGAGGTGCAGGATGGAAGGGACGAACCGCCCCTGCTCGACCGAGCCCTGCCCTGGAGGACCGGATGATTGCCGAGACCGTCTGTTCCGCCGTCTCCGTGGCCGGCCTGGGCATCGCCGCGGTCACGGCCTACCGCAAGCGCTTCCTGGCAGCCGCCCGGATCGCCGCGTACTCGCTGGTGCCGATCGGTCTGGTGATGACCGGGGTCGTCGGCTGGCTGGCCGACACCGCGTTCAGCCCGACCGCGTGGGCCGGCTTCGTCGTGCTCGGCGGCGCCTGGCTGCTGTTCGCGAGCACGCGAGCCGTGGAGCGGCGCCGCGGCGTCGGGACGCGGAAGGAACGCAAGGCGGCGGAGGCCGCCCAGCGCGAGGCGGTCGCCCCCGCGGCCTCGGCGCCCTCGCTGAGCCAGGCTTCCCGCCCGGCCGCCCGCCCCGCGGCAAAGCCCCGGGCCACGGGCTCAGGGGAGGACTTCAGCGACATCGAGGCCATCCTGAAGAAGCACGGCATATGACCAGCTGAAACGACACAACGCCGCACGAGGGCTTCCCGGAGTGCGCGTAAGTGTTCATGTTCTGGCGCGCTCCTCACATGATCCGGCGAACTCCCGCATTTTCCGGGCGTGTTGATCGCGCGAGTGGGGTCGGCTGCGCCATCATCGCCGCGAGATGCTGGACACAACACAGAGCGACACCGCCGCCCCGCCCGAGGAGCGGCGTGGTTGTCTCTTCGCGCTCTCCCAGCCGCCGCTGATGATCTTCCTTGCGGTGATCGGCTGTCTGCTGCTCATGGCTTCGCTGCACGACCTGCTGCTGCTTTGAGCCGTACACGGAGCCCCTGGCGCCACCCGCCGAGGGCTCCGTCAGTCCGCCACTTCCTCGCGTTCGAGCGTGGAGCGTCGAGCCGATGCGTCCGCCAGTCCCGTGTCCTTGCGCAGCGTCTTGAGCCGCCTCCGGAGCCGCCGGTACGCCGCTCAGCCCGCCGCTTCCTTCCGCCGTGCCCGGTACGCGGCCACGTGGAGGCGGTTCCCGCAGGTTCGGCTGTCGCAGTAGCGGCGGGAGCGATTGCGGGAGAGGTCGACGAAGGCGCGCCGGCAGTCCGGGGCCTCGCAGCGACGCAGCCGCTCCTGCTCCCCGGCGACCACGAAGAAGGCCAGCGCCATCCCGCAGTCGGCCGCGAGATGGTCGGCGACGGACGCGCCCGGCGCGAAGTAGTGCACATGCCAGTCGTAGCCGTCGTGGTCGGTGAGCCGCGGGGTGGTGCCCGCCGCGGCGACCAGGTCGTTGATGAGCGCGGCGGCGATCCGCGGGTCGTCGGCGCTGAAGATCTCGGCGAACCGGCCGCGCACCTTGCGCACGGCCGCGAGATCGGGCTCCGACAGCACGCCGACATCGCTGATCTCGTGCCTTCGTACGAACTCGGCGAGGGACGCGACATCCGCGAGCCCGTCCGTCGGCTGGTCCTCCGGCGCGGTGTTCACCAGATCCACCACGGCGTCGAGGGCGCACCGGGTGTCGTGGGTGATCAGCACGTTTCGCTCCCTGGCGTGGGGGGTCGGGCGGGCGCCCGCCCGATGCTGGCCGATGGTAGTGGCTTCCAGGCGTGCGGAGTGGGCGAGGGGGAGCGGAGGGGAGGACGACGGGGAGTCGGAGGGGCGGGTGTGGGGGAGCCGGCGTGGAGCACGCGCACCGGCGCCGCCCCCGCGGAAGTCCGCGGCGACGGCGCCGGTGTTTGTGCCTAATGCGGTTGTGCCTAATGCGGTTGTGCCCTACGTGGTTGTGCCCTATGCGGTTGTCTAGGCCCGAGCCGTCTCCCCGAGTGGACGGCGCCGGGCGGCTCTGTGGTGACTCGCTAGCTCTCGGCCAGGATGTGTGAGAGCTCCGTGTCGAGATCGAAGTGCCGGTGTTCCGTGCCTGGGGGCACGGCGGCGTCCGTTCGCTTCAGGAACGACTCAAGGGCCCGCGCCGGGGCTTCGAGTAGTGCCTCGCCCTCCGGAGAGCTCAGGGCGATGCATACGACGCCCTGGCCATGGCTCCGGGACGGCCAGACTCGGACGTCGCCGGTACCGGTGGGCCGGTGCAGGCCCTCGGCGAGGAGGTCGCGGGCGAACACCCACTCGACGGTTTCCTCGGCTCCGGTGTGGAAGGTGGCGTGCACGGCGTAGGGATCGGCCGTGTCATACCGCAGTCCTGCGGGAACAGGCAGTGAGGACTCGCTCGACACAACGAGGCGCAGGTGCAGCTCGCAGCTGACCGTGGTGTTCATAAGCGCCAGGGCCTTTCGCTCAGTGTGCGCTCGGGGATTCGCACGTCGGCGAAATCGACATGCCACCTACGGTGCCGTTGTAAACCCCTCTGAGTGTTTTGCGTGCCTTTACGTAACTCATCCGGCCGAGAGTCCGTTCGCCGGATAGGGCCATTCCGGTGACTGGTTTCTCTCGGGTAGGGTTTGGCCGTATGAATACGGGGAGTGACGAGCCGGGCGAGGTCGCCATGGCTGACGACGGGGTGAAGGGTGAGCGGGCGCTCGGTTCGCGGGCGCCGGAATTCATCAAGGCACGTCGCGCGCTGCACCTGAGCTGGCAGGTGGGCGTTTTCATCGTGGGGCTCGCGGTGGTCGTCGCGGGCGTGATCATGCTTCCGCTGCCGGGGCCCGGCTGGCTGGTGATCTTCGGCGGCATGGCGATCTGGGCGACCGAGTTCGTCTGGGCGCAGCTCGTGCTCCGCTGGACGAAGCGCAAGGTCACGGAGGCGACGCAGCGAGCGCTCGACCCCAAGGTGCGGCGCCGCAACATCATCCTCACGACGGTCGGCCTCGTGATCATCGCCGCCCTCGTCGGCGTGTACCTCTGGAAGTTCGGCCTCGAGATGCCCTGGAACATCAAGGAGTGACGACCCCCTCCGGGTGCCGTCCCGAGGCCCCTCGGCTGGTCGGAGCCACCCTCTGACATGGGGTAATGTTCTCCCTGCGCCCGGGCGATTAGCTCAGCGGGAGAGCGCTTCGTTCACACCGAAGAGGTCACTGGTTCGATCCCAGTATCGCCCACCAGCACGACAGGCGGCCCAGTCCACGGAACACGTGGACCGGGCCGCCTTCGTCATTCCCACGCGACGGCTCCACGCGCATGACGTGCGGTGTGGCCGGGGTCCGAGTGCTGACGTTGCACCGGCGACGGATCCGGGGCGCCCGGCGGGAGCGCTGGAGTGGGCGGGGGCTCTGGAGCGGACGTATGCCGGCCCGTCCAAGGGCTCTGCCGGCTGCGGGCCCAGGGACTCCGCCACCACTGATTCCGTTCCCTGAGGATGCCCGCGGTCGCTTGCTGAGACGCCGGAGCCGAGGCGCTGTTGCCGCCGTGGGTGCCCACGCCAGTGGACTGTCGCCCGTGCGCCGAGTCCGTGCTGTCACACGCCCCCCCGAGCCGCTGGGCTGCTGTGCGCCCCCACGCCCCTGCCTCGCTGACCTGCGCCGATACGGAAAACCTGACACCGGTCGCCAGCTTCCTGGCACACGGCCTCACCTCTCACGAACAGCCCTGCTGAGCCCACCTCTTGAGCCCGGGTCAAGCACCTTCCGGTGCCTGGTGCGCGTCCGGACGGGGTTGTTGGTGATCCTGGGAATCGTGTGCGGGGCGGGCTGTCGGTGATCGTGCGGTTCTTGCCAGTGGCGGGCGGTTGGCCGCGCTCCGGTTGTGTGCGGGCGGGCGGTTGGCGGTGCTCCGGTCTGTGTGCGGGCGGGCTGTTGGCGGTGCTCCGGTTTGTGTGCGGGTTGGGCTGTTGGTGGTGGTGCGGTTCCTTGCTGAGCCGAGGAGTTGGCAGCGCTCCGCTTTGCATCCAAGCCGAGGTGGTCGTGCCGCTCCGGTTCGTGTCCGAGCCGAGCCGTTCGTGCCGCCCCGGTTCAGGTCCGAGCGGGCCGTTCGCGCTGCTCCGGTGTCCAGCCGATCCGGCGTCCGCGGCGCACGACCTACTACCCGAACGGAGCTGTTCTCACTGGTCAGGGCCCTGCCCAGATCGCGCCCTTCCCGGGCCCCCGTCCCCGCCCAGATCCAACCCCTTCGGATTCCCTACCCCCACTCCGGCCAACCCGTCCAAGTGCCGCGCCCCTCCAAGTCGCCCCTTCCACCTGCTCCGCCTCCCATCAAGCCCCAGCCCCAGTCCCAGCCCCAACGTGCAGCCGACGACGCACGAACGGCCCCACCCACCCCCACCAGGTACGGCGGCGCGGCCGGCGACGTACGGAAGGGGCCGTGCCGGTACGTCCAGCCCGTCGCATACGTGGTTATGGCCAAGTTCATGCTGTGGCAGCAGGCAGTAATGCCCACCGGCGACGGGCTGGACGTACCGGCGCGGCCCCGACCCACAAACCGCCGCCACCCCTCCGAACGGCCCCGCCCCCCAACCCCCACCCCTCACGCTCAGTTCCCCCACCTCCCCCCAACCCCCGCCCCACCGCCGCCAACCCCCCGAACCGCAGTTGTTTTTCGGCCCCGCCCCCACCCCGTCCAACCCACCGCATCACGTTCGACCAACCGACCGCACCCACCCGACCTGCACCATCACGCACGCCCAAGCGAACCGCACCCCCACCCACGCCCCCGCGCGACCAAACCGCATCACATCAATTCCTGTCCGAATCATTGACGCGCTCGAAAGCCCTCCGTACCTTGTGCCAGCAAGCGCTTACTTGAAACGATTCATGCAGGCGGCGACGACGTTGCGGGGAGGCCCGACTGTGGGAAACAACGGGAGTGTTGAGAGGCGGACCGTCCTCAAGGCGGCCGGAGCTTCGCTGGCTACGCTGGGGCTGGCCGCGACGACGGGCTGCGGTGGGGACAGTGGCACCTCCGGGGACGGGACGGTGACGATCCGTTATGCCTGGTGGGGTGCCGACGAGCGGGCGAAGAGGATCAACCAGTCCATCGCGCTCTTCGAGAAGAAGTACCCCAAGATCAAGGTGAAGACGGACTTCCAGGATTATGTGGCCTTTTGGGAGAAGTTCCAGACCCAGGCCGCCGGTGGAAATCCGCCGGACGTATTCCAGAACGCCGTCGGATTTCTTCGGAAGTACGACAAGAGGGGCGTTCTGCTCGATCTCAAGTCCCAGATAGACGCCGGAAATCTGAGCCTCGAAAACTTCCGTGCCGGAGTCGAGAAGGTCGGCCAGGTCGACGGAAAGCAGCTCGGCATTCCGGTCGGATCCAACACCATGTCACTTGTCATCGACGAGAAGGTCTTTGAGAAGGCGGGCATCAAGCCCAAGCAGGGCTGGACCTGGGACGAGTATTTCGCCGCCCTCAAGAAGATCCACGACACCCAGAAGGTAGCGGGCGACACCGGCTACTTCAGCATCATGTACCTGTACGACCTCTACCTCCGGCAGAACGGCAAGGCGTTCTTCACCGAGGACGGGCTCGGCTTCGACGAGGCCGACCTGACGGAGTGGTGGACGGACGGCTACAACCGCGTCAAGGCCGGCATCATCACCGACCCCAAGCGGGTCGAGCAGGACAAGCCGAAGTCCTCGCTCTCGGCGGGGCACGCCGCCTCCGAGTTCACCTGGGACAACTTCACGGTCCGTTACACGGCGGAGGGCGACAGCAGCTACGGCCTCGCGCCGATCCCCACGACCGACGGCAAGCAGACCGGCCAGTACCTCGCCTCTCTGATGCTGAGCGCCTCCGCCCGCACCAAGCACCCCAAGGAAGTCGCCCAGTTCATCAACTTCATGGTCCACGACCCCGAGGTCGGCAAGATCATGGGCTACGACCGCGGCATCCTCGCGACCACCGAGCAGTTCGAGGCGTACAAGCCGGCCGACGCACCCAACAAGGCGATCGCGCAGTACGAGACGGATGTCGCCGCGGCGGGGGTCCTCGGCACCATCACTCCGCACCCGGCCGGCGCCGACACCGTCGAGTCCGCCTTCCTGCGTATCGGCGGCGACATGTCGCAGGGCACGACCAAGGTCTCCGACGCGGTGAAGCAGTTCTTCTCCGAGGCGAAGACCGCCCTCGCCTCCTGATGGGAACCGCAGTGACGCTCGTCAAGGACTCCTCTCCGCCCGACGCCCCGGAGATGCGCTCCGTGGCCCCCGCCGCCGGAAAGCGGCGGGGGCGCCGGGAGAATCTCGCCGGCTATCTCTTCATGTCCCCGTGGATCGCGGGCTTCCTGCTGCTGACCGCGGGCCCGATGGCCGCCTCGCTCTACTTCGCCTTCACCGACTACAACCTCTTCAATTCACCGAAGTGGATCGGCTTCGACAACTTCACCAAGATGTTCGACGATCCCCGGTGGCAGAAGTCGGTCGAGGTGACGGCCAAGTACGTCATCATCGGTACGCCGCTGAAGCTGCTGCTGGCGCTCGGGGTCGCCCTGCTGCTCGCGCAGAGCCGCCGCGGCCAGGCCTTCTACCGGGCCGCGTTCTACGCCCCGTCACTGATCGGCGCGAGCGTCTCGGTCGGCTTCGTCTGGCGCGCGCTCTTCTCCGACGACGCCATCGTCGACCGTACGCAGTCGTTCTTCGGCTTCCACACCGGAGGCTGGGTCGGCGACCCGAACTGGGTGCTCTACAGCTTGGTGGCACTCACCGTCTGGCAGTTCGGCGCGCCCATGGTGATCTTCCTCGCCGGGCTCAAGCAGGTGCCGAAGGAGCTGTACGAGGCGGCCGAGGTGGACGGCGCCGGACCGTTCCGGCGGTTCTGGAACATCACCCTGCCGATGATCTCGCCGGTGCTCTTCTTCAACGTGCTCCTGGAGACCATCCACTCCTTCCAGATCTTCGGCTCGGCCTACGTGGTCTCGAACGCCACCTGCGGACCGGCCGACGCCACGCTCGTCTACACCTGTTACCTGTACCAGAAGGGCTTCAAGGAGTCCCAGATGGGCTTCGCCTCCGCCATGGCCTGGATGCTGCTGCTCGCCGTCGCGCTGGTGACGGCCGTCCTCTTCTGGTCGCAGAAGCGGTGGGTGCACTACGAGGAGGACGCCCGATGAGCGCGACCACCACGAAACCCCTGGCCCTCAGCCGTAAGCGCACCGGCTCGCTCGTCTGGCACGTCGGTGCCCTGCTGGTCCTCGCCGTCGTCCTCTATCCCGTCGTCTGGGTCCTCGGAGCCTCGTTCAAGCCCAGCCGGGAGATCATCGGCAGCCTGGACCTGTTCCCGACCAGTCCCATCCTCGGCAACTTCAAGGGGCTGGCCGACGGCATCGCGGACATCTCGATCGCGACCTTCTTCCAGAACTCCCTCTTCTACGCGTTCGGCTCCGTCGTCGGCATCCTCATCTCCTGCTCGCTGACGGCGTACGCCTTCGCCAAGATCCGGTTCGCCGGGCGGAACGTGCTGTTCTCGCTGATGATCGGCACGCTCCTGCTGCCGTACCACGTGCTGCTCATCCCGCAGTACGTGATGTTCCAGAAGATGGAGCTGGTCAACACCTATGTGCCGCTGCTGATCGGCAAGTACCTGGCGACCGAGGCGTTCTTCGTCTTCCTCATGGTGCAGTTCATGCGGAACCTGCCCCGGGAGCTGGACGAGGCGGCCCGGCTCGACGGGTGCGGGCATCTGCGGATCTACTGGTCGATCGTCCTGCCGCTGTGCCGCCCGGCCCTCATCACCAGCGCGATCTTCACCTTCATCAACGCCTGGAACGACTTCATGGGCCCGCTGATCTACCTGAACGAGCCCAGCAAGTACACGGTCTCACTGGGCATGATGATGTTCCGCGATCAAGAGGGAGTCGCCAACTACGGCGGCATGATCGCGATGTCGCTGGTCGCGCTGCTTCCCGTGCTCCTCTTCTTCCTCGCCTTCCAGCGGTATCTGATCGACGGTATGGCGACCTCCGGACTGAAGGGCTGAGATGGCCACCACCCAGCCGCGGGCAAAGGCCGGAGCGAGGCCGAAGGCCCGCAAGGCACCCCGCGAATCCGTCTTCGCCGAGCGTTTCGCCGTGTTCGCGGAGTGTCTGCTCACCGGCGTGTGGATCGCCCTGGCCTCGCTGCCGCTGGTCACCTACCCCGCGGCATTCGCGGCCGGTGCGCGGCATCTGCGGCGGCGTACGACCCATGTGGCGGGCGGCTGGCGGGAGTTCGCCGCCGACTTCCGGGCGGCCGTCCGGGGCGGGTGGATCGCCGGGCTCGCCGGCTGGGCGGCGGCGGCCGCGGTCTGGGTGGATGTCCAGGCCGTGCGCGCCGGAATACCCGGCGGCCCGCTCGTCGGGGCCGTCGGCCTCTTCGCCCTGATCGGCGGTGCCGTCGCCGGACTGCGCGCGGCGGCGGTCTGGGAGCCGGGGGCGGCCTGGCGCGAGCTGCTCGCGGACGCCGGGCGCCGCACGGTGCTCGACCCGGCCGGATCCTTTCTGCTCATCGGCGGACTGGCCGTGGTGGTCTCCTCCGCCTTCTTCGTCGCGCCGCTGGCGGTCCCCGTCCTGGGGGCCGTAGCGGCGGCGGCCGTCGCCGTGGAGGAGCGGTACCGGCGCCGCTGACCCAGCCCCCGCAGTCGTAAGAAAGGTCGGCGCTCCACGCGAAGCGCCGTACCTCCCTCTGTCATGCCCCTGACTTCCCGCACGGAAAGGAAAGGCTGAATCTCATGGCTCCCATCCCCCGCAGGTCCCTTCTCAAGGCGGCCGCCGTCGCCGGAGCCGCCGCCCAGTTCAGCTGGGCCCTGGGCAGCACGAACGCGCAGGCCGCCGTCAGAGCCGAGGCCGCCGACGCGGATCCGGTGACCCTGGACTGGCTGGAGGACGGCGGCCGCGGTGCCGCTCCCGGATCCACCGTCGGTGTGCCCTGGCCGAAGGGCACGTATCAGGAGGACCAGACCTTCGCGCTGACGGACGCCGACGGCAAGGCCGTGCCCGTGCAGTCCTGGCCGATCGCGTACTGGCCGGACGGCTCCCTCAAGTGGACAGCGCACGCGGTGAGTTCGGATTCCGGGAAGCTCACGCTCAGCACCGGGGAACCCGCCGCTCCCGACAAGAAGGTCACCGTCGACAAGAGCGGCGGCACCATCGACATATCGACCGGGGTCATCACCGCGAAGATCGGCAAGAGCGGCTCGACGCTGGTCAAGTCCGTGACGCGCGGCTCGACCGAGATCGCCAAGAACGGCCGGCTGGTCCTGATCCGTCAGCCGGAGATCGAGGACGAGGACCAGGGCGCCGAGAAGTTCGAACGCTTCGAGAGCGCGATCTCCGAGGTCGAGGTCGAGCAGGAGGGCCCGGTCCGTGCCGTCGTCCGCATCGACGGCAAGCACCGCAAGGGCGACCGGAGTTGGCTGCCCTTCTCGATCCGGCTGTACTTCTACGCGGGCGCCGACTCCTTCCGCATGGTGCACACCATCACCTTCGACGGGACGCAGGAGCCGGGGAAGGCGAGCGGCGACTTCATCCGCGGCCTCGGCGTCCGCTTCACCGTGCCGATGCGCGATGCCTCGTACGACCGTCACATCCGCATCGGCGGCGACGAGACCGGTCTGCTGCGGGAGGCGGTCAAGGGCATCACCGGACTGCGGCGCGACCCGGGCGCGGCCGTGCAGGCGGCCCAGTTCGCCGGGGAGAAGCTGCCCGACCCGTCGACCTGGGACCAGCGGGTGACGACCCGGCTCCAGTACATCCCCGAGTGGGGCGACTACACCCTCGCCCAGCTCTCCGCCGACGGCTTCACCCTGCGCAAGCGGACGAAGAAGGGGTACGGCTGGATCGGCGCCGGCGGCGGCAAGCGCGCGTCGGGCTTCGGTTATGTCGGCGGGCCGAGCGGCGGATTCTCCTTCGGGCTGCGGGACTTCTGGGAGAAGTTCCCGGCCCAGCTCGACATCCGCGACGCCCACACCGACGAGGCCGAGGTCACTCTCTGGCTCTGGTCGCCCGAGGCGCAGCCCATGGACCTGCGCTTCTACCACGACGGTATGGACCAGGACACGTACGCCGAACAGCTCGAAGGTCTCAACATCACCTACGAGGACTACGAGCCGGGCTTCGGGACCCCCTACGGCATCGCCCGTACCTCCGAACTCCTCTTCTGGGCCAACGAGTCGACGCCCACCCCGGAGAAGCTCGCCGAACAGGTCGACGCCGTACGGGTGCTGCCGCAGCTCGCCGCCCCGCCCAAGCAACTCATCAAGGCCAAGGTCTTCGGCCCCGGCCTCTACTCCGAGCCCGACCGCTCCACGACCGCCAAGGCCAAGATCGAGGACCACCTCGACTTCCTCTTCACCTATTACAAGGACCAGGTGGAGATGCGCCGTTGGTACGGCTTCTGGGACTACGGCGACATCATGCACTCGTACGACCCGGTCAGGCACCAGTGGCGCTACGACGTCGGCGGTTACGCCTGGGACAACTCCGAGCTGTCGCCGGACCTTTGGCTGTGGTTCGCGTACATCCGCTCCGGTCGCGCGGACATCTTCCGCTTCGCCGAGGCGATGACCCGCCACACCGGCGAGGTCGACGTCTACCACCTCGGCCAGTGGGCGGGCCTCGGTACCCGGCACGGCGTGCAGCACTACGCCGACAGCGCCAAGCAGCAGCGGATCGCCAACACCACGTACCGGCGCTACTACTACTTCCTCACCGCGGACGAGCGCGTCGGCGACCTCATGCACGCCAACGTGGACTCCGACGAGACGTTCCTGGTCCTCGACCCGATCCGCAAGATCCGCACCGAGCCGTACACGCCCGACCGGCACGCGCTGTCGATCGGCTTCGGCACGGACTGGAGCGGGCTCGTGTCGGCGTGGCTGACCGAGTGGGAGCGCAAGGGGCCGAAGTGGGAGAAGGCCAAGGCGCGGGTGCTGTCGACGATGGAGACCATCGCCGGCCAGCCCAACGGATTCGTGCAGGGCAGCGGCCTGTACGACCTCGACACCGGCAAGTTCGCCATCGCCACGACGCCCGTGGTCGGCGTCTCGCACCTCTCCGCGGTCTTCGGCCTCAACGAACTGTGCGCCGAGCTCATCGACCTCGTCGACATGCCCGCCTTCAAGGACGCGTACCTCGACTACTGCCGCTACTTCAACGCCACCAAGGCCGAGCAGGCGGCCCGTTACGGCTCCAACTTCGGCACCCTGCTGCTGTTCCAGGGCCACTCGCGCCTCGACGCGTACGCCGCCGTACAGACCGGCGACGCGAAGCTCGCCACGCGCGCGTGGACCAAGTTCTACAGCTCCGACGGCTATACCGAGTCCTCGCCCTGGAAGACGGAGAACGTGAGCGGCCCAGTCACGCTGGTGCCGGGCAGCGAGGCCAACTGGGTCTACACGAACGACACAGCGTTGTACGGCCTCGCCGCCATCGAGAACCTGGCGCTGCTCGGCGACAAGATGCCCTAGCAGTACGCCGGTTGAGGATGCGTCAGTTCATCCTCCCCAGCACCTCCCGCACTCGCCGTGCGTCGCGCATCCGCTGCTCGTAGGTGGCACCCAGCGCGAGCAGCAGCAGACCGGCGAGTGCGGGAGGCACCCAACGGGGGAGCGCGTCGACCACCTGCACGAGGTACGGGGCGAGTTCGTGCAGCGCGTCCAGGACGAGCACCGTGCCGCCCACCACGAGCGGCGCCTGGAGACGGTGCCGGGCGCCCACGAGGACGACCAGGAGCGCCGCCGCGCCGAGCAGCAGCGGGCGAAGCCAGTGGGTGTCGCCCCATGCCGTGAACAGGCTCGGCGCGAGCGTGACGGACAGCCCCGGACCGTACGCCGCCCACGACGAGACGGCCATGTCCTTGCGGCGCCTGACCGCCCCCACGAGCAACGCCGGGAGGGTCACCGGAAGCGTGTACGCCTCCGGGGAGCCCACGTTCCAGGCCGCCAGGCGGACCCAAGTGGCCAGGACGAACAGGGCGGCGGCCGCGTATCCGACGGAGCGACGGTCCTCCCGTATCGCCGTGCCCGCGGCGATCACTCCGCAGAGCGACAGGACCAGGGCCAGCATCGGCGGATCGGCGACCGTGAGAGCGATCGCGGGCAGAGCCGCGGCGGCTCCGGTCACTTCCACCGGCACGGTCATGGACGAGCCGCCCAGACGCGCGGCGAGGAGGGCCGAGCCGGCCGGCACCACGAGGACGAGCAGCGCGGTCTGCTGCGGCTGCCAGCCGAAGGACGCCCCTACGGCGCAGGCCAGGGCCGTGGCGTACGCGAGGGAGGCGGGCGCCGCGGCCGGGCCGAGGCCCGGTCGCCAGGCGGCGGCCGCGAACAGGACGGTCAGCGAGGCGAGGACGGTGAGGGTGGCGCCCTCGGAGGCCAGCGAGAGGAACGCGAGGCTGAGGGAGGAGAGGAGGGCCAGCAGCAGCGGGGGTGTCCGCGGCTGTGCGGGGCGGGCGTATGCCAGGGCGGCCACCGTCGTGAGCCCCTGCGTCAACAGCCCCACCGCGTAGGAGAGTTCGAGAGACGCCGGGAGGACGAGCACCGTCGCCCAGCTCAGCGTCAGCGCGCACGTCAGGGCCTGCTGACGCCATTCCGAGGCTCGGACCGCCACCACCAGGACTCCGGCGACGAGCGCGAGGACGAGCGGCGCCGTGGCCGCGTGCGGAGGCCAGGGAACGTCGAGAGTCACCGCGTCGCGGGCGGTCGCGGGGGAACCGGACCATGACCTCTCCGCCCAGCCGACGGGGCCCAGCAGGGTGATGCCGACCAGAGGCAGCGTCCACACCACAGCGACGGCCTGCACGCAGCCGGAGGCCCAGGCGAGCCCGCGCCGCAGCGGCTCGGCCAGAGGCGTGCGCACGACCGCCAACAGGGCGACACCGCACGCCAGATAGCCGGGAACCGTCCAGTCGTCGGGCAGCGACGAGCGCAGGACGCCGCCGAGTCCGACGACGGTGATCAGACCGCCGGCCAGCGCGATGCCGGTCGCGACGCCCGGCTTGGGGGCGTGCCACGCCGCCGCGAAGGCGGTCACCGCGGCAAGGAGGAGGAGCGCCGCCGCACGGGCGGCGGCGCTCGGGCCGGAGGCCGTCCAGGACAGCCAACCGGCGGCAAAGGTGCCCCAGCCGCCCATGCCGTACGCGCCGACGGCGGCGACCACACGTACGGACTTCACGGGGACCCGGAGCGCGACCAGCGTGTCGAACGCGGCCGTCACCAGCAGCGCGGCCGTGAGGGCATGGGCGCCCGCGCCGGACGCCGCCGCCCAGAGCAGCAGCGGGAGCTGAGCCGTGGCCACGGCGGTGGGGAGGGGGAGCCGCAAGGGCAGACGTACACCGGCGGTGGCCGGCTGCTGTCCGGCGTCGGTGGTGTCCGCCGGCCGTCCGGCCGGGCGGTGCAGCGCGCCGAGGGCGAGACCGTACGCCGCCCACACCGTGGCCAGTACCGCCGACGCGAGCGCCGCGTACCCGAGGCCGTCGGTGTCCGGCAGCGCGACCTCGTGCAGCGCGTAGGCGTCCAGCACCGTCAGCGCGAGGCCGAGCCCCGCCACCGACTCGGCCGTCGAACGCAGTCCGCGGCGGAGCAGCGGCACCGGCGCGCCGAGGGCGGCCAGCGTCACCGCGCCGAGGACCAGCGCCCGGCCGGCGATCCCCAGGTGCCCCCAGCTGACGACCGTGAACGCGACGGCGGCCACGGTCAGCAGGATGCCGCCGAGCAGCAGGAGCACGTTCTGGACGCCGGGTGCCGTGGTCTCGGGCGGGCGGGCAGGGGCGGCCTGCGGTGCGCGCGGGGCTTGCGGCGCGGGGGGCGGCTGAAGGGCGGCCACCAGCCAGGCGCGGCGCGCCAGCAACAGGGCCCGGCGCGCGTCGAGTTGCCGCAGCTCGGTGTCGAGGAGCCGCAACTCCTCGGCCGGGGGCGGGATGTGGGTCATGCTCCGGAGTGTGGTCCCGGTCACGTTCGCTGACATGAGTGCACGTACTCAGGCCGTACTCAGATCCCCGTAAGGGCACACTCCGTACATGGACTGGAGCCACTACCGCTTCCGCAGCCTCTGGGCCCTGCCCGCGCCCCCGGCCGCCGTCTACACCGCCCTCGAACAGGCCGAGCACTACCCGCGCTGGTGGCCCCAGGTCCGTGAGGTCAACCCGATCGACGAGCGCAGCGGCACCATCCGGATCCGCGCACTCCTGCCCTACGACCTGGTGTTCACCGCCCGGGAGGTCCGGCGGGACCCCACGGCCGGGGTCCTGGAGATCGCGATGACCGGCGACCTCGACGGCTGGGCACGCTGGACGCTCACCTCCGACGGGCCCGGCACCCGCGCCCGGTACGACCAGGAGGTCGACGTCAGCAAGCCCCTGCTGCGGCGGCTCGCGGTACCGGGGCGGCCGGTCTTCCGCGCCAACCACGCCCTGATGATGCGCGCGGGACAGCGAGGACTCACGGCTTACCTCGAAGCGGTTTGAACCACACCCGCCGGGACCTGTATTGTTCAATCCGTTCCCGGGCGATTAGCTCAGTGGGAGAGCGCTTCGTTCACACCGAAGAGGTCACTGGTTCGAACCCAGTATCGCCCACCCGGAGAAAGCCGGTCCGTCACAGACGGACCGGTTTTTCTGTGTGCTCATGCTGCCTCGCGCAGTTCGGGACGCAGCGGCCACGCCGGATCCACCGCCTCGTCCGAGCCGCTGCGCGCGAACCACGCCTGCAGCCCGCGCGCCTGTGCCGCATGCCACACCGCCTGCAGCGTGTGCAGCTCGGCGGGCGAGAGCCGCTCCAGACGGGCCGCGAAACGGCGCCCCACCGCCCGTACGACATCCATCGAGGCCAGCGCGTCGGCCGCCGCGTCGTGCGCGCCCTCCAGCACCACGTCGTAGTGCGCGCACAGGTCGGTAAGGGTGCGGCGACCCTTGCGATAGCGGTCCAGGTGCTTGTCCAGGACCCGGGGATCGAGCACGCGCAGCGGCGCCGACTCGAACCAGTGGTCGAGGGAGGAGGCGCGATGGCGGCGCAACTCCCGGTCCAGCAGGGTCAGATCGAAGGGCGCGTTCATCACCACGAGCGGACGGCCCGCCGCGGCCTGTTCGCCCAGCTCCAGGGCTATCTCCTCCATCACCGGCGACGGCCAGCGGCCGTTGCGCTGCAGATGTTCGTCCGTGAGCCCGTGCACCGCCGTCGCCCCCGCGGGCACCGGCACTCCCGGGTTCACCAGCCATCGGGTCACCCGCGGACGGGAACCCGGGGCGTCCTGGACGACGACGGCGGCCGACACGATCCGGTCGGTCTCGACGTCCACGCCCGTGGTCTCCGTGTCGAACGCGGCCAAGGGGCCCTCGTACCAGCACGTCATACGTACACAACTCCTCGTTCACCCACGGCAGCTGACGCACCGTCTTCTGCCCGTTTGGTGATACCCGGGCTGTTTGCGCCGTACGCCGGAAGGAGACAACAGAGGTACGGGTCTTTGCAGTTCAGCGGCCCGCAGCGGGGATCTACTTGGCTTGGAAGGCTGTTGGACTCATGGCACTCGCGCAGCCCGAGCGGGGCGGGCTGCTGCCCCAGCGGACGGCACCCCATCGCGGCACGCTCGCCACCACCGCCTGCATGGAGACCTTGCAGGTCGGCTATCTGCACGCCGTCGCGGCGGCCGCCGGCTGCTCGCTGTCCCAGCCCTTTCCCGACAACGGCATCGACTGGCACGTCAGCCACAGCGCCCCCGGGCACACGGTCGACGACGAAGTCACCATCAAGGTGCAGCTCAAGTGCACGTACCAGATCCCGCCGAACCCGCCGGGGCCCGCCTTCTCCTTCACGCTCGACAACGAGCACCTGGCGAAGCTCGCCCGCACCCCGGTCTCGGTGCACAAGATCCTGGTCGTGATGCTCGTGCCCAGGTCCCAGGACGACTGGCTGCGCGCCAGCCACGACCGCCTCGACCTGCGGCACTGCTGCTACTGGATCAACCTCGCCGGGCACGCCATCACGGGCCGGCGCAGGACCACCGTCCGCATACCGACCTCGCGGATCTTCGACGACCGCGCGCTCTGCGAGATCATGACGCGGGTCGGGACGGGAGGCAGACCATGACGCACCGCCCGATCGACGAAGCCCTGCGGCCGGTGCGGCCGCACCCGGTCGAGGCGTTCTGGAGCCAGCCGCCCGAGCCCGGCCAGGTCGACCCCGCCGTACTCAGCGCCCTGCTGCACCGGCACGGCTGGCAGCGGCGCGGAGGCGCGGCAGGACGGTACGGCCGGTGGACCCCACCGGGGCCCGGTGGCGGCGGCACCAGCCTGCTGGTGCCGGAGAACCGGGCCTTCCCCGACAGCGACGACCTGCTCGGCGAGGCGCTCGTGGCGCTCGCCCGCAGCGGTTCGCCGTCCGCACGCGACGTACTGGTCGCGCTCGCCGTGCCCAGCGACGAGATCCGCTGGTGGCGGGACGTCCCGACCGGACCTGTGGGCGCCGCGCCCTGGACCGTCGAGGAGCAGCTGCGCGCGGCCGCCCGCCAGATGCTGCTCGCGGGCGCGCTGGCCACACGCGCGCGTGCGGGCTATTACGGCGCCCGGCACCGCAGGTCCGCCGCCACGTCCCTGGAGAACGTGCTGGTCGGCGCCGAACCCGGCGGACGCCGGCTCACCGCCTTCGTGCCCGTCGCCACGGGACGGCCGCTCGCCATCCGCCTGCACCAGGCGCTGTACGCCGCCCGCGAGGCCATCGACTACCAGCGGGCCACCGGCGGCATGGACGCCTTCGACGCGGCCGTCGAGGCGGGCGTCAGTCACGAGCTCCTGGAAGCCCTGGTGGCCCTGGTCCGCGGCACCGAGGGCGCCCGGATCGCCGTCGAGTGGTCGCCCGCGGACGGTGTCCCCGAGGGCTGCGCGACGCCCGCCGAGCCCGTCGAGTTCTCGCCCGGCGACCTGCCCGTGCTGCGCGAGGCCGGCGCCCGCTATCTGCGCGAGGAGCCGTCCGTGCCGGTCCGCCTCACCGGTGCCGTGGTGCGGATGCGCAGGTCGGGGCCGCGCGGCGAGGGCACCGTACGGCTGCGGGTCATCGCGGGCGCCGAGGTCCCGCACGTCCGTATGACCCTCGACGAGGAGGCGTACCGGATAGCGGGCCATGCCCACCTGGTCGGGCTGCCGGTGCGGGTGCACGGGCGGCTGGAGAGCCGTGGCGGCTTCCGCAGGCTCACGGACGCTTCCGGGGTCGTACCCGTGCAGGTGGACGAGGCCGAGCGGGACCGCCTGATGAAGTCGCTCCAGGAGAACCTGGACTTCTTCGAAGAGGCGTGCAGCGGGGACTGAGGGCGCAGTGGGCACAACCGTTTCGCGGTGGGCACCCCCGGCTCGGTAGGATCGCCGGAAAGGCATTGCCATGCCATGCCCCAGTGGGTGAGCTTGCCCCCTTCAGTCAGGAGAGACCGGTGTCAGACGTCCGTGTGATCATCCAACGCGATTCCGAGCGGGACGAGCGTGTGGTGACGACGGGCACTACGGCCGCCGACCTCTTCGCCGGTGAGCGCACCATCGTCGCGGCCCGTGTCGGCGGCGAGCTGAAGGACCTCGCGTACGAGGTGAAGGACGGCGAGGAGGTCGAGCCCGTCGAGATCTCCTCCGAGGACGGCCTCAACATCCTGCGCCACTCCACCGCGCACGTCATGGCCCAGGCCGTGCAGGAGCTCTTCCCCGAGGCCAAGCTGGGCATCGGCCCGCCGGTCAAGGACGGCTTCTACTACGACTTCGACGTCGCCGAGCCGTTCACGCCCGACGACATCAAGCGCGTCGAGAAGAAGATGCAGGAGATCCAGAAGCGCGGACAGCGGTTCGCGCGCCGGATCACCACCGACGAGGCCGCCCGCGAGGAGCTCGCCGACGAGCCGTACAAGCTGGAGCTCATCGGCCTCAAGGGCAACGCCGCGCAGGCCGCCGAGGGCGCCGACGCCGAGGTCGGCGGTGGCGAGCTGACCATCTACGACAACCTCGACGCCAAGACCGGCGAGCTGTGCTGGAAGGACCTCTGCCGCGGTCCCCACCTGCCCACCACCCGGAACATCCCGGCGTTCAAGCTGATGCGCTCGGCCGCCGCCTACTGGCGCGGCAGCGAGAAGAACCCGCAGCTCCAGCGCATCTACGGCACCGCCTGGCCGTCCAAGGAAGAGCTGAAGGCGTACCTCGACTTCCTCGTCGAGGCCGAGAAGCGCGACCACCGCAAGCTCGGCGCCGAGCTGGACCTCTTCTCCATCCCGGAGGAGCTGGGCTCCGGCCTCGCGGTCTTCCACCCCAAGGGCGGCATCGTCCGCCGGGAGATGGAGAGCTACTCGCGCAAGCGCCACGAGGACGCGGACTACGAGTTCGTGAACACCCCGCACATCTCGAAGGAACAGCTCTTCGTGACCTCGGGGCACCTGCCGAACTACGGGGACGCGATGTTCCCGCCCCTGGAGTTCGACGGGCAGAACTACCGCCTCAAGGCGATGAACTGCCCCATGCACAACCTGATCTTCAAGGCGCGCGGTCGTTCGTACCGTGAACTGCCGCTGCGGCTCTTCGAGTTCGGCACGGTCTACCGCTACGAGAAGTCGGGCGTCGTGCACGGCCTGACCCGCGCCCGCGGCTTCACGCAGGACGACTCGCACATCTACTGCACCAAGGAGCAGATGGCGGGCGAGCTGGACTCGCTGCTCACCTTCGTCCTGGACCTGCTGCGCGACTACGGCCTGCACGACTTCGAGCTGGAGCTGTCCACCCGCGACGACTCCCCGAAGTTCATCGGCGAGGACGCGGAGTGGGAGGAGGCCACCGACGCGCTGCGCCAGGCCGCCGAGAAGCAGGGCCTCCCGCTCGTTCCCGACCCGGGCGGCGCCGCGTACTACGGCCCGAAGATCTCCGTCCAGGCCAAGGACGCCATCGGCCGCTCCTGGCAGATGTCCACGGTCCAGGTCGACTTCCAGCAGCCCAAGCGGTTCAACCTGGAGTACACCGCCGCGGACGGCTCGAAGCAGCAGCCGGTCATGATCCACCGCGCGCTGTTCGGTTCGATCGAGCGCTTCTTCGCGGTGCTCCTGGAGCACTACGCGGGCGCGTTCCCGGCCTGGCTGGCGCCCGTGCAGGCGATCGGCATCCCGATCGGCGACGCGCACGTGCCGTACCTGGCGGAGTTCGCCAAGAAGGCGAAGGCGGCCGGGCTGCGCGTCGAGGTCGACGCGTCCTCGGACCGCATGCAGAAGAAGATCCGCAACGCGCAGAAGCAGAAGGTGCCCTTCATGGTCATCGCGGGCGACGAGGACATGACGGCCGGCGCCGTCTCCTTCCGCTACCGCGACGGCTCGCAGGAGAACGGCATCCCCGTCGACGAGGCGATCGCCAAGATCGTGAAGATCGTCGAGGAGCGCGCGCAGGTCTGACGCGTACGCGGTTTCAAAGGCCCCCGGGAAGCTCAGCTCCCCGGGGGCCTTTCGTCGTCCTCGCGCGTGAACACCTGCAACAGCCACGACGAGAACGATCCCGTCACGGCGCCCAGCAGCGCCAGGCCGCACCCCATCAGCCCGACCGCGATCGTGCGCCCCCGGGGTGTCACCGGGGTCACATCCCCGTAACCCACCGTCGAGAGTGTGGAGCACACCCACCACACCGAGTCCCCGAAGGTCAGGATCGTGGCGTTCGGCGCCCCGTGCTCCGCCTGGTAGACGGCGAGGGCGCCCGCGAAGCCGATCAATGTGACCGACAGACCCGAGTAGACGGCCACACGCGCGTGCAGGGAGAGCCGGGGCTGCCCGTGGCGGTGCTGTACGGCTTCGTAGACTTTCACGATGCGTACGGGGCGCAGCAGGGGCAGGACGAGCACCACGGTGTCCAGCCAGTGCGTCCGCAGGAAGCTCAGGCGCTGCCCGCTCAGCCGCCAGCGCACCGCGTAGTCGGCCCCGAACAACGCCCAGGCGGCCAGCATCGCCGCCAGGCACGCGTTCAGCACGGCCGCGGGCAGACCTTGCCCCAGGACAAGGACCGCGTACGAGGCGAGAAACACCAGCGAGGCCAGGCCGAGCAGGAGCTCGGTGCGCCGCTCCCAGTGGGCCAGTGGGCTGTCGTCGTCCATCGCCCCAGCTTGGCCGCAGGCCCTTTTGCAAGGCCCCCGCCGACACGCCGCGAACGGGCGAAGCAATATGCTGCAACACATGACGAGTGAGCCGGAGCAGCAGATCGGAGTGGGAACGCAGGACGCGTTCCAGCGCTTGTGGACGCCCCACCGGATGGCTTACATCCAGGGCGAGAACAAGCCCACCGGACCGGGGGCCGACGACGGCTGCCCCTTCTGTTCGATCCCGGCCAAGTCGGACGAGGACGGGCTGATCGTGCGGCGCGGCGAGCAGGTCTACGCCGTGCTCAACCTCTACCCGTACAACGGCGGCCACCTCATGGTCGTGCCCTATCGTCACGTCGCCGACTACACGGACCTGACGGACCCGGAGACCGCCGAACTCGGCGAACTGACCAAGCAGGCCATGACCGCCCTGCGCACCGCCTCCGGCGCCCACGGCTTCAACATCGGTATGAACCAGGGCACGGTCGCCGGCGCCGGCATCGCCGCCCACCTCCACCAGCACATCGTCCCCCGCTGGGGCGGCGACACCAACTTCATGCCGGTCGTCGGCCACACCAAGGTCCTGCCCCAGCTCCTGGCAGACACCCGCAAGATGCTGGCAGAGGCCTGGCCGACGCGGTAGTTCGGCCGGGGGAGCCGGGTCACGGGCCCTGGTCACGGGCCCCTGGTCACGGGGCCCTGGTTATGGGGTACCTGGCAACGGGCGCCCCGTCACCCGCGCCCCTTCAGGGGCGCGGGGAACTGCGCGCCCAGCCCCCACAAACCCGCACCCGACGAACCACCCCAGTCCCGTCCAGCCCCCACGGACCCGCACCCGACGAACCACCCCAGTCCGTCCAGCCCCCACGGACCCGCACCTACGAACCGGCCGCTTCCCGCCCAACCGCCGGAGGCTCACGCATCGTAGAGGTCGGCCTTCCGCGGCATGGGATCCTGCACCGCCGTACTCAGGAACGCGGACCGGTTGCCGAACTTCTCGGTGTCGACCCCGTTCTCCTCCAGGACCTTGATCGCCGCCGAGTGGACCACCCGCAGTACCGGCGTAGCAGCCCGCAGCGCGTCGTCGGCCATGAACCTGTGCCGCCACGGCTGATCGGCCCAGGCGTGCCGCAGCCCGAAGGGCTCGGGCAGCGTCAGGGTCCCGCCCATCCAGTTGAGCAGCGGCGGATACCAGGTGAAGAGCGCCCGCGCGGCGAGCCGTACGACCTCGTCCGTGGTGACCAGCGGCAGGTTCACCTTCCGGGTCTCCCAGAACTTGACCGCTTTCGCGACCTCCTTCGTCGGAGCCTCCGGCTTCGTCGTGAACAGCGGGTTCACCGGACCCAGCGCATGCCCGGTCACCTCGATGCGCAGCGTCTCGTGCAGCACGGTCACGGTGATCAGCATGGTGATGATCAACTGGCCGTCCCAGAGCGTCCATTGGACCCCCAGGTAGTGCCGGTTCCCGCTGCCGAACTGCTGCTTGTTGCAGATGTCCTGTATGGCGTGGGTCTTGATCGTGTACGCGTCCACGTCCGTACCGTCGGGCCGGGACACCGCCTTCGCGTTCTCACCGATCGGCGTGACGACCCAGTGCTTTATCGAAGGGGCCGGAAAACCACCGGTGTTGAGCGGACCGCGCTCCAGCATCCGCAGCTTGTCGTGGATGGACCGTATGACGTCCCAGCTGCGGAACGGGTGGATCTCCTTGCCCTCGTCACGGGCCACCAGGTCCTCGGCGAGCTGCCAGCTGCCCCAGCGGGTGCCCATGCCGAGTATGCCCTTGGGGCCCGCGTAGAAGACCGAGTTGGACTGCTGCTCGGCGGTGAGACGGGCGAGGGCCTGGCGCAGCCGCTCGGCCGCCGTCTCACCGGGGCTGCCGGGCACGGCCTCGGGGATCTTGGGGCCGATGCCGCCGCCGGACAGGAGGCTGTCCCAGCGGTCGCGCAGGTCTTTGGCCGTGCGCTCGCAGATCTGCTTCGCCCAGAGCCAGCCGACGACCGGGAGGACGACCGACGCGCGCGCGTACCAGGCCCAGAAGCCGGTGAACGGCATGCGGATGAGGAAGAGCACGGCGAGGGCGCCGACGGCGACGAGAAGTGTGGTCGCCAGGGCGGAGGCGCGTTTGTCCTCGCGCTTGGCGATCTGCGTGCGGATCTGGAAGACCAGCAGCCAGACCACGAGGCCGGGCAGGAAGAGCAGCCCGCACAGCGCCATCACGGCCGACAGCCAGTTGTCCCGCTCCCTGCGGATGCGGTTGGCCGCCAGGCAGTGCTCCACGACGACCTGCGGCTCGGTGCCGAAGGACTGGATGAGCGGCTTGCGTCCGGCGCCCAGCATGCGGTCCTGCACGGCCCGCGCGAAGGCCTCGCCCAGGTTCGGCGCGAACAGCTTGATCTTTCCGGCTTTGACGGTGGACTTGTGCCAGTCGTTGTCGGCCTTGAGGATCTCCTCGATGCCGTTGTCCCGGTACGCCGCCGAGGCGAGCGCGAAGGTCGCCGCCGTCTGGCCCGCGGAACCCGAGAGCGGCACCTGCGCCCCGGGAGTGAAATCGAAACCGTCGAACGCCACTTCCGCCCCCCTCACCGCCGCACCCGCACCTGCGGCTTTCCCGACTTCCCTGCTCCGCACACCTGTTGATCAGGTCATCGTCTTGATCAGGTTCTCAGAGTATCGGCCGCGACCGACATTCGTCGGCGGACGGCCGAAGCCGCCCGCCGACCGGGGTGCTCTGAACTGCTAAGCGGTGCCTGGCTTTTCCCGGGGCCGCTCAGGCGTCCTGCGTCTGTTCTCGAATCCTCTCCGCGACCTGAGGCGGCATCGGCTCGTGCCGCGCGTAATTGCGGTTGAAGCGGGCGGTGCCGTGCGAGAGGGAGCGCAGATCGACGGCGTACCGCCCGATCTCGATCTCCGGGACCTCGGCCCGTACGAGCGTGCGCCCGGAGCCCGCCTGTTCGGTGCCGACGACTCGGCCGCGGCGCCCGGACAGGTCGCTCATCACGGCGCCCACATAGTCGTCGCCGACCAGGACCGTCACCTCGGCCACCGGCTCCAGCAGATGGATCCTGGCGTCGGCGGCCGCCTCGCGCAGGGCGAGCGCGCCCGCCGTCTGGAACGCGGCGTCGGAGGAGTCCACCGAGTGCGCCTTGCCGTCGAGCAGCGTGATCCGTACGTCGATGAGGGGATAGCCCGCGGCCACGCCCTTGGCGGCCTGGGTGCGCACCCCCTTCTCGACGGACGGGATGAACTGCCGTGGCACGGCGCCGCCGACGACCTTGTCCACGAACTCGATGCCCGAGCCGTTCGGCAGCGGTTCGACCTCGATCTCGCAGATCGCGAACTGGCCGTGCCCGCCCGACTGCTTCACATGGCGGCCGCGCCCGGCGGACTTGCCCGCGAACGTCTCCCGTAGGGAGACCTTGTACGGGATCACGTCGACCTGGACGCCGTAGCGGTTGCGCAGCCGCTCCAGGGCGACGTCCGCGTGGGCCTCGCCCAGGCACCACAGGACGACCTGGTGGGTGTTCTGGTTCTGCTCCAGGCGCATCGTGGGGTCCTCGGCGACCAGTCGGCCGAGGCCCTGCGAGAGCTTGTCCTCGTCGGCCTTGCTGTGCGCCTGGATGGCGAGCGGCAGCAGCGGGTCGGGCATCTGCCACGGCTCCATGAGCAGCGGGTCGTCCTTGGCCGAGAGGGTGTCGCCGGTCTCGGCGCGGTTCAGTTTCGCCACGCACGCCAGGTCGCCCGCGATGCAGTGCGTGAGCGCGCGCTGCTGCTTGCCGAACGGCGTGGACAGGGCGCCGATGCGCTCGTCCACGTCATGGTCCTCGTGGCCGCGGTCGGCCAGCCCGTGTCCGGAGACGTGCACCGTCTCGTCGGGGCGCAGGGTGCCGGAGAAGACGCGTACGAGCGAGACCCGGCCCACGTAGGGGTCGCTGGCCGTCTTCACGACCTCCGCGACCAGCGGCCCGTTCGGGTCGCACACCTTCACCTCGCGCGCCGCGCCGTCCGGTGTGGTCACCGTGGGCGCCGCGCGCTCCAGCGGGGTCGGGAAGCCACCCGTGACGAGCTCCAGGAGCTCGACCGTGCCCAGCCCCTGGCGGGCCCCCTCGGCGGCCGGGGCGGCGGCCAGCACCGGGAAGAAGGTCCCGCGCGCCACGGCCCTCTCCAGGTCGTCCACGAGCGTCTTGAGGTCGATCTCCTCCCCGTCGATGTAGCGGTCCATGAGGGTCTCGTCCTCGCTCTCGGCGATGATCCCCTCGATCAGCCGGTTGCGGGCCTCCTCGATGAGCGGCAGCTGGTCGGGCCCTGGCTCCGCCTCCTTGCGCTCCCCGGAGGCGTAGTCGAACAGCCGCTGGGACAGCAGCCCGGTCAGGCCCGTCACGGGCGCGTGTCCGTCAGGACCCTCCTCGCCGCGCAGCGGCAGATACAGCGGCAGTACGGCGTCGGGGTCGTCCGCGCCGAAGGCCTCCGCGCAGATCCGCGTCATCTCCTCGAAGTTCGCCCGGGCGGACTCGAGGTGGGTGATCACGATGGCCCGCGGCATGCCGACGGCCGCGCACTCCTCCCACACCATCCGGGTCGAGCCGTCCACGCCGTCCGAGGCCGAGACGACGAAAAGGGCCGCGTCCGCCGCTCGCAGACCGGCCCGTAGTTCCCCGACGAAGTCGGCGTATCCAGGGGTGTCCAGAATGTTGATCTTGTATCCGTCCCAGTCGACGGGTACCAGGGAGAGCTGCACCGACCGCTGCTGGCGGTGCTCGATCTCGTCGTAGTCGGAGACGGTGCCGCCGTCCTCCACGCGGCCCGCCCGGTTCACCGCTCCCGCTGTCAGCGCGAGAGCTTCCACCAATGTCGTCTTGCCCGATCCGCTGTGGCCGACCAGCACCACATTCCGTACGGACGCGGGGTGGTCGGCCGCTGTAGCCCTGCCGGCGGCTCCGGGGTGTGCGTTCGCCTTGTCGCCCATGGCCTTGCCTCCCGTGCACGGTGAGGTCACTGTGGGCGCGGGCATGACGGATCCGCGTGCGGTGCGGCTCCGATGACGCCCGCGGTGTCTTCGAGCTTTGCACTCGCGTCACGGTGCGTCCATACGGCGGACGCGATCGCGCCCCGACACCGGCGGCAGCCCCTCGTGACACGGGGGTGCGGGTGCCCGACCATCGCACAAGCGCGCGCGTGGCTACGATGGGCCAGCCGGTGGCCAGCAGGGGCCGCGCGGCCACACCGACCCTCGGGAAGGCCATGCTGAACAAGTACGCGCGTGCATTCTTCACGCGTGTCCTCACACCGTTCGCCGCGTTTCTCATCCGCCGGGGGGTAAGCCCCGACACGGTCACCCTCCTGGGCACGGCCGGAGTCATGGCGGGCGCGCTGGTCTTCTACCCCCGGGGGGAGTTCTTCTGGGGCACGATCGTCATCACGCTCTTCGTGTTCTCGGACCTGGTCGACGGCAATATGGCGCGCCAGCTCGGCCGCTCCAGCCGTTGGGGCGCGTTCCTGGATTCGACGCTCGACCGGGTCGCCGACGGCGCGATCTTCGGCGGCTTCGCGCTCTGGTACGCGGGCAACGGCGACGACAACGTCCTCTGCGCGGTCTCGATCTTCTGCCTGGCCAGCGGCCAGGTGGTCTCGTACACCAAGGCCCGCGGTGAATCCATCGGCCTTCCGGTCGCGGTCAACGGCCTGGTCGAGCGTGCCGAGCGCCTGGTGATCTCGCTGGTCGCGGCCGGCCTGGCGGGCCTGCACACGTTCGGTGTGCCCGGCATCCAGGTGCTGCTGCCCATCGCGCTGTGGATCGTCGCCGTCGGCAGCCTCGTCACGCTCATCCAGCGCGTCGTCACGGTCCGCAGGGAGTCCGCGGAGGCGGACGCCGCCGCGGCGGCCCAGAACAGCGGGGCCACGCCGTGACCAGCCTCCGGGACAGACTGGTGGACGGGGCGTACGCGCTCGGCTGGAGCACCGTCAAGAAGCTCCCCGAGCCGGTCGCCGTGCGGCTGGGCCGGACGATCGCCGACCTCGCCTGGAAGAAGCGCGGCAAGGGCGTCCAGCGGCTGGAGAGCAACTACGCGCGCGTGGTGCCCGACGCGACTCCGGAACGGCTCGCCGAGCTCTCCAAGGCGGGAATGCGCTCGTATCTGCGCTACTGGATGGAGTCCTTCCGGCTCCCCGCCTGGAGCGCGGAGCGCGTGAAGACGGGCTTCGACCCGAAGGACGTGCACTACCTCACCGACGCGCTCGCCTCCGACAGGGGCCTGATCCTGGCCCTCCCGCACATGGGCAACTGGGATCTCGCGGGCGCCTGGGTCACCACGAAACTCGAGACCCCGTTCACGACGGTCGCCGAGCGGCTCAAGCCCGAATCGCTGTACGACCGTTTCGTCGCCTACCGCGAGGGCCTCGGCATGGAGGTCCTGCCGCACAGCGGCGGCACCGCCTTCGGCACACTGGCCCGGCGGCTGCGCGACGGCGGACTGATCTGCCTGGTCGCCGAGCGCGATCTGTCCGCGTCCGGCGTCGAGGTGAAGTTCTTCGGGGAGGCGACCCGGATGCCCGCGGGCCCGGCCCTGCTGGCCCAGCAGACGGGAGCCATCCTGCTCCCGGTGACGCTCTGGTACGACGACTCGCCCGTGATGAAGGGCCGCGTGCATCCGCCCGTCGAAGTCCCCGAGACAGGTACCCGGGCCGAAAAGACGTCTGCCATGACACAGGCGCTGGCCGACGCCTTCGCCACGGGGATCGCCGACCATCCGGAGGACTGGCACATGCTGCAGCGCTTGTGGCTGAAGGACCTCGACCCCGAGAAGGATCCCGGGAACACCGGGAACACTGAGAAGGATCCCGAGAAGGATCCCGAGAAGGGGACCCCGTGAGGATCGGCATCGTCTGCCCGTACTCCTGGGACGTGCCGGGCGGCGTCCAGTTCCACATCCGCGACCTGGCCGAACACCTCATCCGACTCGGGCACGAGGTCTCCGTCCTCGCCCCCGCGGACGACGAGACACCCCTGCCGCCGTACGTCGTCTCGGCCGGCCGCGCCGTCCCGGTGCCGTACAACGGCTCCGTGGCGCGCCTGAACTTCGGCTTCCTCTCGGCGGCCCGGGTGCGGCGCTGGCTGCACGACGGCACCTTCGACGTGATCCACATCCATGAGCCGGCCTCGCCGTCGCTCGGACTGCTGGCCTGCTGGGCCGCCCAGGGCCCCATCGTGGCCACCTTCCACACCTCGAACCCGCGCTCGCGGGCGATGGTCGCCGCGTACTCGATCCTCCAGGCTGCCCTGGAGAAGATCAGCGCGCGGATCGCGGTGAGCGAATACGCGCGCCGCACCCTCGTCGAGCACCTGGGCGGTGACGCCGTCGTCATCCCGAACGGTGTCGACGTCGACTTCTTCGCCCGGGCCAAGCCCAAGTCCGAGTGGCAGGGCGACACCCTCGGCTTCATCGGCCGCATCGACGAGCCCCGCAAGGGCCTGCCGGTGCTTATGAAGGCGCTGCCCAAGATCCTCGCCGAGCGCCCGGGGACCAGGCTCCTGGTGGCCGGGCGCGGTGACGAGGAGGAGGCGGTGGAGTCGCTGCCCGCCGAGATGCGCTCACGCGTCGAGTTCCTCGGCATGATCAGCGATGAGGACAAGGCCCGCTTCCTGCGCAGCGTCGACGTGTACGTGGCGCCCAACACCGGCGGCGAGAGCTTCGGGATAATCCTCGTGGAAGCGATGTCGGCGGGAGCACCCGTGCTCGCCTCCGACCTCGACGCGTTCGCCCAGGTCCTCGACCAGGGCGCGGCGGGCGAGCTGTTCGCCAACGAGGACGCGGACGCGCTGGCCGCCGCCGCGCTGCGGCTCCTGGGCGATCCGGTGCGCCGGGCCGAACTGCGCAAGCGCGGGAGCGCCCATGTGCGGCGCTTCGACTGGTCGACGGTCGGCGCGGACATCCTGTCCGTCTACGAGACGGTGACCGACGGAGCGGCGGCGGTCGCCGCCGACGAACGGACCGGGCTACGGGCGCGGTTCGGGCTGGCCCGGGACTGAACATGCCGGACACCTCGGGTGGGGGAGCGTCGTGCTGCGCACCCGCGCGCGGGAAGGCCAGTTCACTTTTCCAACTGGCCGCACCCGGCCCGCCGAGGGGCGAGCGTCGCGCCCACGATGCCGCGGCCATCACCTTGCCCGGCGGCGAGTTCCGCAGGGGCGACGCCTTCGGCGAGGGGTATCCGGACGACGCCGAGGGACCCGTCCGTACGGTGACCGTGGCACCGTTCCGGATCGACGCGACCGCCGTCTCCAACGCCCGGTTCGCGGACTTCGTGCGGGAGACCGGGTACCGGACGGAGGCGGAGCAGTACGGCAGCTCGTTCGTGTTCCACCTGCTGCTGCACCCCGGTGCGCGGGACGCCGTGCTGGGGGCCGTCGCCGCGGCACCCTGGTGGCTGGGCGTCGAGGGCGCCTCCTGGAGTGCGCCCGAGGGACCCGGTTCGGATCTCGAAGGCCGCTCGGACCACCCCGTCGTGCATGTCTCGTACCACGACGCGCTCGCGTACTGCTCCTGGGCGGGCGCCCGGCTGCCCACCGAGAACGAGTGGGAGTACGCGGCCCGCGGCGGCCTCGAAGGGCGCCGCTATCCCTGGGGCGACGAGTTCGCGCCGGGCGGCCGGGAGCGGATGAACACCTGGCAGGGGGAGTTCCCCCGGGTCAGCAGGCGTCCGGGCGGCGCGACCGGGACCGTGCCCGTCGACGCCTACGAGCCCAACGGTTTCGGGCTGCACAACACGTCGGGCAACGTGTGGGAGTGGTGCGCGGACCTCTTCTCCGAGGAGGACGCGGACCAGCGCGTCATCCGGGGCGGCTCCTACCTCTGCCACGCCTCGTACTGCAACCGCTACCGGGTCGCCGCCCGCTCCAAGAACACGCCCGACTCCTCGACCGGGCACGGCGGTTTCCGTTGCGCCTGGGATCTCGAAGAGCGGTGACCGTACCCGGGTAGCCTTGCCGCCCGTGACCGCAACCCTCATCTGGATCCTCGTCGGCCTCGTCGCGATCGGCCTCTACCTGAGCTGGACCGCCGGGCGCCTGGACCGGCTGCATGCCCGCATCGACGCCGCCCGTGCCGCCCTCGACGCGCAGTTGCTGCGCCGTGCCTCCGTGGCGCAGGAGTTGGCCACGTCGGGCGTCCTTGATCCGGCCGCCTCGATCGTGCTGTACGAGGCCGCGCACGCGGCCCGGCAGGCCGAGGAGGAGCAGCGGGAGGTGGCCGAGAGCGAGTTGAGTCAGGCGCTCAGGGCCGTGTTCGGGGAGGTGCAGCAGGTGGAGGCGGTGCGGGCTGTTCCCGGCGGGGAGGAGGCCGCGAGTGAGCTGGCGCAGGCGGTGCGGCGGGTGCCGATGGCTCGGCGCTTCCACAATGACTCCGTGCGCGCCGCGCGTGCGCTCCGCCGCCACCGCAAGGTCCGCTGGTTCCGCCTCGCCGGCCACGCCCCGTTCCCCATGGCCTTCGAAATGGACGACGAACCCCCGGTAGCCCTGGCCGACCGCCCCACCAGCTGACCTGCGTTTTTGGTCGTGTGTCGGGTGCGGGTGGGTGGGGGCTGGTCCAAAAGATTGCGCAGTTCCCCGCGCCCCTAACGGCGCGGGGCTTCGCCCCGCGATCCCACGCCCGCCCGGGGTCTTTTTAGGGGCGCGGGCAACTGCGCAATCTTTTAGGGGGGGTCTGGGGGCGCAGCCCCCAGAGACGGGACGGGTAGGGGCGGCGGGGGCGAAAAAAATCCACCGGCTCCCCATTGGCCCTTGTAGTGGACTGGTCCCCTCGCGTTTCCTCGGTCAAGCAGAAATCCTCTTTCACCGAGTGAGGTCAACCCGTGTCCAGCACGCTCTCCAACTCCGCCCAGCCCGCTGAGAACACCGCGATCGGCACCGCCCGCGTAAAGCGCGGCATGGCCGAGCAGCTCAAGGGCGGCGTGATCATGGACGTGGTCAACGCCGAGCAGGCGAAGATCGCCGAGGACGCCGGCGCCGTGGCCGTCATGGCCCTGGAGCGGGTCCCCGCCGACATCCGCAAGGACGGCGGCGTGGCCCGTATGTCGGACCCGACCATGATCGAGGAGATCATCGACGCGGTCTCGATCCCGGTCATGGCCAAGTCGCGTATCGGCCACTTCGTCGAGGCCCAGGTCCTCCAGTCCCTCGGCGTCGACTACATCGACGAGTCCGAGGTCCTCACCCCGGCCGACGAGGTCAACCACTCCGACAAGTGGGCGTTCACGACCCCCTTCGTCTGCGGCGCCACCAACCTCGGTGAGGCCCTGCGCCGCATCGCCGAGGGCGCGGCCATGATCCGCTCCAAGGGCGAGGCCGGCACCGGCAACGTCGTCGAGGCCGTCCGCCACCTGCGCCAGATCAAGAACGAGATCGCCAAGCTGCGCGGCTTCGACAACAACGAGCTGTACGCCGCCGCCAAGGAGCTCCGCGCCCCGTACGAGATCGTCAAGGAGGTCGCCGAGCTCGGCAAGCTGCCGGTCGTGCTGTTCTCCGCCGGTGGCGTCGCCACCCCGGCCGACGCCGCGCTGATGCGCCAGCTCGGCGCCGAGGGCGTCTTCGTCGGCTCCGGCATCTTCAAGTCCGGCGACCCGGCCAAGCGCGCCGCCGCCATCGTGAAGGCGACCACCTTCTACGACGACCCCAAGATCATCGCGGACGCGTCCCGCAACCTGGGCGAGGCCATGGTCGGCATCAACTGCGACACCCTCCCCGAGGCCGAGCGCTACGCCAACCGCGGCTGGTAAGGCACACCACTCATGAACACCCCCGTCATAGGCGTCCTGGCCCTCCAGGGCGACGTACGGGAGCACCTCATCGCCCTGGCCGCGGCTGACGCCGTGGCCAGGCCGGTGCGGCGCCCCGAGGAGCTCGCCGAGGTGGATGGCCTGGTCATCCCCGGCGGTGAGTCCACCACCATCTCCAAGCTGGCCGTCCTCTTCGGAGTGATGGAACCCCTCCGCGCGCGCGTGCGGGCCGGAATGCCCGTCTACGGCACCTGCGCCGGCCTGATCATGCTCGCCGACAAGATCCTCGACCCGCGCTCGGGCCAGGAGACGATCGGCGGTATCGACATGATCGTGCGCCGCAACGCCTTCGGACGGCAGAACGAGTCGTTCGAAGCGGCTGTCGACGTCCAGGGCATCGCGGGCGATCCTGTAGAGGGCGTCTTCATCCGCGCCCCCTGGGTCGAGTCCGTCGGCGCCGAGACCGAGGTGCTCGCCGAGCACGACGGCCACATCGTCGCGGTCCGCCAGGGCAACGCGCTCGCCACGTCGTTCCACCCGGAGCTGACCGGCGACCACCGCGTGCACGCCCTGTTCGTCGACATGGTGCGCGCGAACCGGACTCCAGAGTCCTTGTAGGATCTCTGGGGTTCGTAAAGAGTTGGGTTACGCGAAGGAGACAGGCAGATGTCCGGCCACTCTAAATGGGCTACGACGAAGCACAAGAAGGCCGTGATCGACGCCAAGCGCGGCAAGCTCTTCGCGAAGATGATCAAGAACATCGAGGTCGCGGCGCGGACGGGTGGCGCTGACCCGGCCGGAAACCCGACGCTGTTCGACGCCATCCAGAAGGCCAAGAAGAGCTCGGTCCCGAACAAGAACATCGACTCCGCGGTCAAGCGTGGCGCCGGTCTCGAGGCCGGTGGCGCCGACTACGAGACGATCATGTACGAGGGTTACGGTCCGAACGGTGTCGCGGTGCTCATCGAGTGCCTCACCGACAACCGCAACCGCGCCGCCTCGGACGTCCGCGTCGCCATGACCCGCAACGGCGGCAACATGGCCGACCCGGGCTCCGTCTCGTACCTGTTCAACCGCAAGGGCGTCGTGATCGTCCCCAAGGGCGAGCTGGCCGAGGACGACGTCCTGGGTGCCGTGCTCGACGCGGGCGCCGAGGAGGTCAACGACCTCGGTGAGTCCTTCGAGGTCATCTCCGAGGCCACCGACCTGGTCGCGGTGCGCACCGCGCTCCAGGAGGCCGGAATCGACTACGACTCCGCCGACGCCAACTTCGTCCCGACCATGCAGGTCGAGCTGGACGAGGAGGGCGCCCGGAAGATCTTCAAGCTGATCGACGCCCTGGAGGACAGCGACGACGTGCAGAACGTCTTCGCCAACTTCGACGTCAGCGACGAAGTCATGGAGAAGGTCGACGCGTAGCGCTGCCGCGAGCTGAACGGGCTCAACGGGCCGACGGGACACACCCCGTCGGCCCGTCGCTTTGTCGGCTGTTGTCAGTGGCACCCGATAGCCTGCACAAACTGGGGGGCACCTCCCAGCGGTAGCTGGGGGAGAGATCGAAGGAGGGGGCAGGGTGCGGGTACTGGGTGTCGACCCCGGGCTGACCCGGTGCGGCGTCGGGGTGGTCGAAGGCGTCGCGGGCCGGCCCCTGACCATGCGCGGCGTCGGTGTCGTACGCACCCCCGTGGACGCCGAGTTGGGCCTGCGCCTCGTCGCCATCGAGCAGGGCATCGAGCAGTGGCTCGACGAGTACGCGCCCGAATTCGTCGCCGTGGAGCGGGTGTTCAGCCAGCACAACGTCCGTACGGTGATGGGCACGGCCCAGGCCAGCGCCGTCGCCATGCTCTGCGCCGCCCGGCGCGGCATCCCCGTCGCCCTGCACACCCCGAGCGAGGTCAAGGCCGCCGTCACCGGCAACGGACGCGCGGACAAGGCACAGGTCGGCGCGATGGTCACCCGCCTGCTCCGCCTCGACGCGCCCCCCAAGCCCGCCGACGCCGCCGACGCCCTCGCCCTCGCCATCTGCCACATCTGGCGCGCCCCCGCCCAGAACCGGCTCCAGCAGGCAGCCGCCCAGAACCGCCTTCAGCAGGCCGCTGCTCAGAACCGGTTCCAGCAGGCCGCCGCCGAGAACAGACTCCAGCAGGCAGCCGCGCGGACCGGGCTCCCGCAGGCAGCCGCCCCGCCCGCATCGAAAAACGCCTCGCACCACGCTTCGAAAGGCCGTACCGCATGATCGCCTTCGTCAGCGGCCCGGTCGCCGCCCTCGCCCCCGACTCCGCGGTCGTCGAGGTCGGCGGTATCGGTATCGCCGTCCAGTGCTCGCCGAACACCCTCTCCGGGTTGCGCATGGGACAGCAGACCAAGCTCGCCACCTCCCTCGTCGTACGCGAGGACTCGCTGACCCTGTACGGCTTCGCGGACGACGACGAGCGGCAGACCTTCGAGCTGCTGCAGACCGCGAGCGGTGTCGGCCCGCGCCTCGCCCAGGCCATGCTCGCCACGCACTCGCCCGACGGCCTGCGCCGCGCGATCTCCACCGGTGACGAGAAGGCGCTCACCGCCGTCCCCGGCATCGGCAAGAGAGGCGCCCAGAAGCTCCTCCTGGAGCTCAAGGACCGCCTCGGCGCACCCCTCGGCACCGGCGGTCCGGCCATCGGCAGGGCGGTCGCCACCGGCTGGCGCGACCAGCTGCACGCCGCGCTCATCGGCCTCGGGTATGCCACCCGCGAGGCCGACGAGGCGGTCTCCGCGGTCGCCCCGCAGGCCGAGGCCGCCGAGGGCACACCCCAGGTCGGCCAGCTGCTGAAGGCCGCCCTGCAGACCCTGAACCGCGCCCGCTGAACCACCGGCCCCCTCCTCCGGGCCGCTGAACCGCGCCCGCAGCCGAACCACCGGCCGCCCGACCACCACACCGCGAGGCACACGCAATGAACTGGGACGACACGACCGACGAAGCCGCCGCCGAGCGGCTGGTGGGCTCTGTCGCCGACCGTGAGGACCAGGCCGTCGAGGCCGCCCTGCGTCCCAAGGACCTGGACGAGTTCATCGGACAGGAGAAGGTCCGCGAGCAGCTCGACCTCGTCCTGCGTGCCGCACGCGCGCGTGGCGCCACCGCCGACCACGTGCTTCTCTCGGGTGCTCCCGGCCTCGGCAAGACCACCCTGTCGATGATCATCGCGGCCGAGATGGGCGCCCCGATCCGCATCACCAGCGGCCCCGCCATCCAGCACGCCGGAGACCTCGCCGCGATCCTCTCCTCCCTCCAGGAAGGGGAGGTGCTGTTCCTCGACGAGATCCACCGCATGTCCCGGCCCGCCGAGGAGATGCTCTACATGGCGATGGAGGACTTCCGCGTCGACGTCATCGTCGGCAAGGGCCCCGGCGCCACCGCCATTCCCCTCGAACTGCCGCCGTTCACCCTGGTCGGCGCCACCACGCGCGCGGGCCTGCTGCCGCCCCCGCTGCGCGACCGCTTCGGCTTCACCGCGCACATGGAGTTCTACGAGCCCGCCGAGCTGGAGCGCGTCATCCACCGCTCGGCCAACCTGCTCGACGTCGAAATCGGCTCCGAAGGCGCTGCCGAGATCGCGGGGCGCTCCCGCGGCACGCCCCGTATCGCCAACCGCCTGCTGCGCCGCGTACGCGACTACGCCCAGGTCAAGGCCGACGGCATCATCACCCGCGACATCGCGGCGGCCGCGCTGAAGGTCTACGAGGTCGACGCCCGCGGCCTCGACCGCCTCGACCGCGGCGTCCTCGAAGCCCTGCTCAAGCTCTTCGGCGGCGGCCCGGTGGGCCTGTCCACGCTCGCCGTCGCGGTGGGGGAGGAGCGCGAGACCGTCGAGGAGGTCGCCGAGCCCTTCCTCGTACGGGAAGGACTGCTCGCCCGTACTCCCCGTGGCCGGGTGGCCACACCGGCGGCATGGGCGCATCTGGGCCTCACCCCGCCCGGCCGGCCGACGGGCGGAAACGGACAACAGGACCTGTTCGGGGCGTGACGACCGGGGTCCCCCGGCTCTGGGGGTACCTCCCAGGCCCTTGAGGCACGGGGGGAGAAGCCGAGAGTGGGCGAGGGTACGTGCGGGTCAGGAACCCCGGTGCCATGCTGAGCGTTGTTCCATGAGTGCGGACTCGCTTAGACTCCGCCGATGCCGCGCTTGTCGGCGGCATACATACCCCCATCCAGCAGGCCGCTCACCATCTGCGGTCGAAGAAGGAAGTTCCGACCCGTGAGTCTCGTGACCCTCCTCCCGTTCATCGTGCTCATCGGGGCCATGTTCCTGATGACCCGGTCGGCCAAGCGCAAGCAGTCGCAGGCCGCGCAGATGCGTAATGAAATGCAGCCCGGCACTGGCGTCCGCACGATCGGGGGCATGTACGCGACGGTGAAGGAGGTCAACGAAGAGACGGTCCTCCTTGACGCGGCACCGGGCGTCGACCTCGTCTTCGCCAAGAACTCGATCGGCGCCGTCCTGTCCGACGACGAGTACAACCGCATCGTCCACGGCATCGAGCACGACCTGAAGACCGACGCCGCCGTCGTCCCGGACGACGCCTCCTCCCTCACCGAGACCGACGAGCCCGCCGCCGACGCCTCTTCCGACGCCTCCGACGACAAGCCCATCGACCTCGGCAAGAAGGACGCGGCGGCCGAGCCGGCCGACGAGCCCGCCGAGGCGAAGGCCGACGAGGCCGACGAAGCAGAGCCGAAGAAGTCCGACGACGGCGAGCCCGACGCGAAGTAGTCACGCCCCGGGAGCGCGGCGCGACCCGCTCGCGCCCCGCGCTTTCCGGGACGTGCTGTTCTCGCACGGAGTCCCGACACCATGTCATGGCCGCCCGCGCGCTGACCCGGCGCAAGGCGGCCCGAGAGGGAGTACGAGAAGGTGGCAGCACCGAAGAAGGGCCGGAGCGCGAGCGCCCAGAGCAGGCCGGGGCGCTCGCTGGCCCTCATCCTGATCGCCATCGCGGCGCTCACCGGGGGGATGTTCGTCTCCGGGCACCCCACCCCGCGTCTCGGCATCGACCTCGCCGGCGGCACGAGCATCACGCTCGAGGCGAAGAACGAGCCGGGCCAGCCCAACGCGATCAACAAGACCAACATGAACACCGCGGTCGACATCATGAACCGCCGTGTCAACGGTCTCGGCGTGTCCGAGGCGGAGGTGCAGACCCAGGGCGACAAGAACATCATCGTCAACATCCCCAAGGGCACGAACTCCGAGCAGGCCCGGAAGCAGGTCGGCACCACCGCCAAGCTCTACTTCCGTCCGGTCCTGGCCACCGAGGCCTCCGGCTCCGCCGCGTCGCCCAGCCCGTCGGCGAGCTCCTCCAGCAGCGCTTCGAGCAGCCCCTCCAGCAGCGCCTCCACGAAGGCCTCGGACACGGCCACCTCGTCGAGCTCCGCTACCCCGTCGGCCACCGCCACCTCCCAGGGCCGTGCGGTCACCGACGCCCTGAAGGCCGACTCCACGCCGTCCGCGAGCAGCTCGGCCTCGGCGACCTCCTCGGCCTCCGCCAGCGCCTCGCCCTCCGCGAGCGCCAGCGTCGACCCCGCGACCGCCAAGCTCCAGGCCGAGTACAGCGCGCTCGACTGCACCGACAAGGCGGCCCGCGCCAAGGCCGGTGACGGCGCCAAGCCCACCGACTCGACCGTGGCCTGCGGTGAGAACGACGGCGTCTGGTACAAGTACGTGCTCGGCCCCGCCGCCGTCGCGGGTACGGACATCAAGGCGTCCAAGGCCGTCCTCGACACCACGAGTGGTGCCGGCTGGAAGGTCACGATGGACTTCACGTCCAGCGGGTCCAAGAAGTTCGCCACCATCACGGGCCAGCTCGCGCAGCAGACCACTCCGCAGAACCAGTTCGGCATCGTCCTCGACGGTGAAGTCGTCTCCGCCCCGTCCGTCACCCAGTCGCTCAGCGGCAGTGTCGAGATCACCGGCAGCTTCACGCAGACCGAGGCGCAGGACCTGGCCAACATGCTGAAGTACGGCGCCCTGCCGCTCACCTTCAAGGAGGCGAGCGTCACCACGGTGACCGCCGCCCTCGGTGGTGAGCAGCTGCACGCCGGTCTGATCGCCGGCGCGATCGGCCTGGGCCTGGTCATCATCTACCTGGTGGTCTACTACCGGGGCCTGTCGGTCATCGCCATCGCCTCCCTGCTGGTCTCCGCCGCCCTCACGTACGTGCTCATGGCCCTGCTCGGCCCGGCCATCGGGTTCGCGCTGAACCTGCCGGCCGTCTGTGGCGCCATCGTCGCGATCGGTATCACGGCGGACTCGTTCATCGTGTTCTTCGAACGCATCCGGGACGAGATCCGCGAGGGCCGCACGCTGCGGCCCGCCGTCGAGCGCGCCTGGCCGCGCGCCCGGCGCACCATCCTGGTCTCCGACTTCGTGTCGTTCCTCGCCGCCGCGGTGCTCTTCATCGTCACCGTCGGCAAGGTCCAGGGCTTCGCGTTCACGCTCGGCCTGACCACCGTGCTCGACGTGGTCGTCGTGTTCTTCTTCACCAAGCCGCTGATGACGATCCTCGCCCGCAAGAACTTCTTCGCGAGCGGCCACAGCTGGTCCGGCCTCGACCCCAAGCGGCTCGGCGCCAAGCCCCCGCTGCGCCGTACTCGCCGTCCCTCCGCCCCCGTCGACACGAAGGAGGCGTGAGATGTCGAAACTCGGCACCCTCGGCGCCCGGCTCCACCGTGGTGAGATCGGCTACGACTTCGTCGGCAAGCGCAAGATCTGGTACGGCATCTCGATCCTGATCACCATCACGGCCATCCTCGGCCTGACGGTGCGGGGCCTGAACATGGGCATCGAGTTCCAGGGCGGCGCCGTCTTCACCACCGGCAAGATCAGCACCTCGGTCGCGCAGGCGGAGACGTACGCGGAAGAGTCCTCCGGCCACGACGCGGTCGTCCAGAAGCTCGGCAACGGCACGCTGCGCATCCAGATCGCCGGCATCGACACCGACAAGTCCGACCAGATCAAGACCGAGCTGGCCAAGGACCTGAAGGTCGACCCGGAGACGATCAACGCCGACCTGGTCGGCCCCAGCTGGGGTGACCAGATCGCCAACAAGGCCTGGGAGGGCCTGGCGATCTTCATGGTCCTCGTCGTGATCTACCTGGCGATCGCCTTCGAGTGGCGCATGGCCCTGGCGGCGCTGGTCGCCCTGATCCACGACATCACCATCACGGTCGGCATCTACGCTCTGGTCGGCTTCGAGGTCACCCCGGGCACCGTGATCGGTCTGCTGACGATCCTCGGTTACTCGCTCTACGACACGGTGGTCGTCTTCGACAGCCTCAAGGAGCAGACGAAGGACATCACCAAGCAGACCCGCTGGACCTACAGCGACGTCGCCGACCGTTCGATCAACGGCACCCTGGTCCGCTCCATCAACACCACGGTGGTCGCGCTGCTGCCGGTCGCGGGCCTGCTGTTCATCGGTGGCGGCGTGCTCGGCGCGGGCATGCTCAACGACATCTCCCTGTCGCTGTTCGTCGGCCTCGCGGCCGGTGCGTACTCCTCGATCTTCATCGCCACGCCGCTCGTCGCCGACCTCAAGGAGCGCGAGCCGCAGATGAAGGCGCTGCGCAAGCGCGTCCTCGCCAAGCGGGCCCAGGCCGCCGCCAAGGGCGAGTCCCTGGAGCCCCAGGTCTCCGACGGGCCGCTGGACGACGACGAGCCGGAGGACGCCACCCCGGCGGTCGTCGGCCCGCGCAACCAGCCCGCGTCCCGCGCCCGGGGCCGCGGCCGACCCTCGGGGAAGCGCCGATGACAGAGCTCGCAAACATCTCGACGCTGCTGCTCAGCCGTATCCGCGATGTGGCCGACTACCCGGAGCCGGGCGTGATGTTCAAGGACATCACCCCGCTCCTGGCGGACCCGGGTGCCTTCACGGCGCTCACCGAAGCGCTGGCGGACATCGCGGTGCGCAACGAGGCGACGAAGATCGTCGGCCTGGAGGCCCGCGGCTTCATCCTCGGCGCCCCGGTCGCCGTCCGCGCCGGGCTCGGCTTCATCCCCGTACGCAAGGCGGGCAAGCTCCCCGGAGCGACCCTGTCGCAGGCGTACGACCTGGAGTACGGCTCCGCCGAGATCGAGGTGCACGCCGAGGACCTGGTCGCGGGTGACCGCGTCCTGGTCGTCGACGACGTCCTCGCCACCGGCGGCACCGCCGAGGCCTCGCTCCAGCTCATCCGCCGGGCGGGCGCCGAGGTCGCGGGCGTCGCCGTGCTGATGGAGCTCGGCTTCCTGGGCGGCCGCGGCCGTCTGGAGCCGGCCCTGGCGGGCGCCCCCCTGGAGGCGCTCCTCCAGGTCTGAGGACCGGCGCCGAGGCACCCCGGGGAAAGTCCCGGGCAAGGCCACGGAAAGCCCTGAGACACCCGCAGGACACCGCGGAGGCGGGCCCGGAGGAATCCGGCGCCCGCCTCTCGCGTTCCTTCTGTAAGAGGCCGTCCCAACGGCCGAAAGCGAGTCCGACGCTCAGGATCGCTACCATGGGGTTTCCGGAGCCTGACCGGGGGACCCGGAACGCGCACGAGGAGCCCTCTTGCCAGACGAGGCCCAGCCACTCGCCACCGCCAAGCCCGAGCCCGCCTCGGCCCCCGCGGAGAAGCCCGCCAAGAACGCCACGAGCGGGCCGGTCGAGCACGCCCAGTCCGCGCCGGACGACAAGGCGGCCGAGCAGCCACGCCCCAAGCCGGCCCCCGCCGAGCGTCCCGCGATCACCCCGGCGGTCCGCCCCGCGGCAGGCCAGCCCGCCCGCACCGGCGGCGGCTCCTCCAACCGCGTCCGCGCCCGGCTCGCCCGTCTCGGCGTGCAGCGCTCCAACCCGTACAACCCGGTCCTGGAGCCGCTGCTGCGGATAGTGCGCAGCAACGACCCCAAGATCGAGACCGCCACGCTCCGCCAGGTCGAGAAGGCCTACCAGGTCGCCGAGCGCTGGCACCGCGGCCAGAAGCGCAAGAGCGGCGACCCGTACATCACGCACCCGCTCGCCGTGACCACCATCCTGGCCGAGCTGGGCATGGACCCGGCCACGCTGATGGCGGGCCTGCTGCACGACACCGTCGAGGACACCGAGTACGGCCTCGACACCCTGCGCAAGGACTTCGGCGATCAGGTCGCCCTCCTCGTCGACGGCGTCACCAAGCTCGACAAGGTCAAGTTCGGCGAGGCCGCGCAGGCCGAGACCGTGCGCAAGATGGTCGTCGCCATGGCCAAGGACCCGCGCGTCCTGGTCATCAAGCTCGCCGACCGCCTGCACAACATGCGCACCATGCGCTACCTCAAGCGCGAGAAGCAGGAGAAGAAGGCGCGCGAGACCCTCGAGATCTACGCGCCGCTCGCCCACCGCCTGGGCATGAACACCATCAAGTGGGAGCTGGAGGACCTCGCCTTCGCGATCCTCTACCCCAAGATGTACGACGAGATCGTGCGCCTGGTCGCCGAGCGCGCCCCCAAGCGCGACGAGTACCTCGCCATAGTGACCGACGAGGTCCAGTCCGACCTGCGCGCCGCCCGCATCAAGGCGACCGTCACCGGCCGCCCGAAGCACTACTACTCCGTCTACCAGAAGATGATCGTCCGCGGCCGTGACTTCGCGGAGATCTACGACCTGGTGGGCATCCGCGTCCTCGTGGACACCGTACGGGACTGCTACGCGGCCCTCGGCACCGTGCACGCGCGATGGAACCCGGTCCCCGGCCGGTTCAAGGACTACATCGCGATGCCCAAGTTCAACATGTACCAGTCGCTGCACACGACGGTGATCGGCCCCAACGGCAAGCCCGTCGAGCTGCAGATCCGTACGTTCGACATGCACCGCCGCGCCGAGTACGGCATCGCCGCGCACTGGAAGTACAAGCAGGAGCCCTCCGCCGGCGCCTCCAAGGTGCGTACGGACGCCCCGAGAAGCGCGGGCAAGGACAAGGACGCCGTCAACGACATGGCGTGGCTGCGCCAGTTGCTCGACTGGCAGAAGGAGACCGAGGACCCCAGCGAGTTCCTGGAGTCCCTGCGCTTCGACCTGTCCCGCAACGAGGTCTTCGTCTTCACGCCCAAGGGTGACGTCATAGCGCTCCCGGCGGGCGCGACGCCGGTGGACTTCGCGTACGCGGTCCACACGGAGGTCGGCCACCGCACGATAGGCGCACGGGTCAACGGACGCCTCGTCCCGCTCGAATCCACCCTGGACAACGGCGACTTGGTGGAGGTCTTCACCTCCAAGGCGGCCGGCGCGGGCCCCTCCCGCGACTGGCTCGGCTTCGTGAAGTCCCCGCGCGCCCGCAACAAGATCCGCGCCTGGTTCTCCAAGGAGCGCCGCGACGAGGCGATCGAGCAGGGCAAGGACGCCATCGCCCGCGCGATGCGCAAACAGAACCTGCCGATCCAGCGCATCCTCACCGGCGACTCCCTGGTCACCCTCGCGCACGAGATGCGCTACCCCGACATCTCGTCCCTGTACGCGGCGATCGGCGAGGGCCATGTAGCCGCGCAGAGCGTCGTACAGAAGCTCGTGCAGGCGCTCGGCGGCGAGGAGGCGGCCACCGAGGAGATCGACGAGAGCGTCCCGCCCGCGCGCGGCCGCGGCCGCAAGCGCCGCTCCAACGCCGACCCGGGTGTCGTCGTCAAGGGCGTCGAGGACGTGTGGGTCAAGCTCGCCCGCTGTTGTACGCCCGTACCCGGCGACCCGATCATCGGCTTCGTCACCCGCGGCAGCGGCGTCTCGGTGCACCGCAGCGACTGCGTCAACGTCGACTCGCTGTCCCGTGAGCCCGAGCGCATCCTCGAGGTCGAATGGGCGCCCACTCAGTCCTCGGTCTTCCTGGTCGCCATCCAGGTCGAGGCCCTGGACCGCTCCCGGCTCCTCTCGGACGTCACCCGGGTCCTGTCCGACCAGCACGTCAACATCCTGTCCGCCGCCGTCCAGACCTCCCGAGACCGCGTCGCCACCTCCCGCTTCACCTTCGAGATGGGCGACCCCAAGCACCTGGGGCACGTGCTGAAGGCGGTCAGGGGAGTGGAAGGCGTGTACGACGTGTACCGGGTTACGTCAGCCCGCCAGCGGTAGGCGGAGGAAGCGGCGCTTCGGCCGGGAAACTGAGCTTCAGCGCGTGTTCGAGCACGTCGCAGGCCTCCGCGTGGCTGCCCATCTCACGCAGGAGCGCGGCGAGCCGTCGGCACACCGTCAGTACCTCGGGGCCCGCGCGGTTGTGGACGGCGACGAAGGCGGTCTCCAGAACCTCGATCGCCTCCCGTCCGTGGTCGAGTTCGGTGAGGATGTCCGCCAGCTCAAGGCGTACGAGGATGTCGTCGCCGCCTTCCGTGGTGCCGGGCTGTCCCAGGATCAGCCGGAGCACGGGCAGGGCGTCGCGCGTCCGGCCGACAGCACGCAGCCTGCGGGCGAGCCGGAGACCGGTGGTGGTGATCGCCGATGTCACCTGGAGGTCGAGGACCGGACCCCCGACGCCTCTGGCCGGGGCACACGCCCTGTTCCGGGCGATCGGCAGCAGACCGGCCTGGTTCTCGAAGGTGCGCTGCGGCAGTGGCTTGTTCTTGGCACGCAGCCGGTCCTCCAGCGTGCGGTAGATGGTCTCGAGATCGATCAGCTCGGGACCGTCGGGGATGCCGCCGCGCAGCAGGTCGAGCAGCTCTCCGGTGAAGGTCGTGTACACCTCCCCCTCGGGCGCGAGCGCGGGCCGGTCACCGGGCGAGGCCGCGAGGACGTACGTACCCTCGACCTTCGCCTGCGCCGCCAGGTTCTGTACGTCGGCACTCATCGCACGTGCTGCCCGGCCGCTGAAGCAGCAGTCGAGGATGACGATCCGGCGCCGCGCCGGAGACATGCGTACGACGGAACGGAGATGGTTGTACGCGACCGCCGTGTACCCCCGCCCCTCCTGGGAGTCGCGCAGCGCCATGTACAGGTCGGGGTCGTCGGTGTCCCGCAGGCCGTGGCCGCTGTAGTAGACCAGCAGGGTGTCCCGTGCGGTGGCCGCCGCGTTCGCCACCGGGTCGAGGAACTCGGACGGCAGCTGCGGATCCTTGACGACGGTGCAGTTCGCCTCCGGAATACCGCAGATGGTGGGGTCCTGGAGCGTCGTGCACAGGCTCTGCAGGTTCGAGGAGACAGGGGGAAGGGGCACCAGGCTCCGGTACTCGCTGCCTCCGATGAGCACGACCCGGGAGGCGGAGGGGTCGGGCAGGTCACCGTTCACGGGCCATCACCGCTCCGGTCGGCTCCGCTCCGGTCGGCGTGATCCTGCTCCGCCCCCTCCTCGCCAAGAAGTCGCCAGACGGCGGCGAGAGTGTCGTCAGAGGTCTCCGCGGACAGCTCGACGATGATCGAACCCCTCCTCAGACGCAGCCGGGGGCTGCCCCTGCGCGCATCCAGCCAGGCCGCGATCGAGACGGCGAGACTGCCCGCGCTGAAGCCGGAGGCGAGCGCCAGCTGAAGGATGTCGAATCCCAGCCCCATGTGGTCGGAGCGCGGCGGGCCGGAGGAGCGCAGGGTGCCCGAGCAGGCGCTCATGAGCGTCTCGTCCTCGGCTATCCAGCGGGTCAGCGAGCGCAGGTCGTTCTCCGCGTCGCTGCCCAGGGCAGCGATCTCCAGCTGAAGGGCCATGTCAGGCTCCGAAGGATCGAGGCGGGGCCGGCCACGCCACGGAGAGCGTTTCCTCCCCGTATCGGCTGCAGGCATCGCTGATCATTGACAGCCGGTTCAGTGCCTCGGGCGCGGCACCGAGCCGGGCCAGGCAGACCGCGGCCCAGAACTGGCTGACGAGGGTGAGGGGGTGCCCCGCGCCGAGCTCGGCGGTGCGGACCTGAATCAGATAGCCGTGCAGCTCCAGCGCGTCGCTGTACTTGCCCCGGGTCACCATGAGCACGGCCTCACGGTGTTTGCCCTCCATGCCGTCGGTGGACATGCCCTGCCGGATGAGCTGCCGGGTGTCCCGCTGCAGGGTGGCCTCGACGGAGGGCGCCGCGAAGTCCGGCCCGGGAGCGTGGGAGTCGGGCGGATAGCCGGGCGTGGGCGGGATCTGCCCAGCCCACGGTGATGCGCTGCCGGGCGCCGGCTGGGGCTTGGGGAGCCGGTACGACGTCGGTGGCGTCGCGGAGGCTCCCGGCTCGGGTGTCGACCGGGCCCACTGGGCGGCGCTCTGCCGCAGATGCCGGGCGACCACCTCGATCAGGATGTCCTCGGCCCGGTCGGGAGCACCGATGAAGGCGGCCAGATCGGCGGCGTTGACCGGCCTGAGGTGCGGCTCGCGCTCCAGCAGATCGTCCACCGTCGAGACCAGGGCCGCCGGCAGCCCCGGCCGTCCGCGCAAGGTGGGCGGCGGCTGGTTGACCTTCGCGAACAGGATCCCCAGCGTGGAGCCGTCGCTGACGTACGGCTCGTCCCCGGAGAGCATGCGGTACATGACGCAGCCGAGGCCGTAGAGGTCGGCCGCCGGGCCGACCCGCTGTCCCCGCACCGCCTCCGGCGCCATGTACACGGGTGTTCCCACGAGAATGCCCGTCTGGGTCTGCACCGCGGACTCGACGAGGCGGGCGATACCGAAATCCATCAGGACGACCCGTCCGTCACGGCAGAGGAACACATTGCCGGGCTTGACGTCCCGATGGACGATTCCGACGCCGTGCGCGGCCGCCAGCCCCTCGCACATGCCCGTCGCGACGGCCCGTACGGTCTCCTCGGGCAGAGGGCCCGGAGTGGCGGCCAGGATGCGGCTGAGCGGAACGCCGTCGAGGCACTCCATCACCAGATAGGGCTGGCCGTCCTCGACGCCCACGTCGTAGACCGCGACCGCGTTGCGACTGCTGATCCGGGCGGCTGCCCGCGCCTCCTGCAAGAAGCGCTCCGCCGCCACCGGACTCTCCGGCGCGTAGCCCGACAGCAGTTTCACCGCTACCGAGCGGTCGAGGATCGTGTCACGCCCCTCGTACACCTCGCCCATACCGCCTCGGCCCAGGCACCGGTCCAGCCGGTACCTGCTTGCCAGAATCCGGAGGTCCCCCATGGATGCCCACCCCGCCGTTCGGCTCTCGGCGCCAATCGTCCCGCCGGTACCTGGGCACGCGCAACCGATTCGGCGAGGGCCGTCACCGTCGCTGGGGCAAAAGAGCAGTGGTCCCGCTTCCGTGAAGCGGGACCACTGACAAGGGCGGCGTGCGTCAGCCGCCGAACTCCTGCAGACCCTTCAGGGCCTGGTCCAGCAGCGCCTGGCGGCCGTCGAGCTCCTTCTGGAGCTTGTCGGCCTTCGAGGCGTTGCCCGCGGAGCGGGCCGACTCGATCTGGCCCTGGAGCTTGTCCACGGCGGCCTGGAGCTGACCGGTCAGACCCTCGGCACGCGCGCGTGCCTCAGGGTTGGTCCGGCGCCACTCGGCCTCCTCGGACTCCTGGAGAGCCCGCTCCACCGCGTGCATCCGGCCCTCGACCTTCGGGCGGGCGTCGCGCGGCACATGGCCGATGGCCTCCCAGCGCTCGTTGATGGAGCGGAAGGTGGCGCGGGCCGCCTTCAGGTCCTGCACCGGGACGAGCTTCTCGGCCTCCTCGGCCAGCTCCTCCTTGAGCTTCAGGTTCTCCGACTGCTCCGCGTCACGCTCGGCGAACACGGAGCTGCGCGCCGCGAAGAACACGTCCTGGGCGCCGCGGAAGCGGTTCCACAGGTCGTCCTCGTGCTCGCGCTGGGCGCGGCCCGCGGCCTTCCAGTCGGCCATCAGCTCGCGGTAGCGCGCGGCCGTCGGACCCCAGTCGGCCGAGGAGGACAGCGACTCGGCCTCCGCGACCAACTTCTCCTTGGTCTTGCGGGCCTCCTCGCGCTGCGCGTCCAGCGAGGCGAAGTGCGCCTTGCGGCGCTTGGAGAACGCCGAGCGGGCGTGCGAGAAGCGGTGCCACAGCTCGTCGTCCGACTTGCGGTCGAGCCGAGGCAGCCCCTTCCACGTGTCCACCAGCGCGCGCAGCCGCTCACCGGCCGCCCGCCACTGGTCGCTCTGCGCCAGCTCCTCGGCCTCGACGACCAGGGCCTCCTTGGAGTGCCGCGCCTCGTCGGACTGCTTCGCCCGCTGGACCTTGCGCTCCTCGCGGCGCGCGTCGACCGTCTCGACGAGCTTGTCCAGCCGTACCTTCAGCGCGTCCAGATCGCCTACCGCGTGGTGGGCGTCCACCTGCTCGCGAATATGGCCGATGGCGGTCTGGGCGTCCTTCGCCGACAGGTCGGTGGTCTTCACTCGCTTCTCGAGGAGGCCGATCTCGACAACCAGGCCCTCGTACTTGCGCTCGAAGTAGGCCAGCGCCTCATCAGGAGAGCCGGCCTGCCAGGAACCGACGACCTGCTCGCCGTCGGCCGTACGCACGTACACGGTCCCCGTCTCGTCGACGCGGCCCCACGGGTCGCTGCTCACAGCGCCTCCTCCACATGATGCCTGTGAGGGGCGTCACTGCCCCCTGGCATCGTCCACAGTTTCGTCACGGCCAACATAGGCGACCGGCAGGGCGGCTGTCCGCATCCCGCGCGACCGAAATTGGCTGCTGGCGGTCAGGATTTCGTCACGGTCATCTTGTTGATCACGACGGTCGCGTTGGGGGCGCCGTCGCCCGCGCCCGTGCTCTCTCCGGCCGCGGCGATCTTCGTGAGGACCTTCATGCCGGACTTGGAAATAGTTCCGAACGGTGTGTAATTGGCCGGCAGCTGACTGTCCTGGTACACGAGGAAGAACTGGCTGCCACCGGTGTTGCGGCCCTTCTTCGTCGAGGCGTCGTACTGGTTGGCCATCGCCACCGTCCCCGCCGGGTACACCCCGCCCTTCAGGGTGGTGTCCTTCAGGTTCTCGTCCGGGATCGTGTAGCCGGGAGTGCCGGTGCCGAGGGCCGTCGGGTCACCGCACTGCAGCACGTAGATGCCGTTCGTGGTGAGCCGGTGGCACTTGGTGTGGTCGAAGTAGCCCTTGGCCGCGAGGAAGTTGAACGAGTTGACGGTGTGCGGGGCCGCGGCCGTCTTCAGCGCGATGTCTATGTCACCGCATGTCGTCGCCATCTTCATCGTGTAGTCCGCGGACTTGTCGATGGTGATTGCCGGCTCCTTCTTCCAGCTCAGCGACTTCACCTTGCCCGCCGCGGCCTTCTTGCACGGGTCCGGCGCCTTGGACGCCGAAGGGCTCGGGGAGACCTCCGCGCCCGCGTTGGCCTTCTTGTCGTCGTTCTTGAAGACCCCGGTCGCGTACGACACGACACTGCCGACCACGATGACGCCGAGCACCGAGGCGACGACCGCGTTGCGTGCGTGTGTCTTGCGCCGCGCGGCCGTGCGCCGCTGCTGCTGTCGCAAGAACTTCTCCCGGGCGAGCTGACGTCGCCGCTGTTCCTGGCTGACCACCGGGTTTTCTCCTCATGCGTCTCGTACGTCAAGTGGGACGCGTGCGTCTTGTGAGCCGACCGCCTGCGTGTGCCCCGTACCGTATATGGGTTCGCTGAGGAATCGGCAGCGCCGGTAGGCTCTGATCCACAGCCACCCACCGCGTACGAGACAACCGCGTACGAAACAACGCGACACAGCGAAGGACGATCGTGCTCATTGCCGGGTTCCCCGCCGGGGCCTGGGGGACCAACTGTTACCTGGTCGCCCCCGCCGCGGGTGAGGAGTGCGTGATCATCGACCCGGGCCATCAGGCCGCCCAGGGAGTCGAGGACGCACTCAAGAAGCATCGGCTCAAGCCCGTCGCGGTCATCCTCACCCATGGTCACATCGACCATGTCGCCTCGGTCGTCCCGGTGTGCGGAGCGCACGACGTACCGGCCTGGATCCACCCCGAGGACCGCTTCATGATGAGCGACCCGGAGAAGGCGCTCGGCCGGTCCATCGGGATGCCGCTGATGGGCGAGCTGACCGTGGGGGAGCCGGACGACGTGAAGACGCTCACCGACGGCGCGAAGCTGGAGCTGGCCGGCCTGGAGCTGTCCGTCGCGCACGCGCCCGGCCATACCAGGGGGTCGGTGACCTTCCAGATGCCCGAGACCACGGAGATCCCGTCCGTGTTCTTCTCCGGGGATCTGCTGTTCGCCGGCTCCATCGGACGCACCGACCTGCCCGGCGGCTCCCACGCCGAGATCCTCGACTCGCTGGCCCGCGTGTGCCTGCCGCTCGACGACTCGACCGTGGTGCTGTCGGGCCACGGCCCCCAGACGACCATCGGCCAGGAGCGCGCCACCAACCCGTATATGCGGCAGGTGGCGGCGAGCCGCCAAGGAAGCGGAGTGGACCCGACCTCCGCTCCTCGACGAGGAATGTGACGAGAGACTTCCGTGAGCACCTTCAAAGCCCCCAAGGGCACGTACGACCTGACTCCGCCGGACAGCGCGAAGTACCTCGCGGTCCGCGAGGCGATCGCCGCGCCGCTGCGCAACTCCGGCTACGGCTACATCGAGACGCCCGGCTTCGAGAACGTCGAGCTGTTCTCGCGCGGGGTCGGTGAGTCCACCGACATCGTGAGCAAGGAGATGTACGCCTTCGAGACCAAGGGCGGCGACAAGCTGGCCCTGCGCCCCGAGGGCACGGCCTCCGTCCTGCGCGCGGCGCTGGAGGCCAACCTGCACAAGGCGGGCAACCTTCCCGTCAAGCTCTGGTACTCGGGCTCCTACTACCGATACGAGCGTCCTCAGAAGGGCCGGTACAGGCACTTCTCCCAGGTGGGCGCCGAGGCGATCGGAGCCGAGGACCCGGCGCTGGACGCCGAGTTGATCATTCTGGCGGACCAGGCGTACCGGTCGCTGGGACTGCGCGACTTCCGCATCCTGCTGAACTCGCTCGGCGACAAGGAGTGCCGCCCGGTCTACCGCGCTGCCCTCCAGGACTTCCTGCGGGGCCTGGACCTCGACGAGGAGACCCTCCGCCGCGCGGAGATCAACCCGCTGCGCGTCCTCGACGACAAGCGGGACGACGTCCAGAAGAAGCTGGTCGGGGCGCCGCTCCTGCGTGACTACCTCTGTGACGCGTGCAAGGCGTACCACGAGGAGGTGCGCGAGCTGATCACGGCCGCGGGTGTCTCCTTCGAGGACGACCCGAAGCTGGTGCGCGGGCTCGACTACTACACCCGTACGACCTTCGAGTTCATCCACGACGGTCTCGGTTCCCAGTCCGCGGTGGGCGGCGGTGGCCGTTACGACGGCCTCTCCGAGATGATCGGCGGGCCCGCGCTGCCGTCTGTCGGGTGGGCGCTCGGTGTCGACCGTACGGTGCTGGCGCTGGAGGCGGAGGGGGTGGAGCTCGAACTCCCCTCTTCCACCAGTGTGTTCGCGGTGCCGTTGGGGGAGGAGGCCCGGCGCGTGCTCTTCGGGGTGGTCACCGCGCTGCGCAAGGCCGGGGTCGCGGCGGACTTCTCCTACGGGGCCAAGGGGCTCAAGGGTGCGATGAAGAACGCGAACCGGTCGGGTGCGCGGTACACCGTCGTCGCCGGCGAGCGCGATCTTGCCGAGGGCGTCGTGCAGCTCAAGGACATGGAGTCCGGTGAGCAGGTCGCGGTACCGGTCGACGCCATCGTGACCGAGCTGACGTCCCGCCTGGGCTGAGGCCCGAGGGGTTTTCGCCCCCGCCGCCCCTACCCGTCCCATCCCCCAGGGGCTCCGCCCCTTCAACCCCGGGGGTTGTGTGTTGGCTGCGGGTGGGTGGGGGCTGGTGCAAAAGATTGCGCAGTTCCCCGCGCCCCTAAAAGGGGCGCGGGGAACTGCGCAATCTTTTAGGGGGGCCTGGGGGCGAAGAAGGTCACTCCAGCAAGCCGAACCGCATCGCGCTGGTAACCGCGGCCGTCCGGTCGTCCACCCCCAGTTTCCCGAAGACCCGCAGCAGATGGGTCTTCACGGTGGACTCGCCGATGAAGAGCCGACGGCCGATCTCGGCGTTGGTGCAGCCCTCGGCGACCAGGCGAAGAACCGCCGTCTCGCGCTCGGACAGACGGGGCCGCTCCGGCTTGGTACGGAGCTGGTCGACAAGGCGGGCGGCGACGGACGGCGCCAGCACGGTCTCGCCCCGAGCGGCGGCCCGCACCGCGTCCGCGAGCTCCCCCCGAGGCAGATCCTTCAGCAGATACCCCGCCGCCCCGGCTTCCACGGCCCGCAGAATGTCCCGGTCCGTCTCGTACGTCGTCAGCACGATGACCCGGCACGACAACCCCGCCTCTGTCATCCGCACGATCGCGTCGACGCCCCCACCCCCGGGCATCCGCAGATCCATCAGCACGATGTCGGGCCGGAGCTCGGCGGCCAACGCCTCCGCCTGCGGCCCGCTGGAGGCGTCGGCGATCACATCGAGGTCGGGCTCGGCGCTGAGCATCGCGCGCAGCCCTTCCCGTACGACGGGATGGTCGTCGGCGAGGATGATCCGGATCACGAGCCACTCCTGGGGACGGGCAGACGCACGGTGACGGTCGTCCCGTCACCGGGCGCACTGCGGACCTGAGCCGTACCGCCTACTTCGGCGGCCCGCGCTCGCAGCCCCGCCAGACCGTAGCCGTCGGCCGGCGCGGCCGGGTCGAAGCCGCGGCCGTCGTCGCGTACGGAGACGGCGAGGGAATCCTCGGTGTAGGCCAGGACGACCGCGACCGTGACCGAACTCCCCGCGTGCTTACGGGTGTTGGCCAGTGCCTCCTGGCAGGAGCGCAGGGCGACGACTTCGGGCCCGGCGGGCAGCGCGCGCACCGGACCGGTCACGTCGAGGGTCGCGTCATGGCGGGCGGCGAGCCGGCGCAGCGCGTCGGGCAGCGTGGCGCCGTCGAGGTCGGCGGGCGCGCCTCCGGCGACCAGGGCCCGCGCCTCGGCGAGGTTCTGCCGGGCCGTCTCGGCCATCAGGGTCAGATGGCGGCGGGCCCGCGGCAGATCGTGGTCCACCTCGGCCTCGACGGCCTGGACCAGCATCAGCAGGCTGGTGAAGCCCTGCGCGAGGGTGTCGTGGATTTCCCGGGTGAGTCGTTCCCGTTCGGCCAGCGCGCCGTGTGCGGCCGACAGACGGGAGATCTCATGGCGGCTGACGTCCAACTCGGCGATCAACTCCGCCCGTTCCCGGCTCTGCTCGATGATGCGGATGATCCAGCTGCCGATGGCCACGGAGAAGACGAGGGTCACCACGGCGAAGAGCACGTTGAAGAAGACGTCCTGGTCGCTCGGCCACCACAGCAGCGCCCAGCCCACCACCGGCGCGATGTTGATGACCGTCACGGCTGTCAGTGCCCAGTGCAGGCGCAGCGCCATGAAGCACTGGGGGACGAGCGCGAAGGTCATCAGACGCGTCTCACCGACGAGGACCGCCGACGGCAGGAACAGCATCATCGCTCCCGTGAGGTAGCCAAGGGCCCGCCGTTCGTCGGGGGGATCGCCGTTGAGGATGGGGCGTCCCACCGCCACGTACCAGGGGATCAGCAAGACGAGCAGCGAGGCCGCGACGAAGCGCAGGGACCACCCCGGGTGCCCTGTACCGAGCACGAACACCAGGGTGGCCACCCACACGATCGCGAAGTACGAGTCCCAGAGCCGGAACGACCGGTCCCAGGTGTACGCGCTCTTCGCGCCGCCGGGACCGGTCATCCGCTCGGTCATCCGTCGCGCCGGTTCTTCCACCGGAAGGTCAGCAGACACAGCAGCAATCCTCCGACGCACCACGCCCCGAGCACCAGGGCGATCCGCCCGAACTCCCAGTCGCCCGCCTGTTCCAGGACCTTCGCCGACTCGGGCAGGAACACCCCGCGCAGCCCCTGGCACATCCACTTCAGCGGGAACAGCGCGCCGATGTTCAGCATCCAGTCGGGGATGGTGTCGATGGCGATGTACACCCCGGAGATGAACTGGAGGACCAGGAAGGGGAGTACGACCACGGAGGTGGCGCTCTTGCCGGACTTCGGGACCGAGCTGATCGCGATGCCGAGCAGGGCGCAGGCCGTGAGCCCCAGGACGAAGATCCAGCCGAAGTCCGCCCACTTGCCGAGGTCCGAGGGCAGATCGACGTCGTACAGCGTCGTGCCGACGAGGAGCAGGATCGCCGTCTCCAGGGCGCCGGTCACCAGAACCAGCCAGATCTTGCCGAGGAAGTACGAGGCCGGTGGCATCGGTGTGCCGCGCAGCCGGCGCAGCACCTTCTCGTCCCGCTCGATCGCGATCGAGATGCCCAGGGACTGGAAACTGGTGGACATGATGCCCGCGGCCATCATCGCGGGGACGTACAGCTGGGAGGCGGTGATGCCCGCTCCCCGCACGTCGTCGCTGAAGATCGACGCGAAGAGGAAGAGGAAGACGACCGGGAAGGCGAAGGTGAACACCACCTGGTCGCGCTGGCGGAAGAACTGCTTGATCTCCAGGGCGCCCCGCTGGAGGCCGAGCCCCCAGGCTCCGGGCAGCCTGCCGGAAGAGGTCTGACGGTCCGCGCGTACGGCGGTCGTGCTCATCGCGCGTCCTCCTGTCCGGTCAGCCGGAGGTAGACGTCCTCCAGGGTGGGGCGGCTCACCCGCAGGCCCGGGATCTCGCCGTCGAAGCGGTGTATGAGCTCGGCGACTGTCCTGGTGGGGGTGTCGGTGCGCGTACTGCGCGGGGTGCCGTCGGACTCCGTCCACTCCACGGTGGCCTCGGTACCGAAGCGCTCGCGCAGCGTGGACGGCTCGCCCTCGGCGACGACCCGGCCCTTCGCGATCACCGCGAGCCGGTGCGCGAGCGCCTCCGCCTCCTCCAGGTAGTGCGTGGTGAGGAGGATGGTCGTGCCCTCGTCGGCCAGTTTCCGGATCAGGTCCCAGAACTGCCTGCGGGCGGCCGGGTCGAAGCCGGTCGTCGGTTCGTCCAGGAGCAGCAGCTCCGGACCGCCGATCACACCCAGCGCCACATCGAGCCGCCTGCGCTGACCGCCCGAGAGCGCCTTGACGCGGCTGCCCGCCTTCTCCTCCAGACCGACCAGGCCGATGACTTCCTCGGGGTCGCGGGGCCTCGGGTAGTAGCGGGCGAAGTGCCGCACGGTCTCGCGCACCGTCAACTCGGCGGGCGCGGATTCGTCCTGCCAGACGATGCCGACCCGCGAGCGCCACGCGCGCGTGCCCGTCGCCGGGTCGGCGCCGAGCACGGAGACCTCGCCCGAGTCCCGGCCGCGGTTGCCCTGGAGGATCTCCACCGTGGTGCTCTTGCCCGCTCCGTTGGGTCCGAGCAGGCCGAACACCTCGCCCTGCCGGATGCCGAGATCGATGCCGTCGACAGCGGTCACGTCCCCGTACCGCTTGCGCAGTCCCCGTACGTCCACTGCGAGTTGGTTCGCGTCTGGTGTCATGCCGACGAGCCTCCCGCTGAACCGAACGCTCCGGGACGACCGTGCGTACCTCCTTATGTCCATCGAACGGTGGACACACGGGTGCGTGCGGCACAATGACCGTGCCCGCAGGCCCCTTCGAAGCTACGGAAACGGCGTGATGAGCAAGACGACAGTCAAGGACGTCCCGGCCGACCAGGAACGCGTCACCGCTCCCCGGACGGTCGGCGGCAGCCGTGCCCTCGCCCTGCTGCTGGTGATCACCGGTGCGGCCGGTCTCCTTGCCGCGTGGGTCATCACGATCGACAAGTTCAAGCTCCTGGAGAACCCGAACTTCGTGCCCGGGTGCAGCCTGAACCCGGTCGTCTCCTGCGGCAACATCATGAAGAGCGAGCAGGCCTCGGCCTTCGGGTTCCCCAACCCGATGCTGGGACTCGTCGCCTACGGCATCGTCATCTGCGTCGGCGTGAGCCTGCTCGCCCGGGCCACCTTTCCGCGCTGGTACTGGCTGACCTTCAACGCGGGCACGCTCTTCGGCGTCGGATTCTGCACCTGGCTGCAGTTCCAGTCGCTGTACCGGATCAACTCGCTGTGCCTGTGGTGCTCGCTGGCGTGGGTCGCGACGATCATCATGTTCTGGTACGTGACCTCGTCCAACATCCGCAACAACTTCCTGCCCGCCCCGCGCTGGCTGAAGAGCTTCTTCGGCGAGTTCACCTGGGTCCTGCCGGCGCTGCACATCGGGATCATCGGGATGCTGATCCTGACCCGCTGGTGGGACTTCTGGACCAGCTGACCCCCGCCGATCCCGGGGATTTCCCGGGCCGGACGGCGTTGTCAGTGCGGTGACATAGGGTTTTGTCCGTGGAGCCCGACCTGTTCACCGCCGCAGCAGAAGAACGCCAGGAGAAGGACCCGTCCTCCAGCCCCCTGGCGGTACGGATGCGTCCGCGCACCCTCGACGAAGTCGTGGGCCAGCAGCATCTGCTGAAGCCGGGCTCGCCCCTGCGCAGACTCGTCGGCGAGGGGAGCGGCGGCCCGGCCGGACCGTCCTCGGTGATCCTGTGGGGCCCGCCCGGCACCGGCAAGACCACGCTCGCGTATGTCGTCTCCAAGGCCACCAACAAGCGCTTCGTGGAGCTGTCCGCGATCACCGCGGGCGTCAAGGAAGTCCGCGCGGTCATCGACGGCGCCCGCCGTGCCACCGGCGGCTTCGGCAAGGAGACCGTCCTCTTCCTCGACGAGATCCACCGCTTCAGCAAGGCCCAGCAGGACTCCCTGCTCCCGGCCGTCGAGAACCGCTGGGTGACGCTGATCGCGGCGACCACCGAGAACCCGTACTTCTCGGTGATCTCGCCCCTGCTCTCCCGCTCGCTCCTGCTGACCCTCGAACCGCTCACGGACGACGACCTGCGCGGCCTCATCAAGCGCGCGCTCACCGACGAGCGCGGCCTCAAGGAAGCCGTCACCCTCCCCGAGGACTCCGAGGAACACCTGCTGCGGATCTCCGGCGGTGACGCCCGCCGCGCCCTGACCGCCCTGGAAGCCGCGGCCGGCGCCGCGCTCGACAAGGGCGAGGCGGAGATCAGCCTCCAGACCCTGGAGGAGACCGTCGACCGGGCGGCCGTGAAGTACGACCGCGACGGCGACCAGCACTACGACGTGGCGAGCGCGCTCATCAAGTCCATCCGCGGCTCGGACGTGGACGCGGCGCTGCACTATCTGGCCCGCATGATCGAGGCCGGCGAGGACCCCCGGTTCATCGCCCGCCGGCTGATGATCTCCGCCAGCGAGGACATCGGCCTCGCCGATCCGAACGCGCTGCCGATAGCCGTGGCCGCCGCCCAGGCCGTCGCGATGATCGGTTTCCCCGAGGCCGCGCTCACCCTCAGCCACGCCACCATCGCCCTCGCCCTGGCGCCGAAGTCCAACGCCGCGACGACGGCGATCGGCGCCGCCATGGAGGACGTACGCAAGGGGCACGCGGGCCCGGTGCCCATGCATCTGCGCGACGGGCACTACAAGGGCGCGGCCAAGCTGGGTCACGCCCAGGGGTATGTGTATCCGCACGACCTGCCCGAAGGCATCGCCGCCCAGCAGTACGCCCCGGAGGAGCTCAAGGACCGGGAGTACTACACGCCCACCCGGCACGGCGCCGAGGCGCGCTACGCGGACGCGGTGGAGTGGACCAGGAAGCACCTCGGTAGAGGGCGGTCCTGAGCACCCTGTAACATGGCGCGAAGCGCTGCGTCCCGTGTCCGGCTCCGGTCGGCACCACCAGAACGGGACATCCAGCCGGAACCCCCGCGCCGCAAGGCCAGGGGGATCCAGGAGCGTCGCGCACCGTCGAAGGTGTCGCGGGCAGCCCACCACCACCCGGGTTCCGGGAACGGTCGGTGGGCCACTCGCGTGCTGCACGTATGTGCCCAGACCCAGGAGCGGCTGCCCAGCAGGTCCATCAAGGACCCGCAGGGTTTCCCGGGCTGCGGATGCGACCTCCCTTAACTCTGGTGAGCCGAAATCAAGGAAAGAGAAAAAGTGGCGAATCAGTCCCGCCCCAAGGTCAAGAAGTCGCGTGCCCTCGGCATCGCGCTGACCCCGAAGGCCGTCAAGTACTTCGAGGCCCGCCCCTACCCGCCGGGCGAGCACGGCCGCGGCCGCAAGCAGAACTCGGACTACAAGGTCCGTCTGCTGGAGAAGCAGCGTCTGCGCGCGCAGTACGACGTGTCCGAGCGTCAGCTCGTCCGCGCCTACGAGCGTGCCTCCAAGGTCCAGGGCAAGACCGGTGAGGCCCTGATCATCGAGCTGGAGCGTCGTCTCGACGCGCTGGTCCTGCGTTCGGGCATCGCCCGCACGATCTACCAGGCCCGCCAGATGGTCGTTCACGGCCACATCGAGGTCAACGGCCAGAAGGTCGACAAGCCGTCCTTCCGCGTCAAGCCCGACGACGTCGTGATGGTCCGCGAGCGCAGCCGCAGCAAGACGCTGTTCGAGGTCTCCCGCGCCGGTGGCTTCGCCCCCGACGGCGAGACCCCGCGCTACCTCCAGGTGAACCTCGGCGCCCTGGCGTTCCGCCTGGACCGTGAGCCGAACCGCAAGGAGATCCCGGTGATCTGCGACGAGCAGCTCGTCGTCGAGTACTACGCCCGCTGATCATCCTTCAGCGGACGTAGCACCACCTGCGCGTCAGCGTCAGCCCGTCGTCTCCCCGCCCTTCGAGGTGGGCGAGACGGCGGGCTTTCGCATGTCCGGGGGCAGCCTCCGCGGCGACGGCACCGCACCCAGCGGCCGGGCCCCGGCCCACCCCAGCGCCCGGGCCACCGCCGCCTCCTGCCCGAGCAGCGCCCCCGCCCGTACGCACTCCTCGTACCGCTCCTCGCCCAGCCGCTCCCGCGCCAGGGCCTCGCACCGCTCGTGCGGCGCGTTGTAGTACGCCGAGCCGAACAGCGGCAGACCCACCGACGGCCACATCCGGGCCGCCGCCCCCTGCAGCGCCGCGGCCTCGGCCTGATCGCCCTCCACCGCAGTGACCAGCGCGAGCAGCTCGACCGACAGGACCGTGCCGAGCAGATCGTGGAAGGTGTGCGCGATGCCGAGGCACTCCTCCAGGAGATCCCGGGCGCCGGCCGTATCGCCCCCGGTCAAGGCCTCGTACGCCAGGACGTACAGCGCGTACGCCAGCGCCCAGCGCTCCCCGTGGTCCTCGCAGACCCGCCGGACGTCCTCGCAGAGTTTCACCGCGCCCGGCAGATCGCCCTGGAACGCCAGGGTCATCGCCAGCTCGACCTGGCCCATCAGCACATTGCTGTTGAGCTCGCCGATCTCGTGATAGCGGTCCAGCGACGACCGCAGCAGGGTTTCCGCACGCGCCATGTCGTCCGTGACCAGCGCGAGACAGCCGGTGCGATGCTCGGCGTACGCGACCGCGATGGCGTTGCCGGTACGTTCCGCCTCGTCGCGACACTCCTGGAGCGCGGACAGCGCGGGCACCGTGTCGCCCTGCAGCACCGCCACATAGCCGAGCACCCACAGCGCCTTCAGCCGCGACTGCTCCTGCGTCCCGTCCTCCGCGCACAGTTCCACGCTGCGCTCCAGCCAGTGCCTGCCCTCCGACAGCCGGCCACAGCCGACCCAGGAGAACCACAGGGTGCCCGCCAGATACTGGCCCAGATGCGCCTCGCCCGGCTCGGTCAGACAGTGCTCCAGGGCGCAGCGCAGATTCGGCAGCTCCGTGTCGACGCGCGCGGCGACCTCGCCCTGCCGCGGCGAGAACCAGTCCAGCTCGCACCAGGTGGCCAGGCCCATGTACCAGTCGCGGTGCCGGCGCCGCAGCCGGTCCGCGTCGCCCATCGCCTCCAGCCAGTCCGCGCCGTACGCCCGGACCGTGTCCAGCATCCGGTAGCGCACGCCCGCCGCCGTCTCCTCGCGGAACAGCACGGACTGCGCGAGCAGCTCGCCCAGCACGTCGAGAACGTCGTCGCAGTGCAGCCCGTCACCGCTGCACACGTACTCCGCGGCCTCCAGGTCGAACTGCCCCGCGAACACCGAAAGACGCGACCACAGCAGCCGCTCCTCGGGCGTGCACAGCTCATGGCTCCAGCCGATCGCCGTACGCAGGGTCTGGTGGCGAGGCAGCGCGTCGCGGGCGCCGCCGGTCAGCAGCCGGAAGCGGTCCTCCAGCCGGGACAGCAGCTGCGCGGGGGAGAGGGCACTCAGCCGCCCCGCCGCCAGCTCGACCGCGAGCGGGATCCCGTCCAGGCGCCGGCACAGCTCCCGCACGTCCGACCGGTTGCCGTCGTCCAGCACGAAACCGGGCACCCGGGCCGCCGCACGGTCCGCGAACAGCTCCGCCGCCTCCGGCTCGGTCAGCGGCGCCAGCGGGAACAGCCGCTCGCCCCCGACATCCAGCGGCCGGCGCCCCACAGCGAGCACCCGCAACCCGGGCACGTGCCGCAGCAGCTCGCCCACCAGCGAGGCGCACACCTCCACCAGATGCTCGAACCCGTCGAGGACGAGGAGGAGTTGGCGCTCGGCGAGATGGTCGAGCAGCACCCGGCGCGGCGGCCGCGAGGTCTGATCCGTCAGACCGAGGGCCTCGACGACCGCGTACTCGACGACGTCCGGATCGCGCACCGCGGACAGCTCCACACGCCACGCCCCGTCGCACACCTCCGTCCGCGCCGCGGCGTGCGCCGCGAAGCGCGACTTGCCGACGCCTCCCATACCGGTCACGGTCACCAGGCGGGCTGTCTCCAGTGCCCCGGCCAGCCGCGTGAGTTCGGCGGCGCGCCCCACGAACGCGTCGAGTTCCAGGGGCAGATTGCCGGGCACCAAGCCGTCGGAGCGGTGGGAACGGTGAGAACGCTGCATGGAATACGGAGCGTACTGACCCGTAAGCATTCCGTACAATCGCTTCGCGCAACTCCGCCGCGGGGAGCCGTTAATGCGGTGCGGAGCGGCGCCCCCGGCGCGATAGGCTCGGGTGACGACTTTTCGATGTTCAGGCATGCAGTCAGGGAGCGGGTGCACAGTGTCCGGTGGAGAGGTGGCCGGGATCCTGGTGGCCGTCTTCTGGGCGATCCTGGTCTCCTTCCTCGCCGTCGCGCTGGTGAGGCTGGCCCAGACGCTCAGGGCGACCACCAAGCTCGTCGCGGACGTGACCGACCAGGCCGTCCCGCTCCTCGCCGACGCATCCGCGGCAGTGCGCTCCGCGCAGACGCAGATCGACCGGGTCGACGCCATCGCGTCGGACGTCCAGGAGGTCACGTCGAACGCGTCGGCGCTGTCGACGACCGTCGCCTCCACCTTCGGCGGCCCCCTGGTGAAGGTCGCGGCGTTCGGCTACGGCGTGCGCCAGGCCATCGGAGGCCGTCGTGAGAATGTGCCCGACAAGGCGTCCCGGCGTACCGTGATCGTGGGCCGCACCGTCCCGTCCGCGCGACGGGGAAAGCGGAAGAAGGACTGACGCAGCGATGTTCCGCCGTACGTTCTGGTTCACCGCCGGCGCAGCCGCGGGTGTGTGGGCCACCACCAAGGTCAACCGTAAGCTCAAGCAGCTGACCCCCGAGAGCCTCGCGGCCCAGGCCGCCAACAAGGCGATCGACGCGGGTCACCGGCTCAAGGACTTCGCGCTCGACGTCCGCGACGGCATGGCCCAGCGGGAGGCCGAACTCGGCGAGGTGCTCGGTCTGAACGACCGCCCGGACCCCGAACTCCCCGCACAGCGGCGCCGCGCCGCGATCGGCGACAGCAAGCAGAACGTCGGCAACGACAAGCAGATCAAGTACATCGAGAACACGACGTACTCGTACAACCGGAATGAGGACCACTGATGGAGTCGGCTGAAATCCGCCGCCGCTGGTTGAGCTTCTACGAGGAGCGCGGTCACACCGTCGTCCCTTCGGCGTCGCTCATCGCGGACGACCCGACTCTGCTCCTGGTCCCCGCCGGCATGGTCCCCTTCAAGCCGTACTTCCTCGGCGAGGTCAAGCCGCCGTGGTCGCGCGCCACCAGCGTGCAGAAGTGCGTGCGCACGCCCGACATCGAAGAGGTCGGCAAGACCACCCGGCACGGCACGTTCTTCCAGATGTGCGGCAACTTCTCCTTCGGCGACTACTTCAAGGAAGGTGCCATCACCTACGCCTGGGAGCTGCTCACCTCGCCCCAGGACAAGGGTGGTTACGGCCTCGACCCCGAGCGCCTGTGGATCACGGTCTACCTCGACGACGACGAGGCCGAGTCCATCTGGCGCGACAAGATCGGTGTCCCCGCCGAGCGCATCCAGCGCCTCGGCAAGAAGGACAACTACTGGTCCATGGGCGTCCCCGGCCCCTGCGGTCCGTGTTCCGAGATCAACTACGACCGCGGCCCCGAGTTCGGCGTCGAGGGCGGCCCGGCCGTCAACGACGAGCGGTACGTGGAGATCTGGAACCTGGTCTTCATGCAGTACGAGCGCGGTGAGGGCATCTCGAAGGACGACTTCGAGATCCTCGGCGAGCTGCCCAGCAAGAACATCGACACCGGCCTCGGCATGGAACGCCTCGCCATGATTCTGCAGGGCGTGCAGAACATGTACGAGATCGACACCTCCATGGCTGTCATCAAGAAGGCCACCGAACTGACGGGCGTCGAGTACGGCGCCGCCCACGAGTCCGACGTCTCGCTGCGCGTGGTCACCGACCACATGCGTACCTCCGTGATGCTCATCGGCGACGGTGTCTCCCCCGGCAACGAGGGCCGCGGCTACGTCCTGCGCCGCATCATGCGCCGCGCCATCCGCAACATGCGTCTGCTCGGCGCCACCGGCCCGGTCGTCAAGGAGCTCATCGACGTCGTCATCGCGATGATGGGCCAGCAGTACCCGGAGCTCGTCACCGACCGGCAGCGCATCGAGACCGTGGCCCTCGCCGAGGAGGCCGCCTTCCTCAAGACGCTGAAGGCCGGCACGAACATCCTCGACACGGCCATCACCGAGACCAAGGGTTCCGGCGGCAAGGTCCTCGCCGGCGACAAGGCCTTCCTGCTCCACGACACCTGGGGCTTCCCGATCGACCTCACCCTGGAAATGGCCGCCGAACAGGGCCTTTCCGTGGACGAGGACGGCTTCCGCCGCCTGATGAAGCAGCAGCGGGACCAGGCCAAGGCCGACGCCCGGGCCAAGAAGACCGGCCACGCCGACCTCGGCGCCTACCGCCAGATCGCCGACGCCGCCGGCGAGACCGACTTCGTCGGCTACGACCGCACCGAGGGCGAGTCGACGATCGTCGGCATCCTCGTCGACGGCGCCTCCTCCCCGGCCGCCACCGAGGGCGACGAGGTCGAGATCGTCCTCGACCGCACCCCGTTCTACGCCGAGGGCGGCGGCCAGATCGGCGACACCGGCCGTATCAAGGTCGACACCGGCGCGATCATCGAGGTCCGCGACTGCCAGAAGCCGGTCCCGGGTGTGTACGTCCACAAGGGCGTCGTCCAGGTCGGCGAGGTCACCGTCGGCGCCAAGGCCCAGGCCTCCATCGACGTCCGCCGTCGTACGGCCATCGCCCGCGCCCACTCGGCCACGCACCTCACCCACCAGGCCCTGCGCGACGCCCTCGGCCCGACGGCCGCCCAGGCCGGTTCCGAGAACCAGCCCGGCCGCTTCCGCTTCGACTTCGGCTCCCCGTCGGCCGTGCCCACGACCGTGATGACGGACGTCGAGCAGCAGATCAACGAGGTGCTCGCCCGCGACCTGGACGTGCACGCCGAGATCCTGAGCCTCGACGAGGCCAAGAAGCAGGGCGCCATCGCCGAGTTCGGCGAGAAGTACGGCGAGCGGGTCCGTGTCGTCACCATCGGCGACTTCTCCAAGGAGCTGTGCGGCGGCACGCACGTCCACAACACCTCGCAGCTCGGCCTGGTCAAGCTGCTCGGCGAGTCGTCGATCGGCTCCGGCGTACGGCGTATCGAGGCCCTGGTCGGCGTCGACGCGTACAACTTCCTCGCCCGCGAGCACACGGTCGTCGCCCAGATCCAGGAGCTGATCAAGGGCCGTCCCGAGGAGCTTCCGGAGAAGGTCTCCGCCATGCTCGGCAAGCTGAAGGATGCCGAGAAGGAGATCGAGAAGTTCCGCGCGGAGAAGGTCCTCCAGGCCGCCGCCGGTCTCGTCGACTCCGCCAAGGACGTGCACGGCGTCGCCCTGGTCACCGGCCAGGTCCCGGACGGCACCTCCGCCGACGACCTGCGCAAGCTGGTTCTCGACGTGCGTGGCCGCATTCAGGGCGGCCGGGCCGCCGTGGTCGCCCTGTTCACCACGGCCAACGGCAAGCCGTTGACGGTCATCGCCACCAACGACGCCGCCCGCGAGCGCGGTCTCAAGGCCGGCGACCTGGTCCGTACGGCCGCCAAGACCCTCGGCGGCGGCGGTGGCGGCAAGCCGGACGTCGCCCAGGGCGGCGGCCAGAACCCGGCCGCCATCGGCGAGGCCATCGACGCGGTCGAGCGACTCGTCGCCGAGACCGCCAAGTAAGAAACGGCCAAGAAATATGCGCAGAGGCCGTCGGCTCGCCATCGACGTCGGGGACGCCCGCATCGGAGTCGCCTCGTGCGACCCCGACGGGATCCTCGCGACACCGGTCGAGACGGTCCCGGGACGTGACATCCCGGCCGCCCACCGCCGGCTGAAGCAACTCGTCGAGGAGTACGAGCCGATCGAGGTCGTCGTCGGACTCCCTCGCTCCCTCAAGGGGGGCGAGGGCCCGGCCGCGGTCAAGGTCCGCGCCTTCGCCCAGGAGCTCGCCCGGGGGATCGCCCCCATCGGGGTGCGGCTCGTGGACGAGAGGATGACCACAGTGACGGCCAGTCAGGGCCTGCGCGCCTCGGGCGTGAAGTCCAAAAAGGGCAGGTCCGTCATCGACCAGGCCGCCGCCGTCATCATTCTGCAGCAGGCGCTGGAATCCGAGCGGGTGTCAGGTAAATCTCCCGGCGAGGGCGTCGAAGGCACTGTCTGATTTTTACGATTCCCCTACATCTCACAAGGAGCATCCTTAGGGTGTGAAATGTGAAAACCAAGCACGTGCGGCGGGCGTTCAAGTTCCGCTTCTACCCAACTGATGCGCAGGCAGCAGAGCTGTCGCGCACTTTCGGGTGCGTGCGCAAGGTCTACAACCTGGCTCTTCAAGCGCGTACAGAGGCCTGGTACCAAAGGCAGGAGCGCGGCAACTACGTTCAGACTTCGGCCTTGCTGACGGAGTGGAAGAAGTCAGCGGAGTGCAGTTACCTCTCTGAGGTCTCGTCGGTTCCCCTCCAGCAGGCGCTCCGCCAACTCCAGGCGGCGTTCGTCAACTTCTGGGAGGGGCGGGCGAAGTACCCCCGCTTCAAGGCGAAGAAGAAGTCGCGTGCATCTGCGGAGTACACGCGCTCGGCGTTCCGTTGGCGGGATGGTCGCTTGACGCTGGCCATGATGGACCAACCCCTCGACATCGTCTGGTCGAGGCCCTTGCCTGATGGCGCCGAGCCATCGACTGTGACGGTTTCACGGGATCCGGCAGGGCGATGGTTTGTTTCTCTTCTGGCCGAGGATCCGACCGTCCGGCCGCTGATTGACGCAGCGCACGAGACTGTCGCGCTCTCGGACGCAGCGTGGGCTGAGCTGCGCCGCATGCTCGACTACAAGTGTCACTGGTACGGGCGCAAGCTCGTGGTCGTAGACCAGTGGTACCCGTCGAGCAAGACCTGCTCGGCGTGCGGGCACCACCTTGGGAAGCTGCCGCTGAACGTCCGTGAGTGGACATGCCCCGCCTGTGGAACCCATCACGACAGGGACGTTAACGGGGCGAAGAACCTTCTGGCCGTCGGGCAGGCGGTCACAGCCTGTGGAGCTGGTGTAAGACCTCAACGGGATGCTTCCCGGACGGGGCTGCCGGCTGCGAAGCAGGAAGCCAAGCAGGCGACTGCTGGACACTCCAGGCCGGAGAAATGAATGTCAACTGATCGCGATACGGTAACGTTCCGCGCGATGCGGTGGTGTTCGAACAGCCGCCGCACAGCAAGAGGCGGACGGGAGCCGTGCCACAAGCGCCAGCAGCCGCCGCCTCGCGGCTCGTAGGGGATTGATGACTGAGTATGGCCGGGGCCCAGGCTCCGAACCGTGGCATCCGGAGGACCCGTTGTACGGGGACGGCGGATGGGGCGGACAGGCCGCCGACGGCCAGTCCGCCTATGACGGTGGCCAGCCGCAGCACTATCCGCAGCAGCCGCAGCAACAGCAGCAGGCGCAGGCGCAGTACGGCGAGTGGGCCGCGGGCCAGCAGGGCGCGTACGGCCAGAACCAGCAGCAGTACGTCGACCAGGGCCAGCAGCAGTATCACGGCCAGGGCCAGCAGCAGTTCCACGACCAGAACCAGCAGCACTTCCCCGGTCAGGGGCACCCGCAGCAGTACGCGGACCAGACGCAGCACCCGTACAACGGCCAAGGGCAGCAGCAGTACGTCGACCAGGGGCAGCAGCAGTACGGCGGTCAGGGGCAGCAGCAGTACAACGACGGCGGCTGGAACACCGGGACGCACACACATGTCCCGTACGCAGCCGATCCGGCCGACCCGTACGCGGGCCAGTACAGCGGTGAGCAGCCCGACTACTACGGCACCCCTGACGCCTATCCGCCGCCGGAGCCGCCGGCTCGCCGCCGTGCCGAACCTGAGCCGCAGACCGACTGGGACCCCGGTCCCGACCAGGGCGAGCACGCCTTCTTCGCCGGTGGTGGCGACGATGACGACGACTTCGATGACGACGACCCGAAGAGCGGGCGCGGCCGCGGCGACCGCCGGGGCAAGGGCGCCGGCAAGGGCAAGAAGCGCCGCAGCGGCTGTGCTTGCCTGGTGGTCGTGCTGGTGTTCGGAGGCGGGCTCGGCGGAGTCGGGTATTTCGGGTACCAGTTTTACCAAAAACGTTTCGGCCCGGCGCCGGACTACACGGGGAGCGGCACGGGCGAGGCCGTGACGGTCGAGATTCCCTCGGGGGCCGGCGGTTACGCCATCGGCCAGGCTCTGAAGGACGCCGGCGTCATCAAGAGCGTCGACGCCTTCGTGTCCGCTCAGAAGAACAATCCCGACGGGGACAAGATCCAGGCGGGCGCCTATCTGCTGAAGCAGGAGATGTCGGCCGCGAACGCAGTCAAGTTGATGCTCGACCCCAAGAGCCAGAACAATGTGGTCGTTTATCCCGGGCAGCGAAATTCCAAGGTCTACACCCTGATCGACGCGAAACTCCAGCTTCCCGGCGGCACCACGAAGAAAGTTGCCCTGAAGGAATACAAGAGCCTCGGACTTCCGGACTGGGCGAAAACCAGCAGCGACGTCAAGGACCCGCTGGAAGGATTCCTCTACCCGGCCACCTATCCCGCTGCCAAGGGCATGAAGCCCGAGGACGTGCTGAAGAAGATGGTGGAGCAGGCCTCGCAGAAGTACGCCACGTTGGACCTCAAGGCGAAGGCCAAGGATCTCAACCTGGACAACCCGCTGCAGGTCATCACGGTCGCGAGCCTCGTGCAGGCCGAGGGGAAGACCCATGACGACTTCCGCAAGATGGCCGAAGTCATCTACAACCGGCTGAAGCCCACCAATACCGAGACCAATCAGCTGTTGCAGTTCGACTCCACCTTCAACTACTTGAAGGGCCAGAGTAAGATCCACATCAGCGAGTCCGAGATCAACACCAATAAGAGCCCGTACAACACGTACACGCGAAAGGGTCTGCCGCCCGGACCGATCGGTAACCCGGGTGATGACGCGTTGAAGGCGACACTCAACCCAACCGATGACGGCTGGATCTACTTCGTGGCGACGGACGGTGAGAGCAACACCGAATTCGCCAAGACGTATGCCGAATTCCAGAGGCTCAAGGAAAAATTCAATGACAGCTCGGGCAACTGACGCCCGCCGAGCCGCCGTACTCGGTTCCCCCATCGCCCACTCCCTCTCCCCGGTGCTGCACCGCGCCGCGTACAAGGAGCTGGGGCTCAGCGACTGGTCGTACGACCGTTTCGATGTCGACGAGGAGGGGCTGCCCGGGTTCTTCGAGGGGCTCGGGCCGGAGTGGGCGGGGTTGTCGTTGACCATGCCGCTCAAGCGGGCCGTGATTCCGCTGGTCGACGAGATCAGTGAGACGGCGGCCTCGGTCGAGGCGGTCAACACGGTGGTGTTCACGGAGGACGGGCGGCGCGTCGGCGACAACACGGACATCCCCGGGATGGTCGCCGCCCTGCGTGAGCGCGGGATCGAGGAGGTGGACTCCGCCGCCATCCTCGGAGCGGGCGCCACCGCCTCCTCCGCTCTGGCTGCTCTCGCCCGGGTGTGTACCGGCGAGGTCGTCGCGTACGTCCGGAGTGAGGCGCGCGCCGCCGAGATGCGGCAGTGGGGCGAGCGGCTCGATGTCGAGGTGCGGATCGCGGACTGGGCGGACGCGGAGCAGGCGCTGCGGGCGCCGCTGGTGATCGCCACGACCCCGGCCGGTACCACGGACGCGCTCGCCGCCGCCGTCCCCGAGCGGCCCGCGACCCTCTTCGACGTGCTGTACGAGCCGTGGCCCACGGACCTCGCGGCGCGCTGGTCCGCGTACGGCGGTGCCGTGGTGAGCGGACTCGATCTGCTGGTGCACCAGGCGGTGCTCCAGGTCGAGCAGATGACAGGCCGTTCGCCCGCGCCGCTGGACGCCATGCGGAAGGCGGGGGAGCACGCGCTCGCTGCCCGGTAGGGGTTCGGCGGCGGGTGTCTGTGAGGGGTTGGCGGTTGATGGTCCGATCATGTGTGCGCTCTTGAACGCCAGGCTTACCTCCGGTAATGATCTCCGGACGGCCCGGCGACGGCGGCGGGCGCGTGAACGGAGCCCCCATGACTGGACACGGCAGGCGCAGGTTTCTCACCTACCTGGTGGCCGCGCCCACCTTGGCCGTGGCGACCAAGATCGGTCTGGACGCCTATGAACCCGGCATCGCCGAGGCGGCCATCCCCACCCCGCCCGCGCCCGCTGATCTGATCGACCTCGGCGATCTGCTGATCCTGGCAGGCAAGCCCACCGCGGGCATGCTGGTCCTGAGCGTCGACGACGACGGCATCGTCCGCTTCCGGCTGCCGAGGGAAGAGGTCGGGCAGGGTCTGACCACCGCGGTGGCCATGCTGGTGGCCGAGGAGTTGGACACGCCGCTCGACCAGGTACGCATTCAACTGGACGACGCCCGGCCCGAGTTGCTCTTCAACCAGCTGACCGGCAGCTCCAACTCCATCCGCTCGCTGTACGACCCCGTACGGCACACCGCGGCGGCCGCCCGCGCGCGCATGGTCGGCGCGGCGGCGAAGCAATGGGGCGTGAGCGCAGGAGACTTGACGGTCCGTCAAGGGATAGTGAGCGCACCCGACGGCCGCACCGCCTCCTACGGGGCACTCTCGGCGGCCGCCGCCTCCTTCGACCTCGGCTCGCTGACCGTCACGCCGAAGAAGGAGTCCGAGCACACCCTCGTCGGCACCCCCACCTCCCGTATCGACGCCAGGGCTCTCGTCACCGGCAAGCAGGTCTACACGCTCGACCTCGACATCCCCGGCGCCAAGCCCTGCATGGTCCGCCGTCCGCCGACCGTCAACGGCACCGTGAAGGCGGTGAACAACGAGGCTGTCGTACGCGCCATGCCCGGGGTCCTCGACGTGGTCACCATCGACACCGGCGTCGCCGTGATCGCCGAGACCTTCGGTCAGGCCCTCGATGCCAAGAACGCCCTGGACGTCGTCTGGGGCGGGGGCACGGTCGACAGCCTCTCCGACGACGACATCCGCGCGAAGCTGAAGGCGGCGACGCCGTCCCTCGATCTGCTCGGGCTTCTGGTCAAGAAAGTGGACGCCGAGTTCGACTTCGCGTTCGCCAGTCACGCGCCGATGGAGACCAACTCCGCCGTGGCCGACGTACGGGCGGACGGGGCCGAGATCTGGTCGGGCATGAAGTCGCCGATCGTCGCCCAGGCCGCCATCGCGCAGGCCGTCGGACTGCCGGTGAGCAAGGTCAAGGTGCATGTGGTGCAGTCGGGCGGCTCCTTCGGGCGCCGGCTGTTCTACGACGCCGCGCTGGAGGCGGCCGTCGTGTCCAAGAAGAGCGGCCGCCCGGTGCGGCTGATGTGGTCGCGCATCGACGACATGCGGCACGGCCGGATGCGGCCCGCGACGCACCACAGGATCCGCGCCACCTACGCCGCCGGTCAGGTCCTCACCTTCGTCCACCAGGTGGCCGCCGTGGAGACCGACTTCCGGCACGGTCTCGGGGACGCGATCACCGCCGCCGCGGCCTCGCTGCCCACTGGCCTCGGCAACGCCACCTTCGCGCAGACCCTGTTCCTGACCACGGTGAAGTCCCCGTACAACTTCGGCGTCACCACCCAGGCGCTCACCGAGGTGCCGTTGAAGATGCACACCGGGTCGTGGCGCTCGGTGTACTCCGCCAACACACGGGGTGCCGAGGAGATCGTCGTCGACGAGCTGGCGGCGAAGCTCGGCCAGGATCCGGTCGCCTTCCGGCGCTCCTTCCTCAAGACCGACCGGCAGCGCGCCGTCCTCGACAAGGTCGCCGAGGAAGGCGACTGGGGCCGGACACTGCCCGCCGGCTGGGCCCAGGGCGTCGGCTTCCACGAGGAGTACAAGTCCTGCACCGCCTGCCTGGTGGAGATCGACGCCACCGATCCCAGGAAGCCCCGGGTCACGAAGGCGGTGATCGCGGCGGACGTCGGGCGGCCGGTCAATCCGCGCGGCCTTGAGGCGCAGCTGCTCGGCGGACTCACGGACGCGATCTCCACCACGCTGCGGGCCGGGCTCCACATCGACAAGGGGCTTCCACTGGAAGGCAGCTACTCGCAGTTCCACTACGCGCGACAGAAGGACTCCCCGAAGGACGTGCGGATCTTCGTCCTGCCGACGGACCACGATCCCGGCGGCGCGGGTGAGCTGGGCGTTCCCGCCGCCGTGGGCGCCATCGCCAACGCCTACGCGCGGGCCACCAGCACCAAGCCGCGCAGCTTCCCGGTGAACTTCGACGTCGACTTCACCCCCTTCCCGCGCTGAGACCTCGCGTACCAGGAGCCCGTACATGCCCTCCCACACCTTCACCGTCAACGGGAAGACCGTCACCGTCGACGCCCCCGACGACCTGCCCCTGCTCTGGGCGCTGCGCGATCTGCTCGGCGTCCGCGGACCCAAGTACGGCTGTGGCATCGACGTCTGCAAGGCCTGCACGAGCCACCTCGACGGTGAGGCCGTGCGGCCCTGCGTGGTTCCGGTCGCCGAGGCCGCGGGCCGGGAGGTCACCACCATCGAGGGGCTCGCGGACGGGGACAAGCTGCACCCGGTCCAGGAAGCCTGGCTGGAGCAGGACGTGGCCCAGTGCGGTTACTGCCAGCCCGGCCAGATCATGGCGGCCGTCGCCCTGCTGAAGCGCACGAAGAACCCCACGGACGCCGACATCGACGAGATCGCGAACGTCTGCCGCTGTGGCACGTACTTCCGCATCCGTGAGGCGATCAAGAGCGCGGCGGCCCGGATGGCGTGATGACGGGGAGGTACGCGGGCCGCGACCCGGAGGGGGCGTACGAGGGCCGCGGTACCTGACGAGGTCCGTCCGCCTGATGGACCTGCGGCCGAATCCCGGGCCGAGACGTGGGAGGATCGGAGGTGGCGGGCCAGGGCCGCGCACCCGGTCGCGCCGTCGCCGTACGCGAGGACGCGCGTACGCAGCAGCAGTACCAGGGCGCGAGCATGAGGAGCACCGTTGAGCAGGTTGCGCTGGCTGACCGCGGGGGAGTCCCACGGTCCCGCACTTGTCGCGACGCTGGAGGGTCTTCCCGCCGGCGTGCCGATCACCACGGAGATGGTGGCGGACCACCTTGCCCGGCGGCGCCTGGGCTATGGACGCGGTGCCCGGATGAAGTTCGAGCGCGACGAGGTCACCTTCCTGGGCGGCGTACGCCACGGTCTCACCATGGGCTCCCCGGTCGCCGTCATGGTCGGCAACACCGAGTGGCCCAAGTGGGAGCAGGTCATGGCGGCCGATCCGGTCGACCCGGCGATCCTCGCCGACCTGGCCCGCAACGCCCCGCTGACCCGGCCCCGGCCCGGTCACGCCGACCTCGCGGGCATGCAGAAGTACGGCTTCGACGAGGCCCGCCCGATCCTGGAGCGCGCCTCCGCCCGTGAGACCGCCGCCCGTGTGGCGCTCGGCGCGGTGGCCCGTTCGTACCTGAAGGAGACGGCCGGGATCGAGATCGTCTCGCACGTCGTCGAACTCGCCGCCGCCAAGGCGCCGTACGGCGTCTACCCCAAGCCCTCGGACGTCGAGAAGCTCGACGCCGATCCGGTGCGCTGCCTCGACGCCGACGCGTCGAAGGCGATGGTCGCGGAGATCGACCAGGCCCACAAGGACGGCGATACGCTCGGCGGCGTGGTCGAGGTGCTGGCGTACGGCGTGCCGGTGGGCCTCGGCTCGCACGTGCACTGGGACCGGCGTCTCGACGCCCGGCTCGCGGCCGCGCTCATGGGCATCCAGGCCATCAAGGGCGTCGAGGTCGGCGACGGCTTCGAGCTGGCGCGCGTGCCCGGCTCCAAGGCGCACGACGAGATCGTCCACACCGAGGACGGCATCCGGCGCACCTCCGGGCGCTCCGGCGGCACCGAGGGCGGTCTGACCACCGGTGAGCTGCTGCGCGTCCGTGCCGCGATGAAGCCGATCGCGACCGTGCCGCGCGCGCTCGCCACCATCGACGTCGCCACCGGCGAGGCCGCCAAGGCCCACCACCAGCGCTCCGACGTCTGCGCGGTCCCGGCCGCCGGCATCGTCGCCGAGGCCATGGTCGCCCTCGTCCTGGCGGACGCGGTCGCCGAGAAGTTCGGCGGCGACAGCGTCCCGGAGACCCGCCGCAACGTGCGGTCCTACCTCGACAACCTGGTCGTGCGGTGACCGCTCCGCGTCTCGTCCTCATCGGCCCGATGGGTGTCGGCAAGTCCACGGTGGGCGCGCTGGTCGCCGAGCGGCTCGGCTGCGCCTACCGGGACACGGACGACGACATCGTGGCCGAGCAGGGCCGTGCCATCGCCGACATCTTCGTCGACGAGGGCGAGCCCGTCTTCCGCGCCATCGAGAAGCAGGCCGTGCACAAGGCGCTCGCCGAACACGACGGTGTCCTGGCGCTCGGCGGCGGCGCGATCCTCGACGAGGACACCCGCGCACTGCTCGCCGGACACCGGGTCGTCTATCTCTCGATGGACGTCGAGGAGGCGGTCCAGCGCACAGGCCTGAACGCGGCCCGGCCGCTGCTCGCCGTCAACCCGCGCCGGCAGTGGCGCGAGCTGATGGACGCGCGCCGTCACCTCTACACCGAAGTAGCCCGCGCGGTCGTGGCCACCGACGGCCGTACCCCCGAAGAGGTCGCCCAGGCGGTCCTCGACGCACTGGAGTTGAAGGAAGCATGAGCGAGGCAGTGACCCGTATCCAGGTCGGCGGCACCGCGGGCACCGACCCCTACGAGGTCCTCGTCGGCCGTCAACTCCTCGGTGAGCTCGGCGCGTTGGTCGGCGACAAGGCCAAGCGCGTCGCGGTCATCCACCCCGAGGCGCTCGCCGAGACCGGTGACGCGCTCCGTGCCGATCTGGCCGGGCAGGGCTTCGAGGCCGTCGCCATCCAGGTGCCGAACGCGGAGGAGGCCAAGACCGCCGAGGTCGCCGCCTACTGCTGGAAGGCGCTCGGTCAGTCCGGTTTCACCCGCACCGACGTCATCGTCGGCGTGGGCGGCGGCTCCACCACCGACCTGGCCGGCTTCGTGGCGGCGACCTGGCTGCGCGGGGTGCGCTGGATCGCCGTCCCCACCACGGTGCTTGCCATGGTGGACGCGGCGGTCGGCGGCAAGACCGGCATCAACACCGCCGAGGGCAAGAACCTGGTGGGCTCCTTCCACCCGCCCGCGGGCGTGCTCTGTGACCTGGCCGCGCTCGACTCGCTGCCGGTCAACGACTTCGTCTCCGGGCTCGCGGAGATCATCAAGGCCGGTTTCATCGCCGACCCGGTGATCCTGGAGCTCATCGAGTCCGACCCCGAGGCGGCCCGTACGCCCACGGGCCCGCACACCGCCGAGCTCATCGAGCGCTCCATCAAGGTCAAGGCGGAGGTCGTCTCCGGCGACCTCAAGGAGTCCGGGCTGCGCGAGATCCTCAACTACGGGCACACCCTCGCGCACGCCATCGAGAAGAACGAGCGCTACAAGTGGCGGCACGGCGCGGCCGTCGCCGTCGGTATGCACTTCGCCGCCGAACTCGGCCGTCTGGCGGGCCGGCTGGACGACGAGACCGCCGACCGCCACCGCACGATCCTGGAGTCCGTCGGCCTCCCGCTGAGCTACCGCTACGACCAGTGGCCCAAGCTCCTGGAGAACATGAAGGTCGACAAGAAGTCCCGCGGCGACCTGCTGCGCTTCATCGTCCTCGACGGCCTCGCCAAGCCGACGGTCCTGGAGGGCCCGGACCCGGCCGTCCTGCTCGCCGCGTACGGCGAGGTCGGGGAGTAGCAAGCGGCGGGGCCCACGGCGGACGTAACGTCCAACGGGCCCGCACTTGGCCCGTTTTGCCCCTCGACTATGGGCACTTCGCACGTTCCCCGGCCGTTCACACAACGGCGGCCGGGGAAGGTACCGTTCGGTAGCGGACGGGATCGACACCCCGTTCGCCAGCGCCAATTGCCTGTACGAGACGGAGTGGCACCGGATGCAGCACGCAGTGGGGGCCCCGCTGCCGCCGCCCCACCAGCCGGGGCAGGGACCGGCCGCCGGCTGGTCGCCGGCCGGACAGCACCCGGGGCACCCGGGTCACCCGGGTCCCGCACCCGCTCCGGGTTTCACCGGGGCGCCCATGCCGCCCGGGGTTCCTCCCGTGCAGGCCCCGCAGCATCACGTGCCCCCCCACCACGCTCCGGCCCAGCCCGCACACCACGCGCCCGTGCCGCCCACGCCGGACACCACCGGGCATGTGCAGCTGCCCCCGGGCGGCCCCGTCGCCATACCGAGCGCGCCGCCCGCCGCGGGCACGCCCGACCTCACGGCCACCACGCTCGCGGTGCTGCTCATCGGCCCCGCGGGCGCCGGAAAGACCAGCGTCGCCAAGTACTGGGCGGACCACCGCCGGGTCCCCACCGCCCACATCAGCCTCGACGACGTACGCGAATGGGTGCGCTCGGGCTTCGCGGACCCGCAGTCGGGGTGGAACGATCATTCTGAGGCGCAGTATCGTCTCGCCCGCCGCACCTGCGGCTTCGCGGCGCGGAACTTCCTGGCCAACGGCATCTCCTGCATCCTCGACGACGCCGTCTTCCCGGACCGTCCGGTCGTCGGCCTCGGCGGCTGGAAGCGGCATGTAGGGCCGGGCCTGCTGCCCGTCGTCCTGCTCCCAGGGCTGGAGATAGTCCTGGAGCGCAACGCCGAGCGCTCCGGCAACCGCCGCCTCACCGACGAGGAAGTCGCCCGCATCCACGGCCGGATGGCCGGCTGGTACGGATCGGGGCTCCCCATCATCGACAACTCGCAGCTCGACGTACCGGCCACGGCGCGCGTCCTGGACGACGTCCTCGCCCGGTCGATCGCCAGCCCGCCGCAGTGGTGAACCTCCAGAAACCTCCTGCACGGACACCACTGTGCACACGTCCGGCCCCGCACAACCGGCGACATCCGGCCACCGCTCGTACGCTCGGTTCATGTCAGAGGTGTACGCGGCGCGCAGAGAGCGGATCCGGGAACGCTGTACGGCGGGCGGCAGTGCGACGGCACTCGTCACCCGCCCGGCCAATGTGAGGTATCTCGCCGGCGCGGCCCCGCGAGGTGCCGTGCTCCTGCTCGGCAAGGGTGAGGATCTGCTGCTCTGCGGCGGTCCGCCGAGCGGCGAGGCCGATGAAGGACGTCCCGACGAGGCACTGCGGGTGCAGGTGCTGCCGCGCGCGGGCGGCGACCCCGCCGTGGCCGCCGCCGATGTCGCCTCCGGTCAGGGCGCCGAGTCCCTCGCGGTCGAGGAACACCATCTGACGGTGACCCGGCACCGGGCCATCGGCTCGGTGGCGCCCCGGCTGCGCCTCGGTGACCTGGGCGGCGCGGTGGAACAGCTGCGGATCATCAAGGACGAGGAGGAGATCTCCTGCCTGCGGATCGGTGCCGAGATCGCCGACCAGGCGCTGGGCGAGCTCCTCGAATCCATCCTGGTCGGCCGTACGGAACGCCATCTCGCCCTGGAGCTGGAGCGCCGTCTGGTCGACCACGGCGCCGACGGCCCGGCCTTCGCGACCTCGGTCGGCACCGGGCCGAACTCGGGGCGGCGCGGCCACCGGCCCACCGACCGGCGCGTCGAGGAGGGCGACTTCCTCTCCGTCTGTCTCGGCGCGACCTATCGCGGCTACCGCTGCGAGATCGGCCGTACGTTCGTGATCGGCACCTCGCCCGCCGACTGGCAGATCGAGCTGTACGACCTCGTCTTCGCCGCCCAGCGCGCCGGACGGGAGGCGCTGGCACCCGGGGCCTCCTACCGTGACGTGGACCGCGCGGCCCGCCAGGTACTGGACTCCGCGGGGTATGCGGAAGGCCTTCCACCGCTGACCGGGCACGGTGTGGGGCTCGAAATCGACGAGGACCCGCAGCTGGCCCCCGCGGCCATGGGTAAACTGGACGCTTGCGTGCCGGTCACCGTCGAACCGGGGGTCCACCTCCCGGGCCGGGGCGGTGTCCGGATCGATGACACGCTCGTCGTACGCCCCGAGGCGGACGGCGGACCCGAGCTACTCACCATCACGACCAAGGAACTGCTCGCGCTCTAGCCTTCGAGCTACGCGCGTGCCCCGGGGTCGTCCACGTCAGTCCAGGAGATTCCGCAACCGTGGCTTCCACGAACGACCTCAAGAACGGCCTGGTGCTCAAGCTCGACGGAGGCCAGCTCTGGTCCGTCGTCGAGTTCCAGCACGTCAAGCCCGGCAAGGGCCCGGCCTTCGTGCGCACCAAGCTGAAGAACGTGCTCTCCGGCAAGGTCGTCGACAAGACGTTCAACGCCGGCGTCAAGGTCGAGACGGCCACGATCGACAAGCGCGACATGCAGTTCTCGTACATGGACGGCGAGTACTTCGTCTTCATGGACATGGACACGTACGACCAGCTGATGGTCGACCGCAAGTCCGTCGGCGATGCCGCCAACTTCCTGATCGAGGGCTTCACGGCCACCGTCGCCCAGCACGAGGGCGAGGTGCTCTTCGTAGAGCTGCCCGCCGCCGTCGAGCTGGTCATCCAGGAGACCGAGCCGGGCGTCCAGGGCGACCGCTCCACCGGTGGCACCAAGCCCGCCATCCTGGAGACCGGCCACCAGATCCAGGTCCCGCTCTTCATCACCACCGGTGAGAAGATCAAGGTCGACACCCGCACCAGCGACTACCTCGGCCGGGTGAACAGCTAACCGTGGCTGCCCGCAACACGGCCCGCAAGCGCGCCTTCCAGATCCTCTTCGAGGGCGACCAGCGCGGCGTGGACGTCCAGACGGTCCTCGCGGACTGGATCCGGCACTCCCGGTCCGACACCCGGCAGCCGCCGGTGAGCGAGTACACGATGCAGCTGGTCGAGGGGTACGCCACCAAGGTGCGCCGGATCGACGACCTCATCTCGCAGTACGCCGTCGGCTGGACGCTGGACAGGATGCCGGTCGTCGACCGCAACATCCTGCGCCTCGGTGCCTACGAGCTGATCTGGGTCGACGAGACCCCGGACGCCGTGGTGCTCGACGAGGCGGTGCAGCTGGCCAAGGAGTTCTCCACGGACGAGTCGCCCTCGTTCGTGAACGGCCTGCTGGGCCGGCTGAAGGACCTGAAGCCGTCGCTCCGCCGCGACGAGGACTGAGCGGTGCTCGGCACCGCTTGGACGTACGAGGCGTACACGGCCGTACGAGACGTACGCCGAGGTACGTGAAGGTACGAAAAACGCCGGAGGGCCCGCAGCGCGTCTGCTGCGGGCCCTCCGGCGTTCCCGTGCACATGAGGCTCTTGAGGCCCGCAGAAAGCCGCCGGGGTGGCCGGAACGCGATGTTCCGGCCACCCCGGCGGCACGTTTCTGCTCAGCTGTGCGAAGGGGTCAGCCCTCGTCGTGGGAGACCGCGCGGCGCGCGTCCGCGTCCAGGACGCCCCAGCTGATCAGCTGCTCGGTCAGGACCGAGGGCGACTGGTCGTAGATGACGGCGAGCGTGCGCAGGTCGTCCTGGCGGATCGACAGCACCTTGCCGTTGTAGTCACCGCGCTGCGACTGGATCGTCGCCGCGTAGCGCTGCAGGGGGCCCGCCTTCTCGGCCGGCACGTGGGCAAGGCGCTCAAGGTCGAGAACCAGCTTCGGCGGCGGCTCGGCGGCTCCGCCCGGCGTGGTGCCCGGCAGCAGCTCCTGGACCGGAACCCCGTAGAAGTCCGCCAGCTCCGCGAGGCGCTGCACGGTGACGGCGCGGTCGCCGCGCTCGTACGAACCGACCACGACCGCCTTCCAGCGTCCCTGGGACTTCTCCTCGACGCCGTGGAGGGAAAGGCCCTGCTGGGTGCGGATGGCGCGGAGCTTGGCCCCGAGCTGTTTGGCGTATTCGCTGGACATATAGCTCCCCGGACGCTGTATCAACGTGCGGCTCCGCCGCGCGGCTGGTGACTCTTGTGACTCACAGTGAGGTTACGCAGCGTTACTCTTCCCCGTCAAGCCGAATGGTCCGGACCGACTCTTCCGTGGGAGTCACCCGCGGTGGCTCGAATGGGTGGTGATCAGGGGCGTTGCCGGGCTGGTAGCGTGGATGGCGCAATTCCGACGTCCTTTAATGATCCGTCCCGTGAGGCGGAGAAGGAGGTCCGTTTCTTATGGACACAGAGCACGACAAGCAGCAGTACGAGGCCGACGCACGGCCCGTGCTGGAAGCCCCCGACATCGCGCGTGTGCTGACCCGCATCGCCCACGAGATCGTCGAACGCGCCAAGGGCGCCGACGACGTGGTGCTCCTCGGCATTCCGACCCGAGGCGTCTTCCTGGCCCGCAGGCTGGCCGACAAGCTCGAAGAGATCACCGATCGCAAGATCCCGGTCGGATCCCTCGACATCACCATGTACCGCGACGACCTGCGCATGCACCCGCCGCGTGCGCTGGCCCGCACCGAGATCCCCGGCGACGGCATCGACGGCCGTCTCGTCGTCCTCGTCGACGACGTGCTCTTCTCCGGCCGCACGATTCGCGCGGCGCTCGACGCGCTGAACGACATCGGCCGCCCGCGCGCCGTGCAGCTCGCGGTCCTCGTCGACCGCGGCCACCGCGAACTGCCCATCCGTGCCGACTACGTCGGCAAGAACCTCCCCACGTCGTTGCGGGAGACGGTCAAGGTCCAGCTCGCCGAGGAGGACGGTCGCGACACCGTGCTGCTCGGTGCGAAGCGGACCTCCGCGGACGCACCGCAGTAGTCCTCCGGCGTACGCCGCTGTCGTACGCCCTTGAGCGCTCTGCCTGCCCGAATCCTCCCGAACTGAACTGCCTTACGGAGCCTGACAGATGCAGCGTCATCTCATCTCGGCCGCCGACCTCACCCGCGACGACGCCGTCCTGATCCTCGACACCGCCGAGGAGATGGCACGGGTCGCCGACCGGCCGATCAAGAAGCTGCCGACCCTGCGCGGCCGCACCGTCGTCAACCTCTTCTTCGAGGACTCGACCCGCACCCGGATCTCCTTCGAGGCCGCCGAGAAGCGCCTCTCCGCGGACGTCATCAATTTCACCGCCAAGGGGTCGAGCGTCTCCAAGGGCGAGTCCCTCAAGGACACCGCCCAGACCCTCGAAGCCATGGGCGTCGACGCCGTCGTCATCCGGCACGGCGCCTCCGGAGCCCCGTACCGGCTCGCCACCTCCGGCTGGATCGACGCCGCCGTCATCAACGCGGGCGACGGCACCCACCAGCACCCCACGCAGGCCCTGCTCGACGCCTTCACCATGCGCCGACGCCTCGTCGGCCGGGACGCCGGGATAGGACAGGACCTGGCCGGCAAGCGCATCACGATCGTCGGCGACGTCCTGCACAGCCGGGTCGCCCGCTCCAACGTCGACCTGCTGCACACCCTCGGCGCCGAGGTCACCCTCGTCGCCCCGCCCACCCTGGTGCCGGTCGGCGTCGAGACCTGGCCCTGCGAGATCTCGTACGACCTCGACAGCACCCTCTCCAAGTCCGACGCGGTGATGATGCTGCGTGTCCAGCGCGAGCGGATGAACGCGGCGTTCTTCCCGACCGAGCGCGAGTATTCGCGGCGCTACGGCCTCGACGGCGAGCGCATGGCCAAGATGCCCGAGCACGCCATCGTGATGCACCCCGGCCCGATGGTCCGCGGCATGGAGATCACCGCCGAGGTCGCCGACTCCGAGCGCTGCACCGTCGTCGAGCAGGTCGCCAACGGAGTCTCGATCCGGATGGCCGTGCTGTACCTGCTCCTTGGCGGCAACGAGCCCGCCGTCACCCACACCCGTACCGAGGAGAAGTAAGACCATGAGCAAGATCCTGATCCGCGGTGCGAAGGTGCTCGGCGGCGAGCCGCAGGACGTGCTGATCGACGGTGCTGTCATCGAGGCGGTCGGTACCGGCCTCTCGGCCGAGGGCGCCGAGGTCGTCGAGGCCGACGGCAAGGTGCTGCTCCCCGGTCTCGTCGACCTGCACACCCATCTGCGCGAGCCGGGCCGCGAGGACTCCGAGACCGTGCTGACCGGTACCCGGGCGGCGGCGAGCGGCGGCTACACCGCCGTGTTCGCCATGGCCAACACCTTCCCGGTCGCCGACACCGCCGGTGTGGTCGAGCAGGTCTACCGGCTCGGCCAGGAGCACGGCTACTGCGATGTGCAGCCCATCGGCGCCGTCACGGTCGGCCTGGAGGGCAAGAAGCTCGCCGAGCTGGGCGCGATGCACGAGTCAGCGGCCGGGGTGACCGTCTTCTCCGACGACGGCAAGTGCGTGGACGACGCCGTGATCATGCGCCGGGCGCTCGAATACGTGAAGGCCTTCGGCGGTGTGGTCGCGCAGCACGCGCAGGAGCCCCGCCTCACCGAGGGCGCCCAGATGAACGAGGGCGTCGTCTCCGCCGAGCTGGGGCTCGGCGGCTGGCCGGCGGTGGCCGAGGAATCGATCATCGCCCGGGACGTCCTGCTCGCCGAGCACGTCGGCTCCCGCGTCCACATCTGCCACCTGTCGACCGCCGGCAGCGTCGAGATCGTGCGCTGGGCCAAGTCCCGCGGCATCGACGTCACCGCCGAGGTCACCCCGCACCACCTGCTCCTCACCGACGAGCTGGCCCGCACGTACAACCCGGTCTACAAGGTCAACCCGCCGCTGCGCACCGAGCGTGACGTCATGGCCCTGCGCGGGGCCCTCGCCGACGGCACGATCGACATCGTCGCCACCGACCACGCCCCGCACCCGCACGAGGACAAGGACTGCGAGTGGGCCGCCGCCGCCATGGGCATGGTGGGGCTCGAGACCGCACTGTCCGTCGTGCAGCAGACGATGGTCGAGACCGGACTGCTCGACTGGGCCGGTGTCGCCGACCGCATGTCCGTCAAGCCCGCGCAGATCGGCCAGGCGCAGGGCCACGGCCGTCCCGTCTCGGCAGGTGAGCCCGCCAACCTCACGCTGGTCGACACGGAATACCGTGGGGCCGTGGACCCCGCGGGCTTCGCCTCGCGCAGCCGCAACACTCCCTACGAGGGCCGTGAGCTGCCGGGCCGGGTCACGCACACCTGGCTGCGGGGCAAGGCCACCCTCGTCGACGGGAAGCTCGCGTGACACCTCTCATCCCGATGGCCGCCGAACAGAAGTCGGCGGAAGTGACCGACTGGGCCGCCCGGGCCGGCTGGCTCGTCGGCCTGGCCCTCTTCGTCGCCCTCGTCTACTGGCTGATGCGCGAGGGCTGGAAGTGGCGCGGCACCCTCCAGGGTGACCTGCCCGAGCTCCCCACCGCGCCGGAAGATCCGGGCCCGGCGAGACTGAGCATGAGCGGCCGCTACCACGGTTCCACCACCGCCGGGCAGTGGCTCGACCGTATCGTGGCGCACGGCCTGGGCACCCGCAGCCGGGTCGAGCTCACGCTGACGGACGCGGGACTGGACGTCGTACGCCCCGGGGCCACCGACTTCTTCATCCCGGCCGAGGCGCTGCGCGAGGCCCTGCTCGGCAAGGGAATCGCCGGCAAGGTCCTCAGCGAGGGCGGACTGCTCATCGTCACATGGGCGCACGGTGACAAGCTGATCGACTCCGGGTTCCGCTCGGACCGCGCGGCCGAGCACAACAGGTGGGTCGAGACCCTGACCAACATGATCAACAAGACGGAAACGGAAGGCGCACGATGACGACCTCCATCCAGGGAGTCGCCTCGCAGAGGCACAAGGCAGCTCCCGCCGTACTCGTCCTGGAGGACGGCCGGATGTTCCGTGGCCGCGCCTACGGGGCCGTGGGGGAGACCTTCGGCGAAGCGGTGTTCTCCACCGGCATGACCGGCTACCAGGAGACCCTCACCGACCCGTCGTACCACCGCCAGGTCGTCGTGATGACCGCCCCGCACATCGGCAACACCGGCGTCAACGACGAGGACCCCGAGTCGCAGCGGATCTGGGTCGCGGGCTACGTCGTACGCGACCCCGCGCGCGTGCCCTCCAACTGGCGCTCCCGGCGCTCGCTGGACGAGGAGCTCCGCAAGCAGGGCGTCGTCGGCATCAGCGGCATCGACACGCGTGCGCTCACCCGCCACCTGCGCGAGCGCGGCGCCATGCGGGTCGGCATCTTCTCCGGCAACGCGCTGCCCGACGAGGGCACGATGCTCGCCGAGGTCCGTCAGGCGCCCGAGATGGCGGGCGCGAACCTCGCCGCCGAGGTCGCCACCAAGGAGACGTACGTCGTCCCGGCCATCGGGGAGAAGAAGTTCACCGTCGCCGCCGTCGACCTGGGCATCAAGGGCATGACCCCGCACCGTATGGCCGAGCGCGGCATCGAGGTGCACGTGCTGCCCGCGACGGCCACGGCCGAGGACGTGTACGCCGTGAACCCCGACGGTGTCTTCTTCTCCAACGGCCCCGGTGACCCGGCGACCGCCGACGGCCCGGTGGCCGTCATGCAGGAAGTGCTCGCCCGCAAGACGCCGCTCTTCGGCATCTGCTTCGGCAACCAGATCCTGGGCCGCGCGCTCGGCTTCGGCACCTACAAGCTGAAGTACGGCCACCGCGGCATCAACCAGCCCGTGCAGGACCGCACGACCGGCAAGGTCGAGGTCACCGCGCACAACCACGGCTTCGCCGTCGACGCCCCGCTCGACAAGGTCTCCGAGACCCCCTACGGCCGCGCCGAGGTCTCCCACGTCTGCCTGAACGACCAGGTCGTCGAGGGGCTTCACCTCCTCGACCAGCCGGCCTTCAGCGTCCAGTACCACCCCGAAGCGGCAGCGGGCCCGCACGACGCCGCCTACCTGTTCGACCGCTTCGTATCCCTGATGGAGGGCCAGCGTGCCTAAGCGCACCGATATCCAGTCCGTCCTGGTCATCGGCTCCGGCCCGATCGTCATCGGCCAGGCCGCCGAGTTCGACTACTCCGGCACCCAGGCGTGCCGCATCCTGCGCGCCGAGGGGCTCAGGGTCATCCTGGTCAACTCCAACCCGGCGACGATCATGACCGACCCGGAGATCGCCGACGCCACGTACGTCGAGCCGATCACTCCCGAGTTCGTCGAGAAGATCATCGCCAAGGAGCGGCCGGACGCCCTGCTGCCCACCCTCGGCGGTCAGACGGCGCTCAACACCGCCATCTCGCTGCACGAGTCCGGGACCCTCGAGAAGTACGGCGTCGAGCTCATCGGCGCCAACGTCGAGGCGATCAACAAGGGCGAGGACCGCGACCTCTTCAAGGGCGTCGTGGAAGCGGTGAACGCGAAGATCGGGTACGGCGAGTCCGCCCGGTCCGTGATCTGCCACTCCATGGACGACGTGCTCGGGGGCGTCGAGACGCTCGGCGGCTACCCCGTCGTCGTCCGCCCCTCCTTCACCATGGGCGGCGCCGGCTCCGGCTTCGCGCACGACGAGGAGGAGCTGCGCCGCATCGCCGGTCAGGGCCTGACGCTCTCCCCGACCACCGAGGTGCTCCTGGAGGAGTCCATCCTCGGCTGGAAGGAGTACGAGCTGGAGCTGATGCGCGACAAGCACGACAACGTCGTGGTCGTCTGCTCCATCGAGAACTTCGACCCCATGGGCGTGCACACCGGTGACTCGATCACCGTTGCCCCGTCGATGACGCTCACCGACCGCGAGTACCAGATCCTGCGCGACATCGGCATCGCGGTCATCCGCGAGGTCGGCGTCGACACCGGCGGCTGCAACATCCAGTTCGCGGTGAACCCCGAGGACGGCCGGGTCATCGTCATCGAGATGAACCCGCGCGTGTCCCGCTCCTCGGCCCTCGCCTCCAAGGCGACCGGCTTCCCGATCGCCAAGATCGCCGCGAAGCTCGCCGTCGGCTACACGCTCGACGAGATCCCGAACGACATCACCGAGAAGACCCCGGCGTCCTTCGAGCCGACGCTCGACTACGTCGTGGTCAAGGCCCCGCGCTTCGCCTTCGAGAAGTTCCCGAGCGCCGACTCCACCCTCACCACGACCATGAAGTCGGTCGGCGAGGCCATGGCGATCGGCCGCAACTTCACCGAGGCGCTGCAGAAGGCGCTGCGCTCGCTGGAGAAGAAGGGCAGCCAGTTCACCTTCGTCGGCGAGCCGGGCGACAAGAGTGAGCTGCTGGCGGAGGCCGTGCGGCCGACCGACGGGCGCATCAACACCGTCATGCAGGCCATCCGCGCGGGCGCCACGCCCGAGGAGGTCTTCGAGTCGACGAAGATCGACCCGTGGTTCGTCGACCAGCTGTTCCTGATCAAGGAGATCGCGGACGAGCTGGCCGCGGCCGACAAGCTGGAACCGGAGCTGCTCGCCGAGGCCAAGCGGCACGGCTTCTCCGACGCGCAGATCGCCGAGATCCGCGGGCTCCGCGAGGACGTCGTGCGCGAGGTGCGGCACGCGCTGGGCGTGCGCCCGGTGTACAAGACGGTCGACACCTGCGCCGCCGAGTTCGCGGCCAATACGCCGTACTTCTACTCCTCCTACGACGAGGAGACGGAGGTCGCCTCCCGCGAGAAGCCGGCCGTCATCATCCTCGGCTCCGGCCCGAACCGCATCGGCCAGGGCATCGAGTTCGACTACTCCTGCGTCCACGCCTCCTTCGCGCTCAGCGACGCCGGCTACGAGACCGTGATGGTCAACTGCAACCCCGAGACCGTCTCCACGGACTACGACACCTCCGACCGCCTGTACTTCGAGCCGCTGACGCTCGAAGACGTGCTGGAGATCGTCCACGCGGAGACGCTGGCCGGTCCGGTCGCGGGTGTGATCGTGCAGCTCGGCGGCCAGACGCCGCTGGGCCTGGCGCAGGCGCTCAAGGACAACGGCGTGCCGATCGTCGGTACGCCCCCCGAGGCGATCCACGCCGCCGAGGACCGCGGTGCCTTCGGGCAGGTCCTCGCGGAGGCCGGACTCCCGGCCCCCAAGCACGGCACGGCCACCACGTTCGCCGGGGCCAAGGCCATCGCCGACGAGATCGGCTACCCCGTCCTCGTACGGCCGTCGTACGTGCTCGGCGGGCGCGGCATGGAGATCGTGTACGACGAGACGCGGCTGTCGTCCTACATCGCCGAGTCGACCGAGATCAGCCCCTCCCGGCCCGTCCTGGTCGACCGGTTCCTCGACGACGCGATCGAGATCGACGTCGACGCGCTGTACGACGGCGAGGAGCTCTACCTCGGCGGCGTCATGGAGCACATCGAGGAGGCCGGTATCCACTCCGGCGACTCGGCGTGCGCGCTGCCCCCGATCACGCTCGGCGGGTTCGACATCAAGCGCCTGCGGGCCTCCACCGAGGCCATCGCGAAGGGTGTCGGGGTCCGCGGACTGATCAACATCCAGTTCGCCATGGCGGGCGACATCCTGTACGTCCTCGAAGCCAACCCGCGTGCCTCGCGCACCGTCCCCTTCACCTCGAAGGCGACCGCGGTGCCGCTGGCGAAGGCCGCCGCCCGGATCTCGCTGGGCGCGACCGTCGCCGAACTGCGCGCCGAGGGGCTGCTGCCCGCCAACGGCGACGGCGGCACGCTCCCGCTGGACGCGCCGATCTCCGTCAAGGAAGCCGTCATGCCGTGGTCGCGGTTCCGCGACATCCACGGGCGCGGCGTCGACACGGTGCTCGGCCCGGAGATGCGCTCCACCGGTGAAGTCATGGGCATCGACTCGGTGTTCGGCACGGCGTACGCCAAGTCCCAGGCGGGCGCGTACGGTCCGCTGCCGACCAAGGGCCGTGCCTTCATCTCGGTCGCCAACCGCGACAAGCGCTCGATGATCTTCCCGGCGCGTGAACTCGTCGCCCACGGCTTCGAGTTGCTCGCCACGTCCGGTACGGCCGAGGTGCTCAAGCGCAACGGCCTCAACGCCACGGTCGTGCGCAAGCAGAGCGAGGGCGAGGGCCCGAACGGCGAGAAGACCATCGTCCAGCTCATCCACGACGGCCAGGTCGACCTCATCGTCAACACGCCGTACGGCACCGGTGGCCGCCTCGACGGCTACGAGATCCGTACGGCCGCCGTGGCCCGGTCCGTGCCGTGCCTGACGACGGTCCAGGCGCTCGCCGCCGCCGTCCAGGGCATCGACGCGCTCAACCACGGTGACGTGGGCGTGCGTTCACTCCAGGAACACGCCGAGCATCTGACCGCGGCCCGCGACTAGCAGCCCTGAGGGGGACACCGGAAACGGTGTCCCCCTCTTCATGAGGCCCCTTCACCGGGCTCTCCAGACCCCTTCACCGGGCTCTTTCGAGGACATGACCATGTACAAGCTCTTCTTCAACCTCGTCTTCAAGCGGATGGACCCGGAGCAGGCCCACCATCTGGCCTTCCGCTGGATCCGGCTCGCCGTCCGCATCCCCGTGCTGCGCACCTTCATCGCCGCCGCGCTCGCGCCCCGCTTCAAGGAACTGCGGACCGAGGCGTTCGGGCTGCGGATGCACGGCCCGTTCGGGCTCGCGGCCGGCTTCGACAAGAACGCGGTCGCCGTCGACGGGATGTCGATGCTCGGCTTCGACCACATCGAGATCGGCACCGTGACGGGGGAGCCGCAGCCCGGCAACCCCAAGAAGCGGCTGTTCCGCCTTGTGCCGGACCGGGCGCTGATCAACCGCATGGGGTTCAACAACGAGGGTTCCGCGGCCGTCAGCGAGCGCCTGGGGGCTCGTACGCCCGTCTTCAGGACCGTCGTGGGCGTCAACATCGGCAAGACCAAGGTCGTCCCCGAGGAGGAGGCCGTCGGCGACTACGTGAAGTCGACCGAGCGGCTCGCCCGGCACGCCGACTATCTCGTGGTCAATGTGAGCTCGCCGAACACGCCGGGCCTGCGCAATCTCCAGGCCACGGAGGCGCTGCGGCCCCTCCTGAGCGCCGTCCGCGAGGCCGCCGACCGTGCGGTCACCGACCGGCGTGTGCCGCTCCTCGTCAAGATCGCGCCCGACCTCGCCGACGAGGACGTCGACGCGGTCGCCGACCTGGCCGTCGAGCTCGGCCTGGACGGGATCATCGCCACGAACACCACCATCGCGCGCGAGGGACTCGGTTTGAAGTCCGGGCCCTCTCTGGTCAAGGAGACCGGGGGACTCTCCGGCGCCCCGCTGAAGGCACGCTCCCTGGAGGTGCTGCGCCGCCTCTACGCGCGCGTGGGCGACCGCATCACCCTGGTGGGCGTCGGCGGCATCGAGAACGCCGAGGACGCCTGGCAGCGCATCCTGGCCGGCGCCACGCTGGTGCAGGGCTACAGCGCCTTCATCTACGAGGGCCCCTTCTGGGGCCGCGCCATCCACAAGGGGCTCGCCGCGCGCCTCCGTACGAGCCCGTACGCCACCCTCGCCGACGCGGTCGGCGCCGACGTGAGGAAGTCCGCATGAGCCTGGAACCCTTTGGCGCACGTCTTCGCCGTGCCATGGACGAGCGCGGCCCGCTGTGCGTGGGCATCGACCCGCACGCCTCCCTGCTCGGCGACTGGGGTCTGAACGACGACATCGCGGGCCTGGAGCGCTTCAGCCGCACGGTCGTCGAGGCGCTGGCCGACCGGGTCGCCGTCCTCAAGCCGCAGAGCGCGTTCTTCGAGCGCTTCGGGTCGCGCGGGATCGCCGTCCTGGAGAAGTCGGTCGAGGAGGCGCGGGCGGCCGGGGCGCTGGTCGTGATGGACGCCAAGCGTGGCGACATCGGCTCGACCATGGCCGCGTACGCGGAGACCTTCCTGCGCAAGGACGCGCCGCTCTTCTCGGACGCGCTGACCGTGTCGCCGTATCTGGGCTACGGCTCGCTGAAGCCCGCGGTGGAGCTGGCGCGCGAGAGCGGGGCCGGGCTCTTCGTGCTCGCGCTCACCTCCAACCCGGAGGGCGGCGAGGTGCAGCACGCGGTCCGCGGGGACGGCCGGAACGTCGGAGCGACGATGCTCGCGCACCTGGCCGCCGAGAACACGGGGGAGACGCCCCTGGGATCCTTCGGCGCGGTCGTCGGCGCCACGCTGGGCGACCTCTCCTCCTACGACCTGGACATCAACGGACCTCTCCTTGCACCCGGAATCGGCGCCCAGGGGGCCACGGCCGCCGATCTGGCGGGTGTCTTCGGGGCGGCGGTGCGCAATGTCGTCCCGAACGTCAGCCGGGGTGTTCTGCGTCACGGTCCCGACGTGGTCGCGCTGCGTGAGTCCGCGGAGCGCTTCGCGGAGGAGATCCGGGCGGCTGTGACGGCCGCCTGAGTCCTCCGACAGCCGCTCGGCAGTCCTCCGATGAGTGTCTTCGGAGTGCCTCGAGTCTGAATACATCCTCAAATCCGGGGCAGTATGTCGGAAATGTCGGGCTCCAGGGAGGCTGACCAGGACTTTTCCGCTGTTCTCGCTGACTCTGGCGGACTTGCCCGCTAGTCTCCGACGCAGGGTGAACGGGCAAGCGTGTTGCTCGTGGCTCCCCAGGTGTGGGGCGACTAGGTTCCTCACCGGTCCGTATCCGACAGATCGACATCCGAGGTGACGTAGGCGTGGCTCTTCCGCCCCTTACCCCTGAACAGCGCGCAGCCGCGCTCGAAAAGGCCGCCGCGGCTCGCCGGGAGCGGGCCGAGGTCAAGAATCGACTCAAGCACTCCGGCGCCTCCCTTCACGAGGTCATCAAGCAGGGCCAGGAGAATGACGTCATCGGCAAGATGAAGGTCTCCGCTCTCCTCGAGTCCCTGCCGGGCGTGGGCAAGGTCCGCGCCAAGCAGATCATGGAGCGACTCGGGATCTCCGAGAGCCGCCGCGTGCGTGGCCTCGGCTCGAACCAGATCGCCTCCTTGGAGCGTGAGTTCGGCGGCTCCGGCGCCTGAGTCCTGGGCATACCGGGATTGCTGGAATAATCGCTGCATGAGTGAACGTCCGCGGCTGACCGTGCTCTCCGGCCCCTCAGGGGTCGGCAAGAGCACGGTCGTCGCCCATATGCGCAAGGAACACCCCGAGGTCTGGCTCTCGGTGTCGGCGACGACCCGCAAGCCGCGCCCCGGTGAGAAGCATGGTGTCCACTACTTCTTCGTCTCCGACGAGGAGATGGACAAGCTGATCGCCAACGGCGAGCTCCTGGAGTGGGCCGAATTCGCCGGCAACCGTTACGGGACGCCGCGTGCGGCCGTCCTGGAGCGGCTGGAGGCGGGTGAGCCGGTCCTCCTGGAGATCGACCTCCAGGGCGCCCGGCTGGTCCGTGAGTCCATGCCCGAGGCCCAGCTCGTGTTCCTGGCTCCTCCCTCCTGGGAGGAGCTGGTGCGCAGGCTCACCGGGCGGGGCACCGAGCCGCCCGAGGTGATCGAGCGCCGCCTGGAGGCGGCCAAGATCGAGCTGGCGGCCGAGCCGGAGTTCGATGTCACCCTGGTCAACACCTCGGTCGAGGACGTAGCACGCGAGCTGCTAGCCTTGATGGAAGTTGTTTGATCTTTCAGGTCTTTTTCCACCTTTCGGAAGGCAGAGCGTGTCCTCTTCCATCACCGCGCCCGAGGGCATCATCAACCCTCCGATCGACGAGCTTCTTGAGGCCACCGACTCGAAGTACAGCCTCGTGATCTACGCCGCCAAGCGCGCCCGTCAGATCAACGCGTACTACTCCCAGCTCGGCGAGGGCCTCCTCGAGTACGTCGGTCCGCTCGTGGACACCCACGTCCACGAGAAGCCGCTCTCCATCGCCCTGCGTGAGATCAACGCGGGTCTGCTGACGTCCGAGGCCGTTGAGGGCCCCGCGCAGTAGTCACTGTTTATTTCCTCATCCCAGGCCCGGCGGCGCGACTGTCGGGCCTGTGGTGTGTCATGGAGTCGTACGTCTTCGAGCCGGGGCGTGCGTGTCTCGAGTGCGGGGAGGCCCTGGTGGGCAAGCCGAAGGTCGTTCTGGGGGTCAGCGGTGGCATCGCCGCGTACAAGGCCTGTGAGCTGCTGCGCAGGCTGACGGAGTCGGGCCACGACGTACGGGTCGTCCCCACCGAGTCCGCGCTGCACTTCGTCGGCGCCGCCACCTGGTCCGCGCTCTCCGGCCACCCCGTCTCCACCGAGGTCTGGTCGGACGTCCACGAGGTCCCGCACGTCCGCATCGGACAGCACGCCGACCTGGTGGTCGTGGCCCCCGCGACGGCCGACATGCTGGCCAAGGCGGCCCACGGCCTGGCCGACGACCTCCTCACGAACACCCTGCTCACCGCTCGCTGTCCGGTCGTCTTCGCGCCCGCCATGCACACCGAGATGTGGGAACACCCGGCCACTCAGGAGAACGTGGCGACGCTGCGCCGCCGCGGCGCCGTCGTCATCGAGCCCGCGGTGGGGCGTCTGACCGGCGTGGACACCGGCAAGGGCCGGCTGCCCGACCCGGGGGAGATCTTCGAGATCTGTCGCCGCGTCCTCGCACGCGGCGTCACCGAGCCGGATCTCGCCGGCCGTCACGTCGTCGTCAGCGCGGGCGGCACGCGCGAGCCGCTCGACCCGGTCCGCTTCCTCGGCAACCGCTCCTCCGGCAAGCAGGGGTACGCTCTCGCCCGCACCGCGGCCGCGCGGGGCGCCCGGGTCACGCTGATCGCCGCGAACACCGGACTGCCGGACCCGGCGGGCGTGGACGTCGTCCAGGTGGGGACCGCCGTGCAGCTGCGCGAGGCGGTGCTGAAGGCGGCCCCGGACGCCGACGCCGTGGTGATGGCCGCGGCCGTGGCGGACTTCCGCCCGGCGGCGTACGCGGCCGGGAAAATCAAGAAGAAGGACGGCCAGGAACCGGAGCCGGTCGTTCTGATCCGTAATCCGGACGTCCTCGCGGAGATATCGGCGGACCGTGCGCGCCCCGGCCAGGTGATTGTCGGCTTCGCCGCCGAGACGGACGACGTCCTCGCCAACGGTCGTACGAAACTGGAGCGCAAGGGATGCGACCTCCTCGTCGTGAACGAGGTGGGGGAGCGCAAGACCTTCGGTTCCGAGGAGAACGAGGCCGTGGTGCTGGGAGCCGACGGCAGCGAGACCCCGGTGCCGTACGGACCCAAGGAAGCTCTGGCCGATATCGTGTGGGACCTGGTGACACGCCGTCTGAGGTGAATGTCTCATTCACCTCAACAGTCGCCTCCATCCGCGCGAAAACGGCTGCGGCGACTCTGGTGGAGACCCGGCGTCATGGCGCAGAATGCGCGTGCCGCAGGTCACAGCGCTTCCGAGAAGCGAGACAGAGGGGTCTGCGGGCGAGTGCGACCGATAAACTGTTCTCGGACGACGCCGAGCGCAGCTCTCGTCACGTCCGCCAATGATCAGCCAGCAGCCGCTGCAACCTCAGGGAGCGTTGTGTCCCGTCGCCTGTTCACCTCGGAGTCTGTGACCGAGGGTCACCCCGACAAGATCGCTGACCAGATCAGCGACACCATTCTCGATGCGCTTCTGCGCGAGGACCCGACGTCCCGGGTCGCCGTGGAGACGCTGATCACGACCGGCCTGGTGCATGTGGCCGGCGAGGTCACGACCAAGGCTTACGCGCCGATCGCCCAGCTGGTCCGGGACAAGATCCTGGAGATCGGCTACGACTCGTCGAAGAAGGGCTTCGACGGCGCTTCCTGTGGCGTGTCGGTGTCGATCGGCTCCCAGTCCCCGGACATCGCGCAGGGCGTCGACACGGCGTACGAGCAGCGTGTCGAGGGCGACGAGGACGAGCTGGACAAGCAGGGTGCCGGCGACCAGGGCCTGATGTTCGGGTACGCGACGGACGAGACGCCGAATCTGATGCCGCTGCCGATCCACCTGGCGCACAAGCTGTCCAAGCGGCTGTCCGAGGTCCGCAAGAACGGCACGATCCCCTACCTCCGCCCGGACGGCAAGACCCAGGTCACCATCGAGTACGACGGTGACAAGGCGGTCCGCCTGGACACGGTCGTCGTCTCCTCGCAGCACGCGAGCGACATCGACCTGGACTCCCTCCTCGCGCCCGACATCCGCGAGTTCGTGGTCGAGCCGGAGCTGAAGGCCCTCCTCGACGACGGCATCAAGCTGGAGACCGAGGGCTACCGCCTCCTGGTCAACCCCACCGGCCGCTTCGAGATCGGCGGCCCGATGGGCGACGCCGGCCTGACCGGCCGCAAGATCATCATCGACACGTACGGCGGCATGGCCCGCCACGGCGGCGGCGCCTTCTCCGGCAAGGACCCGTCCAAGGTCGACCGCTCGGCGGCGTACGCGATGCGCTGGGTCGCGAAGAACGTCGTCGCCGCGGGCCTCGCCTCCCGCTGCGAGGTCCAGGTCGCCTACGCCATCGGCAAGGCCGAGCCCGTCGGCCTCTTCGTCGAGACGTTCGGCACCGCCAAGGTCGACGCCGAGAAGATCGAGACCGCCATCACCGAGGTCTTCGACCTCCGCCCGGCGGCCATCATCCGCGACCTCGACCTGCTGCGCCCGATCTACTCCCAGACCGCCGCGTACGGCCACTTCGGCCGCGAGCTGCCCGACTTCACGTGGGAGCGCACGGACCGGGTGGACGCGCTGCGCAAGGCCGCCGGCCTGTAGAACCAGCTGTTCGGCGAGGCCCGGTGCCCTTTGGGGGCGCCGGGCCTCGCCGTTTCCTGCGTCGGTGCCGTCGGGTGGTGTTCCGGGCAGGTTCGAATCCTGCTGCCGGTCCTGGACGGGTATGGCCGAGTGGCCCGTGGCAGACGCGCCCGCAGGGCGTTCGTGATCCGCGGCCGGGTTGATCTCGGGCGGGCGGCGGTGTCAGTGCGGTCTGGTAGGAATGTTGCTGTGAGCAGCGCGAATGGGCGGGGTGAGGGTGGCGCGGAGGGTGCGCCGCCCGAGCAGCTTGCGCTGATTCGTGAGGGTGTGCGCAAGGCCAGGGAGCCGAAGGCGAAGCCGCGGACGTGGCGGGGGGCCGCGCTTGCCAAGGAGCGGCCCGTCGCGCGTGTGCTGGTCGACAAGGGTGTGCTGCATCTCGACCGGTACTTCGACTACGCGGTGCCCGAGGAGTTGGACGAGGCCGCTCAGCCGGGGGTGCGGGTCCGGGTGCGCTTCGGCGCCGGGGGACGCAATGTGCGGGGCGGGCGACGTGAGGGTGGTGGGCTGATCGACGGGTTTCTCGTCGAGCGGCTCGCCGAGTCCGACTACTCCGGGCCGCTCGCCGCGCTGGCTCAGGTGGTGTCTCCCGAGCCTGTCCTCGGGCCCGAGCTGCTCGGGCTCGCACGGGCCGTCGCCGACCGGTATGCGGGCAGTCTCGCCGATGTGCTGCAACTCGCGGTGCCGCCGAGGAACGCGCGGGCCGAACAGAAGCCCTCGCCCGCGCCGTTGCCGGTTCCCGGTGTGCCCGCGGTCGGGTCCTGGGTGCGGTACGGGCGGGGGGCGGCCTTTCTGGAATCGCTCGCCGCGGGCGGGGCACCGCGGGCCGTGTGGAACGCGTTGCCCGGGCCCGGCTGGGCCGAGGAAATCGCCAGGGCCGTGGGCGCGACGCTCGCCTCGGGGCGGGGCGCGCTCGTCGTCGTACCGGACGGGCGGGCCGTGGCGCGTGTGGACGTCGCGCTCTCCTCGTTGCTGGGGGAAGGGCGCCATGCGGTGCTCACCGCCGAGGCCGGGCCCGAGAAGCGGTATCGGGAGTGGCTGGCCGTGCGGCGTGGGTCCGTACGGGCCGTTGTCGGGACCCGGGCCGCCATGTTCGCGCCTGTGCGGGATCTGGGGCTCGTCGTCATCTGGGACGACGGGGACGGCAGCCACAGCGAGCCGCACGCGCCCCAGCCGCATGCGCGGGAAGTGCTGCTGCTGAGGGCCGCCCATGACAAGTGTGCCTTTCTGCTGGGGAGTTGGAGCTGCACCGTCGAGGCGGCACAGCTCGTCGAGAGCGGATGGGCGCTGCCGCTGGTCGCGGAGCGGGAGCAGGTGCGGGGGACCGCGCCACTCGTGCGGACCGTGGGGGACGGGGATCTCGCGCGGGACGAGGCCGCTCGGGCCGCGCGGCTGCCCACGCTCGCCTGGCAGGTCGTCAGGGAGGGGCTGCGGCAGGGGCCCGTGCTCGTGCAGGTGCCCCGGCGGGGGTATGTGCCCCGGATGGCGTGTGCGCAATGCCGGGCGCCCGCGCGGTGCCGGCACTGCGCCGGGCCGTTGGAGGGGCAGGACGCCGGGGTGCTGAGGTGCGCGTGGTGCGGGCGGGACGAGGCGGCCTGGCACTGCCCCGAGTGCGGCGGGTTCCGGCTGCGGGCGCAGATCGTCGGGGCGCGGCGTACCGCCGAGGAGCTGGGGCGGGCGTTTCCGGCCGTGGCGGTGCGGACGTCCGGGCGGGAGCAGGTGTTGGACACGGTGTCCGAGGCGCCCGCCCTTGTCGTCAGTACGCCTGGGGCCGAGCCCGTTGCCGAGGGCGGGTATGCCGCAGCGTTGCTGCTCGACGGCTGGGCGATGCTCGGGCGGCCCGATCTGCGGGCCGGTGAGGACGCGTTGCGGCGGTGGATGGCGGCTGCGTCGCTCGTCCGTCCGCAGGGGGCCGGGGGCACGGTGGTGGTCGTCGCCGAGCCGACCCTGCGGCCCGTTCAGGCGCTCGTACGGTGGGATCCGGTCGGGCACGCGGTGCGTGAGCTCGCCGAGCGGGCCGAGCTGGGGTTTCCGCCTGTCTCACGGATGGCGGCCGTCTCCGGTACGCCGGAGGCCCTCGCCGGGTTTCTGGCCGCGGCCGAACTGCCTCGCGACGCGGAGGTGTTGGGGCCCGTGCCGATGGCCGTCACGGAGGCCGGGCGTCCGCGGCGGGTTGGCGGGCCGCCGCCCGGGGAGCATTGGGAGCGTGTGCTCATTCGGGTGCCGCCGGGGAGCGGTGCCGCGCTCGCGGCCGCGCTGAAGACCGCGCAGGCGGCGCGGATGGCGCGTGGGGGGAGCGAGCCCGTACGGATTCGGGTCGATCCGCCGGACATTGGGTGACGGTGTGCCCGTGAACTTCGAGTGACGGTATGGCCATGAACTTCGGGTGACGGTCTGTCCGTCGGGCTGCCTCCCGGGGCTGTTGGCTCCGGGAGGCAGACGGGGAGTGGGTCAGCCCGTTGCGGTCAGCCGTTGCGCGGGCCCGGGAATGCCGTGGGCCTGACCTCTTCGCGGAGGGTGGGACTGCCCGCCGTCGGCTGGGTCGGCATGGAGCGGGCTGCGGGGACCGTCGGCACCGTGGGGATGCCGGTGTTGACGGCTACCGTGCGGGTGCCCGATGTCTCCGTGGCCCGCTCGGCCTCGGCGGCCGCCTGGGCGGTGGCGCGGCGGGCGCCGTAACGGCGGTGCACCGCCTGTTTGGTGACCCCGAGCGCCGAGCCCACCGCGTCCCACGAGAAACCGAGTGAGCGGTCGAAGTCCACGGCGGCCGTGACCAGGGTCTCGACGCTGTCCCGCAGCTCCTGGGCGAGGCGGACGGTCGGGGCGGGAGCGCGTCCGTAGACGACGAAGCCCGTGGAGGGGCCGGAGCGGCGCGGGCGGTAGACGTTGCCCAGTTGGGCGGTGAGCGTGCGCAGTGCGTCCACCTGCCGGCGGACCCGCTCGATGTCCCGCACCAGCAAGTGCAGGCTGGCCCGAGCCTGGGCGTCGTGGGTTGCGTGGTCGGCCATGAACAAGCCTCTCGAACCGGCGTTGAAAAGGATCGGGCCGCGACTGCGGCCCGTTGTGGTCAACTCTTTCTTGACCAACGCGTTTACGCTCCGCTGGTCACGCATTGGGGGCGTAAGGGCATATGCACGGGGCGCGTCTTGAGGCGTACGCCCCCGCTTCTTCTCCCACCCGCGCACCTCCCGTGCGAGTCGGGTGTCACGTACGGGTCTCCCGTGGGGGCGGGCCGTCGCCGACGGCTGCCGGTCTTCAGGGGGCTTGAGGGGGCACACGCAGGACCCGGAGGCGCAGGGGCCCGGCGAGGCACGTGGTTCGGTGAAGCAAGGCACGTGGGCCGTACTTGGACGTGGTGTCCGCGGCCCGCCCGGGCATGGCCTCCGCCCGCTCGGACATGGCACGCACGGAACTCCCGAGCCCCCGAGCCTCCGTGCCGCATAGACTGGTGCGCTGCCCCGTACTCCGGCCCAGTCGGCACGTGTGCGGGGGGTAACGAACTCCCGCCCGAGAGGCCAACCGCCACCCATGAAGCTTGTCTTCGCAGGTACCCCCGAGGTCGCCGTTCCCGCTCTGGACGCCCTGATCGCCTCCGGGCGGCACGAGGTCGCCGCTGTCGTCACGCGGCCCGACGCGCCGGCCGGGCGGGGGCGACACCTTGTCGCGAGTCCGGTCGCCCAGCGGGCGGAGGAGGCCGGGATCGAGGTGCTGAAGCCGGTGAAGCCGCGGGACGAGGAGTTCCTGGCCCGGCTCAGGGAGATCGCGCCCGATTGCTGCCCCGTCGTCGCGTACGGGGCGCTGCTGCCCCGCGTCGCCCTCGACATCCCCGCACAGGGCTGGGTCAATCTGCACTTCTCCCTGCTGCCCGCGTGGCGCGGTGCCGCCCCCGTGCAGCACGCGATCATGGCCGGCGACGAGATCACCGGTGCCTCCACCTTCCTCATCGAGGAGGGGCTCGACTCGGGACCCGTGTACGGAACCGTCACCGAGGAGGTCCGGCCCACCGACACCAGCGGGGACCTGCTCACCCGGCTCGCCTTCGCCGGGTCCGGGCTGCTCGCCGCGACGATGGACGGGATCGAGGACGGCAGCCTCAAGGCCGTGCCGCAGCCCGCCGACGGCATCACCATGGCGCCGAAGATCGCCGTCGAGAACGCCCACATCGACTGGTCCGCCCCGGCACTGCGCGTCGACCGGGTCGTGCGCGGGTGCACCCCCGCGCCCGGTGCCTGGACCGTCTTCCGTGGCGAGCGGCTCAAGCTCATCCAGGTCGCGTCCGTGCCCGACCGCACGGACCTCGCCCCGGGCGAGCTGTCCGTCGGCAAGAACAACGTGTACGTCGGGACCGGTTCGTGCGCCGTCGAGCTGCTCTGGGTCCAGGCCCAGGGCAAGAAGCCGATGCGCGCCGCGGACTGGGCGCGCGGGGTGCGGATTCCCTCCGGGGAGCGGCTGGGGGTCTGACCTCGGCCCGGGCTGGAGCCTGGTCCGAGGCCGGCTCAGGGCTGGAGCCGAGTCCGGGCCGCCGCCCGCCTTCGGCCCCGGCCTCGGGCTGGCCCCGGCTTCGGCCAGGCCTCGGGCTGAGCGCTCCGCTGGATGTGCCGCGAAATGCCGCCGATCGTCTGCGGCGCCGTCGTGGCTGGTCGCGCCCACGCGGCGGAGCCGCATGGTGTCACAGCCCCGCGCCCCTTCAGGGCGCTGCGGAACCGCAGCGGACTTCACGCGACCTGCTTGGCCCCGGCCGCGACCCCGCCCTCCTGCCGGGCCACCGCCTCGGCCATGCCCCAGCGCCTGGCCACGGCCCGGCTCGTCCCCGGCCAGAACCCACCACCCCAGCCACGCCGCACCGCCCGAGGCCACGGCCCGGCCCGGTTCGGCCCAGGCCCACCGCCTCGGCCTCGGTTACGACCCCGGCGCCGCCCCAGTACGAACCCCTCGGCGTACGCTGATAGACGCACCTTTTCCCGGATCCGGAGCACATTTTTCGTGAGTGAGCAGTCCCGTCGGCCGCACAAGCCCGGCAAGCCCTACCGCCGTCCCCAGAAGGACCCGGTCCGTATGCTCGCCTTCGAGGCGCTGCGGGCCGTGGACGAGCGGGACGCGTACGCGAACCTCGTTCTGCCGCCGCTGCTGCGGAAGGCGCGCGAGAAGGGTGACTTCGACGGGCGGGACGCGGCGCTGGCCACCGAGCTGGTGTACGGGACGCTGCGCCGGCAGGGGACGTACGACGCTGTCATCGCGGCCTGTGTCGACCGGCCGCTCAGGGAAGTCGATCCGCCCGTGCTCGATGTGCTCAGCCTCGGTGCGCATCAGCTGCTCGGCACGCGCATTCCCACGCACGCCGCGGTGTCGGCCTCCGTCGAGCTCGCCCGGGTCGTGCTCGGCGACGGGCGGGCCAAGTTCGTCAACGCCGTGCTGCGCAAGGTCGCGCAGCAGGATCTCGACGGCTGGCTGGAGCAGGTCGCGCCGCCCTACGAAGAGGACCCCGAGGAGCATCTCGCGGTCGTGCACTCCCACCCACGCTGGGTCGTCTCCGCGCTGTGGGACTCCCTCGGCGGTGGCCGTGCCGGGATCGAGGATCTGCTCGAAGCCGACAACGAGCGGCCCGAGGTCACGCTCGTCGCCCGGCCCGGGCGCTCCACCGCCGACGAGCTCCTCGACGCCGTCGGGGACGAGTCCGGGCTGCCGGGGCGCTGGTCTCCCTACGCCGTGCGGCTCACCGAGGGCGGTGAGCCGGGCGCCATCGACGCCGTGCGCGAGGGCCGTGCGGGCGTCCAGGACGAGGGCAGCCAACTGGTCGCGCTCGCCCTCGCCAACGCACCCCTCGACGGACCCGACAAGGCCTGGCTGGACGGCTGCGCAGGACCCGGCGGCAAGGCCGCCATGCTCGCCGGGCTCGCCGCCGAACGCGGTGCCCTGCTGCTCGCCTCCGAGAAGCAACCGCACCGGGCCGGCCTGGTGGCGAAGGCGCTCGCGGGCAACCCCGGCCCGTACCAGGTCATCGCCGCCGACGGCACCCGTCCGCCGTGGCTGCCCGGCACCTTCGACCGCGTGCTCATGGACGTGCCCTGCACGGGCCTTGGCGCCCTGCGCCGCCGTCCCGAGGCCCGCTGGCGGCGCCGCCCCGAGGATCTGGACGGCTTCGCGCCGCTCCAGCGCGGGCTGCTGCGCACGGCGCTCGACTCCGTACGGGTCGGCGGCGTCGTCGGGTACGCGACCTGCTCGCCGCACCTCGCCGAGACCCGCGCGGTCGTCGACGACGTGCTCAAGCACTACGACGGCGGCTCCGCGGAGCTGCTCGACGCCCGCCCGCTCCTGCCGGGCGTACCGGCCCTGGGCGACGGCCCCGACGTACAGCTGTGGCCGCATCTGCACGGGACGGACGCCATGTATCTGGCACTGATCCGCCGGACCGCCTGACCGTCTGACCTCCCGGTCGGCCGAGAGCGTCCGGGTCAGTCCCGCCTGTCCTAGTCCGCCGAGGGCCCGCCCGGCCGTGCCGCCGGTTCCGGAGTCGCCGACAAAGTCACCGCGGGCCGTGCCGCCGTGTGCTCGTGCGACAGGCGGTGCGGCCACCACACCTTCGGTCCGACGTCCAGGAACAGGGACGTCACCAGGATCGACCGGACGATGAAGGTGTCCAGGAGCACGCCCAGGGCGACGGCGAAGCCGATCTCGGCGAAGGCGACCATCGGGAGGGTGGCGAGGGCGGCGAAGGTGCCCGCCAGGACCAGGCCCGCGGAGGTGATGACCGCGCCCGTCGCCGCCAGGCCCGTCACCACGCCCGTGCGGGTGCCCTGGTGGCCCGCCTCCTCGCGGATCCGGGTGCTCAGGAAGATGTTGTAGTCGATGCCGAGGGCGACCAGGAACACGAACACGAACAGCGGGAAGTCCGTCTGCTCGCCCGCGTAGTCGAAGAGGTGCCTGAAGGCGAGCGCGCTGGCGCCGAGGGCCGCCGCGAAGGACAGGACGACCGTCCCGATCAGCAGCAGCGGGGCCACCAGGGCGCGCAGGAGCAGACCCAGGATCAGCAGGACGACCAGCAGCACCGCCGGGATGATCAGGATGTTGTCGTGGGTGGTCGCCGCGTCCATGTCGAGCAGGGCCGCGGTGCCGCCGCCCACCTTGGCGTCGGCGTCCGGCACGGCGTGCACCGCGTCCCGTACCCGCTCGACCGTCCGTTTGGCGGCCTCGCTGTCGGACGGGGCGGTCATCGTGGCCTCGAACAGCACCTTGCCGTCGTACGAGGATTTCGTGCCCTCCGGCACGCTGATGCTGTCCGGCACCACACCCTTCGTACCGGCCACCGCGCTCCTGACCTGGTCGCCCTGGGCCTGGCCGGCGACGATGACCAGGGGATCACCGCTGCCCGCCGGGAAGTACCGCGCGGACACCTCCTGCCCGACGATCGAGTCCGGCCTGCCGGTGAACGCGTCCGCGTTGCCGATGCCCTGGGCGTGGATCTGCAGCAGGCCGAAGGAGAGGGCCGCCAGGGCGAGGGCGGTGGCGCCCCAGACGGCGCGCGGGCGGACGGCGATACGGCGGCCCATGCGGGCCCAGACACCGCTCGCGGTCGGATCGGACGAGCCGAGGTGTGGGATCGCCGGCCAGAAGATCCAGCGGCCGAAGACCAGCAGCAGGGCCGGGAAGAGCGTGAGCATGGCGAGGAGGGCGATGGACACGCCGATCGCGGCCACCGGGCCGAGGCCCCGCGTCGAGTTCATCTCGGCGGCGAGCAGCACCAGCATGCTCAGGACGACCGTCGCGCCGGACGCCAGCACCGCCGGGCCCGCCCGGTTCAGGGCGAGGGCCATCGCCTCGTGGCGGTCCTCGTGGCGGCGCAGCTCCTCGCGGTAGCGGGCGACCAGGAGCAGCGCGTAGTCCGTGCCCGCGCCGAAGACAAGGACCGTGAGGATGCCCGCGCTCTGCCCGTTGACGGTCAGACCCGCGTGTTTCGCGAGGAGATAGATCAGCGCCTGGGAGGTGAAGAGCGCGACGACCACACCGATCAGCGGGACGAAGATCAGGGCCAGGCTGCGATAGGTGAGCAGCAGCATCACGATCACGACGCCCATCGCCGAGAACAGCAGGGTCGAGTCGATGCCCTCGAAGGCCTTGGAGAAGTCGGCGGAGGTGCCGCCGGGTCCGGTGATGTGCACCGCGAGCCCGCCCCCGCCCTTGCCGACTTGGTCGCGCAGCGAGTCGACCGCGGGCGCGAGCTCCTCCCAGCCCGTCTTCTCCATCGTGATCGGGACGTAGATCTGGGCGGCCTTCGGTGCGGACGGTTTGTCGTAGACGGGGCCGCGCGTCTCCGCGCCGCGTACGCCGTGGGCCGTGAGCGCCTTGATCTGCTGGACGTCCTGGACGATCCGCTGCTTGTCCTGGGCGGTCAGCCCGCCCTCGCGGGCGTACACGACGACCGCCGGGATCTGCTCCGGCCGGAACTTGTTGGACGTGTTGAGGACCTGGGTGGACTCGGCGGACCCGGGCAGCCAGGAGGCCGCGTCGTTGTCCTGGGCGTCGGTGAGTTTGGAGGCGAGCGGTGCCGCCACCACGAGCGCCACCAGCCACAGGCCGACGATCAGCCACTTGCCGCGCCGCCCGCACACGAACCCGATGAGTCCCTGGCGCACGTGGCGCTGATTCCCGTCCTTCATGGCCACCCCCGTAGCCGCGGCTGGTCCCGGTCGGCCGTCCAGCATGGCACGCCCGGTCGTCGTAGAACATCCGCGGAACGGCCCAGGTCTGGACCGAGGCGAGCAACCGGCCCGAGGCATGGCAGTCTTGGGGCATGGCCGTGCAGATCAACCCCAGCATCCTGTCCGCCGACTTCTCCCGTCTTGCCCAGGAGGCAAAGGCGGTGGAAGGAGCCGACTGGCTCCACGTCGACGTCATGGACAACCACTTCGTACCGAACCTCACGCTCGGTGTGCCGATCGTAGAGTCTCTGGCACGTGCGACGGACACCCCGCTGGACTGCCATCTGATGATTCAGGACGCCGATCGGTGGGCGCCCCAGTACGTGGAAGCGGGTGCCGGTTCCGTCACCTTCCACGCCGAGGCCGCCGCCGCTCCGGTGCGGCTCGCCCGCGAGATCCGGGCCAAGGGCGCCCGGGCGTCCATGGCGCTCAAGCCCGCGACCCCCATCGAGCCGTACGAGGACCTGCTCCCCGAACTCGACATGCTGCTGATCATGACGGTCGAGCCGGGTTTCGGCGGACAGGCGTTCCTTGACATCATGCTCCCCAAGATCCGCCGCACCCGGGAGTTGATCAGCAAGCACGGCCTCGAACTGTGGCTCCAGGTCGACGGCGGTGTGTCGGCGTCCACCATCGAGCGGTGCGCGGAGGCGGGAGCCGACGTTTTCGTCGCCGGTTCGGCGGTGTACGGGGCATCGGACCCGGCCCAGGCGGTACGTGCATTGCGCACCCAGGCCCAGGCCGCAACGGCCCAGGCGGCATGGGCGTGCGACCACTGAACCAAGGGAACGTGAACGCCGCCCATCAGGGCTGATCAAGTACGCCGGATCTGCAAGGATGAACGGCGAACCGAGAGTGTGAACAGCAGAAGAGGAGATCGCCGTGTCGGGTATGTCGGCGGGCCGGTCAGCCATGCGGATGGGACCCGCTGAGCTGGTGCAGGCGGCGGCCATGGCCCGCCGCTTCTACCTCGAGGGCAAGTCCAAGATCCAGATCGCGGAGGAGTTCGGCGTCAGCCGCTTCAAGGTGGCCCGGGTCCTGGAGACCGCTCTCGAACGGGATCTGGTGAGGATCGAGATCCGTGTGCCGGCCGAGCTGGACGCGGAGCGCTCCGACGCGCTGCGCGCCCGCTACGGCCTCAGGCACGCCGTCGTGGTCGAGTCCCCGGCCGAGGCCGAGGAGTCGTCGCCCGATCCCGAGAACCTCGGAGAAGTGGCCGCCGACCTGCTCGGCGAGCTCGTCAACGAGGGTGATGTCCTCGGCCTCGCCTGGGGCCGCTCCACGATCCATATGGCGGCGGCGCTCGACCGGCTCCCGCCGTGCACCGTGGTGCAGCTGACGGGCGTCTACGACGCCGGGACCGCCGAGCGCGGCTCGGTGGAGGCGGTACGGCGCGCCGCCCAGGTGTCGGGCGGGGACGCCCACCCCATCTACGCGCCGATGCTGCTGCCCGACGCGGCCACCGCGGCCGCGCTGCGCAACCAGACCGGGATCGCCCGTGCCTTCGAGTACTTCGACAAGGTCACGGTCGCCTGTGTCTCCATCGGCTCCTGGGAGCCGGGCATCTCCACGGTGCACGACATGCTCAGCGACGAGGAGCGCGCCCACTACGCCTCGCTCGGTGTCGCCGCCGAGATGTCCGCGCACCTCTTCGACGCCGAGGGGCGCCGGGTCGGGCGCGACCTGGGCGAGCGCTGCATCACGGTCGAGGCCGACCGGCTGCGGCGCATCCCCGAGGTCGTCGCCATCGCGGGCGGACAGCGGAAGGCGGCCGCCATCGACGCGGTGCTGCGCTCCGGGCTCGTCACCAGCCTGGTGACGGACACGTCGGCCGCGGACTATCTGATGACGGCGGGGACACCGCCGCGTCCGGCCCTCAACCGGGCGGACCCGGACGGGCCGTGACCCTTCAGGGGCCCGCTGGGCCCATCGGCGCGCCGCTCGGGGGCGGCCGTGGCAGCATCGACGTCATGCTGCTGCGGTCCGTCCCCCGCGTGTTGGCGGGCCTGTTCCTGTGCCTCGGAGTGCTGCTGACGGGCTGCTCGTCGACCGGCACCCAGACGTCGACCGGCAGCCGGACGCCGGCAGCCGACTCCGTGGTCGGCTCGACTCCGTCCTGGGTCGGCGGCATGCGGACCGTCACCGCGGCCCAGCTCCCCGCCGAGGCCCGCGCGACCCTCGCCCTGATCGACCAGGGCGGCCCCTTCCCGTACGCCAAGGACGGCGTCGTCTTCGGGAACTTCGAGAGGCTGCTGCCGAAGCAGCAGCGCGGCTATTACCACGAGTACACGGTCAAAACCCCTGGCGAGCGCGACCGCGGAGCCCGGCGCATTGTCACGGGGCAAGGCGGTGAGATCTACTACACCGATGATCACTACAAGTCGTTCAGGGCGGTGTTGAGATGACCCACGGTCCTCTCGCGGGGGTGTGCCGCGCGGCCGGGTGGCAGGTCAGTGACCTCGACCTCACCGGGGTCTCGGACAAGGCCGGCTTCATGGCGCGCTGTGTCCGCGCCCTCGACCTGCCGGAGTGGTTCGGGCGCAACTGGGACGCCCTGGCCGACGTGCTGGGCGACCCCGACTGGGGGCCCGCCAGCCCGGGCAGACTGCTCGTGGTGAGCGGCTGGCGGCAGTACGCGAAGGCGCGGCCCGACGAGTGGGAGATCGCCCAGGAGGTCCTGGAGTCGGCCGCCGGGCACTACCAGCAGTTCGACGCCACGCTTTCGGTCGTCCTCGCTCTTGGAGGATCCGACCAACTGCCCCCTGACCAGCCTGGATGATCTGTGCGGGCATCGCATACCGGCTGACATGGGACAATGAAGTACGTGCTCTTCCCCCTGGCTGACCTGTCCGGGGGTCACCTCGAACGACTGGGATGTGCAGCACGTGCGTTTCCTCAATGACATCCAGCCCCCGTACGACCTGACGTACGACGACGTCTTCATGGTGCCGAGCCGCTCCGCGGTCGGCTCGCGTCAGGGCGTGGACCTCACCTCCCCGGACGGCTCGGGCACCACGATCCCGCTCGTCGTCGCCAACATGACGGCGATCGCGGGCCGCCGGATGGCCGAGACCGTCGCCCGCCGCGGTGGCCTCGTCGTCATCCCGCAGGACATCCCGATCGAGGTCGTCACCGAGGTCATCTCCTGGGTCAAGGGACGCCACCTGGTGCTCGACACCCCGATCGTCCTCGCCCCCCACCAGACCGTCGCCGACGCGCTGGCGCTGCTGAACAAGCGCGCCCACAACGCGGGCGTCGTCGTGGACGAGGACGGCCGCCCGGTCGGTGTGGTCACCGATGCCGACCTCTCCGGCGTGGACCGCTTCACGCAGCTGAACGAGGTCATGTCGCGCGACCTGCTGCTGCTCGACGCGGACATCGACCCGCGCGAGGCCTTCCACAAGCTCGACCACGCCAACCGCCGCTACGCCCCCGCCGTGGACGCGGACGGCAAGCTGGCCGGCATCCTCACCCGCAAGGGCGCCCTGCGCGCCACGCTCTACACGCCCGCCACCGACGCCAACGGCAAGCTGCGGATCGCCGCCGCCGTCGGCATCAACGGCGAATTCGCGGGCAAGGCCAAGCAGCTCCTCGACGCGGGCGTCGACACGCTCGTCATCGACACGGCGCACGGCCACCAGGAGTCGATGATCAGCGCGATCAGGACCGTGCGGGCGCTCGACCCGCAGGTCCCGATCGTCGCGGGCAACATCGTCGCCGCCGAGGGCGTCAAGGACCTCATCGACGCGGGCGCGGACGTCATCAAGGTCGGTGTCGGCCCCGGCGCCATGTGCACCACCCGCATGATGACCGGCGTCGGCCGGCCGCAGTTCTCCGCCGTCCTGGAGTGCGCCGCCGAGGCGAAGAAGTACGGCAAGCACGTGTGGGCCGACGGCGGTGTCCGCCACCCGCGCGACGTCGCCATGGCGCTCGCCGCCGGCGCGTCCAACGTCATGATCGGCTCCTGGTTCGCCGGGACGTTCGAGTCCCCGGGCGACCTTCAGCAGGACGCCAACGGGCGCCTGTACAAGGAGTCGTTCGGGATGGCGTCCGCCCGTGCCGTCCAGAACCGCACCAGCGACGAGTCGGCGTACGACCGTGCCCGCAAGGGCCTGTTCGAGGAGGGCATCTCCACCTCGCGCATGTTCCTCGACCCGGCCCGCCCGGGCGTCGAGGACCTGATCGACTCGATCATCGCGGGCGTCCGCTCCTCCTGCACCTACGCGGGCGCCAACTCCCTGGAGGAGTTCGCCGAGAACGCCATCGTCGGCATTCAGAGCGCCGCCGGCTACGCCGAGGGCAAGCCGCTCCACGCCAGCTGGAGCTGACCCGCTTTCCTGCCGTACGGCCCCTCTTCCCGCCCCCGGGGAGAGGGGCCGTACGCGTTGGTGCGGCTCCCTTGGCGCGGGTGGTGAAGCCGTGCGTCAGGCCCTCTTGACGTCAAGCTTTCTTGACGTGACGCTGGAGTCATGACGACACCGCAGAGCATCGAGCCGCAGTACACCCTGCTGACCGCCGTGGCCCGCCTCGACGAGCTGCGCGTGCGGGAGTCGCTCGCCGGGGCCGGCAGTGACGCCGAAGCGCTCGACCGGGCCGGGCTCCTGGAGCTTCTCTCGCTGAGCGAGGTGGTCGCCCGCAAGGCGGCGTACGGGCGTCAGCTCACCGTCCGTGCCGCCCGCGAGTCCGGCGCCTCCTGGTCCCAGATCGGCGCGGCCCTCGGCACCAGCAAGCAGGCCGCCTGGGAGGCCCACACCCGCTGGATCGACGCGCAGGCGGCGGTCCACGGCCGGCCCGGGCACATGGGGTTCGACGAGGAGGACGTGGCCCGGGCGCGGGCCCTCGCGGGGGAGCCGGACGAGGGCTGACGCAGGAGCCCGACGTCACCCCGCCTTCCGCATCGCCTCCACCACCGCCTCCGCCAGCCGCACGTGCCCCTCGTCGCCCGGGTGTACGCCGTCCACCAGGTGGGCCGCGTCCAGGAGCTGGCCCCCGGGGAGCAGAGGTACGTCACCCACTGCCCGCTCCACCGCCTCGCGCAGGTCGCTCAGGGTGGCGCCGAGGCGGTTCGCCGTCGAGTCCGCGTCGGGGCGTACGACGGGCGAGACGACCAACAGCGGTGCGTTCGGATGGCCTTGGCGGACGACCGCCAGGAACGCCCGCACCACTTCGTGCAGCAGCGCGGCCGAATGCGGTGGCCGGGTCCAGCAGTTGGTGCCGAAGGCGATGGTGATCAAGTCGGCGTCCAGTGCGGTGAGTTGCTCGGCCGAGGCGATTTCACCGCGTGCCGCGCCCGCGTATCCGAGGTTCACCGTGTCGACGCCCAGTGCCCGCCCGGCGAGCGCGGGCCAGGCGAGATGCGGGCGGGAGGCGGCCCAGCCCTCGACGATCGAGTCGCCGTAGACGAGCCAGCGGGGGCGGGCGGGAGCGGGCTCGACGGTGCCCGTGCCGGCGTCGACCTCGCGGATCACCGGGCACAGCGCCTCTGGCAGGTGGACCGTGAACTCCCCCTCAGGGTAGGGGAGTTCCAGCACCGCCGTGCCGTCGGACGTCGGGTGTGCCGGGGCCTCGGCCGCCACCTCCTCGCCGGACAGCAGCGTGAAGACGGGTGTGGTGGCGCGGTAGGCGTCCGCGAGGGACGGTTCCGTCGCCGCGTACCGGATCCTGAGCGTCGACACCCCCTGGCACCTCAACTCCAGGCGTACGCCCGCCGGTACGAGCGCCCGTGACCAGGTGTCGGCGGGCAGCCGGTCCCGGTCGGCCGGGTCGGCGCGCAGCGGGCGGCCGTCGTCCGACCGCCAGGCGATGCCGCGCAAGAGGTCCTTCATCGTGGGCCGCCGATCGTCGGGTACGGGAACTTGACCGTGACGCCGCCGTCCACGACGAGGGTCTGACCGGTGACGTACGAGGCGAGCGGGGACGCCAGGAAGAGCAGGGCCGAGGCGATGTCGGCGGGTTCGGCCATACGGCCGAGCGGGGCGTTGTCGGCGTTGCGGCGGCGCCCCTCCTCGCCGAGCAGCCCGGCCACCCTAGGAGTCCACACCGCCCCGGGCGCGACGGCGTTGACCCGCACCCCGCGGGGCCCGAACTCCACCGCCGCAGAGCGGACCAGCGAGACAAGGCCGGCCTTCGCGGCGCCGTACGCGGCGTGCAGCGGTGCCGAGGTCAGGCCCGAGACGGAGGCGACGAACACGAGGGGACCGCCGCCGGCTTCGGCGACCGCCGGGCCGCCGTACTGGACCGCGAGCCAGGCGTGCCGCAGCACCATGTCGAAGTGCCAGTCCCAGCTCTGGTCGTCCAGCGCGTCCACGGGGCCGTACTGAGCCATGCCGACGATGTCGACGACTCCGCCGACCGGGCCCAACTCCCGTACGGCATAAGCGAAGAGATCCCGCACCGCTTCCCGCGCCGTCACATCGGCGACGTACGGCGCACCGCCCGTCTCGGCCGCGACGGCCTCCGCGCGTTCCTTGTCCACGTCGACGCAGAGCACCCGGGCTCCCACCGAGGTGAGCGCGTGCGCGGTCTGGCGGCCGATGCCGTTGCCGGCGCCGAGGAGGACGAACGACCGGCCGTCGAGGCGGTGGAGGGAGGCGTAGTCGGGGACGGGAGTGGTGTCCAGGGTCATGACGCCGCCCTGGGCCGGTATCCCGCCAGCTCCGGGACGACTTCCTTCCCCAGGATCTCGATCGTGCGCAGGATCTCCCGGTGCTCCAGATACCCCCACTGGACGTAACAGATGAGCTGGTCGATGCCGAGGTCCGCGTAGTGCTTCGCCTTGCGGACGATCGTCTCCGCGTCACCGATGAGGATCATGTCGCCGTCGTTGAACTCCCTTACGGGGACGTTTCCTTGGAGGATCGGGCCGAGCAGCGGGAAGACCTTCTCGCGCTGGTCCGGGGAAAGGTGCGGCAGCTCCCACTCCAGCGTGAACTGCGCGAGGTTCTCGTACCACCAGGCGACCGAGTCCCAGACGCGCTTGCCCGGGCGGTCGGCCGCGTGGACGAGGGTGTACGCGGCGACGCGGTTCGTCGTGACGTCCGTGATCGGGGACGGCGTGCGGGCCGCCTCGCGGTAGGCGGTGACCTGACGGGCCATCACCTCCAGTGGCTGCATGATCGAGAACGAGAGCAGGCCCAGGCCGCTCGCGCCCGCGACCTCCGCCGACCCCGGCGAGGTCGCCGCCATCCAGCAGGGCGGGTGCGGGTCCTGCACCGGCTTCGGGGTGACCATGCGGCGGGGGAAGGTGAACCGCGGTGACTCGTACGCGAAGTACTCCTCGCGCCACATCCCGGTGACGATCTCGATCGCCTCGTGCCAGTCGTCGCGCGAGCGTGCGCGGTCCACGCCGAACGCCGTCTGCTCCATCGGCGTCGAGCGGCCCGTGCCCCACTCCACGCGTCCGTCGGACAGGACGTCGACGGCGGCGACCTTCTCCGCGATCCGCTGCGGGGGAGTGAAGCCGAAGGGGGTGAGCGTCACGCCGAATCCCAGCCGGATGCGTTCGGTCAGCGCCGCGAGATGGCCGAGCAGGACTTCGGGCGCCGGGCAGTGCGAGCGGCCCTCGCGGAAGTGGTGCTCGACCGCCCACACCGTGCGGAAGCCCACCCGGTCCGCGAGCCGGATCTGCTCGACGGCCTCGCGGTACGCCCGTTGCTCGGCCGCGCGCTGACCGTAGGGGTGCGATCCCTTCCAGGGCTTCGGTACGTCGATCTCGTACAGGACATCCAGGTCCATGCCGTGCCTCCCGTATCGAGTGGCGAGCACCATGAAGCAGACCTGACGAGGTGTCAATCCATAGGGCCTCCACAACCGCGCCGACCCGCTGAAAGACGCCTCACGCAACCATCGAAAGGCCCCGCGCAACGAACACGCGCCGAGATGCGATGAACGCAACGATCTTGCGGAGATGCGCAAGGTTGCTCCATTACGCCCGTGAAGGCCGGACTCATAGGGTCAAGCGCTGTACACAGGCGTGGCGGGGACCCCGCTCGGTGGGTCCCTCCTGTCAGGGGTGCTGCCGGTCCCCGTCGATTCCGACCGGCAGCGATGAAGGAGCCAGCGCGTGCTCGACCAAGGCGCACCCCCGCAGTCCCGCACCACATCCGCCCCACCGTCCCCGGGGATCGCCGCGCGCCTCATGCGCCGCAAGCCCGTAGAACGCCTGGTCGCCGAGGGTGGCCAGGGTGAGGGGGGCTCCCTCCGGCGCTCCCTCGGCCTGTGGCAGCTGACCATGATCAGCATCGGTGCCACGCTCGGCACCGGCATCTTCGTCGTCCTCGGGGAGGCCGTCCCCAAGGCCGGACCCGCGGTCACCCTGTCCTTCGTGATCGCCGGTCTCACGGCGCTCTTCTCCGCCCTCTCGTACGCCGAGCTGGCGGGCACCATCCCGGTCGCCGGGTCCTCGTACTCGTATGCGTACGCAACGATGGGTGAGCTGATCGCCTGGATCTGCGGCTGGTGTCTGGTCCTGGAGTACGGCGTGTCGGTGGCCGCGGTCGCGGTCGGCTGGGGCGAGTACCTGAACGAGCTGCTCGACGGCACCATCGGCGTCACCATCCCGGACGCCCTGTCCGCGCCGCCCGGCGACGGAGGCATCTTCAACCTCCCCGCGCTGATCGTCGTGCTGCTCGCGATGGCGTTCCTGCTCGGCGGTGCCAAGGAGTCCGCGCGCGCCAACACGATCATGGTGATGGTGAAGATCGCGGCGCTGGTGCTGTTCTGCGCGATCGGCATCCAGGGCTTCCGCTCCGGCAACTACGAGCACTTCATGCCGCTCGGCATGGCGGGCGTCAGCGCCGCCGGTGCCACGCTCTTCTTCTCCTACATCGGCTTCGACGCCGCCTCCACCGCAGGTGAGGAGGCCAAGGACGCGCAGCGCGACCTGCCGCGCGCCATCATGCTCTCGCTGGTCATCGTCACCGCGCTGTACGTCGTCGTCGCGGCCGTCGCGGTCGGCGCCAAGCCCTGGCAGCGGTTCAACGACTCCGAGGCCGCGCTCGCCGAGATCATGAAGAACGTCACCGGGCAGACCTTCTGGGGCACGCTGCTGGCCGCCTGCGCCGTCATCGCCATCGCGAGCGTCGTCCTGACCGTGCTGTACGGCCAGACCCGCATCCTGTTCGCGATGTCCCGTGACGGGCTCGTGCCCAAGGTCTTCTCGCGGGTCCACCCCAAGACGGGCACACCCCGCGCCAACACGGTGATCGTCTCGCTGTTCTGCGGTGTCCTCGCCGCCGCGATCCCGCTCGGCCAGCTCGCCGACGCCACCAGCATCGGTACGCTCTTCGCCTTCGCGCTGGTCAATGTCGCCGTCGTGGTGTTGCGCCGGACGCGCCCGGACATGCGGCGCACTTTTCGGGTTCCGCTGTCGCCGGTGCTGCCCGCGATCGGCTTCGCGCTGTGCGTGTGGATGATGGGCAGCCTGTCGACCGTCACCTGGGTGGTCTTCGGGGTCTGGATGGCCGTCGGGCTCGTGTTCTACTTCAGTCACGGCTACCGCCGGTCCCGTATCGCCACCGTAGAAAAGTGAACCACCCGCAGTGCTGAACGATCTCGACGAACGCATCGTGCACGCCCTCGCCGAGGACGCCCGTCGCTCCTACGCCGACATCGGGCAACTTGTCGGGCTGTCCGCGCCCGCCGTGAAGAGGCGGGTGGACCGGCTGCGGGCGACCGGGGCCATCACCGGGTTCACCGTGCGGGTGGATCCGTCGGCCCTCGGCTGGGAGACCGAGGGGTTCGTCGAGATCTACTGCCGGCACAACACCTCCCCGGAGACCATCCGGCGGGGCCTGGAGCGCTACCAGGAGGTCGTGGCCGCGTCGACCGTCACCGGCGACGCGGACGCGGTCGTTCAGGTCTTCGCCTCCGACATGCGCCACTTCGAGCGGGTCCTTGAGCGGATCGCGGGGGAGCCGTTCGTGGAGCGGACGAAGTCCGTGCTCGTGTTGTCTCCGTTGCTGCGGCGGTTTTCGTCTGGGTCGCCTACGTAAGTGCCTCTGGGAGGTGGGTGCGTTGGCGGCTGCGGGTTCGTTGTGGCTGGTCGCGCCCCGCGGCGGAGCCGCAAAGTGATACAGCCCCGCGCCCCTGAAGGGGCGCTGTCCCTGGCGCCCGGCTGTAAGGAACCGTCACTCCGCTGTCTTTCTTGCCAGCGCGTTGTTGTCTATGGAGTTGTGCACGCTGAAGCTCACGGCGTCCGAGCGGTAGCGGTCGTCCGACCACTCCACCGGGCGCCCTTCGCGTGTGGTGGTGACGCGGCGGACGCGGAGGAGGGGGCTGGTGCGGCGGACGGTGAGGAGGTCGGCGTCCTGGGCGCCGGCCGCGACCGCGTCGATGACGTGCTCGCCGTAGGCGAAGACCAGGCCGGTGTCCTCGAAGAGCCGCTGGGTGACTGATGGGCACTCAGGCTCGATGGCCTCGACGGCGGGGGAGATCCAGTCGGCGTATACGGTCCGCTCCAGGAGCACCGGTTCGCCGTCCAGGCCGCGGACGCGCAGGACGTGCAACACGGCGGTCTTTTCGGGGAGTTGGAGGCGTACGGCGTCCTCGGCGGTCGCCGGCCGGTACTCCTGTTCCACCACGTGCCCCGTCGCCTCGCGCCCCATCGCGCGCGCCCACTGGGCGAAGCTGCGCAGCTCGGCGAAGCTCTGACTGCGGCGGCTGGCCAGGATCACGCGGCGGGCGCCCTGGCGTGAGCCGATCAGTCCCTCGGCCGTGAGGGCCGCGACGGCCTGACGGACCGTGCCGCGCGAGACGCCGTAGTGGGCCGCGAGATCCGTCTCCGCGGGCAGCAGACTGCCCACCGTGTACTCCTCGCGGTCGATCGCCCGCCGCAGCTCGTCGGCGATCTCCTCATGTCGCGCCGCCATGCTTCCCCTCTGATTCGGCTGCTGTGCACAGCGTGACCAGCCTAATCGAGATCCGACGGTGATCCGTATCCGCCGGGATTGTGCAGGGAATCGGAGGTCACGGTTTCGCCAATGTTTACGAACAGGACACCATCGGCGGGCCTACTGGGGCCAACTTGTTCAGACAAGTTCTCCGTCCCACCACACCCTCGTGCGTACTCCTGGAGAGACCGTGACCGTGTTCCTGCCGAGAACCGCCGTCCTCACCGGCGGCCTCGCCGTCGCCGCCGCACTCGCCCTGAGCGCCTGTGGCGCCGCTCCCGACGACAAGGCGACCACCGCCGACGGCAAGAGCGCGGCCACCGCGACCTCCGCCGCGGACTTCGGGGGCCTCGACGCCCTGGTCAAGGCCGCCAAGAAGGAGGGCACGCTGCACGCGATCGCGCTGCCCCGCGACTGGGCCAACTACGGTGCCCTGATCGACGGTTTCAAGAAGAAGTACGGCATCAAGATCGAGGTCGAGAACCCGGACGGCGCCAGCCAGGACGAGATCAACGCCGTCACGTCGCGGAAGGGCCAGGACCGTGCCCCCGACGTGCTCGACCTCGGCAGTTCGTTCGCGCTGAGCGCCGCTCAGCAGGGGCTGCTCGCCCCGTACAAGGTGGCCGGATTCGGTGACATCCCCGAGGGCCAGAAGGACACGGACGGCCGCTGGTACAACGACTACGGCGGCTACATCTCCATCGGGTGCGACGCCAAGAGGGTCAAGGTGTGCCCGACGACCTTCAAGGACCTGTTGAAGCCGCAGTACAAGGGCCAGGTCGCCCTCAACGGCAACCCCACCAAGTCGGGTTCGGCCTTCGGCGGCGTGTACGCGGCCTCGCTCGCGAACGGCGGCTCCTTCGACGACATCCAGCCCGGCCTCGACTTCTTCGCCAAGCTGAAGAAGAACGGCAACTACACGCCCGTCGAGTCGACTCCGGCCACCGTCGAGAAGGGCGAGACGCCCATCAGCATCGACTGGGACTACCTGAACGCCGGTTACGCCGACGAGTTCAAGTCCAAGGGCGTCGACTGGACGGTCTCCATCCCCTCCGACGGCCAGTACGCCATGTTCTACTCCCAGGCCATCAACAAGGACGCCCCTCACCCGGCGGCCGCCCGTCTGTGGCAGGAGTACCTGTACAGCACCGAGGGCCAGAACCTCTGGCTCAAGGGCTACGCCCGCCCGGCCCTGATGACCGCCATGGAGAAGGCCGGCACGCTCGACAAGACCGCCGCCGCCAAGCTCCCCAAGGTCGAGGGCACGCCGAGCTTCCCGACCGAGGACCAGCAGGCCAAGGCCAAGACGGTCCTGGCCACGGGCTGGGGCAAGGCCGTCTCCGGATGACGACCGTCCTCACCGAGGCCGGGACCGACGTGGCGCCCGCCGCCGCTGCTGGACAGCAGCGGCGGCGCCGTGCCCCCGGCTGGCTCGCCGTCCTCCCGCTGCTCGTCTTCGTGGCGATCGCCTTCGGGATCCCCGCCCTGGCCATGCTGAACGGCGCCTTCACCGTCAAGGACCTGGCCACCGGGGCCACTTCGTACACCACGGCCAATCTGACCGGATCGCTGAAGGGCGCGTATCTCACCGCCCTGATCGGCAGCGTCAAGCTGTCCGCCGTCTCCGCGGGCATCGCGACCGTCCTCGGACTGCCGCTCGCCCAGGCCGTGGTGACCTCCCGCTTCCGCGCCCTGCGCGAGGCCGTGCTCACCGCGTCCGGGGTTCTCGCCAACTTCGGCGGCGTCCCGCTGGCGTTCGCGTTCGTCGCCACGCTCGGCAACGCCGGTGTGCTGACCAAACACCTGGGCCTGACCGACAAGGGCTGGAACCTCTACAGCTTCTGGGGTCTGGTCATCGTCTACCTCTACTTCCTGATCCCGCTGATGGTCCTCACCATCACGCCCGCCCTCGACGGCCTCCGCTCCCAGTGGCGCGAGGCCGCGCAGAACAACGGCGCCACCTCCGTCCAGTACTGGCGGCACGTGGCGCTGCCCGTCCTCGCGCCCTCGCTGCTCGGCGGGTTCGTGCTGCTCTTCGGCAGCGCGTTCGCCGCGTACGCCACCGCCGCCGCGATGGTGGGCAGCGCGGTCCCGCTGGTCACCCTGCAGATCGCCGACGCCATCTCCGGCAACGTCCTGGTCGGCCAGGAGAACGTGGCGCTCGCCCTCAGCCTCGACATGGTCCTCATCGCGGGCCTGGTCATGGCCGTGTACCTGCCCCTGCAACGACGGAGTGCGCGATGGCTCGCCTGAACCTGTGGCGCTGGGTCGTCCTCGGCTGCGCCGCGCTGTACTTCCTGGTCCCGCTCGCCGCGTCGGTGATCTTCACGGTCGATGTGCCGAACCAGGGCATCACCTTCGACGCGTACAGCCAGATCGTCTCCACCGACGGCTTCGTCTCCAGCCTGCTGCTCTCGCTGGAACTGGCCGCCGCCACCATCGCCGTCGTGCTGTTGCTGATGGTGCCCGCCATGGTCGCGCTGCGGCTCGGCGCGCCGAAGCTGCGGCCCGTCGTCGAGGTGATCTGCTCGCTGCCGCTGGTCGTCCCGCCGATCGCCTTCGTCGCCGGAATCGCCACGGTGCTGAAGTGGGGCCCCGAACACCTTTCCCGTACGCCGCTGTTCCAGACGTTCGTGGCCATCCAGAACCCCGACTTCCCTGTGGTTCTCGTCCTCGCGTACGTCGTGATGGCGCTGCCGTTCGTGTACCGGGCCCTGGACGCCGGGCTGCGCGCGATCGACGTACGCACCCTCGTCGAGGCCGCGCGCAGCTGCGGCGCGGGCTGGCCGCAGGCGCTGGTCAGGGTCGTGCTGCCCAATCTGCGCGGGGCGCTGCTCAACGCCTCCTTCCTCACGCTGGCGCTGGTCCTCGGCGAGTTCACGGTCGCCCAGCTGCTCGGCTTCCAGCCGTTCGCCGTGTGGATCTACAGCGTCGGCGGCTCGCAGGCCCAGCTGTCCGTCGCCGTCTCCGTGCTCAGCCTGCTCGTCACCTGGGCACTGCTCCTCTCGCTCGCCGGGCTCGGCGGGCGCTCCCGTACCGCTCCCCGGGGATGAACCATGACCGTCACCACGCTTGAGAAGGCCGCCGACGCCAAGGCAGCCACCGTCGAATTCCGGGGTCTGCGCCGGGAGTTCGGCCCGACCGTCGCCCTCGACGGGCTGGACCTGACCGTCCAGCCCGGTGAACTGCTCGCCCTGCTCGGCCCGTCCGGCTGCGGCAAGACCACCGCGCTGCGCATGCTCGCCGGGTTCGAACACCCCGACTCCGGTGAGGTGTTGGTCGACGGCGAGGACGTCACACGGGTCCCGGCACACCGCCGCGACGCCGGGATGGTCTTCCAGTCGTACAGCCTCTTCCCGCACCTCAGCGCCCTCGACAACGTGGCCTTCGGGCTGCGGATGCGCAAGGTGCGTACGGCCGAACGGCGGGCCCGTGCCGCCGAGTTGCTGGACCTCGTGGGTCTCGCCGACAAGGGCGAGCGGTTCCCGCACCAGCTCTCCGGCGGCCAGCAGCAGCGCATCGCGCTGGCCCGCGCGCTCGCTCTGCGGCCGCGCGTGCTGCTGCTCGACGAACCGCTGTCCGCGCTGGACGCCAAGGTGCGGCTCACACTCCGCGAGGAGATCCGCCGTCTTCAGCAGGAACTCGGCATCACCACCCTGTTCGTGACGCACGACCAGGAAGAAGCGTTGTCCATGGCGGACCGGGTCGCGGTCATGCGGGCCGGGCGGCTCGAACAGTGCGCCGCGCCCGCCGAGTTGTACGGGCGCCCCGCCACCGCCTTCGTCGCCGAGTTCGTCGGCACGATGAGCAGGATTCCGGGACAGCTGGACTCCGGCGTGGTCGAGGTACTCGGACAGCGGCTGCCGGTCGACGGAGACGCGCCCGCCGCGACGGAGGTGGACGTGCTCGTACGGCCCGAGGCGGTGCGGGTGCGGGCGGACGACGCCGGAGCCGCCCGGGTCGTCGCCACCGCGTTCCTCGGGGCCGCCACCCGCGTCACCGTCCGGCTCCCGGACGGCACCGAGGTGAAGGCCGACCTGCCCACCCACGAGGCCGCCGCGCTCGGATCGGGTGCCGCCGTGACGGTGAGCCTGCCGGAGCGGCCGGTGCTGGTCGCCGAGCGCGCCAACTGAACACCCCCCACTGACGAAAGAGAGCACCGTGACCCACCGCACCACCCCCCACTCCACCCTCCAGGCCGTGCTGTTCGACATGGACGGCACGCTCGTGGACACCGAGCGGCTGTGGTGGGAGGCGGTCGAGCAGGTGGCCGACGGTCTCGGGCGCCGGCTGACCAGGGCCGACCAGCCGGAGGTGCTCGGGCGGCCCGTCGAGTACACCGCCGGCTGGCTGGGCGGGGTCACGGGCGCGGGGGCGGATGAGATCGCCGCCGAGCTGCACCGGGAGTTCGCCGACCGTGTCCGCACCGGCATCGTGCCCCGCCCGGGGGCGCTGCGGCTCCTCGGCGAACTGGCCCGCGAGGGTGTCCCCACGGCCCTGGTGACCGCATCGCCGCGAGCCGTCGCCGACACCGTCCTGGCAGCCCTCGGCGCCGGCCACTTCGCCGTGTCCGTCACCGCCGACGACACCGAGCACACCAAGCCCGCCCCCGACCCGTACCTCGCCGCCTGCCGCGCCCTCGGCGTCGAGCCCGCCGCGTGCGTCGCCGTGGAGGACACCGAGACGGGCGTCACGTCCGCCGAGGCGGCGGGCTGCGCCGTGCTCGCGGTGCCCTCACTCGCACCGATTGCCCCCGCGGCCGGCCGCACCGTCCTCGCCAGCCTGGAGGAGGTGACCCCGGCACGGCTGCGCGCCATGATCGCGCCCCGCTCGCTGCGGGTGATGAGCTGGAACCTCTGGTACGGCGGCACCAAGGTCGACGACCACCGGGAGAAGCAGCTCAAGGTCATCGCCGAGACGGGCGCGGACGTGGTCGGCCTCCAGGAGACGTACGGGAACTCGGCGAGGGAGCTCGCCGAAGCGCTCGGCTGGCACCACCACCGGGCGGGCGAGAACCTCGGCGTCATCAGCCGCTATCCGATCACCGCGCGTCTCGGCGACCCGGACGTCGGCTTCTACGGGGGGACCGGGGTACGGATCCGGGTCGACGGCGGGCAGGAGGTGGACGTCTGGAGCGCCCACCTCGACTACACGCCGTACGGGCCGTACGAGGCCGCCTTCGACCGGCTCCCAGCGGACGAGCTGATCGACCACGAGGCCGTACGGCTGGAGCAGATGAGGGAGATCCTCGGGCAGATCGCCGACTCCGCCACCGACGCCACCCCTGTGGTGCTGGTCGGTGACTTCAACGCTCCCTCGCACCTGGACTGGCCGGACGTCGAGTGGCCCGTGACCAAGGCCGCCGAGGAGGCGGGGCTGGGCGATTCCTACCGCGAGGCCCACCCCGACCCCGTACGGGATCCGGGGCACACCTGGTCGCCGATCCACGTGGAGCACGAGGACGGCAGCGGGCGGCCCGAGCCCCAGGACCGGATCGACTTCGTGCTGCATCGCGGCCTGCGTGTCCGCGACTCCCGCACGTTCGTCAGCGGCACCCCGCGCCCCTGGCCCGACGTCGCCGACAACGACTGGCCGTCGGACCACGCCGCGGTCGTCACCACCTTCACCGTGCCTCGGGCGACTGACCGGGTGCGCGCCGCGGATTGAGCGGACCCAGCACGCCCCTCGTATTGAACGGAGAGTCAGTCCAGGAAGCCATTGCGGTCCGGGTGCGCCATCCCGTAGGTTGATCCGCGCTCGCTACCAGCGGGTAACACCGATGGGTAACCACACGTCGCCCGGCCACCCGACCGTCCTGCCGCCCTGGGGAGACCATGCGCTGGCCCTTCGGCCGTCCCGCCACGGTCCGTACGCGCATCGTGGCGCTCGCTCTCGCTCCGGTGATCGCTCTCATGGCGCTGTGGAGCTTCGCCATGATGTCCGTCACCGGCGAACTGCGCGCGCTTGTCCGGGTCCAGGGGGTGTACGACGCCTTCGGCACACCGGTCGACACGGCGGTCGGGCAGATCCAGATCGAACGGCGGCTCTCGGCCGCGTACTTGGGCGCGGACCACCGTACGGCGGCTGCCCTCGACCTGATGGAGCAGCAGCGCCGCACCGACCGCGCCGTGACCGCCATGCGGGACGCGATCCGGGACGGGGACCGCGGCCGGCTCTCCGACCGGCAGCGGCAGGTGCTCGACACCATGGTCGACTCCGTCGACGGGCTGGACGGGCTGCGGGAGCGCGTGCTGTCCCGTGACATGTCCTGGGACCAGGCCGTCAACGAGTACAGCGCCCTCGTGGAATCGGGCTTCGACGTCCAGTCCGCGCTCACCGCGCTCCAGGCCGGGCAACTGGCGCGCGAGGCCCAGGTCGTCATCGAGCTGGTGCGGGTGCGGGAGTTCGTATCGCGCGAGGACGCCCTCGTCGCCGGGGCGCGGGCTGCCGGATCGCTCACCGACCGCCAGTACGACACGCTCACGGCGACGATCGAGGACCGCCGGATCTTCGAGCGGACGTATGTGCCCGACCTGCCCGGCGACTCGCGTGCCCTCTTCGAGGAGTTCCAGCGTGGGGACCTCCACCGGCAGTTGACCCGGGGTGAGGACGCCCTGTTGCGAGCGGGCGCGCAGCGTGCGGGCGAGGCCGTCGCGGCCGGATCCTGGCGTACCACCACCGACCGGGCCGTCAAGCGCTACATGCAACTGTGCACCCGGTCGGCCGTCAACTCCGCAGAGCGCGGGCGGGAGTTCGCCTACCGGGAACTGGCCAAGGCCGCGATCGTCGGAGTGCTTGGACTCGCCGCCGTGGCACTGTCCCTGTGGTTCGCCGTGCGCGGCGCCCGTCGCATCTCGCGCCGCCTGGAAACGCTGCGGGATGCCGCCGACCTCTTGAGCTCCCGCCAACTGCCGGACGTGATGCGGCGGTTGAGCGCGGGCCAGGACGTGGACGCCGCCACCGAAGCACCGCCCCTGGCCGACGGGGAGGTGGGGGCCGACGAGATCGGCCAGGTCGGCCGGTCCTTCAACACCGCCCGCCTCGTGGCCGTCGAGGCCGCCGTCAAGCAGGCCACCCTGCGCCGCGGGCTGTTCGCCGTACTCCTCAACATCGCCCGCCGCAATCAGGCGCTCGTGCACCGCCAGCTCAAACTCGTCGACACGCTGGAGCGGCGCACCAACGACCCGGACGTCCTGGACGACCTGTTCCGGATCGATCACCTCACCACCCGCATGCGGCGCCACGCGGAGAGCCTGATCATCCTCTCCGGCGCGGCGCCCGGCCGCAGATGGCGGCGGCCCGTGCCCATCGCCCACGTGGTGTCCTCCGCGGTGAGCGAGATCGAGGAGTACGCGCGTGTCGTGATCCCGCCGATGCCGGAGGTGGGTGTCGCGGCGGACGCCGTCGCCGACGTCGCCCATCTGATCGCCGAACTCATCGAGAACGCCACCGTGTTCTCGCCGCCCCACACCCAGGTCACCCTGCGCACCGGCCGGGCCGGGGGCGGTTTCGTCCTGGAGATCGACGACCGGGGCCTCGGCCTCGGGCCCGAACAGATCGAGGAAGCCCACCGCACCATCACCACGCCGGACGACTTCGACCCGACGCGGCACGACCGGCTCGGGCTGTACGTGGTGGGGCGGCTCGCCGCTCGCCATGGCATCGAGGTCACGCTGTGCCGGTCGCCGTACGGCGGTACGACGGCGGTGGTGCTGCTGCCGGAGGCGACCCTCGCGCCGGTCGACCCCGAGCGGCCGGAGGCGGTCGCGGAGACGGAGCGGCGGGCGCTGCCTTCTCGGAGGGGGACCGCGGTCCCCGAGAAGCAGCGCGAGGTGGAGCGGGAGCAGGACCTGGGCCTGAGCCTGGGGCGTGTGCCGGAGAGCGGTCCGGCGTCGGGTTCGCCCGCACTGCCCACCCGCGTCCGCCAGACCTCCCTCGCCCCCGAGCTGCGCACCGAGGTTCCGGCAGCCGACGGGACGCCGGAGCGCGAGGTCACGCCCGAGGAGATCCGCGCGGTCTTCGGCGCCTTCCAGCGTGGCCTCGACCGCGGCCGCAAGGGCCTGCCCACGGAACCCGGCCCCGCGCAGCGAACCGACACCGAGGAAGCGAGGGACGCCGACGATGCGCCCTGACCAGACCCCCGAGCACCCCGCCCGGCTCTCCGAACCCCCGGGCACCACCCCCGAACCGCCCGGTACTTCCGACCGGCCCGGCACGGACCTCGGCTGGCTGCTCGACGACCTCGTGGCCAGGACCGACCACGTCCGCCAGGCCGTGCTGCTCACCGCCGACGGCCTCCCGCTGAGCTGCTCGGACGGCATGCGGAGAGGGGACATCGAGCACCTTGCCGCCGTCTGCTCCGGCTTCCACAGCCTGGCCCGGTCGGCCGGCGAGCGCTTCGCCGCGGGGGAGGTGCGCCAGACCATGGTGATGCTCGACGACGCCTACCTCTTCATCACCCCGGCCGGCGACGGCAGTCGGCTGGCTGTTCTGAGCGAGGTGCAGACGGACGTCGGACAGCTCGCCCACGAGATGGCACTGCTGGTCCGCCGCGTCGGCCGCCACATGGCCGCCGCCGTTCGGTCGACCGCCGACCCCGCGGGCCCCTGATCCGGCCGTGACCGACGACCACTGGTACGAGGACGAGACCGGTTCGATGGTGCGGCCCTACACCGTGACACGGGGCCGGACCCGGCCCTCGGACCGGCACACGATCGATCTGATGTCGCAGGTCACAGCCGTGGAGACGGATGAGGGGCAGCCGGGCGTCGACCACGCCGGCGCCGCCCTGCTCGACCTGGTGCGCCGCGGACCCCGGCCGGTCGTCGAGCTCGCCGCGGACGCCGACCTGCCCCTGACCGTCGTACGTGTGCTGCTCGGCGACCTCGCCGAAGCCGGTCTGGTGCGCATCGACGCACCGCGGCGGACGGAGCCGGGTGCGCCGACGGCCGACCCGGAGCTGCTGCGCGAGATCGTGGAGCGGCTGCGCGAGCTGTGAGAAGCGGACGCGAGCCGTGAGACCGGGACCCGAGCCGTGAGAGCTGGAACGCGAAGGTGCCCGTGGCCTTCAGCGGATTGTCGTTGTCCTCGGCCGCGAGGTGCGCGTCGAAGGAGAAGGTGATGTCGTCGCCCGCCGACCGGTACAGCGTGGCGGTGCCGGTGAGCGCGGCGGCCTCCCGCTTCCCCTGATGCCCGGTGCCGGACGCGGCGGCGGTTCCGGCTGCCCCGGCCAAGAGGAGCACGGCGGCGCCGAGCGCGATGACCTTCGTACGACAGTTGAGGCGGATCGTGACGGTCCTTTCTGCAGGTGAAACGGACAGCGCCACTGTTCCGCCGACGCCCGGCGGGCACATCGTGCCGCGGACCTCACCGCCCCTCCGCCGTCCGGCGGGGGCCACGCCTGTGACCTGCGCCTCAAGGGGGATCCGGGCTACGCCTGAGGGTGCGCAACGAATCGCCGCGGAGCCCGGGTCGTACGCAACGATTCGTTCACCGGCGCGCAACGGCTCCTCCTTGTCCGGCCGAGCCCCCCACCCGTACCGTCTATCTGGCTCCCCAAACCCCTCCGTACCGGTGAGGATCACGCATGCGCACAGCCCTGCTCCAGAGCTCCGGCCGCCCCGGCTCGGTCGTCGAGAACCTCAAGGTTCTCGACGAGACCGCGGGCCGTGCCGCCGCCGCCGGCGCAGGGCTGGTGGCGGCGCCGGAGATGTTCCTCACCGGGTACGCGATCGGCGACGACATCGCCCGCCTCGCGGAGCCCGCCGACGGCGACTCCGCCGACGCGATCGCCGAGATCGCCACCCGGCACGGCGTGGCCGTCGCCTACGGCTACCCCGAGCGCGACGGCGAGCGGGTCTTCAACTCCGCGCAGCTGATCTCCGCCGACGGCACCCGTCTCGCGAACTACCGCAAGACCCACCTCTTCGGCTGCTTCGAGCGCGACCACTTCACGCCCGGCGAGCAGCCCGTCGTACAGGCGGAGCTGAACGGCCTCCGCGTCGGCCTCATGATCTGCTACGACGTCGAGTTCCCGGAGAACGTCCGCGCGCACGCCCTCGCCGGCACCGACCTCCTCGTCGTCCCGACCGCGCAGATGCATCCGTTCCAGTTCGTCGCCGAGTCTGTCGTCCCGGTGCGCGCCTTCGAGAACCAGATGTACGTCGCGTACGTCAACCGGGTCGGTCCGGAGGGGGAGTTCGAGTTCGTCGGACTGTCCACGCTGGCCGGGCCCGACGGGGTCGCCCGTGCCCGGGCCGGACGCGGCGAGGAGCTCGTCTTCGCCGACGCCGACCCCGTCTTCCTCGCGGCCTCGCGCGAGGCGAACCCGTATCTGAAGGACCGCCGCCCCGGCCTCTACGGGTCGCTCATCTGAACCTCGGCCGCCCCCCAGCGCTTCCCCTCACAAGCTTCCGTGCAAGGAGTCCGTACCCCATGACGTCCACCGTGCCCAACGCCGTCCAGCACGCCGACGTGCAGCAGCCGCCGATCACCATGTTCGGCCCGGACTTCCCGTACGCGTACGACGACTTCCTCGCGCACCCCGCGGGCCTCGGCCAGATACCCGCGACCGAGCACGGCACCGAGGTCGCGGTCATCGGCGGCGGCCTGTCCGGCATCGTGGCCGCGTACGAGCTGATGAAGATGGGCCTCAAGCCCGTCGTCTACGAGGCCGACGAGATCGGCGGACGGCTGCGGACCGTGGGCTTCGAGGGATGCGACCCGTCGCTCACCGCCGAGATGGGCGCCATGCGCTTCCCGCCGTCCTCCACGGCCCTCCAGCACTACATCGACCTGGTGGGCCTGGAGACCAAGGCGTTCCCCAACCCCCTCGCCGAGTCCACGCCCTCGACGGTCGTCGACCTCAAGGGCGAGTCGCACTACGCGACCACCGTCGACGACCTGCCGCAGGTCTACCGCGACGTGATGAACGCCTGGAACGCCTGTCTCGAAGACGGCGCCGACTTCTCCGACATGAACCAGGCCATGCGCGAGCGCGACGTCCCGCGCATCCGTGAGATCTGGGCGAAGCTCGTCGAGAAGCTCGACAACCAGACCTTCTACGGCTTCCTCTGCGACTCGGAGTCCTTCAAGTCCTTCCGGCACCGCGAGATCTTCGGCCAGGTCGGCTTCGGCACGGGCGGCTGGGACACCGACTTCCCGAACTCCATCCTGGAGATCCTGCGCGTCGTCTACACCGAGGCCGACGACCACCACCGCGGCATCGTCGGCGGCTCCCAGCAGCTGCCGCTGCGCCTGTGGGAGCGCGAGCCGGAGAAGATCGTCCACTGGGCGTACGGCACCTCGCTGTCGACGCTGCACGACGGCACCCCGCGCCCGGCCGTGACCCGGCTGCACCGCACCGCGGGCAACCAGATCACCGTCACCGACGCGAACGGCGACATCCGCACCTTCAAGTCGGCCATCTTCACCGCCCAGTCCTGGATGCTGCTGTCGAAGATCGCCTGCGACGACTCGCTCTTCCCGATCGACCACTGGACCGCGATCGAGCGGACCCACTACATGGAGTCCTCGAAGCTCTTCGTGCCTGTCGACCGGCCGTTCTGGCTCGACAAGGCCGTCGACGACAGGGGAAATCCGACCGGCCGGGACGTCATGTCGATGACGCTCACTGACCGCATGACGCGCGGCACCTACCTCCTTGACGAGGGTCCGGACAAGCCGGCCGTCATCTGCCTCTCGTACACGTGGTGCGACGACAGCCTGAAGTGGCTGCCGCTGTCCGCGAACGAGCGGATGGAGGTCATGCTGAAGTCGCTCGGCGAGATCTACCCGAAGGTCGACATCAGGAAGCACATCATCGGCAACCCGGTGACCGTGTCCTGGGAGAACGAGCCCTACTTCATGGGCGCGTTCAAGGCCAACCTGCCGGGCCACTACCGCTACCAGCGCCGCCTGTTCACGCACTTCATGCAGGACGCGCTGCCCGAGGACAAGCGGGGCATCTTCCTCGCCGGTGACGACATCTCCTGGACGGCCGGCTGGGCCGAGGGCGCCGTGCAGACCGCGCTGAACGCGGTCTGGGGCGTCATGCACCAGCTGGGCGGGGCGACCGACTCGACCAACCCCGGGCCCGGCGACGTCTACGACGAGATCGCGCCCGTCGAGCTGCCGGAGGACTGAGTTCTCACGAGGCCGGGTCAGACCCCGGCCGCCCGCGCCGCCGAGTACACCTCGGCGGCGAGGTCCTTGAGCTCCCCGGCATCCCGCGGGGCGTCGCCGAAGTCGAGGAAGTACTCGTCGAGGCCGACCTCGGCGTGGGCCGCGAGGTCCGTCACGATCTGGTCGATATTGCCCTGGAAGGGGGCGCGGTCCGCGCCGTCGTACGACTTGGCCGTGTACCGGAGGTTGATCCGCGCCACCGACTCGATCGGCTCCGTCCGCCCCCGCTCGGCCGCGAGGTCCCGCACCCCCTGCCACTGGGTGGCGAGCTGCTCGGCCCCCATGGCCACCGGCATCCAGCCGTCGCCGCGCGCGATGAGCCGGGACAGCGACTTCTTGCTGAACGCGGGCAGCAGGACCGGGATCGGCCGGGCGGGCTTGGGGGCGACCACGGCCGACGCGATCTTGGTCAGGCGGCCCTCGTAGTGCACCGGGTCGGGGCCCCACACCGCGCGGCACACGTCGAGGACCTCGTCCAGAACCTTGCCGCGCTCCTCGAACGGGGCCACTCCCGCGGCCGCGTACTCGTCGAGCGACCAGCCCGTGCCGAGGCCCGCCACGACCCGGCCACCGCTGGCCGCGTCCAACGTGCCGAGGGCCCTGGCCAGCTGGAACGGGCCGTGCAGCGGGGCGACCAGGACACTCGTGCCGAGCCGCGCCCGCCGCGTGGCCGAGGCGGCCAGGGTCAGCGTCACCAGTGGTTCGGCGAGGCCGCGGTACGCCGAGGGCCAGGGCACTCCCGGCATGCCGTACAGCCCCTGTGTCGCGGGCTCCGGGAACAGGGCGCGCTCGAACACCCACAGGCTCTCGAAGCCGATCTCCTCGGCCGCGCGCGCCACGTCCGGCACGTCGCGTCCGATGTCGTACTGGTGCGTCTGCGGAAGACTCAGCCCGAGCCGAGTGGCCATGGTCGTGCTCCTTTGCAACAGGCGTATCGATCGGCAACGTATCGCTCATCCCGTCGCGTTTCGCGCCCATACGCGGTGGTGTGGCCGGATCAGTCCGGCAGCGGAGTGAGCAGCATCCGGCCGGCGAAGCCCACCGCCGCGTCGAGGCGGTGCGCGAACTCCTCGGCCAGGTCGGGGAGTCCGCGCAGCGCCCACAGGGCCCGCGCGGCCGACCAGGTGGCGTCGCGTGCCCGCTCCAGGCTCCACGAGCCGAGCAGATGGGTGAGCGGATCGGCGATCTGGAGCAGGTCGGGACCCGGCATCAGATCTTCGCGGACGCGTTCCTCCAGCGAGACGAGGAGGTCGCCCACGCGGTCGAACTCGTCCTCCAGATCGGCCGGTTCGCAGCCGAGCGTACGACAGGTGTCCACGACGGCCAGCGCCAGATCGTGCCCGATGTGCGCGTTGATGCCCGCGAGCGCGAACTGCAGCGGACGTACCCCGGGATGGCGCCGGAACTGGAGCACGGGCCGCCAGCAGGCGGGCGCCCAGCCCTCCTCGGCCACCGTCAGATAGCGCTCCGCGAACCGCACGTCCAGCGTGATCGCGGCCCCGGGATCCGCGAACTCCCCGGCGTCCAGGCGCCGGTCGACCTCCTCGGTGACGGCGAGGTAGACACGGTTGAAGACCGCGACCCCGTCCCGCTCGGGCAGGACCGCCTCCAGGGTGCGCATACGGGAGACGACGGTGTCCACCGCGCTTACGGGATTGCTGAACTGTGCCAACTGCGCCATGGGGGCAGCGTCCCAGTCCTAGGCTGGCCGGAGTGCCGCCGGGCCGGACGCTTCCCCAGAACGGGGGAACACGTGCGTGGCGGAAGTGGGGGGAGCAGTACGTGTCAGGCTTACGTGCCCAGCGGCTGGCCGCGCGCAGGGCCGAGCGCAGGCGGGCCGCCCGGCGCGGCGCCATGGTTGCGGCGGCCTCGGTCGTGGTCGCGGTCGGCAGCGCCACGGGGATGATGTCCGCGCTCGACGGCAACCGCCCCTCCGACGACGCCAAACCGCTGGTCACCCGCTCGCCGAGCCTCCAGCCGCTGCCTGCCGTACCGACGCCGTCGCGCACGCCGGCCTCGCCGTCCCCGGCCTCCTCCGCATCCCCGTCGCCGAAGCCGGCCCCGAAGCCCTCCCCGAGCAAGAAGAAGCCGGTGACCGTGGCCGCACCCGCCCTGCTCTACCGCCACCCCGACTCCCAGGTCCTCGACTGGGTCGCGGCCCATCCCGGCGACTCGCGTCGCGACGTCATCGAGTCCCGGATAGCCGACCGCCCGGCCGCCGTCTGGTTCGCGGACTTCACACCGGCCACCATCACCGCGCGGGTCAGGGCGGTCACCTCGGCCGCCGCCGCGCAGGGCCGGGTCCCGGTCGTCGTGCCGTACGCCATCCCGCAGCGGGACTGCGGCGGCGCCTCGGAGGGCGGGGCGCCCGACCTCGCCGCGTACGACGGCTGGATCGACAAGTTCGCGGCGGGTCTCGGCTCCGGCGAGGTCATCGTCATCCTGGAGCCCGACTCGATCGCCCAGTCCGACTGCCTCACCGAGGGCCGGCAGGCCGACCGGTTCGCCTCGCTGGCCCGCGCGGGCCGCGTCTTCAAGGCCGCGAACCGCAAGGCCCGCGTCTACTACGACGCCGGCCACTCCGACTGGAACCCCGTCGACAAACAGGCCTCGCTGCTCGACCAGGCGGGCGCCGCCTCACCCGCCTCCTCCGACGGCATCTTCACCAACGTGTCCAATTTCCACCGTACGAGCGACGAGATCCCGTACGCCCGACACGTGCTGTCCGCGCTCGGCGGCCCCGCGAGCCTGGGCGCCGTCATCGACACCAGCCGGAACGGCAACGGCGCCCCGGCCGACGGCGAGTGGTGCGATCCGGCGGGCCGCAAGATCGGACAGGCGCCGACCCTGAACACCGGGGAGGCCAGGATCGACGCCTATCTCTGGGTGAAGCTGCCGGGGGAGTCCGACGGGTGCAAGGGCACGCCGGGGACCTTCTCGGCGGAGTACGCCTACGAGCTGGCGCGCTGATCCTCGGCCTCGTCGTACGAGGAGGTGCCCTCGTCCAGCAGCGGCTCCTGCGTCTTGAGGTGGGCCGGAGCCATCGCCCGCAGCGCGTGGTAGCCGGTGATCACGACGAGGGTGCCAAGCGCGATGCCGTTCAGGGAGAAGTTGTCCGTGAACTTCAGCGTGACGCCGCCGACGCCGATGATGATGCCCGCGGCGGCCGGCACCAGGTTCAGCGGGTTGCGCAGGTCGACCCTGGCGTTGAGCCAGATCTGGGCGCCGAGCAGGCCGATCATGCCGTACAGGATGACGGTGATGCCGCCGAGGACGCCGCCCGGGATCGCCGCCACGATCGCCCCGAACTTGGGGCAGAGGCCGAAGAGGAGGGCGAAGCCCGCGGCGGCCCAGTAGGCGGCGGTCGAGTAGACGCGGGTCGCGGCCATCACGCCGATGTTCTCGGAGTACGTGGTGTTGGGCGGGCCGCCGACCGCGGTGGAGAGCATCGAGGCGACGCCGTCCGCGGAGATCGCGGTGCCCAGCTTGTCGTCCAGCCGGTCGCCGGTCATCTCGCCGACGGCCTTGACGTGACCGGCGTTCTCGGCGACCAGCGCGATCACGACCGGCAGCGCGACGAGGATCGCCGACCACTGGAAGGTGGGGCCGTGGAAGGACGGCAGCCCGATCCAGTCCGCCTTGCCGACGCCGGAGAGGTCGAGCCGCCAGTGGTCGGTGACCTTGCCGCCGGCGTCCACCGAGTGGATCATGCCGAAGATCCGGTCGAAGGCCCAGGAGATCCCGTACCCGAAGAGCAGCCCCAGGAAGATCGCGATCCGTGACCAGAAACCGCGCAGGCAGACGACGGCCAGACCGGTGAAGAGCATGGTGAGCAGCGCGGTCCACTGGTCCTGCGGCCAGTACGTGGACGCGGTCACCGGCGCGAGATTGAAGCCGATCAGCATGACGACCGCGCCGGTCACGATCGGCGGCATCGTGGCATGGATGATCCGTGCCCCGAAGCGCCGCACCGCGAGTCCCACCAGGAACAGGGCGATGCCCACGACGAACACCGCGCCGGTCACGGTCGCGCTGGTGCCGCCCTGCGCGCGGATCACGGCGGCGACGCCCACGAAGGACAGCGAGCAGCCGAGGTAGCTGGGCACACGGCCGCGCGTCGCGAGCAGGAAGATGACCGTCGCGACGCCGGACATCATGATCGCGAGGTTCGGGTCCAGGCCCATGAGCACGGGCGCGACGAAGGACGCCCCGAACATGGCCACCACGTGCTGGGCCCCGAGCCCGAAGGTGCGGGGCCAAGTGAGGCGTTCATCGGGGCGGACGACCGCTCCGGGGGCGGGCGTCCGCCCGTCGCCGTGCAGTTTCCAGCGCACGCCGAGGTCCATGGTGAGGCTTCGCTTTCTCTGTACGTGAATCTGTCCGGACCATTGTCACGGCTAACCGGCGGTCCTACGCTCGCACGGTCCTACTCATGAACTGCGTTCACATCCTTGATCTCGTTGCTGATCGGAGTGCTCTATGAGTGCAAGACCCCGTCTGAGCATCCTGCTGGCGGTCGTGGCCACCTTGGCGACCGTCGCCGTTCCCTCCGCCGCGGCGCACGCGGCTCCGCAGGTCCCCAAGACCGCCGTCCTCGACGGCAGCCGGCTCCAGCAGACCCGGATACGCCTGGACCACGGTGACCCCCAACTCGGCCGCGCCCTGAAGGACTTGACGGCCCGCGCCGACAACTGGCTTGACCAGGGCCCCTGGACGGTCGTCGACAAGCCGAAGCCCGCCCCCGGCGGAGACGTCCACGACTACCTCAGCCAGGCGCCGTACTGGTGGCCCTCGCAGCCCAAGACCGCCGACAACCCCTGGGGTTGCCCCTACGTCCAGCGCGACGGCCAGCGCAATCCCGAGGTCGACACCGGCACCGACCGCCAGGACGTCGAGAAGGTCTTCGACTCGACATACGACCTCTCGCTCGCCTGGTACTACACCGGCAAGAAGCAGTACGCCGAGAAGGCCGCCACCGTCCTGCACACCTGGTTCCTCGCCCCGGACACCCGGATGAACCCGAACCTGAACCACGGGCAGTTCATCCCCTGCAAGTACGACGGCCGGGCGATCGGCATCATCGACTTCTCGCAGTCCTACACCAGCGTCCTGGACGCCATCGCGATCCTGGACACGGGCGCCCCCGGCTGGTCCAAGGGCGACCGCACCGCGATGCGCGCCTGGAACACCGACTTCCGCGACTGGCTGGCGAACAGCGCGTTCGGCAAGGAGGAGGGCGCCGCCAAGAACAACCACGGCACCTTCTACGACATGCAGCTCGCCGCGCTGGCGTACGCGACCGGCGACCGGGACCTCGCCCGCCGGACCGTCCTCGACGCACGCGCCCTGCGGATCGACCCGCAGATCGCCGCCGACGGCAGCCAGCCCCAGGAGCTGGCCCGCACCCGCAGCTGGCACTACTCGACCTTCGACCTGGTCGCCTACACCCGGCTCGCGGCCATCGGCCGGCACGTCGGCGTGAACCTCTGGTCGTACGAAGGACTGGACGGCCAGAGCCTGTTCAAGGCGGTCGACTATCTGCTGCCCGCGGCGACGGGTGCCGAGCCGTGGGCCCACCCGGAGCTGGAGTTCCACCGGTTCGCGGCGAGCGACATCGTGCACGCGGCCGCCGACGCGGGGGACCGGGCCGCGCAGGCCGCCGTGCCGAAGCTCGAAACGCCACCCGGCGGTGACCTGTGGGCTCTGCGCCCTGCGGCGGAGCAGCTGGACTCGATCGCGGGCTGAGCCCTCCCGACCGGGGCTTCTGAGCGTTTGCTTAGGATGAGGTGTCGTATTCAGCCACGTCCAGCCGATCGTGTCAGCCAGATCGGCTCGCATCCCGTACGTCTCAGGAGCCCCGCCCGTGACCGCCGAAGCCCCCGTCGCCCCCGCCCTCTCGTACGGGCAGCTCCTCCCCGTCACCGTCCACTTCGACGACCTGGACGCACTCGGGCTGCTGCACAACGCCCGCTATCCGGTGATGGTCGAGCGCGCCTGGACGGCCCTCTGGAGCGAGCGCGGCTTCGGCTTCGCGGGCGACTGGGAGGCGGCGGGCGACTTCTGCAACGCCGTCAAGGAGCTCCGGATCAGCTACGACGCTCCGGTGAACCGGCCGGGCGCGTACGCCGTCCACCTCTGGCTGGACCGGCTCGGGAACACCGGACTGACCTACGGCTTCCGCTTCTGCTCGGCCGATGGCGCGGTGACGTACGCGCACGGCACCAGGGTCCTCGTCCGGCTCGACGCCGGGACGCTGCGCCCGACGCCGTGGAGCGACCGGTTCAGGGCCTTGGGTCAGGAACTGCTGCGCTCGCAGGGCTGACCTTCGGACGGTCACGGTCGCCCGCGCGCAGCACGCCCGCGAGCGCGGCGAGCCCGCCCGCCAGCACCGTGACCAGCCCGAACGACACCACCAGACTCGTCGCCTGCGCCACCGTGCCGATCAGACTCGGCGCGATCAGACCCGAGGTGTACGTGATGGTGGCGACGCCCGCGATGGCCTGGCTGGGGTTGGGGCCACTGCGCCCGGCCGCCGCGAAGCAGAGCGGGACGACGACCGCGATACCGAGGCCGAGCAGCGCGAAGCCGCCCATCGCCACCGCCGCGTCGTCCGCGACGACGATCAGCAGTCCGCCGACCACGGCCAGCGCGCCGCCCGCCCGTACGGTGCGCACCGCGCCGAAGCGGTTCACCACCGCGTCGCCCACCAGCCGGGCGATCGCCATGGTCAGCATGAAACCGGTCGTCGACGCCGCCGCGAGACCGGCCGAGGTATCCAGCTGGTCCCGCAGATAGACCGCCGACCAGTCCAGGCTCGCGCCCTCCGCGAACACCGCGCAGAAGCCGACCGCGCCGATGAGCAGGGCGGACTTGGGCGGCAGCGCGAACCTCGGCGGCGGCTCCTCGTCCTCGGCGGGCTGGAGATCGAGCACCCAGCGGCAGGCGGTCACGCCGAGGAGCGTGAGGACCGCCGCCGCCAGCGCGTGGTGCAGACGCGCGTCGGAGCCCAGGTGCGCGGCGAGCGTGCCCGCGGCCGAGCCGATCAGGGCGCCCGCGCTCCACATGCCGTGCAGCCCGGAGATGATCGACTTGTCGAGGAGCCGCTCGATCTCGACACCCAGCGCGTTCATGGCGACATCGGCCATCCCCGCCGTGGCGCCGTAGGTGAACATCGCCAGACAGAGGGTGAGGAGGTTCGGCGCCAGCGACGGGAGGACCAGGGCCATCGTCCACAGGGCGATCAGCCCGCGCAGCGCCGCCCGGGACCCGAAGCGATGGGTGATCCGTCCCGCCAGCGGCATCGAGCAGGAGGCCCCGAACGCCGTGAAGGCGAGCGCGAAGCCCAGCTGCCCCGCCCCGACCGAGGCGTGGTCCTGGATCCAGGGGACGCGGGTCGCGAACGAGCCCGTCACGGCGCCGTGCACCGCGAACACGGCGGCGACGGCGTACCGGGCGCGCTTCACCTCGCCCAGGTCGTAGACCACGTCACTCATTTTCTCCGCCCCTCCCGGCTCCGCTCCCCGTGCTGCCGCCGTAAACTATCAGGAACCCTGCCTGATAGATAGGCGATATACCGGCCGTCCAGGGACGGCAGCTGATCTGGGAGGATCCCGGCATGCCCGCATCACCGAGCACCGCCCGGGCCATCAACGACCGGCTAGCCCTGCGGCTGCTGCAGCAGGAAGGCCCCTTGACGGCAGGGCAGTTGAAGCAGCTCACCGGACTGTCCCGGCCCACCGTCGCCGACCTGGTCGAACGGCTGACGGCCGCCGGACTGATCTCGATCGTCGGGGAGTCAGGGGAGCAGCGCCGTGGCCCGAACGCCCGTGTGTACGGGATCGTCGCCGACCAAGCCCATCTCGCCGCCCTCGACGTCCGCACCGAGGGCGTCTCCGTAGTCGTCTCCGACCTCCTGGGCGCGGAGCTCGCGCGGGCGTCGGTGCCCATCGCGGACGACATCGGCACGGGGCCCGCCGTCGAGCAGGCGGTCACGCTGGTGGAACGCGCGGCCAAGGAGGCGGGGGCGGAGCGCCTGCACACGGTCGGCATCGGGGCGCCCGGCCTCATCGACCCGGCGACCGGCGAACTCCGCGACTCCTCCGGCCTTCCCGAGTGGCACCGCCGGCTGGTAGCCGCCCTCCAGGAGCGCCTGCCCGCCCGCGTCCTGGTCGAGAACGAGACGAACCTCGCCGCTCTGGCCGAACAGCGCGACGGCGCCGCGCGCGACCGCGACACGTTCGTGCTGCTGTGGCTGGGCCATGGCACCGGTGCCGCGGTGATGCTCGACGGGCGGCTCCGTCGCGGTGCCTCCGGCGGCACCGGTGAGATCGGCTTCCTCCCTGTGCCCGGTACCTCGGCGCTTCCCTCGGCGACGGACTGCGAGGGCGGATTCCACTCCTTGGCCGGGGCGGCGGCTGTGGCCGCGCTGGCGGAGCGGTACGGGGTCGTGGCGGATCCCACTCCGCACGAACCGTATGCGGCGGCGCTGGTGAGGCGGGCGGTGGCCACCCCCGGCGACCCGGACTCCGCCGGCTTCCTCGACGCCCTCGCCGACCGTCTCGCCATCGGGGCCGCGTCCGTGATCGCCGTGCTGGATCCCGGGTGTGTGGTCCTCGGGGGTGAGGTCGGGCGGGCGGGGGGTGACGTGCTCGCCGCGCGGGTCGAGGAGCGGCTGGTGCGGATGTCGCCGTTGCCGACGTTGGTGCGGGCGAGCGTGTTGGGCGGTGGTGCGGTGTTGCGCGGCGCCCTGCTGACCGCCCGCGACGGCGCCCAGGACGAACTGTTCGCGCCACCACCGGCCCGGTAGCCCCAGGGGCTCTGCCCCTTTGACCCCGTTGGGTTGCGTGTCGGGTGCGGGTGGGTGGGGGCTGGTCGCGCAGTTCCCCGCGCCCCTTGGGTGGGTGGCGGTTGTTTGTTGGCTGCGGGGCGGTGGGGGTTGTTCGCGCAGTTCCCCGCGCCCCTGAAGGCGCGGGGCTTCGCCCCGCGATCCCCGGCCCACCTCGGGTGCTTTTGTCTTTTAGGGGCGCGGGGAACTGCGCGACCAGCCCCCACCGCCCCGCAGCCGACGAACCACCCCTTTAAGGGGCGCGGGGAACTGCGCAATCTTTTAGGGGGTCCTGGGGGTGCAGCCCCCAGGACCCCCCGCGTCACCGCTTCGACTCGCTCCCGAACCGGCCCGCCAGGTAATCCTCGAACGTGCCCTTCCCCACCGCACGCCGCGGCGTCAGGTGCCCCCCGTCCCGGAACGCCCGATACGCCTTCCCCGCAAGGCGCAGCCCGGCGAGCGGGCGCCGCTTGCCCGTGGCACGCAGATAGGCACCGGCCAGCGAGGGAAACGTACGGACCTCCGGCCCGCCCATGTCCTCGACGCGCCCCGCGGGACCGCCGACCGCCAGCTCGGCCAGCCGGCCGGCGACCTCGGCGACCTCGATCGGCTGGTCGCTGACACCCGCGGGGACCAGCAGGACCGGCAGCTTGGTGAGGGCCGCGAGCAGCTGGACCACGAGATCGTGGAACTGGGTGGTGCGCAGGATCGTCCAGCCGAGCCCCGACTCCTCGATCAGCTTCTCCACGGCGAGCTTGGCCTTGTAGTAGCCGAGCGGCACCACATCGACGCCGACGATGGAGATGTAGACCAGGTGCGGGACACCGGCCCGGCGCGCGGCCGCGATCAGATGCGCGGTGGCCTGCTCGTCGCCCCCGCGCGGCGACGTCGCGCAGTGGACGATCGCATCCACACCCTCGACCGCGGCGTCCAGCCCGGCACCGCCCTCGCGCAGATCGACGGCGTACGGCTGAGTGTGCCGGCTGAGCACCCGCACCTCGTGCCCGTCCGCCCTCAGCCGCTCGACGACGAGCCGGCCCAGGGTTCCGGTACCGCCGGTCACCAGGATCGTGGTCATGCTGTTCAGCCCTTTCGGACGTCGGACGGCTCCCGGGTGGAGCGCCCTCCGTCAGCTGAGACCGGACAGCCGTGGAAAATGTGACAACGCCGGGTGTTGACGTGGTCGTGCTCGGTGGACCAAGCCCTACACCCGTGCCAGCTGGCGGCCCGCGAACTCCAGCTTGTCGGGATTCACCACCGCCCGCACCTCCGTGCACACGCCCTCGTGGAACTCGAACGTCACGACGCTCAGCAGCCGGTCGTCGGCCCGGGCGACCAGCGCGGCGTGTCCGTTGACCTCCGCCACCGCGAAGTCGACGTCGCCCGACACGTGCCGGCCCAGGAGGCCCGCCAGGAACCGCAGAACCTTCTCGCGCCCCTCGATCGGCCGCCGTGCCGCGGAGACCTTGCCGCCGCCGTCGGACCACCAGGTCACCTCCGCCGAGAACAGGCTCTCCAGACCGGCCAGATCGCCCTCGCGGGCCGCCGTGAGGAACGACTCGACGAGCCCGGCCTGTTGCTCGGGCGCGGCCACGAAGCGGGCCTCCGGCGCGGCGACCCGCTGCACCGCCCGCCGGTACAGCTGACGGCAGTTGGCCTCGCTCAGCTCCAGTACGCCGGCGATCTCCCGATGGCCGTACGCGAAGGCCTCCCGAAGGACGTACACCGCGCGTTCGGTCGGGGTGAGCCGCTCCAGGAGGACCAACAGGGCCAGGGACACCGCGTCGCGCTGCTCTGCCGACTCCAGGGGGCCGAGCGTGCCGTCCGAGGTGATCACCGGCTCGGGCAGCCACGGCCCGGCGTACTGTTCGCGCCGCGCGCGGGCCGAGGCCAGCCGGTTGAGACAGAGATTGGTGACGACCTTGGCGAGCCAGGCGCCGGGCCGCTCGACCGCCGCGTGGTCGGCGCCGCTGAAGCGCAGATACGCGTCCTGCACGGTGTCCTCCGCGTCCGCGGCGGAACCGAGCATGCGGTAGGCCAGCCCGAACAGCCGCGGGCGATGGGTCTCGAAGTCGTCGGCGAGGCTCGTTGTCACGCTCCCACCCTGGCAGAGACCGGGTTGGAGACCCGGCGGCGGGGCAAGGGCCTCCGTCACCGCCGCCGGGCCGATCGGGGGGTGGCGACAAGTCGGGGTGTCGACAAACCGGTTCGATGAAGTGGTGATGTCGACGAAGCGGTGATCGTGAAGATCGCGGTGATCGCCGACTTTAAATGGACTAGACCAGAGCGTCAATAGGTATGGACCAGTCTCAAGGGTGTGTGGCGGGAAGGAAGTTGGCCACTCGCGCGTCGCCGCAGAAGTCCATCCGTATGGCCTGTGAGCCAGCCCACAGGCGTTCGCCCGCATGGGCGTCGATCAGGCGTGGCACACTGGCCCTGTACCAGAAGCAGCGCACTCCGGGGTCGGTGAAATTCCGAACCGGCGGTTACAGTCCGCGACCCGGCCGCTTCCAGCGGCCGGTTGACCAGGTGAAATTCCTGGACCGACGGTTAAAGTCCGGATGGGAGGCAGTGCGCGGCGGGCGGGCATTCGTGCGCGCTGCCGTTTGTTGTGACTTGTCCTGTGGGACGAGTCTCCTTTCGGCGTCGCTCCCGGTGTCGCTGTCCGCTCATTCTGTCGTCATCGACAGGCCCCGGAGTCCGTGCCCTATGAGGCAGGAGGACCCGGGAAGTGTTCACCGGAATCGTCGAAGAGCTGGGTGAGGTCACCGCCGTCGAGATTCTCGACGACGCCTCGCGTTTCCGGCTGCGTGGCCCCGTCGTCACGCAGGGCGCGCAGCACGGCGACTCCATCGCCGTCAACGGAGTCTGTCTCACGGTCGTCGAACACGAGGGCGACGAGTTCACCGCCGACGTCATGGCGGAGACCCTGGACCGCTCCAGCCTCGGCGCCCTGACCGTCGGCTCCCGCGTCAACCTCGAACGCCCCATGGCCGTGGGCGAGCGCCTCGGCGGGCACATCGTGCAGGGACACGTCGACGGCACGGGCACGGTCATCGAGCGCAAGCCGTCCGAGAACTGGGAGATCGTGAAGATCTCGCTCCCCGCGGACCTCTCCCGCTACGTGGTCGAGAAGGGCTCCATCACCGTCGACGGCATCAGCCTGACGGTGGTCGACGCGGGCCCTGACTACTTCACCGTCAGCCTCATCCCCACCACCCTCGACCTGACCACGCTCGGCCTCAAGCAGCCCGGCGACCCGGTCAACCTCGAAGTCGACGTCATCGCCAAGTACGTCGAGCGACTGCTCGGCGACCGCGCCACCGCCGAGGGGGCCGGCAAGTGAACTGGCTCAACTCCGAGGCCTTCACGCTCCTCGACCAGCACATCAAGTGGTCGGACATGCTCGGCAACGTGATCGGTCTGATCGCCCTCGCGCTCGGCTGGCGCCGCTCCATATGGAGCTGGCCCGTCCAGTTCCTCTCCGGCGTCATCCTCTTCGCGGCGTTCGCGACCGCCCACCTCTCCGGCAGCGCCGGCAAGCAGGTCGTCGTCATGGTCGTCGCGGTGTACGGCTGGTGGCAGTGGAACCGCGGAAAGGGCCAGGACGGCTCCATCGCGGTGCGGTTCGCCAGCTGGCGTGAGCGTGCCGTGATGGCCGGTGCCGCGGCCGTCGGCACCGTCGCGGTCGCCGGTCTGTTCTTCGCGTACCCGTCCCTCTCCTGGGACCCCTGGCCGGACGCGTACATCTTCGTCGGCACCATCGTCGCGATGTACGCCCAGGCGCGCGGCATGGTCGAGTTCTGGTTCGCCTGGCTGCTGGTCGACCTGGTGGGCGTGCCTCTCAACTTCGCCAACGGCTTCGCCTTCTCCGGTTTCGTCTACGTCCTGTACGGCGCGCTCGTCCTGTGGGGCATGCGCGACTGGTGGCTGCGCTCCCGCAAGGCCGGGCAGCCCGTCCTGGAAGGAGCCCCGGCATGACTACGGCGCCGGTTTGGTACAGCACCGGGCACGATCTTGATGCCTCGGACTTCGCGCTCGATCCGGTCGAGCAGGCCATCGCCGACATCGCGGCGGGCCGTCCGGTTGTGGTCGTCGACGACGAGGACCGGGAGAACGAGGGCGACCTCGTCATCGCCGCCGAGAAGGCGACCCCCGAGATCGTCGCCTTCATGATGAGCGAGTGCCGCGGGCTGATCTGCGCGCCCATGGAGGGCGACGAGCTGGACCGGCTCCGGCTCCCGCAGATGGTCGACGACAACACCGAGTCGATGAAAACCGCGTTCACGGTGTCGGTGGACGCGTCCGCCGCTCACGGTGTGACCACCGGCATCTCGGCGTCCGACCGTGCCACCACGCTTCAGCTCCTCGCCGACGGCACCGCCCAGGCCGACGACTTCGTCCGCCCCGGCCACATCTTCCCGCTGCGCGCCAAGTCCGGCGGCGTCCTGGTCCGCAACGGCCACACCGAGGCCGCCGTCGACCTCGCCCGCCTCGCGGGTCTGCGCCCGGCCGGCGCGATCGTCGAGATCGCGGGCGAGGACGGCCGCATGCTCCGGCTGCCCGAGCTGATCCCCTTCGCCCGCAAGCACGGCCTCACGATCATCTCCATCGAGGACCTGATCGCCTACCGCCGTACCGCCGAACCCACGGTCCGGCGCGAGGCGAAGACCCAGCTGCCCACCGCCTTCGGTGAGTTCACGGCGTACGGCTACCGCTCCATCGTCGACGGCGTCGAGCACGTCGCCCTCGTGCACGGCGAGATCGGCGACGGCGAGGACGTCCTCGTCCGCGTCCACTCCGAATGCCTCACCGGCGACATCTTCCACTCGCTGCGCTGCGACTGCGGCCCCCAGCTCCAGACGTCCATGGAGCGCATCCAGACCGAGGGCCGCGGCATCGTCGTCTACCTGCGCGGCCACGAGGGACGCGGCATCGGGCTGCTCTCCAAGCTGCGGGCGTACGAGCTCCAGGAGCGCGGCCGCGACACGCTCGACGCCAACCTGGAACTCGGCCTGCCCGCCGACGCCCGGGACTACGGCGCCAGCGCGCAGATCCTGGAGGACCTCGGCGTGCACAGCCTGCGCCTGATGACCAACAACCCCGACAAGACCGACGCGCTCGTCCGGCACGGCCTCAAGGTCACCGGCCGGGAGCCGATGCCCGTACAGGCAGGCGAGCACAACCTCCGCTATCTGCGCACCAAGCGGGACCGGATGGGTCACGACCTGCCCTGGCTGGACACGACCACCGTGTCCGCCTGCGGCAACCAGTAACAGACAATCCACAACAAACGGCACTATCGGCAACACAGCAAGCGGCACTGAGGAGAGACGTGAGCGGCAAGGGTGCACCTGAACTGTCCGTACGCAACTGCGGCGACCTGCGCGTCGCGGTCATCGCGGCACAGTGGCACGAAAAGGTGATGGACGGCCTCGTCGACGGCGCACTGCGCGCCCTGCACGAGCTGGGAATCGACGAGCCGACCCTGCTCAGGGTCCCGGGCAGCTTCGAGCTCCCGGTCGTCGCCAAGGTCCTCGCGGGCCGCGGCTACGACGCGATCGTCGCGCTCGGCGTCGTCATCCGCGGCGGCACCCCGCACTTCGAGTACGTGTGCCAGGGCGTCACCAACGGCCTCACCCAGGTCTCCATCGACACCGGTGTCCCCGTCGGCTTCGGCGTGCTGACCTGCGACACCGAGGAGCAGGCCCTCGACCGCGCGGGCATCGAGGGCTCCAACGAGGACAAGGGACACGAGGCGGTGACCGCCGCCGTGGCGACCGCGGCCACGCTGCGCTCAGTATCTGAACCCTGGCGCTGAGGCAGGGGCGGTAGCGCGTAGGGTGGGCGGCATCATGTCCAAGAAGACGTTCGAGGAGCTGTTCACCGAGCTCCAGCAGAAGGCCGCCAACGGCGACCCCGCCACTTCGCGCACCGCCGAGCTGGTCGGCAAGGGCGTCCATGCCATCGGCAAGAAGGTCGTCGAAGAGGCCGCCGAGGTCTGGATGGCCGCCGAGTACGAGGGCAAGGACGCCGCCGCCGAGGAGATCTCGCAGCTGCTCTACCACGTCCAGGTGATGATGGTCGCGCGCGGCATCTCCCTCGACGACGTGTACGCCCACCTGTAAATCCCCCTGTTCCGCAGACACATCCCCTTCACGCAAAGGAAGCCGACCTCATGCTGCGCATCGCCGTCCCCAACAAGGGTTCCCTGTCAGGCCCTGCGGCGGAGATGCTGCATGAGGCCGGCTACCAGCAGCGCCGCGAGTCCAAGGAACTGCGGATCGTCGACCCGGAGAACGAGGTCGAGTTCTTCTACCTCCGCCCCCGCGACATCGCGATCTACGTCTCCTCCGGCCGTCTCGACATCGGCATCACCGGCCGTGACCTGCTCATCGACTCGGGCGCCAAGGCGGAGGAGATCCTCCCGCTCGGCTTCGCCCGCTCGACCTTCCGCTTCGCCACCAAGCCCGGCACCGCCAAGGGCGTCGAGGACCTCGCGGGCATGACGGTCGCCACCTCGTACGAGGGCATCGTCGCGGGGCACCTCGCCGACCACGGCATCGACGCCTCCGTCGTCCACCTCGACGGCGCGGTCGAGACCGCCATCGAGCTGGGTGTCGCCGAGGTCATCGCCGACGTCGTCGAGACCGGCACCTCGCTGCGCAACGCGGGCCTGGAGGTCTTCGGCGACCCGATCATGAAGTCCGAGGCCGTCGTCATCCGCCGTGTCGGAGCCGACACTTCGGACGCGGACGCCGAGCCCAAGGTGCAGCAGTTCCTGCGCCGACTCCAGGGCGTCCTGGTGGCCCGGACGTACGTGATGATGGACTACGACTGCCGTGCCGAGCACCTGGAGAAGGCCGTCGCCCTCACGCCCGGCCTGGAGTCGCCGACCATCTCGCCGCTGCACAACGAGGGCTGGGTCGCCGTGCGCGCCATGGTCCCCGCCAAGGAGGCCCAGCGGATCATGGACGACCTGTACGCGCTCGGCGCGCGGGCCATCCTGACCACGGCCATCCACGCCTGCCGGCTCTGACGGGACCGAGAGCCATGTCGGACTCCCACCAGACTCCTGCCCTTCCCGTCACGTTCCGGCCGTCCCGCACCCGGGCCGTCCTGCTCACCGCCGGTGCGGCGATCTTCGTGGTCATCACGACGGTCGCGATGCTCCTGGAGCAGCTCAGCCCGGGGGAGCGCGTCAGCTTCGTCTTCACGGCGGCGCTGCTCTTCGCGGTACTCCTGCTGCTCTCCCGGCCCAAGGTGGTCGCCGACGAGAGCGGTGTCACCGTCGTCAACATCGCCAGCAAGAGGCGCCTGGACTGGGCGGAAATCGTCCAGGTCAACCTCCGCCCCGGCGACCCCTGGGTGTTCCTCAACCTCAGTGACGGCACCAGCCTGCCCGCGCTCGGCATCCAGCCGGGCATCGCCAAGCAGCGCGCGATCGAGGACGCCCGCGCCCTGCGTGCCCTCGCCGAGGCCCGGTCCATCCGCGACCCCGAGCAACATCAGGGCTGACTCTCAGCCTTCCACCCTGCCCTGCGGGCCCATGTCTTGATTAATCTGTTGGCGGAGGCGTTTTCGTTGCGCCTCCGCCTCTGATGTGCCGCCCGGCGTTCAGAGGCCCCCTGCTATCCGAGGAGTGACTCCCTCCAGCGATGGACGGATCGTCCTGTAGTACCTGCGCCGCCCCCTCCCGACATATCGAGGCGGCGGCATGACCATCCCCCTGCTGCTCCTTGGAGCGGCGTTTCTGCTGATTCTGGCCAACGGCTTCTTCGTCGCGGCGGAGTTCGGCCTGGTCACGGTCGAGCGCCCCGACGCCGAGAAGGCCGCGGCCGACGGCGACCGACGGGCCCGTACGGTCGTCGAATCACTCAAGGAGCTGTCCTTCCAGCTCTCCGGCACCCAGCTCGGCATCACCATCACCTCGCTCGTCGTCGGCATGCTCGCCGAACCGGCGCTCGCCGAGCTGCTGCACGGACCCTTCGCCGCGATCGGGCTGCCCGCGGGCGCCGTGTCCGGCGTCGCCGTGGTGGTCGGCATGCTGCTCGCCGCGGCCGTGCAAATGGTCGTCGGCGAACTCGTGCCCAAGAACTGGGCGGTGTCCAAGCCCCTGCAGGTCGCCCGCTTCGTCGCGGGCCCGCAGCATGTCTTCTCCCGCCTGTTCCGTCCGGTGATCGCCGCGCTCAACGCGGTCGCCAACCGGCTCGTACGCGCCCTGGGCGTCGAGCCCGCCGAGGAGCTGGCCTCCGCCCGCACCCCCGGCGAACTCGTCTCCCTGGCCCGGCACTCCGCGCAGGCCGGCGCCCTGGAGCAGGACACCGCGGATCTCTTCGTACGGACCATCTCGCTCGCCGGCCTGACCGCGCAGCACGTCATGACCCCGCGCGTGAAGGTCAGCGCCCTCCAGTCCTCCGCGACCGCCGAGGACGTCGTCAACCTCACCCGCGCCACCGGCCTGTCCCGCTTCCCCGTCTACCGGGAGCGGATCGACGAGATCGTCGGCATGGTGCACCTCAAGGACGCCCTCGCGATCCCCTCGCACGACCGGCTGCGTACCCCGGTCGGCCGGATCGCCCAGGCCCCCCTGCTCGTCCCGGAGACGCTGCCCGTGCAGCCGCTGCTGGAACAGCTGCGCAGCGAGCAGCCGATCGCCGTCGTCGTCGACGAGTACGGCGGTACGGCGGGCGTGGTCACCCTGGAGGACATCGTCGAGGAGCTGGTCGGCGAGGTCCGCGACGAGCACGACGGGCAGGACCTGCCCGAACTCGCCGCCGCCCCGCCCGAGGACGGCCGGCCCGCCTGGGACGCCGACGGCAGCTGCCGGGTCGACATCCTGCAGCGCATAGGCCTGGACGTGCCCGAAGGTCCGTACGAGACCGTCGCCGGCCTCGTCGCCGATCTGCTCGGCCGGATCCCCGCCCCCGGCGACAGGGCCGAACTGCCCGGCTGGCGTCTGTCGGTGCGCCAGGTCGGGCACTACCGCGCCGAACGCGTCCGCCTGGTGCGGACCGCGCCCCTTGCGGAGGCCGTGCGATGAGCGTGCTCCAACTCCTGTTCGCCGCGCTGCTGGTGCTCGCCAACGGCTTCTTCGTCGGCGCCGAGTTTGCGCTCGTCTCCGTGCGGCGTAGCCAGATCGAACCGCTGGGGACCGCGCGGGCCCGACAGGTCCTGTACGGCCTGGAGCGGCTGCCGCAGATGATGGCCGCGGCCCAGTTCGGCATCACCGTCTGCTCGTTGACGCTCGGCGCGGTTGCCGAGCCGACCGTCGCCCATCTGCTGGAGCCGGTCTTCGAGGCGGTCCGTCTGCCCGAGGGGTTGATCCACCCGCTCGGATACGTCATCGCGCTGGCCCTCGTCGTCTTCTTCCACCTCGTCATCGGCGAGATGGTGCCGAAGAACCTGGCGATGGCCGCGCCCGAGAAGACGGCGCTGTGGCTCAGCCCCGGCCTGGTCGCCTTCGCGCGGCTGTGCCGGCCGGTCACGGCGGCCCTCGGCGCGTGCGCGCGGCTCATCCTGAAGCTCTTCGGTGTGGAGCCCAAGGACGAGGTCGAGGCGGTCTTCACGAGCGAACAGCTCAACCGTCTCGTCGAGGACTCCGGTCAGGCGGGCCTCCTCGACCCCGAGGAGCAGGAGCGCCTCGAAGACGCCCTGGAGCTGGGTTCCCGCCCGGTCACCGACGTCCTCCTGGACCGCGACTCCCTGGTGACCGTGGGCCCCTCGGTCACCCCGGGCCAGATCGTCGCGCTCACCGCGCGCACCGGGTACTCCCGCTTCCCGGTGGTCGCCGAGAACGGCGCCTTCATGAGCTGCTACCTGCATGTGAAGGACGTGCTCGACCTGGAGGAGTCCGAGCGGGCGGTACCCCAGCAGATCTGGCGCCCGATGACGACCCTGCGCTCCGAACTCCCGCTGGACGACGCCCTCACGGTGATGCGCCGTGCGGCGACGCATCTCGCGCAGGTCGCCGACGCGTCCGGCAAGGTGCTGGGTCTTGTGGCCCTGGAGGACGTACTGGAGCTGCTGGTCGGCGAGGTACGTGACCCGGCCCACCGCCAGGCTCCAGCCGTACGCGTCTCGGACCCACGCCCCAGCGAGGCCCCGGAGGAGGCCCTGGCAAGCTGACCCGCCGGCCCCGTGGGTTGTGTGTCGGGTGCGGGTGGGTGGGGTTGCTCGCGCAGTTCCCCGCGCCCCTAAAGGCGCGGGGCTTCGCCCCGCGATCCCCGCCCGCCCTGTTTTGTCGTCTGCGGGCTGGTGGGGGCCGTTCGCGCAGTTCCCCGCGCCCCTAAAAGGGGCGCGGGGAACTGCGCAATCTTTTAGGGGGGTCTGGGGGCGCAGCCCCCAGGGATGGGACGGGTAGGGGCGGCGGGGGCGAAATCCGTCGTCACATCGCCGACGGATCCTGTGGCCCCCGGCCCGACAGAACCTCCCCGTACGCCTGCATGAGATCCGGCAGCCGAAGCGTGGACAGGTCGTCGCGCGACAGGGTGCCCGGATAGCCCGAGAGCCGCAGATCCCGGTACGCGCAGCTCTTCTCGTACAGGGTGCGCAGAAAGCGCCCGTTGCCGAGCTCGTCGATCCAGCCCTGGTCGACGACGTGCCCGGCAATCGAGCGCAGCTCGTCCAACGCCTCCTCGTCCCAGATGTCACCGTTCTCGGCGGCCAGCACCTCGCCGATGGAGGTGAGTTCGAGGGGGCGGTAGGAGGGGAAGTCGACGCGGGTGGTGAAGCGGGAGGAGAGGCCGGGGTTGGCGGCGAGCAGGCGGTCCATGCCCTCCGGGTAGCCGGCGAGGATGACGACGAGGTGGTCCCGGTTGTCCTCGGCCCGCTTCAGCAGGACTTGCAGGGCCTCGTCGCCGTACGCGTCGCCCTTGCCGTACCCGGAGTTGGACAGGGAGTACGCCTCGTCCACGAACAGGACTCCACCGATCGCCGAGTCGATCAACTCGTTGGCCTTCACGGCCGTCTGGCCGAGGTACTCGCCGACCAGGTCGGCCCGCTGGGCCTCCACCAGGTGGTCGCCGCCGAGCAGCCCGAGCGCGTAGAAGACCCGGCCGAGAATGCGGGCCACGGTGGTCTTGCCGGTGCCGGAGGGGCCGGAGAAGACGAAGTGCCGCTTGGGTGGCTGGACCGGGAGGCCCTGCCCGGCGCGCAGTCTCGCCATGTTCAACTGCGCCGACAGCGCCTTGACTTGGCGCTTCACGGGCTCCAGGCCCACCATGCGCTCCAGCTCGTTGAGCGCGTCTTCGAGTAACGCGGGGTCGGTCGGCCCCGCGGGCAGCGGCTGCACCGGGATCACGGCCTTCTCGCGCACCGCGTCGGTCTCGGGAGGCAGCGCCCCCGGTGGCGCGAAGTCGGGCTCCGAGAGCTTCAGGTCCCGTCCCTCGCCGCCGAACAGCGGATCCACGCCGTCCGGGCCCTCCATCACGTCCTGCCCGACTCCGGCGAGCGTGATCGCCGCCAGGTCGGCGGCGGCATCGTCGTACCCGTCGCCCTCGGAGATGGCCGCGAGCCGCGCCGAGGTGTCCATGAAGGAGGGGTCGACCCGGTGCACCGCCCGGTACAGGGGCAGCGCGGCGGCGGACCGCCCCGTGCCCTCGTGCGCCCGCGCCAGCCAGTACCGCAGCTCCTTGCGCTGCGGCTGCTCGCTGCGGCAGCGCATCAGGGCGGAGGAGAGGAGGGGCTCGGCCTGGCCGAACATCTCCAGGCGGACCCGGGCCATCCCGCCGAAGAGGCCGGCCTCTATGCCCAGCATGGGATCGTCGATCAGCGGATCGGTGTGCCGGACCAACTGCTCCCAGTCCTTGACCAGATAGGCGCGGCACGCGTGCAGGAACCGCACCTGGGGGTCCGTGTCGACGGGGGGCAGACCGGCCAACGCCCGGTCCAGCTCCGGGACATGGCGTCCGTCGAGCCAGTGCGAGGCGTGCGCGAGCAGCAGATCGCGCGGGCTCTCCAGCACCGGCTGCACCCACCAGCCCAGCCAGTACCAGGAGTTGAGGGTGCGCCGATGACGGGTGCGCTGCTCCCCGAAACGGTCCCGGTGCCGGAACATCCGCAGCAGCGCGGTCGTCGTGTCCACCCGCAGCGCGTGCAGTCCGAGCCAGCCGTCCGCCATGCCCGGGTCCATCCGGACCGCGGTGCGGAACTCCTCCTCCGCCTGCGGATAGGCGCCCATCGTGTAGGCGTCCACGCCTCGCATCCAGGCGAGGTCGGCCGGGGCCTCGGGGCCCTGCGTGCCGAAGTCCATCACGTCCCCCACAAACCGTGCCCCCGATGGTTCTCCGAACGGGCCGGTGCCCGTCGGCAGCCTAACCACTGTGCCGCGGACGGGAGTTGCATCGGTGCGCAGAGCAGCCGTCCGAAGGTCGCACCGAGAGGCATCGTACCTGCGGTACATACGCGGGCCGAAGGGTGCCGCACACCCCGTTCCACGAGGTGGGAGCAGATGGGGCGCACTTCGCATGGTGACCGAGGGTGAGCGAATCGCGGCGCGCAGCGTCCGGAAAGAGGGGGTGTGGGCAGAACGAAGCCCCCGATCACGGGGGAACAACCGGGGGCTTCGCGACTGCGGGCGGCTTCGAAAGGCCGCACATTCAGAACGTAAGTCCTGTACGGCCCCCCGGTCAAGCCGAGTTGAAGCACTGAGAGAACTTCTCACGCAAGGGTCTTCACAAGTTCAGCACACTGCGGGTGGTCCGTCACCGTGAGTGATGAAGTGGTCCGGTCCAGAGGTCTCAACAGGCCCCGGCAGCACCTCGTATCCCTCGGAACACTGCCGCACCAGAAGATCGGCGAACGGTCTTGAGGGGTCCTTGGTGAAGTGTTGGCGCTCGGCGCGGACCCATCCGGCCCAGAACTCGCTCTGCGCCTCCCCGTCCCGCCGCTGCCCTCGCGCCCAGGCCTCGTCGTGCGGCAACTCCATCCACAGCAGTCGCGCGAGGAACGGGCGCACCGCGCGGCGGCCCGCCCCGACGCCCTCCAGAAGAATGACGGGTGCGGGCGGCAGTTCATGGGCCGGCCCGAAACTCCGGGCGGTCCAGTCGTAGGGGGTGTAGCGCGCCGTCTCGCCGCGCCGCAGTGGCTCGACCACCTGGCGCAGCAGTCGCTCCGTCCATGCGAAGAGCTCCTCGTGCGTCGCGATGTCGTCGAGGTGCAGCACGGGCGCGCCGCCCAGTGCCGCCGCCAGCTGCCCGGCGAAAGTGGTCTTTCCCGAGCCGGCGTGCCCGTCGACGCCGATCAGGCGGACGGGGCCGCAGGAGGGCGGCAGCCGGCGCAGATGTGAGGCGAGGTCGTGAATGGGGCTTCCCGGAGTGCGATGAGATGTCGGCATATTCCTGTGGAACATTCTATCGGGCCGGCGTCCACAGCGGAGTCATGGGTACCGAATAGTGCCGTATTGAACCAGTCATTGAACATTCCTCAAGTACTCATTTCACTCCTTCCATAAGCCGTGGACGTCACGGAACCAGGTATTTCGGAAACGCCGTTCCGGTTCCCCCTGATGCTGAGTAGGGTGCCTGTTGCGCAACAGTGAAGCGTCGTACGGGGATGGACAGGGGAAGATGGCCGCGGGGTTATTCGAGGGGCAGTATGTGTGGCATCCGGCGGCCGACGACCGCAGACTCGCGAGCGTCTGTGTGGATGTCCGGGCCGGCCGCTATCTGAGCGCCCATGAAGCCCTGGCGGAGACGCGCGGCGACTTCGGACTGCGCGCCCACCGCTCCCTGGTCCTGGCCTCCGAGGCCGCCGACTCCGACCTCGCCGAGCGCTGGCTGGCCGAGGAGCCGACCGCCGAGGCCGCCCTGATGTGGGCCCGCGTGGCCGTCCTGCGGGCGCTGCGCGCGGCGGACGCCAAGGACGACCGGGCCGAGGCCCTGGAGCGCATAGCGCTGACCGCGTGCGACCGGGCCGCGGCGACGGACCCCGCCGATCCCACGCCCTGGGTGGCCAAACTGGCCATGGCCCGGCTGCACGATCTGCGCGACTCCGCCCCGCAGGGTCTGCTCACCCAACCGCCCGGCCCCTGGCGGCTGTTCTCGCACATCCTCCGCCTCGATCCCTGGAACCGTGAGGGCCACCACCGCTTCCTGACGTTCTTCTTCACGCGGTACGGCGGCTCGGTGAACGCTGCCTGGGACGTCGCCGCCTTCCTGAGCCAGCGGGCCCCCGCCTCCTCGCCGCTGCGGCTGCTTCCGCTGGTGGCCCTGGTGGAGAGCTACAACCCCTCGCAACTCCTGGTCGACCGCACCTGGGAGCAGCCCCAGTGGCGCGCCACAGCGCTCGCGATCTACCAGAACTGGCTGCCGCAGCTGCCGGGATACCGGTTCACACCGGTGCTCGACCTGGCGTATCTGGCGCACGCGCTGTTCATGTCCCAGCGCGAGTTCGAGGCGCGCGCGGTCTTCATGGCCATGGGGCCGTACGCCTGCCGTATGCCCTGGAGCGTGTTCGGTGAGCCCGAGGAGCAGCTCTCCCGCGCCCGTCGCTCCTGCGGCCTGCCCGTGCCGGGAGGCGCCTGACCCGGCAGCCCGGACCAGTTCTCAGTTCTCCGGCCACCCCCCAGTCTTCCGGTCAACCCCCAGAGAAAGGTCAGTTGTGTCAGAACGGATATCGGCCCCACGCGCGAGAGGCCGCGCCGGCGAGGAATCCGCCGCGCTCGACGACGACGCGACACTTCATGCGATGGGATATCCGAGAAAGCTCACGCGCCGATTCCAGGCGTTCGACAATTTCGCGATCTCCTTCACCATCATCAACATCGTCTCGGGAATTTTCTCGGCCTTCGGATTCGGTATGAATGCCGGTGGTCCGCGCATTCTCGTGTTCGGCTGGATCGGCGTCTCCGTCATGGTGCTTTTCATCGGCGCCGCGATGGCGGAGGTCGCCTCCGCCTATCCGACCAGTGGAGCGCTCTATTTCTCCGCCGGAAAGCTCGCCAAGCGCCACAAGGGTGCCTGGTCCTGGTACACGGGCTGGCTGAATTTCGTTGGCCAGGTGGGCGGCACGGCCGCCACCGGGTACGCGGCCGCCACCTTCATCCAGGCCTTCATCGCCCTGCAGTGGCACTCGTACGAGCCGACGGCCCAGCAGACGGTCCTGATCACGGCGCTCATCATCGTGATCCAGGGTCTGGCCAATACCTACACCGTCCAGCTGGTCGCCCTGATCAACCGGATCTCCGTGTGGTGGCTGCTGATCGGGCTCCTGGTGATCGTGAGCACACTGATCGTGATGCCCGACGATCACCAGTCGGCGTCGTTCGTCACGCATTTCGTGAACAACACCGGTTTCACGAACGGCCTTTACGGGGGGATGCTCGGCCTGCTGGTCACCAGTTGGACCTTCACGGGCTTCGACGGCAGCTTCCACATGTCCGAGGAAACGGTGCGGGCCACGGTCAACGCGCCCCGGGGGATCACGCGGGCGATCGGCTATTCGGCGATCACCGGACTGATCCTCATCCTCGCCCTTGTGTACAGCATTCATGATTATGACAAGGTGGCGAGCTCCTCGGCGCCGCCCGTGCAGATTCTCATCGATGGCCTTGGCATGGGCATGGCTAAGGTGATCCTGCTGATCGTGATCGGGGCCATGCTCTTCTGCGGTCTGGCCAATCTCACCAGCAACACCCGGCAGATCTTCGCCTTCTCCCGGGACGGCGCGATGCCGGGCTCCCACTGGTGGCACTCGGTCTCGCCGCGCACCCGTACCCCCGTCAAGGCCGTGTGGCTGGCGGTTGCCTGCTCGGTGGCCCTGGTCGTCCCCGGCTGGTGGTCGCACACGGCCTTCACCGCCATCGTCAGCGTCAACGTCGTCGGACTCTTCCTCGCCTACGCCGTGCCGATCTTCCTGCGGCTGCGGCTCGGTGAGGAGTTCCAGCCCGGCCCGTGGAACCTGGGCCGCTGGAGCAAGCCCGTCGGCTGGGTGGCCGTGATCTGGATCCTCGCCAGCAGCGTGCTGTTCATGCTGCCGCAGGTCTCGCCGATCACCGGCGACACCTTCAACTACGCGGGGATCGCCCTCGCCGTGGTGCTGATCATCGCCACGGTGTGGTGGTTCGCCACGGCCCGCCGCCGCTTCCAGGGGCCGGTCAGCTACGGACGGCCCGACGAGGTCGCGGCGATGGACCTCATCTGACCCCGTACGCCCTTGACCCGCACGCCCTCGGCCCTGGTGTCCGCCGGGGCCGAGGGCGTCGCAGGTCATGCCAGTGGTCCCGACCAATATTGGTGGGCGCGGCGCGGGCCGAAGTGCTGGCAGAAGTCGGCTTCCGGCGTCCATAGTTGGCCCACAGCCGTGCACTGGTACCACGTCTGCACCCGCCGCTCCATGCCGTGCGTCTGAACCGTCGCTTCCGGACGAACTGGGGGTCACCCACCCATGACCAGAGCTTCAGAGCCGTCCCGCAGAGCCATCCTGGCCGTGGCCGTCGCCGCGGCAGCCACAGGTGCCGCGGGCCCCGCGGCCGCGGCCACCCCCGCGGGGCCGGCCGAAGCCCCCGCACGCCTCGTGGACAATCGTGCCTGGACCTCGTACACCGACTGGCGGAGCGGTAGCGCGCAGGGCACGCGGGCCGTGCCGGGCGTCCGTCCCGGTCTGGTGATCGCCGCCCCGGCCGGCACCGCCGACTACACGGACCCGCACACCGGCAAGACCTCCACCTGGGAGTACGCGACCTGGACCGCCCCGGTCCACCGGCTCGCCGTCCCCTCCACCGAGGTGATCGCCTCCTGGAACGCGCACACCCCGGCGGGCACCTGGCTCCAGGTCGAGCTGACGGGCACGTACTCCGACGGCACGGACACCCCCTGGTATGTGATGGGCCGCTGGGCGGCCGGCGACCAGGACATCAGGCGGACCTCCGTGGACGACCAGAGCGACGGCAAGAGCACCATCTGGACGGACACCTTCTCCATCGACGACGCCGACTCGGGCCTGCGGCTTCTCTCGTACCGGCTGCGGCTCACCCTCTACCGCACTCCCGGCGCCAGGATCACGCCCATGGTGTGGCGGCTCGGCGCGATGGGCTCCGACATCCCCGACCGCTTCACCGTCCCGGCCACCACACCCGGCCTCGCCCAGGAGCTGAGCGTCCCGCGCTACTCGCAGGAGATCCACGCGGGCCAGTACCCCGAGTACGACAACGGCGGCGAGGCCTGGTGCAGCCCCACCTCCTCGCAGATGATCATCGAGTACTGGGGCCGCAAGCCGACGGCGGAGCAGCTGGCCTGGGTCAACCCGGACTACTCCGACCCGCAGGTGTGCCACGCGGCCCGCTTCACCTACGACTACCAGTACGGCGGCTGCGGCAACTGGCCGTTCAACGCCGCCTACGCGTCGACGTACAAGGACCTGCAAGGCGTGGTGACCCGCCTCGGCTCGCTCACCGACCTGGAGACGCTGATCGCCGCCGGCATCCCGGCCATAACGTCCCAGTCGTTCCTCAAGTCCGAGCTGACGGGGGCGGGTTACGGCACTTCGGGGCACCTCATGACCGTCATAGGGTTCACCGCGGACGGCGACGTGATCGCCAACGACCCGGCGTCGCCGGGCGACGAGGCGGTGCGCCGGGTCTACAAGCGGTCCGAGTGGGAGACGATCTGGCTCCGTACCAAGAGGTACAACGCCTCTGGGAAGGTCGTCTCCGGTACGGGCGGGGTCTGTTATCTGTACTTCCCGGCACATCCGTCGGCACGGCAGTGCAAGGCGCTCGAGGCGGTCGGCATTCGCTGAACTCCGCGCAGGGCGGCCCCTCTTCAAATGAGGAAGGGCCGCCATGCGGCGTTCAGCTCTGGACCGGATTGACGACCCAGTCCGGGTGGTTCGGCATCGGCGGGGTGTTCGCCCCGTACAGCCAGGGGTGCAGGAAGCCGTCGAGGTCCTCGCCCGCGACCTTCGACGCCAGGTCGATGTAGTCCTGCGTACTCGCGGTCTTTCCGCGGTACTTGGTGACCCAGGCCCGCTCGATCTTCCCGAACGTCTCCTGGCCGACCTTCTCGCGCAGCGCGTACAGGACGAGCGCCGAACCGTCGTAGCGCATCCGCTTGAAGAGGTTCGGTTCGGTCGGCTCGGCCGGGGCGCCGTAGTCGTGGCGCCACTGGTCGTGGTTCGCGTACGCCGTCTTCATGGTGTCCTCGAAGACCGCGCCGCCGTGTGCCTCCGAGTACAGCCGCTCGTAGAAGCGGGCGTGGCCCTCGCTCAGCCACAGGTCGGACCAGGTCTTGATGCCGACGCTGTCGCCGGTCCACTGGTGGGTCAGTTCGTGCACCAGGTTCCGCTCGGCGCTGACCTGGTCGCCGAGCAGGTCGGCCTTCGGGATCAGGGAGAGCGTGTTCGTCTCCAGGGCCACGCCCAGGTCGGTGTCGCCGACGAGGAGGCCGTACCGGTTGAAGGGGTACGGGCCGAGCCGCTCCTCCAGCCAGGCGATGTGGTCGGCGGTGAGCTTGCGGTACTGCTCGGTCGGCGCGACCAGGTCGTCGGGGACCACGTCGCGGATCGGCAGCCCGTGCGGTCCCGTGCTGTCGACGAGGGTGAACTTGCCGATCGCCAGCTGGGCGAGCTGCGTGGCCAGCGGCTGCTCCGAGTCGTACGTCCACCGCACGCGTCCGTCGGCCTGTTCGGCGCGGTCGGTGAGCTTGCCGTTGGCGACGGCGGTGAGGCCCGGCGGGGTGGTGATGTGGAAGGTGATGGGCGCGCGCCGGCTCGGATGGTCGTTCGACGGGAAGATCATCTTGGCGCCGTTGGGCTGCGGATAGAGCACCGTGCCGTCCGGTGTCGGGATCCAGCCGTAGTCCTCGATGGCGTCGTCGCGGTGGCGGATCTGCGTCGGGTCGGCGGTATAGGTGACCTTGACGGTGAAGGCCTTGCCCTGGGCGAGGGGCTCGGCCGGGGTGATCACCAGCTCGTCGCCGTCGCGTACGGCGGTGGCCGCCTTCCCGTTGACGGTCACCGCGTGCAGGGTGTTGCCCGCGAAGTCCAGGTCGAAGCGGGACAAGGCCTGGGTGGCGGTCGCCTTGATCGTCGTGGCTGCCTCGAAGGGCGTCTTCGGTGCCTGCCAGTCGAAGTCGAGGAGGTAGCGGCTGACCTTGTATCCGCCGTTGCCGTCGAGCGGGAACATCGGGTCGCCGAGACCTGCCGCACCGGGGGACGGGGCGCTGGACGGCGAAGGGGCGGCTTGTGAGACCGGACCCGTTAAGGCCGCCGCCACGGTGATCGCCGCCGCCAGGGCCAGGCGAGCTCTGCGGCGAGGCGTCCGGAACGTGCTCATCAGGGACCTTTCGGTTGACTGACCACTGTCGTGTGATGAGACGCACAGACTTCTCACATCGTTGTGGAATCCGGCGGCATTCGAAGCTCGTCGAAGTGTTGGGCGTGACCAAGGTCTCTACCGCTGAAACCTGCTTCGGTGGCAAGGTGGTCGAGTCGGTGGGGAGCCGACGGGAGGCGGGGGACACCACCGCACCACTACGTCAGCGAGATGCCATGACCGCGAGCTCCGCCACCGCCGCCCGTCTCCGTGCCCGCACCGGAGGCCCCAGGGAAGACGGTCCCAAGATCCTCGAACACATCGCGGGCTGGACCTTCGTGGTGGTCCTCGCGATGCTCGTCACCCAGCTCGGCCTGCTGTGAGCTGAGCCCCTCGGGTTCATGGGCCGAGGTCTCGCGAGACGGCCCGCCGCGAGACCGTGCCCCCGGTCGATCAGAGTCGAACGAGCAGGTGGCATCGGTCTGCCATACTGCCAACGTCCCGCTGGCAGTTGGAGACCAGGGCTCAAATTGAATCATAGTCAACAGCACGGCGTCGACCGCCCCCGGGCGCGCGGCACCGATCGCTCACTGGCGCGCCGCGCCGAACTCATCGCCATCGGACGGAAGTTGTTCGCCGACACGTCGTACGACGCGCTGTCGATGGATGACATCGCACGGCAGGCGCATGTCGCCAAAGGGCTGATCTACTACTACTTCAAATCCAAGCGCGGCTACTACCTCGCCATCGTCGAGGACTCGGTCGCGGATCTGGTCTCCCGGGCGGCCGGTGGCCTCGAACTGCCTCCGGCGGAGCGGGTGCACCGCACCATCGACGGCTATCTGCGCTATGCCGAGCACAACCAGGCCGCGTACCGCACGATCATCACCGGCGGCGTCGGTTTCGACACCGAGGTGCAGGCCATACGCCAGGGCGTGCGCGAGGTCATCGTCCAGACCATCGCCGAAGGCGCGTACGGCAGGCGCAAGATCGAGCCGCTGCCCCGCATGGCGCTGCTCGGCTGGCTCTGCAGCGTCGAGGGCGCCACCCTGGACTGGATAGGCCACCAGGCGCTGCCGCGCGACACCATGCGCGAGTTGCTGGTGAAGATGCTGGGCGGCGCCCTGCGCGCCGTCGAGGAGCTCGACCCCTCCTATCAGGCCCCGCCGGCCGCACGCCGGGACACCTGAGCGAGGGGCGGGGACCGAATGCGGCCCCCGCCCCAAGTCCCGTACTGCCAGGGCTAGTTGATCGACTTGATCAGTTCGCCGTTCGAGGTGTCGCCGCTCAGCTCCCAGAAGAAGGTGCCACCCAGGCCCTGCACGTTCTTGTAGCTCATCTTGCCCGCGATGGTCGACGGAGTGTCGTAACTCCACCAGTTCGTCCCGCACTTGGCGTACGCGGTGCCGCCGACGGTGCCGGTCGCCGGGCACTTCGTCTTGAGCACCTTGTAGTCGTCGATGCCCTGCTCGTACGTTCCCGTCGCCGGGCCGGTCGCCGTGCCGCCCGGCGCCGCCTGGGTGACACCGGTCCAGCCGCGCCCGTAGAAGCCGATACCGAGCAGCAGCTTCGAGGCCGGGATGCCGAGGCCCTTGAGCTTGGCGATGGTCGCGGAGGTGTAGTAACCCGCCTTCGGGATACCGGTGTACGAGTTCAGCGGCGAGTGCGGGGCGGTCGGCCCGGTCGCGTCCCAGGCGCCGAAGAAGTCGTACGTCATCGGGTTGTACCAGTCGACGTACTGCGCCGCGCCCGCGTAGTCCGCCGCGTCGATCTTGCCGCCCGCGGTGGCGTCGGCCGTGATCGCCGCGGTGACCAGATTGCTGGAGCCGAACTTCGAACGCAGCGCCGACATCAGGTTCTTGAACGCCGCCTTGCCGCTGGTGTCACAGGTGTTGCCGCAGGCGTTGGGGTACTCCCAGTCGATGTCGATGCCGTCGAAGACGTCCGCCCACTTGGAGTTCTCCACCAGGTCGTAGCAGGACTGGGCGAACGCGGCCGGGTTCTTGGCGGCCTCGCCGAAACCGCTCGACCAGGTCCAACCGCCGAACGACCAGAGGACCTTGAGGTTCGGGTGCTTCTTCTTCAGCTTGCGCAGCTGGTTGAAGTTGCCGCGCAGGGGCTGGTCCCAGGTGTCGGCGACACCGTCGACGGACTGGTCGGCGGTGTAGGCCTTGTCGGTCGCCGCGTACGAGTCGCCCATGGCGCACTTGCCGCCGGTGACGTTGCCGAAGGCGTAGTTGATGTGGGTCAGCTTGGCGGCCGAACCGGAGGTCTCGACGTTCTTGACGTGGTAGTTCCGGTCGTAGACGCCCCATTCGGTGAAGTAGCCGACGACCTTGGACCCGGCCGCCTTCGGCGTCACGACGGCGGAGGACGCGGTGGCGGTGCCCGCGCCGGCGAGCAGTCCGGCGCCGAGGACGGCGCAACACGCGGCGGACACGAGCGCCCGGAACCGGGAGCGGGGACGGTGCGAAATGTGCATCGGGTGTCTCCTCGTGGGGGAGAGGGGAGCGTGCGCCGATTGGCATGAACGCGATGAAGTGATGGTCCGAAACAGTAGGAGGACTAGACCAGTGCGTCAATGGTTCGGACCAATCTCGGGCGAGGGAACTTTTCTTGGAGTGAGCGGTCGTTAACCGGTGACGGGATGCCTTCGAGCGGGCATACTCACAGCGCAGAGCCGCTGGTCAGCAGCTTCCGAGACCCGGGAGTGCGAGCATCGGCCGGCACTCGGTGAGACCGGCGGAGCCGCCCCACCCAAGGCGCTTTCGCCGAGGTGCCCGACAGGGAGGAGAGCGTCGCCATGCCCGACCGCGCCCCGCAGCCGGTGGACCGTCAACTGCCCACGGACGAGGCCCGGGATCTGATCTCGCTCGTCCGCGACATCGCGCAGCGCGAGATCGCCCCCAAGGCGGCCGAGGAGGAGGACGCCGGGCACTTCCCGCGTGACGTCTTCCGCCTGCTCTCCGAGTCGGGACTGCTCGGCCTGCCCTACGACTCCGCATACGGCGGGGGAGACCAGCCGTACGAGGTCTACCTCCAGGTGCTCGAAGAGCTGGCCGCGGCCCGCCTCACCGTCGCCCTCGGCGTGAGCGTGCACTCGCTTGCCTGCCACGCCCTCGCGAACTACGGCACCAAGGAGCAGAGGGCCGAACATCTGCCCGCGATGCTCGGTGGCGGCCTCCTCGGCGCGTACTGCCTCTCCGAGCCGTCCTCCGGTTCGGACGCCGCCTCGCTGCGGACCAAGGCCGCGAGAGACGGTGACCACTGGGTGATCACCGGCACCAAGGCCTGGATCACGCACGGCGGCATCGCGGACTTCTACACCGTGCTCGCGCGCAGTGGCGGGGAGGGGCCCCGTGGCATCACCGCCTACCTGGTGCCCGGTGACGCCCAGGGGCTGAGCGCCGCGCCGCCCGAGAAGAAGATGGGCATGAAGGGCTCGCCCACCGCCCAGGTCCACTTCGACGGGGTGCGGGTCCGCGACGACCGGCGTATCGGTGACGAGGGTCAGGGCTTCGCGATCGCCCTGTCCGCGCTCGACTCCGGGCGGCTCGGCATCGCGGCCTGTGCCGTAGGTGTCGCCCAGGCGGCCCTGGACGAGGCCGTGGCCTACGCGACCGGTCGGCAGCAGTTCGGGCGTCCGATCTCGGACTTCCAGGGGCTGCGCTTCATGCTCGCGGACATGGCGACACAGATCGAGGCGGGCCGGGCGCTCTACCTGGCCGCGGCCCGGCTGCGTGACGCGGGCCGGCCGTTCTCCAAGCAGGCGGCCATGGCCAAGCTGCTGTGCACGGACACCGCGATGAAGGTCACCACGGACGCCGTCCAGGTGCTCGGCGGGTACGGCTACACCGCAGACTTCCCGGTGGAGCGCTATATGCGCGAGGCCAAGGTCCTCCAGATCGTCGAGGGCACCAATCAGATCCAGCGGATGGTCATCGCCCGTCACCTCGCGGGGCCGGACTCGCGCTGACCTGCCCGTCCCCCTGTGGTTCCAGGCTCGCGCCGACCTGCCCGTCACCCCGTGGGTCCCGGCTCGCGCTGAACAGCTCCTCGTCCCGTGCGTCCCGGCTCGCGCTGAACAACTCCTCGTCCCGTGCGTCCAGACTCGCGCTGAACTGGGCGTATCCGTACATCGCCGACGGCGCCGCGAGCCGGACCCACTCCGGGTCGTGGCGCCCCGGCAGCGTGCGCCCGCGATCGGCCCAGGTGCGGATCAGGGCGCGGTAGATGGGGGGATCCTGGGCCGGCGGAGGCGTCTGCCGAACCGATTCTGCCGGAGCCGGGACGAGGATCCGGCGCCGACGCCCGGTCGCAGAATATGTGGGGGTCATACGAGGGGAACGCGCGGGCGGGCGGACAGGTCACCCGCCCGGGGAATCGAGCGTGAGTTCGCGAGGGGCCCGTACGAGGGGTTCCGTCCGTGACGCGAGATCTGGTCCCGGGCCAGTATCTGACGTACCGTCAACTGCGCCGCCGGGGGCCGCACCCCTCCGGGCGACGTCAACTGCCGTGCGCCCAGGGAGGCTTGCCGTGCCCGACGACCGCCCCGTAGCACTCGACGAGTACCCCGTGCACCAGGTGCCCCTGTCCATGAAGCATGTCGCGACCAGCGACCGGAACGCGTACGACCGCTGTATCTTCCACGTCCTCGACCACCAGGGGCGGGCGCTGCTGATCCTGGGCCTCGGCGTCTATCCGAACGTCGGTGTGATCGACGCCTACGCCACCCTGCGCCTAGGTGACCGCCTGCACGCGGTACGGGCGTCGGACGCGCTCGGCGACGACCGCATGAACCTCGCCGTGGGACCCCTGCGGATCACCGTCGAGGAGCCGCTGCGCCGGCTGCGCCTCCAGTCGGACGACGACTCCCTGTCGTACGACATCACCTGGACCGCCGACTTCCCGGCCCTCTGGGAACCGCACCACATCCAGCGCCGCGGCGGCCGGCTCACCCTGGAGGGGCGCCGCTTCGTGCAGGCGGGCGGTGTCCGGGGGATCATCCGCGTCGACGGCGAGGAGATACCCGTCTCGGCGGGCGAATGGACCGGCACCCGTGACCGCAGCTGGGGAGTGCGCCCGATCCCGGGGGAGGAAGGCGGCCGGCTCGCGGACGACAACCCGACCGAGGGGTTCCACTGGCTCTGGTGTCCGGTCCGGTTCGAGGACCGTTTCCTGATGGTCATCGCCCAGGAGGACGCCGACGGCCACCGCTCACTCAACGACGCGACGCTCGTACGTGAGGGGCGGCGCGACCTCCAACTCGGCTGGCCCCAGGCCGACATCAGCTATCGCTCCGGTACCCGCCACCCTCTCTCCGCCGTCGTCCACCTGACGGATCCGGTGGACCGCAAGCCCCTCGAACTGGGCGTGGAGGTGCTGACCTCGTCGCCGCTCGCCGTCGGGGCGGGCTATCCGCCCGCCGACGACTGGCAGCACGGCACCTGGCGCGGCCGTGACTGGACCGACCGGCGCGTCTACGACCTCGCCGACCCGGCCGCGCACCCCCTCGCCGCGTACGGGGTGATCGACCACTCCGCCCGCTTCACGCTGGACGGGCGGGTCGGCTACGGGATCTTCGAGCACGGCTCGTTCGGCCGCCACGATCCGAGCGGCTTCACCGGATTCGACTCGGTCGCGCCCTGATTGGAGTGGTGAGATGGCCACGGCACCGCGTCCCCGTACGACCACGCGCGACCCGGAGGAACTGGCACACCGGCTGACGGCCTGGCTCGCCACGCGCCTGCCCGGCGCCAGGACGGTGAACATGACCGTCCCCGAGTCCAACGGCATGTCCAGCGAGACCCTGCTCTTCGACATCGAACACCCTGAACCGCCCGTGCGCTCCTGCGCGTTGAGGCTGGCGGCGGACCCGGCGGCGTACACCGTCTTCCCCGTCTACGACATGCCACGGCAGTACCGCACGATGCGCCTGGTCGCGGAGCGCACCGATCTGCCGATGCCCCGGGTGCTGTGGCTGGAGGAGGACCCCGGGCCGCTCGGGGCGCCGTTCTTCGTCATGGAGCGGATCGAGGGGCGCGTGCCCCCGGACGTCATGCCCTATACGTACGAGGGGAATTGGCTGCACGCGGCGAGCGACGAGGAGCGTGAGCGTCTGGAGGCCGCCTCGACCGGGCTCCTCGCGCGGCTGCACGACCAAGTCCCGGTGAAGGAAGCCGACTTCCTGGCTCTGCCGGGTGACGGTAGTCCGTTGCGCCGTCATGTGAGGGCCCAACGCGCGTACTACGCATGGGTGATTGACGGACTGTCACGATCACCGCTGATCGAGAGCGCCTTCGACCGGCTCGACGAGTTGTGGCCGCGCGACGAGGGCGAGGCGGTGCTCAACTGGGGTGACGCGCGCATCGGGAACGTCATCTACGACGGCTTCGAACCCGCCGCCGTCCTCGACTGGGAGATGGCGGCCCTGGCCCCGCGCGAGGTCGACCTCGGCTGGACCGTCTATCTGCACCGCTTCTTCCAGGACCTCACCGTGAGCTTCGGACAGAGCGGGCTGCCCGACTTCCTGCGCCGTGACCGCGTGGAGCGACGCTATGCCGAACTCGCCGGCCACACACCGCGGGACATGGAGTTCTACACGCTGTACGCCGCTCTGCGACACGCGATCGTCATGCTCCGCGTCGCCTACCGCCAGGTGCACTTCGGTGAGGTCGCCGTACCCCCGGACCCGGACACACTGATCCTGCACCACGGCAGCCTGCGAGCCATGGTGCAGGGCAGCTACTGGCAAGGACCGGGCGTCGCCCGCTGAACGCGCTCGCCGAGTGCGAGGACGGTCAGGCGGCCTGGCGCCGCATCTCGGGAACCCGCATCGGGCGCGAGCCCGGACCACCCACGTGGGAGAACGGCTGCGTCCGCCAGTCGAGGCCCTGAGGGAGCGTCAACAGGAGGGCGGTGTCCTGCTCCTGGAGTTCGGCGGACTCGTCCGCGGGCCGTGCCTCGGCCGCCGCGCGGCCCGTACCGGAGCAGACCGTGAGCCCGAAGGGGTTCCACGGCGAGGCGCACAGCGCGTGCTCGGGCAGGACCTCCTCGTCCGCCAGGAGCGCGATGGACTGCGCGCAGTCCGGGCAGATCACCCGGTACATCTCGAAAGTGTCGTACGCGTCGAACTCCTCGCCGTCCAGGGCGTCCGGTTCGACGCCCTCCGGCTCGGGCTCGAGAACGGGCTGCTGCCGCTTGGACGCGGTACGACCTGGGCGCTTAAGACTCTGCATGGGTTTCTCCCCCTCGGGTGGGCCGACAAGGCACTGCGGCCTCGACCACAGCAAGCACTTCCCGTCCCGTCTCTGCGGTAATCACGAGAACATCACGGACCCGGTTGCGGCCATGTGGCGTTCGTCACATGCCGCCCGCAGGTGCCTGGCCCGGTGGATTTGTCCCCCGGGTGGCGTACAGCTGACTCTAAGCCACATTACAAACCGGGTATGACCTGCGCCGCTGAGTATCCGGGGGGATCAAGGGCCCTGTAGGTTCTTGCGTCATGGAGGAGCTGGACCGACAAATTGTGCAGCTGCTCGTCGCAGACGGGCGGATGAGTTACACCGACCTGGGCAAGGCCACGGGCCTGTCCACGTCTGCCGTGCATCAGCGGGTGCGCCGGCTGGAGCAGCGCGGCGTCATCCGCGGCTATGCCGCGGTCGTGGACCCTGAGAGCGTAGGGCTGCCCCTGACCGCTTTCATCTCGGTGAAGCCGTTCGACCCCAGCGCCCCGGACGACATCGCGGAACGCCTCGCCGGCGTCCCCGAGATCGAGGCCTGCCACAGCGTCGCGGGCGACGAGAACTACATCCTCAAGGTGCGGGTATCCACCCCGCATGAACTGGAGGAGCTCCTCGCGAGGCTGCGCACGCTCGCCGGCGTGTCGACACGGACGACGGTGGTGCTGTCGACGCCGTACGAGGCGCGACCGCCCCGCATCTGACAGGGTTTGCGGCTTTTCGCGGCCCCCGCGCGCGGGGCGGGCGCCCACAGGCGCGAGACTGTTCCCCATGAGTGAGAGCACCGCCTCGTCGGACACCGTGCTGTTGCGCGGTGGAGAAGTCCACAGCCCCGCCGACCCCTTCGCCACCGCGATGGTCGTCGAACACGGGCACGTCGCGTGGGTCGGCTCCGAAGGCGCGGCCGACGCCTTCGCGAACGGGGTCGACGAGGTCGTGGACCTCGAAGGCGCCCTGGTCACCCCGGCGTTCACCGACGCGCATGTGCACACCACCGCCACCGGGCTCGCGCTCACCGGCCTCGACCTGTCCGACGCCCCGTCCCTGGAGGCGGCGCTCGCTCTCGTACGGGACTTCGCGGCCGCCCGCCCCGCCGACCGGGTCCTGCTCGGCCACGGCTGGGACGCGGCCCGCTGGCCCGGCGGACGTCCTCCGGCGCGCGCCGAACTCGACGCCGCGACCGGCGGTCGCCCGCTCTACCTCTCCCGTATCGACGTGCATTCCGCCGTGGTCACCACCGCGCTCCTGGACCTGGTCCCGGGCGTCACGGCACGCGCCGGGTACTCGCCCGACGGCCCGCTGATCCGCGACGCCCACCACGCCGTCCGCGCCGCGGCCCTCGGCGCCATCACGGACGGGCAGCGCATCGAGGCCCAGCGCGCCGCGCTCGCCCACGCCGCCTCGCTCGGCATCGGCTCCGTACACGAGTGCGCGGGCCCGGAGATCTCCTCCGAGGACGACTTCACCGGGCTGCTGCGGCTCGCCGCCGAGGAGCCCGGCCCCCGGGTCGTCGGCTACTGGGCCGAGTGGGCCGAAGAGGGCGTGGCGAAGGCGCGGGCACTGGGCGCGACCGGCGCCGCGGGCGACCTCTTCATCGACGGCTCGCTCGGCTCGCACACCGCCTGCCTGCACCAGCCGTACGCCGACGCCGAGCACACCGGCACGGCCTACCTCGACACCGCCGCGGTCGCCGCGCATGTGGTGGCCTGCACCGAGGCGGGCCTCCAGGCGGGCTTCCACGCCATCGGGGACGCCGCGGTGACCTCCGTGGTCGAAGGGGTGCGCGCGGCGGCGGAGAAGGTCGGCCTGGCCCGCGTGCGCGCCGCCAGGCACCGCGTCGAGCACGCCGAGATGCTCACCCCGGAAACGATCGCCGGCTTCGCCGAACTCGGCCTCACCGCCTCCGTGCAGCCCACCTTCGACGCGCTGTGGGGCGGCGAGGACGGCATGTACGCCCAGCGCCTGGGCGCCGAACGGGCCCGGAGCCTCAACCCCTTCGCGGCCCTGCTGCGCACCGGCGTGCCGCTCGCCTTCGGCTCCGACAGCCCGGTCACGCCCCTCGACCCGTGGGGCACCGTCCGCGCCGCGGCCTTCCATCGCACGCCGGAGCACCGGGTGTCCGTACGCGCCGCGTTCACGGCGCATACGCGGGGCGGCTGGCGGGCGATCGGACGGGACGACGCGGGAGTCCTGGTGCCGGGCGCGCCCGCCGACTACGCCGTGTGGCGCACCGCCGAGCTCGTCGTGCAGGCCCCCGACGACCGGGTCGCGCGCTGGTCCACCGACCCCCGCTCCGGCACCCCCGGACTGCCTGATCTGACCCCCGGGAACGACCTGCCCGTCTGCCTGCGCACCGTGGTGGCCGGACGGACGGTATTCGTGCGGCCTAACGAGTGATGTCCCGGGGTGGCGCGCCCTTGATCATCGCCCGCCACTCCGTCTCGCGACCTGCGCATCCTCCGCGCTGACCAGGCGATTGAGGGAAAAACAGCAGGTCAAACGGCTGTTGACAGCTGGCCGCAGGTGGCCGGTAGGTTCGGCCGGGTCCACCACCGGACGTCCGACCGGGGAACTTCCGCGCGGCCTCGAAGCGCCGCTGGGTCAGGGGTGGTGTGCCGCACCGGCGCACCACCACTGGGAGCCAGGCCCAGCGCCCGTGCAACGAGGCGAGGGAACGTTCCGACAAGTCGGCAGGTGTGACCCGGGTGGGGCCCGGACGTTCAGTAGACAACGGCTTTCGGTCGACCCGCAGCCAGCGGGTCCCTGGTCGGCCCGAAGGGCGCCGGGCCCCGATCCGCAGCACACGAGTTTCCGCCCCAGGACGTCGACTCTTACCCGCCTCTTGTCGAATCGACACCCCCGTACTAACGCGGCGAGGCAACAGCGCAGGTTGAGCGCACTATGGTGGACCCCTGCGTACGGACACGAAGGGGCAGCAGTGAACGACGGCGACGGGACCCTCGCGGTAGGAGCCCAGGGGAGGCAGTTCGGCCCGCTCGGCGAGGCCTTGGTGATCATTCCGACCTACAACGAGGCGGAGAACATCAAGAAGATCGTCGGCCGGGTACGTGCCGCCGTGCCCGAGGCGCATGTCCTGGTGGCCGACGACAACAGCCCCGACGGCACGGGCAAGCTCGCCGACGAGCTGGCCGTCGAGGACGACCACGTCCAGGTGCTGCACCGCAAGGGCAAGGAAGGCCTCGGTGCCGCCTACCTCGCGGGCTTCCGCTGGGGCATGGAGCACGGCTACGGCGTACTCGTCGAAATGGACGCCGACGGCTCGCACCAGCCCGAGGAGCTGCCCCGTCTGCTGACCGCCCTCAAGGGCGCCGACCTCGTGCTCGGCTCGCGCTGGGTGCCGGGCGGGCGGGTCGTGAACTGGCCCAAGTCCCGCGAGTTCATCTCCCGAGGCGGCAGCCTGTACTCCCGTGTCCTGCTCGACGTGCCGATCCGCGACGTCACGGGCGGCTACCGCGCCTTCCGCCGCGAGACCCTCGAAGGCCTCGGCCTCGGCGAGGTCGCCTCGCAGGGGTACTGCTTCCAGGTCGACCTGGCCCGCCGCGCCGTCAAGGCGGGCTTCCACGTCGTCGAGGTGCCCATCACCTTCGTCGAACGGGAACTCGGCGACTCCAAGATGAGCCGCGACATCCTCGTGGAGGCCCTGTGGCGGGTCACCACGTGGGGCGTGGGCGAGCGGGTCGCGCGGATCAAGGGCCGCAAGTCCTCCTGAGCGGCGCCGGCCGGGCGCTCGGTACGCCGTCGCGGTGATACGCAAAGCCGCGGTGCCGACGCACAGCCCCGGTCACCGATCCACAGCCGCGGTTGATCATCCGCTTATCCCGTACTGAGCCGGGCCCAGGCACACTGGGAACATGACGACTGGCGCTCCGACTCCCACGTACCCCGCCCGCCCGCGGCGCTCGCGGCTGCGCACCTTCCTGCCGCTCGGCATCGCCGCGTGGCTGGTGCTGGAGATCTGGCTGCTGACGGTGGTCGCGGGCGCGTCGAGCGGCTTCACCGTCTTCCTGCTGCTGCTCGCCGGTTTCGTCCTCGGCGCCGTGGTCATCAAGCGGGCCGGACGCCGGGCCTTCAAGAACCTCAGCGAGACCCTTCAACAGCAGCAGAGCGGCGCCGCCCCGACGACCGGCGGCGGCAACGGCAATGGCAACGGGCTGATGATGCTCGGCGGCCTCCTCCTGATGATCCCCGGCCTGATCTCCGACGCCGTCGGCCTGCTCCTGCTCATCCCGCCCGTCCAGAAGGCCCTCAGCCGCTACGCGGAGCGCACCCTCGACCGCAAGATGCGCGCGGCCGCCCCCGGCACCCTCGGCGACGCCTTCCAGCAGGCCCGCATCCACCGCCCCGACGGGAAGGTGGTCCAGGGCGAGGTCATCAGGGACGAGGACGTGCGGGGCCCGGGCTCGGGACAGGACCCGCGCCCGCCGCTCAGTCGTTGACGGCTGGGGCTGGGGCTGGGGCTGGGGCTGGGGCTGGGGCTGAGAGCCGATGGCCGAGCGCTGATGGCCGAGCTTTGAGGCGCGGCCCGGCACCATCCAGCCCGTCCGGCGTTTGAGGACGAGCCGTCAAGGCGAAGGGGGGTCTGGGGGCGCAGCCCCCAGGGCCGGCCCGGCCGCCCGCACTGGGCCGCACTGACCCCCGGCGCCCCATCAGAACGCACGAAACCGCAGGCCCCGTACAGAAACGTACGGTGCCCACGGTCTCGGCGTGCGTGCTATGCCGCTCAACCCCCGGAGGGACTACGCGGACTTGCGGCTGTCCCGCGGATGTACCGCGATGTTCATCGCGCCGGAGCGCAGAACGGCCAGGCGCTCCTCAAGGACCTCTTCGAGCTCCTCGCGAGTGCGCCGCTCCATCAGCATGTCCCAGTGCGTACGCGCGGGCTTCGCCTTCTTTTCCTCAGGGCCGTCGCCGTCCACGAGAAGTGCCTGGGCCCCGCAGACCTTGCACTCCCACTCCGGCGGAATTTCGGCCTCCACCGAGAAGGGCATCTCAAAGCGATGTCCCTTCTCGCATGCGTACTCCACGGCCTGGCGCGGAGCCAGGTCGATCCCGCGGTCCGTCTCATAGCTGGTCACTACGAGGCGTGTGCCGCGAAGAGCTCGCTCACTCATGAATCGTGCCTCCCGGGCTTGTCGCCCACAGGACAGGTGTCGCTGTCGTCGTCATCCGGTCAACGTCCGGTCGGCGGTAAAGATTCCCGTTCCGGGTCATGCGTCGCCGTCGTAGCCGCCCCTTGTTGTACCCACCAGCGCCCGGTTTGTCACATCTGGCAGCAGATGTCACCCACCGTTTCGGCATCTTTGACGCGCAGTAACGGTACGCCTGGCAGGCCAAACGCGTACACTACCGGCCTTTGGCCCCGGGTGCTAAATCCTGTCCGGTACGGGATTGCCCGCGTCGCGCACCGCCTGCCGCACCGGGACCCGCGCGAGCAGCACGAATCCGATGACGAAGAAGGCCACGAGCGAGATGATCGCGTCCCGATAACTTCCCGTCAGCTGGTAGGTCAACCCGAACAGCAGCGGGCCCAGCCAGCTCATGCCGCGGTCGCTCATCTCGTACGCCGAGAAGTACTCGGCCTCCTTGCCGCTCGGCACGAGATGGGAGAACAGGGAGCGGGACAGCGCCTGGCTGCCGCCCAGGACGAGACCGATACCGGCGGCGAGGACGAAGAACCAGACGGGCGCGCCGGCCGGCAGGAAGTACCCGGCGCCGAGCGTCACGGTCCAGGCGACGAGCGAGCCGAGGATCGTACGTTTCGCGCCGTATGTGCGCGCCAGCCGCCCCATGCCCAGGGCGCCCCCGACCGCGAGCACCTGGACCAGCAGCACGGCCACGATCAGGGTCGACTGGCTCAGGCCCAGCTCCTCCGACCCATACACCGAGGCCTGCGAGATGACGGTCTGGATGCCGTCGTTGTAGATGAGATAGGCGAGCAGGAAGGCGAGTGTGAGGGGTTTGGCCCGCATGTCCCGCACGGTGGCCGCCAATTGCCGCCAGCCGTGCGCGGTGGCCGTCCCCGTGGAGTCCGTCGGGCGGTCGCGCAGGCGTTTGAGGGGTACGAGGGTGAAGGCGCCCCACCAGATGCCGGCCGAGGCCAGACAGATGCGGACGGCCGTCGACTCGGAGACACCGAAGGTGTCGTGGGCCGTGAACAGGATGAGGTTCGCGACCAGCACCAGTGAGCCCGCCGCATAACCGAAGGCCCAGCCCCGGGACGAGACGGCGTCACGCTCCTCGGGCGGGGCGATCTGCGGCAGGTAGGAGTTGTAGAGGACCATCGACACCGCCACCGAGGCGTTCGCGACGATCAGCAGCAGACCGCCGAGCAGATAGCGGTCGCCGTCCAGGAAGAACATGCCGGTGGTGGCCGCGGCGCCCAGATAGGCGGCGGCCGCGAGCAGCGGCTTCTTGCGGCCCGTGCGGTCGGCGGCCGCGCCCGCCATCGGCATCACGAAGATCGACAGGATGACGGAGGCGGAGACCGTGTACGCGAAGAAGGAACCGGCGCGGATCGGGATCCCCAGGGGGTGCACAAAACCGTCCGCGTCCGCCGCGTGCTTGGCGACCGACGTCAGATAGGGGCCCAGGAAGACGGTCAGCACGCTCGTCGAATAGACGGAGCACGCCCAGTCGTAGAAGTACCAGCCGCGTTGTTCGCGCCGCCGCTCGGCGACCGCTATCTGCTCGGCGGCCTGCTGTGCCCGCACGGTGTCAGTGCCCACCCGTGCCCCTCGCTTCCCCGTGAACGAACCGCGCGAGGGAGCTCAGACCCAGGTGTCCCGGTCCTCCAGGACCTTGCGCAGCGTGTCGATGTGATCGGTCATGATGCCATCGACTCCCAGGTCCAGGAGCCGGTGCATGCGTTCCGGTTCGTTCACTGTCCACACGTGTACCTGCAGCCCGCGCGCGTGGGCGGCCCGCACGAAGCGGCGGTCGACCACCGGCACGCCCGACTGGGACTCCGGCACCTGGGCGGCGACGGCCGACCGCCGCAGCGGGGCCGGTATGCCCCACGAGCGCAGCCGCAGGCCGAGTACACCGCGTGTGCCGTACGACGTCGCCAGGCGCGGCCCGGCCAGGCGCTGGGCGCGGGCGACGCGCGCCTCGGAGAAGGAGCCGACGCAGATGCGGTCCCAGGCGTCGGTGCGGTCGATCAGGTCGAGCAGCGGCAGGAGGGCGGGCTCGGCCTTGACGTCGATGTTCCAGCGCACCTCGGGGAAGACTTCGAGGAGCTCTTCGAAGAGAGGGACCGGTTCCTTGCCCCCCACGCGCGCGTGGCGCACGTCCTCCCAGGGGAGGTCGGCTATCCGGCCCGCCCCGTCCGTCACCCGGTCGAGCGTCGAGTCGTGGAAGGCGACGAGCCTGCCGTCCGCCGTCGCGTGCACGTCCGTCTCGATGTAGCGGTAGCCCGCCGCCACCGCGCGCCGGAACTGGGCCAGGGTGTTCTCCAGACCGTCCGCCGCCCCGCCCCGGTGCGCGAAGGCGATCGGGCCCGGATGGTCGAGGTAGGGATGGCGTATGCGCATGCTCACCGGGGCAGTATCGCGCCCTCCGGTTGACCGGCGGCAACGACGGTGCTGCCGCCCGGTGCCGTGCGAACGGCGAACACCCGCAGGAAGAGCTGGGCGAGGGGGCCGATCGCGACGGCGTACAGCACCGTGCCGATGCCGACCGTGCCGCCCAGCGCGAAGCCGGTCGCGACGACCGCCACCTCCAGGACGGTGCGCACCAGACGGATCGAGTGTCCCGTACGCCGGTGCAGACCCGTCATGAGGCCGTCGCGCGGACCGGGACCGAAGCGGGCCGAGATGTAGAGGCCGGTCGCCACGCCGTTCAGCACGATGCCCGCCACGAGCAGCGGAATCCGTACGGCCAAGGTGTGCGCTTCCGGCACCAGCGCGAGCGTGCCGTCCATGGCGATGCCGACCACGAAGACGTTGGAGACCGTGCCGAGGCCGGGGCGCTGGCGCAGCGGGATCCACAGGAGCAGCACCGCCGCGCCCACGATGATCGACACCACACCGATCGTCAGACCGGTCAGCTCGGCGAGGCCCTGGTGCAGCACGTTCCAGGGCTCCAGACCGAGGCCGGAATCCAGGAGCAGGGCCGAACTCGCGCCGTACAGGGCAAGGCCTGCGTACAGCTGGACGAGGCGGCGCGGGAGTCGTCGGGACTCCGAGTGGAGAGAGTCCGCGGAGCCCTCGGGGAGGGTGGAGTTTCCGGAGAGCGGTGAGTCCGCGGAGTGTTCGGAGCTCTCGGCGCATGTGGACAAGAGATGCCCCCCTGTGGTGGTAGTGGCCTGGCGCATGACATTCTGTGGCTTGGTTGGAGATCTCATCCAAGGCCAATTCGGGGAAGGTGGACTGGGAATCATGGCGCAGTGGACTTCGGCGGTAGGCGCCGCACAGCTCGCCCGGCTCCTCAACTCCCAGCAGGAGCGCCCCGCGGGGCCGGGCACGCGCCGTCCGCCCGCCTATCGCGCGCTCGCCGACGGCATCCGGCTGCTGGTGCTCGAAGGCCGGGTCCCGGTGGCCGCGCGGCTGCCCGCCGAGCGGGAGCTCGCGCTGTCCCTGTCCGTCAGCCGTACGACCGTCGCCGCCGCCTACGAGGCGCTGCGAGCCGAGGGGTTCCTGGAGTCCCGCCGCGGAGCGGGCAGCTGGACCGCGGTGCCGGCCGGGAACCCGTTGCCCGCGCGCGGCCTGGAACCCCTGCCGCCCGAGGCCCTCGGGTCCATGATCGACCTCGGCTGCGCGGCGCTGCCGGCGCCCGAGCCATGGCTCACCCGCAGCGTGCGGGGCGCGCTGGAGGAGCTGCCGCCGTACGCGCACACGCATGGCGACTATCCCGCCGGGCTGCCCGCGCTGCGCTCGATGCTCGCCGAGCGGTACACCGCGCGCGGAATTCCGACCATGCCCGAGCAGATCATGGTGACCACCGGGGCGATGGGCGCGATCGACGCGATCTGCCATCTCTTCGCCGGGCGCGGCGAGCGCATCGCCGTCGAGTCGCCTTCCTACGCCAATATCCTTCAACTGATGCGCGAGGCCGGGGCCCGGCTGGTGCCCGTCGCCATGGCCGAGGGGCTCGCCGGGTGGGACCTGGACCGCTGGCGCCAGGTCCTGCGCGACGCCGCGCCCCGTCTCGCCTACGTGGTCGCCGACTTCCACAACCCGACCGGCGCCCTCGCCGACGAACACCAGCGGCGCGGGCTCGTGGACGCGGCGCGTTCCGCGGGCACCGTGCTCGTCGTCGACGAGACGATGAGCGAACTGCATCTGGACGAGGACGTGGAGATGCCGCGCCCCGTGTGCAGCTTCGACCCCGCCGGGTCGACCGTCATCACCGTCGGATCCGCGAGCAAGGCCTTCTGGGCGGGCATGCGCATCGGCTGGGTGCGGGCCGCTCCGGATGTGATCCGCAGCCTGGTCTCGGCGCGCGCGTACGCCGATCTGGGTACGCCCGTGCTGGAGCAGCTGGCCGTGAACTGGCTGCTCAGCACCGGGGGCTGGGAACAGGCCGTCGACATCCGGCGGGGCCAGGCCCGCGAGAACCGCGACGCCCTCGTCGCCGCCGTGCGGCGGGAGCTGCCCGGGTGGGAGTTCTCGGTACCGAAGGGCGGGCTCACGCTGTGGGTGCGCACCGGCGGGCTGTCCGGGTCCCGTCTCGCCGAGGTGGGCGAGCGCGTGGGCGTGCGCGTGCCCTCTGGGCCGCGTTTCGGGGTGGACGGGGCCTTCGAGGGGTACGTACGGCTGCCGTTCACCGTGGGCGGTGCGGTGGCCGAGGAGGCGGCGGTGCGGTTGGCTGCGGCGGCGCGGTTGGTTGAGACGGGGGCGAGCGGGGGGAACGAGGCCCCGCGAACGTTCGTGGCGTAAGGGGCTTCGCCCCTTCGACCCCGTTCGGTTGTGTGTTGTCTGCGGGTGGGTGGGGGCTGGTGCAAAAGATTGCGCAGTTCCCCGCGCCCCTGAAAGGGGCGCGGGGAACTGCGCAATCTTTTAGGGGGGGTCTGGGGGCGCAGCCCCCAGGGATGGGACGGGTAGGGGCGGAGGGGGCGAGAAAACTCAGCTTTCCGCCACGGCGGCATTCACCGGCAGCGCCCCCGCGTCCGCCGGAGTCGTACGCTCCGGCAGAAGTTCAAGGACCGCCCGCCGCTGGGCCTCGCTCGTCGCATCGTCGTACGGATCAGGCGTGGCGGGCACTTGGAGCCGAAGGACGGGCCCGGTTCCAAGGCGGGCGTAACCGCGCCCGGGCGGCACGTCACGGGTGGGAGTGGTGTGCGGGGGCACGCCCAGGACGGCTTCCAGTTGGGCGGAGGACGCGGGACCGAGCACCACGCGCGCGCGGGTGTGCTGCCGCACCGCCTCGCTCAGGACGTCGAGGCTGTCGAAGTGCTCGGCCACGACGACCGTCACGCCCGCCGCACGCCCGTGCCGGAGGGGCACCTGAAGGAGGGCCTGCGGGTCCTGGCGTCCGTCGGCGGCGGCCAGGTGGCCCAGCGCGCTGGGCCGGTCCAGCAGGATCCACAGGGGATTCTTGATGTCGTCCGGAGCGGGATGCCCCGCCTGACGTGCACGGTTCGCGGCGATCAACCGCCGCTCCGTCTCGTGCGCGGCCCATTCCAGGCTGGCGAGGGCTCCCGCAAGCCCGCACTCGACGGCCAGCACACCGGCCCGCCCGGTCAGGCACGCGTACTCGCCGGTGGCGCCCCCCTCGACGATGACGACATCGCCGTACTGGAGGGTCTGCAGGGCGATGGAGCGCATCAGCGTGGTCGTTCCGCTGCCGGGTTCGCCCACCACCAGCAGGTGTGGCTCGGTCGAGCGGATTCCCGTGCGCCAGACGACCGGAGGGACGTCGCGCTGTTCCTCACCGTAGGTGAGGGCGAGCGTGCGCTGGACGTCGGCCGGGTCGGTGAAGCCGAGGACCGTCTCGCCGGGGGCGGTGACGAAGCGCTGGGCGGCGATGTCGGTGGGGAGGGGCGGGAGGACCGTGATGGTGAGTTCGTTGCCCTCCTCGTCCCAGTCGAAGTGGTACTCGCGGCCGCGCCCCGACTTCGCGTGCAGGAGTTGCTCGATGCGGGCGCGGGACTCCGCCTCGCCGTCCGTGAAGTACGCCGGATAGCGGATGAGGAGCCGGGACACGCGTCCGTCGTCGTCGAAGTCGTACGAGGAGAACGCCTTCTCCCAGTCGCCGCCGTGGGCGTACAGGGGCTCGGGGTCCTCGGCCGCCGAGAAGTACGGGACCAGGGCCTCGTACAGCGACTGGAGGCGCCCGGTCTGCGCCTCGTCGGGGCCGGTGGGCGCCGACGAGGTGTGGTCGCGGCCGGTCCAGGCTGCCGCCGCCATCAGGCTGATGGCGGCGAGCAGTGGCCCGTACGGCACCAGTGCCACGACCAGGATCACCGAGGCCACCAGGAACAGCAGCGGCCCGCGCCGGTCCTTGGGGGTGTCGGCCCACTTGCGCCGTCCGGCTCCTGCCAGCCGGCGCAGTCCTCGGGAGACCGTGATCAGTGGGTGGAGGACGTCGGTGGCGCTGTCGGCTGCCGTCCGGGCCAGCTCCCGGCTTCGGGCGATCTGTGCGCTGCCGTTGCTGAGAATGCGGGGGAGAGGGCGCCGGGCCACTGCTGTCTCCTGATGGTGCGTGCGGGAGGGGTGGACGAGGTCAGAACTTGATCCCGCCGAGCAGGCTCGCCAGGCTCTCCCCGCCGGCCTTGATGCTCGGAGCGATGGCCGTACTGGCCAGGTAGAAGCCGAACAAGGTCGACACCAGGCAGTGCGACGCCTTGAGGCCGTCCTTGCGGAAGAAGAGGAATACGACGACGCCGAGCAGGACCACACCTGACATGGACAGGATCATTTGAGTCTCCTGGTTCGTGGGGACAGTCACCATGAGTACTTCCAGGATCACAGCATGTATCCATACGATAAAAGGTGCAACTGGGTGAATTTCGGCTAATTTCACCCAGGTGGCGGAGCCGTCTGGGGCTACCTGAACGGGTCTGTTGCGTCGGGCGGGTCTGCTGTGATCTTTGCCGTGGACGGTGCCGGTCATGTCCCGGTGGAGCCAGTACGCTGTCGATTCACCCGAACGGTTGTAGTGAGAGGCGGTCCGGCCGATGAGTGAAGCCCCCGACCCCGAGGTCGTGGAGCTGGCGACCAAGATCTTCGATCTGGCCCGCCGTGGCGAGACCGAGGCGCTCGTGGCGTATGTGGACGCGGGCGTTCCGGCCAACCTCACCAACGACCGCGGTGACTCGCTCGTGATGCTCGCCGCCTACCACGGTCACGCCGACGCGGTAGGCGCCCTGCTGGAGCGCGGCGCCGAGGCGGACCGGATCAACGACCGGGGGCAAACGCCGCTCGCCGGGGCCGTCTTCAAGGGTGAGGCGGCCGTGATCCGGGTGCTGCTGGACGCCGGTGCCGATCCGGCCGCCGGTACACCCTCGGCCGTCGACACGGCGCGCATGTTCGGCAAGACGGAACTGCTCGAATTGTTCGGCGCACACTGACTCGAACGCTCTGACCAGGCGAAACGCAAGAAAAAAGGGAGGCGGAACGGGGCCGCCGGAAATACGGTCGCGGCAGGAAGAACTGCCGAGTCATCATGACGTCGTGATTCACGGACGCGATGGCTGGGCAGATGTTGCCGCACCGCGCGGGCCGTGATGCGGCCCGCATGGGCCACCGACGAGAGGCAGAGGAAGATGGTCTACAGCAAGCAAGAAACGGCGGGCGCTCCGACGTGTTGTCACGCGGCCAGGTAATGCAGGATCCCGGTTGCGTCGACGCTTGATGTGAGGCTGTTTCCCATGTTCGATCCGGTCATAGCGCCCAGCGGAACGCTGCTCGGCCTGCTCCAGAGGGGCCGCGGCGACGGCACGCTGCACGCGCTCACCGCACCGCGCGCCGAAGCGCTCGCGGCGCTGAACCACTGTGTGCTGCGGGACCCCCGCCACGACTGGCAGGTGGAGAACCGCTCCCTGTACTACGCCCGTCTCTACCTCGATCTGAGCGGTGAGCTCGACGAGATCGAGCGGCATCTCTTCGAGGCCGAGGACGTCCTCGACACGTGCGAGTCACGCACGGGGCTCGCCCTCGCGGTCCTCGGGCACCTCGCCTCGTACGGCAGGCACGACGCGCTCGAACTGCTGCGCAGGTACGCCGCCTCCGGCACCAGCTGGGCCTGGGCTCTCGACGAGCTGGCCCTGCGTGACGACGACGCGGGTCTGCGGGCCCTCGCCGTGCCCGTACTCGCTCGCTTCCCGTCGGACGCGGAGGGCGAGGCCGAACTCGCCGCCGCCGTGCGCGACGCCTTCGAGCCCCGGCCCTGGCGGCTGTGGGCCGACGATCCGCGCGAATCCATCGGCACACGCGTGCGTGCCGCCCAGGAAGCCGGTTCCTTCGACCGCTGGCAGCGGCAGATGCGACCATCCGGGCCCCGCCCGGGGTGGAGCGTGCAGGCCGTCTTCGAGTGGGCCCAGCAGGGCATCGAACGCGGAGCCGCGCTCCATGTGCCGGCCGCCCGCTGCCTGACCGCCGTCGCGGGCCCCGAGGACCGGCCCGAGATCGTCGAGGCCGCCCGGAGCGGCGGCGACGGAGCCCGCTGCACCGCCTTGCGCTATCTCGCCGACGGCAATGATCCAGATGCCCTCGATCTGATCGAGACAGCCGTGGCCAATGGTTCCGCGGCCGCTGCCGAGGCCGCCGTCGACGCCTTCGAACGGATGCGCAGCGTGGCCGCCGTCGAGCGGGCACGAAGCTGGGCGCACCGGCCCGACGCCCTGGGCGCCGCCGCGGGACGGATGCTCGCCTGCCGGGGCGGAGCCCAGGACAGCGAACTGGTCCTCGGGGCGCTGCGGGAAGCGGTACGGGGCGAAGGCCCGGACGCGCCGACCCTGTGGACCCTCGTCGACGGCGCCGGACGGCTCGGCATCGTCTGTGCCGCACCCGTGCTGCGCCATGTGTACCGCGAGACGGCCTCGTCCCATCTGCGCGGGCGCGCCGCCCGTGCTCTGGCCGCCACCGATCCCTCCTTCCCCGCGGGCTTCGCCGTCGAATGCCTGTGGGACTGCGAGGAGTCCACCCGCGAGGTCGCCGCACGGCACGCCGAGACCGGTGACGCGCGCGTGGTGGACCAGCTCCGGCGGCTGGCGGCGGATCCGGCCGAGGAGGCGGACGTCCAGACCGCGGTACGCAGCCGGATAGGGCCCGACATGCCCGCCGTATGAACGTTCGGTGACCCGGGAGTCAGGAGGGCGTGGACGCGGGCTGACCTGGACGGGTGTGGAGCGCAACGCTCATGGGACGTTCCTCGTCAGGAAAGATCCACGTTGACGCGGCCACGTCCAGCACGGCGACAACACGGGTATGCGTGTCGTCATCGTGACCGAATCCTTTCCCCCCGATGTGAACGGCGTGGCCCACTGCGCGCTCCAGACCGCCCGGCACCTCGTCGATCGCGGTCACGCTCCCCTCGTCGTCGCCCCGGCCACAGCGGCCGGGAACGGGCCCGACGCCCTCGCGCCGTGCCCCGTCATCCGTGTCCCCTCCCTACCGCTCCCGGGCTACCCCCAGGTCCGCGTCGCCCTCCCCAGCCGACGCGTCGCCGCGGCGATCACCGAACACCGCGCCGACATCGTCCACCTGGCCAGCCCCTTCGTCCTCGGCGTCCGCGGCATGGCGGCCGCCGCCCGGCTCGGCATCCCCGCCGTGGCCGTCTACCAGACCGACCTCGCCGGATACGCCCGCACGTACATCAGTGCGGGTGAGGCCACCGCGTGGCGGCGCATACGCTCCGTGCACGCCGCCGCCGACCGGACGCTCGCTCCGTCCAGCGCGGCCCTGCACGACCTGGAGGCACACGGAGTGCCCCGGGTACGGCTGTGGCCGCGCGGCGTGGACACCGTCCGCTTCCGTCCCGACCGCCGGGACGAGGCACTGCGCCGCGAACTCGCGCCGAACGGCGAGCTGATCGTCGGCTACGTCGGCCGGCTCGCCCCCGAGAAGCAGGTCGAGCTCCTCGCCGGTGTCTGCGGCCTGAACGGCGTGCGCGTCGTGGTCGTGGGCGACGGGCCGAGTCAGCACACGCTCACCGAGGCGCTGCCGGGCGCCGTCTTCCTCGGGCGTCGCACCGGCGACGAACTCGCCCGGATCTTCGCCTCGCTGGACGTCTTCGCGCACACCGGTCCCTTCGAGACCTTCTGCCAGACCGTGCAGGAGGCCATGGCCAGCGGGGTGCCCGTCGTCGCGCCCGCCGCGGGCGGACCGCTCGACCTGGTGGCTCACGGACGTACGGGGCTGCTGGTACCGCCGCGTGACGGGGCCGCCGTACGGGACGCGGTGTGGGCGCTGGCCGCCGATCCCGCGCTGCGGGCCGCCTACGGCGCCGCGGGGCGGGCCACGGTCGAGGGCCGCACCTGGGCCGCCGTGGGCGATCAGCTCATCGGGCACTACGCCGATGTGCTCTCCGCGCGGAAGCTGGTGGCGGCATGAGCCTGCGCATCGTTCGGCTCGCCAACTTCGTCGCCCCCGCCTCCGGCGGTCTGCGCACCGCGCTGCGGGAGCTCGGCTCCGGCTACCGGGCGGCCGGGCACGAGCCGGTGCTCATCATCCCCGGTGAGCGCGCGAGCGACCGCGAGACCGAGCAGGGGCGGGTGATCACGCTGCCCGGGCCGCTACTGCCCGGGACCGGTGGCTATCGCGTGCTCACGGACAAGCGGCGGGTGGCCCGGCTCCTGGAGTCGCTCGCGCCCGACCGCCTCGAAGTCTCCGACCGGACCACGCTGCGCTGGACCGGCGTATGGGCACGGCGGGCCCGGGTGCCCGCCGTGATGGTCTCCCACGAGACCGCCGACGGAGTGCTGCGGACCTGGGGGCTCTCCGAGGGGATGGCCCGGCGGACCGCCGACGCCCTCAACATCCGTACGGCGCACACCTATGCGCGTGTGGTGTGCACCACGGAGTTCGCCGAGCGCGAGTTCGTCCGCATCGGCGCACGCAATGTCGTACGCGCCCCCCTGGGCGTCGACCTTGTGGGGCGCCACCCCGCGTTGCGCGATCCCGGCGTGCGCGCCCAGTACGCGCGCGGGGGAGAGGCGCTGCTCGTGATGTGCTCCCGGCTGTCCGTCGAGAAGCGGCCCGGCACGGCACTCGACGCGCTGGAGGCCCTGCTGCGGCGCGGACAGCGTGCCGTGCTCGTCGTGGCCGGGGACGGACCGCTGAGGGCCCGGCTCGAACTGCGCGCCCGGGAGCGGAGGCTGCCCGTCACCTTCCTCGGGCACGTCTCCGACCGTGCCGTGCTCGGCGCGCTGCAGGCCTCCGCCGACGTGTGCCTGGCCCCCGGGCCCGCCGAGACGTTCGGGCTCGCCGCTCTGGAGGCGATGGCCTGCGGCACGCCCGTGGTGGCCAGCGCGCTGTCCGCCCTGCCGGAGATCGTCGGGTCAGCAGGGGCCACCGCGGCGGACCGCGGGGACTCCTTCGCGGACGCGGTGCGGCTGTTGCTGGGACGCCCCGAGAGCGAGCGCAGGGAAGCCGCACGCGCGCGTGCGGAGTGTTTCGGATGGGATGCCGCCGTAGAGGGCTTTCTCGCCGCGCACGACGCGGTGGTCCAGGCGCGCCCGCGCTTGCAGGAGGGCGTCGGATGAGACCCCTTCGGTTCGTGGCCCTCGGGGACTCGCTGACGGAAGGCGTGGGTGATCCCGTCGGAGACGCGTGGCGGGGGTGGGCCGCACTGCTCGCGCAGGGGCTCGCCCCGGCGGACGCACCCGTGGAGTTCACCAACCTCGCGGTCAGCGGGGCGCAGACCCGGGATGTGCTGGAGCGGCAGACCCCGGCGGCGCTGGCCCTGGAGCCTGACATCGTCTCCGTGGTGATCGGCGTCAACGACACCCTGCGGTGCACCTTCGACATCCACTCGGTGGCCGAGCGGCTCGACAAGGTGTACGCGGCGTTCCGCGCTCAGGACGCGGTGGTGATGACGGCCTGTCTCCCGGATCCCGGCTCCATGCTCGGACTGCCGGGGGCGTTGGCGCGACCGCTGGCCCGGCGGCAGCGGGCCGTCAACACGGTCGTGCACGTGCTCTCCGAGCGGCACGGGGCGATGCACCTGCACGCCGCGGAGGAGGAGTGGCTGACGGGCCGCGCGATGTGGAGCGCGGACCGGCTGCACCCGGGGGAGCAGGGGCACCGGCAACTCGCCCTGCGCTACCACGCGCTGCTCGCCGAGCAGGACATCGCCACGGGGACGGCGCCCTCGGCCGAGCCCGAGTTTCCCGTGCCCACGCGATCGGCCAGCCTGTGGTGGCTGGCCACCGCGGGAACGGGATGGGTGGCCCGGCGCTGCACGGACCTGCTCCCGCAGCTGCTCACCCTCGCCGCCGCCGAACTACGCCACCGGGCGCACGGCACCAGCGCGCGCCTCGACCTGAGCGCCTCGCACGCCGTCTCATCCGCGCTGGCCGCGCTGTCGGTGGCCGAACAGCCGGACGCGGCATGACGGTTCGGCGGGGACGCGGGGGCGCTCGGTGGCAGTGCGCGTGCACTTGCCGGCTTCAGCGGCGGCGTACGGCCACGAAGCGGACCGGCGTGCCCGGGACCGCCTGAGCCGCCGCGGGGAGGTCGGTGGGGCGGACGATCGCGATCACCGGGTACCCGCCGGTGGTCGGATGATCGGCGAGGAAGACGACCGGCCGGCCGTCGGGCGGTACCTGGACGGCGCCCAGGACCATGCCCTCACTGGGGAGTTCACCGGAAACGGCCCTCTCCAGTGAGGGCCCTTCCGTCCGCAGGCCGATGCGGTTGCTCGCGGACGACACCCGGTAGGCGCGGGTGGTGAGGACGCGCACGGCCGACGTTGTGAACCAGTCGTCGCGCGGGCCCAGCGTCACCCGCAGGACCAGCTCGGCGGGCGGGGCGGCGTGCGGGACGACATCCACGCGCGCGTGGAGCGCGGCGGGGCGTCCCAGGGGCAGCACCACGCCGTCCGTGAGCGGCGGGGGGCCCAGGCCCGAGAGGAGGTCGGTGGAGCGGCTGCCGAGGACCGGGTCCACGGCCACTCCGCCGGAGACGGCCACATAGCTGCGCAGCCCCGCGCGCGCGTGGCCGACGTCCAGCAGCGCCCCGGCGGGCACACGCACGGGCGCACCCCAGGCGGCCGGACGGCCGTCGACGGTGACCGGGCAGGGCGCTCCCGCCACCGCCACGGTGATCGCCGAACGCGGGCGCAGGGCACAGCCGTTGAGCGTCGTCTCCAGGACAGCTGCTTCGGAAGGGTTGCCGACGAGCCGGTTGGCCAGCGCCGCCGCGGGTGCGTCGAGCGCGCCGGAGCGCGGTACGCCGAGGTGCGCGTGGCCGGGGCGGCCCCGGTCCTGGACGGTGGTCAGCGCCCCCGAGCGGACGACGGAGAGGGCCCGGTCCGTCATGAGCGCCGCGCCGGTACGAAGCGGACCCGTGCGCCCGGAGCCAGCAGCGCGGCCGGCACGCGCGCGTGGTCCCACAGCACCACGTCCGTCGTGCCGATCAGCTGCCAGCCGCCCGGCGACGAGCGCGGGTACACACCGGTGTACGGGCCCGCGAGCGCCACGGAACCCGCGGGAACCGCCGTCCGCGGGGTCGCCCGGCGAGGCACGTCGTAGTGCGACGGCAGTCCCGTGAGGTAACCGAAGCCGGGCGCGAACCCGCAGAAGGCGACCCGGAACTCGGCCGCCGCGTGGATCTCCGGCACCTCGCGCTCGGCCACACCCCACAGGGCCGCCACATCCGCCAGGTCGGGACCGTCGTACCGTACGGGGATCTCGATCGCCCCGCCCGCCCGCGCGGGCAGCGGCGGGATGTCCCACGTGGGAAGCCGCTCCGCCAGGCGCCCGGGGTCGTCCAGGCCGTCCAGGAGAACCGTGCGAGCCGCGGGGACGATCTCGCGCACGGACAGGGAACCCTCCGCGCGGCGGCGCAGCAGCTCGGCGTGCAGGGCCTGCGCCGCGTCGCCCGAGGAGACCTCGACGAGCAGGGCCCGGTCACCGACAGGCAGCGCCCGGATGTCCTTGCCGAGCGAGAGCGCCCGCGTGCCGTCGCCGGCCGGCAGCGCGCCCAAGTCGTCGCCAACTGGCAGTGCCCTCATGCGAACGCCTCCACGCGGACGCCCGAGTGCTTCAGCCGGTCGCGCACCCTGCGGGCCAGTTCCACCGCGCCCGGCGTGTCCCCGTGCAGGCACAGGGAGCGGGCGCGGACCGGGATGCGCTCCCCGGAGTGCGAGGTCACCTCGCCGAAGCGGGCGAGGCCCACCGAGCGTTCGACGACCATGTCCGCGTCCGTGATCACCGCGCCGGCCTGGGTACGCGGCACCAGGGTGCCCTCCTCGGTGTACGCGCGGTCCGCGAACGCCTCGGTGACGGTGGACAGTCCAGCCTGCTCGGCCACCTTCAGGAAGCGGGAGGAGGGCAGGCCGAGGACGGGCAGGGTGGCGTCCGCCAGCCGTACGCCCTCGACGACCGCCCCCGCCTGCTCCTCGTCGTGCACGACGCGGTTGTAGAGCGCGCCGTGCGGTTTCACGTACGACACGCGCGTGCCGGCCGCGCGTGCGAAGACCTCCAAGGCGCCGATCTGGTACGCCACTTCGGCGGCCAGCTCGTCGGCCGGTACGTCCATCGCGCGCCGCCCGAACCCCGCCAGGTCCCGGTAGGAGACCTGGGCGCCGATCCGTACGCCGCGCTCGGCCGCAAGCTCGCACACCCGCCGCATGGTGGCCGCGTCCCCGGCGTGGAAACCGCAGGCCACATTGGCGCTGGTGACGACGGACAGCAGTTGTTCGTCGTCGGTCAGACGCCAGCGGCCGAAGCCCTCGCCGAGGTCGGCGTTGAGATCGATCGGGGTCATGAGGTGTGGTCTCTCCTGTATTTCCTGACCGGGACCTTCCCGGTCAGGTCATTCCTGTTCAGGCCACGCGGTACTGCTCGTCACGGGTGTCCGTGAGGAACATCTGGCCGGGCGCGTGGGTGATCGCGAACGGCGGACGGGACGCCATCACGGCGGCCTGGGGTGTCACTCCGCAGGCCCAGAACACCGGGATGTCGTCCGGCGCCGCGTCCACCGGATCGCCGAAGTCGGGACGCGAGAGATCCTCGATGCCCAGCCCCGACGGCTCACCGCAGTGCACCGGGCTGCCGTGCACGGCGGGCAGCAGACTGCTCTCCCTGATCGCCGCGGCCAGGTGCTCGGGAGGGACCGGGCGCATCGACACCACCATCGGGCCGTGCAGCCGCCCGGCCGGACGGCACTGGCGCCCCGTCACGTACATCGAGACGTTGCGCCCCTGCTCGATGTGACGCATGGGGACACCCGCCTCGCTCAGCGCCCACTCGAAGGTGAAGCTGCACCCGATGAGGAACGACACCAGGTCGTCGCGCCAGCGGTCGGTCACGTCCGTGGGTTCGTCGACCAACTCGCCGTGCTCCCATACCCGGTAGCGCGGCAGATCGGTGCGCAGGTCCGCGCCCTGAGCCAGCGGAGTGGTCCAGGAGCCAGCGTCGGTGACGTCGAGGACCGGGCACGGTTTCGGGTTGCGCTGGCAGAACAGCAGCATGTCGTACGCCCAGTCGGCGGGCACCGAGATCAGATTCGCCTGGGTGTGACCCGCGGCGACTCCGGCGGTGGGGCCCGACACGCCCGAACGGAACTGGGCACGCGCCTTCCTGGGGGTCCACGCGTGCGCGTGGCCGTCGATTTCCAGCAGGGGCGACGGGCGGTCCTGGGTGAGGTTCGACGGCCGGTCCTGGACGGTGTCGTTCACAGGAGCTCCTTGCCACGGGTCTCGGGGAGTCCGATCAGTGCCAGCGCGGCGAGGGCGTAGCCGATCGCGCCGAAGACCAGCGCGCCGCCGACGCCCCAGCTGTCGGCCAGGAAGCCGACCGTGGTGGGAAAGGCGGCGCCCACGGCGCGCCCCGTGTTGTACGTGAAGCCCTGCCCCGTGCCGCGCACCGCCGCCGGATACAGCTCGCTGAGGAACGAGCCGAAGCCGCTGAAGATCGCCGACATACAGAAGCCGAGCGGGAAACCGAGCACAAGGAGAAGGGTGTTGGCGCCGCTGGGGATGTTCGCGTACGTGAGGATGCAGGCCGCCGAGAGGATCGCGAAGAGCAGGATGTTGCGCTTGCGGCCCAGTTTGTCGGTGAGGTAGCCGCCCGTGAGGTAGCCGATGAAGGCTCCGGAGATCAGGAACGTGAGGTAGCCGCCGGTGCCGACGACGGACAGGCCGCGCTCCGTCTTCAGGTACGTGGGCACCCAGGTGGCCAGCGTGTAGTAGCCGCCCTGGACACCGGTGGAGAGCAGGACCGCGAAGAACGTGGTGCGCAGGAGGCCGGGAGCCTCGGCCGTACCCGGCTTGAAGATCGCCGCGAACGAACCCTTCTGGGCGCTCTTCTCGCGCTCGGCGGCCGCCTCGGGAGCGTCCTGCACCCGACGGCGCACCCAGACGACGAGCAGCGCGGGCAGTGCGCCGGTCCAGAACATCACGCGCCAGGCCAGGTCGGTGCCGACGAACTGGAAGACCAGCGTGTAGACGACCACCGCCAGTCCCCAGCCGACGGCCCAGGAACTCTGGACCGCGCCGAGCGTGCGGCCCCGGTGCTTCGCGCTCGCGTACTCGGCGACCAGGATCGCGCCGACCGCCCACTCGCCGCCGAAGCCGAGGCCCTGAAGGGCACGGAACACCAGCAGCGTCTCGTAGTTGGGTGCGAAACCGCAGGCAACGGTGAACACCGCGTAGGTGATCACGGTGATCATCAACGCCCTGACGCGCCCGAACCGGTCCGCGGCCACGCCGGCGACGGCGCCGCCGATCGCCGAGACGACCAGCGTGACCGTCGTGAACAGGCCGGTCTGGCCGCTGTCCAGGCCGAAGTACGCCGCCAGCGCGACCATGCTCAGCGGCAGCGTGAAGTAGTCGTACGAGTCGAGGGCATAGCCGCCGAACGCGCCGGCGAAGGCGCGGCGGCCGCGCGGACCGAGGGCGTGCAGCCAGGCGAACGCGCCTTCCTGGGTGGTGAGTTGTTCCGTGCCGGACCGGGCGTCGGCCGTCAGGGCCTGGGATGGAGGGGTCGTGCTCATGGGCACCTCGCAGTGAGGGACGGAGGGTGCTTGAGGACTGAGCCGTGCCGTGCGGAAGCGGTCGGCGCCGGGGGAGCGGATGGCGCCATGAGGAGCAAGGTAGAGGATCGTTGAACGATCCCTCAATACCCATGTTGTTTCGTTCTTGTATCTGCGATTGAATTCCGGGCATGGCAGAGCAGCTGACGGGACTGGCCGACGACCGCGCCCTGCTGGGCCGCACCAGCACCGCCGAACGGGTCTCGGACATCCTTCGGAGCCGTATCGCCGAGGGGTACTTCCCTCCAGGTACACGGCTGTCCGAGGACAGCATCGGCGGGGCGCTCGGCGTCTCGCGCAACACGCTGCGCGAGGCATTCCGGCTGCTCACGCACGAACGTCTGCTCGTCCATGAACTGAACCGGGGCGTCTTCGTACGGGTGCTGACCGTCGAGGACGTCGAGGACATCTACCGCACCCGCGGCCTCGTCGAGTGCGCCGTCGTACGCGGCCTCGGCGAGCCGCCGTACGCACTGGAAGGCCTCGCCGCCGCGGTCACCGCAGGGCAGCTGGCGGCCGTCGAGAGTGACTGGAAAAGTCTGGGTACGGCCAATATCCACTTTCACCGGGAGCTGGTGGCGCTGGCCGGCAGCGCCCGGACCGACGAGCTGATGCGCAGCGTCTTCGCCGAACTGCGACTCGCCTTCCACCTCGTGGACGACCCGAGGCGGCTGCACGAGCCGTACCTCGCGCGCAACCGCCAGATCCTCCAGGCGTTGCAGGCGGGGGACCGGGATGAGGCCGAGAGGCTGCTCGCGGTCTACCTGGGCGACTCGCTGGAGAGGGTCGTCGAGGTGTACCGGCGACGGGTGGCTGAAGGCGGCCAGGGCCTCGGCTGAGCCCCTCTCGCGCGGGTGTGACGGTAGTCGCTTCTGCGTCGTTTGGGTCGTTGTCAGACCGAGGACCTAGTCTGTGCACCGTGACTTCGCCTGCATCGACGGACAGCGTTCCGCCCCAGCTCAGCGCGGGGCCGCGCCCCGCGCCGGGCCCGGCCGCCGACGAGGGCCTGGCGCGGCGGCTGCGCGCGCTCGCCTGCACGGCGCCGCTCCACGACCTCGATGTACGCAAGGCGAACCTCGCGGGTGAGTACACGGTGTACGGGATGGCGGAGGTCGCCCTCGCCGCCATCGACCTGGTCACACTGAACATGGACTTCGACACGGGCGCCGACCACGACCAGATAGTGGCCAGACTCATTCCGCGCATCGCCGCCCAGGCCCCGCGGCGGCCCGTCGTCGAGCACGAGCGCGTGGCCCGCTGGGTCCTCGAGAACCTGATCAACGTCGGCAGCGTCGACCGCGGCTTCCGGGCCGTATACGGCACCTTCGCGCCCGACGGCTCCTATGTGCGCCGCGACTACGACTTCAAGCTGATCGAGGAGGTGCCCGGCTACGGGGGGAGCGTCTATCTCCGTACGACCGACGAAGCGGTCAACGTCCTGGTCGGCGCCCTCGACACCGACGTCACCAGCGCGCAGATCGCCGCCGAGGTCAAGCTGGAGGTGCTGATCAGCCGCGGCCGGCTCGCCGACGCGCAGCTCGCCGCAGAGCAGGCCCGCTACCGGACGGTGCAGTACTCGGAGACGCTCCGCAGGGCGCTGGACGCGACCCGGCGCAATGTGCGGGCCGTCGACTGGCTCCAGGCCGTGCCCGACATGATCGCCGAGGCCCTGGACCACGTCGCCGACCGCTACCGGCACGAGAACGCGATCCTCACCAACATCCGCAAGGCCCGCGACGAGTCCGAGGACCCCGAGCAGAAGCGCCGCGCCGCCGAGCTCGTCGACATCGTGAAGGACTGCATCCGCAGGCATACGCAGCTGCAGTCCCGGCTCCTGGAGGCGGGCCCGCTCTTCCGCGCCGAGCAGGACCGGCAGGCCTTCGCCACGCCCATGACGACCTCGGGGATAGACCTCTACGGGCATCTCGTCGCGCCCGTGCTGCCGCTGCCCGTGGAGCAGGCGCTGCGCGTGACGGACGCGTTCTTCGCGCGCGGGACCGGTCTGCGCACGCCGGTGGCCGTACGCGTGGGGGACCTGGTCGACATACTGCTGACGCCGCCGGTGGAGCGGGAGCACCTCGGGGCGGAGATGCCCGAGCCGGACCTCATTGCCACGCCGGACGACAGCCGGTTCAGCGAGGAGCAGCTCGCTTCCGCGATGGAACTGCTGGATCTGCCTTCGGACGCGCCGCGGCGGTTGTCGGGGCTGCTCGCGGAGGCGCGCCGCCGGGATCCCGAACTTCCCTACCTGGTAGCTCTGTTGGCTGTTCACGCGGCCAGTCCGCCGGTCGGCACCGCGTATCGCCAGGGCGAGGAGAAGCTGTTGTTCGCCGTGGACGACGGGGTCGAGCTGGATGATCCGGAGTTCGGTGGGGCCGATCTGATCGTGGGGATGGCGCTGCTGGATGCCGTCGGGATGGCGGCGGATCGGCAGTGAGCATGTCATTGGAAGAGCTGGGGAAGGGCGGGTTGCCTGTGACCTGCGGCGTGTTCGTCGCTGGTCGCGCCCACCCGGCAGAGCCGCACATGGCACAGCCCCGCGCCCCCTTCAGGGGCGCTCTTGTCCCCGTATCGCTGAACAAGGAGCCCCAGTCGTGACCGAGCACGTCGAGTGGAGTGAACCGGAAGCCGCCGCCGTGCCGGCGAACGCGCCCGTCACGCCTGCCGACGCCGCCGACGCGGCGCGGCTCGTCGCCTTTGGGCTGCAGCCCAAATTGCAGCCCGCGCGGGATCAGGAGTACGCGGAGCTGTTGCGGCGCTACCGGGAGGACCCGCCCTTCGCGCGGCTTGCCGACGCTGTGGCCGCCGGGCTCGGGCTGGTCGTCCTGGAGGTGTCGCCGCGCGCGGGGATGGCGGTGACCGCCGCCGAGGACTCGGTGTTCGCCGTGCGTATGGGCGACTACGCGCGTCGTGCGTCAGCCGACTCGGGGGACCGTTTCCTGCACGGGCTCGCACATCTCGCCGTCGCCGCCATGGCGTTCCCGCGCCCCGAGGACCTCGCGGACGACGGGTACATCGGGCGCGTCTCGGTCAACGGCGTCGATGCCTTCGTACGGCAGGCCTGCCGTCGCCTTGAGGAGCGGGCCGAGGGGCAGGGCGAGAACACCGACCCTGCGACCGAGGCGCCCGGGCTTGAGTCGGCCTGGCGGATCTGGGCGCGGCGCAGCTCCACCGGGGCCACCAAGGACGCGCGAAGACTGGCCGGCTCGACCACCGGCATCGTCGGCAAGGCCGTCGCGTTCCTCACCGACTCCGGGTTCCTGCAGCGCACTGGGGACGACTCCGGGGGGACATACCGGACGACGGCCCGCTATCAGCTCCAGGTCCGTGACATGGCGGGCAGCGCGGCGATGGCCGAGCTCCTTGAGCTGGGCATCGTCCCGGTGACCGACGGCACCGCGACTCTGCTGCCCGCCGAGGACGCCGACGACCTGGAGCTGGCGGCCGACGCCGGGCTGCCGTTCCACTCCTGACCGCCTGAACTTCGTTTACGACTACGAGAGTCCGCCGCCATGTACGAGCTGTCCCGGGTCCGCCTCTACTCCATTGGGCCTGCCGGTGCGCGCTATGCCGACACCGTGCTTGACCTGCGGGGTGTCGGCGAGCCCGTGCCCGACCCCGCGCCTACCCAGGCGGAGTTCTTCGAGGAGGAGCCCGTCGGACCGCCGCGTCGGCCCGCGCCCGCGGGGGTGCTCTTCCTGGAGAACGGCGGCGGCAAGTCGGTGCTGCTCAAGCTGATCTTCTCGGTGATGCTGCCGGGCCACCGCAACACGCTGGGCGGCGCCAGCTCCGGTGTGCTGCGCAAGTTCCTGCTCGCCGACGACTGCGGGCATGTCGCGCTGGAGTGGCAGCACACGCTGACCGGCGAGTGCGTCGTGGTCGGCAAGGTGAGCGAGTGGCGGGGGCGGCAGGTCTCCAACGACCCGCGGAAGTTCGCGGAAGCCTGGTATTCGTTCCGACCAGGTCCCGGGCTGAGCCTGGACAACCTGCCCGTCGCCGAGGCCACCGCCGTACGGCCGTCCGTCGAGGGCGCGTCCGGCGCGCAGGGGCGGCGGCGGACCATGAAGGGCTTCCGGGACGCGATCACCGAGGCGGGCAAGGCGTATCCGCATCTCGAAGTGCACTGGGAGGAGATCCACGACCGCTGGAACGAGCATTTGACGGATCTTGGCCTGGATCCCGAACTCTTCCGCTACCAGCGGGAGATGAACGCCGACGAGGGCGAGGCCGCCGGTCTCTTCGCGGTCAAGAAGGACTCCGACTTCACCGACCTGCTGCTGCGCGCGGTCACCGATACCCGGGACACGGACGGACTCGCCGATCTGGTCGGCGGCTTCGGCAACAAGCTGGGGCGGCGCGCCGAGCTCATCGCCGAGCGGGACTTCACGGCCGGGTCCGTGGATCTGCTCGGCCGGATCGTCGAGGCCGCCGAGGCGCGGGCACGCACGCGTGACATCCACGCGGGCGCCGAGCGGCGTACGCGGACGCTGGCGCGGCGGCTGTCCGCGCGGGCCGTACAGGAGCGCGTGCGCGCCGGTGAACTCGCGCAGCGGGTGACGGCCGCCGCGTACGCCGTGACTCATGCGGAGGGCGCACGCGAGCGCAGTTCCCTGATCGCCGCCGAACTCGCCTACCGGCACGCCTCGTTGGCACTCGCCGGAGCGGAGAAGTCCGCAGCCGCGCAGAAGCGCGAGCTGGCCGACGCCCGCACACTGCACTCGGCCTGGCAGGCCGCCGAGGCCGTACTGCGGCACCGCGCCGCCGCTGACCGCTCCGCGCGCGTGGCCGCCGCGATCCTGGAGGCCGAGCGGGACGCCGCGCCCGCGCTCGCCGCGCGCGCGAGGGCCGCCGTCGACCTCGTACGCGCCCTGCACCGCGCCGCCGAAGGCGCCGAGGCGCTCGCCAACGAGGAGGAGGAGCGGTCCGCCGGGCTCCAGGAGATCGGCTCGACGGCGTACGCGGACTCGACCGCCGCGGCCACCGCCGCGCAGCGCGCCCGCAGCGAGGTGGGGCATCTGCGCCAGCGTCTGAGCGAGGTCGAGCAGGAGACCGCCGAGGCGGTCCGCGCCGGCTGGCTCGACGACAGCGCCCCCGACGCCGACCCGGCCCGCGCCGCTCTCGCCGCCAGCGATGCCGAGAAGACTGCCGTCGCTGCCTGGGACACCGCGCGGGAGGCCTCGCGGCGCGCTTCGGAGCACGCTCGGGAGGCCGCGTCCGCCGAGTCGCGCGCCGAGCTCACGGCGGCGCGCGCGGCGGACGCGGCGACCGCGGCGGAACTGGCGTACGACGGGGAGCGGCGTACGGCCGAGGCGCTGGCGGGGGAGGAACGGCTCGCGGAACTGCTGAGCCTCCCCGGCAGCGGCGTTCGCCACGGTGTTCCGCAGCCGCGGCGTGATGAGGAAGCCGACAGTTCCGCCAGTCCCGGTGGAGCCCCGTTCACTCCCGAAGAGCTGGACCACTACGCCGACGAACTCCGCGAGCTCCTCGACGACGGCGTAGCCTCCGCCGAACGTCAGCTCTTCGAACTGCGCACCGCCGCGGCCGATGACGCGCGCATCCTCGGGGCACTCGGTGACGGAGGGCTGCTGCCCCCCGGGCCGGACGTGCTGGCCACCGTCGAGTACCTCGGCGAGCACGGGATCCCCGCACTGCCGGGATGGCGCTACCTCGCGCAGGCCGTCGACCCCGTCGACCACGCGCGCGTACTGGCCGCGAGGCCGGAGCTGGTCGACGGTGTGATCATCACCGACCCGGACACGCACGCACGGGCCCGCGAGGCGCTCAGCGACGCGGCACTGCTGCCGCGGTCCGCCGTGGCCGTGGGCACCGCCGCAGCGCTGCTCGCCCCGACTCCGGCCCCCGACGCGGGCGACGGCGACGTGTTCCTCGTACCGCCGAACCCGGCCATGCACGACGAGCATGCCGCCGACGAGGAACGGCAGGCGCTGCGCACCCGCGCGACCCAGCGGGACGAGGAGATCCGCACTCTTGCGGCACGGCTCGGCAAGGACCGTGAGCTGGCGGCGCGCCTGGCGTCCTGGCGGACCGGCTGTCCGGCGGGGCGACTCGTCGAGCTCGCCACGGCCGCCGGGGACGCGCGCGCGTTCGCCGAGGAGGCCGAGGCCGAACTGGCCGAGGCGCGTACCGTCCGGGCGGAGGCCGACGAGGCGGCGGCCGAGGCGGCCCACGTACGGGACGAGCGGCAGGAGGCCGCCCAGCGGGCCCGGCGTGCCGCCGACGCGCTCGCCGGACTCGCCTACCGGCTGCGCGAGCGCGCAGGCTGGCAGGTCAAGGTCCGCGAACTCGCCGATGAGGCAACGGAGTCGGAGGCCCGCGCCCAGGTCTGCCTGGAGCGCGCCCGTGCCGCCGACGAGGACCGCCGGGCCGCTCAGCGCGCCGCCGACGACGCCCGCCGCACGGCCCGCGCGCTGCGTGCCGAGCGCGCGGAGATCGCGGGCGCCCCCGACGACGTACCGGAGGACGAGACAGGCGCGTCGAAGTCGTCGCTGCCCGCCCTGCGTGAGGCCTACCGGGCCGCCTCCCAGCTGTACGAGAAGGTCGGCGTCGGCGCCGACCTGCGGGCCGAGCAGGCGCGGGCCGAGAGCGACGCGAGCGCGGCGCTGGCCGAGTGGGACCGGCTCAGCAACAAGGTGCGGACACGGGCGGCGCAGCTCCTGGAGTCGCCGGACGGTTCCGATGGGCCCTCCCGGCAGGCCGCCGCCGCGCGTGCGGAGGAGCTCGTGCAGCTCCTGGAGACCCGGATGTCCACCGCGAGCGAGCAGCTCGGACGCCTGCGCGGCGAGGCCGAGCGCCACGCACCCGAGGACGGCGAGGCCCACACCGAGCTTCCGGAGGAGCTGCTTCCGCGCGATGCCGAGCACGCACAGAGCCTGCTGCGTACCGCCACCGCCGAACTCGCCTCCCGTGCCGAAGCGTTGAGCCAGGCGCGCGAGGCGCACGCCGAACTGCTCGACGCCCACCGTGCCGCCGAGGATGCCGCCGGTGGCTTCGACGAGACGGCCGCCCTGCTCAGGGACCTGCTGCGGGAGCACGCCGACGAGGAGCAGGAGGAGCCGGAGCCCTATCCCGGCACCCTCGAAGAGGCCCGGCACTCCGCCGCCGAGGCCCGCCGCTCGCTGCGCGGCTGCGCCGCCGACCTCTCCGCCGCCGAGGGCGCCGTGCGCGAGGCGAGCGACATCCTCGTCCGGCATGCCAACTCCACGCGCTACGAGCAGGTGCGCACCCCCGCGCGGCAGCAGATCCGTGAGTTGCCCGCCTCCGCGCTGCCCGAGCACGCCCAGAAGTGGGCGGACGCGTTCGCGCCCCGACTGCGGGTGCTGACGGACGAGTTGGAGCAGTTGGAGCGCAACCGGGACTCGATCGTGGACCGGCTGCGCGGGCTCGTGGAATCGGCTCTTGCCACGCTGCGGTCCGCTCAGCGGCTCTCCCGGCTTCCCGAGGGGCTCGGCGAGTGGTCCGGGCAGGAGTTCCTGCGCATCCGCTTCGAGGAGCCCGACCAGGCGACGCTCACCGAGCGGCTCGGCGAGGTCGTCGACGAGGCCACCCGCGCGGCGGTCAAGAAGAACTCCGACATGCGGCGTGACGGGATGTCGTTGCTGCTGCGCGGGGTCAGCGCCGCGTTGCAGCCGAAGGGCATCGCCGTGGAGATCTTGAAGCCGGATGCCGTACTGCGTGCCGAGCGCGTCCCCGTCGGGCAGATGGGCGACGTCTTCTCCGGCGGCCAGCTGCTCACCGCGGCCATCGCGCTGTACTGCACGATGGCCGCGCTGCGCAGCAACGACCGGGGCCGCGACAAGCACCGCCATGCCGGCACGCTCTTCCTCGACAACCCCATCGGGCGCGCCAACGCGACGTACCTGCTGGAGTTGCAGAGGGCCGTGTCCGACGCGCTCGGCGTCCAACTCCTCTACACCACCGGCCTGTTCGACACGACCGCGCTCGCCGAGTTCCCCCTCGTCATCCGGCTGCGCAACGACGCAGACCTGCGCGCCGGGCTGAAATACATCAGCGTCGAGGAACACCTCCGGCCGGGACTGCCGCAGCAGACCTCAGCCGCGGAGGACGATTCGGTACACAGTGAGATCACGGCGACGAGGATGTTCAAAAGGCCCGCGCCAAGCGCCTCATAAGGGGCGCGAGGAGCTGCGCGCCCAGCCACAAGCGGCCCGCAGGGCAGGCCCGGTGGGCTGGCGGCACTGTGACGACGCATCCAGGGATGCCCTCTTGGGCCGTGACGAGAGCGGCAGCTCTTGGTCGTGGTCAAGAGGGGCGCCCCAGGTCGTGCCTAGGAGTGCGACAACTGACTGGCCCCGCCGCCCTGGCGACGTATCCGCTCCTGCGCGCGCTCCGCGGCCCGCGTCTGTCGCTTGGCCTTGCGTCGCTCGCGTCGCAGGGTCCGGGCGGTGCTGCTCGGTTCCGACACCACTCCGTTGCGCTGGTTCCACACCTGTCGTGTGACCCAGACGTCGAGGGCGGCCCAGGTGGCCACCACCGTGCTGCCCACACTGCTCAGGACCATGGGGAAGGCCAGCCACGATCCAGCGACGGTGCACAGGAAGGCCACCACCGCCTGCGTGAGCGTCACGGCGATGATGATCACCGCCCGCACGGCCGCCGTACGCACCGGATCGGGCAACCGCCGTTTGCGCGCGGGCTCCTCGATCCACAACGGCCGGTAGTACCCCTCCTCTTCGTACCCTTCCGCCGCGACGCCTCGCTCAGCGGCCCGGCCGCGCTCGCTCATGACAGCGCCCTGACCGTCCGGCTCGTCTCGACCGCGCGTCGCGTCGCGCCGCTCAGCCAACTGACCGCGTCCGTCCGCCGGAATGTCGCGATCCGGTGCCTGAGTGGCCGGTCGTGCCACCTCGGGGCTCGCCACCCCAGTCCCGAGCGTCCCGTGCCGCTCCGCCGTGCCCATCAACTCGTCACTCCCCACCGCCCAGCAGGCCCCTCGCACTGGTGTCATGCGACACCGGCTCCCCAGTGGCTGCCCGGCTTGCGCTGTTTTACGCCGCCTGGACGCGGCATGCGGCCCCTGCGGCCGATTCCGCCCCCAATTCCCGTACAGAAAGACGAACGGCGCGCCTTGAAGATTCCCGACGAGCGAAAAAATCAGGCCAACTGACCAAGTTCACCGCTCCGATGGGATCCGGCCCCAAGCGCCGATTTCGGTCAGGCAATCTCCCCCAATGAACGGACAACTGCCCATGTCTCGTTCCCATCCCGCCGGAGCTGCGTCCGGACAGCGCTTCGAGTTACCTGTGCGTCGGTAGTAGGCTCACGCCGTTTGTTGACGCACATGTGTACCCCCCGGGCCGGAGGGGGTCGAGCTGGGGGAGGCCATGCGCTTTCGCGGGAAGTCCATCCGCCGGAAGATCGTGGCGCTGCTCCTCGTGCCGCTGGTGTCCTTGACCGCGATCTGGGCCTTCGCGACCGTGCTCACGGGGCGCGCGGCCAACCAACTGTTCAACGTGGCCGACATCGTGGAGAAGATCGGCTATCCCACCGAGGACGCCGTCCGGGTCCTCCAGCAGGAACGCCGCCAGACTCTTGTCTATCTGGCCGATCCGCGCGCCTCCGACGCGCTCGCGGCGCTCAAGCGCAGCCGGACCGCCACTGACAGCGTCGTGGCGAAGGTCCGCAAGAACTCCAAGGACGAGGACCTGCGCGAGGAGATGGGCGGGGGTACCTCGGAGCGCCTCACCGCCATCCTGGACGCCGTCGACGGAATCGACTCGCTGCGCCACAGCGTCGAGGAGGGCACCGTCAACCGGTCCCAGGCCCTCGACCAGTACAACCGTCTGATCGACCCCTGTTACGTCCTGATGGCCAACCTTCATGTGCTCGACGATGTCGAGATGGACAAGCAGGGCCGCGCCCTCGTCAACGTCGCCCGAGCCCGCGAGCTGCTCTCCCGCGAGGACGCCCTCCTCGGCTCCGCGCTCGTCGCGGGCCGCATCACCCGCGACGAGATCCGCGACATCTCCGACCTCGTCGCCCAGCGCACGCTGCTCTACGACATCAGCCTGCCGCTGCTGCCCTCCTCGGAACGCGAACGCTTCCAGCGCTACTGGAAGAACGCCGACACGGCGCCCCTGCGCGTCGCCGAGCAGTCCGTCGTCAACTCCGCCGCCGGCTCGCCGCGTGGCGTCACCGCGAAGAGCTGGGACAACGCGGCCGGACATGTGCTCGACGACCTCGGCAAGCTCGACGACAAGGCGGGCGACCGCTACCAGGACCGGGTCCAGCCCGTGGCCATGGGCGTCATCGTCAAGGCGGTCGTCGCGGGCGTCATCGGGCTCATCGCTCTGCTGGTCTCGCTCGTGATGTCCGTACGCATCGGCCGGAGCCTCATCCGCGACCTGCGCCGACTGCGACTGGAGGCCCACGAGGCGTCCGGTGTCCGGCTGCCCAGCGTGATGCGCCGCCTGTCCGCCGGCGAACAGGTCGACGTCGAGACCGAGGTTCCGCGCCTGGAATACGACAAGAACGAGATCGGCGAGGTCGGCCAGGCCCTCAACACCCTCCAACGCGCCGCCGTCGAGGCCGCGGTCAAGCAGTCCGAACTGCGCGACGGCGTCTCCGAGGTCTTCGTCAACCTCGCGCGCCGCAGTCAGGTCCTGCTCCACAAGCAGCTCACCCTGCTCGACACCATGGAGCGCAGGACCGAGGACACCGACGAACTCGCCGACCTGTTCCGCCTCGACCACCTGACCACCCGCATGCGCCGCCATGCCGAGGGCCTGGTCATCCTCTCCGGCGCCGCCCCGTCCCGGCAGTGGCGCAAGCCCGTACAGCTCATGGACATCGTCCGCGCCGCCGTCGCGGAGGTCGAGGACTACGAGCGCATCGAGGTACGACGGCTGCCGCGCGTCGCCGTCACGGGACCCGCGGTCGCCGACCTCACCCACCTCGTGGCCGAACTCCTGGAGAACGCCACGGTGTTCTCGCCACCGCACACGGCCGTTCAGGTCCTCGGTGAGCGCGTTGCCAACGGCTTCACCCTGGAGATCCACGACCGCGGCCTGGGCATGGCCGCCGAGGCGCTCCTCGACGCCAACCTGCGGCTCGCCGAGACTCCCGAGTTCGAACTCTCCGACACCGACAGGCTCGGCCTGTTCGTGGTCAGCCGGCTCGCCCAGCGGCAGAACGTCCGCGTCTCCCTCCAGCCCTCCCCGTACGGCGGTACCACCGCGGTCGTGTTCATCCCCGACGTGCTCCTCACCGACGACGTCCCGGACACCAACGGCATCGGCTTCCGCCTCGACCGCACGTTGCCCACGAAGGAGGGCGAGACCGAGGAGGGCCGCAAGGCGGCGCTCTCCCAGGTGCCGGTACGGCTCCCGGGCCTGCCCGCCTCGATCCTGGACGGTCCGGTCGAACTGGAGGCGCCGGTCGACCTGGATACCCTCACCGGTTTCCCGGGCGCCCTCGACGACGAGGACAGCGAGCGCGGCGGTCTGTTCCGGCCTCGTCGCTCCATAGCCGGTGTTCCGGGCGAGCTGCAGCACGCCCACGACGGCCTTGGCGAGCCCGCCCGCTCCGGTGACGACGACCTTCCGGGTGCCGCGCCGGTCCCGCTGCCGAGGCGCAGGACACCCAAGCTCGTCAGCTCGCACGGGCGCCCTGTGACCCAGACGAGGTCCCGGCGCGACGAGGCGGACGGGGAGTTCACCGAGGACTTCGACCCGCTGCACAGCCTGGAGCCGGTGCAGAACCTGGGACCCGTGGGGAGCCCGGAGCCGGTGGAGCGCGGCGCGGTGGAAATCGGCGGCGCGAAGCCGCTGCCGGCCCGGCGCGGTGAGCGCGGTGAGACCCCGGCCCGGCGTGGCGGCGAGCGCCCCGAGGCCTCGGGCCTTCGCGACGCTTCGGGAGTGCGAGGAGCGGCCGGCCTTCGCGAGGCGCCCGCTCTCCGTGAGGCGCGCGGCCATGGAGACGCCCCCGCCCTCCCCAGGCGCACCCGGCGCACCACCGCGTCGCCGAGCACGGACGAGACCACCCCGCGCTCCGACGCCACGACGGGAGAGGCAGAATCAGGCATGGGCCCGCTGCCCCGCCGTGTCCGACAGGCCAATCTGGCCCCGCAGTTGAAGGACGGCCCCGAACGGCGCACCGAGCGCGACAAGGACCGCACCGGCACAGGAGCGGACCTCGCCGAGCGCGACGCGGACGAGGTGCGCAACCGGATGGCCTCGCTCCAGCGGGGCTGGCAGCGGGGCCGCGAGGAGAACGCCGCGGGCGACGAGGCCCAGGACGGCACAGCAAGAGGAACGACAAAGGGGGATGGTCGATGACCGCACCGAAGGCCGCAGGGCCCACCACGACCAGCAAGGCGACAGGCGAGCTGAACTGGCTTCTCGACGAACTGGTGGACCGCGTCGCCAGCATCCGCAAGGCGATCGTGCTGTCCGGCGACGGCCTTCCCACCGGGGCCTCCAAGGACCTGACCCGGGAGGACAGCGAGCACCTGGCCGCCGTCGCGTCCGGCTTCCACAGCCTCGCCAAGGGCGTCGGCCGCCACTTCGAGGCGGGCAGCGTACGGCAGACCGTCGTCGAACTCGACGAGGCCTTCCTGTTCGTCACTGCCGCCGGTGACGGCAGCTGCCTTGCCGTCCTCTCGGACGCAGACTCCGACGTCGGGCAGGTCGCATACGAAATGACGCTCCTGGTCAAGCGGGTCGGCGTACATCTGGCCGCCGCTCCACGCACCGATCTGCCTTCGGGCGGGTAGTGGGATGACATGAGCGTGAGCGGAGACGGTCAGGGAAGACGCCACTGGTTCGACGACGAGGCCGGACCGGTGGTCCGTCCGTACGCCATGACACGGGGGCGCACCACCAGCCCGGCCCAGCACCGCCTCGATCTGATCGCGGTGGTCGTCACCGAACCGCACGCCGACGACCCCGAAGCGGACCAGACGCTGTCCCCGGAACACGTGGACATCGTCGAACTCTGCCGCGACGCCCCTCAGTCGGTCGCCGAACTCGCCGCCGAGCTCGACCTGCCCATTGGAGTGGTCCGGGTCCTCATCGGGGACCTGGTGGACGACGAAATGGTCCATGTGACACGGCCCGTACCCCCTGCCGAACTGCCGGACGAGAGTATTCTGCGCGACGTGATCAACGGCCTCCGGGCGCTCTGAGCAGGGCGGAAGCGGGGAACAGACGTGACAGGCTGGCAGTTCTGGGTCGATCGAGGCGGCACCTTCACCGATATCGTCGCGCGCCGCCCGGACGGCCGCCTGCTCACGCACAAGCTGCTCTCCGAGAATCCCGCCAGATACGCCGATGCGGCGGTCGCGGGCGTGCGCGAGCTCCTCGATGGCGACGATGGCGCGGGCGGTGACGGCAAGGGCGCCGCGGGCGCGCACATCGAGGCCGTCCGTATGGGCACCACCGTCGCCACCAACGCGCTCCTGGAACGCAAGGGCGAGCGCACCCTCCTCGTCGTCACCCGCGGCTTCCGTGACGCCCTGCGCATCGCCTACCAGAACCGGCCCCGCATCTTCGCCCGGGCGATCGAACTGCCCGAGCTGCTGTACGAGCGTGTCGTCGAGGTCGACGAGCGGATCGCCGCCGACGGTACGGTGCTGCGCGCGCCCGATCTGGAGGCACTCGCAGGGCCCCTCCAGGAGGCCTACGACTCCGGGATCCGCGCCGTCGCCGTCGTCTGCATGCACAGCTACCTCCACCCCGCCCACGAACAGGCCGTCGGCGAGCTGGCCGCCCGCACCGGGTTCCCGCAGATCTCGCTCTCCAGCGAGGTCAGCCCGCTGATGAAGCTCGTCCCACGCGGTGACACGGCCGTCGTCGACGCCTATCTGTCGCCCGTGCTGCGCCGCTACGTCCAGCGCGTCGCCGACGAACTCCAGGGCGTGCGGCTGATGTTCATGCAGTCCAACGGGGGGCTCGCCGAAGCGGGCCAGTTCCGGGGCAAGGACGCCATCCTGTCCGGGCCCGCCGGCGGCATCGTCGGCATGGCCCGGATGTCGCAGCTCGCCGGCTTCGACCGCGTCATCGGCTTCGACATGGGTGGCACGTCCACGGACGTCTCGCACTTCGCGGGCGAGTACGAGCGGGTCTTCACCACCCAGATCGCCGGAGTCCGGCTGCGCGCGCCCATGCTGGACATCCACACCGTCGCCGCGGGCGGCGGCTCGGTACTGCACTTCGACGGCTCCCGCTACCGCGTGGGCCCCGATTCGGCGGGCGCCGCCCCAGGGCCTGCCTGCTACCGCGGCGGCGGCCCGCTCACCGTCACCGACGCCAACGTCACGCTCGGCCGCATCCAACCCGCCCACTTCCCAGCGGTGTTCGGCCCCCATGGCGACCAGCCCCTCGACGACACCCTGGTCCGCGACCGGTTCACCGCCCTCGCGCGCGAGATCCGGGAGCAGAGCGGCGACGACCGTACCCCTGAGCAGGTCGCCGAGGGCTACCTCCAGATCGCCGTGGCCAATATCGCCAACGCTGTCAAGCGGATCTCGGTGCAGAAGGGCCACGATGTCACCCGGTACGTGCTGACCACCTTCGGCGGCGCGGGCGGCCAGCACGCGTGCATGGTCGCCGACTCGCTCGGCATCCGCACCGTCCTCGTTCCGCCCATGGCCGGTGTCCTCTCCGCCCTCGGAATCGGACTCGCCGACACGACGGCCATGCGTGAACAGTCCGTGGAAGCGCCGCTGGAAGCTTCCTCGATGCCCGGCGTCCTCAAGACCGCCGACGACCTGGAGGGCGCCGCCCGCGCCGAACTGCTCGCCGAGGACGTGCCCGAGGACCGCATCCGGGTCACCCGCCGCGCCCAGCTCCGCTATGACGGCACGGACACAGCGCTCACCGTCGAGCTCAGCGAGCCCGACACCATGACCCACGCCTTCGAAGGACGCCATCGCGCCACCTACTCCTTCACCCTCGACCGCCCGGTCGTCGTGGAAGCCCTCTCCGTAGAAGCCACCGGTCTCACCGAACCCCCCGATCTCTCTGCCCTCGCTCCCTATGAAGCCGCCCTCGAAGGCAGCTCCGCTGCGCAAGGCCCCTCCGCCGCCCCGGAGACGGTGAGCCTCCACACGGGCGGCGCCTGGCGCGACGTGCCCCTGCACCGCCGCGAGGAACTCCCGCCCGGCGAGACCGTGACCGGACCCGCGATCATCACCGAGGCCGGTGCGACGACCGTCGTCGACGACGGCTGGCGGGCCGCGACGACCGATGACGGGCATCTGGTCATGGAACGCGTCGCGGTTACGCAGAGTTCCGATCTCGGCACGGAAGCGGACCCGGTTCTCCTGGAGGTCTTCAACAACCTCTTCATGTCCATCGCCGAACAGATGGGCGCCCGCCTGGAGTCCACCGCCCAGTCGGTCAACATCAAGGAGCGCCTGGACTTCTCCTGCGCCCTCTTCGATCCCGACGGCAGTCTTGTCGCCAACGCCCCGCACATCCCTGTCCACTTGGGCTCGATGGGCACGAGCGTCAAGGAAGTCATCAGGCGGCGCGGCGACAGCATGCGGCCGGGCGACACCTACGCGGTCAACGACCCGTACCACGGCGGCACACACCTCCCCGACGTCACCGTGATCACCCCGGTCTTCGACACGGAGGGTGAGCGAATCCTCTTCTACGTGGCCTCGCGGGGTCACCACGCCGAGATCGGCGGCATCGCGCCGGGCTCCATGCCCGCGAACAGCCGCACCATCGACGAGGAGGGCATCCTCTTCGACAACTGGCTGCTGGCCGAGAACGGCCGCTTCCGCGAGGCCGAGACCCTGGCCCTGCTCACCGCGGCGCCCTACCCCTCGCGCAACCCGAAGACCAACCTCGCCGACCTGCGCGCCCAGATCGCCGCCAACCAGAAGGGCGTCGACGAAGTCGCCCGCATGATCGAGGACTTCGGGCTCGATGTCGTCCAGGCGTATATGAAGCACGTCCAGGACAACGCGGAAGAGGCGGTGCGGCGCGTTGTCGACACCCTTGAAGACGGTGAGTTCGCTTACGAGACCGACTCCGGGGCGGTCATCAGAGTCCGCGTCTCCGTAGACCGCGAAAAACGCTCCGCCACCGTCGACTTCACGGGCACCTCCCCGCAGCTCACCACCAACTTCAATGCCCCGTTCGCGGTGGTCAACGCCGCCGTCCTGTACGTCTTCCGCACGCTCGTCGCCGACGACATTCCGCTCAACGACGGCTGTCTGCGCCCCCTGGACATCGTGGTGCCGCCGGGATCGATGCTCGCCCCCGAGCCTCCGGCCGCAGTCGTCGCGGGCAACGTGGAGACCTCCCAGGCGATCACCGGGGCCCTGTACGCGGCCTTGAGCGTGCAGGCCGAAGGCTCCGGCACGATGAACAACGTCACCTTCGGCAATGAGCGGTACCAGTACTACGAGACCGTGGCTTCCGGATCGGGCGCGGGCGACGGCTTCGCCGGCGCGCCCGTCGTGCAGACCCACATGACCAATTCGCGGCTCACCGACCCCGAGGTCCTGGAGTGGCGACTGCCGGTCCGGCTAGACGAGTTCGCGGTCCGGCGCGGAAGCGGTGGCGCAGGGCGCTGGCGCGGCGGAGACGGCGCCGTGCGCCGCCTCTGGTTCCTCGAGCCGATGACCGTCTCCACGCTCTCCCAGCACCGCCGGGTGCCGCCCTACGGCATGGCGGGCGGCGCGCCCGGAGCGCTCGGCGCCAACCGGGTGGAGCGCGCGGACGGCACGGTCACCGAACTTGGCGGAAGTGACTCGACAGACGTCGGCCCCGGCGACGTACTCGTCATCGAAACCCCCGGCGGCGGGGGCTACGGTCCACCGCCGCACGACCCCCATCAAGCAGGAGAAGAGATCGATGATCTTCGGGCGTTCTGAGCGCGGCAAGCCCCCGGTCGAGCCCGTCACGCTCAAGATCCTGGTGGCCGGCGGCTTCGGCGTGGGCAAGACGACTCTCGTCGGCGCGGTCAGCGAGATCAAGCCACTGCGCACCGAGGAGGTGCTCACCGAGGCGGGCCGGCCCATCGACGACACCAGTGGGGTGGAGGGCAAGCACACCACCACCGTTGCCATGGACTTCGGCCGCATCACGCTCCGCGAGGACCTGGTGCTCTACCTCTTCGGGACGCCCGGGCAGGACCGCTTCTGGTTCCTGTGGGACGAGCTTGCCACCGGCTCGCTGGGCGCCGTCGTACTCGCCGACACCCGCCGCCTGGAGGACTGCTTCGCCGCCGTCGACTACTTCGAGCGGCGTTCCATACCGTTCGTGGTCGGCGTCAACTGCTTCGAGGGCGCGGCCCGTTATCCCGCCGACGACGTCCGCCAGGCCCTCGACCTCGACCCCGCCGTCCCGGTCGTCATCTGTGACGCGCGGGACCGGGAGTCGGTCAAGGAGGTCCTCATCGGAGTCGTCCAGCACGCGATGGCGTACGCGGCCGACCGCCGCCAGACCGTCACCACCTGACGCAACGGGTACGGCCCGTACCCCCGCCGACCGGGGTACGGGCCGCAGTCATGCACGCGCGCGTGGCTCACGCGAGACGCACGCACGCGTGGACCCCTGTTTCAGCTGACGTCCTCCTCGTGCCAGCCGAAGCTCTTCTCCACCGCCTTGCGCCAGTTCTGGTACTCACGGTCGCGCACGGAGACCTCCATGGCCGGTGTCCACTCGACGTCCTTCTGCCAGTGCGACTTCAGCTCGTCGAGGTCGTTCCACACACCGGTCGCGAGCCCGGCGGCGTACGCCGCGCCCAGACATGTCGTCTCGGAGACCTTCGGACGGATCACCGGCACCCCGAGAACGTCCGCCTGGTGCTGCATCAGCAGATTGTTCTTGGTCATGCCGCCGTCCACCTTCAGGGTGGTGATCTGCACCCCGGAGTCCTGATACATGGCGTCGACGACCTCGCGCGTCTGCCAGCTGGTCGCCTCCAGAACCGCGCGGGCGAGGTGCGCCTTCGTGACGTACCGCGTGAGCCCGGTGACGACACCGCGCGCGTCGGAGCGCCAGTACGGGGCGAACAGGCCCGAGAACGCGGGCACGATGTACGCGCCGCCGTTGTCCTCGACGCTCGCCGCCAGCGTCTCGATCTCGTCGGCGCTGCGGATGATGCCGAGCTGATCGCGGAACCACTGCACCAGCGCCCCGGTGATCGCGATCGACCCTTCGAGGCAGTAGACCGGCGCCTCGGTGCCGATCTTGTACCCCATGGTCGTCAGCAGCCCGTTCTTCGAAGGAACGGGCCGGTTACCGGTGTTGAGCAGCAGGAAGCTCCCCGTGCCGTACGTGTTCTTCGCCGTCCCCACGTCGTAGCAGGCCTGGCCGAACACCGCCGCCTGCTGGTCGCCGAGGGCCGACGCGACGGGGACGCCCGCGAGCTGGCCCACGGCGGTGCCGTACACCTCTGCGGAGGACCTGATCTCGGGGAGGACCGCTTCGGGGACGTTCATCGCGGAGAGGATGGACTGGTCCCACTGGAGTGTCTCCAGGTTCATCAGCATGGTGCGCCCGGCGTTGGTCACGTCGGTGACGTGCTGCCCGCCGTCCGTGCCGCCGGTCAGGTTCCAGATCAGCCACGAGTCGATGGTGCCGAAGGCGATCTCACCGCGCTCGGCACGCGCGCGCAGGCCCGGAACATTGTCGAGCAGCCAGGCCGCCTTGGGCCCCGAGAAGTAGCTGGCCAGCGGCAGACCTGTCTGCTCGCGGAAACGGTCCTGCCCGTCCGAGCCGCCCAGTTCGTTGCAGAGCGCGGACGTACGGGTGTCCTGCCAGACGATCGCGTTGTGCACGGGCTTGCCGGTGGCGCGGTCCCACAGGACCGTCGTCTCGCGCTGGTTGGTGATGCCGAGCGCGCTGACCTGGTCGGCGCGCAGCCCGGCCTTGGCGATGGCGCCCGCGACCACCGCCTGCACCTTGGACCAGATCTCGGTGGCGTCGTGCTCCACCCAGCCCGGCTTCGGGAAGATCTGGCGGTGCTCGCGCTGGTCGACGGCGACGATCGCGCCGTCATGGTTGAAGATGATGCAACGGCTTGAGGTGGTGCCCTGGTCGATTGCGGCGACGTACTTCTCGGCATGATCCGTCATGACGTCCCCTTCGTCAGAAGGCTGCGTTGTAGATCGCGGCCCCGATGGCGGCACCCGCGATCGGGCCGACCACCGGGATCCAGGAGTAACTCCACTCCGATGTGCCCTTGTTGGGAATCGGCAGCAGCGCGTGGGTGAGGCGCGGTCCCAGGTCGCGGGCCGGGTTGATGGCGTACCCGGTAGGGCCGCCCAGTGAGAGGCCGATGCCGACGACGAGGAGGGAGATGAGCAGGACGGGCAGGCCCGCGGCGCCGATGCCCGCGACGTGCTTGCCCCCACCGACCAGCCCGAGGATGGGCAGCATCAGGGCGGCGGTGGCGATGATCTCGGTGATCAGGTTCTGTACGGGGTTGTTGATCTCGGGCCGTGTCGAGAAGATCCCCAGCGTCTCGATGGCCTTGTCCTCTTCGGCGTTGAGGTTGAACTGGCCGAGGTAGAGCAGCCAGCAGAGCGTGGCCCCGATCATGGCTCCGGCGAACTGCCCCAGGATGTAGAAGGGCACGTCCTCCCACTTCGTGGAGCCCTCGATCGCGAAACCGATCGTCACGGCGGGGTTGATCTGCCCGCCGGACAGCGGTGCCGAGGTGTACGCGCCGGCGAGCACGCCGAAGCCCCACCCGAAGGCGATGACCACCCACCCCGCTCCCTGCGCTTTGGACTTGTTGAGGGTGACCGCGGCACACACTCCCGCGCCGAACAGGATCAGAATCGCTGTGCCGATCAACTCGCCGACAAAGATGTCTCCGTTGCTCATGGCGGCTCCTAGGCCCTCGCCCGAGGCGATCCGCCCCGGGCCACCGTGCAGGGTGCGTTTCCCATGGCTACTTCAGCCGAAGGCAGGGAGGTCCCGCGCCCCGCCCGGCGTCCGTGACGAGCGTGCCGTCGCAGCGGAATCGCCCGTGGGGGACGGCCCGTGGTACAGGTCGGAAACCCGAGCGGCGCGGTGCCTGTAGACGCCCTAATGCGGCGATGCCGACTGACACCCGGAAGTGTTCACCGGTGCCCAGAGGGCGTCAAGGTCGCGGACCGCAACGGTTCGAAGGCCACGAATAGGACGCGCGTCGCGGTGGGTTGTCGGGGGCGAGCACGGGGTGGGCCCGCGGACGGCGATCCCCGCGCCCGTGGCCCGGCGGCTCCTGCCTCGCCCGCGGGGGCCCGGCGGCCGCGCTCGGTCTGGGACGGGAAACCGCTCGGCACGGGACGGGAATCGGTGCTTCGCCTGGGTCGGTATGCGTTCCGCGCCCTGGGACCGGTATCCGCGCCTCGCCCCGGTACGGGTTCCGATGCCTCGTCCGCGGACGCTACGGGGATCAGAGCCTCATCCGCGGGAACTGGCGTCCGCCGAGCCCATGCAGCGGCAACCTCCGATCCTGCCCCCTCCCACTGCGGAGGCCCGCGGACTGGCGTCGACGCCCTGGATCGGCCGTCGCCGGGTCGTGCGCACGTCTGCCGGTCGCCGATCGCCGGGTCAGGCCTCCAGTGGGTCAGCCGGTCAGCGTCTGCCCGGACGGCTGAGCCGGTGCCGCGCCCGAACCGCGGCGGATCTCGTGGCCCGGCAGTCCCGCACGCCCCAGCACCCAACTAGCCCCGTTCAGGGCCTTCGCGGCCTGCTTGAGGGGGGCCAGGCAGGCCGCCGCCTGCCGGTGGTCGGTCACACTGCCGGGCGAGCACAGCACCGTCGCCAGCGACAGCGTGACGGTCCGCCCGCCTGCCGACCAGGGCGTGTCGAGCACCGAGGTGGCCAGCGGGTCGAGGGTGTCCGGATCCGCCAGCACCAGGAAGTCGTCCCCGCCGATGTGCCCCACATGCGTCGCCCCGGACGCCGCGTGCTGCAACGCCCGCCCGACGGACCGGATCAGCTCGTCGCCCGCAGCGAACCCCGCTCCATCGTTGACCTGTTTGAAGTGGTCGACGTCCAGCCAGCTCAGCGCGAACATCCTGCCGTCCGCGATCCGCCGGTCCACCTCGCCGGTGATCGCGTCCGAACCGGGCAGCCGCGTCAGCGGGTTGAGCCCCGCCGCCTCCTCCACCCGGCTCTCGGCCAGCGCCCGTACGAGATCCGCCAGCCGTACGACGCCCACGCATCGCCCGTACCGGTCGACGACCGCGACATCGTCGGACGTACGGTCCCGCTCCCCGTCCGCCACCACGTCGAGCACTTCCCACGCGGTGGCGTCGACGCCGACCGTGCGCGGCGGATCGCCGAGCTTGGCGGCAGGCCGGTCGGCGTACAGCGCATGCCCGTAGCGCCCCGACAACGACAACAGGAACCGCGACCGGTGCACTGAGCGGACCGGAACACCGGAGGGATCCACGAGCAGCACCCCGGACACGTCGGGCGAGCCGGTGAGCAGCGCGCGCACCCGGCCCGCGGACGCCGTGGCGGGCAGCAGCGCCGCCGGCCGTACGAACTGCCGTACGGACGGCCCCGACCGCGGCGTCGACGCGACGCCGGGGGAGAGGGCCGGAACGTATACGTCCGCTGCGGGCAGCCGGGCGGGCGGCGCGAACAGCTCGCCCTGCGCCAACTGAGCGCCCGCCGACACCGCGGCAGCGCACTGCGATTCCGTCTCGACCCCCTCGACGGACAGCAGCGCGCCCAACTGCTCGCACAGCGTCCGCATCGCCCGCACCGCCGCGGGCCGCGTCAGCAGGGACACATCGAGCTTCATCAGCTCGGGCGCGAGGTCCGTGAGCAGACGCAGGGGTACGTCGCCGTCGCCCACCCCGTCCGCACAGATCCGGAAGCCCTCGCCCCGCAGCGCGGTCACCGTCTCCAGCAGGGCGTGCTGGGGCACGTGCGTGTACGGCGGTCCGATGTCGATCGTCACCTCCCACGGCAGCCGTCCGGCCTCCCGCACCGCCTCGCGCAGCGCCGCGAGCCCGCCGAGATCGGCCAGGGTTCCGGCGAACACGTTGACGTGCAACGGCAGCAGCGTCTCCTTGCGGGCTGCCGCCCGGATCGCCAACGCGGCCAGGCGGCCGTCGAGTTCGGGGTCACGGCGGGCCTGCGCCAGGATGTCGCCGGCCTCCGGACGGGCGAGTATCTCCAGCGCCGCGACCCCTCCGGTCGTCAGATTGACGACCGGCTGGAAGGCAAAGCGGACAGTATCCGTCCAGGAGGGCACGGCAGCATAATGGCGCCGCCAGCGCACGCCCGGGCGCGATTCATGAGCTGTTCACGCAGCATTCCGAGGTCGTCACACCGAGTGCGGACGACCGCGGTACGAGCCACGCGGACGGCGGACGACCAGGGCACGCGCACGGCAGCCGGGATCACCGTACGGCGATGACCGACGACCCATGTCCGAACAGCCCCTGGTTCGCGGTGATCCCCACCCGTGCCCCCGCGACCTGCCGGTCACCCGCGCTGCCCCGCAGCTGCCATGTCAGCTCGCACACCTGGGCGATGGCCTGCGCCGGAACGGCCTCTCCGAAGGAGGCGAGCCCGCCGCTCACGTTCACCGGTATGCGTCCGCCCAGCGCCGTCGCGCCCTCCCGCAGCAGCTTGGCCGCCTCGCCCTCTCCGCACAGCCGTAGATCCTCGTACCACTGCAACTCCAGGGCGGTGGACAGGTCGTACACCTCGGCCAGGGAGAGATCTTCGGGGCCGATGCCAGCCTCCTCGTACGCCGCGCGTGCGATGGACGCGCGGAAGGAGTCGGCCGAGGGCTCCGCCGCCACCGCGGAGTCCGTGGCGATGTCCGGCAGGTCCAGCACCGTGTTGGGAAAGCGTGGCGTCACTGTGGACACCGCGCGGATCCGCACGGGGGCCGCCTGCCCGTGCCGACGCGCGAACTCCATGCTGGACAGCACCACGGCCGCGCCGCCGTCAGAGGTCGCGCAGATGTCGAGCAACCGCAGCGGATCGGCGACGACCGCGGAACCGGCGACCTCCTCGGCGGTGACCTTCTTGCGGTAGCGCGCACGGGGATTCAGTGCCCCCACGGCGGCGTTCTTCACCTTGACCTGCGCGAAGTCCTCCAGAGTGTCCCCGTGCACCGCCATCCGCCGCCGTGCGTACAGCCCGAAGTACGTCGGATTCGTCGCCCCGAGGACGCGGAACCGCAGCCAGTCCGGATCGTCCTGCCTGTCCCCGCCCGCGGGGCGGAAGAACCCCTTGGGCGCCGCGTCCGCGCCCACCACGAGCACGACGTCCGCGAGGCCCGAAAGGATCTGCGCCCGTGCCGTGTTGAGGGCTTGCGCTCCCGACGCGCACGCCGCGTAGACGCTCGCGACCCGCGCCCCCTGCCAGCCCAGCGCCTTGGCGAACGTCGCCCCCGCCACGTATCCGGGATAGCCGCCGCGCACGGTGTCCGCGCCCACGATCGAGCCGATGTCCCGCCAGTCGACCCCCGCGTCGGCCAGCGCCGCCCGCGCCGCCACGACCCCGTACTCGACGAATCCGCGCCCCCATTTGCCCCAGGGGTGCATGCCCGCGCCGATCACCGCCACCTCGCCGGTCATGCGCTCACCCCCGTATGCCGCAGGCCCCTCAAGCTCCTCACGCCGTCACCCCCGTCGGCCGCCAGTGCCACGTCGTCCAGGTCGTCTCCGCGTCCTCGTTCAGCACACCCGGGACGACCTCCACCTCCATGCCCACCGTCAGGTCGGCGACGGTGATCCCGGGAACTGCCTGGCCGAGTACCACAATGCGCTCGGATTCCAGCTCCACAGCGATCAACGCGTAGGGCTCCCAGGAGAGTTCCGGATCGGTCACATAGGGTGACGGAGGCCGGTACTGGCTGTCCGTGTACGACCAGACGCGGCCGCGCCGGGACAGCGGCACCTCGGCCAGCTCGCCGCCCTGGCATCCCGGATTGCGGCAGAAGGCGTCCTCGCGGGGGAAGAAGACGGAGGCGCACGCCGAGCAGCGCGTACCGAGGAGACGGAAGTCGTCGCCTTCCCCGGCGAACCACCCGGCGACCACAGGTGTGCGTGTGCGCGACAAGACCCCTCCATGGCGCTGGATCTGACGGAACGTCAGAAGTGTGCCACGGGCAGCGGGAATTGGGCAGGCGTCGTGGTGAACCACAGGGGCCGCTCGGGCGTCGGAGTACCTGTGGGGACGGCCGGGGCCCACGGGGGTGGATCCGGCCGTCCCCAAGTGATCGGATACAGTCCGCGGCGTGTCCGCAACCCCGCACCCGCCCGCCGACTTCGCACCGGACTCGCACTGTTCGAGCTGCGGCGCACCCTACGGAGAGGGCATCTCCGGCTGGCCCCGCACCTGCGCCGCCTGCGGCACGGTGGCCTACCGCAATCCGCTGCCGGTCGCGGTGGCCCTGCTGCCCGTGTACGACGCCCGGGGAACCGCTCTGGTCGTCATCACCCGGACCATTGCCCCCGCGCGCGGGGGGATCGCCCTGCCCGGAGGGTTCATCGACCACCGTGAGGACTGGCGGCACGCTGTCGTCCGCGAGCTCAAGGAGGAGACGGGCATCGACGCGGCGAGCCGGGAAGTGCGGCTCGCCGACGCGATGAGTTCTCCCGCCGGGCATCTGCTGCTCTTCGGACTCCTCCCGGAGCGCCCGGCCGCCGAACTGCCGCTGTCCGTCTCCACGGACGAGACGGAGGGCTGGCACCTGCTGCGCAGGCCGGCTGAACTCGCCTTCCCGTTGCACACCTTGGTGGTACGGGCATGGTTCGAGGGCCGGTACATCTGAGGGACCCGTGGTCCTGAAGCCGCGCTCAAGATCCGTGCGTCATCGCTTGCCATCCGCACACCGCAAGGCTCACCCGGGATGCTCAGGGATCCGTCAACCGGCCCCGAGCCCTCGTACACGCACGGGATACGACGGCTCGCTCAGGCCGCCCTCGCCCTCCCGGTACACCACCACGTGCCGCCCCTCCCAGCGCGTCACATAGCGCTCGATCTCCGGTTCGTCCCACCCGTCGCCCGCGTCCGGCACGACGAGCCCGCCTCCGCTGCGTCCGCGCGCGGGAGCCCACACCTCCAGCTCCAGACCGCCGTCGGCTCCCCGTACGGGCATGACGGCACCCGCGCGCGCCAGCACCGGAATCCGCGACAAGGGGGCATCGACCAGCACCTGTGCCGGCCCCTCGTACGCCGCCTCGGTGACCGTGTCGTACCAACGCCCTCGCGGCAACTGCACGGCCCGCCGGTCGGCCCCGTGGTCCAGTACGGGCGCCACCAGAAGACAGTCGCCGAGCAAAAAGACGTCCTCGCAGTCACGCAGCGCCCGGTCCTCGGGCGCGCCCCACCACACCGGCCGCACATACGGCGCACCGGTGCGGCGCGCCAGATGCGCCAGGGTCATGAAGTACGGGAGCAGACGTCGCCGCTCGACGAGCGCCACGCGCGCGTGCTCCAGGACGTCGTCACCGAATTCCCAGGGCTCTCTGCGCCCCGCCCGCAGACTGGCGTGCGTACGGAACAGCGGCAGGTACGCGCCCAGCTGGAACCACCGCAGATACAGCTCGGGCGACGGGCTCCCGTCGAAGCCGCCCACATCGGGTCCCGAATACGGCACCCCGCACAGCCCGAGCCCCATCACCAGCGACAGCGACGCCCGCAACCCGGGCCAGCCCGTCGCCACATCCCCGGACCAGGTCCCTCCGTAGCGCTGCATTCCCGCCCACCCGGAGCGTGAGAAGAGGAACGGCCGCTCTTGGGGCGCAAGTTCACGCAGACCCTCGTACCCGGCCCGCGCCATGCCCAGCGCGTACACGTTGTGCGCCTCGCGATGGTCTCCGCGGTGCCCCTCCAAGGAGTGCCGGGCCGAACGCGGCAGCGTCGACTCCCCGAACGCCGTGAACGACGTCGGCTCGTTCATGTCGTGCCAGAACCCGGCGAAGCCCTGCGCGAGCCGCTCCTCGTACAGCCCGCCCCACCAGCGCCGCACGCGCGCGTGGGTGAAATCCGGATAGACCGACTCCCCAGGCCATACGACACCCCGCACGAGCCGCCCCGAGGCATCCCGTACGAAGGCGTCCTCGGCCAGGCCGGTGTCGTACACGGCGTTGCCCGGCTCGGCCTTGACCGCCGGGTCGACGATCGACACCAGACGAATGCCGTCGCGGCGCAACTCCTCGGCGAGCACGGGCAGCTTGGGGAAGTGCTCCCGGTCGACCGTGAACACTTGGTGCGCGTCGTAGTGGTCGATGTCCAGGTGGACCGCGTCGAGCGGAAGACCGCGCTCCTGGTAGCCCGCGACGATCCGCCGCACCTCCTGCTCGCTGCCGAAGCCCCACCGCGCGTGATGGTGCCCCAGCGCCCACGCGGGCGGCAGCGCGGGCGCCCCGGTGAGCGAGGCCCACGCGTGCAGCACGCGCGCGGGGGTGCCCACCATCACCCAGCAGCGCAACGGGCCGCCGTCCATCCGCAGCTCGCACGTCCCGGCCCGGTCGTGCCCGGAGCCGGCCCCCTCCTCACCCTCACGCAACGTCACCGTGCCGTCCCACGACGTGTCGTGGAAGACGAGATGCGTGGCCGCGTCGGCGACCACCATCTGCACGGGCATGGTGATGTACAGCGGATCGTCACCAGGCCCGAAGGCCTGGCCGGGATCCGTGTTCCACAGCCGGTACATCCCGTCGCGCAGCCGGGGTCCCGCCGCGCGCCCGCCCAGGCCGAAGAACCGTGCGTCGGCCGCCACTTCGGAGCGCTGCATCCAGCGGGCCGCGCCGCCGTCGACGGGCTCCCACCAACGGGGCGGCAGATCACGGCGCAGGACCACACCACCGGGCGTACGCACCTCGACCGCGCCGTGCCGTGAGACCACGACCGTCACCCGTTCGGCCACGACCCGCCAGCCACCGTCCTTGTCGGGCTCCAGGACGACCCGCGGGTCCGGTTCCGGGCAGCGGCCCGCGAGCGCGTACGACGGCTCCGGGCCGACCCCGTCCCAGCCCCAGAAGACCGCCCCGCTCACCGCGACCGTGATCCGCAGCTCGGACCGCGCGAACCGGACGACTCCGCCGCCGGGCTCCGGCTCCACACCTCGCACCGGCCCGGGCACCCGGGCGCGCTCGGCGCCCCGCTGCGGCAACCCGGTGGCGTCGGCACGCCTCCTGCGCCACGCGGCCCGCACGGTGCGCAACCCTTGAGTGGCACCCCCCGAGCCGACTGCCTTCACCGAACGCACCAGGTCACGACCGTCCATGCTGCTCACCCTGCCATTGCCGACGCCAAATGGGTGAGTCGTTCAACTCCCGTTCACCCGTGGCGACGCCACATCTTCACGTCGTCGACTATGTGTGGCGCACCCTGGTGCAGAAGTCGATCACATGGCATCGTCCGTGTCAGCCGCGTGACGCGCACACCCCAGCTCGTGCGCGACAGACGCACACGACGCGCACAGTCCGGGAGCCGCCCCATGTCCACCGCGAACCCCTCACCGCTCTGGCAGCCCACTGAGGAACGCATCGCCCAGGCACAGATCACGAAGTTCCAGGCCTGGGCGGCCGAGCACCACGGAGCCCCGTCCGCCGGCGGGTACGCGGCGCTGCACCGCTGGTCGGTGGATGAACTGGACACCTTCTGGAAAGCCGTCACCGAGTGGTTCGACGTACGGTTCTCGACCCCCTACGCGCGCGTGCTCGGCGACCGCTCCATGCCAGGCGCCGAGTGGTTCCCCGGGGCGACCCTCAACTACGCCGAGCACGCCCTGCGGGCGGCCGAGACCCGTGCGGACGAACCGGCCCTCCTGTATGTGGACGAGACCCACGAGGCGACCCCGGTGAGCTGGTCCGAGCTGCGTCGCCAGGTCGGCTCCCTGGCCGCCGAACTGCGCGCCCTCGGCGTACGCCCGGGAGACCGCGTCAGCGGCTATCTCCCGAACATCCCGCAGGCCGTGGTCGCCCTGCTCGCCACAGCCGCTGTGGGAGGCGTCTGGACGTCCTGTGCCCCCGACTTCGGCGCCCGCAGCGTCCTCGACCGCTTCCAGCAGATCGAACCCGTCGTGCTCTTCACGGTCGACGGCTACCGCTACGGCGGCAAGGAGCACGACCGTCGCGACACCGTCGCCGAGCTGCGCCGCGAACTGCCCACCCTGCGCGCCGTCGTCCACATTCCGCTGCTCGGCACCGAGGCACCCGAGGGCGCCCTGGAATGGTCCTCCCTGACCTCCGCCGACGTGGCGCCCCTCTTCGAGGCGGTTCCCTTCGACCACCCCTTGTGGGTGCTCTACTCCTCCGGGACGACCGGCCTTCCCAAGGCCATCGTCCAGTCCCAGGGCGGCATCCTCGTCGAACACCTCAAACAGCTCGGCCTGCACTGCGACCTGGGGCCCGAGGACCGCTTCTTCTGGTACACGTCCACCGGCTGGATGATGTGGAACTTCCTCGTCTCCGGCCTCCTCACGGGCACCACGATCGTCCTGTACGACGGCAGCCCCGGCTACCCGGACACGGGCGCCCAGTGGCGTATCGCCGAACGAACGGGAGCGACCCTCTTCGGCACCTCCGCCGCGTACGTGATGGCGTGCCGCAAGGCGGGCGTCCACCCCTCCCGCGACTTCGACCTCGCGCGCGTGCAGTGCGTCGCCACCACCGGCTCGCCCCTGCCGCCCGACGGCTTCCGCTGGCTGCACGACGAGGTCCGCGAGGATCTGTGGATCGCCTCCGTCAGCGGCGGCACCGACGTGTGCTCCTGCTTCGCAGGAGCCGTACCCACACTCCCGGTGTACATCGGCGAACTCCAAGCCCCCGGTCTCGGCACCGATCTCCAGTCCTGGGACCCCAGCGGAAAGCCCCTCACCGACGAAGTCGGTGAACTCGTGGTCACCAACCCGATGCCGTCCATGCCCATCCGTTTCTGGAACGACCCCGACGGCAGCCGCTACCACGACAGCTACTTCGACACCTACCCCGGAGTGTGGCGCCATGGCGACTGGATCACCGTCACCTCACGCGGCTCCGTCGTCATCCACGGCCGCTCCGACTCCACGCTCAACCGCCAGGGCGTGCGCATGGGGTCGGCCGACATCTACGAAGCCGTCGAACGCCTCCCGGAGATCAAGGAGTCGCTCGTCATCGGTATCGAACAGCCCGACGGCGGCTACTGGATGCCCCTCTTCGTGCACCTCGCCCCCGGAGCCGCACTCGACGATGCCCTCCTGAACCGCATCAAGCAGACCATCCGCGAACAGCTCTCCCCGCGCCACGTTCCCGACGAGGTCATCGAGGTCCCCGGAGTACCCCACACCCTCACGGGCAAGCGCATCGAGGTCCCGGTCAAACGCCTCCTTCAGGGCGCCACCCTGGAGAAGGCGGTCAACATCGGCTCCGTGGACAACGTCGAACTGCTGCGCTTCTACGAAGACCTGGCACGCAAGCGCGCCTGATCAATCCGCCCGGTAGGTGGCCTCGGACTCGTCGAGCAGGGCAGCGAAGTCCGAGGCCAGGCGCACCGCGTCGGCGGGTTCGATCTCCGCGATCGAGAGGCGCGCACCAGGCTCGCAGGCGAGCCGGAAGCGCGCACCCACCGCGACCCACCATCCGTACGTCCGCAGTCCCTGCACGACGACCGACTCGTCCCGCACTTGCACCCACAGGTTCATCCCGCTCACACCACAGGTCTCGATCCCGCGCCCTGCAGCCGAGACACCAGACGGGGCAGCAGATCGGGGTCCGGGTGCCCGCCCGTCCAGTCGCGCTCGGCGGCCGGATCGACGACCGGCTGCCGCTCACCCCGTTCCTGACAGCCCTCCAGATCCCGCGGGCCCTGGCTTCCTCCGCACCGCTGACCACCGACAACTACGCCTTGCTCCTGGCCTTTTCTGCCATCGGCAACCTCGGTGACCGCACCGCCAACGTCCTCACCAAGCTGTATGACACCCGCGTCTCGGGGCCGGGCGGGGGCCGCCACCGCGATTCGGTTTCTCGCAGCCGCGGCCGTCGCCACAGCCCCCCGGGCAGGACCGCATTAGGCGCGACCATGGCTGTGACCTGCTTGTTTCATCACTGCGTCGTGTGTGATCGCCTCGCTCACCCGGCATTGTCAGTGCCGCCAGTTACTGTGAGTGAGCATTGATCGACTGCGCACAGGGGGAAACATGGCGCACATCCAGCACCAGACGATGCGACGCGTCCTGCGCCGCGAAATCGCCGGCACCATCGGCCTCTTGACCGACGAACAGGACTTCTCGGCGATGCGGCGCTACCGCACCTTCACCTTCGACGACCACACGACCTACCTCCAGCAAGTGGAATCCCTGCTCAGGACCCTCGCAGCCCAGGGCAGCCACACCACCGTGGCACTCTTCGACCCCGAGGAGTACGCCGAATTCTGCGCCGAAAGCGGCCTGGAACCCGACGCCCCAGCCAGCCGCACACGCTTCACCGCTGAACTGGCGGCCACGGGCTCCACGGTTCTGTACGACGGACAGCCCCTCGACGAACTCGTCCCGTCCCTGGTCGACGAGGCCGTCCGCAAGGCCACATGGGAGTACGCGACCACACTCCTGGCCCGCATCGGCAACTGCGCATCCTGCGGCGAGGACATCGGCCGAGCGTCCTTCGCCCGCGCCTCCCACCTGCTCTCCCGCATCATCGACACCGCGGGGCGCGGCCACCTTCACCTCGTATGCAGCGTCTCAGCAGCGCCCGAGACGCTCGTCGCCGTACTCCACGCCGATGACGACCCGGCGGGCACCAAGTGCCTCGACGCGTCAGAGGCTCTGGAATTCAGCACCGTGCTGGCCCTGGGCATCGCGACAGGGAGCGCCGGGGGACTGGTCATGCGCACCACCGCGGCCGACGCCACCGACCGTGTCTACGGATGGCGCCTGCGCGAGGACGACCTGGAACCCCTGACCGCCGCAGAGGTCTTCGACGCCTACTGCACGGACGCCGACTCCGGAGACCTCGTCTCCCCGGAATCGGGCGTCGACTACTGCGTGCCGCCCGACCTCGGAGAAGAAGGAGAGAGGACGGGCCACACGCACTGAACGCGAAAGGGGTGCGCCACCCGCAGGTGGCGCACCCCTGGACACCAGTCGATTCAACGACCTTGCCCGGTCACTCGCCGGACAGCACCGCCTGTGCCGCCGTACGCGCCTCTTCGGCCGTGTCCGCGGCACGCGCGGCCGCGGCGGCACGCTCGCACTGGGCCAGCGTGTACTTGGCGAGCGTCGCCCGGACATAGGGAATCGACGCGGCACCCATCGACAGGGAGGTGACACCGAGACCGGTCAGCACACACGCGAGCAGCGGGTCCGATGCGGCCTCACCGCAGACACCACAGCTCTTGCCCTCGGCCTTCGCCGCCTCGGCGGACAGCGCGACCAGGTCGAGCAGCGCGGGCTGCCACGGGTCCTGCAGACGGGACACCGCACCCACCTGCCGGTCGGCGGCGAAGGTGTACTGCGCGAGGTCGTTGGTCCCCAAGGACAGGAACTCGACCTCCTGCAGGATCGACCGCGCCCGCAGCGCGGCCGACGGAATCTCCACCATCGCGCCGAACTTCGCCTGCAGCCCGGCCGCACGGCACGCGTCCGCGAACGCCTTGGCGTCGGTGCGGTCCGCGACCATCGGAGCCATCACTTCGAGGTAGACCGGCAGGCCCTCCGAAGCCTTCGCGAGCGCTGTCAGCTGCGTACGCAGCACGTCGGGGTGGTCGAGCAGCGATCGCAGACCCCGCACACCCAGTGCCGGGTTGGGCTCGTCGGCCGGAGTCAGGAAGTCGAGCGGCTTGTCCGCGCCCGCGTCGAGCACGCGCACCACGACACGGCCCTCGGGGAAGGCCTCGAGTACCTGCCGGTACGCCTCGACCTGCTTCTCCTCGGACGGTGCCTTCTTGCTGTCGTCCAGGAAGAGGAACTCGGTACGGAACAGACCGACACCCTCGGCACCGGCCTCGACAGCGGCCGGCACGTCCGCGGGACCGCCGACGTTCGCCAGCAGCGGCACCTTGTGACCGTCGGAGGTGGCCCCCGGACCCGTCGACGTGGACAGCGCCGCCTTGCGCGCCGCCGCCGCGGCCTCCAGCTGCGCCCTCTTCTCCGCGCTCGGCTCCACGAAGATCTCACCGGTGCTGCCGTCCACGGCGATCACGGTGCCTTCGGCGAGCTCACCGGCACCAGGAAGCGCGACCACGGCGGGAACGCCGAGAGCACGGGCCAGGATCGCGCTGTGGCTGGTCGGCCCGCCCTCCTCGGTGACAAAACCGAGCACAAGAGTGGGGTCGAGCAGCGCGGTGTCCGCGGGCGCGAGATCACGAGCAATAAGGACGTACGGCTCGTCGCTGTCCGGGACACCCGGCATGGGCACCCCGAGCAGCCGGGCGACGATACGGTTCCGCACGTCGTCGAGGTCGGCCACGCGACCGGCGAGGTACTCACCGGCGCCGGCCAGCAGCGCGCGATACGAGGCGAACGCGTCATAGACCGCCCGCTCGGCCGTGCTGCCGACCGCGATACGTCGATCCACATCAGCCATCAGCTCGGGGTCCTGAGCCATCATGGCCTGAGCCTCGAGTACTGCCTGGGCTTCGCCCCCCGCCAGATTGCCGCGCGCAATCAGGTCGGCTGCCACAGCCTCCACGGCCTTGCGGGCACGCCCCTGTTCGCGCTCCGCGTCCTCCGCAGGGATCTGCTTGGCAGGCGGCTCAAGAACCGCCGTTCCCATGTGCCGAACCTCGCCGATCGCCACACCGTGGCTCACGCCGACGCCTCGCAGCGTTGTCTCCATCTCACCCGTCTCCGATAGTGCGGCGCGTCCCGCTGCCGCGGTGGTTGTCGAACTCGCCGTCCATGACGGCATCGATGTCACTGCCAGCCGAAAAGGACGTCGCCGGCCTTCACATCGCCGTCTTCGCGGACATCGGAGAGAGAGTCGCCCGTGGCTTCGAGTGCCACGATCGGGCACACCGGGGACTTGCCGGCCACCTCGACGGCGGCCGGGTTCCAACGCACGACACCCTGGCCGCGCGTCACGGTGTCCCCCTTATTGACGAGTAGCTCGAAGCCCTCGCCGTTGAGCTGCACAGTGTCGATGCCCAGGTGCGTGAGGACACCGTGGCCCTCGCTGTCGACGACGACGAAGGCATGCGGGTGAAGCGAGACAATGACTCCGTCCACGGGGGCGACAGCCTCCGAGGGCTCACGCACAGGGTCGATCGCCATGCCGGGGCCGACCATCGCGCCGGAGAACACGGGATCCGGTACCGCGGCGAGTCCGATGGCGCGTCCTGCGATAGGGGACGTCACGGTGGTCATGGGAAGCCTCCCAGGGGTGGAGATTTATATGGGCCGTCACTGCCTGTCCCGGACGGCGCACTGTCCAGCAGGGTATGTCATATGAAGTGCCGGTTCCGCATGAGAGGTACCGGTTGGCGGCCGTAGAGCACAGCGCAAACGATTTGCGCCCGCTCCAGGCCCGCATGTAGAGTCGTACTCCTGCTTGAGGCCGAGTGACGCGACCAAGCGTCCTTGCCTGGCAGCACCCAACTTGTCAGATCCTATCTCGGGGTCTGGTTCTGCATGTCTGCAGGACCGTGGTCAGAGAGACGGAAAAACACTGGTAGAGTTTGGAACCGCCGGAAAGGGAAACGCGAAAGCGGAAACCTGGAAAGCACCGAGGGAAATCGGACCGGAAACGGTCTGATAGAGTCGGAAACGCAAGAACGAAACAAGAACAAAGCAAGACCGAAGGGAAGCGCCCGGAGGAAAGCCCGAGAGGGTGAGTACAAAGGAAGCGTCCGTTCCTTGAGAACTCAACAGCGTGCCAAAAATCAACGCCAGATATGTTGATACCCCGTCTCCGGCCGATCGGCTGGGACGAGGTTCCTTTGAAAAAGTCCTGCCGGGCACTGCCTGGTAGGCGCACAGCGAGGACGCTGTGAACCGAGGGGATTATTCCTCTCCTTGGTTCCGCTCTCGTGGTGTCCACCCGATTACGGGTAAACATTCACGGAGAGTTTGATCCTGGCTCAGGACGAACGCTGGCGGCGTGCTTAACACATGCAAGTCGAACGATGAAGCCCTTCGGGGTGGATTAGTGGCGAACGGGTGAGTAACACGTGGGCAATCTGCCCTTCACTCTGGGACAAGCCCTGGAAACGGGGTCTAATACCGGATAACACTCCTGCCCGCATGGGTGGGGGTTAAAAGCTCCGGCGGTGAAGGATGAGCCCGCGGCCTATCAGCTTGTTGGTGAGGTAGTGGCTCACCAAGGCGACGACGGGTAGCCGGCCTGAGAGGGCGACCGGCCACACTGGGACTGAGACACGGCCCAGACTCCTACGGGAGGCAGCAGTGGGGAATATTGCACAATGGGCGAAAGCCTGATGCAGCGACGCCGCGTGAGGGATGACGGCCTTCGGGTTGTAAACCTCTTTCAGCAGGGAAGAAGCGAAAGTGACGGTACCTGCAGAAGAAGCGCCGGCTAACTACGTGCCAGCAGCCGCGGTAATACGTAGGGCGCAAGCGTTGTCCGGAATTATTGGGCGTAAAGAGCTCGTAGGCGGCTTGTCACGTCGGGTGTGAAAGCCCGGGGCTTAACCCCGGGTCTGCATTCGATACGGGCTAGCTAGAGTGTGGTAGGGGAGATCGGAATTCCTGGTGTAGCGGTGAAATGCGCAGATATCAGGAGGAACACCGGTGGCGAAGGCGGATCTCTGGGCCATTACTGACGCTGAGGAGCGAAAGCGTGGGGAGCGAACAGGATTAGATACCCTGGTAGTCCACGCCGTAAACGGTGGGAACTAGGTGTTGGCGACATTCCACGTCGTCGGTGCCGCAGCTAACGCATTAAGTTCCCCGCCTGGGGAGTACGGCCGCAAGGCTAAAACTCAAAGGAATTGACGGGGGCCCGCACAAGCAGCGGAGCATGTGGCTTAATTCGACGCAACGCGAAGAACCTTACCAAGGCTTGACATACACCGGAAACGGCCAGAGATGGTCGCCCCCTTGTGGTCGGTGTACAGGTGGTGCATGGCTGTCGTCAGCTCGTGTCGTGAGATGTTGGGTTAAGTCCCGCAACGAGCGCAACCCTTGTTCTGTGTTGCCAGCATGCCCTTCGGGGTGATGGGGACTCACAGGAGACTGCCGGGGTCAACTCGGAGGAAGGTGGGGACGACGTCAAGTCATCATGCCCCTTATGTCTTGGGCTGCACACGTGCTACAATGGCAGGTACAAAGAGCTGCGAAGCCGCGAGGCGGAGCGAATCTCAAAAAGCCTGTCTCAGTTCGGATTGGGGTCTGCAACTCGACCCCATGAAGTCGGAGTTGCTAGTAATCGCAGATCAGCATTGCTGCGGTGAATACGTTCCCGGGCCTTGTACACACCGCCCGTCACGTCACGAAAGTCGGTAACACCCGAAGCCGGTGGCCCAACCCCTTGTGGGAGGGAGCTGTCGAAGGTGGGACTGGCGATTGGGACGAAGTCGTAACAAGGTAGCCGTACCGGAAGGTGCGGCTGGATCACCTCCTTTCTAAGGAGCACTTCTTACCGATCCCTCCGGGGTGAGGTCAGAGGCCAGTACATCGGCGAATGTCCGGTGCTGGTTGCTCATGGGTGGAACGTTGATTATTCGGCACCGTCAGTCATCTCGGGCTGTGAGTACTGTCCTTCGGGGCGTGGAAAGCTGATCACGAGTGGCGAGGGTGTCGGGCACGCTGTTGGGTGTCTGAAGGTACGGCCGATACGGCTGCCTTCAGTGCCGGCCCCAGTGAACTTGCCCAGTAGGGCAGGGTGATGGGTGGTTGGTCGTTGTTTGAGAACTGCACAGTGGACGCGAGCATCTGTGGCCAAGTTTTTAAGGGCGCACGGTGGATGCCTTGGCACCAGGAACCGATGAAGGACGTGGGAGGCCACGATAGTCCCCGGGGAGCCGTCAACCAGGCTTTGATCCGGGGGTTTCCGAATGGGGAAACCCGGCAGTCGTCATGGGCTGTCACCCATACCTGAACACATAGGGTATGTGGAGGGAACGCGGGGAAGTGAAACATCTCAGTACCCGCAGGAAGAGAAAACAACCGTGATTCCGGGAGTAGTGGCGAGCGAAACTGGATGAGGCCAAACCATATGCGTGTGAGACCCGGCAGGGGTTGCGCATGTGGGGTTGTGGGATCTCTCTTTCACAGTCTGCCGGCTGTGAGACGAGTCAGAAACCGTTGATGTAGGCGAAGGACATGCGAAAGGTCCGGCGTAGAGGGTAAGACCCCCGTAGTCGAAACATCAGCGGCTCGTTTGAGAGACACCCAAGTAGCACGGGGCCCGAGAAATCCCGTGTGAATCTGGCGGGACCACCCGCTAAGCCTAAATATTCCCTGGTGACCGATAGCGGATAGTACCGTGAGGGAATGGTGAAAAGTACCGCGGGAGCGGAGTGAAATAGTACCTGAAACCGTGTGCCTACAAGCCGTGGGAGCGTCGCGCATTGAGTTTACTCAATGCGTCGTGACTGCGTGCCTTTTGAAGAATGAGCCTGCGAGTTTGCGGTGTGTTGCGAGGTTAACCCGTGTGGGGAAGCCGTAGCGAAAGCGAGTCCGAATAGGGCGATTTAGTAGCGCGCTCAAGACCCGAAGCGGAGTGATCTAGCCATGGGCAGGTTGAAGCGGCTGTAAGAGGTCGTGGAGGACCGAACCCACCAGGGTTGAAAACCTGGGGGATGACCTGTGGTTAGGGGTGAAAGGCCAATCAAACTCCGTGATAGCTGGTTCTCCCCGAAATGCATTTAGGTGCAGCGTCGTGTGTTTCTTGCCGGAGGTAGAGCACTGGATAGGCGATGGGCCCTACCGGGTTACTGACCTTAGCCAAACTCCGAATGCCGGTAAGTGAGAGCGCGGCAGTGAGACTGTGGGGGATAAGCTCCATGGTCGAGAGGGAAACAGCCCAGAGCATCGACTAAGGCCCCTAAGCGTACGCTAAGTGGGAAAGGATGTGGAGTCGCAGAGACAACCAGGAGGTTGGCTTAGAAGCAGCCACCCTTGAAAGAGTGCGTAATAGCTCACTGGTCTAGTGATTCCGCGCCGACAATGTAGCGGGGCTCAAGCGTACCGCCGAAGTCGTGTCATTCATACAATAGGGCCAACGCCCGTATGGATGGGTAGGGGAGCGTCGTGTGCCGGGTGAAGCCGCGCCGGAAGGCAGTGGTGGACGGTTCACGAGTGAGAATGCAGGCATGAGTAGCGATACACACGTGAGAAACGTGTGCGCCGATTGACTAAGGGTTCCTGGGTCAAGCTGATCTGCCCAGGGTAAGTCGGGACCTAAGGCGAGGCCGACAGGCGTAGTCGATGGATAACCGGTTGATATTCCGGTACCCGCTGTGAAGCGTCAAACATCGAACCAGGCGATGCTAAGTCCGTGAAGCCGCCCCGGAGCCTTCGGGCAAAGGGGAGTGGTGGAGCCGACGGACCAGACCTGTAGTAGGTGAGTGATGGGGTGACGCAGGAAGGTAGTCCATCCCGGGCGGTGGTTGTCCCGGGGTAAGGGTGTAGGCCGTGCGATAGGCAAATCCGTCGCACATGAGGCTGAGACCTGATGCCGAGCCGATTGTGGTGAAGTGGATGATCCTATGCTGTCGAGAAAAGCCTCTAGCGAGTTTCATGGCGGCCCGTACCCTAAACCGACTCAGGTGGTCAGGTAGAGAATACCGAGGCGTTCGGGTGAACTATGGTTAAGGAACTCGGCAAAATGCCCCCGTAACTTCGGGAGAAGGGGGGCCATCACCGGTGAGGGAATTTACTTCCTGAGCTGGGGGTGGCCGCAGAGACCAGCGAGAAGCGACTGTTTACTAAAAACACAGGTCCGTGCGAAGCCGTAAGGCGATGTATACGGACTGACGCCTGCCCGGTGCTGGAACGTTAAGGGGACCGGTTAGTCACTCTTCGGGGTGGCGAAGCTGAGAACTTAAGCGCCAGTAAACGGCGGTGGTAACTATAACCATCCTAAGGTAGCGAAATTCCTTGTCGGGTAAGTTCCGACCTGCACGAATGGCGTAACGACTTCTCGACTGTCTCAACCATAGGCCCGGTGAAATTGCACTACGAGTAAAGATGCTCGTTTCGCGCAGCAGGACGGAAAGACCCCGGGACCTTTACTACAGTTTGATATTGGTGTTCGGTTCGGCTTGTGTAGGATAGCTGGGAGACTTTGAAGCAGGCACGCCAGTGTTTGTGGAGTCGTCGTTGAAATACCAGTCTGGTCGTGCTGGATGTCTAACCTGGGTCCGTGATCCGGATCAGGGACAGTGTCTGATGGGTAGTTTAACTGGGGCGGTTGCCTCCTAAAGAGTAACGGAGGCGCCCAAAGGTTCCCTCAGCCTGGTTGGTAATCAGGTGTTGAGTGTAAGTGCACAAGGGAGCTTGACTGTGAGACCGACGGGTCGAGCAGGGACGAAAGTCGGGACTAGTGATCCGGCGGTGGCTTGTGGAAGCGCCGTCGCTCAACGGATAAAAGGTACCCCGGGGATAACAGGCTGATCTTCCCCAAGAGTCCATATCGACGGGATGGTTTGGCACCTCGATGTCGGCTCGTCGCATCCTGGGGCTGGAGTCGGTCCCAAGGGTTGGGCTGTTCGCCCATTAAAGCGGTACGCGAGCTGGGTTTAGAACGTCGTGAGACAGTTCGGTCCCTATCCGCTGCGCGCGCAGGAATATTGAGAAGGGCTGTCCCTAGTACGAGAGGACCGGGACGGACGAACCTCTGGTGTGCCAGTTGTCCTGCCAAGGGCATGGCTGGTTGGCTACGTTCGGGAGGGATAACCGCTGAAAGCATCTAAGCGGGAAGCCTGCTTCGAGATGAGTATTCCCACCTCCTTGAGAGGGTAAGGCTCCCAGTAGACGACTGGGTTGATAGGCCAGATCTGGAAGCCCGGTAACGGGTGGAGGTGACTGGTACTAATAGGCCGAGGGCTTGTCCTCAGTTGCTCGCGTCCACTGTGTTGGTTCTGAAACCACGAACAACCGTCGTAGCTATGCCACGGCTCCGGTTGACAGTTTCATAGTGTTTCGGTGGTCATAGCGTGAGGGAAACGCCCGGTTACATTCCGAACCCGGAAGCTAAGCCTCACAGCGCCGATGGTACTGCAGGGGGGACCCTGTGGGAGAGTAGGACGCCGCCGAACTCCTTTTAGAGCTCCGTCTCTTGGGCATGCCGCCCAAGAGACGGAGCTTTTTTGTTTTCCAGGGAGAGTCCTCCCGATGGTGCCTCCCCCCTCCGCATCGCAGCGTGAAGGCTGCGGGTAGGGTCAGGGGGCATCGTTGGCTCATTTCCCACAGGAGGCCCCCGGGTGGAGGTCCAGGAGACCCGCGTCCAGACGGACCGGGTCCTCACCATCCCGAACATCCTCAGCATGGCGCGCCTTGCTGGCGTGCCCATCTTCCTGTGGCTGATCCTCAGGCCGGAGTTCGGCGGTCCCAAGAGCGACGGTTGGGCGCTGCTCGTACTGATGCTGAGTGGTATCAGCGACTATCTGGACGGGAAGCTCGCGCGGCGCTGGAACCAGATCAGCAGCCTCGGCCGGCTTCTCGATCCCGCAGCCGACCGGCTCTACATTCTGTCCACCCTCGTGGGCCTCACCTGGCGCGAGATTCTTCCGCTGTGGTTGACGGCTGCACTTCTGGCGCGTGAGCTGGTTCTGCTGGTGGTCGTGGCTGTCCTCCGGCGTCACGGCTATCCGCCCCTCCAGGTGAACTTCCTGGGGAAGGCGGCCACCTTCAACCTGATGTATGCCTTCCCGTTGCTGCTGCTCAGTGACGCAAGCGGATGGATCGCGACACCCGCTGCTATTTTCGGATGGGCGTTCGCCGGATGGGGTACAACGCTCTACTGGTGGGCAGGAATCCTCTACGTGGTTCAGGTCCGCCGTCTTCTCAGGGCGGACGCCATGGCCGATTGAGCTCGCCGATTGCGCGGCTGTAGTGGCTCGATGGCCCGCGGACGAAAAGTGCGGGACAATCTGGACGGGTGAAGTCGGCTAGACCGTCTCTTCAAGGAGGACGCTTCCGACATGAAGGCCGTCGTGATGGCCGGAGGCGAAGGCACACGCCTTCGTCCCATGACCTCAAGCATGCCCAAGCCGCTCCTGCCCGTGGTCAACCGCCCGATCATGGAGCACGTGCTCAGGCTGCTCAAAAGGCATGGGCTCAACGAGACCGTCGTTACTGTCCAGTTCTTGGCATCGCTGGTCAAGAACTACTTCGGTGATGGCGAGGAGCTCGGGATGGAGCTCACCTATGCCAATGAGGAGAAGCCACTCGGTACTGCTGGGAGTGTCAAGAACGCCGAGGAGGCGTTGAAGGACGACACCTTCCTTGTGATCTCCGGTGATGCCCTGACCGACTTCGATCTCACCGACCTCATCAATTTCCACAAGGAAAAAGGCGCGCTGGTCACCGTCTGCCTGACGCGCGTACCGAACCCTCTCGAATTCGGTATCACCATCGTGGACGAAGAGGGCAAGGTCGAGCGCTTCCTGGAGAAGCCGACCTGGGGCCAGGTCTTCTCGGACACGGTGAACACGGGTATCTACGTCATGGAACCCGAAGTCTTCGACTACGTCGAAGCCGATGTCTCCGTCGACTGGTCCGGCGATGTCTTCCCTCAGCTGATGAAGGAGGGCAAGCCGATCTATGGCTATGTCGCCGAGGGCTACTGGGAGGACGTCGGCACCCATGAGAGCTATGTGAAGGCGCAGGCCGACGTCCTGGAGGGCAAGGTCGACGTCGAGATTGACGGCTTCGAGATCTCCCCGGGCGTATGGGTCGCCGAGGGCGCCGAAGTCCATCCCGACGCCATACTGCGTGGGCCTCTTTACATCGGGGACTACGCCAAGGTCGAGGCGGGCGCCGAAATCCGGGAGCACACCGTCGTCGGCTCCAACGTCGTCGTCAAGAGTGGCGCATTCCTGCACAGGGCCGTCGTACATGACAACGTGTACATCGGCCAGCACAGCAATCTGCGTGGCTGCGTCGTCGGGAAGAACACCGACATCATGCGGGCAGCCCGCATCGAGGACGGCGCCGTCATCGGCGATGAATGCCTCGTCGGCGAAGAATCGATCATCCAGGGCAACGTACGCGTCTACCCGTTCAAGACCATTGAGGCCGGCGCCTTCGTCAACACCTCGGTGATCTGGGAGTCGAGGGGCCAGGCGCATCTCTTCGGCGCCCGTGGCGTGTCCGGGATCCTGAACGTGGAGATCACCCCGGAACTCGCCGTGCGCCTCGCGGGGGCGTACGCGACGACGCTCAAGAAGGGCTCCACCGTCACCACGGCCCGCGACCACTCCCGAGGCGCTCGTGCGCTGAAACGGGCGGTCATCTCGGCGCTGCAGGCCAGCGCCATTGAGGTACGCGACCTGGAGAACGTACCGCTGCCGGTGGCCCGGCAGCAGACCGCCAGGGGCAGTGCGGGCGGGATCATGATCAGGACGACGCCCGGTGTGCCGGACTCCGTCGACATCATGTTCTTCGACGGGCAGGGCGCCGATCTGTCGCAGGGAGGGCAGCGGAAGCTCGACCGGGTGTTCGCGCGGCAGGAGTACCGGCGCGCGTTCCCCGGAGAGATCGGGGATCTGCACTTCCCGGCCAGCGTCTTCGACTCGTACACAGGTTCGCTGCTGAGGAATGTCGACACCACCGGGATCGCCGAATCCGGGCTGAAGGTGGTCGTGGATGCCTCGAACGGCAGCGCCGGGCTCGTGCTGCCCAGCCTGTTGGGCAAGCTCGGGGTCGACTCGCTGACCATCAATCCCGGTCTCGACGAGTCCAGGCCGACGGAGACGGCGGACACGCGGCGGGCCGGTCTGGTGCGGCTCGGTGAGATCGTCGCGTCCGCGCGGGCCGCGTTCGGCGTGCGCTTCGACCCGGTGGGGGAGCGGCTCTCGCTCGTCGACGAGAAGGGGCGGATCGTCGAGGACGACCGGGCCCTGCTCGTGATGCTCGACCTGGTGGCCGCGGAGCGGCGCAGTGGGCGGGTGGCACTGCCGGTGACCACCACGCGGATCGCCGAGCAGGTGGCGGCGTACCACGGGACGCAGGTGGAATGGACGACCACGTCTCCGGACGATCTGACGCGGGTCGGGCGCGACGAGTCGACGATCTTCGGTGGTGATGGCCGTGGTGGGTTCATCATTCCCGAGTTCAGCGGCGTGTTCGACGGCGCGGCCGCCTTCGTACGACTTATCGGGCTGGTGGCGCGGACGCAGCTCACCCTCAGCCAGATCGACGCGCGGATTCCGCGGGCGCACGTCCTCAAGCGCGATCTCGCGACTCCTTGGGCCGTCAAGGGACTTGTGATGCGCCGGGTCGTGGAAGAGGCCGGAGACCGGTTCGTGGACACGACGGATGGCGTACGGGTCGTGGAGACGGACGGGCGCTGGGTGATGGTGCTTCCGGACCCCGCGGAAGCGGTCACGCATCTGTGGGCCGAAGGCCCGGACGACGCGTCCGCGGAGGCCTTGCTCGATGAGTGGGCGGCCGTCGTGGACAGCGCCGGTCGCTGAAACACCCCGCACGCGTGCGTGCCGGACAAGTGCCCCCAAAGGGGCCTGTCCGGCACGCCGGTGGGGCCATTCGGAGGTAGTGCCCGCGACGTGCGACGATGTGCGGCATGCCGCAGCAGCCCCCCGTTCGGAGCAGTCCGCCGCGCCCCTCGCGCCCGGATGCCTCCATGTCGCTGCTCACCAACGTCATGGACCACAGCCTCGACGACGGATACGCCGAGGCGGCCGCCCGTAAGAAGGCCGAGGGCGCCGGTGGCATGCCGAAGACGGTGCGGGCGAAGCTCGGTCTCGCTGCAGGTCTCGTACTCGCGGCCCTCGTGGTGACCGTGGGAGCGGCGAACGCGCGGATAGCGGCGCCTGTAGTCGCGAAGGAGCGCCAGGAGCTCATCGACCGCATCGAGCGCGAGACCACGGCCGCCGACAAGCTCGAAAGCAATGTGGACACCCTGCGTGCCGATGTGAGCGCGCGGCAGCGTGCGGCGCTCAAGAAGGACGGGGGCGGCGAGCAGGCCGACCTGGTGAGCATCCTGTCGGGCGCCACCGCTGTGCACGGCCCCGGGGTGAAGCTCGTTGTGAACGACTCCAAGGAAGCCAGCACGGGCGGTGACGGCAGCAATCCGCGGGAGACCTCCGGGTTCTCCGACACCGGACGAGTCCGCGACCGTGACATGCAGCGCGTCGTCAACGGGCTCTGGGAGTCGGGCGCCGAGGCCATCGCGGTCAACGGACAGCGGCTGACAGCCCTGTCGGCGATCCGGGCCGCGGGTGACGCGATACTGGTCGACAACAAGCCGCTGGTGCCGCCGTACACGGTGCTCGCGGTGGGGGACGGCCAGCGGCTCAGCACCAGGTTCCAGAACAGTGCCGACGGGCTCTATCTGCACGCCCTGCAAGAGAACTACGGCATCCGGACCAGCATTTCCGCCGAGGACGACGTCCGGTTGTCGGCCGCACCGAGTGTGATCGTACGTACAGCACAGCCGAGCACAGAGAAGGGCACATCGTGATCGCCGTACTGGGCCTCGTCGTGGGAGTCGTGGCTGGATTGTTGGTCCGGCCCGAGGTTCCAGCGGTCGTCGAGCCTTATCTCCCGATCGCCGTCGTGGCGGCGCTCGACGCCGTGTTCGGAGGGCTGCGCGCGATGCTCGACGGCATCTTCGACGACAAGGTCTTCGTGGTGTCGTTCCTGTCGAACGTGGTCGTGGCCGCGCTGATCGTCTTCCTGGGCGACAAGTTGGGCGTGGGCGCCCAGCTCTCCACGGGCGTAGTGGTCGTGCTCGGCATCCGCATCTTCTCCAACGCCGCGGCGATCCGCCGTCACGTGTTCCGGGCGTGAGGCCGATGAGCAACGAGGACGAGACACCTCAGCCCTCCGAGACCCCTCAGCCCTCCGGGACCCCGGAGAACCGGCTGCGCAAGGAACTGCCCGAAGAGGTGCCCGCCGCAGCTCGCGCGGATTCCGAGGAAAGGAAGCACGATGCGGACACCGGACCGACGCTGACCGGCCGTCAGCGGCTGGTCAAGGGCGTGTGGCCGCCGCGTGTCACGCGCGCGCAACTCATCGTCGCCGTGCTGCTGTTCGGCCTCGGTTTCGGTCTGGCCGTCCAGGTCGCGTCCAACAGCGACAGCGGCAGCGCCCTGCGCGGCGCACGTCAAGAAGATCTCGTACGCATCCTCGATGAACTCGACAACCGTACGCAGCGTCTTGAAGACGAGAAGCAGGGTCTCGAAGATCAGCGCACCGAGCTGGAGAACAGCTCGAACCAGGCCGAGGAGGCTCGCAAGCAGACGGTCGAGAAGGAGAAGCAACTCGGCATTCTGGCGGGCACCGTGGCGGCGCAGGGACCCGGCATCACCCTGACGATCAACGACACGAAGGGGACGGTAAAGGCGGACATGCTGCTCGACGCGATCCAGGAGCTGCGCGCGGCCGGCGCGGAGGCGATCCAGGTGAACGGCGTACGCGTGGTCGCCAGTACCTATCTGACGGACTCCGGCAGCGGAGTGAAGGTGGACGGGAACAAGATCACCCAGCCCTATCGTTTCAAGGTCATCGGCAAGCCGCAGGACCTGGAACCGGCGCTCAACATCCCCGGAGGCGTGGTGCAGACACTGGAGAAGGAGCAGGCCACCGTCACGGTGGACCGCTCGACGAAGATCGTTGTGGACGCCTTGCGACCGGCGAAGCGGCCTGACTACGCTCGGTCGTCCTCCCAGTGAGCCGGCGCCGCATGGGGGGCGCCCGGCCAGGGCATGAGGTTGCGGGGGGTCGGCGCACCGAATGGGTGGTGCGTGGTGGAAACTGTCTGGTGGTTACGGACGTTGTGAGGATGTCCGGGTCGACCGGTGTGTTCAATCAGGGTTCGTCCTGCCCCACGGGCGGGTCTGTTTCGGTCAAGGGGAATCGCCCGTGAAGTTGTTTGCGAAGTTGTTCGGCAAGAGCGCGCGAGAGGGCAGCGCCGACAATGCGACTGCCCGTCACCGTGCACCACGCCATGGAGACGCGGAGGGCCAGGGCGGCGACCGCCCGCTGTTCCGGGACCAGGTCGGTGACATTCCCGGTGGTCAGGGCGCGCCGTCTGTTGACCCTGCCCAGTCCGGCCGCATAGGTTTCGGGGAACCGTCAACCTCAAGTACGGGTGGAGGGTTCGCCTCCGATCCGTACGCGTCCCATGCCCCTGGGGGGCAGCCGCGGCAGGAGGATCCGTCCATGTCGGCCCTGGTGTGTACGAGGTGCGGTAACCGCAACGCGGAGAACAGCCGCTTCTGTTCCAACTGCGGTGCGCCGCTGCGAGGCGGGGCGGAGCGTCCGTCCGAGACGACGTCCACGATCTCCATTTCGGGCCTTGAGGCCTATGACGCCGAGGTGACGGGCCAGACGCTGTCGCCGATGCTCTCCCCGGAGGCGCAGGCGGCCGTCGACGCGCTGCCGCTCGGCTCGGCGCTCCTGGTGGTGCGCCGTGGCCCGAACTCGGGCAGCCGCTTCCTGCTGGACGGCGAGCTGACCACGGCGGGGCGTCATCCGCAGAGCGACATCTTCCTGGACGACGTGACCGTGTCGCGCCGCCATGTGGAGTTCCGTCGTGTCGCGGACGGCTCGTTCACGGTCGCCGACGTCGGCAGCCTGAACGGCACGTACGTCAACCGTGAGCGGATCGACCAGGTCGCTCTGTCGAACGGTGACGAGGTGCAGATCGGCAAGTACCGGCTGGTCTTCTACGCGAGCCAGCGGGGCATCTGACCCTCCCCCAGACGTCGTCCGGGGGGACTCCCAGGGAATGTCCATGCTTCAAACACCGAGCGGCGGTGCCGGCAGCGGTACCGCCGCCGCGGACAGTGGGCTGATGAGCATCGGCGTGGTGCTGAACGCGCTGCGTGACGAGTTCCCCGAAGTCACCATCTCCAAGATCAGGTTCCTGGAGTCGGAGGGGCTCATCGAGCCGCAGCGGACCCCTTCGGGGTATCGCAAGTTCAGCGCGCACGACGTCGAGCGCCTCGGCCACGTTCTGAGGATGCAGCGGGACCACTATCTGCCGCTGAAGGTGATCCGCGAGCATCTGGAGGCCCTGGAGCGCGGTGAGCCGGTGCGGCTGCCGTCCGTGGGGCGTCAGCGCGACTCCGGCGAGGGGGAACCGCTCGGGGACCTCTTCGGGGAGCCGGAGGCGCCCACAGCGGCCCGGGTGGGCCGTGCCGAGCTGCTGGCGGCCGCCGAGATCGGTGAGCAGGAGCTCGAGGAGTGGGAGTCGTACGGGCTGATCGCGGCCCTGCCCGACGGTGTGTACGACGCCGAGGCCGTGACCGTCGCCGCGCTCGTGGTCGAGCTGGGGCGGTTCGGGATCGAGCCGCGGCATCTGCGTGCGATGAAGGCCGCGGCCGAGCGTGACGCGGGCCTTGTGGACCAGGTGGTGGCCCCGCTGCGGCGTCACCGCAACCCGCAGACCAGGGCGCACGCGGAGGCCCGTACGAAGGAGCTGGCGGGGCTCACGGTGAAGCTGCACGCGGCACTGGTGCAGACCGCGCTGGGCGTGCGACTGCGCTGACCCGGGGCGCCCGCCCAGGCTGTGGATCGTCCACCCGTTCTGTGCCCGACTACCCAAACGTCCCGGGCACGGCCTAGGGTTGCTGTGTGAACGAGCTCGATGTCGTAGGTGTCCGGGTCGAAATGCCCTCCAACCAACCGATCGTGCTTCTGCGTGAAGTGGGAGGCGACCGCTACCTCCCCATCTGGATCGGACCGGGGGAGGCGACGGCGATCGCCTTCGCCCAGCAGGGCATGGCCCCCGCACGACCGCTGACCCACGACCTGTTCAAGGACGTGCTGGAGGCCGTCGGTCAGGAGCTCACCGAAGTGCGCATCACGGACCTGCGTGAGGGTGTCTTCTACGCGGAACTGGTGTTCGCCAGCGGGATCGAGGTGAGTGCGCGGCCCTCCGACGCCATAGCGCTGGCCCTGCGCACCGGCACGCCGATCTACGGCAGCGACGGAGTCCTCGACGACGCCGGCATCGCGATCCCGGACGAGCAGGAGGACGAGGTGGAGAAGTTCCGCGAGTTCCTCGACCAGATCTCGCCCGAGGACTTCGGTACCAACAGCCAGTGACGCCCTGGAGCGTCAGGCAGCTCCGGGCGGCAATTGCCTGCGGCGCGTGTGGTGCGCCGCGGTCCGCCCCGAGAGCATTCGGCTAGCCTTTCCCCGCGGTGGGGCACGGGAAACCACTCCTAGGGTGATTATCACTCGGCGTGCCGAGTGTGGCGATCGTTGACGCGCCCCTGGTGACTGCCTACCGTCGAGAAGGCAGGTCAAGGACGGAGGTCGGCGTGAGAAGCAGCGGCGACGGTACGGCTGGGGGTGCCCCCGGACGCGGTCTGGGGGAGAGCGGCCCGTACCCGCTTCACGGCAGCGCGGCCGATCACGTTCCGCGGCGGCCGACGGCAGTGCCGGGCGAGGGAGGGGCGGTTTCCGAGGAGATCGGTTACCGCGGTCCCACGGCGTGCGCGGCCGCGGGCATCACCTACCGGCAGCTGGACTACTGGGCGAGGACCGGTCTGGTCGAGCCGAGCGTGCGGCCCGCCTACGGCTCGGGGACGCAGCGTCTCTACAGCTTCCGGGACGTCGTCGTCCTGAAGATCGTCAAGCGGTTCCTCGACACCGGGGTCTCGCTGCAGAACATCCGCACCACCGTCCAGCACCTCAGGGAGCGCGGCTTCCGGGACCTGGAGCGGATGACGCTGATGAGCGACGGTGCGACGGTCTACGAATGCACGTCCCCCGACGACGTCCACGCCCTGCTCCAGGGCGGCCAGGGGATCTTCGGGATCGCCGTCGGCGTGGTCTGGCGGGACGTGGAGAGTGCCCTCTCACAGCTGCACGGGGAGCGCGTGGACACGGGCGAGACGCTCGTCGGACACAACCCCACGGACGAGCTGGCCCGGCGGCGCAACCGGGCCGTCTGAGGGGCTGGCGGGGCCGCGCGGGAGTCTGTCGTACGGGCGAGGCCCAAGGGGAGCGGGCCGTACCGGGGCATTGTCAGTGGCGTAGGGCAGCATCGGACATGTGAGAACCGCGCCCACGATCCTGCATCTCGACATGGATGCCTTCTTCGCCTCGGCGGAGCAGGCATCCAAGCCGAGCCTGCGCGGGAAAGCCGTCGTGGTGGGCGGGCTCGGACCACGCGGAGTCGTCGCCACCGCCTCGTACGAGGCACGCGTCTTCGGAGTGCACTCGGCGATGCCCATGGCCCAGGCCCGCCGGCTCGCGCCGAACGCCGCGTATCTCGTGCCGCGCTTCGGGCTGTACCGGGGGGTCAGCGAGCAGGTGATGGGGCTGCTGCGGGCCCTGTCGCCCCTGGTGGAGCCGTTGAGCCTGGACGAGGCCTTCGTGGACCTGGAGGCGGGTGAGACGGCCTGGGACGAGGGCTCGGCACGGCTGGCCGGGGAGAAGCTGCGCGCGGACATCCGGGCCGTCACGGGGCTCACCGGGTCGGTGGGGCTCGCCGCCTCCAAGATGCTCGCGAAGATCGCCTCGGAGCAGGCCAAGCCCGACGGGCTGGTGCTGATAGAGCCGGGGACCGAGCGCGCGCTGCTGGGACCGATGTCGGTGCGGACGCTGCCGGGCGTGGGGCCCGCGACCGGGGACCATCTGCGGCGGGCCGGGATAACCACCGTGGAGGAGCTCGCCGAGGCGGGCGAGGACGAGCTCGTACGGCTGCTGGGGAAAGCGCACGGGCATGGGCTTCACGCCATGGCGCTGGCGCATGACGAGCGGCCCGTGGTGGCCGAGCGGGAGACCAAGTCGGTGTCGGTCGAGGACACGTACGACGTGGACATCCATGACCGGGTGCGGGTCGGCCTGGAGGTGCAGCGGCTCGCGGACCGGTGTGTGCGGCGGCTGCGGGGGGCCGGGCTGTCCGGGCGGACCATCGTCTTGAAGGTTCGGCGGTACGACTTCTCGACGCTGACCCGGTCCGAGACACTGCGGGGGCCCACGGACGATCCGGCGGTGGTGCGGGAGGCTGCCGCGCGGCTGTTGGAGGGGGTGGACACGACCGGGGGTGTGCGGTTGCTGGGGGTAGGTGTGTCGGGGCTGGCCGATTACACGCAGGAGGATCTGTTCGCGCAGGCACGGGCGCAGGCCGAGGCCGCCGCGGGGGTATCGGCGGATCAGGAGGAGGTGGAGGAGGCGTCGGAGGTGGCCGGCGCCGAGCATGTGCCGCCTGCCGAGCGACGGTGGCCCGCGGGCCATGACGTGCGGCACGCCGAGTTCGGGCATGGGTGGGTGCAGGGGAGTGGGCTGGGCAGGGTGACTGTGCGGTTCGAGACGCCTTACTCCGAGCCGGGGCGTGTGCGGACGTTCCGTACGGATGACTCGGCGTTGGAGTTGGCGGATCCGTTGCCGTTGGTGGTGGGGGCCGTGTGCGATAGCCGTGGGGGGTGAGGTCGGTTGGGTGGTGCGGGTTGTCTGTGGCTGGTCGCGCCCACGCGGCGGAGCCGCATGATGTCAGAGCCCCGCGCCCCTTACGGGGCGCCAAAGCGGGGGTCAAGCAGTGTCATCACCCCTCGTCCGTTCCTGCCAAGTGGCCGAAATCCCGGTCCGGGGGCGGAGGCGGGGCTGCCACGTCCAGGCCGTAGTGGTGGTAGAGCTGGAGTTCCTGTTCGGGGGAGAGGTGGCGGCCGACGCCGAAGTCGGGGGCGTCCTTGATCAGGGCTCGGTCGAAGGGGATGCGCAGGGCACCCTCGACGAGTTCACTGGGCTCCAGGGGCACGAAGGCGTCCCTGCTGAACAGGCCTGTGCGTATGGCCGCCCACTCCGGGACCCCGGTCGCGTCGTCGAGGTAGACCTCGTCGATCGTGCCGATCTTGGTGCCATTGCGGTCGAACGCCTTGCGGCCGATCAGGTTGCGCGGATCGATGTCGGTCTGCACGGTCCCTCCACTTGGTCGCAACTCATCCGTAAGCACTACAAAAGAGCACATTCAGGATGGCGGCCACTCGAAGGCTTGGGTCTTGTCCTCGCTGGTAGGCTGGCAGGCGGCTGCTGACCCCGTGCGGGAGAGTCCTCCAGACTTCATCGGAGGCGCCGAAGGAGCAAATCCTCCCCGGAATCTCTCAGGCTCACGTACCGCACGGACGAGGTCACTCTGGAAAGCAGGGCGGGTGTCGATGGCACCTGCCCTCACCGACGGTGAAAACCGGGTCGTCAGCGGACGGGCCGGTGAAGCTCTCAGGTTGAGATGACAGAGGGGGAGGCCGTCGGGGTACCCGTGCCGGGGTGCCCCTCGAAGGTCGCGTCAGACCAGGAGGCCTCCGCAATGACCGCCCATCGCATTCCGCTCTCCGAGCTCGAACAGGGAATCCCCTTCGAGCAGCGCCATATCGGGCCCGATTCCGAGGCGCGGGCCAAGATGCTCGCGCAGGTCGGATACGGCTCGCTCGACGAGCTGACGGCCACCGCGGTGCCGGACGTCATCAAGAACGCCGAGGCGCTGAAGCTCCCGGGCGCGCGCACCGAGGCCGAGGTGCTGGCCGAGCTGCGCTCCCTCGCGGACCGCAACCAGGTGCTCGACCCGATGATCGGCCTCGGTTACTACGGCACCTTCACGCCGCCGGTGATCCTGCGCAACGTCATGGAGAACCCGGCCTGGTACACCGCGTACACGCCGTACCAGCCGGAGATCTCGCAGGGCCGTCTCGAGGCGCTGCTCAACTTCCAGACCGTGGTCGCCGAGCTGACCGGGCTGCCGACCTCCGGTGCCTCGCTGCTCGACGAGGGCACCGCCGCCGCCGAGGCGATGGCGCTGTCCCGGCGCATGGGCAAGAACAAGAAGGGTCTCTTCCTGGTCGACGCGGACGCGCTGCCGCAGACCATCGCCGTCATCGAGACCCGCGCCGAGCCGACCGGCGTCGAGGTCGTCGTCGCGGACCTCAGTGAGGGCATCCCGGCCGGGATCGCCGAGCGCGAGATCAACGGCGTACTCGTCCAGTACCCCGGCGCCTCCGGTGCGGTACGCGACCTCAAGGCGATCGTCGAGCAGGCGCACGCGCTGGGGGCGGTCGTCACCGTCGCCGCCGATCTGCTCGCTCTGACCCTGCTCACCTCGCCGGGCGAGCTCGACGCCGACATCGCCGTCGGTACGACGCAGCGCTTCGGTGTGCCGATGGGCTTCGGCGGGCCGCACGCCGGATACATGGCGGTGCGCGAGAAGTTCGCACGCAGCCTGCCGGGCCGGCTCGTGGGTGTGTCCGTCGACGCGGACGGGCACAAGGCGTACCGGCTCGCCCTGCAGACGCGTGAGCAGCACATCCGCCGCGAGAAGGCGACCAGCAACATCTGTACGGCTCAGGTGCTGCTCGCCGTGATGGCCGGTATGTACGCCGTCTACCACGGTCCCGAGGGCCTGAAGACCATCGCGCGGCGTACGCACCGCTACGCCACGATCCTCGCCGCGGGCCTGCGGGCGGGCGGGGTCGAGGTCGTGCACGGCGCGTACTTCGACACGCTGACCGTACGGGTGCCGGGCAAGGCCGCCGACGCCGTGGCCGCCGCGCGCGAGGGCGGGGTCAACCTGCACCTCGTCGATGCCGACCATGTGGCGATGTCCTGCGACGAGACCACCACGCGCAGGCAACTGAGCGCCGTGTGGGCCGCGTTCGGTGTCGAGGGTGATGTAGAGGCGCTGGACGCGACGGCACAGGACACACTGCCGGCCGCCCTGCTGCGCAGCGACGACTACCTCACGCACCCGGTCTTCCACCAGCACCGCTCCGAGACCGCGATGCTGCGCTACCTGCGCAAGCTCTCCGACCGCGACTACGCGCTCGACCGCGGCATGATTCCGCTGGGCTCCTGCACGATGAAGCTCAACGCGACCACGGAGATGGAGCCGGTCACCTGGCCCGAGTTCGGCCAGCTGCACCCCTTCGTGCCCGCCGAGCAGGCGCAGGGCTACCTCACGCTCATCCGTGAGCTGGAGGAGCGGCTCGCCGAGGTCACCGGGTACGACAACGTGTCGCTGCAGCCCAACGCCGGTTCGCAGGGCGAACTGGCCGGTCTGCTCGCCGTGCGCGGCTACCACCGGGCCAACGGCGACGAGCAGCGCACCGTCTGCCTGATCCCGTCCTCCGCGCATGGCACGAACGCCGCGAGCGCCGTGATGGCCGGCATGAAGGTCGTGGTCGTGAAGACCGCGGACGACGGCGAGATCGACGTCGAGGACCTGCGTGCCAAGATCGAGCAGTACCGCGACGAGCTGGCGGTGCTGATGATCACGTATCCCTCGACGCACGGTGTGTTCGAGGAGCATGTCGCCGACATCTGCGCGCAGGTGCACGAGGCGGGCGGCCAGGTCTACGTCGACGGCGCCAACCTCAACGCGCTGGTGGGCCTCGCCAAGCCGGGTCACTTCGGCGGTGACGTCTCGCACCTCAACCTGCACAAGACGTTCTGCATCCCGCACGGCGGCGGCGGCCCGGGCGTCGGCCCGGTCGGTGTGCGCGCGCACCTGGCGCCGTACCTGCCGAACCACCCGCTGCAGCCCGCGGCCGGTCCCGAGACCGGCGTCGGCCCGATCTCGGCCGCTCCGTGGGGCTCCGCGGGCATCCTGCCGATCTCGTGGGCGTACGTCCGCCTGATGGGCGGCGAGGGCCTCAAGCGCGCCACGCAGGTGGCGGTGCTGTCGGCGAACTACATCGCCAAGCGTCTGGAGCCGCACTACCCGGTGCTCTACACCGGCCCGGGCGGGCTCGTCGCGCACGAGTGCATCATCGATCTGCGTCCGCTGACCAAGGCGACCGGCGTCACCGTCGACGACATCGCCAAGCGGCTGATCGACTACGGCTTCCACGCGCCGACGATGTCCTTCCCGGTGGCCGGCACGCTGATGATCGAGCCGACCGAGTCCGAGGACCTCGGCGAGATCGACCGATTCTGCGAGGCGATGATCGCCATCCGCACGGAGATCGAGAAGGTCGGCTCGGGCGAGTGGGCGGCCGACGACAACCCGCTGCGGGGCGCGCCGCACACCGCCGCCGCGCTCGGCGGGGAGTGGGAGCACGCGTACACGCGTGAGGAGGCCGTCTTCCCGGCCGGAGTCTCGGCGGACAAGTACTGGCCGCCGGTGCGCCGTATCGACCAGGCGTACGGCGACCGCAACCTGGTCTGCTCCTGCCCGCCGCTGGACGCCTACGAGGACTGATCAGCGCTCGGGACTTGGACGCCTACGGGGAGTAGTCACCCTCGGACATGCGTCGGGGCCGGTTCGGAGAGTACGTCTCCGGGCCGGCCCCTCATGTGTCTGGATGGCTGGGTGGCCACCCGGTTGTGCGGCTCAGGCGGCCGTCATCGCGTATTCGCTGCCTCGTGGGCGGTGCGGGGCGATGATCTGGCCGTCGGGCAGGAGCTCACCGGTGTCCTCGAAGAGCAGAACGCCGTTGCACAGCAGGCTCCATCCCTGCTCCGGGTGGTGCGCCACAAGGCGGGCGGACTCCCGGTCGGCTGATTCGGCTGACGGACACGGTGGCTGGTGCTGGCACATTGATGGGATCTTTCGCTGGGTTGAGAGGTGAGTGATGGCTGTGGTGTCTGTCCCGCGGCTCCATGTGGTCATGGCCGCCCCCCGTTGGTGTGTGGTCTGGAACCCAGTGTTGCCCTACGGGCGTCAATCCGCAGGGATTTAGCGGCACCGCTTCTCACAGGTTGATGACGCATCACCCGTGCGGACGGTTCATTCCAACTGCACTGTCACTTCGGGTGGTTTGACGTGGCCGAATGGGGCTAGTCCGGTCGGGCCGACGGGCGCGTTTCCCCTCGTACGAGCGGGGTGCGGCCCTAACGAGCAAAGTGCCCCGCGGCCGAATGAACGGCGGCGGGGCACGGTTGCTTTCGCTTACGCGGGGGAGCTCAGCAGCGGGGCCGGCGTGACCCGGTGGGTGAGGACGGGCAGCAGTTCGGCGACGCGGTGTGGGCGGTGCGCGGCGATGCCGGGCGGGGCGGGCGCCAGCGGTACCAGGAGGTCGGTGGCGGCCGGGTGGCCGGTGCTGCCGTCCGCGGCGGTGTCGCCGTGCAGCCAGAGCGTGAGCATGTACAGCTCGGGCACGGACAGCAGGCGTGCCTGGTACGACTGCTGCATGCTCTCCGCCTGGCGCAGGGCGCGTTCGGTGGCGGTGATGTACGGGCCCTCGAAGAAGTGCGAGAAGGCCCAGCCGTCGGGGGTCAGCATGGTTTCGGCCGCGGCCACCGCGCGGTCGCCGCAGCGGATCAGAAAGCGCCACCCGGCGAGCCGGGTGGCGGAGGCGCCCGCGGGGGTGATCCGGTCCAGGACGTGTACGGGCAACGGGAGTTCGGGTGTGGCGGGTCCCTGGGCCATGCGGAGGGACGGAGTACGGGCCTCGCGGACAGCGGTGGGGGAACCGAGTGCCGTGAGGACGGAGCGCAGGGCGGGCGCGGGAGCCGGGGGTACGTGCAGCGGCATGGTGGGTCGCCTCTCATTCGACAGGCATGGTGGCGCGAGGGCGGGGGCGGACGGCGCTGTCAGCTCTCGGGGTCGGAGGGGCGAGGGGGTCTGGATCTGCCGACAGGGTGTCGCCTGCCGTACATCGCCTGGACGACAGGACCTAGGACCGCGAGCGCCAACTCTCTGCCTCGTTTGCGGAGTTTATACGACACGTGTTCAGACGGTGTTTCGTCTAGCCGCGCCGAATATGAAGAGCAAGGCACTATTCGGTCGGTGAAACGCGAGGTTCATCCCGGTTCTGGGAGGAGGCGCCGCGATGACCTCGGAATACTTCGCCGGAGCGGTCGGCCGATTCTCGTCGGCGTTTTTCACGAGATCATTTCGGACGGTAACTTGCGCAATGTACCTTGCCCGGTGAATGTGCCGCAGACCCGGATCCAGGGTAGCGGGCGGCGCCCTTGCGCAGGGCGTTATCGATCGCGTTGCCTGGGCATCATCCCCGGTGACCCGGGACGCCAGGGGCCGGAGCATCGGCCTGCCCATCCGAGGAGGGACACTTCGATGGGGGAGAAGGTCGTGGCAGGGCCGTTCGACCTGTCCGATCGCCAGCACTACCGCGGAAAGCTCCGGCAGTGTCTGACGGGGCTGGAGCGGCTGCTGGAGGAGAAGCGGTTCGATCGGCCGAAGAATCTCATGGGTCTGGAGATCGAGTTGAATCTCGCGGGACCCGACGGCATGCCCAGAATGATGAATGCGCAAGTTCTCGAAAGGATTGCGAGCCGCGATTTCCAAACAGAACTCGCCATGTTCAACCTGGAAGTCAACATAGCCCCCCATCGATTGGGCGGCCGGGTATTCGACCGGCTCGCCGAGGAGCTGCGCACCTCGCTCGGGTATGCCCATCGGAAAGCGAGCGAAGTCGACGCCGGAATCGTCATGATCGGCATTCTGCCGACGCTCGGCCAGGACGACCTGGTCTCCTCGAACCTGTCGGACGTCGACCGCTACACCCTGCTCAACGACCAGATCGTGGCCGCCCGCGGCGAGGAATTCGCCCTCGACATCGACGGCGTGGAACGCCTCGTCTGTACGTCGAAGTCCATCGCGCCCGAAGCCGCCTGTACCTCCGTGCAGTTGCATCTCCAGGTCACCCCGGGCCGGTTCGCGGACGTGTGGAACGCGGCACAGGCGGTGGCCGCCGTGCAGGTCGCGGTGGGTGCCAACTCGCCGTTCCTGTTCGGCCACGAGCTGTGGCGCGAGTCGCGGCCCCCGCTGTTCCAGCAGTCCACCGACACCCGGCCGCCCGAGTTGCAGGCGCAGGGCGTCAGGCCGCGGACCTGGTTCGGCGAGCGGTGGATCTCGTCGGCGTACGACCTCTTCGAGGAGAACCTGCGCTTCTTCCCGCCCCTGCTGCCGATCTGCGACGAGGAGGACCCGCTCGCGGTCCTCGACGAGGGGGGCATCCCCAAGCTCGCCGAACTCGTGCTGCACAACGGCACGGTGTACCGGTGGAACCGGCCCGTGTACGGCATCGCCGACGGCGTCCCGCATCTGCGCGTCGAGAACCGAGTGCTGCCCGCGGGCCCCACCGTCACCGACGTCATCGCCAACGCGGCCTTCTACTACGGGCTCGTGCGCGCGCTCGCCGAGGAGGCGCGGCCCGTGTGGACCCGGCTGTCCTTCGAGGCAGCCGCCGCCAACTTCGACGCCGCCTGCCGGCACGGCATCGACGCGCGCCTGGAGTGGCCGCGGCGCGGGCGGTACGGCGGGACCACGCGGCTGGACGCCGTGAACCTGGTCCGCGACGAGCTGCTGCCGCTGGCCGCCGCCGGGCTGGACGCATGGGGTGTCGAGCCCGCCGACCGGGACCTGTACCTGGGCGTGATCGAGGACCGGTGCCGACTGCGCGTCAACGGCGCGACGTGGCAGGCGGCCACCTTCCACCGGGCCCTGGAGAAGGGGCTCGGGCGGGATACGGCACTGGCCGCGACGACCAGGCGGTACGGAGAGTTGATGCACCTCGGGGAGCCGGTGCACACCTGGCCGGTGGGACTGCCGGAGCCGGTGCCGCTGGGGTGAGCGGCGGGAGGGTCAGCTCTGGCCGCCCGCCTCCACGATCGCCTTGAGGATCACCGAGTGGATCTGCGAAGGGTCGTTGACCTGGTGGCCCGAGCCGCCGGTCGCCTTGGCGATCTGCTCGATCTCCTCCTTGTCGGCGTCCGGGCCCACCGCGATCGCGATCAGCGGCACCGGACGCTGAGGGTCGGTGAGCTTCTGCAGTTCGGCGACGAGGCTGGAGCGCGAGATGCTGCCCGGGTCCTGGTTGACGCCGTCGGTCAGCAGGACCAGCGCGTTGAACTTGCCCTTCACATACGAGGAGGTGGCCGCCTTGTACGCGGCCAGCGTGGTGTCGTACAGGCCGGTCGCCCCGCCGGGGACGGGCGTCAGGGCGCTGAAGGCCGCCGACAACTTGTCCCGCTGGGTGCCGCTGCCCTTGCTGTCGCCGAGCCGCTCGGTCGGCACGAGCACGCGGTAGTCCTTGTCGCCGTCGAGTTTCGTGGAGAACTTCCACAGCCCGATCTCGTCCTCGGGCGTGAAGGTGGCGAGGGCCTGCAGCAGGGACGCCTTGGTGACGTCCATGCGGGACTGGCCGGTGCCGGGTACCGGCTCGGACATGGACGCGGAAGCGTCGACGACCGTGGTGATCCGGGCGCTCTGCACCGTGATCGTCCACATGCCGAGCGCCTCCTGGAGAGCCTTCGCCGACGTGGGTTCGGCCGAGGCCTGGGCGTACGGCTGCGGGGAGCGGCCGCCGGCCTCGGTGACCAGCCCCTTCGAAGGGTTCTCGTCGTTCGTGCGGAAGCCGTGCTCCTCCAGGATCTTCTGCGGCTCCGACTCGCCCAGCAGCGTCATGAACCGCAGGGCGGCGCGACTCTCGTCGGTACTCATCCGCTCCTCGTCGACCAGAGTGAACGGGTAGTCGAGCTGGGGCGATCCGTCCTTGGGGTAGAAGAGGTCGAGCCCGTCGCCGTCGTCGGCGGAGGTGTTGTGCGTGAACGCCGCCTGCTCGGACAGGATCAGCGCCTGGTTGCGCTTCGGGTTGCCCTGCTCGGCGCCGGACGAGTCACGGGGGAGTGTGTCCAGGACCTGGCTGTCGCTGTCGGAGGTGCGCTGCGAGAGGGCCTTCGCCATCGCGGCCGCCTGGGTGTCCCCTCCCTTGGTCCGCGCCGCGGCGGTGCTGAGCTGTGTCAGCGCGAGCAGGCCGGTCGCGCTGCGCGTCGGGTCGGCCGCGCCGAGCTTGAGCTGATCGCTCGTCATGGTGGCGCCGGCCAACTCGGTCCAGGTGTACGTCTTGTCGGGCCACCCCAGCGTCTTCGCGGCCGACGGGACCATGGCGACGCCGACCGGCGAGTACGCGACGTTGCCCGCGTTGGTCACCTTGGTCGCTGTGCTGTCCGCGGTGAGGCGCTGCCCCCAGATGTCGGAGTCCGGTACCCATACCTGGACGTCGGACTGCTTGCCCGACCTCAGCGAGTCGGCGAACTTGTACGACTCGCGGGCGGTCACGCTGACGTCGAGGCAGCGGCCGTCGGAGGTGATGTTGTGCTTGCGGGCGTGGTCGGCGGTGGCCCTGAGCGCGGGCGCCATGTCCGGCGACGCGGCGACCTCGAGATGGACGGCGTCGTCCTGGCAGGAGGCGCCGAATGAGAGCAGGCCACCGCGGACCGCGGCCGCCGTGCCCGCCGCGACGGTGAGCACGAGCACCGTCGCGATGGCCACATTGCGGCGGCGCGCGCGAGGGCGGGGGTCGGCGGCGCCCGCCCCGTACTCGTCGGGCAAGCTGTGACGTCCCATGACGGTGGTGCCCCTCCCTGTTGAGCCCTGAGCCGTGAGACAGCCGTAAGACAGACAAAGGGGAGGTACGCCCCGTACGGCGCCCGTCCCCCCAACGGCCTGTCGCGCACGATCTTCGTAACTTCTTTCGAGACCCTAGCGGGGCGAAGATGGGGATGAGGCGGGATTACTCAACTGGAGGCGGGAGTGCAGGTGGAGGCGGGGTCGGTGGCCGATTCTTTTCCGAAGGAGGTGCTGACACGACGGATTCTCCGGGACGAGACGCTGCTCGTCCTGGCGCTCTCGCTCGGTGCGAGCGGAGTGTCCGCGCTGATCAGCTTTGTCGGATCGGTCACCAAACCGGGAGGTCTCAAGGACCAGGCGGCCACCCTCAACGCCTCGGCCGCGCCAGGGCGCCCCTGGCTTGATCTGGCCTGGCAGTTGTTCGGCATCGCGTCGGCTCTGGTGCCGGTCGCGCTGGTCGCGCACCTCCTGCTGCGGGAGGGCGTGGGGCTGCGCGTCATCGGTTTCGACCGCACGCGGCCGTGGCCGGACCTCGGGCGCGGGGCGGCGATCGCGTCGGTGATCGGCAGCACGGGCATCGCCTTCTATCTGGCGGCCCGCGGGCTCGGCTTCAACCTCACCGTGGTGCCGGAGGCGCTGCCCGATGTGTGGTGGAAGTACCCGGTGCTGATCCTCTCGGCCGTGCAGAACGCCGTGCTGGAGGAGGTCATCGTCGTCGGGTATCTGCTGCGCCGGCTCGGCCAGCTGGGCTGGACGCCGGGTACCGCGCTGATGGCGAGCGCGGTGCTGCGCGGCTCGTACCACCTCTACCAGGGCATCGGCGGCTTCGTCGGCAACATGGCGATGGGTGTGGTCTTCGCCTATCTGTACCGGCGTTGGGGCCGGGTCGGGCCGCTCGTGGTGGCGCACTCGCTGCTCGACATCGGAGCGTTCGTGGGATACGCGCTGCTGGCGGGGAAGGTGGGGTGGCTGCCCACGGCGTGAGCAAGGCCTTAAGGGGCGTACGAGATGGCCGTACGCCCCTTACGTGTGCCGTGCCCCGACTCTCGTGAGCCGCTAAGCGAGCAGCTCGCCCTCGATGACCGTGACCGCGCGGCCCGTGAGGAGAGTGCGCTCGCCGCGCAGTTCGGTGCGGACGAGGCCGGAGCGCGGGGAGGCCTGGAGGCCGGTGAGACCGGGGCGGCCGAGGCGCTCGGACCAGTAGGGCGCGAGGGCCGTGTGGGCGCTGCCGGTGACCGGGTCCTCGTCGATGCCGACGTTCGGGAAGAAACAGCGGGAGACGAAGTCGTAGCCCCGGGAAGGGTCTTCGGCCCGGGCGGTCGCGATGATGCCGCGCGTGGAGTACCGGGCGAGCGCCTTGTGGTCCGGGGCGAGGCCCAGGACCGTCTTCTCGTCGGCGACTTCGATCACCAGGTCGCCGAGGTTCGGCCCGGTGTCGAAGGCCGTGAGCGGCTCCGTGCCCAGCGCCTCGGCGACGCCGTCCGGGACCTCGACCGGGGTGAGGGGCGCGGTCGGGAAGTCCAGCGTGATCGAACCGTCCGCGTGGGGCGTGGCGATGAGCACGCCGCTGAGCGTGGCGAACCGTACGGGTCCCTCGTGGGCGCCCGTGGTGTGCAGCACGTGCGCGGTCGCCAGCGTCGCGTGCCCGCACATCGCGACCTCGGTGGCGGGGGTGAACCAGCGCAGCGCCCAGTCGGCCTCGCCGCCCTCGGGAAGCCGCCGGGCGAACGCCGTCTCGGCGTGGTTGACCTCCAGGGCCACGTTCTGGAGCCAGGCGTCGTCCGGGAAGCTGTCGAGGAGGAGGACCCCGGCCGGGTTACCGGCGAAGGGACGGTCGGTGAAGGCGTCGACGATACGAATCCGCATGGGTCGACGCTAGCTGTCACGTGGAGTGGCGGACCAAGGCCAATTCGGGGGAGGTGGACCGATTGTGGGCTCATGCGGCATCAGGAACATGCGCCCGTCGATGAACCCCAGGCAGTTGTGGCTGGTGGACGGCTACCACAGGCTCAGCCCGCCGGCCCGAGCGCCGGCACGGTGCAGCAGTCGGCGTCTGTGCGGCTGCCGGGCCCAGTAGCCGCACAGACGCCTTGAGGCACCGCGGTCATCGCTGCGACCGGGCCGGTTCGTTGGCCGGGTGCGGTCAGACAGCGGTGACGTTGACGGCGGAGGGACCCTTCTGACCGTCTTGGATCTCAAACTCGACATTCTGGCCCTCGGCGAGGGTCTTGAAGCCGTTGCCCTGGATCGCCGAGAAGTGGACGAACACGTCCTTGCTGCCGTCTGCGGGGGTGATGAAGCCGAACCCCTTGCTCTCGTTGAACCACTTGACTTGCCCCTTGAGCTTCGACACCTGTCACTCCCCTTGTTCGAGCCCTGACCCGGCCGTGTGGCGCTGGGACTTCTACGTCGTGCCCGCAGAGTGGATCACCGAAGCTCGAAATCGCGCGAACTTTCCCACCGCATCCAGCCACAGCACGAAAGCCGGATGTCCCGTGACATCGAATCTCAGGCTTCCGTCATTGAAGTCTGATCACAGCTCGGCACTGCGGTTGGGCTGAAGCAGGAGCAGGGCGATGTCGTCGGTGTGTCGACTGGCTTGGCGAGTGTGGTGGACGAGGTTGTCCACGAGTTGGTGCAGGGGAAGCCGGCTCCACTGACCGAGGCGGTCTGCGAGGTCGGCGATGGTCTGGGCGATGTCGATGCCGGGGATCTCCACCAGGCCGTCGGTGTAGAGGGCGAGGAGCGTCCCCGGGCCCAGCGGCAGCGTGGTGAGCGGGTAGGAGTGGGTGCCGAGACCGACGCCGAGGGGTGGGCCGGGACGGATGTCGACGGCATGGGCCCGGTTGTCGGGGTGTCGAAGGAGCGGGGGCGGGTGTCCGGCGCTGGCGAGGGTCACCTGGTGGTGGGCGAGGTCGAGGTGGGCGTAGAGGCAGGAGACGAAGCGGCTGGCGTTCAGGTCGGCGAGGTCGCGGTCGGTGCGTGTGAGGACCTGCTCGGGCGTGGCCCCAGCCGTGGCGTGGGAGTGGACAGCCATGCGTACCAAGCCCATGAGTGCGGCTGCCGACATGTCATGGCCCTGCACGTCCCCGATGACGGCCGCGGCGGTGGTGTCGGTGAGGCGGATGAGGTCGTAGAAGTCGCCGCCGAGGTTCACGCCGTGGCTGGCGGGGAGGTAGCGGGCGGCCACATCGAGTCCGGTCACCGTGGGCAGGGCGTGGGGCAGGAGGGTCTGCTGGAGGGCGTGGGCGAGGCCGTGTTTGGCGTCGTAGAGGCGTGCGCGGTCCAGGGCCTGGGCGATGAGACCGGCGAGCGGCGTGAGGATGGAACGCTCGGCGGCGGTGAATCGGTGGGGGGCGTTGTAGGCGAGCAGCAGACCGCCGATCGGGCGTCCGGAACTGAGCAGCGGCAGGAAGGCCCATGCCTGTTTGTCGGTGAGTTGCGGCGCCCTGGGGTAAAGGTGGGCAAGCTCTTCCCGGTCGGCGAAGAACAAGGACACGCCGGTGGCCATCGCGCGGCCGGCGGGGGTCAGATCGGCGTCCGCGGGCAGGCCGTCCAACTGCTCGATGACGTCGGGAGCGTACCCGCGGTACCCGATGATCCGAATACGGTCGGGATCGGCAGCGGACATGATCATGCCCTGGGCGCCGAAGGCAGGCAGGACCTGGTCGGCGACCAGGTCGACGACGTCCTGGACGCCGACGGTTTCGGTCAGTGCGGCTGCCAGAACCATCAGAAGATGGATGCGGCTCTCCGGCGAGGCCGCGGCTTCGGTGGAAGGCTGCGTGCCGAGAGCCCTCGACGAGCGGTGGGGCGTGACGAGGATGCTCGTGCCGCTGTCGTCCGCGTGGAGGCGGAGATCCAGCCACTGGTCCGGCGGCCGGAGGACGGTCAGGGCGACGTTCTCGCGGCTGCTCAGAGCAGTGCGGTACGCGTCCATGTACGTGATGTTGTCGAGCCAGGGCAGTGACTGCGACGGCTGGCTGCCCAGCAGCTGCTCCGCGGGCTTGCCGAGCAGTCCGGCGGCGGCGGTGTTCACGTAGGTGATGTGCCCCGCGAGGTCGAGGGCGAGGGTGCCGAGGGGAAGGCGTTCGATCAGGCCGGCCGCCGCCGACGCGGATTGCGGCGTCGGCTCTTCGGGACGGGGAGGGACGAAATGGGGCCGCTCCGGAATCACCTGCGGGCGGACAGCCGCGTTCAGCACACGCGCGATGCGCCGGGCGCTGAAGGCGATGCGGCCACGCTCACCGCGGCTGAGAATCGGCGTACGACCGGGAGGCCACGCGAGCAGCAGTGCACCCCGGCAGTGTCGGACATGTCTGAACGGGGCGACCGCGAACGCGAGTTGATAAGGGAGGTTCGCCGCGGCGCGCGGGTAGAAGCGCGCCAGCTCTTCCAGGGAACTCACCCAGACAAGCCGCTCGCTGCGTATCGAATCCTGCATCGGACCGGGCCGGGCGAAGGCGCTCCGCCACCACGGTGCGAAGGCGTCGACCGACACACCGCACAGCGCGACCAGACCCACCACTGATTCATCCGGGTCCACCAGATAGACGCCCCCGAGCATGGCACCTGTACGGCGCACAGCCGCCGCCAAGGCCGCACCGAGCGGATCAGCTGCATCTGGCTGCTCACAGGGCCCGGTCATTCGACGGAGCACCTCATGCTCATGTTCAGAACGCTAAGCCCGCACGGTGGTGACGGCATGTGGATCAGTCGCGTCGCGTCTTGGGCCGTGACCTGCCACGCTTCGAAGGACGGATGGGACGAGCACGTCAGGTGGTGGCCTGTGTCGAGAACGAGACGCAGGGTGCCGGACTTGAACGCGACCGCCGACAGGACTTTCGCTCCGAAGGGGGCAAGGGCCGGTGCCGCCGCCTTGCGGGACGGGCCGACGCGTCCGGCCTCGCCGTCGACCCACGAGGCCGACGGCCGGCCGTACGTCCATCCGCTACTGCCGACCCCCGAGGGACGCGCCGCCCGCCCCGGCCCCGGGCCGCATACCTTCCCCGCCGGCCCTCACGCCGCAGCGTCATACGCGGCCCGCAGCCGGACGCCACCGCCGGTCCGGGGCCGCGGGGCGCGCTCCGCGAACACAGCCAGACGCAGCACGAGATAGCGGCCGATCCCGACGAGCGCGGTGGCAGACAGATACACCGTCTGTTGCAGGACGAGTCCGGCGCCGGGGCGGAGCGCGGCCAGCGAGCCGACCGCGGCGGACGTGACCAGCCAGCCGAGCGCCATGGTGGCCGCGCTCTTCAGGTGGCCGGCCAGACCGGGCCGTCCGTGGCCGAACGAGACGCGGGCGTGCAGTTCGGTGGCGACCACGGTGGAGGCGACGGTGGTCAGCGCGTTCGCCGCCATCCACGGGATCCACTGCGAAAGCAGGACCAGGGCCGCCGAGGCCGCGAGGGTGACCCCGCTGCCCAGCCCGGCAAAGCGTCCGAAGGCCGCCGCGTGCCGGCGGATCAGTCGCAGGCCGTTCATGGTGATCCCCTCCCGGTCCGCTGCCCCTGGCGGGGTCGTCGTCGTCATGCCGCAGAGCGTGGCCGACCACGCATTCAGCGCGGTTTCAGAGCCTTCTCAGGGGTGCCGGCGTGGTGAAACCGGTGCGGCGAGAACAGCAGCCGGTGATCCTCCGCATCGCCTGAGACGGAACACACCTGTCCAGACCTCGGGGGTTGTCATCCGAACGCTTCCGATATATCGTTGACGCATCGCGACCGATCAACGATGGAATGGAGTGATTGCGATGCGTTCCCGTGGACAAGACTTCGGATACGAACACGGACATGGACACCACGGCGGACCCGGTCCTCGTGGTCGGGGCGGCTTCGAGGGGCGGCGTGGGGCTTTCGGGCCCTTCGGGCCGGGTGGACCCGGTGGCCCCGGCTTCGGTGGACCCGGCTTCGGCCCGGGCCCCTGGGGCGGGCGTGGCGGTCGGGGCGGGCCCCGGGGGAGGGCGCGGCGCGGCGACGTGCGCGCGTCGATCCTGGCCCTGCTCAAGGACCGGCCCATGCATGGTTACGAGATGATCCAGGAGATCGCCGAGCGCAGCGGCGGGGCGTGGAAGCCCAGCCCGGGTTCGGTGTACCCGACCCTTCAGCTGCTGGAGGACGAGGGCCTGATCACCAGCGAGGCCGAGGGCGGCAAGAAGCTGTTCTCGCTCACCGAGTCCGGCCGCAGCGCGGCCGACGAGGGTCCCGACGCGCCTTGGGAAGAGGCCGGGCGCGGGGTCGACTGGGAGACGCTGCACGAGATCCGGCAGGCCGGCTTCGGCCTCATGGAGGCCTTCGGTCAGGTCTGGAAGACCGGCAGCAAGGACCAGCGCGACAAGGCGGTGGCGGTCATCAATGAAGCCCGCAAGAAGCTGTACCTGATCCTCGCCGACGAGGACTGACGGCGTGCTGTGGTACCTGACGGCGCCCCGCGGAAGTGTTTCCGCGGGGCGCCTTTCCGCGTACGGGTGCGGCGCGCTGGGCTCAGGCCACCAGTCCGGCCAGCTTGCGCAGCGACTCGTTGAGGGCGGCCGTCGCCGAGTCCTTGAGCTTGCCGGCCATCAAGGAGACGGCCGCGCCGGTGAACTCCCCGTCGATCCGCACCGTCGTGGCGTCGCCGTCGGGGGTCAGGGTGTAGCGGGTGGCGACGTTCACGGCCATCGGGCCCTTGCCGCGGATGGCCAGGGTGCGGGCCGTCTCCAATTCCTCGATGGTCCAGTTGACCTCGGCCGGGAAGCCCATGAGCTTCATGTTCTCCTCGAAGGTGCCGCCGACCTCGAGTGACGCGGGGCCGCCCTTCGGGAAACTGGTGTGGGTCGAGTTCCACTCGCCGTGCGAAGAGAAGTCCGTGAGCTGCGCCCAGACCTTCTCGGCGGGTGCCTCGATACGTGCCTCCGCGCTGACTTCGGCCATGCGACCACCCCTTCGTGTCGGGCGCTGCGCCCGGCGCAGCTACGGTGTCGCGGAACGTAGCCGCAGGCCCTGGAACATTCAATACTGATGAACCGTCAGGAATTGTGGAGGGTCGAAGGGAGGCGTCGAACGGAGGCGTCGAACAGTGGCGTCGAGCAGAGGTGTCGAGCGGCGGCGTCGAGCGGTCGTGCGGTGACGGGCGGTCAGCCCACCCGTCGTATCACCGCCGCGTCGAACAGGTCCCACGCCCGCGGGTGGGGACCCTCGTCGTGGCAGTGCCATGCCTCCCAGAACAGGTCGGCGAGCAGCGCGTCCTCGGGGGCGTACACCCGGTATACGTACTGCCTGCCGTCGATCGCCGGCAGGATCACCAGCCAGCACCTGCTCTCCATGTTCCGAGGGACGAGCGCCGGAGCGGCACGGTTGCGAGTGGGGCGCGAAGCAAGGCGGCGCGCGCCCCTGGGGGAAATCGGCGCGAAGTCATCCGTAAGGAGGAGAACCCGCTCATGGTTGCCCACCCTGTGTCGGACGCGAAAATGCTGCCCGCCGCGGATGACGCGGCTCGAAGAGACTGATGGGGTAGGGGTTGTGCCATCCCGTATTCCCCAGCAGTCCGCCGCCGAGAGCGGCTCGAACCGTACGGACATCGATGTCGGGCTCAGTGTCGAGCTGACGTCGGTGGTCTCCGGTGCGCGCAGGAGGGCGCTGCGGGACGGGGACCGGCAGATCGACACCGCCCATCTGCTGCACTCGCTGCTGGAGTCCGACCCGGAGGTGCGCGCGGTCTTCGACGGCGGGCCACAGGTCGCCCGGCTGCTCGGCTATCTCGTGCAGCGCAGCATCGGCTACGGACTGCGCTGGCAGAGCACCGTCGAGGACTCCGGCGCCGTGCCGGTGGTGGCCGAGGCGGGTTGGTCCCCGGTGGCGGCCGGCGCCATGGAGGACGCGTACGAGCGCGCCGTACTGCGGGGCGACGTACAAGCCCGCGGTCTCGATCTCCTCGCGGCGCTCGTCGCCGATCCCCAGTCACGGGCCGTCGAGGTTCTCGGGCGTGCGGGAGCCGACGCGCACGCGGTGCTGCGGCGGATCGAGGCGGGCCTGGAGGAGTGCGTCGGCGGGGGCGACGCCGACTGCTGAGCCCGGCGGCGAGCCGGCCGCCGAGTCCCAGTCGTTGAGACAGGTGTCATTGGGGATGACGCTCATGTCGTCGCCTGTCATCATGTGCCGGTGCATACGTCTCAAGGCAGTCAGGGCAACCGCGGAAGGGGCGTCGGCCTGGGCCTCGCGCTCGCGTCGGCGGTCGCCTTCGGTGGATCGGGTGTCGCGGCCAAGCCGCTGATCGAAGCGGGGCTCGACCCGCTCCACGTGGTGTGGCTGCGCGTCACGGGCGCCGCGCTGGTGATGCTGCCGCTGGCCGTACGCCACCGGGCGCTGCTGCGGCGGCGCCCCGCGCTGCTCGCCGGCTTCGGACTGCTCGGCGTGGCCGGTGTCCAGGCCTTCTACTTCGCCGCGATCTCCCGTGTCCCCGTCGGCGTCGCCCTGCTCGTCGAGTACCTCGCGCCCGCGCTCGTGCTGGGCTGGGTGCGCTTCGTGCAGCGCCGGCCCGTGACACGCGCCGCGGCCCTCGGGGTCGTCCTCGCGGTCGGCGGACTCGCCTGCGTGGTCGAGGTGTGGTCCGGGCTGAGCTTCGACCTCGTCGGACTGCTGCTCGCACTGGGCGCCGCCTGCTGCCAGGTCGGCTACTTCGTCCTGTCCGACCAGGGCAGCGACGCCGGCGACGAGGCACCGGACCCGCTCGGCGTGATCGCGTACGGGCTGATCGTCGGCACGCTCGTGCTGACCGTCGTCGCGCGCCCCTGGACCATGGACTGGTCCGTGCTCGGGGGCAGCGCGGACATGAACGGGACGTCCGTGCCCGCCGCGCTGCTCCTCGGCTGGATCGTGCTGATCGCGACCGTCGTCGCCTACGTCACCGGAGTGGTCTCCGTGCGCCGGCTCTCCCCGCAGGTCGCGGGCGTCGTGGCCTGTCTCGAAGCGGTGATCGCGACCGTCCTCGCCTGGGTGCTGCTCGGCGAGCACCTCTCGGCACCGCAGATCATCGGCGGCTCGGTGGTGCTGCTCGGCGCGTTCATCGCGCAGTCGTCGGCGCCCGCGAAGCCCTCGGACGGGCCGGTCGCCAGCGGCGGGAGCGACGCCGAAAGAGAGTTGTCGGCCCAGGGAACCGCCGCCTAGAGTGCTGATCATGCCTTCGACGCTCGTTCTTCCGCCTCCGGCCGCCTGAGGCGGGCCCTCCGGAATCCACGCCCGGCTCGGTGCCGGGCGGAACGGTGCTGCCCGCAGAAGAAGTCCGAGGACCTTTCCGTACGCCCCTGCCCTCGCGGCATGGGCGGCGACGTGGTCCCTTCCTGAACTTCTGCGTATCTGCGGAGAGAACACGTGTCGAATGCTGCTTCAGGCCTGCCCATCGGGCGAGGCCTCCTCTATCTGATCGTCGCCGGTGCCGCCTGGGGCACCGCGGGTGCGGCCGCGTCGCTGGTCTACCGGGCCAGCGACATGGGGCCGATCGCCCTCTCCTTCTGGCGCTGCGCCGGCGGACTCGTGCTGCTGCTCGCCCTACGGCTGCGGCGGCGCCGGCCGGTCGCGCCCGCCGTCCGTGAGCCGCTCGGCCGCAAGGCCCTGCGGATCGGCGTCACGGGCCTCGGGCTGGCCGTCTTCCAGACCGCCTACTTCGCCGCCGTCGAGGCGACCGGCCTCGCCGTGGCGACCGTCGTCACGCTGGGCGCCGGGCCCGTGCTCATCGCGCTCGGCGCGCGGCTGACCCTGGGGGAGCAACTCGGGCGCGGCGGGACCGCCGCCGTCGCCGGGGCACTCGCCGGGCTCGGGGTGCTGGTGCTGGGCAGCGGGGGTGCGACGGTGCGCCCCGGGGGCGTCGTGCTCGCGGTCGTGTCCGCGGCCGGGTACTCGACGATGACGCTGCTCACCCGGTGGTGGGGCCGCGACGGTCGAGCCGACGGGTCAGGTGCGACGGCGTGGATGTTCGCCGTCACCACCGTCTGCCTGCTGCCGCTCGGCCTGGCCGAGGGGCTGGTCCCGCACGCGGCCCAACCGGTGCATGTCCTGGTCCTGCTGGCGTACATCGCCGCCATTCCCACCGCGCTGGCCTACGCCCTGTTCTTCGCGGGTGCCGCCGTCGTCCGTGCCGCGACCGTCTCCGTGATCATGCTCCTGGAGCCGGTGAGCGCGGCTGCACTGGCCGTCGGGCTGCTGGGCGAACGACTCACCGCGGCGACCCTCGGCGGCACCTTGCTGATGCTGGGCTCGGTCGCGGGGCTCGCGGTGGCGGAGACGCGGGGCGCGGGGGTCGGTGGGCACACGGAGCCCGAGGAGGAAGCGGTGCTCGTCTGAGGCGTGGGGCGCAGGCCCGCTCGGGCCTGCGCCCCCAGACGCCCGTATCGGCCTGAAGGGCCTCGTCCTCGAACGCCGGACGGGCTGAGAGTCAGCCCCGCCTGCGGATCTGATGCTCCCGAGCCGCCGCGTCCCCCGGTCCGCCCCGCGCGGCCAGCCCGGCCGCGATCCGCTCCTGAACCTCCTCAGGTTTGTGGCTCGCGTACTTGAACTTCGCCCGTACGTCGGTCACTTCGAGGCGGAGGCCGCGGATGCCGGCGAGGAGACGGCCGTACGGAGCCTCGCCGACGGCGGCGGTCGCGGAGCCGCCGTCCGGCTGGAAGTGGCCGACCTGGCGGTTCAGCAGATCCGCCTTCTCCTCCGGGTCGTCCACGACGTGGGCGGTGCAGCGGAGTTGGACGGCCGTGTAGAAGCTCGTCGGCGTGCCGTGCTCGGGCGGCGCGTCCGGCGGGGCCTGCCAGGGGCCGGGGATGAAGGCGTAGTCGTCCACCACGCTCAGCAGCACGACCGGGTTCGCTTCGAGCGCGGGCCACAGCGGGTTCGGGCGCGCCAAGTGGGTCAGAGCCTCTCCCCGTTCGGCGTCGTACGCGAAGTGCAGGGGCTGCACGTGCGGCGGCTCGCCGGGCAGGCCGTTCACCGCGAGTTGCCCGAAGTCGTGGGTGGTGAGCCACCGCTGCCACTCGGCCTCGTCGCGGGGCGCGTCCCAGGGGTGGATCAGCATCAGAGGGTCGTCAGGTAGTCGGGGAGTTCGATACCGGGGGCCAGGTCGTCGGCCGGGATCGGGGCGTTGTACCCCTTGGCCAGCGGGAGGACTCCGGTCCAGTGGGGGAGCGAGAGGTCCTCGGGCTCGTCGTTCGGGCCGCCGGTGCGCAGCTTCGCGGAGACCTCGTCCAGGTCGAGGCTGATCACGGCGGTGGCCGCGAGTTCCTTGGCGTTGGCGGGGCGCGAGTCGTAGGAGCGGCCGGGGACGACGTGGTCGACCAGTGCGTCGAGGGCCGTGCGCTTCTCGTCCGGGTCCGTCACCTGGTGGGCGATGCCGTGGACCACCACGGAGCGGTAGTTGATCGAGTGGTGGAAGGCCGAGCGGGCCAGTACCAGGCCGTCGACATGGGTCACGGTCAGGCAGACCGGCAGCCCGGGATCGGCCTGGCCCGTCATCCGCAGCGGGCGCGAGCCCGTCGAGCCGTGCACGTAGAGGCGCCGGCCGACCCGCCCGTAGAGGGTGGGGAGTACGACCGGGGCGCCGTCGCGGACGAAGCCGAGGTGGCAGACGTATCCCTCGTCGAGTATCGCGTGCACCAGCTCGTGGTCGTACGCTGCGCGATCCTTGGAACGGGTGGGGACGGTGCGGTCGGTCGGGGTGTAGGCAGCGGGCCGCGTCGTCCCGGGCCGGGTGCTCGTCTCCTGCGTCGTCTCCGCCATCGCGTTCTCCCTTGCCTTTCGTATTGCACTAGTGCATAATCTGCTTTGTGCTAGGAGAGTATCGGATCGAAGGGCGTCGCGCAGCCGAGATTGCCGCGAGCGTCGAGCGCGCAGTGGGGTCGGGAGACCTGGAGCCGGGGCAACTGCTGCCGCCTATGCGGGAGTTGGCCGAGCGGCTCGGGGTGAATCCCAATACCGTCGCGGCCGCCTATCGCACCTTGCGCGAGCGGGGGGTCATCGAGACCGCGGGCCGCCGCGGCAGCCGGGTGCGCTCGAAGCCCGCCACCACGGGGCGCGAGTACATCCGGGTCGAGGTGCCGGACGGGGTGCGGGACGTCGCCGACGGCAACCCCGACCGCGGACTGCTGCCCGGTCTCGCCGAGCCGTTCGCGGCGGCCGCCGAGCGGTCGGACCGCGAGGCCGTGATGTACGGGGCGGCGGCGGTCGAACCGGAGCTCGCGCGGCTCGCGCGCGCCGACCTGGACGCGGACGGGGTGCCCGGCGGGCCCGTCGTCGTCACCTCCGGATCGCTCGACGCCATCGAGCGTGTCCTCGCGGTCCATCTCAAGCCCGGGGACGCCGTCGCCGTCGAGGACCCCGGCTGGGGCAGTCTGCTCGACCTCGCCCCCGCGCTCGGGCTGCGCACGGTCGGTGTCGGTGTGGATGACGAGGGCCCGCTTCCTCGCGACGTACGCCGTGCGCTGGAGGCCGGAGCACGGGCCCTGATCGTCACGGACCGGGCGCAGAACCCGACCGGCGCCGCGGTGAGCGCCACGCGCGCGCGTGCCCTGCGTTCCGTGCTCGCGGAGTACCCGGAGACCCTGCTCATCGAGGACGACCACGGGCATCGGATCGTCGACCTGCCGCTGCACCCGCTGGCCGGGGTGACGCGCAGCTGGGCCTTCGTACGCTCCGTCGCCAAGGCGTACGGCCCCGACCTGCGGCTCGCCGTCCTCACGGGGGACCCCGTCACCGTCGACCGTGTGCACGGGCGGCAGCGGCTGGGGCCCGGCTGGGTGAGCCATCTGCTTCAGCGGGCCGTCGTCCACCTGTGGGCCGGCGGCGCGGTGGACGCCAAGGCCGTGGCGGCGGCGTACGGACGGCGCCGCGACGCGCTGATCGACGCCCTCAAGGAGCGGGGCATCGAGGCGTACGGGCGCAGCGGGATGAACGTGTGGATCCCCGTCCCGGACGAGACAGGCGCGGTCGCGCGGTTGCTGCACTCCGGCTGGGCGGTCGCGCCCGGGGCGCGCTTCCGGATGAGCGCGCCGCCCGGGATCCGGATCACCGTCTCGACCCTGACCCCGGACGACATCGAGCCGCTGGCGGACGCCGTCACGTCGGCCGTGGGCCCGGCGCCCGCGCGCCGTTACATGTGACCCGGCTCGTACGCTGTCCGACGTCAGCCGGCCCGTACGCCGTTATGCGCGGGTCATCGGCGCGGCTTGGCCTGGGTGAGCGCCGCGCCCGCGAGGACGATCACCGCGCCGACCGGAGTCGACCAGGTCAGCGACTCGCCGAGGATCGCGACGCCCGCCGCGGTGGCTATCACCGGGATGAAGTAGGTGACCATCTGGGCCGTCGTCGGGCCGACCTCGGCGACGATGCCGTACTGGAGGAGCATGGCCAGGCCCGTGCCGAGGGCTCCCAGGGCGACGATCGCGAGCAGCGGGACCACCGGGAAGTGGCTCGGCAGGGTGGTGAACAGCGGGGTGACGAGGGCCAGTTGGGTGGTGGCCAGCAGCAGCTGGGCGCCGGTCATCGAGAGGTGCGAGTGGCCGGTGCCGGCCAGCGTGCGGCGGACGTAGATCCAGCCGATCGGGTAGCTCAGCGAGGCCAGCAGGGCCATCGCCGTGCCCGTGGTGTCCAGGCCGTGGAAGCCCTGCCAGACGCCGAGGACCGTCAGAACGCCGAGGAAGCCGATGCCGAGACCCGCCACCCTGCGCCGGGTCGGCCGGTCCTCGGAGAGGGCGACCAGGGACAGGGCCATGCCCCACAACGGCGAGGTCGCGTTGCAGATGCCCGCGAGCGTGGACGGGATCGTCAGCTCGGAGTAGGCGAAGAGCGAGAACGGCAGCGCGTTGAGCAGGAAGGCCGCGACCGCGAGATGCCCCCAGGTCCGGGCCCCGCGCGGCAGCCGCTCCCGCTTCACCGCCATCGCCGCCGCGAGCACCGCCGTCCCGAACAGCAGCCGCCCGAACGTGACTTGGAACGGCGCGTAGCCCTCCGTGCCGACCTTGATGAGCAGGAAGCTGAAACCCCAGATCAGGGAGAGGACGCCGAAGCGGATCCGCCAGTCGAGGGCGGTGCGGCGGCGGGGGGTCGTGGCGGTCGGGGTGTCGGTTCGAGGAGTGGTCACGGCGCTCATGGACACAACGATGAGGCACAGTGATCTCGTAGCACAAGCGAGATTTTCCGAGCTGTATCTCGTAGCATTGCTTACATGTTGAATCTGGAGCGCCTGCGCACCCTCGACGCCCTCGCCCGGCACGGCTCGGTGAGCGGCGCCGCCGAGGGACTGCACGTCACGACGTCGGCCGTGTCCCAGCAGATGTCCAAGCTGGAGCGCGAGGTGGGGCAGCAGCTGCTCGCCAAGAACGGGCGGGGGGTGCGCCTGACCGACGCCGGGAGACTGCTCGCCGAGCATGCCGCCCGCATCCTCTCCCAGGTCGAGCTCGCCCAGTCCGACCTGGAGGCGCAGCGCGGTCAGGTGGTGGGTGAGCTGCGGCTTTCGGCGTTCCCGACCGCCGCGCGCGGGCTGTTTCCGGCCGCGCTCGCCGCTCTCCGCGCCGACCACCCCGGGCTGCGGGTGCGCTCCAGCGAGCTGGAACCGGAGGCCGGGGTCGCCGGGGTGGTGCGCGGCGATCTCGACCTGGCGGTCGTGCTCGACTGGTACAACAAGCCGATGCCGCTGCCCGACGGCCTGGTGAAGGCGGCGATCCTCGACGATCCGGCCGATGTGGCGATGCCGGTCGGACACCGGCACGCGGACCGTGCGGAGGTGGACCTCGGCGACTTCGCCGACGACGAGTGGATCACCTGGGGCGAGGGCGAGTTCTGCCACGAGTGGCTGATGTTCACGCTGCGCTCCAAGGGCATCGAACCGCATATCGGCCATCGCGCGGCGGAGACGCACACCCAGCTCGGCCTGGTCGCCGCGGGGCTCGGCGTGTGCGTGGCCCCCCTCCTCGGCCGCAATCCGATGCCCGAGGGAGTCGTCACCGTGCCGGTGCGGCAGCGTGTGCGCCGCCATGTGTACGTCGTGTGGCGAGCCGACGCCGACCGCCGGCCGTCGATCAGGGCGGCGGTGGACGCCTTGCGCAGGGCCGGGGAGGCCGTCAAGTGAGCCACACGCAGTGAACCCGAGGGAAGCGAGCCCCACGGAAGCGGGCTGTGCGTAAGCGAGTTACGCCGCACTGCGCTGCGTCGAAGCGAGTTACGCCACAGCGAGTCGCCTCGAAGTGGGCTATATCGGCGGCAGTTTCCGGAAGTCCCACGAAGCGATCGCCTCCGGCGTCAACCGCGCCCACGCGTGGCGGCCGTCGTGCGGCATCTCCTCCAGACCGAAGTTCTTGCGCGCGAACAGGGTCTCCGGGACGTCGAGTTCGGCGCACAGTTCTCCGGTGCGGGGGACCTCGCCCACGAACTCCACGGTGCCGGACAGCTCGACGCCCCGCAGGTCCCCGTAGTCCTCGCCGGAGTCGATCACCACGGCGATCCGCGGGTCGCGGCGCAGCTCCGTCCAGCGCTTGCTGCGCACCACGGAGTACAGCCACAGCGAGACCCCGTCCCAGGCGAACCAGAGGGCGCTCACATGCGGGGCGCCGTCCTTCGACACCGTCGCGACGCGGCAGGTGCGCTGGGTGGTGAGGAACTCGTCCAGTTCGCCGGGAGTCATCATGATCTTCCGGCCTCTGCGCTGAGTGACGGCCATGCGGTCCCCTCTTCTTCCGCGTCGGCCTTCTTCCGGGCCGACAGAGATCCTCTGACATCTCGTCAGAAAAGCATGGGCCGTCTTCCGTCCCCACGCAATGGTCGTTACGCTCGCCCGCTCCGACCTCCGACAACAAGGGGAGCCATGCCGTCGTACGAACAGCTCAGCGAACTCCTCGCGCCCGCCACCACGGTGCTGCTCACCGTCGAGTGCCAACAGGGTGTCGTGGGCCAGGACAGCGCGCTGCCCGAACTCGCCAAGGAGGCGCGGTCCTCGGGTGCGCTCGCCAATGTCGCCCGGCTGGTGGCCGCCGCGCACGAGAGCGGGGTGCAGGTGATCCACGCGATCGCCGAGCGGCGCCCGGACGGCCGGGGCGCCAACCACAACGCCCGGCTGTTCCGCGCGGCCGAGCGGCTGCCCGTGCGGCAGTTGACGGGAACCACGGCCGTGCGGGTCGCGCCACCCATCGAGGTCGCCGAGGAGGACTTCGTCGTACGGCGGCTGCACGGCCTTTCGCCGATCGCGGGCACCGACGTGGACCCGCTGCTGCGCAACCTGGGCTGTCGCACCCTCGTGGTGACCGGTGTCTCGGCCAACGTGGCCATCCCCAATGCCGTGTTCGATGCCGTCAACCGCGGCTACACCGCCGTGGTGCCCGCGGACGCCATCGCGGGGGTGCCCTCCGACTACACCCCCGCGATGATCCGCAACACGCTCGCCCTGGTCGCCACCATCACGGCGACCGACGACGTGCTGGCCTGCTTCAAGCGACCGCGCCGCTGAACTCCCCCGGGGTCACGCGAGCTTGATCGAGTCCCCGCTCACGGTGATGTTCTCGGCGGGCAGCGCCTGGGTCGCGGGGCCCTTCTTCACGCTGCCGTCGGTGACGGAGAACTCGCTCTTGTGGCACGGACAGGTGATCACCCCGTTGGTGACACCCGACACCGCGCAGCCCTGGTGAGTGCACTTGGACGAGAACGCCTTGTAGGTGCCCGCCGTGGGCTGCGTGACCACCACGCCCTGGTCCTTGAAGATCTTGCCGCCGCCCTCGGGGATGTCGGAGGTCTTGGCGATCTCGGTTCCGGCGGCGGCACCCTGTGCCGTGGACGAGCCCGACGACGACTTGTCGTCCGATCCGCACGCGGTCAGCGCGACGGCGAGTCCCGCCGCGCCGACCGCCGCCACGACGGTGCGGCGTGCCGGTGCCGGAACGGGGTGAAGCGATTCGCTGGTCATGCCGACTTTCCCTTCAACGGACGTGATGCTGATCTGTAGAGAAGTACGCTCCGCCCGTGTGCCCTGTTCAGGGGGTTGGGGACTTCTTGGCTCAATCGACAGCAGGTCGACAGCCGGCCGGCCCTCATCGACAGCGGGTCGACAGCCGGGCCGACCCCATCGGGACGCGGACGCGGCGGGCACCCTCGGGTCGCGTCCGATGTCCGTGACCACCCCAGTAGCCTGGGGCGATGCTCAAGGAAGTCATCGCGACCCGCTACATCACGCCGCTGCGTGAGGGCGGCTCGCTGCCGGGGCTCGTCGAGGCCGACGATCTCGGGACGTACGTCATGAAGTTCACCGGCGCCGGACAGGGGCGCAAGACGCTCGTGGCGGAGGTCGTCTGCGGTGAACTCGCCCGCCGGCTCGGTCTGCGGGTGCCCGGCCTGGTGACGATCGGCCTCGACCCGGTGCTGGGACTCGGCGAGCCGGACCAGGAGGTCCAGGAGCTGCTGAAGTCGAGCGGCGGGCTGAACCTCGGGATGGACTTCCTCACGCGCGCGATCGGCTTCGATCCGCTCGCCTTCCGCGTGAGCCCGGAGGAGGCCGGGCGGATCGTCTGGTTCGACGCGCTCGTCAACAACGTCGACCGCTCCTGGCGCAACCCCAACCTGCTGATGTGGCACGGCGATCTGTGGCTCATCGACCACGGCGCCACGATGATCTGGCACCACCACTGGCCCGGCGCGGAGGCCTCCGCCGCCAAGCCGTACGACGTCTCCGACCACGCGCTCGTGTCCTTCGGGCCGGACATCGCCTCCGCCGCCGTCGAGCTGGCGCCGCTGGTCACCGAGGAACTGCTCGCGGAGGTGACCGCCGAGATCCCCGACGCGTGGCTCGCGGACGAGCCCGGCTTCGACTCGGCCGACGCGCTGCGCCGCGCCTACGCGCAGCCGCTCCTGGCGCGCGCCGCTGTCATCCACGAGCGGATCAAGGGCATCGACGGCATCGAGGGGGACAAGTGAGCGAGCGGGACGTCTTCGAGTACGCGTTGCTGCGTGTCGTGCCGCGGGTCGAGCGCGGCGAGTGCTTCAACGCGGGCGTGCTGGTGTACTGCCGCGCCAAGTCCTACGTCGGGGTGCGTACGCATCTGGACGAGACCAAGCTGCGGGCGCTCGACCCGGAGGCGGACGTGGCGGGCGTACGGGCCGCGCTGCGTGCTGTTGAGGGGGTCTGTGCGGGCGGTGAAGCGGCAGGTCAGGCGGCGCGCGACGACGCCGGGCGGCGGTTTCGCTGGCTGATCGCTCCGCGATCGACGGTCGTCCAGCCGGGGCCCGTGCACACCGGACTGACCGCCGATCCGGAGGCCGAGACGGAGCGGTTGCTCCAGTTGCTGGTCAGGTAATGGATCACACCGGCGTGGTGTGCCGTTGACACCGAGTGCCAGGGCTTCTAGCGTCACGTCTGCTGAAGGTACTAAGCGGTCGCTCACCGCAGGGGCGTACCGTGTGAGCCGCAGGGCATGTCAGGCCGCAGGGCTTTTCAAGGGCGAGGAGAACCAGCAATGTCCACCACTGAGCAGCGCGTCGCCGTAGTCACCGGTGCCGCGCGCGGCATCGGTGCCGCGACCGCCGTACGACTGGCCGCGGAGGGCCGCGCCGTCGCGGTGATCGACCTCGACGAGGCCGCGTGCAAGGACACCGTCGAGAAGATCACCGCCGCCGGCGGCAAGGCCATCGCCGTCGGCTGTGACGTCTCCGACGAGGCCCAGGTCGAGGCCGCGATCGCGCGGATCGCCGAGGAGCTCGGTGCGCCGACGATCCTGGTGAACAACGCGGGCGTGCTCCGCGACAACCTGCTGTTCAAGATGAGCGCGTCCGACTGGGACACGGTCATGAACGTGCACCTGCGCGGCGCCTTCCTGATGGCGAAGACCTGCCAGAAGCACATGGTGGACGCCAAGTTCGGCCGGATCGTCAACCTCTCCTCGTCCTCGGCGCTGGGCAACCGCGGCCAGGCCAACTACTCCACCGCCAAGGCCGGTCTGCAGGGCCTCACCAAGACCCTCGCCATCGAGCTCGGCAAGTTCGGCGTCACCGCGAACGCCGTCGCGCCCGGCTTCATCGTCACCGACATGACCGCCGCCACCGCCGCCCGCGTCGGCATGGACTTCGAGGACTTCCAGGCCGCGGCCGCCACCCAGATCCCGGTCCAGCGCGTCGGCAACCCCGACGACATCGCCAACGCCATCGCCTTCTTCACCGGCGAGGCCGCCGGATTCGTCTCCGGCCAGGTGCTGTACGTGGCCGGCGGGCCGCTCAACTAAGGCCGGGAGGCACGGACATGACCACACTTCCCGAACTCTCGGGCAAGGTCGCGCTCATCACGGGCGCGAGCCGCGGCATCGGCTACGGCGTCGCGGAGGCCATGGTCGCCCGCGGCGACCGGATCTGCATCACCGGCCGCAACGAGGACGCCCTGAAGGAGGCCGTCGAGGCGCTCGGCTCCGACCGCGTCATCGGCGTCGCCGGCAAGGCCCACGACGAAGCCCACCAGGCCCACGCCGTCGAGCGCACCATGGAGGCCTTCGGGCGCGTCGACTTCCTGGTCAACAACGCCGGTACGAACCCGGTGTTCGGGCCGATCGCCGACCTGGACCTCAATGTGGCGCGCAAGGTCTTCGAGACCAACGTCGTCTCGGCGCTCGGCTTCGCCCAGCAGACCTGGAAGGCCTGGCAGAGCGAGAACGGCGGCGCGATCGTCAACATCGCCTCCGTCGCGGGCCTCGCCCCCTCGCCGTTCATCGGTGCGTACGGCATCAGCAAGGCCGCCATGATCAACCTGACCGTGCAGCTGGCGCACGAGTTCGCGCCCAAGGTGCGGGTCAACGCGATCGCGCCCGCCGTGGTGAAGACCAAGTTCGCCGCGGCGCTGTACGAGGGCCGTGAGGCGGAGGCGGCCGCGGCCTACCCGCTCGGCAGGCTCGGGGTGCCCTCCGACATCGGCGGCGCCGCCGCGTTCCTCACCTCGCAGCAGTCGGACTGGGTCACAGGTCAGACGCTCGTGGTCGACGGCGGCATGTTCCTGAACGCCGGGGTGGAGTAGCCCGCGCCGCCCCGCACTCGGCGCGGCGTCCAGCGACCCTCGGTTTGTGGAGGGTTGACAAAAACTACGACGGTGTCGACCGAGCACCGATTCGACGAAGGCTTCGACAAGGGGTCCACAGAAGCCTGACAACGTAGTCACATCCGCGCTGATCAAGTGCCCTGCCGGGAACATGGTTCCACCGGCAGGGCACTGCGGTATGGTCTGCCGACCCTTGGTACGGCAGATCGAGGAGCGTGCGCGTGTTCAACCGGAACCGATGTCTACGACAGCTGGCGGCGATCACGTCCATAACCCTGGTGGCTGGGTGTGGCGTTCTCTCCTCGGGGTCGTCCGACGACAAGGGACCGATCGTGGTGGGCACCACCAGTGCCCCGAGCACGCTGGACCCGGCCGCCTCCTGGGACGGCTCCTGGGAGCTGTTCCGCAACATCTACCAGACGCTGCTCGGCTACCCCGACGGCGCCGTCACACCTCAGCCCGACGCGGCCGAGAGCTGCGCGTTCACGAACGCGTCCAATCGCACGTACCGCTGTGTACTGCGCCCGAACATGAAGTTCTCCGACGGGGACACGCTCGACGCGCGGGCCGTCAAGCACTCGATCGACCGGATCAGGAAGATCGCCGTACCCGGCGGTCCGGCGGGCCTGCTCGGCAGTCTCGACCGGGTACAGGTGCTGGGCGACCGCGAGATCGTCTTCCACCTCAACAAGCCGGACGCCACCTTCCCGTTCGTCCTGGCCACCCCCGCCATGTCGATCGTCGACCCCGACGACTACCCCGCCGACGCCCTGCGCAAGGACGGCAAGGTCTTCGGGTCCGGGCCGTACAGCCTCCGGTCCTACGAGGAGGGCAAGCGGGCCGAACTCGTCAGGAACGACCACTACGACGGCTTCGCCCAGCGCAAGAACGACGCGGTCACCATCCGCTACTTCCCCGACTCGGCCCAGATGGTCAAGGCCCTCAGGGACAAGAAGATCGACGTCACCTACCGCGGACTCGCGGCCTCGGACATCGTCGCCCTCAAGGGGCCCGACTCCCAGAAGGGCATTGAGCTCCTCGAAGGCGCCGGCACCGAGATCAGCTACCTGGTGTTCAACCCGAAGGACCCGTGGGCCAGAAAGCTCGCGGTCCGCAAGGCGATCGCCCAGGTCGTCGACCGGCCCGCGATCGCGCACAAGGTCTACAAGGACACCGTCGATCCGCTGTACTCCATGGTCCCCGCGGGCCTGACCGGGCACACCACCGGCTTCTTCGACGACTACGGGGACCCCAGTTCGTCCAAGGCCCGCAAGATCCTCCTGGAGGCGGGCATCAACGAACGCGTCCCGCTGACCCTCTGGTACACGACCGACCGCTACGGCTCCGAGACCGCTCCGGAGTTCCAGGAGCTCAAGAGCCAGCTCGAAGGCTCCGGCCTGTTCCGCGTCACGCTCCGGAGCCGCCCCTGGAAGACGTACGAAGCGGGCTACCGCAAGGGCGAGTACCCGGTGTTCGGGCGCGGCTGGTTCCCCGACTTCCCGGACGCCGAGAACTTCATCGCGCCCTTCGTGGGCGAGCAGAACGCGCTCGGTACGCCCTATCCGGCCCCGCGGATCACCAACACCCTGCTGCCCGAGTCGCGCGGCGAGAGCGACCGCGGCGCCGTGGTGAAGGAGTTCGAGGAGGCCCAGCAGATCCTCGTCGACGACGCTCGGCTGCTGCCGCTGTGGCAGGGCAAGCAGTACGTCGCCGCGAGCGAGGACATCTCGGGCGGCGAGCGGGCCCTGGACCCCTCGACGATCATGACGATGTGGGAGCTGCACCGCAAAACCAGCTGGTAGCGCGCGGCGGGGCGAGCCGGTGGCGGACTGCGAGACCACCTGGTGGACCGGGGGCCGGAGCCGATTGTCAGTGGGCGACGGTAGGTTCTGTGGTCTGGAAGTGACCGCACATCGGAGGAAGTTGACGTGACCGATATCGCCATGCTGCCCGAGTCCTGGCGCGGCGTCCTGGGCGAGGAGCTGCAGCAGCCCTACTTCAAGGAACTCACCGAGTTCGTCGAGGAGGAGCGCGCGAAGGGTCCCGTCTACCCTCCGCGGGAGGAGGTCTTCGCCGCCCTCGACGCGACGCCGTACGAGAAGGTGAAGGTGCTGATCCTCGGTCAGGACCCGTACCACGGCGAGGGCCAGGGGCACGGCCTGTGCTTCTCGGTCCGCCCGGGCGTGAAGACCCCGCCTTCGCTCCGCAACATCTACAAGGAGATGAAGGAGGAGCTGGGCACCCCGATCCCGGACAACGGCTATCTGATGCCGTGGGCCGAGCAGGGCGTGCTGCTGCTCAACGCGGTGCTGACCGTGCGCTCCGGTGAGGCCAACTCGCACAAGGGCAAGGGCTGGGAGAAGTTCACGGACGCGGTGATCCGCGCCGTCGCCGACCGGCCCGACCCGGCGGTCTTCGTGCTGTGGGGCAACTACGCGCAGAAGAAGCTCCCGCTGATCGACGAGGAGCGGCACGTGGTGGTGAAGGGGGCGCACCCCTCACCGCTGTCCGCGAAGAAGTTCTTCGGCTCGCATCCGTTCACGCAGATCGACGAGGCGGTGGCCCGGCAGGGCCACGAGCCGATCGACTGGCGGATTCCCGACCTGGGCTGACACGGCCGAGGGGCGGCCGGGCCGGGCGGGGCCCGGTCCGGCCGTCACCAGCCTGGCCCAGCGGCGTACGGGGGCGCCTGAGCGTGATTGTCAGTGGCTCCGGTTAGCGTCGTGAGGGACAGTGACGAGCCTGGAGGACGCGGTGGCGGAGCAACAGGAGCAGGCGGCGCCGGACGCCATGATGACCCGGATCGGGCAGGTCGTCATGCTGCACCACGGCGGTGACCGCGAGGAGGCTCGCGGCCGCTTCCTCGACCTGTGGGTCGAGATCGGCGAGGACGGCGACCCCCTGCACCGCTGCACACTGGCGCACTACATGGCCGACACGCAGGACGACCCTTCGGACGAACTCGCCTGGGACCTCAGGGCGTTGTCGGCGGCCGAGGAACTCGGCGACGGGCGGGTCGCCGAGCACCACCAGTCGCTCGCGGTGCGCGCGTTCTACCCGTCGCTGCATCTGAACCTGGCCGCCGACTATGTGAAGCTCGGCCGCTCCGAGGCCGCCCGCAGCCATCTGCGCCGGGCCCGCGGCGCGGTCGGCGCCCTCGGGGACGACAGCTACGGGGACGGTGTCCGCGCGGCGATCGGCCGCCTGGAGCTGAGACTCGACGGGGACGGGACATCGAGGGAGGGCGGCAGTCCCGATCGCTTCGGGGGACCCGGAGGGGAGACGCTGGGGCCACCGAGACAGCGGCCCTAGTGTGCCCCGGCGGCTGCGACGCCGGTCCGTCACCGTCGCCTCCTCACAGAGCTCCGGTAACGGCTCGCCCCCTCACGAGGGTTCGGTGCGGGCTTCACAGGCAGCGCGGCGCAGCCATGCGGCCACGCACCCGCTCTGCGCAGGCGTCGGCTCTGTCAATTCCCATATGCCCCCTTGCAGATGACCGCCTCCGGGCTGTCCGCCTTCCAGCCCCCGTACGTTTTTCCGAGGGCGCACACATCCGGGTTCTTCGGCACCTCGGGAGAAACCGGCGGGACGGCGACGCGGCGCTCGGGGCGCCGGGGCTCGGGATGCGGGGTGGGGTGGCGGCGCGGAGGGATCACCGGTGCGGCGGCGGCCGGTGGGGGAGCCGCGCGGTGCGGCGACGCCGCGCTCGGTGAGGGCTTGCGGGACGGCCCGATGAGCTCCAGCGCCTCCCGCGCCGGTGCCTGCACGATCTGTGGCTCGGCCTCGCCGTCCGTGCGCGGGGCGGAGGGCCGGGACGGCGCGGTCGGCGGGCCGGAGGCGGACGGTCGCTGGACGGTCACACACCCGGAGAGGGCGGTGACGGCCACGGTGACCAGGAGCGTTGCGGTCGTCGTCGTTCGATGCACCCGCGCAACTCTGCTGTGTCCGGCCCTCTTTGGGGAGCGGACGAGCGCAGGATGCCCCGCACGGGTGATCCTTCCGCTCCTCCGGTGGGTGTCGTCGTCGGCAGGGTGACCCGGCGCCGGGCGTACTTCTTGATCATGCGGGTGTACAGCCGGCGCGGGTTGACGGGTCAGCCGACCCGGGAATCGCTGCCGCCGCCCTCGTCCCCTCGCCCCGCGGGGCAGCGGGCCGCCGACGACGAGAAGCGGGAGCTCCTGCGCCGGTTCGGTGACTGGTTCGAGCCTGGCCGCGTACACGGCGGACCGCCTGCCCCGTACGACCGCCATCGCCCGGACGGCCGTCCAGATCGCCAGGGTCAACCGGATGAGCAATCGTGTGGGCGCCGCCGTACGCGACACCGTGATCGCCGCGCAGTCCAGGGCCACACCCGCGCTCTTCCCGCGCAGCTTGTACGGCATGCGGGACTGGTGGCCGCCCGGGCAGCCGTATGCTTCCGACGAGGTCAGGTACCCGGAACGCACCCCTTGAGGAGACCCCTGTGAAGGTCGGCTGCATCGGACTCGGTGACATCGCGCAGAAGGCGTATCTGCCGGTGCTCGGTGTGCAGCCGGGGGTCGAGCTGCATCTTCAGACGCGGACGCCGGCGACGCTCGCCCAGGTCGGCGACAGCCTCCACCTTCCGGAGGGGCAGCGTCACAGGGACCTGGCGGAGCTGCTGGCGCAGAATCTCGACGCGGCGTTCGTGCACGCGGCCACCGTCGCGCACCCCGAGATCGTCACGAGCCTGCTGGAGGCGGGCGTACCGACGTACGTGGACAAGCCGCTGGCGTACGAACTCGCCGACTCGGAGCGGCTCGTGCGGCTCGCGGAGGAGCGGAACGTCAGTCTCGCCGTCGGCTTCAACCGGCGTTACGCCCCCGGGTACGCGCAGTGCGCCGATCACCCCCGTGAGCTGATCCTGATGCAGAAGAACCGCATAGGGCTGCCCGAGGAGGCCCGCACGATGGTCCTCGACGACTTCATCCACGTCGTGGACACCCTGCGGTTCCTGGCGCCGGGGCCGGTCGACGACGTGACCGTGCGGGCCCGCGTCGAGGACGGACTGCTGCACCATGTCGTGCTGCAACTGGCCGGGGAGGGCTTCACGGCGCTCGGTGTGATGAACCGGCTCAGCGGCTCGAACGAGGAGATCCTCGAGGTCTCGGGCCAGGACACCAAGCGTCAGGTGGTCAACCTCGCCGAGGTGATCGACCACAAGGGGCAGCCGACCGTGCGACGGCGCGGGGACTGGGTGCCGGTGGCCCGGCAGCGCGGCATCGAGCAGGCGGTGCTCGCGTTCCTCGACGCCGTCCGCGCGGGCAAGGTGCTCAGCGCCCGGGACGCGCTGGCGACCCATGAGCTGTGCGAGCGCGTGGTGCGTGCGGTGCAGGAGCGGAGCGCCGCAGTCTGAACGCGCGGGTGCCCTCCATCGCGCAGAGCGCCGCCAGCACCAGCAGGGCCCCGTGCACCGGCCAGTCGCCGAACCGGACGTACGGCGTGACACCCCGGGCCAGCGGCACGTCGTACACCATCGTCGTGCTCGCGTCCGTGCCGAGCCAGGAGCCGATGCGCTCGCCGCTCGGGCCGTAGACGGCGGAGACGCCGGTCAGCGTCGCGTGCACCATCGGGCGGCCGGTCTCGGCGGCCCGCAGCGCGGCGAGCGAGGCGTGCTGCTCCGGCGCCCAGCTCTGCTGGAAAGTCGACGTCGACGACTGCGCGAGAAGGACCTCGGCGCCATCCTGGGCCAGATGGCGGCTCATGTCGGGGAAGGCCGTCTCGAAGCAGATCATCGGGCCGACGCGCAGTCCGTGCCCGACGTTCATCACGACCTGCTCGGTGCCCTTCCTGCGGTCCTCGCCCGCGGCCTTGCCCACCGAGGTCGCCCAGCCGAGCAGGGAACGCGCGGGTATGTACTCGCCGAAGGGCACGAGCCGCATCTTGTCGTAGCGGGCGCCGGTCGGGCCCTGTGGTCCCACCAGGACCGAACTCTTGTAGATGCCCGGGTGGTCGGAGCGGCGCGCGTCGACGTTCACCATGATGTCGGCGCCGGTCAGCCGGGACAGCGCGGCGAGCCGGTTCGCCAGGTCGGGCCGGTCGGTCAGATCGAAGCCGACGCTGCTCTCGCCCCAGACGACCAGATCGAGGTGGCGCCCGGCGAGCGTGCGGGTGAGCGCCTCCTCGCGCGCGAAGCGCTTGTCGCCGCTGCCGCTGCCGTCCACCACACCGGGCTGTACGACGGCGATCCGGACCCGGCCGTCGGCCTCCGGGCGCGGCGACCACACCCACGCCGCCGAGGTCGCGGCGGCCGTCGCGACCAGCCCGGCCACGGCGGGCATACGGGACTCACGCACCGAGACCAGCACGGCGACCGCGACATTGACCGCGACCACCAGGAAGCTCAGCAGCCACACCCCGCCGACCGAGGCCAGCCGCAGCGCGGGCGCCACCTGCCACTGGCTGGAGCCGAGCAGACCCCACGGGCCGCCCAACCCCTGCCAGGACCGGACGAGTTCGACCATCAGCCAGCCGGACGGCAGCACCAGGAGCCCGGCACCGACCCGTCCCGGCGAGGGCACACCGGCGAGGAACCGCCGGACGAGCCAGCCCCAGGGCGCCCACAGCGCACCGAGCAGCGCCGCTATGACCACCGTGAACACATGCAGGCTCGGCAGCAGCCAGTGGTGCACGGCCAGGATGAAGCCCAGCCCACCGAGCCAGCCGTCGTACGCGGCCCGCCTGCCCGTCGGGGCCGAGCGGACCAGCAGGATCCAGGGCACGAGGGCGACGTAGGCGAACCACCACCACGACGGTGCCGGGAAGGTGAATACGGGCAGCGCGCCCGCCAGCGCGGCGACGACCCCGCGTCGCCAGGGGGAGACCAGCCAGTCTTCGGGCCTCGTCATGCAGCGCCTCCCTCCCCGGTGCGTGCTTCCAGTGTGCGCGTCGTGGACGATCTCCGACAGAGGGCATCGGAAGAGGCCCGTTCCGGCGTTCGGGCGTCGCCGGCAGGCTTCGTCGCGAGACGGTCGGCTCAGGTGGCCGCGGGCTCGTGATGTTTCTGCGGGGTGCGGCGCCACTTCTCCTGGACGACCACATGGCGCAGCCGCCAGCCGTCGTCCGTACGCACCAGTCCGAAGGCGTAACGGCCGCCGCACACGAAGTCGGGGGCGGTGGATCCGCCGTCGTGTCCCGCGAACCTCATCGGATTGATGTAGTCCGCCTGGACCCGGGCCGTGTCGCCGGTGTCCTGATCAAGGACCCCGAACCGCACCCGCCGGTTGACGATCAGATGCTGGCGCATCGGGAACAGCTGCATACTCTGCGCGAGCCACCCCGCGACCTGGGCCGCGTCCCCCTCGATGCCGCCGGCCGAGCGGTAGTCCGCCCGTCCGTCCGGCGCGAACAGCCCCCGATACGCCTCCCAGTCGCCGTCGTCCACCGTCACCGCGTACTCGGTGACGAGTCCGTCCACGGCGAACCGGTCCATCACGGTCGCGAGCTCCACACGCTGCGTCATCGGCTCAGTGTTGGCTACGGGGCGAGCCACGCCAAGGGCCGTGCGGTGATATTCGGCGTCTGATCTTCGGTGGCCGCCGTGGGTTCACTCTATGGACCCTGTTGCCCATGAATGATCAATCGCTTGCGGAGCTCTCGGAGAGCGCGGTGAGCCCGGAGAGCGCGGAGCGCACAGACTTCGCAGAAGAGAGCGCAGGGCCGTGTGTCCGGGCCGGCGGCCGCCGTTCGGATCACCCAAGGCGGCCCTTCAGGTGATTGCCGGACGCCTCATGAGCCAGGCAGCCGTCGCAGGGGTACGACGTCTCAGCAGGACGAATCCAGAACGCCGTGAGGAGCTTGGCGATGTACGCAGCAGTCCGGCGGTACGAAGGGGTGACCGATTCGGCCGAGGCGGCACGTCTCGTGAACGAGGGGTTCGTGCCGCTCATGCGCCAGGTCTCCGGCTTCGTGTCCTACTACTGGATCGATGCCGGGGACGGAGTGATGATCTCGGCCAGCGTTTTCCAGGACCAGGTCGGTGCAGAGGAATCGATCTCGAGGGCTGCGGACTTCGTGCGGGACAACCTTGCGTCACTGCTCCCCAACCCTCCCCAGGTCATGGCCGGCGAGGTGGTGGCATCCGCATGACAGCGTTCGGACCAGCCACATGAGATGCCGCCAGTGATCATTTCCCAGGCCGCATGAGCCGTGACGCCCGCGTGCCTGCTGGGCGCGTAGGTACGGCGTGCGTTCCAAGCGCTGGTCGCTGGTCGCCTGCGATCACTGATCGCAGCGACCAACTGCCCACTCACCGGGTTGGCATGCCCCCGTGCGGGCTGTTGACCACCAGGGGCAGTGACCCTTCGGCGAGGTAGAAGTGCCCAGGGAAGTAGCCGATGTGGAGGTGACCGCCGTCCTCGGCGGTGGCCATGTCCCGCAGGTTCTCCGCCAGTACTGCCCTGCTGGCGGAGTCACCGCTGATCACAAGGATCTGCCGCTCTGCGTCCCGGTGGATGAGGACGCCAGGGCCTGAAGTCGCTTTGACCTCGACCCCGGCCAGGGCGTCGCTGCCCGGCGAAGAGGTGGAGCTGAGCAGCCCCTCGCCCTGGGCCACCGCGCTTGCCAACTGCGAAAGTTCTTCCGCCGACGCCGAGAGATCCACTTCGCCGTACCCGGGGTCGGAGACCAGTCTCATGGGGGTCACTTCTCCTCGGCGCTTGCTTGAGCGGCAACGGTTGGTAGTGATCATTCAGGTTCAAGGCCACAGACCTCCCAACCACCGCTTGACCACCATCACTTGGAAAGCCCCAGTTTGCTGAGCTTGGTCAGCTGTGTCCTGATGATCGCTTCCGGTACGACGGCCGGGTCCTTGCCCCTTGGCCCTCGGGGGAGGTTGAACTCGTAGAACATGGCGACCGTCGCGCCCTGCCGAACGGCGACGACCGTGTAGGGAACCCGGATGGGCTCCTCGTCCTCGCTGTCCGCCGCGAGCTGTGTGAGCCGCAGGGACACTGATTCATCGCCGTAGCCGGGGTCGGGCTGGAGTTCGGCGTCGCTGTAGCGGAAGTCCGCCCGGATGTCCTTGAAGGTCTTGCACCGCTTGGCGGCCGCGCGGAACGCGTCGATCACCCGCGCGGCATCCCCGGCGCCGTGTGACGAGAGGATCATGGATGCTCCGGGGCCGTGCTTCTTCGAAAAAATCACCCGGCCGACGCGTGCGGTGGCTGTGAAGCCGCTGCTTCCGCCCAGTGCCTGAACGACGGGCCCGCAGTTGGCAGGATCCGCCGTCCTGTGAGACGCCGAGGGAGCGGCCAGGATCCGGTTGATTTCGTAGCCGTCGAGATCCTTGTCCGTGATCGCCGCCCGCTCCAGGTCCGCCTTGCTCAACGGTTTGTCCTGTGCACCGGCCGTCGTGGTCTCTTCCGACGCGCCTGCCCGGGAGTCCTGCTCGGATGCGCATGCCCCGAGGGCCGAGAATGTCATGAGCATGGCAATAGCGGTGCCGACTCGTGATGGGCGAACCACTGTTTTCCCCACTCGCTTGATTGTTGAGCGCGCGCAGGTGTCCGCCGGCTCAGGAAGCTTCGCTCGAACCATCCGCCCGGCTCAAAGCATTGAGCAGCATGGTAGATCGTCCATTGGGGAAGCGGGATCGGTTTTGAGGGCCGAGGCCGAGGCTGAAGCTGAGGCGCGGTGGCGGTGTGCCATCGAGGGAAGGGCCGTGAACGTGTCTTGACTTGGATCCGGGTGTCACCGGCCCTCTGCGCTGAGTGGATGCCCAACGGCCGGGCCGGCTTCGGTGTGCGACAGGTTCGTGTTCCGGGTTCGCCACCACGGCACAAGCTGGACGAGGCCGAACATCACCTCGACGCCGAAGAACATCCACAGCAGCCGCGTGGCACCGTGGGCCAGCGCGTACGCCTGCCACGCCGCGAACAGCGTGCGCGCGATGCCGTCGAGCAGTCCGTGCACCGCCAGCGGCCGGACGATGCGCAGGACAGCCCAGACCACCACGACCGAGCCCATCAGATTCGCGTACAGGATCTGCACCGGGTCGAGTTCGGGCAGGGCGCCCAGCCCGAGTGCGTTGCCCGACGATGACAGCGCATCGTGCACCAGCGTGTAGGTCCACGGCGTCGCGAAGCCCGCAGTAACGACGAGGTCGTACCAGGCGCTTGCGCGTACGGCGCGAAGATAGGCGGGGCGTTCGGGGGCGATGGTTCGGATCACCGTGAGGCTCCAACTGGTCTCGGGAGAGCGACGCCTCACGCTAAACAGTGGAGTACGGTCCAAGGTCAAGCCCACCATCCGACGGAGGGTCATGCGTATCGGAGAGCTGGCCGCGCAGGCGGGCATGAGCAGAGACGCCATTCGGTTCTACGAGAAGATCGGCCTCGTGACGGGTCGGCGGCTGGCCAACGGCTATCGCGACTTCCCGCCAGAGGCGGTGCCATGGCTGCAGTACGTCCGCACTGCGCAGACGCTTGGATTCTCTCTGGCGGAGATCGCGCGGCACGGCGAGGAACTGCGGGAGGCGCCGGACGCCGCGGGGGCACTGTCCATGCTGTTCGAGCAGAAGATCCAGGTCATCGACGCCCGCATGGCCGAACTCACCATCCTGCGGGCTGAACTCGCTACGCGAGTCGACACCGGGTGTCCGTTGCGGGCGGTTGGCCAACCGAGCTGACTACGAGGCTGAGGGCGTCGCGGGCCCGACCCGTGACTGCCCCCTGCCGCGAGGGCTTCGCGTGGGCGTGGCGCCGCTGTTGCCGGTGATTCCATCCGCGTCGACACGGTCGCACCCGGGATGGTCGACACCGGGGTGCACTCAACTCGTCGCGCACGATGGGGGTGGTGCTTCGGGCGTCCGGGGGCGGTGACGGGGCGCCGGCTTCAACTGCCGGTCGGAGGCCCGGTCGGCAGGCCCGGTGGGCGGCTGCCCCGCGGCTCTCATGCCGCCTCGACGACCTCTCCCCGTATCGCTTCCGCCCACTTCACGACCAGCAGTTCGTATTCCGCCCGCTCCTGGGCGGACAGGGAACCGCCCGCGCGCATCCACAGGGCGCGGATCTGCTCGTTTAACGCCGCAGCGGACCGCACGGAACCAGGGGGAGTGAAATCGGGGGACATGCGCACAAGCCTAGGGGCAAGGACTGACACTGCGCTACCGGTCGGCTACTCATCCCGTATGTGGTTCGTCACGGCCGACCGGGCCGGGCTCAGTCGATCCGTCACGTCGAGCAGTCGCGGGGCCAAGTGCGAGCGGGTGGCTGTCTTGCGGTAATCCCAAGTGAGGGCCCACAACGCCCAGTCGGCGTCGGCAGGGGGGCGCGGGTCACTGTCTCGCGGCTCTCGTGGCCCAGGCGTGGGACCAGTCCAGCAGGGGCCCCATCGCGGTCACCAAGTCGTCGCCCAGCGGGGTGAGACGCCAGGCCGACTGGGCCGTCGGCGCCGCGATGCCCGCCTCGCGGAGTTCCCCGAGACGGGTGGACAGCACGCTGGAGGACATGCCGTCGCAGCGGCGCTGGAGGTCGCGGAAGCCGATCGGGGCGCCGCCGCGGTGGAGTTCCCAGATGACGCGCAGCGTCCAGCGCCGGCCGAGGAGGTCCAGGGCGGCCATGACGGGACGGCCGGTGGCCGAACCGCGTACCGGGCGGCCGGGGGCGGGGGTGTCCGACGCCGGGTTGTCGTGGGCGGTGTGGTCGGGCGCACCGCTGTCGGTGGCGGTCCGCTCCGGCTCGGGGGTCGTGCCCAAGTGAGTACCTCTCCATGGCAGTTGCTCACCCCTCACCCTTGCGCTTCGATTTCCGAAGCGCAAGGGTGAGGGACATGAAGCAGCGCATCGACGGCGTCACGCCGCCCTATGAGCCCGAGACCGACCGCGCGTTGCACCGGTGGATGCCGCCCGGCGTCGCGCGTGAGCCCCTCATGCTGTTCAAGGTCCTGGAGCGCCATCCCGAACTGGCGTCGCGCATGCGGGCGTTGGGTGCGGGCCTGCTTGTCCACGGCCGACTGGGCGACGCCGACCGCGAGTTGGTGATCGCCCGCGTCGCCGCCCGCTCCGGGTGCTCCTACGAGTGGGGCGTCCACATGGCGACGTACGCGGAGACGGCCGGTCTCACCCCGGAACAGGTCACCCTCACCGCGACCGGTACACCCGACGACCCGGCCTGGTCCGCTCGGCAGACCGCCCTGCTCAGGGCCGTCGACGAACTCCACGCCACCGCGCGCGTGAGCGACGCGGTGTGGAGCGGACTGCGCGAGCATCTCGGCGAACAGGAGGCCCTGGAGCTGCTGGTCCTCGCGGGCTGGTACCGGACGATCGCGTACGTCGCCAACGGGGCGCGGATCGAGGAGGAACCCTGGGCGCTCGCCCTGCCGGGGACGCCGGGGACGCCGGGGGCGCCGGGGGCGCCAGGGGTGTGAAGGGTGTCGGGGGTGCCCGGCGCGTCAGCCGTCGCCCCCGCCGACTGCGCGGCGTCAGCCGTCAGCCCGCCGACTCCGCCGCGTGCGGGCTCAGTCCGCCCGTCGCGACCAGCGCGATGATGACGATGCCGAGCGCGATCCGGTACCAGACGAACGGCATGAAGCTCTTGTGGGAGATGAACTTCATGAACCATGCGATGACGGCGTAACCGACGCCGAACGCGATGATCGTGGCGAAGATCGTCGGGCCCCAGGAGACATTGCCTTCCGCCGCCGCGTCCTTGAGTTCGAAGGTGCCGGAGGCGAGGACGGCCGGCATGGCGAGGAGGAAGGAGTAGCGGGCCGCCGCCTCGCGCGTGTAGCCCATGAACAGACCGCCGCTGATGGTCGCGCCCGACCGGGACACGCCGGGGACCAGCGCCATCGCCTGGCAGGCGCCGTAGAGCAGGCCGTCCTTGACGTTCAGGTCCTCAAGTGTCTTGCGCTGCTTGGCCGCCCGGTGCTTCCCGCCCGTCTCGTCGCGCGCCGCGAGCCGGTCGGCGACGCCTATGACGATGCCCATCACGATCAGCATGGTCGCGGTGATCCGCAGATCGCGGAACGGCCCCTCGATCTGGTCCTTGAGCGTCACCCCGAGCACGCCGATCGGAATCGAGCCGACGATCACCAGCCAGCCCATCTGCGCGTCGTGGTTCCCGCGCATCGCCTTGTTCGTGAGCGAGCGGAACCACGCCGCGAGAATCCGTCCGACGTCCTTGCGGAAGTAGATCAGTACCGCGGCCTCCGTACCGAGCTGCGTGATCGCGGTGAACGCGGCGCCCGGGTCCTCCCAGCCCGCGAAGGCGGCGGTCAGCCGCAGATGCGCGCTGGAGGAGACGGGAAGGAACTCGGTCAGCCCCTGGACAAGTCCGAGGATGAGGGATTCAAACCAAGACATGAAGTTACGTGGTCCAAGTGCTGATCGTGGGAGGAGCGATGGGCACGCCGTGCCGCCGTCGGCGGTGATCACGGGTGTTGGTGGCAGCGTAGCGCCCCCCTGTGACAGCCCGGCCACAGGGGTTTCGCAGGCGTGCGGGCAGATGTGCGGGCGGGCGTGAGGAGGCGTGCGAGCCGGCGCGAGGAGGCGTACGAGCGGGCGCGAGGAGGCGTACGAGGGTGATCGCGCCCCCGGGTGTGAGGCAACGTTGTCCATCGTGTGACCGGGGTGTTGACCGGCCGCTGGACCGCCGCATACGTTGCAGTGGAGGGGAAAGCGCTTGCTGCCGCCAGGGTTCGCTCGGTGTCATCATGCGTTGGCCAACGTCTGACGTCACGTCCGGTGGAGCGCTGATCACGTACATGAGCACATCCCGCACCGCAAGCAGCCCCGAGACCTCCCCGAACCGTCCGGTGGACCCGTTCGACGGCCGCCGTATCAAGGCCGCCATCATCGGCGCCGGCGCCATCGCGCGCGGAAGCCACTACCCGGCGCTCGCGCGGCTCGCAGAGGAGGGCGAGACGGAGATCGTCGCCGCGGTCGACATCGCCGAGGGCGCGGTCCGGGAGTTCTGTGCCGAGGCGGGCATCCCGCACGCGTACACCGATCTGGACCGGATGCTCGAAGAGCAGCGGCCCGACCTGGTCGCCATCTGCACCCCGCCGACCCTGCACCGCGAGCAGACCGTCGCCGCGCTGCGCGCCGGCGCCTGGGTCTGGTGCGAGAAGCCGCCCGTACCGACGCTCGCCGACTTCGACGCCGTCGAGGCGGAGGAGGGGACGGACGGAGGCCCGTACGCCTCGATCGTCTTCCAGCACCGCTTCGGCTCGGGCGCACAGCATGTACGGCGGCTGATCGCCGAGCAGGCCATGGGACGTCCGCTGGTCGCGCACTGCCAGACCACCTGGTACCGCAATGCCGACTACTACGCCGTGCCCTGGCGCGGACGCTGGGCGACCGAGGGCGGCGGGCCCGCGATGGGGCACGGCATCCATCAGATGGATCTGCTGCTCGACCTGCTGGGGCCGTGGAGCGAGGTGCGGGCGATGGCCGGACGTCTGGTGCACGACGTGGAGACGGAGGACGTCTCGACCGCCCTCGTCCGCTTCGCGAGCGGCGCGATGGCCACCGTGGTCAACAGTGTCCTGAGCCCGGACGAGGTGAGCCGTATCCGCATCGACTGCGAGCGTGCCACCGTCGAGCTCACCCATCTTTACGGGCACAGCAACGACAACTGGCGCATCACCCCGGCACCGGACGTGCCGGACACCGAGGCGGCGGCCTGGCGGGACTTCGGCGCGGACGTGCCGAGTTCGCACCTCGCGCAACTGCGGGAGCTGGTCGCGAGCATGCGTGCGGGCGAGCGGCCGCGCAGCAGCGGTGCCGACGGGCGGACCAGCCTGGAGCTGATCACCGCGCTCTACAAGTCGGCGTTCACGGACACGACCGTGCGGGCGGGGGAGATCGGCCCGGGAGATCCGTACTACGCGGCGCTGCACGGGGGTGCGCCGGGCTGGGCTCCCGCGGTCGCCGAGGGATCGTCCGCCGTGGTCCCCGAGGTGTCCGCGTCCGCCGCGGGCCAGGAGGTGCCGGCATGAGCACGTCGTCGGGCGGCGGTCTGCGGGTCGTCCACACGCATGGCGAGCGCATCACGATCAGTGAAGTCGCCACCGGCGTGGAGCTGTTGAGTTACGTCTACCGGACCGAGGCCGCCTGGGAGTCCCCGAAGCCGTATCTGCATCCGCTCCGGACGCTGGCGAACCACGTCGTCACGGACTACCGGCCCAACGACCACCGCTGGCACAAGGGCCTCCAGATGACGGCCTCCCACCTCTCCGGCCAGAACCTGTGGGGCGGCAACACATACGTCCATGGAAAGGGATATCTCGAACTCCCAGAGCGCGTCGGATCGATGGCGCACGTCACCTTCGACGAGGTCACCTCGTCCGGTGGCCGCGCGGTCATCACCGAGCGCCTCACATGGCACCCGTACGACGGTGATCTGTGGGCCGACGAGGAGCGCCGCATCGAGGTGCACGACGTCGATCCCGAAGCGGGCTCCTGGGCGCTGACCTGGACCACCGCGGTCACCAACCGCCGCGACGAGCCGCTGCGCTTCGGCAGCCCCACCACCGCCGGGCGGGAGATGGCGGGCTACACGGGCCTGTTCTGGCGCGGGCCGCGAGCCTTCAGGGACGGGCGGGTGATCGGGCCCGACTCCGAAGGGCCCGAGCTCATGGGGCGGCAGGCGCCGTGGCTCGCGTACTCGGGGGAGCACGACGGCTCCGACGGATACGCGACCCTCGTCTTCGCACACGCCCCCGAGAACGATCACTCCGGTTCCCGAGGCGCGCACCCGGCCCACTGGTTCGTCCGCAACGAACCCTTCGCCGCCGTCGCCCCGTCGCTCGCCTTCTACGACGAACTGGAACTCGCGCCCGGCGACACCCTCACCCGCCGCTACCGGGTGGTCGTCGCCGAGGGGGCCTGGGAGCGCGCGGAGGTCACCAAGTATCTGGAGGCGCATCCCTGGTGAGCGACCCCGTCACCGGGTTCACCGGACTTCCGGGAGCGGTCGCCGTCTCGCACCTGTGCGTGTACGACTGGCCGGCGGCCGACGGCGTGTCCGGCGGAACTCCCCATCTGCACCTCACCTGTTCGGAGGCGTACGTCGTCACCGGCGGGCGCGGTGCCGTTCAGACACTGACGACGTCCGGGTACGAGGTCACACCGCTCGTGCCCGGTACCGTCGCGTGGTTCACGCCCGGCACGATCCACCGGCTCGTCAACGAGGACGATCTGCGCATCACCGTCCTCATGCAGAACAACGGTCTGCCGGAGGCGGGCGACGCGGTCCTCACGCTGCCTCCGGAGTACCTGAACGACCCGGAGACGTACGCGGCCGCGACCGTGATCCCGGCGGACGTGTCCGAGGAGGAGCAGGCGCGGGTTGCCCGGGCCCGGCGCGACCTCGCCCTGGAGGGCTACCGGGCGCTGCGTGCCGCGGACGGGCCCGAGCCGCTCGCCGCGTTCCACCGGGCCGCCGCCACGCTGGTGCGGCCCCGCCTCGCCGAGTGGCGCGAACGATGGCGGCGCGGGGCCGAGGCGGCCGCCTCGGCCACGGGGGACCAGCTCGACCGGCTGGAGCGGGGCGACACGTCCCACCTCGGCGACGCCGTCGTTCGGGCCGAACAACCGTCCGCGTACGGCAAGTTCGGGATGTGCGGGCGGCTCGACGTCTACAAGGGCACCGTCTAGGGAGTCCCGCGTCGGCCGCTTCGGTGCGTACCGGTGAAGACGGTCGCTGACGGCTACGCCGCGGCGGGTCCCGTCGCCGTCCAGCCCGGGGACTGCGGATGGGCCGTCAGGTCGTCGTGCTCGACCTCCTTGCCGCACTCCCTGCAGACGACCTGCGGGACCAGTTCATTGCCGCAGATGTGCTCCAGCACCATCGGGCGGAAGCCGCCCTCCTGGAGATGCCGGTCGCCCCACGCCATGAGCGTCAGCAGGACCGGCTCCAGCTCCAGCCCGGCCTGCGTGGGCCGGTACTCGTAGCGCTTGGGGCGGTCGCTGTACTCCACCTTCTCCAGTACGCCGGCGTCGACGAGCCGCTTGAGCCGTGCCGTCAGCACGTCGCGCGGGGCGCCGATGTTGCGTACCAGCTGGTCGAAGCGTGTGGCGCCGAGCGACACCTCGCGCAGCACGAGCAGGGAGTACTTCTCGCCGACGAGGGCGAGCGTGTCGGCGATCGAGCAAGGGCGGGCGTCCTTCATGCCATCAGTCTACGGGGTGGGTTGGTTGTTCCAACCCACTGAGTTACTCTTGAGTCACATAGCGGGTTTGGAAAGCAAACTCAGTGAGTTTGGAGATCAAACATGCGTGACGCCGTGATCGTCGAAGCCGTACGCACCCCCGTCGGCAAGGGCAAGCCGAACGGCTCCCTCGCCCATGTCCACCCCGTGGAACTCCTCGCCCATACGCTGCGCACCCTCGTCGAGCGCTCCGGCATCGACCCCGCGCTGATCGACGACGTCATCGGAGGCACCGTCGATCAGGTCGGCGAGCAGGCCATGAACACCACCCGGTACGCCGTGCTCTCCGCGGGATTCCCCGAGACGGTGCCCGCGACCACGGTGGACCGCCAGTGCGGCTCGTCCCAGCAGGCCGTGCACTTCGCCGCGCAGGGCGTCATGTCGGGCGCGTACGACATGGCGGTCGCCTGCGGAGTGGAATCGATGAGCCGCGTACCGATGTGGTCGAACGTGCCGGCGGGCAAGGACCCCTTCGGACCCGGGGTCGCCGAGCGCTACCCGGAAGGCCTGGTGCCGCAGGGCATCAGCGCGGAACTCATCGCCGCCAAGTGGGGCATCTCGCGCGAGGAGATGGACACCTTCGCGGTCGGCTCGCACCACAAGGCGGCCGCGGCCTGGAGCAACGGTCTGTTCGAGGCCGAGGTCGCGCCCCTGGAGGGGGTGACCCGCGACGAGTGCGTCCGGCCCGCCAGCACCACGGAGATACTCGCCGGGCTCAAGCCCGCCTACTACGACGCCACCTTCGGCGAACGCTTCCCGCAGATCGACTGGTCCGTCACGCCGGGCAACGCGAGCCCCATCAACGACGGCGCCTCCGCCGTCCTCATCACGTCGAGCGAGACCGCGGCCCGCCTCGGCCTGCGCCCCATCGCCCGGCTGCACAGCTTCGCCGTCACCGGCTCCGACCCGCTGCTGATGCTCACCGGCGTCATCCCCGCCACCGAGAAGGTGCTGCGCAAGGCCGGCCTGACCCTCGGCGACATCGACCTCTTCGAGGTGAACGAGGCCTTCGCGGCCGTCGTCCTCGCCTGGCAGCAGGAGACGGGCGCCGATCTGTCCAAGGTCAATGTGCACGGCGGAGCGATCGCGATCGGCCACCCGCTCGGCGCGAGCGGCACCCGTCTGACGACCACCCTCGTCCACGCGATGCGGGCCCGCGGAGCCCGCTACGCGCTGCAGACGATGTGCGAGGCGGGCGGGCTCGCCAACGCGATGGTGCTGGAAGCGGTGTAGTGCCGAGAGGCGGTGTAGTGCTTCGAGGCGGCGTACTGCTTCAGGGCGGTGTTGTGCTTCGGGGCGGTCCAGTGCCTCAGTGACCGCGCAGGTGGTGGCGCTTGCGCCAGGCCACCACCGTTCCGACCAGCGCCGGTACGGCGATGAAGCCCATCGCGATCAGGAAGGCGGGCGACGTCGGCGACGAGGCACGGGCGCCGGCGACGGCGTACGCGGCGGTGTTCGGGATGGAGCCGAGCGCGGTCGCGACGAGGAAGGGCAGCCAGCCCATGCGGGAGACGGCCGCGCAGTAGTTGGCGGCCCAGAACGGCACCCCGGGGAACAGCCGGGCCACCATCATCGAGCGGAAGCCATGGCGGCTGAGCTGTCCGTCCGCCGCCTTCAGCCAGCGGGCGCGCAGCAGCGGGCGCAGCGCGTCCTGCCCGAGGATCCGGCCGAGCCCGAAGGCGACACCGGCACCGAGCACCGTGCCCGCGAGCGCGGTGCCCAGGCCCAGTTCGGAGCCGAAGAGGGCGCCCGCCGCGAGGTTGAGCAGCGGCCGGGGCACGAACGCGACCGTGCACAGCCCGTACGCCACGGCGAACGCGACGGCCGCCGCGGCGCCACCGAGCTGCGGCGGCCAGCCGTCGGCGAGCAGTCGCTGCGGTTCGAAGAGCAGCACGCTCGACGCGGCCGCCGCGAGCAGCACCAGGAGCAGGGAGAGCCGCGACCAGGGCGACAGCAGGACTCTCGTGCACCGGGCGGCCAGGCTCACGGGAGCGGTGGCGGCCTCCAGGGCGTCGGCAGCGTGTGCCGCGACGGTGAGATCCGGTGCGATGGCGAGGTCAGAGGCGATGACGAGCTCCATGGCTGTGGCGCGGGGAGTGGCCGTGGCGGTGCCCCCAGAGCGGATGGTGGCATCGAGCATTCCGGTGACACTAACCGACCAGTGTGTGTGATCGCCGTATGGTTCGTCTCATGGGCGTCACAGCTTCCGGAACGTCGGGTGCGCAGTTCGAGGTGCCGAACAGCACGCTCGCGGACACGGTGCTGGAACGGCTCACCGCCACATACGCCGCTGCCGCCGATCCGGAACGGGCCGCGTCGATGCGCGCCTACATGAAGGACATCGCGCCCTTCCTCGGCCTGACCACGCCCGAGCGCCGCGCCCTGTCGCGGACCGTCCTCCAGGACACCGCCCGCCCCGACGAGGCCGACTGCACCGCGCTCGCGCTGCGCTGCTGGGAGCTGCCGGAGCGTGAGTACCACTATTTCGCCGTCGACTACCTGCACCGCCATGTGCGGCGGCTGTCGTCGGGCTTCCTGCCCGTGGCCCGTCACCTCGTCGGCACGGTCCCCTGGTGGGACACCGTCGACGCACTCGCCTCCCACGTAGTGGGAGGCCTGGTGGCCGCCGACCCGAAGCTGAAGACCGACATGGATGCGTGGAGCGAGGACGACGACCTGTGGGTCGCGCGTACGGCCCTGCTCCACCAGCTCCGCTACAAGGACGCCACCGACACGGAACGCCTCTTCGGATACTGCGTCCGGCAGTCCGGACACCCCGACTTCTTCATCAGGAAGGCGATCGGGTGGTGTCTGCGCGAGTACGCGAAGACGGACCCGCAGGCCGTACGGGACTTCGTCGCCCGGGAGCGGGGGAGGCTCGCGCCGCTGTCGGTGCGCGAGGCGCTCAAGAACATCGGCGCCTGAGGTTCCGGGAAGGTCCCTTCAGCCCCCTGAACCCCCGCCGCACCGCCCGAAACACCCCGGCCCGTGGTCATGGAAAACCATTCGACGCGGGCAGACGCGTGGGCAATGATCTCCTCATGTTCCGGTACGCCTTCCTCCTCGCAGCATCCGCAGTCGCGGATGCGCCGAAGGCTGCCGTCCCGATCATCGTGGCCGCCGTCGACGGCGCCCGAAGCTGACCCTTCCCGGATCGTCCGGCGGACCCCGCAGGGGGAGGGTCGGCAAGTCCCTTGGGGTCCCCGTCCCGGCCCGTATGCGCCGGGGCCATCACTCAGTTCCGCTGACACTGAAGAGGCTTCGAGGTACAGCCATGCCCAAGACGGCTTACGTGCGCACCAAACCGCACCTGAACATCGGCACGATGGGTCACGTCGACCACGGCAAGACCACCCTGACCGCCGCCATCACCAAGGTTCTCGCCGAGCGCGGCTCCGGCACCTTCGTCCCGTTCGACCGGATCGACCGCGCCCCGGAGGAGGCCGCCCGCGGCATCACCATCAACATCGCGCACGTCGAGTACGAGACCGACACCCGGCACTACGCGCACGTGGACATGCCGGGCCACGCCGACTACGTCAAGAACATGGTCACCGGCGCGGCCCAGCTCGACGGGGCGATCCTCGTGGTCTCCGCGCTCGACGGGATCATGCCGCAGACCGCCGAACACGTGCTGCTCGCCCGGCAGGTGGGTGTCGACCACATCGTCGTCGCCCTCAACAAGGCCGACGCGGGCGACGAGGAGCTCACCGACCTCGTGGAGCTGGAGGTCCGCGAACTGCTGTCCGCGCACGGCTACGGAGGCGACTCCGTACCCGTCGTACGGGTGTCCGGTCTCAAGGCCCTTGAGGGGGACCCCCGTTGGACCGCGGCGATCGACGCGCTGCTCGACGCGGTGGACACGTATGTGCCGATGCCCGAGCGGTATCTCGACGCGCCGTTCCTGTTGCCGGTGGAGAACGTGCTCACGATCACCGGGCGCGGGACCGTCGTCACCGGGGCGGTCGAGCGCGGCACCATCCGCGTCGGCGACCGTGTCGAAGTGCTCGGTGCCGCCGTCGACACGGTGGTCACCGGTCTGGAGACCTTCGGCAAGCCCATGGAGGAGGCGCAGGCCGGTGACAACGTGGCGCTGCTGCTGCGCGGTGTGCCACGCGACGCCGTCCGCCGCGGGCACATCGTCTCCGCGCCCGGCAGCGTCGTACCCAGTAGCCGTTTCACGGCGCGGGTGTACGTCCTGTCGACGCGCGAGGGCGGTCGTACGACCCCCGTCTCCACCGGGTACCGGCCGCAGTTCTACATCCGCACCGCGGACGTGGTCGGCGACGTCGACCTCGGCGAGGCGGCCGTCGCCCGGCCCGGCGACACCGTCACCATGACGGTCGAGCTCGGCCGCGAGGTGCCGCTGGAGCCCGGTCTGGGCTTCGCGATCCGCGAGGGGGGCCGGACGGTCGGCGCCGGGACGGTGACCTCGGTCGGCTGACGGCCGGGGCAGGACGCGGGTGCCCGCTCCGAGGGGAGCGGGCACCCGCTCGTACCGATGTCAGTGCCGTGCGCGAGACTGATCACAGGCAAGGGTCGTGGAGGGGAAAGCCATGGCGGACAAGGCACTTGTGCTCGGCGGCGGGGGCAGCGGAGGGATCGGCTGGCTCTCCGGGATGCTGTACGGGCTCTTCGAAGCGGGCGTTGATCTGAGCGACGCCGACGTGGTGATCGGTACGTCGGCCGGCTCGTCCGTGGGCGCTCAACTCGCCTCGGGCAGACTGACCCTGCTGGAGCTGTACCAGCGTCAGCTTCTGCCGCAGAGCGCGGAGCCGGCCGGACGCCTGGGCCCGGGCGCCTACGTTCGCTACGCATGGGCGACGCTGACCTCGCGCACCCCCGAGGCCTACGGCCGCAAGATCGGCCGGATGGCCCTGGCGGCCCGCACCCAGGACGAGGCGGCGCGTCGCTACGCGATCGAGAGCCGGCTCGCCTCACACGAATGGCCGGCACGGCCGCTGCGCATGCCCGCCGTCGACACGGCCACCGGCGAACTGCGCGTCTTCGACAAGGACAGCGGAGTGCGGCTCGTGGACGCCATGGCCGCGAGCTGCGCCGTCCCGGGCGCCTGGCCGCCGGTCACCGTCGACGGCCGCCGCTGGATGGACGGCGGCACCCACTCACCGGCCAACGCCCACCTCGCCGCCGGGTACGGACAGGTCGTCGTCCTGGCACCCGTCGGCGCGGGCGGCGGCCCGCTCGTCTCAGCGGCCGACCAGAGCCGCAAGCTCGCCGAGGCGGGTGCCCGGGTCACCGTCGTCACCCCTGACCGGGCCGCCAAGCAGGCCTTCGGCCGAAACCCGCTGGACCCCCAGGTCAGAGCGGCAGCCGCCCACGCCGGCCGGACGCAGGCGGTGGCCCACGCCGAGGAGGTCGCAGGGGCCTGGCAGCACTGACGCGCCCCTGTAGCCGACCTGGCCACAGCGCCCCGCAGGGGCGCGGGGAACCGCGCGACCAGCCACCTCCGACCCGCGGCCAGACACAAGCGGGGTCGGCACACCGGCACAATGGACCCGTGGACGAGCCGATACCCGTGACACGGGCCGTGGATCACGGGACCGCCAAGCTGATGCCGGACGTCGACCGGAAGCAGGCCTGGCTGCTGACGGTGGACGGGGCGCCGCAGTCGTACGTCGACCTGGACGCGCCGACGCATCTGGAGTTCGAGTACGCGCGACGGCTCGGGCATGTGCTGGACACGGTGGCGGAGCCGGAGGCGGCCCTGGACGTGCTGCACCTCGGCGGAGGGGCGCTCACCCTGCCCCGCTATGTCGCCGCGACCCGGCCCGGTTCGCGGCAGGACGTGGTGGAGGCCGACCGGGGCCTGCTGTCCCTGGTCGGCGAGTATCTGCCCGTGCCCGACGACGCGGGCATCACCCTGCACGGCGCGGACGCCCGCGCCTGGCTCGAAGCCGCCCCGGCCGACTCCGCCGACATCCTCATCGCGGACGTCTTCGGCGGCGCACGCGTACCGGCGCACCTGACGTCCACCGCGTACGCGCTGGCCGCCGAGCGTGTGCTGCGCGCCGACGGTGTCTACCTGGCCAACCTCGCCGACGCCGCGCCCTTCGCCTTCCTCCGGTCCCAACTCGCCACGTTCTCGACGGTGTTCGAGGAACTGGCACTCATCGCCGAACCGGGCGTCCTGCGCGGCCGCCGCTTCGGCAACGCGGTACTCGTGGCATCCCACCGCCCCCTCGACACGGCCGCCCTCGCCCGCCGCACCGCCTCCGACGCCTTCCCGGCACGGGTCGAACACGGCCTCGCGCTGCGGGAGTTCATCGGCGCCGCCGAACCCGTACGCGACGAGAACGCGGTCCCCTCACCCGAGCCGCCCGACGGAGCCTTCAGCATCGGCTGACCCGGGCACGACGGCCGCCGCGGGTTATCTGCCGGTATCCAGCCGGAGGGCGAGGTCGTGGGCGGTGGCGCTGGTGAGGTCCCCGACGAAGGCCCCGACGATTTCGAGACGGCCGCCGGTGATCGAGGAGGTCACGAAGGGGTTGCCCCAGAGCTTGCCGTCGATGACGATGGCGAATCCGTTGCGCGGGGACGGGTCCTTGGCGATGGAGCCGGTGAGGGCGGCGAAACGGGTCCGGTCGGCGGAGTTGAGGGTCACCTCGACCTGCCAGGTGCCGTCGATGGTGCTTTTCTCAGCCTTCGCGGAGGTGACACGGACGTCGGTCATGCCCCTTGCCCGGTCGGCGTGGACGCAGTACGCCGGGTGGGTCGCGCTCGCGTGCACGGTGTAGCCCCCGCTGCCATCGGCGCAGGCGTGCTCCGTGGACGAGGTGACCGGCAGGATGGAGATCAGGGCCACCTTCTCGGTGTTCCCAGTGCCCCCTGCGGCGGGCTGAACTACGTGCGCGTGCTGGGTCGCGTCGTCCGCGACGGCCACCCAGGCGGTGGCGACCACGGCGGCGGCAGCGATGCCGACCCCGGCGCGGGCCAGCCGCTGCCGCCGCCGGGCGACCTGCAACGCGCCGTCGGCCAGGCCGACCAGATAGGGACCGGCGGCATTACCGCCGCTCTCCCGGACATGGGCGTGCAAGGCATCGTGCAGCAACGTTTCGTGCAGCGGGTGTTCGGTCGAGTCGTTCATGCGATGACGCCCCTTCCGGAGGCAGTGGAGGAGGAGGCGGCCGACGGCCCTGCCTCGGCCAAGGAGGTGCGGAGGGAGGCGAGGGCCTTGTGGGTCTGGCTGCGGACCGTCCCCTGGGCGACGCCCAGAATCGCGGCGATCTCGCTGTCCGGCCGGTCCTCGAAGTAGCGCAGCACGATCACCGCGCGCTGGCGCTTGGGCAGCCGCCGCAGCGCGGCCATGATGTCCTGCCGCTGGACCACGGTGTCGGCCCAGTCGGCGACCTGCGCGGACGGCTGGTCCGGCAGGGTGTCGGTGACCGTCTCCCGTCCCCAGCTGAGCAGTCGGAAGCGGTCCACCTGGGCGTGGTAGATCGCCCGGCGCACATAGATCTCCGGCTGCTGCCGGTCGCGCAGCTTCGACCAACGCCGAGCGGTGGAGGCAAGCGCGGTCTGGAGGAGGTCGCGGCCCTGCTCCCAGTCCCCGGTCAGCAGGTAGGCCGTGTGCAGCAGCGATCTCGACCGCGCCGCCACGAACTCGCGGAACTCGCGTTCCTCGTCGGCGTTCAATGTGCCCTCCCTCGTTCCCCCGTAAAGACGGGTACGGAGGGGGGTTCGACTGCCCTGCCGGTCAGACTTTCTCGACCATGACGCTGCCAGGCTCCTCGCGCGGAGCGTCGCGGCGGTTCATGGGGCCTGGTCCTGTCACTCGACCAGGGCACCGTTCTCGAACCTGGCGGCTGTCCGGACCAGCGCCGGCGCCGGCAGCCCGGCCTGAGGAGCCTCCCGCTCACCAGGTCGCCTTCAAGGCCATGACTGAGGTCGAGCTCAACTACCTATCCGACGGGTGGCCCTGCGGACAACGTGAGGTCATCGTGGCGGGGGCGGCGAGCGGGAAGACGCAGAGGGTGCCCGCGAGCAGGAGCCGGCGGGGCTTCCAGCGGGTCATGAGCAGGGCCCCCCGAGTGCCGCGCCGCCGAGGCCCGCGCCCTGCATCGCCATCCGGAACATCGCGAAGGCGCGGCTCGCCTGCTCGCCGCCGGCCGAGGACATCAGCATGCCCTCGGCCGCCGGGTTGAAGAACGCCTGTCCCGTGCCGTCGAGCGCGGACAGCATCATCATCTGCCACAGCCGGGCGTCACCGGCGATGACCAGGAAGAGCACCAGTGGCAGCGTCCGCGCCGCCACCAGGCCGACGTCACCCCCGTCGCCGCCCGCGTCGAGTACCGCGAACGCCGCAGCGATCAGCGCGCCCTGGCTGCCCAGGTTGGTGACGACCGCGGCGGCGGTCAGCAGGGTGTAGTCCGGCCCGCCCAGGAAGGGAGGCGCGAGTGTCGGGGGAAGTCGGCGGCAGAGGTCACCGAGCAACTTTCGCCGCCGGAGCCCCGACTTGCCAAACCAGTTCTACGAGTGCCGGACACAGGTCAGGGGCCCCTGGGCGGAGAGAGGCGAGAGGCGAGCGGTGGGTGGAGGGTGGCGAGTGGCGATGCGGAAACCCCACCGCCGTAGCCGGCCCTCTACACCCGTACCCGCTCAGTCCGCCCTTCCCGGCTCCGTCCCGCCGTACCTGGCTCAGTCCGCCGTACGCCGCTCAGGAATCCGTCGGATCACCGTGCAGCCGTACCGTGCTGAGGATCTTCCGCACGGTCGCGTCCGACACCTCCTCGGGCACGCCCTTGGCGCCGTAGAACGTCCAGGACACGAAGTCGCCCGTCGAGTTCTTGAAGGCGAACGTGGTCGCCTTGCCGTCGGAGTCGCACTTGCCCTTCTTGGGGACCCCGGACGAGTACGTCGTCGCGACGCTGCCCTCGACGCCCGACGTCGTCGTGTACGGCTTGGGCTTGCCGATGGTGAGTAGTTTCTTGGAGGCGCTCTTCTGGTCGGTGTAGCCGCCGAAGACCCACCATGCCGAGTCGTTGCGCGCGGGGTCGTCGGTGTTCTTGGCACCGCTCTGGCCCTTGGTGCCCGCGGCGGCCAGCGCCGTGTCGCTCTCGTACCCGTCCTTGTCGTCGTCGGACGTGCACCACTGTTCTTTGAGGAAGGCGGGCGCGGACATGCCGATCAGTGAGGAGCCGTCGCCCTTCTTGTCGTCCTCGAAGCCGATGAAGGTACCGGGAGTCTTCACATCCCAGTCCGCCGGAACGTCGAAGGCGGTGCCCCACTTCGGGTTCACCACGACCTTCCAGCCCGCGATCGTGGCCTTCTCCTCGTCGCCGCCGCGCGGGTTGTCGTCACCACCGCTCGCGCTCGGCGACGTGGAGGCGGACGCCTTGGGCGACTTGGACGGGTCGCCGCCCGCGTTGTCGTCCTTGCCGCCGCCCAGGACGAGGAAGCCCGTGACGCCTGCCGCGATCACGACGGCCGAGGCCGCGACTATCGCGGTGATCTTGGTCTTGTTGCCGCCACCGCCACCGCCACCGCCACCGACGCCGGGTGCTTGCGGCGCGCCGAGGGGCTCCGGCGGAGCTCCCCACTGCGGCTGCCCGTACTGGTTGGGCTGCTGGTACCCGGGCTGCCCGGGCAGCCCGGTCTGCTGATATCCGGGCTGCTGGTACGGATTCGGCTGCTGGTACCCCGGCTGCTGGTACGGGTTCTGGTCCTGCTGGTTCTGCTCGCCCCCGGGCGGCTGCTGTTCTGGCCACATGGCCGGTAACGATAGAGGGGCCCGGGACCCGGGTGCCAAGGCGGTCCCAAGAGGGCCGGGCACCCGGGGAGTTGGCTCAGGACGACGTCGGATCCCCGTGCAGCCGTACGGTGCTGAGGATCTTCAGGATGGTCGCGTCGGGGATTTCCTGGTCCACGCCGGTGGCTCCGTACAGATTCCATGCCACGTAGTCGCCCGCGGAGTTCTTGAACCCGAACGTGATGGCCTTGCCGTCGCTCGCGCACTTCCCCTTCTGGGGCGTGTTCTTGGACCTGGCCCAGGCGATGCTGCCTTCGACGCCCGATGTCGTCGTGTACGGCTTGGCCTTCTTATCGAAGGTGATGCTCTTCTTGTCCGGCTGTGTGTAGCCGCCGTACACCCACCAGGGCACTTGGTTCACGGCGACCTCGTCGGCGTTCTTGGCGCCGCTCGCGCCCTTGGTGCCCACCGCGCCGAGGGGGGTGTCCTCCGTGGTGCCGTCCTTGTCGTCGTCGGACGTGCACCACTTGGACTTGAAGTAGGCGGGCGCCGACATCATGATGATGGGCTTGTCGCCGGCCTTGGCGTTGTGCTTCTCGAAGCCGATCGACGTGCCCGGCGACTCGACCTCCCAGTCCGCCGGAACGTCGAACGCCGTACCCCACTTGGGATTGACGACGACCTTCCAGCCGGCGATGGTCGGCTTCTCGTCGTCGCCGCCGCGCGGGTTGTCGTCCGAGGCCGACGCGCTCGGGTCCGGCGATGGACTGACCGACGGCTTCGAGTCCTTGCCGCCGTCGGCCTTGTCGTCGTTGCTCCCGCCGAGGACCAGGAAGCCGGTCACACCCGCGGCCACGACCACGGCCGTGGCCGCCACGATCGCGATGACCTTCGTCCGGTTCCCGCCACCGCTCGGAGGCTCGGGCGCTCCCATGGGAGAGGGAGCGCCCCACTGCTCCTGCCCGGGCTGCTGCCCGTACGCGTTGGGCTGCTGATACCCCGGCTGCTGGTACCCGGGCTGCCCGGTCTGCTGATATCCGGGCTGCTGGTACGGATTCGGCTGCTGGTACCCCGGCTGCTGATAGGGGTTCTGGTCCTGCGGGTTCTGCTCGCCCCCGGGCGGCTGCTGTCCTGGCCACATGTGCAGTAACCCTAGTGCTGCCTGTGACACGTTTCGGTCACCGTGACTCGTCAGCCATGTACCGGTCAGGAGTCGGAGGGAGCCTTGAAGAGCCGTACGGTGGCGAGGATTTGCCGCACCGTCGCGTCCGATACTTCCTCGGACACGCCCTTGGCTCCGAAGAACTCCCACGACACGATGTCGCCCGAAGGGTCCTTGAAGGAGAAGACGGTGGCCTTTCCGTCGGTGACGCACTTTTTCGATTTCTTCACACCCGACGACGAGGCGGTGGCCAGACTGCCGGTGATGCCGGACTTCGTCGTGTACGACTCCACGGCAGTGGACGTGACGAGTTTCTTGTCGGGCTGGGTGTAGGCGCCGTAGACCCACATCGCCGCGTCGGCGCGGGCGGCCTCCGCGGGGCTCTTCGCCCCGTTGTTGCCCTTGGTTCCGGCGCCCGCGAGCATCGAGTACTCCTTGGTGCCGTCCTTGTCCTCGTCGGAGCCGCACCACTGTTCCTTGAGGAGGGCGGGGGCCGCGACGCCGATGAGAGGCTTGTCCTCGGGGTCGTCGTTCTTCGAGACGTACGTGACCCAGCTGGTCGACTTGAGCCCCCACTCCGCGGGCACGTCGAAGGCGATGCCGCGCTTGGGGTTCACCACGGCCTTCCAGCCGGCCACGGTCGGCTTCTCGGCGTCGTCGGTGCCCCGCGGATCGCTCGTCGGACTCGACTGCTGGGACGGGGACTTGGTCGGCTCGGGGTCGGTCCTGTCGTCCTTGCCGCCGCCGAGCAGGACGAATCCGGTGACACCGGCGGCCACGACCACGGCCGCCGCCGCGACGATCGCGATGACCTTGGTCCTGTTGCCGTCGCCGCCCGTCGGCGGAGGTGCCGCGGGGCCCGCCGTGACCGTCGGGGCATTCCAGGGCCCCGGCGGCTGCTGATACGGGTTGGGCTGTTGATATCCCGGCTGCTGGTACGGATTCGGCTGCTCACCGCCCGCGTACGGCTGCTCACCGCCCGCGTACGGCTGCCCACCTCCCGCGTACGGCTGTCCGCTCCCGGCGTTCTGCTGCGGATTTTGCGCGCCCCCTGGCGGCTGCTCTCCTGGCCACATGAGGCGTAACGATACGGCGATCATCGGCAGGCGCTGGTCAAGAATTGCTACTCACGGGTAACATGGTGGCATGAGCGCAGACCAGATGACGATCGGCGAGATGCTCGCCGCCACCGTGCCGATGGCCCGGACCCTGAATCTCGAGTTCCTGGAGACCACCCCGGAGAAGGCCGTGGTGGCGCTGCCGGACCAGGGTGACTTCCACAACCACGTCGGCGGGCCGCACGCCGGGGCGATGTTCACGCTGGGGGAGTCGGCGAGCGGGGCGATCGTCCTCGCCGCGTTCGGGGACCAGCTGTCGCGCGCCGTGCCGCTCGCGGTCAGCGCCGAGATCGCGTACAAGAAGCTCGCGATGGGCCCCGTCACCGCTACCGCGACGCTCGGCCGCCCCGCCGCCGAGGTCGTCGCCGAGCTCGATGCCGGCCAGCGTCCCGAGTTCCCCGTCGCCATCTCCATCCAGCGCGGTGACGGTGCCGTGACCGGCGAGATGACGGTTGTCTGGACGCTGCGCCCGAACAGCTGAGCCGAGTACCCGACACGGGGCCTTGACTGGGGAGTACGACCTGGTCGGGGCCCTTTGTCGTGGGGTGGGGGGAGCTGACAGGGTGCGGCGCCGGCGCATCCCTGCCCGCATGCAGGCGGCCGTCTGGGGGCGTGGGGCCGACCAGGCCGAAGTGGCCGCCCGGACCGTAGTAGTGCGCGCGGGGCTGCCGGCCCGCGCCTCGTGCTGACGGTCGCCGCGCGCTTTACGCAGGCGGGTGTTCCGCCGGTCGTCGCTTCGGTTCTTGTCGGAGTGGCAGCCGTTTCTGTTCACTTCATTGACACGAGTCACCTCCAGTCATAGTTTTCGCGCCGTACCCGTGGCGCCTGACGGCGCGTCAAGTCACCCCTGTCGCAGAGTGTGTTCAAGGGGCGAACGCGACTGCCGTTGGCACGTGTACACGCGGTTCACGACGACGTGCCCGCACACCGAAGGAGTGACGGCTCATGTCCCACACCTTTTCCCGGCGATCGACCCTGCGGCTTCTGGGCGGCGCCATCGCGGTCGCCGCGGCGGCCACCACTGCCGGTTCCGCCCCGCTCGCCTATGCGGAGTCCAGATCCGGTGCCGGCCCTCGCGTAGAGGGTTTGATCGGCAAACTCACCCTTGACGAGAAGATCTCCCTGCTGCACGGCGCCACCGACCCCAACTCGCTCGGCCAGGCCGGATACGTGCCCGGAGTCCCGCGCCTCGGCATCCCCCCGCTCCGCCTCGCCGACGGCCCGGCCGGCGTCCGCGTCACCCAGCACGCGACGGCTCTGCCCGCCCCCGTCCTGCTCGCCTCGGCCTTCGACCCCGGCCTTGCCCGCAGCTACGGCCAGGTCATCGGGCGCGAGGGCCGCGCCCTGGGCCAGGACGTGCTGCTCTCCCCGATGGTCAACCTCATCCGCACCCCGTACGCGGGCCGCAACTTCGAGACCTTCAGCGAGGATCCGCTGCTGGCCGGTGACCTGGTCGCGGCGGAGATCCGCGGTATCCAGGGCGAGGGACTCATCGCCACCGTCAAGCACTTCGCGATGAACAACCAGGAGAAGGACCGCAACTCCATCGATGTGCGGGTCGACGAGCAGACCATGCACGAGGTCGAGCTGCGCGGTTTCGAGGCGGCCGTCGCCGCCCGCACCGGCGCCGTCATGGGCGCGTACAACAAGGTCAACGGCACCTTCGCCTGTGAGAACAAGACGCTCCTCACCGATGTCCTGCGTGACCAATGGGGCTTCGAGGGCTGGGTGATGACCGACTGGTTCGCCGCCCACAGCACCGACGCCGCGATCACCGCGGGCCTCGACATGGAGATGCCAGGCGGCACCTACTTCGGCGACGCTCTGAAGACGGCCGTCCAGAACGGCGGCGTCTCCGAGACGTACGTCGACCGTGCCGTGCGCCGCATCCTCGCGGTGATGGACCGCTTCGGGCTGCTCGACGGGAGCGTCCCGCCCCGCCCGGCCCGCGACCCCAAGGCGGGCGCCGCCGTCGCCCTGGAGGTGGCCAAGGCCGGGGCGACCCTCCTGCGCAACGAACACCACGCGCTGCCCCTGACCGGAGCCGCCGCCCGCAGCATCGCCGTCGTCGGACCCACCGGATCGCTCCCGTTCGTCAGCGGCGGCGGCAGCGCACACGTCGTCCCCGACCACGCCGACAGCCCGCTCGACGCCATCACGTCCCGCGCGGGACGCGGCGCTCATGTCTCGTACTCCCTCGGTGAGGACCTCTTCGGGAAGCCCATCCCCGCGAGCGCGCTGAGCCCGGCCTTCAATACCGAGGCCCAGGCCGTCGCCGCCGGGCAGACCTGGACCTATGAGGGGATGCTCACCGCCGCGGACGACGACGAGTGGACCTTCGTCATCCACTACTCGGGCGTGCGGCCCAAGGTGCTCCTCGACGGCGAGGACCTCTTCCCGGTGGCGCCCGGCTACGGCGAGTACTTCTCGGGCGGACTCGTCTCCGCCGCACCCGACGGCCTGTCCGTGCGCCGCAAGGCGCTCAGCCTCACCACGGGTGCACACAAGCTCCAGATCACCGCGCAGGGCGGCACCGGCGGGCAGCTGTTCCGGCTGCGGCGCATCACCGGGGCGACCCGCGCGCAGGACGTCGCCGAGGCGGTCGAGGCCGCGCGCGCCGCGCACAGCGTCGTCCTCTTCGCCTACGAGGACGCGACCGAGGGCCTGGACCGCACGACCATCGCGCTGCCCGGTCACCAGAGCGAGCTGATCGAGGCGGTGACGGCGGTGAATCCCCGTACGACCGTTGTCCTCAACACCTCCTCCTCGACCTCCATGCCGTGGCTGCGGAGCACGGCCGCCGTGCTCCAGATGTACTACCCGGGCCAGGAGGGCGCGGCCGCCACCGCCGCCGTCCTGTTCGGCGACTGCGATCCCGGCGGCCGGCTCACCCAGTCCTTCGCGGTCGACGACGACCACCACCCGGTCGCCGGGGACCCACGCCGCTACCCGGGCGTCGACGGCACCGAGGAGTACTCGGAGGGCATTCACGCCGGATACCGCTGGTACGACGCCGAGGGTGTGCGCCCACTGTTCCCCTTCGGTCACGGATTGTCATACACCTCCTTCACGTACGACGACCTGCGCGTCCGCCGGGCCCACCACGGCCTCGAAGTGAGCTTCACCGTGCGCAACACCGGGCGGCGCGACGGCATCGAGGTCGCGCAGGTCTACGTCGGTCCGTCACCGGATCTCCGACTCGACCAGGCCGTACGGGTGTTGGGCGGCTACCAGCGGCTCGCGCTGCGGGCGGGGGAGCGGCGCCGGGTCACCGTGGTCGTCGAGAAGGGCACGCTCTCCTCCTGGGACGCGAAGCGGCACGACTGGGTGCTCGGCACCGGGCGCCGCACGGTGTGGGCGGGTGCGTCCTCACGTGATCTGCGGCTGCGGACGACCGCGGAGGTGAGCGCGTGATACGCCGCCTGGCCATCGGGCTCACGGCCTTCGCCACCGTCCTCGTCGCCCCGGCACCGGCCCGGTCCGCGTCCGTATCCACCACCCAGCACGCCGTCGTGCGTACGGAGGCGGGCTGGGTCCGCGGCGAAACCACCACCGAGGGACGGCAGTTCCTCGGCATCCCGTACGCACAGCCGCCCGTCGGCGACCTCCGTTGGAAGAACCCGCAGCCCGTCGAACCCTGGAAAGGCGTACGCACCGCGCAGGACTTCGGCAACCGCTGTGTGCAGACGGCGAGTTGGGACCCGGGGTACGAACAGCCCACCCACACCGAGGACTGCCTCGACCTCAATGTGTACGCCCCCGACGGCGCCGGACGGCGACCGGTGATGGTCTGGTTGCACGGCGGCGGGCTCACCGCGGGCGCGGGCGCGGACATCGTGCCCGACACCTTCGCCCGGCGGACCGGCGCGGTCGTCGTGACCGTCAACTACCGCCTGGGCGCGATGGGTTTCCTCGCCACGGCCGGACTCGACGGCGAGGCGCGCGACGGGGTCTCCGGCAACTTCGGGATGCTCGACCAGCAGGCCGCGCTGCGCTGGGTGCGCGCCAACATCGGCCGCTTCGGCGGTGATCCGGGCCGCGTCACCATCGCGGGCGAGTCGGCGGGCGGCCGTTCGGTGTGCACCCAGATGGCCTCGCCGACCTCAAAGGGCCTGTACCGGGCGGGAATTGTCGAGAGCGGCGCGTACGGGAACTGTGCGGCACGCACTCACGACACGGCCGTCTCGGCCGGCGCGGCCTTCGCGAAGAAGGCGGGCTGTGCCGATCTCTCACTCGCCTGTCTGCGGGGGAAGTCCTCCGAGGAGATCCTCGCGGCCCAGGCCGGCTTCGACTGGGGACCTGTCGTGGGCGGTGACTTCCTGCCCGTGCAGCCCTTCGAGGCGTACGCGAAGGGGGCTGCCGCCCGGGTCCCCGTGCTGAACGGGGCGAACCAGGACGAGGGGCGTCTCTTCGCCTTCGGTCAGTTCGACGCGAGTGGCACGCCGCTCACCGCCGAGTTGTACCCGGTGGTCGTGAAGGCCGTCTTCGGCGCGGACCGGGGCGAGCGGGTGCTCGCGCGCTACCCGCTGTCGGACTACCCCTCCCCGACCATCGCCTATGGCACCGCCTTCGGCGACTACCTGATGGCCTGCCCGGCGCTCCGGCTCGACGGCGTGCTCGCGACCCGCGGTCCTGTCTACTCGTACGAGTTCGCCGACCGCACCTCACCCCCGTTCGCCTCGCTGCGCAATCTGCACACGGACTTCGACTTCGGCGCGACCCACGTCAACGAGGTGCAGTACCTCTTCAAGCACTTCGGGCTGGAATCACCGCTGAACGCGGAGCAGCGGGTGCTCTCGCGGCAGATGGTGCGGTACTGGGGATCCTTCATCCGCGGTGGTGTGCCGCGGGCGAACGGTCAGCCCGCGATGCCCGCGGGAACCGGGCGGGTGCTCTCGCTGCGGACGGCCTCCGCGGGCGGGAACATCCTCAGCACCACCGTCCACAGCGAGCACCGGTGCGACCTCTGGGACTCCGCCTCGTGAGGCCGACCAGGTAGGCTGCCCGGCGTGCGCTCAGGGGGGAGCGCACGCCGGGTGAACATGCGCAGCGCAGGTGCCCGGGTCAGGCACAGCGAAACGGGAGGAACCGGCGTTGCACGTCCAGGAGTGGCTCGAGACGGTGCCCGCTGTCAGCATCTACGCGCTGGTGGGCCTGGTCATCGGCCTGGAGAGCCTGGGCATCCCGTTGCCCGGCGAGATCATCCTGATCTCGGCGGCGCTGCTCTCCTCCCAGCACGACGGCATCAACCCGGTCATCCTCGGAGCGTGCGCCAGCCTCGGCGCGATCGTCGGCGACTCCATCGGCTATGCCATCGGCCGCAAGGGCGGACGCCCGCTCCTCGCCTGGCTCGGCGGGAAGTTCCCCAAGCACTTCAGCGAGGGCCACATCGCCACGGCCGAGCGGTCATTCGAGAAGTGGGGCATGTGGGCCGTCTTCTTCGGCCGCTTCGTCGCCCTGCTGCGGATCTTCGCGGGGCCGCTCGCGGGTGTGCTGCGGATGCCGTACTGGAAGTTCCTGATCGCCAACGTGTTCGGCGGGATCATCTGGGCCGGGGGTACGACCGCGGTCATCTACTACGTGGGTGTGGTCGCCGAGTCGTGGCTCAAGCGGTTCTCGTACCTCGGCCTCGTGGTGGCGCTGCTCATCGGGCTCGCTTCGATGCTGGTCGTCAGGCGGAAGGCGAAGAAGGTTGCTGCCGAGCGGGAGGCGGCGGAGCCGGAGCCCTTGGCTGCCGCCGAGTAGCTCCGCCGGTTCGTTCGAGGGTGCGGGTTGTTTGTGGCTGGGCGCGCCCACGCGGCGGAGCCGCACAATGTCACAGCCCCGCGCCCCTAAAAGGGGCGCGTTTCCGTTCCGGCGGTTTACTCGTGGGCCTCTTTGTGGGCCTTTGCCAGGTCCACGTACAACGTGCCGTTCAGGGAGATGCCCTCGCGTTCCTCGGCCGTCAGCTGGCGTTTGATCTTGGCGGGGACGCCTGCGACCAGGGAGCCCGGGGGGACCTGCATTCCCTGCGGGACCAGGGCCTGGGCGGCGACCAGGGAGCCGGCGCCGATCACCGCGCCGTTGAGTACCGTGGCGCCCATGCCGATCAGGCAGTCGTCCTCGACGGTGGCGCCGTGCAGCACGGCGTTGTGGCCGATGGAGACGCGCTCGCCGACGGTGATGGGGAAGCCGGGGTCCACATGAAGGCTGCAATTGTCCTGCACATTGCTGCTGGCGCCGATGACGATCGGACCGCAGTCGGCGCGCAGCACCGCGCCGTACCAGACGCTCGCGCCCTCGTGCAGCGTGACGTCCCCGATGACCACGGACGTGGGCGCCGCGAAGGCCTCCGGGTCCACCTGCGGTTCCTTGCCGCCGATCCCCATGATCAGCGCCTGATGCGTCATCACCGTCTCCGTGTCTCGTCGTAGTTCGGTACTCCGGCACCGTATGCCATCGTTCCCTGCCCCGGTGGGGTGAAGATCACAGCCGTACGAGCTCATCGGCGCACCTCGCGCTGAGTACCGTGAGCGGGTGCCCAAGAGCAAGAACACGTTCTCATCATGGCGGCGCCGCCTCGCGCAGCGCGCCGTCCACGCGGGCTGGGCTTGGGTGCAGCGCACGGGGGCGGTCACGGCCGAGCACCCGGGACGGCTCCGCTTCGGGGCCATAGGAACACATACCAGGCTGGCCTTCCCGCTGGGCACGGTCTTCGGCGAACCCTGGATCCACCTCGGCTCCCACTGCATCGTCGCCGAACAGGTCACGCTGACCGCCGGTCTGATGCCCGACCTCGACCTCGGTCCCGACCCGATCCTGCGCATCGGCGACGGCGTCGTGCTCGGCCGCGGCAGTCACGTCATCGCCGACACGACGGTCACCATCGGCAGCGACTGCTACTTCGGCCCCTACGTCTACGTCACGTCGACGAACCACTCGTACGACGATCCGCACCAGCCCATCGGCAAGCAGTGGCCCCGGATGGAACCGGTGGAGATCGGGCCGGGCTGCTGGATCGGGACCGGGGCCGTGATCCTGCCGGGGGCGCGGATCGGGCGGAACGTCGTGGTGGCGGCCGGTGCGGTGGTACGCGGTGCGGTGCCGGACCACTCGGTCGTGGCGGGCGCTCCCGCGCGCGTCGTGCGGCGCTGGGACCCGGTGGAGGGGTGGCAGCCGCCGCTGCGGACCCCGGCGCCGGTGCCGATTCCCGACGGAGTGACGCCGGAGCAGCTGCTGGCGCTGTCGGGGCTGGACGAGGAGGCCGCGGCGCGCCTGGCCCAGCTGGACCTCGATACCGAGGGCGCCTCCGGGGACGTCCGCGCGGAGTCCTGAGCGGGTCGCCCCGCCTCAGCCCGTCGCCAGCAGCACCGTGCCGACCAGGGCCAGGCCCGCTCCCGCCGCCTGCACTCCGCGCAGCCGCTCGCTGAGGATGCCGCGCGCCGCCAGGGCGGTGACCACCGGGTAGAGCGAGGCGAGGACGGCGGCCACGGTGACCGGGCCGTGCTGGGCGGCGACCGAGTACGTGCCGTTGGCCGCGACATCGGCGAGGCCGACGAAGGCGAGCGCGGGCAGGGAGCTCCAGGGGAAACCGCCCTCGGGGACGGCCCGGGCGCCACGCCTCACCGAGACGTAGAGGGCCGTGCCGCCCACCGCCACGTTGGTCACGCGCTGGACGAACAGCGCGAGGAACAGCCCGGTGACCGACGACGACGCCTCCGCGATCAGCGCGAACACCGTGCCGAAGCCGAGCGCCGCGACCAGGGTGAGGAGGATCGCCTGCCGCTGCACGGGCGCGCCGCGCAGCTGCGGCCCGCCCGCGAGCACGACACCCGACACGGCGACCGCGATGCCCGCGATCTGCAGCAGCCCAGGACGCTCGCCCAGGACGAGTCCCACGGTGATCGGGACGGCCACGGCGAGCGAACCGAGCGGGGAGACGACTCCCATCGGGCCCAGGGCGAGCGCCTTGTAGAAGGAGAGCAGGGCGACCGGGCCCACCAGCCCGGCGGCGAACGCGAACCACAGCTGCGGTCCGGCCGCGCTCCAGCCGCCGGTGGCGACCACGATGGCGCCAAGGACCGCCGCCGCGATCGCCTGGGAGACGACGACCACCGTGAGGGCGGGCGTACGCCGGGTCAGCAGTCCTCCGCCGAAGTCGGCCAGGCCCCACAGGAGGCTGGTGGCCAGGGCGAAGAGTGCTGTCACGGGATGCCTCGCAGTACAGTTCGGTGAACGATCAGGTGCACCACACCATAGTTCACCCGATTGAACTCTGTCATCCAGAATATTGGACGGAATGTGTCGGACCTCGACCTGCTGACTCAGTCCCTGGCGCGCAACGTGAAGCGCTGGCGCACCGAGCGCGGCTTCACTCTGGACGCACTCGCCGCGCGCGCCGGAGTCAGCCGCGGCATGCTCATCCAGATCGAGCAGGCCAGGACCAACCCCAGCATCGGCACCATCGTCAAGATCGGTGACGCGCTCGGCGTCAGCATCACCACCCTCCTCGACTACGAGCAGGGCCCCAAGGTCCGGATCGTCCCGGCCGACCAGGCCGTACGGCTGTGGCACACCGACGCGGGCAGCTACAACCGGCTGCTCGCGGGCACCGAGGCACCCGGCCCGCTGGAGATGTGGGACTGGCGGCTCATGCCCGGCGACGGCAGCCCCTCGGACCCGCACCCCGCCGGCACCGTCGAACTCGTCCATGTCACGGCGGGCGAGATGACCCTCACGGTCGACGGGGTCGAGTACCTCGTGCCCGAGGGCGCGAGCGTGTCGTTCGAGGCCAACACCCCTCACACGTACGCCAACAAGGGCGATGCGCCGGTGGAGATGGTCATGGCCGTGTCGGTCCCACTCGTGCACTGAGACACCCGACGGGCCGCACGGACGCGGCTGTTAGCGTGCCGTCATGCGCGCACCCCTCGGACACTTCGGCCACGCCATGCCCGCCCCCGACTGCCTCGACGAACTCACCCGCCCGGTCGCCGACGCCGTACGCGACTGGCGGGGCAGCATCCCCGCCGACCAGATCGTCTACGTCGACACGGACCCCGAGTGGGCCGACACCGCCACCTTCGTCGAGCACTACGGTCAGGAGCTGCTCGACCAGTCCGCCAACTGCGTGGTCGTCGCGGGCAGGCGCGGCGGCGACACCACGCTCGCCGCGTGCGTCGTCCTGTCCACCACCCGCGTCGACGTCAACGGCGCCGTGCGCCGCCAACTCGGGGCGCGCAAGGCCTCGTTCGCACCGATGGACACGGCGACCGGGGAGACCGGCATGGAGTACGGCGGCATCACACCGCTCGGACTCCCCGGCGACTGGCCCGTGTTGGTGGACTCGGCCGTCGTGGAGCTGCCGTATGTGCTGGTGGGCAGTGGCCGACGGCGCGGGAAGCTGCTGGTGCCGGGAAAGGTGTTCGCGGAGCTGCCGAACGTGGTGGTGCTGGAGGGTCTGGGGGTGGCCTGAGCCCCTTCACGAACAGGGGAGTTGGCCGTCTGTCTGTCTGTTTGTCTGTCTGCTTGCCTGCCGTGTCGCGGGGAGGTGGCCGTACGCCCCGCGGACCTGGTCAGGCGGCCGTGTGATGGGCCAGTGTCAGGTGCGGGTCCGTCTCTCCGGGCGCGGGCGTCGGATCGGCGTGCACCAGGGCCGCGGTGAGCTTCGGTACGGCGTGCAGCAACGCGTGTTCCGCCTCGACCGCGATGTGGTGGGCCTGACGCACGCTCACCTCGCCGTCGACGACGACCGCCACCTCGGCGCGCAGCCGGTGCCCGATCCAGCGCAGCCGCAGTTCCCCCACCTCGCGTACGCCGGGCACCTCCCGCAGCGCCTGCTCGGCCCGGTCCACCAACTCCGGGTCCACGGCGTCCATCACGCGCCGGAACACCTCCCGGGCAGCGTCGCGCAGCACCAGCAGGATCGCAGCCGTGATCGCCAACCCCACGAGCGGGTCGGCGAGTTGCCAGCCGAGCGCCGCGCCGCCCGCGCCCACCAGTACGGCGAGTGAGGTGAACCCGTCCGTACGCGCGTGGAGTCCGTCCGCGACGAGCGCGGCGGAGCCGATCTCGCGGCCGACGCGGATGCGGTGCCGGGCGACCCACTCGTTGCCGAGGAAGCCGATGAGCGCGGCAGCCGCGACGACCGGGACGTGCCGCATGGGCTGCGGGTCGAGCAGCCGCTCGACCGCCGTCCAGGCCGCGAAGGTCCCGGACGCGGCGATCGTCAGCACGATCGCGATGCCCGCGAGGTCCTCCGCCCGCCCGTAGCCGTAGGTGAAGCGTCGCGTCGCCGCGCGCCGGCCCAGCACGAAGGCGATTCCGAGCGGTACGGCCGTCAGCGCGTCGGCGGCGTTGTGCACGGTGTCGCCGAGCAGCGCGACCGAGCCCGAGACCACGACAACGACCGCCTGCGCCAAGGCCGTTGCTCCGAGGACGGTCAGGGAGAGCCAGAGCGCCCGCATGCCCCGGGCCGACGACTCCAGGGCGGAGTCGAGTTTGTCGGCGGTTTCGTGGGAGTGCGGGGTGAGGAGGTGGCGCAGGCGACTCGCGAGGGTGTGGGGATGGGGGTGGGCGTGCGGGTGCTCGTGCGTGCGGTCGTGAGCGTGCGGGTGGGTGTGACCGTGCTGATGGGCGTCGCCGTGCGCGTCGCGGCCGTGCTCGTGATCGTACGAGTGGTCGTGGCCGTGCTGGTGACCCTCCGAGTGGTCGTGTTCCAGGCCGTGCTCGTGGTGGTGCCGGTCGCTCACGTGGGGCCCCTTCCGGTGCGCGGGAGTGGACGTGTCGGTGTCCACAGGGCCATTATGTGCGTATGAGCGCACGCATGCACCTGTCACCTGCGCATGATGCGCACCCGCGCACCCCCGGCGAGGAACAGTTCGCGCTCGCCGCCGAACTCCTCGCCCTCCTGGGCGACCGCACCCGTCTCGCGCTGCTCCACGCCCTGACCGGCGGCGAGGCCGACGTCACCACCCTCACGGAGGCGTGCGGCGCCGCACGTCCGGCCGTCAGCCAGCATCTGGCGCGGCTCCGTCTCGCCGGGCTCGTGAACACCCGGAAGGAAGGCCGCCGGGTGATCTACTCGCTCGGCGACGGCCATCTGCGCCGGGTGGTCGACGAGGCGCTGAGCCTGGCCGACCACCGCATCAGCGACCGGCCCGCGCACGACTGAGGGCGACCTGGAGGCCGTACGCCCCCGTGGTCGTCGTACCCCTCAGTCGTCGTTGTCGTCCTCGCCCGCCTCCAGCAGGTTCGCCGCCGCGCCCACGACGCTCGGGTCCGGGCTGCCGACGACCTCCTCGTCCTTGTCGGCGTAGTCGAAGCGGGCCAGGACACTGCGCATGGCCTCGACGCGGGCCCGCTTCTTGTCGTTGCTCTTCACGACGGTCCAGGGCGCCTGTTCGGTGTCCGTCTCGCGGAACATGGCGACCTTGGCCGCCGTGTAGTCGTCCCAGCGGTCCAGGGAGGCCAGATCCATCGGGCTCAGCTTCCACTGCCGTACGGGATCGACCTGACGGATCGTGAAGCGGGTGCGCTGCTCGCCCTGCGACACCGAGAACCAGAACTTGATCAGGTCCACCCCGTCGTCGACGAGCATCCGCTCGAAGGCGGGAGCCTGCCGCATGAAGCGCCGGTACTCGTCGTCCGTGCAGAAGCCCATCACGCGCTCCACGCCCGCGCGGTTGTACCAGGACCGGTCGAACATCACGATCTCGCCCGCGGTCGGCAGATGCTCCGCATACCGCTGGAAGTACCACTGCCCGCGCTCGCGTTCGGTCGGCTTCTCCAGGGCCACCACCCGGGCGCCGCGCGGGTTGAGGTGCTCGGTGAACCGCTTGATCGTGCCGCCCTTGCCGGCCGCGTCCCGCCCTTCGAAGACGATGACGAGACGCCGGCCGGTCTGCTTGATCCAGCTCTGCAGCTTCAGCAGCTCGATCTGCTGGAGCCGCTTGTGCCACTCGTATTCCTTGCGCTCCATACGCTGCGGGTACGGGTAGTTCTCCCGCCACGTCTCCACCGGGCTGCCGTCCGGCTGGATCAGCACCGGGTCGTCGTGATCGCTGTAGTCGACCCGCATGCCTGTCAGCAGTTCCGTCATCCGGCCCTCCCCTTCCCCGCGATGCCCGTGTCCGTGCCCGTGTCCCTGCCCGAGTCCGTCCGTCTACGTATACGTGCTGGTGACGGTGTCAGTGGAACTGGGGCACGATCAGCGAAGGTCCAGCTCCCGATGGAAGCAATCGGAGGTGTACACGCGGCGAACCGGAGGCGAAGGACACCCGTGCCGGAGTGAAGGTGAGCATGTGTTTGCGGGCGTTTCGGACGGCGTCCCGGTGAGCCGCGGCACAGGGGAAGTAAACCGCTTGCCGTGATCGTCGCGCGCTGATGAGGATGGCGTCATGCCGACCTTCACCGCCCCTGATGGAACCCAACTCGCCTACCACGTAAGGGGCGAGGGGGAGCCGCTGCTCTGCCTGCCCGGTGGGCCGATGCGCGCCTCCGCCTACCTCGGCGATCTCGGCGGGCTGGCGCGGCACCGCCGGCTGATCCTGCTCGACCTGCGGGGCACCGGCGACTCCGACGTCCCTGCCGACCCGGCGACCTACCGCTGCGACCGACAGGTCGGCGACGTCGAGGCACTCCGCGCGCACCTCGGCCTGGAACGCGTCGATCTGCTCGCCCACTCGGCGGGCGGCGACCTCGCCCTCCTGTACGCGGCCCGCTATCCGCGGCGCATCCGCTCCCTCACGCTGGTCACCAGCCGGGCGCGGGCCCTCGGCGTCGACTTCACCGAGGAACACCGCAGAGAGGCGGCCGACCTGCGCAAGGCCGAGCCGTGGTTCGAGACCGCGCACGAGGCCTACGAACGTGTCTGGGCGGGTTCCGCGAGCGACGCCGACTGGGACACCATCACCCCGTTCTTCTACGGCCGTTGGGACGCGGCCGCCCAGGCGCACGCCTCGACCGACGCCGAGCAGAGCAACGAGGAAGCGGCGGAGCTCTACCCGGGCCCCGGAGCCTTCGATCCCGCCCAGGCCCGCGCGGCCGCCGCCTCGTGGGACGCGCGGGTGCTGCTCATCGCGGGCGCGCTGGACAGCGGCCCGCTGCCACGCGTCGCCGCCGCCGTCGCGGAACTGTTTCCCCGGGCCGAGCTGACCGTGCAGCCGGGCGCCGGCCACTTCCCGTGGCTCGACGACCCACGCGCCTTCAGCGAGACCGTCGCCGACTTCCTCGACCGGGGGAAGTGACCGGCTCGGGTGGCCGCAGACCGCGGGCCGCCCCGTCCGGACCGGCTCAGGCCAGCCGCAGGTCGACCCACTCGACGGTCTCGCCCGTCAGCACATAGCGTTCGATCTCGACGAACCCGTGCTTTCGCGCGAACCGCAGTCCGTCCTCGTTGGCGGCCAGCACGACGGTCTCGATCGCCTCGGCGCCCAGCTCGCGCGCCTGCTTCAGCCCGCGTACGTACAGCTCCTCGCCGAACCCCTGACCGCGGTGCTCGGCGAGCACGCGCGCGATCACCGTGGCCGTGGCGGTGTCGTCCGTGGGCGGACGCACGGTCGTGCAGCCCACCAGGACGTCGCCGAGATACGCGACCTCCAAGTGGTTGCGCCGGACACGCTCGCGCACCTCGTCGAGCGACATGGCGGCGGGCGGGACAATCACATTGTGGACATGCTGCCAGTCCTTGAGACGGGCTTCGTCGTCCGGCTGTTCGATACGAAGAGTGGGCACCGGAGCAGGAAACCGGTGCGGCCCACGGGACGTCAACCGCATTTGGACGCGGGGCGGTTCGAGGGTCAGCCGAGCCGGGGGATCTCGATGGCCGGGCAGAAGTCCATGACCATGTCCACTCCGGCGGCCCGGGTCCGGTCGTACGCGTCCTCGTCGATGACGTCGAGCTGGAACCAGACGGCCTTGGCGCCCTTGGCGACCGCCTCGTCGGCGACGGGTCCCGCGAGATCGCTGTTCACGAAGACGTCGACCACATCGATCTCGAAGGGGATGTCCGCCAAGGAGGCGTATCCCTTCTCCCCGTGGACGGTCTCGGCCTTCGGGTGCACCGGCACGATGCGCTTGCCGTAGCGCTGCAGGACGTCGGCGACGCCGTAGGCCGCGCGGCGCTGGTTCGAGGAGAGGCCGACGATCGCCCAGGTGTCACCGAGCTCGGTGAGGATCTTACGGATCGTTGCCGGGTCGCCGTACATGGTCGGCCTCCTAAGGGTCCCTGTCATGGCTGCTCAGGGGGAAACAGTGGGCGTCACGCGGTGATTCCCACCAGCTCCGTGTTGCGGTCGCCGGCCCCGCCCGCCCAGCCCTCGTGCACGCCGGCCCGCGCGCCCGTGGCCAGGCCGGGAGCGTTGTACGCCAGCTCCCGGTACAGGGAGGCGAGGCCCACCGCCGAGAGGTCGTCGAAGCCGGGGGCGGTGCGGTGCGGGGCGGCCGACTCGATGAGCGTGGTGAACAGGGACACCGTGCCGTCCCCGTTGTCGGCCAGTTCGAACAGCCGGGCGTGGTGCGGATAGTCCACGTGGGAGGCGGTGTTGACCTCCCAGAAGGAGCGGGCGGGCGTCGCGTGCGCGTGAGGGGTGATCCGGTTGACGTGACTGTGGCCGTTGATCCAGGCGACCACGTTCGGGAACCGGCCGAGCAGGGCGATGACCTCGGCGCCGTCGTGGCGCGGTTCGTCCGTGCGGGCGGCGTCGGGGCGGCGGGTCATGCTCGGGCTGTGGTGGTGGCTGAAGACCAGGATGCGGGCGTCGTCGGCGCTCGTATTGCGTACGAGACGGCCGTCCGCGTCGTAGGACCGGGAACTGTGCGCGGCCAGTGTCCGTTCCAGCCAGCGGAGTTGGCCGGTGCCGAGCGAGCCCTCGTAGTGGCCGCTGCGGTACGTCGTGTCGACGCTGATGCCGATGACGTTCTCGGCGATCCGGAAGCTGTAGTACATCCGCTCGCCGTCGAGATGGTCCTCGGTATAGCCGTGGCCGACCGGACCGGCGCCCGCGTGGGCGGGGTCGAGATGCGCGGCCAGATAGTCGTGCGGGGTGCACAGCCGTCGACGCTCGTCGGCCGTCACGGTCCGCGCCGAGGCCGCGTGTCTGCTCAGGATCGCCTTGAGCACCTCGCTCTTGGGGTCGTCGCCCGACCCGAGCGCCCTGGCGTAGGCGGCCGCGTCGGCGGCGGGCACCGACAGCAGTTTGCGGGAGCCGACCGCGAAGTCGCCGAGCGCGGGGGAGAGACAGCCGCCGGGCAGATCGTCGTGGTTGCCTACCGTGGAGTACCAGGGGATGCGGAGGCCCGGGCTGGTCACCGGCCGGGTCGCGGCGTCGAGGAAGCCGGGGATCACCGGCAGCCCGCGCCGCTTGTCCAGGTCACGCAGGGCCGCGTCGCCGGGGTGCCAGTACAGGGGCAGCCCGGAGTTCTGGACGCCTTCGTACGCCGTCGGGTCACCGGTGTTGGGGGTGATCCGGCCGCCGCTCATCAGCGTGAGGAACCACTCCAGCTCGATCGCGGAGTTGTTGTCGACGTTGTCGCCCGTCGTCATCACGAACGCGGGCGGCAGATGGGTGTGCGGGCCCCCGCCGAACGCGTTCACCTGCTCCACGAGCGCGACCGCGCCCGCGACGGTCAGCGCCTCCTGCGCCCGCCACGCGGCGGCCGCGTGCGACCGCAGGAACTCCGTGCGCAGCGGGTTCTGTACGTCGGCGAGGTGCAGGTCGGTGAACTGCACGAAGCACGCGAGCGCCGTACGCCGGTCCTCGCGGCCGGCCCGGGGAGGGGCGAGTTCTCCCCGTACGACGAGGGGCCAGCCGGGGCCCGGGACCAGCCGGCGGTAGGTGCCGGTGTGCGGGGCGCCGCCGAGGCGGGCTGTCGTCTCCAGGGTGGTCGTCCCGTACGGCGCGGGGTGCCTGGTGGTGCGGGCCGGCATGCGGGAGGCATCCCCTACGGAGGGATGTGCGCGCTGCCTCGGCAGGAGCGCCCCCGCCGTCCCGGGCGCCCCGGCTGCCACGGCGGCGGCCGAGGCGAGCAGAAAACGACGGCGGTTGATCGCGGACGCGGGTTCGGTCCCGGCCATGGGGCAGCCCTCCGGTGCCTCCGAGTGACGCACTGAGCGGAACCACTCATTCAGGCCTCGGGGGCACATGCGTGGCCTTGCCATGAACGCCGCGTGATGGCTTGCCGAAGCCAGTCGAACCCATGTGCGTGGGTCAGGGAATCCGGTGCGCATCCGGAGCTGACGGGCAGCGGAGAGAACCTCCTCCTCGACGAACCGATCGCCCGTACGTACGGTGCTTGGGAACGTTCGGCTGAGGCCGCCGTGCGCCTACGCATGACCGGAATCGGTCCCACCTCCCTCCGTCCGGCCTTCGGCCCGCCTACGCTCACCTCGTGCTCCGTATCATCGACGCCCGAACGGGCGAGCCCACTGACGCCGCCCGCGCCCGCCGGAGTCTGGTCCGCGTCCACGCACGCGCGTCCGGGTCCGACACCACGGGTCTACGGGTGCTCCTCGTCGCCGACGTCCTCGTGCGGGCCCTGGAAATCGGAGGAACACCGGTCTGGGCGACCTTGAGCGGCCCGGCGGACCCGGCGGAACTCCTGGCCACTGCCGCGACGCTCGGTATCCGGCCGTTCGAGGACCATCACGACACCGCGCCCGGGCCGGGGGACGCGCGGACCATCCATGTGGTGGGCCCGGACCGGGACGCGGCGGTCGGCGCGGCGGCCGGCGACGTCCGCGTCCAGGTCGCCCCCGTGGAACCCGGCAGCGGTTCCGTGGATCCCACCGTCCTGCGCCTCGCCCTGCTCGCGCACCGCAGGGACGCCCCCCTGCGGCTCGACGCGGCCGTCCTGGAGGACGCCGACGACACACTCACGCGGTGGCGCGCCGCGGTCGCCGGCTGGGCGACCCGGCCGTCCCGTCCCGTTCCCGACGACGTACGCCAACGGCTGCGCGCGGCCTGGGAGGACGACCTGGACGTACCCGAAGTCCTGAGCGTGCTGCGCTGGGTGGAGACGTCCGACGTGCCGGAGGGCGCCCGCTTCGAGACCTACGCCTACGCGGACCGGCTCCTCGGGCTCGAACTCACCCGGGAGATCGGGGCGGCGCTGTGATGGCCCGCGCAGGAGCCGGCCCGCTGCGCAGACTCGTCATCCTGCGGCACGCCAAGTCCGCCTGGCCCACGGGCGTGCCCGACCACGAGCGGCCGCTCGCGCCGCGCGGCCGCCGCGACGCCCCAGCGGCCGGGCGCGCCCTCGCCGAGGCCGACTGTCTGCCGGACCTCGCCCTGTGCTCCACCGCCGTACGCGCCCGCCAGACCTGGGAGCTGGCCGCGGAGCAGTGGGGCACCCCGCCACCCGTACGGCTCGACGAGCGGCTGTACGGGGCGGACGTACCGGAGTTGCTGGAGGCCGTGCGCGAAGTCCCGGACCAGGTACGGACGTTGCTGCTGATCGGGCACAATCCGGGCCTTGAGGAGCTGGTCCTCGAACTGGCGGGGGACGGCCTCGACGACGCGCTGGACGAGGTACGCACGAAGTTCCCGACCTCGGCCGTCGCGATCCTCGCCTGGCACGGCAGCAGCTGGCAGGAACTCGCCCCCGGCACAGCCCTGTTGACGGACATGACGGTGCCGAGAGGCAAGAAACACTGACCTGCCGTGCCGCGACGTACAAATCGCTGACCCGCCGTGCCGAGGGGCACGAGGCCGGCCGGTCAGCCGACGTGGACCCGGGGCCTGCGATCGGGGTCGGGCTCGGCGCGGCGGAGCACCTCGCGGGTGACCGGCGCGACCTCGCCCTCGCCGAAGACGAGGAAGCGCACGAGGTGGCTCAGCGGGTTGCCCTCGGTCCAGTTGAAGTAGGCGTTCGGGACCTGGCCGGTGCGGTCGCGCAGCTGCATGAGGACGGCGGCGATGGTGTTGGGCACCGTCGCGCCTTCCACCCGCAGCCTGCGCACACCGTGCTTCTCGTCGCCGTGCACCGCGAGGTCGGCCGTGAAGTCCGAGGAGTCCGTCACGAAGACCTCCAGGAACAGCACGGGGCGGCCGTCGGGGATGTGCGTGTGGTCGCGCTGGCTGTACTCCTTGGCGCGGTACGCCGTGGTGCTGTGCTCCTGAGGCTCGTTGGCGATCAGTTGCAGCGGTCCGCTCGCCGCGGCCTCGTCGATGAACCGGGCCGCGGCCTCGTCGAACGTGACAGCCGCGGCACGCAGCTCGAAGGCGCGATGGACGCGTGAGGCGAACGACGTGATCAGGATCGCGAGGATGAAGATCAGTGCGATCTTGATGCCGTCGGGGCGCTCGATGACATTGGCGACCAGCGTGTACCCGAAGACCGCGGTGATCACGCCGAAGCCGAGCGCGGCGGCGCGACGGCCCTTCCTGTGCACGGCGACCGTCGAGGCGAAGGACGCGGAGAGCATCAGGACCAGCACACCGGTCGCGTACGCGCCGCTCTGGTCGTCGACGTTCGCGTTGAACCACAGCGTGATGAAGACCGCGGCCGCCATGAAGACCAGGACCAGCGGGCGCACCGCACCGGTCCACTCCGGGGCCATGCCGTAGCGGGGCAGATAGCGCGGTACGAGGTTGAGGAGTCCGGCGAGCGCGGAGGCGCCCGCGAACCAGAGGATGGCGATGGTCGAGATGTCGTAGACCGTGCCGAAGGCCTCGCCCAGGTGCTCGTGCGCGAGATACGCCAGGGCACGCCCGTTCGCCGGGCCGCCGCTCTCGAACGCGTCCTGAGGGATCAGGATCGTCGTCGCGAGGCTGGACAGCAGCAGGAAGCCGCTCATGATCACGGCGGCCGTGGTGAGCAGCTTGCGGGTCTCCCGGATCCGGCCCGTCGGCTTCGCGTACGTGTCCGTCGGGTCACCCTCGACCTGCGGCATCACCGCCGCACCCGTCTCGAAGCCGGACATGCCGAGCGCCAGCTTGGGGAAGACGAGGAGCGCCACGGCGATCATCGCGAGCGGCGAGGAGTGCTCGGCCGTCATCGCGTCGGTCCAGTTGCCGATCCTGACCGGGTGGCTCAGCACCTCCCAGGCGGCGACGGCCAGAACGACGACATTAAGTGTGAGATACGTCGCCACGAGCGCCACCGCGATGCCGATGGCCTCCTTGAAGCCCTTCAGGAAGACCGCACCCAGCGCGGCGACCAGGACGAGGGTGATCCAGGTGTTCCCGCCGTGCATCCAGTGCGGAGCGAAAGGATTCTCCACGACGTGCGCGGAGGCGTCCGCCGCCGACAGGGTGATCGTGATCAGGAAGTCGGTGGCCGCGAAGCCGAGCAGCACCAGAACGAAGATCTTCCCCGACCACCAGGGCAGCAGCCGCTCCAGCATCGCGATCGAACCCTCGCCGTGCGGGCTCTCGTGCGCGACCCGGCGGTAGACCGGCAGCGCGCCGAGCAGGGTCAGCGCGATCAGCACGAGTGTCGCGAGCGGGGAGAGCAGTCCGGCGGCGAGCGCGGCGATACCCGGCTGGTAGCCGAGCGTGGAGAAGTAGTCCACACCGGTGAGGCACATGACCCGCCACCACTTGTGGCCCCGGTGCTCGGCGTCCGGGGTGGCGTGCGGGCCCGGGTGACGGGCCGACTGCTCGCTCAGGCCCTCCAGGAGCCACGCCCGCCAGCGGGGCGTGGAAACGGAGGGCTCCGGATGGTCGGGCGTGTCCGCGCTCTCCACCTGAGTGCCGGTCATGCTGCGATCTCCCTGCGATCGGTCGGGCCACGGTCGAGCCGTCGGTAAGGCCTGCGGTAGGCCCTCGGTGTGGCCTGGGGTCTTCGGCGTCGCCCAGGGGCTCCGGGCAACGAGGAGCGAGTATCCACCACCTCGCTGTCCGCCCCGCTCCCGGGGCGACCGGGCGGGGACGGGGCGTGCTCCACGCGCGCGTGCAGCACATACGCTGGCGTGATGCAGGACGAGTACCGCACAGTGGCCCGCGCGGGCGTGCACGAGACCGAGGTCAACCGCTCCCGGTTCCTGTGCGCTCTCGCCCCGGCCGCCACCGAGCAGGAGGCCCAGGACTTCATCGCCGGAGTCCGCAAGGAGCACGCCGACGCCACGCACAACTGCTTCGCCTACGTCATCGGCGCCGACGCGGCCGTGCAGAAGGCGAGCGACGACGGCGAACCGGGCGGCACCGCGGGCGTCCCCATGCTCCAGATGCTGCTGCGCCGCGACATGCGGTACGTCGTCGCCGTGGTCACCCGCTACTACGGCGGGGTCAAGCTGGGCGCGGGCGGACTGATCAGGGCGTACGGCGGCTCGGTGGGCGAGGCGCTGGACACGCTCGGCACCCTCACGCGCCGGAGGTTCCGGCTGGCCACGGTGACGGTCGACCATCAGCGTGCCGGCAAGGTGCAGAACGACCTGCGGTCCACCGGGCGCGAGGTGCGAGATGTGCGGTACGGCGAGGCCGTCACCATCGAGATCGGGCTGCCGGACTCCGACGTGGAGGCCTTCCGGGCGTGGCTCGCCGACGCGACAGCGGGCACGGCGGGGTTCGAACTCGGGGGAGAGGCGTACGGGGACGCGTGAGCGGGGGCGGCGGTCCGACCGTCCCGCGGCGTGACGTGGGGCACGTGCGCGAGGGTGGGGTCGCGTGAGGTACGCGCGCGTGGAGCATGCGCGGCGTGACCTGCTGAGGGCCGATACGGGAGTAGCCGCCCGTGATGTCCGACCCGCCCGTTAGTCTCGGGGATCATGAGGCTTCTGCACACTTCCGACTGGCATCTCGGCCGGGCGTTCCACCGGGTGAACATGCTCGGCGCCCAGGCCGAGTTCATCGGCCATCTCGTCACGACCGCGCGCGAGCGCGACGTGGACGCGGTGGTCGTGTCGGGGGATGTGTACGACCGGGCGGTGCCGCCGCTCGCCGCCGTCGAGCTCTTCGACGACGCCCTGCACCGGCTGGCCGACCTCGGTGTGCCCACGGTGATGATCTCGGGGAATCACGACTCGGCGCGCCGGCTCGGTGTCGGCGCGGGCCTCATCGGGCGCGCCGGCGTCCACCTGCGCACCGAGGCCTCGGCGTGCGGCACCCCCGTGGTGCTCCCCGACGCCCACGGCGACGTCGCCTTCTATGGCCTGCCGTATCTCGAACCGGCGTTGGTGAAGGACGAGTTCGGCGTCGAGAAGGCCGGGCACGAGGCGGTGCTCGCCGCCGCCATGGACCGGGTCCGCGCCGACCTCGCCACGCGCGCGCCGGGCACCCGGTCCGTCGTCCTCGCCCACGCCTTCGTCACCGGCGGAGAGGCCAGCGACAGCGAGCGGGACATCACCGTCGGCGGGGTCGCCTCCGTGCCCGCCGGGGTCTTCGACGGCGTCGACTACACCGCGCTCGGGCATCTGCATGGCAGCCAGACCATCACCGAACGCGTGCGCTACTCGGGCTCCCCGCTGCCGTACTCGTTCTCGGAGGCCGACCACCGCAAGAGCATGTGGCTCGTGGATCTGGGTGCCGAGGGCTCCCTGAGCGCGGAGCGGATCGACTGCCCCGTCCCCCGGGCGCTCGCCCGCATCCGGGGGCACCTGGAGGACCTGCTCGCCGATCCGGAGCTGGAGCGCCACGAGGAGGCGTGGGTCGAGGCGACCCTCACCGACCCGGTCCGCCCGGCCGATCCCATGGCGCGGCTGACCGAGCGCTTCCCGCACACGCTCAGCCTCGCCTTCGATCCGGAGCGGGCCCCCGAGGACCCGGACATCTCCTACGCCCGGCGGCTGGCGGGCCGCAGCGAACAGCAGATCGCGGAGGACTTCGTGGCCCATGTGCGCGGTGCGGGCCCCGACGTGGACGAACAGGTCGTGCTGCGGGACGCGTTCGACGCCGTCCGTGCCGACGAGGCCGTACGGGAGGTCGCCCGGTGACATCACGTCCGCTGGACTTCACAGCAGCCCCGGACGCCGAGCGGCTTGCGCACCGACGCGGCTTCGAGGTGGCCCGATGAGGCTGCACCGCCTGGACATCACCGCCTTCGGGCCCTTCGGCGGCGCCCAGAAGGTCGACTTCGACGACCTGTCGGCCGCCGGGCTCTTCCTGCTGCACGGGCCGACGGGCGCGGGCAAGACGTCCGTCCTGGACGCCGTCTGCTACGCGCTGTACGGAGCGGTGCCCGGCGCCCGCCAGAGCGGCCAGGGCCTCGGCCTGCGCAGCGACCACGCGGAACCCGCCACACGCACCGAGATCCGCCTCGAACTCACCGTCGCCGGACGCCGGTTGGAGATCACCCGGCAGCCGCCCTGGGAACGCCCCAAGAAGCGCGGTGCCGGCACGACTACCGAAAAGGCACAGAGCTGGCTGCGTGAGTACGACGCGTCGGCGGGCTCCTGGAAGGATCTCAGCCGCTCCCACCAGGAGATCGGCGAGGAGATCACCCAGCTGCTCGGTATGAGCCGCGAGCAGTTCTGCCAGGTCGTGCTGTTGCCCCAGGGCGACTTCGCGCGCTTCCTGCGGGCCGACGCGGAGGCCCGCGGCAAGCTGCTCGGCCGCCTCTTCGACACCCAGCGCTTCGCCGAGGTCGAGAAGCGCCTCGCCGAGCGACGGCGCGCGGCCGAAGCCGAAGTGCGCGCCGGCGACACGGCCCTGCTGGCCGACGCGCACCGGATGCAGCAGGAGGCCGGGGACAGCGTCGAGATGCCGCTGCCCGACCTGGCACCCGGCGATCCGGGCCTCGCCGAGTCCGTGCTGGCCTGGGCCGCCGTCGCCCGCAGCGCGGCCCGCGAACGCCTCACGATCGCCCACTGCGCGCGCGTGGCCGCCGAATCCGCGCAGGCCGCGGCGGACCGCGTACTCGGCGATGTACGGGAAGTGGCCCGGCTGCAACGCCGGTTCACGGAGGCGCGGGAGCGTGCCGCGCGCCTGGACGAGCGGGCCGACGCCCATCGGGAGGCCCAGGCGCGGATGGAGCGGGCCCGCAAGGCCGAGGCGGTGGCCCCCGCACTCGACCTGCGCGAAGCCGCCGAGGCCGAGCAGCGGCGCGCGGCCGCCGAAGAGGCACGCGCGTGTGCCACCCTGCCGGAGACCTTCGCCGGCGCCGGTGCACCCGGGCTCGCGGCAGCGGCCCGCAAGGCGGCCGAGGAGCTCGGCGGCCTGGAATCGGCACGCCGGGCCGAACGCCGGCTGGCCGAACTCGCCAAGGAACGCGCCGACCTGGACCGGCAGGAGCGCGCCGACGAGGACGTCCTCCAGGAGGCCGAGAGCTGGCTGGCCACATGGGAGGCGACCCGCACCGGCATCGAGGCACGGATCGAGTCCGCGCAGGAGGCCACGACCCGCGCCGAACAGCTCGCCGTCCAACGCGAACCGGCGCTCAAGCGGCTGGGCGCGGCCCGACAGCGCGACCACCTCGCCCAGGACACCGACGACGCCCACGCTCAGGCCCTCGCCTCACGCGAACGCGCCACGGAGGCCCGCGACCGCTGGCTCGACCTGAAGGAACAGCGCCTCAAGGGCATCGCCGCGGAACTCGCCGCGGGCCTGGTCGACGGCGAGCCCTGCGCCGTCTGCGGCGCCTCCGAACACCCCGCGCCCGCACGGAAGATCGCCGGACACGTCGACCGGGACGCGGAGGAGCGGGCCCTCGCCGCCCATCGGCGCGCCGACGAGCAGCGCACCGAGGACGAGCGGCGGCTCGGCGTCGTCCGCGAGGCGCTGGCCGCCGCGACCGCGGAGGCGGGCGACGCGCCCACGGCGCAACTCGCCGAGCAGGCCGAGGCGTTGGAGCGGCAACACGCCGAGGCCCGCGCCGTGGCGTCCGGGCTGCACGCCGCGCGTGAGGCGCGGGAGCAGGCCGAGCGCGAGCACCAGCGGCGGCTGGCCGCCCAGCAGGAGGCCGCCCGCGGCGTCGCGTCACGCGCCTCGACCAGGGATGCCCTGGACCGCGAAAAGGCCGCTCTGGAGGGGGAGTTGGAGCAGGCGCGGGGCGCCACCGGGAGCGTATCGGCGCGCGCCGCGCAGCTGGAGCGGCAGGTGGCGCTGCTCACCGAGGCCGCGGACGCCGTTCGCGGGGCCGAGGACACCGCGCAGCGCCTCAAGGACGCAGACGCGCGACTCGCCGACGCGGCCTTCCGCGCCGGGTTCGACACACCGCGGGCGGCGGCCGCCGCGCTGCTCGACGACGCGGCCCACCGGGAACTCCAACGGCGGCTCGACGCCTGGCAGTCGGAGGAGGCCGCGGTGCGTGCCGTACTCGCCGAGGCCGACACGGCTGCCGCCGCCCAGCAGCCGCCCGCCGATCTGCGGGCCGCGGAACAGGCCGCCGAGTCCGCCGCCCGGGGTCTGCGGCACACCGCCTCCGCGCAGGACGCGGCCGCGCGGCGCTGCGCGCAGCTCGACGGGCTCTCCGCGCGCGCGACCAGGGGCGTGCGCCGTCTGGGTCCGTTGCGCGAGGAGTACGACCGGGTGGCCCGGCTGGCCGGCCTCGCGGCGGGCACATCGGCGGACAACGAGCGCAAGATGCGCCTGGAGGCGTACGTCCTCGCCGCACGACTGGAGCAGGTCGCCGCCGCCGCGACCGTACGGCTGGAGCGGATGTCCTCCGGGCGCTACACCCTCGTGCACTCCGACGACCGCGCAGGACGTGGCCGCAGCGGGCTCGGACTGCATGTCGTCGACGCCTGGACGGGGCGGGAGCGCGACACGGCGACGCTGTCCGGGGGTGAGACGTTCTTCGCCTCCCTCGCCCTGGCCCTCGGCCTCGCGGACGTCGTCACGGACGAGGCAGGCGGGGTGCGGCTCGACACGCTCTTCATCGACGAGGGCTTCGGCAGCCTCGACGACCAGACCCTCGACGAGGTCCTGGACGTTCTCGACTCCCTGCGGGAGCGTGACCGCAGCGTCGGCATCGTCAGCCACGTCGCGGACCTGCGGCGGCGCATCCACGCCCAGCTGGAGGTGGTGAAGGGGAGAACGGGGTCGGTCGTACGGCAGCGGGGCGCCCAGGACTGAGGCAGTGGGCCAGGTGGCCCCGCGCTCTCGCGGCCCGGTGGACGGGTGTGCGCCTGGGTCAGTGGCCGAGCGGGCGCCGCGGCAGCGGTGAGGAGTAGACGACGCTCGTGGTCACCGAGCCGAGGGTGCCGATCTTGCCCGACACCTCCTCCAGGTGGCTCATCGAGCGCGCCGCGACCTTGATCACGAAGCAGTCGTCGCCCGTGACGTGGTGCGCCTCCAGGATCTCCGGGGTCGCCTCGACGAGGTCATGGAACGGCTTGTAGTTGCCGTTGGGGTACCTGAGCCGGACGAACGCGAGGATCGGCAGGCCCAGGCTCTCCGGGTCGACGACGGCCGCGTACCCCTGGATGACACCGGCCTCCTCCAGGCGGCGCACCCGCTCGGTGACCGCGCTCGCGGACATGGAGACGGCCCGGGCCAGCTCGGCGAAACTGGACCGGCCCTCGCGCTGGAGGACATCGAGGATGCGCCAGTCGGTGGCGTCCGGGGAATACGCGGTCATGTGCGATGGATAGCAGGGAAAACCCCGGCCGATCAAGAGTGATGCCGTGGATCGCCACTTCAGGAAGTGGATCACTCGACGTAGATTTTTGGCCAGGAAGTCCCGCGGGCCCGGTGCGGAGGAAGCACCGGGGGTGCCGGAATCGGCACCGGTTCGACGGGACTCGGGAGGGAAGGCCAGACCATGACTGTGACCGCTGACACCACGGTGACCGGCACCGCGACCGTGACGAACCCCGTTCTGCGCGTGGCGCCGGCGTCCCCGGCCGCGGCCGCCGCCTACTTCGGCGCGAGCCTCGCCTTTCACGCCGACGTGTCCGATGTCGCCGCCGCCCTCGCCGCCGGTGGCGACCCCGGCTTCGTCGTCCTCGACTCCCGCTCCACCGAATCCTGGGACCAGGGACACATCCCCGGCGCGATCCACCTGCCCACCGCGCTCATCCCCGGGCAGGCCGAACAGCTCCTCGACAAGTCGGTGCCCGTCGTCACCTACTGCTGGGGCCCCGGCTGCAACGGCGCGACCCGCGCCGCCCTCGCCCTCGCCGAACTCGGCTTCCAGGTCAAGGAGATGCTCGGCGGCTTCGAGTACTGGGCGCGCGAGGGCTTCGAGTTCGAGACCTGGGAGGGCCGCGAGCGGCGCGACGCGGACCCGCTGACGGCGCCGCTGGACGCGGAGAACTGCGGCTGCTGAGCCGTCTCGGACAGCGTTGCTCATCGGGGGCGAGGGCCGCGTATCGGACAGGTGAGGGGACACCGGATTTCGCACGGATCCCTGCCGTGTAGCTTCTGCGCATGGCCAGATACGCGGACCCAGGTGCGGTCGAGTGGGTGGAGTCGGGCGGCGGGCCGCTCATAGCGATCCCGGAAGTCGTGCTGCCGTTCTGGGCGGGCGCGGACGGCGACGACATGTCCTCCGACTACGACCGTGCCTGTGACGTGGACGGGTTCATCGGCCTCGTGCCCGTGGGCGACACCAGGGCCCTGGTCCTCGGCGACGAACCCGCCTCGACCTCCTACCTCCCCGAACACGGCACCTTCGTACGGTGGTGCGCCGCGGAGTCCGAGGAGGAACTCCTCGCAGGCGTCCCGGCGGCGCTCGAAGCGGCTGTGTGGGAACCGGAGGTGCAGTGGAGCGTGCCCGGTCCCGTGATCCTCTTCGACGCGGCCTGGCCGGGAACCGCGACGGGCCGCACGGACCACCTCAGGGTCCCGCTGGAGCCGGGACGGTACGCGGTGCGCGCGGCCTACGCGGAGCCCGGGCCCGAAACGTGGCTCGGCCTCGTGCAACTGCGCCGGCTCACGCAGTAGGCCGCGGGCCGGCGGCCTGACACACCGGGGGCGCGTCGCCCGGCGGCCGGGCCCGGACTCGCGCTGTGAGTCCAGGACCGGCCGCCGTCGCCGGCCGTCAGAGCTGGGACAGCTCGTCCACCAGGTCGTCCAGGCCCAGGGAACCCTGCGAGAGGGCCGCCATGTGCCAGGCCTTCGCGTCGAAGGCGTCGCCGTGCCGCTTCTTCGCGTTCTCGCGGCCCAGCAGCCAGGCACGCTCGCCGAGCTTGTAGCCGATGGCCTGACCGGGGATGGTGAGGTAGCGGGTGAGCTCGCTCTCCACGAAGTCGGCCGGACGGCTGCTGTGCGCGCCGAAGAACTCCTGTGCCAGCTCAGGGGTCCACCGCTCGCCCGGGTGGAAGGGCGAGTCGGCCGGAATCTCCAGTTCCAGGTGCATGCCGATATCGACGATGACCCGGGCGGCACGCATCATCTGCGCGTCGAGGTAGCCGAGCCGCTGCTCGGCGTCGGTGAGGAAGCCCAACTCGTCCATCAGGCGCTCCGCGTACAGCGCCCAGCCCTCGCAGTTGGCGCTGACCCGGCCGACGGTGGCCTGGTAGCGGGAGAGGTCGTCGACGACGTACACCCACTGCGCGAGCTGGAGGTGATGCCCGGGGACGCCCTCGTGGTACCAGGTCGAGACGAGGTCGTAGACGGGGAAACGGGTCTGCCCCATCGTCGGCAGCCATGTACGTCCCGGCCGTGAGAAGTCCGCCGACGGCGAGGTGTAGTACGGGGCCGCCGCGCTGCCCGGCGGAGCGATGCGGGACTCCACCTTGCGTACCGGTTCGGCGAGTTCGAAGTGGGTGCCGTCCAGGGCCTCGATCGCCTCGTCCATCAGACCCTGGAGCCAGGCCTGGACCTCGTCGACACCCTCGATGTGCTTGCCGTGCTCGTCGAGGTGCGCGAGCGCCACCCACGGGGTCTCGGCGCCGGGCAGGATCTTCTCGGCCTCGGCCTTCATCTCGGCGAGCAGCCGGTGGTACTCGGCCCAGCCGTACGCGTACGCCTCGTCGAGGTCCAGATCCGTACCGTTGAAGTAGCGCGCCAGACGCGCGTACCGCTCGCGGCCCACCGTGTTGGGCGCGCCCTCGATCGTCGGCGCGTACACATCGCGCATCCAGTCCCGCAGGGCGACGAGGGCCTCGGTGGCGGCGCGGGCGGCCGCGTCCAGCTCCTCGCGCAGCGCGTCGGGGCCCGTCGACGCGAAGTCCTCGAACCAGCCGCGGCCCTGCCCGTCCGCGTCCGACCACTCGGTGAGCTGCCCGACGAAGGTCTCGGTCGGGCGCGGGCCCGCGTACAGCTTGCGCTCCAGGCCCTCGGCGAGGGACGCGCGGTACCCGTCCAGCGCGGCGGGCACCGCGCGCAGCCGCTCGGCGACCGCGGCCCAGTCCTCGTCCGTCTCGGTCGGCGTGAGCGTGAACACCTGGCGCACCGCATGCGCGGCCGTGTGCAGATTGCCGACCGACCGCAGCCCCTCGCCGGACTCGTGGACGGCGAGTTCCGCGGTGAGGCGCTCACGCAGCAGCCGGGCACAGCGGCGCTCGATGTCATGGTCCGCGCCGGGCTGCCGCTCCGCCTCGTCCAGCCGGGCGAGCGTCGTGCGCGCCAGCTCCGCGACGGTCTCCTGGCCGGCGGGCGAGGTGTCGGGGAGCCTGCTGTAACTCTCCTTCACACCGAGGTAGGTACCGAGGACCGGGTCGAGGGCGATGAGGTCGTCGACATAGGCGTCGGCGACCTCGCGGGGCAGCGGGCTTTTCGTCTCTGACATGCGGACATCCTCATACGGGGATGCGGTCGGCGTCAGCAGGATTCCGCTGAGGGCTTGGCCGCGGGCGGCTTGGCCGGGTGCACGTCCCGCTGAAGCTCCCGATGGGGGCCCCGTTGAGGTGGCAGCAACGGGCCGCAGTCCCACTGCTGGAAGATCAACCGCGTCTCGACCCGCGCCACTTCACGCTGCGAGGTGAACTCGTCGAGCACCAGTCGCTGCAGATCCGCCATGTCCGCGACCGCCACATGAACGAGGTAGTCGTCGGGCCCGGTGAGATGGAAGACGGTACGGGACTCCGGCAGCACCCTGATCCGCTCCACGAAGGGCCCCACCAACTCCCGCCGATGCGGCCTGACCTGCACGGACAGCAGTGCCTCCAGGCCTCGTCCCAGCTTCGCCGGGTCCAGCCGCAGCTGGTGGCCGAGAATCACTCCCGCCCGGCGCAGCCTCGTCACCCGGTCCAGGCAGGTCGAGGGCGCGACACCGACCTGCGCCGCGAGATCGCGGTACGTGGTCCGTGCGTCGTTCTGCAACAGCCGCAGCAGATGAAGATCCACCGGATCGAGTACGACGGAATCGGCCATGGCGCGAACGTAACACGGGATTCGGCGCTCCGACCCCGGCCGGTGTTCAGGCTTCCGGCCATGGATTCCGTTGTGTACGACACGTACGACGCCCACGAGGCTCAGGACGAACTGAACAGAACCGGCCAGGTCGCGCTCGCGCCCATGGCCCGGGCGCTCGCCACCGAGGCGGTGCACGCCGGGCGCGAGGATCTCGCCGGGCAGGGGCTGCACGCGGTGCCGATCGATCTGTCCACCACCTATCCCTCGTACGACAGCCGCGGTGAGGCCGCCCGGATCGACGCGTTCGCGGCCGACGGCGCCGAACCGGAGGGCCCGCCCGTCTACGGCCGTCTCGGCAACCCGACCGTCGCCCGCTTCGAGACCGCCCTCGCCCGCCTCGAAGGCACCGAGAGCGCGGTCGCGTTCGCGAGCGGCATGGCCGCGCTGAGCGCCGTACTGCTCGTACGGAACGCGATGGGTCTGCGCCATGTCGTCGCCGTTCGTCCCCTGTACGGCTGCAGCGACCATCTGCTCACCGCCGGGCTGCTGGGCTCCGAGGTGACCTGGGTCGACCCGGCGGGCATCGCGGACGCCCTGCGCCCCGACACGGGCCTGGTGATGGTGGAGTCCCCGGCCAATCCGACGCTCGCCGAACTCGACCTCCGGGCCGTCGCGCACGCCTGCGGCTCCGTTCCGCTCCTCGCCGACAACACTTTCGCGACACCCGTACTGCAACGCCCCGCCGAACAGGGTGCGCGCCTGGTCCTGCACAGCGCGACCAAGTACCTGGGCGGGCACGGCGATGTGATGGCCGGAGTGGTGGCCTGCGACGAGGAGTTCGCCCGGCGGCTGCGCCAAGTGCGGTTCGCGACGGGCGGTGTCCTGCATCCGCTGGCCGGCTATCTGCTGCTGCGCGGCCTGTCGACCTTGCCGATACGGGTCCGGGCCGCGTCCTCGAACGCCGCGGAACTGGCCGGCCGTCTCGCCGCCGATCCGCGTGTCGCCCGCGTCCACTATCCGCGCATCGGCGGCGCCATGATCGCCTTCGAGGTCCACGGCGACCCGCACGATGTCATCGCCGCGGTCCGCCTGATCACCCCCGCCGTGAGCCTCGGCAGCGTCGACACCCTCATCCAGCACCCGGCTTCCATCAGCCACCGCATCGTGCCCGCGGAGGACCGCCACGACGCGGGGGTCGGCGACCGGCTGCTCCGGCTGTCTGTGGGGCTGGAGGACGTGGAGGACCTTTGGGCCGACCTGGACGGGGCGTTGGGGATCGCGGGCTAGGGGAAGGGCGGGGCTCGACGGCGGTCGCGGGACAGCGGAAGGCCGGGCTCGGCGGCGGTCGAGGGGGCGGGTGGCCCCCGCCGCCCGGTCCCGCCCCCTCCCGAACTAGTCCCGCACCACCCGCTGCCCCTCGTCATACGGCAGCCGCGAAGCGACCGGAGCCGCGTCCAGGCGGGCGGTGATGACCAGGGTGCCCTCCTCGATCTGGTAGTCGAGGGGGAGGTCGAGGCCGCGCATGGCGGCGACCATGCCCGTGTTGGAGGCCTGCGTGACGGCGTACACGCTCTCGCAGCCGGCCTCGACGGCCATCGTCACGAGGCGGCCGAGCAGTTCGCTGCCGACGCCGCGCCGCTGCCAGTCGTCCTCGACGAGAAGCGCGATCTCCGTCTCGTCGCCGTCCCAGAGCAGGTGACCGAGCCCGACGATCCGTCCGGATGCCGTCTGCACGGCGAGAGTACGTCCGAAGCGGGGGCTGAGCAGGTGGTTGAGGTAGCGGTCCGCGTCGCCGACCGGGCCGTGGTAGCGCATGCTCAGCGTGCGGGACGAGCAGCGCTCGTGCATCGCCTTGGCGGCCTCGACGTCCGAGACGTCGGCGCGCCGCACCGTGATGGCGTTGCCCTGCGGCAGCGTCAAGATGTCCTGGCTGTGCGGGATCCGCGGACCGAGCCGCGTGTCCAGCTCCACCAGCGCCCGCGCCCGCGCGAACTCGGTCGGCGTGAACGGCAGATACGGCCGCTCCACCGTGATCACCCCACCCTCCGGGGCCCGCAGCCGCATCACCGTGTCCTCCAGCGCCCCCTCCACGGGAGCACCCTCCTGCGCCCGCCCGGAACCCGGGGACTTGGCGGGCAGTGAGCGGATGGTGCAGCGGCCGAGCAACTGCCGTAGCGCGAGCGGCAGTTCCGCGGCGTCCAGGGCCGTGCGGGTCGCCAGGCCCAGCACTCGGGTCGGCGCGTCCACCAGGTCGTGGGCGTCGGCCCGCTCGATCCAGGTCTCGGTGCCGCCCGCCTGTGCCACCGCGCGGGTGATCTGCGACGCCTCCAGTTCCGCGGGGGCGCGCAGCAGGAACTCGTCCACCGTGCCCTCGGCCAGCGGGTGTGTCTGCAGGCTCAGGATGTCGACCTGCCACTGAGCCAGCGCCGTGCACAGCGCGGCCAGCGAACCCGGCGTGTCCTTCACCGTTGTCCGCATCCGCCAGAGCACGGTCGCCCCGGCGACGGCCTCCGGTGTCGCGGCGGATTCCTCGGAGGGCCCGGCCCGTCGCCCGTCGGCGAGCGGCCGGGCGCCGGTATCGTCCGCCGGCGGTGCGTGACCGTGGCGGCGTGCCCACCATGTGTGGAATCCGGCCGTGGCGACCAGGATCATCGCCGAGATCACCAGGAGGGCGGGCCCGTCCGGCCCGTGCCCGATCAGGTTGGCCACGGCGTCCGCGACCGCGACGGCCGTGAACAGCGCGGCGAGTTCGACGACGTCCCGCCGCCAGTGGTGGACGGGGCGACCGTGCCTCGCACGCGTCACATCAGTCATGTCTGGAGTCATGCAGCCCACTGTGGCGGAAGGGTGTTGCGTGATCACGAACGGTTTGTGACTGATCGGTTAAGTGTCCTTCTGCCCCTTTTGTAGTTCTTTTTACGGGCCTTTTGCTTCGAACGGACGGGATGAGTCAAACCCCTGATCAGGCGGCCACCCCCTGGGTCAGCGCCGTCCGCAGCCGACGGGCCTGGGTCACCAACTTGGACGAGCCGCGCCGCTCGGCGGCTTGCGCGAGATGCGAGAGATCGCCCCGCGCCCCGGACCGTTCGGCGCAGTCGGCGGCGACCGCCAGCAGATCCCCCAGCCCGCGGGCGGGCGTACCGCTCGACGCGTCCGTCGCGAGATCGGCCAGCAGGATCGGCAGCGCGTCGCGGAGCACCGACCAGACGGTGGCGTACGCGCCCGTGGCCGCCGCCGTCCGTATCGCCTCGGCGAGCCGCAGTGGCTTCACGGCCCCCCGGCGCACCAACTGCCCGAGGTCGCCGCCGAGCCGCTCCGCGTCCAGCTGCCCGCGCGCGGCCAGGACCAGCAGCGCGTCCACGGCGGAGAGCCGGTCCTCCGTATGCCGTGCCCCGAGCCCGTACGCCACGCACAGGTGCACGGCCTCGCCCGCCTCACCGTCCGCTTCGGCGAGGAACGGCAGAATCGCGGCGCCTCTGCGGCTGTCGTCCACGGCGACCGAGGAGAGGTCGCCCAGCACCCGGGCCGCCACCAGCTCCCGCCGTCCGGGCACGACGGCCGACCAGTGCTGCCGGTCCGCCTCGTCCCAGTGCGGGCAGTACCAGCGGTCCTTGAAGACGGACAGCGGACGCCCCAGCCGACGGAACTCCGGCGGGAACTGCCCCTGTATCTCTTCGAGTTCGCCGAACTCCAGCAGGATACGGACGCCCGAGGTCCGCCGTCGGCTCGTGGGCAGGTCCTGCCCCTCGGCGGTGAGCCACTGGGCCAGCCGGTACCCCTCGGGAGAGCCGAGGGCGCGGGCCCGCCCCGCCGCTGCCGCCGCCGTCGCGCGGTCGTCGCGCCTGACCCGAAGCAGTGCCTGCGCGAAATCGGCCGTCCCCGGCCGGGCTTCGAGCCGTCGGTACGCGATGAGGCGGTCCACCAACTCCTCCGGCTCCAGCAGCCCCGTGTCCCAGGTGGGTGTGGCCAGCAGGAACGGCAGCGGCTCGGCCCGAACCCGGTAGGCCACCTCCCACAGGCGCGCGTCGAAGGCGCGCGCGAGGGCATCGTGCTGGCAGTTGCCTCTTGTCGTGCCCTGCTGGTCCGCCGAGTGAAGTGTCTCCATGGGCACATGCCCGAGCAGGGTCGCGAGGATGACCTCCACCCCGTACGGGGCCTCGCGGAAGTGCTCGGGCACGTGGGTGTATTCCGGATCGTCGTCGGCCCACCAGCGTCGGGCGACCACGGGCCGCAGGGCTTCCACCAGACCGTCGCGATCGCCGTACGCATGACGGACGAGACCGTCCAAGGTGCGCTCGAACGCGGTCACGTCGCCGCCGGACGCCAGCAGGGCGCCGACCTCCTCCGCCAGCTCGGCCGCCGAAACCGGCGCCGGTGCGAGCCGCGTCCGCTCCGGCACGGGCGGCAGCACCTCCTGGTGCACCGCCGGCGCGGAGTCCAGCGCCCCGGCGCCGAGCAGCCGCTCCGCGCGGATCCGCACTCCTGGGCTCAACTCGGCCACTGCCTCGACGAGTTGCTCATGGACACCGTCCGATCCGCTGAGCGCGGCGACATGCCGCTCCACGAGCTTCAGCGCACGCTCCTGCACCTCGGTGTCCTCGTGGCCGAAGGCCTGTGCCACGGCGGGCAGCAGCTCGGCCGCGGTGGACGGATCGCGTTTGAGTACCTTGCCCAACAGGATGAGCTGCGCGCGGACGAGCTTCTTCTCGGTGCGGAAGAGCACGCCGGACGACATCTCGGCGAGCCGGCGCGGCGTCAACTCGTCGTCCAGCGCGAGGGAGGCGAGCACGGACTGGGCGTGCCACGCCACCGTCGATGTCGCCTCGGAGGCGAGCGCCGTCCAGTCGGCCGAGCGCTCCCGCTGCTCGTCCCGTGTCAGATCGAGGCACGTCAGCAGCTTCAGGAAGACCCGCTGATCGGCCGGGACGCCGCCGCGCAGCAGCCGGGCCACGCAGGCGTCGACGATCTCCTTGCGGTCCAGGGTTCCTTCCCCGGTCAGCTGCGCGAGCGCGTGGTACCAACTGCCCGGCCCGTCGCCGAACAACCAGGCGACCCGGCCGGACACTTCCAGGGAGTCGAAGAGCGCGGCGATCATCCGGTCCAGGTGCGGATCCTGGCGAAGGCGCTCCACCACGGTGCCCCCGTGGTGCCACGTACTGCCGATGTGCTCGAACCAGCCCTCCACATAGGCGTCCGTGGTGGGCACCTCACAACCGGCCAGTCGCACGAGCCCGGACAACAGCAGATACGGGATCCGGGAGGTTGCCGGCCGCTCGGCGAGCCGGTGTGCCACATCGCCGAGCCAGTCCGGCTCCCGGTCGCCCAGCACATGGAGGAACACACCGGGGGAGGCCTGGGACCAGCGCAAGTCGGCTGCCGCGATCCAGTTCGCCGCCCCCGCGGCGCCCGTGTGACACGCGGCTCCTGCCGCGTGCAGCGCGGGACCGGCCATGCGGGACGACTCGCTCCACCGCGCGGCGCGCAACTCCTTGCGGAGCTCCTTCAGCCCGGGCAGACAGGCCCGGCGTTCGGCATCGGTCATCCCGTCCAGCAGGCCTGCGGCCTCGACCGTCTGCCCCGCCCGTACGGCCTTCAACAGCGCTTCACCGCTCATCACACATCGCCCCCGTCGACCAGAACCTCTTCGTGTGGTGTCCGCGTTCCCCGACGCACCATGCGCACCGCCAGCGCGTGCTTGCAGGGCCCGCGCCCTCCCCGGTACTTCGCCCACCACAGGCAGGAGCAGCTCAGCGTGCCCGCGTCGTCGCGGACCCGGTGCACATGCCCGTCATCGGCGGTCACCGTCCCCAGGGAGCCGTCCAGAGCGACCGCCCCCGCGGCGACCAGGACACGGGCCGAACGCAGCCGTGGATTGTGGCGCTCCACGCGCTCGGCGTCGTAGGGCAGTTCGCGGTGGAAGTAGGCCGCCTCCGCCGTGTCGTACCCCACGCGCCCCGACGTGCCCAGCCGGACCAGGGCGGCCCGTACCCGCTCGGCCGGCAGGCCGGAGGCGGCGGCCAGTTCGCCGACGTCGACGCGCGGCTCCCACGCCAGGAGCACGGCGATCAACTCCGCGTCCTCGGCGGCCTCGTCGGTGGCGAGGGCGTCCAGCACACCGCCCTCCCCGGAGAACCCGCGCGAGGCGTCCGGCGACAACGTGAGCGTCAGCCGCATGCCGGGCAGGACGGCCTCCCAGGCTCCGGCGGCGGTGGCATCACCGGTGACCGCGGGGCCGTACACCCGCAGGGCCGTCGCATGGCGCAGCACCCGCTGCAGGGCGATCAGCCGCTCCGGACCGGGCAGGCACACCGCCCCGGGCACCGGACGCGTCGTCGGCCGCAGGCCGCGCCCGGCGGGTATCACCCACTGCGCGCCGCGCGAGGCCCCCCGGGCGGTGCCGCGCGGAAGCGAGCGCAGGAACCGCACGGCCTCGGCCGCCGGCAACTCGGCCCGCAGGTCGAAGCCCGCCGCTGTCACCTGGGCCTCGGCGAAACCGCGCAGCCAGCGGTCGGGCAACGGCACCTTCTTCTCCACCACGGGGCCGTCGAGGGTGGTCACGGCCATCTCGTCGGGGCCGACCCGGAGGTGCAGCGGATCGTCCGTGCCGATCCGCGAAAGCGCCTCGCGCAGGGGGTTGTTGACGTCGACATTGGTCGTTCCGTGGCCCACCTCGCCGCCGTCGAGGCCCGCTGTCAGCACGTCCAGGCGCGCGTACACCCCGCCGCAGCCGGAGAACGACTCGAAGCGGAGCCGGTCGCCGTTGCCCGTGACCACCGGGTCCAGCGAGGCGCGCAGCTGCCGCTGGTAGTAGCGGGCCGCCGCGACGTCCGCGACCGCGAGCAGCCCGGCGGCCGCGATCTGAGGTGACGTCAAAAAGCCCGCGAAGAACCGAGGATGGTCCTCGAACCCCGTGGGAGTCGCACCCCGCGAGGTCTCAAGTCCCAGGCGCCGTCCGCCCGGCGCGGATTCCAGCACGGAGGGTCGGGTGTAGGCCACGGCCTGCAAAGATCGCGTCATGGAAAAACCGTAGAGGCGACCACTGACAATCGGCTCTGACCTGCGGGAACTTGCTCGCGAGCCGGTTTCGGCGGACGGCGGACGGAGCCGCGCACCGGGGGATGACTCCGGTGCGCGGCCCAGCGCTTCGAGGGTACGGGAGTCGGACGGACGATACGGCCGCCCACGCCCCGCACTACTGCCTCCACGCCCCTCGCTTCCGCCTCCCGGCCCCGCGCTGCCGCTTCCGCCCAGCGTTACTGCCCCACGCGCCCCGGCTGCAACACCTGCGTGAACAGCACGGTCCCGTCCTGCTCGCGCAGCCGCACCGTCAGCTCGCCGCTGTCGCCGTCGATGTCGACCTCGCCGAAGAACTGGTAGCCGCCGGCGGGGGAGACGTTCGCGGCGGTCGGCGCCTTCACGAACACCCGCTCCGGACCGAACGTGTTGTCCAGCGCGTTCGCCGGGAACGCGCCGGCGTTGAGCGGGCCCGAGACGAACTCCCAGAACGGCTCGAAGTCGGTGAAGGCGGCCCGCGACGGCTGGTAGTGCTGGGCCGAGGTGTGGTGCACATCGGCGGTCAGCCAGAGGGTGCCAGTGATCTTCCGGTGCTTGATGAACCGCAGCAGCTCGGCGATTTGTAGCTCCCGCCCGAGCGGCGCGCCAGGGTCGCCCTGCGCCACGGCCTCGATGTTCGGCTTCCCCTCGGTCGTGTCCGGCACCACCAGGCCGAGCGGCATGTCCGCGGCGATCACCTTCCACACGGCACGCGACCGCGACAGTTCCCGCTTGAGCCACTCCAGCTGCTCGGCGCCGAGGATGCCCTGCGGGTCGGTGGTCTGGTCGTCGGGTGAGTTGGCGTTGCGGTACGTGCGCATGTCGAGCACGAAGACGTCCAGGAGCGGGCCGTGACGCATGACCCGGTACACACGGCCGTCCTCGCCGCCCGGCCGCAGCGTCGAGAGGGGGAAGTACTCGCTGAACGCGCGACGGGCCCGGGAGGCCAGTACGTCGACGCTCTTCTCGGTGTACCGCGTGTCCGAAGACGCGATCACCTCGCCCGGGTACCAGTTGTTGCGCACCTCGTGGTCGTCCCACTGGATGATGGACGGCACCTGGGCGTTGAAGCGCTTCAGGTTCTCGTCCAGCAGGTTGTAGCGGAAGTTGCCGCGGAACTCGGCGAGCGACTCCGCGACCTTGGACTTCTCCTCGGTCGTGATGTTCCGCCAGGTGCTGCCGTCGGGGAGCGCGGCGGTCGCCGCGATCGGCCCGTCGGCGTAGATGTTGTCACCGCTGCACAGGAAGAAGTCCGGGTCGAGCCTGGCCATGGCGTCGTAGATCCGGTAGCCGCCGATGTCCGGGTTGATGCCCCAGCCCTGTCCCGCCAGGTCGCCCGACCACAGGAAGCGCACTCCGTCGCGCCGCCCGGCCGGCGTCGTACGGAAGGTGCCGGTCACCGGTTCGCCGGTGCGCCGGGAATCGTCGGGGTCGGCGAGCAGCACGCGGTAGTGGATCTGCTCGCCCGCGGGCAGTCCGCGCAGCCGTGTCGTCCCCGTGAAGTCCGTGTCCGCGCCGAGCAGCGGACCGTGCCATCTGCGGGGATTGCGGAACGACTCCGTCGCGGACGTCTCGACGATCATCCGGGCCGGGCTGTCGGACCGGACCCATACCAGGCCGGAGTCCGCGGTCACGTCTCCGGCTTGGACACCCCACCCCGCCTTCGGCCGCCCGGACAGGGCGAACGCCGGCGCCGCGCCGAGGGCGGTGGGAAGGGCCAGCGCCGCGGACGCGGCGAGCGAGCCGCGCAGAACGCTGCGGCGACCGGGGAAAGGGCTCTGCGGACGGTGTGACATGAATGCGCCTCCGGGGACGGATCCGGCCAGTGTGCAATGCCACAACTACTGGTGCGCCGCAGCGCACACGGAAACCACAAGTGAACAACTGACCCCAGAGACAAGGGAACCGGTGTGCGACTCGGGCCGGGCGGCACCGGAACGTGACGGGGGCGGCTCAGTCGCGGACGGCCGCCGCCATCAGCCGTACACCGTCGCGGATGCGCGCGGGCGACAGATGCGCGTACCCCAGTACCAGCCGTACGCCGTCCTCGACCGCCTCCCCGTAGTGCGCCAGCGGACGCACGGCCACCCCGGCCGCGGCGGTCCGTGCCAGGAAGTGGTCCAGCGGCCCGTACCGGTCGGGCAACGCGGCGATGACATGCAGACCCGCCGCGATTCCGGACACCTCCGTGCCCGGAAAGTGCTCCTCCAGCGCGGCCGCGAGGGCGTCGCGCCGTTCCCGGTAGGCGCGCTGGCAGCGGCGCAGCTGCCGGTCGTAGTCGCCTCGTTCCATGAAGCGGGCGAGGAGTGCCTGGTCGACGACCGGGTTCCCGAGATCCATGGTCCGCTTGCGCTCGACGACCTCCTCGGAGAGGGACGCGGGGACGAGCAGCCAGCCGAGCCGCAGTCCCGGTGCCAGGGACTTGCTGACCGACCCCGTGTAGGCGACGTGTTCGGGGTCGAGACCTTGCAGGGCGCCCACAGGGGCACGGTCGTAGCGGAAGTCCCCGTCGTAGTCGTCCTCGATCACCAGCCCGTCCACCGAGCGCGCCCAGTCGAGGAGTTCCGCGCGACGCCGCGCCGAGTACGCGATCCCGGACGGGAACTGGTGCGCGGGCGTCGTCACCACCGCGCGGACCCCCGACGCCTCCAGCGGACCGGTGGCCAGCCCTTCCGCGTCGAGGGGCAGCGGTACGGTGCCCACGCCGGCCGAGGCGTACAGGGCACCGTGCTCGGGGCTTCCCGGATCCTCGACCCCGACATCGCGCACCCCGCGCGCGTGGAGCACGAATCCGAGCAGCGCCATCGCCTGCGCGACTCCGGAGACCACGACGATCCGCTCCGGGTCCGCGACCACGCCCCGGCGTCGGGAGAGCAGCTCGGCGAGGGCGGTACGCAGCCGGGGCAGCCCCCGCGGATCCGGGTAGCCCAGTGCGTGGTGGGGGAGTTCGGCCAGTACCCCGCGCTGCGCGGCGGTCCACGTGGAGCGCGGGAACAGCGACAGGTCCGGCGTCCCGGGAACGAAGTCGGCCCGGGCGCCGGCGGGCCGTGGGGCGAGATCACGCGCGCGCGGGCGCGCCGCCCGGGCCGCGCCCCCGACCCAGGTCCCGGCACCTCGGCCACTGCGCAGATACCCCTCGGCCGTCAACTGCTCGTACGCCTCGGTGACCAGCCCCCGCGACACCCCGAGGTCCGCGGCGAGCTCACGGCTGGACGGCAGCCGGGTGCCCGGGGTGAGGCGCCCTGAGCGGACCGCCTCGCGCAGTCCCGCCTGAAGCGTGCGGCCACGCGCGCGTGCCGGGGCCGAGACGGCCGGCAGAAGCAGCTCCCAGGCGGCGGCCCACGGCGCGGCGCCGGACGGGGCGGTTCCCGGCGGCCGGTCGCGATTGGTCCCCGATGGCGTCATGGAAGTGGACCTTAATCCGGACCACGTCCCTTCATAGCGTCACCGTCATGAACGCCACCACCACCCGGGGCGCGCTGTTCGCCGCCCTCGCCTGCGTCCTCGTCGGAGGCTCCTTCACCGCCAACAGCCTGCTGGGCCACTACCCGTACGCGGGCGGCCAGTTCCTGCGCTACGGCCTCGCCTGCGTACTGCTCCTGCCGCTGGTCGGCCGGGGCGGCGCGGTCCCGCTGCGGCGGCTCCCGGTGCGTCAGTGGGGGCGCCTCGCGCTGCTCGCGGCCGTCGGCATGGTCGGGTTCAACCTCGTGGTGATCGCCGCCGAACGCACGGCGGAACCGGCCGTTCCGGGTGTCTTCGTGGGGTGCGCCCCGGTCGTCGTGGCCGTTGTCGTACCCCTTCAGGAGGGCCGTCGTCCGCAACGCCGTGTCCTGTACGGGGCGTCGCTCGTCGCACTGGGCGCGTTCACCGTCCAGGGGTGGGGCCGCACGGACGCGGCCGGGATCGGGTACTCCGTGTGCGCGCTGGCCGGAGAGGTCGGCTTCGCGGTCCTGGCCGTGCCCGTCCTGCGGCCCCTCGGACCACGGCTGCTGGCGGCCACCGTCTGCGGGATCGCCGCGGTCGAGTCGGCGGTGGCCGGCCTGCTCACCGGCGGCGCGGCGTGGCTGCGGATGCCGGACGCCACCGAGGCGACCGCGCTGCTGTGGCAGGCGGCGGTCGTCACGGTGGTCGGCTTCGTGTGCTGGTACATGGGCATGCAGCGCATCGGCGCGGAGCGCGCCACGCTCTTCTCCGGGCTCATCCCCGTCGCGGCCGCCTGCACCGCGCCGTTCGTCGGCACGGGCGCGTACGGTGTCGGGCAGGCCGTGGGGAGCGCCCTGGTCGGCGCGGGAGTCGCCCTCGGATCCGGTGCGTTGGGCCTGGTGACGCGCCGGTCAGCGGCTGCCGTCGAGGATGACGCGGGCGACGAGCGCCGGGTCGTCGTTCATCGGGACGTGCCCGCAGCCGGGCAGCCGCACCAGCCGCGCCCGGGGAATGATCTGCTTGGCGCGGATCCCCTGGCGGCGTACCAGCAGCCGGTCGCGGGTACCCCAGGCCACGGTGACGGGAAGCCCGGGGATGTCGTCCGTGAACTGGACGGAGGTGCCCGCCCGGAGGGTCTCGCTGAATCCCTCGGCGTGGGCCAGCGCAAGGGTCTCGGCGACGACGGCCTCGGGTGAACGGCGGCCGGGACGGGCGTAGATGGTGCTGGTCAGCACCGTCCGTCCGGCCGCCGTGCGGGAGAGCCGCTCGACCACGGGGAGCGGCAGCTGCCGCGCTGCCTGCCGCATGGCGATCAGCACCCCGAAGGCGTACCGCCGCTCGACCGGCGACCAGAAACCGGCGGGCGAGAGCGCGGTGACGGACCGTACGAGCTTCTCGCGGCCCAGCTCCAGGGCCAGCAGCCCGCCCAGCGAGTTGCCGGCCACATGCGGCCGTTCGATCTCCAGGGCCTCGCACAGCGCGCCGAGCGCGGGCACCACCGTCGACAGGTCGTGCGTCAGCCCCTCGGGCAGTGCCGGTGACTCGCCGAACCCTGGAAGGTCGACCGCGATGACCTCGCGCTCGGCCGCCAGGATGTGGATGACCGGGTCCCAGGCCTGCCGGTGGTGGCCGATGCCGTGCAGCAGGAGCAGCGGCTCACCGGTGCCCACGCGCGCGTAGGACATGGTCACGGTCCTCGGGCCGCGCGAAGAGGGGAGGCTGAAGGAGACCGTGGCGGACATGGGGCTGCTCCTCGTCTGGGACACGCTGACGGACAGTCTTGTAGACAGCTTGTCAGCAACTGCTACCGACGGGTAGCCCCTGGCCGCCACGAGCCAGGAGCCACGAGCCGCACGACGCGCGCACGCCCGGCGTGGTACGCCCGCGTGCCCGGCGTCGAACTCCACGCGCGCGTGCGTTCCTCAACGCGCCCTGCGGATCTCCACGTTGAACTCCGGGTGCCCGACGTTCTGCATCAGGGTCAGCCACAGCGGCAGATACATCTCCGTGGCACGCGCCGTCCGGATCCCGCCCAGGTCGAGCACGCGGTGCGGCGGCCAGCCGAACTCGCCGAGCAGCGCCGTCACCTGCTCCTTCGCGCTCTGGTCCTCCCCGGAGACGAAGATCTGGTGCTCGCCCGGCACCAGCGCGGGGTCGACCATCAGATAGCAGTTGACGGTGTTGAGGCTCTTCACCACGCGCGCGTGCGGGAAGGCGCGCTGGATCTGCTCGCCCACGCTGTCCGACTCGACGGGCGAAAGACGCACCTGACCGTCCTCGAACGCGATGGGGTTGGAGACGTCGAGGACGACCTTGCCGTCCAGATTCTCCGCGCCCGCCGTTTGCAGCACGGTGACAGCCACCCGCCCGCCCACCGCGTTCACGACCACCTCACCGAACGCCGCCGCCTCCGCGAACGTACCGTGGCCCGCCCCGGGCCCCGCGCTGTCGGCCCACTCCACAGCGGCCGGATTGTCCTTCGTGCGCGAACCCAACGACACCTCGTGACCCAGTTCGATCAGCTTGCCGCCGAGGGTGCGCCCCACTTCACCCGTGCCCAGAACCGCGTACCGCATCGTCGCTCCTCCCGTGGTGAGGCCGCCGGCCACCGACGGCCCGCGGGTCATTGTGCTCCGACGGGCGCCCCTTCCGCCTGGACACGACGAGACGCGTCGGGTGGGATGGAACGGTGGCAATCGACACCGCGACCGATGTCTTCGAAGAGCACCGTCCCGTCCTGATGGGCGTCGCCTACCGCATGCTCGGGCGGGTGGCCGACGCGGAGGACGTGGTCCAGGAAGCCTGGCTGCGCTGGTCCGCCGCCGACCGGGCCGACGTGCGCGAACCGCGCGGCTATCTGGTCCGCGTCACCACCCGCCTCGCCATCGACCGACTGCGCCAGGTGCAGTCGCGCAACGAGGCGTACGTAGGACCCTGGCTCCCCGAGCCGTACATCACCGACTTCGGGGACAGTGTCCCCGACACGGCGGAGCGCGCCGTGCTCGCCGACACCGTCTCGCTCGCCGTCCTCGTCGTCCTGGAATCCCTGTCACCCCTGGAGCGCGCGGTGTTCGTCCTCAGGGAGGCGTTCGGCTACCCGTACGCGGACATCGCCGCCGTCCTCGACCGGGGCGAGCCCGCGGTGCGCCAGCTCGCCGGGCGGGCGCGCAAGCATGTCGACGAACGGCGGCCGCGCTACGAGGTCGACCCGGCCCAACGCCGCGATCTGACCGAGCGGTTCCTCGCCGCCGCCGCCGAGGGCGACCTGGAGGGGCTCATGTCCCTGCTGGCGCCGGACGCACGGCTGGTCGGCGACAGCGGTGGCCTGTCCCAGGCGCCACTGCGGGTCCTCGATTCCGCCGACAAGGTCGGACGGTTCCTCATCGGCGCGGCCAAGAAGGGCGTCCCCGACATCTCGTTCCGCTTCCTGGAGATCAACGGAGGCTTCGCGGTGCTCGCCCTCTCCGCGGGCAAGCCGGACAGCGTCTTCCAGTTGGACGTCGTGGACGGCCGCATCCAATGCGTCTACATCCTGCGCAACCCCGAGAAGCTGATGTCCCTGTCCGCCGGATAGCCACTCCGGCCGGCCTCGGCTCCTCAGCCGTCCCTGCCGGCCGTCCCTGCCTGTACGACGCCGAAAGCCCCCGTCTTCTGGACGGGGGCTTTCGGCGTCGTGTCATGAACATCGCCCAGCACGAACGCCCTGTGAACGCTCTGCGGCAACACGCCTGTGCAATCCGTAAGGGATCGAGGATTGGTCTTGACCAAGGGTGGGGGCAGCCCTATGGTCGCAGGGATAGTGCAAGAACCTTTAATAAACAAGGGCGTTAAAACGCCGCCGGGCCACGGCGATTGCGGAGGACAGGGTGGGGACCACGCAGTTGGAATCGGTGCCGGAACCTAAGTACTGGCATCTCAAGACCGTGCTCAGTGAGGCACTGGACTCCGAGTTCTCCGTGGGCGAGATCCTGCCCAACGAACGTGACCTGGCGGCCCGGTTCGGCGTCGCCCGGGCCACGCTGCGCCAGGCTCTGGAGCAGCTTGAGCTGGAGGGACGCCTGCAGCGCCGCCGCGGAGTGGGCACCACCGTCGCCCCGCCGCGTATGGGCGTGGCCGTCGGATCCGAGCAGCACGTATGGCCGGGCGCGGCCGGCGACGCCTGGCACCCCGCGGACTGCACGGTGGCGGTCCCGCCCGCGTCGGTGGCCGACATCCTGGAGACCGTCCACGGCGAGCAGGTGCACACCGTGCGCCGCTCCCGCGTGACGCACGGCCAGCCGGTCGCCGCCGAGCTGCTCTACATCCCGGCGTCCTCGGTGCCCGACCTGTCCGCGATCGACGCGCCCTCGGGTGCGGCACGCGCGCGTGCGGTGCTGCGAGAGCTGCAGCGCCTGGAACTGGAGGGACAGGACCGCGCCGTGGAGCTCGGCTCGGCCCGCGCGGACGACGCCAAGGAACTCGACCGGCTTCCCGGAGCGCCCGTCCTCGTCGTCACGACCCGCTTCTTCGCGGCGGGGCGCACCGCGGCGGTCTCCGTGGCCACGTACCGCGCCGACACCTGCCGGCTGACCTTCGGCGACTCCGGCGGTGTGGAGATCCATCACGACCCGGAGCGCCGCGCTTCCTGAGCCACGCGCCAGGCAGTCCGCCGAACCGCACCCGTCGCGCCCCGGAGACCTCCGGGGCGCGACGTCGTCTCACGATGCGCTCGCTCAGCGCCGCGCCGTCACGGTCCCCTCCACCGCGAACAGCTGCTCCTCGACATGGTCGAGAGCCAGCCGCAGCGCCCCCGTCGCCACCGCCGCCTCGCCCAGGAGCGAGAGCGTCACCTTGGGCGGGCGCAGACAGTAGCGCGCCAACTCGCGCCGCAGCGGCTCCAGTACGCCGTCCAGGCCGGCCGCCCAGCCGCCGATGACGACCAGTTCGGGGTCAAGGGCGAGGACGAGCGCCGCGACGTCGTGCACAAGACGCTGGATGAAGCGGTCGACCGCCGCCCGGGCGCGCAGGTCGCCGCCCTTGGCGAACGCGAAGACCTCGGCGACGGCCTGCTCGTCGAGCGGGTGCAGCGGCTCGTCGGTGGTGGAGAGCAGCGTCTCGGGAGTGACCTCGCGGCCCAGCAGATGCAGTGCGCCGATCTCGCCGGCCGCGCCCCCATAGCCACGGTGCAGCCGCCCGCCGATCAGGGAACCGGCGCCCGGGCTCAACCCCGCCAGCACGAACACGACGTCGTCGGACTCGGTGGCCGCGCCCTTCCAGTGCTCGGCGACCGCCGCCGCGTTGGCGTCGTTCTCGACCAGCACCGGGCACTTGAAGGAACGACTGAGCCGTTCGCCGAGCCGCAGGCCCGTCCACTCGGGCAGCGCCGTGCCCAGGCGTACGGTGCCGTCGGCCTCCACGATGCCGGGGCTGCCCACGCCGACCGCGCGCAGGGAGCTGCGGGCGACACCCGCCCTGCGCAGCAGCTCGGCGACCGCCATACGCAGCCGTTCCAGCCGCTCGTCCGCCGACGCCGTCTCGTCCACGTCCTTGGCCATGGCACCCATCACGCGGCCGTCCAGATCGGCCAGCAGCGCGGCGACGCGGTGCGGGCCGATCTCCAGGCCCAGCAGATGCCCCGCCTCGGCCCGGAACCGGAACCTGCGCGCCGGACGCCCCTGGCGCCGGGCAGCGCCCTCCTCGGCCGCCTTCTCGACGACGAGCCCGTTCTCGATCAGCCCTTCGACGACGCCCTCGACCGTGGGCCGGGACAACCCCGTCACCCGGGTGATCTCGGTGAGCGTCGCGCAGTCCGTGGCACGCAACGCGTGCAGCACCACCGCGGAATTGATCCTTCGCAGCAGAGAGGGGTCCCCGCCGGTCAACTGCCCCAACGTCCGTCCTCCCAGCTCGTGCGCGTGTTGGCCGGATCGTACTCGGCGTCGCGTACCCCGGCGAGTGCCGGGGACCCCCAACCCACCGACGGGTCGGAATCGTCACCTGCCGACGGGCCCGCTCAGCCGGGCGCCACGAACCCCGACTCGTACGCCGCGATGACCGCCTGCGTACGATCCCGCGCACCCAGCTTCGCCAGTACGGCGCTGACGTGGGACTTCACCGTCTCGGTCCCGACGATCAGCCGCGCGGCGATCTCCGCGTTCGACAGCCCCCGGGCCATCAGCCGCAGCACCTCCGCCTCCCGCTCGGTCAGCGCGGCCCGCTCCATGGCCGCCCGCGCCACCGGATTCCCGGTGCCGTCCCCGTCCCCGTACTCGGCGGCCAACTGCCGTACGGAGGCGGGAAACAACAGCGACTCGCCCTCGGCGACCAGCCGCACCGCGTGCACGATCTCGGCGGGCCGCGCCCGCTTCAGCAGAAACCCGTCGGCACCCGCCCGCAGCGCCTCGTAGACGTACTCGTCGTTCTCGAACGTCGTCACCACGAGGATCTTCGGCGGATCGCTCACGGTGCGCAGCACCGCGCGCGTGGCCTCGATGCCGTCCAGGAGGGGCATGCGTACGTCCATGGCGACCACGTCGGGCCGCAGCTGCCGCACCAGGGGGATCACCGCCGCACCGTCGGCCGCCTCCCCGACGACCGTGATGTCGGGCTGCGCCTCCAGGACGGCGCGCAGACCCGCGCGTACGAGGGGTTCGTCGTCGACGAGGAGAACGGTGACCGGCATCCGGCCAGCGTAGATCAGCGCAACGGCAGCTCTACATGCACCTGCCAGTCACCTTGGTCGGGGCCCGTCCGCGCGCGACCGCCGAGCAGCGCCGCACGCTCCCGGATGCCGCGCAGACCACTGCCCCGGCCGGGCCCGGGTATGTCGGCCGTCAGCGGATTGCGGACCTCCAGACCGAGCGCGCCGTCCGCGACCTCGATACGGACCCGGACCGGGACGCTCCCCGCATGCCGCAGCACATTGGTGAGGGACTCCTGGAGGATGCGGTAGCCCTCCCGGGACACCGGTCCCGGAACGGTTTCCACCGGACCCGTCACCTCCGCGTCCACCTTGGCGCCGGAGCTCCGCGCCGACTCCAGAAGCCGGTCGGCCTCGCTCAATGTGGGGCGACTGCTCACGGGGCGTTCCGCCTCGCGCAGGATGCCCAGCACCCGGTCCAGGTCTTCCAGGGCGGCCCGGCCGGTGTCCTCGATGGCGCCCAGGGCCCGGTCGGTGAACGCGGGGTCGCCGGCCGCCCGTGCCGCACCCGCCTGGACCACCGCGACCGTCAGCGCGTGACCGATCGTGTCGTGCAGCTCACGGGCGATGCGACTGCGCTCCAGGAGTTGCTCGGTGCGCTCCTCCAGGGCGGCGAGCCGTTCGGTGGGGGAGGGGCCCAGGAGACGGCGCGCGATCGCCGTGATCAGCTCGCCCAGGCCGACCACCGCGCCGTAGAGGGCGAGCACCGGCAGCGGGACGAGTAGTGCGTAGGCCCAGTGCGGGTCCGAAACCGGCACGAAGGGGTTGTCGGTGATGGTATGGCCGGTCGCCGCGTTGACCAGATCAACGGCAATCACCGGCAGCCAGACGGTGAGCCCACAGGCCGCCCAGCCACAAGCCATCCGTACTTCCAGCCAGAGCACGGTCCGCCACCGGTCCCGCCAGGTGAGCGAAGGAGTGACCGAGAACGCCGCGTCCCCGCCGCCCCGCTCGCCCGGCGCCAGCATGAACTGCGCCTGTACACCCTCGCCCCGCCGCACGGCCGGAATCAGCCCCAGCGGAATCAGCAGCACCGCGGGCACCCACGGCTTCGACATGTCGATGAACAGCCACACGCTTTCGAACAGCATCGGCACCCACAGGTGCAACCAGCGTGTGTACGTCGTCCCCCGGAGCAACGGGCGCAGAAAGCGGGCCATTGCGTCATCGTGACAGGCGGCACTGACAACGGGCCTCCCCCGAGCGGGGGAGACGATCTCCACCCGCGGGGGAGGCGACGCCTCCTCAGCAACGGCCAGGCTGTGGCCATGACCAGCATCGACGTCCAAGACCTGACCAAGGAGTACGGCAGCAAGCGAGCCGTGGACCACCTCACCTTCAGCGTCCTGCCCGGCCGTGTCACCGGCTTCCTGGGCCCCAACGGCGCCGGGAAGTCCACCACCATGCGGCTCGTGCTGGGCCTGGACCGGCCCACGTCCGGCACGGCCACCCTCGGCGGGCGCGCCTATGCCGGCCTCCACGAACCGCTGCGCGAGGTGGGTGCGCTGCTCGACGCGGGGGCCGCGCACGGATCGCGCACCGCCCGCGACCATCTGCGGGCGCTCGCCGCGAGCAACCGCATCCCTGAGCGGCGCGTGGACGAGGTGCTGGAGGAGGCGGGGCTCGCCTCCGTCGCGCGCCGCAGGGTGAAGACGTACTCCTTGGGCATGCGCCAGCGCCTGGGCATCGCGGCCGCGCTCCTCGGCGACCCGCCCGTGGTGCTGCTCGACGAACCGTCGAACGGACTCGACCCCGAAGGCATCATCTGGATCCGGGAGTTGTTGCGCCGGCTGGCTCAGGAAGGCCGGACCGTCCTCGTCTCCAGCCACCTCATGAACGAGACCGCGTCCTTCGCCGACCACCTCGTCGTCCTCGGCAAGGGCCGACTCCTCGCCGACATGCCCATGCGGGAGTTCATCCACGCACGCGTGCAGCCCCGCGTACGGGTGCGCACCACGGACGGCGGCGCCCTGAGCGACCTGCTCACGCGGCACGGTGTCGAGGCCGTCGAGGGCGAGGACGGACGCTGGACCGCGCTCGACGCGCGCGTGGAGGACATCGGGCGCCTCACGTCCGCCGCGGGCCTGCCGATCCTCGAACTCGCCGCGGAGGAAGGCACCTTGGAGCAGGCGTATCTGGATCTGACCGCAACCGAGACCGAGTTCGCCGCCACGCCGGCCCCGACGCAGCCTCAGGAGGCCTGACCATGACGTTCGCACCCGCACTCCGCGCGGAGTGGATCAAGATCCGTACCCTGCGGTCGCTCATGTGGGGACTGCTCGCCATCCTCCTCGCCACAACGGCGTTCTCCGCGCTCGCCAGCCTCGACGACTCCGGGGACCCGGAGTTCGACCCGCTGTTCTCGGCGTTCTTCGGCGTCAGCTTCGGACAGATCGCGGCGATCACCTTCGGAGCACAGGCGGTCTCGGCGGAGTTCCAGGGCGGCGCCCTGCGCGTGTCACTCACCGCGGTCCCCGACCGGATGCGCTGGTTCGCGGCCAAGGCGGTGGCGATCGGCGTACCGGCCTTCGCCGTCGGGCTGTTCACCGGAGGCGTGAGCCTGGTCGTCGGCGAGGCGGTCCTCGGGGACCGGGCGAGCGGGCTCACCTGGGGCGACGAGCTGTGCGCAGTGATCGGCTGCGGGATCTATCTGACGCTCATGGCCTTGCTCGCGGCAGGACTCGCGACTGTCCTGCGCAGCGGGGTCGCCACGCTGAGCATCCTGATCCCGTTCCTCCTGATCGTCTCCTTCGTCGTCGGGAACGCGTCGGGCACCGTGGCCGACTTCCTGCCGGACAAGGCGGGGCAAGTGGTGCTGCACGAGACATGGGACGGCTCCCTGGGACCGTGGACGGGGCTCGCCGTGACCGCGGCCTGGGCGGCGGCGGCCCTGACGGCCGGTGCGTGGAGCCTGCGCCGTCGCGACGCCTGACGGCACAGAGCGGCATGCAACGGGATAGAGCGCCACGGAACGGCACCGACGGCACAGGACCGCGCTGACGGCACGCCAATTGTCAGTGGCAGCCGCTTTACTGGCTCTCATGACCAGCGCGCGACAACTCGCCACGATCCTGCGGCTGTGCTCCGAGGACTTCCCTCTGGAGCACGGCCGGTCGGGCGTCGGTGACGCGGGACCCGGCTATCACATCGCCGAGTTAGCGACGAGCGAGGAATTCTGGGAGGACGACGGCACGGCACGGGAGGAGACGGAGGAACAGTACGAGGCTGATCGGGATGGACTCTCGGAGCTGCTCAGCAACCGCTGGGGGCGCCCCCAGATCTTCAGTCTGGCGAGCTCGTTCGAGCGGTCGGCGGACGGCGAGGAGATACCCGAGCCGTGGGGCACCCTGAGTTCGCATGTGCCGGACGTGCACCTCTGGAGGGCGGACGGGCACGACCGATGGGTTGCCCTCGGCGTCTCGCAGTGGGACAAGGAACTGCCGTTCCAGCTGCTGGCCGTGGTCACGGAGATCGACCCGCCCTGACCTACTGAGCCTGCGCCGCCTCCCGGAGCCGCCCGAACTCCTCGGCCATCGTCGCCGCCGTCCAATGCGCGTTGAGCCCACTGGGATTGGGCAGCGCCCACACCCGGCTCGCCCCGATCGTCCGCTCCTGCGGGCCGATTTGGGCCTTGCGGTCGCCGAAGGCCGCCCGGTACGCGGTCACACCCACCACCGCCAGCCAGCGCGGCCGCAGCCGCTCCACCTTGGCGCTCAGCAGCCGCCCGCCCTCGACGTACTCCTCGGCGCTGAGCTCGTCGGCCCGAGCGGTCGCGCGCGCCACCACGTTCGTGATACCGAGCCCGTACGAGAGCAACTCGCCCTGCTCCGAAGGCTTCATCAGCCGGGGTGTGAACCCGGACAGGTGCAGCACCGGCCAGAAGCGGTTGCCGGGCCGGGCGAAGTGATGCCCGGTCGCGGCCGTCATCAGACCCGGGTTGATGCCGCAGAACAGAACATGGAGGCCGTCCGCGACGACATCCGGCACGAGCCGGTCGCGGGCGGCCTCCAGGTCCGCGGGAGTGAGCCGCGTCAGAGGATCGCCCCCGGCGTGTAGCCGGCGGCCTCCGGGTGCTGCTTGGCGATCTCCTCGATGCGGCCGATGACGGCGGCGACCTGGTCGGCCGCGGCGCCGGTGAAGGAGAGCTTGTCGGCCATCAGCTCGTCGAGCTGGGCGCGGTCCAGCGGGATGCGCTCGTCCGCGGCGAGCTTGTCGAGCAGTTCGTTGCGCTCGGCGCCCTGCTCACGCATGGCGAGCGCGGAGGCGACGGCGTTCTCCTTGATGGCCTCGTGCGCGACCTCGCGGCCGACGCCCGCGCGCACCGCGCCCATCAGGACCTTGGTCGTGGCGAGGAACGGCAGGTAGCGGTCCAGCTCGCGCGCGACGACGGCCGGGAAGGCGCCGAACTCGTCGAGGACGGTCAGGAAGGTCTCCAGCAGACCGTCCAGCGCGAAGAACGCGTCCGGCAGCGCGACCCGGCGCACGACCGAGCACGAGACATCGCCCTCGTTCCACTGGTCGCCCGCCAGCTCGCCGGTCATCGAGGCGTAGCCGCGCAGGATGACCATCAGGCCGTTGACGCGCTCGCAGGAGCGGGTGTTCATCTTGTGCGGCATCGCGGAGGAGCCGACCTGACCGGGCTTGAAGCCCTCGGTGACCAGCTCGTGCCCGGCCATCAGCCGGATCGTCTTGGCCGTCGAGGACGGCGCGGCCGCCAGCTGCACCAGCGCGGTGACGACCTCGTAGTCCAGCGAGCGCGGGTAGACCTGGCCCACCGAGGTGAAGGCCTGCGAGAAGCCGAGGTGCCCGGCGATGCGCTGCTCCAGCTCGGCGAGCTTCGCCGCGTCACCGCCCAGCAGGTCCAGCATGTCCTGCGCCGTGCCGACCGGGCCCTTGATACCCCGCAGCGGGTAGCGGCCGAGCAGCTCCTCGACCCGGCCGTACGCGACGAGCAGTTCGTCGGCGGCGGTCGCGAAGCGCTTGCCGAGGGTGGTGGCCTGGGCGGCCACGTTGTGCGAGCGACCGGCCATGACCAGCTCGGCGTACTCACCCGCGAGCTTGCCGAGGCGCGCCAGGACGGCCACCGTACGGTCGCGCATCAGCTCCAGGGAGAGCCGGATCTGCAGCTGCTCGACGTTCTCGGTGAGGTCGCGCGAGGTCATGCCCTTGTGGACCTGCTCGTGCCCGGCGAGGTCGTTGAACTCCTCGATCCGCGCCTTCACATCGTGCCGCGTGACCTTCTCGCGCTCGGCGATCGAGGCCAGGTCGACCTGGTCGAGGACGCGCTCGTAGTCGGCGATGGCGGCGTCCGGCACCTCGATCCCGAGGTCCTTCTGGGCTCGCAGCACGGCGAGCCAGAGCTGACGCTCCAGTTTCACCTTCTGCTCGGGGGACCAGAGCGTGGCGAGCTCGGCGGAGGCGTAGCGTCCGGCGAGGACGTTGGGGATACGGGGCTTTGCAGGCGCGGCAGTCACGTGGACGGAGTTTACCCGCCGTGCGGAAGGGCTCCGGAACGCCCGCACCGTCCGGAGCCCAGGTCAGCGGTGGTGGCTCCAGGCAGAAGCTCTGGCCGGAGGCTCTCGGGCGGATGCCGTCGGCTCTAAGGGCGGATGCCGTCGCAGGTGATCGGCAGATGGCGTGGGCCGCGCAGGACCGCGTTCTGGCGGTAGGGCGGCGGGTCCTCCAGCAGCCGGGGGTTCTCCAGCCTGCGGGCCAGCTCGCTCAGCGCGAGCTGGGCTTCCAGCCGGGCCAGCGGGGCGCCGAAGCAGCCGTGGATGCCGCTGCCGAAGCCCAGGTGCTCGATGTTCTCCCGGTCCGGGTCGAACCGCTCCGGATCCTTGAAGCGGTCGGGGTCGCGGTTCCCCGCCGCCAGCACCAGCCACAGCGACGCGCCCTTGGGGATGGTGACGCCGCGGACCTCGATGTCGGCGAGCGTGGTGCGCTGCGGCACCAGCTGCACCGGCGGCTCGAAACGCAGCAGCTCCTCGACGATGGGGACGGCCAGCCTCGGGTCCTCGCGCAGCCGTCCGAGGACGTCGGGATTGCGCAGCAGGGTCAGCATGCCGTTGGTGATGAGGTTGACCGTCGTCTCATGGCCGGCGATCAGCAGGAGTGCCGCGGTGCTCAGCACCTCCATCGTCGTCATCGCACCGTCCGGCCCCTGCGCGGTGGCCAGCTCCGACAGCATGTCGTCGCCGGGCTTCTTGCGGCGCTCCTCGATGAGCCCCGCCAGATACATGCCCAGCTCCGTGCGGGCGTTGTGCGAGACCTTGGCGTGCTCTTCGGGATCGGCTTCCGGGTCCGGGTCCAGGCTGGCGGCGATGATGTCCGCCCAGGTGTGGAAGCGCGATTCGTCCTCGCGCGGCACCCCCAGCAGCCGGCAGATCACGGTCACGGGGAAGGGGTACGAGAACTGGTCGACCAGGTCGATCCGGTCCGGGGTGTCGATACCGTCGATGAGCCCGGTGACGATGTCCCGCAGATCGCCGTGCATGTCGTAGACACGCCGCGGTGTGTGCGGGGGCCCGAAGGGCCGGTTGGTCATGCGCCGCAGCCGGTCGTGCTCCGGAGGGTCGAGCCGCAGGAAGCTCGGAGGCAGGGCCGTCTCCTCCTCCGCGTCGCCGGCCAGCGGGTCGCCCGCCGTCGTCTTCAGATTGCGGGCGTCGGAGCTGATGCGCGGATCGTGGAGCAGGCTCTGGATGTCGTAGTACCTGCTGACGACGAACGGCCCGTCCGGATCGTGGTACACCGGCGTCTTGCGGAGCTCCTCGTACAGCGGGTACGGATTGGCACGGTGGGCGTAGTCGATGATCTGCCGCAGGATGGCTTGCGTCATGAGTGCGTCCTCGTGAGCGTCGGATCAGTGCCTGGCGGGGGTGAACGTCAGCCGCCGGTCGTCCGGCGAATATCCGCTGACGGTGACGGTCGGGCCGTGCGTGGGCACTGACGGGTCGGGGAAGTCCGCGTCCACCGGCCGCTGCCCCTCGGGGCGGCGGTCCACCGTGGGGAAGGACGGCGGGAACGGCGCCGTGGTCTCGATGAGCTGCTGGTAGAACTGCAGCCACTTCGACTGGTCGAAGGTGACGGCGCCGATGACGCGCTCCTGATACCCGTATACGCCGGTGAATCTGCGCTCGCTGAGGGAGCCCTGTGCGATGAGGATCTCCGTCCCCATCGTCGGCACCCCGACGGACTTGATGTTCACGCCGAACTGGGAGGACCAGAAGGCGGGCACCCAGATGTGGGGGCGGCGTTCCGTGCTCTCGCTCAGCATGTTGTGCGCCGCGGTCTCGGCCTGGGAGACGGCGTTGCCCCAGTGCTCCAGGGACAGGAACTGGTATCCGAACAGCGGATGCGGGGAACGAGCGACATCACCGGCCACATAGATGTCGTCGGTCACGATGCCCCGGATGTCGAAGGCTCGGCAGCCGGCGTCGCAGGCGATGCCCCGGGGGCCCGCGCCGAGTCCCGATCCGCCGAGCCATTCGGTGTTGCGCATGGCGCCGAGGGACACCACCACCACGTCGGTCTCGACGGTGTTCCCGTCGGAGAGATGGGCGGCGCGGACACGTCCCGCGGAGTCGCCCTCCAAGCCGGTCACCATCACGCCGCAGCGCAGGTCGACGCCGTGCTCGCGGTGCATCTCGGCCGCGACCTCGCCGATGACTCCGCCGAGCGCTCCGACCAGGGGCGCGGCACCCCGTTCGGCCACAGTGACCGCGATCCCGCGTTCCCGGCAGGCGGAGGCGATCTCCGAGCCGGTGAACCCGGCGCCGATGACGAGCACGCGGCGGGGGCCCTGCGCGAGCGCGCGCTCCAGCGCGGTGGCGTCGTCACGGGTCCGCAGCACGAACACCCCGTCGAGCTCCGCCTCCTCCTCCTTCGGCCACGGCCTCGCCCGTACACCGGTGGCGATGAGCAGCCGGTCGTACTCCACCTCGTCGCCGTCGGCCAGCCGTACCCGCCTGGCCGCCATGTCGAGGCCGGTGGCGGGGACCCCGAGGCGCCACTGCGCGTCGAGCGCCCGGCGCCGGGGGAGGTCGGTGCGGTCCGCCGTCGCCTTGCCCAGCAGGACCTGCTTGGACAGCGGAGGCCGGTCGTACGGCTCGTACGGCTCGTCCCCGATCATCGTGAGCGAGCCGGCGAACCCCTCCTCGCGCAAGGTCTCCGCGCCGCGGAGACCCGCGAGTGAGGCGCCGACGACGACGATGCGCCCTTCGCGCTTGAGCCGCTCCAGGGATCCGTTACCGGTCACCGGTCGCCTCCCGGTCGGGTCCGGGGGCCACGTCCGCCGGGTCCGCCTCCAGGAGGATGGCCTGGACGGGGCACGCGGCGACGGCTCGCGCCACTTCGTCGCGCTGCTCCTGTGCGGCTTGCGGGTTGTAGAGCAGGGATTCGTCTCCGTGCATGGCGAAAACGTCGGGAGCGAGGAACGCGCATTGCGCGTATCCCTGGCAGCGGTTGAGATCGACGACAAGCCTCACCGAGGATCAGCCTTTCCGTGGCCCCTTCTCCGCCCCCTCCTTTTCAGCATGCGCGCGGGGGCACGGAGATGCTCGCCGAGCCGCCCGACGGGCCGGCGAACTCACTGCGCGCTCCCTGAAGGGAGCGGCTCGCGAAGACCGACGCGGAGGATGTGGGTGCTGACGACCAGCGCCCAGACCGGGAAGAGCAGCTCGGACCACGGCAAGCCGGACCCCACGACGAGCAGGACAAGGCCCACGAGGTACCCGAAGACGGCGATCGGACGGGGGAGGACGCCGAGGCGGTGCCCGATGCTCGAGGCCGTGAAGATGAACACGGCTGCCATCCGGAGCGCGTACGTCGTCATCAGTGTGTACGCGAAGTGGCGGCCGAAGTTCGAGGGCTGACTCTCGTTCAGTACGGTGCCCGCCGCGGCGCCGGCTCCGTACATGGTGGCGACGAACAGCAGTCCGCTGCCCAGGAACACGGTGGCGACGAATCTGTCCTCGGCTTCGCCGACGTGTGCGCGCAGGGCGCCCATGAACCACAGGAAGAAGATTCCCGCGAACGGGAGGATCTCCAGTGCCGTGCGCACCGCCCACCGCTCGCCAGGATCGACCGTCGCGTCGCCGGCGTTCCCCGCGGGGAGGGCGATCCGCATCAGCACGATGGCCAGCGCCAGCAGCACCGCGAACACCAACCCCGCCGTACCGGCGGCCCGCGGCGTCCGCAGCCGCTCTTCCCTCGGCTCCATCGATGCCCGCTCTCTGTCCCGATTCCCCTCTCGGTCCAGCAAGCAGGCACGGGCGTGCCCCCGCCACCGGGGACACCCACGGGGGTGACCTACGGGGGTGACCTACGAGGCGTCGGCCAGCTCCGCCAGGATGTCGCCGTGGCACAGCTCGGGCGCGCACCAGCACGCCAGCGTCCTGCCACGCAGGGCGGGCACCTGGGCGAGCAGCTCGGGGCGTTCGAGGAGATACGCCCGGTACTTGACCATGATCTCGGCGCGGGTGCCGTCGCGCTTCTTGGTGGGGGTGTCGTACGCGAATGGGTTGTAGAGCGCGTGCTGCGGGAGATCCCAGTGGCCCATGGTCCAGCGGCGGCCGATGTAGACGAGGTCCGCGGGCGCGTTCTCCAGCCGGGGGCCGAAGTCGTGGATGCGGCCCTTGAGGTTGATCACGGTGGTGGGCATGCGGCTCCCTTCAGCCCGACGTCCGGCTCTCTTCGGTCCGACTGGTCCCATCGGTCCCTTCGGCCGGACGTCTCCTGTCTACCCCACCGGTCTTCCCAGCCGAGCCGCTTACCCCACAGGCCCCTCGTACGGCAGCAGTTCCGGCCGCTTGGCCGGGAGCCCGTCACCCGACGAGCGGCCCGTCAGCCGCCGCCCGATCCACGGCAGCAGGTGCTGCTTGGCGAAGCGGGCGTCGGCGGTCCGGCGGGCGACCCAGCCGGGCGGCGCGGTGGCCGCCATCGGCGTACGCCACTGAGCGTCCTGCGGTTCGTAGCCGAGCGTCTGCCATACCGCCTCGGCGACGCGACGGTGCCCCTCCGGCGTCAGGTGCAGCCGGTCCACGTCCCACAGACGGGGGTCGGCGAGCGAGGGCGCCCCATACAGGTCGACCACGAGCGCGCCGTGCCGCTCCGCGAGGGCGTCGACGATGGTGAAGAGCTCCTCCATGCGGGGCCTGAAGCGTTCGAGCACCGGGCCGTTGCGGCCCGGGCTGCGCATCAGGACGAGCTGCTCGCAGGCGGGGGCCAGCCGCTCCACGGCCTCCTCCAGGAGACCGCGGACGCGTCCCATGTCGACCTTGGGCCGCAGCGTGTCGTTGAGCCCGCCGACCAGCGTGATCACGTCGGGCCGCATCGAGGCCGCCACGTCCACCTGCTCGTCGACGATCTGCCCGATGAGCTTGCCGCGCACCGCGAGGTTGGCGTACCGGAATCCCGGTGCCCGCGCGGCCATCCGGCCCGCGAGGAGATCGGCCCAGCCGCGGTACGAGCCGTCGGGCAACAGGTCCGACATGCCCTCGGTGAAGGAGTCGCCGACCGCGACAAGACTGGTGTAAGTGGCATTCGTCTGCATGGCGGAAAAGATGGTAACCCGCACGCATACCCATCGGTCGGTCGGGCCACCAACTGTGGTCAGCGGCCATCAAACCTTTGGCCGGCGGCCGGCCGACTCAGGCCGACCGCCAACCCCAGGTTCCTCACACCGGCTGCCCGAACAGCTCCCTCAGTACGTCCTCCATCGTCACGAGCCCCGCCAGCCGCCCGTCGCTGCCCATGACGGCCGCCAGATGCGTACGACTGCGCCGCATCGCCGTCAGCACGTCGTCCAGTGGAGTGCTCTCCCGGACGCGGGCGATGGGCCGCATGTCCTCCACCCGGAACGGCACGTCGCGCGGCATGGCGTCGAGCGCGTCCTTGACGTGCAGATAGCCGACGATGCGGCGGCCGTCGTCGACGACGGGGAAGCGGGAGAAGCCGGCCTCGGCGGACAGCCGCTCCAGCTCGTCAGGAGTGACGCCCACGCTCGCGTAGACGACGCTTTCCAGCGGGAGGACGACGTCCTGCACGGGCCGGCGGCCCAGCTCCAGCGCGTCGTGCAGCCGCTCCTGGGCGCGGACGTCGATGAGCCCGGCGGCGCCGGAGTCCTTCACCAGCCGGGCCAGTTCGTCGTCCGTGAAGGTCGCCGCGACCTCGTTCTTCACATCGACCTTGAGCAGCTTGAGCAGCCCGTTCGCGAAGGCGTTGATCGTGAAGATGACCGGACGCAGCGCGCGCGAGAGCGCGACCAGCGGCGGGCCGAGCGTCAGCGCGGTACGCACCGGCTCCGCGAGGGCGATGTTCTTCGGCACCATCTCGCCGAGCAGCATGTGCAGGTACGTCGCCAGGGTGAGCGCGATGACGAACGAGACCGCGTGGCCCGCGCTCTGCGAGATGCCCACCGCGTGGAACACCGGCTCCAGAAGGTGCGCGATCGCGGGCTCGGCCACGATGCCGAGGACCAGGGTGCACAGGGTGATGCCCAGCTGCGCGGCCGCCAGCAGCGCGGACACGTGCTCCAGGCCCCACAGCACGCTGCGCGCCCGCCGGTCGCCCTGCTCGGCGTGCGGCTCTATCTGGCTGCGGCGCACCGAGATCAGCGCGAACTCGGCGCCCACGAAGAAGCCGTTCACGACCAGGGTCGCGAGGCCGATCAGCAGTTGTACGGCGGTCATCGCGCACCCTTCCCCTCGTCGCGCGGCTGCTCGTCCTCACGCGGCGCGTGCAGCAGCACCCGCGCGGCCCGCCGCCCCGAGGCGTCCACCACGTCGAGCCGCCATCCGGCGGCCTCGACGGTGTCCCCGACGGCGGGAATGCGGCCGAGCTCGGTCGCCATGAGACCGGCCAGCGTCTCGTACGGTCCGTCCGGCACCCGCAGCCCGACGCGTGCGAGCTGGTCGGTGCGGGCCGACCCGTCGGCCGAGTACAGCGCGCGGCCCTCGTCGTCCGTGCCGACCGGTGCCAGGTCGGGCGTCTCGTGCGGGTCGTGCTCGTCCCGCACCTCGCCGACGACCTCCTCGACGATGTCCTCCAGGGTGGCGACCCCGGCCGTACCGCCGTACTCGTCGATGACCACGGCCATGGTGCGCTTGCCGGCCAGCCGGTCGAGCAGCCGGTCGACGGTCAGGGACTCCGGGACGAGCAGCGGCTCGCGCAGGATCTGGGCGACGGATGTCTGGGCCCGGCGCTCGGCGGCCACGGTCAGCACGTCCTTGATGTGGGCGACGCCGACGACCGAGTCGAGATTGCCGCGGTAGACGGGGAAGCGGGACAGCCCGGTCGCCCGCGTCGCGTTCGCCACGTCCTCGCAGGTCGCCTGGACGTCCAGCGCGATGACCTGCACGCGCGGGGTCATCACGTTCTCGGCGCTCAGGTCGGCGAGGTTCAGTGTGCGTACGAAGAGCTCGGCGGTGTCCGCCTCCAGGGCGCCCTCCTTGGCGGAGTGCCGGGCCAGGGCCACCAGTTCCTGGGGTCCGCGCGCGGAGGCCAGCTCCTCGGCGGGTTCCAGGCCGAAGCGGCGTACGACATGGTTCGCCGTGTTGTTGAGATGCGTGATGAACGGGCGGAACGCGGCGCTGAACCAGCGCTGCGGCGTGGCCACGTGTTTGGCCATGGCGAGCGGTGAGGAGATCGCCCAGTTCTTGGGCACGAGCTCGCCGACCACCATGAGGAACACCGTCGACAGGCCCGTACCGATGACCAGCGCCACCGACCGCGACGCCGAGGGCGAGATGCCGATCGACTCCAGCGGGCCGGCGATCAGCTTGGCGATGGACGCCTCGGAGAGCATGCCGACGACAAGGTTGGTGACGGTGATGCCGAGCTGGGCGCCGGAGAGCTGGAAGGTCAGATTCCGTACGGCCTTGAGGGCGCCCGCCGCACCGCGCTCACCGCGTTCCACGGCGCGCTCCAGCTCGCTGCGCTCGACCGTGGTCAGCGAGAACTCCGCCGCGACGAAGCCGCCGCAGGCCAGCGAGAGCAGAACCGCCACCAGGAGGAGGAGCACTTCGGTCATCGGGTCACCTCCGTCCCATGATCGGCCAGGGGCGGGGGGATCGCGCGATGTCGGGTACTGGGAGGCTCGCCCATGGGCGGACGCTCACACCTTTCCTTGGTGGATCGAATGATCCACCAATAGTAAAGGATCGGCAAAGGGTTCTCGTGGGGTGGTGGGCCCTAGTCGGTGAGCGGCTTCACCCAGCGGCGCCACTGCTCCTCGGGCCCGTACCCGGCGGCCCGCCACGCGTGCTGCGCGGTCTCGTTCCGCTGGAGCACCATCGCGTCCCCGCGACGCCCTCCCAGTCGTACGAAACGTTCCTCGGCGGCGGCGAGGAGCGCCGAGCCGATGCCGAGGCGCCGCCGCCCGGGGTGCACCGCGAGCCGGTAGAGATGGCACCGCCAGCCGTCGAAGCCGGCGATCACCGTGCCCACCAGCTCTCCGTCGTGCTCGGCGAGGATCAGCGCCTCGGGATCGCGGGCGACGAGCCGCTCCACGCCGGTCCGGTCGTCACTGATGCTCGTGCCCTCGGCGGCCACCTTCCAGAAAGCCAGCACGGTGTCGAGGTCGTCGGGCGTCGCGGCCCGTATGCCCAGGTCATTCATGTGCCGATCCCATCACTCGATCCGGTTGGCGACACGGAATTCCACGATCCGGACACCATCACCGCGGGAGGCCGACGGTCACTCGCCGCTCAGTGCCTCGACGACGGGAGCGAACGCCTCCATGTTCGGTTCCAGGACGGTCAGATACGAGACCCCGTACCGTTCCCGCTGCGCTCGCACCCGCTCGACGAGCTGTTCCAGGGTCCCCACCAGGACGATCGGCAGATCCAGGACCTGTTGTTCGGTCAGCTGGGGGATGCGGGGCAGCCACTCCTGAATGGCGGCGCCGCGGTCGTCGGTGACGATGACGATCTGGATCAGCAGGTTGAGCTCGGCGGGCTCGGTGCGTCCGGCGGCGAACCGCCGGTACGTGGCGACGCGTTCGTCGAGTTCCCCGGCCGTGAGTGGCTCCAGCCTGCCGCTCGGATTGGTGCGCGCGCCGGTGAACGCGGCGATGTCCGCGTGCTCGGCGGTGAACCGCAGCATCCGGTCGCCCATGGCGCCGATCAACAGCGGAACGCGAGGCTTCTGCACGGCCTGCGGCATGGGGGTCCCCCCGCTCGACCGCAGTCGGGAGTGGGGGAGTCCGTCCGAGTCGAGGAGCCGGTCCAACTCCTCGACCGTATGCCGGAGATGGTCGACCCGCTCACGCGGCGAACCCCAGGGCAGACCCGCCGTCTCGTGCTCCGCCTGTACGTAGCCGGTCCCCAGGCCGAGTTCGAGGCGGCCGCCCGTCAGCGCGTCCGTGGTGGCCACCTCGCGGGCCAGCAGCGCCGGGTTCCAGAAGCCCGCGTTGAGCACGAACGTGCCGAGGCGGGGCCGCTCGGTCGCCTCGGCGGCGGCGACCAGGGCGGGGAACGGGGCGGGCATGCCGAGATGGTCGGCCACCGTGATCACGTCGTAGCCGAGCTCCTCGGCCCGGCGGCACTTCGCACGCCACTCGTCGGCGGGCGCGGGGGTGAGCATGTTGACGCCGAAGCGGAAGGGACGTGAGGGCTGCGGCATGAACTCTCCTCATTCACAAGCGACTTGCGCGCGAGGGGCGGACAGGTCGCGAGCGCGTCAGCGGACCTGGCGCGAGTACATCACTCGTGCGCGATCGCCGCCAGCACATTCATGCGGGATGCACGCAACGCCGGCAGCAGTGCCGCCACGATGCCCACGACCGCCGAACCGACCACGACCGCGATGAGCGTCGTCCAGGGGATGGCGAACGCCTTCATGCCCTGCAGCGCCAGCACTTGCTGCACACACACGCCCCAGACCAGCCCCAACGCCAGGCCGAGGACCGCGCCGAACACGGCGATCACCACCGACTCCAGACGGATCATCCGGCGCAGCTGCCGCCGGGCGAGCCCGATGGCGCGCAGCAGTCCGATCTCCCGGGTGCGCTCGACGACCGACAGGGCCAGCGTGTTCACGACGCCGAGCACCGCGATGACGATCGCGAGCCCGAGCAGTGCGTACACGAGGTAGAGCAGCACGGCGATCTGATCGTGGATCAGCTTCTTGTAGTCGGCCTGGTCGAGGGCCTGCACCTGCGGATACGGAGCCAGCGTCTTCTTCAGATGCGCGCGCAACTGATCGGCGCTGGTGCCCGAGGCGGCGTTCACGTACAGCGCGGAGTCCTGTCCGCCGGGCAGGTACTTCTCGATCGTGCCGAAGCCGAAGTACAGGCCGCCCTGCATGCCGAAGCCCTCGGCGGCGTCCTGATCGCTGAGCGCCCCCACGGTCAACTCGGTCTTCCGTCCGGCGGGGAACTCGACCGGGATCGTGCTGCCGACGCGTACGCCGTGCTTCCGCGCGAACTTCACGTCCATGGCGATGTGCCCGTCGGCGAGCGCCGCCGCCGTGTCCCCCTGGGCATAGGTGATGCGGGCGACCTCGTCGAGCCGTGGATCGTAGGCGGCGGCGGTCGTCTCGATCCTCTTGCCGTCCGGCAGCCGCACGGCGACCGGCGTGAACCGCTGGCGGACCACGAGCCCGGCGCCCTGCGTGCCGCGCACCTTGTCGGTGAGCTCCTGCGTGAACGGCACGAAGTTGCTGTTCTGGATCACGAAGTCGGCGCCCAGCGTCTTGTCGATCTGCTGGTCGAAGGACTTGCTCATGGACGCGCTGGCCACGGACATCCCGCCGACCAGGGCGAGTCCCACCATCAGGGCGGCCGCGGTGGCGCCCGTGCGCCGTGGATTGCGCAGCGCGTTGCGCTGGCTCATCCGGCCGACCGAGCCGAAGAGCGCGGGGAAGGCCCCGCCCAGGACCCGGATCACCGGCCTGACCAGGAGCGGCCCCGCGATCACCGTCGCGATGAGCGTCAGGACGACCCCAAGTCCCAGCAGGGAGGCGGCCGTCGACGTCTTCGACGAGGCGACGCACCCCGCGAGCGCGACGACACCGGCCGCGCCGACGACCGAGCCCACCACGGCGCGCACCCGGAGCGGCCGTCCCACACCGGCGACTTCGGCGTCCGCGAGGGCCGCCATGGGGGAGACGCCGGCCGCGCGCCTGGCCGGGAGGTACGCCGCCACGAACGTGACGCCGACCCCGACGACGTACGCCGAGACGGGTGTCGCCCAACCGATCACCATCTCGGTGGACTTGAGGTTCATGCCGAACGCGGTCATGAGCTTGATCAGCCCCACCGCGAGCCCGATTCCCGCGGCGAGTCCCAGCGTGGAACCGACCAGGCCGAGCAGCAGTGCCTCGGTGAGCACGGAGCGGCGCACCTGGCGCCGGTCGGCGCCGAGCGCCCGCAACAGGCCCAGCTCTCGGGTGCGTTGGGCGATGAGCATCGAGAAGGTGTTGACGATGAGGAAGACACCCACGAGCACGGCGATCCCGGCGAAGCCGAGCATCACGTACTTGATCACGTCGAGGAATCCGCCGAGCTGGGCGGCGGCGGACTTGGCCTGCTCGGAGGCCGTCTTCAAGTCGTAGGCTTTCGTGTCGAGTTCGGCGGCGACGCGCTGCTTGAGCTGGGCATCGCTGACACCCGGCGCCGCGTCCACGGAAATGCTTGTGGCGGCGTCCGGGCTGCCCAGCAGTCTGGTCTGTGCGGTCGGGGTGTCGAGGAAGATCAGCGCGGCGCCGGGGTTGGTCGTCGTGAAGGTGGCGATGCCGACGATCCGCACCTTGAACTGGCCGGGCTGCGCCTGCACCGTCAGGGTGTCACCGATACGGACGTGCTTCTTCTTGGCGGTGTCCGCGTCCAGGAGTGCCTCGCCGTCTCCCTTCGGCTCGTGTCCGGAGGTCAGCTTGACCGGACTGCGTTTGGTGACCTCCCAGTTGGTGACGATGGTCGGCGCGCCCGTCGTCGGTCCGACCGATTTGTGCTTGCTGTCCACGACCGTGGCGTTCTCGACATCCACGTCCACATGAGTGGCCGCGACGCCGTCGACCTTCGTCAGCCGGTCCGCGAGCGCGGCGGGCACGGTCTGGGTGGCGCCGGTCGGGATCTGCGAGGTGAGGTCGTTCTTCGGCTCCACGGTCACATCGGCCGCGGTGGAGGCGAACAGCCGGTCGAAGGTGCGCGTCACTGTGTCCGAGAAGATGAGACTGCCGGCGACGAACGCCACCGACAGCACGACGGCCAGCGCCGAGAGCAGGAGCCGCCCCTTGTGCGCGAGAAAGCTCCGCAGAGTCGCCTTGAGCACGAACGCCTCAGTCCTTGTCGAGGATTACGTCGCCGGAGCCGCTGTCACCCGATACGGCACCGGACGCGCTGTCGGAAGTCGCCTCACCCGGGCCGCCCACGCCGTCGAAGGTCACCCGGATCGTGTCGAACCGCTTCATTCTTTCCAGGACCGCCTCCGCCGTGGGCCGCTCCATCTCGTCCACGATCCGCCCGTCCCCGAGGAAGAGCACCAGGTCGGAGTGGGCGGCCGCGCCGGGATCGTGGGTGACCATGACGACGGTCTGGCCCAGTTCGTCGACCGCCTCGCGCAGGAAGCCGAGGACTTCGAGCCCCGCGCGGGAGTCGAGGTTGCCGGTCGGCTCGTCGGCGAAGATCAGCTCGGGCCGCGAGGCGAGCGCCCGGGCGCAGGCGACGCGCTGCTGCTGGCCGCCGGACAGCTGCGCGGGCCGGTGCCTCAGCCGGTCGCGCAGACCGAGCGTGTCGATGACCTGGTCCAGCCACTTCTGGTCGGGCTTCTGACCCGCGATGTCCATCGGCAGCGTGATGTTCTCGGCCGCGTTCAGCGTCGGGATCAGGTTGAACGACTGGAACATGAAGCCGATCCGGTCCCGTCGCAGCCGGGTCAGCTCGCGGTCCTTCAGTCCGGTGATCTCGGTGTCGCCCAGCCACACCTGTCCGGCCGAGACGGTGTCGAGCCCCGCCAGACAGTGCATGAGGGTGGATTTTCCCGAGCCCGACGGGCCCATGACCGCGGTGAAGCGGCCACGCGCGATGTCCACGTCGACCGAGTCGAGGGCGAGCACCGCCGTCTCGCCCGAGCCGTACGCCTTCGTCAGGCCGCGTGCGCGGGCGGCGATTCCGTCCGCCTCCGCGCGGCCGACGGCGTGCTCCGCAGCAGGTGTGGACAAGGCCGCCTCCTTGGTGATGGACGTCCTGACTCCCTTGTCGCGGCCGAGCCTAATGTGATCGGGGGCACACTTGGTATCCCCCCGAGGTGTCGGGCGGTCTCCGCCCCAGGTCCTGCCCCCGATACCCGTGTAAGGGGCACTCTCCACCGGCGCTCTCCACCCTCGCGTCCACCGGGGCCCTCTTGTCGGTGCTAGCAATCCGGCGCTAGCTTGAAAGCATGGCGAAGACTCAGCTGAACGTACGGGTGGACGAGGGCACGGCCCGCGCCGCCCGCGAGCGAGCCCTGGAGCGCGGGATGAGTGTGAACCGCTACATCGAAGAGCTGGTCAGACAGGACACCGGGGAGGTGGGCCACACCTTCGTGGAGGCCGCCGCCGATTTCATGAAGCAGTACGAGAACGTCTTCGTCGAGGAATTCGGCGCGGACCGAGAAGGCACGCGCGAAGGTCGTCGTTGATCCCTTGAGCAGTCTCAGAGTCGACCTTGCCTGGCTTCTCATGATCGCCGAACGGAACACGCCCGGAGACCCCCAGGTCACCGACTGGGGAGCCCTCGTCGCCGCCGTCAGCCGGCACGAGGCGGAGATATTCGGCATTCCCGTCTACGACAGCCCGCACGCCCGCGCCGCCGCGCTGCTCCAGCTCCTGCTGCACGTACCGGCGCTCGAACGCTCCAACGCGATGTTCGCCTCGGCCGTCGCGTACGCCTATCTCGTCGCCAGTGGCCTCAAGGTCGTCACCTCCCCCGAGCAGGTGCGCGAACTCGCCCGCCTGGTGAAGGGCGGCGAGGCCACGGTGCAGGACATCGCACACGTCCTGCGGCAGTGGAGTCTGTGACTACGTGTCGGCCTCGGGGCGGCGCGCGGTGCCCAGTACGCAGTACGAGGTGGGCAGCCGGGGCCCCTTCTCCGGCATCAGCATCCGCCGGTACGGGCCGAGTTCGAACCCGGCGTCGCGCAGCGCGGCGACCGGGTCGCGGGACAGATGGCAGCCGCCGTTCAGCCGCGGCCACACCGTGCGGTCCAGGCCGCGCTGCGTGTACGCCATCGCGCGCCCGCCGCCCTTGCCGTGCTCGAAGAACCGCAGGGTGCCGCCGGGTCGCAGCACGCGCCGCAGTTCGGCGAGGGCGCGCGGCACATCGCGGACGCTGCACAGGACCAGCGAGACCACGGCCGCGTCGAACGCCTCGCTCTTGACCGGCAGGGCCTCCGCCGCGCCCGGCACCACGTCGACAGGGACGTCGGAGCGGAGAGCGGCCTCCACCGCCAACTGCCGCAGCAGCCGCTCGGGTTCGATGGCCACGACCTCCGAGACGGTGCCCGGATAGTGCGCGAAGTTCAGACCGTTGCCCGCGCCGATCTCGATGACCCGCCCGGACAGCCCGGCGAGCAGCCGCTCGCGTACGCCGCCCACGCCCCACCGGGTCTCGGCGGTCACACTGATGCGGGCGTAGTAACGGGCGAACAGCGGATGGTGCACGGCGTCCCGCGCCACCTTGCCGGAGGCGGCTGATCGGAGCGGCATGAGGGGCATGGCGGACCTCCCGGGAGGACGGGCCTTACCGTGATTGTCCCCCCAGGACGCCCGCCACACGCGTCGCGCGTCAGGCGATGAAGTCGCGCACCTGTTCGTAGACGCCGTAATCGTTGTTCATGTCGGTGTGCGAGATGCAGCCGACCTCCACATTGGTGGCGCCGGACAGGATCGCGGTGGTGTCCGGGGTGAGCGCGTCGTCGCAGTTCGACCAGTAGCTGGCGTACGAGACGCTGCCCGGCGTCTCGTCACCGGAGTTCAGCGACGTCAGGAACGAGCTGCCGGTGTACATCTCGGCACAGGACGTATACAGCCACGTGCACCACGAGGCGACGGTCGTCCCATGGTTCACCCCCGCGGAGGAGACGAAGTCGTCGACGTACGACGTCCCGCCGAGGTTCTTGAGGTAGTAGCGCGCGCTGAGTGCGCCCATGGAGTGCACGACCAGGTCGACCTTCGAGGCACCGGTCTGCGCGAGCACGCTCTTGACCTCGGTGGCCAGTTGCTGGGCGGTGGTCACGTTCGACTGCGACCAGTCGTACGACCAGGCGAACAGCTCGGAAGAGGAGTAGCCGTCGGCCTCGAAGTCGGCGATCCAGTCGTCCCAGCTGCTCGACGAACTACTGAGGCCGTGCACGAAGACCACGGGGTTGTGGGTGGCGGCCTGGGCGGGCGCAGCGGACAGGGAGAGCGACAGAAGGAGCGCGGCGGCCACTGCGGAGAAGAACGCGGCCATACGGCGCATGCGGCGTTGCATGGTGCCTCCTGGAACGGGTGGGGTTGCCTGGAGTGTCAGGCGGGTCTACGCGCGCCGCATCGGTGAAATCGCCGGTCTTTACTTGCCAGTTAACTCGCCAGTAACGTCTTACGTGTGGTGACTTCGGTGAACCCCCCGCCTCTCCCGCACGCTTCGCCACCGCAGCTCCCGCGCGCGTGGCAGCGTGTCGGCACCCCACTTCCTGAAGGCGTCCAACAACGTCCCGAAGGACTTCCGGAGGGCGTACGCGTACGGATCCTGCGCGCCGCCCACGGAGACGCCCGTGCTGCCGCCGAGCTCGCCTCGGTGCTGACCGAGCGTCAACGCGCCGGGCTGGACCCGCTTCCCGCGCAGCCGTCGGCGCTCCTGCGCAGCAGTCGGCAGGAGGTCCGCGTCCTGCCCGACGGCACCCGCTTCCTGCTGCTCCTCGCGGCGGCCGACCAGTACCCGGTCCCCACCCACGCCTTCCTGCGCGCCGTCACCGCGGCCCGGCTCGACACCCGGCCGCTCGACGTCGCCGATGTGGCCGGGCTCGCCCACACCACCGCCGGCGGACTCGTGTTCCGCGATCACTGGACCCGGATCGCGGCCTACGAGACCGCCTCCGCGACGGACCGGCGCGCCGTCCATCAACTGCTCGCCCGCGTCCTGCGCGGAGAGGGCGAGTCACCCCGGCGGTCCTGGCACCGGGGTGCCGCCGCGCTCGGCCCCAGCCGACGGCTCGCGGCGGAACTCCGCGCCGCCGCACACACGGCGCGCGGCGCGGGCGAACACGCCCTGGCCTGCGCCCTCGTCGAACGCGCCGCCACGCTGTCGCCCGACCCGCAGGAGCGGAGCCGGCTGCTGTCCCGCGCCGCCGCCGACGCCTGGCGGTCCGGCGACGGCGACCGCGCCCGCCGCCTCGCCGTGTACACCCATGACGAGGCCCTGAGCGGCCTGCTCGCCCTGCGCGCGGGCGACGCGACCGACGCGTTCGACGCGCTGCTCACGGCCGCGGCGCGGTACGCCGGCGGCGGCGCGGCGGCGTCCCATGCCCCCGACGCCCCCGCCCACCTCCTCGCCCGGGCCACCGAAGCCGCCATCTACACCGGCGACTTGCGGCGCTGCCGGGAGGCGGCCGCCGTCGCCGACCGGCTCGGGATCGTGCCGCCGGGCACGCTGGGCGGCCTCGCCGCCGCCTTCGAGGGCCGCTACGACGACGCGCGCGATGTGCTGAAGGCCGCCGCCGGACGGTGCGGTCCCGGTGGCGACCCCACCCTGCTGATCCACTCCGGGATCGCGGCCCTGCTGCTCGGCGACCACACCGGAGCCGCCACCGCGGCCGTCCGCGCAGCCGCCGCGGCCAAGGCCAGGGGCGAGGCGGCCACCGTGCCGCAGGCCATGGAGTTCCGTGCCTACGCCGACTTCTGGACCGGGCGCCCGCGGGCCGCCGAGGCCGCCGCCCTGGAGGCACTGCACCAGGCGTACGCCACCGGACAGGACAACGGGGCCTGTCATCTCCAGGCCGCCCTCGCCATGTTCGCCGCCGTCACCGGCGACGACGACGTCTGCCGGGAGCGTGCCGAGGCCGCCCGCTCCTACGCCCTGGAGCGCGGGCTCGGCCTCCCCGCCGCGCTGGCCCTGTTCGCGCTCGCCCTCCTCGACCTCGGCGCCGGCCGCTTCGCCGCCTCCGCGGCCCGGCTGCGCGCCCTCGCCGGGTTCGGCCCCGGCCACGGACACCGGGCCATCCGGCACCTCGCGACCCCGCTCTACGTCGAGGCCGCCGTCCGCACCGGCGACACCCGGGTCGCCCGGGCCGCCCACGCCGACTACGACCACTGGGCGCGCACCGTGCGCAGCGCGGACGACCTGGCCCTCAGCGCGCGCTGCCACGCCCTCCTCGCGGGTGGTGACGAGGCCGTGGACCACTACCGCACCGCCCTCGACCTGCACGCCTCCGGAACCCGCGACTTCGAACGCGCCCGTACGGAGCTGCTGTTCGGCGGGGCGCTGCGGCGGCTGCGGCGCCGTACGGAGGCGCGTGACCGGCTGCACAGCGCGCTCGAAGCGTTCGAGTACTTCGGGGCGCCGCCATGGGCCGCGCAGGCTCGGGGGGAACTTCGGGTGCTGGGGGAGCCGGCTGCCATCGCGGGGGGTGCTGGTGATCTGGCGGGACTGCTGACCGCGCAGCAGTTGATGGTGGCGCGGATGGCTGCGGACGGGGCGACCAACCGGGAGATCGCGGCTCGGCTCGCCTTGAGTCCGCGGACCATTGACCACCATCTGCGGGGAGTTTTCGCGCGGTTGGGGATTCGGTCGCGGATCGAGTTGGTGAGGTTGCTGGGGGAGGGGTGAGCGCTCTCCGGTTGTTGGCCGGCTGCGGGTCGGTGGGGGTTGCTCGCGCAGTTCCCCGCGCCCCTTACGGGGCGCTCAGACTTCCTGTGCCGAAGTGAACGTGTTCGCGTTCCAGGTGCCGCCCAGTCGGGGGGCGAGCCAACTCGGTGACCCCGCACGGAAGTCGGCCGGGGTGTAGGCACCCGCGCCCGACGGCACCGCGCCGAGCAGGGGGGTGGCGGACACCTCCGGGAGGTCCGCGAGGTTGCAACGGGACGCCAGGTCCGCGTCTTTGGGCCAGCTGCCGATGACTACGCCGGCGAAGTCCAACCCCCGGAGGCGCAGTTCATGAGCTGTCAGTTCCGTCGTGTTCAGCGTGCCCAGGCCCGCCGACGCGACCACCAGAACGGGTGCGTCGAGGAGCCGCGCCGCGTCCGCCAGTGTGCCGCCCTCGTCGTCGAAGCGTACGAGCAGGCCGCCCGCACCCTCGACCAGTACCAGGTCGTGCTCGGTGGCGAGCTTGGCCGCGGCCTCCGCCACCTGCTGCGGGCGCACGGCCGTCATACCCGCTCGGCGGGCAGCCGTCGCGGGGGCCAACGGCTCCGGATAGCGGGCGAGTTCGAGCGTGGTGACGCGGCCCGCGAGCCGGGCCACCTCGTCGGCGTCGCCGCGCTCGTCCGGACGTACACCGGTCTGTGCGGGCTTGAGCACGGCCACGGACCGCCCGGCGGCGACGGCCACCGCGGCGACGGCGGCGGTCGTGACCGTCTTGCCGACCTCCGTGCCCGTCCCCGTGATCACCAGTACCGGCATGTCATCCCTCCCGCGCAGCCGCGCACACCGCGCGCGTGATCCGTGCGACGTCCATGTCGCCCGTGACGTACGGCGGCATCGTGTAGACGAGGTCGCGGAACGGCCGCAGCCACACGCCCTCGCGCACGGCGGCCGCCGTCGCCGCTTTCATGTCCACCTCGTGGTCGAGCTGGACGACACCGATGGCGCCGAGGACGCGTACGTCCCGGACACCGGGCAAGGACGCGGCCTCCGACAGGCCTTCCCGCAGCCCCGCCTCGATGCGCTTGACCTCGGCCTGCCAGTCCTGGCCGAGCAGCAGGTCGATCGAGGCGCAGGCCACCGCGGCGGCGAGCGGGTTGCCCATGAAGGTCGGGCCGTGAGCGAGGACCGGGACCTCGCCGCGCGAGATGCCGTCGGCCACGCGCGCGGTGCACAGCGTCGCCGCCATCGTCATATAGCCGCCGGTCAGCGCCTTGCCCACGCACATCACGTCCGGCGTCACGCCCGCGTGGTCCGCCGCGAACAGCGCGCCCGTGCGGCCGAAGCCGGTCGCGATCTCGTCGAAGACCAGCAGCACGTCGTGCGCGTCGCACGCCTCGCGCAGCACCCGCAGGTAGTCGGGGGAGTGGAACCGCATCCCGCCCGCGCCCTGCACCACCGGCTCCACGATCACCGCGGCCAGTTCGTCGGCGTGCCGCTCGATCAGCTCGCGCAGGTGATCGGCGTACGACTCCTCGTACGCGACGGGCGGCGCGTCGGCGAACACCTGCCGTTGCAGCACGCCCTGCCACAGCTCGTGCATCCCGCCCTCGGGGTCGCACACCGACATCGGCTGCCAGGTGTCGCCGTGGTAGCCGCCGCGCCAGGTCAGCAGCCGCTGCTTGCCGGGTCGGCCGAGCGAGCGCCAGTGCTGGAGGCACATCTTGACGGCGACCTCGACGGAGACCGAGCCGGAGTCGGCGAGGAAGACATGCTCCAGCCCCGCGGGTGACATGTCGACAAGACGCTTCGCCAGCTGAACGGCGGGCTCGTGCGTGAGCCCGCCGAACATCACATGGCTCATGCGCTCCAGCTGGCCGCGCGCCGCGTCGTTGAGCACCGGGTGGTTGTAGCCGTGGATGGCCGACCACCAGGACGACATGCCGTCCACGACGTCGTCCCCGGCTCCATCCGCCGTGCGCAGCTTCAGACGTACGCCGCTCGCCGACTCCACGACGAGCGGCTCCTGGCGGCCCGGCATGGGGCCGTACGGATGCCAGACGTGCCGGCGGTCGAGGTCGAGCAGCTCACGCACCGACAGCCCGGACGGCTCAGGCATTGGGCGCGAGATCCGTTCCGGCACCTCGGCGGCGTACGGCGACGAGGTCGGTGCGCGCGTCGGAGGGCTTCTCCGCGGAAGCCGCGGGAACCGCGGCAGCCGAGGCGGCCACCGAAGCGGAACCGCACACACCGCCCCCCGCGTGGGACCCGCACCCCGCACCCTCGTGCGAACCGCAGCCGGCACCCTCGTGCGAGCCGCACCCGGCCTCCGCGTGCGAGCCGCAGCCCCCACCCACCGGAACCCGGTGCTCCGGCAGTGTCACCTCGCCCGCGCCCTCCACCTCGAAGCCGGCGTCCGCGATCATGTCGAGGTCCGCCTTGCCGGCCTGGCCCTCACTGGTGAGGTAGTCGCCGAGGAAGATCGAGTTGGCCAGGTTCAGGGCCAGCGGCTGCATGGTGCGCAGATGGACCTCACGGCCGCCCGCGATGCGGACCTCGACGTCCGGGCAGACGAAACGGACCATCGCGAGGATGCGCAGACAGCGCTGCGGGGTGAGGTTCCACTCCTTGGCGAGCGGGGTGCCCTCGAAGGGGATCAGGAAGTTCACCGGGACGGAGTCGGGGTCGAGCTCGCGGAGCGAGTAGACGACGTCGACCAGGTCCTCGTCCGACTCGCCCATGCCCGCGATCAGGCCCGAGCAGGCGGACAGACCCGCCGCGTGCGCCTTCTGGACCGTGTCCACCCGGTCGGCGTACGTGTGCGTGGTCGTGATGTCCCCGTACGTCCCCTCGGACGTGTTCAGGTTGTGGTTGTACGCGTCCGCGCCCGCCTCGCGCAGCCGCTCGGCCTGGCCGTCGGAGAGCAGGCCGAGGCAGGCGCACACCTCGACGTTCTCGTTCTGGTCCTTGATCGCCTTGATGGTGTCGGACACCCGGGCCACGTCACGGTCCGTCGGACCGCGGCCGCTGGCCACCAGGCAGACCCGCTTGGCGCCCCCGGCGAGCCCGGCAGCCGCGGCCTGCGAGGCCTCGTCCGGCTTGAGCCAGGTGTACTTCAGGATCTCGGCCTTGGAGCCGAGCCGCTGCGAACAGTACGAGCAGTCCTCGGGGCACAGGCCCGACTTCAGGTTGACGAGATAGTTCAGTTTCACCCGTCGGCCGAACCAGTGGCGGCGTACCTTGCCGGCCGCGGCCACCACGTCGAGCACGTCGTCGTCGGAGGTGGCCAGTACGGCCAGCGCCTCGTCGCGGGTCGGCAGCTCGCGCCGAAGCCCCTTGTCCACCAGCGTGTTCAGCAGGTCCATGAGATCCGATCCTTGCCTATGCGACCGCTCCCGGCCAAGGAGACTTTGCACAAGAGACACGGTTCGACGTGTGGGTATTGCCACATCCTGCCCGGCTGGCCCGGCCGCTAGGGTCTGTGCACTGCCTACAAAACACCCGCCACCACGGCCCGGAGGACACATGGCGTTCGGCTGGATCGACGAGCAGGCTGAGGCGCGCCGCCGGGCCGGACTCGTACGCACTCTGCGCCCGCGCCCCGCCGACTCGCCGCTCCTCGATCTCGCGAGCAACGACTACCTCGGTCTCGCACGCCATCCGGAGATCACCGGGGCAGCGGCTCACGCCGCGCGCCGGTGGGGCGGCGGCGCGACCGGCTCCCGGCTCGTCACGGGCACCACCGAACTGCACGGCGAACTGGAACGCGAGCTGGCCGACTTCTGCGGCTTCGAGTCCGCGCTCGTCTTCTCCTCCGGATACGCGGCCAATCTCGCCGCCGTCACCGCGCTCGCGCCGCACGGCTCACTCGTCGTCTCGGACGCGGGCAACCACGCCTCGCTGATCGACGGCTGCCGGCTGGCCCGCGGCACCACACAGGTCGTCGCGCACGCCGACCCCGACGCCGTACGCAAGGCGCTCGGCACCCACGAAGGGCCCGCCGTCGCCGTGTCCGACACAGTCTTCTCGGTGGACGGGGACGCGGCGCCGCTGGCCGAACTGGCCGTCGCCTGCCGGGAGTACGGGGCAGGACTGATCGTCGACGACGCGCACGGACTCGGCGTGCTGGGCGACGGTGGCAGGGGCGCGCCGCACGCGGCGGGGCTCGCGGGTGCCCCGGACGTCGTCGTGACCGTCACGCTCTCCAAGTCGTTCGGCAGCCAGGGCGGCGCCGTCCTCGGCCCCGCTCCGGTCATCGACCACCTGGTCAACGCGGCGCGCACCTTCATCTTCGACACCGGTCTCGCGCCCGCGGCGGCGGGCGCGGCCCTGGCGGCGCTCAGGCTGCTGCGCCGCGAGCCGGAGCGTGCCGCACGGGCGCGCGCCGTGGCGACGGCGCTGCACACCCGCCTCACGGCCGAGGGCCTCGAAGCGGTACGACCGGACGCCGCCGTCGTCTCCGTGCGCGCGCCGTCCCCCGAGCGGGCCGTGCGGTGGGCGGCCGACTGCCGTGAGGCGGGACTCGCCGTCGGCTGCTTCCGTCCCCCGTCCGTGCCCGACGGCATCTCACGGCTGAGGCTGACCGCCCGCGCGGACCTCACCGACGCGCAGATCGAGCACGCCGTACGCGTGATCAGCCAGAAGCGATGAGTGTGGTGGCGGTCAGCTCAGTCCGGCGATGAATCCCTCCCAGGCGGCAGGAGCGAAGAGCAGGGCGGGTCCCGCCGTGTTCTTGGAATCGCGCACGGCCACCAGTTCGGCCCAGGGTCCCGGGCCGGGGCGTGCTGTCTCGACGCAGTTGTTCATTCCCGTGCTGCGGCTGCTGCGCAGCCATCGCACGTCGTGCAGCGAAGTACTGGATGGTACGTACCGAGGCAGTGCAGACATGGGGGTGCCTCCTTACGCGCCGTCACCTATCCCGGCGATGTAGTCCAACGAGTCCTCGGGCGAAAGGGCGTGGAACTGAAGGGCGTTGAAAGCCTCGCTGTAGGCCTGAAGGTCTTCTTTCCGTTCGAGGTAGAGGCTACTCGTCAAGTGGTCGAGAACAACCACATCCAGATCAGTTGTGTTCGGAAATGAGAAGATAACGAAAGGCCCTGTGACTCCGATGTGTGCTCCGGCGGCGAACGGCAGTACCTGAAGCCGCACTTGAGGCAGGGCAGCGGCCTCCCGCAGACGCTCCAGCTGCCGTGCCATGACCTCCGGTCCGCCGACCTCACGTCGTAACACCGCTTCGTCCAGAACGGCGGTCAGTTCCAGCGGCGGATTCGAACGCAGCACGTCCTGGCGGGCGAGGCGCACCTCGACGAGCGCGTCCAGCTTGCCGTCCTCCAGCCCGTCCACGGCGGCCCGCGTCACCGCACGGGCGTACTCGGGCGTCTGCAGCAGCCCCGGCACGACGGAGGTCTCCAGCGTGCGCATCCCGCTGGCCTGCGACTCCAGACTGATGAAGTCGCGGTACGTCGACGGCAGTACCCCACGATAGGCGTGCCACCAGTGGTGCCGTCCGTTGCCCTCGGAGCCCGCCAACACGACCAGGAGATCGCGTAATTCGAGATCCTCGACGGCGTAGGCGTCCAGTAGCCGTGCTACGTCCGCGGGCTTCACCCCGCTGGTGCCGGTCTCGATCCGGCTCACTTTCGACTGGTGCCAGCCTACGAGGCGGGCCGCCTCACCACTGGTGAGGCCCGCATCGGCGCGCAGCGCGCGCAGTTCGGCACCGAGCTTGCGGCGGCGCACCGCGGGACCGTGCTGCATGGCCGTACTCCTTACTCCTTCCGAGCCGCCCAAATACGCTCCGCCGTCGCAGAGTTCACCGCTTCGAGCGACAGATATATGCATATCTCGGTGGATCGCACCCGTGACCGGCCCGGTAATGGCAGTCTGTCGCGAAGCACCAGTCCGGGACCGTACTCGAACCATCCGCTCCGTGTCGGACTCCGGTCCCGTGGGAAAGGGTCGACGTCGCCATGGCAGATCACCAGGAAGCATCCGTCACTCTGCCGAGCGATCCCGCCTCGGTCTCCGCGGCCCGGAAATTCGTCGCCGATGTGCTGGCCGAGTGGGGCCTGCCGTGCGACTCCGAAGTCGCGGACACCGTACGCCTGATCGTGTCCGAACTAGCCACCAACGCCGTCCAGCACACTTTCGGGCAGTCGCCCACCTTCACGGTGGACGTCCAGCTCGACCGGGACGAACACCTGCGCCTCGGCGTCACCGACAGCCACCCGCGCTTTCCGAAACGGCTGCCCGCAGCCGTCCAACAGGACAACGGCCGCGGCATGGTGATCATCCGCTGGCTGACCGCGGAATGCGGCGGCAGACTCGCCGTCCGGCCCACCAGGGAAGGCGGCAAGACGGTTTCCATCGAACTGCCGTGGACGGCACCGGTCCAGCCGGTGGCGGCCGGGGGACCTCAAGAGCCGTAGGAGGCGGCTCAGTTGGCGTGTCCCTACGACCCGGGGTTGTGCCTGTGCTGCCCGGCCCGCCCGAAGGCGTACGGGCGGCAGCAGACGGATGTCCGTCGTCCGGCGCGGTCATGGGCCTCGGTCCGGTGCTGCCGGTGGAACCTCTGCGGGCCTGAGGGCACGGTGGACCAGCCGGGGCAGCACGCCCCACAACGCCACGTAGACGGCCAGTGTGCCCGCTCCCGCCGCGATCCCGGCGGCACGCCCCAGCGACACGTCCACGACGAGGAGCACCGATCCGGTGAACGCCAGCATCAGCACGAACAGACCGATGCCGGCCAGCCGGGAGGAGACCCGCACGATGGCGGGCTTGACGTTCTCCTGGAACAGCGACCGGTGCAGCGCCGCGGGGGCTGTGAACAGGGCGGCGGCCAGCACCGAGAGCAGCAGCGTGGTGACGTAGGTGGCGCGCTGGACGGTGTCGAGCGAGGGGAAGCGCTGTGTGAAGGCAAGGGTCAGCAGGAAGGCGAAGAGGATCTGCACCCCTGTCTGGGTGACGCGCAGCTCCTGGAGCAGCTCGCTGAAGTTGCGGTCGGCGCGTTCGAGAGGCGTCTCGTGGCGTGCCGGGAGGGGACGTTGCTCGGCCATGGTGGACGAGTAACCGGTCCGACCCGTTTTCACGCCCCGAGGGGGTGACGGCGGTGTGCGCCGTCACCCCCTCGGGCGGATCAGCTGACCCGGCCGTACCAGACGCTCTTCGTCCAGATCTTCTGGAGCTTCACGACCTCCCCGGTCTTCGGGGAGTGCCAGATCTTTCCCTTCCCGGCATAGATGCCGACGTGGTACACGCTCCGGCCCGAGTGGAAGAACACGAGGTCTCCGGCCTTGCGGTGCGAGGCGGAGACATGGTGCGTCTTGTTGTACTGCGCCGCGGCCGTACGAGGCAGCTTCTTGCCCGCCTTCTTGTACGAGTAGAGCGTGAACCCGGAGCAGTCGAAACGGCGCGGCCCCGTGGCGCCCCACTGGTACGGGGAGCCCTTCTTGGAAGCCGCGACCTGAAGTGCCTTCGTCGCGAGAGTGGCCGCCTCGGCGCCGGATGCGACGCCCGGGACCACGAGGCTGCCGCCCACGGCGGCAATGGTGAGAGCCGAGGCCGTACCGGCCCTGGTCCACAGCGACGGGACACGATTGAGCGCAGTCATGCGCAACCCTTCGTCAGCCGCCTGTGAAGGATGACCTGTCGGATTCGGGCTGGCGAAGTAGCCCGGCCGCTTACGCGGCTTCACCCCAAGGACCGCCCGGATCTCTCCGGCGGCCCGTCGTGCTGGGTCCTCCACTCCTGCCGATGCACTTCTGTCGACCGGGCATCCGGGCAGCGGCAGGACTCGGCGTCCGCCCGGACCGCCCCGCCGTTGTGGCGGGGGCTTGTCGTCGGAAGGGATCTTCACGCATGAGTGTCCGAAAAACCGAGCGGAACCGGCGATTTGTGGGGTTACTCACCACTCACCCGTTCGGGTGGACACCCCTCCGTTCGAGGGGGTGTTGAGGAAGCCGACGATGCCCGTACCTGCGTCGGAGCACTTCATTCCGCCTCTGCGCTACGCGCGTTGCGCAACTTTTCCGCCCTCCTGGAAGGACCGGCGTCTACTCCATCAGGGGGTACACCATTCGGTCCGTTTGAAACCCGGGCCGGACGCTTCGCCGGCTCGGCGCGTGCCGCGGCCCGGGTGCGCCTGCGTCAACTGTGGGAGTCGGGCGGCAGGGTGACCCGGGCCGCCCGCCGCTCCCCGTCGAGGACGCGCAGGGCCTGTGCCAGGGTCGGCGCGTGCACCTCGCTCTCACCCCGCTGATGCATCAGTGCGAGGGCCTCACGCAGTGCCGTCGCCTTGCCGACGAGCGCCTGAGCGGCACGCAGGCCGCGGTAGGTGTCCCCGGGGCGGGCCGGGTTGATGCGTCCGAGCAGATCGACCACGTCGAGGTAACGGTCGATCAACTCGGCCTCGGCGCGCGTCAGCGCGGGCAGTGGGGGCAGTTCGGGGACCATCGGGCGATCACCTCGCGCCGGGCGCGGTGCGCGAGGCCTTGCGGCTCGGGACGATCCGGTCGATCAGTCCGTACGCCAACGCCGCCGGCGCGTCCAGGATCTTGTCCCGCTCGATGTCCGCGGCGACTTGCTCCGGACTCTGCCCCGTGTGCCGTACGAGCAGTTCCTCCAGCAGCTTCCGGGTGCGCACCAACTCCTCGGCCTGGATGGCCAGATCGCTCGCCTGGCCCTGGATCGGCTCGGAGACCGACGGCTGGTGGATGAGCACACGGGCACCCGGCAGCGCGAACCGTTTGCCCGGCGTGCCCCCGGCCAGCAGCACGGCCGCGGCCGACGCCGCCTGCCCCAGGCAGATCGTCTCCACGTCGCACGTGACGAACTGCATCGTGTCGTAGACCGCCGACATCGCGCTGAACGAGCCGCCGGGGGAGTTGATGTACAGCGAGATGTCCCGGTCCGGTGCCAGGTACTCGAGGTGCATGAACTGCGCCATCACATCGTTCGCCGACGTGTCGTCGATCGGCGTCCCGAGGAACACGATCCGCTCTTCGAGCAGCTTCGAGTACGGATCCAGGGTCTGGTGCCCCGTGCTGGTCCGTTCCGTGAACGTGGGCAGGACATAGCGGGCGGACGGGCTGTGCATGGTGCGCGCCTCCTCGGATCGACGTCTGTAAAAAATGTACAGGACGTACGTCCCCGGGGAAGGGGAGCATGCTGAGAGCGAAAAACGGCGGCGCCCCGGAGCGGGAGTCGGTCCGGGGCGCCGTGCGCGCGTGTGTGCGTCTGCGGGTGTCAGTTGATGGCGACCGGTGTGGGTCTTCCGCTGAAGTGGATGGGTGGCCAGCCGCGGGAGACGGCGAGTTCGGAGAGCGCGTTCGCCACGTCGGCGGGCGTGATGGTGTTTTCCGCGGGAGCCGTGTCCAACTGGACGGTGAAGGATATGCGGAGCATCGCGTCGATGTCGGCGATGCTGACGCCTCCGGTGAACTCCGTGTCGGGCGGGAACGTGACCTCCGCCGTGCTGCTGTCCCCGGCTGCGGCGGCCTGCGTCGTTCCGGCCGTGGCGAGCGCGGCCCCCGCCGCCGCTGTCCCTGAATATCCCAGCAGTGAGCGCCTGGAAATGCTGGACATGATCCCCTCCTTGGCTGTCATGAACGCCTCCTTCGGAAGCTGACGCTCGATCGTATGGACAGGGCGATGGCGGTGGGGCAGAACGCGATCTTCCGCTCTCCGGCGGTGTCAGGGGACCGGTCTAAGCTGGGGGCATGGCCTACGAGATTCCGGTGACGCAAGCCAGGGCTGAGCTCGCCGACCTGATCAACCGCGTGGTGTACGGCGGTGAGCGCGTCGTAGTGACGCGGCACGGGAAGCCCCTCGTCGCCCTGGTCTCCGCCGCCGACCTGGAGCGCCTCGAAGAACTCCCGGACCCGGCGGACGAGCAGGTGGTCAGCGCCCTCTCCAGCGTGCGCGAGGTCGCGTCCGCGCCGCGCGAGCGACAGCGGTTCGGCATCGCGGCGGAGCACCGGGGGCCCAACGCCTCGTAGGCACAAGACGGTTCAGCGGACGCGCGGGGATGCGGAAACACGGAGACCGTGCGCTCCCGTCCGCTACAGCGGGGGCGCACGGTCCGTTCCGTGGGCGTCCAGTGGGCGGTCAGTTCACCAGTACGGGCTCCCGCTCGGTGACCTTCTCCGCGGGCGTCCGGCGCTGCTTGAGCGCGCTGCCCAGCAGGACCGCGCCGAGGCCGAGCACGGCCCACCAGGCCAGGGTCAGCGCCGGGCCGGCAGCGGCGGCGCCGTCGAAGAAAGACACCGAGCGCAGCAGTGACGCGCCCGCGCCCGGCGGCAGCCACTGGCCGATCGTCCCGACGGGCTCGGGCAGCATCTCCGGGGCCGAGGCCGCTCCGGAGAACGGGTTGCCGAGCAGCATGACCACGAAGCCGCCGAGCCCGATCCCGGGAGTGCCGATCAGTGCCGCGAGTCCGGCGACGGCGGCGCTCACGGCCAGGGTCGACAGCCCGAGCGCCGCGGCCTCCGTCCACCAGTCGCCGGTGAGGACCCCCAGCCAGCTGTGCGCGATCGAGGCCGCGACCATGCCGACCAGCGCCGCCGCGCCGACCAGTGCGACGGCGGCGCGTGTGCCGCGCAGGCCCAGCAGCGTCACGACGGCTCCCGCGGCGATGCCGACCAGGGCGAGCGGCAGCACGCTCGCGCTCAGGGCCGCGCCGCGGGGGTCCTTGGCGGAGGCGGGCACGACATCGGCGGTCGGCACCTTCGTGCCCTCGGGGGCCTGCTGGGCCACTGCCTGCTGGAGCAGCTGGGCGACAAGCGGGCTCGCGGCGGAGGCGGTCAGCAGTTTGGGTCCCTGCGCGGTGGCGACGACCGCGCCGTATACGGTCCGGTCCTCGATGGCGTCCCGGGCGGCGGCCTCGTCGGCGTAGTGGTGGATCTCGAAGGCGCCTCGGTGCTGCGCCAACTGCTTCTGTATCTGTGCGGTCGCGGCCGCGGAGCCCGCCACGCCGAGCGGAAGATCGCGGGGTGCGGTGCGGGCGGCGGGCCAGGCGAAGGCCCAGAGTGCCAGTGCCACCAGCGCCGGGATGAGCACGATCACGGCGACCATGCGGCGGCCGTGAGGCAGTGGCAGCGGGGGTGCGGCGGTGCCGGCGGGCGTAGCGGAGGTGGCGGGCATGGTCTTCCTCGTTTCGCAATTTAAAAAGAAGGATCGTTCGTTTTAGAAACTCCCCACACTGTCCTGCCGGCCTTGTCGCCTTGTCAAGAAGGAATGTTCGTTTTACGTTGGGGGCCATGGCCCGCGTATCCCAGGAACACCTAGACGCCCGCCGCCGGCAGATCCTCGACGGCGCCGCCCTCTGCTTCGCCCGCAACGGGTTCCACGCCACGTCGATGCAGGACGTGCTCAAGGAAGTCGACCTCTCCGCGGGGGCCGTCTACCGCTATTTCAGCGGCAAGGAGGAGCTGATCGGAGCGATCGTCGCCGAGGTGCTGGAGACGGTGCGCGACACCTATGAGCGCGCGGCCCTGGAGAATCCGCCCCCGCTGCCGGACGTGCTGATCCCCAGGGTCCTGGAGCAGCTGAAGGCGGTGCGCCCGGGCGTGCTGGACGGCGGTGAGTGGGTCTTCCCCCGGCTGATGATCCAGGTGTGGACCGAGACCCTGCGCAATCACGAGCTGGCGGTCGTGATGACCACGGGGTACGACAAGGTGCGCGCCGCCTGGGCGAAGGTCGTCGAGCGCTACAAGGACGCGGGGCTGATGCCCGAGGACGCCGACGCCGACGCCATGGCCCGGACGATGATCGCGCTCGCGCAGGGGTTCGCGGCGCAGCTGGCCCTGTTCGGCACCGTACCCACAAAGACTCTCCAGGACGGGCTGCGGGCCCTGATGAGCATGGGGGGCGTCCACCGCGCGGCGGTGAATTGATCACAGGCTGGTTAACGTCCTTGAAACTCCGGCCAACTAGCGTGCCCATCCACGCCACCAGGGGTTTTGGTGGCTGCGGCCACCGGACCCCGCACGGTCCGGAGCGAGGACTGAGGTGGGACGCCGTGCAACTGACCCCGCACGAGCAAGAGAGGCTGCTGATTCATGTGGCCGCCGACGTGGCCGAGAAGCGGCGGGCCCGCGGGCTGAAACTGAACCACCCCGAGGCCATCGCGCTCATCACGTCGCACATCCTCGAAGGCGCGCGTGACGGCCGTACCGTCGCGGAACTGATGTCCTCCGGACGCAAGATCCTCACCCGGGACGACGTCATGGAGGGCATCCCCGAGATGATCCACGACGTCCAGGTCGAGGCGACCTTCCCCGACGGCACCAAGCTCGTCACCGTCCACGACCCGATCGTCTGACGGGGGAGCGCGAGCCATGATTCCCGGAGAGATCCTGTTTGCCGACGGACCCGTCGCCTTCAACGAAGGCCGCGAGGTCACCCGGCTGACCGTCCTCAACGCCGCCGACCGGCCCGTCCAGGTCGGCTCCCACTACCACTTCGCCGAGGCCAACCCCGGTCTGGACTTCGACCGTGCCGCCGCGCGCGGCAAGCGGCTCAACGTCGCCGCCGGCACCGCCGTGCGCTTCGAGCCCGGGATCCCCGTCGACGTCGAACTCGTTCCGCTCACCGGTGCCCGTGTGGTGCCCGGCCTGCGCGGTGAGACCGGAGGTCCCCTCGATGCCTGAGATCTCGCGTGCCGCGTACGCCGATCTGTTCGGCCCCACCACCGGCGACCGCATCCGGCTCGCCGACACCGATCTGCTCGTCGAGATCGAGGAGGATCGTTCCGGCGGGCCCGGACTCGCCGGTGACGAGGCGGTGTTCGGCGGTGGCAAGGTCATCCGCGAATCCATGGGCCAGTCGCGCGCTACGCGCGCAGATGGCACCCCGGACACGGTCATCACGGGTGTCGTGATCATCGACCACTGGGGGATCGTCAAGGCCGACGTCGGTATCCGCGACGGCCGGATCACCGGCATCGGCAAGGCCGGCAACCCGGACACCATGGACGGTGTGCACCCCGACCTGGTGATCGGTCCGGAGACGGAGATCATCGCGGGCAACGGGCGCATCCTGACCGCGGGCGCCATCGACGCGCACGTCCACCTGATCTGTCCGCAGATCGCCGATGAGGCGCTCGCCGCCGGCATCACGACGCTGGTCGGTGGCGGCACGGGTCCCGCCGAGGGCTCGAAGGCGACGACGGTCACCCCCGGCCCCTGGCATCTGGCCCGGATGCTGGAGGCGATGGAGGAGTACCCCCTCAACTTCGGTCTGCTCGGCAAGGGCAACACCGTCTCGCACGACGCGATGCTGTCGCAGATCCGCGGCGGTGCGCTCGGCCTCAAGCTGCACGAGGACTGGGGCACCACGCCCGCCGTCATCGACGCCGCGCTGACCGTCGCCGACCGCACCGGCATCCAGATCGCCATCCACACGGACACCCTCAACGAGGCCGGGTTCGTCGGCGACACGCTCGCCGCGATCGGCGGACGCGGCATCCACGCGTACCACACGGAGGGTGCGGGCGGCGGGCACGCGCCGGACATCATGACCGTGGTCTCCGAGCCGCACGTCCTGCCCAGCTCCACCAACCCGACCCGGCCGTACACCGTCAACACCGCCGAGGAACACCTCGACATGCTGATGGTGTGCCACCACCTCAACGCGGCCGTTCCGGAGGACCTGGCGTTCGCCGAGTCGCGTATTCGGCCGTCGACCATCGGGGCCGAGGACATCCTGCACGACCTGGGTGCCATCTCGATCATCTCGTCCGACGCCCAGGCCATGGGGCGGGTCGGCGAGGTCATCATGCGGACCTGGCAGACGGCGCATGTGATGAAGCGGCGGCGGGGTGCCCTCCCGGGTGACGGCCGCGCGGACAACCACCGCGTACGTCGCTATGTCGCCAAGTACACGATCAACCCGGCGCTCGCGCAGGGCCTCGCCCGCGAGGTCGGCTCCGTCGAGACCGGCAAGCTCGCCGACCTGGTGCTGTGGGAGCCCGCGTTCTTCGGGGTCAAGCCGCATCTCGTCATCAAGGGCGGACAGATCGCGTACGCGCAGATGGGCGACGCCAACGCGTCGATCCCGACGCCGCAGCCGGTTCTGCCCCGGCCGATGTACGGCGCGATCGGGCGGGCCCCGGCCTCGAACTCGTTCAACTTCGTGGCGCCGCTCGCCATCGAGGACGGGCTGCCGGAGCGGCTCTCGCTCGGGAAGCGGTTCGTCGCCATCGACTCGACGCGTGGGGTGACCAAGGCCGACATGCGGGAGAACGACGCGCGGCCGCAGGTGCGGGTCGATCCCGACAGCTTCGCCGTGCACATCGACGGCGAGCTCGTCGAGGCGACTCCGGCCGCCGAACTGCCCATGGCCCAGCGCTACTTCCTCTTCTGATGACCCGCGCAGCACTACTGGTCCTGGCCGACGGCCGCTTTCCCGCCGGAGGGCATGCCCACTCCGGCGGGGCGGAGGCGGCCGTCAAGGCCGGACGGATCACCGGGGCGGCGAGCCTGGAGGACTTCTGCCGGGGGCGGCTGCACACCGCCGGGCTCGTCTCGGCCTCGCTGGCCGCCGCGAGCGCGCTCGGGATCGATCCGGTGGCGTTGGACACGGCCGCCGACGCCCGTACGCCGTCGCCCGCACTGCGGGTCGCCGCGCGCAGGCTCGGGCGGCAGTTGATGCGGGCGGCCCGGGCGACGTGGCCTTCGGCGGAACTCGACGCGCTGGCCCGGGAGTTTCCCAAGGGGGCGCATCAGCCGGTCGTGCTGGGGCTGGCGGCGCGGGCCGCGGGGCTCGGTGCGGAGGACGCCGCGTACTGCTCGGCGTACGAGTGCGTCAGTGGGCCGGCGACGGCGACGGTGCGGTTGCTGAGTCTTGACCCGTTCGACGCGACGGCGGCTTTGGCGCGGCTCGCGCCCGAGCTGGACGTCATGGCCCATCAGGCGGTGTCCGCCGCGCGGCGAGCTCTCGACGACGGGGTCGAGGTGTTGCCTGCGGCTTCGGCTCCGTTGCTGGAGATCAGTGCGGAGGCGCATGCCGCTTGGGCTGTACGGCTGTTCGCGTCGTGAGGGGTTTCTCGCCCCCTCCGCCCCTACCCGTCCCATCCCTGGGGGCTGCCGCCCCCAGACCCCCGCATCGGCCTGAACGGCCTCGTCCTCAAACGCCGGACGGGCTGAAGAGACCAAGCCCCGGCCGGAGCTGAAGGTCTGCCGAAGCCGCGGGATGACGCCCTCGGCCGCGAAATGGAGCCGCAATCATGCACCTCGATCACGATCACTCTCACGGCGGGCCCTCCGCCATCAGTGCCGATGCCCACCGTCCGGACGGCTCGCGCCGTGCGCTGCGTATAGGGCTCGGCGGTCCCGTCGGTTCCGGCAAGACCGCCACCGTCGCCGCGCTCTGCAAGGCGCTGCGCGACGAGTTGTCGCTCGCCGTCGTCACGAACGACATCTATACGCGTGAGGACGCGGAGTTCCTGCTGCGGGAGGCCGTGCTGCCGCCCGAGCGGATCACCGCCGTCGAGACGGGGGCCTGCCCGCACACCGCCATCCGGGACGACATCTCCGCCAACCTCGAAGCGGTGGAGGACCTGGAGGACGAGGTCGGGCCGCTCGATCTGATCCTTGTCGAGTCCGGAGGCGACAACCTCACCGCGACCTTCTCCAGGGGACTGGTCGACGCGCAGATCTTCGTCATCGACGTGGCCGGCGGGGACGACATTCCGCGCAAGGGCGGACCCGGTGTCACCACCGCCGATCTGCTCGTCGTCAACAAGACCGACCTCGCGCCGTACGTCGGGTCCGATCTCGGGCGTATGGCGGCGGACGCCAAGGCGCAGCGGGCCGAGCTGCCGGTCGTCTTCCAGTCGCTCCGGGGCGAGGGCGGGGTCACGGATGTCACGACGTGGGTGCGGGGGCAGCTCGCCGCGTGGACGGCATGACGACAGCGGGAGTACGGGCCACCGCGCGGATCTCGGCCCGGGACGACGGACGGGGCGGGACCTCGCTGCCCGTGCTGGACGGGCAGGGGCCGCTCGCCCTGCGCCGTACGCGGGCCAGTGGCTCCGAGGCGCGCGTCATGCTGGTCGGTGCGATGAGCGGTCCGCTCGGAGGCGATCACTTCACCGTCGAGGCGGAGGTGGGCGAGGGCGCGCGACTGCATGTCGGATCGGCGGCCGCCACCATCGCGCTGCCGGGGCAGGCCAAGGGGGAGGCGCGCTACGACGTGCGTCTCGACGTCGCCGAAGGGGGCGAACTGTGCTGGCTGCCCGAGCAGTTGATCTCCGCGGGTGGCAGTGATCTGTACGTCTCCTCGCGCGTCGAGCTGGCGGCGGGCGCTCGGCTTGTCTTCCGGGAGGAGCAGGTACTCGGGCGGGCCGGTGAGGAACCCGGGCGGCTCACCAGCCGTCTTACCGTGTGGCTCGGCGGACGGCCGCTGCTGGACCAGGAGTTGGCGTGCGGGCCCGGTGCGCCCGGCGGCTGGGACGGGCCCGCCGTCCTCGCGGGGCATCGCGCTCTGGGGCAACTCGTCGTCGTACGACCGGAGTTCGAGAAGGAGGCGCCCGCGGCGCGACTGCTGGGGGAGTACGCCGCTCTCACCCCGCTCGCCGGGCCCGCCGTGCTCGTGACCTCGCTCGCGCCCGACGCGCTGCGGCTGCGGCGCGTGTTGGACGAGGCGCTGCGGGTGCTCGGCTGAGGGAGACGTCTCCGCTCAACGGGACGCCGTGCACCGGTTATCGGATTGGTAAAGAAAAGCTGTTTACGTCTGTTCTCAGGGACCTCACAGCCGAAAGGATCGCCGTACCAATCGCAACGAGGTACGGGGAGGTCCCACTTGAGGTCCAAGAGACCGACAAGACGGGTGACAGTGCTGGGTTCGGCCGGAGCGCTCGTCACGGCGACCCTGATAGCCGGAGCCGTGGCGGCCCCGTCGGCCACCGCCGACTCGCGCCACGGTCAGGACCGCGAGCAGCGCGGGGCGGCGATCGCCGCGGAACGGGCCGCCAAGGCCGGGATCGACTGGCAGGACTGTCCCGCGGACTGGGGCTTCGAGAAGCCGATCCAGTGCGGCTATGTCAGCGTCCCGCTCGACTACGCCCACCCGAACGGCAAGCAGATCAAGCTGGCCGTGGACCGCATCGGGAACACGGGCACCGCGGACGAGCGCCAGGGCGCCCTCGTCTACAACCCGGGCGGACCCGGTGCCTCGGGCATGCGCTTCCCGCGCCGCGTGACCACCAAGAACCCCGTCTGGGCCAACGCCGCCAAGGCGTACGACTTCGTGGGCTTCGACCCGCGCGGTGTCGGCCACTCGGCGCCCATCTCCTGCATTGACCCTCAGGAGTTCGTGAAGGCGCCCAAGGCCGACCCGGTTCCGGACACGGAGGCGGACAAGCAGGCCCAGCGCAAGCTGGCCGCCGAGTACGCGGACGGCTGCGCCGAGCGCAGCGGCGACATGCTGCCGCAGATGACCACGCCGAACACCGCGCGCGACCTCGACGTCATCCGCGCCGCCCTCGGCGAGAAGAAGCTGAACTACCTGGGTGTCTCGTACGGCACGTACCTCGGCGCCGTCTACGGCACGCTCTTCCCGGGGCACGTCCGCCGCATGGTCGTCGACAGCGTCGTCGACCCGTCGCGCGAGAACATCTGGTACCAGGCCAACCTCGAGCAGGACATCGCCTTCGAGGGCCGCTGGAAGGACTGGGAGGACTGGGTCGCCAAGAACGACGCGGCCTTCCACCTCGGTGACACCCGCGCCAAGGTGCAGGACCAGTGGCTGAAGCTGCGCGCCACCGCCAAGGCGAACCCGCTCGGCGGCGTCGTCGGCCCCGCCGAACTCATCTCCTTCTTCCAGAGCGCCCCGTACTACGACTCCTCGTGGGTGCCGGTCGCCACGGTGTTCAGCAAGTACGTCGCCGGTGACACCCAGGCGCTCGTCGACGCGGCCTCCCCCGACCTGTCGGACACCGCGGGCAATATCGCCTCGGAGAACGGCAACGCCGTCTACACGGCCGTCGAGTGCGCCGACACCCAGTGGCCCACCAGTTGGAAGAAGTGGGACCGGGACAACACGCGGCTCAACAAGGACTACCCGTTCATGACGTGGGCCAACGCGTGGATGAACCTGCCGTGTGCCACCTGGCCGGCCAAGCAGCAGACCCCCGTGAACGTGAAGACCCACAAGGGCCTGCCGGCCGTGCTCATCGTGCAGTCCACGCGTGACGCGGCGACCCCGTACCCGGGCGCCGTCGAACTGCACAAGCGCTTCAAGGGGTCCCGCCTGATCACCGAACAGGACGCGGGCTCGCACGGCGTGACCGGCCTGGTCAACCCGTGCATCAACGAGCGGGTGGACACCTACCTGCTCACCGGCACGACGGACGCGGCCGATGTGACGTGCACCCCGCACGCCACGCCGAAGCCGTAGTCTCCCGTGGATGATTCCTGCGCGTGACAGGGGCGGCCGGGTTCTCCGGCCGTCCCTCATGCGTGGTCAACTCAGAGGCATCCGCGGGAACTTACGCGCGTTCGCCGCGCTCTCGGCGGCCTCCTCGGCCTTGACGACGGCCGCGTACCGGTCGACGTACTCCTGCTCGGAGAGGGTGAGGATGGCGTACATGATCTCGTCGGTGATCGCCCGCAGGATGGCCTTCTCGTTCTCCATCCCGGCGTAGCGGGAGAAGTCGAGGGGCTTGCCGAAGCGGATGACGACGGGGTGGATGTTCGGGATGACCTTGCCCGGCGGCTGGGCCTCGAAGGTGCCGATCATCGCGCAGGGGATGACCGGGACCTGGGCCTTGAGGGCCATCACCGCGACGCCGACCTTGCCCTTGTAGAGCCGGCCGTCGTGCGAGCGGGTGCCCTCCGGGTAGATGCCGAGCAACTCGTTCTTGCGCAGCACCCCGAGCCCCTCGCGGATCGCGGCCTGACCCGCGTCCTTGCCGGAGCGGTCCACCGGGATCTGCCCCGCGCTGCGGAAGAAGAAGGCCGTCAGCCGGCCCTTGATACCCGGTCCCGTGAAGTACTCGGCCTTCGCGAGGAAGGTGATCCGCCGTTTGAGGATCGCCGGCATCAGGAAATGGTCGGAGAACGACAGATGGTTCCCGGCGACGATGGCCGCGCCCGACGACGGTATGTGCTCCAGCCCCTCGATCCGAGGCCGGAAGACCAGCCTCAACAGCGGTCCGAGAAGGACGTATTTGAGCACGTAGTAGAACATGGAGTCGCTCCTCGCTCGGACGGATCGGCTCAACCGCCGTGTTCCAGCAGGTCACCGGGCAATCGCGGTACGTCAGTTTAGGTGGTCGTGCGGTCGCGCGTAACCGTGCCTCACGGGTCACCTTTTCTCGCCACGAGAGTGGCTCGTTCCGGAATTCGCGATCCCACGATATTCATGGGATCCGAAGCAGGCGCATTTCTTCGCAGAACACGCGCAGATACACCGCAGCAGGCGGCCGATGGCCGCCTGCTGATGTAGGGAATCAACTCTCTTCGGTCTGTCAGACCCCTTGTGTCAGAACCTTCTCCAGCGCTCCGAGGGCGGACTGGAGTTCCTCGCCCGTGATGGTCAGCGGCGGGGCCAGCCGGATGGTCGAACCGTGGGTGTCCTTGACGAGGACGCCCTCGCGCATGAGGCCCTCGCTGATCTCGCGGCCCGTGCCGATGGCGGGGTCGATGTCGACGCCCGCCCAGAGGCCGCGTGAGCGGAAGCCCTCGACGCCCTTGCCCACGAGTGCCGCGAGGCCGCCCCGCAGGACGACGCCCAACTCGGCCGCCCTGCGCTGGAATTCACCGGTCTCCAGCAGCCCGACGACGGCGGAACCGACCGCCGCGGCGAGCGGATTGCCGCCGAACGTCGAACCGTGCTCGCCGGGGCGCAGTACTCCGAGTACATCCCGGCGGCCGACCACCGCCGACACCGGCACGATGCCGCCGCCGAGCGCCTTGCCGAGGAGGAGCAGGTCCGGGACGACGCCCTCGTGCTCGACGGCGAGGGTGGTGCCCGTGCGGCCGAGGCCCGACTGGATCTCGTCCGCGATGAACAGGCAGCCGGTGCGGCGGGTCAGTTCGCGTACGCCGGTGAGGTAGCCGTCGTCGGGGATGACCACGCCCGCCTCGCCCTGGATGGGCTCGATCAGCACGGCCGCGGTCGTCTCGTCGACGGCTGCTTCGAGCGCGGCGAGGTCGTTGTACGGAACGACACGGAAGCCGGGCGTGAAGGGGCCGAAGCCCGCCCGGGCCGTCTCGTCCGTGGAGAAGCTGACGATGGTCGTCGTACGGCCGTGGAAGTTGTCGGCGGCCACGACGATCGTCGCCTGGTCGGGAGCGACGCCCTTCACCTCGTACGCCCATTTGCGGGCCACCTTGATGGCGCTCTCCACCGCCTCCGCACCCGTGTTCATGGGCAGGACCATGTCCAGGCCCGTCAACTCCGCGAGGGACTCGGCGAATTGGGCCAGCTGGTCGTTGTGGAAGGCGCGCGAGGTGAGTGTCAGGCGGTCGAGCTGGCGGTGCGCCGCCTCGATCAACTCGGGGTTGCGGTGGCCGAAGTTGAGGGCCGAGTAGCCCGCCAGCATGTCCAGATAGCGGCGGCCCTCGACGTCCTCGACCCAGGTGCCCTCGGCGCGGGCGACGACCACCGGCAGCGGGTGGTAGTTGTGCGCGAGGACGGGCGCCTCGGCGCGGATCAGGTCGGCGGAGGTGCGCGTACGTGCGGGAGCGGTCATGAACGGATCTCCTGAGTGCAGCACTTGATGCCGCCGCCGGCCTTCTGGAACTCCGAGAGGTCGACGGGGACGGGGACGTAACCGCGGCGCGCGAGCTGGTCGGCGAGGGCCGTCGCCCCCGGAGCGATGAAGACGTGGCGGCCGTCGGAGACGGAGTTGAGGCCGAAGGCCATCGCGTCCTCGCGGGTCGCGAGCACCGCGTCCGGGAACAGACGGGCGAGCACCTCGCGGCTGCCGGGGGAGAAGGCCTCCGGGTAGTACGCGATGTTTGCCTCGTGCCCGCCGTCGAGGACGAAGAGCGCCGTGTCCAGGTGGTAGAAGCGCGGGTCCACCAGCTGGAGGCCGATCACCGGGACTCCGAAGAACTCCTGCACCTCGCGATGGGCCCCGGGGGTCGTACGGAATCCCGTGCCTGCCAGGACGTACCGGCCCGCCGGGACCAGATCGCCCTCGCCCTCGCACACCGACTCGGGGCGGTAGACGTCGAAACCGGCCGCCTTGAACCAGGTCTCGTACGCGGTGGACTCGGGGCGACGCTGCGGCGCGTGGAAGAGCGAGCCGAAGACACGGCCCGCCAGGACGAGCGCGGAGTTCGCCGCGAACACCATGTCCGGGAGGCCGGCGACCGGCTCGACGGAGTCGACGGCGTGGCCGTGGGCGCGGTAGGCGCGGATCAGCGCCTCCCACTGACCTCGGGCGAGATCGACGTCCACGGGTGTGTCGGGATGCATCCAGGGATTGATCGCGTACTGCACGGCGAAGTGTCTGGGTTCACAGACGAGGAAGCGCCGGGGGAGCGGCACACGGCTGTCGGGCACAGAGGGGTCCCTCCGCTTTCCTGCGGTGTCGGCTGGGGGTACCTCCACGGTAGGAAACGGGGGATACGGGCGACAAGCGACGAGAGCTGCGCATGTGCGCAGCATTGCTGCGTCTCGTGGCAGGTCAGCGCACGTTTGATGCGTCCTCGGGGGCGGCGTGGGTCGCGCCGGCCTCCGGGGCCTCCGGCAGCAGGTGGGACAGCACCATGTAGCTGATGGTCTTCCGGATGAAGGGCTCGGCGCGGATGCGCTCCAGCACCTCCTCGAAGTGCTCCACGTCCGTGGCCCGCACATGCAGCAGCGCGTCCGCGCCCCCGGTCACGGTCATCGCCGCGGTGATCTCCGGATGGTTGCGCACGACCTCCGCGAGCCGCCGGGGCGGGGCCGCGCCCTCGCAGTACACCTCGACGTACGCCTCCGTACGCCAGCCGAGTGCCGTGGGCTTCACCGTGGCCGTGAACCCGGTGATCACGCCGGTCTCGCGCAGCCGGTCCACGCGGCGCTTGACCGCGGTCGCGGACAGCCCGATCTCCGTGCCGATCTCCGCGAAACTGGTCCTCGCGTTCGCCATCAGGGCCGTGATGATCTTGCGGTCGAGCTCGTCGAACCCCGCGGGCTTGCTGTTCATGGCGGCACTGTATCCAGCGACAACGTGCACGCCATCCAGCGACAACGTCCACGCCGGCGCCGACAACGTCCACGTCCGGCAGATGTCCAGTCGTACGAATCGCTCTTACACTCCACTCTCATGCTGCGCGCGCTCGCCGTCGACGACGAACAACCGTCCCTTGAGGAACTCCTCTATCTGCTGAACGCCGATCCACGCGTCAGCAGCGCCGAGGGCGCGAGCGACGCGACCGAGGCGCTGCGCCGGATCAACCGCGCCCTGGAATCCGGACCCGACGGGCCCGAGGCGATCGACGTCGTCTTCCTCGACATCCACATGCCCGGCCTCGACGGCCTCGACCTCGCCCGGCTGCTCACCGGGTTCGCCCAGCCGCCGCTCGTCGTGTTCGTCACCGCCCACGAGGGCTTCGCCGTGCAGGCCTTCGACCTCAAGGCCGTCGACTACGTACTGAAACCGGTACGGCGGGAACGGCTCGCCGAGGCCGTACGGCGGGCGGCCCAGCTCAGGGACGCCGCACCGCTGATTCCCGTGCACGAGCCCGACCCCGACCACATATCCGTCGAACTCGGCGGCGTCACCCGCTTCGTGGCCGTCGAGGACATCACCCATGTCGAGGCGCACGGCGACTACGCCCGCCTGCACACCGCGCAGGGCAGCCACCTCGTCCGCATCCCGCTGTCCACCCTCGAAGAGCGCTGGCGCTCCCGCGGCTTCGTCCGCATCCACCGGCGTCACCTCGTCGCGCTGCGCCACATCGGCGAACTCCGCCTGGACGCGGGCACGGTGAGCGTCCTCGTCGACTCCGTCGAACTCCAGGTCAGCCGCCGGCACGCGCGCGAACTGCGCGACCTGCTGCTGCGCCGGACCACGAGCTGAGGAGTGCGGGCATGCCCCAGGACCCGACCGAACGCCGCGTGGTCGTCACCGGAGTGCCCCGGCGCACCCGGCGAACGTCCGGCTACTATCGGCCCAGGACCGAGATCGACGAACAGACCACCCTCGGTCACACCTACGTCCGCTCCCTGATGCGCAGTCAACTCCGCGTGGCCCTCACGGTGTTCGCCGTTCTCGTGCTGCTCGTGGGCCCGCTGCCCCTCGTCTTCGCCGCGATGCCGGACGGTGCGAGCCTGGAATGGGCCGTGCTCGGATTCTGCGTGTACCCGCCGCTGGTGCTGCTCGCCCGCTGGTACGTACGCCGGGCGGAGCGCAACGAGAAGGACTTCGTGCGGCTGGTCGAGGACCGCTGAGCCGTGAACCAGAACTACTCCGTCCCCGCTGTCGCCCTGGTCGTCGTGGCGACCGTCCTGGTCGGCGCGTTCGGCCTGCGCATATCCCGGACCACCTCCGACTTCTACGTCGCCTCGCGCACCGTGGGTCCCCGGCTCAACGCGGCCGCGATCAGCGGCGAATACCTCTCCGCCGCCTCCTTCCTGGGCATCGCGGGCCTCGTGCTGGTCCAGGGCCCCGACATGCTCTGGTATCCGGTCGGCTACACGGCCGGCTATCTCGTACTGCTCCTCTTCGTCGCGGCCCCGCTGCGTCGCTCCGGCGCGTACACGCTGCCCGACTTCGCGGAGGCGCGGCTCGGCTCCCAGGCGGTGCGACGCCTGGCCGGTGCCTTTGTCGTCGGCGTGGGCTGGCTGTATCTGCTGCCCCAACTGCAGGGCGCGGGGCTGACGTTGGCCGTGCTGACCGACGCACCCGACTGGTTCGGCGGAGTGCTGGTCGCGGTCGTCGTGGTCGCCACCGTCGCCGCGGGCGGCATGCGCAGCATCACCTTCGTCCAGGCCTTCCAGTACTGGCTCAAGCTCACCGCCCTGCTGGTCCCGGCCTTGTTCCTGGTCCTCGCCTGGCAGGCCCACGGCGCACCCCGCGACGCTTTCGACGAACCGGCGACCTTCCGCGAGCAGCGGGTCGTACGCGTCGACGACAGCCTCGACCTGAAGCTCTCACGACCGCTCGGCGTCACCGCCACGGGCAGCGTCGACGGACGGCGCTACGAGGACGAACGCGTCGAACTCCCCGCGGGCGTCCACCACATCGAGCGCGGCACCCGGCTCACCTTCACCAAGGGCGACCCGGTCCCGATGGCCGATCGCGGCACCAACGGCGGCATGTCGACCTCGCTGGCGGCCGGGCGCGAGGAACGCCCGCTGTACGCCACGTACGGACTGATCCTCGCCACCTTCCTCGGCACGATGGGACTGCCGCACGTGGTCGTCCGCTTCTACACCAGCCCGCACGGAGTCGCCGCCCGTCGCACCACGGTCGCCGTGCTCGGCCTGATCGGCGCCTTCTATCTCCTGCCGCCCCTCTATGGCGCGTTGGCCCGCCTGTACGCCCCCGAGCTCAGCCTCACCGGGGACGCGGACGCCGCCGTACTCCTGTTGCCCGACCGGATGATCGGCGGGCTCGGCGCGGATCTCCTGGGCGCGCTGGTGGCGGGCGGTGCCTTCGCGGCGTTCCTGTCGACCGCATCCGGGCTGACCATGGCGGTGGCGGGCGTACTCACCCAGGATGTGCTGCCCACGCGCGGAGTACGGCACTTCAGGCTCGGCACCGTGCTCGCGATGGCGGTGCCGCTGGCGGCGAGCGTCCTGGTGGGCGGACTGCCGGTCGCCGACGCGGTGGGGCTCGCGTTCGCCGTGTCCGCGTCCTCCTTCTGCCCCCTGCTGATGCTGGGTATCTGGTGGCGGCGGCTGACCCCGCCGGGCGCGGCCGCCGGGATGGTCGTCGGCGGCGGCTCGGCGCTGGTCGCGGTCGGCGCGACCATGGCGGGCTATCCGGGCTCGGGTTCACTGCACGCGCTGCTCGCCTGGCCCGCGCTGTGGTCGGTGCCGCTCGGCTTCGTGACGATGGTGCTGGTGTCGCTCGCCACTTCGGGGCGGGTTCCGGCCGGGACGGCCGCGATCCTGGCCCGGTTCCATCTGCCGGAGGAACTCTCCGACGGCCAGGTGCGCGCGGCCGTGAACGCGAAGGGGGCCGAGGCATGAGGTGCCGGGTGAAGAGGTGCTGGGTGAACGAGGTCGAGAAGAGGGGCGAGGCGTGCGGCGCATCATGAACGAGGCCGGGGCATGAGCGGATTCCTCGCCGGGCTCTGCGTCGCCGTACTCCCGCTGCTCGCCGCCGGGTTCTGGCTCGGCAGACGCACCGCGCGGCCCCAGAGCCTCGGCGGACTCGGGACGCCCGTCGAGCATGCCACCTTCCAGACCCTGCACACCGCCTCGCTCGCCGCACCCCCGCTGCGCGCGGGCCTCACGGAGGAGACGGCGGGCCGGTCCGCGCGCCGGCTGCGCACCCTGCTCGGTACGGACGCGCTGTGCCTCACCGACCAGGAGACGGTCCTCGCCTGGGACGGCGTCGGGGCCCACCACCGCGCCGAGATCATGGAACGGCTCGGCGGCCCGCTGGAGACCGGCCGCGGCGAGGCCTTCCGGCTGACCTGCGACGAACCCGACTGCCCGCTGCGCTGGGCCGTCGTCGCCCCGCTCACCGTCGACGAACGAGTGCACGGCGCACTCGTCGCCTGTGCGCCCCGCGAGTCCGCCGTCCTCGTACGGGCGACGGGCGAGGTCGCCCGCTGGGTCTCGGTCCAGCTGGAACTCGCCGACCTCGACCAGTCCCGTACGCGTCTGATCGAGGCCGAGATCAAGGCACTGCGCGCCCAGATATCACCGCACTTCATCTTCAACTCGCTCGCGGTGATCGCCTCGTTCGTCCGCACCGACCCCGAGCGTGCCCGCGAACTACTCCTGGAATTCGCCGACTTCACCCGCTACTCATTCCGCAGGCACGGCGACTTCACCACCCTCGCCGACGAACTCCACGCCATCGACCACTACTTGGCACTGGTCAGGGCCCGCTTCGGGGAGCGCCTCTCGGTCACGCTGCAGATCGCGCCCGAGGTGCTGCCGGTCGCGCTGCCCTTCCTCTGCCTCCAGCCCCTCGTGGAGAACGCCGTCAAACACGGCCTGGAGGGCAAGACCGACAAGAGCCACATCAGCATCACCGCGCAGGACGCGGGTGCCGAGGCGCTGGTCGTCATCGAGGACAACGGCGCCGGAATGGACCCGGACCGGCTGCGCCGCATCCTGGCCGGAGAGGTCAGCCCCTCCGGAGGCATCGGGCTGTCCAACGTCGACGAACGTCTGCGCCAGGTCTACGGGGACGACCACGGCCTCGTCATCGAGACCGCGGTGGGCGCGGGAATGAAGATCACCGCCCGGCTGCCCAAGTACCAGCCGGGCGTGCACTCGGCGGGACGACTGCCCCGGGAGTGACCCCTGCGCGCCCTTACGTACTGCGCGACGCCACCATCCCCAGCGTGATCAGGCCGAGTACGACCCAGCCGAACCACAGCCAGCCATTGCTGCCGAGCGCCACCGTGTAGGCCGTCACCATGACGAGCCCGCCCACGGTGATCACCCCCATCGTCTTCGTCGTACCGGGCATCGCAACACCCTCCTCCAGGCGGGTCCGCGACGCGGGCCGTGGCCTTGGGCCCATTTTCACCCGGAGGGAGGCGGTTCGCCAGGGCCGGGCGACCTACTCGTTCCCCTGCAACGGGCTCTTGTCCCTGTGTTCCAGACTGCAGACCACCAGGTAGTAGCCCTTGGCCCACAGACCTGTGCTGCGCAGGCCATGACTCCAGAAGACCGCGGAACTGCGCCCGAAATCCTCCGGCGGGGCGTCCGCCGCGCACTGGTCGTTCGCCTGGGCATCGGCGTCCTCGCCGGACGCGACGGTCTTGAGATGGGTGATCTGAATGACGAGCCCCACATGGTTCTTGTCGCAGGCGACCAGCTGGTAGTGCGTGTAGACGAGCGCGTCCCCGTCCTCATGGCCGAGGCAGTCGCCGCGCTGTATCTGGGTCGCGTCCTTGAACGTCATCCCGTAGGGGCGGAGTTTTCCGAGCGGGCCGTACATCGGGCCGTGCTTTCCGACCAGCAGGCACGCGACATTGCCGCCGGTGGCGTGGAAGGCCTGGCGGGTGGGCACGACCGCCATGCTGCGCACGTTCCACGCGAGCCTTTCAGCGGTCCCCTTCGTCAACTCCTCGCACCGGTCCGCTCCCTGGCGATCGGCGACCTCGAACGAGGGAGCCTTGTACAGGGCCATCACTTGCCCGTCGGGAACGGCGTTCCCGCAGCTGGGATCCAGCGTCAGACGCGGGACACCCGCCACGGAGCCGGGGGACGGGTCGCCCACGACGCAGTCGCCCTTCCGGAGAGGTTCGGAGAGTCCGACCGTGTCCCCGTACGGCAGGACGACCTTGTGCGCCATCGCGTACCAGACCCCGCCGGCCGTCAGCCCCAGCGCGAGGAGAACCGCCGCCAGGGCTTGCAGGACACGCGGGCGCTTGCGGCGGCGCCGGCCCGAGGGGCCGGTGACCGGGCCGGGCGGCGCTCCGTACCAGGGCGGGCCGAAGCCCGGTCCCGGCTGTGGCGTGCTCGGCGCCGACCGGCCGAGTTCCTGCCCCGGCCGCGGGGCGTACGCGCCGGGTGCCTGGGCGGTGGGGGCGTACGGGCCCGGTGCTTGGGCGGTGGGGGCGTACGGGCCCGGTGCTTGGGCCGTGGGCGTGTACGCGGCCGGTGTGGCGAGGCCTTGGTCCTGCGCGGGACCGCTGGAGCTCTGGTTCCGTGCGGGGCTGCCGGTGCTCTGGTTCTGTGCGGGGCCGCCGAAGCGTTCGTCCGGTGGAGCCATGCCCGGGCCCGAAGCCCCGTCGGACGTGACGAGCCTCGCCCAGGGCGGCTGCGAGCCCGTGTCGACCTGGGTCGGCGGATGCGGCTCGGGCGTGATGATCCGGGCCAGCGCCGCCGCCGCGTCCTCAGCGGAGATCCGCCGGGCGGGATCCTTGATCAGCAGCGCCTCGACGACCGGCCACAGCGCCCCGGCCCGCCGCGGCGGTGGCGCCTCCTCCAGGACCACGGCGGTGATCGCCGCGAGATCGGTGCCGCGGTCGAACGGCCCGAAGCCCTCCACACCGAAATAGAGGGTGCAGCCCAACGAGAACAGATCGGCCGCCGCCGTCGCCGGCCCGCCGGTGGTCCGCTCCGGCGCCAGATATCCGGCCGTGCCCACCAGGATGGACGTCCGGGTCCAGCGGGTCTCGGGGGAGTCCGGCTGGACGGAGATGCCGTAGTCGGTGAGCAGGATCCGGGCACCCGGCATGCCGGTGCGGTCCGGAGCGAGCAGGATGTTGGCGGGTTTGACGTCCCGGTGCATGATGCCGCGCTCATGCCCGGCGGTCAGGGCGTCAAGGACCGCGAGGCCCATACGGGCACATTCGGCGGGTGCCAGCGGACCGCGCCGGGCGAGCCAGTCGCGCAGATCCTCCGCGCCCGCCACGTACTCCATCACGATCCACGGCAGGCCCTCGTGTTCCAGGACGTCGTGCACGGTGACCACGTGCGGGTGCCCGCGCAGGACCGCCGCGTGCCGCGCCTCGGCACGGGCGCGCGCGATGCGGGACTCGTGCTCCTCACCACCGTCCGGCAGGTTGCGGAACCTGATCTCCTTGAGCGCGACATCGCAGTCGAGCCGCTGGTCGTGGGCGAGCCACACATGGCCCATCCCACCCGAGCCGACCTGGTCCAGCAGCCGATACCGGCCGGCGATGATCCGGCCCACTCCCGACTTCGGTGATCCTGGTGCCATCCGGTTGCTCCCCGGGTTCTGCGCTGGTTCGTACGCGGATCAGGACGTGCCTTCGGTGAGCCCACCGGAGTCGGTCGTACGGTGCACAGAGGTCGCGTAGACCACACCGGTCGCGGAGTCGCTGACACCGGGGTCGGCCGAAGCCGGGTCGCTGGAGGCCGGTGCGCCGCTGGCCGTCGGCTCCGTGGAGGTGGAGGCCGGGTCGGTCGACACGGACTCCGAGGGGGTGGCCGCCGCGCTCGTCGTGGTGTCGGGCGGGGAACCGCTCGACGCGGGCGGCAGGTCCGTCCCGCCGGACGGCGTCGGTGGCGTTGGCGGCGTCGTGTCGGGGCCGGTGCTGGATTCGCCCGGGCCGGTGGTGGTCTCGCCGGGGCCGGTGGTGGACTCGTCCGGGCCGGTGGTGGACTCGTCCGGGCCGGTGCTGGATTCGCCCGGGCCCGTGCTGGATTCGCCCGGGCCGGTGGTGGACTCGTCCGGCCCGGTGGTGGACTCGTCCGGGCCGGTGCTCGATTCGCCTGGACCCGTGCTCGACTCGTCCGGACCCGTGGTCACTGCACCGGAGTCCGGGGGAGTGCTCTGGCCGCCGCTCTCCTCGGACCGCACGAACAGCGTCACGGCCGCGCCCCACTCCAGCGTGCTGCCCTCGACGGGCTCGGAGGCGGTGACCTGGGCGTCGTCGGGCGGCAGGGAGGCGCCGTCGTACGTCATGGCGAGGCCCGCAGCAGCGAGTGCCTGGCTCGCCTCGGCGAACGTCTTCCGGGTGACCGTCGGAACGGCGTGTTCCGTGCGGGTGTCGAAGGACTGGTCGTCCTCACCCTCGGTGCCGAGTGGGCGGGCGATCCCGTGATCGGGGTTCTGGACGTCGACGAGCTGGAGCCGGTCGATGTCAGTATTCCCGGGCGGCGGCTCGACGAGCACGATGTGATCCTGGTGATAGCCGGACCACTTCTTGTTTCCGTCCTTGAACTGCACCGAAGTCTTTTTGATGTTTCCCTTGAAGGGCCGCAGCGGATTACCGCACGAGCACTTCACGGCGGGCAGCCCCTGCTGGTCGACCAGAATCGCGATTCCGGCCTGTAGCAAGGAGTTGAAGGGGACCGCCTTGCCGTGCTTGTACTCGTGATTCGTCACGAGGGTGTCGTGGCGCAACACGACGGGTGTGAGTTGATCGATATAACCCGAGATTTCGCCCGGGTCGATGTGCAGCACTCGCGCCCATTCCTGTGCCTTGGCCGAGTTCTCGGGAGCGGTGAGGAACTTCTTCAGCTGCGCCACGACGCAGGTGCCGGGCTTCGTGGACCCGCCGAACTCACCGGTGGCGCCGCCCTCAGTGTCCCCACCTGTGCCGCCACCACCTGGGGTGTTCCCGCTTCCGGGCGTGCCCCCGTACAGCCCCGGGCTGTTGCTGGCCTGCACCCCGCCGGTCGCCCGTGCCTCGGGGAGGCGGGTGTCCTTGCCCAGCTTGCCGTCCTCCTTGAAGAAGGGATTGGCCTGCGAAATCCCCGAGGCCACGGCACGCACTACGAACAATTGATCGGATTTGCTGCACCCGCTGACTATCAGCACGGAAACCAGCAGTAGAGCGATCCTTCGGGCCGCCGAAATCCCAGCCCTTTGCATGGACGCATGAAATGTCATGACCGCTCCCCCTGCGGTTTCCCCCGTGGACCCCGCGCACCGGAGGACCGGACGCGGGGGCTTCACATTCCATGCTACTGAATGCCGACGGCTTTCACGCAAGGCGAATAGAAAAGTTAATTCAGCGACCGGAAGATGACCTGGCGGCCGAAAGGGAATTCAGCGACCGCGTGCGTTGAGTGAGGCCAGATAGGCGTTGTACGCCTCGAGTTCCTTGTCGCCGTCGCGGTCCGCGGCCCGGTCCGAGCGCTTGGCCTGCCGCTGCTCGGAGCCGTACCACTGGAACAGCAGCGCGATCAGCACGAGGACGGAGGGGATCTCACTGAACGCCCAGGCGATGCCGCCCGCCGCGTTCTGGTCGGCGAGTGCGTCGATGCCGAGGGAGGCGGGCGGGTTCTTGTACGTGTTGATCATCGGCTCGGACGCCATCATCAACGCGATGCCGAAGAACGCGTGGAACGGCATGCCCGCGAACAGCTCCAGCATCCGCATCAGGTAGCCGGGTCGGTGCGGACCGGGGTCGACGCCCATGATCGGCCAGAAGAAGACCAGGCCGACGGCGAGGAAGTGGCACATCATCGCGATGTGTCCCGCCTTGGAGCCCATCAGGGAGTCGAAGATCGGCGAGAAGTACAGCCCGTACAGGCTCGCGATGAACAGCGGGATGGTGAACGCGGGGTGCGTGATGATCCGCATGTACCGGCTGTGCAGGAACATCAGCAGCAGCTCACGAGGCCCCTTGCTGCCCCGCGTCGACGCGACCGGCAGGGCGCGCAGCGCCAGCGTGATCGGCGCCCCGAGCAGGATCAGGATCGGCGACAGCATGCTGATCACCATGTGCTGCACCATGTGGACGCTGAACATGACCATGCCGTAGTCGTTCAGCTTCGTGCACATCACGAGCATCACGGTCAGCACGCCGATGACGAAGGCGGAGGTCCGGCCCCACGACCACTTGTCGCCGCGCCGCGCGAGCCGCACGACCCCCCAGCCGTACAGGCCGAGCCCCACCAGGCAGGCGACGAGGAAGAACGGGTCCGCGGACCATTCGAGCCCCCGCCCCAGCGTGAACGGCGGCAGATCCATGGTCATGCCGTGCCCGCTGTGATCCATCCGCCGGCTCCTGATTCGTACGGGTTGTGCTGTCTGTCCGAACCAGAGTAGGACTGACCCCGGTCACACCTGTGACCGGGGTCAGTGAAGCGCCCCTTCGGGGGCGCGGGGCTGTGACATTGTGCGGCTCCGCCGCGTGGGCGCGACCAGCCACGACGAACCCGCAGTCGCCGAACAGCTAAAGCACGCACTCCGCTTCCGCGTACCGCTCGTCCGGCACCGTCTTCAGGGTCTCCACGGCCTCCGCGAGCGACACCATCACGATGTCGGTCCCCCGCAGCGCCGTCATCCGACCGAACTCCCCGCGGTGCACAGCCTCCACGGCATGCCAGCCGAACCGCGTCGCGAGCACCCGGTCGTACGCGGTCGGCGTGCCGCCCCGCTGCACATGCCCGAGAATCACCGGCCGCGCCTCCTTGCCGAGCCGCTCCTCCAGCTCAAGGGAGAGCTGCCGGGCGATCCCCGCGAACCGCTCATGCCCGTAGACATCCTTGCCGCCCTCGTCGAAGGCCATGGTCCCGGCCTTCGGTTTGGCCCCCTCGGCGGCCACGACGATGGCGAACCGCTTCCCCGCCTCGAATCGCTCGCCGACCTTCGCGGCCAGTTCCTCGATGTCGAAGGGGCGTTCCGGTACGACGATGGCGTGGGCGCCGGCCGCCATGCCGGAGTGCAGCGCGATCCAGCCGGTGTGACGGCCCATGACCTCCACGATCAGGACACGCTGGTGGGACTCGGCGGTGGTCTTCAGCCGGTCCAGGGCCTCGGTCGCGACGCCGACGGCGGTGTCGAAACCGAAGGTGACATCCGTGACCGCGATGTCGTTGTCGATGGTCTTCGGCACGCCGACGATCGGCAGGCCGCTGTCCGAAAGGAGACGGGCCGCCTTGAGCGTGCCCTCGCCGCCGATCGGGATGATGGCGTCGAGGCCGAGCTCCGCGACGTGCCCCTTGGCCCGCTCCACGCCGTCACGCAGATGCGCCGGCTGGACCCGGGAGGAGCCGAGCATGGTGCCGCCGCGAGCCAGGATGCCGCTCACCGCGTCGAGGTCGAGCTTGAGGTAGTCGCACTCCAGAAGGCCTTTCCAGCCGTCCCGGAAGCCGATGACCTCGTCGCCGTGGTCGACGACGGCACGGTGCACGACGGACCGGATGACGGCGTTCAGGCCGGGGCAGTCGCCGCCGGACGTGAGGACACCAATGCGCATAGCCCGAAATACCTTCTCAACGTGGGCCGGAGACCGGACCACGCTGTCCGGCTGGACCCCGCCACCCTACCGGCGGCAGGGGGCGGGTCCGCATCGTGCGTCCGCCTGCTGGACGTCCCCGCACAGGTGAGCGGAAGTCCTGTCAGACGGGCCCTGGACGGGGCCCTGCGGAACCGTTTCTCAAGCAGGTCAGGCGGGCTGCTGGGCCGAGGCGATGCGCTCATTGCGCAGTGCCTCGTACCACCGGTCGTCGATCGGCGGCAGCGCGTTCACGTCCAGCGCCAGCTTCAGCAGCAGGTCCGCGATCTGCGGGTTGCGGGCGAGCACGGGCCCGTGCATGTACGTACCGAAGACGGTGTCGTTGTACGCGCCCTCGGTGCCGTCGCCCGTGCCGTTGCCCTTGCCGAGCCGCACGTTCGCGAAGGGACGGGCGGTGGGGCCGAGGTGGGTGACGCCCTGGTGGTTCTCGAAGCCGGTCAGCTGGGGCAGGCCCAGGCGCGGGTCGATGTCCGCGAGGACGTCGCCGACGCACCGCTCGCCCTCGCCGCGCACCGAGACCACGTCGAGCAGACCGAGGCCCGGCTCGCGCTGCCCGAGGTCGTTGATGAACTCGTGGCCGAGGATCTGGTAGCCCGCGCACACCGAGAACACGATCGCGCCGTTGCTGACCGCGCGGTGCAGGCCGCCGTCGCGGCGCAGGCGCTCCGCGGCGAGCCGCTGCGGGCGGTCCTCGCCGCCGCCGATCAGGTAGATGTCGCCGGAGGTCGGGATCGGCTGGTCGCTGCGCACGTCGAGACGGGCCACGTCGAGGCCGCGCTGGCGGGCCCGGCGCTCTACGACGAGGGCGTTGCCCTGGTCGCCGTAGGTGCTCAGCAGGTCCGGGTAGATCCACACCAGACGCAAGCTGTTGTCACTCATTCTCTTCGTCCTCCGTGGCTCAGTTGCCGACACGACGCCTCAAGTCCTGGAAAGCGGTGTAGTTCGCGATGACCTCGATACGTCCGGGCGGTGCCAGCTGCACGGCCTGGTCGAGGTTCTCGCAGACCTGGAAGTGCTGGTTCGCGACTTCCAGGCGCACGGCGAGGTCCAGCTTCCGGTCGCCGAGAACGAAGATCGGGTGCCCGGTCAGCCGCGTGTAGTCGACGTCCCACAGCCAGGAGGTGTCGGTGCCGTCGGCGCCGCGCGCGTTCACCGAGAGGATCACCGGCGTCGGCGGCGGGTCGATCAGGGAGAACGTCTCCAGCCAGCCCGCGGGGTTCTTGGCGAGCAGCAGACGCAGGTCGCGCTGCATGAACTGCACCACGTCGTAGCGCCCGGCCACCGCCTGTACCTGGTACATGCGTTCCAGGGCGACCTGCGGCGGCACCCCGAAGACGGCGGCGACGGCGGCCGACGAGGCGGCGTTCGCCTTGTTGGCGCGGCCCGGCAGCTGGAGGTGGATCGGCCAGGCGGAGCCGTGCGGGTCGAGGACGTGGTCCCCGGACAGCACCCAGGTCGGCGTCGGGCGGCGGAAGCCGCACTCGCCGCAGAACCAGTCGTCACCGGGGCGCTGCATCACACCGCCGCAGGACGGGCACGACCAGGCGTCGTCCTTCCACATCTGCCCGGCGGCGACCCACATCACATTCGCCGAGGAGGACGCGGCCCACACGACGAGCGGGTCGTCGGCGTTAGCGACCACGACGGCCTTGGAACCGGCCAGGCCCTCGCGCCAGTGCTCGGCCATCATCCGGGTCTCGGCGGCCCGGTCGAGCTGGTCGCGGGAGAGGTTGAGCAGCGCGATGCACTTCGGGTCGGTGTCGCGTGCGACACCGGAGAGGTACTTCTCGTCGACCTCGATGACCGCGTACTTGGCGTCCGAACCCCCGGCGAGCGCCGAGGTGATACCGGCCGGCATGTTGGCGCCGAGCGCGTTGGACACGACGGGGCCCGCGGCGCCGAGCGCCTCCGCGATCAGCCGGGTCGTGGTGGTCTTGCCGTTCGTCGCCGACACCAGGATCACGTCCAGGTGTGTGGCCAGCCTGGCCAGCAGGTCGGGGTCGAGCTTGAGTGCCACCCGGCCGCCGATCACCGATCCGCTGCCGCGTCCGGCGGCCCGCGAGACGGCCGCCGCCGCCTTGCCCGCCGTCACGGCCAGCTTGGCCCGCGGCGTCAGCGGGTCCGAGTTGCCTGACATCGTTTCTCGATCCTCCTTGCGTACGCGCCGCGCCTCTGCCCCCGGCACCGTGTGGGCCTCAGCCTATCGAGATCCACTCACGTGCCCGAATCGCGGCACCATCACGGTGCCCGCGCGACCTGCGCGCGCCCTTGAGGACCGTACCCTTGCCGCCATGCGACACGGCTCCATCCCGGGCGCCCACGGGCGCGTCCGGCCTCTGACCCTGCTCGGCGACCCCGTCCTGCGTACCGCGTGTGAAGAAGTCACGGACTTCGGTCCCCAACTCGCCCGGCTCGTCGAGGACATGTTCGCGACGATGTACGCCAGCGAGGGGGTGGGCCTTGCCGCGAACCAGGTCGGCGAGGCGCTCAAGGTCTTCGTGTACGACTGCCCGGACGACGACGATGTCCGGCATCTGGGACATGTGGTGAACCCACGGCTCGTCCAGGCCGACGGTCTGGTCCTGCGTGGGCCGGAGGGCTGTCTGTCGCTGCCGGGTCTGGAAGCGGGCACCGAGCGGTACGACCACGCGGTCGTCGAGGGCTTTACGGTGACCGGTGAGCCGGTGCGTGTGCATGGCACCGGCTGGTTCGCTCGATGCCTGCAGCACGAGTGCGACCACCTTGACGGCGGGGTGTACGTGGACCGGGTTTCCGGGTGGCGCCGGCGCCGGGTGATGAGGCAGGTGGCGCGGGCGTCTTGGGGTAGCTGAGGCGGTGCGTCGGCTGCGGGTTGTTTGTGGCTGGTCGCGCAGTTCCCCGCGCCCCTAAAGGCCGGGCGCTCAGGTCAGCGCCCCTTCAGGGGCGCGGGGAACTGCGCGCTCAGCCACGAACAACCCGCAGCCGACCTACAACCTCAGAACCCCGGACCGCCGACCTTGTCACCCGCCGCAGCGAGCCGACCCCACAAAAGGTCAGCCAAACTACGTACCAACTCGGCCCGCGAACAGGGCCGTTCCCCCAGCCACCAGTCCCCGGCGGCATGCATCATGCCGACGATCCCGTGCCCCCACACCCGCGCGAGCTGCTGGCTGCCGGGCCCGAGATCGACCCGCTCCTCGATGACCTCGGCCAGTTCCTCGCCCATGCGGCGCAGCAACGGCGCGGAGTGCTTGCCCACGTCGAAGCCCGGGTCGCCCGGCTGCGCACCCTCCGTGGGGTGCATCAGGAAACGGTAGACCTGAGGGTGCGCCTCGATGGCCGCGAGATAGGTGTCGAGCGTGGCCTCCACCCGCTCCCGGCGCTCGGCCGGAGCGTCCAGCGCGGCCCGCAGCGCCCCCAGCAGCGCATCGGTGTGCCGCTTGGCGAGCGCGGCGTAGAGTCCGCCCTTGTCGCCGAAGTGGCGGTAGAGGATCGGCTTGGTGATGCCCGCCTCGGCGGCGATGGCGTTCATCGAGGCCCCGGGGCCGTCGCGGAGCACTACCCGGTCGGCGGCTTCCAGCAGCTCGCGCCGGCGGCGGTCGGCGGACCTCTGCTGATCGGTCCGCTGTGTGGTGTCCATGTGCTCTCCCCACCCGTGGTGATTCGGTGACGCCTGCGCAAACTAACACTCATCGGCGTATGGCTATCGAACGGGCTGCCGAGCGCGGTTCGGGAGTTGACTTTTCCTACTGGTCAGTAACACACTCCAGTTACCGCAAGTAACAGTTTAGTGCAGCGCTGGAGGGGACATGGCCGAGTTCACCATGGAGCTCAACGACGAACAGAAGGAGGTCCGGGACTGGCTGCACGGCTTCGCCGCCGACGTCATCCGCCCCGCGGCCGCCGAATGGGACGAGCGCGAAGAGACTCCCTGGCCGGTCATCCAGGAGGCCGCGAAGGTCGGCATCTACTCCCTGGACTTCTACGCCCAGCAGTACTTCGACCCCACCGGCCTCGGCATACCGATGGCCATGGAGGAGCTGTTCTGGGGCGACGCGGGCATAGCCCTCTCCATCGTCGGCACCGGCCTCGCCGCCGTGGGCGTCCTCGCCAACGGCACCGAGGAGCAGATCGGCACCTGGATCCCCCAGATGTACGGCGACGCCAACGACGTCAAGGTCGCGGCCTTCTGCTCCTCCGAGCCCGACGCCGGCTCCGACGTCGCCTCCATGCGCACGCGTGCCGTCTATGACGAGGCCAAGGACGAATGGGTCCTCAACGGCACCAAGACCTGGGCGACCAACGGCGGCATCGCCAACGTCCACGTCGTGGTCGCGGTCGTCGATGCCGAGCTGGGCTCCAAGGGCCACGCCTCCTTCATCGTCCCGCCGAACACCCCGGGCCTCTCCCAGGGCCAGAAGTTCAAGAAGCACGGCATCCGCGCCTCGCACACCGCCGAGGTCGTCCTGGAGAACGTGCGCATCCCCGGCTCCTGTCTCCTCGGCGGCAAGGAGAAGCTCGACGAGCGCCTCGCCCGTGCGCGGGAGCGGGCCAAGGCCGGTGGCGGTGAGCGGGTGAAGAACGCCGCGATGGCCACGTTCGAGGCGAGCCGCCCCGCGGTGGGTGCCATGGCGGTGGGTACCGCACGCGCCGCGTACGAGGTGGCCCTCGACTACGCGAAGACGCGTGAGCAGTTCGGGCGGCCGATCATCGACAACCAGGGGGTCGCCTTCCAGCTCGCGGACATGCGGACGTCCATCGATGCGGCTCGGCTGCTGGTGTGGCGTGCGTCCTGGATGGCGATCAGCGGGAAGCAGTTCATGGCGGCCGAGGGGTCGATGTCGAAGCTGTTCGCGAGCGAGACGGCGAAGAAGGTGACCGGGCAGGCGATTCAGATCCTCGGGGGCAATGGCTACACGCGGGAGTACCCGGTGGAGCGGATGCATCGTGACGCGGCGATCTACACGATCTTCGAGGGGACGAGTGAGATTCAGCGCCTGGTGATTGCGCGCACCTTGTCCGGGATGCCGATTCGTTAGAGGTGCTATGCGGGCTGCGGGCCGGTTGTGGCTGAGCGCGCAGTTCCCCGCGCCCCTTTCAGGGGCGCTCTCGCTCAGCGGTGTTTCAAAGGTGTGAGTTGCTCGATGTCGTACCTCGCCCGCAGCTCCTCGATTGCCGTGACGTCTGGGGGGCCGCCCGTCCCCAGGATCTCCAGCAGCTCGTCGAAGTAGCGCTCGTGGTCCGGGGGCGGGGACGCCTGGAAGAACATCTTGGCCGGGGTCTCCGTAGGGTTGGAGAAGGCGTGGGGGCAGCCCGGGGGTACGACGATGACCGTGCCCGGTGTGGCCCGGACCACGCGGGTGCCCGAACTGGACTCCCACTTCTGCCAGTTGTCGGGGGTCCGTATCCGCGGCTCGAAGGCGAGCACGTCCAGCTCGCCTTCGAGCACGTAGAACAACTCCTCGCTGCGCGTGTGCACATGGGCGCCGACGTCGAAGCCGGGCGGTACCAGCACCTCGAAGGTGGAGGCGGTGCGCGAGTGCGAGCCGGTCACCTTGAACGTCACGTGCTGGGCGGGTGTCTGGACCACGCGGCCGTGACCCGGGGGCACGAGCAGCCCTTCGGTTGCCGTCATCGGCCGCTCACCACGTCACGGGCAGGGCCTCGGGGCCACGGATCAACGCGCCTTTCCTGAAGGGGACTTGATCCGGCGGTACGGCCAGCCGCAGTCCCGGCATCCGGTCGAGCAGCGCGTCGACCATGAGCTCGGACTCCAGCCTGGCCAGCATCCCGCCCGGGCAGTAGTGCGGGCCGAAGCCGAACGCCGCATGCGGATTGGGGCTGCGGGAGAAATCGATGGTCTCCGGGTCCGGGAAGACGTCCGGGTCGCGGTTCGCGGCCATGTACGACACGTAGATCGCGTCGCCCGCCCGGATCCGTACGCCCTTGATCTCCACGTCCTCCATCGCGATCCGCGACAGCCCGACCGCGCTGCGGTGCGGGATGTAGCGGATCAGCTCGTCGATGGCCTGGGGACGGATCTCCGGCTCGGCCCGCAGCCGTTCGGCCAGGTCGGGGCGGGTCATCAGGATGTAGAACAGCTGCCCGCTGTTGTTCGTGACCGCCTCGCCGCCGATCTGGAGGAGGACGGCGAGCCCGACGGCCTCCTCCAGCGTGATCTCGTCCTGGCCCACGGCGGCGCCCAGCAGGGAGGTGACGTCCTCGTCGGTGCTGCCGCGCCGGTCGCCGATGAGCTTCGTGAAGTACGCGCCCATCTCTTCCTTGGCCTTCTCGCTGACCTCGGCGCCGTGCGAGGAGGACAGGATCAGCTGCGTCCAGGTGTGCATGCTCTGCCGGTCGACGGCCGGGACGCCCATCAACTCGCAGATGACCGCGATGGGGAAGGGGCTGAGGACCGCCTCGGTGAGGTCCGCGGGCGGGCCGTCCTGGAGCATCTCGTCGACCAGCTCGTCGAGCATGCGCCGGGATTTCTCGCGCACTCGTTCCACACCGCGTGCCGTGAACGCGGCGGCCACCGAGCGGCGCAGCCGGGTGTGGTCGGGCGGGTCGAGGAACCCCACCGCGCCGCGGGCCGGAATGAAGTGCGGGGCGAGCCGGGTGACCGGCCGGTCCATGACCGCCTCACGGCTGAACCGGGGGTCGTTGGCCACCATGCGGACGTCGTCGTACCGCGTCACCAGCCACGCCCAGCCCTCGCCGTTGGGCAGCTGGATCCGGGTGACCGGGCCCTCCCGCATCAGCCGGGTGAGGACCGGGTCGAAGTCCACGCCCGTCAGATCGAGGGCGGGCCAGTGGCGGACGGGAGGCAGTGCCTCGGTGATCGTGTCCTCGGTCATTTCCGGCTCGCCTTCCCCTCGGTCGAGTCGTGCCAGCGGCCCAGGGCCATCTCCGCGGTGATGCCGGGGCCGAAGCCCGCGAGCAGCCCGCGTGCGGAGTGCTCGGCGCCGCCCTCGTCGAACAGCCGGCGCAGCGCGTCCAGGACGACGGCGCTGGCGATGTTGCCGTACTCGGTGAGGGTGGCCCGGCTGAACCGGAAGGCGTCCGGCGGGACTTCGAGGAACTTGCTGAGGTCGTCCAGGATCCTGGGACCGCCCGCGTGGATGATGTAGAAGTCCAGGTCGGAGGCGTCCCAGCCGTGCTGACGCGCGAGGGCGTGCAGCGCGGGAGCGAGCGGTTCCATCGTCCCCGGCACCCGCTTGTCCAGCAGGAAGTGGAAGCCGGTGGCCCGGACGTCGTACATGATCCAGTCTTCGGTCTTGGGGACCAGGTACGAGCCGTTGCGCTCCAGGTGGATACCGGTGCCGCCCTTGCCGCGGACGACGGCCGCGGCGATGCCGTCCCCGAACAGGCCGTTGCACAGGAGCGAGCCGACGCCGAGGTCGGTCGGCTGGTAGCAGAGCGAGCAGAACTCGCAGGCCACGATGAGCGCGTTGGCGTCGGGGTAGGCCGTGCAGAAGTCGTGTGCCCGGTTGATCGCGGCGCCGCCGGCCGCACAGCCCAGCTGGGCTATGGGTATCTGGCGGGTGTCGCTGTTGAAGTCCATCGAGTTGATCAGCCAGGCCGTGAGCGAGGGCATCATGAACCCGGTGCACGACACATAGATGATCATGTCGATGTCGGTGGTGAGCAGCTCGGCGTCGTCGAGCGCCCGCTGCACGACCGCGGGAACGCGGGCCTTCGCCTCGCTCTCGTAGACCTTGTTGCGTTCCTCGAAGCCTGGGTGTTTCAGCGTCTCCGCGATGGGCTGCACGATGTGCCGTGTCTGCACGCCGGTGTTCTCGATCAGCCGGAGTGCCAACGGCAGCTGGGGGTGGTCCTCATGACGGGAGCGCGCCAGTTCCAGCGTCTCCTCCATCGTGATCACGTATTCCGGAACCGAGACCGAGGGTCTGCACAAAGTCGCCATGGAGCGCGCCTTCTTTCGCCTTCCGGGGAACTCTCGTCCCCCGGCGGAAGGAGTGGTTCACCCACGATGCGAACGGGTGGTTCATCCACGATCACCCGGAAGCGTGGGGATATCGCGCCGGGTTACTCCATTCCGGCGAATTTCGGGAGGGCGTGGGACCCTCGGGGAAGGGGCCCCGGGACAGTCGAACCGAAGGAGTACGGGATGACGCGGACAGCCAGGGAACTGCTGGTCAGCACGGTCGGGAAGCTCGCCCCCGACCCGCACGCCAACCGGCTGCTGCCCCTGATCGGGCGGGGCGCGGCGCAGCGCTCCACGCTCGCCGCGCTCGCCCTGGAACAGCGTCATGTGATCGCCGCGGACCGCCGGGCGTTCCTGCACCTGGCCGAACGGTCGGCGGCTGAGGCCGAGAGCGCCGCTTTCTTCGCCATGCTCGCGGAGGGTGAGGCCATGGCCCAGGACCGGCTCGGTGTGTACGCCGCCGCGGTCGGGGCCGACGACGCGGGGGCGGCGGCGTACGAGCCGCTCGCGGACTGCCAGACGTATCCCGCGTACGTCGCCTGGCTCGCCCTGAACGGCTCACCGGTGGACGTGGTCCTCGCGCTCAGCGCCAACTTCGCGGCGTGGGGCGGCTATTGCGCCACGATCGCCCAGGCCCTGCGCCGCCACTACGGCCTCGACGACGAGGCCTGCGGCTTCTTCGACTTCTTCGCCGAGCCCGCGCCCGAGCTGGAACAACGGGCCCTGGACGCCATCCAGGCCGGGCTCGACGCCGGACGGGTGGACGAGGGCGAGGTGTACGGGTACGGCCGTCTGCTTCAGGGCTACGAGGCGAAGTTCTGGCACGCCCTGTGGGAGCTGGACCAGCGCGTCCTGTAGGGGCGCTAGCCGGAGGCCGGCCCACTGCTGTGCGCGATGCACGCCACGTCGATGCGATCGGCGAGCTTGGCGAGCTCGATCGTGAGCGCGGCGACCGTGTCCTCGTCGAGCCCCTCCTGGCCGGCCTCCACCAGATGCAGCCACCGGCCGCCCACCGTGCGCAGCAGCTTGCTGACGTCGGCGGCCGCCACCTGCAACGTGCCGCGGTCGTCGACGATCAGAGGCAGGGTCACTTCGCGGTTCACAGAGGGGATCGTAGCTGCGGAACGCTCACGCTCCGTGCCATACGGTGGTGATGTTGCAGAACTCGCGGATTCCGTGCTCCGACAGCTCACGCCCGTAGCCGGACCGCTTCACCCCGCCGAACGGGAACGCCGGATGGGACGCCGTCATCCCGTTGACGTACACGCCACCCGCCTCCAGATCACGGACGAACCGGTCCACGTCGGTCCCGTCGCGCGTCCAGACGTTCGAACTCAGCCCGAACGGAGTGTCGTTGGCCAGGGCCACCGCCTCGTCCAGATCGGCCGCGCGGTAGAGCGTGGCGACGGGCCCGAAGGCCTCCTCGTGATGGATGCGCATCTCGGGGGTGATGTCGGCGAGGACGGTCGGCGCGTAGAACCAGCCATGGTCCTTGAAACCCTCGGGGCGCTCGCCGCCGCACAGGACGGTCGCGCCGCTCTCCACCGCGTCGTCGACCAGCTCCTCCAGGTCGCCGCGGCCCTGCTCGCTGGAGAGCGGGCCGACGTCCGTGTCCTCGTCCAGCGGATCGCCCACCTTCAGGGCCTTCATGCCCGCCGTGAACCGCTCCGCGAAGACGTCGAACACGTCGGTGTGCACGATGAACCGCTTGGCGGCGATGCACGACTGCCCGTTGTTCTGCACGCGTGCCGTCACGGCGACCTTCGCGGCCCGGTCGAGGTCCGCCGACGGCATGACGACGAACGGGTCGCTGCCGCCCAGCTCCAGGACCGTCTTCTTGACCTCGTCCCCCGTGACCGAGGCGACGGCCCGGCCCGCGGGTTCACTCCCGGTGAGGGTTGCCGCCTTGACGCGCGGGTCACGCAGGATGGCCTCGACGGCACCGGAGCCGATCAGCAGCGTCTGGAAGCAGCCCTCGGGGAAGCCCGCCCGGCGGAACAGTTCCTCCAGGTAGAGGGCGGTCTGCGGCACGTTCGAGGCGTGCTTGAGCAGCCCCACGTTGCCCGCCATCAGAGCGGGCGCGGCGAACCGGATCACCTGCCAGAGCGGGAAGTTCCACGGCATGACCGCCAGCACCGGCCCCAGCGGCCGGTAGCGCACCAGGACGCGGGAGGCCCCGGAGTCCTTGATGTCGGACTCGGCGGGCTCCTCGTCGGCGAGGAGCCCCTGGGCGTGGTCGGCGTACCAGCGCATCGCTTTGGCGCATTTGGCGGCCTCCGCGCGTGCCTGTTTCACCGGCTTGCCCATCTCCAGGGTCATCACCCGGCCGATGTCCTGCTGGTCCTCGTCGAGCAGGTCCGCGGCCCGGTGGAGCAGCCGCGCCCGCTCGGCGAAGGACGTGGTGCGATGGGTGCGGAACGCTGCCTCGGCGGTCGCGAGCCTGCGCTCGATCTCCTCGGCGCCCAGGGCGTCGTACGTCTTGAGCGTCTCGCCGTTCGCCGGGTTCACCGTCGCGATGGGCATGGCCGACCTCCTGAAGAGCGGGCTGTTCCTCGACCCTCCCGCGCGGCGCACGACAGCGCAACGTGGCAGGCGCCGGTCAGCCCAAGTGCTCCGCGAGCCGGTCGAGGAACTCCGCCTGGGCCTTCACGATCAGTGCCCGGCCCCGGTCCAGGTCGTACCACTCCACCCGGTCCAGCTCGGGGAACTCCTGCCGCTGCCCCGACTTCGGCGGCCACTCCATCTCGAAGGTGCCGGGGACCACGGTCGCCGGGTCGAGGTCCGCCCCGATCGCCCAGACCGTGACGACCTTGCCGTTGGTCTGGGGGACCTCGCCCAGCGGGATGGCCTCGCCGTCGGGCGGCGGCAGCCCCAGCTCCTCCTGGAATTCGCGGCGCGCCGCGTCCCAGGCGGTCTCGTCGGGCTCGTACTCGCCCTTGGGCACGGTCCAGGCTCCAGCGGTCCGGCGGGCGAAGAAGGGGCCGCCCATATGGCCGAGCAACACCTCCAGACCGTGGTCGGTGTGCCGGAACAACAGCAGTCCGGCGCTGCGCTTCCCGCTCATGGAGACACCTCCGGGTGCGCGGCGAGCAGGGTCGCGACCGTGTCGGCCTCTGTCGGGGTCTTGTCCTCGCGATAACGCACCACACGGGCGAAGCGGAGGGTGACGCCGGCCGGGTAGCGGGTGGACCTCTGCAGACCGTCGTACGCGATCTCGACGACGAGTTCCGGACGTACGGTCACCACGTGCCCGTTGTCCTCGACGGCCAGCTCCTGGAGCCGCTCGGTCTGCCAGGTCAGCATCACGTCGGTCATTCCCTTGAACGTCTTGCCGAGCATCGCGAACGACCCGTCCTCGTTCCGGGCGCCGAGGTGCAGGTTGGACAGCTTGCCGGTGCGCCGTCCGTGGCCCCACTCCGCCGCGAGGACCACCAGGTCGAGGGTGTGCACGGGCTTGACCTTCAGCCAGGAGGCGCCGCGCCGGCCCGCGCTGTAGGGGGCGTCGAGGGCCTTGACCACGACGCCTTCGTGGCCGCGTGCCAGGGTGTCGGTGAGGAACCGCTGCGCCGCGGGGATGTCCTGGGGGCCGTCGACGAGCGCGCGCCGCACCCGCATCGGCTCGGGCACCAGCCGGGCCAGCTCCGCGTGCCGCTCGGTGAACGGCAGATCCAAGAGGTCCTGCCCGTCGACGGACAGCGCGTCGAAGAAGACGGGGGAGACGGGCACGGTCTTCGCGGCCGTCGCCACGTCCACGCGCGAGCCGACGCGTCCGGCCGTCTCCTGGAAGGAGCGGGGCCGCCCGTCCTGGTCCAGCGCGATCACCTCACCGTCCAGGATGAATCGCTCACCCTTCAACTCCAGCCCCGCGGAAGTGAGTTCGGGCAGGCGGTCGGTGATGTCGTCGAGGGTGCGGGTGTAGACGCGTACGTCGTCGCCGTCGCGGTGAAGCTGCACGCGGATGCCGTCGAGCTTCTCCTCGACGGCACACGCGCCCAGCTTCTCGACGGCTTCCGACACGGACCCCGCCGTGTGCGCCAGCATCGGCAGCACCGGGCGGCCGACGGTGAGCCGGAAGCCGTCGAGTGCCTCCGGGCCGTGGGACAGCAGTGCCCGCGCCACCGTCTGCAGCGAACCGGCGAGCATCACCGCCCGGCGTACGTCCGCGCCGGGCGCGCCGGTGGCCTCGGCCAGTCCCTCCACGGCGACCGCGTCCAGCGCGCCCTGCCGGACCTCGCCGCTGATCAGCCCGAACAGGAAGCGCTGCTCGCCCTCGGTGGACGCACCCATCAACTCCCCGACCAGTCGGGCCCGTTCGGACTGCGAGCCGGTGCCGGTGACCGCGCCCAGCTCGGTCAGGCGGGCGTCCACCTCCCGCACCGTGAGCGAGGCCTCGGACGCGGGCGGGACCGGCTTGCTGAGGATCTTCCAGCCGATGCCGAGCCGCCCCTGCGGCAGGCGGCCCGCCAGATAGGGGATGACGATCGGGACGTCGTCCGCCTCCGCGTCCCGGAACAGCTCCGCGAGCAGAGCGATCTTCCGGGACCGCGCCGAGGTGGCGGCGACCTCCTGGGAAACACGCGCCAGCCGGGTCAGCAGCATGCAGCCATGGTGCAACGGAGACGGCGGGTCCACACCCGTACGCCGACGTTTTCCTGCGGCGCCCGGCGAGGGTCTCAGTGCTGCTCGCGCGCGACGGCCGCGTCGAGGTCCGCGAAGAGCAGTTCCCCGTTGAGCGTGGCCGCCGCGCGGTAGCCGCCGCTCGCCGCGTTCACGACCTGCTCCGCGAACCCCGTCGCATTGCCCGCCGCCCAGACACCGGGCACGGTCGTCAGCCCCGTGGCGTCGACGACCGGATACGCGCCGAACGGCGTCTCCAGCAGTTCCGCGCCCAGCCGCTCCAGCAGACCCGTCCGCGGAACCGCGCGGGGCGCGACGAACAGCACCGAGCGGTCGTGCGTCGTGCCGTCCGTGAGACGCACCCCGGTGAGCCGGTCGCCCTCGACCACGAGCCAGGCGACCTCGCCGGGCACCACGACGACCCCGGCCGCGGCGAGCCGGCGCAGGTCCTCCTCGGAGAGCTCGGCCTCGCCGACCGTGTGCAGGAACAGCGTCACGTCCTTCGACCACTGGCTCACCATCAGCGCCTGGTGCACGCTCAACGGCGTACTGGCCAGCACGCCGAAGGCCTGGTCACGCACCTCCCAGCCGTGGCAGTACGGGCAGTGGATCACGTCCCTTCCGAAGCGCTCGGCGACGCCCGGCACCGGCGGCAGCTCGTCGGCCAGGCCGGTGGTGACGACCAGCCGCCGCGCGTGCACCGTGCCTCCGGCCGCGAGCGTGACGTCGAACTCCCCGGCACCGTCCCGGACCACGTCCACCGCACGGTCCCGGACGAGCTCGACCCCGTACCTCTCGATCTCGCGCCGCCCCTCGGCGAGGAACTCGGCGGGCGGCATGCCGTCCCGCGACAGATAGCCCTGCATGTGCGCGGCGGGCGCGTTGCGGGGTTCGCCGGCGTCGACGACCAGGGTGCGGCGCCGGGCGCGGCCGAGGACCAGCGCGGCGGACAGGCCCGCCGTTCCGCCGCCGATGACAACCACTTCGTAGTTCTCGGTCATGGTGACCACCTCCACGGAGAAGGTCGCCCGACCGTGGCGGGATTGACAAATGGCTTTGCCGATTCTGCAATAAGGCTCATGAGTGGCACGAGCGGCACGAGCGGCATGAACGACGACGCGCAGACGGATGAGGTGCTGGCCGAAGTGGGACCGCGACTGCGACGGATCCGCAAGGAGCGCGGGGCGACCCTGGCCGGGTTGTCCGAGGCGACGGGCATCTCGGTGAGCACGCTCTCGCGCCTGGAGTCCGGGCTGCGCAAGCCCAGCCTGGAGCTGCTGCTGCCGATCGCGCGAGCCCATCAGGTGCCGCTGGATGAGCTGGTGGGTGCCCCGCCGGTCGGCGACCCGCGGGTGCGGGCCGAGCCGATCGTGCGGCACGGGCGCACCCACTGGCCGCTGACCCGTCAACCTGGCGGACTCCAGGCTTTCAAGGTGCTCGAACCGCAGCGGAGGATGGCACCGGACCCGCGCACCCACGAGGGATACGAGTGGTTGTACGTGCTCTCCGGCCGGCTGCGGCTGGTGCTCGGCGAGCACGACGTGGTGCTCGGTGCGGGGGAGGCGGCCGAGTTCGACACCCGGGTGCCGCACTGGTTCGGATCGACGGGGGAGGGGCCCGTGGAGTTCCTGAGTCTGTTCGGGCCGCAGGGGGAGCGGATGCACGTACGGGCGCGGCCCGCGCGGCGTGGCGAAGACGACTGACGTCAGCTGTTCCCAGGTGGGCAAGCGACCGCTTAGTATGCGATCGACCCCAGTCGGACGACGCAGTCCGACCCAGCCCCCTGGAGGCCCCGCATGCAGGCATGGCAAGTGCACCAGCTCGGCGAGCCGAGTGAGGTGATGCAGCTCCAGGAAGTGGAGCGTCCGCAGCCCGGTGACGGCCAGGTCCTGCTCAAGGTGCGCGCGGCGAACATCAACTTCCCGGACGCGCTGATGTGCCGGGGGCACTACCAGGTCAGGCCCCCGCTGCCGTTCACGCCCGGCGTGGAGATCTGCGGCGAGACCGAGGACGGGCGCCGGGTGCTCGCCAACCCCGCACTGCCGTACGGCGGCTTCGCCGAGTACGTCGTCGCGGACGCCGCCGCCCTGCTGCCCGCGCCCGACGCCCTCGACGACGCCGAGGCGGCCGCACTGCACATCGGCTACCAGACGGGCTGGTTCGGACTGCACCGGCGTGCCCATCTGGAGGCCGGCGAGACCCTGCTCGTCCACGCCGCCGCCGGAGGGGTCGGCAGCGCCGCCGTACAGCTCGGCAAGGCGGCCGGAGCCACTGTCATCGGTGTCGTCGGCGGAGCCGACAAGGCCGCCGTGGCACGGGAGCTGGGCTGCGACGTCGTCATCGACCGGCGTACGCAGGACGTCATCGCCGCCGTGAAGGAGGCCACCGGTGGCCGCGGTGCCGACGTGATCTACGACCCGGTCGGCGGCGAGGCCTACACCCAGTCGACCAAGGTCGTCGCCTTCGAGGGCCGGATCGTCGTCGTGGGCTTCGCGAGCGGGTCGATCCCCAGCCCGGCGCTGAACCACGCCCTGGTGAAGAACTACTCGATCCTCGGCCTGCACTGGGGCCTGTACAACACCAAGAACCCGAAGCTTATCCAGCACTGCCACGAGCAGCTCACCGATCTGGCCGCGCGGGGCGCGATCAAGCCGCTGGTGAGCGAGCGGGTGCCGCTGAGCGGCGCCGCCGCGGCCGTGCAGCGGGTCGCCGACGGTGTCACCACGGGGCGCGTCGCCGTGGTGCCCTCACTTGAGAACGGAGCAGCCGCATGACCGACGCCGCTGAACTGCGCCGCCGTACACAGGAGTTGCTGGCGGCCCATCCGCCGGCGACGACCGAGCGGGTGGACTTCCTGAAGGCCCGTTTTGACGCGGGCCTCGCCTGGGTGCACTACCCCGACGGCCTCGGCGGCCTCGGTGCCCCGCGCACCCTCCAGGCGGTCGTGGACGCCGAGCTGGAGGCCGCGGGCGCGCCGGACAACGACCCGCGGCGCATCGGCATCGGCCTCGGCATGGCCGCGCCGACGATCCTCGGCTTCGGCACGGAGGAGCAGAAGCGGGACTTCCTCAGGCCTCTGTGGGTCGGCGAGGAGGTCTGGTGCCAGCTCTTCAGTGAGCCGGGCGCCGGGTCCGACCTCGCCGCGCTCGGCACGCGCGCCGTCCGTGAGGGCGACGACTGGGTGATCAACGGGCAGAAGGTGTGGACGTCCAGCGCCCACGTGGCCCGCTGGGCGATCCTCATCGCCCGCACCGACCCGGACGTGCCCAAGCACCGCGGCATCACCTACTTCATCTGTGACATGACCGACCCCGGTGTCGAGGTGCGGCCGCTGCGCCAGGTCACCGGAGAGGCCGAGTTCAACGAGGTCTTCCTCACCGACGTACGCATCCCCGACGCACACCGGCTGGGTGAGATCGGCGACGGCTGGCGGGTCGCCCAGACCACACTCATGAACGAGCGCGTGTCCATCGGCGGTATGCGTATCCCACGCGAGGGCGGCATGATCGGCCCGGTCTCCAAGACCTGGCGCGAGCGCCCCGAACTGCGCACCCACGACCTGCACCAGCGGCTCCTGAAGCTCTGGGTCGAGGCCGAGGTCGCCCGGCTCTCCGGCGAGCGGCTGCGCCAGCAGCTCGTGGCGGGCCAGCCCGGCCACGAGGGCTCCGGGATGAAGCTCGGATTCGCCCGCCTCAACCAGGAGATCAGCGGCCTGGAGGTTGAACTCCTCGGCGAGGAAGGCCTGTTGTACGACGACTGGACGATGCGCCGGCCCGAACTGGTCGACTTCACCGGCCGGGACGCGGGATACCGCTACCTCCGCTCCAAGGGCAACAGCATCGAGGGCGGGACCAGCGAGGTCCTGCTCAACATCGTCGCCGAACGCGTCCTGGGACTGCCGTCCGAGCCGCGCACCGACAAGGACGTCGCCTGGAAGGACCTGGCCCGATGAGCACACAGCCCGACCTTCTGTACTCGGAGGAGGAAGAGGCGCTGCGCGCCGCCGTCCGCGACCTCCTGACCGACCACTGCGACGCGGCCGGCGTCATCGCGCGTACGGAGTCGGACACTCCGTACGACCCCGAGCTGTGGAAGGCGCTCTCGGAAGGGATGGGCCTGGCGGGCCTGCTCGTGCCCGAGTCGCAGGGCGGCCAGGGCGCCACACATCGGGAAGTCGCCGTGGTCCTGGAGGAGTTGGGGCGTGCCGTCGCTCCGCTTCCGTACCTGACGAGTGCCGTCGTCGCGACCGAGGCGCTGCTCGCGTGCGAGGGTGACGAGACCGCCAAACTGCTGGCCGGGCTGGCCTCCGGCCGGACGGTGGGCGCGCTCGCTGTCGCGCTGTCCGTGGGGCCGGGCGGCCACTACAAGGCCGTACGCAGCGAAGACGGCTTCCTGTACGGGGAGTTGACGGGAATCGCGGATGCGGCGGTCGCCGATGTGCTGCTGGTTCCGGCGGAGGACGGCGGGCTGTACGCGGTGGACGCGGACGCCGTGACGATCACCCCGCAGGTGTCCTTCGACCTCACCCGGCCGGTCGCGACCGTCACCCTCGACGGGGTGCGGGCGCACCGGGTGGGCGCCGCCGAACCCGCCGTACGCCGGGCCCTGCGTGCCGGCGCCGGACTCCTCGCATCCGAGCAACTCGGCCTAGCCGACTGGTCGTTGACGGAGACGGTCCGCTACCTGAAGGAGCGCAAGCAGTTCAACCGGCCCGTCGGCGGCTTCCAGGCGCTCAAGCACCGGCTGGCCCAACTGTGGCTGGAGGTCGTCAACACGCGCGCCGCGGCCCGGGGCGCGGCCGACGCGCTCGCCACCGGCAGCGACGACACCGACGTGTCGGTCGCCGTCGCCCAGGCGTACGCGGCGCCTGTCGCCGTGCACGCCGCCGAGGAGGCGCTGCAACTGCACGGCGGCCTCGGTATGACGTGGGAGCATCCGGTGCATCTGTACCTGAAGCGGGCCAAGGCGGACTCGATCGCGTACGGCACGGCGGGCGCCCACCGTGAGGCGCTGGCCGGACTGGTGGATCTCCAGGCGCCCTGACGCCACACCCGTGAGGAGCCCGCCCCGTCCGGGGGCGGGCTCTTTCGCGTGCCCCGCCTTGCTGTCGTATGTCTGCTCCGACGAAGTGAACGAACGGCGGCAGTCCGGCCAACTCCCCGCACGGTACTGCTCCTTGGGCCTGTCAGGACCCCATACTCGCTGGGTCCTGTCCGGCACTTCCAGGGAGGCAGAGCATGGCCCTTACCACCCGCCGCAGAGCCCTCACCACCCTCGGCGCCGCCCTCGCGGGCTCCGTCGCGCTGCCCGCCACGTACGCGCGGGCGAGTGAACGGGGGCACGGCCCGCGTCCGCTGTGGCGCGCCCACGCCCACAACGACTACGAGCACCCGCGTCCCCTGCTCGACGCCCTCGACCACCGTTTCGGCAGCGTCGAGGCCGACATCTACCTCGTGGGCGACCAGCTCCTCGTCGCCCACGACCCGGTCGAGCTCGACCCGGCGCGCACCCTCGAATCCCTCTATCTCGAACCCCTCGCGGCCCGGGTCAAGGCCAACCACGGCTCGGTGTACCGGGGTTACCGCACACCCCTGCAACTCCTCATCGACATCAAGACCGAGGGCTCGTCGACGTATCTCGAACTCGACCGCCATCTGCGCCGCTACCGGCACCTGTTCACGACCTACGCGGACGGCCGTGTGCACCCCGGTCCGGTCACGGCGGTGATCTCCGGCGACCGGGCCGCCCGTACGCCCATGGAGGCGCAGAGTGTGCGCCGCGCCTTCTACGACGGGCGGCTCGCCGACCTCGGCAGCGCGTCCCCCGCTTCGTTCATCCCGCTGATCTCGGACAACTGGACGCTCAACTTCACCTGGCTGGGTGACGGCCCGTTCCCCGACGCCGAGCGCGAGAAGCTGCGCGGCATCATCGCGGCGGCCCACGCGCGCCGGCAGAAGGTCCGGTTCTGGGCGACACCCGACCTGGCGGGCCCGGCCCGTGACGCGCTGTGGGGCGAACTGCTCGCCGCGGACGTCGACTACTTCAACACCGACGACCTCGCGGGCCTCGAAGCGTTCCTCGACGCCCACGAGCGGAGGTAAGGGGGCGTGGAGCGGGCGTAACACCACTCGTTCGGAGGACACGTCAGCTGCCCGGACGAACCCTCCGCTACGCCACACTTGCGGCCGAACGCCGCGAAGCGGACGTGGCGGAGGAGGTTGACGATGGCCATTTCCATCTCTGTGGTGCTGTTGCTCCTGATCCTGGCGGTGGTCTTCCTGCGCAACGGCGCGTTGAAGCTGTCGCACGCCCTGGTCTGCGTACTGCTCGGCTTCTACCTGGCGAGCACGAGCATGGCGCCGACCATCCACAGCGGGCTCACCGCGACGGCGGACATCGTGAGCAGCCTGAGGCCCTGAGGCCTCACATCACGATCGTGAGAACACGCCGATGCCGTTCGGGACGGGGCGTTCGGCGCCTCCGCTGGGGTGGTTGAGGACGCTGACGGCGGCCGCCCCCGGCTCCCGGGCGACCATCGTAGTGGAGCCCCCGCCGTCCAGGCTGAAGGCGTCGTCGGAGCCCAACTGCCGCATGGTCTCGGCCACTTCGGCGATGGTGAGGCCGCTGCGGAACTCGGGCGCGCCGTCGAGCGCGAGGAGCAGCAGGCGGCGTCCGTCGTGCGCGATGCCCACGGCGGTCCGTACGGCCGAGGTGGTGTTGTCCAGGCCGGGAAGCGGCTCACCGTCCACGAGCATCGGGTAGCCGCCGAGTGCGAAGCGGTACGGGATCCTGGTGGCCTCCGCGACCAGACGGTGCCGTACGACGACCGGCTCGCCCAGGGACAGTTTCCGCAGCTGCTGGGCGCCCGCCTCGCGGCCCACCAGGACCGTGGTGCCGGGAGCGATGGCACCGCTGCCGGGCGTGTTGTCCGCCGATACGACTTGACCGTGCTCGACCGTCACCTCATAGGTGTCGGAACTACATGGTGCGGCCCGGTTGGTGTCCGTGCCGCAGGTGGCGCGCACCCGGGAGACACTGCCCCAGTCCGCGGTGAACGCGCCGATCGACCCCTCCGGCAGCGCGTACTGATTGAGCCCGCCGAGCGGCCACCGCCCCTCGTGACTGCTTACGGAACCATCGAGGGCCATGCTGTCCAGCCGGGCCCTGCGGTCGACGCCCACGCCGAGCACGTCCTCGGTGGTCGTGCCGGGCGGCAGGGCGGGCCCGAAGCGCTGACCGTTCGGCACCGCCGCCTTGAGCTCGTGCCCGCTCGCGATCGCCGGGCCCACGGTCGCGCCCGTCGCCGCGACCCCCGGATGCTGGGTCTCCGTGATGTTGAAGAAGTCGCCGTTGACACCCGCCACGGCACCCCGGGAGTCGGCGAGCTGGGAGACGGGCGCCCGGGACGCCACGGCTCCGGGGTACAGGAGGTCGACCCGCACCCGTGGATTGCGCAGATCGACGCTCAGCACATGTGCGTGCGCCACACCCTTGGCGGCCGGGATGTCCAACTGCGTGTACTCGACGCCGGGGGCGATCGCCGTGTCCGTGGCGCCCTCCGCGCCGCTGGCCGGTGCCGCCCCCAGCAGGGCGGTACCGGCCAGCGCACTCCATGCCGCGACAACCGTCAGTGCTGTTCTTAACCGTCCGCCTCGACCCGTCACCGTACCCCCTGATGTCTCGTCAACTTTCCCAGGACTCAAGGGGAGTTCACCAGACGGCGGTGACCCTGCCGATGGCTAGGCGCCGACTACGCGCGAACGGATGAGGAAACGCACTCCTTCGGGTGCTTCGAGCGAGAAGCCGCTCCCGCGGCCCGGCACGACGTCGACGATCAGCCGGGTGTGACTCCACAGCTCGTACTGGCTCCTCGACATCCAGAACGTCACCGGCTCCTCGACCCCCTCGACCTCCAGCTCGGCGAGCAGGACGTCGGAGTTGCCGGTGCGGAACTCGCCGTCCGGGTAACACATGGGCGCGCTGCCGTCGCAGCAGCCGCCGGACTGATGGAACATCAGCGGGCCGTGGGCCTCTCGCAGCCGCCGCAGCAGTTCGGTGGCCGCGGGGGTCAGTTCCACGCGCGGGACGATGTCCATCGGCTCTCCCGTCGGGTCTCACGAATGAGGCGGCCCCTGCCGACGGTGAGCCGTCGGCCGAGGGCGCCACCCAGCCGACCATCCCGCACGTTGCGAGAGCGTTGCACTTCCCCGGCCAGTCCGCCCTGGCCTTGCACCGATCCGCAGCCGTTCGCCACTGCCCGCCCGGCGACCGTCACGGGATCCTGATGCGCGTCGACGGGCGGGTCAGGCGCGCAGGGCCGTGAGCCCGTCGTAGACGGCCATCACGATCTCGAGTCCCCGGTTGTCGTTCCCGGGCTCGCGCATCTGGTTCGGCACGTACGACACCGCCATGCGGGCGTCGGGCTCGATCATGACCATCGAGCCGCCCCAACCGCCCCAGCCGTAGGTGCTGCCGAACAGGCCGTAGCCCAAGCCCCAACGCATCGGCATGCCCAGGATGCGGTCCTCGCCGCTGAACTGCTCCTCCCACGCACGGTCGCAGCCCGCCTGCGACAGCAGCCGCGCACCCCGCACCGTTCCCCCGCAGGCCATGACCGACTGCACGAGCGCGACCGAGCGGGCGTTGCCGAATCCGCTCGCCGCGGGGATCTGCGCGCGGCGCCAGGCGACGCTGTTTCCGTCACGGACCCGGATCCTGGTCCCTCCGGCGGGAGCCGCGGTGGGGCTGGGCGCGCTCGCGAGGTAGTCCTCGTCCCGCGACGGCGGCGGGAGAGCGAGCGCGACCCGGTGGTCATGCTCTGCCAACAGCCCCATGTGGAAGTCCGCCCCCAGCGGCCCGGCCACCTCGACGGCGAAGAACTCGCCCACACTGCGACCGGTGATCCGGCGTACGACCTCGCCCACGAGGTATCCCTGGGTGAGCGAGTGGTATCCGGCCGCGGTGCCCGGCTCCCACTGCGGCGCCAGCTCGGCGAGCCGCGCCGTGGCGGACGGCCAGTCGTAGAGCTCCTCGACCGTCCCGTCCCAGTCGGGCAGGCCCGCGGTGTGCGAGAGCAGGTGCCGCACCAGCACCCCGTCCTTGCCCTCCGCGGCGAACTCCGGCCAGTACCGGGCGACCGGCGCGTCCAGGTCGAGCTCGCCACGGTCTGCCAGGATGAGGGCGGACAGTGCCGTCATCGTCTTGGTGACGGACCAGACGCCCGCGATCGTGTCGCGCTGCCACGGGATCGTGCGGTCCGCGTCGGCGAATCCGCCCCAGACGTCCACCACCGGCTCGCCGTCCACGAAGACCGCCACCGAGGCGCCCACGTCCCCGGCGTCCAGCAGCGCGGCCAGCGCCTCGGGTACCGCGGTGAACAGATCATCGTATGAACCCTGAATCTCTGCCATGCCCGGAACCTAGCCCGCACCGCACTGTCGCGGTCAATCGAATTTGCGGCGCGACGCCACGCCAGGCGCGTCGTGCTCGGCGTCACCTGTCACTCTGACGCCGTCCTCACCGACGACAGCACCCCTCCTGACTCATCCGACACGGGTGCACCAACCGAAGCCGGTAACAGGGCTGCCGGGCGGTGGGTGCTCAGATCCAGGTGTAGAGCCACATTCTGACGCGCCAGCTGGAATACGGGATCGTCTGCCCGGTGTAGATCGGAAAGAAATAGATGAAGTTCCAGCTGATGAGCAGCACAAGAACGCCCGCGGCCACCGCACCCCGTATGCGCCGTTTCTCATCCGCCCCCGGAGGACCCAGCAGCGCGCCCACCATCATCGCCACGGCCAGGCACAAGTACGGCACGAAGACGACCGCGTAGAAGGAGAAGATCGTACGGTCCTGGTAGTGGAACCAGGGCAGATAGCCGGCACCCACCGCACACAGGATGGCGCCCGCGCGCCAGTCGCGGCGCAGCGCCCACCGGTAGAGCAGATACAGAAGCGCGCAGCATGCCGACCACCACAGCAGTGGCGTGCCCAGGGCGAGGATCTCCTGCGTGCAGGCGGACGTTGCGTGGCAACCGTCCTGCCCGGGTTTCGGCGACTGGGAGGAGAATGCCACAGGACGACCGAGGACCAGCCAGCTCCACGGGTTGGACTGGTACGGGTGCGGAGTGTGCAGCCCCACATTGAACTGGTAGACCCCGTACTCGTAGTGCCACAGGCTGCGGAGAGGGGCCGGTATCCACGACCATGTGCCGCCGCGGCCGTCCGCCCAGTGCCGCCCGTAACCGTTGTCGGACAGGAACCAGCCGGTCCAGGTCGCCAGATACGTCACCGCGGCAACGGGAGCGATGGACAACGCCGACCAGCCGAGGTCCTTGCGCAGCACCGCCCGGTACGGGCGGCTTGACCCCGCGACGCGGCGGGCGCCGATGTCCCACAGCACGGTCAGGATCATGAAGAAGGCCAGGACGTACAGGCCGTTCCACTTGCTGGCGGCCGCCAGTCCGAGGAAGAAGCCGGCCGCGAGCCGCCATGGACGCACTCCCATCCCGGTGTGGTCGCCGGTGTCCTGATCCGGGCCCGCACAGCCGTCCCCGCCCACCGGTAGGGCTGCCGCGAGCCGGGCCCGCGCCTTGTCCCGGTCGACCAACAGGCATCCGAACGCTGCCAGTACGAAGAACATGACCACCAGGTCGAGCAGAGCGGAGCGGCTCATCACGTAGTGCAGACCGTCCACTGCCATCAGCGTTCCGGCCACGCAGCCCAGCAGCGTCGAACGGAACAGGCGGCGTCCTATTCGGCACAGCATCAGCACCGAGAGCGTGCCCAGTGCCGCCGTCATGAAGCGCCAGCCGAACGGGTTGAGGCCGAACACCCACTCGCCGAGGGCGATCACCCACTTGCCCATCGGCGGATGCGCGACAAAGTGCCCGGTCTCTGACAGGGGGATCACCTGGGGGTGCGCCAGGATCTGTGGGTCGGAGATCTTGCGGTCCGGCCAGGTGCCCTCGTAGCCGAGCCGCAGCATGGCCCAGGCGTCCTTGGCGTAGTAGGTCTCGTCGAACACGACCTCTCGTGGCCGGCCGAGGTGCCAGAAGCGGATCGCTCCGGCGAAGGCGGCGACGAGTACAGGCCCCAGCCAGCCCGTCGCCTTCGCGACGCGGTGCGCCAGTAATGGGCTGAGGCCCATGAGCTCCCAGACGCGGGTCCCTGGCTCCGGAAAGGGCGGAACCAGCCGTTCGCGGATGTCGGTCCGGGGGCGTCCGGAGTACCCGGACAGGCGCAGCCGTTCCTTCCAGGCACCGCGCTCCGTCATCGGACGGGGGCTGTCGAGGATCTGGGAACGCGTCGCGCTGCTACTCGTCACCGGATGACCCTAAACCGTGTCCTGCATGGCCAGTTGGAGGAGCCGAGCGGCACAGGGCTGCCGTCGGATCGGGAAACGTCACACGCGGCACCGGCGCCTGGTGCGGGACTGCCAAGCCCTGCCTCGGCGATGCCGGGCGATGATTCGTACGGGTCAGGAACAGGACAACCGGGGAGCCGAAGGCGAGCTTCTGAGGCGAATAGCTCACCAGCGGATTCCCGCACGAATGCCGCGCCCGCTGAGGTGAGTTCGGATGGCTCGCGATGAGTGTGCCTTCTCGGCCAGGACCGTATCTGGCGTCGTAGGCGGGGGGCGTCCTCGGCCTGTCGGGAAGGCGAGCGGGCGGCAACGGCCGTCGGCCACCAGGTGAATCTTTGTGATCCGTCCGCCGCGGGAGCGTCCGAGGGCCCCCCGGGGAAACCCCGTCATCACAGGTCACAAGGTGCGTCTTCGTCATCAAGGCACCGCAGACGGTCACCGGTCCCTGGATCCATCTTCAAATCTTGAGCACGAATTACACACATCCCTCTCTTCAGACTGGCCCCGATGGTCTAGATTGACCGTGCTTCACATGGTGGGACACGGGGCGACAAATCATGATCTATAGGTCAGACGTTGCGGACAGCCAGCAGCTGCGTCTCCGCCTACAGACGTGGGGGTGATCAGTTCTTTGAGCCCGAGAGAGGGCTTTGGGTGCGGGGAGCACCCGAGGTCTCGACGGGTTCCCGCGCACCTCGACGAGCGTCTGACAGGACATGTGAGTCTGCTGCCGCCAGGGTGCGTTGTTCAAGTAGCGCTGAAATAGCCGGGATGTTGTGCGCGGGGGGCGAGGGCCTCCCGGGGGAGGAACAGCGCGGTGCGGGGGGCGGGGGGCCTCCCGAGGGGTGGAACTGTGCGGGAGGCGGGGGCCTTCCGGGGGGAGGGACAGTGTTGGGCGACCACGTCGAACCACTGGGGACCGGGGGGGTTCTGTGCGGCAGGGGGGATTAGTCGGCCCTTTTCCGTCGGCGCGAGGGCGTCTGGCGAACGGGGCGATCAGCCAGCCGGCGAACGACTGGGAGCAGCGGTACCGCCGTACCGTGATCACCAGCGATACCGTGGCCACCGCCGTCGTGGTGGCTGGGATAGGCAACTTCTTCGGGGCCCGGGACGCGGCCAACTGGCATGAGAAGTGGGGAATTCTCGCATTCGGCACCGAGCTGCTGGTGCTGGGAGCGCTTGCGGTGAGCCGGTCGTGGGCTCCGGCGGTGCTCGGCCAGGGCGCCGAGGAATTCCGCCGGCTCGGACGCTCACTGTTCACGGCGACCGTCGTGCTCGCGCTCGGCGGGATCGCCCTCACCTCGCGCAACATCAAGCTCTGGATATTCGTCGCGATCCCCGCGATCGCGCTCGTCACCATGACCGAGCGGTATCTGCTCCGCCTCTGGCTGCACAAACAGCGGAAGGAAGGACAGTGCCTGAGACCGGTGCTCGCTGCCGGGAGCCTGGCCACGGTGCGCGACCTGATCACGCGAACCCGCAAGTTCCCGCACCTCGGCTGGCGGGTGGACGCGGTGTGCACGACGGACGGTCTCGGGCTCGACGGTGACCAACTGGACGGAGTCCCGGTCGTCGGCCGACTGGCGGACGTCGCGGGCCACGTCCATCGCGACGGCTACCGTGTCGTCGCGGTCACACCGGACCCGCACTGGTCACCGGACCGGCTGCAGCGGCTGGCCTGGAACCTCGAAGGCAGCGATGCCGAGATGATCGTGGCTCCCGTGCTCATGGAGGTGGCCGGCCCGCGGCTGCACGTCGACGCGGTGCTCGGGATCCCGCTGCTGCGGGTCAGCATGCCGACCTTCACCGGGGGCCGCCGGGCGATCAAAGGGGTCGTCGACCGGATGGGCGCGGCGATCCTGCTGATGCTGTTCGCGCCGCTGATGGTGCTCGTCGGGCTGCTCGTGCTGCTGGACAGCCGGGGCGGGGCGTTCTACCGCCAGCGCAGGGTCGGCAAGGACGGCCGCGAGTTCACCATTCTCAAGTTCCGCACCATGGTCGCCGGGGCCGACCGGGCACGTGCCGAGCTGGCCGACCTCAACGAGGGTGCCGGCCTGCTGTTCAAGCTCCGCCGGGATCCGCGGGTGACCCGGGTGGGAGCGGTGCTGCGCCGGTACTCGCTCGACGAACTCCCGCAGCTTTTCAACGTACTTACCGGATCGATGTCGCTCGTCGGTCCGCGCCCTCCGCTACCGGAGGAGTCCGCCGCGTACGGCCCGGACATCCGGCGGCGGCTGCTGGTCAAGCCCGGACTCACCGGCCTGTGGCAGATCAGCGGACGCAGCGACCTGTCGTGGGAGGAGGCGGTCCGCCTTGACCTGCGGTACGTGGAGGACTGGTCGCTCGCCCTGGACACAGTGATCTTGTGGAAGACGCTGCGTGCGGTGCTCTATGGGCAGGGGGCCTACTGATGCGCGGGGGGCTGCAACTCAACGGTCCCGCCGGCGCGCGGACCGCAGGCCGAGAGGGCCTGCCTGGGGGGAGGAACGGGTCATGAGAGTCAGCGTTTTCGGGCTCGGCTACGTGGGCTGCGTGTCGGCCGCGTGCCTGGCCAGCATGGGCCACGAGGTCATCGGGGTGGACGTGAACCAGGTGAAGGTCGACCTGGTCAACGACGGCAAGGCCCCGGTGGTCGAGGAGCGGATCGGCGAGCTCACCGCCGAAGTCGTGCGGACCGGAGCGCTACGCGCCACCGGCGACGTCCGCGAGGCGATCATGGGCAGCGAGGTGTCGCTGGTCTGCGTGGGCACGCCGTCGGAGCCCAACGGCAGCCTGTGCACCACGTACTTGGAGCGGGTCACCGAGCAGATCGGCGCCGCGCTGGCCGAGCGGGGTGGGCGGCACACCGTCGTGTTCCGCAGCACCATGCTCCCGGGCACCTGCCTGAACCTGCTGGTACCGATCCTGGAGAAGTACGTCGGCGGCACGGCCGGGGTGGACATCGGGGTCGCGGTCAACCCGGAGTTCCTGCGCGAGGGCACGAGCGTGCGGGACTTCTTCGACCCGCCCAAGACCGTCATCGGCGAGATCGACCCGGCAAGCGGCGACGTGGTGAAGGCGCTGTACGACGGCTTGCCCGGCGAGGTGTTCCGGGTGCCCGTCCCGACGGCCGAGGCGATCAAATACGCGGACAACGCGTTCCACGGTCTCAAGATCGGCTTCGCGAACGAGCTGGGCGCGGTGTGCCAGGCGCTCGGGGTGGACTCGCACCAGGTGATCGACGTGTTCCTGGCCGACCGCAAGCTGAACATCAGCCCCGCCTATCTGCGGCCCGGCTTCGCCTTCGGTGGCTCCTGCCTGCCCAAGGACCTGCGCAGCCTGGTCCACGCTGCGCGGCGGGCCGACGTCTCGGTGCCCATCCTCGCCCACGTGCTGCCCTCCAACTCCGACCATCTGCAGCGCGCGGTGGACCTGGTCGAGCGCACCGGCAAACGCCGGGTCGGCCTGTTCGGGTTGTCCTTCAAACCCGGCACCGACGACCTCCGCGAGAGCCCGCTCGTCGAGCTGGCGGAGAGGCTCTTCGGCAAGGGCTACGACCTGCGGATCTACGACGCCAACGTGAGCCTCTCCCGGCTGATCGGCGCGAACCGCGAGTACATCGAGACCCGGCTGCCGCACCTCGGGCAGCTGCTCGCGGACTCCGTCGGCGAGGTGCTGGAACACGCCGAGGTCTGCCTGGTCGGGACCAGGGATCCGGCCGTGCTGTCGGCGCTGCCCCATGGCGAAGGACCGATGCTGATCGACCTCATCCGCCTTCCCGACGCCGAGGCGCGCCGGGCCGAACCGGGGTACATGGGCCTTGCTTGGTAACAGATCGTTCGATGACACAGCCAGCGGCGACGGGTCGGACCGGCGCGCGCTGATCCTGGTGGAGAACCTGTCGGTGCCGTTCGACCGGCGGGTGTGGCAGGAGTGCACGACGCTGCGCGACGCGGGCTGGACGGTGCACGTCATCTGTCCCCAGGGGGAAAAGCGGGACACGGAGCCGGAGGCGGAGATCGACGGGGTGCGGATCCACCGCTACCCGCTGCGCGCGGCCACCGGAGGGCCGGCCGGCTACCTGCGGGAGTACGGATCGGCGTTGTGGCATACGGTCCGGCTGGCCCGCAAGGTCGGCCCGGTCGACGTGGTGCACGCCTGCAATCCGCCGGACCTGCTGTTCCTGCCGGCGCTGTGGCTGAAGCGGCGCGGGGCACGGTTCGTCTTCGACCAGCACGACCTGGTACCCGAGCTGTACCTCTCCCGGTTCGACCGCGGCGAGGATCTGCTCTACCGCGCCGTGTGCGCGCTGGAACGGCGGACCTACCGGGCCGCGGACGTCGTGCTCGCCACGAACGAGAGCTACCGGGACGTCGCGGTGCGCCGTGGCGGCCGGCGGCCGGAGGACGTCTTCGTGGTGCGCAGCGCGCCCCAGACCGACCGGTTCCAACCGGTGCCACCCGAGCCGGAGTTGAAGCGCGGCAAGCCTCATCTGCTGTGCTACCTCGGCGTCATGGGCCCCCAGGACGGCGTCGACTACGCCTTGCGCGCCCTCGCGAAGCTGCGCGACGAGTTCGGGCGGACCGACTGGCATGCGGTGTTCGTCGGTTCCGGCGACGCCTTCGACGCGATGGGGGAGCTGTCCCGGCGGCTCGGGCTCTCCGAGCAGGTGCAGTTCACCGGGCGCATTCCGGACGCCGACCTGGTGCGCTACCTGTCCACCGCGGACGTGTGCCTTTCCCCCGACCCACGCAATCCGCTCAACGACGTGTCGACCATGAACAAGGTCCTGGAGTACATGGCGATGGGCCGGCCCATCGTCTCGTTCGACCTCCGGGAGGCACGCGTCTCCGCCGGTGACGCCGCCCTCTACGCGCCCGCCAACGACGAGGCCGAATTCGCCAAGCTCATCGCGCTGCTCCTTGACGATCCGGAGAAGCGGGCCCAGATGGGCAAGATCGGCCAGGAGCGGATCAGCGGACAGCTTTCCTGGCGGAACTCACAAGCGTCGCTGCTCGCCGCCTACGCCGCTGCGTGCCGTGACCACACCCCGGTGTCGGCGGGCGACCCGGTCCGCACAGGGAAGAGGCAGCACCGTTGAGCGATGACACGATCCGCCTGGTCACGATCGGGCGGATTCTCCGTCGACGGTGGCGGCTTCTCGCCGTCCTCGCCCTGGTGGGCGCGCTCGTCGGCTACGGCACCTCGGTGGTGTTCCCGGCGCGGTACACGACGTCGGCATCGGTACTGCTGCCGGGGCAGTGGGAAGAGCGCGAGCTGCTGACACAGGTGGATATCGCGACCAGTTCGACGGTGGTCGACCGCGCGGCCGCCGCTCTCCACTGGAGCGGAGTCAGCGGCACCGAGCTGCGGGATCAAGTGAGCGCCAAGGCCGCCGACGGGAACATCATCAAGATCTCGGGAACGGCCGACACCCCGGAGCGCGCGCAGCAGCTCTCCGACCGGATGGCCCAGCAGTTCGTCACATTCGCCGCGCGGATCGTCGGCGGCAGCGCCGACTCCGACGCGGCTACCGGGACCGAGGCGTTGCGGCAGAAGGTGGCGGAGACCAACCGCCGCATCACCGACCTGGCCAATGCGGCCGATCCGGGGCAGTCCGTGGAGAGCGTGCAGGCCCGCACCGACCTCGAGAAGCTGCGCACCTCGCTGGAGGAGGCCATGACGAAGCTGGACGAGGCCAACCCGGCGACCAACAAGGCCGGCATGGTCGTCATGGGGTCGGCGGCCCGGCCGACCGGCGAGGCGCCGCCGACGAGGATGCAGCTCATCGTCGCCGGAGCGCTGCTGTTCTTCCTGCTCGCGGTCATCGGCCATCTCGTCGCCGCACGGGTGAATCGCCGACTGCGCACCGAACCGGAGATCGCCGCGGCGCTGGGCTCGTCGCTGCTTGGCACCGTCGACGTGTCTGGTGATCGGCGCGCGCACCGGCCAGGGGGCCGTGGCCCGCGAGCCCGGATCCGCCGACTCCTCGGCGTCGACACCCGGTGGGACATACCGACCCCGCAGACATCCGGCGACGAGGCCGGCACGCGGATCCGCTACCGCCGGGTGTGCGCTCGCCTCCGGGACCAACTGCCGGCCCCCCGGCGGCTGCTGGTTGTCGTACCGGACGGCGACGAGATCGCCCTCCGGGCCGCCGGACAGCTCGTCGCCGAGGCCAAGAGTGATCCGCTGCTGCGGGTGGTGGAGGTCTCGGTGGACCGGCCGACAGTGCCGGACCGCGACACCGAGTCCGGTGCCGTGGTCGTCCTCAGCGCGGGCAACTGGACCGCGGAAGAGCTCGCCGGCATCGCCGAGGCGTGTGCGGACGGCAGGCACGAGGTCGTCGGCATCGTCGTCGCCGGCACGGTCCTGGCCCGTGAGACGCGGTCCGCCGGCCATTCTCCGGACAACGCCACTCCCGCGCTCGCGGTTCGCGGCCACGCGACGGGAGGTTCAGCGTGACGACGAGCACGACTTCGGAGTCGTCGGCAGCCACTCCGCTCTTTGACCTGCACGCACTGGTGGTGGCGGTGCGCAGGCGCCGCCGACTCTGGTGCTCCCTGGCGCTCGTGGGGCTGCTCGTCGGCGCGGCGCTGGCGGTCCTGCGGCCGCCGCCGCCGGCCGCGGTGACCAAGGTGCTGGTCGCGCATGAGGACGACCAGCCGAACGACACCGGAACGCTGATGCGCACCGACGTCGCGCTGCTGGGGACCACGCGGATCGCAGACAAGGCCCTGCAGTCCCTCAAGTCCTCTGAAAAACCAGAGGACTTCATGCAGGAGTACCGGGGGACCGGCTTGACCAACAACCTGCTGCAGATCGATGTGACAGGTGACAGCGACGCGGATGCGGTGGCCCGGGCCAAGGCGCTGGCCGATGCCTTCGTGGCGGATCACGTGAAGCGGATGCAGGAAGCCGCGAAGGCCGAGTCCAAGGCCCTGGCCGACCAGCGTGACCGCATGCAGGTCGAACTCGCCCAGGTCAACAAGGAGATCGGGGACAGATCGCCGGAGAGCGACCCGAAGGCGTCGGCGAACATCGAGTCGCTCTTCGCCCGCCGGGCCGAGCTCGACTCGCGGATCGCCGATTTCGATCAGCGCTCCGAGGAGGCGCGCACCGGCACGCCCAAGGTCATCGCCGGCACGCAGATCGTGGACGCCCCGCGTGCGGTGCGGCACTCCCTGCCCAGGGCCGCTGCCACCAACGCCGCGATCGGGCTCGTCCTCGGGCTCTTCCTCGGGCTCGCGGTGGCCGCGGTCGGCACGGTGGTGGCGGACCGCCCCGTGCTGCGCCGGGACATCGCGGCGAACCTGGGCGCCTCGGTCATCGCCGAGCTGCCCCGCAGGTCGGGCAGGCTGTGGCAGCGCCGACGGACCCGGGCGGCACGCGAACGGCTCACCGCGACCCTGGCCCGCACCGTGCGCGGCTCCGCGGAACCGGTGTCGCTGCTGGAACTGGGCTGTGCGCGCAGCACGAGCGTGATCGCCCTGGACCTCGCCAAGGCACTGTCGGCGGAGGGGCCGGTGGCCATCATCGATGGTCTGCCCGGCCCGCAGCTCGCGGGCCGCCGCCCGAAGCCAGGTGACCCGACCGTGGTCAGCGGCGAGCGTGCCGCGGCCGTGTCGGATCAGGAGCGCTGGTTCGGCGTCGGCTCGGTGGCGCCCGGCACGGCGTGGACCGACCTCCAGTACCTCGGCACCCAGACCGTGCTCGTCGTGCGTGCCGGGCACGGCAGCGCCGCATGGCTGCACACCGTGTCGCGGCAGCTCGCGGACCTGCTCATTCCGGTGATCGGTGTGGTGCTGATCGACCCCGATCCGCGGGACCGGACCGACGGCACCCTGTGGGACGGGCTGCACACCGCGCTGCGCAGCCACAACGAGCGGCTGGCCAGGGAGAACGTGACGGGCCGGCCGCGGACGGAGCGGCCGTCATGGGCACGAGTCCCGGACATCGACCAGGAGGCGCGGTAAGACATGTGTGGCATCGCAGGTACGTACCGGTGGCCGGACGGGAAGATCGTGACCGACCGGCTCACCGATACCATCGCCCACCGCGGTCCGGACGGGGCGGGCCGGTACAGCCACCTCGTCGGTGACGGCGAAGTGCACCTCGGGCACCGCCGGCTGGCCATCATCGACCTGTCCGAGACCGGCGCTCAGCCGATGGTCTCGGACGGCCTCGCCCTTACGTACAACGGCGAGCTGTACAACGCGCCCGAGCTTCGTGCCGAGTTGGCAGCCGCCGGGGTGCGCTTCCGCGGTACCTCCGACACCGAGGTGCTGCTTGAGGCCTGGCGGCGCTGGGGTACGGACTGCCTGCCCCGGCTGCGCGGCATGTTCGCGTTCGGGATCTTCGACGAGCGAACCGGTGAACTGGTGCTCGCCCGCGACCAGCTCGGCATCAAGCCGCTGTTCCTGCTCCGGCGCGGCGAGGGCCTGGTGTTCGCCTCCGAGCTCAAGGCGCTCGCCGCCGCGACCGGCGGGTCGCTGGAGGTGGACCATGCGGCGCTGGTGGCCTCACTGCTGTACTACTGGGTGCCGGACTCACGGTGCGCGTTCCGCGAAGCGGAGAAGCTGCCGCCGGGGAGCTGGCTCCGGTGCCGGCCCGACGGCCGGGTGGAGCGTGGCCAGTACTGGAACCTGAGGGACGTCGCCGCCGAGGGCCGGGAGCGGGCCCGGAGCGGCGAACAGCCGGACCTGGCCGCCATCGTCGAGGAGTCGACCCGGCGGCACCTGCTCTCCGACGTACCCGTGGCGACCTTCCTCTCCGGCGGTCTCGACTCCAGCTATCTGACCGCGCTGGCGGCCCGCGAGCGACCCGGGATCTCCGCCTACACGATCGGGTTCCGCGCCGAGGACGCCAAGTTCGAGGCCATGCCGGACGACCTTCGCTATGCCCGTCAGGTGGCCGAGCAGTTCGGCGTCGACCTGCACGAGATCGAGATCGCTCCGAATGTGCTCGACCTGCTGCCGCAGATGACGTACCACCTGGACGAGCCGATCGGCGACCCCGCCGCGATCAACACGTACCTGATCTGCTCGGCCGCCCGGGAGGCCGGGGTCAAGGTGATGCTCTCGGGGATGGGTGCCGACGAGCTGTTCGCCGGTTACCGCAAGCACCTGGCCAACCTGATCGCGTTGCGCTACCAGCGCGTCCCGCGGCCCCTGCGGCGCGGTCTGTCCAGGGCCGTGGACCGGCTGCCGGTCGCCACGGCCCGCCGGGGGTACCGGTCGGTGCGCTTCGCGAAGCGGTTCCTCTCCTTCGCCGACCTGCCGGAGGAGACCGCGTTCCGGCGCAGCTACACCATGTACGACCAGGACGAGCTGCTCGCCCTGGTCAATCCGGACCTGGCCGGGACGGTGGAGGACGTGCTGACCGAGCATGCGGACATCTACGAGGACAACGACCTCGACGACTTCGTCAACCGCATGTGCCTGGGCGACGCCCGGATGTTCCTGCCCGGCCTGAACCTCGCCTACACGGACCGGTCGAGCATGGCCGCCTCGACCGAGGTGCGGGTGCCGTACGTGGACGTCGAGGTGGTCAAGGCGGCGTTCGCCGTGCCCGGCGATCGCAAGATCGTCGGACGACAGGGCAAGGCCGTCCTCAAGGAGGCGGCCACCTCGATCCTGCCCCGGGAGATCGTGTACCGGCCCAAGGGCCTGTTCAGCGCGCCGCTGCGCGCCTGGATGAGCCGGGATCTGGCACCGCTGGTGCGCGAGGTGGTCAACGACGGCGTGCTCGTCAACTCCGGGATCCTGCGCCGCGACGCGCTGGCGCGCATGGTCGCCGAGGACGCCGCCGGGCAGCGGGACTTCTCCAAGCATCTGTGGCATGTGCTGACCCTCGAGTACTGGTACCGCGACGCGACCTCCGGGTCCGGACAGAGCACTCGCTCGGCGGCGTAGAAGACGGCGAAGACGGCTGAGAAACAAGGGGACTTCGGGTGAAGCAGGTTGTACAGAACTACAAGAGCGGCGAGCTGGCGGTGCTCGACGTTCCGGTGCCGGGGTGCAAGCCGGGCGGTGTGCTGGTCCGCACCGCCTACTCGCTGATCTCCACCGGGACCGAGCTCATGAAGGTGTCCGAGGCCGGCATGTCGATGCTGGGCAAGGCCCGCTCACGTCCGGACCAGGTGGCCAAGGTCATGCAGAGCGTGGCCACCAACGGGGTGCCCGCCACCTACCGCAAGGTGATGGGCAAGCTGGACTCCTACACGCCGCTGGGCTACTCGCTGTGCGGGGTGGTCGAGCAGGTCGGCACCGGGATCGACGACGTGAAGGTCGGCGACCTCGTGGCGTGCGCCGGCAACGAGCACGCGCTGCACGCCGAGCTGAACTGGGTGCCGAAGAACCTCTACACCCCGGTGCCGGACGGCCTCGCGCCGCGGCACGCGGCCTTCGGCACCGTCGGATCGATCGCGATGCAGGGCGTGCGCCAAGGCGAGCCGCAGCTCGGCGAGGTGGCGCTGGTCATCGGCCTCGGGCTGATCGGGCAGCTCGTGGTGCAGCTCCTTGCCGCCGCGGGGGTCCGCGTCGTCGGGGTCGACCCCGACCCGGTGCGCTGCGAGCTCGCCGAGCGCCTGGGCGCGGCGGCCTGCGGTGATCCCGAGTCCGCGGCCGTGGAAGCCGCCGTCGCCGAACTCACCGGCGGTCACGGCGTGGACCAGGTGTACCTGGCCGCCGGCGGCGGCAGCAACCAGCCCGTCGAGCTGGCCGCCCGGCTCTGCCGGGACCGCGGCCGGGTCGTCGACATCGGCAAGTGCCGCCTGGACCTGCCGTGGAACGCGTACTACGAGAAAGAGCTCGACGTCCGGTTCTCGCGCTCCTACGGCCCCGGGCGCTACGACCCGGAGTACGAGCTCGACGGGCGGGACTACCCGATCGGCTATGTGCGCTGGACCGAGCGCCGCAACCTGGCGTGCTTCCTCGATCTCCTGGCCCGCGGCAGCGTCGACGTGGAGCCCCTGGTCTCCCAAGTCGCCGACTTCGATGACGCCGTCGAGACGTACCAGCGCCTGAAGGACGGTGATCTGAAGGCCGTGACTGTGCTGTTCCGGTACCCCGAGCAGAAGGAGGAAGCGGGGGAGGCGCAGGCCCCGACGGTGGCCGTGCCCGCGGTGCGACGCAGCGGCGGGGCGTCCACCCCGGCCCGGGCCGCCAAGGCGCCGGTGCGACTGGCGTTCGTCGGCGCGGGAAACTACGCGACGTCGATGCTGCTGCCGCACCTGGCACAGCGCGACGGCGTCGAGCTGTCGACCGTCGTCACCACGACGGCGCTGTCCGCGGCCAACGCGCAGCGGAAGTTCGGCTTCGCCGAGGCGACCACCGATCTCGACGCCGTGCTCGGCGACAAGTCCATCGACGCGGTGTTCGTGGTCACCCGGCACAGCTCGCACGCCGAACTGACCCGCAGAGCGCTCCTTGCCGGCAAGACGGTGTTCGTGGAGAAGCCGTTGGCGCTCACCGAGGACGAGCTGGCCGGCGTACTCGCGGCGGTGGAGGAGTCCGGCAACGACCGGCTGCAGGTGGGCTTCAACCGCCGGTTCGCGCCGCTGCTGACCGAGGCCAAGCAGCGGTTCGGCCCTCGGACCGGTCCGGCGAACCTGCGCTACCTGGTCAACGCGGGTCGGCTGCAGCACGGCAGCTGGTACCTCCAACAGGGCACCGAGGGCTCGCGGTTCGAAGGCGAGGGCGGACACTTCATCGACACGGCGAGCTGGCTGCTCGACGCCGACCCGGTATCGGTGTACGCCGTCGCCCCGTCCGGCAACGACGACCTGCAGGTGGTGCTGCGCTACCCGGACGGGTCCACCGCCACCATCAGCTACGTCACCACCGGCGCGCCCGGCTTCCCCAAGGAGACGCTGGACCTGGTCGCGGACGGCAAGGTGCTCAAGCTCGACGACTTCGTCCGTGCCTCGGTGTACGGCCGCAAGCGGTGGGTCAGTTCGCGGTTGCCCAAGGCCCGGGACAAGGGCCAGTCCGCCGAGCTGGCCGCGTTCATCAAGGCCGTACGGACCGGAGGGCCGATGCCGGTGCCTCTGGAGTCGCTGGTCGCCACCACGGCGGCCACCCTCGCCGTGCAGGCCGGCCTGGCCGGCGGCGCGCCGGTGACGCTGGCGAACGCACGATGACCATGAGCGCGGGCTGGTACCTGCGGCGGCTGTCCCGGATGGGACCGCGGGAGGTCGGCGGCCGGGTGGGCGACGCGGTGCGCAGGCGGCGGTGGCGGTCGGCGCGGCCGGACTGCCCGAGCGTGACCGGCGCCCGGTTCACCGCGGTACTGCCCGCCGGGACGATCGCCGCGATACCTCCGGACGCCGCGAAACGCCTCATCGCCGAGGCGGACCGGCTGATGTACGGGCACGCCGAGTATTTCGGGGTGGTCCGCGACGACCTGGACGACCCGGACTGGTGGGGCGACCCGAAGACCGGGCGCCGGGCTCCGTGGGGCTACGCCTTCGACGTGCCGTACCGGAACGAGGACGTGGTCGGGGACATCAAGCAGATCTGGGAGCTGTCCCGGCATCAGTACCTCACCGTGCTCGCCGCGGCCTACGCGATCACCGGGGAGGAGCGGTACGCCGAGCGAGTGGCCGAGCACCTGCGGTCGTGGTGGGCGGCGAACCCACCGCTGCGCGGCGTGCACTGGATCAGCGGCATCGAGCTGGGCATCCGGCTGCTGTCCTGGGTGTGGATCCGCCGGCTGCTCGACGGCTGGCCGGGCGCGGCCGGGCTGTTCGAGGACAACCCGGTGGCGCTGAACCAGATCTGGCACCACCAGCGCTGGCTGGCCGCCTTCCCCAGCCGGGGGTCCTCGGCGAACAACCACGTCATCGCCGAGGCCGCCGGGCAGTTCGCAGCGGCCTGCGCGTTCGGGTGGTTCCCTTCCTCGGCGCGTTGGCGAGCCGGCGCGCTGCGGTCGCTGGAGCGGCATCTGCGCGGCAACACCTTCGACTCCGGCCTCAACCGGGAGCTGGCCACCGAGTATCACGGACTTGTGCTGGAGCTCGGCCTGGCCGCGGTGGCCGAGGCGGATGCCGCAGGCGTGCCGGTCCCCGCGTCGATCCGGCTGGTACTGCTGCGGATGACCGACGCGCTCGCGGCCATCGTGGACAGCCGGCTACGGCCGCCGCGCCAGGGGGACGCGGACGACGGGCACGGTCTGATCGTGGACGGCGCGGGCACCGACCGCTGGGCGTCGCTGCTGGCCACCGGGGACGCCGTGTTCGGCCGGCTCGCCTGGTGGCCGGCGGTGAGCGGCACCGATGTGCGCACCCCGCTGCTGGCCGCGCTCATCCGGCCGTACTCGAAGAACGGAACCGCACCGGCCGTGACACGCCCGGCAAGCCGGCCGGCCCATTTCGCCGACGCGGGCATGACCATCCTGCGCGGTCCGGCAGGGATCTGGTGCCGCTGCGACGGTGGTCCGCACGGCTTCCTGTCCATCGCCGCGCATGCCCACGCGGACGCGCTGTCCCTGGAGGTCCGGCACGACGGGGTCGACGTGCTCGCCGACCCGGGGACGTACTGCTACCACGGGCAACCCGAGTGGCGGCAGTACTTCCGGTCGACCCTCGGCCACAACACCCTGCAACTGGACGGCAGTGACCAGTCCGTCTCCGGCGGCCCGTTCCTGTGGACCCGGCAGGCCCGCAGCCGCGTCCTGGCCGCGGACACATCCGACGCCTCCGACGGGGGGACGGCCCGCTGGTCTGCCGAGCACGACGGCTACCAGGGGTCCGTGCACCGCCGCAGGGTGGAACTGACGGCCGCGAGCCAGGAGTTGAAGGTCGTTGACGAGGTGCATGGCCCCCGACGAGCCGTGCAGCTGGCGTTCCACCTCGGCCCGGTGATCGCCGCGGAACTGGCGGGCAACCGGGCCGTGCTGACCTGGACTAGGGACGGCGAGGACCGCTCCGCGGTGCTCGACCTGCCCGGGCAGCTGCGCTGGCGGGCGCATCGCGGCGAGACCGACCCGCCGCTGGGCTGGTACTCCGCCGGCTTCGGGCGCAAGGAACCCACCACAACGCTGATCGGCACCGGTTTCGCCGACGGCGCGGAGGGGTTCACCACCGTGCTCAGGTTCCGCGGCTAGGGGGGCGCGTGGGAATCAAGAGGCGGCACTGGGCGTTGGCGGCGGCACCGCTGGCGCTGGCCCTGCTGGCGACCGGCTGTGAGAGCACGCCGGGCGCCGGGACGGAGTCGAAGGCCGCGCCATCCAGGTCCGCCACGTCCGCGCCCCGATCCGTGGCCCGGGTGTGCGCCAGGCCCGCGGCCGGGCCGGCGAAGGCGCCGGCGGGCGCGGTGACCGTCGACCCCGCGGTGGTCGGTGACCTGGCAGCGAAGACCAAGAGCAGCCCCCCGAACACCACGTTCTGGCTTCGACCGGGCAAGCACAGGCTCGACCCGGACCGCTACGCCCAGGTCATCCCCAAGGAGGGGGACCGCTACCTCGGCGCGCCGGGCGCGGTACTCGACGGCCGGAAGAAGAACCAGTACGCGTTCGGCGGCACCGCCCGCAACGTCACCATCCGCTACCTGACCGTGCAGCGTTTCGTGGCGCCGCCCGACGAGGGCGTGGTCAACCATGACTCGGCCGACGGATGGGTGATCGAGCACGCGACGATCCAGCACAACTCCGGTGCCGGGCTGATGGCCGGTGCCCGTCAGAAGGTCCTCGCCAGCTGCCTGCGCGAAAACGGCCAGTACGGCATGAACGCGTACAAGGGCAACGGCCGTATCAGCGGCCTGGTGGTCGAGGGCAACGAGATCGTGGGCAACAACACCGGCGACTGGGAGCGGCGGCGGGAGGGCTGCGGCTGCACCGGAGGCATCAAGTTCTGGGCCGTCAACGGCGCCGACGTACGCGGCAACTGGGTGCACGACAACCGCGGAACCGGGTTGTGGGCGGACACCAACAACAACGACTTCCGCATCGAGAACAACGTGCTCGACGACAACGACGGTGCCGCGCTGATCTACGAGACCAGCTACAACGCGGTCATCCGGAACAACACGATCCGGCGGAACAACTGGGTCGAGGGCCGCAGGCAAGCCGACCGCGGCGACAGCTTCCCGTTCGCGACCGTCTATCTGTCCGAGTCCGGCGGCGAACCACGGATCAAAGCCCGCACCGACAAGATCGAGATCTACCGGAACGTGCTGGAGAACAACTGGTCCGGGATCACCCTGTGGGAGAACGCCGACCGGTTCTGCAACAGCCCGGCCAACACCTCGTCCGGGGACTGCACCTTGCTGGTGCGGACCACCGACCGCTGCGCGAAGCCGGCGATCGCCAGCGCACCGCTCTACGCCGACTGCCGGTGGAAGACCCAGCGGGTGGACATCCACGACAACCGCTTCGTGCTGGACAAGTCCGTCGTCAAGTGCACGGAGAAGTGCGACCGAATGGCGGTGCTGGCCAACTACGGCACCTATCCGAACTGGTCGCCGTACAAGGGCGATCGGGTGGCTGACGCGATCACCCGAAAGCAGCACAACCGCTGGCACGACAACGTCTACCTCGGACCATGGGAGTTCGTCGCCCACGACCCGAGCCAGGTGCTCGACTCCGGGCAATGGCAGGGCGCGCCGTACCAGCAGGACGCAGGCAGCACCTTCCAGCCACAGGCCGGTGGTTGAGATGGGAGGGGATCTGACGCGCGAGGGCCTGCCGGGCGGACCGGATACGGCAGGCACGCGGCCCGGCGCCGCACCGCGCCCGGCCGGCACACCGAAGATCGTCGGGATCGTCTGGGGGTTGCTGATCCTCAACACGCTCGGCTCCGCCGGGGCGAAGACCATCATCCCGCTGCCCCGCTCCCTCATCCAGATGGCCACCATGGGCGCGCTGGTCGCCGCGTTCGCGCTGGCGCTCGCGGTCAATCTCCGGCTGCGCATCCGAGCCAGCGCCTTCGTGCTCCTGCTCACCCTGCTGCTGGTGCCGAGCATGATCTCGAGCGTGAACCTGGAGTCCGGGTTCGGCGCGCTGTTCCGCTGCGCCCGGCTGGCGCTCTTCATCGGCACGTTGTGGCTGCTCAGCCGCTGGTGGGACGGCAGCCTCACGTTCGTCCGGCACCACATCCGGATGTACTTCGCGGTGCTCGGGTCGGTGGCCGTCGGCCTGGTCGTCTCACCGGGCGCGGCCTTGCCCGACCTCTACGGCGGACGGCTCGTCGGCGCGTTGTGGCCGCTCACTCCGCCGCAGATCGGACAGTACGCCGCGGTGATCATAGGGCTCACCGTGCTGCTCGTCCTGGGGCGCCGGACCGACAGGGTCAGCGCGGCGGTGGTCATCGTGCCGTCACTCGTCCTGCTCGCGCTGACCCATACCCGGACGGCCACGCTCGGCCTGCTCATCGGCCTGGCGTTGGGGATCGGCTCACTCATCCTGACCAGCGCCGCCGCCCGCCGGTTCTTCACCTGGACGGTGCTGTGCGCCACGGTGGCCGTGGTGGGGTTCAGCTCCGCGCTGCAGGCGTGGTTCCTGCGCGGACAGAGCCAGGAGAACTTCTCCAACCTCACCGGTCGGGCCAAGGTCTGGGACGCCCTGCTGGCAGCGCCCCGGACGACCTCGGAGCAGTTGTTCGGCATGGGCCTGGGCGACAAGTCGTTCGGCGGGCTGCCGATCGACAACAGCTGGCTGGCCGTCTACCAGGAGCAGGGTCTGACCGGCGTCGCCCTGGTGGCGGCGATCATCATCGTCCTCGCCGGCGTCGCGTTGCTGCGGCCGCCGTCGCTTCAGAGGGCCTGCGCGATCTTCCTGATCAGCTACTGCGCGATCGCGTCGTACACCGAGGCCGGCCTTGGCGACGCCTCGCCGTATCTGCTGCATCTGGCCTTGGCTGCCTCGCTGTTGGCGGCACCTGCCGAGGCCGCGCCCCTCTCCAGGGCCGCGCCCCTCTCGACGGCCGCGCCCCTCTCGACGCCCGCAGTCCCTCGACGACGTATCCCTCGCTGGGCCCAGGATCGGAGCTGACGTGAGCATGCACGTCCTCGTGGTGCACAACCGCTACGCCTCGGCGCAGCCGAGCGGGGAGAACAAGGTCGTCGACCAGGAGGTGGAGCTGCTGCGCGCGGCCGGCCACCGGGTCGAGGTGTTCGAGCGGCGCAGCGACGACATCGCCGCCCGGTCCCTCCTGTCGAAGGCCGCGGTGCCACTCCTTGTGCCGTGGAACCCGGCGGTCCGCAAGGAGCTCGCCGCCCGGCTTCGCGCCGAGCGACCGGACGTGGTGCACATCCACAACGTCTTCCCGCTCCTGTCGCCCGCGGTTCTCGCCGCCTGCGCCGACGCCGGCGTGCCCGCCGTCGCCACGCTGCACAACTACACCCAGGTCTGCCCACCCGGCACGCTCCAACGGGACGGCCGGCCGTGCACCGAGTGCGTGGGCTCCGCACCACTGCCTGCCGTCCGGCACGGCTGCTACCGGAATTCGCGCCTTGCGACGGTGCCGCTCGCGGTCAGCCTGTCGGTCAACCGGCGGCGGTGGTGGTCCGGCGTGGAGCGGTTCTTCTGCATCTCCGCGGCGCAGCGCGACGTCCTGGTGCGGTCCGGCATGCCGGCCGAGCGGCTGGCGGTGAAGCACAACTTCGTGCCGGACCCGGGCGCCTGCCGGACGGGCGACGGCGAGCATCTGCTCTATCTCGGCCGGCTCGCGGAGGCCAAGGGCGTGCGGCTGCTCATGGCCGCGTGGGACGAGATCGCGGCGGACGGCGGTGTGGGCGTGCCGCTCGTGATCGCCGGCGCGGGGCCGCTGGAGCGCGAGGTGACCGCCTGGGCGGCGGGCCGGGACGACGTGCGGTACGTCGGCCTGTACGACCCGGCGCAGTGCCGTCAGGCCGTCGCGCGGTCGGTCGCCGTGGTGGCTCCCTCGACGTGGCTGGAGGCGTTCGGCCTGGTGGTTGTCGAGGCGATGGCGGCCGGAGTCCCGACCGTCGCCGCCGGTCACGGCGCCTTCGTCGAACTCGTCGAGGACGGGGTCACCGGGCTGCTGCACCAGCCGGGCGAGCCCGCCTCGCTCGCGTCCTGCATACGCCGGATCGCGGCCGAGCCGGCCCGCAACCGGGAGATGGGCCAGGCGGCCCGGCGCCGTTACGAGCAGGGTTTCAGCCCGGCCGTCGGCCTGGAGCGCCTGGTGGAGGGGTACCGCACCGCGATCGCGGGTCGGTCCGGCGGCGGAGACAGCGCGCCGCCGATAGGGACGGAATCAATGGGGGGCAGTAAATGACACGTTGCCGACTGTGCGGCTCGGCGGCGCTGGCGAGCGTCGTCGATCTGGGGGCGACCCCGCCGTGCGAGAGCTTTCTCGCCGCGGACCAACTGGACCAACCGGAACCGGCGTACCCGCTGCACCTGCGGGTCTGCACCGACTGCTGGCTCGCGCAGATCCCTCCGCTGATCACGCCGGAGGAGACGTTCAGCGAGTACGCGTACTTCTCCTCCTTCTCGACCTCCTGGGTGGAGCACGCGCGCACGTTCGTCGCCGACACCGTGCAGCGGCTTGCCCTCGGCCCCGACGCCTTCGTGGTCGAGGTCGCGAGCAACGACGGCTACCTGCTGAAGCACGTGGTGGACCGCGGGATCCGCTGCCTCGGCGTCGAGCCGTCGGTGAACGTCGGCGCCGCGGCCCGGGACGCGGGTGTGCCCACGCTCACGGCGTTCATGGACCCGGACACCGGCGCCGCCGTCCGCGAAGAGCACGGCCCGGCAAACCTGGTCGTGGCCAACAACGTGTACGCGCACATCCCCGACGTGGTCGGGTTCACCCAGGGGCTGCGCGCCCTGGTCGCCGACGACGGCTGGGTCTCCATCGAGGTGCAGCACCTGCTGACCCTGATCGAGGACAACCAGTACGACACGATCTACCACGAGCACTTCCAGTACTACACGGTCGCGTCCGCGATCCGAGCCCTTGCGAGTGGTGGACTCGCGCTCGTGGACGTGGAGTTGCTGCCCACGCACGGCGGCTCCATCCGGCTGTGGGCCCGGCCGGCCGAGGTGGCCGGCGAGCCGACCCAGCGGGTGGCCGACGTGCTGGCCCGGGAGAAGGCCGCCGGGTTGCAGGAGCTGTCCGGGTACGCCGAGTTCGCCGCGCGGGTGGCCAAGGTGCGCCGGGATCTCCTGCGGTTCCTCATCGAGGCGGCCGAGCGCGGTGAGACGGTCGTCGGCTACGGCGCCCCGGGCAAGGGCAACACCCTGCTCAACCACTGCGGTATCCGGCCCGACCTGCTCCCGTACACGGTCGACCGCAACCCCTACAAGCACGGCAGGTTCACCCCCGGCACCCGCATCCCGATCCTGCCGCCCGAGCAGATCAGCGCCGACCGGCCGGACTACGTCCTCGTCCTCCCGTGGAACCTGCGGGCCGAGCTGGTCGAGCAGTTGTCCTTCGTGCACGACTGGGGCGGCCGCCTTGTCTTTCCCATCCCGGAACTGAGCATTGTCGAGGTCAAGTCATGAAGGTCGTTCTGTTCTGCGGCGGTTACGGGATGCGGATGCGCAACGGAACCTCCGACGACGTGCCCAAGCCGATGGCGATGGTCGGCCCGCGACCGCTGATCTGGCACGTCATGCGCTACTACGCGCACTTCGGGCACACGGAGTTCATTCTGTGCCTCGGGTACGGGGCGCACCACATCAAGGACTTCTTCCTCAACTACGAGGAGACGGTGTCCAACGACTTCGTGCTGCGGGGCGGGCGGACGGAGCTGCTGTCCACCGACATCGCGGACTGGACGATCACGTTCGCGCAGACCGGCGTCGAGTCACCGATCGGGGAGCGGCTGCGCCGGGTGCGGCACCACCTGGACGGCGACGAGATGTTCCTCGCCAACTACGCCGACGTGCTGACCGACGCCCCGCTGCCGGAGATGATCGACCGGTTCGCCCGGCGCGACGCCGGTGCGTCGATGATGGTGGTGCCGCCGCAGTCCTCGTTCCACTGCGTGGAACTGGGCGAGGACGGCCTGGTGGGGGGCATCACGGCGGTGAGCGACATGCCGCTGTGGGAGAACGGCGGCTACTTCGTGCTCCGCCAGGAGGTCTTCGACCACATCCCGGAGAACGGGGATCTGGTCGCCGACGGATGTGCCCAACTGGCCAAGCGCGGACGGCTGGTGGCGCATCAGCACCGCGGTTTCTGGAAGCCGACCGACACGGTGAAGGAGCGGGCGGCGCTCGACGCCGCCTACACCCAGGGCGACCGCCCGTGGGCCGTGTGGGAACGGGACGGCGCGGCGGCGAACCCCGGGGTGAGGACCGCGTGATCCAGCTCAGCGCCGGGCGCCTGGACCGGATCGTCGCGGTGGGCGCGCACTGCGACGACATCGCCATCGGCGCCGGCGGCACGCTGCTCGCGATGTGCCTCGCGCGGCCGGGTATCCGCGTCGACGCGCTGGTGCTCTCCGGCGGTGGCAGCGAGCGGGAGGAGGAGGAGCGGGCCGCGCTCGCCGCCTTCTGCCCGGGCGCCGATCTGCGCCTGACCGTCCTCAAGTTGCCGGATGGCCGACTGCCCGTGCACTGGGACGAGGCCAAGGCCGCGGTCGAGGAGCTGCGCGAGCGGACCGAGCCGGACCTGGTCCTCGCTCCGCGTACCGATGACGCGCACCAGGATCACCGCGGCCTGGCGAAGCTGATGACCACCGCGTTCCGCGACCACCTCGTGCTCCGCTACGAGATCGTCAAGTGGGACGGCGACCTCGGCCGTCCGTCGGCGTACCAGCCGCTGTCGCCGGAGATCGCCGAACAGAAAGTGCGGCTGCTGCAGGAGCACTACCCCTCGCAACGGCACCGGCCCTGGTACGACCGGGAGGCCTTCCTCGGCCTCGCCCGGATCCGCGGCATCGAATGCCACGCCCGCTACGCCGAGGCGTTCACCGTCACCAAACTCACGCTCAATCTGGGGGACTGAACTTTGCGCGTACTGCTCACCGGACACCAGGGCTACCTGGGCACCGTGATGGCCCCGGTACTCACGGCCGCCGGGCACGAGGTCGTCGGTCTTGACGCCGGCCTGTTCGCCGACTGCGTTCTCGGCCCGTCGCCCGCGGACCCGTCCGGGCATCGCGTGGACCTGCGCGACGTCACGGCCGAACACGTGGCCGGGGTGGACGCCGTGATCCACCTGGCCGCGCTGTCCAACGACCCGCTGGGATCGCTGGCGCCGGAACTCACCTACGACATCAACCATCACGCGTCCGTACGCCTCGCGCGGCTGGCCCGCGACGCCGGAGTGCGGCGCTTCCTGTACGCGTCGACCTGCTCGGTCTACGGCGCCTCCGGCGGCGACGACCTGGTGGCCGAGGACGCCCCGCTGCGCCCGGTGACGCCGTACGCGGAGTCGAAGGTGCGGGTGGAGGACGACCTGCACGCGCTGGCCGACGGCGACTTCACCCCGGTGTTCATGCGCAACGCCACCGCCTTCGGCTACTCGCCCCGGCTGCGCGCCGACATCGTGCTGAACAACCTGGTGGGCCACGCGCTCCTGTCCGGCGAGGTGCTGGTGCTCTCCGACGGCACCCCCTGGCGCCCGCTGGTGCACGCCGCCGACATCGCACGCGCCTTCACGGCCGCGCTGACCGCGCCGCGCGAAGCGGTGCACGACCGGGCGTTCAACATCGGCAGCGAGATCAACAACGTCACGGTCGCCGAGATCGCCGACCAGGTCGCCGAGGCGGTGTCCGGCGCGAAGGTGGTGATCACCGGGGAGAACGGAGCCGATCCGCGGTCGTACCGGGTCGACTTCTCCCGGTTCCGCGCCGCGATCCCCGGCTTCGACTGCGAGTGGACGGTGAAGCAGGGCGCGCTCGAACTCGCCGACGCCTACCGGAAACACGGGCTGACCCAGGAGGACTTCGAGCGACGCTTCACCCGCCTTGCCGTGTTGCGCGCGGCGTCCGACGCCGGCGCCGTCGACGACACCCTGCGGTGGCGCCGATGACCAAGGCCGGCGAAGAGATGCACGCGCTGGTGGAGCGGCTGTACCCGCTGTGCCGGAGCATCACGGGGGACGGTGTGCGCGCCACCCTGGAGATCGTCGGCGAGTACGTCCCGCTTCAGGTGCACGAGGTGCCGACCGGGACGCAGGTGCTCGACTGGACGGTGCCGCAGGAGTGGAACATCCGGGACGCGTACGTCGCCGACAACGCCGGCAACCGGGTCGTCGACTTCGCCGCGTCCAGCCTGCACGTGCTCGGCTACAGCGTGCCCGTGTCGGCGACCATGCCGCTGGCCGAGCTGCGCGGACACCTGCACACCCTGCCGGACCACCCGGCCTGGGTGCCCTACCGCACCAGCTACTACAAGCCGGAATGGGGCTTCTGCCTGGCCCAGGAGACCTTGGACGCGCTGCCCGACGGCGAGTACGAGGTGCGCATCGACTCCACACTCGCGGACGGCCACCTCACCTACGCCGAGCACGTGGTCCCCGGTCAGGTCCCCGACGAGGTGATCGTCTCCTGCCACGTCTGCCACCCGTCACTGGCCAACGACAACCTGGCCGGCATCGCGGTGGCGACGTTCCTGGCCCGGGCGCTGGCGGAGCAGACGCCGTACTACACCTACCGGTTCATCTACGCGCCCGGCACCATCGGGGCGATCACCTGGCTGGCCCGCAACGCCGAGCGGGTGGAGCGGGTCAAGCACGGGCTCGTGCTGGCCTGCGCCGGCGACTCGGGCCAACTGACGTACAAGCAGAGCAGACGCGGCGACGCGGAGATCGACCGTGTCATGCGGCATGTGCTGACCGCGTCCGAACGCCCGCACCACGTCACCGAGTTCACTCCGTACGGCTACGACGAGCGGCAATACTGCTCGCCCGGGTTCGATCTCGGCGTGGGCTCGCTCAGCCGGACCCCGTACGCCGGCTACCCCGAGTACCACACCTCGGCGGACAACCTGGACTTCGTCTCCCCGGAGGCGATGGCGGACACCCTCGCCGTCTGCCGCGAGGCATTCGCCGTCCTCGACCGCAACCGGCGGTACCTCAACCTCAGCCCCTACGGCGAACCGCAACTGGGCCGGCGCGGGCTGTACGACGCGCTCGGCGGCCGCAGCGACACCAAGCAGGCCCAGATGGCCATGCTCTGGGTGCTCAACCTCTCCGACGGCGAGCACAGTCTGCTGGACGTCGCCGAGCGGTCCGGGCTGCCGTTCGACACCGTTGCCGGCGCGGCGAGCGCTCTGCACGGCGCCGGGCTGATCAAGGCATGAGGCCGATGACCACCCAGGGGGAGAATTCGCAGAGAACGGCGCCACCGGCCCGGTCCGCCAAACGGGCCCTCGTCGGCCGGCTGTCCTGGGGACTGGCCGACCAGGCGGCTTCCAGCATCAGCAACTTCGCGGTGGGCATCTACGTGGCCCGCTCGCTGGGGGTGACCGCGTTCGGCGTGTTCAGCCTGGCCTGGGTGACCTACGGCGTGGTGCTCAACGTCTCCCGCGGCCTGGCCACCGACCCGCTCGTGGTGCGCTTCAGCGGCGTGCCGGAGGCGTCCTGGCGCGGGGCGGTGGCCCGGTCGACGGGTACCGCGCTCGGCGTCGGTGCGGCCCTCGGCGTGGTGTGCCTGGCGGCCGGGCTCGGCCTCGGCGGCCGGGTGGGGCCCGCGTTCGTGGCCCTCGGTGTCATGCTGCCGGGACTGCTGCTCCAGGACGCCTGGCGGTTCTCGTTCTTCGCCGCCGGCGCCGGGCGGAAGGCGTTCGTCAACGACGTCGTGTGGGGGATCGCGCTCGTCCCGGCCATGGTGGTGGCGGCCCACGCGGACAGCGTGGCCGCCTTCGTGCTCGCCTGGGGCGCGTCCGCCACGGTGGCCGCGGGGTACGGCTACTTCCAGTCCGGCATCCGGCCCCGGATGGCCGAGGCGCGCGGCTGGCTTCGCGAACAGCGCGATCTCGGCTACCGGTACCTGGTCGAGAACGTCAGCCTCAGCGGCGCCAGCCAGGTGCGGGCGTACGGGCTCGGCGCGATCGTCGCGGTGAGCGCGGTGGGCGCGGTGCGGGGTGCCGAGCTCCTGATGGGCCCGTTCCTCGCCGTGCTGATGGGGCTTTCGCTGGTCACCGTCCCGGAGGCGGCCCGGGTGCTGCGGCGGGCCCCGCATCAACTGGGCAGGTTCTGCCTCCTGCTCGGCGGCGGGCAGGCAGCCGGCGCGCTGCTCTGGGGCTCGGCGCTGCTCCTGATGCCGGGCCGGCTCGGTGAGCTGGCGCTCGGCGACGTGTGGCACTCCTCCTCGCCCCTCATCGTGCAGATCACCCTCAGTGTCGCGGGCGCGGGCCTCGGCACCGGCGCGGCGGCCGGGCTGCGCGCGCTCGGCGCGGCCCGGCGCAGCCTGCGCTGCCAGCTGTTCGCCTCCGCCTGCTACGTCGGCGGCGGACTCGGCGGGGCGGCCGCTGCCGGCACGGCCGGCTCCGCCTGGGGCGTCGCCGCCGCGACCCTCAGCGGCTCGGCCGTGTGGTGGCTGCAACTGCGGTCCGCCCTGCGCGAGCACCACCACAACCGCATCCCCGAAGTGAGGACCCCATGACCGCCCGACCCAGGCTGAGCATCGGCCTGCCCGTGTACAACGGCGAGGAGTACCTGGCCGAGTCGTTCGACGCCCTGCTCGGCCAGACCTACGAGGACTTCGAACTGGTCGTCTCCGACAACGCCTCGACCGACGGGACCGAGGACATCTGCCGCAAGTACGCCGCGCAGGACTCCCGCATCAGGTACCACCGGCTGCCCCGGAACATCGGCGCCACGCCGAACCACAACCATGTGTTCGCCGAGTCCCGCGGCGAGCTGTTCAAGTGGGCCTCGCACGACGACCTCTACGGCCGCGACCTGCTGCGACGCTGCGTGGAGGCGCTGGACGAGCGGCCGGACGTGATCCTCGCGCACACCGACCAGGCCGTCATCGACGGCGACGGCCAGGTGACGGTCCCCTACGAGTACACCCTCGCCACCGGCTCGCCGCACGCGCCGGAGCGCTTCCGCAGCCTGCTGTTCGAGCCGGGCGGCGACGACTTCTACGGGGTGCTGCGGGCCGACGTACTGCGCCGGGTGAAACCGATGGACAGCTACCACCACGCGGACCGCACGTTCGTCGCGGAGATCACCCTGCACGGGCGCTTCCACCAGGTGCCGGAGCTGCTGTACTTCCGCCGCGACCACCCCACCCGCGCCGAGCGGGCGAACCCCTCCAAGCGCTCCCGGTGCGTCAACCTGGACCCGCGCCGGGCAGGCCTGCTGCACCCGACGCCCCGGCTGCTCGCCGAGTACGTCTGGGGCTTCGCCTCGGCGATCCGGCGGGCGCCGCTGTCCCCGGCCGACCGGCGCGCCTGCTACCGCCACCTGGCCGCGTGGATGACCAGCCGGGTCCGGCCGGGCGCCGGCGAGCGGGTCGAGGACCGCGCCCCGGTCGACCCGGCCCTGCTCACGGTCTCCGTCGACGCCCTCGTCGCCGGCCGTGAGGGGAGGCAGGCATGACGTCAGCGGACAAGGCCCCGGTGCGCGTCGGGGTGTTCGGCCTGCTCGGCTCCGGCAACCTCGGCAACGACGGATCGCTCGAGGCCGTACTCGGGTACCTCCGCGCCGAGCACCCGGACGCGGTCGTGGACGCGCTGTGCGGCGGGCCCGAGGCCGTGACGACCCGGTTCGGGATTCCCGCCACGCGGCTGCACTGGAACCGCGGGGAGTACCGGACCGCGTCGCGGGCGGGCGCGATCGCGGCGAAGGGCCTGGGAAAACTCGCCGACGTCTTCCGCACCGCCGCCTGGGTGCGCCGGCACGACGTGGTGATCGTGCCGGGCATGGGCGTCCTGGAGGCCACCCTGCCGCTGCGGCCGTGGGGCTTCCCGTACTCGCTGTTCCTGCTCTGCGCGAGCGGCCGACTGCTGAGCACCCGGGTCGCGCTGGTCAGCGTCGGCGCCGCGACCATCGGCAACCGGCCTACCCGGGCCCTGGTGCGCTGGTCGGCGCGGCTGGCCACGTACCGGTCCTACCGGGACGCCCAGTCCCGTGACGCGATGCGGGCCATGGGCGTGGACACCGCGCGCGACGAGGTCTACCCGGACCTCGCGTTCTCCCTGCCGGCGCCGCCGGCGAGCGCGCCCTCGGGCTCGCCGGGCCCGGTCTGCGTCGGTGTCATGGACTTCCATGGCGGCAACGACGACCGCGCCAGGGCCGAGGAGATATACCGGCGCTACCTCGACGGGACGATCCGGTTCGTCCGCGTGCTGGCCGAGGAGGGCAGGCCGGTCCGGCTGCTCACCGGCGACGAATGCGATGCGTCGGTGGTCGCCGCGATCCTCGACGCGGTGGACTCGCCGCTGGTCACCGCTGCCGAGCCGTCCTCACTGGCCGACCTGATGAAGGAGATGGCGGCTGCCGACACCGTGGTGGCGGTCCGGTACCACAACCTGATCTGCGCGCTGAAGACCGGCACGCCGGTGCTCGCACTCAGCTATGCGGCGAAGAGCGACGCGCTCATGGATCGGATGGGCCTCGGCGCGTTCTGTCACCCGGCGCGCGAGGTCGACGCCGACCGGCTGCTGGAGCAGTTCCGGGCGCTGGAGAAGCGATCGGCCGAACTGCGGCAGACCCTCGCCGAGCGGAACCGGGCCGCCGCCCGGCAACTGGAGGACCAGTTCAGCTCGTTGACCGCGGCCGTGTTCCCCGCGACTGGTCACACCCACGCCCACGCTCGGCAGGAGTCTCCATGAAAGCGACCGAAGTCCCGGAGATCGCCGGTGCGTTCCTCTTCGAGCCGACGCCGTACGCCGACGAACGCGGCTTCTTCTGCCGCACCTTCGACGCCGACGTGGTCCGCTCGGTGGGCCTCGACCCGGACGCCTTCGTCCAGGACAGCCTGTCCCGCTCGGTCCGGGGCGTACTGCGCGGCCTGCACCTGCGCTCCGGCGCAGGCGAGGCCAAGTTGGTGCGGTGCTCGTACGGGCGGATCTTCGACGTTGTCGTGGACCTGCGGCCGGATTCTCCGACCTACCGCAATTGGGCCTCCTTTGAACTCACAGGAGAATCACAACCAACTCTTTACATTCCCGCGGGATGCGCGCACGGTTTTCAGGCACTGACCGACACCGCCGACACCTCGTACCGGATCGACCGCCCGCACGATCCGGCCGAGGACGTGACCATCGCCTTCGACGACCCGGAGCTCGCCATTCCCTGGCCGCTGCCGGTTGCACTGATGTCCCAACGGGACCGAGAGGCGCCGAGCCTCGCCGAGGTCCTGAAGCACAGAGAAAGCTGAGGTCCCCGTGGACACCGAAGTGCTTGACCTGCCCCTCTCGCGGACAGCCAACGAGCGGCTGCACGCCATGATCCCCGGGGGCGCTCACACCTACGCCAAGGGCGACGACCAGTACCCCGAGAACCTGGCCCCGGTCATCAGCCACGGCAGCGGTGCCCACGTGTGGGACGTCGACGGCAACCGCTACATCGAGTACGGCTCCGGCCTGCGGTCGGTCAGCCTCGGTCACGCCCACCCGCGCGTGATCGAGGCGGTGCGGCGGGAACTCGGCCGCGGCAGCAACTTCGTCCGGCCGTCCATCGTGGAGGTCGAGGCCGCCGAACGCTTCCTGGCCACCGTGCCGACGGCCGAGATGGTGAAGTTCGCGAAGAACGGCTCCGACGCCACCTCCGCCGCGGTACGCCTCGCCCGCGCCGCCACCGGCCGCTCGCGGGTGGCCCTCTGCTCCGACCATCCGTTCTTCTCCGTCGACGACTGGTTCATCGGCACCACACCGATGTCCGCCGGCATTCCGGCGGCGACCACCGAGCTCATCGCGTCCTTCCCCTACGGCGACCTGACCGCCACGGAGGAGATGCTCAACCGGTACCCGGACGAGATCGCCTGCCTGATCCTCGAACCCGCCACCCACACCGAGCCGCCGCCCGGATACCTCGTCGGCCTGCGCGAACTGGCTGACCGGCACGGCTGCGTACTGATCTTCGATGAGATGATCACCGGGTTCCGCTGGTCCGAGGCGGGCGCGCAGGGCCTGTACGGCGTCGTCCCCGACCTCTCCACGTTCGGCAAGGCGCTGGGCAACGGGTTCGCCGTCTCCGCGCTGGCCGGGCGCCGCGAACTGATGGAGCGGGGCGGGCTGCGTCACTCCGGCGACCGGGTGTTCCTGCTGTCCACCACGCACGGTGCGGAAACGCATTCCCTGGCAGCCGCGATGGCCGTGCAAACCACCTACGTCGAGGAGGGCGTCACCGCTCGGCTGCACGCCCTCGGCGAGCGGCTGGCCGCCGGTGTCCGCGACGCGGCGGCCGGCATGGGCGTCGCCGACCACATCGTCGTCCGGGGCCGGGCCAGCAACCTGGTCTTCGCCACCCTCGACGAGAACCGGCAGCCGTCGCAGCCGTACCGCACCCTGTTCCTGCGCAGGCTCCTCGCGGGCGGGGTGCTGGCCCCGTCGTTCGTGGTGAGCAGCGCGCTCAGCGACGCCGACATCGACCACACCGTCGACGTGGTGGCCCAGGCATGTGCGGTGTACCGGAAGGCACTGGACGCCGCTGACCCCAGCCCCTGGCTGGCCGGGCGGCCGGTGAAGCCCGTGTTCCGCCGCTTGGCGTGACATGACATGACATGACGTGGCGTGGCGTGGCGTCAGCGGCGCTCCCGCCGACCGGCGTCGGCCATCCGATCGACCAGCGGGTCGGCCATCCGGTCGGCCAGCCGGTCGACCAACCACGCGGTCGCCGGTATCACCGCCAGCGCGGTGCACCAGCCGCCGAGGACGTCGGTCGGGTAGTGCGCGCCCAGAGCGACCTGCGCCCAGCCCATGGCGGCGCCGGCAACCAGCGCCGCGGCGAGCACGAGTGACGTGCCGGCCGTCCTGCCGAGGCCGAGCCGGCCGGTCGCGAGCAGCGCCACCATGAGGGCGAGCGCGGTGGCGAAGGCGGTGTGCCCGCTCGGATAGGACAGGTTGCCGTCGCCGTGGATGGTGCGTCCCACCAGGTGCTTGAGCAGTGTCGCCGTCCCCACGCTCATGCCGACGCCGGCAACGATGAGCACCGCAGCGCGAGGACGTCGAAGCAGCAGGCAGCCTGCCACGGCGGCCACGACCAACATCGTCGCTCCGGCGGGCTCTCCCAGGAAGTCCATGGCCAGAGCGACGCGCCGCCACGGCGGCCGCACACTGTCCGCAGTCGGCTGGATGATCCACCTGTCCACCCTGCCGGGCTCGCTGTGGCCGGCGTACAGGACCCCGAGCGCGACGACCACCAGCGTGGCGAGCGCCGCGATCAGCCCGAGCCGCGCGCGCAGCGGCGGGGGCAGCAACGCGCGCGCCGGCCGGCCGGTCACACGCCCACCGCGTCCGGTCGACCCGCGGTAGTGACCTTCTTGTCTGCCGTGCGCAGCGTCGGGCGTTGCGGGATTACGACGGCGGGGCGTTGATTCCGGACGACTCCGGCGCCCTGAAGTCCGGGCACGCCACGGCTTACTGCCCGCTGCCGCCCGCCGACATGACCGGGACCGTCAGCCTGTACGGGCCGCGCGGCTGGACCGAGCAGGATGACAAACCCGTGAAGCACGAACTGGCCTTGGCCGACTTCCAGATCCGCTCCGGCCAGGCGATCCAACGCGAGCCCCCCTGTCGTGTCCGACCCAGCCCCGCACTCGCCGGCCTGGCCATCACCCCGGCCAAGGGCTTCGGGATCATCCTCTACTTGTCACCCTATCCAACAATAAGGATGGTGATCGCGCTCTGAGGTTGTCTGGAGGGTCAAAGTTCCCTCCAGACAACCGACTTGGGCCCCTAGAAGAACCCGAGCTTCTTCGGGCTGTATGAACAAAGAAGGTTCTTGGTCTGCTGGTAGTGCTCCAGCATCATCTTGTGGGTCTCGCGGCCGATGCCGGACTGCTTGTAGCCGCCAAACGCCGCGTGTGCCGGGTACGCGTGGTAGCAGTTCGTCCAGACCCGGCCCGCCTGGATCGAACGGCCCGCGCGGTAGGCGGTGTTGATGTCACGCGTCCATACGCCGGCCCCGAGCCCGTACAGAGTGTCGTTCGCGATCTTGATCGCGTCGTCGAAGTCGTCGAACGACGTGACCGAGACGACCGGTCCGAAGATCTCCTCCTGGAAGATCCGCATACGGTTGTCGCCCTCGAAGATCGTCGGCTGGACGTAGTAACCGCCCTTCAACTCACCGTCGTGCTCGACGCGTTCACCGCCGGTGAGGATCTTGGCGCCCTCCTGCCGGCCGATGTCCAGGTAGGAGAGGATCTTCTCCAGCTGGTCGTTGGAGGCCTGGGCGCCGATCATCGTGTCGGTGTCGAGCGGATGGCCGGGCTTGATGAGTTCGGTGCGGGCGACCGCCGCCTGAAGGAACTCGCGGTAGTGGCCTCGCTGGATCAGGGCGCGCGACGGGCAGGTGCACACCTCGCCCTGATTGAGCGCGAACATCGTGAAGCCTTCGAGCGCCTTGTCACGGAAGTCGTCGTTCTCGGCCCAGACGTCGTCGAAGAAGATGTTCGGGGACTTGCCGCCGAGCTCCAGCGTTACCGGCTTGATGTTCTCCGAGGCGTACTGCATGATCAGCCGCCCCGTCGTGGTCTCACCCGTGAACGCGACCTTCGCCACCCGCGGGCTGGACGCGAGCGGCTTCCCCGCCTCCACGCCGAAGCCGTTGACGATGTTCACGACGCCCGGCGGCAGCAGGTCCGCGATCAGGTTCATCCAGTAGTGGATGGACGCCGGGGTCTGCTCGGCGGGCTTGATGACGACGGCGTTGCCGGCCGCCAGCGCCGGGGCGAGCTTCCAGACCGCCATCAGGATGGGGAAGTTCCACGGGATGATCTGCGCGACGACGCCGAGCGGCTCGTGGAAGTGGTACGCGACGGTGTCGTCGTCGATCTCGCCGAGCGAACCCTCCTGCGCGCGGATCGCCCCCGCGAAGTAGCGGAAGTGGTCGATCGCGAGCGGGATGTCGGCCGCCAGGGTCTCGCGCACCGGCTTGCCGTTCTCCCAGCTCTCGGCGACCGCCAGCTTCTCCAGGTTCGCCTCCATCCGGTCGGCGATCTTGAGCAGGATGTCACCGCGCGCCGTGACGGAGGTGCGGCCCCAGGCGGGCGCCGCCGCGTGCGCCGCGTCCAGCGCGCGCTCCACGTCCTCGGCGGTGCCCCGCGCGACCTCCGTGAACGGCTGCCCGTTCACCGGACTCGGGTTCTCGAAGTACTGTCCGCGAGCCGGCGGTACGTACTCGCCGCCGATGAAGTGGTCGTAACGCGCCTGGTAGGAGACGATCGCGCCCTCGGTGCCGGGCGCCGCGTAACGGGTCATGCTGGTCTGCCTCCCGGAGAAGCGCTGCCCGCCGTTGGGCAGCTCTCGCCGCGAGGCTAGGAACGCCGACGTTGCGAAGACGTTGCGTGCCCGGGAATCGTCCTGTGGGGTGGCGCGGTGGCCCGTTGCCGGGGGCGCCGCGTGCCCCGGTGGCTGTTGGGCTTGCCGTGTGTTCGTCAGCGTGGTGTCGGGCTTGTCTTCCCGTGGTGTGCCGGTCGCGTCCGTCCGTGGGGTGCGGGGTGCGCCCAGCCCGGTGGCGCCGACAACTCGGCCTCCAACGCAGCCAGCCGCGCCCGCACCGCCGCCGTCGGGCGCACCGCGACCAGCGCCCGCCATACATCGAGGTCGTCCTCGCCCCACGGCGCGCGGACCCAGTCGGCCAGCAGGTCGGGGTCGCGGCGGGCGACGAGCGCCGTACGCAGCCCCTCGGCGAGCCGGTGCCGCAGCCGTACCACCGCCGGTGCCCCTGAACCCGGCAGCAGCGGACCGGCGTACACCGCCGCGGCCGCCGTGACCGCGCCGGTGCCGAGCCGTCGCTCCACGACCGCGACATCGGACTCGACCGGCGCCGTGAGCCGATAGGGGCGCGAACCCAGCAGTCCCGGGCCGAGAACGCGGCGCAGCCGTGCCAGTTCGGCGCGCAGCGTCACGGGTGTCACCGACTCGTCCTCGTACAGCGCGCACAACAACTCGTCGCCCGTCAGCCCCTCCGGGTGCCGGGCCAGCAGCACCAGGATCTCGCTGTGCCTGCGGCTGAGCCTGATCTTCCGTCCGCCCGCGAGCAGTTGAGCCTCGTCGCGGCCCAGCGCGGTCAGTTCGATCGTGTCGGCCATGGCCTTCGGCGGTGCGAGCAAGGCCAATTGGGACTCCGCGGCGCGCGCCACCGCCTGCACGAAACCGAGACTGTGCGGATGCGCGAGCCTGTCCCCGCCGGTGATGTCCACCGCGCCGAGCACCCGCCCGGTGCGCGGATCGTGCACGGGCGCCGCCGCGCACGTCCAGGGCTGGACACGCCGGATGAAGTGCTCGGCCGCGAACACCTGCACCGGCCGGTCGACGGCCACCGCCGTGCCCGGCGCGTTCGTACCGACCGCCGTCTCCGACCACCGCGCACCCGGCACGAAGTTCATCCGCCCGGCCCGCCGCCGCGGCACCGGATGGCCCTCGACCCACAGCAGTCTGCCCTGCGCGTCGCACACCGCCAGGAGATGCTCCCCGTCCGCCGCGAACGTCCCCATGAGTTCCCGGAACAGCGGCATCACCCGGGCCAGTGGATGCTCCGCCCGGTAGGAGCCGAGGTCCCCGTCCGTGAGCTCCACGCTCGCGGTGCCGTCCGGTACGACGCCCGCCCGCGCCGATCGCCGCCATGAGTCGGCCACCACGGAACGCACCGGCCGTGGCACCGTGCCCGCCTCGGTGAACGCCTCGTGGGCACGGCGCAGGATCCGCACCCGCTCGACGGGATCGGTGCCCGGTTCCAGGGCCACCCATGGATCGGTCAACTCGGCCTCCCGGCAGGCGATGCGGCTGGGACCATCGTCACTCCCGGTGCGGGCCCCGACAAGCAGTGTGACCGTCCGGGCAGTTGTTGTGGCCGTCCACCGCACCCGTCGCCCGCACCACCCATCACCTTCCGGACACCCTGAGGGCCCGTCGGTCAGGCGAAGTTGACGAGCCTTATGTAGCGCGTCCAGTCCCAGTTCGGCCCGGGATCGGTGTGGTCGGTGCCGGGTACCTCGAAGTGGCCGATGATGTGGGCGCGATCCTTGGGGATGCCGTATCGCGTGCAGATCGGGCGGTGAGCTTGGCCGACTCCTCGTACAGGGCGTTGGTGAAGTAGGCGGGCTGGTCCACCCAGCCCTCGTGCTCGATGCCGATGCTGCGGGTGTTGTAGTCCCAGTTCCCCGCGTGCCAGGCGATGTCGTGTTCCCTGACGCACTGCGCGACATGCCCGTCGGCCGATCGCACGAGGTAGTGGGCGGACACCTTCTTCTGAGGATTCTGGAAGATGGACAAGGTGGTGGAGTAGGTCGCCTGCGTGACGTGGATGATCACATAGTCGAGCGGATAGGCCGTCGGCCGGTCGGACGCCGTGTAGTTGGACGTGCTCGCCTGCGTCCATTCGGCGCCGGGGAAGTCGACGACCGCGGCCTGCGCCGCGGCCCGGGTGCCGGGGAGTAACGAGTAGGGGAGAGCGGCGAGGGCTGCGCCCTTCAGCAGCCGCCGCCGGCTGGGGAACGACCTGGCCCGTTCCATGGTGTGTCTGCCTTTCGATGGTGGGGGGTCATTGAGCGAGGGTGAGTGGACGCGCGCTCAGTGCCGCAGTGTCGTGGCCGTCTCGCGCAGCTGTGCGTGCAGCCCGCGATGTGTCTCGCGCGCGGGCAGCCATTCCTTGCGGAGCTTGGCGACGCACGTGTAGTTGGTGTCGCAGACGTTGGCGAGCGGTGACTCGACCGCCTGGGTCGCGAACTGGTACGCGTCCAGCTCACTGAAGCCGTAGTCACGCACCAGCCACTGCACCAGGTCGAGCTGGGATATTCGGAACGCGTCCTCCAGGGGGCGTGCCGAGCCGGTCGAGATGATGTGCGTGTCGGACTCGATACGCGGCCAGGGAGTGGCCACTCCCTTGAGAAGCTCGACGATCACCACCGTGTTCATCGCGCACTCGACAGCGACTCCGCAGGTCTCGCCCTCGCCCTGCCGCGCGTGCCCGTCACCGAGGCTCAACAGGGCGCCCTCGACGTTCACTCCGAGGTAGCAGGTCACGCCGGCCCGCATCTCCGGAGTGTCCATGTTCCCGCCGTGCGCGTCGGGCACCAGCGCGGAGCGCACCTCCAGATTCGCGGGTGCCACACCGACGGTTCCGTGCATCGGATCCATCGGCAGCTCGATCTGGATGTCGCTGTCCCGCGCGCTGAACAGCGCGGTGCGCCGCGCCCGGTCGAGCTGCCAGATCCACACGGTCTCCGGCAGCGGCGGCTGCAGCGTGGCCGTGGTGTGCGTGGAAGTGAGCGCGCCGAACAGGGGAACGGTTGTCGATGCCGCCCAGTCGCGGGCCGGTTCGATCGACACGAAGTGAACCGCGACCGTGTCACCCGGCTCCGCTCCCTCCACATGGAAGGGGCCGGTCTGCGGGTTGAGGAACGGGAACTCGCACACCTGGGACACCAAGTCCTTCTCGGAGCGCACCCGTCCGGCGAAGCAGTCCTCGGTGTAGAGATCGAGGACCGTGCCGGGCGCGATGCGCGCCACCGGCGGCGCGCCGCCGAACGTCCACGCGTACTCGCCCGGTGCGGGCCGCACGGTCAGGATCCGGGGGTCGTTCATGGCTGTACAGCTCCGCTCTGCCGGGGGTCGGGCGTGGAGGTCTCGTCCAGGTGGACACGGGCGGTCTCGGCTATGCGCCCGGGATGCCGGCGCAGCAGGACGATCAATACCACGACCCCCGCCAGCATCCAGACACCGACGACCGGTCCCGCGTACGACACGGGGGCGGTCAGTTCGGACACGAAGTCGAAGACCGGCAGGCCCGCCGCGGTCAGCAGCGCGGGGACGAAGGCGACGATGCCGAGCAGGGGGAACAGCAGATGCCGCACCGGTTTGAACAACTCCCGCCTGCGGCGCAGGAAATAGCCCGCGCAGGCGAGGTTCACCACGATGTACACCCCGATCACGACCGTGACGATCACCGTCGCGAGCAGCAGGAACGCGGTCACGGGGTCGTAGGAGAAGCCGAGTCCGAGCACGGCCGCGAGCGCCACGGCGCACTGCACGGCGACTCCGGCGACGGGGGAGCGATGTCTGGGGTGCACGCGCGCGAAGAGCTGCGGGAACACCCGGATCCGGCCCAGGGCGAAGGCGGTTCGGGTGGAGACATTGGCGCAGGCGTTGGCGTTGGCGATCGTCGAGTTGACCACCGCGAGGAACACGAGCACCCAGAACAGCCCGAACGAAGCGCGTGCCACGCCTTCCCAGGAGGCGGCACCGGAGGCCCCGAAGCCTGAGAAGCGGTCGGGGCCGAAGTACACGGACATGGCGTAGGTCGTCAGGACGTACACGAGACCGATCGAGAGTGCCGCGCCGAGAACGGCCCGGTGCATCGTGCGGCGCGGGTCCTTCGTCTCCTCCGCGAGCGGTGCCGCCGCCTCGAAGCCGGCGAAGGCCAGCACCGTGTACACCGATCCGGCGAACACGCCGCTGATGCCGTCGTATCCCTCGGCCGTGTGCGAGGTGCCGAACACCGACAGGGTGTTGTCATCACCCGCCTTCACGATCAGCCATACCGCGAAGACGAGGAAGACCAGCACCTCGAACACGCCGAGAACGGTTCCGAATCGGGCTGAGGCGCGCACTCCGAAATAGCCCGCGACCGCGATGACGGCAGCGCCCGCGAGCGACCAGGGCCACCACAGGTCGTCGGGGTACGAGGACCACTCCTGGTGCAGCGTGCCCGCCGTGGTGAACCCGAGCTGCAGAAGCAGCAGTGGCGGCACCAGGGCTTCGACGAAGACATAGCCCCAGCCCACGAGGAATCCGACGGCAGGGTGCAGTCCCTGAGCCGCGTACGTGGCCACCGAGCCCGCGGCGGGCAACTGCCGTGCCAGCTCGGCCACGCACGACGCGGTGAGCAGACATGCCGCCAAGGCGATCAGCACGGACAGTGGCAGACTGCCGCCCGCGAAGGCCGCACCCGACGGAATGGACGCGGCGACCGCCGCGGCCGGGGCCATGGCCGTGATGCTCTGGAACAGCACCTCGCGCAGCCCGATGGCCTCACGTCGCAGCCCTGGAGCCGTCTCCCCCGACATGTGAACCCCCCGATTCGCCCGGACACACAGCCGTCGGCCCGACGGCTGCGCCTCGCGTGAATTACGGTACGGCGCTTGCCGGTTGGGCAGGAAGAGCGAGGCGTGAGTCGGTGGACAACTCCGGGACTGTGGACAACTCGGCCACCCGAAAGGGGGATCAGGTGTCCGGCGGCGCGCAACGCGACTGGCCCGCGACACGCGTCTCGACCTGCGCCGCCCGCTCGCCGAGAGCGACTGCCGGCTGAAACCGACTGCCTGCTGGGACCGATCGCCGGCTGAAGCCGCCCGTCCGCCAGGACTCCCCGCCCGCTAGGACTTCCCGCCGCCTACGACCGCCGCGCCACCCCGGCCGGATCGTCGAGCACTCCCCGCACCACCGAGTGCGCCGCACCCAGCAGTGGACCCTCGGGCCCCAGCCGCGAGACGGCTACGGCACAGGCGGGACCCGCCGTGCGCCGCGCCAACTCCCCTTCCAGCGACGGCAGCAGCCAGGGCGCGAGACCGGACAGTGCTCCCCCCAGCACGACAGTTTCGGGGTCCAGCAGATTGACCGCACCGGTCAGCGCGATGCCGAGCGCGGTTCCGGCCTCGCGCAGGGCACGGCGTACCTCCGTGTCGCCCTGGGCGGCCCGCTCGGCCAGCAGACCGACCCGGTCCTCGCCCAGCTCCAGACCGGCGGCGCGCAGGACGGCTTCCTCACCCGCGTACTGTTCGAGGCATCCGCGTCCACCGCACGGGCACTCCGGCCCCTCCGGGCGGACCGGTACATGCCCCAGCTCGCCCGCGAAGCCGCGCGTTCCGCGCAGCAGCCGCCCGTCCACGAGCACCGCCGCACCGATGCCGATCTCCGCCGACACATGCAGAAAGTCACGCGGAGTCGCGTCGCCGAGCCAGAGTTCCGCGAGACCGCCGAAGTTGGCCTCGTTGTCCACGGTCAGCGGCAGTTCCGCGGGCAGCAGCGCGCCGAGGTCAGTGTCGTGCCAGTCGAGGTTGGGGGCGCGGACCACGGTCCGGGCGTCGCGTGCCACCAGGCCGGGCACGGCGACCGCGAGGCCCGCGGGCCACAGCCCCTCCCGCTCCGCCTCGGCGATCACCTGACGTATCAGCGCCGTCAGCTCCTGGATCACCGGCTCGGGCGGCCGACCGCGGTTCGTGCCGTGCCGCACCGCCCGGGCCCGCACCTCACCGCGCAGATCGACCGCGCACACCGCGAGATGGTCGACGCCCACCTCGGCGCCGATCCCGGCGGGACCGTGCCCGCTGACGGCGAGGGCCGAGCCGGGCCGTCCCACCCGGCCGGGCCGCTCGGGCCCCAGCTCTTCGAGGAGCCCCGAACGGATCAGCTCGTCCACCAGCGTCGACACGGCCGCCCGCGTCAGGCCGATGCGCGAGGCGACGGCCGCACGGGACAGCGGCCCCTCGGCGCTGACGGTGTGCATGACCCGGGAGAGGTTGCGGCGGCGCATGCCCTGCTGGGTGTCGGGCAGCCGCCGGCCGGAACCGGTCGGATGGGCCTCGTGCAGCGGTGCGGTCATGCCTCCGTCAGTCCTCGTCCGGCCGCTCCCCGTCGGGGCGGTCCTCGTCTGTGCCGGTCCCCTGGGGGCGGTCTTTCATCGGTACCTGATCAGTTCCGGTTCGGCTCCCGTTCCAGCAGCGGGGCCGCGTCGGAGAGTACCCCGGCGATCCTCGCGAGCGTCTCGTCGTCCCGCTCCACGGCGTCGAGCACGGGCCCGCGGGCGGTGTCCCAGCGCCGGGCGACCGCGGCCGGGTCCTCGCCGGTCAGCAGGCCCGCCGCCTGCGCGGCAGCTCCGAGCGCGACCAGCTCCTTCGCCTCGGGCACCTGAACCGGCCGCCCCGACAGCCGCCGTACCGTCTGCTGCCAGGCCGTGCCCCGGGCTCCGCCGCCGATCAGCAGCAGCGGGGCGGAGCGGTCGGCGTCCGCGTCGAGCACCAGGTCCAGGGCGCCCAGCAACGAGTGGACCGCTCCGTCGTACGCCGCCTGCAGCAGCTGCCCGCCCGTCGTGTCGTGCCGGAGCCCGTGCAGCAGCCCCGAGGCGTGCGGCAGGTTCGGAGTGCGCTCACCGTCCAGGTAGGGGAGCAGTGTCACACCCGCGCCCGGCTCGACGGCCTCACGGTCGAGGCCCAGCAGCGCGGCGACACGGTCGACGGCGAGGGTGCAGTTCAGGGTGCACGCCAGCGGGAGCCAGTCGCCGCGGGCGTCGGCGAAGCCCGCCACAGTGCCGGTCGGGTCGGCGGGGCGCCGCGTCGATACGGCGTACACCGTGCCGGAGGTGCCGAGGCTCAGCACCGGGGTGCCGGGGCGCAGCCCGAGGCCGAGCGCGGCGGCCGCGTTGTCACCGGTGCCCGCGGCGACCAGGGTGCCCCGGGAGAACGGCAGCCCACTGCCGGCGTGCACGGTTCCGGCGACCTCGCCGGGCCGGACGATGTGGGGGAGCAGGGCCGGGTCGAGGCCGACGTGCGTGAGGACCTCTTCGTCGTACGCCTCGGTCCCGGACGCCCACCAGCCCGTACCGGAGACATCTCCGCGGTCGGTCGTGCCCTGTCCGGTGAGGCGTCCGGTGAGGTAGTCGTGGGGCAGGCGGACGGCCGCGGTCGCCCGGACGGCGTCCGGTTCGTTCTCGGCCAGCCAGGCCCACTTCGTGACCGTGAAGGACGGGCCCGGCACACTGCCGGTCCGCTCTGCCCAGGCCTTCGGGCCGCCCAGCTCCTCGACCAGCCGACGCGCCTGCGGCGCCGAGCGCACGTCGTTCCACAGCAGGGCCGGGCGTACGGGTTCGCCCTGGGCGTCGAGCGTGACGAGCCCGTGCTGCTGGCCGCCGATCGACACCGCCGCGGCCTCGCGTGCCGCGTCGCCGCACTGGTGCAGGGCCTCGCACAGCGCGTCCCACCACTGTCGGGGGTCGCTCTCGCGGCCTGCCCCCGTGGAGACGGTGTGCGGCGCCTGCCCGCTCGCCACCACCTGACCGGTCGACGCGTCGACGACCAGGGCCTTGGTGGACTGGGTGGACGTGTCCACCCCGACGACGAGCGGACCCTCGGCTGCTGACATCGGGCTCTCCCTCTTCCGCGGCTCCGCGGGATCTGTCCTGGTGGGGGGGCTCCCCGGACCGGTATGGCCCGGATTTCGCACCCTCGTCTCCATACGGAGACACATCGTCTCTTCCCAGAGATGCGTTCGCATACTAATTTGTAAACTGCCATGACGAAATAGTCGGAGCTAGCAAGGAGCCGCGGCATGAACTACCAGCCCACCCCCGAGGACAGGTTCACCTTCGGCCTGTGGACCGTCGGCTGGCAGGGAAGGGACCCGTTCGGCGACGCCACCCGGCGCGCCCTGGACCCGGTCGAATCGGTGCAGCGTCTGGCCGAGCTCGGCGCCTACGGAGTCACCTTCCACGACGACGACCTGATCCCCTTCGGGTCCTCGGACAGCGAGCGCGAGTCGCACATCAAGCGGTTCCGGCAGACCCTGGACGCGACGGGTCTCAAGGTGCCGATGGCCACCACGAACCTGTTCACGCACCCCGTCTTCAAGGACGGCGCGTTCACCGCGAACGACCGTGACGTACGCCGCTACGCGCTGCGCAAGACGATCCGCAACATCGATCTCGCGGTCGAACTGGGTGCCGAGACGTACGTCGCCTGGGGTGGCCGTGAGGGGGCCGAGTCCGGCGCCGCCAAGGACGTACGCGTCGCCCTCGACCGTATGAAGGAGGCCTTCGACCTCCTCGGCGAGTACGTGGTCTCTCAGGGCTACGACCTGAAGTTCGCGATCGAGCCGAAGCCGAACGAGCCGCGCGGCGACATCCTGCTGCCCACCGTCGGCCACGCGCTCGCGTTCATCGAGCGCCTGGAGCGCCCGGAGATGTACGGCGTCAACCCCGAGGTGGGCCACGAGCAGATGGCCGGCCTGAACTTCCCGCACGGCATCGCGCAGGCCCTGTGGGCGGGCAAGCTCTTCCACATCGACCTCAACGGCCAGTCCGGCATCAAGTACGACCAGGACCTGCGCTTCGGTGCGGGCGATCTGCGTTCCGCGTTCTGGCTGGTCGACCTCCTGGAGAGTGCTGGTTACGCAGGTCCGAAGCACTTCGACTTCAAGCCGCCGCGGACCGAGGACTTCGACGGTGTGTGGGCGTCGGCGGCCGGCTGCATGCGCAACTACCTGATCCTGCGCGAGCGTGCCGCGGACTTCCGTGCCGACCCCGAGGTCCAGGAGGCGCTGCGCGCCTCGCGCCTGGACGAGCTGGCTCAGTCCACCGCGGCGGACGGTCTGCAGGCGCTGCTCGCCGACCGTGCGGCCTTCGAGGACTTCGACGTGGAGGCGGCCGCCGCGCGCGGAATGGCCTTCGAGCAACTGGACCAGCTGGCGATGGACCACCTGCTGGGTGCGCGCGGCTGATCGCGGCGCCGTGGGGCCCGGGCCTGTCTCCGGACGGGTCCGGGCCCCGTGTTCTCCCTCTGTGGATCTCCGTGGAATTCCGCGCGGAATGCTCCGGAATCATGCGATCCATGGCATGAGTCCGTATCAACTTCCGTACAGGGGTCGCGTCATGACCGGTTCGAGGCGACTCTTGGCGGTATGGCCATGCCGCCCGTACCGCCCCAGCCCCCTCGGCCGCCGGGAGACACGCCGCCTCCTGGAGGCGGTGGTTTCGGCCCTCCTTCCGGCGGCTATGGACCTTCACCCGGCGGCTACGGTCCGCCTCCTGGCGGCTATGGTCCGCCCTCGCAGGGCGGTAGTCGGCCTCCCGGACAGGGCGGCGGGGGCTGGCAGCCGCCACCGCCTCCTGGATCGCCCGGTGGGCCAGGAGGCCATCGTGGGGGCGGACGACGCCGCAGTCCCCTGTTCCTCGTGCTCGCCGTGATCGTGGCCGTGGGAGCCATCGTCGCCGTTGCCGTGGTGATCACCGGCGGAAACGGCAAGCAGGACAAGAAGTCGCCCACCGAGAGCAGCGGGGCTACGGGGAGCTCTCCGAGCCCCTCGCTGATCATCCCGTCCGAACTGCCGTCCTTTCCCTCCGGAGTGCCCAGCGTCACGCCGACGCTGCCCTCGGAGGTACCCAGCGGATTGGTGCCGAGCGACCTCCAGTCGCTCTTCCCGACCCTCGCGAACGACGAAGTGCCGTACTACATGCTGCAGAAGGGCGACTGCTTCGACACGAGCAACGGCCTGCCCGGGCAGGCCGTCAAGCGCTCGTGCACCAAGCCGCACGACGCCGAGATCGTGAAGGTCGCCGAGCTCAACGGCAGTTACACGACCGACGCCGCCCTCAAGAAGGCCGCGTCCGCACTGTGCGAGTCGACGCTGGAACGCAAGTCGACCAGGCAGCCAGCAGGCACCGTACGCGGCACTCTCGTGCAGTACCCGGACTCCAGCGGCTACAAGACAGGCATCGACAACGTCGCCTGCAGTCTGGCGGCGGACGTCGGCGAGGGCACCCACAAGCTGACCAAGCCGCTGAAGTGAGCGGCACGCACGCGTGGCCGATGTTCACCGCCCACGCGCGCGTGCCGTACGACATGTGTCCCGAGGTCAGATCCCGCGCGGCAGCCGCACGTAGGTGACCGTCGTCTCGATTCCGCTGTCCACCAGCCGGCCCTGCGCGTCGAACGCGCCCGCCCCGTCGGTCATCCCGAAGTCGTTGTCGTTGATCAGAGCGAGCGTGTCGTGGTCCACCCGCGCGACGCCCTCGATCTTGCCGGGCACCCCTTCGACCGTGCCCAGGTCCACGACCAGACGCTTGGGCAGCACAGGGACACCGGCCGCCGCCGGGTCGTCGAGCTGCTCCAGGGAGGGGGACGTCGTGTCGGTGTCCCACGCGCCGCCGAGGATGTTCGCGTCCCGCGTGAGCTTCACCCACTGCAGCCGGGCCGCCTTGTCGGTGCGCTCCTCGACGAGCAACCGATCACGGCCGACGGCCACCACGGAGGAGATCTTCAGCTCGGACGTGTCGTCCTCGCTCGGGTCGACCACGTTCACCGGGTCGAAGCGGTACGCGTACTCGGCCGTCACCGCGAGCTTCTTGGGTGAGAAGCGCAGCAGCCGCGTCGTGCGCGAGGCGTCACCCGCGGCGCCGTCCGGCAGCGAGAGCGGACTCTGTACGGCCATCACCAGGTCACCGCCCGGCAGTTGGGCGAGCCCCTCGAAGCCACGGTTGATCTTCCGGTGCAGCAGGATGGCCGGCAGCGCCTCGACGACCGGATAGTCCGTGCCGGTCAGGTTCAGCCCCTTGGGCACGTAGCGCGTGAGCACCTTCCCGCGCGCGGAGACATGGATCAGCGAAGGACCGTACTCGTCGATGAGCCAGAAGGAGCCGTCCTCGGCCCGCACGATGCCCTCGGTGTCCACACCGTTCGCGTCGTACGCGAGCGGGGTCTGCGCGTCATAGGAGTACGGCGCTTCGTCGCGCCCCGCCTGGTTGGGCAGCCCGGTGACGGGCTTCCCGGAGGACGTGGTGATCGGGATCGCGTCAAGCACCTTCACGGCGTCACCGGACACCCCGATCTTCACGATCGCCGGGTCGAAGCCCGGCACCGGGAACGTCCGCCGCTTCTTGCCGTCCACCTTGATCTGGCCGTTGGGCCCACGGTCGGTGACCGTCCAGAACTCGCCCTTGCGTCCGGCCGGGAAGATGTCACTGCCGATTCCGCCGAGGTCCACGCCGCGGTCGTCGTCCACCGTCCCGGGCAGCAGCGCGTTGCTGAACGCGCCCAGCGGGATGTCGCCGAGCGTTGCGGTGCGTGTCGCGCTCGGCTGCGACGGGTCGCTCGCCCCGCTCGCGGTACCGGCCACCACGAAGACGGCCAGCACCGCGAGCGGCACGCCCGCGGCGACGGATCGGTGGAGATGGCGCCGGCCGGCGGCGTGCGGGAACATCGGGCCTCCTGGGGCACAACTTCGGTGACAGCGGCCAGAGTTGGCGCTGTCACCGAACGGCATGTGACCCCGAGGTGAACGTGGAGCGTCAACCACTCATCGGGTCGCCGCTCAGGTCCCCCTCGGCCGTGGCAAGCGCCGTGGCCGGGTCCCGCACCGCCGGTCCGGCCGGGGCCCATCGGCCCCGCTCCTTGCGATACGGCCACCACCTGCCATCGCGCCCGAGACGCAGCTGTGTGGACCCACCGACCGCCGTCCAGCGGTTGCTTGAGGCGCGCAGCCGTGGCCGCTCGTCCTCGTCCCACGCCGACTCCAGAGCGGCACGCGCGCGTGCCAGCGATTCCGCCTCCACGGGCCACTCGTCCTCAAGGACGGACAGCGCGGCCACACCCCCGTACCGCCAGGCGGATACCGCCAGTCGCAGCTCCTCGCGATCGCGCCCCGAACCGACCGCGAGCCGCTGGGCGATCGCCTGCTCCGGGCTGCCGGCAGCCAGCCGCACCGCGTCCTCGGCAAGGGTCGGCTCCGCCTCGACCGCCTGCTGTCCGTGCCCGGATCCGAGCGCCTCGGCGAGCAGCCGGTACGCCTCGCCCGCTGCCGTGGTCGCGAGGAACTCCACGGCGTCCGGGTCGAGTCCGGGTGCGGGCGCGGTCTCGGTGTCCAGGGAGGGCGGCTGCCCGGGCTCCTCGGGCAGCTCCGGGAGGGCCGGCAGCGGCGGCAGGATGTCCCCGGCCGCGAACGCCTCGGCGGCGTCCACGCCTTCCTGACGAGTGTCGGGCGTGTCCGGTTCTTCCGTGGGCGCGCTGCCGCGCACCTGGAGCTCGTCCAGCAGGGCGCGTTCGCCGCGCCCCCGCATCAGCAGCAGGGCGAACGGATCCTGGTCCAGCAACCGCGCCATCTGGTAGCAGAGCGCGGCCGTGTGCCCGCAGTGGTCCCAGGCTCCGCAGCCGCACTCCGCCTCCAGATCGCCCAGTCCCGGAAGGAGTTCGACTCCGGCGGCCGCCGCGTCCTCGACCAGATGCGGCGGCATGTCACGGTCGAGCAGTGCGGCTATGTGTCCGGCGCGCTCGACGGCCATGTCCAGGAAGCGGTCCCACTGCTCCTCGGACAGTTCCTGAAGCAGGACGTCCGCGCGGTGTGCGGTGCGGTCGCGGTCCTGGACCACGGCCGTGATGCGCCCCGGACGCACCGACACGGCCCCCACCGCTCCGGCGCGGGCGAGCCTGCGGCCCGTCTTCACCGGCTCCGAGTCCAACGCCGCGTCCTCCAGGGCCTTCAACCAGGCCTGGCCCCACCACGTCTGCGCGAAACCCCGCCCCTGCGCGGGCGGCAGCGCGGCGAACGTACGCTCCTCGTTCCGATCCGTCATCGTGTGCCCCCTCGCAGCTCCACCAGGTCGGCCAGTTCCGCATCGGTCAGCTCCGTGAGCGCCGCCTCACCGGCGCCCAGGACGGCGTCGGCCAACCGCTGTTTGCGCCGCAGCATGTCGGCGATACGGTCCTCGATCGTCCCCTCGGCGATGAGCCGGTGCACCTGGACAGGCCGGCTCTGGCCGATGCGGTACGCGCGGTCCGTGGCCTGTGCCTCGACGGCCGGATTCCACCAGCGGTCGTAGTGCACGACATGTTCGGCGCGCGTCAGGTTCAATCCCGTGCCCGCGGCCTTCAACGACAACAAGAAGACGGGGATTTCGCCCTCCTGGAAGCGCTCCACCATCGCCTCGCGCGCATGGATGGGTGTCCCTCCGTGCAGGAACTGCGTCGACACCCCGCGCGCCGCCAGGTGACGCTCTATGAGGCGAGCCATCCGCACGTACTGCGTGAAGAGCAGAACGCTCGCTCCCTCGGAGAGGATGGTGTCGAGGAGCTCGTCCAGCAGCTCCAGCTTCCCCGACCTGCCCGGGATCTTCGGCCGTTCCTCCTTGAGGAACTGGGCCGGGTGGTTGCAGATCTGCTTCAGCCCGGTGAGCAGCTTCACGATCAGGCCGCGCCGCGCCATGCTGTCCGCGCCCGAGATCTCCGCGAGAGTCTCGCGCACCATGGCTTCATACAGCCCCGTCTGCTCCTTGGTGAGCGCCACGGCACGATCGGTCTCGGTCTTCGGCGGCAGCTCGGGCGCGATCCCCGGGTCCGACTTGCGGCGGCGCAGCAGGAACGGCCGCACGAGCCGGGCGAGCCGCTCGGCCGCCGCGGGATCCTGGCCGCCCTCGACAGCTTGCGCGTAGTGCGTACGGAACGTGCCGAGGCTGCCGAGCAGCCCGGGCGTCGTCCAGTCGAGGATCGCCCACAGCTCCGAGAGGTTGTTCTCCACCGGGGTGCCGGTGAGCGCCACGCGCGCGCGTGCGCCGATCGTGCGCAGCGCCCGAGCCGTCGCCGAATAGGGGTTCTTCACATGCTGGGCCTCGTCCGCGACCACCATGCCCCACGGAACATCGGCAAGCCGCGGCGCGTCGAGCCGCATCGTGCCGTACGTCGTGAGCACGAACCCGCCGTCGGCCAGGCCCTCCAGGCCGCGCTGCGAACCGTGGAAACGGCGTACGGGGGTGCCGGGAGCGAACTTCTCGATCTCGCGCTGCCAGTTGCCCATCAAGGAGGCCGGACAGACCACGAGTGTGGGGCCGGTGGCCGACTCGTCGGTCTGCCGGTGCAGATGCAGGGCGATCAGCGTGATCGTCTTGCCCAGACCCATGTCGTCGGCCAGACAGCCGCCCAGACCCAAGGAGGTCATCCGGGCCAGCCAGTTGAGCCCCCGCGCCTGGTAGTCCCGCAGCGTCGCGTGGAGTGCGGCGGGCTGCCCGACCGGCTCTTGCCCCTCAGGGTCCGCGAGCCGCTCCCGCAGGGCCGCCAGCCATCCCGTGGGACGTACGTCGACCCGGTGGCCGTCGACCTCCGCGGAGCCCGTCAGAGCGGCGCTCAGCGCGTCGATGGGCGTGACCTTGCGGTCCTGCTGCGCCTGGGCGCGGCGCACCTCCCGCGGATCGACGAGGACCCACTGGTCGCGCAGCCGCACCATGGGCCGGTTCGCCTCGGCCAGCCGGTCCAGCTCCTGCCGGGTGAGCTGCTGATTGCCCAGCGCGAACCACCAGTTGAAGGCGAGCAGCGCGTCCGCGGACAGGAAGGAGGGCGCGTCCGACGCGACCTTGCCCGGGCCCTCGTCCACCTCCGGCGGGCCGATGACCGCGCGGGCCGTCAGTTTCCGTGCCAGCTCCTTCGGCCAGTGCACGTCGACACCGGCGAACGCCAGCACGCGGGCGCCTTCACCGAGGAGTTCGGCGACCTCCTCGTCGGCGAGCTCCACGGCGTCCGGCACGGCCGCCGAGAGCAGGGGAGCCAGCGGGGCCCAGGCGCGGGCCGCGCGGCGCAGCGCGAGCAAGGCGTCCATCCGCGCGCGAGGGCCGAAGTCCGAGGATCCGGCCCAGACGGCGGAGGCGTCCGCCACGAGGGCCGGATCGCTCACACTGTGCAGTTGCAGCACCGCGCGGAACGCCAGCCTTGTCTCGTCCGACTCGGCCGACGCAAGTCCGGGCACCTCGACGCGCAAGGAGATCCGTACGTCCGCTTCGTGCGCCGCGGCGACGTCCGTGGCCCAGGCGCGCTGCTCGGGCAGGTGCTGGGACTCCGGCGCCGCGAAGGCCGGACCGCCCGCCGCGAGCGCCGCCGCGGGGGAGCGGGGCAGTGCGTCGGCGACAGCGTCCAGGAAAGCGCGCAGCAGCCCTTCCGGATCGGGCAGCCGCAGCGGTTCGGCGTTGTCCACCGGCATCGCGTGCGCGTCGGGCGGCATCGCGGCGGCCAGCTCGCGGATCCGCTCCAGGTCCTCCGCGCGCAGCGGACCCGCGCGCCATGCGTCGTGGTCGCCGGCTGTCAGCCCCGGCAGGAGCAGTCCGCGCGCGGCGAACTGCAGGGCGAGCACGGCGGCCGCGCCCCAGAACGCGGTCGCCCGGTGTGCCTGGGCGGCCGCACGCGCGCGCGTGAGGACCGGCAGAGCGGCCCGTACGGGAATCAGCACGGCGGGCACGGTCACGAGCTCGACGCCCGCGTCGGTGGGCAGCACGACGGTCAGGTCCTCGGCGTCGCCGGAGGCCACCACCGGAGGGGAGTCGCCTTCGGGGTGCCAGAACGCGACGCTGCCGGCACGGGACGGATCGGCGGGCACGAACACGGCACAGCAGCGGGCCAGTTCGGAGATCTCTGCGGGAGTTGCCGCGGGAATCCTCTGCACAGCGATGGCGCATTCCTCAAATTTGACTACTGGGCGGAGTCGCCGAAGATACACCACTCCGGTCGGCAGGCAAGCACGGCCGAGCCGTGACGTGGGTCACCTCGCTCGGGTGGAGTCAACACCCCTGCGGTGCGCCGGAAAGCCCCCGGACAGACACGGGTGGTGGCGCCATGGTCGCCGAAGGTCACTGATTCGTACGTTTCATCAGGTCACCCCGTTCCCTGAGAGGCAGGAGACCCACCATGCCCCTGACCGCCGCCACCCTCGCGGAACCGCCCCCAGGGGCGAGCGTGGGGCAGACCCCCGGAAGTGAGTTCGCGCCCCTTCTGCGTACCGTCAAGGGCCAGGGGCTCCTGAAGCGGCGTCATGGCTGGTACGCGCGCGAGATCGCCGTGAACGCGCTGGCCCTGGCCGGCGTCATCACCGGCGTCGCCCTGATCGGCAACTCCTGGTGGTCGCTGCTTCTCGCCCCCGTGCTCGCCGTCCTCGCGGCCCGAACGGCGTTCATAGGCCACGACGCGGGTCACTCCCAGATCACCGGCAGCTCATCCGTGAGCCGCTTGATCGGCCTGCTCCACGGCAACCTGCTCCTGGGGATGAGCTACTCCTGGTGGAACGACAAGCACAATCGCCACCACGCCAACCCGAACCACATCGACAAGGATCCCGACGTCGTCGCGGACGTCCTGGTGTTCACCAGTGAGCAGGCCAGGGACCGGGCCGGTTTCCGGCGCTGGCTGACCCGCAACCAGGCCTGGCTGTTCTTTCCGCTCACCCTCCTCGAAGGTGTCGCGTTGAAGGTCCACGGTTTCCAGGACCTTCGCCGGCAGCCGCCGCGTGAGCGGGTCGTGGAGGCCCTGCTGCTGGTGACCCACGTCGTCGCGTACGTGACCCTGCTGCTCACTTCCATGTCTCTCGGCAAGGCTTTGGCCTTCGCAGCCCTTCACCAGGCACTGTTCGGCCTGCACCTGGGCATGGCCTTCGCGCCCAACCACAAGGGCATGGAGATGCCCGACCCCGACGGCGAGCGCTGGGGACATCTGCGCCGCCAGGTGCTCACCTCACGCAACGTCCGCGGCGCCGTTCTGACGGACTGGTTCCTGGGCGGCCTGAACTACCAGGTCGAACACCACTTGTTCCCCAGCATGTCCCGCCCTCATCTGCGCCTCGTCCAGCCTCTGGTGCGCGCACACTGTCAGGAGTTGGGTATCCCTTACGCGGAGACCGGGCTCGTCGACTCCTACCGACAGGCCCTGCGCCATATGCATGAGGTCGGGGAGCCTCTCAGGGTTGAGTAGGGGGCGCGGCTCAGGGACGTATCAGGGTCGCGGTCCGGAACCGTGGGAGGCGGGGACCCGTTCTCAGGACAGAGAGCGGCAGCAGCCGCGAAGGAGGCGACACACATGTCGAACAACGCGAAGATCGCTGCAGGAGGTGTGGCGGTCGGCCTCATCCTGCTGATCTGGCTGCCCTGGTGGGCCGCCTTCCTGATCGTGGTGGGAGTCCCGGCGGCCGCATACCTCGCGCTGGACCCCTCGCAGCGGCGCAGGCTGCGGCGCGTCACGCGCAAGGAAATCGGCCGCTGAGGAGCCGCCGGCCTGGTGCGGCTCCGTCCCGCTCGCGGGGGTCCACCACAGCGCCGCTCGCGGGCCTGCCGTCGGTACGGCCCAGGAGCGGGGCCGCGTGCCCTGCTCCATGAGTACCTCGACACCCCGATGGGCGCCCTTCTTGTCGACCCGGACGCGAGCCGCCCGGTAGGGCACCGCCGCCGGGTGCCGTGTGGCGCGGCCGCTCAGCTGGGGCGTACCGCCATCTTGTCGAGGGCCTCCAGGAGGCCGGGCAGTTCCGGTCCGCGACCGACGGGCAGGACCTCCCCGGGCTCGTCGTCGAGGAGGACGAACGCGATGTCGTCGGTCCTGGCGACCAAGGACCAGCCAGGGCCGTCGGCGCGCAGCGTCCGGGCGTCACCCGTGGCGAAGGACGAGCGGACACGGCCGAGCGGGGGCGGCGTGTCCACGTAGGAGCGTGCCTCCGCGAGGACCCGGCGGATTCCGCTGCGGGCTTCGCCGTCGCCGCCCTCCCCCTGCGGCGTGTCCTGCGCCTGCGCCTCGCCGCCCGACGTCACGAAATCGCCGTCGTCGATCTGCTCCCGCCAGGTCGCCCACTGCTGTGCGATCTCGTCGGCCCCGAGGCGACGTTGGGCCGGGCCCCAGGTGGCGGTATCCGGTGGGCTGAGCGGGGGCAGCTCCGTGAGCTCGGGCGCGGGGTCGTGCGGGGCCGGCACCCCGGGGGCCGAAACGGCGACCTCGAGGGGCCAGCCGGGCAGCGCCGCGACGACCGTGCGCTCGTCCGGCGACAAGTCCTGCTCCATCCCGCAGTCCCAGGACGCGATGGCGACGGCGACCAGTGACACGTCGTCGACGACAACCGTCCACCGCGCGCCCTCGCCGTCCTGGCCGAGCACGAGACCGTACCCGTCGGCGAGCGGCGCGAGGCCGAGCGTCGCGCAGGCCTCCGGGTAGTCGTCCCCCAGCACGCTGGGGAACTTGGCGGGTGTCAGCAACACCGCCGTCAGCACATACAGTGCGTCGTCGTCCCCGGTGGCGACGGCGTCATCGTCCGTCCCGGCCATCCCAGCCTCCCCATCGCTACGTTCGTCGGCGCACCATAATGCGACCGGAAGGTGCTTGTCACGAGCCCGAAGCACACGCGGAGCTGCAGTTATCCGGCTGGACAGGGGCGAATCGACCGTCCCGGCCCCCTGGGGTCAGGTCGCAGGCAGCCCGAGCAGCGTACGGGCCACCGTTCTCGGCGATTCGTCGCGTTCCCGCGCCAGGGCGATCACAGCCCGGCAGGCCAGTTCGTTCACCCCGAACGACAGCGCCTCCGGCGACACCCAGGCCGCCGCCTCGTCGATCTGGTCCTGGTCGTCCTCGGCGCACGCCGACACATACGCCGCGGCCGCCTCGAACAGGTTGTGCGCACGCTTCTCCGGCCGTGGTGCGACGGGCCGCCGCTCCTCCGGCCGCTCGGCCGTCTTCTTGCCCCACATCTTGCGGAGTCTGTCGAACATCGGGCCACCTTCCCCCTGCGCGATGGACATCGCTGATCGTTCATCTGCTGCTACTCAACGTAGAGTTGGAGCTTCGGCGACAGAAGGGGGACGGCCAGGTGAAGCGTTACGAGCGGCTCGGACAGATCCGGCGGATGGACCCGGAGAAGGAGGCGTCGGAGATCTAACGGCTCACCTCCGCGTACGAATTCCCCTGGGACTTCACCCGGGCCCTGGAACTGGCGCTCTACCGCACATACGCCGTCCCCAGCATCGGTCGGCTGCTCGCCGAGACGACGGAGCTCACGGACCGCACACAGAAGCGCTACGACGACACCGCACTGCTTCTCGACGCCATCGTCGAGCACGGCTTCGACGGGGAGGAGGGCCGTACCGCGATCCGCCGCATCAACGACATGCACCGCAGCTACGACATCAGCAATGAAGACATGCGTTACGTGCTCTGCACCTTCGTGGTGATGCCCAAACGGTGGATCGAGGCCTATGGGTGGCGCAGGCTGTCGTGCCACGAGATCGTCGCGTCCAGCGTGCACTACCGCACGCTCGGGCAGCACATGGGCATCAAGGACATCCCGGAGACCTACGAGGAGTTCGAGGCCTGTCTCGACTCCTACGAAGAGGCCCATTTCGGGTGGGACGTGGGCGCGCGCAGGGTTTCCGACGCGACGCTGGAGCTGATGGCCTCCTGGTACCCGCGTCCGCTCGCCCCCCCTGCTGCGCACCTCGACCCTGGCCCTGCTCGACGAACCGCTGCTGCGTGCCTTCCGTTACGAGATCCCGGGCGCCGTCACGCGTGCGCTGGTCCGCCGTGCGGTGCGCGCGCGTGGCCGGCTGGTCCGCCTGATGCCACCGCGCCGTGCCCCGCACTTCGCGCGCCAGAACTGGGAGATCAAGGGTTACCCGGACGGCTACCGCGTCGCCGAGCTGGGCACCTGTCCGGTGCCGGGTGTGCGGGGCTGCCCCGTCTCATCGGCCGCCCGCGTCGAGTGAGTCGATCGTGGCCCGCAGCCAGGCCAGTTCGGCCCGGCTCGTGGCCCGCGCGATGGTGAGGATGCCGCGCCGGAACGGGTCGTCCAGGTCCTCGGCGCGCAGCGGCTGGTCACCGTCGTAGAAGAAGCTCGCGGGCTCCTCCAGGAAGGCGAGCCTGCGGCGCAGTACGGCGGCCTGAGGCCCCGGGGCGTCCAGGTGTCTGAGGAAGGCGAGCACCGTGAACCAGCGGTTCTCGTCGGTGATATCGCGTCCCGCCGGTTCCGCGAGCCGGCGGCGCAGTTCGCGTCTGCCCTCTTCGGTGAGGGTCAGGATGTGGCGGGGGGCGGCCACGGAGCCCGGCTGCGTTGCCCTTTCCAGCAGCTCCGCCTTCTCCAGCCGCTTGATCGCGGGATACAGCGTGCTCTCGGCCACGGGCTTCACATGCCCTGTCAGTGCCGTGATGCGCTTGCGCAGCTCGTAGCCGTGCAACGGGGCGTCGTACAGAAATCCGAGGATGGCCAGCTCCAGCATGTCTCTATTCTGCCGCACTCTCGCTGTACATCGCTTCCTAGATACATCGGTTCCGAGGTATCCTCCCGAAGGCGTCAGGAAACGTGAAGCGGCACAGGGGAGCGCGTGATGAAGCAGGCAGAATTCGACGGCAAGGGAAGCCGGATCCGCTGGACGGAGGCGGCGGGCAACGAACCCGCGCGGGTGTACGTGCACGGTCTGGGTTCGGCCTCGACGGTCTACAACGCCCATATCGCGGCCCGGCCCGAGCTGGCCGGCCGCCGCACCCTGTTCGTCGACCTGCCCGGTCACGGCATCAGCGACCGGCCCGCGGACTTCGGCTACACCCTGGAGAACCACGCGGACGCGCTCGCGGCGGCCCTGGACGCGGCCCACGTCACCGGCGCCGAGCTGGTCGCACACAGCATGGGCGGCGCCGTCGCCATCGTGCTCGCCCACCGGCGGCCCGACCTGGTCTCACGGCTGGTCCTGACGGAGGCCAACCTCGACCCGTACCCTCCGGTCACCCCGGGCAGCAGCGGCATCGCCTCCTACGAAGAGGACGACTACGTCGAAAACGGGGGCCACGCGCGCGTACTGGAGAAGGTCGGCCCCTCCTGGGCGGCCACCATGCGACTCGCCGATCCGCGCGCCCTGCACCGCACGGCGACGGGGCTCAGCCGCGGCACGAACCCCACGATGCGCCACATGCTCGAAGAGCTGTCGGTGGACCGCGTCTACCTCCAGGGCGAGCTGAGCGGTGAACTCCCGGGCAGGGAAGGCCTGGAGGACGCCGGAGTACGGGTCGTGACCGTGCCCGGCGCCGGGCACAACGTCATGTTCGACAACCCCGACGCGTTCGCGGCGGAGGTCGCCGGAAGAGGCTGATGGTTCAGCCGTGGCGGACGGCCAGCGCGAGGAAGCGGGTGTCCTCGTCGACGTATGACGTCATGTCCCAGCCGGAGCCGGCCAGCAGGGGCCGGAGATTGGCCTCCGCGCGCAGGTCGTCCGGGGTGATCTGCCGGCCCTGACGGGCAGCGAGCGCCGCCCGGCCGATCGGATGGAAGAGGGCAAGGGTGCCCCCCGGCCGCACCGCGCGAGCCAACTCCCTGAGGTTTTCGGCCGGGTTCGGCAGATGCGCGATGAGGCCTGCCCCGAACACCGCGTCCAGCGACGCCGTGCGCAACGGCAGCGCCCTGACGTCGGCGAGCAGCAACTGTCCGTCCCGGTCCCGTCCGGCCCGTACGGCGGCCTCCAGCATGGCCGGGGTCAGATCGGCCCCGAGGACCACTCCGGAGGCCCCCACGGCCGCTCGCAGCGGCGGCAGGGCGCGCCCGGTGCCACAGCCCGCGTCGAGCACGCGGTCCCCCTCGCGCAGACCCATTTCGGTGACCGCGGCCGCGTACGCGGGTCCGTCGTCGGGGAACCGCCTGTCCCAGTCGGCGGCACGTGCCGTGAAGAACTCCTGGACATGTGTGTGGTCGTCGCTCATGCTCCGCATGATCCCTCACCGACACGAAGGACGACGCGGCGCACATGTTCGAGCGTGACGCGATCGTTCAGGTACATCTCTTCGTCATATTCCAACAGCTTTCGAAATGCGCCCCCTTTGCACGCCCCTGACCGGACTAGCGTCCCTGAGCCATGGGACACCTGGACCACGCCGCCTTCGGCTGGCTGACCCCCGTGCTGTCGTATGTGATGGCCTGCATAGGCGCCGCCCTCGGGCTGCGCTGCACGGTCCGCGCGCTCGGCGCCACCGGGCGGTCGCGCCGCAACTGGCTCCTCACCGCGGCCTCCGCGATCGGCACCGGCATCTGGACCATGCACTTCGTGGCGATGCTGGGCTTCAGCGTCAGCGGCACGGAGATGCGCTACAACGTGCCGTTGACCATCCTCAGTCTGCTCGTCGCCATGGTTGTGGTCGGCGCGGGCGTATTCGCCGTCGGCTACGGACGCGACCGGGGACGCGCGCTCGTTCTCGGCGGACTCACCACCGGACTCGGCGTCGCGAGCATGCACTACCTGGGCATGGCCGCGCTGCGGCTGCACGGCCAGGTGCACTACGACCCGGGGCTCGTCGGCCTCTCCGTCGTGATCGCCGTGGTCGCGGCGACCGCGGCCCTGTGGGCGGCGCTCAACATCAAGTCGCCCGTGGCGGTCGCCATCGCCTCCCTCGTCATGGGCGGTGCGGTGAGCAGCATGCACTACACCGGAATGATCGCGGTGAGCGTGCGCGTCACGCCCTCCGGCGAGGCCCTGCCCGGGGCCACGGCGATGCAGTTCATCTTCCCCCTCGCCGTCGGCCTCGGGTCCTATCTCTTCCTGACATCGGCGTTCGTCGCGCTGTCGCCGACGGCCGGCGAGCGCGAGGCATCCGCATCGGCCCAGCGGCCGGTCGAGAGCGTCGCCCGCTAGTGGCGGGCCCGGAGCCACGACGGCCCGGAAGACACGCCCCGAACCTTTCCGAGCGAGGAGGCCATGCGTACACCCCGTAGGACCCCCACAGCCGGCGCCGAGCCGCCGCCCCAGCCCTTGGCCCGCGGTCGCCGCGCGCACGCCGGCCCGCCGGCCGACGAACACGCGGACACCGACGAGACCGTCGCGGGGACGCCGCCAGAGGCACCCACGCGCGCGGGACGGTGGCGCGTCAGGCCCCGCACCGTACGAGCCAAGATCGTCTGTCTGCTCATGGTGCCGGTCATCTCCCTGCTCGCCCTGTGGGCGTACGCCACGGTGAGCACCGCCCAGGACGTCGCGCGGCTACGGCAGTTGCAGCGCGTGGACTCGACGGTCCGATCCCCGGTCGACGCCGCCGTCGCCGCGCTCCAGGCCGAACGCGCGGCCGCCGTCCGCTACGCCACCGACCCCGCCACCGAACAGTCGGCAGACCTCAAGGAGCTGGCGCGGCGCACCGACCGCGCGGTGGCCAAGCTGCGACTGGGCGACCACAACACCGTCGCCGACGGTGCCGACCTGCCCGCGGGAGTGGCCGGGCGCCTCAACGCCTTCGTCACCGGAGCCGAGCACCTGCCGTCCCTGCGCACCGCCGTGCTGGACCGCCGTACCGGATGGGACGAGGCGTACGGGCAGTACACCAAGACCATCTCGACGGCCTTCGCGGTGGGCGGCGCGCTCACCGGCATCCAGGACGCCGACCTCGGCTCCGACGCGCGCGTGCTGCTCGAATTCTCCCGGGCCGGGGAAGCGCTCGCGCAGGAGGACGCGGTGCTGTCCAGTGCCCGGCTCGCCGGGAGCCTTAATGGCGAGCGGCTACGGCTGTTCACCGGGGCCGTCGACACCCGCCGCACCCTGATCGACTCCGCCGTCGCGGATCTGAGCGGGGCCGAACGAGCCGCCTGGCACCACCTCGTGGAAGGGAGCGCGTACACCGACGTACGCGCCGTCGAGGACAAGGTGCTCGTCTCCCGCTCCGGCGGCAAGGCGATCGACGCCGCGCCGGAGGCCGACTGGAACACGGCCCACGCGCGCGTGCAGGACGGAATGCGCACGATCGAGGCGAACGCGGGCCGCGGTGTCGCGGACCGGGCCGACCCGTTCACTCGCGGTGTGCTCACCCCCGCCGGTGCCGCGGTCCTGTTCGGACTTGCCGCGGTCGTCGCGTCGCTCATCATCTCCGTGCGCATCGGACGCGGCCTCGTCATCGAGCTGGTGAGCCTGCGCAACAGCGCCTTGGAGATCGCGCGCCGCAAACTCCCGCAGGCCATGCGCAAGCTGCGGGCCGGGGAGGAGATCGACGTCCGCGCCGAGGCCCCGCCCGGGCCGCCCGCGGAGGACGAGACGGGACAGGTCGCGGAGGCCCTCGGCACCGTGCACCGGGCCGCCCTGCGCGCCGCCGTCGAACGCGCGGAACTCGCCAGCGGAATCTCCGGGGTCTTCGTCAATCTCGCCCGCCGCAGTCAGGTCCTCGTGCACCGTCAACTGAGCCTGCTGGACAGCATGGAGCGCAGGTCGGAGGATCCGAACGAGCTGAGCGACCTGTTCCGGCTCGACCACCTCACCACACGCATGCGGCGTCACGCGGAGAGCCTGATCATCCTCTCAGGAGCCGCGCCCGGCCGGGCTTGGCGCATGCCGGTCTCACTGACGAACGTGGTCCGCGCGGCCGTCTCCGAAGTCGAGGACTACGCGCGCGTGGAGGTACGGCAACTCCCCGAGGCGTCCGTGGTCGGTGCCGCGGTGGCCGACCTCACGCACCTCCTGGCGGAGATCGTCGAGAACGCCGCCCAGTTCTCGCCGCCCCACACCCGGGTGCGGATCACCGGCGAGCCGGTCGGCAACGGCTACGTGGTCGAGGTCGAGGACCGGGGGCTCGGCATGGGCGCGGAGACGCTCGCCGAGGCCAACCGGCGCATCGAGCAGTCCGAGGCGCTCGACCTGTTCGACAGCGACCGGCTCGGACTGTTCGTGGTCAGCAGGCTCGCGGCCCGGCACGGCATCAAGGTGCACCTGCGGACCTCGCCCTACGGCGGTACCACCGCGGTCGTTCTGCTCCCCACGGCCCTGCTGCACGGCGGTGCGGCGGAACGTTCCCCCCGCAGGACCGACACCACCGGAAGGCAGCCCACGGAACGGGAGTACGCGCGCGTGTCCGCCGCCCCGGAACAGGAATCCGTGCAGGCCGTCACCGAGCGGCCCGCACTGGTGCCCCCGGTGCAGAGCGTCGCCGAAGCCCCCGTGAACGGCTCGTCGGACACCCCACCGCCTGGAGTCACCACACTGCGGCTGCACCGTCCTCCGGACGACTCCGAAGACTCCGACGACCTTCCACGGCGGGTACGACAGGCGAGTCTCGCCCCCCAACTGCGCGAACAGCGCTCCGAGAAGCCGGTGGAAACGCCGCGTCCCGAAGGCGACGACGAGCGCACCCCCGAACTCGTACGGGACCGCATGGCGGCCTACCGCGACGGCTGGGTACGCGGCAGCGGCAGGTCACCCGGCCTCAGAGCCACCCCCGACCCCGAAGCGGGCAGCGACAGCAGCGAAGGAGACCCCGCATGATCCAGGACCCGAGCATGAGGGCCGCCCAGCGGTCCGGCGAACTCGACTGGCTGCTGGACGACTTGGTGCTGCGCGTGGCCGAAGTGCGACACGCCGTGGTGCTGTCCAACGACGGTCTCGCGGTGGGCGCCTCCACCGGTCTGCGCCGCGAGGACGCCGAACACCTCGCCGCCGTCGCCTCCGGCTTCCACAGCCTGGCCAAGGGCGCAGGCCGCCACTTCGGTGCCGGCGGCGTACGTCAGACGATGGTCGAGATGGACGACGGCTTCCTGTTCGTCGCCGCGGCGGGTGACGGTTCGTGCCTTGCCGTCCTCACCGCCGTCACGGCCGACATCGGCCTGGTGGCGTACGAGATGGCGCTACTGGTCAAGCGCGTGGGCGAGCACCTCTACACGCCGCCGCGGGTCGCCGCACAGCCGCCCGCCGCCGGATGACCGAGGACGGTCGGTGCAGATGACCGAGGACACGCCGGGCGCCCCGCCGCAGCCGGGCAGCCAGTGGTACGACAACGAGGCCGGACCGCTCGTCCGCCCCTACGCGATGACGGGCGGGCGAACCAAACCCGGCCCCACCGGGGTGCGCTTCGACCTGATCGCCCTGGTCACGCTCGACACGGGCGCACCCGGAGTCGACGACGACACCTCGCTCGGCCCGGAGCACCGGGCGCTGATCGAACTGTGCCGTATCGAGACGCAGTCGGTGGCCGAACTGGCCGCGGGCGCCGACCTGCCGGTGGGTGTGGTCAGGGTGCTCCTCGGCGATCTGCTGGAACTGGGCTGCGTTACCGTCAGCCGCCCCGTGCCGCCCGCGCAACTGCCCGACGAGCGGATCCTCCGCGAGGTGATCGAGGGGCTGAGGGCGCTCTAGATGAACCACGTCGGCTTGTCCCGGACCTCTTTGTGCCCACATTCGAGCACTGAACGCACGCGAGCGGGTCACAACGGTCAAATTGCGGTCCAACCCCTCGAAGAGGAGCCGCAGTTGTCATGATGCTGACTTCGCACACTCGCGCTGACGCTTCGCACACCCGCACTGATGTACCGACGCACACTCTGCACAGATGTACCGACGTCGACCGTTGTCGGCACTCCCGAGAGAAGTGATCGATGGTCTCCGAGAACTCCGACGCCTCGGGTGGCGAGATGACCGCCCTGGCATTGAAGATACTGGTCGCCGGCGGATTCGGCGTGGGCAAGACCACCCTGGTGGGCGCGGTCAGTGAGATCAGGCCGCTGCGCACCGAGGAACTGCTGAGTGAGGCAGGCCAGTCGGTGGACGACACCGACGGTGTGGACCAGAAGGTCACGACGACTGTCGCGATGGACTTCGGGCGCATCACCATCAGGTCCGGTCTCTCGCTCTACCTCTTCGGAACCCCGGGCCAGGACCGGTTCTGGTTCCTCTGGGACGAGTTGTCGCAGGGCGCCCTCGGCGCCGTCGTTCTCGCGGACACCCGGCGGCTCGAAGACTGCTTCCCCGCGGTGGACTACTTCGAGCACCGGCACATCCCGTTCGTGGTGGCCGTCAACTGCTTCACGGGCGCCCGCACTTACGGCGCTCAGGATGTGTCCCGCGCCCTCGACCTCGACCGAGGGACGCCCGTGGTGCTCTGCGACGCACGTGACCGTGACTCCGGGAAGGAGGTGCTGATCCGTCTCGTCGAGTACGCCGGGCGGGTGCACACCGCCCGGCTGCTCGACTCCGTCGGCTGAGACGTCGGCCAAGACCAGGCGGAGCCGGACGAACGCCGGCCATTGCTCGTCGGTCATGTTCTCTGCCATGCCGACCGTCCTCCTTGCTCGGAGGGCGGCTGTGGGGAAGGCTGCTGGTCAGATCCTCCGGCCAGGGGGAAGGACACCACGGGGAGACCGGATCATGGCGCAGAACACGGGACTTGGCTGGCTGCTGGACGACCTCACCGGGCGCGTCGAACACATACGGCACGCGTTGGTGCTGTCCAACGACGGGCTGGTGACGGGCGCGAGCACGGGACTGCGGCGCGAGGACGCCGAGCACCTCGCCGCGGTCTCGTCGGGCCTGCACAGCCTGGCCAAGGGCTCCGGCCGTCACTTCGGTGCGGGGCAAGTACGCCAGACGATGATCGAGTTCGACGACGCGGTGCTCTTCGTCACCGCCGCCGGCGCCGGCAGCTGTCTGTGTGTCCTCAGCGCCGCGGAGGCCGACATCGGCCAGATCGCCTATGAGATGACCCTGCTCGTGAACCGCGTCGGCGAACACCTTCGCGTGGACGCGCGGCAGCCAGAAGGCGCACCTACCGTAGACCTCTGACCTGGGCATACGTCGTCGCGGTCAGAGTTATCCACAGGCTCGCCGCGATGTCGGCCGAGCCGGATACGGTTTTTCTCGAAGCAAGCGCACGCCAGCGCGAGCAACTCGCTCCACGGGGAGAACCGCCATGTCCGGCAACACGATGACCCAGTCCGCCACATCGTCACTCAGCCGCGCCGCACGAGAACTGGAACTCAGGCGCGGTGAGTTCGACCTCGCCCTGCACCTCGGATGCGTCCGGACTGTCCCCGACGAGGGCGGCGGTGGACGTCGCGTCGCACGCACGGAGATCGACCGGGTGCGCTCCGAGGACGGCTTCCCCGAGTCCCTGCGCGAGCGTGTCAAGGTCGTCGGCACCACGGAGGGCGCCGCCCTCATGGAGGTGACCACCGTCAGGTTCACGCGCCTGGCGCGCCTGGGGCTGGTGGTTCCGGTGAAGTTTTACCTAAACCGCTATAGGGCGGTGGTCTGGCTGTATCTGGCCGAGGAACTGCGGCAGTTCACGGCAGACAAGGACAATGCCCTGATGCTGAGCGGCCGTACGCCCGAGGGGCTCCGCGACCAGCTGGAGGCCGGTCTGGACCTGCGTCCTCGCAACTGGCGGGGACGGCACATGGGCTTCCTGCTGCGGCAGGCCGAGGATCCCTGGGCACGGGCCGCGGTCGTGGCGTCCCTGCTCGACCCCGTTCAGGTGGCGGAGATCGTCAGTGATCCGTACGAGCGGGCCTATCTGAACCGTTTCGGGCCCGAGCGGGCCTCTCATGGCGCACCGGACTCTCCCGCCGCACACCTCGCCTCACGGATCATGACGGCCGAGGATCCCGACGAGATCAGCTGGCTCCGGGCCGACTTGGGCCAGGCTGTCGCCGAAGCCCGGGAGCTCCGTGCCGCGCCCCGCCCGACAGCGAAAGCCCCACCATCCGTGGCCGTGTCCCTCGTGGCCTCACCACCAGTGGCCTCGCGACCGGGGCCGACCGCTCCGGAAGAGCGGCCGACGGCCGGAGAGCAGCTGACGACGGAGGACCGACCGACCACGGAGGACCGGCCGACCACGGAGGACCGGCCCTCGACGGAGGACCGGCCCTCGACGGAGGAGTCCGAGCGGTCACGGAGGCTGCTCGGGTGGCTGCGCCGCAGAAACCCCTGAGTCACAGGTGTCGTCCCGCAGCGCCCTGAAGAGCCCTTCCCGGGACGGTCAGGCGCTTCCCCGCAGTGCCGGAAAAGCCTCCCGGGAGGGTCGGCACTTCCCTACAGCGCCCGGAAGAGCCCCTCTTGGACGACCGAGACGAGCAGGCGTCCCTCCAGGTCGTAGATGCGCCCGCGGGCCAGCCCGCGACCGCCCGTCGCGATCGGGGACTCCTGGTCGTACAGGAACCACTCGTCCGCGCGGAACGGCCGGTGGAACCACATGGCGTGGTCCAGCGAGGCCATGTCGAAGCCGCGCGGGCCCCACAGCGGTTCCACCGGGATCCGGACGGCGTCCAGAAGGGTCATGTCGCTCGCGTACGTAAGGGCACAGGTGTGCACCAGCGGGTCATCGCCCAGCGGCCCTACGGCACGCATCCACACCGCGCTGCGCGGCTCGGCGTCCTTGATCTCCTCGGGGGTCCAGCGCAGCCGGTCCGCATAGCGGATGTCGAACGGCTGACGCCGTGCCATGCGCTCCAACGCCTCGGGGAGCGCGCCCAGATGCTCCTTGATCTCCTGCGTCACCGTCGGCAGCGACTCCGGGTCCGGAACCTCGCGGGCCGGCGGCAGCTGGTGCTCGAAGCTCCCTTCCTCAGGCTTGTGAAAGGAGGCGGTCAGATTGAAGATCGTGCGGCCCTGCTGCACGGCGGTGACACGACGGGTGGTGAACGACCGCCCGTCCCGGACCCGTTCGACCTGGTACACGATCGGCACGCCCGGCCGGCCCGGGCGCAGGAAGTACGCGTGCAGCGAGTGCACCGGCCGGTCGCCTTCGGTGGTGCGCCCGGCGGCGACCAGGGCCTGGCCCGCCACCTGGCCACCGAAGACCCGCTGCAGTGATTCGTCCGGGCTGCGGCCACGGAAGATGTTGACCTCGATCTGCTCCAGGTCGAGCAGATCGACGAGTCTCTCGGCTGGGTTCGTCATGTGGGGGATTCTCCCGTGCTCACAGCTGGCCGACGTCGGTGACCTTGACCACGGCGCGGCCCTCCGCGTCGGAGGCCACGAGGTCGACCTCCGCGCTGATGCCCCAGTCGTGGTCGCCGTTCGGGTCGGCGAAGGTCTGACGGACACGCCACAGGCCGTTCTGCGGCTCTTCCACGATCGACAGCAGCTTGGGGCCGCGGGCGTCGGGGCCGGTGCCGAGGTCCTCGTACTCGTCCCAGTACTTGTCCATCGCCTCGCCCCAGGCATCGGCGTCCCAGCCGGAGTCGGTGTCCATCTCACCGAGCTCGTGGACATTGTCGAGGGCGGCGAGCTCGACCCGGCGGAACATGGCGTTGCGGACGAGGACGCGGAAGGCGCGGGCGTTCGCGGTGACCGGCTTGACCTGGTCGGCCTTCTCCTGGGCCTCCTCGGCCGTCATCTCCTCGGGGTTGGCGAGCTGCTCCCACTCGTCCAGGAGGCTGGAGTCGACCTGGCGCACCATCTCGCCCAGCCAGGCGATGAGGTCCTCCAGGTCCTCGGACTTGAGGTCGTCCGGGACGGTGTGTTCAAGAGCCTTGTAGGCACTCGCCAGATAGCGCAGGACAATGCCCTCGGTGCGGGCGAGCTCGTAGTTGGAGACGAACTCGGTGAAGGTCATGGCCCGTTCGTACATGTCACGGATGACGGACTTCGGGGAGAGCGGATGGTCGCCGACCCACGGATGGCTCTTGCGGTAGGTGTTGTACGCGTGGAAGAGCAGCTCCTCCAGCGGCTTGGGGTACGAGACGTCCTGGAGCCGCTCCATGCGCTCCTCGTACTCGACGCCGTCCGACTTCATCGCGGCCACGGCCTCGCCGCGCGCCTTGTTCTGCTGGGCCGCGAGGATCTGCCGCGGGTCGTCCAGGGTGGATTCGACGACGGACACCATGTCGAGGGCGTACGAGGGGGATTCGGGGTCCAGGAGCTCGAACGCGGCGAGTGCGAAGGTCGACAGCGGCTGGTTGAGGGCGAAGTTCTGCTGGAGATCGACGGTGAGCCGCACGATGCGGCCCTCGGCGTCCGGTTCGTCGAGCTTCTCGACGACACCGCCGTCGAGGAGCGAGCGGTAGATCGCGATCGCCCGCCGGATGTGCCGCAACTGCTGCTTGCGCGGCTCGTGGTTGTCCTCCAGCAGATGCCGCATGGCCTCGAAGGCGTTGCCGGGGCGGGCGATCACCGACAGCAGCATGGTGTGCGTCACGCGGAAGCGCGAGGTCAGCGGCTCGGGCTCGGAGGCGATGAGCTTCTCGAAGGTGTTGTCCGTCCAGCCGACGAAGCCCTCGGGAGCCTTCTTGCGCACCACCTTGCGGCGCTTCTTCGGGTCGTCGCCCGCCTTGGCGAGCGACTTCTCGTTCTCGATGACGTGCTCCGGCGCCTGGGCGACGACGTAGCCCGCCGTATCGAAGCCGGCCCGCCCGGCGCGGCCCGCGATCTGGTGGAACTCCCGCGCGCGCAGCGTCCGCACCCGGGTGCCGTCGTACTTCGTCAGGGCCGTGAACAACACCGTGCGGATCGGGACGTTGACTCCGACGCCGAGGGTGTCCGTGCCGCAGATGACCTTGAGAAGACCGGCCTGGGCCAGTTTCTCCACCAGGCGGCGGTACTTGGGCAGCATGCCCGCGTGGTGCACGCCGATTCCGTGGCGTACGTAACGGGAGAGGTTGCGGCCGAACTTGGTGGTGAAGCGGAAGTTGCCGATCAGCTCGGCGATCTGGTCCTTCTCCTCCCGCGTGCACATGTTGATGCTCATCAGCGCCTGCGCGCGCTCCACGGCCTGGGCCTGGGTGAAGTGCACGATGTAGACGGGTGCCTGCTTGGTGGCGAGCAGCTCGGTGAGTGTCTCCGTCAGCGGAGTCAGCACGTACTCGTAGGAGAGGGGCACGGGCCGGGTCGCCGAGCGGACCACCGAGGTGGGGCGGCCGGTGCGCCGGGTGAGGTCCTTCTCGAACATCGAGACGTCGCCGAGCGTCGCCGACATCAGGATGAACTGCGCCTGCGGCAGTTCAAGGATCGGGATCTGCCACGCCCAGCCGCGGTCGCCCTCCGCGTAGAAGTGGAACTCGTCCATGACGACCTGGCCGACGTCGGCGTGCTTGCCGTCGCGCAGCGCGATGGACGCCAGCACCTCGGCGGTGCAGCAGATGACGGGGGCGTCGGCGTTCACGGAGGCGTCGCCGGTGAGCATGCCGACGTTCTCGGTGCCGAAGATCTTGCACAGCTCGAAGAACTTCTCCGAGACGAGCGCCTTGATCGGCGCCGTGTAGAAGGTGACCTCGTCACGGGCGAGCGCCGCGAAGTGCGCGCCCGCGGCGATCATGCTCTTGCCCGAGCCGGTGGGCGTCGAGACGATCACGTTCGCCCCCGAGACCACCTCGATCAGCGCCTCCTCCTGATGGGGGTAGAGCGTGAGACCGCGTTCCCCGGCCCACGACTCGAAGGCTTCGTAGAGGGCGTCGGGGTCTGCGGTCTGCGGCAGCTGATCGATAAGGGTCACGCCCCCATCTTGCCTGTGAACCCACTCGATGGGGGAATCGGATGCTGGTCGGAAGATCACGACCGCTACGCTGTGGCGCCGGCCAAGCGCCGGCGCACACGGGCAACTGGACAGCGTTACAAGAGGAATGGGGCGGGGAACGGCCATGATGGGACCAGCACACTCACTGTCGGGAGCCGCGGCCTGGCTCGGCGTAGGAGCGGCGGCCGCCGCGGCCGGCCACACCATGCCCTGGCCGGTCCTCCTGGTCGGGGCGCTGATCTGCGCCGGCGCCGCCCTCGCCCCCGACCTGGATCACAAGGCGGCCACCATCTCGCGGGCCTTCGGACCCGTCTCACGAGGCCTGTGCGAGATCGTCGACAAGCTCTCGTACGCCGTCTACAAGGGGACGAAGAAGCCCGGCGACCCGCGCCGCTCCGGCGGCCACCGCACACTGACGCACACCTGGCTGTGGGCGGTGATGATCGGTGCGGGCACCTCGGTCGTGGCGATCACCGGCGGCCGCTGGGCGGTCCTGGCCATCCTCTTCGTCCACATGGTGCTCGCCATCGAGGGTCTGCTGTGGCGGGCGACGCGTGGTTCCAGCGCCGACATCCTGGTCTGGCTGCTGGCCGCGACCAGCGCGTGGATCCTCGCGGGGGTCCTGGACAAGCCGGGCAACGGCTCGGACTGGCTGTTCACCGCGCCGGGCCAGGAATACCTGTGGCTCGGGCTCCCGATCGTCCTGGGCGCCCTGGTGCACGACATCGGGGACGCCCTGACGGTGTCCGGATGCCCGGTCCTGTGGCCCATCCCGATCGGCCGCAAGCGCTGGTACCCGATCGGCCCGCCCAAGGCGATGCGCTTCCGCGCCGGCAGCTGGGTGGAGCTCAAGGTGCTGATGCCGGTGTTCATGCTGCTGGGCGGGGTGGGGTGCGCGGCGGCGCTCAACGTCATCTGAGGTGCTGGGCGGCCCGTGTCGTCCTCGTGCGGCCGGCACCCCAGGCAGCTGTAGACGCGGTCCAGCCGGGGCTGTGGTGGCGCCGAGGCGGTGGAGGAGTCGCTCTCAACGGGCCCGTACGGCAGGACGGTTGGCCCAGGGACATCGTCTCGCTCAGGCGGTGGTGCTCCCGCCGGAGTCCTGCCCGCCGCCTCCGTACCGCCGCTCGAACTGAGCGACGCGGCCCTCCGTGTCGACGGTCCGGGCCTTGCCCGTGTAGAACGGGTGGCTTTCCGAGGAGATCTCGACGTCGACGACCGGGTAGGTCTCCCCGTCGTCCCACTCGATGGTCTGCTCGCTCGTGGCGGTGGAGCGGGTGAGGAAGGCGTAGCCGGCGGCGCGGTCGCGGAAGACGACGGGGTGGTAGGCGGGCTGCTTGTCCTGCTGCATGGGTGCTCCTTGGGGGAGAGGGGCGGGGGATCGGTCAGCCGGACAGGGAGTCCTCGTCCACGATGTGCATCGCGGCTTCCTCGGCCGAGGCGGCGGCTCCGTCGATGCCCACGTCCGTGGCGATGAGCCCGCTCTCCTCGTCCTCATGGGCGCCTTCGTCGGGGGCCACGAGACGGCCGGAGCGCAGGGCGCCCACCTCGTTGTCGAGGGGTTCGCCGTCGGTGCCCTCGCAGTCGCCGATGCCGTCTCCGTCGGGTTCCGCGACGTCGGGCAGTTCCTCCGCCAGGCGCTGGTCCAGGGTCTCGCCCTCCTGGCGCTCGGCGGCGGTCACGCCGGAGTGCTCCACCGCCCACGGTCGCTCCGGTGGCGACCAGCCCCGGTCGAGGGGATCGCCGACGCCGTCGGCGAGCAGGGTGTCCTCGGCGTCGAGCAGCCCCGCGTCGTCCTGTACCTCGGATCCGTCGGGCTGGTAGACGTCGTCTCCCCATCCGTCGGCGCTGTTCACGGCTACCTCCAGGGGGTGCGGGCGGGGTCCGGTGCCGCCGCACTGGACGGCGGCGCACGGGCCACTGGACACAGGCGTCACTCCGCGCGAACGGGTGGTTCCCGGGAGTCCCCCGAGCCGGTGCCCACATCCAGCCTTCCACCCCCCTTCGGCACCGCGCAACGCCACACGGTCCGATGTGGGACGGGCATGCCCACGGATACAGGCCCGGGGCGCCGGTGCGACCGCTCCCACGTGTGAGCGCGGACCGCACCGGCAGCGCTCGCTCACCCGTGCCAGGACCGCCACAGCGCCGCGTACGCACCCTCCGCCGCGACCAGCTGGTCGTGGCTGCCCAGCTCGCTGATCCGGCCGTTCTCCACGACGGCGATGACATCCGCGTCATGCGCGGTGTGCAGCCGGTGCGCGATGGCGACGACGGTGCGGCCGTCGAGGACACGCGCCAGTGAGCGCTCCAGATGGCGTGCCGCGCGCGGGTCGAGGAGCGAGGTCGCCTCGTCCAGAACCAGCGTGTGCGGATCGGCCAGCACCAGCCGGGCCAGCGCGATCTGCTGGGCCTGGGCCGGGGTGAGCGCCACCCCGCCGGAGCCGACCTCGGTGTCCAGGCCGTCGCCGAGGGCCCGGGCCCAGCCGTCCGCGTCGACCGCGCCGAGCGCCGCCCACAGCTCGGCGTCGGCGGCGCCGGTCCGGGCGAGCAGCAGGTTGTCGCGCAGGGAGCCCACGAAGACGTGGTGTTCCTGGTTGACCAGGGCCACGTGGGAGCGGACCTCCTCGGCGGGCATCCGAGACAGTTCGGCGCCGCCGAGCGTGATCCGGCCGTCCCGGGGCGCGTAGATCCCGGCGAGCAGCCTGCCCAGCGTGGACTTGCCCGCGCCGGACGGGCCGACCAGGGCGAGCCGGGTGCCGGGCGCGACCTCCAGGGAGACCTCGCGCAGCACGTCCACTCCGGCCCGGTAGCCGAAGTGCACCCGGTCCGCGTGGACGTCGCGCCCGTTCGGGGCCACGGCCGGATCGCCCGCGGCCGGCTCGATGTCCCGGACACCGACAAGGCGGGCCAGCGAGACCTGGGCGACCTGCAGCTCGTCGTACCACCGCAGGATCAGGCCCACCGGGTCGACGAGCATCTGTGCGATGAGCGTGCCCGTCGTCAGCTGGCCCACACCGATCCAGCCCTGGAGGACGAAGACCCCGCCGATCATCAGGACCGAGCACAGCACCGTCACATGCGTGAGGCTGACGACCGGGAAGAGGACCGACCGCAGCCAGAGCGTGTACCGCTCCCATGCCGTCCACTCCTTGACCCGGCGGTCCGACAGGTCGATGCGGCGTTCGCCCAGGCGGTGCGCCTCGACCGTACGCCCGGCGTCGACCGTCTCGGCGAGGACGGCGGCGACAGCGGCGTACCCGGCGGCCTCCGAGCGGTAGGCGGACGGCGCGCGCTTGAAGTACCAGCGGCAGCCGACCACCAGCAGCGGCACGGCGACCAGCACGGCGGGGGCGAGCGCCGGCGCGGTCACGGCGAGTCCGCCGAGCAGCAGCGCCGCCCACACCACACCGATGGCCAGCTGCGGCACCGCCTCGCGCATCGCGTTGGCGAGCCGGTCGATGTCGGTCGTGATGCGGGACAGCAGATCGCCGGTCCCGGCCCGCTCCAGGACGCCGGGCGGCAGCCCGACCGACCGTACGAGGAAGTCCTCGCGCAGATCGGCCAGCATCCGCTCGCCGAGCACGGCCCCGCGCAGTCGTACCGCTCGTACGAACACGGCCTGGACGACGAGGGCGACGACGAACAGCGCGACGGTGCGCTCCAGATGGAGCTCGCGCGCGTGGTCCGAGACCCGCTCGACGACCGAGCCCAGCAGATAGGGCCCGGCCATCGAGGCGACGACGGCCACGGTGTTGACGGCGACCAGGAGCAGGAAGGCCCTGCGGTGCCGTTGGAACAGTTCGGCCACGTAGGCGCGTACGGTCGCGGGCGCGCCGACGGGCAGGGTGTTCGCCGTCGTCGGGGCGGCCGGGTCGTACGCCGGTGGCGCCACGCCGATCATGCGCTCTCCTCGATTTCTTCCAGTGCTTCCAGAACGTCGTCCAGGGCGGCCTCGTCCTCGGTCTCCCGGGTCACCACGGCCCGGTAACGCGGTTCGCCGCGCACCAGTTCGCGGTGCACGCCGACCGCCGCGACCTCGCCCTCGTGGACCAGCACGACCCGGTCCGCGTGGTCCAGGAGCAGCGGAGAGGAGGTGAAGACCACCGTCGTGCGCCCGGCGCGCAGGGAGCGCACGCCGTCGGCGATCCGGGCCTCGGTGTGCGAGTCGACGGCGGACGTCGGCTCGTCCAGGACGAGTACCTCGGGGTCCGTGAGCAGCGAGCGGGCGAGCGCCAGACGCTGGCGCTGGCCGCCCGACAGGGAGCGTCCGCGTTCGGTGATCCGGGCGTCCATCGGGTCCTCGGCGTCCAGCGACCCCTGCGCCAGCGCGTCCAGGACGTCGCCGCACTGCGCGGCGGCCAGGGCGTCCTCGGCGGTGACGAGACCGGACGCGGGGACGTCGAGCAGCTCGCGCAGCGAGCCGGACAGCAGCACCGGGTCCTTGTCCTGGACGAGGACGGCGCTGCGGGCGGAGTCCAACGGCAGTTCGTCCAGCGGTACGCCCCCCAGGAGCGCCGAGGTGCCCTCCTCGGAAGGGTGCCCGCCCAGCCGCTCGGCCAGCAGCCCCGCCGTGTCCGGGTCCCCGCACACCACGGCGGTGAGCCGGCCGGAGGGCGCCAGCAGCCCGGTCGAGGGGTCGTACAGATCGCCGCCCGGCACCTCGGCCGCGCGAGATCCGTCGCTGTCCATCGCTCGTTCGAGGGACAGCACCCGGGCGGCCCGCTTGGCGGACGGACGCGAGAAGGAGTACGCCATGGCGATCTCCTCGAAGTGCCGCAGCGGATAGGTGAGCAGCATGACGGCGCTGTACACGGTGACCAGTTCGCCGACCGTGATCTTGCCGTCGCGGGCCAGATGCACGCCGCGCCACACGACGGCGATCAACAGCAGACCGGGCAGCAGTACCTGGATCGCGCTGATCAGCGACCACATCCGGGCGCTGCGCACGGCTGCCCGGCGGACCTCCTGGGAGGCACGGCGGTAGCGGTCGAGGAAGAGCTCCTCGCCGCCGATGCCGCGCAGTACACGCAGGCCCGCGACGGTGTCCGAGGCCAGTTCGGTGGCGCGTCCGGCCTTCTCGCGCTGGAAGTCGGCGCGCCGGGTGGCGCGGGGCAGCAGCGGCAGCACGGCGAGCGCCAGGACAGGCATGCCCACGGCGACGATCACGCCGAGCGCCGGCTGGTAGACGACCAGCGCGACGCAGACCAGCACCACGGTCAGGGCGGCCGCCGCGAAGCGCGACAGGGCCTCCACGAACCAGCCGATCTTCTCGACGTCGCCGGTGGAGACCGCGACGACCTCGCCGGCCGCGACGCGCCGCGTCAGCGCGGAGCCCAGCTGGGCGGTCTTGCGGGCCAGCAGCTGCTGGACGCGCGCGGCCGCCGTGATCCAGTTGGTGACCGCCGTGCGGTGCAGCATGGTGTCGCCCAGCGCGATGCCCAAGCCGCAGAGCACCATCAGCCCGCCCGTCAGGGCGAGCCTGGTGCCGGAGCGGTCGACGACGGCCTGGATGGCGAGGCCGACGCAGAACGGCAGCCCGGAGACGGCCACGAAGTGCAGCAGGCCCCAGGCGAGGGCCTTGAACTGCCCACCGAGCTGATTCCGGCCGAGCCACCACAGGAATCGGGGACCCGAGCGTGCGTCCGGCACACCCGGGTCGGGATACGGAAGGTCTTGAATCTGCATGACGTCCCAGTGGCTCGTGTCAGGGGGTGGCGGGAGCCGCGGTTTTCGGCAACCGGCCGGCCGTGAAGGCCGGCAACAAACCGTGAAAGGTTCGCGTCGCAGCGTGGTCGGAGGCAAACGATTTTTCGCCGCAGGGCATGGATTCGGCCCCACCGTCGGCGAATGGCCGGGAAGCAGATGGTGGGCGATTGGTGCGACTATGTGCCGTATGCGAAAGAACAGGATGGGCCGCGTACGAAAGAGCGGCGCGATGCGTGCGGGGCTCGCCGCGGCGGCTTGTGGTGTCCTTGTCGTCGCTCTGTCGGCCTGCGGTGGCCAAGGCGGCGGGGGCGCGAGCGCGAATGGGAGCGGGACGAAGGGCACCGGAGGGCCCGGCGGCCATGCCGGCCACTCCCCGCCGCAGACCGTCGACCTGACACGCATCCCTGACGTCGGCGACCGGTTGCAGCAGCGGATCCCGCCCGCCTCCCGCCAGGTCGTCGCGGTCTACGGCGAGGGCAAGAACTCCGCCGACTCCACCGTCGTCCTGTACACGAAGTCCGGTTCCACCTGGGACGAGACCCGTAGGTGGCCGGCGCACAACGGGACCAGAGGCTGGACCACCGACCACCACGAGAACGACAAGCGCAGCCCCGTCGGGGTGTTCACGCTCACCGACGCGGGCGGAGTGCTCGACGACCCGGGTGCCCTGCTCCCGTACGACCAGTCGGAGACCTATCAGGCGCCGTACGACTGGGCCGAGTCGCACTGGCACGACTTCGACTACGTCATCGCCATCAACTACAACCGCCGCGTGGGCGCCCCGCCCGAGGACCCGCACCGCCCCCTGGGGCAGTCGAAGGGCGGCGAGATCTGGCTGCACCTGGACCACGACAGCGGCACGTCCGGGTGTGTGACCGTGTCCGAGTCGGCCATGGAGTATCTGCTGCGCACGCTCGACCCGGATCAGCATCCTGTCGTGGTGATGGGGGACAGGGTGGATCTGAACGCCTAGTCCTCGTGGCGGAACGGGGGCACCACGACGTGGGGCCCCCGTTCCGCCCCCGTCCTCGTGCGCGCGCCGTCCCGAGTGCCCATTGCGGGACGGGTCAACCGCCCCGTAGAACACCGCACATGAGAAGACGGCTCATCATGTCCATGCTCGCCGGGGTGACCCTCGTGGCGAGCGCCTTCCTCGGGGCGGCACCGGTCTCGGCCACTCAACTCGCGGACCCTCCCGCCGAGTTCGGCACCGACTGGCACGACCCCCTGACCGCCGCCCCACCGATCGCCGCGCCCGCCACCAAGTCCTGCGAAGTGACGGTCGCCGAGGCGCAGTTCCGCGACTTCACGCCGTACCAGGGCACGTACGCGCCGCCGAGCGGTTGCGGTGACCGCTGGAGCAAGGTGGTGCTGCGGCTCGACGGCAAGGTCAAGGGGCGGCAGTTCGACCGGCTCGGCTATCTGCACATCGGCGGGGTCGAGATCTTCCGCACGTCCACTCCGGAGCCCTCGCCCGACGGCATCGAGTGGTCCGTCGAGAAGGACGTGACCCGCTACAGCGACACCTTCCGGCAGAGCCGCGACGTCGAGATGCTGATAGGGAACGTCGTCGACGACACGTACACCGGAGTCCTCGACGTCAAGGCCACGCTCACCTTCTACGCCGCCGAACAGCCCGCCAAGCCGGCGGCGGCCACCCCCGACCGGGTCCTCACCCTCCAGGACGGGACCCTCACCACACCGCGCAACAGTGAGCGCATCGTCGCCGAGGTGTACGCGACCGGGTCCGGTGGCGGCTGCGAGGAGTTCTGGTATCTGACGGTGCCGGACTCGGCCCCGTACTCCTGCCAGGCGGACAACGGTCCCTACCGCGAGGTGCAGATCAAGGTCGACGGTCAACTCGCCGGTATCGCCGAGCCGTTCCCGACCGTGTGGACCGGCGGCTGGTCCAACCCCTTCCTCTGGTACGTGATTCCGGGCCCGCGCGCCTTCGACGTCAAGCCCATCGAGTACGACCTGACACCCTTCGCCGGGCTCCTGAACGACGGCCGTCCGCACCGGGTCGACGTCTCCGTCGTGGGCGTTCCCCAGGGGCAGACCGGCTGGAGCGCCCCGGTCAACGTCCTCGTCTGGCAGGACGCGAAGAGCGAGCACGTGAGCGGCGCGCTCACCGAGGTCAAGGCGGGCGACCTGGCCAACTCGTCGACGTACACGCCCGGTTCGGAGAACCGCCTCGACACCGAGGGCGGGCATGGGCTGACGGTCTCCGGGTACGTCGACACCTCGCACGGCCGCGTGAAGACCACCGTCCGGCGGGTGCTGGCGAACACCTCCGTGCACCGCTGGACGGACGGTGAGAACACGGACGGGCTCAAGGCGACCTGGACCGACGACGAGACGGTCACCGTCGACGGACGAGGGCCGGCCAGGACGACGCGCACCCAGCGCACGTACGCGATGGACGGCACGACGACTCTCGGCGCGGACGACCGGCTGCGGACCGTCCTGACGCTCGGCGACCGGGCGGCCGTGGTGGAGACGCGCGGCGGGCGGCGCACCGCGTGGTCCCGGCTCGACGACACCTATACGGGCGATGCCACGTATACGGCGAACGTGCCGCGGGACCAGCGTCATGCGGTCGCAGCGACGAGCGAGCGCTATCGGCTGTACGGCTCAGCCGGGTGCTACGACCGGAAGGTGACCACCGTGCAGGGCGTGCTGACGGAAGACCGCAGCAACTGCTGAGACCGCAGCGACTGCTGAGCGGGAATGGTGCCTCTGTTCCATGATTTACATGGACGTGACACAGAGGTATCCGGCGGCACGGGGAACTCCTCAATAGTGATCAGCGCGGAAGCGCTTTTCCGCATACCAGAAGTCCCCCTGGAGGAGTCCCCCGTGCCGCCGTCTGTACCGTCCCCGCGACGCGTCGCACGCATACTGCGTACCTCATTGTTCGCGCAGGTCGCCTGCGCCCTCGTGCTCGGAATCGTCGTCGGAAGGTTGTGGCCCGACACGGCCACGACCTTCCAGCCGCTCGGCGACGGTTTCGTACGTCTCATCAAGACCGTGATCTCGCCGCTCGTGTTCTGCGTGGTCGTCGTCGGCATCGCCAAGGCCGGCAATCTGAAGGCCTTCGGGCGGATCGGGCTCAAGTCCCTGATCTGGTTCGAGGTCGCGTCCACGGCTGCGCTGCTCATCGGCCTGATCGCTGCCAACGTTGTCAGCCCGGGCTCGGGCATGAACGTCGACCCGTCGAAGCTCGACGCCTCGGCGATCGAGGGCAAGACCGCAGGCGGTTCGCTGCCCTCGACCAGCGAGTTCATCCTGAACGCGCTGCCCCAGAGCGCCGTCGGCGCGTTCGCCGAGAACTCGCTGCTCCAAGTCCTGGTGCTGGCGTGTCTGACGGGCGCCGCGCTGCTGCACCTCGGCACCACCAAGGTGCCCAAGATCCTGCCCGCCATCGAGCAGGCCCAGGAGATCATCTTCGCGATCGTCGGCTTCGTCATGAAGCTGGCCCCCCTCGCGGTGTTCGGTGCGATGGTCCACCTGGTCGGCGAGTACGGGCTCGGCGTGATCAAGACGTACGGCAAGCTGATCATCCTGTGCTACGCGGTCGCGCTGCTGTTCCTCGCGCTGCTCGCCGTCGCGCTGAAGCTGGTCACCGGGCTCAGTCTGTGGAAGTTCGTCCGCTACACCCGCGCGGAGATGCTGCTCGCCCTCGGCACCGCGTCCAGCGAGACCGTGATGCCGCGCATGATGCAGAAGCTCCGCCAGGCGGGTGCCCGGGACGACGCGGTGGGCCTGGTGCTGCCCACGGGGTACTCGTTCAACCTCGACGGCGCCTCGATCTACCTCTCCATCGGCACGCTGTTCATCGCCCAGGCCGTGGGCGTGGACCTCTCCCTGAGCCAGCAGATCACCGTCGTCCTGGTGCTCATGCTGACCAGCAAGGGCATGGCGGGCGTACCGGGTTCGGCCTTCCTCGCCCTGTCGGCGACCGCGTCCTCCCTCGGCGTCATCCCCGCCGGAGCGGTCGCGCTCCTGCTCGGCGTCGACCGGATCATGGACTCCATGCGCGTCGCCACCAACCTGCTCGGCAACTGCGTCGCCGTCTTCGCGGTGTCCCGCTGGGAGGGCGCGCTCGACCTGGAACGGGCCAAGAAGGTGCTGGACGGCGAGATCGCGTTCGTGGAGGAGGACGAGCCACGGGCCGAGGCGCCCGCACAGCCGGAGCCGGAGCCGGAGCCGGAGCCGGAGCCGGAGTCGGACCTGGACCTGGACCTGGACCTGGAGCCTGAGCCGGCGGCCAAGGCCGACGTGCCCGCTCAAGCCGTCGCGGTCAAGGAACCCGCGCCCGAGGTCAGTTGACCGATTCAGGACGGGTCGCGCGCTCCAACTCCAGCAGTACGGAGTAGTAGCCGCGGCCCGTCGCGTGGTCCATCCCCACCTCGCACATACGGTTCGCCGAAAGGTGCGCGTCGAAGGGGCGCGAGCCCACGAACGCGGCCTCCTTGCGGGTGGCCGACTCGGTGAGCTCCTTGTGGAGCATGCCGCGGTCGCCCGCGAAGGCGCAGCACCCGGCGTCGTCCGGAACGACCACCTCCTCGGCGCAGGCCTCGGCGACCGCGCGCAGCTGTGCCTCGTCGCCCAAGTGGCGCATGGAACAGGTGGGGTGGAGCACCGCGGAGCCGACCCTCCGGAGCACGGTGAGGTGGGGGAGCAGCTCGTCGGCGGCCCACACCAGGGAGTCGACGACCGTCAACTCGGCGTGCAGCTCGCGGTTGTCGGCGGTCAGATACGGCACGACCTCGTGCGCGAGGCCGAGCGTGCAGGACGAGGCGTCCACGACGAGGGGCAGTTTGCCGCCCGCCGTCCACCCCCAGGCGGCCTCGACGATGCGATTGGCCATGACGGCGTTGCCCGTGTCGTACCCCTTGGAGTGCCAGATCGTCGCGCAGCACGTCCCCGCGACATCGTCCGGAATCCAAACCGGCCTCCCCGCGCGCGTGGACACCGCGACGACGGCCTGGGCGAGCGACACGTCCCCAGGGCTGGCGAAGATGCGGTTGACGCAGGCCGGGTAGTAGACGGCGGTGGCTCCCACGCGCGCGGTGCGGGGCAGTTTCGCGGAGGCCGCTCCCGGGATTCCCGGCAGCCACTCGGGCACGAGATCCGGCCGTACCGCCTTGCGTGCCGCGCGCGTCGCGGCGCCCGCCCATCGCTCGCCGATCCGGTCCGCGGCGGCCACGGCCCGCCGCGCCGCCGCCTCGACCACCCGGAAGTTCCGCGCGGCGAGCGCCGCCGCCTTCTCCTCGCGCGGCGAGTGCCGTGCGTGCCGGAAGCCCTTCATCAGCGCGCCCGTGTCGATGCCGACCGGGCAGGCGAGCCGGCACGTCGAGTCGCCCGCACAGGTGTCCACGGCGTCGTATCCGTACGCCTCCAGGAGGCCGTCCTCGACCGGGGAACCGTCGGGCTGGCGCATCATCTCCCGGCGCAGCACGATCCGTTGGCGCGGCGTGGTCGTCAGATCCTGGCTGGGGCAGGTCGGTTCGCAGAAGCCGCACTCGATGCAGGGGTCGGCGATCGGCTCGACCCGCGGAATCGTCTTGAGGCCCCGCAGATGCGCGAGCGGATCACGGTCGAGTACGATGCGCGGCGCGAGCACCCCGTCCGGATCGATCACCCGCTTCGTCCGCCACATCAACTCCGTCGCCCTTTGGCCCCATTCGAGCTCCAGGAACGGCGCGATGTTCCGGCCCGTGGCGTGCTCGGCCTTCAGGGAGCCGTCGAAGCGCTCGACCGTCAGTCGGCAGAAGTCGTCCATGAAGGAGGCGTACCGCGCGACATCGGCCGCCCGGGACGCGTCGAAGGCGAGCAGGAAGTGCAGATTGCCGTGCGCGGCGTGACCCGCGACGGCCGCGTCGAAGCCGTGCCGCGTCTGGAGTTCGAGCAGTGCCGCACAGGCCTCCGCCAGCCGTTCCGGAGGCACCGCGAAGTCCTCGGTGATCAGCGTGGTCCCGGACGGACGCGCACCGCCGACCGCTGTGACGAACGCCTTGCGGGCCTTCCAGTAGCCCGCGATGGTCTTCGGGTCTCGGGTGAAGGCGTTCGTCACCGAGGCGACGGGGGAGACCAGCGCGAGCCCCTTCAGCACTTCGAGGGCCGCTTCCTCGTACGCCTCCTGCCGGGACGCGTCCGGAGCGCGGAACTCCACCAGGAGCGCCGCCGTCGACCTGGGCAGTGCGGCCCAGTCCGCTGGTACGCCCTCGACGCTCACCGAGGCGCGCAGCGTGTTGCCGTCCATCAGCTCGACGGCGAGCGCGCCCGCCTCGTTGAACAGGGGCACGGCGCCGGCCGCGGCCGGCAGCGAGGGGAAGAAGAGCAGCCCGGTGGTGACACACCGGTCCAGCGGCAGTGTGTCGAAGACGACCTCCGAGATGAAGCCGAAGGTGCCCTCGGAGCCCACCATCAGGCCGCGCAGGATCTCGACGGGTGTCGAACCGTCCAGGAACGCGTCCAGGCGGTAGCCGTTGGTGTTCTTGATCGCGTACTTGGCGCGGATGCGGGCGACCAGTTCGGGGTCGGACTCGATCTCCGCCTTGAGCTTCATCAGCCCGGCGCACACGGCCGGCTCGGCATGCGCCAGCTGTTCGTCGGCGTCCGGCTTCGCCGTGTCCACGACCGTGCCGGTCGGCAGCACGATGGTGAGGGAGGCGAGCGTGCGGTACGCGTTCCGGGTAGTGCCCGCCGTCATACCCGAGGCGTTGTTCGCGACGACCCCGCCGACGGTGCAGGCGACCGCGCTCGCCGGGTCGGGCCGAGCACGCGTCCGTGCCGGGCGAGCGCGGCATTGGCGCGGGCGACGGTCGTACCGGGCCCGATGCGGGCCCGCCGGCCGCCGTCCAGGACCTCGACGCCGGTCCAGTGCCTGCGCACGTCGACGAGGATGTCCTCGCCCTGCGCCTGGCCGTTCAGTGAGGTCCCGGCCGCGCGGAAGACCACCTCGCGGCCCTTCCCGTGCGCGTACGACAGCACGGCCGAGACGTCGTCGATGTCCTCGGGGACCACGACGACCCGGGGGACGAAGCGGTAGGGGCTGGCGTCGGAGGCGTACCGGACGAGGTCGGAGATCCCGGTGAGCACCTTGTCGGCGCCGAGCAGCGCGATCAGGTCGCCGCGCAGAGGCTCGGGCGTACCCCCGGCACGGTCGTCGGGGACCCGGTCGGGCGAGGGGGCCTCGGGGCGCGCGGCGGGGCGCAGGGCATCCGGCTCCGGCTCCAGCAACGGCATCGCGCACCACTCCTACCGATTCAGCAGCGGTGCTCCATCCTGGGCGCGCCGTCCACCAGGGTGTCCAGCAGCCCGCCGAGCACCTCGCGCTGCTCGTCCGTCAATGGAGCCAGGATCTCCTCCGCGGCCGACCGGCGCGCGCCGCGCAGCTCCCGCAGCGCCCTGCGTCCGTCGTCCGTGACCTCGATGCGGATCACGCGCCGGTTGGTGGGGTCGGGGACCCGGCGCACCTTGCCGCTCGCCTCCAGGCCGTCGACCAGGGAGGTGACGGCGCGGGGCACCACTTCCAGGCGCTCGGCGAGATCGGCCATGCGGGGTGGCGAGCTGTAGTGCGCGAGGGTGCGCAGCAGCCGGGACTGGGCCGGTGTGATGCCCAGCTCGCGCTGCTCCAGATGGCGCTTCTGGATGCGGTGCACGCGGCGCGTCAGCCGCAGTAGCTGCTCGGCCAGCAGGCCGTCGGCATCGGGGGTGGTCATGCGGGAACAATATCAGGATGCAGTTCATTGTGAGTATAGGTAACAATGAGCTAAGCTCCGCCAATCGTCATTTCCTCGCTCGCCCCAGCGTCACTGGAGCGAGCGACACTTCTGTCCCTGTCACCTCACTCCTGTAGGAGCCCATTGCGTCCCGACGAACCCACCTGGACCCCGACATCTGCCGACGCGGAACAGCCGCGGCAGGTGCGCCGCATCCTGAAACTCTTCCGCCCCTACCGGGGCCGCCTCGCGATCGTCGGCCTGCTGGTCGGCGCCGCGTCCCTCGTCTCCGTCGCCACGCCCTTCCTGCTGAGGGAGATCCTGGACGTCGCGATCCCCCAGGGCCGCACCGGCCTGCTGAGCCTGCTCGCGCTCGGCATGATCCTCAGTGCCGTCCTCACCGGCGTCTTCGGCGTGCTGCAGACCCTCATCTCCACCACCGTCGGCCAGCGCGTCATGCACGACCTGCGCACCGCCGTCTACGGCCGGCTCCAGCGCATGTCGCTCGCCTTCTTCACCAGAACCCGCACGGGTGAGGTCCAGTCGCGCATCGCCAACGACATCGGCGGGATGCAGGCGACCGTCACCTCCACCGCCACCTCGCTGGTCTCCAACCTGACCAGTGTGGTCGCCACCATCGTCGCGATGATCGCCCTGGACTGGCGCCTCACCGCCGTCTCGCTGCTCCTGCTGCCGGTGTTCGTGTGGATCAGCCGCCGCGTCGGCAACGAACGCAAGAAGATCACCACCCAGCGCCAGAAGCAGATGGCCGCGATGGCCGCCACGGTCACCGAGTCGCTCTCCGTCAGCGGCATCCTGCTCGGCCGCACGATGGGCCGCGCCGACTCGCTCACGAAGTCCTTCGCGGAGGAGTCCGAGAGTCTGGTCGACCTCGAAGTGAGGTCGAACATGGCGGGACGCTGGCGGATGTCCGTCATCGGCATCGTCATGGCCGCCATGCCCGCCGTCATCTACTGGACCGCGGGCATCGCCTTCCAGCTCGAGGGTTCCTCGATATCGATCGGCACGCTCGTCGCCTTCGTCTCGCTCCAGCAGGGCCTGTTCCGGCCGGCGGTCAGCCTGCTCTCGACGGGTGTCCAGATCCAGACCTCGCTCGCCCTCTTCCAGCGCATCTTCGAGTACCTCGACCTGCCCATCGACATCACCGAGCCCGAGCGCCCGGTCCACCTCGACCAGGTCAAGGGCGAGATCCGCCTCGAGGGCGTCGAGTTCCGCTACGACGACAAGAGCGGCCCGATCCTCGACGGCATCGACATCACCGTCCCCGCGGGCGGCAGCCTCGCCGTCGTCGGCCCGACCGGCTCCGGCAAGTCCACGCTCAGCTATCTGGTGCCGCGGCTGTACGACGTCACGGGCGGCCGCGTCACGCTTGACGGGGTCGACGTACGCGACCTGGACTTCGACACGCTCGCGCGCGCGATCGGCGTCGTCTCCCAGGAGACGTACCTCTTCCACGCCTCGGTCGCCGAGAACCTGCGGTTCGCCAAGCCGGACGCCACCGACGAGGAGCTGTACGCGGCGGCTCGGGCGGCCCAGATCCACGAGCACATCGCGTCCCTGCCCGACGGGTACGACACGGTCGTCGGCGAGCGCGGCCACCGCTTCTCCGGCGGTGAGAAGCAGCGCCTCGCCATCGCCCGTACGATCCTGCGCGACCCGCCGGTGCTCATCCTCGACGAGGCGACCAGCGCCCTGGACACCCGTACGGAGCACGCCGTCCAGGAGGCCATCGACGCCCTGTCGGCCAACCGCACCACGCTCACCATCGCGCACCGGCTGTCCACCATTCGGGGTGCCGACCAGATCGTGGTCCTCGACTCCGGTCACACCGTCGAACGCGGCACGCACGAGGAGCTGTTGGAGCAGGAAGGGCGCTACGCCGCCCTTGTCCGCCGGGACGCCCAACTGGAGCCGACAAGATGACGATATGCCGGGTTTGGTGGCATTAGCGGGTTAACGTGCCCGCATGCAGATGAACACTCCGCCACGGAGCACGATTCGACTGACGCGACGGGGCCGGGTCGCCCTCATCACGACCGGAGCCGTCGTGGCGGCCACCGCCGTGGCGGTGCCGCTGCTGACGATGGGAGGCGGCGAGGTCGCGCAGCCGACGTCCCTCGTCATCCCGGAGGGCTGGCGCTCCGGCCAGGTCTACGAGGCCGTCGACAAGGCCCTCCGGTTGCCCGCGGGCACCACCAAGAAGTCCCTCGGGAAGGCCAACCTGAAGCTGCCGAACGACGCCGAGGGCAACCCCGAGGGGTACCTCTTCCCGGCGACGTATCCGCTCGACAAGAAGGCGACTCCGGAGTCGCTGCTGTCGTACATGGTCAACACCGCGAACCTGAAGTTCAACGGGACCCCGGTCGCCGCCGGGGCGCAGCGCAACGCGATGAACGTCTATCAGGCGGTCACCATCGCGAGCATCGTCCAGTCCGAGGCGGCGACCAAGGCGGACATGGGCAAGGTGGCCCGGGTCATCTTCAACCGCCTGGAGCGGGGCATGCCGCTGCAGATGGACTCCACCATCAACTACGCGCTGAACCGCTCCACCCTGAACACCAGCCAGAGCGACACGAGGATCAACAGCCCCTACAACTCGTATCAGCGGATGGGTCTGCCGCCCACGCCGATCGCCAACCCCGGCGAAGAGGCGATGCGCGCCGCGATCACGCCGACCCCGGGCGACTGGCTGTACTTCGTGACGGTCAAGCCGGGCGACACCCGCTTCACGGCCAGCTACGAGGAACACCAGCGGAACGTCGCCGAGTTCAACCAGATCCGCAGCAGCGCGTCTCCCGCCGCCCCTGTCACCGGCACTGCCACCGCCTCCACAGCCTCCACCGCTCCCACTGCCTCGACTGCCTCCACCGCTTCCGTCACCGCCCCTCGCTGAGCCGGCGTACCGGACATCACGCGGCGGTCGGCACCCCCGCCAGCAGCCGCCTGATGTCCCGTACCGCCGCGCGTCCGGCCCGGTTGGCGCCGATGGTGCTGGCCGAGGGGCCGTACCCGACCAGATGGATGCGCGGATCGGCGACCGCGCGCGTCGCCTCGACGCGGATGCCGCCGCCCGGTTCGCGCAGCCGCAGAGGTGCCAGATGGTCGATGGCGGCCCGGAAGCCGGTCGCCCACAGGATGACATCGGCGTCCACGTGACGGCCGTCGTTCCATTCGACGCCGTCGGGCGCGATCCGGTCGAACATCGGCTGCCGGTCCAGCACGCCGTCGGCCAGTGCCTGCCGGATCGCGTCGTTCAAGGGCAGCCCGGTGACCGAGACGACACTCTTGGGCGGCAGCCCCTGACGGACCCGCTCCTCGACGAGCGCGACAGCGGCCCGGCCGAATTCCTCGGTGAAGGGACCCTCACGGAAGACGGGCGGACGCCGCGTCACCCACGTGGTCCCGGCGGCGTACGGGGCGATCTCCATCAGATGCTGGGTGCCGGACGCGCCGCCGCCCACGACGACCACCCGCTGTCCGGCGAAAGCTTCGGGACCGGGGTACTGCGCGGTGTGCAACTGCCGCCCCCGGAAGGTCTCCTGGCCCGGATAGCGCGGCCAGAACGGCCTGTCCCAGGTGCCCGTCGCGTTGATCAGCGCCCGCGCCGACCACGTACCGTCGTCCGTCTCGACGAGCAGCCGCCCGCCCTCGCCCTCGCGTACGGCCTTCACCTCGACCGGCCGCCGCACCCGCAGGTCGAAGGTGCGCTCGTAGGTGTCGAAGTACTCCGCGATGACCTCGGAGGACGGGCGCGCCGGGTCCGCGTCCGTCAGTTCCATGCCGGGCAGGGAGTGCATCCCGTGCACTTTGCCGTACGTCAGCGAGGGCCAGCGGAACTGCCAGGCGCCGCCGGGACGCGGCGCGTGGTCGAGCACCACGAAGTCCCGCTCGGGCTCGAAACCGCCCCGCCGCAGGTGAAAGGCGCTGGACAGGCCGGCCTGTCCAGCGCCTATGACGACGACGTCGACTTCGCGCGCTCGTACCCCGGTGTTGTTCACGCATCTACTAACCGGACCGGGGTCCGGGATCTTCCCGGAGGATGTCCGCCGGTGAGCCGTTTCGACGAGTGATGAGTCACCCGACGCGTCTCCGTCAGCGGCCACTCGCGACGAGCAGGGGCGCGCCACCTCCCACGGCCGCCGCGCGGGGCAGCAGCCCCCGCGCCGCCAGATCCGGAATCACTCCCTCCCCGAACCAGTACGCCTCCTCCAGATGCGGATACCCGGAGAGCACGAAGTGCTCGACGCCCAGCGCGTGGTAGTCCTCGATCCGGTCGGCGACCTCGGCATGGCTGCCCACGAGGGCGGTGCCCGCGCCACCGCGCACGAGCCCCACACCCGCCCACAGGTTCGGAGAGATCTCCAGCCGGTCGCGGGAGCCGCCGTGCAGCGCCAGCATGCGCTGCTGGCCCACTGACTCGCTGCGTCCGAGCGCCGACTGCGCGGCCGCGATCGTGTCGGCGTCGAGGTCGTCGAGCAGCCGGTTCGCCGTCGACCAGGCCTCGGCCGACGAATCGCGGGAGATGGTGTGCAGCCGGACACCGAAGCGAACCGTGCGCCCCTCACGGTCGGCGAGCGAGCGAATCCAGTCGATCTTCTCCTTGACCTGGGCCGGAGGCTCGCCCCACGTCAGATAGACGTTCGCGTGCCGGGCCGCGACCGGCCCCGCGGCCGCCGACGAACCGCCGAAGAAGATCTCCGGCAGCGGATCGGGCGGCAGCGCCGTCAGCCCGCCCTCGACCTGGTAATGGGCGCCTTCGAAGTCGTACGGCTGCCCGCTCCACACCCCGCGTACGACCGACAGGAACTCATCCGTACGCGCGTACCGCTGATCGTGTCCGAGATGGTCGCCGAAGCGCCGCTGTTCCGCCGAGTCGCCGCCGGTGACGACGTTCAGGAGCAGTCGGCCGCGCGTGATGCGCTGGTACGTCGCCGCCATCTGTGCCGCGAGCGTCGGCGAGATGACGCCCGGCCGGAACGCCACCAGGAACTTCAGCCGCTCGGTGTGCTGGGCCAGCGCCACCGTGGTCAGCCAGGCGTCCTCGCACCAGGTGCCGGTCGGAGTGAGCACCGCCTCGAAGCCCAACTGCTCGGCGGCCTTGGCGATCTGGGCCAGATACTCGATGTCGGGCGCGCGGACCCCGCTGACCGGCCGGGCGCGGTCGATGTCGTTCGAGGCGTACGCGTGCCGGTCGACGAGGGTACGGCCGTCGCCGCCGGTCGGCAGGAACCAGTGGAGATGGACGGTCATGAGGATTCCTTGAAGACGCGGGGCGTGGTCGTGGACGGCGGCAGACTGCCGTTGAACCGGGTGTCCACGAAGTCGGCGAAGTCGACCTTGCCGGGGATGAGCTTCAGGCCGGTGAAGGTGTCCGCGATCGCCTGCTCGGAGGCGATGAGCGGCTTGTCGACGGCGACCGCGATACGGCTGGCGTTGGTCCGCTTCACCGAGGCCAGCGCCACCTCGTACGGCAGCCCGGTGTCCTTCGCCCACACCTTGGCCCACGCCTCCGGGTGGTCGTAGACCCAGTCCTGGGCCCGCCGCAGCCGCTCCAGATAGTCCTTGACGGCCGCGGCCTTCTTCGTGTCCTTCAGCGCGCCCGGCGCCGCCACCTGGAAGTTGAGCCCGTTGACCACGCCGTCGCCGTCCGTCAGGATCCGGCCCTGCTTGGCCCCCAGCACCTGCGAGGTGTACGGGTCCCACACCGCCCACGCGTCGACCTTTCCGCTGGTGAACGCGGCCAGCGCGTCGGCGGGCTGGAGATACTTCACCTTGACGTCGCTCAGCGTGAGCCCGGCCTCCTTGAGCGAGGCGATCAGCTGATAGTGCGCGGACGAACCCTGCGCCACGGCGACGGACTTGCCCTTGAGCTCCTCGGGCTTCTTCAGCGACGAGTTCTTCGGTACGAGGATGGCCTCGCCCTTGGACGTGCCGTGCCAGGCGGCCACCACGGTGATCTTGGAGTTGGCGCCGGCCGCGAAGACGGGAGGGGTGTTGCCGACGCCGCCGATGTCGACGGCCTTGGCGTTGACGGCCTCCAAGAGTGGCGGGCCGGACGTGAACGTCGACCACTTGATCTTGTAGTCGAGGTTCTTGAGCTCTCCGGCGGCCCGCAGCACCGCCTCCGAACCACCCTTCTGGTCACCGACGTTGAGCGTGAGGGACCCCTTGCCGTCGGTCCCGGCACCCGCGGCGGTGTCGGCCGCCGAGTTCCCGCCGCAGGCGGCGAGCAGCAGGGCCAGGGGAAGGAGCAGGGCGGCGGGGGCGAGGCGTCGTCGCATGGTGGTTCCGTTCGTTGGGCTGAACCGAGGGAGTGATTCAGCGGGGTCGAACTCGGGGATGTTCGGCCGGGGTTGAACTGAGGCTTTGGGGCGGGGGAGTTCAGGCGGCCTCGGCGGCGGTGTCGACGCCGAGCCGTTCCAGCAGTGCGGCGCGCAGTGCGGCGAACCGGGGGGCGGCGATGTCACGCGGGCGGTCCAGCTCGACCTCCGTCTCGTACGCGATGACGCCGTCGTCCATCACGAGGACGCGGTCGGCGAGCAGTACCGCCTCCTCGACGTCGTGGGTGACCAACAGGACGGCGCAGCCCCGGCGTTGCCAGAGTTCGCCGACGAGTCGCTGTGCCTTGATCCGGGTCAGCGCGTCCAGCGCGCCGAACGGCTCGTCGAGCAGCAGCAGATCGGGCTCGCGGACCAACGCGCGGGCCAGCGAGGCACGTTGGGCCTCACCGCCGGAGAGCGTCTTGGGCCAGGCGCCCGAGCGGTGGCTGAGACCGACCTCGGTCAACGCCTGTTCGGCGACGGCACGTCCGGGCTTGCCGGGCAGACCGAGCAGCACGTTGCGCCACACCTTCTTCCACGGCATCAGCCGGGGTGCCTGGAACGCGACGGCCTTGCGCCGCGGGACGAGGACGGTGCCCTCGATGTCTCGGTCCAGCCCGGCGAGGATCCGCAGGAGCGTGGACTTGCCGCAGCCGCTGCGGCCGAGCAGGGCCACGAACTCGCCCGGCCTGACGTCAAGTTGGAGGTCGTCGATGACGGCGCGGCCGTCGAAGGAGCGGGTCAGCCCCGCCACGCGTACGGCCGCGGCGGGGGCCTTCCGGGCGGTGGTCACCGGCCCGTGAACGTCGGTCGCCATTGCAGCAGCAGCCTTTCGAGGGTGCGGACGACGAAGTCGGCGAGCAGGCCGAGGAAGGCGTAGACGATCAGGCAGACGACGATCACGTCGGTCCGCAGGAAGTCCCGCGCCTGGACCATGAGGAAGCCGATCCCGGCGTCAGCGTTGATCTGCTCGGCGAAGACGAGCGCGAGCCAGGCGATGCCGAGGGAGTAGCGCAGCCCGGTCAACGCCCCGGGCAGCGCGCCCGGCAGCACGACATGCCGGACGAGCCCCCATCGCGAGAGTCCCAGCGACTCCCCGGCCTCGATCAGCTGGGAATCGACGCCGCGGATGCCGGCGTACACATTCAGATAGAGCGGGAAGGACACGCCGAGCGTGATGATCGCGATCTTCGGGGCCTCGCCGATGCCGAACCAGATGATGAACAGCGGGATCAGCCCGACGAACGGCACGGTTCGCAGCATCTGGACGCTCGCGTCCACGAGGTCCTCACCGATGCGGAACAGCCCTGATATCAGGGCGAGTCCGGTACCGACGACGGTGCCGAGCAGCAGGCCGACCGCGACGCGCTGCAACGAGACGCCCATCGCGTTCGGCAGCGCCCCGTCCGCGATCAGATCACTGCCGACCCTCGCGATGGTGCCCGGCGAGGCAAGGACATCGGAGGCCAAAACTCCCGTAGCGCTGAGGAGTTGCCACAGAGCGAGCAGCAGGACGGGGCCGGAGGTCCGGCGCAGCCAACGGGGGACCCGGGTGCGGCGCGTGGAGGCGGGGACGATGGGTTCGAGGTCGGGCGACGCCTGCGAGGGCTCGCCGTCCTTGAATATATCGGAAATATCGGGCTCGGACGAGCCGGGCGGGGCATGGCTGATGCTCATGAGTGCTCCACGGGGAGGAGAGCGACCGGAGAGGGGTACGCCATGGCGCCGCCGCGTCATGAACTCAGCGTGGGATCACATGAGATCGGACGCGCGGGTGGGCGGAGCGCAGGCGAGGAGAAAAGGAGGAAAGCGAGGGTGGAAGGGCGTCAGCAGCCGCGGCGACACGCGGCGGAGGCCACCCGCAGCAGGTCGATGTGACCGCGCGTGGTGAGCATGGCTGAACGCAACATGCGGCAGAAGCTAGCCAGCTGGTGCGCGTACGGTCAATGGTGTCTCGCGGACTGGACCTTTCGTATCACGGTACGGGCGGGGCGGTCGGGGTGCGGATCCCGAAGCATGTGCCGTCGATCGGGCGTGACCCCCGATGTGCGGGCCGTCGATCGGGCGTGGAACCCCACGTATGGGCGAGGATTGGGGCATGTCCGATGCCTTCACCACCCGTGTCCTGAACGTCGCCACCGGTTCGTCGGAGACGGTCGTCGATCTCACCCGTGACTGTGAGGCCTTCCTCCGGGAGGCGGCGGCCGGCCGCGACGGCCTCCTGAACGTCTTCGTCCCGCACGCGACCGCCGGAATCGCGATCATCGAAACCGGCGCCGGCAGCGACGACGACCTCCTCGCCGCCCTCCACTCCCTGCTCCCCGCGGACGACCGCTGGCAACACCGCCACGGCAGCCCCGGCCACGGCCGCGACCACGTACTGCCGGCGGTCGTGCCGCCGCACGCGACGTTGCCGGTGGTGGGCGGGCGGCTGGAGTTGGGGACGTGGCAGTCGGTGTGCCTGGTGGACACGAACAGGGATAATTTTGAGCGAAAGGTTCGCTTTACCTTTCTTGCCGGCTCCTGATCTCACTCCTGGGTTCGAGTCCCACCCGCCCCAACTGTGCAGGTCGGCCTCTGAGGAACGAACCCGCGCGGTCGCGACCCGTTACGACAAGAGGGCCTACGTCTTTCACGGGACGGTCACCATCGCCTCGATCCGACTCTGGCTCCGCGCGTGAGGTTCCCTCGCTCCTACTCCAGCATGCGTTCCGCGTCATTCGGGACCCAGGGAAAGGGCACGTCGGGCCACCGTGCAGCGGCCCACGCGTCGAGATCGACAGCGAGGACGGCATCGATGAAGAGTTGAGGCGGTCGGTAGCCGTGGGCGGTGATGTAGTGCGTGATGAGGAACGGAGCAGCGTAGGCGATGCCGTCCTCGCCCGGGATCCGCACCTCCCCGTTGCCCGCTGGAGCCAATTCCTCGGGACACAGGTCACACTCGTGCAGCCCCAGGCAGACGTTCATCCACTGGACCTCCTGAACAGCCTCCAGCTTCTCCACGAACGCCGTGGGGACCGTTCCTGCCGAGTACGGTTTGCCGGCCTCCAGCCACCCGATGTTCAGGCGGGTGTACGCCGGGCGGTACCAGAGCGTGTAGAAGCCCGACTCCCCGTCCGTGAAGGCATCCTCGTCCTGGTAGTCGTACTCGCTGAGATCTTCGTAGAACACCCGCACATCATCGCCGCACCACTTCGTTGAGGCCCGCGCGATTCCACGACCCATCGGACACGGCCTGGCGGGTGGGAACGGCTCTCGCCGTGACGGACTCGGCGGGCATACCCGGGGCCAAACCCGCGCCCGCCCCCTTCAGCGCCCCTCCGCCATCCGCCGTACCACCGTCAGCGCCTCGCGCACTGCCCCCGGGATGTCCGTCACCGGGAAGCGCGCCAGGCGCACCACGCGTTCGCGGTCCACCACCAGCACCGCCCGCTTCAGCCGCAGTGCCTGCCCGGCGCGGAATACTGGTAGCCGCAGAGCGGCGGCGAGGCGCAAGTCGACGTCTGAGAGCAGGGTGAAGGGGATGCCCTCCTCGACCGCGAACACCCGCTGCTCGTCGGGGCGTTGAGTGCTCACGCCGCGTACCTCGGCGCCCGCCGCGCGGAAGTCGTCGTACGCGTCCCGGAACAGCCGGTTTTCCAGCGTGCAGCCGATGGCACCCGGGATGTCGGCCCAGCCGTCCGGCAACGGGCCGGGGCGACCGGTCGCCGGGTAGCAGAACAGGACGGTGGTCGCGGCCTCGGCCACCGGGTCCAGCGGCTCACCGTCCCGGTGCCCCGGCAGTTCGAGGCGCGGCAGCCACTCGCCCACCAGGCCCGCCACCCGCCGCGCCTCGGCACTCTCCTCGTCGGCCGTGCCGCTCAGTGAGCCGTCGCCGAGCAGCCAGCGGTCCGCCCAGTCCTGCATCGAGAGCAGCACGGGCAGCAGCCCCCGTCCGCTCTCCGTCAGTCGGTACTCGTACCGCACCGGGCCGCTCTGATACGGAACCTTCTCCAGGACCTCCGCCTCCACCAGGTGCGCAAGGCGCTCGGTCAGCACCTTGCGGGAGATCCCCAACTCCTCCTGGAGCGCGTCGAACCGGTGGTGCCCGCGTGCGGTCTCCCGCACCAGGAGCAGGCTCCACCAGTCGCCGACCACCGCCGCCGCCTGCGCGATCGCACAGGCGGCGTCCCGCTCGGGCACCGACCTGACCATGGGTCTCCTGTCTTGCGGATACAGCATCCAGCCTTCGAAACCATCTTGCGCCCTGTGGTCAGTTCCGGATAGGAACTCAATCGCAACCAAGTAAGTTCCCAAAAGAGACTCGCTGGAGGATGGGCGTCGCATGAGCGAGACACCGACGGTCCCGGAGCACGATCGCCGCAGCACCCACCACGCGACCTCGCCTCCGACCGTCTTCTGGCGCTACTGGGCCGCTGCCACCGTCAGCAACGCGGGCACCGCCGTCACCGCCCTCGCTCTACCCCTGGTCGCCCTCACAGTCCTCGACGCCACCGCGCTCCAGGCCGCCCTGCTCGCCGCCGCCGGACAGATCTCCTGGCTGCTGCTCAGCCTCCCGGCCGGAGTGATCGCCCAGCGCGTCCCGCTCCGCCGCCTCCAGGTCACCCTCGATCTCGTACGGTTCGTCGCCGTCGGATCCCTCCCGCTCGCCTGGTGGCTTGGCCGGCTCAGCTACCCGCACCTGTTGCTCGCCGCTCTGGTCACCGGCGCCGCGACCGTACTCTTCGACATCGGCAACTCGACCTTTCTGCCCGCCATCGTCCCGGACCGGCAGCTCGCCGCCCGCAACAGCCTGATGTCCGGCACGCACGCCGTCACCGAGACCGGAGGGCCCTCCGGGGGCGGCCTCCTCGTGCACGCCACGGGCCCGGTCGGCGCGCTCCTCGTGGACGCGGCCAGCTACCTGCTCTCCGCCGTGCTGCTGCGTACCCTCCCCGAGCGCCGTCCCGCCGCCCGCACCGGCGACGGCGCCCTCCGGCTGATCCGCGAGGGCTGGACGTACGTGACGCGGCACCCAGTGATGCTGCCCTGCATGCTCTGGGCCACCGCCACCAACTTCGTCTGCGCCGCCCTGGTCGCCCTCACACCCCTCTACCTGGTCCGTGAGGCCGGACTGACGTCCGTCCAACTCGGCCTGGTGCTCGCCATGGACGGAATCGGCGCGCTCGCCGGATCCGCCGTGGCGGTCCGGCTGACCCGGCGGTTCGGCACCGCCCGTGGGGTCGTCGGGACCGCGCTGGCCGGCGGCGCCGCCGCCCTGCTGGCCCCGCTGACCACGTCCGCAGGCGACGCATACTGGTTCGCCCTGGGCAACGCCGGCTTCGCCTTCGGCGTCGTCATCGGGTCGATCACCACCCGCACCCACCGCCAGACCGAGTCCCCGCCCGAGCTCCTCTCCCGTGTCATGGCCACCGTCCGCTTCGTCTCCTGGGGCGCCCAGCCGCTCGGCGCCCTCACCGCCGGCCTGCTCGCCACGTACATGGGGACGCACGCGGCCCTCTGGACGGTATGCACAGCCGCGCTTCTGCCGCCGCTGTACCTGCTCGCGGTCCCGGTGGGCCGCCGCCGGGACTTCGCCTGACGCGGTCCTGGAGTCGGCGTTTAGAGAGGTCAGTCCGGCGGCTGGATCACATCAATTGAGCCGCTGCGTTCCATGAACGACTCAAGGGACGCCCGGTTCGCGGTGGTCAACTCGATCTCGTCTCCGTCCTCATTTCGCAGGAGGACCTTTACAGCGCGGCGCCGGGTGATCCACCGCTCCTGCAGCGACTGCAACGCGTCCACCAGCCCGACGATCCCGCCGATCACCGCGAACACTGTGAGCGGATCCACCACCCTGGCACGCGGCCAGCGCCGCACGGACACCCCGTGGCGCGGATCCTGCAACACGTCCTCGACTGCCCGCACGTCCTCCTCGGCCAGCGAGTGGACCTGCAGCTCGATGGTGATGCTCACAGGTTGTCCCATCTAGTTGGCAACGGGTTTGTCGAGCGCCGGAGCGCCGAGATAGGAGTAGGCGGCCCAGTTCTCGACCTCGGTCGTTGGCTTCAGTTGTCGCTGAACACGGTTCACCGCCTCCTGCGGACCGACACCGGCGCCGAGGTGGCCGTAGAGCTCGGTCATAAAGGCCGAGGCCACGTCGTCGTAGATGGGCCACCGGCTGGCTATGATGCCTCGGGCTCCGGCCTTGATCAGGCTTCCAGTCAGGCCGGCGCACTCGTTCATCGGCCCGTATGAAGTCAGCCCGGAGGAGCAGGCGGAGAGCGTGACGATCGGCGCCTGCGGGAATCGGACAGCGCTCAGCTCCGCCGCGGAGACGCGCTTCGAGTCACGCTCGTGGTCCGCGTCGAAGTAGAGGAAAGAGCGATCGGGCTCGACCGGGTCGAAGGTTCCGTGACAGGCGAGGTGGATGATGCTGTATGTGCGGCTGAGTGCGTTCAGCACATCAGCCTTCGTTGCGCGGGTGCCGTCGATGACGTCCACATTCCCTGGCAGCAGGCGGGTGATGGCAGCCACCTCCTCGGCTGTCCGGGGCAGGTCGGATCCGCCGTATGCCACCACGAGCGCCGGGGAGGCGCTGCCACTGGCCGCGGCTGCGATCCCGGCGAGTTCGCCACCGACTGAGAGCGATGGCAGGTAGCAGATCTCAAACGAGTCCAGCAGCACCGAACCCTCGACCGCTGTCGCCTCGTACGGCAGGTGGTTGAGCCATCCTGGTGCGCTGATCGCCAACTTCTTGATCTTTGCCGAGCGGAGCAGGGCAGCCAACTCGTCAGTGAAGAGGTGATTGAGCTGCCGGCACGAGCGTAGGAGATGCCGGGAGCGGAAGACGCCAGGGTCCAGGTTGTGACCCTTGGCGATCCCTATGAGGCGCTCTTCATTGATGAGCGACTGCCGCGACTCGAACCTCCAGTCGGTGCCGGCGCGGTACAACACGATGGCGGTTATCCACCCTCTGGCGGCCGTAAGAACACAGATTGCTGTGTCCACGGGCCATCGCGCGAGGTCCAGCCGCTCCAACGCCCGGTCGACCAGCGGGGTCGACGTCGTCGCCTCCGCCACTCGGAGCTTCACCTTGCGGGCGGCTGCGGTGACTTCCTTGCGTAATCCCTCCGCCGGCCGCGCGGAGGTCGGCTGCCGCAGCCACGCGGGGGGCCTGCCGAGTATTTGGCGGATGAACCTATTGCGCGCTGCCGTATCGGCGCGGGCGGCAACGTCCACCGTCGATGCGTATGCATTGCGGAGGTTGGCCGCGCGCGTCGTCTCCAGCGCCTCCAACGCAGACCGATGCCGTCCGGCCTCCGCGCGCAGACGTGCCAGAGAGTCGAACGCGCCGCAGAATTGGTTTGCGGCGAGGGTAACTGCTGCATTGGTCCGGGCCGCAAGTAACTCTTGCTGTGCGATGCCGGCGGCGTCCTTCACATACCCCAGCGCCTCATCCCGTCGGCCACGATGCTCACTGAGATCAGCTAGTTGCATCAGAATCAGGTAAGGATCGCGCATTCGCCGGACGTTGGGAAGCGATGCCAGCAGGTCCTGCTCGGCGGAGGAGGTCCACTCAGCGGCGTCCGGCTGCGTCCTCCCGCGATTGCGCAGCATGACTGCGGTGGCACGTGACTCTTGTGCACCGGCCCGCATGTGCTCTGGCAGTGCCGGTTCGGCTATGGCCAGGTTCAACTGCCTGATGGACAAGTCCAGGTCGGCCTCGCTTGCCGAGCCTACTTTGAGGAGGTCCCCCAAGGTATGCCGCACCCGTGCCACCTGGAGTCGCACGTTCTCGGAGTCATCGCATGACTCCAGGTAGTAGGCCAGTGAGCTCTCTGCGGCCTCTATGCCCATCGCGCGAACCTTGTTGAGCCCGCCAACTACCACCAGCTCAGGTTGGTTACGAGCCGCCAGACTGTACGCGTCCATCGCGACGTTGTGTTCCAACGCGGCTCTTACGAAGGGCGGATGGTCCCCGACGGTAATCTCCATGGCCTTGGTCAGCGCCTTCAGGCCGGCCTCGAAGAGGGCCGTGTGCCGGTAGAACTCGTTCAGGTAGACGGCTTCGATATTGGCGATGACCCAGTCGGACGACTCGGGGTATTCATTGCATGCCTGCAGGCGGTGGGCGAAGCGGATGGCAGGCACCAGATAATTCGGCCCGTCGCTCCTGTACTGCATCAAGCCTTCCAACTCGGCTGTGATGGCTTGCGCGTCGCTCTCCGGGGCGTGCCCCCAGACATGATCGCGGGTCGCCCCCAGCAGGCTGATGTTCTTGAATCGGCCGGGCAGCCGCAGGCTCGAGTCGACCAGCACGTACTTGGTGGAACCACACTCGGTGCAGCTGATCGCTTGGAGGATGCCCCTCTGCTCCACGACCCACCGGTGACCGCACTCGGAACAGCGTAGGTCCATCCGTAAGGCATGGATGACCAGCGACATCCGGCCCCCGTCCTCAGCCGGACACGCCTGACCCTCATAGTCCTTCGGGGTCAAGAAGTTGACCGCTGGGTTGAATCGCCATTCCCAGCCGCAAGCGTCGCAGCGGAAGTAGGCCTGCGCGTCGAATGACAGCCCGGGAAGCACCTCGGGGTTGAGGAACTCAGCTGGCAGCAGGTTCGCGAACGCTTCCACTGTGCTCCCCGATCAAGCCTCGACGACCACCAACGCCAACATAGTGCCGGATACGGGCATGAAGTGCCAGGAAACCCCGCGCCCGTACGAGACTGTCAATTACCAACCACAGTCGGGCACTTCCTCCCGTGAGCGCGGAATCGGTGTACACCACGGCTCGCCGCCCAGCCATGTCTGATCAAGCCCTTCATCAGACGGCGCGCGACGGGGCCGACGCCGTTTGAGCCCACCCGTGGACACAACGGACTCAGGAGACGGGCTGGGGCTCCTTCTGGTCCGTCGCCGGAGCCTTCTGAAGGCTGGTCCCCTCGATGTCGAGGTCGGGCAGGATCCTGTCCAGCCAGGCCGGCAGCCACCAGGCGCCCCGGCCGGCGAGGGCGAGCACCGCGGGTACGAGCGTCATGCGGACGGCGAAGGCATCGATGGCCACTCCGACGGCCAGGGCGAACGCGATGGGCTTGATCAGGGAGTCGTCCAGCGGGAAGAACCCGGCGAAGACAGTGAACATGATCAGCGCGGCCGCGGTCACGACGCGCACGCTGTGACGTGCGCCGTCGATGACCGACTGGCGGGCCCGCCGGGTGTGGGCCCATTCCTCGCGCATCCCGGACACGAGGAACACCTCGTAGTCCATGGCCAGTCCGAAGAGCACGCCGATCAGGATGATCGGCAGGAAACTGCCGACGGGGCCGCTGTGCGGCACGTCGAGGACGTCGGCCAGCCAGCCCCACTGAAAGACGGCGACGACGAGGCCGAGCGAGGCGCCCACCGAGAGCAGGAAGCCGACGGCGGCCTTGACGGGGATGACCAGAGATCGGAAGACGACCATCAGCAGGAGCAGGCTGAGGCCGACGACGATGGCGACGAAGGGCAGCAGGGAGTCGCTGAGCCGGTTGGAGACGTCGATGTTGACCGCGGTGGTGCCGGTGACTGCCACAGAGGCACCCGTGGTTTCACGGATGTCGGGCGCGGCCTTACGGATGTCGCCGACGAGTTGGCCGGTGCGGACGCTGTCCGGGCCGGAGGCGGGCAGGACGGTGATGACGCTCTGAGCCGGGTCGCTGGTGGGCTGGGGTGGCAGGACGGCCTTGACGTTCTTGAGGGTCGACAGCTTCTGGGCCACCTGGGCGCCGGCCTGTGCGCTCGCGGCAGCCGTGCCGTGCTTGGTCTCGGCCAGTACGAGGAGCGGGCCGTTGAAGCCGGGACCGAACTTGTCGTTGATCGTGTCGTAGGCCTTGCGCTCGGTGGAGGCGTGCGGGGCCGAGCCGTTGTCGGGAAGAGCCAGGCGCATGTCCGTGGCGGGCAGGGCGAGGGTCACCAGGATGCCCGCCACCGCGAGCACCGTCAGCAGAGGCTTGGCGATGACCCGCTTGGTCCAGCGGGTGCCCATGGTGGTGCGGTCGGTGGAGCCCTCGGTGTCGGCGGCCCGCCGGGCGGCGCGGCTGCCGGGCTTGGGGATGAGCCGGGAGCCGGCGAATCCCGCGATGGCGGGGACGAGGGTGATCGCGGCCAGCACGGCGATGAGTACGGCTCCGGCGGCCCCGAGACCCATGGTGGTCAGGAACGGGATGCCGATGACGCTCAGTGCGGCGAGCGCGATGATCACGGTGGTGCCGGCGAAGACCACGGCGCTTCCGGCCGTGCCGGTGGCCAGCGCGATGGATTCCTTGGGGTCGGTTCCGCGGGCCAGTTGCTGTCGGTGGCGGGAGAGGATGAACAGGACGTAGTCGATGCCGACGGCCAGGCCCAGCATGAGGGCGAGCGTGACGGCGGTGGAGGAGATGCTGGCCGCGGGCGCGAGAGCGAGCAGCCCGGCCAGTCCCACCGCCACACCGATCAGCGCGGGCAGCAGCGCCATGCCGGCGGCCGGCAACGACCCGAACGTGACGACCAGGACGAGCAGGGCCACGGCCACGCCGATGATCTCCGACGGGCCGACGTGGACGCCTTTGCTGCTGTAGACGGACCCGCCCACCGACGTCTTCAGCCCGTTCTTCTCCGCCGCCTTGGCCATGTCCTCGATCGCGTCCACCGATGAGGTACGGACCTGAGCGTTCTGCACGGGGTACTGGAGCTGGATGATCGCCGTGGTCCGGTCGGCCGAGACGGCGCCGGAGGTGCTGGGGTCGACGACGTCGCTGACCTGGGGAGCCTTCTCGGCTTCCGCCACGCTCTGGGCGATGGTCGCGGCGTAGGGGGCTTCGGTGACCTGGTGGCCCTTGGGAGCGGTGAAGACGATCTGGGCGCTCGCGCCCGATGCTTCCGGAAGGGTCTTGCTCAGACTGTCCAACGCACGCTGGGACTCGGTGCCGGGCACTGCGAAGCGGTCGTCGAGCTTGCCGCTGAAGAGGCTGACGCACGTGATGAGCGCGGCCAGGACGAAGAGCCATATACCCAGGACGAGCTTTCGGTGCCGGTAGGCGCTGTGGCCCAGCCGGTGGAGCAGGACGGCCATGACGAACTCCCTAGGACGGTGGGGTCCCGCACGCCCGAGCGCAGTCATGGGCGGGGGAAGCGGAGGGGACTCCGGTCGGACACCGCGGCCGCGTGATGAGCGGCAGACGCTGACGGCGCCTTGATCGATAGACCGACTTTATCACTTGCTCAAGTCGAACGACTCGGTCGTTCGACTATCACAGAGGTCACTCTCGGTAAAAGACCAGTTCGCGGTGTATTTGCAGGTGACGGAATCGGGCGACCTTGTCTCATGACAAAGTCTTCTGTGTGTGACCCGTGCGCATGGCACCCAAGCGGTGCTTCGGGCGCACCGTCCTGGCCCGCATCGCACAGGTGGCGTGCAAGGTGCCCCCGGCGGAGGCGTGGGAAGCCTCGAACGCCGTGAAGGGGGCGGCATGCCCTATGAAACCCGGCTGTGCAGGCCGGGAGGCTTACTGCCGCCGCAGCCGCAACCAGCTGTTCCAGCGGCCGCCTTCGGCAGGCTCGTGAAGGAAGGGCGTGGCCGCCTGCGGGAAAACCGTTCTGGCAGGCGGACGGCCCGCGTGGCTTGGTCTGCTGCGGGGAGGGGCATCCATCCGTGAGATGTTCGGCAACGGCCGGCCCGGCGGTGAACCGGGCGTGCTCACTGTGTTTCTCGGTCGGCGACCGGGCTCGGGTGCACGTGCGCCGTACGAATGCGCCCGGTCGCCGTCAGCTCGCAGGCACGGCCACCAGCTCCAGCCGGCCGCCGGCCATGGCCACCACGGCGGACACGAAGGCCTGGAGGCAGGTGTGCTCGGCCTCCTCGTCGGGGTGGGAGAGGTGCTGCAGGGTGAGCCCGTCGAAGCCGGCGAGGAAGAACCGTGCGATCGTCTCCGCGGGTTGGGCCAGGGGCTGGCCGGTGCGTTCGGCCGCCTCGGTGACCAGCCTCGCCGTCACTTCGGTCACACCCCGGTAGTGGCTGTCGAGGGCCTCGCTCAGGGCGGGGGTGCGAAGCGCGAACATGGTCAGTTCCGTGAGGAGCTGATGGCTGGCGGGCTGCTCACGCACCGTCCGCCACAGGGCGGCGGCCAGCGTGCTGGCCGTCTCCTCGAATCCGGCGTCGGCCGGCGCGGCCTGCTCGACCTGGGTGATCAGATCCTGGGTGAGCTGCTCCATGACGGCGCGGTACAGCCCTTCCTTCGTGCCGAAGGTGTAGTGCACCGTGGCCTGGGCCACCCCCAGCTCGGCGGCGATGGCACGGGTGCTCCCGGCCGCGACTCCTTCCCTGGTCATGAAGTCGATGGCCGCTTTGATCAGCTGAGGGCGGCGCTCGGCCGCGGGAACGTGAGCCATGACCTCATCGTACCGACTTAGTCCTGCGAACAAGTCGTCCGAACAAGTCGGACGTCGCGCACACGGATGCCGTGGCCGCGCGGCCGCTGAGGTCCGGTCCGTGGCCGCGCAGGTCAGTTCCCGCTGAACGACGGGTGAATACGTTTCCTCAAACGCCCGTGAAGCGGGATGAACGAGGAGGCAGGCCTGTGCAGGAAAGCCAGTTGGATACGTGCGTGATCGGGGCGGGACCTGCCGGGCTGGCGGTCGCCAGGGCCCTGGGGGAGCGGAATCTGCCGTACACGCATCTGGAGCGGCACGCCGGGCCCGGCGGTATCTGGGACATCGACAACCCCGGCAGCCCGATGTACGAGTCCGCTCATTTCATCTCCAGCAGAACCCTGTCGGGGTTCGGCGGATTTCCGATGCCCGACCACTTCGCGGACTACCCGCCCCACCGCCAGATTCTGTCGTACCTGCGGTCCTTCGCCGACGCCTACGGGCTGACCGAGCGCATCGAGTTCGGCGTCGAGGTCGAGAACGTCGAGAAGAACGCGGACGGCACCTGGACGGTCACCCGGGCCGACGGGCGGGAAAGCGTGCACGGGCAGGTCGTCGTGTGTACGGGCTCGCAGTGGCACCCCAACATCCCCGAACTGCCGGGGGAGTTCAGCGGAGAGGTCCGGCACACCGTCGGCTATCGCAGCGCGGAGGAACTGCGGGGCAAGCGGGTCCTGGTCGTGGGCGCGGGCAACTCCGGCTGCGACATAGCCTGCGACGCGGCCCGAACCGCGGACCACGCGGTGATCAGCATGCGGCGCGGGTACTGGTTCATCCCCAAGCACCTGTTCGGCCGGCCGGTGGACACCATCGCCAACAGCGGGCCGCATCTGCCGATGTGGCTGGCGCAGCGGGTCTTCGGTGCCCTCCTGCGGATCATCAACGGCGACCCGACGCGGCTGGGGCTGCCGAAGCCGGACCACAAGCTGTTCGAGACCCACCCGGCCATCAACTCGATGCTGATCCACCACCTCCAGCACGGCGACATCACCGCCAAGCCCGGGATCGCCCGCACCGAGGGCCGGACCGTGCACTTCACCGACGGCACGAGCGACGACTTCGATCTCGTTCTGCTGGCCACGGGTTACGTCCACAAAGTGCCGGTCGCGCAGCGGTACTTCGGCGACGAGCAGCACCCGGACCAGTACCTGTCGTCGTTCTCGCGCGAGCACCAGGGCCTGTTCGGCGTCGGCTTCGTCGAGACCAACTCCGGCGCGTACCAGCTCTTCGACGCCCAGGCGCAGCTGATCGCCGGGTACCTCCACGACGCGCGGCACCGGCTGCCGAACGCCGAGCGGTTCACCCAAAGGATCCGCGCCGACCGCCCGGATCTTTCCGGCGGGCTGAAGTTCGTCGACTCGCCCCGCCACACCGGTTACGTCGACAGCGGGGCCTTCGTGAAGTACCTGGGCAAGGTCGCGGGCGAGATGGGTTGGCGTACCGAGGGCCAGCCGCCGCCCGTGCGGTCCCTTCGACCCGCGGAGGTGACGGCATGAGCGGGTTCGGCTTCACCGACAAGGTCATGCTGGTGACCGGCGGCGCGGGCGGCATCGGCAGTGCGCTGTGCCGTCGCTTCGCCTCCGGCGGTGCTCGCTGCATCGTCGTCGACATCGACGACGCCCGCGCCATGAAGGTGGCCGCGGACCTTCCCGGCGCCGGGCATACGGGCATCGGCTGTGACCTGATGGACCGCGCCCAGGTGGAGCGGTTGTTCGAGCTGGTCGCCGACTCCTACGGCCGCCTCGACGTGCTCGTCAACAACGTGGGCATGACCAGTGCGGAACGCTTCGACGTCCGCAGCGTCGAGAGCATCGAGCGGGAGATCAGCCTCAACCTGACCTCTCCGCTGGTCGCGACCCGGATCGCCATTCCTCTTCTCATGGCTTCCCGGGACGCCCGGGTGGTCACCACGGTCTCCCTCGGCGGGATCTTCCCGCTGGGCGAGACCCCGATCTACACCGCCTCCAAGTTCGGACTGCGTGGCGCGATGCTCGCCATCGGGCTCGACCTCAGGAGCAAGGGCATCCTGGCCGGGTCGGTGCTCCCTTCGGCGACCGACACCCGGATGCTGCGTCAGGAAGCCGTGGACGGCGGGAACTCCATGCAGTTCCAGGACCGGCCCCAGCAGCCCGCCGACGTGGTCGCGGCCGTGGTGAGCCTGCTGGACAAGCCCCGACTGGAGGCCTACCCCCGGCCCGGTGAGTCCCGTCTGGTGCGGTTCGCGATGCTCATGCCGAACCTGCTGCCCCGGGTCTTCCCGCTGTTCCGCAAGCGCGGTGACCGCGGCATGGCCCGCTATCTGGAGGAACTCCGCAGACGCGGACTGGCCCGCCGGACAGAGGGGCGCTGGGAGCTGGTGGAGGAAGCATGACCACGAACGAGACGCTGCAGGTCGTCAACCCCGCCACTGGGGAGCCGATCACCAGCCTGCCCGCAGCGAGCGCCGACGACGTCGCCAAGGCCGCCGAGCAGGCGCGGCGGGTCCACGACGCCGGGGTGTGGTCGCGGCTGCCGGTCCGGGAGCGCGGCGCGGTGCTGCTGCGATTGGCCGACCTCATGGAACGCGACGCCGAGATCCTCGCCCGGCTGGACAGCGAGGACGCGGGCAAGCCGATCACGGAGTGCCGTACGGGCGACGTACCGGGCGCGATCGAGTCGATCCGCTGGTTCGCCGAGGCCGCCGACAAGGTCTTCGGCCGCCTCGCGCCGAGCGGCCCGGACGCTCTCGGCCTCATGAGCCGGGAACCGGTCGGGGTCGTCGCGGCGATCCTGCCGTGGAACTACCCCCTTGCGATGACCGCGTGGAAGGTCGGACCGGCGCTGGCGGCGGGCAACTGCCTCCTGGTCAAGCCCGCCGAGGCGACCCCGCGTTCGGCCCTGCACCTGGCCGCACTCGCCGCCGAGGCAGGCCTGCCCGACGGGGTGCTCACGGTACTGCCCGGGTACGGCCAGGAAGCCGGCGCGGCCCTCGCTCGTCATCCCCTCGTGGGGGCGCTCTCCTTCACCGGGTCCACCGCGACCGGTCGCCGCATCCTCAAGGCCGCCGCCGACAGCAACTTCAAGCGCGTCTCGCTGGAGATGGGCGGCAAGAGCCCCCAGGTGCTGATGGCCGACGCGCTCTCCTACGGGGACGAGCTCATCGACAACATGATCGAGGCCGCGTTCCTGACCATGGGGCAGAACTGCACGGCCGGCTCCCGGGTTCTGGTTCACCGCAGTATCGCCGAGGAGGTCCTGGAGCGGTTCACGGCCGCGGCGAGAGAGCTCGTCATCGGCGATCCGGCCCACCCGCGCACGCGGATGGGGCCGCTCATCAACCACGCCGCCTTCGACCGGGTCGCGGGAGCCGTGGAGGCCGCCCGGGCCGGCGGAGCCCAGATCCACACCGGGGGACTGCCCCACGGGCTGCCTCCGCGCGGCGCCTACTACCCGCCCACCGTGATCACCCGCGCCCCCGACGGCAGCGACGTCCTCACCAAGGAACTGTTCGGCCCCGTCGTCACCGTCCAGACCTTCACCTCCGAGGACGAGGCGGTACGCAGGGCCAACGCCACCGAGTACGGGCTCGCCGCCTCGGTCTGGACCCGCGACCTCGACACCGCGCTGAGGCTGGCCCGGGGCATCGAGACCGGCGTGGTCTCCGTCAACGCCTACAGCGAGGGCGACATCACCACCCCTTTCGGCGGTTGGAAGCAGTCGGGCTTCGGCGGAGCGGAGAAGTCCACCGACGCCTTCGACCAGTGGACCCGGGAGAAGACGATCTGGATCCGCACCCGCTGAGCCCGCTGACCTCGGCCTCACAGGCGATCCGCACGCATCCGCTCCCGCAGCTGGACCGGGGAGGTGCCGTGCCAGCGGCGTACCGCGCGGCGCAGCGCCCGTTCGTCGGAGAATCCCGCACGGCGGGCGATGTCGCGCAGTGTCAGTTCCGGGCGGAGCAACAGCTGTTCGACGCGCTCCCGGCGCACTCCCTCGACGAGTGCCTCGTACGTCGTGCCGCAGTCGGCCAGCCGACGGCGCAGCGTCCGCTCGCTCGTCGCATGCCGCCGCGCCTGTTCGGCGAACGAAGGCACCGCCGGGAGGCCCTGCGCGACGGAGATCTCCAGCACCTCCAGCAGATCCTGCTGGTCACGGCGGGAAGCCATCTGCGCGTCGAGCGTCTCCAGCGTCGACGCGTAGCTCACCGGATCCCGGCCGGGCATCCGGGTACGGGCCCACGCGGGGTCGATGACCATGCGGTTGGTGGGGGTGCCGAAGCGGACCGGACAGCGGAACAGGGCGTCGTACAGGTCGAGTTGGCGCGGAGGCGGCAACGAGAACTCCACCGCCCTCGGTGTGAAGGCCGGATCGACGGCCAGCCTGGACAGGGTGACCACGGAGGCGAACGCCTCCTCGCTCAGGAAGGAAGCCACGGCCGGGTCCATGGCGGGATCGGGAAGATCGGCGCGCAGCACGAAGGCCTCGTCCTCTTCACCCCCACCGGCCGACCACACCACCATCGCCCCGGACAGGTTCTGGTACCTCACCCCGGTTTCGATGGCGAGCTGGAGCGTGTCGTCGGCCATCAGGGCGAAGCCGAGCAGGCCCCACGCGGTCAGGTGCTGCGCCGAGCCGACCTTCAGCCCCAGGCGCTCGTCGCCGGTGAGCTCCAGCGCACGCCGGATCACCGCGCTGCCCTGCCGGTACGACACCCGCAGCGCGGCGGAGCGCATGACCGTCTCGTCCAGTCCCATCTGCCTCAGCAAGGGCCGCAGATCGACGCCGCGCTCGTCGGCGACCACGACGAGATAGCGCAGGATGTTCGGCTGGATCGTCGCCGACGTGCTGCGGCTGGTCCCGGGAGAGTCCGCCGGGCCGGGGTCAAGGGACATCGCACTCACCTTCTCCTCGGCGACCACCGTAGGCAGCGGGCATCGCCGGTCGTGCTCATTGGCCCCCGAAGTCCCCTGTACGGCCCCTGGCGTCCTGAGCCTGCCTTCCGCGCCTGGCTACGGTTTCGGCAACCCGCACGGCATCCGACTCGCTGGTCCCCGACCACTCACCCCAGCGCACACAGGAAATGAAGGCGCGACAGCATCATGTCCCTCAATGCTCCAGCTCGGCCGGGTGCCGGGCACCCGGTCTCCAGGAAGGGCGCCCGAAGGGGCGCGACCCTCGCGTTCGCCGCGCAAGGGGTGTCCGTCGCAGCCGTGTACACGACGGTCCCCGCTGTCACCGAACACCTGAACCTGGCCCCGCTCCTGACGACCACCCTCATGGTCGCGGTGGCGCTGATGGCAGGGGGCGGCAGCTTCCTGGGTCTGGCCGCGATCCGACGCGCCGGTCCCGTCGCCACGATCCGCGGGGCCGTGCTGACGGCCGCCGCCACGCTGGTGCTGATCGGGTGGGCCGCCGACGAGACGACCGTCATCTGCGCGTACATCCTCTTCGGGCTCGCTGTCGGTGCCCTCGACGTCGGGGTCAACGCCCGGGCAGCGGCGATCGAACGCGCCTACGGCCGCAGCATTTTCGGCTCCTTCTACATGGCATGGAGCGTGGGTGGCGCGGTCGCGGCCCTGCTCACTGCCGGGGCCGCCCGGCTGGAGTGGCCCGTAGCCGTCGGCCTGAGCGTTCAGGCATGCACCGTGCTGCTCCTCGCCGTCTGCATACGCACGCACGCTCTCCCCTCCTCCTCCGCGGGACCGCCGGACACCGTCGCGCAGCTGCCGCTGGGGCGCCGCCTGTGGACCCGGCTCATCCCGTTCGGCCTGGTACTCCTCGTCGTCTACGTCGTCGACTCCACCGTCTCGGCCTGGTCGGCGGTCTACCTGCGCCAGACCCTCGCCGCGTCCCTCACCGTCGCGCCGCTGGCGTACGCGGCCTACCAGGCCGGCACAGTCGTCGGCCGCGCCGCCACCGACCGCCTCGTGCAACGGTTCGGAGCGGTCGCCGTCGTCCGCACCGCGGCCCTGCTGGTCGCGGGCGCCCTGGCAGGCATGGCCGCAGCGCCGAGCTGGCCGTTCGCCGTTCTCGCGGCCGGGGCGGTGGGCCTGGGAGCGTCCGTCCTGGCTCCGCTGTGTCTGGCCTCCGCCGCGCGGCTGCGTCCCGCTGCCTCGGAGGCGGTCCTGGCACGCCTGAACCTCTTCAACTACGTCGGCGTCATCACCGGTGGCGCGGTGAGCGGACTCCTCGGCTCCACCGGCCAGTTCCGTCTCGCCTACGCGGCACCGGCCGCCCTGGCGGTTCTTCTCCTGGTCGCCGCCCGCCATTTCAGTGCGGGTCGTGGCCGCTTGTCCGGCCTGTAGGTCAGCCGTCAGCGGGCGATCTCAGGGTTGGTGAGATGCGTACGTCTCCGCCTCGCGTCGGCCACAGTTCGACAGAACCCTGCAACGCCCACACCGACGGGGGTCGTAACCGTCCGACACCATTTGGCGCCCAGAGTAGTCACCATGCCCGTCGGTAGCACCTATTGGACAATTACCATAAAAGGCGCACAGTCCTAGCCAGGCACGGATGTGCTCGAGGTGGAGAATGCGCGACATCACCTTCCGCGGCGTCGGTGAGTCCCCGGAGCCCGGGGGCGAAGCGGAAGCCCTGCTGGACGCCCGCGCGCGAGTGGCGGCCTGGGGGCCGGGAGCCCGGAAGATGCTCGGCTACACGGTGCGGGAGATCCTCGGCCATCGTGCGGACGAGCTCCTCCACGACTCCGCTGATGCGGCGGACATGCTCCAGCGGTGGGACAAGGGCGTTCGTCGGGCGTCCCTGGTGTTGCGGCAGCGCAGCGGGGAGCCGCTGGAGGCCGAGGTCTGGGTGCGCTCCCTCACCTCCGTCAATGGTGAACGTCAGTGGCTCGTTCAGGCGGTTGGCGCGGAGGTGTTCCGCACATACGAGTTCGGGCGTGCCCTGTTGAAGGGACTGTTCACCGACTCCCCGTTCCACATCGATCTCTTCGACAGGGAGCTTCGGTTCGTCGCTCAGAACCTCACGGAGCGACGCGCCGGAGTGTTCCGGGGGACCGCGTACTCCGGACACACGATGCGCGAGATGGCCCCGATGGGCCTGCTGGACATCGATGCCCTGGAGGCGCGGCAGCGGCGCGTGCTGGAGACCGGCGAGGCCCTCATCGGCACTGAGGTCGTCGGCCACCACATACCCAGTTCGCCGCGCGAGTACGTGTGGTCCGAGTCCATCCTGCCCCTCAGGAACACGTCCGGGACGGTGGTCGCGCTGGCCCATGTGCTCTCCGACGTGACCCAGCGGGTCCGGTCGCGGGAGCGGCTGGTGCTGGCGAACGAGGCCGCCACCCGGATCGGCACCACCCTGGACCTCTGGGGCACGGCCCGGGAACTGGCCGAGGTCGCGGTGCCCCACTTTGCCGACATCTGCCACGTCGACCTACTGGACTCCGTCTTCCCCGGTAGGGAGCCGGCCGGCGACCGGCGGCAGCGTCCCCCGCTGCTCCGCCGGGCCGCATGCAGCGGAGCAGCCGAAGACTTGGGTCCGGGCGGGGCCGGGCCGATGGTGGGCGACCACGACGCGCGCGCGACGGCGCCCGGCTCGCCGTTCCTCGACGCCCTTGCGAAAGGCGAGTCCATCCTCCTTGCGGACGAGCAGCTGCGCACGTGTACCGCCGCAGTCCTCCCACGGCGGTCGCCGGACGGCGGGACGGAAGTCCATTCCTGGCTTCTCGTCCCCATGCTTGCCCGGGACCTCGCGCTCGGCACCGCCGTCTTCATGCGCTCCCGCAGTCCCCGCCGGTTCGAGCCCGACGACGTGCTGCTGGCCGAGCAGATCGTGACCCGCGCGGCGGTATGTGTCGACAATGCCAGCCGGTACCACCGGGAGCGGACGACGGCACGGACCCTCCGGCGGAGTCTGCTCCCCCAGCGGCTGCCGTCGCCGTCGGCGGCGCGGACGGCGTCCCGGTATCTGCCGGCGAGCGAGCACACAGGGCTGGGCGGCGACTGGTTCGACGTGATCCCCCTGTCCGGCGCACGGGTGGCGCTCGTGGTGGGCGACGTGGTCGGACACGATCTGCAGTCCGCCGTGACCATGGGCCGCCTGCGCAGCGCCGTACGCACGCTCGCGGATCTCGATCTGTCCCCCGAAGAGCTCCTCATCCATCTGGATGACCAGATGAACCGCTTCCTCGACGAGCGCGGCGACGAAGGGTCCCTGGTGACGGGAGCGACCTGTCTGTACGCGGTGTACGACCCGGTGTCGCGCCACTGCCACCTGGCACGCGCTGGTCATCCGCCACCTGCGGTGGTGTCGGTGGACGGCGGTGTCGACTTCGTCGACCTGCCCGGCGGCCCGCCACTGGGCCTGGGCGGTGTCGTATTCGAAGAGCGTGAGATCACCCTGAGCGATGGGGACCTCCTCGTCCTCTACACCGACGGACTGCTGGAATCTCGTGAACAGGATCTCGACACCGGGTTGTCCCGCATGCGGGACACCCTCTCCCGCACTCCTGTGTCGGCCACTCCGCAGGAGGTGTGCGACACGTTGATCCGTGAACTGCTTCTGCCGGGCCGTCACGACGACGTGGCCGTCCTGGCGGCCCGGATGAGCGGCCTGGCTCCGGACAGTCATGTCACCTGGGAGATCGAGGCGCAGGAGAAGATGGTCGGCCAGGCGAGGGACCTGACGGCACAGCAGATGGCGTTGTGGGGGCTGGAGGAGGAGTCGTTCACCACCGAGCTGATCGTCAGTGAGCTGGTGACGAACGCGATGCGCCACGGCGGCGAGCCGATCACGCTCCGCCTCATTTGGGACCACAACCTGATCTGCGAGGTGTCGGACGGCAGCAGCACCTCCCCCCACGTGAGGCGGGCCCAGGACACGGACGAGGGCGGACGCGGTCTCTACCTCATCACCCAGCTCACGCAGAACTGGGGGACTCGGTACAGCGAACGGGGTAAGACCATCTGGGCCGAGCAGCCACTTCCCAGCTGACGGTCGGGCGTGCGCCATCCTGCCCCTCGCTGTCGCGACGAGAGGCCGATGAGCTCGAAGCTGTTGCCCTCGAAGGGCATGGCTCGTGGAGCGCCGCCGGCTTCAAGCGTAGGCGTCCTCGACGGTGACTCGGCGCACTGTGCGCAGCGTCGACCGGAGGCTGTCCAGGTCGGTCGAGCCCAGAGCGAGGCGGATCGCCTGGGGTGTGTGCGGCGAGGTGGTGAACGGTTCGGCCGTGGATACCGAGATGTGCTGACGTGCGAGGGTGGCGGTCAGGCGGTCGGCGCGTGCGTCGTCGGGCAGCGGCAGCCAGGTGAAGTAGGACGAGGGGTGGCCGACGAGTGGTAGGCCTGCCAGCTCCTGTCTGGCGATTGCTTGGCGGGCCTTGGCGTCGTCTCGTTTCTGCGCTTCCAGGTGGTCCACCGTGCCGTCGTCGAGCCAGCGGCAGGCGATGGCGGTGGTGAGGGCCGGGGTGTTCCAGGTGGTCGCCCGGATCGCGCGTTCGAGAGACGGCACCGTGGAGGGCGGGGCGACGACGAAGCCGACCCGGAGGCCGGTGGCGATGCTCTTGGACAGTCCGGAGACGTAGACGGTGATGTCCGGCGCGGTCGCTGCCAGCGGCGGTGGAGGGTTCTCGGCCAGGTAGGCGTAGGAAGCGTCTTCGATGATGAGCGCGCCGTGGTGTCGGGCGATCTCGATCAGGCGGGTGCGGTCGGTTGCCGGCATGACCCAGCCCAGCGGGTTGTGCAAGGTGGGCATGGTGTAGACCGCGCGCACCGGGCGGGTTACGCACAGCTTCTCCAGGGCGTCGAGATTCGGTCCGTCGGCGGTTGCGGGGATGGGCGCCAGGTCGAGATGAAAGGCATGCGCGAGCACCTTGAAACCCGGGTAGGTGAGAGCGTCGACCGCGACGACGTCGCCGGCGTTGAGCATGGCCATGACGGTGATGGCCAGGCCGTGCTGCGCGCCGTTGGCGATGAGGATCCGGTCCGCGTCGGTGGTGATGCCCCGGCGTCTGAGGTGTCGTGCGATCGAGGCTCTGTCCTGGGGGCGCCCTCGGTGTGGCTGGTAGCGCAGCAGGGTGTCGAGGTCGCCGGAGGTGGCCACCTCTCGCAGCGCCTGCCGAAGGAGATCGGCCTGCCCGGGCAGCGACGGATAGTTGAAGTTGAGGTCGACCGCGTCCGTGGCGACGACCTGCTGGTCGATGCCGTGGCCGGCGGGAACCGCGATGTCGCGCACGAACGTGCCGCGGCCCTGTTCGCGGCTCACCAGCCCCATGCTTTCCAGCTCGGCGTACACCCGGGTCGCGGTCACCACGGCGATGCCCTCACGGGCGGCGAGCCCGCGGTGCGTCGGCAGCCGTACGCCCGCGGCGAGCCGCCCGGTCCGGATGTCGGAGGCGAGCGCGTCGACCAGCGTTTTGTACCGCGGGGCTGCCATGCACCGGATTGTATCCATGACAATTCTTTGACTGTCCTGTTCGCGGGTCCTTACCGTCGGAACCCACCGTCAGAACCCACCGTCAGAACCCACCGTCAAAACCCGCCTACCCAGCCGGAAGGACAGCCGCCGTGCCGCACATCGCCATCCTCACCTTCGAGGGCTACAACGAGCTCGACTCCCTGATCGCGCTCGGTGTGCTCAACCGCATCAAGAACGACGACTGGCGCGTCACCATCGCCACCCCCAGCCCCAAGGTGACGTCGATGAACGGGGTGGTCATCGAGCAGATGTCCACCCTTGAGGAGGCGTGCGCCGCCGACGCCGTCATCGTGGGCAGTGGCATCGCCACCCGCGAGGTCGTCGAGGACCCGGCGATCATGGACATCCTGCGCCGCCTGGACCCCTCGCGCCAGCTCATCGCGGCCCAGTGCTCCGGCGCGCTCGTGCTGGCCAAGCTCGGCCTGCTGGGCGGCATCCCCGCCTGCACCGACCTGATCACCAAGCCCTGGGTCGTCGCCGCCGGCGTCGAGGTACTCAACCAGCCCTTCTACGCCAAGGACAACATCGCCACCGCCGGCGGCTGCCTGGCCTCGCACTACCTCGCGGCCTGGATCATCGCCCGCCTCCAGGGCAAGGAGGCCGCCGACGGCGCGCTGCACTATGTCGCCCCGGTCGGCGAGAAGGAGGAATACATGGAGCGCGCCTGGCGCAACATCACCCCCTACCTGCCGGCTGCCGCACCGGCGCTCGTCTGAACAACCCGTCGCGAGCAGCGACCGGCCAGGCAGCCATGACCGCCGGCGGCCGCCTCGACCGGAGGCGGCAGTCTGCCGACCCCGAACGCCACCGAGACCGGCAGCCCGGCCCGGCCGGCGAGCAGCGGCAGTGCGGCGCCGAGCCCACCGGCGGTAAGGCTCTGCGGCCTGACCCCCTGTGCGAACTGGGCGAGTTCGCGCAGGGCGGTGGCCACCTCGGCCCGCACCTCCGCAAGCACAGCGCGCAGTTCGTCACCCGCCTCGGTCTCAAGGGCGGCGAGGTGGAGCCCCGCCTGGGCGAGGTGGCGTTGCGCACCCGTGGCCAGCTCCGCCTCCTGCGCCCGCCGCTGGGCGTCGGCCGCCTCCACGATGCGGCGGCGTGACGCGGCGAGCCCGGCCGTGCGGGCGCGGACTTCCGCCCTCATCCGCGCGTTGGTGACGGCCAGGCGCAGCGCCGCGGTGGCCCCGTCGACCAGCTTCGGGTCGTCCAGTACCGGGGTCGTGGATGAGTACGGCGACGGGCTCCCCGTCGTTCTCGACAGCCGTTGCCACCCGTCCTGTGGTGCGCCCGTCGACCTCGAGTCGACGGCCGGTCTCGTCGACGTACGCATGCTGCCACGGCACCCAGTAACCCAGCGTCAGGCCGGGATCGCCCAAGGCCCGGGCCAGTTGGGCCTGTAGTCCCGCGGTGTCCGTGCGCCGACCGAGCTGCGTGACGAGGTCGGAGACGGTGGCCTCGGTCCAGCGCCCGTACAGCAGATCCACCGTCAGCCAGATCACCACCAGGCAGACGGCCGCGTCGTAGACCAGCACGACAGCGCGGTCCGCGCCCCACTCCAGCAGCACGTTGGCGCTGCCCAGGGCCAGCACGCCGGCGAAGACCAGCGCGGCGGCCAGCGCCGACCGCCCTGCCCTCCTGGCGGGTCCCGACGTCCGGGCGAAGACGTCGTGGGCTGCCGCGACGAAGAGAGCCGACAGTCCCACGGTCAGCCACGGCGTCCGTGCGAAACCCTCGTAGACCGCCGCCGCATAGGCGGCGAGGACCACGACAGCGGCCGGCCGCCGGTGCAGCCGCCCGATCGGACAGGACAGGTGCAGATGGACCAGCGGTCCCCGGTGGAGGAACACCAGGCCGGGAAAGACGCTGCCCAGGAACCAGCACGCCCCGGCCATCGCCATGAGCGGGCCGACATGCGCGCGACGACTCCCGCACGCCGGCTGGACCTGGCCGAGGCGGAGCTCGAACAGGCCGTCTCCGAGCTCAGACGGCTGGCGCGCGGACTCCACCCTGTCCTGCTGAAGGAGGCCGGCCTTGCCGTCGCCCTCGAAGCACTGGGGCAAACCCGAGACCTTCGCATCGATGATGTCCCGCGCGTGCGCTACTCCGACGTCCTGGAATCCACGGTGTACCTGGTGGTGGCTCGGATGAGCGAGAGCAGGTCAACGAGGGGCTCCGTCGACAGTCGTGACGGACAACTGACCGCCTGCGTCACGGTGAAAGGCCGGCTGCCGGACCTCACCGACCTTGCCGATCGGATCACCACACTCGAAGGGGAGCTCATCCACCACACCGAACAGGACGAGACTCGGGTGACTGCCCGGCTTCCCCTGCGCAGCACGGGCCGGCTCACGCGCGGTTGAGCCTCCCGGGATGAACGTCAAGACGTGCAGGCCGCCCAGGTTTCCTTCAGGTGTTCCCGTTCCTCGGGATCTGCTGCTCGAACCAGACGACCTTGCCCCTGCTGAGCCTCGTCGCCCCCCAGCGCAGGGCGAGTTGATCGACGAGGAACAGGCCACGGCCGCCTTCGTCGCCTGGTGCCGCCCGCCGCATCCGGGGCACCTGCGGCGAGTCGTCGGTCACCTCGCAGCGGAGTACGTCGGTGCGGAGCAGGCGCAAGGCGATGGGGCGTGAGGCGTAGCGTACGGCGTTCGTCACGACCTCGCTGACCATGAGTTCCGTCGAGTCGAGCAAGGATTCCAGGCCCCAGCGGCGCAGTGCCCTGCGGGTCAGGCGGCGTGCCTGTCCCGCGGTCAGCGGGTGGGGGTCGAGGTACCAGTATCCGACGCTGTCCGGAGGGAAGCCCTCGAACCGGGCGGTGAGCAGCGCGATGTCGTCGTCCCGGGCGCCCGGGGCCATGGTCCCCAGGAGCTGGTCGCACAGGAGCTCCAGTGAGGGGGCGGCGTGCCCGTGCAGGGCGGCTTGGAGATGGGTGCGCAGGGCCTCGATGCCTGTTCCCACGTCCGTGTCGCGGGACTCGACGAGGCCGTCGGTGTACAGCAGCAGGGTCGCTCCGGTGGGCGCGGCCATCTCCACGGATTCGAAGGCGACGCCGCCGACGCCGATCGGTGCGCCCGGTGGGATGCGCAGCACCTCCGCTTGGCCGTCCGGGTGCAGGAGGACCGCGGGCGGATGGCCGGCGCTCGCCATGAGCAGCCGGTGCGAGATCGGGTCGTAGATCGCGTAGAGACAGGTCGCGATGTGGTCGCTGCCCAGGCGCAGGGCCTGCTCGTCGAGGTGGTGCATGACCTCGTCCGGAGGCAGGTCGAGTCCGGCGAGGGTCTGCACGATCGTGCGCAGCTGGCCCATGATCGCGGCCGAGGTCATGGAATGACCCATGACATCGCCGACGATCAGCGCCACGCGGTTGCCGGACAGGGGGATCGCGTCGTACCAGTCGCCGCCGACCTGGGCGGTCTTCGAGGCGGGCAGGTAACGGCTGGCCAGCCGGACGCCGGTGGGCTCGGGCAGTGACGACGGGAGCATGGTGTGCTGCAAGGTGTCCGCCACGGAGGCCTCGTGTCCGTACATCACCGCCTTCTGGACGCCGATGGCGGTGTGTGTCGCGAGCTGTGAGGCGACGAGCAGGTCGTCACCGGTGAAGGCGAGCCGGTCGGGCCGGCGCAGCAGCACGACGGTGCCTACGACGTGGTGGCGGCCGTGCAGCGGGGCGATGATCTGGCTGCGGCCCGGCGGCAGCATCCCTGGCGCCTGCGCCACGGGCCCGAGCAGCTCGGCGACCGCGAGCGCGACCCCCGGTGTGTCGCCGAACGCCGGCCGCCCGGCCAGGAGCAGCCTGGCGAGGCGGCCGCCCGTGACCGGATGCACGCGCTCGGCGACATCCGAGCGCAGGGGAAGGCTCTTCAGCCCGGCTGTCCGTGTCCGTTCGGTGTCCGCGAGCTCCGGCGCGCTGTCGATGCTGTGCAGATGCAGGGCGACGGGCGCGGCCGACTTCTCGTCCCCGACGGGCAGCGGATCCTGCAGATGGATGATGATCGAATCCGCGAACGCGGGAACGGCTGCCCGGCGCAGTTCCCGGAGCGTCTCGTCCAGGTCCATCCCGCGGGCGATCCGCCGAGTCGCCACGTCGAGATACCGAAGCCGGTCGGTCTGCGGCCCGGTGCTGCCTGTCACCGCGTCCTGTCGTCCACGGCGGCCGGGGGAGGGGTGCCCGTGGTGCTCCGTCACGCCTTTCGTTCCATCCAGTCGTGTCACAGGTCCGCCCGTGCCGGCTCGCGCGTTCTCAGTCACGCCGCCTGCAGCAGAGGAAGAGCTGTTCCTCGGGCGGGACGTCGGCGACCGCGGGGGCGTAGGTGTAGGAGGTCTCCTTGACGATCTCGAAGCCTCCGGTCTCGAGGACAAGGCGGAGGTCCTCCAGCAGGTAGCCGGAGACCCGGATCGTGTGTCCGAGGAACGGGATCTCGAAGTCGTCCACGTCGGCTTCCACCATCGAGAGGACGAACAGGCCGCCGGGAACCAACAGGTGGTGGATCGTGCGCAGTGCGAGGGGAATCTCTCCGCGCGGCAGCATCAGCAGCGAGAAGAAGGCCGCAACGGCGTCGAAGCGGCCCAGGTCGTGGCGGCCGCCCGGTCGCAGGTCGGCGAGGTCCAGCTGGTGGAACGTGGCTTCCGGGACGTACTCCCGGGCGAGTTTCACCATCCCACCGGACAGATCGACGCCCACGAGCTCGAAGCCCGCGTCCGTCAACTGGCGTGCGGTAGGCACTCCGGTGCCGCAGCCGAGGTCGAGCACGCGGGATCCCGCCGGGAGGGATGCGATCAGCCATTCGCCCGCGGAAATCTGGCCCTCCTTGTGGGGGAAGGCCTCGTGGTAGCGGTCGCCGATGGCGTCGAACGCCTCGGCCTGACCCGTACGGTCGAGCCGCAGGGTCTCGTCATCGGTCCCATGGTCACTGCTGGTCACGAAAGTTACCTCTCGTTGCACACGGTGGATTGTCCCATAATCAGGCACAATCGGGCGGGTTCGCTGGAGAGGGGAGGGCCTCGCCCGCCTGTCCCGGCCGGTCTCCCGGCGAGCGGTCGGCAAGATCGCCGTCTACGGCCGGCGGGCTACGCTGACCGTCATGAGCGCACACTTTGACGTGGTGGTCCTGGGCGCCGGCCCGGGTGGATATGTCGCGGCGATCAGGGCGGCCCAGCTCGGCCTCAGCACGGCGATCGTCGAGGAGAAGTACTGGGGCGGGGTGTGCCTCAACGTGGGGTGCATCCCGTCGAAGGCACTGCTGCGCAACGCGGAGCTGGCCCATATCTTCACCCAGGAGGCCAAGACCTTCGGCATCCAGGTGAACGGCGAGGTGAGCTTCGACTACGGCGCGGCCTTCACCCGCAGTCGCAAGGTGGCGGACGGGCGCGTCAAGGGCGTCCACTACCTGATGAAGAAGAACAAGATCACCCAGTACACCGGCCGTGGCACCTTCAGCGACGACCGCACCCTCCAGGTCGCCCTCGCCGACGGCGGCACGGAAACCGTCACCTTCGGCCACTGCGTCATCGCCGCAGGCGCCACCACGAAGCTGCTGCCCGGCACCTCGCTCAGCGAGCGCGTGGTGACGTACGAGGAGCAGATCCTGTCCGACACGCTCCCTGAGAGCATCATCATCGCGGGCGCGGGGGCCATCGGCGTCGAGTTCGCATACGTCCTGCACAACTACGGCGTCGACGTCACCCTCGTCGAGTTCCTCGACCGCATCGTCCCACTGGAGGACGAGGAGGTCTCCGCGGAGCTGGCCCGCCGTTACAAGCGGCTCGGCATCAATGTGCTGACCTCCACCCGGGTCGAGGCGATCAACGACTCGGGCGATTCCGTCAAGGTCATGGTGACCACGGGCGGCCAGCGGCAGACGCTGCAGGCCGGCAAGGTGCTCCAGGCGATCGGCTTCCAGCCGCGCGTGCAGGGCTACGGCCTGGAGAACACCGGCGTCAAGCTCACCGACCGCGGGGCGATCGACATCGACGGGCGCTGCCGCACGAGCGTCCCGCACATCTACGCCATCGGTGACGTGACGGCGAAGCTGATGCTCGCCCACGCGGCCGAGTCGATGGGCATCGTGGCGGCCGAGACGATCGCCGACGCGGAGACCATGGAGCTCGACTACGTCATGATCCCGCGGGCGACCTACTGCCAGCCGCAGATCGCCAGCTTCGGCTGGACCGAGGCGCAGGCCCGCGAGAAGGGCTTCGACGTCAAGGTGGCGAAGTTCCCGTTCACCGCCAACGGCAAGTCGCACGGTCTGGGCGACACCGCGGGCTTCGTCAAGATCCTCAGCGACGCCCGGTACGGCGAGCTCCTCGGTGCCCACCTGATCGGCCCCGAGGTCACCGAGCTCCTCCCGGAGCTGACCCTCGCCCAGCAGTGGGACCTGACCGTCCACGAGGTCGCGCGCAACGTGCACGGCCACCCGACGCTCGGCGAGGCGGTCAAGGAGGCCATCCACGGGCTGGCCGGCCACATGATCAACATGTGACCCCGGGACAATCGTCGCCATGACCGACGGTATGGACGACGCCGAGAGCCGCCTCGCCAGGATCGAGCGGCTGCTGGAGAGCCGCGAGCGCGAGGTGGCACCCGCGTGGCGCCGGGCGACGCGGGGTGAGTCGCGCTGGGCGGTGTCCGCCGTGATCCTGGTGGCGGTCGCCCTCCAGCTGGTGCTCCCGCACCGGCTCACGCTCCATCCGTACTGGGCGCTGCCGGTCCTGGAGCTGGTGCTGCTGGCCGGCCTGATCGCCGCGAACCCCCGGCGGGTCGAGCCCCGGACCCGGTGGCTGCGGTGGCTGGACCTGGCCCTGATCTGCGTGATCAGCCTGGCCAACGGCTGGGCGGCGGACCAACTGGTGGCGGGCCTGGTGAACGGCACCGAGGGGAAGGACGCGGGGCCGCTGCTGCTGACCGGCGGCGGCATCTGGCTGACGAACGTCATCGTGTTCGCCCTCTGGTACTGGGAGTGGGACCGCGGCGGACCGATGGCACGGGCCCGCGGCCACCATCAGTTCCCCGACTTCCTCTTCGTACAGATGCAGAGCCCGGACACCGCCCCGCCGGACTGGGAGCCGGCGTTCCTGGACTACCTGTACCTGTCGTTCACCAACTCCACCGCCTTCAGCCCGACCGACGTGATGCCGCTGTCGCGCTGGGCCAAGATGCTGATGATGCTGCAGTCCTCGGTCTCGCTGGTGATCGTGGTCCTGGTGGTCGCCCGGGCCGTCAACATCCTGCATTGACAGAGCGGGCGGGGGACATCCGGCGCGCGCGATCGGCCCGGAGCTGGTCTGCTGGTTCGAGGGGCCGTCGCACTCGTCCCGGAGAGACACATGACTACCTATCGAGTTGCCCAGGTGACCGCCGTCGGCGGGCCGTTCGAGATCACTGAGCGTGAGGTGCCGCGGCCGGGCCCCGGCCATGTACGGATCGCCGTGGAGGCCTGCGGGATCTGCCACAGCGACTCCTACTTCGTGAATGCCGGCCTGCCGGGCGTCCGGTTTCCGGTGGTTGCCGGGCATGAGATCGCCGGGAGCATCGAAGAGCTCGGCGAGGGCACGCAAGAACGAGGCTGGCGGGTGGGAGATCGAGTGGCGGTGGGCTGGTTCGGAGGCAGCTGCGGCTACTGCGAGCCTTGCAGACAGGGCGACTTCATCGTGTGCGAGAACCTCAAGGTCCCCGGGTGGGCCTATGACGGGGGCTTCGCCGAGGCGGTGATCGCGCCGGCCGACGCCTTGGCCCGGATTCCCGACGCGCTGACGGCGAGCGACGCGGGGCCCATGGCCTGCGCGGGTGTGACCACGTTCAACGGGCTGCGGCGCAGCTCCGCCCAGCCGGGCGATCGGGTCGCCGTACTCGGCATCGGCGGACTCGGCCACCTGGGCGTGCAGTACGCGGTCGCCATGGGCTTCGAGACGGTGGCGATCGCCCGGGGAGCCGGCAAGGCCGACTTCGCCAAGCAACTCGGCGCTCACCACTACATCGACAGCACGGGAGACACCGCCGTCGCGGACGCCCTGCGGTCTCTCGGCGGTGTCAAGGTCGTGCTGGCCACCGCCGGCAGTTCCGATGCCATCACGGCGACCATGGACGGGCTGTCGCACCGTGGTGAGCTGGTGGTCATCGGGGTGGCTCCCGAGCCACTGGGGATCAGCCCGCTCCAGCTGCTCATGAGCGGCAAGGTCGTCCGCGGCCACCCGTCGGGCACCGCGCAGGATGTGCAGGACACCATGGCGTTCAGCGCCCTGCACGGCATCCGCCCGACCGTCGAGACCGTCCCGCTGGACCAGGCCGACGAGGCGTATCAGAAGATGCTCTCCGGCACGGCCCGCTTCCGGATGGTGCTCACCACCCGCTGACGTACGCGCCCCCGTCGCACACTCGCAGGACGCGAGCCCAACCGCTGGGTAGTCTCCCAGACATGCGGATCTCCGTTTCCTCGGACATGGACGAACCCGTGGCCCGCTCCCTTGTCGCGGAGCTGCGCAGCCGTGGCCACGAGGTGCGGACGCATGGGGCGCTGCGCCCCGGGGACGACCCGCGGTGGGCGGCATGCTCGGAGGCGGCGGCCCGGGAGGTCGCCGCCGGGACGTCGGACCAGGCGATCGTGTGCTGCTGGACCGGCACCGGCGCGTCGATCGCCGCGAACAAGGTGCCAGGGGTACGAGCGGCCCTGTGCACGGACGCGTACACGGCGGACGGCGCCCGCCGCTGGAACGACGCCAATGTGCTGGCGCTCAGTCTGCGGCTGACGTCCGAGCCGCTGCTCAAGGAGATCCTTGACGCCTGGTTCGCCGCCCGGGCCAGCGAGGACGCCGACGACCGGGAGAACATCGCCCACGTCGGACGCCTCGACCTCGGGGGATAGCGGGCCCCAGAGCCGTGGAACCCCGCTGCCCCGTTGCCGGGCTTCAGGCGGGCCGTGCCGCGCCGTGGATCGCCGACTCTCCGGCGAAGAAGATCGACTCCTCGCGAAGGTAGCCCCCCTGGCTCGGCGCGTGGATCATCATGCCGTCGCCGATGTAGAGGCCGACGTGGCTGACGTCGCCGTAGAAGAAGATCAGGTCGCCGGGTCGGATGCTGGCGAAGGGGATCGCCGTGCCGGTGACCGCCTGCTCGTACGCGGTGCGCGGGAGTGCGACTCCGGCGGTCTTCCAGGCGGCCTGGGTCAGGCTGGAACAGTCGTACGAGCCCGGTCCGGTGGCGCCCCAGACGCACGGTCTGCCGATCTGTTCACGGGCGAAGGCCAGTGCCCTCGCGGCCTTCCTGCCGTACTCGGAGTCCGGTGCGCTGTCCGCGCCGAACGGCATGCTCGTGTCGAGCAGCATGCCCCCGGCGAGGGATGTGTCGGTGCCGAGGGCGGCCGATTGCGGTGTCTGCCATTCCTCCGTGGCCTGGCGGCCGGCCCATGCCTCGGAGGTGGGCCACGCGTCCTCGGCCGGCCGGGAGGCGATCGCGGCGATGGGCGTGCTCCGCTGTGCGGCGATGTGCCGGGTGAGCAGGTCGCGGGCCTTGGCGAGCTTCTGCTGGATCTGCTCCTTGGAGGTCTTCAGCGAGGGCTGCCGGGGCTCGATGGCCGGTGCGGGCAGGGCCTTGGTGACTTCCTGCCGTGTCTCCGGTGCGGCCGGCAGCGCGGGGACGGCCCTGGCGGTCAACTCCGCCACAGGACCGGCGGCCCTCGCGGCGGCGGGACCGGCGGTCAGTTCCGGGACGGGCCCGGCGGTCAGTTCCGGGACGGGGCCGGCGGTCAGTTCCGGGACGGGTCGGCCGGCCGCCTGCCGCCCACGGTCGGTGGGTCCGTTCTGCGGGCGTTCCGCCGGGCGGGCCGGCATTCTGTCGGCCGGGAGCCTGGCCGGCACGGTGGGACCCAGCCGCGTGCGCGCCACGTCGAACCACTGCCTGGTCACGTCGTCGACGGCGGGATCGGTGCGCCTGCGCCCGTTGTCCGCCGCCGGGTTGACGCGCCCCCACGTCCCCGTGGACGTCGCACGGGTCGCGTTGTAGTTGCCGGTGGCGGTCTCGGCCTGGTCGTAGAGGGCGCTGATCCGCTGCCGGACCTCTTCTTGGCTAGGCCCGTCCGCCGCGCGGGATGTGGCTTGTTCCGGCGCCATGGGAGACGCGCTCCTTCCGTGTTCCGCCTACCGAGTTAGCTGTCGGGTTCGGGCGGACGGTTCCGGAAGGTATGCCCTACGGCCCTTGCCCTGCTGGGCAGTTGGGCCGATTCACCCCAAGTTCGGTTGGGTCCCCGGCTCCGGCTGCCACGGAGGCGCACCGGACTCGGCGGAGGCCGCGCGACCCGGCGAGGTTCGCCGGAGGGAGTCGTGTTGCCTGTCGCCAACCTAGCCAATTTGTGTGGCTCGCGTGAAGATTGAAGCGCGAAGTGTCCGATATGTATTTGTGACCTTCGTCGTACTGGCTGCCTCAGTAGACATCGCGGACGTAGCGTTTGTCGGCCGCGAGCTGCTTGACGAACGCGGCGGCGCCGTCCTCGTCCAGACCGCCGTGCACGACGGCGATGTCGCGCAGCGCCCGGTCGACGTCCTTGGCCATACGGGAGGCGTCACCGCAGACATAGAAGTGGGCGCCGTCCTGGAGCCAGGACCACAGTTGGGGGCCGTGCTCGCGCATGCGGTCCTGGACGTACACCTTGGTGCGCCGGTCGCGGGAGAAGGCCGTGTCCAGGCGAGAGAGGGTGCCGTGGGTGAGGTGGGCGGTGAGTTCGTCCTCGTAGTAGTGGTCGGTGGCGCGGTGCTGTTCACCGAAGAACAGCCAGTTGGGGCCGTGGTGGCCGAGCGCGCGTCGCTCGTCGAGGAAGCCCATGAAGGGGGCGACCCCGGTGCCGGGGCCCACCATCACCATCGGCGTGGTGGGGTCGGCGGGTGGCCGGAAGTGCGGGGACCGCTGGACGAAGACCGGTACCGGGCTGTCCGGTTCGGCGTCCGCGAGGAACGGGGAGCACACGCCCTGACGGAGGCGGCCGTGCAGGCTCTCCCAGCGGACGACGGACACCGTCAGCGAGACCAGGTGGGGATCGGTGAGCGGGCTGGACGAGATGGAGTACAGCCGCGGTTGCAGTCGCTTGAGCGCGTCCGTCCATTCCTGCGCGGTGGCCCGCACCGGAAGCTCGGTGAGGACGTCGACGGTCTGCCGGCCCCAGCACCACTTCGCGAGTTCGTCCTTGTTGTCGGGACGCAGCAGCTTCTTCAACTCGCGCGGGTCATGGACGCGTTCGCTGATGAAGCGCAGCACGTCGGGGGTGACGCGGGTGATGTCCAGGTGCTCGCTCAGGGCTTGGCGCAGAGCGACCTCACCGACACCCGCGACCTCCACGGTGGCGGCCGGGTCGAGGCCGGTGACGGCCAGCAACTCGCCCACCAGCTCGGGGTGGTTGACGGGACGTATGCCGAGTGCGTCACCGGCCTCGTACGTCAGCGGTACGTCGCTGTCGCGGGTGTCGAAGGTGAAGCGCCGTACCTCTTTGCCCGCCCCCGGCCGGCTCAGCAGCCGGTTGCCGGTGAGGCGTGCGGTGACCGGGGCGGGCTTCCGTGAACTCCGGGAGGGCGCGGGGGCGAGTGCCGGCGCCGCCACGGGGGCGGGGGTCAGCGCGGTGAGGACCTGGTCCAGCCAGGCCCGCGCCGAAGGCTCGTAGTCCGGTTCGCAGTCCGTGCGGGGCGCCAGACGCACCGCGCCCAGCTCGTCCAGACGCTGGTCCAGGCGGCGGCCGTGCCCGCAGAAGTCGGCGTAGGAGGAGTCGCCGAAGGCGAGGACCGCGTACTGCCTGCCGGCAAGGCTCGGGGTGTCGTGCGAGGCCAGGGAGTCCCAGAAGGAGGAGCCGTTGTCGGGGGCGTCTCCGTCGCCGAAGGTGCTGGTGATCAGGAGCAGACCGGCGGCAGGCGGCAGCGCGGCGAGATCGGCGTCGTCCATGCCGACGAGGCTGGCCCGGTGTCCGGCCGAGGCGAGCCGCTCGGCGGTGGCCGCCGCGAACTCCTCGGCGTTGCCGGTCTGCGACGCCCACAGGACGACGATCTCGCGTCCCTCGGCGACGGACGTGCGGGGCACGGAGACCGCGGCGGGCTCGGCGCGGGAGTACATGCCGGCCAGCACGCCGTTGACCCACAGAGCGTGGCCGGGGCTGAACGGCGCCGTCGGCGGGAGCACCGGCACGCCGGGGGCGCCCGCGTCGATACCGGCGAGGAATCCGACCAGATAGGTGCGCTCGGTCTCGCTCAGCACGGGCGGCGGCGGGGCGGGGTCCAGGCCGAAGGCGATGGCCGCCGCGCTCGGCACCACGGCGCCGGGCGCGGTAACGGGGACCGTAACCGGGACGGGCACGTCGGCCCGCGCGGGCACCTCGGCCGGCACGGCGGCCCGCGTGGCCACCTTCGCCAGCGACACCGCGCACACCTTGAACTCGGGCTGGAACGAGAGCGGGTCGACGGCATCGCTGGTCACGGCGTTGACGCTCAGATACTCGCCGAACAGGTCGTTCCAGTGGAACGGGGCGAAACAGTTTCCCGGCCGGACCCGGTCCGTCACCACCGCGGGGAGCACGGCCCGGCCGCGCCGGGAGGCGACCTCCACCGAGTCACCGTCGCGGATGTCCAGCACCTGGGCGTCGTCCGGGTGCAGTTCCACGAACGGGCCCGGATTCAGCTTGTTGAGCTTGGCGACCTTGCCCGTCTTCGTGAGGGTGTGCCACTGATGCTGCACCCGCCCGGTGTTCAGTACGAACGGGTAGTCGTCGTCCGGCATCTCGGCCGCCGGAAGGTGCGGGCGGGCGTGGAAGACGGCTCGGCCGCTCGGCGTGGGAAAGAACAGGCGGCCGTCCTCGGCGACGTACCTGACCGGGTTGCGGTCGGGCCCGTCGTCGGACGCCGCGGGCCACTGCACGGAGGTGGAGCGCAGCCGCTCGTAGGACACCCCGCGCAGGTCGTAGCCGGTCTTCGGGTTCCAGGCGCGCTTGATCTCCTCGAAGACCTCCTCCGCGCTGTCGTAGGAGAAGCCCTTCTCGTACCCCATCTCGCGCGCGACAGCCGCGATGATCCGCCAGTCCGCCATGGCTTCGCCGGGCGGCTCCACCGCGGGCCGGGCGAGGGTGAGGTTGCGCTCGCTGTTGATGAGGACGCCCTCGGTCTCGGTCCACAGCGCTCCGGGCAGGATCACATCGGCGTACGCGTTGGTCTCGGTGTCGGCGAACACGTCCTGGGTGACGACGAATTCGGCCGCCTCCAGGCCTTCGATCACGGTCTTGCGGTTGGCGACCGAGGCGACGGGGTTGGTGCAGATGATCCAGCAGGCCTTGATGTGGCCGTCGGTCATCCGCTGGAACATCTCCACCGTGCCCTGGCCGACGCCGTCCTTTCGGATCGAGCCCGGAGGCAGCCCCCACAGCTCCTCGGTGAACGCCCGCTCCTCGTCCACCAGCACCGAGCGCTGGCCGGGGAGACCCGGTCCCATGTAGCCCATCTCGCGGCCGCCCATGGCGTTGGGCTGGCCGGTCAGGGAGAACGGGCCGCTGCCCGGGCGGCAGATCGCGCCGGTGGCCAGATGGAGGTTGACCAGGGCGTTGGTGTTCCAGGTGCCGTGGGTGGACTGGTTCAGACCCATGGTCCAGCAGCTCATCCACTCCCCGGCCTCGCCGATGAGCCGTGCCGCCTCGCGGATGTCCCGCTCCGGGATGCCGGTGATCTCGCTGACCGTGTCCGGCGGGTAGTCGGCGAGGAACTCCGGCAGCGCCTCCCAGCCCTCGGTGTGCGCGGCGATGAACTCCGCGTCCGTGTGCCCGTTCTCGTACAGCAGACGCAGCAGGCCGTTGAGGAGCGCCAGGTCGGTGCCGGGCCGGATCTGCAGGAACAGATCGGCCTTGTCGGCGGTGGCGCTGCGCCGCGGGTCGACGACGATCAGTTTGGCCCCGGCCTTCTTGACCCGGTCCATCATCCGCAGGAAGAGGATGGGGTGGCAGTCGGCCATGTTGGAGCCGATGACGAAGAAGACGTCCGCGCGTTCGAAATCCTGGTACGAGCCGGGCGGACCGTCCGCGCCGAGCGAGAGTTTGTAGCCGGTGCCCGCGCTGGCCATGCACAGCCGTGAGTTCGACTCGATCTGATTGGTGCGCACGAAGCCCTTGGCCAGCTTGTTCGCCAGATACTGCGCCTCAAGGCTCATCTGCCCGGACACATAGAACGCGAGCGCGTCCGGACCGTGCTCGTCGACGACCGCCCGCAGCCGCCGCGCCGTCTCCCTGATCGCCGCGTCCACACCGACGGGCGCCGGCTCCTCCTCACGCCGCTCCCGTACGAGCGCCGTGGTCAGCCGTCCGGGGGCGGCCAGCATCTCCGCCGTGGTGGCGCCCTTGGTGCACAGCCGGCCGAAGTTCGCGGGGTGCGCCTTGTCGCCGGACGCCTTGAGGACCGTACGCCGCCCATCGGGCCCCATACCGATGTCGAGCACCATGCCGCAGCCGACACCGCAGTACGAGCAGACCGTGCGCACCTGCGTCGCGGTCGTGGTCACGGGCGATCCCTCTCGTCACTGGATGCGTCCACCCGACCGTACGAAATGCCCATTACGTGCGCGTCACACGAGATGATCATCAGCGGTTACGTGCCTCACACACCCGCTGTCGGGGGTGTGTGAGGAGTGGGGGTGTGCGCCAGAACCTCATAAGTCAGGCTTATGAGGTCATAGATCCAGCCCGGCTACTGACTTAGGATTGCCTTAGTTTAGGCTTCCCGGCGAGTACTCCTGATCATCGCTCGAAGGGAACCTGATCATGCCTCGCCCCCTGCGGGTAGCCATTGTCGGAGCCGGCCCCGCCGGGATCTACGCCGCCGACGCGTTGCTGAAGTCCGCAGTGGCCGTCGAGCCAGGCGTCTCCATCGACCTCTTCGAGCGGATGCCGGCCCCCTTCGGACTGATCCGCTACGGCGTCGCGCCCGACCACCCCCGGATCAAGGGCATCGTCACGGCCCTGCACCAGGTGCTCGACAAGCCGCAGATCCGCCTCTTCGGCAATGTCGACTACCCCCGCGACATCAACCTGGACGACCTGCGCGCCTTCTACGACGCGGTGATCTTCTCCACCGGGGCGACGGCCGACCGGGCGCTCGACATACCCGGCATCGACCTCGACGGCTCGTACGGCGCGGCGGACTTCGTCTCCTGGTACGACGGGCACCCGGACGTGCCGCGCACCTGGCCGCTGGAGGCGGAGAAGGTCGCCGTCCTCGGCGTCGGCAATGTCGCGCTCGACGTGGCGCGCGTCCTGGCCAAGACCGCGGACGAGCTGCTGTCGACCGAGATCCCGCCGAACGTCTACGACGGTCTCAAGGCCAACAAGGCCCTGGAAGTCCATGTCTTCGGCCGCCGTGGTCCGGCGCAGGCGAAGTTCAGCCCGATGGAGCTGCGGGAGCTGGACCACTCCCCGAACATCGAGGTCATCGTCGACCCCGAGGACATCGACTACGACGAGGGCTCGATCGCGACCCGCCGGGGCAACAAGCAGGCCGACATGGTCGCCAAGACCCTGGAGAACTGGGCCATCCGCGACGTCGGCGACCGCCCGCACAAGCTGTTCCTGCACTTCTTCGAGTCGCCGTCCGAGATCGTCGGCGAGGACGGCAAGGTCGTCGGCCTGCGCACCGAGCGCACGGCCCTGGACGGCACGGGCAACGTCAAGGGCACCGGCGAGTTCAAGGACTGGGACGTCAGCGCGATCTACCGCGCCGTGGGTTACCTGTCCGACAGCCTGCCCAAGCTGCCCTGGGACGTGGAGTCGGGCACGGTTCCGGACCAGGCCGGCCGGGTCATCGAGGAGACCGGCGAGCACCTTCAGTCGACGTACGTCACCGGCTGGATCCGGCGCGGCCCCGTGGGGCTGATCGGCCACACCAAGGGCGACGCCAACGAGACGGTCGCCAGCCTCCTGGACGACCACGCGAACGGCCGTCTGCACGCGCCCACTTCGCCCGCCCCGGAGGCCGTGGACGCGTTCCTCGGCGAGCGCGACGTCCGCTTCACCACGTGGGAGGGCTGGCACCGCCTGGACGCCGCGGAGAAGGCCCTCGGCGAACCGCAGGGCCGCGAGCGCGTCAAGATCGTCGAGCGCGAGGACATGCTCGACGCCAGCGGCGCCTAGCCCAGGCTTGCCAACTCGCCCAGTCCTGCCGACTCCGCCCGATGAACAAAGGCGGAGCAACCGGGGGAGAGCACGGTGCGGAAACGCCCGTGCTCTCCCCCGGTCGTCGTAGATTTCCGGGAGAAGCTGTCGATCCGAGCGCGTCCTGTTCGACGCCTGGGTGAGAGCCGGAAACGACGAACCCAAGGAGCACGGCCATGCCCAAGCTGCGTGTACACAACCTCACGGTCTCGCTGGACGGCTTCGCCGCAGGTCCGCGGCAGCGGCTGGAGCACCCGCTCGGCGAGGGCTTCGAGGGGTTTCACGAGTGGATGTTCGCCGCGATGCGGGACGCCGCCGACGGTAAGACGGGCATCGACGTCGAGTACGTGGTGCGCGGCGAGGAGAACATCGGCGCCACCATCATGGGGCGGAACATGTTCGGGCCCCAGCGCGGACCGTGGCAGGACGAGTCGTGGAAGGGGTGGTGGGGCGACAATCCGCCGTACCACAACGACGTGTTCGTGCACACGCACCACCTGCGGCCCTCGCTGACCATGGAGGGCGGGACCACGTTCCACTTCACCGACGAGCCCATCGAGACGGTGCTCGGGCGGGCGTACGAGGCGGCGGCGGGCAAGGACGTCCGCATCGGTGGCGGAGCGGCCACCATTCAGCAGTACCTGCGCGCCGGGCTGATCGACGAGCTGCACCTGGCCATCGTTCCGGAACTCCTCGGCAGGGGTGAGCGCCTGTTCGACAACCTGGGGGACGGGATCGACGGCTACCGGGTCGCCGAACTGGTCGGTTCGCCGGCCGTCACGCATGCCCGGCTGGTCCGCCGCTGACGCATTCCCGGCGGATGCCCCTCAGTCGTTTCAGTCATTCCCAGCGGGTGCACCTCAGTCGTCTCCGGCGGGTGCGACCGGTCCCGGCGCCCCCGCCCGCAGCCCGTCCATCACGAGGTCCAGCAGACGGGCGGCGCGCGGTTGCCAGGCGCTGTGCGGGTCGATCTGCCAGAGTCCGGCGATGGCCAGGACGAAGTCGTCGGGGGACACCCCCGGGCGGATGGTGCCCGCCTCCTCGTTCGCCTTGAGCAGGAGAGCGACGGCCGAGGACACCGGGCCGTGACCCATCCTGGTCAGGGTGCCGCGCGGAGTGCTGGTGGTGGTGGCCGTGCGCAACGCGTCAGCCAGGCCGGCCTTGGCCATGGCGTACTGGGCGAGGCGGTTCATCCACTCCCGCAGGGCCTGGTCCGGCGGGTGGGTTTCCAGCAGCTGTGCCGCGGTGTCGGCGACCTGCTGCACCTCGTAGCGGTAGACCTCCAGGACGAGTGCCTCGCGGTTGGGGAAGTTGCGGTAGAAGGTCCCCTGGCCGACGCCCGCCTTCTTCGCGATCGCACTCAGCGGGGCGTCCGCCGAGCACGTCAGTTCACTGAGCGCCACTTCCAGGATGCGCTCGCGATTTCGTTGCGCGTCGGAGCGCAGGGGGGCGTCCTTCTCGGGGGCCACTTGTCCTCCTTCCGGAACGACGGCCGGTCCGCCCTTGCTAAGCGGACAGCGGTCCGTTAGGTTCATTGATAGCGGACAGGTGTCCGTTTAGAGTCCACTCTAGTGGCTGTCAAGCTCCGTGCACATGGCCGGAACCGATTGCCGACCGGCATTCTCGCGCACCGGCTGCTTTTCAAGCCGCCGTGGATCTCCCATTCGACACGGATCTCCCATTCGACTTCGACGCGCACCTCGAACGCGAAAGAAGGCTGATCATGGCCCCAGCCCCCTCATCGACGTACAGCGCCATCACCCTGAACATCAACGGCGAGAAGTACACGCTTCCCGTCGACCACCGCACCACCCTGCTCGACGCGCTGCGCGAGCAACTCGATCTGACCGGTACCAAGAAGGGCTGTGACCAGGGGCAATGCGGCGCCTGTACGGTGCTGCTCGACGGGCGCCGGGCGGTGTCCTGTCTGCAACTCGCGGTCGCCGCCGAGGGGCGCGCGATCACCACCATCGAGGGCGTGGCGGACGACGAGCGGCTGCATCCGGTGCAGCAGGCCTTCCTCGACCTCGACGGCTACCAGTGCGGTTACTGCACGCCGGGGCAGATCTGTTCGGCCCTCGGCGTCATCGAGGAGCACGCGGCGGGCTGGCCGAGCGCCGTGACCGCCGATGTCCGGCCCGAAGCGGGCGCTCCACCGCTTACCGCCGAGGAGATCCGCGAGCGGATGAGCGGCAACCTGTGCCGCTGCGGCGCGTATGTGTCGATCGTCCGGGCGGTGGCGCGAGCGGCGGAGGCCCAAGCGGCAGAGCCTCACGTGGCCGAGGTCGAGGCCGAGGCCGAGGCCGGGATCGGCGCCAAGGGGGCGGCGGCATGAGGGAGTTCGGCTACGAGCGCGTCCTCGACGTCTCCGGCGCGGTCGCCCTGCTCGGCGACGACCCCGAGGCGCGTCTCCTCGGCGGCGGCACCAACCTCGTCGACCTGATGAAGGCCGGTGTGGAGCGGCCGACCCGGCTCATCGACGTACGTGAACTGCCCCTGGACCGGATCGAGTTCACTCCCGACGAGGGTCTGCGCATCGGCGCCACCGTCACCAACAGCGATCTGGCGGCCCATCCCGAAGTGCGGCGCCACTACCCGGCGTTGGCGCAGGCCGTCCTGGCCGGAGCCTCGGGGCAGCTGCGCAACATGGCCACGGTCGGCGGTAACCTGCTCCAGCGCACCCGCTGCGGCTACTTCACCGACCTGGCGAAACCGTGCAACAAGCGTGCCCCCGGCAGCGGTTGCCCCGCCATCGAGGGCGAGCACCACAACCACGCGATCCTCGGCGCCTCCGCGCACTGCGTGGCCACGCACCCCTCGGACATGGCGGTCGCGCTCACCGCCTTCGACGCCGTGATCTCGTACGAAACGGCCGACGGGCCGGGCGAGTTGGCGCTCACCGACTTCTATCTGCCGGTGGGTGATACCCCGCATCTGGAGACCGCGCTGCCGCCCGGTGCACTGATCACCGGCGTCACGCTGCCGCCGGCCCCGGTGGCCGCCCACTCGCGGTACCGGAAGGTGCGCGAGCGCGCCTCGTTCGCGTTCGCGATCGGCTCGATCGCGGCCGCGCTCGACGTCCAGGACGACGTCGTACGCGAAGTGCGCCTCGCCTTCGGGGCGGTGGCATCCCGGCCCTGGCGGGCCAGGGCGGCCGAGCGGGTGCTGACCGGCGGCCCGGCGAGTGCCGAGACGTTCGCGGCCGCCGCGGACGCCGAACTGGCGGCCGCGAAGCCCCTGCCCCACAACGGATACAAGGTGACGTTGACGCGCAACCTCGTCGTGGCCGTGCTCACCGAACTCGCCGAGGAGGCCGCCCGATGACGACCAGCACCGAAACCACGGCGGTGACGAGGGCCGTCGGCACCGCGCACACCCGCGTGGAGGGCCTCGCCAAGGTCACCGGAGCGGCGCGCTACGCCGGAGAAGTCCCCGACCCCGAACTCGCGCACGGCTGGATGGTGTTGTCCACCGTGGCACGCGGCCGCGTCCGCGCGGTGGAGGACGCCCCGGTCCTCGGAATGCCCGGTGTCCTCACCGTCCTGCACCACGGGAACGCCCCGCGTCTCGCCGGGAACTACATGAACCCGTTCGGCCTGCCCGACCCGGTTCTTCAGCTCTTCCAGCACGACCAGGTGCCGTACGTCGGCTGGCCGGTGGCCCTGGTCGTCGCCGAAACACCCGAGCAGGCCAGGGAAGCGGCCGAGGCGCTGGTGGTCGAGTACGACCAGGAGCCGCACGACGTCGCGTTCTTCGCCGGACGCCCCGGGATGTACACACCTGAGGGCTCGGCGCAGGGAAAGGGCGACCTGGAGGCCGAACTCGCCTCGTCCGCCGTGGTCGTGGACGCGGAGTACACCACACCGGAAGAGCACCACAGCCCGATGGAGCCGCACGCGGCGACGGCGCGCTGGGACGACGGCCGGCTCGAAGTGGTGGACTCCAACCAGGGCAGCAGGTTCGTGGCGGACGAGCTCGCGCAGCTGTTCTCGCTCGACCCGGGCTCGGTGCGGGTGCGCTCCGAACACATCGGCGGCGCCTTCGGATCCAAGGGGACCCGCCCGCACCTGGTGCTCGCGGTGATGGCGGCGACGGTTCTGCACCGACCGGTCCGGGTCGTGACGACCCGCCGTCAGATGTTCTCGCTCGTCGGCTACCGAAGCCCCACGGCGCAGCGCGTCAGGCTCGGCGCCGACGCCGACGGGCGGCTGCGCGCGCTCGACCACCAGGCGGAGTGTCTGACCTCGACCGTGTATGAATTCATCGAGCGCAGCGCCGATTACGGACGTCCGGTGTACGACGCGGACGCGCACCACACCGTCAACCGTGCCGTACGGCTCGACGTGCCGACGCCGACCTGGATGCGCGCCCCGGGCGAGGCGCCGGGCTCGTTCGCGCTGGAGTCGGCGCTCGACGAACTCGCCGAGAAGTGCGGCATCGACCCCATCGCGCTGCGCGTGCGCAACGAACCGGCCGTGGGGCCCCTGTCCGGACTGCCGTTCAGCAGCCGCAATCTCCTCGCATGCTTCGAGGAGGGCGCCCGCAGGTTCGGCTGGGCGGACCGTGACCCGCGTCCCGGTGTCCGCCGCGAAGGGCGCCTGCTGCTCGGCACCGGCACGGCCGCGGCCGCGTTCCCCACGCTCTCGGCCCCGTCCACGGCGGCCGTGACGGCGGAGGCGGACGGCACCTTCACGGTACGGATCACCGCCAGCGATGTCGGGACCGGCGCACGCACCGCGCTGACCCAGGTCGCCGCCGACGCGCTGGAGGTGGCAACGGGGCGCATCCGGATGCGGATCGCGGACAGCGACTTCGGTCCGGCGATCATCGCCGGCGGCTCGATGGGCACCCGTTCCTGGTCCTGGGCCATCATCGCGGCGGCACGGGAACTACGGGAGAAACTGGTTCCGGGCGGCGGCATTCCGCCCGAGGGAATCACCGTACGGTCGAACACGGCCGAGGCCATCGGCGCGCTGACGAACAAGGAACGGCACACCTTCGGGGCGCAGTTCGCCGAGGTCGCCGTGGACGTCACCACCGGCGAGGTCCGCGTACGGCGCATGCTCGGGATCTTCGCCGCGGGCCGGATCGTCAACCCGCTCACCGCGCGCGGCCAGTTCATCGGCGGGATGACCTGGGGTCTGTCCATGGCGCTCCACGAGGAGGCGATCCGGGACCAGGCCTCCGGCGGGCACGTCGGCGCCGACCTCGCGGGCTACCACTTCGCCGCGCATGCCGACGTACCGGCCATCGAGGCGGACTGGGTGGACGACCCGGACCCGGACGACCCGGTCGGGATCAAGGGCATCGGCGAGATCGGGGTGGTGGGAGCCGCGGCGGCCATCGCCAACGCCGTCTGGCACGCGACCGGCGTACGCCACCGGAACCTGCCGATCCGGCCCGATCGCGTCCTGCTGGGGGCTGAGGGAGCCCGGGGTGCTTGACATCGCCGACGAGCTGAACCGGTGGGTCGGGGAGGGCCGGGACTTCGCCGTCGCCACCGTCGTGAGCGTCGGCGGCAGCGCGCCGCGCGGTCCCGGCGCCGCCCTCGCCGTCGACAGCCACGGCACGGCCATCGGCTCGGTGTCCGGAGGCTGTGTCGAAGGGGCGGTGTACGACCTGTGCGTCCAGGCGCTCCAGGACGGCACGACGGTCCTCGAACGCTTCGGCTACAGCGACGAGGACGCGTTCGCGGTGGGCCTGACGTGCGGCGGGGTGATCGAGGTGCTGGTCACACCGGTACGGGCGGCCACCTTCGTACGTGCGGACGCACCCGTGTTCGCGGCATGGCTGGCCGCCGCCGCCCGGGAGGAGACGGTGGCTCTCGCCCGGGTGGCCCGGGGGCCGGCCGAACTGCTGGGCAGGGCGCTCCTGGTTCACGCCGACGGGTCGTACACGGCGTACGAAGGAGGCCTCGGCGACTCGTACGACGGGGCTCTCGTCCATCGCCCGGAGCTGGACCGGACCGCCGCCGCGGAGGCCCACGCGATGCTGGACGCGGGGCGCACCGGCACCGTCGAGATCTCCGAGGACGGATCGGGCTGCCCGGGCGGCGTGACGCTGTTCGTCGAGTCGAGCGTGCCGCCGCCCCGGATGATCGTCTTCGGCGCCGTGGACTTCGCGGCGGCGCTGGTACGGGCGGGCAAGTTCCTCGGCTATCACGTGACCGTGTGCGATGCCCGTTCCGTCTTCGCCACGCGCGTCCGCTTCCCCGAGGCCGACGACATCGTGGTCGACTGGCCGCACCGCTACCTCCGGCGCACCGAGACCGACCATCGCACCGTCCTGTGCGTGCTCACCCATGACGCCAAGTTCGACGTTCCCCTCCTGGAGACGGCCCTGCGCCTGCCCGTCGCGTTCGTCGGCGCGATGGGCTCCCGCCGCACCCACGAGGACCGCAACCGCCGACTGCGCGAAGTCGGCGTCACGGAGCGGGAGCTGGCACGCCTGCGGTCACCCATCGGACTCGACCTCGGCGCCCGTACACCTGAGGAGACCGCCCTGTCGATCGCGGCGGAGATCGTCGCGGCCCGGCGGGGCGGGTCGGGCGCTCCGCTGACCGGTGCGGGGACGCCGATCCACCACGACCGGGTGACGCTGTCGGCGACCGCAGTCGGATGACTCCTGCGGAATGACCCCGCACACCGCAGTCTGGAGGTAGGGATTCGGAGCTGGAGTTCTGGAGGTCGGCATGAGCACGATGCACGCGGTACGCGGTCACCGTCGCGGCGGGCCGGAGGAGCTGACGTACGAGGTCGTACCGCGTCCCGAGGCGGGCGCGGGGGAGGTGCTGGTCGCCGTGCGGTCGGCGTCGATCACGTTGGGTGAGCTCGCGTGGGACGCGACCTGGACCGACAGCTTCGACGGCAGCGGCAGCCCGCGCACGCCGATCATCCCCTCCAAGGAGGTCTCCGGGATCGTCGCGCGGGTGGGCCAGGGGGTGACCGACTGGGACTTGGGTGACGAGGTGTACGGGCTGATCCCCTTCACCAGGGACGGGGCCGCCGCCGAGTACGTCGCCGTCCCCGCGGCCGTGCTGGCCGCCAAGCCGGCGGGGCTCGACCACGACCATGTGGCGGCCCTGCCGCTCGCCGGGCTGACGGCCTGGCAGGGGCTGGTCGTGCACGGTGGCCTGCGCCCCGGCTCCCGCGTGCTGGTGCATGGCGGCGCGGGCGGTGTCGGTTCCGTCGCCGTACAGCTGGCGGCCGCACTGGGCGCCTCCGTCACCGCGACGGCGTCCGCCGGAGCCGCGGACTTCGTACGCGAGCTGGGTGCCGAGCAGGTCATCGACTACCGCACCGAACGCTTCGAGGAGCACGTCAAGGACATGGACCTGGTCCTCGACACGGTCGGCGGCGACACCCAGGACCGCTCCTGGCAGGTGCTGCGCCCGGGTGGCGCGCTGGTCAGCATCGTGGCTCCGCCGGACCCCTCGAAGGACGGCGGGGTGTTCTTCGTCGTCGAGCCCGACCGGGCCGGCCTCGACGAACTGACCCGGCTGGTCGAGGCCGGCAAGCTGGTACCGCGGGTCGACCGTGTGGTGCCGCTGGCCGAGACCGCCCAGGCGTACACGGCGCTTGAGGAGGGACACCGGCTCGGAAAGATCGTGCTCCGGGTGTCGTGAGCGAGGGGGTGTCCTGAGCGAGGGGGTGTCCTGAGCGGCTGCCGTGAGCAGGAGGGGCGTGCTCGTCGGCGCCTCACCACGTGTCGATGAACGAGCGCCCGCGCTCCGCGGGGAGAGACGGGCCGCCGTCCAGCGCCGCCAGGATCCACGCCCGCGACTCCGCCGGATCGATCACCGCGTCGATCTCCAGTGCCGCCGCCGCGTTGACCGCCTTCCCGTGCTCGTACAGTTCGGCCACGCGCGCCTCGAAGGCACGCTCGCGTTCCCCGGGGTCGGTGATCGCCGCCAGTTCCTTGCGGTAGCCGAGCCGGACCGCGCCCTCCAGACCCATGCCGCCGAACTCGCCGCTCGGCCAGGCGGCGGTGGCCAGGGGAGCGCGGGTGGAGCCGCCCATCATGGCCATGGCGCCGAGGCCGTACGCCTTGCGCAGGACGAGGCAGACGAGAGGGACGCGGAGGTTCGCGCCGGTCACGAAGAGACGGGCGAAGTGCCGTACCGTGGCGGTGCGTTCGGCGTCCGGGCCCACCATGAAACCCGGGGTGTCGCAGAGCGAGACGACCGGGAGTCCGAAGGCGTCGCAGAGTTGCAGGAAGCGGGCCGTCTTGTCCGCCGCGTCACGGTCGACGGCGCCGCCCAGATGGGCCGGATTGCTCGCGACCAGGCCAAGAGGGCGGCCCTCGATACGGACGAGGCACGTCAACACCCCGATGCCGAAGGCCCCGCGGAGGTCCAGTACCGAGCCGGTGTCCGCCAGCGCCTCGACGGCCGTGTGCATGTCGTACGCGCGTCGGCGGTTCTCCGGGACGACATGCCGGAGCAGCCGCTGGTCCGGTGCTTCCCAACTGGCCTGTGCGCCTTGGAAGTACGACAGGTACTGGCGTGCCACCCGTACCGCCTCCGCCTCGTCGGCCACCGCCAAGTCCACTACCCCGTTGGGAACTTGGACCGACAGCGGACCAACCTCCTCCGGGCGGTACACGCCCAGGCCGCCGCCCTCGATCATCGCGGGGCCGCCCATGCCGATCGAGGCGTCCGACGTCGCGATCACGACGTCGCAGCAGCTGAGCAGCGCCGCGTTGCCCGCGAAGCACCGTCCCGAGGCGACGCCGACCAGCGGTACCAGGCCGCTCAGCCGTCCCATCCGGTGGAAGGTCGTCACGTCCAGTCCGGCTACGGAGGTGGTGTCCGTGTCCCCGGGGCGGCCACCGCCCCCCTCCGCGAACAGCACGACCGGCAGCCGCCGTTCCTCCGCGAGCGCCAGCATCCGGTCGGTCTTGCGGTGGTTCTGCAGCCCTTGTGTGCCCGCGAGCACCGTGTAGTCGTACGACATCGCCACGCACGGCCCGCCGCCCACGCGCCCGGTCCCGGTGACCATCCCGTCGGCCGGCGTCGAACGGATCAGGTCGTCCAGCGAGCGCCGCTGCCGCTGGGCGGCGATCGCCAGGGCCCCGAACTCGGTGAAGGTTCCCTCGTCGCACAGGTCCTGGATGTTCTCGCGGGCGGTTCGTCGCCCGATCGCATGACGTTTCGCGACGGCCTCGGGACGGTTCTCGTCCAGGCCGAGGGCGTAGCGGCGCACCGCCTCGGCCAGATCGGGGCGTACGGCGTCCAGGTCCGGGGCCGTGTCCGCGTCTGACCCGGCGGTCGCGCCGGTCAGCTCGTCCAGTGCCACCAGAGGACGCCCTTCGCCGACCGTCTCGCCCACACGCGCGTGCAGCGCGCGTACGACACCGGCGCCCGGAGCCCGTACGACGTGCTCCATCTTCATGGCCTCCAGGACCAGCAACTGCTCCCCGGCACGCACCGGTTCACCCGGAGCGACGGCGACGGAGACGATCGTGCCGCTCATCGGCGCGTGCACCGTCCCGCCCGCGTCCACCGGATCCGCGTCCTCCTGCGCGGGCAGAAGCTCGGCCAGGTGCTCCTCGACGAATCCGGTGTGCCGCCAGAACCCGGGGCGGTCAAGAACCGCCCGCAGCAAGGGAATTCCGGTCCTTACGCCCTCGACCTCGAACTCGCCGAGCGCCCGCCGGGCCCGGTCGCACGCGGCGGCGAAGCCGTGCGGCACATGGGCGATCACCTTGGCGAGCAATGAGTCTTGACGTCCTCTCCAGCCCGAGGGCTGGAGATTCCGGTCCGTACCGCTTCGCGGTACCACCTTGGGTTCCTGCTTCACGGGTCCGCGCCGGTCCGTGAGGACCGGTCTTACCAGACCTCCACAGGCCTGACTTCCCGCCCGTCCGGCGGTAGGTCCGACAACTGCGTTGTCGGACAAGGCGATAGTGCCATGGTTCTGCGGCCCTCCGGGCCACCAGGGCGAGGATGCCCTACACCTCCACCCTGAAGGGTGGAGCACTGGGCAAGTGTTCGGTAGCGGAGGTCCACCGGGGCGCCGGCCCGCGCCGCCGTGTCGACCCGCACGCCCGGCCACCTGGAGCCGGGGATTGGCCTCGATGAAGTGGAACGCGTCGTCCTGTTCCTGGTCGTCACGTTGTTCTCGCACGAGTTGCTCCCGCACGAGGAATTCGAAGGTGACCAGCCCGGTGCAGCGCGTGGCGTGAGCCATCCGCAGGGCGGCGGAATGAAGCTTCTCCCTTGTGGCGGCGGCCAGTTCGGGTGCGGGCGCGATCTCGATCAGCTTCTGATGGCGGCGCTGGGCGCTGCAGTCCCGCTCCCAGAGGTGCGTGACGGCGCCGGTGGCGTCGCCCACGATCTGCACCTCGATGTGCCGGGCACCCTCCAGCAGCCGTTCCACGTACAACTCGTCGCGCCCGAAGCTGTGCCTGGCCTCCGAGCGGCACCGCTCCCATGCCTGCGCCAGATCCCCGATGGAGCGCACCACCCGCATACCGCGACCGCCACCCCCGCCGACCGCCTTGACCATCACGGGGCCGCCGGTGAGGAATTCCCGCGCCCCTTCGAGCGTGGTGGCGCCCTCCGATCCGGGCAGGACCGGCACTCCCAGCGAAACGGCGAGGGCACGCGCGCGTGCCTTGTCGCCGAACAGATCCAGGACTTCGGGGGAGGGGCCCACGAAAGTGATGCCGGCCGCCGCGCAGCGCCGCGCGAAGGCGGCGTCCTCGCTCAGGAACCCGTATCCGGGATGCAGGAACGCGCACCCGGTCTTCCGCGCGGCCGCCACCACCGCGTCCGCGTCGAGGTAGTCCCGCAACGGCACGGCGTCGTCGGCCCGCCCGGCATGCTGGTCGTCGCCGTCCGTGTACACCGCGACCGTGCGCAGCCCGAGTTCGGAGGCGGCGCGCAGCACCCGTACGGCGATCTCCCCGCGATGGGCGACGAGTACGGCGGCAGATCCCATGTGCCCCTCCTTCCCTGGAAGTTGTGGAAGTTCAGGATGCCGGAGCGGACTCCGCGAGCCAGTCGTACGCGGACCGCGCCGTGAAGTCGGCCTGGCCGCCGCGCAGCAGCAGCCCGGCCGTCGCGAAGGCCGGGTCGTCGGCATGTGCGGCGACGTACGGGATCGCGATGCAGCGCATCCCGGCCGCGTGCGCGGCGGCGGCGCCCGGCGCGGCGTCCTCCATGACCACGCAGTCCGCTGGGGCGGCACCCAGACGGCGCGCCGCCTCCAGGAAGACGTCGGGGGCGGGCTTGCCGTGGGCGACCTCGTCGGCCGAGACGACGGTCGTCAGGTGGGAGGCGAGACCGGAGCCCGCCAGGATCGCCTCGATGGCCTCCGGCGAGGACCCCGAGGCGACGGCCATCGGGACGCCCTCGGCGGCCAGCAGTTCCACGAACTTCCGCATCTCCGGGTACACCTGCGTGGCGGCGCGGGCCAGCTCCAGATAGCGGCGGTTCTTTTCGGCGAGCAGGGTGTCGAGCGGGGCGGACAGGCCGTAGCGCTCCTTCCAGAGCGCGAGCGTCTCCTGGGTGCTGATGCCGACGTACCGCTCGTGGTCGGCCCAGGTGAAGTCGGTGATGCCCTGACCGGCGAGCGTCTGCCGGCCCGCTTCGAAGTAGTTCGGTTCGCTGTCCACGAGCGTTCCGTCGAGATCGAAGATGACCGAAATACCGCCGAGAGTGCTCATGGGGTCCAGGATGCCAAGGGCCGGCTCCTCGAACGCGTGCGGATCAGCCCTTGGCCGCGCGCCCGATCGACTCCACCAGCGGCAGCAGCCGCTGCGGGACCCGCTCGCGCAGCGCCACCTCCGTGCGGGTACGGACGACACCCGGCAGGCTGATCAGCGTCTGGATCACGTCCTCCAGGTGCCCGTTGTCGCGCGCCACGACCCGGGTGAGCAGATCACCGCCGCCCGTGATCGAGAACACCTCGATGATCTCCGGCACGGCGGCCAGCGCGTCGCCGACGTCGTCGAGATGGCCCTGCGTGACCTCGATGTGCACGAAGGCCAGGACGGGATGGCCGAGTGCCGCGGGGGACAGGGACGGGCCCGTACCGGTGATCACCCCGTCCCGCTCCAGCCGGTCGAGGCGAGCCTGGAGCGTGCCGCGGGCGACCCCGAGCATGCGGGCGTACTCGCGCACGCTGGTGCGCGGCTGCTCCAGAAGCAGCCGCAGAATGCGAGTGTCAAGCTCGTCCACGGCCATAGTCCGTTGGCCTCCTTGCTGTCTGCGGCGATCGCCTCAGACTGTACCAATGGTCCAGTAAAAACCGAGCCAGTTGAACCAGTTCCTGGCTGTTGCTTACCTTGTCTGTATTGATGGCGCTGCGCAGCGCCGGACGGCAAGGGCGCCGTACCGGACCCGCGGCGCCTTTCCCATGTCTTGAAAGTGTCGATGCGTAATGGGGGCGGGCCGCCGACGGTGAAGAAGATGTTCATGGCTCCGGATCCGGGACTGTTCCGGCTGCGGGTCTCGCTGCGGGCGGTCCTCGGCATAGGCCTCGCGGTGGCGCTGTCCGAGCTGGCCGGGCTCTCGCTGTCCGCGTCCATCACGGGCGGGCTCGCGGCGCTCCTCGCGCTGTTCACGGTCGGTGACACGACCGTGCGCGGCCAGGCCCTCACCACCGCCCTGCTGCCGGTGGCCGGCCTCCCGGTCCTCGCGCTCGCGACCGCCCTGCACGGGATGCCGCCGCTGCGCGACGCGACCTGGCTCGCGGTGATCTTCTGCGGGGTGTACGCCCGCCGCTGGGGCCCGCGCGGGCACGCGCTCGGCATCTTCGCATTCATGATGTTCTTCACCACCCAGTTCCTGCACGCCGTCCCCGGCCAGCTCCCGCAGCTGTACGCCGCCGTCGCGCTGTCGCTGGCGGCGTCCTCGGGCGTGCGCTTCGGCGCGTGGTGCATCGAGCGGCGCACTCCGCCGCCCGCCGCGCCGGCGCCGCTGGACGGGCGCGGTCTCGCGCGCCCCGCCACGCGTCAGGCCTTCCAGGCGACGGCCGCCTGCGCGTTCGCCCTCTCGGCGGGCCAGTGGCTCTCGCACGACCGCTGGTACTGGGCCGTCGGCACCGCCTGGTGGATCTTCGTGAACACGGCCTCACGCGGAGAGACGCTCATCCGCGGCTTCCGGCGCGTCGTCGGCACGGTCACCGGCATCGTGGCCGGACTCCTGATCGCCGTACCGCTGCACGGCGCCCCGGTACCCACCGCCGCGCTCGTCGCGGTCTGCGTCTTCGGGATCTTCTACACGGCCGCGCCGTCGTACAGCTGGATGATGTTCTTCGTCACCGTCATGGCGGGACTGCTGTACGGACTGCTCGGCGTGCTGCACCCCGGGCTGCTCGGCCTCCGCCTCGCCGAGACCGGCGTCGGCGCGCTCGGCGCCGCGCTCGCCGTCGCGCTGATCCTGCCCATCACCACGCACACGGTCACCGACCGGTGGGTCGAGCGGGCGCTGCACGCGGTCCACGGCTGCACCGCGACGGCGGCCAGGAGGCTCGCGGGCGACGCCCATGCCGACCCGGCGCCGCGGGCGGCGGAGCTCGAAGCACTTCTGGGGCGCGTACGCATGGCGCTCGCGCCCCTGGTGCATCCGCTCAGCCCGGTGCGGGCCCGCAAGGCCCGAGCCCGCCAGATCCTTGCCCTCCTCGACGACTGCGCCCGTGAGGTACGCGGTCTCGCGGCCGTCGCCGCCGACCCGGACGCCTCGCACGACGCCCGCCTCACGGCCGCGTGCCGACGCGTGGAGACGGCGATGGAATCACTGGTCGGCGCGGTGCCGGATCGCGCCCTGACGGCTCACCACGGCGCCCCGGGCCATCACCCCGGCGCCGAGCAGGCACTCGCCCACCTCCACGGCCTGGAGCGCGCCCTCGTCGCGCTGGCCACACCCCTGCGCGGCTCGCGGCTCGCGGGCGTCTGACGTTCCCGGTCCGGGACGCGGCTTATGAGCGTCCCACGCCTTCCGGGCCGGGACTCCGACGTCGGCGCTTGGACACCAGCCCCCGGAATGAGGCACTTTTACCGGCCACCTAGAGGGTGGATCACCGCACCGGCGGGGTAACCCCGCGGCTATCAGACGCACGGAACCCGCGGACCGTGCGGGAGCGGTCCGCGGGCGGAGCCCCTTGGGGGTGGCGCCAATGCGGGACTTCCCTCGCAGAACCGGACACGCAGAGCGCTTCGCGCAGGACGGGAGCGCGGGGTGCCCGGCACCGTGGGACGGCGGGCCGGGAGGGTGGCTGGACCGGGTTCCGGCCGGTCGCGGGGGAGACGGTACGACCCCGAGCGCGCCGTACGCGCAGGTCGGCGCCGGCACCGGTCCACAGACCCCGGGCCTCATAGGACAGCTGATCCCCGGTCGTTTCGACGCCGGCGCCCGAACCCGTCACGACGCCGGCTCCCGCGGCCCCGAGCCCGCGCCGGACGAACTCCGGCGCGCCGCCGCCGAGTTCCTCACCCTTCACCACACCGAGCAACGCCTCGGCGACCCGGGCCGCCGGATCGCCGCCGCGCGCCGGGAGATCGCGGACACCGGGACCTACCGCCACACCACGGAAGAGCTCGTCTTCGGTGCGCGCGTGGCCTGGCGCAACGCCAACCGGTGCATAGGGCGGCTGTACTGGCACTCCCTGTGCGTGCGGGACCGCAGGGACGTCCGGGACGCGGAGGACGTCGCCGAGGGCTCGGCGGACCATCTGCGGGAGGCGACGCACGATGGCCGGATCCGGGCGCTCATCACGGTCTTCGCGCCCGACGAGCCGGGGCGCCCCGGCCCCAGGATCTGGAACGAGCAGCTCATCCGGTACGCGGGCTACGCACGCCCGGACGGTGGCGTGACCGGCGACCCGCGCAACGCGGGCCTCACCTCGCTCGCCCGGCGGCTCGGCTGGCCCGGCGGCCCAGGCACCCCCTTCGACGTACTGCCGTTGGTGATCCAGAGCGCCTACGACAAGCCCCGCTGGTTCGCGCTGCCCCAGGACGCGGTGCTCGAAGTGGAGCTCGCGCACCCCGAGTACACCTGGTGGCGCGCGCTCGGGCTGCGCTGGCACGCGGTGCCCGCGCTCGCCAACATGTGCCTGGAGATCGGTGGCATCTGCTACCCGGCGGCCCCGTTCAACGGCTGGTACATGGGCACGGAGATCGGCGCCCGCAACCTCGCCGACACCGACCGCTACGACCTCCTGCCCCTCATCGCCGACCGCCTGGGCCTGGACACCCGCACCGACCGCTCCCTGTGGAAGGACCGCGCGCTCGTCGAACTCAACCGCTCCGTCCTGCACTCCTTCGACCGCGCGGGTGTCACCGTCACCGACCACCACACCGAGTCCCGGCGCTTCCTGACCCACCTCGGCCGCGAGGAGCGCAAGGGCCGCCCGGTCGGCGCGGACTGGTCGTGGATCGTGCCGCCCATCTCCGGCAGTGCCACGCCCGTCTTCCACCGCACGTACGAGGCCGTGGAGCGGCGGCCCGCGTACGTCCACCACCTGGACGCACTTGAACGGGCGCGGGGCACTGCCCTGGTCTAGACCGCCGATCTTCGACTGCTACCGTCGGCCCCGGAACGGCGCAGGACCGAGAGGGGTCAGCAGTGGCACACGGCGGCAGGCGGCAACAGCGGGCGTTCATCGGCTCGTTCACGGCGGCGGGAGGCCTCGGCGTCCTCACCGCGGCCGTGGACCCGGGCAGCGGCGCGCTGACCGTCCTGAGCGCGGTGGACGGCGTCCCCGACCCCTCGTATCTCGCCCTGTCGGCCGACCGGGACATGCTCTACGCGGTCAGCGAGACGGCCGACGGCGCCGTGGCCGCGTTCCGCGTGCACGGAGAGAAGCCGGAACTCACCGGGCCGCCCGTACCGGTCGGCGGCAGCGGTCCCACGCACCTCGGCCTGTTCGCCGGACACGTCCTGACCGCCAACTACGGCTCCGGCAGCGTCACCGCCGTACCCGTTCGCCCCGGCGGCGGCCTCGCGAGCACCGCCTCCAGCGTGCTCCAGCACACCGGCTCGGGCCCGCACACCCCGCGCCAGCAGGGCCCGCACGCCCACCAGGTGCAGTCCGACCCGAGCGGCCGGTGGGCGGTGAGCGTCGACCTCGGCACGGACTCCGTACGGGTGTGCGCGCTGGACGGAGGAACGCTGACGCTGCACCGCGAGATCGCCCTTCGCCCCGGCTCAGGACCCCGCCACCTCGTCTTCCATCCGCGCGGCGAACACGCGTACGTACTCAACGAACTCGCCCCCACTGTCACCGTCTGCCGCTGGGACACCGCCGAAGGCTCGCTGCGGCCCGTCGGCGAGACGCCGGTGCTGTCGGGCGTCCCGGACGGTGACGCGTACCCGTCGGGCATCGTCGTGTCGCCCGACGGGCGCTTCGTGTGGACCGCCACCCGCGGCCAGGACGTCGTCTCCGTGCTCACGCCCGACGCGGTCGGCGAAGGGCTGCGGCTGGTCGCCACCGTGCCCTGCGGCGGCACCTGGCCCCGTGCGCTGGCCATCGACCCCTCGGGCCGCTTCCTGTACGCCGCGAACGAGCGCTCCGGCGACGTGACCTGGTTCGCGGTCGACCCGGACACGGGTGTGCCGCGCCGCGGCGGTTCGGTGCAGGCTCCGGCGGCGTCCTGCGTGGTCTTCGGCTGACCTCGCGTCGTGCGCCCGTGGGCACGCCTGTGCGGGCCCACGGGAAAGGGCCCGCCCCTGCGAGAGGAGCGGGCCCTTTCCGTGTACTGGTCTTACGGGTCGACCTGGCCGTAAGGGCGGTACTGGCGAACCGGACGGCTAGCGGACCGGCGTGCCCTGCGGCTGCTGCGGGGCGATACCCAGCGCCGTCGTGTACTTGGCCAGCGCGAGCTTGCCGATCGCCGGGTACGGGCCGAGCGCCTCGGCGGCGGAGCAACCCGCCTCCTTGGCGGCCGCGTCGAGCAGACCCGCGTCGAGCTCCGGACCGATCAGATACGGCGCGAGCGCCAGCTGCTGGGAGCCCGAGCCACGCAACTGCTCAGCGGTGGCCGCGATCGCGCCCTCCTCGTCGAGCGCCGCCGCCATCACCGGCACGGCGAGCCGCGCGGCGAGCAGCATGCCGGTGATCCCGGCGGCCTGCACGGCCTCCTCGCCGCCCACGGAAGCCAGGATGATGCCGTCCGCGGCGGTCGCCACGGTGAACAGCCGGGCGCGGTCGGCGCGGGCCAGACCCGCCTCCGACAGACGCACGTGCAGCGCCTCGGCGAGCAGCGGGTGCGGGCCGAGCACATCGGTCAGATCGGCCGCGACACGGCTGTCCATGACGGCCTGGCGGATCCGGCGCAGCAGCGCGTTGTCCGGGCTGGCGAGCAGCGGCACCACGACGGCGACGGGGCCGTCGGGCTCGGTCACGTCAGCACCGGCGGCGCGGGCCTGCTCGAAGCGTGCGACACGCTCCTCGGCGGCGTGCGTCAGCACGGACTGCAGCGTGGGGAATTCGTCATTCCCGTCGAGGTACCCGATCCGGGCGTCGAGGCCGGGCAGCTCGGAGCGCGCGATGCTCACGACCTCCTCGGCGAGGCCGCGCGTGGCGGTGCTGGGCGGGCCCGGCACCGCGAGGACGAGCGCGGGCGCACCCTCGGGAGCCGCCAGGGGCTCGGGACGGCGGTGCCGCCCGGGCTGGCGGGGTCGCGGCATTCGTACTGGCAGGCCGGACGCGGGCCCAGTGGGGGAGCTCATGGCGTCGCATGTTACTGGCTTCCTGGGCTCCCCTGTTCGGGGAGGGTGCAGGTGAGCGGTATCCGTCCGCTTTTGTCTGATGAGTTACGTACAGATCAGAAGTGATCAGTACCAACCCACTTGCCTGTCCTGTGATATGTGCCGACGCCCGGGTCGGGCATGGCATCGGCCTCACGTGTCCGACAGGGCGGATCAATCACCCTTTTGGGTCATGTCCTACTCCGTCACCACATACAGCATCTGCTCGTCGCGGGGGAGCGCGAGCCGGTCTCCGGCCAGATCGATGGCGATGAGCACGGCGCCGTGCAGCGGGTCGCCGGCGGGCGGTACCAGCCTGGCGTAGGGCAGTTGCTCCGCCAGCTCCTCCCGCAGCGGTACGAGGAGCGGGTCCCCCATCTTGAACAGGCCACCGGTGCAGGCGATCAGCGCCTCGCCGGTGTCCGGGCAGACAGCGGCCGCGGACTCGGCCATGTGCCGGGCGGCCGTGCGCAGGACGCCCGACGCCACCGGGTCGCTCGCGGCGCAGGCGGCCACCTCCGGAGCGAAGGAGGCGAGTACGGCGGGACGGTCGGTGCGCGGATACAGCTTGCCCGGCAGGGCCGGCATCGGGCCGAACATCTCCTCCGCCCGCGCCAGCAGCGCCGACGATCCGCCGGGGCGTCCGTCGAAGGCGCGTACGGCCGCTTCGAGCCCGGCGCGACCGATCCACGCCCCGCCGCCGCAGTCGCCGAGGAGATGACCCCAGCCGTCCGCCCTGCGCCAGCTCACCAGGTCCGTGCCCACCGCGATCATGCCGGTGCCCGCGGCGACGACCGCGCCCGGCCGTGGTCCGAGCGCACCCGTGTACGCGGTGACCGCGTCGGCGGCCAACGCGAGCCGCCGTACACACAGTTCCCGCTCCAGCGCCGACGGCAGCGCGGCGCGCAGGTCGTCGCCCAGTGTGGCCAGGCCGGCGGCTCCGACGGCGACCGCACGGAGCGTGTCCACCCCGCACTCGGCCATCAACTGCCGGGCCATCGGAAGCAGTTGCTCCAGCAGGTGCCCGGCGTCGATGCCGCGCGGGCCCGTACGGACCGGTTCCCGGGAGGTCAACGGACCCGGGCGGGCCCCCTCGTGGTCGCTGGGGACCGCGAGCACCGCGCGCAGCCCCGAACCCCCCGAGTCCACGGCCAGCACACCGGTGTGCCCGCCGGGGTGCGTCACGGCAGACGCCAGTCCACCGGCTGTGCTCCCTGCCTGGCCAGCAGGTCGTTGGCCCGGCTGAACGGGCGGGAGCCGAAGAAGCCGCGGTCCGCCGACATCGGGGAGGGGTGCGCGGACTCGACCGACGGCAGGTCGCCCAGCAGGGGCCGCAGATTGCGGGCGTCGCGCCCCCACAGGATCGACACCAGCGGACGCCCCCGCGCCGCCAGCGCCCGTATCGCCTGTTCGGTGACCTCTTCCCAGCCCTTGCCGCGGTGCGCCGCAGGGCTGCGCGGAGCCGTGGTGAGCGCCCTGTTGAGCAACAGCACGCCCTGCCCGGTCCACGGGGTGAGGTCGCCGTTGGACGGCTGGGGCAGCCCCAGGTCGGTGTTGAGCTCGCGGTAAATGTTGATCAGGCTGCCGGGCAGCGGACGCACCTCCGGCGCGACCGAGAACGACAGCCCCACCGCGTGCCCCGGGGTCGGGTAGGGGTCCTGGCCGACGATCAGGACGCGTACGTCGTCGAAGGGTTGTTGGAAGGCGCGCAGGACATTCGCGCCCGCCGGGAGATAGGTGCGTCCCGCGGCGATCTCCGCGCGCAGGAAGTCGCCCATCTCGGCGATCCGTCCGGCCACGGGTTCCAGGGCTTTCGCCCAGCCCGGTTCGACGATTTCATGCAACGGTCGTGGTGCCACGGGCGTCACCCTACTGCCGTACACGCGGCGGAGATCAACCGGTGGCCGTCGGGCGACCGAGGATGACCGGTCCGTTGACGGACCGGGTACCCGCGAGACAAGGTGCGCGTCTTCATCGTCCGGTGGAGCCTCCCGAAGGGTTGGGTGGGATCTTCCGGGCCTCAGGCGACGACCGCGGCGCGTACGCAGAGCACATCCGGCAGGTGCGAGGCCAACTGCCGCCAGCTGTCACCGTCGTCGGCCGACGCGAACACCTCGCCGTTGCGGTTGCCGAAGTACACGCCTGCCGGGTCCGCGCCGTCGGTGCAGAGCGCGTCGCGCAGCACCGTGCCGTAGTGGTCCTCGGTGGGCAGTCCGGCCGTCAGCGGCTCCCAGCTCTTGCCCGCGTCCGCCGTGCGGAAGACACGACAGCGCCGGTCGGCCGGGACGCGGTCCGCGTCGGCGTTGATCGGGAAGACGTACGCCGTGTCGCCGCGGTGCGGATGCGTGGCCGCCGCGAACCCGAAGGTGGACGGCAGGCCCGCGCCGATGTCGGTCCAGTGCCCGCCCGCGTCGTCGCTGCGGTACACCCCCCAGTGGTTCTGCAGATACAGCCGGTCCGGAGTCGCCGCGTCCTGCGCGATCTTGTGCACGCACTGGCCGAACTCCGGGTTCGGATCAGGCAGGAACACCGCGGAGACACCGGAGTTGGAGGGCGCCCAGCTCGCGCCGCCGTCCTCCGTGCGGAACACCCCGGCCGTGGAGACGGCGACCGTCACGGCTCGTGGGTCGCGCTGGTCGGTGAGGATGGTGTGCAGCCCCTCCCCGCCGCCACCCGGCACCCACTTCGAGCGAGTCGGGTGCTCCCAGAGGGGACGGACCAGCTCGAAGGACTCGCCCCGGTCCTCCGAGCGGTACAGCGCGGCCGGCTCCGTGCCCGCGTACACGACGTCCGGTTCGGCGGCCGCCGGGTGCAACTGCCACACCCGCTCCAGCGAAGCGCCCGTGTCCTTGGGGAACTTGACGGCGGCCTTGGCCGGCTCGGTCCACGTCCGGCCCAGGTCGTCGGAGTGGAAGACGGACGGGCCCCAGTGCGCGCTGTCCCCTCCGGCCAGCAGCCGCGTGGTCCCGCCCCGGGTGTCGATCGCGACCGAGTACACGGCCTGCGCGTTGAAGTACGGACTCTCGTCGAACTCCCAGGCGCCGCCGCGCCGGCGTCCGATGAAGAGCCCCTTGCGGGTGCCCACGGTGAGCAGTACGTCGGCCATGCCGACCACCTCCGCGACGTCGTTGTCTCAGACACGGGCCAGTCTGCACCCCGCCACTGACAGTCACCTCTGGACTCGGCGTCTCCGCAGGTCAGGGCGGTGGTGTCGATGCTTGGCCGGGATTTACGGCGGTCACCCCCGAGCGGCGGCGCAAGGCGGCGGGGCGCCTGGGACGGACGAGCCGGGGGACTCGGCTGAGCATCGGAGGGGCCGAGCGCGTATGGGAGGGAGATGTGGCAGATCCGTGCGGTTGTGAGGAGGATGCCATTGATGGCGGCATTCCGTGGTCCGAAGGTGTGGCTGTGGCGGTGGCGGCGCAACCCGCTACGGCGGCGCAGTGATGCCCTGGAGGCCTGGGTCGTGCTCGTCGCCTGGGCGCTCACGGTGCTCGGCGGTGTGTTCACGGGCCTCGCGGCCACGCAGGCCGTGGAGCACGGTCTCGCCCAGGAGCGCGCCCAGTGGCGCTCCGTCCCGGCTCTGCTCACCGAGGACGCGCCGGATGAGGGCGCCATGGAATCCGCCGGTGACCTCGTATGGGCGAAGGTGCGCTGGACCGCGGCGGACGGCTCCCCGCGCGCGGGCCAGGCGCGGGTGTCCGCCGGTACCGTCGCGGGCACCTCGGTGACCGTGTGGACCGACCCGCACGGCCGCCTGGTCACCAGGCCCGCCACCGCGTCCCAGGCCAGGCTGCGGGCCGCCCAGGTCGGCGTCCTGGTGGGCGTGAGCGCGGCGAGCGTGCCCTTCGTGTGCGGACGCCTCCTCCGCGGCCGCCTGGAACGCCGGCGCATGGAGCAGTGGGACGAGGAGTGGGAGCGGATCGGGCCCCTGTGGGGGCGGAAGACGAGCTGAGTGGGCCAGCGGTGCGTCGCGCACTGTCTGGACCTCGCCGCGGGGCCGACCGGTCCCACGGCTGCGCCGGTCGGCCCGTGCCCGGACCGGCCGCAGGGCGCCATGCTGATGGCCGACAGGGGAGAAGCCTCCGCAGCGGCCTCGCCCACTCCGACGGCCGGCCGCCGACCCGGCCGCCCGGGCCACGGAGGGCCGCCGCAGAGCGCCGGCGCACGGGACGAAGGCGGGTACCCGGGCAAGGCGGGTACCCGGACGAAGGCGGGCACCCGGCCCTTCCTGTGCGGCACATCTGAGCGTCGGCCCGCGCTGTGCCGCACCGCGTCCGCGCGCCCGTGACACCGACCGGACGCGCGGACGTGTCTCCGTCCGCCCGCCCACCACGGGCGCCGACCGTGAGCCGTCTTGAGCTGCGAGTGATCCCCAGTCCGCGCGCGGGGCGGCCGGCGCGGCCCGGAGCCGTGCACGTTACGTGGCGTCCAGTGCCGCGCGGCAGGTGTGCAGGAGCCGTTCGTCCTCAAGGATGTCGTGGCTGCCGTAGCCGCCGGAACGCCGAGCCCGGTGCCGACGTGGTGCGGCGAGTTCCGCGTGGACCAGATCGTGCGCGGGCGCTGCCGCGGTGCCCATCCGGACCAGGCAGGCGGCGATCGTGCCGCGGGTGTACGCGTTCTGCCGCCAGGCGGAGCGGAGCACCGGAAGGACGGTCTCGGGATCCCCGTCGATGTCCCACAGCGCGCACGCGGCAGCGGTCCGCTCCCACACCTCGGCGGATTCGGCCAGGCGGCGCAGTTCCGGGAGCGCGGGGGCGGCCAACGCCCCCAGGCGGCCCAGGGCTTCGGCGGCCATCCGTGGATGACCGGCCTCCTCCGCGGTCAACTCCCGCAACAGCGGCGGAAGTACGGCCTCCACGTCTCCTGTCACCGACCAGAGCGCGGTGGCCGCCGCGACGGCGCGCTCGCCGTCCAGCAGCTCGCGCAGCGCCGGTATCGCCTCACGCGCGTCCGTCCCGAACGTCCCGAGCGTTCTGGCGAGCGCCTCCACGAGCGAGTCCCGGAACCGCAGTTCGCGCGGCATGCGGTGCAGCAGCCGCAGCACTTCCGGTACGGCGGCGCCGTACCGGAGCCTGCCGAGGGCGGACAGCAGCGGGGCGGCCCGGTTGTACGTGTCCGGGGAGTCGAGGGGGACCTCGCCGAGCCGCTCCCGCAGCAGGGGGGCCAGTTGTTCGGCCGCCGGGCCCAGGCACTCGATCGTGTAGCCGATGTCGCTCGGAATGACGGGTTGGGCCAGCACCTGTGCGAGTGCCGGAACCGCCCGGGAATCCCCGGATCGCGCCAAGGCCTTCAGCGGGCGGCCCAGCGTCGTCGTCCCGCCTCCCCAGGACTCCGGGGCCGCCTCGACAAGGACGGCGAGGCGGTCGGCGGCCGGAACCGCCAGGGTGAACAGGGACTCCAGCACGGAGACGGCGGCATCGCGCAACCGCTCCTCGTCCGAGGCGAGTTGCTCGCCGATCAGCGCGACCGGTTCCTCGTAGTCCGCGCGCCATTCACGGAACAGCCCCGCGGACATCCACACGGCATTGCACCGGTCGGCCGGATCCGCGCTGGTCAACTGCCCCTTGAGCAGGGCGATCCGGTCGGTGGTGCGGTCATCGAGCGCCGAGTGCAACGTACGCAGCAGCTGGGAGCCCTCCTCGTCCGCGGGCCGCAGGCGGCGCAGATGGCCGATGAGGGTGTCGGTGTCGGGCCGTTCGGGCTCGGCTGGCACTCGGGGGCGCTGTGAGCGGGCCCGGAGCAGGGCGACGACGGTGGGCACGAGGTCGGCGGGCAGGCGATCGGGTGCGCAGCCCGCGAGTTGACCGAGCGCGGCGAGCCTCAGCCCCGGGTCGTTCGGGGCGGCACTGAGCGCCATCAGACAGTCCACCGCCGGACCGGCGGACTCGGTGTGCAGTCGTGTGAACAGTCCGAGGCCCTCGGCCAGTGCCAGCCGGACGCCGCCCTCCCGCTCGTCGTCGAGACGCTGCCTCAACAGGCCGAGCACACGCGCCGGTTCGACCAGAAACCGCACGAGCGCGCGGGGCACCGCCCGGCGTACCTCCGGGTCCCGGTCCGCGACCAGCTCGACGAAGACCGCGGCGCCCGCCCGTATCGCGGTCCGCGCCATCGCGTAGTTGTCGTTGTTGTCGTTGTTGTCGTTGGCACGGTCCTCCTCACCGGCGTCGAGCGAGAGGTCGTCCTCGTCGTGTTGGACGTCGTCCGCGTCCCCTCCGCCGATGCTGACCAGCAACTCCACGATGCCGCTCCGGTCGGGGAGTTCGGCGTGCGTGACGAGCGCGAGCAGGAACGGGATGCACGCGAGCGTCGAGTCGTACACATCGCCCTGGTGGTGCACCGCCCCGTACATCCCGTCGAGCGCGGTCTCCCGCTCCTGGGGGCACGGCGAGGCCAGTGCCCGCAGTATCCCCGGCACGTCCTCGGCGCTTCCGTAGGCATGCTGCATCGAGGCCCAGTCGACCTCGTCGATCCCCGTGAACACGGCGTCCTCCCCAGGCGTAAAGCAACTGATCGCGAGTGTGCACCACAGCACTGACAGTGACGCCCGGGAGCCACGTCCGCGATGGTCGCGATCGAGCCGACACCCGCTCGCCCTCCGGCCGCAGGCGCTCCGTTCCGCTGGGCGCACGGCGCCGGGACGGCCCCCGGGGGCACCGTCGGCGGCGCCCTAGACTGGGGCGATTCATACGGGACGGCCGAACGGCGGGACGGGAGGGCACAGCGGTGGCGGCAGAGGTCGGCGGCTTGAAGGATCCGTCCGCCGAGGTGCTGGCGGAGGCGGCCGCGGCCTTCGGGCTGCTCGCGTCCTCGGCGCGGCTGCACATCGTCTGGGCGCTGGCGCAGGGCGAGAGCGATGTGACCGGGCTCGCGGAGCGGGTCGGCGGGGCGCTGCCCGCGGTGAGCCAGCATCTGACCAAGCTGAAACTCGCCGGTCTCGTGCGGTCCCGGCGCGCGGGCCGGAGACAGATCTACTTCGTCGACGACCCGGACGTGGTGACGGTCGTACGGCTCATGGTCGGCCAGCTGACGGATCGCGCCGAACCCGCCGACGCCGCCGACCCCGCCGGGCAGGGTTCGGCGCGTCGCATCCGTGGCCTCGGAGTCTGAGACCGCCGCGACGGCGGTGGGGCGGCGGCGCCCGAGCGGGAGCGCGTCGCCCGCCGACGAGGCACATCCCGACCTCACCGCGCTGACCTCTCTCCAAGTGCTGCGGCATCTGGAGACCGGCCCTCGCGGACTGACCGAGGCGCAGGCGGAGGAGCGGCTGGTCCGCTTCGGCGCGAACACGGTTCCGGGCCGGCGTACGGATATGTGGCCGCGCCTGTTCGTGCGCGGCCTGCGCGACCCCTTCACCGCGGTGCTGCTGTGCCTCGGGCTGGTCTCGGCGGCTGTGGCGGCCTGGGGGACGGCGTGCGTGACCCTGTGCCTGGTCCTGGTCAGCTGTGCGCTGCGCGCGTCCGGGGAGCACCGGGCCGACCGGTCCATGGCCGGGCTGCGTGAGCTGGTCGCCACCACCGCGACCGTGCTGCGGCGCGCCGACCCGGACGGGATTCCGCGGGCCCGGGACATCCCGGTCGGCGAGCTGGTGCCGGGCGATGTGATCAGGCTCGGCCCCGGGGACCTGGTCCCGGCCGACGTACGGCTGCTGCGCGCGAGTGGGCTGACCGTGCGGCAGGCTCCGCTGACGGGTGAGTCGACGGCGGTCGCCAAGGTCGCGGCAGACGTTCCGGACGCCGCGAACGCCCCGGACTCAGCGAACCCCTCGGACGCCTCGAACCCCAAGTACTCGTCGTACTCGTCGTACTCGTCGTACGACGGAGTCTTCGCACAGAGGCAGCTCTGTTTCCAGGGCAGCAGCGTGGCGACCGGCGGCGGGACCGCGGTCGTGCTCGCGACGGGCGCACGTACAAGATTCGCGTCGGCCCGCGTCGGCTCGCCGTCACGCCGCGAGCCGAGCGCCTTCGACCGGTCCGTCCACGGCATCTCCTGGGTACTCATCCGGTTCATGCTGCTCACGCCGCCGTTGGTGCTGATGGCCAATGCCGCGCTGCGCGGGCGGGGCGTGGAGACCTTGCCGTTCGCCGTCGCGGTGGCGGTCGGGCTGACCCCCGAGATGCTGCCGGTCGTCGTCACCACGTGTCTGGCGCGTGGCGCGTCGGCGCTGGCCCGTACCCACAAGGTGATCGTCAAACGGCTGCCCGCGCTGCACGACCTCGGTGCGGTCGACGTGCTGTGCCTGGACAAGACCGGCACCCTCACCCAGGACCGGCCGGTCGTCCACCGTGCCCTGGACGGGGCGGGGCGGGACGCCCCCGATGTCCTGCGCTGGGCCGCCGTCAATGCCTGGTGGACCCTCCAGCTGGCCGAACTGCCCACGCCGGACGCCCTCGACGAGGCGATCCTGGACGCGGCCGCCCCGGAGGAGGAGCAGGACGACGGGGTGGCGGCGCTGCCCTTCGATCCGGTGCGCCGCCTCGCCACGGCCGTCGTGCGCCACCCGTGCCGACTCGGCGTCCACACCCTCGTGGTCAAGGGCGCCGTCGAGAACGTACTGGAGAGGTGCGTACTGGAAGAGGCCGAGCGGGTGCGGCTGTTCGCCCTCGCGGCACGCGAGGCCGACGACGGGCTGCGGGTGCTCGCGGTCGCCACCGCCGAATGCCCCGCCCGGATGCGCGACTACACACCCGCCGACGAACGCGGTCTGACCTTCCGCGGCTTCCTCACCTTCCGCGACGCGCTCGCCCCGACCGCTGCGGAGGCGCTGAAGGCCCTCGTCACACGCGGCATCACCGTCAAGGTTCTCACCGGCGACCACCCCGGCACGGCGGCCCGCGCCTGCCGCGACCTGGGCCTCGAACCCGGTGAGGCGGTGGCGGCCGACCGCATCGACGCCCTCAGCGACGCCGAACTGGCCGAAACCGTCCGCCGTACGACCGTCTTCGCCCGCTGCGCCCCGGAGCACAAGGCCCGGATCGCCGCCGTCCTGCGGGCAGGCGGGCACACCGTGGGCTTCCTCGGCGACGGCGTCAACGACCTGCCCGCGCTGCGCGCCGCCGACGTCGGGATCGCTCCGCGCGCCGCCGTCGACGTGGCCCGGGAGAGCGCCGACGTGGTCCTCGGCGAGAAGGACCTCACCGCGATCGAGCACGCGGTGACGGCGGGACGGCGCAGCAGCGTCACCATCGCCACGTATCTGCGCAGCACGCTGTCCTCGAACCTCGGCAACGTCATCGCGATGCTCGCCGCAGGCCTGCTGCTGCCCTTCCTGCCGATGCTCCCCGCGCAGGTCCTGGCGCAGAACCTGTGCTTCGACGCGGCACAGCTCGCCTTCGCGTACGACCGTCCGCACCCGGACGCGCCGCGCCGCCCCACCGTGCTGCGGCCGCGCGCCTTCCTGCGCTTCATCACCGGCTTCGGCGCGCTCAACGCCGTCGCCGACCTGGCCACCTTCGCGGTGCTCGCGCTCGCCCTGAACGGGCCGGACACCATGGACGACGCCACGGTGTTCCACTCCGGCTGGTTCACCGAGAACCTGATGACCCAGGCCCTGGTCATGCTGCTCCTGCGCATCGGCCGCCGTACCGCTGAGGACCGTACCGCCGCCGGCCGTCGCCTCCCGGGCCCGGTCAGCTGGGCCGCGGCCGCCCTCGCCGGCGCCGGTCTGCTGCTGCCCCTCTCCCCGCTGGGCCCCCTCCTCGGCATGACCGCGCTGCCGGTCCTCTTCTACGTGCTCCTCGCCGCGGTCCTCACCCTGTACGCCGTCGCGCTCACGGCCGCCCGGAGGGGAGCGGTCCGCTCGGGGTGACCAGACCCGTTTCGTAGGCGGTGACGACCGCCTGGACGCGGTCGCGGAGGCCGAGTTTGGCGAGGATGCGGGCGACGTGGGTCTTGACGGTCGTCTCGGCGAGGTGGAGACGGGCCGCGAGCTCGGTGTTGCTCAGGCCCTGGGCGAGCAGGCGCAGGACTTCGAGCTCGCGCGGGGTCAGCGCGGCGAGGTCGCGGTGGAGCGCGGCGGCCTCGGGGCCGCGGCGGGCGTACCTCTCGACCAGGCGGCGGGTGATGGCCGGCGCCAGCAGCGCGTCGCCGGAGCGGACCATGCGGACGGCGGAGACCAGGTGTTCGGGCGTGACGTCCTTGAGGAGGAAGCCGCTGGCCCCGGCGGACAGCGCCGCGTAGACAAGGTCGTCGAGGTCGAAGGTGGTCAGGATGATCACGCGCGGTGCGTCGGGGGCGCCGTCCAGGACACGGCGGGTGGCCTCCAGGCCGTCCAGCTCCGGCATCCGGATGTCCATCAGGACGACATCGGGCCGGGTGCGCCGGACGGCGGCGACGGCTTCGGCTCCGTCGGCCGCCTCGGCGACCACGTCGATGCCGTCGGCCATGAGGATCATCCGGAAGCCGGTACGGGCCAGCGTCTGGTCGTCGGCGACCACCACGCGCAGCGGCCGGTCCGGCACTGCTCGGCCTTCGAGGGGATCGCTGTGGTGCACCGGGGTCACTCCGTCTCCAGGGGGATCAGCGCGGTCACGCGGTAGCCGCCGGTGGGACGCCGTCCCGCGTGCAGGGTGCCGCCGTAGACGGCGAGCCGCTCGCGCAGGCCGAGCAGGCCACGGCCGTTTCCGGTGGCCGCGGAGGCGTCCGCGGTGCCTCCGGTGTCCAGGATGTCGACCCGCAGCCGGTCGTCGCCGTACTCCACGGCCACCGTCGCCGTCGAACCGGCCGCGTGCTTCACGGTGTTGGTCAGCGCCTCCTGCACCACCCGGTACGCCGCCAGGCCGACCCCGGACGGCAGGGCACGGGGTGACCCGGTGACCGTCAGCTCGACGGGTACGCCGGAGCCGCGCACTCTTCCGACCAGGGAGTCAAGTTGGTCCAGGCCCGGCTGGGGCGCGAGGTCCGCGGTGGCGGCTGGGTCCGGGCCGTCGGCGTCCGTCGTCAACAGGCCCATGGCGTGCCGCAGTTCGGCCATCGCCGCCCGGCCGCCGGACTCCACGGCGAGCAGCGCCTCGCGGGCCTGGTCGGGCGCGATGTCCATGACCTTGCGGGCGGCGCCGGCCTGGATGACCATCACGCTGACGTTGTGGGTGACGACGTCGTGGAGTTCGCGGGCGATACGGGCGCGTTCGCGTTCGGCGGCCCGGCGCAGCTCCTCGGCCCGCTCGCGTTCCAGGGCCGACATCCGCTCCCGGCTCTCGTCCGCCCGGAGTTTCCACATGCGCAGCCCGTTCGCCGTCACCACCAACGGGACCAGGATGAGCAGCGTGACGTACTGGGTGGGGACCGTGGGCGACACCGACTCCCCGAGGGTGCCGACCGACTCCCCGACGGTGCCGACCGTGTACGCCGTCACCGGCAGACTCGCCAGCGTCGCCACGCGGTAGGGGCCGAAGGCCGCCGCGCTGTAGGCGGCGATGACACACGGGTAGAAGACGATCCGCTGCGCGTCGTGCGGCGTCAGGGCGGCCGCGCCTGTGACGATCCACAGCATCGCGAGCGGATACCGGCGGCGGAACACCAGCGGGGCCGAGGCGATGACCGCCAGGGTCAGTGCGGCGATGAGACTGCCGGTGGCTGTCGGGACCAGTGGGGCAACGCCGTCAGGGGCGTCGCGGAGCAGGTCCGCCCCGCGGTCCGCGGCCCAGTAGAGCATGGTGATACCGAGGACCAGCGTCAGAGTGATGTCGAAGGCGATGCCGCGCGAGGTGGGCCGTGGCAGCGGGCCGGTCTGGAGCCTCAACAGCCGTACCGCTTCCCGCAGAGGGTGGTACGGCGGGTGCTCGGGCGGCCGGGCCGCGCCCTCGTCCCAGGGCGGGTGCCTCAACACCCCTGCCCCGTCCCGCAGTCGCTCCGCCACCGACGCGCTCTTCACCGGCTCATTCTCGCCGAGGTCCGCGCGCGACGGCATCCTCCTTGCCGACCCCTGTCCGACCTCCGCATACATCCCTCGCCTACATCTCAGGGATGACCTGGGGCGCTCTCGTCCGGACGCGGTACCGGAAATGACTCGGCCGACCGACGCGCCCGTATCGGCAGCTCGCCTAGCGTCCGACAGGCCACACGACCACATGGCCACATGACCCAATCCACAGGTCCACATGGCCAGTTGTCCGGATCGAGGGAGACACCATGACCACGCCGGTGATCGAACTGCGCGACGTGAGTCGCGCCTACGACGACGGGCCGCCCGCGCTGCACGACGCGTCGCTGACCGTCCGGACCGGTGAGGCCGTCGCGATCCTCGGGCCGTCCGGCAGCGGCAAGTCCACGCTGCTCAACCTGATCGCGGGCCTGGACCGGCCGGACGCCGGAACGGTCACCGTGGACGGCGTACGCGTCGACGGGCTGGGCGAGGCCGCGGCGGCGCGCTACCGGCGGGCCAAGATCGGCATGGTGTTCCAGTTCTTCAACCTGCTCGACGACCTGACCGTCGCCGACAACGTCGTCCTGCCGGCCCAACTGGCGGGCATGGAACGCAAAGAGGCACACCGGCGCGCGGCGGAACTGCTCGAAACGCTCGGTATCGACCGGCACGCCCGCGCCTGCCCGGGCCGTCTGTCCGGCGGCGAGCGCCAACGCGTCGCGGTGGCAAGGGCCCTGATGAACCGTCCACCCCTGCTGCTGGCCGACGAGCCGACCGGCGCGCTGGACACGGCCTCCGGGGAGGACGTGAGCGAACTGTTCACCGAGCTCAACGCCGACGGCCAGACTCTTGTCGTGGTCACCCACGACCTCGCCCTGGCCCGGTCGTGCACCACCCGCACGATCCAGCTCGTCGACGGCCGGATCACCGAGGACGTCCGGCCGGAGGTGGTCCGATGACCGCGCTGGGCCGCGTCGTGCGCTCGGGTGTCGGACGCCGTCGGGTGCAGTCACTCGTGATCGGGCTGACCATGATGATGGCGGTGACCGCCTCTGTCCTCGGCGGTTCCCTTCTGGTGGCCTCCAGCGCGCCCTTCGACCACGCCTTCGGCCACGAGCACGGCGCGCATCTGTCCGTGCAGTTCGACGCGAGCCGGGCCACGGCCGCGCAGCTGTCCGCCTCGGCGGATGCGGCGCGGGTCGCCGAGGCGTCCGGCCCGTTCCGTACGGCGACGGTCACGCCGCACACCGACGAGGGCATCGACGGGGTGCCGATGACGGTCGTCGGCCGGAGCGGTCCGGGCGCCGGAGTCGACCAGGTCGCGCTGACCGAGGGACGGTGGGCCGGGCGCCCCGGCGAGATCGTGATCTCGGACGGTTCCCAGCCCTTCCCGAGCATGGGCCGGCGCCTCACGTTCCCCGGTCTTCCTGGAAGCCCGACCCTGAAGGTGGTCGGGCTGGCCCGGTCGGCCAGCCGGACCGGCGACGCGTGGGTGGTCCCCTCCCAGATCGCCGCGCTGACGCCGAAGGGCCGGGCCGGCGGCTACGAGATGCTGTACCGCCTCACCACGGCGGACACCGCCGCGCAGGTCGCCGCGGGCCGCCGCGCGGTGACCGCCGCCGTCCCCGCCGGGTCGGTGACCGGGGCGCAGTCCTGGCTGACCGTAAAGAAGGCGGCCGACCGCGAGACCGCGCTGTTCGTCCCGTTCCTCCTCGCCTTCGGCATCCTGGGCCTGGTCATGTCGGTGCTCATCGTCGGCAACGTGGTCGCCGGGACGGTCGGTGCGGGGCTGCGGCGCATCGGCATCCTCAAGGCCGTCGGATTCACCCCGCCCCAGGTCGTACGGGCCTACGTGGGCCAAGCCCTGATCCCGGCCGCGATCGGCACCGCGCTCGGTGTCGTCGCGGGCCACCTCGCCGCCGTTCCGGTGCTGTCCGAGACCGCGAACGCCTACAGCACGGGCGGATCGGCCGTCGAGCCCTGGGTCGACGCCGCCGTGATCGCGGGGGCGCTGGGACTTGTGACGGTCACGGCGTGGGCGGCCGCGTGGCGGGTGGGGCGGCTGCGCACGGTGGACGCCCTCGCCGTCGGCCGTACGCCGTCTGCCGGGCGGGGTCGATGGGCGGCCGGGCTGGGTGCCCGGTTGCCGGTGTCGAGGCCGGTCGGCCTCGGGCTGGCCCGTCCCTTCGCCCGGCCCGCCCGGGCATCCGTCATGTGCGCGACCGTCGTGTTCGGCGCCGTGGCCGTCACCTTCGCCGTCGGTCTGGCCTCGTCGCTCGGCGAGGTGATGACCGCACGGGAGCACAACGCCGCCGACGTCACCATCGGCGTCTCGGGACCGCAGGGCCCCGTTCGCCCAGCCACCGAGAGACAGGTCACGGCCGACCCTGCCGCGATCGTCGCGGCCATCAACTCCCAGCCGGGGACCGGGAAGTACTACGGCATCGCCACGACACAGGCCACCGTCTCCGGAGCGGCCGGTTCCCTCAGCGTCTTCGCGTTCACCGGCGACGCGTCCTGGGGTGGCTACGAGATGGTCTCGGGGCGCTGGTTCGCGACGTCCGGCGAGGCCGTGGTCCCGACGCCCTTCTTGACCGCGACGGGCACCAAGGTCGGGGACACCGTCGTCCTGAACGACCACGGCAGCGCGGTCACCGTCCGGATCGTCGGCGAGGTCCTCGACACGCACAACCAGGGCATGGAGGTCTTCACCGAGCGGGCGACACTCACGGCCGCGGAACCGGGCCTGCGGGTCGAGAGCCACCACATCGCGGTGAAGGCGGGCACGGACGTACCGGCGTACATCCACAAGCTCAACGCCCAGCTGCGGCCCCTGGGAGTCACCGCCGAGGCCCGCAGGACAGCCGACGGGAGCGGCACGGTCGCCATTCTCGACGCGCTGACGGCGATGCTCACGCTGATGCTCGTCTCCGTCGCCGGCCTGGGCGTGCTCAACGGCGTCGTCCTCGACACCCGCGAACGGGTCCGCGACCTCGGAATCCACAAGGCCCTCGGGATGACCCCGCGACAGACCGTCGTCATGGTCGTGACCTCGGTCGTCGTGACCGGGCTCGTCGGTGGCGCCCTCGGCGTGCCGCTCGGCGTGGCCCTGCACGGCTGGGTGATGCCCGCCATGGGGCACAGCGCCGGGCTGAACCTGCCCGACTCCGTCATCGCCGTCTACCGCACGCCCGAACTGGTCCTGCTCGCGCTCGGCGGGCTGTTCATCGCCGTTCTGGGCGCGCTGCTGCCGGCGGGCTGGGCGGCCCGGACCCGCACGGCCACCGCCTTGCGCACCGAATAGGAAAAGCCTTTCGGACCGAAGAGAAAGCGCGGAGGCGGCTGCTCCACCCCATGGTTGTACAGTTGCGCAAAGTAGCAACCATCATGGGATGGCGGCCGGTCCGGCGCGCCCCCGACCGATGCGAGGAAGGGTGGGGGCGCGATGCTCCGCAACGGACTGGAACCCTGGCACCTGCTGATCGTGGCGATCGTGCTCGTCGTGCTGTTCGGCTCGAAGAAACTGCCCGACACCGCCCGCGCGCTCGGCAAGTCGATGCGCATCCTCAAGAGCGAGGCGAAGGCGATGAAGGACGAGAACCCCGAGTCGCCGGCACCGCAAGCGGCGCCGGCGGTTGTCCGGACAGCCGAGGAGCCGACCGTGCCTCACTCTGCCGCGGAGGCCTCGGGCGCCGCGCACTGAATCCACGCCGGGGCAGCGCGGGCGGGGTGAGGAACCCCTCCGCGCGCGCCGCGGCCATGCCGATGCGGGGGATGTCGCTGCTCTTCTCGAAGAGGATGTAGCGCGGTTCCCAGACCGGCCGGTACTTGGCGTTGGCCCGGTAGAGGGATTCGAGCTGCCACCAGCGCGAGAGAAACGTCAGCACCGAGCACCACAGCCGCAGTACGGGTCCGGCGCCCAGCCGGGTGCCGCGCTCGAAGACGGACCGGAACATCGCGAAGTTCAGGGAAACCCGCTCGACGCCGATCTCCTGGGCGCGCAGCAGCAGTTCGATGACCATGAACTCCATGAGCCCGTTCTCGGAGTTCCGGTCGCGGCGCATCAGGTCCAGCGACAGCCCCCGCTCGCCCCACGGCACGAAGCTCAGCACGGCCCGCGGCTCGCCCTCGCCGTCGTGGCACTCCAGCATGACGCAGCGCCCGTCGGCCGGGTCGCCGAGCCGCCCGAGCGCCATGGAGAAGCCACGCTCGGTCTCGCCGTCGCGCCAGTGGTCCGCCTTGTCGGTCAGGGCGGCCATCTCGGCCTCGGGGATGTCCGCGTGCCGCCGGACGCGCACGGTGTAACCGGCCCGGCGGACGCGGTTGTGCGCCTGTCGGACGCCCCGCATCGCGCGCCCCTCCAGGGTGAAGTCGGCCCGGTCCACGATGGCTTCGTCGCCGAGTTCGAGGGCGTCCAGGCCGTGCCGGGCGTAGATGGTGCCGGCCTCCTCGCTCGCGCCCATCACCGCGGGCGTCCATGCGTGGCGGCGCGCCTCCTTGAGCCATTCCTCGATCGCGCCGGGCCACGCCTCGGGGTCGCCGATCGGGTCGCCCGAGGCCAGGGTCACGCCGCCGACGACCCGGTAGGCGATCGCCGCCTTGCCGCTCGGGGACCACATGACCGCCTTGTCGCGGCGCAGCGCGAAGTACCCCAGTGAGTCCCGTTCGCCGTGCCGGTCCAACAGCTCCCGCAGACGCGACTCGTCCTCCTCGCCCAGGAGTTCACGGCCGCGCGGTGCGCGGAAGCAGGCGTACAGCACGAGGAGGAAGGTCGCGGCGATCAGGGCGTTGACCAGTACGTCCACCCAGCGGGGTGCGACCACGCTGTCGAAGCGGTCGGCGAGCGGGCCGACGCTGACCCCGCGCAGCAGGGTGTACGCGATCCGGTCGCTGAGCGGTGTCCCGGACACGCGGTTGGTGGCGCTCACGAGCAGGGTGCCGAGGGTGGCACTGACCAGCAGGCCGCCGGCTCCCACCGCCAGCGCGAGCCGGGGGTTGGAGCGGTCCCCGACGGCGTGGAACTCCGTGCGCCCGAGCAGCAGGGCGGCGACGAAGAGACCGGTGAGCAGGGCCGAGATCCAGTTGAAGCCGTGCCGTTGATACCGCTCCTGGGTCAGCGCCACGACATACAGCGCGAAGAGGGGGCCGGCCAGCAGCACGTTGAAGATCCACGCGGCCCGCTTGCGGCGCCGCATCACGAGGGCGAGGAACAGGGCCAGCGCCGCCGAGATCAGCCCGGCGGTGGCCAGATAGGGGGTGAAGAACTCACCTCCGTTGTGCTCATGCACCTCTTCGCGGAACGGCAGCGAGACCACCGCGACAATGTTGAGAAGCGCGAGCAGCCGCAGGTACCAGACGGTGAACGCCGCCGCCCGCAGGCGTATGGCGGTGGACGGCCGTCCGGGCGGGCCGAACCGGCGCGGCCTCGGGTTCCGCTGTTCCGGGATGAGCGCTGACTGTTGTACGGACACCGTGGAGCATCACCTTGGGAGAGGCCGGGCGAACCGGTGGGGGACAGAGGCGGGGAACCCTACATGTTGTAGGGAAGAGGAGGGTTATCGCGAGGCTGGGGGGTAAGGGGGTGGTAAGAGTTGCCGCGCCACTGGACTGGCCGAAGGGATGGGCCTGTTGCGCCGCCCTGCGGCGAAGGCGCGCCCGCTGCCGGCTCCCGCGCCCGGCGCGTGGCGGTCGGCTGTGACGTTGCCGCAGGTCAGAGCCTTGCGGCAGGGAGTGTTCGAATCTCCTGCCGGGGCGCCGAGTTGAGCGCTCGCGGCGCGCTGTCGCCGCCCGGAAGGATCACTCGTCCGGTGTGTCGGGTTTTGCACACCACATTGACGGCAACTTAGGCATGCCTACACTAAGCCCCGTTTGCGGCCGTCCGGCCGCGAACGTGCTGCTTCGGAGAGGCCTGTGGTGTGGGACGACGCGTTTCCCAGCTTTCTGATCGGTCTTCGTGAGGGACTGGAAGCGGGCCTGATCGTCTCGGTGCTGGTCGCCACACTCGTGCGGTCGGGCCGGCGCGCCCGGCTGCCCCATGTGTGGACGGGAGTCGCCGCCGCCGTCGGGCTGTCCATGAGCTTCGGCGCGATCCTGACCTTCACCTCCGCGAACCTGTCCGGGAAGGCTCAGGAGGCGTTCGGAGGCACGCTCAGTCTGATCGCGGTCGTGTTCGTCACCGCCATGGTGTTCTGGATGCGGCGCTCGGCCCGGACCTTCTCCGGCGAGATCAAGGAGAAGGTCACCGCCGCACTCGGCATGGGCGCGGGCGTCCTGGTCCTCACCTCGTTCCTCGCCGTGGGGCGCGAGGGGCTGGAGACCGCGCTGTTCCTGTGGACCACGGCGCAGGCCGCGGGGAGTTCGTCCGGCCCGCTCACCGGAGCGGCGGCCGGTCTGCTGATCGCGACGGCGCTGTGCTGGGGCCTGTACCGACGGGTCCTGCACATCAATCTGACGCGGTTCTTCACCTTCACCGGCATCGTGCTCATCGTCATCGCCGCGGGTGTCCTCGGGTACGGGACGCGCGACCTCCAGGAATCCACCCTGCTGCCGGGCGGAACGGCGTACGCCTTCGATCTGTCGGCGCACCTCGACCCCAGCTCCTGGTACGTCACCGTCGTCCAGGGGACGCTCAACCTCACCCCGCAGATGACCTGGCTTCAGATCTCCGTCTACGTCGCCTATCTGGCCGTCGTGATGACACTCTTCGTACGCGGCGTACGGGCGACGGCTCCCGCTCCCGCGAAGCCGGCCGCCGGCGCCGAGGCGAAGCCCGCACCGGCGACCGCCGGTTCCGAGCCCGCGGCAGCGAAGTCCGAGTCCAAGGCCTCCCGCCGCGTCCCGCGCTGGACCATCCCCGTCGCCCTCCTCGGCGTCCCGGCCCTGATCGCCGGTGTCGCCATCGCGGTGAGCGACGGAAAGCCCGCCTCGGGGACGCCGGTCATCGAGGTCGCGGCCGCCGACTGCGGCAAGGGATTCACGGCGCCCGAGCCGGGCCGCCAGACCTTCCAGGTGCGCAACAGCGGCAGCCGTACCTCCGAGATCTACCTCATCGACCCGGTCAGCAACGCCGTCTACGGCGAGGTCGAGGGCATCGCCCCCGGCACCACCCGTGCGCTGATCGCCACCGTCGGGACCGGTTCGTACGCCTGGCGTTGTGTCCCCAGCGGCGGGAAGGCGGTCACCTCGGCCGCGGTCCGCGTCAGTTCGGGCGGCACCACCCGTGCCGTACTGCCGGTCTCGGAGAAGGACCTCGCGGCGCCGCTGGCCGCCTACCGGAAGTACGTCGACCAGGGCCTGACCGGCCTGCTGACCAGGACGCGCGCCCTGCAGAGCGACATCGACGCGAAGAAGCTCGACAAGGCCCGCGAGGACTGGCTGCCCGCACATCAGCAGTACGCCTCGCTCGGCGCCGCCTACGGCACGTTCGCCGACTTCGACGCGAAGATCAACGGCCGTACGGCCGGACTCGCCGGAGGCGTCACGGACCCGGCCTTCACCGGCTTCCACCGCATCGAATACGGCCTGTGGCACGGCGAATCCGCCGCCGCCCTCGCGCCGTACGCCAAGCGGCTCACCTCCGACGTCGCCGCGCTGCGCACGGACTTCCCGAAGCAGGACTTCGACCCGGGCGACCTGCCGCTGCGCACCCACGAGATCCTCGAGAACACCCTGCACCGCGAACTGAGCGGCAGCGCCGACTACGGCAGCGGCACGGAACTCGCCACCACCGAGGCCAATCTCGACGGCACCCGCGAACTGCTCGGCCTGCTCCGCCCGTTGATCGACAAGCGCGACCCCGGGGTCACCCCGGCCGTGGACACCTGGATGAAGCGCACGGAGCGACTGGTACTCGCCCAGCGGGGCAAGGACGGCACCTGGACGCCCCTGGACAAGGTTCCGGCCGCCGACCGGCAGCGCCTCAACGGCTCGCTCGGCCGGCTGCTGGAGGAACTCGCCCCGATCCCGGACCTCCTGGAGATCCGCAAGGCCGCGTGAGCGACCCACCAGCGCCGACCGTCACCCCCCGCAGCACCGGGACCATGCGCCCGCAGGAGAGGACCCTCCCGAGATGACCACCCCGAGCCAGGACCAAGCCCCGCAGGGCAGCTGCCCCTTCGGCCGTCGTACGTTCGCCAGGACCGCGCTCGGTGTGGGCGCGGCCGGGGCCGCGCTCGCCGGTGCGGGACTCGCCGGGGCCGGGATAGCGGGCGGCGCCACCCCGGCGGCAGCGGCCCACACCGGCGGCGGCAAGGTGGCGTTCCACGGCGCCCACCAGGCCGGCATCACCACGCCCGCGCCCAAGGCCGCCGCCATCGTCTCCTTCGACGTCATCGCAGACAACCGGGCCGAACTCGCCGGCCTGCTGCGCACGATCACCGAACGGGCCCGCTTCCTCACCGCCGGCGGCACCCCCGCCGACCTGGGCGTCGGCGCCCCGCCGTCCGACAGCGGTCTGCTCGGCCCCGACCTGCCCACCGACGACCTCACCGTCACCGTGGGCGTCGGCGCCTCGCTCTTCGACGACCGTTACGGCCTCGCCGACCGCATGCCGCGCCACCTCAAGCCGATGCGCACCTTCCCCAACGACAACCTGGACGCCGCCGAATGCCACGGCGACCTGTCGCTCCAGCTGTGCGCCGCGAACTCCGACACCGTGCTGCACGCCCTGCGCGACATCGCCCGCCACACGCGCGGCGGAATGCAGATCAAATGGCGCGTCGACGGCTTCCAGAACCCCTCCCGGCCGACCGGCGCGCAGCGCAACTTCCTCGGCTTCAAGGACGGCATCGCCAACCCCGACACGGCCTCCGCCCGTGAGATGGACAAGCTGGTCTGGGTCACCGGCGCCACGGGCGAACCGGACTGGGCGGTCGGCGGCAGCTACCAGGTCGTACGCGTCATCCGCATGCTGGTGGAGTTCTGGGACCGGGTCTCGCTCACCGAGCAGGAGAAGATGATCGGCCGCCGCCGTGACACCGGAGCCCCGCTCGACGGCGCGCGCGAGACGGACCTCCCGCGCTACACCAAGGACCCGCAGGGGCAGGCGATCCCGCTCGACGCCCACATCCGCCTCGCCAACCCCCGTACGGCGAAGACCGACACGACCCGGATCCTGCGCCGCGGGTACAACTACGACCGGGGCATGGACAAGGCGGGCAACCTCGACATGGGACTGCTCTTCTGCTGCTACCAGCAGGACGTGGTCCGCCAGTTCGAGGCGACCCAGGAGCGGTTGATCGACGAGCCGCTCGTCGACTACATCACCCCCACCGGGGGCGGCTACTTCTTCGCCCTGCCGGGCGTGCGCAACCACTCGGACTGGCTGGGCCGCGGGCTCCTCAAGGGCTGAGGCGGACAGGGCTCCCCGCTGTCCCCGGCCGGGCGGTCGCGTGTCGCCGCCCACCACAGGAGATCCCCCAAGGCGGCTCCCGCCGTCACGACGGCCATGATCACGCCCGCCATGGTCAGCCCGTCGTCGAGGTGCGGGCGCCCGTGCAGGGCGTGCAGGTCGAACCCGCACAGGTGGTACACGCCCACCGCGGCGACCCCGAGGCTCGGCACGAGCAGGGCCAGTACGGACAGCGGTCCGCGGCCCGTGCGCCCGGCGCCACGTTCCTTCAAGAGATCCCCCTGTCGGGCAAGACGCTCACGACCAGGACCCTACAACACGTAGGGTCATGGTCGTTCCGGGCAGGAGGGCTCGAGTTTCCGTACCCACCCATGGCGACCGGACGCCGGATGCAAGGATGAGGGCCGTCATGACTGCTGGGTGGTGTTCTCGCACGGTACGGGCCGCGATGTTCGCGGCCGTCTGTGTGCTGCTCGCCGCCCTGGGGCACGTGATGATGTCCGGCTCCTCGGTGGCCTGGTGGGCGATGGTCGCTGGAGCCGCGGCCACGGGCGGCACGGGCTGGTGCCTGGCCGGCCGTGAGCGCGGGCTTCCGCTGATCGTGTCCGTGGTGGTCGCCGCCCAGGGTGTGCTCCACTCGGCGTTCTCGTTCGCCCGGTCGGCGGCCTCGGGCTCCGGCTCGATGGACGCGATGACCATGAACGGCATGTCGATGGCCTCCATGGGGCACGACATGAGCGCCATGAACATGGGGCGCACGGGGCACGAGACGGGCGGCGCCTCCTCGTTCGGCATGCTCGCCGCCCACCTGCTGGCCGCGCTGCTGTGCGGCGTCTGGCTCGCGTACGGCGAGCGCGCCGCGTTCCGCACGCTGCGGGCGGTGGCCGGCCGGCTGGCCGCGCCACTGCGGCTGCTGCTCGCCCTGCCCGCGCCCCCGCACCGTCCGCGCATCCGTGTACGCCGTCGCTTCTCGGACCGGGCGCCGCGGCGCCTCCTTCTCGTTCACGCGATCACTTCCCGGGGTCCGCCCGTGGGGACCGCTGTCGTCTGAGACAGCCGGTTCCCCGAAGCGCCTCCCCGCGCGCTTCGGGCATCCGCCGTACCTCTCCGTACGGCCGTACCCCACACCGGACCACCGTGCCCCGGCGCCGGTCCGGATCACGGATGACCCGAGAAGGACACCTGGTGATCACTTCTGCCCTGCCCGTCCCGCTCGACGACACGGCGTCGGTGGACGAGTCGATAACCGCCTGGGCGCTGGCCGCCCGTGGCGGCGACCCCGACGCCGTCGAACGTTTCGTACGCGCCCTGCACCGAGACGTCCTGCGCTACGTCGCACACCTCAGCTCGGACCCTCAGGCCGCCGACGACCTGGCCCAGGACACGTTCCTGCGGGCGCTCGGCAGCCTGCACCGGTTCGAGGGACGCTCCTCGGCCCGCGCCTGGCTGCTGGCCATCGCCCGCCGCGCGGTGATCGACAGCTTCCGGCATGCCGCCGCCCGGCCCAGGCTGAGCGACACCCGTGACTGGCAGCTGGCGGCGGACCTCGTGCAGCCGCGCGACCTGCCCGGCTTCGACGACGGCATCGCGCTGCTCGACCTGCTGGCCGTGCTGCCCGACGACCGTCGCGAGGCGTTCGTCCTCACCCAGCTGATGGGGCTGCCCTACGCCGAGGCGGCGGCGGTCAGCAACTGCCCCATCGGAACAGTCCGCTCGCGCGTGGCACGTGCCCGGGCGACCCTGGGCACGCTGCTCACCGAGGCCGAGGATCCGGCCGCGCCGGCCGCCTGAAAAAAGACCTGAAAAAAGAAGGGTGCCGGTGTCCGCCGCATGGGCGGGACACCGGCACCCTGGGCGAGTTGACCCCGGTCAGGGACCCCGCTCCTCATGCCTACGTTGTACAGGTGCGTGACGACTGCATAGGCGGCCCCCCACCGCCTGGGATCAGGCTGACGCGGCCTTCGGTTCGGCGGCGACCTCGGTCGGACTCGCCTTCCCCGGCAGGTGGTTGAAGAGCAGGTTCAGTACGATCGCCGTCAGGCAGCCCGCGCTGATCCCGCTGTTCATCACCGTCTGGAACCAGTCGGGGAACTTCTCGTAGATCGTCGGCACCCCGACCGGCAGCATCCCGATCGCGACCGAAACGGCCACCACCGTCAGGTTGTTGTTGCCCTTGAAGTCCACCTCGGAAAGGGTGCGCAGACCGCTCGCCGCGACCGTTCCGAACATCACCAGGCCCGCGCCGCCCAGCACCGGTGCCGGAATCGCCGCGACCACCGCGCCCAGCTTGGGCAGCAGGCCGAGCAGGACGAGGATGCCGCCCGCGGCGGCGACCACCCAGCGGCTGCGCACCCGGGTCATGCCGACCAGGCCCACGTTCTGCGCGAACGCCGTGTAGGGGAAGGTGTTGAACACGCCGCCGAGGACCGTCGACAGACCGTCGGCGCGCAGGCCGTCGGCGAGCGTACGCGGCTGGATCGGCCGGTCGGTCATCTCGCCGACCGCGATGAAGTCACCGGTCGTCTCGGTCATGGTCACCAGCGCCACGACGAGCATCGAGATGATCGCGGAGGCGTGGAACGACGGCGCGCCGAAGTGGAACGGCGTGCTGATCCCGACCCAGTCGGCGTCCCCGACCCCGCCGAAGTCCGTGAATCCGAACGGCACCGCGACCGCGAGACCGACCGCTATGCCGATCAGCACCGCGATCCGGCTCAGGAACGCCGGCGCGAACCGCTGCACGCCGATCACCACGGCCAGGACGAAGCCCGCGAGGGCCAGGTTCTTCGGCTCGCCGAAGTCCTTCGAGCCCACACCGCCGGCCACCCAGCCGCCTGCCACCGGCAGCAGCGAGACCCCGATGATCAGAATGACCGTGCCCGTGACGAGCGGCGGGAAGAAGCGGAGCAGCTTCCCGAAGACCGGGGCGAGCAGCATGATCGCGAGTCCCGCGACGATCACCGACCCGTAGATCGCAGGCAGTCCGCCGCCCGTCGTCCCGATGAGCACCATCGGCGACACGGCCGCGAAGGTGCAGCCCTGCATGATCGGCAGCCGTACGCCGAAGCGCCAGAAACCCACGCACTGAATCAGCGTCGCGATTCCGCAGACCAGCAGATCCGCGGTGATCAGATACGCCAGATCGGCGGGCGACAGCTTCATCGCACCGCCCACGATCAGCGGAACGGCCACCGCGCCCGCGTACATCGCGAGCACGTGCTGCAGCCCGAAGGCGGCCAGTTGGCGTACGGGTGGGACCTCGTCGACGGGATGCACGGGTGTGGCGGTGGCCATGGGCACTCCAGGAGCGGCAGTGAGCGGGGAATGTCGAGCAGCACCAGACCGTAGGGGGCTTGAACAGTTTGTTGATTTCCGCTTTGTTGCCAGTGTGTGTCATGCCCACGGAAGCGGAACCAACTCTGCTAAGCCCCCTGAGACCCCGCCGGTTGCGCTACGACCCCGCCGTCCGCGCCGCCGTCAGCAGCGACTCCCAGTCGGGAAGCTTGACCACGCCCCGGCCGAGCGAGGCCCCGAGCTGCGCCTCGGCCCGCTCGATCGCCTGCCAGCCGGCCCACTCGACGGGCCGCAACCCCTCCGCCCGCAGCGCCGCCAGCGGATCCCCGGGCAGGTCCCGTCGTACGAGAACGGGGGCGTCCTCCAGCAGTGAGGTGACCGTCTCCTTGGCGCACGGCCGGTTGGTGCCGATGACACCCGTCGGGCCGCGCTTGATCCAGCCCGCCACGTACTCGCCCGGGGAGATCGCGCCGTCCCGCAGTATCCGCCCCGCGAGATGCGGCACCGTGCCGTGGCCGGTGTCGAACGGCAGCCCTTCGAGCGGCACCCCGCGATAGCCGACCGAGCGCAGCACCAACTGCGCCTCGATGTCCTCGTACCGGCCCGTGCCCGTCACCCCGCCCTGTCCGTCCGGCACCGTCCGCTCGAAGCGCACCGCGCCCACGCGCCCGCCGTCGGCGAGCAGTTCGACGGGGCGCAGGAAGAAGCGCGGCCGGATCCGCCGCGGACGGCCCTGTGGCGCCGCGCCGGCCCAGCCCCGCAGCACCTCCACATTGCGGCGCGGGGCGGCGGGCAGGTCCGACGGATCGAGATAGGCCGGATCGAGGGCCAACTCCTCCGGGTCCACGACGACTTCGGTGTCCGGCAGCGTGCCCAGCTCGCGCAGCTCCTTGGTGGTGAAACGGGCCTGCGACGGGCCGCGCCGTCCGACCATGCTGATCTCCGTCACGCCGCTCGCGGCCAGCGCGGTGAGCGCCGCCTGCGGCATGTCGGTGGGGCTCAGCTCGGCGGCGCCGCGGGCCAGCATCCGGGTCACGTCGACGGCCACGTTCCCGACGCCGATGACCACGGCCGACCGCGCGCCGAGGATGAACTCGTCGGCCACGGAGTCGGGATGCGCGCTGTACCAGGACACGAACTCGGTCGCCGACCAGCTGCCGGGCAGCTCCTCGCCGGGCACCCCGAGGTGGCGGTCGGTGGCGGCGCCCACGCAGTAGACCACCGCGTGGTACAGCTCCCGCAGCCGGGCCACCGGCACCCCGTCGGGGCCGACCTGGACACCGCCCAGGAACCGCACCCGCTCGTCCTCCAGGACCGCCCGCAGGTTGTTCTGCAGCGACTTGATCTTCTCGTGGTCGGGCGCCACGCCGTAGCGCACCAGACCATACGGACATGGCAGCCGGTCCAGGACGTCCACCCGGACCCCCGGCACCTGGTTCTGCTGGACGAGACTCTGGGCGCTGTAGACCCCGCTGGGCCCCGAGCCGACGACGGCGACATGCAGCACGGCCGAACTCCTTACCCGAAGGACCCGGGAGATCGCTGATGGTTCCAGGATCGCACCACGGATGCTCCGCTGACAGGGTGCGGCGCGCGGCACGCGTGTGCGTGTCCGTTCGTATGGAATGTGATGATGCGGTTACGTTCCGTATGTGCTAGAAGCATCCTTTCTCAATCTGTCCGACCGCAGCCGCCCGGATGGTCCGGTCTCCGTCTGGCCCGCGTGGGAAGTGCGGGAGCACGAGAGCGCCACGTCGTGGTTCAACGTCCGGCTGGCCTTCGGTGACGGCGCCCAGGTCGACGTACTCGCCGTGGTGTCCGAGGCGGGCGTGTCGATCGAGGACGTGCGGGCCCAGCCGCCGCTCTCCCTCGACGACCTCGCGGTGCTCGCCGACTGGATCGAGGAACCGCTCTTCGAGGCGTGCGGCGTGCCTGCCGGCCCGTCGTACGAACCGGAGGACGGGCCCGCGCGCCGCGCCCGGCCCTCGTGGCCGCGCGGTGTCGAGGGCCGGTGGCTGGTCGCGGAGGAGTACCGCGCCGCGCAGGAAGAGGGCTTCGACCCGGTGCTCGCGGTCATGTGCGCCACCGGCCACAGCCGGCGCAAGTCGCTCAGGCTGATCGCCGGGGCGCGCGACGAGGGATTCCTGACGCCTCGTCATGCTCGGCGCTGAGTGGGAGAGTTGCCGCGTGCCCGGTAGGGCGGGTGGGCCGGGCGTGAAGGCTAGGACATCTCCCGCATCCGGTTGATCTCACTCGTCTGCTGGGCGATCACGTCGTCGGCCATTTCCTCGATCTGGATGTTGTTGCCCTGTGCCTTCACATCCGTGGCCATGGTGATCGCTCCGTCGTGATGGGTGATCATCAGCTTCAGGAAGAGCTTGTCGAAGGCCTTGCCCTTCGCCGTGCGCAACTTCTTGAGCTGGGCCTCCGTCGCCATGCCCGGCATCGCCGCGTGCTCGTGCTCCGTTACGGTCCGCCGGCCGTTGTGCGTCTTCAGCCAGCTCTTCATGGTGGCGATCTCCGGGCCCTGTGCGGCCGCGATCCGCGCGGCGAGCCGCTTCAGCTTGCCCGACTGGGCCTGCTTCGGGGCGAGTTCGGTCATCTCCAGGGCCTGCGTGTGATGGTCGATCATCATCCGCGCGTACGCGAAGTCCGCCGAGTTGGGGGAGTCGTCGTCGGCCCGCTGCTTCGCGGCGTCCTGGGCCGAGAGTGTCTCGGCCGCCTCGCCGGGCTTGCCGGGCGCGATCACCGAAGGCCCGCTCGCCTTGCCGGACTTGGCCCCGGAGTCGGAGTCGCAGCCCGCGAGCGCGAGCACGGCGACCGCCAGTGCCGCCGTGACCAGGGACGCGCGGGACGTACGGCGAACGAGCACAGCGACCTCCTGCGGCACACGAATGGGCATACATCTCAAGGGTGTTGATGACCGTCCTAGCACGCTTCCGTGTACGACTGATCAAAAACGTTCATTACGAGTACGTTGCCATCTGTTGATCTCTCCATGGGGCGGACGATACTTCAGGGGTCCGTGAACCGTTCGACTGCGAACGGCTACAAGGGAGGACACAGTGACCCTGTTGAACGACCCCCGAACGCGGCACAGACGTCTGGGAGTTGCCGCGGCCGCGGCCGGACTCCTGGCCGCGCTGCTCACGGCCGGCCCGGCGGGCGCGACCCCCGACCCCGGGGACGGTCCCGCCGCGCAGGAACAGGTCTCCACGAGTCAGGCCGCCGAGGCGAAGGCGGCGATCGCGAGCGGCGAGATACCCGGACAGGACGAGATCGTCCACTCCGACAACATCGAACACCTCACCAACATCCCCAAGGACGCGTTACCCGGCATCAATTCGGACCTCGCCTTCCAGGGCAAGTACGCCTTCGCCGGCAACTACGACGGCTTCCGCGTCCTGGACATCAGCAACCCCAAGGCGCCCACGACGGTCGCGCAGGTGCTCTGCCCGGGCTCGCAGAACGACATCTCCGTCTCCGGCAACCTGCTCTTCCTGTCCACCGACTCCTCACGCAGCGACAACTCCTGCAACAGCACCACGCAGCCCGCGACCGAGAAGTCGTCGTGGGAGGGCATGAAGATCTTCGACATCAGCGACAAGGCGAACCCGAAGTACGTCGCCGCCGTCGAGACCGCCTGCGGCTCGCACACCCACACGCTGGTGCCCGAGCGCAGATACGTCTACGTATACGTCTCCTCGTACTCGCCGAGCGCCACCTTCCCCGACTGCCAGCCGCCGCACGACGGCATCTCGGTCATCAAGGTGCCGCGCAACGCCCCCGAAGAGGCGGCCGTCGTGAACTTCCCGGTGCTGTTCCCGGGTGAGGGAACGGACGGCGGCGGCAACCCGGGCGCGCCCACCAACCCGGGCGTCGCCAAGACCACCGGCTGCCACGACATCACCGTCCTGCCGTCGAAGGACCTGGCCGCGGGCGCCTGCATGGGCGACGGCATCCTGTTCTCCATCAAGGACCCGGAGCACCCGAAGGTCATCGACCAGGTCGAGGACAACGTGAACTTCGCGTTCTGGCACTCGGCGACCTTCAACCAGAAGGCGAACAAGGTCGTGTTCACCGACGAGTTGGGCGGCGGTGGAGCGGCCACCTGCAACGCGGCGACCGGTCCGAACCGCGGCGCCGACGGCATCTACGACATCGTTGGCAAGGGCGACGACCGCAAGCTCGTCTTCAAGAGCTACTACAAGATCCCCCGCCACCAGGCGGACACCGAGAACTGTGTGGCCCACAACGGCTCGCTGATCCCCGTCAGGGGCAAGGACCTCATGGTCCAGGCCTGGTACCAGGGCGGTGTCTCCGTCTGGGACTTCACCGACTCGGCCAACCCGAAGGAGATCGCCTACTTCGAGCGCGGCCCGCTGGCCACCGACACCCTCAGGGTCGGCGGCTCCTGGTCGGCGTACTACTACAACGGCTACATCTACTCGAACGACATCGCCAAGGGCTTCGACGTACTCAAGCTCAGCGACCGGCGCACGGACCCCGCGAAGTGGGTCCACCTGCGCGAGCTCAACGTCCAGACGCAGCCGGACTACTTCGACTGACCGTCGGCTGGACCGGGCCGGTCCTCCGTGCGGTGGTCTGTCGCGAAGAACCGTGACAGATCCGTCTCGTCCGTCCCGCCGGGCACCTCGGTGTCCGGCGGGACACCCAGCTCCCAGTCGAGCCGGTACCGCTTGAACAACTCGGCCCGCAGCGTCGGGATCGGCATCGGAACGCCCGGCACCAGGGCCGCGTACACCGAGCCCATGAGCAGCGCCCGCATCATCGGGTAGTCGGTCGCGGCGTCCGGCGAGCCGTATCCGGCGACGGTCTCCCGCAGGAGCTGCGCCAGACGCTGCTGCTCCGGGCACTGCAGGAATCCCTCGCCCTGAAGCAGCCCGGCCATGTGCTGACGCATCAGCACCGGATGGACCCGGGTGAGCCCCAGGATCGCGTCGATGGCCCGCGCCATCCGCTCCCGGCCGTCCTCGGTACGCGGTTCGCGCTCCAGCGCCTCCTCCAGCGTGCGGTGCATCAGCCGGTGCACGGCGGACTGCAGCAGCTGGCGTTTGCCGGGGAAGTAGTACGACACCAGTCCGCGCGCCGATCCCGCGCGATCCGCGATGTCGCCGAGCGTCGTCGCCTCATAGCCGCGCTCGCTCACCAGCTCCACCGCGGCCTGCAACAGCCGCTCCCGGGAACGCCGCCGCAACTCTTCATTGACCGAGGCGCTGCGCGGGGACATGCTGTAACTCCTGCGTTGACTGGCTGCCAGCCAACTATACTCAACGCGTCGGGCCGGACCCTTCACGGGTCCGCCCCGGCCTGCCGTCTGCCTCGGGTGGCGCGGGGGAACATCCGAGGCAGACGTGTATGGCCCCGAGCGAGTCGCACAGCCGGGGTGACCTCCTTAGAGTGGGCTGGAGTGCCGAGGAGGCGTATGGACATGGATCAAGACCAGATCCTGGCCAGGATCACGGCGATGGTGGACGACGAGCGACGACTGCGCGACGCCGTGGCGTCCGGGCAGATCGACAGCGACACCGAACAGGAACGCCTCGGAGACCTGGAGCGCGCGCTCGACCAGTGCTGGGACCTGCTGCGCCAGCGGCGCGCGAAGTCCGAGTACGGCGAGAACCCGGACGAGGCGCGGGTGCGTCCCTCGTCGCAGGTCGAGGACTATCAGAGCTGAGGAAGCACGCGCGAGGGCCTGCGGGACAGACGGTCAGCCGACCAGGTCGAGCACCGGCCGCAGCCCGTCCGGACGGTCCGTCACCGGCAGATGGTCCACGAAGTGCACCCGGCAGCCCAGCGCCGCCGCACCGCCGTCCGCCCGGCGGTCGTCACCGACCATCACGGTGTCCTCGGGAGCGACGCCGAGCGCGTCGCAGGCGGTGGCGAAGAGCCGGGGATCGGGCTTCTGGACGCCGTGCTCGTACGACAGGACGTACGTGCCGACGTACGGGTCGAAGCCGTGCTCGCGGAAGACGGGCCGCAGATCCCAGCCGATGTTGCTGACCACACCGACCGCCACCCCGCGCTCGCGCAGCGCGCCCAGCACCTCGGCGGCGTCCGGGTAGGGGTGCCAGGCGTCCGGGACCATGTGACGGTCGTACAGCGCGTCGTGGAGTCGAGGGTCGGGCAGCGGTACCTGGCGGGAGACGCCGGTGTACGCGGCCCGGTGCAGCTCGGCGCTCTCGTCGCGGACCGCCCACACCCCGGCGAGGTCCGGTGGCAGTGGCCGCGACGGAGAGGCGCCGCCGGCCAGCGCGCCCGTGGACTCCAGTGCCTGCGCTGTCCGTGTCAACTCCGGCTCTGGAAGGGTGAGTTCGGCCTTCGCCAGCACCGCGCGCAGCCATGAGCGGGTGGACTCGATACGGAAGAGGGTGCCGGAGAAGTCGAAGAGCACGCCTTTGATCGTCATGAGGAGGATCCTTCGTGGCGCGACCGCGACCGGTCAAGGGCGCCTCGAAGGGCACGGACTCCGGCGCTCGGATGCCACAGGCCGACTCGACGACGCCGCTCAGGGACGCCGTGCGCCGGGCCACCGTTCGTACGAGGCCACCGCCAGGGCGACGATCAGCGCGCCGATGAGCCAGCCGCCCAGGACGTCCGACGGCCAGTGCACGCCGAGCCAGACACGGGTCAGACCGACGCCCACGACGGAGACGACCGCCAGGGCCGACGCCGTACGCCGCAGGGCGTGTCCGGCGCCGTGCAGGCGGAGCAGCCAGAGCAGCAGTCCGCACACCACCGTGGCCGTCAGGGCGTGGCCGGAGGGGAAGGCCGCGTAGTGGGCCGAGTCCACGGGGTCGGGCCAGACGGGGCGTTCACGTCCGACTGCCGACTTGAGCCCCTGCTGCACCAGTGTGCCCAGCACACATGTGGCCACCACCCATAGGGCGAGCCACCATGCCGAGTGGATCCATAGCAGCCAGATCACGGCGGCGGCACACACCGCGCGCAGCGTCCATGGGTCCCACACCCAGTCCGTCAGGATCCGGAACACATGGGTAGCGCCGGGGTTGTCTACCGCCCAGGTGTGCGTGGTGCGGGCGATGTCGCCGTCGAGGGCGAGCAGCGGATGCCAGGAGAACGCGACGAGCAGGAGGAGCACCACGGAGGGTACGGCGAGGGTCGCCGCGGTGAGTGCCGCGGCGCGGGGGCCCGGTGTGTGGGGGCCCGGTGCGGGGGACGGCGAGTCGACGGGCGGGGAGTGCATGGGTGTGATCCTCGCCGACGTGATGGGCCGGAGGCGAACTTCGGGAACTCCGGGTGGCTAGCCCAGCGCCCGCAGCCCGGGAACGAACGCCACCAGCACCGGAATCACCGGCACCAGCGCGGCCGCCGCCGTCAGCCGCAGCCGCCGGGCCGCCGTGAGCCGGTCCGGGGGAGTGAGGAGGCGGTTGACGCGCTGCGGGACATGGGCGTCCGGGGTGGGGCAGGGGCCGAACACGCCCCGGTCCTCGTTGAGTTCGACCAGCGCGAGGGCGATCGTGAGGCGGCCGAAGCGGCGCGATGCCACGTCGTCGGCGGCGAGTTCGACCAGGCGGTGCATCTCGCCGCGGAACGCGGCGAACACCGGCACCTGAGGAAAGCCGACGGCCAGCGCGGCCGAACAGTGCAGCAGCCAGTCGTGCCGGGCCCGTGCGTGCCCCTGTTCATGGGCGAGTACGGCATCCAGCTGGCGCCCTTTCAGACGGCGCAACGCGGCCGTGGTGATGACGAGTTGGGGTGCCGTGCCGGGCAGCCACCAGGCGTCCGGGCGCTCGCCCTCCAGGACCACCAGACGGTCGGCGCCGGGCTCCTCGCCGGGCAACAGCGGTGCGCGTACGAGGAGTTCGGCCCGTCGCTGGCGACGGCGCGACCGGGCCCGTACGATCTCGCGGGCCAGCATCGCGGCGGTCCAGGCGCCCCCACACGCGAGCGCCACGGCGGTCGTCGCCGCCCAAGTGCCGCCGGTGCTCAGCGCGTAGGCGTCCACGACCGAGCGCGGCGCCGAGCCGAAGACATGACCGCGCACGGCCACCCACGCGGCGGCGGCGCTCAGCGTCATCGACAGCGCGCAGCACAGCAGCACGGCGGCCACTACGCACTGCCACACCCACAGTGCGACCACGGGTTCACGGTCCGGCCAGTCCGCCCTGGCGAGCAGTCGCGGAGCGACCACGGCGGCCAGGGCGCCGAGCAGCAACAGTGCCGCGGGGACCATCATGAGGTGAAGCCTATGAGCGGGGCGTCGCCGGTGGATACGGGCTGCGACGGCAAGTGACGTACGCCACGGTTTCGTACAGCTGTCATGGCCCGAAGGTGTGCGGGGCCCGGGCGCGCATCGGCGGGTCCGGCGTCAGAGCGTGACCAGCATGGCCACCATCGCGATCCCCATGGACAGACGGCAGGCTTGGGAGAGTTCGGGGCGGTCGCCCCAGCCGAGGGTGCGGGTGCCTCCCGGCGCCGCGGCGGCCAGTGGCAGCAGACGGACGCCGGAGCGCAGGACGTAACCGGTGAAATAGAGGAGCAGTACGCCGGTGACCAGGGGGATTCCGGAGCCGCCATGGCCGTGGTGTCCGGGTGAGGCGGCCATCACGCCCGCCATGTAGACCATCGCGCCGGCGCCCATCAGATGGTGCAGATGGTGTGGGTTCGTGCGCGACGCCCAGAGGGTGTGTAGGGCGGTCGCGCCGAAGAGGGCGGCGTAGGCGAGCCAGGCCCAGCGTGGCGGAGTGGCCACCGCCGCGGGTACGGCCATCGCGGCCATGCCGAAGCCCATGAGCGCCTCACCGCCCGCGGTGCGGCGCTGTTCCTCCACGGGGCTGCGCATCCTCAGCAGGCAGTACGCCCCCGTCGCCGCGCACAGCACGACGAGCAGCCAGCCGGGCGAAGTCGGTCCATGCACCGCGTACCTCCCCGCTCGACGATGTCGGACATCGCACAGTCGGTCAGGGCATGCCCCGGGTGACCGGGGCGCAAGCGAGCGCAAGGGTGTACGCGGGGGAGCGTGCGGGGGTGCACCGCAGATGGGGAATGTGATGCGCGAGATACTTTACAGATAAAACACCTGCTAATGTTATTGCCATGAGTAGCGCGCCCAGCCCCAGTCCCACCCCCTCACGTGTACGTCGCCTCCCGCTGGCCGGCGTGCTGCGCGTCGGCAGGCCCTCCGACATCTGGTTCAAGCCCGCGTTCAGCGTTGTCGCCGCGGTCGCTCCGCCGAATCTGACGCTCCTGGCGCTCGGCCGGCTGGACCTGGCGATGTACACGATGGCCGGGTCGCTCTGCGCGCTCTACGCCCACAACCGTCCGTACGCCGCCCGGGCCCGCGCCCTCGCCTGGGTGGTCCTGGGCATGCTCGGCGGTCTCGCCGTCGCCCTCGTCACGGCCTCGCTCACCACGGACGCCGTCGTGCTGGTCACCGTCGGCGCGCTGCTCGCCGCCGTGCAGAAGGTGGTGTGCGACGCCACGCGCATCGGTCCGCCCGGTCATGTGGTCCTCGCCTTCATCTCCTCCGCGTCCCTGTTCGCGCCCCAGACGCTCGGCCAGGTGCCCGGCCATCTCGCGCTCGGCGCGGCGGCGGGCGCCTGGGCCTGGATCGTCGGCATGGCCCCCGGGCTCGTCCGCCCGCACGGACCGGAGCGGCGCGCCACCGCACACGCCCTGAACGCCGCGGCCGCGTACGTGGAGACGCGGGGGAGCGGTGACGCCGCCGCCCGTTCCCGCGCCGCCGCGGCCGCCGCCGTGCACGGTGCCTGGCAGTCGCTGCTGTCGACCGGCGCCCGCTCCGCGCCCCGGCGCGCCCTCGAACGGCTCGTCGTGCGCGCCGAGGTCGCGCTCGCCGCGCCCGCCGACACGGAGCCCGAGCGGCTGCGCGGGTGGGCCCGCGCACTGCGCGGCACCGGACCCGTTCCGCGCCCGGACGACCTCGCCGACGCCGCCGACGAACTCCTGGGCGTGGAGGCCGCCCTCGCCTTCGGTGAACAGCCGCTGCTGCGCCGCCTCGGCCCGCTCGCCCCCATCGCCCTGCGCACCGCGCTCGGCTGCGCCCTCGCCGGATACGTCTCGCTCGCGTTCGGCGTCGGCCGCCCCTACTGGGCGCTGGTCACCGCCGCCTCGCTCTACCAGGCCAACGTCACCCTGACCTGGAGCCGAGGCGTGCAGCGCGTCGTCGGCAACCTCGTCGGCGTGCTGGTCTTCGCGGCGATCGCCCCGCTCGCCCATCTCGACCAGACGCTCCTCGTGCTGTGCTGCCTCGTCTTCAACTTCGGCGCCGAGGCCCTGATCGGCCGCAACTACTGGCTCGGCAGCGTCTGTGTGACCCCCATGGCCCTGCTCATCACCGAGTTCGCGCGCTCCCAGCAGTCCGGCGTACTGATCACCGACCGTGTCGTGGACACTCTCGTGGGCGCGCTGGTGGGCTTCGTCGCCGCGGTCGCCGTCACCAACCGGCGCGCCGGCAGCCGTATCGAGCAGGCCCTCTCCACGGTGGACCGCGCCCGCGACCACGCCCTCACGGTCCTGGCCGACGAGCGTCCCGACTCCGGCGCCCTGGAGTCCGCCCGCCGCGGCCTGGCCGCCGCCGTGGTCGACCTGCGCGCGACCGCCGACGCCGCCGCCGGCGAATGGTGGCAGCGCGCCCTGCCGGAGGAGCGGGTCATGCGGGCCGAGCAGGCCGGACACCGTACGCTCGCGGCGACGGTACGACGGCAGGGACTGCACTGCTTGGAGGGCGCACAGGCATGACGAGAGCGGATGGGCGGGCGGAGACCGGGGCTGCCCCTGCCGGGCCGGCGGAGACGGAGAGCGCCGCTGCCGGACGGGCGGAGAGGGAGAGCGCCTCCGCCGTTCGGGCGAAGGCGGGGAACGGCTCTGCCGAGCGGGCCGCGCCGGGCGACACCATGGCCGCCGTCGTGCGGCAGTGGCACACCGTGCGCCCCGACCTCGACACCGGGCCCATGGAGGTCATCGGCCGGGTCAACCGCTGTGCCGCGCTCCTTCAGCAGGCCGAGGACGCCCCGCTGCGCCGGGCCGGGCTGACCCGGCCCGAGTTCGACGTGCTCGGCACCCTGCGGCGCACGGGACACGAGCTGACCCCCAGCGAGATCGCCCGCGAGACGTTCTCCTCGGGCGCCGCCGTCACCAAGCGGCTCAAGCAGCTGACCGAGCGCGGTCTGGTCGAGCGACGTGGTGACACCCGGGACCGCAGGGTCGCCCATGTCCGGCTCACCGACGAGGGCCGCGAACTCGTCGACGGCATCCTCCCCGAGCAACTCGCCTACGAGACAACGGTTCTGTCCGGGGTCGACCTGGGCCGGCAGCGTGAACTGGCCGAACTGCTGGGCGAGTTGCTCGGACAACTGGAAGGCCGGCTGGGGCTGCCCCGGACCTGACACACGGCAGCGTGCGGTGACGGACCGTTGACATGAGATGAGCGCCACTCCTACGTTCGGGCAGGTCGGTTCGGCATCCCGGCTGATGTCCGACATATCGAACGGTGGGGTCTCGTCGAGGCCTCGGGAGGGGAGACAGCGTGACGCTCACCATCGACCTGGGGACCGACACCGGAGCCTTCCACGGCGGCGCGAGCGGCACTCTCTACGGCCTGTACGGCGACGGCGTGCCCAGCCGCAACGTCGTCGAGGGCATGTACGTCCGCACGGTGTCCACCAAGGCCCAGGGCGGCACCCAGCACCCCGGCGCCGACGCCCTCGACATCCTGCGGCCCTTCGTGGACTCCGGCGGCAAGGACGTCTACGTCTACATGACCGACATCTACCGCGGCTTCCCCTACCAGTGGCCCGGAGCCACGGGGGAGGAACGGCTCGCCGGCTTCATGACGCTGATCGAGAAGCAGGTCCGTCAGGTCCTGACGACGGGCGACTACAAGTCCCATGTCGTGTATGTGCCGTTCAACGAGCCCGAAGGCAACATGTTCGGCACGCAGGAGTGGAGCTACAACGGGATCTCCTGGCACACCGACCCGCAGTGGTACTTCGCCGCCTGGAAGGACGCCGTCCGGCTCATCAAACGCCTCGACCCGGACGCCCGCGTCGCCGGCCCCAACACCTGCGTCCTGTACGAAGAGGTCAAGGGCTTCCTGGAGTTCGCCAAGGCCCACGGCGTGCTCCCCGACGTGATCACCTGGCACGAGCTGTCCACGCCCGCCGCGATCCGCACCAACGTCGCCAAGTACCGCCGGATGGAACGGGATGTGGGGATCGGCCCGCTCCCGGTCAACATCAACGAGTACGCGCACAACTACCACTTGTCCGTGCCGGGCCAGATCGTCCAGTGGATCTCCGCCATCGAGGAGTCGAAGATCGACGCCGACATGGCGTACTGGAACATCGACGGCAACCTCAACGACTCGGCGGTCGAGGCGAACAAGGGCAACGGCCAGTGGTGGCTGTTCAACGCCTACGGCCGGATGACCGGCCGCACGGTCCGGGTGACCGCGCCCCGGCCCAACGTCCAGTACACCCTCCAGGGCGTCGCCACGCTCGACCGGGACAAGCGCCAGGCCCGGGTCCTCCTCGGCGGCGAGAGCGGTTCCGCCGACATCGCGTTCGCGGACGTCCCGGCCGAGATCTTCGGTGACACGGTGCACATGCGGCTCCACGAGATCCCGTGGACCGGCCAAGTCGGCGCTTCCGCACAGCCGTTGCGGCTCCGGGACCGCGAACTGCCCGTCGTGGACGGGAAAGTGACTCTTAAGCTGGCGGACCTCCATGAGATGTCCGCCTACGAGGTCATCCTCTCGCCCGGCGGTGACGGCGCCGTTCCCCTGCCGCCGTCGGTGGGCTGGCGAGCGACGTACGAGGCCGTGAACGCCACGTACACGGGCGGCGGTTACTCGAAGAACGGGCCCGAGGGTTCACCCGCGGACGTCGACAAGTTCGCCTCGTCCGGCACCCACCACGTCGGCGGGCTCCGCACCGGTTCCGACGGCGTCCTCGCCTTCGCCGTCGAGGTCCCGCAGGACGGGACGTACGACCTGAGCGTCTTCGCCAACTCGTACAACCTCGACGGCCTGGTCGAGGAACAGGGCCCCACCAACGTCTTCCTGCGCGTCGACGGCGCGGACCCGCAGGAGCTGCGGCTCCCGCTCGGCTACAAGTGGGTGGTGTGGGGGCACACCGACACGCAGGTCCGGCTGACCGCGGGCAAGCACACGATCACGCTCGCCGCCCAGGACCCCGACCTCGGAGTCACCAACGGCGACGCGATCATCGACAAGATCGACCTGGCGCTGCGTGACGAGCGGGTGACGGCTCCCGCGGTGTACGACGCCGAGTACGCGGTCCTCGGCGGCGGGGCACACGTGAGCTACGCGCACCGCGGGGCCTCGGGGCCAGGGGCGGCCGTGCTGCCCCCCGGAGGCACCGCCACGTTCTGGGTGCACGCGGCGGCGGACGGCGAGGCGACCGTCACGGTCGATCAACTCGGGTCTGGCGAGGGCGTGTTGACCGTCAACGGGGAGATGGCGGGACGGCTGGGGCGGACTCCGCGGTTCCTGGCCGGCGGCATCAACAAGCTGACGGTCACCGCCACTTCAAGCCGACTCGTCCTCGACCGGCTGCTGGTGGCACCGGGACAGGGTCACCTGAAGACCACCGTGTACGCCGCCGAAGAGGGCACCGTGACGGGCGACGCGAAGGTGACCGGCGCCCACACCTTCGCCACCGGCGGAAAGGCGGTCGACGGCATCGGCAACGGGGCCGCGGGCGCGCTCACCCTCACCGTCAGGGCCGCGCACACCGGGCGGCACGCCCTCACCATCCGCTACTCCAACGGCGAGCAGGCCCCGGCGACCCACTACAACCCCGACCCGGTCTGCCGCCACGCGGACATCTCCGTCAACGGAGAGCCGCCGCGGCGGGTGCTCTTCCCCACCACCTTCCACTTCAACAACTTCTGGGACCTCACCGTTCCGGTGACACTGAGGGAGGGCGCCAACACCCTCACCTTCACGAACCAGGACCTGAACCAGCACCCGCAGCGCTCGGCATACGCTCCCGTCATCGATCAGGTGGCGGTGACACCACTGGCCTGACAGCCCTTCCTGAGGCGATGCTTCCGGGTCACCATGGGCGCCATGACCGATGGACTGGTGCTGCCGCCCGGATCGGGCCGCCGGATGGGTACGTCCGGGATGACGCTCAAGGTGGGGGCCGAACACTCGGCTCTGTGGTCGGTGTTCGAGGCCGAGGTCGGGCCAGGGTTCGACGTGGGCGCCCATTTCCACGACGAGGCCGAGGAGTTGTTCTACATAGTCGACGGCGAACTCGACCTGCTGGCCTTCGAACCACGGATCAGGACGGCCGGGGACTGGCAGAGCTGGGAGTCCGGGAGCGGACAGAAGGTCGCACGGGGTGGTCCGGGCAGTCTGATGTACGTCCCCTCGGGCTGCCCCCACGGTTTCGCCAACCCGGGCTCCACTCCCGCCCGGATGCTCTTCCTCGCCGCGCCCGCGGGCCACGAGCACTACATCCAGGAGATCGCCGACATCCTCGACGCCCCCGGGCCGCCCGACGTGGCCGCCATCGCGCAGGTGCGGTCGCGGCACGGCATCCATCAACTCACGCAGATGAAGCCGGGACAATAGTCTCGCCGGCCACGACTACCGGACCTGTGGCTGACATACCGGCGCCGGATCCGCACGCAGGGCCCGGCTAGCCCTCCTCGCCCGCGACATGGACCCCGAACGCCGCACCCTGCGGGTCCCGCAGGACGGCGATCCGGGGCCCGTGCGGCACGGACATGGGCTCCATGAGCAGGTGGCCGCCCGCCGAGAGGGCGGCGTTCGCCGTGGCGTCCACGTCCTCGACGGAGAAGTACGGCATCCAGTGCGAGGGCACCTCGTGCGGGAACTTGTCGTCCATCGTCACCATGCCGCCGAAGTCGGCACCGTCGATGCCCCACTGCGGGTACTCCTCCGAGGCGCTCACGGTCCAGCCGAACACGCCCGTGTAGAACTCCGTGACCCGGTCGGGGGCGCGGGTCATCAGCTCCACCCAGCCGAGCGCCCCCGGCGCGTTGAACAGCCCCGCGCCGGGGAAGGCCCGCGCCTGCCACAGCTGGAAGGCCGCTCCGCCCGGGTCGAACGCCACCGCGAACCGGCCCACGTCCAACACGTCCATCGGGCCGAGCACGACCGTGCCGCCGGCGGCCCGCACCGCGGCCACGGCGGCGTCCGCGTCGGCCACGGCGAACGACACGTTCCAGGCGACGGGCTGCGACTCCTGGTACAGCGGGCTGATCGCCGCGACCGCCGCGTCACCGAGGTGCGCGACCGTGTAGCCGCCCGCCTCCGGCCGCGGATCCGTCTCCGGGCGCCAGCCGAACAGGTCGGCGTAGAAGCGCTTGGCCGCCTCCAGATCGCTGGTCCCGAGCTCGGTCCAGCAGGGTCCGCCGGTCACCGGCATGTCGAGCTTCATGAGGTTCCTTCCGCACGATCACGACGTTCCTTACGCAGCAAGACCCCTTCAGAAAACGCTAAGCCCGGCCCGCCGTACCAGCCAGCCCGGATCGCGCGGAAGGAGAAGGGGCCCAGACGTGCGGCGGCGCGCCTCAGGGCCGGTAGCGCAGCGGATGATCCTCCGGGACCTCCACGATCACGATCTCGGTGCCGTCCGGATCCGCGATCCACATCTCGATCAGCCCCCACGGCTCCTTGACCGGCGGCCGCAGCACGTCGACACCCGCCGCCGTCAGCTCCTCGTGCGCCGCCGTCACGTCGTCGACCTGGAGCCATAGCTTGAGCGCGGGGGAGGGCGGGGTCTCGGAGCGCCCGGCGACCTCCAGGAAACCGCCGCCGAGGAAGTAGACGGTCCCGCGCTCGGGGCCCGTACCGAACTCGCGGTAGACGGCGAGGCCCAGCTGCTCGCCGTAGAAGGCCCGGGAGCGCTCGGGGTCGGTGGGACGCAGGAGGGTCCGGCTGCTCAGTACATGCACCATGCACCCGGAGCGTAGGGGAGGGTTACGCTCGTCGGTGCCCCAGCCGCGCCACTGAACGGAGAATCGCTCCATGGATACCGCCGCCGCCACCGGACTCACCTTCCGCGACGCCACCGACGCCGACGTGGACGCCCTGGTCGTGCTGATCGAGTCGGCGTACCGCGGTGACTCCAGCCGGACCGGCTGGACCACGGAGGCGGACATCCTCCAAGGCCAGCGGACCGACCCCGACGGTGTGCTCGCCGTCATCAAGTCGTCCGACAGCCGTCTGCTGACCGTCGAGCGGGACGGCGAGGTCGTCGCCTGCTGCCAGCTCGAACACCGCGGCGACCACGCCTACTTCGGCATGTTCGCGGTCAGCCCCACACTCCAGGGCGGGGGCCTCGGCAAGGTGATCATCACCGAGGCGGAGCGGACGGCCCGCGAGACGTGGGGTGTCACGGAGATGCACATGACCGTGATCTCCGTACGCGACGACCTCATCGCCTGGTACGAGCGGCGCGGCTACCGCCGTACGGGAAAGATGACGCCCTTCCCGTACGGCGACGAGCGCTTCGGCATTCCGCAGCGCGACGACCTGCAGTTCGAGCTGCTGGTCAAGCCGCTGACGTGACGTTCACGCGGTGAAGCGGCCGGTGCGCTTGATCTCGGGGTAGTCGGTGGTCGCGCCGTCCAGCTCCAGGGCGCGCACCAGCCGCAGCTGGTCCTGGGTGTTCACCACCCAGCCGATGATCCGCAGGTCGGCCTTGCGGGCCTGCTCGACGATCTCCAGGGTCAGCCTGCGGATGTTGAGACAGACGGTCGCGGCGCCCGCCTCCACGGCGCGGTCCACGACATCGATGCCATACCGGCTGGCGATGAGCGCGGTGCGGCCGCCGGGCACGAGCCGGGCGACCTCGGCGATCGCCTCGTCGTGGAACGACGACACCTCGACCCGCCCGACCAGGTCCCGCCGGTGCATGACCTCGGCCAGCGCCCGGGCCGCCGCCAGATCCTTGATCTCGGCCTGCAGTGGCGCCTTGACGGCGTCCAGGACCTCGTCGAAGACGGGGACGCGCTCACCGCGTCCCGCGTCCAGCGCGCGCAGCTCGGCGAGTGTCTTCTCGGCGATCGGCCCCGAACCGTCGGTCGTACGGTCCACTTCGGCGTCGTGCATGACGACGAGGGCGCCGTCCTTGCTCAGATGCAGATCGAGTTCGATCAGGTCGAGGCCCGCGTTCTGGGCGGCGACGAAGGAACGGAGGGTGTTCTCGGGTTCGACACCCATCACTCCGCGATGACCGATGGTGAGGAAGTTCAAGATTCGACTCGCTTCCGTCGACGGCGGCTCGGCTCGCGCGTGGTGTGCGACGGGGCGCCCACGCGGCAGGGCGCAGCCTAATGGCCCCGCTGTGCGATGTACCCGCTCGTACGCGGGCCAATGGGGTGTCTGTCAGGGGAGACCTGCCTCGGGTCGCCCGAACGGGTCACTCTCGGGTGGGCGAGTCCCTCGATGGTTGACCGGCGGCCGGGCCTTGTCGGCTGCCGGGCTGACGGGTAGTCATGTCCGTGCCTTGGTAGGAGAGTTCCGCCGACAGCCCCGGAAAGGAACCGCGATGCCCAGCGAACCCGCGCCCGAGGTCCTCGCCCTCGTCGACGCCATCAAGGCCCACTTCCCGGACGTCGGCGGCACCGTCACCGACGCGGCCGAGGCCCGCCGCATTCTCGCCGCCGGGCCCGCCTGGCCCTTCGAGCCGCCACGCGTGGGCTCGGTCGAGGACCGCGCGATACCGGGTCCGGAGGGGGCCCCGGAGATTCCCGTACGGATCTATCGGCCGGAGGCGGAGCCGTCCGAGGCGCAGCCGCCCACCCCCCGGCCCACCGTCGTCTTCTTCCACGGCGGCGGATGGGTCATCGGGGGCCTGGACACGCACGACCCCATCGCCCGCGCCCTGTGCCGGGACGCCGGGGCGGTCGTCGTCTCGGTCGACTACCGGCTCGCGCCGGAGGCCCGCTTCCCCGCGGCCGTCGACGACGCGTACGCCGCGCTGTGCTGGGCGGACGGGCATGTCGGCGAACTGGGCGGGGACCCGGGCGCGTTGGTGGCCGCGGGTGACAGCGCGGGCGGGAACCTCGCGGCCGTGGCCGCGCTGATCGCCCGCGACCGGGGCGGCCCGGCGCTCGCACTCCAGGTCCTCGTCTACCCCGCTACCGACGCACGGCCCCGGGCAGGAACCCACGGCGGGGGCGGCGCGGGCCACTTCCTCACCCCGGCCCACGGGCGCTGGTTCGACGAGCAGTACTTCGGGCCCGACGGCGACCGGGCGCACCCGCACGCCTCGCCCCTGCTGGCGGACCTGCATGGCCTGCCGGCCGCCCACATCGTCACCGCGGGCTTCGACCTCCTCTGCGAGCAGGGCCGGGCGTACGCTGCGAAACTGAGCAAATCGGGCGTATCGGTCATAGAGAGCCACTACCCCGGCATGTTCCACGGATTCTTCGGCTTTCCCGAGCTTCTCCCGGATGCCCGCGCCGCACAGCAACACGTAGTGGAAGTAATCGCCTTGACGGTTTCCGACAGGAAAAAGAGCGGTGAAGATGGGGGTCACGCAGGATAATCTCCCGAGTCTCCTCTTGCGGGAAGGAACCTCGCTTACATACGGTGTCCATACGCGAGGTTCTCCCGTGGAGGATGAGACATGACGGAAATTCTTGTGCAGGTGGGTATGGAGGAGCAGGTTCCTCCCGTGGCCAGGGTGGTGGAGCACCCGGCATGGCCCGTGCTCAAGGATGCCGTGGAGGAGATACGTCCCTGGCAGTCCATGGACGGGGCCATCGACTTCGCGGCGGAGGGCGCTCCCGACGCGTCCGACGCCGATCTGGCCGTACGCCGTGCCATAGACGCGATCGAGCAGCTCGCCCCGCTGCTGCCGCACGACGCCGCGTACCACGAGGCGCTCGTGAAGGATCTGCGCCGCTGGTCCGACGGTGGCTTCCAGGTGCCCGACTTCCTCGACTCGCTGCTGGCCTTCCAGCCCGCCGCGCACCGCGAGGACGGCCTCCAGCACCTGGTCGTCTTCCCGATGTACACGCAGAACGGCAACCCGAACCGCAACTTCGAAGCGGTCGTCCTGCGCATGGTGTGGCCGGACTGGCTGGCCGAGCTGGAGCGCACCCGCTACGACAACCCGCTCTTCTGCGGCATCAGTTTCGAGGACTTCACCGCGGGCTACGACACCAATTCGGCCGTGCTCTTCCCGGAGACCATCGCGGTGCGCGAGGCGCCCGAGCGCTTCTCCTGGGGCGGGATCTTCTGTGACCGTGAGGCCGCCCGCTTCCGCGCCGTCACCGACGCCGCCGTGGACACCCTGGGCCTGGAGCTGCCCGAGGACATCGCCGCGATGGTCCACGACCAGCAGCGCTGCGAGCAGGCCTTCGTGCTCTGGGACATGGTCCACGACCGCACCCACAGCCACGGCGACCTGCCCTTCGACCCGTTCATGATCAAGCAGCGCCAGCCGTTCTGGATGTACGGCCTCGAAGAGCTGCGCTGCGACCTCACCGCCTTCAAGGAGGCCGTGAAGCTGGAGGCCGAGGGCAACGCGCACGGCCGCGACGTGCAGTACGCCGTGCTCTTCGACCGGATGTTCCGCTTCCCGCTCTCCGGCGACCGCGTCCGCAACTACGACGGCCTCGGCGGCCAGCTGCTCTTCGCCTACCTGCACAAGCACGACGTCGTCCGCTGGACCGACAACAAGCTGCACATCGACTGGCAGCGCGCCCCGCAGGTCACCAACCAGCTGTGCGCCGAGATCGAGGAGCTCTACCGGGCCGGCATCGACCGCCCGAAGCTCGTCCACTGGTTCAAGGCGTACGAGCTCGTCTCCACCTACCTCGCCCCGCACCCGGGCTCGCGCTGGGCCAAGGGTCCGGACGCCCTCGACCTCACCCAGCCCCCGCGCAAGCTCGTGGACGACGTGCTTCCGGACGAGTTTCCGCTGAGCATGTTCTATGAGGCGCTCTCCAAGAAGCTCAAGAACGTGATCGCCTCGACCAAGGGCATCACCGCTGCGAACGCCGAGCGGGCCGCCGCGTGAGCGACGGCGCCGAGAACACTGCTCAGGAGGCGAAGAGGATGAGGAACGGGGCTCTCAGCGGTGCGGTGATCGCGGTGGCCGGCGCGGGTGGACCCGCCGGACGCGCGACGCTCGCCCGGCTCGCCGACGCGGGCGCGACCGTCGTCGGCTCGGACAACGACCCCGAGCGACTCGCGGAGGCCGTGGACGCGGCCCGCTACGGGCACGGCGGCGCCACCGTCGTCGGGGACACGGTCGACCTGCTCGACCTGCAGTCGACCCACGACTGGGCCACCCGCATCGAGAAGGACTTCGGCCGCGTCGACGGCCTGGTCCACCTCGTCGGCGGCTGGCGCGGCAGCGAGACCTTCACCAAGACGAGCCTCGACGACTGGGACTTCCTGGAGCTGCTGCTCATCCGTACGGTGCAGCACACCTCTCTCGCGTTCCACGAGCCGTTGCAGCGCAGCGACCGCGGTCGGTACCTCCTGATCAGCGCGGCCGGCGCGAGCAACCCCACCGCCGGCAACGCCGCCTATTCCGCCGCCAAGGCCGCCGCCGAGGCGTGGACGCTGGCCATGGCCGACTACTTCCGCAAGGCCGGGGGCGAAGGGGGGCCGACCTCCGCGGCTGCCATCCTGGTGGTCAAGGCACTGGTGCACGACGCCATGCGCGCCGAGCGCCCGAACGCGAAGTTCGCGGGCTTCACGGACGTCAAGGACCTGGCCGAGTCCATCGCCGGCGTCTGGGACCTGCCCGCCGGCGAAGTGAACGGAAACCGTCTGTGGCTGACCGACAAGCCGTGAACCCTCCGAAGACCGACGCCCGGCGTCACCACGACCCGGCCGTCCGCGGCTTCGCCAGTGACAACTACGCGGGGGCGCACCCCGAGGTGCTCGCCGCCATAGCCCTGGCCAACGGCGGACACCAGGTCGCGTACGGCGAGGACGACTACACGGCGAATCTCCAGCAGATCATCCGCGGCCACTTCGGTGCCACCGCCGAGGCCTTCCCGGTCTTCAACGGCACCGGCGCGAACGTGGTCGCGCTCCAGGCGGTCACCGACCGCTGGGGTGCGGTGATCTGCGCGGAGAGCGCGCACATCAACGTCGACGAGGGCGGCGCCCCCGAGCGCATGGGCGGCCTCAAGCTGCTCACGGTGCCCACACCGGACGGCAAGCTCACCCCCGAGCTGATCGACCGGCAGGCGTACGGCTGGGACGACGAGCACCGCGCGATGCCGCAGGTCGTCTCGATCACCCAGAGCACCGAGCTGGGCACCCTCTACACGCCCGACGAGATCCGCGCGATCTGCGAGCACGCCCACGCGCACGGCATGAAGGTGCACCTGGACGGGTCCCGGATATCCAACGCGGCCGCCTCCCTGGACGTCCCGATGCGGACGTTCACCAACGCGGTGGGCGTCGACATCCTGTCGCTGGGCGGGACCAAGAACGGCGCGCTGTTCGGCGAGGCCGTCGTCGTCCTCAATCAGGACGCCGTCAGCCATATGAAGCATCTGCGCAAGCTGTCGATGCAGCTCGCCTCCAAGATGCGCTTCGTCTCCGTCCAGCTGGAGGCGCTGCTCTCCAAGGACCTGTGGCTGCGCAACGCCCGCCACTCCAACGAGATGGCCCAGCGGCTGGCCGAGGGCGTGCGCGCGGTGCACGGCGTGGAGATTCTCTACCCCGTTCAGGCCAACGCGGTCTTCGCGCGTCTTCCGCACGACGTGACCGAGCGGCTGCAGCAGCGCTTCCGGTTCTACTTCTGGGACGAGGCCGCGGGCGACGTCCGCTGGATGTGCTCCTTCGACACCACCGAGGACGACGTCGACGGGTTCGTGGCGGCGCTCAAGGAGGAGATGGCCCACCGCTAGCCCCTGCGCGGGTATGCATAGATATACGGTCGATCGAAAAGTCATTGACTCTCGGTCGGCCGTATTCCTATGCTCTGGGGGCATGGAGCTCATCCAGGAAACCCCCGACCTGTCCGCCTATTTGGCCGCCGACGAGGTCATCGACCATCACCATCCGATCGTCCGCGAGACGGCCGAGCGCCTCGCGAAGGGTGCGGCCGACTCGTATGCCTATGCGCAGGCCGCTTACGAGTTCGTGCGCGACACCATCCCGCACTCGTACGACTCCGGCGATCTGCGCGTCACCTGGCGCGCCTCCGATGTACTGGAGCGGCGCACCGGCATCTGCTACGCGAAGGCCCACGCCCTGGCCGCGCTGCTGCGCGCCGAGGACATCCCGACGGCGTTCTGCTACCAGAAGTTCGACGAGGTGCACGGGCTCGTCGCCGTACGGTTCAACGGCTCCTGGCACCGGCAGGACCCCCGTGGCAACAAGCCGGGTGTGGACGCCCAGTTCTCCCTCGACGGTGAGCGGCTGGCCTTCACGCCCGATCCGGAGTTCAATGAGTTGGACTACCCGGTATTGTATGCTGAACCTCACCCGGTCGTGCTGAGCGTCCTCAAAGCCGCCCCCGACCGGCCGTACCTCTGGAAGACGCTCCCCACCGCACTCTGAGGCAGGCCATGACTCTCACGCTCACCGTGTCCGACGAGGTGCGCGCCCTCGCGCCCGGTTTCACCCACGTCGCCATAGAGGCGCACGGACTGGTCAACGGGCCAAGCAGCGAGGGGACTTCGGCGCTGCTCGACGACGCGGCGCGGCGGCTGGCCGTACGGCTGGACGGTCGCGCTCCGCACGAGGACCCGCACATGGCCGCCTGGCGGGAGGTCTACACGGCGTTCGGCTCCAAGCCGTCGCGCACCCGCAACTCGGCGGAGGCGCTGGCCAAGCGCGCCCTCTCGGGTGGCGGACTGCCTCGGATCAATGTCCTCGTGGACATCTACAACGCGATCAGCGTCGCCCACTTGATCCCGGTCGGCGGTGAGGACATCGATCACATCCAGGGTGGGATGCGGCTCGTCCGCGCCACGGGCGAGGAGAACTTCGTGACCGTCGCGGGCGGCGAGGAGGTCGTCGAGCACCCCGACGCGGGCGAGGTGGTGTGGTGCGACGACGCGGGCGTGACCTGCCGCCGCTGGAACTGGCGCCAGGGGCCGCGCACCCGGCTCACGGAAGCGTCGGTGTCGGCGGTCTTCCTTCTTGAGAGCCTGGCGCCGATGCCGGTGGCCGGCGTCGAGGCCGCCGGTGCCGAACTCGCCGAACTCCTGGAGAAGTTCAGCCCCGGGGCACGGATCAGCGTCCACGCCCCGGAGTGACGATTCAGCACGCTCCGGCAGTGCCGGAGGTGACGATTCAGCGGGCCTCGGCGGCCTTCACTTCTTCGGGGGTCGGCGCCGTGCCACCGAGGTGCGCCGGCATCCACCAGGTGTCGTCCGGACCCTTGGGCCGCACGGGATAGGCGCGCTGTGCGGCCTCCAGGAGCTCCTGGACGCGCTCGCGCAGCCGCCGCGTGATGGCGCCCGCGTACTGGTCCTGCGGCGCCTCGATCGGCTCGCCGACCCGGATGGTGATCGGGGTGTGGCTGCGCTTGAAGTTCTTCGGGTGGCCCTTGGTCCACAGACGCTGGGTGCCCCACAGGGCCATCGGGATCAGCGGCACGCCGGCCTCCTGGGCCATGCGCGCGGCACCCGACTTGAAGCTCTTCAGGGTGAAGGACTGCGAGATGGTCGCCTCGGGGAAGACACCGACGATCTCGCCGGAGCGCAGCGACTTCAGGGCGTGCTGATACGCCGTCTCACCCTGCTTGCGGTCCACCGGGATGTGCTTCATGCCCCGCATCAGGGGACCGGAGATCTTGTGCCGGAAGACCGCCTCCTTCGCCATGAAGCGCACCAGGCGCCTCTGCGGCAGGGCGGCCAGACCGTCGAAGATGAAGTCCAGATAGCTGATGTGGTTGCTGACCAGCACGGCGCCGCCCGAGCGCGGAATGTTCTCCGATCCCTGGCAGTCGATCTTGAGGTCCCAGGCCTTGAACAACGTTTGGGCGAGACCGACGACGGGACGGTAGACAAGCTCTGCCATGGACGGGGTGGACCCTTCTCTCTGCCTGGGAAGGGGTCTCCCGGCGGGAAAGTTACGCAGCCGTAGGTTTACGGCATTGCGCAGATCGTGCCCCAAGAACGGACGAGTGGCCAGTCCTGGTGCCGCAGAACGGCGAGATCCTCGTCACGTACATCACTTGATCCACCTCGGGCTTTTAACTCGCCTTTACTCCGAACGAACCGTCACCCGCCGTGCGACCAGGTACATCTCGCATCCCAAGCAGTACCCGAACGCCGCATTGAGGAACGCGGCGGCGAGCGCGCATCCGGTCGCCGCGAGCCCCAGCCACTGCGGGCCCGCCGTGAAGCCGATCAGTCCCACCACGGCGAACACGAGCCCCACCGCCTGTGCGAACTGCGGCGGTTCGGGCGCCTCGAACTCCGTCGGCGGCCCAAGGCGGGGGCGCACGGCCTTCCGGAACAGCCAGCCGTACGGGGAGCGCGCCACGCCGCCCGACGCGCCCAGCGCGAACGCCAGCGTCTGCCAGGCCAGCAGCCAGGCGCTCCCGGTGATCAGCGTGGCCGCCAGCACAACGGTCGTCACGGCCGCACCGAAACGCGGCCCCCTCACATCAATGTCCATGAATCAAGCATTCCGTATGGAGCGGGATCCGCGGACCCGGGAATCTTTGCGGTCTCGTGAATGCTGGTGCAGACGATGACCGGACTTGTGGTGTGCGTGGCGGTGCTCGCGGCGGCGAGCGTGTACGGAGTGCTGCATCAGCGGCGGAGCGGGAGAGTGAGAGTGCGCGGGCGCGACGGCGGAAAGCGGCTCGGCGCGGCGGAGTTGGGGGAGGGGCTCGGCGAACGGGCCACGCTCGTCCAGTTCTCCAGCGCCTTCTGCGCGCCCTGCCGGGCGACCCGGCGGGTGCTCGCCGAGGTGGCCGGCATGGTTCCCGGGGTGTCCCACGTGGAGATCGACGCCGAGGACCACCTGGACCTCGTACGCGAACTCGACATCCTCAAGACGCCGACCGTGCTGGTGCTCGACGCGGACGGGCGGATCGTGCGGCGGGCGACAGGACAGCCGCGCAAGGCGGATGTGATCGCGGCGCTGGGAGAGGCCGTCTGACCCGTGACGATCATGGTGAGGCATCTCCCAGATTCCGGAACGCCCTTGACTGCGTGCACCACCTATCGTCAGCCTGACCGTATGCCCCCGGAACTCCTTCTCTTCGCGCGCGTCCACGTGGACCTGGCCCGCACCGCGAGTGCGCGCTGTCCGGGCTGTTGAACAGCCACGGATCAGCTCGTCACCCCTCGCAGAAGGACAACTCCATGACGGCCACGCCCGACCTCGGCACCCCCCAACTCGCCTCTCCCGACCTGCTGCGCTCCGTCTTCCGGCGACACGCGGCCGGTGTGGCAGTGATCACGGCTCCCGGCGGCGAGGGTCCCGTGGGCTTCACCGCCACCTCGCTCACCTCGGTCTCCGCGGAGCCCCCGGTTATCTCCTTCGGTATCGGCGTCGGCGCCTCCAGCTGGCCCGCGATCTCCGAGTCCGGCCATGTCGGGGTCCACATACTCGGCGAACACCAGCAGGAGCTGGCCGCGACCTTCGCCAGGAGCGGGGCCGACCGCTTCGGCGCGTCCACCCGTTGGCGTAGGGGACCCGAGGGAGTTCCCGTCCTCGACGACGTGCTCGCCTGGCTCGTGTGCCGTGTCGTCGCGCGCGTACCCGCGGGGGATCACCGCATCGTCCTGGCCGAGGTGGTCCTCGGCGACCCTTCCGGCGCGGGCCGGCCGCTCCTGTACCACCAGGGGCGATTCAACGGCCTGCGCGACTGAAGTTACTCGCCGGTCCTACCCGTCGGTCCTACTCGCTGGTTACGCAGCGTTGCCAAGGTCACAGTTCAAAGCGCTTGCTTAGTGGGCGCTCAGTGGGTGTACTGACGAGTAATATTTCGTTCGGAGCGCGGGTCGCCCCGACCGGGATCGGCCGCTTCAGGCGCCTATGCTGCCTGAAAGAAGGCAGCAGCCCAGAAATGACGATGCAGTAGGAGAGCCGGCGTGAGCTTGAGGATCGTTGTCACTGTGAAGTACGTGCCCGACGCCACTGGCGACCGGCACTTCGCCGATGACCTGACCGTCGACCGTGACGACGTGGACGGCCTGCTGTCCGAACTCGACGAGTACGCCGTCGAGCAGGCGCTGCAGATCGCCGACGAGGCGGACGACGCCGAGATCACCGTGCTGACCGTCGGCCCCGAGGACGCCAAGGACGCGCTGCGCAAGGCGCTTTCCATGGGTGCCGACAAGGCCATCCACGTCGAGGACGACGACCTGCACGGCACCGACGCCATCGGCACCTCGCTGGTGCTCGCGAAGGCGATCGAGAAGGCCGGCTACGACCTGGTCATCTCCGGCATGGCGTCCACCGACGGCACCGCCGGTATCGTCCCGGCCCTGCTGGCCGAGCGCCTGGGTGTCCCGCAGGTCACGCTGCTCTCCGAGGTCTCGGTCGAGGACGGCGTCGTCAAGGGCCGCCGCGACGGCGACTCCGCCTCCGAGCAGCTGGAGGCCTCCCTCCCGGCCGTCGTGTCGGTCACCGACCAGTCGGGTGAGGCGCGTTACCCGTCCTTCAAGGGCATCATGGCCGCCAAGAAGAAGCCGGTGGAGTCCTGGGACCTCGAGGACCTGGAGCTCGACGCGGACGAGGTCGGTCTCGAGGGTGCCTGGACCAAGGTCGACTCCGCGACCGAGCGCCCGGCGCGCACCGCCGGCACGATCGTCAAGGACGAGGGCGAGGGCGGCAAGCAGCTCGCTGAGTTCCTCGCGGGCCAGAAGTTCATCTAAGGCTCACCCCCTCACCGCCCCCAGACTTCGCAATCCGCAGGAGAGCATTCCCATGGCTGAAGTTCTCGTCTACGTCGACCACGTGGACGGTGCCGTCCGCAAGCCCACCCTGGAGCTGCTGACGCTGGCCCGCCGCATCGGTGAGCCCGTCGCCGTCGCCCTCGGCTCCGGTGCCGAGAACACCGCCGCCGCGCTCGCCGAGCACGGCGCGGTGAAGGTCCTCACGCACGACGCCGCCGAGTACGCCGACTACCTGGTCGTACCGAAGGTGGACGCGCTGCAGGCCGCGTACAAGGCCGTCTCCCCGGCCGCCGTGCTCGTCCCGTCCTCCGCCGAGGGCAAGGAGATCGCGGCCCGCCTCGCGGTCCGTATCGGCTCCGGCATCATCACCGACGCCACCGACATCGAGGCCGGCGACGAGGGCCCGGTGGCCACGCAGTCCGCGTTCGCCGCCTCCTTCACCACCAAGTCCCGTGTCTCCAAGGGCACTCCGGTCATCACGGTCAAGCCGAACTCGGCTCCCGTGGAGGCCGCCCCGGCCGCCGGCGCCGTCGAGGCGCTCGCCGTCTCCTTCTCCGAGAAGGCCACCGGCACCAAGGTCACCGCGCGCACCCCGCGCGAGTCGACCGGCCGCCCCGAGCTGACCGAGGCCGCGATCGTGGTCTCCGGCGGCCGTGGTGTCAACGGCGCCGAGAACTTCTCGATCATCGAGGGGCTCGCCGACTCCCTCGGTGCCGCCGTGGGCGCCTCGCGCGCCGCGGTCGACGCCGGCTGGTACCCGCACACCAACCAGGTCGGCCAGACCGGCAAGTCCGTGTCGCCGCAGCTGTACATCGCCTCCGGCATCTCCGGCGCGATCCAGCACCGCGCCGGTATGCAGACGTCGAAGACGATCGTGGCGATCAACAAGGACGCCGAGGCCCCGATCTTCGACCTGGTCGACTACGGCGTGGTCGGCGACCTCTTCGAGGTCGTCCCGCAGCTCACCGAGGAGATCAAGTCCCGCAAGGGCTGATCGAGTCCCGCTGTACGAGGCCCTCGCGACCGTCATGGTCGCGGGGGCCTCGCCTCATCCCAGGGTCAGCGTGGTCTGCAGGGGCAGATGGTCGCTCGGGAACTGTCCATTGCGGGAGAACGTGTTGACCGACGCCCGGTGTGCGGTCACTTCGGGCGTGGCGAGGATCCAGTCGATGCGGTCGCCGTCCGGCACCAGCGGCCAGTAGCCGTGGAAGGTGGCGTACAGCGGACCGCGCTCGGCCGCCGCGTCCCAGGTGTCGACGAGACCGGCGCCCAGCATCGTGTCGTAGACGGGGTTCTTGTGGGCCGCGACATTGAAGTCGCCGGTCACGATCAGCGGCAGGGAACGGTCGAACCCGGCGATCCGCTGACCGATCAGGGTGGCGGCACGCGCGCGTGCCTTCTGACGTCCGCTGTCCAGATGGGTGTTGAGGACGTAGAACTCCCGCTCCCCGTCGCGCAGATCACGGAAGCGGATCCAGGTGACCATGCGGATGCAGACGCCACCCCAGGTGTTCGAACCGATCACGTCGGGCGTGTCGGAGAGCCAGAAGTGCTCGTACTCGACCGGGGCGAGACGGCGGGTGTCGTAGAAGACCGCCATGAACTCGTCGCGGCTGCCGCCCGCGCGGCCCGTGCCGATCCAGTCGTAGTGCGGTCCGAGGTCGGAGTCGATGTCGCGCAGCTGGTGGTAGAGGCCCTCCTGGGTGCCGATGACGTGGGGGGCCGCCCGGCGTAAGAGTTCGCCCATTACCGGGCGGCGGGTGGGCCAGCTGTGGGGTTCGGAGCCGCTCGCGTAGCGGAGATTGAACGTCATGACGTCCAGGTCCCGGCCCCGGTGCGGGGCGGCGGAGGCGGCCGCCGTACTCAACAGGGGCACGCCGACCGCGGCGGCCACGGCGGTCCTCAGTCCCATGCGACGAGTCACTCTGCTGGTGTCCGGCACGCGTACTCCTTCGGTCGGGGGTCAGGATGAGGGTGCAAGAGGGTGTTGACCATCGGGAAGATCCCCGGATAACTTCGCTATACGGATTGTTGATTCCGTGGAGCGGAAAACAGGAGGCTGTGGGATGGGTCAGGGTCAGCAGGAGAAGGTGTCGACGAGCCTCGCGGGCGCCGTCAGCGAGGAGATCAGTGCCTCCCTCGCCCCGGTCGACGCCGAGCTGGAGCGCCGCTACCCCGGAGACCCCGGCACCCGGCAGCCCGTCCACACCGTGTACGTCCCCGGTGACGTGTTCGCCGCCGACACCATCCGCTCCTGGGGCGACCGGGCCCTCGCCGCGCTCGACGAGCACGCCCCGGACGCGGCCTCCTTCGCCGCCGTCCTCGGCCTCTCCGACGAGCTCGCCGAGCCCGTGTACGACCGCGTACGGGCCAAGCTGGAACGCGAACCCATCGAGGACCTGCGCGTCGACTTCGAGGACGGCTACGGCCCGCGCCCGGACGCCGAGGAGGACGAGGCGGCGGCCCGCGCGGCCCGTCTGATCGCGGAGGCGTACGAGAACGGCACGGCGGCCCCGTACATGGGCATCCGCATGAAGTGCATGGAGGCTCCGGTGCGCGACCGGGGCATCCGCACCCTCGACATCTTCCTGACGGGCCTGATGGAGGCGGGCGGTCTGCCCGAGGGGCTGGTCCTGACCCTCCCCAAGGTGACGTACGCCGAGCAGGTCACCGCGATGGTCCGGCTCCTGGAGGAGTTCGAGAAGGCGCGCGGCCTGGAGCCCGGCCGGATCGGCTTCGAGATCCAGATCGAGACCAGCCAGTCCATCCTCGCCACCGACGGCACCGCGACCGTCGCCCGTATGATCCAGGCCGCCGAGGGCCGCGCCACCGGTCTGCACTACGGCACCTTCGACTACAGCGCCTGCCTCGGCGTCTCCGCCGCCTACCAGGCCAGCGACCACCCCGCCGCCGACCACGCCAAGGCGATCATGCAGGTCGCCGCCGCGGGCACCGGCGTACGCGTCTCCGACGGCTCCACCAACGTCCTGCCGGTCGGTCCGACCGAGAAGGTCCACGACGCCTGGCGCCTGCACTACGGCCTCACCCGCCGTGCCCTGGCCCGCGCCTACTACCAGGGCTGGGACATGCACCCCGGCCACATCCCCACCCGCTACGCCGCCGTCTTCGCCTTCTACCGCGAGGGCTTCGAACAGGCCGCGGCCCGCCTCGCCCGCTACGCCGCCCACACCGACGGCGACGTCATGGACGAGCCCGCCACCGCCAAGGCCCTCAGCGGCTACCTGCTGCGCGGCCTGGACTGCGGCGCCCTGGACATCGCGGAGGTGGCACGGGTGACGGGTCTGACGCGGGCGGACCTGGAGGGGTTCGCGTCGCCGAGGCGGGCGGATCTGACGATCTCCGGGAAGCAGTAGCGGCCCTTCAGGGACGCGGGGCCGTGCCATCCGCGGCTCCGCCGCGGGGCGCGACACGCCACGGACCGCCCGCACTATGACGACGGACCCGTCTTCGCGTACCTCTCCAGACCGGAGGCGGTGGTCAACCCCTCTTCCACGAACAGACGGGTCCCCCGCGCACACAGCTCCGCGTCGAAGCGAGCCCTGGCACAGAACTCCTCCGGAGTCTGTCCGAACAGCTCCCGCAGGCGCGCCGACCCGGCAAGGAGCGAGGCGAGCAGCGGACGCTCGCCCGGATGGGTACGGGGCACTCCGGCGCCGTCGTGGAGAACCCCGTGACGGTTGACGTAGACGTACGCGCCGGGCAGGAACTCACCGGAGTCCAGCTCGATCCGGACGCCGGAGGCGGGCGAGGGCAGCCACGCGCGATCGTACGCACCGGTCGCCTCCGGAACGCCCTCGCTCGCGTCGATCACCGCGAGCTGCTCCTCATCGAGCCAGGTGAGGAACAACTCACCGACGGCGCCCGGCGCGTGGAACGGCGACGCCGACACGTACCCCATGAGACTCACATGGGCCGAGACACCGACCCCGATGCCGCCGACCCGCGCCTTCACCAGCGGAATCGTGCCGGACACCCCGGACAGCGCCATCTTGTGCCGGAGTTGGGCGGGACAGGCGTTGGAGCCGACCGCGAGGACCGGGACGCGGTCCTTGTACACCAGACGGCTCAGGGGCAACAGCCGGTCCCCGTCGAGGAGTCCGGAGTCCTTGGGCCAGGCCCCCGGATAGCTCAGCGGGTGCTCGCGGGGGATCTCGGCGAGGCCGAGGGCCTCCAGAGTGCGCGGGTCGGGGGCGGCCACGGCTCAGTCCGAGGGCGGCAGTTCCCCGGAGCCGCGGGTGATCAGGCGCGTCGGGAGTTCGATGCGCTCCGGGGTGACGAGGCTGCCGTCGAGCTGGCGGAAGAGGCGTTCGGCGGCCGTGCGGCCGAGGGCGGCGGCGTCCTGGGCGACGACCGTGACGCCGGGCTGGAGGAGGTCGGCGAGTTCGATGTCGTCGAAGCCGACGAGGGCGACGGGGCGGCCGCGCTCGGCGATGACGCGGACGACCGTGACGGTGACACGGTTGTTGCCGGCGAAGACCGCGGTGACGGGGGCGGGGCTGGAGAGCATGTCCTCGGCCGCCTTGCGTACCCGGCGCGGGTCGGTGACGCCCAGGGACATCCAGGCGTCCTCGACCGGTATGCCCGCGTCCTCCATGGCGGCGCGGTAGCCGCGCAGCCGCTCGGCGGCGGTGTGGATGCGGGGCATGTCGCCGATGAAGCCGATCCGGCGGTGGCCGTGGGCGATGAGGTGGGCGACACCCTCACGGGCGCCGCCGAAGCTGTCCGACAGGACGACGTCGGCGTCGATCTTTCCGGCCGGGCGGTCCACGAAGACCGTGGCGACGCCCGCCTTTATCTCGGGTTCCAGATAGCGGTGGTCGTCACCGGCCGGGATGACGACGAGTCCGTCCACGCGGCGCGCGCACAGCGCGAGGACCAGTTCCTGCTCGCGCTCCGGGTCCTCGGCGCTGGAGCCGTTGATCAGCAGCGCGCCGTGGGCACGGGCCACCTCCTCGACCGAGCGGCTCAGCGGCCCGTAGAACGGGTCCGCGAGGTCCTCCAGGACGAGGCCGATGCTCGCGGTGCTGCCCTTGCGCAGCACCCGTGCGCTGTCGTTGCGGCGGAAGCCCAGTGCGTCGATGGCCTCCTGGACGCGGCGCTCGGTGTCCGGGGTGACCCCCGGCTCGCCGTTGACTACGCGCGAGACCGTCTTGAGGCCGACTCCCGCACGCGCCGCAACGTCCTTCATGGTCGGACGGTTTCCGTAGCGGTTCTCGGATCGGCGGGCGGTCTCGGCCACGATGCGCTGTCCTGTCCTGTCGGCGACGGGGATGCGTCGGTCCATGGGGTTGTATGAGGATGTGGCGTCGAGCATAGAGCCTGGACAACGTTGTCAGATGCGAGAGAGACTGTCCACCGCATTCTCCGGCCTGCGCCTTCCCCCAGGGGCGCGTCGTCCTGCCTGCCTTTTCGGCCGGAGACCCGGACCCGCAGCGCGGCGGGCCCGGAAACGACACCGCCTTGGGAGATCTGACTCTGATGCACACCGACCTCGTGGCCGCGCTCGACATAGGCGGCACCAAGATCGCCGGAGCGCTGGTGGACGGCCACGGCCGGATCCTTCTGCGCGCGCAGCGCGCGACGCCCGCGCAGGAGGACGGCGACACCGTGATGCGAGCCGTCGAGGACGTGATCGGCGAGCTGACGGGCTCCCCGCTGTGGAGCAGCGCGCGGGCCGTCGGCATCGGCAGCGCGGGCCCGGTGGACGCCTCCGCGGGCACGGTGAGCCCCGTGAATGTGCCGGGCTGGCGCGACTACCCGCTGGTCGAGCGGGTCCGCAAGGCCACGGCGGGGCTGCCCGTCGAGCTGATCGGCGACGGCGTGGCCATCACGGCGGCCGAGCACTGGCAGGGCGCCGCCCGCGGCCACGACAACGCGCTCTGCATGGTCGTGTCGACCGGGGTCGGCGGCGGACTCGTCCTGAACGGACAGCTGCACCCCGGCCCCACCGGCAACGCGGGCCACATCGGGCACATCAGCGTCGAGCTGAACGGCGACCTCTGCCCCTGCGGTTCCCGCGGCTGCGTCGAGCGCATCGCGAGCGGCCCGAACATCGCGCGCCGCGCGCTGGAGGGCGGCTGGCAGCCCGGCCCCGACGGCGACACCTCGGCCGCCGCGGTGGCCGAGGCCGCCCGCGCGGGCGACCCGGTGGCCGTGGCCTCCTTCGAACGGGCCGCGCAGGCGCTCGCGGCGGGCATCGCGGCCGCCGCGACCCTCGTCGAGATCGACATCGCCGTCATCGGCGGGGGCGTGGGCAAGGCGGGGGACATCCTGTTCACGCCGCTGCGCAAGGCGCTCGCCGACTACGCGACGCTCTCCTTCGTGCGGCGGCTGACCGTGGCACCCGCGCTGATGGGCACGGACGCCGGCCTGGTCGGCGCGGCCGCGGCCGCGCTCAGCAGGAACCCGAGCGCGACCGGGGCCGGGGCCGGGGCCGGAGTCTGACGCCATGGGGCGGGTCGGCGGTGCAGGCCTCGGCCGACGGATCGGCCGAGGCCTGAACGTGTCAGCCACGGTCTGAAGGGATCAGCCGAGGCCTGAGGGGATCAGCAGCTGAGCTTCGCGTCCGCCCAGTCCGCGTGGTCCGAGTCGATTCCGTCGCCGCCGTCGGTGACGACGAGTCGGACCACCTGGGCGCCGGTCACATCGGCCGTGACCGGCTGGGCCGGCATCGCGTTGGTGAGGACGCCGGTCGAGGCGACCTTCGTCCCGTCGGCCCAGACCTCGAAGGCGACGGTCCCCTTGGCACCCTTCTCGTCGTCGACGCCGACGTCCGCGGTGACCGTCTCGCACGCCGTGCCGGTGTAGTACTCGACGGCGCTCTCGGCGTGCACGCCGAGCCCCTTTGCGTAGACGACTCCGCCGAGAGTGATCGGATGACCGTCGCCCGCGGCGCTCTCACCGTTGCTGGTGTCGCGCTCAACCGGCCCCCAGCCGTTGGTTGTTGACAGCCACGGCAGGTCTCCGAGGGAGGAGACCCCCGAGGGTGGCGCCACGACCACGGAGGCCTTCAGGGGCAGCACGCTCTCGGCGCGTACACCGGTCGGCGAGCGGTAACTCGCCTTCAGCGTCAGGTCGTACGATCCCGTGGCCGTGCCCTCGGGCGCGGTGACCTGCCATCCCGTACGCAGCGCACGGCCCGTCGGCACCACGCCCGCGGTGGTCGGTGAGGTCGCGCCGACCGTCCAGCCCTCGGGCCCGCTGAGCGTCACGGAGACGTGCTGGGCGGGCGTACGGCCGAGGTCGGTGACCGTGGACTCCAGGGAGGCGGTCTTCCCCGCCTCGACCAACGGGCTGCCGTTCAGGCCGAGTTCGACGGCGGGCGGGTTCTTGGCCCACTGGGCGTCGACCGAGACACGCACCAGTACGGTCCCGTGCGCGGGGACGGTCGCCGAGATCGTGCCCGCGGTGTTGTAGCTCTTGTGCTGCCACAGATCGCGCAGCGTGTAGGCGGACGCCTCGGGCAGGCCCACCGCCTGTGCGGTGGTGGCGATCCGCTGTGCGCTGCCCGTCTCGTTGAACAGGGCCACCGCCCGACTGCCGTCCTGCATCTCCTTGGCGACGACCCAGCGTCCGCCCTCGGAGGAGAGCACCGTGCCCTGCTTGCCGAGCGGGTCCTGGTCGACCGCGATGACCTCCTTGTTGTCGAGGATGTCGAAGGTCGCCGCGGATGCCTTGCGCAGGTCCGAGCCGATGAGCAGCGGTGCCGCCATGACCGACCACATCGAGAAGTGCGAGCGGTACTCGGTGTCGGTCATGCCGCCGTTGCCGACCTCCAGCATGTCCGGGTCGTTCCAGTGCCCGGGGCCGGCGTACGGGGCGAGTGGCAGGTTCTGCTTGAGGATCGACAGCATCGAGCCCCAACTGTCGCTGATGTCCCCGGTGGTACGCCACAGATGTCCGACGTCCGATGCCCATTCCCAGGGTTTGTTCTGGCCCCACTCGCAGATGCTGTAGACGATGGGCCGCCCGGTCGCTTTGAGGGCGTCACGCATGGTGGTGTAGCGCAACTTGGCGTCCACGCCTTGGTTGTTGCAGTTGTCGTACTTGAGGTAGTCGACGCCCCAGTCGGCGAACTGCTGGGCGTCGCTGTACTCATGGCCGAGCGCGCCGGGGAATCCCGCGCTGTTGCACGTCTTCGTGCCCGCGCTGGTGTAGATGCCGAGCTTGAGCCCCTTGGCGTGCACATAGTCGGCAACCGCCTTGATTCCGCCCGGGAATCGCACGGGGTCGGGCACCAGCTTGCCGGACGCGTCCCGGGACGGCAGTGCCCAGCAGTCGTCCAGATTGACGTACTGGTACCCGGCGTCCTTGAGCCCTTTGTCGACGAAGAGGTCCGCGATCCCCTTGACCATGTCCTCGTTGAACTCGGCGCGGCAGTGAGTGGAGTTCCAGTTGTTGAAACCCATGGGCGGGGTGAGGGCGAGGCCGTCCGCCAGGGTGGGGGAGACCGGGTCCTCGACGGGGGCCGCGAACGCGGGTGCGGCGGCGAAGGCGGGCGCCATGAGCCCGGTCGTGCACAACAGTCCTGCGGCGAGTGCTCCGACCACTCTTCGGCGGGTTGTGCGGGTGTGAAGGTGACGCATCGTTACGTTCCTCCGAACTCGCGAAAGATTGGATGTCTACATGTCCGCGACAATGGTGCGCGTTTACGGTAGGACCTGTCCGACTCTGGTGGAAGAGAAGTGGTAACGGTTGTTCGATATCTCGTCAGAACCCTTGACGGTGCCGCCACATGGGAGTGAGATCCAAGCCTCGCGTTCGGTTGTGTTGGGTGGCACCCCGAGGAGGGGGACATGGCACAGTCATCGTTGAAGGGACTTGTCGTACCCGGAGGTACGACAGGACATCGGATGTCCCGGCGAAATCTCTTGCGTGGTGCGGCCGTCGGAGCCGGTGCGGTCACGCTCCCCGCCCTGCTGTCCGCGTGCGGCGACGGACCCGGGGGAAACAAGAACGAAGTGACCGTGGGGTCCAACGCCTCGGACCCGGTGCCCAAGAAGGCGTACGCGGCGGCCTTCACGGCGTACGAGAAGAAGTCCGGCAAGAAGGTCAAGGTCAACACCAAGGATCACAACGACTTCCAGGAGAACATCAACCGCTATCTCCAGGGCACACCCGACGACGTCTTCATGTGGTTCGCCGGATACCGCATGCAGTACTTCGCGGAGAAGGGGCTCCTGCACGAGATCAGTGATGTGTGGGGCGGCTTCAGCGGATTCTCGGACGCGCTCAAGGAGCAGTCGACGCACGCGGGGAAGCAGTACTTCGTGCCCTATTACTACTACCCGTGGGCCGTCTTCCACCGGAAGAGCCTCTTCCAGAGCAAGGGTTACCAACAGCCCAAGACGTGGGACGAGTTCATCGCACTCGCCAAGAAGATGTCGAAGGACGGCGTACCGGTCGCCTTCTGCGACAAGGACGGCTGGCCCGCGATGGGCACCTTCGACTACATCGACATGCGCCTGAACGGATATGACTTCCACAAGTCCCTGATGGCCGGCAAGGAGTCGTGGACCGACACCAAGGTCAAGAACGTCTTCGACACCTGGCGCGAACTCATGCCGTACTACCAGAAGGGCGCCCTCGGCCGAACCTGGGAGGAGGCCGGGCAGAGCCTCCAGCAGCGCAAGACCGGCATGGCGGTCTTCGGAATGCCGCACCCCGGAACCCAGTTCCCGGAGAGCGAACGCGACGACATCGACTTCTTCGCCTTCCCCGAGATCGACCCGCAGTACGCGCAGGACGCCGTGGAGGCGCCCATCGACGGCTTCCTCGTCGCCAGGAAGTCGAAGAACCTCGACGGCGCCAAAGCCCTGCTGAAGTGGCTGGGCACGCCCAAGGCGGAGGACACCTACCTCGCCCTCGACCCCAACAACGTGGCCGTCAACGACGGCGCCGACACCTCCAAGTACAGCGCCCTGCAGAAGAAATCGGCCCAGCTCGTCTCCGGCGCGAAGCAGATCTCACAGTTCATGGACCGCGACACCCGGCCCGACTTCGCCTCGACCGTGATGATCAAGGCGATCCAGGACTTCATCGGCAACCCGAAGGACGTCGACGGTCTCTGCAACAGCATCGAACGACAGAAGAAGACCATCTTCTCGTCGCCCGTCGGCTGAACCTGGGGGAAGACGTTCCGTGGCGCTCAACATCCCACGGCGCGCCGGACGACGGCGGATGCGGCGGTTCACCCGCCGCGACGTCGTCGTCCTCGGCGTGCTCCTCGGCATACCGATCCTGCTGGACATCGTCATCATCTGGGGCCCGACCCTCGCCTCCATCGGACTCTCCTTCACCTCCTGGGACGGCGTCGGCGACATCCACTGGGTCGGCGGTGACAACTACAAGAACATGGTCGAGAACTACCCGGTCTTCTGGCCGGCCGTCCGCCACAACATCCTGTGGCTGCTGTTCCTCGGCCTGATCGCGACCCCGTTCGGCCTCTTCCTGGCCGTCCTCATCGACCGGGGCGTCCGCTTCAGCCGCTTCTACCAGTCCACGATCTACCTGCCGGTCGTGCTCTCGCTCGCCATCGTCGGCTTCATGGCCCAGCTGATCCTGGGCACCGACCAGGGCGTCATCAACACGATTCTCAACAACCACGACAACCCGGTCGACTGGCTCGGCGACTCGCACATCAACCTCTGGATGATGATGATCGCGGCGAGCTGGCGGCACACGGGCTACGTCATGATCCTCTACCTCGCCGGACTCAAGTCCGTCGACCCGCAGCTCAAGGAAGCGGCCGCCATCGACGGCGCCAACGAGCGGCAGACCTTCTTCCGCGTCGTCTTCCCCACCCTCCGCCCGGTCAACGTCATCGTCGGCGTGATCACCGTTATCGAGGCGCTGCGCGCCTTCGACATCGTCTACGCGGTCAACAAGGGCCGCAACGGCCTGGAACTGCTCTCCGTCCTGATCACCGACAACATCATCGGGGAAGCCAGCCGCATCGGATTCGGCTCCGCCATCGCGGTCGTCCTGCTCACCGTCTCCCTGGGGTTCATCGTGACGTTCCTGGTCCAAGAGCTGCGAGGTGCGCGCGACCGATGACAGCCGACATCCGCGCCAGTGCGCCCACCCGTACGGTCGCCGCGTCCGCGTCGTCGTCCACGCCCCACCGGCCTTCGCGTCGCGGCCGCTTCGGGGTGCACATCTTCCTGATGGCCGTCTCCCTGGCCTTCCTCGCACCACTCCTGCTCGCCGTCTACGCCTCACTGCGGCCGTACGAGGAGACGGCGCAGCACGGCTACTTCTCGTTCCCCAGGCACCTGTCGTTCGCGTACTACCGCCGGGCCTACACGGAGTCCGGCATGGGCAAGTACTTCACCAACACGCTCCTGATCGCCGTGCCAGGTGTGCTGATCACCCTCTTCCTGGCCTCGTTCGTCGCCTTCGCGGTCTCCCGTCTGAAGCTGCGCGGCGGCCTGGTGCTCCTGATGTTCTTCACGGCGGGCAATCTGCTGCCCCAGCAGGTGATCGTCACCCCGCTGTACGTCCTGTTCAACAAGATCCCGCTGCCGTGGTGGATGTCCGACTCCCAGATGATGTACGACTCCTACTGGGCCGTCATCATCGTCAACATCGGCTTCCAACTGGGCTTCTGCGTCTTCGTGCTCGCCAATTTCATGCGGACGCTGCCGCAGGAGATCCTGGAGGCCGCGATCGTCGACGGCGCGGGCGTCTGGACCCAGTTCTGGCGCATCACTCTCCCGTTGTGCCGCCCGGCCCTGGCAGCTCTGGGCACCCTCGAATTCACCTGGATCTACAACGACTTCCTCTGGGCCCTGATCTTCATCTCGAACCCGGACAAACTGCCGATCACGTCATCGTTGAACAATCTGAGGGGTCAGTTCTTCACCGACTACAACCTCCTCGCGGCGGGCTCGGTCCTCGTCGCCCTCCCGACGATCCTGGTGTTCCTGCTGCTGCAACGGCACTTCATCGCGGGGCTGACGCTGGGGTCGACGAAGGGGTGAGGCTGACCTGTGTGAACGTTACTGCGGGGCGCGGCCGGCGACCTCGTAGGGCGCGTGCGCGACCGTATCCGCTCCACCGGTCGGCCTGTCGGAGCGTGACCCCCGCGCTCTTCCTCAGTTGAACGGGGCATGAAGAAGCGCAGCATGCTCGCCATCGCCTCCCTCGCCACCGGGTTCGTCGTCGCGGCGATCACCCCGTCCCATGCCACGGACAGCGACGTCCTCGGCGATCTGAACCTCAACGACACCGTCAGCACCCTCGATCACACCGCCAGCAGTGACAGCCTGGCGATGGACGAGCGCACGCTGGGGCAGAACTCCTGAAGGGTCCGCACGCGCGGCGCCGGTGCCCCCTGGGACGGGCACCGGCGCCGCGCGTCGGCGCCCTCATCAGGGCCTGGTTTCCGTGGCAGGGTGGAGCGGGCAAGCCACAGGGGGCCAACAGAAGAGGGGGAACCGTGATCGTCTGGATCAACGGTGCGTTCGGTGCGGGGAAGACAACCACCGCACGGGAACTGATCGAGCTGATCCCGAACAGCACGCTCTTCGACCCCGAGGTCATCGGCGGCGCACTCACGCACCTGCTGCCGCCCAAACGCCTCGCCGAGGTCGGCGACTTCCAGGACCTGCCGATCTGGCGACGCCTGGTGGTCGACACCGCGGCCGCCATGCTCGCCGAACTCGGCGGCGTCCTCGTGGTCCCGATGACCCTGCTCCGCCAGGAGTACCGCGACGAGATCTTCGGCGGCCTCGCCGCGCGCCGGATACCCGTACGCCATGTGCTCCTCGCCCCGGCGGAAACGATCCTGCGCGAGCGAATAGCCGGGCGCGCGGTGCCCCCGGACCTGCCCGACGGTGACCTGCGCGTGCGCCAGTGGTCCTACGACCACATCGAGCCCTACCGGGCCGCGCTCGCCTCCTGGCTCACCGCCGACGCCCACCCCGTGGACACCAGCGCGCTCACCCCGTACGACACCGCCCTGCGCATCGCCGACGCCGTACGCACCGGGGACGTACCCGTGTGCGACATCGTGCAGACGCCCGAACCCACCGCGGAGACCGTCGCCGCGGGGGTGCTCCTCTTCGACGAGCAGGACCGGGTGCTGCTCGTCGACCCGACGTACAAGGCCGGCTGGGAGTTCCCCGGCGGCGTCGTCGAACCCGGCGAGGCGCCCGCGCGCGCGGGCATGCGCGAGGTCACCGAGGAGACCGGCATCACCCTCGACGACGTGCCCGCCCTCCTCGTCGTCGACTGGGAATCGCCCGTGCCCCCCGGTTTCGGCGGTCTGCGGCTGCTCTTCGACGGCGGTCGGCTCGACACCGCGGCGGCCCAGCGGCTGCTGCTGCCCGGGCCCGAGCTGCGTGACTGGCGCTTCGTCACGGAGCGGGAGGCGGCCGATCTGCTGCCGCCGGTGCGCTATGAACGGCTGTGCTGGGCGCTGCGGGCGCGCGAGCGTGGGGCGGCGCTCTATCTGGAGGCCGGGATTCCGGTCGGCTGACGTCGCTACTTTGCCCGGCATGTGGAGTTCCGAGAGAGAAGCGAGGGGGATCCAAGGGGGAAGCGAGGGTGAATCGACGCCATCCCGATATGGCGCGGGAACTTACGAAGAAATTTGACAGTCCTACCGTGAATGTGCAGATCACCTCTGCGCGGCCCTGGGCCGCCCCAACAAGGCCGGATACACCGCCGGCTGAAGGAGGGACATGCGCGCGCACTCATCTGCCCTCACAAAGGGCTTCACGCTCGCCGCGGGGCTCACGCTGGTCCTGGCCGCCTGTAGCAGCGGCGGCGGGAACAGCACCCACAAGAGCAGCTCCGCGGGGTTGTCGTCGTGCAGCACACAGGGCAAGGCGAACACCTGCAACGCGGCCGCCACCAAGTCCGGAGGCACCTTCACGTACACGCTGGAGAAGAACATCCAGCAGTGGAACGTGCAGGACGTCAACGGCAACACCTTCGAGAACGGGGAGGCCCTGGAGGTCGTCCTGCCCCAGGTGTTCATACCCCGGCCCGACTTCTCCGTCGGCCTCAACACCGATCTGGTCACTTCGGCGACCCAGACCAGTACCAGTCCGCAGACCATCGTCTACAAGATCAACCCGAAGGCGTCGTGGAACGACGGCACGCCCATCACGGCCGACGACTTCATCTACTACTGGCGCACCAACAACGGCAAGGACTGCCCGCCGCCACCCGCCGGCGACGCCAGCCAGACCAAGGGCTGTCTGCCGCAGAGCACCGCCGGCTACGACCGCATCAAGTCCCTCACCCCTTCTGACGGCGGCAAGACCGTCACCATGGTGATGTCCAAGCCGTACTCGGACTGGAAGTCGCTGTTCGGCGGGGGCTACCCGATGTATCCGGCGCATGTCGTCGAGAAGCTGTCGGGCGCCACGGCCGGCGACGCCGCCCATATGACGGCCGCTCAGATGACCCAGGGCTGGCAGTACTTCCTCAAGACCCCGCCCTCCAAGTACGCGACGGCCGGCGCGTACAAGATGCAGGACTGGACGGACAACGACCACGCGACCTTCGTCCCCGACCCCAAGTGGACGGGCGCGAAGAAGGCGACCCTCCAGCGGCTGATCTTCAAGGTGATCTCGGACGCCACCCAGGAGCCGATCGCCCTGCGCAACAACGAGGTGCAGGGCATCTACCCGCAGCCCGAGGTGGACCTCGTCAACCAGGTCAAGGCCATCCCGAACGTCACCTACACCATCGGCAGCGGACTGACCTGGGAGCACTTCGACCTCAACCTGCACAACCCGGTGATCGGCAAGTACACCGCGCTGCGCCAGGCGATGTTCACGGCCATCAGCATCAAGGACATCATGGCCAAGACCGTGGCCCAGTTCGATCCCACGGTGAAGCAGCTCGGCAACCACAACTACGTACCCGGGCAGGCCGGTTACCAGGACGTGGTCAACGCGAGCGGTCAGGGGTCCGGTGATCTCGCCAAGGCCAAGCAGTACCTCACGGACGCCAAGTTCACCGGGGTCGGGAGCGCGTTGAAGGCACCGGACGGCAAGGCCGTCGGTCCCTTCAACTGCCGTTACACCACCGGTAACCAGATCCGGCAGAGCGAGTGCCAGATCCTGCAGAGCGCCCTCGGCAACCTCGGCATCAAGATCACCATCAAGCCGATCGGCGCCGCCGACCTCGGCACGGTACTGGCCGGCCACCAGTACGACATCATCGTCTTCGCCTGGGTCGCCTCGCCGTTCCCGAGCAGCGGCGCCCAGCAGAACTGGTCCACCGGCGGTGGTGGCAACTACGGCGGCTACAGCAACAAGAAGGCCGATTCCCTGATCGCGCAGGCCGTGGGCGAGACGGACGCGGCGAAGGCCGCGGCGCTCCTCAACCAGGCCGACTCGATCATGGTGAACGACGCCTATGTCCTTCCGCTGTACCAGAAGCCGACGTTCCTCGCCGTCCAGACGCGGTTCGTGAACATGCGGAACAACTCCACGAACGTGGGCCCGCCGTACAACACCGCGGAGTGGGGCCTCAAGAAGTAGGCCCGGCAACACTCCTCGCTGAGCCCGGCTCCGGCGACACCGGGGCCGGGCCCCGCCCACGGACGGCATCTCCAACCCGTCGGCCCCGAGAGAAGACCGCATGCTCGCCTACACCGTGCGCCGCATCCTCGTCTCGATCCCCGTCCTCATCGTCTCGACGTTCATCGTGTTCCTGGTCGTCATCAACTCGGGTGACCCGGTGGCCAACTTCGCCACCTCGCGGCAGCCGGCCCCCAGCAAGGCGGCCGTGACCGCGTTCGCCCGGCACATCCACGCCGACCAACCCGCGGTGGAGCGCTACTGGAACTGGATCACCGGAGTACTGCACGGCGACTTCGGTCCGTCCGTGCAGGCCAACCTCGACATCGGGCACGACCTGTTCACCCGCTTCAAGGTGACCGTGACGCTGGTCGCCGCCGCGATGATCATCGCGCTGATCCTGGCCGTGGTGTTCGGGGTGTTCAGCGCGCTCCGGCAGTACTCCTCCGCCGACTACACCATCACCTTCTTCGGCTTCCTGTTCCTCGCCATGCCGGTGTTCTGGTTCGCCGTTCTGCTCAAGCAGGCCGGGATCTGGTTCAACGAGAAGACCGGCAGCCAGTTCCTCGGCACGATCGGTGAGAAGTCGGCGTACCTCGAAGTCGACACCACCTGGAACGAGTTCACCGACCACATCGGCCATCTGATCCTGCCCACCATCACCCTCGCCCTGGTCTCCTTCGCGTCCTGGACCCGCTACACCCGCGCCTCCATGCTGGAAGTCCTCAACAGCGACTACGTACGGCTCGCCCGCGCCAAGGGGCTGCGCCGCGGCAAGGTCATGACGCGGCACGCGCTGCGCACCGCGCTCATCCCGCTCGCCACCGTCACCGCGCTCGACATCGCGATCATCCTGGGCGGCGCGGTGATCACGGAAACGATCTTCCAGTGGCACGGCATGGGCGAGATGCTGGTCCAGGCCGCGACGACCCTCGACGTCTACCGCACCATGGCCTGGCTGCTGCTCTCCGCCGTAGTCGTCATCGGGTTCAACCTCATCGCCGATCTCCTCTATGCCGTACTCGACCCGAGGATCCGCTATGACTGACATCGAGGCACCCGGATCCGCGGGCACCCAACAGCCGCGTGCCGAGCACGAGTTCACGGTACGGCAGCGCAGCCAGACCCAGCTGGTGCTGCGCCGCTTCGTGCGCCACCGGGCCGCCATGGCCAGCCTCGTGGTGTTCGTGCTGATTCTCCTGTGGGCGTTCATCGGCCCGCACCTGTGGCACTACTCGTACCAGAAGTACACGCCGGACAACTCCCAGGCGCCGTCCTGGAAGCACCCCTTCGGCACCAACTCCTCGGGATACGACGCCTATGCACAGGTCATGCGCGGCACCCAGACCTCACTCAAGATCGCCATCATGATCGCGCTCGGCTCCACCCTGGTCGGCGCGATCTGGGGAGCCATCGCCGGCTTCTACCGGGGTGTCGTCGACGCCGTCATGATGCGCGTCGCCGATCTCGTCCTGACGCTGCCCCTGTTCGCCATCGCCCTGGTCATCTCCTCCCGCACCGGCGGCTCCTGGTACTGGATCGCGCTGGTGATCGCCGGGCTGACCTGGGCGTACGTATCCCGGGTCGTGCGCTCCGCCGTGCTGTCGCTGCGCGAGAAGGAGTTCGTGGAGGCGGCGCGGGCGCTCGGCGCCTCGGACGCGCGGATCATCTTCCGCCATCTGCTGCCGAACGCGCTCGGCCCGATCATCGTCAACGCGACGATCCTGGTGGCCACGGGCATCCTCACCGAGACCGCCCTGTCCTTCCTCGGCTTCGGCGTCCAACCCCCCGACACCTCGCTGGGGCTGCTGGTCTCCCAGGCGCAGACGGCGGTGGACACCCGGCCCTGGCTCTTCTACATCCCCGGCGCGTTCATCATCGCCATCGCCCTGACCATCAACTTCATCGGCGACGGGCTGCGCGACGCCTTCGATCCCCGGCAGCAAAGGGTGCGACAGTGACGACCACGAGTCATGGAGTGCACGAGGTCCCGGTCACCGACACCGTGCTCGAAGTCGAGGACCTGAGCGTGGAGTTCTCCACGGAGGACGGGATCGTACGGGCCGTACGCGGCGTCGGCTACCAGCTGGACCGCGGGGACTCGCTCGGCATCGTGGGCGAGTCCGGGTCCGGCAAGTCCGTCACCGCCCTGGCCGTGATGGGGCTGCTGCCGGCCGGCGCCCGGGTGCGCGGCTCGGTACGGTTCGAGGGCACCGAGCTGCTGGGGCTGTCCGACGCGCGACTGTCGGACCTGCGCGGCAGCGGCATCGCGATGATCTTCCAGGATCCGATGACCTCGCTCAACCCGGTCTATCCCGTGGGCTATCAGATCACCGAGACCCTGCTGCGGCACAACCCGGAGCTCAAGGGCAGAGCCGCCCGCGCTCGGGCCGTCGACCTGCTCGGCATCGTCGGCATCCCCAGCCCCGAGCGCCGCGTCGACAGCTATCCGCACGAGCTGTCGGGCGGTATGCGCCAGCGTGTCGTCATCGCCATCGCCATGGCCAACGATCCGGACGTGATCATCGCCGACGAGCCGACCACCGCGCTCGACGTCACCGTGCAGGCGCAGATCCTCGACGCCCTGGAGACCGCCCGCGCCGAGACCGGCGCGGCCCTGGTCCTCATCACCCACGACCTGGGTGTGGTCGCCGGCCACACCGACCGGGTCGCCGTCATGTACGCGGGCCGGATCGTGGAGACCGGCTCCGTCGAGGACATCTTCTACACCCCGCGCATGCCCTACACCCTGGGCCTGCTCGGCTCCCTGCCCCGCCTCGACCGTGAGGAGGAACGTCTCACCCCGATCGGCGGATCACCGCCCTCGCTGCTGAACCTGCCGCCGGGCTGCCCCTTCGCGCCCCGCTGCCCCATGCGGCGGGACATGTGCGACACCGACGAGCCCGCCCTGCGCCGGGCGGGCCACGATCTGCACCTCAGCGCCTGCCACTTCGCCGACGAACTCGTCGACACCGGTGCCGACCAGGTCTTCGACGCGGTGGGCGCCGACTCCGAGGCCCTGGCCCGCTTCGCCGACGCGGCACCCGTCACCCACCCCGAGGAGGACTCCGTATGACCGCGCCCGCGCAGGCCACCGCACCCCTGCCTCCGCTGCCCGGCCACGGTGGCACCGGTGAGCCGGTCCTTCAAGTCCGCGATCTCGTCAAGCACTTCCCGGTCATGTCCCGGGGCGTCATCCGCCGGCGGGTCGGCGATGTGCACGCCGTCTGCGGGGTCTCCTTCGACCTGTTCGAGAACGAAACCCTGGGCCTGGTAGGGGAGTCGGGCTCGGGCAAGACGACGATCTCCCGCACCGTACTGGGCCTGGAGCGGGCCACCTCCGGCCAGGTCCGCTACCGGGGGCGCGAGCTCACCGAGCTGAGCAGACGCCGGATGCGGCCGCTCAGGCGTGAGCTGCAGATCGTCTTCCAGGACCCGTACGCCTCCCTCGACCCGCGGATCTCCGTGCACGAGATCGTCGCCGAACCGCTGCGCATCCACGGCCAGTACGGCCCCGGCGCCAAGGACGAGGTGCGCGAACTCCTCCGCCTGGTCGGACTCAACCCCGAGCACGGCAACCGCTTCGCCCACGAGTTCTCCGGCGGCCAGCGCCAACGCATCGGCATCGCGAGGGCGCTGGCCCTGCGTCCCAAGGTGATCATCCTCGACGAGCCGGTGTCGGCGCTGGACGTGTCGATCCAGGCGGGCGTCCTCAACCTGCTGATGGACCTGCAGAGCGAACTGGGACTGTCCTTCCTGTTCGTCGCGCACGACCTGTCGGTGATGCGACACGTGGCCGGCCGGGTGGCCGTCATGTACCTGGGCCGACTGGTCGAGATCGCCCCGGCCCGGCAACTCTTCGCCCGCCCGGCGCACCCGTACACCCAGGCCCTCGTCTCGGCCATCCCGCTGCCCGACCCGCGTAAGGAGCGCGCACGGAAACGGATCACCATCCAGGGCGACGTCCCGAGCCCCGTCCGCCCGCCCAGCGGCTGCCGCTTCCGCACCCGCTGCCCCAAGTTCGCGGGCCGGCTCAGCGAGAGCGAACGCACGTCCTGCGTCGAGGAGATACCGGCGTTGGTGGACCGGGGCGGCGGCAACCCGGTCGCCTGTCACTACGCGGAGAGCGTGGAGCTGTTGTAGGCGAGCCCGAGTGTCTCGGCGGACGGGTACGGAGTCAGCCGGCTCTCCTGCTCCAGGCGGCGGTTGAAGTCGCCCACCGTCGCGGCGAGTTGTGCGTACCGGGAGATGATCCCGGCGGCGGCCCGGGGGATGCCCTCGGGCCGCCTGCCGTCGGCGCACCCGCGGATGAAGTCCTGGCGCTCGTCCCTGCCGTAGCCGTACTGGTCGACGACGAGCCAGTGCACCAGGTAGGAGAGGGCGTAGGCGCGGTCGTAGTGACGGTGACGGTCGTAGAAGTCGCGTTCGGCCGGGGCGAGTTGGAAGCGCGGTGAGAGGGCGAGGCCGTAGTCGGCCAGGTAGAGCTGCTGTCCGTCGGTGAGGATGTTGCCGAAGTGGGCGTCGAAGTGCAGGAGGTGCCGCTCGTGGAGGAAGCCGGTGACGGCTTCGAGGCCCCGCTCCACGAGGGCGCAGGCGGTGTCGGGATCGTCGGTGCGCAGTTGGGCGGAGAACCAGTCGTGGAGGGTGTGCGGCAGGTGTTCCATGAACAACGTCAGGCTCGCGGACGCCGTGCGCAGTGCCTCGATGTGCTCACGCCCGCCGCCCCAGTAGGCCACGGCCCGCTCCACGTCGGCGAGTTCCTCGGGCAGTGACTGCCGCGCGTCGGGCAGCGCTCGCCAGTGGTGCAGCAGGGGGAAGCCCGGGAACCGGCCGGACAGTACCCAGTTGGTCGTCATCTCGTGTGTGGCCAGCTCGCGCCAGGCGCCGAAGCCGGGGCTGGGGATGGCGCCGATGCCGTAGTGGCAGAAGGCGGGCGTCCCGAACACGTTGGCTGTGGACCGGACGTTTTCCGGCCGGCGCTCGACATCGGTGAGCGGCATCCGCTTCACGAACACCCTTCTGCCGTCCACCTCGATCAGCGTCGAACGCCCGCCGATTCCGGTGCCGAGGGGGGTGCCGGCCTCGACCAGCTCGACGAGTTCGCGGTCGGACCGGAGGGCGAGAGACGTGGCGATGTCGCAGTGGGTGACGAGGCGCTCGGTGTGGGACATGGCTTCATCCTCGGCGCGGGGCGGCGTACCTGTCCGCCGGTCTCCGAAGTGCCGCTCCCACTCCTCCAACACCGGCTGCGGGCCCGGTACTTGGAGAGGGCCCGCGCCTACTGGCGAGGGCCCTCCGCTGTGGTCCGACCGATCGAGCAGACCGGTTCAGCCGACGGTGGTCGCGATCAGCTCGCCGCGTAGTTGCGCAGGAACAGCGCCTCCGCGACCGAGAGGCGCTCCAGCTCGTCCGGGGAGACGCTCTCGTTGACCGCGTGGATCTGTGCCTCCGGCTCGCTCAGGCCGATGAGGAGGATCTCCGTCTGCGGGTACAGCGAGGCGAGGGTGTTGCAGAGTGGAATGGAGCCGCCCATGCCCGCGGACTGCATCTCCTGGCCCGGGTAGGCGACCGCCATGGCCTCGGCCATCGACGCGTACGCCGGGCTGGAGGTGTCGGCGCGGAACGCCTGGCCCTGGCCGATCTGCTCGGTGCTCACCCGCGCGCCCCACGGCGTGTGCGCCTCCACATGGGCCTGCAGCAGCTTGGTCGCCTCGGCCGCGTCCATGCCCGGCGGCACCCGCAGGCTGATCAGCGCACGGGCGCCCGCCTGCACGGACGGGGTCGCGCCGACGACCGGCGGGCAGTCGATGCCGAGGACGGTGACGGCCGGACGCGCCCAGAGCCGGTCGGCGACCGTGCCGGAGCCGATGAGCTCCACCCCGTCGAGCACCTTGGCGTCCTGACGGAACGCCTCTTCCTCGTACTGAAGACCGTCCCACTGGGCGTCTGCGGTGAGCCCGTCGACCGTCGTCGAACCGTCCTCGGACCGCAACGAGTCCAGCACGCGGATCAGCGCGGCCAGCGCGTCGGGCGCCGCGCCGCCGAACTGGCCCGAGTGCAGGTTCCCTTCCAGGGTGTCCACCTGGACGCGTACGAGGGTCATACCGCGCAGGGTCGCCGTGACCGTCGGCAGACCCGCCCGGAAGTTACCGGCGTCGCCGATGACGATGGTGTCGGCGGTCAGCAGCTCCGGGTGCTCCTCGGCGTACCGCTCAAGGCCGCCCGTGCCCTGCTCCTCCGAACCCTCGACGATCACCTTGACGCTCACGGGAACGCCGCCGTTCGCCTTCAGCGCACGCAGCGCGAGGAGGTGCATGATGAAGCCGCCCTTGCAGTCGGCGCTGCCGCGGCCGTACCAGCGGCCGTCGCGCTCCGTCAGCTCGAAAGGCGGCGTCGCCCAGGCGGCTTCGTCCAGCGGCGGCTGCACGTCGTAGTGCGCGTACAGCAGGACGGTCTTCGCGTCCTCGGGCCCGGGCAGGTAGCCGTACACCGACTGCGTCCCGTCGGGGGTGTCGAGCAGTGCCACGTCCTGGAAGCCCTCGGCGCGCAGCGCGTCGGCGACCCAGTTCGCGGCGCCCTCGCTCTCGCTCTTCGGATACTGGTCGAAGTCCGCCACCGACTTGAAGGACACCAGCTCGGTGAGCTCCGCCTTGGCCCTGGGCATGAGCGAGGCGACGGTCTCGGCGACCGGATTCGACGACATGGGCACGCTCCTTGTGGGTGCGACGTTGTACTTCTGTGTACAGGTGATCGGGTGGTGCGTACGCGCGTACTGGTGTGCAGGGCGCATACGCTGCCGATCCTCCCACAGTGGCCTGCGGCGATGCCCGCCGTAGGATGCGGGAGACAAGTGCGGCAGACGGCTGGACTGGGAGCAGTAGACCATCGTGAGCAGCGAGAACTCTTCGGCGGACGACGGGCAGCGGGTGTGGGACGTCGTCGTGGTCGGCGCGGGGCCCGCCGGGGCGTCGGCCGCCTATGCGGCAGCGGTCGCGGGACGCAGTGTCCTGCTGCTGGAGAAGGCGGAGCTGCCGCGCTACAAGACGTGCGGCGGCGGCATCATCGGCCCCTCGCGCGATGCGCTGCCACCCGGCTTCGAGCTGCCGCTCCAGGACCGGGTGCACGCGGTCACGTTCTCGCTGGACGGCAAGTTCGCCCGCACCCGCCGCTCCAAGCAGATGCTGTTCGGGCTGATCAACCGGCCCGAGTTCGATCAGCAGCTCGTCGAGCACGCCCAGAAGGCGGGCGCGGAACTGCGGACGGGTGTGACGGTCTCGCGGGTCGAGCAGCACGGGTCCGCCGTGCCGGACCGGCGCACCGTCGCCGTGGTCCTCCAGGGCGGCGAGACCGTGCTGGCCCGGGCGGTCGTCGGCGCCGACGGCAGCGCGAGCCGGATAGGAGCGCACGTCGGGGTGAAGCTCGACCAGGTCGACCTCGGCCTGGAGGTGGAGATCCCGGTGCCGGAGACCGTCGCCGAGGACTGGCAGGGACGGGTACTGATCGACTGGGGTCCCATGCCCGGCAGTTACGGGTGGGTCTTCCCGAAGGGGGACACGCTCACCGTCGGCGTGATCTCCGCACGCGGCGAAGGCGCCGCCACCAAGCGGTACCTGGAGGACTTCGTCGCCCGTCTCGGGCTCGCCGGCTTCGAACCGGCCGTCTCCTCCGGCCACTTGACGCGCTGCCGCGCCGACGACTCGCCGCTGTCGCGCGGCCGGGTGCTGGTGTGCGGCGACGCGGCGGGGCTGCTCGAACCCTGGACCCGCGAGGGCATCTCCTTCGCGCTGCGCTCCGGGCGGCTCGCGGGGGAGTGGGCGGTGCGGATCGCCGAGGCGCACGACGCGGTGGACACCCGGCGACAGGCCCTGAACTACGCCTTCGCGATCAAGGCGGGCCTCGGCGTCGAGATGAGCGTCGGCAAGCGGCTGCTGATCGCCTTCGAGCGCCGGCCGCGCATGTTCCACGCGGCGATCACGAGCTTCCGGCCGGCCTGGAAGGCCTTCGCGGGGATCACCCGCGGTTCGACTTCGCTCGGCGAGCTGGTCCGCTCCCACCCTCTGGCCGGGCGCGTCCTGACCGCGATCGACCGGTGAGTGGCAGCGGAGCGCCGATCAGCTCTTGAGCGTGACCCGGAAGACCGGGTGGTCGGGAGCGATGCGCCGCAGCTCCTCGTCGGAGGAGTCGGGGCCGACGCCGCCGAAGAAGACGCCGACCTCGGCCTTCCACCGCTTGAGGTAGGCGCGCAGCAGCGGGACCTTGTCGTCGTCGGCGACCTCGGTCGCGGTGAACGTGTCCACGTGCTTGCCGAGCCGCAGCTCGCCGCCTTCCGCGGCCCGCATGTTGTGCGTCCACTGGACGTGGCCGCGGGGGGCGACCAGGTACTGCTCCCCGTCCACGGTGAGCAGATTGACGGGGGTCGTGCGCCACTCGCCGCTCTTGCGGCCGCGGACGGCCAGGACCCGGGAGCCCCAGATGCTGATGCCGCGGCGGGTCATCCAGGCGACGGCGCGGTTGAAGACGTTCACCGTGAACCAGCCGGGCTTCTGGACGTGTGTGGACATGATGACCCCCATCGATTGAGAGAGCGCTGCTTCCTTTTGTGAGCACTGCTCTCGCTTGAGAGCAGTCTGCACGAGATCGGTGATCCAAAGCAAGAGCACTGCTCTCGTTTGTGTGCACTGCTCTGAAAACGTGGGACACTGCCCCGCATGAGTACCGCACGAGGGGCACGGGCCCGAGCCAGGATCGAGGTCACCGCAGCTATCAAGGACGAGGCGCGCAGACAGCTCGCGGCGGAGGGCGCCGCCAAGCTCTCGCTGCGCGCCGTGGCCCGCGAGCTCGGCATGGTCTCCTCCGCGCTGTACCGCTACTTCCCCAGCCGCGACGACCTGTTGACCGCGCTCATCATCGACGCATACGACTCCCTTGGCGAGGCCGCGGAGTCGGCGCACGCGGAAGTCGCCGGCTCCGGTCCCCGGGAGCGCTGGATCGCCGTGTGCCTGGCGGCGCGCCGGTGGGCGCTGGAGCATCCGCACGAGTACGCGCTCATCTACGGTTCGCCCGTGCCCGGCTACACCGCGCCGGACACGACCGTCCCCGCCGCTTCCCGGGTGGGCCTGCTCCTGATCGGCATCGTCCGCGACGCCTACCAGGGCAAGGGCGTGGCCCGCACGCCACTGCCCGCCGACCTGAAGGCCGAGGCCCAGCGGATGGCCGCCGACCTCGCGCCCGACCTGCCGCCCGAGGTGGCCGTGGCGCTGGTGGCCGCGTGGGCGCAGCTGTACGGGCTGATCGGCTTCGAGTTGTTCGGCCAGTTCAATCGTGTCGTGGAGGACCGTGAGCCGTTCTTCCGGCACGCGGTGGATCAGCTCGCGCAGGGTGTGGGCCTGGTGTTCCCTCAACCGACCGGCACGCGCCCGGGGCAGAGCTTCCCGTGATGCCGTACTCCGGCGGGAGTACGGCTGATCACCTCGCCCGGCGGACGCCGGAGCCGTCCTGTCGCGTCTAGCGTGACCGTCATGGAAGAGCAGCGCACCCCCAGGTCCCCGGCGTGGGGCGGTCCACCCCCGTTGTGGCGGCACGGGCCGCCCGGGTGGAACCTCAGGGGCGACGAGGAGCGTGGCGCCCGCTGGCCGTGGCGTTCCACGCTGCTGATGACCGCCTTCGTGCTCATCGGTTCCCAAGTCGCGGGCCATGCCCAGCAGGGCGACCGTGCTTCGCTCGACAACTTCGCGCGGGCACTGCTGATCGTGGGATCCGGTCTGCTGCTCTGGCGACAGCGGCACCCCGTGCTCGTCGCGTTCGGCACGGCCGCGGCCGCCATGGTCTATCTGGGCGCCGGATATCCGTACGGGCCGGTCTTCTTCACCGTCGCCCTGGGCTGCTTCAGCGCGGTCGTCACCGGGCACCGCACGGCCGCCTGGGCGGCGGTCGGCATGTTCTGGGTCGGGCATGTGCTGGTGGCGCACTGGCTGTACCGATGGCTGCCTCCGGCGGGGGACCGGCCCGCCTCCTGGGGGCAGGACGGGATCATGGCCACCTGGATCGTGGCGATCGTGGCGCTGTCGGTACTGCTCCGCGTACGTCGAGAACAATGGGCCCGCGACCGCGCCGAGCGAGCGCAGGCCGCGCGGCGGCGCGCCGATGAGGAGCGGCTGCGGATCGCCCGCGAACTGCACGACGTGCTGGCGCACAGCATCTCGGTGATCAATGTGCAGGCGGGTGTCGGTCTCGCGCTCCTCGACTCCGACCCCGAGCAGGCGCGCACGGCGCTCACCACCATCAAGGCGGCCAGCAAGGAGGCGCTCGGCGAGGTCCGCCAGGTGCTCGACACACTGCGCGCGCCGGGGGAGGCGCCGCGTGCGCCGGCGCCCGGCCTCGACCGGCTCCCCGAACTGGTCGAACAGGCGGCGGGCGCCGGGTTGACGGTAGAGGTGGAGGGGGAGGGCGAGGTCCCGAAGCTTCCGCCGGGCACCGACCTGGCCGCCTTCCGTATCGTCCAGGAGGCGCTCACCAATGTCGTACGGCACTCGGGGTCGCGGCACGCACGCGTGCGGCTCGGTTCCGCGGAGGGCGCACTGCGGCTGCGGATCGACGACGACGGGCCCGCGACCGGCGCGGACGCGGGCGGCAGCGGCAACGGGCTCGCCGGAATGCGGGAGCGTGCCGCGTCCCTGGGTGGCACGATCGAGGCCGGCCCGCGCGACGACGGAGGCTTCCGTGTGCTGGCCGTACTGCCGCTGAAGGTCAAGGAGGACCGGTGATCCGCGTACTGCTCGCCGACGACCAGTCATTGGTCAGGGCAGGCTTCAAGGCGCTGCTCGACGCGCAGCCGGACATCGAGGTGGCCGGCGAGGCGGCCGACGGCGAGGCGGCGGTGCGCAAGGTGCGCGAACTGCGCCCCGACGTCGTCCTGATGGACATCCGGATGCCTCTGCTCGACGGCCTCGCCGCGACCCGTCGGGTCACCGACGACGCGGACCTGAAGGACGTCAAGGTGGTCATGCTCACCACCTTCGAGCTCGACGAGTACGTCTTCGAGGCGATCCGTTCCGGAGCCTCCGGCTTCCTGGTCAAGGACACCGAGCCTGAGGAACTCCTGCGCGCGGTACGGGCGGTGGTCGAGGGTGACGCCCTGCTCTCCCCGGGGGTGACGCGCCGGCTGATCTCCGAGTTCGCGGCTCGTTCCAAGGAACCCGCGACCGCCGACTCCCTCGCCGAACTCACCGAGCGGGAACGGGAGGTGATGGCCCTGGTCGGCATCGGCCTCTCGAACGACGAGATCGCCCGTCGTCTCGTCGTCAGCCCGCTCACGGCGAAGACCCACGTCAGCCGGACCATGGTCAAGCTGGGCGCCCGCGACCGGGCCCAACTGGTCGTGCTGGCCTACGAGTCGGGGTTGGTGCGGCCGGGCTGGCTGGGCTGAGCCCGCGCCGCCCTCGTGTCGGAAGCCCGACGGCGGGGCACGGGGCTGGTGCCGTGCAGCCCTCGTGGATCCCCCCAATTCTCCACCCGTCGGGCCAAACAGGCGTGCGCCAAGGTCCGTCCGGCGGGGCCGGCCCGTGTGAGGGCCGACGCCCCCCTGCCCTTCTCAGGGGCGGGCGCCCGGCTTGTTCACGACGCCCCAGGCGTTGCGGACGGTGATGAGCGCGGTGTCGGGGGCCTCGGACGGCATCGGTGACTGGCCCATGCCTTCGGGGAGTTCGACCGGCGCGGCGTGCGCGATCTCTCCTAGATAGGTGTACGTCTTCGGGTCGAAGAAGATCTCCTGCTTGCCCTGGTGACCCGAGGCGCTGGGCTTGGTGTAGGTCACGGTCACGCCGATGGCCGCGCGCCCGATGGGGTCCTTGATGCCCTTCTCCACCCGGGCGCCGGGGATCTTCGCGAGCGCCCGGAACAGGCCCGCCTGCGCGTTCGGCGGGATCAGGACGGAGCGGTAGAGGACATCGATCTCCCGCCAGTCGCGTTCCGCCGTGGTCTCGCCCTTGATGTCGCCGATGGCGTGCTCCTTGCGGATCGCCGACATCATGCGGTCGGGGTCGCTCGGGAGTGTGGCGAGGAAGCGGTAGAACTGGCGCTGGGAACGGTCGTCGTAGCCCTCCTTCTTCCACTTCTCCTCCTGGTTGGGTCCGTACCAGACTTGGAGTTTGTTCGGGTCGAAGTCCGAGATGTCGCCCGAGCCCGGGATGCCGGGCAGGTGTGCCTCGCCGGTGCCGTCCCAGCGGGTCCACTGCTCCGACGTCTGGGGTTCGCCCTGGCCGAGGGACGTGCCCTTCTCGTAGACCCACTGCTTCGGGCCGGGCTCGGTGACGCCGAGCTTCTCCACCGTGGCCGCGGCCAGTTCGAGGGTGTCGGCGGAGGCCTGCGCGGACAGCAGCTGACGGCCGGTGCCGGCCGGGGCGGTACCGGGGGTGTCGTCGGGCAGCGACGCCACGACTCCGCCGGTCACGGCGAGCGCCCCGGCCGCCGCGGCGCTCATCAGGACGATCCTGCGCCGGGGGAGCGAAGTGCGCACCGCGGCGGGCCGACGGCCGGCGGTCTCCCGCTGGAACGCCTGGGTGAGCTGGGCCCGTTGCGGCGCGAGCCGGTCGCTGTCGGGCAGTGGGGCATCCGCGCGCAGGGCACGCGCTTCGGACAGCTCGTTCATGCGAGGTCACCTTCGGGTACGTGCGGTTCGGTCGGTTGGCTGGTTGCGCTGGACTCGCTGAAGGGGCTGTGCGCACCTGTCGCGGTGCGCAGCTTCGTGCGGGCTCGGTTGAGCCGGGACCGGACGGTGCCCACGGGGATGTCCAGGGCCTCGGCGATCTCCTGGTAGGTGAAGTCGGCCCAGGCGAACAGCAGGAGCGCGTGCCGGTCTCCCTCGGAGAGCTTGGCCAGTGCCTTGGCCAGCGGCCGGGAGGCGGCTTGTGCGGTGACGCGGTCGTCCGCGGAGTCGGTCCAGGTCTCGGCCACCGGGTCGCGGCCGGTGCGGGCGAGGATCTTCAGGGCTTTGGCCTCCTCGCGGCGGTGCCGGCTGATCAGCTTGGCCGCGATGCCGTACAGCCAGGGCCGCACACCGGCACGTCCGCTGTCGTAGCGGGCCCGGATCCGGAAGGCCGTCAGGAAGGTCTCCGCGGTGACGTCGTCGGCCACGTCACGGCCGAGGCGGCGGGCGACGTACTGGTGGATGGTGGGCGCATGGCGGTCGAAGAGCACCGCGAAGCGCTCGGGGTCGTCGAGCGACGCCGCGATCAGCACGGCATCCGCCCGCGCGGTGTCGGCGCCGGACGTGCCGGCCCCTTGGGAGGGGCGGCACAGCGAATCAGTCATGGACGGTCCGTGTGGTCAGAGGAAAGGGACAGCGTTCACTCAGTACTTGCCAACTGACCAGGAATGGGTTCACGGGCCCGGGTCAGGCCGTCTGTCTGGTGGAACCTGCCTGCACGGTACGGCTCTTGGAGCAGACGACGGTGGCGGCGGTCCGCCGCGCATGACGACAAGACCGCCGCCGCTGTCCGACCGGCCGGATCCGCCTTGCCGCCGCTTTCGTCCGGGCCGCGAGGCGATCGATCCGCGGGAAAGTCCTAGTCGCGGACCGTCACGCGCTCCGCCGCAGTCTCCTCCTCCTGGTTCTCCTGGAGGGACTTGGCGACGACGACGGACTGCTGTGTCCGCCGTGTCCGCAGGCCCGGCAGAGTGATCAGCAGACCCGCCAGTGCGATGCCGGTCACCACGATCAGGCCGGGCCGGTAGCTGTCGAGGACGGCCTGGGGCGAGGAACCCTCGGGGGAGTTCGCGGTCACCACGGCCGTCACGACGGCCAGGAAGATCGCGCCGCCCACCTGGACCGAGGTGTTGAGCAGACCCGAGACCATGCCCTGCTCGTGGTCGTCGACGCCGTTGGTGGCCTGGATGTTGAGGGAGGGGAAGACCAGCGCGCAGGCCGCGCCGATCAGCAGCATGGTCGGCAGGATGACCGCCGCGTACACCGGGTCGAGGTCGACGCGCAGGAAGAGCGCGTACCCGACGACCATCAGGGCGAAGCCCGCCGCGATGAGCCGCGGAGTCCCGAACCGGTCGACGACGGCCCCCACCTTGGTGGAGGACAGGGCCACCAGTGCGCCGGCCGGCAGGAAGGCGAGCGCGGTGTGCAGGGCGGACCAGCCCAGCAGCGACTGCATGTACAGCGTCACCAGGAACTGGAATCCGACGTACGAACCGAAGAACGCCATCGCGCCGAGCTGCGCCCGGATCTGGCTGCCGGAGCGCAGGACGCCGAGCCGGATCAGCGGGCTCGGGCTGCGCCGCTCGACGGTCACGAAGACGGTGAGCAGTACGGCGACGGCGACGAAGGACAGCAGCGTGCGGGCCGAGTCCCAGCCGGCCTCGGGCGCCTGTACGACGGTGAAGACCAGCAGCAGCATTGAGGCGGTGCCGAGGATGGCGCCCGGGATGTCGTAACCGCGGTGGTCCTTCTCGCGCTCGCTGCGCGGGATGAGCCTCAGGCCGGCCAGCAGCGCGATGACCGCGATGGGTGCGGGCAGCAGCATGGTCAGCCTCCAGCTCGCCTCGGTGAGCAGACCGGACAGGACGAGGCCCATGGAGAAGCCGGTGGCCGCGCAGGTGGTGTAGATCGAGAGTGCGCGGTTGCGCAGCGGGCCTTCGGCGAAGGTCGTGGTGATGATCGACAGGCCCGCGGGCGCGGTGAACGCCGCGCTCAGGCCCTTGATGAAGCGGCTGGCGATCAGCAGCGGGCCCGAGTCGACGAGCCCGCCGAGCAGTGAGGCGAGCGCGAAGACCCCCAGGGCCACCAGGAAGACCTGGCGGCGGCCCAGCAGGTCGGCGGTGCGTCCGCCGAGCAGGAGCAGTCCGCCGTATCCCAGGATGTAGCCGCTGACGATCCATTGGAGCGTCGAGGTGGAGAGGTCGAGTTCGGAGCCGATGGACGGCAGGGCGACGCCGACCATCGACACGTCCAGAGCGTCCAGGAACATCGCGGCGCAGAGCACCAGCAGGGTGCCCCACAGTCGGGGGGTCCAGCGTCCCTGGGACGCGGGGTGGGTGAGCGGAGAGGTCATGCCCCCGACACTACATGCGCATGCATCCAATGCAAGTGCATTTAATTCCGATGCAACAAAGCTGATTTTTTGCTACGGTGCGCCCATGGCGGCGAAGAAGGCCGAGCAAGGGCTCGTGAATCAGTGGCGCGACATCCTCGCGGTGCATGCGCGCACCCTCTGCGAGCTCGATCGCGAACTGCATCGACACGGCCTGGGCGCCAGCGACTTCGAGGTGCTGGACGTACTGGCCGACGGCACTGCGTCGGGCGGCGGCGCCGCCTTCCGCGTACAGGAGATCTCCGAGCGGGTCCACCTGAGCCAGAGCGCCCTGTCCCGGCTGATCGGCCGCCTGGAGAAGGACGGTCTCGTGACGCGCGGCATGTGCGAGGAGGACCGGCGGGGCGTGCGGGTGTGCCTCACGCCGAAGGGGCGCGAGCTGCACGGCGAGGTGCTGCCGGTGCAGCGCGCGGTGCTCACGCGGATGCTGGCGGGTGGCCCGGCTTCCGCCTGCGAGTGACGGCTCCGGGCGATCCTTACCTCTGTGGTCAACTTCAGGTGACGCCGGACTTCTCCCGCCACAGCGTGGCCAGCGAGCCGTCGCCCGTCACGCTCGGGAACGGCAGCCTGTTCCACAGCGCCAGGTAGAGCCGCGCGGCGGGCCCTGCCAGTTCGCAGTCCGCTTCTCCTTCTCCGCCTCGCGCGCCGGCCGGTGAATCCGCCGACAGCCGTACGGTCCACACCGCGTCCGGGGAATCCGTGGCCCGCACCCGCAGGACGCGCGGCTCCTCCGTCCGCACCCTGCTCTTCGCGCGCCCGTGGAAGCCGAGCAGCAACTCGTCGATCCCGTCCACCGCGAAATCCGTGGCTACGGCGCTCCCTTCACCGCCGAGCGCCGACTCGGCGTCGACCCGGTGCACGGTCGTCTCGTGCGCCTGCCGCCGGGCCCAGAAGGCGAGCGGCGAGGGTGCGGGCAGGAAACTCCAGCACTCCACATCGGGCGGAGCGGCGCTGAGCGTGTCGACGAGCCGACCGTGGCCCTCCCGGAACCAGGCGAGCAACTCCTCGCCGTCGAGCTCCGGCAGGCCGCCGTCGGGGTGGTACGAGGTGTGCCCCTCGGCGACGAACGCGGTGGCCCACCGGTGCACCATCCCCGTGTGCCGCAGCAGATCCCGTACCTGCCAGCCCGGGCAGGTCGCGACCTTGGCCTCGACCCCCGCCTTCCCGGCGGCCGCTGCCAGCAACCGGCCGTCCCTGTCCAGGGTTTCCACGTACTCCGGAATCTTCATGTGGTGAGTGTCCCGGATGGAGTGCGGTCGAGGGCTAGGGGGGGCGGCGCGTCGTGGGAGGGGCGTCAGTTCAGGGCCGCGCGGCGGGTGGCGGCGCCGATGAGGGCGGCCACCGCCGCGAGCGCCGCCACGCTGGTGAGGGCCGCGGGCAGGGAGAACCACTCCGCCATGAACCCGATCGAGGGTGGGCCGAGGAGCATGCCGCCGTAACCGAGCGTGGACGCGATCGCGACGCCGCTGGGGCCTGCCAGGGTGCCGGCGCGTTCGACGGCGACCGGGAAGATGTTGGCGAGCCCGAGTCCCGTGACGGCGAAGCCCAGCAGGGCCGCCCACAATGAGGGGGCGAGCGAGCCGAGCAGCATTCCGGCGGTGGCCATGGTGCCGCCCGCCACCAGTGTCCGGGTCCGCCCGAGCCGTTCCAGCAGGGTCGTCCCGCCGGCCCGGCCGATCGTCATGGCCAGGGCGAAGCACGTGTAGCCCGCGGCCGCGACGCCGGGGTGCGCGTCGAGGTCCTGCTCCAGGTGCAGCGCACCCCAGTCGGCCAGGGCACCCTCGCCGTACGCCGTGCAGAGGGCGATCAGGCCGAAGACGGTGACCAGTCCCCGGGTGCGGGTGTCCAGCCGGCGCGGGGTGTGTTCCTCGCGGTGCGGACGGTCCGGTGTCTTCACGGGTTCGTGGCGCAGCAGGGTGCGTCCCGCGAGCGCGGTCACCAGCAGGCCGATCACGGCCAGGCCGAGCAGATGGCGGGCGGGCGACAGGGAACCAGCGACCAGTCCGCCGAGCCCCGCGCCGATCATGCCGCCCAGGCTGAACGCGGCGTGGAAGCTGGGCATGATCGGCCGCCGAAGCACGGCCACCAGATCGACAGCGGCACTGTTGAACGCCACATTGATCCCGCCGTAGGCCGCTCCAAAGATCAACAGCACCGCGCCCAGGGCCGGTACGGAGTGTGTCAGCGGCGGGAGCGCCACGCTCAGTGAGAGCAGGATGCCGCAGACGACGGTCACCGGGTGGTTGCCGAAGCGGCGGCACAGCCGTCCGGTGAGCGTCATCGTGATCACCGCCCCGGCGGAGACGCAGAGGAGGGCGAGCCCCAGTTCTCCGGCCGAGGCGCCGGTCTGTTCCTTGATCGCGGGGATGCGGACGACCCAGCCGGCGAAGACGAAGCCGTCGAGGGCGAAGAAGGCGGTGAGGGCTGTGCGGAGTCGGGTGAGGTCGTTGTCCGGCACGACGTTGTGCTTTCGGACTTTGTTTATTAGCGGCACAAAGTCAGGCTAGGTCGGTGATGGAGGTCGGGGCAAGTGGGAAGACTGGCTGGAGCGGTGAAGAGTGGCTGAGTTCCTGCTCAAGCTCACCGCCAGTTGAAACGGCTCGTGCCCCGTGGGCGCGCGCCGACGGGCCCGGCCTGCCCCCAGGTCTGCCGTGTCCGGCTCGGTTGGGAGGCGGGCGGCGCTGACCTCGATCTACGGGGAATGCCCGACGCGCCTTCCTTGCCGCGACCAGCGCCGCACCGGGGCGGCCGGTCCCCGACTCGGGCCACATGCCCCGGCCGAGGGGATGGGCGTCACGGGGTCATCAGGTCAATCGTCCGGGACTCTTGACTCGGAATGTGTCAGCCGTGATCCTCGTCGCATAACTTGCACCGGTCATGACAAGTCGGGAGGGGCTGTCTCCGGACCCCCGCCGGCCTGCTCGTTGACCGCGTCATCCCCGCCGACCGAGGGATGTGGGTAGTGATCGTGGATCGATGCTCGTACCGCAGGCGCAAGGACGTCACTCTTGTGTCGCTGCTCCTCCTCGTGCTGGCCATGGCCCTCGGCCCCACGCCGAGTTCGGCCGCCGCCGCCGACTGGTGGACTCCGACCGCACGCCCCACCCCGGACTCGCAGATCAACGTCACCGGCGAGCCGTTCACGGGCACCAACGCCGAAGGAGAGGTGCGCGGCTTCGTCGACGCCCACGACCACCTCTTCGCCAACGAGGCCTTCGGCGGGCGACTCATCTGCGGCAAGACATTCTCCGAGGCCGGGATCGCCGACGCGCTCAAGGACTGTCCCGAGCACTACCCCGACGGTTCGCTCGCGGTCTTCGACTTCATCACCAAGGGCGGTGACGGCCGGCACGACCCGGTCGGCTGGCCCACGTTCAAGGACTGGCCCGCGCACGACTCGCTGACCCACCAGCAGAACTACTACGCCTGGGTGGAACGGGCCTGGCGCGGCGGCCAGCGGGTGCTCGTCAACGACCTCGTCACCAACGGTGTGATCTGCTCGGTGTACTTCTTCAAGGACCGCAGCTGCGACGAGATGACGTCGATCCGGCTGCAGGCGAAGCTGACGTACGACCTGCAGGCGTACGTCGACAAGATGTACGGCGGTACGGGCAAGGGCTGGTTCCGGATCGTCACTGACAGCGCGCAGGCCCGCGAGGTCATCAAGCAGGGCAAACTGGCGGTCATCCTGGGCGTCGAGACCTCTGAGCCGTTCGGCTGCAAGCAGGTCCTGGACATCGCCCAGTGCAGCAAGGCCGACATCGACGCGGGGCTGGACGAGCTGTACGCGCTGGGCGTGCGCAGCATGTTCCTGTGCCACAAGTTCGACAACGCCCTGTGCGGGGTCCGCTTCGACGAGGGTGCGCTCGGAACGGCCATCAACGTCGGGCAGTTCCTGTCGACCGGCACCTTCTGGAAGACGGAGAAGTGCACGGGCCCGCAGCACGACAACCCCATCAACGGAGCCTCCGCGTCCGAGGCCGAGGAGAAACTCCCGACGGGCGTGGAGGTCCCCTCGTACGCCGGCGACGCCCAGTGCAACACCCGCGGTCTCACCGACCTCGGTGAGTACGCCGTGCGCGGCATGATGAAACGCAAGATGATGCTGGAGATCGACCACATGAGCGTCAAGGCCGTCGGCCGCGCGCTCGACATCTTCGAGGCCGATTCGTATCCCGGCGTGATTTCCTCGCACAGCTGGATGGATCTGAACTGGACCGAGCGGGTCTACGGTCTCGGCGGCTTCGTCGCCCAGTACATGCACGGCTCGGAGGGATTCGTCGCCGAGGCCAACCGCACGAAGGCGCTGCGGGACAAGTACGACGTCGGCTACGGCTACGGCACGGACATGAACGGCGTCGGCGGCTGGCCGGCACCGCGCGGAGCGGATGCCCCCAACAAGGTCACGTACCCCTTCCGCAGCGTCGACGGCGGCTCCGTCATCGACAGGCAGACCACCGGCGAGCGCACCTGGGACCTGAACACCGACGGAGCCGCGCACTACGGCCTCGTGCCGGACTGGATCGAGGACATCCGGCTCGTCGGCGGACAGGACGTGGTGAACGACCTCTTCCGGGGCGCCGAGTCCTACCTCGACACGTGGGGCGCGACCGAGAAGCACCAGGCCGGAGTCAACCTCGCCAAGGGCGCGGCGGCCACGGCCAGTTCGGCCGAGTGGAACCCGTTCACGAGCTACGCACCCAGCCGGGCCGTGGACGGCACACGGGACACCCGCTGGGCCAGCGACTGGAGCGACGACCAGTCGCTGCGCATCGACCTTGGCTCCACGAACCTGGTCGGGCGCGTCACGCTCGACTGGGAGCGGGCGTACGGGAAGTCGTACCGCATCGAACTCTCCACCGACGGAGCGAACTGGCAGACCGCCTGGTCCACGACGTCCGGCGACGGCGGCCTGGACACGGCCCTGTTCACCGGCACACCGGCCCGCTACGTCCGCATCCACGGCCTGGAACGCGGCACAGGCTGGGGATACTCGCTCTACGAAGTAGGCGTTCACAGCAGCTGAGCTGCGGCACGAGCACGAAGGACACGCGGATGGCACGGATGCCGTTGGCCGAACGGCGCCGGCAGCTGACGGAAGCAGCGATCAGGGCGATGGCCCGGGACGGCGTCGCCAAGACGACGACCCGGTCCATCGCCGCCGAGGCGAGCGTGTCCCTGAGCGTCTTCCACTACTGCTTCGATTCCAAGCAGGCCCTGGTCGAGTCCGTCATCACGACCCTCACCGACCACTCCGTGACAGTGGTGAAGGACGCGCTACGACCCAGGGCCACGCTCGAGGAGACGGTCCGGGCCGGCTTCCAGGCCTACTGGGACCACGTCCGCGCCCACCCCGACGAGCACATGCTCACCTACGAACTGACGCAATACGCCCTGCGCCAGCCGGGGTTCGAGCATCTGGCCCGACGGCAGTACGAGCTGTACAGCGACGCGTACGCCGCTCTGATCGACCAGTTGACCCGGAGCATGAACCTCCGACTCCACGTGCCCGTCTCGGTACTGGCCCGCTATCTGGCTGCCATGACCGACGGCCTGACCCTCAACTACCTCGTGCTCGGTGACGAGTCCGCCTGGACCGAAATCCTCGACACGCTCATCGCCCACATAGCCGGTCTGGTGCACGACGAAGCGCACCAGGCTTAGCCCATTGAGCCTCTCGTGCCCGCGCATGGCTTCGCCGAATTGCGGGGAGCGGCCGCAGCGTTACGGCTTCCTGCCATCCTCCCTGACATAGTCGACAAAAGGAATTTTTCGCACGGGAGATCTGGGGGTGGCAGATGAGCCAGCACGAGGAGCACTCCGAAGGGGCGGGGCCGTTCACCACCCGGCTGACCTGGCGGCTCGTGTCTGGGGGCACTGCGGTCTGGGAGTCGCGCCTGGCGCGTAAACGTGGCCTGGTCGCCGTACGCGCCGCGGGTGAGCTGGAGTTCCGCTTCCGGCGAGCAGACAGCGTGTCGGTTGGCCGGCTGCGCAGGCTCAACGACGTCGCCGCGGGTGCGTTCACCGTTGGCGGGGCCCTCTTCGCCCTCGGGGCCGGAGTCGCCCAGTTCGGCTCGGGCGACGCGACGGGCGCCTGGATCTATTTCGCGGGCGGCCTCTTCTTCAACACCGGTGGTTACGCCTCGCTGCTTCAGGCGATCAATGCTCCTCGCCGGGACAGCGAAGCTGGTGCGCTGGCGGCGCGGCGCTGGAGGTTGTGGAGCTACGAGCCCACCCGGATCGACTGGCTGAGCACTTTCTTGCTGTTCGTGGGAACGCTGGTGTTCGGCATCAATCTGCTGAACTCCCTGCTTCAGGGGCTCTCGCTCCACCAGGTGAACAGACTCATCTGGGCCCCCGACATGGTCGGGTGCATCCTGTTTCTGATTTCGGGGCACCTTGCGCTGGTCGAGGTCTGCCATGGCCGGCCAGGCGTCCGTGCCCGTGACCTCGGCTGGTGGATCGTCGCGATCAATCAGTTCGGGTCCGTGCTCTTCCTGGTTTCGGCGCTGGCTGCCTTCACACGTCCCGCCACCGGAAGCGTTGTGAATGCCGACATCGCCAACTGGGGCACGCTCGCTGGGGCGTTGTGCTTCTCGGTCGGAGGCGTGCTCCAATTCTTCGAACGCCCCTAGGAGAGCTGCGGGAAGCGCCATTGCCGCGGGCGGCGCCATAACCTTCGGGACACCGTCATGGCGGGTGAAGACCCCGGAAGAGCGGCTCGGACGACCTCTCCAGTGCCTTGGGAACCGACGGTGGAGCGGGCGGTGAGTGCGACCCCGCACCACGAGTCATCCGGATGCCGCAACGAAAACTGCATCACCCATCCGGCCGACCCGACGTGCCGTCGTCTGCCGCGCCGGGAAGCCTAGGATCCGCCACTAGAGAGAGGGACGTCGCCTACCCCTGTCTGGTATCGGCGAGCCCACGTCATGACCGGAGGAAACGGGATGCTGCACCGCGCCGGCAGGACCTCCTGGAAGCGTTTTGCCGCCGTTCTCGTCCCGAGTGTCATGGCCGTCGCGGCTCTCGGTATCGGCATGGCGCAAGGAGCACTGGCCGCGTCGTTCCTCATCTCCGGCCAGAAGTTCCAGGTGGCCCTGGACACTCTGGACGTCCGTGGTCTGAGCATCTACGGCATGGTGGACGTGACCAGGAAGGGTGCCCCCGTGCCGGTAGTGGTCACCGGGGCCAGACGTGCGGAGATCAGCGGGCTGTGCCAGTCCGTGGTGGTCCCGATCCCGGTCCTGGGCCCGTACACGCTGAAGATCACCGGCGGCGAACGGAGGCCGGTCGAGGCGAAGAACTTGTTCCTCGACGCGACATCCCTGTCGAGCGGACAGGCGAATTTCGACGACCTCGACATCGGTGTGGCGGCGGGAGCGGTCAGCAAGGGCCCGATCAGTCGGGAGGACAGGAACTCCCGGTTCTTCGATCCCAACGGCTTCGCTCAGCAGGCGGATTCGGCCTTCCTGAGCGACGTGCGCTTCACTACGGTCGCAGTCTCGGCCGCCACGTTCAACGTTCCGGGCCTCGATGTGAGGCTCAAGCAAGGCAGCCACGAGTGCTTCTGACCCATCGAAACAGGCACGCACCTTCCGCGCCCGCTCGCCGCACGCTCCCGCCTGCCGCACATCATGGAAGGCCCACGTGTTCTTCGAACTATTCGGCGGACGCCGAGATTTGCGTGTCGCTGCCGCCGACGCCAGACGGGGATTCAGGACGTGGCGGGGCGAACGTCCCTTCTGGGCAGGACTGTTCACCTTCGCGGCGGGCCTGCCCATCCTCTACTTTCCGTACGCGCACTTGAACTTCGGCGCCATCCCACTGGCACTGTCGACCTCGGCCGGCGCGGGGTCGCTGATCATCGGGGTTCTCCTCGTGGCCCTGGCCATCTCCCTCTGGTTCCACCAGCAGGCGCGCGTGTTCGCGGGGATCACAGTCATTCTGCTTGCCCTCATCTCGTTTCCCGTCGCCAATTTCGGGGGCCTCCTCATCGGGTTGATTTCCGGCCTGATCGGCGGATCCCTGGCGTGTGCCTGGATTCCTCCGACGGGCGGCGCCGAGTCGCAGCCCGCAGCGAACCGTGCATCAACGACCGTCCCCGCGGGTGAGGACCACGGTGGCGAGTGACGACCTGACCGACTGTGCGGCAGGCGGGCCGGAGTCCGAGCCCCGCCATCTGAGCAGTGCGGTGAAGAGCCGCTCGGCCGGTCGGCTGCTGCGGCCTCTCGCCTGCGCGCTGGCAGTGGCCGCCCTGTCGTTGGTCCTCCAGGTCGCCACGCCAGCGACCTCGAAGGCGTTGCTCGCCCCTGGCGGCATCCGCTCCTCCAAGACACCAGCAGGTGCCCGCACGCCGGTCGACCAGCCGTCGGCCCGCCCGGCGAACGTCCCCTGGGTGCTGCGCGCCGACAGACTCGTGCTCCACGACAGCGCCTTCCTGGGCGTGGTCACCGTCCGGACCGCGGCCGGGTCCAAGCGGGTGTTGAAGTTCACCGCACGGTCGCTGGACTTCGGCGACCTCGCCCTGACGGCGGGCCGCGGCCGCGCGGCGATGCGTCTGCGGGCCAAGCCCGCGACCACATCTACGGTCAAGGGCAAGGACCTGGTGACTCTGTACACCCAGAAGCTGTCCGGCACACTCGTCGGACTGGGCGGCGCTCCGCTCCCGGCGGACCGCAGCGTCACCGTCACGCCCGACAAGCTGCCCCCGTGGCTCTCCCACCCCGCTGTGCCCACCCGCACGGTCACCTTCGAGAACGTGACCGTTTCACAGGTCGCCCAGCTCAGCGGCGACATGTCCATCACCGGACCGGCCCTCAGCGCCGCGGCCGGGTGACGCCGCTTCCTCGCCTTCTTCGGCGAGCAGCTCACCAGAAGGTTCTCGGGACCGCTCTCGGCCCCAAGTACGCCCCGAGATCGGGCTTGCCGTCGTGCCCCCGGGTCTGGAACGATCGCTGCCCCCGTCACTCACCACAATGGGTGATGGCCGTCAAGGAGGTCCGATGCACAGGCGGTGGCTGTTCATATCGGCGGCCGCGGCGCTCGTAGTCGTCTCCTTGGTCCTGGTGCTCCTCCCCGACCATGAGGCCGACGCCAGGCACGCCGCGGCCACCCCTGTCGTCGGTACGCCGGCGAACGTCCCGCCCACGACGGGGTCCCCGACCCCCTCCGGTGGTGCGACCACCGCGTCGGCGAAGCCTTCGGCCAAGAGCACCCCGCGGACGCCGTCCACCGCGTCGGCGAAGCCGTCAGCGACGGACGCCCCGCAAGCACCGTCCGCCGGCGCACCGTTGGCGGGACGCATACGGCCCGCCCTCACCTACGAAGGAGTTGCCACCTTCTACGACTCGGACGGCGGAGGCGCATGCCTGTACGACCCGAGTGGTGATGTCATGACCGGGGCGATGAACTCCACCGACTACGAGTCGGCCAAGGCCTGCGGCGCGTATGTGTCCGTCCGCGCGGCCAACGGGGCCTCCATCACGGTCCGCATCACCAACGAATGCCCAGGGGAGTGCGCACCCGGGCAGATCGACCTCAGCGCAGAGGCGTTCGCCAAGCTCGCGGCCCCCTCGCGCGGCCGGATCGCGATCACGTGGAAGCTGGTGAGCCCCAGCACTCCCGGCACGATGTCGATCCGGTACAAGACCGGGTCCAGCCGCTACTGGTGCGGCATCCAGGTCATAGGTCACCGGAATCCGGTGGGCCGCTTGGAGGTCCGTGCCGGCAGCGGCTGGCGTCAGCTGTCGCGCGCCGACTACAACTACTTCATTTCCGGCGACGGTACCGGGTGCGGCGGCGCGATCAGGATCACCGACATCTTCGGAGAACGGCTCACCGTCGACGGGATCGCGATCCGGCCGAACGTCATGCAGCCGACCCGGGTCCAGTTCGCCAAGCACTGATCCTGTATTCCGTGTCCATCTGAACGACCGTCATATCAGGCTGGCATGCTGTCAGTTCCGCCTTGCCTCAGGGGGTTCTCATGCCCGAGCCGTCCGTCCTCGCCTCGCTGGTGTCCGGGTTGCGGGGTGGGTCGATCGAAGTCGTCGACCTCACGTCGCCGTTGTCGTCGTCGACACCGGTGATCCAACTGCCGCCGGAGTTCGGCCAGACGGCGGCGTTCGAACTGGAGGAGATCAGCAGGTATGACGTACGGGGGCCGGCCTGGTACTGGAACAACTTCCGCAGTGGCGAGCACACAGGGACCCACTTCGACGCCCCGAACCACTGGGTGACCGGGAAGGACCTCTCCGACGTGGCGTCGGTGCCGGCGCGTCGGCTGATCGCACCGGCCGCCGTGCTGGACTTCACCGCCGAAGCGCGGGAGAACCCGGACTTCCTCGTGGAGGTCGAGCACGTGCGGGCCTGGGAAGCCGAGAACGGGCCGCTGCCCGACGGCGGTTGGCTGTTGCTGCGCACCGGCTGGGACGCCCGCGCGCACTCCCAGGAGGCGTTCCTCAACGCCGACGAGAACGGCCCGCACACCCCCGGCCTGTCGCCGGAATGCGCCCGCTGGGTGGCTCAGGAGTCGCCGGTGATCGGCCTCGGAGTCGAGACGGTGGGCACCGACGCGGGACGTGCGCACGCGTTCGACCCGGCGTTCCCGTGTCACTCCTCTCTCATGGGCAGTGACAAGTACGGGCTGACCCAGTTGCGGAACCTGGATCTGCTGCCGCCGACCGGCTGCGTCGTCATCGCGGGACCCTTGCCCATCGTCACGGGGTCGGGGGCTCCCGCACGGGTGCTCGCGCTGGTGGAGCGCTCGTGAAAGTCGCGGAGGCCGTCGGACGGGCGCTGTCCGCGGCAGGGGTCGGCCGTGTCTTCGGCGTGGTCGGATCGGGCAACTTCCATCTCACCAATGCCATGGTCGCGCAGGGCTCGCGGTTCGTCGCCGCACGCCATGAAGGCGGCGCGGCGACGATGGCTGACGCCTACAGCCGGATGAGCGGCACGGTGGCCGTGCTGAGCGTTCACCAGGGTCCCGGCCTGACGAACGCCATGACCGGCATCGCCGAGGCGGCCAAAAGCCGTACACCGCTGCTCGTACTGGCAGCCGAGGCGACCGAGCCGAGGTCCAACTTCTACGTCGACCAGGAGGCGTTGGCGCGATCGGTGGGCGCGGTCACGGCGCGCGTGACGTCGGCGGAGGGCGCCGTCGCGCAGGCCCGCGACGCGCTACGACGTGCTGTGCACGACAGACGTACCGTGCTGCTCAACCTCCCGCTGGACGTACAGGCCCGCGACGTACCCGAGGGCGCACACGCCCTGAACGTGGCGCCGCCCGAACGGACCGCGGTCGAACCGGAGTCGGCCGACGTGCAGGCGCTGGCGCAGGTGCTGGAGAAGTCCCGGCGGCCGGTCTTCGTGGCCGGCCGGGGAGCGCGCTCACCGGGCTCCCGGGACGCCTTGGCGGCGCTGGCCGAACGCCACGGCGCGCTGCTGGCGACATCGGCCGTCGCCCGCGGCCTCTTCCACGGCAATCCGTGGGCGCTCGACGTGTCCGGAGGCTTCGCGTCCCCCCTGGCGGCCGAGCTGATCCAGGGGGCCGACCTGATCGTGGGCTGGGGCTGCGCGCTGAACATGTGGACCACGCGCCACGGCCGGCTGATCGGTGCGGACACCACCGTGGTTCAGGTCGACGACGACGCGTCCGCGCTGGGTGCGCACCGGGAAGTGGACCTCGGGGTCACCGGCGACGTGGAGTTGACGGCGCGGCGTGCGCTCGCGAGGGCCGGCGGGCGTCGGAACGGCTACCGGACCGACGATGTCGAGGCGGCTCTCACCGCACGCGTGCGGTGGCGGGATGTGCCCTACGAAGACACGAGCGGCCGCGAGCGGATCGACCCGCGCACACTGAGCATCGCGCTGGACGACATTCTCCCCGCGGAGCGGGTGATCGGCGTGGACTCCGGCAACTTCATGGGCTACCCGAGCATGTACCTGTCGGTGCCCGACGAGAACGGCCTGTGCTTCACCCAGGCGTTCCAGTCGATCGGCCTGGGGCTGGCGACCGCGATCGGTGCGGCACTGGCGCAGCCGGACCGGCTTCCGGTGGCCGCGCTCGGGGACGGCGGGGCGATGATGGGCGCCGCGGAACTCGACACGGTACGCCGGCTCGGGCTGCCGATGGTGGTCGTCGTGTACAACGACGACGCCTACGGAGCGGAGGTGCACCACTTCGGGCCCGACGGATATCCGCTGGAGACAGTCGAGTTCCCGCCGACGGACGTCGCCGCCGTGGCGCGCGGGTACGGCTTCGAAGCGGTGACCGTGCGCACGCGGGCGGATCTGAAGGCCGTCGAGGACTGGGTCGCCGGGCCACGCTCCGCGCCTCTGCTCATCGACGCGAAGGTGGTCGCAGACCGAGGGGCCTGGTGGCTCGAGGAGGCGTTCCGCGGACATTGAGCCCGGGCTCACCGCTCTCTCGGTCTTGGTGTCGCGGTGTCCGCGCGCGCCGGACGGTGGCGGACATGCGCCTTGTGCCTGCGGCGACGCGATGGAACGCTTCCTGTCCGCCGGCCGCGACCACGGACCGGCATGGGCCCGGTGGGGAGGCGCCACGGTGGCGATGACGTCGTGGGGCCGGCCGGGTGGACGGATGGGGGAGTGGACGGATGGAGCTGGAGCTTCGGCATCTGCGCGTCCTGTGCGCGATCGCCGACGCGGGGAGCGTGGGCCGGGCCGCGTCGGACCTGGGTTACTCGCAGCCGGCCATGAGCACCCAACTGCGGCGGATCGAGCGCTACTTCGGCGAGGCGCTGTTCGAGCGCGGGCCGGCGGGGGTGAGGCTGACACCGTACGGCATCGAGGTCGTCGCTCAGGCACGTGACGTCCTGGCCCGTGCCGCCGCGATCGGATGCCGGCCGGCCGGTGAAGCCGCGAGAACCCGTCGGACCTTGCGCGTGGCGGCGACCAACTCCCCGGTGCTGTCGGGCATGGTCTCCCGGGTCCGTGCCCGGTTGCCGGATGTGCCGCTCGCGGTGAGCAGCGTGTACGCCTCCTCGCGGATCGTCGAACTCCTGGAGGAGGGCGCGGTGGACGCGGCGGTCGCCGCGGACTACCCCGGAATGGAGCTGAGGCATTCGGACGCGGTGACGCACCGCGGGATCGTCACCGAGCCCACGTTCGTGGCCCTGCCGTCCCGGCATCGCCTCAGACACCGCGCTCAGGTCTCGCTCGCCGACCTGGCCGGGGACGCGTGGTTCCTGACACCGGACGACGGAGCCGGCTGGCCGCAAGTCTTCTACACCGCCTGTGAAGCGGCCGGATTCTCGCCGGTCGCCGTGCACGAATTCCTCGGCGACCAGCTGCAGTTGCAGAGCATGATCGGTGCCGGACTCGGTGTGTCCGTCGTACAGGCGACGCTGCGACCGATCCCGGACGTGGTGATCAAGCCGCTGATCGGTACGCCGCTGTGGTGCCGTTACGTGCTGGCCTGGCGGCGCGACGCGGTTGCCGGGGAAGTGGCGGAGACGCTGTTCGACTGCGCCGCCTCCGCGTATCGCGAACTCGTCGGCCAGTCACCGCACTTGAGGACGTGGGCCGCGCGCACCTGGAGCGTGACCGGGGCGTAGGGCGGCGCCGGGTGTTATGGCTCAGCGATGCAATGTGCTATGTCACACACCATTGTTGGGGCGGGTCGGTGTTGAGAAGGTGCCACACACGCCTCAACACCCGTATCGAGGCGCATCCATCCGTGGAGGAGTCCAGATGCGCTACCGCTTCGCGCTGCCCAGACGCACGGCCGGCGCCCTCGCCGTCTGCGTCACCGTCGCCGGCCTGCTGTCGACACCGGCGCTCGCGGCACCCCCCGCTCGGGACGGCACCACTGAGGTGACCGCGTCCCGGAAGGCGACGCCACCCCCGCCGCCGACCGGCTCGACGGCAAGTGCCGCCGACCGCCCCGCCGTACAGGGCCGACCGCTCACCGCGGCCCAACTGCCTCCCCTGGCGCCGACGCCCTCCCGGGCCCGTCCGAGCGCGGAAACCGGTACGAAGACCACACCGAAGGCCGCCTCCTGCACTCCGGCCGACTTCGCCGGCCGGACCGGTCCCGCACTCGTCGCGTTCGTCAAGGCCTCGACCACGGGCTGCGTCAACACCTTGTTCGCCGTCACCGGTACCGACGCCCGCGACATCTTCCGCGAGGCCCAGATGGTCACCCTGGCCAAGGCCTTCACGCGAGAGGCGCAACGCTATCGAGGCGACAACTCGTCCCAGGTGTGGCAGCTCGTCCTGTTCCTGCGCGCCGGCTACTACGTGCAGTTCAACAACCCGTCCGACGTCGGCCCCTACAGTGCGACCCTCGCCGGAGCCACCACCCGCGGCCTGGACGCCTTCTTCGCCAACCGGCACTCCAGGGACGTCACCGCGGCGAACGGTGACGTGCTCGGTGAGGTCGTCATCCTCACCGACAGCGCCGACCAGCAGGCCCGCTATCTGAAGGTCTACCGGCGGTTGCTCAACGGGTACGACAGCTCCTATGACGCCATCGGCAGCATGCTCGCGGCCGTCAACGACGTCTACACCCCGCTGTGGCGCGGCAATTGGAACACGGACTACGTCAACGCGGTCGCCGCCGACCCGGGTATCGTCCGGACCCTCCACACGTTCGCGCTGGGGCACCTGGACCTGCTCGGGACCGACCGCGCCTACCTGGACTCCAACGCAGGGATGAACCTCGCCCGCTACGTCGAACACACGGCGCTGCAGGCGACGGTCCGGCCCCTGACCAAGGACCTGTTGAACGCGTCGGAGCTCACCGGCCCCACGGCCGGCCTGTGGATCGCGGTGGCGACGCAGGCGGACTACTACGACCACCTCAACTGCTCGTACTACGACGTCTGTGACCTGACGGGCCGGCTGACCAGGGCGGCCCTGCCGATCACCCACACCTGCGACGCGACCCACACCGTCCGGACCCAGGCGCTCACCTCCGACGAGCTCGACGCCGTATGCGCCAACTTGCTGGGCCAGGACCCGTACTTCGACAACCTCGTCAAGGACGACGGCCCCATACCCGGCCAGTACGTGTCGACCCTCCAACTCGTCGTCTTCGCCAGCCGCGCGGACTACCAGACCTACGCCGGGGCGATCTTCGGCGTCAGTACGGACAACGGCGGCATCACCCTGACAGGAGACCCGTCCGACCCCGCCAACCAACCGGTGGCGATCATGTACCAGAAGAACGTCGATGACGGCTTCACGGCCCGGATCTGGAACCTCAACCACGAGTACACGCACTTCCTCGACGCCCGCTACGACATGAAGGGCGACTTCGCCCAGCAGACATCGGTGCCGGACGTCTGGTGGATCGAGGGCCTGGCCGAATACGTCTCCTACGGCTACCGCGGCATCACCGACGAGCAGGCCGTCACGGAGGCGGGCAAGCACACCTACCGACTGAGCACGCTGTTCCAGAACACCTACGCCAACAGCGACGTGACCCGCACCTACCCCTGGGGCTACCTCGCGGCCCGCTACATGTTCGAGCAACACCCGACGGACATCCAGCGCATGCTCGCCCGCTTCCGCGTCGGCGACTACGCGGGCGGATACGCCGTCTACAGCTCCGACATCGCCACCCGCTACGACGCCGATTTCGACCAGTGGCTCACGGCGTGCGCCGCCGGCGCCTGCTCCACACCCGGCCGAGCCGGACTCCGCGCGGCGTCGGCGCACGCCTGGACCCCGTAGTCGGTGCACCGCCGCCCAGGGGAGCGGCATGCGGTGGACCCGGCCGACCGGTTCGGCCGGGTCCGCTACGGCTTCTGGAACCTCCGGGCTGCCGGTAGTCGGACCCCGGATCACATGAACCGACGTGTGGATCCGGCGGGTTGATCGCGTTGTCAGTCCCCTCTGCCATGATCCCGCCCATGCTCTACGACGCCCTGGTGGCCGAATCCCGTAGGAACGACTCGCTCGACGAGGTGAGGTCTACCGCGCTCGGCCGCGTCCGCTGGCTCGTCGACCTTCTGGAACGCCAGCGGACGGATTCCCGGTGGGGCGACGTCAGGTGGCTGGGGCCCGGCGGGCACGAGCGGTTCGCGGCGGCGTGTGCGGCGACCCGGACCGAGATCGACATGCGGCTCGCGGCCTGCGCGGACGAGGAGTGCAGGGCCGCGGTCCTGTGCCTCCTGCTGGCCGCCCGCTTCGAGGACACCGGCTTCTGGCAGTACGACACCCAGATAGGGACTCTGATCTCGCGGGCGCGCGGCTGGACTTCGGACGAGGTCGCCGTGATGCTGCTGCGCGCCACCGAGTACGACATGGGCCACTGGTTCGCCGAATCGCTGAGGATGGTGCTGAACGCGGCCGAGTGCCTCGACGCCGACGGCCGCCGCACGGTCGCGCCCTGGCTGCGGCACGCCCACGCGGAGCTCATGAACACCGATGTCGCGGCGCGCCTGCGCGGGCCGCTCGCCCAGCGCCTCCGTACGCTGCTCGAAAGCGTGGACGAGGCGCACATCCCCGAGGGACTGATCCCCTCGTACGCCCCCTGGGCCGCCCCACTGCGAGACCGGGCCGACACCTCGCCGACGCCGGAGCTGGCCGGCTTCGTCCGGCACCTGGCAAGCCTGTCGGGCCCGCGTCCCACGCAGCGGTGGCGGCGGACGTGCCGCGCGCTCTCGGACGCGGCGGCGGTGGGTGACCTCGCGGTCGAGATCCTGCGGGGCTGACCGAGGGGGATCCGCTGTGCAGCAGCGGACAGGGTCCGCACACCGCCTGGATGGGCGAGTACCACTACCACTACGTCGTTCATCAGAGCGACGGCGACCTGGCGCGCGGCGTCGTCTGGGCGGCCGCGCTCACCGGCGGCCCGGCCGCGGTGCCGTACCTCCGCGCGCTCGCCCTGCGGGTCGGCGGACCCGTGTCCGACGTGATCGAGGACCTCAAGCTCGCGGGCGCGGCGATCAACGCGCTCGCCGAGATCGACGATCCGGCCGCTCTGGAGGCGCTGTGGCGGTTGCAGTCCCGGATCAAGCACCGGGCTCTGCGCAAGCAGCTCGACACCGCTCTGCTGACGGCCGCCGACCGGCAGGGCATCACGGCGGGGCAACTCGTCGAACGCAGCGTGCCGGACCACGGCCTGGCGTCGGACGGCTCGCTGGAGCACGAGCTGGGCGGATACCGGGTACGGGTGGCGATCGAGGACGCGGTGACGGTGCGGCTCACCTTCGCGGGCCCCGACGGGCGCCTGTTCCGTACGGCCCCGGCGGCGGTGAAGGACGGGTTCCCGGACGAACTCAAGCAGTTGAAAGCCCTGGCCAAGGAGGTACGGGGCACGCTCTCGGGCGAGCGGGCCCGCGTCGAGGCGCTGATGTCGGCCGGGCGTGAGTGGCCGTACGACGAGTGGTGCCGCTACTACCGCGACCATCCGGTCACCGGGGTCCTCGTCCGAGGTCTGATCTGGGAGTTCCAGCATTCGGACGGCGTGTGGCATGCGGCGGTGCCCATGACCGAACCGCCCGGCGAGCCGGCGCGCGCACGGTTGTGGCATCCGGTCAGGGCGTCGACGGACGAGATCAGGGCGTGGCGGGAGCGGATCGTCGACCAGCGGCTGCGGCAGCCGTTCAAACAGGCGTTCCGGGAGATCTATCTGCTCACTCCGGCGGAGGAGGAGACCGGCGTCTATTCCAACCGGTTCGCCGCCCACATCGTCCACTACCCGCGGCTCTACGCGCTGTTCAAGGAACGCGGATGGCAGGCCAACTTCCTCGGCCGGTACGACGGCGGCTACGAGGGGAAGGCGCGGGCCGAGTTCGGCGACGGCGAGTGGCGGGCGTGCTTCTTCCACGAACCTGCCGCGGAGGACTACGGGGACTACGCGCCCGATCACGCCGCGACGGACCAGGTCCGGTTCGAGCGGCGTGACGGCCGACGCCGGCGGGAGGTTCCGCTGGCCGAGGTTCCGCCGCTGGTGTTCAGCGAGGCGATGCGGGACGTCGATCTGTTCGTGGGCGTGACCTCGATCGCGGCCGATCCCGAGTGGGCCGACCGGGGCGAGGACCGCTATGCCGCGTACTGGCGGACGGCCACGTTCGGTGAGCTGACGGCGAACGCGGAGGTCCGGCGTGAGGCGCTGGAACGGATCCTGCCGCGCTTGAAGATCGCCGACCGGTGCGCGCTCGACGGCCGCTTCCTGGTGGTCCGCGGCGGGCTCCGTACGTACAGGATCCATCTGGGCTCGGCCAACATCCTGATGGAGCCGGACGATTCCTACCTGTGCATTGTCCCGTCGCGTCCCAAGAGTGACGGCAAGGTGTTCCTGCCGTTCGAGGACGACCGGCTCTCGCTGATTCTCAGCAAGGCGTTCCTGCTGGCCGCCGACTCCAAGATCACCGACGAGACCATCCTCACGCAGATCAAGCGAGGTGGCTGACGGCCACCGTGGCGTTCCGGGAGCCATGGAAGAAGGTCAAGGATGACTCATCGTTGACATTATGCAGGTAACTACCTGCATAATTGGGGTGTGAGTCTCGAAGCGAGGACTGCGCGAGCTGTGTGAACGCTTGGGCATGGCGGGCCAGTCGGCGACACGGCATCTCGACATTCTTGAGCGGGCCGCCCATCCACGAGATCGAGGAGCGCTGGATCTCGGAGTTCGACAAGCCCCGCCTGCAAGCGATCAGCGTCATCAAGAACCAGGCAGAGGAGTACGCCATGACCAACGGAACCGCGTCTGTACCGACCTACGTCTACGTCACCTACATCCGTGCGAGCGCGGACCAGGTGTGGCAAGCCCTGACGGACGCGGACCTGACGGCGCGCTACTGGGGGCACGCCAACATTTCGGACTGGCAGCCGGGCTCGGCCTGGGAGCACCGGCGCGTCGACGGATCAGGCGTCGTCGATGTCGTCGGTGAAGTGATCAAGGCGGAGCCCCCGACGCGCTTGGTCATCACCTTCGAGGACACCCCCGACGCCGAAGCGCCAAGGGAACCGTCGGTTGTCACCTTTCTCGTAGAACCACACCAGGACATCGTCCGGCTCACCGTGACCCACGAGAACCTCCCCAACCAGGAGATGCTCCACGGCATCTCGCGCGGTTGGCCGGCCGTGCTGGCGAACCTCAAGTCGCTGCTTGAGACCGGCGATGTCCTGCCGCAGGCGCCATGGGAGATGTCCCCCGGGCACGCCTGAGACGGCACTCGCCACCACCCTTCCCGTTATCGCCCCCGCGTACGACCGGAGAAAGAGGACGACATGATGGACGCCACCCCGCTTCGGGACGCCTACCGCGCGCTGCTGGACGCTGCCGCCACGGTGGCCGAATCTGGCGACACGAGCCCTGTCCCGCCGGCCGGCGAGTGGAACGCTGAGCAGATTCTGGCGCACGTCTCCATCGTCAACGCCGCCACCATCGCCGCCATCTCCTGCGTCGCCACGGGAGCGAACACGACGTATGACAACCGTATGGCGCTCGACACCTGGACCATCGAACGCGTCATCACGCTCGCGGGCGGCAACGCGGGGCTTCGGGACCGCATCCGCCTCCAAGGAGACGCCCTCTGCGCACTCGGCGGGCCGATGCTGAGCGAGGCCGAACTCGACACCCTGGTGCCCACTCTGCTCCTGTCCAACGACAAAGTCCTGGTCGATCAGCCTGTGCCCCTCAGGGACCTCATCGCGGGCCTCGCGGAAGTGGAGCTGCCCGGCCACGCGAAGCAGCTCCTGGCCCTCCTGCCTGACGGCGCCGGGACCGGAGCCGGGGCCGAAACCACGTGACCTTCCAGCTGATCAAGGGAGGCGGCTACCGCCCCTTCAGCAAGGCGAGTTGAGCGGCGCGCACTCCGGCCGACCCGGTCGTTCGGCAGGGAGGGGCTCCGCTGAGCGACAAGTCGATGCGCCGCATGCGTTCCGCCGACGGACACTTGGGCCGACTGGTCACCGGACACGCCGCCGCCCGGATGGCCGTCGGCCTCCGCCCCGCCGGAGCCATCGCCCTCAACTCCCTGGATTCCCCGGACTCGTGGCGACCGTGGCGCATCCCGGAGCGAGAACCCCGCACCGTGCACCGGTGGGGGGCTCTCGCGCGTCCGGACCGGTCTGGGTACGGAAGGCTCACATCAGCCCGAACGGCTCCCGCGTGGCACCGTGATGCAGCAGACTCACGTCTACGGCTCTACGGCTCTACGGCTCTACGGCTCTACGGCTCTACGGCTCCACGGCCCTCGTGTTGATCCGGTGCCTCTGTGACGGAGCACAGGATCAGACGGAGGCAGCCGCCCTCACGAACAGTGCTTATCGCTACGTGTTCTGCCATGCCGCTGCCGTTTGCCGACCTCCTTCCCGAAGGGCTGGACGGCCAGGAGTCGCGGGTCGGGCGGCCCCGAGTGGACCCGGCCGCTCAATCCACAGCTTTCCGATGCGGTAGGGGCTCTTGACAGCGTGCGTACTGTTTCGCGACGTTTGAGCCCCGCCGCACCGTTCAAATCTCGGTCGCGACCGCGGAACGAGCGTGTATACGGCGTGGATCTCGGATAGCCAAAGAAGTGGCGGGACGCGCACAGCGCGTCATGGGGGGAGCGGTCGTCGATGCGATCCATGAGCAATGATCCACACATCTCACCGGCCTGTGCTGTGACCGGCACGTTCCTCGCGGACTCTGCGGAAGGGCGGTTGATCTGAGGTGGACATCACCATCTACAGGCTCGACGAGCTGGGCGACTCGCTGCGCAAGGCGTGGCACCAGGCGATGGACGAGTCGCCCGAATACGCCAACCCTTTCCTGGCGCCGGAGTTCGCGATCGGGATCGGCAAGTACCGCGGTGGGGCTCGGGTGGCGGTCCTGCACGAGAACGGGGAGCCCGTCGGGTTCCTCCCCTACGAGCGCAACGTCTTCGGCGTCGGCCGGGCCGTTGGGCTGGGCCTGTCCGACTGCCAGGCACTCGTGCACCGTCCCGGGGTCACCTGGGACACCGAGGAGTTGCTGCGGGCCTGCGGGCTGTCGATCCTCGAGTTCGACCATCTCGTCGAGGAGCAGAAGCCGTTCGGCAGACATGTCACGGGGACGTTCGCCTCACCGGTGATCGACGTGAAGCCCGGCGACGGCAGCTACGCGGAGTGGCTGCGCGGCGCGTACCCGGGGCTGGCCAAGACGACGCTGAAGAAGGAACGCCGCGTGGGGCGTGAGGTGGGGGAAATGCGGTTCGTCTTCGACGAGCGCGACCCCGAGGTGCTGCACCAGCTCATGCAGTGGAAGTCCGCCCAGTACCGAAGAACGGGGCGGATGGACCGGTTCGCGCGGCCGTGGATCGTCGACCTGGTGGACTATCTGTTCCACGTCCGCGAGGAGCACTTCACCGGCGTCCTGTCCGTGGTGTACGCCGGTGACCGGCCGGTGGCCGCACACTTCGGGCCGAGATCGCGCACGGTCCTGGCGGCCTGGTTCACCGCGTACGACCCCGAATTCCACCGCTACTCGCCCGGGTTGATGATGCACCTTCGGATGGCCGAGGCGGCGGGTCGGAACGGCGTGACGCTCCTGGACCTGGGACGCGGTGACAAGGAGTACAAGGACTGGCTCAAGACCCGTGAACTGCGCGTGGGAGAAGGCTTCGCGGCCCGCCCCCACCCGGTGGCCGCGGCGCACCGGCTGTGGCGCAGACCGGTGCGGGGCCTGCGCAACACGGTCCTGGCCCATCCCAGACTGCGGGAACCCGCCGACCGGCTGCTGAAGACGGTCGGCACGCTGCGTACGTCGGGCCGTGCGGACCCCGGCGGAGCGGGACCGCGCGCACACTGAACTGGCTTCCCTGCTCCCGGCTTTCGCGCGACGCCGGCCGGGTGTACGGGTATGCCGACGTCCTGACGAGAGATCAGGCGAGCAGCGTAGTGGATGTGTTCTGCGGCACATACCAAGTGGTACGCAATAGGGGGCATCGGACTCGTGCATCCAGATAAGCGCAACCGTGCACGCCGGTGACACGTTTCTCCAACTGGGCGTCAGATCATTTAATTGCCTATTGAAATACCCGGGGTTACATCTGTCGAGCCGAAAAGACTTGCTATCGTCCTACTCATCGGTAGCAAGCCGAACGGGGGGCACGAGGAGCCGGCGTACGCATCGCTGCTGCTCATCGGCGGGTTGGTCGTGTGGGCATGTCTGGCAAGGGGGCCAGGCGGCCACGGCGTCTTCGCGTACGCATCACGCGGCCGGTCTTCGAGCTCCAGTTTTCTGGCCCTCCCCTTTCCTCGCCCATTTATCCGAACAGGTGAGACTCGTCAATGGCTCGATCCCTGGTCGATTTACTGACCGCGCACGCCTCGCAACAGCCCGAACGGACCGCCTACCGCTATCTCGTCACGGGCGACTGTGACGGAGAGATCCAGGACATCTCGTTCGGGCGTCTGGCCGGCCGGTCCCGGGCCGTCGCCGCCTGGCTGCAGGAGCGCGGTCTGGCCGGTTCCCGCGCCCTGCTGCTGTATCCGCCCGGTCTCGAGTTCATCTGCGGCTACCTGGGCTGCCTTTCGGCCGGAGTCGTCGCCGTGCCGGGCGTGCCCCCGCAGGGGCGGTCGCAGAACCATCGCGCCCTGACCCGGATGAAGCGGCTGATCGCCGACGCGGACGCCAAGGTGATCCTGGGCGGCCGTGAGGTGATCGCCGCTCTGGGCGCCATGTCGGAGCACCTGCCCGAACTGGCCGAGATCACCTGCGTCGCCACCGAGGACATCCCCGACGAGGCGGCCTGCTCCTGGCGCGAACCCGACCTCACCGCCGACTCGGTCGCCTTCCTCCAGTACACCTCCGGGTCCACCTCCGCCCCGCGCGGCGTGATGGTGACCCACGGGAACCTGCTGGACAACGAGCGGGTCATCACGGAGCGGATGGGCCACACCCCGGACGTGATCGCCGAGTACGACCACGAACTGTTCGTCAGCTGGCTGCCCGTGTACCACGACATGGGTCTCATAGGCCCGGTCCTGAGCACGGTCTACCTCGGCGTGACCGCCACGCTCTTCTCGCCGCTGCACTTCCTGCAACAGCCCCAGCGCTGGCTGAGCGCCATCGACCGCTACCGTCCGCACACCAGCGGCGGACCCAACTTCGCGTACGAACTGTGCCTGAAGCACGCCACCCCCGAACTCCTCGACGGCCTCGACCTGAGCCGCTGGAAGGTCGCCTTCAACGGCGCCGAACCGGTGCGGGCCGCCACCCTGCGGCGCTTCACCGAGACCTTCGGCGCGGCCGGCTTCCGCCGCGAGGCCCTGTACCCGTGCTACGGCCTGGCCGAGGCCACCCTCATGGTCACCGGCAGCACGGTCGAGACCCCGCCCACCCTCGTCGAGGCCGCCGGGACCGGGCCGCACGCCGGCGCGGCGGACGCGGCGGCGGTCAGCTCGGGCCGGCCCGGTCCCGGTATGACCGTGGTGATCGCCGACCCCGAGCGGCAGGAGCCGCTGTCCGAGGGAGAGGTCGGTGAGATCTGGGTCGCGGGCGCGAGCGTCGCCAAGGGTTACTGGCGCAACACCCTCGCCACCCGCGAGACCTTCCGGGCCACGCTGAAGGACCGCGAGGGCCGCTTCCTGCGGACCGGCGACCTCGGATTCCTGCGCGACGGCGAACTGTTCGTCACCGGCCGTCTCAAGGACCTGATGGTCATCGACGGACGCAACCACTACCCGCAGGACCTGGAACTGTCCGCCGAGATGTCCCACGGGGCGCTGCGCCCCGGCTGCACCGCCGCGTTCTCCGTGGACGGCGCAGTGGACAGCGGAGCTGACGACACGGTGGACGGCGCGGTGGAGGGCGAACAGCCCGTCATCGTCGCGGAGATGGCCCCGGAAGCGGCGGGCGACTCCGACAAGATCACCGATCTGATCCGCAGCGCGATCGGCGAGGCCCACGGTCTGTCGGTGCGCGAGGTCGTGCTGGTCCACCCCGGCACCATCCCCAAGACGTCCAGCGGGAAGATCCAGCGCCACGCCTCCCGGGCTGCCTACCTGGCCGGGACCCTTTCGGTGGTCGGCGCGCCCGCCATGAGATGACCTGGACGACGGCACCCGCCGCCGGCACGCACCTTCGTGCCGGCGGCGGCATCGCCGTCGCCCTGGTCGTACGCCGGTTCCTTGGCCGTACGACGCCGGAATCGCCGTACGTCGCCGAAGTCCGCCCACACCGGTCGCATGGTCCGTCCGTCCGCCGTCCGCAACCGCCGTGCACCCGTCGCACCGATCGCACCTGCTGTGCCAGCCGTATCGGCCGTATCCGTCGTACGGAAATCGCCTGAGCCCGAGTTCACGAGTTCACGAGGACACCTTTTCCAGATGCCTGCGAACGAGTCTCCGAAGCAGTTCCCCGAGATGTCCGTCACGACCTCCGAGGGTGTGCGGGCCTGGCTGGCGGCGGCTGTCGCCGAGGATGCCGGGATCGACCCGCCGGCCGTCGACCCGGAGCGGCCGATCGCCGAATTCGGTCTGGGATCACGGCAGTTGGTGACACTGGCCGCCGGCCTCTCGCAGCGGATCGGGCGGCCTCTGGAGCCGTCCCTCGTCTTCGACCACCCCACGATCGCGGAACTCGCCGAGGCGGTCCTCGGTGAACGGCCCGACGTCGCCGTCGCGGCGGACCAGGCGCCCGCGAACCCGGCCGTACGAGCCGTCGCACGGGCCGACGACGACATCGCCATCATCTCCATGGCCTGCCGCTTTCCCGGCGGCGCCGACGACCCCGAGGCGCTGTGGCGGCTGCTGGCCGCGGGCGAGGACGCCATCACCGAGGTGCCCGCGGGCCGTTGGGACACTCAGGGGCTCTACGACCCCGACCCGGAGGCCACCGGCAAGGCGTACACCCTGCGCGGCGGCTTCCTCGCCGACATCGACCGCTTCGACGCGCCCTTCTTCGGGATCTCGCCGCGCGAGGCCGCGGCCATGGACCCGCAGCAGCGCCTGCTGCTCCAGACCACCTGGGAGACGATCGAGCGCGCCGGGATCGTCCCAGAGACGCTGAACGGCAGCTCCACAGGCGTCTACATCGGCCTGTACGACAGCGGATACCTGGCCTCGGCCGGGCTGGGCCAGCTCGACGGGCATGTGGGCACGGGCTCGGCGTCCAGCGTGGCCTCCGGGCGCATCGCCTACACCCTCGGTCTCCAGGGCCCGGCGATCACCGTCGACACCGCCTGCTCCTCCTCCCTCGTCGCCCTGCACCTGGCCGCGCGGGCGCTGGCGAGCGGCGAGTGCGACCTGGCGTTGGCCGGTGGCGCGACGCTCCTGGTGACACCGCGCGGGCACGTCGAGTTCAGCAGGCTGCGCGGGCTGTCGCCGTCCGGGCGGTGCAGCCCCTTCTCGGCCGACGCGGACGGCGTGGTGTGGGCCGAGGGCTGCGGTCTGGTGCTGCTCAAGCGGCTCTCGGACGCACGCCGGGACGGTGACCGGGTCCTCGCGGTCGTCAAGGGCTCCGCGATCAACCAGGACGGCCGCAGCCAGGGCCTCAGCGCCCCCAACGGCCCCGCACAGGAACGGGTGTTGCGCGCCGCCCTCGACGCCGCCGGGCTCCGGCCGGACGACCTGGACCACGTCGAGGCGCACGGCACGGGCACCCGTCTCGGTGACCCGATCGAGGGCCGGGCGCTGGCATCGGTGTTCGGTCCGGGGCGCCCCGCCGACCGGCCGCTCGGCGTCGGCTCCCTGAAGTCCAACATCGGCCACACCCAGGCCGCGGCCGGCATCGGCGGCGTCATCAAGACCGTCCTGGCCCTCGGCCACGAGCTGCTCCCGGCCTCGCTGCACGCCGACACCGTGACCGAGCACGTCGACTGGGCGGGCGGCGGCCTGCGTGTGCACAGCGGCGCCCAGGCGTGGCCGCGCGGCGGCGACCGGGTGCGGCGGGCCGGGGTGAGCGCCTTCGGGATCAGCGGTACGAACGCGCATGTCGTGCTGGAGGAGGCGCCGGAGGACCTGGCGCGGCCGGCCGGCGAAGCGCTGCCCGCGGAGCTGTCCGGAGAGCCGGCCGCGGAGTTGTTGCCTGGGGAGCCGACCGCGGAACTGCCCGGAAAGACCCTGTTCCCGCTCTCCGCCCGGACCCTCCCAGCCCTCCGGGGGCAGGCCGCCCGCCTCCACGAACTGCTCACCGGACAGCCAGAGTTGCCCCTGTCGACCGTGGCCGGAACGCTGACCCACCACCGCACGCACTTCCAGCACCGAGCCGTCGTCCAGGCGGGCAACCGCGACGAACTGCTGACCGCGTTGCGCGGACTCGCCGAGGCGCAGCCCGACACCGACACCGACACCGATGCCGACACCGGCACCGCCACTGACGCCGGCACCGCCACTGACACCGGCTTCGGCGTCGTCGTAGGCCCCCAACAGACCCTTCCCCCTGGGAAGTTGGCCTTCGTCTTCCCAGGTCAGGGTGCTCAGTGGACCGGCATGGCCCGCGATCTGCTCGACCGTGACCCGGTGTTCGCGGACGAACTCGACCGCTGCGACGCCGCCCTGCGCCCGTTCACCACCTGGTCGGTGGCCGCCGTCCTGCGCGGTGACGGGGGCGCCCCGCCCCTGGACCGTGTGGACGTCGTGCAGCCGGTCCTCTTCGCCGTGATGGTGTCCCTGGCCGCGGTGTGGCGGGCCCGTGGCGTACGGCCGGACGCGGTGATCGGGCACAGCCAGGGCGAGGTCGCCGCGGCCTGCGTCGCCGGGGCGCTCAGCCTCAACGACGCGGCGGCCGTGGTGGCCCTGCGCAGCCAGGCCCTGACCGAACTGTCCGGCACCGGCACCATGGCGGTCGTCGCCCTGCCGCACACCGAGGCCGAGGCCCGCCTCGCCGAAGCCGGCCTCGGCGGCCGGGTGACCGTCGCCGCCGTGAACAGCGGCCGCTCGACCGTGATCGCCGGTGAAGTGGAGCCGCTGGAAGCCTTGTTGGCCGCCCTCGACCACGACCTGGTGTTCACCCGCCGCCTCGACGTCGACTACGCCTCCCACAGCGCCCAGGTCGAAGCGGTCCGGGCCACCGTCCTCGACGAACTCGACGGCGTCACCACCTGCCCGACTTCCGTCGCCTGGTACTCCACGGTCACCGGTGAGCCGGTCACCGAGGAACTGGAGGCCGACTACTGGTACACCAACCTCCGCGAAACCGTCCGCTTCGCGCCCACCGTGGAGCGCATGGCGGCCGACGGCTACCGCTACTTCGTCGAACTCAGCCCCCATCCCTCCCTGGTCACCGCCCTGCGCACCGTCGCCGAGGACTCCGGCCACGAGGATCTGGCCGCAATCGGATCGCTGCGCCGCGACGAGGACGGTCCCGCCTGCCTGGACCGGGCCGCCGCCGAACTCCACGTCCACGGACGGAGGATCGACTGGCGCCGCCTGGTCCCCGACACCGCACCGGCGGACCTGCCGACGTACGCCTGGGATCCGCAACGCCACTGGATCGAGCCCGAGTCCGCTTCCGGCGCCCCCGGCCTCTTCGACCGCGCCGCGCACCCGCTGCTCGGCGTCCAGCTCCAGTCGGCGGACGAGACCCGCTGGACCTTCCGCAACGAGTGGTCCCCGGCCACCGCCGACTGGCTGCCCGACCACGCCGTGTTCGGGCGGACCGTGGTGTCGGGCACGACGCTGATGGAGCTGTGCCGTGCCGCGCTCGCCGTGGCCCGCCCGGACGCTCCCGGCGACGTCACCGACCTGCTCCTCCTCGCGCCTCTCACCCTGCCTCAGTCCGGCACGGCCGAGGTGTCCGTCGAGGTGGTCACCACCGGTCCCGTACCGGAGATCACCGTGCACAGCCGTCCGCGCGGTCAGGAGGTCATGGGCTGGACCCTGCACGCCACGGCGTCAGCGGCCGAACCCGCCCCGCTGACGGCGGACCGGCCACCGGTGTGGCCCGAGGCGGCCGAACCGGCCTGGACCGAGCGGACATACGAGCGGCTCAGCACGCTCGGCCTCGGCTACGGCCCCGCCTTCCAGGGCGTACGGTCGGCCGTCACGACCGGCGACGGCGCGCTGCTCGCCCGGCTCTCGTTGCCGTCCGTGGCGCGTGATGTGGCCGACCCGTACCCGGTCCACCCGGCCCTGCTGGACGCCGCACTGCAGGTGGCCGCCGCGTTCGAGGCTTCCGACGGCCGGGTGCTGCTGCCGGTCGCGGTGGGCCGCTGCGTCCTGCCGCCCGGTGGCGCGACCGACCTCACCGCGTCCGTACGGCGCACGGGTGGCTCCGGCACCGACCTCACGCTGGACGTGACGCTGTGGGACGCGGACGGTCTCCCGGCGGGCCGCCTGGAGGGCGTACGGCTGCGGGCCGCGGACCCGGCGGACCTGAACGGCGCCTCGGAGAACGCCCGGCACCTGTACGAGGTGGTGTGGACGGCCGTGGGCGATGAGCCCGCGGAGGCGCCGGGCCCCGAGTGGACCGTCCTCGGTGACCCCTCGGACCCGGAGCTCGCCGCAGCCCTGCGCGGCCTCGAAGCGGCGGGGATACAGGTGCGCGAGACGGGCGCCGACGTCGTCGCACGGTTCTGGCCGTGCCCGGCGGCGGATGCCGAACCGGCCGCCGCGGCACAGGATTTGGCGGCCACGGCCCTGGCCGAACTCCATGCGCTGATCGCCCTTCCGCAGGACGAGGCGCCCGCCCGGACCGTATGGGTGACGCGCGGCGCGGTCGCGGCCGACGACCGGGACACCGTGCCCGGCCTCGCCCAGTCGGTGCTCTGGGGACTGGCCCGCAGCGCCCGCGCCGAACACCCGGACCTCGGGCTGACCCTGCTCGACCTGGAAGGCTCGGATCCCGCCGACGTTCTGGCGGCCGCCGTCGCGTATGCCGACGAACCCGAACTCGCCGTTCGTGCCGGGGCGTTGCTCGTGCCCCGGCTGGTGCGGGCCCGTGCCCAGGACGCGTTGCGGACCCCTGCGGACGCGACCCTTGATGCGGTGCTGCCCGAGGAGACCCTCGCACCCGGTGGCCGCCCCACCCTCGTGCCCACCGACGGCACCGTCCTGATCACCGGCGGTCTCGGTGCCGTCGGCCGGCACATTGCCCGACTCCTCGCCGAACACGGCGTCCCCCGACTGCTGCTGACGTCTCGTCAGGGGCCGGCCGATCCGCGCACCGACGAGGTCATCGCCGAACTGACCGCGCTCGGCGCCGAGGTGGAGGTCGCGGCCTGCGACATCGCGGACGCGTCCGCGGTGGCCGACGTACTCGGCCGTATCGGCGACGCGTTGCCGCTGCGCGGCGTCGTGCACTGCGCCGGCGTCCTCGCCGACGGGGTGGTCGCCGAGCTGACGCCCGAACGCCTCGCACGGGTACTGCGCCCCAAGGTCGACGGCGCCGCCCACCTCCACCGGCTGACCGCCGGCACACCGCTCGACCTCTTCCTGCTGGTCTCCTCGGCCGCCGGTGTCGTCGGCAACGCGGGCCAGGGCAACTACGCGGCGGCCAACGTCTTCCTCGACCAACTGGCCCATCACCGAAGGGCCCTGGGCCTGCCCGGCCTCTCGGTCTCCTTCGGCGCGTGGGCGGGCGAGGGCCTCGCCGCCGAACACGCCGACCTGGAGCGGATGGCCCGCCTCGGCCACCGCGCACTCACCCCCGACCAGGGCCGCGACCTCGTCGAACTCGCCCTGCGACGAGGCGCACCGCACCTGGTCGCCTGGGCCCTGGACCTGCCCCGGCTGCGCGACCACACGGCGGCCGCGGGCGACGGTACGGCGGCGCTGTGGCGCTCGCTGCTCCCGGCTCCCCGCACCGGCCAGGACGCCGGCGACGGCCTGGCGGACCGGCTGGCCCGGCTCCCTGAGACCGAACGCGCCGAACGCGTCCTGTCCCTGGTCCGCGAGGAGGCCTCCCGCGCCCTCGGCCTGCGCTCGGCCGACTCCGTCCGCCCCGACCAGCCGCTGCGCGAACTCGGCATGGACTCGGTGACGGCGGTCGAACTCCGCAACCGCATCGGCACCCGCATCGGCGCCAAGCTTCCCGCCACCCTGCTGTTCGACCACCCCACCGCCGCCCGGCTGGCCGAGTACCTGCTGACCACCGCCCTCGCGACCGGCGACCGCGCCACCCGTCGCACCGCTCCCCAAAAGCAGCCCACCCGCACGGCTGCGTCCGCGGCTGACGAGCCGGTGGCCCTGGTGGCCATGGCCTGCCGTCTGCCGGGCGGCGTCAGCGACCCGGAAGACCTGTGGCACCTGGTCGCGGAGGGCCGCGACGCGGTGGGCCCGTTCCCGGCGGGACGCTGGGACGTGGAGGCGCTGTACGACCCCGACCCGGACGCCATGGGCAAGTCGTACGCCCGCGAAGGCGGCTTCCTCGACGACAACGACCTGGAGACCTTCGACGCGGGCTTCTTCGGGATCACCCCGAAGGAAGCGGCCGCCATGGACCCGCAGCAGCGCCTGCTGCTGGAGACGGCGTGGGAGGCATTGGAGCGCGCCGGGATCGTGCCCGACGACCTCGAAGGCAGCACCACCGGTGTGTACGTCGGCATGTTCGGCAGCGACTATCTGTCGGGCTCCCGACTCGACCAGCTGGACGGGTACGTCGGTACGGGATCGGCGCTGAGCGTGGCCTCGGGACGGCTCGCGTACACGCTGGGGCTCACCGGCCCGGCGCTCACGGTCGACACGGCCTGCTCGTCGTCGCTCGTCGCGCTGCACCTGGCCGCGCACGCGCTGCGGTCGGGCGAGTGCGACCTCGCGCTCGCCGGCGGTGTGACGGTGATGGTGACGCCGGGAACCTTCGTCGAGTTCAGCCGGCTGCGGGGCCTGTCGCCGACCGGCCGCTGCCGCTCCTTCTCCGACGACGCCGACGGCGCCATCTGGGCCGAGGGCGCGGGCATGGTCGTACTGAAGCGGCTGAGTGACGCGCGGCGTGACGGTGACGAGGTGCTGGCCGTGCTGCGCGGCACGGCCATGAACCAGGACGGCCGCAGCCAGGGCCTGTCCGCGCCGAACGGTCCGGCACAGGAGCGGGTGATCCGGCGGGCGCTGGAGCTGTCCGGGCTGGAGCCCGCCGACATCGACTACGTGGAGGCGCACGGCACGGGCACGACACTGGGCGACCCGATCGAGGCGAACGCCCTGTCGCAGGTCTTCGGTGACTCGCGCCCGCAGGACCGCCCGCTGCACCTGGGTTCGCTCAAGTCCAACATCGGGCATACACAGGCGGCTTCGGGCGTGGTCGGGCTGATCAAGGTGGTGCAGTCACTGCGCCACCGGACCCTGCCGCGCACCCTGCACGCCGACACGCCCAGCAGGCACGTCGACTGGGACGGCAGCGGGCTGCACCTGCTGCACCAGACGGCGGCCTGGCCGTCGTCGCCGCAGCGCGTACGACGGGCCGGAGTGAGCGCCTTCGGGATCAGCGGAACCAACGCGCATGTGATCGTGGAGGAGGCCCCACCGGCCGACGCGCAGCCGACGGACCAACTCCCGCCGAGAAAGCGGATGTTCGTGCTCTCCGGCCGCAGTGAGGCCGCCCTTCGGGGGCAGGCCGCGCGGCTGGCCCAGTACGTGACCGAGGACACCGCCCTGCCGGAGATCGCCCACACCCTGGCGCGGCACCGCGGCCACTTCGAACGGCGTGCGGCGATCGTGGCGGATGACCGGGACGAACTGCGGGACAGGCTCGCCGCGTTGGCGAGCGGACGGGCACCCCTCGCTCCGCCCCGCGAGGAGCGGACGGGCAAGGTGGCCTTCGTCTTCGCCGGGCACGGCGGTCAATGGCCGGGTATGGGCGTGGAGTTGATGGCGGGCTCGGACACGTTCCGCACGGAGCTGTCCCGCATCGACGAAGCGGTGCGCCGCCGGGTCGGCTGGTCCGTGCTCAACGCGCTGCGGGCGCCCGAGGAATTCACCCCGCTCGGCCGGACCGAGTTCCTGCAGCCGGTGCTCTTCGCGGTCAACGCGGCGCTTGCCGCCGCCTGGCGTGCGCTCGGCATCGCCCCGGACGCCGTGGTCGGGCACAGCCTGGGCGAGATCGCCGCCGCCTACAGCGCGGGCGCCCTCACCCTGGACGACGCCGTGACCGTGGTGACCGGGCGCGCCCAGGCGGTCGTACCACTGGCGGGCAAGGGCGGCATGCTGTCCGTGGGACTGCCGCCCGCGCGGGTCGAGGATCTGCTCGCGCCGTACGCGGACCGCCTGTTCGTCGCCGCGGTCAACAGCGCCACCTCCACGGCCGTCTCCGGCGAGTCCGACGCGCTGGCCGCACTGCGCCACCACCTCGACGAGCAGGGAATCCCCGCACGGCCGCTGTCGACTCCCTTCGCCTCGCACACCCCCTTGATGGACCCGCTCCGCGAAGAGCTGCTCGGTCGCTTCTCCGGCATCCGGGCCACCCGCACGCCGACGCCGCTGTACTCGACGGTGCTCGCCGAACCCCTGCCCGGGGACCGGCTCGACGCCGACTACTGGTACGCGAACCTCAGGGAGCCCGTCCGCTTCGCGGACACCGTCCGACGGATGCTGGACGACGGCTACCGTTACTTCGTCGAGCTGAGCCCGCACCCGTCGCTCATCTCGTCGATCGAGGCGGTGGCGGCCGAGGCCGGGATCGACGCGGTCGGCATCGGCTCGCTGCGCCGGCAGCAGGACGGGAGCGATGTCCTGCTGCGCAGGCTGGGGGAGTTGTACGTGGCCGGGCACACGCCCGACTGGCCGGTGCTGTTCCCGCGGGGCCGCCGGGTCGACCTGCCCACGTACGCTTTCGCCCGCGAACGCCACTGGCTCGCCCCCGCCCCGGCCACCGGGACGGCCGGCGGTTCACCGCTCCTCGGCACACACATCGAGGCCAGCGACGAAGTCGACCGGCACCTCTTCCAGACCGACATCGACCTGCGCGACAGCCGCTTCGCCTATCTCACCGACCACCGGGTCACGGGTGAGGTCTGGCTGCCCGGCGCCGCCTTCCTCGACATGGCCCTGGAGGCCGCGTCCGCGCTCCAGGGCGGCGGCGAAGTGCGGCTGACCGAGGTCAGGTTCCTGCAGCCGCTGTGTCTGGACGCGGACAAGCCCGTACGGCTGCAACTGGCCCTGCGGCCCGCCGAGGACGGCTGCCGCGAGTTCACCATCGCCTCGGCGACCGTCGGAGAGCGCGGCACGCGGTGGGAGCGGCACGTCAGCGGACGTGTCGCCGGCGCGGCCGAACCCATACCCGGTGCGGGCGAGCGGCTCGCCGCCCTCCGCGACCGTTGCGACGAAGAGGTCGAGCTGTCGGCCGTCTACGCCGGGCTCGCTGCCCTGGGCATCGACTACGGCCCGGCCTTCCGGGGCCTGGAAGAAGGCTGCCGTACGGACAGGGCGGCACTCGGCCGACTGGCCCGGACGCCCGCCGCCGGTCATCTGCTGCACCCCGCGGTCCTCGACGCCGCCTTCCACGCGGCCGCCCTGCCCGGCGACGCGCCCGAGGGCCGGGCGTTCGTGCCCGCCGGCGTCGGACGACTGCGATTCACCGGGCTGCGCACCACGCCCGCCTGGGTGACCTGCGAGCTGCGTTCCGCGGCCGGCGACACCGCGACCCTGGACCTGCGGCTGTGGGACGAGGACGACCAACTGGTGCTGGAAGCCGAGGAGTTCGAACTGGCCGCGCTCTCACCCCTGGACGGTGCGCTCTTCGAGACCCGCTGGCAGCCCCGCCCGGCCGCGAAGGTGCCCTCGGCTAACGGCAGTTGGCTGATCCTGGCCGACAGCACCGGTGTCGCCGCCGAACTCGGCGAGCGCCTCGGCTCGACCGTGCCGCAGGTGATCGCCCGCCGGGGAGAGGCCTTCGCCGTCGAGGGTCCCGGCCGCTACGTCCTCGACCCGGCCGATCCGGACCAGCTGGCCCGGCTGCTCGACGAGGCGTTCCCGGACGGACTGCCCGAACAGGTGGTCCAGCTGTCCGCACTCGACGCCCCGGCGATCGAGGACGCGCGTACGGCCGAGGAGGCCGCACGGCTGTGCTGCCTGAGCACCCTGCATCTGGTGCGGACGCTCGCCGACCGCCCGCGGGGCCGGGCTCCCCGCCTGTTCGTCGTCGTACGGGGCAGCCAGGCCGCCGGTGACAGCACACAGGTGACGCACCCTCAGCAGGCGCTCGGCTGGGGCTTCGGCCTCGCCGTGGCGCAGGAGTATCCGGAGCTGTCGACCACACTGATCGACCTGCCGGCCACGGACGGCGTCGCCGCCCTGTGGACGCAGTTGCGGCACGCGGACGACGAACGGCTGGTCGCGCTGCGGGAGTCGGGCCGTCTGGTGCCGCGGTTGGCCCGCACCCACGCCGACGACGGCGGTCACGGCGACATCACCCCGGACGGCGTGTACCTGATCACCGGAGGTCTGGGCGGTCTCGGCCGCGTCGTCGCCGAGCGACTGGTCCGCCGCGGCGCCCGCCGACTGGCCCTGCTGAGCCGAGGTACGCCCGACGCGGACACGGCGCACTGGATCAGGGACCTCGAAGAGCACGGCGTCGCCGTGCATCTCGCCCGCGCCGACGTCGCCGACCGCGAAGGACTGACGGCCGCCCTGGACGCCGTACGACGTGCGGCCGGCCCGATCGCCGGTGTCGTCCACGCGGCCGGTGTCCTCGACGACGCCACGGTGGCGAACCTGACCGACGAACGGGCCCTGCGCGTACTCGCCCCCAAGGTCCTCGGCACCACCCTGCTCACCGAACTGATCCCGGAGGCCGGGAACCTCGTCCTCTTCGCCTCGGCGGCCGGTCTCCTCGGCTCCGCCGGGCAGAGCCCGTACTCGGCGGCGAACGCCTTCCTCGACGCCTGGGCGCACCACCTCGCCCGTACCGGCCGACGGGCGCTCAGCCTGGACTGGGGCGCCTGGACCGGCGTGGGCATGGTCGCCGAGTCCGGCACCCGGGCCGCCGAGACCAGCCGGTCCGGTCTGGTCGCGTTCTCCCCGCAGGACGGCGGTGAGCTGTTCGAGCGGGTACTGACCACCTCCCGCCGCCAGCTCGCTCCCCTCGCCCTGGACTGGGAGATGCTGGCCCTCGACCCGGACGCGGCACGCACCCGCCCGATCCTGGGCGACCTGATCACCGCCCCGACGGGTACGGCGGACTCGGACGGTCTCGTCAAGAAGGTGTTCGCGGCGACCACGGACCACGACCGCGCGGTATGGCTCGAAGCGTACGTGCGCTCCAGGGTCACTGAGGTCTCCGGAGGCGCTGTGGACGTGTCCGCGACCACGGCCCTGAAGGAACTCGGCCTCGACTCCCTCATGCTGGTCCGGCTGCGCAATGCCTTCGCCCGTGAACTGGGCGCCGAACTCCCGGCCGCCGCGGTGTTCTCGGCGTCCGACATCCGCGGCCTGGCACGGACCCTGGGCGAGGCGCTGCCCGAGCGGGACACCGTGGCGCGGCGCGAGAGGGAGCCGGCCGCCGGCACCGCCGAGGTGCCCGAGAGCGAACTGCGGCCCGCGACCCGCGATGTCGTACGCCTGCTGCGCAGCGCCCGGCCGGACATGCCGGACGCGGCGCATGGCATCGGGCTGGCCGTACGGCTCACCACGCCGACCACCCACGAGACGCTCTCCGACGTCCTCACCAGGCTCGCCGGCCGGCACGCGGCCCTGCGCACCGCGATCGTCAACGGCACCGGAGGCGAACGGGAGTTGAGGGTGGAACGGGAGCCGGCCGAGCCGCTGCTGCACTGGACGAACGTGGCCCCCGACGCCGAGCTCGACGCCGCCGACCGGCTACGCGGGCTGCTGGAGCCGCCGTTCGACCTGGCGAAGCCCTCGCTGTGGCGATTCGAGCTGCTCGACGCCGAAGTCCGGGGCCAGATCCTTGTGTTCGGCGCCCACCACGCGGTGAGCGATCTGCAGTCGCTGCTGCTCGTGGCAGGGGAGATCGACGCGGAACTGTCCGGCACCTCCCTCGGCGACGCCGTCACCAACCGCGACATCGACCAGCTGATCGAGGCCCAGCGACCCCAGCGGACCGACGCCACCCCCGGCGAGGGCGCGGCCGAATGGCGCGAGGCCTTCCACGGCAGTGCGCGACTGGACCTGACGCTCGCCGCGCCGCGCCCGGCAGCACGCTCGTACCGGGCGGGCAGCGTGACCGTGACGATCCCCGATGGGCTCATGGAACGGGTCTCGGCAGCCGCCGGCAGGCTCGCCATCACGCCCGCCGCCTTCTGCCTCGGCACCCTGACCGTGCTGCTGGCCCGGATGCGGGAGCGGGAGCGCTTCGTGCTCGCCGTGCCCGTGGACACGCGCATCCACGCCGACGCGTACGACGCGGTGGGCTTCTTCGGAGTGCCGGTGCCGTTCCCGGCCGAGGCCCGGGCGGGCGAGCGGATCGAGGACGTACTGCGCCGCACCGACGGCCGCCTCGACCGGGTCCTCGCCAAGGGCGCCATGTTCTCGGACGTGCTGTCGACGCTGGCCCGGCAGGGGCTGCACCGGGCGAACGCGCCGCTGGTGGAGGTGTACTTCAACTTCGTACGCTCCTCAGCGGGCCGCCTCGCCCACCTGGAGGTGCTGCCGGCCGGGACGGGCTACTCCGACCTCGACCTGATGATCACCATGACCCCGGACGAGGGCCGGATCAGGCTGGATCACAACCTCGACATCCTGGACGCGGCGACCTCCACGGGGCTGGGGGAGGAGTTCCTGCGACTGCTCGCGGAGGCTGTGCAGGATCCGGCGACGCCGGTCCGTACAACGACGGACGCGACGGACGCGATGGTCGCGACGGACGCGACGGACGCGACGGTCGAGACAGTCCCTGCGATGTCCGAGGAGACCGGCCCCTCCCCGCGCCGCTCGCTCGCCCTCGCCGCCACCTTCGCCCTCGGCAATCTGCCGCTGCTCTGTGAGGCGGCGGTCGAGGAGGACGCGCGGGACGACGGCGGCCTGACGGTCGCGGAAGCCCCGTACCACCAGGTCCTCGCCGGCCTGCGCGACCCTTCGAGCGTCTTCGCCGACCCCGCCACGGCGGTGGGTGTGGTGCTGCTGCGGGCGGCGGACCTGGAACGGTTCGGCCCGGTGGACGACGTCCTGCTCGCCGAGCTGCGCACCGAGTACCCGGCCGCGCTGCGGGCCCTGTCCGAGCGGACCCGCAAGCCGCTGATCGTCGGCCTCCTGCCGTCCGCGCGAGCGGAGGACCGCCTGGCGCGCTGGGAGCGCGAAATCGCCGACGAGCTGGCGGAGTTGCCCGGCATCGCGGTGCTGCGCCCTGACGACTGGACCCGGTACCACACCGTCGAGGAACGCTTCGACGAGCGGACCGAGCGGCTGGCCCACCTCCCCTTCACCCCGCACTTCCAGGCGGCGGTGGCCCTGCGTCTCGCCGAGGTCGTACGAGCGGTGCGGCGCCCCGCGCCCAAGGTGATCGCGGTGGACGGCGACGAGACCCTGTGGGGCGGGGTGGCCGGGGAGATCGGCCCGGACGCGGTGGACCTGACCGGCCCGCGTGCCCTGCTCGCGCGGCGGCTGTTGCGCTGGCGTGCCGCGGGCGCGCTGCTGGCGCTGGTCAGCAACAACGACGAGGACACGGTACGGGCCGTCCTGGACCGCCCCGACAGCCTGATGAAGGCGGAGCACTTCAGCGTGCTCTCCGCCGCCTGGGGCCCGAAGCCGGGCCGGCTGGCCGAGGCGGCACGCACGCTCAACCTCGGTCCGGACAGCTTCCTGTTCCTCGACGACAACCCGGTCGAGATCGCGGGAGTGCGGTCCGCGCTGCCGGAGGTGCTGTCGGTGACCTGCCCGCCCGCGGCCGAACTGGAGGAATTCCTGGGCCGGTTGTGGCCGCTGATACCGGCCGCGGCGACGGCCGAGGACGGACTGCGGGCACAGTTCTACGAGCAGGAGCGGGAACGGGACGCCGCACGCGAACAGGCCGGATCCGAGGAGGCCGGATTCGAGGAGTTCCTCGCCCACCTGGAACTCGAGGTCGACATCCGGGCCCTCTCCGAGGCCGACGTCGAGCGGGCCGGGCAACTCGTCCGCCGTACCAACCAGTTCACCCTTCGCGCCCGGTCGGCCGACGGCGGCGATCTCGCCCGGTGGCGGGAGGGCGGCGAGGTGTGGACGGCGGCGGCCCGGGACCGGTTCGGCGACTACGGCCAGATCGGCCTGCTCGCCGTCCGCCGGGACGGCGACCAACTCGACGTCCTGGCCTGGCTGATGAGCTGCCGGGCACTCGGCCGAGGCGTCGAGGAACGCCTGTTGCGGTGGCTGGCCGACCGCGCCGACCAACTGGGCTGCGCGAAGGTCCGGCTGACGGCGGAGCGCACCCCGCGCAACGTACCGGCCCGCCGACTGCTGGCCGCGCTCGGCGGCGGCGACCAGGACGACCAGCTTCTGGAGAGCGTGGTCACGCCGGAACAGCTACGGGCCTTCCGCTCCTGGCGGCGGCAGTGAGCGGGTGGGAAGCGGGTCGGCCGCCTCTGGCGGCAGTGGCCCTGAGGGATGGGAAGCAGTGGCAGTGAGCGAGTGGACCGTGCACAGAGTGAAGGGCTCTCATGCGTGATGTGAACGAGGCCGCGCCGGCGTACGCCGGACAGCGGGCGACCGGCGAGTCGATCGAGCGGGGCGGCGGCGGGCTCGGCGTGGACGCCCTGCTGGCCAAGGTCAGGACCGCCGAGGCGCCCTCGCCGACCGGCCCTGACGCCGGTTCGGATCCCGGTTCCCGTACCGCCCCGGCTCCCCCGGTCCCGGACGTGGACGGGCTGGCCACCGCCATCGCCGCCGCGGCGGGCCCGCATCTGCCCGAGGGACACCTCTCGCCCGACGCCGACTTCTTCGACGCCGGTGGCAGTTCCGTCGGCGCCGTAGAACTCGTCGCGCAGCTGGAACGCGAACTTGGCCTGGAGATCAGCCTGGACGACGTGTTCGCCGACGCCCGGCCCCGCAGCCTCGCCCAGCGCTGGCTGTCGACCGCGGGAGCCACGGCGGTCCTCTCGGTCCCGGCGCTGCCCGCGGGAAGCCTGGCGGCCTCGGCCCCGGCCACTTCGGGAACCTCGCCCACCCCGGGCACCCTTCCGCTCTCCGCCGCGGGCACCCGCCCGGCCGCCGCCCCGGGCACCCTTCCCGTCCCGGCCCCCCGCACCCCACCCGCGACGGCGATCACGACCCGGCCGGGCAACAGCGACACCCCCTACTCCATGGCCCGTCCCGAGGACCTCGACCAGATCCTGGCCGACCTCTCCCTCGCCGACCGTCTGCCCTGGACCAGCACGCCCGAGGCGTTGCCGCCCCGCCGGATCCTGCTGACCGGTGCCACCGGCTTCCTCGGCAGCCATATGCTCCTCGACCTGTTGCGGCACAGCGACGCGCACGTCTACTGCCTGGTCCGCGCCGCCGACGAGGAGACGGCCACCGCCCGGCTCGGCGACGCGCTCAAGAGCTACCGGCTGCCCTGGTCGTCGGAGGTCCGCCGCCGGGTGACCGTGCTCCCCGGCGACATCAGGCGCCCGCACCTGGGCCTGTCCGACGAGCTGTGGAACGCGCTCGCCCATGAGCTGGACAGCGTGGTCGGCGTGGCGGCGGCCGTGGACTTCCTGCGCGGCTACCAGTCGCTCAGGCAGAGCAATGTCATCGGCTCACTGACCCTCGCCGAACTGGCGGCGACCGGCCGGCCCAAGCCGCTGCACCACATTTCCTCGATCGCGGTCTTCAACGAGGTCGGCATCACGGCCATGGGCGAGGACGACCCGCTCGCCCACGTCGACCGCCTCATCGCGGGCTACGACCAGACGAAGTGGGCCGCCGAGGTCGCTCTGCGCCGGGCTCGCGACCACGGTCTGATCGTCACGGCCATGCGCCCCGGCGGCATCGGCGGCCACACCAGGACCGGCGCCTACAACCCGCAGGACCTCAGCAGCGGCCTCATCTCGGCCTTCGGCCGCTTCCGCACCGTGCCCGCCTTCCACTATCTGAACGCGGCCCCGGTCGACTGGGTGAGCCGGGTCGCGGTCGGCGTCGTCTGCGAACCCGACGCGTGGGGCTACGACTACCACCTCACCGGCGTACCCAACACCCTCGACGACGTCGTACGGGACATGGCGTTCGGCGGCATGCACGTACGCGTACAGGACTGGGACGAGTGGCGCACCGACGCCCTGGCCCGCCTGGAGGCCGAGCCCGTGCCCGAACTGGGCTTCCTGGCACGGGTGTTGCAGAGCCCCACCGCCCTCAAGCTGTGCGAGGCGACACTGAAGGGCCCGGCGGCCACCGACGACCGTACCGCCGCGCTCGTCGAGACGCTCGGGCTCCCGCCGGCGGCCCGCTATGACGCCCAGGCCCAGCTGAAGACGTTCGAGCGGCTCGCCCAGGACGGCCTGGCCCGGCTGCCACACAAGGACGACCAGCCGTACCTGTGGTTCTCCGAGACGACCGAGGGCGGTGTCGGCCCGGTCGGAGCCCCCGCCGACACCCCCTGCTCGATGGCGCTCACCCTCTCCATCGCGAGCATGTACCAGTTGGTGAAGGAACGCCGGGTCGACGTCAGCGGCGAGCTGACCTGCCCGGCGGTGCACCCCGAACCCCTGGTCGTCGAGCGCGGCGACGTCTGGATCCGCCCCGACGAAGGCATCCCGCACCAGCACGGTCTGCGGCACCAACTCCTCACCTACCGGCTGTCGTTGCTCGACGCCGACGGCGGGCGCTGGTGGCTGGAGGGCAACAAGCACGCCCGGGCCCGCCGTGACGTCTGGCGGCAGACCCGCGCGCTGACGGTCGAGATCGGCCGCGAGGGCGAACCGGCAGCGCTGGCCGGCGAGGTCGTCGTGCCCGCCGACAGCTACATACGTGACCAGGTCGACGGCATCAAGGTCGACCCGCGCCTGAGCAGCCAGGAGAAGCGGGCCGCCAAGCTGACCTGGCTCGCCTGGTTCGGCCTGGAGATGGGCCGCGGCCTGCTCGGCCCCTTCGCCCGGGCCGCGGCCGACCTCCTCGACCTGCGCCGCACCCAGACCCCCTCGGAGCACCGCCGATGATCCTCAGAACGACCAACTCCCGTACCTGGCCCGCGATGCGCAAGGTGAGGACCACCGCGGCCCTGCGCCCCCTTCGGCACCGCCTCGATCCGGCGACGGTCGAGGAGATCCCCTTCCGGGCGGGCGACGGCGTACGCCTCGGCCTGACCCGTATCGACAGCGGCGAGCCGGACCGGCCCGCCGTACTGCTCCTGCACGGGCACACCGCCTCCGCCGACATGTTCCTGCTGCCCGAGACCCGCAACCTGGTCGACGTCCTCCTCGACGACGGCTACGAGCCCTGGCTGCTCGACTGGCGGGGCAGCTGCCGGCTGCCGTACAACGAGACGGGCCAGAGGTACACGTACGACGATGTCGCCCTGTACGACATCCCCGAGGCCGTCTCCCACATCCGGCAACGCATCGGCGACCGGCCGCTGTTCGTGGTCGCCCACTGCATCGGCTCGCTCACGCTGTCGCTGAGCATGACGGCGGGGCTGGTGCCGGGGCTCGCGGGCGTGGTGTCGCAGGGGGTGTTCCTGACGCCGAAGCTGGCGGGCCGCACCTCGCTGCGGATGTCGGTGGCCGGGGAGCTGCTGAAGTCCCGGATCGATCACATCCCGGTCGACTTCCGCACGGTGGGCTTCTGGTCGAAGTACACCCCGCTGTTCGCACTGGCCTCCCGGAAGGCGAGCTGCCCGGATCCGACCTGCCAGATCCTGCACAACTCGGCCTGGGGGACCGGCGCTTCACTGTTCGTGCACGAGCACCTGTCCGAGGCGACCCACCACCGGCTCGCCGAGCTGCTCGGACCCGCGCCGCTGTGGATCCTGCCGCATCTGCGCCGCATCGAGCTGGCCCGTACGGTGGTGCGCTGGCACGACGGCGACCACCGCTACCGGGCGCTGCCGCCCAACGCGCTGGACGCCGCCGCCCGTATCGACACCCCCGTCCTGCTGCTCGCGGGCAGCGAGAACGGCCTGTGGCTGGATTCCCAGAAGCTCTGCCACGACGTACTCGCCCGCAGACAGCCTCAGCTGGACGTGACGTACACCGAGATCCCCGGCTACGGCCACCTCGACACGTTCCTCGGCCGGGGCGCCGCTCTCGACGTGTTCGGGCACATCCTCGATTTCCTCGGCGAACAACGGTGACGGCGGCCCGGGCGGCCGGTTACCGTACGCGTCAGTAACCGACCGCACCGCAGGAGGCACCGATGCCGCAGCTCGAAGTCGACGGCGCAGCACTGACGTACGACGACGAGGGCCCCCGGGACGGTGACGGCGTGCCCCTGGTGTTCATCCACGGCTGGACGGCCAACCGGCACCGCTGGGACCACCAGGTGGCGCACTTCTCGTCCAAGCGGCGGGTCATACGGCTCGACCTGCGCGGGCACGGCGAGAGCACCGGGTCGGGAGCGCGAGCGGTCGACGAGCTGGCCCGGGACGTCATCGCCCTCCTCGACCACCTGGAGGTCGACCGGTTCGTCCCGGTCGGCCACTCCATGGGCGGGATGATCTCGCAGACCCTCGCCCTCGCCCACCCCGAGCGGGTCGAGCGCATGGTGCTGGTGGACTCGATCAGCCGGATGACCTACAGCCGGGGGCGGGGCCTGCTGATGGCGGTGTCCACGCTGGTGCCGTTCAAGCTGTTCGTCGCCGCCAATATCCAGCGGGCGTTCGCCCCCGGCTACCCCCGCGATGAGATCCGCGGCTACGTCAAGGCCTCCGCGGCGACGCCCAAGGAGGTGGTGATGACCTGCTACGGCGCCATGCGCGACTTCGACGTCCTGGACCGCGTCGGCGAGATCACGGCACCCACCCTCCTGGTGCACGGTTTCCACGACATCCAGCTGCCCGTCTCGCAGATGCTGCGGATGGCGAAGGCCTACCCGGACGCGGTGGTACGCATCGTGGACGCCGGCCACGAACTCCCGGTGGAGAAGCCGGCCGAACTGACGTCGACGCTCGACTGGTTCCTGACCGGCCGGGCGTGAGGACCCCGGGCGCCGAGGCGTCGGGCTGTCTTTCCGGCACTTTGGCTGCGGCGCCCGTGACCGCGCCGGACACTGAAGGGAACCTCCCGGCGGGCCGTCCCCGAGCCCTGTCACCCCACGCGCTCCGAGGAGTCACGGCATGCCGCTTCTTCGTACAGGTGACCTGAACCTCTACTACCAGGTCGCCGGGGAGGGCGATCCGCTCGTCTTCGTCCACGGCTCCTGGAACGACCACACATCGTGGCAGCCCGCGATCGAAGCCGACCTCCGGTCGTCGTTCCGGGTGATCAGCTTCGACCGTCGTGGCCACGGGCAGAGCGAGGCGGGGCCGGGCCAGGGCACCCGCCGACAGGACGAGGACGACCTCGAGGCCCTGATCGAGCGGCTCGGACCCGCGCCCGCGCACGTGGCCGGCAACTCCTTCGGCGCGTCGATCTCGCTCGGTCTGGCCGCACGCCGCCCCGAGCTGTTCCGCACCATCACGGTCCACGAGCCCCCGCTCGTCGGGCTCGTGGCCGACGACCCGGACGCCATGAAGGAACTGGCTCCGGCGAAAGCCTCGATCGACGCGGCCCTCGACCATCTCCGCAAGGGCGAGTACGAGCAGGGCGCGCGGCAGTTCGTGGAGGAGGTCGCACTCGGACCCGGCATGTGGGACCGGCTGCCCGCCGAGACGCGCGAGACATTCGTGCACAACGCGCCCACCTGGCTGGACGAACAGTCCGACCCGGTCTGGGACCAGCTGGACGTGGCAGCCCTCGCGCGCTGCACCGCGCCCGTGCTGCTGAGCCGCGGCACCGAGAGCCCGCAGTGGCTGAGCACGATCCTCGACCGGCTGGCCGCGGCCCTGCCACACGCACAGCGGCAGACCCTCGAAGGATCGGGGCACATCCCCCACGTCACCCATCCAGAGCAGTACGTCGCCGCACTCACCCGCTTCATCCGGGCGGCCTGAGACACCTCCCCGAGGTCCCCCGGGCCCCGGGCGGGGACGACGCCGCGCCGGCGATGCCATCGGCGGACTTCCGTGCCACAGCGCGGGCCCTGCCGCCGATCGGTACTGTCGGAAGTGATCACCGCTCGCTGTCCGCTCCCGGTTCCCGGACCCGGGCGGCCGAGCGGAAGGAGGCAGGGCGTCGTGACCGTGATCTCCCTGAAGTCCGCGCAGGTACGGGAAGGGCTCACCCTCCCCTATGGCGAAGCCGGGTACCCCAGCGGCACACCGGTCCTCTTCGTGCACGGGCTGGCCGACTCCTGGTGGTCCTTCGAGCCCCTCCTCAGACGCCTCCCGGCGTCCTTGCACGGCTACGCACCCACCCAGCGCGGCCACGGCGACGCCGACCGCCCTCCCGACGGCTACGCCCCCGAGGACTTCGCCTCCGATCTCGTGGCCTTCCTCGACGCCGTCGACATCCGCCGCGCCCTCCTCGTCGGATCCTCCAGCGGCGGCGTGCCCGCCCGCATGGTCGCGGGCAGCCACCCCGACCGGATCGCGGGACTGGTACTGATCGGCGTCCCCGGGACACTTGAGGACAAGCCGGCGGTGACCGCGATGCGGGAGACCGTCCAGGGCCTCTCCGATCCCGTCCCCCGCGAGTTCGTCGAGGAGTTCCTGGCCGGCATGGTGGCCAGGCCGGTCGCCAGAGGACTCATGGAGACCATGATCGAGGAAAGCCTCAAGGTCCCCGCCCACGTCTGGAAAGACACCCTGAGCGGTCTGCTCGAAGCCGATCTCCCCGCGACCCTCGCAGGCATCCTGGTGCCCACGCTCGTCATCTGGGGCGACCAGGACGACTTCCTGCCGCGCGGCGACCAGCAGACCATCCTGGACGCCATCCACGGAGCGCGCCTTCTCACGTACGAAGGCGTAGGCCATGTCGTCCACTGGGAAGAGCCCGAACGCGTCGTCGCCGACATCGCCGCCTTCGCCGCGGAGCGGTCGTACGAAGCGGAATGAGGGGCAGGACCGCGCTGCCGGAGCACGCGGCGGCGGAGGCCTCGGACCTGCGCGGCGTTGTGGTGCTGCGCAGGGGACCCGCGGCCCCCGCCGACGTCAGCGTGTGAGGGCTCAGGACGTCTCGTCGTCCGGCTTCGCCGGCTGCTCCTTGCTCGTAGGGTCGTCCTCGGAGGTGTCGAGTTCGTGCATCCGGCGATGGATGGCCTCGCGCAGGCTCTCACCGCCAGGTCGCGTGGGAGCGGTGGCGGCGGGATCCGCCGGTGGTCCGGCCGGATGCTCCGGCGGTTCGGACGCGAGCTGATCGATCACCTCATGCAGGTGGTCGGCGCGGTCCTTGCCGTCGTTCTTCTCGTCTGCCACGTTCTCGTCTGCCACGGCGCACCTCCGTTCCGGGCGGTCCGAGTGCGGTCGTCCTCCCCATTGTCCTACCCGTTGTCCTGATCGCCCTCTTCCCAGGTGCCTTCGACGACGGGCCCGGCCTGTAGCTCGTCGACGCGGCTGCGCCACCCGTTGGCGCGGGACTGGGTGGACTCCTTCACCGCGGCGGTCAGGGTGCGGGCGGCGGCGAAGCGATCGGACCGAGGGCCACTGGCGGCGATGCGCGCGATGGTTCCCGTACGGGAGTCGATGGCCGAGCGCAGGCTGCCGGCGCGGGCGGTCAGACGGCCCAGGTCGCGGAAGCGGGGCTGGTCGCTGTCGAACCAGATCTGCTGCCACCAGTGGTCGCTGACCGGGTCGTGCCAGCTGATGTAGCCGCCGGGCAGGATCTTGCGCGGGCCGTCCAGCTTGCCGGTGAAGCTGTAGCGCACACCGGGGGCGGCGACCGGGTCGTAGAAGTTCGGGGTGAAGAAGTCCGACATCAGCATGCCGTTGATGGTGTAGCCGTTCTCCGGCGCCTCCGACGGATCCGCGACCTCCACGAGGAACTCCACCACGCCCTGGCCGGGCTTGGGGGACTGGCCGGCGACCAGCCGGTTGCCGCCGGGGTCGCCGAGCATCTCCAGCATCTCGTGGCTGGCGGTCATCGACCAGCTGTCGCTGTACTCGATCAGCGAGAAGGGCTGGCCGTTGTTGTCGAGGTGGACACCGGCCGCTCCGGCCTGCTGGATGTCATCACGGACGATCATGGGCCAGTAGCCGACCGGAACGTCGTCGAGCTTGTCGAAGGCGTCGACGCTGGCCGGGATCTTCCAGATCGGGTCGAAGTCCCGGATGGCCTGTTTCTGTAGCGCGGCGGCGACCCGGTTGAGCTGGGACGGGGTGATCTGGTCGCTCTCGGACACCAGGGCAAGGTGGGTGACAAGCATGCCGGGCTCCTGTTCGACGGGGACCTTTCAACAGGCAGGATGCCGTAACGTCACCACTTCGTTACCGCATGTCGCGGCCGATGGCCCGCATGGAGTAGGAACTCGGCATCCATCCATTCGACGCCGGCTACGCCGTCACAACCGGACGATGATCAGCGCGGTGTCGTCGGTGGCGCCCCCCGGCGGGAGCAGTTCGAGGAGGACGGCGTCGGCGAGGGTCTCCGGGTCGGCGTCCCGGTGGCGGAGCAGGGCGGCGGCGAGACGGTCGAGTCCGGCGTCGATGTCCTCGCCCCGGCGTTCGATCAGTCCGTCGGTGTACAGCACGACGGTGGCGCCGTCGGTGAAGGTCGTGGTGGCCTGGGGTCTGGGGACCGGGTCGGGCCGGGCATCGAGGGGCGGGTCGGTGGCCTGGTCGAGGAACTCCACACGACCGTCGGCGTGGACCAGCGCGGGCGGGGGGTGCCCGGCGCTGCTGTAGGTGATGGTGTGGTGGTCGAAGTCGATGAACGTCGTGACCGCGGTGGCCGATTCGGCGCCGTCGACCACATGGGCGTACCGTCCCAGGACGTTCAGCGCCTGGGCGGGGCCCTCCGCGACGCGGGAGGCGGCGGTGAGCGCGCTGCGCAGCTGGCCCATCACGCCGGCGGCCTCCAGACCGTGGCCGACCACGTCGCCCACGGCCACGCCGATGCGGTTGCCGCCCACGAGCTCGACCAGGTCGTACCAGTCCCCGCATACGTTCAGCGCGCCCACCGCGGGCCGGTAGCGCACGGCGGTGCGGCGGTGTGCCGTCAGTTGGGGGGCGGGCAGCATGGCTTTCTGCAAGGCCAGCGCCACCTCGCGCTCGCGGGCGTGGGCCTGGCGCAGACGTTCATTGACTTCCTGCAGTTCGCGGGCGCGGGTGTACAGCTCGGCTTCGAGCACCCGGGCTCGGTTCCCGCCCGGTCCGCCGCGGGCCCGGATCAGTTCGGTGACCTCCTCGACCCGGTGGATCAGCAGCACCACCTTCCCGTCGGGGCCGTGCACCGGCGCGTTGACCGGACTCCAGTAGCGCTCCTCCCACTCTCCGGGCCGGTCGGGGGATGCGACGTCGTACCGCTGCAGGGCCATGGCGTCGCGCTCGCCGGTGCTCAGTACCCGGAGCAGCGAGGCCTCCAGGTTGCGCATGCCCGTCGCGGTGGAGTCGTTCGGGTTGTCCGGGAAGACATCGAACAGGTACCGGCCGATCAGCTGCTCCCGGGTGCGCCCGGTCATGTGGAGGAACTCGTCGTTGGCGTCCGCGTACACGAGCTGGGGCGTGAGCAGCGCCACCATGCCGGGAAGGGCCCGGAACATCGCCGCGTAGTCGATCCGCGCGTCCGTCATAGTGCCGCCACCTCGCTGCCGATATCGCACATTTTCGCATGGTTCGATCGGCTGGACCTGGCGGTGTCAGTACCCCGGGAGGGTATCGGCAAAGAAGGGTGACTTGGAAAGTCCCGACGGCCGAGGGTCGGCGGGCCACTTCGTGGGCGTCCTCGGTGTGAGGGCCGGCGTGCGGAGGATGAGTTCGGCCATCCGCTCGTCGGCGCCGGGTCCGGCCCGGCCGGACTTGTCGGCGAGCGGCCGATGGCCCCGCTTGTGAACCGAGTTGTCAGCCGTCACACGGCGACAACCCTCACCCCCGCCTCCTCGAACCGCCGCACTGTCTCCGCCCCCACCGCCGCGTCCGTGACCAGCGTGTCCACCGACTCGGCCGCGCAGATCCGGGCGAACGCGCGCTGTCCCAGCTTGCTGGAGTCGGCGGCGACGACGACGCGCTCGGCGCGCTCGCACAGCAGGCGGTTGATCGCGGCCTCCGCCTCGTCGTGGGCGGCCGCGCCGTGTGTGGGGTCGAAGGCGACCACGCCGAGCACGGCGACGTCGATGGTGATCTGGCCGAGCACGCCGTCCGCGAGCGGTCCGATGAGCTCGTAGGACTGCGGGCGCGCGACCCCGCCGGTCACCACGATCTTGAACTGGGGGCGGACGGCGAGCTCGTTGGCGATGTTCAGCGCGTTCGTGACGACGGTCAACGCGGGGGAGCCGGAGGCGAGATCGGGGCGGACCGCCAGGGCGCGGGCCACCTCGGTGGTCGTGGTGCCGCCGGTCAGGCCCACCGCCTCGCCGGGGGCGATGAGGTCGGCCACCGCCTTCGCGATGCGCTGCTTCTCCGAGGCGTGGCGTGCGGTCTTGTAGCGCAGGGGCAGTTCGTACGAGACGCCGTGGACGACCGCGCCGCCCCGGGTGCGGACGAGCATCTGCTGCTCGGCGAGCTGGTCGAAGTCGCGCCGGATCGTGGCGGCCGACACCTCCAGCTGGGCCGCGGCGTCCTCGACATCCAGGCGGCCCCGCTCAACGAGCAGTTCCAGCAGCGCCTTCCAGCGGGCGTCGCGCGACATCCGCACCCTCCATTCCTCGATCTTCCGCGACCCTAGCGCACCCCGTTCCCCCTCGAATGCTTGATTGTGCTCGAAACCTCGCTATATCTTGCAGGAACAAGCATCAGTGGGAGGGGTACGGCATGAGCCATGTCGAGAACGAGCTGAGCAGTCAGCCCGAGTGCTGGATCCGCGCCGCCGGGCAGGCCGCCGCGCACGGGGCCGCGCTGCCCGCGGCGGGGGAGCGGGTCGCGATCGTGGGGTGCGGCACCTCGTTCTTCATGGCACAGGCCGTGGCCGCGCTGCGCGAACAGTCCGGGCAGGGCGAGACGGACGCCTTCGCCGCGTCGGAGTTCCCGCACGGGCGCTCGTACGACCGTGTCGTCGCCCTCACCCGCTCCGGCACCACCACCGAGGTGCTGGAACTTCTTGGGCACCTTCGGGGACGTACGCGTACGACGGCCGTCACCGCCGACCCCGAGACCCCCGTGATGGAGTCCGCGGACGACATCGTCGTGCTCGACTACGCCGACGAGCGGTCCGTGGTGCAGACGCGGTTCGCGACCACCGCGCTCACGCTGCTCCGGGCCCATCTCGGGCTGCACTCCGACGCCGTCGTCGCCGACGCCCGCACCGCACTGGAGGCGCCCCTGCCCGAAGGGCTCGTCGAGTGCGCGCAGTTCACCTTCCTCGGCCGCGGCTGGACCGTCGGGCTCGCCAACGAGGCCGGGCTCAAGATGCGTGAGGCCTCGCTCGCCTGGACCGAGGCCTACCCGGCGATGGAGTACCGGCACGGCCCGATCAGCATCACCACCCGGGGCACCGCCACCTGGATGCTCGGCGAGGCACCCGAAGGGCTGGCCCAACAGGTGCGTGAGACCGGCGGGTTGTGGGTGGCCGGCGCGCTCGACCCGCTCGCCGAACTCGTCCGGGCCCAGCGCCTGGCGGTCGCCGTCGCCGTGGCCCGCGGGCTGAACCCCGACCAGCCGCGCCACCTGACGCGCTCGGTGATCCTCAGCCAGACGGCCCACTGAACCGGGCTCAACCACCCACCGAGAAGGAGGAGTTGTGCCCCTCGCAGCAACCGGTGAACTGGTCGTCGCGGCCGCCGAGGCGCGGACCGCCGTCGCCGCCTTCAACATCATCACCCTGGAACACGTCGAGGCTGTCATCGCGGGAGCCGAGTCAGTCGCCGCGCCGGTCGTCCTCCAAGTCAGCGAGAACGCGGTGAAGTTCCGCTACGGACGGCTGCTCCCGCTGGCCCGTGCCGTGACCGCGGCGGCCGAACGCGCCTCGGTGCCCGTGGCGTTGCACCTCGACCACGTCCAGAGCGACGACCTGCTGCGGCAGGCGCCCGGCGCCGGGTTCAGCTCCGTTATGTACGACGCGGCACGGCTGCCCTACGAGGAGAACCTCGCCGCCACCCGGGCCGCCGCCGACTGGGCGCACGCCCAAGGGCTGTGGATCGAGGCCGAGTTGGGGGAGATCGGCGGCAAGACGGGGTCGGCCGGGCCGCCGCTCGACGCGCACGCGCCCGGCGCCCGTACCGACCCCGCGGAGGCCCGCGCCTTCGTGGCCGACTCCGGCGTGGACGCCCTGGCCGTCGCCATCGGCAGCTCGCACGCGATGACCACCCGCACCGCCACCCTCGACCACGACCTCCTCAAGCGGCTGACCGCCGCGCTCGACGTGCCACTCGTCCTGCACGGCTCCTCCGGAGTGCCGGACGACCAGCTGGCGGCGGCCGTCGCGGGCGGCATCGCCAAGGTCAATGTCGGCACGGCGCTGAACATCGCGATGACCGGCGCCATCCGGGAGTTCCTCGCCTCCCACCCCGAAGCGGTGGACTCACGCAAATACCTCAGCGTGGGGCGGGAGGCGATGGCGCAGACGGTGGCGCGGCTCATCGGCGTACTGCGTCCCTGAGTGAATCAAGCGGCGTCGGTCTCCACGAGCTTCTCGAAGAAGAACTCGTGCTTGAGGAACGACGTGTCGTACTCACGCCCTGGATACGGCGGAATGAGCTGCGCCGCCTGGAACAGCCGCCAGCCGTCCTCCAGGGCGTGCACACCGCACTTGTACGGGGGTTCGTCACTGTCCCCGGTCGTGGGAGACGTACGGCCGGTGCCGTCGTAGACCGACCAGCCCACCACGTCCGAGTCGAGCGCCGAGGTGGCCAGATAGAGCACGAGAACCTGCTGACGGATACTCATACGGCGTCCCCCTGAGGGCGGTTGGAAACCCGGGTCACCCAGTGGTCCAGGTCGAAGGAGTCGTCCCCGGTGAGCGAGCGCCACAGCAGGACACGGTTGTAGACCTCAAGACGGCCGGTGGCGGGCTCGTACCACGGGAACGTCCTGCCGAGTTCCTCGGCGACGCGCGGGTCCCCGAGATCCGAGATGTCCCACAGCCGCCGCTGGCGCACCGCCGGATTGAAGCGGATCTTGAACATATAGCGCACCGTGTCACTGTCGTTGCGCCGCCCGCCGTGCCACAGCCCATGGTGCAGAAACACCACGGTGCCGGCCGGGCAGACAAGGCGGCTCTGCCCGCGCAGGTTCTGGTAGCGCCCCGTGTCCGACTCGTTGGTCCGCCGCAGATGACTGCCCGGCACGCTGAGAGTGCCGCCCATATCGAGGGTGACGTCCTGCGGGTAGTACATCAACTGGACGTCGAAGGCGTCGGTGCGTACGTCGATGATCGCGTCCCCGTGCAGCGGCTGCGCCTGTCCCTCGCGGGGCTCGCGGATGTGGACGGCGTGATGGTCGACGGTCGCTCCGGGGCCGACAAGACTGTGCAACGCACCAGCGACGGCAGGGAGTTCGAGGAGACGGCGGACGAAGGACCCCTCCGGATAGGCGTCCGGCACCGGGCTGCCGTACGGCACGCCGGGCAGGCCCTCGCTCAGCACCTCCATCCCCTCGGCATTCATCTCCGGCGGCACCACGGCGTCGAGGCGCAGTGAGCCGTGGGCCACGAAACGCGCCATCCGCACCGAGCTCAGCAGCCGCGTGCCGGTCGTCTGCTCCAACGTGTTGGTCATGCGAGTCAACGTAGGACCGGCCCCCTCGTCCGCGCGTTGGCCCCACTCACCACTGCTGGTAGTTTTTCACCATGCGGGAGACGGAACTTCACCTCGGCGAACCGCCCGCCGTCGTCAACATCGGCGTCGGCGTGCACGGCGTCGCGAGCCCCACGGACGTCTTCCGGCTGCCGGAGCTGTGGCAACTGCACCTCTACCAGTACGAAGCCGAGCTGACCGTCGACGGCACGGCGCACGCCATCCGCCCCGGCCGCGTGAGCCTGGTCCCGCCCGGCACCACCGTCCGCTACCGCTACCAGGGCCGCTCCGAACACCTCTACGCCCACCTGCGGATCACCGCCGCGGGACCGTCGCGCACCATCCCTGTCATGCAGGACGCGGGACCCGAACTCCCCACGCTCTCGGGCCTGTTGCTGCACGCGATCGCGGCGGCGCCCGGCACGCCGGAGCGCACCCGGGCCGAGATCTGGACCGCGCTGTGGCGCATCGCCGACCTGACACCGCCCGCCGTGACGAGCCCGGGCCCCCACCCGGCGGTCGGCACGGCGATCGCGCACATCGAGGCGCACCTCGCCACCCCGCTCGCCATCCCCGAGATCGCCCGCGCCGCCGGGGTCTCCCACAACCACCTCACCCGGCTCTTCCGCACCGAGACGGGCACCACGGTCGTGGCCTACATCCGGCGCCGCAGACTGGAGCGCGCCCACCACCTGCTGCGCGCCTCGACCCTGTCCATCCCGGCCGTGGCCGCCTCCGTAGGCATCCCCGACCTCCAGGCCTTCAACAAGGCGTGCCGCCGCGAACTCGGCGCCTCGCCCCGTGTGCTGCGCGGAGCTACTTCTTGACCGCCCGGAGAATCACGAACTTGGCGTCGCCGGCGACGAGTTCACTGTTGCCGAAGAGGCGGCGCAGCTTCAGGTGGTAGCCGAGGTGACGATTGCCGATCACCCACAGCTCCCCGCCCGGCCGCAGCGCGCGCCGCGCCTCCGAGAACATCCGCCAGGCCGTGGTGTCCGTCGTCGCCTGGTGCGAGTGGAACGGCGGATTGTTGAGCACGAGGTCGACGCTTCCGGCGGGAACATCCGCCAGCCCGTCACCGACACGGAACTCCGCGTCCCCCTCGGCGTTCGCCCGGTAGGTCGCCTCGGCCGAGGCCACGGCCTGGTACGACTCGTCGGTGAACAGCACCTCGGCCTCGGGGTTGGCCAGCGCGACCGCCGTCCCCAGCACCCCGTTTCCGCAGCCCAGGTCCACGACACGCTCGGCACCGCGGCTGCGCGGCAGATGCTGGAGGAAGAACCGGGTGCCGATGTCGAGGCGGTCGGCGCAGAAGACGCCCGCGTGGTTGACGACGGTGCGGCCGGATGCCTGACCGATGCCGTCGGGGAGCTCGTAGCTGTACGGCCACGGGTTGGCGTCCCGCGCGATCCCCGCCAGCGGGGTGCAGAAGATGAGCCGGGCCTTCTTCTCGGCCAGCGAGGTGCGGGTCGGGCCCAGGATCCGCTCGAAGAGGTGCAGCGTCGAGGTGTGGATCTCCTTGACCATCCCGGTGCCGACGACGACCGTCCCCTCGTGCACACCGGGCGCCAGCCGGTGCAGCTGGTCCTCAAGGAGAGCCAGGCTCTTCGGCACCCGGACGAGCAGCACGTCGATGCGCCCGGGCGGGGCGTCCTGCGTGGTGAGGAGCTGTACCGCGTCCTCTTCGGCACCGGCCCGCGCCAGATTCGCCCGCGTCGCCTCCTGCGCGAGGAACGAGTCGGTGATCTGCGTCGGCCGGTGCGCCGACAGCGCGGTGGCGAGCGCACCCCACCGGTCGCCGACCACCACGACCGATCCGGTCAGCGGGGTCCCGCTCTCCGCGAGGTGCCGCAGCAGATAGGTGTCGGCGGCGTCCCAGGCCCGCAGCTGCTCGCGGGGGTCCTCGGGAAAACGGGCCAGCTCGTACTCGCCCCAGGGTGTGCTCATCCGGTCGTTCATCGTGGGTCAAGGCTAAGCGGTGCCGGGGAAGTGCGGGCACGCCCCCACGCCGCCCGGCACGCACCCGCACTTCCCCGGCCCCGCTTGGCCGAGCCGCAGCTCAGCCCCGGTCCGGCCGGGTGCGCGAGGATGGGGTCATGTCCATGGACGCCGAACTGTTCCCCCGGAGCCGGACGGAGATCGCGCCCGACGCGGTACACGTCCCGGACTGGCTGGACGCCGACCACCAGCGGCAGCTTCTGGAGGCCTGCCGGGCCTGGGCCCGCCCGCCGGCCGGCCTGCGCACGGTTCGCACGCCCGGCGGCGGGACGATGACCTCCCGGCAGGTCTGCCTCGGCTGGCACTGGTATCCGTACGGGTACGCGCGCACCGTGGTCGACGGCGACGGCTCCCCGGTCAAGCCCTTCCCTGCCTGGCTGGCCGACCTCGCCCACGACGCGGCGCGCGACGCCCTCGGCCCGGTGGCCGTCGCCGCGACAGCCCCGTACGACATCGCACTGATCAACTTCTACGACACCGACGCCCGCATGGGCATGCACCGCGACAGCGACGAGCAGTCGGAAGCGCCGGTGGTGTCGCTGAGCCTCGGCGACACCTGCGTCTTCCGGTTCGGGAACACCGAGTCCCGCGCGCGGCCGTACACGGATGTCGAGCTGCGCAGCGGCGATCTCTTCGTGTTCGGCGGGGCGTCGCGGCTCGCGTATCACGGGGTGCCGCGGGTGTACGCGGGCACGGCGCCGCCCGAGTTGGGGCTGACCGGCCGGCTGAACGTCACCCTCCGGGTCAGCGGCTTGTAGGCCGTACGTCTCCGAGGCCGCTCGGCGACCGGACGGGCCCCGTCATCAGCGGATCATGGGAGACTCGCCCTCATGAACGGCAAGGCGGGCCCCCGGACGGCGGGGGAAGGGAACACGCGGACGCGGCTGGACCGGGGGCGCGGAGCGCTCGGGCCGGCGCTGGAGCTCGTGCACACCGGGCGTGCGCCGACGCGTGCCGTGCTCACCGCCGAACTGGGCGTCACCCGGGCGACCGCGGGCGCGGTGGCCGCGGAGCTGGAGGCGCTGGGGCTGATCCGGGTCGACGCGCGGCCCGGGGCGGCCGCCGGTTCGCAGGGGAGGCCCTCGCACCGGCTCGAGGTCGCCGAGGACGGGCCCGTGGCGCTCGCCGCGCAGGTGCACGCCGACGGCTTCCGCGCCGCGCTGGTCGGGCTCGGCGGCCGGATCGTCGCCACCGCGCCCGGCTGCGAGACCGTGGATGCCGACCCGGCGAAGGTGCTCGGCTCCGTCGTCGAGGCCGGCGCCGAACTGCTGCGCGACACCGGGCGACGCTGTGTGGGCGCCGGACTAGCCGTGCCGTCCGCCGTCGCCGAACCCGAGGGGCTCGCGCTCAACCCGCTGCACCTGGCCTGGCCCGCGGGCTCTCCGGTGCGCCAGATCTTCGCCGAGCGGGTGCGTGCGGCCGGCATCCAGGGACCCGCGTTCGCCGCCAACGACGTCAACCTCGCCGCCCTCGCCGAGCATCGCCACGGTGCGGGCCGCGGCGCCCGCGACCTGCTGTGCGTGGCCACCGGCCACCGGGGCGTCGGCGGCGCGCTCGTGCTCGACGGGCGGCTGCACACGGGCAGTTCGGGGCTCGCCCTCGAAGTCGGTCACCTCACCGTCAACCCCGAGGGCCGCCCCTGCTACTGCGGCAGCCGCGGCTGCCTCGACGTCGAGGCGGACCCGCTGGCCTTCCTCACCGCGGCGGGCCGCGACCCCGGCCCCGAGGTGTCGCTGCTCCAGCAGGCCAACGACCTGATCCGCGGGCAGTACGACGATCCGGGCGTCCGCACGGCCGTCGAAGCCCTGATCGACCGCCTCGGCCTCGGCCTCGCGGGCCTGGTCAACATCCTCAACCCGGACCGCATCATCCTCGGCGGACTGCACCGCACCCTGCTCGACGCCGACCCGGACCGGCTGCGCGCCGTCGTCGCCGACCGCAGCCTGTGGGGGCAGAGCGGCGGCGTACCCATCCTCGCGTGCACGCTGGACCACAACAGCCTCGTGGGGGCTGCCGAGTTGGCGTGGCAGCCGGTGCTCGACGATCCGCCGGCGGCGCTGGCCGGGGTCTGAGAGGTCAGGAATCGGTCGGCTTCACCGCGCCGCGACCGCATCAGGAGCCGGTCAGGCTCCACAGTGCCGCGACCAGCGGACGTCGCAGGTCCGTCCGGCGCACGCACAACCCGATCGGGAACGGCTCGGGCGGAGGATCCGCGGGAATCACCGACAGGCGCTCGCGCACCGCACTGTGATCGAGTACGAGGCGGGGGACCACGCCCGTGCCACAGCCGAGCGCGACCAGGGCCAACAGCCCTTCGTGGCCGTCCGGTTCGGTGGCCACCTCGAAAGCCGTGCCGTGCGCGCGGAACCAGCGGTCCGCCGCCTCGCGGACAAGGCCTCGGTGGGGGAGTACGAAGGGGCCCCGAGCCCCGGGAGAACTGCTCCCGCACGGCCCGCCTCGGCGCCCGCCGCTGGGGCCCGCGCTTCCAGGCGGCGTACGAGCAGATCGCCTTTCCGGGGGCGGCCGCGCCGACGGATCCGGCACTGATCGAGGACTTCACCGCCCACCCGATGCACGACGCCCTGGCCGCGGCCGCCGAACTCCGACCCTCCGTGGACATTTCCGTGGCCTAGGTCTGTCGGCTCAGGGCCACGCGACCGCGAAGGCGCGCCCGGGATTCTCGGTGAGCATGCGGTCCACCAGGTCCCTGCCCAGGGCGAGTTCGAGCCTCGGGCGCACCCGTCGCAGCAGATACGGCATCCCGGGGCCGCCGTTGACCGAGCGGGCGGCGGCGGTCGTCGTGTCGCCGCCCAGGAGCAGGCGGTGGCCGAAACCGGCGTCGGCGAGGGCGCGTACGGCGTTCGGCATACGCCAGTCGGTGGCGTGGTGGGCGCGTGAAGGACCGTCGAAGGCGAGGTACGCGCCCGCCTCGGCGGCCTCGCGCTGCACCACGAAGTCCGGCGAGCGATTGAGGTGGCCCAGGATCACCCGGTGCGGGGGCACGCCCAACTCGCCGCACAGCAGGTCGAGTACGTCGAGGGCGCCCGTGCCCAGCTCCAGGTGGACGGCGATCGGCGCCCCCGTGGCGTGGTGGGCCTCGGCCGCGGCGGTCATCGTCCAGCGGGCGTGAGCGTCGAGGGCGTGGAAGCCGCCCGCGACCTTGATGAGTCCGGCCCGGACCCCGGAGGTGCCGATGCCTGTCGTGAGTTCGGAGACGAAGAGAGCCGACAGCTTGTCGCGCAACTCGGAGAGCGACTCGGGCGTGTAGTGCGCCGCCTGGTGCAGCCCGGTCGCGGCGACCACCTGAACGCCGGTGTCGCGGGCCAGCAGCGGCAGGTCCGCGGCGCGCCGCCCCAGGCCGTACGGCGTCCACTGCACCACGCTTGTGCCGCCCTGCGCGCGGAACGCGGCCAGCTCGGCCCGCGCGGCGGACGCGTCGCGCAGTTCCTGGCCGGGGAGTTGGGGGCTGCCGAAGAAGAGGTGGTCGTGCGCGTCGCACACGCCCAGGTCCTCGGGGCGCACGTCCCCGAGGACCGTACGGACTGTCTCCGCGAGGGCGTGAGGGGCAGTGCTCACCACTGCCGACCCCGCGGCAGCCGGTCGCGTTCCGGTGCCGACAGGTGCAGCACCTGGAAGATCTCCCCCGACGCCTTGGGGGAGTCGTGGTCCCACAGCGAGAAGTGCACCAGCTCCCAGTGGTGCGGATCGACGGCCGCCGCCACGCAGACCGCGCCGTCCAGCGCGGCCAGTCGCCCCGCCTCGCGCACGGCCTCCTCCGTCACCTCGGACAGGTCCACTCCCTCGGGCACGGGCCGGCGCCGACGCACCGCGACCTTGGCGGGCGACCCGGCGGCGCCGCCCTCCTCGTACGCGAGACCCGTCCAGTGCTGCACCACCGGCCGCCCGAAATCGTTGACGAGCCCCTGGAACGCGCCGCCCCAGAGGAAGGAGTTCATGCCCTCGGTGGTGTTCCACAGGTAGAACGGTGCGTACTGGTTGACCGGCGAACCGTCCACCCCGCGCTCACGCATCAGATACGTCTTGAACCCGAGCCCGTCCCAGTCGTCGAGCAGGTGCCCGATCCGGGAGACACGCCTGCGGATGATGTCCATGTCGTAGTCGGCGGGGAAGGTGAGTTCGTACTGCATGGCGTGCATCGGGTGCCTCCTCAGGCGGGGTACTCATCCGATCCGACGTGCTTGTCCCACTCCGTGGTCGTGCCGTCCTCGGCCGCCTCGACGACCGCTAGATGTGTCATGAAGGTCCGGGGCGCGGCCCCGTGCCAGTGCCACTCGCCGGGCTCGATCCACACGGTGTCGCCGGCGCGGATCGCCTCGACGTCACCCCCCTTGCGCCGCACCAGGCCCTCGCCCTCCAGGACGTGCAGGACCTGACCGTGCGGGTGGCGGTGCCAGGCGGTGTGCGCGCCGGGCGCGAAGTGGACGTTGAACATCCGCAGCCGGGAGGGGGATTCGGGTACGGCGACCTCGTCGAGCCACACCGTCCCCGTGAAGTTCTCAGCCGGTCCCTGCTGGGTGTCGGGGCGCTTCCTGGTGATGTGCACGTAAGTGAACTTCCTTATCGGAGAGGCGAGAGCAGGGCGAGCAGTCCCCGGACCCCTGTGTCGAAGGCGGCGGGCCGGCCGGACGCGCGGGCCAGTACATAGCCGCCCTGGACGGTCGCGAGGATCGTCGCGGCGATCTCCTCCGCGTCGAGCGTGGGCGCGAACTGGCCCTGCTTCTTGCCCTCTTCGACGATTCCGGCCAGTCGCTCGCGCAGCCAGTCGATCGTCTCGTCGACCGGGGCGCGCAACTCGTCGCTCGCGATCACGTCCGGGTCCATCGTCAGCCGCCCGACCGGGCAGCCGCGCAGGACGTCACGCTCACGGCGCAGATACGCCTCGATGCGCTCGTACGGCGACCCGGGCGAGCTCAGTACGCCCTCGGCGGTGGCCCGCATCTCCTCGGCGGTGCGGCGGATCGCGGCCAGGGCGAGATCGGGCTTGCCCTTGAAGTGGTGGTACATGCTGCCCTGCCCCGCGCCCGCGTGCTCCTGGATGGCCTTGGGGCTCGTACCCACGTAGCCGCGCTCCCACAGGAGTTCGCGCGTTGACTCGATCAGTCGCTCCGGAGTGCTCATGAAGCCACTGTACATACTAGTAGGTACAGACGTCGAGGGCTGAAGGAAGCAGTCGGCGACTCCCCGCGTACTCCCGGGGAGGTACACGCACGGCCGCTGGCCGTACGACGACGCGGACCCCGTCCCGGAGCGAGTCTCGAAGCATCGCAACAGATCCCACCGAGGAGATGACCTCAGATGCAGACCCTGGCGAACTGGGACGGCGGACCCGGCCCGTGGATCCTCTTCTTCCCGCTGATCTGGGCAACCGCCGTGATCGGCGTCGTGACCGTCCTGCGCCGCACCGTCGGACGCGGTCGCCGCGGCCCGTGGCGCGCGATGGGCGGCGGCTTCGGCCCTGACGGCGATTCCCGCCCGACGGGTGACGCGCCGATCGCCGTGCTCGGCCGCCGCTTCGCCTCCGGCGAGATCGACGAGGACGAGTACTGGCGCCGGCTCTCCGTCCTGGACGAGCAGTTCGGGCGTACGGGCAAGGGGGGAGCGGCGTGACCAGCGCGACCACGACGCGTCATGCCGCGGGTGTCACCGACGCCGTCAAGGTGTACGGCGGCGGAGACACCGCCGTGAGGGCCCTGGACGGGGTGAGCGTCGGCTTTCCGGCCGGGCGCTTCACCGCGATCATGGGGCCCTCGGGCTCCGGCAAGTCCACCCTGATGCACTGCGCGGCGGGCCTGGACACGCTCACCTCCGGAGCCGCGTTCATCGGCGGCACCGAACTGGGCACGCTCGACGACCGGCGCCTGACACTCCTGCGCCGCGACCGCATCGGCTTCGTCTTCCAGGCGTTCAACCTGGTCCCGACGCTGACCGTCGCGGAGAACATCACCCTGCCGATGGACCTCGCCGGATCCAAGGGCTCCCGTGAGTGGACCGAGGCGCTCATCGACGTCGTCGGCCTGCGTGACCGGCTCCACCACCGCCCCGGCGAACTCTCCGGCGGACAGCAGCAACGCGTCGCCGTGGCACGGGCGTTCGCCGGACAGCCCGACGTCGTCTTCGCCGACGAACCCACCGGCAACCTCGACTCCCGCTCCGGCGAGGAGGTCCTGAACCTCCTCGGCCGTGCGGTGCGCCAGATGGGCCGTACGGTCGTCATGGTCACCCACGACCCGGTCGCCGCCGCGCACGCCGACGAGGTCGTCTTCCTCGCCGACGGACGCCTCGTCGACCGGATGGAGTCCCCGACGGCCGAGAAGGTCCTCGACCGGTTGAAGGCCTTCGACGGCGCGGGGGCCCGGTCATGAACGCCTCGCTGCGCATCAGTGTCGCGTCCCTGCGCGCCCACAAACGACGCTTCGCCGGTACGTTCCTGGCGGTGCTCCTCGGTGTCGCCTTCCTGGCCGGAACACTCGTCATGGGCGACACACTTCGAGCCGGCTTCGACACGATGTTCGGCAACGCGACGAAGGGCACCGACGCCGTCGTCCGCAGTGCCGACACCATCACCACGCCCGGCGAGAGTCAGGGCGTACGCCGGCCCGTCGACACCGGCCTCGTGAAGACGATCGAGAAGACTCCGGGTGTCGCGGCCGCCGTGCCCGACATCCAGGGCGCGGGCCAGCTGGTCGGCTCCGACGGCAAGTCCATCGGTGGCCAGGGCCCGCCCACTCTCGCGGGCAACTGGATCGAGGACACCGAGCTCAACGCGTACCAACTCGCCGAGGGCCGCGCTCCGTCGAAGTCCGGTGAGGTCGTCGTCAACCGGGGCGCCGCCAAGAAGGGCGACCTGAAGATCGGCGACACGACGACCCTGCGTACGCCCGACCCCGTCAGGGTGACGATCGTGGGCCTCGCCACCTTCGGCGGCGAGGACGGCATGGCGCAGGTGACGTTCACCGGAATGACGCAGGCCGACGCGGAGAAGTACCTCACCGCGAAGCCCGGCGAGGCCGCGAGCATCCGTGTGCGGGCCGGCCCCGGCGTCAGTCAGCAGAGGCTTGTATCCGACCTGACTCCAGTCCTGCCCCAGGGAGTTGAGGCCATCACGGGTCAGGAGTCGGCGCAGGAGAACACCGACATGATCTCCAGCCAGTTCCTGACCATCTTCACGACCTTCCTGCTCGTCTTCTCCGGCATCGCGCTGCTGGTCGCGACCTTCTCCATTCACAACACCTTCGCGATCGTCGTCGCCCAACGCACCCGCGAGAACGCCCTGTTGCGCGCCCTCGGCGCCTCCCGCCGCCAGATCACCGTCTCGACCCTGGTCGAGGCGAGTGTGGTCGCCGTGACAGCGTCGGCCGTGGGCCTCGCGGGCGGCATCGGTGTCGCGGCCGGGCTGCAGGCACTGTTCCCGGCCATCGGATTCCCCTTCCCCGAAGGCGACTTGGTGATCAGCGGCCTGTCCATGCTGCTCCCGTTGGCGGTCGGCATCGTGGTCTGCCTCGGCTCCGCGCTGCTGCCCGCCGCACGCGCCGGACGCACCGCTCCGCTGGCCGCACTGCGCGAGACGGCCGTCGACCAGTCCGGGGCCTCGCGCGGGCGGGCGATCGCCGGCGGTGGTCTGGCGGCCCTGGCGGTCGCCCTCACCCTCACCGGCGTACTGGCCAGTACGTCCTTGTGGCTCGCCGGCCTCGGCGCCGTCCTGGCGCTCGCCGCCTTCGTCGTCCTCGGCCCCGTCGCGTCGTCGACAGCCGTACGGGTTCTCGGCAGCCCCCTGGACAAGCTGCGCGGCGTCACCGGCGGACTCGCCCGGCGCAACGCGCTGCGCAGCCCGAAGCGGACGGCCGCCACCGCGAGTGCCCTGATGATCGGCGTGGCCGTCGTCTCGCTGTTCACGGTCTTCGGCGCGTCGCTCAAGGCCACCATGGACCAGACGGTCGCCCGGTCCTTCGCCGGCGATGTCGCCGTCAGCAGCCCCTCGTTCGGCGCCGGCGGCAGCGGACTGAGCCCGAAGCTGGCTCCCGCGATCGCGCGGCAGCCGACCGTCGAGCACGCCGTCGGCCTCGGCCGCGGTGTCGCCGAAGTCAACGGCAAGGGGCGCGCGTTGACGGTCACCGACCCGGTCACGCTCGGCAAGGTCTTCGACCTGGGCGACGTACGGGGCTCGCTGAACGACCTGGGCACCGACGGCCTCGCCCTCACCAGGAAGGAGGCCGACAAGCAGCACCTCACGACCGGTGACACGGCCCAGCTCGCCTTCACCGACGGCAAGAAGGAGAACTTCACCGTCCGCGCGGTCTACGGCCGGTCGGAACTCGCGGGCGACTACGTCATCACCCGCGCCGCCTGGGCCCCGCACCGCACTCAGGACTCCGACACGCTCGTCGCCGTCTCCTTCAGGAACGGCGTGAGCACGGCCGACGGCAAGGCGGCGGTGCGGAAGGTCTCGGAACAGTACGGCAACCCCGAGGTGCAGACCCGCGACGAGTACGCGCAGTCCTCGGCCGGTGGCATCGACATGATGCTCACCCTGGTCTACGCGCTGCTCGCCCTCGCGGTGCTCATCGCACTGCTCGGCATCGCCAACACGCTGACCCTCGCGATCCACGAGCGCACCCGTGAACTCGGACTGCTGCGGGCCGTCGGACAGACCCGGGCGCAGCTGCGCGCCATGGTCCGCTGGGAGTCGGTCCTGGTGGCCGCGTTCGGCACGGCGGGCGGGCTCGCCCTCGGTGCCTTCCTCGGCTGGGTGCTCGTCAAGGCCTCCGACGGCGCCTCGGACAGCGCCTTCGCCTTCGCGCTGCCGCCCGCGCGGCTCGCCGTGGTGGCGCTGGTGGGCCTCGCGGCCGGAGCCCTCGCGGGCCTGCGCCCGGCGCGGCGGGCGGCACGCCTGGACGTGCTGCGCGCCATCGCCACCGAGTGAGCCACCGAGGGACGTACGACCCTGCGATGTGCCAGGTGGGGGTCACCGCCCGGTCAGCCGGCAACGGCGGACCGGGCGGGAGCGTGTTCCGGCCTGCGCCCGTCGACGGCGTGCCTGCGCGTGGTCTCGCGGGCCGTGTCGTGCGGCGGACGGAGGGGCACCGTCAGCACGGGCGTCGGTGCCGGAAGCGTGAACCACACGACCTTGCCCGACTCGCCGTCGGGACGCACACCCCAGCTCTCGCTCACCGCGGCGACCATGGCGAGGCCGCGTCCGCAGGTGGCGCCCGGGTCCGCGTCCCGCACCTCGGGAAGGCGGGGGTCGTGGTCGTGCACCGAGACCGTGAGCCGGTCGAGCAGCAGCTCGATCTCCACGGTGCACAGCTTGTCGGGCTGGGCGTGCCGGTGGACGTTGGTCAGCAGCTCGGTCACGCCGAGCGCGGCCCGGTCTATCAAGGGGTCCAGATGCCAGTAGCGCAACTGCGCAGAGACGATTCTGCGGACCTGGCCGATCCGCGACGGCAGGGCTTGGAGCTCCACCGTGCAATGCCTGCTTGGCTGGCTGATCACGGCTGCGACTCCCCGAATTGAGGTCCGGAAGAAGACGGAGATCGGATCCAGCAGGGTGGCTGAGTGGAACGGCCGCCTGCTGTGGTGGCCGGCGGGCTGGTTCGCAGCGTTATCGCCGGTAAACCCAGAGTGATGTGAGACCAGCGTGACTCAGGGGGTGCGGTCCTGCAACTCGCGGCACTTTCCGCCACCGCGGCCGCTGTTCCGGCCGCCGCGCCCCGCTGCCACACGTCATCGCTCAAGCAGCTGAGCCCTGCCGCCCCGCGTACTGCTTCAGCCGCTGCGTCCGGCCGCCTTGCGTACCGCGTCGATGAACCGGCGCGCCGAGGGCGGCCCCGGCTTGCCGGGAGCGGGATCGTGCTCACCGAGTATGAGGGAGTAGCGCGTGCCGTTGACATCCGCCAGCGCCCGGTCCTCGTGGGCGAACCAGGGCTTCGACGCGCGCACCGCCTGCACCGGCGCGCTGTCGATCTCGCTGCCGTAACTGGTGAGCAACTGCAGCCTGCCGTCGCTGATCCGGACCTGTCCGGCCCGGGTGAGCGAGCGCAGCCTCTTCCCGATCCGCACGCCTGTGGCCGTGAACTCCGGCTCCGCCATGATGCCCCGCCCCCTTGTGCGCTTCGGCTGTGCCCTGTCGTGGTCCCGCGTCGGGCCGTGACCCAGTGTGCACCGCTCCGGCCACCGCCTCGCGCGAGGCGGCCGGCACGCGGACACGCCCCGTGCGGTGCAGTCTGCCCGCAGGCGGCGACGAGCACCAGTGCGCATGGCGAGGTGACGGCCCCGGCGGAAGCACACTCCGGGATGCGCCCCCGTCGCCGGGCCGAACCGTCCCCCAGGGGTGCCTTTGGGCTGCTCAAAGGTGTGTTTATGCAGGTGAGAAGCGTGCGCAAGGTGTTTATGATCGAGGCGTCCGACCAGCTGAACCGGCGTCGGCGCGATGTGTAAGGAGCCCCGCCGTGAGCAGCCCCCAGCAGACCCGGACCGGCGAAACCCTCGATGTCGACCACAGTGACGCGGAGTACCGGGCCTGGCTCAAAGAAGCCGTCCGCAAGGTCCAGGCCGACGCCAACCGTTCGGCCGACACGCACCTGCTGCGTTTCCCCCTGCCCGAGAAGTGGGGCATCGACCTGTACCTGAAGGACGAGTCGACCCACCCCACCGGCAGCCTCAAGCACCGCCTCGCCCGCTCCCTCTTCCTGTACGGGCTGTGCAATGGCTGGATCCGGCCCGGCCGTCCCGTCATCGAGGCGTCCAGCGGCTCGACGGCGGTCTCCGAGGCCTATTTCGCGGGGCTCATCGGCGTGCCCTTCATCGCGGTCATGCCGCGCACGACGAGCGCCGAGAAGTGCCGTCTGATCGAGTTCCACGGCGGGCAGTGCCACTTCGTGGACGACTCGCGCAAGATGTACGAGGAGTCCGCCGCGCTCGCGGTCGAGACGGGCGGCCACTACATGGACCAGTTCACCTACGCGGAACGGGCCACGGACTGGCGCGGAAACAACAACATCGCCGAATCCATTTTCCGCCAGCTGGAGTTGGAGCGATTCCCGGAACCGGCGTGGATCGTCGCCACGGCCGGTACCGGCGGCACCTCGGCGACCCTCGCCCGCTACGTCCACTACATGCAGTACGACACCCGCATCTGCGTCGCCGACCCGGAGAACTCCTGTTTCTTCGAGGGCTGGACCACCGGCGATCCGGACGTCACCTGTGACTGCGGCTCACGCATCGAGGGCATCGGACGGCCGCGCATGGAGCCGAGCTTCGTACCGGGCGCCATCGACCGGATGATGAAGGTGCCGGACGCGGCGAGCGTCGCCGCCGTACGAGCCCTGGAACAGGCCATCGGCCGCAAGGCGGGCGGCTCGACCGGCACCGGCCTGTGGAGCGCGCTGAAGATCGTCGCCGAGATGGTGGCCGAGGGGCGCTCGGGGAGCGTGGTGACGCTGCTGTGCGACCCCGGGGACCGCTACCTCGACAAGTACTACTCGGACCAGTGGCTGGCCGAACAAGGGCTGGACATCGCGCCGTACACGGCGGCGATCACCTCCCTGCTGGAGACGGGCGTCTGGCCGGCCTGACCTCGGCGGGGCGCTCGTGACGTCGGGCGTGCGCGACCTGTGACATCAGGCGTACATGAAGTCGGGCGTGCGCCGCCTGTGACATCAGGCGTACGTGATCCGAGCGCGCGTCGGCTGTTGCGTCAGGCGTGAGTGGAGGCCAGCCGACGGTCCAGCGCCATCACCGCGTCGCGGAAGGCGCGGCCCAGGCCCGCCCGCCCGAGCCTCAGGGCCAGCCGGAAGGGTACTGCGCCGTCGGTGGCGAAGGTCCACTGGACGCGCGTGCCCTTCCCGGCCGGCGTCAGTCGCCACTCCTCGGCCAGGGCGCGGGCCCCGGGCGCGTTCGTGACGTCCACCCGGTACGCGTACACCTCGGGAGCCCTGGCCGCGAGGACCGCCTCCTCGAAACGCGTGCCGCCCCTGAGCCGGACCTCGCGCCCGGCGCCGTCCTGGGTCGGCCGGGCCAGCGTCACGGCCGAGAACCACTCGCTCCAGCCGGACACGTCCTCGGCGAGCGCGTGGAAGACCGCCTCCGGGGAAGCCGCCACCTCCCGCGCGAACACCAGACGCAGTGGAGCGGTCTCGATGAAGTCGAGTCCCACCGGACGCAGACGGCGTGCCATGGACGGAACCCCCTAGCGGGAACGGAGTCCCGGGCGGCATTGGGCGGTGACCAGGGCGCGCCCCTGCCGTGGGTGGCGCGAGCAGCGTCACGGGCGGCGCGGGGACGCCCTGGAGGGCAGCGTCACCATAGCTGGCGGACCGTCAGATGTCTGTACCGTCTCCGGGCTCACCGGCCACCACCAGACGCCTCAGGTGTTCCGCGATCTCCGCGCGTGCCTCGGCCGGCAGCCCGGCGTCGGTGACCAGCGTGTCGACCTGTTCGAGCGCGGCGAACGAACTCAGGCCCACCGTGCCCCACTTGGTGTGGTCGGCGACCACGACGACACGCCGCGCGGACTGCACCAGCCGCCGGTTGGTCTCGGCCTCCGCCAGGTTCGGCGTCGACAGGCCCGCCTCGACCGATATCCCGTGGACACCGAGGAAGAGCACATCGAAGTGCAGCGCCGCGATGGCCTGATCGGCGACGGGCCCGACGAGGGAGTCGGACGGCGTGCGCACCCCACCGGTCAGGACGACCGTGGCGGCGCCCTGCCGCTGACCGGAGGAACGCTGCGCCGAGTGGAACACGTCCGCCACGCGTACCGAGTTGGTGACCACGGTCAGGTCCGGCACATCAAGGAGCTGATGGGCCAGCGCGTACGTCGTCGTGCCACCGGAGAGCGCGATCGCCGAGCCCGGCGCGACCAACTCGGCGGCGGCGCGCGCGATGTCCTCCTTGGCGGTCAGCTCCAGACCGGACTTGGCCTCGAAGCCCGGCTCGTGCGTGCTCGCCTCGACCACCGGCACCGCGCCGCCGTGCACCTTCTCCACGACGCCCTGACGGGCGAGCGCGTCGAGGTCGCGGCGGACCGTCATGTCGGAGACGCCGAGCTTCCGGGTCAGTTCGTTCACACGGACGCCACCGCGGCGTCGCACCTCGTCGAGGATCAGGGCACGGCGCTGCTCCGCGAGGAGGTTCTGATTCTCACTCACGCCCGCTCCGGTCCCTTCGCCGCCCACTGCCCGTCACTCCGTCCGAACCCACTCCCACGTGGACATTCTCCTTGTCCGAGGTCCTGAGGACGACCCATCCTCGCACGGGTCACCGACAGTCGCGCCACTGCCCGCACGGACACCGGGTCCCTCCGGTGCCGTCACTTTCACACGTATCGGGGAGATTCCGTGACTACCGGTGTGCGCGACCCCCGGAGTGGAGATCCTTGTGCCTGCACATGACACACGCAACAGGCGGCACGGGGGAAGTGCAGAACAGTGGAACGTGCACGGGAACATGGATCGACCGGGGAGCTCGACAGCCCCGCGCAGCGGCCCGAAGGGGTCGAAACCGCCCTTGAACTCCTGGTCCACGGAGTCGGCGGCACCACACCCGAGGAGATGCTGGGCGATCCGCGGACGGTCCGGATCACCGGCGACGCGACGGCGGCGGTCTACCGGCGCGTCGACGACGCCGACGCGGAACAGCGTCCCGACGACCACCGCGGCGAGCCGGTGCGCGAGGCCTATGTGTGGTGCAACCTCACCTCGGGCAACGGCGCCCGCGCCCTGTGGCTGTTGCTGCTGCCCTTCATGGTCGTCAACCTCGCGCACTGGATGCGCCCCACCACCCGGGGCCGCAAGCGGACGATCCGCCTGTACGGCCTGCTCGTGCGACTCGCCGGACTCACCCTCACGGTGCTGCTGGTCGCCGCCGCCTGCGAGGTCGCCCTCGACCTGACCGCCTGGCAGTGCGCGGGCACGCGCGCGTGCGCCCGGGAACACTCCTGGCTGGGATTCCTCTCACCGGCCGGGTCCGGCGGCTGGTGGAGTCAGCCGGGCCGCCGGCTCGCCCTGGCCTGCCTGGTGCCCGCCGCCCTGACCGGCCTCCTGTGGTACCTGTCCCACCGCACCTGGAGCGCGTACGAGTCGCAGCAGCCGATGTCCCGCAGGGCGGAGCCCGACGAGGAGACCGGACGCACCGGTCTCGGCCGGCCCGGTTTCTGGTACGGGCGCCGTCTGGTGGCCCGGCTGCGCGCCGCGCACACCGCCGCGGGCTTCCTGACGATCGCGGCGGCCGTCGGCACCTCCGCCGCCCGCTACGACCGTGCCTCCGGAGGCCCCGCCGTACTCGACACGCTGGGCCGGCTCCTGGACGCAACTCTTGTCGTGGGCGCGGCCATTGTGCTGTGGGTGGTCTGCCGCCGCGGCCGCAGCGAGAACCGGCTCGACCAGGAACTGGACCAGACCCTGGTGCGCTGGCTGCCCATGAGCTCGATCGCCCTGCTCGCCCTGACCCTGGTGTACGCCGGGTGGTCACGGCCGGACTGGCACTCGGCGCGGCGACTGCCCGGCGACATGACGTTCGGCGCCATCGCCCTCCTCCAGTGCCTGCTTGTCATCGCACTCGGCGTGGTCGCCCGCATCCTGTACCGCACCCGTCCCGACACGCGCACCGCGATGCGCGGCCTCGCCGGTCCCGCCGTCGCGATGCTCGCCTGTGCGCTGGGCGGCGTGATGTCCGGCGGGGTCTCCCAGCGTGTCGCCGACTGGCTGGACGGCACCCGGGACTCGATCCCGGGTCCGCCCGTCCTGCTGACCTGGCAGGCGTCCGTGATCCCTCCGCTGCTCGTCGTACTGCTGGCCCTCATGGGATGGCTGGCCCGGCGGACCTGGCAAATGCGGAGCCAGGAGGTGGACGCCGTGGAGCTCGACTACAAGGGAGAGCCCAAGGACACCGCCCGCACCCGCCGCATCGCGAGCACGCGCGCGATGGCCGCCCTCACCGACCGGGCGCCCCGCATGGTCGGCGTCATCTCGTTCGTGACGCTGCTCCTGGGCGCCGGAGCCCTGACGGGTGCCCTGACGGCCGAGGAGCCTCCGGGCACGGCCGCGCAGGGGGCGTACGCCTTCGTCCAGGGCGCCGCCGAGACCGCGCAGGCGCTGGGATCCTGGCTGATCGGCTTCGGCTTCATACTGTTCGTCACCTGGGGCCGCCGCGCCTACAAGGACCCCGCCGCCCGCCGCACCATCGGCATCCTCTGGGACGTCGGCACGTTCTGGCCGCGCGCCGCCCACCCCTTCGCACCGCCGTGCTACGCCGAGCGCGCCGTGCCCGATCTGACCTGGCGCATGGTGACCTGGATCCGCGCCACCGGCGGGCGGCTCGTGCTCTCCGGGCATTCCCAGGGCAGTGTGCTGGCGGCCGCCGCGGCCTGGCAGCTGAAGCCGTCCGTACGCAAACGGGTCGCCCTGCTCACCTACGGCTCCCCCCTGGAGCGACTGTACGGGCGCTGGTTCCCGGCCCACTTCGGCCCGGCCGCTCTCACCTCGCTGCACCGCGAGGTCGCCTGCTGGCGCAATCTGTACCGCCTGACCGACCCCATAGGCGGGCCCGTCCGGCTGCCCGGCGACTGCGGCCCCCAGGTCGACCGCGAGGCCCTCAAGGACCCGCTCGCCTACGGACGCACCGAGCGGCATCCGCTGCCCGCGCCGATCCTCGGCCACTCCGACTACCAGGCGGACCCGGCCTTCGCCGAGGAGCGTGAACGGCTGCTGGCGCGACTGCGGCCGGATCTGCCCGGGCCACGGCCCGGAGGTGACGCTCAGGGCAGCTCCGGCAGATCCTCCGAATAGAGCAGCGTGAGGTCGTCCGTGCTCGGCTCGTCCAGCTGGGCGACCCGCCCCGCGTGCCGCTCGACCATCGCCTCGAAGGTCTGCCGAGCGGTGCGGCCGTTGCCGAAGGCGGGTCCCTTCGGGATCGCCGTGAAGTACTTCAGCAGTGCCTCGGCCGCGCCCGGGGCCAGCCGGTACTCGTGCTCCTCGGCCTGCTGCTCCACGATCCGCAGCAACTCCTCGGGGAGGTAATCGCTGAAGGTGATGGTTCGTGAGAAGCGCGACGCCACACCGGGGTTGACCGAAAGGAACCGCTCCATCTCGGCCGTGTAGCCCGCGACGATCACCACCACCGCCTCCCGGTGGTCCTCCATCAGCTTCACCAGCGTGTCGATGGCCTCGCGCCCGAAGTCACGGCCCGAGTCCTCCGGCGACAGCGCGTACGCCTCGTCGACGAACAGCACGCCGCCGCGCGCCCGGTCGAACGCCTCCTGGGTACGGATCGCGGTGGAGCCGATGTGCTCGCCGACCAGGTCCACCCGGGACACCTCGACGAGATGCCCCTTCTCCAGCACACCGAGCGAGGCGAGGATCTCGCCGTACAGCCGGGCGACCGTCGTCTTGCCGGTGCCGGGGGAGCCCGTGAACACCAGATGGCGCCGTACGGAGGCCGCCTTGAGGCCCGCCTGCTGCCGCCGGCGGCCCACCTCGATCATGTCGGTGAGGGCCCGCACCTCACGCTTGACGCTCTCCAGGCCCACCAGCGTGTCGAGTTCACCGAGAACGGCCTTCGACGTGCGCGCCGGCTGCGCGGGCTCCGCGACGGCCACGAGCGGCTCCTGCTCGGTGGTGCGCTGGCCCGGGATCGCGCCCAGCAGGCTCGGTGACGGGCTCGACGTCAGTACGGCCGTCTCGTGCGCCGGGGGCCGCGGGCCGGCGCTCTCGTCGCTCGTGCAGTCCTCGACGACCGGGCCACCGCCGGCGCCCTGCCCGGCGCCGTCCGCGAACTCGTAACCCCCGCGCGCACAACGCTCCGTACGGCACTTCTTCAGCGTCGCGCGGCAGCCGTCGATCACATGGAAGCCGTAGCCCCCGCTGTCCGTCACCCGGCAGTTGAGGAAGCTGCCCCGGCCGCCCGCCGACACGTAGAAGCCCGCCTCGGCCGGTGAGGTGACCGTGCAGCGCTCGATGGTGGGATCGGCGCCCTTGGTGACGATCACGCCGGTCTGTGTGCCGTCCACGGTGCAGCCGGACAGTGTGCCGCCGCTGCCGTGGTCGCGGAACCAGGCGCCCGTCGCGGCGTCCCGGATACGGCAGTCGTCCAGCTGTGCGGTGGCGCCGTCGCTCACCGAGACGGCCGTGTTCCGCACTTGGGAGAGATCACTGTCGACGACGTCCGCGCGCGAACCCCGGTCGAGCACGAACAGGGCGTCCGGGACGTCGTGCACCCGGCACGACTCGAGGACCGCGGTCGCGCCGTCGCTGACCCACACCGCGGGGTAGTCGCCCGTGCTGTCGAAGATCTCGCACTGGTTGGCGTCCACGCGCGTGCCCGGGTCCCAGACCGACAGGCCGTTGCGCCCGAACTGCCGCACGCTGGTGCGGGTCAGCGTGAGGACCGAGCGCGAGCGCAGATCGACCGCGTTCTCCGGGATGTCGTGGATACGGCAGTCGGCGAGCGTCAGCACCGCGTCCGTGTCGAGCGTGACGCCGTCCGCGGTCGTACGGTGCACATCGCAGTCGGTGAGATGAGCCGTGGCCCGCCCGGTGATCTGCACCCCGGAACCCTTGACCTCGTACACCTCGCAGCCGACGGCCTCCAGCGACGAGTTCTCACCGGTCACCGACAGGCCCGCGCCGGAGGCGTGGTGCACCCGGCAGCGCTCCAGACGCGGATGGGCGCCCCCGCGGACCGCGACGCCCGACTGACCGGCCGCGACGACCTCGCACTCCTCGAACACCCCACCGCCGCCGTCCAGTACGGCGATGCCGATGCCGGCCGGATTGTCGACCGTGCAACGCCGCACGGTCGGACGGGCCCCTCCGCGTACCTCGATCCCGGCCGCGGACCGCGTGACGATCCGCACGTCCAGGAGCTCCGGCGTGCCCTCCTCGACGAGCAGCGCGGGCGCGGCCGAGTCCTGGCCTTCCACATGCAGGTCCTGGACCACGGCGGAGGCGCGCACGGTCAGCGGCACCCCGTCCACCGGCGCGATGCGCACGGAGCCGGGGAAGCCCTCGGGGCCGCGCAGCGTCACCGCGCGCTGCACCACCAGGTTTTCCCGGTAGGTGCCGGGAGCGACGGTGAGTACATCGCCGTCTGCGGCGGCCTCCAGGGCGGCGGCCAGCGATGCGTACTCTCCCGTGCGGCGCCGCCACCGCGAGGTGCCGGTGTGCGTCACCTGGACCGTGCCCTGTGCCATGGCGCTGTTGTGCCCCCACCTCGTCGTACGCGGGTCCTGCGAGGCCGTACTGAAACCCCGTCGGGATCAAGGACAGCCTCTCACGACGGTGCCGAACAGTTCGGCCGGTCCACCGTAGCGTGCGCGGGGACGCCCGGTTGACCGGAGCGGAAAGGCTGTCAGCTGCCGGTGCCGGTCCTGCCCCAGTCGGGGCCCGCCCTGTCCCACGCCTGGTCCCAACGGGCATACCGGCGACGGACCATGCGCCAGAGGATCAGCCGCCTGCCGCCCTCGACGAGTCCCGCGCACATCAGGGCCGCGCCGAACCCGGCCAGCACGGCGTGCGTCGTCGCGGTGGCGCTGTCCAGCGGGCGGCCCACTATTCGGCCGTGCAGGTCGGTCCAGATCGTGAAGTGGTCCCCGTGGTGGGGGGACTTGAGGGCGGCTGTCACCGTGCCGTGCCGCGCGGTGCCGTCCGGTGCCGTCCAGTCGGCCAGTACGCGACTGTGGGCGTCCCGTACCGACGATGTCTCGGGGTCGGGCTCCAGAGGGCTGCGGGACAGCTTCTTGAGGACGGTGGCCGCCACCTCGTGGCGGGTCTGACGCTGCTCCCGCACGGACCGCTGCAAGGCGTCCTGGGCCGCGGCCCCGACGACGGCGCCGAGCAGGGGCGCGGCGACGAGGACGAGCAGGACGGCCGCCAGGGCCAGCCAGGCCTCGGCCAGATCGGTCGTGCGGCGCAGCGGATTGTGCCGCCAGCGCCAGAGTCCGCTGATAGCTCGCACCGTCCCGCACCCCCTTCCGCGTCCGTGATAACCCGCAGCGGAGCCGTTCACGCGAGAGCCCGGGTAAGAGAGAGCGAAATCACCCTCCCCATGGGCCTCTCATGAACTCCTCACGAAGTCTCAACGATCGTGCCCGCGGCCCGGGTTCCCTCCGTGAACGCCCATTCGCGGAACTGGATCGCACGGGCTATTCGAGGACGATGACCGGATCGCCGACGCGCACCGTGCCGGGGGACTCGGGGACCAGGTTCTGCCCGAAGACCAGCTGGCCGCCGAAGCGGCGGTGGCGTCCAAGGGTGCGCAGGGGTTCCTTGCCGCGCTCGGCGGAGTCCTGGTCGGTGGTGGTCACGACGCATCGGCCGCACATTCTGGCGACCCGGAAGGTGACCTCGCCGATGGCGATCCGGGACCAGTCGTCCTCGGCCCAGGCGGTGGTGCCGGACACGACCACGCTCGGCCGGAAACGGCTCATCGGGAGTGGTCCCTCATGGGCGTGCTCGCCCTGCGCGATCAAGGAGTTGAGGGCCTTCAGCGAGGCGAGTGTGGTGACCAGCAGCGGATAGCCGTCGGCGAAGCTGACGGTCTCGCCCGGGAGTGCGAAATCAGGGTCGACAGGCCGGCGCGTGGCCGGATCGTCCATGTGGACGAGGCGCACGTCGGCGCCCAGATAGTCGCTGCACCAGGCATGCGCGGCGGCGTCGGCGAGGACGGCCTCCACCTTGTCGCCGAAGATGTCCAGCGTCGTCGTGCCGACCGGCTCGGGCACGGGGACGTTCACCGGCTCGCGGCCCTCCGCGGACAGCCGTATGCCGCCGCCGGGCAGCAGCTCGGCGGCGGCGAGTGCCAGACGTGGCTGCTGGCGTTGCGTGACGACCTTTCCCCCGTCGTCGATCAGTACCCAGCGTCGGTCCCCGGCCAGCCCCCAGGGCTCCACGACGGCTTCCCGGGGTGACTGGCCCCGGAACGCCTTGACCGGATGGACATGGATCGAGTGCAGCTCCGCGTTCCCCATGACACCCATGGTGCCAGCAGGCACCGACAATCCGGTGCGAATGACTCAGTAGCCGCGGTACTGCTGGCCGTTGTACGGATCCTGGTAGGGAGCCGGAGCGGGACGGGGAGCCGCGGGGCGCATCGCCTCGTAGCCGGTGCCGGCCGCCATCGGGCGCTGCTGCTGCGGCTGGCCGCCCGGGTAACCGCGCGGTCCCCCCGCCTGCTGCGGGATGTACGGCGCGGGGGCCTGCTGGAGCGGTGAGGGCTGCTGGGCCTGCGGGTAGCCGTACGAGGCCTGATGGGAAGGGCCGGCCGGCAGAGCGGGAAGCGCCGACGGAAGGGCGGGCAAATGGCTGCCCGTGTCGTAGGCGGCGGGAACCCGGATCGGAGCGATCTGGGGGGTGCCCCGCTCGGCGACGAGGGAGTCGTAGATCGGGGTGTCCTGGAAGGCGGAGTAGTAACCGCCGCCATAGGTGGAGCGGGGGGAGGTCATGGCACATAAGTTAAGCCCACGATGTGCTGGTTGGGGAGACCGATAAGAGGGTTGTTTTCCGTGTCGGCAGTGACGCGGGATCCCCAATGCGAGCGAACTCGGCAAAAAAGGACGCCAAAGAGGGTTCAGATCGTGTAAAGGCCGAGTTCCTGGCGGGTTACCGGCGGTTGACCATGGATCTTCCTGTGCGGGTCATGGGAGTTCGATGGGTCGGGGGATTAGGTTTGGCTCGGAGGGGGCCCGCGGACTGCTCGAGGCGCGGCCCGGCGCGGAGACACGTGATGGGGGCGTACATGTCAATGTCTAAGGGATCGAATGTTCCTGTCCCGACGACCGCGCTGCGCGTGGAATTGGGATGGCGTTCAGGACCCGGAGTACCCGACGCGGATGCCTCCGCGTTGTTGCTGGTCTCCGGAAAGGTCCGTTCGGACGGCGACTTCGTCTTCTACAACCAGCCGTCGCACTCCTCCGGCGCCGTGCGGCACGAGGGCAAACGGGACACCGGTGGCCAGGTGACCGACGCACTGCTCGTCGACCTCACGCGCGTCGAGCCCGCGATCGAGACGGTGGTGCTGGCCGCCTCCGCCGACGGCGGCACCTTCGGACGGGTGCCGGGCCTCTACATCCGGGTGCTCGACGCGCAGCGGGGCACGGAGGTCGCACGTTTCGACAGCGCCGACGCGACCATTGAGACCGCCTTCGTGCTCGGCGAGCTCTACCGGCGCCAGGGCGCCTGGAAGTTCCGCGCGGTCGGACAGGGCTACAGCAGCGGACTCGAAGGACTGGCCACGGACTACGGGATCACGGTGGACGAGCCGCAGCACGCGGCACCCGCCGCCGCGCCGCCCGCGCCCGGCACCCGCGTCCAGGGTCCGCCGCCCGTGGCTCCACCGGTGACCATGCCTGCGCCGGGGACGACGCCTTTGCCGGTCGCCCCGCCCGTGACGATGGCCCCGCCCCCGATGGCTCCGCCGACCGCCCCGCCCACGGCTCCTTCGGCTCCGGTGCGCCTGTCCAAGGTCACGCTCACCAAGGAGGCCCCCTCGGTCTCGCTCGCCAAGCAGGGCGGCACGTCCGGTGCCATGCGCGTGAACCTCAACTGGCAGGTGCGCAAGCAGTTCTCGGGATGGGGCAGCAAGCGGGGCCGTGCCGTCGCGATGCACGCGGACCTCGACCTCGACCTGTGTGCCCTGTACGAGCTCTCGGACGGCCGCAAGGGAGTCGTCCAGGCACTCGGCAACGCCTTCGGGGCGCTGCACCAGCCGCCGTACATCCATCTCGACGGCGACGACCGCACCGGCGCCGTGGCCAGTGGCGAGAACCTGTCCATCAACCTCGACCACAAGCAGAGCTTTCGGCGCATCCTCATCTTCGTGACCATCTACGAAGGAGCGCGTTCCTTCGCCGACCTGCACGCCACGGTCACCCTGCAACCGCTGGGCGGCGCCCCGGTCGACTTCTCGCTCGACGAGTGCACGGTGCCCTCGACCGTCTGCGCCCTCGCCCTCATCACCAACAACGGCGGCGACCTGGTCGTCCAGCGCGAGGCCCGCTACCTGGTCCCCGAGCGTGGCGTGAGCCCGCAGCGCACCGTGGACTACGCCTACGGGTGGGGCATGAACTGGACCCCCGGCAGGAAGTGAGCGATCAGCTCTCGTCGAGCGCGGTGCCGGGGCGCGTGTAGGTGCGGCCCTTCCAGGCCGCGCCGCGCCCCCGGTAGTGCTGCACCGCGGAATCGACGGTCATGAGGAGGTACAAGAACGCGGTGACCGGCAGCAGCGGAGCGAGCCACAGGGGCTGCCGGTAGTAGCGGAGCATCGGCACATAGGTGACCGTCATCAGCAGCCACGCGAGCCCCCCGGCCGTCGCCGCCCACGCGTTTCCCGCGGCGAGGCCCACCGCGAGAGCCACCGGTGGCGCCAGGTAGACCACCGCAAGACCGGCGACCGTCCCGGCGAGCAGCAGCGGGTTGTGCCGCAGCTGGGCGTACGCGCTGCGCGAGACCATCCGCCACAGGTCGTGCAGTCGCGGATACGGCCGCACGCTGTCCACCCGGTCGGCGAGCCCCAGCCAGACATGGCCGCCGGATCCCTTGACCGTCCGGGCGAGCGCCACGTCGTCGATCACGGCATGCCGGATCGCGTCCGGAATCCGCGCCCGCTCGGCGGCATCCGCGCGCAGCAGGACACATCCGCCCGCAGCGGCCGCCGTCCGCGAGCCCTTCACCGCGATCCGGCGGAACGGGTAGAGCTGTGCGAAGAAGTAGACGAAGGCGGGCACGACGAGCCGCTCCCACACGCTCTCCACGCGCAGCCGGGCCATCTGCGAGACGACATCGAAGCCACCGGTACGCGCTGCCGCGACCAACTCGCGCAGGCTGTCCGGGGCATGGGCGATGTCCGCGTCCGTGAGCAGCAGGAATTCGGGTGCACGCGCGCGTGCCAGGCCGATGCCGTGGCGCACGGCCCAGAGCTTGCCCGTCCAGCCCTCCGGCGGCTCTCCCGGCGAGTCGACGGTGAGCGGCAGCCCCCCGCGCGTGCGGGCGAGCTCACGGGCGAGTTCCCCGGTGCCGTCCGAGCTGCCGTCGTCGACGAGGAAGACCTCCGCCCGCCCGGGATAGTCCTGGGCGAGGAGCGACGGCAGGCTCGCGGGCAGCACGGCGGCCTCGTCGCGCGCGGGGACGACGACGCAGACGGAGGGCCAGTCGTCCGGGTCCGTGCGGGCCGGCAGCCTGATGTCCGTGCGCCAGAAGAAGCCCTGGCAGAGCAGCAGCCACAACCAGGCGGCGAGTGATCCGGCGGCGATCCACACAATGGCGCTCACGGGCGCAGTCTGCCCCACCGGACCGACTCGTCGGAGCGCATCGTCTATCGTGACCGGGTGAAGATCGCGCTCATGGACTCCGGAATCGGCCTGCTTCCCGCCGCGGCCGCGATACGCCGTCTGCGACCCGACGCGGATCTCGTGCTCTCCTGGGACCCGGACGGGATGCCCTGGGGGCCGCGCACGCCACAGGACATCACACGGCGCGCCCTGGCGGTCGCCGAGGCCGCTGCCGCGCACGGTCCCGATGTCCTGATCGTCGCCTGCAACACGGCCTCCGTCCACTCCCTGCCCGAGCTGCGTGCACGGTTCGAACCGGATCTGCCGATCATCGGCACGGTCCCGGCGATCAAACCGGCCGCCGCGGGAGGCGGGCCCGTCGCGATCTGGGCGACACCCGCCACCACCGGGAGCCCTTACCAGCGCGGTCTCATCCGTGAGTTCGCCGATGGCGTGGCGGTCACCGAAGTGCCCTGCCCGGGGCTCGCGGACGCCGTGCACCACGCCGACGAGGCGGCCACCGACGCCGCGATCGCCGCGGCCGCCGCACTCACCCCCGACGACGTGACGACGGTCGTACTGGGCTGCACCAACTACGAACTGGTCGGCGAGCGCATCCGCGCGGCCGTGCAGAAGCCCGGACACGCGCCCCTCATCCTTCATGGCACGGCCGGAGCGGTCGCCGCCCAGGCGCTGCGCAGGATCGGTGAGCTCCCGGAACCCGGGGCACCCGCCGAATCCCGCCTCACGGTCATGCTCAGCGGCCAGGAGGGCGTGCTGCCCGCGACCGCGCTCGCGTATGCGGAAGGCCGCCTCCTGTCGGCGGTCAGCCCGGCGCGCTGACCGACGGTCACTCTGCGTACGGCCATGGTCGGCCACCGCGTGAACGCCCTCCGTACGGCGACCCTCCACCCGGAGTAGTGACGCTCAGCAACACGGTGCCCGCGGTGCGGAACCTGAGTACCCTCATTGACATGAGGGACCACCCCCACGGCGAAGACACCCCGAACCCGGAGATCTGGACCGGTCGCGCGACCAACCGCGTCCAGTGGCTGCCCGCGCTCGGCGGCGCCGCCTGCCTGGCGCTCGGTATCGAGCTGGCCGTCGACTCCGTCTGGACGTCGGGCACGGCCCCGCTCGTCATGTCCGTGGTCGGGTGCATCGCGGCCGGACTGCTCATCCTCTTCGGCACGCTCGCGTTCGTGCACGTGGCCGTGAAGGTCGACAAGGACTGCGTGGAAGTGCGCTGCGGCCACATCGGTCTGCCGCGCCGCCGCATCCCTCTCTCACAGGTCGTCGGCGCCGACTTCGCGCCCCAGGTCACCCCGCGCCAGTGGGGCGGCTGGGGCTACCGCTGGCGGCCCGAGCTGGGGACCGCCGTCATCGTCCGGCGCGGCGAGGGCGTGGTGCTGCGGCTCGGCGACGGTCATACGTTCACGATCACGGTGGACAACGCGGAGGCGGCGGTACGGATCATCCGTGACCGGCTGCGGCCGGCCACCCCCGGCACCCTGGTCTGACCTGGACCGGGCCGCCGTGGCGTAACGCCCTCACGGCCCCAGACGGTCGCCCCGCGAACGGTCCGCGCCCTCCATGAGGTGCTGCCCCTCGTCGACCAGCGGCCGTGCCGTGGCGAGCCCCGCGAGCAGGCCCGCGCCGGCCGTCACCGTGGTGAAGCTCAGAGCGTTGCCGATCGACGCGATGGCGGCCAGTGCCGTCAGGGCCGCGCCCGCCGTCAGGGCGATCGGTGTGGGGCGCGGGGTGCGCCACAGCGCGTACAGGACCCAGCAGAACACCGCGGCGAGCAGTGCCACGCCGATCACGCCCTGCTCGGCCGCCTGCTGCAGAGGCGCGGAGTGGGGTTTGCCGTCGGGCAGCAGCGACTGCGTGACCGTCGGGCTGAGTTCTCCGTAGCGTCCGGGCCCCACACCCAGCGCCGGATCCTGGCGGGCCAGGCGGAGCGCGTCGTGCCAGAGCAGGACCCGGTGCTGGGTGAGCTGCCCCTCCAGGGAGGCGGTCAGACCGTCGGGCAGCGCGTCCTCGGCGATCGCCCAGGTCGCTCCCGTCACGAGCGCCGCGGTGAGCGCGAGGCCCGTGAGCCCCAGGGCGCGGCGGCGCATCCGGGCGGCGGCGAGCGAACAGAGCAGGACCCCGGTACAGGTGACGAACCCGGTGGTCGACCCCAGCAGCGCCGCGGTCACCGCGATCCCGGCGGCCAGCAGCCTCAACGCCAGGCGCAGCGCCTGCGTGCGTGCCGCCCAGGCCGCGCAGCACGCGGCTCCGGCGGAGAGCGTCAGCAGCGCGGCCGTGGCGCCCGTGTGTCCGAGCGGCAAGCTGATCTGCGGGCCGGGAGTGACGATCGCGAGGCCGAGTCCGGCGAGCGCCCCGGCGCAGGGGGCGGCGACCGGCAGGAGTGCCCCGAGGATCCGCCCCGAGGCGTAACCGGCAGCCACCGCGAGCACCGCCAGCAGTACGCCCTCGGGCCTGCCGTCGTGCGCGGCCGCTGTGATCAACGACCAGACGGCGCATGCCGCGAGCACGATCACGCCCGTGGCGTCCGAAGCATTGCGTCTTTCGCCCGCGGCCGCTGAATCGGCCGCGGACGTCATCCCCGTGGACCCCACCCCGTCGCCCCCCGACTATGCCGAGCCCCGGCCGCCGTGGCCGCATCCGGCCGCAGGTCAGAGGCTCGGGCACACCGTAACGGGTGATGCGCCGGTTTGTGGACAAGTTGCGCAGGAACGTTGCTGCAGATGCGTGCGGAGCGTCCTGCCGGACAGCCGCTTTCCCACCGGGGCCGACGAGACCGTGCTGTCGGCGCCCAGGTCACGCGCCGTACACTCCCCGAGTGACCGCCACCGCAACCACCGTAGACGAGCCGGAACAGCTCGAACCCCAGGCCGCACCCGCCTCGCGCGGTGCCGGACTGGTGCGGCGCCTCGTTCCGGCCGCCGCCGCGACGCTCTCCGGAGTGCTGCTGTACGTCAGTTTTCCCCCACGGACCCTGTGGTGGCTCGCCCTGCCGGCCTTCGCGGTCTTCGCCTGGACCCTCCGCGGCCGCACCTGGAAGGCGGGTCTCGGGCTCGGCTATCTGTTCGGCCTCGGGTTCCTGCTGCCGCTGCTCGTGTGGACCGGTGTCGAGGTCGGCCCCGGTCCGTGGCTGGCCCTTGCGGCGGTCGAGGCGGTGTACATCGCGCTCGTCGGCGCGGGCATCACGGTCATCTCCCGGCTGCCCGCGTGGCCAGTGTGGGCGGCCGCGGTGTGGATCGCGGGCGAGGCGGCACGCGCGCGTGCGCCGTTCGGCGGCTTCCCCTGGGGAAAGATCGCCTTCGGGCAGGCCGACGGAGTGTTCCTGCCGCTCGCCGCGGCGGGCGGCACCCCGGTGCTCGGCTTCGCGGTCGTGCTCAGCGGCTTCGGTCTCTACGAGATCGTGCGCCTGGTCCTCGAAGGCCGCCGCACCCGTGCCGTCCAGCGAGGCGCAGCGGCGGTGGCGCTGCTCAGCGTCGCCGTCCCTGTCGTGGGTGCGCTCGCCGCACGGACGCTGGTGAGCGACAAGGCCGAGAACGGGACGGCGACCGTCGCGGTCATCCAGGGCAACGTGCCGCGTGCGGGGCTCGAGTTCAACGCCCAGCGGCGCGCGGTCCTCGACTACCACGCGCGCGAGACCGAGCGGCTGGCCGCCAAGGTCAAGGCCGGCAAAGTCGCACAGCCCGACTTCGTGCTGTGGCCCGAGAACTCCTCCGACATCGACCCGTTCGCCAACTCCGACGCGCGCGCCGTGATCGACCGGGCGGCCAAGGCGATCGGCGCCCCCATCTCGGTGGGCGGCGTCGTCGAGCGGGACGGCAAGCTCTACAACGAGCAGATCCTGTGGGACCCGGAGAAGGGCGCCGTCGACACGTACGACAAGCGGCAGGTCCAGCCCTTCGGCGAGTACCTCCCGATGCGGTCGCTGCTCGGGGCGATCAACAAGAACTGGACCACCATGGTCCGTCAGGACTTCAGCCGGGGCACCAAGCCGGGCGTGTTCACGATGGACGGCACCAAGGTCGGCCTGGTCACCTGCTACGAGGCCGCCTTCGACTGGGCGGTGCGCTCCGAGGTCACCGACGGCGCCCAGCTGATCTCGGTGCCCAGCAACAACGCGACCTTCGACCGCAGCGAGATGACCTACCAGCAGCTCGCCATGTCCCGCGTCCGCGCCGTGGAGCACAGCCGCACCGTCACGGTGCCGGTGACGAGCGGCGTCAGCGCCGTGATCATGCCGGACGGGAAGATCACCCAGAAGACCGGGATGTTCGTGGCCGACTCGCTGGTCCAGAAGGTGCCGCTGCGCTCCTCCGAGACCCCGGCCACGAAGCTCGGGATCCTCCCCGAGATGCTCCTGGTGCTCGTCGCGGCGGGCGGGCTCGGCTGGGGCGTGGCGACGGCGGTCCGCGGACGGCGGAGCACCGGCGTCTGAGGACCGGGTCCCGGAGCACAACTGGCTCATGGCACCGGCCCATTAGGGTCGGTGCATGGCTACTCCTGATTTCATCCGCACGATCCGTGCCACCGCCGGGCAGCAGCTGCTCTGGCTGCCCGGCGTCACCGCCCTCGTCTTCGACGACGAGGGCAGGGTGCTCCTCGGGCGCAGGGCCGACACCGGCAAGTGGGCGGTCATCGCCGGAATGCCGGACCCGGGGGAGCAGCCCGCGGCCTGCGCCGTCCGCGAGGTGTACGAGGAGACGGCCGTACGGTGTGTTCCCGAGCGCGTCGTCCTCGTACAGGCCCTGAAGCAGATCACGTACGAGAACGGCGACATCTGTCAGTTCATGGACATCACGATCCGTTGCCGGGCCGTCGGCGGCGAAGCCCGTGTCAACGACGACGAGTCGCTGGAAGTCGGCTGGTTCGACGTGGACGCCCTGCCGGAGCTGAACGAGCACGCACGCTTCCGGATCAAGCAGGCACTGACCGACGTACCTACATGGTTCGACCCTATGACCTGAGGCTGAAGTGTGTGTGGTGGCCATATCGGCCGGGGCGAGAGCGCTGCCTAGGGTCGAGACATGACCGCGCCCAGCGCCCTCTCGGGCCCCCACGCCTCCGCCCTCGACCTCGGCGGCCGAACCGCCCTCGTCACCGGCGCCGCGGGCGGCATCGGCCGCGCGTGCGCGCTACGGCTCGCCGCCGCCGGAGCCAAGGTGCGAGCGGTCGACCGGGACGCCGCAGGCCTGGACGCGCTGGCCGAACCGGCCCAGGGTCTCGCGGGCACCGTCGAGCCGCGTGTCCTCGACCTCACCGACCTCGACGCGGCGGAACAGGCCGCCGCGGGCACCGATGTCCTCGTGAACAACGCCGGGCTGCAACTGGTGCGCCCCATCGAGGAGTTCCCGCCCGACGTCTTCCACACCGTGCTGACCGTGATGCTGGAGGCACCGTTCCGGCTCATCCGCGGAGCGCTGCCCCATATGTACGGGCAGGGCTGGGGCCGTATCGTCAATGTGTCGTCGGTCCATGGGCTGCGCGCCTCGGCGTTCAAATCGGCGTATGTGGCCGCAAAACACGGTCTTGAGGGGCTCTCGAAAACCGCCGCCCTGGAAGGCGCACCCCATGGAGTCACCTCGAACTGTGTGAACCCCGCCTATGTGCGCACCCCACTGGTCGAGAAGCAGCTCGCCGACCAGGCGCAGGCGCACGGGATTCCGGCGGAGCGCGTGCTGGCCGAGGTGCTGCTGCAGGACAGCGCGGTCAAGCGGCTCATCGAGCCGGCGGAGGTCGCGGAGGCGGTGGCCTATCTGTGCGGTCCGCAGGCGGCCTTCATCACCGGTACGTCGCTGGCGCTGGACGGCGGCTGGACCGCGCACTGAGCCGGAGCCGGTCAGGAGCACGTCATGAGTTGTCCACAGGGGCCCTGGTGCCGGGCCGCCGATGCGTAATCCTGTGAGCATGTCCCGCGATCACGTGCAATCCGCCGAGCGCTCCGCCGACAGCGCCGAGGCGCCGTTTCTGGAACTCCTGGCCAGAGGCGCGTCCGCCGACGCGTACGAGCAGCCGGTGCTCCTCGCCCGCGCCGAGGGCCGTCCGCCCGAGCGCATCGCCGCGCTCGAACAGGCCAAGCTGCTGGCCCTGCGTGTGCGCTCGGAGATAGAGGGCCGGCGCCGCCGTGAGGCCGAGCTCTCCGCGCTGTTCGAGACCGCGCACGACCTGGCGGGCCTGCGCGACCTCGATGCCGTACTCCGGGCGATCGTGCAGCGGGCCCGGTCACTGCTGGGCACGGACGTCGCGTATCTGAGCCTGAACGACGCGGCCAGGGGCGACACCTACATGAGGGTCACCGAGGGTTCGGTGGCCGCACGCTTCCAGCAGCTGCGGCTCGGCATGGGGGAGGGACTGGGCGGACTCGTCGCGCAGACCGCCCGCCCGTATGTCACCGACGACTACTTCAAGGACGAGCGTTTCCAGCACACCGGGGCCATCGACGCGGGCGTACGGGACGAAGGGCTCGTCGCGATTCTCGGCGTGCCGTTGATGATCGGGCCGCAGGTCATCGGGGTGCTGTTCGCGGCGGACCGGCGCGCGCGGGTCTTCGAGCGGGAGCAGATCGCCCTCCTCGGCTCGTTCGCGGCCCTGGCCGCAGCGGCGATCGACACGGCGAACTGGCTCACGGAGACCCGTTCCGCCCTCGACCGTCTGGGCCGCGCCAACGAGATCATCCGGGACCGCAGCTCAGTGATCGAGCGCGCGTCGGACGTCCACGACCGGCTCGCCGAACTCGTGCTGCGCGGCGGCGGGGTCCACGACGTGGCCGCCGCCGTGTCCGAAGTCCTCGACGGCACCGTCGAGTTCGCCGAGACGGGCGACGCACCGACCGCCGCTCTGGAGGCATCCCGCGCCGAGGGCCACGCCGTGCGGCACGGGGACGACTGGGTCGCCGCCGTGGCGGCCGGCGGCGAACTGCTCGGCACACTGATGCTGCGCGGGCATCCGGGCCTCGACCCCGTCGACCAGCGCACCCTGGAACGCGCCGCGATGGTCACATCACTGCTCCTGCTCGCCAGACGCTCCGCCTCTGAGGCCGAACAGCGGGTCCGCGGCGAGCTGTTGGACGACCTGCTGGACGCCCGCGACCGCGATCCGCGTCTGCTGCGCGAGCGGGCCGCCCGCCTGCACGCCGATCTCGACGGTCCCCATGTGGTGCTGGCCGCCCGGCTCGACGCCACAGCCGCCGATGCCGACCAGGAGGCCGCCGCCCGCAGACGCCTGTGGTCCGCCGCCTCCCATCTCGCCACCACCCGGCACGGGCTGGCCGCGGCCCGCGAGGGCGGCACCGTCCTGCTGCTCCCCCTCGGCCCCGGCGACACCGCGACGACCCTGGCCCGCCGTACGGCCAGGGACCTCGGCACCGCCGTGCGTGAGGGGGTCACCGTCGGCGCCTCCGCGCCCGTCGAGCAGCTCGCCGCCCGCCCGGACGCCGTGGTCGCGGCGTACGCGGAGGGGCAGCGCTGCCTGGAAGCCCTGCGTCTGCTCGGCCGGGCCGGAGACGGCGCCGCCGCCGAGGACTTCGGGTTTCTGGGGCTCCTGCTCGCCGGCGACCGGGACATCTCCGGCTTCGTCGACCGCACCATCGGCCGGGTGGTGACGTACGACGAGCGGCGGGGCACCGATCTGCTGCGCACCCTCGACGCGTACTTCGCGTGCGGCATGAGTCCGGCGCGCACGAAGGACGACCTGCATGTGCATGTGAACACGGTCGCGCAGCGGCTGGAGCGGGTGGGGCGGCTGCTCGGGGACGACTGGCAGAGCCCGGCCCGCGTGCTGGAGATCCAACTCGCCCTACGGCTGTACCGGTTGTCGTCCGCAGCTCCGCACTGACCCCCGTACACGTCAGCCGCGTACGGGGGTCAGTGCGGGCGTGGGGTCGGGGGTTCAGGCGGTGCGGGCGTCCGCCGTCGGGGCAGCCACGGGCCGATCGTCGGTCGGGGCGTCGACCTCGGCCAGGTCGCGGTGCCGTGTCTCCTTGGCGGCCCCCACCGCGATCAGCGTGACGACGGCCGCCGCGATCACATACAGGGAGATCGGTGTGGAGCTGCCGTAGTCGGACAGCAGGGCGGTCGCGATGAGCGGTGCGGGCGCGCCCGCCGCGACCGAGGCGAACTGGGCGCCGATCGAGGCACCCGAATAACGCATCCGGGTCGCGAACATCTCGGAGAAGAAGGCGGCCTGGGGCGCGTACATGGCGCCGTGCAGCACCAGGCCGACGGTGACGGCGAGGACCAGGTTCCCGAAACCCCCGGTGTCGATGAGGGAGAAGAACGGGAACATCCACAGGCCGACTCCGGCGGCGCCCAGCAGATAGACGGGCCGGCGGCCGATCCGGTCCGAGAGCGCGCCCCACGCCGGAATGACGGCGAAGTGCACGGCGGACGCGATGAGCACCGCGTTGAGCGCCGTCTGCCTGGAGACGCCGGCCGACGTGGTGGCGTACACGAGGATGAAGGCGGTGATCACGTAGTAGCTGATGTTCTCCGCCATCCGGGCGCCCATCGCGACCAGCACGTCGCGCCAGTGGTCACGCAGTACGGAGACCAGCGGCAGCTTCTCGGGCTCTTCGGCCCGCGCCCCCTTACGGGCCTCGGCCTGCGCCAACGCCTGCTTGAAGACCGGCGATTCATCGACAGACAGACGTATCCACAAACCGACGGCCACCAGGACGCCGGAGAGCAGGAACGGGATGCGCCAGCCCCAGGAGCCGAAGGCGTCGTCCGACAGCGTGGCGGTCAGCAGTGAGAGCACACCGGTGGCCAGGAGCTGCCCCGCGGGCGCCCCGGTCTGCGGCCACGAGGCCCAGAACCCGCGCCGCCTGGCGTCCCCGTGCTCGGACACCAGCAGGACGGCGCCGCCCCACTCGCCGCCCAGGGCGAAGCCCTGCACCAGACGCAGCGTGGTGAGCAGCACGGGGGCGGCGGCGCCGACGGTCGCGTGCGTGGGCAGCAGGCCGATGGCGAACGTCGCCCCGCCCATCAGCAGCAGGCTCAGCACCAGCAGCTTCTTGCGGCCGAGCCGGTCGCCGTAGTGCCCGAACACGAGCGCGCCGAGCGGCCGGGCGGCGAACCCGACCGCGTACGTCAGGAACGACAGCAGCGTGCCGACGAGCGGGTCGGAGTCCGGGAAGAACAGCTTGTTGAAGACGAGGGCGGCGGCCGAGCCGTAGAGGAAGAAGTCGTACCACTCGATGGTGGTGCCGATGAGGCTGGCGGCGACGATGCGCTTCAGGTTGTTCGGCGACGGTGGAGCGGGTGCTGCGGAGGCCATGTGCGCCACTTCCTCGTGTGTGGTGGGGACGGGTACGTGTCGGAACACCGTAGGAATCCGCACGTCAGGCGCACATGTGGCGGGACAACATACTTCGGGGCCGGAGTGTAAGCGTGGCCTCCACGTCTGCCTCGCGAAACCCGGACCAGGGGAGGACTAGGGGCTTTACGGGCGGCAGAACCAGCGGTGTCAGAGATGCGAAATTCGGGGTGATTTGACGGCGCGGTGCTGGCTCCGGTGCTGATTTTGTGCTGACTGAAAGTTCGAGTTCAGACGTGTCGCCCGGTGATGCCGGATGACGACGCACACCATTTCCCCAGTTCAGCTGGCTAGGGCTCCGCCACCCGGTACCGGCCTGTGTCGGCCCTCTACAGCGCGTCCGTGACCACTCCCGTGACCACGTGACCACCGCGCCGCCGACACGACGACGGCCCCGCCTCGGCGACTGCAACGCCGGACGGGGCCTTGATCCGAACCCCTTCGGTACAAGGAGCCCAGACCATGCAGGACCGTATCCCAGACGGCCCCGTGCGCGAGGCGTTCGAGCCGCCCCGATCCCTTCGAGGCGGACGATCTCATCCTTGCGCAGGAACTCGGCTCGCGCGCCGCCGTCGCCATCGACAACGCCCGGCGCTTCACCCAGCAGCAGCAGACCGCGTTCACCCTGCAAAGCAGCCTTCTGCCCCGGGCGGTCCCGGACCAGCCAGCCGTCGAGGTGGCCCTGCGGTACCTGCCGGCCAGCGCGGCCCCGGGCCTGGGCGGCGACTGGTTCGACGTCATTCCCCTGTCCGGGGCTCGGGTCGCCCTCGTCGTCGGCGACGTGGTGGGACGCGGCATCCACGCCGCTGCCACGATGGGCCGGCTGCGTACCGCCGTACACACGCTCGCCAGCCTCGACCTGGAACCGGACGAGGTTCTCTCCCGCCTGGACGACCTGATCACCTTGCTGGCGGCCGAACAGGAAGCATTCGGCGAACGGCCCGTGGGCGAGCAGGTCGTCGGCGCCACCTGCCTGTACGCCGTGTACGACCCTGTCTCCCGGCGGTGCTCCGTGGCCCGCGCGGGCCACCCGCCTCCGGTGGTGACCGGTCCGGACGGACAGGCGGCCCTGCTCGACCTGCCCGCAGGCCCACCTCTCGGCCTGGGCGGCCTGCCGTTCGAGGCCCGGGAGATCGACCTGGCCGCGGGAAGCCTGCTGTGCCTGTACACCAACGGAATCATCGGCGAGCGCAACGTCGACGCAGACATCGGCCTGAGCAAGCTGTGCGCAGCGCTCACCCGCCCTGCGGACGAGCTGGAACGGACATGCCAAGCCGTGGTCGACTCGCTCGTGCCCGCGCACCCCAGCGACGACATCGCGTTGCTGATCGCCCGCACCCGCATGCTGCCACCGGAGGATGTCGCCTCCTGGCAGCTGACGCTGGAGCCTCTCGCCGCCGCCCGGGCTCGGGCATTGACCTCGGCCAAGCTGACCGAATGGGGCCTGGAGCACTTGGCGTTCAGCACCGAGTTGATCGCCAGCGAACTGGTCACCAACGCCTACCGGTACGCCAGTGGCCCTGCGACCCTGCGGCTGATCCGTGAACGGTTTCTGGTGTGCGAGGTCAGCGACACCAGCCACACCGCACCACACCTGCGCCGCGCGCGTACCACCGACGAGGGCGGGCGTGGCCTGTTCCTGGTGGCCCAGATGGCCGAACGCTGGGGCACCCGCTACACCCGCGAAGGCAAAACGGTGTGGACCGAGCAACCACTGGCCGGCACGCTCACCTGACCGTCGCAGGCCATCGCGGTCGCCGACTCACACAGCGGCGCGTGTGTCGGCATACGGCTGCCGTGGGGCCCGTGCGGGGCCTTGCCCTGGGCGGACTGAGGCGGCGGGAGCGAGGCCGCCTGCCCGGTCCGCCCCCGCCACCTTGGTCATTCGGCTGCGGCGAGCAGACGTGCCTCGCTCTCCTCGTACAGCCGCTGGCTCTCCCGGCTGTCAGCGCCGCGGCGCCGGTGGTCCAGACGGCTGCCCAGCCAGCCCGCCAGGTAACCGAACGGGATGGAGACCAGTCCGGTGGACTGCATCGGGAACCAGTGGAAGTCGGCGGTCGGGAAGACGGCGGACGGCGTGCCCGAGACGGCCTTGGAAAAGACCATCAGCACCAGCGCGCAGGCCGCGCCGCCATAGAGGGTGGCGAGCAGGCCGGTGCGCGTGAATCCTCTCCAGAACAGGGAGTAGGTCAGCGCGGGAGCCACTGCGGATGCCCCGATGCAGACGGCCAGAGTGGTCAGCACGCCGACGTCCCATTTTTGGACCAGGGTGGCGAGCCCGATGGCCACGGTTCCCACGGCCACGCTCGTCCACGCCGCCACCATCATCTCCGTACGCGGCTCCGCCTGTCCCTGTCGCGCCGCATGGGCGAACAGGTCGTGGGCGAGCGACGAGGCCGCGGCCAGGGTCATCCCCGCGACCGAGGACAGCAGAGTGATGAACACCATTCCCGCCACGGCCGAGTAGAGAATCGTCGCACCCGCGGAGGCGGGGGCCCCGCCGAGCACCTGCGACAGCATGAGCACCGACGTCCTGCCATGCGGGTCGGCCGCGATGATGGACCGCGACCCCACCAGGGCTGCCGCGCCCGTACCCAAGATGATCACGAGCAGGCAGAAGGTGGTGACCGTGCCGACGGCCCACGACATGGAGCGACGCACGGCCGGTACGTCCTGCGCGGAGAACAGACGCATGGTGATGTGGGGCAGGCAGGCCACGCCGAGAACCGCGGTGATCTGGAGACCGACGAAGTCCAGCCGGTCGCCGGCCGAGGTGCCCAACTGAAGGCCCTGCTGTAGGAAGGCGGGGCCCGTGCCGCTGCCGTGCTGGGCGGCCCTGAGCAGGTCTCCGGGGTTCCAGCCGAAGCGGTGCAGGACCAGGGCGGCGACGACGACGCTGGTACCGAGCAGGATGACGATCTTGATCATCTGAAGGAGCGCGGTTCCCCGCATACCGCCGAGCGCCGCGTAAATGATCATCAGGCTGCCGACGATGACGATGCATGCCGTCCTGGCTCCCGCCCCGTGCGGGATGTCCAGGATGAAGGTGAGCAGCGACCCGGCCCCGGAGAGCTGGACGACCAGGAAGGGCAGGGTCGCCGAAAGCGTAACGACGCAGGAAGCGATACGCACGGCCCGCCCGGGCATGGTGCGGGCCAGGACGTCGCCCATGGTGAACCTGCCGGCGTTGCGCAGAGGTTCGGCCAGCAGGAACATCAGCAGCACCAGGGACAAGGCGGTGCTGACCGTGAGGACATAGCCGTCGTATCCGGCGAGCGCGATGATGCCGCTGGTACTCAGCACCGTGGCCGCGGAGATGTAGTCGCCCGCAATGGCCAGGCCGTTCTTGAACGGGGTGAGCGAAAGGTAGCCGGTGTAGAAGTTCGTCAGGTCGTCGCGGTCCGGTCCCGTCATCACGCACATCAGCAGCGTGACGGTGACCAGGGCGGTGAAGAGGACGAGGACGGTGGCCTGCGACCCGGAGTCGAAGTCGGTCATCTCGCCACCCCCGGGGCCCGGCCGGCCGCCCGCTCCCTGACGGTGCGGGCCAACGGGTCCACCGCGCGTTGTGCGCTGCGCTCGTACGAGAAGACCGCCGCGAAGGTGACGACGAGCTGAAGGACCCCCAGGGCTATTCCCAGGCTCAGCTCCCCGGTGATCCTGGCCCCCATCAGCCCCGGTGCGTAGCAGGACAGCACCACGTACACCACGAAGGAGCCGAGCGCGGTGATCGTGGAGACCCGGCGGAGCACCCGGTAGGCCGAGCGAAGGGCGGCGAGGTCGGCGCTGTGGCGATGCGTCTCGTGCGCGTACGGTTCCTGCCGGGCGGCTTGCCCGTACCAGTCGTACGGAGAGTCGTCGTATCCGGACGGGGTGGGCTCCCGCCCCGGACCCCGCCCGTACGGCTCGTACCGAGGGGCGTGGCCGTACGGCTCGGTCCGCGGCTGCGGCCATTCCGGCTGCGGGTAATGCTCGTCATCGGGATATGTCATCGCGTGGCCTTCCGATGCGGCTCGGATCCTTGGGGGCGGCTGGTGGAGAAGGGTGTGCGCACAATACCGACTGGTTGGAATGCTGGGCGAGCCTGCGGGGAGTCACTTTTTGGGCTCGACGTGGCGTCCGGTGGGCGGCGTCCATCGACGGCTCGACGGCCTGTGAACCGTAGACGGGTGACGGGCGGAGCGGCCTGTGGCGTATATCACGGCAACCGACGTACCTACTGGTCGGTATGGTCAGGGGTAGCCGCAACGACAGGAGGCGCGATGTCTGCGACCAACCGCCAGATCCGACTGGCAGCCCGCCCCGTGGGCGAGGTCGAACCCGATGACTGGGAGCACTGTGCGGGGCCCGTCGACGAACCGGGCCCGGGCCGGTTCACGGGCCGCACGCGCGTCATCTCCCTGGACCCGGCGATGCGGGGCTGGCTGGACGACCGTCCCTCCTACCTGCCGCCGGTGGGCATCGGTGAGGTGATGCGCGCCGGATCGGTCATCGAGGTCACCGCCTCCAGCCACCCCGACTTCCAGCCGGGTGATCACGTAGTCGGAATGTTCGGCGTCCAGGAGCACGTGGTCTCCGACGGCAACGGCGCCATGAAGATCGACACCTCCCTCGCCCCGCCCTCGACGTATCTGGGCGCACTGGGCATGCCCGGTATGACCGCCTATTTCGGCCTGCTGGACGTCGGGGCGTTGAAGGACGGCGAGACCGTCGTGGTGTCGGGGGCGGCCGGCGCGGTCGGTACCATCGCGGGTCAGATCGCGAAGGCCAAGGGCTGCCGGGTGGTGGGCATCGCCGGTGGGCCGGAGAAGTGTGCGTTGCTCACCGACGAACTGGGATTCGACGCAGCGATCGACTACCGCGCCGACGACGTCAGGAAGGCGCTGCGCCGGCACGCCCCCGACGGCATCGACGTCTACTTCGACAACGTGGGCGGCGACATCCTCGACGCTGCCCTGACCCGGCTGGCGATGCACGCGCGCGTCGTGGTCTGCGGTGCGATCAGTCAGTACAACAGCGCCACCCCGGTCAAGGGCCCCTCGAACTACCTGACACTGCTGGTGCGCCGCGCCCGGATGGAGGGATTCGTCGTCTTCGACCATGCCAAGCGCTATCCACAGGCCGCGCAGGACATCTCCGCCTGGATCGCCGACGGCCGCATCAAGGTCAAGGAGCACGTCGTGAGAGGGAGCGTGGACGACTTCCCCGAGACGCTGCAGATGCTCTTCCGTGGCGAGAACGTCGGCAAGCTCGTCCTGGAGCTGGCATGACGGCCGCCGGGAGCGGGGCCGCGCTTTAAGGGTCGGCGAGGCCACTGCAGTGGCCTCGCAGCAGTTTGACTCTCTGCAGTGGTCAGCAGATCGGGCCGCTCGCCCTGGTCGGCCTCGGCCTGGCGGACCCATTGCCACAGGGCTTTCTTGTGGATGCCCAGGTCCCGGACGGCGTGCGAGACGGGGCGGCCGGGGTCCTCACCTCGCGGAGGGCTCGCTCACGCAACTCGTCGGGGTACTTCCAAGGCCGCGTAGTCAAGGCGAGTTCACGGTTGTCAACGCCCCGGAGACGGGGTCGTGCTGGCAGCCGGACGTTTTCACTCGTCGTCAATCGCGTAGACGCCGCGGGCGATCCTGCGGAGGATGCCCTCGTGGACCCACCCGCCGAGTTCGGCACGTAGTCCGCGTGCGTCGTCCAAGCCGATCCCCCGGGCGATCTCGCAGGCGCGCCAGGAACGTGCCGGGTCGGTCCGCATCAACTGCAGCGTCCGGTCAAGTCGACCCACCGGGGCCTGTTGACTCTGGTCCACGGTGATGGTCACGTCGCTGATGCGGGCCGCGCCGAGGACCTGGGCCTGGTCCGGCGGTGACGCGTACCGGGAGATCGGGCGCTTGACGCGGCGCGGGGCGATTCGCAGCCGATGCGACGGCAGCAGGTTCTCCAGAACAGCCTGTCCAATCCGGCCTGGTTCTCCGTTAGGCAGCACGCCTGCAGCGGCGATGACCTGGTCCTTGGCGGCTTCCAGGGGGACGGTGAACGAGGTGCGGTCGGGTCGGTTCCGGGCCTGGATTCGGCAACCTCCGCCATGGTCCGAGGCACAGCCTGAGCGGCCAGGTGTGCTCATAGCTCCTGCTGGACACCGGCCGGGTCCTGGGAGCGCAGCAACAGTCCGGTCTGCAGCGTGTGACGCAGGGAGTGGAAGGCCGACTCGATCTCCCAGCGTTCGTGGTGGAGCGCGGCCAGTCCGGCGGCGGGATGGCGGCAGTGATCGAGGAGGGTGTGGCCAATCGGTAGTGTCCCTGCAGCCGCAGTCCTTGGGCGGTGGTTACGGCGATGAGCGCGTCGATGATCCGCAGCCGGACCCCGTTGATCCGTGTCAGATACGTTCCGTCGGGCAGCGGCGCCCAACGGGCCGGGGTGCGGGCCCCTTTGAGTCGGACCAGCAGCTGGGCGGGCGACCGACCCGATCGGTGGGCCATCTCGACCATGTCCGAGGGCCTTTGCCCCCCCGTGGCCGCAAGGCCGGCCGACAGTGGGTGGGGTCCGGGGGCTCATGACTCGCGCAGCCAGTCGTCGGCCATTCCGTGCTCGGTCGGTCCGGTGGCCTGTGTGTGCCTGTCGTCGAAGCGGTAGGTGAGGTTGTCCACGACGTCGACGACACCGTCCAGCGGGCGCGTCGGACCCACCGCGACGGCGGCGCTGCGCCGCTTTCCAGCTGCCCGGTGAGCGTGACCGCACCGTCGTGGACGGCGACTTCGGAGATCTGGGGGCTGAGCCGGAGCGCGTCGGCGAACACCTCACGTTGCACGGCCTGCCAGATCTCCTCGGCGGAGCGCAGGAAGACCTGGAGCAGGTCGCGGCGGGTGACGATGTCGACGAGCCGGTCTTTTTCGTCGACCATCGGGAGTCGTTCGATGCCGTGTCGCGTCATCAGCCGGGTGGCCTCCGGCAGGCCGCCTCCGCGGGACCGTCACGGCGGGCGCCGACACCAGCCGGCCGGCGGTGCGCGCCCGGACCAGGCAACCCCCCGACTGACGGCGAGTCAGGTAAGACCTGTGGAACCGCTCTGAGGGCCCCTCTGTTTCAGCGGTGTGTGCCGTATCACGCCCTCCAAAGACCGCCCAAGTTGTCTTAGTCACAGCATAAATGCCCCTTTCGCGTCCATGCTCGACCTGGACAGCGACTCCCGAAGTGGAGCCCATCGGCATGGGCGCGAAGTTCCAAAGCGGCCCATGACGCAGCCCTCGTGACGTTCCTCCTTGTTCCCCTGGAAAGGTGCCCATCATGGCCGCTTACCTCTGTCCTCCTGCCGTGATTCACGGCGAGCACGCCGTGGAGACCAGCCAGATCGTGGCGGAGGTGCGCGACCGGCACCCGCATGCGGCGTGGGCGCCGCGGATCGACGGCATCGCGGCCAGTACGGGCATCGAGACCCGCGGGTGGATGCTGCCGCTGGAGACCGCCGTCGCGCCCGGCGCCGGCAGCGGCCTGCAGGCTGTCGGCATCGGGACCGCCCAAGAGGCGCTTGAACGCGACGGGTTCACCCAGCAGGACGTGGACCGCGTGATCGCCACCCTCGAGGCGATACCCGCGCCGCAAACCGTCCAGGAGCGCACCGCGCCGGCCTGGGAGGCCGTGCAGTCCTACGGGGAGCGTGCGGCGCGCGGGGCCCTGCAGATCGCCGGGCTGGACGCCTCGGACATCGACTGCCTGATCACCAGTCACTCCACCACCCCGGCGCTGCCCGGTCTGGACATCGCCCTGGCCAACAAACTTGCGCTCCGCGACGACGTGATGCTGCTGCCGGCCACGCAGTGGGCCTGTGTCGCGGGGACCCGCTCCCTGGCCCTGGCGGCTGATCTCGTGGCCGCGGACCCCGATCGGGTGGTCCTGGTCGTGATCGCGGAGGCGCTGAGCACGACCTACCAGCCCGCGGACGACACCCTCGAGTCCCTGATCGTCCGGTTGCTGTTCGCGGACACCGCTGTCGCCGCGGTGGTCACGGGCCGCCCGAGGCGCGAGTCGGTGCTGCGGCTGGACGCGGCCTGGCACCACACCGTGCCCGACACCCAAGACCTGCACTGCCTGGAAACGCGGGCGGACGGCACCCACTTCGTGATGGACCGGCGCGGGCCGCGCGCCGTACAGGAGACGGTCACCGCGATGTGGGAGTGGCTGCGCGTCCGTTACCAAGACGACCCCGACTCCTGGCACCCCGACGTGCTGCTCGCGCACCCCGGAGGGACCCGGGTGCTGGAGTACATGGAGCAGACGATGCCCGACGCGTGGCCGTCCGGGCTGCTGGACTACAGCCGGGACAGCTACACCAGCGGCAACCGCGGAGGCGCCGCCGTGTTCGACATCCTGAGGCGGGCGCACGACGCCGGACAGAAGTCGGGCAGTCGCGCCGTCCTGTACGCGGCGGCACCGGGCCTCACCGCCACCGCCCTGGAAGGGGAGTGGCTGTAGTGCGAGCCCGCGCCACCCGTAGCAGCGAACGGGCCGCCCGCATCACCGGTCATGCCACCGGTACCGCTGAGGGCGCCGTCCGTACCGTCGGTGGCGCCGGCTGACGCGCACGCCGCCCCTGCCCTCGCCGCGCTCGCGTACGCCCGGCCGCGCCCCGCCCCGCAGCCGCGTCATCTTGCGACTTCCGCCCAGACCACCTTGCCGGTGTCCGTCCACCGCACCCCCCACCGGGTGGTGAGCCGGTGCACGATGTGCAGGCCACGCCCGCCGTCGTCGAGGAGGCCGCCCCGGCTCAGACGCGGCCTGCCGTTGCCGGTGTCGCCCACCTCGCACAGCAGGCCGTGACCACCACCGGCCCTGATCAGTCGTATCGTGATGGGACCGGCGGCAAAGCGCACCGCGTTCGTGACCAGCTCGCTGACCAGCAGCGGCACGTCGTCCTGGGTGTCGCTCCTGGTGTGCCATTGCCGCAGCAGTGCGGAGACGTGCGCGCGGGCACGGGCGGGCGCGTCGTCGCGAGCGGGTAGCCGCCAGGTCGCGGTGTCCCCCTTGCGGTAGCCGATCATGCGCGCGAGCAGCAGGGTCACGTCGTCGCGCTGGCGCACGGGCGCCAGCGTGGAGACGACGTGCCGTGCGGCCTGCTGCAGGGCATCCCAGGGGTGCACCGTGGACACGGCATCCGCCAGCCTGCTGATGCCCTCGTCGATCGACAGGGCCGGATCCTCCACCAGGCCGTCGGTGTAGAGGGCGAGCAGGGAGCCCGGGGGCGCGTCGAACGTGTGCACGTCGAACGGCTCCCGCAGCGCGAACTCGGCGCCCAGGCCGGGGTGAGGGCGGACCGCGAGCGGGCCCGCGTGCCCGTCTGGAAGCACCAGCACCGGAGGGAGGTGGCCCGCGCTGGAGAGCGCCAGGTGGCGGCTGACCGGGTCGTAGAGGGCGATGCAGCAGGTAGAGCCGAGGGCGCTGTAGCCGGCCGCCAGCCCGGACTCCGCGTCGTCCAGCAGCGTCACGGTCTCGTCCAGGTGCTCCAGCACCTCGTCGGGTGCCAGCCCCGCGGACAGCAGCGCGCGGGCCTCCATGCTCAGCTGGCCCATGGTTGCCGCGGCTCCCAGGCCGTGCCCGACGACGTCACCGACTACCAGCGCGGTACGGCCGTCCGGCAGCGGAAAGCTGTTCACCCAGTCGCCGCCGACGCCCGCGCTGTCGGGCGTGGCGGGCTGGTAGACGCTGGCGATCTCAATGGTGTGGCCGCCGGTCCGGGGCAGCAGCCGGCGCTGCAACGCCAGCACCTGCGTGTGCTCGCGCTGGTGTTGACGGGCCAGGTCGACGTGATGGGCGGTTCTGGCCACCAGTTCCTGCAGGTCGAACAACTCGCTGTCGCGGAAGGGGCAGTCCGCCCGCCGCCAGACCTCCGCCACGCCCAGCACGACGGGTGGCGCGCCGTCCAGGACCAGCGGTACGCACGCCACACTCGCCGACATGTCACCGGGCACCAGGGCACGGATCACTCGCTGACTGCCGAGTAGCCGCTCGACCGCCTCCCGGTCGGGTATGACGATGGGCTGCGGGGCATCGTCCCGCCGTACCGCCTGTGCCAGCAGGCGACTCGCGTCGCTCGGAAGATCGCCGCCCGGAGTCACGTAACCCTCGGGCCACGCCCGGTCCGGCACCAGGGCTGCCCGCCGTAGCCGGATGCGCCCCTGCGCGTGCTCGGTGACACCCTCGCCCGTCCACACGGCGAAGTCGAGGTCGACGGCGGCCACGTCTCCCCAGGCCAGCAGGGACTCCGCCAGCGACTGCGCGGTCTCGCCGATGTCCAGCGAGGTGCCGATCGCGGTCTCGGCGGCGTACAGGTGCAGCCTCCTGGCCATGGCGATCACGGAGACGGTCAAGCCCTCCTGAGGCGGCGCGGCGGGCAGGATGCTCAGCGAGACCACCAGCTCCGACCCGTCGCCGCGCCGCAGGCGCTGGATCCGGGCGACGTGCGCCTCACCGATCTCCAGGACCTGCCGCAACCGCCGTGTGACCGTCGGTACGTCCCCGGCGGGCAGGAGATCGGCGAAAGGACTCCCGGCCACGGCGTCCAGACCCGCGAATACGGGGGCGTCCAGATTGCTGCGGGTGATTCTCAGATCCCTGTCCAGGATGACCACGCCGAGAATCTGATCCTGACGGTCGGCTGCCGGGTTGTCGGGTACGCGTTGGCTGGTGGCGCGGTCGCCCCGCGCGCTCGCAGGACCGGCCGCCGCTGCCGCTCCGCCGCGCGGGATGTAGCGCCCCAGGGCGCTGCTGACCTGGTCAAACGGCGAAGAGGACGAGGGGGAGGGTGTGGAGTCCATGCGGCTCCCTCAGCAATCCCCGGCGCAGCGCCTGTACTCGGACCTGTGCGTCGGGGCACCGAGATCCCTGACCGCACACCTCATTGAATAACACCGGGGGTCGCTTCGCCCACACCAGCGGATCGCGCGGTGAACGCTGACCATGAGGGAATGCCGCGGCTGGTGGGGCCGTGCTCACCTTGCCGGGGGCGTCGCCCGCAAGGATGCGACGACCGCCGCAGGACCACCGGGCGCCGACGCCGACGGTGATGGCCGGTCCGAGTTCGCTGTAGAGGCGCGCACAGGAGCAGCATCATCAGGCCGCCCCCACGTTATGCAGACCTGCCGCCCGCGGGATGCCGGGCATTGCACTCGGCGGGGCGGTAGCCGGACCTCTCATCAGCGTCTCTGACGGCGCCTCTCGGGACCGGTGACATCACCCCCCCGGGTCATCCGCTCCAATGCCGTTGCTTTTGGGGTGCCGGTGGTGTTGAGCCATGCGTGTTGGTGTCGCGTCTGGAGCGGCTGATCGAGGACTACCGGACCCGCGCGTGGCTCGGTGACTTCCTCGCCTTCGCAGCGAAGGAGCGCCTGTTCGCCACCTTTCTGACGCCGTCGTCCGTTGCGGGGGAGGGGGAACCGGACAAGCGGTGGGACACCGCCCGGACCGCCGCGCTCAACGAGATCCTGGGCTTCTACGGCCTGGACCACTGGTACGCCTGGCAGGTCACGATCCTCGACCTCGGTCCGGTCTGGCAGAGCGACAACGCCGCCGCACTCGTCTCCGTCTTCGGCCGCCGTACCGACGTCGAGGGGCCCGACGGCTACGTCTTCTTCGCCGCCGACAGCCGTCACCCGGCCCTACCACCTGGTCAAGAACGTCGTCGACTCCTCGAAGTTCAACCTGTGCACCGCCTCGATCGGCATGTGCGAGCACGCGATGTACGAGGCCGTCACCCACGCCCACAACCGCCTCCTCTACGGCCGTTCCGTCACCAGCTTCCCGCACGTGCGGCGCGAGCTGACCGACGCGTACGTCAGGCTCGTCGGCATGAAGTCGTTCAGCGACCGCGCTGTCGACTACTTCCGCTCCGCCGGCCCCGACGACCGCCGCTACCTGGTCTTCAACGCTATGACGAAGATGAAGGTGACCACGGAGGGCGAGAAGGCGCTTGGTACTGAAACACGGCCTCTTGACCCACGAGGGCGCTGGGTCGCACGTCATCAGTGAGCAGGCCGCGTACCCGTGCTGGTTCGGTGCTGACTTCGAGGCCGCAGACGAGACAAAACCGCAGGCCCTAGACGAGCAAGTCCTATGTGCTCAGTGATCAAATGCGATGAGGGAGCGCATGATGGGTGCTCCGGTCTTGTGGTTGTGCCAGATCGTGGCGGCCATGGCGAGGATGCGCTGGGCGACGCGGACGGCAACACCCTCGTGAGTGCGGCCGCCGTGCTGTTCCAGGCCCAACTGCCCCTTGAGCGTGTCGTTCACAGACTCGATCAGCTGGCGTACGGACTTGAGCAGTCTCTCGCCCTTGCGCTTCTTCTCCCGCTTGAACGACGGCCTCAGCAGCTCGATGCCCCGCATCGCGAGATCGTTCTCGAACTCCTTGGAGGCGAAGCCCTTGTCGGAGATCAGGAGGAGTCCGGGCCTGTCTGTGACCAGGCCGGCCTCGACGTCAAGCATGGACTGCAGTACTTCGCGCTCATCCATCTTCGGGTTCGCAAGGGCCCACAGGATCGGCATGCCAACCGGCGTGCAAACCAGGTACAGGCGTAGGCCCCAGAAGAACCGGGAGTGGGACGCGCAATACCCATATCCGGCCCAGCCCACCATCTCCGAACGTTTCGCTGTCGGCCGGGACATCCCACACGGCACTGGTGTCGAGTCGACGATCCAGTGGTTGTCGAACCAGAAGTCCGTGTCCACGGCGAGCATCCGTATCGCCTTCTTCACCAGTGGCAATGCCGCCTTGAGGCGCTTGTTGTACCCGGACTGCTGCGGCAGGTACGGGAACATCGCGGCCAAGTGCGTGTGCCCGTACCGCAACCAGCGCGTCTCGGAATGGAAGCCGAGCAGCGCCTGCGCGACCGCGAGGGTGACCAGCTCGGCATCGGCCAGCTGCGGCGGCCTACCCATCCAACGGCTGGCTTCCAGCTCATCATCGACCTTCACGTACAGCGCGGTCAGCAGAGTGTCCAGGTCATTCGTCACGCAACGATCTTGGACACCCTCCGTGTGTTCCCGAACGCACCGCGAACCTGATACGGCTGGGGCGGACTCAATGCCTGACCAGCCACAAGACCCGGTCCCACGACAGCAGGTGGTACACGACCAGCACACCGGCGAGCATCACGGCGAGAGTGCGGGATCCCGCCGCGTACAACGCCGCCGCACCGCCGAAGAACACAGCCAGCTCCAGCAGGAACCGCAGCGGACCAGGTGTCGCAATCACCGTCCCCCCGGACCGGGATGCATCGTCTGGGGTGGCGAAGACTCCCCACAGCACGGCCACGATCAGGGGAACGGCAACCACGCAGACATACCGCAGGAAACCAGGCACGACAGCCCATGCCCAGAGCCCGAAGCACACCAGAGCCACCAGCTCCAACACGAACCTCACACCGAGAGACAACGGGTGAAAGCCATACCCGGACGACATACGCGCAGTTCCCTCCGTCGTAGTCCCTCCAGGATCACAGACCACCGCACGGGAAGTTCAAGAACGACCAGATCAGACATCGGACTTATTCATCTAGTTCTGAACGGATGAGTTGTCGTACCACTCGATGGTGGTGCCGATGAGGCTGGCGGCGACGATGCGCTGGAGACTGGCTGGCGTTGGTGGAGCGGTTGCTGCGGAGGCCATGTGCACCACTTCCGGATGTTCGCTGGGGACGGGTCGTGTCGGGACACCGTAGGAAGGCGCAGGTCAGGCGGACATGTGGTGGGACACCATAGTTCGAGGGCAGGGTGTGCGTGGGGCCTCCATGCCATGACGCTGAAGCCCGACTCGACGGGACGCCGTACCCGCTGTGGATCCTTTGCGTCAGGTCACCGTTGCGGCCCGGTCGCGCCCGACGGCCAGGAGGTGCTCGCCCCGTTCCTCCGGAGCGCGACGGAAGTCGGCGTTCGGGCCGTAACCGGTGTCCGCGACCAGCATCGGGGGCCGTAAGCCCAGGGCGGCTCGCGCAGAACCGGCTGGGCGCCGGCTCCGGACTGTGCGGCGGGGCCCGTGAGTTCGGGTCACGTCAGGCCCGCCCGTGTGCCTCCTGCGAGCGTCGTGACAGTGAGTCGATGACCACTGCGGCGAAGAGCACCCCGCCCGTGATCACGAACTGGAGGGCGGCGGGAGTGTCCGTGATCGCCATGCCTGAGGCGATCGACTGGATGACCAGGATGCCGAGCACGGCGGACCAGGTCGTACCGCGTCCTCCGAACAGACTGGTGCCACCGATCACGGCTGCTGCGATGACATTGAGCAGCAGGACGCCCGAGCCTGAACTCTGGCTCACCGAGGTGATGCGCGAGGCCAGGAACAGGCCGCCGACCGCGGCCATGGTCCCCGAGACCGCGAGCACCGCGGTCTGCACCCGCGTCACACTGACACTGGCGCGACGGGCTGCTTCGACACCGCCGCCGAGTGCGTAGACGTACCGCCCGTAGTGCGTGCGGCGGAGAACGACGTCGAGGCCGGCCACCACGATGAGGAAGATCAGGAGGGCGAGCGGCAGGCCCTGGAACTGGTTGAGCACATAGGCGGAGGGGAACGCGATCACCGCGACCACTCCCGTGCGCACCGCGATTCCCCGGAGCGAGCGGTGCGGCATGCCGGCGACCGTGCGGCGCCGTCTGGCCAGGTAGGACACGAGGAAGACCATGCCCGTGCTGACCGCCGCGAGTCCGTAGGCGGCGCCGTCGTTGGTGAAGTAATAGCTGGTCAGCTTGGCGACGAGTCCGTTCTCGTCGAGGTTGACGGTGCCGCTGTTCCCGAGGATGGAGAGCATGACGCCGTTCCAGGTGAGCAGCCCCGCGAGTGTGACGACGAACGCCGGTACCCGGGTCTTGGCGAAGGAGTAGCCCTGGACGGTTCCCGCCGCGGTACCCGCGAGCACCGCGAGGATCAGGGCAAGCCATTCCGGCACGCCGTTGTTCACGTTCAGAACGGCGAAGACAACCGCCGCCAGGCCGCTGATCGAGCCGACCGACAGATCGAGCTCACCGATCAGCAGCACGAAGACGATGCCGACCGCGATCATGCCCGTGCCCACGATGTCCACGCTGAGATTGGACAGGTTCCGGGGTGAGAGGAAGTTTTCGTTGAGGGCCTCGAAGGTGATCCAGACCGCGGCGAGGACGAGGACGACGGGGAGCGATCCCACTTCACCGGCGCGCAGCTTGCGCCTGAAGACGGCTACCCAGCCCTCCACGGCATGGGCGACGGCCCGCGCGCGGTGCGGCTGACGGGCCTCGGCGGTGGGTGCGGCGGGTTCGGCCTGCGTGTCGTCCGCCCTGTTACGCATCTCTTTCACCACCCCGCCTCCTGGTGGGCCACCCGGCGGGGCGCATTCTCCGACGCGCCGGTGATGGAGGAGATGATCTGTTCGTGAGACGTGGTGTTCACGTCGAAGAAGCCGTTGTTACGACCGAGCCGTAGCACGGCGGCCCGGTCCGCGAGGGCTTTCACGTCGCCCATGTTGTGGCTGATGAGCAGTACTCCCATGCCGCGGTCACGCAGCTGGTCGACGATGTCCAGGACCTCGGTGGTCTGCTCGATTCCCAGTGCTGCGGTCGGTTCGTCCAGGAGGAGGATCCGCGGGTCGCCGAGGAGCGAGCGAGCGATGGCGACGGTCTGCCGCTGGCCGCTGGACAGCGAGACGACAGGGCCGCGCAGATCGGGGACACCCTTGGTCAGGCGTTCCAACAGGTGTCTGGTGCGGCGCTCCATCTCCATCTCGTCGAGGAACCCGAAGCTGCGGATCTCCCGTCCGAGAAACAGATTGCCGACCACATCGAGGTTCCCGCACAGTGCGAGGTCCTGGAAGACGGTGGCGATGCCGAGATCCCGGGCGTCGTGGGGGCGCCTGATATTGACCGTTCGGCCCTCCCATTCGATGACGCCCTTGTCCGCGGGGGCGACGCCGGAGATCACTTTGACCAGGGTGGATTTGCCGGCACCGTTGTCGCCCAGAAGAGCGACGACTTGCCCGGCGTGAATCTCCAGCTCGATGTCCGCGAGGACCTCGACGACGCCGTAGCGCTTGCACACGCCGTGCAGCGCCAGCAGGGGGGGAGCCGGCACGGAAACCATCTCCTTCCCGGGGCACCGACCTGGTCGCGACCTCCCTGTCAGGTCAGCCCGGCCTTTTCGCAGGCGGCCCTGAGCTGGGGGGTGCAGATCTGCTGGATCGTGTACGCGCCGTCCCGCACCAAGGTGTCCTTGATATTGCCGACGGTCACGGACACCGGGGTGAGCAGGACGGCCGGAACCGCCTTCACACTGGGGGTCCTCACGTTGCTCGTGGCGACCCGGTCGAGGTTTTCACCGCGGGCCGCGGCCACGGCCATGGCGCCGCCGGCGGAAGCCTCGGGTCCGAAGGGTTTGTAGACGGTCATGTACTGAGAGCCGCCGACAATGCGCCGCACGGCTCCGAGTTCGGCGTCCTGGCCGGTGACCGGGGGCAGCGGGTCGACCTTGTTCGCTTTGAGGGCGGAGATGCTGCCGGCCGCGAGGCCGTCGTTGGCGGCGTAGACCCCGTCGATGCTGTCGGCGCCGAGGGCGGCAATGGCGCCGGACATGTTCACGTGCGCAGCCTCCGTCCTCCACTGGAGTGTGTCGTACGCCTTGCCGATCTTCACCTTCCCGTTGAGTACGGACAGTGCGCCCTTCTTGAACGACACCGCGTTGGGGTCGCTGGGATCGCCGTTCATCATGACGATCTGGGCGCCGGGCACCTCGTCGCCCATGGCCTTCAGCAGTGCTCTGCCCTGGAGCCTGCCGACTTCCTCGCCGTCGAAGGAGACATAACCCGAGATCGGGCCCTCGGCGAGGCGGTCGTAGGCGATGACCGGGATATTCGCTTCGTGCGCCTTCTTGACCTCGGGGCCGAGCGATTTGGCGTCCACGGCCACGAGCACGATGGCATCGACCCCTTTGGTGATCATCGAGTCCATCTGTGCCTGCTGGGTGGCGACATCGTTCCTGGCGTTGACGTGCTCGACGGTGCAGTCGGCGCACAGTTCCTTGATCTTCTTCTCGAGCAAGGGCCTGTCCTGTGTCTCCCAACGAGCCGTGGTGGCGTCCGGCAGCAGCACCCCGATCTGCGGCGCGTCTCCCCCCGGGGAGGCGCTCCCCGCGCCTGACCCGCAGGCCGCGAGAGCAACGGCCGTCGAGACCGCGGTCATGGCGATGGCCGCGTCCCGTATACAGGCCTTCATGTGAGAGACCTCCCTACCCGCCTCTCCCGTCGCGCCCGGCCGGCGCGGTGCGCGGTGCGCGCGTGGGGAAACGGCTCGCGTGCAGGGCGGGCGTCAAGGTGTGTGTGCGGGCGGACGGGCCGTGGGGGACACGTGTGACGGGGCGCGATGGCGCGGGCCGTGTTGAGGTTGAGCCAGGCGGCGATGTCGCCATGGAGATCCAGCCGAACGCGAGTCCGCGCCCTCACGGGCAGCTGCGGCTTCGCCGGCCGCGGGACGGCCTCGTCCGTCCCGGCGAGGTGGGGACTCGGCCCGACCAGCCCGGCACCGGCGGCTCCCTCGTAGAGCATGGCGACACCCGGCCTCCTCACCATGCCGCGCATGCTGTCGGCAAGAAGTCCAGCAGCCGACAGCCGGCCACGATGCCGACGCCCGTCGTCCGCCTGGAACGTATCGCGTGGACGTGGCAAGACGACCACGTCGTCAGTGTGGCACCGGCCGCAGTGATCTGCGAACGCAGCGGCTCCGGCCGCCGGGGTTCGGTTCCCGTAGCGGGCCGCCCTCCCGCGGATGCTTGCATGCGCATGCGCATGCGCATGCGATCCCGTATCCGGGTGTTTCATCAGCAACAGAGTAGTTCTGTCCAGTTACTGCATATATGCGACTCTGGTAAGTGGATGCCCCGATCTCAACCTGTTGGCACCTGCGGCATGGACGGGAGGAAGGTTGCGGACATGCCTCATGACGGCCGTGCCCGGGCCGGGGTCTCGGAGCCGCGGGTATCCGAGGCCCACGCCGCAGACACCGGTTCATCGCCTCCGGTGCCTGACGCCGCCGCGAGTGATCGGGCCCTGACGTTCGCCGGAGTGGCGCTGGCGGCGGTCTATGTGCCCGGTGCCGGGGAGGAAGCGCTTCAGTTGGTGGAAGCGGCCGGTTGTGCCACTCCCGAGTGCGGGCTCCCGGTGCGTCTGCCCCTGTCCGGTGGCTCACCCGCGGCGCACGCCTTCCGCATCCACCGGCCTCTGTGGCTGAATCCCGCGGCGCTTGCCTCCTACTCGGAGTGCGGGCTCACGCCGCCGCGACCGGAGGCGTCGCTCGGTGCGCTGCCACTCGGGACGGAGAGCAGGCGGCTGGGCTGCCTCGTCGTCGTGGGCGCTTCGGCGGACGGCTTCGAGGCCGAGCAACGGCGCTTCCTGGAGCGGTACGCCATCGCGGTCGCCGACATGCTCCAGGCCGGGGCCGGCCGGCCCACCCCGTCGTCGCTGCTGACTCCCGCCCTGCGGAGTCTGCGCGTCGGCTCTTTCGCCCTGGTGCCGGACACCGGCCTGATCGAGGCGGACGAGACTCTGCTCAAGCTGGTCGGCATCACGCCGGATCACTTCGACGGCAAGGTGGACACCCTGCTCGCGCACGCCCTCCCGGAGGACCTGCCCGCGCTGATGTCGGTTCTGGATCCGTCCACCCAGACGTTCGGCCGGCGGGAGCTGGAGTTCCGCGTCCGCCGCCCCACTGGCGAAATGCGCTGGCTGAGCCTGAGTTGCCGGGTGGTGGTGAGCACCGGCGACCGGCCGGAGCAGGTGCTGGGCATGGTGACGGCGACCTCGGTCCTGCGCCGGAGCGCCGACGACGTTTCCAGGATCCAGTGGCTGACCGCCGTACTCGACGATGCCGCGACAGTCCCTGACGTCGGCCGAGTGGTGGTCACCGCGCTCCGTGAGCCGCTGGGCGCCGACCGGGTGGCGCTCGCCGAGTTGCAGGACGACCGGCTCATGGTCACCGTCCTCGACCCGCCGCAGCCCGCCGCCTGGCCGGAGACGTGGCGTTCGGAGTGGCGTTCGAAGTGGCCCAACGCGCCGGTCGGCGCCCTGCCCACCCTGCAGATGGCCCTGCGGGACGGACGCCTGGATCTGTGGCCGGCCGGCTCCGCCCTCGAACCCGGACTCGCGGGCATCGGTACCGGAGGTCTGGCCGTCCTGCCGCTCCCCGCCAAGGGCCGGATGACCGGCGTGTGCCTGGTCGGCTGGGATCAGCCGCATGAGTTCGTCCCCGAGGAGCGGTCCCTGCTGACCGCCACCGCGGCGCTGGTCGGGCAGGCCCTCAAGCGGGCACACGCGCACGACGCCGAGCAGGAGCTCGCGACGATGCTCCAGCGCAGCCTGCTGCCCCGGCGCCTCCCCGAGCTGCCCGGCGGAACCGCCGTCGCCCGCTATCTGCCCGCCAGGCGGGGGTTGCAGGTGGGCGGTGACTGGTACGACGTCATCGCCCTCTCCGAGGATCGGGTGGCGCTGGTCATCGGTGACGTGCAAGGACACAGTGCCGGAGCCGCGACGATCATGGGGCAGATGCGGACCGCGGTGAGGGCGTACGCGGTGGAGGGGCACCCGCCCGACGTCGTCGTCTCGCACGCCAACCGCCTCCTCGTCGGTATGGAGACCGATCTGTTCGCCACGTGCTGCTATGCCGAACTGGACATGGATGAGGGCAACATCCTGTTCGTCCGGGCCGGGCACCTGTCACCGTTGATACGCCAGCCCGACGGCAGTACCGAGGAGGTGGAGGTCGAGGGTGGGCTTCCGCTGGGTGTCTCCCTGGAGGCGGAGTTCCCCATGACCGCGGTCGCACTGGCCCCCGGCACGGTGCTCGCCCTGGTGACCGACGGCCTGGTCGAGGCCCACGACCTGCCTCTGGACGAGGGCATGCGCCGGACGCGCACCGCGCTCGCCGCGGCCGATCCGGCGGATCCAGAGCTGATGGCCGACGCGTTGCTCGGCGACATCGGCCGTCGTGAGGATGACGTGGCGCTGTTGCTGCTGCGCTACGACGGCATGAAGACCCGGCCGATAAGGGTCGGGTGGGTGGTGTGGCGGCTGCCCGACGCCGTCATGCACGCCCGCCGTTTCACCGCGCGCACTCTGCGGCGGTGGAACGTGGAAGAAGTGGGCGATGCGGTGCTGCTGGTCGTGTCCGAACTTGTCACCAACGCCCTGGTACACACCCAGGGCCCGGTCCGCCTCGACCTGATGCTCCGCGGGGACCGGGTGCGAGTCAGCGTGAGCGACTCCTCGCCGCGTGCGCCCGCCAAGCCGGTGATCGTGGACTGGGAGTCGACCGGCGGCCGGGGCCTGCTTCTGGTCGAAGCCATGTCGGAGTCCTTCGGCTCGGTGCCGGTGGCCGGCGGCAAACAGGTGTGGAGCGAGATCGTCGTGCCGCAGCGCGAGCCGGCTCCGGCGGACTCGGGGCTCCGAACGGAGCATGGGGGTCTGCGATGAGGCCCCGTACGTGCCATGTCGTCGCGGCGCTTGTCGCGGGGCTCATGACGATGTCCCTGGCCTCCTGCGAAAGGGACGGCCGGGCGGCCGCGGACAGCTTCACCGTCGGCCTGTTGCTCCCGAGCCGAACGGTTCCCCGCTGGGAGCGTTCCGACAAGCCGCTGATCGAGAAGCGGCTGAAGGAGCTGTGCCCGCACTGCGTCATGGAGTACGCCAACGCCGAGGACGACGCGACGTTGCAGCGGCAACAGATGATGTCCATGATCACCAAGGGGGTCGGGGTTCTGATCCTCGACGCCGCCGACACCCGGGCGCTCCGCTCCTCGGTCCAGGAGGCACACAACGCGGGTGTCCCGGTCGTCGCCTATGACCGGCTCGCCGAAGGCCCGATCGCGGGTTATGTCAGTTTCGACGGCGCTGAGGTCGGCAGGCTCCAGGGCGAGGCACTCCTGAAGGCCATGGGCGACAAGGCGGACGGCGCGAACGTCGTCATGATGAACGGCGATCCGACCAGCGCCAACGCCGCGTGGTTCAGGAGGGGCGCGCTGTCCGTCATCACGGGCAAGGTGAACATCGCCCGGTCGTACGACATCGTGGGCTGGAGCACGCAGAGCGCCCACGCCGACATGGCCGCCGCCGTCGCGGCCCTGGGCCCGGACCGGATCGGCGGTGTCCTGGCGGCCAACGACGCCATAGCCGCAGGCGTCATCTCCGCTCTCAAGAACGCCCGTGTCGGCAAGCTCCCTCCCGTCACCGGCCAGGACGCCGACCTCGACGCCGTGCGGCGCATCATCAAGGGCGAGCAGTACATGACGGTGTACAAACCGTTCAGGACGGAAGCCGCCGCGGTCGTCTCCATGGCCGTCGCCCTGGGGCGCGGCGAGTCTCTCCGCGACGTCGCCACGACGACGACCGACAGTCCCACCACCCGGCACATCCCGTCCGTCCTGCTCACTCCGAGCGCGGTGACGGTCGGCAACATCAAGCGGACACTCGTCAAGGACGGCGTGTACACCGTCGACCAGATCTGCACCCGGCAGCTCCGCCCGGCCTGCGACAGGGCCGGACTTGGGCGGTAGACGATCCGCTTACATGATCAAAGTGGCGAGGAGTTAGCATGTGAGCGCCGCCTAGCTCGAAAGATAAATCTGTGACTGTCAACGAGGACTCGTTCACCAACTGGAAGAACCGTGAGGAGATCGCGGAGTCGATGATCCCGATCATCGGGAAGCTGCACAGGGAGCGTGACGTCACCGTCCTGCTTCACAGCCGCTCCTTGGTGAACAAGTCGGTGGTGAGCATTCTCAAGACTCACCGATTCGCCCGCCAGATAGCCGGGGAAGAACTCTCGGTCACGGAGACGCTGCCGTTCCTGGAAGCTCTCACCACGCTGGACCTCGGACCGTCCCAGATCGACATCGGCATGCTGGCCGCGACGTACCGGGCCGACGACCGCGGTCTGTCCGTGGCGGAGTTCACCACCGAGGCCGTCGCCGGCGCCACCGGTGCCAACAAGATCGAGCGCGGCGACGGGCGCGATGTCGTCCTCTACGGCTTCGGCCGCATCGGCCGCCTCGTCGCCCGCCTGCTGATCGAGAAGTCCGGCTCCGGCAACGGCCTGCGCCTGCGCGCCATCGTCGTACGCCAGGGCGGCGACCAGGACATCGTCAAGCGCGCCTCGCTGCTGCGCCGCGACTCCATCCACGGCCAGTTCCAGGGCACGATCACCGTCGACGAAGCGACGAACACGATCACCGCCAACGGCAACGAGATCCAGGTCATCTACGCGAACGACCCGTCGGAGATCGACTACACGGCGTACGGCATCAAGGACGCCATCCTCATCGACAACACCGGCAAGTGGCGCGACCGCGAGGGCCTCTCGCAGCACCTGCGCCCCGGCATCGACAAGGTCGTCCTGACCGCGCCCGGCAAGGGCGACGTCCCCAACATCGTGCACGGCGTCAACCACGACACGATCAAGCCGGACGAGCAGATCCTGTCCTGCGCGTCCTGCACCACCAACGCGATCGTCCCGCCGCTGAAGGCGATGGCGGACGAGTACGGCGTGCTGCGCGGCCACGTGGAGACCGTCCACTCGTTCACCAACGACCAGAACCTGCTGGACAATTACCACAAGGCCGACCGCCGGGGCCGTTCGGCGCCGCTCAACATGGTCATCACCGAGACCGGTGCCGCCTCCGCCGTCGCCAAGGCGCTGCCCGACCTCAAGGCGCCGATCAGCGGCAGCTCGATCCGCGTCCCGATGCCGGACGTCTCGATCGCGATCCTCAGCCTGCGGCTCGGCCGCGAGACCACCCGCGAAGAGGTCCTCGACCACCTCCGCGACGTGTCGCTGAACTCGCCGCTCAAGCGCCAGATCGACTTCACCACCGCCCCCGACGCGGTCTCCAGCGACTTCATCGGCTCGCGCCACGCCTCGATCGTCGACGCCGGCGCCACCAAGGTCGACGGCGACAACGCGATCCTCTACCTCTGGTACGACAACGAGTTCGGCTACTCCTGCCAGGTCATCCGCGTCGTCCAGCATGTCTCCGGGGTGGAGTACCCGACGTACCCGGTCCCCGTCCCGGCCCCCGTCCCCGTCCCGGTGGCCTGATCCCGGTGGACTGACGCTCACTTGACGCTCGTTCCCACGGGGCGTCAAGTGAGCCGCCAGGAGTTCTCAACCGTCGGCGGGGCGGGGCACGAGGTCGGCGACCTGCCGGCGGACCACTTCCCAGGCCGTGGAGTGAAGTGCGCCGATGGCCGTACGACGCAGGTCGTCGAGGGCCTGTTCGGAGTCGGCGGTGCACTCGGTGCTCTCGCTGAGCACCTCGTAGCCGTCGCGGACGGCGACGCGAAGGCGGGTTCCTCCGCCGTCGGCGGCGTGCAGAGCGGCGGCGACGAGAGGCGGCGGATCACCCGCTTCACCCGCCAGCTTGCGGTATCCACTCGCGATGGGTGCGCGCCAGCGGAGGCTGAGCAGCAGGTGGCCCTTGGCCAGCACCTCGGCCAGGTCGGTCTCGTAGACGGTGTCCGGTTCCAGGACCACGGCACGGGCGTCGAGGACAAGTGCCGCGGGCAGCAGGTCGCGCAGCGTGCTGCCGACGATATTTCCGCCGACGGTGGCCGTGCGGCGCACGGCTCCGGTTCCCACGGTGGCGGCCGCCTGCCGCAGGGCCTGCGGCACGCGGTCGTCGATCCGGTTCAGCACCACGGCCGCGCCCAGCGACTCCCGCCCGATCGCATTGGCTTCCGGCAGCTCACGTAGCGACATGGCGTGCTCGGGGAAGCCGTCCCGCTGCCAGTTGGCCCACACGAGCGTCGCGCCGCCTATCGGCACCGCCCCCTCGGCCATGCACTCCTGCGCTTCGGAAACGGACGTGGGCAGACGCAGCAGCACGGCAGCCGACCTGCTTTCTGGGAAACTGGCGGCCGGGTACGCGCTACCTCAGCCACATGACCGTCGACACGGCGCATTTTCCCCGGGCACGCGGGGGCGCGTACAGGGCTCACTCCTTCCCCCGGTGCGCCCCTCGCACACGAGGTGCCCTGTGGATCTTTCCCCGCGTCTTCAGGTGCGGTTCAGCGACGCTCGGCGCCGAACACCCCCAGGATGCGCTCGGCGGCGAGCGTGGCCGTCAACTCCCCCTCCCGCACCTGCTGTTCGAGGCCGGGCGCGAGGGCGCGTACGGCCGGGTCGGCGTGCAGACGGCCGAGGAGTTCGTCGCGGACCATCGTCCACGTCCAGTCCACCTGCTGGTCGCGGCGCTTGGCGGCGAGGCGGCCGGTGGAGTCGAGGAGCGTGCGGTGCTGTTCGAGGCGTTCCCAGACCGTGTCGAGGCCCGTTGACTCGCGCGCGCTGCAACTCAGCACGGGTGGGGTCCAAGCGGCGTCCATCGGGTGCATCAGCCGCAGGGCGCCCGCCAGTTCGCGTGCCGCGGCGCGGGCGTCACGTTCGTGCGGCCCGTCCGCCTTGTTGACGGCGATGACGTCCGCCAGTTCCAGGACGCCCTTCTTGATGCCCTGCAACTGGTCCCCCGTACGGGCGAGGGTCAGGAGCAGGAAGGAGTCGACCATGTTCGCGACCGCGGTCTCGGACTGTCCGACACCGACCGTCTCCACCAGGACCACGTCGTAACCGGCCGCCTCCATCACCACGATCGACTCGCGGGTCGCCTTGGCGACCCCGCCGAGCGTGCCCGCGGTGGGGGAGGGGCGTACGAACGCCGCCGGGTCGACGGCCAGGCGCTCCATCCGGGTCTTGTCGCCCAGGATCGACCCGCCCGTCCGGCTGGAGGACGGGTCGACGGCGAGCACCGCGACCCGGAACCCGAGCGAGGTGAGCAGCGTGCCGAACGCGTCGATGAAGGTCGACTTGCCCACGCCGGGCACGCCGCTGATGCCGATCCGCCGGGCCCGCCCGCTGTGCGGCAGCAGCTCGGTGAGCAACTCCTGGGCCAGGGCGCGGTGCTGGGGCCTCGTCGACTCGACGAGCGTGATGGCGCGCGCCACCAGCGCCCGCTTCCCGTCGAGTACGCCCTTCACATAGGTGTCGAGATCGAGTGCCATGGGATCAGACGTCGTGTCCGAGATCGACCGCCAGCCGCCGCACCAAGTCGTACGCCGCGTCCGGGATCACCGTCCCGGGCGGGAAGACGGCCGCCGCGCCCATCTCAAGGAGCGTGGCCACGTCCTGCGGCGGAATCACCCCGCCGACCACGATCATGATGTCCTCGCGGCCCTCCGCCGCCAGTTCCTCCCGAAGCGCCGGGACGAGGGTCAGGTGCCCGGCGGCCAGCGAGGACACCCCGACGATGTGCACGTCCGCCTCGACGGCCTGGCGGGCCACCTCGCCCGGGGTCTGGAACAGCGGGCCGACGTCGACATCGAAGCCGAGGTCGGCGAAGGCGGTGGCGATCACCTTCTGGCCGCGGTCGTGGCCGTCCTGGCCCATCTTGGCGACCAGGATGCGGGGACGGCGGCCCTCGGCCTCCTCGAAGGAGGACACCAGCGTGCGGGTGCGTTCGACGGACGGGGACTCGCCGGCTTCGGTGCGGTACACACCGGAGATCGTACGGATCTGGCTCGCGTGCCGCCCGTACACCTTCTCCAGAGCGTCGGAGATCTCGCCGACGGTGGCCTTCGCGCGAGCCGCGTTCACGGCCAGCTCCAGCAGGTTGCCGGTGCCTTCGGCGGCCCGGGTCAGAGCGTGCAGCGCGTCCTGGCAGGCCTGTTCGTCGCGCTCGGCGCGCAGCCGGCGCAGCTTCTCGATCTGCTGGGTGCGTACGGAGGAGTTGTCGACCTTCAGGACGTCGATCTGCTCGTCGGTCTCCACGCGGTACTTGTTCACGCCGATCACCGGCTGGCGCCCGGAGTCGATCCGGGCCTGGGTGCGGGCCGCGGCCTCCTCGATGCGCAGCTTGGGGATGCCCGCGTCGATGGCCTTGGCCATACCGCCCGCGGCCTCGACCTCCTCGATGTGCTGCCAGGCCCGGCGCGCGAGGTCGTACGTCAGCTTCTCGACGTACGCGCTGCCGCCCCACGGGTCGATCGCCCGGGTCGTGCCGGACTCCTGCTGGATCAGCAGCTGCGTGTTGCGGGCGATGCGCGCCGAGAAGTCGGTGGGCAGGGCGAGCGCTTCGTCGAGGGCATTGGTGTGCAGCGACTGGGTGTGGCCCTGTGTCGCCGCCATCGCCTCCACACACGTACGCGTCACGTTGTTGAACACGTCCTGCGCGGTCAGCGACCAGCCGGAGGTCTGCGAATGGGTGCGCAGGGAAAGCGACTTGGCGTTCTGCGGGTCGAACTGCCTGACCAGCTTGGCCCAGAGCAGCCGTGCCGCCCGCATCTTGGCGATCTCCATGAAGAAGTTCATGCCGATCGCCCAGAAGAAGGAGAGCCGGGGCGCGAACGCGTCCACGTCCATCCCCGCCGCCCGCCCCGCCCGGATGTACTCCACTCCGTCGGCGAGCGTGTACGCCAGCTCCAAGTCGGCCGTCGCACCCGCCTCTTGGATGTGGTAGCCGGAGATGGAGATGGAGTTGTAGCGCGGCATCCGCTGCGAGGTGTACGCGAAGATGTCGGAGATGATCCGCATCGACGGCTTCGGCGGATAGATGTAGGTGTTGCGGACCATGAACTCCTTGAGGATGTCGTTCTGGATGGTCCCGGCCAACTTCTCGGGCGGTACGCCCTGTTCCTCCGCCGCCACGATGTACAGCGCGAGAACGGGCAGGACAGCCCCGTTCATGGTCATCGACACGGTCATCTTGTCCAGCGGGATGCCGTCGAAGAGCTGCCGCATGTCGTAGATCGAGTCGATCGCCACGCCCGCCATGCCGACGTCACCGGTCACCCGGGGGTGGTCGCTGTCGTAGCCGCGGTGGGTGGGCAGGTCGAAGGCGACGGACAGGCCCTTCTGGCCGGCCGCCAGATTGCGCCGGTAGAAGGCGTTGGACTCCTCGGCGGTGGAGAAGCCCGCGTACTGGCGGATGGTCCAGGGCTGGTTGACGTACATCGTCGGGTACGGGCCGCGCAGATACGGGGCGATACCCGGGTAGGTGCCCAGGAAGTCCAGGCCCTCCAGGTCCTGCCCGGTGTAGAGCGGCTTGACCGCGATGCCCTCCGGGGTCTCCCAGAGGAGGTCGTCGCCGCCGGTGGCCCTCTTGACGGCGCCGCGCCATTCGTCGCTGCCGGCGTCTGCGGCCGGGACGCCCAGCTCGATCCCGGAGAAGTCAGGGATGGGCATCAGGACACTCCCATGCGGTCGAGGGTGGCGGAGAGCACGGCTACGGCGTCACAGCCCGCGAAGACGTAGGCGTCGACACCGGGGTACTGCCCCGGGCGCCCGGCGAGGAACACCTGTGCGGCGCCTGCCGACTTGAGGGATGCGGCGACCTCGGCGGCCCGCTCCTCATACAGCGCGTCGCTGGAGCACAGGCAGACCTCGGTGGCACCGCTGTCCTCGAACGAGCCCTCGGTGACGGGCTCGATGCCACCCGCCTGGAACAGGTTCGAGGCGAAGGTGAGGCGCGCGGTGTGGGCGGCGGCGGGGCCGAGGGCGGCCAGGAAGATCCGCGGCCGGGAGCCGGTCGCCGCGAGGTGGGCGTCGGAGCGGGCCCGCAGTGCCTCGTACGCCTCGTCGCGCCGCACGCGCGGCAGCCCGCCGGACGGCTGTACGGGGGCGGCTTCGCGCTCCACGAGGCGTTCGGCGAGGTTCGGGAACTCGCTGACCCCGGTGATGGGTTCGCGTCGCTTGGCGAGCTTCGCGCTGCGCGCCGCCCAGGTGTCGGCGAGGTCCTGGCGGAGCCGGCCGGAGCGCAGGGCCGCCGCCTGGCCGCCCTCCTGCTCGATCCGCTGGAAGAACTCCCAGCCCGCGTGGGCGAGTTCGTCCGTGAGCCGTTCCACGTACCAGGAGCCACCGGCCGGGTCGATCACCCGGGACAGATGCGACTCCTCGACCAGGATCGTCGAGGTGTTGCGCGCGATCCGGCGGGCGAACGCGTCGGGCAGGCCGAGCGCATGATCGAAGGGCAGCACGGTGACGGCGTCGGCGCCGCCCACCCCGGCGGCCAGCGTCGCGACCGTCGTGCGCAGCATGTTCACCCACGGGTCGCGGCGGGACATCATCACCGGCGAGGTCACCGCGTGCTGCACCTGCCCGCCCGGGGCCCCGCAGACCTCGGCCACCCGCGCCCAAAGCCTGCGCGCCGCACGCAACTTGGCGATGGTCAGGAACTGGTCGGCGGTGGCCGCGTACCGGAACTCCAGCTGGGCGGCGGCCTGTTCGACGGTCAGTCCCGCCTCGGTCAGCGCGCGCAGATAGGCGACACCGGTCGCCAGCGAGCTGCCCAGCTCCTGGGCCGCTGAGCCGCCGGCCTCGTGGTACGGCAGCGCGTCCACGGTCAGCGCCCGCAGCCCCGGGTACTCCTCGGCGCACCGTCGCGCGAGAGCGGCGACAGGTGCGAAGTCGACGCCGTCGTCTCCCGTACGGGCCTCGAAGCCCAGCGGGTCGGCTCCCAGGTTGCCGCGCGCCGCCTCCTTGGCGACCCCCCGCTCGCCGTACAGCCGTAGCAACTCGCGTGCGGCGGGCTCCACTTCGCGTCCCGCGTCGAGAACGACGGGCGCCAGGTCGAGATAGACACCGTCGAGGACCCGGCCGAGCGACGAAACCGGGATCCCGCCCTCGCCCATGACCAGCCAGAGCGAGGTGACGCCGTTCTCCAGGTCCGCGAGGACCGCGTCGCCGTCGGCGGCCGTGTGCTGCTGCCGTACGTCCCAGCCGCCGAGGGTGTTGCCCTCGGCCCGGCCGCCCCGGACGAAGGGGGCGAAGCCGGGAAGGCCGGGATCGGGCGCGGAGTCGTGCGCGGTATAGAGGGGGCGGGCGCGCAACCCGTCCTCCAGCGCGGTGGACAGAGCGTCCTCGGCTGCGTCGTCCGAGACTTCCTTGCCGGACTTGCGCAGTACACCCGCCACCAGGCGTTGCCACTGTTCATGTGTCGCGTCAGGGAACTCGGCGGCCAGCGAGAGCCCGTCGTCAGGCAGGACCGTCATGCTCGGATGCTAGGCCAGAATCGCAGGTGAGCAGCAGGGGACGCGGCTGTGACCTTGCCCTCTCCGGGGTGGCCTTGATCGCCGGGACGGGTGCGTACTAGTAGGAGGTGTTGCGTGGATCACAGCGCACCACCGAAGTGAACGCGTCACCTGCGCACATCGCCGACTTCGGGTCAGCGTCCGGGGCCGTCCTCGGCCGGCAGGTCGAGGACGATCCCGGGTACCACCAGGGCGAGCAGGAGCAGGAGCGGCAGCGAGACCGGGCCGGAGCGGTCAGCTCAGCGACGCGGCGGACGGGACGACGACGCCGTACAGGTCCTCGATCGTCGCCAGCGCACTGTGGTGGACCTGCTCGGCGGACACCTCGGCAACCGCCGTCCGCAGGAGCCGAGTTGCGCAGGCGCCGGCGACATCGAGTCGGCCCGAGTCGAAGCGGCACGGAACCGACTCGAATCCACGGATGACACCCTCGAACGCGTGGCGTCCGTCTGCGGGTTCAACACGATCGACGCCCTTATCCGGGCGTTCCGCCGGAAGCTCGACACGACGCCGACGGAGTACCGTAACCGGTTTCGGCATTCCAGGACGTGAGGAGTGACAGCGTGGGTGGAGACGGCGCGACGACGGTGCTGGTGACCGGCGGCAGCGGGTTCGTCGGCAGCCATCTGGTCCGGCGGCTGCTGGAGCGGGACTACCGGGTGTGCACCACCGTACGCAGCGTGGCGAACACGGCGAAGGTGTCGCCGTTGGGGGAGATGCAGGACGCCTTTCCCGGCCGACTCGCCCTGTTCGAGGCGGACTTGCTGACGGAGGGCTCCTTCGACGAGGCGATGAGCGGCTGCCGCGTGGTCTTCCATGTGGCGTCGCCGTTCCTCATGCCCGAGAAGATCAAGGACGGCCGCAGGGACATGGTCGACCCGGCCCTGATCGGCACGCGCAACGTGCTGGCGAGCGTGGAGAGGACCGCGACGGTCGAGAAGCTGGTCTTCACGTCCACGGTGGGCGCGGTCTTCGGCGACTACATCGACGTGCTGGGCATGGACGACGAGGTGCTGTCGGAGAAGTACTTCAACACCACCAGCACGGCGGAGAACAACCCGTACCACTACGCGAAGACGGTCGCGGAACGCGAGGCATGGGCGGCGGAGACGGCCCAGGACCGCTGGCGCATGGTGTCCGTCAACCCCGGCCTGATACTGGGCCCGTCGCTCACCCCCATGTCGGAGTCCGGCAGCCTGTTCCTGCTCGACGAGCTGTTCAAGGGCTACTTCTTCTACGGCGCACCGGACTTCAGCTTCACGACGGCCGATGTGCGCGACGTGGCCGACGCGCACATCGCGGCGGCGGAGAACCCCGCGGCGAAGGGCCGTTACATCGTCGCGGCGGAGACGATGACCTCCTTCCACGAGATGTCCCGCATCATCCGCACCCGCTACCCCCGCGATCTCCGGCTGCCCCGCACCGCGCTCCCGCACTGGCCGGTACGCGTCCTGGGCCCGGCCTTCGGTCTGACCCAGGACTACATCCGCAAACACCTCGGCATCCGGTTCCGGGTGGACAACAGCAGGAGCGCGCACGAACTGGGCCTCACCTACCGCCCGATCGAGGAGACCCTCCTGGACCATTACGAAGCGTGGCGGCGGCAGCGAGGGGCGAACTGAGGGCGTCAGGCCCTGTGACATCCCGGATGCGCGGGATCAAGCGTGCGGGGTCCGGCCCACGACGAGCCTGATCGCGCTGATCGTGAGATCGGGGTCGTGGACCTGCACGTAATGGTCGCTGCCCGTCGCGAGCAGGTGAGGGGTCTGCGGTGCCAGGTCCACCAGCGTCTGCTGCACCCGGGGCCAGGCCGCCTCCAAGCGCGCCAGCAGCTGTTTCGGGGTTCCCGCCGGGGCGGCGAAGGGCTCCGTCTTGCTGAGAACGGCGAGCGGCACCTTCGGCAGCGGACCGGCACGGTCGACCGCCGCGACGGCGCCGCCGATGTCGACGGTCTCGAAGGCCGGGTCGTTGTCGAAGGGCGTGCCCGGATGGTTGAGCAGCCGCACGTACGCGGCCCAGTCCGTGCCGAAGAGCGGCTCGATGTCCGTACCGAACGAGTCGACGAAGACCAGACCGCCGACCCGCTCCGGATGCTGCTGCGCGTACAACCGCGTGATCATTCCCCCGAAGGAGTGGCCCACCAGCAGGTAGGGGCCGGGCACGTGCCCCGACGTCAGCACTTTGTCCAGATCGCGGGCCATGTCCTGGAGCGAGCGCGTACCGGCCGTCGGGGTGCTCCGCGTGGTGAGGGCCGGGGGTTCGGTGTACCGGACCGTGCCGGGCCGGTCGTAGGTGCAGACACGGGTGAACTCCGCGACGCCCGGGAAGACCGCGGGGGCCTTCGGTACGGGCGGGCGGGTGTCCGTGATGCTCCAGGTGTCGGAGGAGTCGTGGAGCCCAGACTCCAGGACGACGGTCGGACTGCCGTTTCCCCGGCAGTGCAGAAAGATCTTCCGGCCACCGCCGATGTCCACCTGCCGGGCCACGTCACCGCTCGCCGCGGTCGCCGCCGCGACCGCGGAGGCGGTCGCTGTCTCCGTCACGGCGCGGGCGGCCGGGAGGGTGTCACAGCCGGACAGCAGCATCAGCGCCGCGGCGGTCGGCGCCAGCATCCCGACGGGCAGGCGTTGTCGCATGGCATCAGCCTGACCGGGGGCGCTGCCGGCCGCCACCGAGCCGGTGGCGGCCGGCAGCCGAACGCCAAGCTGAACGACATCAGTTGTTCCAGCTCTCGTCGTACGGGTCGTGCGGCGTCGGCACCGGCCTGGCCTGGCTCACCTTGAGGAACGGGATGATGCCGCCGTTGACGGGATCCTTGGTCCGCTTGCTGGTGTAGGTGCCGGTGACTTCGAGCCAGGTGTCGGGCTGGAGGACGGGCGGAATCCGTCCGGACAGGCCGATCTTGACGGGCTGGGCGTCGGCGGCGCAGCAGTTCAGGGCCATGCGGACCAGGTAGGGCGTACCGCTGCGGTCGAGGGCCACGAAGCCGGTGATCCTGATCCGCCGGTCGCCGAGGGAGCGCCCGTGGTCATAGGCCGCGCGGCCGGCGTAGTCGACCAGGCCGAGCGGCAGCGGATCGCCGGCGGGGAGAGCGGGGTAGCCGAACGGTGCTTGCAGGGCCGTGCCGGTGCGCATGGCGCTGTAGGAGCCCAGGGCGGGCGGGGCGACCAGGATCAGGGCGAGCAGCGGGAGGACGAGAAGCCAGGAGATACGCGGTTCACGGTGTCCGTGCCCGTGCTCATCGCCATGGCTGTCCCCCAGGTCGTCCCCGTGGCCGTCGTCCTCTCCGCTCCCGCCTCTCTCCCCGTGTACGTCGTCGCGCTCGGCCTCGGGCCGGCCGTCCTCCGGCGCCGAACGCGCCCCGCGCGGCCAGCGCATCCCGCGCCCCGAACGTCCCGCCCGCACCTCGTACCAGACCGTGGCCACAGCCGCGACGATCAGCACCACGCCCGCTCCGAGCAGCAAGGGCTGCAACCCCGCCTTGACGTACCGCAGATAGAGATCGGTGCTGCCCGCGTGCAGCACCGCAGCGCCGACCAGGAAGAGCACCGCCGCCTGTGCCTGCCGGTTCACAGCAGCACCGTCCCGACCAGGACCGACATGAGGATCGCCAGGGCGAAGGTGGTGGGGGCGAACCGCAGGGCGAATCCGCGGCCGAACGTGCCGACCTGCATGGCGAACAGCTTCAGGTCGATCATCGGTCCGACGACGAGGAACGCCAGCCGTGCGGTGAGCGAGAACTGGGAGAGTGACGCGACCACGAACGCGTCCGCCTCCGAGCAGATCGACAGCAGCACGGCGAGGACCGCCAGGGCGAGGACCGACACCACGGGGTTGCCGGCCGCGGCGTGCAGCCAGCTCGCCGGCACGACGGCCTTGAGTGTGGCCGCGGCCATCGCGCCGACGACGAGGAACCCGCCGGCGTGCATCACGTCGTGCCGTACGGACCCCCAGAACGCCGCCCCCTTTCCGAGGCCCTCGTGCGCCGGGCGGGCCGGTGGGCGCAGCCAGTCGGTGCGGCCGAGGCGTTGCCACAGCCACCCCATCGCGCACGCCACGAGCAGACTCGCCACGAACCGGGCGAGGACCATCTCCGGATCGCGCGGAAACGCCACAGCGGTGGCGGTCAGCACGATCGGGTTGATCGCCGGGGCGGACAGCAGGAACGCCAGCGCCGCCGCGGGCGTGACGCCCCGGCGTACCAGCGCCCCGGCCACCGGCACGGAGGCGCACTCGCAGCCGGGCAGGATCGCACCGGCCATTCCGGCGACCGGCACCGCGAGGGCGGGCCGGCTGGGCAGCGCGCGGGCGAAGAACGACGGCGGGACGAACACCGCGATGACCGCCGACAGCAGCACACCGAGGACGAGGAAGGGCAGGGCCTGGATCACCACCGCGACGAACACGGTCATCCAGCTCTGCATCACCGGCGCCGACAGCGCCCGGCGCACCGTCCCCTGCAACGCGACCAGCAGGAGCAGCAGCATGGTCAGGACGAGCGGGGAGTTGAACTGCCAGCCCCGCCAGCCCTGCCGGTCGGCCGCGTCGCGATGGTCGACCGGGGGCGGGGCTGCCTTGGTGATGGTCACGGGTGAGGTACCTCCGGTAGGGAAGGGCTCGGTGGCTGGTGCCCCTCGACCTTGAGTACGCCGGTTCGGGCACAGCTTCTCACCGCGAGTCCCGGTGAATCGGCGGGCCCCGCGCATCGGCACATCCCACCTCCGCGGGCCGATGCCGGTTCACTCATGTCTCTTGACGGCCCCAGGCGGCCGACCTACCCTCCACTGAACACGTCTAGACAGGTAGGTCGACGATGGCAGACTCGCTGGAATCCCTCGACAACAGATCCGCCGGCCGGCAGCTCCAGGTGGAGACGCACGGGCTCGACGTGATCGGCGACGCCGAGCGCAAGGGCACCCCGCGGACGCTGTTCTGGCCCTGGTTCGGGGCCAACGTCTCGATCCTGGGCCTCAGTTACGGCGCCTTCGCGCTCGGCTTCGGTATCTCCTTCTGGCAGGCGCTGGCCGCCGGAGTCATCGGGATCGTCTTCTCCTTCCTCCTCTGCGGCTTCATCGCGGTGGCGGGCAAGCGGGGCTCCGCGCCGACGATGGTGCTCAGCAGGGCGGCGTACGGCGTGCGGGGGAACCGGCTACCCTCGGTGATCTCGTGGATACTGACCGTCGGCTGGGAAACCGTGCTCACGGCGCTCGCCACGATGGCCACCGCGACCGTCTTCGGGCGGCTCGGCTGGGGCGGCGGCACCGAGACCAAGGTGGTCGCCCTGATCCTGGTGGGCGCGCTGATCGTGGTCGGCGGAGTGATGGGCTTCGACCTGATCATGCGGCTGCAGACGGTCATCACGGTCGTCACCGGCGTACTCACCGTCGTCTACGTCGCGCTGGTCGCCGACCACATCCACTGGCACACCGTCAGCTCCGTACCCGCGGGCTCCGCGCAGGAGTTCATCGGCGCCCTGGTCTTCATGATGACCGGCTTCGGACTCGGCTGGGTCAACGCCGCCGCCGACTACTCGCGCTATCTGCCGCGCTCCTCCTCCAGCCGGGGCGTGATCGGCTGGACCACCTTCGGCGCCTCGGTGGCACCGCTGCTCCTGCTGGTCTTCGGACTGCTTCTCGCCGGCTCCTCCGAAGACCTCAGCAAGGCCATCGCCATCGACCCGATCGGCGCGCTGACCACGATCCTGCCGACCTGGTTCCTGGTCCCCTTCGCCGTGGTCGCCGTGCTCGGCCTGGTGGGCGGCGCGGTCCTGGACATCTACTCCTCCGGCCTGGCCCTGCTGTCCGCCGGCCTGCGCGTGCCGCGCTATCTGGCGGCGCTCGTCGACGGCGTCCTGATGATCGCGGGCTCGGTCTACATCGTCTTCTTCACCGACAACTTCCTCGGCCAGTTCATCGGCTTCCTCACCACACTGGGCGTCCCCGTCGCCGCCTGGTGCGGGATCATGCTGGCCGACCTGGCGATGCGCCGCCGCGACTACGACGAGGGGGATCTGTTCCGTCCGGGCGGCCGCTACGGCGATGTCCCGCTCCAGCCGCTGCTGCTCACCCTCGCCGCCACCGCGCTCGGCTGGGGCCTGGTCACCAACTCCGCCGCGAGCTGGCTGGAGTGGCAGGGCTATCTGCTCGACCCGTTCGGACTCGGCGGCAAGACCGGCGCCTGGGCCTACGCCAACCTCGGCGTCCTGCTCGCGCTCGCCCTCGGCTTCCTCGGCACCCTGGCCCTCGGCCGAGGCCGGGTGCGCGCCCAGGAGCGACAGGACCCGAGCCCGGCGGCGAGCGAGCAGGTGGTCGGCGCGTGAGCACGGAGAACACACCGGCTGAGCGCGGGGCCCCGGGGACACCGCACGGCCTGCTCGCCGTCATCGACATGCAGCGCGTCTTCGCGGAGCCCGACAGCCCGTGGGCGACCCCGCGGTTCGAGGACGCGGCCGACGGCGTACGGCGACTGCTGCCGGCCTTCGGTGACCGCGTCACCTTCACCCGCTTCCTCGCGCCTGAAAAGCCCTTCGGGGCCTGGCGCGCGTACTACGACCAGTGGCCCTTCGCGCTCCAGCCGCCGGAGGCCCGGCTGTGGGAGCTGACGGACGAATTCGCCGCACGTGCCCAGCACTTGGTGGACGCCACGACCTTCGGCAAGTGGACCCCCGAACTGGCCGAACGCGTAGGCGCCGACGGACGGCTGGTCCTGGCCGGAGTCAGCACGGACTGCTGTGTGCTGTCCACCGCGCTCGCGGCCGCCGACGCCGGAGTCGAGGTGCTGGTGGTGGCCGACGCCTGCGCGGGCGTCGACGACGACTCGCACGCCAAGGCCCTCCAGGTGATGGACCTGTACCGGCCACTGATCCGCGTCGTCACCGTGGACGAGGTGCTCGCCGGGGGCGCGCAATGACCGCGGTCCGGCTCAAGCACCAGCAGATCACCGAGGCGCTCGCCAAGGAGATCCGCAGCGGACACCGCCCGGCGGGGGAGCAGTTGCCGGGCGAGCACGCCCTCGCCCAGCGTTTCGGCGTCAGCCGCACCACCGTGCGGGCCGCGCTCGCCGAGCTGAACGAAGCGGGGCTGATCGCCACCCGCACGGGCAAGGGCTCGTACGTCCTCTTCGACGGCCGCCCGCTGGACGACCGGCTCGGCTGGGCGCACGCCCTGGCCGACCAGGGCATCGACACGCGCGTGCGGACCCTCGCCGTCGAGGAGGTCCACGACGAGGAGCTGGCCGGTCGACTCGGCCTGGACACACCCACGTTCATCCGGGTGGAGCGCACCCGGGAGCTGGTCGCGGACGGCTCCGTGATCTCGTACGAGCGCAGCTCTCTGCCGCCCGTTCCAGGTGTCCGCGAACTGCCGAAGCAAGGCCTCGGCGACCTCTCGCTCACCGAGGTGATGCTGCGCGCCGGGCTGCGGCCCGACCACGGCGAGCAGCGTCTGGCCGGGCGGCGGATCGACGTCCGGGAGGCGGAGGTGCTGCGCCGCGCGTCGGGGGACTGGTTCCTCGACACGCGGCGCACGAGCCGCGCGGCCGACGGCTCGTTCGTCGAACATGTCGTGAGCCTGCTCGACCCCGACCACTTCCAGCTGTCCCTCGCATTCGGCTGACGCCCGGTACCCGCCCCCGAAGTTCCGCTGACCCCACCACGGAAAGCACCCATGAGCACCATCAGCCCCACCCTCCACAGCCGCGCCACCGGAGCCCTCTACGGGCTCGCGCTCGGTGACGCCCTCGGCATGCCGACGCAGATGCTGTCCCGCCCCCGGATCACCGCCCGCTACGGACCGGTCCTGACCGGCTTCCACGCCGCCGCGCCGGACCATCCGCTGGCCGCCGGGATGCCTGCCGGAGCCATCACCGACGACACCGAACAGGCCCTGCTATTGGCCCAGTTGCTGCTCGACGGCGAGGGAACCGTCGACGCGGCGGAGCTGGCCCGGCGCCTGGTGGCCTGGGAGGACGACATGCGGGCGCGCGGTTCGCTCGACCTGCTCGGCCCGTCCACCAAGCGCGCGGTGGAGCTGGTCCTCGCGGGGACGCCGGTGGACGAGGTCGGCCGGTACGGCACCACCAACGGCGCGGCGATGCGCATCGCGCCCGTCGGCATCGCCGTGCCCTCCGGGGACCCGGTCGCCCTGGTGGACCGGGTGGTGGAGGCCAGCAGGCTGACCCACAACACAGGCGTCGCGCTCGCGGGCGCCGCGGCCGTCGCCGCCGCGGTGAGCGCGGGACTTGACGGTGCGTCCGTGCCGGAGGCGGTGGAGGCGGCGGTCGGCGCGGCCCGCCTGGGGGCCGGGCGCGGACACTGGGTGGCGGCAGCCGACGTGGCCGAGCGGATCGTCTGGGCCACCGGGCTGGTACGAGGGTTGTCGACGTCCGAGGTGTGCGAGCGGGTGTACGCGCTGGTGGGCACCAGCCTGGCGACCCAGGAGTCCGTACCTGCCGCCTTCGCCGTGCTGACGGCCTGTCAGGACGACCCGTGGCAGGCGGTGTTGCTCGCCGCTTCGGTCGGCGGGGACTGCGACACCATCGCCGCCGTCGCGGGCGCCATCGGGGGCGCGTGTCACGGGGTCGAGGCCTTCCCCGCCGACGCGCGGGCCACCCTGGACCGCGTCAACAAGCTCGACCTCGACGCGACGGCCACGGCGCTGCTCGCGCTGCGCGGGCGGCAGTGATCGCATGAGACTTCTGCACCTGGGCAACGTGATGATGGACCTGGTCCTCGCCGTGCCCGCGCTGCCCGAGCGGGGCGGCGACATGCTGGCCACGGACACCCGGAGCGCACCGGGCGGCGGCTTCAACGTCATGGCCGCCGCCGCCCGCCAGGGCCTGCCGGTGACGTACGCGGGCGCCCACGGGAGCGGCCCCTTCGGCGACCGGGCGCGAGCCGCGCTGCGGGACGAGGGCATCGACGTACTGCTCGCCCCGCGCACCGAACGCGACACCGGCTTCGTGGTCTGCCTGGTGGACGCCGAGGGCGAGCGCACCTTCGTCACCAGCCCGGGAGCCGAGGCGACACTGACCCTCGAAGACCTCACCGAACTCCGGCCCACAGCCAGGGACTTGGTGTACCTCTCCGGTTACAGCCTGCTGTACGAGGCCAACCGCGCCGCCCTCACCGCCTGGGTGCCCCGACTGGACCCGGCCGTCACGGTGATCGTCGACCCGGGGCCGCTGGTGCGCGACATTCCCTCTGACGCACTGGAGTTGCTGACGGCGCGCGCCGACTGGTGGAGCTGCAACGCCCGCGAGGCCGCGCTGCTCACCGGAATCGACGACCCGTCCGCCGCCGCCCACGCCGTGCGGTCCCGGCTGAAGCTCGGCTCGGCCCTGGTGCGTACCGGCTCCGACGGATGCTTCCTGCACCACGGCGGCACACTCGACGCGATCCCCGGATTCGCCGTCCGCGCCGTCGACCTCAACGGCGCGGGCGATGCGCACACGGGCGTCTTCATGGCCGGCCTCGCTCAGGGCCTTGCCCCGGCCGCCGCGGCGCGCCGCGCCAACGCGGCGGCCGCGCTGGCCGTCACCGAGTCCGGGCCCGCGACCGCGCCGGGAGCGGACGCGCTCGACGCGTTCCTCCGTCGGGCGCGTCCCGCCCCCGGGTAGCGGGCCGGCCTCAGTCGCGCCCCGTGCCCCGGTAGAGGTCCAGCTCCCTGTCGAGCTCGACGGCGAGCACGGTGGCGTACTCGTCGATGTCGGCCGCGGCGGGGGCATCGATCCAGGTCACGCCGGGGACCACGTCCAGGCCGCCCGTGACGTGGTGGCCCAGTTCGGTGCCCGTGCCGAGGACGGTCACCCGCCGGATCGCGTTGCGCAGTCCACGGATCGACACGGACTCGCGCGGCGCGTCGAAACACATCAGATACAGCGTGCGCCGGTCGGCGGAGAGGGTGCTGGGTCCGTAGTGGTGCCCGGCGGGCAGTCCGGCGACCGTCCCGTACACGGCCTCGGCATGCTTCGTGACCCAGGCGCCGAGACCCTCCACGCGTTCGACCTGCTCCTCGGGGATCGTCCCGTCCTCGCGGGGGCCGACGCCGAGGAGCAGATTGCCGCCCATCCCGATCGTCTCCGTGAAGTAACGCACCAGCTGGCGCGCCGACTTGAAGTCGCGGTCCTTCGGCCGGTAGCTCCACGAGTCGTTGACCGTCAGGCACAACTCCCAGGGCCCGTCCGGCGTCTGGAGCGGAACACCCTGCTCGGGAGTGGCGTAGTCGCCGTAACTGAGCATGCGGGCGTTGAGGACGGTGTCCGGGTTGCCCGCGAGGATCAGCTCGGCCAGCTCCCGCATCCGCCACTGCTCCTCGGTGCGCTCCCACTCGCCGTCGAACCAGAGCAGATCGGGCCGGAAGCGGTCGACGAGCTCGCCGACCTGCCCGTCGCGGTACGCCAGATAGCGCTCCCAGGCCGCCGGGTCCTCCTTGCCGGGCTCGGCGTGCGAGAAGGGGCTCGGCGGCTCGCCCGGCTTGACGTGCCGGATGCTCGGGTAGTCGGGGTGGTTCCAGTCGGAGTGCGAGTAGTAGAGACCGACCTTGAGTCCCCGCTCGCGGAGCGCGTCGGCGAATCCGCCGACCAGGTCGCGGCCGGCCGGTGTGTGCCGTACGACGTTCAGGTCGCCGTGAGCGGTGTCCCACAGGGCGACACCATCGTGGTGCTTGGTGGTCAGCACCGCGTACTGGGCGCCGACGCGGGCGAAGAGCTCGGCCCAGGCCTGCGGGTCGTAGCGCGAAGCGGTGAAGCCTTCGAGCTCTTTCATGTATTCCTCGTGCGAGACCTCGCCCGTATAGAAGGACCAGGACTCGGCCCATCCGTCGACGGCGTAGATGCCGTAGTGGATGAAGATGCCCAGCTTGGCATCGGTGAACCAGGGTCGCATCGGCATGCGCCCAAGCTAGGCGCCCACGCTGGGGCCGCGCGTGGGCGCCGGTCACCACTACTGGTCTGTTTTCACCCTGAGTTCCGGACGCTGCGCGATCTCTTTACGTGACTGTCATGTCCCTGTAGCTTCCGGCTGCAAGGGCTTTCAGGAACTTACCGGTTCTTCTTGCAATCCAACTCCCCGCTCCCCGGCCCGCATTGGAGACGCCCATGACGCCTGTGACGTCCAGGAGACGGAGACCCCCACGCCTGCTGACGCGCCCGCTGGTGGCGTTCGTGGCGGCGACCGGGCTGTTCGGACTGATCCCACTGGACGCGGGCTCCGCACCCATGGAGAAGACGGCCGACGCGTCCAGCACGGCGACCGTCTTCTACTACACGAAGACCAAGAACTGGCCGACCACCTACCTGCACTACGCGCCGGACGGCGGTTCCTGGACCACGGTGCCCGGCGTACAGATGGAGACGGCCTGCACGGACTGGGTGAAGAAGACCGTCGACCTGGGCTCGGCCACCGGACTCCAGGCCACCTTCAACAACGGCAGCGGCACCTGGGACAACAACGGTGGCAACAACTACGCGCTCGGCACCGGCACCATCACCGTCAAGGACGGCGTGATCGCCCACAGCGACCCGTGCGCCGACACCGGTACGGGCAGCGGCAACCAGGCCACCGTCTACTACTCGACCGCCACCTCCGGCTGGACCACCGCCAACATCCACTACGCGCCCACGGGCGGTTCCTGGACGACGGTCCCCGGCGTCGGCATGGAGACGGCCTGCACGGGCTGGTGGAAGAAGACCCTCGACATCGGCACGGCGACCTCGCTGAAGGCCGCCTTCAACAACGGCAACGGCGTCTGGGACAACAACAACAGCGCCGACTACACCATCCCCACCGGCACCACGACCGTGAAGGACAAGACGGTCACCGCCGACGCCAAGGACCCGTGCGCCGCCGAGGCGCCGGACACCGAGGCCCCGACCGCGCCCGCCAAGGTCACCGCGAGCGCCACCAACACCTCGATCGTGCTCTCCTGGGACGCCTCCACCGACAACACGGCAGTGACCAAGTACCAGGTCACCCGCACCGGCGGCACCCAGGGCACGGTCGTCACCGACGTCGGCTCAACGGTCTACTCGGACACGGGACTTGAGGAGAAGACCACCTACACGTACACCGTGAAGGCCGTCGACGCGGCAGGAAACACCTCGCCCGCCTCCACCGAGGCCACCGCGACCACCGGAGAGAAGGCGCCCGAGCCGGCCTCCGGCACACCGCTCGGCACGGACCCCCGCAAGGACCCGATCTACTTCGTCCTCACCGCCCGCTTCTACGACGGCGACAGCTCCAACAACCGCGGCGGCAGCCAGGACGTGAAGTCGGGCAACGCCGCGAACAACGACCCCATGTTCCGCGGCGACTTCAAGGGCCTGGTCGACAAGCTCGACTACGTCAAGGCGCTCGGCTTCTCGGCGGTCTGGATCACCCCGGTCGTCCTCAACCGCTCGGACTACGACTACCACGGCTATCACGGCTACGACTTCTACAAGGTCGACCCGCGCCTGGAGTCGGCCGGCGCCTCCTACCAGGACCTGATCAACGCGGCCCACGCCAAGGGCATGAAGATCTACCAGGACGTCGTCTACAACCACAGCTCCCGCTGGGGCGCCAAGGGCCTGTTCACGCCCACCGTGTACGGGGTCCGCGACACCGAGTGGAGCTGGTACTACGACGAGAAGAACGAGGGCTTCGAGTACGACGGTCTGACCGTCGAGCCCAAGTCCGGGAAGTCGTACTACAACGGTGACCTGTGGTCGACGGCCGAACCCTCCGGCAACACCTGCCTCAACTGGGGCAAGCCCACCGGCTCCAAGAGCTCCGAGGGCTACACGCTCTACAACTGCCAGTGGCCCAGCCCCACGTCGGGCATGTTCCCGAAGGCGTACTACCACCAGTGCTGGATCGGCAACTGGGAGGGCGAGGACTCGCGTTCCTGCTGGCTGCACGAGGACCTGGCCGACTTCAACACCGAGAACACCACCGTCCAGAACTACCTGATCGGCGCGTACGACAAGTACATCGACATGGGCGTCGACGGCTTCCGCATCGACACCGCCGTACACATTCCGCGCGTCACCTGGAACCGCCGTTTCCTGCCCGCCATCTACGACCGGGTCACCCAGAAGTTCGGCACCGACGCGGCGAAGAACTTCTTCGTCTTCGGCGAGGTCGGCGCGTTCGTCAACGACAAGTGGAACCGCGGATCCGTCAACCACTCGGCGCAGTTCTACACCTGGAAGGAGCGCAAGGAATACAGCGCGGACGACGAAGCGGCGGCCATCGAGCAGTACAACTACGAGGAACAGCTGGGCACGGGTAATCAGCCCACGTCCACCAACGCCTTTCTGAGCGGCAACAGTTACCACACCCCGGACCGCAGCCAGTTCTCCGGCATGAACATCATCGACATGCGCATGCACATGAACTTCGGTGACGCGCAGAACGCCTACAACAACGGCAAGGACTCCGACGACTCCGTCAACGACGCGACGTACAACGTCGTCTATGTCGACAGCCACGACTACGGCCCGAACAAGTCGAGCACCCGCTACAGCGGCGGCACCGACGCGTGGGCCGAGAACATGGCGCTGATGTGGACCTTCCGGGGGATCCCCACGCTGTACTACGGCTCGGAGATCGAGTTCCAGAAGGGCAAGCAGATCGACTGCGGCCCGACCTGCCCGCTGGCGACCACCGGCCGCGCGTACTACGGCGACCACCTCGCCGGATCGGTCACGGCCTCCGGCTTCGGCACGGTCGACTCCGCGAGCGGCGAGGTCGCCACGACGCTCGCCCAGCCCCTGGTCAAGCACCTCCAGCGACTCAACCAGATCCGCCGGGCGATCCCGGCCCTCCAGATGGGCCAGTACTCCACCGACGGCATCAGCGGCTCGATGGCCTTCAAACGCCGCTACACCAGCGGTTCGACGGACAGCTTCGCGCTCGTCACGGTCACCGGCGACGCGACGTACACCGGCATCCCGAACGGCACCTACACAGACGCCGTCACCGGTGACGTGAAGACCGTCTCGAACGGCACGCTGTCCGTGGCGGCACCCGGGAAGGGCAACCTCCGGGTGTACGTGCTGAACGGGCCCGGGAAGATCGGAAGCGACGGGCCGTACCTGAAGTAGCCGTGCGGGGCCCGGACTTCGGGAGTCCGGGCCCCCCACCCGTGTCAGATGCGGTCCGCCGCGATCAGCAGATAGTGGAAGCTTCCCTCCTTGTACGCCGTCAGGAACGCCTCCTCGATCCCCGTCGCCACCTCGGACCTGGCCCGCAGCTCCCAGTAGGGGATGGTCGCCGCCGTGAGGTCGACGACATTGATCGGTACGAGGCCGTTCGCGGACAGCGCCTTGAAGTACTCACTGCGCGAGTGGATGTTGCAGGTGTAGTGCTCGTCGATCTTGCTGACGGCCTTGGAACGCAGTCCCTGGACGTCGTTCGAGCAGCCGGTGATGCACACATACCGGCCGCCGTACTCCAGCAGCCGCGCGAACTCCCCGTAGAGCTCGAAGAGATCGACGTACATCGTGGTCTCGTTGGTCCAGATGGCCCGGCGCGAGCCGGTGTCGAAGCCCGTGCCGAGCATGTTGCGGAAGTGGAAGCCCACCTTGTCGGTGACGCCCCGCCGCGCGGCCTGCTCGTTCGCGAAGGACACCTGCTGCTGCGAGATGCTGACGCCGTCCACGGAGCAGCCGAAGCGGGCGTTGGCCATGATGCTGGTACCGCCGCGGCCCGAGCCGGCGTCCAGCAGACGGTGCTCCGGACGGATCTCGCCGAGATGGTCGAGGAGGACGTCCGCCTGCGCGGTCTCCAGGCGGTGCATCTCCTCGATCATGCGCTGCTCGCGGGTCTCGGCCGGGCCTTCCAGGACGGACGGGTCGTAGTCGCCGAGGCCGTAGTGGTGGTGGTAGAGGTCGTCGATCTCGCCGAGCTTGAGGTTGACGTCGTTCTTCTCCGCGTTCCAGTAGTTGGCGACCGACTTCTGGTACGCGGTGCGCAGGACGTTGGCCACGGTGTTTTCCGTTTCGGTGACAGACATGCTGAAGCGATCTCCTTGCGACAAGAGGGATTTCGGGATGTCAGGCGGCGGTGGCGTAACGGGCGCTGCCCGCGTGCCATTCGCGGCTGCCGCCGAGCCAGGCCCAGGTGCCGGCCAGGAAGCGGCGGAGCTCGGGGGAGCCGGCGAGGGCGAGCGCGGCCGCCTCGGCCTCGAAGGTGTGCATGAGCTCGTTGTGGATCTCGACGGTGCGGTCGACCGCCTCCTCCAGGGAGCACTGGTCCTCGGACACGATCAGCCGGGGCAGGCTGGTGTCGGTGGGGTCCTCCTTGCCCATGGAGTACAGGTCGTTGACGATCACGCTCGCCGAGCCCGCCATGGTGAACGCGCGGCGCACCCGCGGATCGGCGAACTCGCCGTACGGCAACTCGTATCCGGCGACCGCGTCGATCAGCACCATGCACGGCACGAAGCTGTTCTCGTGCCGGTGCATCAGGAACTCCCAGACCGGCGGGGTGTGTTCGGCCGTGTGCCAGACGCCTTCCTGGTTGTACGCGACGAACATGATCGCCAGCTCGTGGCGGAGCCGGCGCACCTGTGACGTTGTCGCGTACCGGGCGAGGTTGCCGAGACTCGAGCGGAGGGCGCGCATGACGGGGTCCGCCCGGACCACCTCCTCCAACTGCGGTGCGTACCCCAGCGGGAGGTGCGCCTGGTCGATCACGGAGTGGGCGATGGCGAGGCGCTGCCCCAGCAGTTCGTGCCGGGCCTCCTCCACCTCTCCGTCCACATAGTGGTCGTCTACGGCCCACTCCGCGAGCGCGCACTTCGCCGCCGCGAGCAGCCGGTCGGGGTCGTCCGACTCCGGGTGCGCCAGCATGATCAGCCGTCCGAAGTCGGCCTTGCGGATCTTGTCGAGCTGACCGGGATAGATCCCGACCTCCTCGGCCCACTCGACCAGCCGCTCGGTGACGGTCTCGCCGAGGGCGGGGTCGTCACGGAGGGCGGGTGGACAGTACAGCCGCGAAGCCGGCTCGACGGAGGGCGGCTCCCGCGGTGGTGGTGCTTCCGTGGTGAACGTCCGGGCGGCCGAAGTACCCAGCCCGGTGGGACCGGTGAGCAGGCCCGGCGTCGACAGTCGTACGACATCGGGCCGCGGCGGCAGGGTCGGCCGGGGGATCCGTGCCGCGGAGGTGCCCAACCCCTTCGGCGTGGACGGCAGTTGCGGGGTGCCCGAGGGCTGCGGGTCGAGCGGAAGCCGCGGTTCGGCCGTCACCCGCGCCGACAGCAGTGCCGTCACGACCTCCGCCAGCTCATGGGTCGCCGGAGGCGCAAGGGTTCTGGAGATGAGGGACACCGGCGTCAGCTCCCGCTCGCGCGGGAGACCTCGACGTTCTCCAGGATGCCGAGGGCGTCCGGCACCAGCACCGCGGCCGAGTAGTAGGTGCTGACCAGGTACGAGATGACCGCCTGCTCGTTGATGCCCATGAACCGTACGTTCAGCGCCGGTTCGACCTCGTCCGGGATCCCCGTCTGGTACAGCCCGATGACACCCTGGTCGTCCTCGCCGGTGCGCAGGGCGAGGATCGACGACGTACGGGCCCGGCTGACCGGGATCTTGCCGCACGGAAGCAGCGGCACTCCGCGCCACGCGGGCAGATGATGGCCGTTGAGCTCGACACCGCCGAAGTAGAGGCCGCGCTTGTTGCACTCCCGGCCGAACGCGGCGATCGCCCGCGGGTGGGCGAACAGGAAGCGGGTGCCGCGCCGCATGCTGAGCAGCTCGTCCAGGTCGTCGGGTGTCGGCGGCCCGGAACGGGTGGAGATCCGCTGGTCGTAGTCGGCGTTGTGCAGCAGCCCGAAGTCCGCGTTGTTGACCAGCTCGTACTCCTGGCGCTCACGCAACGCCTCGACGGTCAGCCGCAGTTGCTGCTGGGTCTGGTCCATCGGCCGGCTGTAGAGATCGGCGACCCGGGTGTGCACCCGCAGCACGGTCTGCGCGACGCTCAACTCGTACTCGCGCGGCCGCAGTTCGTAGTCCACGAACGTGCCGGGCAGCTCCGGCTCGCCCACATGCCCCGAGCTGAGCGCGATGTCGGCCTCGCCCGAGCGGTTGCGCGGCCGGTACCCGTCGGAGCCGGCCCGCTCTACATGCGCCCGCAGCCCGTCGTACCGCTCCGCCACCGCCTGGTACGCCGCGTGCGGCAACGCGAGCACCGTGGTGGCCGTCGCCGCGCGGGCCGTGAAGTCCCAGGCCCCGTCCAGCCCGGCGAGCACATGCCCGCCGAAGGTGTCGCCGTCGGCCAGCAGACCGACGACCGCCTCGTCCCCGTAGGGACCCGCTCCGACCTTCTCCACCTTGCCGTGCGCGACGAGGTACACATGGTCGGCCGTCGCGCCGGCCTCCACGATGAGCTGGCCGGGCTCGTACTCCCGCTGCTCGAACCGGTCCGCCAGCGCGCCCAGTGTTCCGCCGTCCGAAAACCCGCGCAGCAGCGGGAGTTCGCCCAGCTCCGCCGGGACGACCCTGACCTGCGCTCCGGTCTTCACGAACGTCATCCGGCCGTCGCCGACCGTGTACGAGAGCCGTCTGTTCACGCGGTACGTGCCGCCCGGCACGTCCACCCAGGGCAGCATGCGGGTCAGCCACCGCGAACTGATGCCCTGCATCTGAGGTTCGGACTTGGTCGTCGTCGTCAGGTTCCGTGCCGCGGCTGTCCCGAGGCTCTGTTGCTCCCGATCCTCGGCGCCCGCCGCGGGCGCCGTATCGGTCTCGACCGACATGGGTTCCTTCTCTCCTGTCGCACCGGTGACAGTACGCTTCCGGACTGTCACGTTCCGCGCCTACAGCTACCCATGACCAGCCGCGACGAGTGATGACCTCACGGGGCGTGCGAGGCACGTCGCGTGGAGGAATGCCTCCGCACCACCCCCGATTCCCTCGGATGCGCCCTCTTGGCGGTATCCGGGCGGTACGCGCGCACCCCTTGCCGTGTTCAATTGCCGGTACTGCCAGGCGCACGGACGGCCCCACCCGTCAGGAGGCACTGTGATCGCCGTTCCCGAACCCGGACTCACCGAACGCGAAGTGATCGAGCGGGCCGTGGAGATGCGGGCCACGCTGCTCGAACGGCAGCCGGAGACCGAGCGGTTGACGCACTATCCGAAGGACACCCACGACGACTTCCTGCGCGCCGGGTTCTACCGGGCGCTGCAACCACGCCGGTACGGCGGATACGAGTTCGGCCTGTCCACCTTCTATCGCGTCATCACCGAGATCGCCCGCGGCTGCCCCTCCACCGGCTGGGCCCTGTCCCTCACCGCCGCCCATGTCCTCCAGGTCGCCACCCTCTTCGACGAGAAGGCGCAGGACGAGATCTTCGGAGCCGACGGAGACTTCCGCGCCCCCTCCACCGTCGTACCGGTCGGCGTCGCCCAGCCCGACGGCGACGGTCATGTCGTACTCGACGGGACCTGGCCGTACGCGTCGGGCGCCCCCTACGCCACGCACTATGTCGGCCAGACCCTGCGCGCCCCCGAGAAGCCCGGCGACCCGCCGGGGCCGTTCGTCCTGTTCGTCGCGCCCCGCGCCATCTGGACGGTGGTCGACGACTGGCACGGGGTCCTCGGCCTGCGCGGCAGCGGATCCAACAGCATCCGCATCGACCAGGGGCGCGTCCCCGCGTACTTCACCCAGGAGGTGAGCCTGCTCGACCTGCCCGTCGAAGGCGGCACACCGGGCTCGAAGCTGCACGGCAACGCCCTGTACGCGGGGCGCGCGCCCAGCTTCTTCCACGGGGAGCTGGCCGCCATCATCATCGGCATCGCCTACGCCGCCGCGGACGAGTACGCCCGGATCGTCGCCGAACGCCCACTGATCGCCGACCCGAGCCGCACCCGCGCCGAACTCCACGACTACCAGCGGCACTTGGGCGAGGCACTGGGCGCGATCCGCACGGCCGAGGCGGCGCTCCAGCACAACGCCGAGGACTGGATGGAGGTCTGCCGCCGCAATGTCTCGGGCGAGGCCCCCTTCAGCACCGCCGAGGACAACCGGCTCGCGCTCGTCTTCCTCACCGCCGGACGCATGGCCTGGGATGTGCTGCAAGGCATCCTCTTCCGCACGGCGGGCTCCCGCTACGCGCGCGACGGCGAACGGATGCAGCGCTACTTCCGGGACGCGGCCACGTACTGGACCCATGTCGGCCCCACCATGGCCGAGCCGCTCCACCGGCGCGTCGGCTGCGACCGCCTCGGCCTGCCGTCGGACGGCATCCCGCTGCTGCCCTGAGGTGAACCTGCCCCGCCCGACGGGCGCGGCCCGCCACCTGGCGAACGGTGCCGCTGTCACCAGCGTGACAATGACCCCATGAAATGGATCTCCGGCCTGGCCGGCGGGCTGCTCCTGGCGTTGGTTCTCGTCAGTGTTCTGCGCACCCTGGTGGTGCCCCGAGGGCTCTACTCCTCGCTGGTGACCCGGTGGTGGCGCTCGCTGCGCTTCGTGCTGCGCATGGCCGCGCCCGGCGGCAGCTACGACGCGCACGACCGCGCGCAGACCTGGCTGGCCCCGCTCATGCTCGTCGGCATGCTCACGAGCTGGCTGGGCGGGGCGCTGCTCGGCTTCGGGCTGCTGCTGCACTCCCTGTCCACGCTGTCCTGGACCAACTCCGTCAGGGAGGCGGGTTCCAGCCTGTTCACGCTCGGCTTCGCCAGCGGCGACCGGCTGCACCTGTCCGTCGTGGACTTCGTGGCGGCCGCCACCGGACCCGTGGTGATCGCCCTGCAGATCGCGTATCTGCCCACGCTGTACGGCGCCTACAACCGCCGCGAAGTGGAAGTGACCCTGCTCCAGTCGCGCGCGGGGGAACCCGCCTGGGGCCCGGAGATCCTCGCCCGGCAGTGGCTGGTCGACACCGAGACCGCGCTGCCCGAGCTGTACCGCGGCTGGGAACGGCTCGCCGCGGAGATCGGTGAGAGCCACTCGACGTACCCGATCCTGCTCTCGTTCCGATCGCCGCAGCCGTACCGCAGCTGGATCGTCGGCCTTGTCGCCGTCATGGACGCGGCCGCCATGCAGCTGGCGCTCGCACCGCGCGGCGCCCCGCCCGAGGCGCGCCTGATGCTGCGCGCCGGCTTCACCGCGCTGCGCGACATCGCCCACGCGCTGCGCATGCCCTTCGAAACGGACCCCAGCCCCGACGCGCCGATCCAGCTGTCCTTCCTGGAGTTCGACGCGGCCGTCGCGATGGTGGAGACGGCGGGCTTCCCCACCCAGCGGACCGCCGAGCAGGCATGGCCGCACTTCCACGGCTGGCGGGTCAACTACGAAGCGATCTCTTACGCGTTGTGCCGTCGCGTCGACGCGGTCCCCGCCCTGTGGACCGGTCCGCGGGACTTCGCCACCAGCCCGATCCCTCCCCGGCGGCCGATGGACCGGCGCCCGGGCGCCGAAGGTCGTCCGGAACTACCCCCCTCCGACGGGTAGTCCGGCGCGTCCTGGCGGGAAGATCCCTCGGAGGGTCCGATACGGAGGGGTGGGGTTCCCTTGAAAGTCGTCCTGCTGGGCACGGCCGCCGGTGGCGGCTTCCCTCAGTGGAACTGCGCCTGCGCGCTGTGCGCGGCCGCCCGCGACGGGAAACTGCCCGCGCGGACACAGGAGTGCGTCGCCGTCAGCGGCAACTGCCGCGACTGGTGGCTGCTCAACGCCTCACCCGACATCCGTACGCAGCTGACCACCACGCCCGCGCTCGCACCCGGGCCGGGCCCCAGGGACACGCCGGTACGCGGCGTGCTCCTGACGGACGCCGAGGCCGACCACGTCATGGGGCTGACCGTCCTGCGCGGCGGCGCGGGCCTCAAGCTCTACGCCGCGCCTCCCGTCCTCGCCACATTGGCCCCGCTGCGCGCGATGCTCGACCGCTACGCCCCGTGGGCGTGGGCGGACAGCCTGACCGAGGGCGGGTTCGTGCTGGCCGGCGGTCTGGTGGTGAGCGCTCACCCGGTCGGTTCCAAGGCCCCGAAGTACGTCGCCGGACCCGTCGCGGACGCCGGCTGGGTGACGGCGTACCGGATCGAGGACCTGGCCAGCGGGGGAGTGCTCGTCTACGCGCCCTGCCTGGGCGGTTGGACACCCGTGCTGGACGAACTGCTGGCCACGGCGACCTGCGCGCTGCTCGACGGCACCTTCTACGCGGCCGGCGAGATGGGCGCGGCGGTGCGGGCGCCCGCCGGGCAGGCCGCCATGGGACATCTGCCCGTCTCGGGAGCGCGCGGCAGCCTGGCCGCCCTGGCCCGCCATCCAGGGCCGCGCCGCATCTACACCCACCTCAACAACACGAACCCGCTGCTCGACCCGGCCTCGGACGCCTCTGCGCGGGTGACCGGGACCGGAGTCGAAGTCCTGCCGGACGGTGCGGAGTTCGTGGTCTAGCGGACACCGCACGGGACTTTCACAACACTCCCTGGCCGTTCAGCACGCGCTCCAGGGCGGCGCGTTGCAGGGGGAGCACCTCGGCGTGCAGGGCGCGCCCCTTCTCGGTGAGCGCGACCCAGACTCCGCGTCGGTCCTCCTGGCAGACGGTGCGCTCCACCAGGCCGTCCTTCTCCAGCCGGCCGATGAGGCGGGACAAGGCGCTCTGGCTCAGGTGGACCCGGCCCGCGATGTTCTGCACCCGGCACTGCTCGCCGGGCTCCGCGGCCGTGCCCGACGCGAGGATGTCCAGGACCTCGAAGTCACTGGCTCCGAGGCCGTGGGGATGCAGCGCGCGGTCGATCTCGCACATCGTGCGCGCGTGCACCGAGAGGATCTCCCGCCACTGGTCTTCGAGGGGGGAGCCGGGCGTCTTCGCTGCCATAACTGAACGGTAACAGAGATCCGGCCAGTCATTGCGCGTGCAACTAGTGCAGTTGCATCCAGTCTGCCCCCGCCGCGGCGGGGCCCTGCCGCCCGCCCCCCTCCGTGCGGCCGCTCTACTCGGCGGAGGGATCCTGGGTGAGCCCGATCAGGTTCCCGTCCGCGTCCTTGACAAAGGCGATCAGCTTGCCGCCGCCCACGTCCTGGACGTCCTGCAGCGACTCGGCCCCGGCGTCGAGCAGGGCCGCGAGGGTCGCCCTGATGTCGGCGACGTGCCAGTAGGGGACGGGCCCGGTCATGCCCTTGGCGTGACCGTTGGGGTCGAGGCCGACGTCCTGGCCCGCGTCCTTGAAGCCGACGTAGTACGGCTCGTCCGCGTACGGCTCAACCCCCAGCAGTGCGCTGAACAGCGCCTTTCCCTGTGCGAGGTCCTTGACGGGGTAGATGATGGTCTTCAGGCCGGCGGTCATGGCGACTCCTCCGTGGTGCTGGTCAGTGCCTGCGAATGGCTTCTCGCTCCGACGTGTATCCCGTCGGTGCTTCAACGCTAGGACGGGGGAGCACCGCATGGCTTCTCGAATCCTGACCGGTCGGGAATCCTGAATCGGGCGGGAATCCTGACCGGTCGAGGGGTACGGCCGGCCTGTCGCGGACCTGCCGGTCAGCCGCTCACCGGGTCCACCGCGTTGCGCCAGACCTTGATGTCCACCGTGATGTAGTCCGTCGTGTCCGGCGAGGGCGCCGTGCCGCGGAAGGTGATGAGGCCGACGTGGCCGGTTCCACTGACCACGCACAGCCGGTCGCCGACAGCGAGGTCTCTCACCCACAGGTACTTCTCGCTGCCGGTCTGTGCGAGGCAGGAATCAAGTGTCCCGGCGGCACGGGGCGCCAAGCGGGTCAGCTGGCTCTGGCTGGTGGATCCGGGAGCCACGACGGCGCCGGAGGAGTACACGGCGTAGGTGAAGTCCTCGTCGCTCGTGCCGGTGTCGGCCTTGGGCCCTGGGGGCCTGTCGCCCAGATACAGGTCGTGGCTGGCGGTCATGCGAATGCCGGTATAGGTCTCCGTCGCCGGCTGGGCCGCCGCCGTCGCGGTCGGCTTGCGGGCGGCGGCCGACGTCTGGGACGTGGCCGGTTCGTCGGAGGCGGGCGGGGCGGTGCGGGTCGCGGACGCGGACGGGTCCGCCTTCTTCGGCTTCGCCTTCTTCGACGGCGATGCGGAGGGATCACCCGAGCCGGTCGGCTGCTGTTCGGTCGCCGATCTGGAAGCCTGTCCGGCCTGGCCGCTCGCGCCGTCCGCCGGCTCCTCGGGGCTCAGGACGCCGGACAGGAACAGGGCGCCGGTCACCGCGGCCACGGTCAGGACGACCGCCCCGCCCGTGACCAGCCCCCGCCGCTTGGTACGGCGCCGCGGCGCGGGCCCCAGGAGGACGGGACCGGTGGGCGCGGAGTACGGCACGCCCCCGCCGGGCGTCACAGGACCGGGAGCCGCCATTCCGGCGTACGCGCCGCCGGGGACGCCGCCGACGCCGGGCGCCGAGGGAAAGGGAGTGACCGGGGGACCGAACTCACCGCTGGTGACGCCCGGTGCCGGGGACTCGGCTCGCTGTCCCAAGGCGCCCTGCCGGGGGATGCGCAGGGCCATCGTGTCCACCGGGGACGGCTGCTCCTGCGCTTGGGGCTGGGGCTGGGGCTGGCCCTGGGTCTGTGGCTGCGGCTCGCGCACCGCGTGCTGTGCGAGCTGCCCCGCCACCGACGCAGGCAGCCAGCTCTCCACGCGGCGCAGGCCCCGCTCCGGGTCGGCGGCCGCGCACAGGCGTATGACGTCGGCCGGGGACGGCCGCAGCGCCGGGTCCTTGTGCAGGCACCCGGCCACCAACTCCGCCAGGTAGTCGGGGAGTTCGCCGAGCCGAGGCTCCTCGTGCACGATGCGGTACAACACCCCGTGCGAGGGCCCGTCGCCGAAGGCGCCCGCGCCCGTCGCGGCGAAGGCGGCGATCTGGCCGAGCGCGAACACATCGGTCGCGCCGGTGATCTCCCCGCCGAGTGCCTGCTCGGGCGCCATGAAGGCGGGCGTCCCGATGGCGGAACCGCTGCGGGTCAAGGCGGTGGCGTCCGCCGCGCGCGCCACCCCGAAATCGATGACGCGGGGCCCGTCGAAAGCGAGCAGCACATTCGACGGCTTCAGGTCGCGGTGCACGACCCCGGCGCGGTGGATGTCCTGGAGTGCCTCGGCCACCCCCGCCGTGAGCAGCAGCACCGTGTCCCTGGGCAGCGGCCCGTGCTCCTTGACGGCATCCGCGAGGGAGGGGCCGGGGATATAGGCGGTGGCGAGCCAGGGCATGGGCCCTTCGGTGTCGCTGTCGAGGACGGGCACCGTGCACACGCCCTGCACCCGGCGGGCGTTGGCGACCTCCTGCCGGAACCGGTCGCGGAAGTCGGGGTCGTCGGCGAGCTCGGGGCGGATCACCTTCACGGCGACGGCCCTGCCGCCGGGTGTGTGGGACAGGTAGACGCACCCCATGCCCCCGGCGCCGAGCCGTGCCAGCAGGCGGTATTCCCCTGCGGTGCGCGGATCGTCGTCCTCAAGCGGCTGGAACATCCCCGCACCCGTCTGCACGTTCCCGACTCCCGTAGCGCTCTGCTGTCACTCACACATCAGCTGTCACTCACACAACTGATCCGAACAGTATCGGTGTTCGAGCGAGCGCGGCGACGGACGTCCTCCTGCCGGCGACGTACGTCCGCCCCGCGGCGGGGCAGCCGCGGGGCAAGGACGTCAGATGTGGCGTGAGATGTGGCGTGAGATGTGCCGTGAGATGTGCCGTGAGACGTGATCGAAGGGCCTCAGGTGGACTCGCGTCGCACCAGTTCCGTGGGCAGGATCACCGCCGCCGGATCATCGCCCCCTATCTGGGCGAGCAGTACCCGCACCATCTCGGCGCTGATGCGATCCCAGGGCTGGCGGATCGTGGTGAGCGCGGGAGTGGACGCGACAGCGGCGGGCGAGTCGTCGAAGCCGCCGACCGCCACGTCCTCGGGGACCCGGCGGCCGGCCCTGTGCAGTGCGGACAGCACCCCCTGTGCCATCAGGTCCGAGGCGACGAACACGGCGTCCAGGTCCGGGACCCGTTCGAGGAGTCGCTCCGCGCCCGCATCGCCGCTGGCCCGGCTGTAGTCGCCGGGGACGACGAGGCGGTCGTCGGCCTCGATCCCGGCCTCGGCGAGCACCTCCCGGTAGCCCGCGAGACGCTCGACTCCGCCGGGGGTGTCGAGCGGTCCCGTGACCATGCCGATGCGGCGGCGGCCGAGGGAGAGCAGGTGCTTGACCATGTCCCGGGCGCCGTCCCGGTCGTCCGCGGCGACGTAACTCACCTTGGATCCCAGGCCGATGGGCTTGCCGCAGGCGACCAGCGGCACGCCCGCCTCGCGCAGCTCCTCGGCGACCGGATCGCCGGAGTGGCTGGAGACCAGCAGCACCCCGTCGACGTGGCCCGCGGTGATGTACCGCGTTATGCGCCGCCGTTCGTCCTGGGTGCCCGCGAGCATCAGCAGGAGGGGAACGTCGTGTGCGGCCAGCGCCTGCGTGCAGCCGCGCAGCAGGACATTGAAGTTGGGGTCCTCGAAGAACCTCTCCTGAGGCTCGGTCAGCAGGAAGCCGATCGAGTCGGAGCGTCCGGTGATCAGCGAGCGGGCGTGCCGGTTCACGACGTAACCCGTCCTGCGGATGGCGGCGTTGACCGCCTCCTGGGCGGCGGGGCTGACGTAGTGCCCGCCGTTGAGTACCCGCGACACGGTCCCCCGTGAGACACCGGCCTCGCGTGCGACGTCGTGGATCGTCGGCGGTTTGCGCCTGCCCCCCGTGTGATGCATGGTCATGACTTTACGGCTCCGGACAGCAGATCGAGGCTCCAGAACCGCTGGATGACCAGGAACAGCGCGACCAGCGGGATGACCGCGAGCATCGCACCGGTGATCACCAGGGTGTACAGGGCCGGGGTGTTGGAACCCTGTTTGAGGAGGGTGAACAGGCCGAGGGTGATCGGGAACTTCTCGTCGTCGCTGAGCATGATGTACGGCAGCAGGAAGTTGTTCCACACCGCCACGAACTGGAACAGGAACACCGTCACCAGTCCGGGCACCATCATCGGCAGCGCGATCCGGGTGAAGATCCGCCACTCGCTCGCGCCGTCCATCCGTCCGGCCTCGACCACGTCACCGGGCACCGCCGCGGCGGCGTAGATCCGGGCGAGATAGATGCCGTACGGGGAGAGGACGAGGGGGAGCAGGACGGAGGCGTACGAGTCCGTCAGGTCGGCCTTCGCCATCAGCAGATACTGGGGGATCGCGAGGATCACCGGCGGCATCAGCACGCCCGCCATCAGGATGCTGAAGACGGTCTCGCGGCCGCGGAAGCGGTAGAGCGCGAGCGCGTAGCCGCCGAGCGCGGAGACGGCCGTCGACAGGAGGGCGCCGAGACCGGCGTAGAGGGCGGAGTTGCCCATCCACTTCCAGTAGATGCCGTCGCGGTAGGCGTTGAGGTCCTTCACGTTCTGGGTGAAGCCGGTGCCCGGCAGGAACGTGAACGTCGAGAAAAGCTCACGGCCCGACTTGGTGGAGGCGATCACCACCCAGGCGACGGGCAGCAGACAGTAGAGGGCGCCGAGCAGCAGCGTCAGCGTGGGCACCAGGGCGATCCGGCGGCGCAGCGGCGGACCCTGGGCGGTTCCGGGGGTGGTGCCGGCGGCCGGAGCGGCCTTGCCTACGGCAAGAGAACTCATCGTGCTTCCTCCTGCTTGTTACGGGAGTTCGCGGCGCGCAGGAATCCGAAGGACACGATCAGCGTGACGATGGCGATGATCATGGCCTCGGAAGACGCCGCGTAGATGTCGCCCGCGTTGAACGCGTCCCGGTACACCTTCATCAGCGGACTCCACGTCGTGGAGACGGAGTTGGTGAGGGGCTTGAGGGTGGTCGGCTCGCTGAACACCTGAAGCGTCGCGATGATCGAGAAGAAGAAGGTGAGGACCAGTGAGGGCGCCACCATCGGAATCTTGATCTTCACCGCGATCTGCAGGGGCGTGGCGCCGTCCAGCTTCGCCGCCTCGTACACCTCGGCCGGAATGGCCTGGAGCGAGGTGTAGATGACGATCATGTTGAAGCCGGTGCCGCCCCAGACCGCGATGTTGGACAGGGCCAGATACAGCGGGCCGCCGTCCAGCAGGTTCGGCTGCGGCATGCCCAGCTTGTCGAGGACGAAGTAGAAGGGGCTGACGTCCGGGAGGTACAGGAAGCCCCACAGCAGCGCGGCGACGACGCCGGGAATGGCGTACGGCAGGAAGATCGCCAGCCGGGTGAAGGGGGCGAGGCGCACCTTGTCCGTGTCGAGCATCAGCGCGAACAGCAGCGCGAGACCGAGCATCACCGGAACCACGATGGCGCCGTAGCCCAGCACCCGCAGCCCGCCGTCGAGCAGCTCGTTGTCGGTGAGGGCGTCGGTGTAGTTCTCCAGGCCCGCCCAGACCTCCTTGCGGGCGCCCGCACCGAGGCCCAGGCCGCTGACCTTGACCTTGTGCAGGCTCAGCCAGAACGCGTAGCCGATGGGCAGCGCGAAGAAGAGGGCGAACAGGATCGTCGCGGGGAGGAGGAAAGCGTACGGGGCCCCCTTGACCCCGTACGACTTCCGACGTGCGGTTGTCACTGAGCGACCCCGAAGCCCTGCTTCTTCAGGTTGGCGACGGTGTCGTCCTGCATGGTCTTCAGGGCGGCACCGAAGTCCGACTTGTTCTTCGCGGCGGCGCCGAAGGCGTCGTTGAAGGACGTGTAGGCGACGTTCACGTTCGGGCCCCACGCGGACGGCGCGGTGGTCTTCGCGATCGCCGAGGCCTTCGTGTAGAAGTCCTGCTGGTTGGAGAAGAAGGCCGGCGGCTGCATGAACGCGTCACTGAGCTGGGCGCTGGTGGAGGCGGGGTAGATACCGCTCTCCTTCGCCAGCGCGGCCACCGCGTCCGGGTCCGTGTTCAGCCAGGCGGCGAACTTCGCGGCGGCCGCCTTGTGCTTCGAGTCCGTGGTGACGGCCGTCGAGGAGCCGCCCCAGCTGCCGGTGACGTTCTCGCTGTCCGACCACTGCGGCAGCGGGGCCATCGCCCACTTGCCCTTGGTGTCGGGGGCCGCGGTGGCGAGGGTCCCCGGCGCCCACACCGCGCTCACCCAGGCGATCTGCTTACCGGTGTTGAGCGCCTTGTTCCAGGGCGGCGTGTACATCGGCTCGTTGTCGATCACGCCTTCCTTGACGAGACCGCCCCAGAACTTGGCGACCTTCTGCGTCGCCGCGTCGTCGATGCCGACCTTCCACTTGTCGCCGGAGGTCGTCCACCACTTGGCGCCGGCCTGCTGGGCGAGACCGGCGAAGAGGCCGGAGTCGTTGGCGGAGAAGGTGGTCAGGTCCTTGTCCGGGGCCTTCTTCTTCAGCGCGCGGGCGGTCTCGGCGAACTGCTCCCAGGTCGTCGGGACCGTCAGGCCGTACTTCTTGAAGAGGTCCTGGCGGTAGTAGAACATCATCGGGCCGATGTCCTGCGGGATCGCGTAGACGGCGTCCGTGCCCAGCGTCGTCTGCTGCCAGACGGCCGCGGTGAACTTGCCCTTCGCGTCCTTCGATTCGCCCGCTATGTCGGCGAGTGCGTCATTGCTGACCAGCGTCGGCAGTGCCTGGTACTCGGCCTGGACGAGGTCCGGGGCCTTCTTCGCCTTGTGCGCGGTGAGGATCTTGGTGACCAGGTCGTCTCCCGACGCCTGCTTCTTCACCGTGACGGTGATCTGCTGCTTCTTCCCCGGCCCCTTGTTCCACAGGTCCACGACCTTGTCCATGCCCGGGGTCCAGGTCCAGTACGTCAGTGACGCGGGTCCGGACTGGGCGTCGTCCTTGGCGTCGTCCGAGCCGCAAGCGGCGAGAGAGGTGGCGCCGAGCGCGACGGCGATGGTGGTGGCCACGAGGCGGCTGTGCTTCGTGATGGGCATGGATCGTTCTCCCCTGACCTGGGCCTTCGCCTGCTGCGAAGACCTGCCATGCTTCTGTGAGCGTTCACAGTAGAGAAACATCCCGGACACTTGTCAATGGTTGTTGCTGTGCGGTTATGTTGGGCTCGCGCCGCTGGCGCTGTGTGTGCACGTTCCCAAATGATCGATTAACCGGGAGAGATCCATGCCGGAGACCACCCCCAGGGGCCTCACCAGGCTCGCCTTCGGTGGGGACTACAACCCCGAGCAGTGGCCGGAAAGCGTCTGGCACGAAGACGTCCGGCTGATGCGCGAGGCCGGTGTCACGATGGTGAGCGTCGGGATCTTCTCCTGGGCGCTGCTCGAACCGGCGCCGGGCACCTACGAGTTCGGCTGGCTCGACCGTCTGCTCGATCTGCTCCACGAGAACGGCATACGCGCGGACCTCGGTACGCCGACCGTGGCGCCGCCTGCCTGGTTCTACCGCGAACACCCCGACGCGCTGCCCGTCGCCGCCGACGGCACCCGCTACGAGTTCGGCTCACGCGGCGCCATCTGCCACAGCAACACCGACTACCGCGCCGCCGCCGCGAACATCACCACACGGCTCGCCACCCGGTACGCCGACCACCCCGCGCTCGCCCTGTGGCACGTCCACAACGAGTACGGTGTCCCCGTCTCGGCCTGCTACTGCGAGTCCTGCGCCGCGCACTTCCGCCGCTGGCTGACCCGGACATACGGGACGATCGACGCGCTCAACGCGGCCTGGGGCACCGCCTTCTGGGGCCAGCGCTACGCGGACTTCGACCAGATCAACCCGCCGCGCCTGACCCCGACCGTCGGCAATCCGACCCAGGCCCTCGACTACAAGCGGTTCGCCGACGAGACCATCCGCGAGAACTTCGTGGCCGAGCGGGACATCCTGCACCGCCTCGCGCCCGGCATCCCGGTCACCACCAACTTCATGACCGCCCTGAGCCAGTGCGACTCCATCGACTACTGGGCCTGGGGCCGCGAGGTCGACCTCGTCACCAACGACCACTACCTGATCACCGACGGCCGCCGCACCCATGTGAACCTCGCGATGGCCGCCGACCTCACCCGGTCGGTGGCCGGCGGCGCCCCCTGGCTGCTGCTCGAACACTCCACGTCGGGCGTCAACTGGCAGCCCCGCAACCCCGCCAAGGCCCCGGGCCAGATGGCGCGCAACTCCCTCGGGCATGTCGCGCGCGGCTCCGACGGCGCCATGTTCTTCCAGTGGCGGCAGTCCCGGCGCGGCGCCGAGAAGTTCCACTCCTCGATGCTGCCGCACGCGGGCACCGACTCCCGGGTGTGGCGCGAGGTCGTCGAACTCGGCGCGTCCATCGACTCGCTGGCCTCGATCAAGGACACCCGCACCGTCGCCGACGTCGCCGTGCTGTGGGACTGGCACTCCTGGTGGGCGCAGAACCTCCAGTGGCGCCCCAGCGAGGACCACGACCCCCGCGAGCGCGCCGACGCGTTCTACGAGGCCCTCTACGACCGCCACCTCACGGTCGACTTCGCCCACCCGGAAGCCGACTTGTCGGCGTATCCCCTTGTCGTCGTGCCCGCGCTGTATCTGATGACCGAGGCCGCAGGGAACAACCTCCGGGAGTACGTCGAGAACGGCGGCACCCTCGTCGTCTCGTACTTCTCCGGCATCGTCGACGAGCACGACGCCGTGCACGACGGCCCGTACCCGGGCGCCCTGCGCGACGTACTCGGACTGACCGTCGAGGAGTTCTCGCCGCTCCTCCAGGGCGACCTGGTCCGGATCACGGGTCCCGACGGCTCCGAGCTCACCGGCGACGTGTGGACCGAGTTCGTGGTCCCGCGCGGCGCCGAGACCGTCTGGACCTACGCCGACGGTCTGACCGCGGGCCGGCCGGCCGTCACCCGGCACCGCCTCGGCGAGGGCTCGGCCTGGTACGTGTCCACGCGTCTGGCCGCGCAGGGACTGGACGCCCTGATCGGCTGGGCCGCCGACGACGCGCGCATCGCGCCGCGCGCCGACCTGCCCCGCGATGTCGAAGTGGTGCGCCGCACCGGTGAGTCGGGAACCTACGTCTTCGCCATCAACCACACCTCGTCGGACGCCAAGGTGCCGCTGGACGCGCACGGCACCGAGCTGCTGACGGGCGAACGCGCCGCGGGCCGCCTCGCGGTCCCGGCGGGAGCCGTACGGGTCGTACGACTCGACGGCTGAGCCGACTGCCGTCCGGGCCGTCCGGCCCGGGCCGCCGCACCGAACGCCGTCCGGGTCCTTCGACCCGTCCGGCCGCACCCACCGCCGCCGGGTCCTTGGACCCGTCCGGCCGAGTCAACAGCCGTCCGGGCCGCAGGACCCGGACGGCCGAGCCGACTCCCCTCCGCCCGTGCGAGCACCCGAGCCGCGGGCGGAGGGGTTCCCCCAGCTCCATCGGGGGGCATCCCCATCCCCATACGTCGAAGGGACGACGGACGAAGATGTTCCATCCCAGACGCACACTCAGGGCCCTGCTGCTGCCGCTCGTGGCCGGACTCGCCCTCACCGCCCTCCCCGCGCAGACCGCGCAGGCGGCGAGCACGCTCACGAACGCCGGATTCGAGACCGACGGGACCGGCGCCGCCGTGCCCAGCGGCTGGTCGGAGTACGGCGACACCGGCGCCTCCTACGTGGAGGCCGGTGGCCACAGCGGGAGTTACCGGCTGACGCAGTACTCCTCCGCCGCGTACAAGGTGGAGACGTACCAGTACCTCTCCGGGCTGACCAACGGGAACTACAAGCTCACCGCCTGGGTGCGCTCGGGCGGCGGCCAGAACTCCGCCTACCTCGCGCTGAAGAACTGCGGTGGCACCGAGCAGCGCACCGACCTGCCCGTCTCCACCAGCGAGTGGATACACCTGGTTGTGCCCGTCTCCGTGACCGGCAACCAGTGCACGATCAGCGTCTACTCCGACGCGAACGCGGGCAACTGGATCAACGTCGACGACCTGGCGTTCACCTCGGGCACCAGCAGCGTGGCAGTCAAGGGCGCAGACATCTCCTCCCTCGCCAAGAGCGAGGCCCTCGGCGGCGTCTACAAGACCAGCTCCGGCACCACCGGTGACGCGGTCGCCATCCTCAAGTCGTCCGGCATGAACTACGCCCGCCTCAAGGTCTGGGTGAACCCGGCCGACGGCTACAACAACAAGACGCGCGTCCTCGCCATGGCCAAGCGCATCAAGGCCCAGGGCATGAAGCTGCTGGTCGACTTCCACTACTCGGACACCTGGGCCGACCCGGGCAAGCAGACCAAGCCGGCCGCCTGGGCGAGCCACTCCTACAGCCAGCTCAAGACGGACGTCTACGACCACACGTACGACGTGCTCAACGCCCTCAAGGCGCAGGGCACCACGGCCGACATGGTGCAGATCGGCAACGAGATCAACGGCGGCATGCTGTGGTCCGAGGGCTCGACCTCCAACTGGTCGCAGCTCGCCGGCCTGCTCAACTCCGGCTACAGCGCCGCGAAGGCGGTCTCCTCCAGCACCCTGGTCGCCCTGCACCTGGCCAACGCCGGAGACGACGCCACGGTCCGCTGGTGGTTCGACAACGCGGCCACCTACGGGATCAACTACGACGTGATCGGCCTGTCGTACTACGGCTACTGGCACGGCTCGCTCGGCGCCGCGCAGACCACCCTCGACGACGTCGCCGCCCGCTACAGCAAGCCGGTGTTCATCGCCGAGACGGCCTACCCCTTCCGTCTCGACAGCGACGACTCGCTCGTCAACCAGATCGACACGACCGGTGAACTGGTCAGCGGCTACCCGGCGACGACGGCCGGGCAGACCGCCTGGTTCCGCGACGTGATGAACATCGTGGAGGCCGTCCCGAACGGCCGCGGTCTCGGTGTCTTCTACTGGGAGGCCACCTGGACGGCGGTCACCGGCAACGGCTGGGACCCGACGGACGCCACGTCGGGCAACGGCTGGGAGAACCAGGCCCTGTTCGGCTTCGACGACAAGGCGCTTCCGGCCATGTCGGTGTTCAGTCACCGCTGACGTGGCAAGGTCACCACTGAGCCCATGAGGGCCCGGCTGCCATGCGGCGGCCGGGCCCTCGTGCTGCCCTGAGCCGCCGTGTCCGGTGAGCCCGACCCGTTCGGCCTCGGCCAGGGTCGCGGAAGCCCGTGCGCGGTGCCCCGGGCTGCGGGACAGTAGCGGGAGACCGCCGTGACGGAGGGGGACGAGATGCTGAGGGTTCCCGTCAGTGGGCAACGCCTGGACATACTGGAGTGGCTGCGGGACCCCACCGCGCACTTCCCACCACAGCGCTACGGCGACCTCGTCGAGGACGGCGTCAGCCCGGCGGCCCTCGCCGCCAAACTCGGCGTGAGCCGTGCCGTGGCGCGCACCCATCTCGACCTGCTCACCGGGGTCGGTCTGCTGCGGGCCAAGAAGATCAGACGGCGGACCTTCTACCGCCGCGACGAGTACCGCATCGCTGAGGTCAGCCACTTCTTCGAGAAGGGCTGGTAGCAACGCGAGCCGACGGCCGGCACACCGCTGCCCGCCTGGCGGTGCACGCGCCGTTCCGTCCCCCGGGGCATCGCCGGTGTCGTCACCAGCGCCTGCGCGGCCGGTGGCCGCCTGATCCCGGGAAGCCTGTGGGAACGCGGCCTCGCGATCTGTGATCCGCCAGATCCGCCCGGTTCCACGGGCTGAGCCGCGTGTGCGCCGCCGGTACCCCCGGCGTTACCCTTTGACCGGCCGCGATCTTGTGTCGCGGCGCGGTGGTGGGGCCCGCCGTACCCGAACCGCGGTCGGTGCCGCCAACGGTCCCTACTTGCGATGGCGCGTGCCCAGGTGCTGCCCGGGACCCGGCGAGTAGGAGAAGTACGTCCATGACAGTCCCGCACTCCGAGCGAGTCGACGGTCCCGACGCTCCTGTACGGATGCCCGTACGGAAGGCGTCCGCCTGGCACGGCCAGGGGCCGGTCGTCGCGATGGTCGCGCTCGGCGGCGCCATCGGCGCCACGGCCCGCTACGGAGCGGCACGGCTGTGGCCCGTCGAGACGGGCGGATTCCCCTGGACCACGTTCTGGGTCAATGTCGTCGGCTGCGCCGTCATCGGCGCCTTCATGGTCGTCATCACCGACGTGTGGGCGGCCCACCGGCTGGTACGCCCCTTCTTCGGCACCGGGGTGCTCGGCGGCTTCACCACCTTCTCGACGTACGCCGTCGACATCCAGAAACTTGTGGACGCGGGCCACCCCGGGACGGGGTTCGCCTACCTGGCCGCGACCCTGTGCGCGGCGCTCGCGGCGGTGTGGCTCGCGGTGACGGCGGTACGCCGCGCTCTGGCATGGAGGCAGCGATGACACGGCTGACGGGCAGCGCCCTGCGGGTGACGATCTTCATCGGCGAGAACGACACCTGGCACCACAAGCCGCTCTACTCGGAGATCGTGCACCGCGCCCACGCGGCCGGTCTGGCCGGTGCCAGCGTCTTCCGGGGCATCGAGGGCTTCGGCGCCTCCTCCCTGATCCACACCTCCCGGCTGCTCTCGCTGAGCGAGGACCTCCCGGTGGCCGTCGTGATCGTGGACACCGAGGAGCGTGTACGGGCCTTCCTGCCGAAGCTCGACGAACTCGTCACCGAGGGTCTGGTGATCCTCGACGAGTGCGAGGTCATCCGGTACGTGGGGCGCGATGACACCCCGCGCGACCGCCCCCGCGGCAGGGGCGGGAAAGGTGAGAAGTCGTTGTGAACTGGCTGCTGGTGATCATCGGTGCCGCGGTCGGCGCGCCCTTGCGCTATCTGACCGACCGGGCGGTGCAGCTGAGACATGACACGGTCTTCCCCTGGGGAACCCTCGTCGTCAACGTGACAGGCTGTCTGATCCTGGGCCTGCTGACCGGCGCGGCCTCGGCGGGCCACGCCTCGGGGCACCTGCAACTGCTGCTCGGCACCGGCCTGTGCGGGGCCCTGACCACGTACTCGACGTTCTCGTACGAGACACTGCGGCTGACCGAGACGGGCGCGGGGTTCTACGCTGCCGCCAACGCGATCGTGAGCGTGACGGCCGGCCTGGGCGCGGCGTTCGCCGGGGTCTCGTTTGCGCAAGCTTTGTGGGCCTAGGCGTCGGTCGTCCGCGCGCATAGGCAAGACTGTCCCCCGCACCGTCTACAGCACTGTCGACCAACTCCTCAGAACTGGATCCCATGAGCGTCATCAACGTCGGTCAGGCCGTCGTCCTCGGAGTCGTCGAGGGGGTGACCGAATTCCTCCCCGTCTCCTCTACCGGCCACCTCAAGATCACCGAGGGGCTGATGAACATCCCCGTCGACGACGACGCCGTGGTCGGGTTCTCGGCGGTCATCCAGGTCGGCGCGATCGCCGCCGTGCTTGCGTACTTCTTCAAGGACATCGTGCGGATCGTCTCCGCCTGGGGGCGCGGGCTGCGCAACAAGGAGGAGCGCCAGCACCACGACTACAAGTTCGCCTGGTGGGTCATCTACGCGACCATCCCGATCGTGATCGTGGGCCTCGCGGCCAAGAACCTCATCGACGGGCCGCTCGGCTCGCTGTGGGTGGTCGCCGGCTCGCTCATCGTCGGCAGTGGTGTGATGTGGGCGGCGGACCAGATGGGCCGGCACAAGCGCGGTGAGGACGACACCTCGTTCAAGGACGCGATGCTGGTCGGCAGCTCCCAGATCCTCGCCCTGCTCTTCCCGGGCTTCTCCCGCTCCGGCGCCACCATGTCCACGGCGCTCATCCTCGACCTGGACCGCGTCGCCGCCACCCGGCTCTCCTTCTTCCTCGGCATCCCCGCCCTGACCGGCGCCGGTCTGTACGAGCTGAAGGACGCCCTGGGTACGGGGGTGGGCGCCGCCCCGCTGGCCGTCGGCACCCTCGTCTCCTTCGTGGTCGCGTACGGCTCGATCGCCTGGCTGCTGAAGTTCGTCGCCAAGCACTCCTTCAACGCCTTCGTGATCTACCGGATTGTCATCGGTGTGGCGCTGTTCGGGCTGCTGGCCACCGGAGTCCTCGACAGCTGAGGACGGAAACAGCTGATCACAGGGGGCGTGAAGTCGACTTTCAGACTTCACGCCCCCTGAATTTTTCTTTTCGCTCCCCTTGACAGTCACCTCCCGGCACCCGCAGGATCACCTCCGTGAACCTGTCAGACAGCCAGACAGGTGGCTCGGTACCGCGGCGCGTCAGCGCCATGGAAGCGGTGCTCACCCACCTCCGCGGCGCCATCGAGCGCGGCGAGTACGCCATCGGCGACAAACTCCCCTCCGAGGCGGAGCTCTGCCGCCGCCTCGAAGTCAGCCGCCCCGTGCTCCGCGAGGCGCTGCGGGCCCTGCAGGTCATGGGCCTGACCGTGTCCCGTACCGGCAAGGGCACCTTCGTCCTCGCCAACACGGTCGAGGACCCCACCTTCGGCGACTACGCGGCGAGCGACCTGCTCGAAGTGCGCCGCCATGTCGAGATCCCCGTCGCCGGGTACGCGGCCACCCGCCGCACCCCGGAGAACCTCGACCACCTGGCCCATCTGCTCGACCGGATGGAGCGGGAGACCGACACCACCGCGTGGGTCGCGATGGACACGATCTTCCACATCGCCGTCGCCGAGGCCTCCCAGAACCCGGTGTTCCGCCGGGTCATCGAGGAGATCCGGGACGCCCTGGCCCGTCAGTCGGCCTTCCTGAACGAACTCGGCGGCCGCCGCGAGCAGTCCAACCGAGAGCACCGCGCGATCGTCGAGGCGCTGATCGACGGCAGCGAGACCGACGCGGTGGAGGCGATGTCCCATCACCTCGACCGCGTGGAGACCACCCTCACCGACATCGTGCGCCCCGCGCGCACGGACACTCCCACGGAAGGCGGACCCGAGGCGTGAGCGAGCAGTCCCTGCAAGAAGAATCCGTTCAAGGCGACCCGACGACGACGTCGGCGCGGCCCGCCGCACACGTCGACGCCGGAGACGCGGGTTACAGCAAGTCCCTGAAGTCCCGGCACGTCAACATGATCGCCATCGGCGGCGCCATCGGCACCGGCCTCTTCCTCGGCGCCGGCGGCCGCCTCGCCGACGCCGGGCCGTCGCTGTTCGTCGCGTACGCGGTCTGCGGCCTGTTCGCCTTCCTCGTCGTCCGCGCGCTGGGCGAACTCGTCCTGTACCGGCCGTCGTCCGGCGCCTTCGTGTCGTACGCCCGTGAGTTCCTCGGCGAGAAGGGCGCGTACGTCGCGGGCTGGATGTACTTCCTGAACTGGGCCACCACAGGCATCGCCGACATCACCGCCGTGGCCCTCTACACCCACTACTGGGGCATGTTCTCCGACATCCCGCAGTGGGTGATCGCGCTCATCGCGCTCGCGGTCGTCCTCACCGTGAACCTCATATCCGTTCGCCTGTTCGGCGAACTGGAGTTCTGGTTCGCGATCGTCAAGGTCAGCGCGCTCGTCGTCTTCATGCTCATCGGCATCTTCCTGCTGGTCACCCAGCACCCCGTCGACGGGCACACCCCCGGCCCGTCCTTGATCAGCGACAACGGCGGCGTCTTCCCCAACGGCCTGCTGCCCATGCTGCTGATCATCCAGGGCGTCGTCTTCGCCTACGCCTCCGTCGAGCTGGTCGGCGTCGCCGCGGGCGAGACCGAGAACCCCGAGAAGATCATGCCGAAGGCCATCAACTCGATCATGTGGCGCGTCGGCCTCTTCTACGTCGGCTCGGTCGTCCTGCTGTCGATGCTGCTGCCCTGGAGCAAGTACAGCGCGGACCAGAGCCCCTTCGTCACCGTGCTGTCGAACATCGGCATCCCGGCCGCGGGCGGCGTGATGAACCTCGTCGTCCTCACCGCCGCCATGTCGTCCCTCAACTCCGGTCTGTACTCCACCGGCCGCATCCTGCGCTCCATGGCGATGTCCGGCTCCGCCCCGAAGTTCACCGGCGTGATGAGCCGCAGCCAGGTCCCGTACGGCGGCATCCTGCTCACCAGCGGCATCTGCGTCCTCGGCGTCGGCCTCAACTTCGTGGTCCCCGCCGACGCCTTCGAGATCGTGCTGAACTTCGCGGCGATCGGCATCCTCGCCACCTGGGGCATGATCATGCTCTGTCACCTGCTCTTCTGGAAGAAGACCCAGAACGGCGAGCTGTCCAGGCCGGGTTACCGCCTCCCCGGCTCGCCGTGGACAGAGATCGTGACCATCGGCTTCCTCGCCTCCGTGCTCGTGCTGATGTACGCCGACGGGGGAGCGGGCCGTACGACCGTGCTGTGTCTGCCACTGATCGCGGCCGCGCTCGTCGCGGGCTGGTACGGAGTGCGCCGCCGGGTCGCCGGGATACGCGACGGGGCCGACGCGTGAACCCGGCCATGACGTACGGCAGTTCACTCGCCGCGGCCCCGGCGATCCGCGAACCCCTGCACGCCCCCGTCGCCCATCTCGTACGCGGCGGTGTCATCGAAGGCATCCACTACGGCTCGGTGGTCGTGCTGGCCGCCGACGGCACCGTGGAACTCCAGATCGGCGACATCGAGGCCGCCTTCTACCCGCGCTCGGCGCTCAAGCCCGTCCAGGCCGTGGCCATGCTGCGGGCCGGGCTCCCGCTCGACGGCGAACTGCTCTCGCTGACGGCGGCCAGCCACTCCGGCGAGGAACGGCACCTGGCCGGAACCCGGCGGATCCTGGAACTCGCCGGGCTGCCGGAGGACCGGCTGCGCAACGTCCCGGACCTGCCGTTCGACCCGGTCGTCCGCGAGACCTGGGTGCGCGAGGGGCGCCTGCCCTCCCAGCTCGCCCAGAACTGCTCCGGCAAGCACGCGGCCATGCTGTACACGGCCCACCTCAACGGCTGGTCCCTCGACGACTACCTCGACCCGGCGCACCCGCTCCAGCAGGCCATCGCCGAGATCGTCGAGGACCTCACCGGACAGGCCATCGCCCAGGTGAGCGTCGACGGCTGCGGCGCGCCCCTGTTCTCCCTCTCGCTGCACGGCCTCGCCCGCGCCGCCGCCCGGATCACCACCGCCGCGCCGGGCACCCCCGAGGCGCGCGTCGCCGACGCGATGCGCGAGCACGCCGAGATGGCCTCCGGGTCCGGGCGCGACGTCGCCGCGCTGATGCGGGCCGTGCCGGGGCTGCTCGCCAAGGACGGCTTCGAAGGCGTGCAGGTCGCTGCGCTGCCGGACGGTCGGGCCGTCGCCGTGAAGATTGCCGACGGGGCCGACCGGGCGCGGGTTCCGGTGGCCGCGGCGGCCCTTGCGCGGGCGGGCGTTGATCCAGCGGTGCTCGCCGAGTTCGCCGGCGCGCCGCTCCTCGGGGGCGGTGCGGTGGTCGGTCACATCCGCCCGGCCCGGGCGCTCGAACCGCTGCCGGCGCACGACGTGTGCGCCTGAGCGCCGCGCGACAAGGGCTGTGTGGCGGGTGCGGGTTCGTCGTGGCTGGTCGCGCAGTTCCCCGCGCCCCTTAGGCCTGCTGCCTCTCGCCCTGCCTTTATGCCTCACCCCTCCCACCCTCACGTTTTCACCCTCACCCTCCGAAAGAGGACCGCCCAGCCATGACCACCGTCGCAGCAGCGCACCGCAGCGAACACGATCTGCTCGGAGACCGCGACGTCCCCGCCGAGGCGTACTGGGGTATCCACACCCTGCGCGCCACGGAGAACTTCCCCATCACGGGCACCCCGATCTCCGCCTACCCGCATCTGATCGACGCCCTCGCCGCCGTCAAGGAGGCCGCCGCCCGCGCCAACGAGGAACTCGGCCTGCTGGAGCCCCGCAAGGCGGCCGCCCTCGTCGAGGCCTGCCGGGAGATCCGGGACGGCAGACTGCACGACCAGTTCGTCGTCGACGTCATCCAGGGCGGCGCGGGCACCTCGACGAACATGAACGCCAACGAGGTCGTCGCCAACCGGGCGTTGGAGCTGCTGGGCCACGAAAAGGGCCAGTACCAGTACCTGCACCCCAACGAGGACGTCAACCTCGGCCAGTCCACCAACGACGTCTACCCGACCGCCGTCAAGGTCGCCACCGTCTTCGCCGTGCGCGGGCTGCTCAAGGCGATGGCAGTGCTCCAGGACGCGTTCGCCGCCAAGGCCGTCGAGTTCCGTGACGTACTGAAGATGGGGCGCACCCAGCTCCAGGACGCGGTGCCGATGACGCTGGGGCAGGAGTTCTCGGCGTACGCGGTGATGCTGGACGAGGACCGCAGCCGGCTCGCCGAGGCCGTCGAGCTGATCCACGAGATCAACCTCGGCGCCACCGCCATCGGCACCGGGCTCAACGCCCCCGCCGGATACGCCGAGTCGGTGCGCCGCCATCTCGCGGACATCACCGGGCTGCCGCTGGTCACCGCCGCCAACCTGGTGGAGGCGACCCAGGACTGCGGCGCCTTCGTGCAGATGTCGGGCGTGCTGAAGCGGATCGCGGTCAAGCTCTCCAAGAGCTGCAACGACCTGCGGCTGCTGTCCTCCGGGCCGCGCGCGGGCCTCAACGAGATCAACCTGCCGCCGGTGCAGGCGGGTTCGAGCATCATGCCCGGCAAGGTCAACCCGGTCATCCCCGAGGTCGTCAACCAGGTCGCCTTCGAGGTGATCGGCAACGACGTCACCATCACCATGGCGGCGGAGGCCGGCCAGCTCCAGCTCAACGCCTTCGAGCCGATCATCCTGCACTCCCTGTCCGAGAGCATCACGCACCTGCGGGCCGCCTGTCTGACCCTCGCCGAGCGGTGCGTCGCCGGGATCACCGCGAACACGGAGGTTCTGCGGGCGGCCGTGGAGAACTCCATCGGGCTGGTGACCGCGCTCAACCCGCACATCGGGTACACGGCGGCCACCGACATTGCCAAGGAGGCCCTCGCCACCGGACGCGGCGTCGCCGAACTCGTCCTGGAGAAGGGCCTGTTGCCGGCCGAGCGCCTGGAGGCGCTGCTGCGGCCCGAGGTGCTCGCCGGCAGCGGCGCCCGGCTGGAGGTCTGAGCCGATGAGCAGCGGGACCGGCCGGGCGGCACAATGGTGATCATGCCCTACTCGTCGTCCTTGACCTTCCAGCCGGTCCTGGAGCGCATCGCCACCGAGATCGCGCAGACGCCGGGTCGCGGGCGGCCCGCCGACTACATCCCGGCGCTCGCCGCCCGCGACCCGCGCAGCTTCGGCATGGCCGTCGCGGAGCTGGACGGCACGGTGTACGGCGTGGGGGACTGGCAGCAGCCGTTCTCCACGCAGTCCATCACCAAGGTCTTCACCCTCGCCCTCGACCTGGCCCGCGAGGGCGACGAGCTGTGGGAGCACGTCGGCCGCGAGCCCTCCGGCAACCCCTTCAACTCGCTGGTCCAGCTGGAGTACGAGAACGGCATCCCGCGCAACCCGTTCATCAACGCGGGCGCCCTCGTCGTCACCGACCGCCTCCAGACCCAGACCGGCGACGCGGCGGGAGCACTCCTCGACTTCCTGCGCGCCGAGAGCGGCAACCCCCGGCTGACCTTCGACGAGGACGTCGCCGCGTCGGAGGCCGCGCACGGCGACCGGAACGCCGCGCTTGGCCACTTCATGGCGTCCTACGGCAACATCGACAACCCGGTGCCGGCCCTCCTCGACCAGTACTTCCGCCAGTGCTCGATCGAGGCGTCCTGCGCCGACCTCGCCCTCGCCACCGGCTTCCTGGCCCGGCACGGGGTCCGCGCCGACGGCTCCCGGCTGCTCACCCGCAGCCAGGCCAAACAGGTCAACGCCGTCATGCTCACCTGCGGCACCTATGACGCGGCGGGCGACTTCGCCTACCGGGTCGGCCTGCCCGGCAAGAGCGGCGTCGGCGGCGGCATCATCGCGGTGGTACCGGGCCGCTGCACGCTGTGCGTCTGGAGCCCGGGCCTGGACGAGCGGGGCAACTCGGTGGCGGGCGTGGCGGCACTGGACCGCTTCACGACACTGACGGGCGTGTCCGTGTTCTGAGAAGGGTGTCTGGAGCGCCCCTTCAGCCGCGCGGGCCGGTGACGCCATGCGGCTCCGCCGCGTGGGCGCGACCGGCCAGGAAGCACCCGCACCCGGCAAACCACCCGCAGACCCCCGTCCGATTACACGGAGGCCATGAGACGGCCCCCGCCCGGAGGGCACCCCGTCGCTTTCCGGCCACCCACCCTTGACACGCTGGCCAAGTGTTGGCCAAGGCTCCCGTCGATCTCCGCCGCTGCCAGGCCCTGGGCCTGGCCGGTACCGCCTTCCTCGCCCTGGGCGGTGAGACGGCCGGGGCGCTGCCCATGCAGGACCTTCTCGCCCCCGAGTCCGGCCGTGCCGTACTCGGCCTGGTCGGCGTCTACTTCGGCGTCGTCCTGCTGATAGCCGCGTGGGCGCTGCTGGGCACCGTCGTACGGGGCCCCGAACCACCGACTCCCCGCTCCCTGCTGCTCGTTCTCGCCGTGTGGGCGGCGCCGCTGCTGCTCGCGCCGCCGCTGTTCAGCCGGGACGTGTACAGCTATCTCGCGCAGGGCGCCATGGTCGACGCGCACATCGACGTGTACGCGCACGGGCCCGCGCAGCTCGGCGGTCCGCTCGCCGACGAGGTGGCGCCGGTGTGGCAGCAGACGACGACGCCGTACGGCCCGGTCTTCCTCGCCGTCGCCTCGGCGCTGTCCGGACTCACACGCGGGGAGATACCGGCCGGACTGCTCGGCATGCGCCTGGTCGCCCTGCTCGGCGTCGCCCTGATGGCGGCGGCGCTGCCCCGTCTCGCCCGGCACAGCGGCGCCGATCCGGCCGCCGCGCTGTGGCTGGGGGCGCTCAACCCCCTCGTCCTGCTGCACCTGGTGGCCGGTGCGCACAACGACGCCATCATGCTCGGTCTGCTCGGGGTCGGACTGGTGGCCGCGCGCGGCCGGTGGCACGTCCTGGGTGTCGTCCTCATCACCCTCGCCGCCCTGGTGAAGGCGCCCGCGGCGCTCGGCCTCCTCGCGGTGGTCGCGCTGCGCGGGCGCCGGGGGATGCTGAGGTCCGCCGTGACCACGACCGGGGTCGCCCTCGCCACGACGGTCGCGGCAACCGCCGCCACCGGTACGGGATACGGCTGGATCGCGGCCCTGAGGACCCCCGTCTCGCCGCACAACTGGTCGCCCACCAGCGTCCTCGGCCGCGCCACCGGCGCCTTGCTGGAGAAACTCGGCAGCGGCCTGGCACCCCTGGCGCTGCCCGTCTGGCACGCGGCGGGACTCGCGCTGACCGTGCTGGTGGTCCTGTTCATATGGCTGCGCCTGCGGCCCGGCCCGATCTACGCGCTGGGCCTGAGCCTGGCCGCCGTCGCCGTGTTCGGCCCGGCGATCCGGCCCTGGTACGCGCTGTGGGGCCTGTTCCTCATCGCGGCGGCGGCGCCGAGCGGTTCGGTACGCCACCGGGTCGCGGCCGCCAGCGCGGTGCTCGCGCTCGCCGTGCTGCCGAGCGGGGGACCGCCGGACGCCGAACAGGTGGTCCTGGCCGTCTCCGGCGGAGTACTCGCCCTCGTCGTGCTCTGGCACGCCCACCAGGCGGCGCAGGCACCGGTGCTCGGGCGGGCGGCATGAGAAGACCGGGCGGCATGGGAAGACCGGGCAGCACCGATCGCCGGCGGTTGCTCTTCGTGCTCGGACTCGCCGTCGCCGTCGGCGTGTTCACCGCCACCGTTCCGCTGCTGCGCGACTGGTTCGACCTGCGCGTCTACTACGGGGCCGTCGACACCTGGGTCCACCACGGCGGCCGGATCTACGACTACCGGGTGCCGGGGACGACGTACGGCTTCACCTATCCGCCCTTCGCGGCCCTCGGCATGCTGCCGATGGCGCTGGTCGGGCTGCGCACGGCCATCGCCGTCGGGCTGCTGCTCAACCTCGCCGCCCTCGGCGCGGTCGTGTGGGTCCTGGTCGGGCCCGCGCTGCGCCGCTACGGCTGGTTCGGTTTCGCCCTGGCGGGCTGTCTCCTGGCGCTCCTCGAACCGGTCCGTGACACCTTCAGCTTCGGCCAGGTGAACCTGCTGCTCCTGGCCCTCGTGCTGAGCGACGCGTGGCTGCTGTCCACCGGCCGGGGCCGCCGGGCGGGCGTCGGCATCGGCCTGGCGGCGGCGGTCAAGCTCACCCCCGCGCTCTTCATCGGCCTGCTGCTGCTCGCCCGCCGCTGGCGCGCCGCCGGGGTCGCGACCGCCGTCGCCGCGGCGGCCACCGGGCTGGCCGCCTGGGCGGCACCGGGAGCCTCACGCTTCTACTGGACCGACGCGGTGTGGGACACGGCCCGCATCGGACAGCTCGGCTATGTCTCCAACCAGTCGTTGCAGGGCGTCCTGGCCAGGCTCGCGGCACCGGACGAACCGAGCAGGGCCACCTGGGCGACGGCCGCCCTGCTGGTCCTGTGCGTGTGGGCGTGGCGGGCCTCCCGTGCCCTGGCCGACGAGGACTGGACGGCCGCGTTCGCCCTCACCGGGCTCGCCGCCTGCCTCGTCAGCCCGATCACCTGGGTGCACCATCTGGTCTGGCTGCTGCCGTCCTTCGCCGTGCTGCTGCACCGGGGCCGGCCGCGGATCGTGGCCGCCTTGTACGTCGTGCTGTGCAGCAGCGTGGTGTGGCTGTGGTTCGACGACGCCTCCGGCCTCGACGGATTCCTCGGCAGCAACACGTATACGTGGATCACGCTCGGGCTGCTGCTGTGGCTGCCCGCCGGTCAGTCACGCGTGGGCCGTGTGCCCTTGAGCCGCAGGGCCAGGGCGACGCCGCCGGCGCCCAGGCCCGCTGCGCCCGCGATGACGGCGGCCTCGGACCAGCCGGCTCCGTCGCTCTCCGCCGGAGTCGCGGGCAGGGCTTCGGGTCCCGCGGCCGGTACCCGACGCGTGTCGAGCAGCGTCCCGACGGGATCGACGTGCCCGGCCGCCCCGAAGCCCCAGTCGAGCAGCGAGCGCGCCTCCTCGTACACGGCGAACCCGCCGCCCTCCTGAGGGTTCATCACCGTGACGACAAGGGTGCGCCCGCCCCGCCGCGCGGCGGCGACGAGCGTGTTGCCCGCGTCGGAGGTGTAGCCGTTCTTGACGCCGATCAGGCCCGGGTACGGCTCCACCCCGTCGGCGCCGGTCAGCAGCCGGTTGGTGTTGTGGATCTGGAACGCGTAGCCGTCGCCGGGGAACATGGCCTGGACGGTGGAGCAGTACCGCGCGAACTCCGGGTTGCGCAGTCCGGCCCGCCCGAAGACCGCCAGGTCGTACGCGGACGAGACCTGGCCGGGTGTGTCGTAGCCGTCGGGCGAGATGACGCGGGTGTCGAGGGCGCCCAGCGCACGGGCCTTGGCCTGCATCCGGGTGGCCGTGGTCTCCCAGCCGCCGTTCATCGCGGCCAGCACGTGCACGGCGTCGTTGCCGGAGTTGAGGAAGACACCGCGCCACAGGTCGGCCACGCGGTAGGTGCGCCCCTCGGCGACGCCCACCAGGCTGCTGCCGGGGCCGATGTCCTGGAGCTCCTCCTCCTTGACGGTGTGCCGGATGCCGCCGGGCAGTGCCGGGAGCGCCGTGAGTGCGAACAGGGTCTTGAGGGTGCTGGCGGGCGGCAGCCTGAGGTGCGCGTCGCGCGCGGCGAGCACATCGCCGGTGCGGGCGTCGGCCACCAGCCACGACAGCGCGGAGATGTCCTCGGGGACCTCGGGCGCCCCGGCCCGGAGCCGTACCTGTGTCCCCGGCCGGTACAGCGGCGGCGGCTGCTGCGAGGCCGCGGGCCTCGGCGCGCCCGGGTCCGTGTGGGCCCGGGCGGCTGCCGGACTCGGCGCGAGGGCCAGCGCGCCCACCGCACAGACGATGGAACAGGACACGGCGGCGCGGGAGGCGATGGCGCTGGGTGAGAATCCGATGGTCATTCCGCCAACGTAGGAAGGGAGTCGCCGTACGCCGGGGTGCCAGGGCCGAGCGGCCGGATCGAGTACCCGGATGCCGCACGCGAGGCAGGTCAGGCGACCGGCAGGGTCGGCTGGACCTGGCGGAGGAAGGCCGCGTTGTCCGGGGTGGCGCGCATCCGCTCCAGGAGTGTTTCGAGGCCGGCCTGGCCGTCCCGCGTCTGCAGGGCGCGCCGCAGTCCTCGCATGGCCGTCAACTCGGCGGCGGGCAGCAGGAGTTCCTCGCGGCGGGTACCGGACGGGGTGATGTCGACGGCCGGGAACACGCGTCGTGAGGCGAGGGTCCGGTCGAGGCGGAGCTCCATGTTGCCGGTGCTCTTCAGCTCCTCGAAGAAGTAGTCGTCGGCGCGGGAGCCGGTCTCCACCAGGGCGGTGGCGAGGATGGTGAGCGAGCCGCCCTCCTCGGCGAGGCGCGCGGCGCCGAAGAACTTCTTGGGGCCGTGCACGGCGGCGGCGTCGACGCCGCCGCTGAGGGTGCGGCCACCGGAGGCCGCCGCGTTGTTGTGCGCCCGGCACAGCCGGGTGAGCGAGTCCATCAGGATGACCACGTCCTCGCCCTGCTCGACGAGCCGCTTGGCGCGCTCGATGACGAGCTCGGCGAGGGCGATGTGCTGCTTGGGCGTCTTGTCGAAGGTCGAGGCGAAGACCTCTCCCCGGACGGAGCGCCGCATGTCGGTCACTTCTTCGGGCCGCTCGTCGAGCAGCACCACCATCAGGTGGCATTCGGGATGGTTGCCCGCGACGGCGGCGGCGATCTGCTGGAGCAGCACCGTCTTGCCGGTCTTGGGCGGGGCGACGATCAGGCCACGCTGGCCCTTGCCGACCGGCGAGAGCAGGTCGACGACGCGCCCGGCCAGACCGCTCGCCGGGTGTTCCAGGCGAAGCCGGTCGCGGGGGTGCAGCGGGGTCAGGTCGCGGAAGTGCGGGCGGCCGCGCAGCTCTTGGGGCGTACGGCCGTTGATCCGCTCGACCTCGGCGAGCGCGCGAGGTCCGCCGCGTACGCCTTCGACGGTGTCGCCCTTGCGCAGGCCGTAACGGCGGATCAGCGCGGCGGAGACCTGGACGTCGTTCGGCGTCGGCAGGCAGCTCTCGGAGCGCAGGTACCCCTTCCCGTTGCCGTCGATGTCGAGGACACCGGTGGCGACCTGGGCCTGGGGCTGCTGCTGTACAGGGGGGTGTTCGAGTGTGGTGGTCATGAGGGGGGGTCCTTTCGAGGACGGATTCATGAGGTCATGAGGAAGGGAGGGGAGGTGCCGGTGGAGGCGGCGTGCTCACGCGTCCGTACGGCGGGGAGACAACACCTCGGGTACGGCGGACGGAAAGAACTGCCCGTGGCCGCGCTCAAGAGGTGGTGCTGAGAAGCTGGTCCGCCGGTCGAAAAACAACGGGCGTTTCAGCGATAAGAAAGGGAACTGGCACCGGCGCCCGAGACGGGGCGTACACAAGTGCTGATCGCACTGTACCACCCGGTGGCGGGGTCCCGCTGTGATCTGTGACTCAGCGGCCCGCGAGGAGGCCGTACAGCAGGGGAATGCGCGGCTCGGTCTCCGGCAGGCGCCACCACCCGGACGGGGTACGGGTCATCTGCGGCCACCGGGGCCAGGGAAGCTCGTCGCTCTCCCGCAGTCGCCGGATGCCGAGCCCCGCTCCTACCAACGCGTTGACGACCTCGTCCATTCCATGCATCCACTCGAAGCTGTCGGTGGCACCCTGCACGGCCGGACCGTCGGTGTAGGTGTATGTCGCGTCCCGGTGGACGGCGTCCCGACCGCCCAAGTAGTCGTGGCGCAGCAGCAGTTCACCTCCCTCGCCCTCGGCGGGCTTGGGGCCGAGCGAGTTGAGCAGCGGGTGGAACTCGACCAGGTACAACCGCCCGCCCGGACGCAGGAGCTGGGCGATGACGGCGGCCCAGCGCTCCAGGTCGGGCAGATAGCACAGGGCGCCCTTGCCGGTGTAGATGACGTCGAACCGCCGCCCGCCCAGGGCCTCGACGGCGTCGTACACATTGGCCTGTACGTAGGTGATGCCGGCGCCCGCGCGTGCCGCGATGCCGGCCGCTGCGGCCACGGACGCCTCGGAGATGTCGAGGCCGACGGCGCGGGCGCCGCGCTCGGCGAAGGCGATCGTCTCGGTGCCGAGGTGACACTGGAGATGGAGCACGTCGAGGCCCGCGAGTTCACCGAGGTCCTCCCACTCGAAGGCGGCGAACCAGCGGGACGGATCGAGTTTCCCGTGCAGCCCGTAGAACCGGCTGGCGAGATGGACGGGGGTGCGCGCATCCCAGTTGGCCTGGTTGGCCCGCATCATCCGCTCGTGCTCGTCGGTCATGGGGACCATCCAACCGTGCGCGGCGGGGGAGCGGCGGGAAGAACTCCGGATCGGCGGGAGTTGGTGCGTGTCGAGCCGCCGACCACGAGAGAAGGTACCTCTCATGCGCGCACTGATCGTCGACCCCACGGCACCCGGAAGGCTGCGCCTGGGCGAAGCCCCCGATCCCGTACCGGGCCCCGCCCAGGTCCTGGTGGAGGTCCGGCACACCTCACTCAACGCCGCCGAGCTCTTCTTCGCGGAGCGTGCCCAGCCCGGCGAGGTCATCGGCTTCGACGCGGCCGGTGTCGTCGTGACCGCCGCGGCGGACGGCAGCGGACCCGCCGTCGGCAGCCGGGTGGTGGGCTTCGCCGACGGTGGCGGCTTCGGCGCGCTGCGCGCCATGGACGTCGCGGACGTGGCCGTGGTGCCCGACGCCGTCGACCTGGGCGAGGCGGCCACACTGCCGGTCGCCGCCGGCACGGCCCTGCGGGCGCTGGAACAGGCGGGACCGCTGCTGGGCCGCAGGGTGCTGGTGACGGGGGCGTCCGGCGGCGTCGGCGGGTTCGCCGTGGAGCTCGCGGCGCTCGGCGGCGCGTACGTCATCGCGGTCGCCGGTTCCGAGGAGAGCGCCCGGGGGCTCACCGACCTCGGCGCGCACGAGATCGCGATCGGCCCCGCCGGTCCGACGGAACCGGTCGACGTGGTGATCGACACCGTGGGCGGCGACCAACTGATCGCGTCCTACACCCTGTTGGCCCCCGGCGGCACCCTGCAAAGCGTGGGCTGGGCCTCCGGCCACGAAGCCACCCTGCCCGTCGGATCCACCCTGGGCAGCCCCGTCCCGAAGGCCATCGTCTCCGTCTACAACGGCGGCGGACTCACCGATCGCCAGGCCCAGTTGAGCAGACTGCTCACCCTCGTCGCGGCGGGGAGGCTGCGCGTCCCGGTCGGCTGGCGCGGACCGTGGGGCAAGATCGCGGACGCGGTGGAGGCGCTGGGGAGCCGCCGGTTGCGGGGGAAGGCGGTGCTGGACGTGGGCTGAGGCGGCGTCCGACGCCGTGCGGCACCTCGCATGTGCCGCCGGTCCCGGGCAGCGGACGATCAGTTGGTGGTGGGGCGGGTGGGCTCGTGGCTGCCGGCGGCCCAGGAGGCGAGGAAACGCAGCCCTTCGTGGGTGGGTGTGCCAGGCGCCGCGGTCCAGACGACGAGCTGCTGGTCGGGGTCGGTGCTGCAGGTGAGGGTGTCCCATTCGAGGACGAGGGTCCCGGCGATGGGATGGTTCAGCGTCTTGGTGCCGACGGTGCGGGCGGCCACGTGGTGAGCGGCCCACCAGCGCCGGAAGTCCGGGTCCCGCTCGGAGAGCTCGTTGACAAGGCTGGTGAGCCGTGCGGAGCCGGCGTTGTGCGCCGCTTCCATGCGCAGTTGGGCCACCGCGATACGGGCCGTGCTCTCCCAGTCCGCGTAGAGCTCGCGCAGGGCGGGGCTGAAGACCATCAGGGCGTAGTTGCGGTCCTTCTCCGGGATCTGCCCGAAGTCGCCGACCAGGGCGGCGGCCAGCGGATTCCACGCCAGCACATCCATGTGGCGGCCCAGGACCATGGCGGGGATGGAACCGAGGTCGTCGAGCAGCCGCCGCAACTGCGGCTGGACCGTCTGCACGCCTTGCGTGCGCGGCCGGGCGGGTTCCTTCCCGGCCAGCTCGAACATGTAGCCGCGCTGGTCCTCGTCCAGGTCCAGGACACGGGCGATGGCGTTCAGTACCGGCTCGGACGCCTGAATGCGGCCCTGCTCCAGGCGGGTGTAGTAGTCGGTGCTGATCGCGGCCAGCATGGCCACTTCCTCCCGGCGCAGGCCCGGCACCCGCCGTGCGGCCCCGCCGGGCAGCCCCACGGAACGGGGGCTGAGCTCCGCGCGCCGGGCCTTGAGAAACTCCCCCAGCTCACTGGGTGCGTTGCGCGTCATGGCAGCCATTTTCGCAGGAGCCGGCCACCGGGGAAGGGCGGAGGCGGTGCCGGCTCAGCCGGCGGTGCGGTGCGCGGCCGGCCGGCGGTCGCTCGTGGCCCAGGAGGAGAGGAAGCGCAGGCCCTCGTACGAGGGCGTGCCGGGCTCCGCGGTCCAGATGACGAGCTGCTGGTCGGGGTCGGTGCTGCAGGTGAGGGTGTCCCAGTCGAGGACGAGTTCGCCCGCGACCGGGTGGTTGAGCGTCTTGGTGCCCACCGTGCGGGCCGCCACATGGTGGGCTCCCCACCACTGCCGGAAGTGGGCGTCCTGTACCGACAGCTCGCCGACGAGGGCGGTCAGCCGGGGATCGTCGGGATACCGCGCGGCTTCCCTGCGCAGCTTGGCGACCGTGCCCCGGGCGACGCCTTCCCAGTCCGCGTACAGCGACTTCATCGCGGGATCGGTGAAGAGCAGCCGGACATAGTTCCGCTTCTTCTCCGGGATGTTCCCGAAATCGGTGACCAGGGCGGCGGCCAAAGGATTCCACGCCAGAATGTCGTCACGGCGGCCCAGAACCATTCCGGGGGTGGCCGTGAGATCGTCGAGCAGCCGCTGCAATTGCGGCTGGACTTTCTGCACGGAACGCCTGCGCGGCCGTTCCGCTTCCTTTCCGGCCAGCTCGAACAGATAGTCCCGCTGATCGTCACCCAGGTGCAGTACACGGGCGATGGTGGCCAGCACGGGCGCGGACGGCCGCATGCGGCCCTGCTCCACGCGGGTGTAGTAGTCGGTGCTGATGGCGGCGAGCAGGGCGACCTCCTCGCGGCGCAGCCCGGACACCCGCCGGGGGCCGCCGGTCTCGGGCAGGCCGACCGTGCGGGGGCTGAGCTCGGCACGCCGGGCCTTGAGGAATTCCCCCAGTTCGTTGAGGTGCGCGTCGCTCGTCATGCCGCCAGTCTGGCACCACCTCTCCGTCCTGTGAGGGGGAGAGTTCTCTCCCTGGATGTTCTTCTCCCGGGATGGAATTCTCCTCTTTGCGGGATCGCGCGACGGTGGCAATGTCGGTGACGCGGCCGGTGGCGTGAACGGTCCACGAAAGGCACTCGGCCGAACAGGCGTGACTGCTTTCCGCACGTGTTCCGGCATTCCCCCGGCACCCGCGTCGCAGCACGTCACAGAAGAGAAAGACAGAGACCCATGGAACTGTTGAAGCCGCCCCCGACCATGAAGCTGCCCGCCGACTGGTTCACCGGTGACGCGTACGCCGATGTCATCTACCGGGGCCAGGAGCCCTCCCGGGCCCGGGCGAACATGGTCCGCTTCACGCCCGGTGCCCGCACCGCCTGGCACTCCCACGGCCTGGGCCAGACCCTCTACATCGTCGAAGGCATCGCCCTCATCCAGTCCCGCGGCGGCGACATCCTCGAAGCCCACCCCGGCGACGTCATCCACACACCCGCGGGTGAGGAGCACTGGCACGGCGCCGCCCCCGACCAGTTCATGAACCACATCGCCCTGTGGGAAGGCGACGACGTCAACTGGCTCGAACACGTCACCGACGCGGACTACGGCGGCAAGCGCGTCAGCACCCGCACCCGCCCCTGAGCCCCCTCACGAGCTGAGACACCACCATGCGCGCAACGATCATCCACAAGCCCGGCGACATCCGTATCGAGGACGTCCCCGAGCCGAAGATCCTCAGGCCCACCGACGCGATCATCCGCACCGCCGCCACCTGCGTCTGCGGCTCCGACCTGTGGGACTACCGCGGTATCAACCCCGTGGACGAGCCCCACCCGATGGGCCACGAGTACGTCGGCGTCGTCGAGGAGGTCGGCGGCGAGGTCACCTCCGTCAGGCCGGGGCAGTTCGTCGTCGGCTCGTTCGCCACCTCGGACAACACCTGTCCGAACTGCCGCAACGGCTACCAGTCCTCGTGTGTGCACCGGGAGTTCATGAGCACCTGCCAGGCCGAGTACATCCGTGTCCCGACGGCCGACGGCACCCTGGTCGCCACCCCCGACCAGCCGGCCGACGACCTGATCCCCAGCCTGCTGACGCTGTCCGACGTCATGGGCACCGGCTGGTACGCGGCCGTCGCCGCCGAGGTCGAGCCCGGCTCCACGGTGGTCGTCGTCGGTGACGGCGCGGTCGGCCTGTCCGGGGTCATCGCCGCCAGGGAACTGGGCGCCGAACGCATCATCGCGATGAGCCGCCACGCGTCGCGGCAGAAGCTCGCGGCCGAGTTCGGTGCCACCGACATCGTCACCGAACGCGGCGACGAGGGCATCGCCCGCGTCAAGGAACTCACGGGTGGTATCGGTGCCGACTCCGTCCTGGAGTGCGTCGGCACCCAGGAGTCCATGCTCCAGGCGCTGCGTTCCACCCGCCCCGGCGGCAACGTCGGTTTCGTCGGCGTCCCGCACGGCGTGGCCGTCGACGGCCAGGAACTGTTCTTCTCCCACGTCGGCCTGCGGGGCGGCCCGGCGCCCGTGCGCCGCTTCCTGCCCGACCTCATCGACCGGGTCCTGGACGGCCGTATCAACCCCGGCAAGGTCTTCGACCTGACGCTCCCCCTCGACGAGGTCGCCGAGGGCTATCGCGCCATGGACGAACGCCGCGCCGTCAAGGCACTGTTGCGCCCCTGAACGCCCCGCGCACAAAGGCCGGGCCCGTGGGCCCGCAGGCCCGCGCGCCCGGCCCAGGAAGCCGCCCTGACCTGCGGAAGAGGCACGTGGGGGCCTCGCCGCACCCCGGAACAGCGCTCCCCGGCACAGCGCGGTCTGCCCGGAGGCGGCTGCGCGGAGCAGCCAGGCTTCCAGTCCGGGTTCCTGCACGGCATGCGTGTCAGCCGGGCGCTCTCGTCCGTGCTGCCGGCACGACGGGTACCGTCAGCCAGAGGTCACCCGGACCCGCACGACCCGGAGGGAACATGACCACCATCGCCGTCATCGGAGCGGGACCCGGTCTCGGAGCCGCCGTCGCCCGGCGGTTCGGCCGCGAGGGGTACGACGTCGCGCTCATCTCCCGCGACCGGGAACGGGCCGATGCCCTCGCCGCCGACGTGACCGGGGAGGGCATCTCGGCGCGTGGTTTCGCCGCCGACGTACGCGATCCGAAGGCCCTCGAAGCAGCCCTGGACGCGGCGACCGCCACCCTGGGCCCGATCGAGGTTCTGCAGTACAGCCCGGTCCCGCACCGGGACTTCATGCGGCCCGTCCTGGAGACCGGCCCCGCCGACCTGGTGGGCCCGATCGAGTTCTCCGTCTACGGGCCGGTCGCCGCCGTACGGCAGGTGCTGCCCGGTATGCGCGCGCTCGGCCGCGGCACCATCCTCTTCGTCAACGGCGGTACCGCCGTGGTTCCGCACCCCGAGCGCGCCGGTACGTCGATCGCCTTCGCCGCCGAGAGTGCGTACGGCCATCTGCTGCACGACACGCTCGCCGCCGACGGCATCCACGTCGCGCAGCTCATCATCCCCGGCGCGATCATTCCCGGTCACCCGAGGAAGGACCCGGCCGTGCTCGCGGACACCCTGTGGAGCATGCACCAGGACCGGCACGGGTTCCGGCACTTCGCCGACGACCTCGACAGCTGACCCCCTCGGCCCCGTCCTTCTGACGCCCAGGCGTCAGAAGGACGGGGCCGAGGCGCCGCTCGGGGCGGAAGCCGACGGACTATCGCTCGGCACCCGCCGGTGCGGGGCGTTCTCGGGCGCCAGCATGTCGAGCAGGACGATCGCGTCGTACTCGGCGGTGCCCGGTTCGGCGTAGTAGGTGATCAGGCGGTGGCCGGGGGTGCCCTCCAGCTCCATCGACTGGTAGCCGAGGGTGAGGTCGCCGACCTCGGGGTGGTGGAACGTCTTGCGGCCGTGGGCGCTCCCCTTGACGTCGTAGCGCTCCCACAGACGCGCGAACTCCGGGCTTTTCAGAAGGAGTTCACCGGCCAGCCGGGCCAGGTCGGGGGCGTCCGGGTCGGTGCCCGCCAGGGCGCGCAGCCGGGCGACGCAGCCGCGGATCTGGTGGTCCCAGTCGTGGAACAGCTCACGGGCCGCCGGGTGGAGGAAGACGTAGCGCGCGATGTTGCGCTGACTGAGCGGCCAGTCCTCCATACCGGGGAGCAGGCGGAGCCCGGCGGGGTTCCAGGCCAGCAGGTCGTTGGTGCGGCTGACCATATGCGAGGGACCAGGCCGCAGGCTCTCCAGCAGGAGTCTGACGCCGGGCCGTACGGTACGGCTGGGCGCGGCCGGCGGTTCGGGCGCGCGCCGGGCGGCGAGGGCGGCCAGGCTGCGCAGGTGCTCGTGCTCGGTCTCCTCCAGCAGGAGGGCGCGGGCCAGGGCGTCGACCACGGACGGGCTCGGGCGGGTCTCCCTGCCACGCTCCAGACGGACGTAGTAGTCGATGCTGATCCCGGCCAGGGTGGCCAGTTCCTCACGGCGCAGCCCGGGCGTACGGCGCAGGCCGGCGCCGGCTCGCAGGCCGGCCTCCTCGGGGGTCACCCGGGCCCGGCGGGCGCGCAGGAAGCGCCCCATCTCGGTGCCGTTCTGCTGCTCACTCTTCATGGCTTCCAGTGTGGCGGCGCCGTGACCTGTGCGGCAGGCGCGTGGGGCCCTGTCGCACCCCGGAACACGGCTCCCCGGCACAGCGCGGTCTGCCACGCGGCGAGCCCGGCGGCGAGGGTTGGTGCCGTGGGAGATCTCTTCCCCACAGATCCGAGAACGTACGGAGCACCACCATGAAGCACATCGAGCTCGGCGGACAGCTGGACGTCACCCGGATCGGCATGGGCGCCATGCCGATCAACGCGCTCTACACCGGAGCGAACGCGGACAACGAGGAAGGCATCCGTGCCATCCACCGGGCGCTCGATCTGGGCGTCACCCACATCGACACCGCCGAAGCGTACGGGCCCTTCCTCAACGAGGAGCTCGTCGGCAAGGCACTGCAGGGCCGCCGCGACCAGGTGGTGCTGGCGTCGAAGTTCGGCTTCGTGTCGTACTCGGGCCGCCCGGAAGGTTCCCTGGACAGCAGCCCGGAAAGCATCCGTGTCGCGGTGGAGGGCTCCCTCAAGCGGCTGGGCACGGACTACATCGACCTTCTCTACCAGCACCGGGTCGACCCGGCTACGCCCATCGAGGAGACCGTCGGCGCCATGGCCGAGCTGGTCGCCGAGGGCAAGGTCCGCGCCCTGGGTCTGTCGGAGGCCGGACCCGGCACGATCCGCCGCGCCCACGCCACGCACCCGCTGGCGGCGGTGCAGACCGAGTACTCCCTGTGGTTCCGGGACCCGGAGACGGAGATCCTGCCGGTGACGCGGGAACTGGGCATCGGCTTCGTGCCGTGGGCGCCGCTGGGTCACGGCTTCCTCGCCGGTGGATTCCGTACGACGGACTGGTTCGACGCCGAGGTCGACCTGCGCGCCACCATGCCGCGCTTCAACAACGCCGAGTACTTCCGGCAGAACCTGCGCCTCGCCGACGAGGTCAAGGCCGTCGCCGACGAGGCCGGCGTCACCCCGGCGCAGGTGTGTCTGGCCTGGCTGGTGGCGCAGGGCGACGACATCGCCCCGATCCCCGGCACTCGGCGCGTCTCCCACCTGGAGGAGAACACCGCCGCCGACGCCGTGGTGCTGACCCCCGGACAGCTCCAGAAGCTCGACCGCCTCACTCCGGCCGCCGGCGAGCGCCTGGGCGAGGACCACATGGCGCTCGTCGACCACAACTGACGTCCCCGCCGGGCAGGCATCCGTCAACTCCCTGTTGAGCAAAGCAAGATCGGAGAATTCCCATGCGGGCAACCTTGATCTACGGTGCCGGTGACGTGCGCGTGGAGGAGGTGCCGGACCCGAAGATCCAGCACCCCACCGACGCCGTCGTACGCGTCCTGCGCTCCTGTGTCTGCGGCAGCGACCTGTGGCCGTACGGATCGATGCCGGCCTCGGAGCACGGCGGCCGCATCGGTCACGAGTTCCTCGGCGTCGTCGAGGACATCGGCTCGGACGTGTCCGGGCTGAAGTCCGGCGACCTGGTCGTCGCGCCGTTCGTGTGGTCGGACAACACCTGCGACTTCTGCCGCGAAGGCCTGCACACCGCCTGCCGGCACGGCGGCCTGTGGGCGCGCGACGGCGTGGACGGCGGCCAGGGCGAGGCGGTCCGCGTCCCGCAGGCCCAGGGCACGCTGGTGAAGCTGCCCGTCGCCGAGGACTCCGCCCTGCTGCCCTCGCTGCTGACGCTGTCGGACGTGTTCTGCACCGGGCACCACTGTGCGGTGACGGCCGGAGTGAATCCCCGTACGACGGTCACGGTGGTCGGCGACGGTGCGGTCGGGCTGTCGGCGGTGCTGGCCGCCAGGCGCCTCGGCGCCGAACGGATCATCCTGATGGGCCGGCACAAGGACCGTACCGATCTCGGCCTCGACTTCGGCGCCACCGAGGTCGTCGCCGAGCGCGGCGAGGAGGGCATCGAGCGCGTTCGCGAGCTGACCGGCGGCGACGGTACCCACGCCGTGCTGGAGTGCGTCGGCACCCTGCCCGCCCTGGAGATGTCGCTCGGCGTGGGCCGCGCCGGCGGTACCGTCAGCCGGGTCGGCGCGCCGCAGTACGGTGAAGTGCCGCTGGGCTTCCCGGAGTTCATGAACAACATCACCCTCACCGGCGGCGTGGCACCGGCCCGCGCCTACATCGGGGAACTCCTCCCCGACATCCTGGAGGGCCGCGTCGAGCCGGGCCGGGTGTTCGACCGCACCGTGAGCCTGGACGACATACCGCAGGGCTATCGGGCGATGGTCGGCCGCGAGGCGCTGAAGGTTCTCATCCAGCCCTGACCGCACCCCCCGTAGTCGCGAACGGCCGCATCCGGGCGGGCGCTGGCGACAAGGAAGTCACCCTCGTGGACACCGGTGGTGAGCGCGATGATGCGGCCGAGGCCGCGTACCGTGCGAAATGTGGACATTATTCCGCGCGTGTCACCAGGGCCATCACCGGTCCCGAGGTGAGATCCACCGCGACGCGGATCGTCCCGAACCGACCAAGCCCCCTACCCCCAACGGCAGTTCCACCAGCAGTTCCACCAGAAACACAGGACCGGAGAACCATGCTCACCGTCAACGCCTATGCCGCGACCTCCGCGACCGAACCGCTCACCCCGACCACCGTCGAGCGCCGCGATGTCGGCCCGCACGACGTCCTCATCGAGATCAAGTACTGCGGCATCTGCCACTCCGACCTCCACAACGTCCGTGGCGAATGGGGCCCGGCGACCTACCCCCTGGTCCCCGGTCACGAGATCGCCGGCATCGTCACCGAGGTCGGCTCCGAGGTGACCCGGCACGCCGTCGGTGACCGGGTCGGCGTCGGCTGCATGGTCGACTCCTGCCGCGAGTGTGTCAACTGCCGCAAGGGCGACGAGCAGTACTGCCTCAAGGGCAACACCCTCACCTACGGCTCGATCGACAAGGACGGCACGCTGACTCAGGGGGGTTACTCCACCCATGTCGTGGTGACCGAGGACTTCGTCGTCAACATCCCCGAGGGAATCGGCCTCGACGAGGCGGCCCCGCTGATGTGCGCGGGCATCACGACCTACTCGCCGCTGCGCCGCTGGGGCGCGGGTCCCGGCAAGCAGGTCGCCGTCATCGGCCTCGGCGGACTCGGCCACATGGCCGTGAAGATCGCCCACGCGATGGGCGCCGAGGTGACCGTCCTGTCCCAGTCGCTGAAGAAGATGGACGACGGCCTGCGGCTGGGCGCCGACCACTACTACGCCACCAGTGACCCGGCCACCTTCGAGCAGTTGGGCGGCACCTTCGACCTGATCGTGAACACGGTCAGCGCGAAGCTCGACCTCGACGCCTACCTCGGGCTGCTGGCGGTGGGCGGCGCCATGGTCAACGTCGGCGCTCCCGCCGAACCGCTCTCCCTCAGCGTGTTCTCGCTCATCATGCAGGGCCGTTCGTACGCCGGTTCGCTGATCGGCGGCATCCGCGAGACCCAGGAGATGCTGAATTTCTGCGGCGACCACGGCATCGGCGCGGAGGTCGAGGTCATCGCGGCCGACAAGATCAACGAGGCGTACGAGCGTGTCGTCGCCTCCGACGTGCGCTACCGCTTCGTGATCGACACCGCGACGCTGGCCTGACCATGGCCGGCTCCGGCTGAGACCACCCCGTACGAGGCGCCCCCGACCCCTCGTGCGGGGTGGACCTACAACGCCCGCTTGACCAGGAGAAACACCATGCTCGCACTCGAACTCGTCGTGGTCCTCGGCGTGGCGGTGCTGGTGGGCAACGCCGTCGGGCAGCGCTTCCGCATCGCCCCGCCCGTCCTGCTGCTCGTCGTCGGCGCGCTGCTGGGGTTCGTCCCGGCGCTGCGTGAGGCGCATCTGCCGCCGGAGGTGGTGCTGCTGCTCTTCCTGCCGGTGCTCCTGTACTGGGAGAGTCTCACCACCTCCCTGCGCGAGATCCGCAGCAATCTGCGCGGCATCGTGCTGCTGAGCACCACGCTGGTGATCGGCACCGCCGGAGCCGTCGCGGCGGTGGCGCACGCCCTGGGGCTCGGGTGGGGACCGGCGTGGGTGCTCGGCGCGGCGGTCGCGCCCACCGACGCCACCGCCGTAGGGGTGCTCGCGAAGGCGCTGCCGCGCCGCAACGTGACCCTGCTGCGCGCCGAGAGCCTGGTCAACGACGGCACAGCACTGGTCATCTACGGCCTCGCCGTCGGCATCACCGTCGGCGAGGAGCACCTGAGCGCGCTGCACGTGGGCGGACTGTTCCTGCTCGCGTACGGCGGCGGCGCCGCGGCCGGCGTGGTGACCGCCTGGTTCGGTATCCGGGTGCGTCGCGTCTTCGACGATCCGCTGCTCGGCAACGTGGCCACGATCCTCACCCCCTTCACCGCCTATCTGCTGGCCGAGCTGATCCACGCCTCCGGTGTGCTCGCCGTCGTGGTGGCCGGGCTGATCATGAGCCAGGCGGGGCCGCGCATGGTGGGGGCCGCCACCCGCCGCCAGGCGGAGGAGTCCTGGTCACTGGCGACGTTTCTGCTCAACGGCTCCCTGTTCGTCCTCGTGGGCGTGGAGGCGCAGTCGGCCGTCCGCGGTCTGACCGGCACCGGCCTCACCCACGCCCTGATCGCCGTCGGGGCCGTGTCGGTGGTGGTCGTCGCGGTGCGCTTCGCCTTCCTGTTCACCGTTCCGTACCTGATCCGCCTCCTGGACCGCCGCCCGGAGCAGCGGCTGCGCCGCATGGGCTACCGCGGCCGGGTGGTCAGCTCGATGGCGGGCTTCCGGGGCGCGGTGTCGCTCGCCGTGGCGCTCTCGGTGCCGATGACGCTCGACTCGGGCGAACCGTTCCCCGACCGCGACACGATCGTGTTCGTGACGTCAGGGGTCATCGTCGTCACGCTGGTGGTGCAGGGCCTGCTGCTGCCGGGCGTGGTGCGCTGGGCCCGGCTGCCCCGCGACACCTCCGTCCAGGAGGAGCGCCTCCTCGCCGAGACCACCGCCACGGAGGAAGCGCTCAAGGCGCTGCCGGAGCTCGCGGCCGACCTCCACGTCGCCCCGGAAGTCGTCGCACGCATGCGGCACGAGTACGAGACCCACCTGCTCGTGGTCCGCGCCGGCGGAGGCGAGGCCGACGACGAGGAGGTGCTGCGCCACGACCGCCACTACACCGCTCTCCGCCTCGCCCTGCTCACCCACAAACGCGCCACCGTGCTCCGGCTCCGCGACGAACTCCGCATCGACGACACCGTGCTGCGCCAGGTCCAGAGGCAACTCGACATCGAGGAGGTACGCCTGGCCCGGCGCGAGACGGTCGAGTGATCGGCGTCCGAACGGGCCTTCCGGCGTGTTCGATTGACCCTGCGGGGCGGGCAGAATCATCCGTCGTACGGATCGACTCGGCACCCCCGTCAGGAGAACCCGGTGGACACCTCACCCGTCACCCCGCACCGCATGGACCCCGCAGGCGGCTGCCCGCACGCCGACAACGCGCGGCTGCTCGCGCGGGGTGCCGTCGCGCCGGTGGTGCTGCCCGGTGAGGTGGAGGGCATGGCGGTGCTCGGGCACGACGCGCTGAAGGAGTTCCTCGCGCACCCCGATGTCGCCAAGGGGGCCCGGCACTTCACCGCACTGAGCGAGGGGCGGATAGCGGCCGGGTGGCCGTTGCTGACCTTCGCCACCGTGCGGGGGATGACGACCGCCGACGGCGACGACCACCGGCGGCTGCGGTCCCTGGTGAGCAAGGCGTTCACCGCGCGCAGGGTCGAGGAACTGCGGCCCTGGATCGAGGAGTTGACGGAAGGACTGCTCGACGGCCTGCACCGGGCGGCGGAGGAGGCGGGCGGAGTCGCCGATCTGCGCGGGCACTTCGCGCTGCCGCTGCCGATGGGCGTCATCGGCGAGCTGCTCGGAGTCGACGCCGAATACCGCGACCGGCTGCACCAGCTGTCGAACCAGGTGGTTGCCACCGACATCGGCCCGGAGCAGGCCGTCGCCGCGAACCGTGAGCTGGTGGCCGTACTGGGCGCCGTGGCCGCCGCGCGGGCCGAGGAACCCGGCACCGACCTCACCAGCGCGCTGATCGCCGCCCGCGACGAGGAGGGCGACCGGCTCAGCCAGGAGGAACTCATCGGCACCCTGGTGCTGATGATCATCGCCGGGCACGAGACCACGCTGAACCTCATCACCAACGCCGTACGGGCGTTGTGCGGCCACCGGGATCAGCTGGACCTGGTCACCAAGGGCGAGGCGAGCTGGGCGGACGTGGTCGAGGAGACACTGCGCTGGGACGCGCCCGTCAGCTACTTCCCGTTCCGGTATCCGGTGCGGGACCTGACCCTCGACGGCACCGTGATCCCCCAGGGCACACCGGTCCTCGCGGGCTATTCAGCCGCCGGGCGCGACCGGGCCGCGCACGGACCGGACGCCGACCGCTTCGACGTCACACGCCCCGGCAGGACCGGCGCCGCCCGGCACCTCTCCCTCGGGCACGGCGCCCACTACTGCCTCGGCGCCCCGCTGGCACGCCTGGAGGCCACCATCGCCCTGGAGCGGCTGTTCACCCGCTTCCCCGGCCTCGAACTCGCCCTCCCCGAGGCGGAACTCTCCCGCCACTCCAGCTTCGTGGGCAACAGTGTGCGAGCGCTTCCGGTGCGGCCGGGGACCTCCCGCGGCTGACCCCGCGCATACCAGCCATACGACACCGCGATGGCCCTGAGCTGACCCTTTTCTTGTTCTCGCCAAACGCCGTACCTACGCTTCCACCACCGCACACCGGCGGCACTGGACAAGGGACACGGCAATCATGGGTCGACTGGCCGGAAAAATCGCTTTCATCAGCGGGACGGGGGCTGGAATAGGGCGGGCAGCGGCTCAGATATTCGCTGCGGAAGGCGCCACCGTATTCGGCTGCGACATCGACTCCGACGCCGCCGCCGAAACGGTGGAACTCGTCGAGAAGGCCGGCGGAGTCATGCAGTCCCTCGCGCCGGTGGACCTCTCCACCGAAGCGGGCGCACGGGAGTGGATCGACGCGGGGATCGCCGCGTTCGGCGGGATCGACATCCTCTACAACAACGCCTCCGCCCTGCGGAACGGGCCGTTCGAGACCATGCCGGCCGAGGACTGGTACTTCACCATCAAGAATGAGCTCGACATCCCGTACTTCTGTACGCAGGCGGCCTGGCCGCATCTGATCGCCCGCGGCGGCGGAGCCGTCCTCAATGTCGCCTCGGTGGCCGCCGTGCGGGGCGCCCCCTTCATGCCGATGGTGCCGCACGGTGCCGCCAAGGGCGGGGTGCTGGCGATGAGCATGCACCTGTGCGCGGCCGGCGCCCCGCACCACATCCGCGTCAACACCGTCGCCCCCGGCATGACCCGGACGTCCGCCACCGCGCCCTTCCTCGACGACCCGAACGGTCCGAAGGCGCAGCTGGAGGCGCGGATCCCGGTCGGACGCGTGGGGCAGCCCGAGGACATCGCGCGGGCCGCGGCCTTCCTCTGCTCCGACGAGGCCGCGTTCGTCAACGGCGCCAACCTGATGGTCGACGGCGGCGACAGCGCGATGGCGGGCTGAGCGCGGGTGAACACACGACTCGACCACGTGGGCGTCAACGTACGCGACCTGCCCGCGCTCACCGCCTGGTACAAGGACGCCTTCGGACTGAAGACCGTCTTCGAGTTCACCCTCGAAGGGCCCGGCCTCAGCGCCGTCGTCCTGGAGCATCCGCACGGCTGGCGCATCGAACTCCTCGCCAGGACCGGATCCACGCCCGGGCTCCGGGCGCCGGACCCGCTGACCGCCGCCCTCACCGAGGGATACGGGCACTTCGCGGTCACCACCCCCGAACTCGCCCCCGTCTACGCGGCCCTGGTGGCCCACGGAGCGGGCGAAGCCATGCCGCCGGGGCCGTCCCCCGAGGCGGGCATCCGCATGGCCTGGGTCACCGACCCCGAGGGAAATCTCATCGAGCTCATAGAGAAAAACGCAGAGTGAGGGCACGCACGATGACGGATTCGAAAACCTTGAACTCCCTGAAAAGACTGGACGTCGGAACACTCATAGCCTGTTGTCTCGCGGTGGCGGCGGCACAGTTGTGTATCACCGTTCCTTCGCCCATCAATGGAGAAATCACAGCCGCTTTCGGGGCATCCGGTTCCCAGGTGGCCTGGGTGACCTCCGCCTTTATTCTTCCCACCGCAATTCTTGAGCTGAATTTCGGTGTGGTGGGAGACCTCTTCGGCCGCAAGCGCCTGCTGGTGCTCGGCGGCCTGGTCCTCGCGCTCGGTGAGCTCCTCAACGCCACCTCGCAGAACATCACCATGATGTGGGTCGGTCAGGCCCTCGCCGGCGTCGGTGCCGCCGCGCTCTTCCCCAGCTCCCTCGCCGTCATCGCGGCGGCCACACCCGACGGGAAGGACCGCGCCAAGGCGGTCTCCACATGGGCGCTCAGCATCTCCATCGCCTCCGCGGTGGGGCCCCTGTCCTCGGGCGTGCTCGCCACGGTCGCCGACTTCCGCTGGGCGTTCGTGCCGCCGGTGGTCCTCGGACTGGTGGTCGCGGTCACGAGCTGGAAGCTGGTCACCGACTCCAAGGCCCCCGAGGGCCGCAGCCTGGACTGGCCGGGCCAGATCACCATCGCCGTCGGCCTCACCGCCCTGCTCTGGGGCATCATCGAGGGCGGCGAACGCGGATGGAGCAGCGCGCCGATCGTGGGCTCGCTGTCCCTCGCGGCGGTGGCGCTCGTCGGATTCATCGTCGCTGAGACCCGCTCCGCCTCGCCCATGTTCAACCTGGACCTGCTGAAGATCCCGTCGTTCGCCGCGGCCGCCGTCGTCGCGCTGGCCGGTATGTTCGGCTTCATCGGCACCGCGTACTGCGTCTCGATCCGGCTCGGCGTGGTGATGCACCAGAGCGCACTGCGTTCCAGCATGCCGTTCGTGATCCTCCAGCTGATCCCGCTGCTGCTGGCGCCGGTGCTGAGCAAGATGCTCACCCGCGTCGACGCCCGCTGGCTCCTGATGGGCGGCCTGCTGCCGATGGCCGCCGGACAGTTCTGGATCGCCGCGCTCCCCATCACCACGACGTCCCTCGCGGCCTTCATCGGCCCGGTGCTGCTGCTCGGTATCGGCTTCATCTGCGTGGTGTCCTCGCTGACCTCGGCGGCCGTGAACGCCGTACCGATCGAGATGACCGGTATGGCCAGCGGTGCCACCAGCCTGGTCCGCGAGTTCGGCCAGGGCCTCGGCCCCGCCGTGATCAGCACCATCGCGATGAGCGCCGCGTCCTCGGCCCTGGTGGGCAAGCTCAGCGGCCCGGACGCGGGCATGGAGGCGGCGGCCGGGCCCCTCGCGGTCGTCAACGCGGGCAGCGCTCAGGCCAAGGCGGCCGCCCAGACCGCGCTCGGCCACGGCATGGCCCTCGGCGTCCTGATCTGCGGCTGCGCCTCCCTGCTGGGCGCGGCGGTCACCCTGCTGCTGGTGCGCAAGAACACCGCCCGCGCGACGGTCGGCGCCACCGGTGAGACGGCGGTGCAGGCGGCGTCCGCGTAGCACGCGACACCCACGCGAACGCGAAGGGGCCGGGGCTGATGCTCCGGCCCCTTCGCGTGCTCCCGGCCTCCCGCACGCGAAAAACATTTCGAGGCCTGTCGAATCGGCGTGACCCCGTTCGTCGGTGCGGTGTAGGAAGCTCAAGAGCACCGGGAGGAACCATGAAGTACATGCTGCTGGTCTGCGGCGACGACACCGCCGACGCCTCGGGCATGGCACCCGTCGAACCCTGGGTCGAGGAGCTGGGCGCCGAGCGCGGCGTACGGCTGCACGGGCACCGGCTGCGGCTCCCCGCCGACGCGGTCACCGTGCGGGTGCGCGACGGTGAGGTGCTGCGCACCGACGGGCCGTTCGCGGAGACGAAGGAGTACGTCGCCGGCTACGACATCCTCGAGTGCGACAGCCTGGAGGAAGCCGTCGAGGCGGCCGCCAAGCATCCCGTGGCGTCCATCGGGGCCATGGAGGTGCGCGCGTTCTGGGACGACGAGGACACCGAGGGGGAGATCCGCCGGCTCGACGCGGAGCTGACCGCCGCCGCCCGCGAGCACGACATCGACCGGGCGATGGCCTGCTACGCCCCTGACGTCGAGGTCTTCCACCCCGTGAGTGGTCTCGAACAGCGCGGGATCGACGCCCTGCGCAAGGCGGAGGAGTGGTGGTGGGCGTCGCTCGTCGGACCCGTGGAGCGCGAAGTACTCGACTTCCGCGTCCGGGTCGACGAGAGCGTCGCGTTCAGCCACGCGCTCGTACGGATGCGGGCCACGCTCACCGGCGGCGACTCACTGGACACCACGGCGCGGGTGACCACCGGTTACCGGGCCGCCGGCGACAAGTGGCAGATCGTCCACCAGCACACCTCGGTCCCGTTCGACGCCGGAATCCAGGGAAACCCGGAGGGCCAGTCATGAAGTACGTGTTCTTCATCTGCGCCCCCGTCGGCGGCGAGGAGCTCAGCCCGGAGGAGATCGCCGACGACCCCCGCTTCACCTCGTACATCGACGAGGTCCGCGGCCGCGACGTGGTGAAGGGCGGCGCGCGACTGCGGCCGGCCACCGACGCCACCACCGTGCGCGTCCAGGGCGACGAAGTCCTGCTCAGCGACGGTCCGTTCGTGGAGTCCAAGGAGTATGTCGCGGGCTTCGACATCATCGAGGTCGCCGACCTCGACGAGGCCATCGCGCTCGCGTCCCGGCACCCGGCGGCGCTGGGCGGCGGCTCGGTGGAGGTGCGGCCGGTCTGGGAGTGAACGACGACGGCGTCGAGGAGGCGGTCGACGCCGCCTTCCGCGAGGAATGGGGCCAGGTCGTCGCCACCCTGATCCGGGTGACCGGCGACTGGGACCTCGCCGAGGAGTGCGCGCAGGACGCCTTCGCCCAGGCACTCGCCCGGTGGCGGCGCGACGGAGTACCGCGCCGCCCCGGCGCCTGGCTGACCACGACCGCCCGCAACCGCGCTCTCGACGTGCTGCGCCGGGAGGCGGTCGGGGCGGCGAAACTGCGGGAGGTGGCGGTGCTGGCGCGGGACGAGGGGCCGTACGACCCGGAGTACGACGGCGACGACAGCGGGGTCCAGGACGACCGGCTGCGGCTGATCTTCACCTGCTGCCATCCCGCGCTGCCCATCGAGGCCAGGGTCGCGCTGACCCTGCGCACCCTCGCCGGGCTGAGCACACCCGAGATTGCCCGGGCCTTCCTCGTCCCCGAGGCGACGATGGCGCAGCGCCTGGTGCGTGCCAAGCGGAAGATCCGCAACGCCGGCATCCCGTACCGCGTACCGCCCGCGCATCTGCTGCCCGAGCGCACGACGGGTGTGCTCGGCGTGGTCTACCTCCTCTTCAACGAGGGGTACGCGGCCACGTCAGGCGCCGACCTGGTGCGGACGAACCTGTGCGCGGAGGCGATCCGGCTGGCCCGCGTCCTGGCCCGCCTGATGCCCGACGAGCCCGAAGCGCTGGGTCTGCTCGCACTGTTGCTGCTGCACGACGCCCGGCGCGGCACACGGGTCGACGCGGCGGGCGAACTGGTGACGCTGGAGGACCAGGACCGTACGGCCTGGGACAAGGCAGCCGTCGACGAGGGCGCCGCCCTGCTGGAGACCGCCCTGCGCCGCGGGCGTCCGGGCCCGTACCAGATCCAGGCCGCCATCGCCGCCTGCCACACCACCGCCGAGACGGCCGAGGACACGGACTGGGCCGACATCGCGGCGCTGTACGGCGAGCTGGAGCGCTTCGTGCCGTCCGCCGTGGTGCGCCTCAACCGGGCGGTCGCCGTGGGCATGGCCGAGGGCCCGGAAGCGGGGCTGGCGAGGGTGGCGGAGCTGGAGGCGGAGGGCGAGCTGGACGACTACCACCTACTGCCCGCCACGCGCGCGGACCTGCTGCGGCGTGCCGGGCGCTTGGTGGAGGCAGCGCAGGCGTACGCCAGGGCGCTGGAACTGGTGGAGAACGACGCCGAGCGACGCTTTCTGGAGAAACGGCTGGCGGAGTGTCGATCGGCGTAGGGGCCGCTCGTCGGTGGGGTGAAAGCACCTCACGACACCGGAGGCTCCCATGACCACCCTCGTGCCCACGCACCGCACCCGCACGTTCCTCGCCCTGCTGCCTCCCCGGCTCCGGAGGCCGATGCGCCGGACACCCGCCGCCCCGCCCGAGTCGGTACCGCACGGGCCGGCGGCCGGTGACGGACCGGGCGCCCCGGACGTCTGGCTCGCGGGCCTGCGCCTGGGAGGCTGACCGATGAGCGCCACCGTCACCGCTTCCGGCCCCCGCGCGGTCACTGCGAGTCGAGCGCGTTCGTGATCGCCTTCACCCCGCCGTGCGCCGAGTAGCCGCCGTCCACGGTGATCTCGGCGCCGTTCACATACGACGCCTCGTCCGAGAGGAGGTACACGACCAACGGGGCGACCTCGTCGCAGCTGCCGGGGCGGCCCTGCGGAGTCATCGAGAGGTGCGCCTGGGTGAAGACGGGGTTCGCGGTGGCCATCAGCGGGGTCTCGATGTAGCCGGGGTGGATCACGTTCGTACGGATGCCACGGGGCGCCAGCTCCAGGGCGGCCACCTTGGACAGGCCGCGCAACGCCCATTTGCTGGCCGTGTACGCGACCGCGTGATGGGCGGTGAGGCCCGCGACCGAACCGACGTTGACGATGGAGGAGCCCTTGTCCATCAGGGGGGCGAGGGCCTGGATGCCGAGCATCGGGCCGGTGGTGTTCACGGCGAACGCCCGGTTCCAGTCGGCGAGCTCGACCGATCCGAGGCGGGCGCGCATGGGGATTCCGGCGTTGTTGACGAGGCCGTGCACCTCGGAGAGCGACGCCGCGAGCGTCGCCCAGTCGTCCGGGGACGACACGTCCAGGTGCTGGTAGCGCACGTCGAGGCCGTCGGCGCGAAGTGAGGCGGCCAGCTTCTCGCCCGGTTCGTCGAGGACGTCCGTCGCCACGACCGAGGCGCCCTCCCGGGCCGCGGCCGCCACCTCGACGGCCCCCTGGCCCTGCGCGGCTCCGGTGATGACGACGGTGCGACCGGCCAGGCGCGTGCGGCTCACGGCTTCCTCCAGGGGGTACGGGATGCGGGTTCCCGCACCACGCTAGGAAGCCGGGGCCAGCTCCGGAAACGCACGTTCCTCATGGCTGGCATCCACGTCGGCGATCTCGACCGACTCCGCCGGCGCGGCCGCGTCGAGCGTGGGTGCGGGTTCGTCGAGCGAGACGCCCACCTTGCGCACGGTCTCCCGCAGCCATCGGTGCGCGGGATCGGCGTGCCGGTTGTGGTGCCAGTACATGGCCTCCACCAGGGGTACGTCGGGGAAGGGCGCCGGCACGGTCACACAGCGGGCGAAGCCCTCGTACCGCTGGGCGAGGCGCTCCGGCACCATCGCCACCAGGTCCGTGCCGCCCACCAGGAACGGCAGCACGCTGAAGCCCGGCGCGCTGACCTGCACCTTCGGCACGATGCCGAGGGTCTCCAGCTGGCGGTCGGCGGGGGTGAGGCTCTTGCCGAAGGCCGACGCGGCATGCGGCAGCTCGGCCAGATCGCGCAGCGTGAGCCGGCCGTCGACCAGGCGCGGATTGTCGGGGTCGACGATGCACACGAAGCGGTCGTGCATCACGGCCTCGCTGATCCCGGGCAGCCGGTAGCCGAGCGGCACCACCATCAGGTCGTGGCAGCGCAGATGCGTCTCGCTCTCGGGCTGCCCGTGCACCAGGGGATGGAAGTCGATGCGGACGCCGGGCGCCTCACGGGCGATGACGCGCAGCAGCGGCTCCACGAACACCGTCATCACGTAGTCCGACATCACGACGGAGAAGCGCTGCCTGCTGCGCCGCGGGTCGAAGCTGCGGGTCAGCGACATCGCCTCCTCGGCCTTGTAGAGGGAGGCCTGGACGACCGGCAGGAGCCGCTCCGCGAGCGGGGTGAGCTCGTACTCGCGGCCCACGCGCACCAGCAGCTCGTCGTTGAAGTGCCGCCGCAGCCGGGCCAGCGAGCCGCTCATCGCGGACTGGCTGGTGGAGAGCCGGACACCGGCGTGCGTGACGTTCTTCTCCTCCAGCAGTGCTTCCAGCGCCACCAGAAGATTGAGATCTATCGCTCCGAGACCCACGGGTGTCCCCTTCCGGCCACGTCCTTGAAGCATCGGTGAAACGCGAGCGTAATGACGCGTTCCCCGGCGAGGAAGGCCTGTAAGAGAAAACTCACAAAGACCAATGACACCCATCGGACCAGCGAATACACGCATGCCGAAGGGCCCGCGCGGACACAGCTCCCGCACGGGCTCGGCACAGCTCTGCGTGCTACGGCCTCGGTGTCCGCCCCCGCTTGCGGGCGCGGGGCAGATACACGTCCGTACGCCCGGGGACGATGCGATTGGAGAGGCTGCCGAGACGTTCCACGGTCAGCGTCACCTCGTCGCCGGGCTTCAGCGGCGGGGGAGTGCGCTCCCCGACACGGCCCCAGAACTCGGCGAGCGCACCCCAGCCGCAGGTGCCCGAGCCGAGGATGTCGCCGGGACGCACCCAGGCGTCGCGGGCGGCGTACGCGGTCATCTCCTCGAAGGTCCAGGAGACGTTCGCCAGGGTGTCGCGGCCGATCAGCTCGCCATTGAGGGTGACGGTCATCTCCAGGTCGAGGAAGCCGTCCGGGTCGCGCCGGTCCGCCACCTCGTCGGCGGTGACCAGGAAGGGGCCGAGGGTGTTGGCGAAGTCCTTGCCCTTGGAGAAGCCGAGGCCGAGGTTCTTCTCCGGCTTCTGCAGATCGCGGGCCGACCAGTCGTTGAAGACGAGGTAGCCGACGATGTGCTCGCGGGCCTCCTCGGGGGTGAGGTCCCGGCCCGGACGGCCGATGACCGCGCCCACCTCCAGCTCGAAGTCGAGCACCGAGCAGCCGGCCGGAATCGGCACGTCGTCGTGCGCGCCGTACGCCGCGTGCGGATTGGTGAAGTAGAAGTTCGGCGCCCGGTACCACTCCTCGGGCACGTGCTCCAGGCCGTCCAGCGACTTGGCGACGCCCTCGATGTGCGCCTCGAAGCCGACGAAGTCCCGGATGGACGGGGGCTTCAACGGCGGCAGCAGCTGCACCTGATCAACCGTCAAATCGCTGTCTGCGGCCAGCGCTTCGGAGCCGGCATGCTGGAGCGCCTCCTGCTCGATGAGCTCCAGCACCGTCACCCCCTCGGGCAGCGGATGGATGATCCCGTCCCGGACGACCCCGGCGCGCTCCACGCCCTCGTACGCGTATGTCGTGAACCGCATGACTCACTGCTCCCAGTGGTTGGTGTTGGTGACGGAGCCCGCGCTCAGATATCCCGCGAACAGGCCCTTGGGGTCGCGCATGGCCCGTATCTCCTGGAGCTGCTCCCACTGCTCGTCGCCCATGAACTTCAGCTGCCGGACGGTGAAGTCGGAGTCCCCGAGGTACTGACCGGCGGTGACCGGCTGCATCGCGGCCATCGCCTCGTCGAGCCAGCCGCGCAGCTCGGCGTCCCGCCCGGGCTCGTCGTGGATGACGTACGTCGCGCAGTAGATCTCCGACTGCAACGAGAAGGCCATGTCGGGGAGTTCGCGCAGCGGGGCCATCGAGAACCAGATGGTGAAGGTCTGCCGGGTCGGCTGTTCGGTGAACGCCTTGCGGATCGCCGGGACGACCTCGCCGGCGGTCCCGGTGAGCCAGGCGTTGTCGACGAGGTAGCGGTGGCCCTCGGGGTTGGCGGCCCGCTGGCCCTGGAGCTGCTCGGCCAGTGTGGTCGGCTGTGCCTCGATCCGGAACAGCGCCCGGTCCGCGTACGGATTGGCGTGCAGCGGGGCCAGCGCCTCGGCGGCCTGCTCGGGTGTGTCGGTCATCGACACGCCCGTGACCAGCAGCACCGGCCCGTCACCGTCGGGCGGGGTCTGCGTCAGCGCGACGATCTCCACCAGGTCGGAGACCGTGTGGTGCATGCCGTGCAGCCAGGTCATGACCTCGTCGAAGAGGCCGAGCGGGTACGCGTGCACGGTGTGCGCCAGATGCTTGGGCAGCGGGCGCGTACGCAGGTGGAAACGGGTGACCACCCCGAAGAAGCCCGGCCCGGCACCCCGTGCCGCCCAGAACAGATCGCTGTGGTGCGTCTCGTCCGCGTGGACCAGCTCGCCCTCGGCGGTGACGATGTCGAGGGCGACGATGTTCTCGGCCGCCCAGCCCCAGCCACGCGCGTTCCAGCCCTGTCCGCCCTGGAGCAGAAAGCCGCCGATGCCGACGGACGGACAGTGCCCGCCGTTGAAGAACCGGCCGAACGTGCCCAGATACGGGTTGAGTTCGTCGCCGCCCTTCACGCTGGTGGTGGCCGTCACGATCTCGGTCGTCTCGTCGTACGACAGCTCGTGGAAACCCCCGAGATCGATGAGCAGCGCCTCTTCGCGCACCGACCAGGCCGCCCAGCTGTGCCCTCCGGAGCGGACGGCGACCTGCCAGCCGCGCTCGATCGCGAGCCGCACCCCTTCGGCGACGTCCTGCTCGCAGACGGCCTTCAGGACGGCCGCGGGTGAACGGTCCGACGGGCGGCGGGCGTTGAAGACCCGCCCGAAGCACGCCTCCTCGTAATCCTCGTCACCGGGAAGTGGAGGGTGCCGGAGAAACGGTTGTCGTGCATGGGCTGCTCACTCACTTGATCGCGATCGGGTTGACGGGGGCGCCCACCGCACCGGTCACCGGCAGGGGCGCCGCGACCAGCAGGAACTCGTAGACACCGCCCGCCGCGCAGTCTTCGGCCAGCTCCTCCAGGTCCCACATCTCACCCAGCGGGAGGCCCATGTTGGGGATCGCGATCTGGTGCAGTGGAGACATGGCGGGCTGGGGGAACTCGTAGGGCCGCACCTCAAGTCCCCACGTGTCGGAGGCGATCGCCGCGATCTCGGTGCGGTGCAGCCAGCCCAGCGTGGTGAAGGAGAGGCCGGGGGCGTCGCCGGCGGCGTACCCGCCCCAGTCGCCCAGCCGCCGCACCCGGCCGAGCTGGCCCGTGCGGATCAGGACCAGGTCTCCGCGTCGTACGGACGAGGTCGCGCCCTGCGCCTCGATCGTGGCCCGCAGATGCTCCTCCAGGATGGGGAAGCCGTCCGGGAGTTCGCCGTGTTCGTCGCCGACCGCACGGCCCACGTCGAGCAGCACACCGCGCCCGGTGAAGGCGTCCTTCATGTGCTCGATGCCGGTGACCGAGTCGCCGTTGCCGTTGACGATGGTGCACGGACGGCCGTTCCACGCCTGCTTGTTGTCGTAGATGTGACCCAGGCCGTCCCACTGCGTGGAAGCCTGGAGCGGCATCACGATGTGGTCGTCGGCGCCGCCGAAGCCGTGCGGGAAGCCCTGCGTTCCGGCGGCCGCGTCCGAGCCGGTGTCCTTCATGTAGTGGACGGGGTTGATCCGGCCGCGGAAACCACGCTGCGGGCCGTCCTCGTTGAACTCCTGGGAGAGCGAGAACGACCGGCCGCGGCGGACCAGGCTCGCCGCGTGCGCCCGTATCGCGTCGTCGATGAAATTGAGCGTGCCCAGCACGTCGTCCTCGCCCCAGCGACCCCAGTTGCGGTACGCGGAACGGGCCTTGGCGAGCTCCTCCTCGATGGGACCGAGGCTCATCGGGTACGTCCTTTCATCAGCAGGTCCAGAGCGTTGCCCCCGGCGACGGCGGCACGGTCGGCGGCCGGCAGTCCGGCGGCGTCCAGCCGGGCCACCGGATCGTCGACGCCCATGTCGAAGGGGAAGTCCGTGCCGAGGACCACCCGGTCCGCGCCGACCTCCTCGACCAGATGGCGCAGGGCGCGCGGGGTGTAGACGAGCGCGTCGAACCACATCCGCCGCAGATACGCGCTCGGCGGTTCGGCACAGCCGCGCGCGTCCTCGCGCGCGTGCCAGGCATGGTCGGAGCGGCCGATGTACGTCGGCAGATAGCCGCCGCCGTGCGCCGCGACCAGCTTCAGGCGCGGGAAGCGGTCCAGGACGCCGGTGAAGATGAGGTGCGACAGCGCCACCGTCGTCTCGACGGGCTGACCGACCGTGTTGCCGAGGTAGTGGGTGGCAAGGCGCTCCCCGAGCGAACAGCCCCAGGGGTGCACGAACACGACCGCGCCCAGCTCCTCGGCCTTCTCCCACACCGGATCGTGCGCCGGGTCGGCCAGCTCCCGGCCGTCCACGGTCGTCGACACGCTGATGCCGTACAGGCCGTACTCGGTGACCGCCTTGTCCAGCAGGGCGACCGCGAGGTCGGGATGCTGGAGCGGAACCGTGCCCAGGCCGTACAGCCGCTCGGGCGCCTGGGCGCAGTGCGCGGTCACCGCCTCGTTGACGGTGCGTGCCAGGCGTACGGCGAGATCCGCGTCCGCCCAGTAGTGGTGCATCGGCATCGGGCCGACCACCTGGATGTCGACGCCCATCGCGTCCAGGTCGGCGAGCCGGGCCTCGACGTCCGTCAACTTGGGTGCCAGGCACTGGAGTTGGGCACGGTTGACGGCCAGTGACGCGGGGGAGTGGGCCCGCTGTTCGGCGGCCAGTTCGGCGGCGAGGCCGGGGGCTCCCGCGCACAGGGCGTCGGCGGCGGGGACGGCGAGATGGCCGTGGAAGTCGACCACAGGCGTGCTCATGCCGCCGCCGTCAGGTAGTCGAGCGTCTCCGACATGATCCGGCCGGGGTCGGCGCCGGGCGTGCCCGGGTGGATCTCCCAGTCGGCGAGGCGCAGCGAGTTCTCCAGCACGATCCGCACCCGGGGCAGCCGGCGCGCCATGAACGTGTCGAGCGCCCGGTCGAGCGGCTCCTCGCCGGTGACCAGCTCGGCGAGCACCACCGCGTCCTCCGCGCACATCGCCGCGCCCTGCGCGATCAGCGGCGGGCACGCGTGCGCCGCGTCGCCGATGATCACCGTACGGCCGCGGTGCCAGGGTTCGTCGACGAGGATCGCCTCGATCCACCGGTAGTCGACCGTGGTGTCGTCGGGCAGCGAGGCGAGGATCTTGCCCCAGGTGCCCCCGTATCCGGCGCCGCGCTCGCGCAGCAGCGACAGGGGGACGCGCGGGCCGATCAGCGAGGCGTCCAGGTTCTCGTCGAGGAGGTACGCGTAGCACTGGTCGGACGAGATGGGGCTGTACCCGGCCTTGAAGCGCGGGCCGCCGTAGTACACCTCCGCGCAGTCCATCTCGGCCGGGCGCTCCGCGACCACCCGGAAGATCGACATGCCGACCGGACGGGGCTTGGTGGTGATCCCGATCATCGCGCGCATCTTCGAGTTGATGCCGTCCGCGCCCACGACCAGGTCGTAGCGTCCGCTGGAGCCGTCGGTGAACGTGACATCCACGTGGTCGGCGGACTCGTCGAGCTTCTCGACGCTCAGCCCGAGGCGCACACGGACCCCGTGCGCGTACACCGCGTCGCACAGCGCGTCCTGGAGGTCCGAGCGCAGCGCGCCCGCCGTCGACGGAAGATCGGGGCCTCCGGTGTGCGGGGTGGACAGCTCGGTGATCAGCTCGCCGTCGGCCCGGCGCAGCCGCATCCGGTCGAAGGGGACGGCCCGGGCGAGCACCCGGTCCAGTACGCCCACGGAGCGCAGCGCCTTGAGGGCGTTGCCCTGGACGGTGATGCCGTGGCCCACACCGAACCACTGGGGCGAAATCTCGGCGAGCTCGACCTCGGCGCCGCGCTGGGCGAGCGCGAGAGACAGCACGCTTCCGGTGATGCCGCCACCGACGACGAGCACCTTTTGTACGGGCATGAGCGATCCTTGCGAACGTAGAAGAGAGACGAGTGGTGCGGTCAGCCGGCGAAGCGGGCGCCGAGCTCCCGGTAGTGCTCGACGGCGGGCGGCTCGGCGAAGAACGGGCCGACCAGGGACCGCCACCGCTGGAAACGCTCCGACTCGCGGAACCCCACGGTGTGGGCCTCGACGGACTCCCAGCCGACCAGCAGCACAAACGTCCGCGGCCGTTCCACGCAGCGCAGCAGCTCGGCCCAGCGGAAGCCGTCGGCCTCGGCCAGCACCTCGCGCGCCTTCTCGAAGACGGCCTCGAAGTCCTCCTCACGACCGGCCTCGACGGTCAGCTCGGCATGCTCGACGATCACACTCGCTCCTCGGTTCGGTGGGGTGCTCCGAGCCTGCTTGGGCGATCGATGCAGGGTCAACGGATCGAGGCATCGGCAAGGGGGACGTCATCCATCCCGTACGACGATGGGCCGCTGATCACAGGGCTCGCGGGGCCTTGATGCCAGGCATCGCGGATCGCTATTTCCGCCGCACCCCCTGCGCTGCCTAGCGTCGAGGGCAAGCCACCCGTTCCCGCACCACGGTGGCAAGCCACCCCGCCGTACGAGGAGACCGCCCGTGCCAGACCGACTTCCCTCCCACGCCGGACCATTCGCCCTCGGCACGTTCGGGGACGACTCCCGGGTCTTCCCGGGCCTGGTCGTCGGGTCCCTGGTGCGCGACCTGTCCGACCTCGCCCTGTCCGTGCGCGCCGTGATCGAGGACTGGGACGACCTCTTCCCGCGTCTGACGGAGCTGTCCCAGGAAGCCTCCTCGACCTGGTACGACCTCGCCGGTCTGCGCATCCTCGCGCCCCTCGAGCCCGGCCAGATCCTGCAGAGCGGCGCCAACTACCGCAAGCACGTCGTGGACCTGGTGGCCGCCGAGAAGGAGAGTGTGCACGGTGCCACGCCCGAGGAGGCACGCGCCGACGCCGAGAAGATGATGGACGAGCGGATCCGCAGCGGAGTGCCGTACGTCTTCCTCGGCTCGCCGCGCGCCATCTGCGGACCCTACGACGACATCGTGCTGCCCGAGCAGGGCGAACAGCACGACTGGGAGCTCGAACTCGCCCTCGTCATCGGCAAGCCGGGCAGGAACATCCCCGCCGAGGAGGCGATGCGGTACGTCGCCGCGTACACCATCTGCAACGACCTCACCACCCGCGACCGGCTCTACCGGCCCGACCTGAAGGCCATCGGCACCGACTGGTTCACCGCCAAGAACGCCGACACCTTCCTGCCGACCGGCCCCTTCCTCGTACCGGCCGCCTTCGTCGGCGACCCCTCGGACGTACGGATCACCCTGCGCCACAACGGAGTTGTCCGCCAGGACGAGTCCACCAAGGACATGATCTTCGACATTCCCCGGCTCATCGCCTACGTCTCCTCGACCACCACCCTGCGCCCCGGCGACCTGCTGCTCACCGGTTCCCCGGCGGGCAACGGCGCGCACTGGGGCGTCTTCCTCAAGCCCGGGGACGTCATGGAGTCGGAGATCACGGGCCTCGGCCACCAGCGCAACACCGTCAGGAGCGGACAGTGACCACCTTCCAGCCCATCACCCATCTGCGCCATGTCGACCTGGCCGTACCGGACTTCGACAGGCAGCGCGCCTTCTATGGCACCACCTGGGGCCTGACCGAGGTCGCGAACGACAGTGGTATCGCGTTCTTCGCCGCCGAGGGCAGTCCCGAGCAGTACATCGTCCGTATCCGCAAGGACGAGCGGAAGCGGATGGACCTGGTCGCGTTCGGTGCCGTGTCACCGGCCGCCGTGGACGAGCTGCATGTGCGGCTCGGCCACGCCGGGGTTCAACTCATCAATGAACCAGGGGTGTTGGACACCCCGGGCGGCGGCTACGGCTTCCGCTTCTTCGATCCGGACGGCCGGGTCGTGGAGGTCTCGGCGGACGTCGAGACCCGCGTTCACCGCAAGATCGAGGAGCGCGAGGCGATCCCCGTCCGCCTCTCGCACTGCGTGGTCAACTCCCAGGACCCGGAAGGGCTGCGGGACTTCTACGTCGAGCACCTCGGCTTCCGGCTCACGGACACCCTGTACTCGACGCACATGGGCGACCTCATGTACTTCCTGCGGTGCAGCCCGCTCCACCACTCCTTCGCCATTGCACGCGGACCCCATGTCTCGCTGCACCACGCCTCGTTCGAGATGCGCGGTGTCGAGGAGTACATGCGTGGCACCGGGCGGGCGCTGCGTGCCGGGACCCGGCTGACCTGGGGTCCGGGACGCCACCTCGCGGGCGACAACACCTTCGCGTACTTCCACGACCCGCACGGCAACACCGTCGAGTACACGACCGAACTCGCCGTCCTCGAAGAGGACTTGTGGCACCCGGGCCGCCACGACGTGGACGACCCGATCACCCAGGACCAGTGGGGCACCGCCGACCCGATGAGCGAGTCGGTCGCCAAGGAGCAGTTCAACGACCCCGACGTGCTCTTCGACGCGCCTCCCGTCTAACCGCGCTCCCACTCAGCCCAACCACCCTCAGAAAGGCCGCAGTTGTGGCAACGATCCTGAAGAATGCCGTCCCCAAGGCGGAGGTCACCGCCTCGCTGGACCAGGTGCGCGAGACCGTGTCGGGTGTCATCGCCGACATCCGCGAGCGCGGCGACGACGCCGTACGCGCGTACTCCGAGAAGTTCGACAAGTGGAGCCCCGACTCCTTCCGGCTGTCCGACGAGGACATCGAGAAGATCGTCGCGTCGGTCCCGCAGCAGGTCATCGACGACATCCGCTTCGTCCAGGACCAGGTGCGCTCCTTCGCCCGCCACCAGTTCGCCTCCATGGGCGAGTTCGAGGTGGAGACCCTGCCGGGCGTCCGGCTCGGCCAGAAGCACATCCCGGTGCAGGCGGCGGGCGCGTACATCCCCGGCGGCCGCTACCCGCTCACCGCCTCCGCGCACATGACCATCGTGACGGCGAAGGTCGCGGGCGTGCCGCGCGTCGTCGCCTGCACGCCGCCGATCCGCGGCGAGATACCGGCGGCCACCGTCGCCGCCGCGCACCTCGCGGGCGCGGACGAGATCTGGCTGCTCGGCGGGGTGCAGGCGGTCGCCGCGATGTCCGTCGGCACCGACACCATGCAGCCGGTGAACCTGATCGCCGGGCCCGGCAACGCGTACGTCGCCGAGGCGAAGCGGCAGCTCTTCGGCGAGATCGGCATCGACCTGTTCGCCGGCCCGACCGAGATCCTGGTCCTCGCGGACGACGACGCCGACCCCTTCGTCTGCGCCGTCGACCTGCTCTCCCAGGCCGAGCACGGCCCCGACTCGCCGGCCGTGCTCATCACCACCTCGCGCGAGGTCGCCGAGAAGACGATCGCGGAGGTCGAGCGGATCCTCCCCGGCATGCCCACCCGTGACTTCGCCGGGCCCGCCTGGCGCGACCACGGACAGGTCCATGTCGTCGACACGCTCGACGAGATGTACGCGCTCGCCGACGAGTTCGCCTTCGAGCACGTGGAGGTGCTGACCGCCGAGCCGCGGCTGGCGCTGGAGAAGATGACCCAGTACGGCGCCCTGTTCCTCGGCGAGGGCACCTGTGTGTCCTTCGGCGACAAGGTCATCGGCACCAACCATGTGCTGCCGACCCGAGGTGCCGCCCGCTACACCGGCGGCCTGTGGGTGGGGAAGTACCTCAAGACGGTGACGTACCAGGAGGTCACCGACACCGGTTCGCAGGCCCTGATCGGCCGGCTGTGCGGGCGCGCCTCGCGCGTCGAGCTGTTCGAGGGGCACGCCCGCTCGGGAGACGTACGGGCCGCGAAGGCCGCGGGCGACGAGCTGCCCTGGAACGGCGCATGACGCTGCGCGGGCGTACGGCGCTGATCACGGGCGGCGGCGGACCGCTGGGGCGGGCCTTCGCGCTCGCCCTGGCGGGAGCCGGCGCCCGGGTGATCCTCGTGGGCCGGAGCGAACAGGCCCTCGCCGACGCGGCGACCCGGGTGGTCAAGGAGGGCGGCCGGGCCCGGACGGCGGTGTGCGACGTCTCCGATCCGGACTCGGTGCGGGCCCTGGCTGCGGAACTCGCCGACGAGGACGTGTCGTTGCTCGTCAACAACGCCGGCGTCGCGGGCCCGGTGAAGCCGCTCACGGACATCGAACCGGACGAGTGGGACGACGTGTTCGCGGCCAACGTACGCGGCGTCTACCTGCTGTGCCGCGCCTTCCTGCCGCCGATGATCGCGGCCGGGCGCGGAGACATCGTCAACATCGCCTCCGTGAGCGGCAAACGGCCCCTGCTCAACCGGACCCCGTACACCGCCTCCAAGATGGCACTGCTCGGCCTGACCCGGACACTCGCGGGAGAGGTCGGACCCCACGGCGTGTCCGTCAACTCCCTTTCCCCGGGCCCGGTTCGGGGTCCGCGCATGGACCGCAACTTCCGCCTGACGGCCGAACTCACCGGCACCACCGTGCAGGACGCCGAGCGGGACTTCGCCTCGCGCGCCGCCCTGAACCGGCTGGTGGAGGAGGACGAGGTCGCCCGCGCGCTGGTGGCGATGCTCGCCATGCCGGGGCTGTGCGGGGCGGACATCGACCTGTCGGCGGGGATGATCGCCCCGGCGTAGTTCCCCAGTGCCGCTGAACGACGAGGTGGACGGCTCAGGCCGCCCGCCTCGTCGTCGTGCGTGCCCGCCGGCACGCGCTGTGGCGACTCTGTGTGACCGCCATGAAGTGGGCTGCGTGATCCGAGGCATCGGGCTCCGGTATGCGTGTGTACGGCGCCTATTCCCTGGTGTGCGGGGCTGATTCACTCCGTCGTGCGCACCTCCGGTGCCTCCGCCCGAGCCGTCCCCGTGGTCATTTCGACGGCCGGCCGGTCACGCTGCGCGATGGCGCACTCATTCCCTGGGAAGGCACGCAATGACGCTGATCACCCGACGCTCGTTCCTTATCGCCGGTACGGCCACGGCTGGAGCCCTGCTGGTTCCGGCGGCCTCCGCCACCGCCGCGCCCTCGGCGTCCACCAAGAACAAGATCTCCGTGGGAGCCGACGAGACGTACGAGCTCTCCACGACGACCCGGGTGAGCGAGCTGTCCATCGCCGAAGGCGGAAAGATCGCCGCGCCCGACGGCTACAGCGTCACGCTGACCGTCGACGGAGTGGAGACCGGCCAGCTGCTGACCGAGACGGGCGGCACGGACACCCTGATCTCGGCCGGAACCTACCGGGGCGACGTCGTACTCACCGTGGCCGAGGCCAACGAAGTGACCTACCAGACCCTCACCTTCCCCTTCCGGCAGGCCGTGTACGTGGACGCCGACGGTGTCGCGACCGCGAAGTCGGTCCTCGCAGGTGTGCTCGGCGGAAAGCTCACCAACACCCTCGCCAAGAACATCTCCATCACCTCGACCGGCGAGTGCTTCGACGGCGTCTTCGTGCAGGACGCCGACTACACGCTCACCGGCCCCACCATCTCCCTCACGGGCAACGGCCGTTGCGACTTCGCCGGATACGGCGCCGCCGTCGTCGGCGACGGATCGGCGACCAAGCTGGTCCTGGACGGCGCGCGCATCGCGACCAAGGGGGTCGTGCGCACCGGCGTCATCTCCAACAACGGTGCGAACGTGATCGTCAAGAACTCCGCCGTCCGCGCCCGCAACGGCGTACTGCCCAGCGACTACCAGGCCACCGTCGAGACCCCGTACATGGAGTCGGTGCCGTGGATGCTCGGCCTCGACGGCAATGTGCGCGCCACCAACCTCATCGGCAAGAGCAGCCGAGCCACCTACCTCAACTCGTCGGTCTTCTCGGAGACTTGGGGCGCCCTCTCGGTCGAGGGCGGCAGCGGTCTGAAGCTGACCGCGATCAACAGCCATGTCGGCAACACCGGGGAGTACGGCTACGGCACCTACGCCATCGGCGACGCGACCGTGCGGGTGCTCGGCTCGCAGTTCGACGTCGGCAGCTACGCGACCATCATCGCGGGCCCCGCGGCGTCCGTGCATTACGGCGACAGCACCCGCGACGCGGTCGCCGCGCTCAACACCGAGCTGGAACTCGGTCTGAGCAACGCCGAGTTGGCGGCCCTCCCGGTCCGGAGCACGACCGTGAACTCGGGTCACTTCGGCTATATGTTCTTCGGCGCCGGCACCCTGAAGCTCGACGGCGGCACGGTCATCAACTCCGAGAAGTCGACCTTCCTCAACAAGGGCCAGCAGACCACGATCACCGTGGACGGCTCGCAGGGCGCCCGGCTCAACCCGCGCAACGGCATCGTCCTGCAGATGATCGAGCTGGACGACCCGGGCCCGGTGAATGTCAACGGCAAGATGATGAACGTCGGCGTCTACACCGAGCCCACGGACGACCCGGCCAAGGACTCCACCTTCGACACGACCACGGTCCACACGGCCGACGGAGCCGCCACCTTCACCTCCATCGCCCTGAAGGGTGACTTCTACAACGGCATGCGCAAGGGCAAGAACATGGTCCTGACCTTCGAGGACTCCACCGTCCAGGGAGCCATCTCGGCGACGAAGGCCAAGCACCACGTCTCCTCGATCGACTCCTCGACCTTCTACGAGCTGGGCGAGGTCACCAACACCGTCCAGGCGGCCGTCAACAACGGCGTGATCGTGCAGCTGAACAGCGGCTCGGCCTGGACGGTGACCGGCATCTCGTACCTGACCAAGCTGACCGTGGCCTCCGGCGCGGCGGTGAAGGCGCCGCGCGGCCAGTCCGTGACCATGACGGTCGACGGCACCGCGACGGCGATCGCGGCGGGCGGCAGCTACTCCGGTGCGATCGTGCTGACGGTGAGCTAGTCCGCGGACCGGAGGTCGAAGATCCCGTACGCGAATCCGCCCGCGGTGATCGTCGCGCCCTCGATGTGGACGCCGGAGGCCTCCAGGGCCCCGGCGTCCCGGGCGCCGTCGACGTCGTGACTCGCCGCATCCCGCCGCGGGTTGACGACCACGAGGTACCGCCCGCCCCGCACGTACACGAACGGGTACCCGGCGTGCAGTACCTCCACCGAGCCGCCCGGGCCCAGCTCGGGTGTGCTGGTGCGGAGCGCGATCAGGCGGCGTACGTGATGCAGGAGGGAGGTGTCGTCGGCGAGTTGGGCGGCGACCGTCGGGCGCTCCGGGGAAGGATCGAGGGGGAGGTAGAGGCGGTCGGACGGGGCAGTGGAGAAACCGGCGCCCGGGCTGTCGTCCCACTGCATGGGGGTGCGGGAGCCCGCGCGGTTGTAGCGGGGGCCGAGGACGCTGCCCTCCTTGTCGGGCAGGCCCGGGACGTAGCGCATGCCGATCTCGTCGCCGTAGTAGATCGCCGGAAGGGTCGGCCAGGTGAGCTGGAAGGCGAAGGCGGCGGGGAGTTGGCCGGCCGTGCGGGGGCCGCAGTTGAGGCGGGAGAAGTCGTGGTTGGCGGTGGGCAGGGAGATGAAGCCGCTGTCGCCGAGGGCTGCGGCGGCCTGCTCCCAGGTCTTGAGGAAGGGGCGGGGCGAGCCCTTACCGTCCGGGTCGAAGAAGCAGTCGAGCGGGTCCCAGGCCTCGTTGACCGTGCCCTCGGAGTTGCTCCACAGCGAGCGCAGGGCGAGGCCGTCCGTGGGGCCGCCGAACTGGAGGAAGAAGTCCGCGTGGAAGCCCGCGCGGACGGACACCTCGGGCTCGCCCCACTCCGAGAGCAGCACCGCGTCCGGATGCGCGCCGTCCAGCCAGTGGCGCAACTCCCTCCAGACCCTGGCGGTTTCCGTCTTGCCGGGGTCGTCCTTCACGAGCGACGCGGCCATGTCGACGCGGAAACCGGACAGGCCGAGGCCCAGCCAGTGGTCCATGACCGCGCGCAGGGCCGCCCGGTTGGCGCGCGGGCCTTCCGCGTCGACCGGGTGGCGCCAGGGCTCGGCCGGATTCTCGCGCGCGTAGCCGAAGTTGAGGGCGGGCTGGAAGGCGAAGAAGTTCGGGAGGTACGCGCCCGGACGGGTCCCGGGGGAGGGGACGAAACCGTCGGGGGTGCCCTCGGGCGCCCAGATGTACCGGTCGTCGGCCGGATCGCCGGCCGCGGCCTTGAACCACGGGTGCTCGTCGGAGGTGTGACCCGCCACGAGGTCCAGCAGTACGCGGATGCCGCGGCGGCCCGCTTCGTCGACCAGCCTGGCGAGCTCGTCGTTCGAGCCGTAGCGGGGCGCGGCGCTCAGGTAGTCGCGGACGTCGTACCCGGCGTCGCGGAACGGTGAGGCGAAACAGGGGTTGAGCCACACGGTGTTGACGCCCAGCCACGCGAGGTGGTCGAGGCGCTCGGCGATCCCGTTGAAGTCGCCGATGCCGTCGCCGTTCGAGTCGGCGAACGACTGCGGGTAGATCTGGTAGAAGACGGCGTCGGCCAGCCATGCGGGGGCGGGACGGAACGAGGTCATGCGGGGGACCATAGATCAGCCCGTACGGCGCCCGCTGCCCCTAAGCTGAAGGCGATGTTCACCCCGCAAGGTCCCACCCTCCGGGAGCTGGCAGTCCAGGCCCTTTCGTCCGTCGAACACGGCTACGACCTGCTGGCGCCGAAGTTCGACCACACACCGTTCCGGACACCGGAGTCGATCCTCGACGCGGTGGGAGGAGCGCTGCGGCCCATGGGGCCGTTCGAGAGCGGGCTCGATCTGTGCTGCGGCACAGGGGCGGGCATGGACGTCCTGGCGACGCTGTGCCGGGAGAGCGTCACCGGGGTCGACATCAGTGCCGGGATGCTGACGGTCGGGCGTGAGCGGTTGCCTGCCGGCGACCCGCCGTCCGTCATTGGGGAGCCCGGCCCGTCGGTCGCCTGGGTGCGCGGCGACGCCCGCGCCCTCCCCTTCGGCCGCGTGTTCGACCTGGTCGTGAGCTTCGGCGCCTTCGGGCACTTCCTGCCGCGTGAGCTGCTGGGCCTGTTCGCCCAGGTCCACTCCGTGCTGCGCCCCGGCGGGCGTTTCGCGTTCCCGGTCACGGCCCCGCCCCGGCCGAGCTCGCCCTGGTACTGGGCCCTGCTGGGTTTCGACGCGGCGATGCGGGTGCGCAATGTCCTCTGGCGTCCGCCGTTCGTCATGTACTACCGGGCGTTCCGCCTGGGCGACGTACAGCGGGAGCTGGCATGGGCCGGCTTCGCGGTGGAGCTCCACGCCCTGCCCGAGTTCGGGTATCGGCGGGACGGCAGCCCGCGATGCCGGATGGTCGTGGCCACGCGGAGCGGTGGCGCGACGCCCGTCTAGGAACTCCAGGTCCATCTGTCGGGGGCAGACCTGCCCGGGCGAGCATTTGTTTTTCCAACTCACAGAGTTATGGTAAGTCTGATTTTCAAACTGACTGGGTTGGTGGCGGCCGCCTTCACGCCCGTAACAGGAGACCTCATGAACATCACCGGAGCCACCGCGCTCGTCACCGGCGCCAACCGTGGACTGGGGCGCGCCTTCGCGCTCGCGCTCCTGGAGCGGGGCGCGCACACCGTGTACGCGGCCGCCCGCGACCCGAGGACCGTGACCGACCCTGGCCTCACGCCCATTGAGCTGGACATCACCGACCCGGCCGCCGTCGCCGCGGCCGCGGAGCGGTGCGCGGACACCGGCCTCCTCATCAACAACGCCGGTATCGTGCGCGGCGGTTCGCTCCTCACCGCCGAATCGCTCGACGGAGCGCGTGCCGAGCTGGAGACGAACCTCTTCGGCACGCTCGCCATGAGCCGCGCCTTCGCCCCCGTGCTCGCCAAGAACGGCGGCGGCGCCCTGGTCAACATGCTCTCCGTGCTGTCGTGGCACACGATCCCGGGCATCGGCGCGTACGGCGTGTCCAAGGCGGCCGCGTGGTCGATGACGAACGCGATCCGCGAAGAGCTGCGCGAGCAGGGCACGTTGACGGTGGGCGTGCACGCCGCGTTCATCGACACGGACATGGCGGCCACGGTCGACGGGCCGAAGATCAGCGCCGCCGACGTCGCCCGCCAGGTCCTCGACGCCGTCGAGGCCGGCCGCGAGGAAGTGCTCGCCGACGACATCACCCGCCAGGTCAAGGCCGCGCTGTCCGGCGGGGTGCCCGATGGCGTCTGATCTGCGCGGCACGGCGACCGGGCCGCGACTCGCCGTCTCGGCGTGGTCACTGCGCGGTACCACGGTCGCCTCACGGTTCGCCGGGGAGCGCTGAGCGTGAGAGCGCTGCGCCTCCGTGGATGTCCCGTTCCGCCCGACGGCCCAGCCGCGCTCGCCGCTGCCCACCTGCCGACATAGCGTCGCAATCAAGACGTCTTCGCAGGTGAATCGAGGAACCGAGATGGCCGTTTTGGTGCACAACCAGGGTGCCGACTGGAACAAGGAGCTCTACAACACGATCTTCGACCGGGTGATCCCGGACCGTACGAATCCACCCAGCGGGCTCATCGCCCACTTCGGCACGCCCCGGGTGGCAGGCGGCTGGCAGGTCGTCGACGTATGGGAGTCGGAAGATGCGTACCGGCGTTTCGCGGAAGAGGTGATCTTCCCCGCCGCGCAGGAGCTCGGGACGCCGCCGTTCGAGACGACGCTGGTCGAGATCCACAACTCCCTGATCGTTTGACTTGCTCCTCGGGCTGAAGCTCGAGGATTCTGGCCTTCTCGTCCGTTGCTGTGCCGCTACGCGGCACGGGGTTCGGGAGAGAATCCGTGGCTTCCTGTTTCGTCGCGCTGTGCCGGGACGAGTCCTGGTCTGACCTGCGCTCCACAGGCTGCAACCGCCAGTCCGGCGGCCGTTTTGACGTTCTTCGCGGCGTTGTGGTCGCGGTCATGGACCGCACCGCAGGCGGTGCAGGTCCATGACCGTACGTGCAGGGGCTTGGGTCCGTCCTTGGCACCGCAGGCCGAGCAGACCTGGCTGGTGGGCTCGAACCGGCCGGTCTTGACCAGGGTCCGGCCGTACCGGGCCGCCTTGTACTCCAGCATGGTCACGAACTGCGCCCATCCGGCGGCGTGGACACTCTTGGCCAGTCTGGTGCGCGCGAGTCCCCTGACTGCCAGGTCTTCCACGCCGATCGCTTGGTTGTCGCGGTTCAGTTTCGTGGAGAGCTGGTGGTGGAACTCCCGGCGGGCGTCAGCCACCGTTGCGTGGGCGCGGGCGACTTTGAGGCGGGCCTTCTCGCGATTCTTGCTGCCTTTCTGTTTGCGGGACAGCTCCCGCTGGGCCTTCTTGAGTTTCTTCTCCGCGCGGCGCAGGAACCGCGGGGAGTCGATCTTCGTGCCGTCGGACAGGACGGCGAAGTGGGTGAGCCCCAGGTCGATGCCGATGGTCTGGTCGGACTCGGGCATCCGGGTGGCGTCGGCGGCCGGGTCGGTGTCGATGACGAACGGGGCGAAGTACCGCCCGGCCGCGTCCTTGATCACGGTGACCGAGGAGGGCTGGGTGGGCAGGGTGCGTGACCACTTCACCCGCACCGGGCCGACCTTGGGAAGGTTCAGCCGCCCGGAATCGGTGATCGACCAGCGGGCGTTGGCCGTGAAGCGGATCGACTGTCGGTTGTCCTTGCGGGACTTGAAGCGGGGCGCACCCATCTTCGCGCCCTGGCGCTCACCCTTGAGGGAGGCGAAGAAGTTCCTGTAGGCGGCCTCGACATCGCGCAGCGCCTGCTGGCGCGCACGGCGTCGTTGAACACGACGCGGGCGCACCCGAACGCCTGGGCCAGCGCAGTGCGTTGGGCGGTGTCCGGGTACAGGCGGAAGCCGTACCGAAGCTGCATGACAGCCACGCTAGACACTTGGGTTACCAGCGGGATGTAGAAGATCAGAACTGGCCGACACTGTATTTGCGTGACACATGTGCACTTGATCTTCGTGACCAAGCTCCGGCACAAGGTGTTCACCCATACTCGGCCCGTGTGAGCACCGCCCGGCTCCGCCGCGACCAGCCATCGCGGCGCTCCGCGCCATGGTGGTGAACACGCGGCATCCGGCTCCGCCGGACCAGAATCCGCGACGCTCCGCGTCGCCACCATCAGACTCGCTTCACCGCCGGCCTGAAGACCGGAGCACTGCGAATGAATCCTGGTAGCGGGAGCCCGGAGAGGGAAGGTCTTCCCCCGGCCTGAGGGCTCGGGGGAAGGCTGTGTGAGCGGACGTCAGCCGGTCGCTGCCGCCGCCGACTTGCCAAGCTTCGTGACCAGGTCGGGGTGCGAAATCATCGCCACATGCGAGGAGTTCACTTCGACGGTGTGCAAGCCAGCGCGCTGGGCCTCGAACCGCTCCAGGGCGGATGCGATGGCCCTGTCACCGGTCGCCACCAGGCCCAGGACGGGACGGTCCGCCAAGCGGCCGCCCAGGCCGTGTCCCCGAACGCGGAGGCGCGCTGACCGGGCGTTGGGACACCGCCATCACCGACGTCGTCGACCGGGGGAGATGGGCCGCGAAGACATCGTGGAACTTGTCCGCGTCGATGGCCGGGCCAGTACCACCGGCGCCGTCCGGCAGCCGGTGACGGCGCTGACTCATGAAGCCTCCTGCCTCATGAACTCTCCTGTCTCATGAACTCGCCTTTCTCGTCCGGTCGTTGAGCGTGCCGTCGCCCGCTCACCGCACACTCATCCGCGGATGAAGTCCAGCAGATCGGCGTTGAAGGCCTGCTCGAACTCGCCCACCAGGCCGTGCGGAGCGCCCGGGTACACCTTGAGCGTGGCGTCCTTGACGAGCTGGGCCGTCTTCAGGGCCGCGGCGGCGATCGGCACGATCTGGTCGTCGTCACCGTGCGCGACGAGCGTCGGCACGTCGATACGGGCCAGGTCCTCGGTGAAGTCGGTCTCCGAGAACTGCTTGATGCAGTCGTACGCGCCCTTGAGCCCGACCTGCATGCTCCACAGCCAGAACGCCCGGCGTACGCCCTCGGACTCGGTGGCGCCGGGGCGGTTGTACCCGTAGAAGGCCTCGCTGAGGTCCCAGTAGAACTGCGAACGGTCCGCCTCGACGCCGGCCCGGATGCCGTCGAAGGCGTCGATGGGCGTGCCCTCCGGGTTCGCGTCCGTCTTCAGCATCAGTGGTGGGACCGCTCCCAGCAGGACCGCCTTGGCGACCCGCGCGGTGCCGTGCCGGCCGATGTAGCGGGCCACCTCGCCGCCGCCGGTCGAGTGGCCCACCAGAATCACGTCGCTGAGGTTGAGCGTCTCGATGAGCTCGGCCAGGTCGTCGGCGTACTGGTCCATGTGGTTGCCCTGCCACGGCTGCCCGGAGCGGCCGTGCCCCCGCCGGTCGTGCGCGACGGCCCGGAAGCCGTTCTCGGCGACCAGCCTCATCTGCCCGTCCCACGCGTCGCCGTTGAGCGGCCAGCCGTGGCTGAAGACGACGGGCTGCCCGCTGCCCCAGTCCTTGTAGAAGATGTCCGTGCCGTCGGAAGTGGTGAACGTGCTCATGGGTGTTCCCTTTCGAGAGATCCTGCGAAGCGGCGTGCGGGCGCCGTACGGCCGGTGGGTCAGACGAAGCGGCGGACGAACTCCAGTGCCGTGTCGGCGACCTCCTGCCAGCCGTGGTCGATGGTCAGCGCGTGCCCGCGGTCCATGATCTCCACGATCTCGGTGACGCCGGGATTGCGCAGCTGCTTCTTGAAGGAGGCGTTGGTGATCGCCGGGGGCACGGTGTGGTCCTTCTCGCCCGAGATGAGCAGCAGAGGGCCGCGGTCCGGGTTCTCGGTGTCGACCTTCGCCTCGGTCCAGGGATTGAAGTTCGCGGTGGCGGCCTGGAAGAGCGGCGCGCCCGGCGCGGGCACCGCGAAGGTGTCGTACAGCTCCTTGGCCTCCTCCTCGCTGACCGCGTTCGCGAAGCCGTACCGGAACTGGTCGTAGGTGAGCGGGACGGCCCGGTGCCGGTTGGCCGGGTTGCCCAGGACGGGTGCGGCGGAGCGCAGGGACGAGATCGGCAGGGGCAGGACGCCCCGGAACGGCGCCGGGTCGATCGCCACCGAGGCGGCGGACCGCCCGCGTCCGGCCAGAATCTGGGTGAGGAGTCCGCCGAAGGAGTGACCGACCACGGCGGGCTTCTTCTCCAGCCCGCCGATGAGCCCCTCCAGGTGGTCGGCGACCTGCCCGACCGTCTTGCCGGCGAGTACCTCCGGATGGGCGTTGGCCTCCTCGACCGTGTCGGGGTCGTCGGGCCAGGACAGCGCGACCGGTGCGTATCCGGCCTGCTCGAAGTGCGCGGCCCACCGGTCCCAGCTGCTCGGCAGCAGCCACAGACCGTGGACGAAGACGACCGGGGCGCGCCCGGTGGCGTTGGCTCGCTCGATCTGTTGTGCGTCGTTGGTGGTCATGTCTCGACGCTAGACGCGAACGGCGCCCCTGGGACCGGTCGAATGACTGCATTACCGCCCCGGACGGGTATGTGCTGACGTCATAGTCCCCTCCTTTCCCGTGCGCCTCAGAGAGTCCAGCGCGTCGCGCAGCGCGGAGCGCGAGGTGATGCCCAGCTTGGGGAAGATCCGGTACAGGTGGGCGCCCACCGTCCGTGGTGACGGATAGAGCCTGGCGCCGATCTCCTTGTTGCTCAGGCCCGAGGCGGCCAGCCGGGCGACTTCGAGCTGCTGCGCGGTCAGCGGGGCCCCGGCGCCGTCCGGCGTGCGTTCCGTGGTGACTCCGGCGGCGCGTCGCAGCTCGGGCCGACCGTCGCCGGGCCGCCGCCGGCGCCGGTGCAGGGCGCCGAAGGCCGGCCGGACCCGCGCGTGGTCGAAGGGCCACCGCTCGACACCCGGCAGCGCCGGCGCCGCCTCGACCAGTGCCATCGCCGACAGGGCCAGATGCAGCCCGCTGTCGCGCGGGTGCGCCCACTGCTCGACCGCTGTGCCGTACGCGCGGGTGCGCTCGTCGTCCCCGCGCGCGGCGGCGATCCACCCCAGAGAGCACGGCAGATCCACCCTGGCCTCACCCGTTGGCCGCACCCGCACCATCGGCTCGGTCGCCCGCGCCTGGGGATTCACCGACTCCAGCCAGTTCACGCGCTGCTTCAAGGAGGCGTACGGGGTGACACCGCAGGAGTGGCGCAGGGCTCTGCAGCGTCACACCGGGTCCGGCGCCCCGCCCAGCGCCAGCGTCACCGCCGCGTCCGGCCCCAACTCGTGTCCCTCGCGCACCGCTTCGGTGAAACGGGCGTTGCCGAGGGCCGCGCGGAGCCGGCGTACGTACTCCCTGCGGAAGACGGTCGTCTCGGAGTTGCCGAGCCGGGGGAGCCCGGCCGCGTACCAGAGGCGTCTGCTGACGCCGAGGAGCTGCGCGGCGAGCAGCGGCTCACCCCGGCACGCCTGCGCGGCCACCAGCAAGTCCGTGACCGCGGCGGCACCGAGCCGATCGTGCACGCGCCACTTCGCGGCCAGCGCCTCGCGCCCGGTACGCAGCGCCTCGTCCGGGCGGCCCAGGCCGATGCCGGAGAGCGAGACGAAGAAGTCTCCCCAGGCCCGCATCCACAGCTCCCCGCGTTTCGCGCAGTCCGCGCGCAGCCGCTCCGCCACCACCGCACACCGCTCGAAGGCGCCCTGGCCGGCCAGCAGATACGCCTGTACGGCGAGCGTCAGCAACTGGTAGAACTCCGCGCCTCCGCCACCCCCGGGCCACTGCGGAGCGCTCCCGTACAGCACCGCCGACCGCGCCGACTCCCCGCGCACCGCCAGGCTCGCGCCGGTCAACGGCAGTGCTGGTACCGGTAGTTGGCGTTCCTCGGCCAGCCACACATAAGCGGCGCTCACGGACTCCGCGGCGTCCAGGTCGTCGGGTACGACGGTGACCAGGCGATGCGTCCAGATGGCGAGCGTGTGCTCCGGGCCGAGGCCGTGGGTCCGGCGCAGCGCCCGCTCCAGATAGCCGCGCCCCTCCTCGGTGAAGCCGCAGGCGAACCAGAAGTACCAGAGCGTGCCCGCGAGTTCGAGCGCGGTCTCCGGCTCCGCCGCCGTCAGGCACTCCTCCATCGCGAGCCGCACATTCGCGTGCTCCGCGGTGAGCCGCTCGGCCCACATCCGCTGGCCGGGGCCGAGCCACTCGGCCTCGCCCTGCCGGGCGGTCCAGCGGAAGTAGTCGCGATGGCGGCGGCGTACCGCCTCCTCCTCGCCGAGGCCGCCGAGCCACTCGGCGCCGAACGAACGGACCGTGTCGAGCATCCGGTAGCGGACGGCCGCGCCGTCGCCCTCGCGGGTCACGATCGACTTCTCGGTGAGCGAGGCGAGCAGCGCGAGGATCTCCTCGGCGTCCAACGGGCCGCCGTGGCAGACGAATTCGGCGGCCTCCACGTCCCAGCCGCCCGCGAACACCGAAAGGCGTGCCCACAGCAGCCGCTCCAGCGGGGTGCACAGCTCATGGCTCCAGCCGATCGCCGTACGCAGCGTCTGATGACGGGCCAGCCGTGGCCTGGCGGGTGAGACGAGCAGGTCGAAGCGCGAGTCGAGTCCCTCCAAGAGCCGGTCGAGGGGGAAACCGCGTAGCCGGACCGCGGCGAGCTCCAGGGCCAGCGGAATCCCGTCGAGGCGGGCGCAGACGGCGGCCACACCCGCCCGGTTGGCGTCGGTCAGCGTGAACGACGGCACGGCCGCCGAGGCGCGCGCCGCGAACAGCGCCACCGCGTCGTCCCATTCGCCGAGCGGCAGCGGTGCCACCGTCAGCAGGTGCTCGCCGGGCACGCCCAGCGGCTGCCGGCTGGTGGCCAGCACACGCAACTCCGGTACGTGTCCGAGGAGTTCCTGCACCACGCGCGCGCACTCGTCGAGTACGTGCTCGCAGGTGTCGAGGAGCAGGAGCGGCGGGGCCCCGGCGAGATGCTCGCAGAGCCCCTCCAGAAGCGGCCGCAGGGTCTGCTCGGTCAGCCGGGTCGCCTGCGCCACGGCATTGGTGAGCAGATCCGGGTTCCGCAGCTCCGACAGCTCCACGAGCCACATCCCGCCCGGGAACGCCCGGCGTGCGGCATGCGCGGCCCTGACTGCGAGCCGTGACTTGCCGACACCTCCGGGGCCAGTGAGCGTGACGAGGCGGGTGTGACCCAACAGGCCTGATATTTCCGCCAGTTCGGCCGTGCGCCCGATGAAGACGTTGGCCTCGGCGGGCAGATTGCCGGACCTGCCGTTACGCACTGAGGCCGCCATCGTTCCCCCTCACCGGACCCGATGGCGGTCACCATAACCCCCTCACGCGGCCGCCGCTTCCGGCGTAGCGTGGAAGCGTCCCGGCACACCGAGTGGCGACCTTGGGGGGTGCGGGGGATGGAAGCCGTACCGGCGCTGCGAGCCGTCGGGCAGATGCGTCCCGGAGACCATCTGCTGCTCGGCTACGACACGGACGAGGAGCGCGAGACCGTACTCGCCGCGTTCCTCCTCGACGGACTGGCCAGCGGGCAGCGCGGGCTGGTGCTGACGCCGGGGGACATTCCGGCGGGCCTGGCCCTGTCCTTCCTGGAGGCGTACGGCTGCCCCGTGGACGAGGAGGTCGCGGTGGGCAGGCTGGCGGTCGACCCGCAGCTGGCCACCCCCGAGGGGCTGTGGGACCTGGACGAGGTGATCCGCCGGGAGGCCCGGCGCGCGGTCGCCGACGGCTTCCTCGGTCTGCGCGTCAGCATGGAGGTGTTGTGCGGCCGGGCGGGCAAGAGCCTCAAGACGCTGCACGACAGCGAGCTCCTCCTCGACCCCGTCTTCGCCTCTCTGCCCGTGCTCGGCGTCTGCCAGTACGACCGGCGCGTCTTCGACGAGGAGGAGCTGATCCCGCTCGACGTACTGCACCATGGCAGGGTCGCCGCCGACCTCGTCTGGCACGACGAACTGCTCTCCATCACCCGCACTTTCGCACCACCCGGACTGGCACTCGCCGGGGAGATCGACGACACGAACGTCACCGCCGTCGCCCGCGCCCTGCACGCCGAGACGGCCCGCGCCCGCGGCCGCACCGCGAACGGTGTCCGCACCCGGCTGGACCTGCGCGACCTGCGTTTCGTCGACGTCGGCGCGCTGCGTCTGCTGGTCTTCTCGGCCCTCGGCCTGTACGCGGCGGGCGGCACCCTCGTCCTGCACGGCGTCGCCCCGCACGTCCAGCGGGTGATGCGGGTGACCGGCTGGGACCGGGTGCCCGGCCTGCGGATCGAACAAGGAGACCGAGAAGCACGAGGAGAGCCCCCGCCATGACCCGCACCGGGTTCGTCCACCAGGCGCTCTGCTACGGCTCGGACGACGAATTCCTCGAAGGAACCCTGGAGTTCGCCCGCGACGGCCTGGCCGCGGGCGACGCCGTCCTCGCCGTCGTCAAGAACCACAACATCGCCCTCCTCGAACAGGCCCTCGGCAGCCGCTCCGGCGACGTCCAGTTCGTCGACGCCGACGACTGGTACGGCTATCCGTCCCGCACCCTGGGGCAGTACCACGCGTACTGCGCGGACCACGGCGGGGACCGCCGCGTCCGCGTCATCGGCGAACCGGTCTGGGCGGGCCGCACGGACTTCGAGGCACGCGAGTGGATGCGCTACGAATCGCTGCTCAATGTCGCCTTCGCGCACTCCGCCCACTGGATCCTGTGCCCCTACGACACCCGCACACTCCCCGCCGACGTCCTGCGCACCGCGACCCGCACCCACCCCGAACTCGCCCTCGGCGCCCGCATATCGGCTCCCAGCGGACGCTACGCCGACCCGGCCGACTTCTACGCCGAATGCGACGCCGCCCTCCCGGCGGATCCGTTGCCCGAGGGCTGCGACGACTGCGACGACATCCGCTTCGCACGCGGCCGGTCGGCGGCCGTGCGTGGTGCCCTCGCCGCGTACGCCCGCCGTTCGGGGATGCCCGAGCAGCGGACGCACGACATGGTGGCGGCGGTGCACGAGGTACTGGTCAACGCGGTGCGGTTCGGCGGCGGTGGCGGTGTGCTGCGGCTGCGCAGGGACCCCGACTACGTGATCTGCGAGGTTGCCGACGGCGGTGCGCGCAACTGGGCGATGCCCGCGCGGTTCCCCGGCCATCTGCCGCCCGATGCGCGGGCCGTGGGCGGCCACGGGATGTGGGTGGTACGGCAGTTGAGCGATCTCGTCGCCGAGGACCTCGGGCCCACGGGATCCACCGTACGCATGTACTTCCGTCGCCCCGGTGAGTTCATCCGGCCGCCGGCAGTGTGAACTCATAGACCAGGGCATCCTGTTGGGCGTCCACCATGAGGTCGGTGATCTCCAGGGGCCGGTCGTACTGGTCGTGCACGCGCCGGGTGACCCGTACGGACTGCGGCAGCCGGGTGATCGAGTCCCGGTGGTACAGGGTCAGCCCCGCCTTGCGCATCCAGTCGTAGGCCCGCCGCAGCTGCGCCGACGCGGTGCCGTCCGCGCGGTCGCGGTAGCGGGCCAGCTCCTCGACCTCGGTCACCGCGACCGTGGAGAAGGACGTCACGGCGGTGCGCAGTCCGGTGCCGTCCGCCGCGGCCGACTCATAGCGGTGGACCAGCGTCGGTCGGCGCGGCGCGAGTCCCAGGGCCTGCGCGTGTTCCGGCGAGGGAGCCTCCCAGTTCACGGTGGTGCGTTGGACGGCGCACGGTTCGGTGGTGTGCGCCCCGACGGGGAAGTCGAGGGACGGGACGTGCTCGGCGGTGGTGCCGGGCAGGGTGGCGTGGCTGCCGCGCCGGTCGGTGGAGACCAGACCGCCGCGCCGCAGCATCTGCAGCGCCTGCCGTACGGTCTCGCGGCTCACTCCGAACCGGGTGGCCAACTCCCGCTCTCCCGGCAGGCGTTCACCGGGCGGAATCGACCCGTCGCGCAGGTCGCCGAGCAGCTGGGTGGCGATCCGCGAGTAACGGGGCTCGTGGTCGGATGGATGGGTGGTGCGGGCCATGTCCGCGCCTCCTGCGTGGTGACAAGACGTAGCCGTGCGGGCTCATTGCGGCACCACATCTAGCATTGGTCTAAACCACCAGGAAAGAGTGTCCGGGCACTTCGGCCGATTTCAGCCCACACCCTCCGTGCGGTGCGGGAGCGCTCAGAGCGCGCCGTACAGGGCGTCGACGAGCGCCATCTTCCTTGGGTCGTCGGCGATGTGCGGGCCCATGCGGTTCATGACGTAGCCCAGCGAGACGCCCGCCTCGGGGTCGGCGAGACCACAGGAGCCGCCGAAGCCGTCGTGTCCGAAAGCCCTCGGGTTGGGACCGTAGGACCCGTTGGGCCCGCTCAGCCACAGGCCGAGCCCGACCTCCGTCTCGTGCTCGAACCCGGCGCCCAGCACCAGGTCACGGCAGCTGCCCTGCCCCTCGCGCACCCGCTCGGCGGCCTCCGGCGAGAGCACCTGCCGGGAACCGTACGAACCGCGCCGGGCGAAGATCCCGTACAGCGCGGCGACCGCGCGGGCCGTCCCATGACCGTTGGCGGCCGGGATCTCGGCGGCCCGCCACTGCGGCGTGTTCGCCTCGTTGGCTCCCACCGGCGGGTTGGTGAGCGCGGCCAGCGCGGCGGGCGCCAACTGGGCGAAGATCGCCGCCTGTTCGCTGCTCGGCGCGGCCGGCGGATGCACCAGCTCGGCCGCGCGGTCCGTCTCCTTCTCCGGCAGCCCGATCGTGAAGCCGATCCCGAGCGGCCCGGTCACCTCCCGCTCCAGGAACTCCCCGGGCAGCAGCCCCGAAACCCGCCGCACCACCTCGCCGACCAGGTGACCGAACGTCAGCGCGTGATAGCCGGACCGCGTACCCGGCTCCCACCAGGGCTCCTGGGCGGCGAGACGATCCACGGTCAGCTCCCAGTCGCACAGCTCGGCGAACGTGTGCGGCTCACGGAGCCCTGACAGCCCCGCCCGGTGCGACAGCAGATGCCGTACCAGGACGTTCTCCTTGCCCGCAGCCGCGAACTCCGGCCAGTACACGGCCACCGGGGCGTCGAAGTCGAGCAGCCCCCGATCGGCCAGGATGTGCGCGCACAGCGACGTCGGTCCCTTCGACGTCGACCACACGTTGACCAGCGTCTCCCGCTCCCAGGTGCGGGTGCGCGCCGCGTCGGCCCAGCCGCCCCACAGATCCACCACGGTCTCCCCGCCGAGCGTGACCGTCACGGCCGCGCCCAGTTCACCGCGGTCGCGGAAGTTCTCCTCGAACGCGACGCGCACCGCCGAGAAATGCGCGTCGCAGTGGCCTTGAACATCAGGCGCGTGCTGGGACATGGGACCTCCGTCATACGTCCGCGGGCCGACCTGGAAGGGTCCGGGCCCGTCGAACGTACCGACTGGTCGGACTGGAGGGAAGCCGCAGGACACCACCTCGTCGTCGCTGCCCGCCGTCAGGGGGGCGGCGGGCAGCGGCGCGCGCCTAGATGAGGAAGAGAGAGCCGGTCGGCTCCTGATGGCCCGTGATGGTGTGCCAGTAGTCACGGGTCTCCACGGCCAGACCCTCCGCGTCGAAGCGCACGAAGACGCAGCCCGCCAGTGTCGACGGCTGTCCGTCCTCCTCCGCGAGGACGCGGAACTCGGCGACCGCCAGACCATCCTGTCCGACGATCGGTTCGGAGAACCGAACGTCGGTCGTGTGCTCGGCCGCGAAGGACCACCGTATATACGCGGCGAGTTCGTCCGGGCCCCGGTGCGGCTCGCGGAACGGCATGGAACGGTGGACGCAGTCGGCGGCGTACAACTCCAGGATCGCGTCGACGTCGTGGGCCGCCCAGGACCGTTCCCACACCCGGACGAAGCGCCGCGCCGCCTGAGCCGTGTCCATCGCGGGCCTCAGAGGTGCGAGGGCAGCCAGCGGAGCTGGGCCGCCTCTTGGTAGGGGCCGCCGCCCTCGTGGTCGTTGAAGTCGTACACCTCGATCTTCTTGTCGTCGTGGGCCCACGCGTTGAACGCGGCGAAGACCGAGGAGGGCGGGCAGGTCTGGTCCTCCAGGCCCACCGAGAAGAGGGCGGGCGCCCGGCCGCGTGCCGCGAAGTGCACGCCGTCGAAGTAGGAGAGCGTGCGCAGGATGTCGGCGGTGTGCCCGCGGTGGGTCTTGAGGTAGTTCCCGATCTCCCGGTACGGAGAGCGGTCCGTGATGGTCGTCGAGCGGGGGAAGTCGCACAGGAACGGCACGTCCGGCACGATCGCGGCCAGATCGGGGACCAGGCCGCCCACCGCGATGGTGATGCCGCCGCCCTGGCTCCCGCCGAGGGCCGCGACGCGAGCCGCGTCGACCAGCGGATGCGAGCGGGCCGCCTCCACCGCGCGCACCGCGTCCGTGAACACCCGGCGGTAGTAGTAGTTCTCGGGAGCGTCGACACCGCGGGTCATGTAGCCGGGGAACGCGGGCCCGCTGCCCACCGGGTCCGGGGTCTCGCCGCCACCGCCCCAGGCGCTGCCCTGGCCGCGCGTGTCCATGACGAAGTGCGCGAAGCCCGCCGAGGCCCACAGCAGATGTGTGTGCGGAAGGCCGCGACCGCCGCCGTACCCGACGAACTCGACGACCGTGGGCAGGGGCGAGTTGGCCCAGGCCGGCACCGTCAGCCAGCCCTTGATGGGGTGCCCGCCGAATCCGGCGAAGGTGACGTCGTAGACCTTGAGGGTCTTGAGGGCTGTCTCGACCGGCTCGAAGCGGGCGTCGAGCTCGTGCTCACGGGCCCCCTGGAGTGTCTTGGCCCAGAAGGCGTCGAAGTCCTCGGGCTCGGCGGACGCGCTGCGGTAGTCGCGGAGTTCGTCGAGGGGGAGGTCGAACAGGGCCATGAAGGACCACCTTTGACATCAGGGGTGCGGATGATCACACCGTACGTGTGCCATCGGAGGGCCGCCAAGCCTTGGCCACCGTCCGTTCTCCGCCCTCGGCGCTTCGACCCGGTGCTTCAACTCGGCGCTGCCACGGCATCGTTCAGCGGCCTCAGCCGAAGCGCTCGATGCGGATCCGGTCCACGGGCTGGCCCGCCTCCACCAGCAACCGGGAGACGTGCTCCGCGAACCCGTTGGAGCCGCACACATAGGCCTCCCACCCACCGGGAGGCTGCTCGGCCAGGAGCGGTGCCACATGTGCGGCCGCCATGCGTCCGACCGGCACACCGTCCGGCGCGCCGCGCGTGAAGACGGGTGTGGTCTCCTCGCCGTACTCCCGCGCGTAGATGAGTGCTTCGGAGGTGCGGGCGGAGACGAGCAGCCGCAGCGGCACGTCCAGATCCCGTGCGCGGTGGTGGCGCAGCATCGACATCAGCGGGACGACACCGGAGCCGGCGCCGATGAGCAGCGCGGGCCGGTCGCCGGGCCAGGCGAAGAAGCCGCTGAGCGGCCCGCGCACCTCGACCGAGTCGCCGGGCCTGGCCACGGTGTGGAACCAGCCGGAGACCTCGCCGCCCTCGACATGGTCAAGGGTCAGCTCGATGTGGCCGGCGTCGTCGGGCGGTGACGCGATGGAGTAGTGGCGCTGCGCCAGATACCCGTCCTCGGCCCTCAGCCGCAGCATCAGATGCTGCCCCGGCAGATGCCCCGTCCAGTGCGGGACCGCGAACCGGAAGGTGGCCGCGTGCGGCGTCTCCCGGCGGATCTCGGTGAGCGTGGCCGTCTGCCAGGTGGCCGCGGCGCGGTTGCTCACGGCGATCCGCCCGGGCACGGCGAACCGCGTGGGCGGCACGAAGGTCTCGGTCATCGTCCCCATCACCGGAGTTGTCTCCGTCACCGCGCTTGTCGCGGTCACCGGAACTGGCTGCGTCACCGAAGTCGTCTCAGTCACCGGAGTAGCGCTGCTCTTCCCAGGGGTTGCCGCGTGCGTGATAGCCGTTCTGCTCCCAGAAGCCCGGCTCGTCGTGGTCGAGGATCCTGAGGCCCGCGATCCACTTGGCGCTCTTCCAGAAGTACAGGTGCGGCACGATCAGCCGCGCCGGGCCGCCGTGTTCGGCGGGCAGCGGCTTCCCGTCGTACTCCCACGCGATCCAGGCACGGCCACCGGTGAGGTCGGCGAGCGGCAGGTTCGTGGTGTACCCGCTGTGCGAGTAGGCGACCGCGTGGGTCGCGCTCGCGTCCGGGCGTACGGCGTCCAGGAACGCGTCCAGGGACACGCCCCCGAAGCGCACCCCGAACTTCGACCAGCTCGTCACGCAGTGGATGTCGCCCTCGTACGCCGAAGCGGGCAGCGCGTGCGCCTGCTCCCAGCTCCAGGTGCGCTCCTCGGCGACCAGGCCGTCGACCCGGAAGGTCCAGTCGGCGGGCGCGAGGTCGGGGGTGACCTCGGCGGACAGGACGGGCCAGTCGTCGCCCGCGTCGTACTGGCCGGGCGGCAGTCCGGCGTTGTTGGCGCGCGGGCGCCCGGTGAAGCCTCGCGTGACGTTCATAGGGGTGGTGCCTCCAGGGCCGCCGGGGGACGGCGGCCCGCGGATCGAACGTGATCAGTGCCCGCACATGCGTCCGTGATCAGCGCATACGCGTACATCAGTACTTACGCGTTCAACCGTACGCGGTGGTGGACCGTGCTCCGCGCCCGGGCGGGGGCCCCGATCATTGCGGACGTATGAACTCTCCAGGGGCCGGGGAATAGCCACGCCGCGATCTTCCTTGCCGCTGATACCGGATCCGGTGGCCCCTACAACCGGTGACGGTGGCCCTTGCGCCCGGTGACAGCGAAGGAGAGTGAGGGAGCAGATGCCCAAGGCGTACGTCTTCACGCGGTACGGCGGCCCGGAGACCGAGGCCCTGGCGGAGCTGGACCGCCCCGGCCCGGGACCCGGCCAGCTCCTCGTCGCGGTGCGCGCCGCCGGTGTGAACCCCGTCGACTGGAAGCAGCGGACGGGCTATCGCCGCCCGGGCGGCGACGAGCGCGAGCTGCCCGCCGTGTTCGGCAACGAGGTCGCGGGGGTCGTCGAGGAGGTCGGCGCCGACGTGACCGGCTTCACCGCAGGGGACGAGGTCTTCGGCAACCCGGTGGCCGGCGGCTACGCCGAGTACGCCCTGCTTCCCGTCTCCGTCACCGCGCACAAGCCCGCCGGGCTGTCGTTCACGGACGCCGCGGCCCTGCCCGTCGCGGCGGCGACCGCGTACGACGGAATCCGCCAGCTCGACCTGCCCACCGGCGCGACCGTGCTGATCACCGGCGCGGGCGGCGGAGTCGGTGTCGCCGCCACGCAGATCGCACGCGCCTTCGGGCTGCGCGTCGTCGGGGTCGCGAACGACGGCAAGAAGGACTTCGTCGAGTCGCTCGGAGCCGTGCACGTCCCGTCGGGGCCCGGCCTGGAGGAGCGGGTGCGCGCGGCGGCGCCGGACGGGGTGGACGCCGTGTTCGACCTGGTCGGGGGCGAGGTCCTGGAAGCCGCGGCGACGCTGCTGACCGACCGTACGAAGCTGATCACCGGCGCCGACCGGGAGACGGTCGCGCGGCTCGGAGGCGTACCCGTGGCACGGGCCCGCACCGCCGCCGTGCTCGACGAGGTGGCGAAACTCGTGGTGGACGGCGAGCTGCGGCCGTTCGTGACACGGACCTTCCCGCTCGACCTGGCCGGTGAGGCGCTGCGCACCGTCGAGGACGGTCATGCGCGCGGCAAGATCGTGATCGAGGTGTCCGCATGACCGCGCACCCGCTGGACAACCCCGCGCTCGGTTCGCTGACCGGCCCGCACGCCCACTTCGCCGAGCGCCGCGGCAACGTCCTGCGCTACCCCGTGGACGTATCGCCGTGGCTCGCGTTGCCGGACGAGCCGGACACCGACGACTGGGCGGACCTGGCGGCCCTCGTGGGCCCGGGAGGCGAGGCACCCCTGGCCGGATTCAACGGGCGGACGCCGGACGGCTGGGAGGTGACCTTCCAGTTGGAGGGCGTCCAGCTCGTCGACGACGGGATCGCCGCGGCACCGGACGCCGAGGCCGTGCGGCTCGGCCCCGCCGACGTACCCGCGATGCTGGACCTGGTCGAGCGGACCAGGCCCGGCCCCTTCCTGCCGCGCACCGTCGAGCTCGGCACCTATCTCGGGATCCGCCGGAACGGCGCCCTGATCGCCATGGCGGGGGAGCGGCTGCACCCGCCGGGATGGACCGAGATCAGCGCGGTCTGCACCGACCCCGGCTTCCGCGGCGAGGGCCTGGCCACCCGGCTGATCCTGGCCGTCGCGCACGGCATCCGCGAGCGCGGCGAGACACCCTTCCTGCACACCGCGGCGGGCAACACCAACGCCATCCGCCTCTATGAATCCCTCGGCTTCCGGCTGCGCCGCACCACCCGCTTCATGGCGGCACGCGTGCCCGAGCACCTGGGCGACGAGCGGATCGTGGGAGCCCGGTGACGCCGAGGACCGCGGTGATCGCGGGCGTGGCCGACGGCGGCGGAGGCGCGTGTCAGCTCGTGGACGCCTTCGTGACCGGGCCGTCCTGCGAAGCCGTGGTGTTGTAGCGCAGCAGGTACGAGGCGAAGCGTGCGAGATCCTCCTCGGACCAGCCCATGAGCCGCTCCCGGAACGCCGCGCGGCGGCTCCGGGTCACCTGGGCGAGGATCTCCGTGCCCGCCTCCGTCAGATGCAGCACCTGCACCCGGTGGTCCTCGGGGTCGAGCCGCCGTTCGATGAGCCCGGCCCGCTCGAGCGCGGTCACCTGACGGCTCACGGTGGACTTGTCCAGCGCGTAGTGCGAGGCCAGATCGGTGGCGCGGCAGCCGCCGCTCTCCTCCAGATGGCCGAGCAGGGTGTACGAGACCAGGGACAGCTCGGGATGCATGCGCCCCGCCGAGGCACGGGCCCGCCGGGCGAAGACGGTCATCTCGCGCTGAATGGTCTCGACGGCCAGGTCGGCGGCCGACGTGCCGACGGTGACATCGGCGGCCGTCGTGCCCGCCGTGTCACCGGCCTTCCCGGCCGTGACAACGGTCTCATCGGACTCTTCGGATGCCTTCACGGGACCTCCCTCCACTCTCTGGTTGTATAGTACAACTTGATAGAGAGTTGTATATGCCAACCAATGGAGGACCCGTGGACACCGGCCTGCGCTCCCCGGCCCTGCGCCATGTGCTCACGCACCTGGTCACCCCGCTGCTGATGTGTCTCGGCATGGGGCTGGCCTACATGGGCGCGTTCGTGACGCCGGAGCCGAACCACCTGCCCGTCGCCGTCGTCGGCACCGGACCCGAGACGAAGGTGTTCGCCCAGACGGTCAAGGACGAGGCGGGGGACAAGCTCGACGTACGGACCGTCGCGAGCCGCACCGAAGCGGTGGACCTGCTCAAGTCCCGTGACATCACGGGCGCTTATGTGCTGAGCGCGAAGACGCCGGAGCTGGTCGTCGCCACCGCCGCGTCCGACATGGGTGCCACGGCCGTCGAGAAGGTCTTCACACCGGTCGCCGGCCAGCAGGGAGTGCCCCTGAAGGTCACCGATGTGGCCCCGCCGGTCTCCGACGACCCCACGGGCCAGGGCCTGTTCTTCCTGCTGATCGCGTTGAGCATCGGCTCGTACGCGTCCGTCGCCGCACTCGGTGCCGCGGGTGCGGGCCTGCCCCTGCGGATACGCGCACTGCTCGCCGTGGGCGTCTCCGCGGTCGTGAGCGTCATCGGCGCCGCCCTCGCCGGGCCCGTCTTCCATCTCGCGCACCACGATCTCGCGAGTGTGTGGGCGATGAGCTGGCTCTACTCCGCGGGCATCCTCTTCATCGGCGTCGGACTCCACACGTTCCTCAAGCGATGGACCACGCTCGCGATGATGGTGCTCTTCGTGATGCTCAACTTCACCAGCTCCGGAGGCCTGTTCCGGCCGGAGCTCCAGAACGGCTTCTTCGGCACCCTGCACGCCTTCTGGAACGGCGCCGGGTTCGTCGAGGGCATCCGCAGCCTCCTCTACTTCGACCGTGACGGGCTGTCCGGCAACGTGGGCACGCTGGTCGCCTGGCTGGTGATCGGCCTGCTGGTCACGGCCGTCGCCGGTGCCGTCGAGCGTGCGCGCGCCCGTCGCGCCGTACGGGAAGAGCCTGTCCCCGAGCCCGAGCCCCAGCCCGTGACCGAACAGGCGGAGGCCGAGGAGGAGCTGGAGGAGTCGGTCGCCGTCTGACCGTTCCTGTAGGGTGGCCGTCCCGGCTGCGGACCGCCCCAGTCGAGGAGTTGTCGAGGAGGTGAGACCCATTACCGCTGTGTCAGGTCGGGTGCTCTCCTCCCAAGGCAACGCGACTCACCGCCTGTAGGTGACCGCGAGAGCGCCCTTTCGCTCATCGAAAGGCTCTCGGCTTCCATGCCCCCTCTTGCTGATTCCGTTGTCGCCGCGCTCCGTTCCGCGGGCTGTGTCTTCGCCGAGGACGAGGCGGAGTTGATCCTCTCCACCGCCCGCACCCCGGACGAGGCCACCGCCATGGTGGACCGGCGCGTCGCGGGACTGCCCCTCGAACACGTCCTCGGCTGGGCCGGGTTCCACGGTCTGCGCATCTCCGTGGAGCCGGGTGTCTTCGTGCCCCGTCGTCGCACCGAGTACCTCGTCGACCAGGCGGTGGCCCTCGCCCGTAGCGCGTCGGTCGTCGTGGACCTGTGCTGCGGCTCCGGCGCGGTGGGCGCCGCCCTGGCCGCGGCCCTCGGCGGACCCGAACTGCACGCCGCCGACATCGACCCGGTCGCGGTGCGCTGTGCCCGCCGCAACGTCGCGCCGTTCGCCGGACATGTCCACGAGGGCGACCTCTTCGCGGCCCTGCCCGACACCCTGCGCGGCCGCGTCGACGTCCTGGCCGCCAATGTGCCGTACGTCCCCACCGAAGAGGTCGGCCTGCTGCCCTCGGAGGCCCGCGACCATGAACCCCTGGTCGCCCTCGACGGAGGTGATGACGGGCTCGACCTCGTACGCAGGGTCGCCGCGGAGGCGCCCCAGTGGCTGGCCCCCGGCGGCTGCCTCCTGGTCGAGACGAGCGAACACCAGGCGCCCCTGGCCGTCGAGGCCTTCGCCCGCGGCGGTCTGCTGGCCCGGCTGGCGGTCTCCGAGGAGATGTACGCCAACGTCGTGATCGGCGTACGGCCCTAGGGCCGGTCTCTCCTCGTCTCACGGATCGCGTGGCGGACCGACATGCCGCCACTTCCGGTCCGGGGTCGTCGAATCGCCCCGTCTCGCGCCAGACTCCGGCTGAACGCGGGCGCGAGACGGAGGTTCGACGATGACCACCCCGGAGAAGTTCCACGCGTGGGACATCCAGGAGTCCGGGCCCGCCGACGCGCGGGCGACGGTGCTGCTGCTCCCCGGCGGAATGTGCAGCGGCGCGTTCTACGAGGACCTGATGGCCGCGCCGGCGCTCGCCTCCGCGCCGGTTCGGCTGATCGCGGCCACGCTCCCGGGTCATGCGGGCACCCTGCCCCCACGTGACCTGAGCATGGAGAACTACGCGGCGCTGGCGGGCGCGCTCGCCGCGGAGCGGGGCTGCGACGTCGTGGTCGGCCACAGCCTCGGCGCCAACGTCGCCCTGGAAATGGCGGCGGGCGGACACTTCTCCGGCCCGGTGGTTCTGCTGTCCCCGACGTTCTCCGCGCCCGACGAGCCGAGGGTGCTGGCCGTCGCCAATCGCCTCGGCGGGCTGCCCGGCATCGGAGCCCTGACCTGGTCCGCCCTGGTCAAGGCGATGCCCCGCGCCATGGCGAGCAGTCTGCCCCCGGCCCGCCGCGAGGCGCTGGTGGCCGAGTTCAAGAAGAACGACCCGGCGTTCTGCCGCCAGGTGATCCGCCGCTACTTCGACTACCTGGACCGGCACGGTTCGCTGGTGCCCCGGCTCCGCGACTCGGGCGTGCCTGCCTGGGTCGTACGCGGTGACCACGACGAGATCGGACTCACGGACGAGGAGCGCGCCGGACTCGACGCCGGCCCCGACGTCACGATGGTGGTCGTCTCCGGCGCGGGCCACCTGGTGATGGTCGACCAGCCCGCACCGGTCGCCGAACTCGTCGCCCGGGTGGCCCTCCGCTGAGTGACCCTCGTCATTGTGCAACTAGTTGCATAACGCGTGGCCCGTCGTCTACAACAGACACACGACACCGCGCACGGAGGGCCAGATGAGCCGTTACCCGCACCTGCTGAACCCGCTTGACCTGGGATTCACCACCCTGCCCAACCGCGTACTCATGGGCTCCATGCACGTGGGCCTGGAGGAGGCCGAGCGCGGCTTCGAGCGGATGGCGGAGTTCTACGCCACCCGGGCGCGCGGCGGCGTCGGCCTCATCGTCACCGGCGGCATCGCGCCGAACGACGCGGGCCGGCCGTACGAGGGCGGCGCCAAGCTGACCACCGAGGCGGAGGCCGAGCAGCACACGGAGATCACCGCGGCGGTGCACCGCGAGGGCGGCAGGATCGCGATGCAGATCCTGCACTTCGGGCGGTACGCCTACCACCAGGACCTGGTCGCCCCGAGCGCCCTCCAGGCGCCGATCAGCCCGTTCCCGCCGCACGCGCTCACCGACGCCGAGGTCGAGCAGACCATCGACGACTACGCGCGTGCCGCCCGCCTGGCGAAGCAGGCCGGCTACGACGGCGTCGAGATCATGGGCTCCGAGGGCTACCTGATCAACGAGTTCATCGCCCTCCAGACGAACCAGCGCGAAGACCGCTGGGGCGGCTCGTACGAGAACCGCATGCGTTTCCCCGTCGAGATCGTCCGGCGCGTGCGCGAGGCGGTCGGCGAGGACTTCATCATCATCTACCGTCTGTCGATGCTCGACCTGGTGCCCGGCGGCTCCTCCTTCGACGAGGTCATCACGCTCGCTCAGGCCGTCGAGGCCGCCGGTGCGACGATCATCAATACCGGCATCGGCTGGCACGAGGCCCGTATCCCCACCATCGCGACGTCCGTGCCGCGCGGCGCGTACGCCTGGGTGACCAAGAAGGTCATGGGCGCGGTCTCGATCCCGCTGGTGACGACCAACCGCATCAACACCCCTGAAGTCGCCGAGCAGTTGCTCGCCGACGGCCACGCCGACATGGTGTCGCTGGCCCGCCCGATGCTCGCCGACCCCGACTTCGTCGCCAAGGCGGAAGCCGGGCGTCCCGAGGCCATCAACACCTGCATCGGCTGCAACCAGGCCTGCCTCGACCACACCTTCAGCGGCAAGATCACCTCCTGCCTGGTCAACCCGCGCGCCTGCCACGAGACGGAACTCGTCCTCGCACCGACCCGGCTGCGCAAGCGCGTTGCCGTCGTGGGCGCCGGTCCGGCCGGACTCGCCTGCGCCGTCTCCGCCGCCGAGCGCGGCCACGACGTCACCCTCTACGACGCCGCGCCCGAGATCGGCGGCCAGCTCAACGTGGCCCGCAAGGTCCCCGGCAAGCAGGAGTTCGACGAGACGATCCGCTACTTCCGTACGCAGCTCGAACTGCACGGCGTGGACGTCCGGTTGAACACCCGCGTCACCGCGGACGGACTGGACGCGCACGACGAGGTCGTCGTCGCGACCGGCGTCAGCCCCCGCACCCCCGAGATCCCCGGCGTCGACCACCCCAGCGTGGTCGGCTACCTCGACGTCCTGCGCGACGGCGCCCCCGTCGGCGACCGCGTCGCGATCCTCGGTGCCGGCGGCATCGGCTTCGACGTCGCCGAGTACCTCACCGACAGCGGCGACAAGGCGAGCGAGGACCCGGCGACGTACTTCCGGAACTGGGGCGTCGACATGGACTACCGGGCACCCGGCGGCCTCGCCGCGCCCGAGCGGCCCGCCCCGCCGCGCACGGTCCACCTCCTCCAGCGCAAGGACACCAAGGTCGGCGCCGGACTCGGCAAGACCACCGGCTGGATCCACCGCACCGAGCTCAAGCACCGGGGCGTCACCATGGTTCCGGGCGTGCGGTACGACCGGATCGACGATGCCGGGCTGCACGTCACCGTCGACGGGCACAGCCAGGTCCTGGAGGTCGACACGATCGTGCTGTGCACCGGGCAGGAGCCGCGCCGCGACCTGTACGAGGAGCTGCTCGCCGCGGGCCGCAGCGTGCACCTCATCGGCGGCGCCGACGTGGCCGCCGAACTGGACGCCAAGCGTGCCATCAAGCAGGGCACGGAGCTGGCGGCGGCGCTCTAGAGACGAAAGGCGGGAGGGCCGTCGCCGCATCGGCGGGCCGTGGCCAGGCGCCCGGTCCCGCGAGCGGTGGGGCGGCCCTCCCTAGGATGACCCCATGTCACTCCCGCACGCGATCCTCACCGCCCTGCTCGAGAGGCCGTCGTCGGGTCTCGAACTGACCCGGCGGTTCGACAAGTCGATCGGCTACTTCTGGTCGGCGACGCATCAGCAGATCTATCGCGAGCTGGGAAAACTGGAGGCCGAGGGCTACATCCGCGCCCTGCCCTCCGAGCAGCCTGCCCGGGGGCAGAAGAAGAGCTACGAAGTCCTGCCCGCCGGTCGTGCCGAATTGGCCCGCTGGACGGCCGCCGCCCAGGATCCGAAGCCGATGCGCGACACGATGCTGCTGCGGCTGCGCGCCTCGGCGGTCGTTGGCACGGCGGGCATCGAGGCCGACCTGCACCGCCATCTCGCCCTGCATCAGCGTCAGTTGGCCGAGTACGAAGAGATCCAGGAGCGCGACTTCCCGCCCGGCAAGGACACTCCGCAGGACCGCCTACGGCACCTCGTGCTGCGCGCCGGAATCGACCTGGAGACCTTCTGGACCCAGTGGCTGACCCACGCGCTGGAGGAGTTCGAGCACTTCGGGGACGAGCCGGCCGCGCAGGCGGAGGCGGCGCAGGAATAGGCGGCGTGCGGAGAAGCGGCGTACGGACAGGCGGTGGACGGACAGGTGGTGCACGGACAGGCGGCCGTCCTCCGACCTGAGTCGGGTGGGCGGCCGCCGGTGTGACGTGCCCCTGGGTCAGAGCCGGTGGGGCTTGGCCCGGCGGCGCAGGAACCAGGCCGTCGCCACGGTGCCCGTGGCGACCAGCGCGACGCCGCCCACCAGCGTGACCGTGCCGTAGTCCTTGACCGCTCCGCCGAAACCGCCCATCACCCCGAGCGACGGTGAGGCCGTCGCGGAGATCGTGGGCGTCGAGGGGGCCGAGACGATGATGGACTGGGTGCCCGCCGTCGTCCCGTCCTGGCAGACCACGATGACGGTATAGGTGCCCGGGCTCACACCCGACCAGGACGCGGACTGACTACTGCTCGTCCCCGTCAGCGACATTTGGCGCCCTTGGGAGAAGTTCGCCTGTCCACTGGAGAGCAAGGAGGAGTTGCCGAAGCTGCTGCCGTTGCTCGGACACGCGCTGGTGGTGACCGAAACGACGGAGCCGGTGGTGCTCACCGAGATCCCCGAACCGAACGCGGCGGCCGAGGGAGCGGTCAGGGTCAGCGGCAGCGCAGCGGCGGCGGCCACGGTCAGGCCGGAACGGAGAAGAAACTGAGTAGTACGCATAGGAACTGCCCTCCAGCGGCACGGTTGGCGGTACATCCCATGCGCCGCCGAGGATTGGAAAGGCCCGTGCTGCCTCAGGGAGAGCCAACGTGCCCCCGGCCCGGCCCGCATGCGGACGGGGACCGGGCAGGTGATGAATTCCTTCGTCCGGCCGACTGCTGATGGCTTGTTACTGCCGTGGGTGAGGCGTCACCACGTGCGGCCCGCCTGGAGCAGCCGCTCCCGGACGAGGGCCACATGCGGGTTGTCCGAGGCGCCGGGCCGCTGGGTGAGATATCCGGTGTTGATCGGCGGGTCCTCGGGCGACAGCAGGGGCACCAGGGCGCCGGAGGCCAGCTCGGCGAGGCACAGAAAGCGGGGGAGCACCGTGATCCCGGCGCCGGACACGACCGCCGCGAGGACGCCCCGCAGATCGGGCACCGTGATCGCGGCCTGCGCGCTCAGCCGTACCTCGAAGACATGGCGCCAGTAGCGGCGGGCGATGGGCAGATCCTCGGCGTACGTCACCAGGGGCACCCCGTGCAGCGCGGCGGGCCCCTCGGCCGCCACCCGGTCCACACCGATGCGCTCGGCCCATTCGGGGGAGGCGACGAGCACGAACTCCTCGTCCATCAGCGGCACGGAGGTGAGGGTGCGGCCGCGCGGCCGGGACGTGGCGATCACCAGGTCGAAGCGGCCGCCGCGCAGCCCGTCCAGCAGGTCGTCGGTCAGCCCGGTGCTGATCCGCAGCCGTACGCCCTGTTCCGTCAGCGGCGCCAGCGCGGGCAGCGCCTTCGTGCACAGCAGCTCGGCCGGACCCGCCACGTGGACCGGGTCCGGCGGCTGGTCGGCACCGAAGCCGCCGCGATCCGCGACCGCCGCGAGCGTGTCCAGCGGCGCCGCGACCTGCGCGGCCAGCTCGTCCGCCACCGCCGTGGGCACCACACCCCGCGGCCCCCGCTCGAACAGCTCCCGGCCCAGCCGCTCCTCCAGCGACCGCATCTGCGTCGTCACCGTCGGCTGGGAGAGGCCCAGCAGCCGTCCTGCCGCCGTGAACGACCCCGTCCGGTGCACGGTGAGGAAGGTGCGCAGCAGGGAGAGATCGAGCGGAGTCGCGGCATTGGGTTCTCTATGGGCCATACGAGTAACCCTATGCCGCGCCTATCGCTGCTTGCCCGTGCACACCGTGCGCCTCACTTCTTGCCCGTCGTCACCGTGCGTTCCGCGGAGAATCCGCCCCATGTGCCGTCCGGCAGCTTCGCCCTGATCCGCACCCGGTGGGCGACCCCGGCGTCCCGGCCCACATAGAAGCTGTAGGTCGACTTGCCCTCGGGTGGAGTGCCGCCCCACACCAGCGAGGTCACCGGCCGCCCGTCGAGATGGATCTGGTACTCCGTGATCACTCCGTCCACTTCCGGCGCCATCCACGACAGATCGATGTAGTACGCCCCGTCCGCGCGGTGGGTCGTCGCGCGGAAGCCGGTCGGCGCCGTCCCCCGGCCGTCGTCCGAACCGGGCGCGGTGGTGAGCGGGACGGCGTCGCTCCCGGGCGAGACGTTGTCCGCCGCGTCCCGCGCCTTCACGGTGAAGGAGTAACGGGTGCCGGGCCGCAGCCCGGTGACCACGGTCGCCGTCTGCGCGCCGCCGACGCTGTGGATCTTCGAGGTGCCCTGATAGATGTCGTACGAGGCCACGCCCCTGTCGTCCGTCGACTTCTCCCAGGACAGCTGGACCGCCCGGCTCCCGACCGCCTTGCCGCGCGGCCGGCCGGGGCGGGTGGGAGCCGTGTGATCGGCGGCGACCGCTGCCGGTGTGGTGGCGCGCACCTGTTTGCTGGGCGGTCCGGAGTCCCCGGCGGCGTTCCGGGCCCGGACCATGAAGACGTATGTGGTGGACGGTTTGAGTCTGGTGATGTCCACCATGTGCTCCCCGCCGGGCACTTCCTTGACCTTTGTGGTGCCGCGATATACCTCGTAGCGGGTGACCTCCGGATCCTCGGAAGCCCGGTTCCACATGACGTGCACGCTGGTGGCGCTGCCCGCCGCGGCGGTGACGCCCATCGGTGCCGAGGGCAGCCGTTCGCCCTGGCCGTCGTCCTGCGCGCCCCACCCACAGGACGCCAGCACGAGCAGCGAGCCGCACATCAACGCACGCATCAGCGCAGGGGGGACGCGTCGCACGGGTCCGCCTTCCCTCGACGGGATTGGTCTGTACCTATAAGACACGGCTGACGCGACCACATCAAGAGGGTGGGCGGCCGTTGGCCGGACCGCCGGGAACGTACGTATGCTGATCCCTGACGCGGCGTGAACTCGCCCTTGTTCCATGGGAGTTCACGCCCACGGCGCGGACCGCTGTCGTCGCTGTTCCCGCGCCGGTGAGGGCGGTCGAGTGGCCGGAGCCGAGTGCGGCTCGGGCCCTCGGCCGCACGGCGCCGCCCGAGGCGGTCGTGCGCCGTCCGGACCCTTTCCCTTGGACGCGTCGTCAGATGCCCGTCAAATGTGGGCAAATGACCATCAATGTCCCCAAGGAGAGGGTCTCTTATCGTGCGTGTCCAGTCGCTGACGCTGGCCGCGGCCGGCGCCGCCCTGCTCGCTCCCGCTCCGGCGGCGCTCCCCGTCCTCCCCCCGCCGAGCCGGCCCGTGGCGGCGGTGCGTGAGGGAAACGTCCGCGCCGCCGACCTGCTGGCGAAGGTGCGTGGCTGCGCCCCCGTCTCAAGAGGGCGCTACCGCAGCGACGACGGTACCCGTGCCCATATCCCCGTGTGCGGCACGCGGGGCGCCGTGTTCTGGAAGGCCGACATGGACATCGACTGCGACGGCAGGCCGGGCCTTCGCTGCAACAGCCGCATCGACCCGCTCTTCTCCAGCGCCACCGCCTACCAGCAGTCCGACGGCCGTGAGCTGAGCGCCGAGACCCTCCCGTACATCGTCGTCCCGGCCCCGAGCCGCATCTGGAACCACCGGGACCACGGTGTCCGCGGCGGATCGGTGGCCGCCGTGATCTACCGGCATCGCGTCCAGTACGCCGTCGTCGGCGACATTGGCCCGCACGACATCATCGGCGAGGCCTCGTACGCCACCGCCAAGGCCCTCGGCATCCGTCCCGATCCGCGGGGCGGCGGGACGGATGCCGGGGTCACCTACATCGTCTTCAAGAACTCCCGGGTGTCACCCATCGAGAACCACGCGGCCGCCGTGACGGCGGGGGAGCGACTGGCCCGGCAGTTCGTCCGCGGCGGCTGAGCACCCTCGGCTCGATGAACCGAGGGTGCCGGGCCTGGACCGGCGGGACCTCAGACGGCGGCCCAGCCGTTGTCGACGGGCAGGATCACGCCGTTGATGTTGCTCGCCGCGTCCGAGGCGAGGAACACGATGGCCGCCGCCTGCTCCTCGGCCTCGGCCGGCTGGCCGACGTTGCGCATGTACGCGCCCAGGACCGCGGGACCCTGGGAGCCGGCCTCGATGTCCACGACGATGCCGGTCTTCGTGCCGCCGGGAGCGATGGCGTTGGCACGAATGCCCTTGTCCCGGTACATCACGGCGAGGGACTTGGTGAGCCCCGCGATGCCGTGCTTCGAGGCGGTGTACGCGGCCCCCGCGGCGCTGCCGCGCAGGCTCGCCTCGGAGGCGGTGTTCACTATGGCGCCCTTGCCGGCCTCCAGCATGTGCGGCAGCACCGCCCGGGTGAGCAGGAAGGGAGCCGTGAGGTTGACCCGGATGACCCGCTCCCACTCCGCGTCGCTGACCTCCGCCACCGCCGACATGCGGTCCATGATCCCGGCGTTGTTCACCAGTACGTCCACCCCGCCGAACCGCTCCACGGCGGTCGCGGTCACCTGGTCGACGACGGCCTGCTCGCTCAGGTCGCCGGTGACGGCCACCGCGGTGCCGCCGGCCGCCGTGATCTCCTTCACGACCGTCTCGGCGCTCTCGGCGTTGAGGTCGGCCACGACGACGCGCGCGCCCTCCGCCGCGAAGGCGAGCGCGGTGGCGCGCCCGATGCCCGAGCCCGCGCCGGTGACGATGACGCTTCGGCCGTCCAGTCCAGTGGTGGTCATGACGTGCTCCCAGTGGTGCGTACGTGGTGCAACGAAGCTGCTGCGCTGCCACAGTACGACTTAATGTCTGTGAATGACAGAAAGTCCTTGCCCCTCCTTCGAAGTCCCTCGACGCCGCTTTGGAGATCGTTAGACTCGCGGCAGGCCCGGGCAGCAGCCGCCGGCGGAACCAAGGAGTCACCAGTGCCGGACCGCGCGATCAGCGAACCCCCCGGCCAGGGGCGTGGCCGTACGGGACGGCCGCCGCTGACCGAGCAGCGCAAGGCGGAGATCCGGCTGGAGATCGCGCGCGCCGCGGTGGAGCTGTTCGTCGCCCACGGCGTGGCCGCGACGACCGGGGAGCAGATCGGGCAGGCGGTCGGCGTCTCCGCGCGCACCGTCTGGCGCTACTTTCCGAGCAAGGAGAGCTGCGTCAGCCCCCTGTTCGCGGCCGGCATCGACGCCATCGCCGCCGCGTTGCGCGCCTGGCGCCCCGACCAGCCGCTGGAGGACGCCCTGGAAGCGGCGACCACGGCCGGCGCCGGCCCGATGGCGAGGCCGCATCTGCCCAACGTCCGTGCGCTGCTGAGGCTGACCCGCACCGAGCCGGGCCTGCGTGCGGTCTGGCTCCAGGCCCACGACGAGGCCGAGCCGGTCTTCGCCCGCGCCCTCGCCGACCGAGCGGGGCTGGCCGCAGTCGACCTGCGGTCGGAGATCCAGGCCGCCATGCTCAACGCGGCCCTGCGGACGGCGGTCGAGCACTACGCGTGGCGCGGCGACGAGGAACAGTCCGACCCCGCGACGGCGCGGGCCGAGCTGGTGGCGACCGTTCGCTCGGCCCTCGCCGTCGCGGCCGAGGGACTTGCCTGACGAAGCCCGGGACCGCTGACCCCGGCGCTCAGACCTTCCGGCGCAGCCAGGGGTCACTCATTTCGGTGCTCACGCCTTCCGGCGAAGCCGGGTCCCGGTGCTCAGACCTTTCGGTACGCGTACGCCTCCGCGGCCGCCGCCTCCACCGCGGCGAGGTCCGCGCCCGCCGACGCCGTGACGACCGCGGCGACCGCGCCCTCGACGAAGGGCGCGTCGACGAGGCGGGTGTTGTCGGGCAGTTCGTCGCCCTCGGCGAGCAGCGCCTTCACCGTGAGCACGGCGCTGCCCAGGTCGGTGAGGACCGCGACGCCGGCGCCGCGGTCCACGGAGGCGGCCGCGGCGGCGATCAGCTCGGCGCTCGTGCCGAGGCCGCCGTCGGCGGTGCCGCCCGCCGGGGCGACGGGAGCGGTCGTGCCACCGCCCGCCAGGCCCGTCGCCAGCTCGGCGACGGAGGCGGCGACGGCGGCACTGTGGGAGACCAGCACGATCCCTACGAGCTTGTCCGTGCCATTACTCGTCGAGGTGGTCGAGGTGGTCGAGGTGGTCGAGGTGGTCGAGCTGGTCGAGGTGCTCGCGGAGTCACTCACCGGCCGCCTCCACGAGTGCCCCGATCAGCAGCGACGAGGACGTGGCGCCCGGGTCCTGGTGCCCGATGCTGCGCTCGCCCAGATAGCTGGCCCGGCCCTTGCGCGCCTGCAACGGCGTCGTCGCGACGGCACCCTCCTCGGCGGCGGCCTTCGCCGCGGCGAAGGAGTCGGCGAGCGCGTCGACGGCGGGCACCAGCGCGTCGATCATGGTCTTGTCGCCGGGCGCGGCTCCGCCCAGCGCCATCACCGCGTCGACGCCCGTGCGCAGCGCGTCCGTGAACTGTTCCTCGGTGACCTCGGCGGCGTCTCCGAGCGCTTTGCCGGTCCGGCGCAGCAGGGTGCCGTACAAGGGTCCGGACGCGCCGCCGACCGTCGAGATCAGCTGACGGCCGGCGAGCATGAGAACGCCACCGGGCGTGTCCGGCGCCTCCTTCTCCAGCGCGGCGACCACGGCGGTGAATCCGCGCTGCAGATTGCTGCCGTGATCGGCGTCGCCGATAGGCGAGTCCAGTTCGGTGAGTCGCTGCGCCTCGCGGTCCACGGTCGCGGCGGTCACCGTCATCCAACGGCGGAAGAAATCGGCGTCGAGCACGGAATCTCCTTGCGTGGTACGAGCGTTGACTGCGCGGGCGGGTGTCGACTGCGCGGGCGGGTGTGGACAGTGCCGTACGAGCGTTGACCGCGCGGAATGAGCGTCGATCGGTTTCGGGCCATCGGCAACCGGCTGCCTGTTGACCGGGTTCACAGGCGACGACCTGGGCGACCCCACGGCAGCCGACTGCCTGTTGACCGAGTTCACACGCCCCAGCGCAGTCCCGGCGTCTTCACCGGCGCGTCCCACAGTCGCAGCAGCTCCTGGTCCACCTGGCACAGCGTCACCGAGGCGCCCGCCATGTCCAGCGAGGTGACGTAGTTGCCGACCAGCGTGCGCGCCACGGGGACGCCGCGCTCGTCCAGCACCCGCTGCACCTCCGCGTTGAAGCCGTACAGCTCCAGGAGTGGGGTCGCACCCATGCCGTTGACCAGGAGCAGCACCGGGTTGCGCGGGTCGAGGTCCTCCAGGATCGCGTGCACCGAGAAGTCGGCGATCTCGCTGGAGGTCATCATCGCGCGCCGCTCCCGGCCCGGCTCGCCGTGGATGCCGACGCCCAGCTCCAGCTCGCCGGGCGGCAGGTCGAAGGTCGGGCTGCCCTTGGCCGGAGTCGTGCAGGCGCTGAGCGCGACCCCGAAACTGCGGGAGCTCTCGTTGACCTGCCGGGCCAGCGCTTGGACCCGCTCCAGCGGTGCGCCCTCCTCGGCGGCGGCACCCGCGATCTTCTCCACGAACAGCGTCGCCCCGGTGCCGCGCCGCCCCGCCGTGTAGAGGCTGTCGGTGACGGCCACGTCGTCATTGACGAGGACCTTCGCGATCTGGATGCCCTCGTCCTCGGCGAGCTCGGCCGCCATGTCGAAGTTGAGCACGTCACCCGTGTAGTTCTTCACGATGAACAGCACGCCAGCGCCACTGTCCACGGCGGCCGCCGCGCGCAGCATCTGGTCCGGCACCGGAGACGTGAAAACCTCGCCGGGGCAGGCCGCCGACAGCATGCCGAGGCCCACGAAACCGCCGTGCAGCGGCTCGTGCCCCGACCCGCCGCCGGAGACGAGGCCCACCTTTCCGGCGACCGGAGCGTCCCGCCGTACGATCACCCGGTTGTCGACGTCCACCGTCAGCTCGGGATGTGCCGCCGCCATGCCCCGCAGCGCGTCCGCGACCACCGTCTCCGCCACGTTGATGAGCATCTTCATGGGTACCTCCTGGTGGGATGAGCAGCCGGGCGCCGGACTGGCGTGCGGACCGGCGGACCGAGGAGCCTCTCCCCGTAGTATCGGCGCTCAGCACACGATGGTCACGTGGTGCGCAGCCTCGGCGATGTGCGCGTGCCTCCGCTGCCCGACGCGTACGCCGCTACGTACTACCTGGTCTCGTCCCGAACCCTGAGGCTGCCCCGGTCGGCCTCCCTCAGCGCGCGGCCGATGATCAGGCGCTGAATCTGGTTGGTGCCTTCGAAGATCTGCATGACCTTGGCCTCCCGCATGTAGCGCTCGACGGGGAAGTCGCGGGTGTAGCCGGAGCCGCCGAGTACCTGGACGGCGTCGGTGGTGACCTTCATGGCGTTGTCGGTGGCGACCAGCTTGGCGATGGACGCCTCGCACTGGAACGGGAGCCCCTGGTCCTTGAGCCGGGCGGCGGCGAGCGTGGTGGCGCGGGAGGCCTGCACCGCGGCGGCCATGTCCGCGAGGACGAAGGCCAGCCCCTGGTGTTCGATGATGGGGCGCCCGAAGGTCTCGCGTTCCCGCGAGTAGCGCAGTGCGTGGTCCAGCGCGCCCTGGGCAAGGCCCGTGGCCACTGCCGCGATGCCCAGCCGGCCGCAGTCCAGTCCGGCGAAGGCGATCTTGAGTCCTTCGCCCTCCTCGCCGATCCGGCGGTGCGCGGGGACCCGTACGTCCTCCAGACGCACGGTGGCGGTCGCCGACCCGGTCAGACCCATCTTGTGTTCCGGGGGATCGGCCACCACACCAGGAGTGTCGGCCGGGACGAGGAAGCAGGAGATGGCGCGTGAGCCCTCGTCGGCGGTGCGCGCCATGACCGTGTAGAAGTCCGCGTGGCCACCGTGTGTGGTCCATGCCTTGGCGCCGTTGAGCACATAGTGGTCGCCGTCCCTGACGGCCCGCGTGCGCATCGCCGCGGGGTCGGAACCGGCGTGCGCCTCGGACAGGCAGTAGGCGCCGAGCAGATCGCCGCTGAGCATGCCGGGGAGCCACTCGTCCTTCTGCTCCTGGGTGCCGAAGGCGGCGAGGCCGAAGCAGGACAACGCGTGGACCGAGACACCCACCGCGACGCTGGCCCACACGGCCGCGATCTCTTCGACAACCTGGAGGTAGACCTCGTAGGGCTGGCCACCGCCGCCGTACTCCTCGGGGTAGGGCAGGCTCAGCAGTCCGGCCCGGCCGAGCGTGCGGAAGACCTCGCGGGGGAACCGCTCCTCGGCCTCGGCCTCGGCGACGCGCGGCGCGAGCTCCTTCTCGGCGAGCTCGCGGGTCAGGCCGATCAGGTCGACTGCTTCCGGGGCGGGAAGCGTTCGGGTAGCGGGCATGAGATGTCCTCGGGCGTAGCGCTGGAAGTTTTTGATACTCGAAGCGATACAACAGTATCGTTATTGGTACCGTAATGCCATGTCGTCCATCGACAGATCAGCTGGTCCCCTCGCCGGTTTGCGTGTCCTCGAACTCGCGGGACTCGGGCCGGCGCCCCACGCGGCCATGGTGCTGGCCGATCTCGGTGCCGATGTGGTGCGGGTCGAGAGGCCTTCCGGCCGGGCGCTCCAGCTCGGCCCCGTCGGCGCGACCGACATCGTGCGGCGCGGCCGCCGGTCGGTCTTCGCGGATCTCAAGGAGCCCGAGGGGCGTGCGCTCGTCCTGGCGTTGTCGGCCCGGGCCGATGTGTTCGTGGAGGGCCTGCGGCCGGGCGTCGCCGAGCGGCTCGGGGTCGGCCCCGACGACTGCGGACGGCGGAATCCGGGGCTCGTCTACGCACGGGTCACCGGCTGGGGGCAGGACGGTCCGCTCGCTCAGCAACCCGGACACGATCTGAACTACATCGGTCTCACCGGCGTGCTCCATGCCATGGGCCGGGAGGACGGTTCGCCACCCCCTCCGCTCAACCTCGTGGGAGATTTCGGCGGAGGGTCCATGCTCTTGGCCGTCGGTGTCCTGGCCGCGCTCTGGGAGCGCTCACGCTCCGGGGCGGGACAGGTCGTCGACGCCGCGATGATCGACGGGACCGCCCTGCTGAGCCAGATGACGCTCGCCCTGCGCGCCATGGGCGAGTGGTCGGACGAGCGGAGCTCCAACCTTCTCGACGGGGCCGCCCCCTTCTACGACACCTACACGTGCGGCGACGGCAAATACGTCGCCGTCGCCGCGCTCGAACCGCACTTCTTCGCGGCCCTGCTCGACGGACTCGGGATCGACCCCGCCCGGCTGCCCGCCCAGGGCGACCGCGGCGGCTGGCCGGTACTGCGCTCGGCCTTCGCGAAGCGGTTCGCCTCCCGTACGCGCGACGAGTGGGCCACGCACTTCGCCGGAACGGACGCGTGCGTGACGCCCGTGCTCACGTTCGCCGAGGCGGGAACGCACCCGCATGTGGTGGCCCGGCGCACCCTGGTCGAGGTCGACGGCATCCTCCAGGCCGCACCGGCCCCGCGATTCTCGCGGACGCCCAGCAGACAGCCATCGACCCCGGACACTCCGGGCGGGGACACCGAGTCGGTGCTACGGGACTGGGGAGTCGGCTCCACCGCTGACACGGCTGACACCGCTGACACCGCTGAGGTCACCGAGGTCACCGAGGGCGCCTAGGTCAGGTCGAAACCGCGTGCACAATGAGCGACGCCAGCTCGGCGTAGGCCTCCGCGTCGGACAACCCGGTGCGCGCGGCGACCTCGCCGCGCTGGATCTCCTGCATGGTGGCGGCGACCACCTCGCCCACGAACGCGGCATGGACATCACGGAACGCGCCGGCGGCGACCCCGTCCGCGATCAACTGCCTGAGCCGGCCCGCGGCAAGACGCGTATTGGCCTCGTACACCTCGCGAGCCGGTTCGAAGTCGGCCATGTCGTCGAGGAATTGCCGGGACAGCGGTCTCAGCTGCTGGGCGACCGCGTTCAGGTAGACCACCACGCGGTCCGCGGGCGCGGAGGTGTCCGCCACCTGCTTCTCGATGGTCTGGGTCGCCTCCCGGAAGTAGTGCTTCACTGCCTCCCGGACCAACTCCTGCTTGCTGCCGGCCAGTTGATACAACGTCGTCTTCGAGCAGCGCAGCCGCTCGGTCAGCTCGTCGAGCGTGAACGACGCGAAACCCTCCGCCGCCAGCAGGGCGACCAGCCGCTGGAGCAAGTCGGTCTGGCGTGCTGTGCGACGTGTGGACGGCATGATCTCAGCGTAACCGTTCGCCTTCGCCGGGATCGAGCAGTGGTCACCGCGCGGTCCAGCCGCCGTCGACGACGACCGTCTGCCCGGTGACATAGCTTCCCGCGTCGCCCGCGAGCCACAGGATGGCGCCGACGATGTCGTCGGCGGTCCCCTCCTTCGGCAGCGGGGTATTGCGGCGCAGGTACTCGGCGGCGCGCTCGCTCTCGTAGAGCGGGCCGGTGATCTCGCTGCGGAAGAAGCCGGGGGCCACCGTGTTCACCCGGATCGAGTGCTTCGCCCACTGCACCGCGAGCTCGGCGGACAGACCCGACAGGCCGGCTTTGCTCGCCGCGTACGACGCCTGCGGGATCCCGGGGATGCCGACCCGGCCGCTGATGGACGAGACGTTGATGATCACGCCCCGGCCCACGGCGCGCATGTGGGGAAAGACGGCCTGGGCGAGCAGGAACGGGGCCAGCAGGTTGAGGTCCGTGGTCCGGCGGACGGCGTCGAGCGGCTCGGACTCCGCGCGCTCGGTCGTGAACATGCTCCCGGCGGCGTTGACGAGGATCTCCGGCGGCCCCAGGCCCTCGACCACCGCCGGCACGACGGAGCCGACCCGGTCGAGGTCGGAGAGATCGCAGGGGACCGCGAAGCCTTCGATCCCTTCGGCGAGTTCGGCCAGCTTGTCGCGGCGCCGGGCCACTACGGCGACCCGGGCGCCGAGCGAGGCAAGGGCTCGGGCCACCGCCGCCCCGAGACCGGACGAGGCACCGGTGACGATCGCCACGCGGCCCTCCAGGCCGAACATCCGCGCGGCGGCATCACGCTCCGGCGACAACGTGGGTCCCCCTTCCACGGCGGGGCGTGCTGCCGTCGGCTCTCGTGCCGACGGCCGCAGGGTGGCTGCGGACCGGCCCGGCGGGCATCCTAGGCCTGCCGCGCTATCCTTACAAGGATTTAGAATTTACCGGCGTCAGCCGGATCCGATGAGGCACACCGCCGCGCCAGCCGGCAAGCGGACGGCCCCGGTCTCAGCCGCGGCGGAACCGCGCCCGGCTCTGGGCCGACGCGGCGTCGATCACCCGGTTCTTGAGCGTGCGGCACACCACGCGCTGAGTCGCCGTCAGATGCTCCTCCGCGATCCGCGCGGCCTCGTCGGCGTCGCCCTGCTCGATGCTCGTCACCAGGCGTTCGTGGGCTCGCTGGGCGGCCGTGCGCTCGGTGCGCGAAGGATAGGCGCCGCGCGACATCTGGGCGTCCGCCCAGGCCTCCTCCTGGACCGACCAGAGCGACGTCAGGCTCTTCACGACGACGCGCAGCGTGGCGTTGGGGTCGAACCCGACGACGGCGTCGTGGAACTCGCGCGAGGCCCGGGTGAACGCCGCACCGTCGTCGATGCAGTTGTCGCTCGCGGCGAGCAGTTCCCTCAGCCGCGGCACCACGACCCGCTCGCGGTCCGACCGCTCTGCGCAGTGCGCCGCGCACAGCGGCTCCAGCGTGGCGAGGGCGGCGCCGAGGTCGGGAACCCCGACCTGCATGGCCTGGAGCGTCAGTCCCAGGGCGTAGCCGGCGGTGCCGATGTCCGGAGCGTGCACGGTGGCGCCGCCGCGATTGCCGCGCCGTACCGTGATGAAGCCCTCGGTCTCCAGGATGCGCAGTGCCTCCCGCACCGAGGGGTAGCTGACACCGAACTCCGCCACGAGCTCGTCCTGTTTGGGAAGCGTGGAGCCGTCGCCGATGCCGCCCGCGAGGATCCGGTCGCGCAGTGCGGCGGCCACCAGCTCCGCCATGCGCATCTGTCCGATCTTGGTGTGCTCGGACCCTGTGCGTTCCATGATTGCAAGGCTAGCAGTGATGCATCATCGCCTTTCAGGCCGTTCCGGGACGCCGGCTCGGCTCAACCAGCCCGGGCAGCAGGGCCCGTTGCACCTTGCCCATGGCGTTCACCGGCAAGGCGTCGACCTGTGACCAGAACTCCGGAACCTTGTACGCCGCCAACGCGCGCCGGCAGAGTGCGGCGAGCGCTTCGAGGTCGAGCGGGGGACCGGCGCTCTCGACCACGGCGGCCACCCGCTGACCGAGACGGTCGTCGGACACCGCGCACACGGCGACCCCGGCGACATCGGGGTGCGCCGCGATCACCCGTTCCACTTCGAGCGGGTAGACGTTCGCCCCGCCGCGGACGATGACGAGCTTCTTGCGGTCCAGCACCGTCAGCCACCCGTCGCCGTCGACCGTCCCGATGTCACCGGTGGGGACCGGACCGGGTTCCGCCGGGCGGACGCCGCCTCGCTCCCAGAATCCGAGCATCGGCCTCCAGCTGTCCGCCCACGGACCGGCGGCGGCCCCGCTCAGCCGCAGCTCGCCGAGTTCGCCCGCGGGGAGGCGGTGGCCCTCCTCGTCGTACGCCGCGACGTCGTAGTGCGGCAGCACCTGTCCGCTCGTGCCCGGACGCCACTCGCCGTCCGGATCGATCGACACGACGGTCGGCGCCTCTGTCAGGCCGTAGGTGACCCGGGGAACCAGGCCGTGGGCCTCGGCGAATGCCCGGCGCAGCGCGTCCGGGGTGTCGCCGCCTCCGCTCCATACTTCCGTGAGTGATCCGAGGTCCAGGTCCGGGCGCCGGGCGAGGTCGTAGAGCTGTGCGGGCGCGCCGTTCCACACCGTGACGCGCCGGGAGGAGATCCACTCGGCGACCCCTTCCGCGTCGCGCCGGTTCATCACGACGGAGCAGCCGCCGGCCTGTGCGGTGAGCAGGGTGGACAGCGCCATGAGGTTGAGGATCGTCAGCGGGAAGCTGTCGCCCTTGCGCAACTCGGGTCCCCAGCCCCGGGTGGCGACGAGGACCGCACCTGGCAGCAGCAGGTTGCGCTGGCTGTGCACGACGGCCTTGGGGTGTCCCGACGTCCCGCTGGTGAACGCGATCCCGGCCGGCGCGTCGATGTCCGGCTCGACGTGAGGGGCCGCCTCGTCGCGATCGACCAGCTCGGCCCATCGGCCGGGATCGACCCGGTCCGGCGACTCCAGCAGACAGCGCGGTCCGGCCAGCACGACTGTCGGGTCGCAGAGGTCGTGCAGCTCCTCATGCTCGCCCGCCGTGAGCGCTTCGCCGATTCCCGCCCAGACGGCCCCGATCCGCTGTGCGCCGTGAAAGGCCGCGACGATGTCCAGGTCGTTGGGCAGACAGGCCGCCACGCGGTCGCCGGGGCGCACGCCGAGCCGCCACAGCGCTCCGGCCGCCCGTCGGGCCCGGTCGTCGAGCTCGGCGTACGACCAGGCGCCGGAGACGGCCTCGACCGCCGTGGCGTGCGGGCGTGACGCGAGTGCGGCATCGAGTACCTGGGCGATGGTGCCGGGGACACGGTGACTACTCATGGCATCTTATTATCACTATCCTTATAAAGATTCACCCTATAGTCTCGATGAACGCGGGAGGCAGCGATGCCAGGTGAACGTGCGCACACGGGCCCACTGACCGGGTTACGCGTTGTCGATCTCACCGCGATGGTCATGGGTCCCTACTGCACCCAGATCATGGCGGACATGGGTGCGGATGTGATCAAGATCGAGCCCCCCGCCGGCGACAACACCCGTTACATCTCGGTCGGCCCGGAACCGGGCATGGGAGGCGTCTTCGTCAATGTGAACCGCGGCAAGCGCAGTGTGGTGCTGGATCTGCGATCGGCCGAAGGGAAAAGCCCGCTGCGCGAACTCATCAGGCATGGCGACGTGTTCATTCACTCGATGCGGGCCAAGGCGATCGCCAAGCTCGGGCTGAGTTACGAAGAAGTGGCCGCCATCAATCCATCGATCATCTATACCAACTGTTACGGTTACGGCCGCCGCGGCCCGGATGCGAATCTCACCGCTTACGACGACACCATTCAGGCGGAATGCGGCCTGCCGTTCGTGCAGCGGCAGTTGACCGGGGAGGCCGGTTACGTCGGCACCATCATGGCGGACAAGATAGCCGGAATGACCGCCTTGTACGCCACCATGATGGCGCTGTTCCACCGCGAGCGGACCGGTGAAGGCCAGGAGGTCGAGGTCGGCATGTTCGAAACCATGGCCGCTTTCATGCTGGTCGAACACGCCAATGGGGCGATGTTCAGTCCACCCTTGGGACCCGCGGTGTACCCCCGCGCGGTCACACCCCACCGCAAGCCCTACCGCACGAAAGACGGCCATATCTCGGCGCTGGTGTACAACGACAAGCAGTGGGCCGCGTTCATCACCGCCGTGAAACCGGCGTGGGCCGGAGAGCACTTCGCCACCCTCGAACAGCGAGCGCGCCGCATCGACACCGTCTATGCCCTGCTGGGAGAGACATTCCTGGAGCGTACGACCGAGGACTGGCTCGGCCTGCTCCGGTCTCTTGACATTCCCGCCGCTCCGGTCCGCACACTCGACGAACTGCTCGACAACCCACATCTGAAGGAAGTGGGATTCTTCGAGACGGTGGACACCCCCAACGGTCCCGTGCGTTTCCCCGGCATGCCGACCTGGTTCTCGCAGACCCCCGGTCGTATCGCGGGACCCGCCCCCAGGCTCGGCGCCCACACACATGAGGTGATGGGCGAGCTCGGCATGGAGTGATGCCGGAGGCGGACCGGAAAGACGTTGAATCGAGGAACGGGAGAACCCGTGGTCGGCACCGGAGAAACCTTCGTCGCACGCTCCTGGCTGTTCGCGCCGGGCGACAGTGAAAGGAAGATGGGGAAAGCGGCTGACGGCTCGGCAGACATTGTGGTCCTCGACCTGGAGGACGCGGTCGCCGAAGACGGAAAGCGCGAGGCCCGGACGATGATCTCGGACTTTCTGGCGGCTCGGCCGAGAGAAGACAGAACTCGACTGTGGGTGCGCGTCAACCCGCTGGACGGCCCCCACGCGCTCGCCGATCTGGCAGCGGTGATCCCCGCACAGCCCGGGGGCATCATGCTTCCCAAGGCGCGCGGCCGTGCGGATGTGGAGACCCTGGACCACTACCTCTCGGCGTTGGAAGTCGCCGCCGGTATCGAGCAGGGTTCGACAAAGGTCATCGTGCTCGTCACCGAGACGGCCGAAGCCATGTTCACCACCGGCACCTACAAGGGTGCGCCGAGAGTGGTTGCCATGACCTGGGGCGCGGAGGATCTCGCCGACGCCGTCGGTGCCACGGAGAACCGCGACCCTGACGGAAGCTATGGCTTCACCTACGAGCTGGCCAGGAGTCTGTGCCTGCTCGGTGCGGCTGCCGCCGGTGTAGCGCCGGTGGAAACCATCCAGGGCGACTTCCGCGATCTGGAAGGACTGCGCGAGCGAGCCGAGAAGGTACGCCGTGACGGCTATCGCGGCATGCTGGCCATTCATCCGGACCAAGTCGATGTCATCAACGCCGCCTTCACCCCCACGGCGGAGGAACTGGCCGCGGCCCAGGAAATCGTCGATCTGTTCGCCGCCCATCCCGGCGTCGGCGCCATCGGCCACAAGGGCGCCATGCTCGACCGCCCTCACCTGGCCCGCGCCCGGGCGCTGTTGGCGTCAAAGGACGGCGCATGAAGGTCATTCGCGAGGCCGGAGGCCTGGACCTCAGCCAGTTCCTGCACCCCGGTGACCGCATCGTCATGGGCCAGGCCTGTGGCGAACCGACCACGCTGATCGAGGCGTTGATCGACCAGGGCCCCGGGATCGGCGGGCTTTCGGCCTTCATCGCGACCAGCTTCTCCGGCCTTTTCACCCCGGCCGCCACGCACGGATTCTCCCTGTCCAGCATGGGGGCGATCGGCGCGCTGCGCTCACTGACCAAGGAACACAAGCTCAGTGTGATCCCCTGTCATGTCAGCCAGATCGGCCCGATGATCGAGGCCGGGATCGTCGGGTGCGATGTCGCGTTCATCCAGGTCAGCACAGCCGATGCGAACGGAAACCACAGCCTCGGCCTCGTCAGCGACTACGTACAGGCCGCTGTGGCGAAGGCGCGCGTCGTCGTGGCGGAAGTGAACGAGCAAGTGCCTTTCACGCACGGTGAGCTGTTACCCGCGGATCGGATCGACTGCGCCGTGCATGTCTCACGTACGCCGGTGGAGGTGCCACGAGCGAGAATCGGTGAGACGGACGCGGCCATAGCGGCCCACGCCGCCTCCTACATCGAGGACGGCTCGGTCATCCAGACCGGGGTCGGCGCCGTCCCGGACGCCGTCCTTCGGCTCCTGCGTGACCGCAAGGACCTTGGCGTGCACTCCGGCATGCTGGGTGACGGCCTGGTCGACCTGGTCGAAGCGGGCGTCGTCACCAACGCGCGCAAGCGCATCGACAGCGGGGTTTCCATCAACGGTGCCCTGATCGGCACCAGGCGTCTCTACGCGTTCGCCCACCGCAACCCGCAGATCCGCATGTGCACCACGGCCTACACCCACGCCGCGGCGGTACTCGCGCAGCTGGACAGACTGGTCACCATCAACTCCGCGATGGAGGTCGACCTGACCGGCCAGGTGAACGCCGAACAGAGCGGCTCGGCCTACCTCGGCGGCACCGGAGGCCAGGTGGACTTCGTTCGTGCCGGCGCCCGCTCGCCGGGCGGTCACGCCATCATCGCCCTGCCCGCGACCGCCAAGGGGGGCACGATCAGCAGGATTGCCGCCCACCTGTCCGGGCCGGTCACGACGGCGCGCAGTGATGTGGATGTGATCGTCACCGAGTTCGGTTCGGCCGAGCTCAGAGGTCAGTCTCTCGCCGAACGCGCCCGACGTCTGATCGCCGTCGCGCATCCGGACTTTCAGGAGGAGCTGGCTCGGGAGGCCCACGTCATTCAGCGGAGAGGTTTCTAGGGTTTCGCCGGAGAGGATTCGAGAGTCTCAGCAGCCAGAAGTCTCGTGCTCCAGGCGGGGATTCGGCTATCGGGAATTCGGCTGTCCCCGCAACCTCTTGGCGGCCAGCTGGCGAAGATCGCCGGACTTGATCTTCGCGCTGCCCGTGAGCGTGATGTCCTCCTCGTGGAAGAACAGCACATGGCGTGGCACCTTGTAGCTCGCCAGTCGCTCGCGCAGGAACGCGCGGATCTCCTCGGGTTCGAGGCTCGCCCCGTCATGGGGTACGACGCAGGCGGTGACGACTTCGCCGAGCGTCTCGTGCGGTACGCCCACGGTGCGTGCCACCTTGATGCCGGGATAGCCGGAGAGGGCCTCGTCCACCTCCAGCGGTGAGACGTTCGCGCCACCCGTCTTGATGATGTCGGTGAGCCTGCCCTCCCAGAAGAGCCGGCCGGCGTCGTCGAGCCGACCCCCGTCACCGGTGTGGAAGAAGCCCTCGGGGTCCAGCGTCTCGTCGAGGGGTGTCCCGAGATAACCCAGCATGAGAGTGGGGCCCTTGACGCATATCTCGCCGCGCTCGCCGCGCGGAACGACGACACCCGAGAGCGGATCGACGATCTTGAGCGTGACACCCGGCAATGCCTCTCCACTGCTGTTCGCGGTCACGTCGGGCGGGGTGTCGGCCGGGAAGCACGTCGTGATCGTGAAGGTCTCCGTGTTGCCGTAGGCATGGCCCGGCTCGCGCCACTGGGTCGACACCGTGGGGTGGTGTGCGATCGCTGTTCTGAAGTCCGCGAACCGTACGCTGCTCAGATCCACCTGGTTCCAGTTCGGGGCGCCTTCGAGCTGCGCCCACTGGTGCGGCCAGGCGACGGGGAAGTTCACCCGTTCCGCCTGCATCAGGTCGAGCGCCTCCGCGGCCATGAAGGTCGACTGCAGTACGAGGGTCCCGCCGCCTGCGAGCGTCGTACCGAGACCCATGGCGAAATTGCCGGACCAGAAGAAGCCGTTGGCCGTCCAGCACCGGATGTCGTCCTCCGGGGTGAAGCCGTACATGCGCCGGAAGCGCCACAACTGGACGGTGACGCCGCGATGCGCGCTCAGGATTCCCTTCGGCCTGCTCGTGGAACCGGACGAGAAGAAGAGCACGGCGGCATCGCTCGGCCGCACCGACGCGGCCGTCGCCTCGACCAGCTCGCCCGGCTCGCCCCGGCCGCGCGCCAGGAAGGTGTCCCAGGTGTCGATCGCTTCGCCCAGCAGGGCCTCCCCGACCATGGCGAGACGGCGCAGGAACGGGAACCTCGCCGAGCGCAGCGTGCCGGGTGCGGCCTTGCCGATCTCCGGCTCCAGCTCGGTGAGAACGGCGGCGATGTCCTTCTTCAGCACCTTCCGCTCGAACAACAGCACCGAAACACAGGAGACTCGCAGCAGGTCTTCGAGTTCGGGCGGTGTCGAGAACGTGCTGAGCGCGACGGCCACACCGCCGGCGAGCGAGGTGCCGAACACCGCGGTGATCCACTCGGCGCGGTTCGTCATCAGGACGCCCACGCGGCTGTCCTTGCCCACGCCGCATGCCCGCAGAGCCCGTGCCACCTCGACGGCGCGCTCCCAGAGTTCGGTGTACGTCCACCGCGTGGCGCCCTCCGCCGTGCGCGTCACGAGTGCCTCGCGCTCGCCGTACCGCGCCGTCACCTCACGCAGGAAGCCGGGCAACGTGAGCGGCCCGAGCCCTGGTTCGGCGCTCAGTGGCGGGCCTGACACGGTCGAAAGGGTTCGTACGGATTCGGCGTCCGTCTCGGCGCCCATCGCTCACCGCCCCATCGCTGTCGCTTCTCGGTCGTGCTGGAACGCCCCTCCTTGCCGAGCCGTCGCCAGAGCCCGAACGGCCCTAGTACGGCAGCTCGACCTCCGCCGTGCAGTTCACCAGCGAGCCGCCGTTCTGGTCCGTGAGCCGCAGCTTCACCTGGACGAGGGGCACACCCCAGGTCGATTCCGTTTCCTTGCCGATGACTTCGGCATCGAAATACGTGACGTCCCCTTCGAAGGCCGGGCCGCGGAAGTCCGCCTTGGAGTGGCGCACCATGCCGTCGTGGCCGGCCCAGTACGAGAGATAGTCGGTGCACCAGGCACCCAGCGTGGCGCCGTAGCCGTAGGCACGGCCCATGCCGATCTCGCTCGCCCTGTCGCTGTCGATGTGGCCGCGAGAGGGACCGACATAGAGCCCGTCGCGCTTGCGCGGGTCGATCTTGGCGTCTTCCTCGTCGAAGCCGAAGCCGTCCACCCACCCGGGATCCTGGTTGATCCAGGGGTCCTTGACGCCGGGCGGCGCGACCCAGTGGAAGGTGCCCCAGATGTTGAACAGGAAAGCGCGGTACTCGGTGGTGAAACTGGCGATGCTGTGCGGGCCGATCACGCGCCGCGGCAGCCTGTCGCCGACGCTCACGTCCTCGAAGTGGGGTGAGAGACCCAGCCGGTTCGACATGAGCCACTCGCGGCGCAGTTTCTCCACCTCGTTCAGCTCGGTGTCCGTCCAGCGCTTCACGGTCGCGCCCCGGTCCTGGTACATGCCGCGCTTCTCCGCTTCGGCGGCGAGATAGCGGATCGCGGTGGAACGCTCGCGCGCCACCAGCGTGCCGTGCTGGTTGGAGTGGGTGGTATCTCCGCGCGAGAACATCGTGGGTCCCGCGAACTTCGTCTCCGCCACCTTGTAGTCGTGGAAACGCCGCTCCTGGAACAGCTTGTCCCCGGCCCGGACAGGGCAGCCGTAGAACCACCATTCCTCGCCGCCGAAGATCAGATGACTGCCGGGAATGTAGCCCACGCACGCGGGTTGCGCCCCATGTCCGTAGTCCAGGGCCACCGCCATGGACTGCGGCGCGACGAGGCCGCCGAACCTGGAATCACGGGCGAACTCCTGGTCCCAGTGCAGCGGGTTGGGATAGTCCATCGCCATCACCCAGCGGCGGATGTCGGAGGTGCCGCACGGATCCCACAACTGGCCTCCGCCGACCGGCCTGCCCACGCGGTGCTCGACGTCGGAAAGGTCGAGCTCGGTGATCTCCGCGGCGGTGTGCTTCTCGCTCACTCCTGCTCCCGATTCTCCCGGTTGTCGGTGGACGTCGGCTTCCGCTGGTCGTGGGCCGACATCGGCCCCCGTCATTGATGGACGTCGACGACGATGCGGCCGCGCACCTTGCCTTCCATGAGGCGGTCCGCCGCGGCGATCGCGTCCCCCAGGCCGATCTCGTGGGCGATCGTCTCCAGCGTGCCCGCGCTCAGATCGCGTGCCAGTCGTTCCCAGGCGGTCCGCCGTGACGTGCGCGGTGCCCTCACGCTGTCGATGCCGAGCAGGGACACGCCGCGCAGAATGAACGGGGCGACCGACGCCGGGAAGTCCATGCCCTGGGCGAGGCCGCACGCGGCGACCGCCCCGCCATAGCGCGTCTGCGCACAGGCGTTCGCCAGGGTGTGGCTGCCGACGGAGTCGACGACACCCGCCCAGCGCTCCTTCTGCAACGGCCTGCCGGCGTCGGCGAGTTCGGCGCGGTCCCACACCGTCGCGGCGCCCAGCTGATGGAGGTACTCGGCCTCCGAGGCCTTGCCGGTCGCGGCGGCCACGGTGAACCCGGCCTTCGCCAGGAGGGCGATCGCTGTCCCGCCGACGCCGCCCGTCGCCCCCGTCACGAGGATCTCGCCCTGTTCCGGACGCACGCCATGGTCCAGCAGCGCGCCCACGCACAGGGCCGCCGTGTACCCCGCCGTGCCGATCGCCATCGCCTGCCGGGCGGTGAAGGCGTCGGGCAGCGGGACGAGCCAGTCCCCGCTCACGCGTGCGCGCTGTGCCAGACCGCCCCAATGGGTTTCGCCCACGCCCCAGCCGTTGAGCACGACGCGGTCGCCCTTCCGCCACTCCGCGTGCGTGCTCGCGGTGACGACACCGGCGAGGTCGGCACCGGGCACCATCGGGAATGCGCGTACCACGGGCGACCTGCCCGTAATGGCGAGGCCGTCCTTGTAATTCAGCGTGGAGTATTCGACGTCGACGCTGACATCGCCGACGGGGAGATCGGCCTCATCCAGCCGCGTGAGCGAAACCGTCTGACCCGTCGTGCCCTTTTCGATCAGGAGTGCCGAAAACATCGCAGAACTGGTCCTTACCTCGGCGCGCTCGGATGCTGACGTATGCGCTCATCTCGTGAATGAGAATGCCATTCTCCAAATGTGAGCATGATGCTTGCACGGTGGCGTGGCGGCGTCAACCTCCAGGGGCGACCCTCGCTCGGTTCGTTCGCAAGGCTAGCAATCATTACAAGGATTGAAATACTGTGGGAGCCATGGACTTCCGGATGGGGGACAGCGCCAGGGCGCTCCGCGCACAGCTGCGCGCCATGGTCCGCGAGCACGTTCCGGCCGACTTCCTGGGCGCGTTCACCGAGGACCCGGCCGATCTGGAGGTCGCCCAGCGGTTCTGCCGACTACTCGCCGACCGCGGACTGCTGTGCCTGGCCTGGCCGGCGGAGTTCGGCGGCAGGGACGCCTCCGTGTGGGAGCAGACGGTCGTCCGCGAGGAGATGTGGGCGCACCACGAGCCCCGGGGGGCGCAGTACATGGGCGTCAACTGGGTGGGGCCGACCGTCATGCGGCACGGCACACCGGAGCAACAGCGTCGGCATCTGCCGCCGATCGCCCGCGGCGAGGTGATCTGGTGCCAGGGCTTCAGCGAGCCGGACGCCGGGTCCGACCTGGCTTCGCTGCGTACGGCGGCCCGCCCGGACGGGGAGGGCTGGCGCATCTCGGGCCAGAAGATCTGGACCTCGTACGCCACGATGGCGCAGTGGTGCTTCCTGCTCGCCCGCACCTCGCGCGGGGCCGAGAAGCAGCACGGACTCACGATCTTCCTGGTCCCCATGGAGCGGACGGGCATCGAGGTCAGGCCCATCCGGTCGATGATGGGCCCGCACCATCTCAACGAGGTCTTCCTCGACGAGGTCCGGGTCGGTCCGCCCGATGTCCTGGGCGCCGTCGACGACGGCTGGAAGGTGGTCCGGGAGGTCCTGGCGTTCGAGCGGGTGGGCATCGCCAGATACGCCCGCTGCGAGCGCCTGCTCCAGACCGCCCCGTCGGCACTCGGGGACCAGTGGGACACCCTGCCGCCGGAGCTGCGCGGCCGCTGGGCCGGGGCGCTCGTGCACTGCCGACGGGCCCGGCTGCTGGCCTACCGCGTCCTGTCACTGCAGAGCCGGGGCACGGTGAGCCCCGGAGACACCGCCGCCTACCGGATCGCGGTCACCCGGCTCGACCAGGACAGTGCCGAGGTGCTCACGGAGATCGTTGGACACGGCCGGCTCACCGACGAGAACGGACGCCGGTTCCAGCGTGCGGTGCAGGACCACTGGCGGTACGCGCAGGCGTCCACCGTGGCGTCGGGAAGCATCGAGATGCAGCGCATCCTGCTGGCCCGGACCCTGCTGGCGGCGTCGTGAACATCGAACTGAGCCGGGAGGCGACCGAGTACGGCCGGCAGGTGCGACGGGCCCTGGAAGCCGCCGGGGGCGACAGGCTCGTACAACTGGCCGAAGAGGAGCCCGGCCGCCGCGAGAAGCTCGTGGCGCCGGTCCTCGCCGAGCTCGGCGCCTGGGAGCTGGACCCGCGTGGCAGCGCCGACGAGCTGGAGGCGGCGGCCGCTCTCTGCCGCGCCGCGGGATATCGGGGGGTGGCCTACCCCGTCGCCGAACGCCTCGCCAGGCCCGTCGACCTGGACGCCGACGGGCTGCTGGTCGTCTCCGACGCCGCCCCGGCCGGCGCGGTGGCCGACCTCGACCTGCGCTGGGTGGCCGTGACGTTGAGCGGCGAGCGCAGCCGTGCCGTCGCCGTGCCGCACGGCTCGCCGCCCCGCCACTCGGCCTTCGTCGCCGACCTCGGCCTGACGCGGATCGACGGCGACGGAGTGGCGGACGCCGCGCTGGGACTGGTCCTGCCGTGCTGGACGCTGCTCGGCATGCTCGACCGGGCGATCGACCTCACCCGCGCGCACGTGCTCGTCCGCACGCAGTTCGGCCGGCCCCTCTCGGCGTTCCAGGGGGTGCAGTTCCAGCTCACCGACGCCGAGGTCGAACGCGCCGGCCTCGACATGCTCGCCAGGTACGCGCTGTGGAGCCTGACGGCCGACCCCGCCGACGCACTCGCCGACGCGCTAGCGCTGCGACTGGCTGCCCTGGAGGCCGCACAGACCGTGTTCCGCGTCGCGCATCAACTGCAGGGCGCCACCGGGTTCTGCGACGAGGCGTTCCTGTCCTGGCTGTCGCGGTACAGCCAGCCGCTGCGCCGACTGCCCCTCGGCCTGTCCGCCACCCGCGACCAGCTGGCCCGGCTGGTGGACCGGCGGGGGCTGACCGGGCTGTTCCGCGACGCCGATGACACGGACGGCTGACATGGCCTTCGCCGCGATCCACGATGCCCCCTCGACGTGGGAGAGCGGAATCCACGTCTACCTCAAGCGCGCCACGCCGAACCGCTCGCTCTTCGGCTCTCCGGGCGCCCACCGCCGACGGCCGGCCCGGCGGTACCGGCGACCGCGAAGGCGCGCTGCGTCGAGGGAGCGCGATCGGATGAGACAGTCCATTGCTTTCGGGCGGAGCTATCCTTACATTGATTGAGAGGATGGTTCTCACATTCGGAAGGCATATTTCCGCCTCAATGACGAGGTTTCCGGGAGTCCGTCACGATGTTGCTGCCAGGGGCGCGCTATACCAGCGCCATATCAATGAGCCTCGCCGAGGGGTGGAGCCTGGAACGGCTCACTCCACCGAGCCGGCTGTTCGGCGCGAATGGTCTGCGCACCGGTCCGGACGGCCGTGTCTATGTGGCCCAGGTGACCGGCAGTCAGATCAGCGCGATCGATGTCGAGACGGGCCGGCTGGAAACGATCAGCGCCAAGGGCGGCGAGATCATCGCGCCCGACGATGTGGCCTTCGGCCCCTCGGGAGACCTCTACGCCACCGAGGTCATGGACGGCCGGGTGAGCGTGCGCGGAGCCGACGGCCGTACGCGGATCCTGCGCGACGACCTCCCCAGCGTGAACGGCATCACCGTGCACCAGGGCCGGTTGTTCGTCAACGAGTGCCGCGTCGGTGGGCGCCTGCTGGAGCTCGATCCGAACGGCGGCGCACCCCGCGTGCTGCTGGAGAACATGGCGATGCCCAATGCCATGGAGGTCGGACCCGATGGCCTCCTGTACTACCCGGTGATGGGAACCAACGACATCTGGCGCATCCACCCCGACGGCGGCGAGCCGGAACGGGTCGTGGGAGATCTCGGTGTCCCCGACTCCGTGAAGTTCGACCCCGAGGGCTACATCGTCTCCACCCAGGTGGCGACCGGCGAGGTGCTGCGCATCGATCCCCGCAGCGGCGAGCGCAGCGTTCTGGCCGCCCTCAACCCCGGCCTCGACAACTGCACCTTCGTGGGTGACCGGCTGTTCGTCTCGAACTTCACCGGGGAGATCACGGAGATCCTGAACGGCGGAGAGACGCGCACGACGTTGCCGGGTGGCCTGAACTGGCCGCTGGATCTGACGGTGGGCGGTGACGGCACCCTTTACGTCGCCGACGGGACGTTCTTCTACGCCCTCCGCCCCGGGGGCGGCCTCCGGACGCTCGGCATGCTCTTCACTCCCGGCTATCCGGGCTTCATCCGCGGTGTGACCGTCGTCGGTGAGGGCGAGTTCATCGTCACCACCTCCGGCGGTCAGGTCGCGCGCTACCGGCCCGCGAGCAACGAGAGCGAGGTTCTCGCCCAGGAACTCGACCAGCTGTACGGCGTGGTGGTCGCCCCGGGCGGGGCCGTGGTGACCGCGGAGTTCGGCACGGGCCGGGTGCTGGCGATCCGCTCCGGCCAGGTCGAGGAGCTGGCCTCCGGCCTGAACGAGCCGCTCGGTGTGGCGTTCGCGCCCGACGGCACGTGCCTCGTCTCCGAATCGGGCGCCGGACGGATCGTCGCGGTCACCGGCGCCGGTGTCGACACGGTGGTGGACGGTCTGGAGAAGCCCCAGGGCATCCTCGTACGCGGGGGACGGCTCTTCGTCGTCGACACCGGCACCAAGGCCCTGATCAGTGTCGATCTCGACAGCAAGGCGCGGCACACCATCGCCCGCGACCTGCCGGTGGGCGCCCCGCCCGGCGTGACCCCCAAGCCGCTCCGAGGACTGCCACCGTTCTCCGGCCCCCAGGGCCCTTTCGCGGGCATCGCCGCCGGACCGGACGGCACGCTCTATGTCTCCGCCGACTCCGACGGCAGCGTCCTGGCACTCCGTGAGGCAGGAGGCGCCGGGTCATGAAGCACGACTTTCCCGGTAGGCACGACCTGGCCGGTGCGGACCTCCTCGGTCCTGACCTCCTCGGGCTGGACGGACGTGTCGTCATCGTCAGCGGCGCGACCGGCGGTGGCATCGGCACCGCGGTGACGAGGCTGGTCGCCCGCGCCGGAGCGACCGTGATCGCGGTGAGCCGCTCTCCGGAGAACCTGGAGAAGCATGTCGCACCGCTGGCGGCGGAGGGCCTCCCGGTCGTGCCGCTCGCGGCCGACGCCTCCACCGATGACGGCATCGCCGTCGTGATGAAGGAAGCCGGCCGGACCGACGGCGACCTGTACGGTCTCGTCAACGTGGCCGGGGGCGCCGCACCCTCGACCTGGATGCCGTCGACCCGGGTGACCAGGGCCGACTGGCGCGCGCTGTTCACCCAGAACCTCGAGACGATGTTCTTCATGAGCCAGGCGGTCGCCGCGGAGTTGAAGGCGCGGGGCTGCCCGGGTTCGATCGTCTCGATCTCCTCGATCAGCGGCATGAACTCGGCGCCGCTGCACATCGGTTACGGCACGGCCAAGGCGGCGTTGGTGGCGGCGACCCGCACCATGGCCGTCGAACTGGCCGGGGACGACATCCGGGTGAACGCCATCGCCCCCGGTGTGACCGCGACTCCGGCCTCGGGCACGTACGTCGACGAGGACGCCGAACGCGACCGCCGCGCCATCGCCATGGGGCGCCGCGGCCGCCCGGAGGAACAGGCCGGGGCGATCCTCTTCCTGCTCTCCGACCTGTCGAGCTACATCACGGGACAGACCCTTCTGGTGGATGGCGGCCTCAACCTCAAGTGGACGCACCTGGCCGCCGACAACACCTCTCTATTCCTCAAGGACGAGTCGTTCCGCGCCGCCATCACGAGCTGACGCGGGCTGGAGAATGCCATGAGCGAAACCGTCGACAACACTCAGGAAACCGACTCCGCGACGATGGAATCCCCGGCGGAACCGCTGTCACAACCGCTCACCATCGGAGTGGAGGCCTACCTCTCCGAGGAGTACGCCCGAGCGGAACGGGACAAGCTGTGGGCCAAGGTGTGGCAACAGGTCGGCCGCGTCGAGGAACTCCCCAAGACCGGTGACTTCCTCACCTACGAGATCCTCGACGACTCGCTCATCGTCGTCCGCACGGCACCGGACACGGTCCGCGCGTACTACAACGTCTGCTCGCACCGCGGCCGCCCCCTGGTGGACGTCCCGCCGGGCGCACATGACGCCCGCGGCCGCCGCCGCCTCTTCGTCTGCGGCTTCCACGGCTGGCGGTACAACCTGGAGGGCACGTGCGCCCACGTGGCCGAACGCGAGGACTGGCCGTGCGGGCTGACCGAGGAGAACACCAGCCTGACCGAGGTCAGGGTCGACACCTGGGGCGGCTGGATCTGGATCAACCTGGACCCGGACTGCCGGCCCCTTCGGGAGTACCTCGAACCCGCGGCCACCCTGCTCGACCCCTTCCAGCTGGAGAACATGCGCTTCCGGTGGCGTCGCTGGCTCGTCTTCGACTGCAACTGGAAGGTCGCCCTCGAAGCGTTCATGGAGACCTACCATGTGCCGGGCACCCACCCGGAGTTCATGAGCTTCGGGAGTTTCCTCGGCTGGGCCAAGGCGCAGGGCAGGCACAGCAACATCGGCTACGACGCACCCAAGGGCCTGGACGAGAACCAGGCGAAGCTGCGGCTCGGCAGCGGCGACGACCCCCGTGTGTCGACGGCCGAGTTGCAGAACTTCACCTGGGAGCACGCGAACACCAACACCACCCGGACACTGGTCGACGCCGCGCAACGGCTGGTCGACGAACTGCCGGAGGGAACCCCCGCCGACCAGGTGCTCAAGCACTGGCTGGACTCGGCCCGGCGTGACGACGCGGCACGCGGTGTGAACTGGCCGACCGTCGACCCCGTGGACATCGGCAGGAGCGGCACCGCCTGGCAGATCTTCCCCAACTTCCAGATCGGGCACGCGCTGAACAACATGCTCTGCTACAGCGCCCGGCCGTACGGCTACGACCCCGACAAGTGCGTCTTCGAGGCCGCCGTCTACGAGCTCTACCCGCCCGGCGAGGAGCCCAGGACGACATGGGAGTACACGCCGGCGGACGACCCGGCCTGGCGCACCGTCCTGCCGCAGGACTTCTCCAACATGGCAGCCGTGCAGAAGGGCATGAAGGCGCGGGGCTTCTCGGGCCCCAAGCCCAACCCGTATCGCGAGCGCAGCATCGTGAACCTGCACCACAACCTGGCCACGTACATGGGCACCGGCGAACCGCGCGACCTCACCTGAGTCCCAGATCTCCCGGCCCCGACGACGAACGCCCCGAGTGACAGCCCGAGCCGAGGACTTCGCATGCAGAAATGCGCACCGACACAGACGCCCGAGACGGACCACGCGGCCCTCAGAGCGAAGTACCTGTTCGAGCGCGACAAGCGCATCCGCCGCGAGGGGCAGAAGCAGTACCTGGAGGCCGAGGGCGAGTTCGAGGAGTTCTACGAGGCGGATCCGTACACGCCGGTCGTGCCCCGGCCCCCGATCTCGGACGACATCGAGGTGGCGATCCTCGGTGGCGGTCTGTCGGGCCTCATCGCCGCGGCCCGGATCCAGCAGGCCGGCGTCTCCAGCTTCCGGGTCATCGAACTGGGCGGGGACTTCGGCGGCGCCTGGTACTGGAACCGCTACCCCGGCATCCAGTGCGACACGGACTGCTACTGCTACCTGCCGATGCTCGAAGAGACCGGCTACATCCCGAAGCAGAAGTACTCCTTCGGGGACGAGGTCTTCGAGCACTGCCAGCGCATCGGGAAGCACTTCGGGCTCTACGACAAGGCGGTCTTCAGCACCCTGATCCGCTCGCTGGAGTGGGACGACTCGATTCTGCGCTGGCGGATCGGCACCAACCGCGGCGACGACATCCGCGCCCGCTTCGTCGTCATGTGCCAGGGACCGTTCAACCGGCCGAAACTCCCCGGAATCCCCGGTATCACGGACTTCGAGGGGCACACCATCCACACGGCGCGCTGGGACTACGCGTACACCGGCGGCGACATGAGCGGCGGGCTCGACAAGCTCGCCGACAAGCGGGTCGCCGTCATCGGCACGGGAGCGAGCGGTATCCAGGTGGTCCCGCACCTCGCCCGGTCCGCCCAGCACCTGTACGTCTTCCAGCGCACACCTTCGTACATAGACGAGCGCGGCAACGTGCCGACCGATCCCGCATGGGTGAAGACGCTGGAACCGGGCTGGCAGAAGGAGCGGCAACGCAACTTCCACACCGCCGCGTTCGAGGCCTTCGCGCCGGGCCAGCCGGACCTCGTCTGCGACGGCTGGACCGAGGTCAGCCGCAACCTCGCCGCACATCTGGACGCCACGGGCGGCTGGGCCGCGCTGGCGAATCCGGAGAAGTTCCTGGAGCTCAGGGAGGTCCAGGACTATCGGGCGATGCAGCGGCTGCGCGACCGCGTCGACGCCACGGTCGAGGACAAGAGGACGGCGGAAGCACTCAAGCCCTACTACCGCTTCCTGTGCAAGCGGCCCTGCTTCAACGACGAGTACCTGCCGGCCTTCAACCGCCCGAACGTCACCCTCGTCGACGTGTCGGACACCAAAGGCGTGGAACGCATCACCGCGAAGGGCATCATCGCCCACGGTGTCGAGCACGAGGTCGACTGCGTCATCTTCGCCAGCGGCTTCGAGATCACCACCGACCTCGACCGCCGCCTCGGCATCCGGCCGTTCACCGGCCGCGACGGCCTGTCGCTCTACGACCACTGGGCCAAGGGCTACCGCACCCTGCACGGCGTCATGAGCCACGGCTTCCCTAACCAGTTCTTCACGGGGTTCCTCCAGGGCGGCGTGACCGCGAGCACGACGGCGATGTTCGAGCAGCAGGCCCACCACATCGCGTACGTCATCAAAGAGACGCTGGCGCGCGGTGCCTCGACCGTGGAACCCACCGCGGAAGCCCAGGACCAGTGGTGCGCGACCGTCAAGGAGACCGCGGTCGACAACACCGGCTTCCAGCGGGAATGCACGCCCGGCTACTACAACAACGAGGGCGAGCAGCTGATCCGGTCGCACCTGGGCGAGCCCTACTGGCCCGGCTTCTACGCCTTCGAGGACCTGCTCCAGGCATGGCGCGACGCGGGCGGGATGCAGGGCCTCGTGCTGGACACATGACGAGCACCGGCCCCGCATCCCACCCGCGTCGCGAGAGGAACACCCCATGTCCGACCTCAGATTCGACGATCGCGTAGCCGTGATCACCGGCGCCGGCCGGGGGCTGGGGCGCACCTACGCCCTGCTGCTCGGCTCGAAGGGGGCCAAGGTCCTCGTCAACGACCCGGGCGGCAGCCTGAGCGGCGACGGCGTCGACACCGGGCCGGCCGACAACGTGGTCCAGGAGATCAGGGCAGCGGGTGGTGAGGCCGTCGCCTGCACCGAGTCCGTGGCGACGGCCGGGGGCGGCCGGGCGATCATCGAGTCGGCGCTCGATCACTACGGCCGGATCGACGTCCTCATCCACAACGCCGGGATCGTACGCCCGGCGTCGCTCACGGAGATGACGTACGAGGACTTCGACGCCGTCCTGGACGTCCATCTGCGGGGCGCCTTCCATGTCGTGCGGCCGGCGTTTCCCCTGATGTGCAAGGCGGGTTACGGCCGCGTCGTGCTGACCTCGTCGATCGGCGGTCTGTACGGCAACCACCGCGTCGCCAACTACGGCATGGCCAAGGCGGGCATGATCGGGCTGTCCAACGTGGTCGCGCTCGAAGGGGCCGCCGCGGGTGTGCGGTGCAACGTCATCGTTCCCGGTGCCCTGACGCGTATGGCCGAGGGAATCGACACCTCGGCCTTTCCGCCCATGGGACCGGAGTTGACGGCGCCGGTCGTCGGCTGGCTCGCCCACGAGTCCTGTTCGGTCACCGGGGAGATGCTGGTGTCGATCGCGGGCCGGGTGGCGAGGGCCTTCGTCGCCGAGACCCCGGGCGTGTACCGGCCGTCCTGGTCGATCGAGCAGGTCGGTGAGGAGATCGCCGCCATCCGCGACACGGCCGACCCCTGGATCCTGCCGGTCGTCCCCTCGGCCCATGCCGACCACATCCGCGAGAGCTTCGCGATGGCCACGAAAGGCAGCAAGAACTCATGACGGTAAAGGTGTATGAGCGCATCCTGCAGCTCTTCGAAGCCGAGGGCATCAACACCATCTTCGGCATACCGGACCCGAACTTCGTCCACATGTTCCATCTCGCCGAGGAACGCGGCTGGAACGTGGTCGCGCCGCACCACGAGGAGTCCGCCGGATTCATGGCGGAAGCGGTCTCGCGTATGACCGGAAAGGCCGCGGTGTGCATCGGCACCCTGGGCCCGGGTGTCGCCAACCTCGCCGGCGCCATGATGTGTGCCAAGGTCGAGAACTCCCCGGTCGTCTTCCTCGGCGGACAACGGGCGCGGATCACGGAACAACGGGTGCGCCGCGGCCGTATCCAGTTCGTCAAGCAGGCCGAGTTGTTCGAGCCCTCGGTCAAGTACTGCGCCAGCATCGAATACGCCGACCAGACCGACGAAGTCATCCGCGAGGGCCTGCGCAAGGCACTGACCGGGACACCGGGCCCGGTGTACATCGAGTACCCCTCCCATGTGATCCAGCAAGAGCTGGACGTGCCACCGCCGTTGCCGCCCGCCGCGTATCGCCTGGTCGGCCAGACGGCCGGTGCGGACCGGATCGCCGAGGCCGTGAAGGCCATCCGCGCGGCGAAGCAACCGATTCTCCTCGTGGGCCATGGCGTCCATACCTCCCGTGCCGGGGAGCCGGTCAAGGCGCTCGCCGACGCGATGGCCTGCCCGGTCATTCAGACGTCGGGCGGCACCTCGTACATCCAGGGACTCGAAGACCGCACCTTCCCCTATGGCTTCTCCGCGGCCGCGATCGACGCGGTGGTCCAGTCCGACCTGTGTCTTGCCATCGGCACGGAACTCGGCGAACCCGTCCACTACGGACGCGGGCGCCACTGGGTCGCGAACGAAGCCCACCGCACATGGATTCTCGTCGAGCAGGATCCCGAGGCGATCGGCGTGAACCGTCCGGTCGACGTGCCGCTGGTGGGTGACCTGCGCGCGATCGTTCCGCAACTCGTCGACGCCCTCAAGGATTCACCGCGCACCGCGTCACCGGAACTCGCGGGCTGGATCACACAGGACGCGGCCCAATTGGCGGAGCTCGCGGAAACGGCCCCCTCCGGCATGTCTCCCGTACATCCCGCACGCCTGATCGTCGAAGCGACCAAGGTCTTCCCGAAGGACGGCATCATGGTCCGCGACGGCGGTGCCACCACCATTTTCGGCTGGACCTATTCCCAGGCGAAGCCCCATGACGTGATGTGGAACCAGAACTTCGGCCACCTGGGCACGGGGCTTCCCTACGCCGTGGGCGCCTCGGTGGCGGAAGGCGGAAAACGTCCCCTGATGCTGATCACCGGGGACTCGTCCTTCCAGTTCCACATCGCGGAGCTGGAGACGGCCGCACGCCTGAACCTGCCTCTCGTCTGTGTCGTGGGCGTCGACTACGCCTGGGGCCTCGAAGTGGGCGTCTACAAGCGCACCTTCGGGCAGGGGTCGCTGGAGACCGGCGTGCACTGGAGCCGGAACACGCGGCTGGACAAGGTCGCCGAAGGGTTCGGCTGCCACGGCGAATACGTCGAACGTGACGAGGACATCGCACCCGCCATCAAGCGCGCGTACGCCAGCGGCAAACCAGGAGTCATTCACGTGGCGGTCGACCCGAAGGCGAACTCCGAGGAAATGCCGAGCTACGACGAGTTCCGGACCTGGTACGCGGAAGGGACGCAGTGACCATGCGCGAATACCTGAAGTTCTACATCGGCGGCCAGTGGACCGACCCGGCGGAGCCGCGGACCTCGGAGGTCGTGAATCCCGCCACCGAGGAGGTCTGCGGCAAGGTGGCGGCCGGCTCGGCCGCCGATGTGGACCGGGCGGTCGCGGCGGCGCGGCGGGCCTTTCCCGACTGGTCGACGACCACGGGCACGGAGCGGGTCGAGGTGCTCCAGAACATCCTCGACGTGTACCAGAAGCGGGCCGGCGACCTCGCCGCGGCGCTGACCGAGGAGATGGGCGCGCCGACCGCGCTCGCCCACGGCTTCCAAGTGGGGCTCGGGGCCGGGCATCTGACGACGGCGATCGCGGTGCTCAAGGACTTCGTCTTCGAGGAACGGCGTGGCGCCACGCTCGTCGTCAAGGAGCCGATCGGCGTCTGCGGTCTGATCACCCCGTGGAACTGGCCCATGAACCAGATCGCGGTGAAGGTCTTCCCCGCGCTGGCGACGGGGTGCACCGTGGTGCTCAAGCCGTCGGAGCAGTCGCCCTTCACCGGGCAGATCTTCGCCGAGATCCTGGATGCCGCGGGTGTTCCCGCCGGTGTGTTCAACCTCGTTCAGGGCGACGGCCCGGGCGTGGGGGTGCCGCTCTCCCGTCATCCCGGGGTCGACATGGTCTCCTTCACCGGTTCGACGCGCGCGGGCATCGAGATCGCGAGGAACGCCGCGCCCACCGTCAAGCGGGTGACACAGGAGCTGGGCGGCAAGAGCCCGAACATCGTCCTCGACGACGCGTCCTTCGCCGAGAACGTCGGCAAGGGCGTGGCCACCATGATGGGCAACTCCGGACAGACATGCAGCGCGCCGTCGCGCATGCTGGTGCCCAGCACCCGTATGGCAGAGGCCATGGTCATCGCCCAGGAGACCGCGTCCCGGATCACCGTGGGCGACCCGGGCGGCGACTTCGTGATGGGGCCGGTGGTTTCAGAGGCCCAGTTCGAGAAGATCCAGGGGCTGATCCAGCAGGGCATCGACGAGGGCGCCACCCTGGTGACAGGCGGCACCGGACGCCCGGACGGTTTGGAGAAGGGCTACTACGTCAAGCCCACCGTCTTCGCCCATGTCGCGAACGACATGACCATCGCCCGCGAGGAGATCTTCGGGCCGGTGCTGACCATCCTGGGCTACGACAGTGTGGACCACGCCGTCGAGATCGCGAACGACACGGAGTACGGCCTCGCCGGATACGTGGCCGGCGCGGACCTCGAAAGCGCCCGCGCCGTCGCCCGCCGCATCCGGGCGGGGTGGGTCGCGGTCAACGACGGGTTCGACTTCGCCTGTCCGTTCGGCGGCTACAAGAAGAGCGGAAACGGCCGGGAGTGGGGCGAGTTCGGCTTCCACGACTACCTGGAAATCAAGGGAGTCCTCGGCTACGCACCTGAGGCGGCCTCGTCGACGTGACGAGGCCGCCCCGGAGACGTACGGGTGTCCGTCGTGTCAGCGGTAGAGGGCGGGGCGTTCGACCAGTTCGACCTCGGTCCGGCGGCCCTCGGCCTGGGCGCGGACGCCCGCCTCGCAGACGGCCGCCGCCGCGTATCCGTCCCAGCTGCTGGGGCCGGTGACCTCGCCGCGCAGGGTGGCGTCGACCCAGGCCTGCACCTCGCGGTCGTACGCCTCCTCGAACCGCTCCACGAAGTCCGGGGCGATCGAACCGCCCCACCGGCCACCGGCGTTGACGAGCATCCCGTGGGCCTCGCCGATCCGCGCGGTGCCGCTCTCGCAGACGGCCTCGGCCTGTACCTGGTAGCCGAAGCGGCAGTTGGCGTAGATCTCCACGTCGACGAGGACGCCGCCGTCCGTCTCGAACACGACGAACTGTGGGTCCGACACGCCCTCGGGCGCGTTGCCGGAAGGCCTCGGCTTCATCACCGTGACCGCGGTGATCTCCTGGTCGAGCAGCCAGCGGGCGGCGTCCATCTCGTGCACCACCGAGTCGTTGATCAGCATCTGCTCGGTGTAGTACGACAGCACGTCGGCGTTGCGGTGCCGGTTGTGCAGCATCAGCGGCCGGCCCAGCTCGCCGCTGTCCAGCAGGGACTTGAGCTTCATGTACTCGGCGTCGTACCGCCGCATGAACCCGACCTGGACCCTCCGGTGCCCGAGCTTCTGCTCGGCCTCCATGACGCGCAGCGCGGAGGCCGCGTCCGGGGTGAGCGGCTTCTCGCACAGCACCGGCAGATCGTGCTCGAAGGCGGCGAGCAGCGCCGCCTCGTGAGCCGGGCCGGGGGAGGCGATGATCACGGCGTCGACGTCGTCGGCGGCCAGGGCGGCGGCCGGGTCGGTGTACGCCGTGCAGCCGTCGATGCCGTCGGCGAGCTGCTTGGCCCGCTCGGCGTCGATGTCCACGACGGCGGTCACCCGCGCCCCGCTGATGACCTCGGAGATCCGGCGTACGTGGTCGGCCCCCATCCGGCCCGTGCCGATGACGGCCACCCCGAGTGTTCCGCGCTGAGTCATGGTGGTCGATGGTCCCTTCAGATGGTCAGGCGCCGCAGGAGCGGAGGAACTTGCGGGTGCGTACGGCGATCGGCAGCGGCTTGTCCGGCTCGCACGGGTACATGTCCTGCTCGACGATGGCGAACAGCTCCACGCCCAGACGCTGGGCGGCGACCAGCACCGGCTCCAACTCCGGTACGCCCGACGGGGGTTCGCACATCACACCGCGTTGCACTGCGGGGCCGAACGGCACCTCGTTCTTGACGACGTCGGCGAGGATGGCGGGGTCGACCTGCTTGAGGTGCAGATAGCCGATGCGCTCGCCGTAGGTCTCGATGAGCTTGACGCTGTCGCCGCCGCAGTAGGCGTAGTGCCCGGTGTCCAGGCACAGGTTGACCAGGTCGGAGTCGGTCGAGTCGAGGAAGCGCTCGACGTGGTCCTCGGTGTCGATGTGGGTGTCCGCGTGCGGGTGGACGACGATGTCGAGGCCGTAGGTCTCCTTGACCTCGTGGCCGAGCCGTTCCATGCCCTTGGTCAGGTGGGCCCACTGCTCGGCGGTCAGCTCCGGCGGTTCGAGGATCTCGGCGGTCTTGTCGTCCCGCCAGAAGGACGGGATGACGACCAGGTGCTGGGCGCCCATGGCCTGGGTGAGCGAGGCGACCTCGCTGACGTGCTTCCACGTGGCGTCCCAGACGGACGGTCCGCGGTGCAGCCCGGTGAAGATCGTGCCGGCCGACACCTTGAGAGCTCGCTTGTCGATCTCGGCGGTGAGCCGGGCCGGGTCGGTCGGCAGATAGCCGTACGGGCCGAGCTCGATCCAGGAGTAGCCGGCCTCGGCGACCTCGTCCAGGAACCGTTCCCACGGGACCTGCTGCGGGTCGTCGGGGAACCAGACGCCCCAGGAGTCGGGGGCCGAGCCGACCCGGATGCGGTCGAGGGGAGTGGTCATCTCAGGAGGTCCCTTCGGAGGAGGCCGCCACGGGTGCCTGGAGGTCTTCCGCTTCGGGGAGTTCCTCGACGTCGACGCCGCGTACCTGCGCCAACTCGTGCTTGAGCGCGGCGAGTTCGGCGCCGCCGGCCATGTGGTTGGTGAGCTCTTCGAGGCTGACCTCGTTGCGGTCGGCGCTGAGCTCCATGGTGCCGAGGCGGAGCACGCTGAAGTGGTCGCCGACCATGTAGGCGTGGTGCGGGTTGTGGGTGATGAAGATGACGCCGAGACCGCGGTCGCGGGCGGCGGCGATGTACTTGAGGACGACTCCGGACTGCTTGACGCCGAGCGCGGCGGTCGGCTCGTCGAGGATGAGGACGCGGGCGCCGAAGTACACGGCGCGGGCGATGGCCACGGACTGACGCTGGCCGCCGGAGAGGGTGCCGATGGGCTGGTCGAGGTCGTCGAGGACGATGCCCATGTTGCGCAGTTCCTCGTCGGCGGTCTGCTTCATGCGGGCGATGTCGAGGCGGCGCACGGGCCAGGGGCCCTTGGTCATCTCGGAGCCGAGGAAGAAGTTCCGCCACACCGGCATCAACGGCACGGTGGCCAGGTCCTGGTAGACGGTGGCGATGCCCTTGTCGAGGGCCTCGCGCGGGGTGCTGAAGCGCACCGGGACGCCGTCGACGAGGAATTCACCCTCGGTGTGCTGGTGCAGACCCGAGATGATCTTGATGAGGGTCGACTTGCCGGCGCCGTTGTCGCCGAGCACGCACGTGACCTTGCCGGGCCGCACGGTCAGGGACACGCCGTGCAGGGCGCGGATGTTGCCGTAGGTCTTGCCCGCGTTGCGCAGTTCGACGAGGGGGGCGGTGCCGTCCTCGGGCGGCGTGTCCTTGAGGATCGCGCCGACGGGTCCGGATCCGTTGCTTGCCATGAGTCAGTTCACCTCCGGGTCGCCGTGCGGCGGACCCACAGATTGATGAGCGTGGCGCCGAGCAGCATCACGCCGAGGAAGGCCTTGAACCAGTCGGGGTTCCAGCCGGCGTAGACGATGCCCTGCTGCACCATGCCGAACATGAAGGCACCGAAGACCGGGCCGATCGCGGAGCCGTAGCCGCCGGTCAGCAGACAGCCGCCGATCACCGCCGCGGCGATGTAGATCAACTCCTGGCCGACACCCTCGCCCGACTGCACGGTGTTGAAGGAGAACAGCTGGTGCATGCCGATGAACCAGGCGCCGAAACCGACCAGCATGAACAGCGTGATCTTGGTGAAGGTCACCGGCACGCCGACCGCGCGGGCGCTGTCCTGGTTGCCGCCGACCGCGAAGATCCAGTTGCCGTACTTGGTGCGCAGCAGCACCCAGGTCGCGATGGCCGCGAAGACCAGCCACCACACGATGGTGATCTTCACCTGGACGCCGCCGACGTCGAAGGACGAGGCGAAGACCTTCTTCGCCTGGTCGAAGCCGTCCATGGTGCTGATGTCGTCGGTCGCCACGTTGTTGGTGATCAGCTTGGTGACCGCGAGGTTCACGCCTTGCAGGATCAGGAAGGTGCCGAGGGTGACCAGGAAGCTCGGCAGCCCGGTGCGGACCATCATCCAGCCGTTGAACGCGCCGATCGCGAGGGACACGACGAGCGCGACGATCACGCCCATCCAGACGTTCATGGTCAGCTGGTAGCTGAGCATGCTCGCGGTCAGCGCCGAGGTGATCACGGCGACGCCGGACGACAGGTCGAACTCGCCGCCGATCATCAGCAGGGCCACGGGCAGCGCCATGATGCCGATCGTCGACGACTGGTAGAGCACCGTCGCCATCGAGCTGCCGGAGCGCACCGCGGGCGCCGCGATGAGGAAGAAGACGAACACGGCGACTGCGCCGAGGAACACGCCGACCTCGGGCCGGGCGAGCAGCCGCAGCGCCAGGGAGCGCTGCGCGGTCCGCCCGTCGGTCTCCTTGGGGCCGGAGGCCGGCGGTATGGTCACCGCCGGCTCAGCCTGCTGGGTCATCTTCGTCACCGGGTGCCCTTCGCGGCGAACTTGGCGACAGCGTCGACGTTGGACTTGTCGACGAAGGCCGGGCCGGTCAGGATCGGCTGCTCGCCACCGCCGCTGTAGTTGCCGTTGGTCTTGTAGAGCCACAGGGAGTCGACCGCCAGGTAACCCTGGAGGTAGGGCTGCTGGTCGACCGCGAACTCGACGGTGCCCTTGCTGATGGCGCCGGTCAGGTCCTTGTTGAGGTCGAAGGTGGCGACCTTGGCCTTGCTGCCCGCGTCGCTCACCGACTGCGTGGCTGTCAGCGCGATCGGCGCGCCGAGCGTGATCACGTGGTCGATGGAGCTGTTCTGCTTGAGCTTCGCGGTGATCGTCGACTTCACCGACGGCATGTCGGTGCCGTTGACGTACAGGTTCTCGACCTTGCCGCTGAACGTCTTCTTCACGCCGTCGCAGCGCTGGGTGAGTCCGATGTTGCCCTGCTCCTGGATCACACAGACGGCGTTCTTGGCGCCGAGCGAGTTCAGCTTGTTGCCGAGACCCTCGCCCGCCACGGTCTCGTCCTGCCCGAAGAACTGCAGCAGGCCCAGCTTCTTCCAGTCGCTCACACCCGAGTTGAGGCCGACCACCGGGATGCCGGCCGCCTTCGCCTTGCTCACGACGTCCTTGAGGGCGTCCGGCTTGGCGAGGGTGATCGCTATGCCGTCGACCTTCTGGTCGATGGCGTTCTGGACCAGGTTGGCCTGGCTGCCCGCGTTCGGGTCGGCCGAGTAGACGAGCTTGATGTTGTCCTTGGCGGCCGCGGCCTCGGCGCCCTTGCGGACGATGTCCCAGAACGTGTCGCCGGGCGACTGGTGGGTGACCAGCGCGACCGTCATGCGGGGCGTGTTGGCCTTGCCTGCGGAGGCACTGTCTCCGCTCTCCTCGGACTTCTTGCCGCCGGAGCTGCTGGAGCAGCCCGCGACGAGGAGCGCGGACGCCGCCGCCATCGCGACGAGTGGGGCGATTCTCCGAGAGCGGGGGTGAAGCGTGCGGTCCATCTTTCCAGCACCTCACTGTGCGACGGGGGGAAAGGGAACGGGACGGCGCGGGGGGCGCGAGGCCCGTGCGGGGACCCGGACGGGATGTCCGGGTCATGTGCCGGTGACGCGGCTGTTTCGTTGGGACGGGATACAAGTCCCTGATGCACCCACCTGTCAATACTTTGTTAAGACATCATTTCCTGAGCAGGTCCGAATGTCAGTACAAAGTCTTGACAGCGACTCACTCCGGGTCCTACACCTAAGAGGCATCGGGCGCCCCGTTGCCCGCTTCCCACGCATCAGGAGCGTCACGCATGCCTGAGTCCGCTGAATCCTTCGACGCTGAGTCCTTCGACGTCATCACCATGGGACGCATCGGCGTCGATCTCTATCCCCTGCAGACCGGTGTGCCGCTCGCGCAGGTCGAGACCTTCGGAAAGTTCCTCGGCGGCTCGGCGGCCAATGTCGCGGTGGCCGCCGCGCGCCTGGGCCGGGCCACCGCGGTCATCACGCGCACCGGACAGGACCCCTTCGGCACCTACCTCCACCAGGCGCTCAACGAGTTCGGCGTCGACGACCGCTGGGTCACACCCGTCGACGCGTACCCCACGCCGATCACGTTCTGCGAGATCTTTCCGCCGGACGATTTCCCGCTGTACTTCTACCGGCGGCCCAAGGCGCCGGACCTGGAGATCCGGACCGACGAGCTGGACTTCTTCGCGATCCGCGCGGCCCGCATCTTCTGGATCACCGGCACCGGCCTGAGCGAGGAGCCCAGCCGCTCGGCCACGCTCGCCGCCCTGAAGGCGCGCGCCAAGTCCGGCACCACGGTCTTCGACCTCGACTGGCGCCCCATGTTCTGGAAGAACCCCGACGAGGCGCGCCCGTACTACGCCGAGGCCCTGCGGCACGCCACCGTCGGCGTCGGCAACCTCGACGAGTGCGAGATCGCCACCGGCGTACGCGAACCACGGGCCTGCGCCGAAGCCCTGCTGGAAGCCGGCGTGGAACTCGCGGTCGTCAAACAGGGCCCCAAGGGAGTCCTGGCCGTCCACCGCGACGGCACCGTCGCCGAGGTCCCGCCGGTACCGGTGGAGGTCGTCAACGGCCTCGGCGCCGGAGACGCGTTCGGCGGTTCCCTCTGCCACGGTCTGCTGTCCGGCTGGGAGCTGGAGAAGACCATCCGGTACGCCAACGCGGCCGGCGCGCTCGTCGCCTCCCGACTCGCCTGCTCCTCCGCGATGCCGACCGAGACCGAGGTCGAGGACCTCCTCGCGCGCGGCTGACCGAGTCCGAGGCGCACGACCTCCTCATACGCGACTGCTGCCCCAGTCCGAGGCCGACGCCCTCCTCGCACCCGGTCGACCGACGCCACCCCTGAACGGAGCCTGTCTTGAGTATCAGCATCCCCGACCTCGTCACGGTGCGCGCCCGGCACCCGGAGGCCATCGCCGAAGCGGCCGCCCGCCGGGTCCGCCGCCCGCTGATCGGTGACAGCGGCCGCCTGATGATCGTGGCCGCGGACCACCCCGCGCGCGGCGCCCTCGGTGTCGGCGACCACCGCCTGGCCATGGCCAACCGCGCCGACCTCCTGGAACGCCTCTGCACCGCGCTGTCCAGGCCCGGAGTGGACGGGGTGCTCGCCACCGCCGACATCCTGGACGACCTGCTGCTCCTCGGCGTCCTGGAGAACAAGGTCGTGATGGGCTCCATGAACCGCGGGGGACTCGCCGGCGCCTCCTTCGAGATGGACGACCGCTTCACCGGCCACCGCGCCGAGGACATCGAGCGGCTCCGCTTCGACGCCGGAAAGCTGCTGGTGCGCATCGACTACGACGACCCCGGTTCGCTGGAGACTCTGGAGACCACCGCCCGCGCCGTCGACGACATGGCGGCACGCCGACTGCCGCTGTTCGTCGAGCCGTTCATATCCCGCCGGGTGGAGGGCACGGTCCGCAACGACCTGAGCGCCGAGGCCGTCACCCGGTCCATCGCCATCGCCTCCGGCCTGGGCGGCACCTCGGCCTACACCTGGCTCAAACTGCCGGTCACCGACGACCCCGACGACATGGCCGAGGTGCTGGAGGCCTCCACGCTGCCCGCCGTGCTGCTCGGCGGCGAGGTCGGCCGGGACCAGGAGGGCGCGTACGAGAGATGGCGCAAGGCCCTGCGGCTGCCCACCGTCCAGGGCATGGTCGTCGGCCGGTCGCTGCTGTATCCCGCCGAAGGCAGCGTGGAGACCGCGGTGGACACCGCGGTCGGCCTGCTCTGACTCCCGTAGGCCTGCCGATTCCCGTAGAGGAGCCACTCCCGATGACCACCACGCACCACCTTCCCGCGGGCAAGGCCACCGCCGACGCCTACACCGTGGACGTCACCCCCGAGTCGGCCGGCTGGGGCTACTCCAGCCTGCGGGTGCTCGAACTGCCGCCCGGCGGCTGGCACAGCTTCGACACCGGCGACAGCGAGTGGATCGTGCTCCCGCTGTCCGGCGGCTGCACCGTCGCGGTCGGCGGCGACACGTTCCGGCTGACCGGCCGCGAGAGCGTCTTCAGCGGGGTCACCGACTTCGCGTACGTTCCCCGCGACGCCCAGGTCTCGATCGCCTCGCGCGACGGCGGGCGGTTCGCGCTCACCGGCGCACGCTGCACCCGGCGCCTGCCCGCCCGCTACGGACCCGCTTCCTCAGTGCCGGTCGAGCTGCGCGGCACCGGGAACTGCTCCCGTCAGGTCAACAACTTCGGCGCCGCCGGGGTTTTCGAGTGCGACAAGTTGATCGCCGTCGAGGTGATCACCCCCGGCGGCAACTGGTCCTCCTTCCCGCCGCACAAGCACGACGAGCACCGCCCCGGCGAGGAGTCCGAGCTCGAAGAGGTCTACTACTTCGAGTTCGCCGCCCATGAGGGCACGCCCGGCCTCGGCTACCAGCGGGTCTCGCCCTCGGGCCACGGCAACGGCACCGACGTGCTCGCCGAGGTGCGCGACGGCGATGTCGTCCTCATCCCGGACGGCTGGCACGGACCCTCCATGGCCGTGCCCGGACACGACATGTACTACCTGAACGTCATGGCGGGCCCCGGCACCGACCGCTCCTGGCTGATCTGCGACCACCCCGACCATGCCTGGATCCGGGGTACCTGGCCCGAGCAGCCGGTCGACCCCCGGCTGCCCCTGTACACCGCCCCCGAGAGGTCCTGATGAGCACCACCACCCGCCGCCTGACCACAGCACAGGCCCTGGTGCGCTTCCTGTCCGCGCAGTACAGCGAGCGCGACGGCGTACGCCACCGGCTGATCGCCGGCACCTGGGGCATCTTCGGCCACGGCAATGTGGCGGGCATCGGCCAGGCACTTCTGGAGGCCGGCGAGGACTCCATGCCGTTCCACCAGGGCCGCAACGAACAGTCCATGGTGCACGCGGCGGTCGGCTACGCCCGCCAGCTCAACCGCCTGTCCGCCCAGGCCGTCACCACCTCCATCGGCCCCGGCGCCACCAACCTCGTCACCGGCGCCGCCCTCGCGACCATCAACCGCCTCCCGGTGCTGCTCCTGCCCGGCGACTACTTCGCGACGCGGCCCGCCGACCCGCTGCTCCAGCAACTGGAACACCCCGTCGAGGCCGACGTCTCCGTCAACGACACGCTGCGGCCGGTCTCCCGCTACTTCGACCGGATCACCCGCCCGGAGATGCTCATCCCCTCCGCGCTGAACGCGATGCGCGTCCTGGCCGACCCCGCCGACACCGGCGCCGTCACCCTCGCCCTGCCACAGGACGTACAGGCGGAGGCGTACGACTGGCCGGAGGAGTTCTTCGCCGAGCGCGTCTGGCGGGTACGCCGCCCCGCCCCCGACCCGGTCGAACTCGCCGAAGCCGTACGGGCGATCCGCGCCGCCCGGCGCCCGCTGATCGTCGCCGGCGGGGGAGTCCACCACAGCGAGGCCGAGGGCGCGCTCAAGGCCCTGGCCGACGCCACCGGCATCCCCGTCGCCTCCACCCAGGCGGGCAAGGGTTCGCTGCGCCACGACCACCCCGCCGACCTCGGCGGCATCGGCCACACCGGCACCGCCGTCTGCGACGACATCGCCCGCACCGCCGACCTGATCATCGGCGTCGGCACCCGGTACACCGACTTCACCACCGCGTCCCACACGCTGTTCCAGAAGGACGGCGTACGGTTCGTCAACCTCAACATCACCGCCTTCGACGCCCACAAGCTCGCTGCCCGGACGCTGGTCGCGGACGCGCGGACGGGTCTGGAGGCGCTCACGGAGGGGCTGTCCGGCCACCGTGTCGACGCGGCGTACGAGGCCGAGTACCGCGCGGGCAAGGCACGTTGGGACGACGTCGTCGAGGCCGCCTACCGGGCGGAGGACTCCGCCGTGCCCACCCAGACACAGGTCCTCGGCGCGCTGGACGCCGTCGTCGGCGACGACGACGTGGTCATCAACGCGGCCGGCTCGCTCCCCGGCGACCTGCACAAGCTGTGGCGGGCGCGCGGCCCGCGCCAGTACCACCTGGAGTACGGCTTCTCCTGCATGGGCTACGAGATCCCGGCCGGCATCGGCGTCCAGCAGGCCGCCCCCGGCACGCCGGTCTGGTCGCTGGTCGGCGACGGCACCTATCTGATGATGCCGACCGAGATCGTCACCGCCGTCCAAGAAGGCCTGCCCGTCAACCTGGTCCTGATCCAGAACCACGGCTACGCCTCCATCGGCGGCCTCTCCGAGGAGACCGGCGGCGAGCGCTTCGGCACCGCCTACCGTTATCGCGCCGCCGACGGCACCTTCTCCGGAGCCCCGCTCCCGGTGGACCTGGCCGCCAACGCCGCGAGCCTCGGCATGGACGTCCTCCGCGCCAAGACCGTACGGGAACTGCGCGACGCGCTGGCCGAAGCGCGCGCCTCGGACCGGCCGACCTGCGTGTACGTCGAGACCGACCCGACGCCCACCGCACCGCCCGCCGAGGCCTGGTGGGACGTACCCGTCGCCGAAGTGGCCTCGCGCGAAGCCGCGTCGACCGCCCGCGAACGCTACGACGGCCAGGTCGCCGGCCGCCGCCGCCACCTGTGACCCCGACTTCTTGAACTCCCCGCCCACGAAAGGCCCCCGCACCATGAAGACCATCACCCACTGGATCGGCGGCAAGCCCGTCGAGTCCGCCTCCGGACGCTTCGGCCCGGTCTACAACCCGGCCACCGGCGCCCAGGAGAAGCAGGTCGGCTTCGCCTCCGTGGACGAGGTGGACGCCGCCGTCGCCACCGCGCGGGCCGCGTTCGAGAGCTGGGGAAGCGCCTCGCTCGCCAAGCGCACGGCGGTCCTGTTCAAGTACCGCGAGCTGCTGGACGCGCACCGCGACGAGATCGCCGAGCTGATCACCGCCGAGCACGGCAAGGTGCACTCCGACGCGCTCGGCGAGGTCGCGCGAGGCATGGAGATCGTCGAACTGGCCTGCGGCATCTCCGAGAAGCTCAAGGGCGAGCTGTCCACCCAGGTCTCCAGCCGCGTCGACGTCGCCTCGATCCGCCAGCCGCTGGGCGTCGTCGCCGGCATCACGCCGTTCAACTTCCCGGCCATGGTGCCGATGTGGATGTTCCCGCTCGCCATCGCCTGCGGCAACACCTTCGTGCTCAAGCCGAGCGAGAAGGACCCGTCGGCCTCCTTCCGGCTGGCGGAGCTGGCCTCCGAGGCGGGCCTGCCGGACGGTGTGCTGAACATCGTGCAGGGCGACAAGGTGGCCGTGGACCGGCTCCTGGAGCACCCGGACGTCGTCGCGGTCTCCTTCGTCGGCTCCACGCCGATCGCCAAGTACATCCAGCTCAAGGGCGTCGAGCACGACAAGCGCGTACAGGCCCTGGGCGGCGCCAAGAACCACATGCTCGTCCTTCCCGACGCCGACCTGGACTTCGCCGCCGACCAGGCCATCAACGCCGCGTACGGCTCGGCCGGCGAGCGCTGCATGGCCGTGTCGGTCGTGGTCGCGGTGGGCGACACCGGCGACGAGCTGGTCGCCAAGATCGCCGAGCGCGCCAAGGGCCTCAACATCGGCCCTGGCAACGACCCGGCCTCCGAGATGGGCCCGCTCATCACCCGCGAGCACCGCGACAAGGTCGCCTCGTACGTCACCGGTGCGGCGGCCCAGGGCGCGGAGGTCGTCGTCGACGGCACCGGCTACTCGGTCGAGGGACACCCCGAGTGCGCGGAGGGCTTCTTCCTCGGCGTCTCGCTGCTCGACAAGGTGCCGGTGACGGCGGACGCGTACAAGGACGAGATCTTCGGCCCGGTGCTGTGCGTGGTGCGCGCCGACACCTACGACGACGCCATCAAGCTCATCAACAGCTCCCGCTGGGGCAACGGCACCGCGATCTTCACCCGGGACGGCGGCGCCGCGCGCCGCTTCCAGCTGGAGGTCCAGGCGGGCATGGTCGGCATCAACGTGCCGATCCCGGTGCCCGTCGGCTACCACTCCTTCGGCGGCTGGAAGGACTCCCTCTTCGGCGACCTGCACATCTACGGCAACGACGGCATCGCCTTCTACACCCAGGGCAAGGTGATCACCACCCGCTGGCCGGACCCGTCCGACGGAGGCATCAACCTCGGCTTCCCCAGTCACTCCTGACCCAGCGGCGGCCGGCGCGGGAACGGACCCGCGGCCTCCCGCACCGGCCGCCTTCAGGACCGAACGTCACGACCGACCGTCAGGACGATGCGATGGCAAGGGTTCCCGTCCGCCGGACCACCGGATCCCCACGAGCGACGGCAGCCGCCCCGCCCGTGGGCCTCGATTTCACGCTCGACCGCAGCAGCCCCGTTCCGCTCTACTACCAGCTCGCGCAGCAGCTGGAGTCCGCGATCCAGCGCGGAGTGCTCGGTTCGGGAAGCCTGCTGGGCAACGAGGTCGAGCTCGCGGGGCGGCTCGGCCTGTCCCGCCCCACCGTCCGCCAGGGCATCCAGACCCTCGTCGACAAGGGGCTCCTGGTCCGCCGCCGTGGCGTGGGCACCCAGGTGGTGCACAGCCAGGTCAAACGCCCGCTGGAGCTCAGCAGTCTCTACGACGACCTGGAAACCGCCGGGCAGAGCCCCACGACCCAGGTGCTGCACAACGAGGTCGAGCCGGCCGCCGCCGAGGTCGCGGCCGCCCTGGGCATCACCGAGGGCAGCGGCGTACACCGTGTGGAGCGGCTGCGCCTCACCCGTGGCCAGCCGGTGGCGGCCCTGTGCAACTACATCCCGGAGGGCCTGCTGGACGTCGACACCGCCCGGCTGGAGTCGACCGGCCTGTACCGCATGATGCGCGCCGTCGGCATCACCCTGCACAGCGCCCGCCAGTCCGTGAGCGCCCGCTCCGCCACACCGGAGGAGGCCGAGCGGCTCGACGAGCCCGCGGGCGCCGCCCTGCTCACCATGCAGCGCACGGCCTACGACGACACCGGCCGCGCGGTCGAGTACGGCACCCACATCTACCGCGCCTCGCGGTACGCCTTCGAGTTCCAGCTGCTCGTGCGCTCCTGAGGGTCACTCCCCGGCGTCGCGACGGGCCTGACCGCGGCGGCGCAGCAGGAGCAGGCCGCCCGCGAGGGCGGCGACGCCGGTGGCGGCGGTCCACGCGGGGAGGTCGGAGGAGCCGGTGGCGGCCAGGTCGCCGCTCCTCCCGCCGAGCGGGCTCGACGAGGAGGAAGGCGTGGCGGACGCGGCGGCGGACGCACCGTCGGCGGGCGACGCGCCGGACGCGGTGGCGGAGGGCGCCGGCGACGCCGTCGCCTCGGCGGTGGTGGCCCGGGGACGGGTGAACGCCAGGGTGCCGAAGCCGAGTTGGTCGTAGCCGCCGCTGTTGGGGCCGTAGTCCCCGCCGCCGCCCTCGGGCGCGAACCGGGCCGCGATCCGCGTGAGGTACTGCGCGTCCAGCCCCCGGCGCTTGGTGTAGTGGCTCGCGACCATCGCCCAGATCGGCCGGGCCATGGCCGGATCGACGGCAGCCGCCGCGGACGCGGTCTCCGTGCCCGACCAGATGCCGGGCGCGCCCTTCTTCCGGGTGTACGCGGTGAACGGCACGTCTTGGCCCATGCTCCACTTGGCCACGTACTGGGCGCCCTTGAGGAAACGGCTGTCGTCGTAGCCGTACAGGTCGATGCCCTGGTTCCAGGCCATCTCGCAGATGGTGCCCATCAGGCCGACGCCGAGCAGCGCGTGGCCCTGGTCGCGGCCGGCCTCGACCCATTCGGCGAGACCGTCGTCGTACACGACCGGGATGGCGTTCTTGACCGAGCCCATGCCCTCGCCGTGCTTGAAGTAGTCGACGGCCCGGTTCACCTTGGCGCGGTCGTCGCACAGGATGCCGATCGCGAGGACGGAGGCGATGTTCGTCAGGTCCCAGTTGGTCCAGTAGTTGGTGATGTAGGCGCCGTTGTGGTTCGCGAGGAAGTCCTCGCTCAGCGGGTGGAAGACGTCGAGCATCATCTGCTGGAAGCGGGCCAGCTCGAAGCCGTCGTAGCCGCGGATGAGCTCGGCGGCGTTGGCGAACTGGTAGCCGTACAGGCCCGAGGCGAGGAACCGGTCGGCGCTGCCCTCGAGCTTGGTCAGCCTGGCCGACCAGGCGTTGAGGATGTCGCGGGCGGTGTCGGCGTGCGCGGTGTCGCCGCTGACGTGCCAGCGCAGGGCGTTCTGGTAGGCGGCGTGGATGTCGTTGTACAGCGTGCGGTAGTTCTCGGGCGAGCCGGAGCCGCGGTAGACCGTGGCCTGCGGGTTGGCCTTCCAGGAGCTCTGCGCGTGCGCGTTGGCCGTCAGCTTGGCGAAGCCGGCCGTGTAGGGCTGCGCGCCGGCCTTCACCTTGTTCGCCATGCGGGCGAGATCGGCCCGGGTGTGCAGCATCCCGGGGTGTGCGAAGGCACCGCCTGCCGCCGATGCCGGGGCCGCCGCGAGGGCCGTGCCGGTCCCGGCGGCGCCCGCCGCCACCCCGGCGATCTTCAGCATGTTCCGGCGACTGATCTGTGCTGTCACTGACTCGGTTCCTTAACGCTCGGGTGCCTGGGGATGCCCTACGCACTGGAGACGTCGTGGAACGCGGCCGATAACAAAAAGTTGGGCGCGCTATCAGGCCGACACGCGACCCCGGTCCGCCGGGAGCAGCGCCTCGATCCCGCGGCCCCGCACGTCAGTTCAAGGGCACACCCGGATCCCTGCGCGCCCGGCGTGCAGTTCGGAACGGATGAGTTCGAGGAGGCGGCCGATCCAGTTCCGGCCGCGGCCGCCGTTGTCGCCCCAGAAGTCGGAGTCCATGTGGTCGTAGACGAGCGTCGCGTCGTCCGTGGCCAGGAGAATCCCGGCCAGATGCGGGTGCTGGGTGTACTTGGCCCGCAGCAGTCCGGTCATCACAGCGGTACGGGCCTGCTCCCAGCCGTCGCGTCGGCGGGCGCCTACCGCCAGCTGCTGGGCGTCGTACGGTCTGTCCGCTTCTGTGATCGCGGCCCGGGCTTCGGGGTCGCCGGTCGAGAGGGCCCAGTACGCGTAGGTGACGGAGGGGTAGGTGACGCCGTCGACGTCGATCGGTGCCGGGTAGTCGTTGCGAAGGGCCTGCCTGCCCGGATCGTCGGACTGCTTCAGCGGATAGCTCTGGTAGAGGTGGATCGCGGGGGCGACAGGAGTCGCGGGTCCGTCCGCCGGGACCCGTGAGGGCCGTTCGGCGATCCACTTCGCCCGGTCCTCGAAGTAGGCCACCGCGTCGTCGTACATCTCCTGGGTGACCGCTTCGTCCGGCCACTCCATGCGCCCGCCAGGTCCGGCCACCAGGGCCTGAAGCGGCCAGTCCTTGCGGTCCATGTCGCCGAGCGCGTAGTGACGCTGCGTCTCGGGGATGGCGAGGTAGGCGGCGCGGGCCGCGGCCCGCTTCTCCTCGGTCCGGTCGGCGAGGAACGTGTCGACGGTGGCCAGGCACCGCTCCGTCGAGTCCGGGCGGCCGTTGAGCTGGTCGATGGTGTCGCGCACCTCGGCGAGCAGCAGCTCGGGGGTGTGCCAGCTGCGCGGCTCGCTGAATTTCCAGGCGGCCAGCTCATGGCCGGACGCCCTGGCGCCGTCCGGGAGTTCGGTGGCGACCCAGCCGCTGCGCAGCTTCTCCTCGAACTCCTCAAGGGTGACCAGGCCCCAGCAGTTGACGAGTCCGTCCGCGTAGATGAACAAGTCGGTCAGGAAGTAGTCGCCGTTACGGATGAAGGCGTGCCGCCAGGTTCCGGGTACGCGTATGCCGTCCGCCATGCGGTAGGTGATCCGATTGCCGATCATCGCGACATTGTGACGGACCCGTCGACGGCGCGAACTGCATTTTCCGCCCGGGTCCGTTGCCCCGATCCGTCCGCGTCGCTCAGGTCGGTGAAACCCACGTTCCCAGCTCGGCGGAGCGTGACATGGCGTCCAGTGCGGCGGCGCTGTGAACCGCGTCAACCAGCGTCGCGCCGTACGCGGTGTTGTCGGCGATGGACCGCAGGAAGTTGCGCGCCTCGATGACCTTGAGGTCGTCGTAGCTCATGCTGTTCGCCGCGCCCGGCTGGAAAGCGGCGTACTCGCCCTGCCCGGGCCCGACGTACAGCGTGCTGACGGGCTGGTCCTGGTACGACGTACCCCGGCTGACGCCCAGTTCGCCCATCCGCCGGAAGTCCCAGAGGACCGCGCCCTTGGTGCCGTGCACCTCGAAGCCGTAGTTGTTCTGCTCGCCCACCGAGACCCGGCAGGCCTCCAGCACACCCCGCGCGCCGGAGGCGAAGCGCAGCAGGCAGTTGACGTAGTCCTCGTTCTCCACCGGACCCAGCTCGCCGCCCGCCGCACGCGTATGGCCGGCGGTAGCTCCCGTCGGGCGGGCCCGCTCGGGCAGGAAGATCGCGGTGTCCGCGGTCAGTGCCTCGATCTCGCCGAGCAGGAAGCGCGCCAGGTCGACGCCGTGCGAGGCCAGGTCGCCGAGGACGCCGCTGCCGCCGCGCTCCCGCTCGTAGCGCCAGGTCAGCGCGCCTTCCGGATGTGCCGCGTAGTCGCTGAACAGCCGGATGCGGACATGGGTGACGGTGCCGATCTCGCCGGAGGCGATCAGCTCGCGGGCGGCGGCGACGGCGGGCGCGCCCCGGTAGTTGAAGCCGACCGTGCCCTGTACCCCGGCTTTGGTCACCGCGTCCGACACGGACAGGGCGTCCTCGGCGGTCAGGCCCACCGGCTTCTCGATCCAGATGTGCTTGCCCGCCGCCGCCATCGCGGTGCCGATCTCGCGGTGCAGGAAGTTCGGCGCGGCGATGCTCACCGCCTGGACCCGGGGGTCGGCGGCGACCTCATGCCAGTCCCGGGCCGCGGTGGCAAAGCCGTACTGCGCCGCGGCCTCCTCGGCGCGGCCGGGCACGTCGTCGGCGACGGCGATCAGTTCGGGCCGCAGGGCGAGCTCCGGGAAATGGTGCGGCACGCGGGCGTACGCCTGGGTGTGCACCCTTCCCATCCAGCCGAACCCCACGACGGCAACGCCGAGCGCACGCACCATGACTGCCCCTCTTTGGACCGGTCCAACAAGTTCCCGGCTCACATTGAAGGCCGTTCTGTGACGTGTCAAGCCCTTTGACAAGCTCACCCACCGTATGGAACGGTCCAGACCATGAGAGCACCGACCATTCGCGATGTCGCCGAACGGGCCGGAGTGTCGAAGTCGCTGGTCTCCCTCGTGCTGCGCGGCTCCGACCAGGTGCGTGACGAGAAGCGGCAGGCCGTGCTGGCCGCCGTCGAGGAGCTCGGCTACCGGCCCAACGCCGCCGCGCGCAGCCTCAGCGAGCGGCGCACCCGTACGGTCGGAGTGCTCCTCAACGACATGCGCAACCCCTGGTTCGTGGAGCTGCTCGACGGTCTGAACTCCCGGCTGCACGACTCCGGGCTGCACATGCTGCTCGCCGACGGCCACCTCAACCGGCGTCTCGGCGAGGACCTCACCCGGACCTTCATGGACCTGCGGGTCGACGGTCTGATCGCCGTCGGCACCCTGCCGGCCTCGGAAGCGCTGCGGACGGCGGCCGGGCGGATCCCCACCGTCGTCGCGGGCGCCCGGGAGCCCGAGCTGCCCGGTGTCGACGTCGTCGCCAATGACGACGAGCGCGGCGCCCGCCTCGCCACCGAGCACCTCATTGGCCTCGGCCACCGGCGCATCGCCCATATCGCGGGGCAGGGGATGGTCGGCGAGCTGCGCCGGCGCAGCTTCGAGGCGGTCATGCGCGAGCACGGACTGGCCGAGGAGGCGATCGTGGAGCAGGGCGACCTGACGGAGGAGGGCGGCTACCGGGCGACGGTCCGGCTGCTCAGCGCCCCTGAACGGCCCACCGCCGTCTTCGCGTTCAACGACATCGCCTGTGTCGGCGCCCTGTCGGCCGCCGAGGAGCTCGGCCTCCAGGTGCCGCGCGACCTCTCCCTCGTCGGCTACGACAACACGTACCTCTCACGGCTGCGGCACCTGTGGCTCACCACCGTGGACAGCGCCGGCCACGACGTCGGCCGGCGCGCCGCGCAGTGTCTCCTCGACCGGATCGACGACCCCGCCCGCCCCGGCGAGGTCGTGCTCACCGCTCCGGCCCTCGAAGTCCGCGGCACGACGGCGCCACCGCGCGGTCAGGCCGGTGCCGGTGCCGGGGTGGCCGGGGCGCGAGCGGTCGGCGACGCCGATTGACGTGGTGGTCCCGGTCGGTCTGACTTCCGGATCAGACGAGGTGTCTGCCGAACCAGTCCGTGGCCAGCTCGGTGACCGATTCCAGCGTGCCGGGTTCCTCGAAGAGATGAGTGGCACCGGGGACGACGGCCAGCTGATGCTCGCAGCTCAGGCGCGCCGCGGCCTGCCGGTTGAGATCCAGCACCACGTGGTCGCGGCCCCCGACGACGAGCAGCGTCGGAGCCTTCACCTCCGGCAGCCTGGGGCCGGCCAGGTCCGGCCTGCCGCCGCGGGAGACGACGGCCGCGATGTCCGCGTCGGGCTCCGCCGCGGCCCACAGCGCGGCGGCGGCGCCTGTGCTGGCACCGAAGTAACCGAACGCCATGTCTTGGGTGCCGGGCTGCTCACGCAGCCATTCGGTCGCCTGGGTCAGACGGCGGGCGAGCAGTGCCGTGTCGAACACGTTGTCCCGGTTCACCGCCTCGGCCTCGGTGAGCAGATCGAACAGCAGGGTGCCCAGACCGGCGCGGTTCAGTCCGGTGGCGACGAAGCGGTTGCGCGGGCTCTTCCTGCTGCTGCCGCTGCCGTGGGCGAAGAGGACGACTCCGGGGGTGCCGCGGGGTACCGTCAGCCGCCCGTCGAGCTCGGCGCCCGCGGCCGGTATCCGGACCGCCCTGTCATAGGGCGCGGAATCGTGCTCCGGGGAGGCGCCGCCCGCGCCCGGCGCCGCGTCGGACGTGGCGTGGGCCGCGCGGTTGTGCTCCAGGCAGGCGATGACCTCCTCATCGCTCGTCTGCCCGAAGTCCGCGTAGAACTCACCGATCGCGTAGAACGGCTGGGGCGTGTCCAGACAGACACCTTCGTCCGCCTCGCCCCCGATGCGGGCCGTCCAGTCGTGCGGCGCCACGGGAATCGCCAGCACGATCCGCGACGCTCCGCGGGCGCGCGCGATCCGGCAGGCCGCCAGGGCCGTGGAGCCGGTCGCCAGACCGTCGTCCACCACCAGCACCGTGCGTCCCTCGTACCGGGCCGGCTGCCGCCCGCCCCGGTAGCGGCGGGCCCGCTGCTCCAGGACACCGCGCTCGTGTTCCTCCACGGCCGCCAGAGCACGGTCCGTCACACCCGTGGCCCGCACCACCTTGTCGTTGATGACGCGCACGCCCTCCTCGCCGATCGCGCCCATGGCCAGCTCCGGCTGGAAGGGCACCCCCAGTTTGCGTACGAGGCAGACGTCGAGCGGAGCGCCGAGGGCCTCGGCGACCTGCGCGGCGACCACGACGCCGCCGCGGGGGAGTCCCACGACCACCGGGTCCTCGCCCTTGAGATGGTGCAGCCGGGCGGCGAGCCGCCGGCCCGCTTCGATTCGGTCGGTGAAGTACATGGTCGCCTTCCGGGTGAGGTCAGGTCCTCGGGTCCCGAGTGAAGTCCGTGCCGCTCACTCCCGCGGCCGCTGGGACGGCCGGACGGTGAGGGTGTCGTCCGGGCTGCGTTCGACGCGTGAGCCGTAGGCCCGGCTGATCCGGTCCAGGACGTCCCGCACCCACCGCGCGTCCTCGGCCGTCGCGCGCTCCAGCCGCATCCGCCGGGCCCGCATCGGGGTGATGCGCACGTCGTGGAATCTGCCGTCGTCCGGGTTCACGGTGACGAAGTACAGCAGCCGGAGGTCGTCCCGGTACTCCTCGCGGCCGCCGATGCCCTCGTAGTCGTTGATCAGGTCGCCGCAGCCGTGGGTGATGAGCTTTCCCCGGTACGACTCCAAGGGCCGCGGATGGTGCGAGGAGTGCCCGTGCACGACGTCCGCGCCGCCGTCGATGAGCGCATGGCCGAAAGCGGACCTGGTCACGCGGGATGAGATAGCCCCAGTTGGAGCCCCAGTGGACCGAGACGACCACGATGTCGCCCGGCCGCTTGGCCGGACGCAGCCGGGCGGTGATCCCGGCCGCGGCGGCATCCGACGGCTCGGCGACGAAGTCGACCCCGCTGCGCTCCGCTGTGGCGGCCCAGCCGCGGGGTATGCCGCTGGAGGCCATCCCCACGGAGAGGACCAGGACGCGCCGGCCACCGGCGACGGGGACGATCGCGGGACGCTGGGCCTCCTCGGCGTCCCGGCCCGCCCCCGCCGAGCGAAGGCCCGCGTCCGCCAGGGCGTCGAGGGTCTCCTCCAGCCCGCGGCGGCCGTAGTCCAACACATGGTTGTTGGCCAGGGCGCAGACGTGAGGACGGGCGGCGGCCAGGGCGGGCAGGTTGGCCGGGTGCATCCGGTAGTGGACCTCTTTGGCGGGCGCGATCTCGTCGTTCCGCGTGACGGCGGTCTCCAGGTTGAGGATCCGGGCGTCGGGCGCCGCCGCGTCGAGCACGTCCAGAGCGTCGCCCCACGGCCAGGGGAAGCCGACCGGCTGGGGAATCATGCCGTTCGCCGCCTCGGCCAGCTCCACATAGGCGCGGGCATCCTTGATGTACGACTCCGGCAGCTTCGGATCGCCGGGGTGCGGAAGTATCTGGTCGACTCCGCGGCCGAGCATCACGTCACCGGCCAGGAACAGCGTGACGAGGTCACCGCCCATTCCTCCAGGCTAGGCCGGTCCGGCGGGTATTGCTTCCGGGCCCCGAGCACACTCCTGACCAGGGATTGCGGGACACCCCCGAACCGGTGCTCCCAGCAGTCCGGTCAGCAGGGCGTCGGTCGCCGGGGGCAGCAGATGTCTGCCCCCGGGCGCCGACTCCAGGCCGACGACCAGGGCGAGGCAGATGTCGGCGGCCTCGGCGGGCTCGACGCCGGCCAGGGAGTCCGCCTCGGCGAAGAGGGTGATCAGGAGGCGGCGCAGTTCGCCGGTGAAGGCGTGGCAGAGGTCACCGAACAACCGGGCCTTCTCGTCGAGGAGTTCGGCCGTGTGCGGGGAGTCCCCGGCCAGCCGGCCCACCAGGTCGAGCTTGGCGGCGAGCACGCCCCGGACGCGTTCGGTGTGCGGGGCGTCCTCGATGGCCGCCTGCCGGGCCCGGCCGAGCGCCTGCTCGTGCAGGCGTCCGGCGAGGCGGCGGAAGGCGTCGTCCTTGCCACGCACGTACTGGTAGACCGCTGACCGGGACACGCCCATGGTGGAGGCGATGTCGTCCATCGTGGTGCGCCGTACGCCGTACCTGGTCAGGCACTCGTAGGCGGCGTCGAGGACCTCGTCGAGCCGGTCGGTGGCCATGAGGGTCAGCCCAGCTTCTTCAGCAGCTCTGCCGCGAGCGGGGCGGAGGAGGACGGGTTCTGGCCGGTGACCAGGTTGCGGTCGACAACCACCTTGGGGGCCCACGGCTCGCCCTCCTGGAAGTCGACGCCCGCCTCGACGAGCCGGTCCTGGAGCAGCCACTTGGCCTTGCCTGCGAGACCCGCCTGGGTCTCCTCGGCGTTGGTGAACCCGGAGACCCGGTAGCCCGCGAAGGCGTTGCCGCCGTCCTCGCGGGTGGCGGCGAGCAGCGCGGCCGGGGCGTGGCACACCACACCGAGCGGCTTGCCCGAGTCGAGCGCGAGGGTGAGGAGCCGGCCGGAGTCGGCGTTGACCGCGAGGTCCTCCATCGGGCCGTGGCCGCCGGGGTAGAAGACGGCCGCGTAGTCGTCCAGGTCCGCTTCCTCCAGCTTGATCGGCTGCTGGAGCTCGGCGATCGACGCGAGGGCGCCGGCGATCCGGTCGGCGCCCTCCTGCCCGCCGTTCACCTCGGGCGCCAGGCTTCCCTGGTCCACGGTCGGCACGACGCCGCCCGGCGTGGCGACGACGACCTCGTGGCCCGCGGCCTTGAAGGCCTCGTACGGGGCGACGGCCTCCTCGGCCCAGAAGCCGGTCGGGTGACGGGTGCCGTCGGCGAGCGTCCAGTAGTCGACGCCGGTCATCACGAAAAGGATCTTCGACATGGTGTTCTCTCCGGGGGAGCGGGCCCTGACGGACCTGGGGAACGTTCTTGGCCGTACGCCCTGACGTTCTGCGCTCAGATCGTCAGGGCGGCGATGTGCTCGACGGTATGCGCGTCGGACATAGGTGACCAATAGGGAACCCGCTTGCAGCCATAGGGGATCCAATGACGCTCCGGGAATACGGCGGGCGGCTCTGCTCCGAGGCTGGACGCCGGGAACATGCGCGATTAATGTCATCCGCACCTAGACAACTGGTTGAGTAGAAGAGGTGGGCGTGATGCATTCCTTCCGCAAGGCCGTGGAGGCCGGAGACTTCGCCGCGATCGAGGAGATGCTGGCCGAGGACGTGGTGTTCACCAGCCCCGTCGCCTTCAAGCCCTACCCGGGCAAGGCGATCACCGCGGCCATCCTGCGCGCCGTCTCCCGTGTCTTCACCGACTTCCGGTACGTACGCGAGATCGCCGGCGCCGACGGCCGGGACCACGCGCTGGTCTTCGAGGCGAAGGTGGGCGACAAGCAGCTCACCGGCTGCGACTTCCTGCACTTCGACGAGGACGGCCGGATCGACGACTTCATGGTCATGGTCCGCCCGCTGACGGCGGCCCAGGCGCTCTCCGAGGCGATGGGGGCGCAGTTCGAGCGGATCTCGCGGGAGGCGGCGGGCGCGTGAGCGGCGACGCGCCCTGATGGCGGACGGGTCAGCCCGGCTCCCCGAGCGGGCGTCCCGCGCGAACGTTCCAGCGACCCGCGCGGCCGCTGAACTCCGTGGCGGTCAGCGGGGGCACGTCGACGCGCCAGAACGCCGACTCCGGCGCCCCCAACACCCGTACCACCAAGGCCCGTACGACCTCCGGCTCCACCACGGCGACGGTTCGCCCGGTGACCTCGGAGGCCGTGTCCAGCCAGCCCGCCACCCGGTCGCAGAACGCCCGCACCGACTCCCCGTCGTGCGGCGCGGATCCGGGATCGGCCAGCCACCGTGCCACCGCCTCCGGCTCCTTCGCGCTCACCTCGTCGAGGGTCGCCCCGCGCCAGCGGCCCACGTCCAGAGCGGCCAACTCCGGTGCGTCCGCGGGGGTGTCGAGGCCGAGCGCGCCCGCGGTCTCCCGGCACCGCACGGTGGGGGAGACCCACAGCCGGGCCGCGGCCGGAACACTGCCCGCGGCCGCCCGCGCGAGCCGCAGCCCCGAGGCGTCGACCGGGCATCCGTCGTCGAAGCGGGCCTCGCGCAGTGCCTCGCTGATCGCCGCTGAGATCAGGATCACTCGGCTCGTCATACACATCCACTTTCCTGTGCGAAACCCTTGTGCGGTACGGGAACCGGCCACGCGGCCGGGCAAGGGGCGCACGCCGTGCCCCTCATGCGCCCTTGGCCGGATCCCCGCCACGCGGTACGGTCTCGTCGATATTGACGACGGTTCGGCGGAAGTCCGGTGGAAATCCGGCACGGTCGCGCCACTGTAAGCCCATCAAGAACCACTCCCGCCAGGGGTGGTGAAGGTCGAGCAAGTCAGACCCGCGGCCGTCGTCCTGTGCACCACCAAGATGGGACGCGAGTTCCCCAGGAGGTTCTGCCCCATGGCGCAGTCCGTCGCTCAGCCGACCGCTACCCCCACCGCCGTTCCCGCGAAGCTGCCGATCGGCGCGATCGCCCCCTGGGCGGTCTTCTTCGGCATCCTGATGCTGGTCCTGCTCTACTTCGTCGGCGCCGAACAGGGCGCCACCTCCCTCGTGTCCGGCGAGAACGTGCACGAGTGGGTGCACGACGCCCGCCACCTCCTCGGCTTCCCCTGCCACTGACGCCGAAGAGGAAACGTACGAGCTCATGAATTCCGCAACTGTCAGAAACCTCCTGGTGCGTGGCATGCTCGCGGGTCTCGCCGCGGGCCTGCTCGCCCTGGTCGTCGCCTACTTCCTGGGTGAGCCGCGCGTGGACTCGGCGATCGCCTACGAGGAGGCGCACTCGCACGAGCACGGTATGGAGATCGTCTCCCGCACGATGCAGTCCACCGGCGGTCTGGCCACCGGTGTCCTCGTCTACGGGGTCTCGTTCGGCGGGATCGCCGCCCTCGCGTACTGCTTCGCGCTGGGCAGGATCGGCCGGTTCGGGCCGCGCGCCAGCGCGCTCCTGCTGTCGGCGGCGGGCCTGCTCGCCGTCTACGTGGTGCCGTTCCTGAAGTACCCGGCCAACCCGCCGTCCGTCGGCGACCCCGACACCATCGGCAAGCGCACGACCCTGTACTTCCTGATGATGGTGCTCAGCGTGCTGCTCGCCGTCGCCACGGTCATCCTGGGCAAGCGCCTCGCGCCGCGCCTGGGCAACTGGAACGCGACGCTCGCGGCGGGCGCGTTCTTCGTCCTCGCCATCGGCCTCGCGTACGCGTTCCTGCCGACCGTCAACGAGGTCCCGAAGGACTTCTCCGCCACCCTGCTCTGGCAGTTCCGCCTCGCGGCCCTGGCCATCCAGCTGACCCTGTGGACCGCCTTCGGTCTCGTCTTCGGGGTGCTGGCGGAGCGGGTACTGGCTCCACGACCGGCCACCGTGCGGGAGAAGGAGCCCGCCGCGGAGGCAACTCCCGTCGCTCACTGAGCGGTTGAAGAAGGGCGGTCCCGGTCGTCGGCCTGGGCCGCCCTTCTCGTTCAGATCAGCCGCTCGAAGCCGTCCAGCATCGCCGTGAGGCCGATGTCGAAGTGCTCGTCGATCTCCGTGCCGTCGGCCGCGCGGGCGAGGACGTTGTACGCGGGCGATTCGGGCGCGGGCTTCTTGCTGCGGCTCTGCGAACCGAGCCGCACCACCGCCAGGCTCAGCGCGTGCCCGATGGTGAACTCGCGCAGACAGCGAGCGATCTGCAGGGCGTGGGTCGGGGTGAAACCCCTGGCCTGAAGCAGCTCGATGATCCGTACGCCCGTGTCGATCGACGCACGCGAGCGCACCGGACGGGTCGCGAAGACCGAGACCGCCTGCGGATGGCGGAGCAGCGTGTCGCGCAGCCGCCGGCAGTACTGCTCGGAGACCGCCCGCCAAGTGTCGTCCCAGGGCAGCGAGTCGACATCGAGCTCGTCGAAGAGCGCCTCCGCGATGCCGTCGAACAGCTCCTCCTGGTCCCGGAAGTAGCGGTACACCGCCATCGGGTCGACCCCGAGCCCCGCGCCGAGCTTGCGCATCGAGAAGTTGCCGAGGCCGTTGGCGTCGATCAGGGCCAGGGCGGCGGCGGCGATGTACGTCCGGTTCAGCGCCGGTCTGACGCGCGGGGACGGCCGCGTGTCCGCCGCGCTGCCCTTGTCGGTCTTCATGAGGAGAGTTGGTCCAGAATCGTGATCAGCCGCTGGGTGAATTCCCGCGGACGCTGCTGGTAGACCGTGTGGCCTCCGGGGAACTCCTCGCATGCTACGCCGAGCAGTTCGCTCAGGACGTGAGCGGGACGATGGTAGGGGCGCCCTTCGCTGTCGCGGCCCGTGGCGAGGCGCCAGGGGATGCCCACGTTCCGCAGGGCATCGAGGTCGGGCTGGTACGCGAAGCAGAACTCGGACAGTTCCCGCTCGATGAGGATGCGGGAGTTGCCCAGGATGCGGGTCATGGTGTCCGGCTCGCGACCGGTCACCCGCTTCGCGGCACCGGCGGTGGCCAGCATCACGCGGGAGGTCGCGGCGATCAGCGCCTGGCCCCTCGGTGACACGAACATCCGCGGCGGCTGCGGAAGCGTCATCGCGCCGAACGCGGCCGACGCCCGCAGCGGACCCTTATCCCGGCCGAGCCGTTCGATGTCCTCCATGGCCTGCCGCTCCGGGCTGTCCAAGGGCAGCACCTGCATGAGCGGGGGCTCGTGGACGACGGCGCCGAGCAGTCGCCCGGAGTGGTGCGCCAGCAGTTCCAGCGCGATGATCGCGCCGCCGCTGTTGCCGAAGACGTACGCCTGGTCGATGCCGTAGTGGTCGAGGATCGCGATCACGTCGTCCGCCTGCTGCGGGACGTCGATGCGTGCCGCCGGATCGGCGAGCGGGCTGCGGGAGTTGCCGCGCCGGTCGTAGGTGATCACCGTGAACCGCTCGGCGAGCAGCGGCACGACGTCCTCGAACATGCCCGCGTCGCCACCGCCGCCCGGTACCAGCACCAGGGCGGGGCCCTGCCCGACACGCTCCGTGTGCAGTCGTGCACAGGAAACCAGGACGGTCGTCGACCGCGCGACACCCGCCTGTTCACGAACGGACTCGTGTTTGCCCATCTGAGTTCTCATTTCACTTCATGCTTTGAGATGTGATGATGTCTACGCCGTAGGTTAAGTCTACGGTGTAGTTCATCGATTTCAGAATGGAGGAATTCCAGTCATGGGCGCGGAAGTGGCGGACGGGAAGACCACGCTGTCGGCGACGGACGGACGGGCCCGCAGGAGGCGGGCGTACGGGCACGGATACGCGGTGCTGATGTACACCGTGGCCCTGGTCTACTTCGCGCAGGCCGTCCTGGCCGGCCAGTTCCTTTCGGGCAGCTACGACGCGTTGCGCTGGCACCAGTACGGCGCGACCTTCACGGACGCACTTCTGTTCTGCGCGCTCGTCGTCGGCGCGCTGCTGCGCCGGCACGGCAAGGGAAAACTGTGGCCGTTCCTGGCGGCGCTCACCCTGCTGCTGGCCAATCAGGCCCAGAACGGTGCGGGGGCCGCCCGGCTGCTCTCCCTGCACATTCCACTCGGCGTCGCGATGATCGCGGGCGCGTTCCTGGTCGCCCTGCGGGTACGGCACGCCGGTGAGCCCGCCGACACCGGGACCTCCGCGTGAGCGGGCGCGTCTCCCGGCGCTCCCTCCTGCTGGGCACCGGAGCCGCCGCGCTGACCATCGGCGGATCGGCCGTGCTGGCCTTCGGCTTCCGCGGTACGACATCCACCGGCACCCTGCTGCGCAGCCAGGTACCGCTGCCCGAGGCGTTCCGGAAGCCGCTGACGGTGCCGCCGGTGCTGAAACCCACCAGCTCGGCCGGCGGCACGGACACCTACGAGATCACCCAGCGCGAGGCGACCGCCGAGATCATCGACGGCCTGCGCACCCCGATATGGGGGTACGACGGCATCTTCCCCGGTCCGACCCTGGTCACCCGGCGCGGCCGCAGAACCGTGGTGCGGCACCGCAACGAACTCCCCGTCCCCACCGTCGTCCACCTGCACGGCGGCAGGAACGCCCAGCGGCACGACGGCTACCCCACCGACCAGATCCTGCCGACGAGCGGCGGGCACATGAGCGCGCACCACGGCGGCGGCGATGTCAGCCACGGCACGCGCACCTACGAGTACGACACCGACCAGCGCGCGGCCACCCTCTGGTACCACGACCACCGGATGGACTTCACCGGCCCCAGCGTGTGGCGCGGCCTCGCCGGGCTGCACCTGATCACCGACGACGAGGAACGGGCCCTGCCGCTCCCGGACGGCGACCGCGACCTGCCCCTCGTCATCATGGACCGGTCCTTCGCGGCGGACGGCGGCCTGCGCTATCCCAGCGTCGACAAGGACCTGGACAAGACGCCGGGGGTGACCTCCGGCTACGAGGCGGGCGTCCTCGGCGACGTCGTCCTGGTCAACGGAACCCCCTGGCCGTACAAGGAAGTCGACGCCGTCCGCCACCGGCTGCGCCTGCTCAACGCCTCCAACGCGCGCCGCTACCGGCTGCGCCTCGACCCGGCCCCGGACGGCGTGCACGAGCCGTTCGTGCAGGTGGCCTCCGACGGGGGGCTCCTCGCCCGGCCGCTGACCCATCCGTACCTCGATCTCGCCTCGGCCGAACGGCAGGAGGTCGTCGTCGACTTCTCGCGCTACCGCGTGGGCCAGAAGGTGCGGCTGGTGAACGACTTCGGCGAGGGATCCACCCGCCAGGTGATGGAGTTCCGTATCGCGCGCAAGGCCAAGGACGACAGCCACGTGCCGCGCACACTCTCGGTGATCGAGCCACTGGCTCCCGGACGGGCCGTCAGGGAACGGGACATGGTCTTCCAGTCCAGGTCGATCGGGGACAAGTACGGCTGGACCATCAACGGCGAGCCCTTCTCCGTGGACCATGTGCACGCGGCGCCACGGCTCGGCGACATCGAGATCTGGAACCTGTACGCGGACTTCCACCATCCGATCCATCTGCACCTGGTGCACTTCCAGGTACTCAACCGCGGCACCAAGGAACCCGGGCGGTTCGACCACGGCTGGAAGGACACCCTGGACCTGCGGCCCGCCGAACAGGCCCGGATCATCACGCGGTTCGACGGCCACCGCGGCAAGTACGTCTTCCACTGCCACAACCTGGAGCACGAGGACATGATGATGATGGGCAATTTCGAGGTCCGCTGAGCGCGCGCCACCCCCGGTACGGGGGTGCGCCGAGCGCGAGTCGAGCAGTGCTCCAGGCCCGTTCATGGCGGCGGGCATACGTTCGGCGCACCTCACCGAGTTCACTTCCGGGTGGGAGCGACGACCGAGTCAGCCCAGGAGAGCCATGTCCCGCCGTCTGTTCACCTCGGAGTCCGTGACCGAGGGCCATCCCGACAAGATCGCCGACCAGATCAGTGACGCGATTCTGGACGCGCTGCTGAAGGAGGACCCGGCCTCGCGCGTGGCCGTGGAGACGTTGATCACGACCGGTCTGGTGCATGTGGCCGGGGAGGTCTCCACCCGGGCGTACGCGCCGATCGCGCAGCTGGTGCGGGAGAAGATCCTCGACATCGGCTACGACTCCTCGAAGAAGGGCTTCGACGGCTCGTCCTGCGGGGTGTCGGTGTCCATCGGCGCGCAGTCCCCGGACATCGCGCAGGGCGTGGACACCGGAGGCGCGGGGGACCAGGGCCTGATGTTCGGCTACGCGTGTGACGACACGCCGGAGTTGATGCCGCTGCCGATCCAGCTCGCCCACCGGCTGTCGCGCCGGCTGTCCGAGGTGCGCAGGAACGGGACGATCCCGTATCTGCGCCCGGACGGAAAGACCCAGGTCACCATCGAGTACGAGGGTGAGCGCGCCGTCCGTCTGGACACGGTCGTGGTGTCCTCGCAGCACGCGGCGGACATCGACCTGACGACGCTGCTGGCCCCCGACATCCGCGAGTTCGTCGTGGAACCGGAGCTGAGGGCCCTCCTGGACGGGGGCATCAAGCTGGACATCGAGGGCTACCGGCTGCTGGTGAACCCGACCGGGCGTTTCGAGATCGGCGGTCCGATGGGCGATGCCGGCCTGACCGGCCGGAAGATCATCATCGATACGTACGGAGGCTATGCCCGGCACGGCGGTGGCGCGTTCTCCGGCAAGGACCCCTCCAAGGTGGACCGTTCGGCGGCGTACGCGATGCGCTGGGTGGCGAAGAACGTCGTCGCCGCCGGGCTGGCCCGGCGCTGCGAGGTCCAGGTCGCCTACGCCATCGGCCGGGCCGAGCCGGTCGGTCTGTTCGTGGAGACCTTCGGTACCGCGACCGTCGACGCGCGGAAGATCGAGGACGCGATCACCGAGGTCTTCGACCTCCGCCCGGCGGCCATCATCCGCGACCTCGACCTGCTGCGCCCGATCTACGCGCAGACCGCCGCGTACGGTCACTTCGGCCGCGAACTGCCCGACTTCACCTGGGAGCGCACCGACCGCGTCGACGCGCTGCGCAACGCCGCCCGGCTCTGACCCCACACCCGCCGACCGACGGTTCAAGGAGATCCCCGTGCGCATCGCCGTCACCGGATCGATCGCGACCGACCATCTCATGACCTTTCCCGGACGCTTCGCCGAGCAGCTGATGAGCGAGCACCTGGAGAAGGTGTCGTTGTCGTTCCTCGCCGACACACTGGAGATCAGGCGCGGCGGAGTGGCCGCCAACATCTCCGTGGGCCTCGGACGGCTCGGACTCACCCCGGTCCTGGTGGGCGCGGCCGGCGTCGACTTCGCCGAGTACCGCGACTGGCTGCGTGCGGGCGGCGTCGACACCGAGTCGGTGCGGGTGAGCGCGACCCGGCACACGGCCCGCTTCGTGTGCACCACCGACGCCGACCAGAACCAGATCGCCACCTTCTACGCCGGGGCGATGGCGGAGGCACGCGAGATCGCCCTGGCGAGCGTCGTCCGACGCGTCGGCGGGCTCGGCCTGGTGATGGTCGGGCCCGACGATCCCGAGGCGATGCTCCAGCACACCGACGCCTGCCGGGAACTCGGCCTGGATTTCGCGGCCGACCCCTCGCAGCAACTCGCCCGGCTGGGACGGGAGGAGACCCGGCGCCTCGTCGACGGGGCCCGCTTCCTGTTCACCAATGCCTACGAGGCGGCCCTGATCCAGGAGCGCACCGGCTGGACCACCCCGGACATCCTTGAGCGGGTGGGCAGCTGGATCGTCACGCACGGCGCGGAGGGCGTGACCGTCTCCCGCGCCGGCCGGCCGAAGCTGCGGATCCCCGCCGTCGAGGCCGCCGACATCGTGGACCCGACCGGCGCCGGAGACGGCTTCCGCGCCGGCTTCCTCGCGGGCACCTCCTGGGGATGGCCGCACGAACGGGCCGCCCAACTCGGCTGCGCGCTGGCGACGTTGGTGCTCGAGTCCCTCGGCACGCAGGAGTACAAGCTGTCCACCGCCGATCTGCACCTGAGGATCGAGGAGGCCTACGGGCCCGCGGCGGCCGCCGAGATCACCCATGACCTGGAGAGGCGATGACCATCAAAGAGTGCCGCATCTGCGGCAACCGCACCCTGCTGCCGATACTCGACCTGGGGGCGCAGGCCCTCACCGGCATCTTCCCGCGCACCCGCGACGAGGAAGTCCCCGCCGTGCCCCTCGAACTCGTCCGCTGCTCGCCCGACGGCTGCGGTCTCGTCCAGCTGCGGCACACCGCCGACTTCGGGCTGATGTACGGCGAGGGGTACGGATACCGTTCCGGGCTCGGCGAGTTCATGATCCGCCACCTCGGGAGCAAGGCCGCCCTGCTCACCGAACTCGCCGGCCTCGGCCGGGACGACCTCGTCCTCGACATCGGCAGCAACGACTCCACCCTGCTGCGCGCCTACCCGGCGGACGGTCCCACCCTCGTCGGCATCGACCCCACGGGCGAGAACTTCCGCGAGTACTACCCCGACCACGTCACGCTGATCCCCGAGTTCTTCTCCAGGGAGGCCTTCGCCGGCCACTTCGGCAGCCGCAAGGCCAAGGTCGTCACCTCCATCGCCATGTTCTACGACCTGCCGCGCCCCCTCGACTTCATGCGGGACGTCCACGACGTCCTCGCCGACGACGGAGTGTGGCTGCTGGAACAGAGCTACATGCCGGCCATGCTCGAAGCCACCGCGTACGACGTCGTGTGCCACGAACACCTCGAGTACTACGCCCTGCGCCAGATCGAGTGGATGGCCGAGCGCACCGGACTGACCGTCATCCGCGCCGAGCTGAACGAGGTGTACGGCGGCAGCCTCTGCGTCGTCCTGGCCAAGAACCCCGGCCGGCACCGCGTCGACGAGGCCGGGATCGCCGCCATCCGCGCCCGCGAGGCCGCGCTCGGACTGGACACCATGGCTCCGTTCGAGGCGTTCGCGCACCGGGCGGTGGAATACCGCGACGGGCTGCGCGACTTCCTCGACACCTCCCGCGCGGCGGGCAAGCTGACCCTCGGATACGGGGCGTCCACCAAGGGCAACGTGATCCTCCAGTACTGCGGGATCACCGAACGGGACCTGCCGTGCATCGGCGAGGTCAACAAGGACAAGGACGGCTGCTTCACCCCCGGCACGGGGATCCCCATCGTCACCCAGGCCGAGGCCAAGTCGCGCCGCCCCGACCAACTGCTCGTGCTGCCCTGGATCTACCGGGACGGCTTCGTCGAGCGGGAGCAGGCCTACCGGGAGAGCGGCGGCAAACTGGTCTTTCCGCTGCCCGAACTCACCATCATGTGAGCCACCGGGATTTGATCAGCGGTTGGGGTTCGCACGCGGCTCCTGCGGCACAATGAAGGCATGCCAGCCGGTGCCGCCATCAGTGTGCTCGGACCGCTGCGGGTAAGCGCCCCGGACGGGACCGCCGACGTGCGCGGAGCCCGGCTGCAGACCCTCCTCGCGGTCCTGGCGCTCGCCGCGGGCCGGGAGGTGGCCCGCTCGGACCTCCTCGAAGCGCTGTGGGACGACACCCCGCCGTCCGCCCCGGACAACGCGCTCCAGGCCCTGATCTCCCGGCTCCGGCGGGCCCTGCCCGAACTCGTCGTCGAGTCGAGCCCCACCGGCTACCGGCTGGTCGTCGGGCGCGACGAGGTCGACGCGCTGCGCTTCGAATCACTCGTCCTGGCCGTCGGTGCCGCCCGCGGCGACCACGAGCGGCGCGCCGCACTACTGGGCGACGCCCTGGCACTGTGGCGCGGCCCGGCCCTGGCCGGACTGGCCCCCACACGGGTCGTACGCGCCCACGCCACCCGTCTGGAAGAGCTCAGACGGCGCGCGCGGGAGGACCGCGTCGACGCCGAGATCGCGGGCGGCGGCGGCGCCGGACTCGTCGCCGAACTCGCGGGACTGGTCTCGGAGGACCCGTTCCGGGAGAAGTTACGCGTCCAGCTGATGCGGGCGCTCCAGGCCGCCGGCCGGCAGACCGAGGCCCTCGCCGTCTACGAGGAGGCGAGGGCCCAGCTCGTCGAGGCGTACGGAATCGACCCCTCGGCCGAACTCCACCAGGCATATCTGGACGTCCTGCGCGGTGAAGGACCGCCGTCGTCCCAACAGCCGCTCCGGGAAACGCGGTTGCCCGTGCCGCTCACCGAACTGATCGGCAGGGAAGCCGATGTCGAACGGGTCCGGGAACTCCTGGCCCGCGCCCGGCTGGTCACCGTCGTCGGCCCCGGCGGCGTCGGCAAGACCCGGGTCGCCCTGGAGTCGGCCCGCCGTGTCGACGCCCGCGGCACCGACCGCGTCTGCCTGGTCGAACTCGCCGCCGTCACCGACCCGGTGAACATACCCCGCACCATCCTGGACGCCACGGGCGCCGGCGAGGGCGGACTTCTCTCCGCCCCCGGATTCGAGCCCGCGCGGGGCGCCGTACTGCGCCGGCTGACGAGCCTGCTGGCCGAGGAGCACGTCCTGCTCGTCCTCGACAACTGCGAGCACCTTGCCGACAAGGTCGCCGAGACCGCCGCGGCCCTGCTCGCCCGCTGCCCCAACCTCCGTGTCCTGGCGGCCAGTCGGCAGCCCCTCGGCGTCAACGGCGAGCGACTGCACCACCTTTCCGGGCTGGCGCTGCCGCGGCGGACCGCCGACGCCCCCGACAGCCCCGCGGTACGGCTCTTCGTCGACCGCGCCACCGCCGTGCGCCCCGCCTTCGCGCTGGACGGGCACACGGCGGAGCCGGTCGTCGCGATCTGCCGCGCGCTGGACGGACTGCCGCTGGCCCTCGAACTCGCCGCAGCCCGGCTGCTGTCCCTCTCCGTCGGGCAGATCCGCGACCGCCTCGACGACCGGTTCCGGCTCCTGGGACCCGAAGGACATCCCGCCGACGGACGGCAGCGCACCCTGCGGGCGGTGATGGACTGGAGCTGGGACCTGCTGGACGACACCGAGCGCACCCTGGCCCGGCGGCTCGCCGTCTTCGCGGGCCGCGTCGACCTCCCGCTGATCGAGCGGGTCGTCGCCGGTGACGGACTCCCCGGCGACGACCTCGACACCCCGCTGTCCTCACTCGTCGCCAAGTCCATCGTGCAGACGGAGGAGACCGACGGGCGCATCGGCTACCGCATGCCCGAGACCGTACGGCTCTACGCCGCCGAGCAGCTGACCGCGGCGGGCGACGAGGACAGGGCGAGACTGCGGCACGCCCAGGCGCTCCTGTCGATCGCCGAGACCGCCGAGCCGAACCTGCGCCGGATCGGACAGCCCGCCGAACTCGCCGTGCTGACCGGCCTGTTGGACGACTTCCACGCGGCCCTTCGGTGGTCCGTCGACGCCGGGCGGCCCGAACTTCCACTGCGCCTGGTCGCCGCGCTGGAATGGTTCTGGCTGCTCAGCGGGCGGCGCGCGGAGGGCACGGAATGGACGCGCCGCGCACTCGCCGTGCCGTGCGAGACCCGGCCCAGGGAGCGGGCGATCGTCTGCACCATCGGAGGACTTCAGCACGGCGCCCTGCTCGGGCAGGAGGAAGGCGTCACGTACCTCTTCGAGGCGCTGGCCCTGATCCAGGACCTCGCCGAGGCGGAAAAGGACCACCCGGTCCTGGTGGCCGCCTCCGTCCTGGGCTCCCTCGCCTCCGGCACGCCGGAACTGGTCAGCGAACTGCTGCGCGGACTCACCGGCCACCGCGACCCCTGGATCGGCTCGTTCGCCCGGATGCTCGGCGCCCGGATGCTCGCCAACGCCGGACAGCCGCACGCCGCACGGGACGAACTCATCGCCGCGCTCGACGGGTTCCGTACGCTCGGCGAGCGCCTCGGACTGACGTACACGCTCACCGCGCTGGCCGAGTCCGAGAGCGCCCGCGGCGACCATGTGGGCGCGATGAGCGCGCTGGACGAGGCGCTGCGCGCGGTCACCGAGCTGGGGGTCGCCGAGGACCGGCCGATGCTCATGGTCCGCCTCGCGGTCGAGCACGCCAGGACCGGCGGCCCCGACCGGGCCGAAGCCACTCTGGAAGAGGCCGCGGTGGAGGCGTCCCGGCTCGGCCTCGGCGAGGTGCTGGGCGTCGCCCACCACGCCCTGGGCGACCTGCGCCGCACCGCCGGCCGACCGGCCGAGGCCCGCCGGCTGCTCGACCGCGCCCTCGCCGAGGTCATGGCCCACGGTCAGGGCGTCGGCCACCGTCCCGCCGTCCTCACCAGCCAGGGACACCTGGCCGTCGCCGAAGGCCGGCTGCCCGCCGCGCTTCAGGCCTGTACGACCGCGCTGGACCTCGCCCGACAGGTCGAGGACGCCCAGTTGACGGCCCGTGTACTGGTCCTCGCCGCGGACATCGCCCTCGCCCAGGCCGAGCCCAAGTCCGCGGCGGTCCTCCTGCACACCGCCGCGGACGTCCGGGGCCAGCAGCTCGACGCCGACCCCGACGTCCACCGGGTGGCGCGGGCGACGCGGCTGGCGCTCGGGGACGACCGGTACGGGGCCGCGCGGGCCGTGCCCGCGGACGAGACCGAGGCACTGATCGCGGGCCTCAGCGGACGGCTCGCACCTCCGTCGGCACGGTGAGCGGGGACCGGGCGCGGACGGAGGTCCGGCTCAGCGGCCGACCGGCGTCGCCGCCAGCTCCGTGAGCAGGGGCACCACCGCGCTCGGCGCGGGCAGCCGGCGGATCTCGTCGGCGAGGGCCTCGGCCGCGGCGCGGTAACCGGGCGCGGACAGCACCTCCTCGACCGCCGCGCGCAGGCCCGCGGGGGACTCCTCGCGCAGGGCCGCGTCGAGGTCGAGCACCACGCCGGCACCGCGCGCCGCGATCCGCTCGCCGACCGCCGCCCACGAGGGATTCGGCTGGGCGACGATCAACTGCGGGACACCGAACGCCAGACCGGTCAGGGCGGTCCCCGCGCCGCCGTGGTGCAGCAGCGCGTCGCAGTCGCCGAGGAACAGGTCCAGCGGCACCTGCCCGGGCGCGCGCACGGCGGCGGGCAGGGCGCCCGCGTCCTGGGGCACGGCGGTGACGACCGACTCCAGATCGGATACGGCGGCCAGTTCACGGAGCAGCGCGTCCCACACCGCGGGCTGGGTCAGCATCGGTGTCTCGCCGCCGAACGACACGCACAGTCGGCGCCCCGAACGCGGCCGCTGAGCCCAACGGGGCGGCGTACCCGCCCCGTTGAACGGCACGAACCGCACCGGCTGCGCGGCCGACGAGTTCGTGCACTGCAGACTCGGCGGACACGGGTCGAGCACCATCGAGGGCAGCGCCGGACCGCCGTCGACCCCGCGCAGGGCCGCCACCTCGGCGAGTGCCTCGACGGCCCGCGGAATCGACTGCGAACTGATGCGGTCGGGCCCCCAGCGGTGCACCACGGACGGGACCCGCAGCGCGGCCGCAACGATCAGACCGCTGAACTCGATCGGATCCACCAGGAGCAGATCCGGCCGCCAGTCACGGGCGACGTCCAGATGCTCGTCCAGGACGCCGTCGACCCGCTGCCGCCAGCGTTCCTGAAGCAGTGTCCAGTCCGGCCCCGCCCCGGGCAGCCCCGAGGGCGCCGCGGAGCGACGGACGCGCCGGCCCGGCGGCTCGCTCACCACGGCCGCCGACAGCCCGGCGGCCGCCGCCCGCTCCGCCACGGGCGCGCCGCCCGCGACCAGGACCTCGTGCCCGGCCGCCCGCAGGGCCCAGGCGACCGGCACCATCGACATCAGATGACTCGGCACCAGCGCGACGATCAGCACCCTCATACGTGAACTCCCTTACCGCTCGCGGTGATAGGCGCGCAGTGCCAGCGGGGCGAACACCACGAAGAGGACGGCCGACGCGATCAGCGTCTTCGTCACGGGTTCGCCCACCGGACCGCCGACCAGCAGACCGCGGATCGAATCGGCCAGCATGGACACCGGGTTGAGTTTCACGATCGCCTGGAGCCACCCCGGCATGGTCTCCACCTGGACGAAGGCGTCGCTGATGAAGGTCAGCGGCAGCATGATCCCGAAGGCCAGCGCCTGCACGTTCTCCGGATCCTTGGCCAGCAGCCCGGCGAGCACCGACGCCCAGGACAGTGCGAACGAGAACACCAGGAGCAGCAGGAACATCGGGATCAGCTGACCCCAGCTCGTCTCGATCCGGAAGCTCAGCAGCATCCCGAAGGCCAGCAGCAGCACCACCGACCACACGAGCATGACGTAGTCCGCGAAGATCCTGCCGATCAGCGGTGCGGTACGGGAGATCGGCAGGCTGCGGAAGCGGTCGAAGAGCCCCTTCGTCACATCGGTGTTCATCCCGATCGCGGTGCGCGCGGTGACCAGGACGGTGCTCTGCACGATCAGCCCGGGGACCACGAACTGCAGATACGCGTGGCGTGAGCCGGCCATCTGACCCGCGAGGACGAAGGCGAACAGGAAGACGAAGATGACCGGCTGGATGCCGACCTCGACGAGCGTCTCCGGACTGTGCTTGATCTGCACCAGCTGCCGCCAGGCGACCGTGGCACTCTGCTGCACGGCCGCGGCCGGGCCGCGGCGACGGGCCACCCGGTCCGTGGGTTCGGCGATGGTCGTCATACCGGTGCTCCTGTCGTCAGCTGCTTGAACACCTCGTCGAGGCTCGGCTCGCGGATGGACAGTTCGGTGACCGCGATCCCGGCGTCGTCCAGGCGCCGTACGACCGCGTACAGGGCCGCCGTGTCGCTCACCCGGGAGGTGACGGTGTGGCCGTCGACCGCATGGCCGCCGGTCACCTCACTCACGATGGCCGCCACCCGGTCCAGGTGCGCGCCGTCCAGCGGGCGTACCTGGAGCGTGGGCCTGCCCACCTCGCGCTTGAGGATCTCCGGCGTGCCTCGAGCCACGACGGAGCCGTGGTCGATGACCACGATGTCGTCGGCGAGCTGGTCGGCCTCCTCCAGGTACTGCGTGGTGAGCAGGACGGTCACTCCCCGGCGCACCTCCCCGCGGATGATCTCCCACAGCTGGTCACGGGCGTTGGGGTCGAGGCCCGTCGTCGGCTCGTCCAGGAAGATCACCTTGGGGTCGCCGACCAGACAGGCCGCCAGGTCCAGACGCCTGCGCATTCCTCCGGAGTACGTCTTGGCGGTGCGGTCGCCGGCATCGGTGAGACCGAAGCGCTCCAGCAGGCTCAGCGCCGTGCGCCGGGAGTCGGCCCGCGACCGGCCGAGCAGCCGGCCCAGGAACACCAGGTTCTCGACGCCGGTCAGGGTGTCGTCGACGGAGGCGTACTGCCCCGTCAGGCCGATGATGTCGCGGATCCGGTCCGGGGCCTTCGCCACATCGTGCCCGTGGACGAAGGCCTGCCCGCCGTCCGGGCGCAGCAGAGTGGCGAGGATGCGTACGGCCGTCGTCTTGCCGGCCCCGTTCGGACCGAGCAGGCCCAGCACGGTGCCTTGCTCGGCCGCAAGGTCCACGGAAGTGAGCGCGACCGTCTCGCCGAAGCGCTTGGCCAGGCCGACGGCCTCAATCGCGGCTGTCACAGGTCTGTTTCCCTTCTCTTTCCCTCCCCTGAGGGCAGCCCGTGGGGAGAGCCCGGGGGAGGGGGGTCGGATCGGAGGCTAGGGAGCGGCACTTACACGCGGCTGACACGGGCCTGACGCGAGTGTGGGCGGCAGCCCTCGATCGACGTTCCAGCCCCGCTTGAGTGGTGCGGGTGAGTCTGACCCGGACATTGAGGGGACCGTGCCGGGAGGCCTGCGTGCGAGTCGGCGACATCTACATCGATGCACTGGGGACATGGCTCCCCGAGCCCTACAGCGCGGAGCGTGCGGTACGCGAAGGGCTCTACGAAGCTGTGGACTTCGAGGAGAACGGACTGCTCGCGGCACGGGTCGCGGGCCCCGACGAGGCGCCGGCGGAGATGGCGGTCCGCGCGGTGCGGCAGCTCGCGGAGCGCCGCGGCTCGGATCTGTCCGACGTGGACCTCCTGGTGCACGCCGGTTCGTCCTGGCAGGGCCCGGAGGGCTGGCGGCCCGCCTCGTACATCCAACGCAAGACGGTGGGCGGCACCGGCCCCGCCTGGGAGCTCACCATGGGCTGCCTCGGCGGACTGACCGCCCTGGAGGTCGCGGTCGGCTTCCTGCGCGGCGACGGGTCACGGCGCACGGTGCTCTTCACCTCCGCGGACAACTGGTCGTCGCCCGTGGTGGACCGCTGGAGGTCCTTCCCCGGTGTCATCCTCGGCGACGGCGCGTCGGCCCTCACCCTGGGCAGGGGCACCGGGTTCGCACGGCTGCTGTCGGTCAACACCGGCGGCGTCCCCGACCTGGAGGGCATGTACCGCGGCAGCGAGCCCCTGTTCCCCGGCACCTCCCTGCAACGCGCCCCGCTGGACTTCCGGCTGCGGGCGACGGCGTACAAGGAGACCGAGCAGGCCAGCTCCGAGGCGATGATGCTGTCCGCCAAGGTCCAGCTGGAACTCATCGACCGCAGCCTCGAAGAGGCCGGCATCGGCCGCTCCGACATCACGCGTGTCGCCTACGTCAACTACGCACGGCTGGCGACCCAGATGTGGCTGCTCGATCCGCTCGGCATCCCGATGTCGACCTCCACCTGGGAGATCGGCCGGCACATCGGGCACATCGGCCCGAGCGACCAGCTCGTCTCCCTGGACCGGCTGCTGTCCCACGGTGAACTCGGCCCCGGAGACCACGTCCTGCTCGCCGGGCTCGGCCCGGGCATGACCCTCGGCAGCGCCGTGCTGGAGATCGTCTCCCGGCCCTCCTGGCTCGACTGACCTCCGGACACCGGACCCCGGATTCCGCACCACGCTCCCCGCTAGCAGAAAGGCTCTGTGATGGCCGACTCGCCGTCCGACGGTCGTTCGACCATGCCCATCGCCATCGTCGGTATCGGGTGCCGCTTTCCCGGCGCGCGCGGAGCCGACGCGTTCTGGTCGCTGCTCCGCGCGTCACGCGATGTGATCTCCGAGGTTCCGGCAGACCGCTTCGACGTCAACGCGTTCCACGAACCGGGCCCCGTCAAGCCCGGGAAGATCAGCACGCGGTACGGCGGATTCCTGGACCACGTCGACGAGTTCGACGCCGTCTTCTTCGGGGTCGCGCCGAAGGAAGCGGCGCACATGGACCCGCAGCAGCGCCTGCTCCTGGAGACGACGTACGACGCGCTGGTGGATGCCGGGATCGCCGCCGACACGCTCGCCGGCAGCAGCACGGGTGTCTTCGTCGGCCAGCTCACCGCCGACTACTGGGACCTGCTCAGCCGGGAGAGCGACCTCGACATCTACGCCAACACGGGCACGACCCGCGCGGTCACCTCGGGCCGGGTCTCGTACGCCTTCGATCTGCGCGGGCCCAGTCTGACGCTCGACACGGCCTGTTCGTCGGCCCTGACGGCGGTGCACCTGGCCTGCGAGAGCCTGCGCAAAGGCGAGTCGTCCCTCGCCCTGGCCGGCGGAGTCAACCTCGTCCTCCAGCCGGAGCCGAGCATCACCTTCTCCCAGGCCGGAATGCTGGCGCCCGACGGCCGGTGCAAGTTCGCGTCGCCCGCCGCGGACGGCTTCGTGCGCAGCGACGGCATCGCGACGGTCGTCCTGAAACGGCTGGACCAGGCGGAGGCCGACGGCGACGACATCTACGCGGTCGTCCTCGGCTCGGCCGTGACCAGCGACGGCGAAGGCAGCGGCTATCTGCTCACCCCCTCGGTGGAGGGCCAGGAGAGGACCCTGCGCTCCGCCTACCGCAACGCCGGCGCCGACCCCGCCGCGGTGGGCTACGTCGAGGCCCACGGCACCGGCACCGCCATCGGCGACCGTGTCGAACTGACCGCGCTGGCCCGCGTCCTGGGCGAGAACCGCCCCGCCGGCGAGCCGTGCCGGGTGGGCTCGGTGAAGACCAACATCGGGCACACCGAGGCGACCGCCGGACTCGCCGGGCTCATCAAGACCGCCCTGTGCCTCAAGCACGGGCGGATTCCGGCCAGCCTGCACGCCGAGACCCTGACCGACTCCGTCGACTGGGACGAACTGCCGCTGGTCGTCCAGCGCGAGCCCGCCGTCTGGGAAGCGCGGGGACCGCGGCTCGCCGGAGTGAGCTCCTTCGGTATCTCCGGCACCAACGCACACGTCGTCCTGGCCGAGCACACGCCCGCCGCGCCCGAGGCCAAGGAGACGCAGCCCGCACCGGACGCCGAGGACGAGACCGGCCCGGTGCTGCTGCCGCTGTCCACCCGTGGCCCGGCCGCGCTGCGCCGGGCGGCCGCGGACCTGGCCGACTTCCTCGGCCCGGACGGCGCGGGGCGCGAGATCCCGCTCCGGGACATCGTGGCGACCGCCGCCACCCGCAGGCAGCACCTCGACAGCCGGGTCGCCGTGGTGGGCGGCTCGCACGACCAACTCGCCGAAGCCCTCCGGGCGTTCCACGACGGAGCGCTGCCCTCGGGAGCCGGTCGCGCGGCCGACGACGTCGAGGACAAGCCCGTCCGTACGGTCTTCGTCTTCCCCGGCCAGGGTTCGCAGTGGGTCGGCATGGGCCGGGAGCTGCTCGCCACCTCGCCGGCCTTCCGCGAGGCACTGACGCGCTGCGACGAGGCGGTACGGGCCGAGACGGGCTGGTCGGTCCTGGACCGTATCGCCGACGACGCGCCGCTCACCGAGATCGACGTCATCCAGCCCACGCTCTGGGCGATGGAAGTGGCCCTCGCACACCTGTGGCGGTCCTGGGGAGTCGAGCCCGACGCGGTCGTCGGGCACAGCATGGGCGAGGCGGCCGCGGCGTGCGTGACGGGCGCGCTGACCGTCGAGGACGCGGCGGCCGTGATCTGCCGGCGCAGCCGTCTCCTGCGGCAGGTCGCGGGCCAAGGAGCCATGGCCTTCGTCGAGTTGACCGCCGAGGAGGCGGAGCGGGAGATCGCCGACCACGCCGACCGGGTGTCCGTCGCCGTGATCAACGGCCCCACCTCCACCGTGCTGGCGGGCGACCCGGGAGCGCTGGAGGAGATCCTGGACCGTCTGAAGCAGCAGGACGTCTTCGGCCAGCCGATCAAGGTGGACGTCGCCTCGCACAGCCCCCAGATGGATCCCCTGCGCGAGCAGCTCCTCGACGAACTGTCCTTCGTACGGCCCCGTTCCGGCAGCGTCCCGTTGCACTCCACCGTTCTCGACGAGGTGCTGGACGGCTCCCAACTCGGCACCGGCTACTGGGCGATGAACCTGCGGGAACCGGTGCGCTTCGGTCCCGTGGTGCAGGGGCTGCTGAACACCGGACGCACGCTCTTCATCGAGATGAGCCCCCACCCGGTGCTCGTGCCCGCGGTGCTCGAATGCCTCTCCCTGGCCGGGGAGAACGCCGGCGTAGTGGTGCCCTCGCTGCGCCGGGACGAACCCGAGCGCGCGACCCTGCTGGACGCCGTGGCCACGCTGTACACGGCGGGTGTCCCCGTCGACTGGCACAGCCTGGGCCATGAGGGCAGCCCGGTACGGCTGCCCAAGTACCCCTGGCAGCGGAGCAGCCACTGGTACACGCCGAGCCGGCCCGCCGGAATGCCCCTCGTGCGCGGGGCGGCCGCCCCGGGGCATCCCCTGCTGGGCGCACGGCGGACGGGCGGGCCCGACCTCGTCCGGGAGGGACGGCTGGACCTCGCCGGCACCAACGCCTACCTCGCCGACCACCAGGTGCAGGGCGCCGCCCTGCTGCCCGGCACCGCGTACGTGGAGATGATGACCGCGGCGGCCCGCGAGGCGCTCGCACCCCACCAGCCCGCCCTCACCGAACTCGGCTGCCACCGGGCCATGTTCCTGCGCCCCGGCGAAGAGCCACTCGTCCAGGTGCGGATCAGCGGGGCCGGTTCACCGGACCCACGTATCGAGGTCCGCAGCAGCGTGGACGGCGAGCCGATGATCGTGCATGCCACGGCGCGGATCCTCACCGACGGCCCGGCGCCGCGTACAGCGGACGACACCGTGGCGTCCCGGTCGGCGGCCCGCGAACGGGCCACCGGCCACTGGAGCGGAGCGGACTTCTACGCCGACTCCGCGCGCAGCGGCAACATCTGGGGCCCGGCGTTCCAGGGGATCACCGAACTGTGGCGCAGGGACGGCGAGGCGCTCGCCCGGGTGCAGACGCCGCCCGCACTCCGTACGACGGCCGACGCGCAGATTTTTCACCCCGCCCTGCTGGACGCCTGTGCCCAGGTCCTCTCGGCCACCGTCACCGGGCAGGACGGCGCCGTGTCCGAGGTGTTCGTGCTGGCGAGCATGGACCGGGTCAGTCTGTACGGCAGCCCCCGGGGACCGCTGTGGAGCCATGCCGTGCGCACGTCCCGGGACGACGTTTCCTACGTCGGGGACATCACCGTCACCGACGAGGACGGCACGGTCTTCGCCGAACTGCACGGCGTACGGCTGCGCTACCTGGAACGCGAAGGCGTCCGGCCGAGCGACGCGAACCCGCGCGCACGCCACGGCAGCACCCCGGACGACGACCGGGAACTGTCCGAGTGGCTCTACGAACTCGACTGGCGGCCCGCGCCGCGCCGCGCCGGAGGGGAACTCCCGGACGGCCCCTGGCTGGTCTTCGCGGACCGGCACGGCATCGGGACGGCGCTCGCCGAGCGACTGACCGCGGCGGGGCGGACCTGCGTACGGGTGTCCGCCGGTGCCGCCTATCGCCGGCTGAGCGACACCGCGGTCGAACTGGACCCCGGCTCCCCGGACGACTACCGCAGGCTGCTGAGCGAGCTCGACCAGTCCGCGCCGTGGCGGCTCGTCCACCTGTGGAGCCTTGACGACGGCCCCGCCCACCACGCCTGCCACGACGTACTGCGCCTCGCCCAGTCCTCCGGCCGGCTGCGGGCCGGCATCGCCGGGTACTGGCTCGTCACACGGGGCGCGCAGACCGCCGTCGACACCGACCGCGTCCAGGCACCGGCCCACGGCGCCGTCTGGGGAATGGCCCGGGCGATGGCCCGCGAGCACCCCGGATGGGCCGTGCGGCTGGTGGACCTCGGCGCGGCGGACGGCGCCGACGCCCTGCTCGGCGAGCTCACCGAGGACGGGACCGAGGACCAGATCGCGCTGCGCGCCGGCACCCGGCTCGCCGCCCGGCTGGTACGCAGGCCCTGGCGCCGGGAGAGCCGGCCGAGTCCGGCCGCGACCGGCCCCTCGCAGAACCTGCGGATGTCCGTCGAGGCACCGGGAGTTCTCGGCGAACTGAGCTTCGCGCCCGCCGAACGGACCGCACCCGGGCCCGGTGAGGTCGAGCTCCGGGTCGACCACGTGGGGCTCAACTACCGTGACGTACTCCTCGCGTTGGGGGCCCTGCCGGACTCCGCGGGAGCACCGCTCGGACTCGAGTGCAGCGCCACCGTGACCGCGGTCGGCGCCGAGGTCACCTCGGTCCGCGAGGGCGACGAGGTCGTCGCCGTCGTCGAGGGCGGCCTCGCCCAGTACGTACGGACGTCGGCGCACATGGTGGCGCGTCGTCCCGCCGGACTGTCCGCGGCGGAGGCCGCGACACTGCCCATCGCCCTGGTCACCGCCTACCACGCGATGTTCGACGTCGCCGGACTGCGCGAGGGCGACCGGGTACTCATCCACTCCGCGACCGGCGGGGTCGGCATGGCGGCGCTCCAGCTCGCGCGCTGGAGGAACCTGGAGATCTACGCCACCGCCGGCAGCCCCGAACGGCGCGCCCTGCTGCGTGCGATGGGCGTGCGGCACGTCGCCGACTCGCGCTCCCTCGCGTTCGCGGACATGGTGCGCGAGGCGACGCTGGGGGAGGGCGTGCACGCCGTCCTCAACACGCTCAGCGGGCAGGAGGCGATCTCGGCGAACCTCTCCCTGGTCGCCTCGCATGGCACCTACGTCGAGTTGACGAAACGCGACCTCTACGCGGGCACCCCGATCGACCTGCGACCGTTGCTGCGCAATGTCTCCTTCTCCGTGGTGGACGTGGTGGACATGCTCCAGCGCCGGCCGCGGATGGTCGGCGAGGTGCTGGCCAAGGCGCTGCGGCTGGTCGCGGCGGGTGAGCTCGGCCCGCTGCCGTACCGCGTCTTCCCGGCCGCGCGGGCAGCCGACGCCTACCGGGAGATGGCCGCGGCGCGGCACACTGGCAAGGTGCTCGTCGCCCTGGACGGCAGCGAGGAACAACCCCGGGCCGAGGGCCCCGGAGGGCGACGCGGGCGGACGCCCGCCGCGAGCGGCGCCGAACACCCGCGGATCAGCTCCGACGCGACCTACCTCGTGAGCGGCGGACTGGGCGGCCTGGGACTGGAGGTGGCGCACTGGCTGGCCGACCGGGGAGCGCGGGAACTGCTCCTGCTCGGCCGGACCCCGCTCGCCGCGGACGGATCGCCCGACGTACGTCTGGAGGGCCTGCGAAGCCGCGGGGTCAGGGCCGACTACGAGGCGCTCGACGTGGCCGACGAGTCCGCCCTCCGCGACGTCCTCGCGCGACGCGCGTCCGCCGGGCGGCCACCGGTCCGCGGTGTCGTCCACGCCGCCGGAGTGGTCCTGTTCAAGAGCCTCGACGAGACGACCCGCGAGGAACTCACGGGCTCGCTGCGGCCCAAGGGGGACGGCGCGCTCGCACTGCACAACGTGCTCGATGGTGCCCCCGACGGCGCTTCGCTCGACTTCTTCGTCCTGTTCTCCTCCGGATCCTCCATCCTCGCCTCCCCTTTGCTGGGCGCGTACGCGGCCGGGAACGCCGCGCTCGACTCCTTCGCCCGGTGGCGCCGGCAGGCCGGACTGCACGCCCTGTCGGTCAACTGGGGCTTCTGGTCCGAGGCGGGCCTCGCGGCGAAGTTCGACCAGGAGCAGGGCCGTCCGCTGGCGCCGGCCGGAATCGCCACCTTCACTCCGGCGCAGGGCCTGCGAATCCTGGAACGGCTGCTCGCCGAGGACGCGACCGAGGCCATGGTGATGCCGGCCGACTGGGAACGCTGGGCCGCCACCTACCCGGAGGCGGCGTCGGCCGCGCTCCTGACGGAGGTGCTCGGCCGCGACCTGCCCGCCGCCGTGCCGACGCCGCCGCCCGCGGACCGGCACGGCCCCGTCCCGGCGACCGAGCCGCACGTCGAACCCGAGCCGCGGCCCGAGCCCGAACCCGCGTCCGGCGGACGGGACATGGGCGAGTACCTGACCCGGAAGATCGCGGAAGTGCTGGGACTGCCCCTCGACCAGGTCAGCAGGAACCGCCCGCTGAACCGGCAGGGCATGGACTCGCTGATGGCGGTCGCGGTGCGCACCCGGGTGCAGGAGGAACTCGGCGTGACGATGTCGATGGCCAAGATGCTGGGCGGCCAGACCATCAGCGAACTCGCGGGCGAACTGGCGGCCGATGTGACGGCCGGTACGGGGTCGTGACGGGGAGGCGTGGACCATGCGCGTGCTGTTGACCACCTGGGCCGCACCGGGGCATCTGTTCCCGATGGTCCCACTGGCCTGGGCTTTCCAGGCCGCCGGACACGAGGTACGGGTCGCGGGCCCGCCGTCCTGCCAGGACGCCATCACCCAGGCGGGGTTGTCCGCCGTCGAGGCCGGCGACCAGGCCGCGATCGCCGGGCTGCCCAAGCCGCCGGAGCTGGCGGCCTGGGGGCGCCCGGCCCGCTGGCCCAGCGGATGGTCGGCCGACCTCGATCTGCTGGACACCGGGCAACGCCGGGTGATCCGCGCGCTGTACGAGAAGCAGTGTGCCGTCGCCGGCCTGATGCTGGACGACCTGATCGCCTTCGGCCGCTGGTGGCGCCCCGACCTGATCGTCCATGACGTGCTCTCGATGGCCGGACCCGTACTCGGTGCCGTGCTCGGGGTGCCGGCGGTCGGCCACGGCTGGGAGATCGGCAGCACTCTGCACCCGCCGACCGGTGACTCCGACGCCGAACCGCTGCCCGCCTACCTCGGCCTCTTCGAGCGGTACGGCGCCGAAGTCGCCGAGCCGGTCGGCTGGGTCGACCCGTGCCCGCCCTCGCTGCGGCCCCCGGACGGCCGCCCGGTGCGGCGGCTGCCGATGCGGTGCGTGCCGTACAACGGCTCGGGCCGCCAGCCCGGTTGGCTCGCCGAGCGCGGCCGGCCCCGGGTCTGTGTGACCGCTGGAGTCGCCGGCGCCCGCTACCGCGACCCCGGCGGGCCCGACGTCCTCGCGCTGACTCTGGCGTCACTGGCCGCCACCGAGGCCGAGATCGTCCTGGCGCCGAGCGGTCCCGTCGCGGAGGAAGGGCTGCCGGACCAGGTGCGCGTCGCCCGCGGGATCCCGTTCCGCATGCTGCTGCCCACCTGCGACCTCGTGATCCACCACGGTGGCGCGGGCACCGCGCTCACCGCGGTCGTCCTGGGCGTCCCGCAACTCGTCGTACCGCCCTCACCGATCTGCACGGAGATCGGCCACGGGATCGTGCGCGCCGGCGCGGGCGCGATGCTCGACCGTCTCGACAGCACCGAACTGCTGCTGAAGACGGCCACCGAGATGCTTGCGGCGCCCGAGCCCTACAGGGAGGCCGCGGAGCGGGTGCGCTCGGAGACGGCGGCGCTGCCGTCCCCGGGCGCCCTGGCGGCCGAACTCGGGGCGTTGTGAACGCGCCCGGCACCGTGAACGCCGTGGTCGTCGGCGGCAGCGGCTTCCTCGGACGGCACATCTGCGCCGCCCTCGCCGTCCGCGGCGCCCACGTCCTGTCGGTCGCCCGCCGCCCCGCGCCCGGGGTGCCGTCCGCCCGGATCGACCTCGTCGGCGGACCGCCGGCCGCGCTCGCCGACGTACTCGTCGACCATGGCGCGACCGTCGTCGTGAACGCCGCCGGGGCGGTGTGGAACTACGACGACCGAGCCCTGGACGAGTCCAACGTCGTCCTCGTGGAACGGCTGCGGGACGCGGTGGCGAAGGTGCCGCACCGGGTGCGCGTGGTGCACCTCGGCTCGGTCTTCGAGTATGCGATGCCCGAGCCCGGCCACCACCTCACCGAGGACGCGCCGCTGAACCCGTCGACCGCGTACGGCAGAACCAAACTGCTGGGCAGCCGGATCGTTCTCGACGCCACCCGGGCGGGTCTGCTGGACGGTGTGGTGCTCCGCGCGACGACGTGCGCGGGGCCCGGGCTGCCGCGCGCCGGTCTGCTCGGCCGGGTCGCCGCCGAGCTGCGCACCGCCGCCCTGCGCGGCGAACCCGCGGTGATACGGCTCGCGCCGCTCACCGCCGAACGCGACTTCGTGGACTGCCGCGACCTCGCCGAAGCCGTGGCCGCCGCCGCGACCGCACCCGTCGCCGGACGGGCGGTCAACATCGGCAGCGGTACGGCCGTGAGCGTGCGCCGACTGGTGGACCTGCTCGTCTCCGTGAGCGGAGTGCCCGCCACGGTCGTCGAGGAGGGCTCCGCCGGCGGGCGCAGCGCCGGGGTCCACTGGCTCGCCGTACACACCGGGCTCGCCGAGCGGCTGCTCGGCTGGCGCCCCCGGCACAGCCTGGCCTCGACGGTCGAGGCGATGTGGAGCGAGGCCATCACCAACGCCGAGGAAGGGCCTGACTGAGCCGATGGACATACGCAGCGCAATGCTGGAACTGACCCGGAAATTCCACCAGGAGCAGACCGAGGAGAGCTTCGTCCCCGGAGAGACGGCGATCCTCACCTCGGGTGCGGTGCTGGACGAGGAGGACCGGGTCGCCTTCGTCGAAGCGGCTCTGGAGATGACGATCGCCGCCGGGTCGCGCGCCCGGACCTTCGAGAGCCGGTTCGCCCGCGCCATGAAGGTGCGCAAGGCGCATCTGACCAACTCCGGTTCCTCGGCCAACCTCCTCGCGCTCAGCGCCCTCACCTCGCCGCAGCTGGAGGACGCCCGCCTGGTCCCCGGCGACGAGGTGATCACGGTGGCCACGGGCTTCCCGACGACCGTGAACCCCGTCCTGCAGAACGGCCTGGTCCCGGTCTTCGTCGACATCGAACTGGGCACGTACAACACGACGCTGGAGCGGATCGAGGAGGCGATCGGACCGCGCACCCGCGCCATCATGGTCGCGCACGCGCTCGGCAACCCCTTCCAGGCGGCCGAGATCGCCGAACTCGCCTCCCGGCACGACCTGTTCCTCGTCGAGGACAACTGCGACGCCGTCGGCTCGTACTACCAAGGACGCCTCACGGGCACCTTCGGCGACCTGTCGACCGTCAGCTTCTATCCCGCCCACCACCTCACGATGGGCGAGGGCGGCTGTGTACTGACCGGCAATCTGGCGCTCGCGCGGATCGTCGAGTCCATGCGGGACTGGGGGCGCGACTGCTGGTGCGAGCCCGGCGAGGACAACCGCTGTCTGCGCCGCTTCGACTACAGCTTCGGCACGCTGCCGCGGGGATACGACCACAAGTACGTGTTCTCGCACGTCGGTTACAACCTCAAGACCACCGATGTACAGGCGGCGCTCGGCCTGAGCCAGCTGCGCCGGCTGGAGGAGTTCGGCACGGCGCGGCGGCGCAACTGGCAGCGGCTGCGCGATGGGCTCCAGGACGTTCCGGGGCTGCTGCTGCCCGAGGCGACGCCCGGCAGCGACCCCAGCTGGTTCGGCTTCGTGCTCACCGTGCTGCCCGACGCGCCGTTCACCCGCAGTGCCCTGGTGACCTTCCTGGAGGACCGGAAGATCCGGACCCGCAGGCTCTTCGCGGGCAACCTCACCCGCCATCCCGCCTATGAGGGGCGGAACTTCCGGGTGGTCGGGGAGCTGACCAACAGCGATGTCACCACCGAGGCGACCTTCTGGATCGGTGTGTACCCCGGTATCACCCCGGAGATGGTCGACTACATGGTCGCGTCGATAAGGGAGTTCGTGGCCGCGGCCTGACCGGGCGCGCGGACGCGGAAGGGGGCGGCCACCGGCCGCCCCCTTTGCTGTGCCCGGGTGTCACTCCTCGCCGAGCGCGTGCTTGGCCCACCCGTCCGCGTTCACGTCCGGCTGGAGCGCGGCGTGCCCCGCCATGCAGTGCACGTCCCGCCACCCGCGCTGCACCGGGCTCGACTGGTCCTGGCCGCGGGCGCCGCTCATCCGCAGCAGCCCGTTCACCGAGTCGAGGAGCAGATCGACCGCGACCGAGTAGTCGCGCGTCGCGCGCAGTGCCAGCTCCCGGGTGACCTCCGCGCCGTCGGCCTCGGCCGCCGCGCGCTCGACGAGCAGCCGGGCCGCGTCCAGGTCCGCCGCGGCCCGGGACAGCGCCATGCGCACCCCCGGACGAGCGCTGCTCCTGACCCCGTAGATCTCCACGCGCTGCGCGGTCCAGCCCGTCCAGTGGGCGAGCATCCCCTCGACGGCGCCGATCCCGGGTGCCACGAAGAACAGCCCGTTGATCAGCTTGTGGGGGACCCGGAGGGCGCGCGGGAGAGCGGGGTCCGCGTGGCCGGTGAGCACCGAGCGGTGTTCGAAGGTGCGGTGCGCGGGCACGAAGACGTCGTCGACGAGCACGCTGTTGCTGCCCGTGCCGCGCAGCCCGACGTTGCGCCAGGTGTCCAGCACCGTGTAGTCACGGCTCGGCAGGACGAAGTGACGCAGCGCCGGCACGCCGTCCGGGCCGGGGACCGCGCCGCCCACCATCGTCCAGTGCGCGTGGTCCACCCCGCTGGCGAAGCCCCAGGTCCCGCTCACCCGCCAGCCGCCCGGCACCTCGCGGACGGTCCCCGACGGCGCGAAGGACCCGGCGAGCGGCACGTCCGGTCCATCGCCCCACAGCTCGTGCTGCCCTTCCTCGGGCAGATGCGAGCACATGCGTGCCACCGCCGTGAGCACCCCGCCGCACCAGGCGGCCGACATGCAGCCGGTCCCCACCGTGGCGAGCGCCCGGGTGAGGTCCTGGACCGACTCCGGCACGGCGGCCGAGCCGCCCCACCGCTCGCCCACGAAGTGCCGGGCGAAACCGGCACTCACCAGTGCCTCCGCGACAGCGGGCGTCAGCCGGTCGGTGGATTCGGCAGCGGCCGCGGACTCGGCGGCGAGCTCAGCCACCTTGCCCGCGGCCGCCGCCAGCCCCGTGTCCGCCGGGGGAGCGGTGGGCGTCGTGTTCGTCATGGGCATGGGTCTCCGCCTCTCGGGTCTGACTGTGTGGGGATCCGGTCTGCAGGCCGTGGAACGCGCGGGCGAAATAGACCAGCGGCCGTCCCGCGAAGACTTCGCAGCGGCGCACCAGACCGACCAGGATCACGTGGTCCCCGGCGTCGATCCGACGGTCGAGTTCGCATTCGATCCTGGCCACCACGCCACCCAGCAGCGGCACCCCGCGCAGGCCCTCGGAGGCGGGCAGACCGTCGTATTTGTCGATGTTCTTGGTGGCGAACCGCTGGGCCAGGTGTGCCTGGTCCTCGCGCAGCAGATGTACGGCCATCACCTCCGCCGTGTCGAACGCCGGCCGGCAGTCGGCCGTGCGGTCCAGACAGACGAGGACCAGCGGCGGTTCGAGCGACAGCGACGAGAAGGCCGTGGCGGTGAACCCGCGCCGCACCCCGGCCGCGTCGACCGTGGTCACCACCGCGACCCCGCTCGGCCACCGGGACAGCGAGTCGCGCAACAGGATCCGGTCCACACCGGTGGACGCGGTGGTCATGGCGGGCTCCCCGGGCCGCTGCGCGCGGCGTCGCGTACGGCGTCGACCAGTTCCGCCTGCCGTACGGCAGCCGTACGTTCGGGCGCCGGGTCCCCGTCGCCCAGGGCCAGCGCTGCGAACCGGCCGGCGATGTTGGCGAACTGGTCGTCGGCGGCGAGGGTCAACTCCTCGACCCGGTCCTGCCGTTCGACCCGCAGCACGGGCCGGTGCGTGGGGGGAGGAGTGAAGGCGCGGTCGAGGACGATCCGTCCGCCGCTGCCCCACAGGGTGTACGCGGAGCGGTAGGCGTGCCGGAAGCCGAAGGACACGTGGGAGGTGACTCCCGTGTCGCCGCGCAGCAGCGCGTCGCCGGCCACGTCGACCCCGTACGACTCGTCGGTCGTCAGGGCCGCGCCGATCGCCGACACCGCGCCGCCCAGCAGGAGTTGGGTGACCCGCAGGGTGTAGACACCCGCGTCCAGCAGGGCGCCCCCGCCGAGCTCGGGCCGGTGCCGGATGTCCGGTGCGGGCAGCGGAGGGAACCCGAACTCCGCGGTGATGGACCGGAGTTCACCTATCTCGCCGCGTTGCAGCAGGGCGGCGACCGTGGCGTGCTGCGTGTGGTGGAGGAACATGAAGCTCTCCATCAGCACCAGCTGCCCCTCTTCCGCGAGGGCGGCCAGATCCCGGGCCTCCTGGGCGCCGGTGACCATCGGCTTCTCCACCAGGGCGTGCTTGCCCGCCTTCAACGCCCGTGCCGTCCAGGGCGCGTGGAGCGCGGGAGGCAGCGGTACGTACACCGCGGCGATGTCGTCGCGTTCCAGCAGCCGCTCGTAGCCGTGCACCGCGGCCGCGCCGAACCGGGTCGCGGCCGCCTCGGCGCGTTCCCGGTCGCGGCTCGCGACCGCGGCGATCTCGACCGCCGGGTTGCGGGCCATCGCGGGCAGCATCCGGCGCATGGCGATGCCGCCACAGCCGAGCACTCCGATCCGCAGCGGTGCTCCGCGCCCGGTCACCACAGGCTGTGCAGACAGGCGACGAGGCTGCGTGCCTGGACGTTGAGATAGTGACTGTGGCGCAGCAGCCGCGTCACCTGATGCATCGTCAACCACCGGTATCCCTCGGGCTCGTGGATGGGGAAGTCGTCCTCGACCTCGATGACCGTGTAGCGGCACTCCGCGTGGTGGAAGCGGCCGCCCTCCTCGGACTGCACGGCGTCGAAGCGCACCCGCTCCTGGGGTGCGCCGGTCACGTGGTCGAGGAACCGTGGCCGGTGGCCGTCCGGCAGGCCCCGGTAGTTGTCCGGGGTGCACTGCACGGTGGGTGCCAGCTCGATGCCGTGCAGATGGCCGCCCTCGGGCCGGGCGTGCAGCAGGACGTGCAGCACCCCGTCGATGTTCTTGACCAGCAGCGCGGCGAGGCCCAGACCGTGCGGGGCCAGCAGCGGCTGCGTCCAGTTCAGCACCTCGCGGCTGCCCGCCGTCACCCGGGCGCCGATGATCGAGAAGTGCCGGCCCTCGGCGTGAGAGATCGCGTCCGCGGTGCGGTTCCAGCCCTCGATCCGGTTCAACGGGACGCGCTCGGTGCGCAGTTCGTGCCGGGCCGTGGTGTCCGTGAACCAGCTGAGCACCGCGCGCGGGGGGTGCAGGGCGCCCTCCTGGGGTGCCAGCGAGCGGCGCAGGGCGGCGCGGAAGTCGCCGTGCGGCCCCGGCGCCGGTGCTCCGGTCGGGCGGGCGAACGGGACACAGGACAGCACCGTCCTGGCGTCCATGTTCACCATGTTGTCCATCCGCAGGAGTTCCTGGATCTCGCCGATCGTCATCCAGCGGTAGTCGTCGTGCGGCGGCACGTCCTCGGTCGTCTCGACCACGATGTTGCGGTTGCGCTTGCCGAGGAACCAGGAGCCCTGTTCGGACTGCAGGACGTCGACGAGGACGTCGGACCGGCCGGGCTCGGTGAAGTACTCCAGATAGCGCACGCTCGAACCGCGGTGTACCCGCTTCTGGTTGCTGCGGGTGGCCTGCACGGTCGGCGACAGCTGGACCACGTTGACGTTGCCGGGCTCCATCTTGGCCTGCATCAGACAGCGCAGGACGCCGTCGGTCTCCTTGACGACGAAGCCGAGCATGCCGATCTCGGGCTGGTTGATGATGGGCTGGTCCCAGCGCGGGACCTTCCCGTAGTCGCTGTGCACCCGGTGGCCCTGGACCGTGAAGAACTTGCCGCTGCGGTGGACGAGATCGCCCGTGTCCGCCGCGAAGGACCACTCCTGGAGCTCGTCGAAGGGGACGCGCGTCACCTCGAAGGTGTGCGCGTCCCGGCGCGCCGTCAGCCAGTTGAGCGCGGCCTTGACGGACGCGCGGTCCTCGGTGGCCGCCGCCGACTCGGTGAACCGGGCGTCCGGGCCGGGACTGTGCCCGGCCGACAAAAGGTCACGTGCCATGCCTCACCTCGCTGGAGACCGCTGTATGGAGGGCGAGCGCGCTCGCGGGGCACACCGTGGCAAAGGCGTCTAGCGCGCGCCTCGACGCCGACTCGAATCGAACCGGGAGGCGGGCCTTCTACTTGCGTTCGAGGTCGCCTCAAGCGGTGCCCCGAATGCTTCGGGGCACCGCATGGAAAGCCGGATCCACTTCAGATATCGGGGGATGAACAGCATGGCCCGAGACGTAGTGATAACGGGTGTCGGCGTGGTCGCTCCAGGCGGAATCGGCAGCAAACCGTTCTGGGACCTGCTGGTCTCCGGCCGCACCGCGACCCGTACCATCACCCATTTCGACGCCTCGCCCTTTCGTTCGACCGTGGCCGCCGAGTGCGACTTCGACGCGGAGACGGAGGGCCTCACGGCCGAGGAGGCCGGCCGGCTCGACCGGGCCACCCAGTTCGCGCTGGTGGCGACCCGCGAAGCGGTGGGCGACAGCGGCCTCGAAACCGGGGAACTCGACCGTTACCGCACGGGCGTCACCATCGGCAGCGCCGTCGGCTGCACCACCAGCCTGGAACGCGAGTACGTCGTCGCCAGCCACGGCGGCCGTGACTGGCTCGTCGACCCGGACCTCGCGGTCCCGCACCTCTACGACTACTTCGTGCCGAGCTCGATGGCGGCCGAGGTGGCCTGGGCCGTCGGCGCGCAGGGCCCGTGCTCCGTGGTCTCCACGGGCTGTACCTCCGGACTCGACGCCGTCGGCCACGCCGTACGGCTCATCGAGGAGGGCTCGGCCGACGTCATGATCGCGGGCGGCACCGACGCGCCCATCTCACCCATCACCGTCGCCTGTTTCGACGCGATCAGGGCGACCACGCCCCGCAACGACGAACCGGCCACCGCCTCCCGCCCGTTCGACCGCAGCCGCAACGGCTTCGTGCTCGGCGAGGGCTGCGCGGTCTTCGTCCTGGAGGAGCGGGAGCGGGCACAGGCCCGCGGCGCCCATGTGTACGCGGGCGTCGGCGGGTTCGCCTCACGGTGCAACGCCTTCCACATGACGGGGCTGCGCCCGGACGGCAAGGAGATGGCCGCCGCCATCGAGACGGCCCTCGTGGAGGCCGGGGTGACGGCGGACGAGGTGAGTTACATCAACGCGCACGGCTCCGGCACCAAGCAGAACGACCGGCACGAGACCGCCGCGTTCAAGAAGGCGCTGGGCGACCACGCCCGCCGTACGCCCGTCAGTTCCATCAAGTCGATGATCGGCCACTCGCTCGGTGCGATCGGCTCCGTCGAACTCGCGGCCTGCGCGCTCGCCATCGAGAACGGCGCGGTTCCACCGACGGCCAATCTGCACGAGCCGGACCCGGAATGCGACCTGGACTATGTGCCGTTGGTCGCACGTGAGGCGCGGCTCGACGTCGTCCTCAGCGTCGGCAGCGGATTCGGCGGCTTCCAGAGCGCGATGGTGCTCACCCGGCCCGGTCGGGCGCAGCGGTGAACGCAGCCGTCGTCACGGGCATCGGAGTCGTCGCGCCGAACGGTCTGAGCACCGAGGAGTACTGGAGCGCCGCCCTCGCGGGCCGCTCCGGCATAGGCCGTATCACCCGCTTCGACCCCGAGCGCTACCGTGCCACCCTGGCCGGCGAGATCCGCGGCTTCGACCCCGCCGCCCATCTGCCCAGCCGGCTGATCCCCCAGACCGACCACTCCACCCGGCTCTCCCTCGTCGCCGCCGACCAGGCCATCCGTGACGCCGGCCTGGACACCGGGCAACTGCCCGAGTACGGCGTGGGCGTGGTCACCGCCAACAGCGCGGGCGGTTTCGAGTTCGGGCACCAGGAACTCGACAACCTGTGGCGCCAGGGACCCGAGTACGTCAGCGCGTACCAGTCCTTCGCCTGGTTCTACGCGGTCAACACCGGCCAGATCTCGATCCGGCACGGCCTGCGCGGCCCCAGCGGAGTGCTGGTCGCCGACGAGGCGGGCGGCCTCGACGCCCTCGCCCAGGCCCGGCGCCTGCTGCGCCGTGACCTGAACGCCGTGGTCACCGGCGCGGTCGACGGATCCCTGTGCCCCTGGGGCTGGATCGCCCAGACCGCGACCGGACAGCTGAGCGCGGCGCAGGACCCGGCACTCGCGTACCGCCCGTTCGACGAGGAGGCCGCCGGTTTCGTCCCGGGCGAGGGCGGCGCGATCCTGGTCGTCGAGGACGAGGCGGCCGCCCGCAAACGCCACGCTCCCCAGGTCCACGGCAGGCTCCTCGGATACGCCGCCACCTTCGACCCCAAGCCGGGCACCGCACCCGCCGACGACACGTCGGCGCTGCGCGGGGCGATCGAACTCGCCCTCGCCGACGCCGGTGCCGCACCCGATGACATCGATGCCGTCTTCGCCGACGCGGCCGGCATTCCGCACCTCGACCGGGCGGAGGCCGCCGCGCTCACCGCGGTCTTCGGTGAGCGCGAGCTCCCGGTCGCCATCCCCAAGACGCTGACCGGCCGGCTGTGCGCGGGCGCGGGACCACTGGACGTCGCGACCGCGCTGCTCGCCCTGCGCGACGGCGTCCTTCCCCCGGCGGCGCACACCCGGCCGTCGCCCCGGTACGGGCTCCAGGTGATCGTCGACCGGCCGCTGGAGCTCCGTATGGGCGCCGTGCTGGTCGTCGCCCGCGGCCTCGGCGGCTTCAACTCCGCGATGGTCGTGGGCGCGTCCCACTGAGCCTCGCCCCGCTCAGCAATCCAGAGGAGAAATGCCATGCCAGAGCTGACCCTTGGCGAACTCGCCCGCATCCTGCGCGAGTGCGCGGGCGAAGGCGAGAGCGCCGATCTCGACGGGGAGTTCGCGGACGTCCTCTTCGCCGACCTCGGATACGACTCGCTGGCCGTCCTGGAGACCGCGGCCAGGCTGAAACGGGACTACGGCGTCGACCTGACCGACGACGAGGTCAACGAGGTCGGCACGCCGGGCAGGCTCCTCGAACTGGCCAGGCGCCAGATCGCCGCGACTTCATGACCGCCCCCGCCGACACGACCGCGGTGGCCGCCGCCTGGTGGCTGTGCGACCACTGCCGGCGCCCCGTCTACGCCAAGCGGCTGGCCCGGTCGGCCGGCGTGTGCCCGGAGTGCGGCCACCACCGGCGGCTGTCGGCGCGGGAGAGACTCGATCAGCTTCTCGACCCGGGGTCGGCCGACCTCCTCAGCGCGCCGCGCACCACCGACGACGCGCTCGGCTTCACCGACACCCGGCCCTACCACGAGCGGCTGGCCGAGGCCCGGGAACGCACGGGGCTCGACGACGCCGCGATCGCCGTCCGCGGCCGTATCGGCGGTGTCGAGGTGGCCCTCGTCGCCATGGAGTTCGGCTTCATGGGCGGCAGCCTCAGCGGCGGCGTCGGTGAACTCATCACGCTCACGGCCGAGACGGCCCTCACCGAGCGGCGGCCACTGATCATCGTCTGCGCGTCCGGCGGCGCCCGGATGCAGGAGGGCCTGATCTCCCTGATGCAGATGGCGAAGACCAGCCAGGCCCTGCTCGCCCTCGACGAGGCCGGCCTCGCCACGGTCTCCGTCATCACCGATCCGGTGTATGGGGGAGTGGCCGCCTCGTTCGCCACGCTCTGCGATGTGATCGTGGCCGAGCCGGGGGCCCGCATGGGCTTCGCGGGACCGCGCGTCATCGAGCGCACCATCAACGAGCGGCTGCCGGAGAACTTCCAGCGCGCGGAGTTCCTGCGCGAGCACGGCCAGGTCGACGTGGTCGCTCCGCGCGGTGAGCTGCGCGCGACCCTGACCCGGCTGCTGGGCGCGCTGGGTCCCGCGGAGCACGTCGAGCAGGAGGAGCCCCACACGCCGGACTCCGTCCTGCTCACCGACCCGGAACAGGTCCCCGACCTCGACCCCTGGCGGGCCGTCCGGCTGGCCAGGAACCTCGAACGCCCCACCGCCCTGGACTACATCGGCCTGCTCGTCGAGGACTTCCAGGAACTGCACGGCGACCGGCTCGGCGGTGACTGCCCGGCCACGGTCGGAGGAGTCGGTCTGTTCGGCGGCCGGCCCGTGATGGTGATCGGCCAGCAGAAGGGACACACCGCGGCGGCGCTGCGGGAGCGGAACTTCGGCATGCCGGTGCCCGCCGGTTACCGCAAGGCCGCCCGGCTGATGCGGCTGGCAGCCAAGGTGGGCATCCCGGTGCTCACGCTGGTCGACACCAGCGGCGCGTACCCGGGCGTCGAGGCGGAACGCGGCGGCCAGGCCGTGGCCATCGCCGAGAACCTGCGGCTGATGTCCGGGCTGCCCGTGCCGATCGTCACCGTGATCGTCTCGGAGGGCGGCAGCGGAGGCGCTCTCGGGCTCGCGGTCGCCGACCGGGTGCTGGCACTGAGCAACGCCGTCTACTCGGTGATCAGCCCTGAGGGATGCGCCGCGATCCTGTGGCGCGACCCGGACGCGGCCCCCCTCGCGGCCCGCGAACTCGGGCTGCACGCACGGGAGTTGCTTGCTCAGGGGGTCGTCGACGGAGTCGTCCCCGAACCCGAGGGTGGTGCGCAGAGCGATCACCGGACCACGGCGGAGCGCCTCGCCGGAGCTGTACGGCCGCTGCTCGAAGAACTGACAGAGCTGACCACCGATCAACTGCTGGCCAGGCGGCGGGCCCGGTTCCGCGTGTTCGGAAGCCAGACACCGCCCGACCGCCCGGTACCAGAGAGGTAGTGAGATGCCCACGCCCGACAGCGTTGCCACCCTCGACGCTCTGATGAGCGACGGACGCCCCGACACCCTTCCCACGGTTCTGGAGGCCGCCAAGACGAGCATGATCGAGCTCTTGTCGGAGGCTCCCGTTCCGCCCTCCGCGGTCCGCGTGTCCGTCGGCCCGGTCACCATCGAGATGGACTGGCCGAACGCGGCCCCGTCGGCGGCCGCCGCACCGGCACCCGACGTTCCCGCGTCGGCCGCACCGGCCCCGAGTGCCACGGCACCGGCCGGACAGCCACCGCTCGACCACATCCACGCCCCGACGGTCGGGGTCTTCTACCGGGCGCCCGAACCCGGCGCCAAACCCTTCGTGACCGAGGGGGACACGGTCGTGCCCGGCCAACAGGTGGGCCTCGTCGAGGCGATGAAGCTGATGATCCCCATCGAGTCCGACCGGCACGGCGTCATCGACGAGTTCCTCCAGCCCAACGGCGCCCTGGTCGAGTACGGCGACCCGCTGTGCTCTCTCGTCCCGGCCGACGGGCGGTGAGGCGCCGTGTTCCGCACCGTCCTCATCGCCAACCGGGGTGAGATAGCGCTGCGCGTCGCGCGCGCCTGCCGGGAACTGGGCATCCGGGTCGCCGTCGTGTACTCCACCGAGGACACCGACAGCGAAGTCGTACGGTACGCCGACGAGGCGGTCCGTATCGGCCCCGGAGCGGCCCAGGCCAGTTACCTCAGTATCCCGGCCGTCATCGAGGCCGCCCGGCGCACCGGGGCCGACGCCATCCACCCCGGCTACGGATTCCTCTCCGAGAACGCCGACTTCGCCGAGGTGTGCGCCGCCGAGGGCATCACCTTCATCGGCCCGCCCCCGGAGGTGATGGAGGCGCTGGGGGACAAGTCCACCTGCCGCGCCCTCATGGCCGATGCCGGGCTGCCCCTGCTGCCCGGCACCCTGGACCCCGTCTCCTCGTCCCGCGAGGCCGAGGCGCTCGCCGCCGAGATCGGCTTTCCCGTGGTGGTCAAGGCGGTCGCGGGCGGCGGCGGCCGCGGTATCGGAGTGGCGTACGGCGCGGACGAGTTCCCCGCCGTCTACCGGGAGACCCGGCGTCACGCCGCCGCCGTCTTCGGGGACGGCAGGGTCTATCTGGAGCGCTATCTGCAGTCCGCGCGGCATGTCGAGATCCAGGTGCTCGCCGACCGCTACGGCAACGTCATCCACCTCGGCGAGCGCGACTGCTCGGTGCAGCGCCGCCACCAGAAGCTGATCGAGGAGGCCCCGGCACCCGGCCTGGACCAGGAGGTCCTCGCCGCGATGGCGGAACACGCCGTCCAGGGCGCCAAGGCCGCCGGCTATGTGGGCGCGGGCACCTTCGAGTTCCTCTACGACGGCAGCGGCCGCTTCTACTTCATGGAGGTCAACTGCCGTATCCAGGTGGAGCATCCGGTCACCGAACTGGTCACGGGCATCGATCTGGTCCATGAGCAGCTGTGGGTCGCCGCGGGCCATCCGCTGCGGATCGGCCAGCAGGACATCGCGCCCCGCGGCTGCGCCGTCGAGTGCCGCATCAACGCCGAGGACGTCGACCGGGAGTTCACACCGACCCCCGGAGTCATCGACGAACTCGCCCTGCCCTCGGGCCCGTTCGTGCGCGTGGACACCCATGTGCGCCGAGGCTCGCGCATCTCCGTCTTCTACGACCCGCTGCTCGCCAAGGTCACCGTCTGGGCACCCGACCGGGAGCTCGCGCTGGCCCGGATGGGCCGGGCCCTGGACGAGGTCCGTGTCGACGGCAAGGGCATGCGTACCACGGCGGGTTTCCTCCGCTCGGTCGTCGACAGCGACGAGTTCAGCACGGCCCGGCACGACACCGGGCTCGTCGGCCGGCTCCTGGAGCCGGGACCGGCCGCCCGAGGGACCCAGGACCTGGGTCCCGCACAGGTGAAACCACCGAACGCCTCGTAGGGAAGGTTCAGCTCATGAAAGCGCTCGTGCTTTCCGGCGGTTCAGGAACCCGGCTGCGGCCGATCACCCACACGCTGGCCAAACAGCTCGTGCCGGTGGGCAACAAGCCGGTGCTGTTCCACGGTCTGGAAGCGATCGCCGCCGCGGGGGTGACGGAGACCGGCATCGTGGTGGGCGACACCCGTGCCCAGATCCAGGCCGCCGTCGGCGACGGCTCGCGGTTCGGCCTGGAGGTCTCCTATCTGTGGCAGCGGGAGCCGCTCGGTCTGGCCCATGCAGTGAAGATAGCCCGCGACTTCCTCGGGGACGACGACTTCGTGATGTATCTGGGCGACAACGTCGTCTTCGACGGCATCACCGAGTTCGTGGAGCGTTTCCGGGAGCGGCGGCCCGCCGCGCAGATCATGCTCGCGCAGGTCGACGACCCCCGGCAGTTCGGCGTCGCCGAGGTGTCCGCCGACGGCCGGGTGACGGGACTTCAGGAAAAACCCCGCCGGCCACGGAGCGATCTCGCCGTCGTGGGCGTCTACCTGTTCAGCTCGGCCATCCACAAGGCGGTCGCCGAAGTGGAGCCCTCGGCCCGCGGTGAACTGGAGATCACCGACGCGGTGCAGTGGCTCATCGACCACGATCTGCGGGCGGAGGCCGCCGTCATGACCGGCTGCTGGAAGGACACCGGCAACGTGCCCGACATGCTGGAGGTCAACCGCCTGGTGCTGCGATCCCTGGAACCGTCCAGCGCCGGGATCGTGCGCGACAGCGAGATCAACGGCCAGGTGGTCGTCGAGCCCGGGGCGCGCGTGACCGGCTCCGTGGTCGTCGGCCCCGCTGTGATCGGCTCCGGCGCGACCGTAACCAACTCCCGTATCGGCCCCTACACCTCGATCGCCGAGGACTGCAGCATTGCCGACAGCTGGATCCGTGACTCCATCGTCATGCCGCGCGCCTCGATCACGGGGGTGCGGCCTCTGGAGTCCTCGCTGATAGGCCAGGACGTGGAGATCACCCGCACCCCCGAACCGCCGAGCGCCCACCGCCTCGTCCTCGGGGACCGCAGCCGAGTGCAGATCGCGTCATGAGCGGCCCGCGGATTCTGGTCACCGGCGGCGCCGGTTTCATCGGTTCGCACTATGTGCGCGCCGTGCTGGCCGGGGAGTATCCCGCATATGTCGATGCGGAGGTGACGGTTCTCGACAAACTGACCTACGCCGGAAATCCAGCCAATTTGGACGATGTAAGGTGCGAGCTCGTATGGGGAGATTTATGCGATCCCGAGCTGCTGGGCAAGGTGATACCTGGCCAAGATGTGGTCGTCAATTTCGCCGCGGAATCGCATGTCGACCGTTCCATCACCGGCGCCGCCGAATTCGTACGGACCAACGTGCTCGGTGTCCAGACCCTGCTCCAGGCCTGCCTGGAGGCGGGCACACCGCGCATAGTTCAGGTCTCGACGGACGAGGTGTACGGATCCATCGACACCGGTTCGTGGGACGAGGACGCCCCGCTCCGGCCCCGCTCGCCCTACGCGGCGTCCAAGGCCGGCGGCGACCTGGTGGCCCGTGCCTACGCGGTCACGCACGGCCTGCCCGTGTCGATCACCCGCTGCGGCAACAACTACGGGCCGCGCCAGTTCCCCGAGAAGGTCATCCCGCTCTTCATCAGCAGGCTGCTGGAGGGCCGGAAGGTGCCGTTGTACGGGGACGGCGGCAACATCCGCGACTGGGTGCACGTCGAGGACCACTGCCGTGGCGTGCAGCTCGTCGCCGAACGCGGTGCGCCCGGCGAGGTCTACCACATCGCGGGCACCGCCGAACTGACCAACCGTGAGCTGACGCAGCGCCTGCTCGAAGCCTGCGGCCGCGGCTGGGACATGGTGGAGCACGTCGTGGACCGCAAGGGCCACGACCGTCGCTACAGCCTCGACGCCGGCAAGCTGCGCGCGCTCGGTTTCACTCCTCGCATCCCCTTCGACGAAGGACTGGCCGAGACTGTTCGCTGGTATGTGGATCACCCTGAGTGGCGCATAGGTCAAAGCTTTGTTCAAAGGGAGGGGCAATAACGGTAACGGACTGTGTCCACGTTTGAAGCATGGCGCTGGTTAATTAGGTCCAGCGCATTCCTGCCTGCAGTCCTGATCTTAAACTCGCGAGTAAGCCATGTTCTTGATGTCTTCTCGTGATAATCTGATTCGTCTCGGATCGCCTTAGCAGCACTGACTGCGGGGGTAAGTTGTTTTTGGCCATCCTGGGGGTAGCAAGATGAAGCTCGGAGTGCTCGGTACGTTAACCATCGATGATGTCGAAGTGGCGGAAATCCTGACGGCACCCAAGCCTCGCAGTGTGCTGGCGATGCTGATGCTCGAGCCCGGCCGTGCGGTGTCCACGGCGTCCCTGATCCAAGAGCTCTGGGACGAGCGCCCACCGCGCAGCGCGTCCACGACGCTCCAGACGTACGTCCTGCAGTTGCGCCGCATGTTCCGGGACATCTCACAGGATATGGGCCAGCCTCCGTCGGACGCGCTCGTTACCAGGGTCCCGGGGTATCTCCTGCAGGCCGACCAGACCGAACACGACCTCAGCGCGTACGAAACCCTGGTCGAGCAGGGACAGAAGTTCCTGGAACAGGGCGACAACGAGAAGGCCGAAGGGCAGTTGTCCCGCGCGCTCGAACTCTGGCGTGGCGCCCCACTGAGCGACGTACGCCCGGGGCCGCTGCTCTATCCGCAGATCTGCGGCCTGGAGGAGAGCCGGCTCGCGGCGACCGAGATGCGCATCGAGGCCAACCTGCGGCTCGGCCGGCACCGTGAGGTGCAGAGCGAACTGACCGTCCTGGTGGGCAGCTACCCCCTGCACGAGGGGATCCGCGTCAAGCACATGCTGGCCCTGTTCCGGGCCGGCCGGCTGTCCGCCGCGCTCGACTCGTTCCACCAGTACCGGCACCGTCTGGTGACCGACCTGGGTCTCGAACCGTCCCCACGCATACGGGGCCTGCAGCACGCGATGCTGTGCTTCGACCCCATGGCAGACTCCCTGGCGATTCTCGACCGTGTGGCGTCGAGCGTTTCCCACTGAATATTTCTTGAAAGGCAACCGGGAAAATAGCTCGCGCACGATTTATTGGCGTCATCAGCTTTCGGATACCGCAAAGTAATAAATGCTCGCCGGGCGCACTCCGCCCGGGGCGTGGAGCCCCGGACGGAGGTGGACGGCTGTTGTCTTCCCGCGGCCGTCAGCTACCGGTGTCCCGGCGTTCGGGAACACGGCTGTCGATCATGTGCAGATACGGCCCGACGGGCCGGACGTCGGTCACGGTGAGACCGGCCTCCTCCACCAGGCGCAGCAGACTCTGGCGCAGGTGCTTCCTGCCGTCGACGTTGAGCAGCAGAAGCAGGTCCATGGCCGTGGTGAACCCCGTCTCCGGGCTTCCGTCGACCAGGTTCTCGATCACGACGACCCGCCCGCCCGGACGGGCGGAGGCGGCCACGTTGCGCAGCGCGGCCACGGTGCCCGCGTCGTCCCACTCCAGGACGTTCTTCAGGATGAAGACGTCCGCCTCGACCTGCACCGAGTCCCGGCAGTCGCCCGCCACCAGCCGGCAGCGGTCGTGCAGCGCACCGCCCTCGCGCAGCCGCGGGTCGACGTCGGGGAGCACACCGGGCAGGTCGAACAGGGCGCCCTGGAGGGACGGATCGCGCTCCAGGACGGTCGCGATGAGGTCGCCGTGGCCGCCGGCGACATCCACCACCGTGAGGTCGCCGCGCAGGTCGAGCGACTCCGCGATCGCCGCCGAGGAGAGCCGGCTGGCCTGTGTCATGGCCCGGTTGAAGACCTCGGCCGACTCCGGCGCGTCCTCGTACAGATAGGTGAAGAAGTCCTTGCCGTGTGCCTCGCTGAAACCGCCCTTGCCGGTGCGTACGGCGTCGGCGAGGTGCGGCCACACGTCCCATGTCCAGGGTTCAGTGGCCCACAGGACCATGTCGCGCAGGCTGCGCGGGGTGTCGGTGCGCAGCAGTCGGGAGACCGGCGTGTGCGCGTAGCGGTCGCCCTGGGCGGTGAACACGCCCTGCGAGCTGAGCGCGCGCAACAGCCGGTCGAGCGTGCCGGGTTCGGCGTTGACCGCGCGCGCCAGCTCGGCGGCGGTCGCGGGTTCCTCGCCGAGTGCGTCGGCGACACCCAGCTGCGCCGCGGCGCGGAGCGCGGCCGCGTGACCGGCGGCGAGAGCGAGTCTGCGGAGGTTCGTCACGGCTTCGAGAGCGGGAGCTGTCATGACAGCAGCATCGTCAACTCCCCTAGACGGGAACTGGACCGCCGGTCGAAGCGGCCGCCGGCCGGCTAGGCGTCGCCCGGCAGACGGGAATTTGACGACAGGGCCTAGGGCGCGACCGCTCCCGGCGCGCTCCGCCCCGGCTCCAGCGACGATCGACCGTCCTGGGACACGGTGACAGCACTCAACTCACCCGCTGGGCCCGTCTGCCGAAGGCAGCCCGCGGCGGCCCGGACAGCGAGAGGAAGTGCACCGTGTCGGAACCGCACACGCGCAGCGAAGTACCACCGCTGCCCGGCCTGAAGGGCAAGAGCGCCCTCGTCATCGGCGGAACGCGCGGAGTGGGCCGGGCCGTCACCGAGAAGCTGGCCGTGTCCGGCTGCGACGTCATCGCCACGTTCGCCCACTCGGAGGCGGACGCCGAGGCCCTGCTCGCCGACTTGAAGGACACGCCGGGCAGCCTGGCGACCCTGCGCGCCGACGCGCGCCGGGCCTCGACGCTGCCCGAGCTGATGCGCGAGGTGCGCGAGCGGCACGGACGCCTCGACCTCCTGGTCCACTCGGCCGCCTCGGCGCACCCCATGCCGACGCTCGGCATGCGCCTGCGGGAGGTGTACGCCGACACGGCGACCGCGGTGGTGCCGCTCGCGGCGTCCGCGGCGGCGTCCGCGGACCTGATGTCCGAGGGCGGCCGGATCATCGTCGTGTCGGCCAGCGTCGCCCGCGGTGTGGCTCCCCACATGGTCAGCCTGGGGGTCGCCAAGGCGGCCCTGGAGAGCCTGACCCGGTTCGTGGCGGTGGAACTGGCGGGCCGCGGCATCACGGTCAACGCGGTCTCCGCCTCCAAGCTCGACAAGGGGGCCGACACCACGCGCCCGGAGGTCGCCCGCGCGATCGGCGCCCGCACCCCCGCCGGACGCCTCGCGACACCCAGGGACGTGGCGGACACCGTGGCGCTGCTCTGTCTGCCCGAGGCCCAGTGGATCACCGGCCATGTGGTCTCCGCCGACGGCGGCCTGAGCCTGCTGGCCTGACAGGAGACCGACATGGAAGAGCAGACGGAAGAACAACAGACGGCAGAGCAGACGGAGGAGCAGACGGAAGAACAGACCGACATCTGCATCGTCGGCGGTGGCCCCGCGGGCATGACCCTGGCGCTGTTGCTGCTGCGCTCCGGAGCGCGCGTCACCGTCGTCGAGCGCAGCTCCTCGCTCAGCCGCGAGTACCGCGGCGAGATCCTCCAGCCCGGCGGCCTCGCCGTACTCGACGAGATCGGCGTCCTCAAGGGCGCCACCGACCGCGGCGCGCACGTCCTGGAGCGGTTCCGGCTCGTCGAGCACGGGCGGGTGCTGATGGCCTTCGAGTACCGCAAGCTCCAGCCGCCGTACAACTACCTGCTCAGTCTGCCCCAGGCGCACCTGCTCGCCGAACTCCTCGACAGGTGCCAGGAGTTCCCGGGCTTCCGCTATCTGGTGGCGCGGGTCAACGGCCTGATCCGTGAGGGCGGGGCCGTGCGCGGTGTGTACGCCAAGGCCCATGACGTCACCTACACGGTCCGCGGCGCCTGTGTGGTCGCCGCGGACGGGCGGCACTCGCAGGTGCGCCGGCTCGCCGGGATCGACCACGTCCGCCAGGACGTCTTCGACCAGGACGTGGTCTGGTTCCGGCTGCCCGCCGAGGAGCCCCTCGGCGAGGTCATGGTGAACCGTGCGGGCGGCAATCCGGTGCTTGCCTACGACTCGCACCCGGGCGCCCTTCAGATGGGCTGGACCCTGCCCAAGGGGGAGTGGAAGAAGCTCGCCCCGCTGGGCATCGGCGAGGTGCGCCGCAGGATCGCCGCGGCGACCCCGCAGTTCGCGGACCGGGTGGAAGGCACCCTGCACAGCTTCGCCGACGTCTCGCTCCTCGACGTGTTCGGCGCCGCCGCCGAACGCTGGACCGGCGACGGCCTCGTCCTCATCGGCGACGCCGCGCACACGCACGGTCCGCTCGGCGCCCAGGGCATCAACCTCGCGGTGCAGGACGCGGCGCTGCTCCACCCGATCCTGCTCGCCGCCGTCGCGGACGGCGACATGAGCGCCGGGCGCCTCGCGGAGTTCGAGCGGATCCGCAGGCCGCACATCAATGCGGTCATGAAGTTCCAGGCCGTGCAGAGCCGGATGATGCTCTCCGCCGACAGCCTGGCCACCTTCCTGCGGCCGAAGCTCGCCCGTGTCGTGATGCGCACCCCGATCGGCACCAAGTTCACCAACCGGATCGCCTTCGGGGCCCCGGGCATCCGGGTCGCCGACAACCTCTTCACCGTCAACCAGAAGGAGTGATCGCGGATGAGACTGGTCGATCTGTCATCACCCGTCGACGCCCGGGGCTGGGAGCCCGAACCGGTGACCCACGAGGTGATCACACCGGCCGAGGGCGCCCGGCACATGGCCGAGGAGATGCGTGAGCACTTCGGCATCGCATTCGATCCGAGCGTGCTCGACGACGGCGAACTGCTGTCGATCGACACGCTGCGGCTCACCACCCACACCGGTACCCACATCGACGCGCCCGCCCACTACGGCACCCGCGCCTCCTACCGTGAGGGCCCGCCGCGCACGATCGACGAGCTTCCCCTGGAGTGGTTCCACCGCCCCGCCGTCGTACTCGACCTCACCGACGCGGCACCCGGCGCCGTCGGCGCCGACCGGATACAAACCGAACTGGACCGGGTGGGCGTCGAGTTGGCGCCCCTCGACATCGTGCTCCTGCACACCGGAGCCGACCGGTGGGCCGGTACGGAGAAATACTTCACGAACTTCGCCGGACTCGACGGACCCGCCGTGCACCTCCTGCTCGACCTCGGAGTGAAGGTCATCGGCACCGACGCGTTCAGCCTGGACGCGCCCTTCGGCGACATCCTCCAGCGCTACCAGAAGACCGGGGACCGGTCGGTCCTATGGCCCGCCCACTTCACGGGCCGCGACCGCGAGTTCTGTCAGATCGAGCGCCTCGCCAACCTGGACCGGCTGCCCCGGCACGGCTTCACCCTCTCGTGCTTCCCCGTGAAGATCGCGGGCGCCGGAGCCGGCTGGACCCGCGCGGTCGCTTTCATCGACGACAACGAGGGCTGACGCACATGACCCAAGAAACCCAGACGGCGTACTCCTTCGTCGACCGGCCGGACGTCTCGACGCGCCAGCGGCTGATGCTCCTCGCCAACGGCCAGCGGTTCTCCGCGGTCGTGTACGCGCTGGCCGAACTCAATGTCGCCGACCAGCTGATCAAGGGCCCGCGCACGGTCACCGAACTCGCCGACGCCGTCGGTGCCGACGAGGCCGCGCTCTACCGGATGCTGCGCTGTGCCGCGCTGCTCGGCGTGTTCCAGGAGCTCGACGGGCGGCAGTTCGCCCTCACCCCGATCGCCGAGGGGCTGCGCACCGACCTGCCCGACGGGGTGCGGGACGCCGTGCTGCTCGACGGATCCGGCTTCTTCTGGGGCTCGTTCGGGTCGATCCTGCACTCCGCGCGGACCGGCCGTCCCGGCTTCGACGCGGCGAACGGCATGTCCTTCTGGGAGTACCTCCAGGCCAACCCGGAGGCCGGCGAGGTCTTCGACGACGCCATGACCACCATCAGCCGTCGGCTCGGCGGGCTCTACCTGGACCGCGTCGACTTCTCACGGTTCCCCGTCCTCGCCGACGTCGGCGGCGGCCGTGGCTACTTCCTCGCCGAGATCCTCCGCCGCCACCCCGGCATCCGGGGTGTCCTGTTCGACCGCCCCCAAGTCACCGACACCGCCGGGGAGTTGCTCGGCGAACGGGAGGTGGCCGAGCGGGTCGACGTGGTCGGCGGCGACTTCTTCACCGATCCGATTCCGGCCGGGTGTGACGCGTACGTCCTGAAGACCGTGCTGCACGACTGGCCCGACGACAAGGCCGTGGAGATCCTGCGCCGGATACGCGAGGCGATTGGCGACTCCGCCGGGCGGCTGCTCGTCCTCGAACAGGTCGTGGCACCCGGCAACACCTGGGACACCGCGAAGTTCCTGGACGTGGACATGCTGGTGGTGATGGGCGGCCGTGAGCGCAATCTCGACGAATGGCGCGAGCTGCTCGCCGCCGGCGGATTCGAGCTGGACTGCGAGCCGGCCGTCGGCGACTGGGCGGTCCTGGAGTGCAAGCCCCGTTGAACCTCACCTACGAACTCCGCTGAGCCTCCTCGCGGGCTCAGCGCACTGTCGGCACCCGATCACGAAGGCAGGACCGTATGACCGACACCACGCTCGACACGGCGCCCGTGCAGGAGGCGCTCTACACCGAGGTGCAGCAGTTCTACGCCCGCCACATGCAGCTCCTCGACAGCGGCAGGGCCGACGAGTGGGCCCAGACCTTCACCGAGGACGGGGAGTTCGCGCCGGAGCACCGGCCCGAACCCGTCGTCGGACGGTCCGCCCTCGCGCAGGCCGTGCGCTCCACGCACGAGGCGCTGGTGGCCGCGGGCGAGGTGCGCCGGCACTGGCACGGCATGCTCGCCGTGGAGGCGGCGGCCGACGGCTCGCTGCACGTGAGGTGCTACGCGCTGATCATCGGCACGCTGGTGGGCGGCGAGCCCTCGGTGAAGATGAGCTGTGTGTGCGAGGACGTCCTCGTCCGCGAGGCGGGCGAGCTCAAGGTGAGCCGGCGGCGGGTCACCAAGGACGGGGTGAGCACGCCCGGGTGAGCGGGACGTGATGCCGAAGGGGCCCCCGGGAATCTCCCGGGGGCCCCTTCGCGTGACGTCAGTGGTCGTCGCCGACCGGGGTGTACAGGTCGGCGTCCGGCGTGGCGAGCCCGGCCAGGCCGCGTACGCGGCTGCGGAACTCGTCACTCTGCACGGCCTTCTTGTGCGAGTCGGGGTCGTCCCAGTGGGCGGTCTCCACGAAGATGTTCGGCTTGCCGATCGAGCGGTACACCTCGTGGCTGATGAAGCCCGGCTGCGCCTGCATATAGGCGCTGACCTCGGCGATGGCGCGCCGGAACGCGTCGATCTCGCCCGTCACCGTGAACTTGTTGATCAGGGTCACCATGGTCGTACTCCTTAACTGGGGCAAGGGTGGACGGGCTTCACTCGCTCGTGACGAGCAGATCCTCGAAGAGCCGGCGCAGATCCTGGCGGCGTACCTTTCCCCCGCCGGACCGGGCGATCTCCGGGACCGCCCGGATGTGCCGGATGTGCCGGTAGTACGGCAGGCCGGAGTTGACGTCCGCGGCGATCGCGTCGAGGGCCTCCTGCTCCTCGGGGCGACGGGTCACCACGAGAGCGACCGCGACGGCACCGCTGAACTCGTCCGGGTGGTCGACGATCACACCGTCCGCGACGGCGGGATGTGCGAGCAGCACCTGCTCGATCTCCTGGGGGGAGACCAGCCAGTTGTCGCACTTGAAGACGTCCTTGAGCCGGTCGACGACGAACAAGTAGCCGTCCTCGTCGACCTGGCCGACGTCCCCGGTGGCGAACCAGCCCTCGGCGTCGACGGCCGCCCCGTCGGGCTCACCCAGGTACCCCTTCATCAACTGCGGGCCGCGCACCTGGATCTCGCCCCGCTCGCCGGGGCCGAGGGCCTTGCCCGTGGTGAGATCCACGATCCGGCACTCGGTGAGCGGGACCGGCGGCCCGCAGGAACCGTCCTTCGGGTGGGTGCGGCTCCCGCAGTGGGTCATCGGCGCGGTCTCGGCGAGCCCGTACCCCTGGAGGACCGGGATCCCGAAGTGGTCGCCGAGCGTCCGCGCCGCCGGCACCGGCAGCGCGGAGCCGCCGGAGAAGACGGCCCGTACGGTCTCCAGGCGCAGCTCCGCGAGGTCCGGACGCACGGCGAGCCGGCTGAGCCGCATCGGCAGGCTGTAGTACCGGGTGGCCCGCGCCTCGTTCGCCGTCCGCAGCGACGCGACCAGGTCCGGATCGGTGGCCAGCACCTGCTCGGCACCCGCGAACAGTGCCGAGTTGAGATGCATCGGATGGTAGGTGGGCAGGTGGTTGACCGTCACCGAGGTGCTGTCGAGGCCGTGGGCGTGCACGGTCTGCGCCGCGTTGACCGCCAGGTTGCGGTGTGTCTGCCGCACGCCCTTCGGATCGCCGGTCGTACCGCTGGTGAAGTGCACGGACGCGATGTCGTCGGGACCGACGGCGGGTACGTCCGTGAGCGGCTCGGTGTCCCACAGTGCCCGGTCGCCGATGTCCAGCGAGGGCACCCCGCCGCCGAGCTGGCCGGCGATCTCCTGTGTGGTGAGCACCAGCCGGGCCCCGCTCGCGGCGACGAGAGCCTCCAGGCCCTTCGCACGCAGGAACGGGTTGACCGGCACGACGACATTGCCCGCGCGCAGCGTCCCGAAGTACGCCACGGCGAAGTCGGGATGGAGGACGGAGGTGATCGCGACGACCACGCCGGGTCCGCCCGCCAGGCTCCGGATCCGCGCCGCGCAGCCGCTCACCCGCCGTTCCAGCTCGCCGAAGGTCAGCGCGTCGCCGCGGTCCGTGCGGACGGCCACACCGTCCGGGTCGTTCTCGGCGGCGCGCCGCGGCAGGTCGTCCAGGCGCTCGACGGGCTCACGCACGCGCCTGCTCCTCCGCGAACTCCTTGGACAGCCGCAGATTGGTCATGGAGTTGGTGCTCAGCACCCGGCGCAGATAGCGGCGGGCGTCCTCGACCGTGGTGCCCTCGCCGAGGATCGACAGCGCCGACGGCTTGATGACGGCGACATGCCGGGACTCGATGACGATTCCCTCGCGGGTCGGGGTGAACAGCCAGTGCCCGGTGTGCGCGGCCAGCAGCGCGGGCAGCCCGATCTGCTTGTACATGATCTTCGAGTGCGGGAAGCAGATCCGCACCGAACGGGTCGTGTGCGGGGCGCCGTCGGACGTGGTGGTGTCCATGTCGAAGAACTGGATGCCCGGCACCTCCTCGGTCATGTCGATCCGGGAGACGTGCGCGAGCCGCTCGGGCCAGCGATCGGCCTCGTAAAGGATCTTGTACGCGTCCTCGGCGGACCCCGCGGCGAAGAGCGGGTCACGGAAGTCGACGACCAGGTCGGACAGTTCCTGCCGGTTCGCGGCGGCGTACGCCACCGTGGACAGCAGATCGGACCGTGCCTCCTCGGCCCGGGTGACGGCCTCGGGGGAGGTGAGCGCGCTCGTGTCCTGCTTCAGCTCGATCTCGGTCTTGTCGTCCGACACCGCGCGCAGCAGCCACTCGCCCCGCACCCCGGCGAGGGCGGATTCGGGCGTGTCCTCGAAGGCGACCCGCAGGCCGTCGGGGTCGAGGGTGCGCTGCTGGGTGCGGGACCACACCTGCTCGGTCTCGGTGATCGTCCACACCGTCACCCGGTCCTGGGCCGGGCCGGCGGTGACCCGGTCGGCGTAGACGATGGTGGGGGAGAGGTAGTGCAGCGGATCGGGGTCGGCGATCAGGTCGAGGACGACCTTCGCCGGCGCCTCGACGACGACCGATTCGCCCACGGGGGCTTGGGTGTTGACCACTGGTGTTCCTTCCACGGTGAGTGCGGGCGGGCGGCCCGCGGCGAGGGACCGGGCGTGGGTGGGGTCACCCGCGCCCGACCAGGGAGACCAGCTCGCCGGTGATGTTCTCGTTGGCCGCCGAGCAGTAGAAGACGACAGTCCTGGCGACCTCCTCCGGGCTGCCGAGGCGCCCGGTCGGCAGTGCGGCGGCGGCCTTCTCCAGGACGGCCGCGGGGAAGTGCCGCAGGGCGCCCTCGGTCGTGGTGAGCCCCGGGCTGACCACGTTGACCAGGACGCCGTCGGGTCCGGCGTCGCGGGCCAGACTGAGCGCGAAGCCGTGCAGCGCCGACTTGGCCGCCGTGTAGATTTCCTGCCCCGCCTGCCCCTTGGCCGTCAGGTGCGAGGAGATCAGCGCGATCCGGCCGTGGCCGCGTGCGCGCATCCCGGCGAGCGCGGTCTGCACGGTGCGGATCGTCGCCGTCAGATTGTTGTCGAGATACGCGGTCCAGGCCGCCGGGTCGAGATGCTCGAAGCCAGGTCCGGGGCGCCCCGCGGGCCGCCGCACGGCGTTGGCGACGAGCACGTCCACCGCGCCGAAGTGCCGCTCGACGGCCGGCACCAGGTCCTCGACCGAGCTGGGGTCGGCCAGGTCGTAGCGGACGGCCAGGGCCCGCTCCGGGCCGCCGAGTTCGACGGCCAGATCGGCCGCCCTGTCCTTCGAGCCGGCGTACGTCAGCGCGACGCGGGCGCCTTCGGCGGCGAAGGCGCGCACGGTGGCCTCGCCGATGCCCCGGGTCCCCCCGGTGATCAGGGCGACCCGGTCGGTCAGTCCGAGATCCATCAGGGCTCCTCAGACGGGACGGGCGAGCGGCAGCCGGCCGAGCGCGTCGGACAGCGCGGCCGGCGACAGGGCGGGCCCGCGGGCGAGCAGATAGGCGTCGGGGCGGACCAGGAGCCATCCGCCGGGAGACAGACCGAGCCGGTCGGACACCCGCCCGTCGCCGTCGGGGATCACCTCGGGTTCCGTGGCCGACTTCGCCTCGGTGACGCTCAGCACCGACAGCCAGGACCCGTACGCGACGCGCGCCCGGCGGACCGTCTCCGCGACGGCGGGGTCGCCGGGCGAGGCGGCCGCCAGCAGCAGCCAGCCTGGCCGGCGCAGCGCCGCGAGCAGTGCGGGCCAGCCGGTGCCCGTGAGATCGGAGTCGGTGACCTCGGTGAGCCGGGCGCCCGGACGGGGGCCGCTGCCGTCGTGGCCGTCCGGGGCGGTGAGGGTGCGATCCGCGTACGAGAGCAGCAGGCCGGACATCCCGCCGAGCATCTCCCGCTGCATCCGCTTGCGGATCGGGGCCACCCGGCTCACCACCCCGAAGATCACGGGCAGCGCGAGGTCAGTGAACCGGCTGCGCAGCTCGATCATCTGGGTGGCCTTCTTGGTGGACTCCAGGAGCGCCTCACCCACCGGCACGCGCTCGCTCGTGTAGCTGTCGAGCAGCTCCGCGCGGGCATGTCCCTCGATGACCATGGCCAGCTTCCAGGCGAGGTTGACGGCTTCCTGGATGCCCGTGTTCATGCCCTGGCCGGAGGCCGGGCTGTGCACATGGGCGGCGTCGCCCGCGACCAGACAGCGGCCGACCCGCATGTTCGGGACCATGCGCTGCTGGGCCGTGAAGACCGACACCCAGCTGGGCGTGCCGATGCGCACCTGGTGGCCGAGGCCCTGGCTGAGCTTGCGCTCGAAGCGCGCCGCGAGATGGTCGGGGTCGCCGTCGTAGTCGGTCTCGGCGGTGTCCAGCAGCCGCCATCGGTCGTCGGCGAGGGGCACCGCCATCAGCGTGCCACCGTCGGTGCGCACCCAGTAGATGCTGTTGGGCGGCAGTTCGCTCGTCATGGGCGCGTCGGCGAGCAGCCAGGTCTGGTTCGCCTCGCCGATCAGCGGGAGTTCGAGGGAGCGGCGTACGGTGCTGTGGCCGCCGTCGCAGCCGACCAGCCACGGGACGCGGACCGTCTCGTCGTCGCCGGTGTGGCTCAGTACGACCGTCACCCCGTCGTCGTCGCGTGCGATCCGCTCCAGGCTCGTGCCCCACTCCGGGACCACGCCGAGATCCGCGAGAGCGTCGCGGAACACCTCCTCGGTCGCCGTCTGTTCGATGGCCAGCGTGAACGGGAAGCGGGTCGGCATGGTCGAGTAGTCCGCGTCGAGGCGGGCGAGCCGACGGCCGTCCTGGAAGAGGGTGAAGGCCCGGATCTCCCGGCCCCGCTTGAGCATCTCCTCGACCAGACCCATCTGGTCGTACGCCTCCAGCGTGCGCGGATGCGTGGCGACGGCGCGACTGGTGGTCGCGGGCGCGTCCTTGGCGTCGATGAGACGCAACGGGATTCCACGGCGGGCGAGTTCGTAGGCCAGGGCGAGCCCCACCGGGCCGGCCCCCGCCACGAGTACCTGGGGGGTGCGGGTTCCTTTCGTCACTGCCATCCGATCCTCTGCTGCCGACGGTCGTCCGCGACCCAGGCTCGGGCAGCGTGCTGGAGCCCCCCTCGACTCACGGTCGATGGCGTCGCGGGGCTGATCGACGGGCCCTCCACCCCGGCTCCAGTAGCCCCCGGAAGGGTGAGGGACATGCGCACCGCCAGGTATGACCTCGACTTCGCCCGCGCGGTCGGGCGCCGCATCGGATGGGGCCTGTGCACACGGCTGGCGGGCCTGTGTCTGGTCGCCGGTCCGATGGCACCCGACCCCGCCCTGTTGGACGACGAGCCGCGAACGCCGCCGCACGGGGACAACGGGCATACGCCGCACAGGGACTTGGAGGTTCGATGAACACCGACGTCGTCGTGGTGGGAGGCGGTCCGGTCGGCCTGTTGCTCGCCGCCGAACTGCGCCTCGGAGGTGCCCGCGTGGTCCTCCTGGAGCGGCTGACCGAGCCGAGCGGCCACTCCAGGGCCTTCCGTATGCAGGCCAGGATGCTGGACGTACTGAACCAGCGGGGCCTGCTCGGCCGGTTCATGGAGGGCAACCGCACCTGGCCCAAAGCCCACTTCGCCGGCCTGGAACCGCTGCTCGACTTCGGACACCTGCACAACGAGCATCCGTACGCCCTGCTGATCCCGCAGGCGCGCACCGAGGAGCTGCTGGAGGAGTACGCCCTGTCGTGCGGGGTGGAGATCCGCCGCGGGCACGCGCTGACCGGGCTCGACGCCACCCCCTCCGACGTCGTGGGCGAGGTCGACTCGCCCGAGGGAACCTACCGGTTGCGCTCGCACTACCTGGTCGGCTGCGACGGCGGGCGCAGCACGGTCCGCAAGCTCGCCGGCATCGGCTTCAGCGGCTCGGCGCCCACGGTGCGCGCGCTCCTCGCCGACGTGGAGCTCGCCGACCCCGGACAGCTGCCCAACGGAGTGCCGGGCACCATGCGCACCCCCCGCGGCCTGCTGATGGCGATCTCGCTCCAGCCCGGGGTGACGCGCGTGCTCACCACGGAGTTCACCCCGCCGGAGCCGGGTTCCGAGCACACCCCGGTGACCCTGGACGAGCTGCGCGAGACGGTACGGCGGATCACCGGCATCGATGTCGCCATGGACCGGCCGCGCTGGCTGTCCCGGTTCGCCGACACGACCCGGCTGGCGGACACCTACCGGCAGGGGCGGGTGCTGCTCGCCGGCGACGCGGCCCATGTGCACTTCCCCATCGGGGCGCAAGGACTCAACCTCGGCCTCCAGGACGCGGTCAACCTGGGCTGGAAGCTGGCCGGGACGATCGTCGGCTGGGCTCCCCCCGGGCTGCTCGACAGCTACGGCTCCGAGCGCCGCCCGGTCGCCGAGCGCGTGCTGCGCGAGACCAGGGTGCAGCTCATGCTCATGGCCCCCGACCCCAAGGTCGACCCGCTGCGCGAGATGTTCTCGGAACTCCTCGCGCTGCCCGAGGTCAACAGCAGGCTGGCACACGAGATGACGGGCCTCGACGTCCGCTACACCCCGTCTCCCGGCCGCTACGAGCACGAACTGCTCGGCCGCCCATGCCCGCCGCTCGCGGAAGCGGTCGGCGGCGAGGTCCGGACGGTGCTGCGCACGGGACGCGGAGTGCTGCTCCTGCCGGACGGCACGGCCCAGGAGGCGGCCGGGCTCGCCACCGACTGGTCGCACCGCGTCGGCACGGTCCCGGCCGAGGGCGGAGCGGGTCTGCTGCTGCGCCCGGACGGTCATGTGGCGTGGGCGGATCCCGGCGACGGCGTACCGCGCAAGGACGCGCTGCTGGAGCTGGAGGACGCCCTGCGGCACTGGTTCGGTGCCCCGGGCTGCACGGCCCGGCCCCGGACCCACCACGACGCGACGGGCAGGTGACGGGGATGCGTACACGCAGGCTCGCCGTGGCCGGCGGCTTCGAGTTCACGCCCGAGATCCACACGGACGCGCGCGGACTGTTCGTCTCGCCCTTGCAGGAGCAGGCGTTCGTCGCGGCGGTCGGCGAACGGTTCGTGACCGCGCAGACCAACCACAGCCGCTCCGCCCGCGGTGTGCTGCGCGGGCTGCACTTCACCACCACACCGCCCGGACAGGCCAAGTACGTGTACTGCGCGCAGGGGCGCGCCCTCGACGCGGTCGTCGACATCCGGCTCGGCTCGCCGACCTTCGGCAAATGGGACGTCGTCGAGATGGACGCCGTCTCCTACCGTGCCGTCTACATCCCCGACGGTGTGGGGCACGCGTTTCTGGCGCTCGACGACGACACGGTGATGTCGTACCTGGTGTCCACCGCCTACCGGGCCGAGCTGGAACAGGCCATCGACCCGCTCGACCCGGCACTCGGCCTGCCGTGGCCCTACGACATGAAGTTCCACCTGTCCGAGCGGGACACGGTCGCGATCTCGCTCGCGGAGGCCGAGGCGCGGGGGATGCTGCCCCGGTACGAGGACTGCCGGCAGTGGCCCGCGGAACCGGACTCCGCCCGGTGACCGAGGGAGTCGGACGGGTCGCCGTCATCGGCGCCACCGGGTGCATGGGCCGGCAGATCGCCGCCGCCTTCGCCGCCCGCGGTACGGAAGTGGTCGCGATCGCCCGCCGTCACGCGAGCCAGGTGGCCGCCCACCGGTTCCTGGCCCTGGACGCCGCGCACGCGTCCAGCGAGCAGCTCGCGGAGGTCCTGGCCATGGAGCGGGTGGACGCGGTGGTGAACGCGACGCTCGGCTGGGGCGACGAACTCCACTCCACCAACGTCCAGTTGGTGGAGCGCCTGGTGGACGCGCTGAAGAAGACGCCGAGTCCGCCGCGCCTCGTGCAGCTCGGCACGATCCACGAGTACGGCCCCGTCCCGTGGGGCACGTCGATCGGCGAAGAGGTGGAGCCGGACCCGCGACAGCCCTACCCGCGGTCCAAGCTGGTGGCCGCCGGGCTGGTACTCGACGCCGCGCGCGCCGGGGAACTCGACGGTGTGGTGCTGCGCCTCACCAACACCATCGGCCCGCACCCCGCCGCCGAGAGCTTCTTCGGCTCCCTCGCCGCACGGCTGCGCGACGACCCGGGGGCCATCGATCTGACGATCGCCGAGGCGTGCCGCGACTACGTCGACTCCCGCGACGCCGCCGACGCGGTGGTGCGTGCCGCCGAAACCCCCTTTGCCCAGGGCGTGTTCAACATCGGCACCGGCCGGGCGCTGGACATCGGGACCCTGGTCACCGCGCTGGTCCACGCGTCCGGACGCCCGCCGGGGACGGTACGGGGGCACCCGGGGGCCGTCCGCAGCCGTGGCGCCGACTGGATCCAGGTCGACAGCACCCGGGCGCGGCGGCTGCTCGGCTGGAGCCCGCGCCATTCCCTGGACGCGTCCATGCGGGCGATGTGGGAGACGGTGCGGGCGGAAAGGCCAGGGCGGACGTCCTCCTGACCCGTGGGAGCCCGGCGGATGTCCTCCTGACACGTCATCGGCATTCCCAATTTCTGAAACGCGTTCTACTCTGTGCGCCGTCCGACCGGGAGAACCAGCTCAGCCACCGGGAGCCAGGAGGCGCCGTGCATCTCGAATACACGCCGGAGCAGCAGCGGTTGCGCACCGAACTGCGCGGCTATTTCACCCAGTTGGTGCCGGACAACGCCTACGCCCGCTATGGCGACCCGGCGGCGCAGAAGCGCTTCTACCGCGACACGATCCGGCGGCTCGGCTCCGACGGCTGGCTCGGCGTGGGCTGGCCGAAGGAGTACGGCGGGCGCGGGCTGAGCCCCATGGAGCAGTTCATCTTCTTCGACGAGGCGGCCCAGGCGGGCGTGCCCCTGCCGCTGATGGCGCTGAACACGGTCGGCCCGACGATCATGCGGTTCGGCACGGACGAGCAGAAGGCGTACTTCCTGCCGAAGATCCTCTCCGGCGAGATCGACTTCGCGATCGGCTACAGCGAGCCCGACGCGGGGACGGATCTCGCCGCGCTCAGGACCAAGGCCGTACGGGACGGCGACGAGGCCACCGGCCACTACACGGTCAACGGGCAGAAGATCTGGACCACGAACGGCGACACCGCCGACTGGGTGTGGCTCGCCGTCCGCACCGATCCGGACGCCCCGCCGCACAAGGGCATCACCATGCTCCTCGTGCCGACCTCCGACCCCGGCTACTCGTGCACGATCATCAACACCCTCGCCTCGCACGACACCACCGCGAGCTACTACGAGAACATCCGCGTCCCCGCCTCCCGCCGGGTCGGCGAGGAGAACAAGGGCTGGCGGCTGATCACCAACCAGCTCAACCACGAACGCGTCACGCTCGCCGCCCACGGCACCATGGCGATCCGCGCCCTGCACGACGTCCAGCGCTGGGCGATGGAGACCAAGCTCGCCGACGGCCGCCGTGTCGCCGACCTCCCGTGGGTGCGCCGCCGCCTCGCGCAGACCCACACCAAGCTCGACGCGATGAAGCTCCTGAACTGGCAGATGGTGAACGCGGTCCAGGAGGGCACGCTCACCCCGCAGGACGCCTCCGCGGTCAAGGTGTACGGCTCCGAGGCGCGCCGCGACGCCTACGCCTGGCTGATGGAGATCGTCGCGGCCCCCGGCGTCCTCAAGGAAGGCTCCGCGGGCGCGGTCCTGCACGGCGAGCTGGAACGCGGCTACCGATCGGCGGTGATCTTCACCTTCGGCGGCGGCAACAACGAGATCCAGCGCGAGATCATCTCGTGGATCGGTCTGGGGATGCCGCGGGTACGGCGTTAGCCTGCTGTGACGAGGATTTATAGTTGGCACAAAAGAGGGATAGTTGGCATCAAGATCACCATCGTCTCTCAGAGGTGACGGCGCATCACTTCGATGCACCTAGCTCGGGCCGCGTTCGATTGGTCCCGGGAGTACGGACTTCCGAGGTTCATGCCGCTGTCTATGCTGATTGGTGGCTGCTGCCAGGCGAGGCGGCGTCGGCTCCCATACTCACAAGGTACCCCCGCCCTGGCCGACGGGCCGTGCCGCGCGGAGTCCGTCGGTCGCGCTTGCCCACCCTCGGCCAGGGCGCTGTCAGCCCTTCAGAGGGTGTGACCGGGGCGGCGGAGGACCGGGCGCAGGACCTCGATGACGCCTGGGTCGTCCACCGTGGAGGGGATGGGTTCGTCGCGGCCGTCGGCGATGCCGCGCATGGTCTTGCGGAGGATCTTTCCCGAGCGGGTCTTGGGCAGGGCGGTGACGACCGTGACGTCCTTGAGGGAGGCGACGGCGCCGATGCGTTCGCGTACGAGCTGGACGAGTTCGGCCTCGACCTCGCTCGGTTCGCGGTTGCTGCCGGCTTTGAGGACGACGAAGCCGCGCGGGATCTGTCCCTTGAGTGCGTCGGCGACGCCGATGACGGCGCATTCGGCGACGTCGGGGTGGGCGGCCAGCGCCTCTTCCATGGTGCCGGTGGACAGCCGGTGTCCGGCGACGTTGATGACGTCGTCGGTGCGTCCCATGACGAAAACGTAGCCGTCGTCGTCGATGTGGCCGCTGTCGCCGGTGAGGTAGTAGCCGTCGTAGGCGGAGAGGTAGGAGGCGACGTAGCGGTCGTCGTCCTTCCAGAGAGTGGTGAGCGCGCCGGGTGGCAGGGGAAGGCGTACGACGATCGCACCGTCCACCCCCGCGGGCACCGGCTCGCCCGAAGCGTCGAGGACGCGGACGTCCCACCCCGGCAGCGGGTGGGTCGGGGAGCCGGGCTTGAGGGGAGCGATTTCGATGCCGGCCGGGTTGGCGACGATGGGCCAGCCGGTCTCCGTCTGCCACCAGTGGTCGATCACCGGGACGCCCAGCAGGTCGCTCGCCCAGTGATACGTCTCGGGGTCGAGGCGCTCACCGGCCAGGAAAAGATAGCGCAGGTGGGAAAGGTCGTAGCCCGCGGTGAGCGTTCCCTTCGGGTCCTCCTTCCTGATCGCCCGGAAGGCGGTGGGCGCCGTGAACATCGTCTTGACCCGGTAGTCGGCGGCCACGCGCCAGAACTGGCCCGCGTCCGGCGTGCCGACCGGCTTGCCCTCATACAGGACCGTGGTCGCACCGGCCAGCAGGGGTGCGTAGACGATGTACGAGTGCCCCACGACCCAGCCGACGTCCGAGCCGGTGAACATGGTCTCGCCCGGGCCCACGTCGTACACGGCGCCCATCGACCAGTGCAGGGCCACCGCGTAGCCGCCACTGTCGCGGACGACTCCCTTCGGCTTTCCGGTCGTTCCGGAGGTGTAGAGGATGTAGAGCGGGTCGGTCGCGGCCACCGGCACGCAGTCGGCCGGTGCCGCGGCGGCGACCAGGTCCGCCCAGTCGAGATCGTCCGGCCCCAGCGCGGCCGGCCCCTGCGGGCGTTGCAGGATCACACTCTTCTCCGGCTTGTGGACCGCGAGTTCGATCGCCTGGTCGAGCAGCGGCTTGTACGCGATGACCCGCTTGCCCTCGATCCCGCAGGAGGCGGAGACGACCACCTTGGGGGCCGCGTCGTCGATGCGGAGGGCGAGTTCACGCGGGGCGAACCCGCCGAAGACGACCGAGTGGACCGCGCCGATCCGTGCGCACGCCAGCATCGCGACGGCTGCCTCGGGGACCATCGGCATGTAGATGACCACGCGGTCGCCCTGTCCCACGCCGAGCTGTGCGAGCGCTCCGGCGAAGGCCGCCACCTCGTTCCTGAGCTGTTCGTAGGTGTAGGTGCGGCGGGTGCCGGTCACGGGAGAGTCGTAGACGAGCGCGGGTTGCTCGCCCCGGCCGGCTTCGATGTGCCGGTCGAGCGCGTTGAAGCAGACGTTGAGCCGCCCGTCGGGAAACCAGCGGTAGAAGGGTGCGCCCGAGGAGTCCAGGGCGCGCCGCGGAGTGACATCCCAGTCGATGCCCTCGGCCGCCTTCAGCCAGAAGCTCTCCGGGTCCTCGGTACTCGAGCGGAAGACGTCCTCGTACGTTCCCATCGCGCACTCCTTTGTGGCATCGAGGGACGGTGGTGGGGCTGCTTGCGGAACGGTGTCGGACACAAGTACCGCATGCCGGCGGGCAGGGTCGAGCAGGATGCCGGAGACCGGCGGACCGGTCGCCGGCATGGCGGTGGTGCGGCGGCCCGGCCGTCAGCAGGCCCGCCGCCAGGTACGGCTTCTGCTCACGTGCCGAGGTGCTTGCGCAGCCACTGCCCCATCTGCTGGATCGCCTGGTCCACCTCGGGTACGCGCCCGGCGCCCAGGACGAACGAGTGCTGCCCTTCGGGCATCGGGTGGACCTCGGAGGTGACCTTGAAGTCCGCGAGGCGGCGGCCGAGTTCGGCGCCGTCGTCGGCGAGGGTCTCGTACTCGCCGTAGTGGACGGTCGTGGGCGGCAGGCCGGTCAGATCGGCGTTCGCGATGCTGATCGCAGGGTCGGTGAAGTCCACGGCGGGGTCCTGCAGCCAGGCTCCTCGGAAGAGCTCGAGGGTGTTCCTGCTGAGCATCTTGTCGTTGTCTTCGTTCTCGTCCACCGACGCGTTCTGGATGGTGAGGTCGGTCCACGGTGAGACGCTGACGATCGCGCCCGGCGTCGCCTCGCCCTTCGCGAGCAGGCGCAGCGCGAGCAGCACCGCGAGCGTCCCGCCGATCGAGTGGCCCGTGCTGCCGATGTTCCGCGGCTCGTATCCCTGCGAGAGCAGCCAGCGGTAGGCGGTCTCGGCGTCGTCGAGCTGCGCGGGGTGGGGATGTTCGGGTGCCAGGCGGAAGTCCACGACGAGCGAGCGGGCTCCGGCCGCCTTGGCGATGTGGCCTGCGGCCTTGCGGTCGGAGTGCATGGAGGCGGTGACGGATCCGCCGAAGTGGAAGTGGAGCAGCGCCTTGTCGGGGTCGGCTCCCTCGGGGATGGCCCACAGGGCGGGGACACCGTTTGCGTCGACTTCGGCGTAGGTGACGCCTTCCGGCTCGGTCGACGCCTTGTGGTTGGAGTCGACGATGTCGCGGATGACGGCCAGGTCGAGACCGGGTGTCGACGACTTCGCGCTCACGCTCGCCAGGAACTCCGCGAACTCGTGTGCTTCTGGGCTTACTCCCATGGTCGTACTCCTTCTCGGATGTGTGCGGTGCGATGGTTTTCCCGCCGAAGCCGGGGCGATGTGGTGGTCATGACGCTATCGGCTGAGTATATGAAAGTAAACTTAGATGCGGTCGGAGTCGCCCCATGGATGCGCGGAGGCCCCTTATGGGGCATCGGGCATGGACTCTTCAGAGCGGCTGTCGGTCCGGTCGCAACTTGTGGACCGGACCGTTCGGGGGCGGCGAGTGCGTGCAACGCGCCCGTGGGCGGTGTCCGCGTCGGCAATCCGGGGATTCTGTCGCCGCGTGCGGGCTTGGCTTCGGCGCAGTCGCGTGGCGGTGGGGGCGGGCGCGACGGCCCGGTGGCAGTGCGCCCTGCCCGCATCGCGCGGGTTCGCCTACCTCGGCCGGCGGCGCCGGCAGGCCTGCCGGAATCGAGCAGATGGTCAAACCGGCGAGATCGGCGACGATCCGGCTGCCGGACTGTCTTCCGTGCCGTCATCGCGAACCAGACATCAGCGACTGTGCGAGTGCTACTCGTCGAGGAACTGAAGGGCGTGCTTCAGGAACCGCTCGGGATACTGGAACTGCGCTCCATGCCCGGCATCGGGGTAGATCAGCAGCTGAGCGTTCGGGATGTTCTGGGCGAGGTGCCAGGAATTGATCGAGGCGATCATCACGTCGTTCTCGCCGTTGAGGACCAGCGTCGGCTGGGTGATCGCGTTCAGGAAGGCATAGGGATTCTCGCCCGGCAGCGGTTCCGCATAGGCGATCACCGCTTCGAACTGCGCCTGCGCGACTGCGGGCGAGGCCGGCGTGTCCTGGTCGGCCCGCTGGTGACGCCGCTCCCAGAAGGCCCGGCCAGCTTCGACCGCGGCTTCCGAGCGGCCGAAGAACAGGAAGAGGAAGTCCTCCAGCGTGGGGACCGGGTTCAGCGCGTAGTCAGGCACCTTGGGGTCACTCGTCGGGTCCCCTCCTCGGAGGCCGGTACCGAGCAGGAGGAGCTTGCGCACCAGCTGGGGGTGGCGCAGCGTGACCTCCTGAGCCTGGTAACCGCCGATCGAGAAGCCGAGCAGATCGACCTGCTCCAGCCCCAGCGCCCGGATGACTGCGGCGATGTCGTCGGCCATGTCCTCCATCCGGTTACGCGGCTTGCCGGATGACGAAGCGATGCCGCGCCCGTTGAACAGGATGACCTCACGGCCTTCGGCCAGGCCGTCGGTGAGCAGCGGGTCCCAGTGGTCCATCCCCCCGCGGAAATGCTGGACCAGGAAGATCGGGACGCCCGAGGGCTTGCCCCAGCGCCGGTAGGCGAACCGGTCGCCGTCGACCTCGATGTACTGAGTCGGTGCGGTCACATGTGTGTCACTCATGGTCTGAGCCTTCCTGGAGGAGGTGAGCAATACGATGACGATCGTAATTTAAAAAGTCAAGCCTTTTGATGTCGATCGACATCTATGTACGATTTGACAGTCGACCGTCAACCGAGGAAGGGGTGGCTGATCGTGCGGGTCACCAAGGCGCAGGCGGAGCGCAATCGTGCCCATATCGTCGCGACAGCCGCCAGGCTGTTCCGCGAGCGCGGCTACGACGGTGTCGGTGTGGCGGAACTGATGGCAGCCGCCGGGTTCACCCATGGCGGGTTCTACAAGCACTTCCGCTCCAAGGCCGACCTGATGGCCGAAGCTTCCGCAAGCGGGCTCTCGCAGACCGCGGCACGGACGGAAGGCCTGGACCCCGCCGAGTTCGTCGAGCGCTACGTCTCGCGGGAGCATCGCGACGGGCGCGGTGACGGCTGCACCGTCGCGGCCCTCAGCGGCGACGCCGCCCGTCAGTCAGTGGACATCAAAACAGAGTTCGCGGCAGGGATCGAGAACCTGCTGACGGTCCTCCAGGCCCAAAGTGATGCGCCAGGGGATGCGGACCAGGGCGCAGCCCGCGCCATGGTGATCGACATGCTCGCCCATTCGGTCGGCGCGGTCATGTTGTCGCGGGCGTGCCCGGACGGTTCTCCGCTGGCGGACGAAATCCTCGATGTCTGCCGCAAGGGAATTCTCGCGTCACTGACGCACGGCAACAGCGACCAGTCGGAGGCGCGGGGCCCGGGAGCCTGACCGCAGCCGACCGATGCGACCCAATCACGCGATGGTCGGATAGTGACGCAAAGTGGCTGCGGTTCCGAGCCGTTGATGAGGCGGGGAGACGCGGCCGTTCTTCACGCTTCGAGATGTCGAGTAACGAAGTGCGAGAGAACGGCCGCTTTAGTGAGTGTCCCCGTCGAGGTGTCCAGAGGTGAGGCGTTGGGGTTGCTGTCCCGCTTTCGGCTCGCTACGACTCCCACTACGCCCGCGCGGGCGCGCTGGTCAGGGCCGGGTGGAGGTGTCGATGGCGGCCGAGCATCGGCCTGGACGCGGCGCAATGCACGCGGCCCTGGAGCAGGGCTGGATGGTCTTGCCGGGTTGCGCGGCGCGGATCGCGGCGGCGTACCCGCTGGGGCAGGCGCCGAAGGCGACGTCTTCGTCATGCGTGCTCATGAGGTGCCCCCTTTCCCGGGTGTTCGATGGTTGGCTCGTGGAGCGAGTGGTCATGCGGCGCGGTGGTGGGGCGCCAGGGTGGCGTGGATCTGGTCGCGGATGTCGGCGATGACGGCTTCGTCGCTGCGGTGCAGGTACACGGTGGCGGTGGTGCTGAGGTGGATGATCGCGGTGATCACCCGCGCCAGCGTTGCCGCGTCGGCGGGTCCGATGTGGTCGTCCTGGGTGAGCAGGCCGGTGACGCCGTCCTCGAGGCGGCCGGCAAGGGCGAGACCCGCATTCCGGTAGGGCTCGACCGGGGTGCCGAAGACGAGCTCGTGCAGGTATGTGCGGCCGTTCTCGATGTGCTCCCTCACGCACTCCACCACGGGACGGATGAGAGCGACGACAGGCTCCAGCGCGCCCTGTCCGGCGGCGGCGTTCGCGGCGGCGAGGCCGTCGTCGATGGCGGCGGCGAACTTCTCGTTCTGCACCATGATCAGCAACTCGGCCTTCGTGGACGCGTACAGGTAGAGCGTCCCGATCGCGACATCCGCTCGGTTGGCGATCTGCTGCGTCGTGACCCCGTCGACGCCGTGTTCGGCGAACAACTCGCGGGCTGCGGTCATGATGCGCTCGCGCTTGGCCTGTTTGGCCAGCTCGCGGCGCCCGATCGGCATGTGACCGCTTCCCATGGGGACCTCCCTTGACAAGAATTCTGAGTGGACTCATAGTTGAGTGTACTCGGATTGATTGAGCGGGGCGAGGCCCCGGATGTCGCGCCGGGTTGTCGGTCCAGTCTCAGGCCTGGATAAATAGGACAAATATTAGGAGTGGCGCCCCATGAGAGCGTTCGTCGTCACCAAGTACAAGGAGCCGCTGCAGGAGGCGGAAGTCCCCGAGCCCACCGTGGGGGAGCACGACGTGCTGGTCCGGGTGGAGGCCGCCGGGCTGAACCCGCTGGACGAGAAGATCCGCGCCGGTGAGTTCAAGCAGGTCCTGCCCTACAAGCTGCCACTGATCCTGGGCAACGACGTCGCGGGCACCGTCATCAGCGTCGGGACGGCGGTTCGCGGCTTCAAGCCCGGAGACGAGGTCTACGCCCGGCCCGCCCAGGACCGCATCGGCACGTTCGCCGAGCGCATCGCCGTCGCGGAGGGCGACGTGGCGCTCAAGCCCGCCTCGATCAGCATGAATGAGGCCGGCTCGCTGCCGCTGGTGGCGCTCACGGCGTGGCAGGCGCTGGTGGAGCGCGGGAAGGTGCGGCCCGGGCAGAAGGTTCTCATCCACGCCGGCGCCGGCGGGGTCGGTTCGATCGCGATCCAGCTCGCCGCGCACCTCGGTGCGAGCGTCGCCACGACCGCCGGCGGTTCCAACGCGCACTTTGTGCGCGCGCTCGGCGCGGACACGGTGATCGATTACCGCACCCAGGACTTCGAGCAGCTCCTGACCGGCTACGACCTGGTGTTGGACGGCATTGGTGGTGAGAATCTCGAGAAGTCCCTGCGGGTGCTCAAGCCCGGCGGCAAGGCCATCGGGATCGCCGGTCCCCCGGACCCCGCGTTCGCCCGCGAGGCCGGCCTGAACCCGCTGCTGCGCCTGGCGGTCGCAGGTCTGAGCCGCAAGATCCGCAAGCAGGCGAAGAAGCTCGGCGTGACGTACGAGTTCCTGCTCATGCGCGCCAGCGGCGACCAGCTCCGCCAGATCACCACCCTCATCGACCAGGGCGTGGTGCGCCCGGTCGTGGGAAAGGTGGTCCGCTTCGACGAGACCCCGCAGGCGCTGCAGGCCCTGTCCCAGGGCGGCATCCGCGGCAAGGCCGTCATCGGCAACAGCTGACCCGCCGCAACCGCGACGGGCGACACACAGCACACGAGGAGAATCCGTCATGAGCAGCACCGGCACCCCGAACGAAGCCGTCATCACCTCCTACGCGAAGGCCCCGGCCCGCACCGTCAGCGCCGGCGGCGTCACCTACGCCTACCGCGAGCTGGGACCGAAGGGCGGCATCCCCGTCGTCTTCTTCGTCCACCTCGCCGCGACCCTGGACAACTGGGACCCCCGCATCGTCGACCCCGTCGCGAAGGGCCGTCACGTGATCGCCTTCGACAACCGCGGTGTCGGAGCGTCCACCGGCCGGGTGCCGGACAGTGTCGAGGCGATGGCCGACGACGCCTACACCTTCATCAAGGCGCTCGGGTACGACAAGATCGACGTCTTCTCCTTCTCCCTCGGCGGCATGGTCGCCCAGGCCCTGGTGGTGAAGCACCCCGAGCTCGTCCGCAAGCTCGTCCTCACCGGCACCGGGCCCAAGGGCGGCAAGGACATCGACAAGGTCGCCGGAACCACCTACTGGGACATCCTGCGCGCCACCTTGACCCGCTCGGACCCCAAGGAGTTCCTGTTCTTCAACCGCAACGCCACCGGCAAGGCCGCCGGGCGCGCGTTCGTCGACCGGCTCAAGGAGCGCACCGTCGACCGCGACGCGGAGATCAAGGTCAAGGCGTTCCAGACACAGCTGAAGGCGATCAAGAAGTGGGGGCGCTCCGCCCCCGACAACCTGTCGTCGATCATGCAGCCCACCCTGATCGCCAACGGCGACAACGACCGTATGGTGCCGTCGGTCCTGTCGGAGGACCTGCACCGGCGCATCAAGGACAGCCAGGTGATCATCTACCCCGACTCCGGGCACGGCGGCATCTTCCAGTACCACGACGAGTTCGCCCCCGTGGCGGTCGAGTTCCTCGCCCGATGACAACCGCCTGACCAGGAAGAGAAGGGCAACACCATGAGCACGTCACCGGCCGTCGCACCCCTGGAAGTGAAGAAGCACCTCACCTCCTCGATCCTGCTGTGGGTGCGGGCCGATCAGCCCCGCCAGACCGGCATGGACCACTGGAAGGGCCCGCACTCCGGGATCATCTCCGCCACCCCGGGCCTGGAGGAGTACCGGAGATCCACCTCGCCGAGCACAACCCGGGCCGGTGGCCGGCCACCGACGGGGTCCAGACCGCGATCCCCGCAGACCGGAAGATCGACGGCGTCGCGGAAGTCACCTTCCAATCGGCGCTTGCACCCCTGAAAGGGCGCAAGCAGACGAAGCTGGCCTACGCCGACGAGATCAACGTGTTCCGCCGCACCCTGCTCTACGCCGGCCCGCCGAACTCATCCCGCTGGTACGACGTCGCAGGCCCCGGACAGACGGTCGGTGCCCGCACCCTCGTCTACCTGCGCCGCAGAGACGGCGTCGGCGTCGGCGCCGGCACCTTCCGGAAGTTCGTCAACGAGCAGCTCCCTCCCGCGCTCGCCGGCACCGGAGTGCTGAAGGAACTGCGCACGCAGACGTTCCTGCCCTGGATCGAAAAGCTCTGGGACACCCCGGACGTCGCCCACGACAACCCCCACGACCAGCGCTTCCACACCTCCCTCAGCCTCGGGTTCACCGACACCGCAGCACGGGACGCCTTCTTCACCGGCCAGGTGATCCAGGACCTGTCCGACCGGCTGGCACCGCAGGTCTCCGCGATCCACGCCTACGACGTCACCGCCGCGCTCACCTACGTCAAGAACGGCGCCATCCTCCCGCACTACGAGGAGCGAGCGGCGCGGGCGAGAAGCGGACCGCCGGATCTGCTCAGCAATTCATCCGCCCCACGCTTCCCGGCCCTCCTCGCGCCCCCGTCGCCGTCTGACACCCATCACGCATCCGATTCCGTATCCGGAGCCAGCCATGAGCGAGCACAGCACCATCCACTACGAGCGCACCTCACCGCAGATCGCGAAGATCACCTTCGCCAACCCGCCCGTCAACCTCATCGCCGGCGAGACCGTCCTGCGCCTCATCGAGATCGTCGAAGAACTGGCCACCGACCCGGCCATCCAGGTCGTGCTGTTCGACAGCGCCACCCCCGACTTCTTCTACAACCACTTCGACCTGGCCGCCGCCGCCGACTTCCCCGCCCCCGAGGACCCGGACGCGGTGCCGGCATGGACGAATCTGGTCCTGGAACTCTCCAGGGCGCCGTACATCACCATCGCGGCCATCCGGGGACGCACCCGCGGCGGCGGGAACGAGCTCGCCCTCGCCCTCGATCTGCGCTACGCCAGTCGGGAGAAAGCGATCTTCGGACAGCCCGAGGTCGGCAGCGGACTGCTGCCCGGCGGTGGCGGCACCGAACGCCTCCCTCGCGCCATCGGACGCGACCGCGCCCTGGAAGCCATCCTCACCAGCGACGACTACGACGCCGACACCGCCGAGCGCTGGGGCTGGGTCACCCGTGCCCTCCCCGACAGCGAACTCGACGCCTTCGTCGGCACCGTCGCCGCCCGGCTCGCCTCCTTCGACCGCACCTCACTCGCCTCGGCCAAAGCCCAGATCAACCGGGCGTCCCTGCCCCCGGACGCGGACCTGGTCGCCGCGTACGGCGAGTTCACCCACTCCCTCACCCTCCCCGGTTTCCTCACCCGGGCCGCAGGCACGCAGGCCGTCGCCGAACAGGCCGGCATCGACTTCGAATACCGTCTCGGGCACCACATCGGCGTCGCCAACCAGCAACGCTGATACCCGGCAGGAAGCGAGCACGTACGCAGCGGATGCCGCGCGTGCCCGACGGGGGAGGGGAACAATGGCGCGAAGCTCGGTCACCGCCGAGGACGACCGACGGATCTGCGCTGCTGCGGACGCGGTGCGGTGTTCGGCGTCGTCCGTACCCTGGTCGACCGGCGCCCCGGCATCGCCGGCGCATTCGAGCGCGTCGGCGCCCGCGTCGGGGCACAGGCCGACTGGCCAGGGCTCACCATCCAGTGGTGCGGCCTGTACGCCGACAGGGCTGCGGGTGGTGTCGGGGAAGTGCCCTGGCGGTCGCCGGGCGAACTGCACCGGATGATGCTCGACGAAGCGCTCGCCGGGCATGGCCTGTCCGAGTTTCACCGACACCGACACCGAAAACGAAACCGACCGGGGTGAACTCGCGGCACCTGGCACCACCTGCGCCCGTGGCCCGACAGCCGCGATGCCGGCAAACCGTTCGAACCTCATGGATCACGCGGTCCCGACGTCAGGAGATCACATCGGGACCGAAGGACAAGCTCAGGCGTTCGTGCTGCGCAGGTCAGGGTAGAGCGCCTCGACCGGGCCGCTCAGAGCCGCCTTGACCCCCTGGGTCAACTCGTCGGCCAGAACCTCGTACTCGCCGGCCTCGACCGCGTCGTAGACCGTCGTCACCAGCTGTGTCGGCAGCATCTTGGGTCCGTCGGCGTGCGCGGCCATCCGGGTGTCTACGTAGCCCATGTGCACACCCGTCACGTGGACGCCCATGGGTGCGAGCTCGATACGCAGCGAGTTGGTGGCCGACCACAGTGCGGCCTTGGACGCGCTGTAGACGCCGCCGAAGGCGTACCAGCTGGCAACGGAGTGCACGTCGACGAGGATCGACCCCTGCTTGGCGGCGAGGATCGGTGCGAAGGCGCGGGCAAGGAGGACCGGTCCGAAGAAGTTCGTCTCCATGTTCGCCCGGATGTCCGCCTCGGAGACGTCCAGCAGACTCGCGCTCGGCGGGGTGGCGCCCGCGTTGTTGACGAGCACGGTGACGTCCGCCGCGGCGGAGACGGCCCCGGCGATCGACGCGCGGTCGGTGACGTCAAGGGCCAGGGGGACGATGCGCTCGTCGTCCCAGGCGCGGGGGGAACGGGCGGTGGCGTAGACCTTGGCGGCGCCGCGAGCCAGGGCCTCGTGGACGAAGTGGGTGCCAATACCGCCATTGGCGCCGGTGACGAGGACGACTGCTTCATCGAGGGAGGGCATGGGTGTTCCTTCGTTCCAGGGGGATGTGAAGTGCGTGGCTCTGCACGGATGGAGCGATGACTCCTCGCCCTGCCGTGGGAGAATGAGCACAGCCATATTCGAGCCCACACGGTAGCGACTGTAATCATAACTGACTGCAGTCAGAATAGTATTCCTGGAGGACACCGCCATGTCTGTCGCCCCCCGGCCGGTCGGACGGCGCGAGCGGAACAAGCAGGAGAAATTCGACCGCATCGTCGCTGCCGCCACTGATCTGTTCGCCGAACACGGCATCGATGAGGTCACGACCCAGCAGATCGCCGACAAGGCCGACATCGGCACCGGGACCCTGTTCCTCTATGCCAAGACCAAGGGCGAACTCCTCCTGCTCGTGCAGAACGCCAAGTACGCCGAAGCGCTCGAGGAGGGCCGGGCAGACGCCGAGACCGTCCCGGGCGTGCTGGACGCGGTGCTGGCGATCGTCCGGCCGATCGTGGAGTGCAACCGCACCCAGATCGACAACGGACGTACCTACCTGCGAGAGATGGTCTTCGGCGACCCTGAGGAGCCCCGGCACAGCGCGGCACTCGCCATCGTCGCGCAGGCCGAGGAGGCCATCGCCGCCGTGCTACGCCGAGACGAGCGGGTCACGGAAAGCGACGCCGCGACGCTGGCACACATCGTGTCCGCCGTGATGTTCCTCAGCACGGCGGCGAGCGTGAACATCGGCTTGAGCGTCGAGGAGATCGTGCAGGACATCCGGAGGCAGGTCGACGTCCTGCTGCCTCGCTGAAGCGCGGCCAGCCTCAGGCTCAGGCGATCATCAGGGTGGTCTTCGGCTGCGGTATGGCTCTGATCCCGACCGCCGCGACCGTGCGGCGGCTGTGGTTCGATCGGCGGGAGTTCACCGCACCCGAATCTCGCCGGCGTTCACTCCGGAAGCAGTTCGTCGGCCCGTTCGGCGACCTCTTGCCGAAGAGCGGCCCACAGGGCGCGTACGGCGGCGTGTGTCACCGCCTCGCGGCGGACGGCCAGGGTGATGGGGAGCCGGATGTCGATCTCGTCGGAGAGCAGTCGGCGCAGTCGCGTCCGCTGGGTCAGGAAGGCCGGCAGGACGCCGATGCCGGCTCCCTGACGGGTGGCTTCGAGCTGGGCGAAGACGTTCGTCGAGGAGAAGGCGGGGGTCAGGCCGGGAAGGTGGCGTTCGATGCCGAGGTCGCCGACCTGCAGCATCGACTCGATGTAGAAGATGAGCGGATGCTCGCGCAGCTCGGCCACCGTCTCGGGCCGGCCGTACTGGGCGAGGTAGTCCTCGGAGGCGTAGAGACCCAGCGTGTAGTCGGTGAGGTGCTCGGTCACCAGACGACTGCTGGAGGGAACGCCGATGACGAGAGCGAGGTCGAATCCGGACGGGTGCAGAGCGAGCTGCCGTGTCGCGGTGATGAGTTCGAGCTGGAGCCGGGGGTGTTGGCGGCGTACCCGTACGAGGGCGGGAGTGGCGAAGGCGGTGCCGAAGCCGTCGGGCGCGCTGACGCGCACCGTACCGTGCAGGGACGGCGAGTCCCGACCCGCCACGGTGTCGGCGACGCGGTCGACGGCCTCCTCGATCGCGCGGGCGTCGGCCGAGACCGCTCTCCCGATGTCCGTGAGCGTCCATCCCTCCTGGCCGCGCTCGATGAGGCGCAGGCCGATGCTCTTCTCCAGTGCGGCGATACGGCGTGACACGGTGGTGTGGTCCACGCCGAGTGCGTCGGCGGCTGTCACCAGGCGTCCGGTGCGGGACAACGCGAGCAGGTAGCGCAGATCGTCCGCGCGAACTCTGCGGGGATCGACGGGGCGACCGGAGTCGCCCGGCTGCGGGGCGGGGTTCTCGTCCGGAGAGTGGGGGTGCACGGCCCGACCGTATCTGCAATTGCGCACAGTGGGTGTGCGTGATTGGTGGTTGTCCGCACACGGTGCGGGGTCGCACAGTCGTGGCAGTGGGCGTGACATGCCCCGCCGTACTTGCTGAAAGGGCCGCCATGGTTGCCAGCCTTTCCCTCCCGCGGATCCTGCGCGTCGGCGGCGGCGCCGTCGGCGAGCTGGGTGACGTCGTCCGGCAGTTGGGCCTGCGCAGCCCCTTGCTGGTGACGGACGCGTTCCTGGCCAGGACCGGTGTGGCGGAACGCCTGATGTCGGCGCTGAGGGACGCCGGGCTGCAACCGTGTCTGTTCGCCGGCACCGTCCCGGATCCGACGACCGACTCGCTCGAGGCGGGTCTGGCCGTGCTGCGGGAACACGGGGCGGACTCGGTGATCGGTTTCGGCGGGGGCAGCCCGATGGACACGGCCAAGGCCCTCGGCCTGCTGGGTGTCCAGGGCGGCCGGATGCGGGACTACAAGGCCCCGCACACCAGCCTCGGCCCGGCGCTTCCGTTGATCGCGGTCCCGACCACCGCGGGCAGTGGTTCGGAGGCCACCCAGTTCACCATCATCACCGACAGCGCCACGGACGAGAAGATGCTCTGCCCGGGGCCGGCCTTCCTGCCGGTCGCCGCCGTCGTCGACTTCGAACTCACCCTGTCGATGCCGGCCCGGCTGACCGCCGACACCGGTGTCGACGCGCTCACCCATGCCGTCGAGGCGTACGTGAGCCGCAGGGCCAACCCGTTCTCCGACGGCCTCGCGCTGACCGCGATCCGGACCATCGGCCACCACCTCCGCCGCGTCTACGCCGACGGGGGAGACCTCGTGGCGCGCGAGGCGATGATGCTCGCCGCGACCCAGGCCGGCATCGCCTTCTCCAACTCCAGCGTGGCGCTCGTGCACGGCATGAGCCGCCCGGTCGGCGCTCACTTCCACGTCGCCCACGGTCTGTCGAACGCGATGCTCTTCCCCGCGGTGACCGCGTTCTCCGTGCCCGCCGCCGAGCGCCGGTACGCCGACTGCGCCCGCGCCCTCGGAGCCGCCACCGACGCCGACAGCGACGCCTTGGCTGCCGACAGGCTCGCGGAGGCGCTCCGAGCCCTGTGCCAGGATCTTGAGGTGCCCAGCCCGAAAGCCCACGGCATCGACGAGGACGAGTGGTTCCGCCTGTCGCCCCTCATGGCCGAGCAGGCGCTCGCGTCCGGATCCCCCGGCAACAACCCCGTCGTACCGACCGTGGAAGAGATCCAGGATCTCTACGCACAGATCTACGCCTGATCCCCGGCGAGTGAGGAACGTGATGGCCACGACAGCAGGTCCGCACGGATGGCGAGGTGACGACCGATGACTGACACCGCAGCGGTCGAGATTCTCGCCCACGTCCATCGGGGCGTCGGCCGAATCCTGCTGAACCGGCCCAAGGCGCTCAACGCCCTGACGGCAGACATGGTCGCCGCCATCGACCGCGTGCTCGCCGCGTGGGAGGACACACCGCTGTCCGCTGTGCTGATCGCCAGTACCAGCACGAAGGCGTTCTGTGCCGGGGGAGACATCCGTACGATCCGCGAGTACAGCCTCGCCGGGGATGCCGAGGCCAGTGAGCGGTTCTTCGCCTCCGAGTACCGGCTCAACGCCCGGATCGCCGAGTATCCCGTGCCGGTCGTGTCGCTCATCGACGGCCTGTGCATGGGCGGCGGTCTCGGTCTGTCCGTCCACGGCAGCTTCCGCGTCGTCACCGAGCGCGCGGTGCTGGCGATGCCGGAGACCGGTATCGGGTTCTTCCCGGACGTCGGGGCCAGTTACTTCCTGCCGAGGCTGCCCGGCGCGATCGGCATGTACCTGGGACTGACCGGGCACCGGCTCGACGCGGCCGACGCGTTGTACACGGGGCTGGCCACGCACTTCGTCCCCGCGGGCGGGCTCGGCGCGGTCGGAGAGGCCCTGGCCGACAACCCCGGCGACCCGGTGGACGTGGTCCTGAACCGCCTGGCCGGCCGTTCCCCGGTGGCGGGCAGCGGGCTGGCGGCGGCACGCGGGGACGTGGACTGGGCGTTCGCCGCGCCGGCCCTCGGCGAGATCGAGAAACGCCTGCGCCACCTCGACACCCCCTGGGCGGCAGCCGCGTTGGCCGCCTTGGAGTCCGCTTCGCCCCAGAGCCTGGAGATCACTCACGCCCTGCTGGCCCGGGGCAAGCAGCACACGCTGCGAGAGTGCCTCGACGCCGAACTCGCCCTGACGCGCACGACCATCCGCACGCCGGACTTCCTGGAAGGTGTCCGTGCGGCCCTGGTCGACAAGGACCGCACCCCCAACTGGCGACGTGCGTCGCTCGGCGGGCGGACGCTGCTGTCCTGAGCATGTCTGCCCACGCATGCGGGGCGGTCCGTCCGCCGCGATCACACTCCTGAAACGTGACGAGTGCGAGGGCCTGACCACGGCTCGGGGCGTCGTGGAGCTGTGCGGCGCGTTGTGTCGCAAGCCGTACGGCATGGGGAGGCACCGAGACGCCTACAGCGGCGGCTCTTCGTGACCGTAGCCGCCACTGGATCGCCGACGGCGCCGTCTCCCCTCCAGTGGCCGTGCCTGACGGAGGAGCTGGGACCGGACTGCTCTCAGTCGTTGTCGGGCGTCATCGAGACCACGACCTTGCCGGCCTTGGTGCGGCCCTGCTCGACGTGCGCCATCGCCTCGAGCGTCTGGTCGAACGGGAAGGTGCTGTCGATGACCGGGCGGAGTTTCCCGCTGTCGTAGAGGGCGCCGAGTTTGCGGAGCTGGGAGCCGTTGGCCTGCATGAAGAAGAACTGGTAGCGCACGCCCAGCGCCTTGGCCTGCTTCCGCACCTTGCGGCTGAGCACGTTCATGACCAGGCCCATGAAGGAGGGCGCGCCGAGCTGCTTGGCGAACCCGGCGTCCGGCGGGCCGACGACACTGATGGCCAGGCCGCCGGGCTTCAGTACGGTCAGCGACTTCTCGAGGTTCGCTCCGCCCACTGAGTCCAGCACGAGGTCGTAGCCGGACAGCATCTTCGAGAAGTCTTCCTTGGTGTAGTCGACGACGATGTCGGCGCCGAGGCTGCTGACCAGCTTCTCCGTGTCGGTGTTCGTGGTCGTGGCGACCGTGGCGCCGAGGTGCTTGGCGAGCTGGATGACCGTCGAGCCGAGGCCACCGGCACCGGCGTGGATGAGCACCTTCTGCCCCGGCTTCACGTGGGCCTTGTCGACGAGGATCTGCCAGGCGGCCAGGGCCACCAGCGGCACTGCGGCTGCCTCGTTGAGGGTGAGGGAGGCCGGCTTGGGTGCGACGTCGTCCATGTCGATCGCGATGAACTCCGCGAAGCTGCCGATCCGCAGGTCGCGCGGACGGGCGTAGACCTCGTCGCCGACTTCGATGCCGTGTACGGCGGAGCCGACCCGAGTCACGACACCAGCCACGTCGTGGCCGAGCACGAACGGAAGCTTGTACTTCAGGAGTTGCTTGAACTCCCCGTTGCGGACCATCTTGTCCAGCGGGTTGATACTGGCGGCGCTCACTTTGACCAGGACGTCGCGGTCCCCGACCGTGGGCTCGGGTACCTCTGCGGCGCGTGCGCCGTCCTTGCCGTACTTCTCGACGACGAAGGCCTTCATGCCGGCCGCCTTTCCATGTGGGTTTTCCGGTGGTCGATGTGATTCTTCGCGCAGGTCTCCTCGCGCGCCCGTTTCCCGCGTGCGGCCGGGTTGATGTGCGGGTCATGACGCTACCGGCTGGCTATGGAAAAGTAAACTCAGCTGAGGCTGGGTGCGCGACGTCTGGTACGGTCCGACCCGCTTCAGCGGCTTCGAACGCGTCCTCGGCTGTCCTCGCAACCTCCTCGCGGTGCGGCTCCGGATGCTGGTGGAGGAAGGGAGGCCGCCGAGACCTGCAAAGAACCGGGCTCGCGGAGCCGGCCGAAGTACGTGATCACACCCAAGGGCATGGATCTCGTCCCGGCGGTAATGGGGCTGCTGCAGTGGGGCGACCGTTACCGCGCCGGCACGGAAGGTCCGGCCGTACTGGGCGACGCCGCGGATGCTGCGCCCCGGCCCCGCATTTCGCATGAGGCCCGTCGACTGGGCTGGGCGCGGTTGCGCCAGGTGTTCGTAGTGGCTCAGTCCGCCGGGGGTGGCCGCACTGCCTGGCCTCGGGCTTGGTGGGGGGCGGACCTCGGTGCGGTCGCCGCAGCGGGACATGGAGCGCCGACGGCGGTTGCGGGCGGGGGAGCGGTCCAGGAAGCGCGGGGCGCTCGGGTCCGCTCACCCGTGCGTTGGCGCAGTCGAATGGCCCGTCTCAGGACTCCGGTTCAATGCCCTGTGACGCAGTCAGGGCCTTGTGGGTCGATTCCAAGATCTTCTCCGACAGTTCTGTGCCCGCCGTGGCCCGGGCGAGCAGGATCGCGCCGACCAGAGTGGCCACCATGGGGAGGCCGTCGTTGGCGTCGGTGGACAGCCATGCGGCGAATGCCTGGACTCCGGTTGCGTACGTTTCGCGCACCTCCCCGGCTATGGGCTCGCGAGCCATGTCGCCTGCGAAGCCCGCGGTGGGACAACCGGTGCCGGGCTGGTCACGGTGCTCGGCCGACAGGTAGAAGTCGATGAGGGCGGCGCGCGCGGTGTCGTGATCGCCGTGGTCCGTGTCGAACCCCGCCAGGAGTACGTCCAGGTCCCCGAAACCGGCTTGAGCCGCCTCGGCCACCAGCGCCTCCTTGGACGGGAACTGCTTGTAGAAGCCGCCCGTGGTCAGCCCGATGGACTTCATCAGGTCGGCGACGCTGATGCCGTTCACGCCGCGTTCCCGGAACAGCTGGGAGGCCGCGGCGACCGCGCGCCTGCGGTTCTCGAGCGCTTGTGCCTGCGAAACCCGACTCATCACTCACCTGCCCACGTTAGATAGTTACGTGCATCTATCGTACGCGAAGTGGCGGGCGGCAGGCCGCGACGCCCTCTTCCCGTACGGCGCTTTCTCGCACTGCTGCACGGCGGGGAGCCTGTGGATCCGCTTCGGTCTCCGGTCGCGGGCGGTAGTTGGTGGGATCGCGGGCCGTTGACCGGAGTTCTTTAGATAGCTATCGTAATCTAAAGCGGGCCGACGCTCTGGCCCCTCTACTCATCCGCCAGCCAAGAAATGAGATCCCTCCCATGACCACGCAGAACAAGACCGCTGTCGTCACCGGCGCGTCCGCCGGCCTGGGTGCCGCTTACGCGCAGCGGCTTGCCGACCGGGGTTACGACCTGATCCTGGTGGCCCGCAACGCTGCGCGGCTGGAGACGCTGGCGTCGGACATCCGCAGCCGCACGGGCCGTGCGGTGGACGTCGTCACCGCCGACCTCACCGATGCGGCGCAGATCTCCGTGGTCGAGGAGCGTCTGCGCACCGACGAGAGCATCGAGGTACTGATCAACAACGCCGGAGGGGGGCTGTTCACGCCGCTGGCGACCTCCGACGCCGCGGCCTCCGAGGCGCTGATCAACCTCAACGTGACCTCGCTGACCAGGCTGACCACCGCGGTCCTGCCGGGTCTGACGGCCCGCGGGCACGGCACCGTGGTGAACATCTCCTCTGCGCTGGCTCTCAACATCCTGCCCGTCAGCGCCGTCTACAGCGGCACCAAGAGCTACGTGCTGACGTTCACCCAGGCCCTGCAGCAGGAGCTCGCCGAGAGCCCCGTCGTGGTGCAGGCCGTGCTGCCGGGCGCTGTCCGCACGGAGTTCTGGGACGGCTCCGGCGCCGACCTCGGGGCGTTCCCCGATGAGTGGATCATGAGCGCGGACGACGTCGTCGCCGCGGCGCTCGCCGGCCTCGACGCCGGGGAGCCCGTCACCATTCCGTCACTGCCCCAGATCAGCGACTGGGAGTCGTTCGAGAAGGCGCGTCAGACGCTCGTCCCGAACCTGTCGCTGCGGGTCCCCGCCGATCGCTACCGCGGCTGACCGCCGCTCCGGACTCCGGTGCAGGAGTCCCTTTTCTACGGTGCGGCTGGTGCCGCACACGACCGATGCCACCTCGGGCGTGGGTGAAGACCGCCGCACTGGGCGTCCTCCCAACTGGCCGGACAGCCGGGGCCCAGCCCTCCAATGGCGGCGGTCATGAGCGCGGCAAGCTCCTCCGCACCGTCCACTGCCCCTCCGCGCGGTCTGCCCTTCCACGGTGGAAGGCCACCAGGCCCATCCGGCCCGCCACCCCGCAAGTCTCTCCCACTCTTTATTTTGAGGAAACATCCATGTCGAACGCCCTGTGGAACCCGATCGTCGTCGGGGAGATCCCCCTGCCGCACCGGCTGGCCATGGCACCCCTGACCCGGAACCGGTCCACCCCCGAAGGCGTACCGACCGAGCTGAACGCCGAGTACTACGCCCAGCGCGCCTCGCACGCCCTCATCATCACCGAGGGCACCCAGCCCAACGCCGACGGACAGGGCTACCCCGTGACCCCGGGCATCTACACCGACGAACACATCGCAGGCTGGCGCAAGGTCACCGACGCCGTGCACAAGGCCGACGGACGCATCGTCATCCAGCTCATGCACGCCGGACGCATCGCCCACCCCGACAACACCCCCCACGGGCGACAGCCTGTCGCCCCCTCCCCGGTCCAGCCGGAGGGCACCATGTTCACCGCCTCAGGGCTCCAGGAGATGCCAGTACCGCGCGAACTGTCCACCGAGGAGGTCGCCGCCACGGTCGAGGACTTCCGGCGCGCCGCCGCGGCCGCCATCGCGGCCGGCGCCGACGGCGTCGAGATCCATGGTGCCAACGGCTACCTCCTGCACCAGTTCTTCGCCACCAACACCAACCAGCGCACCGACCGCTACGGCGGCTCCGTCGAGAACCGCATCCGCTTCGCCGTCGAGGTGGCCACCGCCGTGGCCGACGAGATCGGCGCCGGCCGCACCGGCCTCCGGATCTCTCCCGGCAACCCGTTCAACGACATCGCCGAGAGCGGCACCCACGAGCTGTACCCGGCACTCGTGCGCACCCTCGCCCCGCTCGACCTCGCCTACCTCCACATCGGAAACCACGGCGGCGACGACGAACTCCTGCACACCCTCCGCAAGCTGTGGCCGACCACCCTGGTCCTCAACCGGGCCGGCACCGACATCGCCACCCGCGCGAAGGACGTCGAAGACGGCCTGGCCGACGTCGTCACCGTCGGCACCATGGCGCTCGCCAACCCCGACCTGGTCGAGCGCGTACGCGCCGGCGCGCCGCTGAACGCCCCTGACCCCGCCACCTTCTACGGCGGCGACGAGGCCGGCTACACCGATTACCCCGCCCTCCCCGAGTGATGAACCCGGTCCGCACCGCCTGACAAACCCCGGCGCTACCGGTCCTGGCTAGCCGGTATGCACAGATGGGCCCGATAACATTATGGTCATAAGTTAATGTGGGCCATCCTCCCGTCTGTTCGATCCGATTCCACGGTCCGTCACCGGGGCGGAGCCGCTCCGGTCCATCCATATGGGGGAAGCGCATGTCTTCTTCGAACGTCAAAACCCAAACGTCCACCGCCGACTTGCACCGGCTTGCGGATGAGTACGTCAGGCGCGTCAACCTGCGTGACCTCGACGCCCTGTTCGACCTGTACGCGCCGGACTTCCGCTCCCACGCCGCCGACGGAACCACCACCGGCGTCGAGGAGACCCGCGCGGTGCTGGCGTCGTTCCTCGACGCGGTCCCCGACTTCGCTGCCACGCCGGTCCGTGTCGTCGCCGAGGACGATTGGTTCGCGATCAGCTTCATCCTCACCGGCACGAACACCGGGTCCTTCAACGGCACTCCCGCCACCGGCGGATCGATCAAGGTGCTGGAGCTCCGCATGTTCAAGGTAGCCGACGGGAAGCTCGCCGAGCACTGGGGCCTCATCGACCTGGCGACGCTGTTCGCCCAGTTGCAGTCCTGAGAGGATTACGTGAGTTGATGTCTGTTTCACCCTTTCGCAAGGGGCAGGCGGGCCGGCCGCAGCGTCGCCGGGCGGGCATGGTCGCGGCTGGGTGAAGAAGCCCTGCTCGTCTCGAGCGGGATTCCGCGCTCGGTCAGCCGCTCGAGTTCCAGGCGGGTGTTGTTGATGTCGCTGGGCGCGATCCATGTCCATCGCCTCGCACACCTACCGCGCCGCAGCGGCCGCGCGTCGGCCGCGGCGACCAGCGCCATGATCCGCTGGTAGGCCGGTTGGTCCGGCAGTTTCGGGGCCGGCGGCGCGAGCGGCTGCGGATCGGCAGCTCCACTCGCACGAGCCCGTCGTGCTCCCGCGACTGGCTCGTGCGAGTGGAGGCCGCCGGGCTCAGCTCGCTGGGCGAAAAGGGCCCCGCAGGTGAGTTCCAGCAGGTCCTGCCCGACGAGTGGCCGCTGATCCTCGGCAACGACCTCGCGTGGACCGTCATCGGCGTAGGGACGGAAGCTCGCGGCTCGAGTTCGCCGCGCTGCTGGGCCGGGAAGCCGACGGCTTCGTGTCCGCCTCGGGACTTCGTCCAGACGCGACTGCCACCTCGACAACCAGGAGAACGACGATGCACAGACCGACCCGCAACGTGTCACGCGTACTGACGGATTCCGCGTCTCGGTACCCGGAGCGCGCCGCAATCGTCTTCGGTGACGAACTCATCACGTACAGAGCTCTCGACGCCGCGGCCAACCGGGTCGCGAACCTGCTCGTCTCGCGCGGCATCCAGCCGGGTGACAAGGTCGCACTGTCCTGCCCCAACCTGCCCCACTTCAGCAGCGTCTACTTCGGCATCCTCAAGGCCGGGGCGGCGGTCGTGCCGCTGAACGTGCTGTTGAAGGCTCGCGAGGTCGCCTACCACCTCACCGATTCCGACGCGAAGGCGTACTTCGCGTTCGAGGGCACGACGGAGCTGCCGATCGGACAGGCGGCATGGGAGGGATTCCAGGCGGCCGAAGGCTGTGGCGAGTTCTTCCTGATCGAGGGCGGTGGCGCGCCGTGGGCCGGGGACGGGACGCCGGACTCGTACACCACGGTCGTCGCCGAGCAGCCGGTGACGTTCCAGACGGTCGAGCGCGACGAGGACGACACGGCGGTGGTCCTCTATACCTCCGGCACGACCGGCCGGCCCAAGGGTGCCGAGCTGCGTCACCGCAACGTGTACGACAACGCGCTTGCCGGCATCGACCTGTTCGCCGCGGATCCCGAGCGCCCCGACACGTACCTGTGCGCGTTGCCGCTGTTCCATGCCTTTGGTCAGACCGTGATCCAGAACGGCGCTCTCGCCTTCGGCGGCACGATCGTGATGCAGCCGAGGTTCGAGGCGCGCTCAGCCCTGCGTCTCATGCTCGACCATGACGTGACGTTTTTCGCCGGCGTCCCGACGATGTACTGGGGTCTTCTCGCCGCACTGGACGACACGGTCGACGTCGCCCGCCTGGCCGCGAATCTTCGCGTTGCGGCGGCCGGTGGCTCAGCGCTGCCCGGCGAGACCCATAAGCAGTTCAAGGACCGCTTCGGCGTCACGATCCTCGAGGGATACGGACTGTCCGAGACCTCTCCGATCGCCTCCTTCTCCCGCTTCGGGGAGGAGCCCCGCGTCGGCTCGATCGGCGTGCCGATCCCGGGCGTGGAGATGAAGCTCATCCGGGACGACTGGGCCGACATCGAGGACGGTACTGACGAGATCGGGGAGATCGCGATCAAGGGCCACAACGTCATGAAGGGCTACTACAAACGGCCCGAGGCGACGGCCGAGGCGATCAGGGAGGGCTGGTTCCGCTCCGGCGACCTTGCGCACAGGGACGAGGACGGCTTCTACTACATCGTCGACCGGTCCAAAGACATGATCATCCGCGGCGGCTTCAACGTCTACCCGCGCGAGGTCGAGGAAGTGCTCATGGAGCACCCCGCCATCTCACTGGTGGCCGTCATCGGCGTACCGCACGAATCCCACGGCCAGGAGGTCAAGGCCGTCGTGGTGAAGAAGGCCGGGAGTGGCACGACCGAGGAGGAGCTCGCCGCCTGGGCGAAGGAGCGGCTCGCAGCGTACAAGTACCCGCGCGTCGTCCAATTCGTCGACGCACTGCCCTTGACATCCACCGGCAAGATCATGAAGCGGGAACTCGCCTGAGCAGGTCGGCCGCTGCGCGGCTGGGCGACCGAACGCTTCGGCCGCAACCCGGATCACGTTCGGTCCTGCGCGGTCTGACCGCTGTCCGGCCCGCGACCGCGAGGTGGATGGCTCAGGACCGGAGGCGGGCGCCCTTCCCCAGCCGGGCGGTGACTTCACGGGGGGTGAGGGGGGAGTGGTCCGCGGAGCATTCGACGACGACGCGGACCGGAGCGTCGCAGTCGGTGTGACGGACGTCCAGGACAGGCCCCTCCGGACCGAGGGCGTATGCCTCGCCCCACTGGGTCAGTGCCATCAGGACGGGCCACAAGTCCCAGCCCTTGCGGGTCAGGCGGTATTCGTTGCGGGGGCGGCTGCCGGGCTCCCGGTAGGGGGCGGTCTTCAGGATGCCGGCCGAGGTCAGCTTGCGGAGGCGGTCGCTGAGCACGGCTTCCGAGAGGCCGATGTGGCGGTGGAAGTCGTCGAAGCGGCGGACGCCATTGACGGCGTCACGCAGGATCAGCAGCGTCCATTTCTCCCCGATCGCATCGAGCGTGCGCTGGACGGGGCAGTTCTCGGTGCTCGCCTCAAGCCACTCCATCCCGCCCTCGTAAGGGGCCTGGCTTCTCCATTGACAGTCAGGTGAAGAAAAGCCTAGCTTCGCTGGGAAAAGTCAGCTGACATCAGAGGGAAGGGCGCTGGACCGTGGGGCGAACGCGTACGTATCAATGGGACGATCCCGCGATCTCGGCGGAGGCCGCCGGGCGCATGGCCGGCATCGACTTCCTGCGCGAGGTGCAGGCGGGTCGGCTTCCGAGGGCGCCGATCAGCAGCACCGTCGACTTCACTCTGGACGAGATGGAGCCCGGCAGGGCGGTCTTCTCGCTGACACCGGGGGAGGAGCACTGCAACCCCATCGGCAGCATGCACGGCGGCGTTTTCGCCACGCTGCTCGACTCGGCGGCGGGCTGCGCCGTCCAGTCGCTTCTCCCGCAGGGGATGGCGTACACCTCGCTCGACCTGACGGTGAAGTTCCTGCGGCGGGTCACCGTGGACACCGGCCCGGTGCGCGCCATCGGAACGGTCGTCAACAAGGGCCGCCAAACCGCCCTCGCGCAGGCCCAGTTGGTCGACGCGAAGGACCGTCTCCTCGCCCACGCCACCAGCAGCTGCATGCTCTTCCCGGTACCCGCCCCTCGGGTGTGACCCTGCAGGCAGGCCCCTCGATCCGCTCGGCGGCGGCCCGCTGTCCTGTTCTGGATGTGCAGGGCGGAGGGGGGCTGCATTCCTCTTACGCCGCGCGTGGTGCTGAAGCAGGGTTCACCTGGTGGCGCACGTTGACGGTGCGCTTTCCTCGGCCGAGAGCCCGGCCTCCAGCAGCTTGCGGATCTGAGTGACCGTCGCCACCGACTCTTCCCCGTAGTCCCGGTATCCGTTGGCAGCTCGTGCCGGAGCCAACAGCCCTTGGGCTTCGTAGTAGCGCAATTGATGCACCGTCACTGACCTTCATGCCGGAGTCAACGTTGAGGGTATCGGCATGACCAGTCCAGAACACGATCACGCAGGATCCGACCAGGCTGGATCGGTGACCCTCCTCGGTCTGGGGCTGATGGGGGTACGCCCTGGCCGACACGCTCCTGGCTGCGGGGCACCCGACGACGGTGTGGAACCGCTCCACTGGCAAGGGCGCCGACCTGATCGGCCGCGGTGCACGCCGGGCAGCCTCGGCAGGCGAAGCGATTGCAGCCAGCTCCCTCGTCATCGTCTGCATCACCGACAACAACGCCGTCCGTGAGCTTGTTCAACCACTCGCCGCCGAGCTACGGGGCCGCACGCTCATCAACCTGACATCCGGGTCCTCCAGCGAGGCCGGCGACATCTCCGGGTGGGCTGCCCAGCATGAGATCGCCTATGTCCACGGGGCCGTCTTGGCTGCTCCCGGCGGCATCGGCACCGACGAGGCCGCCATCCTCTACTCCGGCGACAGGGATGCCTTCGACAAACACAACTCCGTGCTGCGAAAGCTGGGCGCCCCGACGTTCCTCGGCAATGATCCAGGTCTCGCCGCGCCCCACGACGTTGCCGTGCTGGGCATGATGTGGACCATCCTGAACGCCTTCCTCCATGCCGCCGCACTCCTCCAGTCGGCTGGTGTCTCCGCGACCGCACTCGCTCCCGTCCTGGAAGGCGGCATCGCCACCACCACCGGATGGCTCGCCGGCTACGCCGAGCAGATCGACGCGGGAGCCTTCCCGGGAGACGACGCCACGATTGCCACCCACCTGGCCGCCATGACTCAACTCGTCGACGAGAACAGCGCCCGGGGAGTCGGCACCGATCTGCCACGTCAGATCAAGGCGGTCGCCGACCGTGCTGTCGCCGAAGGGCTCGGCCGGTCGAGCTATGCCGCGATGATCAGCCAGTTCCGGAGCCCGGAATGAGCCAGGACCGCGATCTTCGGGAGCTTCTGGCTGCCGGCTCGCTCGGCGTACTCGCCACACCGTCGAAGGCGTCGTCACGCTGGACGGACCCGGCGCCGCGCCTGACGATCCACGATTACAGCCAGGTGATGATCGCCGACCGGCCAGTTCTCGTCGAGCTCCATGTCAGCCAGATCTACGGCGACAAGATCGCATGAACCCTGGCGTGAGCAGGTAACCCTGTCCGTCGGCGCTGGGCGTACTGGCGAACCGAACCCCACATTTCCCGGACCCTTTCCGGATCAACGGGCGTGACCACTTGCCATTGGCTTACGACCGACATATGGTCGTACGAACGTAAGGCAAACGGCCGTAAGGTATACGGGCGTACGCCAATATCAAGGGAGCTCGTGATGGCGACAAATCGACCGGTGGTGCTCGTGACAGGTGCCTCATCGGGGGTCGGCAAGGAGACGGCCCGCGCCTTCGCCGCGGCGGGCTTCGAGGTGATCGGAACCGCTCGCAACACCGCGCGGGTCACCGCCCCCGCCGGGGTGACCTACCTCGACCTCGACGTGACCAGCGACGAATCGGTCGCTTCGGTGGTCAAGAAGGTGATCGACCGGTTCGGGCGTATCGACGTCCTGGTCAACAATGCCGGCGTCGGCGCCAACGGCGCCGCCGAGGAGTTCTCCGTCGCCCGGACGCAGGAGGTCTTCGACGTCAACGTCTACGGCATCATGCGGATGACCAAGGCGGTTCTGCCGCACATGCGCGCGCAACGGCGCGGACGCGTCATCAACGTCTCCTCCCTCAGTGGGTTCGTCCCCAGCCCGTTCATGGCCATCTACACCTCCACCAAGCACGCGGTCGAGGGCTACTCCGGGTCGCTGGACCACGAGGTCCGCGAGCACGGCGTCCGGGTCCTGCTCGTCGAGCCCGGCCCGATCAACACCCCGTTCGGGGACCATAGCGTGCAGGGCGACACCCCCTTGCCGCTCTATGCGGCGGGGCGGCGCACCTTCGACGAGGTGCTGGCGAAGAACACCAGCGGCGGCGACGATCCCGCCACCGTGGCCAAGGTGATCGTCGCGGCGGCCACCGACAAGAGCCCGAAACTGCGGCGCACCGCCGGCTCGACGGCCGCGGGCATCAGCGTGTTCCACCGCGTCCTTCCGGCCCGGATCTTTGACCGCATCGTCCGCCGGTTCAACCGGATGCCGAACTGACACCCACCTGTCGCGTGCCCGACCCGCCCGAAAACGACGGCGCGTCTTCGACGAGGTGGCAGCGGATGCGGTGGTCGAACAGGGTCGCCACCGCCCGACCTCCCCGATGTACCCAGCGTGTCGCGAAGTCCATTGATCGGCCACTTGTCGATTTGCCCAGGAGAGTCATGCAGCAGCAACACCAGCACACCGCCCGGCGCAGCGCATCGAGCGCACAGCGTTTCCTGAAGAAGAAGGTCGGCATAGCGCTGGCGGTCACCGCCGCGGCGGCCGTCCTGGCCTCGGCGCCGTCCGCGTCCGCTTGGACGGGAGGCTCGTACGGCGGGTCCGTGGTCACCGACGTACGGACGGCGGCGACGTTCGACTTCGCGGCCGGCGGGATCCCCGAGAACATCACCGTCAACCCCGACGGCTCGGTGACTCTGTCGATGCTCGGCAGCTGCGCGGTGTGCCAGCGCACCCACGGTCCGGAGCTGATGCGTATCTCCGCCTCCGGAGAGCGCACGGTGCTGGTCACCGGGCAGGTGGGTGAGGCGATCAGCGGCAACGCCCGTGGCAGCGACGGCACCGTCTACTACGCGTTGTGGGCCCCGGGCAACGCGGACCGCAACGGCGTCTACAAGCTGCTTGCGGACGGTAGCCCGCAGCGCGTCGCCGCTCTGCCCGCCGACTCGGGCCCCAACGGGCTGGCCGTTGACCCGGCCACAGGCACCCTCTACATCGCGGACAGCCTCAAGGGCGTCATCTGGTCCGTTCCGGTGTCCGGCGGATCGGCGACGCCGTGGCTGACCGACACCGCTCTCGCCGCCGTGCCCACCGAAGCCCTGCCGATCGGCGCCAACGGCCTCAGGTTCCACAACGGCGCCCTGTGGATCAGCAACTTCAACAAGGGAACGCTGCTGCGCGTACCGATCACCCCCGCCGGCGCTCCCGGCCCCATCCGCCAGGTCGCGGGCGGCCTGCCCAACATCGACGACCTCAGCTTCCTGACCCCCTGGTCCGATGTGGTGTTCGCCGCGCAGAACGGCTCGTCCTCGAACAACGGCCCGGACAGGGTCGTGGTGATCTACCCCAACGGCACCTACAAGCCCGTCCTGACCAGCGCGGACGGCCTCGCCTCACCCTCAGCGACCGCGGTTCGCGGAGATCGCCTGTACGTCACCGACGGCGGGGTCCCCGAGCCCCACGACCCGAAGCTGCAGACCGCCAGGATCAACTTCCCCGCGCTCCTTGCAGGCGCGGCCCACTGACCCGACCAGGACGGCAGCCGGGGCACACGCCCCGGCTGCGACGGAGGAACAGAGTGCGGTACCCGAAAGAACACAAACACCAGACACGGCAGCGGATCGTCACGACGGCCGGCCGCCGGCTCAAGCGCAACGGCATCGACGGCTCGGGAGTCGCGACCCTCATGAAGGACGCGGGCCTGACGGGCGGCACCTTCTACGCCTACTTCACTTCCAAGGACGACCTCGTCGCCACCGCCGTCGCCGACCAGATGCGCGCACAGCACGAGAACATCGTCGCGCAGGCGGCACCCGGTCGCGCCGGACTCGAGCAGATGATCCGCTGGTACTTCTCCACCGAGCAGCGCGACAGCATCGAGGACGGCTGCCCCAACGCCGCCCTCCTCGACGAGATCGCACGCTCCACGGACGCAACCCGGCAGGCCTACACCGACGGCGCGCTGACCCTCATCGACGGCTTCGCCGCCCGCCTGGCACCCCACGACCCGCCCTTGGCACGCCTGAAGTCACTCAGCCTCCTCGGCATGATGGCAGGCACCCTGCAACTCTCCCGCGCCCTGACCGACCGGCAACTCGCCGACCAACTCCTCGAACAGGGCATCCGCAACGCCCTCGCACTGATAGACGCCTGACAGCGCAACCACTGAAGAAGCCCACACGCTCGCTCGCCCGTCGCCTCTGCCGACTCTTTGGATTACGTTTGCAATACCATAGAATGGTTGAGTCGGTGAAGGGCAACCGGTCCTTCCGGCCGGCGAAGGAGCGTGTGGCGTGGTGCGGTACGGAAAAGAGCACAAGTCGGAGACCAGGCGGCGGATCATCGAGACAGCGGGCCGCCGGTTCAAGCAAGACGGTATCGACGGCTCCGGGGTCTCGACGCTCATGAAGGACGCGGGGCTGACCAATGGGGCCTTCTATGCTCACTTCGCATCCAAGGATGATCTCGTCACCACGGCCATCGCCGACCAGTTGAAAGTGCAGGCCGAGAGCGTCGTCGCGCTGGCCGAGCCCGGCCGTGCCGGACTCGAGCAGATAGTGCGGGGGTACCTTTCCCCCCAGCACCGCGAGAGGCTCGGCGACGGCTGCCCCAACGCCGCTCTGCTCGACGAGATCGGGCGCTGCACCGAGACGACCAGGCAGGCGTACACCGACGGTGTGCTGATCCTTGTCGAGGGCATTGCCGCCCGCATGGCGCCCGAGGCCCCGTCCTCCGCACGCGTGAAGGCGCTCAGTCTCCTCGGCATGATGGCCGGGACATTGCAGCTGTCCCGCGCCTTGACCGACAGTCGACTCGCCGACGAGCTCCTCGATCAGGGGGTGGACAACGCCCTCACCGTACTGGACGCCTGGCAGCGTGTCTGACGCACTTCCGCGCGCGGACCGGCAGTGCCGCCCGGGGCAGAGCTCTGACTTCAGCATTGGTAGTCAGGTATGCCATGGCTAGGTTCATTTCTCGAACCCAGGTGGGGGGCGGGGCGTGGGACGGACGCGTACGTATGAGTGGCAGGATCCCGCGATTGTGGGAGCAATCGCAGGACGCGTCTCGGGCGTGGAGGTGCTGCGCGACCTGCTGGAGGGGCACCTGCCCCACCGCCTCTCATAGCCGCTCTGGACTTCGCCCTCGAGGAGGTGGAGGAGGGCCGTGTGGTCTTCTCGCTGATGCCGGGCGAGGAGCACTACAACTCCCTCGGCAGTGTGCACGGAGGGATGTACGCCCCCCTGCTCGACTCGGCGGCAGGCGGGGCGGTCCAGTCGACCCTCCCGCAGGGCACGGGATACACCTCGCTTGATCTGACCGTGAAGTTCCTCCGGCGGATCACCGTGGACACCGGCAAGGTCCGGGCCATCGGTACGGTCGTCGACGGAGGGCGCCAAACCGCTCTCGCCCAGGCCTATTTGGTCGACGAGGCGGATCGCCTGCTGGCCCACGCCACCAGCAGCTGCATGCTCTTTCCACTCCCCGCGCCCTGATCCGCTACGGGCGAGGTCCCGGTCGGGAGCGCTCCCGGTGGAACCGACGCGTGCAGGACTACCAGCAGGCGACGTTGCGCGACGGAAATGGGTTGCAGCTGAAGATCGTGACGCGAATGCTTCCCCCATGAAGATGCACGCCAATCAGCTGACCGTGTCACCTGAGACCGTGCGCATGTTGGTGGAGCAGCAGTTTCCTGAGTGGCGGAGCCTGCCGGTCAGGAGCATCGCGGCGCAGGGCACGGTCAACGCCGTCTTCCGCATTGGCGACCGGTTGGCAGCCCGATTCCCTCTTGAGTCCGCAGACGTCGAGTCGACGCGGCGCTGGCTGGAGTCCGAAGCGGAAGCGGCTCGGGAGCTGGCAGGTCGCACGCGTTTCCCGACACCTGAGCCGGTGGCACTCGGTGAACCCGGGGCGGGTTATCCGCTTCCGTGGTCGGTGCAGACGTGGCTGTCCGGCGTCGTGGCCGCCGACGAGGACCCTGGCGGATCGGCTGCGTTTGCCCGTGACTTGGCCGATCTCATCGGCGAACTGCGCGCGATCGACACGCGTGGCCGCACGTTCGCCGGCACGGGCCGAGGAGGTGACCTGCGGTCGCACGACGCGTGGATGGAGACCTGTTTCCGACATAGTGAGCACCTCCTGGATGTCCCTCGGCTGCGCCGTAGCTGGGCGACTTTGCGTGAGCTGCCGCGAGGTGCAGCTGGGGACGCCATGGCCCATTGCGATCTGATTCCTGGCAACGTGCTCGTGTCCGCCGGCCGGCTTGCGGGGATTCTCGACGTCGGCGGCTTCGGGCCGGCTGACCCTTCCCTGGATCTTGTGAGTGCGTGGCACCTGCTCGAGGCCGGGCCGCGCCAGGAGCTCCGTGAGCACCTGGGGAGCGACCACCTCGAATGGGAGCGAGGCAAGGCGTGGGCTTTCGTCCAAGCGATGGGGTTGGTCTGGTACTACGTCAAAAGCAACACAGCCATGAGCCGGACGGGTCAACGATCGTTGGAACGCATCCTGGCGGACAAGTGATAGGCCTCATCGCTGCGTTGGCGGAGCGGGAGCTGCGTGGTGGTGCTCAGTGCGCGGGGGACAGGGTGCCGCGGAAGGTGCGCCGGTAGGCGAGCGGTGAGATGCCGATGGCGGCATGCAGGTGTTCTCGCAGTGATGTGCCGCCGGCGAAGCCGACTTGGCCGGCGATCTCGTCCACCGGCTGATCGGTGGTCTCCAGGAGGTGCCGTGCCCGGTCGACGCGCTGCTGGATCAGCCAGCGTCCCGGGCTCATGCCCACCTCTTCGGTGAAGCGGCGGGCGAAGGTGCGCAGGCTCATGTGGGAGTGCTCGGCGAGATCCGTCAGCGTCATGGGCTCGCGGAGGTTCTCCAGCGCCCACTGGCGGGCCGTGGCCGTTCCGCTGCCCGTGGCGTCGGGCACCGGGTGCTGGATGTACTGCGCCTGTCCTCCGTCCCGCCACGGAGGGACGACGCACATGCGGGCCACCTGGTTGGCGACTTCACTGCCGTGGTCCTTGCGGATGATGTGCAGGCAGACGTCCAGCCCGGAAGCCGCACCGGCCGAGGTCAGCACGTCTCCGTCGTCGATGAACAGGACGTCCGGATCGAGGGCGACCTGTGGGAAGCATGCGCGGAAGAGGTCGGCGACCATCCAGTGCGTGGTGGCCGGACGACCGTCGAGGAGACCGGCCGCGGCGAGAACGGAGGCGCCGGTGCAGATGGACACGAGGCGCGTGCCGGCGGTGACGGAGCCGAGCGCCTCCACCACGGCTTGCGGTACTTCCGTCGTGACGGCGGTGGGGGTGAAGGGCGGGATGACGACGGTGTCGGCGGTGCGCAGGGCCTCCGGGCCGTGCTCGACGGTGATCGAGAAGTCGGAGTTGGTGCGGACGGGACGGCCGTCGACGCTGCAGGTGAGGACCTCGTAACGACCGTCCGCCGCCTCGAAGACCCGGCTGGGAATGCCCAGTTCGAAGGGGTAAACGCCGTCCACGGTCAGCACGACGACTCGATGAGGGGAGGCCATGGCGTGATCCCGTTGAAAGTCGGCATTCATGCCATGGTGCCTCGGGTGGCAGGCCGCGACGCTGGACGCATGACGAACTCCGATACCGCCACCATGCGCGCCATCCGCCAGGACACCCACGGTTCCCCGGAGGTACTCAAGGAAGTCGAAGTGCCCCGGCCTGAACCGGGATTGAGTGAGATCCTGATCGCCGTCCGCGCGGCCGGCGTCAACCCGACCGACTGGTGGAACCGTGCCCAGCCCATGACCGCCAGCGTGCTGCCCCTCGTCCTGGGCTGGGACGTCTCCGGCGTCGTCGAGGCCGTCGGCACCGGCGTCACCCTGTTCAAGCCGGGCGACGAGGTCTTCGGCATGCTGCCCTACCCCCACGGTGTCGGCTCCCACGCCGAGTACGTGACCGGCCCCGCCCGCGCCTTCGCCCACAAGCCCGCCGGCATCGACCACGTCCAGGCCGGCGCTCTGCCGCTCGCCGCCCTGACCGCCTACCAGGCCCTCGTCGACACCGCCGACATCCAGCCCGGGCAGCGCGTCCTCATCCACGCGGCAGCCGGCGGCGTCGGCCATCTCGCCGTCCAGATCGCCAAGTCCCGCGGCGCCTACGTCATCGGCACCGCCAGCGCCGCCAAGCACGACTTTCTGCGGTCCCTGGGAGTGGACGAGGCCATTGACTACCACGCGGTCGACTTCACCGAGGCCCTCAAGGACATCGACGTGGTCCTCGACTCGGTCTCGCTCGACACCGCCGCCCGCGCCCGCTCCCTCACCGTACTGCGCCCGGGCGGCACCCTCGTCTCGATCCTTCCGGTCCCCATCGACCCCGATGAGCTGGCCGGCATCGCCGAACGGGGCATCCGCTACGAGGCCCTCCTCGTCGAGGCCGACCGCGCCGGCATGCAAGCCATCGCCGACCTCGTCGAAACCGGCGCCCTGCGCGCCCACATCGAGGCCACCTTCCCGCTCGCCGAGGCGGCCAAGGCCCACGCCCTCGGCGAGACCGGCCGCACCACCGGCAAGATCGTGCTGACCGTGGAAGGGAGGTGAAGACGCAGATCACCCCTCGCCCCCGACGGACCCGAGGCCCTCAAGGCGTTCGGTGTCGCCTGGTGCCAGCAGTACCCGGACACCGAGTACGACATCAAGCGGGTCATCTCCGAGGGCGACCTGGTGCTCCTGCACTCCAACGTCGTCACGGCTCCTGGTGCCTGCGGGATCGCCGCCTTCGACATCTTCCGCTTCCAGGACGGGAAGATCGCCGAGCACTGGGACATCTTTCAGGAGGTGCCGGCGACCACGGCCAACGGCAACGACATGTTCTCCACCCTCAGCCGGCCGCAGACCGAGGCGCCGGAGCAGCGGTGGTTCAGCGCCTACAACAAGAAGCTCGTCACCGCCTTCGTCGACCAGCTCATGGTCCGCAAGGACCTGGCCGCCTTCGACACCTACGTGGCCCCCGAGTATCACCAGCACAACCCGAACATTCCTGACGGCGTGGCAGGCGCGAAGGCCGCACTGGGCGCGTACTTGGAGCAGTTCCCGCAGCTGAGCGTGGAGCCGAAGCGGGCCATCGCCGAGGGCGATCTGCTGGCAGTCCACAGCCACCACGTCTACACACCGGGCGAGCGGGGCCGGGCGGTCCTCGACCTCTTCCGGGTCAGGGGCCGTAGCGGTCGCGTTACGACCCTTGGGACGCGCGCGTGGGTTCATGTCCCGCACGGCCACGGTGATCACTGGTCGGGCCCGGCGGCCTGGTTGCGCTCATGACCCGCCTCGCTTGGCGCGGAACGAGGTGCGCCCGTTGCGCCGCACCATGGCGATGGTGGCGGCAAGACTGCCGCGATCCGGGTCGGGGAGCAGGCCGTTCCCGAGGCGATGTATCTGGTCGGTGTGCCAGCTGATGTCCAGTACCCCGTCCAGGACCTTGAGGTCGGCGATTCTGCCCAGCAGGGCTCTCATGCCGTAGCGCACCTGATGTGCCGTGAGTGTCTCGGCCCGCCCTTCCAGGACGAGCCGGGCCGCGTCCGGCGTGGTGATTGTCGGCCGGCCGATGCCGACCACGTCGCATTCGCCGGCCTGTACGGCTCGCTGCATGGCATCGCCGGTGCGGAATCCGCCGGTGACGGCGAGGGGGATGTCGCCCACGAGTCGGCGAACCGTGCGGGCGTATTCGAGGAAGTACGCCTCGCGTGCCCTGGTGCTGGGGGCCGCCGAGCCGCTCATTGCCATGGACTCGTAACTACCGCCGCTGACCTCGATGAGGTCGACGCCTTCGTGGGCGAGCGCGGCCAGCACGGCCTGGGACTCGTCCTCGGTGAATCCGCCCCGCTGGAAGTCCGCCGAGTTGAGTTTGATGCCCACGGCGAAGCCTGGCCTGACGCGGCCGCGGATGCGGCGGACGACCTCGAGGCCGAAACGCATCCGTCCCTCGAGATCGCCGCCCCAGCCGTCCTCGCGCCGGTTCGACAGCGGGGACAGGAACTGCGAGATGAGATATCCGTGGGCCCCTTGCACCTGTACGCCGTTGAAGCCGGCTGTCTCGCACACGGCCGCGGCCGTGGCGAAGCGCTCGATGATCTCCTCGATCTCCGCCGGTCGCAGTTCGCGCGGTGTCCTGGCTCCGGGCAGTTTCGTCGGGATCGGGCTGGGGGCCACCGGCGTGTGTCCGAGTGCCAAGGGATTGGCCTGGCGCCCGGGGTGGTTGAGCTGTGCCCAGATCGCACCGCCCGAGTCCTGGGCCGACTTGGCCCAGCGCGAGAGCGCGTCGAGATCACGTTCGTCCTCGATGACGATGTTGCCCGGTTCACCGAGCTGTGCGCGATCGACCATGACGTTGCCGGTGATCATCAGGCCGTAGCCGCCTCGGCTCCATGTGGAGTACAGACGGACGAGGCGCTCGTCGGGTGCGTTGTTCTTGTCCCCGAGCGCCTCGCTGAGTGCCGACTTCATCAGGCGGTTGGCCAGTATCCGGCCGTTCGGGAGGGTGAGGGGGGTGTCCAGCGTATTCATCCGGGCTCTTCTTCTGTGTGGTCGGCGCCGGCCGGGTTTGCCTGCGGGCCGGGGTCAGGGGAGTGGGGGTCGGCGGACCGTCAGATGAAGGCCGGAGGGGGCTGGTAGCCCTCGAGTTCTCGGCCGAGGAGCTCGGCGAACTTGATGGTGGTGAGGTCGCCTCCGCTCGGGCCCATCACCTGGAGCCCGACAGGCAGACCGTCGCGGCTCGTTCGCACCGGGACGGTCGTCGCCGGAGAGCCGGCCACGTTGGCGATGGCGCTCCACTTGACCTGGTCCCAGTAGGGGCGAGACCGGTCGTCGACCTGGATCCGGCGTCCGAATCTGTCGATCGGTTTGTTGTGATGAGGCGGTGCCGCGGTCGGTGTGACCGGCATGAGGAGGACGTCGAAGTCCCGGAAGAACTCGGTCCAGCGCTGCCGTAGCTCATGGCGTGCGACGTCCGCCTGGAGCCAGCTGTAGTGGGTCTGGAAGGTTCCTCGCAAGGCGTACAAAGCCTCCCCCCGAGGATGCTGGGCGAGACGCGCGAGGAGGGCGGTGTTGGAGGCCGCTGTCAGTCCGGACCGGTCATAGGTGAACGCGCCGAAGAGCAGGCGCAGGAAGATGTCATGACTGGTCGCCATGTCACCGGGGAGCGCGGAGGGCCGCGACTCGACCTTCGCGCCGGCCAACTTGAGGGCGCTCAGAGCGTCGTCCATCGCTGCGGCGACGTCGTGGTCGACAGGGCACGACGCGTCCTCGGGCCACACCGCGACCCGGAAGCCGCTCAGCTCGCTCGCCCTGGGTGGTGCGAGGGTGTAGCTGAAACCGCCGTCGCGCTCGGGCGGTCCCACCGTCGCGTGGAGGACAGGGACCAGGTCGCGCGCCTCGCGCACCTGGGCGCCCGCACAGGCGAGGTCGATCTCCCCCCACCGTCCGACACCCGGTCCGCCCGGCACATGCCCGATGAGAGGGATGGACCGCCAGGTGGCCTTGTGCCCGTAGAGGCCGTTGAAGTGTGCCGGGATCCGGGTGGAGCCGCCGATTTCGGAGCCGAAGTCGAGAGCCGTCAGCCCTGCGGCCGTGGCCACGGCGCCACCGCCTGCGGAGCCTCCGGACGTGCGGGCGGTGTTCCATGGGTTCAGCGTCGGTCCGAACACCGGGTTGTCCGCCTGGACGTCCTGGTTCCCCGCGGGCATGTTGGTCTTGCCGATGATCACCGCACCTGCGGAACGCAGCCGTCGTACCGCCTCGGCGTCCTGGTTGGGCACGTAGTCCTTGAGATCGGTCCGACCACAGACGGTCCGCAGTCCCGCGGTCTCGTAGCTGTCCTTCAGCGTGATCGGCAGACCGTGCAGCGGGCCGAGTTTCGCCCCGCTCGTGCGTTTCGCGTCGGCATCCCTGGCCGCGCTCCGAGCCCGTTCGACGTCGAGGGTGACGATCGCGTTGAGCGTCTCGTTGTGGGCGTCGATGCGGCTCAGGTAGGCGTCGAACAGTTCCTCACTTGACACCTTCCCCGAGGCCAGTGCGCCCAACTGGTCCGCGGCTGACTGGAACGGGAGGTCACGCACGGAGAGCCTCGTTTCTGTATGCGCTGATTCGGCGGGCTTGTAGGCGAGTGAGAGGGCGGCATCAAGCTCAGGACTCGAGGAACCCGAGCGCCCTGGCGACGAAGTCCTCGTGGTTCTGGAAGATCCCCCCATGGCCGGAATCGGGGTAGAGGGGGACAAGCTCGCTCTTGGGCAGGCGAGCGGCCAGGTCGATGGTGTTCCGGCTGGGCACCATCCGGTCGTTCTCGCCGTTGGCCACGAGGACCGGTTGGCGCACTGCCGACAGGTCTGACGGTGCCTGGCGGCCCCATCGTCTGATGGCCTTCATCTGGGCGCGGACCGACGTCAGCGAGATGTCCTGGTCGCGGTCGTCCGTACGCTCCTCCAGCCGCCGCAGGAAGGCGCGTCCTGCTCTTTGGCCGCTTGCGGTGGCGGTGAAGAAGAGAGAGAGCTTCGGATCCTGGCGGGTCAGGGCGCCCTTGATCGTGGCCTGAACGGCCAGGGCCGGGACCTTGTCGATGCCGGGGCCGCCGGCGGGGCCGGTGCCCGCGAGGATGACCTTGCGGACGAGGTGCGGTTCTTCCGCCGCGATGACCTGGGCGACGAAGCCGCCCATCGACAGACCGAACAGATCGACCTGGTCGAAGCCGAGGGCGCGGATGAACCGCACCGCGTCGTGGGCCATCCCTTCGATCGTGTCCGGCGTGGAGCCGCCCGACCCGCCCACCCCGCGGTTCCCGAAGGTGATCACCCGACGCCGTGCGGCGAGTCCGTCGACGATGCTCGGGTCCCAGTTGTCCAGGTTTCCGGCCAGGTGGATCAGGAGAACCAGCGGCACGCCGTCCTCGGGGCCGAGTTCGCGGTAGGCAAAGGTCACCCCGTCGACGGACACGGAGCGGGTCGGCGCGTTCTTGTACGACGATCGTGAGGGGGACGGAGAATTGCGCGGTGCGCTCATGGCCAGGTCTTTCAAGTAGGTGGAGCGAGTCGACGAGTGTGCTGTTCGTCCCGGGCTTCCCCCGCGGCGGAAAGTGCGGGCGGCCTTACCTCGCGTCGTGGATGCCCGTGTGATCGACACCAGGCTTCCGCAAATTGAATTACGACCATCATTCTATGTGGCTGGCCGACGGGCCGCAAGCGGGGTTGCTGTCCCGCACGCGCCATGCCCCACGGTCGGCGGCCCTCATGGCGTGATGCCCTCGTCGCTCCAGGGTCTCGCCGGTGTCACCCCCTGCGCTCCGTGCCGGCGTCGGTCGCGCCGGTTGTGCTGGAGGCGGGACATGGTCATGGCGCAAGGTCGGGTCGGCGGTGGATGTATCCCGGCGGCGTGACCTCATGTGCGACGTGATGTGCGGCGTACCTCTCGTGAGGCCCATTAAAGTATGGGCATAATTCAATGGTCGGTGTGATGCTGAAGGGCTCAACCGGACAGGGTTCCGACCCTGCGGGCCTTCTGTCGTCGTCCGAGTCCGGATCGCAGTCGCGGTCCGGAACCCCACGCAGAAGGGCACGGCCGTGAGCGACGCACAGGGAGTACGAGGCGACGTGGTGACGTCGTACCGGAAGGCGCCCACCCGCACCCTCACCGCCGGGGGAGTGACCTTCGCCTACCGCGACCTCGGCCCGAGGACCGGCGTCCCGGTGGTCTTCATCACCCACCTCTCCGCCGTCCTGGACAACTGGGACCCCCGAGTCGTCGACGGCATCGCCGCCAGGCATCGCGTCATCACCTTCGACAACAGGGGCGTCGGCGCATCCAGCGGCTCGACACCGAAGGCCATCGAAGAGATGGCGAAGGACGCCGTCACCTTCATCCGGGGACTCGGGCTCGACCATGTCGACATTCACGGCTTCTCGATGGGCGGCATGATCGCCCAGGTGATCGCGCAGAACGAACCGCAGCTCGTCCGCAGGCTGATCCTCACGGGCACCGGCCCCGCGGGCGGTGAGGGCATCAAGAAGGTGACCCGACTGTCCCATCTCGACACCGTCCGGGCCCTGCTCACCCTCCAGGACCCGAAGCAGTTCCTCTTCTTCACCCGCACCGCGGGCGGGCGGCGAGCCGGAAAGCAGTTCCTGGCCCGGCTCAAGGAGCGCACTCACGACCGCGACAAGGCGATCTCCCTCACGTCGTACTTCGCCCAGCTCAAGGCCATCCACCGCTGGGGGCTCGCGCAGCCCCAGGACCTCTCCGTCATCCATCAGCCCGTGTTCGTCGCCAACGGTGACAACGACAGGATGGTGCCGACGAAGAACTCGTTCGAACTGGCCAGGCGACTGCCGAACGCCGACCTGGTCGTCTACCCCGACGCAGGCCACGGAGGCATCTTCCAGTTCCACGAGCAGTTCGTGGCGGAAGTCCTCGACTTCCTTGAGCGGTAGTGGGTGTCAGGTGCGGGCGGGCGGCGCATTTGGCCGGGAGTGCTCATAGGCGGACACCCGGAAGCGTCCTCGCATCCGGGCTCGAGTCGATGCCTTCGCGCACCGCTCGCCGGAAGCCGTCCTCGGACCGCGGCCCTCGTTGCGGCGCGGTAGTGCGTCTCGGTCGATGAACGTGCGAGCGTTCTCGACTCCCCGCTCGAGGACCTCGTCGGCGAACGCGCGGTCGGCTAGGGCGCGGGACGGCTGCAGCGTCCCCACCATCATAGTGAAGAGCCCGATGGCTCTGCCGCGAGCGGCCTGTGGATCCGGGGGCGCCAGGCGGGCGGCGATCTCTTCCATGATGGCCGTCGCGCCCTCGGTGTACGCCTGCTTGGTGCCGTCCGTGCTTCGGCCGATCTCGTCGAGCAGTGCGGCGGAGGGGCATCCGGTGCCGGGCCGGTCACGGTGCTCGGGTGACAGATAGCCGCGAACGAAGTCCTCGAGTCCCTCTTGGCCGGGCCTCAGCGTGTCGCACCGATCCGCCAGTGTGCGCAGTTCATGGGCGACGACGTGGGCGACGAGGTCGTCCTTGGAGGCGAAGTGGGCGTAGAACGCTCCATTGGTGAGCCCGGCGTCCGCCATCAGCGTGGAGATGCCCGAGCCGTCGATGCCGTCCTGCTTGAATCGGTGGCCGGCCCTCTCGATGATCCGTTGCCATACAGGCCGAGCCCCAGTCGATGGTCTGACGTCCGTAATATCACGCCCGTGAGGCAATGATTTGTTGTCGGTCGCTGAGTCTCTGAAAGTAAACTCAAGCGGCTAGAATCGTTCTCATGGATGCGTGGACCGAAGTTCTCCAAGACACCGGCATGGACCCCCGGCTCGACCGGGACACGTCGAACTGCTCGATCGCGCGGACCCTTGAGGTCGTCGGGGAGAAGTGGACGATCCTGATCTTGCGTGAGGTCTGGTACGGCTCGTCCCGCTTCAGTGAGTTCGAACGGGTCCTCGGCTGTCCTCGCAACCTGCTCGCGGCACGGCTTCGGATGCTGGTGGAGGAAGGGATCCTGGCCACCGAGACCTACAAGGAGCCGGGCTCGCGGAGTCGGCCGAAGTACGTGATCACGTCCAAGGGTTTGGATCTGGTACCGGCCGTGATGGGGCTGCTGCAGTGGGGTGACCGCTACCGTGCCGACCCGGAGGGGCCGGCGGTCCTGGCGCGGCATCGCGAGTGCGGTGCCCACGTCGACGTCCAGATCCGCTGCGAACAGGGCCATCCGGTGCAGGCGAAGGACATCGAGAGCGTCCCCGGCCCGGCTTTTCGGTTGAGGTCGCCCGAGTGAACTGAGGGCACTTCGGTCAGTTTTCCGTCGCCGGGCCGCTCTGTCGTGAGCGCGCTTGATGGAGGCGGACCTTGGTGCGGTTTCCGCAGCGGGACATGGAACACCATCGGCGGTTGCGAGCTGGGGAGCGGTCCAGGAAACGCAGAGCGCACCGGTCGGCTCCACAGACGCGCACGCGCTGGATCTCGGCGGACAGAAGCAGGTCGACGGCGTCCTGGGCGATGAGTGCCAGGGCGAGTGCGGGGTCGGCGGCGAGGGTCGTGGGGCCGGCGGGCTCCAGGCGGTCGTCGGTGATGACGAGTTGCAGTGCGGGTCTGGGGGCCGCCGCTGCCGACCGGTTGAGCAGCGTCACGTCGCCGGACATGGGCAGTCGGCCGTCGGCGACCGCCAGTACGGCCCGGTCGACGCTCTCGCGCAGCCGCCGGGCGGACATAAGAACGGCCGCCGGGGCGGGCTCGGTGGTCCCCGGGGCGAGCAGAAGGGCCTCCCGGAGCCAGCCCGTCAGGTCGTCCGGTTCCCGGAGGGTCTCCACCGGAGTGGCTCTCCACCGGCTTCGGAGGGTGTTGGCGAAGTCCAGGCAGAGCCGTCCGCCGTCCCAGATCCACATGTCGTCCGTTGCCACGTCTTCATTCTGCACGCTAGCCTAACTGTCTAAGACGGTTAGCTCGTGTTGGCTCGTAGCTCACGTCAGGAAGGCGCACCTCATGGGACAGCCGACAGTCACGACCGGAGTGGCGCAGGTGGACGGGGTCCGTTTGCACTACGCCCGAGCCGGGGCAGGCCCGCTGCTCGTCCTGCTCCACGGCTGGCCGCAGACCTCTGACTGCTGGCGGCCGGTACTGGCGGATCTCGCCGCCGACCACACCGTCGTCGCGCCGGATCTGCGGGGATACGGCCTGAGTGACAAGCCCACCGCGGGATACGACAAGCGGCGGATGGCAGCCGACATGGCAGGCCTCGTCGAGGCGCTCGGCTTCGAGCGCGCCATGGTCGCGGGCCACGACCGCGGCGCCCGCGTGGGGCACCGCTGGGCGCTGGACCGCCCGGACCAGGTGGAGCGGCTGGCCGTGCTCGACATCGTCCCCACCCGGGAGATGTTCCGCCGCCTGGACTCCTCACTCGCCTCCGGGTACTGGCACTGGCTGTTCCACATGCAGCCCGATCTGCCCGAGCGCCTCGTGGGACGCGACATCCGGGGGTACCTCGAGTACTTCTTCGAGCGGTGGACCTACAACCGTCACGGACTAACGTCGGACGCGGTCGACGGCTACGTCCGTGCGTTCTCCCGTCCGGGCGCCCTGCGTGCGAGCCTCGACGACTACCGCGCCATGGAGGAGGACATCGCGGTCGACGACATCGACGTCGCCGAAGGCCGCCGCCTCACCATGCCGGTGCTGGCGCTGTGGGGTTCCACGGGGCTGCCTGCCCGCCTGCCGACACTGGAGATCTGGCGTGACTACGCGGACGACGTCACCGGTGCCGAGATCCCGGAGTGCGGCCACTTCATCCCGGAGGAGCAGCCGGAGGCCCTGTTGGCGCATCTGCGGCCCTTCCTGGCCGGTGAGAGAAGGGGCTGAGGGGCGGCCCCGCAGTAACCGGCTGAGCCGCCCCTCGGTCCTGGGCTCAGGTCACGACCGTGACACCAGGCGGAGTATCTCCCACTGCAAAGCCGGCGGCAGGGCCGTCGGCCTTGCGCTGCCGGGGCATCAGCAACGCCACAGCCGCCGCCAGGGCGACCGCACCGGCCCCGACCCAGAGCGCCGGGATCAACCCGTCCACGAACAGTGAGGCGGATCCGTAGCCACCCTGGGCGGAGAAGACCGCGGCCAGTGAGGCGACGCCGATGGCGCCGCCGACTTCGCGGATCGCGTTGTTGGCGCCGGAGGCGATGCCCTGCTCCTCCGGGCGGACCGTGCTCAGGACGAGGTTGGCGCTGGGGGCGAAGAACATGCCGAGGCCGATGCCGGAGACGATCAGTGCGGGCAGCATGTGGGTGTAGGCCTCGTGCGGCTCGACGGTGAGTGCCCAGAGCCCGAGGCCGACGGCGTTCAGGGCCATGCCCGCCGTGACGACGGGTGCCCCCCCGATGCGGTCGGACAGTGCCCCGGCCAGCGGTCCGGCGATCATGGGCATGGCGGTCCAGGGCAGCATCCGTATGCCGGCCTGCATGGGTGAGTAGCCGCCGACGGTCTGCAGGTACTGGCTGAGCAGGAAGATCGACCCGAACATGCCCAGCAACATCAGCAGGCTGGCGGCGTTGATGGCGCTGAAGGAGCGGTGTCGGAAGAGGCGCATCGGCAGCATCGGGTGCTTGGCGCGCAGTTCGTAGAGGACGAACCCGACGAGCAGGGCGGCACCGGCGAAGAAGCCGCCCAGCACCGGGGTGCTGCTCCAGCCGTCGGCGTTGCCGCGCACCAGGGCGTAGACGATGCCGAACAGACCGCCGCTGGCCAGAACGGTGCCGACGAGGTCGAGGGTCGGGTTCGGGCCGCGGCTCTCCTTCAGCCGCAGCAGGGCGAAGGGGATCAGCGCCAGGCCGAGGGGCACGTTCACCCAGAAGATCCACTGCCAGGAGAGGTTTTCGGTGAGTGCGCCGCCGATGAGCGGTCCGGTGGCGACGGCAATGCCACTGGCCGCGCCCCAGACACCCAGGGCCGCGCCGCGTCGTGCGGCGGGGACGGCGGCCGACAGCAGGGTGAGCGTCAGCGGCGTCACGATCGCGGACCCGACGCCCTGCGCCGCCCGCGCGGCGATCAGCTCACCCATCCCCGGTGCGAGTGCGGCCGCGGCCGAGGCCGTGGTGAAGATCCCGAGCCCGATGGCGAACAGTCTCCGGCGGCCGAAGCGGTCACCGAGGGAAGCGCCGAACATGAGCAGGACGGCGAAGGTGAGGGTGTAGGCGCTGACCGTCCATTCGAGGTCCTCCAGACCGCCGCCGAGGTCCTCGCGGATGGAGGGCAGGGCGGTGGTGACGATCAGGTTGTCCAGCGCGGTGATGAATCCGGCCGCGCTGGTGATGACCACGGCCCAGACGGCGGAGCCGCCTCGAACCGGTTGCTTACTGTGCTGTTTCATGGCGTTCCCTGGGCAGACGTACTGGGCGATGGATCAATGACGTGAAGGCCGGCGGGCGACGGCACGGGGGAAGCGACAGCGAGCACCGGCATCCGCCGCATTGGGGGCGGATCGCTGGGCGGCTGCTCTCAGGGGAGCTGCGGGTAGAGCGCGGAGACGCCTCCGGCCAGTGCGGCCTGCGCTTGGCGTGAGGCGTCGTCCGCGACGATCTCGTAGGCGCCGTTGGCGATGCCGTCGACGGCGATCCGGGCGATGTCGGTGGGGTCGGACTTGGGCGCGTCGACGGCTCGGACCATGTCGGTGTCCATGTAGCCGACGTGCAGGCCGGCCACGCGGATGCCCTGGTCGGCGAGCTGCAGGCGCAGGGCGTTGGTGAGCGACCACTCGGCGGACTTGGCGGCACAGTAGGCGCCGAAGTCCGGGAAGCTGACCCAGGACAGGCCGGACAGGACGTTCAGGATCGCCCCGCCGCCGTTGGCTGCGATCTGGGGTGCGAAGGCGCGGGTCACCGAGAGGGTGCCGAAGTAGTGGGTGTCCATCTCCAGGCGGACGGCGTCCAGGTCGGCGGTCAGCAGGTCGGCGCCGGTGGACGACCCCGCGTTGTTGACCAGGACCGTGACATTGCCGGTGGCCTCGGCGGCGGCCGCGACGGAGGCGGGGTCGGTGATGTCGAGCGCGATCGGCTTGGCGCCGGGCAGGTCGACCTGGTCGGGGTTGCGGGCGCCGGCGTAGACGGTGGCGCCGCGGCTGAGCAGTTCGGCGGCGAGGGCCCGGCCGAATCCCCGGTTGGCTCCGGTGACAAGGACGGTGCTGGTGGAGAGGTCCATGGAGGTTCCTGGTGAAGTGGATTATTGAATTACGATCATAATTTAAATGGAGAGGAGTGGTGATCGCAAGCGCTCTGCGCGGAGAGGGTGCGCCTCGCCCCTGGCGCGCGACCGGCCCGCACTAGACGCGAAAGGGGCCCGCCCTATGCAGGCCGGCCCCTTTGCGGTCCGCCAAAGGCGGACTCAGAGCTTGACGATCATGTTTCCGACGTTCTCGATCCCTGGAGCTTGCGCTCGGCGCGCCGGCCGCCGACCTCGCGGACGAAGGCCGGCTGGAGGTCCAGCTCTTCGCTGGCCGTGAAGGCCAGGATGTCCGAACGTGTGACGGACAGGTTCCACAGGGTCTTCGACGAGAGCGGCAGCGGTCTACTCGCTCCTGACCGGTGAAGTTCGGGACGCTGTGGGCCGCTCTGGAACCACGTTGATCAGGACCGGGCAGAGAGGGCTGCGTGGCCGGCACGCAACGAGGTCTTGTCGATCTTACCGACCGCGTTCCTCGCGATGGCTTCCACCACGAAGAACGCGGTCGGGCGCTTGTAGCCGGTGAGGCTGCGCGCACAGAGGGCTTTCAGGGCCGACGGATCGACGGTCGCCCCCGGTCGCGGCTGGACGTAGGCGACGACCACCTCTCCCCACTTCTCGTCGGGTACGCCGATCACGGCGGCCTCGAGCACCGATGGGTCGCCCGCCAGCATGTCCTCGATCTCCTTGGGGTAGATGTTCTCCCCGCCCCGGATGATCATGTCTTTCGAGCGCCCGACCAGAGTCAGATAGCCCTCGGAGTCGAGGTGGCCCACATCGCCCGTGTGCAACCAGCCGTCGACGATGACGCGGGCCGTTTCGTCCGGACGGCCGAGATACCCACGCATCACGTTGGGGCCCCTGACGACGACTTCACCGTCCATGCCCGGCGCCCTTTCGGTGCCGTCGGTGTCGAGGATCCGGATCTCCTGTCCGGGGAACGGGAGCCCCACGGTTCCGGCGCGTCGGGGGCCGGCGACGGGGTTGATGGTGGAACCGCAGGTCCCTTCGGACAGGCCGTATCCCTCGACGAGCGGGAACCCGTACCGGGCCTCGAACCGGGTCAGCAGTTCGGCGGAGGCGGGTGCGGCGCCACAGACTCCGAACCGCAGCGACGAGGTGTCGGGCCGGACGTCGTCCGGGAGCGCCGCGAGCATGCTGTAGATCGTCGGCACCGCGCTGAAGAAGGTGGGCCGCTCCTGCTCGACGAGGTCGAAGAAGGTGCGGGGGTCGAACCGGCCCGCGATGACGACGCTCGCGCCCACGAGCAGCGGCAGAAGGACGCTGACCACGATGCCGTTGACGTGGAAGAGCGGCAGGATCAGCAGGCACCGGTCGGCCGGCCCGACCTCCAACGCCTGGCGCCCCATCTCCACCATGGCGTCGATGTTGGCGTGGTCGAGCATCACGCCCTTGGGCACCCCGGTCGTACCGCTGGTGTAGATGAGCAGGGCCAGCGTGGCCGGGTTCAGAAGCGGTGCCTGATCCGGCTCTACCGTTCCTTCGTACAGTTCGCCGACGGCGAGTACGGCGATACCGTGCGCCACTACCGCCCCGTCGTCCTCGACCACCAGCAGGCGCGCACTGGAGTCCTTGAGCTGTCGGACCACTTCGACGTCGGTCATGCTCGGGTTGACCGGTGTGATGGTGGCGCCGAGCCGCCAGGCGGCGAAGAGCAGGACGACGAACTCGACGCGGTTCGTCAGCTTGAGGGCGACGACGTCATCGGGACCGATTCCGAGGTCCTGGAGCTGACGCGCTGCCATGCGGACCCGGCTCAGCAGCTGCGTGTTGGTGAGGGACTGGTGCCCGTCGGAGACCGCGGCCCCGTGGGGGTCGAGCTCGGCGCGGCGGTCGGGCAGAGAAGCGAAGTTCATGGCGAGGTGTACCTGTCTCGGTGTGATGCGATCCGGTCAGGGAGTCGATGCGGCTGGTGCCGGGTGCAGCTGGCGGGTGAGGAACTCGATCTGGTCGCGCACCAGTTGCTCGAAGGTCTCGCCGGTGTAGAAGTCGAAGTGGCCGGCGTCGTACCTCTTGATCTCTCCCCGGGGTGCGGTGGCCGTGTACCGGAGGGTCTGGGCGGGGGGTGTGACCGAGTCGGTGTTGCTGACGCAGAAGAGGATCGGCATGGTGACCTTCTTCGCCGCACGCCCGGGCCGGTATGCGGCGATGGTCGGAATTACCCGTGCCGCCACCTCGTTGCGGAACGTTGTCCCGGGCGGCTGCAGCGCCTGGTATCCGGGCAGTGCGTCCGGGGCGTTCATGAGCGCCGGTGAACCGGGGGCGGCGGCGATGGGAACCATCGCGGGCGCCCTGCCTCGGACCTTCGCCGCCAGATCCCGGGCGAGAACGGGGGTCATCCTGAGTGAGGCGAGCGGGCCCAGTGCGAGCGCGGAGGCGAGGCCGTCGGTGAACGGGCACTGGGCCACGGCCGCGCGCAGTTCGGGATGGCGTGAGGCGACGGTGATGGCGTGGCCGCCGCCGAAGGAGCTGCCCCAGACCGCGACACGGGAGCGGTCGACGTCATGGCGGGCCTGGACGTAGGCGAGGGCGGCATCCCAGTCGACGAGCTGACGCTTGATCGACAGAAGCTGGCGCGGGTGGCCGCCGCTGTCGCCGAAGTGCCGGTAGGTGAAGGCCACGGCGGCGATGCCGGCCTGCGTGAAACGCTCGGCGAAGGCGTCCAGGCGCATTTCACGGGTGGCGCCCAGGCCGTGCCCGAGGACGACGACGGGCGGGGAGGTGACGCCCGTGGGGAGGTAGAACCACCCGGCACAGGTGCTGTCGCCGGCGGGGAACGTGATGTCGTGACGGGTGAAGGAGTGCGCGGTGGTCATCGCCGGCTCACCGCCGCTTCGTCTTGGTCGAGCGGCGCCCGGGCACACTGCCCGAGGCGAGCGCCTGCGCGTAGGTGTCCGGCCGGTAGAGGGGGAGCTCACCGGTGGCGTCCGTCGTCTCCATGTAGTCGAGCATCAGTTCCTGCCCCTCCTTCGACATGACTCTGGTGAAGAACTCGGCGCGTTCGACGTGCAGGCCGTCCTCCAGCGGCATCGAGCCGCCGAAGTACACCGACCTCTTGGCAGCCGCCACCGAACCCTTCGGCCGCTTGCCGAAGCGTTCCGCGAGTTCGACCGCCTGCGCGAGCACCTTGTGCTGCGGGACGACCTGGTCGACCGCCCCGTTGGCGAGAGCCTCCGCGGGTGTGAACGGCTTGCCTTCGAGGATCGCGGCCAGGGACCGGTGGGTGCCGATCAGGCGGGTCAGCCGCTGGGTGCCGCCTCCGCCCGGGATGATGCCGAGGAGGATTTCCGGCTGGCCGATGAAGTAGTCCCCGTCGGCCATGACGCGCAGATCGCACGCCCAGGCGAACTCGGCGCCGAGGCCGAGAGCCGAACCGTTGAGGGCGGCGACGAAGAGGACACCGCTGGCGTTCATCCGGAGGAAGGTCGTGTGCAGACGCTCCAGTTGGAGGGCCCCGCGCATCGGGGTCCTGCGCATCACGGGCCCGAGGAGACGGGACCGGTCCACGTGCTTCGCCGCGCGTACGACGGCGGCGGCACCGCGTCGGCCGACCGTAGGGCTCGCGGCGCCCTCTTCCTGCAGCCACCGCACCGCGGCATGGCTGACGAACCGCTCGGGGTGCGCCCCGGTGAAGACGACCGCACGGATGCCCGGATCGCGGTCGGCACGGGCTACCAGCTTGTCCAGCTGACGGGCGACATCGAGGCCGAACTCCTGATGCCGGCCGCCGTCGACCCGGACGATCAGGACGGCCCCGCGATCTTCGATCTCCAGACGGCCCTTGTCTTTGTACGGCATGAATCTGCTCCCGTGCTGAGTTCATGGGGGTGGGAAGTGCGTGGGACAGCCGCGGATGCGTCTCGCGGCGATGGGGTCGGTTTTCGCCCCAACGGGCTGTGTCCGCACAGGCGGCACGAGACTGGAACAGCGCGTGATGACGCGTCCAAGGACGGACGCGCGTATCCGGGACGGCACGTCACGTGCGATGTGTACTATTGCCGTGAAGAATTACATAACCAAGTTATTTTGAGCGTGTCAATGCTGGAGGCGTGCGAGACATGGCAGGGCGGGCGAGGCTTGACGATGCACCGGAACGGCTTGTGCGGGCGGCCATCGGTCTGCTGGCCGAGCAGGGGCCATCGGCTGTGAAGGCGCGCACGGTGGCTTCCGCGAGCGGACTGTCGACCATGGTGGTCTACAGCCACTTCGGCGGGATCCCCGAGCTGATGAGCGCTGTTGCCGACCACGGGTTCAAGGAACTCGGCAGGGCGTTCGCCCAGGTACCGGTGACGGAGGACCCGATCGCGGATCTCTTCGCCATGGCCTTGACCTGTCGTCGGCTGGCCCACGAGAACCCTCACCTCTACGACCTGATGTTCGGGCTGTCCACTCGGGCGACTTACCGGCCTCTGTCGGATGCGGACCTTCGCCTGAGCGGGCATTCCCCGGCCTTTCGCGAAGCCCACGCTCATGTCACTGCGGCCTGCGAACGGCTCGTGCACTCAGGCAGGGTCGAGCGGCAGGAACCCGAGGTCATGGCGGCCCAGTTGTGGAGTTTCGTGCACGGTTACATCACCCTTGAACTGGCCGAGCATTTCGTCGAGTTCGATGACGCCGTGATGCAGGTGCTCCTGCCGATGGGCGTTAACTTCTCTGTCGGGTTGGGTGACAAGCGAGAACGTGCCGAGGCCTCGCACGAGGCCGGCGCGCGCCTGTACGACTCCATCCTCCAAGGCGAGTGAGAAGCCGGGCGGTTGGGTGCAGTCCCGCGGGCGGCTAGGGCGACCTGGTCCCCGCACCACGGGCATGGGTACCCGGCGTGAGCTGGTTATGCCTTCCCAGCGCCGCGACCTCCCGTTCCAGGGACGGAACCGCCCGGGCCGCGAAGCGTCGCGCCCAGGGCCAGGCCAGCGGCGAGTTCAGTGCTCCCTTCGCCCAGTTGGCCACGGCAACCGCGCGCGGGACGTACACGCGGCTGCGGCGGCGCACGAGCCCGTCGACGATCGCGGCGGCAGCCCGGTCGGCGCTCGTGGTGACGTTGCCCGGATAGGGCAGCCGGTTGCGCAGCGACTGGAACGAGGGGAGGTCCGTTTCGGCGCCCCGGACGAGGTCCGTGTCGATCCAGGAGGGGTGCACCAGACCGACCGTGACCCCGAGATGTGCCACCTCCTGGCGATAGGTCAGGGCGAGCAGTTCGGCCGCCGCCTTGCTCGCGCCGTACGAGGCCATCGCGGCCAGCGGCATGAACGACAGCGCGGACGCCACGACCAGCACGTGACCCCGGCTGCGCTCCAGATGGGGCGTCGCGTACTTGAGGGTGCGGAAGACGCCGTTCAGGTTGATGTCCATGACCCGTTCGAACGACGCCTCGTCCGTCTGGCGCACCGTCCCGTACGCCACGACCCCGGCGTTGGCGACGACGAGGTCGATGCCGCCCATGATCTCCGCGGCTTCATCGATCGCCGACCGTAGAGCCGCGCCATCACGCACGTCGGCCTCGCGCCAGGCGGCGGCGGGGCCCAGGTCGGCGGCGAGGTCGCGCAACCGATCGGGTTCCAGTCCGATCACGGTCACACGAGCTCCTCGGGCGGCGGCCAGGCGGGCCACCTTCTCCCCGATGCCGCGTGCCCCTCCGGTGACAACCAGCTTTCTGCCCTGCAAGTCACGTTTCATGGCGGCAACATAACTTCGTTATTGATGGAACACAAGAGACCGGGCACCGGCCGCTGCTCGAGTTACCTGCTGGGTCTCATGACTGGACGAACCTATGCTGGCAGTCATGAGGCGGACATCCTTTGCTCAGTGGCCCTGCTCGATCGCGCGGACCATGGACCTGCTCGGGGACTGGTGGACGCCGTTGGTACTGCGTGAGGCGTTCTACGGGATCCGGCGGTTCGACGCGTTCCAGGAGTCGCTCGGCATCGCCCGCAACACGCTGGCGGACCGGCTGCGCCGGTTGGTGGAGGAAGGACTGCTGGAGAAGCGGCCGTACCAGACGGAGCCGGTCCGGTACGACTACGTGCTCACCGAGAAGGGGCGCGACTTCTTTGGCGTGCTGCTGGTGATGAACCGGTGGGGAGACCGCTGGCTGGCCGGTGAGGCGGGCCCGCCGGTGGCGATGCGGCACGAGGTGTGCGGGCAGGAGACCCATGCCGAGGTGGTGTGCGCCGCCTGCGGCGAGCCCATGACCGCGGACAACACCCGCCCCCGGATGGGCCCCGGCTATCCGTCGCATCTGGCCGAGCGACCGGATGTGCGGGAGCGGTTCGCGGGCTGAATCGGCAGTCCTGGGGTAGCCATGGCAGCCTTGACAACTAAGTCTATCTACGCAACTTTACTGGTCAGGTTCTCACGTGAGTGTTCTTGGCGGGCAGGAGGCTCGGGATCATGGAGTGGACGGGCGCACGCTATGCGGACAAGCCGACGGCTGAGGTCCACACCTGGATCGCCGCCGCGCCGGCACACGTGTGGGCGCTGGTGTCCGACATCGAGCTGATGCCGCGCATGAGCCCCGAGCTGCGGTCGGTGCAATGGCTGGACGGCAGGAGCGGCCCCGCGCTCGGCGCCCGGTTCGTCGGCCGGAGCAAGCATGAAGCACTGGGGGAGTGGACCACCACGGTCCCACATCGTCGAGTACGAGCCGCCGAGGAGGTTCGCCTGGGCGGTCGAGAATCCGCAGCACCCGACGGCCATCTGGCGGTTCACATTGGAGCCGCAGGACGGTGGCACTCTGGTGCGAGAATGGATGCAGATGGGCCCGGCCCGCTCGGGCCTCTCCTTCGCAATCGACCGCATGCCGGAGAAGGAACAGAAGATCCCGCGGCCCGAGGGGTGCGGGAGCGCGCGCGGTCATGACGTCCGCGGTGAAGTCGCCCTGGCCCTGCGTGACAGGGCTGAGCGGGGCGCCGCGCCCTAGCTGACGTGAGCGAGTGGGCCGCTGGGTTCGCCGCACCGTGCGTACCCCCGACGATCCACAGGGACTGAGACCGGCGCGGTGCGCTGGTCGCCGTCGATGCAGCAGCCTTGTCACCGGGCCTTTCGTCCTGTTGGCTTGCGGCGGAGTTTCGAGTGGCAGCTCAAAGGCGAGGCGTACGAGTGACAGTTCGGGGCAGCGCGCGCGGGGATGCGCAGTACGGTTTGCTGACGAGCATCGCCGGCGAGGCGGGAGTGTCGCTCAGCACCGTGTCGAAGGTCGTGCACCGGCGTGCCGACGTCGGAGCGGCGACGCGAGCCCGGGTCGAGGACCTGTTGGTCCGCCACGGGTACGTTCGCCCGGGAGAGCCTGATCCAGCGGCGCCGCGTCAGATCATCGCGGTGTTCCGTGACCTGTCGGGGCCGTACACCTTGGAAGTCGTCCGTGGGATCGTGGACGCGGCGGACGAACTGGGCCTGGATGTGGTGACCGGGACGACGGGTCACCGTTCGATCTCCCAGTGGCTTGAGGAGTGCGTGGCACTCGACGCGGCGGGCCTGATCATCGTGATCTCCATGCTGGCCGAGGAAGACCAGCGCCGGATCGTCGAGCGACGGCTTCCCGTAGTGCTGATCGACCCGCTGAGCGCACCGACCCACGACATTCCGAGCATCGGGGTGACGAACTGGAGCGGGGCCAGGGAAGCGGTGCAACACCTGCTGGGCCTCGGGCACACCCGGATCGGCATGGTCGCTGGCCGTTCGCACTCGCTGGCCGGGGCCGCGCGGCTGCATGGCTACCGGGCCGCTCTGGAGGAGGCGGGGATCGCGTACGACCCGGCGATCGTGCGCTCGACCGACTTCGACTTCGAAGAAGGGCTGCTCGCCAGCCTGCAGATCCTGCGCTCCGCAAATCCACCCACCGCCGTCTTCGCGGCAAGTGACGCGCAGGCGCTCGGCGTCCTGGAAGCGGCCCGTCAGCATGGGTTCAGCGTTCCCGAGGACCTGGCGGTCATGTCCTTCGACGATACCCTCGTGGCGGCCATGGCCTGTCCGCCGCTGAGCGCGGTGCGCCAGCCGTTCGAGGAGCTGGGGGCCGAGGCCACCAGGGTGCTCGTGCAACTCGCGGAGGGTCGACCTCCCGCGTCGTCCCGGATCGAGTTGGCGACGGAGCTCGTTCTGCGCACCTCGACGTCGGTGCGCAGTCGAGTCGACACACAGTGAGTGATCGCCGGGTGCACACCACACACCGTTGCGGTAGCCCCGAGGGCGGGCGTCCCGCGTCTGCCCGCCCCTGAGGCCTCAGGCGAGTGGGACGGTCACCGTGGTGGGGACGTTCGGCAGCAGGTGTACGGTCTGCCGCTGGTCCGAGCCGTCACGGCACACGAGGACGATGTCCCGCTCCAGTGGCGAGGTGAGAACCGCCTTCGCGAGGCCCTCGGACACATCCCACGTCAGTTCGTCGACGGCGACCCCGGCACGCGTGGCGAGGCCGCGCAGGCTGCCGGACCGCCACTCCGGGGGCCGGGCCGGCAGGAGCTCCACGATCCCGGGCCGGGAGTCGAGCAGCATCTCCACGACCACGGCCGGCAGACAGTGGGCGGCGTCCGCGTTGTAGATCTCCAGATCGGGGTTGTGCGAGGTCATGAGCGACCGGAAGACCATGTTGTGGCCCACGATCTTGAGGACGTTCTCCTTCGCTGTCCCGCTGTCCTTCAGGCGTGCGGCGACCAGGGCGCGGTGCAGGCTGCCGTGCGCGGAGAGGTTCTCGTCACCCCGTCGCAGCAGGGCTTCGCGGGCGGCGGCGGCCAGGTCGGGGGTGTCGTCCGGGGTGATGTCGTGCAGCGGCCACACCGGGTAGAGGTGGCTGATGTGCCGGTGGTCGTCGGCGGTCTCCAGTCCCGGCCACGCCCACTCGGCGAGCGCCCCCTGACTGTCGACGCGGTAGGGCGGCAGCCGCTCCGCCAGCGCGCGCCAGCGGCCGACCGCGGGCTGCTCGATGCCGAGGCGGGTGCAGACGTCGGCGGCGGTGGTGAGGGCGTGCCGGGCCGCGGCCAGGTCCATGGTGGCGTTCACCCCGGACATGCCCCGCCCGTCGCGAGGGCCGACCTCGGGGGAGTAGGAGGGGACCAGGACGACGTGTCCGTCTTCATCCTCGCGGGTGAGGAAGTCCTCGAAGAAGACGGCGGCCTCGACGAGCCAGGGGACGAGGGTGCGGACGAGAAAGTCGTCGTCGCCGGTCGCCTGCCAGTACTCGTACAGCGGGAACAGTAGCCAGTCCGCGCCCGCCAGCCACATGGTCCAGGGCCAGTCGTCGTTCAGGTGGAAGAGCAGCCCGTGTTCGCCGTCCGTCCGGCTGGGGGCCAGGATCCCGCGGGTGCCGTAGATCGTGCGGGCGTTGGTGCGCCAGTCGTCGATCTGACCGTCAATCAAGGCGGCGTACGGCGCGATGAGTTCGGGCATGCCGGTGAGGACCGCCCCGGCCATCTGGAGGTTGATGTTGGCGTCGGTGGTGTAGTCGCCGGACCAGGCGGCGCCCCATTCGCCGAGCCACAGGCCGGTCAGCCGGGGTGGCAGTACCCCGCTGGAGCTGAGCAGCAGGTAGCGGCCGGAGTGGAACAGCGCCTCGATCAGCGCGCCGTCCAGCGTCTTGGTGTCGGCACGGGCGATCAGCTTGCCCACGGGGAGGCCGCGGTCGCTGTCGGGCACACCCAGGTCGAGTTCGGCGCGGCCGTAGAGTTCGCCGTGGACGGGTGCATGCCGGGAGAGCAACTCGTCGTATTCGGCGGGCAGTTCGGCGAGGTCCGCGCGGAGCGCGTCGATGCGGGGGAGAGGCGCCGACCGGTCCATCCGGGTCAGCAGAACGACGCGCGTCGCTCCTTCGACATGGACCGTGTCCCCTTCCGCTGCGACCCGGCCGCCCGTGACGGCGGCCCGGGTCACGCCGGTGAATCCCGCCGCGCCGGGACCGGGCGGATACTCGCCCACGACGGCAAGTGACGCCTCGCCGTCCCCGGTGGCCTCGGCGGACGTCGTGAAAGTGACCTCGGCGGGGCGGCCCGACAGCTCTCCGGACAGTCGTAGGGCCAGGTCGAGCCGCGGACCTGTGATCTCGACGACCGCGACGGCGTCGGTGCGCGACACGAACGCACGCCGTACCCACTCCCGTTCCCCGTCGGACCAGGTGACCCTCACCTCGCCCGTGGCGAAGTCGGTGACGCGGCGGTAGTGCTCGACAGGGCCGTCCCCGGCCGTCGTGTCCACATGAAGCATGTGCCCCGGGTGGAAAGCCTGTGTCCAGGCCATCCCCCTGCCGTCGGAGAACTCGCGCTGTGCCTGCTCCCGTTCCCCGGCGAGGGCCAGGTCGCGAACCTGTTCAAGACGGTCGGCGACGGCCGGCGGCCGCATCCCGAGGGACTCGTTGGGCAGCACGTAACGGTGGTGGTTGTGAACGATCCGCTCCCGGTGGGGATGCCCTAACACCATGATTCCGTACTCGCCGTTGCCGGAGAGGAAAGCGTCCTCCCAGCGGTCGGCGGGTTGTGTGTCGTGGATGCTGTGCACCGGCATTCCCGGCCTCCCGGACGTAACGTGCCTGAGCGGCTCGAACAGGCTGCGGGGGAGCCTACAAGAGGCGGCCGATCGGGTCGCGAAAGACTTTCGCAGCCCTTGAGTACTCGCGTTTTCGCAGGTGTACGGGGCTTTGGGCGCTCCGGCCCGGCCTGCCGTGATCGAGCCGGCGTGTACGTTCACTCAGCACGCGCTCAGAACAGGCCAACGGACGCGCAGGGGAGGTCCACACCGCAGTGACGGGCCCAACCAGTTCGCGCCGGAACACCCAGTACGGGCTTCTCGCCTCGATAGCCGACGAGGTCGGCGTCTCGCCGGCGACCGTGTCCAAGGTCGTCCACAGGCGGCGTGACGTGTCCGAGGCGACACGCGCCCGCATCGAGGCGCTGCTGGCCGAACGCGGGTTTGTCCGTACGTGGGAGGCCGAAGCTCGTCGGCGACGGCAGATCCTTGCGGTGTTCCGGGATCTGGCGGGACCGTACACCCTGGAAGTGGTCCGCGGCATCGTGGAGTCGGCGGCCGAAATCGGTGTCCACACGACTGTCGGCACGACGACTCGGCGCTCGATCGCACAGTGGTTGGATGAGTGCCAGAAGCTGGACACGCTTGGGGTCGTCATCGTCATCTCCACTCTTGTCGAGCGGGACGAGCGCCGGATCCTGGAGCAGCGGATTCCGGTGGTGCTCGTCGATCCCCTGAACGCGCCGTCCGCGGACATCCCGAGTGTCGGGGTGGCGAACTGGCACGGCGCGACGACCGCTGTCCAGCACCTGATCGACCTCGGGCACCGTCGCATCGGCATGCTGGCGGGCCGGTCGCACTCCCTGGCCGGGTCCGCGCGCCTGCACGGCTACCGGGCCGCCCTGACGGAGGCCGGGATCCCTTACGACGCCGCGCTCGTGCGCTCGACGGACTTCGACTACGGCGAGGCACTGCGCGCCGCCCGCAGTGTGCTGGAGCGGGACGAGAGACCGACCGCTCTCTTCGCCGCCAGTGACGTCCAGGCGCTCGGCGCAATGGAGGCCGCCCGGCAACTGGGCATCGCCGTACCGCGTCAGCTGTCGGTGATGTCGTTCGACGACACCCTCGTGGCCGCCATGGCCTCGCCGCCGCTGAGTGCGGTGAGGCAGCCGTTCAGGGAACTGGGCCAGGAGGCCACGCGTGTCCTGCTGAACCTCGCCGAGGGCCGGCCTCCCGCGACGACGCGCAGGGAGCTCGCGACGGAACTGGTCGAGCGCATGTCCACGGCGCCGCCCGAAACCGGGAAATAGGGACGAACCTGAGCCGGTTTCGCAAGCCCTCGGACTACGAAAGTCTTTCGGAAGTGATTTCGCTCCGATATTGCCGCGGCCGAATTGCGCCGCTTAACGTGACCGACGCCAGCTCAACCGCAGGAGCAACGGAACCGCAACACTTGCGCAACAGCGCCTGACGGTCATGGCCATCGACCCAGATCCCTCAGTGCGGGCAGGCCCGGGACGGCCTGCCGGGTGCAGTGCACCCGCGAAGGGGATCCTGCCGACTCGAAAGGTGTTCAACGATGAACAGTGTGTCACGGAGATGGTTCCTCACCGCTACGGCGGCGACCACGCTGAGCGTCACCGTGGCCGGCTGTGGTTCGTCCGGCAGCTCCACGTCCTCGCCCACGGGCAACGTCGACTTCTGGACGCTGCAGGACCCGACCAACTCGGTCCAGAAGGCGGCGGTGGGCACCTTCAACTCCGCCGGCAAGGGCAAGGTCAGCATGACCGTGATCGCCACGGACGGGTACAAGGACAAGCTGCGGACCGCGATGGGCTCGGCGAAGATGCCCGGGGTGTTCTTCAGCTGGGGCGGCGGCAGCCTGAACGACTACGTCACGGCCGGGAAGCTGGTCACGCTGGACACGGCCCTGGAGTCGCACTTCCTGCCGTCCGCGCTGGCCGCGGGCAAGGTCGGCGGCAAGCTGGTCGGCATACCCTGCCGAGGCACCCAGCCGGTGTTCCTCTTCTACAACAAGAAGCTCTTCGCCGACGCCGGCGTCGAGCCGCCGACGACCTACGCCGAGCTGCAGAACCTGGTCAAGGTCTTCAAGGGCAAGGGGGTCACGCCCTTCGCGCTCGCAGGCAACGCCAGCTCCTCGTGGACCGAGTTGATGTGGGTCGAGTACCTCGTCGACCGCCTCGCGGGGCCGGAGCTGTTCGACAAGATCCAGGGCGGCGACTGGTCGCAGTGGAAGGACCCCGCCATCCTCAAGACCGCGCAGATGATCAAGGAGCTGGTGGACAGCGGCGCGTTCGGCAAGAAGTTCGGATCGGTCAACTACGGCGCCGGAGGCACCTCCACGCTGCTCAACAAGGGCAAGGCGGCGATGGTGCTGATGGGCTCGTGGGAGTACGCGACCCAGCTGGCCGAGGCCCCCGACTTCGCGAAGAACGGCCTGGGATACGTGGCCTTCCCCTCTGTGGAGGGGGGCAAGGGCGATGCCGCCAACGTGGTCGGCAACCCCACGAACTACCTTTCGGTGACCACTTCCGCCGCCAAGCAGACCGCGACGGACTTCCTGAAGACCACCTACAGCGACAGCTACGTGCAGGGACTGGTCGAGAAGGGAGAGGTGCCGGTCACCTCCAACGCCGCGCAGTACCTCACCAAGGCGGCCGACCCGGCGTACGCCCAGTTCCAGTACGACCTGGTGCAGAAGGCCCCTTCCTTCACCCAGTCATGGGACCAGGCGCTCGGCCTCACCCTCGGCACGCCGCTGCTGACCGAGATCCAGAAGCTGTTCAACGGGCAGAGCTCGCCGGAGCAGTTCGTCAGCGCGGTTCTGGCGATCAAGAAGTAGGAAGGCGCGTCCACGTGGTCTCCGCAACGACTTCACGGCCCATGCGCAAGCAGCGGGTGCGTGACCGGGCCGCTCCGCCCACCCTGGAGCGGCCCGGCGTGGCCTGGGCGGTTCCCGGGCTGCTGTTCTTCCTCGTCTTCGCCGTCGCGCCGATGGTGGGCGTGCTCTACCTCTCCTTCACGCACTGGGACGGCCTGAGCACACCGCAGTTCACCGGCACGGAGAACTGGTCGCGGTTCTTCGGCGACAGTCAGGTCCGGCAGTCCACCCTGGTCACAGGGGCCCTGCTGATCGGGAACATCGTGGTACAGGCGCCGGTCAGCATCCTGCTGGGCGTCTGGGCGGCCGGTCCCCAGCGCAACCGGGCGGTCCTGTCGGCGCTGTTCTTCCTGCCGCTGCTGCTGTCCACAGCGGCAACGGCCGTCATGTGGCGCCAGCTGCTGGACCCGAACTTCGGTCTGCCGTCCAAGTTCGAATGGCTCTTCGGCGCCAATCCGATGGGCACCCAGCAGGGCGCGATCGCCTGCCTGGTCCTCGTGACCACCTGGCAGTTCGTCCCCTTCCACAGCCTGCTTTACCAGGGCGCCGCCCGAGCCATCCCGCACACGCTCTACCAGGCGGCGGCGATCGACGGCGCGGGGCGGGTCCGGCAGTTCGTCCACATCACTCTGCCGCAGCTGCGCAACACGATGATCACTTCGACCATCTTCATGGTCGTCGGCGGTCTCACGGCCTTCGACATCGTCCTGCTGCTGACCAACGGCGGTCCCGGCACCGACACGGCGATCCTGCCGTTCTCCATGTACCAGACGGCCTTCCGGACATACGACTACGGCTACGCGAGCGCGATCGCCAGCTTCCTGCTGCTGCTCGCCACCGCCGCCTCCGTCCTCCTCACGAAGCTCAGCGGGTACGACAAGATGACGAGCACGATGGAGGGGCTGTGAGGACGCGCCCGAACTACCTCGCCGGCGCCGCCGCCCTCGTCTGGCTGCTGATCATCGGCGTTCCGCTGTACGCGCTGGTGAACACGGCGGTACAGCCGCAGACGACGTACACCGACAAGGGTCCCGTCTCGATCCCCGACACCGTGACCCTGGACAACTTCCGCACGGTTCTGGACAGCGGCTTCCTGCAGTACATCTGGAACACCGTCGTCGTCGCGGTGGCCACGGTCGCCATCGTGCTGGCGCTCGCGATCCCGATCAGCTACGCCGTGGTGCGCGGGCGGGGCTGGATGACCAAGGGCGTGTTCCGCCTGTTCCTGCTAGGCCTGGCGATCCCCTCGCAGGCGGTGATCATCCCGCTCTTCCTGATCATCAACGATCTCGGCTTCTACGACACCCTGTGGGGCATCATCCTGCCCACCGCCGCGTTCGCGCTGCCGGTGAGCGTGCTGGTCCTCAGCGGTGGGATGCGGGACATCTCCAACGAGCTGTACGAGGCCATGGCACTGGACGGCGCGAGCCCGGCACGGACCCTGCTGACGCTGGTCGTCCCGATGTCGAAGTCGGCCATCGCGACCACGTGCGTCTTCACGGCCCTGCAGGCGTGGAACGGCTTCCTGTTCCCGCTGATCATGACCCAGTCGAACGACAACAAGGTGGTGACGCTGGGCCTGTACAACTTCGTCTCCGAGTACGGGTCGAACGTGCCGGCCCTGCTGGCCGCGGTGCTGATGTCCGCGGTCCCCATCCTCGTCGTCTACCTCTTCGCCCGCCGCGCCCTCGTCGCGGGTCTGATGGGAGCCGGCGGCAAGTAACGGTGCCGCGTCCCGCCGGGTTCGCCGAACCGGGACGCCACCCCGTTCGGGGCCCGGACGCCGAAAGGCGCCGACTCCTCCGTGCGACGCAGTCCGGCGTGTCTGCCTCCCCATGACCGCCGGACCGGCGTCCGGGCCCCCTCCCTTCCCGGTCGGCGGTGCCTCCTCGACCTCTTGGACCACTCGCGCGCTCTCGCGCACCCCCCGCAACAGAACGGATGAGACCTTGACGATCAGCGACGAGCGCCCGACGACCGGGCTGTGGAACGATCCCGCCCTGCCGGCGTCCGTTCGCGCGCGGGCCCTCCTCGACACCATGACCAGGGCCGAGAAGGTCGCACAGCTCGGCAGCACCTGGCCCGGCCACGACGAGTCCGGCGATGTGGCCCCGATGCAGGACACCTTCCGCGGCGCCGAGAGCTTCGAAGAAGCGATCGTCGACGGCCTCGGGCATCTGACCCGGGTGTTCGGTACGGCGCCGGTCGACCCGGAGGCGGGCCGCAAGCGCCTCGCGGAGTTCCAGGAGCGGGTGACGGCGGCGAACCGCTTCGGTATCCCGGCCATCGCGCACGAGGAGTGCCTCACCGGTTTCACCGCCTGGCAGGCCACGGTCTATCCCACACCGCTCGCCTGGGCGGCCACCTTCAACCCCGCCCTCGTCCACCGTATGGCCGCGGCCATCGGCTCGGACATGGCTGCCGTCGGCATCCACCAGGGACTGTCACCCGTCGTGGACGTCGTACGCGACTACCGCTGGGGCCGGGTGGAGGAGACCCTCGGCGAGGACCCCTACCTCGTTTCGGAACTCGGCCTGTCCTACGTGCAGGGGCTGCAGTCGGCCGGCGTCGTCGCCACGCTGAAGCACTTCGCCGGCTACTCCGCCTCCAGGGCCGCCCGCAACCACGCCCCCGCCGCCGTCGGTCCCCGTGAACTCGCCGACCTGATCCTCGTGCCGTTCGAGAAGGCCGTGGTGAAGGGCCGGGTCGGCTCGGTCATGAACGCCTACAACGACATAGACGGCGTGCCCTGCGGCGCCAGCGAGGAACTCCTGACCCGGCTGCTGCGCGAGAGCTGGGGATTCGAGGGCACGGTGGTGTCCGACTACTGGGCGATCGCGTTCCTCGCCTCCCTGCACCACGTGGCGGCCGACATCCCTGGCGCGGCACATGCCGCGCTCCGGGCCGGAATCGACGTCGAACTGCCCCACACCACCGCATACGGGCAGCCGCTCCTGGACGACGGCATATCGGCGGATTTCATCGACCGCGCCGTACTGCGGGTCCTGACCCAGAAGGCCGAACTCGGCCTGCTCGATCCCGACTGGAAGCCCGGGCAGTACACCGCTCCCGCGGACTTCGACTCGGCCCGAAACCGCTCCGTCGCCCGCGAGTTGGCGGAGGAGTCCGTCGTCCTGCTCGACAACTCCTCGGACCTGCTGCCGCTCGCCGGAGCACGCTCCGTCGCCGTCATCGGTCCCGCGGCCGACGACGTCCGGTGCCTGTTCGGCTGCTACTCGTTCCCCAACCACGTACTGCCCCACCACCCCGACACCCCCCTGGGCGTCGAGGCGCCCACGGTGCTCGACGCCTTCCGGCGCGAGTTCCCCGACGCCGAGGTCCGCCACGAGACCGGTTGCCAGGTCATTGGGGACGACCGCAGTGGCATCGCCGCCGCGGTGGCTGCGGCCGCCGCGGCCGACGTGACGGTCCTCGTCGTCGGTGACCGCTCCGGGATGTTCGGACACGGTTCCTCCGGCGAGGGCTGCGACGTCAGTGTGCTGACACTCCCGGGAGTCCAGGACGAACTGGTGGAGGCCGTCCTCGACGCGGCGAACCAAGCCGTCCTCGTCGTCCTCTCGGGCCGTCCGTACGCCATCGGTCGGCACGCCCGGCGGGCGGGCGCCACTGTCCAGGCATTCTTCCCCGGCGAGGAAGGGGCGGCGGCGATCGCCGGTGTCCTCTCGGGCCGGATCAACCCCTCCGGGCGCCTTCCGGTCCAGATCCCGGGCGACGAGGCGGGCCAGCCGGGCACCTACCTGGCGCCTCCGCTCGCCCTCAAGAGCGATGGTGTGAGCAACATCGACCCCACACCCGCGTTCCCGTTCGGGCACGGTCTGTCGTACACGGCCTTCGAGATCGAGAGCGCGTCCGTCGACGAAGCCGTAGTGTCCGTCGACGCGACGATCACGTTGCGGGCCAGGGTCTCCAACACCGGTGAGCGCGCGGGCACTTTCGTCCCCCAGCTCTACCTCACCGACCCGGTCGCCTCGGTCACCCGCCCGGTCCGCCAACTCATCGCGTTCACCCGCGTCGACCTCGCCGCCGGTGAGACCCGTGTCGTCGAGTTCGAGGTCCACACGGACATGGCCGGCTTCACCGGGAGAGACCTTCGCCGACGCGTCGAACCCGGTGACCTCACGCTCACCGTCGCCCGGTCGGCGGGCGACCGCGGCATTCCCGTCCAGGTGACTCTGCAGGGAGACGAGCGCATCGTCGACCGCACCCGCACCATGACCACGCCCGTCAGGGTGCTCCCGGGCTGACCTTGGGTACTCCGCCGGCCAGGAGGCTCCCCGTGTCAGGTGCGGGGAGCCTCCTTTGCATGCCATCTTCAGCGGCTCACAACGGGCTGCGGGAATGCACGTGAGCCGATCTGGCGAGAGCCGCCAAGGGGCGCGTCATTGGTATTGCGGCTGACCGCACACTGGCGTCTGGCGCGGGACTACGAGACCAGCCCCGCTCACTCGGAGACCATGATCCGCTGGGTGATGATCGGCATCATGCTTGGGCGACTCACTCGCAATGGACCAGCTGTCCGCCCAGGCCCCCGACCTCTCACGCAGGTTCTGCTGGATGACCGGACTGTCCGCTGCCGGTGCATCCCTCATTCCTCCTCATCACCAAGGAGCGTGGTCTGCGGCGCGAGCAGGTCCGCCCGACATAGCCAGTTGGCGAACCGGGATCGAGCAGGGACTGGTCTGGACGGTTCCCATGGCCAACCGGGACTGCACCGACCCCTGTCAGCGAGTGCCCGGCCGCCAGGGAGGCCCGGTCGATCCATGCCGACGTCAAAGGCCCTTCAGGACACGATCAAGTGCGGACCGGCCTACGGGCCCCAGTTCGGCTTCCCGCCGGCCAGGCCATGGTCCCCGTTCTGGCCCATCAACATCAGGAACAGGCTCTTCATCGCGGCCAGTCCGCGCGCCCGTCGCACCGCTGCCTCGTCCGCCTGCGCGTAGCTGTCGAAAAACCGTGAGGCGCCACCCGCAGGGAGCAGCAGCCAGGCGGCCGCGAGATTCCACGCCGGGTCGCCGGCGAAGAGTGCGCCGAAGCCGACGACACCTGCCAATGTTCCGTCCGCGACGACGACGTTCGCGGGATGCAGGTCGCCGTGCACCCACACCGGTGGGCCCTCCCACCCTGGGGCCACCACCGCTTCTCCCCAGACTTCACGGATCTCGGCGGCGAGGTCGGTAGGGGCGGCCTGGAAGAAGTGCTCGAAGCCGTCCGTGCAGTGCTTGGGGTGAGCGCCGAAGTCCGAAGAGGTCGGTGCGTCGGCAGGCGCCTCCACGTGCAGCGGGGAACGGCATCCGATCGAACAGCGCTATTGCGGCATCGGTCGAACCGTAAGGGACGACGAAGAACTCGACTCCTTCAGGCTTTCCGGACTCGGAGGACCACCACCAGAGACCATGCGAAGAAGCCTGGGTAAGAGAGGCGCCCACGCGCGCTCGCCCGCCGCTGCAGGCCGGCGACTTCGTGATGTCGGCGGCCCCTCCATGGCCGTCCAGATAGCCGTCCAGCACATTTGGGCCACCAATAATTGCAGTCCTCCGTGATACTGCATCTGATGGACGCCATGGAGCAATATGCCTCGCCGCCAGACGACACGGTGCCGCCGATGGAGCGTTCACATTGGGTGGCGTTCGCCGGAATCCTGCTGTTGGTCAGTGCTCTGTTCAACCTCCTCAATGGGTTCGTGGCGATCTTCAATCATGGGTACTACTCGACCGTCTATTCCCAGGGCGACCGGCTGCTCATCCTCAACTACACGGCTTGGGGCTGGATCTGGGTGGTCATCGGCATCGTGATGGCGCTGGCCGCCCTCGGAGTGCTGGTGGGCTCCAGAGGCGCGCGTCGGACGGGTATCTGTCTGGCGGCGCTGTGTCTGGTCGGCCAGATGATCTTCCTGCCGGTCTACCCCTTCTGGTCCGTGATCGTGATGCTCCTGTCGGTGCTGGTCATCTATGGCCTGCTTGCCGAGCCACGCCACGTACACGGAGCACGCGTGTGACGATCGCTCGGTGGGCGTGGGTCGTCTGCCGATTCGAAGCCGTCTCGTCCGCGGTTCGAGTCCGGGGTGTGTTCGCGAGCAGCCACTGCCACGCCGGGACCAACCGGACTCGACCGAGACGCTGTACGGTCGTCCACTCACCGAGGACTTCGCCTTGCACTGCGCGCACCTTCACTTCGCCCGACCCTGCCGACAGGCGAGCCTCGGCACGGACATGCCGTGATGCCGAATCAGGCGCCGGCCACCATGATCGGTCTTGAGGGTGCGCGCGTGGGCTGGAACCGACTCTGCGCTGTGTGTGCCCCGGTCGTCCCTGTAGCAGGCACCACCCCGGGGCGGACCACGTATCAGTGTTACGGCCGGGAGGCGAGCGATGCGGCAGGAGATAGCCACTGCTCCGAACCCGGCAGCGCGCGCCGCTCCCGAAGGGCGAGCGGCCCGGTGGCAGGAGTGCTCGTCGATGCCCTTCTCGGCCCTGCCAAGCAGAGTACGCACCCGAGGAGGATTGACCCGGCCTCATGCGGATTTCGGCGGACCGGCCCGCCCACCGGATTCTGGAACTCGCGGAGATCCCTCTCGGCGCCGTAAATCCTCATCGCTGTTCCGAGGCGTCACGGTGATCGCGGCCGGCTGCCCCAGCTCCGGAACCACAGCTCAATCCCGCTGTGTCACGCGCATGTCGGAGGTCTCGGCGTGACCTCTCCAAGCCATCCGGTCGAGCCTGACGGAAAGCCACCGGCAGCTGCCACGGACCCGCTCTCACTCGTCCGTAGCCGCGGCTACGTGGTTCTCCTCCTGACCGCGGCGGTTCTCGGCGTCCCGATCTCGGCGGCGGCTTTCGGCTTTCTCGCACTCGTCAACAAGCTTCAGTCGCTCACCTACACGGACTTGCCCAAGGCCCTGGGCTTCCATGGCACGCCCGATTGGTGGCCGGTGCCGCTGCTGGTCGTGGCGGGGCTCCTCGTGGGTCCGATGGTCCGATATCTGCCTGGCAACGGTGGACATGAGCCGGCCCACGGGTTCGTGGCCTCGGGCCCGACCCCGACAGCCAATCTGCCCGGCGTGGCGCTCGCCGCGCTGGCCTCACTGGGCCTCGGCGCTGTCATCGGGCCGGAGGCCCCACTCATCGCCCTGGGCAGCGGCCTCGCCGTGGCCGCGCTGCGACTGACGCGGAAGTCGTTTCCGAAGCAGGCGACCGGCGTCGTGGGGGCCTCGGGGAGCTTCGCCGCGATCAGCACCCTGCTCGGCTCACCGCTGCTCGGAGCGTTCCTGCTCATGGAGATGTCCGGCTTGGGGGGACCGATGCTGGGTGTCGTCCTGGTTCCGGGATTGCTCGCCTCCGGCATTGGTGCGCTCATCTTCACAGGCCTGGGGTCGTGGACCGGCCTGGGCACCTACTCGCTGGCCCTGCCGAATGTTCCTCATGCGGCCACGCCGGACGCCGCTGGGTTCGGCTGGGCCCTCCTGATCGCGGTAGCGGCGGCCCTGTTCGGCGTCGGGATTCGGTGGCTCGCCCTCTGCTTGCTGAAACTGGTCGAACCGCGACGGCTGAAGGCCACAGTGTTCGCAGGCGCCGTCGTCGGTGTGATCGCCCTGCTCTACGCGGAGTGGACCGGCCACGCGGCATCGGAAGTCCTGTACTCGGGACAGAGCGGCCTCGGTCCTCTTGTCTCTGCGAACGCGCAGTATTCGGCAGGGGCCCTTGTGGTGCTCGTCGCCTGCAAGGGACTGGCGTACTGCGTGTCCATGGCAGCTTTCCGTGGTGGTCCGGTGTTCCCCGCCATGTTCTTGGGCGCAGCCGGCGGCATCGCCTTTTCCCATCTGCCCGGGCTCGGCGTGACCGCTGGGCTCGCGATGGGCGTGGGTGCGATGTCGGCAGCGATGCTCAAGTTGCCCATGACCTCCTTGTTGCTGGCCACCCTGCTTCTGGGCTCGGAGGGGCTTACCGTCATGCCTCTGGTGATCGTGGCGGTCGTGGGCTCTTACGTCCTCACACTCAGGTTGACCCGGCCGCCGGCCGCCGCAGCCGCCACCGGGCACGACACCGCCGGGTCGCCGAGCGGCTGAGCTGCCGGGAGTGCCGGTCCGCAGCTCGCAACCTTCCGTCGGAGGCCAACTCCCGCCGTCCCACGATCGGAGCGGCGGTCCGCGGACCGCCCACCAGGCCGCGGCTCGCGTCCATCAGCCGGCGGATGCGCCCCGGGCGGGTGCGACCTCTGCCTTGTACCGAAGTGCCGGGCGAAGCTCGTGATCATGGTGGGCAACTTGGCGAGTCATTTGGCATCACCGCAGGTCAGGGATGCCCGCGTGTGCCAGCTATGGATCCTGGGCACACCTGCTGGCATGGAGGCCTTTCAGGCGGGCGACCCGGGACTCTTCGGTCCGGAGTCGGTGACCTGGCAGATGCACGGCGACCCCATGATGTGGGTCGCCGGGATCCGCGCGCTCTACCTCCAGGCCCTGCACCCGCGCACGGTGCGCGGAGTCATGCAGAACTCCGACTTCCGGCGCGACGCCTGGGGCCGGCTGATGCGCACCGCGAACTTCGTGGGGACGGCGACGTACGGCACCAGTGAGGCCGCGGAGAAGGCAGGGACACGCATACGAAAGATTCACCGCATGCTCACGGCGACCGACCCGGACACGGGGGAGCGGTACGGCGTCGACGAGCCCGGGCTGCTGCTGTGGGTGCACTGCGCCGAGATCGACTCCTATCTGCACGTCCTGCGGCGCTCGGGGTTCCCCCTCACGGACGCGCAGGCCGACCGCTACATCGGTGAACACCTGGTCAGCGCACGGCTGGTGGGGCTCGACCCCGCCGACGTACCGGAGAACCAGGCGGAGTTGGCCGCCTACTTCGAGAAGATGCTGCCGGAGCTGTCGGCGGGGCCCGAGGCGTGGGACGTGGACGACTTCCTGGTGCGCCCGCCGGTCCACCCCTTGCTCGTACCGGCGCGCGCCCTGCTGTGGCGGCGTGTGGCGCATCTCGCGTACGCCGCTCTGCCGCCGTACGCCCACGAGTTGTACGGCAGGGCCGCCCCGCCGCCCGCCACGGTGACCCGGCGCCTGCGTTTCACGGGCACCTTGCTGCGCTGTGTTCCCGCACGTCTGCGCTGGCAACTCCCGCCCAAACACATTCTGCGCGCCATGTCTCGGCTGGGCCCCGGCTCCCGCCCCGCGCCCTGCAAAGTCGGCAGATAACTCGCCATACTGGACGGGCCAGGGGAGGGCGCGGCGAGCAGCGACGGGGGCGATCGCACGAGATGGCGGAGACCAGGCTGATCCAGAGCCGGTACCGGCTGCTCGATCTGATCGGGCGGGGCGGTATGGGCGAGGTGTGGCGGGCGCGGGACGAGTCGCTGGGCCGGCACGTCGCCGTCAAGTGCCTCAAGCCGCTCGGCCCGCACCACGATCAGTCCTTCACGCGCGTCCTGCGGGAGCGGTTTCGGCGCGAGGCCCGGGTGGCCGCCGCCCTGCAGCATCGCGGAGTGACCGTCGTCCATGACTTCGGGGAGTCCGACGGTGTGCTCTATCTGGTGATGGAGCTGCTGGAGGGGCGCAACCTCAGCCAGCTCCTGGAGGACAACAAACACCATCCGCTGGCGGTCTCCGAAGTCGTCGACATCGCCGACCAGGTGGCCTCCGCGCTCGCCTACACCCATCAGCAGGGCATCGTGCACCGGGACTTGAAGCCCGCGAACATCATGCGGCTGGCCGACGGCACGGTGAAGATCTGCGACTTCGGGATTGCCCGGCTCGGCCACGACATCGGCTTCACCTCACGGCTGACCGGCACCGGTATCGCGATGGGCACTCCGCACTACATGTCGCCGGAGCAGATCAGCGGAGCCCACGTCGACCAGCGCAGCGATCTGTACTCCTTCGGATGTGTGCTCTATGAAATCGCCACCGGGGCACCGCCGTTCGACCTCGACGACGCCTGGGCGATTCTCGTCGGCCACCGTGACACGCCTCCCGAGCCGCCGCGCAACCACCGGGCCGAACTCCCCGAGTACGTCGAGAGGATCATCCTCGACCTGCTCGCCAAACAGCCCGAACAGCGCCCGCAGGACGCCCGCGAGCTCGGCCGCCGCATCAGCGCGGGCCGCACGACCCCGGTGTACGTGCCGACCGTGGTGACCCCGTCATTCCGGCAACCCGCCCCGGAACAGCGGCCCTTGGCGCCCTCGACCCAGTCGCGCCCCGAACAGCCGCCCTCGCGCGAACCCCGGCTGCCGTCCTGGACCCGGGGCATGACCACCGGCCACAAGGCGACCGGCAGGGGACTGCGCTCCACCCCGCCGGACGCGGCGGCAGGCCTCACCGGCGACTGGATCGCCCGCCCGTCCACGGCCGTCGCCCGCGAGCCCGAGCGCACCGAACGGCCCACCCCCTCACCGGAGTTGATCACCACCCTGACAGGACGGCACAACGCGGGCCTGAGCCTGGGCCGGCTCGGCCGGTGGACCGAGGCCGGCGAGGTGCACCGGGCGGTCGCAGGCGAGCGCGAGCACGCCCTCGGGCCCGACCACCCCGACACCCTCGCCAGCCGCTACGAGGTCGGCTTCACACTCAGCCGCACCGGCCGGCCCGCCGAGGCGCTGCGCGAGTACGCGCATGTCGCCCAGGTGAGGGAGCGGGTGCTCGGTGCCGAGCACCCCGACACCCTGGCCGCACGCCAGGAAATGGCATACGTGCTGGGCCAGTTGGGCCGCCACTTCGAGGCGCACCAGGCCTACACGTCCGTGCTCGGCGCCCGCGAGCGCGCCATGGGACCCGATCATCCCGACACCCTGCGCTGCCGCCACAACCTCGCCTTCAACCTGAGCAGGCTCGGGCGCCTGGAGGACTCGTACCGGATGGCGAGCGAGGTCGCCGCCGCCCGCGCCCGGGTGCTCGGCCCGACCCACCCCGACACCCTTGTCACGCGCTATGAAGTCGCCTACGCACTCGGCCAGTTGGGGCGCTGGCCGGAGGCGCTGCACACCTACCGGGAGGTGGCCGAGGCCCGCGCGCAGGCCCTCGGCCCCGACCACCCGGACACCCTCGCCGCCCGCTACGAGGTCGGTATCAGCCTCGGTCGGCTCGGCCGCAGCGCGCAGGCCCTGGAGCTGTACCGCGACCTGGTCGACGACCGCATCCGCGTGCACGGCCCCGCGCACCCCGAAACCCTGCGCGCCCGGCACGGCCTCGGTGTGAACCTCGGCCGGATGGGCCGCTGGGAGGAGGCGCTCGCCGAGTCCCGCGACGTGTGCGCGATCCGTGAGCGCGTCCTCGGCGCCGACCACCCGGACACCCTCGTCAGCCGCCGCGAGGTCGCCGTCGGCCTCGGCTGGCTCGGCCGCTGGGCCGACGCCCTCGCCGAGTACCGCCGCGTCGCCATCGCCCGCGAGCACGTTCTCGGCGCCGACCACCCCGACGCCCTCGCCAGCCGCAACGACGAGGCCCACTGCCTGGAACAGCTGGGGCGCGGCCAGGAGGCGGTGGAGCTGTACCGGAGGGTGGCGGCGTTACGGCAGCAGCGGGCGGCCGGAGGACACTGACCGTCCGCCGAGCCGGCAGTGTCCTCGTCGTCCTCACCATCCCCATCCGGTCGCCCGCCGCTTGCCGCGCACCCCTGGCCGACGTAGATCATCACGTGCTACGAAGAAGCATGCCTGCACACGAGGGATACGACGTCGTGATCGTCGGCGGGGGCCACAACGGACTGGTCGCCGCCGCCTACCTGGCCCGGGCCGGGCGGTCCGTGCTGGTGCTGGAGCGCCTCGGGAACACCGGGGGCGCCGCCGTGTCCACCCGGCCGTTCGCCGGAGTCGACGCGCGTCTGTCGCGCTATTCGTACCTGGTGAGCCTGCTGCCCCGGAAGATCGTGCGGGATCTCGGCCTCGACTTCCGCGTCCGCGGGCGCACCATTTCCTCGTACACGCCCGTCGAACGCGACGGACGGTCCACCGGGCTGCTCGTCGGCGGCGGCGAGCGGCGCACCCGTGAGGCGTTCGCACGGCTGACCGGCTCGGACCGCGAGTACGCGGCGTGGCAGCGCTTCTACGCCATGACGGGCCGTGTCGCGCAGCGGGTGTTCCCCACGCTCACCGAACCGCTGCCCACCCGGGACGAACTGCGCGGCCGCGTCGACGACGAGGACGCCTGGCGGATGCTCTTCGAGGAGCCGGTCGGCACGGCCGTCGAGGAGAACTTCGCCGACGACCTCGTCCGCGGTGTCGTCCTCACCGACGCCCTCATCGGAACCTTCGCCGACGCCCACGACCCCTCGCTGCGGCAGAACTGCTGCTTCCTCTACCACGTGATCGGCGGCGGCACCGGAGCCTGGGACGTGCCGGTCGGCGGTATGGGCGCCCTCACCGACGCGATCGCCGCGGCGGCACGGAGCGCGGGCGCCGTGATCGCCACCGGTCACGAGGTGCTGCGGATCGAGACGGACGGGGAGGCCGCCGAGGTCACCTACCGGACCCCGGACGGGGAGGGCGTCGTCGCGGCCCGGCACGTCCTCGTGAACGCCTCGCCGCAGGAGCTCGCGCACCTCACCGGCGACGAGCCGCCCACCCCGGCCGAGGGCGCCCAGCTCAAGGTGAACATGCTGCTCACGCGGCTGCCCAGGCTGCGCGACACCTCCGTCGACCCGCGCGAGGCGTTCTCCGGGACCTTCCACATCGCCGAGGGGTACGAGCAGTTGGCGACCGCTCACGCGCAGGCCGTGTCCGGCGAGCTGCCCACCGCGCCGCCCTCCGAGATCTACTGCCACTCGCTCACCGACCCGAGCATCCTCGGCGACGACCTCGTCGAGCAGGGCTACCAGACCCTCACCCTGTTCGGCCTGCACACCCCCGCCCGGCTGTTCGAGCGCGACAACGACGCCGTACGGGACGAGCTGCTGAAGTCGACCCTGGCCCAGCTGGACGCCCACCTCGCCGAGCCGCTCGCCGACTGCCTCGCCACCGACGCGGACGGCCGCCCCTGCATCGAGGCGAAGACCCCGCTCGACCTGGAGCGCGACCTGCGGCTGCCCGGCGGCAACATCTTCCACCGCGACCTCGCCTTCCCCTACGCGCAGGAGGGCACGGGCCGCTGGGGCGTGGAGACCCGGCACGCGAACGTCCTGCTGTGCGGGGCGGGCGCGGTGCGCGGCGGCGGGGTGAGCGGGGTCCCCGGGCACAACGCGGCCATGGCGGTCCTGGAGGAGGGGGCCGGGGGACGCGACACCCCCTAGGGCCGCTGCGACACGGGAACGATGAAGGTGGCTCGTCGGTCAGTCCTCCGACGCCACCCAGCCCACCGCTTCCATCCGCGCCGCGTCCGCCGGCCGTGCCTCGTCGAAGGCGACCCGGTCCCCGGCCTCGACCCGCAGACCGTCCACGTACGCGCCACGCCCGACGTACAGCCGGTCGGTCGTGTACCGCCAGCGCAGCGCGACCCGCGGCGCCTGGGGCAGGTCCGCGGTGAGCCGGTGCCACACCCGCCCCGACCAGCCGGTGGCCGTACCGGCCGGATGGTCCTGGGGTTCCCCGCCAGGTGCCTCCGTCGTGAAGGGGACCGGCTGCCAGGTCGCCGCGTCGTCGGTCGAGGACTCCAGGAAGAGGAGGTCCGACTGGGGTTCGGTGTCCCACCACAGGGCGCAGCGCAGGTGCGCGGGGCCCGCGGTGGTGTCGAGCGCGGGCAGGGTCAGCGTCGCCGTCGTCGCGCTCGCCATCCCGGAGAACCAGGACGTACGGCCGCGGGCGGGCCGCACGGCGACGGCCCGCGCCAGGCTGTTCGCGGTGGCGACCCGGGGAGCGGAGCCGGAGCGCCAACCGCGCACCGGGTGAACGGAGTTGCCGAGGACGACGAGGAAGGAGTCGGTCGTCGGGTCGAGGACGAGCGAGGTGCCGGTGAAGCCGGTGTGGCCCGCGGTGCGCGGCGTGGCCATCGCACCCATGTACCAGTGCTGGTAGAGCTCGAAACCGAGGCCGTGCTCGTCGCCCGGGAAGGCGGTGTTGAAGTCGGTGAACATCAGGTCCACCGTCTCCGGCCGCAGGATGCGCGCCCTGCCGTAGGTGCCGCCGTTCAGCAGCGTACGGCCGAGGACCGCGAGGTCCCACGCACAGGAGAAGACGCCCGCGTGGCCCGCGACACCGCCCAGGGAGTACGCGTTCTCGTCGTGCACCTCGCCCCAGACGAGCCCGCGGTCCAGTCCCGACCAGGGCGGCCGCGCGTCCTCGGTCGCGGCGATGCCCGGCTTCCAGGAGGCGGGCGGGTTGTAGCGGGTGCGGTGCATGCCGAGCGGGGCGGCGATCTCGTCGTGGAGGAGTGCGTCGAGGGTGCGGCCGGTGATCTTCTCCAGGACCAGCTGGAGCGAGATCAGATTCAGGTCCGAGTAGAGGTACTTGGTGCCGGGTGGGTTGAGCGGTGCCTCGTCCCAGATGAGCTGGAGCTTTCCCTCGTGGGTCGGCGCGTTGTAGAGGGGGATCCAGGCCCGGAACCCCGAGGTGTGGGTGAGCAGTTGACGGATCGTGATGTCCTGCTTGCCGCCGCCCGCGAACTCCGGGAGGTAGGAGGCGACGGCGGCCTCCAGTTCCAGTGCGCCGCGCTCCATCTGCTGCACGGCGAGGATCGAGGTGAACAGCTTCGAGACGGAGGCGAGGTCGTAGACCGTGTCCTCGGCGGCCGGAATCTGCTCGTCGGCCGGGAACTCGACGCCGGTGTCCGTCGTCTCGTCGTACGCCGAGTAGCGCACCGCCATGCCGATCGGGTGATGCAGGGCCACGGTTCCGCCGCGCCCGGCGAGGAGCACGGCGCCCGCGTACCAGGGGTGCTTGGGGGAGGGGCCCAGGAACGTCTCGGCATCGGTGACCAGTTGGCGCAGGTGCTCCGGCAGCAGACCAGCCTGCTCGGCCGATCCGTGCCGCAGGGCCGGCCGGCCGCCACCCGCCTCCGAAGCCGCCGCGGGACCTGCCGGGAAGGGAGCGATGGCCAGGGCGCCGCCTAAGGCCAGCACCCGTCTGCCCAGTTGACGGCGGGTCAGTCTGTCGCTCGCTCTGTCCGGGGCGCCCTCGGTCGTCCCCGTCGCTCTGTCCGCCGCTTCTCCGGTCATCGAGGAGCCTCCCGCCGCGCCGCCTGAAAGTATCTTTCCGGATTCGCCGTGCGGGGTGAAACTTTCCTGTCAGCCGTGGGGTGTGTCAACCCTGCCCGAAACGGCGCCGAACCGTGTCCAGAAATCTGACGGAGCATCAGAAAACCCCTTCCCTCGTCCGGAGGACTGCGGCATCCTGCGGCCATGCAGACGGAGCTGAGCAAGGAACTGGGAGTCGAGCACGCCATCTTCGGCTTCACGCCGTTTCCCGCCGTCGCCGCGGCCATCAGCCGTGCGGGCGGATTCGGTGTGCTCGGCGCGGTCCGCTACACCGCACCCGACGACCTCAAGCGCGACCTCGACTGGATCGAGGCGAACGTCGACGGCAAGCCCTACGGCCTGGACGTCGTCATGCCCGCCAAGAAGGTCGAGGGCGTCAGCGAGGCCGATGTCGAGGCGATGATCCCCGAGGGGCACCGGCAGTACGTCAGGGACACCCTCGCCAAGTACGGCGTGCCCGAACTCGTCGAGGGCGAGGTGTCCGGGTGGCGTATCACGGGGTGGATGGAGCAGGTCGCCCGCACCCAGCTCGACGTCGCCTTCGACTATCCGATCGGACTGCTCGCCAACGCGCTGGGTTCACCGCCCGTCGACGTGGTGGAACGCGCCCACGAGAAGGGCGTACGGGTCGCCGCGCTCGCGGGCAGCGCCCGGCACGCGCGCAAGCACGCCGAGGCGGGCATCGACATCGTCGTGGCGCAGGGTTACGAGGCGGGCGGACACACCGGGGAGATCGCCTCGATGGTGCTCACGCCCGAAGTCGTGGACGCCGTCGACCCGCTGCCCGTCCTGGCGGCGGGCGGCATCGGCAGCGGACAGCAGGTGGCCGCCGCGCTCAGCCTCGGCGCCCAGGGAGTGTGGCTCGGCTCCCTGTGGCTGACCGTCACCGAAGCCGACATGCACTCGCCCGCCGTGACGCGGAAGCTGCTCGCCGCAGGGTCCGGGGACACCGTCCGCTCGCGCGCCCTGACCGGCAAGCCGGCGCGCCAGCTGCGTACCGAGTGGACCGATGCCTGGGACGACCCGAACGGGCCCGGCACGCTCCCCATGCCGCTCCAGGGGCTGCTCGTCGCCGAGGCGGTCTCGCGCATCCAGAAGCACGAGGTGGAGCCGCTGCTCGGCACCCCCGTCGGGCAGATCGTCGGCCGGATGAACAGCGAACGCAGCGTCCAGGCCGTCTTCGACGACCTGACCCGGGGCTTCGAGCGGGCCGTCGACCGCATCAACCGCATCGCGGGAAGGAGCGTCCAGTCGTGAGCACCGGTGGGAGCGACAGTGCGCGTGAAGGCGTGGGCGGGAGCAGGAGCGTGAGTGGGGGAATGGGCGGGGGCACGCCTCCGAACGGTTTCTGGGCCCAGGCCGCCGCGGACCCCGAGCGGATCGTCCTTGTCACCCCGGCCGGCGAGGAGTGGACCGCGGGACGGCTGCACGCCTCGGCCAACCGGCTCGTCCACGGGCTGCGCGCCGCGGGCCTCGAACGCGGCGACGCCTTCGCGGTCGTGCTGCCCAACGGCGTCGAGTTCTTCGTCGCCTATCTCGCCGCCTCGCAGGCGGGCTTCTACCTCGTCCCCGTCAACCACCACCTCGTCGGCCCCGAGATCGCCTGGATCGTCTCCGACTCGGGCGCGAAGGTCCTCATCGCCCACGAACGGTTCGCGGACGCCGCCCGGCACGCCGCCGACGAGGCGAAGCTGCCAGGGGCTCAGAGGTACGCGGTCGGCGAGGTGGCGGGCTTCAGGCCGTACGTCGAACTCCTCGACGGACAGCCCGAGTCGCCGCCCGCCGAACGCACCCTCGGCTGGGTCATGAACTACACCTCGGGCACCACGGGACGCCCGCGCGGCATCCGGCGCCCGCTGCCCGGCAAGCTCCCCGAGGAGTCGTACCTCGGCGGCTTCCTCGGCATCTTCGGCATCAAGCCGTTCGACGGCAACGTGCACCTGGTCTGCTCGCCGCTCTACCACACCGCCGTGCTGCAGTTCGCGGGCGCGTCCCTGCACATCGGCCACCGTCTGGTGCTGATGGACAAGTGGACCCCCGAGGAGATGCTGCGTGTCATCGACACCCACACGTGCACGCACACGCATATGGTCCCGACCCAGTTCCACCGTCTGCTGGCGCTTCCCGACGAGGTGAAGGCGCGCTATGACGTCTCGTCCATGCGGCACGCCATCCATGGCGCCGCCCCCTGCCCCGACCATGTGAAACGGGCCATGATCGAGTGGTGGGGCGACAGTGTCGAGGAGTACTACGCGGCCAGTGAGGGCGGCGGAGCCTTCGCGACCGCCGAGGACTGGCTGAAGAAGCCCGGCACGGTCGGCAAGGCGTGGCCCATCAGCGAGCTCGCCGTCTTCGACGACGACGGCACCAGGCTGCCGCCCGGTGAGCTCGGCACCGTGTACATGAAGATGAGCACCGGCGGATTCTCGTACCACAAGGACGAGACCAAGACGAAGAAGAACCGCATCGGCGACTTCTTCACCGTCGGTGACCTCGGCTATCTCGACGAGGACGGCTATCTCTTCCTCCGCGACCGCAAGATCGACATGATCATCTCCGGCGGGGTCAACATCTACCCGGCCGAGATAGAGGCCGCCCTGCTCACCCACCCCGCCGTCGCCGACGCGGCCGCCTTCGGCATCCCGCACGACGACTGGGGCGAGGAGGTCAAGGCCGTCGTCGAGCCCGCCCCCGGCCATGAGCCGGGGCCGGCGCTCGCCGCCGAGATCCTCGGCCACTGCGAGCGGCAGCTGGCCGGCTACAAGCGGCCCAAGAGCGTCGACTTCATCGAGGCCATGCCCCGCGATCCCAACGGAAAGCTCTACAAGCGGAGGCTGCGGGATCCCTACTGGGAGGGCCGCACCCGGGCGGTGTGACGCAGGTCACATTCGTGACCTGTCACGCGGAGCCGCACTCGCCCGTCCTGATGCCGAAACGCCCCCGGGAACCGATCACCGGACCGCCCGGGGGCCCGACATCAGGAGTGGGATTCTCATGCGTGTACTCGTCGCCGGAGCCACCGGAGTCATCGGGCGGGCGCTCGTTCCGCTGCTCAGCTCGGTGGGACATGACGTAGTGGCACTGTCGCGCACGGCGGTCGAGGGCAGCGTCGTGGCCGACGCCCTCGACCGTTCCGCGCTGCACCGGGCCGTACGCGAAGCGGCCCCCGACGCGGTGGTCAACATGCTCACCGCCATCCCGGCCCAGATCGACCCGCGCCACCTGGCCCGCGACTTCGCCCTCACCAACCGGCTGCGCACCGAGGGCACCCGCAATCTGTACGAGGCCGCGCACGACGCCGGGGTCAAGAAGATCGTCGCCCAGGGACTCGCGTACGCCTACGACCCGGCCGGCCAGGGCGCGGCCGACGAGGACGCCCCGTTGTGGCAGCGTCCGCCGAAGCAGTTCGTGCCGGTGCTCGAAGCCCTGAAGGAGCTGGAGCTGCGCACCGCCGACGCGGGCGGCACGGTCCTGCGCTTCGGGCACCTGTACGGGCCCGGCACGATCTACGCCAAGGACGGCTCCTTCGTGGACCAGGTCGCCGGGGGGAAGGTGCCGCTGGTCGGCGGCGGGAACTCGGTCTTCTCCTTCACACACGCCCATGACGCGGCCACCGCGGTGATCGCCGCACTCGACAAGCCCGCGAGCGGCCCGCTGAACATCGTCGACGACCACCCGGCGCCGCTGCACGAGTGGCTGCCCGAGCTGGCCCGGATGCTCGGCGCCCCGGCGCCCAAGAAGGCACCCGCGGCGCTCGCCCGGCTCGCGGTCGGCGGCTGGGGAGTGGCGTTCATGAACGGGCTGCGCGGCGCCGACAACGCGCGCGCCGTGCTCACCCTCGACTGGCGGCCCCGGTACGCCTCCTGGCGCGCGGGGTTCGCGGCCGAGTTGAATGGCGCGACAGCCGCACGCTGAACCGCTGGGAGCGGGCCGTGCGCCGCCTCGCAAAGAGCCGGATGCACGCCGAACCGCAGGAAAGGACTGAGGAGTTGGAGACTCCGAAGCAGGCGACCGAGCAGTTCGAGGCCTACCGCCCCTTGCTGCTCGGCCTCGCCTACCGGCTGCTCGGCAGCATGTGGGACGCCGAGGACGTCGTCCAGGACGCCTATCTCCGCTGGACGAACACCGACCGGGCGGACATCCGCGAACCGCGCGCCTTCCTCATCACGATCGTCTCCCGGCTCGCCCTCGACCAGCTGCGCTCGGCCCGCGTCACCCGCGAGGCGTACACCGGGCCGTGGCTCCCCGAGCCCGTCGCGACGGCGGCGCTCGGCCCGCTGGACACGGCCGAGCTGCGCGACACCGTGGCCTACGCGACCATCCATCTGATGGAGCGTCTGTCGCCGCCGGAGCGAGCGGTGTTCGTCCTGCGGGAGGCCTTCGACCTGCCGTACGACGAGATCGCGCGCATCCTGGACACGACCTCCTCGAACTGCCGCCAGATGCACAGCCGGGCGGGCCGCCGGGTCACCTCGGGACGCGACAAGTTCGCGCTCGCCGAGGACGACCACGCCAAACTGCTCGCACGTTTCCTGGAGGCCGCGCAGAGCGGCGACCTCACGGGTCTGACCGAACTGCTGACCGAGGACGTGGTCGCCTGGAACGACGGCGGCGGCAAGGTCAGGGCGGCGCTGCGCCCGATCGAGGGCCGCGCGCGTGTGGTCGCGTTCATCGCGGGTCTGGTCACCCGCTATCCGTTCGGCGACGCCCGCGTCGTCACGGCGAACGGGCTGCCCGCCCTGGCACTCACCGTCGACGGCATCGAGCAGGTCGTCACCATCTCCGTGCACGAGGGACGCATCGACGGGGTCTACGCGGTCCTCAACCCCGACAAGCTGGGCCACATGGAGCTGTGACGCGCGGGGCGCCGGCCCGCGGCACTGTGGTCCCGCCCCATAGAGGACGGGACCACAGCACTGTTGTCAGCGGTGGTCGCTCACCCGCACCACCCGCAACCCCGGCGACGACAGGATGTCCTTCTCGCAGAAGCGCGAGGTGACCCACTTCTCACCCGAGAACAGCCGCGTCTGGTCGCTGTAGTGCGGCGAGTTCGGATTCGACGACTGGGAGTACGTCAGCAGCGTGCGGGCGACCGGGCAGCGGCTCCCGTCCCAGCCGACGGCCTGGATGTACGAGGACCCGGTGGTGACCTCGGTGTATCCGCCGGCCGCCGGATTCCACACCGGCTCGACCTTGTTCCACACGCCGAGCGACTCCGTGCCGCCCGGCACGGGGATGCGCTGTCCGTCGCGTACGACGAACTGGTTCGCGCCGAGCTTCGCGTCCAGCGCGATGCCCGCCGTACGCAGCTCCGTCACCGTGTCGGCGAGGGCCGTGGTGAAGCCCGGCGCCTCGGTGTTGAGCGTGTTCGGGGTACGGACCGGGTCCGCCGCCGAGAACGGCACCTTCCAGAGCTGCGCGGCCGGGACCGCGACCGCCAGCTTCCGCCAGAACCGGTCGAAGAGCAGCGCGCCCCGGCTGCCGGTGTTCATGGAGTGGTCCCACGCCCCCAGCACACCGCAGGCCTCGGACACGTCAACAGCCTTGCCGTCACTGCCTGTCGCCGTGCCACCCGGCAGCGCGGCACACGCGCGCGCCGCGTCGTCCGCGACGAGATCACCCGCGGGCACCCGGTTCGCGAACTGCTGCGCCTGAAGATCCCGAACGCTCAGCCGGCCCTTGGCGGCCATCGCCGCCACGTCCTCGGCCGCCCCGCGCGTACGCATCGTGCGCTGGGTGCCGATCGTGCCGAAGATCCGCTCGTACCCGGTCAGCGGCCGGTCCGTATTGGCCAGCCAGGCACTGTCGTTGGAGTTCTCCGCGTACGGCGCGTCCTTGAGCACCGGCATCTTCGCGGGCCCGAAGATCCCCGGCTGTACGGCGTCGGGGTCGCTGCCCAGCGCGCAGTCCCCGCGCGAGCCGTCGAGGATCGCGACACCGGCCGACGGATAGGTGACCTTGCCGAGCGGCGTCGAGCAGCGCTGCGCCAACTCGTCGGTGATGCGCGGCAGTACCTGCGACTGCGTGAACAGCGAGTGCCCGCCCGAGTCGGCGGCGATCGTGTTCACCCAGGGCAGCCCCTGGGTGCGCTGGAGGGCCGTGAGGACATCGGCCGTGCTCCGGGCCTTGCTGAAGCCGAGCGCGGTGTCGGAGGCGCGGAGATTGGCCGCGTTCGGGTCGTTGAGCGCGTAGGCCGTCGTCGACGTCCAGGGGAGCGGCAGTTGCGCGCCGAGCGAGGTGACGACCGGGCCGTACCGGGTCCACCACTGGGTGCGCGTGACCGGCGTGCCGTCCAACACGTCGACGGTGACGGTCCGCTTCGTCATCCGCTCCGGCTTGCCGTCCACCAGATACGTCGTCGGATCGGCCGGATCGAGCGTCAGCTGATGGAGGTTGAGCGTGATGCCCGTCGCGACGGTATGGCTCCACGCCACATGCGCGGTGTGCCCGATGGACACCGTCGCCGAGCCGAGCAGCGCGCCGCCCTCGACGTTCAGCTCGCCGGGGATCGTCTGCTGCATCTGCCAGAAGCGGCGGCCGCCCTGCCAGGGATAGTGCGGATTGCCGAGCAGCAGACCGCGGCCGTTCGCCGTCGTGGCGCCGCTGAAGGCGACCGCGTTGGACCCCATGTCGGCGGTGTCGAAGAGCTCCCGCGCGGCTTCGGCGGTGCTCTTCGCGTCAAGGGTGGCGGCGCTCGACCCGGCGGGCGTACTCGTCACGGTGGACGTCGTCGTCGGCGGCTGGGCTGCCGTGATGCCCTCGACCCCGCGCCCCTGGCCGCCGAGGACGGCCAGCGCGAAGTTGCGCGCGGCCACGTCCACGGGAGTCACCGGGCGGACCCAGTCGGCGCCCTGGCAGGCCGGGTCGGTGATCCGGTTCTGGGCGAGCCAGGCGTTGTAGCCGGCCGCCCAGCCGCGCATCAGGTCCTTGACGTCGCGGCCCGGCCCGAGCGGCGCGGGCTCGGCGAGTAGCTTCTCCACCGTGCCCGTCTCCCGCACACCGCGGAAGTACAGGTCGCTGGAGAGGTTCTTGGTCGCCGAGGACAGCGAACCGTCGGGCGCCGCGTCGGGCCCGAAGAAGCGGGACCGCTCGCCGCGCACGGTCACGAAGCCGTCGGCCAGGGTGCACACCTGGTCGGCGGCCTGCGCCCAGCCGGTGCCGAAGCCCAGGTTGGCGTAGTCCTTCGCGACGATGTGCGGTATGCCGTACTCGGTGTAGCGGATCACGGCCGACAGGCCGCCGTGCGAGGGATGTTCCTGACGGTCTTGTTGCTGGGCCGCGGCCGCGGGCAGTGCGGTCGTGGCGGTGAGCAGGGCGACGGCCGTGATGACGAGCCGTCTCAGGCGGGTGCGCATCGTGCCTCCCAACGTCATTGAGGGAAGGGGCGGTTGAGCGTACCAACGGGTATGTGCGGTGTTGGCGTATCTGTTCGACCTCCGTGCGTTGACTTGACCTCCCTGAGACGCGGACCGAGGATCATGTGTCATGACGCCTGGACACGGCAGCACGGTGGACGGGGTGCTGCGGCGCAGCGCCCGGCGCACCCCGGCGCGCGTCGCGGTCGACTACCGCGAGCGCTCCTGGACCTACGCGGAACTCGACGAGGCCGTCTCCCGCGCGGCGAGCGTCCTCCTCGACCAGGGGCTCGCGCCGGGCGACCGGGTCGGTGCCTACGGCCACAACTCGGACGCATACCTGATCGGCTTCCTCGCCTGCGCCCGCGCGGGGCTCGTGCACGTGCCGGTCAACCAGAACCTCACCGGCGACGACCTCGCGTACATCGTCGGCCAGTCCGGGAGCGCGCTGGTCCTGGCCGACCCGGACCTCGCCGGGCAACTCCCGGACGGCGTACGGACCTTGCCGCTGCGCGACGCCGACGACTCGCTGCTCGCGCGGCTGGACACGGCACCCGCGTACGAGGGTGCCGAGCCGCGCGGCGACACCCTCGTGCAGTTGCTCTACACCTCCGGGACCACCGCCCTGCCCAAGGGCGCGATGATGACGCACCGCGCCCTGGTGCACGAGTACCTGAGCGCGATCACCGCCCTCGACCTGAGCGCGGGGGACCGGCCGGTGCACTCGCTGCCGCTCTACCACTCGGCGCAGATGCATGTGTTCCTGCTGCCGTATCTCGCGATCGGCGCGTCGAACGTCATCCTCGACTCGCCCGACGCCGATCAGCTCTTCGACCTGATCGAGACCGGCCGCGCGGACAGCCTGTTCGCCCCGCCCACCGTGTGGATCGGCCTGTCGAACCGCCCCGACTTCGCGACCCGGGACCTCAGCGGGCTGCGCAAGGCCTACTACGGGGCGTCGATCATGCCGGTCCCCGTCCTGGAACGGCTGCGCGAGCGGCTGCCGAAGCTGGCCTTCTACAACTGCTTCGGTCAGAGCGAGATCGGCCCCCTGGCCACCGTCCTCGGCCCCGACGAGCACAAGGGCCGGATGGACTCCTGCGGCCGCCCGGTCCTCTTCGTCGACGCGCGCGTGGTCGACGAGAACGGCAAGGACGTACCCGACGGAACACCGGGTGAAGTCGTCTACCGTTCACCGCAGTTGTGCGAAGGGTACTGGGACAAGCCGGAGGAGACCGCCGAGGCCTTCCGCGACGGCTGGTTCCACTCGGGCGACCTCGCCGTGCGGGACGCCCACGGATACTTCACCGTCGTCGACCGGGTGAAGGACGTCATCAACTCCGGTGGCGTACTGGTCGCTTCACGCCAGGTCGAGGACGCCCTCTACACGCACGAACAGGTCGCGGAGGTGGCGGTGATCGGCCTCCCCGACGAGCGCTGGATCGAGGCCGTCACCGCCGTAGTCGTCCCCCGCGGCGAGGTGACCGAATCCGAACTCCTCGCCCACGCCCGCGAGAAGCTCGCCCACTTCAAGGCCCCCAAACGAATCCTGTTCGTGGACGAACTGCCCCGCAACGCCAGCGGGAAGATCCTCAAACGGGAGCTGCGGGACCGGTTCAGCCAGTGACCGACCCGCAGCCGTACGCCGCATAATGGGTCGGTGGATCTTCGACCGGAGCTGTTGCCCCCACCCGTCACGGAGGTTCGCCTGCGGGCGCTCGCTGACGAGATCGAGCGGATCGAGACTCTCGTGTTCGGCGATGGTGCGGCGGAAGCGGACGAGGCGATCACCGCGTTCAACAACGCGACCGGTCACACGTATGACTCAGCCGATTTCACCGGATACGCCGGATGGCGTGACCTGGAGGATTTCACGCTGGAGGCCGCCCGGCCGGCGTACCCGAGGGTGCCCGACGTCGCGCGCGAGGAACTCGTCGAGATCGTGCGCAGGATTCTGGACGGAGACCCGGAGGACGAGTTCTACCTGCGGGTACTGGAAGCCAACGTCACGAACCCACGAGCCTCCGACCTGATCCACCATCCGCCGGCCGGCCTTGAGGATGCCTCGCCCGAGCGGATCGTGGACGAGATCTTGGCCTATCGCCCGATCGCTCTCTGACGGTGCCGGCAGCCGGGCCACCGGCTAGCGCACCAGGCAGGGCCGCTTCGCGTCGAACTCCCAGTCGGGGACGAGGTACCGCATCCCGATCGCGTCGTCGCGCGCGTCCAGCGCCTTCTGCTGGTAGAGCTCGTGGGCCGTGAGGAGGCGGTCCATGTCGAGCTGGATGCCCAGGCCGGGGGCGTCGGGGACGGCGATCTCGCCGTCGACGATGCGGGGCGGGGCGGTGGTGAGGCGTTCCAGGCCCTCCTGCCAGATCCAGTGGGTGTCCAGGGCGTTGTACGCGCCCGGGGCCGCGGCTCCGCAGTGGGTCACCATGGCCAGTGAGATGTCGAAGTGGTTGTTCGAGTGGCAGCCCCAGGTCAGGCCCATCGCGTTGCACAGCTGGGCCACCCGCACCGAGCCCTGCATCGTCCAGAAGTGCGGGTCGGCCAGCGGGATGGAGACTGACTGCAGGGCCAGCGCGTGGGTCAGTTGCCGCCAGTCGGTGGCGATCATGTTGGTCGCGGTCGGCAGGCCCGTGGCGCGGCGGAACTCGGCCAGGATCTCGCGCCCGGAGTAGCCGCCCTCGGCCCCGCAGGGGTCCTCGGCGTAGGCGAGCGTACCCACCAGGGGCTCGCACAGCTCGATCGCCTCGCGCAGCGACCACGCGCCGTTCGGGTCGAGGGTGATCCGCGCCTCGGGGAAACGGTCCTTGAGCGCGCGGACGGCCTTCACCTCCTCGGCACCTGCCAGGACACCGCCCTTGAGCTTGAAGTCCCTGAAGCCGTACAGGTCGTAGGCCGCCTCGGCCTGCCGGACGATGGCCTCCGGCGTGAGGGCCTCCTCGTGCCGGATCCGGTACCAGTCGACGGCGGAGTCGGGTTCGCGGACGTACTCCAGGTCCGTGCGATCAGGGTCACCGACGTAGAAGAGATAGCCCAGCACCCGTACGGATTCCCGCTGTTGTCCGTCACCGAGCAGCGCCGCGACCGGCACGTCCAGGTGCTGCCCCAGCAGGTCGAGGAGCGCCGACTCGACCGCGGTCACCGCGTGGACGGTCGTACGCAGGTCGAAGGTCTGGGCGCCGCGCCCGCCGGCGTCGCGGTCGGCGAAGCGGTCCCCGATCTCGTGCAGGACACGCTTGTAGTCGCCCACCCTCGCGCCGACGACCAGCGACTCTGCGTCCCGCAGAGTCCGGGTGATCTTCTCCCCGCCGGGGACCTCGCCGAGACCGGTACGGCCCTCGGAGTCCTTGAGGACGAGGACGTTGCGGGTGAAGTAGGGGCCGTGCGCGCCGGAGAGGTTCAGCTCCATGCAGTCCCGGCCGGCGACGGGGTAGACGGAGAACTCGGTGACGGTCGGCTGCTTGTTCATGCTCGTACTCATACTCGTCTTCCTGCTCATCAAAGTTCTTGTGTACGGGGGTGTCGCGGGGGCGGTGTTCAGAGGCTGAGGACGTCGAGGGCCCATTCGACGGCCAGGACGCCACCCAGGCCGAGGATCGCGAGCACTGTCGTATAGCTGGTGCGGACCTTGATCGCGTCGATGACTGAGAGGTTGAAGTACTCCTTGAACAGCCAGAATCCGGGATCGTTGACGTGCGAGAAGGCGATGGAGCCGCAGGAGACGGCGAGCACCATCATCTCCGGATGGACCCCGCTGCCCGCCAGTAGCGGCAGCACCACGCCGGAGGCTGTGACCACGGCGACCGTCGCCGAGCCGAGCGCGACGCGGAGGATGACCGCGATGAGCCAGGCGAGGATGATCGGCGAGATGGACCAGCTGTCCGTGGCGTCCTTGATGTAGTCGGAGATCCCGCCTTCGACGAGGACGTTCTTGAAGGCGCCCCCGGCCCCGATCACCAGGAGGATCATCGCCATCGCCTGGGCCGCCGAGGTGCACGAGGCGCTGACCTCGGCGAGGCTCCGGCCGACCCGCGGTCCGAACGCCCAGACCGCCAGAAGCAGGGTCAGCAGCAGGGCGATCGGTGCCGAACCGATGAAGGCGACGAAGTGCAGGAACGGGGTCTCGGCGGAGGTGGCCAGATCGGTCACCGCGGCGCCGGCGATCAGGACGACGGGGAAGAGGGCCACGCCCAGCGACCAGCCCAGTCCCGGCATCTCCTCGTCGGTGAACTCGCGCTCGCTGACCAGCCCCTTGGGGATGGCGGGGTTCATCACCTTGATGAACGGCAGACGCGGCCACACGAGCGCGATGAGCGCACCGACCGGGACAGCGATGAACAGGCCGTAGAACAGGGTCAGTCCGATGGATGCGTGGAAGGTCGAGGCCACGGCGGTGGGGCCAGGGTGCGGCGGCAGGAAGCTGTGCATGGTGGACAGGGCGATCGACATCGGCAGCCCGACCCAGAGCAGCCTCGCCCCGGTGACCCGCACCAGGGTGAACGCAATGGGCACGATGATGATGAAGGCGACCTCGTAGAACATGGTGACGCCGATGAGCATGGACGTGACCACCATGGCCACCTGGACCCAGCGGGGTCCGAAGGCGTCCAGGAGCTTGCCGGCTATGCGCTGCGCGGCGCCGGAGTCGCCCATGACACGGCCGACCATGGCGCCGAGCCCGATGGTCAGCATCGTGTCGCCGATCTGGCCGCCGATGCCCTCCGAGAGGACGTCCGGGATCTTCTCCAGCGGAATGCCGCGGACGACGCCGACGCCGACCGCCACGAGGAGGAGGGCGGCGAAGCCGTTCAGTCTCAGCTTGGTCATGAGGAGGAGAAGAGTCAGAACGCTGATTCCGACTACGAGCAGAGGCAAGGCAGTTCCCCTTTGAACTGTGACGCTTCTGGGCGCGGGTGTTTCGAGGTGCGGACGCCTCGGGGTACGGGTGTTTCGAGGTGCGGACGCCTCGGGGCACGGGTGTTTCGAGGTGCGGACGCCTCGGGGCACGGATGCTTCGAGGTGCTGACGCTTCGGGCTGCGGATCAAGCGGCCGGAGGATCCGCCGGGCTCATCAGGCCGGCCGGCGTACCGCTCCGACCAGGGCCAGCCCGTGGTCGAGGATCTTCTCCAGCTCGGCGAGGTCGTCCGGACGGGGGTCGGTGAGCGGGGCGCGTACCGGGCCGACCGGAAGGCCGCGCAGCCGGGCGGCGGCCTTGACCAGAGAGACGGCGTAGCCCGGCACGCGGTCGCGCAGCTCGACGAGGGGGACGTAGAACTCGGCCAGGAGCTTGTTCACGGTGGCGTCGTCGCCGTCCCCCAGGGCGGTGAAGCAGGCGTCCGCGATCTCGGGCGCGAAGGCGTGGACGGCCGACGAGTAGGCGGGGACGCCGACGGTGGCGTACGCGCGGGCCTGGATCTCGGCGGTGGCGGCGCCGTTGAAGAAGAGGAAACCGTCGGGGGCGGCGAGCGTGAGGCGCTGGAGCCGGTCGAGGTCGCTGTGCCCGTCCTTGAGGCCGACGACCGTGGGGATCTCCGCGATCCGGCGCAGGCCGTCGGGGGTGAAGGCGACAGGGCCGCGCTGGTAGGCGATGAGCGGCAGCCGGGTGCCGGCGGCGATCCGGCGCAGCTGCTCGACCAGGCCGTCTTGCGGGGCCTCGACCAGATAGTGGGGCAGCACCAACGCGGCGTCCGCGCCCGCTTCTTCGGCGATCCGGGCGAACCGCACCGCCTGCGCCCAGCCGTAGCCGATGCCGGCGACCACGGGCAGCCGACCGCCCGCGATCTCGACCGTGGCCTCGACGACCGCGCGGTACTCGTCCTCGTCCAACGCGCTGAACTCGCCGGTTCCACAGGCGGGGAACACCGCACCCGGCTCGGTGGCCAACTGGGCTGTCAGGTAGGCCCGGTAGGACTCCAGGTCGAGTTCGCCGTCCTCCCGGAAGCTCGTGAGCGGGAAGGACAGCACCCCACCCGCCATGCCGTCCCGCAGCCGCTGGACCACGCCCTCGACCTCCGCGCTGAACCCTGTCATGAATCTCATCCCTATATGCAGATGGCGTCTATGTATGAGAATGGAGGGTAGGTTCGTGAACCCTGCGAGGTCAATGGGTGCGACGGCGCGCATTTACGATGGGGCCCATGCCGGAGAGCCCAGGGGTCCGTGGAGTGAAGTCGGCGGCCCGTACCGTCGCGCTGCTGGAACTGCTCGCCGACCGCGGCGACCGTCCCTCGCGCCTGGACGAACTCGCCGAGGAGCTGAGCGTGCCGCGCAGCAGCATGTACCAGCTGCTGCAGACCCTCGTCGACTGCGGCTGGGTCCGCTCCGACACCACCGGCTCCCTCTACGGCATCGGAATCCGCGCGCTGCTCACGGGCACCAGCTACCTCGACAGCGACCGGTACGTACGGATGGTCCGCCCGTATCTCGACGAGGCCTCGGACGCGCTGGGCGAGACGATCCACATGGCGCGGCTCGACGGCTCGGACGTCGTCTACCTCGCGACCCGCGAGTCTCACGAATACCCGCGCACCCTCAGCCGTGTCGGCCGCCGGATTCCGGCCCACGCCGGCGCCCTCGGAAAGGCACTCCTCGCCGAGCGCCCCGACGACGGGCTCCCGCTCCCCGCCGAGCCGCTCGCCGCCCTCACCGAGAACACGCACACCGGTCGTGCCACCCTGCTCGCCGACCTCGCCGCGGTGCGCGACCGCGGCTACTCCGTCGACCGCGAGGAGACCGTGCCCGGCATCGCGGGCTTCGGCTTCGCCCTGCGCTACGACACTCCGGCCACCGACGCCATCAGCTGCTCGGTGCCGGTGGCCCGGCTCACCGAGGAACACGAAGCCCGCATCGTCGGCGTCATGCGGGAGACACGTACGAAGATCGAAACTTTCCTGTCACCCGCCTCGGGCATGCCCGACTGGCGGTGACCGTCACTCGGCTCGGGCGCGGCCGACCGGCGTGACCGGGCGCGGTCGGGTCCGCGGCCGTGGGGCCGCGGACGCCGGATCGCGGGTGGTCAGGGCGTCGAGGCCGTCGCCGACGAGTCGGGATGCGGACCGTATGCCGTCATGAAGCGGTCGCGGAAGGTGTCCATGCGCCACTCCGGCGCGTCCTTGGCGGGCTTGAGACCGTCCGTCCAGCCCCAGTCGGAAATCCTGTCCAGCACCTTCTGGTCGTGCGCGACGATCGTGATGGGCACGTCCCGGCTCGTGCTGCCGGCGGTGACGGTCGGAACGGGCTGGTGGTCGCCCAGGAAGACGAGCACCGTGTTCTCGTCGCCGTACTTCTCGACGTACTCGGTGAGGCTGTGCAGCGAGTACTCGATGGCGCGCCGGTACTCGGTGCGCACGCTCTCCGGGTTCTTCCAGACCTGCTTGGGGTCCTTGCCCTCCTTCTTGATCTGGTCGAAGACCGAGCCGTCGCCGAGGTCGTTCCAGTCGATCATGTGGGCGATGGGCGCCCAGGGGTTGTGGCTGGAGGCCAGGATGATCTCGGCCATCATCGGCTTGTGGTCCTTCTTGCCGTGTTCCAGGCGTTCGAAGGCCTCCAGGCTGAACTGGTCGGGCACCGGCGTCCAGCTGAAGTACGGGCCGTTGTAGCCGAGGTGCTCGGAGTCGTAGATGTGGTCGAGGCCGAAGAACTTGCCCTCCGGCCAGGCCCGGCGGACACCCGGCACGATGCCGACCGTGCGCCAGGCACCGGTCTTCTGGAAGTAGCTGGTGAGCGTGGAGCGGTCGCTGGTGGTGAGACTCCGGTAGCGCTGCTGGTTCTTGATCCACAGGCCGGACAGGAAGGTGGAGTGGGCCAGCCAGCTCCCGGCGCCCGTGACAGGGGAGCGCAGCCAGGCGCTGCGCGAGGAGAACCCGGCCGCCTTCAGCGAACTGGTCCCCTCCGAGAGAACCGAGTCGATCTGCTCGGACATCGCCGGGTCGTCGATCGCCGTACGGCCGTAACTCTCGATGAAGGTGAACAGGACGTCCTTGCCGCGCAGTCCGGTCAGCAACTGGTCGGGCGGGGTGTCGGCGAAGGCGTCGACGGCGGCCTCCTTGGCGAACACCTTCCCGTCGCGCAGGCCCGCCTGCACCTGGTGCACCCGGTTCTGGACGAGCTCGGCGTTGATCTGCGAGGCCACCGGTACGTCGGTGAACTGCACGCCGACCGTCACACAGGTGATCCAGGCGGTGCCGAGGACCAGCGTGGTCCGGGTGGCGACGGGCCGGTGGCGGACCATGAGGTCGGTCAGCCGCACGACCGCGAGGGTGATGAGGACGAGCAGGGCGATGACGAGCGCGATGACCGCGATCACGGCGATCACCTCGCCGGTCCGGCCGAACGACTCCTTCACCCACTCCGCGGCGTCGTCCAGCAGGATCCAGTCCAGCACCAGGTCGAACGGCCGGGCCAGCACCGAGTAGAAGCCCATGTCGACGAACTTCAGGATGGTCAGCAGGCCGAGCAGCACACCGACGACGACCGCCGTGATCCGCCGCGGCTTCGGCGGCAGCGCCAACAGCAGGGCGGCGAGGAGGACTCCCTCCGCCGGGATGCGGAGGAAGGCGTCGAAGGAGAGGCGGTCGAGCTGGTTCGGCACGAGGAGGGCGAAGAGCACCAGGGCACCGGCGAGGACCGAGGTCCCGACGGTCACGACCCGTGCGGCACGCGGGTACTTGACCCGCCAGCCCCACCAGCCTCGCCGCCCACCACCGGCGCCGGCTATGTCAGAGGTGTCGCCGCCCTCATCCGCATCCGCATCGGCCTCCGCGCCCGGATCGGCCTCTTCATCCGCGTCGGTCTCCGCAAGCGTGTCGGCTTCCGCGTCCGCCTTCGCACTTCCAGGCGTGTCGATATCCGCATCCGTTGGCGTATCAGCTTCCGCAGCTGTGTCGGTATCCGCGTCCGCGGTCGTTGCGGCAGCCGTGTCGGCGTCCGAATGCGGCTCCGTCTCCGGTTGTTCCGGTAGTTGACGAGAGCGCGTGAAGTGCGACACGCCGATGGTCCTTCCGTGCGAAGCCCCGTGCTGACACCGCGGACACGCCCCGGGGCAGGGCGGCGGCGTCATCATCCGTACGGTCGGCCTTCGCCTCCCGTTCAACCGGGAAGGTCAACAGCGCGCAAAGAGTACGCCGCAGGATGGGCGCCCGGGTCAGTCGGCTGCGTTCGCCGCGACCGACCTGGCCCACCGATAGTCCGCCTTGCCGCTCGGCGAGCGCTGAATGGTGTCCGACTGGCGTTGACTCGGCGGGCCCGGCCGACGCCGCAGAAACTCGTCCTGCGCGCGATGTGCGTCGACAAGGGGCCCTGTCCGCACGGTGGTTGCTAGCCTTGAGTACGCGCCCGGAGGCCCCGGGCCGAGGCTTTCGGGGGGAACATGAAGCCTCGTCTGATGCTCGAATCCTGGAACCGGCACGGTCTCGGCGTCGGTCGGCCGCGGATGGAGAGAGCTATCCGGTCCGGCCATCTCTCCACGCCGCCCGTCACCAGACCCGTGGGCTCGGACAGCGTCCGGGTGCGCCCCGAGGTTCAGTGCCTCGCGCAGCCCACGGCCGCGGGTCCCGTGGTCGAGGCGATCGAGACGGCCACCCGACGATGAAGACACCGACTCCCCGCCGACATGTCCTCGTCGTCGCGCCGCAGTGCCTGGATCTGGGACCGCTCGACGAACTGGATGAGGTGGCGGAGTCCTTGCACGGGTTGCTCGTGGACCAGAGGCGGGGGGCGTGCCGGGAGAGTTCTGGCAGCGAACCCTCACTTCTGTACGGTCCGTCCCTTCGCCCGGTACAGATCGAGACCGCGATCCGGGGTGCGGCGGAGCGGGCCGGGCGGGCGGGGGCCGTGCTCGTCCTCGTCCTGCTCGGGTACGGCATCACGCCCGGCCGCGACTCCCCCCTCTACCTGATGGCGGGCAACTCCCAGGCCGACAAGATCGATACCGCGGTGAACGTCGGCGCACTGCTGACCCAGGTGCTGAGAACACCGGGACTTCCCGGAGTGTTCGCCCTCGTCAACACCTGTCGACCCGACGGCGCGGGCCCAGGCCCCGGAGGGACGGACGGCGGGGTCTGCAAGGGTTCGGCCCGACTCTCCATGATCATGTGCGAGGGGGTCGCGTGGAAGGCCTCCCCGCTGACCTTCTCCAAGACTGTCGTCCACTTGCTCACGGAGGGCATCGTCGGAGCGGGCGAGTTCCTGCGCTCCGATGCCGTGGTCGGTGCCGTATGCAATGCGCTGCCCAGGACGGTCCCGCACGAGGTGGAGCACGTCGGTACCCAGGGGTGCGAGCGGCTCTGGCTGGCGCGCAACGCGAGCCGTCCGCCGCGGTCCGTATCGGTGCTGGGGCCCGTGGCGACCGAGTCGCTGGATCAGGCACTGGCCCCCTTGGGGTGCTCGGCGCTGCTGACGACGGCGGTCACCGGCGCCGAGGCGCTGGAGGGGTTGCTGGACATCCTGCCGGAGCGCTCGTCGGGCCTCGGGTTCGAGCTGGACTGGTGCCTGGGCGTCGTACGCGGGCTGCTGGACTGCCTGTGCACCATCAAGCTGCTGACCACCTCCTGGCCGGGGCAGCGGCTGACCTCCGAGCGGCTGCAGAGAGCCCTGTGGGCCGCAGCGGGCCGATCCGCGGAACGGCTCCCGGAGACCTCCGGGAGCGCGCTGCTCAGGGATGCGGTCGAGTTCCTGCGCCTGCGTGTCCCGTCCGTCGATCCGGGTGCCAGGGGGATGAGTGCCGCCCCTCTGGCGGACTTCGTCGCGACACTCGCCGTCGAGGACCAACTGTCCAAGGACTGTGCCGAGTTGACCGCCTGGGCGGACGAGGTGGGCGCCGTCGAACTCGGTGATGCCTTCGAGCGGGTGGAGCGCAGAAGCGCCGGGATGAGGCTTCGGCTCGTCGTCAGCCTGGGGGCGGCTGTCGCGGACGAATGGCCCGAGACCCTCGACGCGTGGCTGCTGGACCACGGGGAGATGCACACGCACCAGGAGTTCGACTGTCTGCCCAGCCAGGCAGGGGTCGAGGAGCGCCTGGCGGACGTGGTGGACTGGGCGTCCACGCAGGCGAGGAAGCTCGGCGTAGAGCTCCGGCGGGTCGAGATCGCCGCTTCCGCGGGGCTGCTGCTGCGGTGGCGGCCCGAGGAGACCGACTACGGGGAGCGGTTGGGCGACTGGCACGATGTCGTACTGCGCTGGAGCGAGCGCATCTGTCCGCCGTCCCACCTGCGATGGATCAACCCTCGTGCCAGACGTCAACTGGCCAAGATGAGCGGGTGTGAAGCGGGACACGCGCCCGTCGACTGGTTCGGCGCACGGGAGACGGAACGGGCCGAGGAACTCAGAAAGAGGCTGGGGCGCGGGCCGTACGCGCGGGCGGTCGCTCTGAAACACCGGCCCCAGAGGTTCGAGCAGATCATGGAGCTGCTGCTCGCGTACGCCCCGATCGTGCTCTGGCCGGGGGCCGAGGGCTGTGTTCCGGACCAGTTCAAGGAGAGCCTCGACCGGTTCTGGCATCTCCTTCCCGACGAGTTCAGCGAGGCCTACCGCCGTAGCCGGGAAGAGGGGACGCGGGCCGAACTCGACGGCTGGGAGCACCTGGCCCAATGGCGGACGGTCTGGCACGACGACGAATGGCTCGACTTCTGCGACTGGTTCGCGTAGTCCACTAGCGAGGGGGAGAACTCCGAATGACCTGGCAGCCCTTCTACGTCGGGGACGGCACGCCCCGGGATGTGGATCTCGGCGATCCGCCTCCCTGGCGCAGCTTCCCCCGGCAGGCTCTCCACCAGCAGTTTCGACCGCCGCCCGGCCTGGTCAAGGCCGTCAATGCCGCGCTCGTGCTGCGCCGGCCGCTGCTGCTCACCGGGGCGGCGGGCTCGGGCAAGTCCACGGTGGTCGAGCAGGTGGCGGCGGAGCTCAAGCTCGGCGACGTACTGCGCTGGCACATCACCTCGGGCAGCACGCTCAAGGAAGCGTTGTACCGGTACGACGCCCTGGGGCGCATTCACGCGCAACGTCTCGGCGGCGCGGATGACATCGCACCGTTCCTGCAGCTGGGCCCGCTGGGTACGGCTCTGCTGCCCGTCCAGCATCCGCGAGCCCTGCTGATCGACGAGATCGACAAGAGTGACCTGGACCTGCCTAGCGATCTCCTCGATGTACTGGAGCGGGGTGAGTTCGAGATCCCCGAACTCACCCGGTACAGCACCGGCAACCTCCAGGCCGCCGTAGAGGTGCGCGAGTGGGGCAGTGACCCGCGCGATCCCGTTCTCAGTCCCATCAAGGGGGGATTCGTGCAATGCGACAGCTTCCCCTTCATCGTGATGACGAGCAATGGTGAACGCGACTTTCCGGCCGCCTTCCTGCGGCGCTGCATCCGGTTCACCATGCCGAAGCCCTCGGTCGACGAACTGCGCAGGGTGGTGGAGGCACACCTGCGGATCGGCACGGGCACGAAACGGGCCACGGCGGCCGACACGCTGATCGAGGACTTCCACCAGCGCCTCACGGCGGGCGAGAGCCTGGCCATCGACCAACTGCTGAACGCCGTCCACCTGTTGATCGGCAGCGGCACCCTCGCAGGGGCGGAGAAGCGCGAAGTCATGGACCTCGTCCTGCGCGAGCTGTCCCGTGCCTGATCAGGGTCACCCGGACCAGGACGGGATCGCACGGTCGGTGGCCGCGCTGAGCGGCCTGATGCCCGGGCTCGACGGCACGGCGCTGGCCGACCTGCTCTGGCTCGCCTCGCGCATGGACGGGGACAAGGAGGACGAATCCGCCGCACGGTCGTCGCCGCAGTCGGCCGGCGCGCCACCCGCCGCCGATGCCGCGACGCGGGACGTGGCTCCGCCTCCCACCAGTACGGAACGAGCGCTGCATGAACGGCTCGGCGGAGCGAACTCGCGGGTCCGGGGCGACCCGGTGGCGACAGCGCGCGCCTCCGGCCTGCCGTCGCCGCTGGAGGTGACCCGAGCCCTGCGGCCCTGGAAGCGTCGGTGGCGGCAGGGCCGCAGGCCGGCCCTGGACATCGACGCGACGGTCGACGACTACGCCCGCAGCGGCGAACTGCTCCCCGTGTTCACGCCCGCCCCCGAGCGATGGTTCGACCTCGTCCTGGTGGTCGACCGCTCTCTCGCGATGCAGGTGTGGCGGGAGAGCGTCGCCGACTTCACGGCCGTCCTGGACCGGCTGGGCGCGTTCCGGACACTCCAGGTGCGCAGTCTCGGGTTCGCGGCGGACGGCCGCCCCGAACTCCGCGACGGCCAGGGCAGGTTGATGAGCCCAGGTCAGCTGAAGTCCCCCGACGCCCGCCGGTTGCTGGTGACCGTGTCCGACTGCGCCTCACCGGGCTGGCACGAGGCTGCGGTGTGGCGGCAGTTGTACCAGTGGGCTGCGTCGACGCCCGTCGCCCTGCTCAATCCGCTGCCGACCAAGCTGTGGCGCAGAACAGGGCTGGATCTGCCGACCGTCCGGGTCTCGAACGGGGTCCCCGGCTCGGTCAATTCCCGGCTGGACTTCGACCGGCCACCGCTGCTGCCCCGGGAGGGGGACGACGAGAAGGAGGGCGACTGGCTGCCCATTCCCGTGTTGTCTATGTCGCCCCATGCGCTGGACCGCTGGTCACGAACGCTCATGCGTACGGACCCCGAAGGCTGCGGCGCGGTGCTGGTGCCCCGCAAGGGACGGCCCGAGGGGAGTGCGCGCAGGCCCCAGGGTTCCGTGACCGCGGAGAGGTTCCTGCGCACGGCGTCGCCCCCGGCGGCACGGCTGGCGGTCCTGTGCTCCACCTTCGACCGTCTGAGCATGCGTCTGCTACACCTCATCCGTCAGGAACTCGTGCCCGAATCGACGGTGGCCGATGTCGCCGAACTGCTCACCAGTGGACTCTTCTCACTCGATGCGGACGAGCTGGGCACGGTCGAACTGAGCCTTCCGGAAACCGCGCGGCGCCGGTTGAGGCAGGATCTCGCGGAGCACGACGTCTGGCGGATCCACCGGGGGCTGAGCCGCCGGATGGCGGCTCGGGAGAACCGGAGCGGACAACTGCTCGCGGTGGCACACGACCCGGACGGCGGGGTCGGCCTTCCTGCGGAACTCCAGGAGTTCGGCAGCGCGTCCCTGCGGACGCTGGAGCTGCTGGGGTTGTCGGCGGAGGGCGGTGCGGGGTCCGGTCGACGGCGCCAGGAACCCGCGAAGTCCCGGTTGGTGGCCGCGACCGAGTCGACGCCGGACCGTCGGCCGTATTTCTTCCTGAGCTACGCCCACACGCCGGCCTGGGGGCCCGGCGGCGGCGATCCGGATCACTGGGTGCACGTCCTCTTCACGGATCTGTGCGACCACATCATGGCGCTCACGGACCTTCCGGCGGGCACGCCCGCGGGTTTCATGGACCAGGAGCTGCGCTCGGGGGAGGGGTGGCCGGAAAAGCTCAGTGAGAATCTGGCGAGCTGCCGGGTGTTCGTTCCGTTGTTGTCGCCGCGCTACTTCACGAGTGAGAGTTGCGGCCGGGAATGGTTCGCCTTCAACGAACGTGTTCTACAGGCGAGGACCGCAGGTGCCGGTTCGGTGTCGGCCTTCGTGCCCGCTCTGTGGACGCATGTAGAAGTCGCTCAACTCCCCGACTCCGTACGGCATATACATGTGGATCAGGCCGCGTTCGGTGCACGTTACGCGGCCAACGGCATCTATGGTCTGATCAAGCTCAAACGGCTTCGCGACGAGTACGAGGAGGTGGTACTCGGACTGGCCCAGCGGATCGTGCAGGTGGCCCGGGAGTCGCCGCTGCCGCCCGGCCAGCCCCGCGACTACGCTCGTACGCCGGTTGCCTTCCGGCCGCGCAGCGAGGGCCCACGGTACATCCGTCTGACCGTGGTGGCGCCCACCCGGCACAGCATCCCCGAGCACCGCGACCCCCGGTCGTATGGCGAGGACGCAGAGGACTGGAATCCTTACCACGCGGCGTCGACGCGTCCGTTGGCCTCGCTCGCGGAGGACCTGATCCGGTCGCTCGACTACCGGGTCACCGTCTCCTCGTTCGATGACGACGAGATCGCTGACGAGACCCTCGACGAGGCGGGCAGGGTGCCGACGCCCGAGATCCTCCTCATCGACCGGTGGGCGCTCACCGACGAGGAGCGGCGGCGCAGGCTCGCGGCGTTCGACGCGAGCGCCCGGCCCTGGGTCAGCGCGATCGTCCCCTGGAACCGGTCCGACATGCAGTGCCACGGCGAGGAGGGCCGCAAGCTGGCGGCGGACCTGGAGCGGACGCTGCCGTCGATCCTGGACCGGGGCCGGCGCACCGACTGCCAGCTCGCCGTCAACGGCGTACCCACCCTGAAGGCGTTCACGGACATCCTCCCGGCCGTCGTCGCGCACGTGACCCGGCAGTACCTCAAGCAATTGGGGGTGACCCCACCCTCAATGCCCCGCCCTCGTCTGCGGGGCCCCGCCCCCCAGTCGTACCCCGAGGCCGGACCCGACGGTGAAGAGGAAACCTGACCATAGAGAGGGAGTAGTGGCTCTCGGACACTCGAACTCTCAGTGCGCTGCCTCCGCGGCCACCGACCGCGCCCACCGGTAGTCCGCCTTGCCGCTCGGCGACCGCTGAATGGTCTCCGTGACGACGAGCTGGCGGGGGATCTTGTAGCCCGCGAGGTGGGAGCGGCAGTGCGTCTGGATGTCCTCCAGGGACGGGTGGTTCGCGCCCTCGCGGAGCTGGACGACCGCCGCCACATGGTTGCCCCACTTCTCGTCGGGCACGCCGGCGACCAGGGCGTCGTACACGTCCGGATGCGATTTGAGGGCCTGTTCGACCTCCTCCGGATAGACCTTCTCGCCACCGGTGTTGATGCACTGGGAGCCGCGGCCGAGGACGGTGACGATGCCGTCCTCGTCGACCGTGGCCATGTCGCCCAGGAGCACCCACCGCTCGTCGCCCTTCTGGAAGAAGGTCTCGGCGGTTTTCTTGGGGTCGTTGTAGTAGCCGAGGGGTACATGGCCGCGCTGCGCCACCCGCCCCGGTTCACCGGCCGCGACCGGCTCGTGCGTGACGGGATCCACCACCTGCGTACGGGAGTTGACGCGGATCCGGAAGCCGCGCTCCGGGCCCGAGTCCGCCGTCGCGGTGCCGTTGAAGCCGGACTCCGACGAACCGAAGTTGTTCAGCAGCATCACGTTCGGGACGAGTGCCTGGAACTGCTCGCGCACCGTGTCCGACATGATCGCGCCGGAGGACGACACGCTGAACATGGAGGAACAGTCCGTGCCCTTCAGGGGCCCGCTCAACGCGTCGATCAGCGGTCGCAGCATCGCGTCGCCGACCAGCGACATGCTGGTGACCTTCTCCTTCTCGATCGTCCGCAGGACTTCCTCGGGCACGAACTTGCGGTGGATCACGATCCGTTGGCCGAAGTTGAAGCCGATGAAGGCGGTGAGCGTCGAGGTGCCGTGCATCAGTGGGGGAGTGGGGAAGAAGGTGATGCCCTCGCCGCCCGCCGCGACGCGCTCGGCGAGTTCCTCCGGCTGCTTGACCGGCTCGCCCGTCGGAGCGCCACCGCCGAGGCCGGAGAAGAACAGGTCCTCCTGCCGCCACATCACACCCTTGGGCATGCCCGTCGTGCCACCGGTGTAGATGATGAACTGGTCGTCCGCCGAACGCGCCGGGAAACCCCGCTCGGGGGATCCGGCCGCCTCGGCGTCCGCGAAGTCCACCGCGTCCAACGCGACCGCGTCGGGCGCGGGAATCCCCACCCGCACGAGATGGCGCAGTGCCGAGGCATGCGGCAGCGCCGCCGCCACCCGGTCCGTGAACTCCGCGTCGAAGACCAGGGCCGCCAGATCGGCGTCGCGGTAGAGGTAGACCAACTCCTCTTCCACATAGCGGTAGTTGACGTTGACCGGCACGATCCGTGCCTTCAGGCAGCCCAGCACGGTCTGCAGGTACTCGACACCGTTGTAGAGGTGGAGCCCGAGGTGCTCGCCGGGGCGGATGCCGCTGTCGATCAGGTGGTGCGCGACACGGTTCGCGGCCGCGTCCAGCTGCGCGTACGTCAGCCGGCGCTCCGCACCCGTGCCGGGGTGGTCGATGTACACGAGCGCCTCGCGGCCCGGGACCACGTCGACGACCGACTCGAACAGGTCGGCAAGGTTGTACTCCACCGCTCCTCCTGACCCCGAACGTCCATGGCTGCCCCGACAGGGCCTGGGCTCGACGGTCATCAGAGCAAAGCCCGACCCAACTGTGAAGGGTCCCGGCAGAAGAAATCTGACTGTCTGTCAGAAAACCCTTGTACTGGCTCGACGCCTCCTGCAACCTGTTCTCGCATCCGAGACGGGAGGACGGCAATGGGTGGGACGGAACACCTCACCGTGCAGCGCGAAGGCGCCACACTGGTGCTCACACTCAACAGGCCCGAGGCCAGGAACGCGCTCTCGCTGCCGATGCTGGTCGGTCTGTACGACGGCTGGGTCGAGGCCGACGAGGACGACGCGATCCGCTCGATCGTGCTCACCGGCGCGGGGGGTGCCTTCTGCGCCGGGATGGACCTCAAGGCGCTGGCCGGAAAGGGCATGGAGGGCGAGCAGTACCGGGACCGGCTGAAAGCCGACCCCGATCTGCACTGGAAGGCGATGCTGCGCCACCACCGCCCCCGCAAACCGGTGATCGCCGCCGTCGAGGGGTACTGCGTCGCGGGCGGCACGGAGATCCTCCAGGGCACCGACATCCGCGTCGCCGGCGAGTCGGCGACCTTCGGGCTCTTCGAGGTAAAGCGCGGCCTGTTCCCCATCGGCGGGTCCACGGTCCGGCTGCAACGCCAGATCCCGCGCACCCACGCCCTCGAAATGCTGCTCACCGGACGCCCGTACTCGGCCCGGGAGGCCGCCGGCATCGGCCTGATCGGCCATGTCGTGCCCGACGGCACCGCGTTGGACAAGGCCCTCGCCGTCGCCGAGCAGATCAACGCCTGCGGCCCGCTCGCCGTCGAGGCCGTCAAGGCGTCCGTGTACGAGACCGCCGAGATGACCGAGACCGACGGCCTCGCGGCCGAACTGGGGCGCGGCTGGCCGATCTTCGACACCGCCGACGCCAAGGAGGGCTCCCGGGCCTTCGCCGAGAAGCGCCCGCCCGTCTACCGGCGCGCCTGACCTCCCACGGAGGCATGGCCCATCCGACCTCCGAAGGAGACATCCGGGATGCCCGAAGTCCTCAAAGCCCCCCTCGTCGTCGAATTCCCCTTCACCCGCTCGCTCGGCCCCGTCCAGAGCGCCTTCCTCACCGGCCTGCGCGAGCGCGTCGTCCTCGGCGTGCGCACCTCCGACGGCCGCACCCTCGTCCCGCCCGTCGAGTACGACCCCGTCACCGCCGAGGAGATACACGACCTCGTCGAGGTCGCCCCCACCGGCACCGTCACCACCTGGGCCTGGAACCACGAACCCCGCAGGGGCCAGCCCCTCGGCACCCCCTTCGCCTGGGTCCTGGTGCGACTCGACGGTGCCGACACCGCCCTCCTGCACGCCCTCGACGCCCCGGGCCCCGACGCCGTACGCACCGGCATGCGCGTCCGGATCCGCTGGGCGAAGGAGCGTTCCGGCGGGATCACGGACATCGCCTGCTTCGAACCGTACGAGGGGACGGCGGAGCAACTCACCGGCCACGACGGCCGGTTCGAGGACATGGTGACCGGCATCGTCGCCCCCGCCCGCCTCGACTACGTCTACTCACCCGGCCGCGCCCAGTCCGGCTACATCAACGCCCTCTCCGGCCGGCGCAACGTCGGCGAACGCTGCCCGTCCTGCCGCAAGGTGTACGTCCCGCCGAGGGGTGCCTGCCCCACGTGTGGCGTCGCCACGGCCGAACAGGTCGAGGTGGGTCCGCGCGGCACCGTCACGACGTACTGCATCGTCAACATCAAGGCGAGGAACCTCGACATCGAAGTGCCGTACGTCTACGCGCACATCGCCCTCGACGGCGCCGACCTCGCGCTGCACGGCCGGATCGGCGGCATCCCCTACGACGAGGTGCGGATGGGCCTGCGTGTGGAGCCGGTGTGGACGGACGGTGGCGGCTATCCCGACCACTACCGGCCCACCGGCGAGCCGGACGCGGACTACGAGACGTACAAGGAGCTGGTGTAGATGCCGCCCATCAGGGACATCGCCGTCGTCGCCTTCGCGCAGACCGACCATCGGCGCACCAGTGACGAGCTCTCCGAGGTGGAGATGCTCATCCCGGTCCTGCACGATGTCCTCGACCGGACCGGCCTGAAGACCAGCGACATCGGATTCACCTGCTCCGGCTCCACCGACTATCTCGCGGGCCGCGCCTTCTCCTTCACGATGGCGCTCGACGGGGTGGGCGCCTGGCCGCCGATCTCCGAGTCGCACGTCGAGATGGACGGGGCGTGGGCGCTGTACGAGGCGTGGACGAAACTGCTGACCGGCGACGCCGACACCGCGCTCGTGTACGCGTACGGCAAGTCGTCGCCCGGCTCCGTACGGGACGTCCTGAGCCGGCAGCTCGACCCGTACTACGTGGCCCCCCTGTGGCCGGATTCCGTCGCGCTCGCCGCGCTTCAGGCGCAGGCGCTCATCGACGCGGGCGACACCGACGAGCCCGCGCTCGCCGGAGTTGCCGCCCGCAGCCGTTCGTCGGCGGCCACCAACTCCCACGCGCAGGTGAGGGGTTCGAGGGCTCAGGGCGAATACCTCGTACGTCCCCTGCGCACCGGCGACTGCCCGCCCATCGGCGACGGTGCCGCCGCCGTGATCCTCGCCGCGGGCGAGCGGGCCCGTGAACTGTGCGAACGGCCCGCCTGGATCCGGGGCATCGACCACCGCATCGAGGCACACAGCCTCGGCGTACGCGATCTGACCGACTCGCCGTCGACCCGCCTTGCCGCCGAGCGGGCCGGAGCCTTCGAACGGCCCGTGGACACCGCCGAGTTGCACGCCCCCTTCACCTCCCAGGAAGTGGTCCTGCGCAAGGCGCTCCGGCTTGACGACGGCGTGGACGTCAACCCCTCCGGGGGAGCGCTCGCCGCCAATCCGGTGATGGCGGCCGGGCTCATCCGTATCGGTGAGGCCGCCGCCCGCATCCACCGCGGCGAGTCCGACCGGGCGCTCGCCCACGCCACGTCGGGCCCCTGCCTCCAACAGAACCTGGTCGCCGTACTCGAAGGGGATGCCCGATGAGCAAGGAGCCCGTGGCCGTCGTAGGCATCGGCCAGACCAAGCACGTGGCGGCACGGCGGGACGTGTCCATCGCGGGACTGGTCCGCGAGGCGGCCGGGCGGGCCCTGGAGGACGCCGAGTTGACGTGGGCCGACATCGACGCCGTCGTCATCGGCAAGGCGCCCGACTTCTTCGAGGGCGTCATGATGCCGGAGCTGTATCTCGCGGACGCGCTCGGCGCCGTCGGCAAGCCGATGCTGCGGGTGCACACGGCGGGCTCCGTCGGCGGATCGACGGCCCTGGTCGCCACGAACCTCATCGCGGGGCGCGTCCACGGAACCGTCCTGACCCTGGCGTACGAGAAGCAGTCCGAGTCGAACGCCATGTGGGGCCTGTCGCTGCCGATCCCCTTCCAGCAGCCGCTGCTCGCCGGGGCCGGCGGATTCTTCGCACCCCACGTGCGCGCGTACATGCGGCGCACCGGCGCGCCCGACACGGTCGGCTCGCTCGTCGCGTACAAGGATCGCCGCAACGCGCTGAAGAACCCGTACGCGCATCTCCACGAGCACGACATCACGCTGGAGAAGGTCCAGGCCTCGCCGATGCTGTGGGACCCGATCCGCTACTCGGAGACCTGCCCGTCCTCGGACGGGGCCTGCGCGATGATCCTCACCGACCGGGCGGGGGCGGCCCGTTCGCCCCGGCCGCCCGCCTGGATGCACGGCGGCGCCATGCGCAGTGAGCCCACTCTCTTCGCGGGCAAGGACTTCGTGTCCCCGCAGGCGGGCAAGGACTGCGCGGCCGATGTGTACCGGCAGGCGGGTATCGCGGACCCGCGCCGGGACATCGACGCCGTCGAGATGTACGTGCCGTTCTCCTGGTACGAGCCGATGTGGCTGGAGAACCTGGGTTTCGCCGAGGAGGGCGAGGGCTGGAAACTCACCGAGTCCGGGGTCACGGAGCTGGACGGGGACCTTCCCGTCAACATGTCGGGCGGTGTCCTGTCCACCAATCCGATCGGCGCCTCCGGCATGATCCGCTTCGCCGAAGCGGCACTTCAGGTGCGCGGTCAGGCCGGAGATCACCAGGTCGACGGGGCTCGCAGGGTGCTGGGGCACGCCTACGGCGGCGGATCCCAGTTCTTCTCGATGTGGCTGGTCGGCGCCGCGCCGCCCGCCTCCTGAAACCGTCCCCCTCACGTGGCCTGTCCGCCGCCCGAACCGATCGCTAGGCTGACGGCGGACGACGAACCGGGAGGAGCACGGACGTGGCCGAAAGCACCATTGAGCAGCACCCGCTCGCGGGCTGGGACAAGCCGGAGCTGGACCTGAGCAACGCGGAGTGGCAGTCCAGCAGCCGAGGGCGGGGAGACGTCCAGATCGCTTTTGTCGAGGGCTTCATCGCGATGCGCAACAGTGGTCGGCCCGAGAGCCCTTCTCTGATCTTCACACCCGCGGAATGGGGCGCGTTCGTATCGGGGGCGCGCGAGGGCGAGTTCGATCTGACCTGAGCTGACAGCGGTCGGGGCCGCCCCGCCACCTGCGTACAGGGGAGGGGCGGCTGCCTCGGCTGCGGCCCGGGACTGAGGGCCTCTCCGCCGTGCGCTAATGGAAGCCGCTGGATCTATCATTAGCGCCATGGACGACTCGATCAGCGGGGACGCCAGGCTCGCCCTGGACCTCGCGCTGACCATTCGGCACGACGGTCACGGCGGTGTCGCCGACGATCTCACCGATCCCGCCGGGCTGACGGCCTGGGTCCAGGCGCACCCCGACGCCCTGCCGGGAGCCGGCCGGTTCGTCGCCGATCCGGTGACGCTCACCGCCGTACGCGACGTGCGCGCCGCCGTCCGCGCCCTCTTCGCGCGCGCCGTACGCCCCGGCGAGCCGAGCCCGGCCGACGCCGCCCGGCTGCTGCCCGTACCGCAGGCCGTGGAGTGCCTGAACACGGCGGCGGCGCTCGTCCCGACCGTCCCCGTCCTCGGCTGGGCCGAGGACGCCGATCCCGTCGTACGGCAGGAAGCCGTGGGCGCGGACGCACCCCTGCCCGCCCTGCTCGCCCGAGCCGCCGTCGCCTTCCTCGCGAGCCCCGACCGGCAACGCCTGCGCGCCTGCCACGCGCCGCGCTGCGTGCGGTACTTCATCAAGGAACACCCACGCCAGGAGTGGTGCAAACCGTCGTGCGGAAACCGCGCCAGGGTCGCCCGGCACCACGAGCGGCACAAGAAGTCCGCATAGGCCGAAGGCCGTTGGCCGACGGTTCCGGTCAGTAGTCGTCGTATGGGCGCGGCCGGGCCGCTCCGGGCGTACGCTGAGCTGCCTGTAGGTCACGGTGCGCACCTGCTCCCCGCGCCGGCTGCACCACCGTGGCAGGGGGTGCCCCATGGGACAGCGCAGCGTACGGAGCCGTCGGACGCTTTTCGAGCGTGAGAGTGAACTCGCCGCCGCCGAAGAGGCGTTGAGCGAGCTCACCGGAGTGCGCAGGGACGGTGGTGAGCCACCGGAGCGTCCTCGCGGCGCGCTCCTCGCCTTCGCCGGACGCGCGGGCATCGGCAAGACGACCCTCCTCGCCGAAGTACGGCGGCGCGCCGCCGCCAAGGGCTGCACCGTGCTGTCCGCGCGCGGCGGCGACCAGGAGCAGGGCGTCGCCTTCCATGTCGCCCGCCAGCTCCTGCAACCCCAGCTCGCCGGGTCGTCGGAGTCCGAACTCCGGGCCTCGCTGGGGAGTTGGTACGCGATCGTCGGCCCCGCGCTCGGCCTGTGCGCGCCGGCCGAGGGCGCCCCGCCCGACCAGCAGGGCCTGCGCGACGGCCTCGACTGGGTACTCACGCACCTCGCGGTGCAGCGCGCCCCGATGGTGCTCGTCCTCGACGACGCGCACTGGGCCGACCCGGAGTCACTGAGCTGGCTCGCCGGATTCGCGCCGCGCGCCGAGGAACTCCCACTGCTGCTCGCCGTCGCCTACCGGCCCGACGAACTCCCCGACCACGCCGAGGCGTTCAGGGGACTGCCGGGACGCGCCGGGCAGCGCCCCATCGACCTCGAACCGCTCAGCGCGGCGGCCGTCGCCCGTCTCGTACGGGAGGATCTGGGCACCCAGGCCGACGACGCGTTCTGCCGCGAGTGCTGGGCGGTCACCGCGGGCAACCCCTTCGAGGCGGTCGAGCTGACCGCCAAGGTCCGCGACCGCGGACTGACCCCCACGGAGGCGGGGGCGCATCTGCTGCGCGACCTCGCCGCCGCCGTCAAGGGCAGCGGCCTGATCGCCCGCCTCGAACGCCTCGGCACCTCCACCGTGCGCTTCGCCTGGGCCTGCGCGGTGCTCGGCACCGAGATCCAGCCGACGCTCGCCGCCGCCGTCGCCGGCCTCGGCTCCGAGGAGGCCGCCGACGCCGCGGACGCCCTGCGCGGCGCCCGCATCCTCACCGGCCCGGTGACTGCCGGGGGCACGCTCGAATTCGTCCACCCGCTCATCGCCACCGCCGTCTACCGCGCCATTCCCGGCGGCGTCCGCGTCGCCCTGCACGGTCAGGCCGCCTGGTGCGTCATCGACGAGGGCCTCGGCCCGTCCGCCGCCGCCCGCCACCTCCTGGAGACCCACCCCGACGGCGACACCTGGGTCGTCCAGCAGCTGCGCGCCGCCGCCCGCGAGACCCTCCGCGCCGGAGCCCCCGACGCCGCCCGCCGCTGTCTGGCCCGCGCCCTGCGCGAACCGCCGCCCTTCGAGGACCGGGCCGCCGTCCTGTACGAGCTGGGCTGCGCCTCCCTGCTCACCGAACCGGCGACCACGGTCAACCATCTGCGCGCCGCCCTCGAAGAACCCATCACCGATCCGGAGCTGCGCCACCACATCGTCTACCGGCTCTCCCAGGTCCTCGCCCACAGCGACCGCCTCGGTGAGGCCTCCGACACCCTCGCCCGTGAGATCCGCGTGACCGGCGACGCCCGGGTGCGGCTGCGCATGCAGTCCGAGCAGTTCATGTGGGACGCGTTCCGTTCCGACGAACCCGACTCGCCCGCCCGCTCCCGCCGCCTGACCCGTCTCGCCGACCGGCTCACCGGCCGCGAGCTCACCGAGCGGTACGTCATCGGGCTGCGCGCCTGGGACGCCACCCTGCGCGGCGAACCCGCCCACATCGCCCTCCACCACGCCGAACGCGCCCTCGCCGGAGGGCTCGGCTGGGCCGAGGCCGACCGTGGCTTCGAGGTGCCCGTCCTGGTCGCCCTCACGTTCATGTACGCGGACCGGCCCGGGCGCACGGAGGAGCTGTTCGCCACCGGAATCGCCGACTTCGAGGCCCAGGGCTGGCACGGCGCCCACCTCTCCTTCGGCTACACCATCCTCGGGTACGTCCGCTACCGCCGCGGCCGGCTCGCAGAGGCCGAGGACTTCGTCCGCGCGGGCCTCCGGCTCGCCGAGCGGGTCGGGCCCGGCACCCCCGTCCACTGGTACGCCGTCGGCACTCTCATCGAGGTCCTGCTCGCCCGCGGCCGGACAACCGAGGCCGCACGGACCGCCGAGGACTACGCGTTCGAGGCGCCCTTCCCGGCCGCCGTGACCTTTCCCGACGCCCAGACCGTGCACGGCGAGCTGCTGCTCGCCCGCGGCCTCACCAAGGACGCCGCCGCCGAGCTCGCGGCCGCCGGCCGCCGGCTCGACCCACGCGGCATGCGCAACCCCGCCTGGTGCCCCTGGCAGCTCCACCTCGCCCGCGCCGAGAGCCACGACGCCCCGGAACGCGCCGTCACCACGGCACTCGAAGCGGTGAACCGCGCCCGCCAGTACGGCACCCCCTCCGCGATCGGCCAGGCACTGCGCGCCGCCGCCGAGGTCTCCTCCGGCTCGGCCCGCGTCAAGTTCCTCGAAGAGTCCGTAGGCCACCTGGAGCGCTCCCCGGCCGCGTACGAGCTCGCCTGCGCCCTGGTCGCCCTCGGCACCGAGCTGCGCCGTGTCGGCCGCCCCAAGGAAGCCGCCGAACACCTCTACCGGGGGCTCGACGCGGCTGTCCAGTGCGGAGCCGACGGGCTGGTCGAGGAGGCCCGTGACGAGCTGGCGGCCGCCGGTCTGCGGCCGCGGCGCCTGCACAGCACCGAGACGGACACGCTCACCGCCCGTGAACGGGCCGCCGCCGCACTCACCGTCCGTGGCCTCGACACGGCCCGGATCGCCGAGGAACTGCACACCGACGAGCAGGCCGTCGTACGCATGCTGTCGGCGGTCTACCGGAAGGTCGGCACGGACCGTACGGGACTCGCCGCCGCACTGGGCGAACAACCGGCGCCGTAACCGGGTACCGCTGTCCCCAACACCGGGGAACAGCCATCTCCCTGGCCGCTCACAGGGGCGCCCCCGGGGCCCGCTTCACGCCCGTGCACGTACCATTGCGGCATGTCCTTCCTCCGCCGCCGCAGCGCCACTCCCGCCGGGCCCGACTTCGACGTTCTGGCCATGGACCCGGGCGACTGGCCGGGCAATCTCGGTGCCGGCCTGCTGCCCGCGCCCGACGGCAGCTGCCAGGGCGTCTTCCTGCGCTACGACCTCTTCGGCGGCCGTGGTCCCGCGATGATCATCGGCAATCTGCCGGAGGGCTCCCCGGCCCGTGACATCGCCGAGGACGAGGTCCCCTTCGAGGTGGCCCAGCTCTTGATCGCGCTGGAGAACGAGGAGGAGGTCACCGTCACCGGCACCGAGGACATGCCGGTGATGCAGGGCGACAACCTCCTGATCGTGCGCCGCCTCAAGCTCTCCGAGACCCGCATCTCCTGCGTGCAGTTCGACCGCAGCGACAACGTACTGGTGACCATTGCGGCCTGGGACCGCCCCATCACCGACGACCTGTACGCCCTGCTGAAGCCGCTGCCGGCGGAGCTGTTCCAGCAGAGCTGAACGTGACCGCCGGGCAAGGCCGGGATCCCGGGTGAACAGCCCAAGCCCTCGGCCTTGCCCACCCGTTGCCTCACAGCCTGAGCGTGAACCAGGTGGTCTTGCCCTCGTCCGTGGGGCGCACACCCCAGTCGTCGGCGAGAGCGCGGACGAGGATCAGGCCCCGGCCCGACTCCTCGTCCTCGGCCGCCGGACGGGGCTGGGGCAGATGGGGACTGCTGTCGCTGATCTCGACGGTCAGATCGGTGGTGGTCCGGCACACGTGCAGGCCGATCGGCCCCTGGGCGTGCTGGACGGCGTTGGTCAGTACCTCGGAGAGAAGAAGCCGGGCGTCGTCCGCGGTGGTCGCGCAGTCCCATGAGGTGAGGGCCTTGCTGAGGAAGGCACGGCCTTCGGGCACGGACTCGGCAACGGCGGGCAGGTCCGTCGTGACGGACGACAGAGGCCCGTCGGGCAGCCGGGTGAACAGCAGGGTGACGTCGTCGTTATGACCCTCGGCGTCGGGCAGCAGGGCGGCCAGCACTTGGTCGGCGGCGTCCTCCAGGTCCGGGACAGTGACGAAGAGGGCCCCCAGGGTCGCGGTGAGCTTGGAGAGCTGGTCCTCGATGTCGGAGCCCGGCGTTTCGATGAGACCGTCGGTGTAGAGGACGAGCGTGGCACCGGGCGGCATGACCGCGGTGGACTGCTGATAGAGGACGTCGCCGACACCGAGAGGCGCGTTCACGGGCGCCGGGAGAGACCGGGCGCCGTCGCCGGGAGTGGCCACCAGCACCGGCAGGTGCCCCGCGGAGCAGACCGTCACCTCCCCCGCGTCGGCGGCGATGATGAGATAGCAGCACGTGACCAGCTGGTCGGGCACGTCCAGGTCCCCGACGACCGCCTCCAGGGCCTGCATGAGCTGGCGGGGCTGCATACCGGTCTTGGCCAGGGCATGCGCGGCGGACCGCAGCTGCCCCATCACGGCGGCGGCATCCAGACCGCGGCCCATCACGTCGCCGATCAGCACCCCGACCCGGCCGGCCCCCAGGGGGATCAGGTCGAACCAGTCACCGCCCACCCCGGCCCCCTGGGTGGCGGGCCGGTAGCGGCTCGCCGTGGAGAGACCGGGGATGGCGGGCGGCGTGCCCATCAGGCTGCGCTGCAGGGTGAGGGCGATATGCCGCTGCTGCTCGTAGAGGAAGGTCAGCTCCGCCTCGGCCCGCTTGCGGTCGCTGATGTCACGGACGATGGCGCAGGCCCCGATGATCGCGCCGTCCGGGGCACGGGTGGGCCACAGGGTGATGTCGACGTCCAGCAGGCCACCGCAGCGGGTGAGCCGCAGTGTCTCGAAGTGCTCGACCTTCTCCCCGTTGCGCAGCCGGTCCAGGAGTACGTCTATCTCGTCCCGGCGCTCCGACGGCGCCAGAAGCGACACGTGCCGGCCCACGACCTCGGCCCGCGAATATCCGTACAGCCGCTCGGCCGCCGCGTTCCAGTAAGTGATGTCGCCGTTCAGGGTCTTGGCGAGGATCGCGTCCTGGGACGATTCCACCAGTCCGGCCAGCTCGTTGATACGGGCTTCGGCGCGCTTGCGGTCGCTGACGTCGCGGACGGCGGCGGAGACGAGGAGGCCGTCGGTGGTTTCGAGGGGGCTGAGGCTGATTTCGACGGGGAATTCGGTGCCGTCCTTGCGGAGGCCGTGGAGTTGGAGTCCGGCGCCCATGGGGCGTACTTGGCGGTTGTTGGTGTAGCCGTCGCGGTGGTGGGTGTGGTGGGCGCGGAAACGGCCGGGGACCAGGAGTTCGACGGGGTGGCCGAGGAGTTCTTCGCGTTGGTATCCGAAGAGGGCTTCGGTCTGGGCGTTGACGAGTTTGATGGTGCCGGTGTCGTCGACGATGACCATGGCGTCGGGCGCCGCTTCGAGCAGTCCCCGAAACCTTTCCTCCGCCGCCTTGCGGTCGCTGACGTCGCGGACGGCGGCGGAGACGAGGAGGCCGTCGGTGGTTTCGAGGGGGCTGAGGCTGATTTCGACGGGGAATTCGGTGCCGTCCTTGCGGAGGCCGTGGAGTTCGAGTCCGGCGCCCATGGGGCGTACTTGGCGGTTGTTGGCGTAGCCGTCGCGGTGGAAGGTGTGGTGGGCGCGGAAACGGCCGGGAACGAGGAGTTCGACGGGGTGGCCGAGGAGTTCTTCGCGTTGGTATCCGAAGAGGGCTTCGGTCTGGGCGTTGACGAGTTTGATGGTGCCGGTGTCGTCGACGATGACCATGGCGTCGGGCGCCGCTTCGAGCAGCCCGCGAAACCTCTCCTCCGCGCCTCCTGGACCCGCCCTGTGCTGCTCGATGTCGTACCGACAGTGGTGAGGGCCTGCCGCATCGGCGGGCCGAGTTGAAGTCTCTCCGACAAAGTCGCCCATGCCCGCCCCAGGTGTGCCGCTTACCGTGATTCGGGCATCCCATCTCACATGGACTGCGGGTGCGGTTACATGTCGCTTACTGGCCCGAGCACGGCCGAAGCTGTCCATCGACAGCGCTTCCGGTGACCGGATGTCATTGCCTTCGCCACCGGCAATTGCCGCTTCGGGACCACCGGCCGGATCGGCGGCCCGGCCGGAGCGACGGACAGGGCCGGGCCCGCGGCAAGCGGACCCGGCCCCGGCCGTCAACCGGTCAAGCCGTCACGAGTGCGACGGAATCACCTCCACGTCCGCAGCCCGCACGAACGCCACCCGGTGGCCGAACTGGATCTCGTAGTACATGTCCGTGCCGATCACGACCGTGTGCCCTGCCGTGTCGAAGGTCGGCGCGTAGAAGTACTCGCCCGGCACCTTGTCACCGACCGCGTACCGCTGGCCTTCGAGCAGCTTGTACGGCAGCGGCGAGACGGCCTGGACGGGGACGCCCGTCGGGTACGCCTCCTTCTCCGGGTAGGCGCGCCCGTAGACGGGGATCTCCGTGAGGCCGTCCTTGGGCGTGACGACCAGCCCTGACGCGTTCACCGCCGTCGGCTGCTTTTGCGGGTTCTTGAACCAGGCCTTCTGGCCCAGGTACCAGATCGCCATCCAGTCGCCGTCACGGCCGGCGACCGCGTACCGCTGCCCGGTGGAGACACGCGAGGCGACGTCGTTCACACCGGTGGTCGAGGCGTCGCCTTTGGGATAGAGCCCGATGTCCTTGATCAGGGGCGCGTTCTCGTCCGCCGCGCTGTAGAGGCGCACCTCACTGGAGCCGTGCGCCGCGCAGGGCACGCCCTTGGTGACGCAGCCCGTGTACACCGGCTGGTTGTCGGTGAAGTCCGGCAGTACGGTCACCAGCCCGCCGCCGTGCTTCGATGTGCGGTGGAAGGGGTGCCCCAGCAGCGTGAAGTAGTGCTGCCAGTCCCAGTACGGGCCCGGGTCGGTGTGCATACCCGGGACGGTGGCGGTCGTCGGGCCCGGCACGTTGTCGTGCCCCAGGATGTGCTGCCGGTCCAGCGGGATGTCGTACTTCTTGGAGAGGTACTTCACCAGCCGCGCCGAGGCCCGGTACATCTCCTCCGTGTACCAGGCGTCCGGCGAGGCCAGGAAGCCCTCGTGCTCCAGTCCGATCGACTTGGCGTTGACGTACCAGTTGCCCGCGTGCCAGGCCACGTCCTTGGCCTGCACATGCTGGGCGATGTGACCGTCGGTCGAGCGCAGGGTGTAGTTCCACGACACATAGGTCGGGTCCTGGACCAGCTTCAGGACGCCGTCCCAGGTGCCTTCCGTGTCATGGATGACGATGTACTTGATGCTCTGCGACGCGGGCCGGTCGCCGAGATCGTGGTTGCCGTAGTCACCCTCGCCGAACTCCGCGTACGGGGCCGGGATCCACTCGCAGGACACCTTCTTGGGGCACTCCGTGCCATCTGCGGAGACCGTACGCAGCCCCGTCCGCCCGAGTTGTGCCGTGTCGGGGCTCAGCTCGGGCTGGGCGGCGAGCGCCATCTGCTGACCGGCGTCCGTGGTGCGCTCCTCGCCGCCGCGCATCACCTCGTAGACGTCATCGGCGTACGTCGCCGCCGTCGCCGTGTCGTCCGCGCCCGAGAAACGTGCCACCGCCCCGTACCAGGCGGCCGCGTCGTCGCTCAGCGGCTCGCCGAGGTCCTGCTGCGCGGCGGCGAGGAGCGCGGCGCCGCCCTCGACGTTCGCGGCGGCGTCCGTACGCAGCTGCTCCGCCGGGAGGCCGGTGAGCTCGGCCGCCTTCGTCAACGTCTTGAGCCGGGCCGGGAGTTCGGAGTTCTCCGGCACCTTGGTGTCGGGGAGGAGGGCAGCGCGCGAGCTGTCGCCGCGGGCGTCCTCCGTGCCCTCGCTGTGGTGCGGTGCCTCGGCGATCGCCGTACGGGCGTCGGTGAGGTGCATCGGGCCGTAGCCGCCGCTGACGCTCGGGGCACCGGCGTGCGCGTCCCAGCGGGACTGCAGATAGGAGACGGCGAGCAGGACGCTCTGCGGCACGTGGTACTCGGCGGCCGCGGCGCCGAAGGCCCTCTGCAACTGTGCGGAGGAGACCTGCTCGGTGGTGCCGGACGGGGCCGCGCCGAGCAGCGGCAGCAGCAGCGCCGCCGAGGCGACGGCGCCCGCGGTCCTGCGCGTGCGTCTGTGCCCGGCGGTGGCCTTGGGGCCGGGGGCGGATCCTCGCAAAGCAGCCTCCTGGGACGGTCGGGCGCGGTGGGGCGTGCGGGGGCCGAACGCGTCAGTGGTATCGGCTCTCCGACGATCCGTCAATCATGCCCAGAGGCAGGCGATTTCCCATGTCAACGGCGGGTGTGGCGGGTTTCGTGGCGGCGGTGACCCGGCCTGCGGGGCGTCAGTGGAGTGGACCAATAACCCGAACGGGGGACACCTGGAAACAGGGACCGCGGAAACGGGGACGCCAGATGGCGGGCAACACCCGGACATGACGAAGGCCCGCGGTGCGCCGCTGTCCAGGCGCAACCGCGGACCTCCGTCCCCGTCAGCGAGTGCCGACCGCCGCTCGGACGGCCCGTCGGGCCAACTGGCAGTCGTCGTGCAGCCGCCTCAGCAGCAGCCGCTGTTCCTCGCCGGACGGCGCAGCACCCGGGTGGGCCGGTCCCGGTGCCGCCGGGGTCGTGTCGTGCATCGAGCGCTGCACGGCCGTCTCGTACGTACGGATCTCACGGGTCAGTACCAGCATCAGGTTCACCAGGAAGGCGTCCCGTGCCGCCGGACCGGCCGACTGCGCGAGCTGACTGATCTGACGGCGCGCCACGGGAGCGTCCCCGAGCACCGCCCACAGCGTCGCCAGGTCGTATCCCGGCAAGTACCAGCCCGCATGCTCCCAGTCCACCAGCACTGGACCGGCCGGTGAGAGGAGAACGTTGGACAGGAGGGCGTCGCCGTGACAGAACTGGCCCATGCCCTGCCGGCCCGCCGAGTGGGCGATGCCGTGCACGAGCTTCTGCAGATCGCCCATGTCCCGGTCCGTGAGCAGACCCAGCTCATGGAAACGGGAGATCCGCTCCGCGTAGTCCAGCGGGGCGTCGAACGTTCCCGCCGGTGGCCGCCACGCGTTCAGCCGGCAGATCGCGCCCAGTGCCGCCCGGATGTCCGCGCGGGGCGGAGCCTCGGCCGGATGGCGCTGGAGAGCGGCCACCCGGCCCGGCATCCGCTCGATCACCAAGGTGCAGTTGTCCGGATCCGCCGCGATCAGCCGGGGCACCCGGACCGGTGGCCGGTGCCGCACGAACGAGCGGTAGGCCGCTATTTCATGCCGGACCCGCTCGGCCCAGACGGGGGAGTGGTCCAGTAAACACTTGGCGACGGCCGTGCTGCGCCCGGTCGTGCCGACCAGGAGCACGGAGCGTCCGCTGCGGCGCAGCACCTGGACCGGAGCGAACTCCGGGCAGATCCGGTGCACCGACGCGATCGCCGTGCGCAGCTGCGCGCCCTGAGGGCCGGACAAGTCGATTCTCCCGCTGAGCGGTTGGGTGCCGAGCCCCGGAACGCGCCGCGTCCTGCCGGCGCCGAGTACGGGAGCCGCCGCCGGGCGCGCGGGGTCGAGGTAGGGGCCGCTGCCCGCCGGGCGGGGGTGCAGCGACCGGGGCGGAGCGGACACGGAGGACGATGCTGTGTACATGGGCGAAACAGATCCCTTCGTGTGCCTGCAAGTTGCCGCGCTACCCGCCCCGGCCGCCCTGGTGCACCCTGGGGAATGTCCCTGAGGCAACCGGGTCGGGGTGGCGCGTTCCTACCTGACACCCGATGCCGAGTGGCACACCATCTGGCGCACCCTGGCGAACCCTGGCGAATAGTCGCTCAGCAACTGACAGGCGGTTACTGTCAAATCAGCCGAGAACCTGGGGGCTTGACGTGAACGGACAACCCAACACCCGCCTTTCGGACCTGTTCGGCCTCGTCGGCTGGTCCAAGGGCGAACTCGCGAGAATGGTCAACCGGCAGGCGGCGGCCATGGGCCACCCCCAACTGGCGACCGACACCTCACGGGTGCGGCGTTGGATCGACACGGGAGAGATCCCGCGCGATCCCGTACCGCGGGTGCTGGCGGCCCTGTTCACCGAGCATCTCGGCCGTGTCGTGACCATCGAGGACCTCGGTCTGGTCCGGCACGGGCGCGCGGGGAAACGGCAAGGCGGCGGGAGTGTGGATCATCCCGACGGAGTGCCCTGGGCGCCCGAGCGGACTGCTGCGGTCCTCACCGAATTCACGGGAATGGACCTCATGCTCAACCGACGCGGCTTGGTGGGCGCGGGTGCCGCGCTCGCCGCGGGATCCGCACTCAGCACTGCTATGCACGACTGGCTGCACACCGATCCGACGCTGTCCGCCGACGCTCCCCGATTCGACGATCCCCTGCACGCCGACCCCGCTGGGTTCGACCGCTACGAGGCCGCCCCCATCGGGTCGCAGGAGATCGAGGAACTGGAGCGCTCGGTCGAGGTGTTCCGGGCCTGGGACGCCGCCCGCGGCGGCGGTCTCCAGCGCAAGGCTGTGGTGGGCCAGCTCAACGAAGTGGGAGGCATGCTCTCCTACCGGCACCCCGACCATCTCCAGCGGCGCCTGTGGGGCGTCGCCGCCAACCTCGCCGTCCTCGCGGGCTGGATGTCGCACGACGTCGGCCTGGAGCCCACGGCTCAGAAGTACTTCGTCATCGCCGCCCACGCGGCCCGTGAGGGCGGTGACCGGCCCCGCGCCGGGGAGGCGCTCTCCCGAGCGGCTCGCCAGATGGTGCACCTGGGCCGGCCCGACGACGCACTCGATCTCATGAAACTCGCCAAGTCCGGTTCCGGCGAGGAGACCCTGCCCCGCACCCAGGCCATGCTCTACACCATCGAAGCCTGGGCACAGGCCTCCATGGGCAAGGGCCAGGCCATGCGGCGCACCCTGGGCCGGGCGGAGGACCTGTTCGTCTCCGACCGGGGTGACGTACCACCGCCGAGCTGGATGCAGCTGTTCGACGAGGCCGACATGCACGGCATGCAGGCGCTCGCCTACCGCACCCTCGCCGAACACGAGCCGGCCGCGGCGGCCACCGCCCAGCGTCATGCCAAGGAGGCACTGAAGCTGCGCGAGTCGGGGCGGGAGCGGTCGAAGATCTTCGACCACATCTCCCTGGCGTCGGCCTGCTTCATCGCCGACGATCCCGAACAGGCCGACCGGTACGCGCGACTGGCCCTGACGTCGATGGGATCCAACTCATCCCACCGCACCTGGGACCGGCTGCGCGAGATGTACCGGCTCACCGGGGAGTACTCCAGCTATCCGAAGATCCACGATCTGCGGGAGGAGATCAAACTCGCCCTGCCCAACGGCTCGTTGAAGCCACGGGGCGGCGGCAGCGCGCGGGCGTAAGGGGGCCCGTGTCGGCAACACGGGTTGGCTTCAGGAGCCGACCCGGGCGATGAGCACGCAGGCGTCGTCCTCGCGCTCGGTCTCGCCGAATTCCTCGACAACCATCCGTACACAGTCCTGGGCCGTGCGGGTCCCGTCGAAGCGCGGGGCCAGGTCGAGCAGCCTCTGGACGGCCGCCGCTCCTCCTCCGCTCTCGGCAGCTCCCGAGCGGGGGGACCCCGATCGCCACGGCACCAGTCCGTCGGTGTGCAGGAGCAGCAGGTCGCCCTCTTCGAGTGGCTCTTCGGCCTGCCCGTAGACGGCACCCGTGGTCGCCCCGAGCAGCACACCGTCCGGTGCCGGCAGCGCGCGCCCCGTCCCGTTGCGGAACAGCAGCGGGGCGGGGTGTCCTGCCTGCGCCCAGCTGAGGGTGCGGGTCTCGGGCCGGTAGCGGCAGCAGACGGCGCTGCCCAGAGCCGGCTGGACGGAGGCGTCGAGCAACTGGTTGAGCCAGGACAGGAGTTGGCCCGGCCGGGTGCCTGTCACGGCCATACCGCGCAGGGCGCCGAGCAGCATCGCCATGCCCGAGGTCGCGGCGACTCCGTGGCCGGTGAGGTCACCGACGCTCAACAGGGTGTCCCCGTCGGGGAGTTCGAGGGCGTCGTACCAGTCGCCGCCGATCAGTGCGCTGGTCGACGACGGGAGATAGTGCGCGGCGAGGTCCAGGGTCCCGGGACCCCCCTGCGGGAACCGCAGGGAACCGCGCCACGGCGGCAGTACGGCCTCCTGCAGTTCGACCGCGAGCCGGTGCTCGGTCTGCGCGATGTGCCGCTCGCGCTGCAGCGAGTCACGGGTCTCGCTCACCGTCCGCTGGCTGCGGCGCAGTTCGCTGACGTCGCGCAGCACGGCCCACATCGAGGCGGTGCTGCCGTCGGCGTCGAGCACGGGCTCGCCCATCATGTGTACGGTCCGCACCCCGCCGTCGGGGCGCATGATGCGGAACTCCCCGTCGATGGGCTTGGCGTCGATGAGGCACTCCGTGACCATCGCCGTCAGCATCCGCCGGTCCTCGTCGAGCACCAGCGACGGAAGTTCGTCGAGCGTCAGCGGGGGAGCGGCGGGATCGCGGCCCAGGATCTGATAGAGCTCACCGGACCAACTGGCCTCGTCCGTCAGCAGGTTCCACTCGGCGCTGCCGACCCGGCTCAGCAGCGAGCCGCGCCGGGATGCGGCCGGCACGGCTCGGGCGGCGGGGACGGCTGCGGGTTGGACGGGCACAGGCGGTGGTCCGTCCCGCAACTGGCCCAAGTGCTCGTCGAGATCGTTCAGTTGATGCATCGCCAGATTGCACAGCGCACGCTGCCAGCGTCCCTGCGGATCCTCGCCGTCGGCGGGCGCGTCACGCCGTACGGCGTCCACCTCGCCGCGCAGCCGCCGCGTCTGCGAAATGAGCGCGTCGACCGTGCCGCGCTGGGGCGGCTGAGCGGCTGGGCGGTCCGCAGAGAGATGGGAGGGCATTGCGTACTCCGATGCGGGGACGGTACGACCAAGGCTGACGGAAGGACCGTTACGACTGTTGCACAGCCCGCGACGCGCTGTAAGGGATTTGGCAACACCCGATACGGTGGTGCTTCTGGCATATGCCGCAGTCCTCACGGACCGGCTGCGTGGGACCGATTCGGTACGCGTCCGGCATGGTCAAGTCGTAGATGGCGTACGTGACTTGATGGTCTGCCGGGTGCGCGTGCCCGCCCTTCATTCTTCTGTTCGAGGGGCATATGTGCGAAGCCTGCTCCGTTGTGGGATCCGTCAAACGCGGATCAGGCCGAGCCGGGGCTCAGAGCGAGCGCACGAAGTCCTTCACCTCGGTCTCGTAGAGAGTGGCCGGGTCGATGCCCATCGAGCTGAAGTTGCCCTCGATCTCCAGGCTCACCAGGCCGTGCAGATGGGCCCACAGCATGGTGGTTCGCGCGGCGACCGCCTCCGGCACGTCCTCGATTCCGTGCCGTTTCATCCACTCCCGGAACTGGGCTGCCGGGCCCTCCGGAACCGCCGTGTCCGGCTTCGCGAGGGCGCCCACCACCTCCAGTACGACGGTCATGGCGGGCTGGGAGGCCTCGACCAGGTTCGTGGACTGTGCGTCGTAGCCCTGGAGGGGTGCCCGGAACAGGAGCCGGTAGCGGTGTGGCTCGGTCAGCGCCCAGGTGCGAAAGGCCCGGACGACCGCGGTCAGACGGGCGACCGCGTCCGTCGCGCCGGCGTCGGCCGCGCGGGCGAGTGCGGACGCCAGGTCCCCGTAGGCGTCGATCACCAGCTCGGTCAGCAGGCTGTCCCGGTTGGTGAAGTAGCGGTAGAGCGCGGGCCCCGTCATGCCCACCTGCTTGGCGATGGCGTTGAGCGACAGCGCCTCCGGGCCTCCCTCGGCCAGCTGTCGCAGTGCCGCGGTCTTGACCTCCTGCCGTACCTGCGCGCGGAACCGATCGCGCAGGCCGGGCTCCGTGCGGTTCTCTGCCGCCATGTCGTCGCCTTCTTCGTCTTCTCGGGTGGCCCTTGACTTACGGAATATAGAGGAGCAAGCTCTCGTTAGAACCTATCACGAACACGAGAAGTTATAACGAAGGAGCTCTGACCGTCATGGACACGGAGACTGTGGCCGATGTGGTGACCGAAGTCGTCCTCCCGGGAGTCGTGGAGCCCTCGGGCCTCGAGATCCGTGTGCGTCCCGCGACGCAGCCCACCGCAGGTGAGGTCGTCCTCGCCCTGGAGGCCTCCGGAGTGTCGTTCGCCGAGCAGCAGATGCGCCGCGGCAAGTACTACGACCAGCCGCCGTTCCCCTTCGTGCCGGGCTACGACCTGGTCGGCGTCGTGGTCCGGGTCGGCGCGGGGGTGGACGCGTCACTGGTCGGCCGGCGCTTCGCCGCTCTGACCAAGGTCGGCGGCTGGGCCAGCCGGGTCGTACTGCCCGTCACCGATCTCGTCGAGGTCCCCGGCACACTGGATCCCGGCGACGCCGAGACGGTGGTCGTCAACGGCATCACCGCCTGGCAGATGCTGCACCGTATCGCCAGGGTCCGCGCGGGCCAGACCGTACTGGTGCACGGGGCGAACGGCGGCGTGGGCTCCACGCTGGTGCAGCTCGCCACCCACGCCGGCATCCGCGTCATCGGCACCGCCTCGCCCCGGCATCACGACGCGGTGCGCGCGCTCGGCGCCACCCCGGTCGACTACCGCGCGCCCGATCTGCCCGCCAGGGTGCGGGAGTTGGCGCCGGGCGGCGTCGACGCCGTCTTCGACCACGTAGGAGGCGAGGGCATCGTCGACTCCTTCGGTCTGCTGGCCCGGGGCGGCACGCTCGTCTCGTACGGCAGCGCGGCCACCCGGGACATCGCCGGATCCTCCAAGCTGCCGATCCTCAAGCTCATCGGACGGCTGCTCCTCTGGAAGTTCCTGCCCAACGGCCGACGTACGCACTTCTACAACATCTGGGCCGGCAAGCGCCGTTCGGCCGCCTTCCATGAGCGCCTGCGTACCGACCTCGGCCAGGTCTTCGCCCTGCTCGCCGACGGCGCCATCACCGCGCAGGTCGCGGCCCGCATCCCGCTCGGCCGGGCCGCGGAAGCCATGCGGCTGGCCGAGTCCGGCACCGTCACCGGCAAGGTGATCCTCGTCCCCGACCCGGACCGGGACGCGCCCCACGCCCCGTGACATCCCTGCGGACCTTCCGACCGCGGCCTGACGCGGTGTCACGGGCGGACTCGCGCCGGATCGTGCTCGCGGTGCCGTGCCGGGCAGCAAGGCCGCAGACGCGTCGGATCCGTCCACTCGGCGAGGTTCGACCGCTGTTCACCCGCGCCTCACCACACAGGTATGGACCTTGACGATCACCCCGTGCACGCTTGCGCGCGGTGTGCCGCAGGGGCACTCCAGTGACGAGGGCGGGCGAATGACACCGATCAGCCGAAGGGGCTTTGTGGGGCTCGGCGCATCCGTGGCGGCAGGCGCCGCGATGGGCGTCGGCTCGCGTCCGGCGGCGGCCGCCGACACCGCGGCAACGGCGACCGGCACGATCTCGGACGTACAGCACGTCGTCATCCTCATGCAGGAAAACCGCAGCTTCGACCACTACTTCGGCCGCCTCAAGGGCGTCCGCGGCTTCGACGACCGCAGCGGCATCACCCTGTCCGGCGGCAACTCCGTCTTCAACCAGCCGAACGGCAGCGGCAGACAGTACCCGTGGAAGCTCAGCTCCACGCCCGCCGCGGGCGGCAAGGACGGCGAGACCCTCGCCCAGTGCAACGGCGACCTCCCGCACTCGTGGTCCTCGCAGCACTCCGCCTGGAACAAGGGGCGGCTCGACAACTGGGTTTCGGGCGTCGGCAACGTACGCTCGCTCGGCTACCTCGACCGCTCCGACATCCCGTTCCACTACGCGCTCGCCGACAACTACACCATCTGCGACGCCTACTTCTGCTCTTCGCTCAGCGCCACCGGCCCCAACCGTACGTACCTGTGGAGCGGCAAGGTCGACGGTTCCAGCTACGACGGGGGCGACGAGTCCGGACTGACCTGGCAGAACTACGCGGAGGCGCTGCAAGCGGCCGGGGTGACCTGGAAGGTCTACCAGAACGCGCAGGACAACTACGGCGACAACGGTTGCGCCTACTTCAAGAAGTTCGCCTCGGCCAAGGCAGGCGACCCGCTGTACGACCGCGGCATGGCCTCCGTGCCGAAGGTCACCGGCTCCACGCCCGACGACATCGCCGCCGCCATCAAGGCCGACGTCCTCGCGGGCACCCTGCCCCAGGTCTCCTGGGTGGTCGCCAACCAGGCCTTCTCGGAGCATCCGTACGCCCCGCCCGGCGACGGCGCCCACTTCGTCGACCTGGTCTACAAGGCGCTCGCCGCGGACGCGAACGTCTTCGACTCGACCGTCCTGTTCCTCAACTACGACGAGAACGACGGCTTCTTCGACCACGTCCCACCCCCGGCGCCGCCCGCCGGCACCGCGGGGGAGTTCCTGAACGGCGTCCCGTACGGCCTCGGCTTCCGCGTCCCCATGCTGGTCATCTCGCCCTGGACACGCGGTGGTTGGGTCTCCTCGGAGGTCTTCGACCACACCTCCGTCCTGCGCTTCCTGGAGACCTGGACCAGCGCCCTCGGCAAGCCCGCCGCGTGCCCCAACATCAGCGCCTGGCGCCGCAAGGTCACCGGCGACCTGGCCGGCGTCTTCGACTTCGCGCATCCGGTGTACGGCGCCGCCTCGCTGCCCGCGACGAGCGTCATCGGGTACGACACCTGCGGCCCGCTGCCCAACCCGGTGCCTACCACCAACGCGCTGCCCGCCCAGGAGTCCGGCACCCGGCCCGCCCGCGCCCTGCCGTATCAGCCGGGCGGCCACCTGGACCACCTGGAGTTCGGCGCGAGCGGCAAGATCCTCGCCTGGTTCACCATGGCCAACCAGGGCACCCCCGCCAAGAGCGCCGCGCACTTCTCGGTCCACCCCAACGCCTACCGCGACACCACGCCGTGGCAGTACACGGTCGACGCGGGCGGCACCGCCTCCGACTACTTCAGCATCGGCTCGGGGTACGGCGACGGCAAGTACGACATCTCCATGGCCGGCCCCAACCGCTTCCTGCGCCGCTTCAAGGGCGACGCGACGCTGGCGGGCAAGTCGGCCGAGGTGAGCACCCGTTACGCGACCGAACCCGGCACCGGGAAGACCGCCATCTACTTCAAGATGGCCAACTCCTCCGCGTCCTCGGTGAAGTTCACGATCACTTCGAACCACTACCGCGGCGACGGGCCCTGGACATACACCGTCGCCGCGGGCGGTTCGACGGAGGACTTCTTCAACGCGGTGGCGTACCAGGACGGTTGGTACGACTTCACGATCACCGTCGACTCCGACGCGAGCTGGTCGCGCCGGTTCACCGGGCACATCGAGTCGGGCGCGGCGAGCGTCAGCGGCTGATAAACGCGTAGAGGTCCGGGCGCGGGGCGAGTTCGACGGTCACCCGGCCGCCGCTCTCCAGCGCCCGGACCCCCGCCTCGGCGACGGCGGACGCCGCGTACCCGTCCCAGGCGCTGGGCCCGGTGACCCGGCCCGCCCGGGTGGCGTCCACCCACGCCTGCACCTCGCGGTCGTAGGCGTCGGCGAACCGTACGAGATAGTCCTGCGCCACCTCCTCGTACGCACCGGCCGCCGACGTCACCACCATCGTGTGCCCCTCCCCGATCCGGGCGCTCCCCGACTCGCAGACCGCCTCGCACCGCACCTGGTAGCCGAAGCCGCAGTTGACGAAGACCTCGACGTCGACCAGGGCGCCGTCCGCGGTCTCGAACAGTACGAACTGAGGATCGATGAGGCCCGCCGGGGCATGCGAGGACGGTCGCGGGCGCAGCACGCTCACCGCCGTGAGCTCCTGGCCCAGCAGCCAGCGGGCCGCGTCGATCTCGTGCGACACGGAGCTGTTGACCAGCATCGCCGAGGTGAAGTCCGGCGGCGACGAGACATTGCGGTGCGTGCAGTGGAGCATCAGCGGACGGCCCAGCCGCCCGCTGTCCAGCAGGGACTTGAGGCGCTGATACTCGGCGTCGTACCGGCGCATGAACCCGACCTGGGTCAGCCGCCGGCCGAGCCGCGCCTCGGCCTCCACCACCCGCAGCGCGCCCGCGGACTCCGGCACCAGCGGCTTCTCGCACAGCACCGGCAGGCCGCGCTCGAAGGCGGCGAGCAGGGCTTCCTCGTGCGCGGGTCCGGGGGAGGCGATCAGCACCGCCTGTACGCCGGGTGTGTCGAGCGCCGCCGACACCTCGGCATGGACCGCGACACCGTCGATCCCGGCCACGGCGTCCTTGGCCCGGCCGGTCTCGGGATCCGCCACCGCGGCGACCCGAGCACCACTCACCACACGGTCGATCCGACGTATATGGTCGGCTCCCATGTGTCCGGCACCCAGGACCGCCACACCCAACAGTTCACTCACGCGCTCCGCACCTCTCCGCCGACAGCTCGGTCCATGTGATCCATGTGGTCCGATTGTCGGCCGGAGAGATCAGTAGCGCAGTACCCCGGCGATGCCTTTCGCGTCCCCGAGGCTGCCGTCGGGGACGAAGCGGACGTCGGCGCCGGTCTCCAGGCACTGTTCGACGATCTCGTCGACGATGTCCTCGCGGGCGTCCAGGTCACCGCTCTCGGCCGGGACGAGATGGTCGCCGCCGTCGCGCACCGTCACACGGTAGTTCTCCTCGACGGCGAGCAGCCGGATCCGGCCCTCGGTCGCGTTCTGCCACACCTCGTCGACTCCGGCGGCGAACTCCTTGCGTCCGCGGGCCGTTACGAGTTCCCGCGCCACATCGTCGGTGTGCTTTTTCACGTCGGCGGTGACCAGTGGACGTACCGCCTGCCATACGGCCTGGGGAGTCCCGTGCGCGAGGCCGCCGTGCGGGATGTGCGCCGCGTCCTTGGTGACGGTGCCGATCTCGTCGAGGGCGGAGAGCGCGGCGGTCTCACCGGTGACGTACAGCGGTCGCGGCTGCTCGCGCAGGACGGCGCTCATGGCGGTGTCGGCGTCGCGCAGGAAGCGCCGGATCCCCTCGTCGCGGAAGGTGCTCGGCATGTCGCCGATCTGTTCCTGGCGCTCGGCGTCGAAGTTCTCGCGGTCCCGGCTCAGCGGAAAGCCGCCGGAGTCGTCCGCGACGACATGATCCGCGCCGCCGTTCCACAGCGTGACCCGGTCGGCGGAGACCGCGAGCACCCAGAACGGCCGCTCCGAGGCCTGCGCGGCGACGAGGTTGCGGGTCAGGAAGGTGTCCGAGAGCACCACGCGTTCGGGCACGGTGCGGGCCAGCGACCAGACCTGGTGCTCGCCCGGCGCCGCGAAGATCGCGAGGCCGTCCTCGGCGTGCGCCAGATCGACCTCCCTCAGGGCCCGCTCAAGCTGCTCGACGACATCCGTACGCCGTTCGCGGGTGACCGAGGGATCGGCTTCCAGCTGCTTCTTGGCCTCGGCCACCACATTGCGCAGCCGGACCGGATCCTGAGCGTTGTCCGGTTCACGGCGGTGTGTCGGCGTCAGCACGGACACCGCCGGATAGGGCCGCGGCCTGCGCAGCTCGGTGAGGGTCGCGGGGCTGAGTGCGTGCTCCATACCAGAACCATAGAACCGATTCGCTTATCGGGCATTTGGAGCATTTGGTTGTTAGTGTCGCTCGCGTCGCCAGATGACGTTCCCCCGCATCGTGGTCGCCGTACGACGATGCCCGTCTCCGTAGGACGCCCATGACGCAGGTCGACACGGAAACGCGGACGCCGCCGGCCGCCAAACTGACGCTGCTGACCCTCACCATGATGGTCGTCGGCTCGATGGTCGGGGCCGGGGTCTTCTCCCTGCCGAGCCGATTCGCCCAGGAGACGGGCGTGGCCGGTGCCCTGATCGCCTGGGCCGTCGCGGGTACCGGCATGCTGATGCTCGCCTTCGTCTTCCAGCGGCTGGCGATCCGCAGACCCGACCTCGACGCGGGTGTCTACGCGTACGCGAAGGCGGGCTTCGGGGAGTACCTGGGTTTCTTCTCGGCCTTCGGCTACTGGGCCAGCGCCTGCGTCGGCAACGTGACGTACTGGGTGCTCATCATGTCGACCATCGGCGCGATCGCGCCGGCACTGGGAGACGGCGACACGGTCCTCGCCGTCGTCCTTTCCTCGGTGGGCCTGTGGTCGTTCTTCCTCCTCATCCGCAGAGGGGTGAAGGAGGCCGCGGCCATCAACCGGATCGTCACCGTGGCCAAGGTCGTGCCGATCCTTGTCTTCGTCATCCTGGCGCTCTTCTACCTGGATCCCCATGTCTTCGCCGAGAACTTCGGCGGCGCCGACTACGCCGGATCACTCTTCCAGCAGGTCAAAGGCACCATGCTGGCCACGGTCTTCGTGTTCCTCGGCGTGGAGGGCGCGAGCGTGTACTCGCGGCACGCCAAACGCCGTGAGGATGTGGGCCGGGCCACCGTTCTCGGCTTCCTGAGCGTCTTCGCCGTCTTCGCCTCGGTCACCATCGTGTCGTACGGGATCATGCCGATGGGCGAGATCGCCGAGCTGCGGCAGCCGTCCATGGCAGGGGTCCTGGAGCACGCCGTCGGCACCTGGGGCCAGGTCTTCGTCAGCGTGGGCCTGATCGTCTCGGTGCTCGGCGCCTATCTCGCCTGGACCCTGATGTCCGCCGAGGTGCTGTTCGTCGCCGCCAAGGACGAGGACATGCCCCGCTTCCTCGGCCGGTCCACCGCCGCGGACGTGCCCGTCCCCGCGCTGGTGATGACGACCCTGCTGACCCAAGTCGTGCTGGTCGTCACGCTGTTCTCGGACGACGCGTTCAACTTCGCGCTGGATCTGACCAGTGCGCTGACGCTGATCCCGTTCCTGCTGGCGGCGGCCTTCGCCGTGAAGATCGCGCGACGAGGTCTCGGCGGCGACCTCGTCATCCCCGCACTCGCCACCGTCTACACCGCGTTCCTGCTCTACGCGGCCGGGCTGAAGTTCATCCTCGTCTCCTTCATCATCTACGCGCCCGCCACGGTCCTGTTCGTGATGGCCCGGCGCGAGCAGGGCAGGCGGCTGTTCTCGCCCCGTGAACTCGTCATCCTCGCCGTCTCGATCGCCGGCGCGATCCTCGGGATCGTCGCCCTGGCAGTGGGCTGGATCAGCCTCTGACCCGTCCGTCTCCGACCTGGAGAAAGGCCTACTGTGACCAGTCAAGACACCACGAGCCGTGCGGCGTACGGCGTCCACTCCGAGGTCGGCAGACTGCGCAAGGTGCTGGTGTGCGCGCCCGGACTCGCGCACCGCCGGCTCACCCCCACCAACTCCGACGACCTGCTCTTCGACGACGTCATGTGGGTGGAGAACGCGCAGCGCGACCACGCCGACTTCGTCAACAAGCTGCGCGAGCGCGGCGTGGACGTCGTGGAACTGCACGACCTGCTCGCCCAGACGATGGCGCTTCCCGTGGCCAGGGACTGGCTCCTGGACCGGAAGATCATCGCGAACCAGGTCGGACTCGGCCTGATCGAGGACACCCGGGCCTTCCTGGAGTCCCTCGAACCCGCCCGGCTCGCCGAGTACTTGATCGGCGGTCTGGCCACCGCCGATCTGCCGGACGACTTCCGCTCCGGCTATCTCGCGCTGGCCCGCGAGTCGACCGGCGTACGCGAATATCTGATGCCGCCGCTGCCCAACACGCTCTACACCCGCGACACGACGTGCTGGCTGTACGGCGGCCTCACGCTCAACCCGCTGTACTGGCCTGCCCGGCACGACGAGACGCTCCTGATGAAGGCGATCTACACCTTCCATCCGGACTTCGCGGGCTCCACCGTGTGGTGGGGCGACCCCGAACTGGACTGGGGCCAGGCCACGTTCGAGGGCGGTGACATCATGCCGGTCGGCAACGGCATCGTGCTCATGGGCATGAGTGAGCGGACCTCGCGCCAGGCCATCACCCAGGTCGCGGCCGCGCTGTTCCAGAACGGGGCGGCCGAGCACGTCATCGTCGCCGGCATGCCGAAGCTGCGCGCCGCGATGCACCTCGACACCGTCTTCACCTTCGCCGACCGCGACCTGGTCACCCTCTACCCGACCATCATGGACGCGGTCCACACCTTCTCCCTCCGCCCGAGCGACAAGGCCCCAGGCGTCGAACTCACCGACGAGGGCTCGCGCCCCTTCACCGACGTCGTCGCGAAGGCGCTCGGCCTGTCCGAGCTGCGGGTCGTCGAGACCGGCGGAGACGTGTACGCCTCCGAGCGGCAGCAGTGGGACAGCGGCAACAACGCGGTCGCTCTGGAGCCCGGCGTGGTGTTCACCTATGACCGCAATACCCAGACCAACACGCTGCTGCGGAAGGCCGGGATCGAGGTCATCACCATCGTCGGCGCCGAACTGGGGCGGGGGAGGGGCGGCGGCCACTGCATGACCTGCCCCATCGTGCGGGACGCCGTCGAGTTCTGAAGCCCCGGTCGCGCAACGCCCAGAATGCCCAGCGCATTCAACACGTTCAACACGTTCAACACGTTCAGAACGTGTCCGGATGCGCCGCCGCCCAGTCCGCGGACCAGGACGCCGGCGGTTCGGCGAGCAGGACGCCGGGCGCGAGCCACTCGTAGAGCTCCGCATACGACCGTACGGTCGTCGGGTCCGTACGCCGCAGCAGGCGGTGCGGTGTGAGGTCGCCCGGATCCCGTACCCCCATGGCGGCCATGATCTGGCTCGCGCTGCGCACGGTCGCCCGCTGGTAGCGGTGGACGCGCTCGGACTTGTCGGCCACGTCCAGGGCGCGGACCCGGCGCGGATCCTGCGTCGCGACGCCCGCCGGGCAGGTGTTGGTGTGGCAGCGCTGGGCCTGGAGGCAGCCGACGGCGAACATCATCGCGCGGGCCGCGTTCGTGTAGTCCGCGCCCTGCACCAGGCGCTTGACGATGTCGGAGCCGGTGGCGACCTTGCCGCTCGCGCCGATCCTCATACGGTCGCGCAGCCCGGTGCCCACGAGCGCGTTGTGCACCGTGATCAGCCCCTCGGTGAGCGGCGTACCGATGTTGTCGGCGAACTCCAGCGGAGCCGCCCCCGTTCCGCCCTCCGAGCCGTCGACCACGATGAAGTCGGGCGTGACGCCTTCCGCGATCATCGCCTTGCAGACCGCGAGAAACTGGCGGCGCGAGCCGACACAGAGCTTGAGGCCGGTTGGCTTGCCGCCCGCCAACTCCCGCATACGGGCGACGAATCGCACGAGTTCGCGTGGGGTCGAGAACACCTGGTGATACGGCGGTGAGATCACCGTCTCACCCTCCGGAACGTCGCGCGCCCGGGCGATCTCGGCGTTCACCTTGGCGCCGGGCAGCACCCCGCCGATGCCCGGCTTCGCGCCCTGGGAGAGCTTCAGCGAGACGCACTTGACCTCGGGCAGTGCCGCCTTGTCGGCGAACTCCCGTGCCTCGAAGCCCCCTCCGGGGGTGCGGCAGCCGAAGTACGCCGTGCCGATCTCCCAGATCAGGTCGCCGCCACCCCGCAAGTGGTGCTCCGACAGGCCGCCCTCACCGGTGTCGTGCGCGAAACGGCCCAGCGCCGCGCCCCTGTTGAGCGCCAGGATCGCGTTCGAGGACAGCGCCCCGAAGCTCATCGCGGAGACATTGAGCAGGGCCATGTCGTACGGCTGGGTGCAGTCAGGGCCTCCGACGCGGACCACCGGCGGCTCGTCCGGCACGTCGACCGGGCGCATCGACGGTTCCAGGTACTCGTACCCGTCCACGTACACATCACGCTCGGTGCCGAACGGCTCCTCGGCCTCGATGCCCTTGGCGCGCGCGTACACGATGCCGCGTACCTCGCGGTCGTACGGACGTCCGTCGAAGTTCCGCTCGACGAAGTACTGCTGCAACTCCGGCCGCAGCGCCTCCATCAGGAAGCGGAGATGGCCGAGCAGGGGATAGTTCCGCAGTACCGCGTGGCGGCGCTGCACCAGGTCCCACACGCCGAGCCCGGTCAGGGCCAGCAGGGGGCCCGCCGCGCACCACCACCACGGCGAGACGGCGCACACGAGGACCAGCGCCCCGGCCGCACCGAGGGCGACGAGCAGCAGCAAGAGCATCCGGCGCACACCATGAGTCAAATCCATGGGGAGGGATTCCGCCGTTCCGCGGGGCGTGGGACGCGGCTCCGTTGAGCCGATCAGGTGGCGGACGCCGACCCGCGGAACGGCGGCCGGGGTACTCGGGCCGACGGCTACCTGTTGTCGAGTGCCTTGTCCGCGGCGGCCACGGAAGGCTTCCACCACGTCGTCAGCGGCTCCCACACCAGGACGGCGTCACCGGCGCCCAGCTCGCGCGCGGTGAAGGCGCGCCCGAACCGGGACGGGTCGGCGGACACGGTGATCGCGTCCACCCGGCGGGCCTCCGGGTCGGCCGGGTCGGCGATCGTGCGCACGGCGGCGTACGCCGTCCTGCCCGCGCCGATCCGGTACGGCCCGCTCTCACCCGCGGGCGCCGGCAGGGCCGCGCCGTCGAGGTCACCGAAGGTGACCGTCGGAATGCGGTCGACCGTGCAGGTGCGGGCGGAGCGGTTCGTCACGCTGATGTGGACGATGGTGGGGTCCGCGGACTGCCCGGCCCACAGCTTGAGGACCTTCTCCGCGCACTTCGCGGGCCGCACGGGCTGCGGGGCGGCAGAGCCGCTCTGGGGCACGGCCAAGAGCAGCGCGGTGGCCGCGGTCGAAAGGGCGAGGACGGTTCGGATGCGCATCGGTGGTGTTCCCCCTGGTGTGGTCACATACGGTGCGGCGCGCCGGGTCAGGGCGACGCCTGCCCAGTGTGACGGCCGGGGCGTACGAGAGGTTGTAGCCGACTTGTCCGTGTTACCGGTTCGCGTCCTTTCTGTCGTCTTCGGTCCCCATCCGGACTCGCGGGACTCAGACGTCGTCGTCCGGCGCGCACGAGCTGCCGCTGTCCGGCAGGGAGCCGTACAGCAGGAAGTCGTCGACCTTCCGGTGCACGCACTTGGAGGACGCGTACCCGGTGTGCCCCTCGGCCCTGTTGTCGAGCACGACGGCCGACGAACCGAGCCGCTTGGCGGTCTCCAGGGTCCAGCGGTACGGGGTCGCGGGGTCGCCGCGGGTGCCGACGAGCAGCATCTTCGGGGTGTGGACGTCGCGCACCTCGTCGCGGATGTAGTCGGTGCCCTTGGGGCGGCCGTAACACATCAGCACCTGGGTGAGCCGGTACTGACCGAAGACGGGGGACGCCTCCTCGTACGAGGCGCGCATCTTGTCGATGTCCCGGGTGACCTGGCCGGCGGTGGGCCGGTCGGGGTCGTCCGCGCAGTCGATCGCCATCAGGGCGGCGGGGAGGTTGTCGATGGGGACGTCCTGCGCGTCGACGAGTCCGCCGTCCCGCCGGACCCCCGCGAGGGCGCCGGGGAAGGCGACGCCTCCCGACAGCTGCATGAGGCCGCGGGTGTCGCCGTCCTGCACCAGTTGGTTGAGGGCCGCTTCGAGGGTGGGCCACAGCTGCTTGCTGTACAGCGCCTGGCTGATGGCGCCCACGAGATCCTGGCCGGAGAACTGCTGGCCCAAGTCCGACGGGACGGGGTCCGCGTCGAGCGAGTCGACGAGCTGGACGACCTGCTGTCGCGCGCTGCGCGGATCCTGCCCGAAGGGACAGCCCACGTCCTTCGTGCACCAGGTCAGGAAGTCCTCCAGGGCCATCTGCTGCCCCGCGGCGCCCACCAGGCCCTGCTCGGACAGCGATTCGGTGAGTGTGTCCACGCCGTCGAGCACCAACCGGCCGGTCTTCTTGGGGAATTGGGCCGCGTACACCGCGCCCAGCCGTGTTCCGTACGAGAAACCCAGGTAGTTGAGCTTCTTGTCGCCGAGCGCCTGGCGCATCACGTCCATGTCGCGGGAGGCGTTGACCGTGCCGATGTGCGGCAGCACCGGGCCGGAGTACTTGGCGCATTGGTCGGCGGCCTTCTTCACCTCTTGGAGAACGGCCTGAGGATCAGTGGTGTCGACGGTGCCGCTGGTCGCGGCGGAAGCCTCGTCGGCGCCCTCGCCGCAGCTGACGGGCGAGGACTGGCCGACACCGCGGGGATCGAAGGTCACCACGTCGTAGCCGTTCGTCAGGCCCATGAATTCCTTGCCCCCGAGGGCGAGTTCACTGATTCCCGCGCCTCCGGGGCCACCGAAGTTCAACAGCACGGAACCCCTCGACCTGCCCGTCGCCCGGTAGCGGGCCATCGCCACGTCGAGCGTCCCGCCACCCGGGTTCGCGTAGTCCAGCGGGACGGTCACCTTCCCGCACTGCAGGTCCTTGGGCATGCTCTCGCCCTCGCAGGCCGCCCACCTGATCTTCTGGCGGTAGAAACGGGACAGGTCCGGACCGCCGGCGGCCGTCGCCACCGAGGGCAGCCCGGCCGCCAGCAGGGCCAGCGTCGCGGTCGCGGCTCCGGCGAACGCGCAGCGTTGGCGTTGGTGCACGGACAGCATGCATGCCTCCAGGGACCCCCGGCGGTGGACCGGCGATACCCCCCGGATCACGATAAGCACAGGTCAGGGGCGACGCCTCTGGGCGAGCGGAACGGGCCGGCATGCCTTACCCTGCGCGCCCACATCTTTCGTACGAACCGCTGCGCCAGTTCGATAACCATGACGCTCGATGGAGTGAAAGGCCGATAAGCCATAACTCGGATGGTTCTTCCGCGTTTTACGCCATGCGGGCGAGTGCTCGTGACCATGTCTGGAAGGCAGGGAACCTATGAAACGGGTTACCCGAAATGGATTGATCGCCGCGGCCGCCGCTTCGGGCGCGCTGGCCGTGACCATGCCGGCGCACGCCGACTCCGCGGCGGACGGCGCAGCCGTCGGTTCACCCGGGCTGATCTCCGGCAACACCATCCAGCTCCCGGTGCACGTTCCCGTGAACGTGTGTGGGAACACCGTGAACGTGGCCGGGCTGCTCAACCCGGCGGCGGGCAACAGCTGCGCCAACGAGAGCGAGGGCGGCGGTGCCGTCGCACCCGGTGACACGCACGGCGGTGCCGTCGCGCACGGCGGCGGAAAGGATTCTCCGGGGGTGCTCTCCGGCAACGACGTACAGCTCCCGGTGCATCTCCCGGTGAACGTCACCGGCAACTCCGTGACGGTCGTCGGCCTCGGCAACGCGTCCGTCGGCAACGAGTCCACGAACACCTCCGGAGGCCTGCCCCACCACCCCGTCGGGCCCGCCCCCAAGCCGTCCGCCCCGTCCAAGGCGCACCCGGGTCCCCCGGCGCCCCGGCACGCGCCGCAGGGACACCCCATGGCCTCCCTCGCCCACACCGGCACGGACCAGACGGTGCCCGCCATCGCCGCGAGCGCGGCCCTGGTCCTGGGCGGAGCCGTCCTCTACCGGCGCTTCCGGCCCGTTGCGGTGCGCTGACCCACGGTCCGCCGAGGACGGAAGGCCCCACCGGACTCGTGACCGGTGGGGCCTCCTCGGCTCCCTCGCCCGGTGGCGTTCAGCGGGTCGAGCCCCTCTGGTTGCGAAGGGAAGGCGCGAGGGCGTCCCGGAGGCTAACCGCGTGACGCGTCCGCGTCCGCGTCAATGTCAATGTCATCGCGAAGGATGCTGTACCGCACCCCGTCGCGCCACCGCCCGTCGCGGAACACGACACTGCGGAGCACGCCCTCGCGGGTGAACCCGACTTTCTCCAGGGCGCGTTGCTCGGCGATGTTCTCCGAATCGGTGTCGGCCTCGATGCGCACCACGTTGGTGTGGGCGAAGAGATAGCGGACCAGTTGCCGCTGTGCCTCGGTGCCCGCGCCCTTGCCGCGGGCCTCCGGCAGCAGAGCGATACCCATGTTCCAGTAGTGCGTGGTCCGAGTGGCGGCAATCTTCCGCCAGGAGACGAATCCCAGTCGCTCGTCGTCCCGCACGACCATCAGCTGGCCGGCGTCGTCGGTGAGCAGACCGTTCTCCGCCCACTGGCGCCGCCAGCGCCGGGGGTCCCACCAGCCGAACCACTGGAAGGGCGCGGATGACTGAGGTTCTGTCAGAAACCGCTCGATGACGGGCAGATCGTCCTCGTCCACCGGGCGCAGTGTCACCTGTTCGATGTTCATGAACGGCAACCCTAGGCCGGACCCGCGGGCAGCGGCGCGGGAGCCGGGGGACCGGCTCACCGGTCGAGGGATCCTGGCCAAATCCCCTCCCACGCCGGGTGATTGCCGCTGCGAACGGCACGGAGATCGGGAAGGATGCTGCGGGTGCCACCGACCACCGCACCGACGCGACCCCATATGGAATGGAGCGCCCACATGACCTCTCCGGGACCCGAAGACCTCGTCGTCACCCAGGCCACGCTCGACGACTGGAAGGTGGTCGGCGGCTGGGCGGCGGACGAGGGATGGAATCCCGGGCTGACCGACAGGGCGAGCTTCTTCGCCCAGGACCCCGAGGGCTTCTTCATCGGCCGGATCGGCGGGGAGCCCGTCTCGGCCATCTCGGTGGTCAACTATGGCGCCGACTACGCCTTCCTGGGCTTCTACCTCGTACGCCCCGATCTGCGCGGGCGCGGCTACGGCATCACCACCTGGAAGACCGCCCTCGCCCATGCCGGCGGCCGCACCGTCGGCCTCGACGGGGTGGTCGCGCAGCAGGACAACTACCGCCAGTCGGGTTTCGAACTCGCCCATCGCACGGTCCGTTTCGGCGGAGTGGCCCCGGTGGGGGAGACGCCGCCGGGAGTCCGGCCCGCCGAGAAGGCGGACCTCGCGGCGATCACGGCGTACGACAGTGCCTGCTGCCCAGCGGACCGGCCGGCGTTCGTGGAGAGCTGGCTGACCGGCCCGGAGCACCGCACCTTCGTCCGCCTCGCCGACGACGGGCAGCTCACCGGCTACGGGGTGATCCGCCCGGCCCGCGACTCCCTGCGCATCGGTCCGCTGTTCGCCGACACCGCCGACGATGCCCGGGCGCTCTTCTCCGCGCTGGCCGCCGACGCCGCGGGCAGCGCGGTCGCCATCGACGTCCCCGAGACGAACACGGCGGGCATCGCCCTGGTCGAGGAACTCGGCCTCGCCCCGTCCTTCGAAACGGCCCGCATGTACACCGGGCCGGTCAGGCCGTTCGCCCAGGAGCGTGTCTACGGCGTTACGACGCTGGAGCTCGGTTAGAGCCGTCCGTCGTCGCGGGCGTGGAAACCCGTCCGCGGAGGGCCGATGAGTTCCCGCGCCCTCCGCGGTCATACGGGCAGGCGCAACGACTGCGCCAGGATCGGCGCCGCTTCGATGGACAGGGACAACACGACATGACGGAAACCGTGAAGGGTCCGGCCAGCTACTTCCCCTCGATCGAGAAGAAGTACGGCCGCCCCATCGCCGAGTGGAAGGAACTCATCCGTTCCTCACCGCTCACCAAGCACATGCAACTCGTGGCATGGCTCAAGACCGAGTACGGGCTGGGACACGGTCATGCCAACGCCCTCGTGGCGCACACCCTCGCCGAGGGCAGCGGGAGGTGAGCCGCTCGACGGAGGTGTGACCGACCGCCTGCGGGGCGCCGTGACGGGAAGGCGCATCGGCGTCCCACCGGGCCGGTCACAGCTTGAACACCACTCCGCGCCATGTCCATCCCGCGCCGAGGACCGCGTCCCGCAAGGGGGCCTTCATCCCCGCGGGGTCGAAGTGGGACACCTCCGTCATCCGCGGGCGACCGTCGGCCCCCCGCTCGACCGTCCAGTCCCGGGACACCGTGGTCACCTGCCCACGGCCGTACTCGCGCGACCGCGCCAGCCTGGGCGTGTCCCCGACCCAGGTGACCTCCCACTGCTCGTCGAGGGCGCGGACCTCGTGGGTCGCCGGAACCAGGCGCATCCGGATCTTGAGGGTCCGGCTCACCTGGGTCCGGACGAAGAAGGTGCGCCAGGCGGGGTCCCGGATCCGCAACTCCGCCACCAGGTCGGCGCCCTCGGAGGAGATGCCGTTGCGCACGGCGTACGGCACGTCCGGACCGCCCAGCCCGAGCAGCGCCGCCCGGACGTCCTCGGCCGAACGCGGTGCGACACCCTCGCTGGGGCGCTTGGTTCCGGTCAGTTTGTCGAAAAGGCCCATCGGGTCAATCTATTGACGGTCTGTGCGAACCGACAAACTCGTCAGGGGAGGCAGTGCCCAGGCCTGCGAGTGCGGTCGGGCCGGGCGGCGTCAACCGGCCAGCTCCTGCGCGCGCTGTGCCGCCTCGTGCACCGGACCGCGGTGCACGGAACCGTGGCCCGGCAGCAGGACGTCCGCCGCGAGCGCCTCGATGCGCTTGAGGGAGGCGAAGGCCCCGGCGCGCTCGGCGTCGAACATCGCCGGCAGCAGCTGCGGACCCCGGATCCGTGAGGTGGGATGGCCGCTGACCAGGGCGTCACCGGAGATCACGATTCCGGCGTCCGGCAGATGGTAGACGCAGTGCCCCGGCGTATGGCCGGGCGTGTGCACCGGCACCGGACGGCCCGGCAGGTCGAGCGGCCCCTCTGCGGGAAACGCCTCGGGACGGGTCATACGGACGTCCGCCGTGCCGCCCGACTTGAGGGCGTGCAGCGCCCAGGGCAGCACGCCGGGGCGCCACGCCTGGCGCATGACCTGCCCCACGCTCACCTGGTGGAGGAACTCGCGGCGCGCGTGCGGCACTTCCGTCTCGTGCAGGTAGACCGGGATGCCGAAGGTGCCGCTGAGGTACTCGGCTGAACCGAGGTGGTCGTTGTGCGCGTGCGTGATGAGTACGGCGCTGACGGCCTCGGGGGAGTGGCCCAGCGCGTCCAGCGACGCGAGGACTTCCTCCCGGTCGCCGGGGTATCCGGTGTCGACCAGGGTGACGGCGTCGCCGTCGGTCAGGATCACCCAGTTGGTGTTGCTGCCGTGCACCAGATGAACTCCGGCGGCGGCCTCAACGATCGCGTCCTCGCGCATGACCATCCCGATGCTTGAGATCTTTCCCCGGCCGGGTCGGGCCGTGTGAGGCGAAGGTATCGCGTGCGCACGGCGGCTCGGCCGGTGCCCTTTCGGACACATGGCGTGTTCACCGACGGCACTGGCCGAACGTGAACGGGCGCTGTCGGCAAGGTACTTGACGTGCCTCCGGAATGGCGGCTCCCATATGGCGAGTCTCGTTGACTTTTGTTCGAGTCTGCGAACAAACCGCTCAAGGGAGAGCCGCATGTCCCCCCATTCGCACACCGCGCGCCTCAGAGGCCTCCTGAGGCGCGCAGCCGTTCAGTGCGCCGTCCTGTGCCTCGCCGTCGCCGGACTGGCCGGAGTCGGGCGCTCCGCCGCGCCGCTCTCGGCCGAGCCGACCGCCGTCAGCACCACCCAGATCGGGGTCAACCCGGCTCCGATGGGCTGGGCGTCCTGGAACACCTTCGCCAGCGTCATCGACTACGACACCATCAAGGCCCAGGCCGACGCCCTCGTCTCGTCCGGCATGGCCGCCGCCGGCTACAAGTACGTCAACCTCGACGAGGGCTGGTGGCTGGGCACCCGCGACAGCAGCGGCAACATCACCGTCGACACCGCCAAGTGGCCCGGCGGGATGAAGGCCATCGTGGACTACATCCACAGCAAGGGCCTCAAGGCCGGGATCTACACCGACGCCGGGAAGAACGGCTGCGGTTACTACTACCCGACCCCCTCGACGACGCCCGCCGCGCCCAACACCGGGATGGAGGGCCACAACCAGCAGGACCTGGAGACCTTCCAGAACTGGGGCTTCGACTTCCTCAAGATCGACTGGTGCGGCGGCAACGTCGAGGGCCTCGACCAGGAGACGACGTACAAGGCGATCCGCGACGCGAACGTGGCCGCGACAGCCGTCACCGGCAAGTCGCTCGTCCTGTCGCTGTGCGAGTGGGGCACCGGCAACCCCTGGAACTGGGCCGCCGGCACGGGTGACATGTGGCGCACCAGCACCGACATCGTCTACTACCCCGACAACCCGACGATGTCGAGCATCCTCGCCAACTTCGACAAGTCGCTGCACCCGGCCGCCCAGCACACCGGCTACTACAACGACCCGGACATGATGACGGTCGGCATGAGCGGTCTGAGCGCCGCCCAGAACCGTACCCACATGGGCCTGTGGGCGATCTCCGGCGCACCGCTGCTCGCGGGCAACAACCTCGCCACCATGAGCTCGACGACCACCTCGATCCTGACCAACTCCGAGGTCATCGCCATCGACCAGGACACCCGCGGCCTCCAGGGCGTCAAGGTCGCCGAGGACAGCACCGGCCTTCAGGTCTACAGCAAGATCCTCTCCGGAACCGGCAAGCGCGCGGTCCTGCTGCTCAACCGTACGTCCGCCGCGGCGAACATCACCGCCCGCTGGGCCGACATGGGTCTGACCACGGCCTCCGCCGCGGTGCGCAACGTCTGGTCGGCGTCCAACGTCGGCTCGTACGCGACGAGTTACACCACCAGCGTGCCCGCCGGTGAGGGCGTCCTGCTCACCGTCTCCGGCACGGAGGGCTCGGGGACGACGTACGAGGACACGACCTCGGCCACGACGCCGACGTTCACCGGGGTCACCACGGCCGCCGCGGGCACCAAGCTCGTCGACATCACCTACGCCAACAGCGGCTCCACCGCCCGCAAGGCGACCCTCCAGGTCAACGGCCAGTACACGCAGACCCTCGCCTTCCCGCCCACCGGGTCGTCGACGACGTACCGCACGGTCTCCGTTCTGGCCAGCATGGCGAAGGGCTCCAACACGCTGACCTTCGGGACGTCCGGCACGGCACCCGACATCGACGCCGTCGCGGTCCGCGCCATCCCCGGCACCAACGGCACGGCGGTCGTCGGCACCGGGTCCGGCCGCTGCCTCGACTTCTTCAAGAGCTCCATCACCAACAACACCCAGGCCGAACTCTGGGACTGCGGCGGCGGCCAGAACCAGACGTTCACGTACACCTCGCGCAGCGAACTCGTCGTCTATGGCAACAAGTGCCTCGACGCCTACAACAGCGGCACCGCCAACGGCACCAAGGTGGTCCTCTGGGACTGCAACGGCGGCACCAACCAGAAGTGGACCGTCAACTCCAACGGCACCATCACCAACAACGTCTCCGGCCTGTGCCTCGACGTCTACAACAACGGCACGGCGAACGGAGCGCTGATCGACCTGTGGTCGTGCAACGGGGGAACGAACCAGCAGTGGACGCGCAACTGAGCCCCCGCTAATTCCAGTGCGCCGCACGCGCCGGGTTCCCTACACTCGCAACGAAAGCGCGCGCCGCCCCTAACGGGCGGTGCGCGTCGTGACGAGTGAGGGGAGCCGGGCCGTGCGTTACCGCACCGCTGTCGTCGTTCCCCGGTCACAGTTCGAGGTGATCCTGGTGTCTCCGCGCGTCCGGTGCCGGCTGCGCGGCCGGAACCGGATGCCCGCGACGAACTCCTGATCTGCGCCTGCCAGTTGTCGCCTCCGCACGTCTCGATGCGGTGTGCTGCCTGCCGCGGACGTCTCATCAGCGCCTGACCACAGGCCCCTCGTCCGGGAATCGCGCCGCCCCTTGAAGGATCACCCCGAAAGGCCATGGGCCGTGCGTACCCACCTCGACCGTCACCTCACCAACCCGCTGACCGCCGTCCGCAACCTGGGCATCCTCGCCCACGTCGACGCCGGGAAGACCACCGTCACCGAGCGGATCCTGTACGTCACCGGGACCACCCACAAGCGTGGCGAGGTCCATGACGGCACGACCGTCACCGACTTCGACTCCCAGGAGCGAGACCGTGGGATCACCATCTTCGCCGCCGCCGTCAGCTGTGCCTGGGACGGCCACCGGATCAACCTGATCGACACACCGGGCCACGTCGACTTCTCGGACGAGGTGGAGCGCTCGCTGCGTGTCCTCGACGGCGCGATCGCGGTGTTCGACGCCGTGGCGGGCGTCGAGCCGCAGAGCGAGTCGGTGTGGCGGCGGGCCGACCGGCACGGCGTACCGCGGATCGCCTTCGTCAACAAGCTGGACCGCGCCGGTGCCGACCTCGACACCGCGGTCGAGTCGATCCGGGAGCGGTTGCATCCGGCCCCGCTCGTCGTCCAGTTGCCGATCGGCGCGGAGAACGCCTTCACCGGCGTGGTGGATCTGCTGCGTATGCGATCGCTGGTCTGGGCCGACGGCGGCGAAACGGTCGAGGAGGGACCGGTACCGGAAGCCCTGCGCCAAGAAGCGGAGCGGCGCCGCAGGCTGCTGGAGGAAGCGGTGGCGGAACTCCACCCCGCCGCGCTGGAGGAGATCTGCACCCGGTCCACCGTCACCGCGGCGACGCTGGCCGCCGCGCTGCGCGACCTGACCCGTACCGGCGAGGGCGTGGTGGTGTTGTGCGGCTCGGCCTACCGCAACCGCGGTATTGAGCCGCTGCTGGACGCCGCCGTCGCCTACCTGCCCTCGCCGCTGGACGTGCCGGCGGTACGCGGCACGCACGGCGGCACGGTGCAGGAGCGGGCCGCCGACCCGGCGGCGCCGTTCGCGGGGCTGGTGTTCAAGGTGAACGCGACGGCCACGGGACGGCTGACGTATGTACGCGTGTATTCCGGAACAGTGGGAAAGGGAGAGGCGGTGAGGGACGTGGGCGCGGGACGCACCGAGCGGATCGGCCGGATTCTGCGCGTCCAGGCCGACCGGTACGCGGAGCTGGAGTGCGCGGTGGCCGGTGACATCGTCGCGCTGATCGGGCCGAAGTCGGCCCGCGCGGGGGCGACTTTGAGCGCCTCCACGGCGCCGCTGCTCCTCGAACCGCCGGCCGTCGCCGATCCGGTCGTCTCCGTGGCGGTCGAGGCGCGCAGGAGCACCGACACCGACCGCTTGGTCTCGGCGTTGGCACGCCTGGTCGAGGAGGACCCCTCGCTGGTCGTCCGCACCGACTCCGAGACCGGCCAGACGGTGCTGTCGGGCATGGGCGAGCTGCATCTGGAGGTGGCGGTGGAGAAGATCCGGCGCGCCCACGGGCTGGAGATCGGTGTCGGCCGGCCGAAGGTGGCCTGTCGGGAGACGGTCGCCCGCGGGGTGTCGGGGCTCGTCCACCGGCACGTCAAACAGGACGGAGGCGCTGGTCAGTTCGCCCACGTGGTCCTCGACGTCGAGCCGCTGGAGGCCGATCCGAGCGGCGCCGACGGGAGCCCGACGGGCTTCGCGTTCCGCTCGACCGTGGTGGGCGGCCGGGTGCCGCAGGAGTACGTCCGCGCGGTGGAGGCCGGCTGCCGGGACGCTCTCGCCGAGGGACCGCTCGGCGGTCACCCGGTGACCGGGCTGCGCGTCACCCTGACCGATGGGGCGACCCATCCGAAGGACTCCTCGGAGATGGCGTTCCGCACGGCCGGCCGACTGGCGCTCCGCGAGGCACTGCGCGCCAGCGCGATGGTGCTCCTGGAACCGGTGGTCGAGGTCACCGTCACCGTGCCCGCCGACGCCGTGGGCGGGGTGCTCGGCGATCTGGCGGCACGGCGCGGCCGGGTCTCGGGCTCGCTCACCCGGGTCGGCGCGACGGTGATCACGGCGACCGTGCCGCTGGCCGAACTGTTCGGCTACGCGACCCGACTGCGCAGCCGCACCCAGGGCCGGGGAGTCTTCACCACCCGGCCCACCGGCTACGCCCCGGCACCGAGCCCGGCGTCCCACGGGACCCCGGCCCGGTAGCTCCGACGACGGCCCCGCCCCTCCGGGGGTGGGGCCGTCCCGGCGTACGGCACACGGGAAGCTGTCACAACGAGGGTCGTGAGTCCGTGGCCGGAGGGCGGCGGCTCTACGGACGTGAGGAAAGGATGCTGAGGGCGTTGGCGCAGACCACCGCGGTGATGGCGGTCCACTCGATCCAGCCGAGGCGCTGGCCCAGGACGATCCACCCGACCACGGCGGCGAGGACCGGGTTGACGCTCATGAACAGGCCGAAGGTCTGCGCGGGCACGCGCCGCAGGGTGACCAGGTCCGCCAGGTAGGGCACGGCGGAGGAGAGGACGCCCGCGGCGACGGCGTAGCAGACAGCCGCGACGGACGGTGGGTTCCGGACGGCGATCACGAGTCCGACCGGCAGGAACACCAGGGCGGAGAGACAGGCGGCGGCCGCCGAACCCTGCACTCCGGGGATGCGTCGCCCGACCGTGCGGTTGAGCAGGATGTACGACGCCCAGCAGGTGGCGGCGAGAAGCCCCAGAGCCATCCCGACGTAGTCGGTGGAGGGCGTCGGGCGCATCAGGGTGACGACGCCCGCCGCGGCGATCACCGCGCAGCCCGCGTCCACCCGGCGACGTGCGGCGGCCAGCGCGATCGTGAGCGGGCCCAGGAACTCCAGGGTCACCGCGAGCCCCAGGCCGACGCGGTCGATGGCGCTGTACAAGGACAGGTTCATCGCCGCGAACACCAGGGCCAGCAGCAGCACCGGCCACCACTGCCGCCAGGTGTAGGTGCGCGGCCGGGGCCGGCCGACGGCCACGAGGGCGATCGCGGCGACGTACTGGCGTACAGCGACGACACCGACAGGTCCCAGGGTGGGGAAGGCGAGGGAGCCGATCGCGGCCCCGGTCTGGTTGGACAGGCCGCTGCCGAACATCGTGGCCACAGCCAGCCGTCTGCCGGCGAGTTCCGCTCCGAACGGCACCGGGACCGTCGGGAGCGCGGGTGCTGCTGTGGTGGTGGGCGCTGCATCCATGCCGCGATGGTGCGACGGGACTCCTCTTGCGCAAAATGCATCCGGTGATTCATCTATACGCTGTCGTCATGGATGTGGAGCTGCGGCAGTTGCGCTGTCTCGTCGCGATCGTCGACGAGGGCACGTTCACCGACGCCGCCATCGTGCTGGGCGTCTCCCAGGCGGCTGTGTCCCGCACGCTGGCGTCGCTCGAACGCGCCCTGGGCGTACGGCTGTTGCGGCGCACCTCCCGCGAGGTGACCCCGACGGCGACCGGGCTGCGCGTGGTGGCGCATGCCCGGCGGGTGCTCGGCGAGGTGGACGACCTGGTCCAGGAGGCCAGGTCGGGTCACGCCGCGCTGCGGATGGGGTACGCCTGGTCGGCACTCGGCCGTCACACACTGGTCTTCCAGCGCCGTTGGGCCGGCGCGCACCCCGAGACGGACCTGCGGCTCGTGCGCGTCAACTCCCCCACGGCCGGACTCGCGGAGGGGGCGTGTGACCTGGCCGTCGTCCGCAGGACACTGGACGACCGCCGGTTCGACTCCGCCATCGTGGGACTGGAACGCCGGCTGTGCGCCATGGCCTCCGACGACCCCTTGGCCGTACGCCGCTCGGTCGGACTCGCCGACATCGCCGGCCGCACCCTGCTGGTCGACCGGAGGACCGGCACCACCACGACGGACCTGTGGCCGGCGGACTCCCGCCCGGCGACCAGGGAAACGCACGATGTCGACGACTGGCTCACCGCGATCTCCACGGGCCGCTGCGTGGGCATGACGGCCGAGTCGACCGCCAACCAGTACCCGCGCCCCGGCATCGTCTACCGGCCGGTGCGCGACGCCGAGCCGATCGCGGTGCGGCTGGCCTGGTGGCGGGACGACGCGCATCCCGCCGCCCCGGCCGCGATAGAGCTCCTCACGGAGCTGTACCGCGAGGGGTGACCCGTGGCCGGAAGTTCCCCTGACGCCTAGTCAGTGACGCCTTGAGAAAAGGGTGTTGAGGGCAGCTCCCATCAACTGCCCTCAACACCGGCTCATCCCATCTGGTCCGCGTCCGAAAGGTGTTCCACCGTCTTGCCGCTCTCGGTGAACGTCCGTGTCACATGGCCGGATGAGTACACCCACAGGATGCGCAGCGGCCGGTCGCCGATGTTCCTGAACAGATGGGGGATCGGCGACGGAACGTAAGTGGTGTCGAACTGCTCCAGCTTCGTCACCTCGCCGTCGACCACCACCTCCGCCTCGCCTTCGAGGATCGTCACGTGCTCGTCGCAGTTGTGCGAGTGCAACGGCGCCCCGGAACCGACCGGATACACGCTCATCCCGCTGGTGATCCGGTTCTCCCCGCCCGCCGCCGACGTCGTGATCAGCGGTGTCGTCACGACGGAACCGCCGCGGTCGAGCAGGGGCACGGACGCGGCCTTGATGATCGTGGTCATCCGGAGTTCCTCTCCAATCAACGGTGATGCGTCGACCGACGTTAGGTCGCGTCCCCGTGAATGGGTGCCCTCCAGCGTGCAGTTTTACCTTGCACTCCGGGAGGGGTGAGCTTCTCGAACCCGGCTGTACCGTCGGCTGGCATCGCACGACTTCCCAGTACGTGCCTGAAACACGCCGGAAAGAAAAGGCAGGTATCGGCCACATGAGGCTCCCCGTTCTGACCGATGAGGAAATGGACCCGCGCCAGCAGGAACTGGCCGCCCGCATCGCCGGCCGGCGCGGCGCCGTCCGTGGCCCGTTCCGGGTCTGGCTGCACAGCCCGGAGATGTGCGAGCGTGCCGAGTCCCTCGGCGCCTTCGCCCGCTTCGACTGCAGCCTCCCCAAGCACCTGCGTGAGCTCACCCTGCTGATGGCCGCCCGGAACTGGGACGCGCAGTACTCCTGGAACGCGCATGTGCACCAGGCGATCGAGGCCGGCATCCCGGAGGCCGCCGTCAAGGCCGTGGCCGAGAAGCGCGAGGCGGTCTTCGACAACGAGGCGGACCAGGCCTTCTACCAGTTCTGCCAGGAGATCCTCGAAGAGCACTTCGTCTCCGACGAGACCTTCGCCCGCGCTCTGGAGCACTTCGGCTCCAAGGGCCTGGTCGACACCATCGGCGCGCTCGGCAACTTCACGATGCTCGGCATGTGTCTGAACACCTTCCAGGTGGACCTCCAGGCGGACCGCGAGCCCCCCTTCCCCGACATCCGCGGCTACGAGCGCGTCGCCCCCGACGCCGACGGACCGCGGCCGTGACAGCCCTTACGGGTCCGGACACGCAGGGAGGCACCGCTGTGACACCCAGGACACCGACCACGGCCGACGGCGGTGCCGGTACGACGCCCCAGGCCGTGGTCCGGGTACGAGGCGTCACCAAGAGCTTCGGCGGGGCGGCCGCGCTGAAAGGCGTGGATCTCGACCTGTACCCCGGCGAAGTGCACGCCTTGATGGGCATGAACGGAGCCGGCAAGTCGACGCTGGTGCAGATCCTCTCCGGAGTGCACCAGCCCGACGGCGGCACCATCGAGGTCAACGGGCACGCCCAGCACGGGCTGACCGTGCGCAAGGCCCGCCGCCAGGGCATCGCCTCGGTTCCCCAGCGCCGCGAGCTGGCGATGGGACTGACCGTGGCCGAGAACGTCATGATGGGCGATCTGCCGACCCGGCGCGGTGCCGTGCACTGGAGAGAGCTCAAGTCCGAGGCGAAACGGGCGCTCTCGGGCCTCGGCATCGACATCGACGTGGAGCGCACCGCGGGCTCCCTCACCGTCGCCGAGCAGACCATGGTCGAGGTGGCGCGGGAGGTGCGCCGCGGTGGCCGGATCCTGATCCTCGACGAGCCGACCGCCTGCCTGAGCGCGGAGGCGGCGAACCAGATCAGGGCTCTGGTACGCACGCTCCGCGACGAGGGCGTCGCCGTCGTCTACATCTCGCACTACATCGACGAGGTCATGGCCGTCGCCGACCGCCTCACCGTCCTGCGCGACGGGGAAGTGGTGACCTGCGCTCCGGCCGGTGAGATGGATCCCGCCGGGCTGGTCCGCAGCATGGTCGGCCGGGACGTGGTCTCGCGCCGCCCCGACCGCCCCGCTCCCAAGGACGAGATCGGCCTGGCCGTGCGCGGCCTGAGCCAGGGCCGGGCCGTCCAGGACTTCACCGTCGAGGTGCGCAAGGGCGAGATCGTCGCCGTCCTCGGCCCCGCCGGGGACGCGCAGTCCTGCCTCTTCGACCTGCTCTCCGGGCGGCAGCGCCCGGACGCCGGGGAACTCAGTGTCGACGGTGGCCCCGTGCCCTTCGGCCGTATCACGGCCTCGCTGGCCAGCGGCCTGCGCTGCGTCACCGGCGACCGGCGGACCCTGGGCCTCGTCCCGGACATGTCCCTGGACGAGAACCTGATGCTGGCCGGCGACCGCTTCGCACGGCGGCGGCTGCATCTGCGCGCCGAACTCGCCCGACGGGCCGCACCGTTGCGCGAGAGCTTCGGCGTGGTCGCCCTCACCGGCAATCCGCCGGTGGGCGCGCTGTCCGGCGGCAACCAGCAGAAGGTCCTGCTGGGCAAATGGCTGGAGACCGAGCCCGTCGCGTGCTTCCTCGAAGACCCCACCAACGGCGTGGACATCGCGGCCATGGCGGACATCCACACCCTCGTCGACGACCTCGCCTCGCGCGGTGTGGCCGTACTGCTCGCCTCCTCCTCCGCCGAGGAGGTCATGCGGCTGGCCGACCGGGTCGTCGTCGTCAGCGCCGGCCGCACGGTCGCCGTACACGACATCACCACCATCACGCGCGACGAGCTCGTCGCCACCGCTCTCGGAGGTCAACCGCAGTGAGCGTCAAGACACTTCCCGATGCCCCCGGCGTCTCCGACCCGCCCGAGGCACCCCGGTCCCGGTTCTCGCTCGACGCTCTGCGGAGCGTGCCGCACGCCGGTCTGATCGCGGTCCTGGCGATCGTGGTGGTCTTCACCGCGGTGCAGTCCGCCACGTTCGCCACCGACCGCAACATCGTCAACATCCTGAGCCAGGTGAGCGTCAACGCCGTGCTCGCCGCCGGCCTCACGCTGTTGATGACCGCGGGCGGCATGGACTTCTCCATGGGCAGCAACGTCGCGGTCACGGCGGCCGTCGCGGCGAAGCTGCTGGCGGACGGCCAGTCCACGGGCCTCGCGGTGATGGTCGCGCTGCTGCTGGGCACGGCCATAGGCCTGGTCAACGGGCTGGTCGTGACGTTCACCAACGTGGCACCGTTCGTGGCGACCCTGGCGTCGGCCACCCTGCTCGACGGCGTCGCCCTCCTGGTGCACGACGGCAACACCATCTCCATCGGCACCCGGATGTTCGCGCTCGGCAACAACAAGATCCTCGGCGTGCCCTACCTGCTGGTCGTGGCCGTCCTGGTGCTGGTGGCCACCGCCCTGGTCATGAGGTTCACCGTGTTCGGCCGGGACGCCTTCGCGATCGGCGGCAACGAGCACGTCGCCCGCCTCAGCGGCATCAACGTCACGGCGCGCAAGCTCGTGCTCTACGGCACGACCGGCGCCCTCTCGGGGCTGGCGGGCCTGATGCTGCTGTCCCGGCTGGGTTCCAGCAGCCCGGGCGGCACCGCCGGTCTCTCGCTACAGCTCTCCGTCGTGGCCGCGGTCGTCATCGGCGGGACCTCGCTCGCCGGCGGCTACGGCACCGTGATCGGCACCGCCCTCGGCCTGGTGCTCCTCGGTGTGGTGGCCAACGCGCTCAACCTCCTGGACTTCTCCAGCAACTACCAGCCGGTCTCCGTCGGCGCCGTGCTGCTCATCGCGGCCATCGCCAACGAGATGCACAAGGCCCGCTCCTCGCGGCACTGATCACCACCCCCCTCGTCTTTGCTCACGGCTCGTCGCGCTCTCGGCTCGTCGTGCTCACAGCCCCCTATGAAAGGCGGTTCACCATGAGACTTTCCGCCCGCTCCCGCTACGCCCTGTTCGCCGCGGTCGCCTGCAGCACCCTGGTGCTCAGCGGCTGTGGCAAGGACAACGGCTCAACCGGTTCCGGAGACGTCACCCTCGGGTTCGTCAACGGTGGCGACACCAACTTCCACAGCTGTCTGCAGAAGGCCGTCGAGCAGACGGCGAAGACCGAGAACGCCAAGGTCTACACGTCCAACTCGCACCAGAATGCAGGAACCGAGCTGTCCAACATCGAGGACATGATCTCCCGCAACGTGAGCGCGCTGATCGTGCAGACGGTCAACGTCGACTCGCTCAAGGGCGACATAGCCAAGGCCAAGGCCTCCAACATCCCGATCTACCTGACGTCCGTCGCCACCAGCGACGTGAACGACATCCTCGGCGCGGCCGTCGTCGACCTCAAGAAGGTCGGCAGCCTGGACGCCGGCTGGATCGGGACGGACGCCGCCGGCAAGAACGTGAAGGTCGGCATCGTCGCGGGTGCCCCCGGCGCCGCCTCCGACCTGCTCGTGGGCGGATTCAAGGGCGCCCTGCCCGCCAACGCCAAGGTGGTCGCGAACCAGCCCGGCATGTTCAACCCCGCCAAGGCGCAGGACGTCGCCGAGAACATGATCCAGGCCCACCCCGACCTGGACTACGCGTTCGTCGCCAACGAGGAGATGGCCTTCGCCGTCCGCAAGGCGTTCGACGCCGCCGGTGCCAAGGACGTCAAGATCGTGACCGCCAACGGCACCGACGAGGGCCTGGCCGCCGTCAAGGACGGCCGTTTCTCCGCCACCGTGGCGAACTCGGCGATGACGATCGGCCAGACGGCGGTGAAGAACGCGATCGGTCTGCTGGACAAGAAAAAGGTTGACAAAATTGCCAACATTCCTCTTCTCTTGGTCACCAAGGACAACCTGACCAAGGCTCCCCAGTACTGCCCCAAGTCATAGCCGACCTGGGGAACGGTGCCTGCCTCACAGCGTCCTGAGCCGCCCGTCCGCCGCATCGTTGGAATGTCCCGGTAGAGCCTGCCCACTCTCGGCTTCGCGCGAGCGGGGAGACCCCCCACCGCGGACATTCCGGCCCTGCACGACCCTACGACCGGACCGCCGTGAGGCCCACCTCTCGGGCGGACGCACCATCCGCACACTCGTACGACCGGCAACGCCGCCGGGGCCCACCCCTGGCAGTCGTGGGCCTCCGGAGGAAACATGGACCGCTTGCTCCTCATGCACAGCTTCGTCACGGTCGCGCAGGCCGGCAGCTTCAGTGGAGCCGCCAAGAAGCTGGGCTCGTCCGGCTCCCTGGTGTCACGGCACGTCGCCGAGCTGGAACGGCAGGTGGGCGTCCGGCTGGTCAACCGCACCGCCCGCTCGGTGAGCCTCACCGAGCCGGGGCAGCGCTACGCGGAGTTCGCCGCGCGCATCCTGGAGGAGATCGAGGCCGAGGACGCCGGCATCGCCCATCTCCACGACCGCGCCGAAGGGACGCTCAGCATCATCTGTCCCAAGTGGATAGGCAGCCTCGACCTCGGGGACGCCATCGCCGCCTTTTCCGCCGCGCATCCGAAAATCCAGGTCCGATTCGAACTCGGCGGGATGTCCGACCGGACCTATGACTTCCTGGACAGCGGATTCGACGTCGCATTCCACACCCGCGACCTCAGGGACTCCAGCGTCCGCCTGAAGAAGATCGCCTCGCTGCCCTTCGTGCTGTGCGCCTCCAAGGACTACCTGGACCGGTCGGAGCCGCTCACCGAGCCGAACGGCATCGCGCACCACGACTGCCTCGTGCACGTCAACGACCCGGTCTGGCGGATCGGCCACGGACACGCGTCCACTTTGCACAAGATCCGCAACATCGCCTTCTCGTCCAACTCGTACCTCGCCCTGCAGAAGGCGGCCGTACACGGGCGCGGCATCGCGCTGCTGCCACAGCGTCCGGCGTACGACGATCTCGTCTCCGGCGCCCTTCAGGTGCTGCTGCCGGAACTGGCGGTGCCCGAGCGTCCGCTGTACGCGATCTACGGCCCGGGGCAGGACACCCCTCGCAAGATCAGCGTATTCCTGGACTTCCTCACCACCTGGTTCTCACAGAATCCCATTCCGGCCATCCGGCCGTAGCCGCAAGAAACGATTGCACATTCTGTCGAGCCTGGAGCATTGAGGCCTCCGCGACCCGAAATCTACGCTCACCAGGCGACCCGCGAAACGAGGAGCCCATGGGAATCCAGAGAATCGAATCGGTCACCTACAGCGTCGAGGATCTCGACGAATGCGTCCGGTTCTTCGACGACTTCGGGCTCTTCCTGGTGGAGCAGACGGACGAGCACGCGGTGTTCGAGACGCTCACCGGGCAGACCCTGCACCTCGACACCGAGCCCGGCCCGCTGCTGCCACCGCCACTGGAAGCCGGACCCACACTGCGCGAGGTGGTGTGGGGCGTGGACACCCCGCAGGAACTGGAGCGGCTGGCGGCGGCGGCAGGCCGCGACCGCGCGGTCCGGAAGGACGCCGCCGGTGTGTTCCACACCGTGGACGAGACCGGCTTCGGGGTCGGTCTGACCCTGGCCCGGCCCAAGCCCGCGGTCTTCGCCCCGCGGACTGCCAACGCGCTGGGCAGCGTCAGCCGCTGGAACACCGCCCTGGAACCGATCACCCGCGTACACCCCCTGCGTATGTGCCATGTCGCCCTGAACATCCTCAAGGAGGGCCGGGAGGAAGCCGTCGCGTTCTATGTGGAGCGCCTCGGTTTCCGGCCCACCGACGTGGTCGAGCCCATGGGTGTCTTCATGCAGGCGCCGGGCGACGAGGACCAGCACACGATGCTGCTGTGCCACCGCCCCGACAGGGCCGGCGTCAACCACATCGCGTACGAGGTTCCCGGCTTCGACGACGTGATCGAGGGCGGCAACTACATGATCGACCACGGCTGGCGCGAGGCCCGCAGGCTCGGCCGCCACACCGTCGGTTCGAACGTCTTCCGGTTCGTGCACGCGCCCTGCGGCGGGCGGGTCGAGTACGCCGCCGACATGGACCGGGTCGACGACTCGTACGAGACCCGCGTGCACGAGACCACACCGCCCCACCACATCTGGGCGCTGCGCACCAACCGCGACCAGCAGGACGCCCCCGCCTCCTGACCGATCTCCCCGGCCTTCCGCCGGGGGACCCCATCTCGCTTCACACGCCAGCCTGAGAGGGCACCCACTCATGACCTCCGACCACGGCTACCCCGCCGTCCGCATGTACATCGCGGGCGAGTGGTGCCAGGGCGGCACCGGACGTACCGCCCCGATCGTGAACCCGGCCACCGAGAAGGTGATCGGAGAAGTACCCCTCGCCACCATCGCCGACCTCGATCGCGCCCTCGACGCGGCCACCGAGGGATTCCGGACCTGGCGCGACACCCCGATCGCCAGGCGCTCAGCCATCCTGCACGCCGCCGCCGACCTGATCACCCAGCGGGCCCCCGAGATCGGCCGGATCATGGCCCAGGAGCAGGGCAAGCCGCTCAAGGAGGGCACCACCGAGGCCCTGCGCACCGCCGACACACTGCGCTGGCACATCGAGGACGCCCGCCGCGCCTACGGCCGGATCATCCCGTCCGCGCCCGGCACCCTGCTCACCGTCCGCCGCGAACCGGTCGGCCCCGTGGCCGCCTTCGTGCCGTGGAACTTCCCCGTGGGCGGCCCGAACCGGAAGCTCTCCTCCGCCCTGTCCGCCGGCTGCTCGATCGTCATCAAGGCGTCCGAGGAGACCCCCGGCACGGCCGCCGCGCTGGTGGCCTGCTACGCCGACGCCGGGCTGCCGGCCGGTGTGCTCAACCTCGTCTTCGGCGAGCCGGCCGAGGTCTCGGCCCATCTGATCCCCTCGCCGAAGGTCCGCCTGGTCGCCTTCACCGGCTCGGTCCCGGTCGGCAAGCTGCTCGCCGCCAAGGCGGGCGAGGTCATGAAGCCGACCCTGATGGAGCTGGGCGGCCACGCCCCGGTCATCGTGTGCGCGGACGCCGACCCGGTGAAGGCCGCCCGCAAGGCCGCCCAGGCGAAGTTCTTCAACGCCGGCCAGGTGTGCACCTCCCCGAGCCGCTTCTTCGTCCACGAGAGCATCGTGGAGGAGTTCACCGCCGAGTTCGTCAAGGTCGCCCGGGCGGTCACCGTCGGCGACGGCCTCGACGCGGACACCACCATGGGCCCGCTGGCCAACGAGCGCCGGCTGCAGACGATGGAGCGTCTGGTCGCCGACGCCGTCAGCCGCGGTGCCAAGGTGCTGACCGGCGGTGAACGCCTGGAGCGGGACGGCTACTTCTTCGCCCCGACCGTGCTCACCGACGTCCCCGCGGACGCGGACGTGCTGCACGAGGAGCCGTTCGGCCCGCTGGCGCCGATCGTGCCGTTCACCGACCTGGGCGAGACGCTGGCGACCGCCAACGCCCTGCCCTACGGGCTGGCCGCCTACGGGTTCACCGAGTCCGCCGCCACCGCCGAGAAGCTGTCGAACGAACTGGAGGCCGGCATCCTCTCCGTCAACCACTGCGGCGGCTCCGTCAGCGAGGCCCCCTCCGGCGGCGTCAAGGAGAGCGGCTACGGCAGGGAGGGCGGGCCCGAGGCCCTGGACGCCTACCTGATCACCAAGCGTGTCTCCCACCTGCTGGCGGGCTGAGGCGCCATGAAGTACACCCGCGTCTCGGTCGGCGGAAGAGCGGTGTGGGGCCGCGTGGGGGAGGAGGACATCGAGCTGCTGTCCGAGTCCCCCTTGAACGGCGACCCCACCGTCATCGGGACAGTGCCGCGCGCCACCGCGACCTGGCTGCCCGTCGTCGTACCGCCCGTGTTCTACGCCGTCGGCTTCAACTACCCGCGGCACATCGAGCACGCCGGCGCCGAGGTCCCCTCCCGCCCCGAGGTGGGCTACCGGGCCAACAATGCGCTGACCGGCCACCTTTCACCCATCGTGAAGCCGAAAGAGGTAGCGGGCCGGTTCGAGGCCGAGCCGGAACTCGTCGCGGTGATCGGCCGCACGCTGCGGAACGCCACCCAGGAGGAAGCCCGCAAGTCCATCTTCGGCTGGACGATCGGCAACGACGTCAGCGCCCGCACTTGGCAGCATGAGGACCGAACCTTCTGGCGCAGCAAGAACAGCGACACGTTCAAGCCCATGGGGCCCTGGATCGAGACCGACGTCGACGCCCTGGCGCAGACGACCACCCTCCGCGTCAACGGAGAGGTCCGCGCGTCGTTCCCGACCGGCGACATGGTCTTCGACCCCTTCGACTACATCGTCGAGATCACCAAGCACATCACCATGCAGCCCGGCGACGTGCTGTGGATGGGCGCCGAATCCACCTGCCAGATCGAGGCGGGAGACGTCGTCGACGTCCAGATCAGCGGAATCGGCGTGCTCTCCAACCCCGTACATCCAGAAGGGAACCACGTATGAGCAACGCACCTCGCTACATCCACCACGTCAACTTCCCCACCACCGACTCCGACCGGACCGCCGAGTGGTACGCGAAGGTCTTCGGGATGAAGCGGATCATGCCCAAGTCCAACACCCGTGTGGTGCTGATGACCCGCGGCAACTTCGACCTGCACTTCACCCCGGTCGAGGAGATGGAGCGCATGGCGCCCTATCACTTCGCGGTCGAGGTCGACGACTGGGACGACTTCCTCGCCCACCTCAAGGAGCTGGGCATCCGTCACACCCGGCCGATCGAACGCCCTGAGAACCAGTCCAAGTTCTGCTATATCCACGACCCCGACCACACCATGATCGAGCTGGTCTGGCACGGCAAGCGCCCCAACTGACCGCGCACCGCAAGGACTTCACGACCCCGTACCACGAGGAGTTCACCCCCATGCCCATCGCCGACTCCGACGGCACCTCCATCTACTACGAGCGCCACGGCAGCGGTCCGGCGATCCTGTTCGTGCACGGCAGTGGTGGCCATCACGCCATCTGGTGGCAGCAAGTGGCCGCGCTGCGCGAGGAGTTCACGGTCGTCACCGTGGACCTGCGCGGCTTCGGCAAGTCCGACTCGTCCATGCCCGAGTTCGACGGCCAGGACTTCCCCGGCGACCTTATAGCCGTACTCGACCAGGAGGACCTGACCGACGTCATGCTCGTCGGCCAGTCCATCGGCTCCGTCGCCGCACTGCGCGCCGGTCTGCTGCGCCCCGAGCGGGTCAGCTCCGTCGTCCTTGGCCACTCGCTCGGCGGCATCAGCCACCCCGAGCTGAAGGAACTGGCCGCCGCCGACCGCGCCGAGGCCGTCAAGCTGCCGGTGATCGACCGCCTGCTCACCAAGAAGTTCCAGCAGGAACGGGCCGATCTCACCTTCCTCTTCCAGCAGATGGGCACCTTCAACGTCGCCAAGATGCAGGATCTGCGCAACCTCGACACCAACGGCCCGTCCCTGGAGGACATCCAGAACTCGGGCGTCAAGGTTGCCTTCCTGGCCGGTGAGAAGGACGCGGTGCTCAGTGTGAAGACCGTGACCCGCGCGCACGAGCTGCTGGCCGGCTCGCACCTGGAGATCGTCCCGGACGGCCCGCACTCCATGTACTGGGAGACGCCCGAGCAGTACAACGCGGCCGTCGCCGACCTCCGCCGCACCCTCACCGCACAGAAGGAAACAGCATGAGCAGCCTCACCCTCGACGCCGCCGAAGAGATCGTCGACGCCGCTCTGAAGCGCGCCCAGTCGCTCGGGAAGGCGGTGAGCGTCGCCGTGGTGGACGCCGGCGGCTTCGTCATCAGTGTCCGCCGCTCGGACGGGGCGCGTCCCCTCACCCCGGACATCGCCCGCGCCAAGGCCTACACCGCGGCCGTGATGCAGCGGCCCGGCAAGATGCTGAAGAAGTGGCAGGAGAGCCAGCCGGTCTTCTTCTCCCAGCTCTCCCAGCTGCCCGGCGCTGCCCTGCCGATCATGGCCACCGAGGGCAGCGTCACCATCAAGAAGGACGGCGAGATCATCGGCGGCCTCGGCATCGCGGGCGGCACCGCGGACGAGGACCAGCAGGTCGCCGACGACGTCCTCGAATCCCTCGGCTACGAGCTGGAGTTCGCCGCCTGGGGCGTCGCGGGCAAGCCGGCGGAGCACGCAGACCACGCCGAGCACGCGGAGAACACCGAGAAGGGGGCCTGAACCATGGCGGATACCTTCAACTACCGCATCGACCACCACGGCAGCCTGATCCGTCCGGCCACGCTCCTGACGGCCCGCGCCGCGGGTGACACCGAGGCTCTGGCCGAGGCCGAACTCGAGGCGGTCAAGGAGGCGGTGGCCTACCAGCGCAGGCTGCGCACCACGGTCGTCACCGACGGCGACTTCCCCCGTGAGGACTTCCGCAGCGCGGTCTTCGACGGCGTCTCCGGCTTCCGGCGGACCGACGAGAAGACCCCCGACGGCCTGCCCCGCTGGGTGGCGGAGTCCCTGCCGAAGGCCAACGGCCCGCTGCTGGCCGACTGGGCCGGCCGGCTCGCCGAGCTGACGGTGATCGCCCCCAAGGCGTCCCTGCCGTCCCCGGCCTACCTGGCCGCCACCACCTTCGAGCCCGAGCTGGCGGCGTCGGGCGGCCCCGCCTCGGCCCGCGAACTCGGCGAGGCCCTGGCGGAGATCATCCACGCGGAGATCGAGCTGCTGGTGTCCCGGGGCGTGCGCCTGATCCAGCTGAACAACCCGCTGCTCCTCGGCCACATCGCCGCGGACCCGGCCGCCGCCGGCGCACTGTCCTTCGAGGACGCGCTGGCCGTGGAGGCTCTGGCGGTACGCCTGGACGAGCGCCCCGAGGGTGTGCGGATCGGCGTCTCTCCCGGCTGGCAGGCGCCCGCCGCGGTGGACCGGGTCCGGGCCGAGCGCCTGTACGGCGAGGTACCGGCGGACCGCTGGATCCTGCCGTACGACAAGGGAACCGCGGCCGAACTCGACCTGCTCAGGGCGCTGCCGGAGGACCGGGACGCGTGCCTGGGCGTCGTGGACGCGACCGCGCCCGAACTCGAGGACCTCGACACGGTGCTGGCCCGCATCGACGCCGGCGCCGAGCTCAAGGACATCGAGGACATGGCCCTCGCGCCGTCCCGCGGCTTCGCCGACTCGGCCGCCCGGCCGCTGCTCGGCGCCGAGGACCAGCGGCGCAAGCTGGTCCTGATCGAGACCCTCGCCCGCTACTGCTGGGGCAACGAGTTCTGACCCCTGGCCAACGAGGGGCCGGGAAGCGCACCCGCGCTTCCCGGCGGGGCCTCAGAGGACCTCGGCGAAGGTCACGGTCCGCTCCGTCAGAAGCGGCAGCACGCACCCCACGATGAGCTCGGCGAAGTGGTCCGCCGCCTTGTGCGCCTCGAAGCCGGCACGGTCGGTGTACTGCTCGTAGAGCATGAACGAGCCCGGCTGGTCGACCTCCGCGTGGACCTCGTAGGCGAGGTTCGCGGGCTCGGTCGGCGTGAGGTCGCGCATCTTCAGCAGCGCGGCGCGTACGGTCGCCTCGTCGGCGGGTGCGCACCGGTAGTGGGCGACGACAGCGAATGCCATGTGTTTCCTCCGGGTGGGTGTGCTGTGATACCCGCCGATTCCAGCATGAATCCCCTGATGAGCGACCTGCGCGGAGCGAAAGCTATGTCTGCCGCCGCGGGGCTGGTCGCCAGGCCCCCCTGTCGTGTGTTGTCGTTCCGACCCCTGGCCGTCCCGTCCGATCCGGTCCGATCCGGCCCACGGCCGTCCATCTGGTTCACCGCGGCCCCGCACCGCGGCAGACGAGAGAAGTGATCTTCATGCGAACCCTGGAAACGCTCTCCGGCGGAGAGTGGGTGGCGACCGGCGAGTGGATCGACGTCCACGACCCCTCCGACCTGCGCATCCCCGTCGCCCGAGTTCCCGCGCTGAGCGCCGCCGACGTCACCCGCGCCTACGACCACGCCGAGCAGGGCTTCGCCGTCTGGAAGCGCACCAGCCCCTTCGAGCGTGCCCGGATCATGACCGAAGCGGCCCGGCTGCTGCGCGAGCGTGTCGAGCAGATCGCCGAGGACGTGGCCACCGAGATGGGCAAGACCCGCGCCGAGGCGACGGGCGAGACCATCAAGGCCGCCGACTTCCTGGAGTACTACGCGGGCATCGCCCGCCAGGGCTACGGCACGCTCGTACACGACGTACGCCCGGACACCCGCACCCACCACCAGCGCGAACCCCTCGGTATCGTCCTCGCGATCACCCCGTGGAACGACCCGCTGATCACCCCGGCCCGCAAGCTGGCGCCCTGCCTCGCGGCCGGCAACGCGGCCATACTCAAGCCGGCCACCGACACCCCGCAGGCCGCCCTGCACTTCGCCCGCGCCCTGCACGACGCGGGCCTGCCGGCCGGCGTCCTCAACGTGGTCACCGGCCGCGGCGCGCAGATCTCCGAGCCGCTGCTCTCCGACCCGCGCCTGGCCGCGCTCACCTTCACCGGCAGCAACGAGGTCGGCGAGGCCCTGCGTGCCCGGCTCGCCGCCACCAACGTCCGCTTCCAGGGCGAACTCGGCGGCAAGAACGCCACCGTCGTCCTCGCCGACGCCGACCTGAGCGCCGCCGCCAAGGCCGTCGTCGCCGCGGGCTTCGCGCAGGCCGGGCAGCGCTGCACCGCCACCAGCCGGGTCATCGTCGAACGGTCCGTGTACGAGGAGTTCACCGCTCTGCTGCTCGCCGAGGCCGCCGCGCTGCGCGTCGGTCCGGGCCTCGCCGAGGGCACCACGATGGGGCCGCTGGTCAGCGCCAAGCAGCGCGACAGCGTCGTGTCCGACATCGAGCGCGCCGTCAAGCAGGGCGCGACGGTCCTCGCCGGCGGCGACCAGCCGGCGGACGAGGCCCTCGGCCACGGCTGCTACGTCAATCCCACCGTGCTCGGTGACGTGACCCCGGATCTGGACATCTGGCGCGAGGAGGTGTTCGGACCGGTCGTGGCCCTGCGCCCGGTGGACTCCTTCGAGGAGGCGGTCGAGGCGGTCAACGACTCCGTCTTCGGCCTCGCCGCCGCCGTGTTCACCCAGAACCTCGGAGCCGCATACCGCTTCGCCGACGAGGCCGAGTGCGGCCAGATCGCCGTGAACACCACCACCTCCGGCTGGGACGTCCACCACCCCTTCGGCGGCTTCCGCGACTCCGGGTCGCCGTTCAAGGAGCAGGGCGAGGAGGCCCTGCGCTTTTACACCCGCGTCAAGACTGTCGCCATCCACTTCGGTGCCTGACGCTCTTGAGATCGGACGTCAGGAAGCAAAGGAGGAAGCCGATGGCTGACGAGACGATCGGCATCGTCGGAGCCGGCATCGTGGGTCTGGCCACGGGCCGCGAGATCGCCCTGCGCCGCCCCGGCACCCGTGTCGTGGTGCTGGAGAAGGAGCAGCAGGTCGCCGTCCACCAGACCGGGCACAACTCGGGCGTGGTGCACGCCGGGATCTACTACGCGCCGGGCAGCCTCAAGGCCGACCTGTGCGTACGGGGCGTATCCGTCCTGCGCGAGTACTGCCAGGACCGGGGACTGCCGTACGAGGAGATCGGCAAGCTCGTCGTGGCGGTGCGCCAGGACGAGCTGGGCCGGATGGAGAGCCTCTACGAGCGGGCCCGGAACAACCACGTACCCGATCTGCGGAAGATCTCCAAGGAGGAGATCAAGGAACTCGAACCCCACGCCGGCGGCATCGCGGCCCTGCACTCCCCGCGCACCGCGATCACCGACTACCCGGCGATCGCCCGGGAGTTCGCCAAGGACATCGAGGCCTCGGGCGGCGAGGTGAGACTCGGCTTCCCCGTCACCTCCATCACCAATGTCCCGGGCGGCATCGAGGTGGGCTCCGGGCAGGAGCGGGTCCGGGTCGACCGGCTGATCCTCTGCGCGGGCCTGCACTCGGACTCCGTCGCCAAGCTCGCCCAGGACAAGAAGGAGCCGAAGATCATCCCCTTCCGGGGTGAGTACATGCTCCTCAGGCCGGAGCGGACGGACCTGGTGCGCGGGCTCATCTACCCGGTCCCGGACCCGCGTTACCCCTTCCTCGGCGTGCACTTCACCCCGCGCGTCGACGGCTCGGTGGAGGTCGGTCCCAACGCCGTCCTGGCACTCGCCAAGGAGGGCTACAAACTCAGCCGCGTCTCGCTCAAGGACCTCGCCGGGCTCGCCGCCTACCCCGGCGCGTGGAAGATGGCCGCCCAGCACTGGAAAACGGGCATCAAGGAATACCGCGGCTCGCTGTCCATGGCGTCCTTCATGAAGGACGCCAAGCTGTACGTCCCTGGCGTCGGCGTCCCGGACGTGGTCCGCGGCGGAGCCGGTGTACGCGCCCAGGCGCTGGACCCGGACGGCACGCTCGTGGACGACTTCCGCATCCACCAGACGGGCCGGATCACCGCCGTCCGCAACGCGCCCTCGCCGGCCGCCACGGCCTCCATGGCGATCGCCGAGCACATCGCGGGCGCCGTTTTCGGCGACGCCCGCGCAACCTGAAAATGCCCTGCGTACAGCGCACTTCCGCGCAAGTACTGCTTGCATCCCCAGGGCTCGGCAAGGCCTCGCGACCCGCCTAGCGTTCCTTCCGCACCACCTCACCACCCCCTTCGGCAGAAAGAGTTGAAGACATGTTCGTTGTCGACACCCAGATCCACATCTGGAAGGAAGAGACCCCGGACCGCCCCTGGGTCCCGGGCGCGCGGGAGCGCATCCGCCTCAACGGTCACCGCGAGGAGGCCTTCTCCTACGAGGAGGCCCTGGAGCTGATGGACGAGGCGGGCATCAACCGGGCGCTGATCCTGCCCCCCTCCTGGGAGGGCAACCGCATCGACTACGCGCTGGAGGCGTGCGAGGCGCACCCGGACCGCTTCGGCATCATGGCCCGCGTCCCGCAGGACAACGAGGTCGAGGGCACCGCGATGCTCAAGGACTTCGCGCAGAACCCGCACATCAAGGGAACGCGGCTGACCTTCCACCGGCCGCAGGACCGCAACTGGATGATCGACGGCACCAACGACTGGTACTGGCCGGTCGCCGAGGAGCTCGCCGTCCCGACCATGGTCCACGCCCCGATCTGGAAGCGTGAGCTCGGCCAGATCGCCGCCAAGCACCCCGGCCTGAAGATCATCATCGACCACATGGGCATCATGGCCCGCTGCGTCGACGACGCGATCGGCTACTGGGTGGCGGAGACCGCCGACCTGGCCAAGCACCCCAACATCTACGTCAAGGTCTCGGCCCTCCCCGGCTACTCGACGCAGCCCTTCCCGAACAAGAACATCGAGCAGTACGTGCGCGAGATGGTCGACAAGATGGGCCCGGAGCGCTGCTTCTACGGCACCGACATCACCCGCCTGCTCGGCCACGGCATCACGTACACCGACACCGTCGAGCAGTTCACCAAGCACTACGACTTCACGCCCGAAGAGCTTGAGTGGATCATGGGCCGCGGCATCAGCGAGGTCCTCGACTGGCCGATCGAGGGCTGAGGAAGCAAGAGAGATGACGGACACCAAGAACACTCCAGGCGTCGACGGCGGTGACGCCGTCGTCTCCGCCTTCAACGCCGTCGGCGCCGACTACATCTTCTGCTCATCGGGGTCCGAATGGGCCCCGGTCTGGGAGTCCCTGGCCCGGCGCCACCGTGACGGTGAGCCCGCGCCGGAGTACCTGGACCTCACCCACGAGACGGTGGCGGTCGGCATGGCCACCGGCTACGGGCTCGTCACCCGCCGCCCGCAGGCCGTGCTCCTGCACGCGGCCCCCGGCCTGCTCCAGGGTTCGATGGCGGTGCACGGCGCGCTCCTGGCCGGCGTTCCGATGGTGGTCACCTCCTCGGAGTCGACCACCTACGGCGACGGCCCCGGCCAGGACCCGGGCGGCCAGTGGTACCGCAACCTGTCGATCGTGGGCGGACCGCACCAGATCGCCCAGCCGTTCACCAAGTGGTCCAACGAGGCCGCCAGCGTCCACACCCTGCCCACGATGATCACCCGGGCGGCGGAACTGGCCTGGCGGGCGCCCGCGGGCCCGGCGTACCTGAACATCCCGCTGGAGATCCTGCTGGAGGAGTGGGACGGCCGCGAGGCCAAGCCCATCGTGCCGCCGGGCTCCACGCACAGCTCGCCCGAAGAGGTCGACCCGGTCGCCCAGATGATCCGCGAGGCGAAGAACCCCGTGATCGTCACGGAGACGGCCGGCCGTGAGGCGGGCGGCTTCGAGGCACTCGTCGCCTTCGCCGAGGCGTGGAACATCCCGGTCGTCGAGCCCGACTCGGCGGTGTGCGGCAACTTCCCGCGCACCCACCCGCTGCACGCGGGCAGCGACATCGGCCCGTGGATGGACGAGGCGGACCTCATCCTCCTCGTCAACTGCCGGGCCCCGTTCTACCCGCCGTCGCGCCGCCCGTCCAAGGCACAGATCGTCGTCATCGACGAGGTGCCGCAGCGCCCGCACGTCGTCTACCAAGTCCTGTTCGCCGACCGGTACTTGGAAGGCAACGTCGCCAACACCCTGCGCCAGCTCGCCAAGCGCGCCAAGGAACTCGACGTGGCCGCCGTCACCGCGCGGCGCGCGGCGCAGGAGGAGCGGCACGCCGACGAGCAGGCCGCGATCGCCGCGGCCGAGGCGAAGGCGGCCCAGGCGGAGGGCATCGACCCGGTGCTCGTCGCCGCGACGTTGCGCAAGCTGCTCGACGGGCAGGACGCGATCGTCGTCGACGAGACCATCACGCACAGCCGCGTCGTCAAGCGCCATGCGCTGACCTCCGACCCCGACTCGTACTTCTATGTGCAGGGCGGGCTCGGCCAGGGCATGGCGGTCGCTCTCGGCGTCAAACTCGCCGCCGGGGACCGGCCCGTGGTGCTCACGATCGGCGACGGCGCGTTCACCTACAACCCGGTGATCCAGTCGTACGACGCCGCCAACGCGTACAGGCTGCCGGTGCTGATCGTGGTCTTCAACAACCGCGTCTACAAGTCGATGAACCTCAATCACCGCAGGTTCTACCCCGACGGCGCGGCGGCCGACACCGGCGAGTGGCTCGGCACCGACCTGCACCGGCTGCCCCGACTCGCGCAGTTCGCCGAGCCGTTCGGCATGCACACCGAGACCGTCGACGCGCCGGACGCGCTCGCCCCCGCCCTGGAGCGCGCGCTCAAGGCTGTGGCGGAGGGCACCACCGCCGTCGTCGACGTTCTCGTCACCCGCTGACCCAGGAGGCTCCCGCCACCATGACCGACACCCCAACGCCCAAGCCGGGAAAGGTCCTTGTCCCCGCCGAGGACCTGCGCACCTTCGCCGCCGCTCTCCTGGAGAAGGGCGGTCTCAGCCCCGAGCACGCGGCCACCACCGCCGATGTGTTCGTCTGGGCCGCGCTGCGCGGCGTCGACTCCCACGGCATCGCGCGCGTTCCCGCCTACCTGGAGCTGCTCGCCAAGGGCGTGGCCAACGCCAAGCCCGAGATCAAGGTCGAGTCGGGCGCGTCCGCCGTCGCCGTCCTCGACGCCGACCGCGCGCCCGGCCCGGTCGCCCTCAGCGCCGCCGCCGAGGAGGCGGTGACCCGGGCCAGGGCGGCCGGCATCGCCGCCGTGGGGGTGCGCCGCACCGTCCACACCGGCGCCATCGGCTACTACGTGTCGAAGATCGCCGAGCAGGGCCTGGTCGGCATCGCCTTCGTCGCCGGAATGCCCAACATGGGCTACACCGGAGTCAAGGGCGCCGCCGTGGCCACCAGCCCGCTCGCCATCGCCGTACCCGCCGAGGCGCACGCCCCGCTGCTCCTCGACATGGCCACCGCCACCATCGCCCTGGGCAAGATCCGCCAGGCCAAGGCGAGCGGCACCCCGCTGCCCGAGGGCGCCGCCGCCACCGAGGACGGCACTCCCACCACCGACCCTTCGATGGCGGTCATGCCGCTGCCGCTGGGCGGCGCCAAGGGGTCGGGCATGTCGCTCGCCTTCGAGCTGCTCACCAGCGTGCTGGTCGGAGCACCGATCTTCGCGGGCTTCCACTCCGACGATCCCCAGGGCCGCAAGCACCGTCAGAACGCCCTGCTCATCGCGATCGACCCGGCGGCCTTCGGCGACGCGGACAGCTTCACCGCGGCCGTCGACGGCACGCTGAGCACCCTCAAGGGGCTGACGCCGGCGGACGGCGCGGAGGGCGTGTTCTACCCCGGCGAGCGCAGCGCCTCCGTGGCGGTGCAGCGGGCCGAGAAGGGGGTGCCCGTGGCGCCGAAGGTGTGGCGGGAACTGACGGAGAGCGCGGGCAGGTTCGGCATCACGCCGCCCGAGGCCCAGTAGAGGGATTGGCACAGACTCCACGAAGGGGGATGGAGGGGCAGACGGCCGGGGCGTCCGATGTGCGCGGGCGCCCAGGCCGCCTCGTCCATTCAGGCAGGCTCAGCCGCTGCGGCGGCCTTGAGGGAGCCCGTACGCTCAACCGGCGTCGGGCTCCTAGGCGTTGAGGGCTTGCCGCACATGCCGTGCGATCAGGGCGTAGACCTCCCGGGCCTTCCCGTCGTCCTTGCCGTCGTACCCGTGATCGGCCTGGGGCACGTCATGGTGCTCGACGAGTGCTCCAGCCTGCTGAAGACGCCCGGAGTACCGCTCGCCCTCCGCCTTGAGGAGGTCGAACTCCGCCGTGATCACCAGGGCCGGGGCGATGCCCTTGAGATCGGCGGTGTCCGACGGATGGGCGGGCGACACCAGCCGGTCGGCGCGCTCGCGCGGGTCCGGCACGTACGAGGTGTCGAAGACCTCCGCCATCCACGGGCGCAGCAGCGGCTTGGCGATGGCGGCGTGCTTGTCCTTGGCGCTCGTCACGAGGTCGAGCGGCGGGTAGTGGAGAACCTGGAGCGCGATCGACGGCCCGCCCTCCTCAAGAGCCTGACGGGCCACGGCCGCGGCGAGACCGCCGCCGGCGCTCTGTCCGCCCACGGAGAGCCGGCTGCCGTCCCAGCCGTGCTCCCCGCCGTGCCCGGCGATCCACCGGACGACCTCGAACGCCTGTCGCGGCGGGGCGGGAAACGGGTGCTGCGGGGCGACGACGTAGTCCACGTTGACCACGGCCACCCCCGCCTCCGCGGCGAGACAGCGGCACAGCGGATCGTCGAGCTCCGTCAGGGGCAGGACGTAGCCGCCGCCGTGGAAGTTGACGTGCACCGGCGGAGGCGGACCCTCGCTCTTGGGCAGGTACACCACGACACGCGCCGCTCCGAACGACGTCGGCACCGTCAACTCGCGTACCGTGCGCGGGAACTCGGGGAGACGGTCATGCGATGCGGCGGCGGAACCACGGCCGCTCGGGCGCCGGTCAGCCATCAGGGCAAGGCGCTGCATCGACTTGGCGGCGAAGGCGGCCACCGCGGGCCGGGCGAGGAGAGACATACGGTTCCGTTCGTCGAGCCGCGTCCGTCAATCAACAGGATTCCTGGTAATTGGTGGGGCGATGCTAGCACGGGCGGCCGAATCTTCTTAGGTGCTTGCGGTCATGCTCGGGCAGCTCCCTGAACTTGGTGCAGACGCTCGAACGCCCGGGCCGCAAGGGTGCGTTGCCCGCTCGGATGTGAAATCTAATGTTGCGCGGGCAACCCTCTGAATCCGGTCACCGCCGTGGACAAGCAACGCGTCTTTCAACAGTGTTCATGCAACAGCCGGCCGATCACGTCTTTACGGAGGTGCGCATGCGTCTGAGGCCGCTGATCGAGATGAATCCGCGGCAGGCGGATCTCGTCGAACGCATGGTGAATCAACGCGGCGGAGTGAAAGGCCCGTTCACAGCATTTCTCCGCAGTCCGGAACTATGTGAACTCGTCGAGGAACTCGGAACGTACTGCACCCGAGGTTCCGCGCTCCCGCTCCGGCTGCGCGAACTGACCCTGCTGATCGCGGCGCGCCACTGTGACGCCCAGCATTCATGGAACGCCCACGTGGACAAGGGAATCGACGCCGGACTCGACCCCGCCGCGCTGCACCGCCTCGCGCACCGGCAGGACCCGCAGTTCGGCGAAGCGGACGAACGGGCGCTCCACCGCTTCGCCACCGAAGTGCTGGAGCACCACTTCGTCGGCGACGAGACCTACGCCGAAGCGCTGGAACACTTCGGCGAGCGTGGACTGGTCGACCTGCTCGCCGCCCTCGGCTGCTTCTCGATGTTCGCCATGGTGCTCAACGCATTCCAGGTCGATCTCCAGCCCGACCGCGAGCCGCCCTTTCCCGACATCGAGGGATTCACGCGCGTGGCGGTTCGGGACGCGCTATAAGCAGGTCCTCCGAAAAAGTCCAGGCTTTGTACAAGCATTCATAGGAGTGTGTATTGGAACCCGGAAATCTGCGAGCCGGAGTCGCCAAAGTCGATATCACGCCCGCGGATCTGACCAACCTCAATCCCATGGGCGGACGTTCCTTCACGGACGTGCACGACCCCCTGTTTCTCCGCGTCCTGGTCCTGGACGACGGGACGAGGGAGGTGGCCCTGGTCTCCGCCGACCTCATCGAGGCCGGGGACATGACGCCGGTGCGCGAGCGGATCGAGCGCGAGCTCGGCATCCCCTTCGACCACATCGTCATCACGGCGACGCACAGCCACAACGCGCCGAGGATCGGGCTGGTCTCACCCGGCGCGCTGGCCCACGAGGGCGGGCCCGAGTCCGCGGCCTACACCGCCGAGGTCTACGACAAACTGCTCGCCGCGCTGAAGCAGGCCCGCGAGTCGTCGCAGCCGGCCCGCTTCGGACTGGGCACGGGCACGGCCGACGTCAACGTCAACCGGGACGAGTACGTCGACGGCAAGTGGGTGCTCGGCTTCAACCCCGACGGACCGTCCGACAAGACGGTCTGGGTGATGAAGTTCGAGACCCGGAGCGGCGAGCCGATAGCCGTCGTCGTCAACTACGCCGTCCACTCGACCGTCACCCTCGGCACCGGCGAGGTCAGCGGCGACCTCGCGGGCGCTGCGACCCACCACATCGAACGCGAACTGGGCGGCGACGCCGTCGCGTTGTGGACCCTGGGACCCGTCGGGGATCAGGCTCCCCGCATCGCCCTCGACAAGGCGTTCGGGGCACCCGAGGAGGAGTGGCCCGCCGCCTACGAGGCGATGAAGGCCCAGGGGCTCATCGTCGGGGCGGAGGCCGTCCGGGTGGCGGGCCGTATCCGGCACCTGACGTCACACGCCCGCATCGGCGCTCAGGAACGCGTCCTCGCCTGCCCCATGAAGGAAGGCGTGGACGTCATGGCCGACATGGTGCAGGAGAAGGTCGCATCGGTGGACCTGCGCCTGGCACTCCTCACGATCAACGAGGTCGCGCTCGCCGGTGTCTCCGGCGAGGTGGTCACCGACATCTACCGGCGCCTGAGGAAGGAGTCACCCCTCGCGAACACCATCCTGATGTCCCTCGCGAACGACCGCATCGGCTACCTCACCGACGACGCCGCCTACGACCGGCGCACCTTCGAGGTCAACGGCTGCCCCGTCCAGCGGGGTTACGCCGAGAACGGCATCGTCGACGGAGTCGTCGACATGATCAGGGCACGGGCGTGATGACGGCGCCGGACCGGCTCCTCGCCGTCGAGGCCGCCGGCACGACTCTCCTTGCGGGAGCCGGGAAGAGCGGGATCGGCATTCCCGCGTCCGTCTACCCGGTGGACGGCTTCACCGCCGAGCGCGACAGGCTCCGGGCCAGGGTCGTACTCCTCGACGACGGCACCCACCGCGTCGCCCTCGCCGTGGTCGATCTGACCTCCGTCTTCGACGAGCTCCTCGACGAGCTGAAGCACCTCATCGGCCGGACGGCCGATGTCGCCGAGGAGGACGTCGTCATCGCCGCGAGTCATACCTTCTGCGCACCGCACGTCTTCCCCACCGCGCGGCTGAACGGCGAGGCGGCGGCCAAGAACGAAGCCGTACGGCAGGCCGTCCTCGCGGCGGTGCACCGTGCCGCCGAGGACGCCGTACGCCAACTGCGCCCCGCACGGCTGGGGTTCGGGCGCGGCGTGTGCCACGCGAACGTCAACAGGAACGTGCTCACGGCGGACGGCTGGTGGCTCGGCGCGGACGAGAGCGGACCCTGCGACCGGAGCGTCGGTGTCGTGCGCGTCGATGACACCGAGGGCAGGCCGATCGCCCTGCTCATCAACTACGCCGTCCAGTCGTCGGTCCTGCACGAGTCCGTCACCCAGGACGGCGGCAGGCTGGTCTCCGCCGACCTCGCGGGCGCGGCCACCGGCCATGTCGAGCGCCAGTACGGCGAGGGAACCGTCGCCCTCTTCCTCATCGGCGCGGCGGGCGACCAGGCGCCCTACCTGACGGCCAACCGGCACACCCTGGACCGGGACGGAGCCCGCGCACGGACCGACGCCCATGAAGCGGGACACCTCCTCGTCGACCTGCTGGGCGAACGCCTGGGCGCCGAGGCCGCACGGGTCGGCGAGGGCATCCGGACCACGGCCCCCGCCGAAGGAACTCTGGCCGTGATCCACACCCATGTCGAAGTGCCCGCACAGGTCCCGCCCGCGAGCCTGAGCGACCTGCGCCCGACGAGGGACTACCCGTACCGCCCGAACGGCACGGCCGACGCCCCGGTCGTGGTGGTGCGGCTGGGCGACATCGTGCTCGCCGGCGTCCAGGCCGAGCTGTCCAGCACGTCCGGACTCCACGTCAAAGAGAACTCGCCGTTCCCGAACACCATGGTGGCGACCATGGTCGACGGCGCGGCGAAGTACATGGCGGACGCGCGCGACTACGACCGGATCACCTATGGGGCGATGAACTCGAGGTACGCGAAAGGCGCGGCCGAGACCGTCACCGCCAAGATCCTCGACACGCTGAACACGGTCCACAACAAGCCCTGGCAAGGCGGAATCAGGCCCTGACCAGGCCCCTCTTGTTCACACTCCGGAAGAGGAACGAATCCATGAAGACGTCCAAGCAGAGATTCGCCGTGTACGGCGCCACCCTCGCCTTCGCCCTCACCCTGACCGCCTGCTCCAGTGGCGGCGGAACGTCGAGTGCCGCGAACACCGAAGGGCCGGCACCGACGGGCGTCACCCTGACGCTCTGGCACAACACCGCGGACTCGCCCGCACTGCTCAGCCTGTACAAGGCCTACGAAAAGGCCTCCGGCAACAAGATCTCCCTGGTCGACATCCCGCCGGGCACCTTCCCCACCACCGTCCAGACCAAGTGGGCCACCGGAGCGCGGCCGGACATCCTGGAATGGCACGGCAACCAGACCGATCTGCTCTCCCTGAACGGCGCGCAGAACATGACCAACCTCAGCGCGCTCCCGTTCGTGAAGAAGGAAGGGCACCTCGCGGAGGTCTCCGGCAGCGTCAACGGCAAGGTCTACGCGGCAACCATCGGCATGCCCTCCGTGTTCGGCGTCTTCTACAACAAGCAGGTATTCGCCAAGGCCGGTCTGCAACCGCCCACGTCCTACGCGGATCTGGCGAGTTACTGCAAGACCCTGAAGTCGAAGCTGCCCGACGTCGCACCGATCTTCGAGGCCGGCGGCTCCGGCTGGTCCCAGCAGGTCCTCAGCGCCTTCAACTACCTCGGCCAGTACAACGTGAACGAGGCCTACGACAAGTCGATCCTCGACAAGAAGGCCGAACTCGGCGACTCCGACGGGCCGTTCGTCACCGGGCTCAAGTCCTATGACTCCCTGCGCACATCGGGATGCTTCAACAAGGACTCGGCCACGGCGACCTGGGAGGACTCCCTCAAGGCGGTCCTCAGCGGCAAGGCCGCGATGGTGGCGCAGAACACCGACAGCATCGCCCTGCTCAACGCCGACGCGGGTGGAGACACGGCGAAGGTCGACAAGGCCGTGGGCTTCGTCGGGGTCTCCGCCACCAAGGCGGTCGCCAACTACTCGCCCAGCCCCCTCGGCACGTACTACGTGCCCAAGACCGGCAACGCGAAGAAGGAACGGGCCGCAACCGACTTCATCCAGTGGATCACCGGCGACGGCTACGCCGACTACGTCAAGGAGGCGAAGACCATTCCCACACTGTCCGGCGCGCCCACTCCCCAACTGCAGGGCCTGATGCAGGACGCCCAGAAGGCGTACGAGGACGGCGCCACCCTCTCGTTCAACTCCCAGATACCGGGCTCCGGCAACTTCGGCCCCCAGTCGGCCAAGCTGCTCGCGGGTCAGCAGAGCCCTCAGCAGGTGGCCGACAAGATGCAGACCTACTACCTCCAGGCCGCCGCGGCGGCCGGTAACTGACCCGAGGCGGCCGATCAGAGAATGAAGTCCCTGGAAAAGCCGACCAGGCCGTCACGGACCAGGGGGCTCGTCGAGCAGCGCGACCGACTCTCCCAGGAGAGTGGGCCGCCCGGCCGGCCAGGACCCCGCCGCCGTGCGCGCCGGACGCTGTATCACTACCTGTTCGCCCTGCCCTCGATCGTGCTGGTCCTCGTCTTCTTCGCCGTCCCGTTCGTCGCCAACGGCGTGTTCGCCTTCCTCCAGTGGACCGGATACAGCGACACGATCCGGTGGACCGGTCTGACGAACTTCCGGCTGCTCGACGAACTCGGCACGCTCAGCCACGCCATCAGGGTCACGGTGATCTACGCGGCCGTCTCCATGGTCGTACAGAACGCGGTCAGCCTCGCCCTCGCGACGGCCTTGCAGCAGACGAACCGCGTCAACACCGTGTTCCGCTCGCTGTTCTTCATCCCCGTGCTCATCTCGCCGCTGGCCGCCGGATACATCTGGGCCGCCGCGCTCAGCCCGCGCGGCCCGGTCAACGCCTTCCTCACGGCGGTGCTCCCGGGCAGCCACCACTATGCCTGGCTGGGGCACGACACCTCGGCGCTCGTTGCCGTCGCGTCCGTCGACGCCTGGAAGTGGACCGGCCTGGTCACGCTGGTCTACATCGCCGGACTCAACCGGATACCCCGCTCCGTCATCGAGGCGGCGACGCTGGACGGAGCGGGAGTCTGGCGCCGCTTCCGGTCGGTCAAGTTCCCCCTGCTCGCCCCCTCGTTCACCTTCAACGTCGTGGTGACGCTCGTCGGCTCGTTCAGCGCCCTGGACGTCGTCTTCTCGACCACCGGGGGTGGACCCGGCGATGCGACGACCGTGCTGAACGTCGCGGTCTACAACCAGTACGGGCAGGGATTCTTCGGCACGGCGAGCGCGCTGGGATTCGTCATCACCCTCATGGTCATCGTGACCGCAGTCCCGCTGATCGGCTGGCTGCGCCGACGGGAGGTACAGCTGTGACCGGGATCGCTGTCGGCGTGCGCCATCCGCGTCTGCGGACCGGAGCGCGGTATCTGCTGCTCACCCTCTTCGCCGTCCCATGGATCGTCCTGCCGTTCTGGCTGCTCCTGGTGAACTCCTTCAAGACCGAGGGCGACGCCAGCGTGCTGTCGATGAGCTGGCCGCGGCACTGGAACGCCGGCGCCAACTACTCCACGGTGATCGACCAGGGTTCGTACGTCGTCGGACTGCGCAACAGCGCCCTCGTCGCCGTACCCACCATCCTCGCGGTGCTGCTGTTCGGCTCGATGGCCGCCTGGTCCTATGCCCGCTCCACTTCGCGTTCCCTGCGGTTCGCCTACTACGGCTCGGCGTTGTCGATCGTCCTGCCGCCCGCCATCATCCCGACCATCTACGTCCTGACGCAGTTCGGTCTCAACGGCTCGCGCATCGGCTACATGCTGACCGTCGCGGGCACCCGGCTCGGCGTCGTCGTCTTCCTCGCCGCCGGGTTCATCCGCACCCTGCCCGTGGACTTCGAGGAGGCCGCCGAGATCGACGGCGCCGGCAGATGGCAGATCTACCGGCGCATGATCCTCCCGCTGCTGGCACCCATTCTCTTCACCGGCGCCGTCATGCTGATCATCTCGGTCTGGAACGACTTCTACTTCGCTCTCTTCCTCCTCCAGGGATCCGACCGGGCGACCCTGCCCCTGACGCTGTTCCAGTTCGCGTCCTCATCCACACACGGAGTGCGCTGGAATCTGGTCTTCGCCCATGTCGTCCTCACCAGCCTCCCGCTGCTGGCCGTCTACGGCGTCCTGCAGCGCCGGGTGCTGGGCGGCCTCACCGAAGGCGGGGTGACCGGCTGACCACCCGCACCGGTCGGCGTGATCACGGCCTTGGTCCGGGCGGCTCGCCCGGACCGAGGCCGCCTTCCGTGCCCGTATCAAGACCGAGGTCGCCCTGAAGGCCCGGTCACGCTCCTATATCCGTCACGCACGGTCGGTCACTGGAACGCGCAGCCCGGGTTGGCGGCGTCCTCGGAGAAGGGCGCGCCGTGGGGCAGGACGTAGAGGACGTCCAGGACCAGCGGGGTGGTGCCGAGGTTGCGTCCTATGTGGACGTGGTCGGGACCGGGAGGCTCGGTGAGGGAGTCGCCGGCCTGGTAGCGGCCGTCGAGTGAACAGGTCGAGTCGAAGTGGCTCAGAGCGCCCTGCTTGACGTAGGCGTACAGGGTTCCGTCGTGGTAGTGCCAGCCGGTCGCCTGGCCGGGCGGGATGGTGATCTCCCGGAGCGTGTAGTCGGTGCCGTCGACGGTGGTCTGCGCGATGATCCTGCCGCTGACCCCCGGTCCGGGAGAGGTCGCGTGGGCGGGGACGGCGACGAGCGACAGGCAGAGGGCCGCGGTGGTGGCCAGCCCGGAGCGGAGCAGCGCGCGCATACGTGAAGTCCCTTCGGCGGACGACGAGTCGGCGTTCTCCCGTGGAGTGTGGCGCAACCGAACCCAGGGATTCCCGGACTTGGTCACATCGACACCATCGGCATCCATGGCGCGAACATCGCGCCCCTGGCCGGCCCCGAACCCGGCCCGAGCCGTCACGGCGACGCCGTGACGGCTCGCCGTATGAAGCTTCCGTGGAGCGGCAGTGGAACATAGGGGCGTATCGGTGTGACGGATGAAGCATGTCGGCAACATGCCGAACAAAATTGTTGACAATCTTGTTGGTCTAGATTTACGTTCGACAGGCACTCACTCAGGGAGGGCGCAATGCAGAAGGAAGCCCGTCCAGGCACCGGAGAGCAGGCCAAGCAGCACGCACTGGTGCGGCTTCGGCAGGCGATCCTGCAAGGCGAGATGGCACCGGCCCAGCGGCTGGTGGAGAACGAACTCGCCGAGCAGTTCGATGTCACTCGGGCCAGCGTCCGGGCGGCGCTGATCGAGCTGGAATCGGAGGGACTGGTCGAGCGGATCCGCAACCGCGGATCGCGGGTGCGGGTGGTGACGGTCGAGGAAGCAGTGGCCATCACCGAGTGCCGCATGGCCCTCGAAGGACTGTGCGCGGCCAAGGCGGCCGTGGCGGCCAGCGATGAACAGCTCGCAGAGCTGAGCGACTTGGGCAAGGCGATGTCCAAGGCGGTCGCCGACGGTGAGCCGGTGACGTACTCCGAGCTCAATCACGAAGTGCACGCCCGGATCAGGGAGTTCTCCGGTCAGCAGGTGGCCGTGGAGCTCCTGGAGCGCCTCAACGCTCAACTGGTGCGCCACCGCTTCCAGTTGGCCCTGCGGCCGGGGCGTGCCCAGCAGTCCCTGAGTGAACACCTGGACATGATCGAAGCGATCAAGTCCAGGGACCCGCAGGCGGCCGAAGCGGCCGTCCGCGTCCACCTCGGCAGTGTGATCGACGCGCTGCGCGACTGACGTACCGCGTGGCTGACGCGCTGTGCGACGGGCGAGGCCGAGGCGGGCGCGCATCTGTCCACCAAGGAGATTTCTGCAATGACGCACGGCAAAGCGCCCGCCACCCCACGATCGACGCTGGTCGTCACCGCGCATGCCGGGGACTTCGTGTGGAGGGCCGGGGGAGCCATCGCCCTGGCCGCCGCCCGCGGTGAGAAGGTCACCATCGCGTGCCTGACCTTCGGCGAGCGCGGCGAGTCGGCCAAGGCGTGGCGCGAGGGCAAGAAGCTCGAGGAGATCAAGGCGATACGCCGCGAGGAGGCCGAGAAGGCCGCCTCCACCCTCGGTGCCGAGGTCCGCTTCTTCGACGCCGGCGACTACCCGCTGACCGCCACCGCCGAGCTGACCGACCAGCTGGTGGCCGTCTACCGCGAGACCCAGCCGGACGTCGTCCTCACCCACCCGGTCGAGGACCCCTACAACGGCGACCACCCGGCCGCCAACCGGATGGCGCTGGAGGCCCGCGTCCTCGCCCAGGCCATCGGCTACCCCGGCCCGGGCGAGATCATCGGTGCCCCGCCGGTCTTCTACTTCGAGCCGCACCAGCCCGAGATGAGCGGCTTCAAGCCCGAGGTGCTCCTCGACATCACCGAGGTCTGGCAGACCAAGCGCAAGGCCATGGAGTGCCTCGGCGCCCAGCAGCACCTGTGGGACTACTACACCGACCTCGCCGTCCGCCGCGGTGTCCAGCTCAAGCGCAACGCCGGTCCGAACCTGGGCCTGGCCCACAAGACCATGGCCGAGGCGTACATGCGCCCCTACCCGCAGATCGCGAAGGAGCTGGCATAGCCATGGGCGGTGTGATCGTCACCAACCCGCCGAAGGCGGACGCGAAGGACGTCGAGGCGCTGGCCGCCTTCGGCGTGGCCACCGTCAGCGAGGCCATGGGCCGCACCGGTCTCCTCGGGCCGGAGATCCGCCCGGTCCAGCAGGGCGTACGGGTCGCGGGCACCGCGGTCACCGTGCTCAGCTGGCCCGGCGACAACCTCATGATCCACGCGGCCGTGGAGCAGTGCGGCGAGGGCGACATCCTGGTCGTCACCACCACCTCGCCGTGCGCGGACGGCCTGTTCGGCGAACTCTTCGCCACCGCGCTCCAGCAGCGCGGGGTGCGTGGCGTCGTCATCAACACCGGCATCCGCGACACCCAGGAACTGCGGGACATGGGCTTCGCCGGCTGGTCCCGCGCCGTCTCCTCGCAGGGCACCGTCAAGGCCACCGGCGGGTCGGTCAATGTGCCGGTCGCCATCGACGGCCAGGTCGTCCGCCCCGGTGACGTGATCGTCGCCGACGACGACGGTGTGGTGGTCGTACCACGCGAGAAGGCCCGCGAGACCGCGGAGAAGTCCGAGGCCCGCGAGGCCAAGGAGGCCGCCACCCGGGCCGCCTTCCTCGAAGGACAGCTCGGCCTCGACCGCTACGGACTGCGCGACACCCTCAAGCGTCTCGGCGTCGAGTACAAGACGTACGAGGAGTACACCGGAGCCGGGTCGTGACCGGGCCCGAGGAGGTGCGCTGCATGCTGATGCGCGGCGGCACCTCCAAGGGCGCCTACTTCCTGGCCGAGGACCTGCCCGCCGACGCAGCCGCGCGCGACGACCTGCTGCTGCGTGTCATGGGCAGCCCCGACCCGCGCCAGATCGACGGCCTGGGCGGGGCGCACCCCCTGACCAGCAAGGTGGCCGTGGTCTCCGCCTCGGCCCACCCCGAGGCGGACGTCGACTATCTCTTCCTCCAAGTCGTCGTCGACAGAGCGGAGGTGTCGGACCGTCAGAACTGCGGCAACATCCTCGCCGGGATCGGCCCGTTCGCCGTCGAACGCGGACTGGTCGCCCCGGGCGAGGGACAGACGTCCGTACGGATCCGGATGGTCAACACCGGTGACCTCGCGGTCGCGAGCTTCCCCACCGAGGGCGGTCGCGTCGTGTACACCGGCTCCGCCGAGATCTCCGGAGTGCCGGGGACCGCGGCGCCGGTCGTGATCGAGTTCCCGCAGGGGAGCAGTCCGCTGCTGCCCACCGGCCACGCCCGCGACCTTCTCGCGGACACCCCGGTGACCTGCGTGGACAACGGCATGCCGACCGTCCTGATCGCGGCCTCCTCCCTCGATGTCACGGGCTATGAGGCGCCCAAGGACCTTGAGGAGAACCTCACCCTCGCCGACCGGCTCCGGGAGATCCGGCTGGAGGCGGGCAAGCTGATGGGCCTCGGTGACGTCGAGAGCGCCACCGTGCCCAAGCTCACCCTGCTGGCGCCGCCGCGCGACGACGGCGCCGTCATGACCCGCACCTTCATTCCGGTGCGTTGCCACACCTCCATCGGAGTCCTCGGCGCCGCGAGCGTCGCCGCCGGGCTACGGGTGGAGGGCGGCGTCGGACAGGCCATGGCACGCCTGCCCGAGAGGGGGGACCGGCTGCGCATCGAGCACCCCACGGGGTTCCTCGACATCGAGGCCGGTATCGAGTACGGCCCTGACGGCGCCCCGGTGGCCCGGCACACCGCCGTCGTACGCACCGCCCGAAAGATCTTCGACGGCACGGTCTTCCCCCGGCCGGCCGGAGCCGCACATCACCTTTAAGGAGGCCTCATGGCCCCGCCGCTTGGCGACATCGCCCACATCGGGCACGTCGAACTGCTCACCCCCGACCTGGACGCCAGTGTCCGGTTCTTCACGGAGTACCTCGGCCTGACCGAGAACGGCCGCTCCGGAGACTCGGTCTATCTGCGGACCTGGGACGACTACGAGCATCACAGTCTGACCCTCACCGCCCATACGACATCGGGCATCCGCCGCACCGCCCTGCGCGCCTCCAGCGAGGAAGCCCTCCAGCGACGGGTCAAGGAGATCGAGAGCGCCGGCGGCCAGGGCCGCTGGGTCGAGGACGAGCCCGGTATCGGCCCGCTCTACGTCACCACCGACCCCGACGGCCACGAGATCGCCCTGTACTGGGAGAGCGAGTGGTACCAGGCACCGGAGCATCTGAAGCCGGGCCTGAAGAACCAGCCGCAGGCCAAGCCCGGCCACGGGGTGGGCGTGCGCCGCCTGGACCACGTCAACTTCCTCGCCTCCGACGTCGCACCCAACGGCGACTTCATCCGCGACGCGCTGGGAGCCCGCCCCACCGAGCAGATCCAGCTCAACACCGGCAAGATCGCCGCCCAGTGGCTGACCTTCAGCAGCAAGTCGTACGACATTGTCTACACCGAGGACTGGACGGGTTCGAGCGGACGCCTGCACCACATCGCGTTCGCCACGGACACGCGTGAGGACATCCTGCGCGCCGCGGACCTCGCCATCGACACCGGTGTGTTCATCGAGACCGGCCCGCACAAGCACGCCATCCAGCAGACGTTCTTCCTGTACGTCTATGAGCCGGGCGGCAACCGTATCGAGCTGTGCAACCCGCTCACCCGCCTTGTCCTGGCCCCCGACTGGCCACTGGTCACCTGGACCGAGGACGAGCGGAAGAAGGGCCAGGCCTGGGGCCTGAAGACCATCGAGTCCTTCCACACCCACGGCACGCCGCCGGTCGGCTGATCAGCTGAGCCTTGTCCGCTGGTAGCCCGTTGGTCACCTGAGCGAATAAAACAAGCCATCACGCAAGCGTGGGCGGCACGTCACTTTGTGCCGCCCACGCCCGTTTCACCTGTTCTTCAGCTGCCTGTGGCACCGTCGTGGCGGTGGCCGGATCGTTTCCTAGATTGTTGACAAAACCGTTGACACTCTCGAAACGAATCTTTAGCGTCTGGGGCACAATCGGGTCAGCCGCACGAGCCGCGTCGACCCGCCTCACCGATCCCCCTTCCAGGGCCCACGCTTCCTGGACGAGAGGAAACAACGATGTCCTCCTCCCTCGCCCTGCCCGCTCGCGGCGGCAGAATGGCCGCGCTTGTCGTCGGCCTCTGTTGGCTGGTCGTCCTCTTCGACGGCCTCGACATGTTCATCTACGGCTCCGTGCTCCCGCACATGATGGAGACCAAGGCCCTCGGCATCGACCCCGGCAAGGCCGGCGACGTCGGTTCCTACGCCACCTTCGGCATGTTGATCGGCGCCCTGTCCTCCGGCACCGTCAGCGACTGGGTCGGCCGCAAGAAGACGATCATCGTGTCGACCGCGGTGTTCTCCCTGGCCTCCGCCGTCTGCGCCTCCGCCTCCAGCCTCGGCATGTTCAGCTTCGGCCGGTTCCTGGCGGGCCTCGGTCTCGGCGGCCTGCTGCCGAGCGCCATCACCATGGTCACCGAGTACGCCCCCCGCGGTCGCCGCGCCCTGATCGTCGGCTCCCTGATGACCGCGCACCAGGCGGGCGGCATCGTCGCCGGCTTCGTGGCGCTGTGGACCGGCGACTGGCGTGTCTCCTTCTGGATCTGCGTGATCCCGCTGTTCATCGGTGTCCCGCTGGCCGCCAAGTTCCTGCCCGAGTCGATGGCCTTCCTCCAGGCCAAGGGCCGCACCGCGGACGCCCAGGCGCTCGCCGACCGCTACGGCGTCGAGCTGGCCGCCCGTGACAAGGAGCGCCCGGCCGCGACCGACCGCTTCAGCGCGCTCACCGCCCTCTTCCGCGGTCGCCAGTGGGTCCAGACCCTGCTCTTCTGGCTGGCCTCATTCGGCGGCCTCCTGCTGGTCTACGGCGTCTCCCAGTGGCTGCCTTCGCTGATGAAGGCCAACGGCTACGACCTCGGCTCCTCGATCGGCTTCGTCATCGTCATCAACCTCGGCGGCATCGTCGGCATGCTGATCGGCGGCCGGCTCACCGACAAGTTCGGCGGCTCGCGCATCTCCGCCATCTGGTTCGGCGCCACCGCCCTCGGTATCTACTCCCTCAGCATCAAGATGGCGCTGCCGCTCACCTACACCGTCGTCTTCCTGACCGGCATGTTCCTCTTCAGCGCCCAGGCGATGATCTACGCCACCGTGGCGCACCGCTCGGACGACGACAACCGCGCCACCGCGGTCGGCTGGACCTCCGGCATGGGCCGCTTCGGTGCCGTCTTCGGCCCGTGGCTCGGCGGCCAGCTGCTCGCCACCGGCTCGACCACCGCGGGCTTCACGGCCTTCGCCGTCGCCGGCGTGTTCGCCATGGTGATGGTCAGCCTGACCGGCCTGCGCCGCGTCCAGCCGGCGGTGCCGCAGAGCACCACGCAGCAGGAGTTGACGCCCACCGGCTGATCCGGAAGGGCGAGGGACACGCGCCTGGGCAGGGCCTGAGGAGGCCCGGCCCAGGCGCGTGTGTGTATACGGCCGGTGCGCTTACGCGTACCGGCCTCTGAATTTCTCGGCGGCGGATCGGCGGCCACGGCGGAATCGACCGGTGGAACTGGCGTGGTGCGGCCGGGTGCACTCCACCGTGAGCGGCGCTGCCGCTCGCGTTCCCCGACGGCCGGGCGCTACCGCTGGGGGCGGCCGACGCGGCGCCGCTGGTGTCCCCGCCACCGAGCCGGCTGAGCTGGTGTGTGTCAGATCAGACTGAGCTGTTCGCCCGGAGCCTGTGGCAGGAGAGTGTTTCGCAACGCGGAGATGGTCGCTCGCCAAGGGCCGTCCTTGTCGCTTTCACCCCAGAGTTCCATGAGCTCGGACGGCTCGGCGACGACTCGGTCGAGGGCGTGGACGGCGAGTTCACGCAGGTCGGCAGGTAGCTCGGGGATGGGCAGGTCCGGCCCGTAGGCGGTGGTGATGGGCTCGCCGCCGGGGCACTGTGCGGCGACCAGGGCCGCCGCGGCGACTGCCTCCACCGAGATGTCCTGGTCGAGGTAGCCATGGGTGTCGACCGTGCGGACCAGTGCCGCGCGAATGATGCCTTCCCGCTCGCCTTCGGCTGCCTCGTCGAGGGTGTAGGAGAAGTCCGCAGCGGTGTCGTTGTCGAAGGGGCCGACGTCCCAGGTTCCCATGATCTCTCCTGCTCGTGTGATGTCCGGGCATCGTGTCAGCAGGCAGTGACAATGGCGCACGATCCCCGGTGTTCCCCGGGGAGCACCGCGGGACGGAGGATCTTGTGCCCCCTGCGTCAGTCGCGTCAACTGCCGCCCAGGAGCCGGGAAATCTCCCGGCACGTCTCCCGCAGTGGCGGCAGCAGCTCGTCCGCCAGCCGGGACGGAGGGAACTCCATGGCGGGTACGGCCACATTGGCCGCGGCCACCATCGCGCCGGAGGAGTCCCGGACGGGCGCGGCCGCCGAGCGCAGCCCGTACGCGAGTTCCTCGTCCTGAAGCGCCCAGTCCTGCTTGCGGATCTCGGTCAGGGCGAACCGCAGCTCGGCCTCCGACCTGACGGCGTGGGGTCCCGCCGCCCCGGCGAAGGACGCGTCCGTCAGGCGCCGGTCGAGTTCGGCGTCGTCGAGGCCGCTGAGCAGCACCTTGCCGATCGAGGTACGGACCGCCGGAAGGCGTGAGCCGACCTGGATGTTGGCGGTCACCAGGTCGGTGTTGCGCAGCCGGATCAGGTACAGCACACGGTCGTCCGACAGAGTGCCCAGGTTGACCGTCTGCCCCGTCGCCTCGGCGAGCCTGCGCAAGGGGGCGTCGGCCAGCTGTACGAGGTCGAGGCCGCGCAGGGCGGAGAAGCCGAGGGTGAGCACCTTGGACGCCGGTCGGTAGGCGCCGTCCGGCAGTTGCTCCAGGAACCCCTCGCCCACCAGCGTGGCGGCCATGCGGAACGCGGTCGGCAGCGGCACTCCGGTCTCGGCGGCCATGTCCGAGAGCTTCATCGACGGGCGCTGTTCCGAGAAGAGTCCGAGGAGACGAAGTCCCTTGGCCAGCGCCTCCACTTGGTAACCGCGCTTCGGCGGCGTGGACTGGTCGGCGGGAGCGGGCGGCGACTCGCTGCGGGTCTCTTTGCGCGGGGGCACGACGGACGGCTCGCTTTCTGCACAGGGTTCAGCAAGGTTGGGCTGGCACTTTCATTCTATGGAAGCAGGTATCACATGAGGTTCGTCAGCGGAAAGGGCACCCGATGACCGACCGGCTGGCCGCAATGACTCCGGACGAACTCACGGACGGGCAGGCTGAGGTCTATCGGGCCATCACGCGTGGCCCCCGGGCCGCCGGACCGCAGGCGTTCGCGCTCGTCGACGAGAAGGGGTGCTTGCGGGGCCCCTTCAACGCCATGCTGCTGAGTCCGCCGGTCGGTCTGCGCGTGCAGGCCGTCGGTGCCGCGGTTCGCTACCACTCCGTGCTGAGCGACCGCGTCCGGGAGCTGGCCATTCTCGCGGTGGCGGCCCATTGGGGCAGCGACTTCGAGCGGGAGGCCCACGAGGCGGTGGGGCGTGCCTGTGGTCTGACCGACGAGGAGATGGCCGCCGTGCGCGCCGGTGGACTGCCCGAACTCGCCGACGCCGACGAGGGCGTGGCACTGCGCGCCGCGACCGCGCTGGCGGCTTCGGGTGCGCTGACGGACGAGGAGTACGAAGCCGCGGTGACGACACTGGGGGAGCGCGGCCTCTTCGAACTGACGGTGCTCGTCGGCTACTACGCCATGCTCGCCCTCCAACTGCGCGTCTTCGCTGGTGAACGACCTGAATCCGGCCCCGGGGATGCCGCCGCGCCCCGGCGTCCGGCGAGACCTTGACAGGCCGTCAGGGTGCCCCAATACTCAACCGGGTTCATGGAGTGAAGTGAGGTTTCATTCAGTGAAAGTACAGGGAGGCAGGCCCCGATGAAGCTGGTCACCGCTGACGATGGACGCCCGAGCGGACTGGAGGACGGGGGCCACGGAACTCCCGTACGGCAGAAGGCGGACCGGTGAGGCTCGCTGTCGTCGCGGACCGGGCCGTCCTGCTGCGCGGCGGCCGGGCCGCGGACGTCGCCACCGCCTCGAAGCACCGGCTGCCGTCCGACCCGATGGCCCTGCTGGAGAAGTGGCCGGCGTTGCGCGACTGGGCGGCCGGCCTCCCCGAAGACGCGTACGACATGGCCGTGGACCCGGCTGCCCTCCAGGCGCCCGTGCCGCGACCCCGGCAGGTGTTCGCCGTCGCGCTCAACTACCCTCCGCACGCCGCCGAAGCGGGGTTCACGCCGCCCGAGGAGCCCCTGGTCTTCACCAAGTTCCCGACCTGCGTCACCGGCCCGCGCACCACCGTCGCCCTGCCTCCCGGCAAGGTGGACTGGGAGGTCGAACTCGTCGCGGTGATCGGCCGGGAGACCCACGGGGTGAGTCAGGAACAGGCCTGGGCCGCCGTGGCCGGGCTCACCGTCGGCCAGGACCTCTCGGAGCGTGTCAGCCAACTCCAGGGGAAACCCGCACAGTTCAGCCTCGGCAAGTCCTTCCCCGGCTTCGGGCCCACCGGCCCCGTGCTGGTCACCCCGGACGAACTCGACGACCCCGACGACCTGGAGATCACCGGCTTCCTCAACGGTGACGCGATCCAGCACGACCGCACCAAGTCCATGATCTTCCCGGTCCCGGACCTGGTGGCCCGCCTCTCCGCCGTCGTACGACTCCTCCCCGGCGACCTGATCTTCACCGGAACCCCGGCCGGAGTCGGCAACCGCCGCACCCCGCCCCGCTATCTCACCGAGGGCGACGAACTCGTCAGCCGGATCGGCGGCATCGGGGAACTGCGCCAGCACTTCACGGGACCCGCGGCCTGAACCGTGTCAGGGGGTGCGCCGCAGTGCCCCGAGATCGAGAACGGGGAGCATTTGGGCCGGCGGTTCACTGTGGGTTACCTCATATGCGTTGCCCCAGTCGCCCCAGGGTGCTGGAGTGAGCCCATGGATCACGTTGCGGTACTGGCTCTGTTCGATCGGGACATGCGGGAAGGAGCACGGCCGGACGCCCCGGATGCCCGGGTCGAGCGCGTCGGCAAGGTAGTGCGTCAGGTCGGCGCCGAGCGGGGCTGGAACGGGGTGATCTGGTCGGACCTGGACGAGGCCGGCGCGGACGCGGCGATCGCCGAGCAGGTCAGGTACTTCGCCGACCTCGGGCGAGAGTTCGAATGGAAGCTGTATGGGCACGACAAGCCGGAGGACCTCGGGCACCGGCTGCGGACGGCCGGATTCACCGCCGCGCCCGAGGAGACGCTGATGGTCGCCGAGCTGGGCGATCTGACGCTCGACGCGGAGCCGCCCGAGGGCGTACGGCTGCTTCCCGTCACCGACCGCGCGGGTGTCGACCTCGTGGCCGAGGTCCATGAACAGGCCTTCGGCACCGACGGCACGCGCCTGCGCCACCAGCTGCTGGCCCAGCTCACCGGCGACGCGGACACGGTCGTCGCCGTCGTGGCCCTCGCCGGTGACGCCCCGGTCAGCGCGGCCCGGATGGAACTCCTGCCGGGCACCCGGTTCGCCGGACTGTGGGGCGGCGGCACGGTCGAGGCCTGGCGCGGCCGGGGCATCTACCGCGCACTGGTCGCCCACCGCGCCCGCGTCGCCGCCGAGCGCGGCTACCGCTACGTCCAGGTCGACGCCTCCAGCCAGAGCCGCCCCATCCTCGCCCGCCTGGGCTTCCAGCCGCTGACCACGACGACCCCCTACGTGTATACGCGGTGACGCCAGGCCCGTATGTCCCACGGTGCTCGCCCCTGCGCGGACAGTGACGCCGGAAAGATTTTCAGGACCCGATGTCACATCCCGGCCCGCTCGATCCGTCGCATCGGCATGACGACGAACCAGAGCATCCTCCTGGCCGGCGCGAGCGGAGTTCTCGGCCGGCACATCACCCGGGCCCTGACCGACGCGGGCCACAAGGTCACCGGCCTCGGCCGGGGCCCCGACAACGGGGTCCAGGCCGACCTGATGGACCGCGACGCGCTGCTGCGTACCGTCGACGGGCGGCACTTCGACACGGTCGTCCTCGCCGCCACCGCCCTGCGCAAGGCGCCCCTGCGCCACCGCGACATGCACGAGACCAACGCGCTGCGCATCGACGGCACCGTCCACCTCATCGAGGCCGCGCGGGCCACCGGCGCACGGCGACTCGTCGCCGAGTCGATGGTCTTCGGGTACGGATACGGCGACCACGGTGACCACGTCATCACCGAGGACGACACCTTCGGCCCGCAGGGCGCCACCGCGCAGCTGGAACAGCACATCGCGGCCATGCGCATCAAGGAACAACTCACCTTCGAGGCATGCGGGTTGGAGGGGATCGCGCTGCGCTTCGGGCTCTTCTACGGCCCCGGCGGCACCGACGCCATTCTGCCCATGCTGCGCAAGCGGCAGCTTCCCGTGGCCGACGACCAGGGCCGGGTCCTGCCGTGGATCGACCTGGTCGACGCCGCGAGCGCGGTCGCCGCCGCCGTCGAACACGGCCGCCCCGGCCAGGCCTACAACATCGTCGACCGCACCCCGCTGGGATTCGCCGCCCATGTCCGCGCCGTGGCCCAGCAGTTCGGACTGCCGAAGCCGATGACCGTACCGCTGTGGCTGATGAAGCCCATGTCGTACGCGCACGTCATGATGCAGACGGCCATGCGGGTGTCCGCGGTGAAGGCGGAGCGGGAACTGGGCTGGAACCCCGCCTACCCGTCCAGTCACGACGGGCTGGCCGCGCTCAAGGCGGCCGCCTGAGGCGCGAACGGGGGCCGAACGGCCCGGAGCCGAGGGCCAACCGGCCCCCTGTGGGTGAGGGTTCGGGACGGCATGCTGAGGGTGTGGACGCAAGCCGTCCCAGGGACTGCCTCCCGTCGCGCTCGACTCTCCCGCGCCAGGCGCTCGGTCGAGGCGGCAGGCCCGCCGGCTGTCGAGGGGGAGCCATGTCGGCGGGCCTGGACTCACACTTGGTGTTCAGCACTCCGCATCCGGCACCGGACATCCGGCCCGCTCAGAGATCGAGCTGGTACTCCACCGCTGCGTGCGTGGGCAGATAGCCGAGCGCGTCGTTGATGGAGCGCATGGGAGCGTTGCTGTCGGCGGTGTCCGTCAGCAGGCCGCCGAGTTCGGGATACGTCCGCCGGGCCAGCCGGATCGACTCCGCCTTCATCCAGAGTCCGAGGCCGTGACCGCGGTGCTCGGGCAGCACACCGGTGCCGTAGTGCTGGCCGTCACCCCGGCCGTCGCCCGGAACGACGAGTTCGGAGAAGCCGGCGATCGAACCGTCCGAGCGGTCCACCACGGCCACCGTGTGGAGCAACTCCCCGCGCTTCGCGATGGCTTCGGCCGCCGCCAGGACCCGCTCCACGTCCCACGCGACGATCCCGTAGTCGGTGCCCTCCATCGGCATGTCGTCCATGGCGCGCCGCGAGTCGGCGAAGGTCTGCGCCAGCTCGGGCGGCACGGCGCCGACCCAGTGTGTCAACTCGTAGCCCGGATGCGGCCGTTCGGCGATCTCGGAGTTCCGCGCGGAATCCAGGTCGGCCAGCGCAAGTCGTGCGTACGTCAGTGCCAGCACCCGGCGGAAGCCGCGCGCCGCCAGGAACAGATCACCGGGGGAGCCGGTCTCGGCCTGCGCGACGAGTGACCGCCGCCCGTCGTCCCGCGCCGCGGAGACGGCCGCGTCCAGGAGAGCGCCGCCGACACCCTGCCGCCGCTCGGCAGGGTGTACGGCGACCTCCAGCTCCGCCAGATGATCCTGCCCCTCCTTGGTGAACAACCGCAGAAAGGCGGAGCCCACGGGGACTCCCTCGGTGCCGGAGGCCAGCCATGCCAGGCGGCGGCTCGACGGTGTGGGCTCGGGATCGGTCAGCGGCGTGATGCGCGGTGGCAAGGTCTCTCCGTGGCGTCGGGTGTGCGGGGGCGAAGCCCGCAGAACCTAGCCGTACCGGCGCGCCACCCGCAACAGAATTGAGCCCGGCCGTCAGCGGCGCACCTTCGCCCGGTCCAGCGCCGCGACGCCCAGCGCCGCCAGGCCGATCTGGATGAGCCACTCGATCCAGTCGACGCCCTTGGTGTCGGCGACGCCGAACGCGGCGGCTATCCCCGAGCCGATGAACGCGGCCACGATGCCGACGCCGATCGTCCACAGGATGCCGATGCGCTGGCGTCCCGGGACGACGAGCCTGCCCAGTACGCCGATGATGATGCCGATGAGGATGGCACTGATGATGCCTGAGATCTCCATCTCCGCCCCTCTTTGTCGGTCCCCCGCAGTTATGTATCTGCCCCCTGGGAGCGGAGGCAGTCCGCCCCGCTTCGCGCGCCCCGGGATGCGCTCCGGCGCCCTCCTGTTCAGCCGTCGTTTCGACATGTACCGTTCAAGAATCTGTCGCGCGGAAGACGGCCAACCACCGTTCTACGCGCGGAGACTTGGCGCCCGCACCGCCTCTCCCCACCCCTCACGGAGGTTCGCCGGATGCTCGGATTCAGAAGATCCCGCCACAGACTCACCACGGCGCTGGCCGTGTTCGGACTGCTCGTCACGGGCGCGGCCGTCCAGGCGGCCACCGCCGCTCCCGCGCACGCGGCGACCACGCACCGCGTCCTGTTCGACAACGGCCACGCCGAGACGGCGGGCAACGCCGACTGGATCATCTCCACCAGCCAGCCCGACCCGCTCGGCCAGGACTCCTCCCCGTCCTCCGAGACGGACTGGACCGGCGCCCTCTCCTCCTGGGGCGTAGCCCTGCAGAACACCGGCAACTACAGCCTCAAGACGCTGCCTTCGGGCTCCAGCCTCACCTACGGCGGCTCGGCCGCGACCGACCTGTCGAACTTCGACGAGCTGGTGCTGCCCGAGCCCAACACGCTCTTCACGACCGCCGAGAAGACCGCGATCATGACGTTCGTACAGAACGGCGGCGGCCTCTTCATGGTCTCCGACCACACCGGCGCCGACCGCAACAACGACGGCTACGACGCGGTCGAGATCTTCAACGACCTGATGACCAACAACAGCGTCGACTCCACCGACCCGTTCGGCTTCTCCATCGACTCGCTGAGCATCAGCTCCGACTACCCGAGCGCCATCAGCGACAGCACCAACGCGATCCTGCACGGCTCGTTCGGCACGGTCACCAAGAGCCTCATCGCCAGCGGTACGACGGCCACGCTCAAGCCCGCCGACAACTCGGCCGTCAAGGGCCTGCTCTACCGGACCGGTTACTCCGGCAACACCGGCGCCTTCTTCGCCACCAGCACCTTCGGCAGCGGTCGCGTCGCCTTCTGGGGCGACAGCTCCCCGATCGACGACGGCACCGGCCAGTCCGGCAACACGCTGTACGACGGCTGGAACGACACCGGCGCCACCAACGCCGCGCTCGCCCTCAACGCCACCGACTGGCTCGCCGGCGCGAGCAGCAGCGGTGGTGGCGGAGGCGGTGGCGGCACCTGCACGGCCGCCCAGCTGCTCGCCAACCCCGGCTTCGAGTCCGGCAGTACGTCCTGGACCGCCACCAGCGGCGTCATCACCAACAGCAGCAGCGAGGCCGCCCGCACCGGCTCGTACAAGGCCTGGCTGAACGGCTACGGCTCGGCCAACACCGACACGCTCTCCCAGGCGGTCACCGTCCCGTCCGGCTGCTCGGCCACCCTGAGCTTCTACCTCCACGTGGACACGGCCGAGACGACCACCAGCACGGCGTACGACACCCTGAAGGCCCAGGTCGTCAACAGCAGCGGCACGGTGCTGTCGACCCTGGCCACGTACTCGAACCTGAACGCCGCCTCGGGGTACACGCAGCGCACCTTCAGCCTCGGCACCACCTATGCCGGGCAGACGGTCACCATCAAGTTCACCGGCACCGAAGGCTCCACGCTCCAGACGTCGTTCGTCATCGACGACACGGCGCTCAACGTGAGCTGAGCGGGAACCGAGCACGAGTCGTGCGACGGGGCGGACCCTGAATCGGGCCCGCCCCGTCCTGACGTACGCGCCTGCCCCGCTCTACGAGGCCGGAACCGTCTTCTCCGCCGTGTTCCACCCCGAGACCCGTACCCGAGGCGTCGACCCGTGCAGATCGGCCGTCCGGTACGTGGCCTTCAGAGTCGTCGACTCGCCGGGCCACAGGCTGACCTGGTTGTCGGACCACTGAACGGGCAGCACCGGCTTGCCCTTCGCGTCCACGAGGTGCACATCGGTGAGGAGCGACGGTGTCTTCCCGGTCCCGGTGTTCCGTACGGTGACCGTCGTCGTGGACGTGCCGTCCGGGCCCACGGAGGTCGACGCCGAAGCCGAAACCGGCACCCGCGCCATGGAGTTGAGCCCCTTGAGGTTCGCATAGCTCGTCGTCGGCGTGTACCACCAGTCGGTGTTGGCCCAGTCGAGCGTGTCGGCCCTCGTCGACAGCCAGTAGACGTTGCGGCTGACCTCCTTGCCCTGGGCGTCGGTGAGGATCAGGCGCGCGAGATAGGTCGTCGACAGCCCGCTCACCGAGGGCGGCACCGTGAGCGCGGTGCGGCGCGCCCCGTCGCCGCCCACGCTCACACCGGTCGCCGTCGTGTCGTACTTCTGTGTGCCGTCGGTGTTGAAGAGGGTGACCCGGGCCTTGAGACCGGACGCGGACGCGTGCCGGTTGTTGACCACGACGACCGAGCGGTTGTCGTACGAGTACTGGATGTGCAGCGGCTCATTGGCCTTCTTGGCGCCGAAGTAGGCACCGCCCTGGTCCAGGTAACGGTCCATCAACTGCCAGTGCAGTGACGTCCATCCACTGTTGAACATCCAGTAGACGACTCCGGTCGAGGGCTGCGAGGAGTCGGTGGCGTTGCGCCCGTACGCCTCGTACTGCGCGCGCACGTTCTCGTACTGGGCGAGCTGCGCCTTGCGTACGTAGTCCGTGAGGCCGGTCGGTGCGCCGTAGCGGCCGGTCAGGGCGGCGTCGTAGAGCTTGAGGGTGGCGAAGGTCGAGGACGGCGAGCGGTGGTACTGCTTGGCGCCGGGGTTCTTCCAGAGGGTGTCCAGTTCGGCGGGGGACATCATGCGGCGCAGGGTGTCGAGTGTGGGGATGTCGGGGCCCGCGCTGGTCTCGGAGTTGAAGCCGGTGGCACCGCCCTCGCGCTTGGCGTACCAGTAGTTCGGCGGGACCCAGTCGTACGGGCCGGTCATCTTCATGCCCGAACTGCCGGAAACCGGCGAGGAGCTGTCAGAGGCGGCGGCGACCACGGGCGTCGGCCAGTCGGCCGCCTTCAGTGCGGCCAGGTAGTTCTTCTCGATCGTCGCGTCCGGGGCGAAGTCGCTGCCGATGAGGAACGAGATGACGCTCGGGTGGTCGCGGAGCCGGGCGGCCTCGGCGGCCATCGACGCCTTGGCGACCGGATAGTCGGCCGCGGTCCACCGTTCGCCCGTCTCGCTGCCGTTGACCTGCCCCTCCCACTTGTCGCAGCACTCCCAGCCGGGCAGGGTGAGGATGCCGTACTGGTCGGCGAGGTCGAAGAACTCGTCCGGTTCGATGTGCCCTTCCAGGCGGATGGTGTTGAGGCCCAGGTCGAGCGCGTACTTCAGCCGGTCCTCGACATAGGTGCGGTCCCAGCGCAGGAACTCGTCCGGTGACCAGCCGCCGCCCTTGATGAGCAGCCTGCGGCCGTTGATGCTGTACTGCCGGGCGCCGTCGGCGTTGAGCGGGGCCTTCACCTCGCGGATGCCGAAGTCCTCGTGCGCGGTGTCCGAGGGGGCGCCGGCGACGGAGGCGGTCAGGTCGAGGCCGTACATCGGCTGGCCGCCCATGCCCGCGGGCCACCACACCTTCGGCGACTTCAGACGCAGGCCGGGGGAGTCGGCCGGGGCGAAGGTGACCGTCTTCGTCTCGTGCGCGGCGAGCGGGACGGTCTTCGTGAAGGACGTCGATCCGATGGTGCCGGAGACTGTGGCGGTGACGGCGGCGCCCGTCTCATTGCGTGCCTGAGCCTTGACGGTCAGGTCCGCCGAGGTGAGCGACGGGACGGCGAGCTTGGTCACCACGTGTGCGTCGCGCAGCGCGACCGGGCCGCCGCGGCGGACGAGGACGTCGCGGACGATGCCCATGTTCTCGTCGGGCGGCGGCTGCAGCCAGTCGATCCAGCCCATGGTGAGGTTCTTGTTCGGGGTGTTGGGCTGGACGCGGAAGGCGACGGTGTTGGTGCCCGCCCGCACCAGCGAGGTGATGTCGAGTTCGTGGTGGGTGTACGCGCCCGCCACATCGGCGGCCTTGGCGACCCGATGGCCGTTGACGTAGACGTCGGCCGCCGAGATCACCCCGCTGAAGTCCAGGTAGCTGCGCTCGGTGGTGTCCGTGACCGTGAAGTCCGAGCGGTACCACCAGGGCACGGTGAAGTCGGCCTTCGGGATCTTCTGCTGGTTGGTCGAGTAGAACGGGTCCGCGTACTTCCCCTTCGCGAGCAGCGCCGCCAGGACCGTGGAGCGGGAGCCCGCCGTGTACCAGCCGCTCGCCGGGTAGCCCGGGGAGGAGACGGCTGCCGTGGAGTCGGTGACTTTCGCCGTCGACTGGATCGCGTAGCCGGACAGCGCGGTGGTGCTGCCCGGCGCGGAGGCCACCGCGGTGACGCGGGCGTCCGGCGTGGTGACCGGCCCCGCGCCAGGGTCTCCGGCCCATGCGATCGTGGACACGGTGCACAGGAGGCCCAGGGCGACGGCGGCCGTGGTGCAGCGCCGTCGTGAGGCGGGGCGGTGGAACACGGTGGTCTCCTTGGGAGGTGGGGGAGCATCCGCGCTTCGACACTGCAAGTTAGGAAACTTTACTAACTAGGCTCACAAGCTAAGCGGCTGAGTAAGTCATGTCAATCGCTGCAAGGGCGCGCCCCGCCCCTGAAGCCGGCCGCGGCTCCCGCCGCCGGGGAGCTCGCCCGGTTCAGGAGGCCGACCGCCGCTCGAACACCACATCACGGGCCGTCCCCAGCGCCGTCGCCACCGCACCGAGCAGCACCGCGTCCTCACCCAGCCGGCTGGGCACGATCTTCGGGCGCAGCGGAGTGAGGGCGCGCAGGGTCTCGCGCACCGGACGCAGCAGCAGATCGACGCTGTGGCCCACGCCCCCGCCGAGGACCACCAGATCCGGGTCGAGGACCGCGGCCGCCGCGGCCACCGTGTGCGCGATCCGCTCGCCCTCCAGCTGAACCGCCTGGACCGCGGCGGGATGGCCCGCGCGTGCCGCGTCGAAGACGGCCTTCGCGGTGAGCTGCCCGGTCATCCCGAAGTGCCGCGCCGCCTCGACGACGGCCACGCCCGACACCGCGTCCTCCAGGGTCTCCGGCTTCTGCTGCCCCGGCCACGGCAGGAACCCGATCTCGCCGGCCCCGCCGTGCGCCCCCGTGAACAGCCGCCCCTCACTGACGACACCCATGCCGAGACCGGTGCCGATCATGATGTATGTGAACAGCCGGCTGCCCGCGCCGACTCCGTACGTGTACTCGCCCAGCGCCGCGAGGTTGGCGTCGTTGTGCACCTCCAGCGGGATGCCCAGCTCCTCGCGCATCCGGTCGAACAGGCCCGCGCGGCCCCACCCGGGCAGATGCATCGCGTACCGCACCCGGCGCTGCTTCTCGTCGTACACGCCCGGCGTGCCCACCACCGCGTGGGCCACCTCGTCCGCGCCGACACCGGAGTTGGCGACGACCTGGTGGGCCGTGGCGACCACCAGGTCGGCCATGGCGCCGGAGGTGCGGGCCCGGTTGCGTACGTCGGCCCGCGCGACCACCGCGCCGTCGAGATCGGCGACCGCGACGCGCAGCCAACTACGGCCGATGTCGATACCGAGCGCGTAACCGGCCGAGGGATCGGGGGCGTACAGGACGGCGACCCGGCCGCGCTCCGGTGTGTGGGTGCCGACCTCGTGGACCAGTCCGGCTTCCTCCAGGGCCGCGAGCGCGCTGGAGACCGTCGGCTTGGACAGGCCCGTCTCGCGGGCGAGCTGGGCGCGTGAGGCGGCGCCGCCGGTGCGCAGCCGGTCGAGCAGCAGCCGCTCGTTGGTGCTGCGCAGCCGCCGGCGGTTCCAGGGCTGTTCGGGCTGCTCTGCGGCGTCGCTGGCGGGCATCGCACCATTCTCACGCATTCATGACACCCTCTTGACGCATCTAGTAAGGCTCCTTAACTTTATCGCCCAGTCAGCCTCGCCGGGCGAGCCAAGGGGAGCCCAGCGCCGGCCGGTCACCCGCCGCCCTTGATCCGCCGCCTTTCGTCCGTCGGCCGCCACTGAGGCCGGCCGTCACCACGTACCTCTCCCCGCGTCCCGCTTCAGGAGGACCCATGTCCGGCAGCCCGCCACCCAACGGCGGTTTCGTCCGCCGCGTCGGCCTGTTCCAGGCCACCGCCATCAACATGAGCCAGATGTGCGGCATCGGACCGTTCGTGACGATCCCGCTGATGGTCGCCGCGTTCGGCGGCCCGCAGGCCGTCATCGGCTTCGTCGCCGGCGCCCTGCTGGCACTCGCCGACGGGCTCATCTGGGCCGAACTGGGCGCGTCGATGCCCGGCTCCGGCGGCAGTTACGTCTATCTGCGCCAGGCCTTCCAGTACCGCACCGGACGGCTGATGCCGTTCCTGTTCGTGTGGACGGCCATGCTCTTCATCCCGCTGATCATGTCCACCGGCGTGGTCGGCTTCGTCCAGTACCTGGGCTACCTGGCCCCCGACATGGGCAGGACCACCGGGGACCTCATAGGGCTCGGCATCGTCGCCCTCGTGGTGATCCTGCTGTGGCGCGGCATCGAGCACATCGCCCGCATCACCGCCGTCATGTGGGCCGTCATGATCACCTCGGTCGTCCTGGTGATCCTCGCCGCGGCCACCGACTTCAGCGCCCACCTGGCCTTCACCTACCCGGCGCACGCCTTCGAGCTGACCAGCGGTCACTTCTGGCTCGGTTTCGCCGCGGGCCTGACCATCGGCATCTACGACTACCTCGGCTACAACACCACCGCGTACATGGGCGCCGAGATCAAGGACCCGGGCCGCACCCTGCCCCGCTCCATCATCTTCTCCATCCTCGGCATCATGGCGATCTACCTGCTGCTCCAGATCGGCACGCTCGGCGTCATCGACTGGCACCGGATGACCGATCCAGGGGACATCGCCTCGACCTCCGTGGCGTCGGCCGTCCTGGAGGAGACCTGGGGCAAGGGCGCCGCCGACACCGTCACGGTCCTCATCCTCATCACCGCGTTCGCCTCGGTCTTCACCGGACTGCTCGGCGGCTCCCGAGTGCCGTACGACGCCGCCCGCGACCGCGTGTTCTTCCGCCCCTACGCCAAGCTGCACCCCAAGCACCGCTTCCCGATGCTGGGCCTCGCGACCATGGGCGTCATCACGGCGATCGGCTTCCTCATCGGCCGCCACACCGACCTGGCCACGCTCATCCAGCTGCTCACCACCGTCATGGTGATCGTCCAGGCGCTGGCCCAGATCGTCGCCCTCTCGGTGCTCCGCAAGCGGCAGCCGGGCCTGCGCCGCCCGTACAGGATGTGGCTCTACCCCGTACCGAGCTTCCTCGCGCTCGCGGGCTGGCTGACCATCTACGGATACGCGGACAAGAACTCCCCGGGCCGCCACCCCATCGAATGGTCCCTCGCCTGGCTCGCCCTCGGCTGCGTCGCCTTCGTCATCTGGGCGCGCCTGGAGAAGGTGTGGCCCTTCGGGCCGAAGGAGCTCAGCGAGGAGTACCTGACCGCGCCGACTCCGGAAACGGAGCCCGCCGGGACGTGACGCGGCGGCGCCGCCCTCTTCAGGAACCGGCGGACATCCAGCCGGTGGCGGCCACGACCTCACGCGCGATATCGGTCACCGCGCGGTCGTCGGTCGCCACCCGCACGGTGTCCGCGGGCGCCCGCTCGTCCAACAGCCGTGCCTTGCGGGCGCTGTTCTCCATCTCCCGCTTCAACTCGGAGCCGATCTCCCGCGCCTTGAGCCGCTCGGCGGTGATCTCGTCGGTGGCGGTCAGCAGCACCCGTACGAGTCGTACGTCTCCTCCCATCGCGCGCTCGAACAGGCCCGTGGACTGGTCCAGCACGCTCACGGTGTTGGTGTAGATCAGGCGCCGGTAGCCCAGTTCGGCGAAGTTCCCCCATACCGCCCGCAGATTTCGCTCGGTCACCGCCGCGCGGTGCGGATCGCCCTCCGGCGCCGGGTGCACGTAACCCATGCAGTCGCCCTCGATCACCGCGTGGGCGACCTCCGCGGCACGCAGTTGCGCCGAAATCTCCCAGCCCACGGTCGTTTTGCCGACGCCCGCGCGTCCCCCGATGAGCAGGACCTCCGCGCGGGTCACCGGCGGCGCCCTTCGCCCGCGACGTCGTCGCCTTCGAGATGGCTCCAGGTCCGCAGGACGACCACCCGGCCCTTCGCCTCACGAACGACCGGTTCGTCGTCGGTCAGCACGAACCCGGCGGCCTTGGCGACCGCCTCGCTCGCCCCGTTCCCGTTCTCTATGCACAGGACCACCCGCCGCACCACGGCGCGCCCCTTCGCGAAGTCCACCGCGAGCCGGACCGCGCGGGTCGCGAGCCCTCGGCCCCGGTACGCGGCCCCTACGCCATAGGCGAGTTCGACGTCCCGCCCGTCGGCCGCGCTGCGGAACAGCAGGATCTCACCCTGCGGCGCCCCGCCGTCCGTGGTGATGGCCAGCTGCACCACATGCCCCTCGGTACCTTTCTGCGCGGCGGCGGCCAGATACGCCCGCGCGGCCTCGGTGTCGAACGGCGACACGACCGGCGTCCACCGGTCGATCTCGGGATCGTCGTAGATCGCGACGAGGTCCGCCACGTCGTCGGCGGACCATTCGCGCAGCTGAAGCCCGAGCCCTTCGATGCGCAGCGGCCTGGGAACGTCGAACGTCGGTCGGCTGTCCATCAGTTGATCCTGCCGTGCGGAGTGGCTGCCGGCCAAGAGGTGCTCGCGGGGCCGAGGTCCGGGGCGGGGCCGAGGTACGGGCTCGGCTGCTCGGCGCACCGCACCGCCGCGCGGATCTCGTCCGCCGGATCTCCCCGATGGTAGCGCCGCTCCGAAGGCTCGATGCCGTCGAGGAACTCCTGGTAGCGGACGGCGTACGTGAGATGGGCGAGTGGCTCGGCGAGGGCGAGGGCGCGCGCCGGATCGGCGGCCGGGACCCGCGCCTTCCAGGCGTCGGTCCAGGCGCGGGCGGCCTGCGCGCGACGCGGCCCGGGGAGGAAGTCGTGGACACGCAGTCCGTCCAGGACCGGGTTGCCCCAGTGGGCGTCGGCGAAGTCCACGACCACGGGTGCGCCACCGGCACCGCGCCAGTTGCCGGGATGGAAGTCGCCGTGCACGAGCGTGTCGGGCAGTCCGCACTCGGCGAGGAGGTCCCAGCGGTTCATCAACTCCCTTGCGCGGGCGATCTCTTGGGCGTCCAGCTCCCGCGCGACCGGTCCGTCGAGCAGCTCCTGGAGCTGTGCGGTGAGGACCGGCGCACGCCAGTCCCGGATGCCGGGCAAAGGTGCGGAAGCCAGCGCTGTCTGCGCCGCCACGAAGCGCTCCATGACGGCGGTGACCGTCTCGGACGACGCCTGCCAGCAGTCCTCGCCGGGTATGTGCTCCATCAGCATGCGGTGCTCGCCGGATCCGAGGACGGTTGCGACCAGACCGGGGTCGACCCGCGCGAACGCGCCCACGACCGTGCTCTCGTCGGCCGCGAAGCGCGGTGTCGTCTTGAGCCAGACCGTGCCCCGCGCCGTGGGCAGCCGGAAGAGTCCGGCCAGATTCCATGTACGGCGCTGCTCGACCGGACCGGTCACCGGCCGCCCCGCCGAGGCCAGCGTGTCGGCCGCCCAAGCGAGGAGGTCGCGCAGACCGTCGGCCCGCGCCCACGGCGCCCGCAACACCTGGGGACCGTTCAACAGGCCCTGATCTACGGGGAGTCGGTCGAGCAGTCCGGGCGCGGGGCGCGCCAACGCCTCGACGTGGTACGTCACATGGCCGTCCCGTCCGCCCGCACCGCCGTCGACGTCGACGAGACGCAGGACCAGCACCGGAACGCCGAGCAGCCCCTCCAGATGGCCGATGACCGGTTCCACCTCCGACCACCAGGGGATGTCCACGGGGAAGGGTCCGGCGACACCGAGGAAGTCCCCGCCCGAGGTCACCCATGCGCTCACGGTTCGGCTCACGGCGCCAGTGTGAGGGGCGACGGCTGTCGACGGCGAGCGAATATGCGGGCCTCCGCCAAGTGGGTTGCTCTATAGGACTGACGGCGCTACCGTCCAGTAAGTTGTCGGCGGGACAGCGGTACGCCGACACACGGCACAGGCGCAGGGCGCAGATACAGGGCACAGACACAGGACTCACTGGAACCCGCTGGGCGTGAGGAGCCGATGAGCGTGGCCGACACCGGACAAGAGACCTGGCAGACCTCCGCGTGCATCCTCTGCGAGTGCAACTGCGGAATCGAAGTCCAGCTGGACGGGCGGCGCTTGGCCCGGATCCGCGGCGACAAGAGGCACCCCGCCTCGGCCGGCTACACCTGCGAGAAGGCGCTGCGCCTCGACCACTACCAGAACGGCCGCCACCGGCTCACCTCCCCGCTGCGCCGCCGCGCCGACGGGACGTACGAGGAGATCGACTGGGACACCGCGCTCGATGAGATCGCCGAGCGGCTCATGGCCGTGCGCGACGAGCACGGCGGCGACAAGATCTTCTTCTACGGTGCCGGAGGCCAGGGCAACCACCTGGGCGGCCTGCACACCAAGGCGCTCCAGGCGGCCCTCGGCAGCCCGTACTTCTCGAACGCGCTCGCTCAGGAGAAGACCGGCGAGATGTGGGTCGACGCGAAGCTCTACGGAGGTCACACCAAGGGCGACTTCGAGCACGCCGAGGTCGTCGTCTTCCTCGGCAAGAACCCCTGGCAGTCGCACAGCTTCCCGCGGGCCAGGCCTACCCTGCGTGTCCTCGCCAAGGACCCAGGCCGTTCGATGATCGTCCTCGACCCGCGGCGCAGCGAGACCGCCGAGCTCGCCGACTACCACCTCCAGGTACGGCCGGGCACGGACGCGTGGTGCCTGGCCGCCCTGCTCGCCGTCATCGTCCAAGAGGACCTGTGCGACGCCGAGTTCATCGAAGCGCACACGACGGGGACCGCCTCGGTGCTCGACGCGCTGGCCGGCGTACCGGTGACGGAGTACGCGGCCCGCTGCGGAGTGGACGAGGAGCTGCTGCGGTCGGCGGCGCGGCGCATCGCGACGGCCGCGAGTGTCACGACGTACGAGGATCTGGGCGTCCAGCAGGCACCCCACAGCACCCTGGTGTCGTATCTGAACAAGCTGCTGTGGATCCTGACCGGGAACTTCGGGCGGCCCGGCACGATGTTCCTGCACTCCGCCTTCGCCGCACTCGCAGGCGGCAGCGGGAAGTCCGGCCGCGGGCGCCGCACCCCGGTCACCGGAGCGAAGATCATCTCGGGTCTGGTGCCGTGCAACTCCATCGCCGAGGAGATTCTCACCGACCACCCCGACCGGTTCCGCGCGATGTGGATCGAGAGCGCCAACCCCGCCCACTCGCTTGCCGATTCACGCGCCTTCGCCGAGGCGCTGGACGTCCTCGACCTGGTGGTCGTCGTGGATGTGGCGCTCACCGAGACCGCCCGGCGCGCCGACTATGTCCTGCCCGCGGCCAGCCAGTTCGAGAAGTGGGAGGCGACCTTCTTCAACACCGAGTTCCCGCACAACGCCTTCCAGCTCCGCCCGCCCGTCCTCGACCCGCTGCCCGGCACCCTCCCGGAACCCGAGATCTACGCCCGGCTGCTGCGCCGCCTGGGCGCCGCCGACGAGGGACTCCTGATCACCCTCACCAAGGCGGCCCACACCTCACGCGCCGCCTTCGGCCAGGCCTTCTTCGCCGCGGTGGGGGAGGACCCGGCGCTGTTCGGTCTCGCCCCGTACCTCCTGTACGAGACGCTCGGCACCGCACTCCCGGAAGGGCGGCGCGCCACGGCGCCGGTGTGGGGACTGGCCCAGCTGTGCGCGATGACGTACCCGGACGCCGTGCGCCGCGCCGGATTCCCCGATGGGGACGCCCTCTTCGACGCGATCGTGGCAACGCCCTCCGGGGTCACCTTCACGGTCGACGACTGGGACGACGTATGGACCTATGTGCGCCGCCCCGATCGCCGATTCACGGTGGAGGTTCCCGAACTGATCGAGAAATTGCGGGAGTTGGGGGATCCGGAGACATCCCTCACGAGTGACGCGTACCCACTGGTCCTTTCGGCGGGCGAGCGCCGCTCCTTCACCGCCAACACCATCTACCGTGACCCGACCTGGCGCCGCCGCGACGCGCAGGGCGCCCTGCGCGTCAGCCCGGCCGACGCCGGCCGACTCGGCCTGAGCACCGGGTCCGCGGCCCGCCTGCACACCGAACGCGGCAGTGCCCACGTGGTCGTCGAGGTCACCGACATGATGCGCGAGGGCCATATCTCCCTGCCCAACGGCCTCGGCGTCGACCACCCCGACCACGGCACGGTGGGGGTCGCCCCCAACGACCTCACCTCCCTGCACCACCGTGACTGGCTGGCCGGAACCCCGTGGCACAAGCATGTTCCGGCGCGCTTGGAGGCCCTGGGCCCGGTCCAGACCCTGTCCTAGGCGGGCGGCAGGCGCCGGAGATCAAGTGCGGTGTGGATGGCCGGTCCGGGAGTCTGCTTGGCGCGAGCCGCGAGATCCTCGAAGTACGTCATGGTCAAAGTGCCGTGCCGGGCCCGCTCGTTGTAGATGTAGGGGCTCAGCGCCTCCCACATTCTCTGGACGTTGACGCTGTAGGACCCGAGTACGAGATGCTCGTCGACGACCCCGTGGGCGACCAGCTTTCCGACGTCGTCGTAGAACTGTCCGACGCGCCGTATGTGCTCCCGCGGCTCCGGCGGCAGGTTCCGGTAGCCGTCGTGATGGGGGTGCCGCGGAGCCAGTTCGGTGCGGATGTACTCGACGGATCGCAGGAATTCGGGACTGCGTGTCTCCTTGAACATGTCGATGATGATCGGCAGGACGTTGGAGTTGTGCGCCAGTCGCAGCTGTCCACGCGACATCGCGATCGAGGTGGCCAGGGCGGTGACCGACACCCCGAGGGCCAGCAGGTTCAGCATCAGAGACCCATCCATGCCGTGAGGCTAGCTTCACGGCGCCCGGATTCCTGTGCGTCTTGTGAATCTTGAGGCCGACGGGTCCACAGTGGCGGCGGCATCCTTGACATGCAAGTGACTGCCTGCATAACGTGGGGCGTGCGATCAGACGACGACTCCGCGATGGACCAGGTCTTCAAGGCGCTGGCCGACGGGACACGAAGGCGGCTCCTCGACCGGCTGCACGAGCACAGCGGTCAGACGCTCGGTGAGCTGTGCGAGCGCATCGACATGACACGTCAGTCGGTGACGCAGCACCTCGCCGTCCTGGAGGCCGCCAACCTCGTCAGCACCGTGCGCCGGGGGCGGGAGAAGCTGCACTACCTCAATCCGGTGCCGCTCCACGAGATCCAGGAGCGGTGGATCGACAAGTTCGAGCGCCCGCGGCTGCGCGTGCTCGGCGATCTCAAGCGACGAGCGGAGGAATCCATGGCCGACAAACCGAGCTTCGTGTACGTCATTTACATCGAGAGCACACCTGAGAAGGTCTGGGACGCGCTCACCGACGCGGACCTGACCGCCGTCTACTGGGGCCACCGCAATGTCTCGGACTGGAGGCCCGGTTCCCGCTGGGAACACCGGCGTGCGGATGGCTCGGGCATCGCCGATGTGGTCGGCACCGTCGTGGAGAGCGACCGTCCCGCCCGGCTGGTGACCACCTGGGCCGCGCCCGAGGAGGAGGGGCAGGAGGACAAGTACTCCCGGGCCACCTTCGACATCCAGCCGCACGGCGACATCGTCCGCCTCACCGTGACCCATGAGGACCTGGCCCACGAGGCCATGCTGCGGGACACCGCCGCCGGCTGGGCCGCGGTGCTGTCCAACCTGAAGTCCTTCATCGAGACCGGCAGCCCGCTGCCGCAGGAGCCGTGGCTGGTGCCGAACCGCTGAACGGCCAAGGAGAGGCCGGTCCGCGCGGGGCGGGCCGGCCTCCGTCTTCCTCTTCCTTCAGTTCTCGCCTTCAGCTTTCGCTCCTTTCCGCCACTTCCTTCTGTTTCCTTCCGCTTCCTTCCGGGCTGCCGGGTCTACGCCCGGGGAATGCTCTTCGTCGCCGTGACCGCGCACATCGCCCCCAGCACCACGGCCAGTGCGCCGATGATGATGCTGTTGAGGACGACTCCCGTGTCCGGGCTGGTGCCGACAATCCACGGCGAGATGATCATCCACGTGCCGATCGCGCAGATGGCCCAGCTCAGGCCGTACATCCTCTCCGGCGTGACGGTGAATCCGAGGGCCAGCACGGCAATCGCGATACCGATGACCAGGTTGTGGGTCACCAGGGCGGGCTGGCTCGTCGAGTAGTGGAGTATCCACGGGGACACGGCGCAGTACAGACCGAGCAGGAACACCGGCCCGTCCACGAGCGCCACATCGCGACCACCGACCATGCGGTCATACCGAGCCCGCATTTCGGATACATCGGGGTGACTGGTGATGTCACCCCTGGGGTGCGAGACGTTGGCCATGACTCGTCTCCTTCGATCGCTCTCGATCTCCACGGCCTGACCGCGTCTGGTGCGGTATGCGGTAAGCGCCGTGTACATCCATTCTGCGCTTATTTCTTCTTTATGTGTAGAGCTGGCGGGTCCGAAGGGGCATGAGTGATGCACTCCGCCGCTCCGCGGGGCCGAAGAGGGTCGCCTCAGGGGGCGATGAGCAGGCGGGCGATGGCGCGCCGGGCCCGCGTGGGCGCCTGCGGATCGCGGTGCAGCTGGATGGACTGATCGGCCGCCAGGGCAACGCCGTTGAGTTCGAAGACGAGCTGGTCCACGTCCGTGCGCTCCGGGAGCTCGCGATTGTCGACCGCGGTGTTCAGCTCCGACGCCACGTACGCCGACCACGCGGCGAGCGCTTCCAGCACCGCGTCGCGGACCGGGCCCGGGCGGCCGTCGAACTCGCTCGCCACGGAGGTGAGGAAGCAGCCCCCGTGGCCCTCGCCCCCGGCCATGTAGTCGATCCACTCGTCGAAGGCGCGCGCCAGCCGCTCGGTACCGGGCCTGGCGCCCACGGCGCGCGCCGGCACCCGCAGCCGGAACCTCTCGACCGCCGCCTCCAGTACGGCGAGTTGCAGCGCCTCCTTGCTGCCGAAGTGGCCGATCACCCCCGCCTTGCTCATCTCCAGATCGGTCGCGAGCCGGCCGATGGTGAGGCCTTCGAGGCCCTCCCTGGAGGCCAGCGCGAGGGCGCTCTCGATGATCCGGTCGCGGGTGGCGGCGGTTTCGGCAACGGACTTGCGCGGGCTCATGAAGTCACTTTAACCTAACGACCGTTCGCAATTAGCTTACGATCGTTCGTTACCTAAGGGGGTTCACCGTGAAGATCCACCACCTGAACTGCGGTTCCATGCGGACGATCGACACCGAGCAGGGGAACCTGCCCGCGGTCTGTCACTGCCTGCTCGTCGAGACCGACCGCGACGGACTCGTCCTCGTCGAGAGCGGCATCGGTACGGCCGATGTGGCGCGGCCGGAGGAGAGCCTCGGCGCGGAGTTCCTCGGCCGGGCCCAGCCCGTCCTCGACCTGGCCGAGACCGCGCTGCACCAGGTCGTCGCGCTCGGGTTCCGCCCCGAGGACGTCCGGCACATCGTGCTCAGCCACCTCGACCTCGACCACGCGGGAGGCCTCGCCGACTTCCCCTGGGCCAAGGTCCATCTCAGCGAGGCCGAACACCGCGCGGCGATGGCGGCACCCGGCACCCACCCCGAGGACCGGCTCCGCTACCGCCCGGCCCAGTGGGCGCACCGGCCGCACTGGGTGACGTACGCGCGGCCCCAGGGCGACCCCTGGTTCGGCTTCGACGCGGTCCGCCCGTTGGAGGGCCTGGACGCGGACATCCTGCTCGTTCCCCTGGGCGGCCACACCGCCGGCCACAGCGCGATCGCCGTCGAGGCTCCGGACCGATGGCTCCTGCACTGCGGCGACGCCTACTACTTCCACCGCGAGATCGATCCCGACCGACCCCAGGGCCACCCCGGCATGGACGTCCTCCAGCAGATCACCGAGGTGGACAGGCCGCTGCGGCTCGGCAACCATGCCCGTCTGCGGGAACTTGTGCGTCTGCACGGCGACGAGGTCGACGTCTTCAGCGCGCACGACCCTTGGGAACTGGCACGGTTCACGGGCGGAGGCAGGGATGCGGGAACCGAGTGGGCGGGAACCGAGTGAGGACGAGTTGTCGACGCCGCGCGAGGGCGAGTTGGCGCTGCGGTTGCCCGAGCGGGTCTGGACAACGCCGTACGTCGGCCGACGCTTTCCCGGCTCACGGTCCGTCGCCGAGAAGCCGGGCCTCACCGAGGGCGCCAACTGCCAGTTCTTCGCCTACGAAGTGCTCCGCCACTTCGGCCTGGACATTCCCGCGTGGCGGTCGAGCGACCTGTGGGCCGACACCGAACTCACCGAACGCGTACGCGTTCCCAGGCCGTTGGACCTGGCCCTCTTCAACGCCGACGACACCGCGTGGGGCGCCCACGTCGGGGTGGCCGCGGGGGAGGGGAAGGTCCTTCACCTGTGCAGAGAGGCGGGCCGTCCGGCCGTCTGGACCCTGGAGGAGTTCACCGCACGGGAGCGCTACCACACCCTGCTGGGTTTCAAGCGCGTACGGCCCGGACGTGCCTGACGGAAGAGGGCGTCGCCTCATCCCACCGTCGGTGTGGGCGACAGGGAAGCCGAGGCTCCGTCCGCGGGCGGACTGAGCACGACGGTCGGCTCGCCCTGCTGCGGTGCCGGAGGCGTGACGTCCTGTGCGGGCAGATTCGGGTTCTTGGTCTCCTGGAACAGCACCTGATCGAAGTTGACCAGCCCGGTCTTCTCCATCACCGTGATGTGGTCCAGCACGGTGTCATTGGCCTGGTCGGCGAGTTGACGTACCAGCGTGTTCTCGGTCGTGGCCCGGATCTTCGCGATGACCGGGAAGATCTGCCCGTGGGTCACCCGCAGGATGTTGGCGAGGTCGTTGTCGAACTGCTTGCCGCTGTCCCCGCTCAACGTCGCCACGAATCCCTGCTGTTGCGGCGACGGCTTGTTGGGCAGGGTGATACCGAGTTGGGTGGCGACCTTGCGGCAGGTGGCGTCCAGCGCGGAATGGCCCTTGATCAGGTGCTGACCGGCGGTCCTGACCGCCGGGGTGGTGCCCTTCTGCAGGGCCAGCTGCCCGGAGGGGTACTCCCACAGTCCGGCCGCGCGCACCTTGACGACGAAGTCGCGGTCGGCCTCGGTCAACGGGCCCGTCGAGGTCTGGGCGATGACGCGCGTCGGGGAGCTGGCCGTGTTCTGCAACCCGAGCACGGCGGGGTAGGCGAGTGCGGCGATGGTCATGCTCAACGCGCCGGCCACGAAGAGGGTTCCCACGTTCCGAGTGATGCGCATTGAGCCTCCTGGCGGGGCGGCAGCCCAGAGCCGGTCGCTCTGCGCCGCCGCGTGGTGGATCCGGTGCCGATGGATCCGGTACGGGTGGTTCGGACGCCCACCAGTACGGTCCTGCGCGGGAGGGAAATCTTTACTCCGGGTAAAATCCGTGGTGCCCGATCGCCCGGCCGACAGGTGATGGCGCCGCGCCACTCCAGCGGGTCGCCGATGACGCTGAAGTCGGGCAGGACCGTGGCGTTGCGATCAGCGGCTCTCCGCCGTCGAGGAAGCCGGACACCCACACCGTGTCCAGTGAGACCGGGGGACCGTCCGGGCGTACGCACAACACCGGGCGCCCGCACGGCAGTTCGGCGCGCTCGAAGTTTCCGGCAGATCGACGCCGAGCCGGGTGACCGCCGCGACGTATTCCAGCTGCTCAATTCGCACCGCAGCCGATTGCCGATGAGCTCGCGCCGCGTTCAAGGGTTTCCTTATGACGCCTTCGTGAAATTCGGCGGTCCGGGATACGAGACCGGTCGGCCATTCCTTGACGGTCCGGACCGGGGGCTGCGACCATCGGCGACATGAAGACGCGACTGGACCTCACGCGACGACGCCATGTCGACCTCGCGCGTGTCTCCAGCTCCTTCTGTTGTCGCGAAGCCTGACGATCCCGACGGTAGGGCCCCTTCGCACGGGCCGGTTCGCCCCGGTGTTCTCTCCCCGCACGGCGCACCTGGACCCATTGCCTTGCCCGCCGCACCCATTTGGCCGCCCGCATTCGTCGTGAATTGCCGGGCCTGAATTCGTCATGCCCTTGTTCCGCACGCCGGGAGTTGTGCGTGCCCCCGGCAGAATCCGCGACAGATTCCGTACCTCATGAAAGAGGGCTCATGGCCACCGTCCTGTCCGTCTCCGGCAGTCCCTCCGTCTCCTCCCGCACCGCCAGACTGCTGCGCCACCTGGACACCCGACTCGCCGCGCAGGGCCACGAGGTGATCCCGCTCGACGTCCGCACGATCCCCGCCGAGGCACTGCTCGGTGCCGACTTCAAGCACCCCGCCATCGTCGCGGCGACCGAACTCTTCGCCCGAGCCGACGGCGTCGTCATCGGCACCCCCGTCTACAAGGCCGCCTACTCCGGCGTGCTCAAGGCCCTGCTCGACCTGCTCCCGCAGTACGCCCTCGCCGGAAAGACCGTCCTGCCGCTCGTTACCGGAGGCAGCACCGCCCATGTTCTCGCCCTCGACTACGCCCTGCGTCCGGTGCTCAACTCCATGGGCGCGGCGCACATAGTCCAGGGCTGGTTCACCCTCGACAAGGACATCACCACGGGTGAGGACGGGAGCATCACCGTGGCACCGGGCACAGCCGAGGCCCTGACCCAGGTCGTCGACCAGTTCTCGGCCGCCCTGGGGCGTACGCCCCTGCTGGCCGCGGCGGGGTGACCGTGATCGCCGGCGCATCGGCCGTCGCGCACTGAGCGGCACCAAGCCGCCCCGTCACGGCCTCCCGCAATCCCCTGGCCCCCGGCCCCCCACGATCGGAGAACGCCGCCGTGTCCCTCACCTTCCACTGGTTCCTGCCCACCAACGGCGACAGCCGGCATGTAGTCGGTGGCGGCCACGGCACCCCTGCCACGGCCACCGGCCGGGACCGGCCGCCGACCGTCGCCTATCTGAGCCAGATCGCCCGCGCCGCCGAGGACCTGGGCTTCGTCGGTGCGCTCACCCCCACGGGCGCCTGGTGCGAGGACGCCTGGCTGACCACCGCGATGGTCAGCCAGCACACCGAACGGCTGAAGTTCCTGGTCGCCTTCCGCCCCGGCTTCGTCTCGCCCACGCTCGCCGCGCAGATGGCCTCCACCTTCCAGCGGCAGACCGGTGGACGGCTGCTGCTCAACGTGGTCACCGGCGGCGAGAGCCACGAGCAGCGTGCCTACGGTGACTTCCTCGACAAGGACGCCCGCTACCGCCGTACCGGCGAATTCCTCCAGATCGTGCGGGACTTGTGGGACGGCAAGACCGCCGACCTGGCCGGCGAGCACCTCCAGGTCGAGGACGCCAGGCTCGCCAGGGTCCCCGACCCGGTCCCCGAGGTCTACTTCGGCGGTTCCTCGCCCATCGCCGGAGAAGTCGCCGCCCGCCACGTCGACGTCTACCTCACCTGGGGCGAACCGCCCGCCCAGGTCGCCGAGAAGATCGCCTGGATCCGGGGACTGGCGGCGAAGGAGGGGCGTACCCTCCGGTTCGGCATCCGGCTGCACGTCATCACCCGCGACACCTCCGAGCAGGCCTGGACCGAGGCGCACAAACTCCTCGACGGCTTCGACCCGGAGACCGTGAAGTCGGTCCAGGCGGGGCTCGCGCGCAGCGAGTCGGAGGGTCAGCAGCGGATGCTCGCGCTGCACGGCGGCGGTCGCGAAGGCGGTCGCGACGGCCTGGAGATCCACCCCAACCTGTGGGCCGGGATCGGCCTGGTCCGCGGCGGCGCGGGTACCGCCCTGGTCGGCAGCCATGACGAGGTCGCGGAGCGCATCAAGGAGTACCACGCCCTCGGCATCGACGAGTTCGTGCTCTCCGGCTATCCGCACCTGGAGGAGGCGTACTGGTTCGGCGAGGGCGTCCTGCCGCGCCTTGCCGCGCAAGGTCTGTGGCAGCACCCGTTCGCGCCCGTGCCTGCCGCGCAGGTGCCCTTCACGAGCTGAGCGAGCCGGGAGAGCCGAGCGCACCGAGGTGTGCGCCGCGCACCTCGGCCGTCTGCCCCTGCACCAGCAGGAACATCCCCTCCCGGGCCAGCCGCTGCGCCGGGCTGCCCAGGTCCATGGACCGCCCGCCACCGGCCACGACCGCCGCGGTCGTGGCCGCCCGCATGACGTCGTACGCCCGTGTCTTGGCGGCCAGTCGCTCCTCGATTCGCTCGGTCGGTACGGGGTGATCGGCCAGCTGGTACGCCTGCCGTCGCACCTCGTCGAGGCGGGCGCGCAGCACGCGCGCGGTCTCCTTCGCGGCGGGATCGCCGTCCACCGAATCCAGCAGATCGAGCGCCGACGCCGTGACTCCGAAGACGGCCGGTGAGGCGTTGGTGCTCTTCGGGCGATCGGTGGCCGCCCAGGTCTGGTACGGGCTGCGCAGGGCGACCGCGTCATCGGGCAGCCACAGTCCGTCCAGCTCCAGCGAGACGGTCCGGGAGGCGGTGAGCGCGGCGAGCCGCATCGGAGGGGAAGGGCGCAGACCGGGCTGCTCGCGTGCCTCGGTGAACGCGAACAGCGCCTCGTCCGCGTCCGTCACCCCCGCAAGGAGCATCACGTCGTTGAGCCCCCAGCCCGTGTACCAGGGCACCGTCCCGTCGAAGCGCCAGCCGCCGCGCTCTCGCGTGACCCGGACCGGGATACGGGGATGGGCGCGCAGTTGGGCGTAGGCGACCCCGGAGAGCAGCTCCCCCTTCGCGAGCGGCCCCAACAGCCGTTCCCGCACGGGAAGTTCACTTCTGGCCAGCGTCATCACCGGCGTGTGGTGCTGGGTCTGCACGAACCATGTCGAGCAGCACGCCCCGGCCAGGATCTCCGCGGTCTCCCGGGCCACCGAGGCGGGCGCCGCCGCCCCGCCGTACGCGACTGGCGCGCTCACCCCGAGCAGCCCCGACCGCTTGACCGCCTCGATACTGCTCGCGGGCACGCCCTCCTGGTCCACGCGCTCCGCCTGGGGCGCCAGCACCTCGGCCGCCAGCAGCCGGGCCCGGGCGACGAGCGGATGCGGTGGGGTGGTCATCGAAGGAATCTCCCGTTCTCGTCGTGTGTCGTCGTGGTGTGTGTCGATCCGGCGGTCCCGCGTTCGTGTAGTCAGTGAAGACCACCGGGAATGAGAGACCACCGAGGAGGACACCTCATGAAGTACTACCTCTTGAGCGTGATGCAGCCGCAGGGCGAGCCGCCCGCGCCCGAGGTCCTGGAAGAGATCATGCACAACCTCGATGTCTTCCACGCGGAGCTGCGCGAAGCCGGTGCCTGGGTGTTCGCCGGAGGACTGCACGGACCGGAGACGGCCACCGTGCTGCGGGCCAGGGACGGAGACGTCCTGGTCACCGACGGCCCGTACACCGAGAGCAAGGAGTACCTGGGCGGGATCTGCCTGATCAAGGCCCCCGACCTCGACGCGGCGCTCGACTGGGGCCGCAAGGCGACGCTGGCGACCACGCTCCCCATCGAGGTGCGGCCGTTCATGCACGAAGCCGAGGACTGATGGCGGCCACCGCCGCGGAGATCGAGGCCGTCTTCCGCGCGGAGTACGGCCGCGCGGTCGCCGTCCTCATCCGCTTCCTCGGCGACATCGACCTCGCCGAGGAAGCCGTCCAGGACGCCTTCACCACGGCCGTGCGGAAGTGGCCGGAGACCGGCATACCGCCGAGCCCCGCCGGGTGGATCATCACCACCGCCCGGAACCGGGCCGTCGACCGGCTGCGCCGCGAGTCCACGCGAGAGGCCCGGCACGCCGAGGCCGCCCAGCTGTACGCGCAGGACGAACCGCCCGAGGAGGGTCCCGTGCGCGACGACCGGCTCCGCCTGATCTTCACCTGCTGCCACCCCGCACTCGCCACCCAGGCCCAGGTCGCCCTCACCCTGAGACTCCTCGGCGGCCTGACCACCCCGCAGATCGCCCGCGCCTTCCTGGTCCCCGAGCCCACGATGGCCCAGCGGATCGTGCGAGCCAAGGCCAAGATCCGCGACGCCCGTATCCCGTACCGCATCCCGCGCGACGCCGACCTCCCGGACCGCGTCAAGGGCGTGCTGGCGGTCGTCTACCTCATCTTCAACGAGGGGTACGGCGGCCGTGAGGACCTCTGCGCCGAGGCCCTCCGCCTGGGCCGCCTCCTGGCCGAACTCATGCCGGACGAGCCCGAGGCCCTCGGCCTGCTCGCGCTGATGCTCCTCATCGAGTCCCGCCGGCCCGCCCGCGCGACACCCGACGGCGACCTGGTCCTCCTCTCGGACCAGGACCGCTCCCTGTGGGACCGCGAACCGATCACCGAGGGCCAGTCACTCGTACGCCAGTGCCTGCGCCGCAACCAGCCCGGCCCCTACCAGATCCAGGCCGCGATCAACGCCGTACACAGCGACGCCCCGACCGCGGCCACCACGGACTGGGGCCAGATCCTCCAGCTGTACGACCAGCTCATGGCCCTCGCCCCCAGCCCGGTCGTCGCCCTCAACCGCGCCGTCGCGGTGGCCGAGGTCGAGGGGCCGGAGCGGGCCCTCACCCTCGTCGACGCGCTCGACCTGGACGGCTACCACGCCTTCCACGCCGTACGCGCGGATCTGTTGCGGCGTCTCGGCCGCCGCGGCGAGGCCGTGAAGGCGTACGAGGCGGCCATCGCGCTCACCGAGAGCACGGCGGAGCGCGCCTACCTCGAACGGACGCGCGCCGCGCTCGCATCAGCCTGAGTCAGACGCTGAGTGCCTCCCGGACGGACCGTTCGGCGTCCTGTCCGCCCTCGCCGGACGAGGTGACCCGGCCGGCCTCCAGGACGTAGTAGCGCTGCGCCGCCCGCATCGCGAAGCCGACGTGCTGCTCGACCAGGAGCACCGAGAGGCCGCCGCGGGCGGCCAGGGCGAGGATCGTCTCCTCGATCTCGGCGACGACGGAAGGCTGGATGCCCTCGGTGGGCTCGTCCAGAAGGAGGATCCGAGGCTCCGTCACCAGGGCGCGGGCGATGGCGAGTTGCTGGCGCTGACCGCCGGAGAGCAGGCCCGCGCGGCGGGTCGAGAGCGCGCGCAGCGCGGGGAACAGGTCCAGCGCCTCGGCGATCGCCTCCTTGCCGCGTTTGCGCCCGTCCGCGACGAGTTGGAGGTTCTCGGCGGTCGTGAGGTGCGGGAAGGCCTGCTGGCCCTGCGGGACGTAGGCCATGCCGCGCGCCACCCGCTCGTGGGGCTTGCGGCGGGTGATGTCCTCGCCGTCGAGGCGGACGGCGCCGCTCTGCGGGGTGAGCAGTCCGACGGCGGCCCGCAGCAGGGTGCTCTTGCCCGCGCCGTTGTGTCCCAGCACGGCGGCCACGCCGTCCTTCGGCACCTCGACAGTGACCCCGTGCAGGACGGTGCTGCGGTGGTAGCCGACGCGGACGTTGTCGATCTCCAGCATCACGCCTCCTGTACGGCGGCCGGGGCCGCGGTGTCGCGTACCTCCTCGGCGGCCGTGTGCCCGAGGTACACCTCCTGCACCTTCGGATCCGCCTGCACCTCGGCCACCGTCCCCTCGCTCAGCACCTTGCCCCCGTGCAGCACGCTGACGCTGCGCGCGAAGGAGCGCATGAAGTCCATGTCGTGCTCGATGACGACCACCGTGCGCTCCTGGCTGATGAGCTCCAACAGCTCGCCGGTGGCCTGCCGTTCGTCGTGGCTCATGCCCGCGACCGGCTCGTCGAGCAGCAGCAGCCGTACGTCCTGCACGAGCAGCATGCCGATCTCCAGCCACTGCTTCTGGCCGTGCGCGAGCGTCCCGGCCGGGCTGTCGGCGAGGTCCGTCAGACCCACCGTCTCCAGGGCGCGCGCGACGGACTCCGGAACGCTCTTGCGGCGGCGCAGCATGGTCAGCGCGCCCCGGCCCGCGCCCGCCGCGATGTCCAGGTTCTGAAGGACCGTCAACTCCTCGAAGACGGTGGCGGTCTGGAAGGTCCGGCCGATCCCCGAGCGGGCGATCCTGTGCACGCTGCGGCCGAGGATGTCCTCGCCCCCGAAGCGCACCGATCCCTCCGCCTTCACCAGGCCGGTGACCGCGTCGACCAGGGTCGTCTTGCCGGCGCCGTTCGGCCCGATGAGGAAGCGCAGATCGCCCGGCCGTACGTCGAGGTCGACTCCGTCGACGGCCGTGAACCCGTCGAAGGACACCCGCAGTTGGCGTATCTCAAGACCCGAGGGCCCAAGGCCCGAAGACTTCAGACCCGAAGGCTCGATACCCGAAAGCTCAGTCATGCCGCGTCTCCAGCGAGTGCTTGGTTCGACCTGCGCCGCCGCACGATCCCCACCAGTGAGGCGAGACCGCCCGGCAGGAACGCCAGGGCCACGATGAACAGCAGCCCCTGGAAGTACGTCCAGGCCGCGGGGAACTCCTCCGACAGTGCCGTCTTGGCCCAGGCGACGCCGACCGCGCCGAGCACCGCGCCCACCAGGCTCGCCCGCCCGCCGACCGCGGCGCCGATGACGAGTTCGATGGACGGCACGATGCCGATCAGTGCGGGGGAGATGATGCCGACCGCGGGCACGAACAGCGCCCCCGCGAGCCCGGCCATGCCCGCCGCCACCACGTACGCGACGAGCTTCACGTTCGCCGGGTTGTAGCCGAGGAAGCGCACCCGCTCCTCCGAGTCCCGTACGGCGACCAGGAGTTCGCCGTAGCGGCTGTGGATGAGCTGGCGGGCCAGGGCGATCAGCAGGAGCAGGGCCGCGGCGATGACGAAGTACACCATCCGCTGGTTGACCGGGTCGTTGAGGTCGTAGCCGAAGAAGCCCTGGATGTCGGTGAGACCGTTGGTGCCGCCGGTTGTGGCCTGCTGGCCGATCAGCCAGATCGCGAAGGCCGCGGCGAGCGCCTGGCTGAGGATCGCGAAGTACGCGCCCTTGACCCGGCGCCGGAAGATGAACGATCCGAGGATCGCCGCGACGGCCATCGGCAGCAGTACGGTCGCCGCGAGCGCGAAGCCCGGGTTCGCGAACGGCCGCCACCACCACGGCAGTTCGGAGGCGGTGCCGTACAGCTGCATGAAGTCGGGGACCTGGCCGGGACCCGCGTCCGCGATCTTCAGATGCATCGCCATGGCGTAGCCGCCGAGCCCGAAGAACACCCCCTGCCCGAGCGTCAGCAGCCCGCCGCGGCCCCAGGCCAGACAGATGCCGACCGCGACCATGGCGGTGCACAGGTACTTGGCGAGCAGGCCGAGCCGGAAGTCGGAGAGCGCGAGCGGGGCGACGGCGAAGAGCACGACGGCACCCGCGGCGAAACCGGCCGCCGTACGCGTCGCGGCGAACCGGCCCTTGACGCCGGTGAGTTGCTTCGGCTTCGTGGCGACAGGAGTGGTGGTGGTCATACGAGACTCCTCGTGCGCAGCGTGTACAGCCCCTGGGGCCGCCACTGGAGGAACGCGACGATGGCCACGAGGACCAGCACCTTCGCGACGCTGACGGTGGTGGAGTACTCCAGGACGGACTGCAGCACACCCAGCACGAAGGCGACGATCACACTGCCCTTGAGCTGGCCGATACCGCCGACCACGATCACCAGGAAGGCGTCGATGATGACGTTGGTGCCCATCGTGGGCCCGATCGGACCGACCAGCGTCAGCGCGACCCCGGCGACTCCGGCGAGCCCCGAACCGATGAAGAACGCGGTGCGGTCGACGCGACCGGTGGAGATGCCGGACACCTCGGCCAGGTCCCGGTTCTGCACGACGGCGCGGATGCGGCGCCCGAGCGGCGTCAGCCGCAGCGTCAGCGACAGTGCCACGACCGCCGCGATCGCCAGCCCCAGAATGAACAGACGGTTGTTGGCGAAGGTGAGCGGGTCGTCGCCGCCGATGACGGTGATGTGCCCGGTGAGTACGTCAGGCGCGCGGGTCTGCACATTCGGCGCGCCGAAGATGTCACGGGCGAGCTGCTGAAGCATCAGCGAAACGCCCCATGTGACGAGAAGCGTGTCGAGGGGACGGAGGTACAGGCGGCGAATGAGCAGCCATTCCAGCAGCGCGCCGAGAGCACCCGAGACGAGAAAAGCGACGGGCAGCGCGACGATCAGCGAAATTCCTGCGCTGGAAATGGACTTCTGGAGTACGTAGGTGGTGTAGGCGCCGGCCATGATGAACTCGCCATGGGCCATGTTGATGACATTCATCTGGCCGAAGGTGAGCGAGAGGCCGAGCGCGATGAGCAGCAGAACGGCACCGATGCTGATACCGGTGAACATCTGCCCGAGGATCACGGTCATGCGGCGGCTCCGGGGAGGCGGGACGCGGGGGCCTCGACGTGTGAGGCCCCCGCGTGACGGGTGATCAGGAGAGGCCGGAGGCCCAGGAGTAGCCCTTCAGGAACGGGTCCGGCTTGATCGGCTTGCCGGAGTCCCAGACCTGCTTGATCAGACCGTCGGAGCCGATCTTGCCGATGCGCGCGGTCTTGTAGATGTGCTGGCTCGCGCCGTCGACGGTGACCTTGCCCTCGGGAGCGTCGAAGGTGATGCCGTCGGAGGCCGCCTTCACCTTCTCGGGGTCGAAGGACTTCGCCTTCTCGACCATCGCCTTCCACAGGTAGACCGAGGTGTACGCGGCCTCCATCGGGTCACTGGTCGGCTTGTCCTGGCCGTACTTGGCCTTGTACGCCTTCACGAACTTGGTGTTCGCCGCGCCCGCGGTCGTCTGGTAGTAGTTCCAGGCCGTCAACTGGCCCGCCAGGTACTGCGATCCGATCGACTTGACCTCCTCCTCGGCGATCGACACCGAGACCACCGGCATGCTCTTGGCGGTCAGGCCCGCGGACTTGTACTCCTTGAAGAAGGCCACGTTCGAGTCGCCGTTGAGGGTGTTGAAGACCGCGTCCGCCTTGGACGCCTTCACCTTGTTGGCGATCGTGCTGAACTCCGTGGAGCCCAGCGGGGCGTAGTCCTCGCCGAGGACCGTCATGCCGTTGGCCTTCGCGTACGCCTTGATCTCCTTGTTGGCGGTGCGCGGGAAGACGTAGTCGCTGCCGACCAGGTAGATCTTCTTCTTGCCCTGGCTCTTGAGGTAGTCGAGGGCCGGGATGATCTGCTGGTTGGTGGTCGCGCCCGTGTAGAAGATGTACGGGGATTCCTCAAGTCCCTCGTACTGCACGGGGTAGAAGAGCAGCGACTTGTTCTTCTCGAAGACCGGCTTGACGGCCTTGCGGCTGGCGGAGGTCCAGCAGCCGAAGGTGGCCGCGACCCGGTCCTCCTTGATCAGCTTCTGTGCCTTCTCCGCGAAGGTCGGCCAGTCGGAGGCGCCGTCCTCGCTGATCGGCTTGATCTTCTTGCCGAGCACTCCGCCCGAGGCGTTGATCTCGTCGATCGCCAGCTTCAGCGAGTCGCGTACGGTCACCTCGCTGATCGCCATCGTGCCGGACAGCGAGTTGAGCAGGCCGACCTTGACGGTGTCGCCGCTGACGTCCGCCTGGGCGGCCTTGTCGGACGTACCGCCCGCGTTGGTCTTGGCGCCGCACGCGGAGAGCGCGACGACCGCCGCGAGCGCGGCGGCACCGGCCACCATCCGGCGTCGGAGAATACTGGAACCGCTGGACAAAAGAACCCCCTCGGGCTGTGGAGGAGACAACCTCCTGAAGTGCGGTCCACAGCCTCAAGTCACCCTGTTTCCAAGGTGTTTCGCGATACTTTCCCGGCGGTATCTTCCCGCTCTCATCAAGCTTTCACGGGACTTTCGCGGGGCAACAAAAAATGCCCGGGGCGGAATTCGTCACCTGAATTCACAATTCGCCCGAGGCATTCTAATTACTTCCTGTGGGAAGTATCTTGGCGGGGGAGTGGCCCTGTCAAGGGCGGGACTCGTGAAGATCGAGCTGCGCGACGACATCGAAGTCCACGCCGTCCGCCCGTGCCAGATAGATGCGTTGGCGTACGTGACCGCCGCGCAGGTGGAGCAGACCGCGCGGGCCCTCGTACGACACCGTCTCGGCCGCCGCCCCGATCGCGGACATGTCGAGGGTCCGCGCGCGCTCGATGAGCGCGGCCAGCAACAGCACGCCCTCGTAACAGGATTCGCCGAGGCTGCCCAGGGCCGGCGCCTCGACGCCGAACCGTCCGGCGTACTGGCCGTGGAAGTCGAGGGTGTCCTGGTTGGCGAGCGAGGCGAAGAACCCGGCGGTGCTGTACAGGTCCACGGTGGCCGTCGGTCCGCTGGCCATCAGCATGTTCTCGTCCATCAGCGTGCTCAGCCTCAGGCAGCGCGCGTCGAGCCCGGCCGCGGCGAACGCCCGGTTGAAGCGCACCGCGTCACTGCCGACGAGCAGCATGATCACGGCGTCCGCGTCCGACCGCTCGATCCGCCGCAGCACCGCGTCGAAGTCGTGTGTACCCAGGGGCAGATAGACCTCCCCCTGGACAGTCCCGCCCGAGTCGCGCGCGTAGGCGTGCGCGGCCCGGGCCGTGCGCCGGGGCCACACATAGTCGTTGCCCACGACGAACCAGCGGCGCACCCCCCGTTCGTGCGCCAGGAGACCCATGGCGGGCCGCAGCTGATCGCGGGGAGTCTCGCTGGTGAGGAACACGCCCGCGGTGTGCTCCCCGCCTTCGTACAGGGCGGTGTAGACGTACGGCACGCGGTGCGCGATCCTCGGCGCCAGCGCCTGCCGCACCGAGGAGATGTGCCAGCCCGTGACGCCCTGCACGACTCCCAGGTCCACCAACGCCTCGACGTGGTCGGCGACTTCGCGCGGCGCGCCACCGCCGTCGACGGGCAGCAGCCGCAGTTCCCGGCCGAGGACGCCGCCCGCGCGGTTGACCTCCTCGGCGGCCAGCTGCGCGCACAGCTCACAGGTGGGTCCGAAGATCCCGGCCGACCCCTGCATCGGGAAGACGAGTGCCACACTGAGCACGGAGTCGTCTGCCGTGAACCAGTCGGGCGAAGGCGGATCGTGCCGGAACATGGCGTCATGATTCCGGGTTCGCCGGGTGAACTCCAATCTGTCTCATAGCATGTACATCCCCCTGGACCGAGGAGCAGGATGCCCACCCCATCTCCGCGTCAGCCCCAGGATCTGATGCAGCTCTTGACGCGGGCCGAGCGGCTGGCCGCGCGCCGGCTGCAGGCGGTGCTCGACGAGGACGGCTGCTCGCTCGACGCCTGGCGGGTGCTCGTCCTGCTCTCCGACGGCCAGGGGCATCACATGACGGCGGTCGCCGAAGCCGCCTTCCTGCCGCCCGCGACGCTGACCAAGCTGGTCGACCATCTCGTCGACCAGAACCTCGTCCACCGCCGCGTCGACCCGCTCGACCGGCGGCGCATCCTCGCCCACCTCACCCCGCGCGGCCAGACGTACTGGCGGCGCCTCGACCGTGAGGTCCGCGGGCGCCGGCCGATGCTGAGCGAGGGCGATGACGAGCTGCTGCGGGCCCTGCTGGGCCGCCTGGTGGACACGCTCGACGGGGCGAGCACCGAGAACACTCTCTGAAGCTGGATCATCGCGGAAAGTAGTTTCCGTGTGCCCGGAATTTATCTGGCCGCACATAAAGTTGGCATATACATCCAGCTACTTCGACCAGCGAGGCACCGTGAACCACTCCGCCCCCGAGCAGCCCGCCGACGTCGTCTCCCGGCTGCGCGCCACCTTCCGCTCCGGCCGCACCAAGCCCGTCGAATGGCGCACGAACCAGCTGCGCCGCCTGCGTGAGCTGCTCACCTCGCACGGCGAGGACCTCGCCGCCGCCCTCCACGCGGACCTGGGCAAGAGCTCCACCGAGGCGTTCCGCACCGAGATCAACTTCACCGTGCGCGAGATCGACCACACTCTGGAGCACCTCGACGGCTGGCTGCGCCCCGAGTCCGCCCCGGTCCCGGCACACCTCGGCGACGACGCGACGGCCTGGACGCAGTACGACCCCCTGGGCGTCGTCCTGGTCATCGCCCCCTGGAACTATCCGCTGCAGCTCCTGCTCACGCCGATGCTCGGCGCGCTCGCCGCGGGCAACGCGGTGGTCGTCAAGCCCAGCGAGCTGGCCCCCGCCACCTCGGCCGTCGTGGCCCGGCTGCTGCCGCGGTACCTCGACGCCGACGCGGTCGCCGTCGTCGAGGGCGGCATCCCGGAGACCACGGCCCTGCTGGCCGAGCGCTTCGACCACATCTTCTACACCGGCAACGGCACGGTCGGCCGCATCGTGATGCGTGCCGCCGCCGAGCACCTCACCCCGGTCGCCCTTGAACTGGGCGGCAAGTCACCGGCGTTCGTCGACCGTGACGCCGACCTGGCCGTCGTCGCGGACCGCCTCGCGCGCGGCAAGTTCCTCAACGCCGGCCAGACCTGCGTCGCGCCCGACTACGTCCTCACCGACCCCGCGACCGCCCTCGCCCTGGAGTCCGAGTTCGCCCAGGCCGTCGAGACACTCTTCGGCACCGAGCCGCAGCAGTCCGCCGAGTTCGGGCGGATCGTCAACGAGCGGCACTTCGACCGGCTGAGCTCCCTGCTCGACTCCGGCCGGACCGTCACCGGCGGCGACAGCGACCGCGCCACCAAGTACATCGCGCCGACCGTCCTCGCCGACGTCGACCCCAAGTCGCCCGTCATGCAGGAGGAGATCTTCGGCCCGATCCTCCCGATCGTCACGGTGGCGGACCTCGACGAGGCCATCGGCTTCATCAACGACCGCGACAAGCCCCTCGCGCTGTACGTCTTCACCGAGTCGGACACCACCCGGGAGCGGATCGCCGCCGAGACCTCCTCCGGGGGCCTCGGCTTCGGACTGCCGCTCGCCCATCTGACCGTCTCCGACCTGCCGTTCGGCGGGGTCGGCGAGAGCGGCATGGGCAGCTACCACGGCCGCTACTCCATCGAGACGTTCAGCCACCGCAAGGCGGTGCTGGAGAAGCCGCTCGGCTGAGCCGAGCGGCCGCCTCCGTACCGGCCTCGGTTCCACGTCAGTAGTCGAAGCACGCGTCGGCGATGGCCGACTGCTCACCGACCCCGCTGGGGCCGCCAGATGGCGGTGACCCCAGCGGGGTCGCTGTATGACCGCGCTGCCATGTCTGCGCTGTCCGTGCCGCACGGGACGGTTGCTCGCGAAGGTGTTCGACACTAAATTCGCTGCTCACGACCGGGGCGCCCGGCGGATCGGTCACGAAGGAGATGGCGTACGCCGGTGAACTCCCCCCGCATGATCCGGAACCCCGTCCTGCCGGGATCGCATCCGGATCCCTCGCTGCTGCGCGTCGGTCCGGACTTCTGTCTGGCGACCTCGACCTTCGAGTGGTACCCGGGCGTCCGGCTGCACACATCGCAAGACCTCACACACTGGCGGCCGTTGGGCGGCGCGCTCGACAGTGAGGCGCTGCTGGACCTGACGGGCTGTCCGGACTCGGGCGGTGTGTGGGCCCCGAACCTGAGCCACGCCGACGGCCTGTTCCACCTCGTCTACTCCAACGTGTCCACGTACGCGGGCGGGTTCACCGACTGCCCCAACTACCTGGTGACCGCGCCCTCGATCGAAGGGCCATGGTCCGAGCCGGTCCTGCTGCACTCCCGGGGCTTCGACGCGTCCCTCTTCCATGACGGGCCCGACAGCTGGCTGCTGAACCTGGTTCACGACTGGCGGCCGGGCCACGGCGGCTCGGCCGGTCTCGAAGCCACCCGCTACGACCGCACAGCCCGTCGTCTGGTCGGAGAGCCCGTCAAGATCGCGCTGGGACCCCAGGCCGGCTGGATCGAGGGCCCCAACCTCTACCGACGCGGCCCCTGGTACTACCTCCTCACCGCGGACGGCGGCACGGGCTATCTGCACCAGGTCACGGTGTCCCGCTCGCGTTCACTGGCGGGGCCGTACGAACGCGACCCGCACGGTCCGCTGCTCACCGCGCGTGACCACCCCGAACTCCCGCTCCAGAAGGCCGGTCACGGCAGTCTCGTACACACCGGATCCGGCCAGTGGTACCTCGCGTACCTGGCCGCCCGGCCCGTCGGCACGCACGGCCCCTGCGTGCTGGGCCGGGAAACCGCCCTGGCCCCCGTGACCTGGACGGACGACGGGTGGCCGCGTGTCGAGACCGGCCTGCCTCAACTGCTCGTACCGGCTCCGGACGCCGCCCCCGCGTCGGAGAGCGCATCCCCTGACGACCGGGGACAGGACGAGCGCGCAGGAAACGAGCCCGCAGGAAACGAGCGCGGAGGAGATGAGCAGGAAAGAGGCGCGGACGACTTCGCTCAATCCGAACTGGCCCCGCACTGGTCGACGTTGCGTCGCCCCGCGACCCCCGACTGGCTCTCGCTGACCGAGCGCCCCTCCCACCTGCGGGTACGCGGGGGCCGTTCACCGCAGAGCCTGATCGGCCCGAGCCTGGTGGCCCGCAGGGTGACAGCGGCGCGCTGCTCCTTCGAGGCCACGATGGAGTACCGGCCGCGCGTCTTCCAGCACCTGGCCGGGATCACCGCCTACTACAACACCCGGAACTGGTACTACCTGTACGTCACCGCGGACGACGACGGCAGCGCGGTGGTCCGCCTGGCCGCCCGCGACCGAGGCCGCACCACGGTCGACACCACCCACCGGGCAGCGCTCGGAGACCTCGCACGCCTCCACCTCGGACTCGACCTCGACGGACCGGCTCTGCGATTCCGCCTCGACACCGGGGCCGGCTGGCAGTCCTTCGGACCCGCGCTGGACGCGACCGTGCTGTCCGACGAACACGCCGAGGAGTTCGACGGCGACCAGATCCGCTCCCTCGGCTTCACCGGCGCGTTCGTCGGCCTGTGGGTGTGGGACCTCAACGGGCGCGGCCACCATGCCGACTTCGACAGGGCCACTTACCTGACCACCTGAGCTCCCGTGGTCGGTGACGTACGCGTCGGTCCGTCCGGGCCGACGGCATGTCGCCCAACCACTGCGGGGCGCCCCGCACTTCGCTGCCAACGTTGTCAGATCTGACTGGTCTACACCCTTGACTGGTACAGACCAAAGCGGTTGAGTGTGCCTCCACACCCCCCACCGCGGCCGCCCCCGACGCCGTGGCCGGCTCTCCCGGCGCGTGCGCTCAAGGCTCTGTTTCGCTCTGCCCTTGTCTCGGGTGCGGCCGTGCTCCGCGAAGGAGTTGATCCTGTGTCGAGGCGCCGCATCTCCGCCCTCATGGCCGCACTCGTCGTCGGAACCGCCGTACCGGCGCTGATGCCGGCCACGAGCGCTTCCGCCGCCGCCTGTTCGAGCTACCCGAGCTGGGTGGCCGGCCAGTCCTACGTCACCGGCAACATCGTCCGGTACACGGACGGCAAGACCTACATCGCCGAACACGACAACCCGGGCTACGACCCCACCATCAGCACCTGGTACTGGGATCCGTACGCCTGCGACGGCGGCTCCACGCCGTCCGACGGATTCGTCGTGAGCGAAGCGCAGTTCAACCAGATGTTCCCGAACCGGAATTCCTTCTACACCTACAGCGGGCTGCGGGCGGCGATGAGTGCCTATCCGGCGTTCGCCAACACCGGCAGCGACACGGTCAAGAAGCAGGAGGCCGCGGCGTTCCTCGCCAACGTCAGTCACGAGACCGGCGGACTGGTGTACATAGTGGAGCAGAACACCGCCAACTACTCGCACTACTGCGACTGGAGCCAGTCGTACGGCTGCCCGGCCGGCCAGTCCGCGTACTACGGCCGCGGCCCGATCCAGCTCAGCTGGAACTTCAACTACAAGGCGGCGGGCGACGCACTCGGCATCGACCTCCTCAACAACCCCTACCTGGTGCAGAACGACGCCTCCGTGGCCTGGAAGACCGGCCTGTGGTACTGGAACACCCAGACCGGCCCCGGCACGATGACCGGCCACAACGCCATGGTCAACAGCGCGGGGTTCGGCCAGACGATCCGCAGCATCAACGGCTCCCTTGAGTGCGACGGCAAGAACCCGGCGCAGGTGCAGAGCCGCGTGGACGCCTATCAGCGGTTCGTGCAGATCCTCGGCACGACGGCGGGCGCCAACCTGTACTGCTGACACCCACACTGGCGCGTGGCGGCCGCATCGGCGCCGGTGGGCCCCTGGCGTGGCATGCTCATGACTCCCCACAGGAAGGGACCACGTGACCATGAGACCGATCGCACGCTCCCTGCTCGCCGCCACCGCCGTACTGGGCGCTGCCCTCACCGCTCCCTCGCCCGCCCGGGCCGCCGAAGTCCCGGGCGCCGGCGCGTACTACGTCCAGAGCGCGACCACAGGACTGAACGCGTCCGACAGCGGGGGAGCGGTCGTCCAGCACAACCCCAAGGGCAACGAGGACCACCAGCAGTGGACACTGCGGGCGAGCGGATCCTCGTACGTCCTGGAAAGCGCCGACACGGCGGGCAGTTGTCTGGGCCGCTCCGGCGACCAGGCCAGGACCGTGGCCTGTACGAGTGCCGACGCCGGGTGGCAACTGGCGCCCGCCGGAGCCGACCAGTACACCCTCAAGGACCCGGGCGCGGACCGGTACTTGACGGTGGCCGCCAAGCCCTCCGGCTCGAACTACCCCGCCCAGCTGGTCCTCGGCTCGGCGGGGAGCCTCGCCGCCTGGTACCTCACCCCGGTGACACCCGCGACCAGGCCCATGCCCTCCCAGGATCAACGCACCCTGGACCAGGTCACGTTCCTCACCGCCCACAACGCCTTCGCCAACGGCGTCGACGGCGGTTTCGCCCCGCCCTTCGTGAACCTGGTGCCGAACCAGACACGCGGCATCAACCAGCAACTCGCCGACGGAGTACGCGGGTTCATGCTCGACATCCACCAGACCTCCGACGGCGCGATCCTCTGCCACAACAGCTGCACCCTCGTCAGCAGGCCGGTCGCGCTGTGGGTCGACCTCCAGCGCATGGTGGACTTCCTCGAACAGCACCCCGACCAGTTCGTCACCGTCTTCCTGGAGGACTATGTCGACCCGGGCGTCCTGCGCGGCGAACTCGCCCGCGTGAACGGCCTGTCGGACGTCCTCTACCGTCCCGACCAGACCGGCGTACGCCAGAACGGCTGGCCGAAACTCGCCGACCTGCTGGCCGCCGGACACCGGCTGCTGATCTTCACCGACCACAGCCGTTCCTCCGACGAGTCCGCGGGCCTCACCCGGGACAGCTTCGGCGTGATGTACCAGCGTGACTGGACCGTGGAGAACTACTGGTCCATGGGCTCGGGCATCGGCTCCTCCGACTGGTCCTGCTACAGCCGCTGGTACGGCGCCGACACGAACATCCCGCTGACCCGCACCGAAACCGGCTTCCGCCCCCTCTTCGTCATGAACCACTTCCGCGACGCCACGATCACCTCGACCGCCACGACGGACAACACGAAACTCGCCGACCGGGCTCAGCGGTTCTGTCAGCCGGCTGCCCGCAAGAAGCCCAACTTCCTCGCCGTGGACCGCTACGACCTGGGCGACCCGGCAGGGGCTGTGAGCGCCCTGAACGCATACACGTATCCGGAGGGCCCTTAGCCTCATCGGTAACGTGCTGGTCAGAGGCCCTATTTGGTCAAGTTGTTCGTCGTCGGTCCACCGGCTGTCCAGAGACCTGCGTCTCCGCTCGTGGCGCTCACCTGCTTCTACGTGTTGTTGTCGCAAGTCCGCGCCGTGGGACGTTGATGGCGCAACTCCCGCCTTGCCACTGATCCAAGCTGGCGGCGCCTCCTACGCGCTCTAGCGGCGAGCCTGATGGTGAGCCAACGTCAGATTTGGCAGTTGCCTCTGACAGCGCCACGAGTACGACGCTCAATCGGGAGCTCCCTGCGAACGATTCTGTTGGTAGGAACGTAGCCAGGACACCCAGATCGACTGACCCACTGCTCCGGACCGGTAGTTCTCTGTCGAGGCAGCGGCGTTTGACCCCGCGACCTCTTCGTCCCGAAGCAACTTGGGCGGGGGCGGGGGCGCTGCCTTGGGATGGTGTGGCTCTGAGCTGCCGGGATGGTCCGTGGGTGTGCGTGGGCGTCCGCTGCTGTTCGTCGGCGTTGTCACGCAGTCAGACACTCATGCGGGGTCCGGCGTAGTCGTAGTTCCGGGCCGACCTGACATCTGTGGTGCGGCTGCCGCCATGAGCGCCCGGCGAATCGCGCGCCGGCCATGCTCCCGTACGAGGTCGCTCTCCTCGATTGCCTTCCGAAGTGCGGCCTCACTCGCTTCACAGACCTGCTGCAGTCCCGCTCCCTCAGCGTCGGCGTCCGGGCTCCAGTCACCTACCGGCCCGTGCGCACGAACATGCTTGACCACCCTCAACCGTGCGGCATATACGCCGAGTTGCAGAGCGACCAAGGCTCCGCGGAAGCTCAATGACGACCATGAGCGCAGGGTAGATGCCGGACGCTCAGCTTGGGAAGCTGCGGTCACCTGGCGCCAGTTCGGGTGCTGACCTGGGCAAACAGGTGAGCTACGACTGCTTCGGCGTGGCCTTCTTTCCCCGTTGTTCCCCGCTTGATCCGGTGCGTTTGTGGTGCGTGCCTGTTCGCCGCGACCGGGTCGGCCACTGTGTGGCATGATCCGGGCCCGGGCTCTCCCACCGCGGGAGTCGCCGGCACAACGGGGAGATCAACTCGTGGACGAGCAGGCCCAGGTGGCGCCGTCGAGTGGCGACGTGCGCGTGGAGCAGTACCAGCGGGACGCCGAGCGAATCGAGAAGTGGTCCATATTCTGGGTGCTCGTGGCCATCGCTATGTGGGTGTGGTTCCTCTACCTGCTGCTCGTTCCCCACGAGTCCCCGAGTGGTGCCCGGTGCCATGCCCCGTTGTTCGACCTTGCTGGGCAGACGGGTGGCTGCTATGCGGAGATGCGCCAGTGGCCCGCCCTCCTGGGCATCCTCGCCCTCGCAGTGGTGCCGAGCATCGTCGGTGCGGCCACAACCCTGTACGCGAAGATCCTCTTCCGTACGGTCCGCCACTTGGCGGGGAAATCGGCCTAGGTCTTTCATGGACGACGCTTGATGTCACCTGCCGGTGTCAATGGCCCCGGCAGGATTCGAACCAGCGACACCCGCTTTAGGAGTTCGATCAACCGGGTGCTACTGCATGCTGCGGTAAAGGGCGCGGTGGCGTAACGGACCGCTGGGGACCGTGGGCGTACGCCGCCGTTGATGTCAGCTGTGGATGTCAGGCAGGCCGAGGCACGATGCTCACCGCGCGGTAGTCGTACCCGTCCTGCTTGAAGCCAGGGGCTTCCCATGTGAGGTCGACCTGCTGTCCGGGCGACAGCGTGTGGAAGCCGGTCGCCCGGATGTCGGAGTAGTGGCCGAAGCAGCCGCCGGGGGTATCGGGGGAGTCGAGAACGCCCCACCCTTCCTCGTCGTACTACTCGCGGACAGTCGCGGTCACCATGGACGGAACCCTACGGCTTTCTCTGCGCCGACGCGCCTGGCACCTCAGCTTGGGAAGCTGTGAGCTTGCGGCGCGTCGGTCATGGGGTCCCGCGGCCCGTGCACAGACAGGTGCCCCAGAGCGGCGGTGACGGTCCGATCTCCATGCATCTCCCCACTGGCCTCTACCTACCGCCGGTTGAGAGATCGGGTGACGCCGGTGACGATCGTCGTTGCCAGGATCCATCCGCAGCCGGTCAGTACGTAGCCGACCCACTGGGTGTCGGGAGTGGGGGTGAATGCCTTTCCCTGTCCTAGGCCGATGACGGGGAGCAGGCGATCAAGGGTGAAGACCACCGGGTTAAAGACCTCGGCGCCACTGGACACGGTGCGAATGGGATGCCGAGCGGTGAAGACAGCGGAGCCAAGTGCCAGCAAGCCCAACAGCCAGAGGCCGGCGCGCATGGGGCGATAGCCGTAACCGACCGTGATGTCCTGGATCACGCCCCAGGTTCGGGCATACCAAGGCAGGGCCTTGCGGCGGAGGCGTTCCTTGAGCAGCGACACAGTACGTGCCTCGTCCTCGTGGCCCAATGAGCGGTATGCCATGGCAAGTTGCTCGAAGGGCTGCGGGGCGTATCCGGAAGTGTCGCTCAGCAGCCACCGTACGCGCTCCCTCGGCGGTAGCGGTGTCTCGAACCGGTCGTAGCGCAGACCGTCAACCTTCAGTTTGTCGGGCCAGCTGTGCCGGGCGTCCCGGATGATTCCCAGCACCGCGTGGCGGAGGTCGATGAGGCCCTGGGGCGGCTGCCTCATACGCAGATCCACTTCCGCTGCCTGAGCCTGCGACATGGTGAGCGCGAGCCTGTCCGGAGCGATGAGGCGGGCATCGCGCAGGGTTATCCGGCCGTTGACCCTGGCGCCGGCCAGCTCGATGCTGCCTTCAGCGGTGAAGCCGTTGTTGAGGTGCAGGCTCGTCCCAACCTCCAGGTGGTATGCGTGCAGTGCCCTGCCGCCTGCGTTTCTCAGCTTTGCGCCCCAGAACCGGACGACTCCGTTGACCTTGCTGCCTGGCAGGTCGACTTCGCCAGTCGTGTTGATGCGGTCACAGAACACATCGCCCTCGACATGCATCCGCGACGCAGTCAGCGCCACACCTTCGGGGTGGAACAGTCGAGCGTCGCGCATATCTATGTCGCCGCCGACGCGAGCGCCGCGCAGGATCACCTCTCCTTTCGCGGTGAATCCGTCGCGCATCCGTATGTGGTCGTCCACCTGAACCCGGTTTGCGGTCAGGGCGGGACCGTCGGAGTTTGCCAGCCAGGTTCCGTCGAGATCGAGAACGCCGGTGATGTGAGCGCCGTCCAGTGTGAACAGGCCGTCCAGCCGGGAATCGTGCAGCCGGAGGTTGCCGTCGATCGACGCGTTGGCAGCGTAAAATCGGACAAGTCGGCAGCGCTTCAAACTGAACTGCCGAGTGCGCGCGCTGTAAAGGGTGACCCTGCCGCGGAAATCGCAGCTGTCCATGGTGACGCGATACGGAATCTCGGCGTAGTCGAGTTCCATCGGTCCTTCGATGCGCGCACCGTCAAGACGCAGCGCGGGTACGTATCCCGGCTCGGCATCGGCACCGTTGAGCAGCAGTAGCACCAGAGCGGCGCCCCTGACCACGCGCTCGGGCCCCCAGCCGTCACTGTTCGCCGGATCATCCTCGGCCTGATCACCGACACGCAGATCCAGTTTCTCGCCCCGCGAGAACGCGTCCCATACCCGCCGCTCGACCGCAGTCAAATCCTCCGCGCGCACGCTGCTCCCCGCCCCCTGGCTGTCCCGGCCGAGAGGTTACCCGCGAGGTACCGGGTCTAACGCAGCTTTGCCGTGGAGCGGGTGACGAGAAGCGACCTCGCACCCTCAGCTTGGGAAGCTCAGGTGATCCACGGGATGTCGCTCTGATGACCTGCGACGGACCGGCTACGGGGCCTGACGGGCCGGCGACCTGGTCCCCGCCATTCCCCGTGGTTCCCCGCACGATCTGGCACGGCCTCTTCGTCCCGAACTCTCCGCTGGGGGCTATTGAGGGTTTGGCGGGCTGGTCAGTCGGCCATAGAGGGCCGTTGGCATGCGGCTGCGGCTGCGGCTGCGGTTGGATTGGTTGCTGTACTCCGCTGCTGTACCGCAAAGGGCTCCGTAAACCTGTGCGAAACTGCCGCGATGACCTCAGAGAAGATCACCGCGGCAGCCGCGGGCACCTGGAACCTTGGAGATCTCACCGTCAACCGCATCGGGTTCGGCGCGATGCGGCTGACGGGCAGCGCGGCCTTCCACCACGGCGCTCCGAGCGACCGCGACCGCTCGATCGCCGTGCTGCGCCGCGCGATCGAGCTGGGCGTCAACCACATCGACACCGCGGCCTTCTACTTCTCGTCGCTGCGCTCCGCGAACGAACTGATCAACAGCGCGCTCGCCCCGTACGCGGACGAGCTGGTCATCGCCACCAAGGTCGGGCCGTTCCGCGACTACTCGGGGGAGTGGGGCACCTCGGCCAGGCCCGAGGACCTGCGCGGCCATGTCGAGGAGAACCTGCGCCAGCTTGGCCGCGACCACCTCGACGTGGTGTACCTGCGCCGTATGCGGCAGGACTCGATCGCCGAGCACTTCGGCGCGCTGGCCGAACTGCGCGACGCGGGGCTGATCCGGCACCTCGCGGTCTCCGACGTCGAACCCCGGCACCTCGCCGAGGCGTTGGCCATCGCGCCGGTGGTGAGCGTGCAGAACAAGTACGGCCTCGACTTCCCGGACCCCGGAACCGACGCCCTCGTGCGCACCTGCGGTGAACAGGGCATCGCGTTCGTGCCGTTCTTCGCGATCGCGGGCAAGGGCGGCGCACTCGGCCCGGGCGACGCCGCCGACGACGAGGTGCTCGCCGTCGCGCGTGCCCACGGCGCGACCCCCGCGCAGATCCGCCTCGCCTGGACGCTCCAGCAGGGCCCGCACGTGCTGGCCATCCCCGGCACCGGCAACCCGGACCACCTCACCGAGAACGTCGCCGCCGGCGCGCTGCGGCTCACGGACGACGAGATGGCCCGCCTCGACGCGCTCCACACGCGGGGGCAGTGAGGCAAGGGGCGCCCTTGCCGCGGCCTGCTGGTCCGGGGGCCGCGGCAGGGGCACTCCGCGCTCAGCCTGTGTAGGCGCTCAGCGGGTAGTGGTCCGAGAGGTTCGTGTACGTGTAGTCGGTGCCCCAGCTGCTCACCGTCCAGGGCGCGGACTGCTCCTTGACGACCTCGTTCTTCCAGACCGCGGGACGCGCGTGATCGGCGCGCTGGAGGACGTAGTCGAGATCCTCGCGCGGGTCGGTCGGGTAGCGGTCGTGCGCGATGGAGTTCTCCTGTGTGTCGAAGGAGTACGGGTGCCCGGTCCGCGCGTCCGCTCCGACGAGGCCGGCGTCCGCGAGCATCGACGCGTACTCCGAGCCGCGCGAGTCGACGTTGAAGTCACCGGCGACGAGAACCTGTTCGTCCGCCGGGATGTTCTTGGCGTCCAGGAACGCGTCGATCGCCTCGAACTGCCGGCTGCGCATCGACGCGGCCTCACCCGCGCCACATCCGGAGTCCGTCGACTGCGCATGGGTTCCCACCACATGAACCTTGATGCCGTTCACATTCAGCACCACATAGGCGAACCCCTTGTTGGACCACCAGTCCGCGCCGCACGCGTCCTTGTAGACGTACTGCTCCTTGTGCAGGATCGGCCACTTGCTCAGCACGGTCACCCCGCCGTCCTCGGGCGTGGTCGACGAGTACGCCCCGCCTGTGGCGTCCCATCCGCTCCTGCTCCGCCCGACGACCGGCGTCTGGTACGGGTATTCGCCCGCCGCCGCGCTCTTCAGCGCATCCGACGACGAGTTGTCGAACGCCTCCTGCAGCACGACGACGTCGTTCCCGCGGAAGAACGAGGTCCTCGGAATCTCCGCGGCGCGGTGGTCCTGGCCCCAGTTCGGGTACAGGTTCTTGCTCATGAGGAAGACGTTGTACGTCAGCACGCGCATCGGCGGCGCGGTCGCGGTCGCGGCCTCCGCCGACGCGGGCGCGGCCCCGACGAGGCTCGCGGCGGCGAGCGAGAGGACGAGGGCGGCTGCGCCCCGGGTACGGCGCGGTGAGGAGAGCGGCACTGGATCTCCCTGTGGGTGAAGGGGGTTGAGTGGCGCCGCACATCAAATCACCGGGGATTACTGTCAGGTAACTCCCGTGCGGGGAAAGGATGTCTCCCAGAAGTACGTCTGCCGGGCACACGTCTGTCTGCCGGGGCTTCGTGCCCGGCGCCTCCGGCTACTGGATGTTCAGGCGGTGGGGATGCGAGGCATCGGCCGGACAGGTGAAGACACGGAGTTCACCGAACCGACCCACGTTGACCCCCGGGTCGCCACCGCTGTCGATCGTGAGGAACAGCCGTGCCGTGGCTCCACAGGAGCAGGTGACCGGCACCAGGTCCGTCAGGTGCCAGCTCGGCCAGCCTCCGACCTTCCACCCCTCATGACAGGCGAGGACGCGATGGAACTCGACGCCGTGCCGCTCCGCCCAGGACTCTGCCGCGGCGAGGAGCTCGGCGGGCAGTTCGTCCTGGTCCGGAAGATCGGTCACCTCGACCGGATCGAGCACGCAGGGCAGAGGCGCGCGGCGTCCGCCGATGTCGTCGGGCACGGGCGGATCCAGCACGGCCGACACGGTCGCGGCCGAGCGGTGGCGCATCTCCACCGCGGGGTCCCAGTAGTCCGACTGCCCCGGCAGGCCGCTGTGATCTTCGGGGCACCACAGCACCTGAAGCACATCCGTGCCCTCCGGCCACGCGGCCGCCGGCACGTCCCGTGCGTGAAGTTGCAGCACCCCCAGCATCGGCACCCCGTCGACAGACGTGACCGGTACGCGACGGATCCGCTCCCACGTGACCATGTCCAGCGCCCCGGCGCCGGCCATGATCCGGGACTGGACGGTGGCCTCCTCCTCGCTGATCTCCCATGCCGCATCCGGCTTCCCGGCGCGGCGTGCGCGCATGTTCCGGTCGATCCGCTGCAGAGCTTCCCGTTCCGCATCGGAGAGCCCCTCTCGCACCTCGACGAGGTGCGGTCCCCGGCACACGGGCCAGGTTTCGTCGGCGGGCCACAGCAACGGTCCCGCGACGGAGCTGTCGAGCAGGCTTGGGGTACCTGAGGTCGGACGGAGCAATGTAGCTCTTCGGGCAAACGTCCCCAGGGCAGGGACATCAGCTATGAGGCCCTCGGCGCTCGGAGTTCGGGTTGTCACCCGGGTCACCGTAGTGGTTTCGAGCCCCCGCCTACCCGCCCGTACAACCTGTCCGGACTGCCCTGTGCTCTTTACCCGGTGTGCCCTGGTGCGCCTCACGGGGAGACCGCCACACTGCCGTTACGGGTGTTTTGCGCAGGGGGGCGCACATGGGGGAATCGAGCGGCGCGCCGGACGAGCCGGAAGCCCCTGACGGGCAGCGGCAGGCGGGCAGTTCCCCTTCCATGAGGACCGCACTGGTGGCCTTCGGAAGTGCCGCTGCCTTGGCTTTCACCAGCGTGGTCTTCGGGTGGCTGCCCAACCCCTGGGAGGCCGATACACGGCCCAAGCCAGGACTTGAGTCCCTGTCGCTGGCCGTGGAACAGACGTCGGGCATTCCGGCGACGTTGCGGACCGGCGACAGTGGTACATCGAAGCGCACCACGACCAAAGGCGTCAGCGTCCTGCTGACTCTGCGCAACAACGGCAACTTGGTGGCTGTGGTGACCGACTTCCGCATCACGGTGAAAGCCGTCTACCCGGCACGCGAGCCCTGCTCACCGGAACTTCCGCCCACGGGAGGAGAGGTTTCCGTCACCGGCAACTTCGACGTGATGTTGCCCGACACCGGCCCGGACAGCGCCCAAAACCCAGCCACCGCCAAGGGCCCGGACACCGCCAGGGCCGGCACACTTCTCAGCAGGTCCTTCCAGATTCCGCCAGGAAAGGCCGAAGCGGTCCGGTTCACCCTGGGCGAGCCGGACAAGGAGGACGGCTACGAGAAGGAGCAGGGGCGCACGAGGATCTACCGGGCGGAGATCGCCTACCGCGAGGGCCAGGCCCGCCCCTTCCACAGCGCAGGGACCGTGGCCTTCATGTCACCCCCCGAAGCGGCACGGATTCTGGTCCGCTACGCCCGCCGGGTTCCTGACAGCCGCATGCTCGACTGCAAGGGAAACGTGCGACGCCACATCGCCGAGGTGATCGCCGGCTCCGACAGTCATGGAGACGACCTCGACGCGTTGCTGACCAGCCTCGACAGAGCACGAGGGCAGGCCGACACGGCCGGCCCTTGAGAGGAGGCCGGGAACTCCGGCGCTATCGAGGATCTCGCCGCACAGCAGACGGCACGGCCGCCGCCCGCCCCCGGCGGATCTCCCGTGGCGGGCGGGCGGTCGGCGACGGTGTCAGCCCAACTGCTCGTGCAGGAAGGCCACCGTGCTCTCCCAGGCCTGCGCGGCCGACTCGGGTTCGTATACCTGCGGGCGGCCGTCATTGAAGAAGGCGTGCTGGGCGGGGTAGAGGCGGAGGTCCGGGGTGATGCCGGACTGCTGCTGGATCGCCTCGCTCAGCTGCTCCAGGTTCTCCTTCGGAATGCTCGTATCGAGCTCGCCGTAGTGACCGAGGATCTGCGCCTTCAGGCCGGAGAAGTCGGGCAGCTCGCCCTGGATCACGCCGTAGAACGGCACCGCCGCGCTGACCCGCGGGTCAGCCGCGGCCTGGTAGACGACGAAGCCGCCGCCCATGCAGAAGCCGACCGATGCCACCGTGTCCGAGGTGACCTCGGGCAGGGCCAGCAGATGGTCGACCGCGCCGGAGAGCAGCTCGACACCGCGCGACACCGGCAGTTCCTTCATCATCCGGAAGGCCTCGCCGCTGTCGTGCGCCACATTGCCGCCATAAAGGTCGGGCGCGAGGGCCACGAAGCCCTCCGCCGCGAGACGGTCCGCCACATTCGCGATGTGGTCGGTCAGGCCCCACCACTCCTGGATGACGATCACTCCGGGGCCCTGCCCGGAAGGCGGCAGCGCCAGATAGCCGTGCGCGGTGCCCCCGGCGCTGGGGAACGTCACGTTCTGATGGGCGGGTGCTCCGGTCGACTTCGGCAGCTCGGACATGTCTGTCAACTCCTGTGGAGGCAGTGTCAGGTGGGGGGCGGCGGGCCGGCCCCGAGTCGATCTCCACGATGTCATGCGCGCGCACGGCGCCCCCGCCCGGCCCGCACGACCACGCCCGCCGCCACCTTCTGCAGCAGGCTGTACGCGAGGACCGGCAGCAGCACATGCGGCCGGTCGGGCAGCGTCGTCGTGATGAGGACGGCGCTGGCGCTGCTGTTGTTCATCCCGCAGGCCAGCGTGACGGAGGCACCGGCGGGTGCGTCGAGACGCAGCACGCGGGCGGTGATCCGGCCCAGCGTGAACGACAGCCCGCACACCGTGGCGGCGACGGCCAGCGCGGCCACGAACAGCACCGGTTCGGGATGGCTGACGAAGGGGCCGAGGACACCGCTGGCATTGATGTACGTCAGCAGCAGCGAGCCGAGCATCGCCGCGGGGACCGCCGCGCCGAGCAGACGGTCCATGAGCCGGCGGGGCAGCGCGAGCCGGCACAGGATTCCGGCGCCGCAGGGCAGCAGGACCCCCGTGAGCGCGAAGCTGTTTCCCGCGGTCTGTGCCGTTCCGGCCAGCGTCGCCGCGTACTCGCCGCTCAGCAGCGGGCACAGAGCCGTCACGGTGACCGGAATGGTCAGGGGGCTGACGATGGTGGACGCCAGCACGAGGCCCACCGTCGTCGGCTGATCGCCGTCCCCCTTGCTGGTCCACACGGTGGCCCCGGCCGCCACGGGCATGGCCACGATCAGGATCATCGCCGCGACCAGACCGCTGCCCCCGTCACTGTCGGGGGACTGCCGCAGCGCGAACGCGACCCCCGGGATGATCAGCAGCGGTGCGACCAGATGGAGGGTGAGCCCGGTCAGCAGAGCGGTGGGGCGGCCGAGTAACGCCCGCAGCTCGTGCAGGGGCACTTGGAGACCCGCGGTGAACAGGACGAGGGACAGCAGGAAATGCGGTGTCTGGAAGGGGATTCCAAGGATTCCGGCCGCGCCGGTCGTGTGCGGGTGGCGCAGCCACAGACCCGGGGCCGGCACCGTCGTGGCGGCGAGGTAGGACACGCCGACGGCCCATCCGAGATGGCTACGGAGCAGAGTGAGGGGGGACTTCCCGCTGGTCGTGCGATGCATGGCGGCGCTCTTCCGTCGTGGGACCTGGGCGGAGACGGGGCGCCGATATCGCGGACCAGGCACGGGGAGCGAAGCGTGCGAAGACGTATGTGCACAGGCTCAGCCAGCAGAGGCTGAACAGCCAGCCGCCCAGGACGTCGGAGAACCAGTGAACTCCCAGGTAGACACGGGACAGTCCGACCAGCGCGGCCCAGCAGCCGATGACCAGGACGAGCGACTTCCTGCCGTACGCGGCTCGCGCGAGCACCGCGAGAATGAGCAGTCCGCCGGTGACGGCGGAGGTGGTGGTGTGGCCCGAGGGGAAGGACCAGCCGGAGGCGTGCGTGGCCCAGTCCGCCGTGGCGGGGCGGGGGCGGGCGACCAGGGACATCACCCCGTACCGCACGGCTTGTGCGGCGGCCAGACAGCCGAGGCAGCCGATGACGGCGAGGACGCGCTGACGCGCCGTACGACCGAGAAGGAGGCCCGCCAGGGCGACCAGGACGTACGGAACGATCCCTGTGCCGGTGTAGGTCACCCCGCGCGCCAGGGCGAGCGCCACATCCGGGCGGTGTCCCACCGACCAGGAGGTGAGGTCCTCGTCGCCGAACAGAGGGTCGCCGTCCCGGCCGCTCAGGATCAGTGTCAGCAGCACGAACGCGATCGTGCTCCCCACCGCCGTCGAACCGGCGAGATCCGTGGCGTCCTCGCGCTTCACGGCAGGGTCCCCCTTTCACGCTGGGCGCGCGGGCGCACAGGAGACCGCGTCCGCGCTGACTACAGTTCTGTAGTCGGTCTACAAAACTGTAGACGAGGGTGCAGCCGAGATCGTTCCCGGTGCGGCCGAACGGATGGGCTCCGGCGCTCGCCGCTTCCGCCGCAACCGGACCACTCCGCGGGATGCCGTACCCTACGTGTTACGTATAACCCTGGAGAGGTTCCGATGAGACGCATCGCCCTGGTCACCCTCGTCGTCGACGACTACGACGAGGCGATCCGCCACTACACCGAAGCCCTCGGATTCCGCCTTGTCGAGGACACGCCGCGTCCCGACGGCTCCCGCTGGGTCGTCGTCGAGCCGGGCCCGGAGGGCAGCGGCAGCGGCCTGCTGCTGGCCAGGGCCAAGGACGAGGCGCAGCGCGGCCGGGTCGGCGACCAGACCGGCGGGCGCGTGGGCTTCTTCCTGCACACCGACGACTTCGCCCGCGACCATGCACGGATGCTCGCCGCGGGCGTGACCTTCCTGGAGGAGCCGCGCCACGAGCCGTACGGCTCGGTCGTCGTCTTCCAGGACCTGTACGGAAACCGCTGGGACCTGCTGCAGCCCGCCCAGTAGCCAGACCTCCCGCCCCAGAGACAACCTGCCGAGGAAAGACACGCATGACCGCGCCCCGCATCGACATCGACACCATCCGCCGCCTCCCCAAGGCCGTGCTGCACGACCACCTCGACGGCGGTCTGCGCCCCACCACCCTCGTGGAGCTCGCGGAGACGGTCGGCCACACCCTGCCCACCACCGATCCGCAGGCGCTGGCCGACTGGTACTACGAGGCCGCCAACTCCGGTGACCTGGTGCGCTACATAGCCACCTTCGAGCACACCCTCGCCGTGATGCAGACCCGCGAGGGCCTGCTGCGCACCGCCGAGGAGTACGTGCTCGACCTCGCCGAGGACGGCGTCGTCTACGGCGAGGTCCGCTACGCGCCCGAGCTGAACACGCAGGGCGGGCTCACGATGAGCGAGGTCGTCGAGACAGTCCAGGAGGGCCTCGCCGCCGGTATGGCGAAGGCCGCGGCCGCGGGCACCCCGGTCCGCGTCGGCACCCTGCTGTGCGGCATGCGCATGTTCGACCGGGTTCGCGAGGCGGCCGACCTGGCCGTCGCCTTCCGGGACGCGGGTGTCGTCGGCTTCGACATCGCCGGGGCCGAGGACGGCTTCCCGCCCGCCGACCACCTGGCCGCCTTCGAGCACCTGCGCGGCGAGAGCGTCCCGTTCACCATCCACGCCGGTGAGGCGCACGGCCTGCCGAGCATCCACCAGGCCCTTCAGGTCTGCGGCGCCCAGCGCATCGGGCACGGCGTGCGCATCACCGAGGACATCGTCGACGGCAAGCTCGGCCGCCTCGCGGGCTGGGTGCGCGACCGCCGTATCGCCCTGGAGATGTGCCCCACGTCCAACCTCCAGACGGGCGCGGCCACCTCCATCGCCGAGCACCCCATCACCGCCCTGCGCGACCTGGGCTTCCGCGTCACCCTCAACACCGACAACCGTCTGGTGTCGGGCACGACGATGACCCGCGAGATGTCGCTGCTGGTCGAGGAGGCGGGCTGGAGCGTCGAGGACCTGCGCACGGTCACGGTCAACGCGATCAAGAGCGCGTTCATCCCGTTCGACGAGCGCAACGCCCTCATCGAGGACGTCGTGCTTCCCGGCTACGCCCTCTGAAGCAGCCCCCGTACATAGGCGGCCTGTCCGACGTGCTGCAGATCGTCGGACAGGACGCTGACCAGCCGTACGCCCAGGCTGACCGGGGGATCCCAGCGCTCGTCCACGATGCGCTCGAAGTCCTTGGCGGTCAGCCCGCGCACGAACCCCAGCGTCTGCTCGTGCGCGGCGTCGTAGTACCCGGTCAGCAGCTCACCGGAGTCGACCCGCACCTTGGCGACCTTCGCGGGGCTGTGGCCGTACCCCGTGTCGCGGTGGGGCAGATCGAGCCCGAAGCGCTTCTCCCAGCCCTGGGCCGGCCAGACCTGGTCGAGCCCGGCGGCGTCGGCGACATGGTCGTCCTGGATCCGGGTGAGATGCCAGATCAGCCATGAAATGGGGTTGGTGCCTTCGGCGGGAGCGGCGTTGAGCTGGTCCGGGGCCAGACCCTCGACGGCGGCATGGACTTCTTCCTGGATGCGGCTGAACGCGTCGATGAGGATGTCCTTTGCATGCATGCGTCCACCATCGCGCATGGCGGTCCTTCACGCGTCCGGAATCCAGCTTCCGTGGAAGCCGAGCGGCACCCGGCCCGGCAGATGGATCCGGGCGACCGGCTCGCCGGTGAAGTCCTGGGCGGCCAGGATCACCAGGTCGGCGGCCCCGCGGTCGGGGTTGTGGACGTACGCGATCGCATAGCCGTCGTCCTCGGCCCGCGCCCCCTGTGACGGCACGAAGACGGCTTCCCCCGCGGCGGCGTCCCGCGGCAGCCGGTGGACCTGCGTGGTCCCGCGGCACAGGTCGTGCTTGATCAGCGCATTGCCGAAGGCGCGGTCGGGCGGGTTCCCGTCGAGTGTCAGATACGCCAGCGTCATGTCGGCGGCGGCCGCCGTGTAGGCGTACCGGTGCCGCCGGGACACCAACTCCTCGCGTATACGCGGGAACTCCTGCGGGCGGTCGTCGATCGTCCTGGTGCGTACGCGGCCGTGCGCCACGTCGATCGTCCACCGCTGGAGCGAGGCGGTGCCCGCCCCGTAGGGCCCGTCGGAGCCGCGGCCGGCGACATAGAAGGGGGCCGGGTAGGTCGTCATGTCGACGACCACGGACGAGCCTTCGTCGTACGCGTTCAGGGTGTGCGAGTAGTAGACCGGATCGACCTCGAACCAGCGGACCTCGCCACCGGCACGCGGCAGCAGGCCGACCCGCGTCGGGTGCTTCTCGTTCCAGACGTACGGCACGATGTCGCCCCGCTCGGCCCCCGCGGGGTCGAAGGTGATGGGCAGGTCGAAGATCACGACGTACTTCTCGGTGAGCGCGAAGTCGTGCATCATCGGCGCGTCCGCCACCGGGATCCTCGTGGTCCGTACGAGCCGGCCCGTGTGGTCGATGACCTGGTGTCGGACGTGGTCCCAGGCCGGGTAGTAGGCGATCGCGTGCAGCTCGCCGGCCGCCGCGTCGAACTTGGTGTGCGCGGTGAAGGCCCCCTTGAGGGTGGAGCGGAAGTCGTACGTGCCCACCGTGTTGAGCTCGTGGTCGAGTTCGTACGGCAGCGGCCCGCTCTCCTGGAGCGCCAGGATCCGTCCCTTGTACCCGATCACATGGGTGTTGCAGGGGAAGTCGTCCGGCGGGACGGGCCCGGGGTACGGCTCGCCGAGCTTCTTGGCCACGGAGGCCGAGCGGACCCAGCGGTTGCGGTACCACTCGGCGCGGCCCTCGCGCAGCCGCACGCCGTGCACCATGCCGTCGCCGAGCATCCAGTGGTGGGCACGCGGGTCCTCAAGTCCCAGGACATTGGGGCCGTTTCGGAGGAAGCGGCCGTTCAGCTCACGGGGGATCCGGCCGGTGACCGGCAGATCGAACGCCGTCAGCTCCTCGGTGACGGGCTTGAACGCGCCCTCCAGGAAAGGGAATTGGTGCGTGTCCTGTGCGCGGGGTCCGGCTGTCGCAGCCCGGCCGCTCACGCCACCGACGAGCCCCGCGGCCGCCGTGACCGCCGCGCCCCGCAGTACCGTGCGCCGTGTGTGATCCGTCATCTCCGTACTCCTGCCTCGCAGTTCTCGTGCTGGACATCCACGAGTCTGCGGCGGGCCAGCGGCCCGGTCAGGAGTGCTGGAGCCCCTCTGGGGGTGGTGTCAGACCCCCTCTTCAAAGGTGTCGAGGAGCGCCATCAGCGCCCGCGCCGCCGGACTGGTGGCCTCCGGCGGCGGCAGCATGGCGACGGTCTCGTACACCGCCTCGCCGGTGCCCTTCAGGGGGAGCGCGGTGAGCCCCTCGCGCTTGTGGCGGAAGTGGCGCGGTACGACGGCGATGCCGAGGTTCTCGTCGATCAGGTCGAGGAGGCTGTGCACGTCGTTCACCTCCAGTGAGACCGTCCGCCGCACACCCGCCGCCGCGAAGGCCGCGTCGGTGGTGCGCCGCGGCCCCCAGTCCGGGTGGAAGTCGACGAAGGTCTCGCCGCTCAGGTCCTCCGGCGTGAACGCGACGCCCGCCGTGGCGAGCCGGTGGGACGGGTGGCACAGCACGGTCATCGGCTCGCTGGCCAGCGACACGGACCGCAGCTGGTCGGTGTCCGCCTGCGTGCGATAGGCGAAGGCCAGGTCCAGGCGCCCGGCGGCGACCTCCTCCGCCAGCTCGCCCGACCCCGCCTGCCGCAGCCGGACCTCCACATCCGGGTGACACCGCCGGAAAGCGGCGAGCAGCCCCGCCACATGCACACCCGCGATGCACTGCTCGGTACCCAGCGCCAGCGTCCCGCGCAGCACGCCCTGCACGGCCGCCACCGCCTCATGGGCCGCCCGCACCTGAGCCAGGATCCGCACCGCCTCGCCCAGCAGCGCCCGCCCGGCCTCCGTGAGCGTCACCCGGCGGGTCGTCCGCACGAACAGCGGGGTCTGGAGCTCCCGCTCCAGCGCCCGGATCGAGGCCGAAAGGCCCGACTGGGACACCAGCAACCGCTCGGCGGCCCGGGTGAAGTGCTGGTCCTCGGCGACGGCGACGAAGTGCTGAAGGTGGCGCAGTTCCATCGGACTCCTCCCTCGGGACCGTGTGGCTTCGCTCCGCGCAATGGTAGAGCCGGGCTCTGTGCGGCCCGGCGGCCGATCCCCCGGAGCCGTGTGATCACCGGGCTCCGACCAGGGAAGCCAGCGCGGCCGTGACGGTCGCGGCGAGCGTGAGGGTCGCGGCGAAGGCGATCGCGGCGCGGGTCACCGCGGTGGGGTACGTGGCCCGGTCCCGGCGGGCGAGGTAGCCGGCCCCCGCTCCCGCCAGTGCGGCGACCACGAGCACGAGAGCACAGGCGATGACGATCAGGACAGTGTGGTCGGACACGGCGTCGTTCCTCCGAAGCGCTGCGGGTGTTACCGCTGTGGAATCTCGCGAAGAAATTGTTCGCCGGGGACCGGCCGGGCGATGATGAACACCGACGAACACGCAGGACGACGGCTGAGGGTGGGCGCCGCGCAGTGGCGGGGGAATTCAACGATCCGGCGAGCGCACGCGCCGAGTTGCGCAGCCGACTGGAAACCGGCAGGGCCGCGGCAGGTGTCACCATCACCCAGCTCGCACGACGTGCCGGCCTCGGGCGCACCACGGTCAGCGAGGCATTCAGCGCCTCCGCGTCCGCGCTCGTCCCCTCCGCGCAGACCGTCGGCGCCCTCGCCGCCGCTCTCGGCCTGGTACCCCGTCCCCTGCTCGACCTGCGGGCCGCAGCGTGCGAGACCGGACCGTCGGCACCCGGCCGAGCGGCGGGGCAGGGTGGGATGGGGCGGCCGATCAAGGACTGGAACCCGCACGACCTCGAAGTCCATCCCGCCGTCGAAGTCGCCGACGATCCGATCGATCACGCACCGGCCGACGGAGCCGCGTCGCACCGAAGGACGGGAGCGCTGCCCCGCTACGTTCGCCGCGGGCACGACGCGGTACTCGCCGGCCTCGTCGACGCGGCCATGGCGGGCAGCAGTCGTATGGCCGTGCTGGTCGGGTCCTCGTCGACGGGCAAGACCCGGGCCTGCTGGGAGGCCGTCCAGCCCCTGGCCGAGCAGGGCTGGCTGCTGTGGCATCCCTTCGACCCCGGTCGTGTCGAGGCCGCGCTGGCCGGCCTGGAACGCGTGGCGCCGCGCACGGTGATCTGGCTCAACGAGGCCCAGCACTACCTCGGCGCGGTTGAGGGACTGGGCGAACGCATGGCCGCGGCACTGCACTCCCTGCTCACCGATCCAGGACGCGGGCCGGTCCTGGTCCTCGGCACGCTGTGGCCCGAGTACGCCCACGCGTTCACCGCCCGGCCCGATGCCGGGGAACCGGATCGGCACTCCCGGGTGCGGGAGCTGCTCGCCGGGCGGCAGATCCCGGTGCAGGACAGCTTCGACAGTGCCGACATCCTCGCGGCGCAGGGTCTGGCCGCCGGGGGCGACCGGCAGTTGGCCCACGCCCTGAAGCATGTGGGCGACGGCAGGCTGACACAGTTCCTGGCCGGGGCGCCCGAACTGATGCATCGTTACCGCACCGCGTCACCGGCCGCGCGGGCCCTCCTCCATGCGGCCATCGACGCTCGCCGACTCGGTACGGGCCTCCACCTGCCGGCGGCCTTCCTGGCCCACGCGGCGGAGGACTATCTCGCCGAGACCGAGTGGAACACGCTCGGCGACGACTGGCTCGAACGGGCACTGGCGGAGGCCGGCAGGGCCGTCCACGGCGACCTCGCCCCGCTGAACCCCGTGCGTCGCGAGCGTCCGAGCAGGTGGGTACCCGGTGCGCCCAGGAACGTCCGCCCCTCACAACCGTCCTACCGACTCGCCGACTACCTGGAGCAGCAAGGGCGTGTCGAACGGCATCACCTGTGCCCTCCGGCGTCGTTCTGGGAGGCCGCGCACGATCACCTCACCAGCCCGGACGACATCGAGAGGCTCTCGGGAGCGGCATCCCGGCGCAGACGCGACCAATGGGCCCAGCACCTTGAGATCAGGGCAGCCGAAGCCGGGAGCGTCGCAGCTACGGCCCGTCGTGCCGCCGCCCGCAAGAAGGCCGGACACCACGAGGTCGCCGAGCGACTGGCCCAGCGGGTAATCGACGCCGACGGAGTGTCCGGCCTGCTGCTTCTCGTACAGGCATGGGGGCAGGCGGGGGACTTCGACGGGGCCGAGCGTTTCGCCCGGCGGGCCTTGGCCGCAGGCGACGCCGGGCCCATCGGTGAACTGGCCGCCCTGCGGGAGAAGACAGGGGACCAGGCAAGCGCGGAACGTCTCGCCGAAGAGACCGTCGCGGCGGGCGAGAGCCACGCGGTGGAACGCCTCGTGCGGGCCCGGGAGAGGGCGGGGGACCGCTCAGGCGCCGAACGTCTGGCGCAAGTGGCCCTCGCCGCAGGTGACTCCGAGCCCATGTACATGCTCGCGCTGACACGGGGGAGCCGCGCGAGGAAATCCGGAACCAAGGTCTCCCGCGAGGAACTGGCCGGAAACATCGCTGAGGCCGTGCGTCTGTCGCAGATGGCGGCCGCTGCGGGCAACCTCGGGGCTGTCGGCTTTCTCGCGGTGGTGTGGTCGGTGGCGGGGCCGTCGGACGAGGCCAGGAGCTGGGAGGAGAAGGCCGTCGAGGCTGGGGACACGAGTGCGTTGTTTCGACGGGCCCGCAGCTTGCGGGAGGCGGGGGACCATGCCGGTGCCAGAGTCTTCGCCCAACGGGCTGTCGCTTCCGGGGAAAGCTCGGTCAAGGGGGTGCTCGAGGAACTGGCCGAAGGGGACGAGGACCCCGACGGCGCGATGCGCTTCGCTCGTCTGCTCGCGGATGTCGGCAGCGCTCATGCCCTCGTCTGGATCGCCCGCAGGCATGAGAACGCGGGGGACCATGACGCGGCCGAACACCACGCACAGCTGGCCGTGGAGGCCGGCGCCTTCTGGGTCTGGGGTGAACTCGCCGCCGCCCGTGCGGCTGCCGGAGATCCCGAAGGAGCGGAAAGCACCGCACGGCGGGGCCCGGGTGGGGAGGCAACCTGGGCGCTGGGGCGCCTGGCACTCATGCGCGAGGCGGCCGGAGACCACGACGGCGCCGAACGCCTGGCGCGCGAGGCGTTGATTTGCGGCGACGAGTTCGCCCTTGCCAGCCTCACCGTCACCCGTGAGGCGGCCGGGGACCATACGAAGGCGGAGAGCCTGGCACGGCTGGCAGCCGACACCGGCCGCCCCTTCCTGTTGCTGAGGCTCGCGCACATGCGCAACGGCCTCGACGGCGACCGAGCCCCTGTCCAGCGGCGCTTCTCCAGCCGGATCCCGGGAGTCGGCGCGGATTCCCTGATCCGGCTGGGGTTGATGTCCGGGCTGTCCGGGTACCGCGCCGCCATCGAGCATCTCGCCCGGCAGGCCGCCGACGCAGGACACCACGATGCCTCGGCCCTCGTGGGACTGTGGAACGCTGCCGACGGGGACGAGACGTTGTGGCCGCACGGCCTTGATCCGGACGGCACGCCATCCAAGCCCTGGACACCCGACGTCCCGTCATCCGACTTCGCGATCACCGACCTGGACCAGTAGGCGGTACAACCCGTCCGCGCCGAACACGGCGCCGGGCCGGTGTGGGAACTCCCAGAGTGGACAGCGCCGCGCACCATGCCTCAAGGGTCGAAGCCCTTCACCGGAGAGCCTGTCGGGGAGCCGCTGACCGGTCACTCGGCCGCGGTGGCATGCGTGGCCTTCAGCCACGACGGACGGCTACTGGCCACGGGAGCCGACGACGGAACCGCACGCGTCTGGAACTGCGCTCTGGGGCAGCCGGTCGGCGACCCCCTCACCGGGCACACGGCGCCGATCTGGGGCATCGCCTTTTCCCCGTTCGGCGCTCTGGCGACCGCCGGCCTGGACAGGACGGTGCGGTTGTGGGACCCGGCCACGGGCCGACCGGACGGCGACCGGCTCACCGGCCACACGGAGGCGATCACCCACACGGCCTTCAGTCCTCGCGGACACCTGCTGGCCACGTCCAGCGACGACGGCACCGCTCGGCTCTGGGAGGTGCGGACGCCCCACGGCCCGTGACCCGTTGGATTGAGCAGCGTCATCGCTGAATTCCATCGGATTCTTCTGTTGGACCGCTGGTGCGTGCAGGGGAAGAGTGGAGGTCACATCAGCAGTGCCCACCCCTCTGGAGTCGCGTTGTACACCGCACACCCCGACCGTTACGCGGACATGCCCTACCGACGCACCGGACGCAGCGGCCTGAAGCTCCCCGCGCTGTCGCTCGGCCTGTGGCACAACTTCGGCCCCGACCGGCCGGTGGAGACCCAGCGCGCGATCCTGCGCCGCGCCTTCGACCTCGGAGTCACCCACTTCGACCTGGCGAACAACTACGGGCCGCCGCCCGGCGCCGCCGAGTCGGCCCTCGGCGACGCCTTGAAGGCCGACTTCGCGCCCTACCGCGACGAGCTGGTCATCTCCACCAAGGCCGGATACCTGATGTGGCCGGGCCCGTACGGCGAATGGGGCTCACGCAAGTACCTGCTGTCCTCGCTCGACCAGAGCCTGGCCCGGATGGGTCTGGACTACGTGGACATCTTCTACTCGCACCGCCCCGACCCGCAGACTCCGTTCGAGGAGACGATGGGCGCCCTGCACTCGGCGGTCCAGCAGGGCAAGGCGCTGTACGTCGGCGTCTCCAACTACTCGCCCGAGGAGACCCGCGAAGCCGCCCGCATCCTGGCCGAGCTGGGCACCCCGCTGCTGATCCACCAGCCGCGCTACTCGATGCTCGACCGCCGCCCCGAGGAGGAGGGGCTCCTGGACACGCTGGACGAGCTGCGGGTCGGCTCCATCGCCTACTCCCCGCTGGAGCAGGGCCTGCTCACCGGCCGTTACCTCGACGGCATCCCGGAGGGTTCGCGCGCCGCGAGCGACAGCCCGTTCCTGAGCGCGGACACGGTCACCGAGGATCTCGTGGGACGGCTGCGCGCCCTCGACGAGATCGCCAAGACGCGCGGTCAGTCCCTGGCTCAGCTGGCGCTGGCCTGGGTGCTGCGCGGCGGCCGGGTGACCTCCGCGCTGATCGGCGCGAGCAGCCCGCGGCAGCTGGAGGACAGCGTCGCGGCGATCGGGAACCTGGAGTTCGATCCGGACGAGCTCGCCCGGATCGACGCGATCATCGAGCCGTGACGCCTGGCGGCCGGGCAGGGCGGGGCTCGCTGAGCTCCGACAGCCGGTCGGCCACCTCCGGGCCGACGGCGTAGGGCGATCCGTCGAGCAGGGGGCCGGTGGCGCACCACGCGGTGGTGGCCGCCCCCTGCTCGACTGGCGTACGAGTCCGGCCCGGCGCGCGCCGCGCAACGCCTTCAACCTTGGAGGCGTTCCTCCAGGTGGACGGTCACCGTGTCGCCCTCCTCCTTCCCGATCGCCTTGCGTACGTCGGCCTTGACCGGCAGCTTGTGCGTGCCGTCGCCGAGGGCCATGAACGAACTGCGGAACGGCCGGCCGTCGATCGTGCCGCCGACCTTGACCAGTCCGCGGGTTCCGAAGAACGCGACGGACTCCGGCCAGACGACATAGGTCCAGCCACCGTTCTGCGGGCTCTTCCGCAGTACCGCGGTGAATTCCACGTTCACCTTGCTCACTGTGCTCATCCGATGCTCCCTGTCCCGGGGGTCGCCCTACTTCAGGGAGACCGCCGAGAGCCGGGAAACTCATCGCGGCCTAGGCCGGAACGCGGTCCAGGAAGCCGTGGACGCTCCGGATGCGGTCCTCGCCGTCCAGGGTGATCACGTCGAATCCGGCGACGGGCGCCGAGCCGTCCGCCTCGCTCACCAGTTCCCAGCCGAAGCGGGCGACGTCGTGGTGCCCGTCGACCGCGCCCAGGAGCCGGAACGCGAACCCCGGGAACTGCTCCTGTGCCGCCGTGATCAGGGCGGCGATCTGCTCGTGCCCGCGGACGTCGGCCAGCGGGTCGGTGTAGCTGCCGTCCGCGGTCCAGGCGGCGGCGACCGCCTTCGCCAGCGCGTCCTGCCCACCCGCGTTCCAGGCCTCGAAGTAACGGGCGACGGCGGTTTCGTAACGGTCGTTGCTCGCGGACATGGTGAATCAGCCTCCATCGAGGTCGTACCTGCTGGTCAGGGTCCGCATCCCCACGTTTCGTGCCCCCGTTGGGATCCGGTACGACCACCTTGCCGGGCGGCGATCGGGGCGTCGATTACCCCGCGGGTAATGCCCCGAACGTGGGGGCGTCGGCGCCGTCTGTGCCGTTTCAGCCATACCAAGCTGTGAATATGCCAAGAGACTGGCTGGAATCACGTGGTGACAGAGTGTCAGGAGTGGCGATACTCAATTCTAGGGCGACTCAGCCACGCCCGGGGACAGCACCATCGTGCACAACCAATGAGCCGCAGGGAAAGCGAGGCCGGACCGGCAGCGAGCGACGCCGATGGGGGAACGATCGTGCACGACGAATTCCTGTGCCATGTCACCGCGTACGGAATATGCGGCGGTCAGCGCGTCGGCGTACCCCTGGGGACGTATCGCGCGCCGACCCTGGCGCTGGCCCTGTGGTGGATGCGGGACCGCGCCGCGTGGATGGCCGAGCGGCTCGATCCGCAGCCCGAGGACCCCACTTTCCCGCCGAACTCGATCGCGCCGGTGGCGGCCACCGTCCCGGACGTGCCGAGCATGCTCCGCGCCTGGTGCGGCGACTCGGACCAACAGGAACTGGTCGCCGAGGAATTGGCCGCGGGAAAACTCGTCCGCATCGCCACCAATGACGACACCACCGAATACGAACTGCTCGCCGAATCCGTGGACGCCCTGCGCATGCAGCGGACCGCCGCCGTGCTGGGCATTTCCGCCGCCTGACAGCCGTCTGATCGCCTCCTGTTCCGCCCGCGTCGTACTCATCAGGGTTTTGCCCGGGTGCGCTGATCAGGCGCACATGTGGGCGAATAGCTAGAATTCTGGCATGGGAGAGCGGCCGGTCGCGCCGACTGCGCCTGAACTCGTCCTCGAGACCGAGACGGGCTCCACGGTGATGAGTCCGAGCCGCGACTATCACGTGGGGCGCGACCCCTTGAGCGACGTCGTCATCGACGACGTCCGGGTCTCGTGGCACCACGCGGTGCTGCGGCCCGAGGCCGACCACTGGACGCTCGAAGACGAGAACAGCACGAACGGTACGTACGCCGACGGGCGGCGCATCCACGAGTGGGGCGTCGGACCGGGCAGCGTCATCCGCTTCGGCAGCCCCGCCGACGGCCCGCGCGCCGTTCTCCTCGACCGCCCGCCACCGGCCTCGGAGCGTCCCTCGGGCGTCTCCGTACCGGCCGCCACGGGCACCTTCCGGCAGCCGACCACCGTACGGCCCCTGCTGGCCCGCACCGTACGCATCGGCCGCGGCGACGACAACGACCTGGTCATCGACGATCTGGTGGTCTCCCGACGGCACGCGGAGCTGCGCGCCCACCCGGACGGGACGTACGAGATCGTCGACCTCGGCAGTCACAACGGCACGTTCCTCAACGGCCGCCCCGTCGCGCACGCCCCCGTCACACCGGGTGACATCGTCGGTATCGGCCACTCCGCGTTCTGCCTCGTCGGCGACCAGCTGCAGGAGTACGTCGACACGGGCGAGGTCTCCCTGGATGTCCAGGACATCACCGTCGAGGTCGACCGGGGCCGCAAGACGCTCCTCGACCAGGTGTCCTTTCCCGTCGGCGAGAAATCCCTGCTCGCCGTCGTGGGCCCGAGCGGCGCCGGAAAGTCCACGCTCCTCAACGCCCTGACCGGGCTGCGCCCCGCCAACCGCGGCACCGTCCTGTACGACGGCCGCGACCTCTACCGCGACTACGCCGAGCTGCGCCAGCGCATCGGTCTGGTCCCGCAGGACGACATCCTGCACGCGCAGCTCACCGTGCGCCGGGCCCTCACCTACGCCGCTGAGCTGCGCTTCCCGCAGGACACCGCGAAGGCGGAGCGCCGCGAACGGGTCGACGAGGTGATCGGCCAGCTGGGTCTGGAGCAGCGCGTCGACCAGCCCGTGCACAGCCTGTCCGGCGGCCAGCGCAAGCGGGTCAGCGTGGCCCTGGAGCTGCTGACCAAGCCGTCGCTGCTGTTCCTCGACGAGCCGACCTCGGGTCTCGACCCAGGCATGGACCGCTCGGTGATGCAGATGCTGCGTGGTCTCGCAGACGACGGCCGTACGGTCATCGTGGTCACCCACAGCGTGCTCAGCCTCGAGGTCTGCGACCGGCTCCTGGTGCTCGCGCCCGGCGGCAAGGTCGCCTACTACGGGCCGCCCGACGACGCTCTCGCCTTCTTCGGCTACCGGCACTGGCCCGAGGCGTTCGAGGCCTTCGAGCGGGACCAGGACCGGGACTGGGCGGGGGAGTACGGGGAGTCGCCGTTCCACCAGGAGTACATCGACAACTCCAGCTCACAGCCGCATCTGCCGCAGGCTGCCCCGGGCGCCGTCGTTGGACCGCCGCCCAAGGCCCAGAGCTGGGGATCCCAGCTCGGCACCCTGGTGCGACGGTACGCGGCCGTGCTCAGCGCCGACCGGACCTTCCTCGCCGTCATGGTCGGCCTGCCCTGCGTGATGGGCGCGATGGCCCACGCGGTGGCCGGCAGCGCACTGACGGTGGAGACGGCGATGAACGTGCTGCTCATCCTGTGCATCGGCGCAGTCCTGACGGGGGCGGCCAACGCCGTGCGCGAACTGGTGAAGGAGCGGGTCATCTACCAGCGGGAGCGCGCGGTCGGCCTGTCCCGATCGGCGTACCTGATGTCGAAGGTCGTGGTCCTCGGCACCATCACCGTGCTCCAGGCCGTCGTCCTGACCCTGGTCGCCCTGTTCGGCGTCGACCTCAACGCGCCAGGCGGCAAAGGGGTCCTCATGCCGCCGCTCCTCGAGATCACGCTCTCCGTGGCCCTGCTCGCCTTCGCCGCGATGATGCTCGGCCTCGTCGTCTCCGCCGTGGTGACCAAGGAGGAGGTCACCATGCCACTGCTGGTGCTGCTCGCCATCGTCCAGGTGGTTTTCAGCGGTGCGCTGCTGAAGCTGCACGGGGTGCCCGGCATCGAGCAACTGGCCTGGCTCGTCCCCGCGCGCTGGGGCCTGGGCGCCATGGCGGGGACCGTTGGCCTTGCCCGGATCTTCCCTGGGCCCCTGACCGTCGACCCGCTGTTTCGGCACTTGACCGGCGTCTGGCTGTTCAACGTGGGGATGCTGGTCGTCCTCTCCGTCGTCTTCGGATTCGCGGTGGCCCGCCTGTTGCGGCGCCACGAACCCGCGGTCATGCGGAAGTAGGCGCCGATGACGACCCCCGGCTTCCGCCCCACGCATGTCGTCCCCCAGGACGGCCTGGCCGCCTGGGAGAGCCCGGACCCGTCCCGGCGCACCGTGCCGCTGGACGCCCTGCTGCCGGTCCAGCTCGTCGACCGGCGCGGGGACTGGGGCCGGGTCCTCTGCGCCAACGGCTGGTCGGCCTGGGTCGACGGCCGCCTCCTGGTCCCCGTACCGCAGGCACCGCCCGCAGCGACCAGCCCACTCGCCCGCACGGCCGACCCGCGCCCGCTGCTCGCCCGTGTCGAGGAGGCCCTCGCCCGCTACCGCAGCGCCGCCGAGGAACTCGCGGCCGGACAACTCGACGGGGAGTCCTTCCGCGGCCGTACGCAGGGGCAGCGGATCGGGGTGGTCGTCGACGGGGAGTCCCTCTGGCTGTACGACGGCGAGCACGAGCGATGGGTGTACTGCGACGGGACACGGCTGAGCACCTTCGCGGCCGAGGGGGATCCGGCGCCCGTGAAACCGGATCAGGCGCACAAGGCGCCGGGGCGGGCCGGGGTCGTACCGAATGCCGCTCCGGACGGCCATGAACCGACCCGCCTCGTGACGTACGACGAGGACGACCGGAGTGACGCCTGATGGGCGGCACACGGCATGACCCGGGGGGTGGCTGATGGAAGGGGCGCGGCACGAGACCAGCCTGTTCCCGAGCAGCCCGTCCGAGCTGATCGGACGGCAGATCGCGGATTACCAGATCGTCGGGGAGATCGGCCGCGGCGGGATGGCCGTCGTCTACCGTGCCAAGGACCTTCGCCTGGACCGCATAGTCGCCCTCAAGCTGCTCACGCCGGAACTCGCGAGCAACGACACCTTCCGAGCGCGCTTCACCTACGAGTCACGGGTGGCCGCCGCGATCGAACACCCGCACATCGTCCCGATCTTCGAGGCGGGCGAGACGGACGGCATCCTGTACATCGCCATGCGGTACGTCCCCGGGCGCGACCTGAGCCATCTGCTCGCCGACGAGGGGCCGCTGCCGGTCGCGCTGGCCACCCGGATCGCCGGCCAGGTCGCCTCCGCCCTCGACGCGGCCCACGACCACGGCCTGGTGCACCGGGACGTGAAACCCGGCAACATCCTGGTGTCCGGGGGCACCGACAGCGACCACCCCGAGCACGTCTACCTCACGGACTTCGGCCTGACGAAGAAGTCGCTGGCCATGACCGGGTTCACCAGCCGAGGCCAGTTCGTCGGCACGCTCGAGTACGTGGCGCCGGAGCAGATCTCCGGAAAGCCCGTGGACGGCCGGTGCGACGTCTACAGCCTCGCCGTCGTCGTCTACGAGACCCTGGCCGGGAGGACGCCCTTCCAACGCGAGGACCCCATGGCGCTGCTGTGGGCGCACCAGTACGACCAGCCGCCGGCGCTGACCGTGAAGCGCCCCGACCTCGCCGCCGGCGTCGACGAGGTCATGGAGAAGGCGCTCGCGAAGTGCCCCGACGACCGGTACGACTCCTGCCTCGCCTTCGTGAACGCGCTGCGGGCCGCGACACGCAGCCCCACCGTCGTGGGCGGGACGACGACTCAGCCGGAGGCCGAAGCCGTGGAAGCGCCCGAACATCCCGGCCCGTCACCGGAGGCCGGACCTCCCGGTCCGCCACCGGAGCCGCCGAGCTGGGCCCGGCCGGTCTTCCGGGGCTGAGCGGCCTCGCTCGGCTGACGCGATGTCAACGCCGGTCGGGCGCGGCCGTATCGACCTCGCCCTTGCGGTGGACGCCCTTCGCCAGCAGACCGCCGAGGAACCCGGTGACCAGCCCCCACAGCACGGCGAACCCGAGCGCGGTCCATAGTTCGGGCTTCAGGAAGAGTTCCCCCTTCAGGCCCCCGCCGACGTCGCCGATGCCGAGGATCGACAGGCCGTAGTGCGCCGAGATCCGGCCGACCAGACAGATCATCAGCACGGTGAGCGCGAGCGCGACCGCCATGTGCACGGCGTGCTGCCAGGACCGCATCCGGGCCGGTGATCGGGCCGCCATCAGGAACGCGGCCGCGAGCAGCAGCACCGCGTCGACGGCCATCAGCCACCACACCCTGCCGTCGTGCTCGGCGAGGGTGTGGAGGTTGAGCGTGGAGACGTCCGGGGTGCGCAGCACCTCGTCGAACAGATGTGGCATCGGCAGCCCGAAGGGACCGTCCACGCGCCCGTTCCAGGTGGCGCCCAGCCCGATGGTGAAGGTGAGCCAGACGAGGTTCGGGAGTCCGAGGAGGATCACGGCGAACGTCTCGGAAGCGTGCCCACGCGTCGCCGCCACCACCAGTGCGATGACCAGGCCCAGGGCGACGCACGCGAGCAACAGCGCGACCATGGCGTACGCGGCCGGACGCACCGACTCCTGGAAGCGCAGCAGCCGGGCGGGGAGCGGTGCCCCGCGCGAGACCAGCAGGGCGAGGACGAACACGCCCGCCAGCCACAGCACTCCGAAGAGCAGCGTCGGCGCCATGTCGGTCTTGAAGCCCACCTTGGGCGTGACACCGAACAGGTCGCCGACGTCGCCGATGGTCCCGTTCCCGAGGGAGACCGTGAAGTTCTGTCGGGCGAAGAGCCCGAGTCCGACCAGGGCCAGCACCCACAGGACGGCGATCCGGGCGGCCCACCCGGCCAGTTCGGGGGCGCCGGCGACGGCACGGTGCCGCAGCGGTCGCAGGAAGCCGGCCGCGATCACCAGGGCTCCGGCCAGCGTGACCGAGAGCGGAGTCACCGTCAGACCCGCCTGGGTGTCGGCGATGACTCCGGCGTCGCCCGCGAGCTCGATGGTGCCGCCGACCGCCGTCACCACGGTGGCCGCGACGACCCGCGGGAACGCGTTGTCGGGGAGATCCGTGGCGCCCGAGGCCCACAGCCCGAGCGCGGCGACCACCACCATGACGATCAGCCCGGCCAGCACCGCCACCACGGCCTGGACCCAGCCGTGTCGGGCGGCCGTTCGCTCACCGCTGCGGGCAACTGCCTGGTCGGACGGTGTCTGGGGGCTCACGCTGCCACGCTAAGCAGCGCCGACGCGGTCCGCCCCTCGGGAGGGCCGACCGCGTCAGCTTGCGGGCAGTACGGGACTGGAGCACACAATAGGTTCGTTGCGGAAGAAAGCGGCACAAAGCATTTCAGGTGCCGCAGGATCCCTACGCCTGGAAGAAGAGCTCGTGAGCGTCGAACCGCCGACTTCCGGCCGCCCCACCGGACCGCCTTCGGGCCCGCTGTCGGGTCCGTCGCAGCCGGGCCGGTCCGAACCCACCCCGACCCAGCCGATCGGCCGTCCGCCCTCGGAACCGCCGAGCGGTGCCTCCGGCGCCGGTGACAGCGGAGCGGGGAGCGGATCGGGCGGTACAGGTGGACCCTCCGGGCCCGGAGGTGGTCCGTCCGGGCCCGGAGAGCCGGGCAAGGGGCCAGAGGCCCCCTGGTGGAAGTCGGCGCCCCGCGTGGCGCTGCTCACCGGTGTCGTGGCCGCCGCGGTGATCCTGGGGCTCGTCTTCACCACCAACAACGGCGGCGGCAGCAAGAACACCGGCGGCGAGGTCTTCCTCCAGTCCGCGAGCAAGGCCGGCCCCGATCCGTTCACCGAGTCGACGGCGAAAAACAGTTCCACCGCGCCCGAGACAGCCACGGCGTCGGCCGCGTCGGAGTCCGCCCGGGTGACGCGCGGCGTGGACGGTTCCGCGCCCGGTCTCTACGGCGGCACCCAGAACGTCTCCAGCTGCAATGTGGAGAAGCAGATCAGCTCGCTCCAGGCGGACCCGGCGAAGAACAGGGCGTTCGCCTCGGTGGAGGGCATCCAGCCGTCCGCGGTCCCCGCGTATCTGCGCTCGCTCACCCCTGTACAGCTGCGTATGGACACCCGCGTCACCAACCACGGCTACCGCAACGGCGCCACCACCAGCTATCAGGCGGTCCTCCAGGCGGGCACCGCCGTCCTCGTCGACTCCCGCGGCGTGCCCCGCGTGCGCTGTGCGTGCGGCAACCCGCTGCTGGGGCCGGTCGCGCAGCAGACCACGCCCAAGCCGACCGGCGACTCGTGGCCGTCGTACCGGACGCAGAACGTCGTGGTCGTCGCGCCCTCGACGACCATCATCAACGTGTTCGTCATCTTCGACCGTGACCACGACGTGTGGATCGCCCGGCACAGGGGCGACACCGGCCACCGCGACCACCAGACGAAGCCGCCGGCGCACCCTCCCACCCCGTCGGTGAGCATCTCGTCTCCGACTCCCAGCTCCCCGACCCCCAGCTCTCCGTCGCCGTGCGTCTCCGAGCCCAAGGGCTCGCACGGCACGTGCTCCCCGTCCTCCCCGTCGTCGTCCTCCTCGTCGCCCTCGTCGCCCTCGTCCTCCTCCTCGCCCTCGTCGTCCTCCTCCTCGCCTTCGTCGTCCTCCTCTTCGCCGTCTTCGCCGTCGTCACAGTCCTCGGATTCGTCATCGGCGTCCGAGTCCACGTCCACCGAGCCTCCGACGACCGCGTCGGAGTCGGAGTCGGAGTCGGCGTCGACCTCCGGCTCCGCGTCCGCCGATCTGACGACAGAGTCCTCGTCGGAGTCCTCCTCCGCCGACACCTCCACGACGACGGAATCCTCGCCCTTCAGCGCCCCGGAGTCGTCCGAAGTGGTGTCCCCGGGGCCCTGAGAAGCGGAGCCCGAAGCCTCAGCCGATCCGCGGTCGGGGAGCCGGAGCCGTTGTCACTTCCGGTAGCCGAGGACGGTCATCATGCCGGACTCGGAGTGGTACTGGTTGTGGCAGTGGAGCATCCACAGGCCCGGGTTGTCGGCGTTGAATTCGACGACGATCTTGCGGTGCGGCAGTACGTAGGCGGTGTCCTTGCGGGCTCCGGCCGCGTCGATGCCCCTGAGCGCGAAGGTGTGGCCGTGCAGATGGATGGGATGCCACATGTCGGTGGCGTTGATGAGGGTCAGGCGGACCCGTTCACCCTCCCGGACCGGATGGCGTTCCTCGATGGAGTAGGGCCGGTGGTCGAAGCTCCAGTCGAACTTCCTCATGCCGCCGGTCAGTCTGATGCGCATCTCGCGGTCCGGCTCGCGGTGGCAGAGGGCGACGGATTCGTCCGGCACGAGGCGTCTGGCCGGCACGACCCGGCCGTCGAGCTCCGCCGGATGTGCGGAGGGGTGGGGGCGGCCTCCGCTGCCGGTACGCAGGACGGCGAGGGCTTGTGCGTTCTTGCCCTCGGCGAGTGCGACCAGCGGGAACACCCCGTCCTTGGCGGTGATCAGCACGTCATAGCGTTCGGCCATACCGATCAGCAGCGCCTCCGTCTTCTTGTGCTCGACCGGGTAGCCGTCCGTGTGCGTCACCGTCATCTCGTGACCGCCCAGCGCCACCCGGAAGGCGGTGTCGCCCCCGGCGTTGATGATCCGCAGCCGGATGCGGTCGCCGGGGCGGGCCCGGAAGACCGAAGGAGCGTGCGGGAGGCGGCCGTTGACCAGGTAGTACGGGTAGGCGATGTTGCCGCCCTCGCCGTGCAGCATGCGGCTGTGGGAGTTCCGCAGGATGCGGGAGGGGCCGTTGGACCTGTCGTGATCCGACGCGTGCCCGTCGGCGGACATGTCGTGGCCGGAGCCGTCGCCGGCGTCGTCCTCGCCCATGTCCATCGGCGCACCATTGCCGTGCCGCAACTGTGCGAGCACGCGGTCCGGATTGGAGCCGCCCACGCCATCCAGCCAGTCGTCCAGGACGACGACCCACTCCTTGTCGTAGGACAACGGCTCCTTGGGGTCCTCGACGATGAGCGGTGCGTACAGGCCGCGGTCCAGCTGGAGTCCCGAGTGCGAATGCAGCCAGTACGTACCCGGGTGTGACACGGCGAAGCGGTAGGTGAAGTCCGCGCCGGGCTGGATGGAGTACTGGGTCAGGCCCGGGACGCCGTCCATGTCACAGCGCATCCGGACACCGTGCGAGTGCAGCGTTGTCGACACGGGCAGGTGGTTGGCGAGCCTCAGATTGAGGATGTCGCCCGCGGTGACCCGGACCTCCTTGCCGGGCAGTGCGTCGCCGTACGCCCACGACCTGACGGTCCGCCCGCCCAGGTCGAGGGATGTCTCGGTGGCGGTCAACATGAACGTGCGGAGGCGGCCGTGCCCGCGCTCCTGCTCGGCGGCGATGACCTCGGGATCGGACGGGTTCACGTATCCCTTGGGCCCCTTGGGGACAAAGGGTCTGCCGCCATGGTCATGGCCGGTGGTCCTGGCCTGCGAGTGCGCGCCGGTCCCCGAGTGCGAGCCGTCCCCCGAGTGCGACCCGGGCCCGGGTCGAGGGCTGGACCCGGAGCGGGATCCGGCCCCCGAGCGGGCGCCGGCCTCGGAGGGGGAGTCGGACCCGGAACAGGCGGCCAGCAGTCCCGAGCCGGCGGCCACGATCGAGGCGCCGAGCAAGGTGCGCCGCGTAGGTGTGTGCATGAATGAATAACACACGTTTTAGTGTGATATGTCCGAGAACTGAGGCGGCGCGTCTCATGAATCTCGCGAATCGAACGACAGCCCGTTCTCATCCAGCGCGTTGAAGACCGTGACGCGCCCCTGGGGAAAGACGAAGCTGACGTCCACGGCACCCAGAGCGACATCCCGACCCGTCCACTCCAGCAGTTCGACCTCCTGCAAGGGCTGGTCGAGCAGGGCCCGCGTCCCAGGGAACGGGTCCCGCCGCCACCGGAGTGCGAAGCCGGGCCACTTCACGGGCCGTTGGGGGTCGATCGAGTTCCAGGTGACCGACAGGTCGTCGAACTTCCAGTGATTGACCTCGACCTGCTCACCTCCGAAGTCGAACAGAACGGGACAGTCGGCGAACCACTCGTCGTCGTGAAGGTCCCAGACCGCCCAGACACGGGTCAGCGGACGACCGGTGAGGGCGCGCAACCGCTCGCCGTGCGCGGCTTTGACGGCGGACGCGCCGTTCATCCAGCGAGGTCCGTAGCCCGCGATTCCGAAGTCGAACACGCGAAGGATTGTGGCAGGGACGGCAGGAGGACCGGCGGGCGGTGGAAAACCGGTGGCGGATCGTGTGGTGGCGATCGATGCTCGTGGGCATGGCTGACAGCGTCCGACCGGAGTCCGGTGACAGTCCCGGGATTGAGCGGAGCTTCGGATGGTGGGACATGTTCCTGCATCCGGACCAGGATCCGCGGTCCGACGGAGGGTTCGTGGGGGAGCGGGACACGCTGGTCGGGTTTCTGCGGGACCAGCGGCTGACGTTGGAGATGAAGTGCGCAGGGCTCGACGCCGAGGCGATGGCCAGGCGCTCGGTCGAGCCCTCGAACCTGTCGCTGCTCGGGCTCGTGCGGCATCTCGCCGGGGTCGAACAAGCGTGGTTCCGGCGGGTGATGGCCGGACAGGACGTGCCACGGCACTACCGCTCCGACGACGATCCGGACGGAGACTTCAACGGCGCGCTGCCCGACCCCGAGTCCGTCGCACAGGCCTGGGACACCTGGCGCTCCGAAGTCGCCTTCGCCGAACGGTTCGTGGCCGAGGCCCCCGACCTGGGCGTCACCGGCACGCACGACGGCGAGCCCATCGCTCTCCGCGAGGTGCTGGTGCACATGATCGAGGAGTACGCCCGGCACAACGGCCACGCGGACTTCCTGCGCGAGCGGATCGACGGCCGGGTGGGGCAGTAGCCCCCCGCAGGGCGCCCCGGATTCACCGAGAGCAGAACGCCGATCCCTTCCCCCACGGCCCAGCGCTTCTAGGCTGAAGGGGTGAGCAACCAAGCGCCGAACAGCAACCAAGCGCCGGACGAAGCCCGCGTCATCCCGCTGCGCCCGGCCGCCGCCCCGGCACGCGCGCCGCAGCGGCCCCGGCCGGTCCTCGCGCCACGGCAGGCGCCACCGGCCCCCGCCGGCCGGGAACCGCTGTGGCGCGACGTCGTCGGCGACGTCCTGCGGCACGAGCGCCTCGCCCAGGAGCGCACCCTGAAGGACGTGGCCGACGCGGCCCGGATCTCCATGCCGTACCTCTCCGAGCTGGAGCGCGGCCGCAAGGAGGCTTCCTCCGAAGTCCTCGCGGCCGCCGCCCGCGCCCTGGGCCTCGGCCTCACCGACCTGCTGTCGCTGGCCCAGGACGAACTCACCCGGCTCGACCGTGTGAGGCCGGGCCGCGCCACCCCGAGGGCCTCGACCTCGCGGTACGACGGCATGTGCCTGGCTGCCTGACCGGCCCGTGGTGGTCCGGCCCTCGGCGCGACCCCGGTTGTCAGACCACCGCGAGCCGCCGGCTCACCACCTCGTCCACGATCCCGTACGCCACCGCCTCCTGTGCGGTGAAGACCTTGTCGCGGTCCATGTCCGCGCGCAGTGTCGCGACGTCGTGGTGCGTGTGCCGGGAGAGGACCTCCTCGACCTGGGAGCGGATGCGGAGCATCTCCTTGGCCTGGAGAGTGAGGTCCGAGACCGTGCCCTGCCGGCCGCCGCTGGCCGGCTGGCCGAGCAGCACCCGCGCGTGCTCCAGCACGAACCGCCGCCCCGGATCGCCCCCGGCCAGCAGCACCGCCGCCGTCGAGGCCGCCTGCCCGACGCAGAACGTCGAGATCGGCGCCTGCACGAACGTCATCGTGTCGTAGATCGCCATGAGCGAAGTGAACGAACCACCGGGCGAGTTGATGTAGATCGCGATCTCGCTCTCCGGGTTCGAGGACTCCAGATGGAGGAGTTGCGCGATGACGACGTTCGCGACGCCGTCGTCGATCTCCGTGCCGAGAAAGATGATCCGCTCGGACAGCAGCCGGCTGAAGACGTCGTACGACCGCTCGCCCTGCGGGGTCCGCTCGATGACGTTCGGAATCGTGTACGTACCCATGTCAGAGTCCCATCCGGCGCCGTGACGCGGCCGGGCGGACGTCGTCGAGCGACTCCACGACCCGGTCAACCATGCCGTATTCCTTGGCCTGCTCGGCCGTGAACCAGCGGTCGCGGTCGCCGTCCCGGGAGATCGTCTCCTCGCTCTGGCCGGTGTGCTCCGCGGTGATCCGCTCGATGGCCTTCTTCGTGAACTCCAGGTTCTGCGCCTGGATTTCGATGTCGGCGGTGGTGCCGCCGATGCCGGCCGACGGCTGGTGCATCATGATCCGCGCGTTCGGCAGCGCGAAGCGCTTCCCATGCGTGCCCACGCTGAGCAGGAACTGGCCCATGCTCGCCGCGAATCCCATGACGAGCGTCGAGACGTCGTTCGGGATCAGCCGCATCGTGTCGTAGATCGCGAGGCCCGCGGTCACCGATCCGCCCGGACTGTTGAGGTACAGGCTGATGTCGGTCCGCGCGTCCTCCGCCGACAGCAGGAGCAGTTGCGCGCAGACCCGGTTCGCGGAGACCTCGTCGACCTGCGTGCCGAGAAAGACGATCCGCTGGGCGAGCAGCTGCGCGGCCAGATGGTCGTCGAAGCGTGTCGCAGGGGTGTCGCCCTCCTCGGCCCGTGGCGCACGGGCCGGGTCCCAGCCGGTGATGAGTGGAGTCATCGGTCCTCCTAGTCGTGACGCGGCTGCCGTCGCCGCACACGCTCCACTCTCGGCCCGAACACGCCCGTGGATCAGCTTTCTCGGCCCGCAGCAGATTCGCTGCGAGCAGAGGTCCACGTCGAGATCTACGGCACCGGCCTCATCGGCGGGTACGGGACCGGGCCTCGCTCGGCGGGCGGATGAACTGGAGTTCCAGGGTGACCGGGGGTTCGGCGATGCCCGGTCCTCCGGCGGCCGCCCACCGCAGCACCTCGTCCGTGCAGTCGTCGTCCATGGCGAAGCCGATCCACGTGGGCCGGCCGCCGGCCCGGCGCCCGGCCCCGGACGGCTGCACGACGATGACGTTCGCCTGGTCGCACGGGCCGAGACAGTCCGTCGTACGCACGGCGAAACGGCCACCGGAGGCGTCGGCACCGGCGCGCAGCCGGTCCAACTGCCAGTCGTGGTCGATGTCGGGGTACTTGCGCGGGTTGCCGCAGCAGCAGCCCCGGCAGACGACCAGGGTGCAGGGCCGCGAAGCGGCGGCGCCTATCGCGGTCCTGCGAAAGCTCTGGGGCGTTGCGCCGGTCACGGGGATGCGGGTCCTTTCACCTGGGGTGCCGTTCGCCGGAGGACGGAGTTCTCACGGGTGGCGCCGGTGATCACGGTACGAGACGGCTCCCACCCGGTGTTGATCACCCCCTGTGCGAGGAGCCCGTGCCGTCAGCCGGCCTCGCGAAGCTCCCGGAAGAAGGCCCGCACATCGTCGATCAGCAGATCCGGCTCCTCCAAGGCGGCGAAGTGACCGCCCCGGTCGAACTCGGTCCAGCGGACGATTTTGTCGGTGCGCTCGGCCAGGTGTCGCAGGGGTACGAAGTTCTCCCGGGGGAAGACGGCGAGAGCGGTCGGGGTGGTCGACGGCTCGGGCGGCAGGCCCCAATAGTCCGCGTGGGCCCGCTCGTAGTAGATACGGGCCGACGAACCGGCCGTGCCCGTCAGCCAGTACAGCATCACATTGGTCAGCAGCAGATCCCGGTCGACGGCGCCCTCGGGGCGGTCTCGCGAGTCCGTCCACTGCTTGAACTTCTCCGCGATCCAGGCGAGTTGGCCGACCGGAGAGTCCGTGAGCCCGTACGCGAGGGTCTGCGGCCGCGTCGACTGGATGTCGGCGTACCCCTGTTCGTCGCGGAGCCATTCCTGGCCACGCCGCCAGGAAAACAGCGTGCGCTCGCGCTCGGCGGGGCTCAGCGCGGCCAGCTCGTCCGGGTCCGGTTCGGCCGTCGCCGAGGACCCGGGGAGCAGATTCAGATGGACGCCGATCATGCGGTCGGGGTACGCCCGGCCCAGCTCACGCGAGATGGCCCCGCCCCAGTCCCCGCCCTGCGCGCCGAACTGCCGATAGCCGAGACGCTCCATCAGCTCGGCGAAGGCGGCGGCCACCCGCCGGAACTCCCAGCCGGTGTCCCGCGTCGGCCCGGAGAGCCCGAATCCGGGAATGCTCGGCACGACCAGATGAAACGCGTCGGCCGGATCACCGCCGTGCGCCCGGGGATCGGTCAACGGACCGACGACGTCCGTGAATTCGACGATCGAGCCGGGCCACCCGTGCGTGATGATCAGGGGAGTCGCATCCGGTTCCGGCGACCGGATGTGGGCGAAGTGAATCCGCGCGCCGTCGATCTCCGTCGTGAACTGCGGCCATGCGTTCAGCCGCGCCTCGGCCGCACGCCAGTCGTACACGTGCCGCCAGTACCGTACGAGCCCTTCCAGATAGTCCCGGGGAACTCCGTACGCCCAGCCAACACCCGGCAACGCGTCGGGCCAACGGGTGCGGTCGAGGCGCTGATGGAGGTCGTCGAGGTCGCTCTGCGGGAAGTCGATGCGGAAGGGGGCCATGCGTGTGCCGTCTGAAGAAGTCATCGCCGCGCATGCTAGCTCCGGGCATCCAGGGGTGTGTCCGAATATTTTCGCCGTGCCGACGATGAGTTTTCGGACGACGATCAGTCGACAGAAGTGACGACGTTTCCCGCCCGAGGAGGTACGCATGCCAGCCGACGGATTCACCACATGTCTGTGGTTCGACGGCCAGGCCGAAGAGGCCGCGCACTACTACGTCTCGATCTTCAAGAACTCCCGGCTCGGCAGGATGGGCCGCTACACGGAGGCCGGGCCCGGGCCCGCCGGTTCCGTGATCGCCGCCGAGTTCGTGGCCAACGGGCAGAAGTTCGTCGCGCTGAACGGCGGCCCGCAGTTCACGTTCGACGAGGCGATCTCGTTCCAGATCCACTGCGAGGACCAGGAAGAGGTGGACCACTACTGGAACAAGCTCATCGACGACGGCGGCGAAGGGGGCCCCTGCGGCTGGCTCAAGGACAAGTTCGGTCTGTCCTGGCAGGTCGTTCCGAGCAGGCTCATCGACCTGATCAGCGACCCGGACCCGGTGAAGGCGGCCCGCACGACCGAGGCGATGCTGCAGATGTCCAAGCTGGACATCGCGGCCCTGGAGAAGGCGTACGCGGGGGAGTAGCGGATCCGCAGGGGCCGGCCGCACAACAAGAGTCGAACTCGGTGTGCGGTCCGCCCCCATGTCAGGAACCTCCTGTCCAGCGCGCCTCTCGGTGGCCTCCCGTACGAATCAGGCGAGCTGGCCGCTGTGCAGCGCCGTGTACGCGCCGCCGCGCCGCAGCAGCTCCTCGTGCGCGCCGACCTCCTGGATGGCCCCGTCCCGCATCACGACGATGCGGTCCGCGCCCCGGATCGTGGACAGCCGGTGCGCCACGACGAACGTGGTGCGCCCGCTCAGCAGCCGGGTCAGTGCCTGCTGGACGAGGGCCTCGGAGTGCGTGTCCAGCGCGGAGGTGGCCTCGTCGAGGACGAGTACCCGGGGATCGCGGATCAGTGCCCGCGCGATGGCGAGGCGCTGCCGCTGACCCCCGGAGAGCCGGGCTCCGTGCTCGCCGATCACGGTGTCGAGGCCCTGCGGCAGCCGGTCCACGAACTCCAGCGCGTTGGCGTCGCGCAACGCCTCGCGCACCGTGGCGTCACCGGCGTCGTCCATGCCGTACGCGACGTTCTCCCGGACCGTGCCGTCGAAGAGGATCGACTCCTGCGGCACCACCGAGACGAAACGCCGGTACGTGCGCAGGTCCAGCGTGCTCATGTCGGTCCCGTCGAGCAGCAACCGGCCCGACGTGGGACGGATGAAGCCGATGACGAGATTGAGCACGGTGGACTTCCCGGCTCCCGATGCGCCGACCAGCGCGATGGTCTCGCCGGGAGCGACGGCCAGCGTGAAGTCCCGTACGGCGGGCCTGCCTTCCTCCCGCGCGGGCCCGGCCCCCTCGAAGTACGTATGTCCTACGCCGTCGAAGGTGACGGCACCGCGAAGCGAGGTGACCTCCGCCTTGCCCTCGTTGTCCTCCAGCTCGGGCGCCTGGAGCACCTCGCCGACCGAACGCACCGACTCCAGGCCCCTGGTGATGACCGGGGCCAGACCCGCGAGCGTCGTCGTGGAGTTGGTGAGGGTGGTCAGGAAGGCGCTGAGCATGACGACGTCGCCGGGTGTCACACCCCAGTAGCCGTAGTACGACACCAGCGCCGCGCCGGTGAGGAAGAGCACGCCGACGACGTTCAGGAACACCCATGCCAGCGAGGCGAACCGCCCGTTGAGCAGGTCCAGGCGCAGCCCGGAGCGGAGCACCTGCCGCAGCGTGCCGTCCATGCGGCGCAGCGCCTTGCCCTCCAGGCCGTGTGCCCGGGTGACCGGGATGAGCCGGGTCATCTCGGTCACTCGCGACGACAGATGCTCGATTTCGTGCCGGAAGTGCTCGTTCTGGGAGCGGAGCCGGGTCCGCAGCCGCGCCACGAGCAGGGCCGCGACCGGCACGACGCACAGGAAGACGGGCACGAACTCGGGTGTGCGGACGGCGATCACGACCAGGCCGCCTGTGAGCACGGTGAGTGCGCCGAGCCCGGTCTCGGCGGTCTGCTGCACCATCTGCTCCACGGTCTCCACGTCCCGGATGACCTTGGCCTGCAGTACGCCCGCGCTGACCCGTGAGTGGTAGCCGATGGAGAGCTGCTGCATACGGGTGCACAGGGCGGAGCGCAGATCGGTGCCCATGCGGCGCACGCTCCCGTACAGCAGACGCACATACAGCAGGTGCAGCGGGATGTTGACCAGCAGGATGAACAGAATCACCCCGGCGCTCAGCCACACCCGGCCGATCGGCTGGTGCTGGACGACGGTGTCGATGATGGACGCCGTGATCAGCGGCAGCAGCCACACCGGGCTGTGCTTAACGGTGAAGACGAGGAACGCCGCGGCCAGCTTTCGGCGGTCGGCGCGGAACAGGTAGGCAAGGGTGCGTATCGGGTGTTCGCCCCGGTAGCGATGGTCGAGCGGTTTCTCGGACGACGCCATCGGCGTTGGTCCTCCCCAGTGGCCGAGTAGAGAGCAAGCGCTTTCTGCCCGCGTTGCGCCGGAGTACACCGGGTCGAGGGCGCCGTTGTACGGGAATCACGGCTGGCTCCTGCTGACGGTGATCAAGCACCGTCGGCTACGGCCGGACATTCCGCGTCGACTGCACGCCGACCTCCACAGCGACCCCGTCGCCGAGGCCGTCCTGATGCGTTGCGGCTCGGCTGATGACGCGCGTCATCCGTCACCGCCTGGATCAAGTGCCGGAAAGTGCAATCCCCTGAGAGCGGTTTTCCGTATTGATTCACAGGAGGCAACTCCTTCTGATCAACAGCTCGCGATGCCGGGCTCCGCACGGCGATCCAGTGCGGGGTGCCCCTGGGTGTCGCCCAACGCTGGTGCGGCTGCGCAACTGCCTTTTCACCCACGGACGGCAAAGGCACCGGTTACCCGCGCGGCCTGAAAATCTTCAAGATCAAAGCAGTGATCGCCCCGCGACCTGGTTCGTGCTGCGTCGAACCGTGTGGCGAGGACGCGGCCGGATGCCGTCTCCCCACCCGGGGCCCTCTGCTCAATGCCCCTGAACACCTGGAGTCACGATGAACTCCACGAATGCCGCCGAAGCCACCTTGAAGGGACTGGGAGTGTGCTGCGCCGTTGGCAACACGGTCCTGCACACGCTCCTTGTTCCTGATCATCTTGAGGAGATGTTCTACATCGGTCTTCTGTTCGCCGTGGGCAGCGCCATCATGCTCGTCGTGGCAGTGGCGCTGGTCATCGTCAAGCGTCCCCTGATCGCCTGGCTGACCGGGACGCTCGTCAGCCTCGGCATGATCGTCGGCTTTGTGCTCTCGCGCACCGTCGGCCTGCCGGGCGGCTATTACGAACCCGGCTGGGAGTCGCCGTACGGCCCCCTGTCCTTGCTCGTTGAGGGACTCTTCGTCTTCGCCTTCCTCGCCTGGCTCGGTGACAGGGCCGCGCACGGCGTAGCGCCCAAACTGCCGTACAGGGCGGACCGCGAGCCGGTCTCGGTGGGGCCCGGCGTATCAAAACCCCGGTGACGCCGAGCCTGACGAACATGCACGCGGCCTGGCGGGACCGTCACAAGGCCCGCCACGGCGCCCTCCCAAGGGCCGTCCGTCATGGAACCCGTCATCCGCCGGTCCGCCGGGCCACCCCTCGTCGTTCAGGTGTCCACGCCCAGGTGAGCCGTGGCGAGCACGGTGCCGTCGGGCGCCGTCACCCGGGCGCCGGAGAGCGTCGAGGGGTCGACGGAGGCGGGGCCACCCCAGGAGCCACTGCCCTCATGCAGGGTGAACGTGCCGACGGGAACCGTGGTGCCGTCCTTGCGCTCCAGCAGGCAGACGACCTTGCCGCTGGAGGGGGTGCCGGCGTGGGTGAGGTCGATGGTCATGTAGACCCAGCCCTCCGGGTCGGCGTGTGCGTAGACCTCGCCGACGGACTTCCCCGGGGCGACGGCCGAGGTCAGGTCTCCGGACAACAGGTCGGTGTCGGTGGAGGTGGCGGAAGGCCCGGCCACGACGCTTTCGATCGCCGTGCCGGCCGCCCAGCCGCCGAACCCGACCGCGACGACGAGCGCGGCCGCGGCGGAGGCGACCCGCAGCCGTACCGGACCACGGAGGCGCTTGCGCGGTACGGCGGACCCTCGGGCGTGCGCATGCCCCTCGTGCACCGGCGCCCCCTGCGTCAGCGCCTGAGCCACCCGGGTCTCGAACCCGACCGGCGGCTCGCTGCCGGGCAGCAGTCCGATGAGCCCGTCGCCCACGAGGGTCAGCTGCTCGATGTACTCCCGGCAGTCCGCACACCCCTCCAGATGGGCGACCGCACAGGCCCGTTCACGGCCGGGCAGCACGCCGAGCGCGAGCTCGGCGCCGACCTCCCGCAGCTTCTCGCAGGTCACATCACTTGCCATGGCCGCCTCGGTTCGGAGACGCGAGCGTGATGCGCAGTTTGCCCATCGCCGTCCTGATGCGCGTCTTGGCGGTGCCCAGCGGGATCTTCTCCCAGTCGGCGATCTGCTGGGCGGTCATACCGTAGATGCCCGCCATCACCAGGGCGCGGCCCTGCTCGCGCGGCAGCTCCGCCACGGCTGCCCGCAGCTGGGAGGACGCCTCGGCGGCCAGTGCGTGCCGCTCGGGCGTCTCGCCGATGACGCCGAGCATCGCGTCAAGATCCTCGGGCGCCACCGGCTCCGGCCGTCGCGACCGGACGGCGTCGATAGCGAGGTTGTGGGCGATGGCCATCAGCCAGGTCCTTACCGATCCGCGGCGCGCGTCGTAGATCTGCGCGTAACGCCACGCGCGCTCGAACGTCTGCTGGGCGATGTCTTCGGCCAGCTGTGGATCCCCGATGACGCCGATGGCGACACCGAAGACCGTGTGCTGGAACCTCCGTACGAAGGTGACGGCGAGCTCCGGATCGCCGGTGGCCAGCCCGGACAGCAGAGCCTCGTCCGGGAGCCGGCCCACGGAAACCGGAGATCTCGACATATCCGTGTATACGGTTCGCCCGTGTCCAGGGATTGCCCCACGGCCACGGAATCGGAAGCCCATGTTCCGATTCTCCCTCGGCCGGGCTCCGCGCACCCGAACTTCGTCCAGCGTCGTGGTCGGGGGCCGAAGCGGGGCCGGCCGCCCCGGCGCCGGCGGCAACGCGAGCGTGTCCACCGGGATGTGCCGCATGTCGCCGCGGCCTTCCAGTCCGCGTCGAAGTTCCTGACCGGCCCGTCGAAGGGGAGTCAGGCGGTCACCCTGGCGATGAACGCGGCGAGGTTCGCCACGGTCCGCTGGATCTTCTCCTCCGACGTGAGTGACTCGTGGGGCCGTGAGCCGACGCCCGCGTCCTTCTTGCCCCGCACGTACAGCGAGCACGAGAGGTCGCTGCATATGTAGGCGCCCACCGAGTTGCCCTGCTGCCCGGCCTTCCCCGCCTTCGGCGCGACCATCAGGGAGACGCCGCCGGTGTGGGTGGTCACGCACATGGAGCACATGCTGCGCCGCATCTGGGAGGCGGCGGGGCTGGGGCAGCGCAGCGCGAGGGCCTTTGTCAGGCCGTCCAGCTCGATGACGAGGTAGGCGCGTTCGGGTGCCTGGGGATCTCGCCAGCCCAGGTAGTCCAGGTCGTCCCAGGGGCGGTCGGTCAGGTCCCGTGGGACGGACAGGCGCTTCGCCTCGCCCTTGGTGCAGTTCACGAACGCGGTACGGATCTCTTGCTCGGTCAGCGGCTTCATAAGGGGCAGGCTAAATTGCCTAAAGGCTTTAGGCAATTGCATAATGTGGTCTGTCGATTGAGGGGAAGGGTATGGCACGCGTAGGGCTGACCACGGAGCGCCTGACTCGGGCAGGGGCGGAGCTGGCGGACGAGGTCGGCTTCGACCAGGTGACCGTCTCGGAGCTCGCCCGGCGGTTCGACGTCAAGGTCGCGAGCCTGTACTCGCATGTGAAGAACTCCCAGGACCTCAAGACCAAGATCGCCCTGCTCGCGCTGGAGGAACTCGCGGACCGGGGCGCCGCCGACCTGGCCGGCCGGGCCGGCAAGGACGCCCTGACCGCTCTCGCGAACGTCTACCGCGACTACGCCCGGGAGCATCCCGGCCGCTATGCGGCGGCCCAGATGAGGCTCGACCCGGAAACGGCGGCCGCCAGCGCCGGAGTCAGACACGCGCAGATGACGCGGGCGATCCTGCGCGGCTACGAGCTGACGGAACCGGATCAGACGCACGCGGTCCGGCTGCTGGGCAGCGCCTTCCACGGCTACATCAGCCTGGAGATGGGCGGAGGGTTCAGCCACAGCGCGCCCGACACACAGGAAACCTGGTCAAGGATGCTGGACGCCCTCGACGCCCTGCTGCGGAACTGGCCCGCGCCCTGACCGGGGCCCCGCACCGGCCCGAGTCCGTCGGCCGCGGGGCCTGGCGGCGACTCCGAACAGCGCGAACAGGAGGAACGGGAACAGCGGGAACAACGGGAACAGGACGAACGGGAACAGCGCGAACATTCTGATCAGGGGAACGAGGCCATGCACACCAAGCGCGACTGGATCACCACACCCATCACCACGGACCTCCTGCACGGCGCCCTCGACCTGGAGCGCACCGAGCACGGATGGCTGCCGCATCGGCTGCCCTTTTGGGCCCGCAAGCAGATCCCCGACGGGCAGCTCGCCATGGCCGAGTCCCAGCCCTCCGGCGTACGGCTGGTCTTCCGGACCCGGGCCACCGCCGTCGAACTGGACACGCTGCCCACCAAGCGGGTCTACGTGGGTGCCCCGCTCCGCCCGGGCGGCGTGTACGACCTGCTCGTCGACGGCCGCCCGGCCGGGCAGGCCGGTGTGAGCAGCGGCAACACCCTGACCATCGACCTGACCACCGGATCCGTCCAGGCCCAGCCCGGCCCGGTCGGCACCCTCCGCTTCACCGATCTGCCCGACGGCGCCAAGGACATCGAGATCTGGCTGCCGCACAACGAGACCACCGAACTCGTCGCCCTGCGCACCGACGCCCCCGTCGAGCCGGCACCGGACCAAGGCCGCAAGGTGTGGCTGCACCACGGCAGTTCGATCAGCCAAGGCTCCGACGCCGCCAGTCCCACCACCACCTGGCCCGCACTCGCCGCCTCCCTCGCGGGTGTGGAACTGATCAACCTGGGCCTGGGCGGCAGCGCCCTGCTCGACCCGTTCACCGCCCGCACCCTGCGGGACACGCCCGCCGACCTGATCAGCGTCAAGATCGGCATCAACCTGGTCAACACCGACCTGATGCGCCTGCGCGCCTTCACACCCGCCGTCCACGGCTTCCTCGACACCATCCGCGAAGGCCACCCCACCACACCGCTGCTGGTTGTCTCGCCCGTCCTGTGCCCCATCCACGAAGACACACCCGGCCCCAGCGTCCCGGACCTCACCGCCCTCAGCACCGGGCAACTGCGGTTCCGGGCCGCGGGCGATCCGGCGGAGCGCGCCGACGGGAAACTGACCCTGGGCGTCATCCGCGACGAGCTGGCCCGGATGGTCGAGCAGCGCGCGGCCGAGGATCCGAACCTGCACTACCTCGACGGCCGTGACCTCTACGGTCAGGTCGACTCCGTCGAGCTGCCGCTGCCCGACCAGCTCCACCCGGACGCCGCCACTCACCGCCGCATCGGCGAACGCTTCGCCAAACTGGCCTTCGCCCCGGGCGGCGTCTTTGACGAGTGAGCTTCCGCGCCCGTCCGCTGCGGAAACCCCGCCTTCGGCTGCGGACAGGAGTACGACGACGGTGCCGCGCGCCTGACCGCACTCCCTCTCGACGGGCTGAACCGCATCAAGGCCGTCTCGTCCGCCGCGATCGCCGCCCGGAATCCCCTGGTGGACGGCTAAGCTGATTCCGCATCAGCTGCACCGGGGGAAGGGGGGCGCGGTGGGCGGCGACGCGACACGCGTGATGAATCTCGTGCTGGAGGGCAGCGCGGACAGTGACCAGGAAGAACTGGACACACTCACCCTCCAGTTGCGTGAGCGACTGCTGGAACTGGACATCGACCGAGCCGAGTTGAACCGCTCCGACGGGGCGCCGGACGGCTCCAAGCCCGGCGATGTGATCGCCCTCGGGGCTCTCGCGGTGACCATGGCTCCGTTCGCGTTGCGAAGCGTCGTGCGGCTGCTGGAGACGTGGATCGGACACCGGCCCGTTCGTACGGTCAGCATCACGATCGGCGAGGACAGCCTTGAACTGCAGGCGGTCTCCGCCGGTGACCAGCGGAAACTGATCGACGCGTTCATCACCCGGCAGGGTCCGACGCCACCACCTGCGGAAGAGCCGGCGAGTGGGCCGCCACCGGAGTCCGGTGGCGGTACCGCCGAGGGGGCCTGAGGTCGCGGCCGTGTCAGAAAGTCGCTTCGCGCTGCTCATCGCCACAGGCCGTTACGACCATTCCGGCCTGCAACAGCTCCGCTCACCCGTGCGTGATGCCGAAGGCCTCACGGAGGTCCTCCAGGACCAGCGCATCGGCGGCTTCGATGTGCGGACGGTCGTCGACGGCCGCCAGCATGAGGTGAACCGGGCCATCGAGGACTTCTTCCTCGACCGCGGCAGGGATGATCTCCTCCTGCTGCACATCTCGTGCCACGGCATCAAGAACGACAACGGCGAACTGTACTTCGCGGCCCGCGACACCGACCGAAGGCTGCTCGGCTCCACGGGCGTCTCGGCCGCCTTCCTGCACACCCAGATGCGCCGCTGCCGCGCCAGGTCGATCGTGCTGTTGCTCGACTGCTGCTACAGCGGCGCTTTCCTCCCTGGCAGCAAGGGCGATACGGCGGTCCACGTCAACGAGGAACTGGCCGGGCACGGCCGGGCCGTGCTCACGGCGACCAACCGCGCCGAATACGCCTGGGAGGGCAACCAGCTCAGTGAACTGGAACCCGAACCATCGCGTTTCACGGGCGCGGTGATCGAAGGCCTGCGTTCGGGCGAGGCCGACGGCAATCGGGACGGCCTGGTGAGCGTGCACGACCTGTACGACTACGTCTATGAGCGGCTGCGTGCCGAAGGGGTCAAGCAACGACCGCAGATGTGGGCGGAACTGGAGTACCGGGTCGTGATCGCGCGCTCGCTCCTGGGCGACAGGCGGGCGGAGCGCGACGAACGCGACGAACGCGACGAACGCGAGGAAAGGGAGGAAAGGGAGGAAAGGGAGGCGTTGCCGACGGGACAGCGGACGAAGGCGCCCGGCCCGAAGGCCCAGAGTGAGGGGACGACTTGGGCCGAAGGGTCGCGCTTTGGTGGCCGGTATGAGCTGGGCCAGCTGCTCGGCCGGGGTGGCTCGGCGGAGTTCTACCTCGCGCATGACACCCGCTTCGGCCGCACCGTGGTGGTGAAGACGCTGCGCGCGGATCTCGCACGCGACTCGTCGTTCCTGACCCGGTTCCGCCGGGAGGCCCAGTCGGCCGCCTCGCTCAACCATCCCGCGATCGTCGCCGTGTACGACACGGGTGAGGAGGACGTCGACGGCACCTCCATCCCGTACATCGTGAGTGAGTACGTTGACGGAGCCACGCTGCGCGACGTGCTGCGCTCTGGTGACAAACTGCTGCCCGAACGCGCCATGGAAGTGACCATCGGGATCCTCCAGGCGCTCGAGTTCGCCCACCGCGCCGGCGTCGTCCACCGCGACATCAAGCCGGGCAACGTCATGCTGACGCGCAAAGGCCAGGTCAAGCTGAGGGACTTCGGCGCCACCCGCGCCCTGGGCGACACCGGCGTGACGCTGACACAGACGGCCGCCGTCATCGGCACGGCCCAGTACCTCTCGCCGGAGCAGGCGAAGGGCGAGCAGGTCGACGCCCGCTCGGACCTCTACGCGACGGGTTGCCTTCTCTACGAACTGTTCACGCTCCGAACTCCGTTCATTGGGGACCACCCGGTGGCAGTGGCCTATCAGCACGTACGAGAAGAGCCGCTGCCGCCGAGCGCAGTGAACCCGGAGATCACGCCCAAGATGGACGCGATCGTCCTGAAAGCGCTGGTCAAAGACCCGGAGTATCGCTACCAGTCCGCCGAGGAGATGCGCGCCGACATCAAGGCCTGCCTCGACGGCCAGCCCCTCGCCAAGCCCTTCTCGCCCTACTGGTTCGCGGTGCCCGAGCGTCGCCCGCTGGTGTCCGAGAGCGATGACCGGCAGATCGCCGAACTAGAGCCGGGAGTGTGGTATTTGGCGGTGGAATGGCACGGGGTGCACCTGGTCGTAGAGGCTCACATCGGGCTTCGGGGGCTGCTGAGAAACACGTCCGGCCTCATACGCGGTTAGGGCACAGGGAGGGAAGGGTCGGCCATGATCGGCGGAGTGAGACAGCGCATACACCTGGACCACGCCGCGGCCACGCTGCTCGAGCACGCGGCGCGATGGACGTCCGAGCACTGCGTGGTCTCTCCCATCCGGTGGCGACAGGGCAAGGACGGTCCTCCCGCCGCCGACCGCAGTGCACTGGCCAGTCCGGACCGCCTGGGAGCGCACGTGGCCCATGTGGGCTGGAAGGTCCGGGTCGTTGTGGAGCTGGAGGCCACGGGGTGGGCGCATCTCCGCTTCCTGGCGGAGAGCGGCGGTGTGCACGAGCGGTGGCGGGTCCGGTCGCTCGACAGGTGGAGCAGCCTGCTGGACGAGGCGGTGTCGCGCGCCTCCCGACTCCGTCTGACGCACGCCCAGTTGCTGGCCCGCACCTGTACCACCGGATGGCTGGACTGGATCCACGGGGAGCTGTGGCTGCTGCCGACGAGCCTGGTCCGGATACGCAGTGGGCTGACGGAGACCGTGGCGAACTCCTTGGGCTCCTCGCTGACGGCGCCGAATCCGGGCCACCTCATCGGCTACGACCCCACGGCCGTCCTGGCCGGACACCGCACCAACAAGGTCATCCCGTTCGACGCCGTGGCAAGGGCCCGTCTGCACGGCGGTCTCACCACGTCGGCCCTGACGGTCTCGATGGTCGACGGCACGCGGCACAAGCTCCTGTGGCTGGCCTCCGAGCCGGCCCGCCGCCTCCTGACGGACCGGTTGCTTCCTGTCCTGGGTGCCCGTCTCATCCAGTGACGGCGCGCCGCCGAACCGATGAATCCGCGCACACTCCTGCTACGGGGTGCTAAGGGGACGCCCCGTCGGTGGCCTGGGCGACGACCCGGGTGATCTCGCGCGTGATGCGCATGATTCCCGGCGAGCGGACCGGGCACGGCTTCGGGGTGGTCGTGGTGGGGGCCAGGCAGAAGTGCAGGTAGTCGTCGTCGCGGTGGAGGGCGGTTCGGTCGCGGGTCGGCTGGGTGCAGTACGCGGGGTGGTCGTGCTCGTACGCCGTGCAGGGCAGGTACTGAGTCCAGGTGTAGCGGGCGGATGCCGGGCTCACCGTCCGGCCGGCGTCGGCGACGAGGTCGCCGGCGGCGCGGGCGCGTGCCTTGTACAGGGTGTTCACGGTCTGGACCCGGGTGGGGGTGATCGGGTCGGGACCCTGGAGGACCCACACGATCCTCGGGCGTCGGGCTCCGCCCGCCTGCGCGATCTGGTCGGTCAGCCGCTTCATGTCGGCTTCGTAGCGTGTGAAGTACGTGCTCCGCGCCTGGTCGTAGGTGATGCCGTCCATGCAGGGCGTGTAGCCCCACGCGTTGCCCCAGAACTGGAGAACGACGAAGTCAGGTCGCAGGGAGCGGACCAGCGCGGCCGCCTTGTCCGCGGTCGGGACGAGGGACTTCTCGTTGGTGCCCTCCAGGTAGTCGCACAGGGTGGTGCCCGAGTACGGGGCGCTCGTGTAGCGGGCGTGCAGCCGGTCCCGGAGCAGCCCGCCGAGCACCTTCTGGTTCTCCATGGCGATCGAGTCCCCGAGATAGAGGACCGTGGGCGCCTTCGCCGGGGCGCTCGGATCCGGGGACACGACGGCTCCCTGGTGAGTGGTCGGGGCCGCCGGCCCCGCGCCTCCGGGCGCCTCGGGAGTGGGTGGCGACGCCTCCGGGCCCGAGGCCGGATCACCGCACGCGCCGAGCAGCAGTGCGGCCAACAGCACGCCCACGATCCACGGCTTCCGCATACGGCAACTCCCGCCCCGCCCGTCGAAAGGGCTCCCCAGGCAAGCACAGTCAGGCGGAAGGCGGAAGACACGCGTCGGCCACGCGGCGTGTCCGGGGACGGAACCTCCGGCGGGCCGCCCCGCCTCAGTCGGTCGGCCCAACTCCGGCACCCGTGAAACCAGCGGAGATCACCGCTCGGGGAGTGTGCCTTCCAGGAGTTCCAGCAGGTCGGCAAGGGGCAGCGGCTTGGCGAGATGGGCGTCGAACCCGGCCGCCGTCGACTGGCCGCGGTCGGAGCCCCGGCTGAACCCGGAGACCGCGATGAGGCGGGCCTTGTGGCCGTGCGGGCGGGAGCGCATCGCGCGCGCCACGGCGTAGCCGTCGATGTCGGGCAGCCCCAGGTCGCACAGCACGACGTCGAAGAGGTGGGACTCGGTGGCCGTGAGCGCGTCCGCGCCGGTGTGCACGGCCGTGACGTGGTGTCCCTGCCGCTCCAGCAGGGTGCGATAGGTGGTGGCGAGGTCCGTGTTGTCCTCGACGATCAGGACGGCCAACTGCCGTGGCGCGGGCCGGGCGGACGGTGTGCGGCGCGGCTCCGGGGCGCCGGAGGGGGCGAGGGGGAGCAGCGCGGTGAACGAGGCGCCGGTTCCCGGTCCGTCGCTGTGCGCGGTGATCGTGCCGCCGTGGAGTTCGACGATCGTCCGGGCCACCGCGAGCCCGAGACCGAGGCCCTCGGGGGTGCTCGGTCCGGCGGGGACGGCCCGCATGAAGACCCCGAACAACTCCTCGGACTGACCCGGTGCGAAGCCGATCCCGTCGTCCTCGACGGTCAGCCGCACCTGCCCGTACGGGGCCCGCGCCGTGGCCGCCGCGTTCGCCGTCGACAGCCGAACCCGCGTACGGCCGCCCGGCATCGTGTACTTGAGCGCGTTGGACAGCAGATTGGTCAGCACCTGGGCCAGTCGCAGCCGGTCCCCGTCGACCAGCACCGGGTCGGCGGGCAGGTCGACGTCGAGGGCGCGGTCCTCGTGGCCGAACAGGCCGCGGATGTCGGCGCAGGCGCCGTGCACGACGGAGCACAGGTCCGTCCGCTCGCGCACCAGCTCCAGGCGCCCGGTCACGGCCCGGGTCCCGTCGAGCAGGTCGTTGCTCATCCGTACCAGCGTGCCGAGCTGCCGTTCCAGCACCGGCAGCGCCGGATGGCCGTCCGGCAGGTCGAGCGCGAGCAGTTCGGTGGCCGCGGTGGCGGCGGCGAGCGGATTGCGCAGCTCGTGCGAGAGGGTGGCGATGAACCGGTCCTTGGCCTGCTGTTCCTCCTTCAACGTCCGCCCCGCCGCGTCGAGTTCGGCGTTGACGCGGCTGAGCTGCTCATTGACCTCGCGGATCTCCCGGGCACGGACGAAGAGGTCGATCTCCATGCCCTCGGCGCGCATCTGCGCCTGGGCGACGGCACGCTCCTGCTCGCGCCCGACCCGGCGCAGATGGACGAAGTCGGTGACGTCCTCGACGCGGTGGATGATGTGGGTCACCCGGCCGTCACCGTCCACCACCGGCGTGTTGACCGGGCTCCAGTACCGCTCGGCGAACGCGCCCTCGTCACTTGTGGGGATGTCGTAGCGCTGCAACGGCATGGAGTCCGTACGCCCGGTGTCCACCACGGTCCGCAGCGAACGGCGCAGGTTCGCCACGCCGTCGGCCGACGGGTCGTCCGGGTTGTCGGGGAACACGTCGAAGATGGGGCGCCCGACGATGCTCCGCTCGGTGCGGGTGGCCGTCAGATACGCACGGTTGACCTCCACGATCGTGAAGTCGGGCGCCAGTACGAGCAGGGGGGAGAGCGTCGCGTCGAACAGGCTCCGGAAGTCCGGGGCGGGATGCGGGGTGCTCGTGGACATGGCGGCCCTCAGGGATCGAGTCGGTAACCGAAGCCGCGCACCGTGGTGATCCGCGGCGCGGGCGTGGGGAGCCCGGAGAGCTTGCCACGCAGCCGGTAGACATGCTCGACGACGGTCGCGGGCTGCTGCCAGGACGCTCCCCAGATCTGCTCCAGCAACTGCTCGGCGGAGAAGACCCGGCCGGGGGAGCGGGCCAGCAGCTCCAACAGGGCGTACTCCTTGGGCCGCAGCGTCAGCGGGATGCCCGCGACGGCGGCCTGATGGCCCGCCGTGTCGACGCGCAGCGCCCCGACCTCCAGGACGACCGGTGCGTCGGGCGGTTGGGAGCGGCGCAGCACCGCACGGATGCGAGCCACCAACTCCCGTTGTGAGAAGGGCTTGACCAGATAGTCGTCGGCGCCGATCTCCAGGCCCGCCACCCGGTCCGCCTCCTCGCCGCGCCCGGAGACGACGATCACCGGGAGGCGGCTGGTGGAGCGCAGCGCCCGCAGCAGTTCCAGACCACTGCCGTCCGGCAGCCCCAGATCGAGGACGGCCAGTGCGATGCCGCCGTCGTACAGGGCGGACTTGCCGGCCCGGGCGTCGATCGCCCACGTGACGGTGAACCCCGCGCGCTCCAGATACGTACGGCACATCAGTGCGAAGTCGGGATCGTCTTCGATCAGCGCGAGGTGAGGACGCATCCCGCACCACCCGGCCCAGTTGCCGCCGCCCCCACGTTGTTGCGCTGGTGAGCGGGCGTTGATGCCCCGACCATGTGGCGAAGGTAGAACAGAAACCGCCCACGGTTCAAGGGGGAGCCGCACGGGGGGAGTTCCGGCGCGGGCTCGTGCGGTGCGGGGATGGATCGCCGCCGCACGGACCCGTGCCGGGACGCGCCGGCTGTCACCTCCCGGTGCCACGGTGATCCGGCCGCGTACGCCCCGACAGGCCCGCGCGCCGCCCACAGAACGGATCGCGACAGCTTGAGCATGCACGCCCTGGAGCGGATCAACAGTGTCTCCTGGCCACCGCCCGGCGACCACGCCCACCTCTACGCGGGAGCCGGTCTGCTGCTCGTCGAACTGCGCGGCGGCATCGACCTGGCCGCCGTCCCGCGCGTACGCCCGTGGCTGGACTCGGTGGCGGCCCTGCCCGCCCGGCTGTACGTCGTGGACCTGCGCCGCACGTCCTTCGTCGACGGCACCGGCCTGGGCATGGTGCTGCGCTTCCGCGAACGGGTCACCGACGCCGACGCGGACTTCGGTCTGCTCTGCGCGCGGCGCGTCCACCGGCTGCTGCGCGCGCACGCAGCCTGGACATGCTCAGCCCCGCGGCCACCCTGGACGAAGCGCTCGCCCGGCGGAGCCGGGGATGCGCCCGCTGACCGACGTCATGTCGGGGGCCGGCGGCGGATGCGGGCGACCAGTACCGCCACGTCGTCCTCCGCGTGACGGGCGTCGAGCTTGAGGAGGACCTCGTCGAGCAGTTCGTCGGCGGTCGCCCCGGGCGGCATCCGCAGCCCGGCCAGCCGGGCGAGCGATTCGTCGATGTCCTCCCCGCGCCGCTCCACCAGACCGTCGGTGAACATCACCAGGGTGTCGTCGGGCGCTAGTGAGCGGGTGGCCGGCTCATAGCCGCCGACGCCGGTGCCCAGCGGGGGACCGACCGGCAGATTCAGCAGCTCGCCGGTTCCGTCCCCGGCGAACACCACCGGCGGCAGGTGCCCGGCCGCGGTGAGCACCGCCGTGCCGCGGGCCGGGTCGACCTGGACGAGCAGACAGGTGGCCGGACGCCGGGTGCCGTCCTCGGCGACCGCGGCGTCCAGGCGGCTCAGCACCCGGTGCGGCGGCAGATCCGTCGAGGCGACGTAGCGCAGCATCGACCGGTACGCGTTCATGTCCACCGCCGCCTCCAGCCCGTGCCCCATGACATCGCCCACGACCAGCAGGGTGCGCCCGAAGTGCAGCCGTACGGTCTCGAACCAGTCCCCGCCCACCAGGGTGCTGCCCCCGGCCGGGAGATAGCGGGTGGCCAGATCGAGGTTGGGATGCGGCCGGCCCGGCTCGGCCAGCAACGCCCGCTGGAGATCGAGGACCGTGCTGCGGAGGGCGTTGTGCTGGCGGGAATGGCCGAGGTGGACGGCGGCCAGCCGTGCCGCGTAGTGCGTGCCGGTGGTTTCCGCGTCGGTGTACGCCGGCCCCCGCCGGACGGTCAGCAGCACCCCGTACAGACGGCCGTGCGCCAGCAGCGGCACCGTCATGACCTGCCGCGGGACCAGGCCGGACAGGTCGAGCGAGGCAGTGATCGGGTGTCCTTCGTCCAGCGCCCGCACGGCCAGGGGACGCGCACCCCGCGCCGGGGTCAGCAGTTCGGTGTGGCCCGCCGTGGCGGCCCGCGAGAGGCCGGGGTCGGGCGTGTACCCGGTGGCCGGGGCGTCCGCGGGCAGCAGATCCACCGCCGCCGCGTCGCAGAAGTACCGGCACACGAACGCCGCGAGCTCGGTACACGTGGTCAGCTCGTCCAAGGTGGTGCCGATCGACTCGACGGCGTCCTCCATGGCGCCGGACGGCGTCCGGTCACCCGCGGGGTCTGCACCGCCTCGGCCCGCCATGCCACCTCCACCGCCGCACACGCCTGGGTCCATCCACGCACGCGGGCGGGGCGCCCGCATGCTCAGTGCCGCGGCGAAAGGTCGTTCACCAGCACCGCCGCCCCCTCGAAGCGGCCCGCCGCGAGGTCCTTCAGGGCCTGCTGGGCCCCGGACAGCGGATAGGTGTGCGTCGTGGCGTGTACGCCGTACCGCGCCGCGAGCGTCAGAAAGTCCCGGCCGTCCTCGCGGGTGTTGGAGGTGACGCTGCGCAGCTCTTTCTCGTAGAACAGCTCGCGCTCGTAGCGCAGGGGCGGGGTGTCGCTCAGGTGGATCCCCGCGACCGACAGGACCCCGCCCCGGTCGAGCGCCCGCAACGCCACCGGGACGAGGTCACCGACCGGCGCGAACAGGATGGCGCTGTCCAGCGGCTCGGGCGGCTCGTCGTACGCCCCGCGGGCGGACGCGGCGCCGAGCTCCAGCGCCAGCCGCCGGGCGGCCGGGTCACGGGTCAGGACGTGCACGGTGGCGTCCTGCGCCACGGCGAGCTGTGCGCACAGGTGGGCGCTGCCGCCGAAGCCGTACAGCCCGAGCCGCCCGCCCGGCGGCAGCGAGGCCCTCAGCAGCGCGCGGTAGCCGATGATGCCCGCGCACAGCAGCGGGGCCAGGGCGACGTCGTCCACATCGGCGGGCAGCCGGTAGGCGTAGGCGGCCGGAACGGTCGTGTACTCCGCATAGCCGCCGTCGGCGTCCCAGCCCGTGTACTCGGAGGCCGGGCACAGATTCTCGGACCCGCGCACGCAGTACCGGCAGGTGCCGTCCGTACGACGCAGCCAGGCGACGCCCACCCGGTCGCCGAGGGCGAACCCGCTCACGTCCTCCCCCGTGCCCGCGACCACGCCGACGACCTCGTGCCCCGGCGTCACCCCCGGCCGGCGCACGGGCAGGTCGCCCTCGGCGACGTGCAGGTCGGTGCGGCACACCCCGCAGGCGCGGACATGCACGAGGAGCTCGTCGGATCGGGGTACCGGCACCGGCTTCTCGACGAAGCGCAGCGGATTCCCGTCGATCGGCCCAGGCCGGGCCACTTCCCACGCCTGCATCATCGCCCGTCCGTCCCGTCGCGTCGACGACCACCGTGCCCGCCCTCCAGTGTCGTGCAGGACACCCCGCTCGGCGCGCGGCCCGGTGGAAGGCTGGCTAGCGTGACAGGCGGAACCGTTCACCGAACCGGAGAAGGTCGACGTCATGGCCGTACAGCCTGAAGGAACGCCCTGTTGGGCGGACGCGATGTTCAGCGATGTCGAGGGAGCGAAGAGTTTCTACGGTGACGTACTCGGCTGGACGTTCGGCGAATCGTCCTCCGAGTACGGCAACTACACGCAGGCGTACGTGGACGGCAAGGCGGTGGCCGCCGTCGTCCCGCCGATGCCCGGGCAGGAAGGCCAGTCCGCCTGGTGTCTGTATCTCGCCTCGCCCGACGCCGCCGCGACCGCGACGAAGATCAAGGACAACGGCGGTGAGGTGCTGATGGAGCCGATGCAGGTCGGCGAGTTCGGCACCATGGCACTGGCCCGCGACCCCGGCGGCGCCGTCTTCGGCGTCTGGCAGGCGGGAACCCACGAAGGCTTCGAGGCGACGGGCGTGCCCGGCGCGTATGCCTGGGCCGAGGTCTTCACCCGCGAACCCGATAAGTCCGACGTGTTCTTCCCGGCGGTCTTCGGGTACACCGCCAAGCAGATGCAGGACGACGCGGTCGACTACCGGATGTACAACCTGGGCGAGGGCACGGTCCTGGGCCGGATGAAGATGACGGACGACTTCCCGCCCGAGGTGCCGTCGTACGTCAACCTGTACTTCACCGTCGAGAACTGCGACGCGGCCGTGGCGAAGGCGACCGAGCGCGGCGGCATCCTGCGCTTCGGGCCCATGGACAGCCCGTTCGGCCGGTTCGCCGCGCTGAGCGACCCGCAGGGCGCGTCGTTCTCCGTCATCGACATGAAGACCACCCAAGGGGACATGCCCAAGACGTCTGACGTGTGAGGCATTCCCGCACGAGGGCAACCGCGTGGATGCGGTGCTCGTCCCACCTTGTGGCCGTGCCGCCTTCGGGTGGCCGGATCCCCCACCAGGACGGCGAGCGAAAGAGACCGCATGCTCCGCATTCACTTCACCTCGCACGATCTGCAGAACATTCGCGTGGCCCGGCAACCCGATCCGCTGTGGGAACTGATCTGCAGCGTCTGCCGGCTGGAAACCGGGGAGGGTCCGCTCGACTTCGGACAGTGGCGGCGCTCGGCCCGTGACCGGCTCTCCAGGGACGCGGTCGCGGGCCGCGCGCTGCGCCCGCTGCGGGCACTGATCCCCACGGCCGGCTACATCCCGGACTTCCTCACCCCGCCGGTCACCGGCGCGGGTCTGCCCGCCGCTCTCGACCAACTGCGCAGCACCCCTCGCCCACGGCTGGTCCGCGAACTGACGCGGCTGGCCGACTCGCGCCCGCTGCCGAACTGGACGACCTCACTGGGCAGACCCGGCAGCGACGCCCTCAAGTCCCTGGCGGGAGCCCTCGGCGGCTACTTCCGCGCGCTGCTGGAACCGTACTGGGCACACATCCGCACGGCGGTTGGCAACGATGTCGACCTGCGCTCCCGGGCCCTCCTCGACGGCGGCACCGGGGCGCTCCTCGACGGACTGCGCCCGCTGGCCCGCTGGAACGCTCCCGTGCTCGAAGTGGACTACCCCACCGAGCGCGATCTGTATCTGGAGGGCCGCGGCCTGCTCCTCGTCCCGTCCTACTTCTGCTGGCGCCGGCCGACCGCGCTGGCCGACCCGGGCCTCGATCCGGTGCTCGTCTACCCGGTCGAGAAGGCGCCCCTCGCCCTCGCGCGCGGCACGGACGACGGGCTCGAACGCCTGCTCGGGCGTACCAGGACCGCCGTACTGACCGAGGTGGCGGGCCGCGGCGCGCGCACCACCTCCGAAGTGGCCGAGGCCGTCGGGATAGCGCTGCCCAGCGTCAGCTACCAGCTCGGCGTCCTGCGCGACGGGGGACTGGTGGCCAGCCACCGCGACGGCAAGTACGTCCTGCACACGGCCACCCCGCTGGGCCGGCGACTCCTCGGCGCGGGCAGCTTCTCCGGGGCCCGGTGAGCCCGCGGCGCGGGGCCCCGGCCGGACCGTGGCATGATCGGGGCCATGCCTGAACGCGTTGTGGCCGCCTGTGACGGGGCTTCGAAGGGAAACCCGGGACCCGCCGGATGGGCCTGGGTCGTCGCCGACGGGGACGAGAGTCCCACCCGCTGGGAGGCCGGCCCGCTGGGCACGGCGACCAACAACGTCGCCGAACTCACCGCGCTGGAGCGGCTGTTGACGGCGATCGCCCCGGATGTGCCGCTGGAGATCCGGATGGACTCCCAGTACGCCATGAAGGCCGTCACGACCTGGCTGCCGGGCTGGAAGCGCAAGGGCTGGAAGACGGCCGCGGGCAAGCCCGTCGCCAACCAGGAACTGGTCGCCCGCATCGACGAGCTCCTCGACGGCCGCACCGTGGAGTTCCGCTACGTCCCCGCGCACCAGGTCGACGGCGACCGGCTCAACGACTTCGCCGACCGCGCCGCGAGCCAGGCCGCGATCGTCCAGCAGCCCGCGGGCAGCGAGCTCGGCTCTCCGGAGCCGCCGTCCTCTCCCGACACGCCTGCCCCCGCCCGCCGCCGTACGACCACGAAGACGGCGCGGCAGAGCACATCGAGCCGCACCATCAAGGCGAAGTTCCCGGGCCGGTGCCTGTGCGGCCGCTCGTATGCGGCGGGTGAGTCGATCGCCAAGCTCGGCCAGGGGTGGGGGCACCCGGAGTGCCGTACCGCCGAGACGAGCAACGCGTAGGCGGCCTTCGGATCAGGGGTTTCCGGAGCTTCAGGGGACTTCCCGAAGAGGTGCGCCGACGGCCAGGCCGTCGTCGAGCTTGGCGACGATCTGTGCGGCGAGCGCGGAGGGGAAGTCCCGTTCCGTCCACGGCCCGACGAGGCTCAGGAATCCGGCCAGCGCGCTCCGCACGGTGTCGAGCAGCACCGGAAGTTCGCTCAGGGGCAGTTCGACCCCAGTGCCGTCCGGGCGTTCCGCGTCCGGCCGGAGCCGGGCGAGCGAGCCGGAGTGCTCCACGCCCGGCGCGGGGTCGTGGCCGAGCCAGGGCGTCTTGCCGTCCAGCAGACCCAGCCAGTCCCGCCAGTTCTCGAGACCGAAGCAGCACCCCGGCGACACGGTGATTCCGGTGGCGGTGTCCCTGAGCCGCAGGCCGCCCGGAGCGATGACGGACTCGACCGACACCAGGCGGCGAAGCAACGCGAGGCCGTCCTGGGGGCCGGGGTCATCGCGTGTGTGCTGCGTCTTGTTGTAGCCGGCCAGGACCGCCATGGCGGTGCCGACCTCCAGCGGCGACAGGTCGCCGGAGAGGGCGAGCAAGCGGTCCGCGGGCTGTTCGGCGGTGGGCCACAGAGTGAAGTCGGTGGCTTCGTAGGTCTCCAGTACGGCGTCCATGATCAGCACGCCTCTCATCCTGCCGATCGGCCCGGCTGAGCGCCGCTCCTTTTCCGCGGGTCGCGGAGGCCCCTGGTGCGAGGATCCTCCGCGACCGGAGCCGGTCCTGATCAGGCGGTGTCGAACGTGTAGTACGCGGTGTGATCCAGCAGATCCGCCGGCCGCACGTCGTTCCACGGCTTCATCGTGTCGTTGAGGTCGACGACGTCGGGGGTACCGGCGAGGGGCAGATAGCCGGAGTCGGGGTGGCGGCGCTGCCAGTCGGCCCACAGCTTGTCTATGTAGGCGTGGTGGAGCCAGAAGACCGGGTCGTTGGGGGAGACACCGGTGGCCATCTGACCGCCCACCCAGACGTGGACGCGGTTGTGCAGATTGACGCCCCGCCAGCCTTCGAGGTGATTGCGGAAGCCGTCCGAGGAACTGTTCCACGGCGCCATGTCGTACGTCGCCATGGCGAGCACGGACTCCACCTCGGCGCGGGTCGGCAGCTCCCGGGTGCTGGCACCGAGCGATCTGCGCAGGTACGTACGGCTGTCGACACGTACGTTGACCGGCCAGTTGCCCGACGCGGCCGCGAACGGGCCGTCCATCACCCGGCCGTCCAGGCTGCGCCCGGTGCCGCCGAGGAAGTCGGGCGCCCACAGGGACGAGCGCGCCGTGCGGTCGGTGCTCCAGTCCCAGTACGGCAGCGCGACGGAGGAGTCGACGGACTGCAGGGCCTGCTCGAACTCGAGGAGGAATCTGCGGTGCCAGGGCAGGAACGACGGTGAACGGTGACCCGTCCGCTCGCCGCTGTCGGTGTCACCCATGATGAAGGCGTTGTGCGTGGTGACGAAGGCGTCGTACCGGCCACTGCGCTTGAGCTGCACGAGCGCGTCGACGAAACGCCGCTTCTCGTCGGCACTCAGGCTCGCCTGGTTCTTGCGTACGGTCATGTGCGGGACTCCACGATCTGCTTGCGGGGTGGGTCAGTTGGTGTGGAAGGGGACGAGCGGGGCCCCTTGCAGCTCCACGACCGCGGCGCGGGCGGCGGCGCGCGGGGTGGGTACGGGGTCGTAGTGGCTGACGACGCTGATCCAGCTGCCGTCGGCGTTCTGCATCACGTGCAGCTCCACGCCGTCGATGAACACGGAGTATGTGGCGCCGTGGTGGTGACCGCCCCCGCTGTCGGGCCGGCCTTCTATTCGGCGGCCTCGGTAGACCTCGTCGAAGGGGTCGGGCCCGCCGTGGTGGTGTTCGGCGGCGGACGCCGCGGGTGCGGCGACGGCCTGGGTTCCGGCCGCGACGGCCAGGGCGGCCGCGGCCCCGAGGGCACGGCGACGAGTGAGTTCCGGCATGCGGAGACCTCCAGTGATCAGCTCTGTTGACGACTCGTCATGCCTATCGGGTCCTCAAAGAGCGGGAGAAATCGCCGAATGTCGGTTGGCTGTGATCCGGACAATTAAGCAAATGTCGTGCAAGGTTGAACGAAGATGATCTTGCTGTCGGAGGGGTTCGCGGGCCGCCGGAGGGTGAAATTCCTCCCGTTGAGCGGCCCGCTGTCGATGATCTTGCTGGGGTGGCCCGCGGTGAGTGGCGCGGCTCACGCCCGCAAGGTGACGTGAACTCCCACGGTGATACCTCCTGCTACTCTTCGTGATCAATTGACCGCTTTGTGCAACAAAGGGGAGTGCGCGTGAAGATCGCGTGCGTCGGTGGCGGACCCGCAAGCCTGTACTTCTCGATCCTGATGAAGCGCCAGGACCCGTCCCATGACATCGCCGTCTACGAGCGGAACCCGGCCGGATCCACCTATGGCTGGGGGGTGACCTATTGGTCGGGCCTGCTCGACAAACTGCACGAGGGCGACCCCGAGTCCGCGCTCGCCGTCAGCGAGAACTCGGTCCGCTGGAGCGACGGGGTGGCCCACGTCGGCGACCGGACGACGGTCCACCACGGTGACGAGGGATTCGGCATCGGACGTCGGCGGATGCTCGACCTGCTCGCCGAGCGTGCCGCATCGCTCGGCGTACGCGTCGAGTTCGAGCACGAGGTCACGCCCGGCCGACTGCCCGACGCGGACCTCGTCGTCGCCGGCGACGGGGTGAACAGCGCGCTGCGCGAGCGTCACGCCGACCACTTCGGCAGCGAGATCACGCTGGGCCGCAACATCTACATCTGGCTCGGCACGACGAAGGTCTTCGACTCCTTCACCTTCTCGTTCGTGGAGACGGACCACGGCTGGATCTGGTGTTACGCCTACCGGTTCAGCGACGACCACAGCACCCTCGTCGTCGAATGCTCCCCGGAGACCTGGACCGGCCTCGGGCTCGACCGGGCGGGCGAGGCCGACGGGCTGGCCCTGCTGGAGAAGCTCTTCGCCGACCTGCTGGACGGACACGGGCTGATCGGCAGGGCGCAGGCCGACGGCAGCGCGCAGTGGCTCAACTTCCGCACCCTGACCAACCGGACCTGGCACCGCGGCAACCTCGTCCTGCTCGGCGACGCCGCCCACACCACGCACTACTCGATCGGCGCGGGCACCACCCTCGCCCTGGAGGACGCCATCTCCCTGGCCGGAGCGCTGCGCGACCATCAGGAACTGGAGTCCGCGCTCGCCCACTACGAGCGGGAACGCAGATCCGCGCTCCTGTCGGTCCAGAGCGCGGCCCGGCACAGCGCCCAGTGGTACGAGAATCTCCCGCGCTACATCCGTCTCCCGCCGGCGCAGATGTTCGCCCTGCTCGGCCAGCGGCACTCACCGCTGCTCCCGTACATCCCGCCGCAGCTGTACTACCGGATCGACCGCGCGGCCGGACAGCTGGAGGCGCTGCGCCGGTTCAAGCGCTGGCTGGGGCCCCGGGTGGCCCGCACGGTGCAGGCCCGCTCCCACCGGTAGCAACCTGGCGATATGTCGGCGGCACATTGGGTGAATGGTGATTCACCGGTATGGTGAATCACCATTCACCTTCTTTTTCGCGTCGACTTCAGGAGTGTTCATGGCGGCCCTGCGCGATCGGCTGGCGGTCCCTGTCCTGGCGTTCGGCGGGATTCTCATGGCCGTCATGCAGACGGTGGTGGTGCCCCTCCTCCCGGATCTGCCCCGGCTGACGGGCGCCTCGGCGAGCACGGTCTCCTGGATGGTGACGGCGACACTGCTGTCCGGAGCGGTGCTGACGCCGGTGCTGGGCCGCGCGGGAGACATGTACGGCAAGCGGCGCGTGCTGCTGATGGCCCTCGGGATGATGACGGTGGGCTCGCTCGTGTGTGCCCTCACGTCGGACATCCGTCTGCTCATCGCGGCGCGGGCCCTGCAGGGCGCGGCCGCCGCCGTCGTACCGCTGTCGATCAGCATCCTGCGGGACGAACTGCCGCCGGAGCGCACGGGTTCCGCCGTCGCGCTGATGAGCTCCACCGTGGGGATCGGCGCCGCGCTCGGTCTGCCGCTCGCCGCGCTGATCGTCCAGTACGCCAACTGGCACGTCATGTTCTGGGCGACGACCGCGCTCGGCGCCTGCGGACTGACGCTGGCCTGGTGGGCGGTGCGCGAGTCGCCCGTACGCGAGCCGGGCCGCTTCGACACGACGGGCGCGCTGGGCCTGGCCGCGGGTCTCATATGCCTGCTGCTGGGGGTGTCCCAGGGCGGTACGTGGGGCTGGACCAGCCCCCGGATCCTGGGCCTGCTCGTGGCCTGCGTGGTCGTCCTGGCCCTGTGGTGGGTGCAGCAGCGGCGTGCCGAGCGCCCCCTGGTCGACCTGAAGCTGGCCGCCCGCCCGCGGGTCGCCCTGCCGCACATCGCCGCGCTCCTGACCGGATTCGCCTTCTACGGCAACTCGCTGGTGACGGCGCAACTGGTGCAGGCGCCGGAAGCGACCGGCTACGGGCTCGGACTCTCCATCGTGGCGACGGGCGTGTGCCTGCTGCCCGGCGGAGTGACCATGCTGCTGCTGTCGCCCGTGTCGGCGCGCATCTCGGCGGCCCGCGGTCCGCGCGTGACGCTGGCCATCGGGGCCGCGATCATCGCCTTCGGCTATGTCATCCGCATCGCGGACAGCCGCGACCTGTGGGTGATCATCGTGGGCTCGACCGTCTGCGCGACGGGCACGACCTTCGCGTACTCGGCCCTCCCCACCTTCATCCTGCGCGCCGTTCCCCCCGGGCAGACCGCGTCCGCCAACGGCGTCAACGTCCTGATGCGCACCATCGGACAGGCCGTGTGCAGCGCCGCCGTCGCCGCCGTACTCGTCCACCACACGAGCCTGATCGGTGGCGCCCCGGTGCCCACGCTGCACGGCTATCTGCTGGCCTTCGCCATGGCGGGTACGGTCGCACTGGTGGCCTGCGCCGCCGCCCTCGCCATACCCGCCGACCCCGCCTCAAGCGACACCCGGCGCGCCCGCCGCCGTACGGCTGCGCCCCGCGACGAAGCCCTCGAAGGAGCATGAGCACCGTGACCACCCCGCACCCCGGTCTCACGGCACCCCCCGCCGCACCGCCGCGCCGTGACGCGGAGGCGACGAAGGCGGCCATCCTGCGTGCGGCCCGTTATCTGCTGGCCCGGCATGCGCACGCGGACATCACGCTCAAGGCGGTCGCCGACCGGGCGGGAGTGAGCGCGCCGCTGATCCTCAAGTACTTCGGTAACAAGGACGCGCTGTTCGCGCGCGTGATGTCCTTCGAGTCCGACGCCGACGCCCTGCTGGACGCGCCGCTGGAGGACCTCGGCCGCCATATGGTCCGCCATCTTCTCGAAGGCCAGACCCAGCGCGGCGCCGACCCCATTCTGCGGATCGTCTTCGCCCCGCTCCAGGGCGAGCAGGGCGACATACTCCGCGCCAACTTCCGTGCCCAGGTCAGCGACCGCCTCGCCGGGCGCCTCACCGGTCCCGACGCGGGCCTGCGCGCCGAACTCGTCGTCAGCACCCTGCTCGGCCTCGGCGTGATGTACGGCATCGCGCGCGGTACCCACCTGCGCGCCACCACGATCGACGACATCGTCGAACGGTACGCACCGACGGTGCAGAGCCAGCTCACACCGTGAGGTGTCCCTCGGAGAGTGGTAGCGCGTTCCGCTCGGTGTGACCGCGGACTCAGTTCACCCCGTGCGGCCGGAACTGGATGCTGATCCGAGGTCCCGCCGCCCGCGCCGTCTTGGGGATGGCGTGCTCCCAGGTGCGCTGGCAGGAGCCGCCCATCACGATCAGGTCGCCGTGGCCGAGCGGGCGCCGCACGGTGTCCCCGCCACCGCGCGGCCGCAGCAGCAGATCGCGTGGGGCGCCCACCGACAGGATGGCGACCATGGTGTCCTCACGGGCGCCCCGTCCGATCTTGTCCCCGTGCCAGGCCACGCTGTCCCGGCCGTCCCGGTAGTAGCAGAGCCCGGCCGTCGTGAACGGTTCGCCCAGCTCGGTGGTGTAGTGCGCGGACAGCGCGTCCCGGGCCTCGTCCAGGATCGGATGCGGCAGCGGGTCGCCCGCGCGGTAGTAGGCGAGCAGCCGCGGTACGTCCACCACGTGCTCGTACATCTGCCGTCGCTCGGCTCGCCACGGCACCTCCGCGGCGAGCCGGTCGAAGAGCGCGTCGGCCCCGCCGAGCCACCCGGGCAGCAGGTCGATCCAGGCCCCGGCGCCCAGCGCGGTCCGGCGCATCCGGTTCAGCGGAGTGAGGTGGAGCTCGTCCGTCTGGTCGAAGAGCGAGCCCTGGAGGTGCATGGCCATGCGACCAGCGTACCCCCGTAATCGAATATATGTTCCATGCCCGGTGTGGTCGTCTCGCTCACCAGGGGACCGGTCCCGAGGCGTCGAAGTAGCCGCCGGTGGGTCCGTCCGGGCCGGTCCGCGCCATGCGGACGATGATCTCGGCGCCCTCCGCGACGGTCTGCGTACCTGTGCGGCCGTTCAGGTCGGTCGCGGTGTAGCCCGGCTCCACCGCGTTGATCCGCATGGCCGGGAACGCCTTCGCGTACTGCGCGGTGATCATGTTGACGGTGGTCTTGGACGCCGGGTAGGCGAGGCCCGGGTAGGCGTACGTCGGGGTGTCGGGGGCGGTGACGAGGGCCATTGAGCCGAGGCCGCTGCTCACGTTCACCACGACGGGGGCGGCGGACCGCCGCAGCAGCGGCAGGAACGCGTGGGTGACGCGTACCACGCCGAAGACGTTCGTCTCGAACACCGATCGCATCATGTCGGCGGTCACGTCCGCGGCGCCGACCACGGTGTTCCCCTCGCCGCGCCCTTCGACGCCGGCGTTGTTGACGAGCACGTCGAGTCCGCCGTCGGCCTCGATGGTCTTCGCGGCGGCGGCGACGGACGCGTCGTCGGTGACGTCGAGGACGACCAGCCGCGCCCCCAGCTGTTCGGCGGCCCGTCGCCCGCGCTCCGGGTCCCGGCTGCCGATGTAGACGGTGTGGCCTGCCTCGATGAGCTGACGGGCGGTCTCGAAACCGAGCCCCTTGTTCGCTCCGGTGATCAGTGTCGTAGTCATGGGTCCAGGTTCCGGCGCGACGGTGCGGGCAGCCAGGAGTCCTGTCTTCCTGGGACTGTCGGTACCAGGCATGTCCGCGCCGGGCGGTGCACAGTTGATGGCATGGCGAGTACGGAGTTCGGGCAGATGGTGCGGCGCTGGCGCGACCGGGTCCCGCCGGAGGCGGCCGGACTGCCGGCCGGCGGCCACCGTCGCGCCGCCGGGCTGCGCCGCGAGGAGCTGGCCCTGCTGGCCGGGATCTCGGTCGACTACGTCACCCGCCTCGAACAGGGCCGGGCGGCCAACCCGTCGGAGCAGGTCGTCGAGGCGCTGGGCCGCGCGCTGCGGCTGTCCGGAGCCGAGCGCGAGCATCTGTTCCATGTCGCCGGGCTCGTACCGCCGGGGCGTGACATGGTGCCCGCCCACATCACGCCGGGCGTGCACCGGCTGCTGGACCGGCTCACCGGCACGCCCGCCGCGGTCTACGACGCGGCGTGGACCCTGCTGCTGGCCAACCCGCTGTACGCGGCGCTGCTGGGCGATCCGTCGGGCTGGCGCGGCAACGAACGCAACGGCGTCTGGCGCAACTTCATCGGCCCGGGCAGCCGCGTCCGCCACACCCTCGAGGAGCGGCGCACCTTCGAGGCCACGCTCGTCGCCGACCTCCGCGCGACCGCGAGCCGGTATCCGGCCGACCAGCGGCTACGGCGCCTGATCGCGGAACTGCGCGCGAACAGCGACCGGTTCGCCGAACTGTGGGAGTCCGGAGCCGTGGGCCACCACGAGGCGTCCCGCAAGACCGTCGACCACCCCCAGGTCGGGCCCGTGACCCTCGACTGCGACATCCTCAGCGTCGCGGGCGGCGACCTGCGCATCATGCTCTACACGGCCGAGCCCGGCACCCAGGACGCCGAACGGGTCGCGCTGCTGGGCGTGTTGGGCACGCAAGCGCTCGCGGAGTCCTAGTCGACGTCGCCGAAGACCCGTACCCCGGGGGCGAACCCCTGGACCGCTTCCTTGAGCCGGGCGGGATCCAGCCGGCACAGCACCATGCCGCGAGTCGACATCGTGGTGCCCCGGAAGGTTCCAGGAGATAACCGACAGGTGGCTCGGCGCCCGGAAGGAGGCCGACGCCCATGAACGACGCCGGCGTCGGCGCGATCCACGCCCCTCGGCGTGTCCACCCGTAGCGGATCTCGTACGAGTCCGGGCTAGAGGTCGGCAAGGACCTCACCGATCACATGCTCGGCGTTGGCCGCGATGACGGGGTTCGTGGTGCGGTAGTACGGGAGTTGGGTCAGGGCCATGGACAGGGCCCAGCCGCGCCCCCGCGCCCACATGGCGTCGTCGGTGCCCACGGCGCTTCGGAACGCGGGTCTCGCCTCGGCGGGGAGGAGATTCCAGGCCGGGATGAGGTCGCTGGCGGGGTCGCCGGTGCCGAGGGTGGCGAAGTCGAGGACGGCGCCGAGGCGGCCCTGGTGGGTGAGCAGGTTCATCGGCATCAGGTCGGAGTGGACCCACACGGGCGGGCCGGTCCATCGAGGTGCCGCCAGCGCGGCCTCCCAGGCCGCGGTCGCGGCCGACGTGTCGATCACGTCGTGGAGCTCGGCGATCGCGGAGCGCGTCTCGCCGTCCACCGCCGTCAGGGGCCCGCCCCGGTAGGCGGGCGGCCCGCCGGGCAGGTCGACCTGTCGCAGCGCGGCGACGAATCGGGCGAGATCGACGGCCAGCGCCTGGGCGTCAGGGAGGCGGCCGGGGACGGGAAGCTCGCCGTCGAGCCAGCGGAGCACGGCCCAGGACCACGGGTACCCCTCCCCGGGCACACCGATGGCGAGGATCTCGGGCACGGCGAAGGGCAGCAGCGGCGCGAGCCGTGGCAGCCATTCCCCCTCCTTCTCCACGTCACCGGCGCCCGCCGGGATGCGCGGGAGGCGTACGGCCATGTCGTCGCCGAGCCGGTAGACGGCGTTGACGGTGCCGGACGACTCGACGCGCTTCAACGGCAGGTCGGCCCACACCGGGAACTGCGCGGCCAGCAGCCGTCGTACGAGCGAGTCGTCGATCCGCGCCTCGTCGGCGTGCATCGGGCTTGCGGGCATGGGCGCCTGCTTCCGGGGTGAGAGGTCAACTTCCGCCATTCTGTGGCTCGTTCACGCTTCCTCGCAGCGCAATTTCGGCTTCCTCGCAAGGCCAGGCAACCTTGCGGGCGCCGCCGTCGTCTTGATCGGCAACGGGTGGGCAGCGCGTGAACCTTGGTGAGTAAGGGATTCCCAGGTGGAAATCCGACGTGCTATACGCTCTGCGTATACATATCGTGTATACGTCGTGCGTATAGCTGAACCGTCACAGGCCGCCGACCCGCTGAAGCCAGCAACAGCCATCACCGCCGGCCCGCGAGCGAACGCGGCCGACCGGTGGCAGACGGAAAGGCATTCATGTACGGCAAGGCCTTCGCCCCGGAGTACCAGGGCGCATTGACCACCCTGTCCGTGAACTCGTCACTGACCGACGTCCTCGCGGCCGGCACCGAGCAACTGCGCTCCGCCGAGCGCGCGGGGGCGCGGGCCGAGGCGGCCCGTTCGGGGCTCGCGGTCGCCGAGGCGCACCGCCGCCTCGGGCAGGTGGCGGATGCCGACCGGGCGTGGAAGGCGAGCTACCGCACCGCCCGCGAGGCCGGCGACACCGGAGCGATGGCATGGGCGCTGTGGAGCGGCGGCACGCTGGCCCGGCAGCGAGGCGCGTTCCCGCTGGCGTGGCGGCTGCTGCGGCTGGCCGCCGAACTCGGCCAGGAGGCGGGGGATGTGGTCGTCCGCGGCTACTCCCTGGCGGGGATGGCGGAGACCGGCCGTATCCAGGGCGACTACGCGGCCGTGACCGCGCTGCACGAACAGCTCCTGGCCGAGGCCCGCAAACGGGGCGAGGCCCGCCACACCGTGTGGGCCCTGGAGGGCATCGCGCAGATACACCGCAACACCGGCGCCTACGACACCGCGTACGCCATGTTCGAGGAGGCGGCCCAGATCGCCGCCCGCGCCGAGGACCGGCGCGGTCACGCCTGGGCCCTGCGCGGCCTCGCGGACATCGTCTCCGTACGCGACAGGGACGTGGACCGCGCGCTGGAACTGCTCGGCGAGGCGGAGGTGTCCTGCCGGGCGATGAACCTGTCCGGCGCGCTCGCCTACAACCACAAGATGCGCGGCAACGTCCTCTACCGGGCCGGGCGGTACGAGGAGGCCCGCGACGTCTACGCGCAGGCGCTCGCGGAGTTCGAGGCGATGAGCGAGCCCCGTGGCCGGGCCCTGTCGCGGCTCGGTCTCGTCAAGTCCCTGGCGCGCCTGGGCCGCGACCGCGCCGAGACCGCCGCCGAACTGGCCGAACTGGCACGGGTGCTGGAGGGGATCGGGCTGCGGCACGCCCGGGACATGGTCGAGCGGGCGCGGACCGAACTCGGCCTCACACCGGCCGGGAGCGTGGACGCGGAGGCTGCCCGATGACCCCTCTCGGTACGGCCCTGCAGTCGCCGCCCGCCGCGCCGGAGATCCTGATCCGCTGCCGCGAAATCGTCGCCCCCGCCCTGGCGGAGGTGATCGGCGGTCTGCACCCCTGGGTGGCGGAGATGGCCGGATACGCGCTCGGCCGCTGCGAGGTGGGCGGCGCCCCCGCGACCCACAGCCAGGGCAAGGGCGTACGGCAGGCGCTCGCCGTACTGGGCGCGGAGGCGGCCGGCGGTCCCGCCGAAGCGGGCGTGCCGGGCGCCGTCGCCGTGGAACTCGTGCACACCTTCTCGCTGCTCCACGACGACATCATGGACGGCGACGCACTGCGCCGCGGCCGCCCCGCCGTGTGGAAGGCGTACGGCACGGGTCCCGCCGTCCTCGCGGGCGACGCGCTGTTCGCCCTGGCCGTGGAGACCCTCACCGCGGGGCCCGCGACCGCGCACGCCGCCGCGGCCGTACGGCAGCTGACCACGGCCTTGCGCGACCTGGTCCGCGGCCAGGCGGACGACCTGCTGTTCGCCGACCGCCCCTGGAGCGGACCCGGGGCGGTCGGTGTGGGGGAGTACGAGACGATGGCCGAGCACAAGACGGGTGCGCTGCTCGGCTGCGCGCTGGCCCTGGGCGCCCAACTGGCGGGAGCGCGGCAGGAGACCACGACCGCCCTGGACCGCGCCGGGCGCCATCTCGGGGTGGCCTTCCAGATCGCCGACGACCTTCTGGGCATCTGGGGCGATCCAGCCGTCACGGGCAAACCGGTCCACGGCGACCTGCGCCAGGGGAAGAAGACCCTCCCGGTTCTCGTCGCCCTGAACGCGCCCGGCCACGGTGCGCTCGCCGAACTCCTCGCCTCACCGGCCGCCCTCGACGACGCCGCCGTTCGCCACGCGGCGTCCCTCGTCGAGCGGGCCGGCGGTCGCACGGGGGCCCTGCGTGAGGCCCGCCGTCATCTCGCCGCGGCGGACGCGCTGCTGGCGGACGCGTCGCTCGCCCCGCGCCCCGCCGGGGAGCTGCGCACCCTGTTGTCCTCCCTCGCCCACCGCACCATCTGACACCTCCGGCGCTGCGACATGGGTCACATACGCGTGTCGATGGGCCTCACCAGGCAACCGCCTCATTCCCCCTCACATCTGTCCGGACGGCGCGCAGTTGGTCACCCGTTGATCACCGAGAAGTGAACATTCGTAAAGAGATCGCCCAGAAACCAATAAAAGGGATCTTTCGTCTTTACATGTACATGAGAAATCTGTGAAGGTTTCGCCTCGGGGCCCAACAGCTCCCACGGCGCCCAACAGCGCCGTGCCTCGTGGTGGTTGGCGATCCCGGCCGCCCTGTTCGAAGGAACTCAGTGCGTAGACCCCACATACGCCGCGTGGCGATAGCCGTCGCGGTGACGACGGCCGCCACTCTCCCGGCGGGCTCCGCCTTCGCGGCCGCGCCCGACTCGCCCGCCCGCGCGGCGGCTTCGGCCTCCTCGCCGGTGGACGCCGCCAGGGCCGCGGCGTTCGCTCACGCGTCGGCCACCGGTGTCACCCAGGGCGACACCCTTCAGGCCAAGGACGTGATGACGGACCCGGACGGCAAGCAGCACGTCCGCTTCGTCCGCACCCACCAGGGCCTCCCGGTCCTCGGCGGCGACCTGGTCGTCCACCTCAGCAGGCAGTCCGGCTACCTCGGTGTGACCCGGGCGGCCGACCACGTGGTCAAGCCGGCCACCACCGAGGCGAAGCTGACGCCCCAGCAGGCCGAGCAGAAGGCCGCCGCGGTCGCCAAGGGTGACGCGGGCAGCGCCGAACTGGTCGTCGACGCCCGTGACGGCGCCGCCGCGCTCGCCTACCAGGTGCGCGTGACGGACAGCGACACCACGGAGGCCGGCGGCTCCCGCACGGTCGTCGTGGACGCCCAGACCGGCAAGGTACGCAGCAGCACCCCCGACAGCGACGAGTTCATCTCGCCGTCCCTGGAGGAGACGCTGCGCAAGCGGGGTGAGTCGGCGACCCCCGAGACGGGTACGGCGGTCACCGGGCTGACCGGCATCAGCGGCGCGACCGCGGCGGGCCACTACCCGGCCACGGTCACCGGCAGCGGCGCCTCGCTCTTCGCGGGCAAGGTGGCGCTGAGCACGACGCAGACCGCGCGGACCAGCTTCCTGCTCAAGGACCGGACCCGGTGGAACACCGAGACCCGGGACGCCAGGGGCCAGGAGCTGGAATCCTTCGCCGGTGGCAAGAAGTTCACCGACGGCGACAACAAGTGGGGCAACGGCACCACGTCCAGCCGTGCCACCGCCGCGGTCGACGCCCAGTACGGCATCACCAAGACGCTGGACTTCTACAAGAAGACCTTCGGCCGCAAGGGCATCAAGAACAACAGCGCCGGTGCCCACGCGATGGTCCACTTCGGCAACAAGGTCGGCAACGCCTTCTGGGACTCGACGTGCGGCTGCATGCTGTACGGCGACGGTGACGGCGACCTGTTCAAGAAGCCCCTGGTCGTCCTCGACGTCACCGGTCACGAGCTGACGCACGGCGTCGTCGACGCCACCGCCGCCCTCGAACCCACCCGCGTGGACCAGGACGGCAACCAGTACGGGGAGCCCGGCTCCCTGAACGAGTCGCTCGCCGACATCTTCGGCTCGAACGTCGAGTTCTCGGCCAACAACCCGAAGAACCCGCCGAACTACCTCCTGGGCGAGAAGCTGGGCCTGGAGCAGAAGTTCCTGCGCCGCCTCGACCACCCCTCCCTCGACAAGCTCGAAGGCACGGTCGACTACTGGGCGCCCGAGGTCTACGACACCGAGGTCCACGCGGGCTCCGGCGTCTCCTCGCACGCGTTCTACCTGCTCGCCGAGGGCAGCGGCCGCAAGACGATCGGCTCGGTGACGTACGACTCGCCGACGTACGACGGTTCGACGGTGACCGGCATCGGCCGGACCAAGGCCACCGCGATCTTCTACCGGGCGCTCACCCGCTACATGGTCTCCACGACCGACTTCCATGACGCGCGGAAGGCCACTCTCAAGGCCGCCGCCGACATGTACGGGTCGAGCAGCACCGAGTACAAGACGGTCAACAAGGCCTGGGCCGCCGTCAATGTGACGGCCGCCAACACCCCCGCCGCGGGGCGCTGACGCACCACATGAGGGCGCCCCGCCATCCGGCGGGGCGCCCTTTCGTCCGCGGCCTGGGTGTCAGTGCTGCTGTGCCTTCTGCGGCGTCACCTCGCTGGGACGCACGACGACGTAACCCTCGCCCTCCAGCTTCAACTGCACCGCCTCACCGGAACCGCCGCGGATCATCGAGCCGATCGACTGCGAGCGGTGCAGCGAGGTGTGCAGATGGGCGGTCCAGCCGACGACGGCGTCCGTGTCGACGTACACCGGCTGCTGCTGCGAGACGGGTATGACCAGCGGGTTGCCCTCGCAGATCAGTCCCAGACCGCCGTGGCCGGTGAAGACGCTGTTGAACAGGCCGCCGCCGGTGATGCCCGCGCCCTTCACGGTCTTTATCTCGTACGACAAGGTGGCGTCGAAACACAGGACGTTGCGCCCGTTGACGGTGAACACGTCGCCCGGCTCGATGCCGACGATGAAACAGTTCTGCGCCTCGTGCGCGAACCAGGCCTCGCCCTGCCCGCGGACGGTCATCAGCGGCAGCCCCTCACCGGTCACCGCCCGCTTGAGCATGCCGCCCACGCCCTGGCCCTTGCGCTCGAACTGCAGATTCCCCCGGTAGGCGACCATCGCCCCCTGCCGTGCCCGCATCTCGCCGTTGACGGCGTACTTGATGGACTTGGCGTTCTGAATGGTCATGCCCGGCGCGACGGCGGGCTGCACCATGTGGTCACTGGAAAAGAGATCACCCTTCATGCGGGCATCTTGGCGCGGAGGATTTCGTTCCGCCAAGATCCAGGAGACGCCGGGGACATACGGTGGCGGTCTTGAGACACGCGGTGGCGATCTTGAGACATACGAAAGGGCCGGCCCGGCTGAACCGGACCGGCCCTCACGGGAGTTGTCAGGCGGCGGCGACTTCGCCGACCTGGGTGTGCAGACGGCTGACGACCTCCGTCAGCTGGGCGGCGACCTCGGCGTCGTCGACCGGGTGGGTCTCGGCGAAGCGGACCACGGAGCCGGGGATGGAGAGCTTGACGTCCTCCAGGACGGTGCCGCCCGCGATGCCCACGGCCTTGCGGGCGTCGTCCTGCGCCCATACGCCGCCGAACTGGCCGTACGCGGTGCCGACCACGGCGACCGGCTTGCCGGTGAAGGCGCCGGCGCCATACGGGCGGGACAGCCAGTCGATGGCGTTCTTCAGCACGGCCGGGATCGTGCCGTTGTACTCGGGAGAGAAGAGCAGGAAGGCGTCGGCGCGGCCGGCGGCCTCGCGCAGCCGGGCAGCGGCGGCGGGCACGCTGCCCTCGACGTCGATGTCCTCGTTGTAGAAGGGGATCTCGGCCAGGCCCTCGAAGAGCTCGACCTCGGCGCCTTCCGGGGCGAGCTTGACGGCCGCCTCGGCGAGCTGGCGGTTGTGGGAGCCGGCACGCAGGCTGCCGACGAGCGCGAGGATACGTACAGACATGAGTAACTCCCGAAGCTGAAACATTGCCGCAATAAAGCGGACCGAGGTCCGTTTAAAGTTGTAGCACTGAAGCGGACCGGAGTCCAGTTTTCCCCGTGTGCCGTTACGCTGGCTTCATGTCCACCCCGCTCCCGCCGTTCCCGAAGCGACAGGAACCGTCCGACGAACCCGTGCTGACGGAGCTCACCGCGCCCGGTGACGCCCCGCAGCTGCGCGCCGACGCCGCACGCAACCGCGCGCGTCTGCTGGAGGCCGCCGCCCGGCTGGTGGAGGAGCACGGGGTGGCCAATGTGACGATGGAGGCCGTCGCCGCAGAGGCCTCGGTGGGCAAGGGCACCGTCTTCCGGCGCTTCGGCGACCGCACCGGCCTGCTGATGGCGCTGCTCGACCACACCGAGCAGCGGTTCCAGGCCGACTTCATCAGCGGTCCGCCCCCGCTCGGCCCCGGCGCGTCACCGGCGGAGCGACTGCACGCCTTCGGCTGTCGCGCCGTGCGCCAGACCTCCGAGCGGCTCGACCTGTACCTCGCGGCGGAGCCCGACGCCTCCCGCCGCTTCAGCTCCGCCCCGTACCGTGTTCGCTTCATGCACGTCTGCATGCTGCTGCGCCAGGTCCGCCCGGCCGCGGACATCGAACTCGTCGCCCAGACCCTGATGGGATACCTGGAACCCGCCCTGATCCACCACCTGAGCCGCCAGCGCGACATGCCGCTGGAGCGCCTGGAGTCCGGCTGGCACGACCTGGTGGACCGAAGTATCCGTCCGCCGTCCGCCTAGCCTCCGCGCGCCGGGAAGGCGGACAATGCGGGCATGGGTCATCGCCTCGACGATGTGAGTGGACCTGCCCGGCTGGCCGGCCCGGAAGAGGGCGTCAGCCAGGAGGAGCTGGCCCTCGCCGCCCGGAATCATGGGATGCCGCTGGAGGCTCTGCGGTACGACGTCACGCCGCCGGGTCTGCACTACGTACTGACGCACTACGACATCCCCTACGCCGCGAGTTCCTCGTGGCAGCTCACGCTCGGGGGACGGGTGCGGCGGTCGCTGCTGCTGGGGATCGCTGACTTGAAGGCGTATCCCGCGGTCACGCAACGGGTGACGCTGGAGTGCGCGGGCAATGGGCGGGCCCTGCTGACGCCCCGGCCGGTGAGTCAGCCGTGGCTGGTGGAGGCGGTCGGTACGGCGGAGTGGACCGGCGTGCCGTTGCGGGTGCTGCTCGCCGAGGCCGGCGTCGAACCCGGGGCGGTGGACGTGGTGTTCACCGGGGCCGATCACGGTGTCGAGCGCGGGGTCGAGCAGGACTACCAGCGTGCCCTTCCGCTGGACGTGGCCATGAGCGGCGAGCCCGAGGTGCTTGTGGCGTACGGGATGAACGGCGCCCCGCTGCCACCCCAGCACGGACATCCGGTGCGGCTGGTGGTGCCCGGCTGGTACGGCATGGCACACGTGAAGTGGCTGCGCGACATCACGGTGTCGGACACGCCCTTCACGGGATTCCAGCAGGCCGTGGCCTACCGGCTGCGGCAGGGCGTCGGCGACGAGGGCGAACCGGTCACCTGGATCGCCCCGCGTGCCCTGCTGATCCCGCCCGGCTTCCCGGACTTCATGTCCCGGACCCGGGTGGTCCGGCCGGGTGTCGTGGCGCTGGAGGGCCGGGCCTGGTCGGGGCGCGCGCCGGTGACCGGGGTCGAGGTGAGCCGGGACGCGGGACGGTCCTGGTCCGCGGCGCACCTGGACGGGGGAAGCGGCCCGCGTTGGGCCTGGCGCCCTTGGCGCTTCGACTGGACGGCCACACCCGGCCACCATGTGCTCAGCGCGCGGGCCACCGACGCCGAGGGCCACACCCAGCCCCTGGAACAGCCGTGGAACCGGGGCGGCTTCGTCAACAACCTCGTCCAGCGGGTCCCCGTGCTCTGCCTCGATCCCGATCCCGACGACGGGATGTGAAGGGGTGGCGGAGTCCCGCGCGGGACTCCGCCACCCCGGAACGATCCGTCAGCTGAACGGATCCAGCGTGATGTAGGCCTGTTGCGGATTCCCGTCGTGGACGAGCGACTCGTAGTTGCCGACGTCGTCGAAGGCGAACGCGTAGGCCTTGCCGTCGGCCATCTGCGCGTGGATCTTGCGGGCGTACTGGTTGGTCACCGTGTCCTGGTAGAAGTTCGCCGAGGTGGTGTCGGGCTGGTTGGGATCGACCAGGAGTGTGGAGCGGTTGAAGCCCGCGCACAGCGTGCGTGAAATGGGGCCGCGCACCAGGTCGTTGGGCGCGTCGAGACGCTTGTAGCAGCCGAAGATGCTGTCGGAGTCGGGCTTTTGGAAGCTGGTGACGACGGCTCCGGCACTGTTGGTGAAGTTCATGACGTCACCGGACACCCGGCCGTAGTACTTCGTGTTCGGCTGGTCGGCGAACGGCGTCACCGTGAGCGTCGACGAACTGTACTTCTGCCACACACGGTTGACGTAGTCGTCCATGACGGTGCCCGGCAGCGCGCCCGCCTCGATGCCGTGGCCGGGAGCGAGGGCCCGCAGGACGGTGCCGTCGGACCGGGTCTGGATCAGATTGGCCCAGCCGCCCGGCTGACCCCGCAGGGCGTTGAAGAACCCGTTGTACCCACCTGCCTTGAGGTGGCCGGTGTTCTTCGTCGTGCCGTCGGCGAGCTGGACTCCGACGGCGTAGGGCGCGGAGAACATGTCGACCTGTGTGCTGTTGATCCACAGTCCGGAGTCATTGAGTGTGTACTCGGACCAGTTGAAGAGGATGTTGCGGTTGGGGTCGCTCGGATTCTGCACGGCCGGCTGCACCAGGCCGCCGGTCGTCAGCCGGAAGTCGAGCTTCTGCCCGTAGGAGAAGTAGATCCGTCCGGAGAACTTGGGGATCCGGATCGTCTTCGACTGTCCATTGGCCGGCCCCGCGATCGACGCGTCGGGCGCGGGCGTCGGGGGATTGCCGCCCGCGGGCCAGGCGTGGAACGTTCCGTTCGCGTCGGCCCAGCCCTGCTGGCCGGTGGACAGCAGTGTGCCGAGGTCGTAGATGTAAATCGGGTCGCTGCGGCCGGAGTTGTTCGTGAACTTCAGCGGGATGGTCGCCGGGACGGCGGCCTCGGCCCGGGACGGGGCCCCGAACGTCAACAGCGCCGCGGTGAGCGTGGCCGCCGCCGCTGCCAAGGCCCGCCAGGTGGGTTTTCCAGGCACTCTCTTCCTCCTTGATGTGGGGGTTTCAGCGAGGTGGATTCCTGCGGACGACAGTCGTCCGGTTCCTCTTGAGAGCGCTCTCAGAATTCTCCCGGGCGGCGTACATGTCAACGATTCACACACAATTGGTCTGGTCCAACTTCCGTCGCCCCAGGACAGTGAGCGGATCGAACGCCTCCTCGGCCTGCCGGACGAGGAGTGGCTCGCGCTCGGCTCGGCGATGAGCGGCTAACGGCCGTTTGTGGAAGAGGGGTTGACCGAGAAGGACGGCCACTGGTTCAGTGGATCATCCACTCATCCACTTGCCGGAGGGGGAACCGTGGAGGCACTGCCCCGCGAGACCATCGTGGACGTCCTGGAAGACCGGCTGCGCACGGACATACTCAACGGCCGTCATCCGGCGGGGAGTTACCTTCCTCCGGAGCGTCAACTCGCCGACGGTTACGGAGTCACCCGGACCACGCTCAAGCACGCCTTCGGCCGGCTCGTCCAGGCGGGCCTGCTGGAAACCCGGCACGGTGTGGGGACCCGGGTGCGCGACTATGCCCGCCTGGGCGGCGCGGACCTGCTGCCCATGCTCGTGCGGCACGATGCGAAATGGGTCCACGAGATCTTCGAAGTGCGGCGTGGTGTGGGGGCGTTGATCGCCGAACGGGCCGCGGCGCGAGCCACCCGCACCCAGCGGGCCGAACTGCGCGCGCTGCTGGAAGCCGTACGGGAGGCCGACGGCGCCGACGCGGTGCAGCTCGCCGACGTCGAGGTGCACCGTGCCCTCGCCCGGGCCACCGGCAACCGTGTCTACGTCCTGCTGACGAACACGCTCTTCAACGCCTACTTGCCCGTTCGCTCCCTGCTCAAGGGGCCCTTCACCGACCCGGCGGCGGCGTACGAACGGCTGGCCCCGGTGGTGGAGGCGGTGACATCCCAAGACGCCCGGCAGGCGCACACGACAGCCGACGCCTATCTGCGGGCGACCGAGCGCATCATGCTGGACGGTCTCGCATGAGGGGTACCGCGTTCAAGGAGACGATGCTCGGCACGGTCCGGCTCGACACCGAGACAGGGGAGCGCCGCATACGCCTCGACCTGCGCGCCGAAGCCGACGGGATTCTGCGCCCGCATCGCACCACCCGGGCGCGCGTGACCGGCCGCGTTCGGATCGCCGGGTTCGCCGACGCCCCTGACGCCGAGGGCGAGTTGGAGGTGTCACCGCTGGCCAGGCGGCGCATCCGCTACCGACTGGCGTTCACCGCCGACGGCCGCGGCCTCACCCTGGACGGCTGGAAGTCCGTCACCGCGCGCCGCCCGTTGGAGTCGATGACCGTCCTGCCGTTCACGCTGTACGAGGGTGACGCGCGGGCCGGCGAGGGTGTCCTGCGCTTCCCGCTCGCGACCGGCCTCGCGCCGTTCCTCCTCAGCTTCCGCTTCCCCCGGCGCGAGAGCCGGTCCGAGCACTTCGCGCCGCGCTGGAACGGCACACCGGGCCGCACCGAGGTCTGGTACACCACGCTGACCGATCCGGCGAGCGGCACCGGGATCTGGCTGCACCACGAACTGACCGCGCCCGCCGACGGATCCGAACCGTTCGCCCACGGATGGGTCGCGGCGTTCCCCCGCGAGGGCGAGGTGCGGCATGCCCGCTTCGGGCCCGTTCCCTGGACCCGGCCCTCGGACGGGTTCGCGGGAGACAAGGTCACGGCCGACCCGGGGCAACTCGCGGGCAGCGCGGGTGACTTCCACTGGAGGCTCACCGAACGCCCGCAAGCACCACCCCTGTTCACCTTCCCGCGCTGGTCCTGGCGCCGCCCCCTGCTGCCCGCCGCCCAGATGCTCCCGGCCGCGCGGGCCACGTACGACGGCGAATTCTCCTACGGGGAACACACCTTGACGCCGCGCGGCGCACCCGGCGCCTCGGCGCGCATCTACGGGCACGGCAACGCTCACCGGTGGACCTGGCTCCACGCGGAGCTCGGTGACGGCGACGTCCTGGAGATCGTCGCGGCGGTGTCCACCCGGCCGGGCCTGCGGCGGCTGCCTCCGCTGGTGTTCCTGCGGCTGCGCCGCCAGGGCAGGACCTGGCCGCGACGGGCGGAACGGTCGGCGGTGGGCTGGCTGGGCGTCGGGCGGTTCCGGGCCGCGTTCGGCCTCCCCGAGTGGACGGTGACCGGCCGGACGGCGCTGCGCCGCATCCGCGTCGAGGTCGACCAGCCCGCCGAACGCACCCTCACCCTGGAGTACCGCGACCCGGACGGAACCCGCGCGGTGTGCCGCAACAGTGAGTCCGCCGACGCCCGCATCGTGCTGGAGCGCTGGTGGGGCCGCTGGCGCCCGGAGGCCTCCTGGGTCCTGGACGGCACCGCGCACGCCGAGGCGGGCGAGCGGTGACCGCCGACGGATTCGTTGCCGCGCTGCTCGCCGACACCGGTGACGAGAGCTGGCCCGCACGCGTGCCGCAGCGGCTCGACACGGTGCTCGCCGCGCTGCCCCGGCCCGCCCGCGCCGGGCTGCACACGGCCGTCGCGGCCCTGGAGACGTACGCCGTCCTGCGCACAGGCAGACGCCTGGCCGCACTCGCCCCCGACGAACGCGAGAGCGTGCTCGGCTCGCTGGCCGCACACCCCCGGCTCGCCCCGCTGCTCGACGTCCTCAAGGTGCCCGTGTTGCTGGCGGCGGGAACCGAGCGCATGCCCGCCACGCCCGCCGCTGCTGTGACGGCACCCGCGGACCCGCCCCTCGACTGCACCCCGGCGCACGAGTGGCCGACACGCTCCACCGCCGATGTGGTGGTCGTCGGGTCCGGCGCGGGCGGTGCCGTGGCCGCCCGGACGTTCGCGCGCGCCGGACTGAGCGTGGTCGTCCTGGAGGAGGGCGAACACCACTCGACGGCCTCCTTCGGACGCCGGACACCACTCGACCGTTTCGCCGAGCTGTACCGGGACGGCGGCGCCACCGTCGCCGTCGGCAACCCGCCGCTGCTGCTGCCGGTCGGCCGCGCGGTCGGCGGCACCACCGTCGTCAACTCCGGTACCTGCTACCGGACTCCGGAGCATGTGCTGGACCGATGGAGCAGTGCGTACGGGTTCGGGCTCGCCGAGGGCCTCGGGGCCCGGCTCGACGAGATCGAGCGCACCCTCCGCGTGGCCACCCAGCCGCTCGACGTGCTCGGCAACAACGGCCTGCTCGCACTCGCGGGCGCCGAGCGGCTCGGCTGGCGGGCCGGACCGCTGCGCCGCAACGCGCCCGGCTGCAGGGGCTCCTGCCAGTGCGTGGTCGGCTGCCCCACCGGAGCCAAACAGAGCGTGCAGCTGTCCGTCCTGCCCGACGCCTGCGCCGCGGGGGCCCGGATCGTCACGGGCGCGCGGGTCCGCCGCGTCCTGGTGGACCACGACGGACCGGGAGCACCGCGCGCCGCGGGCGTACAGGCGCGGCGGCCGGACGGCAGCGAACTGGAGATCCTCAGCCCGCTCGTCGTGACCGCGGCCGGAGCCCTCCAGACACCGCCCCTGCTGCGCCGCTCAGGCCTCGGCGGACATCCACGGCTGGGCCGCAACCTCAGCGTGCACCCGGCCACCAGCGTCGCGGGACGCTTCACCGAGCCGGTCACCGCCTGGCAGGGCGTGCTGCAGAGCGCCGGAATCGAGGAACTGCACGACCGCGGCGTCCTCATCGAGGCGACCGCGAGCCCGCCGGGGATGGGAAGTTTCGTCCTCCCCGGTCTGGGCCGCGAGCTGCGGCGCGAACTGGAGGACGCGGACCATCTCGCGACTCTCGGCGCCATGATCGCCGACCGCCCCTCCGGCCGGGTCCAGGGCAGGGACCGCACCCTCGTCCGCTACGACCTGGACCCCCGTGACGGCGACCGGCTGATGACCGCTGTACGCGCCATGGGCCGCCTGCTCTTCGCGGCGGGCGCCGAGGAGATCCTCACCGGAGTCCCCCGCGCCCCGCGCGCCCGCTCGCTGGAGGAACTCGACGACCTGCTCACCGGGGTCACCGCCCGCGACCTGCATCTCTCGGCGTTCCACCCCACCGGCACAGCCGCCGCCGGCGCCGACCCGCAGCGCGCCCCCACCGACCCCGAGGGCCGACTCCGCGGCACCCACGGAATCCTCGTCACGGACGCCTCGGCCCTGCCCAGCTGCCCGGAGGTCAACCCCCAGCTGAGCATCATGGCGGCGGCTCTGGCGATCGCGGAGACCTGGCTGGAACGGGAGGGCGGCCCGGGAACCCCCTGAGGCTCCGGCCACTCCAGGCCTTCCCTCGTCGCACCGGACACTCCAACGGTCCAGCGCCGTTCGCGGAGCCCGGTCCCGGCACGGAGCATGAGGGAGTCCCGTAGGCAAGGAAGAGGACGAGCCCCCATGAGCACACGCACCGCCGACGCCCGAGGCCGATCGAGCCGATCACGCCGGATCGCTGTCCTCCTGGCCGCGTTCGCGTGCGGCTCCGTGCTCGTCTCGTGCAGCACGGACAGCAACGACAGCGGCGGTTCCTCGGTGAGCCTCCCCACCGCGCCGAACGCGTCGAACTTCAGCGGGTCGGCGCCGTCCGCCCTGGCCTCGGCCGCCTCCTCGATCATCGGCTCCGCCCGCGCCTCGGCGTCGGCGGCAGCCTCCTCCGCGGCGGCCGCGGCGTCGGCGTTCGAGGCGTCCGTCTCCGCCGACACGGCACGCGCCAGTGCGGCCGCGAAGAAGGAGCTGAAGGACGTACAGGGGAGCGGCAACGCGACGTCCGAGGTCGCCATGACCGGCCTGCCCAAGGCAGAGACCGGTGGGCTGCTCGCCGTGCTCGTCACCATCACCAACAAGACCGACCAGAAGGCGTCGTACGCCGTGCAGATCGACTTCAAGGACTCCGATGGCAAGGTCGTGGAGACCAGGTACGTCGGCGCGGAGAACCTCGACCCGGGGAAGCGGGCCCAGCCCATCGCCATCAGCAGGCAGCCCTCCGAGCCCCAGCTGACGGCTCGGCTCACCAAGGCGCAGCGGTACTAGGCCGCCGCCCGGGACATGGTCTGTCACTGTCATGTCACAGACCCTTGAGCAGGTGAACCCCGCAAGCCGCCCATGCACTCTGAAGCCACGAGTGCCGGTGAGCGACCGGCGCCTGAACTTCTACTTCGGGGGACTACATGCAGTACGCGACGGGTATGCGCAGAGGCGCTCTGGCGATGGTCACCGCGTCGGCGGCCACACTGCTCATGACCGCGTGCCAGCCGGGCGGAAGCGGAACCGGGGCGGCCAGTTCACCGTCGGGCGTTCCGGCCAAGCCGGCGGCCTCCAAGTCCAGCGCCCCGACGTCCGCGCCGTCGGGGCCCGCCACGACCGCACCGTCGACCCCCGCCGGGACCCCGACATCGACCCCCGCCACGAAGACGAAGACCTGTGGCGTGGCGGACCTGGAGGCGTCCATGTACCAGGCCGCCGTCCGGCCGGACGGCACCGGAACCGGGGCGGCGATCGTCGAGTTCACCAATGTGTCCGCCAAGCCGTGCACCGTCCAGGGCCATCCGACCGTGGCGGGAGCGGGCAATGGCTCCCCGGCGAAGAACCATCCCCTCACGGTGACCGCCGAGGGCTCCGCGTCCACGGTGGTCGTCGCACCGGGCGGCAAGGCATGGACCAAGCTGACGTTCGTCCAGGTCCAGGGCGAGGCCGACGGCTACTGCGCATCCGGGTCCACGCCCGTCACGTATCCGACCCTGGTGGTGGGCCTCCCGGCCGCCGGATTCCACCAGGTCGCCCTTGACGACGGTGTACTGGCCGAGTGCGACGACACGGTGACCGTCACCGCCGTTTCCGCCACCAAGCCCTCCTGACCGCACGGCTCGCCACCACAGCGGGCGTTCCGTAACCGCTGTGGTGGCGTACGTGTCGCGGTCGACGGCATGGTCGTACGACTCGCCGGCTCGTCCGTTCAACTCTTTCAGTCGGCTATACGGAACTGGGCGCCTGCGTGCGCTCGTCGGCGCCGTCGCCCCGGATCTCCCATTCGCCGGGCTCCACTTCCACCGACCTGGTCATGATCGCCGGATAGATGGCGGTCGGCCACTTCGTGCCGAGCGTCCAGCGCGCACCGAACAGCCGGGTGTGGGACAGGTTTGCCCTGATCAGGTTGGCGCCGCGGAGGCTGGCGCTCCGCACATCGGCGTGACTGAGGTCCGCGCCACGCAAGTCGCTCCCGTCGAGCTGCGTCCTCTGCAGATTCGCGCTCTTCAGGTTCGCTTTGGAGAGATTGGCGCCGGACAGCTGACCGCGTGACAGGTCAACGTGTTCGAGGTTCGCACCGCTCAGATCGGCGTTCAGGAGATTCGCCTCGCTGAGGGCCGAGTTGCTCAAGTCGGAATTGCTCAGGTCGGCGTCCCGCAGTTCGGCGCCCTGGAGGCGGGTCGAGGCCAGCTTCGCGCTTCAGTAACACTACGTAAGCCGTCGATCGTCGCGGTCCCTCCGCCGTCAGCCGTCCATTTCCCGCACCAGGTGCACCGCCATGCTCGACCAGTCGCCCGGCGGCAGATCGAGATGGAGCCCGTACTCGCCGAGCACGGTGGCGTGATGGACGGTGCCGATGCGGGTGTCGCGGTAACGGGTACCCGGGGTGAGGGCACGCAGGCGGACCGGCAATTGGGGCGCTCCGTGGCGGGTGACACGGCGGTACGCGAGCAGCAGGGCTTCGGAGGCATCCGGTGCCGTGTACTGGACCACCGATACGGAGTCCTCGGCAGGTGCCGACAGCCGGTCCAGTCGCCCGTGCTGCACCAGATGGCGCACCTTCTTGTACTCGGCCACCAGGGCGGCCCCCTCCCGCATTTCCTCCTCGGACCAGCGCGCGAGATCGCCCCCGATGCCCAGCGCCCCGGCCATCGCGACGTGGAAGCGGAAGCGCAGCGGAACCGTGCGGCCGGTGAGCTGGTTCGGTGTGTCCGTGACCCACGAGCCCATGGTGCGCGCGGGATAGACCTGGCCGTAGCCGTGCTGGATCCCCATCCGGTCGGCGGCATCGGTGTTGTCCGACGCCCACGTCTGGTCCGTACGGGACAGAATGCCCAGGTCGACCCGGCCGCCCCCGCCGCTGCACGACTCGATGCGCAGCGCCGGGTGGTCCGCGCGCAGGCGGTCGATGACCTCGTACAGATTGCGCACGTACTGCGGGCCGAGCCGGTCGGCGCCGTCCTGCCGGCCGGGCCAGCCGGGCTCGCTGAACGCCCGGTTCATGTCCCACTTGAGGAAGTCGATGCCGTGGTCGCCGACCAGTCGCGTCAGCCAGCCGTACGCCCAGTCCGCGACGTCCCGGCGAGCGAAGTTGAGGACGAGCTGGTTGCGCAGCTCGGAGCGCGGGCGATCGGTGAAGTGCAGGACCCAGTCCGGGTGTTGGCGGTACAGGTCGCTGTCCGGATTCACCATCTCGGGCTCCACCCACAGGCCGAAGCCCATCCCGAGCCGGTGCACGGCCTCGACCAGCGGTGCCAGCCCGTCGGGGAAGCGGTCGGGGGCGGGCGTCCAGTCGCCCAGGCCGGCCCGGTCGCTGCGGCGCGCCCCGAACCAGCCGTCGTCGACGACGTACAGCTCGACTCCGAGCTCGGCGGCCCGTTCGGCGAGCGCCTTCTGGCCGACCTCGTCGACGTCGAAGCCCGTGGCCTCCCAGGAGTTGTAGAGCACCGGGGCGACCTCGTCCGGATGCGGCAGGACATGGGTCAGGGTGTACGTGTGCCAGGCGCGACTGGCGGCGCCGAAACCGCCGTCGGTGAACAGGCCCGCGAACGGGGGAGTGGTGAACTCCTCGCCCGGCGAGAGCGGCACGGCCGTACCGTCATGGCCCAGGCCACCGGTGAATCCCGCGTGCCCGTCCGGGGTGCGCTGCGCGGTGATCCGCCAGCTCCCGCTCCAGGCGAGAGCGGCGCTCCACACCCGGCCGTGTTCCTCTGTCGCCTCGCCCCCGTCCAGCATCACCCACGGGTTCGCGTGATGGCTGGTGATCCCGCGGCGGCTCGTCAACACCGTTTCCCCATAAGGGAGTTGGGATCGGTGCAGTTGGGTCTCGGCGGACCACTGTCCGGTGACACGACTGAGCCGGTAGTCCCGTAGTGGGGGCAGGGTCCATGCGGCCGAGTCGGCGCGCAGCAGGGTGACGGGCTCGTCGCCGGCGTTGCGGACGACGGTCCAGCGCTCGATGACGTCCGTGTCGCCGCGCAGGCGGTAGTGGAGCGCCACCCGCAGGGGGTAGTGGCGGTCGCGGAAGGACAGTTCCAGCTCGCCTTCGTGGACGCGATGGCCGGTTGGCTGCCATTCGAAGGCGCGGGATCCGTCCGCGAACCGGACTTGCAGCGACGGCGGCCCGTAGCGCGTCCCGCTGTCTACGGGAAGTTCCTCCCCGGCGGGGGGTCTTCCCTCGAAACTGCTGGTCGGGACGGGCCGCGGCAGGGTGAGTTCCTCGGCCTCCGCGAGCGTCAGGCGTGGGCCCCATCCGAGATGGCAGGGTGCTCCGGTCTCGTCGATTCTCAGCGCGTACGACGTGCGCGGTGTGTCCAGCAGCCAGACCCCGGTGTCCGGGGCGAAGGAGATCATCGAGAGGCGTCCTCACGTTCCGGTGGTGCCACGAGATGCTCGAAAGCCAACCGCGACCTTCGATCACATGTCAACACCCCATCTGCATCTATCATTTGCAGGTCACTGGACCGTCAAAGGTGGCTCTCAAGATAATCCTGCTTCTTTCATTGACAGCAGAAAATAAGGGACTTAGGTTCCGGCCATGCGCTCGACCTCTCGCACCGAGGCGTTCCCGGCACACACGCCGGCCGCCGCTCAGATCTTCACCACCGTGCTGTCGCACGGCCCGCTCACCCGCTCGGAGATAGCCGGACGGACGCGGCTGTCGGCGGCGGCGGTCACCAAGGCGGTCCGGCCCCTCATCGAGGCCGGATACCTCTTGGAGGACGTCGACGAGGACACGCGGCAGCCGTCCCTCGGGCGGCCCGCCAACCCGGTGCGGGTCGACGGCGGTAGGGGTCTGTTCATCGGCGTCAAGATGACGGGCGACGAACTGATCGCCGTGCTCACCGACTTGTGCTGCCGTATCAGGGTCGCCCGGCACATGCCGCTCACGACCCACGATCCCAGGGCGGTGCTGGCCTTGACCGCGGGGCTCGTCCAGGAGCTGCTGACCGAGGCCGACGGCTTCGGGGTGCCGGTTCAGGGACTGGGCATCGCGGTGTCCGGCGATGTGGACCGCGCGGCCGGAGTGGTGCGCTACTCGCCGTTCCTGGAGTGGCGCGACGTACCGCTCGCCGAACTGGCCGCGATGACCACCGGGTTGCCGGTCACCGTCGACAACGACGTCCGGGCGCTGACCGTCGCCGAGCAGTGGTTCGGCGCCGGAGTGGGCCTGTCCGACTTCGCGGTGGTGACCGTCGGCGCGGGCATCGGCTGCGGCCTGGTGGTGCACGGGCAGGTCGTCTCGGGCGCGCACGGCGTGGCCGGCGAGATCGGGCACGTCGCCATCGACCCGGCCGGGCCCCTGTGTCACTGCGGCAACCGCGGCTGTGTGGAGGCGATCGCCGCGGACTCGGCGATCGTCGGCCGGATCCGGGAGGTCACCGGCGTACAAGTGGCCGACGCAGCCGAGGCCTTGGAGCTGGCGCACGACGGTGACCCCGGAGCGCGCGAGGTGTACGCGCGGGCGGGGGAGGCGATCGGGCGGGGCATCGCGACCGTGGCCAACCTGCTCGGCCCCGAGCGAGTGATCATCTCCGGCGAGGGCCTCGCCGCCTACGACCTGTTCGCCGAGCAGATCCGCGACGCGTTCACCGCGGCCGCCTTCGGATCGGCCGCGCGGTGCGATGTGCGGACCCGCCCGCTGCCCTTCGAGGAGTGGGCGCGCGGGGCCGCGGCCACCGCGATCCAGTCCTTCATCAGATCAGACACGTAACCGCACGCACGAGGAGTAACGATGACGCAGCAGAGCCGCGATCACCTGGCTGCGCGGGGACCAGGCCGGCGCAGAGTGGTCGGTGGGCTGTTCGGACTCGGCGCGGCCGCACTGGGGGCGCCCGTCCTGAGCGCCTGCGGTGGGGGAGCGGGCGCCGACCCGAAGACGGTGACCTTCGGATCCAACGGCGCCGACGCCACCCCCAAGAAGGCCTACGCCGCGGTGACCGAGGCATTCGCCAAGGACAGCAGGCTGAAGGTGAAGACGAACACCGTCGACCACGACACCTTCCAGAAGAGCATCTCCACCTACCTTCAGGGCACCCCGGACGACGTCTTCACCTGGTTCGCGGGCTACCGCATGCAGTACTTCGCCCAGAAGAAGCTCTGCAGCCCCCTCGACGACGTATGGGACAAGATCGGTGCCGGCTTCAGTGACGCCACCAAGCAGCTCTCGCGCGGCGAGGACGGCAAGTTCTACTTCGTGCCGCTGTACAACTATCCGTGGGCCGTGTTCTACCGAAAGAGCCTCTTCCAGGAGCGCGGCTACCAAGTCCCGCAGAAGTGGGGCGAGTTCATCGCGCTCGCCCGGCAGATGAAGAAGGACGGCCTCGCCCCGATCGCCTCCGGATACGGCGGCGGCGACAGCTGGAGCATCCTCGGCGCCTTCGACTACCTCGACCTCAGGGCCAACGGCTACGACTTCCACATGTCCCTGATGCGCGGCAAGGTCTCCTGGACCGACAAGCGGACCGTCGCCGTCCTCGACCTGTGGCGTGAGCTGACCCCCTACTACCAGCCGAGCGCCGGCGGCCGCTCCTGGCAGGACGCCGCCCAGTCCCTGCTCGACAAGAAGTCCGGTATGGCCGTCATCGGGCTCTTCCTCGGCCAGCAGATCACCGACGAGAAGATACGCGCCGACATCGACTTCTTCCCCTTCCCCGAGATCGAGGCCGCCCACGGCCAGGACGCCGTCGAAGCCCCCACCGACGGCTTCATGCTCAGCCGCAGGCCCAAGAACGAGGACGGCGCCAAGAAGCTCCTGGAGTTCCTCGGCGGCGCCCACGCCGAGGAGTCGTACATGGGTGTCGACCCGAGCAACCTCGCCGTGAACGAACAGGCCGACACCGGCTCGTACAACGCACTCCAGAAGAAGTCCGCAGACCTCATCGCCTCCGCGCGGCACATCAGCCAGTTCGCGGACCGCGACAGCGACCCCGGCTTCATCTCCACCGTGGTCCTCCCCGGCCTGACCCAGTGGCTCGGCCACCCCGACGACGGCTCGGGAACGCTGAAGAAGATCGAGTCCCAGCGCTCGCGCTTCTTCACGGCCTGACCAGGACCGGAAAGGTCGCCCCCACGTGTCCTCCGCCCCCGTCACGCCCGTCACACCCAAACGCTCCCGCGCCCGCCGGCTCGGCCCCGGCGACCGGCTCTTCCTCACCGTCGTCATCGGCATCCCGCTCGCCGCCCTGCTCTTCTTCGTCTGGCTGCCCGCACTGGCCTCCCTGGGACTCTCCTTCACCACCTGGGACGGCATCGACCTGGCCGACATCCACTGGACCGGCCTGGACAACTACCAGCAGATCTTCACCAACTACCCGCCGTTCTGGCCCGCGGTCCGGCACAACGTGATCTGGCTGCTGTTCACGGCGCTGCTGCCCACCCCGTTCGGCATCTTCCTCGCCTATCAACTCGACCGGAAGATCCGCTTCACCAGGATCTACCAGACCGCGATCTTCCTGCCGATGGTGCTCTCTCTGGCCGTCGTCGGTTTCATCTGGGAGATCATCTACAACCCGGACACCGGACTCCTGAACGGCATCCTGAACGCGGCCGGTTCGGGTCACCACATCGACTGGCTCGGCAATCCCGACCTCAACCTGTGGGCCGTACTGGTGGCTTCGGGATGGCGGCACACCGGCTACATCATGATCCTCTATCTGGCCGGACTGAAGGGCTTCGACCCGGCGCTCAAGGAAGCAGCCGCGCTCGACGGCGCGAACGGCCGCCAGACCTTCCTGCGCGTCGTCTTCCCCGCCCTCAAACCGGTCAACATCATCATCCTGGTCGTCACCGTCATGGAGTCCCTGCGGGCCTTCGACATCGTCTACGTCCTCGGCGGCGGCGTCGGCAGCAAGCCCGGCATGGAGCTGCTGTCCCTCCTCATCACCGACAACATCATCGGCGAGTCCAGCCACATCGGTTACGGCTCCGCCCTCGCCGTCGTCCTGCTCCTGGTCTCCCTGGCCGCCATCGGGACGTTCCTCGTCCAGACCGTCCGCAAGGAGGACCAGTGACCACGACGGCGACGCGGCCCGCCTCCCGAACGCGGGAGCCCCAGACACGGCAGACCCCCGCGGGACCCCGCCGCCAGACGGGCCGCCATCTGATGCTGGCCGGCATCGCCCTCCTCTGGCTCGTCCCGCTCCTCTGGGCCATGTACACCTCGCTGCGCCCCTACTCGGACACGGCGAAGCACGGCTATCTCTCCTGGCCGCACAGCCTGAGCCTCGGCAACTTCACGGACGCCTGGCAGCAGTCCGGGATGCCGCACTTCTTCTGGAACTCCGTCCTCATCACCGTCCCGTCGGTCCTCGGCACGCTCCTCTTCTCGGCGGCCGTCGCCTTCTTCGTCACCCGCTTCGACTTCCGCTGGAACATCGTCCTGCTGATGCTGTTCACCGCCGGCAACCTGCTTCCGGCGCAGGTCCTCATCACCCCGCTGTACCGGCTCTACCTTCTTGTCCCGCTTCCGCAGTGGATGAGCGACTCCCTCCTCCTCTACAACTCGGCCTGGGGCATCATCGCGATCCACATCGCCTACCAGTGCGGGTTCTGCACCTTCGTCCTCAGCAACTACATGAAGACGATTCCCCGGGAGATCTCCGAGGCCGCGCTCGTCGACGGCGCTCCCGTCTGGCGGCAGTTCTTCCAGATCATCCTGCCGCTGTGCCGACCGGCGTTCGCCGCACTCGCGACGCTCGAATCGATCTGGATCTACAACGACTTCTTCTGGCCGCTCGCACTCATCGAGACCGGCGACAAGCGCCCCATCACCTCCGCCCTGGCCAACCTCCAGGGCCAGTACTTCACCAACCCCAACCTCATCGCGGCCGGTGCGCTGATGACCGCGATCCCCACGCTGCTGGTGTACTTCGCGCTTCAGCGCCAGTTCATCAGCGGACTCACCATCGGCTCGGGCAAGGGCTGAGCCGCCGGAAGGCCGGGGCGCTCGCCGCCCCCGCCTTCGCCGCCCCCGCTGACACCGTCCCTGGAGGTCCGACCCATGCGGTCACCCTCGTACTCCGTCATGCCCATCCGCGCGCTGAGAGCCGTGCTGGTCCTCGCCCTCACCGCGGGCGTCGCGACGACCGTCCCGGCCGCCCAGGCCGACACCCATTCCACTGAGAAGGACACCGCCGCCGCACCGATCGCGGCCACGCCGTACATGGGCTGGTCGAGCTGGAGCATGCAGTCGTCGAAATACCCGGGCCTCAACCCGGACGGCGACTACAGCTACCTCACCGAGGCGAACGTCCTGAAGCAGACGGACGCTCTCTCCGCCAAGCTGAAGCAGTACGGCTACGACCATGTCAACATCGATGCCGGCTGGTGGATGGACAAGAACTGGAAGTCGGGGTTCGACCAGTACGGCCGGCAGACACCCGACCCGGTCCGCTTCCCCCACGGTATGAAGTCGGTCGCCGACCACATCCACTCCAAGGGCCTCAAGGCCGGCATCTACCTGCCCGCCGGCCTGGAGAAGGGGGCGTACGGCGACGGCAAGGTGCCCGTCTGGAATGCCCCCGGCTGCACCACCGCCGACATCGTCTACCCGAACCTGCGCACCACCAATGGCTGGGACAGCGCCTACAAGCTGGACTTCGGCAACTCCTGTGCGCAGAAGTACATCGACTCCCAGGCGCAGATGTTCGCCGACTGGGGCTACGACTTCCTCAAGCTGGACGGTGTGGGCCCGGGCTCGTTCAAGTCCGGTGACAACTACGACAACGTCGCCGATGTCGCCGCTTGGCAGAAGGCCATCGCCGCCGCCGGACGCCCGATCCATCTCGAGCTCTCCTGGTCGCTCGACATCGGCCACGCCGCCGACTGGAAGCGGTACTCCAACGGCTGGCGCATAGACACCGACGTCGAGTGCTACTGCAACACCCTTGTCAGCTGGGAGAACTCGGTCGACGACCGGTGGGACGACGCCCCCGCGTGGAGCCGCAAAGCGGGCCCGGGCGGCTGGAACGACCTGGACAGCATCGATGTCGGCAACGGCGAGATGGACGGTCTCACCAAGGCCGAGCGGCAGAGCTACATGACCCTGTGGGCCATCAACAAGTCGCCGCTGTTCACCGGTGACGACCTCACCAAGCTGGACAGCTACGGCGTATCCCTGCTGACCAACAAGGAAGTCATCGCCGTCGACCAGAACGCCTCGCCCGTGGCGCGTCCGGTCACCCCGGTGGGCGACCAGCAGGTCTGGGGCACCAAGAACGCCGACGGCAGCTACACCGTCGCCCTGTTCAACCTCGGCGACTCGCCGGCCTCCGTCACCGCCGACTGGGCGTCCTTCGGATTCACCGGCAACGCCTCCGTGCGCGACCTGTGGAACAAGGCGAACCTCGGGACCTACAAGAACAAGATCACCGAGGCGCTGCCCGCGCACGGCTCGCGGCTGTTCACCGTCAAGCCCGGCGGCAGCACGCTGACGACCACGGGCTACGAGGCCGAGGCCGCGGCCAACACCCTGTCAGGCAATGCCTCTGTCGCCGGATGCGACGCCTGCTCCGGTGGCAAGAAGGTCGGCAACCTCTACTCCGGCGGCAAGCTGCGGTTCAACGACATCACGGCGAAGAAGGACGGGATCTACACCGTCAAGGTCGCCTATGTCAGCGGCGACCCCCGCTCGGTGACCGTCTTCTCCAACAGCGGCAACGGCACCAGCCTGAAGTTCCCCTCCACGGGCGACTGGAGCACGGCCGAGACCGTCAGCGTCCAGCTGGCACTGAAGGCGGGCTCCAACACCATCACCTTCGACAGCGGCAGCGGATACGCACCCGACATCGACAAGATCGTCGTCCCGCAATCCGTCTGACCTCTCTCGGTCCGTCCACCCCGCTCCCGTGGGGTCCGGTGTCACGACCCGGGTCCCGCGGGACCGGTCCAGCGCCGACGGCCCGCAGCCGTCATTTCTGCACGAGCCGTTTCTGCTCGGGCCCCTTCTGCACGAGCCGTTCCCCGGATATGGAGTGCACGACAGTGGACATCCAGCACACCGAACCACGTGACGACAGAACCAGCCGCAGAGGTTTCCTCGCTCTCGCCGCCGTTGCCGGCGCGGCCACCGCGCTGGGCGGTCTGCCCGCCTTCACCGCCTCGGCGGCCCCCCTGCGCCCCACCGAGTCGCCCCTGCTGTCCGCGGCCGACGCCGCGAAGAACCAGCTGTGGTGGCAGGCTCCCGGCTCCTCCCCCTCGATGATCGAGCAGGGGCTGCCCGTCGGTAACGGTCGCCTCGGGGCGCTCGCGAGCAACGACCCCTCCCATGAACTGCTGATGATCACCGACGCCACCCTGTGGACCGGCGATCTCAACGACAAGCTGCAGAGCGACGGCCAGTTCCCCTACGGCCGCGACGACTTCGGCTCCCTGACGCTGCTCGCCAAGCTCACCGTCGCCATCCCGGACCACGACCTGGGCAACGTCAACAACTACCGCCGTACCCTCGACCTGGCCCAGGGCCTGGTCAGCACCTCGTACGACATCTCCGGCGTGACGTACCGGCGGCAGATCTTCGCCAGCCGCCCCGACGACGCCATCGTCCTGTACTTCTCCCAGCAGGGCGGCGGCTCCTACACCGGCACCGTCTCCCTCGCCGGCACCCACGGCGAGTCCACCACCGCCAACAGCGCGGGCCGGTACGCGTCGTTCGGTGCCTCCCTCGCCAACGGCCTGAAGTACGGCGCCGCCGTCACCGCCTACAGCAGCACCGGCAGGGTCCGCGTCGACGGTACGTCGATCTCCTTCAGCGGCTGCAAGGACCTCACCATCGTCGTCAGCGGTGGCACCAACTACGCCCCCGACGCGGCCGCGAAGTTCCGCGACCCCTCCGTGGACCCGCAGCGCCTCGCCAGGACCAAGGTCCTGGGCGCGGCCGGCCACTCGGCGAGCACGCTGCTGCACACGCATGTCGCCGACTTCCGCGCCGTGTTCGGACAGCTGGACATCAACCTCGGCACGTCGTCCGCCGCGCAGCGCGAGCTGGACACCTGGGAACGGGTGCAGGCGCGCCACCGGGACGACGTCCCCGACCCGGAACTGGAGGCCGCCTACCTGCAGTTCGGCCGCTATCTGATGATCTCCGGATCGCGGGGCAGCCTGCCGATGGGCCTCCAGGGCCCGTGGCTGGACGGCAACGACCCGGACTGGATGGCCGACTACCACACCGACATCAATATCCAGATGAACTACTGGATGGCCGACCGGGCGGGCCTGTCCGACTGCTTCGACGCCTTCACGGACTACTGCCTCGCGCAGCTGCCCGACTGGACGGACGTCACCCAGCGGCTGTTCAACGACTCCACCAACAGATACCGCAACTCCAGCGGCAAGATCGCCGGCTGGACCGTGGCCATCTCCACCAACCCCTATGGCGGTGGCGGCTGGTGGTGGCACCCGGCCGGCAACGCCTGGCTGTGCCAGAGCCTGTTCGAGCACTACGAGTACACCCAGGACCGCGCCTACCTCAAGAAGGTCTACCCCCTCCTCAAGGGCGCCGTGGAGTTCTGGGAGGCCCGGCTGATCACCACGACCGTCACCGACGCGTCCGGGGCCTCGCGCGAGGTCCTGATCGCCGACAGCGACTGGTCGCCCGAACAGGGCCCGCTGGACGCCAAGGGCATCACCTACGCCCAGGAACTGGTGTGGAACCTCTTCGGCGATTTCCACACGGCGGCCGAGGTGCTCGCCAAGGACGCCGCCTACCGCAAGACCATCGACGGTCTGCGCGAGCGCCTGTACCTGCCCGTGGTCAGCCCCAAGACCGGCTGGCTGGAGGAGTGGATGTCGCCCGACAACCTTGGCGAGACCACCCACCGGCACCTCTCCCCGCTCATCGGGCTCTTCCCCGGCGACCGGATCCGTCCGGACGACTCCACGCCGAAGGACATCCTCGACGGCGCGACCGCCCTGCTCACCGCGCGCGGTATGAACAGCTTCGGCTGGGCCAACGCCTGGCGGAGCCTGTGCTGGGCGCGGCTGAAGAACGCGGAGAAGGCGTACCAACTGGTCGTCAACAACCTGAAGCCGTCGGTCAACGGCAGCAACGGCAGCGCGATGAACCTCTTCGACATCTACGAGGTGGAGACAGGCCGCGGCATCTTCCAGATCGAAGCGAACTTCGGCACCCCGGCGGCGATCGTCGAGATGCTGGTCTACTCGCGTCCGGGGCACATCGAGCTGCTGCCCGCGCTGCCCGCCGCCTGGGCGGCATCCGGCTCGGTGTCCGGCGTGGGCGTCCGCGGCGGCTTCGTCGCCGACCTCAGCTGGAAGAACGGCAAGGTCACCCGGGCGACGCTGAAGAGTGTCGGCGGCAGCGACACGACCGTCGTCGCGGGCGGCGCCTCGCGGAAGATCAGCCTCAAGCCCGGTGAGTCCGTCACGCTGCGGAACCTCGGATGAGGGCCGCCTGGTACCGGCGCCCCGCGGTGGGCGTCGTCTCAGCACTGGTCCTGGCGGTCTGCGGTCCCCTGACCGCCTCGTCGGCGGCACAGGCGCAGTCCCCGGCGCAGGCACGACCGCTGTCGCAGGCCCCGACGGGCACGATGGCGACCCCGGCCGCCGCGAAGGGCAAGCACTCCGTCGTCACGTGGGGCGCCAGTGCCGACCGGCAGGGTGCCGGGCCCGCCGACCGCAGCTACCGGTTGATCGTGCGTACCAGCGTCGGCGGCACGAACATGCGTATCCGGCTGTCCAACGCCTTCGGCGACCACCCGGTGACCTTCGCGAGTGCGTACGCCGGGCTGCAGAAGCAGGGGGCGGAGCTGGTCCCCGGCTCCAACCACCCCCTGTCCTTCGGCGCAGCGGCGTCCGTCAGCGTCCCGGCCGGCGAGACCGTGCTGAGCGATCCGCTGCCCGGGAAGCTGGCCGCCCAGGCCAACCTGGTCATCAGCCTGTACGTGACGGGCGCTCAGGGACCGACGACCGGTCACGGCATGGCCATGCAGACCAACTACGCGACCGCGGGCAACCACGCCGCCGAGGAGGGCGCGGCCAACTGGACCGATCCGATGGGCTCCTGGTACTGGCTCGACGCCGTCGACGTGGAGACGTCCACGGCGGTCGGCTCGGTGGTCACCCTCGGCGACTCCATCACCGACGGATGGGCCTCGACCACGGACGAGAACCGCCGCTGGCCCGACTATCTCTCCCGGCGGCTCCAGGCCGCGTCCGGCAGCACCGTGAAGGGAGTGGCGAACGAAGGCATCTCGGGCAACAAGGTGCTCGCGGACGGCGCCGGGGAGGCCGCGCTGAACAGGCTGCAGCGTGATGTGCTCTCCCAGCCCGGGGTCAGCACGGTGTTCCTGTTCGAAGGCATCAACGACATCAAGGCCCACTCCGGCGTCACGGTGGACGACATGATCGCCGGCTATCAGCAGATCATCGACCGGGCGCACGCGGCGGGCAAGTGTGTCGTCGGCGCGACCGTCATGCCGTTCAAGGGCTGGTACGAGTACGACGCCGCCTCCGAGGCCGTGCGCCAGGGCGTCAACGACTGGATCAGGAACAGCGGCGCGCTCGACGCCGTGACGGATTTCGACAAGATCACACGCAGTCCGTACGACCCGCAACTGATCCTGCCGTTCTTCGACGGCGGCGATCACCTGCACCCCAACGACAAGGGAATGCAGGCGATGGCCGACGCGGTCGACCTCGGACGTCTGACGTCCTGCCGGCCACTGCCTCAACCAGCGGTCAACGGATGATCGGACGGCAACCCTGTCGCCGCCGACAACCTCAAGGTTCTCCAGGCCCAGCGGAAACGACGTTGGTGGCGCCGCCGTTGAGGACTCGGGCACCCCGTTACGACCAGGTGCGGCGCGGAGCGTAGTGGCTCAAGAACATGTCGACGCCGTCGGCGATCAGACGGTCGGTGAGGCTGTCGTCGATGTCGGTGCCGTAGGCGCTGAAGACCATGTGGGGATAGAGCAGCAGCGAGTAGAGCTGAAGGGTGGCCACATCGAAGTCGGAGATGTCGAGTCGGCCCTGTTCGGCCAGCTTCCTGAGCGCCCCCGCGACGGCGGGGTGGTGGCGCTCGGTACTGCCGTGCCGCCAGGCCTCGCTGAGTTCGGGGAACCGGTGCAGCTCCCGGGCGACGACGTTGCGCAGCGCGAGGATGCGCAGGATCGGCAGCAGGCCGACCGCCGTGGGCGGCATGCTGGTCGCGGCGGCGGGGACCGTGCCGCTGGCTTGGCTGTCGGGCGACGGCAGCGTGTACGCCGACCTGCTGCCGGGCCTCGCTGTCGCCTCGCTCGGCATCGGCGCGGTCTTCGTCACCGCCACGACCACGGCGCTGGCCATGGTCGCGCATGAGGGGGCCGGGTCGCCTCGGGTGTTGTCAGCACCTTCCACGAGGTGGGTGGTTCGATCGGCGTGGCGGTCATGTCCACCGTCGCGGCCGCGGGCATCGAGCACGGCGCCATCGACGGCTTCAGGGACGCGTTCACGCTCAGCGCGGTCGCGGCCGCCGTCGCGGCCGGGGTCGCGCTGCTGCTCGTACCGCGCGGGAAGCCTCGGATGACCGGGGGTCCGCATGTGCACTGACGTCGCCTGACCGCACCGCGGTCGACGGGGAACCGTGGGTGCGGGAAGCCGGACATGCCCGACTCAAGGAGTGTCGTCGGGACGCATTCCGGCCAGGGTGACGGTGACGAGCCGGCGGACCGCCGCCTTCGAGGGCAGGTCGCCGGCCGCGGTGAGGGCGTGGAGACAGTAGGTGGCGAGCTCGCCGGGGGCGATGTCGTCGCGGAGGTCGCCAGTGCGAACGCCCTCGGCCACCAGATCCCGGACCATGCCGTGGAGTCGCTGCTGTGCCTCAGCGACGTGCTGATCCCGGTGCAGGAACGCCGAGAGGTCGGTGTCATGGCGCCAGCGGGACTCGTGGGAGATGAGGGCGAACGCCTCCAGCACGGCCTTGAGCCGTCCGCCGGGGCCGACGGCCCGGTCCCGGGCCTCGACGAGGAGATCGAGGTGGCCGCCGATCTGCCGCTCGTGCCAGGCGAGCAGGATCGCTTCGGTGTCCGGAAAGTACTTGTACAGCGTCGCCCGGCCGATGCCGGACTCCTTCGCGATCTGGGACATCGTCACCGACGCCAGTCCGTGCTCGGCGACCAGCGCCGCGGTGGTGTCCATGACCGCGGCGCGCACCGCCGCCCGGTGCGCGTCGATCGTCTCGTTCCACAGCTTCGGCACTTCCCCAGTGTACGACCCGACGTTGACGAGACAGTGTGGGTTGACAGCGACAGAGTGTCTCGATAAAGCTGAAGTCGTACCGGGACTCCGGACCTTCGCGGCCAGGGAAGGACACGACCATGGCTGGCTCAACCCCTCACCCTCGCTACGATCCCCAGACCGCGCGCAGGCCGGAGGACCTGTACGCGAGTCCGCCGCCGTGGGACATCGGCCGCCCTCAGCCGGCGCTTCTCGCCCTCGCCGAGGCCGGCGCCCTCCGCGGCCGGGTGCTGGACGCGGGCTGCGGAACCGGTGAGCACGCGCTGCTGGCCGCGGGGCTCGGTCTGGACGCGACAGGCGTCGACCTCGCCTCCAACGCCCTGCGCGTGGCCGAAACGAAGGCGCGCGACCGAGGCCTCCCGGCGCGGTTCATGCTCCACGACGCCCGTCGACTGGCCGATCTGCACGAGCGGTTCGACACCGTGCTCGACTGCGGGCTCTTCCACATCTTCGACGGCGACGATCGCGCCGCCTACGTCGACGGCCTGCGGTCCGTACTGCCGGTGGGCGGCCGCTGCTTCATCCTCGCCTTCAGTGACCGGCAGCCGGGCGAGTGGGGACACGTGCACCGGCTGACGCGCGGCGAGATCGAGGCCGCGTTCGCCGACGGATGGCGCATCGACTCGATCGAACCGGCCACGCTCGACATCACCACCGACCCCGTCGGCATCCAGGCCTGGCTGGTCGCCCTCACCCGGATCTGAGCCTTCACGGGGGCGGCACCTCACTGCCCGCGCGGAGAAAGGAACACCATGCTGACCGCCGAAGCCCGTGTCGAGACCGATCGTCCGAGCCGGTATCTCGTCCAGCTCTGCAAGCACTTCGACAACAAGGGGCGGCACTTGAGCCATCGGCCGCGCGGCCACAACGGCGAGGACGCGCAGGCGCTGGACGAGACGCGGGCGGCGGCAGCCCAGGCGCAGGTCGAATGGTCCGAGACGCGGGGGAGCGTCCGCCTTCCCTGGGGCCGGTGCGAGCTGCGGGCCGAACCGGGCGCGCTGACCGCACATGTCGAAGCCGTCGACGAGGAGAACCTGCGGCGGCTCCAGGACCTCGTCGCCGGGCACGTCGCGAGGTTCGGCAGGCGTGAGGAGCTGACGGTGACCTGGAAAGGGCCCGAAACCGCGATGGAGCCGGCCGACGACAACGCCGTCGACTTGGCTCCGGCGACGCGAGGAGAGGTCGTACGAAGCCGTCGGCGCGCCAGGACGGCGGCCCTCGTGGCGATCGGCGTGCTCGCCGTCGCCGTACACCTCGGGCTGGGCGGAGTCCTGCTCGCGAACTTGCGGTGGACGGGATGGGCCGTGGGCGTCGTCCTGGCGGTCGTCCTGCTGAAGGTCACCGTCCTGACGGGCCTGGGCCGCTTCGTCCTGCGCCGAGACAGGACCTCCCGGGCCCGCTGACGCCGTCGCCGACGTCAGCCGGCGCTACCGGGATTCATTCGCAGTGCTCCGGCCTTCAGGCCGGGGGTGAAGCGAATCTGATGGTGGCGACGCGGAGCGTCGCGGATTCCGGTCCGGCGGAGCCGTCGGGGTGTCCCACGGTGTGCATGACGAACACGCCCAGCGCCAGCACCACGACGAGCAGCAGGTGCCCGAGGGCCGCTCCTGTTCGTACGTTTCGGCTCACACGCACTCTGGGGTCTACGCCTGTGATCGCTCCGGACGTTGCTCTGCGACAGTACCGAAGGGGGAGTGGCCGTGCGGCGGCGGGCGTAGATGTCAGGTCAGCCGGCACCGGGCCGCTTCACCCGGAAGAGCGCTAACCGGAAGAGCGTTAATACGCCCGCGTCGTGACGTTCCGCTTACGATCAGTCACATGCCGCAGGAACCGGTCGGCCGCACGGCGTCGCGCAAGCCGACCCTCGCACTCCTCGTGGGCCTGACTCTGTTGCTCATGGCCCACGTCGTGGCGTGTGCCGCGCATGCGGCCGCGAGCCACCCCCACCCTGCGGCGGCCGCGCCCTCGGCGCACGCGGAGTCCGGCGCCGACGACCCGCCGTGGGTCTCCGCCGCGTCGGACTGCGCGGCGAACGGTGAAGGCGACGACGACCCAGGACACGGCGCCACCTGCTGCGACCCGGCCGACTGGACCGCGAACGTACGCGCGCCGGCAGGGGCCCTGCTGCTGACCTTGTCGCTGCTCGCCCTCCTCGTGCTCCGCGGCCGCGGGGAGGAACCGGCCACATCCGGCGGGCCACCCGGGCGACGAGAAATCTCCGACGGACTGCCCCTCGGCGGTCCCCGACTGCTGCGACTCGTCTGCGTCAGCCGTACGTGACGTCGCCCGCCCGGCACGCCCGCCGGGTGTCCGGCACACCTCCCCGTACGGCACAGACACGCGGCCTCATCGCGGGCCGCGGAAGGACCACGACATGAGCACGGCCCTGCGCAGGATCTCCTCGCGCGACATCTCCTCCTTCCTCGCGGCACATGAACTCCCCGACCCGCTCGGCGCACCGCGCCGGTCACCCGCCGGCCTGGTCGGCAACACCCCCGTCCTGTGGATCGGCGAACCCTTCAACCCCGCGGGACGGGGTTTCTGGGCCAAACTCGAAGGCGCCAACCCTGGCGGCATCAAGGACCGTCCGGCGCTGCACATGGTCTCCGCGGCGCGCGAGCGCGGCGACCTCGCGCCCTGCGCCCCGATCATCGAGTCCACCAGCGGCACCCTCGGCCTGGGCCTGGCGCTGGCCGGGATCACCTACGGCCACCCGGTCACGCTGGTCACCGACCCCGGCCTGGAGCCACTGATGGCGCACCAGCTCCGCGCCCTCGGCGCGCACGTGGACGTCGTCACCGAGCCGCACCCGGTGGGAGGCTGGCAGGAAGCCCGCCGGCAACGGGTCGGCGAACTGCTCGCCCGTACGCCCTCGGCCTGGTGCCCCGATCAGTACAACAACCCCGACAACGTCGCCGCCTACGCCCCGCTCGCCCTCGAACTCACCGTCCAGCTCGGCCGGATCGACGTCCTCGTGGCCGCGGTCGGCACCGGCGGACACTCGGCGGGCATCGCCCGCACCCTGCGCGCCTTCCACCCGGAGCTCAGACTCGTCGGCGTCGACTCGGTGCACTCGACCGTCTTCGGCCAGCCGGCGGGCCCGCGCCTGATGCGGGGCCTCGGCAGCAGCATCCATCCGGGCAATGTCGACCACGCGGCCTTCGCGGAGGTCCACTGGGTCGCTCCCGGCGAGGCGGTGTGGACCTGCCGCGAACTGGCCCGCGGCCACTACGCCAGCGGCGGATGGAGCGTCGGCGCGGTGGCGCTGGTGGCGAACTGGCTGGCCCGTACGCAGCCCGCGCGCACCCGTATCGCGGCGGTCTTCCCCGACGGTGTGCACCGCTACTGGGACACGGTCTACAGCGACGACTACTGCCGGACCCACGACCTCCTCCGTCGACTCCCGGCCGCCGAGCCGGACGAGATCGCGCACCCCGGCGAGCGTACGGTCGAGCGCTGGACCCGCTGCACCGGCGTCACCGCACCCGTCGGGACGGGAGGGGCGGCGCGATGAAGTCACTCGCCGAGCAGTTCCGTTCGTTCAACGGATGCGTCCGGCTGCTGATGGTTCAGCAGTTCACCATCAACACCGCGTTCTACATGCTGATGCCCTATCTCGCCGTTCATCTCGCGGACGGGCTGGGGATGGCCGCCTGGGCGGTCGGCCTGGTGCTGGGGGTGCGCAACTTCACCCAGCAGGGGATGTTCCTGATCGGTGGCACGCTCGCCGACCGGCTCGGCCACAAGCCCATGATCATGGCCGGATGCGGGCTCCGTACCGTCGGATTCGGCCTGCTGGGGTTCGTGGACTCGCTGCCGGCTCTCGTCGCGGCCTCGGCGTTGACGGGGTTCGCCGGAGCCCTGTTCAACCCGGCGGTCCGCGCCTGTCTCGCGCAGGAGGTGGGGGAGCGGAGAGTGGCGGCGTTCGCGACGTTCAACGTCTTCTACCAGGCCGGGATGTTCGTCGGTCCGCTGGTCGGACTCGCGCTGCTGTCCGCCGACTTCGGGCTGGTCTGCTCCGTCGCCGCGCTGCTGTTCCTCGCCCTGACGGTCATTCAGTTCCGCATGCTGCCCGATCGCGGGGGCAACTCGACGACGGAACCCGGCGGCCTGCTCGCCGACTGGCGCACCGTCGTCCGCAACCGGCCCTTCCTGCTCTTCTCCGCCGCCATGATCGGCTCGTACGTCCTGTCCTTCCAGGTCTACCTCGCGCTGCCGTTGCAGGCGCACCGGGTGGCCCCGGACAGCGGCGACGCGGTGACCACGGCCCTGTTCGCGGTCTCCGCCGGGGTGGCCGTGGCCGGACAGATGAAGATCACGGCATGGGTGCGGGCGCGATGGACCGCGCGTCGCGCCATCGTCCACGGCATCGCACTCATGGGCGCTGCCTTCCTGCCCTTGCTCCTCGACACCGGAGCGGTGACCGGAGACACCGGTGCCATCGGCCGGCTGACGGCTCTGGCCCCCCTGTTCGCGACGGTCACCCTGCTCGGACTGGGCACGGCCGTGGTCTACCCGTTCGAGATGGACACCGTCGTCTCGCTCGCCGGCGGGCGGCTGGTCGCCACCCACTACGGCCTGTACAACACCGTCTCCGGACTCGGTATCACTCTGGGAAACCTGATCACGGGCGCCCTCTGGGACGCCGCCGAACGCGAGGGGCACCCGGAGTTGACGTGGTGGGCGCTCGCGGCGACGGGCGCGCTCTGTGCCGGATGCGTCGGCCTGCTGGCCCGCTCGGGCCGCCTGACACCTCGGGCCGAGCCGGAACTCGCCGTGGTGGCCATGTCCAGCAACAGGTGACCGGGGCGCCGGGCAGGCCCGTGCGCGGCTGATCCCTAGGTGTTCTCTGCCCTGGACATGCGCAGGGCGAGGTCCCGGAGCAGATCGGCCGTCTTGATGTCGGTTCGGCCGGAGTCGTGGATGTCGGCGAGTTCGGAGAAGAGGAAGGCGAAGGCGCCCACGAGCGAGATGGCGGCGGGCAGGTAGGCGTCTGCGACGGCCTGGCCCGCCTCCGCGGGTCCCGCGTCGGCGGGCACCTCGACGCGGGGGAACACCTCTGTGACCAGCGCGCCGAGGTGGGTCTCGGCCGACTCGACCTCGGCGTCCTCGTCCTGGGCGATCCTGCGCACCATCGCGTTGGTCTCGGTGAGGACGCCGATGGCGCGCAGGATGATCTCCGTCTGTTCCATGCCGTGAGCCTAGACGGGCGAAGCCCCGCTGTGACCTCGGTATTCGATTCGAGATGGTAGACAGTGGCCATGAACGACTTCTCCCGCTCCCGCCCGGCCCGCGCACGATGACCGCAGGCATCGACACCCCGGACCGCCGGGGCCGCACCGGACTCGACCGCGTCGGCCGCGACCTGACCGGCAACCCCCGCGTCAAGATCCGGGACGTGCAACTCCTGTCCTGCCACTGGTACGTGGAGCGCACCACCACTTTCGACTTCCGGCACGCCGACGGCACCTGGAGCACCCAGGAGCGCGAGACGCACGACCGCGGCAACGGCGCCACCCTCCTCCTGTACGACGCCGAACGCGAAACCGTGCTGCTGACCAGGCAGTTCCGCTACCCCGTGTACGTCAACGGGCACCCCGACGGCATGTTGATCGAGACACCGGGCGGGCTGCTCGACGAGGAGGACGAGCATCCCGAAGTCGCCGTGCGGCGCGAGGTCATCGAGGAGACCGGGCACACCGTCGGCGAGGTCCACCACGTCTTCGACGTCTACATGAGCCCGGGCTCGGTCACCGAGCGGGTGAGTTTCTACGCCGCCTCGTACGGCCCCTCCACCCGTACCCACGAGGGCGGCGGGCTTGACGAGGAAGGCGAGGACATCGAGATCGTCGAACTGCCCTTCCGCAGCGCCCTGGACATGATCCGCACCGGGGAGATCGCCGACGCGAAGACCATCATGCTGCTGCAATGGGCAGCCCTGGAAGGACCGTTCAACAAGGCTTGACAACAAGGCTTGACTTAAAGAGCACTTCAAGTTCCAGACTCCTGTTCAGGCCCGCGGATTTCGGGCCCGAACGGGAGGGACACCATGAAGTACCGCACGATCGGCACCGACCCGAAGACCCGCCGTGAGGTGAGCGTGCTCGCACTCGGTGCGATGCTGTTCGGCTCACGGACGGACGAGAAGACCTCCTTCGCCGTCCTCGACCGTTATGTCGAGGCCGGCGGGAACTTCATCGACACCTCCGACAACTACGCCTTCTGGACCGACGACAGCCAGGGCGGCCAGAGCGAGGCGCTGCTCGGACGCTGGCGGCGCAGCCGCGGCATCGGCGACGAGATCGTCATCGCGACCAAACTGGGCGCGCGGCCGCTGGCCCCCGGCACCGGATACATCGACAACCCGGAGGGCCTGTCCGCCAAGGTGATCCGCGAGGCGGCCCAGCGCAGCCAGGAACGCCTCGGCGTGGAGAAGATCGACCTGCTGTACGCGCACATAGAGGACCGAACCGTGGAACCGCGGGAGACCGTGGAGGCGTTCGGTGAGCTGGTCGCCGAGGGCGGTGTCGGGCTGCTCGGGGTGAGCAACCACGCCATCTGGCGGGTGGAGCGGGCCCGCGCCCTCGCCGCCGCGGCCGGACTGCCCGGCTATGAGGTCCTGCAGTACCACCACAGCCTCCTGCGGCCGCGCGCCGACGTGCCCAGCGAACTCTTCCCCGAGGGCAATCTCGGCGCGGCGACGGGGGAACTGCTCAGCTATCTGCGAGCCGAGCCCGCGCTGACGCTGGTCGCCTACTCGCCCCTGCTGACCGGCGCGTACGTACGGCCGGACAAGCCGCTGCTGTCCGCCTACGACCACCCGGGAACGCCGGCCCGGCTCGCCGTGCTGCGGGACGTGGCGAAGGAGACGGGGGCGAGCCTCAACCAGGTGGTGCTGGCCTGGCAGATCGGTGCCGAGTTGCCGGTGATCCCCCTCGCCGGGGCGTCCTCCGTGGCCCAGCTGGAGGAGAACCTGGCCGCGGTGGAGCTGGAACTGACGGCGGATCAGCGGGCCCGGCTGGACGCCGCTCACTGAGAGGAACGGCACGGTCCTCGTCGTGGCCGGTGGCTAAGCAGGTCGGGTGAAGTCCGCTGCGGTTCCGCAGCGCCCTGAAGGGGCGCGGGGAACTGCGCGACCAGCCACGACGGTGCCGCAGACGATCGACGGCATATCGCGGCACATCCAGCGGAGCGCTTAGTGGCCACCGCCGCGCCGTGACCGGCGTGTGGTCAGCAGGAGCGCGATGTCGTCGGGGCGCTGAATGGCCTGCCGGGCCTCCGCGGTGAGCAGGTCGGCCGCACGGGACAACGAGGGGCTGCCCGGCCTGCCGTGCGGGGTGCCCGCGCGGGCCAGGGCCGCGCGGAGGATCTCGACGCCCTCGTCGATGTCGGTGCCGGGCCGCTCGACCAGGCCGTCCGTGTACAGGGCCAGCACGGCGTCGGGTTCCAGCAGCAGCTCCGTCACCGGGTACTGGGCCCGCGGGTCCACTCCGAGCACCACCCCGCCGGGCAGGTCCAGCACCTCGGTGCGGCCGTCCGGATGGCGCAGCAGGGGCTGCGGATGGCCGGCCCGGGCGGCTCGGGCGACTCCCGTGACCGGGTCGACCCTGACGTAGCAGCAACTGGCGAACTGACCCGGATCGAGATCGATGAGCAGCTGGTTGGTGCCGCTCATCACCTCGTCCGGGGAATGGTCGCCGAGCGTGAACGCCCGTACCGCGCTGCGCAGTTGGCCCATCGTGGCCGCCGCCTGGACGCCGTGCCCCTGTACGTCGCCGATGACCAGGGCGAGCCCGTCGCCCGCCTTCACGACGTCGTACCAGTCGCCGCCCACATCCATGCCCACGGTGCCGGGCAGATACCGCCCGGCCGTCTTCACCAGCGGGTGAGCCGACAGCCGGTGCGGCAGCAGGGCCTCCTGCAGCCCGCGGGCGAGGGCGGACTCGTCGTCGTAGCGCCGGGCCCGCTCCAGGGCCTGCGCGATCAGCCCGGCGAGCGCCGTCAGCACCGTACGGTCCTCGGTGCTGAAGTCGCGGGAGCGGTCGAAGCCGAGGATGCAGGAGCCTACCGGCCGCCCCGAGGCGATCAGCGGCAGGAAGGCACGGGCCCCCTCCTTGGCGTCCAGCGCGATATCCGGATAGGCGGCCGCCAGCTGCCGCATCGACTCGAAGAAGAGCGGGCGGCCGCTGGTGAGTGCCTCGACCCCGGGCAGCTTGGCGTCCAGGCCCACCCCGTCGAACGGGGCGAGGAATCCCTGCGGGAAGCCGGTCTCCCAGGCCAGGTACATGCGCCGGTCCTGGAGCAGATAGATGGCGAGCCGGCGTCCGCCGAACGCGGGCAGCAGTTCCCGCATCACCACCTCGGACACCTGGCGGGCCGTCACCGCCTCGGTCAGTGCGATGGCGAGGATGATGGGCCGGTACTGCGGCGGTGTCGTCGGGACACCGGACATGGGCTCGTCGGCATCGGGCCCCACCGGCACGGCCGCCATCGCCCGCTCGTCGTACGGGATGGCCTCCGCGGTGTCCGCGACCCGCCCCATCGGCACGATCTTGCACGTCAGGCTGTTGGGGCCGGGGTAGACGGACAGCGTCAGCCAGGTGCCTCCGGTGCGCCCCGGAGTCTCCTCGCGGCCGTCTCCGTGCGGTCGTCTGATCTGGAAGTGCACCGGATCCGGCGACAGCAGCGCCCCACGCAGATGATCTTCGTAGGCCGGCCGGTCCAGCCAGGGCACCGCGTCCCACAGGGGACGCCCCAGCAGCTCCGGGAGCGGCCGGCCGAGCAGCTCGGCGGCGCGCGGGTTGGCGTAGGTGATCAGTCCGAGCCGGTCGAAGGCGAACACACCCTCCGGCAGCAGATCCGCCGCTCCGTCCGCCGCCGGGCCCGGGCCGGGATCCACGACCACGCCGCTGACCCGGTACGGCGGGGCGGGCGCGGCACCCGAGATCCACAGCTCCAGCAGACGCAGTCCGCCGTCCGCGGTGCGCACCGGCAGCGGGTGGGGCGGCGGGCTCCCGGCCGCCGTGTCGCGCAGCGCCGCCAGCAGCAGTCGGGGATCGTCGCGGGTGACCGCACGGGCCAGCGCCTCCGGCGTTCCGGTGAAGCCCTCGCGGCTGGTGCCGAGCAGGGCCCACAGGGCGTCGTCGGCGATGACCGTGTCGTCGGTGGGATCCCAGGTGAAGCCGCCGACACACCGGGAGGAAGGAGCGTCGGCCGGTGGCCGCGTGCACAGCGGCTCCCCGTCCCAGAAGACGCTCTGCCCGTTCTTGTCCAGCGACGCCAGAACGGCACCCAGTTCCTCGGCCACCGCCGTCATCCGGTCACGGTCCGGCAGCACCTCGGTGGCGTCCGACGCCGAGGGCCGCAGCACCGTGAGGACGCCGAACGGCGTCGCGGCGCCCACGACAGGGACATACAGCGAACCGAAAGGGAACGGCAGTCCCGCGGCGAGCTGCGGGTAGCGGCGCATCGTCTCCGTGGGGTCGGTGAGCAGCACCTCCACGCCGAGCCGATGGGCGTCGGCGGCGGGGAACGGGCGGTCCACGTGCATGCGCCACCAGGGGCGGAACAGCGGGCCGGGCAGCCCCGCGAGCACGGCCAGCCTGAGCAGCCCGGGCGTACTCGAACGCAGGTATACGCCTCCCGCGAAGCCGCGCGCCGCCCGGATCGCGTCCGTCACGGCGCCGCTGAGCAGGTCGGCCAGGCTTGCCAGCGCCTGGTCCTCACGCTCGGCGCTCCCAGTCATCGGTCTGCCCTCGTCCGCCCACCGCCAGGGGGGTACCACAGCAAGAATGCGCCTCCCAGGCCCCTGACCGCACCTCGACGCCCTCCCGGGCACGGCGTCGCGCGGCCGTTTCCGCGGCTGCGCTCGCTTGTGCCCAGCGCGAAGATACCGGGTCGTACGAGGTTCGGGAGCCGCTCGTACGCGAGTGATTCAGGAACCCGGTCCGGGAGCGAGCGTCTCGGCGGCGACGGCCGCCACAGCCGCGGCGACGGCGGCGAGCGCGGGGGAGTCGAGTTTCCACTGCTGCCAGAACAGCGGAACGTCGACCGCCCGGTCCGGCGCGAGGTTGACCAACCGCCCGGCCCGCAGCAGCGGTTCGGCCTGCACTTCGGGCACCATTCCCCAGCCCATGCCGGCCACGACGGCGTCCACGAACCCCTCCGACGTGGGCATGAAGTGCCGCAGCGCGCCGGCGCCGCGTCCGCCCCGGAACGCGCGGACGAAGTCGTCCTGGAGGCCGTCGTTGCGGTCGAACACGACCAGGGGCGCGTCGCCGATCACGTCCCGCAGCGGCGTCTTCGGCGGGCCGCCGAGCCATCGCCCGGCGAAACCGGGGCTCGCGACCGGCAGGTAGCGCATGCGGCCGAGCGCGCGGACCGAGCAGCCCGTGACCGCGTCCGGTGACGAGGTCACTGCCGCCATCACCAGCCCCTCGCGCAACAGCGTGGCCGTATGGTCCTGGTCCTCGCGGCGCAGCTCGAAACAGAGCCGCAGCTCCTCCGGGACACGGGTCAGCGCGGGGAGGAACCACGTCGCCAGGGAGTCGGAGTTCACGGCGATCGACAGCCGCGTCGGCTCCCCGGAACCGGTCAGACCGAGCTCGGCCCGCGCGTCGCGCTCCAGCCGGGCCAGCTGACGCGCGAAGCGCACCACGACTTCGCCCGAATCGGTCGGCCGTACCGGTTTCGTCCGCATCAGCAGGACCCGGCCCGTGCGCTGTTCGAGCGCCTTGACGCGCTGGCTGACCGCCGACGGCGTCACATGGAGGGCGGCGGCCGCCGCGTCGAAGGTGCCCTCGTCGACCACCGCGAGCAGCGTGCGCACCTGGTCGAGGGGGAGTTCCGTCATCACGAACGCTAATGATACGTAAGAATCTTTAGCTGTACTCTTGACGATCATCTTTCTAGCGTCGATGTCATGACAGACGCCCTGACCGCCGTGGCCGCCGGATTCGGCACCGGCCTCTCCCTCATCGTCGCCATCGGCGCCCAGAACGCGTTCGTGCTGCGCCAGGGCATCCGCCGGGACGCGATCCTCACCGTGGTGGGCATCTGCGCCCTGTCCGACGCGGCGCTCATCGCGCTGGGTGTCGGCGGGGTGGGTGCGGTGGTCGTGGCCTGGCCGGCGGCCCTCACCGCGGTCGGGCTGGTCGGCGGCGCCTTCCTCCTGGTCTACGGATTCCTCGCCGCACGGCGGGTCCTGAAGCCCTCGGCCCTCAAAGCGGCGACCGTGCCGACGGGCTCGCGGCGTCGCGCCGTACTCACCTGCCTGGCCCTGACCTGGCTCAACCCGCACGTCTACCTCGACACCGTGTTCCTGCTCGGCTCGATCGCGGCCGACCGCGGCCCGCTGCGCTGGACCTTCGGCCTGGGCGCGGCCCTGGCCAGCCTGTGCTGGTTCGTCGCGCTCGGCTTCGGCGCCCGGCTGCTCAGCCGCTTCCTGGCCCGGCCCTCGTCCTGGCGCGTGCTGGACGGCCTGGTCGCCACGACGATGATCGCCATGGGTGCCTCGCTGATCGCCGGTGCCTGAGGTGTTGTAGTCCCTGCGGCCCCCGCAAGTCCGGTCCCCCGTGGACGCGTTCCGCTCCCGCTCGGCCATAGTGATCCCTGAACCGAAAGATGTATCGAGCAGCCAGGACGAGCGTGGACACGAGCGAGAACAGTACGGACAGCGGCCCCGCGGCACAGGACCGGACACCGGCACCGGAGCGGGCGAACCGGAGCGGATGGCGCCGCTGGGCGATGGACACCCGGCCGCTGCGCCGCCCCGCCTACCGCCGGCTGTGGTCCTCGACCGTCGTCACGACGGTGGGCAGCCAGCTCACCGCCGTGGCCGTGCCCAAGCAGATCTACGACATCACCGGCTCTTCGGCCTGGGTCGGCTACGCGAGCCTCGCCGGACTGCTGCCCCTCGTGGTCTTCGCGCTGTGGGGCGGCGCCATCGCCGACAGCATGGACCGGCGCAAGCTGCTCCTCATCACCAACAGCGGTATAGCCGTCACCTCGCTGCTCTTCTGGATACAGGCCGTCACCGGACTCGGCTCGGTGCTCGTCCTGATGGCGCTGCTCGCCCTCCAGCAGGCGTTCTTCGGCCTCAACTCCCCGGCCCGCAGCGCCTCCATCGCCCGCCTGGTCCCCGCGGAAGAACTGCCCGCGGCCAACGCGCTCGGCGCGACCGTCATGCAGACCGGCCTGGTGATGGGGCCACTGCTCGCCGGTGTGCTCATCCCCGTCGTCGGCCTGCCCGAGCTCTATCTGATCGACGCGCTCGCCCTCTGCTTCACCGTGTGGGCGGTGGTGCGGCTCCCCGCCCTGCCCCCGCTGACGGAAGGGGCGGCCCAGCGGGCGGGCTGGCGCGAGGTCGCCGCCGGCTTCCGCTACATCTCGGCGCACAAGGTGCTGCTGCTGTCCTTCCTCGCCGACATCATCGCCATGGTCTTCGGCATGCCCCGCGCCCTGTTCCCGCAGCTCGCCACACACACGTACGCGCCCTACGGCGAAGGGCTCGCACTCGGCCTGCTGTTCGCGGCGATCCCCATCGGCGCGATGATCGGCGGACTGATGTCGGGCACCTTCTCCCGCGCCCGCAGACACGGCCTGATGGTCATCGTCGCGGTCGCGGCATGGGGCGCGGCCATCACCGGGTTCGGGCTCAGCACCAGCCTGTGGGTGGCGGTGGCCTTCCTCGCCGCGGCCGGGATCGCCGACATGGTCTCCAGCGTCTTCCGCGTCGCGATCCTGCTGTCGGCCGCCACCGACGAGATGCGCGGCCGGATGCAGGGTGTGTTCACGGTGGTCGTCGTGGGCGGCCCGCGCCTCGCCGATGTCCTGCACGGCACGGTCGGATCGGTCCTCGGGGCACGCGCGGCGGTCGCCGGCGGCGGCCTGCTGGTGATCGCCGCCGTGCTGGGCCTGGCCGCCGTGACACCGGCCTTGAGGCGTTACACGATCTGACGCCGGAAGCGCCCGCGACGGTCATAGAGTGACCGCCATGGGGGACACACGACCTACGTCGGATTTCCACGCCCAGAACTTCACCGCCGAGAGCGTCGCACGGCTGGTGGGGGCACTGGACGCGCAGGACGCCAACGACGGCGTACGACGGTTGCGGGCGTGGGCGCACGAGGCTCTGGCCGCACGGCCCGGAGAGCGGGCGCTCGACATCGGCTCCGGCTCCGGATCGCAGACCCGGCACCTGGCGGCCGCCGTGACTCCCGGGGGCGAGGTACTCGGGATCGAACCGAACCCCGGGCTGCGCGCGGTGGCCGAACAGCGGGCGGCCGAGGCCGGCAGCCCGGCCCGCTTCGTGGACGGCGACGCGCTCACCCTGCCGGTTCCCGACTCCTCGGTCGACGTGGTGTGGTGCGAACGGGTGCTCCAGCACCTTCTCGAACCGGAGAAGGCCGTCGCCGAGATCGCGCGCGTGCTGCGCCCCGGCGGGCGGGTCGCCCTGCTGGACACCGACTGGGCGACCACGATCCTGCACCCCGGCGACCCCGAGACCGTCGCGGCCCTCACCTCCGGCGCGCTGTCCGCGGCCGCCGACCCGTACTCCGGACGCAAGCTGGTGGGCCGGCTGACGGCGGCCGGTCTGGTGATCGACGACCGGGGATCGCAGGCCCTGCTCCAGGACCACACCTCGGTCGCCTGGCCGCTGATCCGCATGCTGGGCGAGTCGGCCCTGCGCCGTGCGCTGATCACCGAAGGGCAGCGCGACCGCCTGTACGCGGACCTCACGGAGGCCGCCGCGCAGGGTGCGCTGCACATGTCCGTCACGATGTTCGGGGCCGTGGCGCACTGTCCGGAATAAACCAGAATGCAATGAACCGGAATACAATAGGAACGCCGTCGCTGATGGCGGCACCACGCAAGTCTCCCCTGGCATTGGGGGTACGCGAGCACCATGAACACCGCGAGCTATGAACTGATCGCAGCGAACTCGACGGTCAACGCGGTCTCCGCCTTTATCGGTGGCCTCGTCATCGCCGGTGCGCTGGTCTGGGCCGTCCGGCTGGGCATCAAGGTACGGCGTCAGGAGTCGGCCCCGCCCACCCCCGACGAGCAGCCCAGGCTGCCCGCGACCGGGGCGGTCCACGAAATCCGCGAGATGCGGGAACCCGACGAGGTACCGCTCGCCGCGGACGAGAGCGAGCGGCTGATGCCGTACAACATCCACGCCGCGGGGAGCAGGCACGCCGACGACCAGCATCGAAAGCGCTGGGTCCCCGGATCCAGCGGATCCTTCGGCAGCGGCGGCCCCGGAAGGACGTAACAGGGCCGCGGCACGACATGACCGCCCCACGGGGCGGTCATGTCGTCTGTGCGCTCTGTCTGTGCGTTCTCTCTGTGTGCCCTAAGGAAGATCGGCCGCGGAGTCCTCGGGGGCCAGGTCCTGGCGCAGGCGCAGCCACGACGGCTGCCGCAGCAGTCCGGCCCGGGTACGGGTGCTGTACCGGACCTCACCGACCAGCCGTGGCAGGACCCAGTGCGCCGCGGCCACCCGTGGGACGGTCTCGAACGGACAGCGGTCGGTCTCCGCGGTCCGCAGGAGCCGGGCGAGTTCCGACCGCTCGGCCTCGCTCCAGCCCGTCCCCACGCTCCCGACATAGCGCAGCCGCCCCGCCTCGCGCTGTCCCACGAGAACGGCACCGGGCAGCCCCGACAGGCGTCCCTTGCCGGGGACCCAGCCGCCGACGATGACGTCCACGGTCCGTACGTTGCGGATCTTGACCCAGGCGCGTGAGCGCACCCCGGGCTCGTACACGGAGTCCAACCGCTTGCAGACCAGCCCCTCCAGGCCGCTCTCCCGAGTCGCCCGCAGGGCCAGCTCCCCATGGCCGACGAGCGCGGCCGGTGTCGACCAGAACGGCCCGTCGAGCGCGAGCCCCTCCAACTCGTGCCGGCGGCGCGCGTAGCGCAGGCCCGTCAGATCGCCCCGCAGGTACATCACGTCGAACAGGACGAGATGCGCGGGAGCCTCCGCCGCACGACGCGCTGCCTTGCCCGGCGACCGGGCCAGCCCCATACGGGACTGCAGGAGCTGGAAGTCACCCCGCCCCTGCTCGTCCAGGACCAGCACCTCGCCGTCCAGGATCGCGGGGGCCGAGCCGAGAACGCCGCCCAGCGAACGGAGTTCGGGATACGCGGCGGTGATGTCCTCGCCCGACCGGGCCCGCAGCAGCACGCTTCCGTCCCCGGGGAGATAGACCACGGCACGCTGCCCGTCCTGCTTCGTCTCGTACGCCCAGCGCATGTCCTGCCCGGCGGGCGGCAGCGTGCCGGGTGTGGCGAGCATGGGAGCGATCAGCGGCAGACTCACAGCTGTGTTGTCGACACACCTCCTCGCACCCACTCCCGGTTGCCGGCCGTTTCGCCTGAACGGCGTCGCCTTCCGGGTGGCGATGCTCTAGCTCTCCAACGCCTGGGCCATCAGGGTCTGCAGATACAGCCCACGGCGCGCGTCGAGCTCGCCGGACTGCCCCGTCCGTACGGCGGTGGCGAACTCCCGGCGCAGCACGGGCCAGGACTCCTCGTGGTCGAGGGCGGTGCTGTCGAACACGAGCTCGGGATGCCGGCCGAACAACTCGATCCGCGTGATGCCGCGCTCGACGTCGACCGACCCCGACAGGGACGCCTGGCTGATGGCCCCGCTCGCGTGCTCACAGGTGAGCTCGATCCAGCGGCGGAGGTCTCCGGCACCGCGCACACGAACGATGGGCCCCAGGGCCGCGTCCAGCAGATCGAGAAGGTGCGGCCCGAGGTCCAGCAGAGCGCCGTGTTCGAGGCGCCACGGGGTCGCGAAGTCACCGCCCAGGAACGCGCCGCTCAGGCAGCAGGACCGTGCGCCTACGACGTCGAGGCCCTGGGCGGTCTTCAGGAACTGCCGGGTGGCCGGGTGGTAACGGTTCGTCAGGACGAGCTGGGAGACGACACCGGCGGTGTCGACGGCGTCCACGAGGCGTTGCGCCGACGGCAGGTCCAGCGCGATCGGCTTCTCCATGAGCAGGGCCTTGCCCGCCTTCGCGGCGACCGACGCGAGCTCCGCCTGCACGGCGGGCGGAACCGCGAAGGCGACCGCCTCGCAGCCGTCGAGCAGTTCCTCGAACGTCGCGGCGACATCGGCACCGTAAGGAGCGGCCGTCTCTCGCGCCGCCTCGGGGCGGCGTGCCCACACGGACGTCAGCCGCGTCTCGGGCCCGGCGGCGAGCACGCGCGCGTGCACGGCGCGCGCCCATGGCCCCGCGCCGACAAGCCCGACCTTGACCGGTGCGTGGGGCCAGGTGTGCGGGGTTCCGGTCACGAGAAGTCTCCTGTGCGGTGTGCGGGGCGATGACGCGCCGTCGACCGACAGCGGCGGCAGCCGGGCGCCGGATCTCCGGGCGGGTGGACAAACTTCACCACGATGTCCGCCATCCCGGCCAGGGGGTGCGGTCTTCGAGCTTCGGGACGAAGAGCACCTGAAACACCGGGCTCACGGGGCGCGGCAGGGGGACCGGCGCACGGCGAGACAGGCGTGCGCCCCTGTCTCTCTCCCCGGTCCGCATCCACCACGCCGCCACCAGCTTCCGTGACATCGACGCGCTGGAGTGGTGGCTCGGCGACGCCGTGGCGGTCGCGCCCCATCTGCCGCCGCTCGACGCCGTGTTCTCCAACTACGGCGCCGCCTGGTTCTCCGACCCGCACCGACTGCTGCCCCGCGTCGCCCAACGGCTCAAGCCCGGCGGACGGTTGGTGCTGTCCTGCCTGTCCCGTTCGGCCGGGACGCCCGAGGGGCGCCGCCGCCTGCTGGTACGCACCGGCCCGGCCCGGTCCCTGTGGACCGTCCGCTGGATGTACAGCGTCACCGGCTGGCTGCGCATCCTCGCCGAGTCGGGCTTCACCACCGATTACGTCTTCCGGCCCACCGACCGTGTCAACGCCTTCTGGGGGACGGTCGTGATCCAGGCCCGGCGTAACTTGACCTGAATGAGGGGGTTGTGGGGCGAGGAGGCTCATAGGCTGTGCGCGAGTGATCACCGCTGACCCATGTGTGGTCACTCGCGACCCCCGAGTGATCGCCATCTACCCCTTGTGTGATCTCCATCGACCGGAGGAGCGAACGTGACGCGACGCCCGCAGCAGCCCACGACCAGACGCACAACTGTCCTTCGCCGAGAAGCCGTTGTCGCGGCGGTCCCCGTGGCCGTCGCGGCGCTTCTCGTGGGGGCCGGACCGGCCGCGGCCGGGACCGTGGGCTCCGCCGGCGCGGGAGACCCGTACTTCCCTCTCTCGGGCAACGGCGGCTACGACGTCCACCACTACGGCCTCACCATCGGCTACGACCCGCAGAGCCGTCACCTCGACGGCAAGGCCGTCATCACCGCCCGGGCCACGCAGCGGCTGACCCGCTTCGACCTCGATCTCAAGGGACTGAAGGTCACGGGCATCACGGTCGACCACGCCAAGGCGTCCTTCCGCCGTGACGGACAGGAACTCGTGGTCACCCCGCGGGACGCGCTGTGCAAGGGCCAGGAGTTCCGCGTCGCCGTCACCTACTCCGGCACCCCGAAGCCGGTCACCGACCCCGACGGCTCCCTCGACGGCTGGATTCCCACGGACGACGGCGCGTTCGTCGCGAGTGAGCCCCAGGGCGCCATGACGTGGTTCCCCGCCAACAGCCACCCCACGGACAAGGCGTCGTACGACTTCACGCTCACCGTGCCGAAGGGGCGCACCGCCGTCGCCAACGGAGTCCTCCTCGGGCAGAAGACCGCCCACGGCCGGACCACCTTCCGCTGGCGGCAGTCCGAGCCGATGGCGGCGTACTTGGCCACAGCGACCGTCGGTAAGTTCGACGTCGAGCAGTACACCACCGCGGACGGGATCAAGGTCTACAACGCCGTCGACCCGCGCGAGGCGGCAGCCGCCGCGCCGGTCCTGAAGAAGCTGCCGTCGGTCCTCGCCTGGGAGAGCAAGATCTTCGGCCCCTACCCGTTTCGGGCCGCCGGGTCGATCGTCGACCGCGCACCCCAGGTCGGCTACGCGCTGGAGACGCAGACCCGGCCCGTCTACGACTCGGCACCGGACCTGAGCACCCTCGTCCACGAAAACGCCCACCAGTGGTTCGGCGACTCCGTCACCCTCACCCGCTGGAAGGACATCTGGCTCAATGAAGGCTTCGCGACGTACGCCGAGTGGCTCTACGCCGAGCAGCACGGCGGCAAGAGCGCGCAGAAGACCTTCGACTCGCTGTACGCCAGCCCCGCGAGCAGCGACCTGTGGGCGTTCCCGCCCGCCGACCCCGGCAGCGGCGCGCACATCTTCGACACTCCCGTGTACGCCCGCGGCGCCATGACCCTCCACAAGCTGCGTACGGCCGTCGGTGACCCGGTGTTCTTCCACATCCTGCGGTCCTGGGCCGCCGACCATCGCGACGGGCACGGCACCACGTCCCAGTTCATCCACCTCGCGGAGCACGCATCAGGCAAGGATCTGACGACCCTGTTCCACACCTGGCTTGACACTCCGGGCAAGCCGTCGGCGCCCTGAGGGGTTTCGTCGCCCCCGCCACCCCTTCAACCCCGTTCGGTTGTGTGTCGGGCGCGGGCCGGTGGGGTTTGCTCGCGCAGTTCCCCGCGCTCCTTAAAAGAACCCGGGGCGGGCCGGCGGTTGTTTAGGGGCGCGGGGAACTGCGCGCCCGGCCCCCCACCGCCCCGCACCCAACAAGCAGCCCTCACGCCCACCTACCCCAGGGGCGCGGGGAACTGCGCGCCCAGCCCCCACCCACCCGCACCCGACGCACAGCCGAACGGGGTTGAAGGGGCGGAGCCCCTGGGGATGGGTCGGGTAGGGGCGGCGGGGCGAAGAACGTTTAGGCGGGGCGGAGCCAGAGGGTGGCGAGTGGGGGGAGGGTGAGTTGGATGCTGGTGGGGCGGCCGTGGGTGGGGTGGGGTTCGGGTTTGACGGGGTCCTGGTTGAGGACGTTGCTGCCGCCGTAGCGGGCGGCGTCGGTGTTGAGGATCTCGTGCCAGGCGGGGATGTCCTCCGGGACGCCGAGGCGGTAGGCGTGGCGGACGGCGGGGGAGAAGTTGGACACGGCCAGGAGTGGTGTGCCGTGGGCGTCGTGGCGGAGGAAGGCGAAGACGTTGTCCTCGGCGGCGTCGCCGGCGATCCAGGTGAAGCCGGTGGGGTCGGTGTCGCGTTGCCAGAGGGCGGGTTCGCGGGTGTAGACGGTGTTGAGGTCGCGGACGAGGTCGCGTATGCCCCGGTGGTCCGGTTCTGCTCCGTAGGCGGGGTCGAGGAGCCACCAGTCGGGGCCGTGTGCTTCGGACCATTCGGCGCCCTGGGCGAATTCTTGTCCCATGAAGAGGAGTTGTTTGCCGGGGTGGGCCCACATGAAGCCGAGGTAGGCGCGGGTGTTGGCGCGTTGTTGCCACCAGTCGCCGGGCATCTTCGACACGAGTGAGCGTTTGCCGTGGACGACTTCGTCGTGGGAGATGGGCAGGACGTAGTTCTCGCTGTAGGCGTACACCATCGAGAACGTCATCTCGTTGTGGTGGTACTGGCGATGAATCGGATCGCGCTGCACGTATTCGAGCGAGTCGTGCATCCAGCCCATGTTCCACTTCAGGCCGAAGCCCAGACCCCCCTCAGAAGTCGCCCGGGTGACGCCGTCCCAGGCGGTGGATTCCTCCGCGATGGTGACGACGCCCGGGTTGCGGCGGTAGACGGCGGCGTTCATCTCCTGGAGGAAGGCGACGGCGTCGGGGTTCTCGCGGCCGCCGTGTTCGTTGGGGACCCATTGGCCCGGCTCGCGGGAGTAGTCGAGGTAGAGCATCGAGGCGACGGCGTCGACGCGCAGGCCGTCGATGTGGAACTCCTCGCACCAGTAGACGGCGTTGGCGACGAGGAAGTTGCGGACCTCGCGGCGTCCGTAGTCGAATTCCAGGGTGCCCCAGTCGGGGTGCGCGGCCCGTAGCGGGTCCTCGTGCTCGTAGAGCGGTCGGCCGTCGAACTCGGCCAGCGCCCAGTCGTCGCGCGGGAAGTGGGCGGGTACCCAGTCCATCAGGACGCCGATGCCGGCCTGATGCAGCGCGTCCACCAGGTACTTGAAGTCGTCCGGGGTGCCCAGCCTCGCCGTCGGCGCGTAGAACCCGGTGATCTGGTAGCCCCACGATCCGCCGAAGGGGTGCTCGGCCACCGGCATGAACTGCACATGGGTGAAGCCCAAGTCGCCGATGTACGCCGGTAGTTGTTCGGCCAGTTGGCGATACGTCAGCCCGGGTCGCCAGGACGCCAGATGCACCTCGTAGACCGAGAACGGAGCCTCGTGCACAGAGTGCTCCGCCGCCCGGCCCGCCATCCACTCGGCATCCGCCCACACGTGGGACGACTCCGTCACGATCGACGACGTCGCCGGAGGCACCTCGGTGCGCCGGGCCATCGGGTCGGCGCGCAGCGTGTGCGTGCCGTCGGGGCGGGTGATGTCGAACTTGTAGAGCGTGCCCTCGCCGAAGCCGGGAAGGAAGAGCTCCCACACCCCGGAGGAGCCGAGCGAGCGCATCGGGAATCCCGTGTTGCCGTCCCAGTGGCAGAAGTCCCCGCAGACCCTGACCCCCTGAGCGTTCGGGGCCCACACCGTGAAGCGGGTGCCGAGGACGCCCTCGTGGGTCATCGGGTGGGCGCCCAGCGCGGTCCACAGCTCCTCGTGCCGGCCCTCGCCGATCAGGTGGAGATCGAGTTCGCCGAGTGCGGGCAGAAAACGGTACGGGTCCCGCACCTCGGACTCGGTGCCGTCGTACGTCACCAACAGCGTGTACTCGGGGATGGTGTCGAGCGGCAGTACGCGGGAGAAGAGCCCGTCGCCCATGTCGTCCAGCCGCGTACGCGTTCCATCGATCACCACGGCCACCGCCTGGGCGAACGGCCGCAGCGCCCGGAAGACGACGCCGCCCGGCACCGGGTGTGCGCCGAGCAGCGCGTGCGGATCGTGGTGGGCGCCCGACAGCAGTCGCCCCCGGTCTGTCGCGTCCAACGAAGCGGCGGCGGCCGGTTGGACATTCACCGATGCGGTGCGAACTGTCACGACGTCAGCCTCCTCAAGAGGGGGGATACGGGCGGGTGGGGCAGCACTGCCGGAGGGCCTTCAGCAGCGTTCGGCGAGACGCCTGACCGCCGCCATCGGCACGGGCAGCCAGTCAGGACGGTGTCTCGCCTCGTACAGCACCTCGTACACGGCCCTGTCCGTCTCGTACGCGCGCAGCAGCTCGGGCTCCTCGCGAGGGTCCCAGGCCGCCTCGGCGGCATAGCCCGCGCAGTAGGCCTCGCGGCAGCTCTGCGCCCACTCGGGACGCCATGGGTGGCGGGAACGGGCCGCGTAGTCGAAGGAGCGCAGCATGCCCGCGACATCGCGCACGGGGGACTGGACGCGTCGGCGTTCGGTGAGCGGGCGGGCCGGCTCGCCCTCGAAGTCGATGACGGACCACTGCTGTCGGGCCCGCAGGACTTGGCCGAGGTGGAGGTCGCCGTGAATCCGCTGTGCGGGACGGACCGCCCCGTCGAGGGCCGCGAGCGCGTCGAAGGCGGACCGCAAGCCCGGTGCATGCGGCCGGAGTTCGGGAACGGATCGGACCGCGGCGTCGAGACGCTCACTCATCGCAGCCGCAAGGTGCCTGTTCTGGCGGGGGCTTGGCATATCGACGGGGAAGGCTGAGGCCAGTGCGAGATGCACCTCGGCCGTCGCCCGTCCCAGTTCGTACGCCTCCTCGGTGAACTCCCGCCCCAGGGAGAGGGACTCGAGCGCGAGAGTCCAGCCGTCCGCGGCCTCGCGCAGGTACGGCTGAAGAACGCCGAGTGTCGCCTCCTGCGGTCGCGAGGTCCGGAACCACGCAGCGGGAGCGGGCACGCGGGTACAGCCCTGCCGGGCCAGCGCCCACGGCACCTCCAGGTCGGGGTTGATGCCGGGCTGGACGCGGCGGAAGATCTTCAGGATGAACGAATCCCCGTACACCAGGGAGGTGTTGGACTGTTCGGCGTCCAGGAGACGCGGAGCGAGACCGGCGGGCACCGTCACGCGTGTGTCGCGCTCGAAGCGCAGTGGGCCCAGTGTGCCCGGCCGGCGCAGGCGCTCCAGGAGCAGGCCTGCCGCCCTGGGGTCGTGGAGGGCGTCGTACACGATCAGGTCGGCCAGCGGGCCCGCGCTCGCCCGTCCGATGACGGCGTGGGCCAGACGCGGCGGCAGGACGTCCCGTACGCCGACGAGCAGTTGGTAGCAGTCGTCGGGCGGGGGAGTGCCGGGGCCGCCGTGGGCGGGCGGGCCGAGGTGTTCGGTGCGGACCAGCAGATGGAGGCACCCCGGGTACAGCTCGGTCGTTGATATCAGGCTCAGATCGGTGACGGGCCTGCCCTTGCCCGCGAACCAGCGCTGCCGAGGCAGCCAAGCACGCAGCAGCTCGGCGAGCGAGGTCAGCAGCGGAGCGGTGCCGAGGCCGCTGGGACGGTGCAGTGCGGTCTTCGCCATGGCGACACGTCCTTTCTGAGGCATGCGGGCTGGGGGAGCCTGAGGCATGTGGGCTGAGGGAGCGGGCGGCAGCACACGGTCAGGAACGCCTGGTGGCGCCGGGTGCGACAGCGCGCCGCAGCCGGAACCAGTAGAAGCCGTGTCCTGCCAGGGTCAGCAGGTACGGAAGCTCACCGATGGCCGGGAACCGCACCCCGCCGATGAGCTCCACAGGGTGGCGTCCGTCGAACACGCGGAGGTCCAGTTCGGTGGGCTGGGCGAAGCGGGAGAAGTTGTGGACGCACAGGACGAGGTCGTCCTGGTATTCGCGCAGGAACGCGATGACCGCCGGGTTGGAGGACTGGAGTTCCGTGTAGGAGCCGAGGCCGAATGCCTTGTTCTGTTTGCGGATCTCGATCATGCGGCGGGTCCAGTGCAGGAGCGACGAGGGTGACGACATCGACGCCTCGACGTTGGTGACCTGGTAGCCGTAGACGGGGTCCATGATCGTGGGGAGGAAGAGGCGGCCGGGGTCGCAGGAGGAGAAGCCGGCGTTGCGGTCGGGGGTCCACTGCATGGGGGTGCGTACGGCGTCGCGGTCGCCGAGCCAGATGTTGTCGCCCATGCCGATCTCGTCGCCGTAGTAGAGGATCGGCGAGCCGGGCAGGGACAGCAGCAGGGCGGTGAAGAGTTCGATCTGGTTGCGGTCGTTGTCGAGGAGCGGGGCCAGGCGGCGGCGGATGCCGATGTTGGCGCGCATCCGCGGGTCCTTGGCGTACTCCGCGTACATGTAGTCGCGTTCCTCGTCGGTGACCATTTCCAGGGTCAGTTCGTCGTGGTTGCGCAGGAAGATGCCCCACTGGCAGCTGGAGGGGATCGCCGGGGTCTTGGCGAGGATTTCCGACACCGGGTAGCGCGACTCACGCCTGACGGCCATGAAGATGCGCGGCATGACCGGGAAGTGGAACGCCATGTGGCACTCGTCGCCGCCCGAGGGGAAGTCGCCGAAGTAGTCGACCACGTCCTCCGGCCACTGGTTCGCCTCCGCCAGCAGCACCGTGTCCGGATAGAGGGCGTCGATCTCGGTACGGACCCGCCTCAGGAATTCATGGGTGGCGGGGAGGTTCTCGCAGTTGGTTCCCTCGACCTGGTAGAGGTACGGCACCGCATCGAGACGGAAGCCGTCGATGCCCAGATCGAGCCAGAAGCGCAGTGCCGCCAGGATCTCTTCCTGGACTCGCGGGTTCTCGTAGTTGAGGTCCGGCTGGTGGGAGAAGAAGCGGTGCCAGAAGTACTGCTTGCGGACCGGGTCGAAGGTCCAGTTGGAGGCCTCGGTGTCGACGAAGATGATGCGGGCGTCCTGGTACTGCTTGTCGTCGTCGGCCCAGACGTAGTAGTCGCCGTAGGGGCCGTCCGGATTCGACCGCGACTCCTGGAACCACGGGTGCTGGTCGCTGGTGTGGTTCATCACGAAGTCGATGATCACCCGCATGCCGCGCTGATGGGCGGCGTCCACGAACTCGACGAAGTCCGCCAGGTCACCGAACTCCGGCAGCACCGCGGTGTAGTCGGAGACGTCGTACCCGCCGTCGCGCAGGGGCGATTTGAAGAACGGGGGCAGCCACAGGCAGTCGACGCCCAGCCACTGCAGATAGTCCAGTCGCGCGGTGAGGCCCTTGAGGTCGCCGACACCGTCGCCGTCGCTGTCCTGGAAGGAGCGGACCAGGACCTCGTAGAAGACGGCGCGTTTGAACCATTCGGGATCGCGGTCCTTGACCGGTGTGTCCTCGAACGTGTCCGGGACGGGCTCGTTGACCATCATGCGGGTGACGCTCCGATCCGCGACGAGGGGCCGACGGTGAGCACATGCGCACCGCCCGGTCCCAGACGCACATAGTTGGCCCTGCCCCAGTGGTAGGTCTCGCCGGTGAGCTCGTCGCGCACCGGCACCGACTTGTCCCAGTCCAGGCCGATGTGCCGCATGTCCAACGAGACCGTGCCGTCCTGGGTGTGGTGAGGATCGAGGTTCGCCACCACCACAACCGTGTCGTCGCCCGTGCGCTTGCTGTACGCGATGAGGGCGTCGTTGTCCGCCGAGTGGAAGTGGAGGTTCCTGAGCTCGTGCAGGGCCTTGTGACGCCGTCTGATCCGGTTCAGCCGGGTGATCAGCGGCGCGATCGACCTGCCCTCGCGTTCGGCCGACGTCCAGTCGCGCGGCCGCAGCTGGTACTTCTCGGAGTCGAGATACTCCTCGCTGTCCTGCTTGACGGGGGTGTTCTCGCACAGCTCGTATCCGGAGTACATCCCCCACGCCGGTGAGAGAGTCGCGGCGAGCACGGCCCGTACCTCGAAGGCCGGCCGACCCCCACGCTGGAGGTAGCCGGGCAGGATGTCGGGGGTGTTGACGAAGAAGTTGGGGCGCATGAACGCGGCCGTCTCACCGGAGAGTTCGGTGAGATAGCCGGTCAGCTCCTCCTTGGTGTCGCGCCAGGTGAAGTACGTGTACGACTGCTGGAAACCGACCGTCGCGAGCCGGTGCATGATCGCCGGGCGGGTGAACGCCTCCGCCAGGAAGATCACGTCCGGGTCGATGCGGTTGATCTCGGCGATGACCCGCTCCCAGAACACCACCGGCTTGGTGTGCGGATTGTCGACGCGGAAGATGCGGACGCCGTGATCCATCCAGAAGCGCAGCAGCCGTACGGTCTCGGCTATCAGCCCCGGCATGTCCTCGTCGAAGGCGATCGGATAGATGTCCTGGTACTTCTTCGGCGGGTTCTCGGCGTACGCGATCGTGCCGTCCGGCCGGTGGTGGAACCACTCGGGGTGCTTCTCCACCCACGGATGGTCGGGGGAGCACTGGAGGGCGAAGTCGAGGGCGACTTCGAGGTTCAGGTCCGCTGCCCGGCGTACGAACGCGTCGAAGTCGTCGATCGTGCCCAGATCCGGGTGGACGGTGTCGTGGCCGCCCTCCGGGGAGCCGATCGCCCAGGGCACACCGACATCCGAACAGCTCGCCGACAGGCTGTTGTTGGGGCCCTTGCGGAAGGTCGTGCCGATGGGGTGGACCGGGGGCAGGTAGACGACGTCGAAGCCCATCTCCGCGATGGCGGGCAGGCGTTCGGCGGCCGTACGGAAGGTGCCGTGCACCGGCGGGACCGGCCGTCCGTTCTCCGACAGCCCGCTCTCGGGCTGCCCGTTCTCCGACCGGGGGAAGAACTCGTACCACGCGCCGTACAGCGCCCGTTTCCGTTCCACGAGCAGGGGCAACGGCAGTGAGCGGGTGAGTCGTTCACGCAGCGGGTGCTCGGCGAGGGCGGAGTCCACTTCCTGGGTGAGGGCGGCCGCGAGTCGGGCGGCCGGTGGCCGGGACTCGTCGCGCAGGGCGTTCGCGGCGGCCAGCACCACGTCCCGGCCCGTCGGCTCCGGTACTCCCGCGGCGGCGCGCTCGTACAGGGCGGCGCCCTCCTCCAGGGTCAGCCCGAGGTCGATCCCGGCCGGGACCTTGATCTCGGCGGCGCGGCGCCAGGCGGCGACGGGGTCGCTCCAGGCCTCCACCAGATAGGTCCAGTGGCCGATTTCGTCCGGTGTGACGTGCGCGCCCCATCGGTCGCTGCCGGGGGTGAGTTCGCGCATCGGCGTCCACGGGCCGAGGCGGCCGCTCGGGTCGCGCAGCACGACATTGGCGGCGACCGCGTCCTGGCCCTCGCCGAAGACGGTGGCGGTGACCTCGAAGGTCTCGCCGGCGACCGCCTTCGCGGGGCGGCTGCCGTACTCGACGACCGGACGGACATCCACGATCGGGATGCGGCCGGTGTCCGGGGTTGTGTCCATGGGTTTCGCCTCCGCCGTCGTTGAGCCCAACCCGCGGTTGGGATCCGCGTCACGCCGAACCGGTTCAGATCCGTGCCGGAACATCCCGCAGATAGTGCTCGGCGGCGTCCGCGGCCTCCCGCGCGCAGCGCTTCCCCATCAGGACGCACAGGGTGTACCCGGTGTTCTCGAAATTGCCCCGCACCTCGTGGTCGGCGGGGGCCGCGAGCAACAGGCGTTCCCAGGCCCGGTATCGCTCCAGATGCCTGGCGACCTCGGCTTTGGCAGGCAGCAGCATCACGCTGGTCACCTTCCCACTCTTTGGACCGCGCACGGCTCGCCTGGATGGCGGGTGAGGGCCGTGCACGCAGAGGCACCGATCCATTACGGAGATCAGAGCTCTCACTCATGGTGCCCGTACCGCCACCGAGCGTCTTGTTAGGTCTTCAACAATATTGGGGGGCGCTCTCGTGTTGCACGAATGGAGTAGCACTCTCACTCTGGGACTGACTCAGAAGCGATCATTGCTCACGCTTCGTGTTCGGGGCTCGGCCCGCAGGGGCGAGGAGAAGCAAGAGCTTCGCCGGTGAGGAGCCAACGACGATGAAAGCTGCAGTGCCCTGCTATTACCACCTCGACGTGGAGGTCAGCCCGGAAAGGGTCGGGCAGGTCAGGCGCATTCTGGCCGCGCACCTCCGGTACTGGAATCTGGAAAATCTCGTCGAGTCCGTCTGCCACTGCGCCGAGGCGCTGCTCCATACGATCGAGGAGCACGCGGCGGACAAGAACACGACCATCGAGATGTGGTGGAACGGCCAGCACCTCATCGCGGCCGTCTCGGACAACAGCCAGGACATCCGCCCGCACAACGCGCCGCAGGGCTGCCTCGCGCAGATCGCCGCGCTCAGTGACGGCTGGGGCTGCTGCGCCACCGGCGCCGGCGGCAAGATCATCTGGTTCTCGTGGCGGGCCCGGGCCGCGGAACGCGCCCCGCTGGTCCCGGCCGCACCCGCGCCCAGCCTGCGCGAGGCGCGACAGGCGCCTCGCGAGGTACCGCTGCCGGAGCCGGCGTTCGCAGGCCCCCTCGACGAGAAGGAGGCTGCCGTCGCCGTCGGGTGATCCCATGACGGCAGCTACGCGGTCACCGCCATCAGCGGACGCTGTGACGGCACCGCGGCCGTGATCGCCGTACGGTGATCACGTGCGCACCTGGAACGGGCGCCCCTATCCACTGGGCGCGACATACGACGGCGAAGGAACCAACTTCGCCCTGTTCACCGAAGTCGCCGAACGCGTCGATCTCGTCCTGATCGGCGCGTCCGGCGTGTCCGGCGACTTTCGTACGGTCACGCTGACCGAGGTCGACGGCTTCGTGTGGCACTGCTACCTCCCCGGCGTCGGCCCGGGGCAGCGCTACGGCTACCGGGTGCACGGCCCCTGGGACCCGGCCGCCGGCCACCGGTGCAATCCGGCGAAACTGCTGCTCGACCCGTACGCCAGGGCGGTCGACGGACAGGCCGACAACGACGCCTCGCTCTTCGAGCAGACACCCGACGGGCCCTCCCCGGCCGACAGCGCCGGTCACACCCTGCTCGGCGTGGTGACCGACCCGGCCTTCGAGTGGGGCGACGACCGTCCGCCGAGGCACCCGTACGCGCAGACGGTGATCTACGAAGCCCATGTGCGCGGTCTGACCCGCACGCACCCCGAGGTCCCGGCCGAACTGCGCGGTACCTATCTGGGACTGGCCCACCCGGCGGTCGTCGAGCACCTGACCTCGCTGGGAGTGACGGCCGTCGAGCTGATGCCGGTGCATCAGTTCGCCCAGGACGGTTTCCTCCGCGACCGCGGGCTGTCCAACCACTGGGGCTACAACACGATCGGCTTCTTCGCGCCGCACCACGCCTACGCCGCCCACGGCACCCGCGGACAGCAGGTCACCGAGTTCAAGTCGATGGTCAAGGCGCTGCACGCGGCCGGCCTCGAAGTGATCCTCGACGTCGTCTACAACCACACGGCCGAGGGCAACGAGCACGGCCCCACGCTCTCCTTCCGGGGCATCGACAACGCCTCGTACTACCGTCTGGTGGAAGGCGACCGCGCGCATTACTACGACACCACCGGGACCGGGAACAGTCTGCTGATGCGGCACCCCAACGTGCTCCAGCTGATCATGGACTCGCTGCGGTACTGGGTCACCGAGATGCACGTCGACGGGTTCCGTTTCGACCTCGCGGCCACCCTGGCACGGCAGTTCCACGAGGTGGACCGGCTGTCGGCGTTCTTCGACCTGGTCCAGCAGGATCCGGTCGTCGGCCGGGTGAAGCTGATCGCCGAGCCCTGGGACGTGGGTGAGGGCGGCTATCAGGTGGGCAACTTCCCGCCGCTGTGGTCCGAGTGGAACGGCAAGTACCGTGATTCCGTACGGGACTTCTGGCGCGCCGGCGACCACACGCTCGGTGAGTTCGCGTCCCGGCTGACCGGCTCGTCCGACCTCTATCAGCACGACCGGCGGCGGCCGCGCGCCGGCATCAACTTCGTCACCGCGCACGACGGATTCACCCTGCGCGACCTGGTCTCGTACAACGACAAGCACAACGAGGCCAACGGCGAGGACAACCGGGACGGCGAGAGCGTCAACCGCTCCTGGAACTGCGGCGTCGAAGGCCCCACGGACGACGAGGGGGTGCTGGAGCTGCGCGCCCGCCAGCAGCGCAACTTCCTCGCCACCCTGCTGCTGTCCCAGGGCGTTCCGATGCTCGCCCACGGCGACGAACTCGGCCGCACCCAGCGGGGCAACAACAACGCCTACTGCCAGGACAACGAGATCTCCTGGATCGACTGGAACCTGAGCGACGACCAGCGCGAGCTCATGGAGTTCACCCGCCGCGCCATCGCCCTGCGGGCCGCCCACCCGGTACTGCGGCGCCGCCGCTTCTTCCTCGGCGACACCGCGACGCACGAGCATCAGCCGCTGCCGGACCTGATGTGGCTGCGGCCGGACGCCCGCGAGATGACGGACGAGGACTGGGCGCGCCCCGACGCCCACGCCGTCGCCGTCTTCCTCAACGGCGACGCCATCGCCGAGCCCGACCCGTACGGCGACCCCGTGGCCGACGACTCCTTCCTGCTGCTCCTGAACAGCTACTGGGAGCCCGTGGTCTTCCGCCTGCCGGACGCCGGCTACGGCGAGCGATGGACGGTGCGGATCGACACCGCCGATCCGCAGGGCCTGCCGGACGAGTCGGAACGCAAGGCCGACACCGACGTCCGTGTCGAACCCCGCAGTCTCGTGCTGCTGTCCCGCCCGCACCGGACCGAGACGCGGCGCGGGCGGTCCGCGACCTGATTCGGGCAAACTCCTCACCCGTACACCCGTACACCCGGCGCCCGCGAGTTCGCCGAGACCCCGCCGGAAAAGCGTGGCTGTGCCAGAATTGCGCCGTGGATGGGGGGATCCTCGAACGCGACCACGAGCTCGCCCGACTGGCTGCCGCCGCGCGGGAAGCGGCCGACGGCGCCGGATCGGTGGCGCTTGTCTTCGGCGAGGCCGGTATCGGCAAGTCCAGCCTGGTGAAGGCCCTGCCGGAGGTCATGCCACCCGAGGCGCGGGTGCTGCTGGGGGAGTGCGATGATCTCGCGACGCGACGGCCACTGGGACCCTTCCGTGACCTCGTCGGAAGCGTCGGCCCGGAACTGGCACAGGCGCTCACCGAGGGCGGCGACCGTCATCGGGTGTACGACGCCCTGCGCATCGAGCTGAGAGGGGCACCGCACCCCGCGATACTCGTCGTCGAGGACGTGCACTGGGCCGACGAGGCGTCGCTCGACGCCCTGCGCTTCCTGGTCCGCCGGGTGGAGCGGCTCCCGGCCGTGCTGGTCCTGACATACCGGGACGACGAACTGGGCCGTGAGCACCCGCTGCGTCATCTGCTCGGCCAGGTGTCCCGGGCGGAGCGGGTGCACAGGCTGCCGCTGTCCCGGCTCTCGCCGGAGGCCGTACGCAGGCTGAGCGCGGCCAGCCGACTGGATCCGGCCGAGGTGTACGAGGTGACGTCGGGCAATCCGTTCTTCGTCGCCGAGGTGGTGGCTGCCGGTGGCACCGGCAGCGTGCCTCCGACGGTGGTGGACGCCGTACTGGCCCGGCTGCGGGGGCTGGACGAGGGGACCCGGGACGCGCTGGAGCAGCTGGCCGTGGTGCCGTCCGCGGTGGAACGCCCCCTGGTCAACGCACTGTTGACAGAAGGGATGGCCGAGCTGGCGGCGGCCGAGCGGCGCGGGCTGCTGGTCGTCACGCCGGAGCGGGCGGGCTTCCGGCACGAGTTGATCCGCCGTGCCATCGCCGACTCACTGCCCGCCGCACGGCGGATCGAACTGAACCGGGACGTGCTCGCCGCACTCGTCGCCCTGCCGGGTTCCGACGCGTCACGGATCGTGCATCACGCGGCGGAGGCCGGCGACCAGGAGGCGATCGCGCGCTACGGACCCGACGCCGCCCGGGACGCCTCCCGTGCGGGCGCACACCGCGAAGCCGCCGCCCACCTGCGGCTCGTCCTGCGGCAGCGCGAGCGCCATACCCCACTTGAGCTGGCCGGCCTCCTTGAGCGATACGCCGTGGAGAGCTACACGATCGCGGACTCCGGGGCCGCCGTCCGCGCCGAGCGGGAGGCGGTCGCGCTGCGCAGGTCCCTGGGAGACGCGCGGGCGCTCGGTGCGGATCTGCGGTGGCTGTCGAGGATCCACTGGTGGGCCGGTGACGCCGAGGAGGCGCGGGAGGCCGCGCGGGAAGCCATCGCCGTACTGGAAGAGGCGGGTGACGACCGGCTGCTCGCCCTGGCGCTGAGCAACACCTCCCAGCTGCACATGCTGTCCGACCGGCATGCGCAGGCGATCGCCGTCGGTGAGCGCGCCATCGCCCTGGCCCGCCGGGCGGGCGACCTGGAGATCCTCGCGCACGCCCTCAACAACGTCGGCTCCGCCCGCTGGCGGACCGGCGACCCACGGGGACGGGCGCAGGTGGAGGAGAGCCTGAAAGTGGCCCTGGGCGCGGGCGAGGTCGAGCACGCGTGCCGCGCCTACGCCAACATCATCTGGACCCTGCTGGAAAACCTCGACTTCGCCGAGGCCGACCGCTTCCTGGCCCCGGCGATGGAACTGGCGGACCGGGCCGAGCACTTGGGTTTCCTCAGCTATCTCAACGTCGAGATGGCGCTGCGGCAACTCGCCGCCGGGGCCTGGGACGACGCCGAGAAGTACGCCGAGGCCGGCGCACACGACTTCGTGCCCGCCCGCTGCCCCGCGCTGACCGTGCTGGCACGCGTACGAGTCCGCCGCGGCAGGAGCGGCGGTGACGAACTGCTCACCCAGGCCTGGGAGATCGCGGTGCGCAGCAGCGAGCTCCAGCGCACCGGACCGGTCGCGGCGGCCCTGGCCGAGGCGGCCTGGCTGCGAGGCGATCACCTCGCGGTGGCCGAGGCCGCCGGCCCGGTGTTCGCGGAGGCTCATCGGCTCTCCGCCATGCCGCACCGGGCGGAGCTCGGCTACTGGCTCACCAAGGCCGGGCATCCGGTCGAGGCGGACGGTTCGGAGCACCCGTACGCTCTCCAGACCGCGGGCCACTGGCGCGAGGCCGCCCAGATCTGGGCGGCGGCCGGGTGCCCGTACGAGCATGCCGCCGCCCTTGCCGAGAGCCCTGATCCCGAGGACAAGCTGACCGCGCTCGCCGCTCTGGACGCGCTGGGTGCGGAGCCGCTCGCCCGCCTGGTCCGCGGGGAGTTGCGCGCGCTCGGAATACGCCGGATCCCGCGGGGCCCGCTCGCGGTGACACGGGAGAATCCCGCCGGTCTCACCGAGCGCCAGCTGCAGGTCGTGCGGCTGCTCGCGGAGGGGCTGACCAACCCCGAGATCGCGGACAAGCTGGTGGTGTCGGTGCGCACGGTCGACAACCACGTCTCCGCCGTCCTGGACAAACTCGGCGTCCGAAGCCGGCGCCAGGCCGCCGCGCGAGCGGTGGAACTGGGCATGCTTCCCGCCGCCGAAGGCTGAGGACCTCGCGCAAGGGGGGATTGCTGTGGCGATGGATCGCGGCGACGGCGGTCCTGGTGTGATCCTTCGTGCTGATCCAGAGCGCGCGTTTCACTGGTCCCAGGACCGCCGTCGGAGGTGAGTCTGCTGCACCACGATGTCCCGCAGGAGCCGTTCGCTCTCACGTCACACTTCCGGGACGACTTCTTGGCCCATCCCTAGGTAGCCGCCGGGCGCGAGGTGGGTGGCGGGCACGGATATCCGCATACCGGGAACCGGGCTAGAACGGGCGTATCGGACTCATCAGAGGGAGACTGGAAAAGACGGGGACCCGGACACGGGACCCCGGAACCGGTCCCCAGACACGGGGGATGCGCATGTCCATCACACCGGCACAGGCGGCACGCCAGGAACTGGCGGGATTCAAAGGGCAGTTGATCGGACCGGACGACTCCGGGTACGACGAGGCCCGTACCGTGTACAACGCGATGATCGACCGACGGCCCGCCCTGGTGGCTCGCTGCACCGGCGCTGAGGACGTCTCCCATGTCGTGGGCTTCGCCCGCGACCACGGCCTCCCGCTCGCGGTGCGCGGCGGCGGCCATCACGGAGCGGGCCTGGGCACCTGCGACGACGGCGTGGTCCTCGATCTCTCCCCGCTCAAGGACGTCGAGGTCGACCCGAAGGCCCGCACGGTACGCGTCGGCGGAGGCTGCGTGTGGGGCGAGGTCGACCGTGCCACCAACGCACATGGTCTGGCCACACCGAGCGGCATCATCTCCACGACGGGCGTCGGCGGCATCACGCTGGGCGGCGGCCTCGGGCACCTCACCCGCAGTTGCGGGCTGACCATCGACAATCTCCTGGAGGCCGACCTCGTACTGGCGAACGGAGAGTCCGTGCGGGCGAGCGCCGACGAGAACGCCGACCTGTTCTGGGCGATCCGCGGGGGCGGGGGAAACTTCGGCGTCGTCACCTCGTTCGTGTTCCGCCTGCACGAGGTGAGCAATGTCGTCGCGGGGCCCACCTTCTGGCCCGTCGAACTCGGTGCCGAAGTCCTCGCCGCCTACCGCGACTTCATCCCGCACGCGCCACGCGAGCTGAGCGCCTTCTTCCTGTTCGGATCCGTCCCGCCGGGCCCGCCGTTCCCGGAGGAGATCCATCTGCGCAAGGTCTGCGGCGTCGTGTGGTGCCGTGTCGGGGACGACACGGAGGCGGCGGCCAGGGAGATGGCACCCCTGCTCGACGCCCTGCCCGCACCGCTGCTGCACGGCCCCGCGCCGATGCCGCACCCCGCCATCCAGTCGGCGTTCGACGGGGTCTACCCGCCCGGCGACCAGTGGTACTGGCGGGCCGACTTCGTCAACGAGATCCCCGGCGACGCGATCGACCTGCACGCCAAGTTCGGTGCCCAACTGCCGACATGGAAGTCGACGATGCATCTGTACCCCATCGACGGCGCCGTGCACGACCACGCCCCGACGGACACCGCGTGGAGCTACCGTGACGCGCGCTGGGCCTCCGTGTTCGCGGGCGTGGACCCCGACCCGGCCCATGCCGAGCTCATCAAGCGGTGGAGCGTCGACTACTCCGACGCCCTGCACCCGTTCTCCGCGGGCGGCGCCTACGTCAACATGATGATGGACGAGGGCCAGGAGCGCGTGCGGGCCAGTTACCGCGACAACTACGCCCGCCTGGCCCGCATCAAGGCCGACCGCGACCCGGACAACCTGTTCCGCCTCAACCAGAACATCGAACCGGCGGCACAGGCCTGATCACGGCTTGAGGGCCACGCCCCCGTGGACGTCCGTGGGCTCGGGCGAGGAACCGGGCTCCGGGCGCCACAGCGGGCAGGACACGATGCCGGGTTCGACCAGTTCGAGCCCCTCGTAATAGGCGCTGACCTGCTCGGGACTGCGCAGGACGTACGGGATCGCTCCCGTGTCGTCGTAGCCCTGCTGGGCCTCCTTGAGCGCGGCGTCGGTGTCGGTGCTGTCGTAGTGCACGAAGTAGCTGCCGGAGGGCAGGGCGGCCTGGAGGCGGCGGACGATCGACTTGGCCTCCTCGTAGTCCTGGATGTGGCCGAGGATGCCCATGAGCATCAGGGCGACGGGCTGGTCGAAGTCCAGGATGCGGTTCGCCGCTTCGATGATCTTCTCGGGCTCGTGCAGATCCGCGTCGATGTAGTCGGTCACGCCCTCGGGGGTGCTGGTCAGCAGCGCCTGGGCGTGCCGGAGCACCAAGGGGTCGTTGTCGACGTAGACGATCCGGGACTCGGGCGCCACGCGCTGGGCGACCTGGTGGGTGTTGTCGTACGTGGGCAGGCCGGTGCCGATGTCGAGGAACTGTCGGATGCCGAGTTCGCCGGCCACGAAGGTGACGGTGCGGATCAGATAACCGCGGGAGGCGCGGGCCATCGTCTCGATGTTCGGGGCGACTTCGCGGTAGGCATCGCCCGCCACCCGGTCGACCTCGTAGTTGTCCTTCCCGCCCATCCAGTAGTTCCAGATGCGAGCCGAGTGCGGCACCGTGGTGTCGATCTTGGACAGCGCTTCTTGGTCGGGGGTGGGGTGGCCGTCTGCCATGGGAAGTCTCCTGCCGTACGTCACTCGGTCGGTCTCTAACTTATCGTCAACGCCTGTGTGCAGCCCCCGAGTTGGGGCTGTGGGGTGGCGGGGGCGCGGATCGGGCGGCCCAGTTGTGCCGCGTCGAGGGTGACCACGGGGACATGCTGGGACAGGGTGCGCAGCGCCCGTTCGTACGCGTCGACCGCCTCGGTGTCGTCCGTCTCGCCCGTCACATGGATGAGGGCGCCGTCGCGTTCGGCCACCGCTTCCGCGAAGTCGAGTGCCTGGATCCACGTCACCCGGGAACGCCCGCGCCGCAGCGGGCCGTAGACCAGCTCGTGGACGAGACCGCCGTCGACGGCCAACCGCCCCGGCGCGGCGAGGAGTTCGCGGTAAGGCTGGGTGGGATTCACATGGTGAAGGTGCCCAGGCGAGCGGCGAATCATGAATCCGTGCCGGGCCAGTTCGGCGATCAGACCGCTTCTGCCGATGCCGTCGGGACCCTCGACGACCAGCGTCCGGCACTGGGCGAGGGCCTGGTGGAGGATCATCCCCGCACCCACTCCCTCCCGGACGACCGACTCCCCCAGTGTGCAGGGGACAACCCGCACGGGGGGAGTAGCCGTGCGGGTTGTCCGGTTGTGCGGGCGTAGTGGTGGCCTCAGGGCCACGCGGTGGTGGTGCTCAGGCGATCAGAAAGTCGGCCTGCCCGGACTTGGCGCCCTGGAGGAACGCGATCATCTCGTCCCGGGAGTAGACCAGCGCGGGCCCCTCCGGGTCCCTGGACTGACGGAAGGCGACGCTGCCGTCGGGCAGCCGCTTGGCCTCGACACAGCTTCCGCCGTTCGTGCCGCTCCAGGGCTTTTCCCAGCCCTCGGTTCCCAGATCGACGGCGGACATGCCGCTGTGGACGGATCCCATGGATCACAACTCCTTACGCAGTTCACCCAGGATGGCCCTGGTCCGAGCGACCGGCTCCGCCTGCACGGACATCCGGTCCAGTACTTCGAGATAGCTGACGACGTCGTCGGGCCGGTCGACGTAGACCGCTCCGACGAGGCTCTCCGTGTAGACGACGTCGGGGAGTTCGGAGAAGCCGAAGCGGAAGTGGTGGAACGGGCCGAAGGCACCCGGGTGGGCCCCCACTCTGAAACGCATGATCTGGATCCGGACCTTCGGCATGTCCAGGACCTCGTGCAGCCGGTCGATCTGAGCCCGCATCACCTCGGCCCCGCCCACCGGCCGGCGCAGCACCGTCTCGTCCAGAACGGCCCAGATGGCGGGCGCGTCCGGCTTGGCGAGCAGGTCCTGGCGCTTGACCCGCAGGGCGACGCGGCGGGCGATGTCCTCCTTCGACTCGTTGGGGAAGCCGACGCGCATGAGTGCGGTGGCGTAGTCGCGCGTCTGCAACAGGCCGGGAACGTAGTGGGGTTCGTAGAGGCGGATGACGCTGGCTTCGCTCTCCAGGCTCACATAGGCGCTGAACCACTCCGGCAGTACGTCGCGGTACTTGTACCACCAGCCGGGCTGGTTGGCTTCCCTGGCCAGGGCGAGGAAGTCGTCGATCTCCGCCGCCGGGACCCCGTAGGTGTGCAGCAACTCCCGTACGTACGGGATGCGGAGCCCGACCTCGGCCTTCTCGATCCGGCGAACCGTCAGCGGAGTGACCTCGATGGCCCGTGCGGCGTTCTCGAACGACACCCCCGCCTGTTCCCGCAGTTGCCGAAGCCGCTTCCCGAGAACCATCCGCAGGACGGTGGGGGCGCTGCCGCCAGAGCGGTTCTCGCTCACGTCCTACCTCCCGGAACGGCCGTCACAGCGTGCAGTGTGCCACGCGGTCGATGACAGAGACAGGGCGATGCGAATCGTTCTGAAATTATCAGAACGCCGGTTGCACACTGAGTGTGTCGGCGACCATAGTGATCGAGTGACGTATCGCACACTCCGTGGCGATGGCGTCCAACTGTGCTCGCCCGTCCGGGGATTGACGTCTCGGCAGGTACGTACGTACGAGCGCAGCCGTACGCGACCGCGAGGCGAGACCGGGATGGCCACCGTGACCGACGGACAAACGAGGAACGCCGGCAAGGTCCCCACCGGGGCCAACAAGGTGCTGGCGGCCGCCCTCAAGGAAGCCGGCTGTTCCTACGCCTCACTCGCCCTGCGGGTCAACGAGCTGGGGCGGCGTCAGGGCACGGACTCCCACTACGACAAGGCGTCGGTCACCCGCTGGCTCCAGGGCCAGCAACCGCGGGGAACCACACCGGAGTTGATCGCCGCCGTACTGTCCGAGCGGCTCTGCCGTGCTGTGTCACCCGCGGACCTCGGTTTCCTCTCCGATCAGCAGCGCCCGGTCGTGAGCCGGGCGCTCGGCTATGGCGAAGACGTGGCAGAAACCCTTCACACCCTGGCGGAGCTGGGGTCCACCGACATTTCCCGGCGCAGCCTCCTCGGCTCGGTCCCCTTTGTGGCCGCCGCCCTGACGAACCCTCAACGCGAGTGGCTGCTCTGGTTGTTGGAGCACCATGAGGCCGTCGAACCGGCCCTGACGGCGAGCGGCGGACCGGTCGAGCAGGTGCACGCGATGATCGCCATGTTCGACCAGATGGACAACCACTACGGCGGCGGCGGAGTGCGCACCAGCATCGTGCACTACCTGTCCACCGAGGTCGTCCCCCTGCTCCAGCGGCGCGGTACGCCACCGCGGCTGCGCCGCCAGTTGTACGCCGCCGCCGCGCGCCTGGCCGCGATGGCCGGCTGGAGCTCGTACGACGCGGGGGAGTACGGCCTGGCCCAGCGCTATATGACCCAGGCGCTGAGACTCTGCGCCGAGGGCCGCGACCGGGTGCTGGGCGGCCAGATCCTGGCCGGACTCTCCCATCTGGCCACCAACCTCGGCCGCCCCGACGAGGGGGTGGCCCTGGCCCGCGCCGGGATCGTCACCGCGAAGGGCGCGGGCAGCCCGCTCGGCCTGATGCGCCTGTACGCCATGTCGGCGCGCGGGCACGCGGCGCAGGGCCGCTCGGACGAGGCGTCCGAAGCCCTGCGTCTCGCCGAGCGGGAGCTGGACGCGAGCAAGGGAGCAGCGCAAGAGTCGGTGTGGGTGCGCTATCTCGACCATCATTATCTTCAGGCCGAGTCAGCCCTGTGCTTCCGTGATCTGGGGCAGGCCGCCCAGGCCGAGCGCACGGCGAGCGAGTCGCTCAGCGCCAACGCGGACCGGCGCAGGCGCCAGGCCATCAGCCGCTCCGTCCTGGCGACCGCCCATCTCCAGCAGGACCGCCTCGACGAGGCCGTCGGCACCGCGACCGAGGCGCTCGACACCCTCAGCACCGTGCACAGCGAACGGTCGATCCAGGCCCTGCGCGACTTCCGCAAACGCCTTGAGCCCCGCCGTCACGAGCCCGTGGTGCAGGAGTTCGAGCGCAGGTCTCGGGGGGTGCTGGGAGCGGTGGCATGACGGGGAAGGGCGCGGCCGGGACGCCGGGCGACTCAGGGACTGGACGGCGGGTCACGCCCGAGACGGGCGTGACCGGCACCGCTGCTCTCTTCCGGTCCGATCCGCCGGGTGTCTCAGTACCCGTCCGGGGAGGGGGCGTTCTGGGCGCGGTCGACCGGCAGGTGGGCGCCCGAGATCCCGCTCGACCAGTCCGAGAGCAGGAACGCCACCACCCGGGCGACCTCCTGGGGCGCGACCGGCTCTCCGCCCGGCAGCTCCGCCGCCACGAACCGGGCGAATGCCTCGGGTTCCTCCCTGCGCATCCGCTCCCAGCGCCTGCCGGGGATGAGCATCGACCCGGGGGAGACGGCGTTCACCCTGATCCCGTCCGGACCGAGCTCGCGGGCGAGCGACGCGGCCAGCTGGATCTGCGCGGACTTCGCGACCCCGTACTGGACAGGCGGGCCCGGCTTCCAGCCGGAGATCGACGAGATCACCACGACCGAGCCACCGCCCGCCGCCCGCAGATGCGGGACCGCGGCCCGCACCAGCCGCACGGTGTGGCCGACGTTCACTTCCCAGGTCGCCGCCCAGTCCACGGCGTCCGCCTGCTCGAACCCGCCCCCGCGGGAACCGCCCGCGCAGGCCACCACCCCGTCCAGGCCGCCGAAACGTTTCACCACGGCGGCTACGAACCCTTCCAACTCCTCGGGCGCGGTGACATCGAGCGGCCGGGTGAACACGCCGGAGTCCATCGACGCGGCCAGCGTCTCCAGATCCCGCGCGGTGCGTGCGCAGGTCGCCACCCGCGCGCCCTCCGCGGCCAGCAGTCGCACGATCTGCTCGCCGAGCCCCCGCGTACCACCGGTGACCAGTACGCGCTTGCCGAGCACCCCCGGCCATCCGGTGCCGCCGGGCCGGTCCAGCGCCGGCCGGCCCCCGTTCACGTTGCTCACGCGATCGAACATACATCCCATGCCACTACGTGCCTGCAACCGGACAACCCCGATACCCCCTGGTCCCGCCGCCGGTCCGGCGTGTTGGCTGCACGGGCAGCCACCGAGACCGACCCCCCACCCGTGCTGCATCCGAAGGAGGACCGATGACGGCATCCAGGGCGCATCGCCGCGGGCCCTCGCCCTCATTGGCACCCGACGTGCAGGCGACGGCGCACGATGCGCGGTCAGCGGCGCACGACGTCCGCGCGGCGGACGCCCACGCGCCTGCGGGCCGGGCCCTGTCCGCTGACCCCGCCGCGATCCCCGTGTCCCCCGTGTCTCCCTTGACTCCCGGAACGCCTATGACTCCCGCGATGCCCGTGCTGTCGGCGAGCGAAGCCCACCTCCTGCGGACCACGGTCCCCGCCCATCCCTCGCGTGCGGCGGGGGTCCGGGGCATGCTCGCCGAGTACCTCACCCATCTGGGGCTTTCGCCCGATCACCTCGACAACGCTGTCCTCGCCGCCGACGAGCTGTTCGTCAACGCGGTCAAGTACGGCAGCCCCGATCCCGGCGGCACGATCACCGTCACCGTCGAGTACACCGAGCGCGAGCTGCGTGTGACGGTCGCCGACCGCTCGCCCGCCCTGCCTCGGCTGCGCACGGCGGACGGCGCCGAGGAGTCGGGACGCGGACTGGCCATCGTCGCCGCGCTGACCGACGACTGGGGGATCGCACAGGCCGACCCGGGCAGCGCAGGGAAGAAGGTGTGGTTCGCGCTGATGCTTCGGGGGATGCCGTGAAGGGTTCCCCGGGGCATCTGGCGGTCGGCGGCGACGCGCGGCCGGGGCATGAGGACGCGCGGCCGATGATCCCGGAACTCGCGGCGGCTCTCGCCGGGGAACTCGTGCGCCGGGCGGACGACGAGCAGCGACTGATGCGGGAGGCGCGGGTGGACCCCATCGCCCAGTGCCGACGCCTGCTCACCGAGTGCCGCGAAGCCAATGCCGAAGCGCTCAGGACGATCGTCCGCCGGCACGGCTGGCCGACCGCCGACGTGGTCGGCGCGCCCGCCTCGACGGCAGCCCTGATGATCCTGCTGCACGCACCGGACCTCGACCTCCAGCTCAGGTGCCGCGACCTGATCGCCCAGGCCGCGGCGGACGGGCGCTGCCCCGCCGTGCACCACGCCTATATCGCCGACCACTGCGCCGTCGAAGAGGGCCGGCCGCAGTTCTACGGCACCCGCGTCAATCCCCTGACCCTCCGCCCGTACCCCATCCGCCGCCCCCAGACCCTCGACGAACGCCGCCGCGACGTCGGCCTCGGCCCGCTCGACGAGCAGATGCGGACACTGCGCGACGGCGGATGAGACGCCGGAGAACGTCATGTGCGGAACGTGATGTGCAGCACGCGCGGAAATGCCGTCGAAGCCGCCCGGGAAAGGTTCTGGCTGGGCACGGCTTGATCGCCGATCAAGCAAAGGGAAATCCCTGGCCACGGCATGTTCCGCTCATTTGACACTTCGTTGAGGGCACAGATAGGAAACAGCTCTCTGAAGTGGAGAGGTGGACTGTGCGCGAGCCGAACGTGGTCGGGGACTGGCAGGAGTACGAGGAGCATGCCGGCCTGCGTGTCCGCGTCCACGGTGTGGAGAAGGCGGAGCCCCCGAGAGGGCGTGACGACGCCGCCGACGGACTCACCTACTTCAGGTTTCGGGTGACCGTGGAAAACCGAACCACTGAGCATTTCGGCATCCATCTCGAAGACGGTCAGATCGATATCCGTATCGGTGCCGACGGCGAGAGCGCGTTCCTCGACTGGCGGAACTCACAGTTCATCGAGGGCTACGACGTCTACCCCCTGCGCCGGGCCACAGCGGTCCTCTACGCCGCCGGTCCCGACGCCGTCCTGCACCGCGCCGACATCCAGATCCAGCTGAAGGTCGACGACGAGTGGACCGAGCGCTACCTCTGGGCGGGCGGCATCGACCTCTACGAGACCTCTGCCGACGCGAGCACACGCTCCGGCACGACCAGGGACAGTCTCGCCTGCCAGGTGACCAACTTCCTTCGGCGGGAAGCGGACTCGTGAACCCCGACCGGGGCGGTGCAGGCCTCGCGGCCCAGGGCTGATCCGAAAGACAGGCCCTAACGTTCCCCGGCGGGGTTCTGCTCCACCCACTGGATGAGGAGCTGTCGCACGTACGGGTTGCCCTCCTGGGCGGCGTGCGCCAGGCGCTCCGCGCTCGCGCGGGCGGCTCGCCAGCCTGCCGGGGTGTCCTCGGCGTACGCGTGGTCGGCGGCGCCCAGTGCGTCGGCCGCCAGATGGCGGAGATCCTCCGCCAGGTCGTCGTCCGCGGCGGCCCGGTACGCCTCCAGGCGCAGGGCGGCCGTGTCCCGGGGAGAGCTGGAAGGCATCGCCAGGGGCTGGGCGTAGCCGCTGACGGCGATGACCACGCAGAAGGTCGCGACGTCCCGGCGGCTTTCCCGCTGTCCCTTCGCGATGGCGGGCGCGAGCCAGGAAGTGGCCTTCCAGTGCGAGACCGACGTGGCCGCGACGAGGGCGACGGCCAGCAGCACGACGGGAATCCAGCCGGCCAGGAACCAGCCGATCGGCCCGAGCACCAGGAAGCAGGCCGCGCTGCTCATCCATATGCGACGGCGACCGAGTCTCAGGTGTCGTGGATCCATGCGGCTCAGTCTCGCAGGGGTGGGCAGGGCACGATGAGGCGGCGGGCTGTTCGCGCGGTCACCACGCTTCTCCGCCCGCCACCATGCCCGTCGCCCCGCCACCGTATGGCCGGATCACTACGCCTTGCGGCCCACTCCTCCGTAGGCGTCGACGGCGACGTCCGTGCTCGATGAACCCCCGGGTTCCGGACGCCACCCCGTGACCTGGGCGATGCCGGGCTCGGCCAGTTCGAGCCCGTCGAAGAAGCCGCCGATCTCCTCGACACTGCGCACGTAGTACGGCACGGCCCCGCTGGAGTTGTACGCCTCCGACGCCGCGATCATGCCCTCGCTGGTGGCGGTGCTGTCACTGATCACCAGGTAACTGCCCGGCGCGAGCCCGTCCATGAGCCGGGACACCAGCGCCCGCGCCTGCTCGTAGTCGGCGACGTGGCCGAGCGTGTTGAGGATCATCAGGGCGACCGGCCGGGAGAGGTCCAGCGTGCCCGCGGCGGCCTTCAGGATGGCGTCGGGGTCGTACAGGTCGGCGTCGAGATACGCGGTCTCGCCCTCGGGCGTACTGGTCAGCAGCGCACGGGCGTGAGCGAGCACCATGGGGTCGTTGTCGACGTAGACGATCCGCGCGTCCGGTGCCAGCCGCTGGGCGACCTCATGGGTGTTGTCGGCGGTCGGAAGTCCGGTCCCGACGTCCAGGAACTGACGGATGCCCTGGTCGACCGCCAGATACCGGACCGCGCGGCCCAGGAAGTGACGGCTGGTGCGCGCCACGTCCACCAGGCCGGGGAAGATCTGCTTGATGTGGTCACCGATCTCGCGGTCGACCTCGTAGTTGTCCTTGCCGCCGACGAAGTAGTTCCAAAAGCGCGCGGAGTGGGGCTTGCTCGTGTCGATCCGGGCGCGTATCTCCGCGGCGGCAACGAGCTGGGGGTCAGGGTCTGACACGGAAGCGCCTCCTGCGCAGCGATGTTCGACGGCCGAACATCAACCTAGACGAACCGGTGCGGCCCCGCCGGGCTCCGCGACCCCAACTCCCCGTCGACGCGCGACTTTTGGCCACGCGTCAGGTGCTGGGCGCGCTGTTCCGGGCCGCTGACTCCGTGGGTCGTCGAGCTGCCCCTCCGCCCGCCCGGCGCTAACGTGGCGGACATGCGCCGAAGAAGCCGCCGGAGGGCCGTAACCCTCGTCGCGGCAGCCGTGCTGGGGCTCATCGCCGGGTGCGGAGGCGACGGAGGAGCTTCCCGCACGCCCACCGCCTCCGCCCCCGGTACCTCCACCGCGTCCGCGGCATCGGCGGCCCACGCGGCGAAGACGATCACGGTGTCCAGTCCGGCCTTCGACGCCGGCGGGACCATCCCGCGCCGCTACACCTGCGACGGCGAGAACGTGTCGCCGCCGCTGAACTTCTCCGGTGTGCCGCGCGACGCCGCCGAGCTGGTGGTCCTGGTCGAGGACCCGGACGCCCCGCGCGGCACCTTCGTGCACTGGGTCGTATGGGGCATCGATCCCCATGAGACGGCGCTCGGTGCGGGTGAGGTGCCGAGCGGGGCCGTGCAGGGCCGTAACGGCTTCGGGAAACGCGGCTACGGCGGGCCCTGCCCGCCCAAGGGCGCTCCTCACCGCTACGTCTTCTCGGTGTTCGCCGCCGACGGGAAACCGACCCTCTCCGCGGGCGCCTCGGCCGACGAGGTGAAGCACGCGCTCGCCGGACATACCACCGGATCCGGCACGCTGGTCGGCCGCTACGGTCGGTGAGCGGCGCGGATCACCGGCTTGGCGTGACGCGCGTCGAACGGCGTCGTCGAATCACGGCGTCGAATGGCCGGAGATGACCCTGGCCGCCCCGGACACGCGTACGTACGATTCGGTCACCCCCGGTCTTCACGGCTCCTTCACATCCGGGGGCGAGACGCGCATGTGTGCTTGTCATGTGCATGCGTAAACGAGCCACGCTTGATCCAACGCACTGGTCTGCGACGGTTCCCCGCTCGCGCGGGGAACCGCACCCCCCATTTCACGGCGGCACACGCCCTGTGCTGCCGCCGGAACACCAACGCAACGGATTGGAGCACCATGGCTGGTGGGCTGCTTCTGGGTGGCGCGATCGCCGCCCTGTTCGCCTCAGCGCTCCCGACTCAGGACCCGTCCTCCGGGTTCGTCGACCCGCCCCCGGACAAGATCGTCATCAAGGTCGCCACGGTGAACGGATCCGGCTGTCCCCAGGGGACCGCCGCTGTCGCGGTCTCCCCGGACAACACGGCCTTCACGGTGACCTACAGCGAGTACCTCGCCCAGGTCGGAGGCAATTCCGACCCCACGGCGTTCCGCAAGAACTGCCAGCTCAACCTGATCGTCCATGTCCCGCAGGGCTTCACGTACGCCATCGCCAGCGCGGACTACCGCGGCTTCGCCGCACTCCAGCGGGGCGCGAGCAGCACCGAGAAGGCCTCGTACTACTTCCAGGGCTCCCCGAACACGGCCGCCATCACCCACCCCTTCAGCGGCCCGTACGACGACAACTGGCAGTCCACCGACACCACCGACTGGGCCCAACTGGTGTGGGCGCCCTGCGGGGTTCAGCGGAACTTCAACATCAACACGGAGCTCCGCGTCAACGCGGGCACCTCCGCTCCCGGCAGCAGCAGCTTCATGACCATGGACTCGACGGACGGTGACATCAGCACCGTCTACCACCTGGCCTGGAAGGAGTGCCCCAGCTCCTGATCCACCCTTCCTGACCTGCGGTTCTCGATCCGCGGTTCCTTGACCGGCTCCTCCGCATCGGAGCCGGTCAAGCTAGGGAAGCAGTTTGTCGAGGGCCGCCGGTCCCTCTTCCTTCAGCTTGCGCTCGGCCCAGGCGAGGTTCGCCGGTGTGATGTCGCGCCCTGCGGCGAGCACCAGGTCCTCGGCGGTCACCTCGCCGTTGGAACCGATGTGCAGCAGCGCGTCGGGGGTCACCGTGTCGTCGGACGGTGCGGGCGAATCGGGTTGGCTGGTTGACATGATCTCTCCCTGTTCCACCTGACCTGTTCTCACGCTACGGGCATTCCGCACACCCCGCGCGACGCGTTGCGCGGGGTGTGCCCCGACGCAGCTCAGGGGGTGGCCCTCGGCACGAGGGCCCCGTTCGGGCGTACAGCGATGTCGGTCGCCGCTCGCGGAGGTGATGGTGGAGGAACTCGCACCCCTGCGACTGATCGGAGCTTGCAATGCGTGTTCGTCTGATGGCCGCCGCCGGGCTGGCCGGAGTGGCCCTTCTGGCCACCGCCGGGACCGCTTCCGCCGCCGACCCCGACCCGGTCGGTGTCGCCGTGGACAGTCCCGGAGTCCTGTCCGGCAACGTCATCCAGATCCCCGTCGATTTCGACGTCAACGTCTGCGGCAACACCGTCAACGTGGTGGGTCTGCTGAACCCGGCGATCGGCAATGTCTGCCTGAACGACTGACGACCGACCATTGACGGCCTGGTCGCGCCGGGCAGGGTTGCCCTGCCCGGCGGACGGCCCGGGAAGTCCGGGACATCCAAACGTCCCGGACTTCCCGGGCGGCCGCGACACTTCCGGGGTCCGAGTTCCAGGGTCCCCGGGACTTCCCGGAGAGCCGCGGCTCACTCGTCTCCCCCGGTGAGCGGTGTGTTCGAGGGAGGGATGATCCGGGCCGTGAGGTCCGGTGCGGCCATGTCCGGGTCGAACGGGAACAATGGGCGGCGGATACGGCGGTGCCCCAGCCGGACCAGGTCCTGGTCGACGCCGCCCGGAGTGAGCGCGAGCTTCCAGCCGACGGACATGTCGAACAGTTCCGGTTCCAGGTAGCCGATCTTGACGAGGACGATGTCCGCGCCGCGCGGGTCGAGCGCCAGAGCGGTGAAGTCGTGCTCGTGGTGGTACGGCTTGCGGAGCCTGGTGATGATCACGTGCACGCTGCCCACGCGCAGTACGACCTCGGTCTCCGCGTCCCGGTCGCCGTGCCGGACCGCGTGCACGACCCCGGTCATGGTGAGCGGCCCGGCATGCCGGTTGTCCACCGCGGCACCGGCCGTGACCGTGACGGCCGCCCCCACGCCCGCCTTCTCCGCGGCCTCCACCGCGTCCGGGCCCGGCACCGAGGCGTAGATGACCGTCGGGCCGGACGTCTCCTTGAACTCCGGCCGGGCCAGCACCCGTTCGAGCCCCCAGGTGACATCGCCCGCGCCGCCCGCTGTCGGGTTGTCGCCGGTGTCGCTGATGAAGTACGGCCGGGCGTCCGAGGCCAGAGCCTCGTCGAGGCACTCGTCCAGTGATCCGGTCGGCGCGACGAACGCGAACGCGCGCCGAGCCTCCCAGAATCCGCGGGCCAGCCGTTCGGCACCTGCGGTGACGGCGGCCTCGGACGGTCCGGTGACGACGACGGCGGCGCGGTTGCGCGGCTCGTCCGCCCACGCGTATCCGACCCAGACCGCCGCGTCGGTGACGCCGTCCGTCGCCTCCACGTCGTCGACCGCCGCGTAGACGCTCCTGGCCGGTTCGATCCGCGTCGAGGTCTGCTCGCCGGCCAGCAGCACGGGCATCGGGATCCAGGCCTTGACCGGCCGGGGCGCACCGGTCGTGAGCAGGTCCACGAGATGGCGCGCGGCCCGCTCCTTGGTCTCCACGTGGTCCTCGTGCGGGGCCGTCCGGTAGCAGGTGATCAGGTCACTCATGTGGGCGAGTTCGCGCGAGACGTTGCCGTGCAGATCCATGGAGGTGGACACGATCACGTCCGGGCCGACGGTCGCGCGGATCCGGGCGAGCAGGACCGCCTCGGCGTCGTCGACGCCCTCCACCGTCATGGCGCCGTGGATGTCGTACCAGAGGCCGTCGAGAGGTGGCATCGCCGCGAGCCGCCGACGAGTTCGTCGGAGAGCCCGGCGAACGCGGCGGCGGTCACCGTGCCGCCGGGCAGTGCCTTGCCGACGAGCGCGCCGCGCCACTCGGCGGCGCCGAGCAGCGGCGTCCCGGGCGCGAGGAACGGATAGCGCGTCAGGACGCCCGCGCCGCGCAGCGGATGGAACGCGGGAGCCTCGGTCCGCGCCGGCGAGAACGTCGACGACTCGATGCCGAGTCCGGCGATGGCGATGCGGGGGCGTGCGACGGCGGTGCGGGATTGCGGCATGGCTCCTCCTTGCGGCATGGCTGCGCGTCTTCTTGGCGCCCGGCTCGGCGACGGTGCCGTCGCGCTCGGCGCGGCGTTCCGCGCGCGTACGGAACTCGGCGCGGTGGCACTGGCGTAGGGGGACCGACCAGGTTGCCCGCTGGACGACGGGATGACGACTGACGTCCATTCATTGGTCTGTACATGACCACTGTGACGGGTCAGACTGTGCGCCGAACAGACACCCCCCACCGAGGAGCAGACCTCATGCGCATGCTCGCACGGCAACGTTGTCACACGGTCCTGGCCGGTCTCGTCACGCTCGCCACGGCCGCCGTCCTCTCCGTCGCCACCACCACGCCCGCCGCGGCCGCCGACACCTGGAACGAGGTGGGCTCGGACCGCGCCGACCCGCTGACCGAGAGCCAGGGGCTGACCTCGGTCGAGGTGCCGGCGGGAAGCGCCAACCGCTACACGGGCATCGGCACGATCCCGTCCAGCGTCAGCAGTCGCGGCTGGAACCATGTCGGTGACCCCGACGCCTCCTACGACGGCTACTACGTCGAGCCGTACCAGGCCGACTCCGGCAGCGCGAAGATGTTCCGGGTGCAGGCGCCCGGCGGCGGCTGGTCGGAGTACGTCCACGCGCTGAGCGCGGGAGAGGCGCTGAACAACTCGTTCGTCACCATCTCGCCCAGCGGTACGTGGATGGTGTCCGGCGAGTACGGCACGATGAGCCGGCTGCTGGTGTTCCCGACTCCTGGCGTGAACCCGAGCACCTCGCCCTCGGCGAACCTCCCGCAGGCGTCCACCGTCAACCTCGACCACGCCGTACGCGACGTACAGGGCTGCGACTTCGTCACCGCGACGCGGCTGCTGTGCTCGTCCGACGACCCGGCGGGCACGCTCTTCGGCATCACCAAGCCGCTGTTGCAGATCGACCTGTCCGGCGAGCCGAACGGCACGGCGGACGTGTCCGGCCATGTCACCGCGCTGCGCCAGCTCCCGCTGCGCAGCTCCTGCTCGGGCACCTTCGAGGCGGAGGGCATCGACTACGACCGGCGCACCGGCACTCTGCGGGTGATCGTCGTGTCGCCCGGCTTCTGTGTCCTGACCGACAGCAAGACCTACCGGTTCACCAAGAGCTGAGCGTAGGCACCGCGGCGCGTGACTCGGAGAGCGACAGGCGCGTAGGCGTCCGACGGGGGTGAGGTCTAAGGTCGGAAGCAGAACCAGAGATACGGGGAGGCGGCCGACAATGGTGCAGGACGATGCCGTGATCGGCTGTACCGGGGAGCTCCTCATCGGCACGCGGGGAAGCGCCGGTCCAGGCGAGATCCTCGTGCGGGTCAGAGGCGGATCCGAGACCTTCCTTGCCTGGTCGCAGGAGCCCCTGCCCATGGGGGCGACCGTGCTCGTGGTCGAATCCCGCGGATGTCGTGAGGTCGACGTCATCCGCTGGGTCGACCCGTTGGACGCGTTGGACGGCGATCCCGTCGACGCCGGTTAAGGAGAATCAGGATGTTCGGTTACCGCGTTCCCGCCCCCGATGAGGCGATGCTGATATCGGGAGGCAGGCGGGGACTGGGGGGCGCGCCGTTCCGAGTGGTGACGGGGCACGGAAAGTTCGTGCTGCCCGTCTTCCGTAAGACCCGCTTTCTCACCCTGTCGATGTGCGAGGCCGAGGTCACCGAGACCTGTGTGACCAGGCAGGGCATCGCGCTGCACGTCCGCGCCGTGATCGCGTTCAAGGTCGGCAACGACCACGAGAGCATCATCAACGCCGGTCAGCGCTTCCTCTCCGACCAGGACCAGATGTCGGTGCTGACCGGCCGGATCTTCGCCGGTCATCTGCGCGCCATCATCGGCTCGATGACCGTCGAGGAGATCGTCACCGAGCGGCAGAAGCTCGCCGCGGAGGTTCTGGACACCTCGAAGGTCGAGATGGCGAAGATCGGCCTGATCGTGGACTCGCTGCAGATCCAGTCGATCGACGACGGCGACGTCGGCTACATCGAGGCCATGTCCGCACCGCACAAGGCGGCCATCCAGCGGCAGGCCCAGATCGCGCAGGCCCAGGCCACCCAGGCCTCGGTCGAGGCGGAGCAGGTGGCCGCGCGCAACCAGGCCGAGTACGCCCGGCAGACCGCGGTCGTGAAGGCGGAGTACTCGGCCGAGGTGGACCGCGCCCAGGCGCAGGCCGCCCAGGCCGGACCGCTGGCGCAGGCCCACGCCCAGCAGGAGGTGCTCGCCGCGCAGACCGAACTCGCCCAGCGTGCGGCCGAGTTGCGCCAGCAGCAGCTGGTGGGCGAGATCGTGAAGCCCGCCGAGGCCGAGGCGGAGCGGATCAAGGTGCTCGCCATCGCCGAGGCGGAACGCATGAAGATCCAGGCCGAGGCCGCGGCGTCGCACGACCGCGTCGCACTCGACCGGATGCTGATCGAGCAGCTTCCGCAGATCGTGAAGGAAGCGGCGGGCGGACTCGCCGGAGCCAACGTCAACGTCCTGAACGGCGCGGACGGCCTCGGTGAGATCGCGGCCGGGCTGGTCGCCCAGGGCCTGACGATCCTGGACTCGGTCCGGCAGAACCTGAGCGGCCAGAACTCCGACGGCCGCCCCGAGAAGGCCGGCGGTCTGCTCGAACTGCCGGGGTACCTGAGTGGGCCGGAGAAGGACACGGACGGGGACGAGCCGAAGGACGACCGCGCCGGCGAGTGAACCCTGCGGTGCGCGGTCCGGTGGTCCGCCGGAAGGTTCCGGCGGGCGGCCGGACCGCGCACCCGGTGGCCCGCATTCCGCAACACATGTCACTGCTGTGTCACGGCCCCTCGGGGCACCACAACTCCCTTGGCACGTCTCGTGTCGAACTGGGCGCAGGTGAAAGCAACTTGCGAGGACACCCAGGACGGAGTGGTCTGCGACGAGTGACCGTGCCGCGGCGGCGTGAAGACGCCCCACGAATGATCCGCGCCGCGCAGGCGTGAAGTCGGCCGCCGTCCCTCCCGGACGGCGGCCGCACTCGTCTCACCGCACACCGCAGCGGCGGAACGCGACCGTCGGTTCGCCACCGCTGTGGTCCGGCTCCGCTCCCGAGAACCCTTCGACACCCCTGTGTCCCGCCCGGTTCATCAGTGTCAACTGTCTTACACTCGGCGAACATTGATCGCTTCATCCGGTCCGCCCCAGGAGGAGCGCATGCCCCGCACACCGTCGCGACGTACCGCACTGCACGGCCTCGCCGCCGCCGGCGCCGCGGTGATCGGGTTCGACCCCTTCACCCGCAGCTGGGCGGCCACCGCGTCCGACCGTCCGCTCACCGGCCTTCCGCCGCTGGACGGGACCCTGCACACCGACGCGGCAGCGCTCGACGCCGCCGCCGACGACTTCGGTCACATCGTTCACCGGCGTCCGGCCGCGGTCCTGCGACCCGGTTCCGTCCACGACATCGCCGCGATGATCCGCTTCTGCGCCGCGCACGGGCTGCGGGTCGCCCCCCGAGGCCAGGGCCACGCCACTCAAGGCCAGGCACAGGTCGACGGCGGCCTGATCATCGAGACCGCACCGCTCGCGGCCATCGGCCCCGTCGACGCACGGAGTGCGACGGTCACGGTCGGGGCGGGTGCCAAGTGGAGCGACGTCGCCAAGGCCACCCTGGCTCACGGCCTCACACCGCCCACGCTCACCGACTATCTCGAACTCTCCGTCGGCGGCACCCTGTCGGTCGGCGGTCTCGGCGGCCAGACCCACCGGCACGGTGCCCAGGTCGACAACGTCACGGAACTGCACGTCGTCACCGGCGCGGGCGAGTTCGTCCGCTGCTCCCCGACGCGCCACCGTGACCTGTTCCGCGCCGTACTCGCCGGACTCGGCCAGTGCGCGGTCATCGTCGGCGCCACCCTGCGCCTGGTCCCCGCGCCCGAGACCGTACGCCACTACCTCCTCCCGTACGACGACCTGCGGATGTTCCTCGACGACCAGCGACTGCTGGTGCGGGAAGGCCGCTTCGCCTACGTCGAGGGACAAGTCACCGCCGACACCGATGGAGCCTTCCGCGGCTACCTCCTCGAAGCCGTCGCCTACGGCCCGCCCGTCGGTCCCACCCCCGACGACAGCACACTGCTGCGCGGACTGCGCCACGACCCGTCCGGTGTGCAGACGTCCGACCTCGCGTACTACGACTTCCTCGACCGGCTCGCCCCCGGCGTCGCCGCCCTGAAGGAAGCGGGCCTCTGGGCGTACGCCCATCCCTGGCTCAACCTGCTGCTGCCCGGCCGCTCCGCGGTCTCCGTCGCCGGATCCCTGCTGGACGACCTCACCTCGGCCGACCTCGGCCCGGGCGTCGTCCTCCTCTACCCACTGCTGCGCGAACGGCTCCACACGCCGCTGCTGCGCACCCCCGACGACCCCGTGCCCTACCTGCTGGCAGTCCTGCGCACCACCCCGCCCGACGACACCGCGACCATCGACCGTCTCCTGGCCGCCAACCGCACCGCCTACGACACCGTCCACGCGGCCGGCGGCACCCACTACCCGGTCGGTTCCGTCCCCTTCGGCCCGTCGGACTGGCGCGACCACTTCGGTTCCAGCTGGCGCCAACTGGCCACCGCCAGACACACCTACGACCCGCACGGCATCCTGGTACCGGGACAGGGCATTTTCTGACGGCGCTCCGATCCTGCCCCGCCGTCTACCAGCGCTGCGGTTCGCTGCCCACGATCGGCACCGACGGCTTGCCGTCCACCCCTTCCGGGACCTCGCCGGCGAGCATCACGCGGTGCATGACCCGGGGGTGGTCGACATGCGCCGTGTCACTGGGCGCCAGATGGACCGTGGCCCGGTTGTCCCAGAAGGCCACACTGCCCGGCTCCCACCGGAACCGGACCGTGTACTCGGGCCGCGTCGCCTGTTCCAGCAGCATCTCCAGGAGCGCCCGGCTCTCCATCCGGGACACCCCCAGGATCTGCTCGATGTAGTAGCCGTTGACGAACAGCACCCGCTCACCCGTCTCCGGGTGCACCCGCACCAGCGGATGCTCGGAGGCGACCTGATGGTCCAGCAGATGCCGTACGTACGCGTCGTCACCGGGCCGCGCCTGGTACCCGACCCCCAGCCGGTGCTCCGCGCGCAGCCCGTCGACGAAGTCCCGTACGGGCTGGGAGAGTCCCGCGTAGGCGACCGCCAGATTGGACCAGGTCGTGTCACCGCCGTACGGCGGCACGGTCTCGGCACGCAGGATCGTGGCGGCCGGCGGATCCACTCGGGCGCCGTGGTCGCAGTGCCACCCGCGCAGCAGCGAATGGCGGCGCCGGCGCAGCCACTCCTCGTGGTCCATGCCGTACCGTCCGCCGAGCTCCAGCCGGTCGGCCGTCGTCTCGACCTCGGGGAAGTCCCGGGGCGAGGCACTGCCCCGTGACCTCAGCCGGATCGGTTCGCCGAACCGCCGTGCGAACGCGACATGCGAGGTGTGGTCCAGCTTCTGTTCGCGGAAGAACACCACTTTCCAGCGGAGCACCGCCTCCCGGATCCGGGCAACGACCTCGTCGTTCAATTCCTCGGCCAGGTCGACTCCCGTGATCTCGGCGCCGATATGGCCGGCGACCGGCTTCACTTCGAGACGGGTGACCTGGTCTGTCATGTGGGCTCCGTTGATCGTGCGGCCGGCTCGTCGGGGTCCAGCATGACCGTTGGGTCCGCCTCAGGACAGGGCGCATCGCGGCGGGTGACGCGGATCTTCGACTGGCCGTGCGGCAGTTCCTCCCAGTCGGCCATGAAGCGCGTCGTCAGATCATGCTTCTCGGCCAGGGCGACGAGCGTCTCGGTGCGGTAGTAGAAGTCCTCCCGCAGGACGTGGTGCTCCTTGCCCTCGGTGCGGTCGAAGGTGAAGTCGAACCAGCCGCCGGGTGCCAGCACCCGGCCGACGTTGGCCAGACACTCCTCGATGACGGGCAGCGGGGAATGGGAGAAGACGCTGTGCGCGTGCACCACGTCGAAGTGGGCGTCGGGCAGGAAGCGCAGGGTCAGATCGTTGACCGGGGTGAGCGTGGGGAGCCGTTTCTGCAACCCCATGCGGACCATCGTGTCCTGGGCGGCGACGAGGATGTCGGGGGAGATGTCGATGCCGTAGTAGTGCCCCGGTTCCAGGTGCCGGATGAACCTCCAGCCCGCCCGCAGGTTGCCGCACCCGATCTCCAGCATCCGGTGTTCAGGGCGCAGACCGTGGCCGACCAGGTAGTCGAACTGCATGGCCCCCAGCGCCAGCCACCGCTCATGCGTATGGCTGCCGACCGCCGCGTCCGGGTCGGCACGGGTGTCGGACCGCATCACCGCGCGGTAGTACGCGATGTGGTCCGGCCGGCGGTGACGAAGCCACGCGTCCCGAGTGGCGCGGACCAGATGGCGGGGCACCCGCTCGGGATGACGCAGCGCGTAGGCGACGCGGTGCCCGAGGGCGGCCCGGTTGACGGTGACGTTCTTGGCAGGCACGCGGATCAGCCCTCCTCGTTCGGCGCGGGCGCCGCGGCCGGGCCGCCGCGCCTCGCGGGTCTCGCCCCCAGCCTCGGCGCACGAGCGGGGGCCCGACGCGGCCGACCGGCCTCGATGCGGAGGCGGTTCGGGGGACGCCGATGTCAACCGATCGGATGATGCGCCGTCGCGCCGGGGACGCTGGACTGTCGAACGAGAGAGGCCGGTTTGGGCGAGCGAGGGGGCCGTCGGTGCGACAGGGTGATCGGTCACGCGGGGGCGTGCGCCCTGTGACGGCGGCGATCGGGCAGGGGGCGGCGCTGGACGGCGAGCGGTGTGAGCGGGATGGGTGCGCTCGGGCGGAGGGGCAGCTGGGCCATCGGGAGGGGCGCGATCGAGAGGGGCGCGACCGGGTGGAGGGTGATCTGGACGATCGCGACGCGCGCGACCAGCCGGAGGGCGAGCCGGGCGATCCGGATCGGCGCGACGGGGTCGAGGGCCAGTTGGACGATCCCGACGGGCGGTGGCTGGCGCTCGTCATGCACGCCGCGTTCTTCCTGCTGCTCGGTTCCTCGCTCGCCCGCTTCCTGACCCGCGATCAGAGCGGCCCGCGCACCGCCTGGGTGATGGCGCTGTTCGCCCTCTTCTGGCTGCTCTACGTCCTCGGACGGTGGTGGGCCCCCGCGCCGCGCCCGGGTGGCCGGCCCACCGCACGGCACCTGGCCTGGCTGGGATCGGTCTCGGCCGCCTGGATCGCCCTGCTCGCCCTGGCACCGAGCGCCACCTGGTGTGCCATGCCGCTGCTGTTCGCCGGACTGCACACGCTGCCCGCGCGGATCGCGGTGCCCGTGGTGGCCGGGCTCACCGCCCTGGTCGTCGCCTCCGAGATACGGGTGTCGCACGGCACGCTCAACCCCAACATGGTGGTGGCCCCTCCGGCCATCGCCGCGGTCGCCACGGCCGTACTGGTCCATCTGCAACGGCAGGCTGCCCGACAGCGCGTCCTCATCGACGACTTGGTCCGCACCCGACGGGACCTGGCCGCCACCGAGCGGCGCGCGGGCATCCTCGCGGAGCGACAGCGGCTGTCCACGGAGATCCACGACACACTCGCCCAAAGCCTGTCCAGCCAGCAGATGTTGCTCCAGGCCGCCGACCGTATGTGGCAGGCGGACTCCGAAGCGGCCCGCGGACACATGAGGGACGCGGCCGAGATCACCTCCCGCAGTCTCGTCGAGGCGCGCCGGTTCGTGCACGACCTGGCCCCGGCCGACCTCGCCGAGCGTTCGCTGGCCGAGGCGTTGAGCGCGCTCGCCGACCGGGAGAGCGGTACGGGGCTGACCGTGGCCTTCCGGCTCGACGGCACTCCGGGCCCGTTGCCGGAGCGGGTCGAGGCGGCGTTGCTGCGCGTCGCGCAGGGCGCGCTGGCCAATGTGCGCGAGCACGCCGCGGCGACACGGGCCGCGCTGACCCTGACGTGTCTGGACGACCAGATCTCGCTGGACATCGCCGACAACGGCCGCGGCTTCGACCCGGCCGCGCTGGCGGCCCCCGCAGCGGACCGGTCGCGTGGACACGGGCTGCCGGCCATGCACATCCGGGCCCGACAGTCGGGCGGCACACTCACCGTGGAATCCACGCCGGGCGAGGGCACCGTGGTCTCGGCGGCGATTCCCCTCGCGCCCCTCGCCCCCAACACCCCGACGGAGAACGGCCCGTGAGCCCCCAGGAATCCCCCGCGCCGATCCGGCTGCTGCTGTGCGACGACCATGCCATGGTGCGTGCCGGGCTGCGCGCGCTGCTGGCCAGTACCGAGGGTATCGAGGTGGTCGGCGAGGCGGGCAGCGGAGAGGAGGCTCTCGCCGTGGCCGCCCGCGTCCGGCCCGACGTCGTCCTGATGGACCTTCAGCTCGGCGGCGGCATGGACGGCGTGACGGCCACCCGGCACCTGTCGTCGGGCGACGGCGACGAACCCGGCGTGCGGGGACCCCGCGTGCTGGTGCTCACGATGTTCGACACCGACGCCGACATCTCCCGGGCCATCGAGGCCGGCGCCACCGGTTATCTGCTCAAGGCCGAGCGCCCGGAAGAGCTCTTCGCGGCGATCCACAGCGCGGCATCCGGCCGGACCGCCCTGTCGGCCCCGGTCGCCGACCGGGTGCTGGCCCAGCTGCGCAGCCCACGTCCCGCCCTGTCCGACCGCGAGCGCGACATCCTTGAGCAGCTGGCGCGCGGCCTGGGCAACCGGGAGATCGCCCGGGCCCTGTTCATCAGCGAGGCCACGGTCAAGACCCACCTGGGCCGGATCTACGCCAAGCTCGGGGTGGACACCCGAGCGGGCGCGGTGTCCGTCGCCAAGGAGCAGCGACTCCTGCCGTGATCACGAACTTCCGTGCGGTGTAGGCGATCTGACGCGCAATCACCTCAATCCCCTGTGAGATGACCACGATCCCTGCGCGGTGACCGGTAGTCGTTCGCACGGGATGTGCGGCGCTCGCACCGGGTACGTGCCGCCTTGCGGACATGCCCGGTCGCGCGCCCTGCCCGAGGCCGCGAGAGCCGCCGAAAATGAGGCGCAGTGAACGGGTCCCGCCCGCCATCCGCAATGGGGCGGGGCCTGTTCACGTGGGCATGCCCTTGGGCCGTCGGCGATTCAGCTCTCGTGCTCGCGCAGGGCGGCGAGAGCGCGGTCGGCATGTGCGCTCATCCGGATTTCGCTGCGGACCACTTCCAGGATCGTGCGGTCCTGTGCGATGACGAAGGTGACCCGCTTGGTGGGGGCCAAGGAGAAGCCGCGCTTCGCCCCGAACCGCTCACGGACGGTCCCGTCGGTGTCGGACAGCAGCGGGAATCCGAGCGTGTGGCGCCCGGCGAACTCCTGCTGCCGGTCGACGGAATCGCCGCTGATCCCCACCGGCCGCGCGCCGGCGGCGGCGAACTCGGCGGCCAGATCACGGAAGTGGCAGGCTTCGGCGGTGCAGCCGGCGGTGAGGGCGGCGGGATAGAAGAACAGCACGACCGGCCCGTCGCCGAGCAGTTCGGACAGACTCCGGCTCGCCCCGGTCTCGTCCGGCAGGGCGAAGTCCTCGACCGTGTCACCCACGTTCACGCGAGACGTCATGACCGTCCCTCCCCACTCCGGGCGACACCACGGGCCCACAGCACGAGCGGCACCTGCAGCGGGAGCCGGGCGAGAGCCGCAGCCTTGAGGGGCGCGGGACGGTTGCGCCAGTCCACGGCCATCTTGACGTTGGCAGGGAACACGCCGACGAAGAAGGCGGCGGTGGCGAGCCCGGCGACCCGCCGTGTACGGGGCAGCGCCACCCCGGCCGCCAGCGCCAGCTCGGCGGCACCGCTCGCGTAGGTCCAGGTCCGCGGCGTACCCGGCAGGGCCCGCGGGATGGTCGCGTCGTACTGCCGTGGTGCGACGAAGTGGGTGACGCCCGCGGCGGCCAATAGGCCGGCGAGCAACAAGGGCGAGCGTTCCGACCGTGGCACGGTTCCTCCTCTGGGGGCCTGTCGCGCGATATTACTGGACGGTAAGTGTCAATGGGGCGGGTGGGCATGTCGATTGCCTGGTTCTGGAGGATCGAGGACCCGTGCGGAGCGCCGACGGCTCAGGCCGGCGGGGGAGCGGCGGTGGTGCCGCGCGTGACAAGGTGCGGCTCGACGACGATCTCCTGCCCCGGCGCGCCGGACCCCGCTTCGCCTTCCAGCCGTGCCACGGCCCGGCCGACCGCCAACTGCGCGAGGCGCGAGATGTCCTGGCCGACGGTCGTGAGGTCGACATGGCTGAGCCGGGCCAGGCGGCTGTCGTCGAAGCCGACGACGGAGATCCGGCCGGGGACGGGTACGCCGGCGCGCAGAAAGGTGTCGAGGACGCCGGTGGCGCACCGGTCGTTGAAGGCGAGGACGGCGGTGGAGGCGAGGCCGGCGTCGAGGAGGTCGCGGGCCGCCGCGGCGCCGTCCTCCTCGGTCAGTCCGCCGGGCAGGACCTGGACGCGGTCGGCGAGGCCATGGCGGTTCATGGCCGTGCGGTAGCCGCGGCGCCGGTCGGCGGCGCCGGGCGCCCGGCCGCCGTCGATGTGGGCGATGTCGCGGTGACCGAGGGCCACGAGGTGGTCGACGGCCTGGCGGGCGCCCTCGTCGTCGGCGGTCCGTACGACATCCACGCCCGCGGCGGGTGGACGCAGCCGCCGGGCCACGGACACGACCGGCAGCTGCGCCGCGAGTTCCGCCAGCCGTGCGGCGGGGGCCTGCGGACCGAGCAGGATCAGGGCCTCGCAGCGGTCGCCGAGCAGCGCCTCCACGGCCTGCCGCTCGCTGCGGCTGGGGGCGACGGCACTGAGGGCGATCTGATAGCCGACGGGCTCGGCGGCGGCGTACAGGAACTCCACCAGGTCGGTGTGGAACGGCTGTTGGAGTCCGAACTGCACCCCGAGCAGGCGTGAGCGGCTGCTGCGCAGCAGGCGCGCCCGGGAGTCGGGTCGGTAGCCGATCTCCTTCGCCGCCCGGAGCACCCGCTCGCGGGTGGCGGCTCCGGCACCCTTGGCCCCGCGCATCACCACCGAGACCAGGGCGACGGACACGCCCGCCCGCGCCGCGACATCGGCGAGGGTCGGCCGTTTTCCGCTCGGGACCGCGGGAGTGGGTGGCACGGAGGCCCTTCCTGGTCGAAGTGGTCTTCCCGTCGAGGATCGTAGACCAGACGCGAACACCCTGGTCGGTACAACTGCAACGTTCTAGCTCTGGGCCTTCGCGGAGCCTTGACAAGCCGCTCGGAGGCTGGCGTACTGCTGCTCCGGGACTAGAACGTTCTAGAAGCCCGGACGTCGGAAAGCGGGTGATGGGCGATGTACACGTTGGCGGTCTGCGCCGAGATGGTCTTCCGGGAGCTGCCGGTCGAGGACCGGGCGCGGCGTATCCACGACGCCGGCTTCCAGGTCGAGATCTGGGACTGGACCCGGCACGACCTGACCGCACTGGAGCGGAGCGGGGCGGTCTTCTCCTCGATGACGGGCTACCTGAGCGGCAGTCTGACCGACGAGGACGGAGCGGCCGAACTGCTGCGCACCGCCGAGGAGTCGGTCAAGGCGGCCGAGCGGCTGCGCTGCCCCCGGCTGAACTTGCACGGCACCGGCCTGGACTCCGAGGGGCTCCCGGTGACCGCCGTCACCGGCGACGCCACCGGCCCGATGTGGATCGCCGCCCACCGTACGCTCACCCGCATCGCCGAACTGGGGGAGAGCGCCGGGGTGGTCTTCACCCTGGAGAACCTCAACACCGCTGTCGACCACCCCGGAGTGCCCTTCGCCAAGGCCGCCGACACCCTGGCCCTCGTCGAGGCCGTGGGCCGCCCCGGACTGCGGATGAACCTCGACCTCTACCACGCGCAGATCGGCGAGGGGAACCTGATCGAGCTGCTGCGCCGCGCCCACGGCCGGGGTCTGATCGGCGAGATCCAGGTGGCCGACGTACCCGGCCGCTGCGAGCCGGGAACCGGGGAGATCAACTACCCGGCCGTCGCGCGCGCCCTCGCGGACCTCGGCTACGACGGCACGGTCGCCATGGAGGCGTGGGCCTCGGACGACAGCGACCTCGCCCTGGAGCGCTTCCGCTCCGCGTTCACGCTCTGACAACGGCCCTTCCCGCACTCGCTCACTGACAACGGCCCTTCCCGCGCTCGCTCACCGACGAAGACCTCCCACGCACCCCCTCACTCAGGTACGGAGAACTCGCATGGCCACGCAGCAACCGCTCGCCGTCGGTCTCATAGGCGCCGGACGGATGGGCTCCTTCCACGCCGAGACCCTCGCCCACCGTCTGCCCGGCGTCCGTCTCGCCGCCGTCGCCGACCCCGCCCCGGGCGCCGCGGAGCGCCTCGCCGCCCCGCTCGGCTGTGCCATGGCGTACACCGACATCGGTGACCTGCTGGCCGACCCGAAGGTCGACGCGGTGGTGATCGCCACGCCTGCGCGTACCCACGCCGACCTGGTGGAGGCGGCGGCACGGGCGGGCAAGGCGGTCTACTGCGAGAAGCCCATGGCGGTCGCTCTCGCCGAGGCCGACCGCGCCATCGCCGCCGCCCGTGCGGCCGGCGTGGCCCTCCAGGTGGGCTTCAACCGGCGTTACGACCCGGGCTTCCGCGCCGCTCACGACAAGGTCGCCGCCGGCGCGGTGGGCACCCCCCAGCTGCTCCGTTCTCTCACCCGTGACCCGAGGCTGGCGGACCCGGCACGCATTCCGCCGTGGACGATCTTCCTGGAGACCTTGATCCACGACTTCGACACCCTGCGCTTCCTCAACCCCGGCGCGGAGCCTGTCGAGGTCTTCGCGTGGGCCGACGCGCTCGTCCGCCCCGACTTCAAGGACCACGGGCTGCTCGACACCGCCGTCGTCACGATCCGCTTCGACAACGGCGCGCTCGCCACCGCCGAGGCCAACTTCCAGGCCGTGTACGGCTATGACGTCCGCGGCGAGGTGTTCGGCTCGGCGGGCATGCTCACCATGGGCGACCTCCGCCGCACCCCTCTGACCTCCTACGACTCGGACGGCATCACAGCCGAATCCGTCCGGTACGACCAGGACCTCTTCCACGGTGCCTACGTGGCCGAACTCGCCGACTTCACCGAGTGCGTCCGCACCGGCCGGGCCCCCGCCGTCACCGGCGAGGACGCCCGCGCCGCCCTGTCCATCGCCCTCGCCGCCATCCAGTCGGTGACCACCGGTGGACCCGTCCGCATCGACGAACTCAAGGACCGCTGACACCGGGGACACCGGGCTCTCGGCCAGGACCAGGGCCGGGTACGACGCTGCCGCCGCGCCGGCCTCTCGTGCCCGGCCCCTGGGCTGCCGCCCGGCCTTCCGCTTGCCCCCTCTTGACTCTCCCTTTCCTGAAATACCTCTGACACAGAGCTATTCTCGAAGAGTGGAGTCAGAGAGTTTCCCCGAGGCGCTGGCCGACACCCTGGCCGGAGTGCAGCGGCTGATCCGGCGGCGGCTGCGCCGCGGCATGACCGCCCCGCGGCTGCGTGGCGCCGAGGTCGAGCTGCTGCGCCTGGTCGTGGCCCGCCCGGGCATCGGCGTGTCGGAAGCCGCCAAGGAGCTCTACCTGGCGGGCAATTCGGTCTCGACGCTGGTCAACCAACTGGTGCGGGACGGCTATCTGATCCGCGAGACGGACCCGGCCGACCGGCGGGCCGCGCGACTGCTGCCCACACCGGCCGCCGACGCACGGCTGCGCGACTGGCGCGCGCGGCGCGCGGCACTCGTACGCCGCCAGGTGACCCGTCTCGACGAGGCGGACCGCGCGGCCCTGGAGGCGGCCCTTCCGGCCCTGCGCAAGCTGGCGGCGAACCTGCACGAGGAGGCCGAGGAGACATGACGCGGAACACGACCGGAGGGGGAGACCCCGCCCGGCGGGGGAGCCCGGACGCCGAGGGGACCGGCGCCGCCGAGGGGCATGCCCAGGCGATCGACAGCGGTACGGATGCCGCCGACGGGCCGGCCGCGCCGGCGAGCAGTGGCCCGGATCCGGCCGGCCCCCGGACCGCAGCGGCGGACGCCGGGACGGACGCCGTCACCTGTGCCGGGCTCGCGTACGCCTTCGGTGAGACCACCGCGGTCGACGGGCTCGAGCTCTCCGTCCGCGACGGCGAGGTGTTCGGACTGCTCGGGCCCAACGGCGCGGGCAAGACCACGGCGATCCGCTGCATCACCACGCTGCTGCCCGTCCCCGCCGGCATGGTCCGGGTCTTCGGGCACGACGCCACACGCGAACGCATGGCGGTACGCCGCCTGTTGGGTTACGTACCGCAGCAGCTCTCCGCCGACTCCGGGCTCACCGGCCGGGAGAACGTGGCCCTGTTCGCCCGCGTCTTCGATGTCTCCCGCCGGGAGCGCGCGGCGCGCGTCGGCCAGGCGCTCGCGGCGGTCGACCTGACCAACGCCGCCGACCGGCTCGCCAAGACGTACTCCGGAGGCATGGTCCGCCGCCTCGAACTCGCCCAGGCACTGGTGAGCGCGCCCCGGCTGCTGATCCTCGACGAGCCGACCATCGGCCTCGACCCGATCGCCCGGACGAGCGTGTGGGAGCACATCAACGCCGTGCGCGCGGCCACCGGTATGACCGTCCTGGTGACGACCCACTACATGGACGAGGCCGATCAGTACTGCGACCGGGTCGCGCTGATGCACCGGGGCCGCGTCCGCGCGCTCGGTACCCCCGACGAGCTGAGGACCGGCCTCGGTGAGCGGCGCGGCACCACGAAGAACGGTGAACTGCCCACGCTGGAAGACGTCTTCCGCGACATCGCCGGCAGCGGCCTCGACGACCAGTCAGGAGACTTCAGCGATGTCCGAAGCACCCGCCGTACCGCGTCCCGTGTCGGCTGACCGCGTCCACCCGGCCGGTCTCGACCTGCTCCTGGTCCCGCCCCGGGCCCGCACCGGCTGGAAGGTGCTGCCCGCCAGGGTCGGCGCGATGTGCGCGGTCGAACTGCAGAAGCTGCGCCACGACCGCACCGAGCTGTACACCCGGGCCGTCCAGCCGGCGCTCTGGCTGCTGATCTTCGGCGAGACCTTCACCCGGATCAAGGCCATACCCACCGGCGGCATCCCCTACCTCGACTACCTCGCGCCCGGCATCATCGCCCAGTCCGCGATGTTCATCGCCATCTTCTACGGCATCATGATCATCTGGGAGCGGGACGCCGGGATCCTCACCAAGCTCCTCGTCACACCGACCCCGCGCTCGGCGCTCATCACCGGCAAGGCCTTCGCCGCCGGGGTGAAGGCGCTGATCCAGGCGGTCGTGGTCGTCGTCATCGCCGCGCTGCTCGGGGTGGCGATGACCTGGAATCCGCTGCGGCTGCTCGGCGTCGCGGTGGCCGTCGTCCTCGGCTCGGCCTTCTTCTCCTGCCTCTCGATGACCATCGCCGGCATCGTGCTCACCCGCGACCGCCTGATGGGCATCGGCCAGGCCATCACCATGCCGCTGTTCTTCGGCTCCAACGCCCTCTATCCGGTGGCCGTCATGCCGGGCTGGCTCCAGACCGTCAGCAAGTTCAACCCCCTCAGCTACCAGGTGGACGCGCTGCGCGGCCTGCTGCTCGGCACACCCGCCCATCTGGCCCTCGACTACGGGGTTCTTGTCCTGGCCGCGGCCCTCGGCATCCTGTCCGCCTCGTCCTTGCTCGGCCGCCTGGCCCGCTGAGCTCGGCCCGTCCCATCGCCTTCCCACCGGGGCCCTTTGATCGATTGGTGGGGTCGGGAGCTCAGGCTTAACGTCGATGTAGTGAACGTCTGCGTTCACTGCTGACCCGAGACACTGGGCCCTCCCATGACGGCCGCTCACCCGACACCTGCCGCACCTGCCGAGTCCCCGGAGCGGGGCCGAGGCAGTCGTATCGCGCTCCTCGTCATCGCCTCGTGCCAGCTGATGGTGGTCCTCGACATCACCATCGTGAACATCGCGCTGCCGCACATCCAGACCTCGCTCGGCTTCTCGACCGAGAACCTGTCCTGGGTGATCAACGCCTACACGCTGACCTTCGGTGGTCTGCTGCTGCTCGGCGGACGTTCCGGCGACATCCTCGGCCGGCGCAGGGTCTTCATGTTGGGCGTCCTGCTCTTCGTGTTGGCCTCGCTGCTCGGCGGACTCGCCCAGGAGGACTGGCAGTTGCTCGCGGCGCGCTCACTGCAGGGTGTCGGCGGCGCGATCGCTTCCCCCACCGCGCTGTCGCTGATCACCACCACCTTCCGCGAAGGACCCGAGCGGAACAGGGCGTTCGGCGTGTTCGCCGCCGTTTCCGCCGGAGGCAGTGCGATCGGGCTCCTCGCGGGCGGTGTTCTCGTGGAGTGGCTCGACTGGCGCTGGGTGTTCTTCGTCAATGTCCCGATCGGCCTGTTGATCGTACTTGCCACACCCCGCCACATCCGGGAGTCCGAGCGCCACCCGGGCCACTTCGACCTCCTCGGCGCCATCACCTCCACGCTGGGCATGGTGCTGCTCGTCTACGGCTTCATCCGGGCCTCGGAGGACGGCTGGAGTGACAGCGTCACCCTCGCGGCCTTCGGGGCGGCTCTGGTGTTCCTAGTCGTGTTCATCACCGTCGAGCGCCGGTCGAGGCAGCCCATCACTCCCCTGTGGATGTTTCGCGACCGTAACCGCGCCGGCGTCTACGGGATGATGCTGAGCCTGGCCGCGGCGATCTTCGGGATGTTCTTCTTCCTGACGCTCTTCGTGCAGAACATCCTGGGCTTCAGCCCCTTGGAGGCCGGCCTCGCCTTCCTGCCGGTGAGCGCAATCGTCGCGATCGGCGCGGGATTCACCTCGAACCTCCTGCCCAAGTGGGGGCCCAAACCCTTCATGGTGGTGGGCGCGATCCTGGCTGCCGTGGGGCTCGCCTGGCTGACCATGACCGATGTTCACAGCACCTATCTGGGCAGCATTCTTGGCCCCATCCTGGTCTTCGGCCTTGGCATGGGCCTGCAGTTCGTGTCGCTGACGCTGATGGCGGTCTCGGGCGTGGCGTCGAAGGAGGCGGGAGCCGCCTCCGGAATCCTCAACGCCACCCAGCAGGTCGGAGGGTCGCTCGGCCTGTCCGTGCTGGTGACGGTCTTCGGTACGGCCAGCCGCAACGAGGCCACGGATCAGGTCGGCACGTTCCTGGCGGAGGCGACCCCTGCGCAGCAGCTGCAGTTCCGCAGAACGGGTCAGCTTCCGGCGCCCTGGAGCGACCAGGTGTTGACGTCCGGCATCTCGGGCGCGTTCGTCATGGCCGCCGTCTTCGCCCTCCTCGGCGCGCTGATCGCTCTGCTTGTCATCCAGGTGCGCCCTTCCGACCTGGAGCGGCTCCGCGGCGGCGGCGCCCTTCCGATCGCACCGGCCGAGGAGGCCACGGACGACGCGAGCGGGACGACGCACTCGGCGCCCGCGGCGGAGGAGGACGTACGCAGAGGTCCCTCGCCACCCGGCTGAGCGCCGACGCCTCCAGCGCGCCCGTACCAGCCGGTCCCCGGTGGTGCCTCGGCTCAGGCCAGCGACTGCTCGGCCCAGATCACCTTGCCGGCGGGGTTGTAGCGGGTGCCCCAGCGCTCGGCGAGCTGGGCGACCAGGAACAGGCCGCGTCCGCCCTCGTCCGTGGTGGCCGCGTAGCGCAGGTGGGGTGAGGTGCTGCTGCCGTCGAAGACCTCGCAGATCAGGGTGCGGTCGCGCAGCATACGGACGCGGATGGGGCCGCTGCCGTAACGGATCGCGTTGGTGACCAGCTCGCTGAGGATCAGCTCCGTGGTGAACGCCAGCTCGTCCAGCCCCCACTCCGCCAGCTGCCGGGTGACCGAGGCGCGCACCTCGCCGACGGCCACCGGGTCGGACGGCACCTGCCACTCGGCGATCCGGTCGGGACCGAGCGCGTGGGTGCGGGCGACGATCAGGGCGATGTCGTCGCTCGGCCGGGCCGGCAGCAGGGCGTCGAGTACGGCCCGGCAGGTGTCCTCCGGCGACGGGTCGGCCCCGGCCAGAGCGGTGCGCAGCAGCTCAAGGCCGGTGTCGATGTCCCGTTCCCGGTCCTCGACGAGCCCGTCCGTGTAGAGCACCAGGCGGCTGCCCTCCGCCAGCTCGAGCTCGGCCGTCTCGAACGGGAGGCCGCCCACGCCGAGCGGGGGACCGGCCGGCACCTCGGGGAACTCGACGCCGCCGTCGGGGCCGACCAGGGCCGGCGGCGGGTGTCCGGCCCGCGCGACCGTGCAGCGCCGGGAGGCCGGGTCGTAGATGGCGTACAGACAGGTGGCGCCGGTGACGGCGGCTCCGCTGTCCTCCGCGACCTCGTCCTGGTCGATACGGCCGACCAGCTCGTCCAGGAGCCCGAGGAGCTCGTCGGGAGGCAGGTCGAGGGCGGAGAAGTTGTGGACCGCCGTACGCAGCCGGCCCATCGTCGCCGCCGCGTGCAGCCCGTGGCCGACGACGTCGCCCACGACGAGCGCGACACGGGCGCCCGGCAGCGGCAGGACGTCGAACCAGTCGCCGCCGACTCCCGCCTGGGCGGGAAGGTAGCGGTAGGCGATGTCCAGGGCGCTCTGCTCGGGCAGGTTGCGAGGCAGCAGACTGCGCTGCAGCGTCACGGCCATGGTGTGCTCGCGGGTGTAGCGGCGCGCGTTGTCGATGGAGACCGCCGCACGGGCCACCAGCTCCTCGGCGAGGGCCAGATCCTCCACGTCGAAGGGCTCGGGCTTCTCGGAGCGCCAGAAGTTGGCCACGCCCATCACCAGGGGGCCCACCCGCAGGGGAACCGTGATCAGGGAGTGGATTCCGTAGTCCACGACCTGGGCGGTGCGCGGGGGGTCCTGTGCCAGCCATCCCGGAGACCCGCCGAGGTCGGGTTCGACGACCGCCTGGCCGGTGCGGAGGCTGTGGGCCTGTGGTGTGGAGGAGGCGAATCCGATGTGTTCGCCGACCGGATACAGCGGAGCGTCCTTGCGGATTCCGCCGGACGCCGCGCGGCGCAGATCGGTGCCCGCGTCCGGCTCCTGCCCGTTCAGCACGGCGTCGGCGAGGTCCACGGTGACGAAGTCCGCGAACCGCGGGACGGCCACCTCCGCGAGTTCCTCGGCGGTGCGGGTCACGTCCAGGCTCGTACCGATGCCCACCCCTGCGTCGTACAACAGTTTGAGTCGCTCGCGTGCCACGTCGGCCCGGCCGGAGAGCGCGCGCAGTTCGGTCGAGTCACGGAGCGTCGCGACGCTGCCGGCCGGGCCGCCCTGAAGGTCCGTGGGCCGTTGGTTGATGGCCAGCAGCCGGTCGCCGACCAGGTGCACCTCGTCGGTGGCGACTCGTCCCGAGGCCAGCAGGCCGGCGGTGTCCGAGTCGAGGCCGAGGTCGAGGACCTGCTGCCCCTCGGCGTCGTCGGGCAGGTCGAGCAGCCGGCTCGCCTCGTCGTTGGCGAGCAGCAGCTGCCCCTCACCGCCGACGATGATCACTCCCTCCCGTACGGCGTGGAGCACCGCGTCATGGTGCTCGTACATGCGGGTCATCTCGTACGGGCCCAGGCCACGGGTCTGGCGCAGCAGCCGTCTGCTCACGAGCGCCGTCCCCGCCGTGGCCAGGGCGAGGGCGACGCCCGCGGCAGCCAGCAGGATCGGCAGTTGCCGGTCCGCGACACCGCCGACATTCGCGGTGGTGATCCCGGCCGACACCATGCCCACGACCTTGCCGTCGGGCGCCTTGACGGGAACGGTGGCCTGCACCAGCGGCCCGAGGGTGCCCGTGATCTGCTCGGTGATGGAGTGGCCGGCGAGTACGGGGGCGGTGGTTCCGACGAACTTCTTTCCGATCCGGTCGGGCTTGGGGTGGGTGTAGCGGATCGCGTCGGTGTTCATCACGACGATGAAGTCCACCTTCGACGCCTTGCGGGCGGCTTCGGCCGACGGCTGAAGGATGGCCGTGGGGTCGGGGGCGCTGAGCGCCGCGGCGGTGCCCGGTGCGTTGGCGAAGGTCTCGGCGACGGCGAGCGAACGGTTGCGGGCCTCCTGTGTGCTGTCGTGCCGGACCTGCAGCACCAGGGCCACGACCGCGGACAGGACCAGGAGCAGCACGATCACCACTTGCAGGAGGAAGACCTGTCCGGCGACGCTGCGCCCGCTCAGCGCCGACCGTGGCCCGGCGGACGGGCTGCGTCGGTGCCTGCCTCCGTGTGGCTCACGCTGACCGAGCGCTGTCTTGAGGCGGCGGGTCGACTGAGCCCGGGATCGACCCAATAGTCCGACCATGTGCTATGTCTACACTGCCCGGCGCCGGGTGGCGAGGGGCGTCACACATGGTGAGTGGCGGTGGGCTCGGGCCTGTGGCACGGTCCGGGGGCGTTCGCCGTCGCCGGGTGCTGCTGCCGAGGGGATCTGGCCGCATCATGGAGGGGTATCTATTTGCCCGCATTTGTCTCCCGAGCGTGGGAGGTCGTCATGAAGACCCCGGACCAGTATCGGCTGAGCTTCACCCATCCCGGATCGGGCACCAGCCTCGTGACGGACGAGGTGGTCGTCGAACGGACCGACGCCCTCGGACCGGGCGGCAACCCGGTGTACTGCGATCCCACCGGCATCCTCCGCGCCGAGATCAGCGCGGCGGGGGAGGTGCGCATGCTGGCCAGTGGCGCCTACCAGTCGCCGATCAACCCCTCCGCCGAACCGATTCCCTGACGGCCGGCGCACCTTCCGGCGCCACCTCGTCGGTGTCCCGCAGCTCCCGGAGGAAGCGGAGACCCGGGCGACCGTTCAGGAGCATGTCACCGGCGGGCCGGAATCCCGTACGCGCCAGGACGGCTCGCGAAGCGGCGTTGTCGAGAGTCGTCTTGGCGCGCAGCGTGTTCAGGCCGTACTCCGCGACAGCCAGGGCACAAACCTCGCGCACGGCGGCCGTGGCGAGTCCCCGCCCTGCGGCCCGCTCGGCGATCCGGTATCCGAGCTCGGCCGAACCGCCCGCCGCATCGATCAAGTTGACCCGCCCCAGCACCGCCCCGCTGTCGTCCACCACAAGGTGGAAGAAGCACAGCCCGTCCGCCTGCTCGGCCAGCAGCGCATCGTGCCGGGCGTCGAAGTGCGCGAAGTACGCGTCGCCGCGGTCGGGAATCGACGCCGCGAAGTACTCGCGATTCTCCCGCTCGAACTCAAGAAGAGCGGGGGCGTGATCGAGGCGCAGGCGCTGAAGTCGAGGCATCCGGCCATGGTAGGCACCCTCGCGCCGAGGGAGGTGCGATATCGGCGCGTTCCCCGTTGACGTGCGGACCAAGTCGCCTTGCTGGGCGCGGTGTTGGTGCCCGAGCCGGACGGCGGCGCTACCACCGGGGCCAGTTGAAGGGCCACGTGCCTCAATCGGTGCCGGGTTGGACGAGCTTGAAGAAGAGGCGGGCCGCGGCCCGTTGGGCGGCCTGGCGCAGACGAATCGGGACCGGACGGGACGGAGTCGGTGCGGGGGTGGCGGCCAGGCGGGGGAACAGGGCTTCGGCGTTGGTGTGGTTGATGGCCCCGAGGGTGTCGGGGTCGACGCCGGTGTCGAGGCCGTTGGCGAAGTACTGGCCGGCGGGGGTGGGGGCGAAGGGCCAGTCGCTGCCGAAGAGGACGTGCCCGGGGCGGGCGAAGGCGAGCAGGGTGGGCAGGGCGGCGGGGCTGGAGGACAGTGCGGTGTCGAAGTAGAAGTCGCGGAAGTCGTCCAGCACGTCCAGGGGGCTGCGTCCGGTGTCGCTCGCGATGGCGACGGCCATGCGGTGGGAGGCGTAGGGCGCGAAGCCGCCGGCGTGGCTGAGGATGAACCGGATGTCCGGGTACGTGCGCGCGATGCCGTTGCGTACGAGGAGGTACGCGGCCCGGGTCGTGTCCAGGAGGAAGTCGGCTGCGAAAGGCGGGACGCCCTCGACGGCCGGTGCGGGCAACTCGGCGGGGTGCACGAAGACGACCGCGCCCCGCTCGTCCAGGACCCGCCACAGCGCGTCCTGGCCGCCTGCGCCGAGGTAGGCGCCCTGGTTGTTGGCCAGCAGGGCGACTCCGTCGGCGCCGAGTTCGTCCAGCGCCCGCCGGGCCTCCGCGGCGGAGGCGGTGGCATCGGGCATGGGCAGGGCGGCGAAGTACCCGAAACGGCCCGCGTGATCGGCGGCGAGGGACGCGGAGAAGTCGTTGAGCTGCCGCGCCAGGTCGGCGGCCTCGCCGGGGTCGGTGAGGAAGCCGGTGCCGGGGGTGGAGACGGACACGATGGCCGTGCTGGTGCCCAGCAGGTCCATCGGCTCCAGCGCGACCTGCGGGCTCCACTCGGGCAGGCCGCGGCCGCCGGCTTCGGCGATGCCCGCCTTGGTCAGGAGGTCGCGGTAGAAGGAGGGGACGATGTACTGGTGGACGTCGACCCGGCCTGTCCTGTCGGTCATGACGTGGCCTCCCGGGCGGCGAGCAGGTCGAGGGCCATGTCGGTGATCATGTCTTCCTGGCCGCCGACCATGCCGCGCCGGCCGACCTCGACGAGGAGGCTGCGGGCGTCGATGCCGTAGCGGGCCGAGGCCGCCTCGGCGTGGCGCAGGAAACTGGAGTACACGCCGGCGTAGCCGAGGGTGAGGCCACCTTCCTGCTCAACGGCTCCCTGTTCGTCCTCGTCGGCCTGCAGGCCCAGGCGGCCGTACGCGAACTCCACGGCGACGACCTCACCCACGCCCTCATCGCCGTCGGAGCGGTCTCCGCCGTGGTCGTCGCGGCGCGCTTCGCCTTCAACTTCAGCTTCCCGTACCTGATCCGCCTGCTCGACCACCGCCCGCGGCAGCGCCTTCGCCGGATGAACTACCGGGCCCGGGTGGTCACCTCGGTCGCGGGCTTCCGCGGCGCGGTCTCGCTGGCGGTGGCCCTGTCGGTGCCGATGACGCTCGACTCGGGCGCCCCGTTCCCCGACCGCGACACGATCGTCTTCGTCACCTCAGGAGTCATCGTCACCACGCTCGTCGTACAGGGACTGCTGCTGCCGGCCGTGGTGCGCTGGGCCCGGCTGCCCCGCGACACATCGGTGGAGGAGGAACGCTTCCTCGCCGAGACGACCGCAACCGAGGAGGCACTCAAGGCACTCCCGGAGGTCGCCGACGACCTGGGCACCGACCCGGCCGTCGCCGAACGCCTGCGCCAGGAGTACGAGACCCACCTCCTCCTTGTCCGTGCGGGCGGCGGCGAGACCGAGGACGAGGAAGCCCTGCGCCACGACCGGCACTACACCGCCCTGCGCCTGGCCCTCCTCTCCCGTAAACGCGCCTCTGTGCTCCGCCTGCGCGACGACAACGAGATCGACGACACCGTGCTGCGCCAGGTCCAGCGGCAGCTCGACATCGAGGAGGTGCGGTTGTCCCGGCGCCGGGTGGGGACTGAGCAGCAACGGCCGGGCTCCCGTGTGCAAGCCGCGCAGCGGAGGATGTGGTCAGGCGTGGCGGGTGGGGTGCAGTCCGAGTCGGCCGGGGGTCGGCTCCCCGGTGACTTCGCCGAGGTAGAGGTTCATGGTCTGGCGCCAGCGTTCGACCTCGGCGCGGTCTTCCATGAAGGCGGGGAATTCGGTCAGCCCGGCGTTGGGATAGTCCCAGATGGCGCGGCCGTCCTCGGGCAGGGTGTCGGTACGCACGCCCCAGCCGTGGAAGCCGGCGGCCTGCCACTGGGGTGAGACCAGCCAGTTCAGATAGAGCTTCGCGGCGGCCGGATGGGGTGCCGCACGTAGGATCGCGGCCCGCTGGCCCCAGGCGAGGAAGGGGTGGTCGTCGCCGGGGACGGCCCAGGTGGAGCCTGGGCCGCCGGTGGCCGCGCCGCCCACGCCAACCTTCTTGCGGCCTTCGTCGACGGCCTCGCCGGGTGTGTTGGTGCCGCGGTGGAAGTCGACCTGCTGGTCCGCGAACGCTTGAAGCCACTCCCAGCCGTACGCCTCGACGTAGCTCTTGAACAGGAACAGGCTTGCGTCGTCGTCGCCCGGGTGGGAGGACGCGATCTGGCCCTTCCACTGCGGGTCGACGAGGTCTTTGGGTGTTGCCGGACCACCGCCGGGTCCGTACATGTAGCTGAACGCGAAGACGTTGCCCGCCACCCAGAATCCGTCCGGATCCTTGAACAGGTCGTGGATCGTGTCCCAGCCGGCCGGCTTGTACTGCAGCAGTACCCGAAGGCCCTTCCAGCGCGGATAGTCGAAGGTGGTCTGCAGATGGGTCACGTCCGGCACCAGCGTGCCGGCGGCCAGCTGACGGTCGATGCGTACGTCGTGGTATTTGCTGTAGTCCACGATCATGTTCAGCTCGATGTCGGGGAACTCGGCGTTGAACGCCGCCACCGTCATGTCCTGCTGATTGGCGATGTCACCGCCCGCGTAGACGGTCAGGGTGCCGCCCTCGGCCCGGGCTTCGTCGTACAACTCGGCCGGCGACCTGGTCTCCTCCTGCGTCACAGCTACTCCCACAGCTCTCGTTGTTCCCGGCGGTCCCGGTTCACGTGGAGCGCGCTGCTGAGGCGGCGGGCATCCGAACCGGCGTGAGGAACGTTCTCCATCAGAGTGCGGTGAGTCACCGGCGCCCGCCAATCGGGCAGTTTGGGGCCCGGCCAGCCATCTCGGATGACCTTTCGGTGTCCGACGGCAGCCCCGAGCCCCCTGGGCTGAGCCCGTCACCGACGGGCGGTACAACCGGCCGCGCACACGCAATGAGTAACTGCGGCATGAAGGGTTCCGGCGACGCAGAGCGGGCATTGCCGCCGGAACAAGAACCGTTCAGTCGCTCATGGCCTCCCGCACGAGTGCGGTGTCGACGAACTGTTCGAAGCGCACGATGAGTCCGCCGCGTACGACGAAGTGGTGGGCGACGCGGACGGCGATCGGCTTGCCGGTGGCCTTGTTGACGGCCGTGTAGCGGGCCAGGACGACGACGTTCTCGCCGTCCACGACGTACGTGTCGTCGTGGGCGGCCCAGTCGTCCCACTCCTTGCCGAGTTGCTCCATGACGTTGGAGGTGACGCCGTCCGGGGTCCGGTAGGTGCCGGCGAGCGGGAAGCCTGCCATCTCGGTCCACTCCACGTCGGGCGCGAGGGTGGTCCGCAGGGCTTCCAGGTCACCGGCGGCGGAGGCCAGGTACTGGCGGCGTACGACGTCGGCGGGAGCGGTGGACGTGGCGAACTCGCTCATGGTCAGCCCCACTTCATCTCGCCCTTGGCGACCTTCGCCCCGATCTGGGCGGCGATCAGCATCCCGTTGTCCGGGTAGCGCGTGACGAGCGCCTCGGTCAGCGCAGCGCCGTCGGCGGCCTTGTCGAGCTCCTCCTCGAAGGCGAGCAGGTAGTCGCGGGTGGCCGTGATGGCGGTCGCGTCGGCGGCGGTGTCGGGCAGGCGGTGGCCGGGGACGACCAACCCCGGCTTCAGGGCGGCCATTTCGTCCAGCAGGTCGATCCAGGACGCGCGGTCGCCCGGGGTGGGGGTGTCGGCGACCCAGACGTGCTCCTGCTGGAAGAGCAGGACGCCGCCGAGGAGCGCGCGGTGCTCGGCCTGCCAGAGGTAGTGGCGGTCGGGCAGACCGGCCGGGCCGCCCTTGAGCTGGAAGCGGTGGCCTTCGAGGGTGAGGTCGCCGGTCAGCGGGGTGAGGTCGACCAGGCGGGTGGGGAGGTTGGGGCCGAGCGCCTCCCACGCCTTGAGCTTGCCCTCGTAGGAGTCCTGGATGTGCTCGATGACGATCGGGGTGGCGACGAAGACCGCGTCGGGGAAGGCGTCGGCGATCACTTCGGCGCCGAAGTAGAAGTCCGGGTCGGCGTGGCTGACGAACACGGTGGTCAGTTTCTTGCCGGAGTCGAGGATCTCGGCGGCCAGGCGGTGTCCGTCGGCGCGGGTGAAGGCGGCGTCGACCAGCAGCGCCTCGCTCTCCCCCGTGACGAGCGTGGCGGTCTTGTTCTTGCTGCCGGCGGGGAAGTCGAGGTCCAGGATCTTGAAGGCGAGCGTGGTCATGCGGGGCTCCTTGCGAAGGGGGGTGGGAGGTCAGGCGGCCACGGTGGCGAGGCGTTCAGCGACCTCGTCGGCGGTGGCGTGGCCGTAGGCCAGGGGAGTGACGGAGTGGCCGTCGACGGCCAGCAGGGTGGGGAAGCCGGTGACGCCCAGCGCGGCGGCGCGGCGGAAGTCGGCCTCGGCGGCCGCCCGTGTCTCGGGTGCTGAGAACGCGGCGAGTACGGCGTCGGAGTCCAGCCCGGCCGCCGCGGCCACCGTCCGGTACGTGACCGGGTCGGACAGGCTCAGGCCGTCGACGTAGAAGGCGTGCTGCAGGGCGACGGCGAGCTCGGCCGCGCGGGCCGGAGCCGCCTGGCGCAGGGCGGCGACGCCGCGGGCGGCAGCCTCGGAGTCCATCACGAACGAGCCGTCGGCGATCAGCCGCTCGTAGCCTTCGCCGAACTCGGCGCCGGTCAGCTCGGCGATCTTGGCATTGGCGCCCTGGACGTAGCCGAACTCACGGATCGGGACCCGGCGCGGTCCGGTGAACAGGCCGCCGGAGATTACGTGGACCGGCAGTTCGGGGTGGCGGGTGGTGACCTCGCGCAGTGTTCCGGAGAATCCGTGCGACCAGCCGCAGTAGGCGTCGAAGACGTAGACAAGCTTCATTGATGACCTCGAAGGCGTGCCCTGCCCACCGGGTGCGGGCATTCATCTGACAAAACAGTAACTGACGCGTCAGATATTTCCTGGGCGGTGTGAGGTGGGACACACGGCTGGAGCAGTGGTCATTACATCAGGGCAGTCGCCGGTCCGCAGGTCAGGGCAGTCGGGGCAGCACGTCCCGGGCCGCGTGGCTGAGGATGCGGAGGTCCTCCGCGAACCGCTCGCGGTCCTCGGCGGGGAGCGGCTCCACGAAGTGCCGCTTGATGTTCGCCACGTGCACCTGAGAAGCGCGCACCACCGTCTCCTCACCCAGCGGAGTGAGTCGCACCAGCTTCGCGCGCCGGTCCTCGGGGGAGTCGGTGCGCGCCACGAGTCCCGCCGCCACCATGCGGTCCACCAGTCGGGTGGCGCCGCCCGTGGTCAGGACCTGTTCCTGGGCGATGGCCCGCATCGACATACCCGGTGCGCCCGCCCGCCCGAGGATCAGCAACACCTCGAACATCAAATGGCTGATCCCGCACTCCTCCTCCAGGGCCCGCCCGAGGATGTACTCCAGTCGGTTGGCCGCCCCCTGCAGCCGCCCGAACGCGAGGATCAGCTCGTGGTCGGCGGCCTCCTTCGCCGTACTGATGCCCGCCTGCTCGCTCACGGCCTCGCCGCCCCTTCTGCCGTCCCGGGTATCACCGTACCGATCATGCCCGGGGCGGCAGGGTGCCTGGTGCGGAGAGAGGGGCGCCCCCCGCCCCAGGTCTATGCCCCTGGGTGCAGTCCCAGCCAGCCGGGCGTCGGGTCGCCCTTGACCTCGCCGAAGTAGAGGGCGAAGGTCTGCTTCCAGCGTTCAACCGCGGCGCGGTCGGCCATGAAGAGGGGCCTTCCAGCCATTCGACGTTCGGGTGTGAGCCGATGCCCACCACGACGTCGTCCGCCGGGACGGCGGTCCCGTCCGCCAGGCCGACGCCGGTGACCTGGCCGTCGTACGAGAGGACCTCGCTGACCGTGGCCCCGGTGCGGAGGTCGACACCGTGGTCGAGGTGGGGCCGGGTCAGGGCCCGGCCCACGGCTTCGCCCACGGCGTGCGCCAGCGGTATGGGCGCCGGTTCGATCATCGTCACGTCGATGCCGAGCCTACGGGCCGCCGCGGCGGCCTCGGCGCCGATGAAACCTGCGCCGACGACGACCAGGCGCCGCCCGGGAGTCAGCCGTGTCTTGAGAACCGTCGCGTCCTCCAGGGTGCGCAGCACATGCACCCCGGAGACGCCCGTGCTGTCTGGAAGGCGCCGCGGCCGGACTCCGGTGGCGACGACCAGGGCGTCGTAGGGCTGGGGCTGGCCGTCCGAGAGGGTCACGGTGCGCTCGTCGCGGTCCACGCTGGTGGTCGAGGTGCCCAGCCGCAGGTCGATGTCCAGTGCGTCGATCTCCGCCGGTGGACGCAGCCTGAGCCGCTCGGGCTGCCATTCGCCTCTCAGGAACTGCTTGGACAGCGGGGGACGGTCGTACGGCAGATGCGGCTCGTCGCCGATGAAGGTGAGCGTTCCCCGGTAGCTCTGCCTGCGGAGTGCTTCGGCCGTGGCCAGGCCGCCGGCGGATGCGCCGACGATCACGACGCGGTCCGGGAGGCCGGCGGAACTCAGGGGGTTCGTGCTGGGGGTCATGACTCCACCAGCCGGATCGCGGCGGCCGGGCAGACCAGCGCCGACTCGCGGACGCTGTCGTGCAGTTCGGGTGCGGGGTCTCGTCGAGCAGGACGACCATGCCGTCGTCGTCCCGTTGGTCGAAGACCTCCGGGGCGAGCAGCGCGCACTGTCCGGAAGCGACGCACTTGGGGACGTCTACTTCCACCTTCATGTTCATGGGGGGTCTCCGCTTGGTTCGCCGAGTGGTGACGGGTTCGGGCCGGGTGGCGGCGGTTCGCTCACCAGGTCACCGGCAGTTCGCTGACTCCGTCGACGCCCGAGGTTTCTTTGAAGGAGAGGTCCTCCAAGGGCGCGTCGAGACGCAGTCCGGGCAGCCGTCGGAACAGCTCGGGCAGGACGATCTGGAGTTCGGCGCGGGCCAGCGGCTGGCCGAGGCACTGGTGGATGCCCTACCCGAACGCGACGTGCTGACGTGCGTTGGTCCGGCCGAGGTCCAGGCGGTCGGGGTCGGTGAAGGTGAACCCGCGATCCAGCAGAGCGCCCCGAGCCGGACGGCGGCGCGCTCGCGCGGACGTGAAGTGATGGCCATATGGATCATGACATCACCGGCACGCGAAGCGGTCGCCGTGGCCAGCCACCCGATCTCGGGTGGGGACAGCGCCCGTCACACCAGGCGCGTCCGGCGTCTTCCTCCGCCCTGTTCGACCTTTTCCGTCCCGTTCGACGGAACGGCGCCGGGCCCTGTCGATTCCGCGGGTGGCCGTTCGTTCAGACAGTGAGCCGCCGGTGCGGTGCCGGTGCGGAACGAGGGCTGTGGTGAGGATGAACGAGGTACGGACGCTGCTCGGCGGACGGGGACTGGTCGAGTCGCCGCGCTGGCACGGTGACCGGTTGTACTTTTCCGACTGGACCGCCGGCGAGGTCGTCGCCGTCGATCCGGCGGCCGGTCACAGCGAGGTGATCGCGCGCGTGGCGTCGCTGCCGCTGTGCACCGCCTGGCTCCCCGACGGGCGGATGGTGATCGTCTCGTCGCCGGACGGGCGACTGCTGCGCCGGGAACCCGACGGCTCCCTGGCCACGTATGCGGACCTGGGCAGGCCGGGATGGAACGACATCGTGATCGACGGCCGCGGCAACACCTATGTCAACCGCGGCGACTTCAACCCGATGGCGGGGGAGGAGTTCAGGCCCGGCTCGGTCTCGCTGGTCACGCCGGACGGCTCGGTGCGCCAGGTGGCCGACGACATCGCGTTCCCCAACGGGATGGCGGTGACGCCGGCCAACTCCACGCTGATCGTCGCGGACTCCTACCGGCACAGCCTGGTGGCCTTCGACATCGGCGCGGACGGCGGGCTGTCCGGCCGGCGTGTCTGGGCCGACCTCGGCGAGGGCACGCCGGACGGCATTTGCGTCGACGCGCGGAACGCCGTCTGGTACGCCGACGTGCCGGGCCGGTGCTGCGTGCGCGTCGCCGAGGGCGGCGAGGTCCTGGACCGGATCGATCTGGACCGTGGCGGCTTCGCCTGCGCGCTGGGCGGCCCCGACGGCACCACCTTGTTCATCGTGGCCGCCGAGTGGCGGGGGATGACGGAGTCCGAGATGGTCACGCCCGGATCCGGCCAGGTGCTGGCAACGGAAGTCGAGGTCCCGGGTGCGGGCCGGCCGTGAGACCGTCGGGCGTCGCGGCGGGCGGACGTACCTCCGCAACCGCCTCGCTCACACGGGGGGACGTACCTCCAGGACCACCGCAGTGCCGCCCACGGACCGGTCCTCGTACAAGTCGATCCGCTGGCCGGGCTCAACATGCCGCCACCCGGAGGGAACGAGGGGTACGAGCCGCACCAGCGCCCGCCCGCCGGGCTCCAGGAAGGGCTTCTGCTCGACCCAGAGTGCCGCGATGTTGACGGACAGTTCACCCGCGGGGGTTCTGTGGCCGATGTCCCACATCGGCCGCAACGCACCCGCTCCGCCGATGGGCGTCGTCCGTCGGCTCTCCCCGGCCGGACGGAGTGTCAAGTCCGCCCGGATCACGCCTTGACGGATCTCGTGGCAGCGCCAGTGGCACCAGGCCGCGCTCCGCTCCATCCGCAACTGCTCGGCGGCTCCGGCGAGCGTCTCCCAGAAGCTCAGCGGCAGGGGACCGGCGTCGCCGAGCTGCTCCAGCAGGCCGAGGGCGATCTCCCACTCGTCGGCGACGAGGTGGTCCCAGACGTCGCGCACCGTGAGGTCGTTCTCGGTGGCGGTCTCCTCGGGCACCAAGAGGGAAGCCGCTTCGAGCAGTTCGGTCACGTCCATGCGCCGATTCTCGGACATCGCGTCCGCGAGGGTGCAGCGGCGGGGTGCTCCAACGCGGAGTAGGGATAACCCTTGATTACCCCCAAGTAGGTGTCATGCATCGGTCAACGATGCAATCCTTCCCCCACCTGTCGCGCGGGTCGCACACGGCCTGCCCCACGGTCTCGTTCCCGCACGCCCCTGCTCAGCTCGTCCCGGACAGCACACCCGTCTGCCCGGGTCTGTCACCGGCCGCCCCACATGTGGCCGTCGCAGAAGGAGTACGAGTGAGACGTATCCCCCGTCAGGCGACCGCGGCCGGAGCCCTCGTGGCCACCGCCGCATTCCTGGCCGTCGGCATACAGGCGGTCCCGGCGGCCGCCAAGCCCGCCCCCCACGCAAGTCCCCTCAAGGCAGGCGCACTTCAGGCCAAGCTCTCCCCCGCACAGCGCACCGCGCTCATCAGGACCGCGACGGCGAAGACGGCTACGACCGCCGGCTCGCTCGGCCTCGGGGCCAAGGAGAAGCTGGTCGTCAAGGACGTCGTCAAGGACGCCGACGGCACCCTCCACACCCGCTACGAGCGCACCTACGCCGGCCTTCCGGTCCTCGGCGGTGACCTCGTCGTCCACACCCCGGCCTCCGGCACCGGCACGCTCGGCACGACCTTCAACAACAAGCACACCATCAAGGTCGCCTCCACCACCCCGAAGCTCGCCGCGGCCACCGCCCAGGGCAAGGCGCTCAAGGCCGCCAAGGCGCTCGACGCGGTCAAGCCCGCCGCCGAGAAGGCGCGCAAGGTGATCTGGGCCGGCACCGGCACCCCTGTCCTGGCCTGGGAGACCGTGGTCACCGGCCTCCAGGACGACGGCACCCCGAGCAAGCTGCACGTCATCACCGACGCCGCGACCGGGGCGAAGCTCTCCCAGTTCCAGGGCGTCGAGACCGGTACGGGCAACAGCCAGTACAGCGGCACCGTCAGCATCAACACCACGCTGTCCGGCTCGACGTACCAGCTGTACGACACCACGCGCGGCGGCCACAAGACGTACAGCCTCAGCAACGGCACGTCCGGCACCGGCACGCTGATGACCGACGCCGACGACACATGGGGCACCGGCTCCGGCTCCAACACCCAGACCGCCGGTGTCGACGCCCACTTCGGCGCCCAGACGACCTGGGACTTCTACAAGAACACCTTCGGCAGAAGCGGCATCAAGAACGACGGTGTCGCCGCCTACTCCCGCGTCCACTACAGCACCGCGTACGTCAACGCGTTCTGGGACGACGACTGCTTCTGCATGACCTACGGCGACGGCTCGGGCAGCACCCACGCCCTCACCTCGCTCGACGTCGCCGGCCACGAGATGAGCCACGGCGTCACCTCCAACACCGCGGGTCTGGACTACACCGGTGAGTCCGGCGGCCTCAACGAGGCGACCTCCGACATCTTCGGCACCGGCGTGGAGTTCTACGCCAACAACAGCAGCGACGTCGGCGACTACCTCATCGGCGAGAAGATCGACATCAACGGCGACGGCACGCCGCTGCGTTACATGGACGAGCCCAGCAAGGACGGCGGCTCCGCCGACAGCTGGTACTCCGGAGTCGGCAACCTGGACGTCCACTACTCCTCGGGCCCGGCGAACCACATGTTCTACCTGCTCTCCGAGGGCAGCGGTACCAAGACCATCAACGGCGTCACCTACGACTCGCCGACCTCCGACGGTGTCGCCGTCGCGGGCATCGGCCGGGCCGCGGCGCTGCAGATCTGGTACAAGGCGCTGACGACGTACATGACGTCCAGCACCAACTACGCGGGCGCCCGCACCGCCGCGCTGAACGCCGCCGCGGCGCTGTACGGCACCAGCTCCACCCAGTACGCCGGGGTCGGGAACGCCTTCGCCGGTATCAACGTCGGCAGCCACATCACCGTGCCGACCACGGGTGTCACGGTCACCAACCCGGGCAGCCAGTCCTCCACCGTCGGCACCGCCGTCAGCCTGCAGATCTCGGCCAGCAGCACCAACAGCGGCTCGCTGACGTACGCCGCGACCGGACTGCCGACCGGCCTGTCGATCAGCAGCTCGACCGGCGCCATCACCGGCACTCCGACGACGGCGGGCACGTACAGCACGACCGTCACGGTCACCGACAGCACCGGCGCGACCGGCACGGCGTCGTTCACCTGGACCGTCAGTTCCTCCGGTGGCGGCGGCACGTGCACCTCGGCGCAGCTGCTCGGCAACCCCGGCTTCGAGTCCGGCAACACGACCTGGACCGCGACGAGTGGTGTCATCACCAGCTCCAGCAGCCAGGCGGCCCACGCCGGTTCGTACAAGGCCTGGCTGGACGGCTACGGCTCGACGCACACCGACACGCTCTCCCAGTCGGTGACCATCCCCTCCGGCTGCAAGGCCAGCTTCACCTTCTACCTGCACATCGACAGTGCGGAGACCACGACCAGCACCCAGTACGACAAGCTGACGGTCACCGCGGGGTCGACGACTCTGGCGACGTACTCCAACCTCAACAAGGCCACCGGGTACACCCAGAAGACGTTCGACCTGTCCTCCTACGCCGGTACCACCGTCGCGCTGAAGTTCAGCGGCGTCGAGGACTCCTCGCTCCAGACCAGCTTCGTCGTCGACGACACCGCCGTCACGACCAGCTGACCGGCACCACCTGATCCCTTCCGAACCGGCCGTGGCCCGGGGCGTCCGCGAGGACGCCCCGGGCCACGCTGACTGTTATCGCGTCGGCCGCGCGTATCGGGCGAGGACGGCGGCGCCCGCCCGCTCGGCCGACAGGCACTCCAGGTATGCGGGCGGACCGCCGGCAGGGAAGAGCCGGTCGCCGGTGCCGAGGACCGTGGGGAAGGTCAGGAGCCGGAACTCGTCGATCAGGTCCGCGGCCATCAGCGCGCGTACCACGCTCAGGCTGCCGGTGACGATCACATCGCGTTGTTCGTGCTTGACGGCGTCGACGAGGTCGTGGTCGAGGACCCGGGAGTTCGCCCATGCCGATGTGCTGGTCAGCGTGCGGGTGGCGACCAGTTTCGGCGCGGCGTTCATCCGCGCCGAGAACGCGTCGTCGCGTCCCGGCCAGATCCGGGAGAACAGCTGCCAGGTCGTACGGCCCAGCAGCAGGACCCCGGTGTCCAGCGTGCTCCCGAGCCGGAACTTGTCCCCTGCGGCCGTCTCGGGACCGTGCCGGAACGCCCAGCCTCCGGTCGCTGTGCCCCCGGACCCGTCCGGGTCGGACACGATTCCGTCCAGGGTGATGAACTGAATGACGATGACGCTCATGGTGAATGTCCCTTCGGTCGATGCTCACCTGTACATACCGGCGGCATCGGCCGAACTCATCGCGCCCGGCGCGACTTGTCGGAGGAGATCCCCGGGGGCAGGTCGAATGCCTGGAACACGTGTGGATCGGCGAACACGACGTTGTGTGCGACCCGGCCGCCGGTGATCGTGAGGACCTGGAGCGTGTGCAGCCGATGACCGCCGCCCGGTTCCGGCGCGTACGCGGCGAGCGCGGGCTGGCCGTTGGCGGCCAGGCGCCGCATGTGCCAGCCCGTCCCGCGCAGGTCGAACACGCGGCGCATGAACAGGCCGTAGTCGTGACGGCCCCGGTACCACAGCGGGACCGGCGGCATTTCCAGGATGGCGTCGTCGGTGAGGAGCCGCACGAGCGCGGGGACGTCGGCCGCCTCGAACGCCCGCAGGTACCGCTGGACCACCGCGCGTACCTCGGGATCGTCCGGCTCCGCGACCTCGTCCGCCTCACCCACCTCCACGAGGGCGGCGCGGGCCCGCTGCAGCGCGCTGTTGACGGCCGGGACCGTGGTTCCCAGCTGCGTGGCCACCTCGGCGGCGGTGAACTCCAGCACCTCGCGGAGCACGAGCACGGCCCGCTGCCGAGGCGGCAGGACCTGCACCGCCGCGACCCACGCGAGCCGTAGGTCGGCCCGTGCCTCTGTGCCGAACCGCGTGTCGGGGAACGGCTGCAGCCAAGGGATGTCGTACGCCGGTGTGAGCGGGGCCCCGGGATCGTCGCTCGGGGCGCCCAGCCCGGACGGCAACGGACGCCGCGCGCGCCCCTCCAACGCGGTCAGGCACACGTTGGTGGCGATGCGGTACAGCCAGGTCCGCGGGGACGCCCGCGTACCGTCGTACCGGTCGCGGGCCTTCCACGCGCGCAGCAACGTCTCCTGCGCCAGGTCCTCGGCTTCGTGGAACGATCCCAGCATCCGATAGCAGTACGTGACCAGTTCACCGCGGTACGGTTCGAAGTCCATGGGCCTGCTACTCGAACCGTGAGGGGTCGCCCGCCCCGAGGCGGACGATTTCCGGCTCCGCGCCGGAGAAGTCGATGACGGTCGTCGGCTCGGTGCCGCAGTCACCGGAGTCGATGACCGCGTCCACCACGTGATCGAGCTCTTCCTTGATCTCCCAGCCCTGGGTGAGGGGTTTGTCCTCGTGGGGCAGCAGCAGGGTGGTCGACAGCAGCGGCTCGCCGAGCTCGGCGAGGAGAGCCTGGGCAACGACGTGGTCGGGGATCCTGACCCCGACCGTCTTCTTCTTCGGGTGCAGCAGCCTGCGCGGCGCCTCCTTCGTCGCCGGGAGGATGAAGGTGTAGCTGCCGGGGGTCGCCGCCTTGACCGCGCGGAACACCGCGTTGTCGACGCGTACGAAGTGGCCCAGCTGCGCGAAGTCCTGGCACATCAGGGTGAAGTGGTGCCGCTCGTCGAGCTGGCGGATCGAGCGGATGCGGTCGAGCCCGTCCCGGTTGCCCAGCGCGCACCCGAGTGCGAAGCAGGAGTCCGTCGGGTATGCGATCAGCCCGCCGCCTCGGACGATCTCGGCCACCTGGCCGATGATGCGTCGCTGCGGGTTTTCCGGGTGCACGTCGAAGTACTTGGCCATACGCCGAGCTTAGGACCGCGCGGGCCCCTCCCCGGACCACCGACGCCGGTGAACCGCCGGGGCGGCCGGCGCCCGGATCCGGCATCTTCACCGGTCACGGCTATAGGAACCTTGAGGTCCTCTCGCTACCCTCCGCCGCATGATTTCCACGGTGGTCTGGGGTACCGGCAATGTCGGCCGCGCGGCCATCCGCGCCGTAGAGGCCCACCCGGCGCTGAAACTCGCGGCGGTGCTCGTCCACAACCCGGGCAAGGTCGGCCGCGACGCGGGCGAACTCGCCGGGCTCGACCAGGAGTTGGGGGTCGCCGCGACCGACGACATCGACGCGGTACTGGCCCTTGGTCCCGGGGCCGTGGTGTACGCGGCGTCCGGCGACATCCGGCCCGACGAGGCCCTCGCCGACATCGGCAGGGCGATCCGGGCTGGTGCGGTGGTCGTCACCCCCGCGCTGTACCCGCTCTACGATCAGCGCAACGCCCCGCCGGAGTTCCGCGATCCGGTGCTCGCCGCCATCGAGGACGGCGGCGGCTCACTCTTCGTCTCCGGCGTCGACCCCGGCTGGGGCAATGACGTACTGCCCCTGCTGATCAGTGGTCTTGGCACCGAGGTGGACGCCATCCGCTGTCAGGAGATCTTCGACTACTCCACGTACGAACAGGAAGAATCCGTCCGCTACCTGGTCGGCATGGGCCAGCCGATGGAGTACGAGCCGCTGATGCTCGCGCCCTCCATTCCCACCATGGTGTGGGGCGGGCAGATACGGCTGATGGCCAGGGCCCTCGGCGTCGAACTCGACGACATCCGCGAGACCATGGACCGGCGCCCGCTCGAGACCACGGTGCGCACCCGGACGATGGGCGAGTTCGCGGCAGGCACCCAGGGCGCGGTGCGGTTCGAGGTGCGAGGGATCGTCGGGGGCGAACCCCGGATCGTCATCGAGCACGTCACCCGCATCCATCCGTCCTGCGCACCGGACTGGCCGACGCCGCCGGACGGCGACGGCGCCCACCGCGTGATCATCGAGGGCCGCCCGCGCATCCAGGTCACCGTCGAGGCCACCGACGAGGGCGAGAACCGCTCCGCGGGCGGGAACGCCACCGCGGTCGGCCGGCTGGTGAGCGCCATCGACTGGCTCGTCGACGCGGCACCCGGACTGTATGACGCGCTCGACGTCCCGCTGCGCCCCGCAGCCGGCAGACTCGGAAGGAAGTGACCCAATGACCATGCGCATCGACATTCCCGAGGACCAGGAGCCGATCGGGTACGTGTGGGGCGAGATGGTCCCCGGTATCGGCATGGCCGCCGCGAACTTCTCGCTGTCGGTGTACGAGCACTCGACCCTGGGCCTGCGCGAGTTCGAGGCCGCGCGGCTGCGCGTCGCGCAGATCAACGGGTGCCAGTTCTGTCTCGACTGGCGCACGGAGCGCGAGGGGCAAAAGGTCGAGGAGGAGTTCGCGGACGCGGTGACCCAGTGGCGTACCACCGACGCCTTCGACGACCGCACCCGGCTGGCCGCGGAGTACGCCGAGCGGTACGCCCTGGATCACCACGGTCTCGACGACGAGTTCTGGACTCGGATGACCGCGCTCTACAGCCAGCGCGAGATTGTGGAGCTGAGCATGAGCATCGGATCCTGGCTGGCCTTCGGCCGGCTCAACCATGTGCTGGGCCTGGACACCGTGTGCGTGCTGCCCACCCACTGAGCGGGGTCCGGGCCGCCCGGTCGGCCCGGACGCGCTAGAGGTCGGTGGCGATGATCGTCTCGATGTTCCGTTCGGCGAGCGCCGTGATGGTGACGAACGGGTTGACGCTGGTGTTGCCGGGGATGAGTGAGCCGTCGATCACGTACAGGCCCGAATAGCCCTGCAGACGGCCGTAGTTGTCGGTGGCCTTGTTGAGTACCGCGCCGCCGAGCGGGTGGTACGTGAGGTGGTCGCCCCAGATCTTGTAGACGCCGAAGAGGTCGGTCCGGTAGATCGTCCCTTCCTTCGCGTTGATCTTGTCGAAGATCGACTTGGCCATGTCGATGGCCGGCTGCTTCCAGGCGGTCTGCCAGTTCAGGTCGACGCTGTTGGTGGCGGCGTTCCAGGAGAACTGGGCGCGGTTCGGGTTCTTGGTGATGGACAGATAGAACGACGCGTAGGTCTCGATGCCGGTGGGCAGCGGAGCGACCTCGGCGAACGCGCCCCCGGCGGTCCAGTTGTCGATGCCGCCGCAGGGAATGCTCGCCTGGAGTGCCCCGGTGGGGTCCCACAGGTGGTTGGCGCGGCCGCACATGACGTTGCCGTTGTCGCCCCAGCCCTGGCCGATCTCGGAGTTGAGGCTGGGCAGCGCCCCGGTGGCCTTCAGCTTGACCAGCAGCTTGCTGGTGCCGACGCTGCCCGCCGCGAAGAACACCCGGTCCGCGGTCACCGTCTTGGTGGCCGTGGTGCCGCCGGTGGTGTTGAGCTGGTCGATGACGACCGTGTAGCCGCCGGCGGCGGCCGGGGAGACCGAAGTGACTTTGTGCAGCGGTGAGATGGTGACCTTGCCGGTGGCCGCCGCCTGGGCGAGGTAGGTCTTCTGCAGCGACTTCTTGCCGTAGTTGTTGCCGTAGAGGATCTCGCCCGCCAGCGCCGACTTGGGTACGGTTCCGGCGGCCTCCTGCTCCATGTAGTCCCAGTCGTACACGTCGGGCACGAAGACGAAGGGGAAGCCGGAACGCTGGGCCTGCTTGCGGCCGACTCGCGCGTACTGGTAGCAGTCGGCGCTCTCGAACCACGTCGGATCGACGGTGCCGACCCCGAGCCCGGCGTTTGCGCGCGGGTAGTAGGTGCCGTACATCTCGTCGGCGTCGACCGACGGGAGGATGGCGCCGAAGTTCTCGCGCTTGGGCGTGACCGCCATACCGCCGTTGACCAGCGAACCGCCGCCGACGCCGCGGCCCTGGTACACGATGATGCCGCCCATCTCCTCGGCGTCCAGGATCCCGGTGTAGAGGGGGACGTCCTTGTCGATCGGGAAGCCGAGGAAGTTGCTGAGAGGCTGCTTGGTCCTGGTGCGCAGCCAGTACGACCGGTAGTCCGGACTCGTCGTGTTGGCGAAGATCTTGCCGTCCGAGCCGGGGGTGTCCCAGGCCATCCCCATCTCGATCATCTGTACGTCGACACCGGCCTGGGCGAGGCGCAGGGCGGCGACGGAGCCGCCGTATCCGGTGCCGATCACGAGGACGGGAACGTGAGCCCCGGAGGCGATCGGTCCGGCCGCCGTGACGACCTGTTCCGCAGCCGCCGCGGCGTGACCCGCAAGGGTCATGGCTCCAAGAATAGAACTTGTTCCAGCAATGAATCTTCGACGGGAGACACCCCTGAAGTCCTTGTTTTGCTGGGTAGTGTCACTCATGTGACGCTCCTCACTCTCTTTGAGTGGGAACACGTTCTACTGTTGCTTGCGTGTTAAGTCACTACATACCGGTTGGTAACTTCTGCCCGATCTTGGGGTGGTAGGGGAGTTGCGGTCCGGGCCTCTTGACTTCACAAGACCCCCGCGCCACATTCCTGACGCCGCATCAGAATCGGTACGGCGGGGGCCCGTTGGTTCCCGGAGCACTGCACGCCTCACATTCCTTCGCCCTGCTGGAGCGCCCTGCCATGTCCACGAGCGCGGACCCCGCAAGACGTACCGAAATCCCCGCCGCACCCGGCCCCTCGCGGCGCCGCGTGCTCGGTGCCGCGACGGGAGCCGGGCTCGCGCTCGCGGCCGGCCTCCCAGGTGTCACCGAGGCGGCCGATCTGCCCCTGCTCGGCACGTACGACGTCGTGGTGATCGGTTCCGGAGCGGCGGGGATGACCGCCGCGCTGACGGTCGCGAAACAGGGCCTCAGCTGTGTGGTCGTGGAGAAGGCCGCCACCTTCGGGGGCTCGGCGGCACGCTCCGGCGCGGGCATCTGGATCCCGAACAACCCGGTGATCCTCGCCGCCGGCGTCCCCGACACCCCGGCGAAGGCCGCCACCTATCTCGCCGCGGTGGTCGGTTCCGCCGTCTCCGCCGACCGCCAACAGGCCTTCCTCGGCAACGGACCCGCCATGATCTCCTTCGTCATGGCCAACAGCCCGCTCCGCTTCCGCTGGATGGAGGGCTACAGCGACTACTACCCCGAGCTGCCGGGCGGCCTGCCCAATGGCCGTTCCATGGAGCCGGACCAGCTCGACGGGAACATCCTGGGCGCCGAACTCGCCCATCTGAACCCGCCGTACATGGCGGTGCCGAGCGGCATGGTCGTCTTCAGCGCCGACTACAAATGGCTCACGCTCTCCCTGGTCAGCGCGAAGGGCGCCGCCGTCGCCACCGAATGCCTCGCCCGCGGCACCAAGGCGTCACTCCTCGGCCAGAAGCCCCTGACGATGGGCCAGTCACTGGCGGCCGGGCTGCGCGCCGGGCTGCTCGCCGCCCAGGTGCCGGTGTGGCTGAACACCCCGCTGTCCGACCTGTACGTGGAGAGCGGCGCCGTCACCGGTGTGGTGGTCACCCAGAACGGCGTATCCGGCCTGGTCCGCGCCCGGCGCGGGGTGATCGTCGGCTCCGGCGGCTTCGAGCACAACGCGGCCATGCGCGCCCAGTACCAGCAGCAGCCCATCGGCACCGCCTGGACGGTGGGCGCCAAGGAGAACACCGGCGACGGCATCCGGGCGGGGCAGCGGGCCGGCGCCGCACTCGACCTGATGGACGACGCCTGGTGGGGCCCGGCGATCCCGCTCCCCGACGAGCCCTACTTCTGCCTCGCCGAACGCACTCTGCCCGGCGGCCTGTTGATCAACGCCGCCGGAGCGCGCTTCGTCAACGAGGCCGCCCCCTACAGCGACGTCGTGCACACCATGTACGAGCGCGACGCGGCCGCGCCCGACATCCCGGCCTGGCTGATCGTCGACCAGAACTACCGCAACCGCTACCTCTTCAAGGACGTCGCGCCCACGTTCACGTTCCCGGACGCGTGGTACACCTCCGGCGCCGCGCACAAGGCCTGGACGCTGGACGCCCTGGCCACCGCCATCGGCGTACCCGCGGCCGCCCTGCGCACCACCGTCAGCCGCTTCAACGGCCTCGCCCAGAACGGGAAGGACACCGACTTCCACCGCGGCGACAGTGTCTACGACCACTACTACACGGATCCCGCGATCCTCCCCAATTCCTGTCTGGCACCCCTGTGGCTCGCCCCGTACTACGCCTTCAAGATCGTCCCGGGCGACCTCGGCACCAAGGGCGGGATGCGCACCGACGCCCGGGCGCGCGTGCTGCGCTCGGACGGCACCGTGATCCCCGGCCTGTACGCGGCCGGGAACGCCAGCGCGGCGGTCATGGGTCACAGCTACGCGGGCGCGGGCTCGACGATCGGTCCGGCGATGACGTTCGGCTACATCGCGGCGCTGGACATCGCGGCGGGGGCGGCGGGCTGACGGCGACGCGAGTGCTTCGCCGGAGGTCCCACGCCTCCGTGATCACGACCGTACATACTAGTAGGTACAGCCCCGGGGGTGTGCTGAGTCCTCAACCGAGGTGCCCGCCGGGGCCGGCCGGGCCGCCTTCCGCGTCTTCCGGCAGCGGTGTGAGGACCAGCATGGTGACGTCGTCACGCACCGTGGTGCAGAACCGGACAAGGTCCTCCCACACGCTGTCGATCAGAGCGGCCGGCGTCTCCTCGTCGAACTTGGGCAGACGCTCGGCCAAGGGGTAGAAGGCGCCGCTCTTGTCCCGGCTCTCCGTCACCCCGTCGGATGCCAGGAACAGCCGGTCACCGCGCTCCAGCCGGACGGTGCGCCCCTTCGGCGTGGAGACGTCCAAGAGCCCGAGACCCAGCGGAGCCCCCGGTTCGAGAGCGAGTTCGACTGCCTCCGCTCCCCGCAGAAGCAGCGGATGCGGATGCCCGCAGGACATCAGTCGCACCTCATCCGCGCCGGGCGAGAACTCCAGGAGTAGGGCGGTCGCGAACAACTCGGCGTGTTCGGTTCCCGCGGAGTCCACGACCAGCCTCCGATCGAGGCGGGCCGCGGCCGCCTCCAGCTCGGGCTGGTCGAGAACCGCCTCCCGGAACGCTCCGAGAAGCGACGCGACCGTACCGACGGCCGACAGCCCGTGTCCCTGCACATCACCCATGACGGCCCGGACTCCGTAGGGTCCCTCGCGCACCTCGAAGAAGTCGCCGCCGACCAGCGTCCCGCTCTGTGCCGCCCGGTACAGACCGGCGCAGCGCACCCGGCCGACGCGCTCGGGAAGCGGCGGCAGGACCGCGAGCTGGGCGGCTTCCGCGACGGTCCGTACCGTGACCAGGTGGGCGTCCCGACGGCTGCGCACCAGGGACACGAACACGCTCAGCACGGCGATGAAGCTGATGGTCAGCAGGTCGGTGTTGCCCGGGTGGTTGAGCTGCAGAGCGGGCACGTTCATCAGAACGACGACGGCGCAGCCGAACAGTGCCGTCGCCACAGGCCCGTAGGAGAGCACGGCCAGCGACGGAATGGTGCCCAGCAGAAAGCCGATGTCCAGCGGCTGGCTACTCGCGAACCCCGCCGCGCAGACCCCCACCAGCAGCGCCGGCGGCAGCATCCGAACCCAGCGCGGAGGCGGCGAGCCACGCAGCCAGCCCCGCTCCTCACCGTCCCGTCGCCCGGAAGCGGCCCTGCTGGCCATGTCACTCCTCCTTACACCACCACGCTCCTCCGTTCCGTCTCACCGCGCACTCCGGTCCGCGTGCCGACGGCGGCAGAGCCATCACGGTGATCATGGCCGCCCGGTCTCTTCACCTCTGCGCGGAAGCGGTCCGTACACACACCGAGCGCTGCCGTACGCACTCGCACGGCAGCGCTCGGTGGCACCCGCTGCGCGGCGCGGCGTTCTCCCATTCGAGCAAGACGACCGGTGCAGCCGGTCGAGGAACCTCGCCCGCCGCCACCGATCCATACGGCGACAGCAGGTCTGTCCGGAGTCGAACCGATGGCACCGTCGTACGCGGCGCGTCGGCGCTTCGCGAGGAGGTTGTCCGTCCACAGCGGACGATGAAGGGAAAGGGGGAGTACCCACTCCTTTCCACTCTCAACGTATAGCGCACTGGGGGGCTTGCGGCAAGGCCCCGGTCGTGGCGCAGAATCTCCGGCCGAGGCCAGAATCCGCGGAAATCGGGAGTCGCAGAGTGCGTGTGTTGTTGTCGACGTATGGGTCGCGTGGGGATGTCCAGCCGATGGCGGGACTCGCGGTGCGGTTGCGGGAACTTGGCGCGGAGGTGAGGGTCTGCGCGCCGCCGGACGAGGAGTTCGCGAAGCTGCTGGCCGGTGTCGGCGTGGAGCTGGTGCCGGCCGCCGAGCCGGTGCGCACACTGGTGACCGGGACGGCGTCACCGACACCGGAGGGCTTGCCCCAGCGCGCGGCCGCCTTGGTCGCCGCGCAGTACGAGGCGGTCGCCGCGGCGGCCGAGGGATGTGACGCGGTGGTGGCGACCGGCCTGGTCCCGGCCGTGGCCGCCGCGCAGTCGGTGGCCGAGGAACTGGGCATCCCCTTCGTGTACGTGAGCTACTTCCCGACCATGCTGCCGTCCCCGCACCACGCACCGCACGCGCTGCCGGGCCGGCCGTTCCCACCGGGCATGACCGACAACCGTGCGCGGTGGGACTGGAACGCCGAGAGCTTCAACGCGCTGTTCGGCCCCGGGCTCAACGCTCACCGGGTGTCGATCGGCCGGCCTCCGGTGGACGACGTCCGCAGCCATGTCTTCACCGACCGGCCGTGGCTGGCGGCGGACCCGGTCCTGGGTCCGTGGCAGGAGACGGCGGACCTCGATGTCGTGCAGACCGGCGCATGGCTTCTTCCGGACGAACGCCCGCTGCCGGCCGAGTTGACGGCGTTCCTGGAGGCCGGCGCACCGCCGGTGTACGTGGGCTTCGGCAGCATGCCCATGCGCGACTCGACGGACGTCGCCCAAGTGGCCATCGAGGCGGTGCGCGCGCAGGGCCGTCGCGCCATCGTCGCCCAGGGCTGGGCCGACCTTGGCCTGATCGACAAGGGGGACGACTGCTTCGCCGTCGGCGACGTCAACCACCAGGCACTGTTCGGCCGGGTGGCCGCCGTCGTGCACCACGGCGGCGCGGGTACGACGACGACGGCCGCCCGGGCTGGCGCGCCGCAGGTGGTGGTACCCCAGATCGTGGACCAGCCGTACTGGGCCGCCCGGGTGGCCGAGTTGGGCATCGGCGCGGCACACGACGGTCCGACTCCGACCTTCGAGTCCCTGTCGGCCGCGCTCACCACCGCCCTGACCCCCGAGACCCGCGCACGAGCGAGGGCCGTGGCCGGCACGATCCGCACCGACGGGGCGACGGTGGCCGCGAAGCTGCTGCTCGACGCGGTCGGCCGAGAAAGGCCGCCGGTGCCCGCGTGAACCACGCGGGATCGTCGAGCCAGGACCCAGAACACGAGAACCTGCGATCCCTGGCGACCTGGACCGGCTACGGCCGCGGAGTCCACCTCGGGCGGAGCGTCGCTCGTCATGTCCGCCAGGTTCGTCACGCCGGTCCAGACCCCCTGCCGCACGCAATGGTCGCAAGTGACCTCAGATCGGAGCCCATCACGTGAACCCCCTGACCACCAGGGCGTTTGACCTTCCCGACCACCTCTCCGCAAAGGGCGACCCGACGCTGATCGCCGGCGACGACCAGCACTTCGCGGCCATCGCGGAGTGCCTTGAGCAGTCGATCGCCGAGCTGTCCGACCGCCTCGAAGCCGCGCGCAGGGCGCCCGGAGGCCTGGGCCGGCAAGGGATGGACCGGGACATGGAGATCCATCGGCTGACCGCTCGCCTGCGCGCGCTGCGCCGCTTCGGTTTGGACCTGTGCCTCGGACACATGGTCGGCGTGGACGACCCCGAACCCGTGTATGTAGGACGACTTGGCCTTACGGACAGTGCGGGTCGTCGGCTGCTGGTCGACTGGCGCTCGCCCGCGGCCGAACCGTTCTTCGGAGCCACCCACGGCAACCCGATGGGTTTGGCGAGCCGCCGCAGGTATCGCTGGACCGGCGGCCGGATCAGCGACTACTGGGACGAGGTGTTCACCTCGGACGGGATTGTGGGGCACGCCGCGCTCGACGACCAGTCCGCTTTCATCGCCAGCCTGGGCAGCAACCGGTCGCCACGGATGCGAGACGTGCTCGGCACCATCCAGGCCGACCAGGACGCCATCATCCGCGCGGGATCCCGCGGCGCTCTTGTCGTCGACGGCGGTCCGGGTACCGGGAAGACCGTCGTCGCCCTGCACCGCTCCGCCTACCTCCTCTACTCCGATCCTCGCCTCGGTCACCACCGGGGCCGCGTCCTGTTCGTCGGACCGCACCGGCCCTACTTGGCCTATGTCGCCGACGTCCTCCCCAGCCTCGGAGAGGAGGGCGTGCAGACCTGCACCCTGCGGGACCTGGTCGACGAGGGAGCCGCAGCGGCGATCGAGGCCGACCCGAATGTGGCCCTCCTCAAGTCGTCCGCGCACATGGTGAAAGCGATCGAGACGGCCGTCAGGTTCTACGAGGAGCCGCCCATCAAGGGGATGACGGTCACGACCCACTGGTCCGACATCTGGCTGAGCGCCGATGAATGGGCCACAGCGTTCGAAGCGGCAGAACCCGGTACTCCGCACAACGAGGCGCGCGACCAGGTCTTGGAGGAGCTGCTCACGATCCTGGTGGACAAGCACGACGGCGACGCCCCTGATGACCTGCTCCGCAAGTCGCTGCTGCGGAACAGGGAGCTGCTCACGGCCTTCAACCGCGCGTGGCCGCTCCTCGAAGCGGCCGACCTGGTCGGAGACCTGTGGTCGGTACCCGCCTACCTGCGGATGTGCGCTCCCTGGCTCAGCCCCGATGACGTGTCGCTGCTGCAGCGCGGGGAAGCCCAGGCCTGGACGGTGTCCGACCTGCCGCTCCTGGACGCGGCACGGCAGCGGCTCGGCGACCCGGAGGCGTCCCGACGCAAGCGTCGGAACGAGGCCGCTGTCGCCGCCGAACGCGCGGGCAGGGCCGATGTCATCGAGATCCTGCTGCGGGACACCGAGATCGACGAGAGTCAAGGCGCGGTGGGGATGCTGCGCGGAAGGGACCTGCAGGACACCCTGATCGACGAGAGCGCACTGCCCGGCACCGAACCGGACCTGCTCGCCGGCCCGTTCGCGCACATCGTCGTGGACGAGGCCCAGGAACTGACCGACGCCGAGTGGCAGATGCTGCTGCTCCGGTGCCCGTCCCGGAGCTTCACCATCGTCGGAGACCGCGCCCAGGCGAGGCACGGGTTCACGGAATCGTGGCAGGAACGGCTCGAACGGATCGGGCTCGACCGGATCAACCTGGCCTCCCTGAGCGTCAACTACCGGACGCCGGAAGAAATCATGACGGAAGCCGAGCCGGTCATCCGGGCCGTGCTCCCGGACGCCAACGTGCCGACCTCCATCCGCAGCGGCGGCGTCCCCGTCGTCCACGGATCCGCTTCGGATCTGAGCTCGATCCTCGACACCTGGCTCGCCGCACATGCCGACGGGATCGCCTGCGTCATCGGCGATCCCACATTCCGCACGACGTCCCGTGTCCGGGCGCTGACCCCGGAGCTTTCGAAGGGGCTCGAGTTCGACCTGGTCGTCCTCATCGACCCAGAGGCGTTCGGCAAGGGCATCGAAGGAGCGGTCGACCGCTATGTCGCGATGACCCGGGCGACCCAGCAACTCGTCATCCTCACGAGCTCCTGACACCCGCACCGCTCCGCTAACATGTTCGAACTCACGGCGAGTGTCTTGATCGTCCGCCCTTCATGCCGGAAAACCATGCCATCCGGCATGAAGGGCGACCAATGTAACCAACATCTACAAATCGGCCAAACGACAATTGATATCTATAGCGTCGCGGATATTTTCGCGAATAAAGTGCAGAACTCCGTTCGCCGCGTGGCGTCAACCGCGGGCGATGCTGTGGGCCACGGCGGGTGTGGTGGCACTCGGATTCCTCATCATTCTGGAGATCGTCGCGCGTCGCTACGGCCTGCCGGGGCCGATCACCAACCAGGTGCGAGAGCTGATATTCGCCCCCAAATCGGGGCCGCTGTTGTACGCCAGTATGGCGTTGATGATGGTGGTGCTCACCTGGCGACAGCGGTTCATCGCGGCTGGTGCCGCGATCGGTATCGATGTCGTCTTCGCGCTGGTGCGGTGGGCGGTCGACGCCAGGACGACCGACGGCCAGCCCTTCGGTAACGGCGCGTTGTGGGTGATTCTGGGCTGCGCGGTCATCGCCGTCACCCGCCGCACCGGCCGGGAACGTGTCCTGCTGCTGAAGGGCGTCGGGCTGGCCCTGCTGCTGGTGGCCGGCCGTAAGACCGGCGACACCTGGCTACTCGTCACCTCGAAGACCCGCCCAACTGTGCTCGACCAGTACGTGGCTACCGCCGATCACGCGCTGGGCAACCCGTCGTGGCTGGCAGGCCGGGTTGTCGAGGCCACCGGACCGATCGGCGCCCATGTTCTCGACTACGTCTACGTTCAGCTCGCGGTGGCCGCGGTCGTCGTCGCGCTGTACCAACTGCGCAACGTGGCGGTCGAGCGCCGCTTCCCGCGCCATCATCTGGTGCGCACCTTTCTGGTCATCGGCCTCCTCGGGCCGGCCATCTACATGATCTTCCCGGTGGTCGGACCGGTCTTCGCCTACGGCACCGGCGCCTTCGGTACTGGCGGCGGGCACTGGCCGGTGGCCAACCTGTGGCCGGACACGCCGCCGCCGCTCACTACCCCGCACCCGATGCCGTTCGACGAGATCACCCCACGCAACTGCATGCCCAGCCTGCACACGGCGTGGGCCACCGTGATCTTCGTTCATTCCCGCAAAGGGCCACGGATTCTGCAATGGGCGGGCGCGTTCTGGCTGATCGCCACGCTCAGCGCAACGCTGGGATTCGGCTACCACTATGGCGCGGATCTCATTGCCGGCGTGGTGTTCGCGCTCACGATCGAGGCGGCACTGCGCGCGCACGACCGCGGCTGGGACCGGCCGGGAATCCAGCTGGTCACCTACGGCGCAACGGTCTTCGCCGCGCTCTTGGTGTCCTATCGCTATCTGCCGATGGAGATGGCCCAACATCCGTGGGTGGCTGGACCACTTCTCCTTCTGGCGATGACCTCAGTGGTCCACCGCTACGTACGGACCACCAAAATGTGGGAACCGAAGGCCGCACCGGTACGGCAACCGGAACCGCAACCCGAACTGGTGTGAGTCATGTTGCATCACTGATTGGCTGTCCCGCCGCGGCTGATGGCGTTGAGCCAGTCCTCGACGGCAAGGACATCTGCCCACTGCGGGAACAGCTTTTCGGTGAGGACCCGGTGCACCTCGGGGTCGGTGTCGAGGCAGGCATCCGCCAGGACGGTGAGGCCGAAGTCCAGGTCGATGGCGTGCCACAGGGTGGACAGCACTACAGCGCTGGTGGCGATGCCGGTGAGAACAAGGCTGTCGATATCGCGAGCCCTGAGTACCAAGTCGAGGTCGCTGCCCGAGAACGCGCTTCCCCGCCTCTTGGTGACCACGACGTCGCCCTGCTGGGGCGCGACGTCATGATGGATCTCGGTGCCAGGGGCACCCTCGGTGAACAGGCCGGCCCGCACGGCGTTTGTGATCACCCTGTTGCGAGGGCTGACTTCAGGATCGCCCGGCCGTAACCCGATGACCACGTAGATCACGGGGATGCCGGCAGCCCGGGCACCGTCGATCGCCCTGCGCAAGCGCGGCAGATATCCGGAGCCATCGTCGGCGATGGCCACGATGTCCCGTTGAACGTCCATCACGAGTAAGGCGCTGTTCGCCATGCTTGCCGTCCCTTCGTCACTGGGAAACCAGAGCAAGTCTGCGGGAACGACCGAGCTGCGGTGGGGGATTCGGAGATCCTCATCGGCGTCGCGCCGCATTGTCCACCGGTCGCCAGTCGACGGAAAGATCACCAAAGCGAACGCCCGGTGGGGTTCCAATGGGAAGTGCTTCTTGTGCATGAACTTGGGTGGCGCGGGGCGGGCCTGGAACGACTCGCGTATATGCGTGGCCAGGTCAGCGGCGCATCTCGACTACGGCGAACCGCTATTGCCCCTGGTAGACCGCACGATGTGGCACGGCCGTGGCGCGCCTCTGCCAGACTGCCTGCTACTGCGCCCTGTGCGCAGTCCAAGGGTGCGATCGCTCTGTCGTTCGGGAGTCGGAAATGCAGATTACGGGACTCGTCGTCTCGGCTATCGCTCTACTCGTGAGTGGTGTCGCCGTTCGCTATACGACGCGGACGGATAAGAGGGATGTATTCCTGAAGCTACACGAGACACTCATTTCTCCTGAATTGCAGAGAGGGAGAAGGGTATTGTTCGATCTCTATCGTCGGCAGGGTGTAGTCGAGGACCTCAGGCAGGAAGACTACGAACTCGCCAATAGGGCCCTGGCGGCTCTAGACGTTGCCGCATATTACTGCGAGAAGAAATACGTGAGTGAGCAGGATTTCCTGGATCTCTGGGCTCCGACTCTGGGCCGGTTGAAGTACGCCGCCGCACCCTTTATTGAACATCGAGACAGAATGTTTCCAGGAATCCCTGTTTGGCCTCACTACAGGCGACTGGCAAGTCAAGCTGAGTTGCGCCTCACTTCCTCGGGTGTGGCCGCATCTGTCCTCTCTGATCGAAACCTGTAGTGCGGCAGCTGCCCACGAGGTCGGCGCCGGCCAAGCGCGCCGCCTGAGTCTTGGAGCCCCAGTTCGGAAGATCGCCCATGCGGATCGGGCCCGAGCTGCCGAGACGCTGACGTGCGGGTTCTCGCGCTGTTCGCCGACGTTCCCCGTGGCTCCCCTGGGGCCTGTTGCGAAAGTGGACCGTCTGTCAGACCTGCCTGGGATGCTCCGATCATGGAGATGACAGTGCAGCTGACGATCGACTGCTCCGATCCGCAGAGAATGGTGACTTTCTGGGCCGAGGCCCTGGGCTACGTGCCCGAGCCTCCGCCGGGCGGGCACGCCACGTGGCGTTCTTACTGGGCGGCTGTGGGGGTGCCCGAGGCAGAGTTGCCGGCAGGTGCCGGGGATATTCCGGAGTCGATCATCGATCCCGCGGGACGTGGACCGAGGGTGTGGTTCCAGCAGGTTCCGGAGCCGAAGGCCGCCAAGAACCGGTGGCACTTCGACCTGAAGGTCGGCGGTGGCCGTGACGTCTCGCTGGACGTCCGCACACAGCGGGTCAAGGCTACGGTGGAACGGCTGGTCATAGCTGGTGCCACCGTGCTGCGGATCAAGGATGAGCCGGACATGGGTCTCTACGCCGCCGCCATGCAGGACCCCGAGGGCAACGAATTCGACGTCGTCTGAGGGCCGTTGCGACATTGCTGGTCACAGCCACTCGTTCACGGCTGCGACCAGCACAGTCGCCTCGGCCGGCACTCCGCCCGGTGGTTCCTTCTGTAGGTCCCCCTGCTTCCTGGCCTCTGTCGCATGCTGATGGGCGCGACACGCTGTGGAATCGACGCTCAGGTCCCACGTGATCCCGCGCTTCGCGTCGGCCTGGGACTGAAGTCGGGTGAGGACCCGGTGCCAGGTGCCGTCTCGTTGCCATCGGCGGAACAGATCGTAGATCCGGCCCCAGGGACCGTACTCGACGGGCGTATCCCGCCAAGGAACTCCTGTCCGGACCCGGAACCGTATGCCGTCGATCAACTGCCGCTGGGGCCAGATGGGCGGCCGTCCCACCTTCGCTGCCTTGGACAACAACGGCTCCAACAACGCCCACTGCGCATCCGTGAGATCTCCCCGCGCCATGAACCACGATCATTCATCACTCAAGATCCACTTTCGATACACGCCCTGGTCGGGGACGCACATCATGCGGTGAGCCGGCACGACGGGCTCGCTCGGCAGCGGATCGACGCCACGGACCCGTACGGCGACGATGTCAGTGACGATGGAGGACCGGGCCGAGAGCTTCGTCAAACGCCAGCGGAAGGGCTCTGGGACGTCCTTGGCGGGCAGCTCCACCGTGGCGAGGCTGACCCACCGATCGTAATTAGTGGGACGCACCTGGATCATTACTCCGCATTTGGGGCAGATGGGCGGTTCGATCCATGTCGTGTCGTCGGGGTCGGGATCGGGTCGCGGGGCGGCTGTGGCTCCATCGACTTCGGCCATCTCGTTGGCGATGGTGTTCCAGCAGGCATCGCAGAGCTTGGCCATGAGGTCGATTCGCCCTCGCTCGCGCACGGTGGAGCTCGCCTCGCCGCAGCGATCACATATGAACTGGTATTGATCGGATAAACCCCCCATGTGTCTAAGTGTGGTTGATACCGATTGGATCCGAGTAGGTCGCGATTTGGCCTCGTTTAAGAGTCACGTACTCGCGCGGTCGGTGGCGCCTCATGACCTGGACATGCTGGCGCGGCTCGTCATGGACAGACGGTTCGTTTTGGATCACCTTGCGGACCAGGGGATGGTGGCGGTCTTCTCGTAGAGGGTGGCAATGTCGCGCCACTGCTTCAGTCTCTTGATGCACCGCTCGACGGTGTTACGCGCTTTCCGAGCGGAACCGCATGAGTGCGGCACCCGAACGATGATGCAAGGAAGGAACGTTGTGAGCGAACTGGCTACGGGTGTCTTGGTGCGCGTCGTCGCATCCGGAGCGGGCGAAGCTGTGGCAGGCACCTCCGTGGCTGTGGTGCTGGACACCGTGCTCTTCATCGAGCGGGGCGACCTCAGGCTCTCGGGCCGTGCCGGAGTGATCCAGATAGGTGTCCTGGTTGCGGTGGCTGCTCTGTGGACCGTCAATCTCCTCGCAGGGCGTTCTCGCGAGCTGCGCGCCCACGAGAGCGCGGTACCGGTCGGCGATCCGCAGGCGCTGAGCGGGCAGGAGCCAGAGCAGCGGCGGCTCATGAGGCGGGGACGGATCCGTCTCGCGGCAGCCATGCTGGTGTACACGCTGGTGTGCGTGTACTTCTTCCACCAGCCGCTGCTCGCGCTGACGCTGCCGGCCGTCTTGCTGATCTCGCTCGTTCACGCGTGGCGGATCGCGGTCTGGGAACGACGGCACGGCGTGGTCCTGTGGAAGCCGGCGCTGTCCTCGGTGGGCCGCGAGGAGTGGCGGCGATCGCCGTACTACTCGACTCCGGCCGAATGACCGGTTCGGACCGTCGCCTGGTGCTGGTCGTCAGTCGGCCGAGCCAGTGACGCGTGCACCGCGCTCACGCCCGTGCGCGCCCGTAGACCTTCACCAGCTGGCACCGGCACGACTCAGGGATCTTGTTTCCCTCCACCCTGGGTCGGGTGACGATTGAGAGGTGCACGTCGTCAGGTCCTTTCGCCGTTGCCGCCTCTGGTACTTCACGATCGCAGCAAGACACGGGCGCGGAGGAGCCGGAAGGATCCACGGCCGCAGTCCACAGCGCAGCTTGATCAACATGGGTTTCTTCCAACACGCCCGCCCCTTCCCCCGGGTCTCCCTTGCAGGGGAAGCCTTCCCGCCCGGCGTGCGGCGGTCACCAGTCCGGCCGCGTGATCGAGGTCATCGTCAGGTCAGGCGTGCACGTGCTGAACCCGAACGCGTGGGAGGGGACTCAGGGTTCGATGACGAGGCGTTCGATGAGGCCGTCGCGGAGTGTGAACTGGTAGCGCAGATCGATGGTGCCGCCGGGGAAGTTGCCTTCGAGGTGGTGGGTGGCGATGTAGCGGGTTGCGTCGGTCTGCTGGGCGTCGGTGAGGTGGATGGTGTACGTGAATTCGGTGGCGGAGCGGTCGAGCCATCCCTCGATCGCCTTGATGCCGTCGTAGGTGTTGCCGTCGTCGATCACCGTGGCTTCGCGGGTGAACGCCGTGATGGCGGTGGCGGTGTCGTGGGCGCGATGCGCTTTCAGGTAGCGGGTGATCACCTCGGGCAGGGTGTCCGGGGTGATGGTTCGGGGCTGGTTGTCGTGCATGACGCTCCTTGGGGTGGTGGAGGCTTCAGACGGTGGGGGTGGTGCCGCCGTCGATGACGTGTTCGGCGCCGACGATGGCCGAGGCGCGGTCGGAGACGAGGAAGGCGACGAGTTCGGCGACTTCCTCGGGCCGGTTGGGACGGCCGAGCGGGATGCCACCCAGAGAGTCCATGAGCCGGCCCAGCGCCGCTTCCTGGGTGATGTCCGCGTCATGGGCGATCCGGGCGACGAGGTGGTCGGCGGCCGAGGTCTGCACGAAGCCCGGTGAGACGGTGTTGACTCGGATGCCGTGCGGGGCGACCTCGTTGGCCAGACCCTTGCTGTAGGTGGTCAGGGCGGCCTTGGCGGCGGCGTAGGCCAGGGTGCCGTTCCACAGCGGCATGCGGCGTTGGATCGAGGTGACGTGCACGACGGCCCCCTTGCCCGTGGCGATCATGTGCGGCAGGAGTGCGCGGTCCAGGCGGACGGCGGCCAGCAGGTTGGTGTTCAGTTCCCTGGCCCAGTCGTCCTCGCCGAGCGCCCTGAACCCCCCGGCCGGTGCCTCGGACCCGCCGAGGGTGTTGACCAGGATGTCGACGCCTCCCGCACGGGCGTCCACCTCGGCGGCTACGTGGGCTGCGCCCTGGGTGGTGGACAGGTCGGCGGTGATGAACGCCTTCTCCTCGACGTCGTCGGGGCGGCTGCGGGCGGTGACCAGTACGGTTGCGCCGGCCTGGGCGAGACGTCGGGCGATGGCGGCTCCGGTGCCCTTGGTGCCGCCGGTGACCAGAGCGCGTCGGCCTTCGAGGGATTCGCTGATGGGTGTGGTCACGGCGTGCTCCGTTCCCGGGTGCGGGCGCGGAAAGCGCCGCTCCCGTCATTCCTGCTAAAATAGAAGCTACTAACTTCGACTTTAGCAGTAACTGGAGGGGTGGTCGCCGTGGCGAGCCGGATCAGGCTGGAGGACCGGGAGTGCCCGCTGTCCACGACGGTGGAACACGTGGGCGAGTGGTGGACGCTGCTGATCCTCCACGACGCCTTTGACGGCTACACCCGCTTCGACCAGTTCCAGGAGAGCCTGGGCATCTCCTCCAGCATGCTCACCACCCGGCTGAAAACCCTCGTCGCGGACGGGCTGTTGGAGCGCCGGCCCTACCAGACCAACCCGGTACGTCACGAGTACGTTCTCACCGGACTCGGGCGCTCCCTGCGACCGGTGATCGTCGCCCTGGCCGCGTGGGGCAACTCCCGCCTCACACCGGCCGAACGCAGCATGATCCTCGTCGACGCACACAGCGGCGAGGAGGTCGAGCCCGTCGTCGTCGACGCCAAGACCGGCCGCCGACTCGACGACAGCGACACCTACGTCTTCACGGCGGGTCCCGCGGCCAGCGACGGCATGCGTCACCGTTACGCGACACGACCGGCCACCCCCGCGGAGGCGTAAGGCTGCCGGCGCGCTCACAGCACTAGCCGGAGCCGGTGGGCAGAGAGAGGCCGGCGTAGACCTGGTTGAGGACGGTGGGCAGCAGGGCCTGGGCCGTGGTCCGGCCGTCGGGCGACAGGGTCAGGTTCGTCCAGATCACGAGCGTGACGTCGTTGTCCGGGTCGTAGCCGATGAAGGAGTTGAATCCGGGGAGTTCACCGCCGTGGTAGTACATCGAGGCGTTCGGACCGAAGCGCTGGTGGGCGATGCCGTACCCGTACTTCTGCCCGTCGGGCGCGGCCGGGTCCTCGGCTTGCGGGCTGTGGAGCCACTGCTGCTGGTACGCGGCGTTCAGGACCTTGCCCGTCACCAGGGCCCGGATCCATGTGGCCAGGTCGTCCGCGGTGGAGATGACGCCTCCGGGGGCGGTGGCGTAGGAGGGGTTCTGGTGGGTGTAGTCCAAGGGCCGGAGCTTTCCCGACCGTGCCGCCGCCTGCATGTCGACGGGGTAGGGCTGGTCGACCAGCGCGTAGGCCGTTCCGCCGTACATGTAGCCGTGCGAGTAGGGGACGGGGAGGGACAGGTTGTCGGAGGCCGGCAGCGACGTACCGTCCAGTCCGAGCGGGGTGAACAGCCGGTCCCGGAACTGCTGGGCCAAGGGGCGGCCACCCGCCTTCTCGGCGACCAGGCCGAGCAGTACGTAGTTGGTGTTGTTGTATTCGTAGGACGCGTCGGGCGCGAAGTTCGGCGGGCGTCGGAACGCGATGTCCAGCAGCGCCTGCGGCGTCTCGGCCTTCCCCGGGTCGGCGTCCATGCTCGCGGCCAGTTCGGGTGCGCTGGTGTAGTTGTACAGCCCGCTGCGCATCTTCAGCAGCTCGGCGATGGTGATGTGGTCCCCGTTGGGCACTCCCGCGACGTAGGCGGACACCGGGTCGCCCAGCCGGAGCCTCCCGTCCTGGGCGAGGAGGGTGATCAGCGCCGAGGTCATGGTCTTGGTGTTGGAGGCGATCCGGAAGTGGTCACCCGTAGTGGGCGGTGTGGCCGTGCCCAGCTCGGTCGTGCCGACGACCGCCCGGAAGGTTCCCTGCGGAGTGCGGAGCAGGACCACCGCGCCGGGGACCATGAGCTCCTTCGCCGCACGCTCCACGGCGGACTGGAGCGCGGCCGGATCGATGGGCTTCAGCGCCGACGGAGTGGGGGCGGAGGCGCTCGCCGTAGCCGCGGGCGTGGCCGACGCGGCAGAGAGCGCCGTGCCGCTCGTCCCCGGGGGCAGGGCGCAGCCTCCGATCAGCAGGGCCGCGCACGCCGCGGGCAGAGCCGTACGCCGGGCAGCGCGCGAGGTCCCGGGACGGGCTCCTCTCCGGCACGCGCGGTTCGGAGGGTCGTCGTCAGCGCGGGAATTTCTCATGTCGGCATCACAGCCCTCGTGCCCGCCGGCATGGATGAGCCGGGGACGGCCGTGCCCCCGTCCGGCAGGGCATCGCGGTGCGGGACGGGGCCGCGGCAGTGGGCGCCGGTGGCGCGGCCGGTCTATTCGACCTTGGCCCAGTCGAGCGTGCGCTCCACCGCCTTCTTCCAGCCCGCGTAACCCTCCGCGCGCTGGTCTTCGGACCATTGGGGCTCCCAGCGCTTGGACTCCTGCCAGTGGGTGCGCAGTTCGTCGGTGTCCTGCCAGAAGCCGGTGGCCAGACCGGCCGCGTAGGCGGCGCCGAGCGCGGTGGTCTCGGCGACCACCGGACGGCTGACCGGTACGCCCAGAACGTCGGCCTGGATCTGCATGCACAGGTCGTTGGCGGTCACACCGCCGTCGACCTTGAGCACATCGAGGTGGACTCCGGAGTCCTGCTCCATGGCCTCGACGACGTCGCGGCTCTGGTAGCAGATGGCTTCCAGGGTTGCCCGGGCCAGGTGGCCGTTGTCGTTGTACCGGGCGAGGCCGACGATCGCGCCGCGCGCGTCGGAGCGCCAGTACGGGGCGAACAGGCCCGAGAACGCGGGGACGAAGTACATGCCGCCGTTGTCCTCGACGGTACGGGCCAGCGTCTCGCTGTCGGCTGCGTCCTTGATGATCTTCATCTGGTCGCGCAGCCATTGCACCGCGGACCCGGTGACCGCGATGGAGCCCTCCAGGGCGTAGATCGCCGGGCTGTCGCCGAACTGGTACGCCACGGTGGTGAGCAGGCCGTGCTGCGAACGGACCAGCTCCGTGCCGGTGTTGAGCACCAGGAAGTTGCCGGTGCCGTAGGTGTTCTTGGCCTCGCCGGGCGCGTAGCAGACCTGACCGACGGTGGCCGCCTGCTGGTCGCCGAGCACCCCGGCGATGGGGATGGCGGCGCGCAGCGGCCTCGAGCTGCGCGTCACTCCGTACGCTTCCCGGTGGGACGAGGGGTTGATGGTGGGCAGCATCGCTCGCGGGATGTTGAAGAAGCCCAGCAACTCGTCGTCCCAGTCGAGGGTTTCCAGGTCCATCAGCATGGTGCGGCTGGCGTTGGTCACGTCGGTGGCGTGGATCCCGCCGTCGGGGCCGCCGGTCAGGTTCCACAGGACCCAGCAGTCCGTGTTGCCGAAGATGGCATGCCCTTGTTCTGCCGCCTCGCGGACGCCGTCGACGTTCTCCAGGATCCACTGGATCTTGCCGCCGGAGAAGTAGGTCGCCGGCGGCAGGCCCGCCTTGCGGCGGATGACGTCGCCCTGGCCCGAGCGTTCCAGGGCCGCGGCTATGGAGTCGGTGCGGGTGTCCTGCCAGACGATGGCGTTGTAGTAGGGACGGCCGTTGCGCGGGTCCCAGACAACGGTGGTCTCCCGCTGGTTGGTGATGCCGATCGCCGCCAGATCTTCGGGGGACAGATTCCCGTGCCGCAGGGCGTTCTGGATCACCGAGTTGGTGCGCTCCCAGATCTCCACCGGGTCGTGCTCGACCCACCCGGAGCGCGGAAGGATCTGGGCGTGTTCCAGCTGGTGCTTCGCCACCTCGTTGCCGGCGTGGTCGAAGATCATGAATCGGGTACTGGTGGTGCCTTGGTCCACCGCGCCTACGAAGTCAGCCATGGGTTACCGCCTCTGTTGTCGGTGTCAGTCCTCGGGGACGGCGATGCGCCCGGGAGGCTCCGGCTCCGCCCCAGGCAGGAACCGACCGATGAAGGTCTTGTACACGCCAGCGCCGACCAGACCGCCGATCAGCGGACCGATGATCGGCACCCAGAAGTAGAAGTTCCCGTACTGATCTCGCCACGCTCCGCCGTAGCCCGTGAGGAAGCTGGCCAGCCGGGGACCGAAGTCACGTGCCGGGTTGATCGCGTAGCCCGCGTCGGTACCCCAGGCCATGCCGATGCCCACCACGACCAGGCCGATGATGAACGGGGCCAGGTTGGCGCCAGGAGGTGTGTTGAGCAGGTCCGTGATGGCCAGGATCATCAGCAGCAGGATGGCGGTGCCGATGATCTGGTCGCGGAACGCGCCCCACTCGTGGACCGGCAGGTTCGGGTTGCCGTTGGCGGGCAGCGTGGAGAAGACACCCTGCGTCTTGATGGTGTGACCGGGGTCGTACGTCCCCAGCGCTTCGGTGTAGTTCCAGCGCACGATGAGGGCCGCCACGAACGCGCCGATCGTCTGGGCCACCATGTAGGGCGCCACCTTTTTCCAAGGGAAACCCTTGAACGCGGCGAGGGCGAGCGTCACCGCGGGGTTGAGGTGGGCTCCGCTCAGCCGTGCTGCGACATAGACACCCATGGTGACGCCGATACCCCACGCCCAGGCGATGCTGTCGTGGTTTCCAAGGCCGCCTGGTGGCGTCGTGAGCCCTCCGCCGGCGACCACTTGGGCCACCACGCCGACACCGAAGAGGATGAGGATCATGGTGCCGGCGAATTCAGCCGACAGCTCGCCGATCAGCCCAGAGTTTTTGAAACGCTCAGCCATGGAAGCCCGCTTCCCGCCGGCCCAGGACCGGCCGTCACAAATGCCCGAGCCCTCCCGAGATCAGCATAGGACGTTCAAGGGCTCACCGCAGAAATGGCGAGATATCGGGCTTTAGGGCTATCCGTGGGATGAGCGGAGCCGGTTCGCGGTGGGGGCGGACGGTGTCGGGAATCTTCGGGCTGAGGACGCCCAGGTCGGCCCGCGCGGGCCGACCTGGGCGTCGTGATCAGGCGCTCGTGATCAGGAGCGCCTGATGGGACGGTCTGATCAGAGGTCCCTGATCAGACCGTCGTGTCAGACGAGGTCGAACCGGTCCAGCTTCATGACCTTGCCCCACGCCGCGACGAAGTCGTTCACGAACTTCGCCTTCGCGTCATCGCTCGCGTAGACCTCCGCGAGCGCGCGCAGCTCGGAGTTCGAGCCGAAGACGAGGTCGGCACGGGTGCCGGTCCACTTGACGGCGCCTGAGGCGTCGCGGCTCTCGAACTCGTCCTGCGCGGCGGACGTCGACGTCCACTCCGTACCCAGGTCGAGCAGGTTGACGAAGAAGTCGTTGGTCAGCGTGCCCGGCCGGTTGGTGAGGACGCCGTGCTTGGACTGGCCGGAGTTGGCGCCGAGGACACGCAGACCACCGACGAGGACCGTCATCTCGGGCGCGCTGAGGTTCAGCAGGTTCGCCTTGTCCGTCAGCAGGAACTCGGCCGGCAGGCGGTTGCCCTTGCCGACATAGTTGCGGAAGCCGTCGGCCTTCGGCTCGAGCGCGGCGAACGACTCGACGTCCGTCTGCTCCTGCGAAGCGTCCACACGACCCGGCGTGAACGGCACCTCGACCTCGACGCCGGCGGCCTTGGCCGCCTGCTCGACGGCCGCGGAGCCCGCGAGAACGATCAGGTCGGCGAGGGAGACCTGCTTGCCGCCGGCGGAGTTGAAGGACTCCTGGACGCCCTCGAGCGTACGGAGCACCTGCGAGAGGTCGTCCGGGTTGTTGACCTCCCAGCCGCGCTGCGGCTCGAGGCGGATGCGGGCGCCGTTGGCGCCACCGCGCTTGTCGCTGCCGCGGAAGGAGGACGCCGAGGCCCAGGCCGCGGAGACGAGCTGCGCGATCGTCAGGTCCGAGCCGAGGATCTGCTCCTTGAGGGAGGCGATGTCGGCGGCGTCGATGACCGCGCCCTCGCGCGCCGGCAGCGGGTCCTGCCACAGCAGCACCTCGGAGGGAACCTCCGGGCCGAGGTAGCGCTGGATCGGGCCCATGTCGCGGTGCGTCAGCTTGTACCAGGCGCGGGCGAAGGCGTCCGCGAACTGGTCCGGGTTCTCGTAGAAGCGGCGCGCGATCGGCTCGTAGACCGGGTCGAACTTCAGCGAGAGGTCGGTGGTGAGCATCGTCGGGAGCTTCGTCTTCGACGCGTCGTGAGCGTCGGGGATGATCGCCTCGGCGTTCGTCGCCACCCACTGGTTCGCACCGGCCGGGCTCTGGGTGAGCTCGTACTCGTACTCGAAGAGGTTCGTGAAGAACCCGTTGCCCCACTGGGTCGGCGTCGCCGTCCAGGTCACCTCAAGGCCACTGGTGATGGCGTCGCCGGCCTTGCCGGAGCCGTAGGCGCTCTTCCAGCCGAGGCCCATCTGCTCCATCGGGGCGGCCTCGGGCTCGGCGCCGACGAGGTCCGCGTCGCCCGCGCCGTGGGTCTTGCCGAAGGTGTGGCCACCGGCGATGAGGGCGACGGTCTCCTCGTCGTTCATCGCCATGCGGCGGAACGTCTCGCGGATGTCGCGGGCGGCGGCGATCGGGTCCGGGTTCCCGTTCGGGCCCTCCGGGTTGACGTAGATGAGGCCCATCTGGACCGCGCCGAGCGGGTCCTCCAGCTCGCGGTCGCCGGTGTAGCGCTGGTCGTCGAGCCAGACCTGCTCCGGGCCCCAGTAGACGTCCTCGTCGGGCTCCCACACGTCGGCGCGACCGCCGGCGAAGCCGAAGGTCTCGAAGCCCATCGACTCCAGGGCGACATTGCCGGCCAGGATCATGAGGTCGGCCCACGACAGGCTCTGGCCGTACTTCTTCTTGACCGGCCACAGCAGACGGCGGGCCTTGTCGAGGTTGCCGTTGTCCGGCCAGCTGTTCAGGGGGGCGAAGCGCTGCTGACCGGCGCCGCCGCCACCGCGGCCGTCGCTGATCCGGTAGGTGCCCGCGCTGTGCCACGCCATGCGGATCATCAGCGGGCCGTAGTGGCCGAAGTCCGCCGGCCACCAGTCCTGCGAGGTGGTCAGCACCTCCGCGATGTCCTGCTTGACGGCCGGGAGGTCAAGGGTCTTGAACGCCGCGGCGTAGTCGAACTCCTCGCCGAGGGGGTTCGCCACGGCGGGGTTCTTGGCGAGGATCTTCAGGTTGAGCTGCTCCGGCCACCACTGGCGGTTCCCGCCGCCCTGGGTCGGGTGCGGGGCGCGTCCGTGCGCGACCGGGCAACCACCTCCGCCCTCCGTGTTCGCGTCTACGACGTTTGCATCTTGGTTGTCAGACATGGGAATCCTTCCGGACCAGGCGGATCACGGTGCTCAAGAACTGCGGGCGATGGAACGGGCGGGGCGCAAGGCCCCCGTGGACGACCTCGGCCTCGTCGGTCGAGAAGCCGTGGTCGTCGGACGCGGTGGGGCAGGGCGCTTCGCCGGTCGCGCGGTCGGCGTCGGCGACGACACCGTACGACCGGTACACGACGTGATGGTGGTTGTCCTCGACGCGTCCCTCGAACCGGGCCGGGCTGCCGGCCTGTTCGACGCGGCGTACGGTTCCCGCCGCGGTGAGCGCGTGGAGGTCCCGGACGGTCCCGAGCGGCGCGACGTGCGCGGCCGTCACCCGCAGGCCGGCACCGCCGCAACTGCTCGGCGGTGGTCCCGTCACGTCTCTGTCTCCTGCCGTACTGGAATCTTCCTGTCCCTCTGTCCCTTGGCTATCGCCAGAACTGATCCTACGATGGACAGAGTCCAAGTCAAGAAGCGCGCCAAACCCATATCCAATCGGAACCCGGATGTCCATAGGTAAACTTCCGGTATCCCACCGAACCTGAATAGGTGAACCGATATGAGTGACCTGCTGGAGCGGCTGCGAGCGCGTGGCTGGCGGTTGACATCCCAGCGGCGTGTCGTTGCGGAGGTCCTCGACGGCGACCACGTGCATCTCACGGCCGACGAGGTGCACGCCCGCGCGGCACGGCGGCTGCCCGAGATCTCGCGGGCGACCGTCTACAACGCCCTGGGCGAACTGGTGTCGCTCGGTGAGGTCACAGAGGTCTCCACCGACGGCCGTGCCAAGCGCTACGACCCTAACGCGCACCACCCGCACCAGCACCTCGTCTGCTCCAGCTGCGGCACCATCCGCGATGTCCACCCGGCAGGCAACCCGCTGTCCGACCTCCCGGCGGAGGAGCGGTTCGGTTTCACGGTGTCGGCGGTCGAGGTCACCTACCGAGGGCTGTGCCCGTCCTGCGCCTAGGCGCTGCTTGGCCTGTCCGGGCCGCGGCATCGCTCCCGTGAGCATCGGTGCCGCTGGATAGGGTCATGGTCCGCAGGGTGGTTGTGATCAAGCCATGCTCAACTCGCATAGTTCATGAGGTTTGAGTGGTAGGTTCGGTGGCATGGGGATGTCTCTGGCCGACCGGGTCCGTTCGGCGGTGGCGGCGCTCATGCACGCCACGGGCGAGTCGCAGACCGATCTCGCCGCCGCTCTAGGGGTGAGTCAGGGCCAGGTGAGCCGCCGGCAGTCCGGTGCGGCCGCATGGAGCCTGGACGACTGCGAGGCGGTCGCCGAACACTTCGGTATCGATGTGCTGGACCTGATGGCCGGGCCGACCCGGGCCTCCGAATCCCTGCCGGACCTCCGGCGCCGCGCGCTCGGCCGGCGTGGCCCTGGCGATGGCTCGGCTGTGCAGGAGAGGGTCGCCCGATGACGAACTTCGACGCGATCGACGCGTTGTTGGCAGCCGCCAAGCAGGAGGTTCCGCTGCCGCCCGTCGAGGTACGACGCGGGCTGCGCGAGGAGTTGAACCTGTCGCGCACGCAGGTGGCACAGGCTCTCGGGGTGAGCCCTTCCACGGTCGGTGGCTGGGAGTCGGGCCGGGACCCGGGCGGCGAGGTCCGGGAGAAGTACGCGTACTTCCTTGAGAGCGCACAGGCCAAACTGCAGGCTCAGACCGAGGCCCAGGAAGCGGTCGTTGTCGCGGACGAGGGCGCGGACGTCGGCTCCGATACCGGCGAAGACGAGGGTGAAGCCGAGGCCGAGGCGGCCGACGGCATCGCGTACGAGGTGGAGACCCTCGCGGAGCCCCGGCCCTGCGTGCTGTGCGGCAGTCCGGCCTACGACCAGGTCGCCGGCTTCCCGCAGCACCTGGACCCCGCCGACTGCGGCACGGCAGAGCCCGCACAGGCGTCGCGACCGTCCCAACCGGCCCTGCGTGAGGGCGATTCGGAAAGCCCCGGTCCGCGCACGCGGGTGAAGCCGGAAGGCTCCGGTCTGCGCAAGCAGGTGAAAATCGTCCCCGTCGGACGCCGCATCCAGGCCGCGTCCGACGCTCCCGACTTGATCGGTGAGGCCGTCGTGGCCGCACTCGCCCAGCACGCCGGCGATGTCGAGGAAGCGACCGCGGCGCTGGTGAAGCGGGCGATCCCGGACGCGATGGCGCTGCTGGACGAGACCCGCAAGGGCGGCCGCTACGACATCGTCGCCCACCCGTGGATCCCCGAGATCCTGCGCAAGCAGACCGCCCGCGGCGCCGACCGGATCTGGGAGGCCCGTCCGAAATGGACCCGCCCCGAACTCCCTTCCGGACGCCACGAGGTGACCGCACTCGACATCAACGGCGCCTACCTGTCCGCACTCAAGACCCACCTGCCCATCGGCCAGCTGGAACACTCCACCGACCCCACCCACGACCGCCGCCGCGCCGGGGTCCACCTCATCACCCCACCGGCCTGGGACCATGACACCGTCCTTCCCAGCCCGCTCGGCAACCGCGACGAACCCGGCCCGTTGTGGGTCACCGAACCCACCCTCCGCCTCCTGCTCCGCCTGTCCTCACCCGCCTACGCCCTGTGCGACCCGCCCGAAATCCACGAGTCGTTCACCTCCGGAGCGACCGAGGGCCTGCTGGAGAAGTTCCGCATCATCCTCAAGGACGCCCGGGACGCGGCGATCGCGGAGCAGGACGAGGTGACGCTGGAGTACGTGAAGGCGATGTACTCGAAGTTCGTCTCCACGATGGGGGAGTCGAACTACAACCGTGAGTTGTACCGCCCCGACTGGATGCACCTCATCCGCTCCCAGGCCTTCGCCAATCTCTGGATGAAGGCCTACAAGGCATACGACGAGGGCCTCACCGTCGTCCGCGCGATGGGCACCGACGAACTGCACGTCGTCGGTGACTGGCGCGGCGTCTTCGCGGAAGGCCGCGGTGTCGCTCAAGTGAAGGTCAAAGACACCTACTCCGTCGGCGACGACATCGATCCGGCCGCTGCGGGCGAGCACGACGACTGAACGCAGCAACGGAATGCATCGGCAGCGGTGCTTTCCTGCGGTGGACCAGCTGGGGCCGTCGGCCCGAACCACCTCCTGATCACCGACCCTCGCCTCGATCGAGCTCAAACGAGCGGTGGGCGGTCCGCGGTCGGGGCGGGAGTACGGTGGCGGTACCGAGCGCACCTCGCACGCCGTCATCCATGTCGGCGTCGCCCTCGGGGAACGGCAAGGCCGGAGCACATAGCGTCCGGTCGGAAATGAGCCGCCCCACATGAGCCTGATGAGTCTCGGAGTACTCGCCTCCTCCCGCAAGGAGAACGAGTTCCGGCTGCCGCTGCACCCCCGCCACCTCGACCGGATCGCCCCGGACGTACGCGAGAGGATCTTCCTCGAACAGGGCTACGGCCAACGGTTCGGCGTCGCCGACGACGCGCTGCGACCACTCGTGGGCGGCCTACGCTCGCGCGAGCGGCTCGTCGCCGAGTGCGACGTCCTGCTGCTGCCCAAACCGATGCACGACGACATCGCCGAGCTGCGCGAGGGCCAAGTGCTGTGGGGATGGCCGCACTGCGTGCAGGACGAGAAGATGACCCAGATCGGCATCGACCGACGGCTGACCCTGATCGCCTGGGAAGCCATGAACCACTGGACGTCCACGGGCGCCTTCAGCGTCCATGTCTTCCACAAGAACAACGAACTCGCGGGCTACTGCTCGGTGCTGCACGCCCTGCAACTCGGCGGTCTGACCGGCAGCTACGGGCGTCGCCTGCGCGCGGTGGTCATCAGCTTCGGCGCCACGGCGCGCGGAGCGGTCACGGGTCTGGGCGCCATGGGGGTTTCCGACGTCACGGTGCTCACCCAGCGCGCCGCCGCGGCGGTGGCCTCGCCGATGCCCTCGGTCGTGATGGGTCACTTCGAGGAGCAGGAGGACGATCCGTCGCGCCTGCGGGCATTCACCGCGGCCGGTTCCGTGCCGCTGGCGGAGTACCTGTCCGGGTTCGACATCATCGTCAACTGCGTCCTGCAGGACACCGACGCGCCGCTCATGTTCGTCACCGACGAGGAACTCGCCCTGTTCCGTCCGGGGACCTTCTTCATCGACGTCGCCTGCGACGAGGGCATGGGCTTCGAATGGGCCCGCCCGACCACCTTCGGCGAGCCCATGCCCGTGGTGGGGTCGGGCTGCCACTACTACGCGGTGGATCACAGCCCGTCCCACCTGTGGAACTCCGCCACTTGGGAAATCAGCGAGGCGCTCCTTCCCTACTTGCGCAAGGTCATGAGCGGCCCCGCGGCATGGGACACCGACGTCACGGTCAGAAAGGCCATCGAGATCCGCGACGGCGTCGTCCAGAACCCGAAGATCCTCTCTTTCCAGCACCGGTCAGCCGCCTACCCCCACGCTCCCGAGGTCCTGGCGACTCCACTGAGCTCAGTGGTCTAGAGATCATTCATAGTGGGCTCGGCCTGGTGACGGTTGACGGTGGGTACAGGTCGATGTCGTCGGTGCCGAGCCGCTTCAGCGAGCCCTGGACCGCGGTGGACGGCCCGTACGCCTTCCTCGTGCCGGGGAGCGCGGTTCCGGGGTGCGACACGGCCCCCTTCGCGCCTACCGCGCGGTCACCGGTGCCCGCACACTCGAAGACATGACACATGAGCAGCAGTCCGGCAGGGGTACCGAGATGGGTCGCTTCCTGCGCGCCCGCCGGGCCGGGGAGACCCACGCCGAGGCCAGTCTCACAGTCGGCTCCGGGCGGCGCCGCACCCCCGGGCTGCGCCGCAAGGACCTGGCCACCCCGGGGTGAAACTGCTGCTGGAGAGCCTGCGTCCCAACCCCGCGTGGACAGGAGGGCCCCGTCGAGGCCGGCGGAGTGTCCAAGGAGGTCACCTTCGTCGACGTCGACGGCGGCACTGCCCGCCTCGTCGGCCGGATCGTCACCGACGCGACCGTTTACGGTGCGCACGCGGCCTGGCCACTGCAACTCACCATGGACTACGCCCGCGAGAGCGACACCTGGACCGCCCTCCGCTCAGTCGCCACGACCTGGTGATCCACCCGGCGCGAGCACACGGGCGCCCCATCGAGCCGCCAGGTGGTCCCGGCCATGAGCGGATTCTCGTTGGCTCGCCCCCTGTCCGCATCAACGATTCGGACAGGGGGCAGGCTCATGATCGGCCGGACGAATCCTGGGCCGTCAGGCTCCTCAGACGGTGCCGCAGTCCGAGATCACGATCTTCTTGGCGGTGGTCCCGGAACGGCTGCCGAGCCCCTCGATCGCCTTCACGACGTCCATGCCCTCGACTACCTCACCGAAGACGACGTGCTTGCCGTCCAGCCAGTCGGTGACGATGGTGGTGATGAAGAACTGCGAGCCGTTGGTGTTCGGGCCCGCGTTGGCCATGGACAGCAGGCCCGGCTTGGTGTGCTTGAGCTTGAAGTTCTCGTCGGCGAACTTCTCGCCGTAGATGCTCTTGCCGCCCGTGCCGTTCTGGTTGGTGAAGTCGCCGCCCTGGAGCATGAAGTCCGGGATGACCCGGTGGAACGGCGAGCCCTTGTAACCGTAGCCGTGCACGCCGGTGGCCAGTTCGCGGAAGTTCTGCGCGGTCTTCGGGACGACGTCGTCGAAGAGTTTGAACTCGATACGGCCGATCAGCTCGCCGTTGGCGGACACCTCAAAAAAGACGTTGTCGCTCATTGCTCTGCTCCTCTGGATTCGAATGGTTGCCCCCCCAGGGTAGGAGGCGGAGGAGGTGGGCGCGTGATCCGGGTCGATCATGCGTCGTGTCGCTCGGGACCATGGAGTGACGAGGCGTCGGCGGACCGTGCCGATGAGGTCGCGCAACTGCGGTCGCGTCCACGCGTCCAGTTCGAGATCGGGGTACGCATTCCGGAGCCCGGCGAACCCGTCTCGGGGAGACCCCGTGTTCCGCCATCGCACTCCGCCGCCCCGAACAGCCTCTGTCCGGCTGCGTCGGCGACCCGGCCGACGGGAAGGCCTTCGTGGGCGACCCGCCGGATGGGGACCGCAGCCCGGCTCTGGCACCGGCACAGGTCGTGACGCACTCCCGTACGGAACGCATCATCGGATGGCCCGACCCCGGCTCGTTGGACCCGAGATTCGCCCTACGCGCTTGTCGGTGCCGCCTGCTGCACGACCTCGAAGGACCACAGGGTGGACCCGCTCGCGGCCGGCTTGGGGCGTTCGCCGCCGGCCGTGTCACCGCCCTGGTGGGCTGTCTTCATGGGGCCTTCCATCCACGCTTGGAAGGATTCCTCGTCACGCCACCGTGTGTAGACGAGATAGCTGTCGGTGCCTTCGACGGGGCGGAGGAGTTCGAACCACTCGAACCCGTCGGAGTTCTCCACGGCATGGGCGCGAGAGGCGAAGCGCTTCTCCAGCGTCTCTCGCTGCTCGGCGGGGACGGTCAGTACGTTGATCTTGACTACGCTCATGGCCCCATCCTGCCGTACGGGCGTGGGACGGCTGTGCAGCGGCTCGTGCCGGGGGCGGTGTTGCTGCGTACATGCGCGGACCGTACGGGGCTGACCAGCGCGTCGGTGAAGGTGCTGCCGACCGGAGTGGGCAACGGCTGGAGTGATGGGGCTCAACTCACTGTCCAGTTCGCAGTCGCAGCAGTCGCAGCAGTCGCAGCAGTCGCGGAGCAACTGCGCCCGCACCACCGGCCGCTGTTCGGTACGGCCGACTCCCACGTGTCAGGGATGGCTGTCGGGGTCCGAATCCCGGACCGCCACCCCTCACACTCCCGGAGGACGGGCGTGGATCAGTATCCGTAACGACTCTTGATGTGGCGCCAGAAGTCGCGCACCATCCACTTGTCAAACTCGGTGATCTCCGTCGCGCTGCCGGCGTTCATGATGAAGCCGCCGACGCCTGTCGGGGTCCAGTCGTAGAAGTCGTCCAGGCCGAAGGTGTGGCCGACCTCGTGAAGATAGATGTGCAGGTTCTCCTCGTCCAGGGCGTCCGTGAAGTACTCCTGGTCGACGCGCTGGCCCCAGTCACCGCCGGCGCCGCCGAAGCCCATCCCCTTGGTGAGCCAGAGGGACTGGTCGTAGTGGTGCTCTTCCTTGCCGGGGCACTGGGAGTAGTCGCCGTCCTGGTGGAAGAACCGGCCGCAGGGCGGGGCACATTGGGGGGCGCCTCCCTCGTCGAGGTTGCCGGCGTAGATGTCGACGGAGTCATCGGTCCACTTCAGGGTGGAGCGGTCCTTGACGGCCCAGCCGACGACCTTGACCGAGACCTTGGCGTACGGCCACTGGTTGTAGCCCTTGCCGTCCTCGGTGAGGGCGGCCATCCACTTCCCGAACTGCTTCTGCAGGGTGGACTCGATCCGGTCGCGGAGGGTGGCGGTGACCGGGTTGTCGGAGTCCCAGCGGACGCAGTAGTTGATGCTGCCCTTGTTGGCCATGATCTGGTCGAAGCCGTAATTCTTGAAGCCGTAGATGTCGGGGTACGTCGATGCCATGTGGTCCCAGACCTGGCCGAGCGGCGTGACGAGGCCGGACGGCGGGTTCCACTCGGCCGCGCTCGTCGCCGTCGCCGTGGCTGCCGCGGAGGCGGTGGCGGTGGCGGTGGCGGTGGGGGTGGCCGTAGTACTGGCCTTGGGGGTGGCGGTCACCGACGGCGTGGCCGCGGCGGTCGGGGTGGCCGTGGGGGAGCTGGACTCACTGAAACTGGGGGCGACGGTCGAACCGGCACTCGGGCTCGAGTCCACGCCGGAGTCGCAGGCCTTGCCATTGAGCTTGAACGACCCGGGCACCGAGGTGGCGCCGGACCGCGATCCCACGAATCCGGTGGAGACCGTGCCTCCGGTGGCCAGCGAGCCGTTCCAGCTCACATTCTTCACCGTGACGGTCGTACCAGACTGGGTCCAGGACCCGTTCCAGCTCTGGGTGATTTTCTCGCCGCCGGCGAGTTCGAAGGTGAGCTTCCAACGGGCGAGCGGCTTACCGGAGTTGGCGATCTCGACGGCCCCCTGGAAGCCATCGGCCCACTCGCCGGTCACGCGGTAGTCCACCTTGCAACTGGACTCAGCGCCGTTCGCCAGCATGGGCACCAGAGCACCGGTCGCCGCCACGAGTGTGGCGGCGACCGCGACAGGGATCGGGCGCATGAGGCGTTTGCGCAGGCGGTGGGTCGTACGGGGCGGTCTCATGAGGTGGATCCTTCGGGAAGGTCTCGGGATGTCAGACCTAAGTGGCCGCCCAGGCAAGGTTGGTTGCCATCGGCCTGCAACCCGTCGCCGAACTGGTCGAGACGATCCGGTCGGGCGGCCTCATGAGGCAGGTTCTGTTCGCGGGCTGTTGGTACACCTGGCCGTCGAGGGTCGTGGCCGGATTAGGAGAATCACCTTCTCGTCGCCTTGCTATTGGGGTGCCTGTCGGAAGTGGATCAAGTCGCAGTGGCGAGTTCGACGAGATGCCGGGCTGTGCCGGCAGGATCGATGATCTGATGGAGGTGCGCGCCGGGCAGGTGTGCCACGCGCCAGCCGCGTTCGCGTGCCTCGGCGGCAGGGTCGTCATACGGAGGGCCGAACAGCAGGTAGGAGCAGGGATGGTCGTCCCATCCGTCGGGGACCGGGATGTGCTGCTCGTAGTAGGACAGCGGCAGGGTGGGCTGCTCCTCAATGACTGTCTGTCGCACCATCGGATCAGAGAACATGGGTGCGACGTCTGCCTCGTCCCACCAGTCGGTCCAGCGTGGCAGCCTGCCGTTCACAGCCATCGGGCCGAGGAACTCCAGCAACTCGGGTGAGGCAACAGGGGTTGGTCCGATCAGGGCCGGCAGCGCGGCATCGACAAAGACCGAGCTGGTCACCGGATGGTCGAGGCCCGAGCGAATCGCCGGGAGAAACAAGCCTGCGTTGCTGTGGGCCACCAAGGTGACGGGACTGCCGGCCGAGACCTGCCGGAGGTCGTCGCGGACGGCATTGACGATGCGGGGCCAGAATGGCGGAGCACCGGCGCCTATGTGCAGCAGGGACGGCACCCGTACGCGGTGTCCCGCCGCCGTCAAGTGTTCGGCCACCGGGTGCCAGGTCGAGGGACCTACGGACGGACTGTGCACGAGAACGAAGGTCGGCTGCATGTGACGATCCTGTCGCCCGTGTCATCGGAGCCGCGACAGTCTTGGCCGACAGCAGAACGCTTCGCTTCGAAGAAGCCCATGCGCCGCCACACCACGGCCGTTCACACCCTTCGTTGTTGGCAGCGAGGAAGACGGTGTCCTGGCGGGGCTTCAGTTGCGTGGATCCGTCATGTGGATGCGCGGTCTCGACCCGGGCCGCGGTGGCGGCGTCCCGCTGGCAGGCCGGACGCCGCCACCGCTCACGTCAGGCCGGCGAGGTGACCGCTCGGCCGAGGTGCCGGGCGAAGAACCGGACCGCGCTGTCGGCCTCGAACCTGGGCAGTTCCTTGTGCCGGCCAGCGTTGGCGTGCAACGTCTTGTCCTTCGAGGCGAAGGCGTCGAACAACGCGAGACCGGACTGGCGCGGGATGTGCTCGTCGTCCCACTGGAGCGCGAACTGGATCGGGATGGTGATCCGCTTCGCCGTTTCGGCCAGGGGATCGGGCCAGAAGAGACCGAAGACCGCGGCGGTGATCCTGGGTTCGATCGCCGTCAACGGCACTCCGATCGCGGTGCCCATGTTCAGGCCGAAGTAGCCGACCGGCCCATCGGTGCCGATCTCCGGCAGTTCCTGGAGGGCGTCCAGGGTCGCCTGCCACTCGGGCACGGCGCGCTCTGCCAGGTGGGCGTTGTAGCGGACGACGATCGGGCCGACCGGCTCACCCGCCGCCATCGCCCGCTGCATCACGGCGATCTCCTGCTCGTCGTGCGCTGTGCGCGGCCGGTCGCCGTGCCCGGGCGCGTCGATGCAGGCGACGTGGAAGCCGCAGCCGGTCACGAGGAGGTGTGCACGGCCCGTCATCGCCGGTGCCTTTTTGTGCGTGCCGCCGCCGTGGCCCATCAGCACCAGGGGCGCGCGATCGGCGCCGGATGCGGGTGACCAGAGCACGCCGGGGAGCTCGCCCACGGTGAAGTCTCGTTCGAGGACACCGTTCGACGATGTCTCCGCAGTGAACTGCACAGAATGCATAGGTTGTTGCCTTTCGGGAGTGCCTTGTTGTTGCGGCGCTCCCGGCGACACCTACGTCAATCGCCCGACCGTGACGAACAGGGGGAGCACCCAAACGAATACAGCGTTCATGGGTCTCACCTCCTCGGGCGGTGTCTCGGTCGTCTGCAAGCTACCAGCGCGAACATCGCCTCGCCCAACCCTTTTTCCCTGGCGCGTGACCAGAGCTCCGGACAGGCCCTGGGAGCAGTTCGAGGAGACCAAGTGGAAGGGGTACGCCCGCCGTTGGAGCGTGCGGTTGCACGGCGCGGGGGTGGCGGGATCCGGGCGATGCCCGGGCAGTTCCCGCGCCGAGGCGGACTGTCACCTGATGTGCCCGCTCCCGTACAGTCCGTGGTGCCGGCGCTCCGCTACGGCCAAGCCCAGCGGTTGACCAGGAGAGGAAACATGGACACCGAAGCCAGTCTCGGCTCCCTTCCGTACGTTCCCGGAACGGGGCGGCCGGTTCCCGAAGCCGAGCCTGGAGTCGTGGAGCGGTGGCGATCAGGGGGAGGCGAACTGGTTGAACTGCTGTTCCAGGTGCGCGAGCGGGTCGGCGGCATCGCCGCGTTCCGCCTCGGGCCGGCCCCCACCGTTCTCGTCACCGACCCGCAGGCGGTCCAGCACGTACTCGCCCGGCACCCGGAGCGGTACGTCAAGCGCTCCCACCGTGCCCGTGTGCTGATCGGCGACGGCGTCCTCGCCGCCACCGGTACGGCGTGGAAGCGGCAACGCCGCTTGCTGCAGTCCCAGTTCACCGGTACCGGCATGCGCCGCTACGAGCAGCGGATCACCGAGGCTGCCCGGACCACCGCCGGGCGCTGGGACGGGTACGCCCGTACCGGGCAAACCCTCGATGTCGGGCGGGAGTTGCGCCGCTTCGCCCTGGACGCCATTTGGCGTTCCCTGACCGGGCACCCTCTCGACGAAGGGACCGAGCGCGAACTGGCCGCCGTGGCAGCCGTGGCGACCGCCCTACCGACTCTGCCCGCCGATGTCACCGACGCCCAGGACGCCGTTGCCGCCGATCTCGCCCGGATCGATGCGGTCGCCCAGCACGCCATCGAGGCCGCCCGCAGCGGGGCGGCCGGCCCCGACGGCCCCGGCCTGCTGCACGTCCTGATCGACGCCGCCACTGAGCGCCCCGAGTACACCGACCGGCTGATCCGCGACGAGCTGGTCACGTTGCTCGTGGCTGGGCACGAGACCACCGCCACCACCCTGACCTGGCTCTACCTGCTCCTCGACCGGCACCCCGCCGCACGCGAAGAAGCTCTTGCCGTCGGCGGCGAAGGCTCAGCGCAACGCCGCCAGGCCATCCAGGCGCTGGTCCACGAGACGCTCCGGCTCTACCCGTCCGCCTGGATCCTGCCCCGCCACGCCACCGAGGACGACACCCTTGCCGGCTACGCCGTCAAGGCGGGCACCGACATCCTGGTCTGCCCGTACCTCACGCACCGCGATCCCGAACTGTGGCCAGACCCGGAGGACTTCGACCCCCGGCGCTTCATCACCCCGGACGGCCGGCCCACTCACCCGGGCGCCTATTTCCCCTTCGGTATCGGTCCCCGCGCCTGCCTCGGTCTGCAATTCGCGCTCCGCGAATCGACGGTCCTGCTCGAACATCTGCTGCCGGTCCACACGTTGGCCTTCCACTCCACCCCGACGAAGGCGGTGTACGGCATCACCGTCCGCCCCGACGGGCCCACCCCCGCAACCCTGGCACCGCCACTCACCTGAAGCGGACCATGCGGGGAACGGTCCGGAGAGGATCGCGAGCCCAGGGATCCGGCTGGGGAGCGGTGGGATGGGCGTCGCGACGCGGAGGCAAGACATCGGCTGCCTTGCCTCAGCGCGCTGTTCCCCTTCCCGATCAGTGCAGGAGCTCTTCCGAGCCAGTGCCCATCCCACCCAGCGGGTGGCGGCCGGCCACCCGCCACTGGGTCACACGGAGCCGCGTCTGATACGGCGCAGCAGCACCAAGCCCGCGATCACGAGAATCCCTCCGGCCGCGGCCGGCCACAGGTTCGTGCCGGTGTTGGCCAGATCGCCCGTAACCGCTTGCGGTTCGGTCTGCGCCTGCGACGTGCTCTGCGCCGTCGCCTGCGCGGACGGAGCATCTACACCTGAGGCCGGCGTCTGCCCGGGGTGGGACGATTCGCTGCTGTGGTCGTCGTCCGTGCCATCCTGCGGTGTGGCGGCCGCGTCGCTTCCTGCGGCCGAGGGCTTCGTGTCCGCCTTGGGTACCACACCACCGTCGCCGGTGGCCGAGCCGCCGCCTGCCGGTTCGGTGCCCCGCGTGCTGGTCGGGGGCGGCGGAGTCTGCGTGCCCGCGGGGGTGCCGGGGTCCGTCGCTTCGTCGCCACCGGACGAGGCGTCAGGACTCGGTGTCGGCTCGTCCTGCGACGGCTCAGCCGTGCCAGAACCGCCACCGCCATCGTCGCCTGCACCGCCACCGCCACTGCTGCCCGCACCGTCACCGTCGTCGCCACCGCCTGCACCGTCGCCGCACTGGCGGCCGGAGTTGATGCAGTCCACCATCTCCCGCATGAGGGACGCGTCGAAGACGTTGATGAAGTCGTCGTGGTCGGTGATCGCCTTGTGCAGCTGCTCGGGGAACCCGTCCACGGCGTACGGGTTCTTCACTTGGCCGTTCTCGATGGTCGGCGCCGGTACGTCGTAGACCAGCCGCATGGTCAGCTGCGGAATCGCCTTGAAGCCGCCTGAGCAGTTGCCGTCGGCGTCGGTGAAGGCAACGTGCGCGCGGTGGTTGGCGCTGTCGATGTTCTGACCGTCCCAGCAACTCTGGAAGGCGAACGTCCGTACCACGCTGCTGTTCTGGGGACAGATCGGGTACTTGTCCGTCAACTGCACCTTGTCCTCGAAGCCGGTGCAGCTCCAGTGGGCGTTGGCGTTCGCGGTGCCGTTGATGAACGCCTTCGCGTCGCCGGTGATGATGCGCAGGAACGTCGGCATCTCGACGACCTTGCTCTGCGGGTTGCCGATGAACTCGATCTGCGCCTGCTTTGCCTGCAGGACCTTCCCGACGTTGCCCTCCAGGCCGCCACCGTTCTTGTCGGCGTCGAACTCCTGCGTACCGTCCTGCAGCCGGACCACCGGCCAGTAGTACGTGGACTTGTCGCCCTGGTTCTGGCACGTGGTCGAGGCGTTGGCGAGATCGTCGTTGCTGGCGAACCCGTCGTTCGACTGGTTGCCGACGTAGTCGTGCAGGTGGTGGGCGCCGTTGGCGACACCGGGCGCCACGATCACGTTGTCGGTGTTGAACTTCTTGTTGGCGTTCACACCACACGAACTGGTGAACGTGCCGGTCGAGGCGTCGCCGCCGCTGCGCGGCTTCGGCTGCACGTTCGGCTGAACTGTCGTGATGTCCACGAAGTCCGCGGCGACGGGACTGCTGACACCGTTCGCGTTGCCGCCCTGCTGCCCGTTGTTCTGATCGCCGTTGTTGTTCTGCTGCTGGCCGTTGTCGCTCTGGCCACCTGCGTTGTTCTGGGCCGGGTCGGCGGGGACCGCGGTGCAAGAGGCGAGACCGTCGAGCGAATTCGGCGCCTCGGCGCCCGCGCCCTTGAAGCCGGCTTTGATGCGCTCGATGACCGCGCCCCGCTTCTCGTTCAGCGGGCCGAGGATCGAGTTCTGCACGAAGTTCGCATCCTCCGCCTGTGCCTGCTGCGTCGAGGCCAGTCGGGCATACGCTTCGGAGATCTGCTCGTCGAGGAGGGCGAGTTGCTTGTCGGTGTCCGCCCTCGCTTGCTGCGGAACCTCCGTGAGTTGGCTGCCCACGTCCGGGCAGTCGATTGTGGCGGCTCCCCATGCCTTGGTCTGGTTACTGCCAGTTGGGTTCCCCTGCTGGCTGGGCGCGCCGCTCGAGCTGCCTTCCGTCGCTGAAGCGTAGACGTTGACCGCTACCAGCCCACCTCCGCCCAATATCAGCGCGGCTGCGGCAAATGTCGCACGACGCGCACCCGTGGGCCGTCTGCGTGTGTTGCGTCTCACGTGTGTGCTCCTACGCTTCGTAGCAGGCCAGGCATGAAAATCCCCCGTCCCATACGTAGATGAGCCCAGTCGCGTTCAACCGCCTCACAGATTCACAGCAGCCTCATATCCGGGGGCCAGGCGACGCCCGACCAATGGGCAGGTCATACGCGAACGTTCATCCCCCGCAGGCCGGTGCTTCGTTGAGGCGGGGCGCCCGGTGTGGCCGGCTGGCCGCCACCGTTGATCGCGCCACCCGGCACGAGATGCTGCGGCCCGAGGCCGAGGCGCTCCGATCGAGAATCGCGGCGGCCCGGGCTTCATTGGAACTCATCGAGGGCGGCCTGAACTGCGAGCACGAGGACGTCACCCAGTGCCCGAACTACCGGCGGCTCATCGCTGAGCGGGTCGGCCCCCGAGTCCCGGCGCAGGGGTGGGCGTGAAGCGGGAAGCCGCCTGCTTCGCGGGACGGTCGAGTACGCGACCGTATGCACTCACCGATGACTCAGCCGTCACCCGCCTCCCGGCCCACTGTGGCTGGGCACACCTATGTCCTCCTTCATGGCACCAACGTCATGAGATGGCACACCAGCCCTCACCAGATGAGTTCGTCCCACCGCACCGCCTCATCGGCGCGAGCGGTTGTGCTCCTCTGTCCGGGCGTCACGGCATGGATTGCAGCGGGGGGTGCTGCGCCGTTATCCCCGGCGGCTGGAGCAGCGGCGGGGGCTCAGGGCCGGGGTCCTCGGTGACGACGACGCCGGCGGCCGCATGGTCGAAGTCGGCGGGCCAGCGAGTGTGAGCGCTGGCCCGGGCGCCGGTCAGGCGCGCCTGGAGAAGGTCGGCCGTGCTCAAGTCGGTGCCGCGCAGGTCGGCCAGGCGCAGGTCGGCCCGGCGGAATATCGCACCGCGCGCGTTTGCCTTGCGGAGGTTCGCCTCGCGCAGATCGGCCCCGGTGAAGTCGGAGTCCCGCAGGTCCGTCTCGGCCAGCCGCGCACCGCGCAGGTCGGCCAGTGCACAGCGGGCCCGGCGGAGGATCGCGGTCTTGAGGTCGGCGTGCCGCAGGTTGACCGAGACCAGGGACGCCTGGGTCAGGTTGGCGTGGTACAGGCCCGCTGCCTCCATGCAGGAGCGGTCGAGATTGACCTCGGGCAGCCACAGCCCGTCGCAGTCGGCCCGTCGCAAGTCGGTGGCGCTGAGATTGACCCAGGACTGCTCCCGGTGCTGGCACAGCACGCCGAGGCCGGTCAGCGCCACCTGCGAGTCGGCGGCGCGGGCCTCCAACGGTGCAATGTCGTTGATGGGCACGTCCGCCGCCGGCGCCTCCGGCCCGGTGGGCGGCCAGGGCAGGTGCGTCCGCAGATACGCGGCCTGGATGGAGATGACGGCCTCGCGGTCACGAGCGGACTGCTCCGCGACCCGCCACAGCGCGTGGAGCCCGCCGACGCGCACATCCAGTTTGTCGCTGCCGAGCTGATCGACGGCCCGGCTGAACCGGTCGGTGACGTAGCCCTCCTGGGTAGCACGCAAGCCATCCTGGCTGACCCGAAGTTGCCGCCAGGTGGCATAGGCGCCGAAGAGCACCACCAGGCCGCCGACCACCTGCAGGAGAGTGGTCCGGACGTCGTTCACGGCCTTCAGTCGATCCTGCGGCGTGACGACGGCCCCGGCGAGATCGTGGTCGACCACCACACCCGGCAGAACGACGAACACGGTTCCCAGAACGGCCAGTCCCACCGCCCCGAGCAGTGCCGCGACCGCACGACGACCGCCCGGCCGCTCGCGCCACGGCCGACGGCCGTGGTCCGGTTCCCCCATGGCACGGGAGCCTAGACGCACCTCAGAAAGCGATCAAGATGCACCAAGTGGAGCAGCAGTACTGAGGAGTTCCGCAACTACACGAGCCACACTGCGATCATCTCGCATGCGACCGGCACCCCTAACGTCGGCTGCGCACCAGCGATCCGAGCGCCAGGCCGGCGCCCAGGCCGATCAACGCGCCCACCGATGTCCGCAACGCGGGCGACGCCCCCGCACCGGGCACGGCAGGCGGACGGGAGGCGAGGGGCGAGCGAGTCGGCGGTCCGGAAGCGACAGCCCGAGCATGCTCCTCGCCCACAACGGCCAGGAAGCGACGACCGACGCGGCTTCCGGACGAACTGGCGATCCACGAGGTGTGGGCTCTGCTCCAGTAGTGCCGCCCGGCCTCTCCGGTGAACATCCCGGCGAGCATGTCCCGCAGCAGACTCTCGCGTATGGTCCCGATCTCGAAGCCCATCCACGCATAGTTCATCATGAGGTCGGCGTAGACATGCCGCTTCTGCTCGTGAGGATCGACGATGTCGGTGTCGCCCCAAACGGGCTGGAAGAGTGGCATGTCGTCAAGTTCCAGGCGGACCAGCTCAAGGTAGTAGCTGCGGATCCCTTGGACCTGGTCCGCCCTGGCCTGCCGGTTCTGAACGCTCAGGGACAGGCGGGCAGCCCGCAGTAGAGCGGAGCGATGCCAGGTCAGGCGTTACTGCTCTTGGGATGCAGGACCGCCTCGGCGATCTCTCGGACACGGTCCATGGTGATGCCGGTCCGCTGTTCGACCGCGAGGGGGTGGTCAGTGGGCTCCAGCTCGATGAACGGACGCCGGCCGACAGGACGCGTGTGAGCGTGCGTCTTCAGGTTGGTGGTGCTGGGGGAGTAGAGCCCCAACTCGGTGGTCAGCCAGCCGAAATAGGGGGGTTCGGCTTCTCGGCCGGGTGCCTCCCAGAGGTCGAGGGCACGGGCGAAGTTGTCCCTGCTGAGGGAGACCCAGACACCCCAGGAGAAGGCGTCATCGCTGTCGATCACGGGTATCTCGATCAGGCCTCTGATGAAGAAGTGCTCGTTCTTGATGATGCACTGGTCGGAGGAGAGCATGCTGGCGGAATCGTCTGCAAAGTTCTCGGACCAGACGTCGGGCGCCATGGTGGAGAACCCCATCGGGAGTTCTGCGTGGTGTTCGCCGCAGCAGGAGCAGGTGAAGCCGAGATCGTTAGCCATGGCCGGGACCCTAGCGACGTGCTGCACCACCGATCCGAACGGGTGACGGCAGGCTGGGCCGGACGGTTGCCGGGCGGTGGCCCGCAGGGCTCCTGCCGAGATGAGCCTTGCTGACTCCTGTGACCGGCGACCTCTGTGGTGACAGTCAGATCCGGTTGGCGGCACTCGCATGGGGACGGCCGACGGGAGTGGATACTGGCCCCGAATGCAGGCACGGATGAGGAGCACGGTCAGTGACCAGCGACAACCGCATAGGACCGCCCAATTTTGGCAGCGAACGCGACATGCTGCGGGCTTTTCTCGACTACCACCGCGCGACCCTCGCCATGAAGTGCGAAGGGCTTACCGACGAGGAGTTGCGACAGCAGTCGATGCCGCCGTCGACGCTCTCGCTGCTGGGCCTGGTGCGGCACATGGCGGAGGTCGAGCGTGCTTGGTTCCGTCGGGTGTTCGAGGACAACGACGCGCCCATGGTCTGGTCCGACAAGATCGATTTCCAGGCGGCGTACGACGCGAGCGCGTCGACCAGGGGCGAGGCGTTCGCAGCCTGGGAGGCCGAGGTGGAGAACTCGCGCCGTATCGAGCGGGAGGCTGAGTCCATGGACTTGGCCGGGTATCAGCCAAGATGGGAGGAGGAGGTGTCGCTGCGGATGGTGATGGTGCACGTGCTCCTGGAGTACGGCCGCCACAACGGACACGCGGACTTCCTGCGTGAGGGTGTCGACGGGACCGTGGGGGCCTGAGTCCGCAGGAGCCACCGATCGCCGGTGCAGTCCGAGTTGTCGCTGTGGACGCGTGCGGCCGACCACGTACGCGGGGTTGGGACGCAGTCTCTCCAGGAGCAGCTCGGTGCCGGCGGGCACGGACGGGATGGGCACGGCCGCCGGTGCGGCCGGCTGCCCGTCGGCACGGGCGGCGAGGTCCCGCAGGTGCTTGTGTTCGGCGTCGCCCAGGCGAAGAGCGCGAGCGAGGGCGTCGATGGCGGAGGGGCTGGGGCGGGTCTCCGTGCCGTGCTCGCGATGTGCGTAGTAGTCGTTGCTGATCCCGGCGAGGGTGGCCACTTCCTCGCGGCGCAGGCCGGGCGTGCGGCGCAGCCTTCCGCTGACCGGCAGACCGACGTCGTCGGGTGTCACCGGGAGCGGCGGGCGCGCGGGAAACGCCCCAGCTCGGTACCGCCGCTGCCACCGCTGTGCTGCTCACGTGCCATGTTCTTCACTGCGGCAGCCCCGTGACCCCTCCGGGTGTGCGTGCTGAGTGTCCGTCGCCACTCCCGCCGGCCACATCGGCAGCCGGCCGCGCCTCCGGTCGAGGCAGGGCGATGGTGTCGCAGGTCCACACGCTGGAACCCACGCGGACCGACCTCCGTACTCAGTTCTCCAGTCGCGCCCGGTCCTTCTCCGTCACCGCGTAGCCGGGCACGGACGGCCACCGGACGGTCAGCACCACCGACTCCTCCTCCGCGAACCACGAGTGGTCGACTCCGTGGCCCCACACGACGTAATCGCCCTGCTCTTGCAGAACAACGCTGCGGCCGGGTAGTTCAACGCGGAAGCGGCCGCTGACAAGAACCAGGAGAGCCGTGCGTTCTTCGCCTCTCACCCATTGCAATCGCTCGTCGCCGCGAGGATGGACGCCCCATTTGATCTCCACGGCCTCGCTGTGACGAGGATCGTCGACGTCCTTGAAATGGCCGAGTAGCCACCCCCGGTCCAGTGGCGCGTCCTTGCCCGCATTGCCCACGTACACGCTGTCGTTCACGTTGCGGGATGCTAGCAACCGCTCTCGCAGGCGCCATCCGCCACGAGGCGGTGCCCGAGCCGGCCCTTGTCCCAACTCCCCACCATCCGGCTCTGGCAGTGCGCGGCGGACGCAGCCTCGCACCCTGGCCGCCGCCACTCGACAGCGCGCCTCGATGACAGAGATGTTGCGCAATCCCTTGACGCGTCTCGTTCCGTTGCGTAGATATGTCTGCGCAGTCATGGCAGCGCAGTCAGGCGGGAACTGGCCGCGTTGTCACCTGCCGGAGATCAGGAGGCGCCCATGGCACGACTGACAGGCCGCAGCACAGGCACCGCGCCGCGCAGTATCGACGTGGCGCGTCTGGCGGGCGTCTCGCAGAAGACGGTGTCCCGGGTCATGAACGGTGAGCAGTACGTCTCCGACGACGTACGCCGACGTGTCCTGGAAGCCGCCGACACCCTCGGTTACCGGCTGAACCACGCCGCCCGGGCGCTGGCCTCCGGACGGACCCAGACCATCGGTGTGGTGACGCTCGGAACGGCCCTGTACGGGCCCGCCTCACTGCTGATGGGCGTCGAACGCGCCGTACGGGACACCGGTTACGCGCTCCGCGTGGTCAACACGATGGAGGGCGACGCCGCGGGCATCGCCGGTGCCGTCGACTCGCTCCTCGATCAGGGCGTGGACGGCATCGTCATCTCCGAGCCGATCGACGAGGAGGGCGGCGCGAACCTCTCCGTCCGCGTCGAGGTCCCGGTCCTGATCCTCGGCGCACCGCCGCCGTTCGCCGCCTCCCGCGTGGTGACCACGGGGCTCGTCTCCCACCAGCTGGCCCAGGCCGTCACCGAGCACCTGCTCGAACTGGGGCACACGACCGTCCATCACCTCGCCGGTCCCCAACGCTGGTACGCCGCCCGGGACCGTCTTGAGGGATGGCGGGCGACGCTGGCCGCGCACGGCAGACGGGAACCGCCCGTCATCGAGGGTGACTGGTCGGCCGCCTCCGGCTACGCGGCCGGTCGCCGGCTGGCCGCCGACGACAGCGTGACGGCCGTCTTCGCCGCCAACGACGACATGGCCATCGGTCTGATCCGCGCACTGCTGGAAGCCGGCCGGCGCGTACCGGAGGACATCAGTGTCGTCGGACTCGACGACATCCCGGTCGCCGCCTATGTGACACCGCCCCTGACGACGGTCCGACAGCCGTTCGACGCGACGGCGCAGGACGGCCTCAAGCTGCTCGTGCACGCCATCGAGAACCCGGACGCGGACCCGGTACCGGTGGACAACCCGCCGGTCAACCTCGTCGTCCGCGAGTCGACCGCACCCCCGCCGAACCGGACGACCCCGGAACGCCGACGGACCACCGACTGACTCCGCAAGAACCCCGTTCTCCGGCCCCGACCACGAGGGGAGTTCCGCCCACTCATAGCCCGTCCACCCCTCCCACCTGCTACGACACCCGTACTCGAGTGAGCGAGCCGACCCACCTGCATCAGGTCGCCGCACCTCCCACTCACCAGAGCCGCGGCCTGGGCACCTCCGCTTGAGCCGATCACCGCCCAGGCCGGCGCCCCTTCTCACGCCCTCACCGGCGCGAGCCCCCTTTCGGTCAACGAGCGTGACGTGCTCGGCCCCGGGATCCGCGAGGAAATGCGTTCGTCCCGCCGGCCTTGCCCCGCTCCTCACGCCTGAACGCTCCTCCCGGCATCCCTTCAGCACGCCGTCGCCCGGCGCGCGGATCCCTTACGCCTCACTGCGGAGTTCACCATGTCCAGATATTCCACAGCCTCCTCCTCGGCCTCCCTGAACCGTCGTGGCTTCCTCGCCGCGACCGGAGCCCTGACGCTTGCGAGCACACTGTCCGCCTGCGGTGGCGGCGACTCGGGCGGCTCGTCCGCCACGTCCGCCAAGCCGGTCAGCCAGGCCGACATCGACAAGGCCATGAAGACCCCGACCGAGCTGACGTTCTGGACCTGGGTCCCGAACATCGCCCAGGAGGTCGCGCTCTTCGAGAAGAAGTACCCGGCCATCAAGGTCAAGGTCGTCAACGCCGGCCAGGGAACTCCGCAGTACACCAAGCTGCGCACTGCCCTGAAGGCCGGCAGCGGCGCCCCGGACATGGTGCAGATCGAGTACCAGGCCATCCCGACCTTCACCATCACCAACAGCCTGCTGGACCTGCGGCCCTACGGCGCCTCCGCGCTGAAGAGCCGGTTCGTCGACTGGACCTGGGGCCAGGTCAGCGGCAGCAAGGGCGAGGTCTGGGCGATCCCGCAGGACACCGGGCCCATGGGCATGCTCTACCGCAAGGACATCTTCGACAAGCACGGCATCCAAGTGCCCACCACCTGGGACGAGTTCGCCGCCGCGGCCCGGAGGCTCCACAAGTCCGATCCGGACGTGTACCTCACCAACCTGGCGGCGAACCAGGCCGCCGCATGGCATGGCCTGCTCTGGCAGGCGGGCGCCAAGCCGTACGTGACCTCGGGCAAGAGCGACATCGCCATCAGCGTCGACGACGCCATCTCCCGGAAGCTCGGCGCGTACTGGGGCGGACTGGCGAAGGAAGGCGTGATCGGCGTCGATCCGGACTTCACCGACTCCTGGTACGCCGGACTGAACAAGGGCAAGTACGCCACCTGGCTCACCGCCGCCTGGGGGCCCGCCTTCCTCTCCGGCTCGGCCAAGTCCACCGCGGGCAAGTGGCGCGCGGCCCCGCTGCCGCAGTGGGACGCCGCCAAGCCCAGCTCGGGCAACTGGGGCGGCTCGACGACCGCGGTCATCCGCTCCACCAAGAACCCGATCGCGGCGGCCCGGTTCGCCCAGTTCCTCAACAGCGACCCCGCCAGCGCCAAGATGTTCGCCACCGAGCAGTTCTTCTTCCCGGCGACGAAAGCCGTGCTCGCGGACGCCGAGTTCGTCGGAGACGCGCCGTCCTTCTACGGCGGCCAGAAGGTCAACCAGGTCTTCGCCGACGTCAGCAGCACGGTCAACCCCTCCTTCCAGTGGCCGCCGTTCCTCGACCAGGTGGCCACGGACTGGACCGAGACCGTCGGCAAGTCCCTCGCCGGCAAGTCCGACACCGTCCGCGCGCTCGGCGCATGGCAGACGCGGCTCACCACCTACGCCAAGAGCCAGGGCTTCACCGTCAAGACTTCCTGACGGGTTGTCGGGTCCCGCGCCGCGGCGTGGGACCCGGCCGTCCCCCACCCCCGATCCCACCCCTCAGAAAGGCCCGATGATGACTGCCACAGCCGCGGCCTCCCCCAAGGGCCAGCGCCGAGACGGGCCGACCCGCCCCGGGCGCGGTGGCACGCGCCGCCGCCGGTCGGCAGGGCCACTGTTCATCGCCCCGTTCATGGCGCTGTTCCTGCTGCTCTTCCTCGCCCCGCTCGGCTACGCCGCCTACCTGAGCCTCTTCCAGGAGAAGCTCATCGGCGGCTCGACCTTCGTCGGCCTGGACAACTACGTCACCGCGCTGAAGGACCCGCTCTTCCTCAAGGGCATCGGCCGCGTCGCCCTGTTCTTCCTGATCCAGGTCCCGGTGATGCTGCTGCTGGCCCTGTTCTTCGCGCTCGCCCTGGACAGCGGCCTGCTCCGCCTCGCCCGAGTGATCCGCCTCGGCATCTTCGTCCCGTACGCCGTCCCGAGCGTGATCGCCACCCTCATGTGGGGTTACCTCTACGGCCCCGACTTCGGCCCCTTCGCCCAGATCAGCCGCCATCTCCACCTGCCGGCCCCGCACTTCCTCAGCGACAGCTGGATGCTCGGCAGCCTCGCGAACATCGTGACCTGGGAGTTCGTCGGCTACAACATGATCATCCTGTACGCCGCCCTGCGCACCATCCCCGCCGAGCTCTACGAGGCCGCCGCCATGGACGGCGCCGGCGCCTGGCGCATCGCCTGGTCCATCAAACTCCCCGCGCTGCGCCCGGCGTTGACCCTCACTCTGCTGTTCTCGGTGATCGGCAGTTTCCAGCTGTTCAACGAACCGAAGCTGCTGATGAGCGTCGCCCCGGACGTGATCAGCAGTTCCTACACCGCCAACCTCTACGCCTACTCCGTCGCCTTCATCAGCCAGCAGACCAACTACGCGGCCACGGTGTCCTTCATCCTCGGTCTTGTCATCGTGATCGTGTCGTACGCCTTCCTGCTCACCGCGAACCGCAGGAGGACCTCATGACCACCGTGACCCCCGCACACTCGCCGGCTTCGACGGGTAAGCGGCCGCCCGCCGAGGCCCGCACACGGCGCCGGTCGTCGGCCCGCCGGCGCAGCACCCCGCTGACGATCGCCATGTTGGCCGTCCTCGCGTACTTCCTGCTCCCGCTGTTCTGGCTGCTGATCGCCTCGACCAAGAGCACCCAGGATCTCTTCAACAGCTTCGGCCTGTGGTTCTCGCACGCCCCGCAGCTGCTGTCGAACATCAAGGCCACCTTCACCCAGGACGACGGCGTCTACGGGCGCTGGCTGCTCAACACGGTCCTCTACGCCGGGGTGAGCGCGCTCGGCGCCGCACTGCTCGCGGCGGCGGCCGGCTACGGCTTCGCCAAGTACCGCTTCCGAGGCCATGGCGCCGCCTTCAACCTCATCCTCGGCGCCATCATGATCCCGACCACCGCCCTGGCGATCCCCACCTACCTGCTCTTCGCCAAAGCGGGCCTGGTCAACACCCCTTGGGCCGTCATCCTGCCGTCCTTGATCAGCCCCTTCGGCCTCTACCTCATGCGGATCTACGCCGAGGACGCCATCCCCGACAGTCTCATCGAGGCCGCCCGCATGGACGGCGCCGGAGAACTCAGGATCTTCCTCACGATCGCGCTGCGGCTGCTGGCCCCCGGCCTGGTGACGGTCATCCTCTTCACGCTCGTAGCCACCTGGAACAACTACTTCCTGCCGCTGATCATGCTCAACGACCCGAACCTGTACCCCATCACGGTCGGGCTCTCCTCCTGGGCCGCCCAGGCGCAGAACGGTGGCGCCGGAGCCAGCAGCGACATGCTCGCCCTCGTCGTGACCGGCTCCCTGATCTCGATCATCCCGCTCGTCCTGGCCTTCCTGCTGCTCCAGCGGTACTGGCAGAGCGGCCTGGCCACCGGCGGCGTCAAGCAGTAGCCCGCGCTGTCCTCACACCACTCCCCGTTTCCCCGGAGGTTTCCCTTCATGGCGGCTCTGCCTGCCCGCGTCCTCTTCGGCGCCGCGTACTACCACGAGTACACGCCCGCCTACGGCTCCCAACTGCTGCCCGACGAACGCCTCAAGACCGACCTGGACCTGATGGCCGAGGCGAAGTTCACCGTGATCCGGGTCGGCGAGTCGGTGTGGTCGACCTGGGAACCGGAAAACGGCCGCTTCGACCTCGACTGGCTCCAGCCGGTGCTGGACGGCGCCCACGAGCGCGGCATCTCCGTCATCATCGGGACCCCGACGTACGCCGCGCCGCAGTGGCTGGCCCGTCAGTACCCGGAGATCACCGCAGAGCACTCCACCGGGCAGCGCCTCGGCTGGGGCGCCCGCCAGGAGATCGACTTCACTCACCCCGCCTTCCGGTTCCACGCCGAGCGGATCATCCGCAAGATGGTGGCCCGGTACGCCGACCACCCGGCGGTCATCGGATGGCAGGTGGACAACGAGCCGGGCCTGCACCTCTTCCACAACCGCGGTGTCTTCCAGCGCTTCGTGGACCACCTGCGGGAGAAGTACGGGGACGTCGAGACCCTGAACCGCGAGTGGGGGCTGGTGTATTGGTCCCATCGGCTGTCGACCTGGGCGGACCTGTGGACGCCTGACGGCAACGAACAGCCCCAGTACGACGTCGCATGGCGGGAGTTCCAGGCCCGGCAGGTCACCGAGTTCATCGGCTGGCAGGCCGACATCGTCCGTGAGTACGCCCGCCCCGACCACTTCGTCACCACCTGCATCTCCTACACCCGCCAAGGGGTGGAGGACGACGAGATGACGGACGGCCTCGACATCGCGTCGGGCAACCCGTACTACGACATGCAGGACGGCCTGCTGCTGCCCGATCCGACTCCCGACACCCATGAGCAGCAGTGGAAGACCACCGGGGTGTGGTCGATGTACCAGACCGCCGACTGGATGTTCTCCTCGCGCCAGGAGCCGTTCCTGGTCACCGAGACCAACGCCCAGAGCATCGGTTTTCCGTGGGACAACCGGCCCGGCTACGACGGGCAATGGCGCCAGGCCGCCTGGGCTCTCGTCGGCCGCGGTGCCCGCATGATCGAGTACTGGCAGTGGCAGACCCTGCGCTTCGGCGCGGAGACCTACTGGGGCGGAGTCCTCCCGCACAGCGGCCTGCCCGGCCGTACCTATGCCGAAGTCGCCCGTCTCGGCGCGGAGTTCGAGGCGGCCGGCCCGCTGGTCGCCGGTCTGGAACCGGACGCCGACATCACGATGGTCTACTCGATGCCGAGCAAGTGGCTGATGCAGAAGTACCCGCCGCTCGCGACCGCCGACGGCGAACCGGACGCCACCGCCTACCACCGGTTCTTCGACCCCTTCTACCGCGGCGCGTTCGACGCCGGCCGCCAGGTCCGCATCGTCCACGCCCGCCAACTGCACGACCCGCGCGGCGAACGGGAGGGGATGACACCGGAGGAGGCCGTCCAGCGCCACCCCGTCCTTGTCGCCCCGGCGCTGTACGTCGTCGACGACACCACGCTCGACTGGCTGGAGGCCTACGCCCGAGCAGGCGGCCACCTGGTTCTTGGCCCGCGCACCGCCTACGCCGACCACGAGGCACGGGCGCGCCACGAGCCGACCCCCGGACGTCTCGTCCCCGCCGCGGGCGTCCGGTACGACGAGTTCAGCAACCTCACGCGCGAGGTCCCGGTCCGCGCCGTGCCGGGCAGCCCGCTCGACGTGTCCGCGGACGCCACGGCGATGCAGTGGATCGAGGGACTCACGGTCGTCGACGCGGATGTCCTCGCCACGTACGAGCACCCGCATTACGGCCGCTGGCCCGCCGTCACCACCCGCCGCCACGGCGAGGGCCGGGTCACCTGCGTCGGCGCGATACCGGGCCGCGACCTCGCCCGGACGCTGGCCGAGTGGCTGGCCCCGGCCGCGAGCAGCGGGTGGCGCGACCTCCCCGCGTCCGTCACCGCGACCACCGGCACGTCACCCGACGGCCGCCGCGTCCACATCGTCCACAACTGGAGCTGGGAGCCGGTGAGCCTCCCCGCCCCGGCGGACCTCTCCGACGCCCTGAACGGCACGTCCCACCCCGCAGGCACGCCGCTGGACCTCGGCGCCTGGGACGTACGCGTGTTCGTCTCCTGATCCACCCCTTGTGAGCACCTCACCGTAGTCATCCCCTGAGGAGGGGCCATGCAGCGAAGAAGGCTTGGACGAGCCCTCGGCATCTTCACCGCGACATCCGCGATCCTGGCGACACCCATGTTCAGTGCGCAGGCCTACGACCCGACGGGCGGCATCCTCTACCAGCTGGGCAGCGAGCCGTGCCTGAAGGGCCGGGGCAACTGCGCGGTCTACCCGAAGTCGGCGGAGCTGCCCAGCGGGCGACTGGTCGCGTCGTTCGAGAAGTCCACCGTCGTGACGTCGACGGGCAGCGCCGACAAGCAGACCCTCCCCGTCTACAAGAGCGACGACCACGGAACGACCTGGCAGTCACTGTCCGAGGTCAAGGCTCCGGCGTACCTTTCCAGCGACCCCCAGTACGCCAAGTACACGAGCAACTGGACGAACCCGTACCTCTACACGCTTCCGCAGGACGTCGGGAACCTGAAGCAGGGCACGCTCCTCCTCGCCGGCGTCGTCTCGGGCGACGACTACTACTACAAGGAGCACAAGGCGGCCGACCCCAACTGGACGCCGTCGAACGACGGGGACCGCAAGGACCTGGCGATCGCCCTGTACTCCAGCACCGACGACGGTGCGACGTGGAGTGTCGTCAACGTCATCGCGACCGGCGGCTGGCAGGGCGGCAGCGCGGGCGCGGTCGGCCAGAACATCGCGGCCGCCAACACGAACAAGCAGGTGGACCCCGTCTGGGAGCCGTACCTGATGGTCTACAAAGGCCAACTCGTCTGTTACTACTCCGACGAGAACGACTACACCGGCTTCAACGCGACCACCGGCGTCCCGACACTGGACCCCGCCAACGACACCGCCACGGACTCGCACGGCCAGATCCTCGCCCACAGAACCTGGAACGGCACCAGCGCCCAGTGGAGCAACCCCGTCGTCGACATCGCCGGACTGAACCAGGACATGGGAGGCGGCAAGACGGAGATCGGCGGCGGGCGGCCGGGCATGGCGAACGTCGTCCGCACCACGGACGGCAAGTGGCTCCTGACCTTGGAGTACTGGGGCGGAGGGGTCAACACCCGGTACGTGCTCGCCGACAACCCGTTGAAGTTCTTCCTCGGCTCCGCCACGGGCACGGGCGTCACCTCCCTGTCCCTCGACAGCGGATCCCACGCTCTCGCGGTCAACGGCAGTCCAGTCGTCATCAGGCTTCCCGGGGGACGCCTGGTCTACAACGCGGCCGGCAGCGGCAACGTCTGGGTCAACGACAGCGGGCGCAGCGACGGCACGTGGAAGGAGTACCAGACGACCTCCCCGGCCGGCTACAGCCGCGACCTCCAGTACGTGGCGGGCACCGGCCGCCTCGCGATCCTCAACAACCAGGGCACTTCCACCATCGCCTACGCCGAGACCGACCTCGGCCACTCGGACGGCGCCTACTACCAGTTGGTCAACCGCAAGACCGACCAGGTGATCGGCACCGGCAACAAGACCAACGACGCGAACATCGGCAACGGTGACGTCCCCGACGTCCGCCTGGAGGCCGCGGGCTCGGCGGCGAACGCGGACACCCAGTACTGGCACATGGTGACCGAGCCGAGCGGCGGCGTGACCCTGCTCAACAAGTCGGGCGGCCGGGCCGCGGCCATCTGGACCGGCAGCGCGACCGCAGGCCAGAAGATCGGCCAATGGGTCGACAACAGCGACACCGGCAGCTGGAACCTCGTCAAGACCAGCGACGGGTTCTACAAATTGCAGTCTGTCAAGAACACGAGCCTCTACCTGACGGGAGCGTCCACCGGGGCACAGCTGACCCTGCAGACCGCGGCCACCGACGGCTCGCAGGACTGGGAACTCGTCCAGTAGTCACCGTGAAGCCGGGGCCTGGCACTCGCTGCCAGGCCCCCCACCCTCATTCGCCCGATCGAACGTTCGCCGACATCCCTGCTGCCAGGTCCGGACGGCCCACCACGACGATCACCTCACCGAAAGGACGGCCAGCCGTGAACACAGACCACGATGACCGCGCGAACCTCGAACCCTGCGTCGTCGGAGTCGACTTCGGCACGCTGTCCGGGCGGGCCGTGGTGGTCCGCGTCCGGGACGGGGCGGAGCTGGGCACGGCGGAACACGCCTACACCCACGCGGTCCTGGACCGCGAACTGCCCGACGGCACGAGGCTGCCGCTCGACTGGGCCCTTCAGGTTCCGTCGGACTACCTCGACGCCCTGCGCCACGCGGTGCCCGAGGCGCTGTCCCGTGCCGGAGTGCGCCCGGAGCAGGTGATCGGTGTCGGCACGGACTTCACCGCCTGCACGGTGCTGCCCGTGCTGGCCGACGGCACCCCCCTGTGCGAACAGCCCGACCTCACCGGCCGCCCGCACGCCTACGTCAAGCTGTGGCGCCACCACGCAGCCCAGGGCCACGCGGACCGGATCAACGCGCTCGCGGTGGAGCGCAAGGAGCCGTGGCTGGCGCGGTACGGCGGGAAGATCTCCTCGGAGTGGGAGTTCGCCAAGGCGCTGCAGGTGCTGGAGGAGGATCCGGAGGTCTACCGCCGGACCGAGCGGTGGGTGGAGGCCGCGGACTGGATCGTATGGCGGCTGTGCGGAACGTACGTCCGCAACGCCTGCACCGCCGGCTACAAGGGCCAGCTCCAGGACGGCGCCTATCCTTCCCGCGACTACCTCGCGGCGCTGAACCCGGACTTCGCCGACTTCGTGACCGACAAGCTGGACCAGCCGATCGCCGAACTGGGCGCGCCGGCCGGGACGTTGACGGCCGAGGCCGCGGCCTGGACGGGGCTGCCCGAGGGCATCACCGTGTGCGTGGGCCATGTCGACGCCCATGTGACGGCGCCCGCGGCGGGAGCCGTGGAGCCGGGACAGATGGTGGCCATCATGGGCACCTCGACCTGCCATGTGATGAGCTCCGACCAGCGGGCGACCGTGCCGGGCATGTGCGGGGTCGTGGACGGCGGCATCCTGCCGGGTCTTTGGGGATACGAGGCCGGACAGAGCGGCGTCGGCGACATCTTCGCCTGGTTCGTCCGCAACGGGTTTCCGGCCGAGTACGCGGAGCGGGCCGCGAGCCTGGGACGGAGCGCCCACGAACACCTCACCGCGCTGGCGGCCGAACAGAAGGTGGGGGAGCACGGGCTGATCGCCCTGGACTGGCACAGCGGCAACCGTTCCGTCCTGGTCGACCACGACCTCAGCGGTGTACTGGTCGGACTGACGCTCTCCACCCGGCCCGAGGACATCTACCGGGCCCTGCTGGAGGCCACCGCCTTCGGCACCCGCACCATCATCGACGCCTTCGAGGCAGCCGACGTACCGGTGGAGGAACTCATCGTCGCCGGTGGCCTGACGAAGAACGCGCTGCTGATGCAGATCTACGCCGACGTCACCCGCCGTCCGCTCGGCGTCATCGGCTCCGCCCAGGGCCCGGCACTCGGCGCCGCGATGCACGCCGCCGTCGCCGCCGGAGCGTACCCCGACATCCGGGCCGCGGCCCACGCCATGGGCAAGGCCCACCGCGGGGCCTACCAGCCCGACCCCGAACGAGCCGCCGCCTACGACCGCCTGTACGCCGAATACCGGCTCCTGCACGACTACTTCGGCCGCGGGACCAATGAGGTCATGCACCGGCTGCGCCGCATCCGCGCAGCGGCATCCGCCTGAGCCACCCACGTGTGCTCACGCCCGAAAGGAACCCCGTCATGACGACACCAGCCCAGACGCACACCGGCCAGGAGATCTGGTTTCTCACCGGCAGCCAAGGCATGTAGGGCGACGACACCCTGCGCCAGGTCGCGCACCAGTCCCAGCAGATCGCCGAAAGACTCGACGCCGCCCCGGAGATCGCTGCCTCCGGCTGAGCTGATCAGCGCTGGGTGGAGGCACGTCCGTTCGGCGGCGGCGGAGGCGCTGTCGAGGCGCGGACGATGAGGTCGACCGGCGGGTCACTCGCCGCCAAAGGGTCGGCCTGCGGGTTCTCGATGGCGTGCACGAGACGTTTGAGTCCTTCCTGGGCCACGGCGTCGAACGGCTGACGCACCGTGGTCAGGGGAGGGGACACATAGGCGGCGACCGGGATGTCGTCGAAACCGACGACGCTCACGTCCTCGGGCACGCGTCGGCCGGCTTCCGTCAGCGCGCGGATCAGCCCGATGGCCATGTCGTCGTTGGCTGCGAAGACCGCCGTAACGTCGGGGTCGGAGGCCAGTTCTCGGCCCGCCGCGTAGCCGGAGGCGGCCGACCAGTCGCCCTCGACGACCGGCGGTTCGTCCCGGCCGTGCGCCGCGAGTGCCGCCCGCCATCCGTCGAGACGGTCCCGGGCGGCGTACCACCGCTGCGGACCGGCGAGGTGGTGGACGGTGAGATGTCCCAGGTCGAGCAGATGTTCGGTGACCGTCCGCGCCATCTGCTCGGCGCCGACCCCCGCGGCCAGCACCCTGGGCGCGGCGAACGGCGGTGGCGCGCCGCAGACGAGGACCGGCACGTCGACGCGGAGGGAGCCCTCTGTCCTGTCCCCGTCCCCGCCCTCGTCGATCGGCTCGGAGATGACGATGCCGTCCACACCCTGGTCCAGGAGCGAGTCCACGGCGCCGGCGATGCCCGTCGGGTCGCCTTCCACGGTGTTGACCACACGCAGCGCGTATCCCGTGTCCCGGACCGCCCGCTCGACGCCCATGAGCAGCGACGCGGGTCCGTACAAGGCGGTACCGAGCGTCACCACACCGATGGAACGTGTCCGGCCCGAGGCGAGCGCGCGCGCCGCGTTGTTGCGCCGGTAGCCGAGTTCCTCGGCGGCCTTGAGCACGCGTCGACGTACGTCCGCGGAGACGTACGCCTCGTCGTTGAAGACCCTCGACACCGTCTTCTGGGAGACCCCTGCCAACTGGGCCACGTCCGCGCTGCGCGGCGGGGTGGAACTCTTGCCCCGCCCTGTCTCCCGCGTCATGGTGCCTCCCGATGGTCATACGCCCGAGCCCAATGGTCTCAGACACCCACATCCCACCGGCATCGCCGAACCAGTCCGCCGGCGCCGTCCGCGCGGGCGGCGTGATCAGCCGGGTCTCCGACCGCACCGTCTCCCTGGCCGACGTATCAGCCGAAGTACCGGAGGGCTACCGGGCGATGGACCGGCGTGAAGCAGTGAACCGACGAACTGCTTTGCAAGATCCCGGAGTTCAACGAGGACTTCCCGGGCCAGGCCTCCCGCTCGTGCGGATCAGCGGGGGACGAGCTTGAGGGTCGACTCGCGCGAGTGGGCGGTGAGGACGTGCTCGACGATGCTGGTGTAGCGCCCGTACTTGCGGCGGTAGGCGGCGTCGACCCCCGCGTACTCGCCTGGGTCCGCCTCTTCGAACGTGACGTCCTTGTGCACCCCGCCCGCGTGGACACGGCCCTGGTGGCGGGTCTGGATGCCGCGGAACCAGGGGCCGCCCCGGCCCTTGACCGAGCGTACGTACACGCTGTCGCCGTCGCGTACGACCCACATCGTCACGCGGTCCCGCAGGGTGCCGTCGCCCCGCTCGGACTCCAGGTCCAGCTCCTCGGCCGAGCCGATCCGGTCGAGCTCGCCGTCGGTCCACTCGGTCATCCCTGTGCCTCCTTCGTGATCTGTGCGAGCTGCGCCATTGCGCTCATCCAGGCGGGTCGGTCCTTGCCGATCCGCGGTCGATACTTTTCATCCATCAGGGGGTCGTCAGCTCCCCGACACGAAGGGCGGAGGTCACGCCGCCGTCCATCAGGAGGTCGGTCCCGGTGATGAAGCCGGCCTGCGGGCCGAGGAGGAAGGCCGCGGCGTCGCCGACCTCGTCGGAGGTGGCGAACCGCTTGGCGGCGCAGACCTCGCGCACGTGCTCGAACCACTCGCGGCGCGGGCCGGACAGCTCGTCCAGGGCCAGCGGAGTGATGATCACGCCCGGGCTGATGGCGTTGACGCGCCCCCCGCGCTTGCCCCACGCAGCGGCGGCGGTCTGCACGCGCAACGAGTTGGCGCGCTTGGACAGCGCGTAGGCGTGGACGGTGGTGCCGATCTGGTCGGACTTCAGGAAGGGCAGGGAGAGCAGCTGGTCGGTCGGGGTGGTGGCGAGCGCGTGTTCGATGTCGCGCTCGTAGGGGCTCTCCCGGTGTCCGGCCATGCTGGCGACGACGATGCCGGCCCCGCCGGGTGCGATGACCCGCGCGAACGCGTCGAGCACGTAAGCGGTGCCCAGCAGGTCCACATGCAGAATCCGCTCGATGCCGGCCTGGGTGGGCGACACGCCGGCGGCCTGGATTACATGGGTGACCGCGCCCATCCCGGCGGCTGTGGCGGCCAGTGCCTCGACCTGGGCCGGATCGGAGATGTCGGTGGCCTGGGTGGCTACCTCGAATCCGTCTCCGCGCAGCTGTTCGGCGGCGGCCTTGGTCGCCTCCTCGCTGTGGGCGGCGAGCAGCAGGGTGCGGCCGGAGCCGACCCGGCGGGCGATGGCCTGGCCGATGCTGCCAGGGCCGATGACGACGACGATTTCCTTGTTCTGCCCGCTCATGCTGGTCGGATCCTTCTCGATCTGTTCGGGTGGCGATGCGGCCCGGTCACCAGCTGGTGCCGACCGCGCGAAGCGCCGGCCACTCCTGCTTCGGCTGCACGTACCCGGACAGGTGGGTGAGGGTGAAGCCCTCGTCGAGCAGGTCTTCGAGCGCGTCGGTGTCGTCCTCGATCAGTGCCACACCTGCGCGTGGAGGGCCCGGACGACCTGGTCAACGTCCTGCTCGTCCGCCATGGAGTGGTGCTCCGCTCCTCGGGTGGGAATGGGTGACGCTGTCCAGCCTCGCGCTTCCGACTGCTCGGTGGCAGGCCGCAGTGAGCCAGGGAGTGACAGGGCCCCTCACCACTCCGCGCCTCACCCCTTGTGGTGGTGTGTCAGCGCTCAGCGGATCACATGCCTGATCTGCGACAGCGAGCCGCCGGGCTCCGCCGTTCAAACCGCCGGGGTGAGGAACTGGTGGCCGCCGCGCAGCGTGGTGCGCAGTCTGCGCTGGGTCGCGCGGCGGTCAAGGCGTACGCCGGTGCCCCCGGGAAGCGTGGTGTCTGTCCGCAGACCCTTGGGCAGCCGGGAGTCGTCCAGTCCGTCGCGCCTGGACCTTTGGCTGCCGTTCACGCCCGACGCAGTGCGGAGCGGCCCGCGAAGCGCGCCGAGTCGCCCAGCTCCTCTTCGATCCGGATCAGTTGGTTGTACTTCGCCGTGCGGTCGGAGCGGGAGAGCGAGCCGGTCTTGATCTGACCGCAGCCGGTCGCCACCGCCAGATCCGCGATGGTGGTGTCCTCCGTCTCGCCCGAGCGGTGCGACATGACAGCCGTCCAGCCCGCCTGGTGGGCCGTGGCCACCGCGGCCAGCGCCTCGGTCAGGGTTCCGATCTGATTGACCTTGACCAGGACCGAGTTGCCGACGCCGGTGCGGATGCCCTCGCGCAGCAGCGTCTCGTTGGTGCAGAACACGTCGTCGCCGGTGAGCTGACAGCGGTCGCCGACGCGGGCGGTCAGCTCGCGCCAGCCGTCCAGGTCGTTCTCCGCCATCGGGTCCTCGATGGAGACGACCGGGTAGGCGTCGATGAGCTTGGCCAGGTAGTCGGCGTTCTCGGAGGGGGTGCGGCGCACCCCCTCGCCCGCGTAGTCGTACACCCCGTCGCGGAAGAACTCCGACGACGCCGGGTCCATGACCAGGCCGATGTCCGTGCCGGGGCGGTAGCCGGTGCGCTCGATGGCGGTCATCACGAAGTCGAGCGCCTCCTCAGCGGTGCGCAGCGCGGGCGCGAAGCCGCCCTCGTCGCCGACGCCCGTGGAGTGCCCGGCGGCCAGCAGATCGCGGCGCAGGGTGTGGAAGACCTCGCTGCCCATGCGGACGGCTTCGGCGAAGGTGTCCGCGCCCACGGGCGCGATCATGAACTCCTGGAAATCCAGCGGATTGTCGGCGTGGGCGCCGCCGTTGACGATGTTCATCATCGGCAGCGGCAGGAGGTGGGCGTCGGCGCCGCCGAGGTAGCGGTAGAGGGGCTGGCGGTGGGCCGCCGCGGCGGCCTTGGCGGCGGCGAGGGAGACGCCGAGGATCGCGTTGGCGCCGAGCCGGGACTTCGTGGCGGTGCCGTCGAGGGCGACCAGCGCGGCGTCGAGACCCGCCTGGTCCGCCGCGTCCCGGCCGCGCACGGACGCCGCGATCTCCCCGTTGACGTGGGCCACCGCGCGGTCGACGCCCTTGCCGTGCCAGCGCGCCGAGTCTCCGTCGCGCAGTTCCACGGCCTCCCGGGCACCGGTGGAGGCGCCGGAGGGGACAGCCGCGCGCCCCAGGGACCCGTCCGTCAGGACGACGTCGACCTCGACCGTGGGGTTGCCCCGGCTGTCGATGATCCGGCGGGCGGTGACGGTCTCGATGGCGGCGTTGACGGTTCCGACTGCCTTTACGGACATGGGAGTCCCTTCCCGTTGTCGTGTGCCGTGGCCCCGGCTGCGACAACGCTGGCGCTGAGCCCGACGACGCCAAACTCTACAGCAATGCTGATCAGTTTTGCTGTACATCATTGCTGTGCAGGTCAGGTGCACAGCTTTGCTGGCCAACGGGCTAAAGTGCCCTATGCCCACCTCGGAAGCCGCCGCCATCGCCGCCGAACTGCGCACCGCGATGGGCAAGCTCACCCGACGCGTCAAACACGAGGACCGCATCCCGCTGGGCCAGGTCGCCGTGCTCGGTGCACTCGACCGCGACGGCGCCATGACCACCAGCGACCTCGCCGCCGATCAGCGCGTACGCCCCCAGTCGATGGCCCGGGCGGTGGGGCTGCTCATGGAACAGAACCTGATCACGCGCCGGGCGCACCCCACGGACGGCCGCAAGTCGCTGGTCGAGCTGTCGGATGCGGGCCGGGCCGCGCTCGAAGCGGAGCGCGGCCGCAGGGTCGGTTGGCTCGCGCAGGCCATCGAGGCCGAACTCACGGATGAGGAGCGGGCGTTGCTGGCACGGAGCGCCGCCCTGCTGGAGCGGCTCGCCACGCGCTAGTAGGGCGGGGCCACTGGATACCTTGCCGTCATGTCTCTCACTCCAGATGATGAGATCCGCAGCCGTGAGGAATTGGTCGTCTTCGTTCGCAAGCTGCACCAGGACTTCCAGCAGCAAGGCGATGCGTGGGAGAACAACACACTCGGCAACTTCCTCGAAGCCCTCGCCGCATGGGTGGACAACTCCCCAGGCTGGTATCAGAACTTCGGCAAAGAGCTTCCAGCAGGCGGTGACTGGACCTTCATCGCCCGCGCGCTCCAAGCGGCGAAGATCTACGAGTAGTCCACAGCCCCACTTGCGTCGGCTGATGAGGCACTCCCGATCGCCTGAGAGACGGGGGCACGTCCCGTTGGCCGGAACGGAACATGCCCGCGCGTTCGTCGTCGCGTCTCAGGCGGTCGTCTGGGCGGATGATGCGCGCTCGGCGTCGCGGGCAGCGACCAGTGAGGTGTGGGTGGGTGCGTCGGGTACGTCGGCGGGCCGGTTCTTGGCGAACTCCCTTCGCAGGACGGGCAGTACCTCTTCTCCGAGGAGGTCGAGTTGTTCGAGCACGGTCTTCAGCGGCACGCCCACGCCGTCCACGTTGAACAGCTGGCGCTGGTAGTCGCCGAAGTTCTCGCGGAAGGTCAGGGTCTTCTCGATGACCTGCTGGGGGCTGCCGACCGTCAGCGGTGTCTCGTCCATGTACTGCTCCAGGGACGGTCCGCCGCCCATGATCGGTGAGCGGTCGAAGTAGGGGCGGAACTCGCGTATGGCGTCCTGGGAGTTGGGCCGCATGTAGATGTGGCCGCCGAGCCCGACGATGGCCTGTTCGGGGGTGCCGTGGCCGTAGTGCGCGTACCGCTCGCGGTAGAGGCTGATCAGCTTCTGGAAGTGTTCCTTGGGCCAGAAGATGTGGTTGGCGAAGAAGCCGTCGCCGTAGTAGGCGGCTTGTTCGGCGATCTCGGGGGAGCGGATGGAGCCGTGCCAGACGAAGGGAGGTACGCCGTCCAGCGGCCGGGGCGTGGACGTGAACGACTGCAGCGGCGTGCGGAACTTGCCTTCCCAGTCGACGACCTCCTCGCGCCAGAGCTGGTGGAGGAGTGCGTAGTTCTCGATGGCGAGGTTGATGCCCTGGCGGATGTCCTTTCCGAACCAGGGGTAGACCGGGCCGGTGTTGCCGCGGCCCATCATCAGGTCGACGCGTCCGTCGGCCAGGTGCTGGAGCATCGCGTAGTCCTCGGCGATCTTCACCGGGTCGTTGGTCGTGATCAGCGTGGTGGACGTGGACAGGATGATGCGTTCGGTGCGCGCGGCGATCCAGCCCAGCATGGTGGTGGGGGAGGAGGGCACGAACGGCAGGTTGTGGTGCTCGCCGGTCGCGAACACATCGAGCCCGACCTCCTCGGCCTTCTGCGCGATGGTGACCATCGCCTTGATCCGCTCATGCTCGGTCGGTGTCCGGCCGGTAGTGGGGTCTTGTGTCACGTCACCGACGGTGAAGATTCCGAACTGCATCGCACCCATCTCCATATGGTTGATGTGTCAACTCTCGCGGGGAACGTGATGCAGGGTGCGGGTATTCCTGCTGTACCGCCGGGGGCTCCCGCCCCCTGGCGTGCGGCGACGTCATCGCGGAGTCGACGGTTGACGAGTCAACAATGTCATCCTAGGGTTGCAGTTGATCAATCAACTAATCCTGCGCCTTTTCCCGTGTGGGCGCGGGCAGCGTGAAGGGAATCCCATGTACATCACCGCCGCCATCCTCAGTGTGATCCTCGCCCTAGTGAGCCTGGCCGCAGGTGCGCCCAAGGCGCTGCTCAAAGGTGATGTCCCCGCCGGGCTGCAGTCCCACATGGGGTTGAGTGCAGGGTTCGTCCGGTTCATCGGACTGGCTGAGGTCGCCGCCGCCGTGGGCCTGGTCATCGGGCTCTTCTGGCAGCCCCTGGGTATCGCCGCCGCTGTCGGCATGACCATCACGCTGGTCGGTGCGGTCGTCTTTCACGCCAGGGCGGGGGACTATGTCAACCCCGAGACCAAGGGGAACGCGATGGCGCCCATTGTGCTGGCCCTTGTCTCGGTCGCGACCGTCGTGACGTTGATCCTGGCCATGTGAACCGGCGGCTTCGCATCGGCCACCCGCGGTGAGCGCGCCCGCGGTGGTGGCCGCCGGTCCTGTTTCCCAGAGTCCTCCCGATCGTTCGGAGCGCCTCACGTGGATCCGCTGTCCGACGTTCTCGCCCTGCTGAACGTGGAGGGCGCGCTGTCCGCGCGCTGGGACGTCGGTGGTCCCTGGGCGATACGGCTCCCGGGACCGAGCAAGGCTGGGGGCTCCTGCTCGCAGCCGACGGCGTGTGCGGCGAGACGCTCAAACGGGACTGGCGCCCCTTCGCGTGGACGGGTCCGTCGAGCGCGCCCCATGCCCCGAGGTCCTGCCCCGCGTGGAGTGCTCCCTCACTCTGCTCGGCTGCTCACTCTTCGAGCATGTTGCCGCTCGCGCGGTGGACCGCTCCGCTCTCCACGCCGACTGCATCGTGGGTGCCTCCACAGGCACAGGTCATGGCCTTCCTGCCCCTCAATCGGTCAGTCGGGCTGCTTCTCCATGTGGTCCAGGACCCGTTTCGAGATCTGGGCGAGTGTGCTGAGCTCTTCCGGGGTCAGGGCGTCGATGAACAGCCGGCGAACATGCTCGACGTGTATGGGAGCGGCTTCTTGGATCGCCTTGTAGCCGGCCGGAGTGGCGACGATGAACGCTCCGCGTCCGTCGTCGGGGCACTCCTCCCGCGTCACCAGTCCGCGCTTCGTCATACGCGTGACCTGGTGGGACATTCGGCTCTTCTCCCACTCCACCAGCTTGGCCAGGTCCAGGAAGCGCATCCGTCCGCCGCCTGTCTCGGTGAGATTCGCCAGCACGATGTAGTCGGAGGCCGACATCTTGGAGTCGGCCTGAACCCGTCGCGACAGCCGGCCGATGAGCGTCTCCTGCATGCGGATGAAGCTGTCCCAGGAGGCCTTCTGCTCGGGGCTGAGCCAGCGCGGCGTCGCGTTCATGGAAACGAGTGTAACGAGATCGTTGACAGCTCATCTACTTGCGTTTGACGTGGTGGGTCCGATCGATACCCAGGCCATCCGGCAGCATGAATGCATACGTGTCGTGTACGCGCTCTCGTATTGCGCAGAGACGAGCCGGCGTTAACTCGTTTGCGGTGGGAATAAGTTGATGCATCAACCGGGTGGGGCTAGTCTTGAGCCCGACTGGTCGGACTCCCGTCGGCTTGAGCGGGATCAGGTCCTAGAGGAGGGCTTATGGCTGTAGAAGTGAGCGATGTTCCCGAGGCCAAGCGGTACGAGGCCCGGGTTGACGGGGAGTCCAAGGTCGCGGGCGTCGCAGAGTACATCCGTACGACGGAACTCGTTGCGTTCGTACACACCGAGGTCGCGCCGGAGTACGAGGGCAGGGGAGTCGGGTCCGCACTGGTCCGCACCGCCCTCGACGAGGCACGTGCCGCGGACCTGAGGGTGCTGGCCACCTGCTCGTTCTTCGCGGGATGGATCGCCCGACACCCCGAGTACCAGGACCTGCTGTACCAGTCCCGCAGCAGAGTCAGCGACTGAACAGCCGAGCACGGCAGTGACGGAGGCCGGTATGAGCGGCAGATCCGAGAAGAAGACGTACCAGGGGCAGTCGATCACGGTGACCTTCGAGGCCGGGCGCTGCCTGCATGCCGCCGAGTGCGTCCATGGCCTGCCCGAGGTTTTTGACACGGAGAAGCGCCCGTGGATCCGGCCCGACGGTGCCACGGCCGAGCGCGCGGCCGAAGTGGTGCGCCGCTGTCCCTCGGGCGCGCTGCAGTACCAACTCGCGGACGGCGGGACGGAGTCCCCGGACCGGCCTACGCAGATCACACGCGGCTCTACCGGACAGCTGACCGTGCGCGGTGAGCTGAGCGTGGACACGCCGGAAGGCCCGCGTGCCGAAACCAGGGTCGTGCTGTGCGGCTGCGGTCAGAGTCGTCTTCAGCCGTACTGCGACCACGCGGGGCCCTGCGGCGAGTGACACCGCCACGCCGCCCATTCCATCCCCACGCAAGCAATCGCCCCTCAAGAAACCACAAGAGCTTGGAGCCGAGCAGATGCCCCTCGCAGTGCAGTTCTCCGAGTACGGCGCCACTGACGTGCTGCGTGTCGTCGATGTTCCACCGCTTACCGCGGGTCCCGGCCAGGTACGGCTCGCGGTGCGGGCCGCGGGTGTCAATCCGATCGACTGGAAGATCCTGCACGGCTACATGCGCCAGGTGATGCCCCTCGACCTTCCCGGCGGCCTCGGGTCCGACGTGGCCGGTGTGGTCGACCAGGTCGGCGAGGGTGTGACCGGGTTCAGCGTCGGCGACGAGGTACTGGGGGCCTCCATCACCCCGTCCTACGCCCAGTCCGCACTCGCCGACCCCGCCGCGCTGGTCGCCAAGCCGGCCTCCGTTCCGTGGGAGGTGGCCGGGACCCTGGCCGGCCCGGGCATCACCGCCTGGGAGGTGCTGAACAAGCTCAAGGTCGCCAAGGGCGAGACGCTGCTGGTTCATGCCGCCGCCGGTGGCGTGGGCACGTTCGCCGTGCAGCTGGCCGTCGCCCGTGGGGCGCGCGTCATCGGCACCGCGAGCGAGCGCAACCACGAGCAGCTCCGCTCCCTCGGCGCGGAACCGGTCACCTACGGCAAGGGGCTGGTCGAGCGCGTACGGGCCATCTCCCCCCAGGGCGTCGACGCGGTCCTCGACGCCTCCGGCCGCGGTGAGATCCCGGACTCGATCGAGCTCGCCGGTGGCCCGTCGCGCGTCCTGTCTCTCGTGGCCTTCGACGCGGCCGGCAGCGGTATCCAGATCCACATGACCGAGCCGGGAGCGGGCGGTCCTCAAGCGCTCCGGGACATCCTCGCCCTCATCGAGGCGGGGCAGCTACGGGTGCCGATCTGGCGGACGTACCCCCTCGACGAGGTGGCGGCCGCGCTGGAGGTGAGCCAGTCGGGGCACCTGGGCGGCAAGCTCGTACTGCTCCCGGCATAAGGGCCCGATCAAGCCCTGACGAGGGACTGGCGCGTGGACGCGTCCGGGACACCGGCCGGACGGCCCACCGCGAACTCCTTTGCGCAGTACCGGAACGACCTCCTCGCCGAGCATGTCAGTCGGTCGAGGACGGTCTTCAGCGGCAGGCCGGCGTGGTCCACCAGGAACAACTGCCGCTGGTAGTCGCCGGCGTACTCGCGGAAGGTCAGCGTCTTCTCGATGACCTGCTGAGGACTGCTGACGGTCAGCGGGTCTCCTGCGTGTAGTCCTCCAGGGACACCCTGGGCGACGCCTGGGTGTTGTCGGTCGTCATGCGGGGTTCCTCCTTGGGGACATCAGAACGTTCGGTGCGGTTCAGGCCGCGGTGTCGGGCAGCCAGAGGTCGGGCCCGAAGACCTCGTAGCGGATGCGTCGTGCGGGAACCCCGGCGCTCAGCAGTTGTCCGCGTACCTCGCGCATGAAGGGGAGCGGGCCGCACAGGAACACCGTGGCGCCGTCAGGGAGTTGGGTCTCGCTCAGGTCCATCAGGCCCGTGCGGGAGGCGGGTTCTCCCGGTCCGGGTCGCTCGTACCAGAAGGCGGCTTGGGCGCCCGGCAGTTGCCCGACGAGGTCGCGCGTCTCGGCGCGCAGGGCGTGGTCGGCGGGGGAGCGGTCGGCGTGCAGGACCAGTACCGGGCGGGTCGAGCCGTGCGCGGCGAGGTGGGCCAGGATGCCGGCCATGGGAGTGCAGCCGATTCCCGCCGAGACCAGGACGAGTGGGACGGTGGCGTCGGCCTGGTCGTCGAGGAAGACATCGCCGAACGGCGTGGACAGCGTGAGCTCGTCCGCCTCACGGACGTGGTCGTGCAGCAGGTTGGAGACCTCGCCCTCCGGACCGTCGGCGTCACCCGTGACTCGCTTCACGGTGATCCGCCGCAGTTCTCCGCCCGGGTCCGAGGACAGGCTGTACTGACGCAACTGGTGCACTCCGTCGGACATGCGCACGCGTACGCTCACGTACTGTCCCGCCCGAGCCCGCGGCGCCGGCTCGCCGTCCGCCGGGCGGAGCAGGAAGGACACGACGTCGGTGGTCTCGGCGCGGCGTTCGACGACCGTCCACTGCCGCCAGATCTTGCCGGGCTGCACCCCTGCGTCCTGGTAGAGGCGGGCTTCCTGGCTGATCAGGGCGCCGGCCATCAGCCAGTAGACCTCGTCCCAGGCGGCCGCCACCTCGGGTGTGACCGCGCCGCCGAGGACCTCGGCTATCGCGCCGAACAGGTACTTGTGCACGATCGTGTACTGGTCCTCGGTGACGCCGACGGCCGTGTGCTTATGCGCGATCCGGGCCAGCAGTACGTCCGGGCGGGTGTCCGGATCGTCGAGGAGCGCGGTCGCGAAGGCGGCGATCGAGCCGGCCAGGGCGCGGCGCTGGGCGCCGCTGGCCTGGTTTCCGCGGTTGAACATCCCGTCGAGCAGTTCCGGCCGGTCATGGAACATCGTGTCGTAGAAGCGGGTGGTGATCTCGTCGAGCGCCCCTGCCACGGCGGGCAGGGTGGCCCGTACGAGAGCGGCGGATTCTGCGGACAGCATGGGACCTCCCGGACAGGGCGTATGAAGGGGAAAGGGCCGCATCGCGTGGGGGCGGCGGTCTTCTGTGTAGCAGGCGTCGGACCGCGTTTCGGAGCCGTTTGGCGCCAGTGGGCGAAGAGGGGCCGAAGGGCCCCATCACCTCGGGCGCATCGGCCCCACAGGGTCCGTGCGGCCGGGGTCGGACGGCGCTGTGGCGCTGCCCCCTCGGCCCCTGCCACGGCCGTCCTCGCGGAGGCGCGCTTACGAGGCGGTCGTCGCCCGGACGGTGCGGGCGGCGACGAGCCACGAGGCCCGCCCACACGGTCGCTTGAACACGCCAGGCCTGGTCAGCTCATCGGAACGGCGGCTGCGATGCGCCAGTTACGGTCGTTCTGCCCGTTCGTCGTCCCCAGGGCCCTGCACACGGCCGTAGTAGGCCCTACGCATGAGTTCCTGCATGTCGTCGAGCATGGGCATCCGTGGGTTGGCCGGGGCGCACTGGTCCTCGTAGGCGTTGAGAGCCTGCTGGGGCAGTGCGCCCAGGAAGGACCGCTCGTCGATGCCGAGAGCCTGGAACGTCGGCTCGATACTCAAGGCGTCGCGGAGGCGTTCCACTGCTGAGGCGAGGGACTCGACGCCCTCGGCCGGGGTGGTGGCGGGCAGTCCGAGGGTCTGGGCGATGTCCTGAAAGCGTTCGGGGGCACGGTAGTTCTCGTACTTGGGCCAGCCGGTGAGCTTCGTGGGGACGGTGCCGTTGTAGCGGATGACGTGCGGAAGCAGAACGGCGTTGGTACGGCCGTGCGCGATATGGAAGGTGGCGCCGAGGGTGTGGGACATGGCGTGGACGATGCCGAGGAAGGCGTTGCCGAAGGCCATGCCCGCGATGGTGCCCGCGTTGTGCATCTTCTCCCGGGCCTCCGGCCGGGCCGCGCGGTCGTTCACCGCTGCCTCGATGTTGTCGAAGATCAGCCGGATCGCGTGCAGGGCGAGGCCGTCGGTGAAGTCGCTGGCGTAGACCGACACGTACGCCTCGATGGCGTGGGTGAGGGCGTCGAAGCCGCTGTCGGCGGCCAGCGCCCGGGGCAGATCTGTGGTGAGGAGCGGGTCGATGATGGCCACACTGGGAGTGAGCGCGTAGTCGGCCAGCGGGTACTTCTTGCCGGTGGCGGGGTCGGAGATGACGGCGAACGGGGTCACCTCGGCGCCGGTGCCCGAGGTGGTGGGGATGCACACCAGGCGGGCGAGCCGGCCGAGGACGGGGAAGCGGAAGGCGCGCTTGCGGATGTCGGAGAACTTGTGCCGCATGTCGGCGAAGTCGACGTCCCTGCCCTCGGCCTGCTGTTCGTACAGCAGCCACATCACCTTGGCCGCGTCCATGGGAGAGCCGCCGCCGAGCGCGATGATGGTGTCCGGGTGGAAGTCCCCCATCAGGCGGGCGCCGCGCCGAACGGAGTCGATGCTGGGCTCGGGCTCGACGTTGTCGATGACCTGGATGGTGACCGGTTCCCGGCGCCGCCGTAGTACGCGCTCGACCCGGTCGACGAGGCCGAGCCGGGTCATCGTCGCGTCGGTGACGATGGTGACGCGGTGAACCTCCGGCATGGAGGCGAGGTACTGGATGGACTGTGGCTCGAAGTAGATCTTCGGTGGAACCTTGAACCACTGCAGGTTGTTGCGGCGCGCCGAGACGCGCTTGACGTTCAGCAGCTGGGCGGCGGACACGTTGTTCGACACCGACGTGCTGCCCCAGGAGCCGCACCCCAGCGTCAGCGACGGCAGCAGGCTGTTGTAGATGCCGCCGATCGCGCCCTGGGAGGACGGGGCGTTGACGATGATCCGCACGGTCTTCATGCGCCTTCCGTACGCCTCCGCCAGCGCGAGGTCCTCGGTGTGGATGACGGCGCTGTGCCCCTGCCCGTGAAAGGCCACCATGTCGGCGGCCAGGTCGAAGCCCTGCTGTTCGGAGCCGGCGCGGAGCACGGCGAGGACCGGGCAGAGCTTCTCCCGGGTGAGCGGTTCGTCCGCGCCGACCCGGTCGGCCTCGACCAGGATGAGCGACGTGTCGTCCGGCACGGAGAATCCGGCCTGCTCGGCGATCCAGGCCGGGCTCTGGCCGACGGCCGCGGAGTTGACCTTGGGCTCGCAGCCCGCGCCCGCGGTGCCTGCGGGGAACAGGAACGCCTCCAGCTTCGCCTTCTCCTCGGCGGTCGCCAGATGGGCGTGCAGGGTGTGGAATTCGGCGAGGGCCGAGTCGTAGATCTCCTCGTCCAGGATGACGGCCTGTTCGGAGGCACAGATCATGCCGTTGTCGAACGACTTGGACAGCACCAGGTCGTTCACGGCTCGGCGCAGCTTGGCGGTCCGGTGGACATAGGCGGGGACGTTGCCGGCGCCCACTCCCAGAGCGGGCTTCCCCGCCGAATAGGCGGCCTTGACCATGGCGTTGCCGCCGGTGGCGAGGATCAGGGAGACACCCGGGTGTCGCATCAGGGCGCCGGCCGCCTCCACGGACGGGGTCTCGATCCACTGCACGCAGTCCTCGGGCGCACCCGCTGCGACCGCCGCGTCGCGCACGATGCGGGCCGCCTGCACGCTGCAGCGCTGAGCGGAGGGGTGGAAGGCGAACACGACCGGGTTGCGTGTCTTCAGCGCCATCAGTGCCTTGAAGATCGTGGTGGAGGTCGGGTTGGTTACGGGAGTGATGGCGCACACCACGCCGACGGGCTCGGCCACCTCGATCATGTCCTCGATGTCGTCGCGGGCGATGACGCCGACCGTCTTCAGCGGGCCCATGCTGTGCGTGACGTGCTCGCAGGCGAACATGTTCTTGGCGGCCTTGTCCTCGAAGACGCCGCGTCCGGTCTCCTCCACCGCGAGCCGCGCGAGCGCGGTGTGCTGGTCCAGGGCGGCGACCGACGCCTTCTTCACTATGTGGTCGACCTGCTCCTGATCGAGCGCCTCATAGTCGGCGAGTGCCTTGAGCCCGCTCGTCACCAGCCGGTCCACCGCGATGGCGATGTCGGACGGCGTGGCGGCGGGGCCGGCGGTCGCGCCTGGGTCGTCGTGGCGGGTCATGGGGGCGAGCCTCCGTTGTCGAGAGGGCGCCGCCGCGGAGGCGGCGGAGCGTGGAGGGAACGGCACGGCTGGGGGAGAGAAGGACCGGTACCGCTCCCACCAGCACCGTCTCTCGTCCGCGGTTCTGCGACCCAGGTCCCGTTGGTCCCTTTGTCGGGCTGACCGGCCCCGAAGTCTCCGGGCCGCGCTACACGTCCCGGGCGAGTCGGGTGGGGAACACGGTCCTCTCACACGGCCTGCCTGGTCCACGCCGAGCCGGAACGCGCCAGCCGTGCTGTGCGACCGGATCGATCGGACCCTGGGCTGGGCGGAGGTGGTGCCATGGTCCCCTGGATGGGCCGGCCCAAGGCCAGTGAGCCCCCGCGTACAAGGGCCGTTGTGGACCTCTGGCAGGCCCTCTTGGCCCATGCGCCCCGGCCTGCGGCGGGGTTGGCTGGAAGCACGGAGAACGACATCGACGAGGGAGGGCGAGGGCAGTGGGTACCAGTCTCACACCGGAGTTTTGGGAGCGGTTCGCGGTGCTGCTCGTGCTCGCGGCGGGTCTGACCTGTGTCCTCGCCGCGGTCTTCGACGATCTCGCCATCCGGGTCCTGCGCCGTCGGGCACACAGGATGCCGCCACAGGCGCCGTACCGGCCGGAGCGGAACGACCACCGTACGTCGGTGCGCTGCTGATGCGCTCGGCGAGCAACACTTCGTGGGGGCTGGGGACTTGGTCCCCGGCCCACGCCGCGTGTCATAGGCGCCCAGTGACATCAAAACTCGGTTCTGGCACGGATCTCTCACCTTCGCCGCGGCATACCAACCCGCCCAGTACGTCGTCCCGTACTCGTGCCGGTGTCACTTGGAAGGAGGCATCCGGCTGCCCGTCAAGGTGCCAGTTGAGCGCGGCGTGGTGAGCCGGTGTCCACGGTTTCGGCGGTGTCGTCCGTCCGGTGGCTCAGCTGTTCGGTGACGTCCACTACACCGTCCACGCCTTGGCACAACCGCACGGCGACGGGGATGAGGGATTTCCGTTCGACGGTTCCCTTCAGGGAGACCCGGCCGTCCACGACACGAACGGTCACCGAGTCGGGGGCGATGCCCAGCGTGCGGACCAGTACGTTCCCGGAGATCTCCTCGCGGATGGCACTGTCACCGCGGAGGAACACCCGCAACAGGTCGGCGCGGCTGATCAGTCCGATCAGCCGGTCGGCTTCGTCCACCACCGGCAGCCGCTTGACGCGGTAGCGCTCCATCACCTGGGCGGCCTCCACCACCGTCCATTGCGGCCGGGCCGTGATGGCCGGGCTGTTCATCAGGCCTTCAGCGGTGGTCGCCTCCCGCTTGGCCCGGTCGACGGGGCGCGAGTGCAGGACCGGTAGCAGCCCCGCTGGGTCCAGCTGGCCCGCCTCCTTGCGCAGTAGATCCGCCTCGGAGACCACACCCACGGGCCGGTCGTCGTCGTCCACGACCGGTACCGCCGTGATGTCGTACTCGGCGAGCAGCTTGGCGATCTCCTTGAAGCCGGTGTTCTCGCGTACTCGTACGACCGATGTCGTCATCAGATCGCTCACCATCCGGTGCTGCATGACTCCCGCCTCCTGCGCCACATGTGTTCCCTTCCACTGTGCGGCGCCCTGGGTCGTCGCCCCATGGGCCGGTCGGCCCCGGCTTCGGCCGACCGGCCCGGTGGGCGCGAGACGTCGATGCTGAGGAGACGTGTGCGGGAGCGCCAGTCAGGTGACCGGAGGCCGGCCGGGAGTTCGCGATCGCGCAGGCCTGTGAGGTGCACCTGGTCGGTCAGTGCTGATCTGTCTGAGGGCCGGTGCGGTCGAGGTCCAGGTCGAGGTAGGGGTCGGGGTCCGGGTCGAGGAAGAGGCGCGGTGGGCGGCGCGGAGTGGGAGGCCCTTCCGGGCCGTAGCCGAGTCGGATGAGCATCTGGACGTGGTCGAACGGAGACGTCGCGGAACGCAGCTCGTCGCGGAGGTCAGCCCACTCCAGTGCCTGGTGCAGAAGTGAGGTGCGCACTCCGTGGGCTGTTGCGACGAGCAGGACGCGCTCAAGTGCCTGTCCGGCCCGGAGCCAGTCGATGCGCCGGTCGTGGCAGGTGCTGAGCGACACGAGCGCAGGTGTCCGTTCGAACGGCCGGGCCGGCAGCTGTTCCTGGGATCGCCGCGCGCTGAAGTCACGCAGGGGAAGCTGCTCAAAGGTGTCCTGGGGCCCAAGCGCCGTGGACGGGATACCTGTGTCCGCGGCCCCGTCCCGGTTCGTCCAGCGGCGGCTTTCGGTGCTGCGTGAGGGGTCGGCGTGGTTGCGGTGCTCCGCTTCGGCGGTGACCCGTAGCAGCCGCGTCGTCTCGCGCGGTCCGGTGACGGCGAGCGTCGCGCCCTCGGAGTGGGCGGCTTCGGCAAGTTCGTGGAGTACGGCCCCGGGAACAGGTTGGTTGGCGAAGGGGAACCGGCTGCTGTGCCGGTGCCAGATCGCCTCGTACAGGTCGTCGCCGTAGAGTGTGCGCGGGCTGGTGCGCATGGTGATGTGGATGGAGGCGAGCAGCCCGGGGTGGTGGGGATCCGGGAGCAGCCGAGTGACCGGCTTCCAGCCGAACTGACTCACCGCGACCCGCAGATTGAACAGGGCCGCGCCCGCGGAGATGTGCAGGGCCCGGCCGTGCGGGTCCTCGTGCGGAAGCCCCCGCTCGGCGGCGGCGTGGATCTCCATGGTGGTCGAGTCGGCGTCGAGGCGGAAACGCCAGGGCTGCGTGTTGTGCATCGAGGGCGCGGCGACGGCCGCCGAGATCAGCTTCTCCAACGCTGATGAGTCGAGATATGTGGCAGACATGGGGGCCTCCTCTCGGACGAGGCGAGCTGCAGGGCGTGCGATGCCCTGAGCCTGCTGCCGTGCGAAGAGCGGGGCGAAGGGGCCGTCCGGCCCCAACCTGAGGCTGGGTGGGTACCGAGAGTGGGCAGCGGTGCCGAGTGGTCCCTCCCGTGTGGTGGGCGCCGGTGGGACGTTCCTGGCAGCAACTGACAGGGGTGCTGTCGGTACGGGGAAGGGGGTGTCCACCGATGGCGAGCACCTGTCGTACGAAGGCGGCGAAGGTGTGGTTCTGGCGCTGGCGGCGTAATCCACTGCGGCGTCACAGCGATCGGGTGGAGGCCCACCGCACGGCGCGGTCGCCGTCGTGCCCGCCCTGGACGACAAGTCCAACAGGCCTTGCAGATAGGGCCGTTCAGCCCCACGGTCGCGGCCCTTCGGCATCCGCCACCATGTGCCCCGCACCACCAGAGTGGTCGTTGTCGGGCACCGGTCCGGCACTCTCCGATTCCCTGAAGGGATCACCACCATGGCCGTGCACGAGCACCCTCACCGGAGCCCGGGGTTCCACCTGCCGTCGTTCCGCACGAGCCGGACCGCGTCCACCTCTGAGTCCGCCGTGTCGGCGAGCACCGACACGCACACTCTGCGGGCCTACTCCTTCGCCTCGCTGCGGCTGCTGACGGGGTTCGTCTTCCTGTGGGCGTTCCTCGACAAGACCTTCGGCTTCGGTTACGCCACCGCGTCGGGCAAGGGCTGGGTGGACGGCGGCTCGCCGACGAAGGGCTTCCTCGGTGGCGTGGCCGCGGGTCCGATGGAGTCCACCTTCCACTCCTGGGCGGGTGACACCTGGGCCGACTGGCTGTTCATGGCGGGCCTGCTGGGTATCGGGCTCGCCCTGATCGGCGGGATCGCGCTGCGTCTGGCCGCTGTCGCGGGCACGGCGTTGATGGCGCTGATGTGGATCGCCGAGTGGCCGCCCGCCAGGCACCTCTCGGACGGTTCGGCCAGCATGTCCACCAACCCGTTCGTGGACTATCACCTCATCTACGCCGTCGTCCTCATCGCCCTGGCACTGGTCGCGGCAGGCGACACCCTGGGCGTCGGCAAGCTCTGGGCCAAGCTGCCCATCGTCCGGAACCACGGCTGGCTGCGCTGACCGCTGGAGAGGAGGGCCGGCCTCGCACAGAGGGCCGCCTTCTCCTCCGCCGGCCGCGGGTCCACGGGGCCGATCGGTCCCTTCTGGGGACCTGCGGCCCCTGCACCGATCACGTCCTGTGTAGCCGTGACCATGCGAATGTCGTGGTCGCGGGCAAGCAGCCGTGCTTGGACTGGCTGTCGATGGACCGGCGCACCGGCCACGCCCACGGTCATGGACGTCATCGACCGCGTCCCCGGCCTCGGCGTCCGCGCGGCCGCCGTACGTCAGCTGATGGCCGACGTCCGTACCCGCCACCGCGCCTGGATCCGCGAACACGGCACCGACCTGTCCGAGGTCGCCGAGTGGACCTGGACCGCCTGAGAACCCCTACCCGCATCAGCTGAAAACCCCACCCCCGCGAAGGAGTTCATCGCCATGACCGTACGCGTCGGCATCAACGGCTTCGGCCGCATCGGCCGCACCTATCTGCGCGCGGCACTCGACCGGGCGGAGGCGGGCGCTCAGGACGTCCACGTGGTCGCCGTCAACGACATCGCGCCGCCCGCCACCCTGGCCCACCTCCTGGAGTACGACTCGACGTTCGGACACATCGGACGTGAGGTCCTGCACGACGACAGCTCGATCACCGTCGACGGCCGACGCATCTCCGTCTCTGCCGAGCGCGACCCGGGGGCCCTGCGGTGGTCCGACTATGGCGCCGACATCGTCATCGAGTCCACCGGCCGCTTCCGTGACCGCGACGCCGCCGCCCTGCACCTGAAGGCCGGCGCCCACACGGTGCTGCTCTCGGCGCCCGGCAAGAACGCGGACGCGACCATCGTGGTGGGTGTCAACGACGACACCTACGACCGGCACAGCGACCGGATCGTGTCCGCCGCCTCCTGCACCACCAACTGCGTCGCGCCCATGGTCAAGGTGCTCCACGAGGCCTTCGGCATCGAGCGCGGTGTGATGACCACCATCCACGGCTACACCAACGACCAGTCCCTGCTGGACGGCCCCCACAAGGATCTGCGCCGGGCCCGCTCGGCGGCCCTCAGCATCATCCCGACCAGCACGGGAGCCGCCCGCGCCGTCGGGCTGGTGATACCGGAACTGGCCGGCTCCCTGGACGGCATCGCGGTGCGCGTGCCCGTCGAGGACGGCTCGCTCACCGACCTCGCGGTGGTTCTGCGGACGGCGGCGACGGCAGAGGAGATCAACACCGCCTTCGCCGAGGCATCGGAGGGACCACTGAACGGCATCCTCCGCGTCTCGAAGGCGCCGATCGTCTCCCGGGACGTCATCGGCGACCCCGCCTCCTGCGTCTTCGACCCGGCCCTGACCCAGGCCAACGGCACCCTGGTGAAGGTCTTCGGCTGGTACGACAACGAGTGGGGCTACACCAACCGGCTCCTCGATCTCACCGCACTGGTGGCCGACGACCGTTGAGCGCGGAGCGCAGCGACGCGGCCCGCGTACCCCGTCTGCTGCGGGGGCGCGGGCCGTGGTCCTCGACACCGACGGCGTCATCCGGTGCCGCTGCCGGAGCTGTCCGCGTACGGCTTCGCCATCCGCTACCGAGGCTGTCGCGGGGTGCAACTGCGCCGTCCCGCGTCAGCGCGGAACCACGGTCACCGGGCACTCGGCGTGTTCCAGCACGGCCCGCAGTGTGGACCCCAGCGACCGGCCCGCGCGGCCGACCACCAGGAGCCCCGCCGAGGCCGACGCCTGGACCAGCGCGGCCGAGGGGCTCTGCAAACGGACGTCCTCGTACACGTCCACCTGCGGATACTTCTCCCGCCACGGCCGCAGCGCGTCCGACAGCAGTTGCACCTCCTGGTCCTCCCACGCTCCGCGGTCCTCCTCCGGCAACGCGTAGGGCATCCACTGCTCGGCGGCGGACGGGAGCCGCCAGGCATGCACGGCGTGCAGTCGGGCACCGCGGCGCCGGGCTACGTCGAACGCGAAGTCCACGACCGCGCTCACCGGATCTCGGGCGTCGACCCCGACAACGATTGGCTCGGTCATGGCAGCTCGTCCCTCCATGCGTGCGGGAGTCCAGGGTGTCCACCATCCGCCGTGGACCGGCCTTGACGCAGGGGCCGACCGGCCCATACGGCGCACCCGATCAGCCCCTGGGACGGAGCCGCGCAGCGCTGGATGCTCGAAGGGCCAAGAGGTTTTGAGGAGGCCCGAGATGACGGACGACGAGCGCGACCGCCCCACCGTTCACGCCCTGCTCGCGGACGGCACCACCGTGTGCATACGGTCCGTGCGGCCCGGTGACCATGAGCAGCTGCGAGGACTCTACGAGGAGATGTCGACGGAGAACCTCCGGCGGCGGTTCTTCGCCGCGAGCCGCCGCTCCGCCGACCTGGCCGCCGACCGGGCCGCGGCGCCGGCACGCCCCGGTTACCGAGCGCTGCTCGCCGAGACCCAGGGCCGGGTGATCGGCCTCGCCGAGTACGAGACCGGCGACGACGCGCACACGGCCGAGATCTCGATCGCCGTGGCCGACGGGCTGCACCACCGAGGCGTCGGCACCCTCCTCGTCGAACACCTCGTCTCCGCGGCCCGTGCGGACGACGTCACCACGTTCACCGCCGACGCGCTCAGCGAGAACTACGAGGTGCTCCGGCTCTTCACCGACCTGGGCCTGCGCGCCGCACGCCGGTTCGAGGGCCCGGAAGTGCGCTGCACCATCGCGCTCGCCGAGGACGACACCTATCTTTCGGCCGTCGAGGCCCGTGGCCGGTCCGCCGACGTCGCCAGCCTGGAACCCCTGCTGCGCCCCGACGTGGTCGCCGTGGTCGGCGCCGGCCGCAGGCCCGGATCGGTGGGACGGGCCCTTCTGCACCATCTGCACGCCGGCGGGTTCACCCGGCGGCTCTTCGCGGTGAACCCTCACGTCTCGTCGATCCTCGGCGTGCCGTCCTACCCGTCGGTCGGCGCCCTGCCCAAGGTCCCCGATCTCGCGGTCCTCGCGATCCCGGCCGATGCCCTGCCCGCCACGGCCGAAGAGTGTGGCAAGGCCGGCGTCCGGGCGCTGCTCGTGGTGACCGCCGGGCTCGACAGCGACCAGGCGGAAGCGCTCATGGCAGCGTGCCGCACCTACGGCATGCGACTGGTCGGCCCCAACTGCCTCGGCATCTCCAACACCGACCCGACGCTCCGCCTCGACGCCACGTTCGCCGCCGGCCACCCGCGCCCCGGCACGGCGGGCGTCGCCGTACAGTCCGGCGGCGTGGGCATCGCCCTGCTCGACGGGCTGTCCCGGCTCGGCATCGGCGTCTCGTCCTTCGCGTCGCTCGGCGACAAGTACGACGTCAGCGGCAACGACATGCTCCAGTGGTGGGAGAGCGACGGCCGTACCGACCTCGCCCTGCTGCACCTGGAGTCCTTCGGCAACCCGCGGGCGTTCGCCCGCACCGCCCGGCGCGTGACCCGCCGTATGCCCGTCCTGACGGTCGACGCGGGCCGTACCGAGGCCGGTCGCCGTGCCGCCGCCTCGCACACCGCGGCCGCCGCGACCCCGACCGTGACCCGGCAAACGCTGTTCACCCAGGCGGGCATCACCGCCACCAGCTCGGTGGGTGAACTCCTCGAAACCGCCGCCCTGTTGCACTCCCAGCCGCTACCGGCCGGGACCCGCGTGGCGATCGTCACCAACGCGGGCGGCGCGGGTGTCCTCGCGGCGGACGCCTGCGCCGAGGCCGGGCTGTCCCTGCCCGCCCCCACCCCCGAACTGATCGACGACCTGCTCGCGGTGCTGCCCGAGGGCGCCGCAGTCGGCAACCCCGTCGACGCCACAGCGGCCGTCACGGAGGACCAGCTCAGGGACTGCGTGGACCGGCTTCTGCGGTACCCGGGCATCGACGCCGTGCTGCTGGCTCTCGTCCCCACCGCCGTCGCCGAGGCGACCGGCGACGACCTCGTGCGCGCCCTCACCGACGGCCCCGGACGGCGGGAACGGCCGGTCGCCGTCGTACGCCTTGAGCAGGACCTGCCGGTCAAGCTGCTGCCCACGACGGAGGGCGGTGTCATCCCCTCGTACGCCGAGCCGGTCGCGGTGGCGCGGGCCCTGGCGCACGCCGCCCGTCGTACGGCCTGGCTGAACCGGCCCGCGGGCACGATCCCGGAGCTGATGGAGGTCGACACGGCCCGAGCGCACACGGTCGCCGAGACCTACCTCGCCGCCCATCCGGACGGCGGCTGGCTCGACCCGCGCACCTGCGCCGAACTCCTCGCCTGCTACGGCATTCCGCAACTCCCGTGGGCCTGGGCCGAGACCGAGGACGACGCCGTCATCGCCGCAGAACGACTGCGTGGTGCCGACGGCCGTGTGGTCATGAAGGCACAGTGGCCCGGCCTGGTCCACAAGACCGAACAGCACGCGGTCCATCTCGACCTCCAGGGCGACGCCCAAGTGCGCGCCGGTTTCCGGGACTTCGAGACCCGCTTCGCCGGACTCATGACAGGGGTCGTCGTCCAGCCGCTGGCAGCGCGCGGCACCGAGCTGTTCGCCGGCGTGACGCAGGACGAGGTCTTCGGCCCCCTGGTCCTGTTCGGGCTCGGCGGTACGGCGACCGAGGTGCTGGCCGACTACGCCGCCCGGCTCGCCCCGCTGACCGACCACGACGTTCACGACCTGATCACCGCGCCGCGCTGTGCGCCACTGCTGCTGGGCGCGCACGGCAGCCGGCCGGCCGATCTCCAGGGCCTCGAACAGCTCCTGCTGCGGCTGTCCCGTATGGCGGGCGAGCTGCCGCAGCTCGCCGAGGCCGACTTCAACCCCGTCCTGGCGACACCGGCCGCGGTCACCGTGCTGGACGCACGCGTCCGCCTGCTGCCGCGCCGGGCCCAGGACCCCTATCTGCGCCGACTGCGCTGAGGAGGAACAGACATGAGGCAGAAGAAGGTCGGATCGGTCATGGCGACGGAGGTCGTCACGGTCCGGTACGACACGCCGTTCAAGGAAGTGGCACGGCTGCTTGCCGAGCACCGCATCAGCGGGCTGCCGGTGGTCGACGAGGACGGCAAGGTCCTCGGTGTGATTTCCGAGACCGATCTCATGGTCCGGCAGGCGGGTGTACCCGATCCCTACGAGACGCCGCGCCGCTCCCGGTTCGCCGGGCTGACCCGCGGTGCCCGTCGGCAGGCCGCGAAGGGGCACGCCCGTACCGCCGGACAGCTGATGTCCGTGCCGCCGGTCACCGTGCAAGCCGACGACACCATCGCCGAGGCGGCCCGGACCATGGCACACAGCTGCGTGGAGCGGCTGCCGGTGGTCGACGAGGAGGATCGGCTGGTCGGCATCGTCACCCGCCGCGACCTGATACAGGTCTTTCTGCAACCGGACGACGTCATCCGTCGCGAGGTGATCGACGAGGTGCTGGTCCGCACGCTGTGGCTGGCCCCCTCGGCCGTCAACGTCGGTGTGCACGAGGGTGTCGTCACCCTCGACGGCCATGTGGAGCGCCGGAGCGAGGCGGAGATCGCCGTCTCCATGACCGACCGGATCGACGGCGTGGTCGCCGTGACCGACAAGCTCACCTACCGGATGGACGACTCGCACCTGCGGCCGGACGAGCCGGCCCTGCACGGAGTCACCGAGGAATGGCTGCGAAAGCTCTGAAGCAAGGCGAGAGAAGGGGTACCGCCATGCTGAGCAAGGTGGTCGTCGCCTACGGGACGACGAACGGATCGACCGCGCGGATCGCGGAGACCATCGCGGAAGTCCTGCGCAAGGAAGGCGTGCTCGCCGAAGCGGTGCCCGCTCGCTTCGTGACGGACATCGAGTCGTACGACGCCCTGGTGGTGGGCGGCGCGCTGTACGCGGGGCGCTGGCACAAGGACGCCCGCCGCTTCGTCCGTCGGCACGGCCGTGCACTCGCCGGGCGACCGCTGTGGTTCTTCAGCAGCGGTCCCCTCGACGCCTCGGCCACGGAGAAGGACATACCGCCCGTCCCTGGCGTGCGGCGGGCCATGACCCGGCTCGACGTCCGGGAACACGTCACGTTCGGGGGCTGCCTGGAAGAAGGGGCCAAGGGATTCATCGCCCGGAAGATCGTTTCCTCCGGGAAGGGCGGGGACTTTCGTGACTTCGGGCAGATCGAGGCGTGGGCCGCGCGCATCGGCACCGAGCTGGTGTCCGGCGCACCGGCGGAATGAGCCGCGCGCCGTTTCGGTACAGGGCGCAAGCCGGAACCTTTCCGGCTTGCGCCCTGACGCCGCCCTGAAGTCTGATGCGACCGGACGAGACTCCGACGACCGCCTGGTGTCTGAACTGCGCTGAGGATTCCCGTCGTCGGAGCGGTGCGTGGTGCCGCCGAGGCCTCCCAGGCAGTACCGTGACGGCAGTCGAACTGATGCGCGGCCTTGTCCGCTTGATGGGCCGGAGGAAGCGATGGGGGCGGACGCGCGCGGGGGTTCCGAGCAGCATCTGCCCAAGCTTCGGCTCGACGAGTTGCTGGGTGAGCTTCAGGTGCGTATCGACGCGGTGCGGGGTACCCGGGATCGCCTGCACAGCCTGTTGGAGGCCGTTCTGTCGGTCGGACGGGAGCTGGACCTGCCGCAGGTGCTGCGCAGCATCGTCGAGGCCGCGGTGGTCCTGGTGGATGCCGAGTACGGGGCGCTGGGCGTGATCGGCGGCGACCGGAAGCTGTCCGAGTTCCTCACTGTCGGCATCGACGAGGAGCAGCGGTCCGAGATCGGGGCGCTGCCCAGCGGGCACGGGCTCCTTGGCGAGCTCATCCGGCACCCGGTGCCGCTGCGGCTGCCGGAGCTCTCGGAGCATCCGGAGTCGTACGGTTTTCCGGCCCATCACCCCCCGATGCACTCCTTTCTCGGCGTGCCGATCCGGGTACGCGAGGAGGTGTTCGGCAACCTCTACCTCGCCGAGAAACGGAGCGAGCGGGAGTTCGACGCGGAGGACGAGTCCGTCCTGTCGACGCTGGCCGTGGCCGCCGGGGTCGCCATCGAGAACGCGCGGTTGTACGAGGAGACCAGGCTCCGCGAGCGCTGGCAGCGGGCCAGCGGCAAGGTCACCAGTGCCCTGCTGACCGGGGCGCCCAGCGCTGAGGTGCTGGAGCTGATCGTCGACGAGGCCCGGAAGATCGTCTCCGCGGACATGGGCATGATCGCGGACAACATACCGGGCGAGCAGGCGCTGCGGCCGGCGCTCGCCGTCGGGCTCGGCGCGGAGCAGCGCGGTGGCTTGGTGATGTCGGCCCGGGACGGCTTGGTCGGATCCGCGCTCAGCTCCGCGGAGCCGGTGGTCAGCACCGACATCCAACACGACGCCCGCGCGCGCGAGGGGGAGCCCCAGTGGGCCGGGCTCGGCCCCGTGGTCGCGGTGCCGCTCGGTACCAGCGGGAAGGCCCGGGGCGTGCTGCTGCTGGGGAGGGTGCAGGGCGGTACGCCGTTCGGCGACGCGGACACCGGGCCGCTGCTCGGGTTCGCCGACCAGGCGGCGCTGGCGCTGGAGCTGGCCGAACGGCGGCGGGACGCGGAACAGATCGCGTTGCTCCAGGACCGCGACCGTATCGCTCGTGACCTGCACGACCTCGCCATCCAGCGGCTCTTCGCGGCCGGGATGACGCTGCAGAGTGCCCAGCGCTTCATGGAGCACGCCGAGGGCATGGAGCGGCTGACGCGAACCGTCGACGACCTCGATGACACCATCAAGATCATCCGGTCCACGATCTTCGGCCTGCGCACACACGGCGGAAGGGGCCGGGAGGGCAACGGATTGCGCGGCCGGGTGTCCGAGGCGGTCACGGCCTCGACCACGTCGTTCGGTTTCGCGCCCGCGCTGCGGATCGAGGGGCTCGTCGAGACGGACGTCCCCGGCGACATCGCGGACCACGCGGTCGCGGTGCTCGGCGAGGCGCTGAGCAACGCGGCCCGGCACTCCGGCGCGCAAGCCGTCGACGTCCGACTCCAGTGCGCCGGGGGCGAGTTGACGCTCACCGTGACGGACAACGGATGCGGAGTGCCCAGCGACGTCCAGCGCAGCGGGCTCAAGAACCTGGAGGAGCGGGCGGTTGCCCTCGGGGGCGTACTGACGCTCGGCGAACGGCCCGAGGGCGGTGGCACGCGGCTGGTGTGGTGGGTACCGGTGGGTCCGACCGGCGCGGCGACGGCCGACGGCTCGCCGAACGGCTGAGACCGTCGGTGCCGCTCGTGTCCGGAGTTCTTCGGCCGCGGACGGACGGCGGCCGACCGCGTCGTTCCCCCTCGCCTCTGAAGAGGTACGGACTCAATGTCCGGGGAGGTTGGCGGTGTTGGGGTGCTCCAGCTGGCTGGCCAGGACCGCCGCCTGGACCCTGCGCTGGACGCCGAGCTTGGCCAGGAGCCGCGAGATGTGGTTCTTGACCGTCTTCTCGGACAGGTAGAGCTTCTTGCCGATCTCGCGGTTGGTGAGCCCGTCCCCGATCAGCGCGAGAACGTCCCGCTCGCGGGGTGAGAGGCTGGCGAGCTCGGGCGCGAGGGCCGGTGCCTCGGTGGGGTCCGCGCGCAGGGAGCGCATCAGCCGGGCGGTCGTCGTGGGGTCCAGCATCGACTGCCCGGATGCCACCGTGCGGACCGCCGCGACCAGGTCGGAACCGCGGATCTGCTTGAGCACATAGCCCGAGGCTCCGGCCATGATGGCGTCGAGCAGGGCTTCCTCGTCGTCGAACGAGGTCAGCATCAGACAAGCCAGCTCCGGCATCCGGCTGCGCAGCTCCCGGCAGACACTGATCCCGTCGCCGTCCGGCAGACGGACGTCCAGGACCGCGACATGCGGCCGCAGCGCCGGCCCGCGCACCAGCGCGTGCTCGACACTGCCCACATCCCCGACCACCGAGATGTCCGGCTCGGCGTCCAGGAGATCGGTCAGACCGCGGCGCACGACCTCGTGGTCGTCCAGCAGGAAGACCCGGATGGGGTCCTGTTCCGTGAACTTGCGCGCCTCGGCCATGACGACCCCTTGTTCAGTAGTGGACTGCGGACCACGAGCTGGCTGTGACGACGATCATCACGCTCCGGGGTCCATCACACCAGGGCCGACCGGCCCCACTTGAGTGCGGTCGTCGCATCGGCCCCTGGTCACTGCTCCGGTCCGCGGGCCGGCCCCGTCAACTCGAACTCCACGTCCACCACACCTTCGACGGCCCGCACCAGGCGCGCGGCCACAGGCACCAGCGAGGTGTCCCGGATCTGACCGGCGAGTGTGACGACACCGTCCCGCACCTGCACGCGAACAGCGGACAAGGGAGCACGGAACAAGTACGACACGATTTCCCGCCGGACCTCCTCGGCGATGTCCTCGTCGTCCCGCAGGAACACCTTCAGCAGATCGCCGCGGCTGACGACGCCTTCGAGTTTGCCCATGTCGTCGACGACGGGGAGCCGCTTGACCTTGGCGTGCGCCATGGTCCGCGCGGCCTGCGCCAGGGTCGCGTCCGCCTGGACGGTGACGACCGGGGCCGTCATCAGGTCCTCGGCGGTCACCGCGCCGGCCTTGGTGAGGTCCGAAAGGCGCCGAAGCTGGGTATCGCGGTCCGGGTCGTCGTCCCGGAACTCCTCCTTGTGCAGCAAGTCAGCCTCGGAGACGACGCCGACCACGCGGTCCTCGCCCTCCAGGACGGGCAGGGCACTGACTTTCCACTGCTCCATCAACCGCACGATCTCCTTGAAGTTGGCCTTGCGGCCGACGGCGGCGACGGTGTGGGTCATCACGTCGCTGACGATGTGCGGGGTGCCGTGCATGCTGACTCCTCGGTGGATGGCGACACGGTCAGCGAAGGCTTCCGCTGCCGTAGGGCGCGTACAGGTCCAGCAGCCGGTTCCTGGCCGACCGCAGCCGGCGGGCGACGATGTCTCCCACCCACTGGCCCACGGCCATGCCCAGCGCCGGATCGGCCTGGCACATGCCGCGTACGACGTCGGCGTCGAACTCGTAGGCGCGCACCGGGCTCGTGGCCTCGGCGCCCAGATGCCAGGTGTGCGGTCCGAACAGCCAGGACCAGCCGACGAGTTCGTTGTGCCCGACGGTCTCGATGACGGCCGCGCGGCGGCCGGGCACGCGCATGTCGAGGGCCACGGTGCCGGTACGGACGATCCAGAACCGGTCCGCTCGCCGGCCCTCCTCGAACAGGCGGGTTCCCTGCGGGAACGACACCTCCCGGGCTACGTGCATCAGGCGCTCGCCGTGCTCGGCGGGCAACGCCCGCAGCAAGCCGGCAGTGGGGGAAGCGTTCATGATCCTGTCCTCTTCCTGGAACGCGATCCTGCCACCTCCAATCTCTCCTCGAAGCCCCGTCTTCACCATGGGCCGAGCGGCCCCGAGGCCGGGCCGTACGGCATCGCCCGGTGCATGCGGTCCGGTGCCCCGGCGCGCCGTACGGGAGTGAGGCTGCCCGGGGCGTGGAGGGTCGGGACGACACCGGGGCCATAGGGCCCCTCGGAAGGGCCTGCCCGGCCCCTGCACCCGGGCCCAGCCCGGTATCAGGCTCGATGGGGAGAAGAGGAATCCACCGGTATGCACGCAGGAGGTGCGGACCATGCTTCGACACGTCGCCGCGGGGATCGACGGGACTCCCGAAGGTCTGGCCGCCGCGCACTGGGCGGCCAGGGAAGCCGTGCGCCGGGGCACGGCGCTGCGGCTGGTGCACGCCTGGGAGTGGCGGCCGCGGCCCGACCCGACCGTGCCCGCGGACATGTCGCAGCGGTCCTGGGCCGAGGACATGGTGGCGCAGGCGTCGGACAGCATGCGCGCCGCGCACCCCGGCCTGCGGGTCGTCACCCACTCGGTCGCCGACGCGCCGGTCGGGGTCCTGCTCGCGGCGGCCGAGGAAGCCGATCTGCTGGTCCTCGGCTCCCGTGGGATCAGCGGCGTCGCGGGGTTCCTGACCGGGTCGGTGTCGCAGCGGGTGGTCGCCAGGGCACCGCGTCCCGTGGTGCTGGTGCGGGCGGGGGAGTGCACCGCCCACGAGCACTTCTCGGCGGTAGCCGGAATCTCCCCCGACGAGATACCCCAGACCCCGTACCGCGACGTCGTGCTCGGCTTCGACACGGACCGGCCCTGCGACGAACTCATCGAGTTCGCCTTCGACGCCGCCCGACGCCGTGCCACCGCGCTTCGCGTGGTCCATGCCTTCAGCGCGCCGCCCGCCTACGCGGCGATCGACAGGCTCGCCCCGGTGAACGGCCCCGAGCTACTCGCCGAGCACGAGCGCGCCGTGGTCGCGACGCTGCGCCCCTGGTGCGAGAAGTTCCCCGAGGTCGCCGTGACCGAGACCGTCACCGAAGGGCGCGCGGCCGGCGAGCTGATCCATGCCTCGGCCGGCGCGGCCCTCCTCGTGGTGGGCCGCCGGGTGCGGCGGACCATGCTCGGCAACCACCTCGGCTCCGTCGTACACGCCGCACTGCACCACGCACCCTGCCCCGTCGCCGTCGTCCCACACGCCTGAACAGCCCCGGAGGATGAGAGAGATGACCAGGTACGTGTACGAATTCTCCGAGGGCGGCCGTGACATGGCGGACCTGCTCGGCGGCAAGGGAGCCAACCTGGCGGAGATGACCCGCCTGGGACTGCCGGTACCGCCCGGCTTCACCGTCACCACCGACGCCTGCCGCGCATACCTGGCAACGGGCGAGGAGCCGGGAGAACTGGCCGCCCAGGTCGCCCACGCGCTGGTGGAGCTGGAACGACGCACCGGTCGTCAGCTGGGCGGCCGTGACAACCCCCTGCTGTTGTCCGTGCGTTCGGGCAGCAAGTTCTCGATGCCCGGGATGATGGAGACGATCCTGGACATCGGCCTCGGTGACGCATCCGTCCCCGGGCTCGCCAAGGCCGCCGGCAGCGAGCACTTCGCGTGGGACTCCTACCGTCGTCTCCTCCAGATGTACGGCCGCACGGTCCTCGGTATCGCCCCGGAACGGTTCGACCGGCGCGGGAGCACCGACGACCCCGCCCGGCTCGTCGAGGACTTCAAGCAGGTGATCCGGGACGCGACGGGCGAGGAGTTCCCGCAGGACCCCGGCGCGCAGCTGTACCGCTCGATCCGGGCCGTCTTCCGCTCCTGGAACAGCGAGCGCGCCCGCCTCTACCGCCGCCGTGAACACATCCCCGACGACCTGGGCACCGCCGTGAACATCCAGGTCATGGTCTTCGGCAACCGGGGTCCGGACTCCGGCACGGGAGTCGCCTTCACCCGCGACCCGGCCACCGGCGCCCGGGGTGTCTACGGCGACTACCTGCGGGACGCCCAGGGCGAGGACGTCGTCGCCGGTATCCGCAACGCCGTGCCACTTGCCGAGCTGGAGCGGCTCGACCCGCCCTCGTACCGGCAACTCATCGACCACATGGGCACGTTGGAGCACCACTACCGCGACCTGTGCGACATCGAGTTCACCATCGAGCGCGGCACGCTCTGGATGCTCCAGACCCGGGTCGGCAAGCGCACCGCCGAGGCCGCCTTCCGTATCGCCGAGGCGCTCGTCGACGAGAAGCTGATCGGCGAGGACGAAGCGCTCGCCCGCGTCGGAGGGGCGCAGCTCGCCCGACTGATGTTCCCCCGCTTCGAGGCACACGCCGAGACGAAGCCCCTGGCGCACGGGGTCCCGGCCTCTCCCGGCGCCGCCGTCGGAGCGATCGTCTTCGACTCGGCCGAGGCGGTGCGCCGCGCCGCGACGGGGGAGAAGGTGATCCTCGTACGCCGGGAGACCACCCCCGACGATCTGCCCGGGATGGTCGCGGCCGAGGCCGTGCTCACCAGCCGCGGTGGCAAGACCAGCCACGCGGCCGTGGTGGCGCGCGGCATGGGCAAGGTGTGCGTGTGCGGCGCAGAGGAACTGACGGTGGACGTCGAGGCACGGACGCTCACCGCACCCGACCGGACCGTGCTCGCCGAAGGCACGGTGCTCTCCGTGGACGGCACGGCGGGCACGGTCCACCTCGGGGCACTGCCACTGACCGACTCGCCGGTCGGCCGCTTCCTCGACACCGGGGAACGCGACGGGGCCTTGACGGATGCCGTGGCCCGCACCCTCGAACACGCCGACTCCGTACGGCATTTGGGGGTGCGCGCCAACGCCGACACTCCCGAGGACGCGGCCCGAGCGAGGCGTTACGGGGCCGAGGGCATCGGCTTGTGCCGCACGGAGCACATGTTCCTCGGCGAGCGACGCGGCCTGATCGAGGCGATGATCCTCGCCGAGGACGAGACCGGGCGGCGCGCCGCCCTGGAAGCGCTGCTGCCGCTCCAGCGGGCCGACTTCGTGGGAATCCTGGCCGCTATGGACGGCCTGCCGGTGACCATCCGGCTGATCGACCCACCGCTGCACGAGTTCCTGCCCGACCGCACCGAACTCGCCGTACGCGTCGCCACCCACCCCACCGCCCACGACCGGCGCCTGCTGGCCGCCGTGGAGCGCATGCACGAGAGCAACCCGATGCTCGGGCTGCGCGGCGTTCGTCTGGGACTCGTTGTCCCGGGGTTGGTCGAGATGCAGGTACGGGCGATCGCCGAAGCCGTTGTGGAGCGGTTGCGGGACGGGGGAGACCCCCGGGCCGAGATCATGGTTCCGCTGGTCGGCACGGTCGGGGAGCTGCGGATCGTGCGGGCGGCTGCGGAGCATGTACTCGCCGAGGTGTCGAAGGCGTCCGGGCTCACCGTCGACTGCCCCATCGGCACGATGATCGAACTGCCCCGTGCCGCGCTGACCGCCGGCCGGATCGCCGAGGCCGCCGACTTCTTCTCCTTCGGCACCAACGACCTGACCCAGACGGCGTGGGGACTGTCCCGTGACGATGTCGAGGCGTCCTTCTTCCCCGCCTACCTGGCGCAAGGCATCTTCGCCACCTCGCCCTTCGAGACCCTCGACCGGGACGGCGTCGGCCGACTGGTCCGGATCGCCGTCGAGGAGGGCCGCGCGACGAACCCGACCCTGAAGATCGGCGTCTGCGGCGAACACGGCGGCGACCCGGACTCCATCCACTTCTTCCACGACACCGGCCTCGACTACGTCTCCTGCTCGCCCTTCCGCGTTCCTGTCGCCCGCCTGGAAGCGGGTCGCGCGGCGCTGGCGAACCGGGCCGACGGGGCGTCCGCGGCCACCTAGACAACACCGACCAAGGGGAGGGAAAGACATGACCACCCGTCATGTGACCGTCGGCGTGGACGGTTCGCTCATCGCCGTACGGGCATTGGACCGGGCCGCCGAGGAAGCGGTGCTGCGTGGCGCCCTGCTGGCCATCGTGTACGCCGTGCCCGACCTCGACGAGGCCGGCCCGGTACTGGCGTCCGCGGCTGCCCGGGTACGCGAGCGGCATCCCGGCCTGCCCGTCACGACCTCCGCCTTCGAGGGCGGACCGCTCCAGGCGCTGGCTCAGCACGGTCGGGACGCTGAGCTCACCGTGGTCGGTACGCGAGGGCTCGGCGGTATCGGTGGCTTACTGTTCGGCTCGGTGAGCCTGCGGCTGGCCGGGCACGCGCGCGGTCCGCTGCTCGTCGTCAGGGGGAACCACCAATCCGCCGGGCGCGGCGAGGTGTTGCTCGGCCTGGAAGGCGACGCCGACGCGGATGCCGCGGCGTTCGCCTTCGCGGAGGCGGAGCGCCGCGGGGTCCGGCTGCGTGTGCTGCACTCCGCGGCCCATCGGCGCCGGACGCCGGCACCCCGGGCCCCCGTCCCCGCGGATCGGGCGCGGGACGGTGCTGTTGTGCGCGTACTGACCGAACAGGCTGTACCGCGCCGTGCGGTTGCCGGGCTACGGCAGCGCGATCCCCAGGTCGAGGTGGCGGTCCGCACGGTCGACTTCGGCAGGGTTCACTCGCTGCTGGAGGCGACCCGCGAAGCCGCCGTCGTGGTCGTCGGTGCCCACGGCCCCTCCCACCGCATCGGCCCGCGACCGGGCCCGGTCATCGCCGCCCTGCTGCACCACTCCCACTGCCCGGTCGCGATCGTGTGAACGGACCCTCGCGGGAGAACGGGACACGTGCCGGATGGGCCGGTCGGTCCCGGGCCGGGACCTGTGGCCCCTCCTGACGTGGGCCTGCCACCCGGAGACTGAGTCGCATCCCCTGAGGAGGTCCGCACATGTCCCGCAACGTCACCGTCGGTCTGGACGGTTCGCCTGAGAGTCTCGCAGCCGCCGACTGGGCCGCCCACGAGGCGCTGCTGCGCGAGGTGCCCCTGCGCCTCGTGCACGCCTGGCAGTGGCAGCCCTACACGTACTCCCCGCTGGCGGGCGCCTCCGTGCCGCCGGTGGACGACTCGCAGATCGAGTGGGCCGAGCGCCTGCCGCGGGAGACCGCGGCCCGGCTCGCCGAGCGCCATCCCAGCCTGCGCATCACCGCCGAGCGGATCCCGGAACAACCCGTCACCACCCTGCTGGCTGCCGCGGAGGAGGCCGATCTTCTGGTGCTCGGGTCCCGGGGCCTGGGCGGAGTCACCGGGTTCCTCGTCGGCTCCGTGGCACTCGCCGTCGTGGCCAGGACCCAGCGGCCGGTCGTCCTCGTACGAGCCGGTGAAGGCGCCGAAGACGACCACCTGAGCGATGAAGTCGTGCTCGGCCTCGACATGGACCATCCGGACGGTTCCCTGATCGGTTTCGCATTCGAAGCCGCCTCCCGGCACGGGCGGAAGCTCCGCGTTGTCCACGGATGGAGCCTGCCGTCCTCCTACGGTTACGGCGGCGCCTTCGACGTCGACCTCAACGAGGAACTGCGCGCGCAGTTGCGGCACAACATGATCGAGGTGCTGCGGCCATGGCGGGAGAAGTTCCCCGGCGTCGAGGTGAACGAGCAGGTGGTGATCGGCAACGCGAGCTCCCACCTGATCGACGCCTCCCGCAACGCGGCGCTGGTCGTGGTCGGGCGTCGCAACCGTCGTACGCCGGTGGGCCCGCACATCGGACCGGTGACGCAAGCGGTGCTGCACCATGCCGCCGCACCGGTGGCCGTGGTCCCGCACGACTGACCGAGCGCACGGCGGCGGGCGACGACGCCCTGTACTCGGCGGCGGCCGGTCTCGCTCCGGCGGACGTCACCGCCGGCTGGACCCGCGTCTGCGCACGCGCCGCCGCCCGCATCGTCGGAGCGGAGGTGACGAGCACGAGCCGACGAGCACGAGCCGACGGGCACTGAACGCCGCGTGCCTCGGCCACGTCACGGAGGGTGTCGTGGACGTCGAGTTCCCACTCTCAGGGCTGGATGTCGAGTATCTCCGGTACCGGGCGGCGTGGTGTGTCGGGGCCCTTGGGCCCGTAGCCGAGGCGAAGCACCATCTGTACATGGCCGGTGCCCGACATCGGGTCCCGCAGCGGCCAGCGCAGGTCCGGCCACTCCAGGGCCTGGGTGACGAACGAGCTGGACAGGCCTTCGAGGGTGGCGCGCAGCAGCACGTGCTGCATGGCCTGACCGGCGTGCAGCCAGTCCTCCAGGCGGTCGCGAGATGTGCTGAGGAGGGCGAGTTGAGGGGAGCGTTCGAACGCTGTCGCGGTGCGGCCGGCCACTGACCTGGTGCCCGCGAAGTCGCGTACCGGAGCCTTGCCGCCGAGCTTGTGTGGCCCGAAGGCGTACTCCGGGACCCCGTCGGGCGTCGAGGGCACCGATGGGTCGCCGGTACGGGTCCAGGTGGCGAGGTCCTCGTCGCTGCCCGGGTCGGTCCGATTGCGTGCCTCGGCCTCCTCGACGAGCTCCAGCACCTGCTGCAGATGCCATGCGGTGGCGAAGGACAGCGACGCCCCCTCCAGACGGGCGGCGTCGCTCAGCGCCGTCCGTACGGCCTCGGGTATCTCCGTCTCCTCGAACGGGAAACGACTGCTGTGCCGCTGGTGAATCGCCGGATACAGCGTGGCAAGGTCGCTCTCGCCGCTGCCGAACCCGGTCAGTTGTACGGTCGCGAGCAGGCTGGGGTCGGCGAGGTCGGGCAGCAGCCGGGTCGCCGGGTACCAGCCCCCGTGGGCCACCGCGACCCGCAGGTTGAGCAGGGCGGCGCCGCAGCCGAGGTGGAGGGCACGGGTGTCGGGGTCGGAGTGGGGCATGGCTCGGCCGAGATCGGCGCGCACATGGAACGTGCGGCTGTTCTGAAAGTAGCGGAAGCGCCATGGCTGCGCGTTGTGCATCGACGGCGCGGCCGTGGCGTCGTTGACCAGGGTCGCCACACGCTCCGGGGAGAGTGCTCGTTGGCTCACCGCTGCCTCCCTTCAGAAGTCGGCGAGCCCTTGGACGGGGCCCGCTCCTCGGATGTCGCGGGATCCTCGCGGTGGAATGCCTGTCGGGAGAAGCGCGGTCAGTGCCCGCTGTCATCGGCCGGACTGATGCGACGCCCCGTGAGCTGGGTGGGCCTGATCGACACCCACAGCTCACGTTCGCCCCCCGCCCATGGCTTGCTGTGGGCGCGATCGGCCAGCCTTCGCACCGCGTCGGGCTCGGTGACCGCCCGGGCGGGGCCGACGGCCAGCACACTCCAGCCCTGGCTCATGGCCTCGTCCACATGGTCGACCTCGAAGGCGACTTCCGTTCCGACGGCCTCCGCCGGGGCCGAGTTCGGCGCGGTCCGGAAGACGATCGCGTTGTCGACGACCTCGTAGTTCACCGGAACGACCGCCGGACCGTCAGGGGTCGACACCGCGACGCGCCCCAGGCCGTGCGTGGAGAGGTGGGCGCGACATTCCTCCGTGCCGAGGTCCCGCAGCTGGGGATCGAGGAGTGCCTGGCCCTGGCCTGGCGGGAGATCGATTCCGCCCCCGCGCAGGGCGGCGACGGAGGTGCCCAGCGCGGCGGCCAGTCTGATGAGAGTCGCCAGGCTCGGGTCGGCCGACCGCTCTTCGAGGTAGGCCAGGTACTGGGGCGCCATCTTGGCGCGCCGGGCTGTCTCCGCCTGGGTCAGCCCCTGGCGCCGGCGTGCGGCGGCCATGCGTCGGCCGATGTCACCGGCGTGGGACGCCCCGTCCGACGGGGGCGTGCCGGCCCCGGCATCCGTCTGCTGCCGTGCCTCGTCCGTGCTCGGCGGGGAAACCGGGGCGGGGCTTTCTCGTGGCCCGTGTTCGAGGTGATGGACGTGCGCGTCGGGCCCGGGGAACACCAGCGTCACCTCGTCCGTATCCGACCAGTGCACGTCGTAGGGAGGGGTTCCGTCCTCGTGGTGGAGTCCGACAATCTCGCCGTCGCGCCTGGTGACGCCGGTGGCCGGGCTTTCGACAACGAGCTGGTCGCCGAGGTGAGCTCGCATGATCGCCGCTCCTTCCTCAGAATGGTGCTGTACCCAACGTGCCACGCGCAGAGCGCCGCCGCATGGCCCGGGCGGCCCCACCAGGAGTGCCGAACGGACCGTTCTCCGGCCGACCGGCCCGTCAGCAGATGCCGCGGGTGCCTGCGGCGCGACGACGCCATCCGCGAGGAGATCACCGGGGACATGCTGCGGCGGACGTTGGGCCCTGCGCAGGTGACGGTCGAGGCGCGTGAGGGGCAGGGGATTTTGGGCGGATCCGTCGAGGTCAAGGGCTTGATCTCCGTGATCGAGCGGCTGCGCCGGAGCGTTGACGGCGTCGCCTTGGTCTCTGAGCACAGCGCCTACCGAATCGACGGCTCCCGCACCCCGGCACATGAGATCGGGGGTGGATGTCCGATGTCGCCAGGTTCTGGGCGTGCGCGTGGCCAGAGTCGATGTGAGGCTGCCGCGCAGGCGTCCGTCACATGGGCCATCCGGCCACCTGGCGAAGGCTTCGTCCAGTGGCGGGCGTGGCCAGGCCCTCGATGTCGCGCTCGGCGGTGTTGACCAATTGCTGGGCGAGATCGTGCATGGCCCTGCCCGCCGCGAGTTCGTCACCGATCTCGGGCACATCGGCGTCCGCGGGGTTGCAGTGCGCGGCCCCGTGGCCGGTGAGGGTCGTGGTTCCGGTGTTCACCACTACACGTGCCTTGGTCGTCCCTCCGTCCTCGGAGAGGTAGAGGCGAACCTTCCACTCCACCGTATGCAGCATCACTTTCTCCTCACCTTCGTACGGACCGGTGACACCTCACGTGGCCTTGCGCCGCCACCGCGGTCCGACCTGATCCCACTCTCGCCCCCACTGGTCGTAGCGCCGCTGGTCGAGCCGCCACTGTGCGAGGCGCCCGGCGGCGAGAGCCAGGCCACCGAAGGCAAGTGCGGCTCCGGCTCCGAGCACGGCCGCCTCGACGGCGGCCGACGAGGCGGATGTCGGCGCCGTGGTGAGCTGCTCCTTGCTGTTCAGCCAGACAACGACCTTCGATCCCGTCTGATGCCCGGTGTTCACGAGGGCCCGGCCGGTGTGCTTGGAGCCGTCCGTCGCCGTCCAGCGGACCGTCGCCCGGACCTGGTTGTAGGGCGTGTCCGCCCCGACCGCCGTGGTCCGGGCCGTGCTCTCGACGAGGACGGCCTGGACCGGGTGCCGCTCGCTGCGAAGCCGCGCGAAGGACCCGTCGGCGGCATGGGCGGTCAGCATGCCGGCCAGGGTGCCGCCGATCGCGATGACCGCCCAGACGGCCAGCACGATCCAGGCCTCGACGACATCGTCGTGTCGTCGCAGGGGATTGCTGCGCCACCGCCACAGCAGTTGCCTCACACGCTTGGTGCCGCGCATCTGACTGCACCTCCTCGTCGTCCCGTCGTAGACAGGACGGTGGCAGCGGGGACCGCACGAGGGCAGGGGCCGTCCGGGCGGCTTCGTGGGGCCGTCCGGTGCTCCCCGGCGTCCGGCGGCGAGCCGTTCGGCCCTTGTCCGCGAGGAAGGACGACGCCGTGCTCGTATGCGAGGCCGTCGGTCGGCCCGAACGGCCCTGCCCGGTCCCTCTACGGGGGACCGACCGGCCCAAGCGGACAGCGGGTGTCACGCTCAGGCTGGACATACAAGGTCAATCCACGCGTGAGGAGGCCGTCGAAGGGCGCTCACATGCCGTCGCCCCCCCGCCACAGGCATCCGCCAGGTCCAGAAAGGAATCGTCATGAAAGCACTCGTGTTCCACGGTCCCGGAGAGTCCGCGTGGGAGGACGTGGCGGATCCCGGTATCCAGGATGCCACCGACGCGGTCGTCCGTGTCGACGCCGTCACGATCTGCGGTACCGATCTGCACATCCTCAAGGGCGATGTCCCGGAGGTACGCCCCGGCACGGTGCTCGGACACGAAGCCGTCGGGGAGATCGTCGACGTGGGCGGCGACGTCCGCACGGTCCGCCCCGGTGACCGTGTCCTGGTCTCGTGCATCACGGCGTGCGGCCGCTGCCGATACTGCCGGGAAAGCATGTATGGGCAGTGCCGCGGTGGCGGGGGCTGGATCCTCGGCCACTCGATTGACGGCACGCAGGCCGAGTACGTCCGCGTACCGCATGCGGATCTGTCGACGCATCTGCTGCCGGGTGCCGTGGACAGCAAGGACGCCGTGCTGCTGGCCGACATCTTCCCCACCGCCTACGAGGTGGGCGTGCTGAACGGGCGGGTACGGCCCGCGGACACCGTCGTCGTGGTCGGAGCCGGGCCGATCGGGCTCGCCGCGATCGCCACGGCACGGCTCTACAGCCCTGGGAAGATCATCGCCGTGGACCTGGCCCCGGCCCGGCTGGACGCCGCCAAGCGCCTCGGTGCCGACGCGGTGGCCACGGCGGGGGACGAGGCGGAGCAGCTGGTCGCCGACCTCACCGAGGGCCTGGGGGCCGATGTGGTCATCGAGGCGGTGGGGGTGCCGGCGAGCTTCGAGGCGTGTACCCGCATGGTGCGGCCCGGCGGGCACGTGGCCAACGTCGGCGTGCACGGCAAGCCCGTGACACTCCACCTCGAAGACCTGTGGATCAAGAGCGTGACGATCACCACCGGCCTGGTCGACACGTACTCCACGCCCACCCTGCTGCGTATGACGGCCGCCGGGCAACTGCCCACGTCGTCCCTGGTCACCCACACCTTCCCGCTGGACGCGATGGAGGAGGCCTACGACGTCTTCTCACGGGCCGCCGACACCGGCGCGCTCAAGGTCGTCCTCGGCGCACCGCAGCACGACGCCCTGACGGTCAGGACGCCCTGACGATCAGGACATCCTGAGACAAGGAAGCGAAGGGCCACGTCGGAGCAGACACCGTCGAACGCCGTGTCCGCCACCGCGGACAGCACACGGGGCGACATCGGGCGTCGCATCGCTCAGCGACGCGAGGAACTCGGACTGACCCGGGAGGAGGCGGCATTCCGGGCGGGCACGGCTCCCGGCTACGGCCATTATCTGGAGGAACTGTCCACCGCGATGCCCGGGACCGCCGTCCTCATCCGGCTGACGGACGCGTCGCAGACGAGCGTGGCGGCCCTGCGCGGAGGCGACGCCGATCTTCCTCCCGGTATCGGCCGGGCCGCCCGCCACCCTGAGCTGATCGAACTCACAGCTGTCGGGGCGCACGTCGCCTTCGAGGTCGACCACATCGACGAGGCGCTCAGCCAGGGCTGGAGCGTGCTCATACGCGGCTTCGCCCGGGCCGTGACGGACCCCGGCGCCGTGCAGCGATCGGCCGCGTCGTCCACACGCGCCACGCCCTGCCCGCCGTCCTGCCGGTCGACTTGTGCCTGGACACCGACTCCGCGGTACTGATGTTGGAGTGTTGCGGTCACCTGCCACGCGACCGTGGTGACCGGTCCCGTCGAGAACGGCCGGCTCACCCGGTCCGGCCCGCGCTCCTGGGTGGCCTCGCCCGAGGAGGTCTTCATTCGTGTCGAGCCCGAGTTGGTGACCGGTCGTCAACTCGTCGGAGGCCACACGATGTACGGGGTGGACCTGTCCTCCTGACCAGACCCGCGCCACGTCAACGGCCCTGTGCTTCGCATCCCCACCCACCGGGGAGGCGGAGCACAGGGCCGTTCGGGACTCCCGAATGGGACCAATGGGCCCGGCGGGGGTCGGGTGGCCACTGACCGCGATGACGGCCGCCGAGCAGGATCGTTCGCGGATCGAGTCATCCGCAGCCCGTCCCCAACGACCCGCGCAAGGAGCACAGCCATGTCCAGCACCCAAAGAAGCGACGAGAGGCCGTCCCCCAGGGCGGCCCTCGGCCTTCCCTCGGCGACCGCGCTCGTGATCGGCAGCATCATCGGCACCGGAGTCTTCGCGCTCCCGTCGGCCCTGGCACCGTACGGGCCGATCTCGCTCGTGGCGTTCGGCGTCGTCACGCTCGGCGCGCTCGCGCTGGCGGTGACCTTCGGGGCGCTGTCGAAGCGTGTCCCGGCGAGCGGCGGTCCGTACGTCTACGCCAGGGAGGCCTTCGGCGAGTTCGCCGGCTTCCTCAACGCCTGGTCGTACTGGATTACCGCGTGGGCCGGGAACGCCGCGATCGTGGTGGCGTGGGTCGGATATGTCGAGGTGTTCGTCAACACCGGCCACCGCACGGCGATGTCGGTGCTCATCGCGCTGGTCGGGCTGTGGATCCCGGCCGCGATCAACCTCACGGGCGTACGGAACATCGGCGCCGTCCAAGTGGTCACCACCGTACTGAAGTTCATCCCGCTGGTCTTCATGGCCACCATCGGCCTGCTGTTCATCGATCCGCACAACTTCGGTTCCTTCAACGCCAGCGGCCAGTCGGCGCTGGGCGCGATCTCGGCCGCCGCGGCCATCGCCCTGTTCAGCTACCTGGGCCTGGAGGCCGCCTCCGTGGTCGCCGGCCGGGTCCGCGAGCCGGGCCGCAACGTGCCGCGCGCCACCGTGTACGGCACCCTCGCCTGCGCCGTCATCTACATCCTGGGCACCCTCGCCGTCTTCGGCACCGTCTCGCACGGCGAACTCGGCGCCTCCACCGCGCCCTTCACCGACGCCGCCAACAACATCTTCGGCGGCACCTGGGCCGGCTACACGGTCGCGGTGGCCGCCATCATCTCCGGCATCGGCGCCCTCAACGGCTGGACCATGCTCTGCGCCGAAATGCCGTACGCCGCCGCCCGCGACGGACTCTTCCCCGGGGCCTTCGCGAAGCTGCGCGGCGAGAACGGCGTCCCGGTCTTCGGCATCGTGGCCTCCACCGTCCTTGCCTCGCTGATCACCGTGTTCAGCTACACGCGCTTCGACGACGTCTTCACCAAGATCGTGCTGCTGAGCGTGCTGACCGCCGTGATCCCGTACCTCTTCTCCGCCGCCGCCCAGCTGTACTGGCTGCTGGTCCGCGGACGCGAGACCCTCAGCCCCCGGCGGCTGGCCCGCGACATCACCGTCTCCGTCCTCGCGATGGCCTTCTCGTACTGGTCGATCCAGGGCAGCGGCTACCAGACCGTCTACTACGGGCTGTTCGTCCTGCTGCTCGGACTGCCGGTGTACGTGTGGCTGAAGCGGGGCCAAGGGGTGTACGGCGAGCAGTCGACGGCCCCCGGGCCTCTCACCGACGACAGGGCTCCCGAGACCGCCATCCCGACGGCCAGGCGGATCTCCCGTGCCGTGCCCACGAGCCGCACCGGTGCCCTCCGGAGGAACCGCCTCCGCAACCGCGACTGACCGCGCCCCGAGCCAGCCCCGCACCCGTACGACCACAGGAGCAGCCCCGCCATGAACGCCACCACCGCCTTCCACGTCGACTCCGAAGTCGGCCGCCTCCGCCAGGTGATCCTGCACCGCCCCGGCCTGGAACTCTCCCGGCTGACCCCGCGCAACGTCGACTCCTTGCTGTTCGACGACATCCTCTGGGCCAAGCGCGCCCGTGAGGAGCACGACGCCTTCGCCCAGGTGCTGCGCGACCACGGCGCCCGGGTGCACTACTTCGCCGACCTGCTGGCCCAGACCCTGGAGGTGCCCGAGGGCCGCGACTGGCTCCTGGACCGGGTCGTCACCCCAGCGACCATGGGCCCCGCCCTGCTGGACGCGGTACGCGAGCGCTGCGCCGAGCTGGACGGCGAGAGCCTCGTGGGATACCTGATCGGCGGCATGCTGAAGAGCGACCTGCCGCTCACCACCCCGCACAGCCTGGTCTGGCACGCGCTGGACACCGAGGCCTTCGCGCTCGCCCCACTGCCCAACCACCTCTTCCCACGCGACAACTCCTGCTGGATGTACGACCGGTTGTCGGTCAACCCGATGGCCAAGCACGCCCGGCGGCGCGAGAGCCTGCACGCCGAGGCCATCTACCGGTTCCACCCGATGTTCGCCTCCGCCGCGCCCGAGCCGGTCCTCGACGGCCCCGTCGGGACACTCGAAGGCGGCGACGTGCACGTCCTCGGCAACGGCGCCGTCATGGTCGGCATGGGGGAGCGGACCACCGCCCAGGCCGTGGAGAACCTGGCCGCCCGGCTCTTCTCCACCGGCACGGCCACCCGGCTGATAGCCGTCCAACTCCCCGCCACCCGCGCGTACATGCACCTCGACACCGTGCTGACCATGCTCGACCGCGACGCCTTCGCCGTCTATCCCGGCCTCGCCGACTCCCTGCGCTCGTGGACCCTGCGGCCCAGCGACGCCTACCCGACCGGTTTCGACGTCATCCCGAACTCCGACCTGGCGACAGCGCTGGCCGAGGCGCTCGACCTGGACAAGGTCCGCATGCTGTCCGCGCCGCAGGACCTCGCGGGCGCCGAGCGCGAGCAGTGGGACGACGGCAGCAACTTCCTCGCACTCGCCCCGGGTGTCGTCGTCGGCTACGAGCGCAACGTCACCACCAACACCTACCTCCGCAAGCAGGGCATCGAGATCGTCACCATCGCCGGCGCCGAACTCGGCCGCGGCCGGGGCGGCCCGCGCTGCATGAGCTGCCCGATCGAACGCGACCCGGCCAACTGAGGCCTGCCGCACCGACACGGCCATACGCCCCGACGACACCCAGGCACCCGCCCGCTCCCACCGCACCAGCGAGGAATCCCATGACCACGGACCTGCGAGGACGCTCCTACCTGAGCGAACTCGACTTCACCGCCGCCGAGATCCACCACCTCCTGGACCTGGCCGCCGACCTCAAGGCGGCCAAGCGCTCCGGCACCGAACAGCCCCGGCTGACCGGCAAGAACCTGGCGCTGATCTTCGAGAAGACCTCCACCCGCACCCGCTGCGCCTTCGAGGTCGCCGCGGCCGACCAGGGCGCCGCCGCCACCACCTACCTCGGCCCCGGCGACACCCACGTGGGCAGCAAGGAGTCCATCGCCGACACCGCCCGCGTCCTCGGCCGGATGTTCGACGGCATCGAGTACCGCGGCGCGGCCCAGTCGATCGTCACCGAACTCGCCGCCCACTCCGGCGTCCCCGTCTACAACGGCCTCACCGACACCGCACACCCCACCCAGAGCCTGTGCGACGTCCTCACCATGCACGAACACAGCCCCAAACCAGTGCCGGAGATCAGCTACTGCTACCTCGGCGACGCCCGCAACAACATGGGCAACTCGCTGCTGTCGATGGGCGCCCTGCTCGGCATGGACGTACGGATCGCCGCGCCCGAGGCGCTGTGGCCGGCACCCGAACTGGTCGCCGCCTGCCGCGCGCTCGGCGAAGACAGCGGGGCCCGGATCACCCTCACCGAGGACGTCGAGACCGCCGTACGCGGAGCGGACTTCCTGCACACCGACGTCTGGGTCTCCATGGGCGAACCCGCCGCCACCTGGCGCGAGCGCATCGAACTCTTGCTTCCCTACCAGGTCAACGACAAGACCCTCGCCCTCACCGGAAACCCTGACGTGAAGTTCATGCACTGCCTGCCCGCCCTGCACGACCACCACACCCACCTCGGCCGCGAACTGCTCGACACCTACGGTCTGGACGGCCTCGAAGTCACCGACGAGGTCTTTTCCTCACCCGCCTCCGTCGTCTTCGACCAGGCCGAGAACCGCCTGCACACCATCAAGGCCGTACTCGTCGCCACTCTGGAGGACTGAGCCATGCGCATCGTCATCGCCCTCGGAGGCAACGCCCTGCTGCACCGCGGCGAACGCCCCGACGCGGCCGTCCAGGAGGCGAACATCGACCGGGTGACCACCGCGATCGCCGCCCTCGCCCAGGAACACGAGATCGTCATCACCCACGGCAACGGCCCCCAGATCGGCCTGCTCGCCGTCGAGAGCGCCGCCGACCCCGCGCTGAGCGCCCCCTACCCGCTGGACCTGCTCGGCGCCCAGACCCAGGGCATGATCGGCTCCCTGCTGGCCCGCACCCTGCACGACGCCCTGCCCGGACGGCGGATCGCCGCGCTGGTCACCCACACCCTCGTCCGGGCCGACGACCCCGCCTTCGACCACCCCACCAAGTTCGTCGGCCAGGTCTACCCCTACGAGATCGCGTCCACGCTCGCCCGCCAACGCGGCTGGCGCATCGCCGCCGACACCACCGGCTGGCGCCGCGTCGTCCCCTCCCCGGCACCCGAACGCGTTCTGGAGACCGACACCGTCCACGAACTGCTGAACAGCGGCACGCTCGTCATCTGCGCCGGCGGCGGAGGCGTCCCCGTCACCGCCGACCACGACACAGGCGCACTCACCGGGGCAGAGGCCGTCATCGACAAGGACCTCACCGCGGCGCTGCTCGCCGAGGACCTGAAGGCGGACTTCCTCCTCATCCTCACCGACGTGCCGTGCGTCTACGACGGCTACGGCACTCCCGACCAGCGGCCCGTCCTCGGCGCCACCCCAGCCGAGCTGCGCCGCGGCGGCTTCCCCGACGGCTCCATGGGCCCCAAGACCGAGGCCGCCGCCCGGTTCGTCGAACACACCGGAGGACTGGCCGCGATCGGATCCCTGGACGCGGCGTACGAGATCGTCCACGGCAGCTCGGGCACCCTCGTCCGGCCGGATCTGTCCGCCGCGTGAGTGCCCGTGACAAGGGGGCCGGACGGCCCCGCCGGGTGGGCCGGACGGCGGGGCCGTGGGCCCTGCCCGGCCCCTCCTGACGGCGATCGTGTCGCACGAGTATGGAAAGGGAGACATTCCAGTGCGGAACAAGGGAGAGAACCGGCGATGACAGCGACAGTGACAGCCGGGACACGTGCGCCCGAGGCATGGCGCGGTTTCGCCGGAACGCAATGGCGCGAGCGCGTCGACGTACGCGACTTCATCCAGGCCAACTACACCCCGTACGAGGGCGACGCGGCCTTCCTGACCGGCCCGACGGACCGCAGCCGCACCGTGTGGGAGAAGGTCAGCGCCCTGTTCCCGGAGGAACGGCGCAGGGGCATCCTGGACGTCGACACCAGGACGCCGTCGACGATTACCTCGCACGCGCCCGGATACATCGACCGTGAGCGGGAGCTGATCGTCGGCCTGCAGACCGACGCCCCGCTGAAGCGCGCGATCATGCCCAACGGCGGCTTGCGGATGGTCGAGAACAGCCTGAAGGCATACGGCTACGAGCCCGACCCCTTCGTCACCCGCGTCTTCGGCACCTACCGCAAGACCCACAACGACGGTGTCTTCGACGCCTACACACCCGAGATGCGCGCCGCCCGCAAGGCCGGGATCATCACCGGACTGCCCGATGCCTACGGCCGCGGCCGGATCATCGGCGACTACCGGCGCGTGGCGCTGTACGGCACCGCCCGACTGATCGAGGCCAAGCACGCGGAGCGCGCTCGGTTGGACGCACAGCCGTCCACGTCCGACGTCATCCGCGACCGGGAGGAACTGGCCGAGCAGATAAGGGCGTTGGACGAACTGACGCGGATGGCGGCCTCGTACGGCTGCGACGTCTCCCGCCCCGCGACCACCGCCCGCGAGGCCGTGCAGTGGCTCTACCTCGGCTATCTCGCCGCCGTGAAGGAACAGAACGGCGCCGCCATGTCGCTGGGCCGCACCTCCACCTTCCTGGACGTCTACCTGCAACGGGACCTGGAGGAGGGGATGCTCGACGAGTCCCGCGCCCAGGACCTGATCGACGACTTCGTGATCAAGCTGCGGATCGTACGGTTCCTGCGCACCCCCGAGTACGACGCGCTGTTCTCCGGCGATCCGACCTGGGTGACGGAGTCCCTGGGCGGCATCGGCACGGACGGGCGTCCCCTGGTCACCCGCACTTCCTTCCGCTTCCTGCAGACCCTCTACAACCTCGGCCCGGCCCCTGAACCCAACCTGACCGTGCTGTGGTCGCCCCGACTGCCCGCGGGCTTCAAGGAGTTCTGTGCCCAGGTCTCCATCGACACCAGCGCCGTCCAGTACGAGTCCGACGAGCTGACGCGCCCGCGCACCGGGGACGACACAGCGATCGCGTGCTGTGTGTCGGCGATGGCGGTCGGCAGGCAGATGCAGTTCTTCGGGGCACGGGTCAACCTCGCCAAAGCCCTGTTGTACGCGATCAACGGTGGCCGGGACGAGCTGACCGGCGAGCAGATCGCTCCCCAGGCACCCGCGTTGACCGGGGAGTACCTGGACTACGAGGAGCTGTCGGCGGCGTACGACCGCATGCTGGACTGGCTGGCGGGGACGTACGTCAACACGCTCAACGTCATCCACTTCATGCACGACAAGTACGCCTACGAGCGTATCGAGATGGCGCTGCACGACCACCCGGTGCACCGCTTCATGGCCTGTGGCGTCGCGGGTCTCTCGGTCACCGCCGACAGCCTGTCCGCCGTCAAATACGCCCGGGTGAAGGTGATCCGGGACGACACCGGGCTGGCCGTCGACTTCGAGACCGAAGGCGGCTGGCCGGCGTACGGGAACAACGACGACCGCGCCGACGCCCTCGCGGCCGGCCTGGTCGAGTCCTTCATGGCCAAGGTGCGCAAGCACCCGGCCTACCGGAACGCCGAGCACACCCAGTCCGTACTGACCATCACCTCGAACGTCGTCTACGGCAAACACACCGGCAACACCCCCGACGGCCGGCGCGCCGGACAGCCCTTCGCACCTGGGGCCAACCCCATGAACGGGCGTGACCGGCACGGTGTGGCCGCCTCCGCCCTGTCGGTCGCCAAGTTGCCGTACGAGCAGGCCCGCGACGGCATCTCACTGACGACGACGATCACCCCGGAGGGCCTGGGACACGCGCCCGGCGAGCGGGCCGGGAACCTGGTCGGCATCCTCGACGCGTACACGGCCTCCGGCGGCTTCCACATGAACGTCAACGTCCTGGACCGGACCACGCTGGAGGATGCGATGGAACACCCCGAGAAGTACCCGGAGTTGACCATCCGCGTCTCCGGCTACGCCGTCAACTTCGTCCGTCTGACCCGTGAGCAGCAGCTCGACGTGATCAGCCGCACCTTCCACGGATCGCTGTGAGCGCGATGAAGGTCGTGACGACGGGCCGGATCCACTCCTGGGACCTGTCCACCGGCGTGGACGGTCCCGGGACCCGGTTCGTCCTCTTCACCAGCGGCTGCCCGCTGCGGTGCCTGTACTGCGCCAACCCCGACACCTGGCACATGCGGGACGGCCGCGAGGTCACGGTCGACGAGGTGATGGCGGAGACCGAGAAGTACCGGGGCTTCGTCACCACGGCCGGGGGAGGGGTGACGATCACGGGAGGCGAGCCATTGCTCCAGCCCGCCTTCACCGCCGAACTCCTCCGCCGCTGCAAGGAGGTGGGGCTGCACACCGCACTCGACACCTCCGGCTTCCTCGGCGAGCGCGCCTCCGACGAACTCCTCGTCGACACGGACCTGGTACTCCTGGACATCAAGTCCTTCGACATTCGCGCCTACCGGAAGCTGACCGGCGGAGAACTGGCCCCCACGCTCAACTTCGCCACCCGCCTGGACAGCCTCGGCATCGCGGTGTGGATCCGCTACGTTCTCGTCCCCGGCTGGACCGACGATCCGGAGGCCGTGAACGGGCTCGCCCGCTTCGTCGCCGGTCTCGGCAACGTCGACCGCGTGGACGTCCTCCCGTTCCACAAGCTGGGCGCCTCGAAGTACGAGGCTCTCGGGGTCCCCTTCCCGCTGCGGGACAACCCGGTTCCCGACCCGGCGCTGACGGAGCGCGTCCGTGAGCAGTTCAGGGAACACGGGCTCACCGCCTACTGAGGCCTGAGAACTGGGGTCGTCGACGACGGGAGGGCACGGTGGGGGGGCGTGCGCCATTGAAGCGCAGGGGCTCTGCCGGATTGAAGCGCGGGGGTTAGGCCGGATCTTCTGGTCTGTGGAGACACGCTGCCTCCAGCGCGCATGTCGTCGTCGCCGAGCTTCCCCGTCGGCAACGCGTCGTGCAGCTGGTCCCGACCCGCCTGCCACTTTGAGGCAGCCGCTCTGGCCATGGGGCCGCGCCAGTGGCGCGGGAAAGTCCGAGCGGGACCCGTCAGCGACACCGACGGGCGTTGAGCCGGGCGGCCTGGCGCGTCAGGTGGTCGCGCTCGGGGAGGTTGGGTGCTTTTTGGGCCGCCTCGGCGTACAGCCGTGCCGCCGTCGCCAGGTCGCCGTCGCGCTCGTGGAGGTAGGCCGCCACCGCGGTGTGGCGGGGCAGTGAGTCGTCCAGCGCCGCGAGTGCGTTGAGGCCGGCGCGCGGTCCGTCGGCCTCGCCGACGGCCACCGCGCGGTTGAGCCGGACGACCGGGCTGTCGGTCAGGCGCGCGAGCTCGTCGTACCACTCGACGATCTGCACCCAGTCGGTCTCCTCGGCGGTGGGCGCGTCGGCGTGGAGTGCCGCGATGGCGGCCTGGGCCTGGAACTCGCCAAGGCGGTCGTGGGCGAGGGCCGCCTGCAGGATCTCGACGCCCTCGGAGATCGACGCGGTGTCCCACAGGCCGCGGTCCTGCTCGGCGAGCGGCACCAGGCTGCCGTCGGGCGCGGTCCGGGCGGCGCGCCGCGCGTGGTGGAGCAGCATGAGGGCGAGCAGCCCCGCCACCTCGGGGTGGTCGATCGCTGCCGCGAGCTGCCGGGTGAGCCGGATGGCCTCGGCGGCGAGGTCGACGTCGCCGGAGTAGCCCTCGTTGAAGACCAGGTAGAGGACGCGCAGCACGGTGGCGACGTCGCCGGGCTGGTCGAACCGCACGCCGGAGACGGTGCGCTTGGCCCGGCTGATCCGCTGCGCCATGGTCGCCTCGGGCACCAGATACGCCTGGGCGATCTGGCGGGTGGTCAGCCCGCCCACGGCGCGCAGCGTGAGCGCGACCGCGGACGACGGCGTCAGCGACGGGTGGGCGCACAGGAAGTAGAGCTGGAGCGTGTCGTCCACCGCGGGTGCGGGAACTGGCGCCGGTTCCTCGTCGACGAGGTCCTCACGCCGGCGGCGGGCGGAGTCCGCGCGGGCCTGGTCGAGGAACTTGCGCCAGGCCACGGTGACCAGCCAGCCCTTCGCATCCCGCGGCGGGTCGGCCGGCCAGACGCGGACCGCCTCGACCAGCGCGTCCTGCACGGCGTCCTCGGCCGCCGCGAAATCGGCTCCGCGGCGGACGAGGATGGCGAGCACGCCCGGCGTGAGGCTCCGGAGCAGGACCTCGTTCACTTCAGTGGCACTCCATGGTGTTGGGCTGCACGCCCAGGAACGGGCGCAGCTCGAGCCACTCGTGGATCGGCTTCCCGCCCGCCCCGGGGGCGGCTGACAGCTCCCCGGCCAGCTCGACGGCGCGTTCGTAGCTGTCGACGTCGATCACCATCCAGCCGGCGATGAGGTCCTTGGTCTCGGCGAACGGGCCGTCGGTGACCGGCGGGCGGCCCTCGCCGTCGTACCGGACGAACGTCCCCTCGGGGGCGAGCGCCTGACCGTCGACGAACTCGCCGGTCTTCTCGAGCCGTGCCGCGAAGTCGTTCATGTACTGCACGTGGTCCGAGATCTCCTGCGGCGTCCACTGGTCCATGGGCACGTCGTTGACCGCGGCCGGGGCGCCTCGGTAGTGCTTGAGCAGCAGGTACTTGGCCATCGTGGTTCTCCTCGGTGCTGTGCGACCCATTGTGGTCGCGTTCACTGCGGGGACGGAGCCGGACACGGGTTCTCGACATCGCCGCCAAACTCTTTTTGGCTCTCGCGGATGAACCCGGGTGAGCCGTCTCGTGGTGTCCGGGTCCACGGCGTGGCGCGAGGGCGAGACGGAACGAGGCCTTCCAAGATCAGCAGTGACCGGGCAACCGAATCTGTCACCCGCGATCCCGACATCGGTGGTGGACAGGGTCTGCAGGGCCGTCAGTCTGTTGAGGCTCGACGACACCACGGCGTCGGCGATGGCGCGACGGCTCGGGGCGAACCGGTGATCTCACGGTGGCCGCACGTCAGCCGTCGCAGTGCTCACCTCGTCACGAGGCGCGGGGCAGCGCGAGCCAGTCCTGCCAGGTGATGTCGCGGCCCAGACAACGGGGCTGCTGGAAGGGCCAGTCGGCGGCGATCCACTGCGGCACCAGCGCGTCGAGCGCGCGCTCCACCTCGCCGCCGACGAGGTCGTCCACCACCCACCAGGAGACCTCGCCGTCGGAGCCGGTGCGCTCGGGCGGGTCGATGTAGACGCAGCCGAGGATCGCCGTCTCCTCCTCGTCCAGCAGCGCGTAGTTGAACGACTGGTGCGCGGCTATCTCCTTCTCGTGCCGCAGCAAGTCGATGCGGTCCTCTTCATAGGTCATCGTCTCCTTGGGCCAGGCCCAGGCCGGGCCGAAGATCTCCCACAAGCGCTCTCGGGAGCCCATCACGGCGGGGTAGTCGATCGCGGTGTCCGCCTCCCGGATCGGCCGCAGATGCAGCGCGGTGTCGGGCACGGGCACGTAGACGGGGTGGACGAAGTCCCCAGGAAGCCAACTCATAAGGGCCGAGGCTACAGCCGGTCGACGCGGGACGATCCAGGCGGCGGGGGCGCTACGGCGGACGACCACCGGGCTCCGCCTCGGCGAGGGGGAGAGCGGGCGTTGCTATCTGTCCTGGACCGTGCGGAGGTGGCCTGCGGCGTTGGTGATGGGGCTAAGTCACGCTGGTGCCTGCGACGTTCTGGGCCACGGAGAAGCCGACCTTGGAGCCGGTGATCGAACCGCAATTCTGAAGAAGCGCCGTAAGCATCCGCCTGCCTAGCGTTGCGAAGTACGAGGGACGACCTGCAACGGGAGGGGACATCATCATGGGCGACGAGCAAGCTGCGGCGGTGGACAGTACGGCGGAGCGGGTCGCCTTGTGGCGGGCCATGCACGTCCAGGTCGATCCGCCGCCACACGTGCTCGAGGACGAGGTCGGCCTGCGGCTGGCGGCCCCGGACGACGGCTGGCGCCGCCGCCCGGACATGGACCCGCACGCCATGAGGCGCGTTCGGGCGGGCATCGTGGCCCGGGCTCGTTTCGTCGAGGATCTGGTCGTCGAGCAGGTCGGTCGGGGCGTCGGTCAGTACGTCATCCTCGGCGCGGGCCTGGACACCTTCGCGCAGCGCAGGCCGGAGATCGCCTCCCGCCTACGGGTGTTCGAGGTCGACCAGCCCGGCCCGCAGGCCTGGAAGCGGCAGCGCCTGATGGAGCTCGGCTTCGGTGTCCCCGAGTGGCTGCGGCTCGTGCCGGTCGACTTCGAAGCGGGCGACTCGTGGTGGGAGCAGCTGGTGGCCGCCGGCTTCGACGCGGGGCAACCGGCGGTGGTGGCCTCCACGGGCGTCTCCATGTACCTCACCAAGGACGCGAACGCGGCCACACTGCGCCAGGTGGCAGTGCTCGCCCCCGGTTCCACGCTGGCCATGTCGTTCATGCCGCCGCTGGAGCTCGTAGATGAGGAGGCTCGCCCCATGCGCCAGGCGGCGGAGCACGGCGCCCGAGCATCAGGGACGCCCTTCATCAGCTTCTTCACCCCGCAGGAGATGCTGGCACTGGCCCGCGACATGGGTTTGAAAGAGGCCCGGCATGTGTCGGCGGCCATGCTCAACCAGCGCTACTTCGCCGACAGGACGGACCGTCTTCGGACGTCCAGCGCAGAGGAACTGCTCGTGGCGACGACGTACGAGTTCCCCCGCGATTGAGACGGGAGTGCGAAGCGGGCGATGGTGTGGTGCCACCACGCCCGATCACCGCCCTGGCAAGATGGCGGCATGGAACGTGTGCTTGGAGTCGGTGGCTACTTCCTGCGGGCCGCCGACCCGGTGGCCCTGGGCGCGTGGTACCGCGATTGCCTGGGCCTGGACGCCGATGAGAACGGCCTGTGGCGTCAGGACGCCGGGCTGACGGTGTTCGCGACGTTCGAGTCCGAGAGCGACTACTTCGGGTCCCGCGCCCAGCAGACCATGCTCAACTTCCGGGTCCGCGACCTGGAAGCGATGCTCGCGCAATTGCGCGCCAAGGGAGCGGACGTGGCTGAAGAGACGCAGGACATGGAGGGTGTCGGTCGATTCGGCTGGGTCACCGATCCTGAGGGCAATCGGGTCGAGCTGTGGCAGCCAGCCTGACCGCGTCTTCACGCAGACGGTGACGTGCTGGTGGCCCACCAGGTTGTCGAGGTGTGAACCATGGTCAGGCCTGTGCGGCCATGTCCCCATTCGCCTTCTGCGGGCTGTCACGGGGACGCCTTGTCGAGCTTGTCACCGAACTCGCGCCACGGTGGGTGGCGCGATGCGAGTCCGTCAGACTGCTGGTCATCACTGCGGCCCGTCATGTTCAGGCTGTCAGTTCGGTTTGATCTGCCACGGGGGAGACGGTGTCCTGGCGGATGTACCACTCGGTGGAGAGAATCCGCTCCCGGACGGCTTCCGGGAGGCCCGCGAGCAGACCCGGTGCGGCCCCTCGCTCCACCTCGGTGCGATGGGCCAGCACGGCAGCCCATTTCTGCTCCAGCCAAGGGCTGACATCGACAGTCGCGGTGATCCGCTCGTCCGGAACACTGTTCATCGCCTTCCCGGCACGGGCCAGGTCGCTCAGCGTCCGTACAGCCGAGTGCGGGTGCGTGGCCAGGTAGAGGGCGCTCGGCTGCCAGGGGTCACCCGCACCCGGATAGAGCCGTTCAAGTCCGGCTGCCTGGACTGCGAGCGTGGTCACCCGGTGGGTGTGCACATGGTCCGGATGACCGGTCAGCCCACCGTAGGCGTCGTGGGTGACCACGACCTCCGGACGAAACTCCCGCACCTGCGCGACCAACCGCCCCACCGTCTCATCGAGCGGCGCATCGCAGAACCGCACGCTGCCCGAAGCTGACTGAGGTGCCCAGGCGTCGGCGTAACCGAGCATGCGAGGCTCGTCTGCGCCGAGGATCCGAAGCGCTTCGGCCAGTTCCGCGCCGCGCTGAGTGTGAGCGGCCCAGGTCGCCGTAACAACCGCAGTTCGAGCCCCTGCGGCCGCGTGCCGGGCAAGCACTCCGCCCGACCACAGGGACTCGTCGTCCGGGTGAGCGAAGACCGCGAGCAGACTCGGCACCGGCATCGACAGATCACCTTCCAGAGCGAAGAGCGCCTGATCGTATGCCTTGATGACGCGCCCAGTTCGGCGTGCGGACCTCCACAATCGACCGGGCTGTCGGCCTTGCCACCGCTACGTTTCACAAGCCGGTTGGCCGGTGAAGGCGAGTGACTCTCGAAGTCGCGTGCATCGGGTAATCAAGCGAGAGTACGACCCCCATTCTCGCGTTGATACGACGGTCGCACCTCGGGGTCTGGCCCAAGTTCTGTGGTGGTGCGTCAGCGCTCAGCGGATCACGTGCCTGATCTGCGACAGCGAGCCGCCGGGCTCCGGGCGTTCAAGCCGCCGGGGTGAGGAACTGGTGGCCGCCGCGCAGCGTGGTGCGCAGTTGGCGCTGGGTCGCGCGGCTGTCGAGGCGTACGTCGAGGCCCCCGGGAAGCTTGCTGTCTGCCCGCAGACCCGTGGGCAGTCGGGAGTGGTCGAGTCCGTCGCGCCTGGCTATGAGGATGCCGAGTTCGTGACGGCTGAGGGCTTCATTGCCACCGAGATGGTGGATGCCGCTCGCATCTTTCGACGCGAGTTCCATGAGAGCTGCGGCCAAGTCGGCCACATGCACCGGGCAACGGATGTCGTCTGTGAACAAGACGCCGGCACCGGGCTCGGCGGCAAGTTCGTGCACAGCACGTTCGTGTACGGACTGCCCGTCGCCGATGATCAGCGAGGTGCGGGCGACCACGGCGTCCGGATGAACGAGAAGAACCCCTGTCTCCGCCGCGGCCTTCGCTGCCCCGTACGGGGTGACGGGATCGGGTAGGCAGGACTCGTCGTAGTGGACGCGGGCGCCGGAGAACACGGCGTCACTGGAGACATGGATCAGCCGGATGCCGGACTTCGCCGCAGCCATCGCCAGACGGACAGGACCCTCGGCCGTGACCGTCCAGTCCGCCTTACCGCTCGATGCGTTGACGATGACACGAGGGCTGACCTCGGCCACGACCGCTTCCACGCTGCCGGGATCCCGCAGGTCGAGGGCGTGCCACGCGACCTCTTGAGTGCTCCCGGGCCTGGTCGCGTAGGTCGCGGCCGTCGTGTCCCCGGCCACTGCCGCTTGCCGGACCAGCTCGGCACCCAAGAACCCGGAACCACCAACGATCAAAACCGTCACGACGCGACACCCTAGCCGGGCCGTGCCGAGAGGAAGCACCACAGAAGTTGAGCCAGAGCCGCAACTCGCGTACACAGCCATCCGGGAATGGCCCCGGGCCCGCCCGGTGTTGCCGCGAGCATGACGACGAATGAGCCCCGCCCCGAGGTGCTGCGATACACCGCCTTCTCCAGTGACCCCGCCGGCGGAAACCCCGCCGGCGTCGTTCTGGACGCCAGCGCCCTGGACGACAGTGACATGCTGGCCATCGCCGCCGATCTCGGATACTCGGAGTCCGCGTTCCTGACCGCGCCCCCGGAGGGCCTCGGCGGCCAGGAGGGACGGGCGTACAGCGTCCGGTACTTCAGCCCCAAGGCCGAGGTGCCGTTCTGCGGGCACGCCACCGTCGCGACCGCCGTCGCGCTTGCCGAGCGGATTGGCTCCGGGGAGCTGGTGTTCGCGACGCGGGCGGGCACCGTGCCGGTGGAGGTGGCCGAGGAGGGCGGGACGTTCCGGGCCACGCTCACCAGTGTCGAGCCGCACATCGAGGAGATCGCCGACGCCGACCTCGATGAGGCGCTCGCCGCGCTCGGCTGGCCGGTAGCCGATCTCGACCCGGCCTTCCCGCCCCGTATCGCGTTCGCCGGCGCCCGCCATCTCGTCCTCGCGGCGGCGACGCGTGCCCGCCTCGCGGATCTCGCGTACGACTTCGCGCGCCTCGAAGCCCTGATGCGCCGCTTGGACCTGACCACGGTCCAGTTGGTATGGCGGGAGTCGGCCACCGTCTTCCATGTCCGTGACCCCTTCCCCGTCGGCGGCGTCGTCGAGGACCCGGCGACCGGCGCCGCGGCCGCCGCGTTCGGTGCGTACGCGCGTGAGCTCGGCCTGGTCCCCGAGGACGCCGTCCTCACCCTGCATCAGGGCGAGGACCTGGGTCGCCCCGGCGAGCTCACCGTGACGCTGCGCGCGGGAGACCCGCGCGTCCATGTCAGCGGCGCAGGAACTCGTATCAGCTGAAGCGTCAGCCATGACGGCAGTGCGGGCACAGATCTCCCCAGTGGTCACGGAGGATCGCAATTCCGTGATCGCCGGGCCCGTGCCTCATCCACTCCCGGGTGCTCCATCGCACCTGTCCGCGCGAGCTCTTCGCGGATGACTTCGGCGGACTTCAGGAGTCCCCGGGAGGCATTTCCTTCTCGTCGAGCATGGTCCCGACTGTCGGGAAGTCCTCTGGGCGTGGGTGTTCCAGGCTGTCCGTGAGGTTCACGAAACACGATGCCGACCCCCAACACGAGCTGCCCGTACGGTCACCGGTCCGGCGTTGCCGTTCCCCCCGGTGCCCGCGGCCACAACGTGCGCCAGGCCGCCGAGCACGTAAAGGTGCCGCAGGCCCAGCCCGTTCACCGGGTACGCGCCTCAGCTCACCGCCTGCTTCACGAGCGCACCGATCCGCGCCTCCACGTCGGCCGTCACCCCGGTCAGGGCGAAACCGGCCGCCCACATCGTGCCGTCGTCCAGCTTCGCCTGGTCGCTGAACCCGAGCGTCGCGTAGCGCGCCTTGAACTTCTCCGCGCTCTGGAAGAAGCAGACGACCTTGCCGTCCAGCGCATAGGCGGGCATCCCGTACCAGAGCTTCGGCGCGAGGGTCGGCGCGCTGGCTGTGATGACGGCATGGACGCGCTCGGCCATGATCCGGTCCGAGTCCTGCATCTCGGCGATCTTCGCGAGCACGTCCCGCTCCGCCTCCGCCGCCTTGTCCGCGCGCGAGCTGCGGCGGGCCGCCGTCTTCAGCTCTTTGGCGTGGTCCTTCATCGCGGCCCGCTCCTCGGCTGTGAATCCCCCGTGCGTGCTGTCGGTGTTGCTCATGGCGGAGTTCCCCCTTGAAGATCTTGATGTGCGGGATCTTGCGAGGGGACCATATCTTGGCCCACTGACAGCCGGGAGCGTTTCTCCTGTCTGCTCACCTCTGATCTTGATATCGATGATCTGCACCGTCATGTCGGTGCGGGGCAGAGGCCGTTGCCCATTGCCCAGGCGCTGGGCACGGATCCGCGCACCCTCCGCTCTGCGCTCACGGGGCATCCGGCTTTGGTGCCGAGCGTCCACCCGAAGCCACGCCGCCGAGGACAACAACCACGGAGGCCGTCGGCCGCGGGGGCCGTCTGCTCTCCAGGGGCGGGGCGTCGGCGTCAGACGATGTGGCGACCGCCGTCCACCGTCAGGACGTCGCCGGTCGTGTACGCCGCGTTGGTGAGGTAGTTCACCGCCTCGGCGACGTCCTCGGGCGTGCCGACGCGATGCAGCGGGGTGTTCGCGGTGATCCACTCCCGGGAGCTCTCCCAGACCTGCTCGGCCTCGTCGTACCAGGGGGTGTCGACCAGGCCCGGCGCGACCGCGTTGACCCTGATGTCGGGGCCGAGTTGGGAGGCGAGCAGGCGGGTCATGTGGTTGAGCGCGGCCTTGCTCACCGCGTAGGGGACGGAGCTGCCCAGGGCGCGGGTGGCTGAGACGGACGAGATGTTGACGACCGAGGCGGCGTCGGACTTCCTCAGATGCGGGACGGCGGCGGCGGTCAGCTGCCATGCGCCGAAGACGTTGACGTCGAAGATCTCCCGCCAGACCTCGACGTCCGCGGCCTCCAGGTCGTCCAGCGGGATGAAGCGGGTGGTGCCCGCGTTGTTCACGAGGATGTCGAGGCGGCCGTAGGCGTCGATCGCGGCCTGGACGATCCGCCGGGCGTCCGCACCATCGGCCACGTCTCCCTGTACGTACACCGCGTCCGGCAACTCGGTCGCGAGATCCTTCCCCGCCACCTCGCTCCGGGCCGAGTTGACGACGATCCGAAAGCCTTCCGCGGCCAGCCGCCGGGCGACGGCGGCTCCGATCCCTGACGACGAACCGGTGATGAGTGCGACGCGGCTGTCCATCATTTACGCCCCCTTGAGTGATTGATCGTTGACGTGTCGAGACGCGAAGCACAGTCTACCGTAAGACGGAATTGATCTTCCGCAATGTGGAAGTTGAGTGGAATCCCTTCCCTGGGAACCCATGCGAATCCGGGCAATGTGGCCCGACCGTCGCACCCTGCTTTCCGGTTGCCGCGGCCCCCGTACGTCCGGGGCGATTCGGTCGTTTCCTCGAGCCCGGTGAGAGCTCGGGTGATCCGCGACAGAACATGAGGGGGGTTCATGGGTGCGCCACGCGTCCGGTCAACTGGCGTCGGCAACGGGGGAGTTCACCGCCTGGTCGCCGAGCGGGTACGGGAGGCGCCCGCGGCGCTGGCCGTACGCGAGGCACCCACCGGCCGCGAACTCAACTACCGGCGCCTGTGGGAGAGTTCCGGCCGCATGGCCGCCCGCCTCGCCGAACACGGCATCGGCCCCGGGAGCGTGGTCGCCCTCGACCTGGACCGGGGCGCCGACCTCGTCGTCGCACTCCTCGGCGTCGTACGCACCGGCGCCTCCTACCTGCCCCTCGACGGCCACGCCACGCATCTTCCGCGTCCTGGCCCACCAGCGCCTCCCCTTCGACCGGCTGGCCGCCCGGCTCGGCCTCGACGGCCTCGCCGACATCGGGTTCGTCCTGCAGAACGCCCCGGCCGTCACCCCCACCGCCCGGTGGGCCCCGCCCGAGCTGCTGCCCACCGGCACCGCCAAGCAGGACCTCTCCCTCGTGCTCATACAGCTGCCAGACCATTTCGGCGGCCACCGCGCCCACGCCTTCTTGGCGGAGCCCAAACCGCGTGTTCGGGCCGTCGTCGTGAGCGGACGGGCAATGTCATCGGTTGCCAGTAGGTTGGTCGCCGTGATGGTGGGCACGGAAGAGACCCGGCTGGTCGTCCTGCGGGGCAACAGCGCGTCGGGCAAGTCGAGCGTCGCGGGAGGCCTCCGCGAGAAGTTCGGCCGGGGCCTGGCCCTGGTCGGCCAGGACAACCTTCGCCGGGTCGTGCTGCGCGAGCGGGACCGGCCGGGCGCGGTGAACGTGGGGCTGATCGACACCGTCGCCCGCTATGCCCTGGACGCCGGGTATCACGTCGTTCTGGAGGGCATCCTGTACACCGACCACTATGGCGACATGCTCGCGCAGCTGCGCGCGGACCACCGCGGTCCGACCCACAGCTATTACCTGCACGTGCCGTTCGCGGAGACTCTCGCCCGCCATGCCAGCAAGCCGATCGCCGGCGAAGTGGGCGAGACGGATCTGCGCGACTGGTACCGGGAACTCGATCTCCTGCCCGGCGGAACCGAGACCGTGATCGGCGCCGACAGTACCCTCGCCGCCACCGTCGATCGCATCATGCTCGACACCGGCCTGGCCGGCCTCCGGGCGCTCTCGTAGAAGCGCCAGGAGGCCGGTCGTGCCCTCCGGTCGCTTCCCGCAGGGGCCTAATCGGAATTCGCGTCCATGCTGAACTACCCGGCAACGGTAGTGACTTCAGCTGAGCAGGCAGCGGTGAGCACGTAGCCGACCTGACGCTCTTCCAGCGCGGACCGCGGCGTCGGGTTGCCGCCGTAGACCTCGTCCCCCGCGACCCAGCCCACGCAGTGCCCGGCGTCGATGAACCGGCCGATCATGCGGGCGGCCGGCTCCGGTTTGGTCGCGAAGACGATGTCCTCGTCCAGGCCCGCGGCCCGGCGTTCAGGTCGGCGTGGAGTTCCTGCTCATCTTCTTCGCCCGCGCCTTCTTGCGCCCGACCCTTCTGAGAATCAACGGCACTCCCACGGCGATGGCCGCCTCCACCGTCGCCAGAATCAAGAATCCTCGGGTGGTGCCCGTGGACAGAGTGATCCCCAAGGCAATGGCAGCACCGACAGAAATCCCCAACGACGGTCGCCAGTCGTCGGTACGGATCACCGTCCAGCACAGCGGCGGGAACGAAAGGGCCGCGACGACGAAGACGGCGGCATACCAGCCGTAGCCGTCCGGCACCCCACACGCGCTTCGTTGGCCGTCGTAATGCCAGTCGCACCCGCCCTCGACAAGCCCGGCCGCCCCCCAGCCGAGGGCGACCAGCGAAGCACAGCCCAGAGAGGACCCCCCACCCCTTGCTGCTCATGCCCGGATCCTACGGGGGGCATCCTGGCTGACCTTCTCGACGACTTCACCCGGTACCTGTGTGCGATCCCGATGGTGAGTAGTCCAACTGCGGTGCCCACAGCGCAGCTCGGCCCGCCCGACGTGCGTGCTGCAACGCCGTGTGCCCCGGGGCTGGATACGCCTGAGGGGCCAGCACATCGTGCTGGCCCCTCAGGCTTCAGTAGCGGGGACAGGATTTGAACCTGCGACCTCTGGGTTATGAGCCCAGCGAGCTACCGAGCTGCTCCACCCCGCGTCGTATGGCTCCACCCTACGCCAACTATCCCGGCCCCGAGACCATGATCGCCTGCCCGCCACGAGGGGCGTCGGCGGTCGAGGCCGCCACTTCCTCGTCGGCGGCCAGGCCGTGAATCCGCGGGCTTCTACCGAGAGTGCATTGAGCGCCGGACGGATTCCCCGGATGGGCTGGCCTTCCCCGCCTTGGCACTGTCCAGACCGGCATCGACGTCTACGGTCGGCGAACGCGTACGGACGCACACCGTCGGGGGAGTGGATGAAGAACTGGGAGAAGTCGCTGCCCGTCCTGGAGGCGCTGCGCGAGCGGGGGCAGGCGGTCGGGCACGGCTGGACGCTGGACACGGAACTCCACCTGCCGCACCAGCAGAACGTCAACGCCACGTTGTGCCGCCGAGCGCACGGAACAGTGGTGGAGGCAGGAGGCCACAGCGGCCCCACTCGCAAAACCGACACCCCCGGCGTGACACGCGGTCACGGGCTCTCCAACCAGTCGGTGTACCAGGTGCGAAAGTCGGGGCTCACTGGGACGAAGCCGCCCCAGTCCGGATCGATCTGCCAGATCTCGCCGGTTCGCGGGTCGTTCAGGATCAGCCGGATGAAGATGCCGCAGCCTTGTTCGGCCAGCATGAGTGTGCCCTGGGGCAGCGCATCGGTCAGTGGGTTGATCCGGCCGGGCAGGGGTTCGGTGAGTGGGAACGGCCGGGCAAGCCGGCCCAGCCGCCGGTCCTGCTCCCACTCGTCGTCCACGGCCCACTCCTCGTCGGCCTCCGGGCGGGGGACGGTCAATGGCATCAACCCGTGGCAGGGACCGGCGCGGCCGTTGCCTACCTCCGCGACGAAGGACCGGTACTGCGTTGGCAGATCGATGCCGTGAGTTTCCTCGAACGCCCGGATCTCCGTCTCCGGCAGCGGAGGCGTCAGCTCGTAGCCGTGCGTGTCCGCCCCGAAGCGCTCCCGCCCCGGGTCCTGTGCCGCCATCTCCCGTATCCGTGCGCGTACGCCGTCCTCGTCCCAGCTCTCCATCCCGCGACCGTAACAATGGCGTCCGCACCCCCTACGCCGTACCTCCGCCATCCGCAGCATGAGCTGCTGAAACCCAGGGCGTGGTCATACGAAAGTGCGGCTCGGCGCGCGGTGTCCGGTCGGACCGCTTCGGCTTGGGCGATCAGTCATGAGGGGGCGTCCAACCGCACAGTTCCGGCGACCGCAGCACGGACAGGCCCTGATAGGTCATCCAGATCGGCCGCAAGTACCGGTCGTCCTCCCATCCCCACACCCCGTCCCGCTGCGACCGCCAGACCGCGGCTAGCGAGGCCTCGAGCCGGTCGACCCGGCGCTGCTCGCTCTCCGCGTCACCGGTCAGGTAGCCGGCAGGGGTACTGAGCAGGGCCCTGGCGACCCAGGCGGCCGTGAAATGCCGCATCACCGCGTGATCATGGCCCCGCTGGGGCGGGGCAAGCGAACGCCCTACGTGCTCGACGCGGTTGTCGAGACTGCCCGCGGTGAGCAACCAGCGCACACCCTGCTCGCGCGACTGCCGGCACTGGACCCCGACCACGAGGGCGGTCACCTCCGGGCGGCCGACGCCAGCGCCGGTCCGGGCCGCCCACCCGCCGTCGGGCAGCCGCAACCGCCATAGCGTCTCCACCAGTTCCGAAGGCGCGAGCCGGCCGTCCGTGGCGCCGAGCGTCAGCACGGTATGCAGTCCATAAGCCGTACCAATGGCCGTCGGCGGCTCCCCGGCCTCCCCTTCCTCCAGGAAATGGGACCAGCCGGTCAGACGCCCCCGCTCCGGGTCGTCCACGGTGGAGCAACTGGCAAGCAGTGCGGCGGTAGTGCCATCGACAAGCCTGGACAGACCGACGAACGGGGCGGTCTGCTGCCCCGGCTCCGGCGTCGCGCGCTGCTCGGAACGATGACGTGCCACGAGGGCCGCTAGACGCACGATGATGCCGGTCGACAGTCCCGCACACATGGCCAGCGCATACCGTGCGCTCGCGCCGGAAATCGTCTCCGGCAGCACACCGACCAGCGACTGGAACACGGCATATGCCGCCGCGAACGGCCCATAGCGCGAAAGCTCCCGTGAGGCAGCCGTCGTACGACTTCGGGACCGAGCGGGCGTGGGTGACTGAACCACCATCTCTCCCCCCGAGACGCCACCCGCCGGACACGGCCCAAACGGGGTGATGCGGATTACGGCAAAATCCCCTGAACGCCACAACAGCGTGCCGCCTGGCCCGGCTCATCTCCCCTGCATCTATCAGGCCCGCCTCAGTCGTTGGCCACTTGGCGAGGTGCGTGATCGGCCGGACACGTCTCACCCGCACGGATCGGGCGCCACAGCGCTCTACGCGCGCGACGGCGGGGCCGTGCGCGATGCCGGACAGCTCGGCTGCCCGGCCGGGGGACGCCGGGAAGCGCAGTGGATGCGTGCCGCCTGAGTTCGGCACGGACCCTGCCCGGGTTCTACCCCACCCGATCAATTCGGCAGTGGGCCGAAGAGGTGCCGGGCAGATGGTGCCGGCGTCGGTTGGGGCCTCAACGCCGCGCGTGGCGGATCTTCAACCGCCCGAACCCCATGGTCCCAGAGATCCGGATCCTCGGCCCGCCGGGGCGGGAGCGTCGCCGGGGCTTGTAGAGCAAGTCCTTCCACCCGGTGCGCAGATGCTCGGCGTCGACGATCGCGTCGCGAGGCACCGTGATCTTGGCCTTGCCGGTGCCGAGTTGCAACTCGATGTCGACTACCGGATGCTCGATGACCGCCCGGGACAGGTCCAAGTGCACCCTTCCGAATGCGGACTCGACCTTGAGGATCCGAGGTACCCGCCATACGCCGCGCCGCTGGATCCGTCCGCTTGCGACGGCAATCGTGGACGTGGTGCCCGCATTCTCCTCTGGGAGCGAGGCCAGAGCCGACACGAGTTCGCCGTGCGTCTTCGCGGTGAGCAACTGGTGGAGGCGTTCGTCCAACTCCTCGTGCGAGATGTGCCCTTCGGCGTACGCCTCCTGCAGGCGTTGCACGGCCGAGTCGCGGTCGTCTTCTCTGGTCAGTCGCGTCGGGTCTTCTGGCAGAGAGGTCACCATTTCACTCTAGTGCCGCACCGGCGATGCGAACGCGCCGAGGTCCGTCGCGGCAAGGCATCCGACAGGAAGGTAGGCCACTCGACATCATGGCCTTGATCGCCCAACCCGGCGAACCTATGCGGTCCAAGCACTGGATCAGCGCGGGGTTCCACACTCAACTTCGCAGCCTTGCGGCGGCTGTTGTCCACGAACGACCCCAGCCGGATCACCTCCCCGTCTACCGTCTCCACGTGCTTGCGCGGCACCCGCATGCGGCCCTTCTTCTGCGTGGTCACATCGGCCACATGGATGCTGCCGCCTCGCTGGCGTGCCGCACCTGGTCGGCGGTCAGGCGTCGCAGGTCCCAGATCAGATCGGTCATATCGGCCGCCGTCGGCTCCGGGGTGTGCGGCTCCTCGGACAGGGTGATGCCGGTCAGAGCGGCCAGATCGCCGGCCGGGATGCCCAGCACGGTCCCGAAATCGGCAACAAGATCGCGACTGAGCTCCTTGCGGCCGGCGCCGACCATTCCGTACGTGGCCGCGGACCAGTACCGGCCGGTCAGGAGGAGAAAGGTCCTGGCCGTGCCCATCCAATCCAGGTTCCGGTATCGGAGCATGCGGACGAGCAGGGCCCCGGGCGGCCCAGCAGGCGGGTCATAGAGCTGCGGGAACGGCGGAGACTGCATGAACTCGCGCTGTGGCAACGACCGGACGAGGTGGCGCAACTCGCTCCGCTTCTCCGGTGGGAGACCTACCGCATGTTTCACGACATACGGGACCCACCTCCGGGCCTCCGCGTCCAGGGGAGCCAGGTCATCCGGAACGGTCACCCCGGCGAACACGAATATGTCTTCGGCGTGCAGACCGAGTGCGGGTCCGAGCTGTCGGAGCAGCGATGGGGTCGGTACGACGCCGTCCAACACGTCCTGGATCTCGGGTTCGGAGACTCCGGTTCGCCGTGCCAGGGCGCCAATGTCCAGGTCTCTGCGATCGGACAACTTGGCCAGCAGCACTCCGAAACCCGGATATCCCGTCATGCCGCCAGCGTAGAGTGGCGATCACCTGCCGGTCCGCTGGGCCGGTCGGCACCCCGCAGCGGGCTGCGTTCGAGACAACACTCCACACACTGTCCGTCCTCGACCTCCGGCACGTACTCGGCGACCTTCCGCACGACACGAAACGCGCCCTTGTCCACGATCGCCACGCCCCCGCCCTGGACGCCCTGCGTGCCGGAACCCGTGCAGACGGACAGGCACTTGCCCTCTGTCGAGGCATTACCCGCTTCCTCGTCGAGGACACCGCCGACCGCCCCGGCACCCGCTCCGCCCTCCAGCGCGCCTACGGCGTCATCCAGCTCAGCCGAGCCTGGGGCGATCTGATCGCCGAGCACCACCCCCACGCGGTACGCCTCTCCATGCGATGAGCCAGCTGGATTCCGGCACGGATGTGGTGAGTGACAGGTTCTCGCCAAAACTTGTTCAAGCGTCGGACGCTCCACCTCCCGCACTGATCGGGTCTCCCGCGACGGCTGTATCAACGCCCGTTTAGGAGGATCTGGTGTCAGCACCGACCCGTAAGAGACGATGGCTCACGATCTGCGCCATCACCGCGTCCGCCGCACTCGTCGCGATACCCGCAGGCGCCGCGTCCGGCCCGGACGGCAGCCCCTTCGGGGCCCGTGCACTCGCCCAACTCGCCTCCGAACGCGCGCAGTCGGTGGGCGGCATCACGCCCAGGGCGAAGGCGGAGGATGACGGCGGTGACGACGGCAACGAGGCCGACGAGATCGCCGAGGGCGCGGATCAGTACGCCGAGGCCCGCACCTCACCCGGCATCGTCGCACCAGGCGCGTACGGCGCCGCCTGGACCAGTCTGACCAACCTGCCGAGCACCGGCGGCAGTTGGCGGAACGTCACCGACCTGCCCTACAACTCCGACGACCCGCGTTACCGCGACTACGACTCCAACTCCAGCGGCGGCTCGGGCAAAGTGACCGGCCGGATGGCCGCGATGGCCGCCGACGACGACGGGTACGTGTACGCGGGCAGTGCGGGCGGCGGAGTGTGGCGCTCCCGTACCGGAGGAGGGCGCTGGCAGCCCATCAGCGACCAACTGCCCTCGCAGTCCACCGGCGCGCTCGCCCTCGACGGGGCAGGGCGGCTGTGGCTGGGCACCGGTGAGGCGACGACGAACGCGGACGCGTACCTCGGCAGCGGCGTCTACGTCCTGTCCGACCCGCGTCACGGCACGTTCTCCTCCCGCAGCCGGGTCGGCGGCGACGAGCTGGAGTCCACCACCGTCCACGAGCTGCGCTTCGGCGGCGGCAAGGTGTGGGCGGCGACCAGCGAGGGTGTGTGGAGCCACTCCACGAAGGCGCTGAAGGGCGCCTGGAAGCTGGAGTTCGCGCCCAACCCCGACTATCTGCCGGGCGGTTCACTCGCGAGTGACCCCTCGGCCGCGTACAAGAACATCGCCAACGACATCGCGATCGACCCGAAGGACCCCTCCAAGGTGGTCCTCGCGGTCGGCTGGCGCAGCGGTGACGACTACAACGGCTTCTACACCAAGGTGAACGGTGCCTGGACGCGGATCACCAGCGGCCTGGGCGACCTGCCGTCCGACGCGGACAACGTCGGCAACGTCACTTTCGCCCGCTCCGCGGACGGCTCGCGCTATTACGCCATCGATCAGTCGCCGGAGCAGCTGAACACCAACCCGGACAGCGGTCTTGAGGGCATCTACGTGTCCAAGTCCGGCTCTCCCGCCGGTCCTTGGACGCAGATCGCCGACTACCAGGGCCTGGCCGCCGACGGCTCGGCGCTCACCTCCAGCGGCTACATGCCAGGCGTGCAGGCTTGGTACAACCAGTTCCTGACCGTCGACCCGGCGAACGCGGAGCATGTGTACGCGGGCCTGGAGGAGGTCTACGAGACCAAGGACGGTGGCAGCAGCTGGTCGACGGTCGGCCCGTACTGGAACTTCGGCTTCTCCTGCTGGAGCATCGACCCGGCCAAGCAGACGGGCGACTGCAACCAGACCACCCACTCCGACCAGCACGGCGTCGCGATCGGCAGCTACCACGGCAAGAGCTTCGTCTACGTCGGCAATGACGGCGGCGTCTACAAGCGCCCGCTCAACGGCGCCCAGGACACCTCCGGACACGCCACCGACTGGACCTCCCTCAATGACGGCACCATCGACACCCTCCAGTACTACTCGGTGGGCGTCGGCAAGGACCTGGCCTACGGCGGAGTCTCCGTCACCGGCGGCCTCCAGGACAACGGCCAGTCCATCCTGCGCAGCAACGACACGGTGATGGGCTCCAACTTCGGCGGCGACGGCGGCGACACGCTCACCGACCCGGCCAACGGCTGCAACATCGCCGAGGAATATGTCTACCTCGCCATCCAGGTGACCCAGAACTGCGCCGTCAACGACGGCAGTTGGATCACCGACTCCAGCAAGATCACGTCGTACAACGTCGCCCCCGCCGACAACGCCACCGGCGAGGCCCGCTTCATCGCCCCGATCACGGCCGACGCGAAGAACAGCTCGACCTGGATCGCCGGCGGCCGCCACATCTGGGTCCAGACCCACGGCTACGCCATCCGCAGCGGCTCGGAGTGGACCAGCGTGTACGACTTGGGCGCCGGGCACACCGCGACCGCCGTCGCGGCCGCGGGCGGCAAGGTCTACGCGGCCTGGTGCGGCCCCTGCAACAACCAGGGCTTCGCGCGCGGCATCTCCGTCGGCAACGCGGACGGCACCGGCTGGCACGACATCACTCTCCCGGCCACCGGCGTGGACGGCACCGTCCCCAATCGCTACCTCAGCGGCTTCGCCATCGACCCCAAGAACGCCGACCACGTCTTCCTCGCGGTCAACGGCTTCTCCCGGCACTGGACCGAAGGACCCGGCGCCGGCGTCGGCCACGTCTTCGAGTCCACCGACGGCGGCACCACCTGGAAGGACATCTCGAAGAACCTCCCCGACGTGCCGACCAACTCCGCCGTCGTCACGCCGAACGGCGGCCTCGCCGTCGCCACCGACCTCGGCGTCGTCTACCGCGCACCGGGCCGCACCACGTGGCAGCGCGTCGGCAACCTCCCGGCCGTCGCCGTGCTCCAGCTCAAGCTGAGCCCGGACGGCACCACCCTGTACGCGGCCACCCACGGCCGCGGCATCTACACGATCAAGGTGCGTGACTGCGAATGACGAAGCGGCGTCGCAGGGGTGATCCCGGGTTCACCGGGGTCACCCCTGCGACGTGTACGGCACCACACTCACGTGCAACGTGAAGGCGACGCGCGGCGCGCCCGCCACGTCCGGCGCCTTCGCCAGCGCGGTGACGTCGGCCGTACCGCCCCTTGTCCCAGCGCAGCGCAGCGAGGCTCGGGCGGTGCCGTCCGCGTCCAGCTTCCATCCGGACGCCAGGACGAGGACCGGCGCGGAACTCTGCACGTCCGTCCACCGCTTGTCGTCCGTTCGGGGCTCCAGGACGAGGGACACCACGGTCCCGGGCCGCACGCACAGCCGCTGGTCGGACGCGTCAGCGGGGGTGACGGTGACTGTGGCTTCCCCGGCGGCACAGCTTCCCGCCGAAGCGGGGGGAGTGGTGGCCGGCCCGGACGGGCTTGGCCCGGTCGGAGTCGCGGGCACGGTCGGAGTCGCGGGCACGGTCGGGCTCGCGGGTGCCGCCGAGGACGGTGCCTCCGACAGCCCTTCCGAGCGGCTCCCGGATGGCCCTGCGGCCGATCCGCCACCCGCCGACGCTCCGCAGGCCGCCAGGACGAATACGCCGGCGACCATCCATCCCCCAGCCCAGTTCCGCATGCCAACACCTCCCGGCTCGCCCGTACGACCACCAGCATGCCCCGCCGTCGCCGATGAAGGTCCCGTGGTGGCGGCCCTGCTGTTCTCCGGTCGTAGATTCCCTCGCCGGTCGGGGTGATGGGGATTCTTGAAAACGGGTCTGGTCGGCATTTCGTGACGGTCACGATCACGTAGTCCTCGGCCTCTGTGAACGGCCCCGGCATTCCCCATGGGGAAGCTCATGGACTTCCCCATGGGGATCCCGAACGCACTCCCGTGGCTTTCCGGTCCTGCCGACGCAGCGGCGCACACTCAGGGCCATCCGACAGATGCAGCCTTGGCCCGTCGGTGTCGGTCAGTAGCCGATGGTGAAGCGACGTTGGACGAAGCGCGGCAGTTCTGCCTCGTCGACAAGGGCGACGGCGGAGTCCTCCATGGAGATACGGCTGCGCCCTTCCGCGTCGAGTACCGGCTGGTCGCCCCCGATGCGGAACCGGCCCGTACGTTCGCCGGGTGCGATGTCCTCCGCGGGGCTGAAGTAGGTCCACAGCCGGTTGGAGGTGCGCAGGACGTTCAGGGCGTCGCGGTGGCCGCGCACCGCGGCGGCGTACTCCCTCGGCAGGCCGATCGCGTCGAGGGTTTCGTGCAGGAGTTCGTCGGAGTCGGCCCGTACGACTCCGGGCTCGATCTCCAGGCTGCCGGCACCGCCGATGACGATGAGCCGGGTCCGTGGGTGGCTTTCCAGCGCCTTCAGCAGTGCGCGCGCGGCGGTGACGTACACCGTGGGATCGGCGATCGAGCGGGCCACGGTGTCGGCGATGTCCCTGGCGGCGTTTCCGGGCTGGAATCCGCTGATCAGTACGTCGAGGCCGGATATGACGGCGGCGACGGCGTCGGCGTCCAGGACGTCGACGCTCTTCCAGACGACGTTCTTGCGGTCCTCGTCGATCCGCGTGGCGTCACGGCTGAACGCCGTGACGTGATGCCCCCGGTTGAGGGCTTCGGTGACGACGCGACTGCCGATGCCGCCTGTGGCCCCGATGACTCCGATGTGCATGGCTCTCCCTGGGTGGTTGCTCGCACCGCCGCCTACCTTCACGGCGCACAGAGACTATACGGCGTGAAGTATTAATACGGCGCACAGTATTGTGACGCTGTAGAGTGAGTGGCCATGGAAAGCGTGGGAAACACCAAGGGGCGCCGCGAGCGACTGAGGGCCGAGACGACCGCAGAGATCAAGAAGGTCGCGCTGGAGTTGATGGCCTCGGGGGGACCGGACGCGATCACGCTGCGGGCCATCGCGCGCGAGATGGGCATGACGGCCAACGCCATCTACGGCTACTTCGCCACCCGCGACGACCTGGTCACCACGCTGATCAACAACGTCTACACCTCGCTGGCCGACACCGTGGACGCCGCCTGGGGCGCCGCCCCCGCTCAGGATCCGGCCGCCGGGATCCAGGCATGGGCCCGCGCCTTCAGGAACTGGGCGCTGGCCAACCCCGAGGGCTTCCGCCTCATCTACGGCGACCCCGTCCCCGGCTACCGGCCGCCCGAAGGCGGTGCCGCTCCGGAAGCCGCCCGCCGTGTCTGCACCGGCATAACCGCACTCGCGGCCACGGCCTGGCCGCACGCCGAACTCCGTTACTCGAACAGCGACTTCGAGTGGTCCGACTTCGACCTCGGCCTGCTGGACAAGGTCCGCCCGGCCTTCCCCGATCTGCCTCCGGCCGCCGTGGCCCTCGCCCTGCGTATCTGGAGCCACCTGCACGGCCTGGTGTCGCTGGAGATCTACGGCCACCTGCAGACCCAGGCCCTCAGCCCGGAAAAGCTCTTCCGCGAAGAACTGGCCCAGCTCATCCGCTCCTTGGACATCCCACCGCAGAGCTGACTGCCCTGCGCAAGCGACACAGCTACAGCACCGCTGACTCGCCTCCGTAGGGCAAGCAACTACCGCCGGGGCATCAATCCCACGAGCGTGCGCGCCGCTGCCGGGGGTGCTTCCCCCTGTGGAATTGCAGGATGCTCAAGCCGCCGTCAATGGGGAAATACTTGACCCTCGACAGCGTCGTGTTTGCCTGCGGGAATGCCCTGGCCATGGGGGTTCTGTCCGCGTTGAAGGACGTGCTGTTCCCGGATGCCGTGGGGATGATGCTGGACCGGTTGGCCGAGGTGGACGGGGTGGTTGTGGCCGAAGCCCACAGCGTCGTACCGGAGTTGACGTGTCCGGACTGCACCACCGTCTCGCGCCGGGTGCACAGCCGATACGGACGACGGCTCGCCGAGTACCCGGTCGGCGGGCGCCGCGTGGTGGTGAGGCTGGAGGTCCGGCGGTTCTTCTGCGACGCCGCCGACTGCGGGTGCCGGACGTTCGTCGAGCAGGTCGAAGGCCTGACCACGCGCTAGGCCCGGGCCGGGCCCGGCGTGAAGACGCTGTGTCGGTCCTTCGCACTGACGGCGGACGGCCGACCGGGGATGCGGCTGTGCCGCTCGCTGGCCGTACCCACAGGCCGGGCCCGGCTGCTCAGCCAGCTGCACCCGACCGACGTTCCCGCCCGGAGCCCGCGAGTGCTGGGCGTCGACGACTTCGCCTTCCGCCGCTCACGCACCTACGGAACCATCCTGGTCGACGTCGAGACCTCCACCCCCATCGACCTGTTGCCCGACCGCACCAGCGAGACGCTCGCCGCCTGGCTCACCGCGCACCCCGGCGAGCCTCCGCGAAAACCCGTTAGTGGACCACGGCGACCACTGCTAATCTTCCCGAGGCCGGGCGAGAGAACGAGGAGGTGGTACCCGTGAACGCAGTATTGACATGGGTGCTCCCCTCCGGGGTCACGGTCGGGCGATAGGTCGTCCGGGAGCGCCGCTCTGAGCACTCCCGAAAGGCACGACCATGCATTTCACTTCCGAACAGCGCCTCGATGACGGCGTCCTCGAGCGCGAATTCACCCTCGGCGAGATCCCCGGCATCCTGTGGACGCCCGCGCCCGCATCCGTACCGGCGCCGCTGATCCTGATCGGCCACCCCCCACTCGGACTGCGCAAGATGTACCCCCGACTGGTGGCGCGGGCCCAGCACGCCGCGGCGGAGGGCTTCGCCTCGGCCACCATCGAGCTTCCCGGAAGCGGTGACCGGCCCCGTTGGGCCGCCGTCGAGCAGGCCCGCGCCGACCTGCGCCGGGCGATGGAGGCCGGCGAGCCGGTCAGCGACGAGGTCATCGACGCCCTCATCCTCCCGCTGGTCGACAAGGCGGTCCCGGAATGGCAGGCCACCCTGGACGCCCTCCTGTCGCTGCCCGAGATCGGCGGCCCGGTCGGGTACTCGGGGGGAGTGATCTCCATCGGAATCCGGCTTGCGGTGGTCGAGCCGCGCATCGTGGCCGCCGGTTTCTTCGCCGGGAGTTTCGTGCCTCGCGCCATGTTCGAGGAGGCCCGCCAGGTCACCATTCCGCTGCATGTCCTGCTGCAGTGGGACGACGAAGGGAACGACCGGCAGGCGGCCCTGGACCTGTTCGACGCCTTCGGCTCCAAGGAGAAGTCCCTGCACGCCAATATGGGCGGTCACACCGGCGTCCCGCAGTTCGCGGGGGACGTCGCGGCCCAGTTCTTCACCCGGCACCTGAAGTGAGGCCGGGCCGTCAGGCCGGCAGCAGCTCCAGATGATCACCGTGAGCGTGGTCCTGCTGGCGCTCGCGGCCGTGGTCGCCTGGGGCCGCTTCGGCCCGCACGCCTTCTAGTTCCTGGCGCCGTCACCCACCCGTCGACGGAGACCTGCGACGGGTGGGTGACGCGGGCGGCAACCACCCCAGGGTCAGCTGTGCTGCGGCACCCCCGCGGATCTCGCCCCACGATGTCGCCGCCGTCTGGCTGATGGTGCCCGGCGGAACGGGCGTCCCAGCGCCGGTGGTGGCCGAGACCCGCCGCACCGCCGGACGGATCGCGGCCGGCCGTGGCTGAGGACTGGCTGCGGACGAGGCCGGCGTGCGGGGAGCATGCCGAGGTGATCGGCGAACTGCGCGCCCTGGTCGTGGAACAGCCCCTCAGAGAACGGCTGTGGGCACTGCTCATGCTGGCCCTGCACCGGACGGGGCGCCGGGCCGACGCCCTCGGCGCCTACGACCAGGCGCGGGCACGGCTCGTCGACGAGCTGGGCCTGGACCCGGGACGGGAACTGTCGGCACTGCACCAGCGGATCCTCAACGGCGACCCGACCCTCACCGCCGGGACAACGGGAACGCCGGAACTCTTCGCGGGGCGATGACCGCCCTATCGTCCCTGGGCCTGTCGCCGGAGTTGCGGATGTCTATCACGCCGGCGAGGGCGGTGATTTCGGCGGGCCGCACGACGCCGCCCGGCTGGAGTTGCCGAGCCCCCGCATCCGTCCCGCGCGAGGGACTGCGGCCCCTGCGCGAACCGGACGCCGTCGGGCTGGAGGACGACGATGACGGCGGCGACGGTGGTTGAGACCGCCCGATGCGAGACCTGACCGACTTCTGTCTGGTGTCGTGGGTGGGCCCTGGCTCCTCCCGCCGGTCCCACCGGGAGTGAGAGAGCGAGGCCATCTCGTGCTGCTGGTCCGCTACGGAGGTGGTGTCCCTTGGCCTACTTGGATTGGATTCGTCCAAGCGGGTTGGGGCCGGTTGTCAGCGCGTCACGCGCTGACTGCCAGGCGGAGCCTCCGGGGTAGAGCTCGGTGCGGAGGTAGGCCCAGGTGAGCCGCGCGACCGCGGCGACTCGCTCGGGGTTCTCGTCCGTGGTCTCGGCGACGTCGTATCCGGAGACCCCGCCGAGCCCGTGCTCCGCGTCGAACAGGGTGAGCAGAGACTTGGGGCCCGGGGAGAGAACGTACGGATCGGTGTGCCAGTCCGGTCCCCGGACCGTCAGGAAGGCGGAGTCGTCCTTGTCGCCGGCGACCACGAGCGCGGGCGTCGTCATCTCGGAGAAGTCCGTGGTCAGGAAGAACGAGTAGTTCTCGGCCGTGAACTCGGTGAGGGCGTCGCCGCCTCGGCCAGGTGCGGCAAGCAGCACGCCTGTCTTGATCCGTGGCTCGGCCAGGTTCACCTCCGTTCCGTCGTGCGGATCGGTGAGCCGGGCGCCCAGGAGCAGGCTCGCGGTGTGCCCGCCCATCGAGTGCCCGGCTACGGCGACCTTGCTTCGGTCGAGGCGCCCGGCGAGCTGGGGGATGGCGGCCTCGATCACGTCGAGCTGGTCGAGGATGCGCTTCATGTCCTCGGCTCGTGAGCGCCAGTGCGGAAGCGCCCTGGGGGTGTCGGGATCCAGGCTCAGTGTCCTGGAGTCCAGATGGGTGGGCTGGATCACGACGAAGCCATGTGCCGCCCAGAAGTTGGCGAGGGGGGCGTAGCCGTTCAGCGAGGAGAGGTTGTTCGAGAAGCCGAGACCGTGCGAGAGGAGGATGACCGGCAGCTCGCTCCCTGTCACGGGGGCGGAGACGCGCACCTGAAGGTCCACCGCCCGGCCGGGAGCCGGCAGCACGACCGGACTGACCGAGAGGACCGGAGTGGGCGAGTTGAAGGTGTCGGTCGTGTAAGTCGATTCACTCATGACGCGCATTTCCCTTCGATAGCCACTGCTGCCCGGCTCATGCGGCCGGGCAGCGGGCGAGACGGGGCCAGGAACGCCCGGCTTCAGCTACCCTGAAATCGGAGCGTCGTTCCGTTTACGATACGGAGCGCTGTTCCGTTTCGTCAACTGTCCTCGGAAGGAGAGCGTGGTGTCCGCTGCAAGCCCGTCCAGAGGGGCGTCCGCCCGGAGCAAGCGGGCCGACGCGGTGCGCAACCAGCAGACGCTGCTCGAAGCCGCCGCCGAGGTGTTCGTCAGCTCCGGCGTCGACGCGCCCATCCGGGAGATCGCGGCCAGAGCCGGTGTCGGGATGGGCACGATCTACCGCCACTTCCCGACGCGCGCGGATCTCGTCGTCGCCGTCTACCGCCACCAGGTCGAAGCCTGCGCCGAAGCAGGCCCGAACCTGCTGGCCGGTGCCGACTCCCCGCTCGCGGCACTCCGCCAGTGGGTCGACCTCTTCGTCGACTTCCTGGTCACCAAGCACGGCCTCGCCAACGCACTGCAATCGGACAGCAGCGGCTTCGAGGCACTCCACGCCTACTTCCTCGACCGCCTGGTGCCCGTCTGCACGCAACTGCTCGACGCCGCCGCCGACGCCGGCGAAATCGATCCCGGCACGCACGCCTACGAACTGATGCGCGGCATCGGCAACCTCTGCATCGGACATGACAGCGACCCCCGCTATGACCCCCGCCGATTGATCGAACTGCTCCTGCGGGGGCTGCAGCGACCGTAGCGAGCTGCCCCAACGCCGAGATCGTCCCCGCAACGCCCTCCTCGCTCCCTGGCCTTGGAGCGTCAGCACCGGCCGGCGCCGTCACACGTCGAGGTCAACCCCCGTTCCGACGGGCAGCCAGCGGAAGCGGTCCTGGATGTCGACGGGGGCCGAGGCCAGGTGCCGTTCGATGGCGTCGCGGTTCTCGCGGAAGTGGTGCCAGCCCTCGTAGTGGATGGGGAGAGCGGTTCGCGGGGTGAGGAGATGGCACAGCTCTACGGCCTGACGGGCCGTCATCGAATAGCGGATCGGTCCCGTCAGCGGGAAGCGCACGCCGCCCATGTGCAACAGGGCGGTGCCCACGTTCAGGCGACGTGCAAGGTGTCGTACGCCGTCGTGGAGGACGGTGTCTCCGGAGATCCACAGCACGCCGTGGCGTTGTCCCGGCCAGTGCAGCGCGAAGCCGGTGACGTCCCCGGTGATCGGCCGGGACAGCGGCGGGCCGTGGCGGGCGGGTGTCGCGGTGATGTCGATCGTCGTGCGTCCTGGGGCCTGAAGGCGTGTGGTCGTCCAGGGCGCCAGGCCAACGGCGTTGCCGCCGAGTCGTTGTGCTCCGGACGTCGTGGTGAGTACGGCGTCCGCGGTCGGCAGCAGGGCGCGTCCGGCCATGTCGAGGTTGTCGCCGTGGTGGTCGTGGCTGAGCAGGACGGCGTCGACCGGCGGCAGGTCCGCGACGGCGAGGGCGGGGCCGGACGTCTTACGGGAGGAGGTGCCCCAGCCGAACCGGTAGCGGTGGCCCGGCGGATCGAACGTCGGGTCGGTCAGCAGCCGCCAGCCGCCGACCTCGATCAGTGTGGTCGGGCCGCCGATGTGGGTGACGCGGACGTCGGTCATGCGGTGATCCCTTCCGGTGGCCCGGGGCGGCGGGTATGGCCGCCCCGGGCGTGCTGGTGGCTATCGGGCGTGCGACAGGGCCCACGACAGCGCGTAGTCCGCGACCTCTTCCCAGCCTGGCGAGGCCGGCATCAGGTGCGGCTGCCCCGGATACTCCTTGATCTCGGTGACGGTGTTCGACTTGTAGTGCTGGGCGTTGGACTGCTGGATCTTGGGCGGCATGAGGTGGTCCAGTTCGCCGGAGAGGAACAGCAGCGGTGCACGGTCGTCGTTGTGGTAGTTCACCCAGATGTCCTGGTGGCCGGGCTGGAGGTTGGCCAGCACGCTGTTCCACAGGATGCGGCCCGAGGCGGGGATCGCGTAACGCTCGTAGAGCGCCCGGGACTCCTCTTCGGTGAAGGTGTTGGTGAAGGCGTAGTGCCACTGCTCATGGGTGAGGCCGACCGCCTTGTGGTGGTTGGCGGGGTTCTTGAGCACGGGGAAGGTCGACTTCACCTGGCTCAGCGGGACCGTCTTCACGCCTTCGGTGGGTGCGGAGTTGATGGCCACTCCGGCCGCCCCGAAGCCGTGGTCGAGCAGGACCTGGGTGAACGCCCCGCCCGCGGAGTGGCCGATCAGGACGGGCGGCTTGTCGAGCCCGCGGATCACGTTGGCCAGGCTCTCGACGATCTGAGGGGCTGTCAGCTTCTCGATCGGGGTCGGGTCGGCGTTCAGCGACTCGACCTCCACCTCGAAGCCGGGGTAGGCGGGCGCGAGCACGCGGTAGCCCTGCTTCTCGTAACGGTCGATCCAGTGCTCCCAGCTGCGAGGGGTGACCCAGAAGCCGTGGATCAGGACGATGGTGTTCGGTGCGCTCATCGATGTTCCTTCCAGGGCGTCAACGGGTGGCGCGGTGGGCGGCCAGGATCTGCCGGACGACGATGTCGGGGTGCGACATCATCACGACGTGGGAGGAGCCCTTCACCTCGACGGCCGTGCTCCCGGCGCGCTTGGCCATGAAGCGCTGCACCGCGGCCGGGATGACGTTGTCGGCGGTGGGGATCACGTACCAGGACGGCAGGCTCTTCCAGGCCGGCACGCCGCTGCCGGACGCCAACCCGCCTACGCTGCCAGGGCGCTGGGTGGCCGCCATGAGCTGTGTCACGGAGGCCGGCAGGTCCTGGGCGAAGACCTCGTGGAACTTCGCCGGGTCGATGTAGCCGTCAGCGCCGGTGGTGCCGTCGGGCAGCGGGAACGGACGGGTCACCAGCGCGTCCGGGAGCTTGCTGCCGGGGAACATACCGGCCAGTTGCAGCGCGCTCTCGCCCTCGTCGGGTGCGAAGGCCCCGACGTACACCAGCGCCTTGACGTCGGAGTGACCGCGCCCGGCGTTGGTGATGACCTCGCCGCCGTAGGAGTGGCCGACCAGGATGACGGGGCCGGGGATGGTGTCGACGACGCTGGAGACGTACGCCGAGTCGCCCGCCAGGTCGCGCAGCGGGTTCGCGGGGGCGATGACCGGGAAGCCGGCCTTCAGCAGCCGGGCGATGACGTCGTTCCAGCCGGAGGAGTCGGCGAACACGCCGTGCACGAGCACGACGGTCGGTGTCGTACCGCCGCCCGAGCGGGTGGAGGCCGAGGCGGGGGCGGGGGCGGCGCCGAGTGTGACCGCTCCCGCCGCGAGCAGGCCGCCGAGTACGCGACGGCGGGGCTGACCTTCGGGAATCATGCGGTGGTTCCTTCCGTGGTCAGGAGTTGAGGAAGTCCAGCAGGTCGGTGCCGAGCTCTTCCTTGTGCGTGTCCGTGATGCCGTGCGGCGCGCCCGGGTAGACCTTCAGCGTCGCGTTCTTGATGCGGGCCGCCGATGCCTTGCCGCCCACTTCGAAGGGCACGACCTGGTCGTCGTCGCCGTGGATGACCAGCGTGGGTACGTCGAAGGCGTCCAGGTCGGCGCGGAAGTCGGTGGCCGAGAAGGCCGCGACGCACTCGTAGGCGCCTCGGTGTCCGGCCTGCAGGCTCTGGCGCCAGAACGCGTCCCGGATGCCCTGGGAGACGTCGGCGCCGGGTCGGTTGTTGCCGAAGAACGGGCCGTCGGCCAGGTCGTGGTACAGCTGCGAGCGGTCGGCGAGCGACCCGGCGCGGATCGCGTCGAATTCCTCGATCGGCAGGCCACCGGGATTGTCGTCGGTCTTGAGCATGAAGGGCGGTACGGCGGAGACCAGCACGAGCTGCGCGATACGGGCGGTGCCATGCCGCCCGACGTAGCGGGCGACTTCGCCGCCGCCCGTCGAGAAGCCGACGAGCGTCGCGTCGCGCAGGTCGAGCGTGTCGATGAGCGTGGCGAGGTCATCGGCGTAGGTGTTCATCTCGTTGCCGTGCCAGGTCTGGGTGGACCGGCCGTGCCCACGGCGGTCGTGGGCGATGGCGCGGAAGCCGTTCGAGGCGAGGAACAGCTGCTGTGCCTCCCAGCTGTCCGAGTTCAGCGGCCAGCCGTGACTGAGCACGATCGGCCGGCCCGTGCCCCAGTCCTTGTAGTGGATCTGCGCCCCGTCGCTTGCGGTGACGTATGGCATGGATGCTCCCGTCTGCAGGATCTGTCCGGTCGCCCAAGCGTCGCCAGGGCGGACGGTGCTCGAATCCCGTGGAGCGCGTAGTCGTGACCCGGAGTCAGTCGTCCCATGCCTGGTGGAGCTGGCGCCGGGACGTCACGTCGAGCTTCCGGAAGATCTTCCGCAGGTGGTAGTCGACGGTGCTGGCGCTGATGTACAGCTGGGCGGCGATCTCGGCGTTGGTCGCACCGCCCTTGGCGAGGCGCGCGATCTGGAGTTCCTGCGGGGTCAGTGCGCTCGTCGTCCCGGCCTTTCCGCGCTGGGGCTGCGCCCCGGTGGCGGCAAGTTCCTGGGCGGCGCGCGCCGCGTATCCCGAGGCCCGCATGGCGTCGAACATCGTGACGGCCGTACGCAGTTGCTCGCGGGCGTCCCTGCGGCGCTTACGGCGGCGCAGCCACTCGCCGTACAGCAGGTGGGCGACGGCGAGATCGGAGCGGGCTCCGGTGCCCGACAACAGGGTGATCGCCTCGCGGTACAGCGGCTCGGCGTCGCCGACGGCTGCGAGCAGGGCACTCGAGCGGGCCAGCAGGCCCAGGGCCCAGGGCGTGCCGGAGGCCGTCGCCCGGGATGTCAGCGTCCCCAGCGCGGCCGTGGCCAGGACCCGGTCGCCGCAGCGTACGGCCGCCTCGACAAGGTGGGGGAGCAGCCGGGAATGCACCCCGAGCACATCGTGCTCGATCAGTTCGTGCGCGAGGGTGCGCGCCTCGGCGTAGTCGCCGCGGCTCAGAGCCAGCACCACCATGCCGATGCGGGCGATGGACTCGACCGCGCCGATGCCGAGCCAGGTGCCGGCCCCCATCGACCCGCGCAGAACGGCGTCCAGGTCGTCGCGCTCGCCGTGCCAGGCGAGCAGCTCGGGATGCCGGTAGATGGCCCACACGTCGTCGTTCGCGCCGATCGCCGCACGAATCTGGTGCCCCTCGGCCAACAGGTCGTCAGCAGCGGCCAGCTCGCCGAGATTGGTCTCGGACATCGTGGCGCAGTACAGCGCGGAGTCCAGCTGCCACAGCGCGCCGGTCCGCCGGGCGACGTCAGCCGCCCGCCGGATGACAGCGGTGTGTGTCTGCTCATCCCACAGGATCATCGACAGGGTGACGGCGGGCAGATAGGCGCGCAGCACCTCCTCCTCCGGGGTGCCCGGGTCCAGCACCATGGCGCAGGCCCGCCGCAGGTGGGGTACAGCGCGTTCGTAGCCGTCGGTGGCCAGGGCCGCGAAGCCGCGCAGCACGAGGTCGACGCCGCTCGCCTCACCGGTGCGCGGTACCAGCGTCTCCACGGCCCGGGCGATCTCGGTCGGCGTCGTGTCCCGAATGAGGTGCTCCGCAGTGATGGCGCGGTCGATCGCCCTGAGGAGCGCCTCACGGGCCAGGTCCGGAGCACCGTCGGAGAGGCACTGGGCGGCGCGCACGCACAGCGCCGGCGCCTGCGCGAACGAACCCGCGCCGCCCAGCGCGAGACCCGTGGTCGCCCGGACCAACAGCGCCCGGCCCTGGCCGACATCGCCGAGCAGCTGCGCATCGATCCCGTCCAGCAGCGACTCCGCCTGCAGCGGCGCCCCGGACCGCAGCGCTGCCTCGGCCGCCGCCAGCAGCCGCCCCGCTCGTACGTCGCCTTCGGGCGTCAGCTCGGCTGCCCGGGTCAGGAAGGTGGCGCGCGCGGCGTAGCCACCCCGCGCGCCCGCCCGGTCGGCCACGCATTCCACCTCCGCGGCGACGGCGGTATCCGTCCCGATGGCGGCCGCGGCGAGATGCCAGGCCCGCCGGTCCGTGTCGGCCGGGCGGTCGGTGACCTCCGCCAGCGTGTGGTGCGCCCGCCTTCGCTCGACGCTGGTGGCGCCGCTGTACACAGCCGACCGCACCAGCGGATGGCGGAACCGTACGGCGGCGTGCAGCACCACCAGACGCGCGGTTTCGGCCGGACCGGAGGCCTCCGTGCCGATCCCGAGCCGGTGTGCCGCGCTCGTGAGGTACCCAAGGTCGCCGCCCGGTTCGGCGGCGGCGAGGAGCAGCCAGGTCTGCGTCGGCTCCGGCAGCTCGCGAACCTGCTGGAGGTAGTGCGCCTCCAGCCTGCCGCCCACGGGCAGTGGTTCGGGCAGCGCGAGCCCTCCGGAGAGCTGGTCGGCGGACAGTTCCAGCCCGAGGTCAGCCAGTGCCAGCGGGTTCCCGGCGGTGGCGGCCACGATCCGCGCCGCAACACGGGTGTCCAGCTGTCCGGGGACAGTCTCCCGCAGCAGTTCCAGAGCGAACTCGTCCTGCAGACCGGTGACTTCGGTAGACGGAAGGCCGGGGGGCGCGTCGAATCCGGTCCGCGCGGTGAACAAGAGGCCGACGCCCTCGGCGTGCACTCGCCGGCCTACGAACGCGAGCACGCCCAAGGACTCCTCGTCGAGCCACTGGGTGTCATCGACGCAGGCCAGCAAAGGCCGCTGCTTCGCGGCCTCCGCAAGCAGTGTGAGCGTCGCAAGCCCCACCAGGAACTGATCGGCGGCCGGGCCGTCGGCCAGTCCACACGCCACCCGCAGCGCCGCGCGCTGCGTCTCGGGCAGCGCGCCGGGCTCCTTGAGACCGTCCAGGAATGGTACGAGCAGACGGTGCAGCGCCGCGAAAGGGAACCCGGACTCCGCCTCCACACCCGCCACCCGCAGGACGCGCAAGTCGGCGGCCTCCGCAGCCGCATGCTCCAGCAACACAGTTTTGCCGATGCCGGCGTCACCGCGTAGGAGAACGACACCGCTCAATCCCTCGCGCAGGTCCGCGACGAACCGATCGAGCGCTTCACGTTCCCTGACCCGCCCCTTGAGCATGACACCGAAACCCTTCAAAGAGGTCGGGTGGCAAGGTCAACGGCAACGCGGTCCCCCCACGTACATTGCGCCCGCACCCTCCGCTGGTGCTGCCCATCCTGCATATGCCCGCCCGGACTTGCGGGAAGCTTGCACAAGTCATTTGCCTCCCTCCGCTTCGCCGCGGCTCCTCCGCCAACCGGATCACGCTGACGACGGCTTGTTCAGCGCGACGGCCATACCGAGTCGGCACCGACGTCGTACGCGATCGGACACTCCTGATACGCGTCATCAATTCGCTCGACCAGCGTCGGCGCGCGAGTTGATCTCTGTTCGGCGGCGGTACCTGCGTCATTGCGGAGCGGGTGCCTAGGATCGCCGGCATGACCCTGCGACCTGTCCTGGTGAACATAAAGGCTCTTGATGACTCGGCGGTCGGCCGGTTCTGGGCGGAGGCGCTCGGCTGGCGTGTTACCAGCGCGGAACCCGGCGCGACCGCCGCTCAACCCGTCGGCTTCGATTGGCTGGACCCGGTCGGCGTCTGCGTCGACGTCATTGCCGTCCCGGAGCCCAAGACGACATCAAAGAACCGTGTGCACCTCGATCTCGCCACCACCTCTGCGGCCCATCAGGCGGAGTTGGTCGCGCGCCTCCTGGCTCTCGGTGCGACGCCCGCCGACGTGGGCCAGGGCGATGTGCCGTGGACGGTCCTCGCCGACCCGGAGGGCAACGAGTTCTGCGTGCTGGAGCTTCGGGAGATCTACCGGGACACCGGGCCGATCGCCCGGGTGGTGGTCGACTGCGCGGATCCGCGGGCCATGGCCGGGTTCTGGGACGAGGCGATGGACTGGGCCCTGCACGAGGTGACCGACGATCATGCGGTGTGGCGCTCCGCCAAGGGTGTCGGCCCGTATCTCGAGTTCCGCCGCACTGGTGTGAAGACCGTGCCGGACCGCGTCCATCTTGACCTGGTGCCGGACCCCGGTGACGACAAGGAGGCGGAGGTGGCCCGGCTGCGGGCCCTTGGCGCCACCGACCTCGACATCGGCCAGGGCGACGTCCCGTGGACGTGTCTGGCCGACCCGGAGGGCCACGAGTTCTGCGTCCTCGCCCGGTCCTGACGCGGAGCGTTGACGACACCCCGACACGGGAGCCTTGTCTGGTCATGGGGGCAATGCAGGTCGCCAAGACCCCGGGTGGGTCGGGCTGTGGCGTCTCGGTCGATTCGGGCGGCGAGAGCTTGCGCGCAGGGGGCGAGATCGGCTCGCTCGCCGACCACACCACTCAACTCGCCGACTGAAGCGCTCAGTGTGCGACACGAAGTCGCTCCGGATAGGTAAGAAGCCATCCGCTTTCCGAACGTGATCGTTTGATTCGGGCTGCGTGGACATGAACTCTGCTCGGCGGCGGGAGAGATGGGGTCGTTCGACTGCTCGCATCGTGCTTGTGGAAGTGGTCTGTGCCGTCGGTGCTCGGTCCGTTGGAGGCCCGGGAGAAGCGGGTCCGGGAATGGGCAGCACGGTTGCGGGAGGAGGCCGAGCGGGTGCAGGTCGCGCTCACTGTGGCGGAGGGGGCGCCGAAGGCGGCGGGCGAAGACTTCGCGGGGGCGGTTGGGGTTGCCGGTCCTGGGCTGGTGCTGGGGCTGAGGGCGGGGGACTGACTCCGGGATCGGCGAGCGGCTTGTCCGAGGCCGGTGCGAGGATGGCGCTGTGTTCCGGGAGGCGACCGGGGCGAGGACGTGGGCAGGTTTCGAGCGGTCGGAGGCGGCATGGCCAAGGAATTCCAGGTGACTTACGACTGCGCCGATCCGGGCGCGCAGGCGGCGTTCTGGGCTCAGGCGCTGGGCTATCGCATCCAGCCGCCGCCCGAGGGCTTCCCCGACTGGACGGCTGCGCTGACGGCGTGGGGCGTGCCGCCTGAGCACCACAACGACCGGTCGGCCATCACGGATCCGGACGGCAAGGGGCCGCGGGTGTTCTTCCAGAAGGTCCCGGAGGGAAAGACGGCGAAGAACCGCTTGCACCTGGATGTGCGCGCAGCACCCGGCCTGACCGGGGACGAGCGGATGGCCACGCTGGAGGAGGAGGCCACCAGGCTGGAGGGGCTGGGAGCGAAGCGGCTGTACCGGCTCGAGCCCAATGGCCTGGACGAGGGGATCATCGTGATGACCGACCCGGAGGGAAACGAATTCTGCCTGGATTGAGGGCAGGGCGCTGGCTTCAAGAAGGCTTCCGCTCACCGGTCGGCGGGCTTGATCAGTCGAACCGTGTCGCCGTGCGACTGCTCGCTCACCGGTTCGGTGACGCGGGCGATTATCCGGACCGGGCCCGGTGTTACACCTCCGACACGACCGAGGCGGAATGGCAGGAAGTCCGCTCTGATCGAATCAGCGCAGGCCCGCCGGCACGCAGTCAACGCATCCCACCTGGTTGCCCTGGTCCGGGCAGGAGCCCATTTCGAGCGCGGCCGGCTGGTTGAGCGGCCGGAGAGAATCGCGGCATGACCAGCCCCCACCTCGACGAAGAGCCCGCCGAACATCGGCGCTTCACCCACTACCTGCATGCCCTGGCCACCGTCGCCGAGACGGACGAGGCCGACCTGGTGGCCGCCGTCCTGCACGACCAGGACGCGACGATGGCCGACAGCGCGGTGGGCCGCCATCTCGACCGCCGGGCCGCCGGCCTCCTGACCGACCCACAGTTCACTGCCTGGGCCCAGACCATGGCAGAGGCGATCGCGGATCGCGACTTCCTCACCCAGCGCCTGCACGAGTGGACCCTCCTCAGAACCCTCGCCCTGGGCAACCCATGGACCGACGAAGAGCTCACCGCAGCATCCGACTGGTTCCAACGGATGGCCTCCACCCCGCAGTTCGTGGCCTCATCCGAGGCCCTCAGACTGCTGGCCGAACGTGGACGATCCCGCCGCGTCCGAAACGCAGCGAGCCAGCGGCTGCGGCACAGAGAGCAGCCCAACTGAGTTGATCCACAGGTCCTGACGATTCCTCCGCCGGGGGAAGCGGGGTGGGCGAACCCGTAGTCCCTGAGGGCGGTCGGCCAGTCTCTGGAGTGACCTTGAGGCGAAGCGGAGGCAGGTTCTTGTCGTCCAGCCGTCCGGCCGACTGGTCAGCTGTGGAAGCCGGCGAGGCGGGGCCGGCTCAGTGTGGTCTGGTGGGTGGCGGGGCCGCTGCGTATGACCGGGAAGGTCTTCGACGCCGTGGCCGGGTTCCAGAGATGCTGTACGGCCGCACCAATGACATGCGTGCCGCCGACACCGCCCAAGTGCCCCCGGTATGGGCGTGGTGGGGGCGCGGTGTCGGAGACGATGCACATGTAGAGGACAACGAGAGGTCGGAAAAGGGCTGATGGTGTCTTCGCGGTGCACGTAGGCTCTGGCTGCGCCCGGTGGATGGGGGGGCGCGTTGCGCCTGTGTTTGAGGGGTTTGCTGAGCGGAGGGGTCTGCTGTGCCGCAAGGTCATGAGGAAGAAGTCCTGGCCCGGATCGGTAAGGGGCTTGTGTATACCGAGTCGGAAGCAGCCTTCCAGGCTCCTCAACGCCGCACCGAGCAGATCTTCGAGTACAACCACACACCACCGAGCGAAACGGAAAAGCGTCGATCGCTGCTCGTTGCGATCTTCGGATCAGTCGGAGAACGCACGGTGCTGCTGCCGCCGTTTCACGCCGGGTTCGGAAGCAACGTCCATATCGGTGACGACTTCTTCGGAAACGTGAACCTCACGTTTGTCGATGACGTGGACATCCGTATAGGCAACGATGTCATGATCGCTCCCAGCGTGACACTGACCACGACGGGACACCCGGTGCACCCCTCGCGGCGCGTGGACTTCGGGAGGTTCTCGGAACCGATCGTGATCGAGGACAAGGTGTGGATCGGCAGCAACGTGGTCGTCCTCCCGGGCGTTCGTATCGGATACGGATCGGTCATCGGCGCCGGCAGCGTCGTCAGCCGCAGTATTCCCCCCATGGCCGTCGCGGTCGGAACCCCTTGCCGTGTGCTCCGCCCCATCACGGACGAAGACCTCACCACGCGCCTTGCCGGGCGTTAGCCCCGGCCTGGACGCGGCGATATCGGCGGTGCCGGCACCGTGGCGCAAGCCGCGGGTAGTGCACGATTCGGGCAAGATCCTGCTGGACAAGGCGCTTGCGGTCGCCCTGGGCAGGGACTGCCTGGCGGATGTCGCGATGCTGCGGGCCGAGGGCGTGAAGCAGGCCCTGGAGAGTTGCGGGGCACGGTCTGCCGGGCAGCCCGTCGATACCGAGGACCGTCAGGAAATGTGGTGCCAGGAGACCGAGGAGGTCTTCGGGACATGCACCCCGGGCCAGGTTTCTTGACGAGATGTCAGTTCCCTGGACCGACAGCCTCGTCACCCATCCCAGCTTCCTGGCATTGGCATCGGGGAGGGCTGTGGGAACGGCTCAGCCGAGCCCGCGATCCCCGTCCCCACCACGATCACGTCAGCATCGATCAGGAACAGTTGGCGCGGAACATGGCCCGATGTGTGAGTCAGGGGGAGCTCTCCGGGACGCGCCGCTCGGGGTCAGCTCGCGGGGCCCTGTGGTTCTTCCTCCTTGTGGATGGTCAGCTCACCGTCGGCGACGTCGATCCGGAGGCGGCTGTGTGGCTGCAGGTTGCCGTCGAGCAGCATGCGGGAGAGCCGGTTGTCGACCTCGCGCTGGATCGTACGGCGCAACGGGCGGGCACCGTATTCGGGCTGGTAGCCGCGTTGGGCGAGCCATTCGACAGCAGCCATGGTGACATCGACGGTGACGTCCTGGGCGTGGAGCCGGCGCCTGGAGTCGTCCAGCAGCATGTTGGTGATCTGCCGTAGCTGCTGGTCGGCGAGTTGGCGGAAGATCACGATCTCGTCGATGCGATTGAGGAACTCCGGCCGGAAGTGTTCGCGCAGGGGGCGCAGCACCCGCTCGCGGCGGGCCTGCTCGTCGGCGTCCGCGTCGCCGGCACCGAATCCCATCGCGCCGCCGCGACCGGTAATGGCCTGCGAACCGAGGTTGCTGGTCATGACGATGACGGTGTTCTTGAAATCGATCGTGCGGCCCTGGGAGTCGGTGAGCCGCCCGTCGTCGAGCACCTGCAGCAGGATGTTGAAGACGTCGGGGTGCGCCTTCTCGATCTCGTCCAGGAGCAGCAGCGAGTAGGGGTTCCTTCGCACCGCTTCGGTGAACTGTCCGGCCTCCTCGAAGCCGACGTAGCCGGGGGGAGCGCCGACCAGACGGCTGACGGTGTGCCGTTCCTGGTACTCACTCATGTCGAGACGGATCATCCGGTCCTCGCTCCCGAAGAGCGCCTCCGCGAGCGCGCGGGCGAGTTCGGTCTTGCCGACGCCGGTGGGGCCGAGGAAGAGGAAGCTCCCGATCGGGCGGCTGGCGTCGGCCAGACCGGCCCGCGAGCGCAGGACGGCGTCGGCGACGGCGGTCACCGCTTCGTCCTGGCCGATGACGCGCTGGTGCAGATGTTCTTCCAGGCTCAGCAGCCGGTCCCGCTCCTCCTGGGTGAGGCTGCTGACGGGAATTCCGGTCTGACGGGACACGATGTCGGCTATGTCTTCGACGGTGACCTCGGTGACATGGCTGCGGGGCTGCTGTGCGTGGTTCCCCTCGGCGATCCGCTGCTGGAGGTCGGCGAGTCGGTCGCGCAGCTCGGTCGCCCGCTCGTACTGCTCGGTGGCGACGGCCTGGTCCTTGTCCCGGGTGACCTGCTCCACTTCGCGTTCCAGGGCGCGGACGTTGGTGCCGCGGGTGGAGGAGCGCAGCCGGACCCGTGCGCCGGCCTGGTCCATGAGGTCGATCGCTTTGTCGGGCAGGTAGCGGTCGGTGAGATAGCGGTCGGACAGCTCGACGGCGGCGAGCAGTGCCTCGTCGGTGTAGCGGACCTGGTGATGGGCTTCGTAGCGGTCCTGGAGACCCCGCAGGATCTCGACGGCGTCCGCCGGACTGGGCTCGGGGATCAGAACCGGCTGGAACCGGCGGGCGAGCGCGGCGTCCTTCTCGATGTATCGGCGGTACTCCTCGAGCGTGCTGGCCCCCACGACATGGAGTTCGCCGCGGGCCAGAGCGGGCTTGAGCATATTGCTCGCGTCCATCGGTCCGCCCTCGGAGCCGCCGCCCGCCCCGACGACGGTATGAAGTTCGTCAATGAAGATGATCAGCTCGTCCGAGTGGGCGCGGATTTCGTCGATGAGGCCGGTGAGCCGTTCCTCGAAGTCCCCACGGAAGCGGGTACCGGCGACGACTCCTGAGAGGTCGAGCTGGACGACACGCCGACCCAGCAGGATGTCCGGCACCTCGCCGTCCGCGATGCGCTGGGCCAGTCCCTCGACGATGGCGGTCTTGCCCACTCCGGCTTCGCCGATCATGACGGGATTGTTCTTGCTTCGGCGGGCGAGTACCTCAATGGTCTGTTCGATCTCCGCGTCGCGGCCGATGACCGGGTCGATACGGCCCTCCCCAGCCAGGTCGGTGAGGTCGCGCCCGAACTTGTCCAGGTTGGGGGTGTTCCGCTCGCCGGGGCCGGTACGCTGGCCGGCGCTTCCGGGCGCGGGCGTGAGGCCGTCCCGGGCGCCGACGGGCGGCGAGAAGTGCGCGGCGTTGAGCATTTGCCCCGCTGCGGAGTCGCGGTTGGCGGCGAGTGCCACCAACACGTGTTCCGGGCCGATGTAGGAGGCGCCGGTGGAGCGCGCGATTTCATGGGCGTCGAGCAGAGCGCGCTTGACCGCCGGGGTGACGGCGATGAACTGGCGTGGCGGCCCCTCCCCGACCTGCCGGTCGATTTCGGCGGCGAGCGCGTCGGGATCGGCGCCCGCTCGCGTGACCATGCGACGAGTCGGCTCGGTGGAGAGCGCGGCCCGCAAGAGGTGTTCCGTGTCGAGGTCGGTACTCCCGTGCTGGGCGGCATAGGACGCTGCGACGGAGACGAGTTGCCGTGCGGGACCGCTCAACAGACGGCTGAAGTCGATGCGCCGCGGGTCGGGCGGTTCTCCACCTTGTCCGGTGCCGAGAAAGTGCGAGAGGAAGTCTCCGAGGGGGTCCGGACCGTTCTCGGGACCCCGCTGGCCGTCGGTCATGGCTATCCGTCCCCGTGGCCCGGCCCGACCGGGCCACGCTCTCTCGGTGCACGTACAGCCGTTCGGACGCGGTCCCGCAAGTCCGGCGTGACCACAGACGGCCGCAACCCCACTTGCCCTAATTTAGACGATATGGGCGCCGCGTGTCGGTGGACGGGAACAAGGGTTGGCGGGAAGCGGGGGTATGTAGCGCGCATCGATCCGCGGATCCTGGCGCGCGGGATGGCCGGTGCCTGCCGGGGTGGACCCCCGGGGTCCGGGCCGTACCGCGGTATCCACCGGTGCCGCCCGGCGCCCAGGGGGGCAGGGGTCCGGGACGGGATACGTTCCTAATGGCGCATGCGTTCGAATGCGGGTGGCCTGTAGTCATGGCGACGCACCAGCTCCAGCGGTCTCTGTTCGATCAGGGCGACGACGTGTTTCCACTCCCACTGGACGGGCCCCGTAGAACCGCGCTGGGCGACGGCGCCTGGATCGACCTCCTGCCGGGCAGGCTGAGCGGCGCCGACGCCCTGTTCGAACAGCTGGCCACGGATGTTCCCTGGAAGGCCGAGCGGCGGCAGACGTTCGAGCGGGTCGTGGACGTCCCGCGCCTGCTCGCCTTCTACCGTGCCGGCGAACCGCTGCACCGCCCCGTCCTCGACGAGGCGCGGCAGGCACTCTCCAGGCACTACGCCGCCGAGCTCGGTGAACCCTTCACGACGGCCGGCCTGTGCCACTACCGCAACGGCGTACGTGCTGTCGGCAGGCGGGAGGCCCGCCCTCGCAGCAGCCGGTCGCGACCGGGCGACAGGCCGCGTACCGGCGGCCAGTGGTGACCGCCCCTCATGTCCTTCGGGTGTGCGAGATGCCCCCGGCCGGGGGCGGGAGCCCAGATCAGGCCTGCATCAGCAGGCGAGCAGCGGCCCACCGTGCTCAGAGCCCGGTGACTTTGGTACTCGCCGACAGCTCGTAGACCAGGGTGACCGTGCGGCGGCTGCCGGGTGGGAGGGTGATGTCCCAGCGGGCGATGCCCTCGGCGTCGACCACGTCGGGCGCCGGGGAGCACGAATCCTTGTGCAGGCGTATCTCCACCGCCGAGACCTCGGAGACCGGGATCCGCTCCCGAAGGACGACCACCCGCTCGCTGTGCTCCCCGGGGGCGGAGAACCGGGACAGGTGCAGCCGGACCGTACGGGTGACCACGGTCCGCTGGGTGATACCGGCGGAGTCGCGGGACTCCTTGGTATCCCGGACCACCCTGTAGTCGTCGCAGCTGCCGAAGGCCAGCTCGACGGGGGCGCCGGGGGCAGTGAAGTCCAGCGTGCCGCAGCCGCTGAAGCCGCTGCCGCGGACCAGGTCCACGGGCCCGGCGAGCAGCGCGTGGCCGGACAGGTTGTCGAACCGCACCACCTGGGTGACCAGGGGGGACAACTCCGGTGAGCAGGCGTACTCACTGCGCGCGGCCGTGGTGAATGCGGAGAGCAGCACTCGGTGGGCGCGGCCGTCACCAGGAACCGAGACCGGCGCGGGAGATCTCAACACCCGCGCCTCGCCGCCGTCGTCCACCCCTGGCAGGCCGAGCACCGGGGCCGGGCCGAGGGCCCCGATCTCCTCCTCGCGCAGTTCGACGTCGACCGTGCGGCGCTCCGCTGCGGATCGGTCCTTGAGCGTCAGCCGGTCCTCGCCCAGCCGTGGCGGATCGGTGGCCAGCGCCGAGCGGGCCGTCGACAATGTCAGCCGTACGTCCGACCAGTCCTCACCGGTGCGCTGCCAGACCATCGCGTCGGTCTCCAGGGTCAGGGAGTCCCCGTCGAGCACGGCCCGATAGGCGGGCCGCCACAGCGCACACGGGGTGAGGTGGCTCAGGCGCAGCCCGACCGGCCCGGCTACCGCGGCCTCCACGGTCAACTCGATATGGCCGACCAGCGCGGCGGGCTCCTCCTCGGAGAGATACATGGCCCGCTGGGCTTCCCCGAGTTCGACAGCGAGGGTAGCCAGCCGGGCCTCCACGGTGCGGAGTTGCTCGCTGTGCGCGTCGCGCTCGTCGTCCACCCTGTCCAGTTCGCGGGCCCAGCGGGGCCGTTCCGTCTCTCCGGACCCGGCGCCTTCGCCGATCTCCCGCAGCAGATCGGCGGCGAGGCGGCTGAGCAGGTCAAGGCGGGCATGCAGCCGATCGCGTCGCTGCCCCAGGGCCAGCCGCTCCTCTTCGAGGGTGTGTACGCGGTGGCGCAGGGCGGAGTCGTCGTCGGTGGACGGCAGCGGCCCGCGCGGCGTCCAGCTGCGGACGATCCGCACGTCGAGCACGGTCGCGGGGTGATCGGCGGTCAGCTCGGCATGGAGGGTCCGGTCGACGGCCAGCGCACTGACCGGCCCGAGACGCAGCCGCTGGACCCCGGCCTCCAGGTCGAGCATGACGGTGCGCTCGATGTGGGCGCGATCCTCGAGGCACGTGACGGCGGTGACGGGGAGAGCGATCGGCTTCGGGGCCGTGGACATGGCGTGTGTCAGCTCCTGCGGTTGCCGCCGACCAGGGCCTTGCCGGTCGGGATGCGGATCTCGTAGCCGCCGTCGAGGGCAGCAGTGGCGCCTGCGGGCAGGTCCAGTCGCCAGACACGGGTGCCCGGCGCATGTCGATCGGGCCCCGTGCCTTCCTCGGGTGCCGTCCAGCCGGCCCGTTCCTCGATCCGGACGTCCGGTTCGGAGGTGACCGGCACCCGCTCGCGGACTTCCACGGTGACGGGCCTCGCGAGCCGGTTGGCCAGCTCCACGTGGACGCGGTGGTCGAGCACGGTGGTGTTGTTGCGCAGACCCGAGGTCGACTCGTGCAGATTGGCACGGCGGGTGACCCGGATGCCCTCGGCCGGCCCCAGGCCCATCCGGCGGACACCGCCGGGGGCAAGCGTGGGCAGTGCGGCGGTCAGCAGGAAGTCGTCGTCGACGGTGACCTCCACCGGGCCGGCCAGCAGTGCCTGGTCGGTGGCATTGGAGAGCACCAACGTCGCGTACACGGTCTGCTCCACGGACGGCACGCAGAGGTACTCGGTACGCAGGCCGACCGGGATCTCGCCGACGGTGACGGTGTGCCAGGTGCCGTCTGACGGAATGTCGGCGCGGGCGGTGGCATCGAAGCGGTGGTCGAAGGAACCCGCCGACTCGCGGGGCCGCACGGCCTGTCCGGGCAGCGGCAGCGCGGCCACCGCTTCGGCGCGGCGACGGTACTCGGCCGCCACCGGGTCGAAGGGAGAGTCAGGAAACAGCCGGCCTCTGCGACCGCCCTGCTCGTCGGGGCCGCACAGAACAAGGGCGGCATAGTCGAGCTCGGCACCGCTCGGCTGCGGCGGACCGGCCACCGGTGCCGGAGGGGGTGGCGGCGCAGCCCGGCCAGGATCTGCGGGCGCCGTGGCGGCGAGGGCACCCGCGAGGGGCCTGCCGCCGGTACGCGGCCTGTCGCCCGGTCGCGATCCGGCCGGCTGCGGGAGGGCGGGCATCCCGCCGCCGAAGACTTCCGGGGGCGCGCCGCCTGCGCCGCCGGGCACCGGGACTGCGGCCGGCGGACCGCCGTAGCTCTGCAGTGCCGGCGACGGGGGAGGCGGCGGTGGAACGGGACCGGACGCGGAGCCGCCCGCGGCACCCACGGGCGCGGAGCCGGCACCGACAGCCGCGGGTGCGGCGGTCGTGGCTGGGCCGGGGCCTGCCGCGTCGTAACCGGAGAACAGGTCGACGAGCCCGGCCGGGGGCTCGCGCCAGCCAGAAGGCGCGGGGGCGGTCTGACTGCGTCCGATCCGGATCGAGCGGAGCCTCGGCAGGTCGGTGAGGCGCCGAAGATCGGCGGTGGCCAGAGCGATGCGCACGCCGGTCCAGTCCTCGCCGGTCCGCTGGGCGACCGAGGCGCGCAGCACCAGACGGCCGCTGCCGTCGCCCTGACGGTGAGTGAGACGGTAGGCCGGCACCCAGACGGCGCCCGGCACCCCGTATTCCAGCTCCAGCTCCACCTCCGCATCACCGGTGCCGTCGAGGGTCAGGACCGCACAGACCGTGGTCTCCACGTGCGCTGACGGTGCGTCGGTGGAGGCGCGGGCGAGCCTGTCGGCGGCGACGGTGAGCTCGTGCTCGACGTTGCGCAGTGCCTCCTCCAGCTCGACGAGGCGGTTGTGCAGTCCCGCCAGCCGCTCGTCGACGAAGTCGGCGAGCTCCATCCACGCGTCGACCGGGGTGCGGCGGTGCGGGTCCTCGCGCCTGCGGGCAGGTGGGACCGGGTGGAGAGCCCTGACCTCCTCGATCAGGCTCAGCTGTCGGTCCCGGCGTCCCTGCGCCGCCGCGTACTCGTCGCTCAGCCGCTCGACCTCGCGCCGCAACTCGTCGGGCGTGCCGGTGTCGAGCGGCTCGGCCTCGACTTCCACCCGGGCCTCGGTGACTCGCACCCCGGAGGCGCCCAGGACCCGGGCCCGCAGCGAGCCCGGGTCCAGCGAGCGGGGCAGTCCCGTCACCCGCACCCGGCCGTCAGACGACACGCTGCCCCGGGCCAGGCGTCGGCAGACCGCGCCCTGCGCGTACACCACGACCGAATCGAGGGTCGACCCCCACCTCTGTGCTGACTCAGCCGTCACGTGCTCCGCCCCCGTCGCGTCCATGCTGAGCGAAGCCTACGCCCGGGCGGTCTGCGCGTCCGCGTCGAATCAGGAGGATGGCGTCCAGGACCACACGCCCTTGGCTGAGCAGCCGTTTCACGGCCTCCTCCAGGGAGCGGGTGGCATGCACTGCAGTGCTGCCGTGGACGGCTACGGCTGCCCGCACGCAAGCGGGCGGCCGCTCGAATGCCCAACGCTCCTTCTGAGGCAGCCCGTTTACTTCCGTCTGCACGGTGCCCTCGGCGGCGTCCGCGGCCTCCAGCAGCAGCCGGTTCAGCGCCTGGAACAGGGCGAGGTCACCGCCGGGCCGGATCTGGAGGAGGAAGGCGGCCTCGTTGCTGACGCGGCCCTATGTGTAGAAGACGGCCTCGTCGGGGGAGTCCAGCTGGGCCAGTTCCCCGGCCAGCAGTGCGAAGGCCGCGTCCCAGCCGATGGGTTCGTAGTGGTCCGAGCCGGGCCGCTTGACCATCGGCTCGGTGAGCCGGCCCTGCCGGTTGAGCCACCGGGCGGATCGTTCGGCCAGCTCGGAGACCGGGTGCTCCCGGAAGAACCCGGCCGTGATCCGTCGTGACGTCGCCTCGTCGCTCACATGTGCCCCATCCGCCGCGCTGCCGCTCCAGCCCAGTGTCGGCACGTTCCGCGCGCGGGCGATCCGGGGCGGGCGCAAGGGGCGACCCGACCCGAGATCCGGGAGGCCGCAGCGCGCCGGCGTCAGGTCGGGGTCCCCGGGTCGGTGTACCGCAGCAGGGCGCCCACGCCCTCGTACAGCCTCAGCTCGCTCTCCGGTACGACGACCAGCTCGGCACCGGTGCCGACGAGGGCCCGGACGAGGGCCTCGTCGGCACGTTCCTCGCGCGGGGCCCGCACGCCGAAGGACATCAGCTCCGCCTCGGTCAGGGCGAGCTGAGTGGGCTGGGAGCCCGCCCAGAGCCGCAGCGAAGACCAAGACCCTGGCGGCCGGTTCAGCAGCAGTGCCGCGACCTGGCCGCGCTGGAGGGCGGCGACGGTGGCGGCCAGCCCCTCCGTCATGGGTCCGTGCAGGGCACGCCGACCGATGAAGATGTCCACGAGTTCCTGGTCGTGCGCGGCCATGCGGCCGCGGAAGACGCCGTCGAGCTGCGGCTCCAACAGGGCGCGCCCGGTGTCCGTGGGGGTCCGGCCGCCCACGCGTACGACCTTGTCCCGCAGGGTGTGCGGCAGGCGGCGGATCAGTACGTTGCACGCCCACTCGTCCCCGCCCACGACGACGGCGTCGGCATGGGCGCGCCGCGCCCGATCGTCCAGCTGGTGGCCGAGCCGGAGGGAGGTGCGGTGCCAGGTCGCCACCGCGACCCTGCGGTGCAGCCGCTCACCCGGGGTGACGGTGGACGCGGGCCAGGTGCCGGTCTCCGCCTCCAGAGTTACCCAGCCGTGGGTCTCGGCGGTCGGAAGGCCGCCATAGTGGACGACTACGGCCATGTAGGGGATCTCCGGAACGTGCTGGGTGACCAGGGGCATCGCGTCCGGCAGGGTGCTGTAGCGCGCGGAGTCGTGCTCGGGCGGCCTGGGCAGCTCCCCGTCCAGGACGAGCGTGCCGTGGGCGGCGAAGATGGCCTGACCGTGCACCCCCGGCACCTCTGTGTCGGCGCCGACCACCTCCTCCAGAACGTTCAGCAGCGCCCGGTCCGAGCCCTGACGGGACAGACTCTCGCGCAGCCGCCCCCAGCGCAGCGCTATCGCCCGCTCGGGATGCTCGACGTTTCGGGAGGTGTCCAGGTATACGGAGGCGAACGGGCCCGGCTCCGCGTAGAGGGGTTCAAGGAACGACAACCTCATCGCCACTCCTCGTCGATGGTCTCCCCTCCTTTGATGATGCGCGCCCATGGGCAACGGTGCCGGGAACGCCGGTGGTCGTCGTCGGCCGCCCGGTGACACCCGCCCCGGCTACGTGTGGCTGGACGACGACCAGCCGGGGACCTGGCCACCGCGGCCGAGCTGCCTGATCTGCGAAACCAGCAGGTCACCCGCCTGGTCGAGGTCCACGTCCGCCACCGGCGAGACTTCGGTGGCCGGCGACTCGGAGTCGTACGGGCGTCCGGTGAGGCATTCCGGCCGACGGGCGGGCAGCCCATGCCCTGCCATGTCCACCGCGAGAGCGGGCGGCCGGCACCCGCCACCCGCGCGATGACCTCGCTCCAGCACCAGGAACCGTCCACTGGCGATGGAGTCGTCTTGATCCCCGATGACACGAACGTCATGCTGTGCGGGTGTCCTTGGTCCGGTCGGCAGGTCTGCAGAAGTTCCGGCAGGTCGTGGAGAGCCTCGGCGGAGACGCGAACGCGTACGCCCGGCGGGCTGGGCTGCCGGACGGGGCGCTCGACACCGATGAGCTGCTCGTGGAGGACACCGCTCTTGCCGCGGTCCTGGAGATCGCCGCAGCCGACCTCGGCTGTCCTGACCTGGGCCTGCGGGTGGCCGAGGCGCAGGACTTCGGCATGCTGGGCCCGCTTGCGGTGGCGATCCAGCACTCCGCTTCGGTCGCCGACGCACTGGAGTGCACATCCCGGTATCTGTTCGTCCACGCGCGCGACCTCAGTGTCTCGTTGGTGGACGACCCCGACGGGGCGCGCGGGGTGGTCGGGCTGCGGTACTCCTTCGGCGCGGGCGTACAGCCGCTGTCACAGGCCACCGACATGACCACGCTGTTCGTCCACCGCGCCGTCATGTTCCTCGTCGGTGGCGGCTACGGCCTGCGGTCGGTCGATCTGCCTCATCAGCCCGTGGCACCACGGACGCGGTACGAGGACGCCTTCGGCGCCCGGGTCCGCTTCGGACGCGACAGCGCACTCCTGCGGGTACCGTCGAGCCTGCTGGCGCGCCCGCTCGACGGGGTCGACGAGACATTGCGCCGGCTCGCGCTGGCGTTTCTGTCCCGGCACTCTCCCGAGGCCGGGCCGGTGGTGGCCGCGAAGGTGCGCGCGGTGCTCGACCAGTCCCTGGGGACCGGTTCCACCGACCTCGTCGACGTCGCCCGGGTCCTCGCCGTGCACCCACGGACCCTGCAGCGCCAACTCACCGCGGAGGGCGAGTCGTTCGCCTCGATCCTCGACGGGGTGCGCCGGGCCCGGGCCCGTACCTACCTGACCACGACGGACATGCCGCTGGCCCAGGTCAGCAACCTCGTCGGTTTCGCCGAACAGGCGGTCCTCACTCGCTGCGCCCGACGCTGGTGGGGCCGGACACCGACCGCCCTGCGCCGCGAGGCACGCGTCAGAGGCTGAGCACGACGAGGTCGTCCTCGTGCAGGCTGCCCGCCACCACGATCCCGTCGTACTCGGCGACGCTGGTCACGAAGCCGTACGAGCCTCCCCCACTCTCGTCTTCGCTCGAGCGGGAGGTGCCCCCAGTCGCGCGCAGGTCGTGAATGAGGCGGCCGTCGAGGTCGAAGGCCATGACCCAGGCGATGGGCGTGGCCTTGGGACGTACGGCCTCGGGCAGATTCCACACCACGGTCCGAAGGAATCCCGGCAACGGGAGCAGCCGGTCGAGCAGGGCGTTGCGGGGTGCTGCGATCGCCACCCACAGCAGCCCGTCGCTGCCGAGGCTCATGTTGTCGGGCATGCCGGCGAGGTTCTCGACGAAGGGCTCGCCGGTCCCTGCCTTCGGGCCGGTGAGCCAGTGGCGGCTCACCCGGTACCCGGTGGTCTCGGCGACCAGCAGGTGCGAGGCGTCCGGGGCGAGGACGAGGCCGTTGGCGAACTTCAGGTCGTCACGCAGCACGGTGACGGTGCCGTCGGGGTCACGGCGGACGAGCAGGCCGGTGCAGGAGTGCTCGATGACGTCGCCGAGGTAGTGCTCCAGGTCCCAGCGTCGCGTGGACACCGTGAACCAGATGGTCCCGTCCGGGCCCTCGGCCACGTTGCTGGCGAAGGTGAGCGGCCGGCCCGCCACGGTGTCGACCAGCACCTCGACCGAGCCGTCGGCGGACATCCGCAGCAGCCCCCGGTCGTGGTCGCAGACCAGGACGCTGCCGTCGGCGGAGGGTTCGAGTCCCAGCGGGCGGCCTCCGGTGTCGCCCACCACCGTGCACGCACCGGTGGCCGGGTCGACGCGCACGATCCTGCCGTCGGCGAGACCGGTGAGCAGGCTGCCCTTTCCGTCGAAGATCACGTCCTCAGGGCCGTGCCCGCCGCTCGCGATCCGGCGGGCGACGGCGAAACGGCGCGTGGTGGGTGTGCGCCCTTCGTCGGCGGGAGCCAGGGGCGGCGTCCAGTGGCGGGGCGAGAGGAGGCGGCGGGTCAGGGGCACGGCGTTGGGCTCCCTGTTCGAGGTCATGGCTACTTCCCTACCTGGGCGTCGGCGATGTCGGGGGACATCCGTCGGGCGGCGGCGATGATGCGGCGGCACCGCAGTTCGAGCAGCACGACCGCGATGCCGAAGAGACGGAACTGCTTGTTCGTGGTCTGCCCGGTGAGATACCGCTGATAGACCTGCTGGGCGATGACGGCGACGCGGAACAGGCCGAAGACCTGGTCCAGGCCCACTCCCGGTTCGTCACGCTGGTGCCGGTGCGCCCGCAGTAGTGTGCCACCACCTCCTCCCGGGTCATCATCCCGGGCAGATGGGTGGGTTGACGCCGGAACGCCTGCATGTGCCTGCCGTCGTCCGCCTGCACCCAGTACCCGAGGCCGTTGGCGAGGTCCATGAGCGGGTCGCCGACAGTGGCGAGTTCCCAGTCGAGAAGACCGACAGGCCGCGTGGGGTCCTCGGCGTCGAGTACGACGTTGTCGAAGCGGAAGTCGTTGTGCACCAGGGTGTGCGGCCGGTCGGCCGGCTGGTTGTCGGCCAGCCACCGCATCACCCGCTCGAAGCCGCCGACGTTCCAGGTGCGCGCCTTGCGGTAACGCTCCGACCAGCCCTCCACCTGGCGGCTTACGTACCAGCCGCCCTTGCCGAGGTCACCGAGTCCCGTGGCTGTGAGGTCGACCTCGTGCAGGTCCACGAGCAGGTCGACGACGTTGCGGCACAGGGCGGCGGTCTGCTCGCGGTCGAGTACCACCCCGCGCGGCAGGTCCTTGCGCGGGATCGGGCCGAGGATGCGCCGCATCACGTAGTGTGCGTGCGGCCGCCACGGCTCGTCAGGCGGAGTCGGCCCGGTGGCCTGTCATCGATCGGACCAGCCGCCTGAACCCCTCGATCTGGCGCGCCATGACCGCGTGGTGGTCCTCTCCGAAGACGATGCGCTGATAGACCATGCCGTCGCCGAGCGCCATCAGCACCTGTACCAACGCATCGTCCGGGGCGAGGCCCTGCGCTTCGAGGAAGCGCCGCGTGAAGTCCCGGCAGTTCGGCGGCGGCGTGCTCCGACGTCGCGATCCGGTCGAGCTGGGAGAGCTGCAACCTGGTCTCGAAGACGGACTGCTCCGGGTCGGTGTGCAGAGTCGTCGTCATGAAATACGAGAGGTGCTTGGCCCGCCCTATGCGGCGCAGGCAGGTGTCGGAGTACGCGTCGAGCAACTCGGCCGAGCCTGTGTCCTTGAGGTGGGTGAGAGCGCGGGCCAGCACGACGACGTCGGTGGCGACGAGGTTGAGGAGGCGTTTGGGCGGGTCACGCCACTGAACGCGGGTCCGCACCCGGTGTGAAATCCCGTCCATCACCTGCCGATGATGCCGTCACCTGCCACAACGCCCGTTACTGACAGGCAGGAACGGTCGCAGCTCACGCAACGGGTGCGGGAGTGTGGGTTCCGGTAGCGCCCTGGGCGAGAGCCAGTTGTGCCTGTTCGAGCCTGCGGATCGCCTCGGTGAGCCGGCTCGAAGGGAGCGTGTACGGCAGTCGGATGTAGCGTTCGAATGCCCCGCCGATCCCGAATCGTGGTCCGGCCGCGATGGTCACTCCGTAGTCCGGCGCGATCGCTGCCAGCCGTGAGCTGATGGGCTCGGGGAACGCTGCCCAAAGCGTCACGCCTCCGGCTGGCTGGGGTGCGTGGACGTCGGGCAGGTACTCGCTGAGTGCGCGCCGCAGTGCGTCCCGTTGCGATCGCAGTTGCTGGAGCGTGTCGGGCGGTTCGGTCCGGCGCTCGTTCAGGAGGACGGCGGTGGCCAGCTGTTCGACGACGGGGGTGCCGAGGTCTGTAGCGGGGCGGGCTTGTTCGAGGCGCTCAAGGAGTGAGGGCACGGCGCGAATCCAGCCGGTGCGAAGGCCGCCCCAGATGCTCTTGGACACCGAGCCGATGCTGACGGCGGTCGGCATGTGTACGGCGAAGGGTTCCGGTTTCGCGCCGTCCAGAGCCAGGTCGGTCATGGTTTCGTCGATGATCGTGGGACACGCCAGTCTGAGCCGGCGGCGCACGCTCGCGGACATGCACATCCCGGTCGGGTTGTGAAAGTCGGGTATCAGGTAGGCCAGTTGTGCGGCACGCCCTGCTGCATGGAGTTGCGCGGTGTCCCAGCCGGACGCCTCAACGGCGACGGGCAGGAGTCGGGCGCGCGCCGCAGTAAAGGTCCTGATCGCGTGCGGGTAGGTGGGATGGTCGATCAAGACCTTGTCGCGTGGGGCCAGGAGCGTTCGCGCCAGAAGACCGAGCGCGTGCTGTGCACCGTTGGTGATCATGATGTGATCGGGTGCAGTGGGCAGCCCTCTGCGCTGATACCAATCGGCAACCGCTTCGCGCAGCTCCGCGGTGCCGTATCGGTCGTATCCGTGCCGCTCGAAGTGGAGCGGCAGCCGTTCGAGAGCATCCGCGAAAGCGGCGTGGAGGATTTCGGCGGGTGCCGGTGGCGCAGCGAACGACAGGTCGATGGTCGCCGAGTCCGTGCCGGACGGCCGCTCGGACGGCGTGTCATGGGGGAGCCGTACAGTCGCCCTGGCGCGCGCCCTCGTGGCGAGGTACCGGTGCTCGACAAGAGTGCGGTATGCGGCACCGACGGTGGTTCTGCTGGTGCCGAGCGCGGTAGCCAGGTCGCGTTCGCTCGGCAGCGCCGCCCCAAGGGAGAGACGTCCGTCCAGGACCAGCAGCCGCAGCCTGTCGGAGAGGCGCTGGTGTGCCGGCCCGGGTCCCTCCTGCCAGGTTCCCAACATGCGCGCTACCGCGTGCGAACTGATTTTCACCGAACCAGCTTAAGCAATCTGGTTATGGAATCAGAGTCCAGATGGCGTGGAGGCTTGCGCTATGGCTCCTCCCGCTTCCGCTGCGCACCTGTCCGTCCCGGCCCCTCACGACCGCCCTGTGATGAGGCGCATGAACGCCTTCGCCCAAGTTCGGGCGGGCCGAACGGCGCGTCGCATCCCCCAGCTCCTGGCCGGCTTGGTGGGGTACGGCGCCGCCGTCATGATGCTCGTCCAGTCCGGTCTTGGCACAGCCAGCTGGAGCGTACTCACGGACGGCACGGCGAAGAGTCTTGGCATCTCGTTCGGATGGGCCACGAACCTGATCTCACTTCTGGTGCTTCTCGCCTGGATACCTCTGCGGGAACTGCCGGGGCTCGGCACTCTCCTCAACGTCGCGGTCGTCGGCTTCGCCGCGGACGCCACCGCGGCCGTGCTCCCCGCCCCTCAGGGGATAGTTGCCGAGATCGGGTACCTCGTCGTCGGCCTCGTTGCACTGGCCTTCTTTGATGCGCTCTACCTCGGCGCACAGTTCGGATCGGGTCCACGCGACGGCATCATGACCGGACTTGTTCGACTCACCCGCCTACCCGTCGCGGTGGTGCGTACGGGAATCGACGTCGCCGTCGCCTGCATCGGCTGGACTCTCGGTGGAAGCCTTGGGGGCGGGACCGTACTCGTCGCGCTGGGCATGGGGCCCCTCGTCGGCTACTTTCTGCCGCTCCTCACAGTTCGCCTTCCCGCTGCTGCGGCACGCGAACGGTGCAGCCGGTGATCGCCAGTCGATGAATTCCGGCGTCGCTCACCTTTGCGAGAAGGGTGTTCGCTGGTCAGTCCCAGTCAGGCGGCGGTTGATCGACGCTGCCGCCCTTGTGCGGTGAGGGGATGTAGTCCTGGGCGCCGTTGGGCAGCGCGGCCACACACTCCGGCGAGCAGGCGCTGACCAGCAGGGGCAATACGTCGGTGGCCACTCGTATCGAGATCCACACCTGATGGAGTCCGGCCTGCTCGATCGGCCGGTCGCAGGTACTGCAGCTGTGGATCGCGGTGGCACCCCAGCGTCGGGGATCCAGGTCTGCAGGATCGCGTTCCGCGACGGAGTCTTGGGAGGGCGCGAGCCGTGGGAAGGGCGGTCGCAGCTTGTAGTTGCCGAACAGCGCGCGGGTGCTCACCGTACTGCGGGTCAGCTTCCGGCACCGGGTGATCTCGTAGGGGAACCAGTGCAGCCGGTAGGAGGTGTAGGGGGTGAACTCCTCCAGGCTGGTCATGGCCCCGATCTCGGGCGGAATCCGCACCAGATTGCTGCCGTAGAGCACGAGATGCCTGACCGCCGTGAGCTTGGCGATGCTCGGCGGCAGGGTGACGACCTGCCGCCGCTCTTCGGGGCTGAGCTTGAACAGAGGGCGGAACTCCTCGCGGCCGTCGGCGGCGGCCTCGTCCACCAGTTCCAGCAAGTGCTGCCAGCCCGGGGCGGACGTATCCTGCCGTTCGGTGTGGAAGCCGGCCCGGGCTCGCGGATGCGGCTTGGACTGGTCGAAGCATGAGCAGGCGTCCCTGGAGGACTCGCGCCCATCTGAGGCCGGGTCCGATGTGTCACCCCAGTGGTTCACAAAGAGCGTTGACTCTCCCTCATCCTTCATGGCGCCAAGATACGGAAGCTGCCACAGGCCATCCCAGGGATTATCGGGTCGAGGCAGTCAGCCTGGGCGACCTGGGCTTGGTCTGGGCGAGCCGATGAGAGTTGGTACCGGTCTGGATGATGTTCCCGCCGAATATGAGCCCTCGGCGATGGCCGCGCAGACCATCGATGCACAAAAGGTCGACGCGCCCGTAGCGTGAGACTTGCCGGTGCCGGTGCCGGTGCCGGAGTCGCCGATGAGACGCAACGGGTGGCCTTGTATCTCCAGTCATCTGGCGTAACGGTGAGGGAGCCTTGCAAAGTCGCTGTTCAAGATGGTTCGGACGCGTCCAGAAGGCGGTTGAGCTTCGCCCTGTGCCCAGACGACCAGCCGCCCGTCCCTAGGCGCCGAGCTGAAGCACCTTGGTATCGGCGTCACCCGGCACCCGACGGACACTTGAGGCCGGGTCACCTGGGGATTCCCCGCCCGGAGTGCGGCTCCGTGTGGCCGGTCGGCTCCTTCGTCTGGCCGGTAGCCACTTCGGCGCCGGAGTCTGAGCCGGACTGTGATGTCGGCCCGGCGGTCGTGGGCGCGCCCGTCAGCCGGTCGACGCGGCGCCGGATCCCCCGCCCCGCCGCCGTGAACACCCCGCTGAACAGCAGCGTCAGGAGCACGATTCCGGCCAGCGCGACGATCGGGTGCCACCACGGTGTGCGCAGCCACGGCACGACGTCCCGGCCGACCACCCCGGTGTCGTGGCCGCCGGTGCCGAACAGCACGCGGCGGCCGACCGGGCAGCCGGTGAAGAAGACCGCCACCACGACGGTGAGCGCTCCCGCGGCGACCAGCGCCTTGCGCCAGTGTGCCCAGGTGCCGAGGACGAGCAGATAGGAGCCGATGAGTGCGAGCAGCGTGCCCGTCAGACCGAGCCAGGTGACGCGTTGGATCATCGACAGGACACCGACGGTCAGCGCGGCGGCGCCGGTGAGGATGAGAGTGCGGGACCGGCCGCGGGTGAGGGCGGAGGCGCGGTAGCCCGCCAGCGTGATGGTGCGGGTCGAGGCGAGGAACGGTTTCAGCGGCGCCGGCATCCGGCGCACTTCGCAGACCCCGGCGGTGGCCACGGCGACGGCCTTGCTGACGGTGCGGGTCAGCAGCGGCTGCCCCAGCTCGCCGGCGAAGGTCTCGTCGGGCACCGGGCAGGACGCCAGCAGTGCGGCGAGGGCGGCGGGGTCCGCGCGTGTGACCGGGTCGTAGGTCTGGCGCTCCGAGGCGCCCGGCTTCTGCGGCGGGGCGGTTCGCTGTGGTGACTCGCCCGGATTTCGCTGCCCGGCGGCCTGCTGTTGCTCGTTGCTCGGTTTCCTCTGTTCGGCGGCTCGTTGTTCCCGCTCGATCAGTTCCCGCTGTTCGGCGGCTCGTTGTTCCTGCTTGATCAGTTCCCGCTGTCGCGCGGTCCAGTCGCCGCTCATCACCGCGGCGACCGCGGTCTGGGCCGCTGCCCGGGCTCGCTCGGGGCTGCCTGCGACGTCGAGCACCTGCGTGGCCCATGGGTGTGTCCGGGTAGCCGGTGTACTGAGCATCTCCCGTGCGATGACCGGAAGTTCGACCTCCGCGACGCACCGCTGCCAGCTCTGCGCGATCCACAGCGACGTCAGGGGCAGGCTGGACGGCACGCGCTCGTCCGGGTGGTCGAGGAAGCGCAGCTCGCCGCAGATCGCCTCTTTGGTGAGCCGGGTGACGGTCCCGTCCGGGGCTTCGTCGATGGGTTGGTCGGGGTCCTCGCCGTCGGCGAACAGGATGCGCAACTGTTCGTAGAACGCTTCGGCCCGACTCTTCCCTCCCTCGGCGTCCGGTACGACGGTGAGAACGCGCCGCGGGTCCAGCAGCAGGTGAACCAGCCAGCCGGCGCCGTCCAGCCGGCCCCAGGTCCAGTCGTTCGCCCGCCATGACGACTTGTAGAACGCCCCGAAATGGTGCAGCTGCAGCCCGGTCAGCTTCTTCGCGGCGGTCGGCCGGCGGGGTGCGAGTGCGCACCGCGTGTCGGCGCTGACCTGCACCAGTTCGACCGGCTGTTCGACCTCGGTGCCCACGGACAGTACGGAACGGGTGGCCACGTGCAGTTCAAAGAGTGCGAGCGCGACGCCGTCGCGCTCATCGGGAAGGAATCCGAAGTAGGTGCCCAGTTCCGCGGCCGCCCGCTGACGTCTTCCCTGGGCCGTGGTGGCCACCGGCGGCGCGACCGCCGCCTGCTTGGCGCTCTGCTGCGGGACCAGCTCTCGCAGCCGGATCACGGCGGCCGCGAGCCGGCGCCACGCGCCCTTGAGGGAGAGGTCCTCCCCGTCGCCGTCCTGCGGTGGAGGGGCCGGCCGGCCGCGCTGGTCCCAGTACGCCCGCGCGGCGTCGCCCGCCACGCCTCCAAGGGCCGAGCCGCGCGCCTGCCCCTCGTTCATCGCTCGCTCGACGAGTTCCTCACCGTCCGGCCGCTTGTCCGGTACGAACGCCCGGTGCACCCGGCGTACGACCTGCGCCAGCTCCGTACGTTGCTCGGGGCAGCACACGAACGCCTCCCGGAGCATCGCCAGCACGGTCGCCTTCGCGCCGTCGAATGGAGCCACCCCGAAGTCGGCCAGCCGCCCGTACAGCACGTCGCCTCGGTCGTCCGGCTCCGGAAAGGTCCACTGCGCCGTGACCGCGTTCACCGCGGCGTCCCGGCAGACTTCCTCCGCGCCGCCGCCCGGAGCCATCGCGGCCAGCCACGACTGAGCCAGCGCCTTGGCCGGCCGGGTGGTCAGGGCGCGCATCAGCGCGGCGATCACTGGCCGGGCCAGCCAGGTGCCCTCCCGGATCCGGAAGTCCTCGTACATCTGCGGGGTCAGGAGCCGGCCCACGGCAGCATCCGCCACCTCGTCCTCACCGAGCCGGCCCCGGCACTCGGCCAGCGCCCGCGCCGCCATACGCCCCCGGGCACCGACCTCGGCCATACGGCGGCGGGTGTCTCGGAGCGCGTCCATGCGGTCGTTGTGGTCGCGCAGTTCGCTCAGTTCGGCGCTGATCGACTGGCTGAGAGCGGCACCGAGGTCCTTCATCAGGGCCTCGCCCAGGGTCCACGGTTCCTTGAAGGACTCCTGCGGTGGTGTCGTACGGGGGTCGGGCGCGGCACCGGCCGAGGGGACGACGTACAGGAGGACGCGCCGCACCTGACGTTCCGCCGGCCGGTCGAAGATGGCCCGCAGCAGCGGTCTGATCGGCCGGTTCGCCAGCAGACCGCCGTCGGCGGCCCAGTGCGAGCGGGTGATGTTGGTGTACTTCCTCATCGCAGGGCGCGCGGGAACGTCGCGGGTCCCGTCGACCGGGGTGTCGTACGGCAGGAACGACGGCTCGAACGCGGCCGGATAGGAGGCGCTGCAGCGGGCTGCCAGCGCCACGGCCTGCTCGCCGGACTTCTCGCCCAGGACGCGCTCGTCGAAGACGAACAGGCCCCGGTGGTCCTCGTCCTGGACCTGGGTGCCGTAGGAGTCGGTGAACCGTCCCGTCTCTCCAGTGAGCAGCGTGGTGGTGATGAAGACCTGCGTACCGTTGGTGACGTCGTCGTCGACGGTGCCGGGCGACGGCAGCCCGGACTGTGAGGCCAGCCCCAACCCCTTGATTCCGTTGAGCAGTTCACGGAACAGGACGCCGTCGCCCTGGAGGAGCGAGGGCGGTTGTTTCTGCGCGGGGTCGCGCAGCAGCGTCTCGAAGGCACCGGACTTCAGCCAGAAGTCGCGCAGTGGCCCGAGGTCCCACGACCTGGCCCTGGCCAGGCCCAGCAGCGCGGCGTTGATGCCGCCCGCGCTGGTGCCGGACAGCACGTCGATGGAGACGGTGGTGTCCAGCAGTTCCAGCAGACGCAGATACAGGGCCTTGGCCCGCTCGTCGCCGCCGGCGGTGTCGTCCGGCTCGGGCAGGGGATCGTCCTCCTGGAGGGCGTTGCGCCACCAGGCCGCCTGCTGGAGCAGGTTCAGCTCGCGGGCCACGCCGCCCATCCAGATCGCCAGGCTCACGCCGCCGGTCATCGCCGTGGCGATCCGCAGCTCCTGGGTAGTGGGTCCGAGCTTTGTCGTATTGCCCATGTTCAAGGGTTCTCCCGGGCGGCGCGCCGCGGAAGGACCCGGAAGCGTTTATCACCCGATCGTGGCCCTCCGCTTCCTGCGTGTGACGCGCCGATACTCTGGCGTGGGCGGTTCACCGGTGGTTGGCGTTGTACGCGGCGCAGCCCTCCCCGGATCGTCCCGATGGCGCGATCATCGCGACCACCGCCCGGCACTGGTGGGCCGGCGAACCGCCCAAGCCGAGCCTGCATCCTGGCCAATCGGAGCAGCCCTACAGCGTTGGGGCCGACACCTACGGGCTGTTCTTGGCAACGAGGTCTGCCTGCTGGTGTGCCCGGCCCACTGCGATCCGGCGGCGTTCTGGCCAGTGAACCAGAACTGAGTCCTCGGCATCACCGGCCTGCGGGGCTGTCGCCGGATGTGATCGCTGAACTCATCGCTGAGGTCGGGTCGTTGTGGCACGACCGGCATCAGGATCGGCTCGTGCCTCGGCCGCGAAGGCGGGGCTGTGGGGGCAGGGGCGAAGCACAAGTTCGTCTTCGTCGACCGGCTGCTGGCCACGCTGGTGAGTCTGCGTCATGGCACCACTCATGACGTGCTGGCGTGCTGGTTCGGCGTGGACCGCTCCACCATCACGCGTGCCATCGGTGGGGTCCGGCCGCTGCTTGCGCAACGAGGCTGCGCCGTCGAGCCGGCATGCGGCTGAGCAGTCTCGCCGAGGTCATCTAGCACCTGGGCGCCGACGGTCAGACCGGGATCACCGACGGCAGGGAGTTCCGTGTGCGACGCCCGGCCGCGGGCCGCAGGGACCGGGACAGGTTCGTCTCCGGCAAGACCAAGCAGAACGCCGTGAAGTCCATGGTCTTCACCGACGCCGAGGGACGAGTGTCGTTCTGCAGCCCGGTCCGGCGGGGCAGTTGCGCCGAGTCACCCACGCTCGACAGCTAGGGCTGGTCAAGCTCTTGGCCGTCGTAGCCACACCGCCCCGGCGCGGACCGGTTCCTCTTGTGCGTGCTGCCGGACGGCGAGTCGGCGTACGTCTTCGGCAGCAACGGGGGAGCCATCACGCCGCCGCCCGGTCTACATCCTGAATGGAGGCCGTAACCCTCCTGCGTCGACCGCTATTCAACCAGTCGGTTGACAACTTCGCGGGTTCGAGCGTAGCGTTATTCAACCGATCAGTTGAATATGTGAGGTGCGAGATGGCCGACGACAGGCTGTCCCGAGTGTTCTCCGCTCTGGCCGACCCGACTCGGCGCGACATCGTGGCCAGGCTGGCCGTCGGGGATGCCACGGTCAATGAGCTGGCCGCGCCGTACGACGTGACCGTGCAGGCCGTGTCCAAGCACATCAGGGTTCTGGAAGACGCCGGTCTGATCAGTCGGAGCAGGGACGCCCAGCGGCGGCCCTGCCACCTTGAGGGCGAGGTCTTCGACCTGATGACGCAATGGATCGAACGTTACCGGCGCGAAGCGGAGGACCGTTTCCGCCGGCTCGATGCCGTCCTCGAGCAGCTGAAGGAACAACCGGGGACGGGCACCCCGACGAAGGAGGCGGCATCATGAGCGGCGCGGAGACCAATCGCCGGCACGAGACGCACATCGTGGCCGACCCGGTTCAGCCCACGATCCTCATCACCCGGGAGTTCGATGCTTCGCCTGAGCTCGTGTTCCGGGCGTACACCGATCCTGACCTGGTCGTCCAGTGGCTCGGCCCGCGTCGGCTCACCATGCGGATCGACGAGTACGACACGCGCACCGGCGGGTCGTACCGCTATGTGCATCGCGAGGACGACGGCACGGAGTACGGATTCCGCGGCGTGTTCCACGAGGTACGTCTCAACGAGCGCCTCGTGCAGACCTTCGCCTACGACGGCTTCCCGGACGGCGTCAGCCTGGAGACAACCACCTTCGAGGACCTCGGCGGTCGCACCCGGGTCACCGCCAAATCCCTCATGGACTCCGTCGAGGCCCGCGACTCGATGATCAAGAGCGGCATGCAACGCGGCGTCCGCGAAGGCTACGAGCGGCTTGACGAGCTGCTCAGGGGCCGTCAGAGCGGCAACGCCGACCAACGTACCGAGAGGGAAGGCTTGAGACCATGACGAGGGCAGCCGATGAACACCGCGCCGTCGCAGGGGTATTCACGGACCGCGTGCGCCAAGTGCGTCCCGGGGCATGGGACAACCCAGCGCCGTGCGAGGGGTGGGTCGCCCGGGACGTGGTGCGCCACCTTGTCGAGTGGTTCCCGGACTTCCTGAAGGCCGGCGCCGGAGTCGAACTGCCGAAAGGGCCGTCGGTGGACGACGACCCGGTGGCGGCCTGGACGGTGCACAGCGACGGGGTGCAGGCCCTCCTCGACGATCCGGCCACGGCGCAGAGGATGCTGTCGAACCCGCACGTCGGAGAGGTCGCGCTGGACCAGGCGGTCGACCGGTTCTACACCGCCGACGTCTTCATGCACACCTGGGACCTGGCGCGGGCCACCGGCCAGGAGGAGCGCCTCGACCCCGGCAGGTGCGCCCAGTTGCTCGACGGGATGCTGCCGCTGGACGACGTGCTCCGCAACAGCGGGCAGTACGGACCACGGGTCGAGGTACCCGAAAACGCCGACGTACAGACTCGCTTGCTTGCCTTCATCGGCCGCAAGCCTTGAGCGTGTCCTGCCTTCCAGCACGGGTCCGCGCCGGTCATTCGTAGGATCGGAAGGGCCCAGCGGCTCCGGGCCTGACGGTGACCTTGCCGCCGGGCGATGGCTCTGCGATCCACCGGGCTGAAGTGGCCGCTGGGGTCGCTGGGGACGCTCAACCCCACCGGGTCACCGAGAGCGTCGCGTATACGGCGAACAGGGGCGCCGGGAGGCTCGGGTCAGGTCGCTCGGGGCGCCGGACACCTGGGGGAGACGTGGCCGGCGCCGCTATGGGGGGCGCGGCTGAGAGGACGCGTTGCACCACCGTGTCGCAGCCGTGCTGAGCCTTCCATGCCGAAGGCCCAGCACCGTGGAGGGGACCACAGGCCATGACTCCCGGTCTGTCCGTCTACCTCTGGCGGCGTCACGCCCTTCCCACGCCCAGCCCCGCGAGCGCGGCCCGCTGAGGTTTTCGCCTCACGGACTCTGCCCGGGCCCCTTCGCTGCGTGACCCTTGTCGGAGACGAGTGTCTCGGGCGCGGCCGTGAGGCTGTCGTCGCGGTGGCGGCTGCTGTGTCACGCCGAGGTTCCGTTCTTACCAACGGTGCTGGTGTGATGCGGCGTGATGGGCGCGGACCGGGGGCCGGGCAGAGAGGGTCCTTGAACGGTGTAGGCCGCTGGGTCGAAGCGGCTGAGGCTGCGGATGAGCCGACCGGTGGACCAGGGCCAGGAGAAGGTGTTCTGCCCGCTGGGGCTGAGGTAGTAGCTGGAGCAGTGGCCGGCGTCGTACACGGTCGTGCGCAGCGCCTCCTGCAACGCGGTGTTGTACGCGGCCTGGACCGCCGGTTTCACGTCCATGGAGGTGTAGCCGCCCCGGCGTCGGTGTGTCAGGGCTTCGCGCAGGTAGGTGAGCTGGGCTTCGAGGACGGTGATGGCGGAGGTGGAGCCGCTGAGGATGTTGGGGCCCAGGAGGAGGAAGAGGTTGGGGAAGCCGCTGACGGTGGTGCCGAGGTAGGCCTCGGGCCTCTCGGCCCAGGTCTCGTGCAGGGTCCGGCCGTCCGTGCCGTACACATGTCGTGCCAGCGGCAGCTCGCCGATGTGGAAGCCGGTGGCCAGGATCACCACGTCGGCCTCGGCCTGGGTGCCGTCGGCACCGATGAGGCGGTTCCCGCGAGCGGCGGACACCGCGGTGGGGTGTAGGTGGACGTGGGGCCTGGCCAGCGCTGGATAGTAGGTGCTCGAGGTCAGCAGGCGCTTGCAGCCCAGGGTGTAGTGCGGCGTGAGCGCCTGTCGCAGGCGCCGGTCACGGACCGCGAGGCGCAAGTGGGCACGGGCAGCTGCCTGCAGGGGGCGCACGAGCCGTGGATGGCGGAAGGCGTAACCGAAGCCCTCCTGCATCCTGAACTGGGCGCCGCGCATGGCTCGTTGCGCGCCGGGCAGGTGATGCAGACACCAGCCGAGGGCCCGAGGGACCGGGAAGTCGGGTTTGGGCAGGATCCACTGGGCGGTGCGCTGGAATACGTGCACCGCTGCCGCCTGTTCCTGGATGGCCGGGACGACCTGCACGGCCGAAGCCCCGCTCCCCACCACGGCCACGCGCCGACCGGCCAGGTCCACGGTGTGGTCCCACTGCGCGGTGTGGACAACCGGACCGGGAAATTCGGCGAGCCCCAACACCTCAGGACGCCGTGGCCGGTGCCAGGGGCCCGTGGCCATGACCAGCACCTCGCTGCTGTAGTCGCCGTCGGTCGTCTCCAACCGCCAACGCCCCGCAGACCGATCCCAGCAGGCCCGCAGCACATGGACACCGCAGCGCAACGCTTCGCCTACGCCGTACTGATCCGCAGTCGTCCGGAGATAGTCGTGGATCTCCCGCTGCCCTGCGAAGAGTCTGCTCCACCCGGGGTTGGGGCTGAAGGAATAGGAATAGAGAGAGGACGGCACATCGCACGCGCAGCCCGGATAGGTGTTCTCCCGCCAGGTACCCCCGAGCTGCGGAGCCTTCTCCAACACCAGGAGGTCACCGAATCCCTGCTGGCGCAGCCGGATCGCGGCACCGATGCCGGAGAAGCCCGCACCGACCACGATGACCTGGGCATCCTTGCCTTCCGACGCACCGCCTGACGGATCGTGCTGCAAACGCCCGCTCCTCCCCAAGACCGAGAGCTGTAGCTCCCCTGTCAGTAGCAACGGGAGAGGACGCGAGGAAGACACGGTCATCCAGCCTCTGCCGCTCGATCGACACCGCCCCCAGCGCAGACGCCCGCCGGGCTGCGCCAACTGCTGCGGCTATCGGTTGCGCCAACTGTTGGCAGACAGGGCAATTACGGGTAGGGCACCAGCTCCGACATGACAGCAAGCGGCAGTGACGGGTTGGTGGCTGCCGCTTCCGCTACCTGCCAGTCGGCGTCGGTGAGCAGCTCTACGATGACCGGCGGCGGGAGTGCCGGATGGCCGGCGGCTATGGGCCTCGCCTGTCTGTCCGCCAAGCAGGCGAGCAGCGCCGGGGCCGTCGCATTGCGATGCCGGGCGACTTCGCGGAACGCCTTGTGTACCGATGGTTCGTGCCGGGTCAGCTGTTCCAGCAGCGCCGGAGTCGCGTCCGGGTTGGCCGCCACCTTGGCAACGACCCGGGCCCCGTGCCGGTGGACCATGGCGCGCAGCTGTGCTTCGGAGAGGCCCGGGTGCGGAGCGATGGACTTGACCACCTTCGCGTCGGGGTCGGCGGCCAGCGCGTCGCGGATCTCGGTCGGCAGATCGCGTCGTTGGGCCAGGAGCATCCGCGCGGCCGGGTTTGGCGACTGGGCCAGCTCCTCAAGCTCGGCAGAAGAGGCGGCAGCGACACGCGGCAGCAGGGTGGCGCCGATTTTGGTAGCGCCGGCCAGGTGGATGAGCACATCCAGCGGCACGTGCGTGTTGTGTGCGAGCCTGCGCTGCACATCGTGGCCACGGTCACTGGCCAGCGCGCGCATCAGGGCATCGTCGATCGAGGGATTTTCGGCGAGGCTGGATCGGACGCCGGGAATGGGATCAACGGCGAGCTGTACGCACACCTCCGAGGGCAGGCCGGGCCTGGCGGCGAGCGCCCAGCGCAGCAGCATTGAAGGATGGTCCACGAAGCCGACGGCGGCCTCGGTGGGTGTCGCCGGGTTCCGCAGTGCAGCCTCCTGCATGTCGTGCACGGTGGACTCGTGGGACCCGTCGCAAGAGGCGCCCGGCAGCAGATCGCAGTCGGGCCGCGGGCACTGCGGATCGTGCACGAACGGCGTCGCTTCGCGGTCGCAGACCAGGCACCGCTGCGCGGGAGGCAGCCCCTCACCGGTGATCAGCGCCGCCAGTACGCCCGGGGGTGTCGCCTCGTTGGCCGCCACCGCGCGGCGGACCTCGGCGTGCGGATGCCCTGCAAGCCTGGCTGCCACGTCCGGCGTGGTCCACAACGCAAGTTCCACGACGACGCGTACGTCCGGGTCCGCGGCGAGCGTCTCCACCACGTCGGCCGGGAGGCCGGAGCAGGCAGCCAGCTTCTCCCGACACTCAATGCTCGGATCTGCCGCCAGGAGGCGCGCCCACTCCGGGCTGCCGGCACGTTCGTAGAGCAAGGCGAGGGCGGCATGCGGCTGTGCTGCGGGATCGACGTCGGCGGCGATCAGCCGGCCCTCGTAGGCAAGCCGTACAGCGCTCTCCTCAACGCGTGAGCTCAACGCAACCGCCTGCGCATGGCTGAGGTCCGCGCGGTCGGCGAGGTCCGCGGCGACGTCGGCGTCCGCGACCGCGATCAGCCGGTCGATCAGCTCGGGCGGCAGGGCGGTATTGGCGGCGAGCCCGCACAGGACATGGTTCACAGAGGGCATCCTGCCTGGGCCGAGACCGAATGGCTCTTGGATTTCGACGTCAACGAGTTGTTGGCGGCATCGGGCACGTCCTTGGCGCGGTACTCGGTGAAACCCGCCAACTGAAGCGCTCCTTGAGCTTTGGAACTCGTGTGCGGTGAGACTCAACGGCGCTTCGCAGACGTTGGACAGGCGCGGCAACGGACCCTTGCCGTTGAAAACACCGGTGGGGTAGCGCAGTCTTGGCGGAGCCGTTTCGATCGTGCAGGTAAGAAGGGGGCACCGGATGCAGCAGCCAGAGGACGAGCTCCTGGCGGAAGCCCTCGGCCGCATCAACCGCGGCGGGAAGATCGCCTCCCGGTTCCTCAAGAATGACATCGGTGAGTTCGACCGCGAACTGCCGCTGGGATTCGATCTCGCTCTTGAACGCGTCCGCGCTGTGCTTGCCGAGCTGTCCCCTGGCGCGAACCCAGAACTGGTAGAGGCAGCAACGGACCGAGTGACGCTCCGCGTGCTCACCGGAGGCGGAGCCCTCAACATGAACCCGGTGGTGGTCACCGTCGATGCGACTCGCGGCGGCGAGCGAACCACCACCCTGCACGTACGGGCGATTGCCAAGGAGGGTCTGATCAAGCAGCGCGCAGGTCAGAAGGCAGTCGAGCGCATCTCGGCGCTGCTGAACTGAGCCAGCCCGAGTCGATGAGCAGCACAGAGGACCTGGCCCGGGAGGCAGGGCTGTCCCCTGAGCCGATCGAACGCGGGTGATGCGGAAGAACCTCGACTTCCTGTGCTGGCGCCAGCAGTTCGGTGAGGAGGACGGACCGGAGTCCGCGGAGTGGAGCTGCCGTCAGCGGGCGGCCGGTGGCTCTTTCGTCCACTGAGTTCTTTCGGTGTGGTCACTGGTCGGGTGACGGGGCAGGGCGCGCAACGCACGAGGATCCCGTGCCGTTGGGGGAGGCGCTCGACGTCGCAACCCATAGGCAAAGGAGCCGTGTTGGATCCCTGTCCTGCCGCACTCGGCCTGCCTCATGTGCTGGTCGAGTGGGTCACGATGCTCATCGTCACCCGCGAGCTGTCCGAGGCACGGGCACCGGTCGAGCGCGGCGTCGCACGACTGAAGTCCTGGCGGATCTCCCGCAAAGCCCGATGCAGCCCGAATCGCATGTCGTCAATCTGCGCAGCCGTCCTCACCCTGGAGCGGAAACGCTGAAAGAGCTGCCTGCATCTGGGCTCGCGGTGCGCACCCGGACAGGCGATCCGACCAAAATTCGGTCCGCCCCCGCATGTTGTCGCGGAAGTCCCAACGGCTCTGGTCAACACGACGTCGGTGTAGATCTGGGCGAACCACTCACAGTCATGAGCCTGCGCGAGAGTGAGTCCGCGGGTCCAAGGCTCTTCTTGATCAGTCCCGGAGCCCGCCGCCAGGCCGCCGCACCGCCGGATCCGGAGGACGACCGCGACAAGGAGCCGGGCCGGGCAGGCTCCGCGGCTGCCGCCCATGGGCCTGGGCGTGATTGCCGTCGCGGTCGGACAGCGGTCGTTGCCGCTGCCGCCGCGGATCACGGAGCGAGAGACCGATGGCGGTCCCGTCGGCATCCGCCGGGACCGCCATCGACGGCCGCTCACCTCACCGCACGCTCCTGAGCGGCGTGCCGTGGTTCAGGGCGCGTTCAGGCCGAGGTTCTGTGTGGTGGTGTTGCTGGCGCCGGGGCTCTTGATGTTGTTGTTGACGCTGATGTTGTTGAACATCGGGAGGATGCCGCTGAGGTTGATGGGCGGGATCAGCCCGGTGCCTCCGCCGTTGTTCCCGTCGGCCTGTTCGTAGGTGATGGTCACCGCGGCCGGGCCGGTGGCGGGTCCGGAGGTACCGCCCGCCGGGACGCGGTTGGACCCGCCACCGCCGCCACCGGGCCCTTCCGTCCCATTGGCGCGAATCTCGTCGCAGCCACCGCCCCCGCCGCCGCCGAACCAGCCGGCTCCGCCGCCTCCGCCGGAGTAGGGATCGCCACCGTTGCCGCCGGTACCGCCGCCACCGGGGGTGCCGGGTGTGCTGGGTAGTGGGAGCCCGACAACGGGGCAAGCGGCTCCACCCGCGCCGGGGGTCGTCTGAGTTCCCCCGCCTCCTCCTCCGCCGCCGTTGGGCCTGCTGCCGCCCGTCTGACCGGTGACTCCGGCGTCTCCTCCGGTGACCTCGGGGGCGGGGTATTGATCACCGCCGGCTCCTCCGCCTCCTCCGCCGCCCGCGACAATCAGGCGGGGGTCGGTCGCGGTGACGCCGGTGAGGAAACAGCCGGAGGTAGTGGAGTCGCAGGTGCGCACGTCGCTGGCTCCGCCGCCGGCGCCGCCGTCGGCGAAACTACCGCCTGCTGTGCCTCCGCCTGTGTCGACGTTGACGTAGAGGGTGGTGGTGCCCGACGGCACGTTGACGGTGCCGGTGACGGTGGAGGCGCCACCGCCCACTCCTCCGTTGGTCCCGTTCTGCCCTGAGGCGCCGGTGGCGGTGATGGTCAGTTGGGCGATGCCGGACGGGACGGTGAAGGGCTGGTTGGCGCCGGGGGTGAAGGTGACGGTCACGGGCGCCGCCTCGGCGGGCGTGGCCAGGGGCACAACCAGCCCCGCCGGCAGTGCCACCATGGCGAGCAGGAGGGCGCTGCGCCGGGCCGGGTGTCGCAGCCGTTCGGCTGTGGCCCCGGCGCCACGTCGTGGGGATACCGCATGGTGCATGGTCAGTCTCACGCTCGGGACTCCTTGATAAGGGATGCCGAATGGGTTCGATGTTCCGGTCCCTGCGTGGGACCGCCCGAAGATCAAGCCACATCCGGCCGGTGCCGGGCATGCGGACACACCGTCATATCGCGCAGCGATGAATAGTCCTCAAGTCGGAGAAGGAAGATTTCCTCACCGGCGGTGAAAAGAAGGAGATCAGGTCTCCCACCGCCGTTGACGAAAATCCCATCGGGGTCGTCTTCGGGAAATCCGTCGAACAGTGTCTGGCCGAGCCAGCGGGAATACCCGTGGCCGGGACACCGGCTGCGGAGTACGACGTCTGCGGAACGCGGTTTCCCTCAATTCAACGAGTCGCAGCCGAGTTTGGCGGCTACCGAGTCGCGGTCTGCCTCCACGATCCTTAGGGCGAAATAGGGCGACATCGGTCGCAACCGACAGCAGATCATGATGGACGCCACGTTCCTGACAGGAACTTATACGTGCCGAAGCTTCTTCGATCTGCCGGAACCGGTCGCCGACTTCGGAACGCTCCGGTTCGCACGACTCGAGTTGCGGCTCACGGCTGATCCGGACGGTGACATCACCGGTTTTTTCTGGTCTTCTTCACACAACCGGGTGGGGGACTCAAAGGTGGTTTGAGAAAGGCGGATCGTCGGCAAAGCCTTCAGCGTGCGCGCTGACGCCAGCGGGCGTGTGCCTGTACTGCTGGAAGAGTGTGATGTCCTCGCCCCAGCTGGCGAGTGTGTTGATCGCTCGCCGCCGGTAAGGGGCGCTGTTGGCGGCGAGAGCCCACACGTCATCGCGCAGGCCTTCAGCCTGGTGGGCGAGCTCTGGTGGGGCAAGCAACGGAAGTACAGCAGCCAAGCGCTGTCCCATAAATGATCTACGACGTGTTCGTTGACCTGCCTGCCCCTTCGTCACCCGGCGAGGGCGAGCTTGTGCAGGCCGGCGATGCCGAGCATCGCGTGGTGGACGCCGTCGCCCTTGAGCCGGCAGTCCCGGAGGATCTTCCAGGTCTTCATCCGGGCGAAGGCGTGCTCGACGCGGGCGCGGACCCTGCGGTGGGACGCGTTGTGTCCCTCTTTCCAGGCCGGGAGTTCGGTCTGGCCGGGTTCGCGGCGGTGCGGGATGACCAGGCCGGTGCCCCGGTAGCCGCCGTCGGCGATCACGGTGGTGGTGCCGACGGCGTCCTTCGCTCCGGACAACTCCCACGCCTTGCAGTCGTTGCGGTTGCCCGGCAGGGGCCGGCCGACCGCGACGACGAGCCGGGTGTCGGCGTCGATGACGACCTGGTGGTTCGTCGAGTACCGATAGTTCTTGGACTGCGCGGCGACCGTATGGTCACGCGTGGGCACCAGGGTGTCGTCCACGATCAGCACAGTGTCCTGACGGAACCGCTTACGGGGCTGCAACGCGAGCGCCGGCCCCAGGTGGTCGATGATGCGGTCGGCCGCGGACTCTTCGAGACGCCGAACATTGACTTGCTCCTCGGGCTGAAGCCCGAGGATTCTGGCTTTCTCGTCCGTTGCTGTGCCGCTACGCGGCACGGGGTTCGGGAGAGAATCCGTGGCTTCCTGTTTCTTCGCGCTGTGCCAGGACGAGTCCTGGTCTTACCGGCGCTCCGCAGGCTGCAACCGCCAGTCCGGCGGCCGTTTTGACGTTGATCGCGGCGTTGTGGTCCCGGTCATGGACCGCACCGCAGGCAGCACAGGTCCATGACCGTACGTGTAGGGGCTTGGGTCCGTCCTTGGCCCCGCAGGCCGAGCAGGTCTGGGAGGTCGGCTCGAACCGGCCGATCTTGACCAGGGTCCGGCCGTACCGGGCCGCCTTGTACTCCAGCATGGTCACGAACGCCGACCATCCGGCGTCGTGGACACTCTTGGCCAGTCTGGTGCGCGCGAGTCCTTTGACCGCCAGGTCTTCCACACCGATCGCTTGATTGTCGCGGATCAGCTGGGTGGAGAGCTGGTGGTGGAATTCTTTGCGCGCGTCGGTCACCTTCGCGTGGGCGCGGGCGACCTTGAGGCGGGCCTTCTTGCGGTTCTTGCTGCCTTTCTGCTTGCGGGACAACTCCCGCTGGGCTCTTTTGAGTTTCTTCTCCGCGCGGCGCAGAAACCTGGGGGAGTCGATCATGCGGCCGTCGGACAGGACCGCGAAGTGGGTCAGGCCGAGGTCGATGCCGACGATCTGGTCGGTGTCGGGCATCCGGGTGGCGTCGGTGTGCGGGTTGGTGTCGATGACGAAGGAGGCGAAGTACCGTCCGGCCGCGTCCTTGATCACGGTGACCGAGGAGGGCTGGGTGGGCAGAGTCCGTGACCACTTCACCTTCACCGCCCCGACCTTGGGCAGGTTCAGCCGCCCGTTGTCGGTGATCGACCAGCGGGCGTTGGCCGTGAAGCGGATCGACTGCCGGTTGTCCTTGCGGGACTTGAACCGGGGTGCACCCATCTTCGCGCCCTGCCGCTGGCCCTTGAGGGAGGCGAAGAAGTTCTTGTAGGCGGCCTCCGCGTCGCGCAGCGCCTGCTGGAGCACGACGGCGGAGACCTCGCCCAGCCAGGAGCGGGCCTCGGTCCGTTTCGCCTCAGTGATCAGCCTCTTCGACAGCTCACCGGCCGCCGGGAAGGCCTCGCCCGCTCGGCGGGCGTGTTCGCGGGCGCGCACGGCGTCGTTGAACACGACGCGGGCACACCCGAACGCCCGTGCCAGCGCGGTGCGTTGGCCGGCATCCGGGTACAGGCGGAAGCTGTACCGGAGCTGCATGGCCGCCACGCTACATATGTGGGTTATGGGTGAGATGCAGAAGATGAGAACTGGTCGGCACTGTGTTTTCGTGATGCATGTGCACTTGGTCTTCGTGACAAAGTTCCGGCACAACGTATTCACGGACGATCACCTGACGCGGATGGAGGAGATCATGCGGTCGGTGTGCGCGGACTTCGAGTGCGAGCTGGTGGAGTTCAACGGTGGGGACAACCACGTCCACCTCCTGGTGAACTTCCCGCCCAAGGTCGCCGTCACCAAACTCGTCAACTCCCTCAAGGGCGTCTCCTCCCGCCGCCTGCGCCAGGAGTTCCCCGACCTGGTACGCCACTACTGGCGGGCCAACAAGCTCTGGTCCGGTTCCTCCTTCGCCGGCACCGTCGGCGGCGCCCCGCTCTCGGTGGTCAAGGGAGTACATCGAGCAGCAGAACCGGCCGGTGTGAGCATCGCCCGGCTCCGCCGGAGCAGCCATCGCGGCGCTCCGCGCCATGGTGGTGAACAGGCGGCATCCGGCTCCGCCGGACCGGAATCCGCGACGCTCCGCGTCGCCACCGTCAGATTCGCTTCACCCCCGGCCTGAAGGCCGGAGCACTGCGAATGAATCCCGGTAGCGCCAGCTGCCGCAGCGTCAGGTTCGTGCGCCAGCACGCGGTGACCAGCAGCACCCGGTCCTCCAGCGACAGGCTTCAGGGCCTGCCCTTGCGGACCGGGTCTGCGCCTTCGCGCCGCAACGTGGTGAGTAGCTTGGCGAACTGCCGTGGGCTCAGCCCGGTAAACGGGGCTCTCCACGAGGGCTCTGACGCCGTGATCACACCAGCCAGGGCAAGATCGTCTCACCTGCCGGGCAGGCAGTTGGCGAGCCAGTCTGCCCGTTCCGCACGATTGACGCCGCCATCGCCGTCCACCACGTAGGCCAACGCCTCCATGAAGGAAGAACCCAGCGGCCAGAGGCAGTTCGGCCCCACGGCGACGACGCGACCGCTGGCCGCAATGTACGCACAGAACTGGCTCGACCACATGCCCAGAGGGCTGTAGTTCTCTCCGTAGTGAAGCCTCAACTTGGACGCTTCCTCGGCGGCGTCGATGCAGGCGTCAACGGGGTCCATGTGCAGTGATGAACCGGGGACACGGGTCGAGGAGCTCTCAATCGTCAGCTCGCCGAACTCGGCCCAGACCGCTATCGCCACGTCGTTGAGTTCGAACCCGGCACCCGTCAGTTGCCGTCTCCAGTCCCTAGTGGCGATCTTGCGACCTGCTGTCCAACCAGCAGCACCAAGCGCGTCCGTCACCGACGGACTGCAAGCCGTCATCGACTCACTAACGTGCTCTATGCGCCCTCCCCTCGACCGTGTCTGTTGCCCCAGTCTGCCGCACATCCCGACCAGCAGACAGGGCCATTGGCCACGAAGGACACGGAGATCGTTTACGGGACAACCCTTGGGGCGGCATCGCGGGTCTTTGACTGGTCGTCTGTGAAGAAGGGCCGAATGGTGTCATAGAGGGTCGGCCGATGTGTCCATGCCTGGACGGTATCCGAGCGCTGGGGGGAGAGAGCTGGGCGACTGGGTCCGCCTGGGGCGGAGGGTCAACGAAGAAGGGGTGCGCGCGCTTCCATGCTCAGGTGCGGGTCGGTTCCGCCGCCGGGGAGGCGGGCGATCAGCAGGGCGATGTCGTCGTCGGCGGAGCCCGGCGCGAGGTGAGTGAGCAGGTTGTCGCACAGTCCCGTCAGGGACGGGTGGGGCTGGGCGAGCAGATGGGTCAGTTCAGCGAGGCGTTCGTCGATGTCGCTGCCGCGGGACTCGATGAGGCCGTCGGTGTACAGCACGAGGATGCTGCCCGGTTCCAGGGTGGTCTCGGTGGTGGTGAAGCGGGTGCCTCCGACACCGAGTGGGGTGCCGGGCGGAAGGTCGAGCACGTGGACGGTGCCGCCGGGGCTGACGGTGACGGGCGGCGGGTGGCCGGCGCGGGTCATGCGGCAGCGGCCGGTCGTCAGGTCCATCACGATGTAGAGGAAGGTGGCGAGCATCGGCTCGGCGAGATCGTCGAGGGCTGCTTCCAACTGGTGCAGCAGTTCCTCGGGTTCGAGGTCGAGCCGGGCGAGTGCCCGGACGCTGGCGGAGAGCCGTCCCATGACGGCTGCGGCCTGGGTGCCGTGACCCATGACGTCGCCGATGAGGAGGGCCACTCTGCCTCGGGGCAGGTGCAGCACGTCGTACCAGTCGCCGCCGACCTCGTTGACGTCGCTGGCGGGCAAGTAGCGATGGGCGACCTCGATCCCGGGGGGCGGGGTGATGTGCTGAGGCAGCATGCTGCGCTGCAGGGTGAGCGCGGTGTCGTGCTCGCGGTGGTAGAGGCGAGCGTTGTCGATGCTGAGCGCGGCACGCGCGGCCAGCTCACCGGCCAGCGTCACGTCCTCGGAGGTGAAAGGGCTGACTGATCGCGTGCGATAGAAGGTCGCCACGCCCAGCACCAGGTCCCGGGCGACGAGCGGGGCCATCATGAACGAGTGCACGCCGAGTTTCAGCAGCTGCGCCGGTTTGCTGGTGTGGCGGGCGGCGGGGGCGATGGCCTTCTCGTCGAGGCGGGCGATCAGGAACGGCTGGCGCCCGGCGAGAGCCTGGGTGTAGGGGGCGGCCGCTGGGAAGTCGAGGGTGCGGCCCAGCGGGGCGAGGACATCAGCGACCGCGGAGCCGGTCAGCGGGGCTTTGCCCAAGCGGCGCAGGGCGACACCGCCGGTCAGGCCCATGCCGGGTTCGTCGCCGTGGGCGAGGGTGTCCAGGACGTCGACGGTGACCGCATCGGCGAGGTGGGGAACGGCGAGGTCGGCGAGTTCCTGGGCGGTGCGCTCCAGGTCCAGGCTGGAGCCGATCCGGATGGATGACTCGCTGAGCAGAGCGAGCCTGCGCCGTCCTGCTTCGGCTTCGGAATGGGCGCGCTGCTGGTCAGTGATGTCGAGCAGGGAGGCGATGACGCCGATGGCCCGGCCGCCGGGGTCTTCGACGCGTACGTAGGAGCATGACCACACCCGGTCGCGGTCGAGGTCGGCCGGCGTGCGGCCGATGTGGCGGCGGTCCAAGATCGACTCACCGCTGTCCAGGACCTGCTGCATCGCCTCCTCCATGTCCTCGGCGTTGACCTCGGGCAGCAGCTGGGCCAGGCGCCGGCCGACGTGTGCCGACTCCGACAGTCCGTTCATCTGCTCCAGGGCCGGGTTGACCCGGAGGAATCGCAGCTGTGTGTCCAGGACAGCGATACCGACCGGGGAGCGGGCGAACAATCCGTCCCATACCGCCGACGATCCGCGGATACGCCGGGCCGTGTGCGCCTCGGCGGCGAAGATCAGGATCGCGGAGGCGTCGTCACGCCGGTCGGGAACGGGACTTGCCCAGATCTCCAGTTCCACGGGGTGCCCGTCCCGGTGCCAGGCGGTGACTGTGCCCATGACCCCCCGTCCGCCGGCCGCCGCCTCCCACAACGACCGGCCAAGGCTTCGGTCCGCGCCCGGGTGCAACAGCTCGGCGATGTGCCGTCCGATCACCTGCTGCGGGGTGAAGCCGAGCAGCTCGACGGCGGCCCGGTTCCAGCGCACGATCGTTCCGTCGGCGCTGGTGGCCACCTGTGCCACTGGCAGCGCCCCGAGCCAGCCGCCGGCGTCCTGTGCGGCGCCGCTGATCAGTTCCTCGACCGGGTTCGGTTCTCTCATCCCGCACCTCGCATGTGGGCAGAGTCCGGGCCGTGCTTCAGGAGGTCGGACAGGCACACGCGCATGTGTACGCGCATGTGGAAGTCGGTCTTGTGCATGTTCCTGCCCGGGTCGCGGTCTTCCATGTGCTCCGCCAGACCCTCCCGCAGCTCATCGAGCTGGTACGTGCCAGGGTCGAGGAGGGGGGAGAAGCCGACCAGTTCCACCAGGTTGGGGGTTTCCAGCTCGCCGGGCGTGGGCGGAGCGGGGGGATCTTGTGAGCCGACTGGGGGTCCGCCGCCTCCTTGCCGACTGTTTGGTCGGCGTACGCATCGGACCACCGCGGCTCCTGGACGTCCCGAGCTCAAATGTGCGACACCGGGCAGATCCGCGCCCGCCGTGGCACGGTAGTAGGCGTGCGGCCGGAGAAAGTTGGCGCATTGCTTTTCCAGCAGCACTTCCCGGCCTGCAAGCCCCAGGCAGCGCCACGACATGCCGCTGCCTGCGAACAGAAAGGGCGCCGCGGTCAGCTCCCGGAGCCGCCCGGCAAAGGCGGCTGCCGGTTGCGCTTCCTTCACATCTCCTATGGTCACCCCGGCAGCACCAGCCCGCTCTCCAGTCGGTGGCTGCCTCACTGCCCGACAGCGGTCGGTCACGCATCGAACCAGAAGCCGTGTGCGGATGGGCCCGCCGCGAGCCGATACGCGAAGAGACGTCCGATCGCTGACAGCGAGGGTGGGAGGGCAGGACTGCGTCGAAGTGCAATCAACTCGGACGAGAACCGCTCCGGAGCAGGGGGGAGAGCGCGGCGTCCGGCGGCGCTCCTGCTCACTCGGTTCGGCCACATGGTGGACTCGCCATTGGAGTAGCTACTCCTGCCGTGGCTGGCCTTCCTGACGTCCCCTTCGAGCCGGTCGGCTTCGGCTGCCGCCGGCGCCGACTCCCAGCCGTTGTAGAGGATCATGCGCCCCGGGTCCCACAAGACGCAGGCTCTGCGGATGTCGCGGCGACGCGCATGCACGATGGTGAGCGGGCCCAGTGCCCGTCTGGTAGATCGCGAATCTCCAGCAGTTCCGTCCGTTCGCGCTGTCCCGGCATTCAAGGGAGCGTGGGCCTCGGCGGACGGCAGGTCGCCTACCGCCCGGCAGGGCGCCAGGATCGCCCTACTCGGGGCGCCTCTGACCGCGCCGGCCTGCCGGTTCGTCTTCGCCGACGCCGATTTCGCCGGACCTCTGGTCGACTGGGCCGCTCAGACCCTGGGCACGACCGTCAGTATCGTCCGTAAACCCGCAGACCAGAAGTGCTTCGCAGTGCCGCCCTGCAGATGGGTCGTGGAACGGACGGCTGACGCGGCTGAGCGCGCATCGCCGCCTGCCCGCGACTACGAACACGATCCCGCCACCAGCGAAGCCATGATCCGCTGGGCCGCCATCGGCCTCACGACCCGGCGCCGCCCGGGGTGAGGATTTCCATGAGATGCCCGTCGGGGTCGTGGAAGTAGGTGCCCCTGCGGCCTATGGTGCGCTCACTGTGATAGATCTGCCCAATTTCTTGGCATGCGGGATCGCCGTAGTGGGTGATTCCGCCGTGCTGGATGCGGGCGAGGGCGGCGTCGAACTCCTGCTCACTGACCATGAACGCGTAGTGGTGTGGCTCAAAGTCGTCCAACTGGTCGTAGTCCAGGCTGACCTGGTTGGCCAGCGTGACCGGCGTGAAGTGCGCCACCGGCGGATCGACACTCAGGCCGAGGATTTCTGCCAGGAACTGCGCCGAGGCTTGCGGATCACGGGCGGGGACGATCGTGTGATTCAGTTCCACGGTCATAGTGACTCCTCTTCAGGGACGGGGCTGCGCGTGGTGGGGTGCTCGGCGGTCTCGGCGGCCTCGGCGACCCGGCATGGTGCATGGATGCGTGACTGCCCGGGGGAGGGCAGGGCTTCTCCGGCTGCCCTCCTCCGGCGACAGCTGCCGTGTCATACGTCGATCTGCTCGAAGATGTGCGGGTACGACACGATGTCGTCGGGGAACTCGGCCGCCATGCGCTGGAACTCCGGGCTGCCGAGCGCCGTGGCGAGCGCCTCGGTCGACTCCCAGACCGCGACGTTCATCAGAAGCTGACTCTCCGCCGTTCCCTTGTGCATCTGCAGGGAGACGAATCCCGACTGAGCCTTCATGAACTCCGCCTGCTTCCGAAAGAGGGTCAGGAACGCTTCAGTCCTCTCCTTCGGAACGAAGAAGGTGTTGGCCAGGACGATAGGCCCGGTCTTCTCCTTGAACTGAGCGAACATCGGGGTAATCGGGTCCAGGCTCTGCAGCTTGGCCATCTTCGGTACTTCCTCTCGCTATCGGTTTTCCTACGGCACCGAGGCCGGACACCGCCGTACTGGATCCGGCGACGACACTCCCTTGTCCCTACGGGTACTGCTTTCTGGGGACCGTTCCATCGTCCCGGCGTAAGCGGGCCGTGAAGTCAGCCGCAGTTCCCGTTCCGATGGGCGACTTCGGTCGGACCGCGCGAAGCCGTGCCATACCTGGGGATGACACCGGACCCTGAGGGGGTGGCTCGGGGCGATCTGACGGACGAACAATGGCGGCGGCTGGAACCGCTGTTGCCGCCGTTGCCGAAGATGGGCCGGCCGCCACGCGACCGTCGGCAGGTCTTCGACGGGATCTGGTGGCGGGCGCGAACCGGCTCGCCCTTGGCGGGACGTGCCCGAGCGTTACGGTCCGGGGGAGACCGCGTACACCCTCTTCCGGCGCTGGCAGATCGACGGCACGTGGGCGACGGTGCTGCAGGTCGCAGCGGATGCGGCCGGGCACATCGAGTGGGAGGTGTCGGTCGACTCGACCGTCTGCCGGGCCCGCCAGCACGAGGCCGGGGCCCGCAAGAAGGGGGCTCACGGTCCGGGCCGGGCGTCCGCCAACGGCGTGGCGCCCGAGCCGGACGACCACGCGCTGGGCCGCTCGCGCGGTGGTCTGACCACCAAGACGCACCTCGCCGTCGACGCGTCCTTCCACGTCCTGGCGGCCGTAGTCACCGCCGGACAGCGAGCCGACGCCCCGGTGTTCACCGAGGTCATGAACCGCATCCGTGTCCCGCGTATCGGCGGCGGGCATCCACGCACCCGGCCGGGCCACGTGCTGGCCGACCGGGCCGACTCCTCCCGGGCCATCCGCGAATACCTGCGCCGCCGGCAGATCCCGCACGCCATCCCGGAGAAGCGCGACCAGGCCGGACACCGTCTGCGGCGCGGTACGGCCGGCGGACGGCCACCCAGCTTCGACCGCGAGATGTACAACCGCAGGCACAAGGTCGAGAGCCGGATCGGGCCGCTGAAACAGGCCCGCGGCCTCGCGACCCGGTACGACAAGCTCGCCGTCCGCCACGAAGCCACCGTCCAACTCACCCTGATACGTCAAGGACTGTGACCACATCTCCAACACGTCCCAGTGCCGCATCAGGCAATGTTCGCCTTGTCTACAGGTGGAACCGCCTGCGTCTACCCTCTGGTGCGTGGATGACGTGTAGAGCGAATCGATCACGAGGACGTCGAGTTCACGGTGGGGCAACTACGGGTTGCCGGACGGGCAGCTTCAGGGTCTTGGTGCGCTTTCCTGAATCGGCTGGTGGCGGCCTGCCATGCTTTGAGAGGCACGCCGTCGGCCATCTGGGATCCGATGTGGTGGTCACAGAAGGTGAGGTGCGGGGCGTGGGCCCATGGTCGTGGAGCGCAGATCTGATAGTTGGGCTCAAGCCTTGGCAACGGGTGGTGTTGGTCGTGTGCCTGTGTGCGCTTGCGCTGCCGTTGTGGTTCGCCGCGAAGAACACCTACCGGTTCATCGACGGGCACCAGACGAAGACCGAAGGATACGTGCACTGCAACTGGAACGGCCCATGCCAGGGCGCGTGGCGTCTGCCTGGCGGACAGCAGGGGAGAGGCGAGATCGAAGGTTTGACCTTCGCAGACGATGAAGAGCTCGTGACGGACATACCAATCTATGCAGGCCGGGATTGGGCTGTGGCTGACCGCTCTGGCCTAGTTGTTCACGCGATCCTGGAATCTGTCGGCACTGTGATCGGCACGGCTCTGGTCCTCTCGATTGCCTGGATCAGGTCCTAGTGCCGCATCAGGCAACGTTCGCCTCTTGGGGACGTCGACTGATAGTTGGCCAGACGCCCACACCTGGTCGCAGGAAAGGACCTGTGACGGCCAGTACGCACGTAGGGTGCTCGGGTGCTCAATCGGCTTGAGGTCAGTGCGTTGCCATCGGGCCGCCGATGGGCTGCCCAGTTGCAGTTCCGGATCGACGGTGAGGAAGTGGTGGCAGAGGCGGTCGGCGAGGGAGGCCGCGGCCCGCTTGCGGAGGAGGCGCTGCCCGCCCACGGTCACGGTCCCTTCTGGGCGACCGGCGAGGGGCGACGTGTAGTGCTGGGCGAGCCTGAGTGCACGGGCGGATGCTGTGGCTACCTGTCCGTATTCGTGCAGCGTCACGGCGGGATCGTGGAGTGGTCCGACTGGCAGGTGCCCATAGACAGGGTGCGGCCCCCAGCGTTTTATTTCGACGCCGATCAGTACGACGCCGAACTAACCCGAGCACTGACAGACCGGCGGTGGCAGGTCTATAGAAGTGATTGACGCGCCACCGGTCCTGTCCTGGGTGGCGCGTGACCGTCAGGCTGGACGGAACCGAGCACGCCAGCCACAAGGAGCAGGCAGCATGATCCGCCGCTACATCTTCTGGCGGAACAAGCACGCCGCCGACGAACGCCTTCGCGAGATCGTGGACACGGCGAACGTTGCCTGATGCGGCACTAGTAGTAGTAGGACTCCGTCAGGTCTGTCTCGCGGTCCTGTTTTGGGGGCATGTTGGTGTGTGGGCTCACATGAAGTGAACCGTGCTCGGGCAAAGTTGGCGTTGTTCGTAGCTGATGTGTTCGCGTCGGTGCCGCGCATCAGCGGGCGAAGGGTGACTGCTGTCTGCGGGGGCTGATGCTGGGCGGGCGGCGTAAGTCGATCCAGCCGATGGCGGAGCGGCTGCCGGATGGCAACGAGCAGAACCTGCAGCAGTTCGTGAACCAGTCGACCTGGGATTCGGTGCCGGTGCGGTGTCGGATTGCGGAGCGGATGGTGCCTCAGATCGGCCCGGATGCCTGGGCGGTCGATGATGTGTCGCTCCGGTCATCGTCACCGGGTGCCAGCACGGTGCCCGGGTGGTCGCCGCCGCAGCAGTCATCATGATCGCGGTCTTCTCCGGCTTCATCAGCTCCGGCGAGCAGATGCTCAAGGTGATGGGCTTTCGCCTGGCAATCGCGGTCTTCTTCGATACGTTCATCATCCGCATGGCCGTCGTACCGGCAGTGCTCGCTTATCTGCACTTCGCTCGGATGGGTGCGTATCGGTGTGGTGTGGCCCGACTGGTGAGGTCGCGTGTTCAGGTGACGCGTATCCGCGGGCAGACGCGAGCAAAGCGAGTCGCTGGCTCGACGAGCGGTGCCGCATCCTCGACGTCCCCGCGTTCCCGGGCCCGGTTCTCGAACGAGGCCATCGCCTCCAGCCAGGCGGCGAGCGTTACCGCGCGGAGCCGTGGCTAGCGGTGGTGCGGCGGGTGGGGTGGTGGTGGCGGGATGGTGGCAGTGCCGGGTGCGGTCTCTGGCCAGACCAGCAGGACGGGGCAGGGGGCGTGGTCGACGATGAAGCGGCTGGCGGGGCTGAGGCTGCGGGGTCCGAGGTGGGTGCGGTCGCCGTCGCGGGCGAGGATGAGCAGGTCGGCGCCTTCTGCGGCGGCCGCGACTTCCCGTTCGACGCGGCCCGAGCGCTCTTGCCGGGTACACGGGCGTCCCAGCCGCTCGGCCGCGGCGGCCAGAAGTTGTTCGGCGGAGGCGGCGGCCAGGTGTTCCACTGCGGTGCCGGGGTCGCGGTCGGGGCGTGCGCGGCCCAGCAGTCCGGCGTAGGCGCCGTGCGCGGCGCCCGGCACATCGTGGCCGGTGACGTGGAGCAGCACCATGTCGGCGTCCGCGGGTGCGTGGGTGCGCGCGGCGTCGACGCAGGCGGGCCAGGTGCCCTCCACGATCCAGACAATGACGGTCATGGCGTTCAGCCTCCGATCGTTTGGAGCGAGACCCACAGTGCCACTACCGCGAGCAGCAGGGCGGCGGGCACGGCGAGCAGTCCGAGCCGGGTGAACTCGCCCAGGTCCACGTCGGTGTCGTGTTCGCGCACGATGCGCCGCCACAGCAGGGTGGCCAGCGAGCCGGCGTAGGTGAGGTTCGGGCCGATGTTGACCCCAAGGAGGACTGCCAGGACGGCTCCCGGGCCGGTGGGGGCGGTCAGGGGCAGCAGGACCAGGACGGCGGGCAGGTTGTTGATGACGTTCGCCAGTACGGCCGCCAGTGCCGCGATGGCCAGGAGGGCCCAGAGGCCGGTGCCGCCGGGAACTACGTGGCTCAGCGCGTCCGCGAGGCCGTTGTCGACCACCGCCCGGACCACGATGCCCAGCGCCAGCACGAAGGCGCAGAACGGCAGGGCCGCGGCACGGACGATCGCCGTGGGGGTGGTGCGGTGCTGGACCAGGGCGCGGACCGCCAGGACGGCCGCGCCCGCGGCCGCCGCCCAGGCGGGGTTGATGCCGACCGCCGAGGTCAGGACGAAGCCCGCCAGAGTGCCCACCACCGTGAGCAGGGCGAACAGCGGCAGTTTGCGGGGCTCGTCGGCGGGCGGGGCCTCGGCGCCCGCGTCCAGATCGGTGGCGAAGTAGCGTCGGATCACCACGTACTCGGCACCGATGGCGACCAGCCACGGCAGGGCCATCAACGCGGCGAAGCGGGTGAAGGTCAGGCCGCTGGCGGCGAACGCCAGCAGGTTGGTCAGGTTGGAGACCGGCAGCAGCAGCGAGGCGGTGTTCGACAGGTGGGTGCAGGCGTAGACGTGCGGTTTGGCGCGGGCGCCCAGCCGGGCGGCGGTGGCGAACACCACCGGGGTCAGCAGGACCACCGTGGCGTCCAGGCTGAGGACCGCGGTGATCAGTGAGGCGGTCACGAAGACGAGGATCAGCAGGCGGCGGGGGCGGCCGGCGGCTCTGCGGGCCATCCAGGCGCCGCAGGCGTGGAACAGGCCCTCGTCGTCGCACAGCTGGGCCAGGACCAGCACGGCCGCGAGGAAGCCGATCACTGGGCCCAGCCGGGCGGCCTCGGCTGCCGCGTGGTCGAGCGAGATCGCGCCGGTGGCGATGACCACCCCGGCGGCGGGGACGGCCACGACCGCCTCCGGCCAGCCCCACGGCCGGATCACCGCGCAGGCCAGCACCGCCAGGAGCAGGGCGACGGAGAGTGCTTCTGCGAGTGAGGCGTTCAGGGTCTGAGCCTTTCTGGGGTGCAATCCTGGCGCAGCGGACGCAGCGGACGCAGCGGACGTCGCGGCCGGTGGGAAGTATCGGAAGAGAAATTAGCGGTACGCCGCCGATGCTCAGGGGCCTGGTGCCGTCCGCACGCCGGCTTGGCGCCGGTTGTCGTTCGGATGGTCCTGGGCCGGTTTGTCATGGGGCTCCTGCGGTGCGTGGAGTAGGGATCCCGAGGCCGACGGTGGAGCGTTCGGCGTTGGGTGTCGTCGCGCTTGGCGCGGAGGAACTGGAGGGTGAGGTCGAGCCCTTCGAGCTCACCGGCCCAGCCCTCGGCTTGGGCGCGGGCTCTGCGGGTGATGAGGTCGGCTTCCAGGTCGTCAAGCCGGTTGATCATCTTCGGGCTGACCTGGAGCATGCGACACCGGATGCAGGCTTCTCTGAACTACCGGTTGGTTCCTGCCGAATGAGCTGTCGGGCTCAGCCATGCCGGTGGGCAGTTGGCGCGGACCGTACGACCCTCAGCACATCTTCCCGATCTTCAATGCTCGCGCCCGCTCTCCGGTGTTCTCTGGGCGGATTCGCTCGGCCAAGCAGTGCCGGTGAGAGATGATGGTGTGGCTTCCTGGACCGTCGTTGCTCCGCGAGTCCAGGACGAGGGCGTCTCCACCTGGGCTCAACGTGACTCGTTCACCACAGAAGTCGCAGCGCCAGGCCAGCGACTCCAGGTCGGCAGGTCGGATGCTGAGCCGCACTGATACCGGCGGATGCCAGCGGTGTATTTGCTCAATTACTGCATCGATCTGCGAACCGATGGGTGGAAAGAGCGCGAGTAGTTCGTCGTGGCTGCTCGTGGTCCGGGAAAACTGTTCGATCATGTCGATGGAGGCCGACAGGCCGGCTTCCTCGTAACCGGCAATCTCAACGACCACACCCCATGGGTGATGGCTCAGGATTCTGGCCCGAACGTTCTGGCCAGGTATAAGCGCCAGGCTCTCTGTCTCGAATCTTTCCATGAACTGCTTCCCCGTCCGTCAGCCCAGCAGGCCGCGCCCGGTGGTGCTCATGCGCGTGTGTTGTCGACGTCGGAGTCGATCAACGCGCTCAGGGCCCGCAAGGCGTCACCGTATTGGTGACGGTCGAACTGGAACGGACCGAATGCCGCATAGTCGCGGGTCTCGCGGTGCGGTTGCTCGAAGGCGTCCCAGGTCACGAGGTCGGCTGTTGCGGTGATTCGGGCCATGAGAGGCCAACATCCCCACTCTCCGCATTCACAACCGAGAACAGGTGTCTTCGGCCCCATCGCGTTGGTGGACCGTCCGAGGAAGTGGTCCTGCATCGGGCCGAACCGGAAGAACTCCGGGATCAGACCGCCGTAGGCATCGCCTGCGGGCTGCATCCCGGCCGCGATCTCGAACCCGTCGATCAGCTCAGTGAGTGGTGCTCCGTCGATGCGGGGGACGATCACGAGCGGGCCGCCGTCGCCCCGGTGTCGGCAGTCGAACCGGATCTCATTGCTGGTCATCCAGGGATTGTCTCAGCAGAGCCGTTCCCTCCTCCCGGACGGGCTGAGCTCGGGCTGTGCGTGGCATGCCGAGGTTGATCGCCGTGCCGCCGGGAGTTCGTCGGTCCATTTGAGCAAGCTCGTCTTCGGCGCCGGCCAGGCTAACCCGGAGTCCTTCGACCTCGCCGAGCCAGCCCTCGCGCTCGGCCTTGGCGATGCGGGCGACGAGGTTGTCGCCGGTTTCCACCAGCCGACCCCACCGAGGAACGGCCAGCCTCGACAGATCCCGCTCGGGCGCACGATCGTCCATCACGACCGCAGACCGTACTGGGCGACGACCTCACTTGTGCCCTGAACTGCGTAATCAACGTGGCTCGTTCAGTCAACGGGGCGTGTTCATGCTGGCAGGGGGTGCCGTAGGGGCGTCCGCATGCGCCGAGTTCGACCTTGCGCTTGTCGAAGTGCTCTTCGAACTCGTCCCACGGAGTGACCTGCTGGCCCTCCATCAGCTCATCGCGTACATCCATCACTTGCTCCCTGATCGCGGCCTGTTACGCCGTGATCAACGAGGTGAGGATGGTGCAGCTGACAGAGCACTCCTCGCCCACAAGGCGTGGTGGTTGCCGAAGTGGCTGGACCGGGTCCTGTCCAACGTCGACGTTGAGGGCGGGCGCCTGCACAAGGAGCTGGCAGACCGTCCCGAAGACCCAAACCAGGACCGCGGATTGGTTAACGCATAAGTCCTCACGCGATGCCCCGGGCGCGCCGTCCTGCAGCGGAGACGACTCCCGCCCGGTCCGCACAATCGCCGTGGGGATGGCCAGGGCGCGGCAAGAGGTCCCGGCAGCGAACAGTCGCTGCCGGGACCTGGTGCTGTCTGGGGCGCATCGACTTCTCCCTTGACTAAGGGCTGTCCCGTTACGGGACAGCCCTTAATTGTCAATTCCTGTGGATCGCTGGGTTAGAACAACGGGTTGGCGCCTTGGATGACCTGCCATCCGGAGGCCAAGGTGCCCGACATGAGACGCTGGACGCCATCTCCTCGGAGAGCCACGAAGGCGGTAAGGCCAGTGTCGAGTTCTGCCATCCGATGCCCGTAGACGACGGCCTGCGTCAGCGTCAGGTCAATCGCTTGTGCTGAACCGCTGAGCCAGTTGAAGCGGGCACCGCGACGGACCGGCCCCCGCAGGCAGCGCACACTGACAGTCGCCGTTTCGAGGGACGCGACGATGACCCGGTCAATCTGCAGTTCTACGCTGCTACGACGGCTGCCGGGGCCGGGGATCTCGCTCATGCGGCTGCCTCCTCTCGCTCGACCAGGACGCCGTTCTTGAACCGGGCACTCGCGCGGACCAGGGGCACGAGGTGGGCGCCGGTGATCGCGCGCCAGCGAGCCTGGGTGGACTCGACGAGCTTGAACACCATCGCAAGCGCCGCGGCCGGGCTGGCGGCGCCGCGGGTGACCTTGGTGCGGAGCTTGACGGTGGAGAACGTCGACTCGATCGGGTTCGTGGTCCGTAGGTGGATCCGGTGCTCGGCCGGGAAGTCGTAGAACGCCAGCAGTTCCTCGGCGTTGAAGATCTCCTGCATCGCCTTCGTTGCGCTCGGCTGAGCGGACTTCGGCAGGGCGTTCGTGACATTGCGAGCCTCGTGGACCCCGCAGCGCTGGTGGCGGGCTGCGGGGAACACCTCGGCCGGTGCGCTCCACCGTCCCATCGCGCCGTTGCCGACGACCAGCTCGGGGTCGCGCATGCCGCGTCGGCGGCAGTCGCGCAGCAGGTCGGCCCATGACCGGGTGGACTCGCGCAGGCCCTCGGTCAGGCCGATCAGCTCCTTGGTGCCGTCCAGGCGGACGCCGAGCAGGACCAGGACACAGGAGTGAGCCTGTCCGAGCCGGACCTTGGGGTGGACGCCGTCGGCCCACTCGTAGACGTAGTCGGTCTGGGACAGGTCGCGGTCTTTGAAGGCGGCGTGGTCGTCCTGCCACTGACTGGTCAGCTGGGTCACCGTGGCTGGTGACAGGCCGGCCGCGGAGCCGAGGAACTGCTCCAGCGCGGGCACGAAGTCCCACGAGGAGAGGCCGTGCCGGTAGAGCAGGGGCAGCACCTCGGAGACCTTCGGGGACTTGCGGCACCACGGCGGCAGGTTCGTCGAGGAGAACCGCTTGCGCTCGCCGGTGGCCTCGTCGACACGGCGGTCGTTCACGCGCGGGACCCGGACCTCGACTGGCCCGGCCGCGGTGACCATGGTCCGGGGCGGGTGGTGGCCGTTGCGGACCACCAGTCGCCGCCCGTGATCGTCGGTCCCAGCCACCAACTCGGCTATGTACTGGTCGACTTCAGCCTCCAAAGCGGCGGCCAACATGCGGCGGGCGCCCTCGCGGACGATCTCGTCGATCAAGGAGCCGGACTGGATGGAACCGTCGTCGGTGACTGCGCTGAGCACGGGCGTGCCTTCCCGACCCGCGCTGCGAACTCGGGCCTACTCGGTGACCATCACAGGATCATTCGGGAAGGTACGCCGTCCACGTGACCTCCTGGAACCGATCCACAAGTCCTGAGGATTGCTCTGCGCTCGGCGGCCTCCGCGCGGGCGTTCGCCAGCACGACCCGCATGGGGACATCGCGTGCCACGCCTACTCCGAGATCGGCCTGACACTCTACTTCGCGGCCTGTGAGAGCTTGTGCGGCGCTTCGATCGACGCGCTGCGGGGTCCGCAGGTTCTCGCCGACGGGGCGGCACTGGTCGGCCGAGTTCCCTCCGAGCTGGAGCAGTGGCTGTTCTATCGTGCTGAGAGCCGGGAACCCTATACGGAGCTCTTGTACTTGCCCGGAGCGGATGCTGGATCGCTGACGTTCGGGTTGGTGCTGTGCGTGCAGCGGGCCGGCGATCGGTTGGCCACACGTCCAGTCTTCCTGCCTGCCGCTGCCATCGACGACGTCTATCACCCTCTGCCGAGGGAAGCCTGGGCCATCTTCTGATCACGCATCGCCCTGCGTGGACATCCTCCGGCGCGGGCGGTCACGAACGGAGCCACACCAGAGCAGCGGCGGTGACCGTGCCGAGGAACACGTACCCTCGCTTCGCGAGTTTGGAGCGCAACAGTTTGCGAGTCGGCGGTCGCGTTGGTGTGACAGAGTGCCGCAGTCGCAGCGCGGCCGAGTAGAGAAGGATCTTCCTCGTGAGCCAACCTCTGCCGCAGCTGCCGAAGCCGGAGTTCATCGTTATCCATGTCAAGACCTCATCCGGGGTGCCTGCCCAGATCGCTGCCGATCTCCGTGAGACCGGCATCCCAGGAGGCCTGATCGGTTACGAGTACCGGCCGTTGAGCGAGGCGGCGGTCCTCGATGGGACTGGTGAGCGTGGACTCGTGGCCATCGCAACGAGTGGCCTCTTTGGACGGGTCGCCATCGATGCGGCCACTGGTCGTATGGTGCACGTCCCCGAGGTCGCGTCAGCGGTGGCCAACCACGTCAACAAAGACCTCAAGTCCTTCAACCGATGCGTCGCAGCCGTGATCGCACGCTTCCCGTTCTATGAGGACGATGAAGAGAGATGCGAGGAGGTGGCGGAAGAGGTTCGCGAGGTCATCTCTGCGATCGATGGCACTGCTCTCGCAAAGGACGGGTTCTGGGAGACGTTCTGCGACGACGTGGGGATGGGCGACTATGCGAATTGGGTTTGGTGAGCCCAGTCTGGTCCGGGATCACCAACTGGCCAGTCCCCGAATGGATCGGGCAGTGGCAGTTCGTCACCAGCCGTGATGGCGAAGCGTCCCGAAGTGTTGGAGAGCGTCTGTGAACTGGGTCAGCGGGTGAGGCGGTTGCTGAGCTGCTACTAGGGCGTGTGTCGGAAGTGTTCTAGGTTGGCTCGCATGAGCGTGCGGGGGCGGAGTTACCGATATGTCGGACCGGTCGAGCTGAAGGCTGCGGTCCGGCCTGGCAGCGGAGGGTGTCGGATCAGCTCGGTGGCTGACTTCGGAAGTTGGGTCGCTGAGAGATCGGCGGCGGAGTTGGCCGAACCGTTCACCTTCGTGGTCGGCACGGACGGTGTGCTTCGGCTGGCGCCGCGGCGAAGCGAGCACGTGGCTTGTGCCGGCGGAGCAATGGTTCTGAGCGCCGGTGAGATCTGCTTCTTGCGCGAGGCAGGCCGATGGGCCGTGGGCGACGTCAGCAACCACTCCACCGGGTACTGCCCGGACGTCAGCTCCTGGTCAGCAGTCGCCCGTGCTCTGGACGACGTAGAGCTCGGGCGTCCGTCCGGTTTCACCCATGAGGTGGTGTTCCGGAGGTGCCCTGACTGCCAGGAGCGCAACATCGTGCGCGAGGACGACTTCGTCTGCGTCTTCTGCGGCAGCGATCTGCCCGAGGCTTGGAACGTGGAACCCGCCGCATGAAGGCCGTGGGTCACAGCCGCCCGTGGACGGCGGTGAGACGATCCGGCCTTGGATGATCTATCTCTCAGAGGAGAAGGCCAGCTTTCGGTACTGACTCTCTGGGGCTGTCACGTCCGGGGTGTGCGTGGGCTGGGCATGCCCACCGATCGAGGTGACGCGGGGTGCCAAGATCAGCGGAATGAAGAGCAACGGGGAGGGCGAGAGAGTTGAGCTATGACCTGAAGGCAGTGATCGCGAGGAGCGGTCTGCTGGCAACGGTGACGAGTGGTATGGCTGCCGCTCGCGTTGTAGATCTGCAGCAAGACCTGGCACTGATACCCATGTCTGAAGCCTTGTCGGGTGCGGTTACCGATGCCGCCCAGGAGCGTCGTACCGACTTCTGGAGCCTTCCAGCCGGCTTCGACCGTGTACTGGCCGAGTGGTCGAAAGAAGGCCCGGTTGCCTATGTCGAATCCGAGTACTTCGGGGGCGTAGGCGAGGAGAACGTGGCGGTCTGGCGTAACGGGCAACTCGCCCTGGGGCCGCTTCACCTCGTGGAGGGTGAGCCGCCGTCGGCCGAAGGCACCCCGGTCTGCCGGGCCCTGCGTGAACTCGGCGCACTTGCTGGTGAGCGGGACGATGAGTTCACTAGCGTGGGCCTTGGCGAGCACCGGGACACCGAGAAGTGGCTGACGGCCTGAGAAGCTGTTGTCCCTCCGGACGTGACAGCTGACTTTCCGCTGGCCAGGCATGGCGTCGTGGGTTCCGTGGCAGGCAGAGGGCGTCGTGTCGTCGCGGTGGTGGAGGTCCAGGGATGCCCTCAGTGATCGGTCTGTGGAGGAGCGTCCACGGGAAGCCGCTCGGCAGGTGGAGGTGCTGCGGGAGGAGGCGGACCGGATCCTTGCCCAGCTGCGGGACGCGGAACGGGGTTGTAGAGCGGTTCGTGATCTCACGGGAGACGGTGGTCGAGGTCCTCGCTGGCCCTGACCATGACGACGTTACGGCCGGGGCCGATGGTCCAGCGACCGAGAACCCGATGCCGATGCCGATGCCGGTTCCGAGGTCGGTGGTGCCGGTGTGGTGTGAGGGGCATGAGGCTTCGGTGCTGTCGGCGGACTAAGGGCGGCTGCCGGCGGTCCTTGCTGCCCAGGGTGGCTCATTGAAGCTGCAAGGAGATCGTGTCGGCGCTCGGGGTGGCGCCGGTGCGCTCGAAGACCGAGGGGGTGCGGTCGCAGACGAACCGGCTGGTGGCGAGGGGCCGGCTGGTCAAGGAGTCTTCGGGGCGGTCCGCGTTCGCGCCGGGGCTGCGAGGTGGCGGATCATGAGCTGGGTCATCGACCACATGATCATCGCCTCGCTGGAGTCCGGGCGCCGCTCGTAGTCGCGGGCCAGACGGCGCGAGCGAAGCAGCCAGGCGAAAGATCGTGCTACCACCCAACGGCGTGGTAGCACCACGAAGTCGCCGACGTCGTCGCTGCGTTTGATCACAGTGACGACCAGGTGCAGGAAGGACGGCGAGGGCCAAGGTGATCAGGACGCCGGTGTAGCCGTCGTCGGCCCACAGCCTGGTGATCGTGGGGAAACGCGCACGCAGGACGGGGAGCATGTCGGCGACCGCCTGGCGGTCGGCGGCCGAGGCCGCGGTCACGTTGATCATCAGCAGTAGGCCGTGGTGTCGCAGATCAGGCGCCGGCGCCTGCCGTTGATCTTCTTGCCGCCCTCATAGCCCCCGGCCTGCCGGAGCCGACGACCGCGCCGGCCTTCACCGACCGCGAGTCGATGACCGCGGCACTCGGCTCCGCTTGGCGCCCGGCAGCCTCCCGGGCCTGCCCTGCCCCGCAGCCGGCCGTGGAACCCTGCGGGGTCCGGGAGGGAACGGGCGGGCTGAAGGCGCAGCGACAGCTTCCGTTCCACCCGCATCACGGGAACGCCGCAGTCCTACGGGATCACTGGCGAGCTCACCATCAAAGCCCGGACCCACCCGGTGACGATGCACGGGAAGAACAATGGCGACGGGCTGTTGCGCGGCCGGGCGACCGTCACGCAATCCACTGGGGAATCAAGCCCTACACCGCGTTCCTGGGCGCGTTGTGGCTGGCCGACGAGATCATGGTGGAGTTCGAGGTGGCCAGGCTCGAACCGGTGGGCGGGGCTGGATGACCACCCGGCTCGAGGCTGCGGGCGCGGCGGCCGCGTGGCCGCCTACTGTGGAGGAGTGAGCGACTTCGGAGGAATGAGCGGGATCGTCGTCGTGTACGAGCTCGACAAGCCGAGGGCCACGCGCTTTTCCCCGGGGATGCCGGCTGGTGCGGAACGGTCCGTCCGCAGGGTGCACGCGGCGCCCTTCGCCCCGGGGGCACCCGCCGCCACGGGACCGCGGACCCTCTGCGGCAAGGACACCTTCGCCATGGAGACGGCCGACTGGAAGCCTTCCGAGCGCCTCGGGGCGCCCTGGTACCCCGAGGCGTACGCATCTGTGGTCTGCCCGGACTGCGATGCCGTGATCGAGACCTGACCGGCGTACCGCCTGCCTGATGTCGCTGTTCCGGGGGAGAGCATTCCGCCGCTGTCACCCGCGTCCACGCGCTCGTGCGACGCGTCCCGACCCATCGTCGACACACCACCGCGAGCACGAGCTGCAGGACCCCAGCTCGCCGCGCGGCGGCTCCTAGCGGAGGCTGCAGTCCTTGACGGCCTGGCAGCACCCGCCTTTTCTCCTGCTCACCGTCCTTGCTCCACGCACTCCTTGAAATGCTCCAGATCGCTGCGGACGAGCCGTTCGATCGCGTTCGCCTGGGCGAATCCCTTCGGCCCGCCGAGGGCCTCCCTGATCGTGCCGGGGTCGTACTCAAGCCGTGCCTGGACCCGAGTGCGGTTCTCGTTGATCGGCTGCAGCGAGAAGGAACCCACCAGCTCGGGGGCGCCCGTGGTGCGCCACTCCATCACGCCCTCCCCCTTGCGGTCGGAGACCTCGGCCTCGAGCTCCCGAACCCGGCCGCTGGCCTCGAGGTCCAGATGTGCTCGGCCGTCCTCTTCCGTGCGGACCTCGCGCACTCCTTCCACGAAGCGCGGATAGTCCTCCACCCGGTGGAGGCTCTCCCAGACCGTGTCGATCGGAACTCCGACGTCGATGTGTTCTTCGAGGGTGCTCATGGCCCACCTCCATGTTCGGCTCACGACACATGGCCATCTGCATCCAGTGTGCGCCCGGCATCGGATCATCGACCGGAATACGAGACGGACTGACCACCATGTGACTCACTCGATGGCCTGGCCTGGCCTGGCCTGGCCCGGCCGGCTCCTGGGCCCTCCCGGGCCGAGGGCTGGCCGACGCGGACCATGAGGGCCGAGGCCGTCCCGCGGTGCCGCACCCTGGCGTCGGTCCCGCCGGCGCCTGCTGGCGCGCCCGGGACACCCAGGGAAGACGAGATCGGGCCGGACGTATCACGGGCGTACTGAATGCCGGGTCGACGCCGTTCGATGTGCGGACTGACAGTAGTCGGGTCGATACTTTGTGCCATGAGCGAACGATTTTCCACCATTCCCGGGAGTGAGCGCTCGGCCGCGCCCAGCGCGCTCTACGTGGGGCCCGTCGATGGCTCGACGCCGATCGAGGCCACGGTCATGCTGCGCCGTCGAGCGGAGGTTCCGCGCGATCTGATCGTGGGGACCGAGACGATCTCGCAGGCCGAGCTGGCCGAGCAGTACGGTGCCGACCCGGCCGATGCAAACCTGGTGCGCGATGTGCTGGGCCGCCAAGGTCTTCGGGTTACCGATGTCGATCTGGCCTCCCGGCGCGCCAAGGTGACGGGCACTGCGGACGAGATGGCCGCGGCGTTCGGGACCCAGCTGTCCCGGGTTTCCAGCCCGGACCCGACCGGCGGTGCGCCCATCGAGCACCGCCACCGCGAGGGCCCGTTGCATGTGCCCGACGAGCTGGACGGCGTGGTCGTGGCGGTGCTCGGACTGGACGACCGGCCGCAAGCCCGTCCCCGTCTGCGGCGCGCACGGGCTAGGGGGCGCCAGATCTCCTACAAACCGAATCAGCTCTCCAAGGTGTACCGGTTCCCTCCCGGCACCGACGGCAGCGGCCAGACGCTGGCGATCATCGAACTGGGCGGTGGCGCCGACCCGGCCGAACTGGAGACGTACTTCACGTCCCTCGGCGTGCCGACGCCCCGGGTGACCATGGTGAGTGTCGGAACCGGCCGCAACGTGCCGGGCGCGGACCCGGACGGCGCCGACGGGGAGGTGCTGCTGGACATTCAGGTCGCGGGCGCGTTGGCACCCGGCGCCCACCAGCAGGTGTACTTCGCGCACAACGACGACCAAGGCTTTGTTGACGCGGTGAGCGCTGCGGTGCACGCCACCCCGACGCCGGCAGCGTTGAGCATCAGCTGGGGCGCGCCGGAGATCTTCTGGACCGACCAGGCCCGCGCGGTGTTCGACGAGGCGCTCGCCGACGCCGCGGCGCTCGGCGTGACGGTGTGTGTCGCGGCCGGTGACGACGGCAGTGACGACGGGGTCGGCGATGGTCAGCCGCACACCGACTTCCCGGCGTCCAGCCCGCATGCGCTGGCCTGCGGAGGCACCCGTCTGGACGCCGACCCCGACACTGGTGCCGTGAGCAGCGAAAAAGTGTGGGGCGGCGACGGAGGTGGCGCCACCGGCGGTGGGGTCAGCGAAGCGTTCCGCCTTCCGGCCTGGCAGACCAGCGTTGGCGTTCCGCACAACGGAGGTGCTCCGGGCCGCGGCGTACCGGATGTTTCGGGCGTCGCTGACCCGGCCACCGGTTACGAGGTACTGGTGGACGGTCAACGCCTGGTCATCGGCGGCACCAGTGCCGTCGCCCCGCTCTGGGCTGCCCTGACCTGCCGACTCGTCGAGGCGCTCGGCCATCCGCTCGGCATGCTCCAGCCCCTGCTGTACGCCAACGTCACGCCCGGACACATCCCGCGCGGATTCCGTGACATCACTGTGGGTACGAACGGTGACTTCCGTGCGGCCCCCGGCTGGGATGCCTGTACGGGTCTGGGCGTCCCCGACGGCACGGAACTGCTCGCCTCCCTGCGGGAGGCGGTGCCTGGCTGAGGCTCCCGGAGTCGGGCCCGCCAGGCGCCTCTGAGGGGTGCCGGGCGGGCTTTCGGCTTGTTGTCGCTGGGGGCGTGCGGCGGAGGGGTTGTGCGGCTACGTCATTCCGAAACACCTGGCATCTGGTCGCGCGCCATGAGATCGTCCGCAGGTGATTGACACCGCTGGTGGAGAAACGCCCTCATCGAAACGGCCCGATGACCGCACCGCGTCCGCCCTGCGGTTCGCAACGGAACTTGTCGCCTGGGTGGCCACCCCCTGGGCCCTGGCCGAGCACTCGTGGCTGCTGGCCGCCCTGTCCGTGGTGGTCCTGATCGGTCTTCCGACCCTCTTGTCCACCCCGGGGGACAAGGCCAACGTGATCATCGCGGTGCCGGGATGGGCCACGATCCTGCTGGTGCTGCTCCAGCTGGCCGCTGCCGTGATCTCCTCCTGGTTCGCCTGGCCTGCCTGGGCGGCGGTGCCCGTGACCGTACTGGCCGCCGCGACCGTCGTCACGGAGCGCCGGCGCTGGAGTTGGCTGCTCTCCGCGAACCAGCTCGCCGCCTGAAGCGCTCATCCGCCGGCTGAGGCGTTTCAGCCATGGAGCTGGACTCCTCGGGTGATCTGGACGGGGGGGGCGGGGCTGCCGCGTGGCCGATCCGTAGCGTCAGTTCGTCGAGGGGGTAGGGGACCATCCGGCCGGTGGGCCGCACCCGGCGGCTGTCCGGGTAGAGACCGGTCATCGTGTGCTGCGGGCCCAATGCCCGCCTGGCCTGGTGCTTGATCAGGCGGAACACCAGCGGGGCCAGGCAGATCACCTGGATCAGGGTGGCGACGCGGTGGTCGGTCGCACTTCACCGACGCAAGAAGCAACGCCGAGGCGTTGCCACCCTGAACAAGATCAAGAACATGACGCTCATCCACGACCGACCCGTCGAGGTCAACGACCGTACAGTTCCGGGGTATTGGGAAGATGACCTCATCGTCGGACGCGGCCAGGGTTCCGCAATCGGCCCCCTCGTCGGCTGATGGCCGTCCGCGCACCTGCGTTCGCCGACCCGGCCGGGGCTCCGTGCCGCGTGGGCTGCTTGGGGCTGTTCCGGGCTCAGCCCACCGCCGTGCCGTACACCTTCGAAGTCCCACAGCGATTGACTTGCTCCTCGGGCTGAAGCCCGGGGATTCTGGTCTTCTCGTCCGTTGCTGTGCCGCTACGCGGCACGGGGTTCGGGCGGGGATCCGTGGCTTCCTGTTTCTTCGCGCTGTGCCGGGACGAGTCCTGGTCTTACCGGCGCTCCGCAGGCTGCAACCGCCAGTCCGGCGGCCGTTTTGACGTTGATCGCGGCGTTGTGGTCGCGGTCATGGACCGCACCGCAGGCGGTGCAGGTCCATGACCGTACGTGCAGGGGCTTGGGTCCGTCCTTGGCCCCGCAGGCCGAGCAGACCTGGCTGGTGGGCTCGAACCGGCCGGTCTTGACCAGGGTCCGGCCGTACCGGGCCGCCTTGTACTCCAGCATGGTCACGAACTGCGCCCATCCGGCGTCGTGGACACTCTTGGCCAGTCTGGTGCGCGCGAGTCCCCTGACTGCCAGGTCTTCCACGCCGATCGCTTGGTTGTCGCGGATCAGCTGGGTGGAGAGCTGGTGGTGGAATTCTTTGCGCGCGTCGGTCACCTTCGCGTGGGCGCGGGCGACTTTGAGGCGGGCCTTCTCGCGGTTCTTGCTGCCTTTCTGTTTGCGGGACAGCTCCCGCTGGGCCTTCTTGAGTTTCTTCTCCGCGCGGCGCAGGAACCGCGGGGAGTCGATCTTCGTGCCGTCGGACAGGACCGCGAAATGGGTCAGGCCGAGGTCGATGCCGATGGTCTGGTCGGTGTCGGGCATTCGGGTGGCGTCGGCGTGCGGGTTGGTGTCGATGACGAAGGAGGCGAAGTACCGTCCGGCCGCGTCCTTGATCACGGTGACCGAGCTGGGTGGGGTGGGCAGGGTCCGTGACCACTTCACCCGCACCGGGCCGACCTTGGGCAGGTTCAGCCGCCCGGAGTCGGTGATCGACCAGCGGGCGTTGGCCGTGAAGCGGATCGACTGCCGGTTGTCCTTGCGGGACTTGAAGCGGGGCGCACCCGTCTTCGCGCCCTGCCGCTGGCCCTTGAGGGAGGCGAAGAAGTTCTTGTAGGCAGCCTCCGCGTCGCGCAGCGCCTGCTGGAGCACCACTGAGGAGACCTCGCCCAGCCAGGCCCGTGAAGTGGTCTGCTTCGCAGCGGTGATCAACTTCTTGGACAACTCGCCGGCCGTCGGGAAGGCCTCGCCCGCTGTGTGGGCGTGTTCGCGGGCGCGCACGGCGTCGTTGAACACGACGCGGGCGCACCCGAACGCCCTCGCCAGCGCGGCGCGTTGGTCGGAGTCCGGGTACAGGCGGAAGCTGTACCGAAGCTGCATGACCGTCACGCTAGACACTTGAGTTACCGGCGGCATGCAGAAGATCAGAACTGGCCGACACTGTATTTGCGTGAGTGCCTGTTCCTGAAGCGGGCATGCCATTGGCCAAGTGTCAGGGCCGTGGGTCGTTCGTGCTGGTCGGCCGCACGCTGGACGGCCTGTGCAGGCGTTAGTCAGGCCGGGGCTGTGCCTTGGGTTCTCCTTGTGGCGGCAGTGCTTTGCGCGGCGGGGGTGGTGCGGCTCCTTCTTCGCGGCCGGTGAAGAGTTCCAAGAGGACGCGGATGGGCATGTCGGCCTCCGCTGGGTGCCGGAACGATCCGTCCAGGTGGAGGGTGTACTGATTGCGTCGGCCGATGCGTTCCCGATGTAGGTAGGCGGCCTGTTCAAGGTCGGTCACGATGGCCAGGACAGTGCGTTCGGTGATCCCGCATGCTGCGGCGATGTCCCGTAGCCGCGCGGTCGGGTCGCGGGCAAGGGTCAGCAGTACCCGTGCATGGCTAGTCAGGAAGGTCCAGCGTTCAGCCTGGCTGTTCCTACCGCTCAGCGCCTTCACCACCCTTGTCGGCGACTCGCCGCGGACACCTGTCCGGAACTGCCGGAAATCGGGCTCGCCTATTGTCCCGGACAGGGTGTGCCACAGCCGGCGCGACGGTCGCCGTTTGGTGTCCGCAAAAGACGAAGTTGTCCGGAACGCCTGCGTTCCGAGCAGCATGCGTGGGCGGCAGCCGCGAAGCTCCTGGGCGAGCCCTCAGGGCATAGCCGTTTCAGGCCGTGGCCGTCGGGTCCGCTGATTGGGCGGTGCGGTGGTGTTCGGCGTTGATGCGCTGGGCTTCTTCGAGCTGGTCTTCGAGGACGATGATGCGGCAGGCGGCCTCGATGGGGGTCCCGCGGTCGACGAGTTCCCGGGCGCGGGCGGCGATGCGCAGCTGGTAGCGGGAGTAGCGGCGGTGTCCGCCTTCGGAGCGGAGCGGGGTGATGAGGCGGGCTTCGCCGATGGCGCGGAGGAAGCCCTGGGTGGTGCCGAGAAGTTCGGCGGCCCGGCCCATCGTGTAGGCGGGGTAGTCCTCGTCGTCGATACGGCCGAACGAGTCGTCTGCTGTCATCTGCACCTCTCTGTGGAACGCGTCGAGGGGCCTTGGTGCCGTACGGCACCAAGGCCCCGAAGGAACTGCTACACCATCTGCCGACCCTGACAGGGCGTCGGCCGTCTGTTTCCGCAGCCCTGACCTTGATGCTGTCGGGGGTGCTGGGATCGCGGTTGCTTGACCGGAGACCACCTCACTATCGATGTCCTGCGGTACCCGGGTTCAAGATGTCGGCCCGGGCGATCCTGATGGCGCTCGGCTCCTCCGTTCTTCCCTCTGGGATCAACTGCCTACAAGTGGGTACTGCGTACTGCTGGTGATGCGAACTGCTCAGCGGCCTGTGACAGCGCCACTCTTCGGCAGCCAGCCCCGTCGCCCGTCCTGCGTCTACTCTGGCTTGGAACCCCACTGCCGAACCTCCCGGTGCGCGCGTCCGCAGCCGACGCCTTCACCGAGGTGCTGCTCACTGACTTCACTGCTGGGTACCGCGAACTGCACTTACGGGTACTGCCACCGCGTCAACCGCGGTCCTGCTCACGGCGGCTCCTGATCACTGCGGGCCACCCGGTCCGGTCGCCAGTCCCGTCGCCGTCCTGCAACAACCCTGGCTTCGCAACTCCACCACCGCACCGTCCTGCGTACTGCACCTGCTTGTAGTGCTGCCCGGCAGTTCGTGTCTGCCAGGCCCTGTTTGATCTCGGCTACGAGAGAAACCATAACCACGCTCCCATCCCAATGTCTACTCCAACAAACACAGATTTCCGCGCGTTCGAGGGTGAGACAGTCGGCTTCGAACAGTGACGCGGGCAGGTGCGAAGCCGACACGGCCCGGTCGACGGGCGCAGTCCCGGGGCACAAGCACAGCGCACTGGAGAGCCTGCGTCTGAGGCCGACATGGCGGCACGTGTTGTGGGTATCCGGTCCGCGTGGTGGTGGAAGCGGAACGGACCGCTCTGGGGGAGCGGCTGGACGTGACGTGTGAGTTGTCGCGCAAGTTGCGGTGGACGGCTCAGACGCTGATCGAGCAGAGTCAACGACTGCTGGACGAGCACTGTCGGCTCAGGCGGCTTCTGGCATCACGTAGTCGTGGGCAGTGTCGCGGCGTTCGGCTGGACGATTCGCGCGGCGGGTGAGCCGCCGGGTCATGAGCGTGATCGCGGCCCAGGTGATCAATGCTTCGCTCATCTCGGGGAGTCGTTCGTGGTCGCGGCAGTGTCGGCGGGCCCGCATGATCCACGACCACGAGCGCTCGACCACCCAGCGGCGGGGAAGGACGACGAAGCCCTTCGCCTCCGGTGGGCGGCGGACAGTCTTGATGGTGATGTCGAGGTAGGTCTTGGCCCAGGTCACGAGCTTTCCGGCGTAGGCGGAGTCGGCCCAGACGATGGCGATCTCGGGGTGGATGAGAGCGAGGCGGAACAGCAGCTCCTTCGCCGCGTCGCGGTCGGTCACGTTCGCCGCGGTCACCATCACCAGGAGCACCAGACCTCTGTTGTCGCAGATCAGGTGCCTTTTCCGCCCGTTGATCTTTTTGGCTTCGTCCCATCCCCGGGTGTCTTTGCCGACGGTCTCGGACGCCTTGATGCTCTGGGAGTCGACGATCGCCGAAGCGGCACGGGGTGTTTTCCCGCTGGCGAGACGGACCCGGCGGCGGAGATGGTCGCGGATGACGCCGATGATTCCGGTGGCGGACCAGCGCCGTGCGAACCCGTAGATGGTCCGCCAGGGCGCGAAGTCAGCTGGCATCGCGCGCCATTTTATGCCGTTATCGACCAGATAGCGGATGCCGTCGACGATCTCCCGCCGGGGGTGGGCCTCGGGGTGTCCGCCGGTCGGCTTCTGGCAGGCCGGGACGGGCAACAGCGGCTCGATCAGGCGCCATTCGGCATCGGTCATGTCGGAGGGGTAGCGGGGCTCGCGCATCAGGGGGTGGGGCCCGGCCCGGGTGGGGAGCGTTGCGGACGCGTGGACCGGACCCCGGTCTCCTGTTTCTTCGGTGAGCGTCGTGGCCGTGAAGCGGGGTCAGCGCGGTGGCCGGGCGGCCATCGCGAGGTTCGACTCGATCGCCTTCATCTGGTCGCTGAGGTAGCCGGCCCACGTGCTTTTGGGGAACAGGGCCAGGTGCGGGCCGATCGTGCCCGTGATCATCCGGCGGAACTGGGTGAGCTTCTCGCTGAGCCAGGCACGCTCCCACTCCGCCAGCTCGGCCTTGCTCGCGCAGAAGTGATAGCCCAGGTCACGCGTCCAGATGACGGGTGGCCAGCTGCGTTCGGCGCACAGGTCGCGCAGCGTGGCCAGCCCCCGTCTGGTCTGCCAGCGGCTGAGTTCGCACGAGCCCATCAGCCGGCCCAGGACCATGCCGGCGGGCGCGACCTCGAACAGGGCGGTGCGGATCAGGTCGGCGTGGCGCTCCGCGGTCGGGGAGCGCTTGGCCACGGTTACTCGCCCCGCAGGATGCGGGCGAGTTCCTCGTCCATGTCGACCTCGCCGGTCTCGGCGGCGGTCTCGATCCAGTCCAGGACGGCCCGGCAACGGGCCACATTCTGCGCCAGGACGGCCCGCTCGTCGTCCGACAGGTGCCGGTCGCGCAGCTGGGGAACCGTCTTCCCGCAGGCGGACACGAACCGGTGGCAGGCGCCGACCAGGTCCAGGAACTCCTCGGTCCGCTCGATCTTCCGCACCGTCCGCCCCGCCGGCGTCTGGCGGCGGAAGGCGTCCGCCTGCTGCTGGGATCGGTCGGTCTGCGCCCGGTTCACCGCGTGCCGGGCAGTGTCGTCGGCGACCACCCGGGACGCGACCTCCGGTCGGCGCAGCACGTCCGAGGCGACCTGCGCCGCGACCGTGTCGTCCTCGATGAGGTCGTGGACAATCTCCGTCTTGTGCTGCGTGGTCTGCGCTTTGTTGACCATGTGCTGGGCGGTGTCGTCCGTGATGACTTTGGCCGCCACCGCCGGACGGCGCAGCATGTCCGTAGCCACCTGGGCCGCGACCTCGTCGTCGTCGGCCAGGCGGTGGATGGCCGCCACCTTCTGCGGCACCGTCTCAGGACGGTCCGGGCGCTGCCCAACATGCTTCTTCGCCAGGTCCGTCGTCCAGCGGCGCACCCGGGCGCGCTCGTCCAACGGGGGCGCGGCGATCGTCTCGAAGCGCTCTGCGTCGTCCGGGATGGCCGCGAGGATGTAGTGGACCTTGTGGGAGACGCCGTGACGACGCTGCTCTTCGGGCCAGCGGTGGGCGGCGTACCGGTAGCTGCGGACCGTACTCAGCGACAGCCCCAAGTCATCGGCATAGATCTGCAACGAGGCGTCGACGCCGGACAGGTCCTCGCCGGGGCCGGATGCGCGCCGCCGACCTGTTGCACCGGCTCGATCTCATTGGCGTGGTCACCGATGGTGAACTGGATGCGCTGCATCTGCCCGACCAGTTCCCGGTCGGCAGCAATGATCTGCTCGTAGCGCTCGCGGGATATGCGGCCGATCACGGCGGTGGGCATAACCCTTCACCATCTCTCAGGAGCAAGGGCCCGGCAGACCGGACCACCAGCGACAACACCCCGGCCCAACTCCCGCCAGAGTCAACCCACTTCGAGATCCAACACCAGCTATGACAGCTACTGACCATTCGAAAGCAAATCGGACACATGAACCGTTCGCGGAAGCGTTTATCCGGACGCTTGGGCGAACGGTTCCTTCCGCGCCGCCCATGCCCTCCGGCGGCACCGCGGCGAGCAGTACACCGCATTGCGGCGGTGATCCACCCCGGCCACCCAGACCGCCCCGCACACCGGGCACACCCGCCGGCCTTCGTCCCGCTCCAGAGCGGCCGCCCGCAACTTCACCCGCCGCAGCCGACGCCACTGCCTGGAACGACACACCCCCGAGCAGAACACCGCCCGCAGGCCGGCATCCGGACTCAGCCAGTCACCGCAGCCCGGGCAACGCCGTCCGCGTACAGGCCCGTTGATCTCGGCCACCAAACCAGACTAGACCTGCCCAAAGATCCATACCGGAGGTTGAGAAACGGGCACTGACGCATGCGCACTTGATCTTCGTGACCAAGCTCCGGCACAAGGTGCTCACCCATGCTCATCTGACCCGCATGGAGGAGATCATGCGGTCGGTGTGCGCGGACTTCGAGTGCGAGCTGGTGGAGTTCGACGGCGAGGACCACTACGTCCACCTCCTGGTGAACTTCCCGCCCAAGGTCGCCGTCACCAAACTCGTCAACTCCCTCAAGGGCGTCTCCTCCCGCCGACTGCGCCAGGAGTTCCCCGACCTGGCAGGCCACTACTGGCGGGCCAACAAGCTCTGGTCCGGTTCCTACTTCGCCGGCACCGTCGGCGGCGTCCCGCTCTCGGTGGTCAAGCAGTACATCGAACAGCAGAACCGGCCGGTGTGAGCATCGCCCGGCTCCGCCGGACCAGCCATCGCGGCGCTCCGCGCCACGGTGGTGAATACGCGGAGTCCGGCTCCGCCGGACCGGAATCCGCGACGCTCCGCGTCGCCACCATCAGGTTCGCTTCACCCCCGGCCTGAAGGCCGGAGCACTGCGAATGAATCCCGGTAGCGGGCGGTTCCGGTGAGGTTGTCGATCAGCTCGACGCCGCCGCTGCCTGCCGTGGTGGAGTGCAGTGTCGCCCAGGTGGTGCCGTCCGTCGAGGTCTGGATCTCGTATGCGCCGGCGTAGGCGGTCTCCCACATCAGGCGCACGCCGGTGATCTCGTACGTGGCGCCCAGGTCGACGCTGATCCACTGCGGGTCGGCGTACGCGCTGCCCCAGCGGGTGGTCGCGTCACCGTCCACGGCCAGGGCGGGCTCGCGGCCCGATGCCTTGACGCTGGAGGCGGTGGCGGCCCTGCCCAGGGCGAGGTCGGTGTGCGGGGTGGCTGTCTCGGCGAGGAAGGAGCGGGTGGCGTCGAGCCAGCCCGCGGTCGGCGCCTCGGTCTGGCAGGCGTCGTCGCAGGTCTCGCTGATCGCCCAGCCGCCCCAGACGACCGCGCCCGGCAGGCTGAGTTCGCGCAGAGTGGCGAGCTGCACGGACCACTGCGGTGCGGGGATGAACGTGTAGTCCAGGCTCGTGGGGGTCGAACCGCCGTGGTACTGCGGCCAGATGTAGGGGAGGAGCGGCACGTCCGGGTCGACTGCCTCGGCCTTGGCGATGTCCGCGGTGAGCGTGGTGTTCCAGTCCGTCTCGCTGACCGAGGACGTGTAGAGGGAGGGGAAGAAGGCGGCGTTCGGGTCGGCGGCGATCAGGTCCCGGTAGTAGGGGTAGTTGGCGCTGCTGGTGTTGTTGAGCAGGCCGTACCAGCCGATGACCTGGTCGGGGGCGACCTCGCGGGCCCAGGTCTGGAGCTGGAGCATGCGCGCGTAGTGGTCGGCCACGGTGCTGGTGGAGTTGAAGTACAGGGTCTCGCAGTCCAGGACGAGGGGGCCGAGGTGTTGCGGTTGTACTGCTCGACGATCGCCTTCCACGCCCCGAGAAGACAGCAAGGCCTTCGGAGAGGCTCTCGGAGCGTTCATCCAGGCGTGCCGCGACGATCTCTGGTACCTGCCGACGCTGTGGCAGATCTACCGGCCCACCTGGTGGTCGGCTCGTCGCTGGCGAAAGCGGCGCACTACTTGATCGTTCCGGTCCAGTGCGGGTCTTCGGCCAGGAGATCGGCCTGTTCGTCCATGCGGGTCATGGTGATGACGATCTTCGTGCCGTTCGTCTTGTCCAGGGCGCCCTCGCTGGTGAAGGTGCCGGTCTGTCCCGGGGCGATGCGGCCCGTCATCGACCGGGAGCCCTTGTCTATGGACAGCAGGGTGACATCGCCGCCGTTCGTGGCTCCCTGCTCTGTCTCGGACCACTGATCCATGTCGAGCGGCTTCTTCGTGCCGTTGAGGATGGTCCAGGTGACGCGGTAGCCGGTCTGGTTGGCATCGGGCCGGTCGTCCCACTCGCCGAACGCGGTGAGGCGCCGGATGCTGGCGATGGTGACCTTCGCGCCGTCGTTGTAGGCGAAGGTGTCGCCGACCGCGAGTTCGGTGTTCGCCTGCTTGTCGGTCGGTGTCGCGCTGGAGCACTGATCGATCCAGTCGGACTGCGAGAGCGTCGAGTCGGGGCCGCAGTCGGGCGACTTGGACGAGCTGGGGGCGTCGGCTGTGGCACGTTCGGCCTTGCCTTGCTGGTGGTCTGTCCCGGCACAGGCGGTGAGTGTCGTCGCGAGGATGGCGACGGTGATGAGTGCGGATCTGGCGTGCATGGTCCCCCCCAAGGACGGTTTTGAGCCTCGCCATTCTGGCGCCTGTGTGACTTGGAGTGGATGGGCCGTGCACGCTTCGTGTCGCAGATGTGACAAGAGCGGGCCCCGTCGCGGTGAGCGACGGGGTCGCACGCTACAGAGGGAACGGTCCCGCTGGGGCGCACCTCGTGGTGCCGGGCGCAGGCCACCAGGACGGCGCGTCGGTAGTCCCTGAGCGCCTTACAGAATTCTGGTTGAGGGCCCATGAGACCGAGCACGCACCAAAGAGCTGTTTTTGCTGCGAGCACGTCGTCATCGCCGAGAACGTCCAGGGTTTTCAGCTCGTTGGCCAGAGGGTCGCTCTGCACCGTTGCTCCCGGTTGTTGTTGGGCGGGCCAGGGTTCAACCCCTCCCGGACGCACGGGTTCGCGCGGCCCACCTTGACGCGGGCGGTGTACTGCCGCCCGGTACGCCCTGGGCGGCCACCAGCAGCGTGCGCTGCGGCCCGCATGAGCCCCCCGCATGGTGCGATGATCTGGAACCGCGGGAGACCGCCGCGCGAGCGATAGCTTGTAGAACACCGGGCAGAAGACGGCCTCGTCGTACAGGCTGGCACCGTCCACCAGACGCAGGTGCTGCTCGTGACCGACGCCGAAGCCGCCGACTGGCTCGCCGCTACTGGGTCATGGACAAGATCAACCTGCGGCGCGCAGCCGCTGCCGTCACCCTCATGGTCAAGACGGTCAGCCGACCGAAGCCCTCCCAGAAGATACTCCGGGAGGTCAGCCCACCACCGGGGACGCGTGTGGGGGTGCCGCCGCCGGGGCCGTCCCTGTCAGGCGACCAGCTCGGCGATGCTCCGGGCCGTCAGCCATAGGCCGAGGAGCAGGGCGAGCGTGACGATCAGTTGCTCCTGGTGCTGCGCGAGCCAGCTCCGCAGGGCGTTCAACCGGGCGTTCGCGACCGCGGGCACCCAGACCACGTACATCTCCATGACGATGAGGCTGAGTGTGGCCAGCAGACAGTAGCCGGTCAGCGCGAGCCAGTCGGCGGGGGTGGAGAGGTTCGCGTCGACGGCGGTCGCGGCGCCAGCCCCGACCAGTGCCCAGGGCTGCAGCAGCCATGCCAGGCTGGCTGCCGAGGCCGGGGAGGCGTTGTCGATCCGGGCGGTCCAGCGTGGCGGGCCGTGTGGGCTGTGCGGGCGGCGGTGCCGGTGTGCGCTGTACAACACCAGTGCCAGGCCGATGGCGAGTTTCGCACCGATCGCGGCGGTCGAGGGCACGCTGTGACGGGCCGGGGGCTGACCGCCGGTCAGCAGCATCACACAGGCGATCACCGCAATCAGGTCGGCCAGCCACGACAACAGGAACGCCAGGCCCTGGCGAACGCCGTGCCGCGAGGAGAGCAGCAGGATGAAGGCGCTGTTGTGCAAAGGCCCCAGGGTGACGGCCGTACCGATCACAACCAGGTCGAGGACCATCGGATCAGCCGCTCCTGGGTGTCAGGGCCGTCCGCCACCTGTGGACGGGCGGACCGGTCGGCAGAGTGAGGCGGTGTTGCTACGGTGCCGCATCCCGACTTTGCAGGCGGCGTTCCGGCTGGTCAAGCAGGCCACGCCCGCATGGCGGCACTAGCTGCCGGCGGGCTCCCGGGCGAGCATGGCCTGGGAGCCCGCCGGGGGCAACGTCGCGTTGTTGACCAATCCCGTGACTCCTACGTGATCCCTCTGCGTCAAGAACGGAAATGATCATGTTTGGCCGCGAGGGTTGCCGAGCCCCCACTGGTCTATGTATCGTTTTTCGATAACATCGATAATCGATACGGGGGCTGTCATGGCGAGGGTACGTAATCCGCTGGAGCCGATGTCGACGGCGGTCATGACCGCCGTGACGCTGATCGCGGTACTGATGGGCGCGGCCCTGCTCGGCGCGCTGTTCGCGGACGGAGTGCACATCTTCGGCATCGGCGACAAGTCAGTTTGCGTCGCGGATACGACCACGACGGCCAGCGTCGGCGAGGAGCCGACCCCGGGCTTCAAACCTGCACCGGGAGCCACGGTCAATTTGAACGCCCACCCGAACTACTGCACGGAAGCCCCCAGTACGGTCCAGAGCCTGCTCAACACCGCAACCCAGCTGACCCCCTTCGTCTTCACCGTCGGAGCACTCCTGCTCGTCCTCCAGCTGATCCGAAGTGCGGAGCGCGACGGCCTCTACACCGCACGGACCGCGGAGCGGCTGCGCAAGCTGGGCTGGTGGCTGCTGGTCGGCAGCGTGCTCGCCGCGATTGCCGTGTCCACGGCCGAAAAGGCTCTCATCGATTCCCTGAGCCGCGACAGCGGCATCAGTGCTGTCTCCGGACTGTGGTCGTGGGACGTTCCCTTCATGGCGATCCTCACCGGCCTCGGCGTCCTGTCCTTCGCTCGGATCATGCGCGTCGGCATCACCATGCGCGAAGACCTCGACGGAACAGTCTGATGTCCGAGGAGAAGCAGGAGCACGCGATCGAGGTTCATCTCGACCAGCTGCTCGAGGAACGCGGGATGACCTTGGCGGAGCTCGCCGACCGGGTTGGAGTCACCCACGTGAATTTGTCGATCCTCAAAAACGGCCGGGCGAGGGCCGTGCGGTTCACCACCCTGACTCGTCTCTGCGAGGTACTGGAGTGCCAGCCAGGCGATCTTCTCAGTCACCGCCCGCACTGAGCGCCGGGCCCGCGAGGGCTCTAGGCCCAGGTCCGGCGGGTGAAAAGTGCCCCCCCCCACTGCGTCAGTTGATGTTGGTCATTCCCGGTGTTGGCGGCGGGAACCCGTCCGAGGTCGCGGCCGCGCTCGCGGTAGCTGTAGCCCTTGAACGAGATCACCTTCGCGTGGTGGACGAGGCGGTCGATCATCGCGGCGGCGACGGTGTCGTCGCCGAAGACCTCGCCCCAGCGTCCGAAGGTCGGTCTTGAGGCCCTGCCGGTACGCCACCGCCCCGCCACCCGTGCAGCTCTGACCGAGGCAGGCTTCACGGGCGCTGATCTGTGGCGGTACATGCGCGCCCCGCTCCCCACACCAGACCTCCCCCGGCTGGACCGCTACACGACGGAGCGCACCTCGCCGGATTCCCGGCGCCTCGTCGTCACCGAGCACGGCAAGACCGTGGCGGAGGCGGTCATCGGAACGCCCGTGCAGGGGAAGGGAGTTCTGTGGTGGATCGGGGTTGAACCATCGGCGCCTACCTCGGCATGGCGGCAAGTTTGGCGGTGATGGATTGACCCTGGGGGTCCACAAAACGGCCGGCGGGAGGCCGGACGTGCCAGCGCGAGGGACGATGCCCGCGGACCCTATGACCACCCGCTCCGGCGGGCCACGCTCGGCTGTAGACCGGAGGCTCACGACATCCCGCTCGGCGTCCTACCGGAAGTCATCGACGCCCAGCGTCGACTCGACCAGCTCGCCCGCCGTCACCGGCAGACCAGACGAGCCCTCGACATGGCGCGGAGAATCGTCGAAGACTGGTCCGCCTCTCGAGATCGCGACCTCCGCGAAAGCAGGCCAACGACTCGCTATCTGACAGATGCGCTTCGACAGGACAGCTGCTCAGCGCGCTCACTCGTCAGGTCGGCCCAACCGTAAAGGTGGGTGTCATCATCCGGCCGCAGCTTCCGAGGCGGGCGCCCCGTCAGGGGCGCGGGGTCCCTGTGATCTGCGGCTCCGCCGCGTGGGCGCGAGTGACCAGATGCGATGCCGTAGGCCGGCAGCCGGGCCGGAAGACCCCGGCTGCCCGTCAGTTCGGACGGTGTGTCAGACCACGGCGAGCCGGTCCACCAGCAGCTCCACCCTCCGCTCGGCGTCCGCCGGCGGCAGCCGTCCCGCCCGGGTCAGGGTGGCCAGCCCATGCAGGGCCGCCCAGAACACCTCGGTGAACAGTCCCGGGTGGACGCCGTCCCCAGCGACCTCGCCGAGGCTTTCCAGCAGGGCGGCGAAGGCGTCCTTGAGAGGTTCCGGGGTGTCCTCCTGTGCGTACGCGAGACCGCCGTCGAGCTGGAAGATGGCGTCGTAGACCGCCGGGTTGCGTGCGGCGAAGTCGAGGTAGGCGCGCGCGAGGGCGGTGACCCGCTCGCGCGGGCCGTCCGCGGCGGCGGTCGCGGCCCGCACCGCGGCGGCCATCTCTGTGGCGCCCTGGAGGGCGACGGCGCCGATGATCTCCCGCTTGCCGCGGAAGTGGCTGTAGAGGACGGGCTGGCTGTACTCGATGCGCTCGGCGAGCCGGCGGGTGGTGACCGCGTCCCAGCCCTGCTGCTCGGCGAGTTCGCGGGCCGTCGTCACGATGAGGCGCTCGCGGCTCGCCCGTTCGCGCTCCTTGCGTTCCTGTACCGACATGGTTCGATCCTAGCACCGCTAGACAATCGATCGGCAGTAGCGCTAGCGTTGCCTCATCGTCTAGCAACACTAGATCTCAGGAGGGGTCATCATGCTCAACGCACTCGGGGTCTTCACCACCGTCGTCGTCGGCGTGATGGTGGGGGTGGAGTTCTCCGTCGCCTTCGTCATGAACCCGATCTTCAACGCACTCCCGGAGGACAGTGGCCAGCTCGGCCGCGCCCACGGGGGCCGGATGCTCGGCGCCGTGATGCCGTTCTGGTACATCGGCTCGCTCGTCCTCGCCGCGGTCTGGGCCGTCGCCGGATGGCACCACGACGGCGCCGGCCTCGTCGTCATCGCGGCCGCGCTGCTGATCCTCAGCGTGATCATGTCGCTCCTGCTGCTCGTCCCGATCAACAACCGGGGCAAGACGTGGACCCCCGAGAACCGGCCCGAGGACTGGAAGGAGCAGATGAACCGCTGGGACCGCTTCCACTACGTCCGCGTCGCCGTCATCATCGCCGCCTTCGCCCTGCTGGCCGCCGCCCTCGCCTGAGCCCGCGGGCCGAGACCGCGCAGATGGCGGCACTCCTCTACTCCGCGGGTGGTAGCCGATGATTCGCACGGATCTGCACCGCCCTCGGAACCCAGGACCCCCTCTACCGGAGGTTCTGCCTCTATCGAGAGCGCGACTTCCGCGAAAGCCAGGTCGTTCGAGAACCCCCGTCCTCCACCTTCTCAAACGACCTGGCATCCCAGCAGGCCAACGGCTCGCTATCTGACAGATGCGCTGCGACAGGACAACAGGTCGCGCCTGTACCTCGTTCGCGTTGAAACCCCGACGCCTGGAAGTCCAAGCGGCCGCGCCGGGAACAGCAGGTCCGGTCGGCACGGTTGCATCGGTCGAGGGACCGGCGCCGCACGGGCGGGGAGCACGGAGACCACAAGGTCGTCCGCCCCACCAGGATCCGGTCCCCGGGATCGCGGTACGCCCGCCGCGCTACTTGGACCAAAACGTATTTCTGCAGGAGGACTGTTTCATGACTGACCGGCCCTTGACGCTCATGGCAGTGCACGCCCACCCCGACGACGAGGCCACCGGAACCGGAGGGGTCCTGGCGCGGTACGCGGCGGAAGGTATCCGCACGGTTCTCGTGACGTGTACGGACGGCGGTTGCGGTGACGGACCGGGGGGTGTCAAGCCGGGCGACCCCGGGCACGATCCGGCGGCCGTCGCCCTGATGCGCCGTCAAGAACTCGAGGCGAGCTGTGAGGTCCTGAAGGTCAGCGATCTGGAGATGCTGGACTATGCCGACTCCGGGATGACGGGCTGGCCGAGCAACGACGCCCCCGGATCCTTCTGGCAGACCCCCGTGCAGGAAGGCGCCGCCCGACTCGCGGAACTCATGCGGCACTACCGACCCGATGTGGTCGTCACCTACGACGAGAACGGCTTCTACGGCCACCCCGACCACATCCAGGCCCACCGCATCACGATGGCGGCGCTGGAGATGACCGCGCTGACACCAAAGGTGTACTGGACGACGATGCCCCGTTCGATGATGCAGCGGTTCGGGGAGATCATGCGCGAGTTCCATGAGGACATGCCGGAGCCGGATCCTGCCGAGGCCGCCGCGCTGGCCGAGATCGGCCTCCCCGACGATGAGATCACCACGTGGGTGGACGCCACCGCGTTCAGCGGTCAGAAGTTCGACGCGTTGGCCGCGCACGCCAGTCAGGGCGAGAACATCTTCTTCCTCAAGATGGGCAAGGAGAGGTTCGGCGAGTTGATGGGCATGGAGACCTTCGTACGTGTCCAGGACGCCACCGGCGCGGCCGTACCCGAGAACGATCTCTTCGCCGGACTGCGCTGATCCGCCCGACCGACCGGGGCCTGGGAAAGCTCACCAGCCGCACAGCGCGATCGTGCGGGTCACACACCCAGAGGCTTGTCCACGCGCTCTGCTCCGGCAGCCCGCGTCCAGGCCCTCGCCGGCGGCGTCGACGCGTGCCCGCACTGCCGACCTGCACCGCGCTCGTCCCCAGACCACCTGGCAACCGCACAGGTGGGAGACCTGCGGGCTGCTGACTCGGAAGGGTGCGCGAAAGCCCAGGTCACAAGCCCGGTGGCCTGCTCCGATCAAGACAGACCCTCGAAAGCCGCTCGCCAGCGGCTTTCGTCGGTGCACCTGTGTGTGGGCGGCACCCCGCAGGGAGTGCCGCCCACACACAGAATTCGGGGGACGCACGTGTCGAGCGCGTCCTACGCGGCGAGCAGTTGGTTGAGGAAAGCGGCGTTGGCGGCCACGTCGTGTGCCGCCGAGGCCGTGTGGCGGAACGCCTATCGGCTCCTGGGGAAGTCGCAGTCCCTTCGGGCCCGGGTATAGCTGGCGTCGCCCTCCACGTACGTGACGCTGTATACGCTGATCAGGCTGAGGCAGGCGGATGCGGTCATGGACTTCGTGGTCCCCGGATCCAGCGCGTTCTCGTCCGCGGCCGTGTCCTGTGTGCCTGCGGAGTTCACGGTCATGTCGAGGCAGCTCTGTGACGGGTCGTCTCCCTGTGGACTCCCGCCGGCAGCAGCGGTATCGAGGTAGTCGACGGCGTCTGCGCAGTCCAGCGGAATGTCGACCTTCGTGAGCTTGGCTGACTTCACGATGGCGTCAATCTCCGCTGTGCGCTTGGGTTTCAGGGTTCCGTAGTCGTACAGCACGTAGTGGGAAGACGGCAGGAACCATACGCGGTGGACTGCAGTTCGTGTGTGGTTGTGGTCCGGCAGGACGTCGGTGTCGACGGTCCACGTTTGTGCTTGTTCGTCTGCCACAGTGACCTGCTTCATCGCGCTGGCGCGTGTCACGGTCTGCTCACGAACGTCTTCGGCGAATTCGTAGGTGCCGCCTGCGGATGGGTTTGGGCCGCCTGTGGTGAAGCGGGTGCTGAACATGCCGAAGTCGTCGTTCTCGGTGCCTCCGGAGCCTCCCTTGATGCTGGTCATTCCAGGCGCCCACTCGACGGCCAGGCCTCCGGTGTCGCTGCCGTCGTTGGGGACCAGGTCCATCGCGTATCGGCTGTCCATGCCGTCGTCGAAGTTCAGGCTGTCCTGGGGCACCAGGCTCGTGTCCCAAGAAACTGGGAGGGTGAGTCGCAGGCCGCCGAACAGGGTGACAGGGGCCGCTGTGGGAGTCGCAGAGGCAGCCGTCGAGGTGTCGGTGGGGGAAGGGCTGCTGGCGGTATGGGTAACGGGGGCGTCGCTTGCCGCTGCGCGATGTGTGCTCGCTTCGGCCCGAGGCTGCGCGGTCGAGTGCGTCGGCCGCCCGAGGGTGTAGGCCATGCCGCCGGTGAGGGCGACGGCAGCGACGGTGCCGGCAGCAGCTAGAGCTCTTCGTCGTCCAGGGGCTCGGGTCCTCCGGCCCGGGGTCTCCTGTGCCGTCTGGTGCGCGACCTGCCTGGCGAGGGTGTCGTAAACAGCCGCCGTGGCCGCCTCCACGGCTCGGGTTGCCGGTTCACAGTCGGCGGCACCGGCCTGGTCGTACTCCGTGCGGATGGCAGTCAGCGCGGTGTCCGCGGCAGCCAGAGCCTGACGCGCGGCGGACATGTCCGCGCGCGTCAGCTTGGTGCGTTCCAGTGTCTCTCGCAGACGGGACAGGGTGCCCGTCGCGTCGTCGAGGAAGGCCCGTGCTTCGGATCCGGTGCGCCAGCCTCCGCCGCTGGGGAAAGGGAAGGACTTGGTGAGGTCGAGCCCGTGGTCGTCGATTGTCCAGGGCAGGTTGTGCGCCGATGCCGGGTCCTCGGCCGTGGAGGCCTGACGCGTGTAGGCGACGGTGGGAAGGACCACGGTGCCGGAGGCGCCCAGCAAGCCTGCGGTCTGCTCGGCTAGTTGCGCGGCGGTGGGCCGATCGTCGGGGCCCTTGCGGAGAGCCTGGGAAACCAGCGGACGGAGCCGGTCCGGAACAGCTCCCAGGTTCGGTTCCGCGTGAATAATTCGGTGCTCGATGGCGGTGGGCAACCCGAAGGGATGGCTTCCGGCCGCCGCGTAGGCAACCAGGAGCCCCCAGGCAAAGATGTCGCACGCCGGAGTCGTCTCACCGCGGGACAGCTGCTCGGGCGCCATCCAGCCGGGGCTTCCCGACCGTGGCATGGATGTGCGGGTGAAGGCTGTGACGTCGACGTGGCCGGCGATGCCGAAGTCGAGGACGTATGGCCCGTCCTTGGCGAGTATGACGTTGGCGTGCTTGAGGTCCCGGTGGGTGACGCCGGCCGCGTGTATGTGGGCAAGTGCGAGGGCCGCAGCGGCGGCGAAGGTGAGGAGGTTCTCCCCCCGGAGCGGTCCGTGGGATTGGACGTGCTGCTGCAGCGTTTCGCCCGGCACGTAGGGCATCGCCAGCCAGGGGACGTCTGCTGCGGTGTCCGCGTCCGTCAGCGGGACCAGATACGGCCCTGAGATCTTCCGCAGGACCTCGACTTCACGCGCGAAGCGTTGCCGGTAGTGATGGTCGCTGGCGTACTCCGAGCTGAGGACCTTGATGGCGGACGGCTGCCCGGTCTCGGGGTGGTACGCGAAGTAGACCGTTCCCATACCGCCGGCGCCGATGCGGTGCAGCGGTCTGTACGGACCTATGCGAGGGGGCAGCGTCACGAAGAACTCCCTGTTGTCTACCTACTGCTCGAGGGGATCCGCCAGCAGCAGGCGGAGAGCACCGGAATGTTATAGCCGGGCGCTGCGACATTTCGGGGTGACTCCGGGCTTTCGCGCACGGAGAGTGCCAGGCGGGTGCGGTGGTTCGCACAACAGCCGAACGCCGCCGGGGTTCCTCAGGGTTCGCCCCGCTACGGTTCTCTTTGCGAGAGGCACGGAACGTGTTGGCGACGGGTGAGAAGTAGATCTTCCCCTCGTTGTGGATGCTGTTGGTGATCTTCTGGCGCAGCGGGCCAATGCTGCCGACCGAGATGCCCAGGGCAGCGGAAATCTCCTGATAGCTGGGGGCGGAGAGGTCATCAGCATGCGCGGCAACTACCTACAGCGCTCGCCGAGATCCTCGAACTCCTGCCACATCCGCCGGATGCGCTCGGTCTCGGCCGCCGCCTCCTCGGAGTCGAGGAGCGACTACTCGAACGTACGGTCCTCGCTGACGCGGCCGGGCAGGTGCGGATCGTCCGTCGAGGCCAGCCGGCCCAAGTTCCCGAGTAGCTTCAGGCACTCGTGCCGCGTGGTGCTGGCCAACCACGACCCTGCTTTCTCCGGTTTGCGGATCCGCCCAGGTGCTGGGCGAAGCGGAACCACACCGTCTGGTACACCTCGTGCCCGTCGGCGTCAGACAACCGGTGCGCGTGGACGACGGAGCAGACCAGCGGGCTCAGCCCTTTCCCGGATTCACGGCCGCGCGCTCGCGGTGCGCCTCGCCGACACGGGGGTGAACCGTCCGCCACCGGGCATGAACTCGGCGAGTCAGCCGGGCTGCTGACCGACCACGTCGTCGACGTCGGCTACGCCGTGCACCCGGCCGACGGGGATGGATGATGTCAACGCCGAGTTCCCGCAGGCGGACGTGGCTCTGGTGATCGGCGCCAACGGAGTGACCAACCCGATCGCGGGTCGCCCCGGGAAGGCAATCTTCAGCATGCCGAACGTCGAGGTCGACAAGGCCAACTGAGTGTCGTCGTGGGCGAGTTCCTCGGACGACGTCCGGCTATGAGGTGGGCCCCGTGGACGATACGGGGTCCACCGAGGTGCGCGGGATCAGCTGATGCAGACCAGCCCGAGCAGGCAGAGCCCTGACGGCGAGGAGGAGTCGGACGGTGAGGTGGTCGCCGGCGAGGTGTCCGTGCTTGAGGTGTTGGTGCTGTCGGTGGCCGAGGGCGTGGGCGAGGCCGTCGTCTCCGTAACGGTGTTCGTGGCATCGGACACCGTGGAGGCGGCCTGCGACTCGGCAGAGGACGCCGCTGTCGTCAGGGGAGTCGTGCCGCTGGCCTGCTGGATCGCCTGGGTCGTCGGCGTGGCCTGGGGCGCTGCGGCGGACTGCTCGCGCGGTGCGTTCGTCGTGGAGGAGCGGGTGGCGGACGACGTGCGCTGGGACCGGCGCGTCTCGGTCGGCGTCGACGAGGCCGGAGTGGACTCCGTGGCCTGCTCCTCCGCGATCCCCATGGCCTCCCTGTCAGGCGCGGATGCAGCCTGCGTCCGATCCGTGGACTGCCGGTCCATCGACGCGACGGTCAGGCCGCCGCCGACCAGGGCGACCGCGGTGGCCACCAGGGCCCTGCGCTGGGTCTTCCTCCAGCGCTCCCGCTGGCGACGCCGTGCCGCCCGGCCCATCGGCGTGGGGGAGGGGGAGTCCGGGCCGTCGTACGGGTGCTCCTGCGGTGCCTCGCTGAATTCCTCGGCGCCGGGCTCCGCGTCGTGCCACAGGTGTGACGGGGCCTGCCACGCTGCTGCGCCCGGTGCGGGCGTTCCGTCGGCGAGGGGAGCGATGCCTGGGGCGTAGGAGCCGCACCCAGGGCACGCCAGGGCGCCGTTGAGGTGCCGACGGCACGTGGAGCAGTAGTCCATCTGCGATCTTCCTGTGTTCGCTTTCGCACGGGGGAGCGAGCCGCGAGTAAAGGTAGCGAGGCATTCGAAAGGGTGTGTGCAGCCTGTGTGACACTCCTGCGCAGATGTGTCCGGGGCCGTGACCGCTGGACGACGCATCCGCGCGCCATATCCGTTGGTTGCACGACTTTGGCCCGCTTCTCGGTTCGGACCGGTGTTGTTCAGCAGATGTGCGGCCACGGTGGGCGGCGGTACCGAGGAACTGTGCCGTCAGCGGGGTTCGGGAAAGCCGGGCAGGCGCGGTGGGACGGGGGCCGGCTTGGCGTCGGTTGCGGCGGAGAGGCGGAGAAGCCGGAAGTGTTCTCCGTCGGCGGGCCGAACGATGAGCCGCTTGCCTCTGCCTGTCCGGCGTCGAGTGCTTCGAGGATCTGGTCGCTGTTCTCGGCGACGACGCAGGGGTGGAAGAGCACCACTGGGCCAAGGTCGAGTCGGCGCTCGTCGACGGCGAGGGCGAACTCCTGGCACACGCCGTGGACGGGGACGTGGCCCGCCGGCCAGGAGGGCTCGCAGGGCGGGGGAGTCCTGGCCGGCCGTTCAGTGTGCGGCTGATCCGACGGCCTGGACCGCGTGATGGAGGCCGTCGCCGCGCTGGCGGCAGTCACGGAGGATCTTGTAGTTCTTCATCCGGCTGATGACGTGCTCCACGCGGGTGCGGACCTTGCGGTGGGCGGCGTTGTCGTCCTCCTCACCCGGGAGTAGAGGCCGCCCCGGGCGTTTTCAGTGCGGTACCGCCAGGGCGCAGTTGAGACGGGCGCCGTCGCCGAGCACCGTCACGCCCTGGCAGTGCCGGGCAAGCCCGGACTGCAGGGCATCCTCTACGTCCTGCACCAGGACATCTCCTGGCAACTCCTGCCCCTGGAGCTGGGGTTCGGCTCTGGACAAACGTGCTGGCGGCGCCTGGATCGCTGGCAGAAGGCCGGGTCTTCGAGCAACTGCACTGCCTGCTGCTCGCCGAGATGCATGCGGTCGGCGAACTCGACTGGAGTCGCGCGTGCGTAGATGGCTCCCACGTCCGCGCGAAAAAAGGGGGGGTGCCGCGACCGGTCCGTCGCCGGTCGACCGGCGGAAGACGGGCAGCAAGCACCATCTGATCTGAGACGGCAAGGGCACCCCGCTGCACGTCATCACGACTGCCGCCAACGTCAACGACGTCACCCAGACCCTCCACCTGGTAGACGGCATCCCGCCCGTCGCCGGGCGGCCCGGCCGGCCAAGGTGTCGGCCCGAGTCCGTCCTGGGTGACAAGGCGTACGACTCGAAGGCCGTGCGGAGTGATCTGCGGCGCCGCCGGATCATGCCGGTGATCTCCCGCAAGGGCGCTCCGAACATCAAGGGCCTGGGCAAGCTCCGCTGCGTCGTCGAGCAGACCTTCGCCCTGCTCCATCAGTTCAAACGCCTCGCCGTGCGTTGGGAACGACGCGTCGAACTCCACGATGCCTTCTTGTCGTTGGCCTGCGGCCTGATCTGCTGGCGGCGTCTGAGGAGAGCCACCTCCTGATCGTCAAGACTTGGGCGAGCGCGAACCGTACGCAGGTCCGAACACCACGAGCAGCACCAGGTCTTCGGCCACTTCTGTGAATCGGTGCTCTTCACCGGCCGGCACGAAGATCACCGTCCCGGGACTCACCTCGTCCGTCCGGCCTGGTGTTTCGATCTTGGCGCGTCCGGCTGTGACGACATAGATCTCATCCTCGGTGTGCGGGCTCTGGGCATCTCGCCCGCCGACCGGGATGCAGTACGTCCCCACCGACAGATCCGACGTCCGTAGCTGTTCGATCCAGTCATTGCCCGCTTCGCCGGGGTGCGTCCACACGCCTGCGCCCTTGATGATCTCCATGACGGGACCCTAATGCTGGGCCCGGGGAGCGCAACACCCTTGATCCTGTGACGAGTTCTTCGGATACGCGCGCGGTATTGATGAGCTGCCAGAACGTTTCGGTGTTCACGCGGGGGGTCTGCTGCGCGATCGGGTGACATCTGAACTGGCTTGCCCTGTAGGGCGGGTGGGAAGGATGTCGCTGTGCCCAAGCCTTATCCCGAAGAGTTCCGGGAGGACGTCGTGCGGGTCGCGAGGAACCGCGGACCGGGCGTGACACTCGAGCAGGTGGCCGCCGACTTCGGCGTCCACGCGGTGACGCTGTCGAAGTGGATGCGCCGCGCGGACATCGACGACGGGCTGCAACCCGGAACGACCACGCAGGAGAACGCGGAACTACGGGCCGCGCGTCAGCGGATCAAGCTGCTGGAGCAGGAGAACGAGGTCCTGCGCCGGGCCGCGGCTTACCTGTCGCAGGCGAATCTGACGGGAAAAGGATCTACCCGCTCGTGAAGGAGCTGGCCGCGCACGGGGTTCCCGTCACGGTCACGTGCCGGGTCCTCAGGCTCGCCAGACAGCCCTACTACCGCTGGCTCGACCGGCCGGTGACCGATGCCGTGCTGGAGGAGGCCTACCGGGCGAACGCGCTGTTCGACGCCCATGGTGACGATCCGGAGTTCGGCTACCGCTTCCTGGCTGATGAAGCCCGCGGCGCGGGGGAGGTCATGGCCGACCGGACCGCGTGGCGGATCTGCCGGGACAACCGCTGGTGGAGCGTGTTCGGGAAGAGGCGCGGCAGGATCAAAAAGGCCGGTCCGCCGGTGCACGACGACCTGGTCCGCCGCGACTTCACCGCGGATGGCCCCAACCGGCTGTGGCTCGCCGACATCACCGAACGCGCCACCGGCGAAGGAAAGTTGTATCTCTGTGCGATCAAGGACGTCTTCAGCAAGAGGATCGTCGGCTACTCCATCGACGCGCGGATGAAGTCCCGCCTCGCCGTGACCGCCCTGAACAACGTTGTTGCCCGGCGTGAGCATGTTGCCGGGTGCATTCTGCACACTGATCGTGGGTCGCAGTTCCGGTCACGGAAATTCGTCCGGGCGCTCGGCGGCCACCAGATGGCCGGTTCGATAGGAAGGGCCGGGGCGGCAGGCGACAACGCGGCCATGGAGTCCTTCTTCAGCCTGCTGCAGAAGAACGTCCTCGACCGCCGCTCGTGGGCCACGCGTCAGGAACTGCGGATCCCGGTCGTGACCTGGATCGAGAGGACCTACCACCGACGCCGCAGACAAGCCTCGCTCGGCCGACTGACCCCCGTCGAATTCGAAACCGTCATGACCACACCGGCCCTCCAAACCGCGTGATCGAACCTGTCACCCAAACCTGCAGCAGACCCTAGCGTGCCGAACACAGCTACAAGGCTTGCGTAGACAGCCTGCATGCGCAGAGCAAAGCATCTCGCCCAGAGGCGCGCACTACCGCCTACGGCGGCTGCCCCGTAACTCTTTCGCGATCACCGAATTCGGCTCACCCACGGCAAACCGCTCGGACGCCAGCATCCGGATCTCTTCGCGGAACTGCGTACGCTCTTCACTCACGCCCACGCCCTGCGCGTACCTCATGACACCGGCGTACCGCGACGATCAAGCCTTGTCAGCAGCTACGACTACCCGAGTTCAAGCTCAGTGGCCATCGACGGTTGTTGGCGGTCGGCTGCGGTCGTTGTGGTTGCTGTACTTCGCTGCTGTGCAGCTGTCACGGGATCAGGAAAGCCGCCCGGCCTCGTGAAGCGCGTCGAAAGCCAGCTCGTCGACGGCCGAGACTCGGTCCCGGTCGGCATAGCGGAACCACGCCTTCTCGGCGATCTCCCTCGACGGGGTCAGGTCACCACGATGATCGGCGGTGTAACAGATCATCCGGAATGGGTCGTGATCCGGATGGCCCTCACCGATCTCGAAAGTGCCGAAGTGCACCATGGAACCGGGGTCGATCGTCGCCTGCAGTTCCTCGGCGATCTCCCGCACCAGAGTCTCGCCGTCGGTCTCGCCCGGCTCACGATGACCGCCCGGGAAGTAGAAGCGATCTCTGCCGTGACTACGCGTCACCAACACTCGGGCGTCCCGAACCAGGATCCACGCCACCTTCTCCGGTACACCATTGCCATTCGCCATGGCTCGGGACCGTATCGGAGGTCATCGTCTGCGTCAGCACCGTCCAGCCTCAGCCACGCTGCTGGCGACGTCCGTATGAGGGAGCTGTGCCGGCGGAAGCGTAGTGGCGATCCTTGGGGACCGGGCTCGGCTGCTTTCCCCGTGGTTCCCCGCTGCTCCCCGAAGGATCTGGTGCGCTTGTGGTGCGGTCCGTCTGCGTGAGGCATCGGCAGACGGCCGTACCAACGAAGGCTCCGAAGCTGATTCAGAGATGTTGCTTGGCTGACCTGATGAGTCGTCTGATTTCGATACCGGTCCGTGCTCTGCCGTCTTCGAGTTGGGCTCTGCTCTCCGCCCTGGCAAGAGCGTTGACCTCATCGAGTACGGAATCCGCGGCATGGCTCAGCGTCTCGTCATCCGTGAGCATCTGGACCTTGAACAGTGCCTCTTGCGCGCTGGAGCGCAGGGCAAATCCGCGGTTCCGCACAGCCTCAGGGTCCTCAGACGGCGGTTGTTCGTGCTCGCAGAACCAGAGGTGTATCAAGCAGCGGCGAAGGTTGATCACCGCGCTGCCGTAGGCGGAGTATGCGTCGAGTCGTTCTTGCCGGAGCCTCTCACCACGGGTGAACTGGTGGTTTCTGTCGGTGGCGCGTTGCTGAAACGCCAGGGTGATTCCCGCGCCGAGCAGGGTTCCCAGGACAGCTACGGCACTGGCGACGATGGTTGCCATGGCCCAAGCGGAGCACGTTTCGTCGGCCCCCGGAAGGCGTGTAAGCCCAACTCGGCCACCCCCAACACGCTTTCCAAGTCTGTTGGTGGTCGCCCGGGCTGTGTGCGGGGCCGTTCACCTGCGTTCACGCCTGTGCGGGCGTTCATCCGTGCTGGCCTTCCAGTCCCTGATGAACGCCGATGACCGTCGTTGAATGAGACGGAAACTGAGACGGGCTGGCTGTCTGCCCGGGGCTGCCGATGGGGGCGCCTGTTCGAGATGCCGTGAATGCACCGCCGTCATACAGTGACGGCATACATCACACACGGTAACACCTGGTTGCCTTCGGTGACTGGCGTGGTGGCCGGAGGGACAGCGCATGAACGCGAGCGGGGAGACACCGTCGGCCCACAGCGCCGCGGAAGGCGAGCCCGCTATGGGCGATGCCACCGGTGCGGCCCCCAGCCGGCGCCGCGTCCTGTTCTCGGGACTGGCGGTGGCGGCCGCTGCGCCATTGGCAGGGTGCAGCTCCGTCATGGCGGAGGGCGAGGCCAGCAGCCAGTCCACCGGGGCGTCGTCGAATGCGTCCAGCGACCGGATCGCCACCAAATCGGCCCAGGCCCTCTACACCCTCCCGCAGGACCACAAGTGGCACGGTGGCCCGTTCTACGACACCGGCGCCCTGGAGGAGTGGCACTACTGGACCGGGTACGTCACCGACAAGGACACCGGCGAGGAGTTCGGGCTCTTCTACAACGTCTTCCACGAGGGTGTCTCGCCCGGCAAATACCAGTACCGCCCGTACTTCTCGCTGGGCAACCTCAAGACGCACGATTTCGTGTGGACGGCCGACACCCTGACCGCGCCGCTGACGGCCATCGCTCCGCCGCAGTCCACCTCGCGCGACGACTTCCAGTACAGCGTCTCGCAGAGCGGTACGACCTTCACGACCGTCTACCGCGCCTCCCCCGACACCTGGAACCTGCACTTCAAGAGTCAGGCCAAGAACGTCAAACAGGCCATCACCATGGACCTGGAGACCAAGACGCAGAGCCCCTACGGCTACACACCCATGACGCCCTTCGGCGTGGAGAACGAGAACACGCCCTGGCAGGGCAAGGCCGACCCGCAGACGATGCGATCGCTGTCCTACTACTACGGCGCTCCCAAGCAGAACGTCACCGGAACCGTCACTATCGGCAACCAGACACGGCACCTCACCGGATCGCTGTGGATGGAGCACCAGTGGGGCAACTTCGGGATCTCGAAGCAGCCGTGGGGCACGGCCTACGTGTGGTCGGCGATCCAGTTCAACGACGGCTCGATCTTCACGTTCCGCCAGTGGTACGACCAGCAGAACAAGCCGTTGTTGAACATCGGCCGCTACATGCACGGAACCCCGAACGCCAACCCCGAGTACGGGTTCGGAGAGGCGGTCCAATGGGTCCCGCTGCAGACGTGGAAGTCGCCGGTCTCCGGACGTAACTACCCCGTGTACGCGCGTCTGTCCACGCCCTACGGGACGTGGTATTACACCCCGATTTTCGAGTCCTACGAGATGCCGCTCGGCTACAAGCCCTACGGCACCAGCGGCATCACCCTCTACGAGGGAGCCTCCTGGATCCGCAAGGACTCCCTCACCGGCCCGATCATCGGCAAGGCGTTCCTCGAACTGCCCACCAACCTCACCAAGAACTTCCCTGAGATGTCATCCCAGCAGCCAAAACCGAGCGGCAGCTCCTAGAGGTCACCAAGGGACGAGGTCGGCGGAACGGCTTTGGGCTGGAGTCTCAAATCACCGAGTCAAGCGGCTGAGGTGCCGTCGCCGTCCATGGGTGCGGCGGCGCCCGGATCTCGGGGGTCGTCGGTGCCTCAGTCGACGAAGGTCAGCCACGACGGCGGGCGCACCGACCGATCAGACGCGCGTGTGTCTTGCTGACCTCCGCAGGGGCCTCTCCGGCCCCGGAGCGGAGACGGAACGGTCCGCGCGATCCCGTGCGGCGGATGCCGCCACTGACACCCGCCCCGGCGGCCCCGGCCCTGGTCCGCCGCCACTGCCAGGCCCGGCGGTCCAGCCGGACCAGAGGACGGTGCGCCCCTCGCCCCGACAGGTCGTGCACTTCTTCACCGAGTCGGGCCACATCTTGTCGGGCCACGCCTTAGGGACGCCATCAGGTGCGGGTGCCGTCCGACGAGGCGCCGACCGCTGCCGTGCGTCGGCTGGGGGAGTCGCGCCGAGGTCCGCGGCGGGCCTCCTCCCGGGGCGTACCCGTGCGGTGCGAGGAATTCGCCCAGCTCCACCCGGTCGATGTGGGGTCCGCCTCCGGGCCCCGGGGGTCGCGGGCCTGTTGTGACTTCTCCCACCTGCTCTTGCCGGGGCGAGGAACGCTTACCTACGTTCGGTCGCATGTTCCCCCATGGCCGTGCCCTCCCTGGCGAACCGGACGAACCCGCTGCGGCGAGCAGGCCTGCGGCGGACCGACCTGGCGCCCTCCCCTTGGTCGACCTGGACGTCGACCTGAGTTCACACGAACTGCTTCGGCGCGCTCATGTCCTGGCCGCTCTCGGCCCCGACTGGGACCCCGTCGCCGCGCTGCGCGGCGAGGAAGCGGCGTATGAGCTGCTGTATTCCGGCCTCAGCGCGGAGCAGCAGCGCGTGTACGACGAGCTGGTCTCGGCCGGTGTGCTTCCGCGGGGAGGGGGCGGCCATGCTGCCGCTTGACCCGCAGGCCGACATCGGGCGTCGCGCCTGGGTGGCCTGCCCGAACTGCGACGACCGTCGCGGGTGCGCCAGCTGCGAGCAAGGGCGCACCTGCTCCGAGCACTGGCGCTACCTGCTCTCCAACGTCGGCAGCCTGCTCCACCTGCAGTGCCGGTCGTGCACCCACATCTGGACACACGAGACCCATTTCGGTGCTACCCGCTCCCCGTGGGAGCGCATCACCAGCGGCCTGCGACGACGGTGATCATTTACCACGGCTGACTCGCTGAGCCGGGTCGTCGGTGCCGCCGCGGGCGATGGCCGGTGAGGCCGGACGGCGGATCGGCAGCTGCTTTCGGATGACCTCGCCGTCTGTCGTCGGGGACGGCGGGCCGCCGTGGCCGAGGATCGCGGTCGGCGGCCAACCCTGCCTGCCGTTCGTCCGCCCGGAGGCAGCCGTGGACATCCTGCTCCTAGCCAGCGCGTTCAACAGCCTCACCCAGCGCGCCCACGCCGAGCTGCGCGACCGCGGCCACAGTGTGGCAGTGGAACTCGCCCTGCCGGGCAGCTCGTTGCCGGACGCCGTGCGGCGGCATGCACCACAGCTCATCGTGGCGCCGATGCTGAAGACGGTGATTCCCGAGGAGGTGTGGACGGCGCACACGTGTCTCGTCGTCCATCCGGGGCCCGTGGGCGACCGCGGACCGTCCTCCCTGGACTGGGCGATTCACGAGGGCGTCGATCAGTGGGGCGTCACCGTCCTGCAGGCCGACGGGGAGATGGACGCCGGTGACGTGTGGGCCTCCGTACCCTGTCGGATTCCTCAGGTGCCCAAGAGCGAGCTGTACCGGGGCGAGATCGCCGACGCCGCGCTCGCGGCCGTCCTGCTCGCGGTGGAGCGCTTCGCCGGGGGAACCCACGTACCGCGCAAGCAGGACACGGCACGCACGGCCGACGCTCGCCTGCGCCCCCGTCCGTACCTCGACCAGAGCGTCCGGCGGATCGACTGGGCCGAGGACTCCACACAGGACGTCCTGCGCAAGCTGAGGGCGGCGGACTCGCAGCCCGGCGTGCTGGACGTGCTGCTCGGCGGTGAGTGGTATCTGCACGGCGGTCATCCCGAGAGCGTGTTGCGGGGTCGGCCGGGCGAACTGCTGGCCACCCGGGCCGGGGCGGTCTGCCGGGCCACCAAGGACGGCTCCGTGTGGATCCCCGAACTGCGGCCCCGGCGCGGGCCCGGGCAGCCGCCCACGTTCAAACTGCCTGCCGTGCGGGCCCTGGGCGACCGGCTGCCGCCGCTGCCCGAGCACGCCCCGCCCCTGTTGCCCGAGGTGCGGCACCGTACCTGGACGGACATCCGCTACCGGGAGGACGGGAACGTGGGTTTCCTCTCGTTCTCCTTCCCCGGCGGCGCCATGAGCACGGAGCAGTGCCGACGTCTGCTGGACGCCTACCGGGAAGCGTGCGCGCGGCCCACGTCGGTGCTGGTGCTGGGCGGCGAACGGGACTTCTTCTCCAACGGGATCCACCTCAACGTCATCGAGGCCGCCGCCGACCCCGCTGCCGAGGCCTGGGCGAACATCAACGCCATCGACGATCTGGTCGAGGCGGTCCTGACGACGACGGACCGGCTGGTGGTCTCGGCGGTCGCGGGCAACGCCGCGGCGGGCGGGGTGATGCTCGCCCTGGCGGCCGACGAGGTGTGGTGCCGCTCGGGCGCCGTGCTGAACCCTCACTACCGTCTGATGGGCCTGTACGGCTCGGAGTACTGGACGCACACTCTGCCGCGCAGGGTGGGTCCCGCGACGGCCGAACGGCTCATGCGTGAGGCTCTGCCGGTGAGCTCGGCGAGCGCACTGCGCCTCGGGCTCGTCGACCGGGTGGTCGACTGCGGTCCTGATGAGTTCGCGCGGGAGGCCGGCGGCCTGGCGGCGCGGCTGGCGCAACTTCCGGCGACGGCGTCGCGGATCACCGCCAAGAAGACGGAGCTGGACCGGCTGGAGAGCGTGACCCCGCTGGCCGGCTTCCGCGAGCAGGAGCTGGCCCGGATGCGCCGGACCTTCGACGACCCGGACGCCCCGTTTCACGCTCTGCGTCGTTCCTTCGTCCACAAGGAGCGGCCATCGTGCACCCCGCCGCACCTCGGTCCGCCCGCGGTTGCGTAAACCGGTCCGATCCCCTCCGTCGCCGATGTCACCGGAACGGCCCTCGATGGCGTTTCGTCACGGCCCAACGGCTGATACGAAGAAGAGTGAAGGTCGAAATGCAGGCCTTCGCCCCTTACCTCCCCAGGAGGCGGTCCCATGAGTGAGGCGACGCCGGGCACGGTCGGCGCTGCGGACGCAGACGGCGCGCCCGCCGACGAGACACCCACGATCCACATTCTCTGGATCAACGCGGGGCTGAGCTGCGACGGCGACTCGGTCGCGTTGACGGCGGCGATGCAGCCCAGCATCGAGGAGATCGTGCTCGGTGTGCTGCCGGGTCTTCCGAAGATCGCCGTCCACTGGCCGCTCATCGACTTCGAGTGCGGTCCGGTCGGCGGCTCGGACACGTTCATCGAGTGGTTCTTCAAGGGGGAGCGGGGCGAGATCGACCCGTTCGTCCTGGTCGTCGAGGGCTCCGTCCCCAACGAGGCGATCAAGCCCGAGGGCTATTGGTGCGGCTTCGGCGACAACCCGGAGACCGGCCAGCCGATCACCACCAGCGAGTGGATCGACCGGCTCGCCCCGAAGGCACTGGCGGTCGTCGCCATCGGCACCTGCGCCACCTACGGCGGCATCCACGCCATGGCGGGCAACCCGACCGGCGCGATGGGCGTGCCGGACTACCTCGGCTGGGACTGGAAGTCCCACGCCGGCATCCCCATCGTGTGCGTCCCCGGCTGTCCGATCCAGCCCGACAACTTCTCCGAGACGCTCACCTATCTGCTCTATCAGGCGGCCGGCGCCGCCCCGATGATCCCGCTGGACGACAAGCTGCGCCCGACCTGGCTGTTCGGGGCCACCGTGCACGAGGGCTGCGACCGCGCGGGCTACTACGAGCAGGGTGAGTTCGCCCTGTCGTACGACTCGCCGAAGTGCCTGGTCAAGCTCGGCTGCTGGGGCCCGGTCGTCAAGTGCAACGTGCCCAAGCGCGGCTGGATGAACGGGATCGGCGGCTGCCCCAACGTCGGCGGCATCTGCATCGCCTGCACCATGCCCGGGTTCCCCGACAAGTTCATGCCGTTCATGGACGAGCCGCCCGGCGCCAAGGTGTCGAGCGGCGCCAGCGAAGCGTACGGCGCCGTGGTCCGCAGGCTGAGGTCGATCACGGCCAAGACGGTGGACAAGGAGCCCAAGTGGCGCCGTACCGGAGAGAAGATCACCACCGGATACCGACCCCCGTGGTGAGCATCCGCCGCAAGTAATCCGCTCCCTGCTTCGTGCACTCCCCCCACACGAACCTCCCGCGCAACGAAGGGCACGGCACACAGATGGCACCGAAGACGAAGGCGGCCGGCGACGGCAGCGGCCTGGTGGAGATGGCCTGGGACCCGATCACGCGGATCGTGGGAAGCCTGGGAATCCACACGAAGATCGACTTCAAGCAGAAGCGGGTCGCGGAGTGCTACAGCACGTCGTCGGTCTTCCGCGGCTACAGCGTCTTCATGCGCGGCAAGGACCCCCGCGACGCCCACTTCATCACCAGCCGCATCTGCGGGATCTGCGGGGACAACCACGCCACCTGCTCGGTGTACGCGCAGAACATGGCGTACGGCGTGAAGCCACCGCACCTCGGCGAGTGGATCATCAACCTCGGTGAGTCCGCGGAGTACATGTTCGACCACAACATCTTCCAGGAGAACCTGGTCGGGGTCGACTACTGCGAGAAGATGGTCAAGGAGACCAACCCCGGCGTCCTCGAACTCGCCGAGCGCACCGAGGCTCCGCACGCCGCCGAGCACGGCTACCGCACGATCGCCGACATCATGCGCTCGCTCAACCCCCTGGAGGGCGAGTTCTACCGCGAGGCCCTCCAGGTGAGCCGCTACACGCGGGAGATGTTCTGCCTGATGGAGGGCCGCCATGTGCACCCCTCCACGCTCTACCCGGGCGGCGTCGGAACCATCGCCTCCGTGCAGCTCTTCACGGACTACCTCAGCCGCCTGATGCGCTACGTGGAGTTCATGAAGCGCGTAGTGCCCCTGCACGACGACCTGTTCGACTTCTTCTACGAGGCGCTGCCCGGGTACGAGGAAGTGGGCCGGCGGCGTGTCCTGCTCGGCTGCTGGGGCGCGCTCAACGACCCCGAGTACTGCGACTTCACCTACGCCAACATGACCGACTGGGGCCGGCGCATGTTCGTCACGCCCGGCATCATCGTCGACGGCAAGCTCGTCACCAACGACCTCACCGAGATCAACCTCGGCATCCGCATCCTGCTGGGCAGCTCCTACTACGAGGACTGGCAGGGCCAGGAACAGTTCGTCACCCACGACCCGCTCGGCAACCCGGTGGACCCGCGCCACCCGTGGAACCAGCACACCATCCCCGCCCCGCAGAAGCGCGACTTCGACGACAAGTACAGCTGGGTCATGTCGCCCCGCTGGTTCGACGGCAAGGACCACCTGGCCCTGGACACCGGCGGCGGCCCCATCGCCCGTCTGTGGTCCACCGCCCTGTCCGGACTCGTCGACACCGGCTATGTGAAGGCCACCGGCCACAGCGTGGTCATCAACCTGCCGCGCACGATGACCAAGCCCGAGACCAGTTTCGAGTGGAAGATCCCGAAGTGGAGCAACGCGCTGGAACGCAACCGCGCGCGCACCTACTTCCAGGCCTACACAGCCGCCGTCGCGCTGCACTTCGCGGAGAAGGGCCTGGAGGAGGTCCGGGCCGGACGCACCCAGACCTGGGAAAAGTTCGAGGTCCCGGACGAGAGCATCGGCGTCGGCTTCACCGAAGCGGTACGAGGCGTCCTCTCCCATCACATGGTGATCCGCGACGGCAAGATCGCCAACTACCACCCGTACCCGCCCACCCCCTGGAACGCCAGCACCAGGGACACCTTCGGCACGCCGGGCCCGTACGAGGACGCCGTGCAGAACACCCCCATCTTCGAGGAGAACACCCCGGAGAACTTCAAGGGCATCGACATCATGCGCGCCGTCCGCAGCTTCGACCCCTGTCTGCCTTGTGGCGTCCACATGTACGTCGGGGGCGGCAAGACGGTGAAGTCGATGCACGTGCCCACCGGCCTGAGCGGACTGGGCGGATGAGCGCGGGGACTGCGGCCGTGCCGGTGAACGCGGAGCAGACCGGACGCCGTGTCGAGGAGGTGCTGGACCGACTGGCCGCGAGCGGCGACCCGGCCGCCGCCGAGGCGGCAGAGGAACTCGTCCGGTCCCTCATGGACTTCTACGGTGCCGGCCTGGCCCGCATTCTCCACCTGCTGTCCTCCGCTCCCGGCGAACCGCCTGCGGGACTGCTCGGTGACGAACTGGTCGCGAGCCTGCTCGTCCTGCACGACCTGCACCCCGAGGACCGCGACACCCGCATCGCCCGGGCCCTCGACAGCGTCCGGGAACACGCCCTGGAGGTCGTCGACTTCGAGGAGGACAGTGGCACCCTGAAGCTGCGGGCCCGGGAGGCAGGTGGCTGCGGTTGCGGCTCCGGCGCGGGCGCCCGGGAGGCCGCGGAGACGGCGCTCGCCTGCTTCGCACCGGAGGTCAGGGTCGTCGACGTACAGACCGCACCCGCCGGTCCCACGCTCCTCCAGATCAGCACGGCACCGACGGGGGCCCGATGACGGCGTCCCCGGTGACGCGCACGCCCGGCCTGCGGCGGTTCCTCTCCGAGAGACCCCCGCAGCCCGAGCGGTGCGAGCTGTGCGCCGTGACGGTGGAGGCGGACCACCGTCATCTCGTCGACACCGAGAAGCGCGCCCTCGTCTGCGCCTGCACCCCCTGCGCGCTGCTGATGGAACAGCCGGGTGCCGCGGCGGGCCGCTTCCGCACGGTCCCGGCCCGCTACCTCGCCGACCCCGGGCATCGCCTCGACGAGAGCGCGTGGGAGGCGTTGCAGATCCCGGTCGGCGTCGCCTTCCTCTTCCGCAACGCGGCGCTCGACCGGCTGGTCGCCCTCTACCCGAGCCCGGCCGGAGCCACCGAGAGCGAACTTGAAGCGGCCACGTGGACGGAGGTCCTCGGCGGCAGCCGCCTTGCCGAACTGCTCGAACCCGACGTGGAGGCGCTGCTGCTGCGCCGCACCGACGGCCGATGCGAGTGCCACCTCGTACCGATCGACATCTGCTACGAACTCGTCGGCCGCATGCGCCTGTTGTGGCAGGGCTTCGACGGCGGAGCCGAAGCCCGCGCCGCTCTGGACGTGTTCTTCGCGGACGTCGCGCGACGCGCCCGGCCGGTGGGCGAGGCGGTGCGGCCGTGACGGAGTTCTCCTTCGCCTGCACCGGCGTCCGCGCCGACCGGTTCGCCGCCGGACCGACCCTCGTCTTCCGGCTGCGCGTCACCGCCGCCGGCAACGCACGCGTGCACGCCCTCGCGCTGCGCTGTCAGATCCGCATCGAACCCGCCCGCCGCGGCTACGAGTCCGCCGAGGCCGACGGCCTCGCGGACCTCTTCGGCGAGCGCTCACGCTGGGGCAGCACGCTCCAGCCGGTGCAGTTCGCCCAGGTCTCGGTCATGGTCCCCAGCTTCACCGGAGAGATCGAAGCCGACCTCGTCGTGCCCTGCACCTACGACATGGACGTCGCCGCGACCCGCTACCTCACCGCCCTCACCGGCGGCGAGGTCCCGCTGCTGATGCTGTTCTCCGGCACGGCGTTCACCGGAGCTGGCGGTTTCCAGGTCGAGCCGGTCCCGTGGGACCGGGAGGCGGCCTTCCGGATGCCGGTCGCCACCTGGCGGGAGATGCTCGAGCAGCACTTCCCCGGGTGCGGCTGGATCCGGCTGCCGCGCGACACCATGGACGCCCTCCTGGCCTACCGCTCACGGCACGCCCTGGCCTCCTGGAAGTCGACCGTCCAGGCGCTGCTGGACAGTGCAGACCCGCCCGCGCACGACCCGCTGCGTGCCCTCACCGCCACCACCGGAAGGACCGATCCGTGACCGTGACCGCGTTCGCCTCCGAGACGGAGGAGCGGTTCGCCCTCGCCCGGCAGGTGGCCGACGCCGTCCTCTTCGAGGGCTATGTGCTCTACCCGTACCGCGCCTCGGCGGCCAAGAACCGGCTGCGCTGGCAGTTCGGGGTGCTCGTACCGCCCGGCTGGGGCGCCGAGTGCGAGGAGCACGACTTCCAGCACACCGAATGCCTGATGGAACCGAAGGCGGGCGCGATCCTCTCGGTCGAGGTGCGCTTCCTGCACGCCCGGCGGCGCACGGTGCAGCGGGCCCGCCCGGACGGCGGCTTCGACACGGTTGCCGAACTCCGCCTAGACGACCGGGTGTTGGTGCCCTGGGACGAGGGGGGCGAGGAGCGCGTCGAGGTGGTCGCGTCGATGGACGAGCTCCTCGGCGACGGCGTCACGCATCCCTTCCGGCGCCCCGCCCGGGAGGAGACCGAACCGGTCCTGGACGCGGCCGGCCGAACCGTCGGCCGACTGGTCCGGCGGTGCGAGGAGATCAGCGGGACGGTGCGGCTGTCCGCCCGCGAACTCGACGGTCCCTACCGGGCCATGCGGCTGACCGCCGTCGTCGAGAACACCAGCGACTGGACACCGCCCGAGGGCCGCGGCGCCGACCGGGACACGGCGCTGCCGCGCTCGCTGGTGGCCACCCATCTCCTCATGGCCCTCAGCGCCGGATCGTTCCTGTCGATGACCGATCCCCCCGAGTGGGCGAAGGGCGCGGTCGCCGCATGCCGCAACCTGCACACCTGGCCCGTACTCGCCGGCGAACCCGGCCGCGCCGACCTCGTGCTGTCCTCACCGATCATCCTGGAGGACCATCCGGCCATCGCGCCGGAGAGCCCCGGCGCGCTCTACGACGCCACCGAGATCGACGAGATCCTCGCGCTGCGCACCGCGGCCCTCACCGACGAGGAGAAACGCGAGGCCCGGGGCACCGATGAGCGGGCGGCCGCCGTGATCGAGCTGGCGGACTCGATGCCCGCCGAGGTGCTGGAGCGTCTGCACGGGGCGGTGCGCAGTCTGCGCGAGGTGACCGGCCCGGGCCCCGCCGCCCCGGACGGCGGCTTCCCCGACGAGTATGGGGTGCAGCGGCCGGACACCCCCTGGTGGGACCCCGCGAGCGAGGCGGGCTTCGACCCGGCGCAGGACCGTGTGGTCGTGGACGGCCGGTCGGTGGGCAAGGGCAGCCGCGTCGAGTTGCACCCGGGCCTGCGGCGCACCGACGCCCAGGACATCTTCCTGCGGGGCCGCACCGCGAAGGTCGAGGCGGTGCTGCACGACGTCGACGGCGGCGTGCACCTGGCGGTCACGGTCGAGGGCGACCCGGGCGCAGACATCCGCCGCGAGCAGGGACGGTTCCTGTACTTCCAGCCCGACGAGGTCACACCGCTGGAGGACGACGTATGAACCTTCCCGCACAGGCAGGTCCAAGGACTCTCGTGGCGGGCATCGGCAACATCTTCCTCGGAGACGACGGCTTCGGCGTGGAGACCGCACGCCGGCTCACCGAGCGCGACCTGCCCGGACACATCGAGGTCGTGGACATCGGGGTGCGTGGGGTGCACCTGGCTTATCAGCTCCTGGACGGCTACGACACGCTCGTCCTCGTGGACGCCACGGCACGCGGCGGAGCCCCCGGCACGCTGTATGTGATCGAACACGACGTCGGCGGCGGGAGCCCTGTGCCCGGCACCCCCGCGTTGGACGGCCACCGGATGACCCCCGACGCCGTCCTGGCGCTACTGGGCACCCTCTGTGCCGGGACCGGCGGCGAGCCACCACGCCGCGTCCTGGTCGTCGGATGCGAACCGGCCACGGTGGACGAGGGCATCGGTCTCAGTGCGCCGGTGTCCGACGCCGTACCGGAGGCCGTCCGGCTGATCGAAGAGCTGCTGCGGAACGGTGAGCCGGGAGAGTCCGCGCCGCGGGCCACGGCCGGGGGGATCTCGACATGAGGAGAGACGGGATGAAGAAGATCGTCATCGGCGGAGCGGCCCTTGCCGTCATGGTCGCCGTCTTCGCCGAGGTGCTTCCCGACCTCAGGCGCTACCTGCGGATCCGACGGATGTGAACCGTGGGCGCCACCGGTGTGCCGTGCGGTTTGCGTCGAACGGCGTACCTGTCGGCCGGTGACGGCGTGCCGGTCCGTGCGACCCGGGTGTGCGCGCCTCTAATGAAGGCCGACCGGAGACAGGCCGCGGAAGGACGGAGACCCATGCACGAGATGTCCGTCGCGCTGGCCGTCGTCGACCAGGTGGCAGAGGCCGCCGCGCGGGCCGGTGACGTCTCGGCGGTGCGATCGGTACGGCTCCAGGTGGGCGAACTGGCCGGCGTCGTACCCGATGCGCTCGCCTTCTCCTTCGAACTGGCCTGCGCCGGAACCCTGCTGGAAGGCGCCGAACTGGTTACCGAAGCGGTGCCGGGGCGGGCCCGCTGCACGCCCTGTGCGCACGAATGGGCCGTCGGCATGCCGCCCCGGCTGACCTGCCCCGTGTGCGGCGGGACGCGTACCGAGCTGCTCGCGGGCCGGGAACTGCAGATCGTCGACGTGCACTGGGAGGACGGCCCCACGCACGTGCCCACCCGCGAACCGATCTCCGAGGAGCGCTGAACCATGTGTCGTGTCGTCGACCTGCGCCAGGCCGTACTCGCGAAGAACGACGCGAGCGCCCACGAACTGCGTGCACACCTCGCGGCCCGAGGCACCGCGGTCGTCAACCTGCTGTCCAGTCCGGGCAGCGGCAAGACCGCGCTGCTGGAGCGCGAACTGCTGCGGGCACGAGAGCGGTCCGTTCCTGTCGCCGCGCTGACCGCCGATCTCGCCACCGAGAACGACGCGGCGCGCCTGGCGCGTTCGGGCGTCCCGGTCAAACAGGTGCTCACCGACGGACTGTGCCATCTGGAAGCGGGGATGCTCGCCGGGCACCTGGACGGGTGGCTGCCCGACGACACCCGGCTGCTGTTCGTGGAGAACGTCGGCAACCTGGTCTGCCCGGCCTCCTACGACCTGGGGGAGACGCTGAGGGTCACCCTCGCCTCCGTGACGGAGGGCGAGGACAAGCCGCTCAAGTACCCCACCGCCTTCGGCCTCGCCCACCTGATCGTGGTCACCAAGACCGACATCGCGGAGGCCGTCGAGTTCGACGAGGCCGCGTTCCGCGCGAATGTGGAACAGGTCAACCCGGGAGTCGAAGTGGTCCTGACCTCGGCACGCCGGGGGCAGGGAGTCGGCGCGCTGCTCGACAGGGCGCTGGCGGCCGCGGACGGCGCACCCGTCCACTCGCCGGTCATGGCCCGGCTGCCCCATCACCACGGTCACACCCACGCGCACACGGAGGCCACCGGCACCATGGCCCACACCCACTCGTGAGCGGTCCGCAGGCCCCGGCCGCCGTCGCCGAGGACACTCCGCGACGCCGCCGGGTCACCGTCCGGGGAGTGGTGCAGGGCGTGGGCTTCCGGCCCTACCTGTACGGCCTCGCCACCGAACTCGCCCTCGCCGGACACGTGACCAACACCCCGGAGGGCGTCGTCGTGGAGGTCGAGGGCACCGCCTCGGCCGTGGCCCGGTTCTGCGACCGGATCGCCGCCCAGGCACCCCCGCTCGCCCGCGTCGAGTCCGTCCACCACCGGGAGATGCCTCCCGTCGGCGGCACCGCGTTCACCATCCTCACCTCCCGCACCGACGGACCGGCCCGCACCCTGGTCTCCCCGGACTCCGCCACCTGCGCCGACTGCCTCGCGGAGCTGGCCGACCCGGCGGACCGGCGCTACCGCCACCCGTTCGTCAACTGCACCCACTGCGGCCCGCGCTTCACGATCGTCACCGGCGTGCCGTACGACCGGGCCAACACCACCATGGCCGACTTCGAGATGTGCCCCGAATGCGCTCGGGAGTACGCGGATCCGGCCGACCGCCGTTTCCACGCGCAGCCGGTCGCCTGCCCGGCCTGCGGGCCGCGTCTGCGGCTGCTCGTCGCCCAGGAGCCAGGGCTCAGGAGTGTCGACGGTGCGGACCCGGTCACCGAGGCGCGCACCCTGCTGACGCGGGGCGCGATCCTCGCCGTGAAGGGCCTGGGCGGCTACCACCTCGCCTGCGATGCCACGAACCAGGCGGCAGTGGCCCTCCTGCGACGCCGGAAGGCGCGCGGGGACAAGCCGTTTGCCGTCATGGCCAGGACCGCGGACGACGTCCGTCACCTCGTCCGGCTGAGCCCCGAGGAGCGAAGCCTGCTCGAAGACCGGGCCAGACCGGTCGTCCTGGTGAGGCGGCGTCCGCACCCTTCGTACAGTGCCGGGGACCCGAGGCCCGCCGAGGACGTCGCGCCCGGCAGCCCCGACCTCGGCGTGATGCTGCCGTACACGCCCCTGCACCATCTGCTGCTCGGCCTGCCCGGCGACGCGGACGGCCCCCGGCTGCTCGTGATGACCAGCGGCAACGTGTCCGGTGAGCCGATCGTCACCGACGACGCGGAGGCGCTGGAGCGGCTCGCGCACCTGGCCGACGCCTGGCTCACGCACGACCGGCCGATCCACGTCCCGTGCGACGACTCCGTGGTCCGCGTCTGCGACGGGGAGCCGCTGGTGATCCGCCGCTCGCGTGGCTACGCCCCGCTGCCGGTCTCCCTCCCGCTGCCCGTGCGGCCGGCTCTCGCCGTCGGCGGAGACCTGAAGAACGCCTTCTGCCTGGGGGCGGGCCGTCGCGCCTGGCTGTCGGCGCACATCGGTGACATGGACGACGTCGGTACGCAGCGGGCCTTCGAGCGCGCGGCGGCGCAGTTGGAGTCCATCACGGGGGTACGGCCCGAGACCTTGGTGTCCGACCGGCATCCCGGCTACCGCTCCGCCCGTTGGGCCGACCGCAACGCCTCCCGTCGTCCCGTCGTGCGCGTCCAGCACCATCACGCACATGTCGCCGCCGCGATGGCCGAACACGGGCTGGACGGCACCCGGGCGGTGATCGGCGTCGCCTTCGACGGCACGGGCCACGGCGACGACGGCGCCGTGTGGGGCGGGGAGTTCCTGCTCGCGGACTACGACCGCTTCACCCGGTTCGGGCACCTCGCGTACGTCCCGCTGCCCGGTGGCGACGCTGCGGTGCGCCGGCCGTACCGCATGGCGCTGGCCCACCTGAGGGCGGCCGGGATCGGCTGGTCCGACGACCTCGCCTGTACGGCTGCTTGCCCGCCCGACGAACTCCGCCTCCTGGAACGGCAGTTGGAGCGCGGCCTGAACTGTGTCCCCACGTCCAGCATGGGCCGGCTCTTCGACGCCGTGTCCTCTCTCGCCGGGGTGTGCCACCGAGCCGGATACGAGGCACAGGCCGCCGTCGAGCTGGAGGGTGCGGCTCTGCACGCACCCGCCGAGGACCCCACCGCGTACGCCTTCGCCCTTCACACGTCGGCGGAGAAGGGGGGCGGCGTCGTACGGGCCGATCCGGCACCCGTACTCGCGGCGATCGTCGACGACCTGCGCGCGGACATCGGGCCGGCCCTGGTCGCGGCTCGCTTCCATCGGGGCGTGACCGCTCTGGTGCACCGGATCTGCGTGCGGGCGCGAGAGCGGCACGGGCTGGACACGGTCGCCCTGACGGGAGGCGTCTTCGCCAACACGCTGCTCTCCTCGGCCTGTGCCGCCACCCTGCGCGAGGACGGCTTCACGGTCCTGCGGCACCACCTGGTGCCGCCCAACGACGGAGGCCTGGCGCTGGGCCAGCTGATGGTGGCCGCTCGGGCCACTTCCCCCGACTGAGCAACGCGCGACCCACAGCGAGGAGAGGCTCATGTGCCTGGCGGTACCCGGCAAAGTGCTGGACATCGAGGAACGGGACGGCACCCGGATGGCCACCGTCGACTTCGGCGGCGTGGTCAAGGAGGTGTGCCTGGAGTACCTGCCCGACCTTGAGGTCGGCGAGTACGCCATCGTCCACGTCGGGTTCGCCCTGCAACGGCTGGACGAGGAGTCGGCGCGGCAGACCCTCGAACTCTTCGCCGAACTCGGCATGCTGCAGGAGGAGTTCGGCGACCCCTGGGAGACGGCGGCGGCAGAGGCGGGCGTGGACCCGGTGGAAGAGGTGCGCAAGTAGTGAAGTACATCGACGAGTTCCAGGACCCGGAGCTGGCACGGCGGCTCCTCGACGACATCCACGCCACGGTGACCAGGCCGTGGGCCCTGATGGAGGTGTGTGGAGGGCAGACGCACAGCATCATCCGCCACGGCATCGACCAACTCCTTCCGGACGAGGTCGAGTTGATCCACGGGCCTGGCTGCCCGGTATGCGTCACCCCGCTGGAGGTCATCGACAAGGCTCTGGAGATCGCGTCCCGACCGGGGGTGATCTTCTGTTCCTTCGGTGACATGCTGCGCGTGCCGGGTACCGGACGGGACCTGTTCCAGGTCCGCGGGGAAGGCGGCGACGTGCGCGTCGTCTACTCGCCACTCGACGCGCTGCGGATCGCCCAGCAGAACCCGGACCGCGAGGTGGTGTTCTTCGGCATCGGCTTCGAGACGACCGCGCCCCCCAACGCCATGACGGTCCACCAGGCCCGGAAGCTCGGCATCCCGAACTTCAGCATGTTGGTGTCCCACGTCCGCGTACCTCCGGCCATCGAGGCGATCATGTCGTCGCCGAGCTGCCGTGTGCAGGGCTTCCTCGCGGCCGGGCACGTCTGCAGCGTGATGGGCATGGGGGAGTACCCGGAACTGGCGGAACGCTTCCGTGTCCCGATCGTCGTGACGGGCTTCGAGCCACTGGACATCCTCGAAGGCGTGCGCCGGGCCGTCCGCCAGCTGGAACGCGGTGAGCACACCGTCGACAACGCCTACGCCCGTGCCGTCCGCCCGGAGGGCAACCCGGCCGCCCGGGCCATGCTGGAGGACGTCTTCGAAGTCACCGACCGCGCCTGGCGCGGCATCGGGGTGATCCCCGACAGCGGCTGGCGGCTGTCGTCGAAGTACCGCGACCACGACGCCGAGCACCGCTTCTCGGTCGGCGGAATCCAGACGGCCGAACCCGCCGAGTGCCGCAGCGGAGAGGTCCTGCAGGGACTGCTCAAGCCGCACGAGTGCGAGGCCTTCGGCACCCTGTGCACCCCCCGCACCCCCCTGGGAGCCACCATGGTCTCCAGCGAGGGCGCCTGCGCGGCGTACTACCTCTACCGGCGTCTGGACCTGCCCGCCACCAAGGCCCGGGAGGCGACCCCCGTTGTCTGACACCACCGATCTCCCCGCCCCCGCCCTGGACATCGAGGCGTGGACGTGTCCGGCACCGGTACGCGACCTGCCCCGCGTCGTCATGGGCCACGGCGGCGGTGGAGCCCTTTCCGCCGAACTGGTCCAGCAGATCTTCGCCCCCGCCTTCGGGGGCGAGGTGCTCGCCCAGATGGGTGATGCCGCCGTCTTCTCCCTGGGCGGTGCCCGGCTGGCGTTCTCCACCGACTCCTACGTGGTGCGGCCGCTGTTCTTCCCCGGCGGCAGCATCGGTGACCTGGCGGTCAACGGCACCGTCAACGACCTCGCCATGAGCGGCGCCCGCGCCGCCTACCTCTCCTGCGGATTCATCCTGGAGGAGGGCGTCGAGCTGGACGTGGTCACGCGGGTGTCGAAGGCGCTGGGCGCGGCCGCGCGCACCGCCGGTGTGGAGGTGGCCACCGGTGACACCAAGGTGGTGGAGGCCGGCCACGGCGACGGGATCTACATCAACACCGCGGGCATCGGTCTCGTCCCGGCGGGTGTCGATCTGCGTCCTCAGCGGGTCGTCCCCGGCGACGTCGTGATCGTCAGCGGCGCCATCGGTGTCCACGGGGTGGCGGTCATGAGCGTGCGCGAAGGCCTGGAATTCGGAGTGGAGATCAAGAGCGACTGCGCGGCGCTCGGCGGCCTGGTCGACGCCATGCTCGCCGTCACCCCGGATCTGCACGTACTGCGCGATCCCACCCGTGGCGGCCTGGCGGCCACGCTCAACGAGATCGCGGAGGCCTCCGGCGCAGGGGTGGTCATCCGGGAACGCGACGTCCCGGTCCCGCCGACCGTGGCCAATGCCTGCGCCATTCTCGGACTGGACCCCATGTACATCGCCAATGAGGGCAAGTTGGTGGCCTTCGTCCCGCGCGAGCACGCCGACGCCGTCCTCGAGGCGATGCGAGCCCATCCTCTGGGCGCGGATTCCGTGATCATCGGTGAGGCCGTCGAGGCACATCCCGGCATGGTCGTGGCCCGCACCGGCCTGGGGGGAACGCGGGTGGTCGATCTGCCGATCGGGGAGCAACTGCCGCGGATCTGCTGACAGGGGCGTCGCTCGTCGAGGAGTCGGCCGTCCAGGCGCCGGGACCGTCAACCCGGTCGGCGCCCGGACGGCGGGTCCTGTGGGTCCACGCCGGTTGTGGCAGAAGCGTCCCTGGTGCCGCCCGGCCCCGGTGCCCAGGTGTCGGCGCACGCGGGGAAGAGCTCTGACCGGGAAGGTTGGCCGCAGTCTGTGTTGTCCAGCGGTTTCAACGGCGGTGCGCGTCGGATGGCGGCGCAAGGTCAGAGATGCGTTCTGGGTTGAAATGGCCGACCGGCGGCGTCCGCGCAAGGGAGGACGAGGCAGGATCTGACTCGGTGAACCGGTCCATGAGGGATTGTCGGCCCACTCCGTGCTATCGCGTGGGAGGCCGCTGCGGGGAGCGGAGCACAAGCAGGGTGATCTCGCTGGGGGCGAAGACGCGGAACGGCGGGCCCCAGAAGCCGGTGCCGCGGCTGGTGTAGAGGAGGGTGCGGGGGCCGTGGTGGCTGAGGCCGGCGAGGGCGGGCTGGTCGATGCGGACCAGGTGGTGGAAGGGCCAGATCTGGCCGCCGTGGGTGTGGCCGGAGAGCTGGAGGTCGATGCCGCCTGCTGCCGCCCGGTCGATGAACTTGGGCTGGTGGGCCAAGAGCAGGACGGGTAGGTCGGGGTCGGCGCCGTTCAACGCTCCGGCAAGGTGGGCGCGGTGGCCTGCCAGGCCGGAGGACTCAGCGGTGACGTCATCCACGCCGGCGACCACGAGGGTGTCGCCTCCGCGTTCGAGCAGCAGATGGCGGTTGCGCAGCGGCTCCCAGCCCAGCTCGTCCATCAGGTCGACCCAGCCCTGGGCCTCGCTGTAGTACTCGTGGTTGCCGGTGACGTAGACACGGGCCCGGGTGGCCCGCACGGTTCCGAGTGGGGCGGCCTGGGCGCGGCGGCGTTCGGCCGTGCCGTCCGCGATGTCACCGGTGTGGCAGACCAGGTCGGCTTCCAGGGTGTTCACCCTCTCGCATACCTGTGCCGACCAGCGAGTGCGATCGAGGGGACCGTAGTGGGTGTCGGTGATGAGGACGACGCGGATGCCGTCCAACCCGGCACCCAGCCGTGGGAGTTGCACGTCGAGTCGGCGCACGCGTGGCACGCGGCGGGCCTCGGCGTACCCCCAGGCGAGCAGCACGGCGGCTACGCCGAGGACCGCCCAAGTGACGATCCGGGCCCGGTTCTGACCGTCGCCTACGCCGGCCACGGTCAGGGCGAGGCGCAGCAGGACGCCGAGCAGGACGGACCAAGTGAACAGTACCCAGCTGACTCCAAGCAGGGTGTCACCGACGATCGCCGCCCAGTCCTGCTGCCGCCGGCCGTGGCCGCGCACCATCGCGAGCGGCATACCGACGAGGCCGAGGGCGAACAGGGCGGTGCCGGCGAGCGTGACGGGCAGCGGCCAGTGCTGGCCGCTGTGCAGGAGCACCCAGCAGGGCACGGCCCACAGCAGGACGGGGGCGATCAGGGGGAGGTAGCGCATCAGGCGGAGCAGTCGGCTCTGCCGCGGCGCTTGCGCTTCACTGTCGGCGGGTCGGGTGTCGCTGGTGTCGGTCACGCTTCCCCTCACAAACCAGGCTGCCGTCCCGCGCACTGTATCCGGTCGCCCTCGGGCCGGCCGGACCGGCGTTCATGGCCGCGGCCCCTTGGGCAGAACGCACGACGCCGACCACTACGGCCGCTACCAGGATTCATTCGTAGTGCTCCGGCCTTCAGGCCGGGGGTGGAGCGGCTCACACCGGCCAGTTTCTGCTGTTCGATGTACTGCTTGACCACCGAGAGTGGGGCGCCGCCGCCGACGGACCCGGCGAAGCAGGACCCGGACGACCACAGCTTGCTGGCGCGCCAGTAGTGCCGTACCAGGTTGAGGGCCGTTCGCCAGGTGCTATGTGACCCACGGGAATGCGATTGACCTGCGCTCAGTCGAAGCGCAGGTCGGAGAGCTGCTTCTCGAACGAGGTGACGTCGTCTTCGGGTGCCGGATCGGCTGCCCTGGCGGCCAGGAGCATGGCCAACTCCCCACCTGCCCGCCGTATGCGTGCGGGCAGGCCCTGCGTGTATGCATCGCCGCCGGAGCCCCAGTCCTCGGACGCGGCGTAGACCGCCGTGGGGACGATGACGGCGCGCAGGTAGGCGAACAGCGGGCGCAGGGCGTGTTCCAGGACCAGCGAGTGGCGGGCTGTGCCCCCCGTTGCCGCGATCAGGACCGGCTTGCCAGTGAGGGCCTCGGGATCGATCAGGTCGAAGAAGGACTTGAACAGCCCGCTGTACGAGGCGGTGAACACCGGAGTCACGGCGACCAGGCCGTCGGCGCCCGTGACCGATTCGATCACGGTGGCCAGCTGTGGTGCGGGGAAACCGGTCACGAGGTTGTTGGCGATGGCGACGGCCAGGGCCCGCAGCTCGATGACCTCGACCTCCACCTCGTGGCCCCGGTCGGCGAGCTCGTCGCGGACCGCATCGGTGAGCCGGTCGGCGAGCAGCCGCGTGGAGGACGGGACGCTCAGCCCCGCCGAGACGGCGACGAGCTTCACGCGGCGGTCACCTCCTCCGGTTCCGAGGAGGCGGCGAGCAGGGACTCGTGGGTGGGCGCCTCTGGCACCCCGGCCGCGCGCCCCTTGGCGAACTCCTCGCGCAGCACCGGCACGACCTCCTCGCCGAGCATGTCGAGCTGCTCCAGGACGATCTTGAGCGGCAGTCCGGCGTGGTCCATCAGGAACAGCTGCCGCTGGTAGTCGCCGGCGTACTCGCGGAAGCTCAGCGTCTTCTCGATGACCTGCTGCGGCGAGCCGACGGTCAGCGGGGTCTGGTCGGTGAAGTCCTCCAGGGACGGCCCGTGCCCGTACACCGGAGCGTTGTCGAAGTACGGCCGGAACTCGCGCACGGCGTCCTGGGAGTTGTGCCGCATGAACACCTGTCCGCCGAGGCCGACGATCGCCTGCTCGGCCGTGCCGTGCCCGTGGTGCGCGTACCGGCTCCGGTACAGCTCGACCATCCGCTTGGTGTGGTCGGCGGGCCAAAAAATATTGTTGTGGAAGAAGCCGTCGCCGTAATAGGCGGCCAGCTCGGCGATCTCGGGCGAGCGGATCGACCCGTGCCAGACGAACGGCGGCACGCCGTCAAGCGGGCGGGGCGTGGACGTGAAGCCCTGCAGCGGCGTACGGAACTTGCCCTCCCAGTTCACGACGTCCTCGCGCCACAACCGGTGCAGTAGGGCGTAGTTCTCGATGACGAGGTTGATGCCCTCGCGAATGTCCTGCCCGAACCAGGGGTAGACCGGGCCGGTGTTGCCGCGGCCCATCATCAGATCCACCCGGCCGTCGGCCAGGTGCTGGAGCATCGCGAAGTCCTCGGCGATCTTCACCGGGTCGTTGGTGGTGATGAGGGTGGTGGAGGTGGACAGGACCAGCTTCTCCGTCTTCGCGGCGATGTAGCCGAGCATCGTGGTCGGCGACGACGGCACGAACGGCGGGTTGTGGTGCTCGCCGGTCGCGAAGACGTCGAGCCCGACCTCCTCGGCCTTCTGCGCGATGGCGACCATCGCCTTGATGCGCTCACGCTCGGTCGGCGTACGGCCCGTGGTCGGGTCCGGGGTGACGTCGCCGACGCTGAAGATCCCGAACTGCAAGATTCCTCCAGTTATCAGGTAATTGAGTGGTTCTCGAACGGTAGGAGTCCACCGCATGGCTGGGATGACTGTGCGTGCACGGGAAGTGGTCCCACGGCGTTCTCCTCTCCTGCCCCGGTCATCCGAGCGGAGGTTTCCGAATCGCAAGCCGTGGCTTGCGACACAGAGAGGGCAGTGCTCGCAGAGGGGGTTGGCTCCCTCGCGGCGCGTCACGGCGCGGCGCGGCGCGTCACGGCCACGCCATGGCAATGGGCGCGGACGCGTCGACGGCCCGTTCGCCGACCTCGCCGCAGCGGCGGGCGGTCCGCGCCCTGCTCGCGCGGAGCTCCGTCAGCTCAATACAGGCCCACAGCCCGCACGATGTTCGACGTGTGACGGCTGGGATGGCCGAGAGGCGCCCCGGTCGCCGTCAAGTGCTGTGCCGCAGCAGAGCGGCGACCACCAGGGGCGCCTAGCCGCGAGGTCTCACCACAGTGATTTTCCAGTTCGGCGCGTGCCGCCCGGAATACCGCGCGTGCGGCGGGCACGAACGCCTCTCCGGCCGGGGGTGGGCGACGCGGTGCGTGGTGCGGTCGAACAAGGGGTTGCCAGTTCCCGTTCGAGGGCCCGGACTGAGCTGGGCACGGCGGACTGAACACGTGATAGCTGCCTTGCCGCCGCAGTGGAACCGCCGGCATCCGCCACCGAGACGACGACCTCCATCTGCCGCAGATCCACCATCCGCTCCGGTCCAGCAGCGCTCGGTCTGGTACGAAGGCGACGGTCTTCGAACTTCGCCGCATCGTATGCGGACGGCGGAGCGTGTGCGGGTGCCGGCTCATGCCTCTTCAGGTCCCTGCTCGCGTACGTTTGAGGCGGCGGACCGAGGCCATTCTTCAGGCGCGGACCAGCGGGGTGTCGACCAGATGCTCGGCCAGGAACCACGCCTGCAGTTCCCCGGTCCTGATCACCTGTGAGACCAGCAGATCGTTGGTGCCGTCGTCACCCAACTCGACGGTCCGGGCAGCGCCGTCGTGGGCATCGATGAGAATGCTCTCGTGGGCCTCCAGCAGCCGTGACAGCATCGCCGGCACCTCCTCCACCCCGTCCGGAGGCCGCGGAATCGACGTGATCTCCGCGACGTGCCTGGGGTCTCCCACCGCGACGCCGCCCAGGGACTGGACGCGTTCGGCGATGGTGTCGATGAGTTCGAGCTGTTCTCCCGCGTGTTTGTCCAGCACCAGGTGCAGTTGGTAGAAGGTCGCGCCGCGCATCAGCCAGTGATGCTTCTTGTAGAGGCCGTAGAGGATCTGCGTGTCCGCCAGGACCTTGTTGAGGCGCTGGCAGGAGTACATCCGCGCCTCGTAGGACAGGCCGACCGGGAACTGCTTGACGGTGCCGAACTCCTGGATCACCTCGCCCTTCTGGTGCAGCCACGGCTGGCTGCTGCTCACGGGCTTGGAACTGGGGGTCATGGTCTGCCTCCTGCGGTGCCGAGCTGTGCGTACCCGAGTGACGCTAGGTGCCCCGACGCACGGCGCCTTGCCCGGTAGCGCATGCGGTGGTGCCCACCAGCGCACTGTGCGCGGTGTCCCGTGCCCGTCGTTCACTCTCGGGCAAGCACCCGTGCGCTGGCGGGCACGGGCCGTCAGTCGGCCGATCTAGCCTCGGCGGTACAGCCCACGCCCGTGGAGCCCGAGGAGCGAGGAGAGGCAGGCATGAGCGCGAACGAGCAGGCGGATGTGGTGGTCGTCGGGCTGGGTCCGGGTGGTGAGTACGTCGCGGGAACGCTGGCCGAGGCCGGCCTTGACGTGGTGGGGGTCGAGGCGGAACTCGTCGGAGGCGAGTGTCCGTACTGGGGGTGCGTGCCCAGCAAGATGATGATCCGGGCCGGGAACCTGCTCGCCGAGGCGGGCCGGGTGCCCGCCCTCGCCGGCGAAGCGGTCGTGACCCCGGACTGGGCCCGGGTTGCCAGGCGTATACGGGACGAGGCCACCGACGACTGGAACGACCAGGTGGCCGCCGATCGTCTCGCGGCCAAGGGTGGTCGACTCGTCCGGGGAACGGGCCGCCTCTCCGGGCCGCGCCGGGTGACGGTCGGCGACCGCACCTTCGAAGCCCGACGCGGTGTCGTGCTGGCCACCGGCACGCGGCCCAGGATCCCCCCGATAACAGGGCTCGAGGAAACGCCGTACTGGACGAACCGGGACGCCATGGCGGCCAAGGAGCTGCCCACGTCGATGCTCGTGCTTGGCGGGGGCGCCATAGGCGTCGAACTCGCGCAGGTCTTCGCCCGCTTCAGATGCGCCGTCACGGTGATCGAGGGGCAGGACCGGTTGCTGTCGCAGGAGGAACCGGAAGCCGGGGTGCTGGCCGCGGAGGTTCTGGGGGCGGACGGCGTCACCGTACTCACGGGTACTCGGGCACGGCAGGTCAGCCATGACGGCACCGAGTTCACCGTATGGCTGGAGGGTGACAGGGAGCCGCTGCGTGCCGAGAGGCTTCTGGTCGCCACCGGGCGCCACGCCGATCTGGCCGCGCTCGCGGTCGACACGGTGGGGCTCGATCCGACGGCGGGAGCCGTGCACACGGACGGGCAGATGCGGGCAGGGGAGGGGCTGTGGGCGGTCGGCGACATCACGGGCCGTGGCGCCTTCACCCATGTGTCGATGTACCAGGCGGGGATCGCAGTCCAGGACATCCTCGGGCAGCCCGGTCCCGACGCCGACTACCGGGCGCTGCCCCGCGTCACATTCACCGATCCGGAGATCGGAGCCGTGGGGTTGACGGAGCGTCAGGCGCGTGAGCAGGGGCTGCGGGTGCGCACCAGCGTGCTGACCATCGCCTCCTCCACGCGAGGCTGGATCCACGGACCGGGCAACGAGGGATTCATCAAGCTCGTCGAGGACGCCGACCGGGGCGTGCTGGTCGGCGCGACCTCGGCGGGGCCGGCGGGAGGCGAGGTGCTCTACGGGCTGAACGTGGCTGTCCACGCCGAGGTGCCCGTTCACCGGCTGCGGCACATGATCTACACCTATCCCACCTTCCACCGGACGGTAGAGGCCGCGCTCGGAGCCCTCCGCTGAGCCGCCCCCCGATCGCCCACGCCGACCCGGCGCCCAGGCGATGGCGCACCATGCCGGGCCGCGACCCCGGCGAGCCGCACAGGTCTGCCACCTCGCTGGAACTCCTCTTCGACCTGTGCTTCGTCATCGCGGTGGCGCAGGCGTCCGCGAGCCTGCACGAGGCGCTGACCCACGGGGAGTACGCCACCGGTGTCCTGCGCTTCGCGCTGGTCTTCTTCACCATCTGGTGGGCGTGGATGAACTTCACCTGGTTCGCCTCCGCCTACGACCCGGACGACGTCCCGTACCGGCTGATGGTGCTGCTCCAGATCACCGGCTCACTCGTCCTCGCTGCCGGCGTTCGCCGCGCGTTCGAGGAGGGCGATCTGCGGGTCATCGCCCTCGGATACGTCGTGCTGCGTACGGTGTTGGCCGCGCTGTGGCTCCGGGCCGCGCTGTCCGACCCCGCTCGGCGAAGGACGACTCTGCGTTTCGCCACCGGAGTGACGGTGTGTCAGCTCGGCTGGATCACCCTGCTCGGCCTCCCGGCACCGGTGCGGCTGCCGGGCATCGCGGTGATGATCCTCGCCGAGGTCTCCGTCCCCGTGTGGGCGCAGTCCGCCGGGATGACCCCATGGCATCCGCGCCACATCGCCGAGCGCTATGAACTCTTCACCCTCATCGTCCTCGGAGAGTCCGTCGCGGCGGCCACCGTCGCCGTCCGGAGCGCCTTCGACCGGCATCACGGCACCGGTTCGCTGTACGCGGTGGCGGCCGGCGGCCTGCTCATGGCCTATGCCATGTGGTGGCTGTACTTCGCCAGACCCGCGCACACCCTGCTCGCCACGACGCACCAGGCCCATCGCAGGCGATTCCCCTGGGCCTACGGCCACTACCTGATCTTCGCTTCGGCGACCGCGGAGGGAGCCGGCCTGGCCGCGTACGCCGATCACGTCACGCGGCACACCGAGGCCTCGTCGCCGGCTGCCGGTTCGGCGGTCACCGTCCCTGCGGCCGTCTTCCTGATCACGGTGTGGGCCGTGCATCTGCGGCCTCACCAAAGGAGCGCGGCCGAGAGGGTTCCGTATCTCGTCGTCGCGGTCGGCGTCCTGCTGGCCGCTTGGTCCCCGGCACCTGCCCTCGCCGCCGGTGCGCTGCTGGCGGTCCTGGTTGTCGTGGTCACGGTGCCGCGTCGGTGAGGGGCCCGCGGCGGGATCTCACCGCCGGCCACGACGGACGGGCCGCGCGGACGGGCACCCTACGGGGAGTCCGTCCGCGCGGCCGCCATGCCGCCCCTCGCCTTGTCAGCTCGTCGCGCGCACCGCGTCACGGATCAGATCGGCGACCTCCTTGGGCTGGGACACGGCCACGGCGTGCGAGGCGCCCTCGACCTCGACGATCGTCGCCCCGGCCCGCTTCGCGCCGAAGCGCTGGACCTCGGGGTTGATCGCCTCGTCCGCGCCGGCCACGAGCGCCCAGGAGGGCTTGGTCTTCCACGCGGCGGCCGAGGCCGTCTCCGTGAACGCCCCGGCGGCCAGCGGACGCTGCGCCACCGCCAGGACCTTGGTGACGGCGGCCGGGACGTCGGCGGCGAAGATGTCCGGGAACGCCTCGGTCTTGATGGTGACCTCGACCGCGGGCTCCGCTCCCTCCACGGGGTACGTCGCCTCCTTCAGGTTGCTGACGAGCGACGAGAGGGGGAAACGCCCCTGCAACTCGACCAGGCTCTCGCCCTCTTCGGTGACATACGCGGCGACGTAGACCAGCCCGACGACGTTCTCGGTGGTGCCGGCCACGGAGATGAGCGCACCGCCGTAGGAGTGGCCGACCAGTACCACCGGACCGTCGATCTGAGCAGCTACGGAAGCGATGTACGCGGAGTCGGCCGCCAGGCCGCGCAGCGGGTTCGGCGGCGCAACCACGGGGATGCCGTGGTTCTGCAGTTCTGCGATGACCCCGGACCAGCTGGCTGCGTCCGCGAACGCTCCGTGCACGAGAACGGCTGTGGGGGTGGTGTGGGTGGCCATGCCTGGGTTCTCCTCCTTGGTTTCGGTGATTGCGGGGTGTTGGGTCAGTGACCGTGGAGCGCGGTGCGCAGGGTGCCGGTGGCCAGCGTGATGGCGGCCTCGGCGGCGTGGGTCTCGCGCAGGGGGTTGAGCATCACGAAGTCGTGGATGATGGCCTGGAAGCGGACGGCGGTGACCGGGACGCCGGCCTCGCGCAGCTTGTTGGCGTAGGCCTCGCCCTCGTCGCGCAGGACATCGGCCTCGCCGGTGATGACCAGTGCCGGCGGCAGTCCGGTGAGCTGCTCGGTGGTGGCGCGCAACGGGGACGCGGTGATCTGGGCGCGCTCGGCCTCGTCGGTGGTGTACTGGTCCCAGAACCACTGCATGCCGTCGCGGCGCAGGAAGTACCCGGTGGCGAACTGGTGGTAGGAGCCGGTGTCGAAGTTGGCGTCGGTGACCGGGTAGAACAGCACCTGCTGGACCAGGGGGACGTCGCCGCGCTCCTTGGCCATCAGCGTCAGCGCGGCGGTCATGTTGCCGCCGACCGAGTCGCCGGCGACGGCCAGCCGGGAGCCGTCCAGGCCCTTGGACGCGCCCTGCTCGACGACCCACTGGGCGACCGCGTAGTTCTGCTCGATGGCGACCGGGTAGCGGACCTCGGGAGAGAGGTCGTACTCGGGGAACACCACGGCGGCGTTCGCTCCGACGGCGAGCTCGCGCACCAGGCGGTCGTGCGTGTGGGAGTTGCCGAACACCCAGCCGGCGCCGTGGATGTAGAGGATCACCGGCAGCGTTCCCGTGGCACCGGCCGGCTTGACGATGCGCGCCCGGACACTGCCGGTCGGACCGCCGGAGACAGTAATCCACTCCTCGTCGATCTGCGGCTTGTCGATCTCGCCGGACTGCACCTCGTCGACCGCCTTGCGGCCCTCGGCGGGCGGCAGGTCGAAGAGGTAGGGCGGGTTGGCGGTGGCCTCGGCGAACGCGGCGGCGGCCGGCTCCAGGACCGGCTGGACCGGTACGACGGCGTCGGACATGTGATTCTCCCGGGTTCATGTGGTGCGCCGGTCTCTCCGGCGAGGTGAGGCGACTCCGGTCGGACACAGAGATCTGCGGAGCCGGCCATCATCAGGCTAAAACCGCGAAGGCAGCGGCAATTGACCACCAGCGCACCGGCGCTGACCCCGCAGCGCATGGAAGGGGAGGCAGTGCACTGCCGGAACGAATCCAGTGCACTGCCGGGACACGCAGACGCTTCGGTGCGTGCGCCACGACTCCCTCGACGCCGAGCGCGGTCAGCACGATGCACGACGAACTCAAGGGCCGCCACGACGCAGTCTCCTCGGGGCCGTTGGGACTGTTGGATTCATGGGAGTCCTCAGGGCTCCCATGGCCCCTCGGCTGCTGCGGGTCACCATGTCGTGGCGACCGTTCTCAGAGGGACCCACGTCTCGCCGCGGCGGCCGTAGTCGGTGGTCAGGAGCAACCGCCAGTCGGCCCGGCTTCCGTACACCTTCGCGTCGGTCATGGTCCGGACGGTCAGACGCGCCGTGCCGCCGCCGAGGTCGAGCGCCGTGTCCACCTCGTCGATGGAGTGGTAGACGAACTGCCCGGCCCTCATCTCGGCCAGCCACTCCGCCTTGGGCTGCACGTAGCCCGTCATGTGGGTGAGGGTGAAACCGTCGTCGAGCAGGTCGTCGAGTGACGGTGTGTCTCCTTCGACCATGGCGTCCAAGTAGGCGTGGTGGGCCTGGAGGATGGCCTCCCGGTCCGTCTGGCTGGGGGTGGGTGGCACGCTGACTCCTTGTTGCGTGGCGGGCCTGGGCTGTCGTCAGGCCGCGGCGCGTGCCCGGACGGCGTCGAGGTCGTCGCGGACCCGCTGCGGCTCGGCGTCGAGCGGCATGTTGGCCTCGTCCCGTACCGCGTCCAGGGAGCCGGGCGGGTCCTGGTCCAGCGCCGCGAACAACGGCCCCAAGTCGCTTGGTGCGGCTCCCTGTTCGGCCACCGGCTCGAAGGTACGGCCGGCCGCCTCGGGAGCGGTGAGGGCCGCCACCAGGACCCGTGCGATGTCGGCGCGCGCGACACATCCGTCGGCAGGGCCGCCGGAGCGGCGGCGGTCGCCCTGGAGGAACACCAGGCGCTGCTCGTCGGGTCCGTTCATGTCGAACCAGCCCGGCCGCACGATGGTGTACGTGAGGCCACTGGCCCGTACCAGACGTTCGGAGCGGCGCTTCCACTCCAGCAGGTGGCCGTAGCTGCTGCTGCGGGTGGTGGCCCCGATGGAGGTCATCAGTGCGATGCGGGGCCGTGCGGCGTCCACGGAGGCCAGGGCGGTGAGGACGTTGCGTACGCCTGCGTAGTCCACCGTCTCCGGCGAGGAAGCGCCGGTGCCGAAGGAGCCGAGGGTGAGCACGATGGCGTCGGCACCTGCCACCGCCTCGGGCAGGGCCTCGGGCCGGGTGATATCGCCGACGACAAGCTCGGCGTCGGCGGGGAGCAGCTGGGCGCCCTTCGCGCGGTCACGTACCAGGGCCCGGACGGTGTGCCCGCGAGCGATCGCCTCGGCCACCACGAGCCGTCCGATGCTGCCGGTGGCGCCGACCACCAGCACGGTCAGGGGGTGTGTTGCCATGTTCATTTCCTTGAAGGAGGTGGGCGCAATGGGGAGCCCATGTCGACAGTTTCACTCGGGCGTCACGATCACGGGCTCTGTGCGGCGACTCATCCTGCGCTGCCGTCGCCGCAGGTCACTCTCGTACAAGGGCGATTCCCGCGCCCGTGGACGGCGACCACGTGGTGGTTCGTCATGCCTGCTTCGGCTTCGCGAAGGTCGCGCCGTCGATCACGAACCGGTAGCGGACGTCGGAGGCGTGGATCCGCTCGTAGGCGGTGTTGATGTCCTGCGCGTCGATCAGCTCGATGTCGGCCGTGACATCGTGCTCGGCCGCGAAGTCGAGCATCTCCTGCGTCTCGGCGATGCCGCCGAACAGCGATCCCACGAAGGACCGGCCGTTCTGCAGGAGGGCGAAGACCTCCATCGGCATCGGCTCGGTCGTCACACCGACGTTCACCATGGTGCCGTGCAGGCGCAGCATCCCGAGGTAGTCGGGGAGGGACACAGGCGCGCTGACGGTGTTCAGGATGATGTCGAAGGCGTTGGCCAGCTCGGTGAACGCCGAGCCGTCACCGGTCACGGCGTAGTGGTCGGCGCCGAGGGCCGCAGCGGCCTCCCGCTTGCTGCTGGACTGCGACAGGACGGTCACGTCGGCGCCCATGGCCTTGGCCATCTTCACGCCGAGGTGGCCGAGCCCGCCGAGGCCGACGACCGCGACCTTGGTGCCGGGCCGGGCGCCGAACCGCCTGAGCGGGGAGTAGACGGTGATGCCGGCGCACAGCAGCGGAGCGGCGGCGGCCGGGTCGAGAGTCTCGGGAACGCGGACGACGAAGTCCTCCGGGGCGACGATCGCCTCGGAGTAGCCGCCCTGGGTGTGGGCGCCGGGCTCGGCGGGGTCAAGGGCCCCGAAGACCAGGGTGTTGCCCTTGAGGCAGTACTGCTCCTGGCCTGCCCGGCAGTTCTCGCACGTGCGGCAGGAGTTGACCATGCAGCCGATGCCGACCAGGTCGCCGACCTGGTGGCGGGTGACGTCGGGGCCGGTCTCGGTGACCCGGCCGACGATCTCGTGGCCGGGGACGAGCGGGCTGATGGCCAGCGGGCCGAACGTGCCGTCGACGTAGTTCATGTCGGAGTGGCAGATCCCGCAGTACAGGATGTCGAGCTTGACGTCGTGCGGGCCGACGTCGCGGCGCTCGATGGTGACGGGAACGAGTGGCTTGCCTGCTTCGTGGGTGCCGAACGCGTTGACGGTGGTGGGCATGGTGGTTCCTTTGCGCAGGTATGAGGTGCTGTCAGGCTTCGGGGATGGCGCGGCCGTAGGCCGCGAGGGTGACGTTCGTGGGCTCGGGGCCGCCGCGTCGGCCGGTCTCCAGGGCGTCGAGGGCCTTCAGCTCGTCCGTGGTCAGGGCGAAGTCGAAGACGTCGATGTTCTCCGCGATGCGGTGGCGCTTGGTCGACTTGGGGATCACCGAGCGGCCCTGCTGGATGCCCCAGCGCAGCAGTACCTGGGCCGGGCTCTTGCCGTGCGCCTCGGCGATCGCGGTGACGGCCGGGTCCTCAAGGACGCTCCTGCGGTCCTCTCCGTATCCGGGGTAGAAGGTGATGCCGCCGATGGGGGACCACGCCTGGTTGAGGATGCCGTGCTCGTCGTCGAAGTCGAGGACCGCGCGCTGCTGGAAGTACGGGTGGATCTCCATCTGGTTGACGGCAGGCACGACCGTGGTGGTGTCGAGCAGCGTGGTCAGGTGGTCGACCATGAAGTTGCTGACGCCGATCGCCCGGACCTTGCCGTCTGCCAGGAGCTGCTCCAGGGCCCGGTAGGCCGCGAGGGTCTTGTCGAAGTCCGACGGCAGCGCCTGGTGCAGGATCAGCAGGTCGATCTGGTCCACGCCGAGCTTGGCGGCACTCTTGTCGAAGCCGTGCAGGGTCTCGTCGTAGCCGTAGTCGCTGATCCAGATCTTCGTCTCGATGAAGATGTCGTCGCGGGGTACGGCGGAGGCGCGGATGGCCTGGCCGACCTCGCGTTCGTTGCCGTACGCGGCGGCGGTGTCGATGTGCCGGTAGCCGAGTTCGAGCGCGGCCGTGACGGCGGCCCGGGTCTCGTCCGGCGGGGTCTGGAAGACACCGAGTCCGAGGGCGGGCATCTCGACGCCGTTGTTGAGGGTGAGGGTCTGCATCAGAGGGACCTTTCGTGCGGGCGGGTACGTGCGGGGACGATGAGGGTGAGGGTGGCCGCGAGAGTCATGGCGAGCAGGACGGCGGAGCCGGTCAGCGCGGCACCCGAGCGGGCCGCGATGTCGACGGCCCCATGGCCGGTGGAGACAGAGGCGGCCACAGCGGTCAGGATGCTCAGGCTCAGCGCGCTGCCGATCTGGTGCACGGTGTTGACCAGGCCCGAGGCGGCTCCCGCGTCCGCAGGGGCGACCCCGTCCACTCCGCTGGAGGTCAGCGGGGCCAGCGCCAGGCCCTGGCCGGCGCCGATGAGCACCATCGGCAACGCCACGCCCGTCAGGTAGGGCGTGTGCAGGTCGAGGCGGCTGAGCCACACCATGCCCACCATGGTCAGGACGAGCCCGGTGGTGAGCACCTGCGGCCTGCTCGCCCGCTCAAGCAGCCGCGGCACCTGGACGGCGAAGACGAAGTTGACCAGCGTCATCGGCAGGAAGGCGAGACCGGCCTGCAGCGGCGTCCAGTGGTAGACGCTCTGCACGAACTGCGCCGTGAAGAAGAAGAACCCGATCATCGCGCCCATGTAGAGCATCCGGGTGACGTAGGCGCCGCTGCGCTCCCGGCTCGCGAACAGCCGCAGCGGCACGATCGGCTGCGCGGCCCGCTGCTCCACCAGGACGAACAGGGCCAGCATCACCAGTCCCGCCACCAGCGGAATCAGGGTGGCCGGAGCGGTCCAGCCGATGTCGGTGGCGTCCACGATGCCGAAGACCAGAGCGGTGGAGCCCGCAGTCGCCAGGAGCGCCCCGGCGACGTCGAAGCGGCCGCCCTGGCGCTCGGTCTCGGGCAGGAGCCGCACGGCCAGCGCCACCATCGCGATGCCGACCGGGACGTTGAGGAAGAACCCGGCCCGCCACGAGATCAGGTCGGCGACCAGACCGCCCACCACCAGGCCGAGAGCCGCGCCGAGCCCGGCCACCGCGCTGTAGGCGGCCATCGCCCGGTTACGGACCCGGCCCTCGGCGAAGCTGCGGGTGAGCAGGGACAGAGCGGAGGGGGCCAGGACCGCCGCCCCGACGCCCTGCAGCGCCCGAGCTCCGATCAGCCACCACTGATTCTGTGCGGCGCCGACAAGAAGTGAGGTCAGCGCGAAGACGACCAGGGAGAACAGGAACACCCTGCGGTGTCCGAACAGGTCACCGGCCCGGGCCCCCAACAGCAGCAGGCCGCCGAAGACCAGGACGTAGGCGTTGGTGATCCAGGACAGGCCGGTCTCGGAGAACCCCATGTCGGAGCGGATCTGCGGCAGGCCGGTGAAGACGATCGAGTTGTCGAGGATGACCATGAAGTAGCTGACGCAGATGATCGTGAGGATCAGCGTCGCCCGGGCCGGGGCGGCAGGGGCTGGCGCACGCACCGCCATGGGCGGCATGGGTTCCGCTATGGCGACGTCGCCGGTCCCGTCGTACCTCGGTGCTGCGCGCACGGTGTGTCCTTCACTTCAGGGTGAGGGCCTGGTGTCGGACTCCTGGTCCTCGCTTCTCTCTCCAAGAGAACCCCGCGCGGGTACAGGGGTGGGAGTCACTGGTCTTCCAGGTACTGGCAGTACCTCGCAGGCCCTCGCGGACGGACCTACGGTGAAGTTCAAGGCAGGACCGTCGTAGGTCGGGCTGGACCGTCCCACCGGGGCGCGATCACCGGCGGCGGAGCGATTTCAGGAATCTGGACGATGGCAGACAGAGACAAGAAGAGCGTGGCCGCCGAGGTCCGCGAGTTCCTGAGCACCCGGCGTGCCCGGATCACCCCCGAGCAGGCCGGACTGCCGGTCTACGGCGGCAACCGGCGCGTTGCGGGCCTGCGCCGTGAGGAGGTCGCGCTGCTCGCGGGCATGAGCGTCGACTACTACGTCCGCCTGGAGCGCGGGAACCTCTCCGGCGCCTCGGACTCGGTACTGGAATCCCTCGCGCACGCGCTGCAGCTGGACGAGGCCGAGCGCACTCACCTCTACGACCTGGCCCACGCGGCGACCCCGTCGGGCCGGCGCCCCACGGCGACCGCGTCCCGGGTGCGGCCCACGATCCTGCGCCTGCTCGACTCAATGGCCGATGTGCCGGCGTACGTGCGCAACGCGCGCTTTGACATCCTGGCCGCGAACACGCTGGGGCGGGCACTGTACGCACCCCTCTTCGACTCGCCGCTGTTCGCCCAGCGCGGCCCGATCAACAGCGCCCGCTTCATGTTCCTGGACCCCGCGAGCAAGGACTTCTGGGTCGACTGGGACAAGGGCGCTGACGACGCGGTCGCCTTTCTGCGCAACGAGACGGGCCGGGCACCCCACGACAAGGCGCTGACCGACCTGATCGGGGAGCTGACGACCAAGAGCGACGACTTCGCCCGCCGGTGGGCCCGCCACGACGTGAAGTTCCACCGCTCCGGAGTGAAGAACCTGCACCACCCGCTAGTCGGTGATCTCGCCCTGCCCTACGAGGCGATGGAGCTGCCGGCCGATCCCGGACTTCGCCTCAACTTCTACACGCCCGAACCGGACTCCCCGGCAAGGGAGGCCCTGGGCCTGCTGGCCAGTTGGGCAAACACCGGAACCGTCGTCCCGACCGCGAACGACTGATGACGACTGAGTACACCCGAGGAGAACCACTTCATGCAGTACCGACCGCTTGGCCGCACCGGTGTCCAGGTCAGCCCGCTCTGCCTGGGCGCGATGATGTTCGGCCCCTGGGGCAACGAGGACGAGGCCGACTCGATCCGGATCATCCACCGTGCCCTGGACGCGGGCATCAACTTCGTCGACACCGCGGACGTGTACTCCGCAGGCGTCTCGGAGGAGATCGTCGGCAAGGCCCTCAAGGGCCGCCGCGAGGACGTGTTCCTGGCGACCAAGTTCTTCATGCCAATGGACCAGAACGACCCCAACCAGCGAGGCGGCTCACGGCGCTGGATCATCCGCGAGGTCGAGAACTCCCTGCGCCGGCTCGACACCGACCACATCGACCTCTACCAGGTCCACCGCCCCAGCCCCGACACGGACGTCGCCGAGACCCTCGGCGCCCTCTCCGACCTCGTACACCAGGGCAAGATCCGCTACATCGGCTCCTCGTCCTACTCCGGCTCCCAGATCGTCGAGGCCCAGTGGACCTCGCGGGAGCGCCACCTGGAACGGTTCGTGACCGAGCAGCCGCCGTACTCGATCCTGGTCCGCGGCATCGAGGAGGACGTCCTGCCCACCGCGCGCCGCCACGGCATGGGCACCCTCACCTACAGCCCGCTCTCCGGCGGCTGGCTCTCGGGCCGCTACCGCAAGAACGCCACCGAGGGCCCCGCCTCCGCGGCACGCCCCCAGGCCCGCTTCGACTTGAGCACCTCCGCCAACCAGCGCAAGCTCGACGCCGTCGAACAGCTCGCACTCCTGGCCGAGAAAGCGGGCCTCACGCTGATCGAACTGGCCGTCGCCTTCGTCATCAACCACCCCGGCGTCACCTCGGCGATCATCGGACCGCGCACCATGGACCAGCTGGAGGCGTTCCTGCCCGCCGCCCACGTCACGCTGTCGTCCGACGTGCTCGACGCCATCGACGAGATCGTCCCGTCCGGCGTCACGGTCAACCCGGTCGACAACAGCTACGGCGACTTCGAACTGCGCGCCGACCAGCGACGCCGCTGACGCGTCCCGGACTGGCCGGTCACGCCGGCCAGCCGCACCGACTTCCCCGCGACCAGGAAAGGCGCACCGCCGCCGAGGGTCCGCAGACTCTGCTCGTCTCCGGGGCCGGGCCGATCACCGGTGTACGGCCAGTACGTAGGACGGCATGACCAGGTAGGTGGCCTCACTCGGCCGGTTCTGCGGTGGCCTGGTACTGGTCTGCGGCCCAGGAGGCGAGGATGCGCAGGCCATCGTGGGTGGTGGAGCCGACTTCAGCGGTCCAGACGACGAGTTGCTGGTCGGGATCGGTGCCGGCGGTGAGACTGTCCCAGTCCAGGCAGAGCTCGCCTTCGGTACCGGAAGCGGCGACCGCACCGCGATCATCAACTCCGCGGTGGGCCTGGCCAAGGCCGCGAAGGCGTTCGACGTGTCGGCCGTACTGAGCACCGTGGCGGCCGAGTCCTTCTCCGGCCCGATCATGCCGCAGCTCGCGGACGTCTTCCCCGGCAACAAGATCTGGATCGGGCGGGATCGGGCAGGAACGGGCGCGTCCGCGTCCGACAAGGCCGAGGCAGCCCGCCACTCGCTGGGCGACACGCCGTAGACTTCCCCGGCATTCCGGCAGGTCGAGTGCGTCTCAGTCCTGCCTGCCCGTGAGCTCGGCGAGGGCACGGTCCATGTCGATGTGAAGGCTCTCCGTCCCCGGGGGCACCAGCGAGACCGTCCGCTGCAGGAACGCGGCGACCGCTGACGCCGCGATGTCGACCAGTGCGTGGCCGGCGGCGGACCTCAGGACGATGCGCACAGAGCCCGGTTGGCAACGATGCGGGGGAATCACCAGCACGTCCCCGGTACCGGTGGTCCGGCGCAGGCCCTCCGTGAGCAGTGAGCGGGCGAACACCCAGTCCACGGGTCTGGCCGCGGGTGCGCCGAGGGAAAGTCGGACGGCGTAGGGGTCGGTCATGTCGTAGTGCAGCTCCGCGGGCAGCGGGGCGGGCAGCTCGTCCGGGACACGGACGTGCACCGTCACCATGCACATGACCGAGGGAAGAGGCTGGTTCATTTCATTCCCCCAACAATGGATGGCTCCAGGAGCGGATTTCCTGTGAATGACCCTAAAACCCCATAGAGGGTGCATCTTGTCGAGGAATGCACGGAATGTAGCCCGATGAAGAACCGGGAACCGGGTTCAGGTGTCGATGAGCTGCGTGGGTGACAGGGGGTGCGGCATCAGGCCTTTGGTGTCGCGCCATTCACGGGGGGACAACCCGTAGGCGGCCCGGAACACCCGGCTGAAATGCGCGGCACTGATGAAGCCCCATCGGTGCGCCACCGCGGCGATCGTGGAGCCATGTGCGTGGCGCGCCAGATCACGCCGGCACTCCTCCAGTCGACGTCGTTGGATGTACCGGCCGACAGTGGCGTCTTCGCTCTCGAACAGCTTGTGCAGATAGCGCAGGGATATTTGGTGGGCTCGGGCGATGGCCTGCGGGGTCAGGTCGGGGTCCGCGATGTGACGGTCGATGAACGCCTGAATTCGCAGCAGCAGTGCCCGGTTCCCTCCGGGCGTGTCCGTGCTCGTCCGGCCAAGCCGCTCGTCGGCCAGCACACCGAGCAGGTCCACGACACTGCGGGCCATCAGCTCGTTGGTGCGTGGCGGGTAGGTTCCCGCGTCGTCCACGAGCCCGGCCAGGAAGGGCGACAGCAGCGCGCCCAGGGGGGTGTCGGGGCCGAGTGGGGAGGCCGTGACGTGAGCCATCTCGGACTCGCTCAGGCCCAGAACGTCTCTGTGCAGGACGAGGGACTTCGTCCGGAAGGACTGGGGAAGGCTCAGCCGAACGGGGCGCGCCATGTCATAGACGAAAACATCCCCCGGCCCGAGGAGCGCTTCGCGGCCGTCCTGCTCGATTCGGGCGACTCCTGTGTCCAGCAGTTTGACGACCACGTACTCGTCTTCGCTGCCCTGCGCGACGAGTCGGCGAGTTCGCAGGGCGGACAGGCAGTCGCCCTCCACGGTAACTGCCTGGAGGCGGCCGAGCGGTGCCGTGCGGATCGTGCCGGAATACACCTCGTCCGGGACGGTCATGTCCACGGCGCCGAATGTCCGGGACAGGGCTTCGCGCCAGTACGCCCGTCTGCGGTGGGCGGGCACCGAATCCGTGGTGTAGAGGGTGCCCCGGACCTGCTCGGGCTCCAGTATCGAGGAATTCGGCGACATGGTCTACGCCCTTCAGCCGGTGTGCTTTCTGAAACACCGTGCCAGCGGGCCTGGGGCAGCACATCGCGTGAATCCGCTAGATCAGGGATGCAGGAGAGCTGGAACCTGCGATGACTACCGGCAGGTCGACGACGGACTGGGCGGAGACGGGACCGCCCTCACTACTTGATGGCTCCGCTGGAGGCGCCGGCGGTGACGTAGCGCTGAGCGACGACGAGCAGCACGGCCGCTGGGATGGATGCCAGAACGGCGGTGGCCATGATGGCGTTCCACTGGTTCGTGTGAGCCCCGATGTACTGGTAGATGCCCAGGGTGATGGGCCGTACGGTCTCCGTGGTGGTCAGCGTGAGGGCGAAGAGGAAGTCGCTCCAGGTGAAGAGGAAGGTGAAGAGGGCGGCAGTGATCAGTGCGTTGGTGCTCATCGGGAGTGCCACGGAGCGGAAGGTGCGCAGCTTCCCGGCGCCGTCCACGCGCGCGGCCTCGATGATCTCCCTGGGGATGCTCTGCATGAACGAACGCATGATGATGATCGCGAAGGGGACCCCGGCGGTGGAGTCGGCGAGGATCAGTCCGAGGTAGGAGTTCAGGAGTCCCAGGTCGTTGTAGGCGCTGTAGAGCGCGTTGGCCACGACGATGCCCGGCACCATCTGGGTGATCAGGATGCCGAAGAGCACGAGGTTGGTTCCTCGGACGGGGAAGTGGGCCAGTGCGTAGGCCGCTGGGGCGGCGAGCCCGAGGCTGAGCGTCACGCTGCCGAGGGCTACGACGAGGCTGGTGACGAGGTTGCGTCCCTGATCGCGCAGCGCGGTGGCGTAACCGCTGAAGTCCGGGTGGAAGGGGAACCAGCCTCCCTGCAGTGTGTTGCCCGCCGGCTGGAGGGAGGCGTTCACCATCCAGTAGACGGGAAACAGCATCAGCGCGAGCAGGATGATCCCGACGATGGTGGACGGCCAGCCACGGCCCGGTGCGCGCTTCACGGGATGGCCTTTCAGACGTTCCGGGCGCGACGGTTGGCGCGCAGGTAGACGAGGGCGAAGGCGAGCGAGATGACGATGAGTACGTTGCTCATCGCGGCACCGCGCCCGAACTCGAACTGTTGAAAGGACAGTTCGTAGGATTGGGTGGCAATGGTCTCTGTGGCGTTGGCCGGTCCTCCGCCCGTCACCACGAGGATGATGTCCAGCACCTTGACCGTGTAGACCACGCCCAGGACCAGCACGACGCTTACCACGGGCCTCAGCAGAGGCCAGGTGACATGGCGGAACGACGCCAGCGGGCCGGCGCCGTCCAGTTTCGCCGCCTCGTACAGATGCGTCGGGATGTCCTGCAGGCCGCCGTACAGGATCGTGGTGTTGAAGGGGATTCCGACCCAGATGTTGATGAGGATCACCGACACGAGCGCCTGTGAGGTGTCGGTGAGCCAGGGGATGCCGGACGACGAGAGATGGAGGCCGCGCAGCGCGTGGTTGACGACTCCCGTGTCGGGGTCGAGCATCCACCTCCACGTCGTTGCGGAGACGACCAGCGGCAGCAGCCACGGCAGCAACAGGAGCGACCGCAGAACGCGGCCGAGCGGGAAACGGCGCTGGAAGAACAGGGCGAAGCCCAGGCCGAGCACGAACTGCCCGACCAGCGAACCAGCGGTGAACAGGACCGTGGTCAGCAGGGCCTTGGAGAACAGGTCCGACGACAGGATCTTCGCGTAGTTCTGCAGCCCCACGAACGGCGCGGCACCGGTGTAGAACGTCGTGGTCGTGTACTGCTGGAAGCTCATCACGATGTTCTTGACGATCGGGTAGCCGAAGAACAGCAGCAGGTATGCCGCGGCGGGCACGATGAACATCCACTGGGCGAGCGGCTCCCAAAGGCGTGCCCGGGCCACGGCCCGGTCCCTGGCGTGCGCGTCCTCGTCCTTCTTAGCCGCGCCGCCGGCGGGTGTCCCGGCGTCGCCGTCGCCGTCGTCTTGCCCGGTGCGCATCCGCAGGGCCGGGGACGGGTCAGGAACCGGTCGCGATCTGCTGCGCATGTCTGAGCGCTTCCTCCGGTGTCTGCTCGCCCGTGAGCGCGGACTGGATCGCGGTGTAGATCCCGGTCGCCGCTTTGGGCCACTTGACGCCGAGTTCGCTGGTACGGGCCCGTGCCGCTTCAACGCTTTTGACGAAGGCAGCCATCGACGGCACCTGCTCGGCGTACTGGGAGGCCACCGTGGAGCGGGAGGGCACGGTGAAGTGCTGCTTGGCCAGGGTGAGCATGTTCGTGGACTCGTTCAGGCAGGCGAGGACCTGGGCCGCCTTTTGCTGCCGGGCCTTGGAAGCGCTCTGCGGGACCGTCCACACCTCACCGCCGAGCGGTGTGACAGGGGTCTGCCCCGTCTGCGGGACGGGGATGGGGGTCACCCCCCAGTGCAGGTTCTTGTCTTTGTTCAGGGCGGGGATCCGCCAGGGGCCGTTGATCATCATGGCCGTCCTGCCGGCGACGAACTGATCGTGGACGTCGGCCTGCGTCCAGTTCAGCACCGACTTCGACATGGATCCGCTCTTCACCAGGTCGACCCACAGCTTGAGTGCCTGCGCGGCCTGCGGGGTGTCCAACTGCTTCTCGTCTCCGCCGTTGGACCACAGGAAGGGCAGGAACTGCCAGGTGCCCTCAAAAGTGGCGTTCGCGTCGACCGCCATGCCGTAGCGCCCCGGGCGGGTCAGCTTGGCCGCCGCAGCCTTCAGCTCGTCCCAGGTCCTCGGCACGGTGACGCCGGCCTTGGAGAGCATGTCCTTGTTGTAGAAGAGGGCGATCGTGCTGACGTTGGGCGCCAGCCCGTACACCTTTCCCTTGTAGGTGCCCGCCGACAGGATGCCCTTGGCGAAGCCGCTGGAGTCGATGCCGTACTGGTCCAGCGGGGTCAGCGCGCCGGACTGCGCGATCTGCTGCACGTCGGGGTTGTCCAGCATCAGCAGGTCGGGCAGGGTCCGCGACGATGCCTGCTGAAGGACCTTGGGGACGAGCGACGCCCCCGGAACGCTTGTGTGCTCGACCGTTACGCCGACCTTCTTGCCGCAGGCGGTGAGCAACTCGCCCCATTGAGCGTGTTCAGGTTCGTCGGTGTAATAGTCAAGTGCGGTGATCGAGGTGACCTTGCCTGTGGCGGATCCGGTGCCGGTTCCGCCACCGCACCCGGTGGCAGCCAGAATCAGGGCGACGGTGCCCAGGAGGGCGGCGATCCGCCGCGCCGGCGGTCTGGCCGGTGAGATCATGGTGGTGCCTTTACCGAGTGACGTCTGTGGCCGGAGTGTCGGTGTCGGAAGGTGAAAGCGGAGTCCAGGACCTCCCGTGGCGACCCGCTCAGCCTAAGCGCGCGGGCGAAGGCCAGGCGCCCGAGGTCGCCAGATGAGACGGTCCCTACCAGCGTCATCCGATTCGAACGACTGTCAGTGAAGCGGCGCTCGGAGAGACTCTGCGATCACCTCCTTCACCTGCTCAGAAGGTTGGTCGAAGCCCATCGCCGTCGTCGCGCCCAGTGCCCTGTCCGGCGGCTTCCCGGATCATCGCTGCCACGGCGCGGGGCTGCGACAGTACAACGGCGTGCGAACCGTCCAGCACATATTCGGTCGCCGCCATCCGCTGTGCCATGAAGCGCTGAGCGGTGGGGTTGAGCATCCGGTCGGCGATCGCGATGGCGTACCAGGACTGCTTGGAGGCCCATGCCGGCGGGCCGGATCTACCGGTCAGTGCGCTCCGGGCGATCGGGCGCTGTGCCACGGACATCACACTCGTGACGCGGGAGGGCAGGTCGGCGGCGTACATCTGCGGGAACCGTTCCTTACGGATGTACAGCTCGCTTTCCGGGCCGTCGGGAAACCGGGCGGGGAGTGCGGCGGTGACGGTCGGGTCGGCCACCGGCATGGGGGCGAAGCGGCTCGTGATGTCCAGGACGCACTCGCCGGCGTCGAGGCCGAATGCCGCGACGTAGCACAACGCGATGACGTTGTCTGCGTCGGTGGCGGCGTGTGTGATGACCGCGCCACCGTAGCCGTGGCCGACCAGCACGACGGGGACGTCGATGTCGCGCACCACGCTCCTGATGTAGGCGGCGTCCTGCGCCAGGCCGCGCAGCGGGTTCGCCGGGGCGCGCACCGTTGATCCGGTGGCGTGAAGGAGGCTGATGACCCCCGCCCAGGATGAGGCATCGGTGAACGCCCCATGTACAAGCACGATGATCGGCGCTGTGGGGGTGGGTTCGTGCATGCCGGTGGCCTCCGACTGAGTTTGGGGGTGCCTCAGCCAAACGCATTCAGGTAGGGCGGGGCATCGCGCGAACGTACCAACAGGTCCCCTCAGCTGTCGGGCAAGGCCATGACCACGTTGGCGAGCTGAACCCGGGAGCTGACCGACAGTTTGCGGAAGACGGAGGTCAGGTGGGTGTTGACCGTGTGCGGGGAGACGATGAGTACGTCGGCGGCCGACCGGTTGGTGTGACCCTCCGCGATGAGGTGCGCGACCTTCTTCTCCGAGACCGTGAGGGCCCCCCATCCCTGGACAGGGCGCTGCATGGCCGCTGCCCCGCGGCTGCCGGCACCCGCACCCTCCAGATCGCGCTGTACGCGTGACGCTGCCGCGTGGGCGCCCGACTCGGCGAAGGTGCCGTGGGCGTGCGTCAGGGCGGCCACGGCCTGAGGTCTGCGGCCTGCTGCCAGGAGTGCCTGTCCGAGATCGGCGTAGGCGGCGGCCCGGACCAACGGGCGAGGGCTTGCCTTGAGCAGTGCTACGGAGCGTTCCAGCAAGGCGAGATCGTTTTTCACGAGCCCGAGGACCTGCGCGGCGATGCCCGTGGCGGTGGGCACGGCCGGGTTGCGTTCGGCGTGGGCTTCGGCTTGTGCGGCCAGATCCTCGGCGAGCTCCTGCTCCGCGCCTCGCAGAGCCATGCGTATCGCGGAATCGACCCAGGTGCGCAACAGCCGCCAGCGCATGAAGAAACCTTCCTGCTGCACCTGGCGAATCTTGTCGATGGCAAGCCCGATCTCCCCGTCGGCCTCGGCGTGGACCGCTTCCAGGAAGCGCACCGCGGCCGTGTTGCCCGGGTTCGGTTTGACCGCCAGCCTTTCCTGCGCTGCGGCCAGGTGCTCCCGCGCCGCTTCCCGATCGCCGCGCAGCAGGGCGATCTGGGAGCGGATCACGCGAGAGTTCACCTGCTGGACGGGGACCTGCACGTCGTCTTCCAGGCGCTCCATGGTCACGAAGTCGGCGTCGGCGTCGTCGAGCCGTCCGAGCGCCAGATCGTGCTGGCCCTGTGCCCACAGCACCATTGCCTGACGCATCGCCCCGGGTTTGTCGGCTGCCCGCAGGAGCAGTCGTTCGCTCGACACGAAGTCGTCCACGTGCTGGTGCGCGACGATCTCTTCGGGAAGGAAGGCGGAATCGACGGCGCTGAGCGCGGCAAAGCGCTCCAGTGCGACGGCGTTCTCACCCGCGTTCTGCGCGATCTCGCCGAGCCCGGACAGGGCCAGGACGTGCGCCTCCCGGTCACCGATCGCGGTAGCGAGACCCAGCGCGGTCTCGCCGGCCTCACGCGCCGCGACAAGATCGTGACCCCGGGACAGAGCCAACGCACGCAGGGCGGCCAGCCTCGCCCCGACCTCCGGGGCGGCGCCCCCGATCGCGAGGGCCGTTTCGGCCCGGCGGCGCAACTCGTCGGCGAGATCCATGTTCCACAGCGTCTTGCCGAGGGCGGCCTGCAGCCGGCTGAACGCCTCCAGTGGCGGTCGGCAGGCCAGCAGCTGGTCGCCGGTCGACAACGCCTCTCGATTCCTGCCGGCCCGTGTCAGGCAGACGATCGCCTGCTCACCCACGTCGAACCTCAGCGGCCGGGCAGACGGCACCAGTTCCAGGGCGCGCGTCATCAGGTCGGCCGCCAGGCCCGGCGAGACGGGCACTAGCTCGTCAGCGGCTCGCCGCAGCAGCGCCACGGCTTCCTCGTCTCCGGGCAGGGCACCCTTGAGAATGTGCGGCACCGCGTCGATCGGCTGGTGGCCTGCGGAGACAAGGTGGTGGGCAGCCTCTCGGTGCAGGGCCTTGCGAGCTGACGGCGGGATGTCGACGTACACCGCCTGGCGCAGCAGATCATGCCGGAAGACCAGCTGATCGCCGTCGTCGTCCAGAAGCCCGGCGCGCACCGCCTCCTCGAGCGCCGCGATCAACGCGGTGGACGGTTGGCCGCAGAGCGCGGCGGCGTCGTGGAAGGCGAACCTGTGTCCCAGCACCGCTCCCATCTGAAGGAAGCGCAGGGTGCTGGGCTGCAGGGACCTGAGTCTGCCGCGCACACCCACCACCAGCCCTGGGGGCACAAGCTCACCCGAGGCCCCGGCGGTCCGCAGTCCCGCGAGCATCTCGACCGCCAGAAACGGGTTCCCGCCGGCCCCGTCGAGCAAGTCCCGTACCCGCTCGTCAACGGCGGCACCCAGCGTGTCGCCGGCCAGTTGGCCGATGGCCGCGCCGGACAGCGGCCCCAAGGGCACAGTGAGCGTCGGGAGTGCGTCCGTCGCGGCGGCGACGACCTCTTCCGCTGGGCCGGCGGGCTCCAGTCGCCCGGCCAGCATCCACAGAACCGGTGAGGTCCGCAGGCGTCTCGGAAGCTGCTTCAGGGCGAACCGGCTCAGCGGGTCGGCCCATTGCACGTCGTCCAGGGCGATCATTACCGGCACGCTGCCGGCTCTGGCTTCGATCGCCTCCGCCAGGCGCTCCACCAGCCAGATCCGCTGATCCTGATTGCGCGCAAGGTCGGCAAAGGCATCGCCGGACAGCAGCGGCTGATCGCCGTGCAGGAGGGAGGCCGCCAACGACGAGAGCGGCACCATGTGATGCAGCTCATCGGCCTTACCGAGGCCGACCGAGAATCCCGCTGCCCTGGCCCTGGTGACGGTCTCGGCGAGCAGCGTGGTTTTACCGATGCCGGGTTCCCCCTGGATCAGGGCCAACCCGCCGCTTCCGGTCCGGGCCACCGAGGCGATCAATGCCTGCAGCTCTTCGAGCTCGACCTCTCGACCGCGCAGACCGTTACGGGACAGCGATCCGCTTGACCCCGCCATTCACGCGCCTTCCTGTCCGCACTCGTCGGCCGAAACAGGGCTCAGCCCATGCCGACTCGTGACTGCGCCCTCCGGGGCCGCCTGCCGGTGCTGGGGTTTCAGAGCCGGAAGGACCGGCGAGCACCTCGGGCGGCAGATCGGTGGCGGGCTCACATTCTACGTCGGCGTGGAAACGCCCGAGGGCGTGCGTGAAGTCCAGCAGGTCGCGGCTCTCCGCGGGCACGCCATGCGTGGCCGCCTCGCGGCAGGTCGAGCCCACCGTCTCCGAGCGCTCTGTCACTGCGGGTCTGAGGTCGTGCTTCTTGTAAGCACGCGGAGCACGACGGAGATCGTCTTCCTCGACGTCGAGTGGGAGGCGGACGCGATCAGCGGTCCGCTCCACTTGCTGATCATCGTGAAGGCACTGCTCGCCACAGCCATGGCGAGCCTCCCGCTGCACCTGTTCCGGCGCAATGCAGTTGTTCTCCACTGGCGTCGGGCAAGGCCCGTCCACCACGGCTGACGGCTCGGACGACGCAGCGCCGCCCGAGTGTCGCACCACCGGCTCGGAGTCATGCCGTACGTATCGCGGAAGAGCCGGCTGAAGTGGGCCGGATTGGTGAAACCCCAACGCCGGACCACGCCGACGACCGTCCTCTCACCGCTGTCGCCCCGGGCGAGATCCCTGGCACACTCCTGCAGCCGACGGCGCTGAAAGGTGTCGTTCCACGTTGGCGCAGACCTCCCAGGCCTGGGCGTATCGGGAATCGAGCGTGCCCTCCACGTCACCGATGGCACGCTCGGTGATGAGGGTGGCCACCAAGTCGGTCTGGGCCTGCTGGCCCAAACACCGGTGTCCCTTGCTTTCAGCACCGTGCACACGGTCGACTGGGAGACCGGACTACCGGCTGTCGCCGAGGCGACGCGTCTGGCCGAGGAGAACCCCCAGCCGCGCTGACTGACCGGCGCGCGAATCGCGAAGGCTCAGTTCGCCGCATTGCACGGAGATCTGGACACGGCGCTTTCTGCCATCGACGAGGCGGAGCGGCAAGGGCTGTCCGTGGCCAATCTCTCCAACCTCGCGTTCATCCAGATCACGCGCGGCCGCATCGGGCTCGCCGCCGGCAACGACGCCGAGGCGTTCCACTGCGTCTGGCGGGTGTTCGACCCGACCGACCCGGCTTACCATCCGTCCCTGCAGACCATCGCCATCGCGGAGTTGGCCGAGGCTGCAACGGATGACGATCGACGAGCCATGACGAGAGTCGCGTTGCAACAGCTCGACGCGTCCGCCGGATCCAGTGAGGCCCAACTGATCCGGATAGACCTGGGATTCGCCCGTGCGCTGCTCTCCGCCGATGAGCATGCGGAAGAGTGCTTCCGATCGGCCTGCTCCGGATCGCCCGAGAGTCCTTCGCGGCCCTCGGCGTGGAGCCCTGGTATGAACGCGCCCGCCAGGAACTCCGCTCAGCGGGCGAGGGCAGAGCAAGCGTCGAAGCCGTACCGAGTGGGACCTGCTGACACCTCAAGAGCTGCAGATCGCCCAGCTCGTGGCGGAAGGCCTCTCCAACAAGGAGACAGGCCAGGACTGTAGCTGTCACCGCGAACGATCGGCGCGCACCTGTACCGCATCTTCCGAAAGCTCGGGATCACCTCTCGCGGCCGGCTGAGGGACAAGCTGAGCGCGAACTGAGCACGACCCTCGTGGCCGCGCACTGCTTGTTGTCCCTCACCGCACAGTGGGGTGCTACACAAAGAAACACCCGTGCCCCGCGCCAGCACAGGCCTGGCCTGGTGCCGTCGGCCATGTGCCTCGGGCGGCTGTTCTGGTGGATACGGACGAGATCGCACTCGAGTCCGCAAGACGAAATGAGTGCCTGGAGTTCACCTCGCCAGCGCGGTCTCCAGCCACTGCAGGACTTCGGGGGTCACGGGGTCGGTGATGTCGGCGAACTCGTCGTGCTTCTTGAGGAATTTCGCAACGTAGGGGCAGACCGGCACGATCCGTTTCCCGGAGGCACGTACGTCGGTCAGGGCCTCCTGGACGAGGCGCGAGGCCAGGCCCTGCCCGGCGAAGGCGTCGTCGATTTCGGTGTGGTAGAAGACGCGCTGGTCATCGCGGTCGCGGTACGCGGTGAGGCCGGCGGTCTTGCCGGCTACCAGAATTTCGTACCTGTGCTTGGCGTCCACTTGCAGGACGATCGGAGCGGAGGTGGGCTGTGTCATCGTATGCCTTTCAGCGGCGCGTCGGGTTTTTGCGCGGTGTGATGGTGACGTTCGGAAGGGCAGGCGCGGGAAGGCGGTCGCCGTCGTAACCATCGACGCTGCCGAAGCGGTCGGATGCGCTCTCCCACGCATCCCGGGCTTCGGCGATGTCTTCGTGGCTGCGGCCGATGAAGTTCCACCACATGACGATCTGTTCCTCGAACGGCGTCCCGCCGAGCAGGACCGCCCGCGCGGTGGTGTCCGTCTCGTTCGTCAGTGTCAGTGTGTCGATTCCCGTGCCGAGGTAGCCCAGTTCCGCCGGGCGCAGGAGTGTTCCGGCCATGCGGACCTCGCCTTGGTCGACGAGTAGGCCGTACTCGAACGCGGCATCCACGGGGAGTGTGGCCGTCGAGCGCGGATCGAGGACGAGTTCGGCGCCGAGCAAGGGCGTGAACGTCCGTACCGGAGAGGTGTCACCGGCGAGGGATCCCAGGAACACTCTGATGTCTGCCCCGCCCACCCGGACCGGGCTCGGCACGTAGTGCCGGAAGTCCCGGCCGGTGTACCGGTGTTCATCGGGAAGCGCCACCCACAACTGGACGCCGTGGAGGATCGTGGTGCGGGCGGTGGAGACTTCCGAATGGCTGATGCCGTACCCGCCCGTCATGAGGTTCAGCTCACCGGGCCGTACGAACGCGTGGCTGCCCAGGCTGTCGCGGTGCTCGATCTCTCCGCTGAACAGCCAGCTCACGGTCTGCAGGCCGGTGTGCGGATGGGGAGCGACGTCCATGCCGCCCGTGTCGGCGACGTTGTCGGGGCCGTAGTGGTCGACGAAACACCAGGCTCCGATCAGCGTGCGGGCACGCTGCGGCAGCGTGCGCCGTACCGGCATCGCCCTTGGCCCGCCCAACGGGACGTCCCGCGCGGTCAGCACGTCGACCTGTGGCGCGGCATCACCGTGGTCCGCGGCGCCGCAGCGCAGTTCGGTGGGATCCGCTTCGACGTTGCTCATCGCATGCCCTCTCACGCTCGAGGATGATTTCATATTCAACAATCATGCCTGATAGTAATTCCATGCCCCATCACATGCACGGCAGAGCGAGCGAGGGCCGGGAGCGGCCCTGAAGGAGTCCACGTTGAGTGACACCACGGCAGACCCCGCGAGCCGGCGGGTCTTCATCGACAAGCAGAGCCCCAAGGCCTACCACGCACTGGTCGAGACGGCCGATGCGGTCCGCACGGTCGCCGCCGAGGCGGGGCTGGACCGTAGCCTGGTAGAGCTGATCAACCTCCGCGTGTCACAGATCAACGGCTGTGCCTACTGCCTCAACGTGCACACCAGGGCCGCGCTGCGCGCCGGCGAGACCACCCAGCGTCTGGGCGTGCTGGCCGCCTGGCGCGACACCGAACTGTTCACGGAACGGGAACGCGCGGCGCTTGCCCTGGCTGAGGCGACCACCGAGCCCGCGAACGCCGTCGCGCAGGAGGGCGCCTACGAAACAGCTCGCCAAGTTCTCAACGACGACGAGATCTCCGCGGTGATCTGGGTGGCGATCACCATCAACGCGTTCAACCGGGTCTCCGTCCTGAGCAAGCATCCCGTCCGCGGGATCCCCCTGATGCCCGGTTCCCCACGTGAGTGATCCCCACCTCGGTCCGCTCAGCGGGCAGCGCGCAGGATCAGGTCGGTGACGGGGCCGGGGTCGCTCACGGCGACCGCGTGGGGTGCGCGCACGGTGATGGTGCGGGCGCCGGCCCGGTCGGCCATCCATTGCTCGGCGGCCGGTGGGATGTTGCGGTCCTCGGTGGCCACGAGGTACCAGCTGGGGATCTTCTTCCACGCGGCCGCGGTGGCCTTCTCCTGGAGGGCGGCCACGGCGATCGGACGCTGACCCGCGGCCATCACCTGGGCGGTCGGGACGGGGACGCCGGCCGCGAACTGTTCGCGGAACAGGCCTCTCTTGATGATCAGCTCCTCGCCGGTGCCGCCGCCGGGCAGCGGGTAGGACTGGGTGGACGTGGCCCGCGCCAGGGTGCTGCCGGGGTACTTGTTCGTCAACTCCAGCGCGCTTTCACCGACGTCGGGGACGAAGGCGGCTATGTAGACCAGTGCCTTGACCCGCGGGAACTCGGCCGCGGCCTGGCTGATGACCGATCCGCCGTAGGAATGGCCCACGAGCACGATCGGTCCCGGGACGCTGTCCAGGACGCTGCGGATGTAGGCAGCGTCGCTCGCCAGCCCACGCAACGGCAGTGCTGGTGCCAGTACGTGGTGTCCCTGCCGCTGGAGGCGCGCGACGACGGCGCTCCAACTGGAGCCGTCGGCGAACGCGCCGTGGATCAGGACGATCGTGGGCTTGGCCGGGTGCTGGTGCGAGTCGGCCGACCGGTCCGCCTGTGACGTGGCCGAGAACGCGGCGCGGGGGGTCGCCAGGACGGCGGCGCCGGCCAGGAGGGAGGCGGTGACGGTGCGGCGGGAGATCGGTGAGTTCATCGTTGACTTCCTACCGGGGGAAGGGATGTGTCCCGGGACGGGACGGGGGCGCGTGAGCAGTCGCCTCAGGGTTCGGCGGCAGCCCGGATCAGCCGCGTCCGAAGATGATCGCGCGGTCGGGCAGCGGGAGAGTGCCGCCGGTCAAAGCCGTCATGCGGGGGCGGCGTGGCCCTGAGCGTCAGGGCGCGGAGAAGCGGCTGTCGGCCTGTGGTCGGCGCCCGACGGCAACCGGCCGAGGGGCAGGCCGAACTCAGTGGGCGGTGGCCCGGACGGCCTCCTCGATCAGTTTGATGACGCGCTCGGGGTGGGCGAGCATCACCAGGTGCGAGGAGTCGACTTCGACGGTGGTCATGCCGGCCCGCTGGTAGCCGTAGCGCTCCACATCAGGGTTGATGGTGTGGTCGGCTGCAGCGACCAGACCCCAGGAGGGCTTGGTCTTCCACGCCGCCTTTGGTGCCTTCTCGGTGAAGGCCTGTGCGGCAAGCGGACGCTGGGAGACGGCGAGGACGGCCGCGAGGCGGGGGTCGACGTCGGCGGCGAAGATGGACGGGAACTTGTCGATCTGGACCGTCACATCGGTGCCGGCAGTGGTGGAGCCCTCGATCGGGAAGGGGGTGTAGACGAGCGCGGCGGCGAGGTCGGAGTCCGGGAAGCCACCCTGCAGCTCGCCCAGGCTCTCGCCCTCCTCCAGGGCGTACCCGGCCAGGTAGACCAGCGCCCTGACGTTGTCCTCCACACCGGCGACGGTGATGACGGCACCGCCGTAGGAGTGTCCGACCAGGATGACCGGTCCGGGTATCTCACGGACGATCGAGGCGATGTAGGCGGAGTCGCCGAGCAGGCTGCGGTTGGGCACCGCAGGCGCCACCACCTCCAGGCCGCGGGCGATCAGCTCGGGGATGACGCGGGCGAAGCTGGACGCGTCGGCGAAGGCGCCGTGGACCAGGACGACGGTCGGGCTGTCGGAACGGGACAAGGTACAACTCCCTGTTGATGTCGTGGTGATCGGATGATGTGCGGCCGGGGTCGGGTCCGCTGCCTGTGCTGGGAACGAGTGGCGCCACGAGGCATGGACGGTTGCCTTGGTCGAGGCGCATTGCCGGGTGGGAGTGGCGCAGGCGGTGTCCGAGTCGGGTGGTAGGCCGCAGGCTTGAGCAGCACGCTAGGGGCGGCCGGGGGAGGCGCCTTGTCTGTTGGTGCACCAGCTGTGTTCCGTCCGCGTCTTTGAGGGGTGCGGGGATGGACGTCCGCGAAGGCCTTGCGCAGCAGCGGGGCGGGACACGGGACACGTCCCTTCCTGTCACTTCCAGGCAAGAAGCGGTGCGTTCGAGGACAACAGGCGGCGAGATGGTCGCCCTCCGCGCTCGCCGAGAAGCTGAGCCGTTGCCCCAAAGAGCCGATCACGCGGGTGGCTTGGCGGCTCCGCTTTGCCCATCGCTGCCCGGATGCGAGCGCCCGCAGACACGGCATCCCGGTGACATTGCTGGGTGTGCCCGGCCGGTTCAACGGCCGCCCGATGCTGGTGTCACGCCCAATCCACGCCCAGCTCCGCGAGGGTGGCGCGCTACGGTTCGGTGAGCCTGTGGCTTTGGCGCGCCCCACCGTGATCTGGCTCTGCCCAAGATCGCTCTTCGGGACAGGCCGAATGAGACAGATGGCAAGATATGGGCCACCTGCCCCGCGCTGTGACGGGCAGGGTGGTGTGCACGTGGCAAGGGAGAACATCGTGTTGGCCGAACTCTTGAAGGATGTTCCCCGGATAACCTGCGCGGGCGTTGGAGCCGAGGCCCGGCATGGTGAGTAGCCGCAGCACCCTGCGCCCGTACGAACCTGGTGGGTCCCTGCTGGGCCGGGAGGTGGAGATCGCCCGCCTCCTGGCGATCGTCGAGGGCCGCGGCCAACCGCGGATGCTGCTTCTGCTCGGCGAGGCCGGCACGGGCAAGTCGAGGCTGCTGGCGGTCGCCGTCGACCACGCGCGGGACGGTGGAACGCTCGTCCTGGCCTCCCAGGGCGTCGAGACCGAGTCGCAGCAGTCCTTCGCGTCCCTGCACCAGTTGCTCCTGCCCGTGCTGCCCGACGTCGCCACCCTGGCCGACCACCAGCGCAATGCGCTCGAAACGGCGTTCGGTATCGCTCCCGCCGAGAGTCCGCCCGACCCCATGCTGCTGCGTGTGGCCGTTCTGACCCTGCTGAGCGAGGTCTCGGACAGGCAGCGCGTCCTGCTGGCCCTCGACGACGTCCAGGACTTCGACCGGGACTCCCTCGACGTGCTCGGTTTCGTGATGCGCCGTATCACGGCACAGGACGTGCCCGTGCTGCTGACCGCACGCGGGCAGACGGCCCCCGCGGGGATTACGGCAGACCTGCCTACCGTGCTGTTGGGGCCGCTGACCGAACAGGCCGCGGCCGAACTCCTGGACGCCCAGCCGCAGGCACCCACCGGCCGGACGCGGATCGAACTGCTGCGGCAGGCCGGAGGAAACCCGCTGGCCATCATCGAACTGTGCCGTGCGCCCGGAGCAGACGGCACGGGCGTGCTGCCGGGCAGCGCACTGCCGCAGACGGAGCGCATCCAGGAGCTGTACGCCGCCCGGCTGCGCGGCCTGCCCATGACGACCCAGCGGCTGATCCTGTACGCCGCGGCGTCGCAAGGCGAAGACCTCGCCACGATCATGGCCGCCGCGGGCATGGGGCCCGATCTCTCGGCGTGGGCCTCGGCCGAGGAGGCAGGCCTCGTGGCCATCATGGACGGGCGGGTGCTCTTCCGGCACCCGCTGGCACGCACGGGTTCCTACCACACGGCACCGGCCTACCTCCGACAACAGGCGCACCGGGATCTGGCGGCCGCACTCACGGCCGAACCGGCCCGCCGCGCCTGGCACCTGGCCGCCGCATGCATCGGCCACGACGAGTCCGTGGCCGCGGCGCTGGAGGACACCGCCGAACTCGCCGAGCGGCGCGGCGGCTTCTACGCGGCGGCCCAGGCGCTGCAGCGGTCCGCCGAGTGCAGCCCCGCGACCGCCGACCGGGCGCGCCGGTACGTGAAGGCGCTGCACGCCGCCACCAACGCCGCCGACCCCTCGTGGGTCAGCGAGCTGTACGACAAGGCCACCGCACTGACCGAGGACCGTGACTTGCTGGGCATGGCGGCCTGTGGTGCGGGCATGGCCCTGTCGCTGTTCGGTTACCAGCGCCAGGCGTCCCGGGTGCTGATGAGCGCGCTGGAGCCGGATCCCCCCAAGTCCGGCATGACCGTGTTCGCCGTGGCAAGCGTGCTCGCGGCCGTCGCGTACCAGTCGGGCCTGCCCGAGGTCGGGCGCCCGGTCGCCGGCCTGGTGGACGAGGCCGGGGCCAGGAACCGCGACACGCCCTACTCCGAACTGGCGACGAGTGACAGCTGGGCCGCCGTGCGGGCCGTGACCTTGGCCGCGGCCGACCCGGCAGAGGCCACCGAGATGTTGCGGGGTATCCGTCGGCGGGCGGGCGCGCCGGCGCCGGCGACCAGCGTCGCGGAGATGACCCGGGCCCTCGGGATCGGCGGGGTGGCCTGGTACGCCGACGAGTCCGACCTGTGCGTGGAGACCTTCCGTCGGGTGTACGCCCTGCTCAGCGCGTACGGTGCCATGGGCCCCGCCGTGCCCACGCTCACAGCGATGGCGGGGGCGCTCATCGACACGGGCCGGTGGGCGGAGGCCGACGAACACCTGGAGAGGACCGCGGCGCTGGCGGCGGTGCACAAGCTGACGTTTGTGCAGATTGACGTCGAGGCACTGCGGGCAACCCTGCGGGCCCTGCGCGGCGACACCGTCGGCATGACGGCGGACCCGGCTTGGACGGCAGTCGCACTGGAGGAGAACCGTGCCACCCACGCACGCATCCTGCGGGCCGCCGGTACCGCTGCCACGGCGGCCGGCGACTTCGACAGCGCGTTCCGGCAGTACCGGTCGCTGTTCGATGACGACGGCACGCCTTTGCACTACTTCCTGTCACCCAGGTCGATCGCGGACCTCGCCGCGGCCGCCCAGCGGACGGGCCGGCAGGACGAGGCGGCACACGTCCTCGCGGCAGTGCGCGCCGCGGCGGGGCCGCGGCCGACCAACCGGATGACGCTGCTCATGCACCACGCCGCCGCGCTGACCGGTGATCCGAAAGACGTCGAACACCACTTCCGACTCGCCACGGTGAACCCGGTGGGAGATCAGTGGCCGTTGGCCCGGGCGCAGGCGAGGCTCCACTACGCGCAGTGGCTGCGCAGACGGCGGCGCTCCCTGGAGGCCCGCCCGCTCCTGGCCACCGCGCTCGAGTCGTTCACCCGGCTCGGAGCGTCAGCCCTGGCCGAGGAAGCCCGCGCCGAGCTACGGGCGAGCGGCGTGGCCACCGCTCCCGCCCAGGCCGACCCACTGGCGGAACTGACCGCCCAGCAGCGCCAGATCGTACGGCTCGCGGCACGAGGCCTGCGCAACCGGGAGATCGCGGAGCAACTGATGCTCTCCCCGCGCACCGTCAGTTCGCACCTCTATAACGTGTATCCGAAACTCGGTGTCAGCAGCCGCAACCAGCTCCGCGATCTGTTCGACGATCTGTGATCCCACCGCGAGCCGCACCGCTGGCCGCTCCCGCAGTGTCACCGGGGCCCCTCGGGGTAGGGCGATGTCGGAGACCATCCAGCGGACGATCGATCGTGACGATGGAAGGAAAGGTGAACCGTTGAAATTCGAGCCCGTAAGGGGCCGAGGCGGGCCGGAACGCCCCGCCGTCGTCCTGGATCCCCTCGTGCAACGGCTCGTCGACGCCTCTTCCACACCGCCCTACCTGCACCAGCTCGGTCCGGCCGACGGACGGCAGGCGCTGCTGGAGATCCAAGGCCACACGTTCGACGACTTCGGCCTGGACGCCGAGTTCCGGGTGGCACCGGTGGGCCCGCGTGGGCTGGTCGGCTTCTGGTTGTTCCGGCCGACACGGCCGACGGGCCCCGTTCCCGTGGTCGTGTATCTGCACGGCGGCCGCTGGATGCTGGGCGACGCCCGGACCCACGCGCGAATGATCGGCGAGCTGGCGACCACGAGCGCTGCCGCCTTCGTGGTGCCCGAATACACCCGCACCCCGGAGGCCCGCTACCCGGTCGCGCTGGAGGAGTCTTACGCGGTCTTGACCTCGGTGGCGGAGCAGGCCGACGCCCTGGGCCTGGACGGCCGCAGGCTGGCGCTGGCCGGCGACTGCGCTGGCGCGACCATGGCCGCGGCGCTCACCATGATGGCCAAGCAGCGTGGCGGCCCCGATATCCGCGCACAGCTGCTCTACTACCCGATGACCGAGCCGGACTCCGCCACCCCGTCGCGGGACCAGTTCGATTCCGGCTACCTCCTGACGAGTGAGGCTCTGGACTCGTACTGGCACGAGTACACCGACGACGCGGGCGAACTCGCGGAGCCCACGGCCTCGCCGATGCGGGCGACCACGGCCGACCTCGCGGGACTGCCGCCCGCCTTGATCGTGACGGCGGAGGCGGACGTCGTACGGGACGAGGGTGAGCAGTACGCCCGCCTGCTGCGGCAGGCCGGCGTCCCGGTGATCGCCGCCCGTTACCTGGGGACAGTGCACGACTTCGTGTCCCTGATTCCTCTGCAGGACAGCCCGCCGACGCTGGCGGCGATCAAGCAGGGCGGCCACTTCCTCAGGGAGGCTCTCGCCGACCGGCGCTGACGACCGGCTCAACAGGAACGGCGCGGATGACGGGTGAGGCGACCTGTCGCTGCTGCCGTCGGAGATGGACCGTCAACTTACTGATGCGTGCGGGCCAGGCTGCTTGCGAGGGTGAAGGGCGTAAGGCCGCCTCTGGCGGCACGTCCCGCACAGCAAGAGGACAGCATGTCCACCGTCCCACCCATGCTCGAGGCGGCCGCGCAAGACTTCGCCGACGCGACCGCACACCCTCCCTTCCTGTACGACCTGGGCCCGGTCGAGGGGCGAAAGGCCGTGGACAGAGCCCAGGAGGGCGACGTCCCGGTCCCGGACGCAGACGTGGAGGACCTGTCCATCTCGGGCGGCCCGTCGGGCGAGGTCTCGATACGCGTCTTCCGCCCGGCCGGTGCCCAGGGCCCGCTGCCCGTGGTCCTGTACCTCCACGGCGCCGGCTGGGTCTTCGGCAACGCCCACACCCATGACCGGCTAGTGCGCGAACTCACCGTACGCGCGCACGCCGCGACGGTCTTCGTCAATTACAGCCTCTCGCCCGAAGCGAAGTACCCCACGGCTATCGAGGAGACCTACGCCGCACTGCTGTGGATCTCGAAGGAAGGAGCCGCCCACGGGCTCGACCCGGACCGCGTCGCGGTGGCTGGCGACTCGGTCGGCGGCAACATGGCCGCGGCCACCACTCTCCTGGCCAAGCAGCGCAAGGGGCCCAAACTCGCGGCGCAGCTACTGCTCTACCCCGTCACCGATGCGCGTTTCGACACCGATTCCTACCAGCAGTTCGCGAGCGGTTACTTCCTCAGCCGCGACGGGATGAAGTGGTTCTGGGACCAGTACACGACCGATCCGGCCGAGCGCGCGCAGGTCACAGCCTCCCCACTGCGGGCGAGCCTGGACGAACTGCGCGGGCTGCCACAGGCGTTGGTCATCGTGGCCGAGGCGGACGTCCTGCGCGACGAGGGCGAGGCGTATGCCGCCAAGCTGCGCGCCGCGGGCGTGCTGACCACGGCCGTGCGCTACCAGGGCGTCATCCATGACTTCGTCATGCTCAACGCGATGAGGGACACCTGCGCCGCCAGGGCCGCGACCCAGCAGGGCGGCGCATTCCTCCACGACGCGCTGCACTCCTGCTGTCGGGCCTGACACCCGGTACGGAGAACACCTCGGCGATGGCGCCGGAGCGGCGCAGCCCCATCACGCACAACGAACTACGACCCGGTGGGAGTTCTCATGGCGGAGTTGACGATGACACACATGCCGAAAACCCCTTTCAAGCAACGATTCGCCCGCTCTTTGCACACTGATTCCGGGATCATCCACGTACTCTCGCAGCTTCCGGAGAAGGGAGACTCCGAATTCCTTTACCTGAGAATGCACGTAAGCGGAGCGGCCACGATCTCCCACAAAGGGACGCAGGTCTCACTGGAGCCCGGTGACCTGGTTTTCTGCGACCACGATCGGCCCCACGTCGTGCAGTCCGACGGCGATTGCCAGGTGACGGTCTTCCGCGTGTCCAAGCGCCATCTCGGTGTATCGGAGTCGGACCTCCGTCATGTCGTCGGCGTTCCGGTGCGGGGTGGCGAAGGTGTGGGTGCGCTGGTCTCCGTCTTTCTGTCCTCGCTCGCCGTCGAGGAGGAGCTTCACGGGTCGAGGATCGGCGATCGCCTCGCCCGCAGTGCGGTGGACATGCTCGCCGTGCTCGTCATGGAACTCTGCACGGAGGGGACGGGGACCAGACGGGAGACAGCCGACGCGGCAGACGTAAGCGCCGAGACGCTGGCACGGATCCGGGCTTTCATCGACGAGCACCTGATGGATCCGGACCTGTCACCCCAGTCGGTCGCGGACGCGCACCACATCTCCGTCCGGTACCTGCACAAGCTCTTCGAGAACGAGGGCACCACGGTGAGCCAGTGGGTGCGGCAGCGCAGGCTCGAATTCTGCCGGCACGATCTGGGCCGTCTGTCACACAGAAAGCTGACCGTGGCCGCCGTGGCACGGCGCTGGGGTTTCCGCAGCGCGTCGCATTTCAGCCGGGTGTTCCGCGACGCCTACGGCATGTCCCCCAGGGAATGGCAGGCATGCGCGTAGCCGGAGCCGGGCTCGCCGAGTACCACTGGTTCCTGGCGAAGGCGGTCATGTGCGGCATGGCTGCGGCTCCCGTCGTTGGGTGATGGCGACATCGTCCGGAAGGGCGTCACGGGGACGCAATACGGCTTCCGCCTCACGGAAGGTTCGATTCAAAAGGCCTGATCAGAGGGTTGATCTGGATACGCCTCGGTGTTCGACCCGACTGGAACGTGCAGCCGTGCTTTCTGTTCTTGGCCTACGACTCGTATCGCTGCAGCTTCGATGAATTGCGAAGAGTGCCCGCCCGGGTTCACTCCGCGCCGTCGTCGTCCTCGTCCAACTCCGGCGCGTCCGGGTCGCGTTGGTTCGTCGCGACGCTGTCATAGCCGGACGGTTGGCGACGCCGTCGAACCTCGACGGAGAAGACGCCAACCGCCCCGACCTCGGAGCCCGGAGCTTCGGACGGGTTCCAACCCAGGGTCTGCTTGATCACGCGGGACGCGTCTTTCAGGTCGAACTTCGGCAGGAACGTCTGCCGGCGCAGGTCAACGCCCTTGCCGGTTCAGTAGAGCTTGCCTGGAGGTGACGTCCCTCGGGGTTCACTCTCCAGCTGTGGTGCGCGAGCAGGCCCGGCAGGGTGCGTGGGCCCTGCACGGCGGGGCAGCCAGGCGGCGGCGATGAGCGTGGCGGACAGGGCGGCCGCCGCGGCGGCCCAGGAGGCGGTGTGCAGGCCGTTCATGAACGTCACCGAGGACGCCTCCGGGGGCGCGGCGGAGGAACCTGGTGTGGACTGCGACAACGGTCCCTGTGGGGTGCCGGGTTCTGGGCGGTGTGTGTGGTGTGCGGCGAGGAGGGAGCCGAGGATGGCGATTCCGAGGGCTCCGCCGACCTCGCGGACCAGGTCGTTGATGGCGGCCCCGGTGCCGGCCTGCTCGCCGGGCACCGCGCCCAGGACTGCCTCGGTGGCGGGTGCAGCCGCGAGCCCTGCGCCGAAGCCGGCGACCAGCTGGTAGCCGAGAGCGGGACCGTATCCGGAAGCGGGCGGGGCCAGGGCCAGGAATCCGAACCCGGACGCGACCAGCACCATCCCCGTGGTGACAGGGAGTCTGTCGCCCCAGCGCGGTGCGATCAGCAGCGACGCGCCTGCCCCCGCGCCCAGGGCCGCGGCCAGCGGCAGCAGGCGCAGGCCGGTCTGGGCGGGGGTGAGGTAGAGCTGGGTCTGGAGGTAGAGGGTGAGCAGGAACAGGGAGCCGAAGAGGGCGAAGAACATCCAGGCCAGCGCGGCCGCGGCGGCGGTGAACCGGCGGTCGGCAAGGAGCCTTGGCGGCAGGAGCGGTGCGGGATGGCGCCTCTCCCACCGCAGGAGGAAGGCGAACACCAGGGCTGCGAGGGTGAATCCGGCTCCGATGGCAGGATCGGTCCAGCCACGGACGGGGCTTTCGATGATCGACCAGACCAGGGTCCCCAGCCCGCAGGTGACCGCCCCCATTCCGGCCCGGTCCGGGGGCCCGGGGCGGGGGTGCCGGGACTCGGGCACCCACCGCCCGGTCGCCGCCAGGGCCACGACGACCACGGGCACGTTGATCCAGAATCCGGCCCGCCAGCCGTAGTGCTCCACCAGCAGGCCGCCGATGACCGGCCCGGCCAGCGCCCCGAGTCCGGCCACGAACGTCCACACCGCGATGGCCTTCCGGCGCGCGGCAGGATCGGGGAACACCACGGTGATCAACGAGAGGGTGGAGGGCATCAGCAGTGCCGCACCGCAGCCCATCGCCAGCCGCGCCGCGACGACCTGGCCGGTGCCGGTGGCCAGCCCGCCGCCCGCCGAGGCCGTTCCGCACAGGGCCAGGCCGAGAGTGAAGGCGCGGCGCCGGCCGTGCGTATCGCTCCACGCTCCGGCTGCCAGGACGCAGCAGGCCAGCGCGAGGGTGTAGGCGTCGGCCATCCACAGCAGGCCCTGCGGGCTCGGATCCAGTTCGGACTGGATGCTGGGCAGTGCCACGTTCATGACGGTGACGTCGAGGCCGATCAGGAACAGTCCGGTGCATAGCACTGCCAGGGCCTTGTGCGGGTGCGTGGTATGCGGGGGTGCTGTCATGGTGCGATGTGCTCCCACCACCAGGCGATGGTCGGGTAGGGCAGCGGCTCATCGCTCAGGTGTGTGGGGGGCGTTGGGGTGCGCCGGATTTCCGGGGCGGTTTCGGGGGCGAAGTAGCGCATGCAGGTGGTGCCGAAGGTGATGTCGCCGCTGATCACCCGCTCCACGCCGGTGAGGTACTTGCGTAGGTCCGGGCTGGCAGCGGGGAGGATCTGGTCGCGCAGGCGGAGGTAGCAGGCGAGCATGGTGTCACGGATCGTGATGCCTTCGAGCATGGCCTGCGCGAGGGTCCAGTCTGGATGTTCGTGCTGGAGTGCGCCGAAGAGGTTGTAGTTGACCTGCGTCAGGTCCCTCTCCTTGTAGAAGGAGTAGCGGTCGTTGTCCAGAGCGGCGGCGAAGAGACCTGCTTCGGTTGCTGCTTTGACTGGGGGCGAGGACCATTCCTGAGCGGTGGTCTCGGTGCCTTCGACCGCGTCGAGGTAGCCGAGAGTGGCGTGGACGCCGACGGCGTCGATGCGCACGGCCAGGTAGTCGTTGACCGTCAGAGCGGTGCCGCGTTCGCGCAGGGCTCTCTCCCAGAGCATGGCGTGCAGCCAGCCCGCCTGCGTGGTGGTGAACCGTTCGTACTGGACATCGCTCATGCAGGCTCGCAGGCGCTCGAGGACGTTGCGCAGCGCGTCGTCGAGATGGGTTCCCTGGCTCTCCCAGGAGCGCGGGCAGTGCATGGTGCGCGCCCAGCGGTACACGGTGTGGAGGACGTCGGCCCTGGCGTCCGGGTCGGGCACGATGAAGTCGTCGGTCATGAACGCCCAGCCACTGTAGTCGGCCAACGCCTGGGCCAGGTCGGGGTCCGTGGTGGCGTGGGGGAAGACATGGGTGATCAAGCTGGCCCCTCCCACCCCGTACAGCGCAGAAAGGTTCGGGTCACCGCAGCCGAGGTCGAACTTCTGCGCCCAGGCGGCGCTGTTGGCACTCAGGCGTTCCGCATCGGCACCGGTTTCCTCATCGAGGGGACAGTAGAAGGTCCAGAACCCCTCGGGGAGGTCGGCAGGGTTCATCTCTGAGTTCTCCCTTTTCGGATGGTCGAACGGCGTGAGGAACCGGGTGTGGGCTTCGGGAACAGCGTTGCCCCAGAAGGGTCAGCGGTCGCGGCGGGTGATCAGGTCGGCGAGGGCCGCCAGTTCGGCGGCCGCCAACGGCTCCGGCTGCACCTGGTCCAAAAGGTGCATGGCATCGGTGGTGTGGCGGCGGGCGCGGCGTAGCGTGGCCTCCCGTGCGCCGGTCTGCTCGATCAGGTCCCTGGCCCGCGCGTGGTCGGTTTCGCCCAGTGGCCCGTTCGCGCGGTAGAGGGCGCGCAGGGACTGGGCCTGTGGGGTGTGGCCGGCCATGGCGGCTGCGACGGGGATGGTGACCTTGCGGGAGCGCAGGTCGGACAGGGCGGGCTTGCCCGTCACCGGCTCGTCGCCCCAGATGCCGAGGACGTCGTCGACGCACTGGTAGGCGATACCCAGACGCCGTCCGAAAGCGTGAAGGAGCTGGGCACGCTCTTCGGTGGCGCCGCCCGCGATCGCGCCGAGTTCGCAGGCGCAAGCCAGCAGCGCGCCGGTCTTGCCGGCTGCGACCGCCGCGGCCCGGTCCTCACTGACGTCGGTGCCGGCTTCCATGAGGGTGTCGAGGTACTCGCCTTCGATCAGCGCCTGCACGGCGGCCAGGAGCACCGGTACCGTCCGGCCCGCGTCCGGCGCCTCGGCGAGGGTCTGGACGGCGGCAAAGAACAGCGCGTCGCCCGCGAGGATCGCCGCCGGAACGCCCTTGGCAGCCCAGAGCGCGGGCCGGCCGCGGCGTAGCGGATCCTGGTCGATGACGTCGTCGTGGAGCAAGCTCGCATTGTGGACCAGTTCCACCGCCACGGCCGCCGCCCGCGCGGCGTACGGGTCTGCGCCCACCGCCCGGCACGCCAACAGGGCAAGGGCCGGGCGGACGCACTTGCTGACGGACGGAGCGTTCAGGACCGTGCCGTCGTCGGTCCACCACCCGAAATGCAGCCCCGCGACATGCCGGACCTGAGGAGGCAGTGCGTGAACCCGGGACCGGACCAACGGCCGCACCAAGGTCGCGGCCTGCACGAGAATCGTCTCGCAGTCACGAGGTGAGTCAGCCACTCGAACCCCTTCCAGGGATCAGGTCATGTCCACGCCAGCATCAGGGTGCAAGCGGCACGAGGGGCAGGGTGTGACGACCAGCGCCCGACGCACACCCCTGACCCACTCCACTCCCGTGCACGACACACTGCGCCGCACGCGCCCGGCCAATACCGGCTGTCGGGGTACTGGCTCACGTACACAGGTCGGTACAGGCTCAAATACAAAGATCCAGATGCCTCAACTGAGCCGCAAGAAGTGGGTGGTGGGGTCGCCCGATGAGGAAGTCTATGGGCCACTCCGAGTGGTCAAGGGCGCCTACGGCGGCGCTCCGCGCTGGGCTCCGCCCACCCTGGACAACTCGTCCCGGCCCGAAATTCGGCAGCTATCAGCCGGCCCCCATCGAGTGGCACCCGGCTTCTGTACGTGATCTTGTACAGACCTCTGCGCATGACCTTGTACGCCGACACCGGCCAGCCAGCACACCCGTAAGGGTGCGGGCTCGGCTCTACGCAGCCCCCACAGAGAGGGAGCTCTGCGGTTGCGGGCCCAGTCGAGGTCGACTTCCTTGAACCATCTGGCTGACGACCGCATGGTTCCAAGGCCGGCCGATCGACCCGATGCACCGGACGGCGGACAACCGCATGGGCTATGCCAGGTGCTCGTCTCTCGGCCAGGTGCTCGACCCGCAGCTGGACGCTTTCACCAAATGCGTCCCTATCGGGTGAGTGCTGGCGAGTGCTGCGTCAGCCCACCGACGGAGGGAGCGAGCATACCGGCAATGGGTTCTCCCGAGGGAAAGGGTCTCCGTGCGCCGTGCATTGATCGTTGTTGATGTGCAGAAGGACTTCTGCGAGGGCGGCAGTATTCCGGTGAAGGGCGGCGCAGGCAGGGCCGTGGCCATCGCCGACCTGGTGAGGCGTGCCGATGGAAGCTACGCGCACATCGTCGCCACCCGTGACCACCACATCGACCCGGGGGCCCACTTCTCCGAGCACCCAGACTTCCAGAGCTCTTTCCCCGAGCACTGCGTCGTCGGCAGCGATGGAGGCGAATTCCATCCAGACTTCGCGCCCGCCGTCACCTCTGGCGGCGTGGACGAGGTGTTCTACAAGGGGGCATACTCCGCCTCGAAGAGCGGTTTCGAGGGCTCGGCCCAGGACGGCACGTCGCTGGCCGACTGGCTGCGTTCCCGCCACATCAGTGACCTCGACGTCGTCGGCATCGCTACCGACCACTGTGTCAAGGCCACCGCGCTCGACGGCGTACGAGCGGGCTTCGCCGTACGGGTCCTGCTCGACTACACCGCCGGCGTTGCCGCCGACACCACCAGCACCGCGATCAGTGAGCTACGTCAGGCAGGTGTGGCGCTGAGCGGCGAGCCAGTCGTCCTCACCTGAACACCACTGACGCTTCCGCCGCGAGACCAGCCCGCAACGGGCGCGCTGTCCGTGTTGCGAGTCTCGGAGCCTGCAGTGGTTGTTATTGGACTCGTGCGGAGGCGCAGCCCTCAGGCCGGGGGACCGGCAAACGTGTGCCACGGAGGCGATTGAGTTGGTCAACACGCGGATATCCGCCGGACGGTCAAGGCCGGGGGCACTTGGGGGTAGACATTGACCTGATGGCTCGTCAGCGACCGTCACTGGGATGGGCCCGCACAACTGGCCAACTTGCCATAGAGATGCGCGCTACGCGGTCTCGCCCCGGCGACCCGCAGTTCCGGGTCGTCGATCCGCAAGGAACAGCCCTCCGGGCCGAGAGGCAAGTACCTCAAACAACGGGGGCTTCTTCCTTTCCGCGTTCGCCGCCCTGAGTGACTCAACTCCGAGGGCTCAGCAGACTGACCGAGTTGGGCATGCGTTGGTAGTCCACGGGCCGACGAGATAGGGCCTTCTGGCGGCGTCCGGACTCGGCTCCTGCCGACACGCAGTTCCCTCCATCCAGGCATGGCTGCGATCAGGGGCGATGTGGAGCGGCTGATGATTCCGCCTCGGCTCCGCCGCCGGTCGCAGACGGCAGCCGGCTGTCGGTGACGTACAACTCCGGCAGCGGTACCGCCGTGTTCGACGCGACGGGACATATAGCCACCGACCGCCCGCCAGCGCCGCCGCGATCCTCACCACACGGTCTGCCTGAACGCATGCCTGCGGAAAGCACCTGTATGAAGCCCACACAGCGAGGGCCCGCGCAGAGGGAATCTGCGCGGGCCCTCGCCCTCACTACTCGGGGAGCACGTGGAATGAGCCGGCACCTGCAGGAGCTTTGTCCGTGATCTTGTTGGTGACCAGCACCCCTGACTTGGCGGACCTTGAGATTCGGCCGGTCCGCTCGGGCTGGGACAACCAGCTCTGGCGACTCGGCGACGAGCGGCCCCTGCGCTCTTCAGCAACGAGTTCCGGTGGCTCCCCGAAGCACCTGGTGCGGCAGCCGTGTCCTGCCCTTCGAGCCCGGTCGGGTGCTGTTTCACGCGTAGTGGGTGAGTGCGAGGAGGACGAAGATGTCGGTGAGGACGGGGATGGTGTAGCGCAGGGGGCGGGGGGCGGCTTGATCGGAGGGTGAGGTGTATCCGCCGTCGGGGTTGTGTTCGCCCAGAAGGTAGTGCAGGCCGCTGTGGGCGGTGGGGTGGGTGCGGTGGGTGGGGGCGAGCGCGGTGAGGGTGTAGGCGGTGCTCATCGGGTCGCTGTCCTCCCCTGGGGTCTGGCCCCAGCCGCCGTCGGGGTTGGCGGTGACGAGCAGGCGCTGGTGGATGGAGTCGATGGCCGGGCCCAGGCGTCCGTGATGCATTGAGGGGTTGTGGCGGTGCGCGAGCGTGAGGGCGTTCAGGGCGCGGAGCATGGCGTTGGCTTCGCTCAGGCTCCAGCTGCGTTCGAAAGTGCCGTCGGGTTTTTGCGCGTTGAGGAGGTAGCGGGTTGCCCGCTCCAGCAGGGGGCCGTGGACGAAGTGATAAGGCTGCAGGGCGGTGATCGTGTTGGCGGTCATGGTCGGCTCGGAGGGCTGACCGGGCAGATAGGTGGGCATCCCGCCGTCCTCGCCCAGGTGCGCCGCCAGGAACTGGCGGGCGGCGTGGAGGTTCGCCCGGTACCGCTCAGGGCCGAGGGCGCGCAGGAAGGACAGGACGTGGGTGGCGGTGTCCGTGTCGGTCTGTACGACGTCCTGCGCGTAGGCCCAGCCGCCATTGCCGGCCTGCTGCGATGCGAGGTAGTCGCCCATCGTGTGCAGCACCTGCCGGTCGGCGCCGGCGCGCGCCAGGGCGAGGCCGGCGGTGGCGGTGCAGAAGATCTCCTCGCTGGCGATGAAGGGCATGCCGCCGTCGTCGCGGACGGCTTTGGCCAGCGCGATGATGCCGTCGTGGATGACCCGGTGGCCGGGCACCGTCCGCTGCAGCGACAGTAGGGCGAACAGGTGAGCGAACACGTTGCCCTCGATGATTCCCCGGTCCTGGCCGCGTTCGGTCAGCCGCAGCAGGCGCGCGGTCAGTTCCGGGGCAACCGGGTCGGGAACCTGCAGGTGGTGGATGGCGATTTGCCGCAGGCGGGTCCAGGTGGCCTCGTTGTGGTGCTCGAACGCGTGCGACGGGGCGTCGACGTGGAAGGGCTCGGGTCCCACGACGGCGAGGATCGCCTCCAGAGCGAGCTTCTTGCGGTCGGAGGAGTGCTGGGCGGCACCGTCGAAGGTCTGCTCGATGAGCCGGTGCCGGTCGCCTGCGGGAATGCCGTCCAGGGTGGCATCGATGACCGCCGCATCGAAGGCGTCTGCGGCCGCACGGCTGCGCGACAGGTAGGCGTGCAGCCTGCTCTGCACCTCGGGCAGGGCCTTCTGACGGCGCAGCAGGGTCAGCATCAGGGCCGACTCGGTGACCCGGCCGCTGCACTCGCCCGTGACGGCTCCCTGTCCGCCAACCTGGGCGAGGAGCCGCTCGGTCAGCCGCCGGGTCGCGCTGCTCACCGATGCCGGGGGCGCCGCGCGGTGGGCCGACCGCGTGTCGCGGGCCGGGGCTGGCGGGGAGACGGGCAGGGCGGCCTGGTCGCGCAGATACGTGAGCAGGCTGGTGCGGTCACACACGGGCCATGAGTGGTGGCGGGCCAGCATCCTGAGAGCGGGGGAGGGCTCGAACGCCACGGGCCGGCCGACCCGGCTCAGCGACGAGACGTCGCCCAGGGAGTTGCCCACCGCCAGCGACCCCGGCCAGTCGATGCGCCCGGCGCCTGCCAGGGCCTGTGCAGCCCTGTCCTTGCCGTCGGCGACCGGTGCGGCGACCCGGCCGGTGAACAGCCCGTCAGCCGCCTCGAACCGCGTGCCGCAGAACAGGGTCACGCCCAGCTCACACGCAAGGTACGCCACCATCTCCTGCGGGCCACCCGAGATCAGCAGGGGCACGTAGCCGGCCTCCTTCAGCGCCGCGGTCAGCGGCCTGGTGAAGTTGAACAGCCGGTTGCGTTGCCGCTGCCACAGCCGGGCCGTCACCGCGGACACTGCCCGGCACGGCACATCGCTCAGCATCGCGGCGAACAACTCGTTCATCCGCGCCGCCGCCTGCGGATCCTCCGCATCCGAGGCCACCTGCGCCCGGCGCAGCCGCGCCAGCCGGTCCCGGGGAACGAGCCCCACCTCGGCAAGCATCGCCGGCAGCGGACCGGCCAGCGTGCCCGCAATCAGAGTCCCGTCCACATCCAGCACCGCGATACGCATCCTCCGAGCCTCGCGGGCACGCCACCGCATCCACGCCGATTCCCCGCCCTGTCACCCGATCGAAGACACCAGCGCCACGTCGACCTCCCCCTTCCGCCAGCAACGCGCCGAAGCGTGGACCTCGACTGATTCGGCGGGCTCGATCCAACCCAGCAGCGTTCACGCGTCCGCCGCCGTGACCGACGATCCGGTGCAGCCGCTCATCTCAAACCTCAGTGGCGACTGGTCCGACGCTGCGGGCCCGTCGCACGCCGGGTCGGCGGCCCATCCGCGCTAGCGGGCGAGGGCGTGTGCGTGCGCCTCGTCGAGCAGTTCCCGCAGCGTTGAGGTGGTGGGCGCGACGGCGGTGGCGAGCAGTGCGGGCCCACCGGCCAGCGGTGCGAGGACGGCGCACCCGTCCTTGGCGCCTTCGCCGAGCAGCACGGGGTCTCGTCGGACGTCGAGGCGCGGGTCCACGACCAGGAGCTGGCCGACGGCGCGGTGCCCGTTCAGGACGGCCGGGCCGTCCCAGCCGGGTTCTGGGGCCCCGTACGCCGTGTGCTGGTCGAGTAGCGGGCGCCCGGCGCGGCGGACCAGGATCCGGCTGACGAGGTGGCCTGGTCCCTCGTCGGCCCGGCCCAGGAGTTGCTCTTCTCGCAGTACGAACCGTGAGGTGGCGGCGAGTTCGACGGTGTACGTCTGTCGCAGGTTGCTGCCGACGGCGCTGATCAGGGGCTGTGGTAGCCAGCGCAGATGCGCGTGTTCTCCGGCGGTGAGGCGCACGTCGTAGGTGGCCGCGTCGGTGGTGGGGCCGCGCAGGGCGAGTGTGGCGGCGGCCGTGGTGACCTCCAGCTCTGCCCGGTCCTCGGCGGTGATGTCGAGGGTGAGCCGGTCGCCACCGAGCGGGGCGCTCATCGCGCTGATGATCCCCACCGTGGCGGCGTTGCCGTCGGTGCGCAGGCGTCGAAGGTGGAAGGGGCCGTCGCTGCGCAGTTGCGGGAGGGTGGTGACGCGTCCGTTGTGCGCGGCGCGGATCCGGGCCGTGGCTCGCACGCCGTCGGGGTGTCCGGCGGGCTCCTGGGCGCCGGCTGGAGGTTTGCCGAGGCTGGACGTGGCTCGGGCTGCGGCGAGTTGGTACGAGGGGCTCATACGGCTGCCCCGGCACGCCACTTGGTGAGGTGGCCGGTGACCCAGTCGGCGACTTCGCCGATGCCGTCGTCGGAGGTGAGGCTGGTGAAGACGACGGGAAGATCGCCGCGCTGTCGTTTCGCGTCGATGGCCATGGTGTCCAGGTCGGCGCCGACGTGCGGGGCGAGGTCGGTCTTGTTGACGATGAGGAGGTCGGCGGTGGTGATGCCGGGGCCGCCCTTGCGGGGGATGTCGTCGCCGCTGGCTACGTCGATGACGAAGATCTGCACGTCGACGAGGCCCTTGGAGAAGGTGGCGGTCAGGTTGTCACCACCGGACTCGACGAGCACGAGGTCGAGGGGGTGGAGGGTTGCTTCCAAGTGCTCGACGGCTTCCAGGTTCGCGGAGATGTCGTCGCGGATCGCGGTGTGCGGGCAGGCGCCGGTTTCGACGGCGGTGATGCGCTCGGGCGGCAGGACGGCTTCGCGCAGCAGGTACTCGGCGTCCTCTCGGGTGTAGATGTCGTTGGTAACGGCGGCGATGCACCAGCGGTCGCGCAGGGTGCGGCAGAGCGCGGCGACGGTCGCGGTCTTGCCGGAGCCGACGGGGCCGCCCAGTCCGACGCGCAGAGCGCGGCGGCTGCCGTCGGGCCGGGTCGCCGAAGCGCTGGAGGCGTGCTGGTGAGGCAGAGAGTGGTCGAGGTGCATGGCAACTCCGTTTGGGGCCCTTGGCGTTCAGGGTGTTGGTCAGGAGGCGAAGAGCCGGACGGACCAGGCGGCGTGCTGCTCTCCGGTGATGTCCAGCAGGGGGGAGGAGGCCGACGGCAGGGCGTCGAGGCCCTCGGTCATGGCGCGGGTTGCGGCGCTGGCCGCGGCTTGTGCGACGTCGTCGGTTTCGGGGCCGAGGCGGGCCAGCAGCCCCGAGGCGTCGAGCGGGTCGAGGCTCAGCAGGCGCACCGCTGCGGTGGCCGGGCCGCCGATGTTCTCGTACGCGGCGGCATAGGCGGCGTCCAGCGGGGCGAGCCCGGCGGCGTGGGCGGCGAGGCCCAGGACGATGGGCTGGTGGGCGCCCTGGGGACGGGCAGCGGCCAGGTGTTCGAGTTCGGTCGACGGGAAGGTGGCGCGGGCCGCGCGCATCATCTGCCGGCCGAGTCTGCGGGCGACGGCACGTAGTGCGGGGGCGGGGGTGCGCGCGTCGGCGGCGTTGTCGAGCAACAGCGGGTCGTATCCGCCGGCGGCCGCGGCGGCCAGGGCGGCCATCGTCAGGCCGGTGGTGTGCAGGCGCCCGCGGCAGAACGCCTCCAGGCTGTGGGTGTCGTGTACGGCTCCGTGGGCGACGGCGGCCTCGACGCCGCCGGAGTGGGCGTGCCCACCGGCGGGGAAGCGGCCATCGGCCAGGAGGAGCAGGGCTGCGCGGCTCATGGGCGAGCGGCTGCCTTTCACAGGGTCGGATGGTGATGCGGTGGACGAGGCGAGCGCATCAGCCCGCCCCGGGGCCCGGCCGTGGCCGCGGGCCGGCGGCCGGGCAGGTGTCTGATCAGAAGAGGAAGTACCGCTGTGCCAGGGGGACTTCGGTGACGTAGGAGCGCGGTACGGTCGCACCGTTGAGTTCGGTGCGGGCGTCGCTCGTCGTCGCGCCGCCGATGGTGACCTCGAAGCTGTTGTGGTCGACTTCGAGGCTGAGACGCCACGTGTCGTTGAGTTTCATGTCGTCTTTCTTGACGTCCCGGGTGTCCGTGATCTCGACGAACTTCTTGTTGAGTCCGAGCCCCTGCGTCTTTGCGTCTGTGACCTTGTTGCTGCTGTCCTGGGTGATGACGAAACGGGTGTTGAGCCTGTCGGCCACGCCGGGGGCGGCGAAGTTCACCGAGTTGCTCCCTGGGGAGCGGCCGGTGGAGCCCCACACCGGCCGCGGCAGGTAGGGCTGCGGCGTTGTGATGGAGGCGTTGGCGTCGCCGACCTGGGCGTAGGCGAGCTGGCCGCCCTTGAGGACCATGTGCGTCTTGACGCCGAAGAACTTCGGCTCCCACAGCACCAGGTCTGCCAGCTTCTCGGTCTCCACGGAACCGACGTATGTGTCGATGCCGTGAGTGATCGCCGGGTTGACCGTGTACTTGGCGACGTACCGGCGCGCCCGGTAGTTGTCGTTCGGCTTCAGCCTGTCCTCATTGTAGGAGTGGTCCTTTTCGTCATCCTTGATCGTGCGGACTTTCGCGCTCTGCAGGTCTTCGGGAAGCGGGCCATAGCGGCACTTCATGACGTGCGCGGTCTGCCAGGTCCGCATGATCATCTCGCCGATGCGTCCCATCGCCTGGGCATCGGAGGACATCATCGAGATGGCGCCCATGTCGTGGAGGAGGTCCTCCGCCGCCATGGTGGACGGGCGGATACGGGAGTCCGCGAAGGCCATGTCCGCCGGAATGTCCGGGTTGAGGTGGTGGCACACGACCATCATGTCGACGTGCTCCTTGACGGTGTTCACCGTGAAGGGCCGGGTGGGGTTGGTCGAGGCGGGCAGGACGTTCGGCTCCTTGACCAGCTCGATCATGTCCGGGGCGTGGCCCCCTCCGGCGCCCTCGACATGGAAGATGTGGATGGAACGCTTCTTGAAGGCAGCCTTGGTGTCCTCCAGGAAACCGGACTCGTTGAGCGAGTCGGCGTGCAGGGCGAGCTGGACCTTTCGGTCCTCGCAGACCTTCAACGCCAAGTCGATCACCGCAGGGGTGGCGCCCCAGTCTTCGTGAATCTTGAAGCCGATGACACCGGCGTCCACCTGCTCGTTCAGAGCCTTTTTGTTCATCGTGCTGCCCTTGCCGAGCAGACCGATATTGACCGGGTATTCGTCCAGGGCCTCGAAGACGCGGGTGATGTGCCACGCGCCCGGGGTCACGGTGGTCGCAGTGCTGCCCTCGGCAGGGCCGGTGCCGCCGCCGATGAGAGTGGTCACGCCCGAGGCCAGGGCCTCGTGGATCTCCTCGGGGCAGATGAAGTGAACGTGGGTGTCCACACCGCCCGCGGTGAGGATCCGGCCGTTGCCGGAGATGACCTCGGTGCTCGGGCCGACCACGAAGTTCGTCGCCGTCACCGGCAGCTGCTCGCCCGCCTGTTCACGAGCGGGCTTCTCGAAGTCCGAGATCGGGTCCATCGTCTCGGGGTTGTACGCCTTGCCGATGGCATGAACCTTGCCGTCCCTGATGCCGACGTCGGCCTTGATCACACCCCACCAGTCGACGATCAGCGCCCCCGTGATGACCGTGTCCACGGGACGGCGATCCTTCTTGCCGCCCCCGTCCCTCGGGATGTGGGACATGCCCATCGACTCGCGGATCACCTTGCCGCCACCGAAGATCATCTCATTGCCGCTGTATTCCGGTCCGCCGCTCCAGTCGGCTTCGATCTCGATCGTGAGATCGGTGTCGGCGAGGCGGACACGGTCCTTGGTGGTGGGCCCGTACAGAGCGGTGTAGTCCGCCCGCTTCAGCAAGTTGCTCGGCCGCTGCCGGCCCGTCTGCTCCGGCTGGCCGCTCATCGGACGATTCCCTTGCGCAGTCCCTGAATCTTGCTGGTGTCGCTCTTGGCGTCGCCTTCGATCTTCACCAGCTCAACGCAGCACTCGTCTCCTGGTTCGAACCGCACGGACGTGCCCGCGGCGATGTTGAGCCGTCGCCCCTTCGCCTCAGCGCACGTCCATAGCTCGTCATAGGTCATGCCCCCGCCGGAGGAGTTCACGACCACCTTGAGGCCGGGGTTGACCTCGGCGAAGTGGTAGTGGGAGCCGACCTGGATAGGACGGTCGGACGTGTTCCTGACCTTGATCGTCTTCTTGTCGCCCTGCAGGAGCTTGTTGAACGCGATCGCCTCGTGCCAGGACGCGGCGTCCTCGCACGCATCGCAACACGCGGACGAGTCGGTGTCGTCGCAGGCGACCGGGCACTCCGGGCTGCGCGCCGACTGGGGGTGCTCGACCTTGCCCGGGTAGACCTCGGGCTCCTCCGTGGCCTCCGGGATGGGGTCATGGATCGTGACCAGCTTGGTGCCATCCGGGAAGGTCGCCTCCACCTGGACGTTCTTGATCATCTCCGGAACGCCGTCCATCACGTCGTCACGGGTGAGCACCCGCCGGCCCGAGTCCATGATGTCGCTGACCGTCTTACCGTCGCGCGCCGCCTCGAAGACGTGAACGGATAGCAGGGCCATCGTCTCGGGGTAGTTCAGAAGCAGCCCCCGGTCGCGGCGCTTTCCTGCCACGTCGGCCGCCACGTGGATCAGTAAGCGCTCCTGCTCATGCGGAGTCAAATGCACGATGACTCGTCTCTGTTGGTCGGATGGTGCGTGCGGCCGGGGATGCCCAGGTCACGGACACCGTTTCCCCCGGAAGGCGACGGCCGCTCTCCGATCATCAGCGGGGAAGAACGGCGAGACGGCCGAACGGCGGCTGATCTACACCATCTGATGAATCCGCGGAGTACGCCGTTTTCACGCTGCCAAGCAGGAGAAGCCCGGTTCCGTGGCGCACGGCGGCGCCGCTGGGCAGCGCGCTGCTGCGCCGGCTGCTGATCTTCCGTACGGCCGCCGACTGGCTGGACATGGCGGGCTTCACCAAGCACGCCGACACCTACGGATTCCGCCTGACACTGCCCGCGCCCACTGGACGGACCCGGAGGTGCTCATCGAGCATCTCACGCACCCGTGGTGCGGCATCGCATTGAAAGAGGTCATGAGCACCGGCACCGGCGGCTAGGGGAGACAAGGCTGTCGACTCTGGTTCGACGGGCCCGAAGAGGTGCCAGGGCGGCGCGACTTGCAGATGATCGAGGCCGGAGGGGACTGTCAGGTCGCCGAGTTCAACCAGGCCCTCGCCTTCACGGGGAGCCCGGCCGACGAGATCGCACGGGTGACCGGAAACTTGCCGGGCATGACCGTCGACTGCGCCCCGGACCGGGGCCACGGACACGACACGGTCGCCTTCCTGCGCCGCGTGGCTGACAGTCCGCGCCCAGGAGTTCGCTCGCCTGAAGCAGGCTCGCTGACTGCGCAGGGCGCGGCCCATTGTGAGGATCGAGGGCTCGGCGCCCACCTGGAGTCCGGCGCTGAGCCCTCGGTCCCACCGATCGCGTCACCCCGTCGATGGGCCCCGAGGCAGTAGAGAAGGTTGGGCTTGTAGTTGCGGTGAATCTCCTGCAGGAGCCCCGGGCGGTCGGGGTTACCCAGGTCTGACGCACTCAAGTCGATAGTTATCCCGTGACCGCGATGCAGCACGTTGTGGGTCATGCTTTGAGAGTAAGTCCTGCCTCTGACAACAGAGTTGGCTGCCGCATCCGGGCTGGTCGGTGGCGGTGCCCTTGCCGACGAGCAACCCCGCCCCCTGAACGCGCCGCTTGCCTTTATGCGTTGTTGTGGTCGGCTGGGATCAAGCTCTGGGTGTTGCGTGAGAGGGATTGAACATGTTCTGCGGCCCCTGAGCGGGATCGAGATGAGGGCGGGAGGATGGGCGGGTGCTGTCCCGGGTCTGGGGTCTGACTCATGACATGACTGACCAAAGGGTCCCGGTATCACAGTGTCGGCCGTTGGCCGGGGATGGTGCGTTGTCGGTGCCGGGCTGGCGGGGTGTGTCCCGATAGGGGCCTGCCGAACGTTGTGGCGTCCTCACGATTCTGACCGCCCGACGCGGCCCGGTACCGGCAACGCGACACGTCATCGCACCGGAAGGGGGAACGGGCATGTCCAGTTCGACCATGTCCAGTACGTCGCCTACTCCGAAGACCCGTCGTCGTCGCCCTGCGGGGGAGGTGGTTTTGGGTGTGGACACGCACCGGGATGCTCATGTGGCTGCGGTGCTCTCGTTGATGGGGACAGTGCTTGCCACTGACGAGTTCTCGGCCACCGCGGCGGGGTACCGGGATCTGCTGAAGTGGGCCAGGAAGTTGGGAGCCGTGCAGCGGGCCGGGGTGGAGGGGACCGGCTCCTACGGGGCGTCCTTGTCGCGCTATCTGCTGGCCCAGGGCGACGTGTTTGACGTGAATCGGATGGACCGGGCGGATCGCCGTCGGCGCGGCAAATCGGATCCGCTCGATGCCCAGAACGCGGCGCGAGCCGTATTGAGCGGGCGGGCCCGCGCCCGGGCCAAAGCGGGCGACGGGCCGGTGCAGATCGCGAGAATGTACAAACTCACGAAGGCGTCGGCCGTCAAGGCCCGCACGCAGGCCATCAATCAGCTCAAGGCCGTCCTCATCACTGCCGATCCCGCCTTGCGGGAAGAACTGGCCGGACTGGGCAATGCCGAACTCTTCCGTACCTGTGCGCGGTTCGCTGACGTGAGCAGTCGCAAGGAGGTCGGCGAGGAGTCGGTGCTGCAGGCCACCCGGATCACGCTGGGCCTGCTGGCTCACCGGATCGGCCAGCTCTCCGAGGAGATCCGGGAGGTCGAGGCTCGTCTGACCCGGCTTGTGGAACGGCATGCCCCGCAGCTTCTCGAGGTGGTGGGGATCGGTCCGGACACGGCGGTCACGTTGCTGATCACGGTGGGGGACAACCCGGAACGGCTGGACAGCGAGGCGTCCTTCGCTGCCTTGTGCGGGGTGAGCCCTGTCGAGCGTTCCTCGGGACGCCGGCAGTTCCGTCGCCTCAACCGTGGTGGCGACCGGCAGGCCAATGCCGCGCTCCATCGCATCGTGTTCACCCGCCTGCGGGTCGACCCGCGCACCCAGGACTATTACGAGCGTCGGATCAAGGAGGGCAAGACCCGGCGCGAAATCGTCCGTTGCCTCAAGCGCTATGCGGCCCGGGAGGTCTTCCACCTGGTCAAACAGCTACAGCCAGGCCCCCGCTCGTAGGGGCTGTGATTTGAGGAGCCCCGATCTGATGATGCTGGCGGGGACTCCGTGTTCGGCGGACGGGCAAGTGAAGGCCCGGCGCGACATCATTCCCGCATCGCGCCCACGTCGAGGCTCAGGTGCAGCAGCTGTCCTGCGGCGCCTTGGCCCGACGTTGAGGACGTCATCGCACTCCGGTCGCCGACAACAGGGTCGGGTCGTAGCAGTCGCAGGACAGGACGGTCGCCGCAGCACCTGCCTTGGCTGGCACCTCGAGCAGCACCGTCATGCTGCTGATCGACGTGGCTTCGCGCCACTCCGGTCCGCCTCCGAGCATGATCTGGGTGTCCGAGTCCTTTTCGAACACCACTGTTCCGCTCGCACCGACTCCGGCCACCCGGTGCGTCTGCTGCAGGGTGCACGCCACCAGCGAACTACCCGAGTCCAGGCGCAGCACCGGCAGCGCGGTGCCCGCCGGCCGGTGCGACAGGCTGCGCTCGAGTTCGGGGTCCGCCCATCCATTGAAGAACTTCACGAGATCGCTGGTCATGGGACCGCGGGCGAAGCGCCGATCCGCGAGTTTTCCCTGCGGAGGATCGAACGTGAGGTAGTCCGCGAAGGCGCCACACACGGAGCGCTCCGCTGATCCGGTCGGAGACAGCTGCACGGTGTCGTCCGGATTGCGGCGCAGGGCGGGAAGTTGTTTGGGCTTCATCCGCACGATGGTGCGGCCCTTTTCGGTCGACGTCGGACCCGGCGCGGGATCGGTGGCGGAGGGCTTCTTGAGTGGTTCGGTGAGCGCCCAGATGGAGGCGGTGGCCTTCCACGGTCCGCCGGGCTGAGTCTGTGCGAAGTAGAACAGCTGTGACGAGCGGTCCTTCTCCTGACCCTTCCACTTGCTCAGTACGGCGAAGAAGCGCGGGAAGCCGGCGTCGGCTTTCTCCGACGGGATCAGAAACTTGGGACGGACCAGGTGGGCGACTTCGTCCTTCGTTCCTGCCTTGCGATGCACTTGGTACGCGGCCAGCGATTCCTTGAGCAGCACGCCGGTTTGTACCTGCCCTTGGGCCGCGTCGTCCATCGCCGTATCGGCACGGGCGTTGGTGCGGTCGTAGGCGGCGAAGACCTCTTTCGCCTCAGCCCTGTCTATGACAGGTCGGGATATGGCAGACGGGGTCGGACGTCCGTCACTCCTGTCCGAGGAGGCGCCTGTGCAGCTCGTCACCAGCATCAGCAGGGCAGCCGCCGCAACAGGGGGCGTCGATCCTCTGGCAGTCACAACTTTCCCTCCAGCTCCAACAGCACCACCAGTCTAGGAAGTTGATCTGCCGGGTGCGCCCGGAACCGGATGGAAAGACCAGCCCGATGCCTCCGCTTGGCCGGAACCGTGCTGTCTCCACCTGGGGGAGATCGCCCCGACGTCGGCCGCTGGCGAGGAGGTGCACCGCCCTGTGCGGTTCCCGGAGCACCAGCTCCGTGCCAACAGGCCGCGACAAGATCACCAACGACATCCGGAACGTGTGCCAGAACCCACTCGTCGTCTATAGAGCCAGCCTGGTGTCGCAGCGCTGTTGGCCGGCCGGGGCCCTGGTGCGCGGGTGGCGGCCGGGCAGGTTAGTTTGCTCGGATGAGTCTTCTTGATGATGTGGCCGAGCGCGACGGCTGGCGATGCTGGGTGTGTGACGAAGCGGTCGACCCCGACGAGTCGGTGAACGACCCGCGGGGCCCCAGCGTCGACAGCCGGACCGCCGACCGGAAGGCCAAGGTCGCCGAGCGGCTCGCGCACCGCGGGTGCAATAGCCGCAAGGGTGCGGTCAAGGTGGTCATCGCCTGGCCGGAGCGCCTGTACGTAGTCGAACCCGCGCCGCTGATCGCCGTTGGCGACAGGCTGGAGCGCAAGGGGGGCCGCGAGATGGTGGGCCGTTGTCCGACTAGGAAGGATGCCCAAGAGGCGGCGGATTGGCTGGTGGACCGGTTCTCCCGACTGCTACCGGGGCTGCCGGTGACCGCCGACATCGAGGCGGGCGGCGGCCAGTTCCTCGTCATCCTGGCCACCGGCCGTCGCTGATCGGGGATCACCCCTCAGCCAAAGACGGCCGACGCCGGGGCGCAGTAGCCGGAGAAGGCGAACGGGCCTGCGATGCCCCGCTAACAGCAGTAGCGCAGCAGTGCGGGCCGTCGCCCTCGCCGGGTGGCGGCTCGCACTGCTGTGCTCACTCCTCGGAGGGATCGGGGCTCCAGACGGCTGGCCCGCCGCCGCGCCACTCGATGAGCAGCGAGTCGTCCAGGCGGACGTTTTCCGGGTCCAGTCCTGCCCGCCGCAGGAACTCCAGGAGGTCGCGGGGGCCCAGGGCGCGGCCGAGGATGGGGTGCCGGCCTCGGGCTGTGTTCGCCGGCCAGGGGCGAGGGACTGGCGGGCGGTGTCTACGGCCCGTCCGGGACGCCGAGCGGCACGGTGAACCGCGGCTGCCAGCCTTCCTCCGTCAGCACCACCAGCTGGACCGCCGTCGCACGGGTGTGCAGCGGCAGCAGGCTGCCGATCGCAGCGCGGACATGGGCGGCAGCTGTCGGGTTGTCCGCACCCATAGCGACCGTGACATGGGCGGCGGGCTGCGCCCCGAAGCGGCCCTTGTACGGGCGCAACCCGGGCCACTGGGTGCGGAACGCATCGACGATCGTTTGGAGTCCCGGAACGGTGACGGCGACGAAGCCGGACTCCGTCACGACCTCCTCCAAGAGCAGATCAGCTGCCGGGAAACTTGCAGCCAGGGAACGCACGCCCTTCTCGTCCTGATCCGTCAGCGCCGATTCCGGCACGAACGGGTAGAGGAGCGAGACGTGCGCCGGCACCCCACGACGCACCAGAGCCGGGTCGATACGCCACGCCGCATCGAGGAGCGGGGCGGCATCGGGCAAGACAATGACGATGGCAGTGGTCCCTGGCTCTGGCACGCCGTCATCATCGCAGGCCAGTCCGCTACTGCGCGCGTTGCACTGGGAGGTGGGCGAGGGCAACGAGTTGGGCGTGGTCGAGGCGGTCGCGGCCGACGTGTTGGTTGGTGATCCACGCCCCGTATGGTGCCCGCTTCCGTCCGGGACGTGCTCGATGCGGGCTCGTCCGGCGATGCCGCCCTCGCGTGTGGCTCCGGGTTTGGGTTCTGACTCACTTTCCGGATGTCGTTGGTGATCTTGTCGCGGGCCTGTTGGCACGGAGGTGTTGTACCCGCGGGGACTGCCGGATTTGCAACTACTGAGGTTTGATGCGTGATGTCGCTGGGTCGACGCCTTGAACTGCGAAGAGGAGGGCCCGCCCCGCGGCATCATGCGAAGATCACCAGTAACACCCCGATGTCCCCAACCGTGACCAAGATCGTAAATCGCGGAAGAGCCCGTCATCCAGGTGCCCCCTCCCGACCGCCCTGGTAGCGTGCGCCGGCATGTCATCGGAACTGGAACGCCCCCCGCGCCAAGCGGACGAACGCACCGCGCTCATCGGCTGGCTGGACCTGCAGCGGCAGATCCTGCGCTGGAAATGCGAAGGGCTGAGCGACGAGGACGCGTGCCGCCCGGTCATCCCGACCTCACCGGCCATGACGATGGCCGGTCTCATCTCCCACATGCGCTGGACCGAGCACATATGGCTGGAAGTGCTGTTCCTCGGCGGCGACAAGAAGCAGAACCCCGCATTCGACGAGTCAAGCGAGAACGCCGACTGGCACACCGACGGCCGCCCCCTCGCAGAGCTCCTCGCGGAGTACGAGGCCCAGTGCGCCCGCAGCAACGAGATCGTTGCCGCGGCCGACCTGGACGACGCCGGCCGCCACCCCGACTTCCGCGACGGCAGCGCCAACCTCCGCTGGATGCTGATCCACCTCGTCGAGGAGACGGGGCGACACGCGGGGCACGCGGACATCGTCCGGGAGCTGCTCGACGGCACGAAGGGCTACTACTAGCGCAGCTCCGCGAAGCGGGCCCTTCCCTCGGGAGCCAGGCCAACACGCCTCACGACCAATGCGGGAGAGCTCGTTACTGGTGATCTTCGCATGATGCCGCGCGGCGAACCCTCGTCTTCGCAGTTCAAGACGTCGACCCAGCGACATCACGCATCAAATCTCAGTAACGGACGTGCTCTCGGCCGCCCCCGGCCAACAGCCCGGCTCAACTGCCCGTCACGCGACCAGCGGCTATTCGCACGCACCGTGGTTCCACCTGAAGATCACCAACAGCATCAATTCCGTGAATGATCTTGAGGTCGGCTGCTTTGCATCGAGACTCGTTGCGAGGAGGCCAGGTCTGCGGCGAGAAGCCTGACCGTCATCGAACTGCGCCAAGATCGTTCACGGAATCGTGGCCTGAACCAAAATCGCCGTCGTTCACAGGTCTTCCACCTGGTCAGACAGTTACAGTCAGGACCCCGCTCATAGGGGCTGTCATGAGAGATGAGAGGGTCTGACGGGTGAGCGAGACACCACCGAACACCCTGCAATACCGCTTTGACGGGCCAGAAGAGGCTCCCAAGTGACCGCACCTGGCCAACCAGCGTCCGCCTACCCGCCGCTCTCGTCGGCGCCAGTGGTACGTGGCGTCGTGCCCCAGTCGTCCTCGTCGTAGACCGGGCGCCTAGGGGCTTCCGGTTCGGGGCGCCGGGCCGTCGGGGCGCTGCCGCGGACGTGTTCCAGGAGGGTGCGCAGGGTCGGCTGGACCGCGCGCTGGTCACCGAACTCGGTGTCCAGGGCGGCCGGGAGGGTCTCCGCCCAGAATTCCCAGAGGGGGCCTACCCAGCCCTCGTCGCGTTCGCCGTCGCGTTCGCGGCGCTCCGTGAGCAGGTCCAGCTGGCGCGGGGCGATCTTCTCGACGAGTTCGACGAACAGGGGGTGCGGATTGCGGCCGCCGCGCGTCAGGCCCAACGGCTGGGCGCCCATAAGCTCGCGGCAGTAGTCCCCGACCGTGCGCTCGTCGTCGAGGACGGTCCAGCGTTCGTACGACCGCAGCAGCTCCGCCCAGCTCGACACACCACTGGGAAAGTCGTCCAGCTTCAGCCGGACCCCGGGGATGTTCGGGCCGTTCTCGGGGAACAGCCTCAGCCGGACCCGGTCCGGTGACGTCGGGTCGCCGTCCAGCACGTCCACCTGACCGTTCCACATGCAGCACAACAACCGGTGCAGAATGATGCGCCGGTCCTCCTCGCTGCTCACCATCCAGCTGTCGCGGTAGCCGAGCCGCTGCCGCCACCGCAGCACGTCCTGGGGCTCTTCGGCCTTCTTCGCCCGGGCCCACTGGCGCAGCACCTTGCGGGCCTCGGGCACCTGGGTGAGGCTCATCTCGCTGCGTAAGAAGATCACGGTGACCGAGTCTCTCTCGCCCCCCCCCCGGTACTCCACGGAGCTCCGGGCGTCCGAGGGCAGTCGCAGCGCTTTGCCCAGGTACTGCTCGACCTCCTCGACGGCCTCCACGCGCGGGTAGGTCACCAGCACCCGCAGCGGGCGTGGACGCGGCGAATTGGCTCGGCTGATGGACATAGCAGATGGGGATGTCGCTGAAGCGGCCTAGCGATCTGTACGCTGCGAGGCAATGACGAGCGCAACGTCGGGAAAATCGACGTGGATGCTCCTCACATGGCCAGTGGCGGCTGCGTTGCGGCGTTCACAGACGAGGGAACACTGCGGCAGTGGGGTTCTGAGGCCGCCCGGGCCGTCACCCGCTACCGCGTCGGCTGGGGCGAGCCAGGCAAGACCTTGGGAGCGCCCTGCTGGCGCGATCGAGGCTGGATGTGGATCCTCCGAAGTAACCGGCGGGATGAATGGGGCGAGGCTGTAGTCCCGCTGGCCAGGGCCGGTGGAACTTGACCGGCTGACGGATCGTCCGCCCGAACCGTTCACTGCGGCCGATCCGTGCGGCCGTGGTTGAGCGTGGCTCCTTTGGAGGGGCCAGCGATCGGTTGAGCGGGTGGCTGCGTACCAGTCCGGTGGTACGCCGGAGGGAGCTCGCCGAACGGGCCGTGTTGATTCAGCGCCCCACAAGGCATGTACCTGTCGTTGTCGAAGATGACCACTGGGATTGGGATGGGGCGAAGCGTGGCCGGGCTGCTGCCAGTGCCTCCGGATATGGTTTCGCCGCTGTCTCAAGAGTATTTGTAGGTGTGCGCGGGCGCGCTGGTACGCGCTGATGGTTTCCCGGGGCAGGTGCGCGCTGTTGTGCTTCTGGACGCGCTGCCCAGGGGAGTAGCGGCGGTGTAGCCACGGTGTACGGCTGGGCAGGGTGACAATGCCGAATACGACGACCGCCTCTTCGCCCGGTGGCCGAGGCCGTCGTCGCGGCTCTGCGGTAGCGTCGCCTCAGGGACGACGCCGTACGAAGCCCAGGTAGGCGAAGCCTTCGCCCTCGCGCGGCGCCCGGGTCCAGGACCGGGTGGTGAACATGGGGAGGCTGCCCTGGGACAGGGCGAAACAGGGAAGCGAGATGCCCAGTTCGGCGTGCAGGGTCTCCAACAGGCATACCTCTCGGTCAAGATGGGTGTCAGGTGAGCCGACAAATCGCGCGGGTTCCAGGGTGTTGGGTATCGCACCCGAGCGCCGGATGTCGTTGCCCCGCACCGTGAACGCATAGAGTTCCACGCCGCGTTCGGCCACCGAGACATGGAATGCGGCCGGGTGATCAGCCAAGTGCCGCTGCGGCTCACGCCACACCACGACGGCGCGACCCGACGCGGAGGCGGCCGCGGCGGGGGACTGGAACAGGTGGTTGATGCCCTGGCGGGACTGGCCGTCGAAGGCGAAGGCCCACCCCTCGCTGCAGCGGCCGGCCATGACCGCGGCCCGGTCCTCCCAGAGCTCGACGCCCTCCCGCTCGTGGTTCTGCCTCAACGGCCGGTACGCCTTGGCTGCGTGCACGGGCTCACTCAGTTCGGCACCCTCGTCGCCTATCAGAGCGGGTAGGCGACGAGGGTCGGCGCCCTCGACCCAGACGCAGCGGTACGCATCGAACGGCCGCCCATGTATCCCGGTCGTCGTCAGCCAGGTGAGACCCGGCGGGTCGAGATCGGGCGCCGGCTCGGGAGCGGGCCCGGACTCGCCTGCGCGCGGAGTCGCGAGGATCTCTCGCCCGCGCTGCGGGGTGATCAGCGACCCCAGAACCGGATCGGCGAGCAGGCCAAGGGGCGCGAGCAGCAAAGGCCCAGGTGGTATCCACTGCGTAAGCGCGTCGCGCAGCATTCGCCACGCGGCATCGGTCGCTCCCCATCGGGCCGACTCCCGGGCCTCGTTGACGGCCCGGCCCCACGCACCCGGCGGCGCATAGCGATGGGTGCCGTCGCGCAGCGCGCTCAACAGGTCCTCGGCGATTTCCCGGTCGACCCCACGGGCGGCCATCATCCCCAGCCAGTGGTCGTCTCCGCCCAGTCGCCATTCGCCGGAGGCCGGTTCGATGGCCGACACCGTAAGGAGCTCGGGCAGATAGCGGGGGTCAGCCACAAGGGAGCCGTAGTCCCGCTGAGCGCGGGGAGCCGCCAGATGCTGCAACTGGTTCAGCAGATTGGCGCTGTTCGGTCGTCCGAAGGACCGCGCCTCCTCGAGCAAGGGCAGGGCCTCCTCATGCCGTCCGCGCAGGGCGAGGAGGCGGGCCTCCTCGACCCGGGCGTCCTGGGCGCGAGTGGTGGCGTTCTCGAAGCCCGGCCGCCCCACCCGATCGCCGTGGAAGCTCCGGTACATGGCCTCCATGTAGGCACGAAACGACGGGTAGCGGTCCGGGTATTCACCGCTCCAGCCCTTGTAGATGTAGAGCGCCCACTCGCCGTGCTCGTCGCGGTCGCCCGGGTCGAGCAGAGCCAGCGTCATATCGGAGTCTGTCTCCAGGCGCAGCGATCGCTGCCACATGCCGGCGAGCAGGACTTCCTGCTCGCGCGGGTCGTCGCCCAGATTCTCCTCGTACACCTCGGTCAACCCGTACGGATCCCGGGACCAGTCGATGTCCGCGATCCCACCGAGCTGATAGACCCCGGCCGTCTGCTCCACACGCCATCCGTCGCTCGCGGCCAGGAACTGGCGGTAGGAGGGCGGCAGTCGCTTCCCCAGCCGCTTCTCGACCGTGGTGATCGCGGCCTCGTCCGCCCCTGGCCTGCCCAGCCTGACGGGACTCGGACCGCCGTCCCAGTCCTCCTCGTGCTCGGCGCGGGGAACCCACTCCACCTGCCAACGGCCGAGGAAGTCCTGCCAGTTGAAAGACTCGTCGCTCATGACCGAGATCGTGCCAGCCACCACTGACAACGAGTCACTCAGAAGGCATCCGCCGTCCGTTCTTGACGGCGGTTGGTCGGGGATGGTGCGTTGTCGGTGCCGGGCTGGCGGGGCGTGTCCCGATAGGGGCCTGCCGATTTTTGTGGCGTCCTCACGATTCTGACCGCCCGGTTGGCCCGGTACCGGCAACGCGACGCGGCCCGGAAAGTCTTCTACCTGGTCAGATAGCCACAGCCAGGACCCTGCTCATAGGGGCTGTCGTGACAGATGAGAGGGTCAGGCGGGTGAGTGAGCCACCGATGAACACCCTGCAATACCGCTTTGACGGGCCAGAAGACGCCCCTGTCCTGATCTTGGGTCCCTCACTGGGTACCACATGGCACAGGTTGTAGAGACCGTCCAGCGGTGTCCTTCTGATCGAGGGTGGGGACGTATTGCCAGGTCGGGCTCATGGTCCGGGAGAGTCCGCACAGTCGGTGAGACGTGCGTGCGAGCGCGACGGCCGAGACGAAGAAGCCCCGCAGGCATGGTCCCGACGGGGCTTCTGCGCGCGGCCGCCGGAGAGCCGTTTCGTCCCTGATGAGGTGTGGACCGGTCCGCGGAATGCCGCCGTCGTCCGTTACTTGTCGACCAGCGACATGTGGTGCTCGTTGTAACGGTCTCCCTGAACCCCGACCCGGCCGACGAGTTCGTTGAGGTCCGCCAGTTCGTCGGGGGACAACGGCAGCTTGGTGGCGCCGGCGTTCTCGTCGATTCGCGCGATGTGTCGTGTGCCCGGAATCGGAACGATCCACGGGTGCTGTGCGAGCAGCCAGGCGAGTGCGACCTGCCCGGGTGTGGCGCTCTTGGTTTGCGCGAGGGTGGTGATGTGGTCGACGAGGGCCTGGTTCGCCGCCCGGTTCTCGGCCGTGAATCGTGGAATGTTCGTGCGGACGTCACCGATCACGAACGAGGTCGACGCGTCCACCGTGCCGGTCAGGAATCCCTTGCCGAGCGGGCTGAAAGGCACGAATCCGATCCCGAGCGCCCCGCACGTCGGCAGGACCTCCGGCTCGGGATCCCGCGTCCACAGCGAGTACTCGCTCTGCACCGCGGTCACGGGGTGGACCGAGTGTGCGCGGCGGATGGTCTCCGCACTGGCCTCCGAGAGTCCGAAGCAGCGCACCTTGCCCTCCTGCACGAGCTCACCCACCGTGCCGGCGACCTCCTCGATGGGCACCTCCGGGTCGACGCGGTGCTGGTAGAACAGGTCCAGCCTCTCGACCCCGAGCCGCTTCAGGGAGGCCGCGGCGACGGCACGGATCTGCTCGGGCCGACTGTTGAGTCCGGCGGGGGCGCCGTTCTCGATGCGGAATCCGAACTTGGTGGCGATCACGACCTGGTCACGCACCGGAGCGAGGGCCTCGCCGACAAGCTCTTCGTTGACGTAAGGGCCGTACACCTCCGCGGTGTCGAAGAAGGTGATCCCGCGGTCGACGGCGTCACGGAGTACGGCGATCATGTCGCTCCGGTCACCGGGGTTCGGTCCGTAGCTCTGGGACATGCCCATGGCGCCGAGGCCGATGGCGGAGACCCGCAGGTCGCGCCCGAGCGTTCGCGTGTGCATTGTTTCTCCTTGTCGAGGCTGGCACCGGCCGGCCGATGTCGAGTGCAGGACGGCCGGCCGCAGAGTCCCGCGTCGTTCCAGCGGCCCATGGCGCCCGGAGCGTGCGGTCGGTTCCCGGCGTCTCCGGTTCGCAACGGTGAATGAGCAAGGCCGATGGTGGAGGCGCAGTCGGTGTTCAGGGCTTCCAGGTGAGCGAAGTGGTGCCTGGTGTGCCGGGCTACCACGCTTCGTTGTCGAACGCGAGGACGATTCGTTCGCGCAGGCCGCCCTGCTCGAGCCGGGCATGGGCCGCAACCGCGTCGTCCGCATCGAAGGACATTGCGGCGCGCAGTGTGATGGTGCCGTCTTCGACCTGGTCGCGCAGACGTACGATCGCGTCCCGGTCCGTCCGTCGTTCTCGCACGTTGAGGTGCTTGACCTTGATTCCGCGCCCTGGATCGCCGTCCCAAGAGCGCAGGATGCCGATCTGGCCGCCGTCACGCACGGCGGGAGCGATCTGCTCGTGCAGCAAGGCGGCATCAGCCACCGCGTCCACCGGAGTACCGAGCTCGTCGAGTACCCGGAGGGCGATGCCGGGGCCGCGCGGTATGAACGCGTGCGCGCCGAGTGAGCCCAGGAGGTCGGCATCTTCCTCTGCCGCGACGGCCACGACGCGAAGGCCCGCCGCGGCACCGAGTTCCACAAGGTATCCGCCGACCGATCCCGCAGCGCCTGTCACCAAGAGCGTGGCGCCTTCTGGCAGCCGAAATGCGTCGAGCACGTTGTGAGCGGTGAGCGCATTGTTGAGGAAACCGGCCGTCTTGGCGGCGGAGGCATTCGAGGGAGCGATGGCCACGGACCGCGCGGGTAGGGCGAGATATTCGCTGTAGCCGCCGTGCCTTCCGGCGTTGTCGACGAATCCCACGACGTGTGCGCCCGGCACCAGGTCCCAGCGAGGGTCGACATCGCTGCCCACCTCTTCGACGGTACCTGCGACCTCCATCCCGGGGACGAAGGGCGGCGTGAGGCCCGTGTACATCTGCTCCAGCTGCCCGGACCTGACCATTGCGTCCACGGGATTAACTCCGGCGGCGTGAACACGGAGCCGCACCTCCTCGGCCCCAGGGTGCGATTCGGGGAGTTCGAAAGATTGCAGCACTCCCGGTCCGCCGAACTCGCGCAGTCCAATGACTTTCATCCGGCCGTTTCCTAACTTCTCGCGATGTGATGTGGCGAGGCTCAATGGATTTCTCGCGCAGAGCCATCAGTTATCGTACCCAGGCACTCGATCCTGAAGGGGGGAAGGATTTTTCCCAGGATGAATCCTTCCCCTGCGCAGGGGTGGGCCGACCGTGCAAGCTTTATCTGCCTAGCAGCATCGTCCTTGGCAAGGAATTCTCGCGTCCGGACGACTACGCATGCGTTGATCCGGTGACTAATGGGTCCCCGCAAGAAAGATCCGTGGCCGCAATGCTCGCCTACAGTCATGCTGCGGCTGCGGCTGCGACCCAATTCCCATTCCACCCCTGTTTGGAGAATCGTGTTCATCGTCAACGCGTACGTCGCTACGTCCGCGTCCGAACCGCTCGCTCAGGCCACCGTCGTATGGGAGCGTCCGCGTACAGGAGTGCCGCGCGGCCGAGGACGACGTCCTGCACTGAGCATCTCCGCCCCCGCTCTGGAGCGGGCGGGCGAGCAGGGTGCCTAAAGCGTCGGCGGCCTGGGCGCCGCCGACCCGCCTGCCCGGTTCGGACACGCCGCTGGCGGTGCCGGCGCGCCGAGGTGTGCCGCTTTCCAGTACCACAGCCGTGGTCGGGGTATGACCAGCGAGCCGGCCGCTGGGGCAACCGTTGGCCGCCCCCTGCAAGGGAGAGCTTGATCAGGGGGTGCTTGCGGGCCGCTCGGCGATGACGGGGGCGCCCCGTGCCCTTCGCCCGGCGTCTCGACCTCCAGGTGAGGACGGGGTTGGTGGTGAAGGGGCGTTTGGGGCGCGGGATCGCGACAAGGTGCGAAGCTGTGGGTGTGCGACGCGATCCGAGCCTGGAGGAACTGGGCGCCTTCCTCAAGGCGCGCCGTGCCCAGCTGAGTCCCGACAAGGCCGGGCTGCCCGACAACGGTGAGCCCCGGCGTGTTCCCGGCCTGCGGCGTGAGGAAGTCGCTCAGATGGCCGCGATCAGCACCGACTACTACACCCGGCTCGAGCAGGGACGTGTCCAGGCGTCGGCTGCCGTACTCGACGTGCTCGCACAGGTGCTCCGCCTCGACGGCGATCAGCGCGAGTACCTCCTGACCCTCGCAGGGAAGACGGCCTCGCCCATTGTCAGCCGGAGCGTTCGCCAACGAGTCCAGCCGCAGCTGCAGCACCTGCTCGACGACCTCTCCTTGACCGCGGGCTTCGTCATCGGGCGGAACACGGACCTGCTGGCGTGGAACGCCATGGCCGCCGCCCTGGTGATGGACTTCGGACATGTCCCGGAGGAACAGCGGAACTACGTGCGCCTGGTGTTCACCGAGCCCGCCATCCGCGTGCTCTACCGGGACTGGGAGGACATGGCTCGCCTGGCCCTGTCCCATCTGCGCATGGACAGCAGGCGGAACCCTGATGACCCTCGACTGACTGCCCTTGTCGAGGAGCTTTCCGCGCTGGATGCGCATTTCCGCCTGTGGTGGACCTCGCACGATGTCGCAGTGCGGGCCGGCGGTACGAGGCTGCTCCGGCATCCCGTGGTCGGCGACCTGGCCCTCGAGCGGTCCACCTTCATGTGCGCCGAAGATCCCGAGCAGCAGCTCGTCGTGTGGACCGCGGAGCCAGGAAGCCCCGCTCACGAGGCTCTGCGCTCTCTGGCGTCCACGATCGAGAGGGCGTCTGAGGGAGTGGACAGCGCCGTGTGACGCCTTCGCCGAGCAGGCACATCGGACCTGGGCCCTGGAGACGAGGTTCGCCGCCGGACCGGCGGCGCAGGCTTCATCACCGCGTCGGCACGTGGCTTGCCGTGGTTCATCACGAGGCGCTCTGGAAGACACGCTTGGCATTTGCCGTCGTGAGCGACCGCCACGTGGCGCCTTTCGCCGGCGGCTCGGCGGCGTCGATCGCCGCGATGTGCGCGTCGGCCAGCGGGGACGGCGTCCAGCAGTAGTCACTGCCGAAGAGCACGCGGTCCGGGTCGACGAGCTTCAACAGCGCCGGCACGTGTCGTGGGAAAGCGGTGCCCGCCATGTCGTAGTACAGACCGCGCAGTTGCTGCACCGCGTCCAACCGGGGCGGCTGCTGCGACTGCAGGAACAGGCTCATGAACTCGTTGATGCGATCAGCGAGGACGGGCACCGCACCGCCGCAGTGCGGGACGATCACTTTGATGTTCGGGTGACGTGTCAGGACGCCCGCCATCACCATGTCGGTGACGGTACGGGCCGTGTCGAAGATGTACTCGACCATCGGCCGCGGTCTGCCGAGTGCGGACTGTTCCCAGCACACCGGTGAGGTGGGGTGCAGGAAGACGACGGCCTGGCGGCGGTCGAGTTCGGCGAAGACCGGCTCCAGGCGCTGGTCGCCCAAATACACCCCGTGCGTGTGGGTCAGCAGGGCCACGCCGTCGGCGTCGAGTCCGTCGAAGGCGAAGGCGATCTCCTCCAAGGAGCCGTCCACGTCGGGAAGGGGCAGCGAGGCGAAGGCGCCGAAGCGACCCGGGTGGCCCCGGGCCAGTTCGGCGGTGTACTCGTTGACGCGGCGGGCGAGGAGGCGGGCCGCCTTGTCGTCGCCGAAGTGCACGCCCGGTGAGGACATGGACAGCATCGCGGTCTCGATGCCGTTGCGGTCCATCAGGTCCAGGTGGGCTTGCACGGACCATGACGGCCAGCCGCCCATGCCGTCGGGGCGGCCGTGGCCGGCTGCCGTCGCCTGCTGGACGTAGAAGTCGGGGAGGAGATGGGCGTGGACGTCGATGAGGCCGGTGGACATGACGGGAGGTCCCTTCTGGTGTGTGGTGTCGTCGAGGCCGGCTCGGCTCACTCCACCTGCTCGCGTCCGGCCAGCCGCACCTCTTCGTAGTCCAGGGCGGTCTGGAGGCGTCGCAGCACGGTGTCGTCGATCCGCTGTTCGTCGCGCAGGCGGACGACGGTTGCGCGCTTGTGGGCGATGAGGGCGAGGCGGAGGTCGGTGTAGTGGCGGTCGTGGAGCAGAGCGGGATCCTCGTCGGTGCCGGCGCCTTCGGCCCGTACGGTCGCCAGGTGGGCTTCGTACTCCTGGCGCAGCCTCTCCGTGACCTTGGGAGTGGTGCCCAGTTCGGCGGCGAGTTCCGGGAGCGCCTTGACGGCCTCCTCGGTTGCCGTGGTCTCGGCGAGGATCTGTTCCTCGTCGACGGAGGTGTCGCGGGGCAGCCGGGCCCAGCGCACCACGCCCGGCAGCAGCAGTCCCTGCACGACGAGGGTCACCACGATGACGCCGGAGGTGACGAAGACGATGAAGGCGCGGTCGGGGAAGGGTGCGCCCGAGTCGACGGTCTCCGGTACGGAGAGCGCCACGGCCAGCGACACCGCGCCCCGGAAGCCGGCGAAGCCGCTGACGGTGCGTACCCGGTGACTGATCCTCCGCAGCCGCTGCTGTGGACGTCGGTCGATCAGGCGGATCAGGTAGGCGGAGGAGAACAGGAACGCGAACCGGACGAGGACCAGCACCAAGCTGACCACACCGACGGCGATCAGCGCATCCCGCAGATCTGCGCGGCTCAAGTGGCGGAACGCGTATTGGAGTTCCACTCCGACCAGGACGAACAGGGCGCCGTTGATGATGAAGGTCGCCAGCGGCCAGAACGCCAGTGCCTGGCGTCGGTGCTCGGCCCGGATCAGGCTCGGAGCCACCTGGGCCATGATCAGTCCGCTCACGACGACAGCGAGGACACCCGAGGCGTGGATCAGTTCGGCGATCAGATAGGCCGTGAACGGTGCCAGGATCATGACGAGATTGCCCAGCAGGGGATCGGCCAGGCGGCGCCGGAGGTTCATGTTGACCCAGGCGACCCCCACTCCGACCGCGGCCCCACCGCCGTACGCCAGCAGGAACAGCGCTCCGACGTGCGCAAGGGTGAGGTGCTCCTCGCCGACGGTGATGCCGACCGCCAGTCCGTAGATGACCAGCGCCGTGCCGTCGTTGACGAGGCTCTCCGCCCGGAGCACGGTGACCTCACGGCGCGGCAGGGAACCGGCCAGCGCGCCGACCGCGGTCGCGTCCGTGGGCGCCACGGCCGCGCCCAGAACCCACGCCGGCCCCCACGGCAGTCCGAGCGCGTGCCCGGCGACCGCGACGGCCCACGCGGTGAGGATCACCAGGACCGTGCTGAGCAGCACGATGCCGCGCAGGTTCGAACGGATCTCCCGCATGGACGTGGTCAGGCTCTCCCAGTACAGCAGCACGGGGAGGAAGAGCAATAGCACGACTTCGGGCGGGAGTTGGGTTTGGCGGACGGCCGGCACGAGCCCGATGAGGGCGCCCACGATCAGTAGGACGACGGGCGGCGCGACACCGAAGCGCTGTCCCAGGGCATTGCCCAGCAGCACGGCCGCGCCCAGGACGACGACGAGTTCAAGACCGAGCATGGCGCTTACTCCTGTGCCGGACCAGCTGTTGGTGGGGGTTCAGCGGCTTCCGCGGGGATCGTCTTGCTCATCGGGATCGTCCTGCTCATCGGGGGATCAGCCGCAGCGTCGTGGAGCGTGCGGCGACCATGGGGTCGACGTAGGCGCCGCCGAAGCGGCCGTACTTGGTGCGGTACGCCGTGTCGATACGGTCGTTGATCTCGTCGTCCTGCACCTCCACGAAGGTGACGTCCTTGTCGACTCCGCCGGAGCGGATGTGCCCCTCGTGGCTCGCACGGGCCGTACGCCACCAGCCGCCATCCGCGCCTCGGAAGGAGCGGACGTAAAGGTCGTCACCGTCGCGGACGACCCGGATCGGCACCGGCCTCCGCAGGGTGCCGTTGCGCCTGAGCGGTGCCATCTCCAACTCGTCAGCGGTGGCGATGCGGTTGAGGTCATCGCTCGTCCATGCCGTCATGGGTGTGTCTCCGATCTCCTTGATCCGGTGAGTACGCGAGGAAGCTCGTCAGGGTCGTCGGGCCGCCCTCGGGAAGAGATTCTCGCTTTCGAGTACCTGCCCCGAGGGACGGAACCGGGAGGCGTATCGGCCCGGTACCAGCACCTGTCCGTCGGTCTCCACCAAGAAGCGCAGCTCAAATGCGAGCGGCTCGACGGCCGCGAAGAACGCGGCGAAAGACTGCCGGATCTCCTCCGGCCCGCTGCGGGGCCCAACCCATGGCGTCAGGGCCGGATCGCCGGGGATCGTCCAGGTGGCATCGGGAGCGAAGTGAGGAAGGATCCGTTCCATGTCGCGCGTACCGAGCGCCTTGACGTACGCCTCGACGGTGGCGATCGCCTCGCTGGTCATGGCGGTCGGTCCGTTTCTGCTGGGCTGCGGTGGGCGGGCGTTAACCGCTCGGTGGTGGCGGCGGTGGTGGGCGCGGCTCATCCCGCACCCACCACCGCCGGGCTTCATGTCACGGACGCAGCAGCGCCTTGATGGCCCGGCGCTCGTCCATGGCCTTGTAGCCTTCGGCGACCTCGTCCAGGGGCAGGGTGAGGTCGAAGACCTTGCCCGGGTTGATACGGCCGCTGACGACGCGGTCGATCAGGTCGGGAAGGTAGGCGCGCACGGGCGCGGGGCCGCCGCGTAGACCGACGTGGGAGAAGAAGAGTTCCTGGCCGTCGATCTGCACGCCGTGAGGCATGCCGACGAAGCCGACGTTGCCACCCGGGCGTGCGGACTGCAGGGCCTGGTGCATCGACTCCTGGGTGCCGACGCACTCCAAAACCGAGTCGGCGCCTACGCCGTTCGTCAGTTCCTTGACGCGGGCGACGCCCTCCTCGCCGCGCTCGGTGACGATGTCGGTGGCACCGAACTCCAGGGCCAGCTTCTGCCGGGATGCGTGCCGGCTCATGGCGATGATGCGTTCGGCGCCCAGTTCCTTCGCCGCGATGACACCGCACAGGCCCACCGCACCGTCACCCACGACGACGGCCGTCGAACCCGGCTCGACCTCGGCCGCCTTGGCGGCGTACCAGCCGGTGCCCATGACGTCGGAGAGGGTCAGCAGATTCGGTACCAGCTCCGAGGCCGGCTGCTCCGGGGTGGCGACGAGGGTGCCGTCGGCGAGGGGGATGCGGACGTATTCGGCCTGGCAGCCGTTGGGGAAGTCACGGTGCTGGCAGGAGGTGTGGTAGCCGGCCCGGCAGACCGGGCAGGTGTTGTCGGAGGCGATGAAGGAGCCGATGACGAACTGGCCGGGCAGGACATTGGATACGTCGCTGCCGACCTCCTCGACGATGCCGACGTACTCGTGGCCGATCGGCTGCGGCTCGGTGACTGGGTTGATGCCCCGGTAGCTCCACAGGTCGGAGCCGCACACGCAGGTGGCGACGGTACGGATGACGGCGTCCGTCGGTGCGACGATCTTCGGTTCGGGGACGTTCTCCACCCGGATGTCACCAGGCGCGTGGATGATGGTGGCTCGCATGATGCTCTCTCAGGTCGCGTCGGATCTGGCGTGGTGTCAGGGGTGGGTACGGGCGTTGGCGCGCGGTCCGTTGTACTCGTCGTCCGAGACGTGCTCGAGCCAGGTGGCGTCGTCCGTCTCCCACAGGGCGAGGTGGGTCATGAACTGGTCGGGCGCGGCACTGTCCCAGTGCTGCTCACCCGGAGGCGTGTGGATGACGTCTCCGGGGTGGGCCTCGATGATGTTGCCGCCAAGGGACTGCACCAGCGCGATGCCCTCGACGATGTAGAGGGTCTGGCCCAGGCCGTGGGAGTGCCAGGCGGTGCGGGCGCCAGGAGTGAAACGGACCATGTTGGCCCGCATCGGAGAGGGCTCCTCGCCACGGTGGATCACGTCGGCGTAGGCGTCTCCGGTGAACCATTCGGCAGGCAGCTTCACGGTCGGAGGCTGCTTCAGCAGTTCCATGGTGTGTCTTTCCCTTGATGGGGGCGGTACCTCAGCCCGACTGCTCCGACTTCTCCACGATCGCCTTGAGCTGGGTCACCGCGGTCATCGCGTTGGGCCATCCGGCGTAGAAGGCCAGATGGGTGAGGGCCTCCACCAGCTCGTCCTTGGTCACGCCGTTCTCCAGCGCCTTGCCGAGGTGGAAGCCGAGCTGGTCGTTGCGGTACAAGGCGGCCAGAGCGGTGACGGTGACCAGGCTGCGGTCTCGCGGGGACAGACCCGGTCGCTCCCAGATGTCACCGAACAGGACCGTGTCGGTCACCTCGGCAAGCTTCGGGGCGAATTCCTGGATCGCCGGCGGTGCGAACTTCTTCCGCTCGGTCATGGGATGGTGCTCCTTGCGTGTTCAGGGATTAGGGTGGCCCGGCCTACGGTCGGGAGCTGTGTCATATTCGCAAACCAATTCCGAACTCAGCGTTTGACAGCCTGCCTTTTCGGTTGAAGGCTTTCCGCGGGCCGACCGCGCTCGCCGACCCCGTCTTCGACCCTGCCACCATCGCGTGAGCGCGCAATGGGGAGAATTCCACCCCGGGCAAGGCTTATCCAGGGAAGAATCCTTCCCCCCCTCGTCAGGACGGGGCGGTGCGAGACTGGTCGGCATGACCAGCGACGCGCACGTGAACGAGCTGGGAGCATTTCTCAAGGAGCGGCGGGCCGAGTTGAGTCCGCGCACCGTCGGTCTGCCCGACACCGGTGGCCCGCGACGTGTGCCCGGCCTGCGCAGGGAGGAGGTCGCCCTGCTCGCGGCCGTCAGCTCCGGCTACTACACACGGCTGGAGCAGGGACGTATCCAGCCCTCTGCGCCGGTGCTGGCGGCTCTCGTCAGGGTCCTGCACCTGAACAACGACCAGCGGGACCAACTCTTCGAGCTGGCCGGTCGCCAGGCGGCTCGCCCGCGCCGTCAGGCCGCACAGAAGGTGCAACCGCAGCTGCGTCGCCTGCTCGACGATCTCACCGCGACCCCCAGCGTGGTGATCGGTCGCCGCATGGACATCCTGGCCTGGAACTCTCTGGCGGCCGCTCTCTTCACTGACTTCCGTCGCGTCCCGGAGAAACGGCGCAACTACGTCCGGCTGCTCTTCACCGAGCCCGCCTTCCGCGATCTCTACGTCGACTGGAGTACGGTCGCCCGGAGCTGCGTCGCGCAACTGCGCCTGCTGGCCGCCCGGTGTCCTGGGGAACCCGGATTGACGGCGCTTGTCGGCGAGTTGTCGGTGGCGGACGCCGACTTCCGGCAGTGGTGGGCAGGCCGCCACCTGGCCGGCCTGCGGGTGGGCGCCAAGAAGCTGCGCCACCCGGTCGTCGGCGACCTCACGCTCGACTGGGACAGCCTGACCTGCTCGGCCGACCCCACGCAGCAGTTGGTGATCCTGACCGCGGAGCCCGGGACGCGGTCCCATGACGGACTGCGCTTCTTGGCGTCGTGGACTGCCGATCCGTACGAGCCGGAACGGGATGTGACAGCTTGAGTGGCACTCAGAAGGTCAGGACTCGCTCGCCGGGACCGTCGAAGCCGCGCAGCGTCACCACAGGGCCGCCGCCCCGGACGGCCCGAGCGGTGAGAGCGCCGAGCAGCGCCCCGTCGAGGAGCCCCTCGACGCGTCGGGAACTTCCGCGCGTACCCGGTCCGGGTCCCCGACCAGGGGGCTCACCCGAAGGAGCCGGATGCCGTCCGCTTCTGGTCCGCTGCCCAGGATGCCAGCAGACGCAACCCGTCGTGCGAAGGGGAACCGGGTGCTGCGGTCCACACGATGATGTGCTGCTCGGGATCCGTGGCACAGGTGAGCGTGTCCCAGTCGAGCGTCAGCTCCCCGACCACCGGGTGACGAAGCTTCTTGGTGCCCTTGCCCCGCGTGGCGACGTCGTGCTCGGTCCACCACTGCCGGAACTGCGCGTCGCGGGCAGAGAGTTCCTCGACCAGATCGGTGAGGCGCTGGTCGCCGGGGTAGCGCGCACTCTGCATGCGCAGCTGGGCGATGGCCAGACGGGTGACCTCTTCCCAGTCCGCGTACAGCTCGCGCATCCAGGGTTCGGCGAACAGCAGCCGGACGAACACGCGCTCCTGCTCCGGGTAGCGCCCGAAATCGGTCCACAGGGCGGCGGCGAGCTGGTTCCAGGCCAGGATGTCGGTCCGCCGACCGATCACGAACGCCGGAGTGGCGGTGAGATCGTCCAGCATGCGTAGTAGTTGGGTGTCCACCTGCTGGCGCTCGCCTGCCCTGGGCGTGCGCACCGTCTCCTTCGCCGCGAGCTCGAACATGTAGGTGCGCTGGTCCTCGTTGAGGCGGAGCACTTGGGCGACCTCGTTCAGCAGGGGACCCGACGCCTGGAGACGGCCCTGCTCGATCCGCGCGTAGTACTCGGTGCTGATCGCGGCCAGAAGGGCCACTTCCTCGCGGCGCAGACCGCGCACACGCCGCCGTTGGCCGCCGCGCATGCCGACCTCCTCGGGGCTGAGCTCGGCACGGCGGGCCTTGAGGAACTCTCCCAGCTCGTTCAGGTGCGCTTTGCGGTTCATCATCTCCAGCGTCGCACAGAGGTCAGGCGTTGTGAGGGGGAAGGATTCTTCCTACGTTGCGTTCGACCAGCGTGGGCAAATCATGCGTTTCGACGTTTGTATCCGCATGTGACGAGACTCGGCGGCCGGGTCGCGCCTGGTGAGCGCGACCCGGCCGCCGAGTGAGCGCACCGCTGGGACGTCTGGGTCGTCAGCCCAGTGCCTTGAGCAGCTCCTGGGCGAGTGCAACCGCCGAGCCAGGGTTCTGGCCGGTGAACAGGGTGCGGTCGACCTCGACGTGCGGGGTGAACGGCTCGGCCTCGCGGTAATCCGCCTTGAGCTCGCCGACGAGGCGGTCCTGCAGCAGCCACTTCGCGCGGTCCGCGAGACCGTTCTGCTTTTCCTCAGCGTTGGAGAGGCCGGTCAGGCGGTAGCCGGTGAACGGGGACGTCCCGTCCGCACCGATGGTGGCCAGGAGCGCCGCGGGGCCGTGGCACACCAGGGACACCGGCTTGCCAGAGGCGAGCCATTCGGTGAGCAGCTTGCCGGACGCGGCGTCGTCGGGCAGGTCCTCCATCGGGCCCCAGCCGCCGGGGTAGAACACGGCGACGTAGTCGTCGATGTTCACGTCCTCGATGCGCATCGGATGCGCCAGCTCGGTGGCCTCGCGCAGCGCGGTCCGCATGCGCTCGGCGCCTTCCTCGCCGCCGTTGAACTCCGGGCTGAGGCTGAGCGCGTCCGCCGTGGGCGGCACGCCTGCCGGCGTGGCGGCGGCGATCTCGTACCCGGCCTCCTTGAAGACCTGGTACGGGCCGAGCGCTTCTTCGGCCCAGAAGCCGGCGGGCTGCCGGGTTCCGTCGGCCAGCGTCCAGTGGTCGGACGCGGTGATCACGAAGAGGGTCTTCGCCATGGGGGTCTCCCGGTGCTGGATCAGCCCTTGAGGGCTTCCTGAAGGACGTGGCTGTCGGCGGCCTGCTGCATCCGTACGGCCTTGCCGTCGCGGATGGTCCACAGGTGGATGAAGCGGACGTCGGCCTTGTTCCCGGTCTTCGTCTCGGCGTGGTAATGCCCGTACACGAAGACGTGTCCTTGGTCGTCCGCGTAGAACTCCTCGGGCACCGCGCCGAAGGACTCGTAATTCGGCATCATCCGGCCGAAGAAGTCCTTCGCCGCACTGTCCCAGCCGTGGTACACGCCGCTGTTCGGAAAGCCCGGGGTGATGTCCCAGATGAGGTCCGGCGCCATGATCTCGGTGGTTGCTTCCGGGGACATTCCGGATTCGTAGAGCCGGCGGATGAGGGCGATGTTCGGGGAGTCGGACATAGTTCTCTCCTTGCGGAGGCGCATCAGATGGAGGCCCGGAAACGGCGCATGGTCGCGCGGCTTGTCGCATGTCGTGCTCGCCGCGTGATGAAGCATTGCATCGGAAGGACGCGGTGTGAGGGGGAAGAAATTTTCCCCGGCACGCAATGCACCGGGGATCCGGTTGATCCCTCAGCGAGAAGGAAAAAGCGCAGAATGGCGAAGCAAAAGCACGGGGGCGCTGCATTCATTATGGGAGCGCAGGGCTCAGCCCTCGGAGGCGTTCCACAGCTCGCTGAGTTCTGCCCAGTCCGGAGCCGGGCTCTGCAACGCGGTGGGCCCGTCGGTGGTCGACGTGCGCAGTCCGGCGAGGATCAGGTCCAGGTACCGCAGGTGGAGCGTGGTGGCGCGTTCGTCGGTGACGGGGATCCGCGCGGTGAGGTGTTCGAGCAGCAAGGGGACGTCGGCGGAAGTGAAGTCGGCGCGCAGTAAGCCCGCGCGGTGCGCGCCGTCCACCAGGTCGTCGAGGGCGGCCCGGAGCCGGCTGGAGGCGGCCACGATCTCATCGGTGGCCGGCAGTCGGCCGCCCACCAGCGGGAGCAGCGGACCGACTGCACCCTGGGCCGAGAGCGCGTTCCGCAGGAAGCGGGCGAAGGCCGCCCAAGGGTCCGGCTCCTCGGCGAGGGCTGTGCGGGCCTGGGCGACGAGCTGTTCCATCCCCATGACGCGCATCCGCTGGGCCAGCAGCTCCTTGCTGGGATAGCGGCGGTAGAGGCTGCCCATGCCGATGCCGGCCCGGCGGGCGATCTCCGAGACGGGGGCGTCCCAGCCGAGCTCGGCGAAGACTTCGCGCGCAGCCTGCATGAGGCGGGCGTCGTTGCGGTCCGCCTCCCGCCGGCGGCCGCGCGGTCTGCCGGTCTGCGTGTCACCCATGGACAGGTATCTTCCCCTACCGGCGTGCCACGCCGTACCCACCGTCGACGGTGAGCACCTCGCCGGTGACGAAGGCGGCTTGCTCACCGACGAGCATCGCGATCGCCCGGGCCACGTCCTCCGGCTCCGCGACCCGCCCCAGGGGGGTGTTCGCAGCCAGTCGCTGTTGGAATTCCTGCGGCATACGCGCGCTGCTCTCGGTGCGGACGTAGCCGGGTGCCACGACGTTGACGGTGATGCCCAGCGGGCCTGCCTCGTGGGCGACGAAGCGGGCGAAGGTGTTCAGGGCGGCCTTGGCGGTGCCGTGGGCGGCCATGCCCGGGGCGGGCGGACCGTCGGCCACGGCGCTGGAGACATACACGATCCGGCCCTGCCCCTGGGTGCCCATCAGCCCCAGTGCCCCCTGGGTGAGCGTGTAGACGGATGCCAGCTCGTCCGTCACCTTCGTCCTGAAGTCGTCCCAGGCGAGGGTTTGCACCGGGGTGGGAATGAAGCGGGCACCGGCGTTGCAGACAAGAACGTCCAAGCGCCCGTCGACCGCGGAGCGCTCCAGCAGTTCGGCAGCCTGGGTGGGGTCGTACACGTCGGCCTGTACGGCGAAGGCTTCCCCGCCGTCGGCCTCGATGAGCTTGACCACCTGGTCGGCGGACTCGCGGCGGGAGAAGTAGTTGACGGCTACGCGGTAGCCGCGAGCCGCCAGTTCCCGTGACGTGGCAGCGCCGATTCCCCGGCTGCCGCCGGTCACCAGGGCCGTGGGTTTGGTCATGGCGTTCATGTGTCCTCCCGAGTCGGTTGATCGGCTGCCCAACTTATCGGAGCGGAGCGCTCCGCTCAAAAAAGTCACCGCAATGGGGAATCGGGCCTTCCGGCACCGCGTTCTCTCCTGACATGAGCGAAGTAGTAGTAGCGCGTGCTTACGGTGGTCCCGAGGTGCTGTCGGTGATCGATGTCGCCGTAGCGGAGCCCGGGCCGGGTCAGGTGCGCATCGAGGTCCGCGCCGTCGGCGTCAACCCCTTCGACCACAAGATGTACAGCGGCGCCTTCGGAACCGATCCGGCGAACCTGCCGATGCGGCTCGGCGCCGAAGCGGCCGGTGTGGTGACCGCTGTCGGTGCCGACGCGACCGGCCCCGCCGGTCCGATCCAGATCGGCGACGAGGTGATCGTGTACCGAGCGCCCGGCGCGTACGCCGCCGAACTCATCGTCCCGGCCTCGTCGGTGGTGCCCAAGCCCGCCGCTCTCTCCTGGGAGCAGGCCGGAGGACTGATGGTCACGGGCGTCACCGCTGTGCACGTTCTCGAAGCGATCGGCCTGCGCGAGAACGATTCGGTGCTGGTCCACGGCGCGGCGGGTGGCGTCGGCCTGATGGCCGTGCAACTGGCCGTCGAGCGCGGAGCCAGGGTGCTGGGAACGGCGAGCCCGGCCAAGCACGACGTACTGCGCGACCTGGGGGCGATTCCGATCGCGTACGGGCCGGGTCTGGCGGACCGGGTGCGCGCGGCAGCACCACAGGGAGTCCACGCGGCTGCCGACCTGGTGGGCACCGACGAGGCGGTGGACGTCTCGGTGGAGCTGGTGGCGGACCGGTCCCGTATCGCGACCGTCGCAGCGTTCGAACGCGGGGCCCGAGCCGGCATCAGGCTCCTGGGCGGCGGGCCCGGCGCGGACCCCGGCACGGAAGTCCGCGCCGCTGCGCGCCTGCAGCTCACCGAAGCCGCGGGCGCCGGGCGACTGCGCGTCCTGATCGCCGCCAGCCATCCGTTGCGCGAAGCCGCCGCCGCGCATCGGCAGATCATGACCGGGCATACGACGGGGAAGATCGTCCTCGTCCCGTGACCGGGCCCCTGACTGCACCGGCACTTCGTTCGGATGGCCGTGGCCGGCCGACGCACGAGTCCTGACTCTGGTGTGCCCGTGACGTCATGACGCAGTGAGAAGAGAGAAAGGAGCGTCCGAGGCGGAAGCGGAGGGCGAAGAAGCTCTGCCCCGTTGCTCGCGGTGGTGGGTGACCGCTGGAAGCTGCGGTCACCCACCTGCTTCAGGCGGCAGGGCGCGCCGTTCAGGATCCCTGCCGCCCTGCGCGGACCGACCGTGCATGGACGAGATCGCCGTGCCGATGTCGACCTTGAGGCGAGGGCGGTGGACTGGTCCTCGAGCAAGTGGTCGCTGCTTACGCTGCGGGCCGATCGGTGCCGCGGTCGGCTGGAACCCCGCCGGCGGCGGCATACGATGCGCCGGGGGAGCGGGCGGCGTGCGCCGTGCCTGGGCCACCGACGCGCCAGCCTGTCCTTGACCGGCCGACGAGCTCAGACGCTGCGCACCGTCTTGCTCACCTGGTCGAGCAGCGTCCGTAGCTGCGCGCTCTGGTCCGGTCCCAGGCCCTCGGTGATGTGACGCTCTACGTCGGCGATCACCTGGTCGGCCGCGCGCAGCGCCTCCCGTCCGGCGTCGGTGAGGTGCAGTTCCTGCACGTGCCGGTGGCGCGGGTGCTCGCGCCTCTCCAACTGGCCGCGGCCCTCCAGGCGTGCCACGAGGGAGGCGACGGCCTGAGGGGTGACGTTGAGGCGGCGGGCCAACTCGGCGCCGGCCAGCCCTGGTTCGCTGTGCACCGACATCAGCAGGGTGTAGTGCGCGGCGGCCATGCCCAGCGGGCGTAGCCGCTGTTCCTTGAGCGTCTGCACCGCCAGTTCCGCGCGCCGCAATGCCCAGGTCACCCGGTCAAGCGCGCCGAGCCCCACAGGCTCCTCGTCATCACGTATCACCTGCCAAGGGTACGACACTTCATAACCATCAAGCGTTTGACACTAAGCTAACGGTTGAGGCATGCTCGGCGTATGACTCGCACGATCGCTCTCATCACCGGAGCTTCCTCCGGCATCGGCGCCGAATACGCCCGTCTGCTGGCGGATGACCACGACCTCGTCCTGGTGGCGCGCCGCGCGGACCGGCTCGGCGACTTCGCAGAGGAGCTCCGCGCCCGGGGTGCCGCCGTGGAGGTGCTGCCCGCCGATCTCGGCACCCACGAGGGCATCACCGCTGTCACCGGCCGTCTCGCCGCGGGGGACGTGCGCCTGCTGGTCAGCAACGCCGGCGCCGGCGGCTACGCCCCGCTCGTCGACGTCGACCCCGCCGACATCGACCGCCTGCTCACCCTCAACGCCGTGGCCCCCATTCAGCTGGTCCGCGCCGCGCTTCCCGGAATGCTCGCGTCCGGAGAAGGCGCGATCATCACGGTGGCCTCGCTGCTGGCCTTCAGCGGCGGCCTCAACGATCCCCGCGCACCACGACGCACTCTCTACGCGGCAGCGAAGGCCGCCACCGTCGCCTTCACCCGGACCCTCACAGGTGAGCTCGCGGACACGCCCATCCGTACGCAGCTGCTGCTGCCCGGCGTCGTGGCCACGGAGTGGAACGAAGGCGTCGGCCGCGACATCCCCTGGGCGATGACCCCGCAGGACGTCGCCTCGGCCAGCCTTGCCGGCCTGCGCCTGGGGGAGACCGTGTGCGCACCCGGTCTGGAGAACCAGGCCGCAGCCCTTGACGCCCTACTGGCCGCGGAGTCCGCTCTGCTCACCGGCGGCAACCAGCCCACCCCCGCAACTCGATACCGCGGCCCGCACGCGTAGCAGCGGGCGCCTCCTCGGCGCTGCCCCCGACCGGGCCACGGGTCGCCCTCCCAGTGTTGCGCTACGCCCGTCCGTCGAGGGTGCTTCCCGCTCCGCGGCCACCCTTGCCCAGCTGCCCAGCTGCCCAGCTGCCCAGCTGCCCAGCTGCCCAGCTGCCCAGCTGCCCAACTGCCGAACTGCCGAACGTCCGGCACGGCACACGCTCCCCATGACCTCCACCATGCAGTCCTCCACGTCGGCCCGCGCCGACTGCCCTCCAGCGGCCACTCGTGCCGAAGACCGCCTCCGCCACCGCCCTCACCCACGGTGTGTCTCATTCGGGCGGGCGGAAGAAAGTTAGGGAAGACCTATGACCGACGACATTCCGACGATCACGCGTGACGGCGTCATCGGATACGACGCGACCGAGATCGTCACCATCGACCAGGCCACCGGAGCCGAGTTCGCCCGATATCCCGTGGCCGGCAAGGAAGAGGCGGCCGCGGCCGTCGCCGCCGCACGCTCGGTCACCGGGGCCTGGTGGGACCTCGGCTTCGAGGGCCGTGCGGAGCGGCTGCGTGCGTGGCGGCGGCAGATAGCTTTGAACGGTGAGGAGGGCGCCGCACTCATTCACGCCGAGAACGGCAAGCCGCTCGACGACGCCCGCGTGGAGGTGCTCGGGACTCTCGAGCACCTGCAGTACGTTGCTGACAACGCCGCGCGGGTCCTGGAGCGCTGGGAGGTTCCGGCCAGCCCCACCACGCCCAACCAGCGTGCGTGGGTCGAGTACCAGCCCTACGGCGTGGTCGGCGTCATCGGCCCGTGGAACTTCCCCCTGCTCACTCCCGCGGCCATCCTCGCCGATGCGCTCGCGGCCGGGAACGCCGTCATCCTCAAGCCGAGCCAGATCACGCCCGGTGTCGCCGAATGGCTCATCCGAACCTGGCAGCGTGCCGTTCCGGAACTGCCGGCCGTCCTGCAGAACCTGAACGGATACGGGGCCACGGGTCAGGCGCTCATCGAGGCCGGCCTCGACAAGCTCGCGTTCACGGGCAGTGTCGCCACGGGTCGGACGGTGGCCGCCCAATGCGCGCAGACCCTGACCCCCGTTCTGCTGGAACTCGGCGGAAAGGACGGCGTCATCGTCGCCGAGGACGCCGATCTGGACGAAGCCGCCGCTCACATCGTGTGGGGCGCGATGCAGAACACCGGACACGGTTGCATCAGTCTCGAAGTGGCCTATGTCGTCGAGTCGGTGCACGACGAGTTCGTCGAGAAGATCAGCGAGCTCGCCGGGCAGGTACGCGTCGGCAGCGACGAGGACGCGGAGATCGGGCCGGTTCCGCTGCCGAGCCAGACCTTGATCATCCGGGAACACATTCAGGACGCCCTGGAGCGCGGCGCGACAGCCACCGTCGGCGGCCTCGACGCGGTGGGCGACCGCTATGCCGCGCCCACCATCCTGGTCGGAGTGGCCCCCGACGCCCTCGCGGCGAGGGAGGAGACGTTCGGGCCGACGCTGGCGGTCGTCAAGGTCGCCGACGCCGATGAGGCCGTCGCTCACATCAACGCCGGCCGGTACGGGCTGGGCAGCGCCGTCTTCAGCCGCGACCGCGGCGAAGCCATCGCTCGTCGCCTCCGCGTGGGAATGACCAGCATCAACGATGCTCTGGTGTTCTCCATGAACCCCGCCGTGCCGTTCGGCGGTCGGGGCGACAGCGGTTACGGCCGCAAGCAGGGGGAGGAGGGACTGCGGGAGTTCGCCTACGCGCACTCCTTCACCGCCAAGACCGGCCCCGCCCGGTTCTCCGCCTCGACCTTCGGCAGGCCCGCGGGTGCCATGGCGGGAGCCCTCGCCGGCGCCCGTAACAGGATCCTGGCCGAGAGCGGCGAGAAGTCGGACTGATTCAACTCACGGGCGCCGACGGATGTTCCGGGCCGAGCCCGGCCCGCCGTACGTGCCCTCACGAGGCAGGCCATCGGCCTGCCCGGCACCCGGGTTCGAGACGCTGCACCGTCTTGGACCCGGGTCCCGGACGCCGCGCCGATGTCGGGGCGCAGGGGAGAGCTGCGGCGCGCCGGCCGCGGGTGCGAGCGGTGAGCGATGGATGGCCGCCGGGCATGCTGCCGCCTGTCGATGGTACGGAGCGCTGGACCGGACATCGGAGGAAGCCGGGCCCAAGGCAGCGTCGACTCCTATCAGGCGGGGCCCCGCCATTTCGTCTGAAGCCCGACGCCTGACCCCCTCCGGTCCGGGCCTGAGCCCGTTCACCCGCGGGTCAGGCCCAACTCGCCCGCGCGCACCCCGGCCTGGAAGCGTGAGCTCGCGTCCAGGGCGACGAGGAGTTCGGCGACTCTGCGGCGGTAGGTGCGCAGCGGCCCCGGCGGACATGCGCGGCCTGGTGGAAGCCAACCTCCAGGGTCTGGGCGTGGACCGCCTCGATCTCGTCTACCTGCGCATCGGGGCGATGACGCCTCCGCACGGGGAGTCGCTCGCCGAGCGCTTCGAGGCCCTCGCTGTGCTGCGTGAGGAGGGCCTGATCCGTCACCTCGGCCTCAGCAACGTCGACGACGCCCATCTCGCGGAGGCCCGCGCGATCGCCCCGGTCGTGGCGGTGCAGAACCAGTTCCAGGCCGCCAAGCGCGACAACGTGGAGCTGCTGGCCGCCTGCGAGGAGTCCGACACCGCGTTCGTGCCTTTCTTCCCGCTCGGTGGCGGCCGGGAACTCGACGACGAGCGGCTGGCCAAGGTCGCGGCCCGGCACGGCGCCGCCGTGTCGCAGATCGGCCTGGCCTGGTTGCTGGCCGCCTCGCCGGTGACGCTGGCCATTCCCGGCACGGGCTCCCTGTCGCACCTGGAGGACAACATGGCCGTCGCAGGAATCACCCTCAGCGCAGAAGACCTCGCCGACCTCTCCTGACGACCGGGGGCGGTCGAAGCGCCTCGGGAGAACCGTCGAGCATCGTCGTGATGACGGGCGCGACCGCAGGCAACCCCGCCAGGCTGTCGTCACCGTTCCTTTCGTCATCGCCCAGTCGTGCGTGACGGAGGGTCAGCTAGTCCGTGTCCGGCGGATCATGTGGCCGTGATGGCACCAAGTTAGTTCTCGCGGGCCGGACTGCGCCCGCTTGCGAGGCGTTTCTGCCCCTCGGGCATGGGCAGGACCGCCAGTGCGGTGTCTGCAATGTTCCGCAGCGTCTCCGGGTCCAGGCCGGCCTTGCCTACCGCCTCGATACCGCGGACCACCGTCAACAGCAGTGCCGCCAACCGCTCCGGATCCGCAGCGCTATCGATGTCGCCGTGGCGCTGGGCGGCGCTGATCTCCGTCCGCAGCAGGGTCAGCAGTGCCGTCATGGTCTCGGCCGACCGTCCGGCGACCGTCGGATCGTGCTGGGCCAGTTCCGCCGCGCCCTTGGCCAACAGGCACCCGCGGCGCTCGGTGTCTGAGGCGGTGTTCTCCGCCATTAGGTGCACGTATCCCGACAGCCGGGCCAAGGCCTCTGCGTCCGGGCCACCTGCCAGCCGCCCTTCGGCCACCTCAACGACTGCGGTGCACCAGTCGCCAAACACGTGGTGGAAGAGCTTGCCCTTGTCGCCGAATGCGCCGTACAGGCTGCCCTTGCCCAGGCCGGTCGCCTGGGCGATGTCGTCCATCCGGGTTCCTGCATAGCCGGTCGCCCAGAACTGTTCCCGGGCCCGCTCCAGGACTTGGCGTTCGTCGAATGCGCGTGGTCTCGGCATGGTTTCAGCCTAACCATTCTTGACTCGATCGTCCATTACTGTCTACGTTATGGACGATCCATTCCACAACTGAAGGGGTTCGACATGCCAGGCGTGCTGCACGAGAAGGTGGCCGTGATCACCGGAGGGACCAGCGGGATCGGGCTGGCCATCGCCCACCGCTTCGTCCGGGAGGGCGCACGGGTCTTCGTGACCGGCCGGGACATCGACCGCCTCGAAGCGGCAGTCAAGGAGATTGGTCCTGCGGCCACCGGCGTACGATCCGACGTCTCGGTCCTGGCCGACCTGGACGCGCTCTACGCGCGAGTCCGCGAGGAGGCCGGACGCATCGACGTGCTGGTGGCCAACGCCGGAATCGTCGCGGACGCCGCGCTCGGCGCCCACACCGAGGCGAACGTCGACCTGACGCTCGCCGTCAACGTCAAGGGCCCACTATTCACCGTCCAGAAGGCGCTTCCGCTGCTGGCGGAGAACGCCTCCATCCTGGTCATCGGCTCAAGCAACAGCGTGCGCCCCAATGAGCACCTCGAGGTCTACAGCGCCTCGAAGGCAGCGTTGAGCAACCTCGTGCACAACTGGGCCCGGCAATCGCGAGAGCGCCGATTCCGGGTCAACGTCCTCAGCCCGGGACCCACGCGGACCCCTGCCCTGCTGCGCGCCGCGGGGCCGGACGTCGACCGGTTCGCCGAGGCCGTCGTGCCACTGGGGCGGCTGGCCGACGCCGAGGAAATCGCCGAGGCCGCCCTCTTCCTGGCTTCGGACGCCTCGTCGTTCGTCACCGGCGCCGAACTCTTCGCCGACGGCGGCTACACCCGGGCCTGAACGACGGCCGGTGGTGCGCATCCGGTTCCCTCGAAGCGATGGGGCGCACTCCCGGCCGCGTGTACGTCGTACGAGGCCCAGTGCGCTCGAAGCAACGAGATCGTGGCCGCGGCCTCTTGGGATGACGTCGGCCGCCACCCCGACTGCCGGTCCGGCAACGCCGGCCTCCGCTGGGTGCTCATCCATCTCGTCGAGGAGACCGGACGGCACGCGGGGCACGCGGACATCGTGAGGGAGCTGCTTGACGGGGCGAAGGGGTACTACTAGCTCTCTCCGGTGGGTCTCGACCGGAGCCAAAGTCGGATCGAGGCAACGGTGACGGTGCCGTAGAAGACGTAGGCGCGTTTGTCGAACCTCGTCGCCACAGCCCGGAAGCTCTTGAGGGCATTGATCGTCCGCTCCACCTCGTTCCTGCGTTTGTAGATCGTCCTGTCGAAGCCAGCGGGCCGACCGCCCTTGCTGCCTTTGTGCTGTCGGTTGGCCCGCTGGTTCTTCGGTTCGGGGATCGTGTGCTTGATCTGGCGTCGCCGCAGGTAGCGGCGGTTGCGGCGGGATGAGTAAGCCTTGTCTCCGCCGAGGTGGCCAGGCCGAGTCCGCGGTCGCCCGCCATCCCGGCGGGCGACACGGACACGCTCCATGACCGGGATGAGCTGCGGAGCGTCGCCCCACTGCCCCGGGGTGATCAGCAAGGCGAGTGGGCGGCGTCCGCCCTCACCGGCAAGGTGGATCTTGCAGGTCAGGCCGCCCCGTGAGCGTCCCAGGCCCTCATCGGGGCGGTGCTGCAGGGGCGTGTGTCTTTTCCCGGAAGCCGCGGGGGTTTCTTACGTGCTCCCGCGGCGTGTTGGTGGGCCCGGCAGGAGGTGGAGTCCACGCTCACCATGGACCAGTCGATGCGGCCTTCCGCGTCAGCATCGGCGAGGACAGCCGCGAAGAGCTTGTCCCATGTGCCATCCGCTGACCAGCACCGATGCCGCTCGTACACGGTCTTCCACCGACCGAAACGCGCAGGCAGATCCCGCCACGGTACCCCGGTGCGCTGCCGGAACAGAATCCCGTTGATCACCCTGCGATGGCTCTCCCAACGGCCCCCGCGCTGACCGGACTTCGGTAGATGCGGCTTCAGCCGGGCCCATTCTTCATTTGTGAGATCTCCGCGCCCCATGAGCATGCCAACGAACCAAGGCTGGGGCAGTCACAAGATCCGCCGGACACAGCCTAGTTAGCCGCCTAGCGGGCTATTGGGATAGTCGGCGGGAGGGGTGGCCGCGAACATGCTGTGGGTGCGGCCACCCCTCGCGCTGTACGCAGTGTCAGAACCCGCGGGTGGTGAGCCATTCGTCCAGCGCGACCGAGATGATGTCGCCGATGGGCAGGTGGTTGACTTCGTTGTCCAGCGCGAATCGTTTGATCCGCTTCTGGTTCAGGCGTCCGCGCGCAGGGCGTCCGAGATCGACTTGGCGCCGCCGTGCGAGGTGAGGCCGCCGTCGACCGGAATCTCCGCCCCGGTGATGAAGGACGCGTCGTCGGACAGCAGGAAGACCACGAGTGGGGTGATGTCGTCGATGGTCCCGGTGCGGCCGAGCGGTGTCGCGCGGAGGTTCGCCGTACGGAACGCGCTCGCGGCGGAGGCGGTCATGTCCGTCTCGATGAACCCGGGGTGGATGGTGTTGACGCGGATGCCGCGCGGTCCCAGTTCCATGGCGGTGATCCTGGACAGGCCGCGCAGCGCCCACTTGCTGGTTGTGTACGCGACGGGGTAATGCGCGGTGAGTGCTGCCGAGGAACCGACGTTCACGATCGACGCCCCTGCCTGCATCAGTGGTGTCAGGTGCTGGATGCCCAGGAGTGGTCCGGTGACGTTGACCGCATGTACCCGGGTCATGTCCTCTGGACGTACCTCGCCGATCCGGGCCCGCCAGGTGACGCCGGCGTTGTTGACCAGGCCGTGCACCTGGCCGTACGACTCCCGGAGCTCGGCGGCGAGTTGGGCCCATTCCTTGTCGTTGGTGACGTCGAGGCGGCGGCAGCCGGGCGTCTCGGTCACGTCGGTGGCGATCACCCGGGCGCCCTCGCGGGTCAGGACCTCGGCCTCCGCGGCGCCCTGGCCGCCGGCCGCGCCCGTGATCACGACGACCTTGTCCAGCAGCCGCTTGGGATGCAGGTCGGTCACGGCCGTTCCCGCGGGCGGCGCCGGGCAACCGGAATGGGCAGGGGATCGCGGCCGGGTACCACGGTGTTGGAGATAGTGCCGATGCCCTCGACGGTGAGGGTGACCTTGTCGCCGGGTTTCAGCGGCGCAGGGTCCTGCCTGCCGCGTACGCCCCACAGCTCGGCGAGGCAGCCACCGTTGCCGCAGGTCCCAGAGCCGAGGACGTCACCGGGGCGTACGACGGTGCCCCGCGAGGCGTAGGCGACCATCTCCTCGAAGGTCCAGCTCATGTTGGACAGCAGGTCCTTGCCGACCACCTCGCCGTTGATCTCGGCGGTCAGCGCGAGGCGCAGGAAGCCGTCCGCGTCGCGGTACCTCTCCAACTCGTCGGCGGTGACCAGGTATGGTCCGAGCGTGGTGGCGGTGTCCTTGCCCTTGCAGGGGCCGAGGCCGACCTTCATTTCGGCGGACTGCAGGTCGCGGGCGGACCAGTCGTTGAAGACGGTGTAGCCGACGATGTGGTCGCGTGCCTGCTCGGGGGTGAGGTCGCGGCCCTCCTTGCCGATCACGGCGGCGACTTCGAGCTCGAAGTCGAGCACGCTCGAACCCGGGGGCATGGGGATGTCGTCGTGCGGGCCGTACACCGCGTAGGGGTTGGTGAAGTAGAAGGTCGGGGCCGCGTACCACCGCTCGGGCACACCGGCGGCCCCGTCCACCGACTTCCGTACGGCCTCGACGTGTTCCTCGAAGGTGACGAAGTCCCGCACGGTGGGCGGCTGGAGCGGTGGCAGCAGTCGTACGTCCGAGACGTGGGGGCCGACCGGGACGTCGAGCGTCGCGGAGCCCGCGTCGAGCAGGTCGGGCAGACCGCCTCCCGCGGCGAGGAGGCCGGTCAGGGAATCGACGCCGTGCAGGGGGTAGAGCGTGCCGTCCTCTTCGACGACGGCCAGCTGGCGTCGATTGCGGTACTCGTACGTGGCGAAACGCATGGGAGGGGTCCTGTCGGCAGGAAGGCGGGCGGAACGAGACCGGGGACGCGGCGGGGAGTCAGGGCATGACAGGGCTGCCGCGTCCCCGGTGGACGGGGGCCTGGCGGATCAGACCGGCGGGGCGACGAAGCAACCGCGGTCGGGGTCGTTGAAGGACTCCTTGGCGACCAGTTCGTTCATCGGGTTGGCGGTACCCCACTGGTCGGTGATCTCCGGTTGGGAGAAGTCGTAGACGTGGGGGTGCCAGGTGTCCTCGTCCAGGTCCTCCAACTCCGTCGAGTACTCGACGGTGTTGCCGTGCGGGTCGAGGAAGTACGTGAACGTGTTGTTGCCCGCCAGGTGCCGGCCCGGACCCCAGACCTTCTTGAAGCCGGCCCGCATCACGCGACCGGAGCCGCGCATGTACTCGTCGATGCCGCGCATCTCGAAGGAGATGTGGTGCAGCGACGTGTGCGGACCCTTGGCGATGGCCATGGAGTGGTGCCTGCTGTTGATCCGCATGAAGTGCATGACCTCACCGACGTACGGCGAACTCAGCGTGTCGGAGTGACGGAAGCCGAGGTGCTGCTCGTACCACGCGCGGGTCCTGTCGATGTCCGGCGAGTTGAGGACGACGTGCGACAGCTTGACCGGGATGGACTCCTTCTCCTCGATCTTGCGGTGCTGCCTGACCTCCACGTCGGCCGAGACCTCGACGGTGCGGCCGTCGACGTCGAAGAAGCGGAAGCCGTAGCCGCTCCCGGGGGTGTCCACCTTGCCCGGCTGGGAGATCAACTGCACTCCTCCGGCGAGGAGTTGCTCGGCAAGCGTGTCCACGTCGGCCGCTGAAGCGGCCCCGTAGGAGACCAGGTCGAGGCGCTTCTCGTCGTCCTTGCGCAGCCTTACGACGTACTGCTCGGGGCTGCCCTCGGCGGCGAGGAAAGAAATGCCGGAGTCCTCGGAGACCTTGGTCAGGCCCCAGACGCCGGAGTAGAAGTCGAGCTGCTTGTCGTAGTCGGGCACGGCGAGGTCGACGTGCCGGAGGTGGGTGAGGAGACGCATGGTGTCAGTCCTTCCGGAGGAGGGCGGCGGCATTGCCGCCCCGTACGGCGTGGAAGTCGTGGTTGGGCAGGTCCGCCGCCCGCAGCGCGTCCAGCGGGTCGTCGGTACCCATGTCGAAGGGGAAGTCGGAGCCGAGCATGACGTGGTCGGCGCCGGCAGCCCGGACCAACTCCCGTAGTACGTACGGGTCGTGGACGAGCGAGTCGAAGTACAGCTGCCGCAGGTAGCTGCTTGGCTCCCGTGCGCAGCCGCGTGCGTCGGGGCGGGCCCGCCAGGCGTGGTCGGAGCGGCCGATGTGGGTCGGCAGATAGCCACCGCCGTGCGCCGCGATCAGCTTCAGGCCCGGATGACGGTCCAGTACGCCGGAGAAGATCAGGTGAGAGAGGGCCACCGCGTTCTCGGTGGGCTGGCCGACGGTGTTGGACAGGTACCACTGGTCCAGGCGCTCGTCGAGCGTGCAGCCGAACGGATGCAGGAGAAGGAGGGCTCCCGTCTCCTCCGCCCGGGACCAGAGGGGTTCGTACGCCGGATCCGACAGCTCGAGTCCGGGTGCGTGCGAGGAGATCTCCACGCCCCTCAGCCCCTGGTCCAGCGCGTGGTCGAGCAACTCGACCGCCAGGTCGGGGTGTTGGAGCGGAACCAGGCCGAGGCCGTGCAGTCGGTCGGGGGCCTTCGCGCAGTGTGCGGCGGTGCCCTCGTTGGCCAACCGGCAGACTCGCTCGGCCAGTTGGGGATCGGCCCAGTAGTGGTAGTGCGACGGGGACGGGCTGATCAGCTGGATGTCCACGCCCTGGTCGTCCATGGCCGCCAGGCGTACGGCGACGTCCGTCAGCTTCGGCACGCGTGCGCCGACCATCGGGCCGCTCACGGCCAGGGCGGCCGGGCCGTTGCGGTGGGCGTCGAGGGCACGGGCCTCGGCGAGGCCGGGGCGACCCGCGACGGCCTCCTCGACCTCCGGGAGCAGGAGGTGGGCGTGGACGTCGATCGTCGGTATCGACAAGGGGTCGATGAGGTCGGTCACGGAAGTTCCTTCAGCGCGCTCAGGGTACGGCCCATCAGTCCGGGTACGTCCGCGTCACGCACCCCGTCGAGCAGCCACTGGCCGAGCTGGACGGAGGCGTCGACGACCATGCGCACGCGCGGCAGCCGTCGGGCGTGGTAGTCGGTGAGGAGCCGGTCGAGAGACTGCGCGTCCCAGTCGACGAGGCCGGCCAGCAGTTCGGCGAGGACCTGGGCGTCCTCCAGGGACATCGCGGCGCCCTGGGCGAAGGTGGGCGGGCAGGCGTGGGCGGCGTCGCCGACCAGCACGATCCGGCCGCGGTGCCAGGGACCCTCCACCAAGTGCCGGTCGAACCAGGCGTAGTTGACGGCCTTCGGGTCGGTGAAGGCGGTGCGGAGTTCCTGCCACGCGCCGCCGTAGCCCTCGCTGAGCGCCCGCATCTCGTCGGCGTACGAGTCCGGGTCCAGCGTGGCCCGGTCGCGGGCCCGTTCGGCGAGGTAGACGTAGACCGTGTCCTCGCCGGTCGGGCAGTATCCGGCGATGAAGCAACGGCCGCCGTAGATCATCTCGGTGCGGTGGACACCGGCCGGGCGGGGTGCAGGGGCGCGCCAGATGCCCATGCCGGTGGGCTCGGGTTTGTCGGTGATGCCGATCATGGAGCGGGTGGTGGAGGACAGCCCGTCGGCGCCGACGACCAGGTCGTAACGCCGGTTCGTGCCGTCCGAGAAGGTGACGTCCACGCCTTCGTCGTCCTGCTTGAACTCCGTTGCGGTGGTGCCGAGTCGGACGTCGGCGCCCGCGGCGCGCACCTTCTCGATGAGGAGTTGCTGGAGCCTGGGCCGTTGCATCCCGATGTGGGAGGGCAGGTCCTCGCCGCCGGTGCGGAGTTCGGGGTGGGCGTGCAGCACGGTGCCGTTGAGGGCCAGGACGGCGACGCCGTCGGCGGCGTATCCGTCCTTCTGGACGCCTTCGAGCACCCCGACCTCGCGCAACACGCGCAGGGCGTTGCCCTGCAGAGTGATGCCGGAACCGGCGGAGGCCTTCCAGTCGGGGCTCACCTCGACGAGGTCGACGGCGATCCCGGCCCGGCGCAGTAGGACGCTCAGGGCGTTTCCGGCGGTGCCGCCGCCTATGACGAGAACGGAACGGGTGGGGCTGTCTGCCACGTTGGGGATACCTCCCGGGTTGGGCCGCGCGGCTTCCGGCGGCGGGGTGCGGGCCGTGCGACTACTTGACGGCGATCGGGTTCACGGGGGAGCCGACGGCGCCGGTGATGGGGAGGGGAGCGGCGGTGAGCCAGAACTCGTACACGCCGTCCGCCGCACAGTCGGCGGTCAGGGCGTCGAGGTCCCACATCTCGCCGATCAGCAGGCCCATGTTGGGGATGGCCACCTGGTGCAGCGGCTGGAAGGCGTTCTCGAACTCGTTGGGCCGCACCTCGAAACCCCAGGTGTCGGTGGCGATCGCGGCGATCTCGGTACCGTGCAGCCAGCCGGCGGTGGTGAACGACAGCCCGGGCGCGGGGCCGCCCGCGTAGTCGCCCCAGCCGTCCCGCCGGGCGCGCGCGAGCCGTCCGGTGCGGACGAGGACGATGTCGCCGCGGCCGACACTCACCCCGAGGGCCTCGACGGTCGCGGTCAGGTGCTCCTCGGTGATTGCGAACCCGTCGGGCAACTCGCCGTCGGTACCGACGACTTGGCCGACGTCGAGCAGCACCCCGCGCCCGGCCACGTACGGAGCCATGTGTTCGATGCCGGTGACGAGGTCGCCGTCGGAGGTGACGACCTTCTCGGCCGCCCGGCCGTTCCACGCCTTGCCGTGGTCGAAGATGTGCCCGAGCCCGTCCCACTGTGTGGAGCACTGCAACGGCATCGCGATCACGTCGTCGGCGCCGCCGATGCCGTGCGGGAAGCCCTGGTTGCCGAGGGCGGCGTCGGTGCCGGTGTCGAGCATGGTGTGCACCGGGTTGGTGCGCCGGCGCCAGCCCTTCTGCGGGCCGTCCATGTCGAAGGACTGCGAGAGCGAGAAGCTGACGCCTCGGCGGACCAGTGCGGCCCCCTCGCGGCGCTTGGCCTCGTCGAGGAAGTTGAGGGTGCCGAGCACGTCGTCCTCGCCCCAACGTCCCCAGTTGGAGTACGCCTTGGCGGCCTCGCCGATCGCGCCCTCCGGGTCGTGCCGGTCCAGGCTCATGCCGACGCCTCCGCCACACAACGGGTGCGCTGCACGCCCAGGCCGGTGATGGAACCCTCCATCACGTCACCGTCGCGCAGCAGCCGTCCCCAGTGGATGCCGTTTCCGGCCGGGCTGCCGGTCAACACCAGGTCGCCGGGGAGGAGTTGAGCGCTCTGGGAGGCGTACGACACCAGCCGGGCCACACCGAACAGCATGTCCTTGGTGGACTCGTCCTGCATGGTCTCGCCGTTGAGCTTGAGGGTGACCCGAAGGTCACCGGGGTCCGCGACCGACTCCGCCGGGACGAGCCACGGCCCGAGCGGGGTGAAACCGGGCGCGTTCTTGCTGCGCAGCCAGTCGGTGCCGATGGCCTTCATGTCCCGGCGGAAGACGGTGGCGCGGTCGGTGAGGTCGTTGGCGATCGTGTACCCGGCGACGCACTCCAGCGCCTCCTCGACGGACACCCGATGAGCCGGTTTGGCGATGACGACCGCCAACTCAAGCTCCCAGTCCGGCTGTTGGGCCCATGCAGGGAGTACGACATCGTCGTAGGGGCCTGTGATAGCGCTCGGCAGCCCGATGAACACGTACGGGAGGTCCTCGGCTGCACGGCGGTCCATGACCGCGGCGATCTCCGCGCGCGCCTCCTCGACGGTGCGCGGGTCGTCGGGGGAGCGGTGGGCGACCTCCAGGTCGATAACATGCTGGCGGTAGTTGGCGCCGGACTGGAAGATCTGGCGGGGCTCGATCGGGGCGTGCACGCGCAGGCTTTCCAGCGGCCGCCAGTCGAGGGTGTCGTCGTCCGCGAGGGAGTGCAGGACGGGGAGGGTCTCCTCCCATCGCTCGACCACGGCACGCATCCCGGACGGTGCCCAGCCCAGGGCACTGCTCAGATCGAGTACACGCTCGTTCACGAGGAGGCCGGGAAACGGATCTCCGTCCTGAGCGGAGAACGTGCCGAGCGCGAACGGGCCGGCAGGTTGCGCGAGCGTTGCCATCAGATTTCCTCCTGCTGGGTTGCGGTCTACTCTGACCCTGCTCGGCCAATCACGGAAATCAATCCTGTGGATGTGCCAAATCCATGGCGTGGATGGCTCTCGCTTGTATAGGTGGTGCCTGGTGAACCTGTCCCGACTCGACCTCAACCTGGTCCTGGCGCTGCGTGCGCTGCTGGAGGAGCGCAACGTCACCCGGGCCGGCGAGCGCGTCGGACTGAGCCAGCCCGCGATGAGCGCGGCGCTGTCCCGGCTGCGCCGCCATTTCGACGACGAACTGCTCGCCCGCACCGGCAACAGCTACGAACTGACCCCGCTCGGTGTGGCCCTGCGGGACCGCAGCGCTACCGCGTGCAACCTGTTGGAGCGGGTCTTCGCCAGCCAGGCCGACTTCGATCCGGCCGCCGAGAGCCGCGAATTCACCCTGCTCGCCTCCGACTACGGGGCGGCCGTGTTCGGCGCCGCGCTCTCCCGCGCCCTGCACCAGGAGGCGCCCGGCATCCGGCTCACCTTCCAGCACTCGACGCCCGCGGCGGTGGAGAACACCGCCACCGTGCTGAGCACCGTCGACGGCCTGCTGCTGCCCCACGGCATCATCGACGGTTTCCCCGCCGTCGACCTCCACCAGGACCGCTGGCTGTGCCTGATCGCCGACGACAACCCGGACGTCGGCGACGAACTCACCCTCGACCAGCTCTCGAGCCTGCCCTGGGCCGTCTACCAGCGTCCCTACGACGCCCCGGCCGCCCGCCAGCTCAGCATGATCGGCATCAGCCCCCGGGTGGAGGTCTCCGTGCAGACCTTCCAGCTGCTGCCCCACATGGTCGAGGGCACCCGCCGGGTCGCGATGATCCAGGAGCGCCTGGCACGCAGAGCGGTCCGCTCCGCCGCGGTACGCGTCCTGCCCTGCCCCTTCGAGGCCGTACCGGTGCAGGAGGCGATGTGGTGGCACCCCGTGCACGCTCAGGACGCGGCCCACATCTGGCTCCGGCAGAAGGCCGCGGAGGTGGGTGCGACGCTCGTGGACAACGGCAACTGAGCGGCGCCGTAAGGGACGCGAGGCCGTCTAGAGATCTTTAACAGTGCGGGTTACGTCGGGTCGTGACGGTTGGTGTGGGCCGCGCTATGCCGGAGGGATGAGGTATCCCGATGGCGGCGGGCTGACGGCCGAGGAGCGGGCTCGGCGTGAACAAGTCCGGCTCACAGCCGCTGACTTGATCGAGGCAGGGGCCAGTGACCGGGAGGTGGCCCGGCGGTTCAGGGTGACTCGGATGTCGGCGAACCGCTGGCGTCGGGCTCTGGCTTCGGGCGGTCGGCAGGCGCTGGTCTCCAAGGGCCCTGGCGGCGCACGCTGCAAGCTAAGCGCCAGTCAACTGCGTGCTCTGGAAGCGGTGTTGGAAGCCGGTCCGGCCGCGTGCGGCTGGAGCGACCAGTGCTGGACGCTGGCGAGGATCGCCGAGATCGTGCGCCGCCGGTTCGGCGTCGACTACACCCTGGCCGGGCTCGACCTGCTGCTGCACCGCATCGGCTGGAGCGTGCAGGCCCCGACCCGCAAAGCCACCGAGCGGGACGAGTCGAAGATCGCCGCCTGGAAGGACGAGCAGTGGCCCGTCATAAAAAGAGGGCGGCGGACCTGGGCGCCTGGGTCTGCTTCGAGGACGAGGCAGGCCAGGGTCTGAGGCCGCCCAAAGGCCGCACCTGGGGCCGTCGCGGCCACACACCGGTCGTGCGGGTCACCGCTGCCGGCACCAAACGCGTCTCGATGGCCGCGATGATCTGCACCAAGCCCGGCCGCAGGCCACGGCTGATCTACCGCATCCACCTGGACCGAGGCCCCGCCAAGAGCCGGCGCAAGGGCTTCACCGAAACCGACTACGCCCGCCTGCTGGATGCCGCGCACCAGCAGCTCGGCGGCCCCGTCGTCCTGGTGTGGGACAACTTGAACACGCACGTCAGCCGCACCATGCGGGAGCTGATCGCCGCCCGATTATGGCTGACCGTCTACCAGCTGCCGCCGTACGCTCCCGAGCTCAACCCGGTCGAGGGCGTGTGGGCGCACCTGAAGAGGTCGCTGGCCAACCTCACCAAACACAGCCTCGACCAGCTCACCGCACTGGTGAAGACCCGGCTGAAACGGATGCAGAACCGACCCGGTCTCATCGAGGGCCTCATCGCCAAGGCCGGACTCGACGTCCAACCGCCGTGACCCCAGCCGTTAAAGATCTCTAGAGGGCGCCAGGGGGCAGCAGGTGCGGGGCGCGTACACCGAGGATGCCGAGCACCTCGTCCTTCGCCGGACCCCGCAGCTCCGCCATGAAGGCGGGCTCCACCCGGCCGGTCCTGGCCCAGATCCCGCCGAGGGTTTCCGCACAGTGCTGGGCCAGCACGCTCGTGAAGTCCTCGGCGCGGATGATGCGGGCCAGGCTCGACTCGACGAACGGGCCGGAGAACTCCTCCAGGTACGACGCCGCGTCGTACTTCTCGTCCTCCCGCGCCGTGGGGTCGTCGAGGATCCCGACGAGCAGCACCAACCGGTCCTCGGGCGAGATCTCCGGCGGAGTATCCGCCCGTCTCTGCGACGGGGTCTCATCCGTGGTGCGGGGCCGCCCCTTTCCCAACAGCCTCTCCAGCCAAGTCCTCATCAACAGAGCCTCGGTCCCGTCCACCATGCCCTCGCCAATGCCACTGCCGACCACCGCCATCTCCCAAGATCCCGTGAACCACAGTCCCGACAGGGCCGCCGACAGATTCGAGGTTCACCCCGAACCCAGCACCATAACTCGCGCCGCGAGCCCGCACGCCAGGCTGACATTGGCGTGGATGGCCGTTTGGGTCCGCTCGGTGCGGCCGCCACATCCTAGACGTCGTACGCGACGGGCGCAGCGATCAGCAGCTGCCGCCAACCTGGCGGTCGACCTTGCCAGATCGATGGCTCGGGGCGGCGCGCACGGCCCGTCCAAGGGGATGTGCTCCTGTAATCCCAGCCGTTAAAGATCTCTAGATGTGCGGCTCCACCGCGTGGGCGCGACCGGCCACGAACAAGCCGCACCCGCCGATGGACAGTCCTCGCGGACGCGGCTGCGACTTGTTCGTGGCCGGTCGCGCAGTTCCCCGCGGCCCTTGGTGGGCTCAGGCCAGTTGCTCCGGCAGTGCCCGGGGATCGACCGTGCCCACCCGGCGCCGGGACGCCCACAGCCCCGCCGCGACGAGGGCGGCGACCAGCCCCAGTACGCCCACCGCACCGGCCAGAGTGCCGACCGCCGACTCCCCGGCCAGCAGCACCAGCGGGCAGACGAACTCGCCGCCGAAGAACGCCGCCATCCACAGTCCCGTGCCCCGACCGCGATCCTCGAACGCCAGGCGGGACATGGCACTGGTCAGAAGGGCGGGCAGCAGCAGACCGGTGCCCACGCAGTTGACGACCGCGCCGATGACCAGCAGCGGGGCGTTGCCCGCGAGGAACATCATCCCGAAGCCGACGGCACAGATCGCGAGAACGGCGGGCAGCATCGGGTCGGGGGAGCGCTTCAGGCGGGCGAAGGTGATTGCTCCGCCCACGGTGGCGGCACTGGCGATCGCGGTGGCCAGGCCGATCACTCCGGAGTTCTTCACGCCGAGGTCGTCGAGGAGGTACGACATCTCGACCGGGACGGTGTAGAAGACCATCGCCCCGAAGAAGGTGAGGGCGCAGATGCCCGCCAACGGCCGCCAGGGGAAGGGGTGTTGGCCGGGCGCCTCGGTCGGATTCTGCTCCGCGACCGCGCGGGGCGCCGGGTTGGTCAGGGCGGTGGCCATCAGCGGGGCGAGCACCAGGCTCACGGCGTAGACCCAGAAGGGCACCCGCCAGCCCGCCGATCCGGCGGCGCCGCCGAGCACGAAGAACACGGTGGCCGACGCGGAGGCGCACATGGTCTGCAGGGCGAGGTACTTCACTCGCCGGTGACCGGAGTAGTAGTCGGCGATCAGGGTGGTGCAGCAGGTCATGATGGCGGCCTCGGTGACACCGACCAGGGCGCGGCTGGCGATGATGGCGCCCAGCGAGTCCAGCCAGAGCGGCGCCGTACCGAACACGGCGTACAGGAGGGTCGCCACGATCAGCAGGCGTTTGCGGCCCAGCCGGTCCACGATGACGCCGGCGAACGGGGCCAGCAGTGCCAGCGCCAGCGCCGGAACGGTCAGCGCGAGGGGCACCAACGCCTTGGCCCCCGGGACCGAGGCGAAGTGGTCCTGCATCTTCGGCAGCACCGGGGCGATGAGCACCGCCCCCAGGATGGGCAGACAGCTGCCCGTCATCAGCAGGGTCACCCGCAGCAGATGGGCCGGGCCCGAGACGGCCACGGGTGACGGAGCGGGTTCGTCGACCAGGGCGGGAGACGGCGGCGGAACGGAACCGGGCATGGCGACTCCAGGGACGGTGTACGGGAGCGGGCATGCCTGGCGCTGGCGCCGACGGCGCACGGCGGCATGCTGAGGACGGCCACACACCGGCGGCTGGTCCGGACAGCGGCGTGCGGGTAGGGACGACTATGGGTCGTCAGGAGCCGGGTCGCCATCCTCCGCGCGATCCGAATCCTCTATCCCGCTCATCCACCCCGTGGATGTGCTTCGCCCGCACCCTCGGTGTCACGCGGGCATGCCGTTGAGCGGGTCCGCCGCAGCCGTCACGGCGGACCCGCTCCTGGATGTCGTGGCCGGCGGTCAGAAGGCTCCGGGGGTACGGCCGAGGGTGCCCGTGGGATCGCCACGCCGCGCGATCTTCGACGCTCTGACGACCGAGCAGGTGCGCCAGTTCGCGGAGATCGGCGAGGCGATCAACGCCGCACTCCAACGCGAGGACGTTGCCCGCGACGATCAAGAAGTGCTGCCCTGGCGTCGACGGTAGGGCGGTCTGATGTGCGTGCCGCCTCGGAGTCCTCCTGCTCGGCCCGTGGGAGCACTGCTTGACGACACCTGGCGAAAACAGGCACCACGGATGGCACTCCCGCCTCGGCCAGATCAGCCCGATCGCCTACGAACACGATCAACGAATAAGTTGGCCCGCCGCCGCATGACAACCGGTGTCCACAATCAGGGGAGGCCCCCGCAACAGTCGACCGCGGAGTGCAGATGGACGTAGCCGCCGCGTTCGGTCTTCTCCCTGCGCCGATCCACGGCTTTGTGCGGTCCCCGGTCACGCCGTCCAGTTGAGTTTGCGACGGAACCGCCGGGGAGTACCCGCCCATCCACGCGCGAGCGATGTGCGCCGGGCGGCCGGGTGCGGCGGGAACGGACGGATGCCGACCGGCGGGTACACATGCGTCCCCCGCGCTACCCGAAGATGGCCAGGACACGGGCCCGTCAGCTTCAGGGTGGCTGGGCTGTGCAAGGGGTAATTGCGCAGCCCTTTATGCCGACTGCCTGGCCGTGGCGAGAGCGCCTCGGCCACCTGGTCGCGCGGCACGACCTGCTCGATCGCCGACTACGCGTCGACCACGGGGAGTTCGCCATGTCGGTCGCGGGCGTCGTCGTCAGCCGCACGTCGGCCGCCGCGGCGGCTGGCCACTACGGCGCTGATGGTCGGCCAAATTCCTGTAGACGCGTTCAGGACAACTGTCTCCTGCGGGAGGCACCAGGGTCGGTGGGCAACCATCAGCCTGAGGAGATCTTGCCTACGCGCTTCATGCGGCCACCGGACCGGTGGTCCAGCCTGCGCACTGAAACATCGCGTGAGGTAAATGTCGAGAGTCTGAAAGGACTTCAGCGCCCAGGCCAGGCAGCCTTGTTACTGATCAGCGCCGACCGTGACGCCGTACTCGAACCAGTCCGCACGCGGTCGGAGTGGTGCGAGCCAATACTGCCGACTATTTTCCCCGTGCCGACCGCTTCGATGGCCAACACGAAGCAGTCGCCATCGGACGTGGCAGCAGCCTGCTCCTTCGCCCAGGTATGGAAGCCCTCGGCGGAGCGAGGTGGTTGTAGTAGGTCTCCCAACCGCTCCTCGTCCACGGCGAAGCGCATGAACGCGGACCAGTTGTCGGGTTCGATGCCGCGCAAACGTACCCGCCTGCCCGTCCAGAGCGATGTCATCCGTTATTCGATCGCGTTGTAGTGCGCGAGGTCCACGTCCTCGCGCAGGCCCGCTGGCATCCTCGCGGAGGCAGCCGACTTGGCCAAGGGCCGCTGGTCGAGGCTGTCCGAGAACTCATCAGCATTCTTTCTGCGCCGGGCTGATGACCGCCAACGCGGTGCTCGAGGTGGCGTCAGCCGTGGTCGTCGTGGCATTGGCGAGCGAGGCCGTGCAGTGTCGCTCCTGTAACGATGGATTCTCCTCATCCGCGCCGTAGTCGCGCCGACGCAGGAGTCTTCTGGCAGGCGCATTTGCCGCGCTGTCATCGATCACCAGCGGAGTGCGGGGGACTGCTGCCTTCGGTACAAGAGCAGCTTCAGCTCCCTCGGCTCCCAGTTGAAGGGCTTCCTGAGAGCGGTCCTGAACCTGATGTGCGATCACCTCTAGCCTGTGGGGCGGTCTGTGCAGCGCGGCCCGAGTGACGCGTTCGACCGGGGTGTTGCGGATTCCCCCCACCATCCGCAACACCCCGGCCGGTCCATGCGCACTCGGTCAGAGTGCCGGGGCCTCGTTCACCGCCTGCGCCGTCGGACGGGAGCCCTGAGCGTCCGCGGTGAGGCTCGGAAGTCCGTCGCGGATCACGGCCACGGCGCAGGCCGCGAAGCCCGCCAGCAGCAGCGCGTTGGCCACGGCGAAGGGGACGGAGCCGGCGTCCGCGGTCAGGACGTTGGCGGGCTCGTAGGCGATGAGTGCCACCGTCGCCCAGCGCGGGACGGCGCGGCTGCGCCACAGAGCGATGCCGAGGCACACCATGGCCACGAGACCACCGAGCAGCCCGAGGACCAGGAAGGGCACGAACTGCGGAGTGCCGGTGATGTTGTCCAGCAGCTTGCTCGCGGCCTTGCGGTCGACGCCGACCGCCGCGTGCGTGGCGAAGTCGAGCGTGACGAGGAAGATCATGGCGCTGCCGGAGATCATGCCCAGCCACCCGGCGACCCCGGCCAGTTTCGGGGAGTGCCGCCACGCGAGCAGCGCGGCGAGCACGGTGGACGCGCCGAGGAGCACGATGAAGATGTCGGCGGTGAGCGCGCCACCGACGCTCCCCGAATGTGCGGCGAAGGCATCGATCCTGGCCCCGGACGAGCTGCTGGTGTTGGGGGTCAGGGCACTCGAGAGGACGGCGGCGATGCCGGTAGCCACCAGGCAGCCTGCGGCGAGGATGCGAGCGATGGGTGATGTGGACACGGGGAACTCCCCTTCTTCCGTGGATCCTTGAGCGAACGGGCCCCGGCGAACGGGCCACGACGGCAGGGGAATCGTGCGGGCACCCGGGTCCCGCCGGCATGAGTGCGGGTTCCCGGTCGGGCCGGGATTTCCTCCCGGCCCCCGCGGGAACGACTCGCGGGCACAATGTGAGGCGTGAACCGCCCAGCCGGCGACGGCTCCTCCGCAGCGGGGCGGCCGGCTCGTCGGCGGATCGCGCACACCGTGGCGTTGTTGGCGGTGGCGCTGGCCGTACTCGGCGGGGTCCTGGCCGTCCTCAACCGCCACACCCCGACGCCGAACGGCGACAGCGCCACCGGCTCGCACACCTGGGGCCAGTTCCTCCTGACGCTGGCGTTCGCCGCCGCGGGCTGGCTGCTGGCCTCCCGGTGCCCCGACGTCATCTTCGGCTGGCTGGCGCTGGCCGCCGCGATCGGCCACGGGCTGGCGGTCGCGGGTCTCGGCTGGCTGGTGTTCACGGTCGGCGGCGGCCACCACCTGCCGGGCGCCACCGCCGCGGCCGTGGCCGCCCTGTGGGGGGAGCCGCTGGAGAACCCCCTGATGGTCGTGGTGTGGGCCACCTTCCCCTACGGCAGACTGCCGCGCGGGCGGACCAGGTGGCTGGCCCTCGCCAGCATCGCTCTGTGCGCGGGCGGTTGGCTCTACGGGCTGATGTCCCCCTTCACCGCGGGCGACATCAGGGCCCCGTACCGCCACCTGCACAACCCGCTGGACTTCGGCCTGCTGCCCAGCTGGCAGCCGGTCGCGCTGTTCGCCGGTGGGATGCTCCTCGGATCGGTCGTGATGGTCGTCCGATGGCTGCGCGCCCGGGGCGAGGAGCGGCAGGTACTGCGCTGGCTGGCGGTGACGAACGTCGTCGGGATCCTGGTGACGCCGTTCGTGGTCGCCCTGCCCGCCGGTGAGCTGATCGCCACCGTGGGCGCGCTGATCGAGCTCGTCGTCGTCGCCGCCGTCGTGCTCGCCCACCAGGTCTACGACATCGACGTCGTCCTCAATCGCACCCTCGTGTACACCCTGCTCACCGCTTTCGTCGCCGGGGTCTACGCGGCCGGTGTCGGCGTCCTGGCGCTGCTGGGCGCCTCGGTCGGCGGGCCGTGGACGGCCGTCGCCGCGCTTGGAGCCGCCTTCGCGCTCGCTCCGGCCCGGGGGCGTGTGCAGCGGATCGTCAACCGCTTCCTGTACGGCGAGCGCGACGAGCCATACACCGTGATCGGCCGCATCGCCTCCCGGCTGGAAGCGGTCGGGAGCATCCAGCAACTGCTGCCGAGCCTCCTCGAGTCGGTCGCCGCGACGCTGCAACTGCCCTGGACCGCCGTGGAGATACGCATCGAGGACGGCACGATCCGGCGCATCGCCCACGGCGCCCTCGCGCCCGACGGGGCCGGCGCCCGCTTCCCGCTGGTCCACCAGGGCGTCGCCATCGGCGAGTTGGTGGCCGGGCTGCGCGCCGGGCAGAACAGCCTCGACCCCCGGGAGGCGCGGCTGATGGAGGACATCGCCCGGCAGATCGCCGTGGCCGCCAGCAACGTACTGCTCACCGAGGCGCTGATGCTCTCCCGGGAGCGGATCGTCGCCGCGGCGGAGGAGGAGCGGCGCCGGCTGCGCCGTGACCTGCACGACGGCCTCGGCCCGGTGCTCACCGCGGCCGCGAACAAGGTCGACGCCGCCCGCAACCTCGCCGAGCGGGACCTGCCACGCGCCCGCGGCCTCCTCGGTGACGTCCGCGGCGACCTGACCGCCGCACTCGCCGACCTGCGCCGGCTCGTCTACGCGCTACGCCCGCCGATCCTCGACGAGATGGGGCTGCTCGCCGCGCTGCGCGAGCAGGTGCGCCAGTGCGCGGTCCCCGTGACGCTCGCCGCTCCCACCGCGCTCCCGGCGCTTCCCGCGGCCGTGGAGATCGCCGCCTACCGCATCGTGACCGAGGCCGTCACCAACGTCACCCGCCACTCGGGCGCCTCCCGCTGCACGGTGACGATCGCCTGCGACGGCCTGCTGGCCATCGAGATACGCGACGACGGCGCGGGCGGTGCTGCCTGGCCTCCCGGGATCGGCCTGTCCTCGATGCGGGAGCGGGCCACCGCGCTCGGCGGCAGCTGGCTCGCGGGCCCCACGCCGGACGGCGGCCGGGTCGCGGTCGAGCTGCCCCTCGCCCTGGCCGGCAGTCCGGCTCCGCACGACACGTCCGGGAACGGTCCCGGCCCGACCCTCACCAGGAGCACCCCATGAGCGAGCCCGACCGGCCCGTGCGGGTGGTCATCGTCGACGACCACCGGATCGTCCTCGACGGACTGTCAGCCCTTCTCGACTCGGTGGAGGGCATCGACGTCATCGGCGAGGCCGCGTCCGGCGAGGAGGCCGTCGCGCTCGTCGGCACGCTCGGGCCCGACGTGGTGCTGATGGACGTCGAGATGCCCGGCATCGGCGGTGTGGAGGCCACCCGTCGGATCACCGCCGCGCACCCGGACGTCGCCGTGGTGATGCTGACGATGTACGGCGAGGACGAGTTCGTCTTCTCCGCCCTGCGCGCCGGCGCTCACGGCTATCTCCTCAAGGGCGCTCAGCAGGAGGACGTGGTGCGCACCATCGGCGCCGTCGCGCGCGGCGACGCGGTCTTCGGACCCGACGTCGCCCGCCGCGTCCTGGGCACCTTCAGCCACCTGCAGCCGGCCACGGTCCCCTTCCCGCAACTCACCGAGCGAGAACGGGAGGTCCTTGCCCTGCTGGCCAACGGCTGGCCCAACAGCCGTATCGCCCGGCACCTGGCCCTCACGCCCAAGACGGTCGCCAACCACGTCTCGAACATCCTCGCCAAACTGCAGACTCCGGACCGCACCGCCGCCATGCTGTGCGCCCGCCGGGCGGGCCTCGGAGAGCCTTAGCAGTCAGTGAGCCTCCAACCGGTTCGGGTTCCGCTGGCTGCTGGACGAGGCGGCGGTCGGCGACACCATCCGCATCGCGGATGCCGCGCGGCTGTTCCGTTCGACCAGGGACGTCATCCAGATCCGGGAGGTCCTCCAGCGGCGCGGGCTGCACCTGCGGATCGCGACCGGCGCCTGGTCCGGCTTCGGTCTGGCGGCCGACGACCCGTAGACCAAGCTGTTCGTCACGATGCTCGCCGGGGTCCTGGAGTTCCAGCGCGACATGATCTCGGAGAACACGAAGGAAGGCGCCGCCGCCGCGGAGGCCGGGGGCAAGACGCTGGGGCGGCCGGCCGCGCTGGATGAGGGCCAAGCGGCCGACATCGTCGGCGCGTACGCCAAGGGTGCCGCGGTCAAGGCGCTCGCCCGGCGGTACGGCGTCGCGCCCAAGACCATCCGCCGCGTGCTCGACGCGGCCCGTGCTCGCGATGTCAGCGACCGTCCCAGGCGAGCTGCGGCAGTCGATGCGGGACCTGCTGAAGGTTTCGGAGGGGAAGCGGGTCTCGGAGCTGGAGCGGCTGCGGACACCGCCGATGCGGGTGTCCGGGTCGGCGATGACGGCCGCGCTGGAGCGGGCGAGGGACGTGCGCGGGCTGGGCGCGCACCTGGTGGGGACCTCGGTGGTGGCGGCGGCGCGGATGGCGGGGCTGGTCCGGTACGGGATGGGCTCGAAGGCGCCGACGCTGCGGGATCTGGAGGAGAGCCGGAAGACCGCCACTCTGCTGGCCACGGTGCGGCATTTGGAGTCGGCGAGTGTGGACGACGCCCTGGACCTCCTCGACGTCCTGATGGCCTCGCGGCTCCTGGCCCGGGCGGACCGGGTCGGCAAGGAGGAGAAGCTCAAGGCGTTGGCGAAGCTGAAGCGGGCGGCGGGGCGGGTGGCGAAGGCGGTCGGGGTGCTGCTGGAGACCGCCCCGGCCGCCGACACGGGGGAGCTGGTGTCGGTGGTGGACGCGTGGGCGGCGATCGAGAAGGCCGCCCCCCGCGCGAAGCTCGCCGAAGCGTTGACGATCATCGCGGAGGTCGTCCCGGACGAGGAGGGCGACGAGGACGCGGAGTGGCGGGCCGCGCTGGCGACCCGGTACTCGACGGTGCGCGGGTTCATCCGGCTCCTGGTCGACGTCGTCGACTTCGGCGCGGTCGAGGCCGGCGCCCCGGTCGTGAAGGCGCTGAAGCAGCTGCCGCACCTGATCGGCCGCAAGAAGCTCGCGGCCGCCGAGGTCGAGCGGGACCGGGTGACCGGGTCGTGGCGGCGGCTGGTATTCGCCGCCCCGGAGCCGAGCCGGGGCTCGCGGACAAGGCGGCGTACTCGTTCTCTGTGCTGGAGCATCTCCACCGCGCCCTGCGCCGCCGGGAGGTGTACGCCCGTGGCGGGGACCGGTGGGGCGATCCGTGGGCCAAACTCGTGGCCTGGGACCGCTGGGAGTCCGCCCAGCCCACCGTGCTGACGGCGCTCGGCCTGGAGGCGGAGCCCGCCGCGCACCTCGCGGAACTCGCTTCCGCGCTGCACGGCGCGCGGCGCGCCGGGGTCGGCCGGGCGATGCCGGTCCGCGGCGACCCGGGGCCGCCGCGCTGCGGCGAGTCCTTACCGAGCGCACCCAAGGGCGGCCGGGCAGTAGTACTCACCCAGGGCGGGGAACCCCACTCGGTCACCGGCCTGCCTCCGCCACAGGCAGAAGCTTTCCCCCACGGGTCACTCGACGGGCGTGCCGGGGCCGGCCTGCCGCAGGCAGCGTTCCAGGCGTCGCAGATACCCGTTGAAAGACTCTTCCGCAGGCCAGGTCTCGTAGGCGGTGATCGTGGCGGCTACCGCGAGGTTCAGCTGGAGGATGGGAGTCAATTCGTCGGCGCCGGCGATGCGGGACTCCGCCCAGCGCCTCAGGTCGTTGAAGAACTGCTCGCCGAAGCGTTGGGCGGACTGCGCGAAGGCGGGTGACTGCGCCTTGAGACGGCGCTGCAGCGGCATGCGGTCGCGCAGACTCTCGCAGAACCCCGTCAGGATGGCGGTGAGTGAGTCCCAGAGCGGTTCGTCCGCAGGACGCTCATCCATCAGGGCCTGCCAGTCGAGCCGCTCCTCAGGATCCTGGTCCAGGACCGCGGCATCTTTGCCGGCGAAGTAGTTGAAGAAGGTGGCGCGCGAGACATTCGCCGCCTCCGCGATCTGCTCGACCGTCGTGGCCTCGTAGCCCTGCTCGTCGAAGAGTCGCAGCGCGGCGGTCTGGATGGCACGCCAGGTCGCCAGTTTTTTGCGCTCGCGCAGGTTCATGTGGTTCCTCCCATGAGCCCCATACTACGTGCGATTTCTAGACGGATATATTTCTGGATTAGGCTATCTTTGGACTCGTCTAAACTTTCTGGGCTACGGTGAAGGTAGTGCCCGGGGCAGCCCCGGGCGGCCATCCCTCAGGGAGAAGTAATGAGCAAGGTCTGGTTCATCACCGGTACATCCCGCGGCATCGGCCGCGCCTTCGCCGAGTCCGCGCTGGAGCGCGGGGACAAGGTCGCCGCGACCGCGAGGAACGCGGCGACGCTGGAGGATCTGGTCACCAAGTACGGCGACGACGCGGTCCTGCCACTGGCACTCGACGTCACCGACAAGGCGGCCGTTGCCGCCACGGTGGCCGCGGCGCACGAGAAGTTCGGCCGCCTCGATGTCGTGGTCAACAACGCCGGCTACGGACTGTTCGGCATGGTCGAAGAGGTCACCGAGCAGCAGGTGCGCGACCAGATGGAGACGAACTTCTTCGGCGCGTTCTGGGTAACCCAGGCCGTGCTGCCGATCCTGCGCGCGCAGGGCAGCGGCCACATCGTGCAGGTCTCGTCCGTCGGCGGCGTCGCCGCCTTCCCGTCGCTGGGCGCGTACCAGGCATCCAAGTGGGCGCTGGAGGGCTTCAGCGACTCCCTCTCCCAGGAGGTCGCCGGCGCGGGGATCAAGGTCACCATCGTCGAACCGGGCGGCTTCAGCACCGACTGGGCCGGTTCCTCGGCTGCGCACGCCGTGCTGAACCCCGCCTACGACGCGGTCCGCGAGGCCATGGCGGCCCGTATGGGCGAGGCCCGCTACAGCGAACCGGCCAACGCCGGCGCCGCCCTGCTGCAGATCGTCGACGCGGAGAACCCGCCGCTGCGCGTGCTGTTCGGGACCGAGCCCATCGAGATCATCGAGCCGCTCTACGCCGAGCGGCTCAAGACCTGGGCCGACTGGCAGCACGTCTCCCGGATCGCGCAGGGCTGACCAACCCGTCACGGCCCGGCGACGCAGGAACCCCTCCCACCCACTGGGCCTGGCGGCCAACCCTTGCCGAGTGTCGGACTCGTTCGACAGTGACCACACGTGACGTGGTCCTCGGCTTCTCACACATCAGGAGACCCAGTTCATGCCCGTACCTCAGACTCCCCGCACGTTCAGTGCGACCACAACCGCCGCCGAAGTGATCGACGGCGTCGACCTGCACGGCCGCCGCGCCGTGGTCACCGGAGCCAGTTCCGGGATCGGAGTGGAGACTGTCCGCGCACTCGCTGCGGCGGGCGCCGACGTCACCTTGGCCGTCCGGAACACCGACGCGGGCGCGCAGGTGGCGGCGCGCCTGGAGGCGGAACTCCCGTCCGGCTCGGGAAAGTTGTCGGTTGGCCGGCTCGATCTGTCCGACCGGTCGACGGTGGCTGCGTTCGTGGCGGCCTGGGACGGTCCTCTGGACATCCTCGTCAACAATGCCGGAGTGATGGCGCCACCCCAGATCGCCCGCACACCTGACGGCCGGGAATGGCAGTTCGGTGTCAACCACCTGGGCCACTTCGCCCTCACCGCCGGCCTCCACCCGGCGCTCGCGGCGGCGGACGGCGCCCGGGTCGTCGCGGTGAGCTCCATCGGGCACCTCTTCTCCCCGGTCGTCTTCGACGACCTCGACTACCGCTATCGCCCCTACGACCCGTGGACCTCCTACGGGCAGTCCAAGACGGCTGTCGTCCACTTCGCCGTAGCCGCCGCCGAACGCTGGGCCGACGACGGGATCAGCGTCAACGCCGTGATGCCGGGCAACGTCGGCGACACCGGCCTGTCCCGCAACACCGACATGGAGGCGGTGGCCGGGATGATGGCCGCGGGCGAACTCGCCCTGCCGCCGGGCAAGACCGTCCAGCAGGGCGCCGCGACCTCCGTCCTGACGGCCGCTTCCCCGGCCGTGGCCGGCGTCACCGGCCGCTACTACGAGGACTGCGCCGAGGCCAAACCCGTCACCGAGCGCGCCGGAGCCATCGCCGGTGTCGCCCCCTACGCCCTCGACCGCGACAACGCCGCGCGTCTCTGGGCGGCATCCGAGTCCTTGATCTAGTGCCCCTCCCGGCCCTAGGGGCTGTCCTGGCGATCATGAGCGGAGCCAGATGACGAGTGCTGCGGCGGTGACGGTGCCGAGGTAGACGTAGGCGCGTTTGTCGTATCTGGTCGCGACCGCGCGGAACTGTTTCAGCTTGTTGATCGCCCGCTCGACAGTGTTGCGCTTGGCGTACCGCTCCTTGTCGAAGCCGGGTGGCCGGCCACCGGTGCTCCCGCGCCGCAGACGGCCGGCCGCTTGGTCGGCTTTCTCCGGGATGACGTGCCGGATCCCGCGTCCACGCAGGTAGGCGCGGGTGCGACGGTTGCTGTAGCCCTTGTCGGCGCTGACGCTGTCGGGTGTCGTGCGAGGCCGGCCGGTGGCCAGACGGGGCACCCGGATCCGTTCCATGACAGCCTCGAACTGGGTGCAGTCGGCCCGTTGACCGGGCGTCAGGACGAGCGAGAGCCCTTCGCCCTTGAACAGCAGCACCGGCGCCGCGCAGTGTCCCCCAGTGCAGCGGCAGCCGCCCGCAGGTGCGCCTTTCGCCCTTGAACAGCAGGCCCGCAGCCTGCCCGCGGCCGCGCGATGTCCGCAACCCCGGGCCCAGTGGCGCCCGCAGGAGTGCGCGCACCGCCGACAGATGCGTCACGAGTGCGCGTTTTACGCGTTCGGGTCCCAGTCTGCGAGCTGCTCCATCGGCTCGGTGTCGCCGGTGGTCTCCAGGCCGTCGAGCGGGACGCGCTCGTAGAAGTAGAGGACCAGTTCGCTTGCTGCGCCTCGCATCGCCATGTCGCCCGGCTCCGCGTCGGCGGCGAGGTCGTCGCAGCGGACGCCGTCGGCGTTGAGGGTCAGGCGCCAGGAGCGGCCCTCGGTCGTGTGCAGGTCGATGGTTGCCGGCTTGAACGGCCAGGGGACGGTCGTCGCCGAGACGGTCGTCAGGAACTCGTCGACGCCCTCGACCGCGACGTCCGTCGGCAGCGGCTGTGCGGCGCCCTGGGTGAGCTGGGCGTCGTAGGTGTGGACGGCGATCTCCTGGATCTGGTGCCGGGCCACGGCTCCGCTGGTCTCCGGGGCCTGCGAGCGGCCCCACCAGGTCCAGCAGCCGCGGTCCGGGCCGGCCTCGCGCATCGCGTCGAGCATGAGCTCGGTCGACTCGGCGAGCCAGGCGTCCAGGGCTTCGTGGTCGCGGGGCGCGGTCGGGGCGCCCTTCGGGTCCGTCCTTGCCGGGGGTTCAGCGCCCGGGCCTGCCGCGACGATGGCGGCCTGGCGGCGGCGGCCGTCACCGAGGTGCTGCGCCAGTTCGCGCAGCGTCCAGTCCGGGCAGGTCGGGACCTGGACGTCAAGGTCGGGGGCGGACGCGATCGCAGCGCGGAACGCGGCCGAGCGGTCTTCGATCAGCCGCAGGACCTCGGGGAACTCCAAGATGTTTTGCACGGCGGTTGTGTATCACGGCGCTCCGGCCGCCAGGTAGCGAATTTGTCGGACGAACGCGTCGACGGCCGGGCGGAGCGCCGGCGCCGAAGCCATCGGGGAACGCACTCACAAGGATCCAGCGTGCGAAGCTCACATGGGTACATCACTCGCAAAGCTGGAACATTAGCCACGCGCGTGAATCGTGCAGAATCCGGCGTCTTCGCAGCTCACCGTGCATGCGGCGGAATATTCCAGGTTTCGTTGCCGCTCCGTGCCGCGTCACCATGAATGGACGCGGCCCCTTCGGATCGCAACCAGCACCGCACCCGACCGGCACGTCGCCGAACGCGCCCGATCCCGCAGGGAACATTGCTCTCTGTACACAACGACACTCGAGTTCCGTTGGCACTGCGGGATTCATCTCCGACGAGGACAACAAGGCGCGTGTGGTGCGCTCAGCATCTGTCGCGCAGAGGAGAACATCGACGAACTGCGGGCCGGGGTTGCCGAGTTACAGGTCACGGTCGCGGACGAGTCCAGCCCAGCGATCCGCCGGGAACGGGAACATCGCCGTCTGGCCTGCCTGGAGCGGTTCATCGACGGGCGCGAGCGCGGACGCCCGAGCGGGGATGCGCGGTGAAGGCACCAGCTGTGGTCGCCCGGGCCCGCTCATCGAGTACCCGATGGACACCACGAGGACGGTGGTCGACGCACTGTGGGACGCAGGATCGCGCAAGAAGTTAACGCATCTTGCGTTCACTTGCAGTATCGGAGCGCAAGCCCGCAACCGCCACTGAGTCGCGGACCGGACTCTGCGGGCCCGTAGAACTCGCCTCGGTGCCAGCCACTTGACCGCGTCATTGGCCCGTAAGTAACGCACGAGCCGCCATCACTCTTGAGTCATGGGTGCTTCTGGTGAAAATTGTGCCGCTCTAGCTGTAGACCCACTTATGCTGCTCTGCAATATTTCGATGAAACAACGCAAAATCCTGCCTGTTGATTCCCTTATGGAGATCATGCATCTCCGTCGGGTCGGCTCCTGCCGCCCGAACGCACTGCACCCCGCTTCGCACCGCACCGATCGTCCTGCACCTTTCTGCACCACTCCGCCAGGAATGAGCCGCCCTCGCCGCCCCACCGGCGCGCGAGCCTCCGCAGGAAGTGACCCCGTATGACTCGACACAAGCAGAGATCCCCAAGGCGGCGCGCAGCGACCGCCGCGCTCGCCTCCGCCGTCATGGTCCTGGGCCTGCCCGCCGTCGGCGCACACGCGGCCGGCGGCCCCAACGCCGCCGCTGACGCCGCGACAAAGGCGGGCAGCACCCGTGGCGCGCACGCCGCCGCCAACGTCACCGACGGCGACACCGACACCTACTGGCAGGCCGGAAAGAAGTCGGCCCAGTGGGTGCAGACCGACCTCGGGCGGACCAAGCGCGTCCGCCAGGTCGTACTGCGTCTGCCCGAGCACTGGCAGACCCGCAAGCAGACGCTGGCACTCCAGGGAAGCGCCGACGGAAAAAGCTTCGCCACGCTCAAGTCGTCGGCGCAGTACGTCTTCAGCCCCGGCAACGACAACACGGTGAAGATCTCCATCCCCGCGACTCTCGCCCGGTACATACGGGCCGATTTCAGCGCCAACTCGGTCGCCGGTACCGCTCAGCTCGCCGAGCTGCAGGTCCTCACGACCGCCGCCTCGACCCCCAACCTCGCCCAGGGCAAACCCTTCAGCGAGAGCGGGCACGCCGACGTCTACGGCGCGGCCAACGCCGGTGACGGCAACCGCAACACCTACTGGGAGAGCACGAACAACGCCTTCCCGCAGTGGCTCCAGGTCGATCTCGGCTCGTCGGTCAAGATCAACCAGGTGACGTTGCGGCTGCCCAGCGGCTGGCCGAGCCGCAGCCAGACCTTCAAGGTCCAGGGCTCGACCGACAACCAGAACTTCACCGACCTGACGGCCTCGAAGGCGTACACCTTCGACAGTTCCAACGACCAGTCGACGACCATCACCTTCGACACGACCACGACGCGGTACGTGCGCGCGCTGTTCACCGCCAACACCGGCTGGCCCGCCGGGCAGGCGTCCGAGCTGGAGGTCTACGGACCGGCGACCGGCGACACCCAGGCACCCACCGCGCCGACCAACCTGAGCTACACCGAGCCCGCCACCGGGCAGATCAAGCTGACCTGGAGTGCGGCCACCGACGACACGGCCGTGACCGGCTACGACATCTACGCCAACGGCCAGTTGCGGTCGAGCGTCGCCGGGAACGTCCTGACCTACACCGACACCCAGCCGGCCGGCAGCGACATCACCTACTTCGTGCGGGCCAAGGACGCCGCGGGCAACGTCTCCGCCAACAGCAACAACGTCACCCGCAAGGGAACGAGCGGCGACACCCAGGCCCCCACCGCGCCCGGCAACCTCGCCTACACGCAGTCCGGCAGCGACGTGAAGCTCACCTGGCAGGCGTCGAGCGACAACGTCCAGGTGACCGGCTACGACGTCTACGCCAACGACCAGCTCGTCAAGACCGTGGCGGGTGACGTCACGACCTACACCGACACCCCGTCGCCGACGGCCACGGTCACCTACTACGTGAAGGCCAAGGACGCCGCCGGGAACGTGTCGGTGGCGAGCAACAGCGTCACCCGGACCGGTTCCGGTTCCGGCTCCGACCTCGCCCAGGGCAAGCCCATAGAGGCCTCCTCGTACACCTTCACCTACGTCGCCACGAACGCCAACGACGGTCAGGTCAGCACCTATTGGGAGAGCGGGGGCGGCGCCTACCCGGCCACCCTCACCACCAAGCTGGGTGCCAACGCCGACCTCAGCCAGGTCGTCGTCAAGCTCAACCCCGACGCCGCCTGGTCCACGCGCACGCAGAACATCCAGGTGCTCGGCCGCGACCAGGACGCGACCGCGTTCACGAGTCTCGCCGCGGCGAAGGACTACACGTTCAACCCGTCGAGCGGCAACACGGTGACCATCCCGGTCTCCGGCGCCGCCGCCGACATCCAGCTCAAGTTCGCCTCCAACACCGGCGCCCCCGGCGCCCAGGTCGCCGAGCTCCAGGTGATCGGCACCCCGGCCGCCAACCCGGACCTGAAGGTCACCGGCATCACCAACTCGCCTGCGGCACCGGTCGAGTCGGACGCCATCAGCCTGACCGCGACCGTCACCAACAGCGGCACCAAGCCGTCCAAGGCCACCGACCTGAACTTCACGCTCGGCGGCACCAAGGCCGCCACGGCCGACGTCCCAGCACTCGCGGCCGGCGAGTCGGCGACGGTCACCGCGAGCATCGGCACCCGGGACGCGGGCAGTTACCCGCTCGGCGCCGAGGTGGACCCGTCGAACAAGGTCATCGAGCAGAACGAGGCGAACAACTCCTTCACCCGCGCCGACGCCCTCGTCGTCAAGCCCGTCTCCAGCTCGGACCTGGTCGCCGCGCCGGTCGCCTGGACGCCCTCCAGCCCCTCTACGGGCGACAACGTCACGTTCACCGTAGCCATCAAGAACCAGGGGACGACGGACTCGGCCTCCGGCACCCACGGCGTGACGCTCACGATCCAGGACGCCAACGGCACCACCGTCAAGACACTCACCGGCTCCTACAACGGCACCATCGCCTCCGGCCAGACGACCGCACCGGTCGCCCTCGGCTCGTGGACGGCCGCCAACGGCAAGTACACCGTCAAGACCGTCATCGCCGACGACGCCAACGAACTGCCGGTCAAACGGACCAACAACACCACCACACAACCCCTGTTCGTCGGCCGCGGCGCCGACATGCCGTACGACATGTACGAGGCCGAGGACGGCACCGTCGGCGGCGGCGCCAAGGTCGTCGGCCCGAACCGGACCATCGGAGACATCGCCGGCGAGGCGAGCGGCCGCAAGGCGGTGACCCTCACCGGGACCGGCCAGTACGTCGAGTGGACCACCCGCGCGGCGACCAACACCCTGGTGACGCGCTTCGAGATCCCGGACGGCACCGACACCACGCTCAACGTCTACGTCGACGGCCAGTTCCTCAAGGCCATCGACCTCACCTCGAAGTACGCCTGGCTCTACGGCAACGAGACCGCGCCCGGCAACTCGCCCGGCTCCGGTGCTCCGCGCCACATCTACGACGAGGCGAACCTGCAGCTCGGCAAGACCGTGCCGGCCGGTTCCAAGATCCGCCTCCAGAAGGACGCGGCCAACACCTCCACCTACGCCATCGACTTCATCAACACCGAACAGGCGACGGCGATCCCGAACCCGGACCCGGCCGCCTACACGGTCCCGGCCGGCTTCTCACACCAGGACGTGCAGAACGCGCTCGACACGGTCCGCATGGACACCACGGGCAAGCTCGTCGGCGTCTACCTGCCCGCCGGTGACTACGAGACCTCCAGCAAGTTCCAGGTCTACGGCAAGGCGGTCAAGGTCGTCGGAGCCGGGTCGTGGTTCACCCGCTTCCACGCTCCCGCCGCGCAGGAGAACACCGACGTGGGCTTCCGGGCCGAGGCGACCGCCAACGGCTCGTCGTTCACCGGCTTCGCCTACTTCGGCAACTACACGTCCCGGATCGACGGTCCGGGCAAGGTGTTCGACTTCTCCAACGTCTCGGGCATCACCATCGACGACATCTGGGCCGAGCACATGGTGTGCCTCTACTGGGGCGCCAACACCGACAACATGACCATCAAGAACTCCCGCATCCGGGACACGTTCGCCGACGGCATCAACATGACGAACGGCTCCACCGACAACCACGTAGTCAACAACGACGCCCGCGCCACGGGCGACGACAGCTTCGCGCTCTTCTCGGCGATCGACGCGGGCGGCGCCGACGAGAAGAACAACCTCTACGAGAACCTGACGTCGACGCTCACCTGGCGTGCGGCCGGTATCGCCGTCTACGGCGGCTACAACAACACCTTCCGCAACATCCGGGTCGCCGACACCCTGGTCTACTCCGGCATCACGATCTCCTCGCTGGACTTCGGCTACCCGATGAACGGCTTCGGGACCGATCCGACGACGATCGAGAACGTCTCCCTGGACAGAACGGGCGGCCACTTCTGGGGCTCCCAGGTCTTCCCGGCCATCTGGGCGTTCTCGGCCTCCAAGGTCTTCCAGGGCATCCGGGTCAACGACGTCGACATCGACGAGTCGACCTACGGAGGCGTGATGTTCCAGACCAACTACGTCGGCGGCCAGCCGCAGTTCCCGGTGAAGGACACGATCTTCACCGACATCTCCATCACCAACTCCAAGAAGAGCGGGGACACGTTCGACGCGAAGTCCGGGTTCGGCATCTGGGCCAACGAGCTGCCCGAACCCGGTCAGGGACCCGCCGTCGGCGAGGCCACCTTCCGCAACCTGCGGATGAGCGGCAACGCGGAGGACGTCCGCAACAGGACCACCACCTTCACGATCAACATCCAGTGACTTGTTCCTCGGGCTGAAGCCCGAGGATTCTGGCCTTCTTGTCCGACCCTGTGCCGCTACGCGGCACGGGGTTCGGGCAGGGATCCGTGGCTTCCTGTTTCTTCGCGCTGTGCCGGGACGAGTCCTGGTCTGACCTCCGCTCCGCAGGCTGCAACCGCCAGTCCGGCGGCCGTTTTGACGTTGATCGCGGCGTTGTGGTCCCGGTCGTGGAGGGTCCCGCAGGCGGTGCAGGTCCATTCCCGGACGTTCAGGGGCTTGGGTCCGTCTTTGATACCGCAGGCCGAACAGGTCTGGGAGGTCTGTGTGAACCGGCCGATCTTCACCACAGTCCGGCCATACCGGGCCGCCTTGTACTCCAGCATGGTCACGAACGCCGACCATCCGGCGTCGTGGACACTCTTGGCCAGTCTGGTGCGCGCGAGTCCTTTGACCGCCAGGTCTTCCACGCCGTCAAACTCCCGTCTGCCCCGCGACGCCATGCACGCGCCCCCACCCTCGAACGCACCGCTCGACAAGGTTCAGCCACGACGAGCCGGTCGGTGTGAAGTGGCTAGATCTGGGCGATGCATGGCTGGTCACTCTGGGCCGAAACCCGGTTGCGCAGTGTTGGAGGATGAGGGACATGGTCACCGAAGAGCGCGCCGCGCCGACCGTGCCCTCAAGGAGCCTTTCCCCGGTGGCCGGCTCGCCCGCCCTTTGCTCTACGAAGAGCCGGCCCAGCGGCCCCATCACGTGCAGCGTGCCGATGTCCCACAGTGTGCGCATCACCATCGGCGGTGCGGACGGCCGGGCACGGGACTCATCCAGCCCGGCCTCCCTGGCCGCGGGCGGGCGACGTGGGGCCGATCCGCTGAACCGAGCCCAGCCTCAACGACCTCGTGCATGGTCAGCGTGAGCACATGATCGGCCGTGCCATCAGCGATGCCGTGCTCGACCGGGATTCGGGCTGATGAGTGGGCGAACCCGGCCGCAGATCTGAGCACTTAGTCCCTGATAACCGGCATCAGCAGACCTGCCTCGATAGTGCTTGGCGCAGGGGAGCGGCCGATGCCTCGGAGGGCCGTGTGGACTGGTTCGATGACGCAGTCGAGCGGGCGGCAGGAGGGCCCGAGGGCATAGGGGTGCCCTGAGCAACGGGGAACGTGGGAGTTGCCCGAGCTGGGGCGTCGCGGGGTGAGCGAGCCCCGACAGGCCCTGCCGAAGACTGCATGAACGGATCTTCCATGATGCGGAAATCGGCTTCCGTATGGATGGGGGGCTCTAGTGCCTCACGTGACGGCGAGTGTGTCAAGACCTCCTCTCTGGGAGGCGGGTGAGGTCAGGCTCCCTGGTGCGCAGCTGCCGCCACAGCTGTTCATCGACCCGGTCGAGGAAGGTCAAGGCCTCGCGCTCGACCGCTTCGGCGGCAGCTCCGGTCCGGCCGTGGTTGTCGATCCGCTGGTACGCCAGGTGGAGCTGTTCCAGAGCGCGGTGGATCTCCGCCGGCGCCACGGGGACGATCTTCGCGACGGGCCGTACGTAGTTCGGCCACCACCCCGTGACCGCCTCGCGCAGCAGCACGCGCAGCTGCCCCGTCCTGCCGCATGCGCCGACGAAGCAGGCGGGCGGCGGCCGAAGTACCTCGAACAATGCTTGGGTCTGCCGTTCGGACCCGCGCCAGCGGTTGCGCCGTTCCGCCTCGGCGTAGCGGTCGCGGGTCATGCCTACCCCCAGGGCCACCTGCTCCACCGTCAGTCCGAGGAGCGTCCGGCACTGCAGGAGCGTAGCCGGTTCGCCGAGCAGATCACCCGGCGAGCACCACAACGCGGCTGCCAGTGCGTTGATTTGATGGGCTGTCGGCGCCTCCGTGCCCCGCTCCCAGGCCAGGAGTGTGTCGGGGTGGAGGGGGTGCCCTTGGAAGGCCGAGACGGCCCAGGCGACCTGGCCGCGCGTGAGTCCGAGCTGCTCGCGCACGCGGGCGGCGTGGCGGGGCTCGAGCGGGGGATAGGCGGAGTCTTCTTCGCCCTCGGACGGGCTGTGGAGATCGTCTTGGGATGGCATAGCCGGACACCGTAGGGCCGGGGGCCGCCCCAGCCAAGACCTGCGGATTCCGCAGGAGTTCAGGACGCCGGTTGACGCGCGTTGACAGCCCTGGCCGACGGCGGTTGTGCGTACCTCCAAAGAATCACAGGAATCAATTGGTCTGCCTGGAGGAGTTGACGACCAGGGGTCCTGTTCGTATGGTCGCAGCCGTCCACAGTGGAAAGTAAATTCCGCAACAGGGAATCGCGTCGTTCTCCGCACTCCGGAATCCGGCACGATTTCCGTATCCCTCCGGGCAGGTCCGTCCACTTGTCCGGCCGTGCTTCGCTCTCGACCGTCCCAGCCGTGCGCCGGCCGGGCGGTCTCTCGGAGGGACTGTCCCCATGCGCTCGCCTAGGCTCTTGACGCACGACCGCTCCGCCCCGTCCCTCCCCGCCCATCCCGCGGACGAAGTGCTGCCCATGCGGCGGATGATCCCCGCCGCCCTGCAGCACGTGGGCAGCATGTACGCGGGCCTCGCGGCGCCTCCGCTGATCATCGGCGGCGCGATCGGCCTGACCGCGGCACAGCTCACCGCTCTGCTGGCCGCGAGCCTGGTCGTCGCGGGCCTGGCCACCGTCGCCCAGACGCTGCGCTTCTGGGGTGTCGGAGCCGGGCTGCCCGTCACCAACGGCGTCTCGTTCGCCGTGGTTTCCCCGGTCCTGGCCGCTTCCGCGTCACGGGGGCAGGACACCCTGCCTCTGGTGTTCGGCGCCACCCTCGTCGCCGGGGTCGTCTGCTTCCTCCTGGCGCCGGCCTTCTGCCGGCTCGTCCGCTTCTTCCCGCCCGTCGTCAGCGGTTCCGTCATCACGTTGGTCGGCCTCTCGCTGCTGCCGGTGGCCGGGAAGTGGGCCCGGGGCGGCGACCCCGAGTCCTCCGGCTACGGCTCACCGTCCAACCTCGCGCTCGCCGCCGGAACCCTCGCCTTCACGCTTGTCCTCCACCGACTCCTCAGCGGACGTTTCCTGCAACGGGTGGCGATCCTGCTCGGCCTCATCGCCGGCACGGCCGCCGCGGTGCCGATGGGCAAGGTCGACTTTGACCACCTCTCCCAGGCACCGCTGTTCGCGCTTCCGCAACCGTTCGCCTTCGGCGCCCCGCAGTTCGAGGCGCCGGTCATCGCCACCATGCTCGTCGTCATGCTCGTTTCCATGACGGAGTCCACCGCGTCCCTGATCGCGGTGGGATCGGTCGTCGACAGGCCGGTCGACGACCGCGTCATCGCGGGCAGCCTGCGCGCCCAGGGTCTGGGCACCGCACTCGGCGGCGCCCTGGGAGCCTTCGTGAGCTGCGCCTACGGGCAGAACGTCGGCCTGGTCGCGATCAGTCGCATCCGCAGCCGGTACGCGGTCACCCTGTGCGGAGCGATCCTGGTCCTCATGGGCCTCGTGCCGGTCCTGGGCTCGCTGGTCGCGCTCGTGCCGCTGCCCGTACTCGGCGGGGCGGGAGTCGTCTTCTTCGGCTCGATCACCGTCGCCGGAATCCGGACCCTCGCCAAGGCATCCCTGGCCACCGGGCACAACGGCATCATCGTGTCCGTCGCCCTCGCCTTCGGCCTCTTCCCCATCGCATCGGCCGACTTCTACGACCGGCTCCCCGCGCCCGTCACCATGGTGCTGGGATCGGGCATCACTGCGGGATGCCTCGCCGCCGTCCTCCTCAACCTGCTCCTGAACCACTTTGGACGGGGCAGCGAGGCCAACGAGAGCCACATCCCCACCGCACAGGTCAACGCCTTCGACGGCATCGACAGTCAGGCACACCTTCCCCCGCGTTCAGTCCGACAACGACGATGAATCGAGCTGGTCGAGGACAAGCTGGTGCGGTGCCGCAAGCTGCGCATCGACACCACCGTGATCGAAGCCGACATCGACCACCCCACGGACGCCGACCTGCTGGACCACGGCGTGCGCAAGCTGGGCCGACTGGTACGCCGGATCAAGGCCGCGGGCGGCGCCAGGCGCACCCGCTTCCGTGATCGCACCGATCAGCAGGGCGCCGCTTGAAGGAGTTCTCGCGCACCCTGCGACGACGCACCGGCCAGGCGATGGGCGAGACCGACCGGCTCACCGGTGAGATCGCCACCGCGGCGCGCGCGACACTGCGGGACGCGGCCACGGCGGAGCGCAACGCCCGCCGCGCGCTGGGCAAACGGCCTTCGGGACGCCTCGCGCGAGTGGTGGCGGGGCCGGCCGAGACCTCGGCCGGCACTCGCCGGCTGCTGGAGCAGACCGCTTTGCGGCTGGCGGGCATCCGCACCATCCCCGACCGGCTGGTCTCGTTAGCCGACCCCGAGGCCCGGCCGATCCGCAAGGGCAAGCCTCAGCACCCCACCCAGTTCGGTTACACCACCCTGGTCGCCGAGGATGAACGCGGCTTCGTCGTCGACCACCAAGTCAACCGCGGGAACCCGCCCGACGCACCGCAACTTGTGCCCTCGGTCGAGCGAGTGACCGCGCTCACTGGCCGACCGCCCGGCACCGTCGTCCCCGACCGCGGCTTTGGCACCGCCGCCAACGACCGGGCGCCGGCCGAACTCGGCGTCCAGCGGATCGGCCTCCGACGCAACGGAACACCGGGAAAGACTCGACGCGAGCACGAGCGCACCCGCCCGTTCCGCCGGATGCGGAACTGGAGAGTCGGCATCGAAGCCCGTATCAGCCACCTCAAGCGCAGCTTCGGCTTCCGCCGCACCCGGCTGCGCCGCCTGGCAGGCGCGCAGACCTGGGCCGGACTCGGGATCTTCGCCTACAACCTCCATCGGATGACTGTCAGCGGCCGGTGAGGACGCAACTACCCCTGGCCCCGGCACAGGAGTGAGCCCGCAGCAACAGGCCTGCCACCAGGCCAAAACCCTTTTTCAGGGGCAAGCAGCTAGCCGCCCGGTCAGAAGGCGTGTGCCATCAGCTCCGCGAACAGCGTGTGCTCGTCGGCATCGAGGCCCCGCGAGCGGAACCAGCCGCAGATGTTGGCGCAGTCGCGCTGGAGGAAGGTCATCCCGTTGAGGTTGCCGACCAGGTCGACGATCTGTGGCAGGTCGATGATGACCAGCCGCTCGCCCGCCGCCAGGATGTTGTACGCCGAGAGGTCGCCGTGCACGAAACCGTTCTGCACCATCGTCGCGAGCGCATCGGTGAGTTGTTCGAAGTACGCCGCCAGCAGCTCGGGTGAGGGGCGGGTCTGGGCGAGCCGGGGTGCGGTCGCGACGGCGCCGTCCTCGTCGACGACAGTGATCCACTCCATCAGGATCTCGGTGCCGTCGATCTGGACCGGATAGGGAACCGGCAGCCCGAGGTTCCAGAGCCGCACCAGCGCACCCCACTCGGACACCGCCCACTCGCCGGCCGCGACCTGCCGGCCGAAGGTGCTCTTCCGCTTGAGGGCCCGCTCGTCACGTGAGCGCTTCATCGAGCGGCCCTCGGTGTAGGACGCGGCGCGGTGGAAGGCCCGGTGCTCGGGAGAGCGGTACCGCTTGGCCGCCATGACCACGCCGGCGGCGGGGTCGAGCGGGTCGGCGCGTTCGACGAGGTGGACGTCGGCCTCCTTGCCGGTCTTGAGGACGCCGAGCTCGGTGTCGATCGCGCCCTGCGAGGTCACCACCCAGTCCGGGAGCGGCTCGGGGCCTCGGCAGAGGGGTTCGACGCTGAGCCAGGTCGACCAGCGCTGGCCGTCCTCGAGGTCGTCGTAGGAACGGAAGTCGAAGACGAACCGGTCGTCGACGTCGCCCAGGTCGTCCGGCGGCGGGACGTGGCGGTAGGGGTCGGTGATGAAGTCGTCAGGAAATGCCGGGTGCTGAGGGTGCTGCGAGAGATCGTCGTGAGACATCGCTGGAGGTGCTCCATGAGGTGAGAGAGGATCGGTCTGCGGGCAGGCCGAGGACAGTCGTAGTCACGGTCGTGCCTCCTCTCGTGGAGCACCGGGCAGCTCCCGGTGTCCCGCCCATGGTGAGGGGCGGAGACGGGGAGCGGCAACCGAATAAAGTCGGCCCGCGTCGAGCGGCCCCAGCGGTGCCGTAGGTTCCGGCGTGATCCTCCGTACCGGGCTCGTCCCGGCCCTGTTCGGGCTGACGTTGGCCGGGTCGTTGCCGGCCGGACGCCCGGTGCGAGCGGGATGGGAGACCCGTATTTCCCACAGGACGGCAACGGCGGCATCGACGTGCTGCACCACGACGTCCGGGACGGCTACCGGGATGCATTCCTTGCCGACTGGAACACCGAACCTCGCGCTGCGTAAACGTCTGCAGAGCCGACGATGAAAAGGGGCGGCAGTGTCGGACGGCGTTGCCGTCGGGCACAGCGCAGTACAACCCCTTGGCGTAACTTGCCTCAAGGCTCCGTCCCGCATCCCTCGTCGGCAGTAACCCCAGGTCGGCCCAACGAGTTGGGGGAAGCGTGACCCAGGTGAACGACAACGCTCGTACGATGTCCGATGCTTCCGCGGAGAATGCCGTTCTCCTTGCCACCACCCCGCCCGGGCATGCGGAGGCCCGGGACGGAGACGTCGCGGTGGTGGGCGTGGGGATCCGGCTGCCCGGGGGGATCCGGTCGCTCGACGGGTTGTGGGCGGCGCTGGCGGAGAGTCGGGACCTGGTCGGCAAGGTGCCGGGCGACCGGTTCGACGTGACGCGGTTCGTGTCGTCCGACGGACGTCCGCGCTCCGGCCGTACGTACACGGCCGCGGGCGGCTTCCTGGACGACGTAGCCGCCTTCGACGCGGAGTTCTTCGGCATCTCGCCGAAGGAGGCATCCAGGCTGGACCCGCAGCAGCGGCTGCTCCTGGAGTGCGCCGTCGAAGCGTTCGGCGACGCGGGCATCGACCCGGCGGCGCTGGCCGGCAGCGACACGGCGGTGATCATGGGCGTGTCGTCGCACGGATTCGGCGATCTGCAGCAGCGGCGGCCGCGCACGATGAACGCGTATTCCATGAGCGGTACGGCGTCCTGCAACACCGCGAACCGGGTGTCGTACGTCTTCGATCTCCAGGGTGCGTCGTTCGCGGTGGACACGGCGTGTTCGTCGACGCTGACCGCGGTGCACCAGGCGTGTCAGGAGGTGCGGTCCGGGCGCAGTGCGCTCGCGCTCACGGGCGGTGTGAGCGTGATGCTCAATCCGTTGGAGAGTGTCGGGTTCGCGCAGGCGTCGATGCTCTCGCCCACCGGGCGGTGCCACCCGTTCTCCGAGCGCGCGGACGGCTTTGTGCGCGCGGAGGGAGCCGGTGTCCTCGTGCTCAAGCCGCTGTCTGCGGCGCTGGCGGACGGCGACCGGATCCACGGGGTGATCCTTGGCAGTGGTATCAACACGGACGGACGTACCGTCGGGTTGGCGCTGCCGAGTGCGCGCAGCCAAGCCGCGCTGCTGGCGCGGGTGTATGCCGAGGCGGGCATCGGCGCGGACGAGGTGGCGTACGTCGAGGCGCACGGCACAGGTACCCAGGCTGGGGATCCGGTGGAGTGTGCGGCGTTGGGTGAGGTGCTCGGGCGGCGCCGTACCTCGGGCGCGCCGCTGCCGATCGGATCGGTGAAGTCGAACCTGGGGCACCTGGAGGCGGCGGCAGGCGTGCCCGGGCTGCTCAAGGCGCTGTTGGTGCTGAGGGAGCGGCGGATTCCCGCGACGCTGCACACGACTCCCCTGAGTTCGCGGATCGACTTCGCCGGGCTGGGCCTGGAGCCTGTGGCCAAGGCGCGCCCTCTGCCCGGGAAGCGGCCGGTGGCAGGGGTGAACTCCTTCGGGTTCGGCGGTGCCAACGCCCACGTGGTGCTGTCCGCAGCCCCCAAGGCGTACGACGGGGCGCGTCCCGGTTGCGACGGCCCACTCCCGCTCGTTGTGTCCGCTCGTACGCCGCAGGCGTTGGAGGCTGCCGCCGTCCGGTGGGCGGAGCACCTGGAGGACCTGGTTCCGGACGCCTTTTACGACACGGCCTACACGGCGTGCCGTCGTCAGGCCCGGTATGAGCATCGTTTCGCGTTGCTGGCCGAGGACCCGTCAGCGGCGCTGCGGCGGGTGGCACGCGGCGAGCCCGCACGGGGCACGGCTCGTGCGGTCGGTGTGGAGCGGGGTCGTATCGGACTCGTCTTCAACGGCAACGGCTCCCAGTGGGCGGGGATGGGGGCGGAACTCCTCGGTGCCGAAACGCACTTCACGGCTGAGGTCGACGCGGTCGACGAGGTGTTGCGCCCTCTGCTGGGCTGGTCGGTGAGGGAGGAGATGGCCGCACCCCGCGGGCGGGAGGTGTGGCAGCGCACCGAGATCGCCCAGCCGATGCTGTTCGCCCTCCAGGCCGGGCTGGTCGCGGCGCTGACCGCGCGCGGTTTCGCTCCCGCCGCGATGTGCGGGCACAGCGTGGGCGAAGTCGCGGCCGCCTACTGCGCGGGAGCCCTGGACCGTGTGGCCGCCTGCCGGGTGATCGCCGCGCGCAGCCGCTCCCAGGGCGCGACCGCCGGGAGCGGGAGAATGGCGGCCGTCGGGCTCGGATCCGAGGACGCCGAAAAGCTGATCTTCGAGATGGGGCAGGCGAAGCGGCTGGTGATCGCCGGGATCAACAGCGCCCGGGACGTGACCGTCGCAGGGGACACCGCAGTGCTCGCCGCGTTCGGCGAAGAGCTCGGCGAGCGGGGGGTGTTCTTCCGCGACCTCGGGCTGGACTACGCCTTCCACAGCCCGGCCATGGACAAGTTGCGCGGGCCGCTCACGGCCATGCTGTCCGGGCTGCCGACACGGCCCGCTCACATCCCTCTGGCCTCCACGGTCACCGGGCGGCTCAGCAGCGGTGAGGTTCTCGACGCCGAGTACTGGTGGCGCAATGTCCGCGAGCCCGTCCGGTTCGCCGAAGGGGTGGACGTCCTCGTCGGTGAGGCCGGCTGCGACGTCCTGGTGGAGATCGGCCCGCACCCGGTACTCGGCGCGTATCTGCGCCGTGTCACGACCGGTGCCGGGCAGCCCGTCGCCGTGATCCCCACCCTCACGCGCACCGCCTCCGGCCCCGACGCGCTCGACGCCACTGTGGCGCAGCTGCTGGCGTGCGGGGCCGAAACCGACTGGAGCATCCCGTTCCCGCATCCAGGACGGGTGGCCGATGTGCCCGCCTATCCCTGGCAGCGTGAACGCCACTGGAACGGCGATCCCGGATGGTGGCTGGAGACCGCGGCCGAGGACGACGGCGAGTCGGCGCAGCCCCCGCACGCGCTGCTCGGCGTACGACAGCCGGGAGCGCGGCCCGCCTGGCAGCAGGAGCTCTCCTCCGGCGCCCTGGGATGGCTCGCCGATCACCTGGTCGGCGAGACGGTGGTCGTGCCGGCAGCCGGATACGTGGACATGGCCCTGACCCTCGGGCAGGCCGTGCACAACGCGCCCGTGGAGGTGCACGGTCTGTCGATCAGCCGTGCGCTGAGCCTGCCGGGCGACGACGAGGACCGCACCATGTCCGTCCACACCGCGCTGGAACACGACGGCCGTTTCACCGTCTCCAGCCGTGACGGGAGCGGTGGCGCATGGGTCGAACACACACGCGGCCGCGTACGCAAGCTGCTGCGCGCCTGCCCGCCCGGTGCCGACCCGCACACGCTGCGCGCCCGCATGCCCCGCGAGATGAGCGCGGGCGACCACTACACGGTCTGCGCCCGTGCCGGGCTGCCCTACGGTTGTGCGTTTCGTACCCTGACCGGCCTGCGCACCGACGGCGGGGAGAGCCGTGAAGTACTCGCCTCCTACGCTGCCACCGCCGAGCTCGACGACGCTCCCCTCGCCCATCCGACCCTCCTCGACGGCGCGCTCCAGGCGGGCCTGCCGCTGCTCGCGGCAGCCACCGACCGGCAAGCGGCCGACCCCGACCGCGCGCCGGCCGCTTTCCTGCCCGTCGGCATCGACACCGTTCGCTGCTGGCAGCCGCTGCCCCGCACCGGCCTGATCCATGTACGCCTGCGTACCCGCACCGCACGCGAGGCCGTCTGGGACATGACCGTCATGGCCGAAGACGGCACCGTGGCCTTGGAAGCGCTCGGCTGCCGACTGCGCCGCTTCGACGCGACGCGTTCCCCCGCCCCCCAACAGCTCGCCGAGGTCCTGCGCGCCGCCCCGCTGCCCACGAGCCGGGCCACCCAGTCGTCCTGGCCCACGCCCATTGACACCCTCGCCACCTGCGCGGACCAACTCTCGCGAGCCGCCCAAAAATGGCGGACACACCCCTACGACCGCGCCCGCGCCCGTTGCCTGCGCATGAGCGCGCACCTGACCGCAGCCGCCGTACGCGAACTCCTGCCGGGCGCAGTGGAGTTCACCTTGGACGACCTGATCGCGGCCGGGGTGCGGCCCCGGCATCTCAGGCTGCTGACCGCCCTGTTCGAGCACGCCGTACAGCAGGACGTCCTGACCACGCAGGGGGACGGCCGGTGGCGCGTGGCGGAGGAACCACAGCCGCACCGGCTGTTCAAGGAAGCACTCCTGGCCTTCCCGGCCGAGGCCGCCCCCGCGCAGGCGTACGGCGTGTGCGGGCTGCATCTGGCGGACGTGCTGCTCGGGCGCGCCGATCCGCTCACGCTGCTGTTCGCCGAGCCCGACGCCCTCGCCGCGCGAATCTACGACAGCACGCCCGTGATGCACCACCAGTACCGCACCGCCCGGCTCCTGCTTCAGACGGCCCTCGCGGCCTGGCCCGAGGGGCGGCCGCTGCGTGTGCTGGAGGTCGGCGCCGGAACAGGCGGGCTGACGGCCGCGCTCCTGCCGCATCTGCCGCCCGAGCGCACGCACTACACCTACACCGACGTGTCCTCGGCCTTCTTCCCGGCCGCCCAGGACCGCCTCGCCGACCACGACTTCGTCCACTACCGCTGCCTCGACCTCGACACCGACCCCGTCGCCCAGGGCTTCACCCCTGCCTCCTACGACCTTGTCATCGCCGCGAACGTGCTGCACGCCACGCGGGATCTGCGGCGCACCCTGCACCGGATCGGTGATCTGCTGGCCGACGGCGGACAACTGCTCGCGGTGGAGAGCCACGACGAGGCCGCACTCACACCGGTGTTCGGGCTGCTGGACTCCTACTGGGGCGCCGAGGACACCGATCTTCGGCCGGACGGGCCGTTGCTGGCACGCGACCGATGGCCCGGACTGCTGGAAGAGTGCGGATACACCGGCACTGTGCAGCCCGGCGACGCCACACAGCCCGCGCACGACCACTACTCCGTCATCCTCACCGTCCGGGCCCCTCGCCCCACACCCGCGCCGATGCCGGCGACCGCATCGCCCGAGCCGCGTTCGGTGCGCCCGCCCGCAGTGGCCCACCTGACCAGCGGGCCCTTCGCCACCGCGGCCGCCACGGTCCTGCGCGCCGACGCCCGGCGCGCAAGTGAAAGTCCGCTGCGGTGGTCAGAACTCCTCGCGGACACCGACGACGTGATCCTCCTGGCCGGCAGCGGCGAGGGCGGCGCGACCGGGAGCGGGGGTGGCCCGGCCGCTGCCACGGAGGCCGCCGTACGCCACTTGGCCGTGCTGCGAGCGCTCGCCACCGCCACCTGGCAGCTGCCCGCGGACCGAGAGGTCACCGTCTGGCTCGTCGTGTGCGGAGCCCGCGACATCCCGCCGACCGCCGCCGCGGCCGTGTGGGGAGCGGCCCGCAGCCTGGCCAACGAACAACCGCGGCTGACCGTCCGACGCATCGCCCTGGCTGCCGGTGCCGAGGACAGGCTCGCCGAGGAGCTGACGGCCCGCCCGGCCGACGACGAGGTCCTGCTGACCAGCCAGGGACGGTTCGTGACGCGGCTGCGTCCCTACGCACCGCCTCCCGCCCCGGCTCCGACGGCATGGACAGCGGGGACGTCCCCCTCGTACACCCTGGTCCTGGAGGAGCCCGGTCTGCGCTACCGGCTCGGCTGGCGGCCTGCCCGAACGCCCCGGCCGGGCCAGGGCGAGATCGTCGTCGAGGTCGCGGCCGCCGCGCTCAACTACCGCGACATCATGGCCGCGACCGGCCTCGTACCGCCGCCCGAGGCGCCGCGCGGGCTCGACGCGGAACCGATCGGCCTGGAGTGCGCCGGCACGGTCGTCGCCGTGGGCGCTGACGTCGAACACATCCGTGTCGGGGACAGGGTGGCCTGTCTGACCCTCGGCGCTTACGGCTCGCACGCGTGGGTCCGCGCGGACCGAGTGATGCCGCTGCCGGACGGTATGGACTTCACCGAGGCCGCCACGCTCCCGACCGTCTTCCTGACCGTCCAGCATGCCCTGGACCACCTGGCCCGCCTGCGGCCCGGCGAAACCGTGCTGGTGCACGGCGCGGCCGGAGGCGTGGGCCTGGCCGCCCTGCAGTACGCCCAGCACGTCGGCGCCCAGGTCATCGCCACCGCCGGCAGTCCCGCCAAGCGTGACCTGCTGCGGCTGCTCGGCATCGAGCACGTCCTCGACTCACGCACGCTGCGCTTCGCCGACGAGATCGACGCGATCACCCAGGGCCGGGGCGTGGACGTCGTCCTCAACTCCCTGGCCGGTGAGGCCATGGACCGCAGTCTGCGCGTTCTGGCACCGCACGGCCGGTTCGTGGAGCTCGGCAAGCGCGACTTCCTCGCCGACAACTCCCTCGCCCTGGCGCCCTTCCGCGACAACCTCTCCTTTTACGGAGTGGACGTCGCCGCCCTGCTCACCGACGCCTCAGCGCTGGCCGACGCCCATCTGACGGCGATCACCCGGGCCGTCCACGAGGGCATCTACCGCCCGCTGGCGCATCGCGTCTACCCCGCCGCCAGGATCCGCGAGGCGTTCGCCGTTCTGCAGCACTCCCGGCACATCGGGAAGGTCGTCGTCGCCTTCGACGCCGCCGAACCGTTGCCGGTCCGCCCCGCTGCCACCCCCCTCGTCCTGGACCCGGAGGCGAGTTACCTGGTCACCGGCGGGCTGGGCGGCTTCGGCGCCGCCACCGCCCGCCACCTGGCCGCCCGCGGGGCCCGCCACCTGACCCTGGTCGGCCGACGCGGCGCGCGCACGCCCGGCGCCGCCGAACTGACCGCCGACCTCGCTGAACTCGGCGTGCGGGTGAACACGTACGCCGTCGACGCGGCCGACCCGGACGCCATGCGCCGGATCCTCGACGGCCTCGACGCCCAAGAGCGGCGCCTGGCCGGAGTCGTCCACGCGGCGATGGTGCTCGACGACGCCCCACTGCACGAACTGGACGACGAGCGCGTACGGGCCGTTCTCACCCCCAAGATGGCGGCCGGTCACGTGCTGGACGAGCTGACCCGCGACCGCCCGCTCGACTTCTTCGTCGTCTACAGCTCGGCCGCCGCCGTAGCAGGCAACCTCACGCAGTCGTCGTACGCGGCCGCCAACCTCGCCCTCGAAGCCCTCGTACGCGACCGTCGCCGGGCCGGGCTGCCCGCCCTCGCGGTGCAGTGGGGCGCGATCGCCGGATCCGGCTACGTGCATCGCACCGAACGCGACGACGAGATGACGGCGCTGGGCATCGGCGGACTCGCCACCGCCGACGCGCTCGCCACCCTCGACCGGCTCCTCGCGGACCCCGACCCCGACACCACGGCGGTCACCGTAGGGCACATCGACTGGGCAAGAATGCACCGCTTCCTGCACATCCTCTCCGCACCGCGTACGGCCGCGCTGCTGCCCCCGGCCGAACACACCGACGGTGCGGAGTCACTGCGACAGGCGCTCAAACAGGCCGCGCCCGGCAACGCCGCCGCACTCGTCGAGGACGTCCTGGCCGACCTCCTCGCCCACGTCCTGCAGACGACGCCCGACCGCATCGACCGGACCCGACGCCTGGACCAGCTGGGCGTGGACTCCCTGCTGGCCGCCGAACTCGCCGCCCTGCTGCAGCAGCGGCTCGGCTGCGACCTGCCCACCATGGAACTCGCCGGCACACCGAACCTTCCCGCGCTGGCCCAGCGTGTGCTCGCTCGCCTCAACCCCACCCGCTGACAGGCCCGATGAGGAACGCTTCCGTGCCCGCACTCGTCCCCCTCACCCACCGCCCCCAGGCAACCGCACGCATGTACTGCCTGCCGCCCGGCGGTTCCGGCCCGGAGTACTACCAGCCCTGGGCCGACCTCCTGCCGACCGCCGTCGAGGCCTACGCCGTCGCCCTGCCCGGCCGCGGCAACCGCCGTGACGAGCCGTCACCGACCGACCCAGGAGCACTCGCCGCCGCGCTCGCCTCCCTCACCGACGATGCCACCGACCCGCGGCCTTTCGCCCTGTTCGGGCACAGCTTCGGCGCCCTGCTCGCCTACGAGACCGCGCGCCGCCTGCGGCGCACCGGTCGACGCGAGCCTGTACTCGTTGCTTTCTCCGCCTTTCCCGCACCCCACCAGGGGGAACTTGACCGGCTCCTGGCCACCCTGCTTACTTCCGGCCTCAACGCCTTCACCGACATGGTGGGGCCCGTCCCCGCCGAAATTCTCGAAGACTCGGTGGCCGTGACGAGTCTGTGCACGCCGTTCCTTGCCGACCTGGTCCTCGCCCTGCACCACCGCCACCACGACGAACCACCCCTGCAGGTGCCTCTGGCCCTGTACGGAGGCGACGCGGACCCCTTGGTTCCGCCGGACTGTCTGGAGCGCTGGAACGACCTGTTCACCACCCCCGCCACGCCCTACCTCTTCGCCGGACGCCACACCTACCCGCAAGACCAAACCCCGGCGCTGGTGCGCCGGCTCGCCAAGGACCTACAGATGGCGGCCCGATGACCCGTGACGGTGCGCGCTGGACGGCCGCCGTCGTCGTCTGTCTAGGCGTGTTCCTGCTCGGCATGGACCTGACCGTCCTCAATGTCGCCTTACCCGACCTTGATCGCGACCTGAAACCCTCCATGGCCCAGATCCAGTGGATCGTCGACGCCTACGCCCTGGTCCTCGGCGGCATCGTCCTGACCGCCGGAGCCCTCACCGACCGGATCGGTCGGCGCCGCGCATTCACGCTCGGTCTGGTCGTGTGCGGCACTACATCCGCGCTTGGCGCACTCGCCGAGGAACCGGGCTGGCTCATCGCCGCGCGCTGTGGCATGGGCGCAGGGGCTGCCCTGCTCATGCCCGCCACCCTGTCGATCATCAGCAACCTCTTCACCGACCCCGCCCCGCGGCGCCGGGCGATCGCCGTGTGGGCCGCCGCCCTCGGTCTGGGCGGCATGACAGGACCCGTGCTCGGCGGGGCCCTCGTCGAGACCTTCTCCTGGCGCGCCGGGTTCTGGGTGAACGTCCCCCTCGTCGCTGTGACCCTGATCCTCACCCTGCTCGCCGTACCGAAGACAGGATCCAGCCGTACCGGGGGCCACAGCGACGAGCGGGTCGACCTCCTGGGCGCGCTGCTGTCGGCGTGCGGGCTGCTTACGCTCGTCTGGACAGTGATCGAAAGCCCGGTCAAGGGATGGACGAGCCCGCCGGTGCTGACCGGGTTCACCCTGGCCGCCGCCCTGCTGACCGTGTTCGTCGCACATCAGAGGCGCCGCGCCGAGCACGCGATGCTGCCCCTGCCCCTGCTGCGTCTGCCCGGCGTGATGCGCGGCGCCACGTCCCTGACGCTGCTGTCCTTCGCGATGTACGGAGCGCTGTTCGTCATCACCCTCTACCTCCAAGGCGTCCTGGGCTACACCCCCTGGGAGGCCGGCGTACGCACGCTGCCCCTGGCTGTGGCTCTCGCCGCAGGCTCACTCGCAGCACCGCCGCTGCTGGCCCGCCACGGCGAACGAACGCCGCTCACGGCCGGACTCGCCCTCGTCACCGCCGCGTTCGCCATCCTTGGCCACACCCAGGCCACCTCCGGCTACGGACACCTGCTGCTCTTCGAAGTCATCGCCGGACTGGGCGCCGGGCTGGTCGCGGCCGTCGGCACGGACACCGTCATGGGGGCGATCCCGCCGTCCCACGCCGGACTGGGATCCGCGGTGAACGACGCCACCCGCCAGGTCGGAGCCTCCCTCGGCGTCGCTGTCCAGGGCTCCGTCCTCAGCACGGTTGTCACCGACCGCCTGGGTACTGTGGCCTCGGCGACCACCCCGACCGCCGTGCTGCCACCGTTCCCGGCCGCACGGCAGGCGTTCGTCGACGGCCTCACGACAACGGCCCTGACCGCGGGGGCCATCACCTTGGCGGCGGTCCTGGCGGTCATTCCCTGGCGCAACGTGATTCCGCTCGCCACGACGTCCCGTGAGAGTCCTGAATGAGCGGTACGGACCCGGCACCGTAGGCCCAGCCGCCACTTTCGCGGCTCCGTAGCAGGTGGCGGTAGGGGGGTTTCGTCAGGCTTTCAAGGCCGGGGCATGCGCGGTCACTCGGAAACGGGGGATGTCCAGGGTGGGGTGAGCGTGGGGGTGTCTTCACGCAGAGCCGGGAGTTGGACTGGCACCGGTCGATGACCTTGGCCTCCTCGATCCGCACTCCCATGACCGCAGCGACGTCTTCGACGGGAATCGAGTTCGGCACACGGTGCTGGTAGTAGGTCCACGCGGTCGGTGCCGAGTCCGAGCCAGGGAAGTATCCAGGCGGGCGCGGACCAGCCGGGCCGGCTCACCCTGGGAGGGGGAACCGCCAGGCCTGCGGGGCCAAGGACGGACCCAAGCCCCTGCACGTACGGTCATGGACCTGCACCGCCTGCGGTGCGGTCCATGACCGCGACCACAACGCCGCGAAGAACGTCAAAACGGCCGCCGGACTGGCGGTTGCAGCCTGCGGAGCGCAGGTCAGACCAGGACTCGTCCCGGCACAGCGCGACGAAACAGGAAGCCACGGATTCTCCACCGAACCCCGTGCCGCGTAGCGGCACAGCAACGGACGAGAAGGCCAGAATCCTCGAGCTTCAGCCCGAGGAGCAAGTCAAGTCCACGGCAAAAGCCTCCTGACTCGTCATCGTCCAGATAGCCGCTCCTGCACCTCTTGCAACAACCACCCGTTTCCGTCCGGGTCGCTGAAGGAGGCGTAGGAGGCGTAGCTGCGGCCGTCTGGATCGCGGCCGTTGACCCGTACTTCAGCGCCGGTGTCGTAGACCTTGTGGAAGATCTTGCTTACCTCAACACCGCGGCTGGCGAGGTCGGCGTGGGCTTTGTCGAGGTCGAAGACCACGAGGTAGCCCTCCGCGGATCCGGGCGCCGCGGAGTTGACCCCGCGACCGAAGATGATCGAGCATTCCGACCCAGGCGGCGTCAGCTGAACGATCCGGAATTCTGGGCCGGCCTCGAAGTCCGCATCGAGCCGCCATCCCAGGCTCTGGTAGAAGCGCAGGGCACGGTCGACGTCAGCGACGGGGATAATGTGGACCTCGATCTTCATATCCACGGTCGGCTCTTTGACGCCGCCCTGTGCGCGGTCCTGCTCTTGAGTGCTCATAGCGTTCTCCTGCGCCCGATGCCCAGAATTCTATGAGGCCGGGCCAACGTGGCCGCGTAGCTCTGGCGGCCGAGCGGCTCAGTGTTGACGCGCCGCCGCGCGAGGGCATTTGTCGTCGGTCGGGCACGGGCCTACCGGAGGATGCGGAAGGCAGTGCGTAACTTTTCCACGAGGAGTTCCGGCTGCTCCCAGGCGGCGAAGTGCCCGTCCTTGGGCATTTTGTTGCAGTGTCAACCCCGTGCCACCTACATCTCCACGTTAGACCGATGAGGTACACGATGCACCCGGGAAAAACCCCAGGGCGTGTCCTACATCGGTGTCGGCGCGTGGATGACTACACCGGCCAGACGGCCGGCGGGAGGCGAATTTGACGCTCACCCAACAGACTGTCAACCGGGCGCTGTCGAGGGCGCGGGCCCCGGTCGAGGGTGGAGTCGCCCGTCTGAAGCCCTGGCGGATCTTCCGCAGAGCGCGGTGCAGTCCGAATCGAATGACGTCAATCGCAGCAGCGGTCCTCACCCTGGAGCGGCAACGCTGAAAGACCTCACTGATCAGGCGCGCTGCTCGCTGGACCAAAGTCGCGGTGCGCTTCTCCGATAGCCCAAGCAACGACGCCCTTTCCCCCGGGTGAGCCCCGGGGGCCGTTGGCCTCGTACACCTTCGCAGCCAGACCTGCTGTCCCGTCTCTGGAGACGTGGCCAGCGATCAAACCGTGACCTGCTGTTGGACAGGTCCGGTGAGACTCGGCTCCGGGGTTTGTCACATGGGGCGTGGCAAACGACGAGTTGGTTGAGAAGTCTCAGCTACTTGGCCGTGACCGCGCACGGGTGACGCGAAGCAGATCTTGCAGGCAGGTGCCAGCGGGTCACCTCTCGCCTCGAGCGGTCTTGTCCCGTCTCATTAGATCTTGCAGAGGCGGGGCCGTTGACCTGCGGGGTGACAGATTGAACCGGGACTGGGTGGGGGAATGACAAGGCGTCGCAGAAGACCCGCGGGCGGTGCCGATGGTGCGTCTCATTGATCATGGCGAGGGCGATGCCGCCTGAACAGGGCCTTGTCAGGATGGCGAGACGCTCGACGCCCGGGTTCGCAGTGGAGATGGCAGTTTCCTGGTCAGAGGCCGCAGCCGTGACGCGCTCAGGAACGATGTCGCCGCTGACGATCCTGAAGCTGCCGACGGGCGGTCGACCAAACGATCTCGAACTCATTGGCCGACAACCACTGTGGGTCGTGCCGCTCCCACTCGCCCTCAGCGTCCTACTTGATCGGCCCGTCGGCGACGGACTTGCACCGCTTGCTGACGACACGCCGCCCCTCGCGCGGGTGAATCCCTCGCCCGCAGCTTCCCTTGGTTCCCTCTTGCGGGTGACGGGGTGTCAGGGCCGCTCCCTACCGTCCACACTGTGACGAGTTCGAAGCGCCTCGATGGCGCTCGCTGCCCAAGGCGGTGTTCATGAGCCTGACTTCAGGACCCGGGGTGGGCGGTGTCAGCCAGTGACCTTGGCGCTTGCGTTCGACGCCCGCCCCGGGAAGAGTTTCATCCGGCGGACGCTCATCGGGGCGATGTCGTGTGAGCTGGGGCGGGGCAGAGGATGTGCGTACTGGATGTGGCGGCCAAAGAGGCTGCCGTTGCTCAGTTCCTGCGCGAGTATCCGCAGATAGAGCAAGCTGAATGCGACCATCCAGCGCTTGTGGGCTGCGCCGAGGCCGCCTGGTCGCAGGCTCCCGGTTGTCCTGCTGGGATCCCGGTCCTGCTCCGTGGTCTCCTCGATCAGGCTGCTGGTCCCGAGGCCCTGCGCGTACTGGGCAACGTCTTGATGGACAGTGGCTTTCACGTGAGCGCGGTGATGTCGACTGCCCTGCCCTTCTTGATTCGCCTGGCAGCCGTCCCTGACATCGCGGTGCGCCCTGGCCTGGTCGACCTCTTGGTCGTTGCCGCCGAGCTGTCTCAACCCGTCGTCGCGGACAACGAACGCCAGGTGCTGCTGCTCGGCAACGACTGCGATCACCTGGAACGCGAATGGTGCAGGGCCGAGTTCGCCGCACACGCCCCTGCGCTGCGCGCGTTGCTGGAGGACGAGACCCTTCCGGACGGACTGATCAGCGCAGACGACCGCGAGTGCCTGCTCAAGGCTGTGGAACTGCAGGGAGACCTCTCCTGAATACCGCAGGCCCGCGCTTGTGAGGCCGTGTAACTATCTCGCAGTGACTGGTGTGATCACGGCGTCGGAGCGGTCCTGGATAGTCCCGTCACTGGGCTGAGCCCACGTCAGTTCAGCAAAGTCATCACCGCGTTGCGGCGCGTAGGCGTGGATCCAGTGCGCAAGGGCCTGCCCTGGAGCCTGCCTCGCCGGATACGTCTCGCTCACGTTCGGCGTCGGCCGCCCAGATCAGCGAGCGCTGCCCGAACGGGTCTCCGCCGCTCGCGTCGGGCGAGCTCTGCGTGCGCTCTCCTGCTCGATTACGGCAGGAGCAGTCGGAAATCGGCTCTCTCGCGCTCATGCCTGGCTTCGTTCGCTTTCAGCGACAGCGTTTGTCGGTGAGTTCCAGGCTCTGGCACAGATCTTGGGGAGTGGTCGCGGAGGGTCACCACGGCGTTCGACGCTCCGGCAGCAGCACCCTCAGTAAAGAACGGTGCGGCTCGCGCCGCCCGAGAACAGGCACCGGCTCCGTTCCCGGGCGTACGCCACGGACGTCCTCGCCCGACACCAACTCCCGCCTCTCCCTGCGCCGTTGCCCGTGCCTCCGCACCCCGAGCAGCCCCCGGTCTACCCGGCGACGCCCGGCGGCCCCGACTCCTTCGCGCTGGACCAGCTGGCGACCGACGCAGCCGCCCGCGCCCACGCCCTGCTCAGCACCGGCCGCGATCCGGTGGCGGAGCTGACGCTGTGGCAGGACGCGGTCCGGCTCGCCGCCGCCCGCCCCGGTTCCGGCCTCACCGCCGGCTCCCGCTCGCTCTACACCTCGCTCGCCTCCGCCGCCGACCGCACCCCCGCCGAACTGGCCCGCGCGGTCGCGGCCTGGCGGCAGGGCGGCATCGAAGGGCTCGCCGTTCTCGAGGAGCCCTGGGACCCGCCGGCCAGACGCTTCGCCCGCGCCCGCCCGCTCCTCCTCGCCGCCGACCTGCAGGCCTTCCGCCCTTGGCGCAACCACCTCACCCACCCCCGCGGCCATGTCCAACTCCGCCTGGACCGGGACGGGTTGTGGTACCCGTACGAGTCGGAACCGGGCCACGACGACTGGTGGCCCCGCGGCACCCCCGACCTCGATCCGGTCTGCGCCCTGACCGGCCTCGGCGCTTCGCCGGAGCGCTGACGGGTGTGCATGTATGTGGCGCGACGGGCAAGGCGACGCGACCGGCAATGAGCGCGGCCTCTGTCACCCGATGTGCCACTACACTGCGCCGTGGCACCACAGGACACACACAGCAACTGGCCGAAAGCGAACGGGGAGCGGCGTGGCTACGGGGGGATGGGGGCCGGGAAACGGCCCGGGTCAGCCTGGCGGCAACAGACCGGGAGGTCAGGGCGGCTGGGGCGCTCCCTACGGACCACCGCAGGGCGGCCCGTACGGTCCGCCACCACCGAATCCGGGCCCGTACCCGAACCAGCCTCCGTACCCCTACGGCCCCCAGCCCACGAGGCCCGCCGTCCGGCGTTCCCGCGGCTGCCTGTCGTACGTCTCACCCTTCGGGCTCGTCTCCGCGATCCTGCGCTCCGCGCACCGCGTCGCCACCAGGCTCTTCGCGCAGGAGGGTGAAGGCCGGATCGTGGACCGCGCCGTGGACCGCGTCCAGCTGGCCCGCACGGTGCTCGGTGCCGCCGCCACCATCGCACTGATCCTCGCCTACAACGTGGACCGGAACCGCTGGGAGGACGCGGCGTGGAGCGGCGTCGCCAACCTCATCGCCGCTCCGTTCGTGCTGATCATCGCTGCGCCCCTGGTCATCCTCGGATTCATCTACTACGCGCCCCCGCACCTGCGGCCGCATCTGCGCTCGCGGCTGCGCGCTCCGCTCAAGGCGGTCGGCTGGTACGTGCTGACGTTGGTCGTCATCGGCGGAATCCTCGTCCTTACGGCCCTGACCGTCGACGACCGCGACGGGAAGAGCTGGTGGGAATACGTACTGGCCGTCGCCGCGCTCATCGTGATCGTGTGGGGTTTTCCCTTCTTCTTCATGGCGTCGCTGTACTCGGCCCGCAGTGCCTTCAACAGCGCCCAGGTCCACCCGCTGCTGCCGCCCGTCCTCACCCTGGCGCTGGTGTGGGTGTTTGCGGTCTTCAACCTGATCGGCGACGGCATGCCGGGGGGCCCGCCCATCGTCCAGTTCTGCTCCACGCTGGGCGGGCCGCTGTCGGTGACCGCCGTCTCGCTGTGGGAACTGCGGCGGATGAGGACCCGTTTCGGCGTCACCCTGCGCGCCTGATCCGGCTTCGGCGGGCCCCGCTCCCCGGTGAAGCGCGGACCTTCGGTGAAGGGGGTGCGAGGGTTTCGCCAGCTCTGGCCCAATTCCTGTGGTCGCGTGCGCAGGGTGACTCTTGATCTTCGTGTGATGTCGGTTGAGTTCGCCCGAAAATCGCCGGGCTGGATGGTGGTGTGGTCGACAGTCCTTCGCCGTGAACGAAGTGCTGTCGCAGCTGGATGAGCTGCTGTTCTCCTCGGCCGAGGGCGTGGTGGTGGACTCGGTTGAGGTGACCGACACGGTCGTCCGGGTCGAGGCTCGGACGACCGTCAAGCGGGCGGCCTGTCCGGGGTGCGGATGTCGGTCAGGCCGAGTACATGGCTCCTACCTGCGGTTTCCCCGTGACCTGCCGACAGCGGGCAAATTCGTCGTGGTGTCGCTACGTGTCCCGGTCAGCAGGAACACCCTGTTGTGGCTGATCGCCTCGCTTCCGGACCCCGCCACCGCCGCACCCCGCGTGGTCGGCGTCGATGAATACGCTCCGCTCAGCTGGTCCCTGCAGGCGGGCTGAATGGTTGATCGGAACGCGCTGAACCGGCCGTGGCCGAGGATTGCTGCCGCCGGGTACATGCCGTGACGATGGACGACTGGAGCCGTGCCGCGCTCAGCGGGCACGGCTCCAGGTTGCGGCGCATGAATGGATCACCAAGCCGCGCTGACAGACTCCAGTCCGTCGCCGACAACGGGGTTCGTGCACCCCGCTCAACAAGTCGGCTCGGGACCCGGAACCGCCCGAGGCGCCACCGATCAAGGCAGCGCGGAGGTCCCGGACCAGCGGCCCGGGGCGAGTACCGCCGCTCGCGCCGGCCGGTCGTCAGCTCAGGCTCTGGGCCCGGCGGCGGCGCACAATGACGAGCATGCCCGCACCCGTGACCACCGCCGCGGCAGCCACGCCCGTGATCGGTAGCGCCGAGGACCCGGTCTCTGCCAGGTTGCCGCCATTCGCCGTCGTCCCGTCGTCGCCGGTCGACGACGAGCCGCCGGCCGATCCGCCCGAGCCACTGGTCGAGCTGCCCGTCGAGCCCCCACCCGAGACGTCCAGCGTGATGTAGGCCTTGTCGTTGGCCTTGTTGGGGTCGAACGGCCGCGCCTCGGTATTCAGCGCCACCGAGCCCTTGGCGTCCGCCACCCGCTTGTCGATCTTCAGCTCGAAGGTGTAGGTCTCTCGGCCGCCCTCGTTGAGAGCCCGCTGACTCGTGCCGCAGTCGTACGCCTCACCCTTGGCCTTGCAGAACCCGGGAGTCTTGGCGACCGACGTTCCGGCAGGAGGCGTGATCATGACCCTGGCGGACCGGTCCTCCACCTTGGCCATGACCCAGGCGGGCCCGGCGTTGGTGAACTCCACCTTCATCGTCACCGTTTCACCGACGCTCCCCTTCAACGCGGCACCCGTCACCTGGTAGTCGGCCGTGTTGACGGAGGTGACGGGCACATCGACGACTCGCGCGGACCCCTCGCCCCCGACCTGTCCCTCGACCAGTTTCACCGCCGGTGCGGTTCCCACCACCGGCGGAGTGCCGTTATCGTCCGCCCCCGGATCGTCGTCCCCGACACGCAGGCGCAGCTCGTCGTTGAGCGCGCGGTCCAGTGCCTTGACACGGAAAGGCCTCTCGGGCGTGTAGACGACGCCCGGCTCCACCGCCTGGTCGAACGCGCACACCGCGGTCCACCTCTCGGGCATCTCGTCGTAGGACCGGACCTGCTGTGTTCGGCAGTTGGAGGGAACCTCCGCGAGGTCGAGTCCCCGGGTGACGGAGTAGGAGACCCACACCTTCTCGGCGGCTCCGGTGCCCTTGTTCGCCACGGTGACCGGCAGATCGAAGATGCTCCCCGGTCTCACCCCGTCGATCGGCTCGATGCCTCCGATGACATGGAGAGAACCTCTGTTGGAACGCGGGCAAACGGACGGTGTTTTCCAGGAGAACAGCCCTTCGATCGCTAGACTCCTGCCGATCCCGAACAGTTGCACGTCCTGTGCCTCCTCCGCCTTGCGATCGCACCCATCGGACGCCGTGAGTCCCGCCCCGATGCCAGCACCGATTGCCAGTGCGAGGTCGTCGGAGAAGGATCGGCTGCCCGCCGGCTGAGCCACTGAGTCCCGCCAACCGACGTACGCACCATGACCACTTCCTGGTCGCCCCGGCCCACCGTGCACCGACCGCTCGTCCCGTGTGCGTGTCCGTGCTCTGCCTTCGGAAAGGAGATCAGGCGTACGTCGTCGCCCGCGGCGGCTAACTTGTCGTACAGCAGGCGACTCTGGTGGTAGGGAACGATGGCGTGCTGCTCGCCGTGCAGGATCAGGAACGGCGGGGTGCGCTGGTCGCCGATGTAGGTGAGCGGGTTCGCGGCGGCGACCTTGCCGGGACAGGCCGTGATGGTGCAGCCGAGCAGCCCCGATTCAGGGGAGCGGGCGTCGGAGTGACAGTTGGTCAGCCCGAACGCCGCGGTGAACGCCGTGCAGTTGTCCGGCATGTGCGCGTCCATCTGCAGGAAGTCGGTCGGCGAGTGGAACGGCACGGTCGCCTGGCCGGTGCTGGAGGGTCCACGTGTGCCGACGTCGCCCTCCAGCGCCGGGATGTCACCGGTGACCGCGGCCATCGCCGTGGTCCAGCCGTCGGACGAGTCACCCATGATCGCGATGCGATCCGGGTCGAGGTGGTACGTCGCCGAGTTGGCGCACAGCCAGCGGATGGCGCCTTTGATGTCGTACAACTGGGCCGGGAACTGCGCCTGCCCGCTGGAGCTGCTGGCGTTCTTCGGCTTCCCGGCCGAGCACGGGATCCACTTGCGGACCACGAACCCGATCGAGTCCACCTTCGCCACCGTCCGTCTGCGGACCAACGTCACCCGCGGCGCCGGATCCCGCACCGCCGCCCTGGCCATGGTCTTCGAACTCGTCGAGTCCGCCCAGCAGCGGTGGCGGGCGGTGAACGCGCCCCACCTCGTCGCCCTCGTCCGTGCCGGAGCCCGCTTCGAACGCGGCCGGCTCGTCGAACGCCCATCGGCGGTCGCGGTGTGAGTACCCTCGCGGCCCAGGCCATCAGCACTAGCGGCTGGACCTGCTGCCGCTGCACGTCGCGCATGCCGAGGAGATGGCCGCGGTGCTGTCCGATCTGGCCCACGTGGAGCCGATGAGGTGGTGGTCAGTCAACCTCCGCCCCTGCGACCAGCTCATCGAGCGCCGTACGCAGCGCGGCCAGTTCGGCCGGGTTGGGATCGGCTAGTTCGTGCGGCACCAGCGCAGCGGGGGTCACCACGGGGGCGGTGCCCTCCGGACCAGACACGGCCGTGGCGCGGGCAAGCAACGCGCCGTTGTCGGGCGGCGGGGTGCTGAGGCCGTCGCCGAGCCTCCGCAGTGCGGCCGCGAGCGGGGGCTGAGGGAAGGGGAAGTCCGCGGAGAGCAGCCCGGCCTGCTGGGTGTGGTCGTCGCCGCGGAAGTCCAGGACCCAGTTCTCCCAGCCCGGCAACGGCCAGTTGTGAATGCCGGCCACGGTCTGCACTGCCCAGAGCGAGACGGCGCGGGCCTGCGGGTCAAAATGGACGCCGCCGTACGGCATGTCTGTGAGCGGAGGCGTGTTCGGCGACGCAACGAGCAGGTCGATCAGGCCGGGGCCGTCGGCGACGTGCTCGATGGGCTCCCGACCGCTGCCCCACGCGCGAACGCTTCCGTCGGGCAGGCACAGGGAGACGACGGACCAGGGCTCGGTGTTCTCGGTGTCCGCGAACCAGGAAGGTTCGAAGGTCTCGAACCAGCCCGGCGGACGGGTCAGGTCCCTGCCGAGGCCCAGGTGGTGGGTCAGATCGCCCATGCCGTCGTGCGCGAAGCGGACGTCCCAGCCGGGCCATGTCCGGGCCAGTACGGCGCGGGCGGCGAGGTGGTCGGCCCAGCTGTCCGCGAAGGCAAACCAGAGCAGGATCCGGCGATCGTGGTCGACCAGTGCGGCGCCCTCGCACCACACGTCGTCGAGCCATTCGTCGATCTCCCGGTTGCCGCGGAAGCAGCGTGTCGCCACGGCCGGACCGGGCAGCAGATCGTCAACTACCCGGTTGGCGGCCCAGTGCGAGTAGTACCGCTGCCAGGCGCCGTTCTCGACCACCACGTACTGCGCTCGTGCTCCCATGACCGGCGAGGTTAGCGCCGCTGGGCGACGGGCGACGAACGCTTTTCAGGCGGCCAGCTCGGGCTGGTCGCCTGCGACTCGGTGAGCGGCTTGCTGGTGGTCTCCTGTCTGGCCGGGCCTCCTACTGTGTGAGCGCAGCACGCGTCCGTCGAGGATGGTTGGTCGAGTTCCACGAGATGTAGCAGAGCAAAGCGTCGAATTCAGCTCGCCCACAACTCTTGACTATGGCTCTGCGATGCGGAGGCCGGGACCTACCTCTGTAGCGGAGGACGGGCTACGATCCCGCCATGCCGATCAAGGGTGGGGATCTGGCGCGTGCCTACGGGCTTTCGACCGCGCCCTCGGAGGTCAACGACCTCCGACTAGATCGCAGATGTTCGCAGCGAGGCGGCCACTCGTTGTGTGGCTTGTGGCAGGGATTTTCTTCTGGGGCCTCTTCCTCCTCGTCTTCGAGGGCGACGTTCTGCCAGCGTTGGGCACGGGCGTGGTGCTCGGCGGATGGCTTGGGATGTTCACCCGGTTCGAGAGAGGCCGTCAGCGCCGTCTCGTGCGCCTGGGAGTCTGGGACGGTGTCCACGCCTACTCAATTGGCGAGACCCGCGCCATAACCAAGCGGCGGATCTACGGCGAGAACCTACGCCCCCTGTGTGAGGTGTTGGCGCACTTCGCCGAGCACGACTTCGCGGACTCCGAATGGGAGGTCGTCGAGACGGCCCTGCCGGAAACGGACATCGAGCGTGATGCGTGGTACAGCCACCGGCTGACCGGCCGACGCACGTTCACCGTGCGGATCGCGGCTGTGCCAAATTCGAGAGACGCCTTCGTCGAGATCTACGGGGTGTTGGGCGGCCGCGGAAAGTTCCTGTTCGCAGGGGTGCTGTATGTGTTCGGCAAGTATCGCGTGAGCTGATCTTCTTTCGAGCCACGTCACGACGAGGGAAACGTCGCCCGAACAGGGTCCTCGCCCGGGCTGGCGTTCACCTCTGGTCCGGCCAGCCAAGCGTGACCGCCCTCCTTGGCCAATTACTGCCCCAGCAAAGTGAACTGGGCCGCGCTCAAAACGACAACGGCTGCCTCGATGAGCTGAGTTGTCTATAGGTGATCAGGCAACAGGCGAGTTTGAGGAACGCTCCGTGGCCCCGGCCGGGCTGAGGGCGGCACTTATCACGGCGCCCTGCATGAGCTTGTCGCGCAGCAGTCGGCTGCGGTCGAGTTCGGCGGCGAGCTCTACCGCGATGAGCCTTGCGTCGGCGGCCCGCTCGATCAGGTCCCGGAGTGGTTTGTTGACGGCCAGACGCTCGGCAAGGACGTGCTCCAGGGCGAACAGGGAATGCGTGACGGCGACGGTGGCAGGTTGTTCACCGGAGCAGTCTTGTCGTCTGAAGGCTGTCAGTGCCATCGGATTGGCTCGGGGCGGTTAGCGACCCGCTGCCGCACGCATGTCGCCACTGGCCCGGTCCAACCTCAAAGAAGAAGATCAGTACCTGTTTGCGATCCCGATGGTGAGTAGTCCAACTGCGGTGCCCACAGCGCAGTTCGACCCGTCCGAGGCGCGTGCTGAAATGCCGCGTGCCCCGGGGCTGGACACGCCTGAGGGGCCAGCACATCGTGCTGGCCCCTCAGGCTTCAGTAGCGGGGACAGGATTTGAACCTGCGACCTCTGGGTTATGAGCCCAGCGAGCTACCGAGCTGCTCCACCCCGCGTCGTATGGCTCCACCCTACGCCAACTATCCCGGCCCCGAGACCATGATCGCCTGCCCGCCGCGAGGGGCGTCGGCGGGGACGCACACCGTCGGGGGAGTGGATGAGGAACTGGGAGAAGTCGCTGTCCGTCCTGGAGGCGCTGCGCGAGCGGGGGCAGGCAGGCTGCCACAGCCGCCCCATTCGCAACCGTCAGCCCCGCGCACGCGTCGCACCACACATGGAACGCGAATGGCTCTTCTTGCTCATCCCGCTGACGATCGGCGCGGTCTTCCTCAGCTTCGGCGTGTACGGACTCCGCCGCGCCCGCGCGCTCCGTCGTACAGGTGTCACCGCACAGGGTTGGATCGTCCGCCACGATGTCAGGCGAGACGACGAAGGTGCCACGTTTTACCACCCGGTCGCAGCCTGGACGACCCGGGACGGCCGCGAGTGCGAGTACGCATCCCGGTTTGGCCGCGGTTCCGTCGCAGGCGGCTTCGGCGTGGGGACCTCTGTCATGGTCCGATACGATCCGGAAGATCCCCGCCGGTTTGCGATCCCGGGCTGGGACATAGCGGCGATCGACATGCTGTTCACCGTGTTGGGGTCGGTGTTCACCGTGGGCACGTTGGTGGTGCTGCTCGTCCGACTACTCACTCTCTGACCGCAGCCGACTCTCATTTTCCACGGCGGCAGCACCTCCGCACCGAGTGATCCGGGCCGCCACCATTGCTGGCTCCGTGTCGCGGGGCCGTAGTCAGTCAACCAGCCTTCGATGAGACGGAGGCCCAGCGATCAGCCTTCGGTGAGACCGCTCAACCTCGGCGCGATAGGACACCCGTGTTCTGTCGTAGCGAAGGTTGACCGTTTCTCATCGAAGGTTGAGCGGGGAGGGTCATTCATTTCCGTCGCGCTGGCGAGCGGCGAGGATCGCGACGTCGTCCTCGTACGCACCGTTCGCCAGGCGGGCCAGGAACGTGTCGAGCATGTCGTCGAGAGGGCCGTTCGCTGGCAGGCTCACCGTCTCAAGCGCCTGCACCGAGATGTCGATGTCTGTGCCGCGTCGTTCCACCAGGCCGTCCCTGTAGAGCAGCAGAGTGGTGCGGCGGTCCATTCGTACGGTGAGCGATTCGTAGCCACCGAGTCCAGTGCCGATGGGCGGGCCGGCCGGGAGCCACAAGACCTCGATGCCGCCGTCCGGTCGCACGGCAGCGGGCGGCAGATGCCCGGCGCTGGCCGTCGTACAGGTGCCCGCACCGGGATCCATGACCGCGTATCACACACACTCACCACGTGGCACCACCACTGGGCAACCGGCGAAGCCGTCTGGCATCTGCCTCAACGGCGCGCCACAGCACGGCCCGGTGAGCATGGACCGCACTGACTGCGGTCCATGGATGACAGTGCGGGTGAGTGCAAGACATCGCCCGAGCGGAACAACTGGCTCCGCCCGCCCGTACTATCGCTACACGCGGGCAGCCCACAGCAATCGCGGCCCACCGATGACTTCATCATCGCCAGCGGATTCACTGCCCGGCCCTGGCGCCAGCTCTGCGGGGCTACTTCAGCCCGCGGCCGCGAACCGAGGAAAGGTCGGCATCATGCCTGACACTCAGGCCCCCACCACCGAACTGACATCGCAGTACTCGGCCCAGGTGGCCAACGACCTTGAGCGCAACGCCAAGGAGCAGGAACGCATCAATGCGGACATCGACGCGCTGCAGGAACAACTGCGCGCCCTGCGGCACGACCACACCGTGCTGACCAACATGCAAAAGGCACTCGGCTCTGCGGACACAGCCACGCAGCCCGCCGCCGAAGAGACAGCAGCACCCTCAGTGCCCCGGCAGAAGACCGACACCGAACCCGGTGCCGGCAAGCGGGCACGGGCGAAAAAGACCCCCGCTGTGCAAGATGGCAAGGTAGCCAGGAAGCCTGCCTCCAAGAAGCCCGCAGCCGTGCCCGAAGCGACGGCCGCGAAGGCGGCCCAGCTCACCCTCGTCGAGCTCATCCGCCGCCACCTCACCGATCAGAGCGAACCCCGCTCTGCCGCCGAAATCGCCACCGCACTCGGCCAGGCCCATCCCGACCGAACCATCAAGGCCACCGTTGTGCGCACCACGGTCGAAGGACTCGTCGCCAAGAGCCATGCCCAGCGCACCAAGCAAGGCTCCTCCGTCTACTACACCGCCACCGACACCCCGGAACCGACCGCACCCGTAGCGACCCCGGCCGACGCCCGGCCTGAGACGAACTGACCGCCAGGCCAGTCAGTTTACTTCGGACGGCCGACAGCGGTTCGTACAGGTGTAAAGAGCCTCAAACAGAATGGGATCCGACCCACTACTGCCCGGTACACGTCGCGGTGCACGGCTCGTCAGGATGGTGACCGTGCACAGCGACCGTCACAGACCGTCCCGGGTGAGGGAAAACGGTGCCAGATACGGGCTTGGTTCAGGTCCGGCGACACCGGTCGTGGATCTCTGCCAGGCCTGGAGCAGTCGGCATAGGCGGCGAGCTGGTTTCTCACTGGGGGACGAAGACCACTACCGCCACCAGTACGAGGCCGCCTACGGCGAGCGCTCCGGCCATCCAGGTGGTCAGCCCTGACGGGAAGGGTGGCGCAGCGTCATGGAGAGTCGGGGCGCGCCGAGCAGGACGTGGAGTGTGAAGCGGGTGCGGGTGCGGGTGCGGGCGTGGCGGGTGACGTGGGCAGTCAGTTCGGCGCTCCATTCTTCTTGTCAGCGTGCTCGTTGCCGTGATGGCAGCAGCAGCGTGAGGGTGGCAAGGAGGCGACCCGTGACCGCATAGGAAGACGGTGCAGGTCGACAGTCCTTCGCTGTGAACGAAGTGCTGCCGCAGTTGAGCGAGCTGCTGTTTTCCTCGGTCGGGGGCGTGTTGGTGGAATCGGTCGAGGTGATCGACACGGTCGTCCAGGTCGAGGCCCGTACGACCGCAGGGCGGGCGGCCTGTCCGGGGTGCGGGTGCTGGTCGGGGCGAATACACGGCTCCTACCTGCGATTTCCTCGTGATCTGCCGACGGCGGGCAAGTTCGTCGTGGTGTCGTTGCGGGTGCGGAGGTTCGTCTGCGAGGAGGAATCCTGCGAGCGCATGACCTTCGCCGAGCAAGTACCCGGTCTCACCCGCAGGTTCGGGCGACGGACCGAGCGGCTGCGGTTGACGCTGGTGTCGGTCGGTCTTGCGCTCGCGGGCCGGGCCGGCGCCCGGATGACGGACGCCTTCAAGGTTCCGGTCAGCCAGAACACCCTGTTGAGGTTGATCGCCTCGCTTCCGGACCCCGCCACCGCAGTACCCCGTGTGGTCGGCGTGGACGAGTAGGCCTAGCGCAAGGGCCGTGTCTACGGAACCGTGCTCGTCGATGTCGAGACACGTCGCCCGGTCGACCTCCTTCCCGATCGGGAGGCGGACACGCTCACGGCCTGGCTCGCCGAGCGGCCCGGCATCGAGATCGTCTGCCGTGCCCGGGCGCCCTTCTTCGCCGAAGGCGCCATCCGCGGCGCCCCGCAGGCACTCCAGGTCGCCGACCGATGGCATCTCTGGCACAACCTGGGCGAAGCCGCCGAGAAGTGCGTCTACCGGCACCGTGGCTGCTTGCGTCCCACGCCGCCCAGCCTGAGGAACCGCAGGAAGAGGCGGAGCTCAAGCGCCAGATGTTCGGCCGCGCAGGATTCGAGCTCCTGCGCGCACGAGTCCTGTTGGCGTAACCGAGAGTCACGCGACCACACAACGAGAGCCAGAGCCCGAACTCATCGGCGTAGCCGCCGGAGGCTTCACCGGGGTGTTCGTGTGGATCTGGGAGCAGGTGGGTCTTTCTCTGGCCGGTGTGGTCGCTTCGGCTGGTGAAGGGTTCCTTTGTCGGGCTGCAGGGGCCTTCGCGGTATCGGTCGGGGCCGGGTGGGCCTTCATCGCTGTGGTGCGGCCTGTGGGCGTGGTTATGGGCGGCGGGGCGGGGGTGGGGGTGTGGGTGTTCGCCGGCGGCGTTTTTGTGGGCTTTTACCTGATGTGTGGGGTTTGGTCAAGCCACGACTTGTCGGAGCGTGACGGTGGCGGGTGTGCGGGGCCTACTTGAGGTGCGGGCCTCAACGGAAAGGAAATGAGGCAGTGCGGTGGGGGTGGAAATTCCTCACCGAGGTTGTCCCTTTCTCCGGTCCGCTGGCCATTGTCCAGAATTCCTGGGGCGCGTGATTGGGCCCCTCTGTATTGCTAGGAGAAAAACCATGACTCGTAATGTTCACACCCACAGTGATGTCCGTTCCCGGCGGCGTGGTCTGCGTTTTGCGACGCTTTTCGCTTCGGCCGCAATGATTTCGGGGGGCATTCTCCTTCCGGCGTCCTCCGCGATGGCTGCCCCGATGCCGGCTTCGCATGTTGTGAGCTTTGTTCACGGCGGCGGTGTCGGTGGTGACGGAGGGGATGGCGGGGGCGGCCTCATCGGCGGTGGCGGCGGCTCCGGCGGCTCTGGTGGCGGCAGTGTGCTGGGTGTCGGTGGTGACGGCGGCAAGGGCGGCAACGGCGGCAACGGCGTCCTGTCCGGCGGCGGCGGCGGTGGCGGCGGTGGTGGCGGCGACGGTGTTGTCGGCGGCAACGGCGGCAAGGGAGGCAACGGTGGCACCGGCTTGTTCGGCGGCAACGCCGGCGGTGGCGGTGGTGGCGGTGACGGCGTCCTGAAGGGCGGCAACGGCGGCAAGGGCGGCACCGGCGGCGACGGTGTCTTCCAGGGCGGCAACGGAGGCAAGGGCGGCAAGGGCGGCCTGGGTGGTCTCTTCGGCGGCCTGGGCGGCGGTGGTGGCGCCGGGGGCAGCAGCATCTTCTGACGCTCCCGCGCCGGCAGCCCCGCAATGGGGCTGCGGTGTCCGGGCCCTGGTGGCCCGCCCCGGCGGGGTGGAGGTCGAAGCGGCCTCCACCCCCCCCCCCATCTCCTTCAAATTTTCACCTCGTGTGACATCTCGTGACGGAAACGGAGAACTCTCATGTCCAGAAGGCTTTGGCAGCGTCCCCTCATCCTGGCGGTGGCCTCGGTGGCCCTGGCCACCGGCACTGCGTGCGCCGCGCAGGCGTCGCCGAGTGCCGCGGCGGTCACCGGCCATGTGGCCGTGGCTGACCGGTCCTCCCACTGCGGCAGGGGCGGAGAAGGCGGGGAGGGCGGGAAGGGCGGGGAAGGCGGCAGGGGTGGTGAGCCCGGTCGGCCGGGTGAGCCCGGCAAGCCCGGCACGTCCTGCTTGCGGTTCGGCGATCTGCCCGACAAACCCGCATCGAAGCTCACGATGATCGACAAGATACGGATCGTGATGGCGGTGGAGTCCGGCCAGGCGAAGAAGGCCGAGGTCGCCAAGAAGTACAAGGTCTCGGAGAAGGAGATCGGCACCTGGGTCAAGCAGTTCCGCGACGGTGACTGGGCCGCGCTGACGGGAGTGGACTTCCTCTTCGGCTCCTGAAGGGGCCTTGGCGCCGGGCCGGCCTGCTCGATTGCAGGGCCCGCCCGGTGGCCTCTTCCGTACTGTCCTCGCGGGCGGACCGGGGAGAGGCGGAAATAAGGGAAACCGCGTCACGGACCGGAAGCGGCGGAAAAAGGAAGCCGCGTCACGGGCCGGAAGAGGCGGAAAGGGAATCCGCGTCACGGAAACGAATTCTTCGGGAAGGGAGAATTTCATGCGTATGCGCTCTTGGAAAATCCGTCTCGGTCTCACGGTCTCGGCTGTCCTGGCCGCTGGTCTGGCGGCCGGTGCGCTGGCGCCGGCCGCGATGGCGGCGCCGATGCCGCAGGGGCATGCGGCCGCGGCGCAGGCCGCCCGGGTTCTGCCGGCCGCGGACGGCGGGGGCGCGCAGCCGGGCGGCACTGTGTTCGGTGGCACCGGGGGGTCCAACAACATCAAGGTGGGAGGCGGCAGTGTCCGTATCGGTGACCGGGTGTGCGCGGGCAACTGCAACGGGACGGTCAACGGGACTAGTGGCGCGGGCGGCGGGATCTGTGCCGGGATCTGCAACGGCAGCGCCAACGGCGGCAACGGCACGGCCGGCGGTCCGGGCCAGGCAGGGGCGGACGGCGGGGGCGGCGGGATCTGCGCCGGGATCTGCGGCGGCAGCGCCAACGGCGGCAGCGGCGGCAATGGTGGGGACGCGGTGGGCTCCGGTGACGGCGGCAGGGGCGGCAGGGGCGGCAACGGCGGGATCTGCATCGGCGCGGGCTGCCAGAGCAGCGGCCAGGGCGGGCGCGGCGGCAACGGGGGAGCCGGCTGAGGCCGGGCCGGCCCGTGCCGCCGCCGCACCGGCGACCCGGGCGGCTTGCAGCGTGTGGTGAGGAATGGTCCGGGCCGCACGGGTCTGCCGGTGGGGGCGTGTCGCTCTCGCGGAGGGCTTTGAGCAGGCCCGGTGTCCGGTCGGAGGGCGGGAAGTCTGGGCGGGGGTGTCGTGCCCGGCGCAGGTACACCTGTCGGCGTACTCATGTAAGACCGTGTCCTACATGGTGATCGCTCGTTGGGCTGTTCATGGGGCGGGGCACGTGGAGTTGGATTGTCCGGACGGCTTGTGGGAGCTCGCCAAGCCATTCCTGGACCAGGGTCGCGACCAGGCCTACGAGCCCGAGGCGATCTTCGCGGGCTTCATCCCGGGCCGGAACCAGCGCGGGGACGTGGAGGCGGGCCTGGCCCAGGCCGATGTGCGCATCGACGCCGCGTACACCTACGCAGCCAACAACCACAACCCCATCGAGCCGTCGGCCACCACCGCGACCTGGGACGGCGACCAGCTCACGCTCTACGACGCCACCCAGGGCGTGGCGGCCACCCAGCTCACCGTCGCCGCACTGCTCGGTCTCACCCCGTCGAAGGTCCGCGTCCTGTCCCACTTCGTCGGCGGCAGCTTCGGCTGCAAGGCCATGATCTGGGCCCATCCCGCACTGGCCGCGCTCGCCTCCCGCATGACCGGATGCCCGGTCAGGCTCACCCTCACCCGTGAGCAGATGTTCACCTCGGTCGGGCACCGGGAGGAACAGGAGCAGCGCATCACCCTGGGCGCGACGACGCAGGGGCGGCTGACCGCGCTGCGGCACCACAAACTCTCGCCCACCTCGCACTTCGACGACTGGGCCGAACCCTCTCTGGGCGTGGCCGGCCAGATCTACGCCTGCCCGAACTACGAAGGCGTCTACCGGCTCATCCGCGCCAACACCATGACGCCCACCTTCATGCGGGCCCCCGGCGAGGCCTCGGGCATGTTCGCCCTGGAGTGCGCGATGGACGACCTCGCCCGACAACTGGGCATCGACCCCATCGAACTGCGCCTGCGCAACTACACCGACACGGATCCGAACACCGGCAACCCGTGGTCGAGCACGGGCCTGAAGGAGTGTTACCAGCGCGGCGCAGAGCGCTTTGGCTGGCAGCGCCGCAACCCCGAACCCCGCTCGCACCGCGACGGCCACTGGCTCATCGGCTACGGCATGGCCACAGCCGGCTATCCGGTCTACGGCCCGAACAACCCACAGCGGGCCCGCGCCCGGCTGTACGCCGACGGCACCGCCGTGGTCCAGGCCGCCACGCCCGACTTCGGCACCGGGGTCGCCACGGTGATGACGCAGGTCGCCGCCGACGCGCTGGGCCTGCCCGTCGAGCGGTGCCGCTTCGAGGGCGGTGACACCGCGCTGCCCACCATCGCGTCCGCGGTCGGCTCCTCGGGATCGGGCATGATCAGCGCCGCCGTCCACACCGCGGCCACCCACCTGCGCGACCAGCTCGTCGCCCAGGCCGTCGGCGATGCCCAGTCGCCGCTGCACGGCGCCGATCCCAGCACCGTCGTCGTGCGGGACGGCCGCATGACGCTGCGCGACCAGCCGAGCATCGGGGAGAGTTACGGGGACCTGCTCCACCGCAACTTCCTGCCCGACGTCGAAGCCGCGGGCGCCTGGTCGCCCTCGCACAGCGTCAACAACTACGGGATGATGACGTTCGGCGCCCAGTTCGCCGAGGTCGCCGTCGACCCCGGCCTCGCCCGGGTCCGGCGGATGGTCGGCGCCTTCGCCCCCGGCAGGGTGCTCAACACCAAGACGGCCCGCAGCCAGTTGATGGGCGGCATGCTGTGGGGACTGGGCCAAGCTCTCCTGGAGGCCAACTACATGGACGCGCGGCGCGGCCGCTGGGTCGCCTCCAGCCTGGGTGACTACCTCGTCCCGGTCAACGCCGACGCCCCCGAGGTCGACATCGAACTCATCGAGGTGGAGGACAAGATCGTCAATCCGCTCGGTGTCAAGGGCGTCGGGGAGGTCGGCCAGGTCGGCGCCGCAGCGGCCATCTCCAACGCCATCCACCACGCGACGGGGCGCCGCATCCGCAAGATGCCCAACACGATCGAAGGCCTGCTCTGATCTTGTCTTTTAACCTTGAGGCGCCTGCGAAGCTGGTGGTGTTCAGCGGTGCACGTCCAGGTATGCGTCGTGCTCGGCATAGTGGATGACGGCCTGGCACTTCTGCTGGACGTTCGGCTCGGCCCCATCACGCCAGGATGACCACACTTCGAGAACGTCCTCGGCCAGTTCGACTTCGAGCAGGTAAGTGAGGCCGTGCGGCGGCTCGTCGAGTACTCCCACAGCAGCGTCCGAAATGGCCGTCCAGGGCCTGGCCGCGAAGATGGCTGCTTCAGCGGGCTGGTCATCAAGAGACTGCAGGACATCCAGGAGAGAAGGCATGCGAGAAGTATGCGGCTGGCTTCGAACGGTGTCCCGAACTGAGTCACTCACCTGGGCATTCGCCGGACAGGCGGACGGCCCCGCATGAGCATGCGTTCCCTCACAGAATCGCACTCATACGAAGGCCGCAGGGGTGAGTCTGCTGCACCACGATGCCCGGCGAGACACGTTCGACTTCACGCTGTTCGAGATCACCGACGCGATGCTCTGCGAGAGCGGCCCCGTGACCTCGCCGGTCGGCCTTGTGCTGCTGGCCGAACACCGGCGTGGTCACGGCGCGTTGTACGACGCACTGAACTGCGGCGGCATCGACGCGGACCTAGTGCGGCGGGCCCTGGCCGTGCTGCCGCAGCCCAAGGCCGCCGGCAACCGGCTCGTCCTTGCGGTGGACGTGAGCCACTGGCTGCGTCCCGGCGCCCCGTGCAGTGCGGATCGCCTGTTCTGCCACGTCTACGGATGCAACGGACGCTCCAGCGACCAGCCGCAGCCGACGGCGCATCTGGTCGAGTATCCGCTTGAGCGTGCCGGCCTTCGCCCAGCGGGTGAAATACCCGAAGACGGTGCGCCAGGGGATGCCGAAGTCGGCGGGAAGTGCCCTTCACTTCGCACCGTTGTCGGTGATGTAGCGGATGGCGTCGACCGCGCGGCGTCGGGGCCGCTTCTCCGGGGCACCTCAGCAAGATCCTGTTACGAGCTCTTGGGGGGGGGGCGGGCGGGAGTCGGGGGAAGTGCCTTGAGCAGGGCCCGTTCGATGTTGCTGGTGTGGGAGGGGTGGCGGTGGCGGGGCAGTGGCGTGGCGGTGGCGGGCCGTGACCGGTGGATGGGTCCGGCTGCGGGGCGGTCGCGGTCCGTTGCCCTTCGTGTTCCGGTTTTGCTCCGGGCCGGCCTGGAGCTGAGGGGTGGACTTGATCGCACCTGTCTGTGCCGTGGCGGTGCGGGTGTAGGGGTTGTTCGGGGTCTTCGTCTGGTGCGGGGGAGTGTCCCGGCGGTGACGTTCGCCATCCGGTGGTGGATGGTTTCGGAGAGCGCCCGTTCGTGGCCGGTTCCAGGTCTGCGGCGGGTCATCCGGCATGCGGTATTGCCATCGGGGGCCGGTCTCGCGTGTGGTCGGGTCGGCGCGGCGTCCTTTCCCGGTCCGGGTCCGGGCCTGTGCTGGTGTGGTGTGCGGCCGGTCGGGTGGGTGGTGTGGGCCGCTGGATAGTATTTGTGTATGGATAGGTGGTTTGCCGGTTTCACGGGGTTGGGGCTGCGGGTGCGGGTGCGGGTGCGGGTGCGGGTGGGGTGTGTGTGATGGGTGCGGGACCGGATGTGCCGGGTGCGGGTGCGGGTGCGGGTGCGGGTGCGGGTGGGTCGGAGGGGAAGGAGGTGTATACGGGGCGGGCTTCGGGTTTGGTGGGGGCGCAGATTGCGGGGTACCGGGTGGAGCGTGAGATCGGGCGGGGGGGTATGGCGGTGGTGTATTGCGCGCGGGATCTGCATCTGGACCGCACGGTGGCGCTGAAGCTGCTGGCTCCGGAAATGGTCCGCAATGAGACGTTCCGCCGGCGTTTCACGTATGAATCGCGGGTGGCGGCTGCGATTGACCATCCGCATATTGTGCCGATTTTTGAGGCCGGTGAGACGGATGGTGTCCTGTATATCGCCATGCGTTATGTGCCGGGGCTGGATCTGCGGGCTTTGCTTGACCGGGACGGCCCGTTGCCAGTGGAGACGGCGCTGCGTATTGCGGCTCAGGTGGCGTCGGCGCTTGATGCGGCGCATGAGCATGATCTGGTGCACCGGGATGTCAAGCCCGGGAATATTCTGGTGGCCCGGGGCACGGACAGTGATCATCCCGAGCACGTGTATCTCACGGATTTCGGGCTGACGAAGAAATCGCTGTCGTTGACCGGGTTTACCACGGTGGGCGAGTTCGTCGGCACGCTGGATTATGTGGCACCGGAGCAGATTTCGGGCCGTCCGGTGGACGGCCGGTGTGATCTGTACAGCCTGGCCTGCGTCGTCTACGAGACCCTCGCGGGCGGGCCGCCTTTCCAGCGGGATGACGACATCGCGCTGCTGTGGGCGCATCAGTACGATTCTCCGCCTGCTCTGAGTGAGAGGCGGCCGGGCACTGCGCCGGGGATGGACGATGTGCTGGCCCGGGCGCTGGCGAAGGTTCCCGAGGACCGTTACGGCTCCTGCCTGGAATTCGTGGCGGCTCTGCGCGCCGCTGCGGGGAGTGCCGGCGGGGATGCGCATCCGCCGGCGCGGGCGGGCCGTGGCTCTGCCGGGGCCGCGCAGCCTGCCGGGCTGCCCCCGGAGCCGCCGCTGTGGGCCCGGCCGGTCTTTGCCCGTTCGTCCGGTTACTGAGGTTGCCCGTGTGGTGTCGTGGGGTGTTGACGGGTGCTGCTCCCCGCACTGTGCGCTGCGGTCGGCGGTGGGCTGATGGCAGGGCGGCGGGAGCTCGCGCGGGGGTGGGGCCGGGGGCGGCCGGGCGCCTGGCGCGGGCGGGACGGACACGGTGATCGCCAGGGGCCGGCGGGTTTGCCGCGGTGCGGCAGTGGCGGCGGATCTGGCGGCAGGGCCCTCGCGGGCTGTGGCCCCGGCCTACCCGGCATCCCTGCCTGGGGGGCCGGGCGGGGCCCGGTTCGCATGGCGGGAAGCCGGGCTGGCCGGGGGCCTGTGGTTCATGGCCGGGGCGGCGGGCGGTGGACGTTGCGGCGGATGGAGGCGGCGTCCGGCCGCCGGGTTCTGCACACCCCGGCGCGTCGCCGGCGTCGCCAGGGTGCTGCGGCGGCACGCCTGGTGGTGCCGCGTGCCGGGTGCCGGCCCGGCGGGCGGGGGAAAGCGGCGGCGCAGCGGCCGGGGGAGGGATGTGCGGCCGCAGGGGGAGGGGGCGCGGCGGCGCCCCGCGGTTAGATCGTCCGAGGGAACCGGTGATGCCGCGGGCGTTCGGCTGCCCTGAGACTTCATCACATGTGGCGAGTCTGCTGTGGCAGACGAGTCTTTCTGTCCTGTTCCCCGAAGTGTCGCCGACCGGGCTGCGGATGCCGTTGGCGGCGGGGCTTGATCAGCCGCTTTCCCGGTAGGTCATGAACCAGTGCGTGTCGAAATAGCGGGCCATCGTGTACGGGTGGTGCAGGCCGATGAGGATGCGGCAGACGAACTCCGCGGCTTGGCAGTCGAAGGGGAGGTCCTCGCCGTCGAAGGACCGGACCACGACGGGCCAGCGGTCGGGGTCGTCGCCGTCGGCCCTCCAGCAGTACAGGTCCTCGTGCTCGGTGCCCGCCCATAACCGTCGAAGGCGCCCCTGCCGAACGTCTCGACCATGCGCTTGTAGTCGCTCGGCAGCGCGGTACCCAGGCGCGACTCCACCTCCGCCCAGTCCATGTCCGGCCGCTGGACGGGCTGTGTCCAGCCGGTGATCCGTCTGAGCCGCTCCATCCAGTCGACGTCCTCGTCCCGAGCGACCGCCAAGGGTTTTGGCACCTGTCTGTGAGCGACCACCAGCACCGGACGCTCGGCGTCCTCGGCGTCCCGCGCCGTACCTGTGCCGATCCACTGACCCCCGTACGCCCACGCCCGAATCGTCACGGCCCGGTCTTCGAAGGAGACAAGGAGAGCCGCGCCCCTGGACTCGTCGTCCGTCGGATCGGTGAAGCCGTCGAGGACGAGGGTGCGCGGGGCGCCGTACCTGCTGTCGAGCAGGTCGGTCAGGTCCTGCGGGTCCAGGGGTCGCTGGGCAGGTACATTTGACTCGCTCCTCGGGCTGAAGCCCGAGGATTCTGGCCTTCTCGTCCGTTGCTGTGCCGCTACGCGGCACGGGGTTCGGGCGGGGATCCGTGGCTTCCTGTTTCTTCGCGCTGTGCCGGGACGAGTCCTGGTCTTACCGGCGCTCCGCAGGCTGCAACCGCCAGTCCGGCGGCCGTGTTGACGTTGATCGCGGCGTTGTGGTCCCGGCCATGGAGGGTCCCGCAGGCAGCACAGGTCCATTCCCGGACGTGCAGGGGCTTGGGTCCGTCTTTGATACCGCAGGCCGAACAGACCTGGGAGGTCGGTGTGAACCTGCCGATCTTGACCAGGGTCCGGCCGTACCGGGCCGCCTTGTACTCCAGCATGGTCACGAACGCCGACCATCCGGCGTCGTGGACACTCTTGGCCAGCCTGGTGCGCGCGAGTCCTTTGACCGCCAGGTCCTCCACGCCGATCGCTTGCGAAAGCGACCCGGTGCGGTCCGAACGCGGCGCATCCGCCGCAGACGCAGAGCCCGGCTGAAGGCCGCCTTGCTCGGCCGGTCCCGCGGCGGACTGACCAGCAAGATCCACCTGGCGGCCGACCGGCGCTGCGACCGATGGCGCTGGTCCTGACCGCCGGACAGGCCGCCGACAGCCCCCAGTTCATCCCCGTCCTGGAGAAGGTGGGGGTCCGCCTGCCCGTCGGCCGGCCCCGCACCCGGCCCGCCGCCGTGGCCGCCGACAAGGTGTACTCTTCCCGCGCCAACCGCGCTCACCTGCGTAAATGCCGCATCAAGGCGGTCATCTGGGAGAAGAAGGACCAGGCCGCCAACCGCAGGAAGATGGGCAGCAGGGGCGGCGGACCCGTCACTCACGACACCGGCCTCTACCGCGACCGCAACACGGTTGAGCGGGCCATCAATACGATGAAGGACTGGCGAGGCATCGCCACCCGCTACGACAAGACGCCCGAGAGCTACCTTGCCGGACTCCATCTCCGCACAGCGACCATCTGGCTCCGCAGCCTCCCGCAAGCCCATTGATCACAACTGAGGACCCCCTTAGCCCACCTGGCGGGATGTGACTGTGCCGATCAGCGGTCCACGCGGTCTCCCGTGCTTCCATCGCGCCAGGAGGCATATGACATGGCTGACAAGCCGCAGCAGGACACCCGCTCCCGACTCACCGCGTCCCGGCGCCGCGTGCTGGCCGCGGCCGCCCTTGCGCCCATACTCACTGGTGTGCCTGCCGGGGCCCGCGCCCTGTCCGCCGGACCGGAGGACCGCGCCCTGGTCGAACCGGTGATGACCAAGCTGGCGGACTGGGCGGACGTGGGCGAGGCTCTCGGCCGACCCGGTGACATGAGACGGTTCATGTACCACACGGGCCTGCCGCGCCGGGACCTTACGGTCTTCTCCCGCGGCATCCGGATCAACCCCGCGCTCGCCCTGGGCACGCACGTGTCCTTCGTCCGGTACGCAGACCACAGCACGCTTTTGATGGGCGACGCCGTGGTCACCGAGCGCGAACTGCAGCACTTCAGCGACGTCCTGCAGCAGCATGGGATCATGCAGACCGCCATCCACAAGCACCTGCTCGCCCATGAGCCGGATGTCTGGTGGGTTCATCTGCACGCCCACGGCCACGATCCGGTCACCGTCGCCCGCGGTCTGCGCGCCGCATTCGACTGCACCGGCACCCCGCCCGCCGAACCCACCACCCCCTCGCTGCCCGTCGACCTGGACACCGCCGCGATCGACGCCGCCATGGGCGTCAAGGGCGCCGCCGACGGCGAGATCTACAAGTGCACCTATGTCCGCCGCGAGACCGTCGCCGACGGCCCTGTGATCCTGCCTCCGGGACTGGGCGCCACCACCTCCGTCAACTTTCAGCCGCTCGGCGGCGGAAGGGCCGCCCTCAGCGGTGACCTGGTCATGATCGCCAAGGAGGTCCAGCCCGTCCTCGTGGCCCTGCGGCGCGGTGGCGTCGAACTCGTCGAGGTGCACCACCACAACCTCACCGACGAACCACGCCTGTTCTTCGTCCACTACTGGGCCGTCGGCGATGCCGTCAGCCTCGCCAAGGCCATTCGCCGGGCCGTGGACACCACCAACGTCGTACCCATGCCCGGAGGAGCCGGCTGATGACCGCCGACAACGAGACAAGCATCTGCCCGTTCGACTTCAGCGAAGCCCTGGAGTTCGACCCTGCGCTCGCGGACCTGATGCACCGCGATTCCCCCGCACGCATCCGGCTTCCCTACGGCGATGCGGACGCCTGGCTGGTCACCGGCTTCGACTCCGTCAAGCAGGTGACCACCGACCACCGGCTCAGCCGGGCCGCCGTCATCGGCCACGACTACCCCCGGCTGACGCCGGAGCCCATCGTCTCGCCCGAATCGATCAACGTGATGGACCCGCCGCACAGCAGCCGCGTCCGCCAGCTGGCCTCGCAGGCCTTCACCCAGCAGCAGGTCGACGGGATGCGGAGCCGGATCACCTGGCTCGCGGACGTCCTGCTGGACGAGATGGAGGAGCAGGGCCCGCCGGCGGACCTGGTCCAGCACCTCTCCGACCCGCTTCCCCAGCACACCATCCTGGACCTCCTCGGCGTCGAACGGGAGGAATGGCCCCAGATGCAGGAGTCCGTGCGCCAGATGCTCGCCGTCGGCGCGGACAGCAAGGAGGCCGCGGCGAGCGCCAAGGCCGATCTGACGGCCTACTTCGCCAAACTCGTCGAGCAGCGCCGGAACTCACCCGGCAACGACCTCATCAGCGTGATGGCCGCAGCGCGGGACGGCGAGGACCAGCTTGACGACAGGGAACTGGCGGTCATGGCACTGACGCTGACACTCAGCGGCCAGGACACGGCGACGTGCCAGATCAGCGACATCGCGTATCTGCTCCTGACGCGTCCCGAGCTGATGGAACACCTCAGGCGCCGGCCAAAGACCCTGAATGACGTCCTGCAGGAGATGCTCCGCCACATCCCGTTCCGCAAGGGGGTCGGTATCCCCCGGGTGGCCCTTGAGGACGTGGAGCTGGACGGCGTACGGATCCGGGCGGGCGACTTCGTCCACGTGTCGTATCTGACGGCCAACCGTGACCCGGAGCGCTTCCCGGACTCGCACGTCCTCGACCCCGACCGGCCCTACCAGCCGCACATGACGTTCGGCTGGGGCGGACACCGGTGCATCGCCGTGCCCTTGGCCATGGCGGAGCTGGAAGTGGCGATCGGGCGCCTCCTGGAGCGCTTCCCCGGGCTGAGGCTTGCGGTGCCGCCGGAGGAAGTGCGGTGGGACACGGAGACGATCCGGCGGTTTCCGCTGGAGCTGCCGGTGACCTGGTAGGAACGCCTGAACCGCGCCGGGCCTGACGGGGTAGTGCGTCGGCTCGCTTCGTCAATGCGAGCACTTCAGGTGGGGATGCACGGTGACGGCGTCCAGGCTGTCCGTGCTGCTCGCAGGCGTCCAGCACGATCCGGCACGGAGGCGGCTGCGCCGCCCCGTTGACCTGCACAGTCATGAACTTCGCATCGCTACCGGGATTCATTCGCAGTGCTCCGGCCTTCAGGCCGGGGGTGAAGCGAATCTGACGGTGGCGACGCGGAGCGTCGCGGATTCCGGTCCGGCGGAGCCGGATGCCGCGTATTCACCACCATGGCGCGGAGCGCCGCGATGGCTGGTCCGGCGGAGCCGGGCGATGCTCACACCGGCCGGTTCTGCTGCTCGATGTACTCCCTTGACCACCGAGAGCGGGGCGCCGCCGACGGTGCCGGCGAAGGAGGACCCGGACCAGAGCTTGTTGGCGCGCCAGTAGTGGCGTGCCAGGTCGGGGAACTCCTGGCGCAGGCGGCGGGAGGAGACGCCCTTGAGGGAGTTGACGAGTTTGGTGACGGCGACCTTGGGCGGGAAGTTCACCAGGAGGTGGACGTGGTGGTCCTCGCCGTTGAACTCCGCAAGTTCGCACTCGAAGTCCGCGCACACCGACCGCATGATCTCCTCCATGCGGGTCAGATGAGCATGGGTGAGCACCTTGTGCCGGAGCTTGGTCACGAAGATCAAGTGCGCATGCGTCACGAAAATGCAGTGTCGGCCAGTTCTGATCTTCTGCATGCCGCTGGTAACTCAAGTGTCTAGCGTGGCGGTCATGCAGCTTCGGTACAGCTTCCGCCTGTACCCGGACTCCGACCAACGCGCCGCGCTGGCGCGGGCGTTCGGGTGCGCCCGCGTCGTGTTCAACGACGCCGTGCGCGCCCGCGAGGACGCCCGGACAGCGGGCGAGGCCTTCCCGGCGGCCGGCAAGTTGTCCAAGAAGTTGATCACCGCTGCGAAGCAGACCGCTTCACGGGCCTGGCTGGGTGAGGTCTCCTCGGTGGTGCTCCAGCAGGCGCTGCGCGACGCGGAGGCCGCCTACCGGAACTTCTTCGCCTCCCTCAAGGGCGAGCGCCGGGGCGCGAAGATGGGTGCGCCCCGGTTCAAGTCCCGCAAGGACAGGCGGCAGTCGATCCGCTTCACGGCCAACGCCCGCTGGTCGATCACCGACAACGGGCGGCTGAACCTGCCGAAGATCGGGGCCGTGCCGGTGAAGTGGTCACGAGCTCTGCCCACCCAGCCCTCCTCGGTCACCGTGATCAAGGACGCGGCCGGACGGTACTTCGCCTCCTTCGTCATCGACACCAACCCGCACACCGACGCCACCCGGATGCCCGACACCGACCAGATGGTCGGCATCGACCTCGGCCTGGCCCATTTCGCGGTCCTGTCCGACGGCCGCGTGATCGACTCCCCCAGGTTTCTGCGCCGCGCGGAGAAGAAACTCAAGAAGGCCCAGCGGGAGCTGTCCCGCAAACAGAAAGGCAGCAAGAACCGCGAGAAGGCCCGCCTCAAGGTCGCCCGCGCCCACGCGAAGGTGACCGACGCGCGCAAAGAATTCCACCACCAGCTCTCCACTCAGCTGATCCGCGACAATCAAGCGATCGGTGTGGAAGACCTGGCGGTCAAAGGACTCGCGCGCACCAGACTGGCCAAGAGTGTGCATGATGCGGGCTGGGCGCAGTTCGTGGCCATGCTGGATTACAAAGCGGTCAGGTACGGCCGGACCCTGGTCAAGATCGGCCGGTTCGAGCCCACCAGCCAGGTCTGCTCGGAGTGCGGGGTCAAGGACGGCCCCAAGCCCCTGCACGTACGCTCATGGACCTGTGCCGCGTGCGGTGCGGTCCATGACCGGGACCACAACGCCGCGATCAACGTGAAAACGGCCGCCGGACTGGCGGTTGCAGCCTGTGGAGCGCAGGTAAGACCAGGACTCGTCCTGGCACAGCGCGAAGAAACAGGAAGCCACGGATTCTCTCCCGAACCCCGTGCCGCGTAGCGGCACAGCAACGGACGAGAAGGCCAGAATCCTCGGGCTTCAGCCCGAGGAGCAAGTCAAACCACTTCGCCGGACGTGACCCTGTGCCGTGACTGAGCGCGCCGGTTGGTTCTGACCGCGCTTCCGTGACGGCTGCGGAAATCCTGCCGGGGCCAGACAGGTCCGTACGCCGGCACACGGCCTGCACTCGCCCGGCCGGCGAACGGGGCAGCCTGATCCGGGTCCCGGCGGCCCGCCGCGGCCGCCCCTGTGACGTGAGCGCCGCGCGTTATGGCCGCCGTCACCGCCCGTCTGCGCGAGGCCGGGCCCGGGGCACTTGCCGGCCTCGCTGGCCTCGGCCTGGCCGACGGCTTGGACCGTCCCGTCGTCGTCACCGGCTGCCGCGTGGCCGGGCGCCGCCGCCTCACCGCCGCCCAGAAGGACGCGGACCAGCTGATCGCCCTCGAACGCGCGGCGAACGGGCACGGCTTCGCCGGCCTGTTGTGGGACGGCTGTGCGGTGTGGGGTTTGTGTGGCTTTACGTGGTGATTTTGGATCCGTCAAGTCCCGAGCCCTCGGAACGTGACCGGGTTCGGTGATTCCGGCCTACTTGAAGTGCGGGCCTCACCGGAGACACCGGAAAGAAAACGAGGCACCCGGGGCACGGAAAGTGCTTTTCCCTTTCAGGAGGAATCGTGAGCCGTATGACCCGCAATGACAAGGACGCCCGTTCCAAGCACCGGCTGGGCCTGGCGACGGTGGTGGCGTCGGCCGTGGCGGTCGCCGGAGGCGTCATCCTGCCGGCCGCCGCCGCAACGGCGGCCCCGATGTCCGAGACGTCGGTGGGGGCCATGACCCCCGGGCACAAGCACGGCAAGGGCAAGTGCTGGAAGAAGCACCACCAGGGGCACAAGAAGGGCTGCTGGGACAAGCACCACAAGTTCTACTGGGACGGTCACCACGAGTACTACTGGGACGACTACTACGACGTTTACTACGTAGTGGAGCACCACAAGAAGTGCTACTTCTGGGACTCCCACAACGATTACCACTACTGGGACAAGCACCACGAGGATTACTACTGGGACACCAAGGACGAGGACCACTGGAAGGACAAGGGCGAGGTCGAGAAGATGCCGGATGACCCCAAGCCGGCTCCGGCTGATCCGGCTCCGGACCCCGCGGACCCCGCGGACCCTGCTCCGGCTGACCCGGCTCCGGACCCCGTTGACCAGGTTCCGGCTCCGGACCCGGCTCTGGACCCCGTTGACCCTGCTCCGGCTCCGGATCCCGTTGACCAGGTCCCTGCCCCGGCTGACCCGGCTGCCCCTGCTGAGGTGCTCCCGGCTGGGTAGGGCGTGGGTGGCGGTGACAGCGGTGACAGCGGTGACAGCGGTGACAGCGGTGACGTCTTTTGGCCGGCTCGCTGGTGGCCCGGACGGGTGTGTGACGGCTGGGCCGTAACGCCGCAAGGCGGCGGGGTGGAGGCTTACTGAGGCCTTCACCCCGCCGCCTTGTCGAGTTTTTCGGCCTCTGGAAGGGGGAGAGTGCTCGTGTCCGGAGGGTTCTGGCGGTGTTCCCTTGTCCTGGCAGTGGATTTCCGGGCTGTCGTCTGCGGTGCCGTGTGCGTGGACACGGCACCGGATGCGGCGCCCGGTGTCGATGTGCTGGCTGGTCTGCAGAGGTAGGTATGGGTGAGTGTGCAGAAGGTTTGGTGCTCCAGCAGGGCTTCGTGGTCAGTTGTGTGGCCGGTCGCCGGCGGGGCCGGTGGACGGGGCGTTCGCGGTGGCCACGATGGCCTGCAGCGCGGCTACGTGGCCCTGGAAGGCGGCTCGACCGTCGGTGGTCAGGCGGGCCCGTACACGGCGTCTGATGGAGCGGTCGACTGTGACGTAGCCGGCCTGCTCCAGCGTCGAGAGCTGTTTGGACAGTGCGGAGTCGGATAGAGCGAGCTGGTCGCGAAGGTAGCCGAAGTCGGCCCAGTCGGCGGCCGCAAGCAGGGAGACGATGGACAGCCGGGTGCTGGGATGGATCAGCTCGTCGAACCGTGGCGTCGTCATGATGCCGCGCCAGTCCGTACGGCGCGGCGGCGTGCCGCGGCCAGCAGCAGTGGCCCGCCCAGGACGAGCACGACCGCGGCCAGGACGGCCGCCCCGGTGACCGGGTGACGCGCGCCGTCGGCGTTCAGGATGAGCGCCGCGGCGATGGTGACTGCGACCAAGGCGACCAGACTGCCCAGCACCCAGGCTGCCAGCCGTGGGCCCGCGATGTCGGCGCGGACGCTCATCCGGCCGGTGCGGTGCCGTCCGTTGACCATCCGGGGCGCGATCGAGGAGTGCGCGGCCCCGAAGGCGAGCGTGACCACAGTGGTCACCAGCGGATGACGGAGGTCGGCGATCACGCCGAGCATGATCCAGCCTGTGGCCAGGCCCGTCCAGTACCAGCGCGGCGCGTCGATCTCGTCGATCACCTTGCGGCGGGATCGCTCCACGGTGTCCAGCGCGGCGCGTGCCTGCTCGGGTGTCAGCTCGTCCATGACGCCTCACTTTCCCGTTGGGAAAGCCAGTATTGACTTTCCATATCGGAAAGTCAATCTGTCGGCGGGACCGGGGACTGGGGTCCACACGGCCGGACGCGGCTACCGCAACAGCGTTCGCCTTCCACACAACCGGGATCACCAGGCGGTGGTGATACCGATGCTCTGCACGTTCGCCCGTACGGCTCTGCATGTTCGCCAGTACGCCGGCGCCCGGCGCGAGCCGTGGGTGGCCGCATGGTCTGGGTTTTCGCCTTCCGGGGGTGTGGGGGAGGGCTGTGCGCCAGGGGGGAGTGGAGGGAGGGGCGGGGTGGGAGGGATGGTGTGGGGCGGGCGGGAGATGTGTTCCGGCGTGTGTCGCCGGTTTGCTCGGGCTGGGTGGGGCTGGGGGTCTGGGCCGGGCTGGGCTGGGGTGGGGCGGGTGGTTTTCAGTCGGTGGTGAGGAATTGTTCGGCCCAGACGGTTTTGCCGGTGGGGGCGTGCCGGGTGCCCCAGCGCTGGGCGAGCTGGCCGACGAGCAGCAGGCCGCGTCCTCCTTCGTCGGTGGTGCGGGCGCGGCGCATGTGCGGGGCGGTGCTGCTGGAGTCGAAGACCTCGCAGGTGAGGGTGCTGTTCTCGTGGATGAGGCGGAGCTGGATGGGCGGGCGGCCGTAGCGGATGGCGTTGGTGACGAGTTCGCTGACGATGAGTTCGGTGATGAAGGCGGCGTCGTCCAGGTGCCAGGTGGTCAGCTGGCCGGTGGCGTTCTGGCGTGCCTGGGCGACGATGGCGGGGTCGGAGGCCAGGTCCCAGGTGGCGACCCGGTCGGCGTGCAGGGCCCGGGTGCGGGCGATGAGCAGGGCGATGTCGTCGTCGGGGCGGTGGGTCAGCATGGAGGTGAGGATTCTGTCGCAGACCGTGTCGAGCGTCTTGGCGGGGCGGGCGAGGGCCTGGAACATTTTGTCCAGGGCTTCGTCGATGTCGTGGTCGCGGGCTTCGAGCAGGCCGTCGGTGTAGAGGGCGATCAGGCTGCCCTCGGGCAGTTCGGTCTCGAAGGTCTCGAACGGCAGGCCGCCCAGGCCCAGGGGCGGGCCGGCCGGGACGTCGAGGAAGTGGACGGCGCCGTCGGGGGTGACCACGGCGGGCGGTGGGTGGCCGGCCCGGGCGAGCGTGCAGCGGCGGGAGACCGGGTCGTAGACCGCGTACAGGCAGGTGGTGCCGATGCCTCCGGCGCTCTCGGCGGCGCCTTGCGCGCCGGCCTCTTCGGCGGACAGGTGGATGACGAGGTCGTCGAGGTGGGTGAGCAGTTCGTCGGGCGGCAGGTCGACGTCGGCGAGGGTGCGCACCGCGGTACGCACCCGGCCCATGGTGGCCGAGGCACGGATTCCGTGGCCGACCACATCGCCCACCACCAGGGCCACCCTCGTGCCGGACAGCGGGATCACGTCGAACCAGTCGCCGCCCACGCCGGCCCGGCTGCCGGCGGGCAGGTAGCGGGTGGCGATGTCCAGGGCGCCCTGGACGGGCAGTGTGTGCGGGAGCAGGCTGCGCTGCAGGGTCATGGTGGTGGTGTGTTCCCGGGTGTGGCGTCGGGCGTGGTGGATGCTGACGGCCGCCCGGGCGGTGAGCTCCTCGGCCAGCCACAGGTCGTCCGCCTCGAAGGGCTCGGGGCGCTGGCGGCGGCTGAAGAGGGCCACGCCGAGCGTGGTGCCCGCCGCCCGCATCGGCACCACCATCACCGAGTGGGTCCCCGCCTCGCGGATCCAGGCGGCCTGCGGGTCCTGGGCCGCCCACCGGGCGATGGCGGCATCGCTCACCTCGTACACGGCGCCATGGCCCTGGGCCAGGCATCGGGCCACCGGTGACAGCGCCGGGTAGCGGGAGGGCTCCGCGGCGAGGGGTGGGACGGGGCCGTCGTCGAGGAGGGACCGCACGGCGGCGCGGTCCATGGTGAGGGGCCCGTCCGGCCCGGCGGGGGGCCCCTCACCACCGTGCTGGGGGGTCTCCAGCAGGTCGACGGCGGCGAAGTCCGCGAGGCGGGGCACGGCGACGTCGGCCAGTTCCTGCGCGGTGCGCCGGACATCCTCGGTGGTGCCGATGCGCGCTGTGGCGTCGTTCAGCAGGAGCATCCGCTGCCGGGCGAGGTGCTCCTGCCGCGTGTGGTGGGCCGCCAGGCACACGGCGCGTACCCGGCCGTCGGGGTCTTTCAGCGGGGCCAGCGAGGTCGACCAGCCGTGTTCCGCGCTGACGCCGGTGGGGCGGAGGTAGGCCTCCACCTGCTGCACCTCGCCGCTTTCGAGCGCCAGGCGCATCTTGGCCTCGGCCTGGTCGCTCACCGGGTGCGGCGCGAGGTCCACCAGGCGCAGCCCGCGCATCTGGTCCTCGGTGAGCAGCAGCGCACGCTCCATGCCGGCGTTGGCCCGCACCAGCCGCAGGTCCGCATCGAAGACGGCCAGGATGCAGGGGGACTGGCGGAACACCCATTCCCCCAGCGCCCCGCCCCCGGGCGTGCGCGGCTCGCCGGCCACGGCGGACACCACCAGCCACTCGGCGGCCGGGCCGCGCAGATCCCGGCGGTGCACGAGCAGGCGCTGCTCGAGCCGGTGACCGTTCCGGTGCCGCAGCGCCACGGTGCCGCTCCACCGCTGGCGCCCGGCCGCCTCCCGCCGCGCCCTCTCACCGACGTCATCGGCGAGCAGCCGCGCGGCCCGGTCCCCCACGACCTGCGAGGACTCATAGCCCAGCAGCCGCCGGGCACCCTCGCTCCAGCCCGTCACGATGCCCTGCTCATTGACGGTGGCCGTGGCTGTGTAGGCGGGCTCGGGCAGGGCGTCCGCCTGCGCCTGCTCACCGCCAGGGGTGGGACGTCGCTCCATTGCCGCTCATCTCGCCTCGGGAACCTGCACGGCCGGGACCCCTCCTGACAAGCATGATCCTGGGGGACACGGAGCACCAACCCGGCGCCGTCACCCGAGCCCTGCCCAGGCCCTGCCCCAGGACGCCGGGCGGGCCGCTCACAACCCGCCCGCCCGGCCCCCACCCCACCTCACGCCACCCCGCCTCACCCCCACCCCGCCTCACCCCCACCCCGCCTCACCCCCACCCCGCCTCACGCCACCCCGCCTCGCCCCGGCCGTGGGCACGCTGTGCCTGCGGCCCCGGCGGCGTTCACCGCCGGCCCCCGCCAAAGGGGAATCTTCAGAACGTGCGCAACGGGTGGCAGCCGGCCCGGCCTGCCCGCGCCGGTGCACAGAGCACTGTGCGGGATCTTCCCTGGGTAGGCCAGGGGGAGGCGGCCGGACCGGTTCCGGAGGCCGGGAACCCCGTTGCGGGGCTGCGGAAGACGGCCCTGGGCGCCGGCCGGGGGCGGCAGATCATCTCTGTAGCGATACGGCTCTTCTCTGTGACGCACGGTGGCGCGCCTGCGGATGTGGCCTGTGACACGCCTGTGACAGTCGGCGGACACGGTCATGAAGTCCTCCGAGCAGTCTTATCGAAAGCGGACAAAAGGCAGCATTCAGGCATTTATCCTCTGCTTTCGAAGGTGTGAGCAGTGATGACCGAGCCGACGCGCGGAGGAAATCCCATGAGCCTCACACTCACCACGCCGTACACCGAAGCCCCCGCACCTGCGCTGGCCCCGCGTGAGCTGGAGACCCTGCGACATATCGCCTCGGGGTGCACCTACCTGCAAGCGGCCCGCCACATGGGACTCTCCCGGCACACCATCGACGCCTATCTCCGCCGCATCCGGGCCAAGCTCAACATCAACACCACGGCCGAACTCACCCGACTGGCCATCTCTCTGGGCCTGTGACGCCCCGCCGCCCGGGCCGGGAAACCGCCCGAACGGATCCGGCACCCTCCACACACACCCGGCGCGGAAACGGCTGTGCGACAGCGGCAGCGCCGATGACGGCCGTCAGCCGTCGTGCCCGGTGCCTCTCTCACGGAGCCGCTCGGCGATGCCGTCGGGACTGTCCTGAAGAATCTGACACTCCCGCCTCTCGGGTGCTTACCTGGCGGCACACCCCACGCCTCGCCACGGCGATCGTGCTGCGCGCACTCGCCTCGCCACTGCCGATCGCCTGGTCCGCTTCTAGCGGCAGCGATTGTCCGCTGGTTTGGGCAGCAGTCGGGGATCTTGAGGTCTGCGGATGTTCACGAGAAATAGCAGCGCGGCTCTGTCGTCACCGGCGCGGAACTCGACGACCTGGACGACGACGCCCTCGACGAACTCCTGCCGCAAGTCGGCGTCGTCGTCTGTGACACCGCCACGCACAAGGTCTGTGTGGTCAAGGTGTTCCAGCGCATCGGCCGCACCGTCGCCATGACCGGCGACGGCGCCAACGACGCGCCCGCCTCGCCGACGTCGGCATCGCCCTCGGCCGCCGCAGAGCGCCCGGCGCGTGTACCCAGGCGCCGGGCCCAGGCGCGGAACTCAGCCCGCTGGCCATAGATCTTCTGTGGGTCGGGGCCGAACCGGCCACCACTGGGTCGGCGACGTCCACAGCTCCGGTGTCAGTGATCAGGTGCAGTCGTCCGGCCGGGTTGGCGAGGCGCTCAGGCTTCTTTTGCGGGTTCGTGGTGGGTACAGCCGGTCAGTCCGGCCGCGGTCAGGGTGAGGTGCTGGGCCAGTACCTCGGTCGCGGTGTCGGCGTCGCGGGCCAGCGCCGCCTCCTCCAGTCGGCGGTGCTCGCCGACGTGGTCCCGGTCGGGGATGCGGTGCGCCGACCAGCGGCGAGCCAGCTCGCTCGCGGTCCACATCCGGTCGCAGGTCTCCAGCAGGACGGGGTTGCCGCAACCCTCCAGCAGGGTGCGGTGGAAGACCCGGTGGGCTTCGGACCATGCGCCGCTGTAGTACTCGCCCTCCTCGGGCACGTACGCCGGCGTGCGGGCCAGACGGTGGTGGGCGGCTCGTACGCGGGCCTCCCAGTCGACGTCGCCACGCTCGACGGACATGCGCAGCACGACCGGTTCGATGGTCCGGCGGGCCTCCGCGATCTCCTGCCAGCGGCGGTCGGAGAATGCCGGGACGGCGAAGCCGCGGTTGGGCAACCGGTCGGCGAGCCCCTCGCCGACCACTCGCACGAGCGCCTCGCGCACGACGGCCAGGCTCACCCCCTGTTCCTTGGCGAGGTCCTGCGGTTTGAGGGCGTCGCCGGGGGCGTAGTCCCCGCGCATGATCGCGTCCCGCAGGTGTGCGTAGACCTGCTCGGAAAGCATCTGCTTCGCCGACGAGGTCGAGGTGTGGGCCGTCTGGGTCATACCTCCATCATAGACGATCCAGCGAATAATCGATTATGCGTGTTATCGTCGATCTGGCGGTGGATGAAGGCGACGGCGGTGCCTCTACGCGACGCTTCGGGCCTTCCACCGGCCGCATCACCTCCAACCCACCCCACAGCACGGCATGAAAGGAACGACGCGATGAGCGCCAACGACCCCTTCGCCCGCCTCCCCGAGGCGGCCTCCTTCACCGTTACCAGCACGACCGTCACCGACGGCGCCGCCTTATCGCCCGAGCAGTTCTCCGGCATCTTCGGCGTCCCCGGTGGGAAGGACGTCTCCCCGCAGCTGTCCTGGAGCGGCGCCCCGGAAGGCACCAAGAGCTACGCCGTCACCGTCTACGACCCCGACGCCCCCACCGGGTCCGGGTTCTGGCACTGGGCGGTCGCCGACATCCCCGCCACCGTCACCGAGCTGCCCGAGGGCGTCGGCGACGACACCGGCTCGGGTCTGCCCGAGGGCGCCTACCAATTGCCGGGCGACGCCCGCGCATCCCGCTTCATCGGCGCTGCCCCGCCGGCCGGGCACGGCCCTCACCGCTACTTCATCGTGGTGCACGCCCTCGGCATTGCCTCCATCGGCGTCCCGGCCGACGCCACCCCGGCCGTCCTCGGCTTCACCATGGCCGGCCACATCCTCGGCCGCGCGGTCCTGACCGCCACCGCCGAAACCCCAGCCTGACAAACAGCATGTCCCAACTCATCGACACCACGGAGATGTATCTCCGCACCATCCTGGAGCTCGAGGAGGAAGGCGTGGTCCCCCTGCGCGCCCGCATCGCCGAGCGCCTGAACCAGAGCGGCCCCACCGTCAGCCAGACCGTCGCCCGCATGGAGCGCGGCGGTCTGCTGCACGTCGCCGGCGACCGGCAACTGGAGCTGACACAGGAGGGCCGGCGGATCGCCACGCGCGTGATGCGCAAGCACCGGCTCGCGGAGTGCCTGCTCGTCGACGTGATCGGGCTGGAGTGGGAGCAGGTCCACGCCGAAGCCTGCCGCTGGGAGCACGTGATGAGCGAGGCCGTCGAACGCCGCGTCCTGGATCTCCTGCGGCACCCGACCCAGTCGCCCTACGGCAACCCGATTCCGAGCCTGGAGGAGCTCGGCGGGAAGAGCGCCACGGATCCGTTCCCCGACGAGAGCATGATCAGCCTCAGCGACCTTAAGCCCGGGCCGAAGGGCGCGAGCGCAGTCGTACGGCGCATCCGGGAGGCGATCCAGACCGACGCCCAGCTGATGTACACCCTGCGGCACGCCGGGGTGCGGCCCGGCGCGGTCGTGAGCGTGATGTCGTCGCCCGGCGGCGTGACGGTCGGCATCGGCGGTCAGACCGCCGAGCTCCCCACGCACACCGCCGCGCACGTCTTCGTGGCCAAACGCTGAGCCCAGCCGGGCGCGGGCCCGTTGCCGTGGCCCGTGCAGGCACGAGGATGGCCCTCGGCCATGATCGTGGTCGAGGGCCACCCTCGTTGCGCCAACCCGCGATGTCACCGCGACCAGGGCGCGACGGAGCTGCACGATGCCCCCCGCCAGCGTCAACGCCAGCGACGCGGCGGTGAACGCGATCATGCTGTCTCGCTGCCGGTGTCGGACGCTCACGGTGCGCCGTTGTCGTCGAGTGCTTCGCGGGCGTCATCCACGAAGACGACCAGGCTCGCTGCGAGTGCCTCAACGCCCTCCCGGCATCGCTCCACCAGCTCTGTCCGGGAGAGTTCCTGCATTTCGGGGGGAGTCCCGGGCAGCGAGGCCAGTGCTGTCAGCACATCCCTGCAGTACGTGGCCGCGTCGGCCAGGTCCTCGGCGCTGCCCGCGACGGCGACCGGGCCTTCGACCGCGACGCGGGCGCGGCAGCGCAGCAGCTTGGTGACCTGTTCCATCGCCTCGCGCACGCTGTCCGTGGTGTACGTCTCCACCTGGTTCATCACGTTGATCAGCGTGCCGGCCTTCTGCGTCTGGGCTATGAGGTCGGCGTAGGCCTGGCCGCGGGGCTCGCGCCGGTCGCGCGCATGCTCGAAGCGTCGCTGCTGGTCCGCCTGCATGTGCTGGGCGACGATCTGCTGCTGAGCGGTGCGTGCCCCCAGCCATCCACTGGCCAGGGCGGCCGCTCCGGTACCGAACGCTCCCACTGCCGCTCCGAGCACCGCGGCCACGCCTGCATCCATGAGCCGAGTCTCGCGGACTCAACTGCCCTGCGGCAGGCGGATGCCGGTGACGAGCGGACCTTCCGGCGATCCTCGCGGTTGTCTCCGGGGCGGGGCTGTGTTCCCACCGGAGCGCGGTCATCGCCGTCGGCAGGTGCGGGCAGGAACACCAGTGAGGGGAGAACGCGCGTGAGCCCCGCTCCGCCGTGCGGCGGCCGGGGCTAGGGGCAGTGTGCGGGGCGGGTGTTCCCACCAGGTCGCCCAGATCCAAGCACACACTCGCTCAGGCCGGCCCCGCCGACGCCGGCCAGGACCGCAAGCCCGAAGGGCCGTTGGGCCCGTACTCGCCTGGCACCCGGCACCCGGCAACCTCTGAGGAAGAGACACAAGCTCAGCTGATGATAAGTGCCTGTTTCTCCACCTCGTAGAGGTCACGGGCACCGGGCGGATCCGCACTGAGTCACCGGGTGCGCAAACCGTCTGACGATCAGGGGGCCGCTCGGGCATGCATGCTGTGAGGGGCGGCGGCCAAACGAGCCGTGAGCTCGGGCGGCGGCAGTGTGTGCAGATGCTGAATAGCAGTCGCAAGGTCATCTTCCGGCGAAGATGACCCACCGGTACGATCCCCTGTCAGCCTCGGTGCCCGGGCATGAACACCGGGAACTGGAACGCGGGTTGACCACCGACGGAGGGTGTCATGGGGGACACGGTTCAGGCCGGCGAGGTGATCGGGCGCCGCTACACGCTGATCCGCACCCTCGGGATCGGGGGGTTCGGCCAGGTGTGGCTCGCCCACGATGAGGACCTGAAGGTCAAGGTCGCCCTGAAACAGGTGCTCCTACCGGGCCCTGCTACGCCCGAGGAGCAGCGGCAACGCATTGCCCGCGCGGTGCGGGAGGCGCAGCATGCCGCCCGGCTGCGCGACCACCCCAACATCGTCACCGTCCATGACGCCTTTGAGTACGACGGCAGCCCGTGGATCGTGATGCAGTACGTCGATGGCCGCTCGCTCGCCGAGGAGCTGCGGCAGCACGGGCGCCTACCGATCGACCAGGTCGCCAGGATCGCCGAGGCGATGCTGGCGGCCCTGGGAGCCGCGCACAAGGCGGACATCATGCACCGCGACGTCAAACCCCCGAACGTGCTGCTCGCCGCCGACGGGCAGGTGCTGCTCACGGACTTCGGCATCGCCGTCGCCCCCACCGACGCCGCGCTCACCGCCTCCAGCGTGGTCATTGGCTCGCCCGGCTATGTGGCGCCCGAGCGCTTGCAGGGCGCCGAACCGGGCGCGGCGGCCGACCTGTTCGCCCTCGGAGTGACCCTGTACGAGGCAGTCGAGGGCGAGCCGCCTTTCACGCGGCAGAACCCGATCGCGGCCTTGACCCAGGAGCCCCGGCCGCCCGTGCACGCGGGGCGGCTCAGCCCGCTCCTGCTGCGACTGCTGGAGAAGGCACCCGCCCGGCGGCCCGATGCCGCCGCCGCCCGCGCCCTGCTCCAGGCCGATCCGGACACCTCCCACACGACCACCAAGGTCATCACCACGGAGCGGACCCCGGAGAGGGCGCCCGAACGCCCGGTGTCCGCCGAACCCGTGACGATCACCAGCGGTCGGATGGAGACGGTCAAGGCGCGCGGCACCGAGGCGGCCTCTTACTGCGGCGGAGTTCTGGGAGTGCTCGGCGCGATCATTGGGCCGGTGCTGGGGCTCAACGGCGTCGGTGAGATCGGCAAGGAGAGCGTGGCCGCGAACGCCGTAATTTTCTTCTGTCTCAGCTCGATCGCTGGCTACGTCTGCGGCTGGGCGCTTGGTGCCTGGAGCGGGCTGTTCGGTGAGCTCGACAGTCTCACGATCAGTCCCGGCGGGCTGACCGTGACTGTCCGGATATCCGCCGTGTACAAGTGGGGTGATCTGAAGACCGTGAAGCTCAAGCGGTCAGGCGGCACCGTGACACTGGTCGCCACTGTCCGCCCGGAACGAGTGGCCGATAGGAAATGGCGATCGAAACACCCGGCCAAGATCGACAAAGAGGGCAATTCCAAGGTGTTTGTCGGGCACGGCATCCCCGCGAGTGACGCCGGTCGGGTGATGTCCGCGCTCTCCTACTACGCCGAGAAGCTGTACAGCGGCCCGTCCAGCCTGCCCTGATCCACGTCAACGGGCTCCTCGTATCGCAACAACGCTCGGCATGCGGCGGGTGCACTCAGTGCTCGCCTGAGGTTCGAAGGCAGTGACGTCGAGAGGATGCGGCGAGCCCTGGACTGGACCGAAGCGTCCGGTATTTGCCGTCCTGGAGGGTGCACGAACTGCGCGTCGGTATCGGGGGTGTGGAGGAGTAGGGGAGGCCCAGGACAGCCCCGGAAACGGTACCCGCGCCAAGCGTCGCGAGAGGCCGGCCGCTAGCGCTGCAACCCCCAGGTAGACGCGTCGGCGGACTACCGCGTGTAGCGATAGTACGGGCGGGCGGAGCCGGTTGTTCCGCTCCGGCGATATCTTGCACTCAACCGCACTGTCATAGATGGACCGCAGTCAGTGCGGTCGATGCTCACCGGGCCGTGCTGTGGCGTGCTGTTGGGGCGGGTGCCAGACGGCTTCGTCGGTCTTCCAGTTGTGGTGCCAGCTGGTGAGTGTGTGTGATGTGGTCAGGCGGTCGAGGGCATCCATGCCAGTGCCGTCGGCATCGCCCGAGGTGTGCGAGGTAAGGGCAAGTGCGGTCAGCTGCATGGCCGGAGACCGTCTGGCCGGCAGCTCTGCCGGGGTGGGATGCAGGGCCAGTGTGCTGGGTGGGACCGGTGTCGAGCCCCGGACGGGCTCGCCGGGCCCGTGCTCGGCTGCTCGGTTGCCTTGACGGGTCTTCGAAGTTGAGCGGTGCGAGGGTGTCCCCGGGCTCGACGGGTGGTGACGCAGTGTATGCGTAGGCGCTGGTTGCCGTCGAACATCAGTAGTCTTCGGCCATGGCCCTGCGACCTGACGAGTTCTATGCCCATGCACGTACCGCTGCGGATGATGAGCGACGGCTCCCACTAGGAGCGTGTCTCAGTAACGGGCAACTGACCGGGTGGTCTTGATAGCTGCGATCGCTCGCGGTCGCCCGGCCGGTGTCCCGCGGCGGCGGTGGCTGGTCCTTCCGGTTCGGGAATCGACTGGACAGGGGCTGACGGCCGGGCCGGTCAGGCGATCGCCGTGGTGAGACCGGCCGATCCGGCGTGTCGGAAGATCTTGCGGAAATTGTGGCAGGCGGCCAGCAGCTGCCACTCGCTGCGGGCACTGTCCTCGCCGCGCAGGAGTAGCTGGCGGCCGTTCTGGCAGGTCACGATCTGGCCGAAGACGGGTTCGACGATGGCCTTGCGGCGGCGGTAGGCGGCCCGGCCGGGCTTGGTCCGCAGCTTGCGGGCCATGCGCTCCTTCAAGGTTGCGTCTTTGGGGATGCGTCCGCGGGGTGCGGGCGGGACCTGCTCGTCGTGGCCGAGGCGGCCGGTGGCCATGAACGTGTCGGTTCCGCAGGCCAGTTGGCGTTCCTTCGCGGCTTCGAGGTTCGCCTCGGAGCAGTAGCCGGCGTCGACCAGGGCTTGCTTGGGGTGGGCGCCGGTGTTGACGGCGGACTGGTCGAGCATGCTGGTGTAGTTCAGCGCGTCGGAGGCGTTGGTCGTCACGTCGGCGGCGGTGATGACCTGGTGGGCCTCGTCGACGACGGCCTGGGCGTTGTAGGCCTGGATGTAGGCGCCGTCGCTGTTCTTCATGATCCGCGAGCCTGGGTCGGTGAAGTTGGCCTGGGCCTTGGGCTTGGGCCGGGCCTTGGCGGCAGCCTTGTCGCCCGCGTCGGTGACAGCCTGATCGTCGCTGGTGCCGGTGCGGTCCTGGCGGCGGCGTTCCTTCTCCTGCGCGTGGCGGCGTGCCTTCGCAGCGGCCTCGGCCTCGATCTGCGCGCGGGCGGCCTGCAGCCTGGCGAGGCGCTTCTCGCGTCGGCCCAGCTCGGCGGGCAGGTCGGTCTCTTTGCCGCCGACGCCGAAGGCCTGGTCCTCGGCGGCGTCGGTGGCCTCAGCGTCGGCCAGCAGAGCGGCGGCCTTGGCCTCCAGTTCGGCAATCTCGGCCTCGATCCGCTCCTCCTTGTCGACCAGGCGGCCGTAGCTCATCGCCTTGTGTTTGGAGGCGTTGGCCTCCAGTTTCGTGCCGTCCAGGGCGACGCGGCCCATCTTGACCATGCCGAGCTTCTGCGCGAGGTGCAGCGACTGGAGGAACAGGCTGCCGAGGGTGTCCAGGTGGCGGCGGCGGAATCGGGCGATCGACCGGAAGTCCGGAGCCTGGTCGGCGGCCAGGAAGCGGAACGCGACATCGTCCACGCAACGACGCTCGATCGCCCGGGAGGAGCGGACCCCGGTGGTGTAACCGTAGATCAGCAACCGCAGCATCAGCCGCGGGTCGTAGGGCGGGAAGCCGCGCTTTTCGGTGTACTCCGCGAGGATCGGTGAGTAGTCGAGCACCTCGTCGACCAGGTCGGCGACGAACCGGGCCAGATGATCCTCGGGCAGCCAGGCATCCAGCGACGGCGGCAGCAGCAGGATCTGGTGCGGGTCGAACGCCCGGAACGTCTTATCCACCGCTGCCGCACGACGTGGCGGCTGTTTGCCCTCGGCCGGCTCGACCTCAAAGAGCCCCTCCTGATCACGCATACCGGGATCATCCCGCTCAAGTGATCACCAGACACACGCGGGTTTCCGGTTACTGTGACTGAGCACGCTGGTTGGCCACTCTGAGCATTGCAGCCGACCGACCCACGGCGGCGCGTGAGCCAGCCGTCAGGCGTCGAAGCGGCGACGGGCGGCCTCGATGTGACCGAAGTACTGGTGGGTCCAGCCGCACATTCCGTCGACCGTTGCGCGCAGGGCTTGACCCGGCTCGGTGAGGGTGTATTCGACCCGCGGTGGGACGGTGGGGTATACGGTGCGCTCGACCAGGCCGTTGCGCTCCAGCATGCGCAGGTTCTGGGTGAGCATCTTGTGGCTGATGCCCTCGACCTCGGCCCGCAGCTCGCTGAAGCGCAGGGTGCGATCACCGAGACCCTCGACGATGAGGAACGCCCACTTGTTAGCGACGTCGGAGAAGATCTCCCGCGCCAAGGAGCCCGCACGCGCCAGGTCTGCATCCTCGGGCGAGCCTGTGAACTGCTTGGTCACCATAAGGTTCTCCAGTCACTGAAAAGTGCGTTCTTCCACGTCAGCGCACACTCTCTTACAGTTTCTGAGTAACCACAAGAGAGTGAACGTCTTGGGCGGCGCGGACGCGAGCCCACAGGCGCTCAGGACGAGGAGACAGGCAGCATGGCCATCACCTTTGTGAACCCCAGCGGATTGCCCAAGATCGACGTCTACCGGCAGGTGTCGATCGCATCCGGGTCGAGGCTGGTCTTTATCGCCGGGCAGGTCGCCTGGGACGCCGAGGGAGTCACGATCGGCGAAGGCGACCTCGCCGCCCAGGTCGAGCAGAGCTATCTCAACGTCGGCACCGCCCTGGCCGAGATCGGCGGCTCCTTCGACGACGTGGCGAAGCTGACCTTCTACGTCGTCGATTGGACCCCCGACAAGATGCCCCCGCTCCTGGAAGGGATCTCCCGGGCAGCCGCGAAGCTGGGGATCACCCCGGCCCCGCCGACCACGCTGATAGGCGTTGCGGCACTGGACGTCCCCGACCATCTGGTCGAGATCGAAGCCACCGCGGTCCTCGACTGAACAGGTGCTCTTTGTCACTGAGTGCCGGAATGGCCAACTACGGCGCTCAGTGGCCAACCAGCGTGCTCAGTCACAGTTACTGACCCACGCTCCTAGCCCGCATGACAGCGTGGGACATCAGTCCGTTCGAGCCGGACGGCCTGCTGGTCGCGCCGCTGCGACCGCCGGTTCTACCCGAACCGGCGCGGCACGGCGAGGACCCGTTGGACTGCAACGCGTGCCGCAGCCGGGACGAAGGCATCTGGCTCAACGACCGTTGGCGGCTCACCCGGATCACGGGAGTCGGCGTGCCGCTGGTGCTGATGCTGTATCCACGCGATCACTTTGACCTGGCGGACCTGCCCGACGAACTGGCAGCCGAATTGGGGGTGCTCACCACTCACATCGCCCGCCATGTGCAGGCACTGCCGCACATCTCGCGGGCCCATGTGTACCGCATCGGAGACGGTGGCGCCCATCTGCACATCTGGTTCTTCGCCCGTCCCGAGGGGCAGGCCCAACTGTATGGGTCGTGGATGGTCATCTGGGACGACTTGTTGCCGGAGTACCCGGCTGACGTGGCCGAGGCAGACGCGGCGATCGTGGCAGACGCGTTGGTCGCCTCCTACGAAGGCTGTCGGCCGGCCGTGAGCGAACTGCCGCACGCCTGAACCGCCAGAGCACGATCTCGAGAGTCCGCGAAGTTGAGCGGTGTATTGCGCCGGGCCGCCGACGTCCTGTCACGGTCCTTGATGCATCAGTTCGGCTGGCGGCCCGAATGGGTGGGGTCTTCAAAGTTGAGCGGTGCGGAGGTGTCCGCGGGCTCGGCGGGGGTGACGCAGCGTGTGCGTAGGCGCTGGTTGGCGGGGTTGCGGAAGCCGTGGGCGGCGCGGGCGGTCAGCTTGATCATGCGGTTGATTCCTTCGCTCTTGGCGTTGCTGTGGCCGGTGGCGATGAACGCTTCGGTCTCGGGCCATCAGCGGTCGACGGTGGCGGCAAGCCAGCGCACTTCGGGGATGTCGGCGTCTGCGCACCAGGTGAGGAACTTCCACCGCGGGTGGCCGACCTGGTGCCGGTTCGCGCCGGTGCGGGCGCAGGCGAGCAGGTCCGCAGCCGCTCCTTGGCGATCCAGGCGGTCAGCAGCGTCATGCCGATCGCGCCGGCGTCGATGAGCGCGTTCCCCAGCTCGTGAACTGTTTGTCCGTCAGGTCCTCGCGGTTGCGCAGGAGGCGGCGCCGGGCCTTCCACTCGGGGTCGGTGGCCCGCCCGCGCCTGCCGCGCAGGGTGGCAGTGGTCCGCCGCCGGACGATGTTCAGCACCTTGTTCGCCAGCTGCACCACGTGGAAGTGGTGGACCACCACGATGGCGGGCGGCAGTCCGGGCCTCGCGCACCGCCGCACCGCTCAACTTTGAAGACCCGCCTTGACGCCGCCGGAATCATGAACTTCTGCGTCTTGGCGGCCGCCCTGTCCTCCTGCAACTCCGGCATCTAGTCCACCGGCCGGATGTTCCGCGGTCTGGCCGTCAACGGTGAAGCCCCGGCTCGTGAAGAGGTTCCGTGAGGGGCAGGCGGTCGCAGTCGGCGCCCATCTCTCAACAGCACGCAAGCCGCCTCCGATGCGCCGGAGCGGTACGGAGGCGGCAGCCGGCTGGGAAACGTGCGGATCGTCCCGGGCCGCCAGGACGTGCGGATGTGCTACGGCCGCAGGTCGCTGAGCAGCGCTGCTGTCCTGGCGAAGTCGACCGCGCCGGAGTTCCAGTTGGCTGAGATCGGAGTGACGGAGACCTTGTTGGCGCTCAGCGCTTCGACGTCTCCTCCCTTCTGGGCAGGCTGTGAGGCGACATTGACGGTCACCTTCCACGTGCCGTCGCCGTTGTCGGTGTAGTCCGCCTTGAGGAACGGCTGGGGATCCTGAGTGGTGAGCGCGGTGCCCTGGGCGGTCCCCGTGCCGTCCTTGCCGATCACCGGGTGGTTGACGTTCAGACCGACGCCCTCGGGCAGGAGCCGGCCGAGCTTCGCGCGGCCCTGCAGCCGTTCGATGAGCTTGACCGTGAAGTCGCTCGTCGGCTTCATCGCGTTGACCGTGGGCTCGTACACGGGTGCGGTGAGGCCGCCGGTGCTCACCGCGATGGCGGGGACGCCCTGCTCCAGTGCGGCGATCGCGCCGCCCACCGTGCCCGAGTGAGTGGCCAGGCCCGCGACATTCGGGCCGAAGTTGGTACCCGAGACCACCAGGTCCGGGGCCCGGTCGGAGAACACCTCGGAGAGGCCGAAGGCCACCGAGTCGCCGGGCGTGCCGTCGACGGCCCACACGCGGGCCTCCGGATGCTTGACCGTCACCGTGCTCGCGCTCATCATCCTGGTCCCCGCTCCGCTCTGGTTGGTGAGCGGGGCGACGATGGTGACGTCGTACCCGGCGGCCGTCAAACGGTCGAACATGACGCGGATGCCAGGTGCGTTGTAGCCGTCGTCATTGGTGAGCAGGATGCGCAGCGGGCCGCTCGTGTCGCTCGGCGACGAAGCCGCCGCGGGCGTCGTGGCACCCAGCCCGGGCACACACAGCAGTAGGGCGGCCAGCGGCAGAACACGCTTGCGTCTCACGTGGTGCTCCTTGGAGGTGTGTCGAAAGAGGGACCGGCGGACACATGAACCCTCGACATGTGTCCGCCGGGGTAGTGGGGCTCCCGGCCGTGGGCCGGTCGTCGGGCAGGGTGGTCAGCGGACGCCGCGGATGGGAAGGATCGCGAGGGCGCCCAGGAGCGCGAGAACGCCGCCTGCCAGGAAGAGGGAGCTGTATCCCCCCATCGTGGTCACGATGGCCGAGGCGACGAAGGGGGCGATGATCTGGGGCCCGGCGTTGGCAATGTTGAGGACACCCATGTCTCTCGCGGCGTCCTCGGCGTTCGGCAGCACCATGGTGACGAGCGCGGTGTCCACCGCCATGAAGCAGCCGAAGGCCAGACCGTTGAGGATGCTGAACACCAGCATCCCGGGCCAGGTCGGACTGATGACGGGGATCAGGGTGACGAGGCCGGCGAGGGCCGCCGATACGCCGACGAACACCTTGCGCCGGTTCCAGCGGTCGGACAGGAGTCCGCCGACGATCGTCGAGACGGCCATGGCCACCATGGACACGGGGGTCAGGATCGCCATGGCGTCGGTGGGTTGCATGCCCTTCGGCAGGGCGATGTGGTCGTCCAGGATGTACAACTGGTAGCCCACGACGGAGAAGTAGCCGAGCACCAGCAGAGCCCGTCCGATGAACGCCCAGCGGAAATCGTGGTGGGCCAGTGCGGAGAGGAAGGCTGCGATCTTGTCCTGGCGGGACACCTCGGGCGCCGTCTGTTGCCGGGGCACGTCGCGGAAGTGGAACGACAGCAGCGCGGCTGCCGCGGACACCATGACGCCCAGAATCAGGTAGCCCGTGCTCAAGCTGTCGGCCGTACGTGTGGCGATCAGGACGCCCAGCGTGCCGCCGATGGGCAGGGCGAGGCCGACGAGTGCGGACGCGGTGCCGCGCCGGGCCAGGGGGACGCGGTCGGGCACGATGGCGGTCACCGCGGCCTGGTAGGTGTTCATGGTCGCCTGGACCAGGCACCAGCCGATGCCGAGGAGCAGCGCGGTACGCACCGTACCGAGGAAGATCAGGCCGGCGCACGAGACGAACGCCCCGCCCAGGATCCAGGGATTTCGCTTGCCGGAGCGGTCGGAGAGCGCCCCCGCGATCGGGTTGAACGCGGTGGCGAATATCGCGCTGACGCCCCCGATGATGCCCAGGATGGTCACCTTGTGGGCGGGGTCGATCGAGGCGATCTGAGTGGGGAGCAGTACCGAGCCCACTCCCATGTAGACCGCCAGCATGGTGGAGTTGGCGATCAGTAGAAGCAGCAGGAGCCCCCACTGGCGGGGCGTGTCGGCGTCCGCTGCCGCCTTCGGCTGGATCAGTTCGCCGGCGCTCATCGCGACCACCGTGCGGCGGGGCAGGCGCGTGCAGCGCGACGGGACGGGGAGACAGGCATGTCGACTCCTCAGGGGTGGTGCGGGGGCAGAGCGCCAGAGGGGCCGCGAGGCTGGTGCGGCGGTGATGGGACGGATGCTCCCGAGAGCTAGTTACACGTGTTATCTCCGTGTGCAGACCTTGTGTAGCACCCTTCGTCGGGCTGCGCCAGAGGTAAGGCGGGCGGCTGTCCAACCTCCCATGCCTAGCTCGCTCTTTCCGGGCTGATCGGTTTCGGCGCGACAGGGGGTGGGGTGTCGCGCCTGCGTCCGAAGGCCTGCTGTCACGTGTAGCTGTCCTTTGCTCAGCTCGCTCGGCGTGCTGTGCGTAACGGTTCGACGGCGACCCTTATTGCGCACTTGTGGCTACCGTCATATTTACGCCATGCTGGTGCTGAAGGCCGGACTCTCAGCGCCGTACGTGCTGCGAGCGGCTCTTGGGCGGTTATGCGTGGCATGGCCGCGTCGCGCCTACCCGGCCCGCGCCGACTCCCACCCTCACGAGGGGTTGCCCCGGCTGCCTGTCGCTGGGCTGAACGCCGAATCCCAAGGCCTCACGCGAGGCCTCTTCGTGTTCTGGTGTCGCGCCGGCTGTCTCGACGGCGGAGCTCAACCGTCACGCCTGAACCGCACCGTTGTGCGTTCTTGCATCAGGGAAAGGCTTGTCGTGCTGGAAATGAACTCGAACAGGGACCTCGGCGGTAACCCCTCCGCCGAGCCTCGACGCTCCGTGCCGGCTGCTCCGCCCCGAGGGGCTCTTGCCGCCGGCTCCATCCTGTTGCTGACGACCTTCGTCATGGGCCTGCTGCTCAGAGGTGGTCAGCGGCCCTTCTTCCAGGGGGCCGACGAGCGCCTCACCGCGGGGATGGCCGGTTCGACACGCGGTTCGACGATGGAGTTGGCGCTGTTCCTCGACAGGGTCGGCGGGCCGATGGGGGTGGTGATCCCACTTGCCGTGACGGGCTGCCTTGGCGTCTACGGCCGATGGAGATCTGCCCTCTTCTTCTTCGCGACGAGCGTGCTCGCCAACCTGGTGGTCGTTCTGCCCCTGAAGGCATTTGTCGGCCGGGCCAGACCCCCGCATCCGTGGGTCCTCGTCAGCGATGGTTCCTTTCCCTCTGGTCAGGTGTTCATGATGACCACCCTCCTCGTCGCCGTGGGTGTGGTGTTCCTTCGTCCGCGGACGCGTCTGTGGGGGTGGATCGCCTTCGGATTGCTCGTCGCGCTGATGATGTGGAGCCGCGTGTGGCTGCATGCCCAGTGGCTGAGCGACGCGCTCGCCGGCGCCATGGCGGGGGCGGGTGCCGGGCTGGTGCTGTGGAGGGCCTTCGCGGCGCTCCTTCGATGCGAGGCGGAGCGGTTGGCGGCCGATCGCCTGTGGGGCTGAAGGCTCCGAGGCGGTCGCGGGCCGAGATGGATATGTCGAATCATTGACGTCCGTAAAAATAAGTGAATAGCCTGAGTTCGATCCGGCCTGCCCAAGGGCCCGTCCAGTCGCGCCCTCGGGCGTGAACGAGGAGGAAACAAGATCATGGCTGAGCAACCTGGTGCGGTCGCACCCCTGGTGGAACTCTCCGCCGGCCATTTGCGCGGGGCCGTCGAAGGCGGCGTCGCCGTCTTCAAGGGTGTGCCCTATGCGGCCCCGCCCGTGGGCGATCTCAGGTGGCGCTCCGCTCAGCCCCACCCTGGATGGACCGGTGTTCGCGAAGCCGCGGACTTCGGCCCCAGCGCGCCGCAGATGTTCAGCGAGAGCGGTGACCCCGTGCTGGGGGGCCACGGCTTCCCGCCGTTCGACGACGACTGTCTGACCCTCAATGTGTGGACTCCGGCTGCCGACGACGCCCGGCGGCCCGTGATGGTGTGGATCCACGGCGGAGGCTTCGTCTCCGGGGCCGGTTCCTTGCCCTACTACTCTGGGGAGACCTTCGCCCGCAACGGCGACATCGTCGTCGTCACCCTCAACTACCGCCTCGGCCCCCTGGGTTTCCTCTACCTCGGCGCCGACCATGATGAGCCGGGGTCCGGAAACTTCTGGCTCACGGACCAGGTCGCTGCACTGCGCTGGGTGCACGAAAACATCACGCACTTCGGCGGAGACCCGGACAACATCACGGTCGCCGGCCAGTCAGGAGGCGCGATCTCCACCGCGGCGCTGGCGGGGCATCCCGCCTCTCAACGGCTGTTCCGCAGGGCCATCCTGCAGAGCGCACCCTTCGGTCTGCAGATTCCCGACCCCCAGGCCTGCGCAGAGCGCACCGAGACGTTTCTCGAGCTCGTCGGCGCGAGGGACGTCAAAACGCTGCGACAAGTCCCCTGGCAGCGACTGGTCGAGGCGACCATGGCACTGTTCGGGGCCAGCACCCGCTGGGGCTACTGGCCCACGCCCTTCCTCCCCGTCATCGACGGCGCCACCCTGTCCCGCCATCCCGCCGAAACGCTGCTCTGCGAGGGCGGTGCCGACATCGACGTCATGATCGGCTGGACTCGCGACGAGTCCAACTTCAGCTTCGCCCTTGGGCCGGGCTACGAGACGGCCACCAAGGAGCAAGTGATCGGCAGGATCGCCGACACGTTCGAGGGTGACGCACCCGAGGTGTACGCCGCTTATGAGCGCACGCGGCCCGGTTCCCGGCCCCTCGATGTGCTGATGGACCTGATCAGCGACGAGCTGTTCCGCGTTCCCAGTCTGAAACTGGCGGAAGCCCGGGCAGAGATGGGGCGTCCGGTGTGGGCGTACCAATTCGACTTCGAAACGCCCGCGCATCAGGGCAGGCTGGGGGCGGCCCACTGCCTCGAACTGCCCTTCGTCTTCAACAACTTCGACAACTGGTCCAAGGCGCCGATCGTCGAAGGGATCGAACCCGCCGCCCGGCAGGGCCTGGCGCACAGCATGCACCAGGCGTGGATCTCCTTCGTTCGTGACGGAAATCCCCATCACCACGGACTGCCGGAATGGGCGCCCTACGAGGCGGACAGCCGCACCACCATGCGCTTCGACTCCGTCGTCTCGGCCGTCGATGACCTGGCGGGTCACTCTCGCAGGCTCTACGTGCGCGGGGCCCCGTAGCGAGACCGCGCATCGATCGTGTCGGCCACTATCTTCTGTGAAGTTACACGTGTAACATACGTGATGGCTGCCGTAGGGGAGTGGCCGCCCGGCCCCGGGCGAGGAGGCCGTCTGGCGCCGGGCGCAGCAATGCGTCTGCACCGACGCAACACCTCAGCGCCGGCCCAGTCTCGAAGAGGTCGGCGCGAAGTGCCGCCGAGCCATCGGCGGCACTTCGTGCGTTGCCGGGCGTAGAGTGCTCCAGGACCTGGGTCCGCCCCGTATCGGCATCACCCGCACCGAGCAGATGAGCCTCGCGCGTGGTCACCACCCGGTCATGGAATTCCACCAGCCCCACCGCTGTGGCGCTTCTCCCGGCGCCGCCTCCGCAATCCGCGTTCTCTCGGGAACCGGCAAGGCAGCCGGCGGCTCGTGCAGCGCCTCGGTGCGCTGCACGGGATCCGTCGGGCTGAAGACGACCGGCAGCGCGACCGGACCGCTGCACCACAGGGACTGCCTGGTGGCCACGACGGAGTCGGGGATGGCCGGCCGTAGCTCCGCGAGCCGGCGCAGTGCGACGTCCATCGCTGCCTCGGCGATCAGCCGGGCCATGTCCTTGGCGGGGCAGCCGTGAGCGCCCGTCCCCCAGGCCAGGTGTGCGCGGGTACGCGTGTGTACGGCACCGCTGCCGTGGATGGCCGGGTCCGTGTTCGCGGCCACCAGGCACGGAATGAGCAGGTCGCCGGCGCGGATTGCGTGCCCCGCGAACATGATGTCTTGCGTGGCCCACCGGCCGGCGATGTTCGGGACGGGCGCGTCGTCCATGAGAGTCCGCTCCAGGACGTCGGACGGGGTGAGGCGACCGGTCGCCACGGAAGCATTCACGTGGCGGTCGGAGAGCAGTAACCGCAGGGCGTTGCCGACCCAGTTGATGGTGCCGGGAGCCCCGAAGTACAGAATCTGCGCCAGGTTGTGCGCGATCTCCACGTCCGTCAGCGTGGTCGCGTGAGCCATCCAGGACGCGAGGTCCGCGCGGGGCGTGGCGACCCTGGCGTTCAGGAGTCGACGTATCGCTTCCAGCAGCTCGGCCTCCGCGTACCTGGCGTCATCGGCTGTGTCGATGACGGCGTTGACCAGCGCTTCCAAAGCAGGGATCGATTCGGGGGAGAAGCCGAGCAGTTGGGCGAAGACGGCCCACGCCAGGGGGCGGGTGTAGTCGGCGACCAGGTCCGCGCTCGCGCGTGGTGCCCAGTGGTCGATGAGGCGGTCGGCCTGCTGCTGGACCACCCTGCGCAGGCGTCGCGGATCGATGTGATCCAGGACGTCGGTCACGGCCTGGCGTTGCCGCCTGTGTTCCTGCAGGTCGAGGCGTGACACCGCCGGGCGCCAGCCGAGCATCGCCAACAGCGGCGCATCGGCCGCCAACCTGCCATCGGTGACGGTGTTCCAACGCCGCGCGTCGCTGGAGAAGAGGCGCTCGTTCCAGATCACTTCCAAGGCTGCCTGGTGGTCCAGGAGCAGCCATGCGGCAACGCCCGGAAGGATTTCGACGGGGGCGACAGGTCCCCAGCGGCGACGCAATTCCTCGTACTGGACGCGTAGGTCCCCTGGAGACAAGCCGTCGGAGAGTTGTTGATGGCGGCTCGCTGGACAAGGGGGCTGGGAAGCGGCACCGCTCCCACTGGTTGGATTCATCGGATCGCTTCTCCGACCTCTCTTCGGGAGGAAGGTCCTCGGTGGTGGGTACCGTTCTTGAGTCGGCGGTCCGGCTTAACGCGTGTAACCTGGTTTTCCAAGGTCAGAACAGAGTCGGACAGGTGATGCACCCGATGGCCCAGGAGCCGAACGCGTCGGCATCGATCACGAGCGCAGACGTGGCCCGCTTGGCCGGGGTGTCGCGGGCGACGGTCTCGTTCGTCCTCAACAACACCCAAGCGCACCGTGTGAGCGACACGACGCGAGCCCGGGTGCTGGCTGCAGCCCAACAGCTGGGATACGTCCCTCATGCGGCAGCGCGGTCGCTGCGGGCCGGCCGCAGCAATCTGGTGCTGATCCCTGCCTCCGTCTCGGCGGTCGGCGGTCTGGTCAGCAGCTGGCTGGACGACCTGCACAGCGAACTCGAACGGCATGGGTACATCGCGGTTCTCCATGCGGGCCGGTACTCCGATGCGGCCGCCGGCGCTCGTGCCTGGGCGGAGCTGCGGCCGGCCGCGGTCCTCGCGCTGGACGGGGACCGCCTGACGGCCGGCGCGGTCGACGTACTCCGGCGTGCCGGGGTGCCTGCCTTGCTCGCCTTCGCCTCACAGCCCGTCGCCGGGGTCCACACCTTCGCTTTTGATCACGCCAGGATCGGCGAGGTGGCGGCGAAACACCTGGTCATGCGGGGACGAGAGCGGATCGGTGTGGTCCTGCCGGGCGAACGCGGTCTGGATGTCTTCGCCCAGCCTCGCCTCGCGGGCGCCCAGCGCGTCGCCTCCCAGAGCACGGCGACGGTCACCGCCGTCCCGATGAACTACACCCGAGAGTCCGCCGCCGAGTTGGCGGAGCGGTGGCCGAGCCTCGGGCTCGATGCCGTGTTCGCCTACAACGACGAGTACGCCACCTTGTTGATGCATGCCTTCCAGGACAGGGGCATCGCAGTTCCCGAGGAGGTGGCGGTCGTGGGCGCCGACGACCTCGTACCCTCCGCGCTGCAGCGCCCCCCGCTCACCACGGTGCGTCTGGAACTGCCCTCACCCGCTCAGGTCGCGGACACCATCGACGCGCTGCTCAAGGGAACGGACGTCCCCGAAGTGCCGCCGACGGACGCCGTCCTGGTCGCCCGGCAGTCCTCGTGAGATGCGTTCCCGGGCCAGCAGCGGGGCGAAAGCCCGCCAGAGCAGAAGCGCGGCGCCGGCACCGATCGACGCGCCGGCCACAGTGTCACTGAGCCAGTGAGCATGGAGCCACGTGCGGCTCCACATCATGGCCAGGATGAACGCGCCGCCGAACAGCCACCACGAGCGTCGGCGAGCGGCCGGAACGAGGACGGCGCCGACGACCACCACGAGCAGTGCGGCGTCGGCGGAATGCCCGGACGGGAAGGAACCGTGGTCCACACGGACCAGGGGGTGCGCGGGCCGCGGCCGATCGACCAGGTGCTTGAGGACCTGGACGACGACCACATTCCCCAGCAGATACGCCGTGACCAGATAGGCCACCGACCACCATCGCCGCCGCCCGATGAGAAGCAGCAGCAGGGCAACGGGCAGCACGGCTCCGAGCGGTCCGCCGAACCAGTTGAGTACGTCCGCCAACGCCGCGTACACACCGCCGTGGGGTCCGCCCATCCAGGTGAGCCAGTGATGGTCGACCACCTGAATCTCCGACCGCCCGGACCGGTCATGAAGGGCGAAACCGAGCCCGGCTGCGAGCGCTGAGCAGGCCATTCCCAACGGGAGCACGGCCGCGTTCGGTGCGGTGGGATCCGGGTGCGGGCTGTGGTGCGCAGGCGTGGTGTCTGCGACGGAAAGGGCGCGAGTCATGAGAGCCTCTCGCGGCCGCGGTGTACGGACCCGGCCGAAGTGGGGAATGAAACTGATGTCCACGGGATCGACGCGGGCCGTACACGCGCGGGCGCTCCCTGCGCCTGAGCGGGGGAGTCGAGATCAGCGGGCAGCCTTCTCCGCGGTCGTCAGGTGCCGTACGAGGAAGTCGACGCTCTGCGCCACGATGGGCCCGACGTCCGCCGCTCCCAGGAAGATGTGATCCGCGTCCGCGACGGGCTGCAGTGTCACGTCCGCCCCGATCTGTTCGAGCGCCTCGGCGAGGGCCTCGCTCTGGCTGTACGGCACCAGTCCGTCGTTCGTCCCGTGGATCAGGAGGAACGGCGGAGGCGGAGAGCCGGCCGTCACATGGGTGACAGGGCTTGCGATCGCTGCCCGCGCCACCAGCTCTTCACCGGTGGCGCCGCCCAGCAACGCCGTGAACGGGCTGGGGTAGTCGAGCCCGGGGACGGCCGGCAGGGTGTGCGACAGCAGGGAGATCAGCTCCGAGACGCCGTACCAGTCGACGACGGCACGGACTGAACTGCTCTCTTCGATGGTGCCTTCACTGCCTTCCAGGTCAACGCCCTGGCGGTCGTTCGAGCCGACGAGCCCGGAGAGCGCGGCCAGATGCCCACCAGCGGACTCGCCCCATACCGCTATGCGGTCCCCGTCGATTCCGAGCGTGTCGGCGAATCGGCGTACATAGCGGATGGCGGCCTTGACGTCGTGGAGCTGCGCCGGGAACGGGGCCTCCAGACTGTGCCGGTAGTCGATGGAGACCAGGGCGAGACCGGCCTGCAGCACGGAACCGTGCAGCAGCTCGACGGGGATGGTGGGCGGCGGGTAGCGCCGGTCGCCCTCCAGCCATCCACCACCGTGGATCCAGACCACGGCCGGTACCGGCTCCTCGCTCGTGGGCACGTGGACGTCGAGCAGGCGAGGGCGGTAGCCGGGACTGGTCGCATACGTGACGCCGTCGAAGTGGCGGACGCCCTCGGGATTGACCTGGGCGGGAGGCGGAGCCAGGAAGGGCGGCGGAGGCCACCCGAGGTCCAGCTCGGCGGGCAGTGATGGTGGCATGTGTGCCTCTCTTCCGGCGTCGCGGGCAAGCGGTGAGGTCTCGGCGGCCTGTCGCACCTGAGGTGTGGCGACAGCAGGCCCTTCTCAGGGGCACAGCTGGGCGTCGAACGGAAAGAATGTCCGAAATGTATTGCGCTCAGGGCCTCCGGGATGCACGATGTTACACGTGTAACACGCCCGATGGCGACAGGTTGCACGCAAGGAATCGCCCGCACTACTGCGAGTGGTTACACGAGTGACTTGACGTCATCCTCCCCTCGGGAGTCTGCAATGCCCTCTCCTTCCGTCGCCCTCGTGCAGCCTTCGCGGCCTCCTCGCGCAGAGATGCGGCCCGCTGTCTGCGGGCTGCGCGGTCACGCCTTCCGCCAATGGGTCATGCGGCCGACTGTCGAGTGCGTTCCCGGGGTTCGGGCCCGGGTTCGCGCAGTACTCCGGCGCCAGGGGGTTTCGGTGGACGTGGAGGACGTGCTGCTCCTGACGGTCACGGAACTGGTGTCCAACGCGGTGCGCCATGCGGCCACGGACTGGCTGTGTGCGGCGATCACTTTCGGGCGCGAGTGGATACAGCTGGACGTCAGTGACGGCGATCCGTCGCTGCCGGGAGTCGGTCCAGGGGCCGACGTCGAGGCGGAGGGGGGTCGGGGCCTGTTCATCGTCGACCTCCTGGTCGCGGAGGCGCGCGGCGTGCTCAACGCCTTCCCGTGCGGTGCGGGGAAGGTCGTCCGGGTTCGGATTCCGGCGGTCCGCTGAACACCTGCGGCCCTCTCGCTGCGGGGCGTGAAGTTTCTTGACGCGGTGGTCTGTGCCGCTTCTTGCCTGTCCTGCAAGGGAGTTGGGGCGACGGCTGTGTGTGTATGACGCCGCGTCATCCAAGAGGTCTATATCGAAATATTGACTGCCGTTAGAAAGACGGCATACTTGCGGCACTCTCCCTGCTGCCCCGAGACGAGGTGCACCCCATGGAGCTCTCCCCGTCCGCACATGTGGACACGTTCTGCCGCGATCGCCTCCCGATCTTCGCCCTCTGGCCCCAACTCCACTTCGATCTACCGGAGTTGACGTACCCCGAGCGACTCAACTGCGCCGGCCGGCTGCTCGACGACGCCGTCGAGCGCTGGGGCGCCGACCGGCCGTGTCTGCTGACGCCCACCGAGCGCTGGACCTACGGCGACCTACTGCGCCGGGCCAATCAGGTGGCCCGCGTTCTGACCGAGGATCTCGGGGTGCGGCCCGGCAACCGCGTCCTGCTGCGCGGCCCCAACAATCCCTGGCTCGTCGCCGCGTGGTTCGGCGTCCTGAAGGCGGGATGCGTGGCCGTCACCACGATGCCGATGCTGCGCGCTGCGGAGCTGGCGCAGCTGCACGAGATCAGCCTCCCGGCCGTCGCCGTGTGCGACCACCGCTACCTGGAGGAGCTGCAGGCCGCCGACGCGCCGGGGCTGCAGGTCATCGCCTACGGCGGGAGTGCGGCGGACGACCTCGTCGCCCGCTGCGCGGCCAAGGACGCCACGTTCCGCACCGTCGACACGGCCGCGGACGACGTCGCGCTGATCGCCTTCACGTCCGGAACCACCGGGCGGCCGAAAGCCACGCTGCACTTCCACCGCGACGTGCTGGCCAACGCAGACACGTTCTCCCGGCACATCGTGCGACCCCGACCCGACGACGTGTTCACGGGAACGCCGCCGCTCGCCTTCACCTTCGGTCTCGGCGGACTCGTCGTCTTCCCGCTGTACGTCGGTGCGGCCTCCCTGCTGCTGGAACAGGCGACGCCGGGCCAGCTGGCGGACCATGTCGCCGAGCACGGGGTCACGGTGCTGTTCACCGCACCCACCGCGTACCGGGCGATCATGGCGGCAGGCAAGGCGGACCGCCTGGCGAACCTCCGGCGCTGCGTGGCCGCCGGCGAGGCACTGCCGGCGCAGGTCTGGGAGGACTTCCACGCCGCCACCGGACTGCGCATCATCGACGGAATCGGCGCCACGGAGATGCTCCACGTGTTCATCTCCGCCGCCGACGACGACATACGCCCCGGCTCCACTGGCAGGCCCGTCCCCGGATACCGGGCCAGAGTCGTCGACGAGACCGGCGAACCCGTCCCCGACGGCGAGCCCGGACTGCTCGCCGTGACCGGCCCCACCGGGTGCCGGTACCTGGATGACCCCCGTCAGACGACTTACGTCAAGAACGGCTGGAACATCACCGGCGACACCTACATCAGGGACGCGGAAGGCTACTTCTGGTACGTGGCCCGCAGCGACGACATGATCGTTTCCTCCGGCTACAACATCGCGGGCCCCGAGGTCGAGAAGGCTCTGGTCACTCATCCCTACGTCGAGGACTGCGGCGTCGTGGGAGCTCCGGACGACCGTCGCGGGATGATCGTGAAGGCGTATGTCGTGCTCAAGCCGGAAGTCTCCGGCGACGAGGTCACCGCGAAGGAACTTCAGGACCACGTCAAGCAGGCCATCGCGCCGTACAAGTACCCCCGCGCCATCGAGTTCGTCGCCGACCTGCCGCGCACGATCAACGGCAAGCTGCAGCGCGCCGAGCTGCGCAAACACGCCCTGGGCGCAGCCAGTTGAGACAGGCATCCCGCACGGCGTCGACTCTCCCGTGGACGGCACGGCCGTCCTTCCCCCACGCCGGCACGGCCGGCTCGTTGTGAAAGGCACTCGCATGGACAGGTCCAGGCCACGGCCGAAAGCGCTTCGTGACGAAGGCTGTTCCGCCGGATCCCTCGAAGCGCGCGAACCCCAGCTGCCCAGCGTTGTCATCGAGCGACGCGTCGAGTGGCCGGACACCGACGCGGCAGGGCACTACCACCACTCGACGGTCGTGCGCTGGGTGGAGGCGGCCGAGGCCGTACTGCTGAGCCGGCTGGGTCTTGCCCACCTCTTCGGGAGCACACCGAGGGTGCACTTCGAGGCCGACTACCGCGCCCGGCTGTGGTTCGGCCAGCTCGTCCGTACGGAGCTGAGTGTCACGAAGGTGGGCACGGCCTCCCTGCACTACGCCTTCACCGTCCGGGCGGAGGGCGGCGAAGTGGCGGCCACCGGGCGCATGTCGATCGCGCACTCGGCCGCCCGGGCGTCCGGCGCCACCCCCTGGCCCGACGACGTGCGCGAGGTGCTGACCAAGGCGGGACCCCAAGCGCCGGAACGCCTCCTCTGAGGACTCCGCATGTATATAGCTTTCTTGACGATCGTTGAATTCACGGCATACCTTGCTCGTGGAACCGTAAGGAGGACGCCGTGCGCGTAGCAGTCATCGGGGGAGGGCCGGGAGGGCTGTACTTCGCAGCTCTGGCCAAGCAGCTCTCCCCGCACTGGGAGGTCACCGTCTGGGAACGCAACGCGGCCGACGACACGTTCGGGTTCGGTGTCGTGTTCTCCGACGAGACCCTCGACGGCATCGCGCAGGCCGATCCCGAGATCTTCGCGGCGATGTCGGCCGAGTTCGCCCGCTGGAGCGACATCGACATCCGCTACAAGGGACAGGTCCTCACCTCGGGAGGACACGGCTTCGCGGCGCTCGGGCGCAAGAGGCTGCTGACCATCCTTCAGGAGCGGTGTTCGGCCCTGAAGGTGGACGTGCGCTATCGCACCCAGGCGCCGCCGGTGGCCGCACTCGCGGCCGAGTACGACCTGGTGGTCGCCAGTGACGGGGTCCGGTCGACGGCCCGCGCCACCTACGCCGGCACCTTCCGGCCGGACCTCGACGAACGGCACTGCCGCTACATGTGGCTTGCCACGGACAAGGTCTTCGAGGCGTTCACGTTCATCGTCGAGGAGCGGGACTTCGGCACCGTGCAGGTCCACGCCTACCCCTTCGACGCCACCCGCAGCACGTTCATCGTGGAGATCGACGAGGACTCCTGGCGGCGCGCGGGCTTCGCCGAGTTCGCGGCCCGCGACCACCCGCCGGGAACCAGTGACGAGGACAGCATCCGGCTGTGCCAGGAGATCCTCGCCGACCATCTCGACGGACACCGCCTGATACCGAACAACTCCAAGTGGATCCGCTTCACCACGGTCCGCAACGAGACCTGGCGGCACGGCAATGTCGTCCTGCTCGGCGACGCCGCCCACACCGCGCACTTCTCCATCGGCTCCGGCACCAAGCTGGCGATGGAGGACGCGCTCGCGCTCGCGGCCTGCCTCCACGAGCAGCCCGATCCGGCAACGGCACTGGTCGCGTACGAGGCCGAGCGCAAGCCGGTGGTCGAGTCCACCCAGCGCGCCGCCCAGGCCAGCCTGGAATGGTTCGAGAACGTGGGTCGCTACAGCGGTCAGGAGCCGCACCAGTTCGCCTTCAATCTTCTGACCCGCAGCCGGCGCGTCACCCACGACAACCTGCGCGTGCGGGACAAGGAGTTCACGGACGCGGTCGAGGCACGCAACGCATCCACGCAGGCCCCGATCACCGCCGTCACAGGCGCCGCTGCCGCCGTGCCGCCCATGTTCCGGCCGTTCCCACTGGGCGGCCTGCACCTGCGCAACCGTGTCGTGGTGCCCCCGACCGCCCTGTACTCGGCACATGACGGTCTGCCCGGGGACTTCGAACTCGTTCACCTGAGCACCCAGTCCCTCGGCGGCGCCGGGCTCGTCCTCGCGGGCATGACGGCCGTGAACCCGGACGGCCGCGCCACACTCGGCTGCCCCGGTCTCTACACCGACGAACAGGAGGAGGCCTGGCGGAAGATCACCGAATTCGTCCACCGTCAGGCGGGCGCCCGTCTGGGCATCCAGCTCACCCACGCCGGCCGACGGGCGGCGACCGGTGTGCCCCGCGCCGACGGCCGGAGCACCTCACTCGGTGACCGCGGATGGCCGCTCATCGCTGCCTCGGCCATTCCCTGGGACACCGACAGCAGCACGCCCCGGGAGGCCACGCGCCAGGACATGGACGACATCATCCGGGACTTCGTCGCCGCCGCGCGCCGCGCCGACCGAGCCGGATTCGACGTCCTGGAGCTGCAGTTCGGACACGGACACCTGATGTCCGGCTTCCTGTCACCGCTGACGAACACCCGCACCGACGCCTACGGGGGCAGCCTCACCAACCGGCTGCGCTTCCCCCTGCAGGTTCTGGAAGGTGTGCGCGAGGTATGGCCGGCGGGCAAGGCTCTGATCGTCCGCATCTCGGCGACGGACTGGGCCGAGGGCGGCACCACGGAGGCCGAGGCGGTCGAGATCGCCCGCCGCCTGGCGGCCGCCGGCGCCGACGCCCTCGACGTCTCCACCGGCGAGGTCGTCGCCCATGAACAGCCCCGCTACGGCCGCAGTTACCAGACCCCGTACGCGGACCTCATCCGCAACGCCACTGGGATTCCCGCCATCGCCGTGGGAGCCATCTCCACCTACGACGACGTGAACTCCATCATCCTGGCCGGTCGTGCCGATCTCTGTGCCGTCGGACGGGCACAGCTCCACGATCCGCTCTGGACGCTGCACGCCGCCGCGGCCCAGGGGTACGCAGGACCCGCAGCACCGTGGCCGGCGTCCTGGAAGGCGGGGAGCGGAAAGCCCCCGGGCGTGCGCACCGACCGCATCCCGCCCCGGCTGCAGCTGCTGCGGGAAGCCCCCGTGCCCGTGCACCAGCGCTGGCTGCCCCCTGCGCAGGCCACCGTCGCCGCGGCGACGGTCCGTTGACCCGCCCAGGACATCCCCGGTCCCAGGAGGAACCCGTGGACAATCTTCCCCGCTTCATCGCCGCCGCGGTCCAGGCCGCCCCGGTCTACCTGGACCCGGCCGCCACCGTCGACAAGGCGGTCGCGCTCATCGAGGAGGCCGCCGGCAACGGCGCCTCGCTCGTCGTCCTCCCCGAGGTGTTCGTCCCGGGCTACCCGTACTGGAACTGGACGATGAGCCCGGTCCAGGGCTCACCCTGGTTCGAACGCCTCTACCGCGCGTCCATCGACGTGCCCGGACCCCACGTGGACGCGCTGCGCGCGGCGGCCCGCCAGCACAACGTCGTCGTCGTGATCGGCGTCAACGAGCGCGGCCCGCACAGTCTGGGTGTCCTCTACAACACACTGCTCACCATCGGACCCGACGGGCAACTGCTCGGCGTCCACCGCAAGTTGGTGCCCACCTGGGCGGAGAAACTCACCTGGACCGGCGGCGACGGCAGCTCCCTGCGCGTCCACCACACCCCGATCGGGCCCCTGGGCGTACTGGCCTGCGGCGAGAACACCAACACCCTCGCCCGCTTCGCGCTCCTGGCGCAGGGCGAACTGGTGCACGCCGCCAGTTACATCGCGCTGCCGGTTGCCCCCGAGGACTACGACATGGCGGACGCCATCGCGGTGCGCACCGCCGCCCACAGCTTCGAGGGCAAGGTCTTCTCCGTCGTGGCCTGTTCGACGATCTCCCCGGAGATCGTCGACACCGTCGCCGGTGACGACGAGGAGATGCGGCGCATGCTCGCCCGCCCTCGCAGCGCGCTTTCGGGGATCTTCGGCCCCGACGGCAGACCCGTGACCGAACCCCTCGTCGACGACGAAGGGATCGTCTACGCGGAGATCGACCTGGCCAAGTGCATCCAGCCCAAGCAGATGCACGACATCGTCGGCCACTACAACCGCTTCGACGTCTTCCAGCTCCACGTCGACAACACCCCCCGCAGCCCGGTGACTTTCACCGCGGATCCCGCGCGGCAGCCCGCGACGCACCACTGCGCCCCGCTGCCGACGGACGGCACCGACACCACGAAGGAGGATCACGCATGACCACCGCGTACGACGACAACCAGCTGGGGCGGGCCCGGGTGGCCGACACACCCGAACTCACCGCCTACTACGGTGAACTCGCCGAACGGGACGCCGGCGCCCTGTGGACCGTCGCCAACGACATCGAACCCTGGTACCCGCAACCCAAGTCCGTACCCGTCCTGTGGCGGTACGAGGAACTGCGCCCCCTGGTCCGCAAGGCGCTCGACCTGGTCAAGGCCGACGACGCCGGCCGGCGCGTCGTGATGCTCGTCAACCCGGGCCGCAAGGACGTCAGCGCCGCCGTCGGACTTCTGTACACCGGTCTGCAGATCATGGGCCCCGGCGAGGCGATGACCGCCCACCGCCACCAGGCCGCCGCCCTGCGCTTCGTGCACGAGGGCACCGGAGCCTGGACCATCGTCGACGGACAGAAGCTCAGGGTCGGCCCGCGCGACTTCGCCATCACTCCCAACGGCACCTGGCACGAGCACGGCAACGAATCCGACGACGGTCCGGTCATCTGGCAGGACGGCCTTGACATCCCTCTCGTCAACGCCCTGGACGCCGGCTTCTACGAAGTCCATCCGGAGCTCTACCAGAAGCCCGGAAAGGTGATCAACTCCTCCGTGCTCACCTTCGGCGCCAACCTCCTGCCCTACGGCGTGGAGAAGTGGACCCGCCCCTACTCCCCGCTGCTCGCCTACCCCTGGGAGCCGACGTACGAGTCCCTGCGCCAGCTGGCCCGGGCCTCCGAAGGTTCCCCTTACGACGGTGTGATCGCGGAGTACACCAACCCGGTCACCGGCGGGTCGGTCATGCCCACCATGGGCGCGCACATGCAGCTGCTGCGACCGGGCCAGGCCACCAAGGCTCACCGGCACACCGGTTCGGTCATCTACACGGTGGCCAAGGGCCGCGGAGAGTCGGTGATCGGCGGGAAGCGTTTCGCCTGGAAGGAGGGCGACATCTTCTGCGTCCCGTCCTGGGCGTGGCACGAGCACAGCAACCTCGACCAGGACGACGATGCCTGCCTCTTCTCGTTCAACGACTTCCCCGTCATGCGCTCGCTCGGCTTCTACCGGGAAGAGGCGTACGCCGACAACGCAGGGCACCAGCCCACCGCCTAGACCGCGCCCACCGTCACCACCGCGGCCGGCCCTGACACCGGTGGTGTGACGCCGGCGCGACCGGGGACGGCCATTGTCGCCCCGCGCCGCCCCCGGTTCCGGGGCGGTGGCGAAGGGACATGACCTTCGCCACCGCCTCACCCTCCCCGCTCTTCCATCCGTACTCATTGCCCAAGGAGTTCCCATGCGCCTGGTGACCTACTGCCTCGACGAGGGGCCCGCCCGACTCGGTGCTCAGATCGACGAGAGCGTGATCGACCTGCCCGCTCTGGCCGCCTTCCACAACGAGGAACTGCCGCAGGACCTCCTGTCCCTCGTCCGGGCCGGCGACGTCGTCCACGAGACCGCACGGCGGCTGCTCGCCACCGATCCGGTCGCCTGGCCCGCCGACGTCTGCCGCCCACTGGACGAGGTCTCGCTGCGTGCTCCGCTGCGCCCCGGCAAGGTCATCGGTGTCGGCCTGAACTACGTCGAACACGTCGAGGAGTCCAGCCGCAGCCTCGACACCGCCAAGGAACTGCCCTCGAGGCCGGTGCTGTTCAGCAAGCCGTCGACCGCCGTGACCGGTCCCGGCCAGCCGATCCTGCACAACGCCGACCTGACCGACCAACTCGACTGGGAGTGCGAGCTGGCCGTGGTCATCGGCCGCACCGCCTTCCGCGTCAGCGAGGACGACGCCTTCGACTACATCTTCGGCTACAGCATCGTCAACGACATCAGCGCCCGCGACCAGCGCCGCTCGGGGCAGTGGTTCTTCTCCAAGGGGCAGGACTCCTACGCCCCGTTCGGCCCTGCCGTCGTCACCGCCGACGAGGTGCCCGACCCTCAGTCCCTCGACCTCGAACTGCGGGTCAACGGCGTGACCAAGCAGAAGTCGAACACCCGCCACATGCTCTTCCCCATCGCCCGTCTCATCGCCGACATCACCTCCGGGGTCACGCTGGAGCCCGGCGACGTCATCGCCACCGGTTCCCCTTCCGGAGTGGGCGCCGGCATGGTCCCTCCGCAGTTCCTCGTACCCGGTGACATCGTCGAGGCCACCGTCGAGGGCATCGGCACGCTCACCAACCCCGTCATCGACGCACGCTGACGCGCGGCGTCCCCTTCACTTCCAGCAGGAGAATCCCCGTGGCCCCACGTACGTATCGGATCGGCCAGATCGTTCCGAGTTCCAACGTCACCATGGAGACGGAGGTGCCGGCCATCCTGCGCGCCCGGGAAACGATCGCGCCGGAACGCTTCACCTTCCACTCCAGCCGGATGCGCATGACGCACGTAACGCCCGAGCAGCTCAAAGCCATGGACGCCGACTCCGACCGGTGCGCTCTGGAACTGTCCGACGCCCACGTCGACGTCCTCGGCTACGCCTGCCTGGTGGCCATCATGAGCATGGGCCTGGGCTACCACCGCACGTCCGAGGAACGCCTGCACGGCCGGACCGTCGAGAACGGTGCCCCGGCGCCGGTCGTCACCAGTGCGGGAGCCCTCGTCCAGGGCCTGCACACCCTCGGCGCCAGGAAGATCGCACTGCTCGCGCCCTACATGCGTCCGTTGACGCAGACGGTCGTGGACTACCTGACCCATGAAGGGATCGAGGTCCTCGATTACGCGGCGCTCGAGATCCCCAACAACCTCGACGTGGCCGCCCACGATCCGGCCAGGCTGCCCGGCCTCGCCCGCGCGCTCGACCACGCCGACGCCGACGCCGTCGTGCTGTCCGCCTGTGTGCAGATGCCGTCACTGGGAGCCGTCGAGGAGGCCGAGCAGCAGCTGGGCAAGCCCGTGGTCTCCGCGGCGATCTGCACCGCCCACCAGATGCTGCGGGCGCTCGGGCTCCCCGCTGTGGCCCCCGGCGCCGGGCACCTCCTGTCCGGAGCCTACGCAGAGGCGCCGTTCAGCCCTGGCTCCACCGGCGGGCGATGACCCCGGCGGGGGACTGCCCGGCACCCGGAGGAGGCCGTACCGGTCGATAGGATCGCCACCGCATACGACGGAAGGCGATCAGGTGGACAGCTCCATTCGGCCAAGCTCCCTCATCAACACGGTCTACGGAGCATTCGTCCGACGGCTCGGCGGGTGGATCTCCATCGCTGATCTGATCGTGCTGATGGGGGACCTCGGCGTGGACAGCCAGGCGGTGCGCTCCGCCATGTCCCGGCTGAAGAAGCGAGGCGTCCTCGTACCCGAACGCCGCTCAGGCACGGGGTACAGCCTCAGCCCCGCCATGCACCCCGTCTTCGACGAGGGCGATCGCCGCATCTTCGGCAGCTTGGAGCCCGCCGCGCTGGAGGACGGCTGGGTCATGGCGGTCTTCTCCGTGCCCGAGTCGGAACGCACCTACCGCTATCAGCTGCGTACGCGGCTGACGTGGCTCGGTTTCGGCAACATGGGGCCGGGCATCTGGCTGGCGCCGGCCCGACTGCTGGAGCCTGCCCGCGCCACGCTTGAGCGCCTGGAACTCAGCGACTACGTCCACCTGTTCACGTCCCAGTACGCCGCCTTCAGCGATCTGCGTACGACAGTGAGCACCTGGTGGGACTTCCCGGCGATCGAGGCGCAGTACGCGGCTTTCACCGACGCCTACGGCCCGATCGTCCGCTCCATCGAGCAGCAGGAAGACATCGACGCCGAAGAAGCATTCCTCCACTACGTGCCCATGCTCACGCAGTGGAGGCGCCTGCCCTATCTCGATCCCGGCCTTCCCGTCGAACTGCTTCCCGACGACTGGAACGCGGTCGCTGCCCGTCAGCTCTTCCAGCAGCTGCATGGAGTCCTGGCCGCGCCGAGCCTGGAACATGTACGGAAAGTGACGGGGCTCTGAGTCGAGCGCCGCGTGCGAGGCTCTCCGCGGCGGCACGCGAGCACTGGCCACGGAAGCTGGTTGGGCTGCTAATACGTGTAACTCTTGGCGTCAGGTCCAGCCCCTCAGTGACTCGATGAACCCGTCGACTGCAGATCTGGTGGTCGGCCATGTCGCCTTGTATCAGTGCGGAGGCCGGGTCGTGGTTGCCCTGCTCGTGTCCGTACAACTTCATTCCGCCCCCTGGACGACTTGCCGTTAACACGTGTAATCAGTGTCCATGCCGGAGCGTGTTCGGGCAAGGGGTGAGGGGGGTGGCGGGCACGTTACTCAACGTTTATGTTGCTTCTCTGGTGACCGCCAGAATTTCGATATAAGGTCCCGGTCTCAGACGCCGCACTTCTCAGCGGTCGAACCAGCAGCTCGTGCCGGGGAGTTGTGCGCACCCCGCACCTGCTCCGTCCCGTTCGGGTCCGGCTCCATCCGTCTCGTTCTCACGGCTTCAGCCTCCCGACGTGAATCCCGCGGCGTTTCGCCGGCCCCTCAGGGCATCCCTGCGCCGGCCGAGGTCGCACGGCGCTGACCCCCGCCCACCAGGCCTGTCTTCTGCCGGGTTCGAGACATCCAGACGACTTCGCACGCTCCGGTCGGGCGCCGAAGTGACGTGTACGACCGATCAGTTGCACAACTCACGGTGAGGTGAGCATGGCAATCCTGCGGTTGGTGGCAAGGCGGCTGCTGTCGTCGATCCCCCTCTTGTTTCTGGTCTCTGCGCTGACTTTCGTGTTGGTGTCCCTGGTTCCGGGGGATCCGGCTCGAACGATCGTCGGGCAACACGCGACCGTCGAGCAGTACGAGGCGGTGCGCCAACAGCTGGGCCTGGACGACGCGTTGCCGGTCCAGTACGGGCACTGGCTGGCGCGTGTCTTTCACGGAGACCTGGGATCTTCACTCTTCAGCGGCGAGGCGGTGACCGACGTGCTCGGCAGCCGGGTGCCGGTGTCCCTGTCCCTGATCACGGCCGGAACCCTGGTCTCCGGTCTCCTCGGAGTGGCGTTGGGCCTGATGAGCGCGCGGCGCGGCGGATTCCTGGTGAAGGTCGTCGACGGCTTGTCGCTCATCGGCCTGGCGGTGCCGGCCTTCTGGTTCGCGCTCGTACTGATCGCCGTCGGTGCCGTGAAGCTGCGATGGTTCCCCGTCACCGGCTACGTTCCCCTGGCCGACGACCCGGGCGAGTGGGCGCGCTCTCTCGTGCTGCCCGTCCTGTCGTTGTCGCTGAGCGCGGTGGCGATCATCGCCAAACAGACACGCGACGCGGTGCTGGACACCTTCGGCCGGGACTTCATCCGGGTGATGGAGGCGAACGGCTTCTCCCGGCGTTCGATTCTCTACCGGCACGTGCTGCGCAACGCTGCCCTGCCCGTCGTCACGGTTCTCGGCGTCGTGCTGGTCAGCCTGCTCGCCGCGTCCGTGTTCGTCGAGACCGTGTTCGCCATGCCGGGACTCGGCAGCCTCACCCAGCAGGCGACCGTCCAGCACGACATCCCCGTCATCCAGGGAGCCGTTCTCTACATCACCGGCTTCGTGGTGATCGTCAATCTGCTCGTGGACCTGGCCTACGGCCGACTCGACCCGAGGGTGCGTACCTCATGAAACTCTCCCCGACCGTGGCAGCCGGCAAGGCCGCGCGAAGCCCCGGACTGATCTCGCGGGTCCTGCGCCGACCCGCGGGAGCCATCTCGCTCGGCTGGCTCGTCCTCCTCACCATGGCCACCCTCGCGGCCTCGGCCGTGTCGGCCCACAGCCCGCTGGACCAGGACCTGAGTCACGTGCTCGCCGGCCCCTCCGGCCATCACCTTCTCGGCACGGACAACCTCGGCCGGGACCTGCTCAGCCGACTGCTCTACGGCGGCCGCTCCACGCTCCTGGCCGTAGCGGAGGCCCTGGCCGTCTTCCTTCTGATCGGCGTCACCTCCGGCCTGGCGGCGGGCTTCCTTGGGGGATGGATCGACTGGCTCGTCACGCGGAGCGCAGAGCTGCTGTTCGCCCTTCCCGGAATCATCATCGTCCTCGTGGTGCTCTCGGTGTTCCCGGGGAACCTCCACGCCGCGATGATCACGTTCGGGGTGCTGGGCAGCCCCGGCATCACCCGGGTCCTGAGGTCCCAGACCCTCGGCATCCGCGAGGAACTCTATGTCGCCGCGGCCCAAGTGGCGGGTCTGCGCCGCGGGCAGATCATGCGCCGCCACATCCTGCCCCGGCTGGCCAGCACGGTCATCGTCCAGTCCTCGCTGTTCGCGGCGGTCGTCGTCGTCATCCAGGCCGGCCTCGGGTTCCTGGGCCTGGGCGCACAACCCCCCAACCCCTCCTGGGGAGGTCTGGTGGCCGATGCCTCCCAGAACATCGATCGCGCGCCGTGGATGCTCGTGCCCACCGGTGTCCCGCTCGTCCTCACGGTGATGGCACTGGGCATCCTCGGCGACGCCATCAGGGATGCGGCGACGGAGAACTGGTCCGTCTCGAAACTGCGCGAGCCGGAGCGGCGGCCCAAGACACGAGCTGCGACCGCTGCTTCTACCCCGGAACGTGTCGGGGAGACCGGGCGGCCTGCCGCCCCTGACGACACCGACGCCCTGCTGACGGTGCGCGACCTGTCGATTGCCATCGGCGGGACACCCGTGGTGCAGTGCGTCAGCTTCCACGTGTGCGCCGGCGAGACCGTCGGTCTGGTCGGCGAGTCGGGGTGCGGCAAGTCGGTCACCTCGCTGGGCATCCTCGGACTCGTACCGGGAGGCGGTGATATCACTGATGGTCAGGTGATCTTCAACGGGGCCGACCTCGTGGGTGCTCCCCGTGCCCTCGAGCACGTCCGCGGCACCGGCATCGCCTACGTCTCGCAAGAACCGATGGTCGCCCTCGACCCGACCTTCTCGGTCGGCGACCAGCTCGCCGAGGCGGTGCGCAGGCACCAGGACTGCGACCGGCACGCAGCTCGGGCACGAGTCGTCGAACTCCTGCGTATGGTGAACATCCCTGATCCCGCCGGGGTGGCCAAACGCTACCCTCACCAACTGTCCGGGGGCATGGCCCAACGCGTCGCCATCGCCCTGGCCCTCGCGGGCGACCCCGAGCTCCTGATCGCCGACGAGCCCACGACCGCACTCGACGTCACCGTGCAGGCCGAGATCCTGACCCTGCTGCGCACGCTCCAGCAGCAGACCGGCATGGCGATCCTGATCGTCACCCACGACTGGGGAGTCGTCGCCGACCTCTGCCACCGCTCGGTGGTCATGTACGCCGGGCAGGTCGTCGAACAGGCCGAGGTGGAGCAGATGTTCAGCCGACCGCTCCACCCCTACACAGCGGGACTGCTGGGAGCCAACCCTCACCTCGCACGCCACGGGGAACCACTGCCCACCATCCCGGGAACCGTCCCCGCCCCCGGCAACTGGCCGACCGGCTGCCGCTTCGCGGCCCGCTGCTCTCTCGCCGACGACACGTGCACCGAGCGTCCGGTCCAGCTCACCGCACCGGCCCCCGACCGGCTCACCCGCTGCGTCCACGACCAGCAGCTCCTTGCGGAAGGCAGCCACCCATGACCCAGCCGCCCCTCCTGGACATCAGCCAACTCGTGGTGCAGTTCCGCCAAGGCCGTCGAACTCAGCCGTTCCGGGCCGTGGACGGTGTCTCGCTGACCATCGCCGAAGGCGAGACCGTCGGCCTCGTGGGGGAGTCGGGATCAGGCAAGTCCACACTCGGCCGCGCCGTGCTCGGACTCAACCAGGTCCACTCGGGCCGCATCCAGTTCGAAGGCCGCGACATCACCCGCGCCTCGACCCGGGACAGGCGTGCTCTGAGCGCCAGACTCCAGGTGGTCTTCCAAGACCCCTATTCCTCACTCAACCCGGCCCGCACCATCGGACAGACCCTGGCCGAGCCGCTGATGGCGCACGGCGGGACCGACCGTAAAGGCGTCGCCCAGCGCATCGCGACGATGCTCGAGCGGGTGGGCCTGCCGCCCGACACCGCACAGCGCTTTCCCGGGCAGTTCTCGGGCGGTCAGCGCCAGCGGATCGCCATCGCCCGCGCGCTCATGCTCCATCCACGCCTGGTGCTCTGCGACGAGCCGGTCAGCGCCCTCGACCTGTCGATCCAGGCGCAAGTGATGAACCTGCTGGCCGAACTGCAGCAGGAACTCTCTCTCAGCTATCTGTTCATCGCCCATGACCTGCCGGTGGTGCGCCATCTGTCGCATCGCATCGTCGTGCTCTACCGCGGTCAGGTCATGGAATCCGGGCCCGCCGGCGCAGTGTACGACGATCCCGCGCACCCCTACACCCAAATGCTGCTCGAGGCAGTGCCCGAGCCCGACCCCCGCATCCAGCGGGTTCGCCGGTCAGCACGAGAGGCCAAACGGGTCTCGGGCGTTCCGGCCGACACAGGATGCGCCTTCGCCCACCGCTGCGCGCATGCCGTCGACCTGTGTCACCGCGAACGCCCGGACCTGCAGCCCTTCTCCGAGGGGCGGGGCAACGGCACCGGAGACGGCCGCGCCGTCGCCTGCCATCGCTCGGCGGAACTCCACGGGCTGCCGATGCCCCGACGAACCAACACCCAGGAACTCGAGTCCGCCCCCAGCGGCCCGGTACGTAAGGAAGCACCATGCGCAGACAGCGAATAACCGCGGGACTGGCGGCGTTCGCCGCGCTCGCGGCGGCGGCCACCGCGTGCAGCGGTTCGAGTTCCTCCAGCCCCCCAAGCGGCGCTCACGGAGGCACGCTCACCGTCGTCTCGGCCGGCGCGCCCGCGAGCCTCCACCCCGCCAAGGCGAATGTCGGCTCGGACAACTGGTTCATCAACCTCGCCTACGACACGCTGCTCCGGCAGGGCCCCGGCGGCAAGACCCAGGCGGGCCTGGCGACGAAGTGGGGATACGTCGGTAGCGGCAACAAGGTCTTCGACGTCACCCTGCGCGACGGCCTCACCTTCGCCGACGGCACCCCGCTGGACGCCAAGGCCATCGCGGCTTCCCTCAACTACACCCGCAAGAATGGCCTCAACGTCTCATGGACCTCGGCCATCAGCTCGGTCTCCGTCACCGGACCCCGGACCGTGCGCATCCGATGCTCCAGCCCGAACCCGATCCTGCCCCAACTCCTTACCCAGGTACTCATGATCGGCTCCGCCATCAGCCCCAAGGGACTGGCCTCACCGGGCGCGATGGGCACCAAGTCCTTCGGAGCGGGCCCCTACATCCTCGACACGGCCCACACCGCCACGGGCGACCACTACACCTACACGCCCAACCCCCACTACTGGGACAAGAAGAAGATCCACTGGAAGAAGGTGGTCATCAAGGTCGTCGCCAACCCCAACTCGGCACTCCAGGCCGTCAAGACGGGACAGGCCGACGCCATGGCGATCAACGCCAACCAGGTCGACACCGCCAAGGCCGGCGGGCTCAAGGTCACCGGCAGCCCCAATGTGTTCCTGGGCGTGAACCTCGCCGACCGCGACGGCGCCCTCGCCACACCCCTCAAGGACATACGTGTCCGCAAGGCCCTCAACTACGCCGTCGACCGGGCCGCGATCACCAAGGCCGTCGTGCAGAAGTACGGCCACCCGACGGATCAGATCTCCCTGCCCGGCCTGGACGGCTTCGCCGCCGACTACGACAACAACTACCCGTACGACCCGGCGAAGGCCAAGAAGCTCCTGGCCGAGGCGGGATACCCGCACGGCTTCTCGCTGAAGATGGAGACCCAGGGCTTCTTCGGCATCGATCTCGTCTCCCAGGCCGTGGTCCAGCAGTGGCAGAAGATCGGTGTCAAGACCGACGTCACCACCGACACCAGCGTCGGGCAGTGGCTCGCCTCCGCCACATCGAAGAAGTACCCGGTCCTCGGCTTCGGCTACGGCGGCGCACCCACCTACACGCTCGCCCTGGACTGGATGCTTCCGCACCCGACCGCGTTCAATCCCTACGCCACGTCGGATCCCAAGCTGACCAAGATGCTCTCCAAGGCGAACGCCGCCTCCCCGCAACACCAACGGGCCCTGTACCAGGACGCGATGCGCTACGTCGTCGATCAGGCGTGGTTCGTCTCGGTGCTGCGCATGGACGGGCTGTACGCCTACAACGGCGGGAAGCTGTCCGGCTTCACCTCCGCCCCCAGCTATCTGCCCGACCTCGCCTGGGCCGTCGCCCCGAAGTAGCAGCGAACCGACACACGAAGACGGGCGCGGGGCCGGCGGACGACGCCGGGCCCGCGCGCCGGTCGGCTGTCCCGTGTCTCGCGCCGCATCGCAGGTGAGCGGCGTGGACCGGCCGTTGAAGTAGGGATTTCCGCATGGCCATTGAGGTCGTTGACACGACACTCGGCCCGGTCGAGGGCACCCTCGGCGAACGCGTACACGTGTTCAAGGGCATACCGTTCGCCGCCCCACCCGTAGGGCCGCTGCGCTTCAAGCCGCCGCAGCCACCCGCACCGTGGACGGAGGCGAAACCCGTCCATGAGTATGGCCCAGCCGCTCCGCAACCGCGTGACCTGGTGCTGGAGCAGATGTTCGGGCACGCGCCGTTTCCCACGAGTGAGGCGTCGTGTCTCACCCTCAACGTCTGGACGCCGCAGCAGGGCGCCGAAAACCGGCCCGTCATGGTGTGGCTGCACGGAGGCGCGTTCCTGACGGGCTCGGGACGCGACCCGGTGTTCGACGGGAGCCGACTCGCATCACTGCACGACGTGGTGGTCGTCACCGTCAACTACCGGCTGGGAGCACTGGGGTTCCTGTACCTGGGTGAACTGCTCGGCGACGAGTACGCGTCGTCCGGCAACGTGGGCCTGCTGGACCAGATCGCCGCGCTGCGATGGGTCCGGGACAACATTGCGGCGTTCGGCGGTGACCCGGGCAACGTCACCCTGTTCGGACAGTCCGCCGGGGCGATGAGTGTCCTCTCGTTGATGGCCATGCCGGCCGCCCAGGGCCTCTTCCACAAGGCCATCGCCCAGAGCGGCAGCGCCGAGTGCACCCACACCCGGGAGCGCGCCACCGCCGTGGCCCGGGATGTGCTCGCCGCCCTCGCCCTTCCGGAACACGAGGCACACAGGCTCCTCGACCTCCCCGTCGCGACACTTCTGTATGCCCAGCAGAGTGTGGTGGAGGTAATGCGCCAGCGCGGCGACGCTCTCGGCCTGCCGTTCGCTCCGGTGGTGGACGGACCTACCCTTCCCCGGGCGCCGCTGGAGGCGTTCACATCAGGAGCCGCATCCCCGGTTCCTCTGATCGCGGGCACCACGTTGGAAGAGGGACGCCTGTTCCTGGTCGGGCCTGAGTCGCCGAACGTCGACGACGCCGCCGTCACCGCTCTCTTCGACACGGAATTCGACAAGCCCGAGGAAGCCCTGGAGGCGTTCAGGGGAGTCCAGCCGGACACCAGCCCCATGGGGCTCCTCGCCGCCCTCATGGGTGAACGCATGTTCCGCGCGCCCACCGCCAGGCTCCTCGAGGCCCACGCGGCACGCACCAGCCAGGTCTGGACGTACCTGTTCAGCTGGCGCTCGTCTGCCCGGGGCGGACAGCTCGGCGCCTGTCACTCGCTCGATCTGCCCTTCGTGTTCGACAACCTGCACGCTGGGGGAGTCGACCGATTCACGGGCAAGGATGCGCCACAGCGCCTCGCGGACGCCCTGAGCTCCGCCTGGGCGTCCTTCGCACACCACGGCCATCCCGGCGTTCCTTGGCCCGCCTTCGACACCGCCCACCGAGCCACCATGGTCTTCGACGTCACCTCACGGATGGTTCGGGACCCCTGGAATGATGTCCGGCTGCTGACTGATTCCTCATGGCGCCCGCCAAGCTGCGAGAGCGACGGGTGCCGTGGCTTCTTGTCTTGCTCCTCGGGCTGAAGCCCGAGGAGCAAGTCAAGGAAGGAGAACACCGACCTGCGCCGCACCCTCGCCCTGTGCGAGGAGGCCATCCGCCAGCTGGCCCTCGAAAACGACGCCCTGCGCGGCGGCGGCACCGTTCTTCCACTGCCTACCCGCAGCACGCCCGCGCCACCCGCGCCGTCCTGAATCCGACACCGCCCCCCGGAGGCGTCTGGCGTGCGAAAGGACGCTGGGCGTGGCGCGCAGCCAACTACCGATGATCAACTGTTCATCAAGCCGTGCGTGCCGGCGGCATCCCGGCTCCCGCCCTTGTCGCGTCGGTGCCCCAGCTGACCAGCAGTTGTAGTGCCTCCGCCGACGGGGAACCGGGTTCGGCGTAGTACGTCGCCTCCGTGTAAGCGGGTACGTCGGGGCCGGTGGCGTATCGCCTTGCTGGGGCACCGGTTACTGCCGCTCGGCGCACGGGGTGTTGTTCGACGTGATCGAAGTCGACCGCAAGCTGGACACCTGGCTGCGGTGGGTCCGGTTCGTCGCGGCCACGGAGGGGCGCCCCGGAGGGTCAGGCGCACTCGGCGTTCACGTAAGGCTCCACGCGGCCGACGCTCTCCTTGAGGACGAGGTCGAGCAGTCCGGGGAACCGCTGGTCCAGATCTTCCTTGCGCAGAGTGTTGAAACGGCGGGTGCCGACATCGTGCTGCCGGATGAGACCGGCCTCGCGCAGGACGCGGAAGTGGCGGGTGAGTACGGACGCGGTGACGTCCTGCGTGAAGCCGCTGCAGGCCAGACCGGGGGAGACGGAGAGGGTGACGACGATGGTGAGCCGGGTCTCGTCGGTCAGCGCGCTCATGATCTTGAAGAGGTCGAGGTCGTCCGTGTCGGGGTGGACGAGGGGTGACGCGGTGCGGCTAGCCATAAGGGAAGGATAACGCCCGACCTATGTTCGCGTTAGCGCGTACATGGGCTACGGTGAAGGAACGGATTGACCCTTCATCCGTCATCCACCGGGTTGCCCATCACCGGTACTACGGCATGCCACGAACGCCTTTGACGGCGCGGCCTGCATCAAGAACGGAGCACACCCCATGACCACAAATCAGGCGACCGAGCCGAGGACGCACCGGACCGAAACGGCCGCGGAGGTGGTCGGCCGCCTTCGTGCGACGTTCAACACCGGCGTCACCCGCGGACTGGACTGGCGCGTCAACCAGCTGCAGCGGCTGCGGGCCCTGCTGATCGAGAACGAGCAGGAGCTGCTCGAAGCGCTCTGGGCGGATCTGAGGAAGAACGCCGCCGAGGCGAAGATGCAGGAGATCGACTTCACCGTCGCCGACATCGACGAGGCACTGGCGAACCTCGAGAACTGGCTTCAGCCTCGCCCGGTGGAGGTTCCTGCCCACTTCGGTCCCACGACAACGGCCTACACCACGTACGACCCGCTTGGGGTCGTCCTGGTGATCGCCCCGTGGAACTTCCCGCTGCACCTTCTCATCGACCCCATCATCGGCGCACTGGCCACCGGGAACACCGTGGTGGCCAAGCCGAGCGAGATGTCGGTGCACACTTCGGCGGTGGCTTCACGGCTCCTGCGTGAGTACTTCGACGCCGACGTGCTCACCGTCGTCGAGGGCGGCGCCGAGGAGACCACGGCCCTGCTGGCGCAGCGTTTCGACCACATCTTCTACACCGGCAATGGCACGGTCGGCCGGATCGTCATGGCCGCGGCAGCCAAGAACCTCACCCCGGTCACGCTTGAACTCGGGGGCAAGTCACCGGTCTTCGTGGCGCCCGACGCCGACGTGGACGAGACCGCGAAGCGGCTGGTCGGTGCCAAGTTCGGCAACGCGGGGCAGCAGTGCATAGCCCCCGACTACGTTCTGGCCGATCCTGCCACCGCCGCCGCACTGGTCCCCGCCCTCCGCGCGGCGGTCGACGCCCAGTTCGGTACCACCCCGCAGACCTCAGCCGACTTCGGTCGGATCATCAACGAGCGGCACTTCGACCGGCTCACCCGTCTGCTGGACTCCGGCCGGGCGGCGGTGGGAGGCCAGCACGACCGCGACGACCTGTTCATCGCACCGACCGTGCTCACCGATGTCGACCCCGCATCGCCGGTCATGCGGGAGGAGATCTTCGGTCCGATCCTCCCCGTCGTCGAAGTCGAAGACCTCGACGCCGCCATCGCCGTCATCAACGAACGCGAAAAGCCCCTCGCGCTCTACGCCTTCACCACGTCCGAGGCCACCAAGTCACGCCTCGTGAACGAGACGTCCTCCGGCGGCGTCGCCTGGGGCCAGCCCGTGATGCAACTGCTCATGCCCGGCCTGCCTTTCGGTGGCGTCGGCGAAAGCGGCATGGGCCGGTACCACGGCCGGTACTCCCTCGAGACGTTCAGCCACCTCAAGGCCGTCGCGGACGTGCCGCTCAACTAGGCCCGCGCCTTCGTGAAGCAGGCTGTCCGATAGGCGATCGGCCGGCGGAAGTGCCTCTCCGGTGCGAACGAGGATCGCTGAGATCGCTGTTCCCGCCACCGCCGGAAGCGCGTTCCAGGTGAAGCCGTGTATCGGTCCTCTTCGCGGGGGCGCGACGAGGGAGCCGGTCGCGGCGCGGCCTGCAGACACCGATCCGTACCGACTCCGGCGGCGGCACCCATGACTTCGTCACCTGGCTTACTGCTGATCGTGCGCAAGGAGCGAACGCCCGTACTTCGGCGGGCAGTTGCGCTTGACCGGCGTCGACGCCGACGGCATGCGGCTCTCACCGCGTTCGCCGCCAACACCACCCACACCCCGATCGCAGTCCTGGAACCGCGTCACCGTCAGCGGGCCCGCGCCTGCCCGAGGACCGCATCCGCGCCTCCGCCGGGACAGCGTGGACCCCTGCGTCGCAGACCTTCATCCCGTTTTCCTCCGTATTGCAGAAAGGAACCCATGAATATCAACATTTCAGAAGTTTCGTCCGCCCCGTCTCTTTTCTCCCCCGTCGCCTTCGGGAAGATCGAGCTCGCCAACCGCATCGTCATGGCACCGCTGACCCGGGTCCGGGCCGGTTCCTCCGGCATCCCCGGGGACCTCATGGTCGAGTATTACCGGCAGCGGGCGAGCGTCGGAATGATCATCACCGAGGGCACCTACCCCGACAACGCGTCGCAGGGGTATGTCGGTGAGCCGGGCATCGCCACCGACGAGCAGGCGGCCGGCTGGCAGCGGGTGTTCGAGGCGGTGCACGCCGAGGGCGGCCGCATCGTCCTGCAGATCATGCACGCCGGCCGCGGCACCCACCCCGACATCAACGGCGGCCGCCGCATCCTCGCCCCCAGCGCGATCGCCATCGACGGCAAGACGTTCACCGAGAAGGGCGAGCAGCCCTACCCCGTACCGGAAGCGATGACCACCGCAGAGATCCGGGCAGCCCTGGAGGACTTCGTCACCGCTGCCCGCCGGGCCGTCGAGGCGGGAGCGGACGGCGTGGAAATCCACGGCGCCAACGGCTACCTGCTCCAGGAGTTCCTCTCCCCGGCGGCCAACCAGCGCACCGATGGATACGGCGGCTCGCCGCAGAACCGCGCCCGCTTCGTCGTCGAGGTCGTCACGGCGGTCGCCCAGGCCGTCGGTGCCGAGCGGGTCGGGCTGCGGATCTCGCCGGAGGTCGACCTCGGGGACGTCTTCGAGACCGACCGGGACGACGTCCTGGCCACCTACGGCACCCTGATGGACCAACTGCGCCCGCTGGGCCTGGCCTACCTCTCCGTACTGCACGCCGAGCCGGGCGGCGACCTTGTACAGGAGCTGCGGCGGCGCTTCGACGGCAAGCTGATCGTCAACAGCGGCCCCTTCGGGGGGCAGACCACCCGCGAGCAGGCGCTCCAGCAGATCGAGGCCGACCACGCCGATGCCGTGGTCGTGGGCCGGGCCCTCATCGCCAACCCCGACCTGGTCGAGCGCTGGCAGGGTGGCCACCCGGAGAACGAGCCGCGGCCGGAACTGTTCTACGGGCCGGGCGCCGAGGGCTACACCGACTACCCCTTCCTCGAAGCGGCTTGAGGCCCACGGTCACGCCTGTCCACGCGGCAGCCCCACTCACACATGGACAGGCGCCCGACCGGCGACACTGTGCCCGCCCCTTTGAGCCCGCGGGTCACACCCGCGATCACCGGCTCGAGGACCGTCGGGTCCGTCAGGGCGTTGACGGTCCGCAAGTTCCTGGTCAGCAGCCTGCGTTCGGTGACCTCGTCGAGCACATCGCTCTCGTGCGTGGCCACCGCGGCGGCCTTCGGCCACAGCTGACGCCTATGACAGTTTTCCGGCGGCGGCCCATCCACCAGGTCCGCCTTCCGTAAGGCAGTCCTTCGCCGATATCCGTCCCCGCTGTACACCGGCGCCCATACCGTCCAGCCCGAACGCTGGGAACGGGGGTGACGAAAGGGGCTGTCGGTGGGTCGGGATCTGGGTCTGGACGGGGTGGTGGACTACTTCACCCTGTCCTGCGACGAGGCGGGCTGGTTACGGAACAAAGGCGGCGCCACCAGGCTGGGCTTAGCCGTCCAGCTGAAATTTTGCGGCGGCGACCTCGGAGGCGGTTCACGAGTTACTTGGCACCTGATTCGCCGCTCGTTAACGGCTCCCCAACCGACGCCACCACTGGTCCAGGGCCCTTCACGCCGGAGGGCCCTGAGCCATGCCCGCAGTGGACAACGGACAGAACGAAACCCCATCCATAACTTCGGCTCGCCCGCCCACCCCGGCAGCACCTCGCCGGGGGCTGTGTGCTGAGCTCCTGGCGCACGTCCAGGTAGCAGCGCAGTCGGACACCGGGCTGCCCGGATCCCCGTGTCGTACGGTCTGCCGTCGCGGTCGCCCGCCGTCCGCAACGGATCTCACCGAACCCGGCGGTGCCGCCGGTACGGCCGAATGATCTGAACCGATACCGGGAATCAGGCGGCGACGAGCTCCTGCTCGCGGTCCGGCGTTTTGACCTTGGGCTTCTTGTTCGGCAGTGAGAGCCGGAAGACCTTGTGCCACGCGGAGAAAACCTGCTTGGGCAGCGGGCCGGTGACGTACTCCAGCTCGTACTTCTCGAACAGCGCGCGCACCTTCACCGCGACCTCGGCGTACCGGTTGCTCGGCAGGTCCGGGAAGAGGTGGTGCTCGATCTGGTGGGAGAGGTTGCCGGTCATGAAGTGCATGGCCTTGCTGCCGCTGATGTTCGCCGAGCCCATCATCTGGCGCAGGTACCACTGGCCGCGCGTCTCGCCCTTGATGGAGCGGCGCTCGAAGACCTGTACGCCCTCGGGGAAGTGCCCGCACATGATCACCGAGTGGGTCCAGATGTTGCGGACCAGGTTCGCGGTGAACGTGGCGGCGAGCGTGGTGAAAAACGACGGGCCCGACAGCAGCGGGTGGATCACGTAGTCCTTGAGGACCTGCTTGCGGATCTTGCGGCCCACGGCCTTGGCCCGCGCGCGGAACTCCGGGTTCTTGCGGCGGCGCTTGTGCAGGTTCTTGCCGAGCTCCAGGTCGTACGCTGCGATGCCGTACTCGAAGAAGCAGGCGTTGATGAAGTTCCACAGCGGCTGGCCGAGGTGGAACGGGTGCCACCTCTGGTCCTCGTCGACGCGCATGATGCCGTAGCCGAGGTCGTTGTCCTTGCCGATCACGTTGGTGTACGTGTGGTGCAGCTCGTTGTGCGAGTGCTTCCACTGCTCGGACGGCGAGACGTGATCCCACTCCCAGGTGGTGGAGTGGATCTTCGGGTCCCGCATCCAGTCCCACTGGCCGTGCAGGATGTTGTGGCCGATCTCCATGTTGTCCATGATCTTCGCCACGGACAGACCGGCGGTGCCGATCAGCCACGCGGGCGGGAAGATCGAGAACAGCAGCACGCCCCTGCTGACCAGCTCGAGCTTGCGCTGCGCCGAGATGACCTTACGGATGTAGGCGGCGTCTTTCTCGCCGCGGCCGGCGATCACCTCGTCGCGGATCGCGTCCAGCTCGCGGCCAAGCTCCTCGATCTGCTCCGCGGTCAGGTGGGCGGTGGGGTCGATGGCGGTCAAGGTGCTCCTACCGTTCGATGTCGCAGGGGCCCGCCGCGGCGGACACGCAGGTCTGGATGAGGACGCCGGGCTCGGCCTCGGTGATCTCGCCGGTGCGCAGGTCGCGGACGGCGCCCGCCTTGAGCGGCGTGACGCAGCCGAAGCAGATGCCCATGCGGCACCCGGAGGGCATGAGCACGCCGGCCTCCTCGCCGATGTCCAGCAACGGCGTGGCGCCGTCCGCGTCGACGGTCTTGCCGGTGGCGCTGAACGTGACCTCGCCGCCGTCGCCGGCGACGACGATGCTGGGGCGGAAGCGTTCGGTGTGCAGGCGCTCTGGTGCGCCGTGCTCGGTCCAGTGCTCTTCGGCGGCGTCGAGCAGGCCAGCGGGCCCGCAAGCCCAGGTCTCGCGCTCGGCCCAGTCGGGCACGAGTTCGTCGAGACGGGCGATGTCGAGCATGCCGTCTGTGTCGGTGTGCACCTCGGTGAGCCGCAGCTTCTTGTCCGCGACCAGGTCGTGCAGTTCGTTGCGGAAGATCACGTCTTGCGGCTGTGGCGCGCAGTGGACCATGACGACGTCGTCGAACTCGGTGTCGCGCAGCATGCCCATCACGGGCGTGATGCCGCTGCCGGCCGTCAGGTAGAGCACCTTGGCGGGCTTGGCCTGCGGCAGCACGAAGTCACCGGTCGGCTGGTCGAGCTGGATCAGCGTGCCCGGTTTCGCCCTGCGGACCAGGTGGTTGCTGACCTTGCCGTCCGGGATCGCCTTCACGGTGATCGTGACGCGGCCGTCCTGGCGGTTTGTGGGCGAGGTGAGGGAGTAGGCACGCCACAGGCGCACCCCGTCGACGTCGACCCCGATCCGCACGTACTGACCGGCTGTGTGGCCGCGCCAGCCCCGTCCCGGCCTGATCACGATGGTCGCGGCGTCACCCGTCTCGGGGTGCACGGCCTCGATGCGCCCACGCAGGTCAGCGCCCGCACGCAGCGGGCTGACCAGGTCGAGGTAGTCCGACGGCAGCAGCGGCGTCGTGACCATCTCCAGCAGTTTCCACGCCCTGCTGCGGAGGGCTGTACTCGTCATGACTCCAGCTTGCTGCGCCTCAAGGCGTAAAGTCCTGACCGCAGGACGTAAATCTGGCTGGCTGAATTGTTCGCAGGGAATAGAAACGTGAGCCATGCAATCCGGAGGGCCAGCGAACTGGTCCTGGATGAGACGACGGTCACCGCACTGCGGGCCGCGCTGAAGACCACCGCCGACGAGGTCGTCCAGGCGATCATCGACGAGGTCCCTCCCTACGCCAACGCCCTTTCGGGCCACATGGGCGCCACCATCCGCCGAGCCGTCCGCACCGCCCTGGGGCACTACCTGGACCGCGCGAGCGGGAACGCCACAGGCGGCGACGCCGGTGACGCCGCCTACGAGCTGGGCCGCGGCGAGGTGCGCGACGGCCGTTCGATGGACGCCCTGCTCAGCGCCTACCGCGTCGGCGCCCGCGTGGCCTGGCGATGCCTGGCAGCGGGTGCCGTACCCGCAGGTCTGCCCGCCGCCGAGGTCGCCAAGTTCGCCGAGCTGACCTTCGCCTACATCGACGAGCTCTCCGCCGCGAGCGCCGCGGGCCACGCCGACGAACTGGCCGCCCGGGGCAGGGACCACGAGCGCCACCTGGAACACCTGGCCCGCGACCTCCTCGCCGGCGCGAGCCCGGACGTGCTGCTGGCCTCCGCTCAACGGGCCGGGTGGCAGCCTCCGGTTTCACTGACCGCGGTCCTGCTGCCCGCCGCCCAGGCCCGGCCTGCCTACCGCGCGCTCGACCCGAGCACCCTCGTCCTGGACGATCTGCCGGACGCCACCGGTGTGCTGCTCGTCCCCGATGCCGACCGATCACATCTCTTGCGGCAGCTGACCGACCGCACCGCCGTGGTCGGCCCGGCCCGGCCATGGACTCGTGCGACCGCCTCGTACGCACGAGCCGTACGCGCCCGCTCCCTCTCCTCTGATATTCACGACACCGAGGACCACCTGCCCGAACTGGTGCTGAGCGCCGACATGGACGCGTTCGCAGACCTGCGTGCCCGAGCCCTCGCACCGTTGCGGACCTTGCCTGTCGCGACCGCACGGCGGCTGGAGGAGACGTTGCGGGAGTGGCTGCTGCACCAGGGCAGACGGGACGAGGTGGCGGCGGCGTTGTTCATCCATCCCCAGACAGTCCGGTACCGGATGTCGCAGCTGCGGGAGCTGTTTCCGGATCTCGCATCGCCACACCGGGTCCTTGAACTGACGCTGGCGGTCGGTCTTCGGGTCAGCTGACGCGTACTTCGACCGTCCACGACCGCGTCCGCGAGCGGTCCAGGAATCGTGCCTCGGTCTCGGTGCCATCAGCTGGCTCGTGCGGCCCGGGGAAGAGCGGTATGAGCCTGGCTGAGACCGGGGGTTGATGTGAAGACCAGACAAGGCCTCGGGAAGCCCGTCGGGGGCGCTGTCTCTGAGAAGCGGGGTGGCGGATACGGCTCGACTGGATCCGGTGGACGATGCGCACCGGCCCGCTCATCGACGCGCTCATCGAGCATCTGGTCGATGATCTGGGCCGCTATGTCCTGGAAAACAGCTTTCATGTCGTCGTGCAGGGCGCTGTCCCGGCACGAGCTGACCCACGGGCGCGCGGCAGGCTGCAGCTGGGTGACCGGCGGGGCGGCCAGGCCGGGTCGCCAGGGGCGGGGGCCGGGCCGCTCGCGCCGGGGACCACCGTGGTTCTGCGACGGCCCCGTGCCTCCCTTCCGACAGGTCAGCCGGACGACCGACCGGGTCGGCCTGCCGCACCGCGCGGGGGATGATGGGGATGGAATGACGGAACGCGAGGTCAGGAGCTTCCATGGCGAAGCGGGTTCACCAACCCCGTGAGGACGCGGAGTTCGATTTCATCCTCGGGATGAGCGGAGTTCCGGTCCTTGCATACTTCACCGGGACATGGCCCAAGGCAATCGAGCCCTGCCGGGCGATGGACCTCGTCGTGGGTGACATCGCCGACGAGTACACGGGCCGCCTGACGGCCGTCCGCACCGACATCACGCGCTGTCCGGCCGCAACCGAGCGATACGGGATCACCGGAGCCCCGTCCTACGTCCTGCTGAAGGAGGGAGAGGCGGTGGCGCACGGCACGGGGCCTATGACCATCGCCGAGATACGGAAGTTCCTGGACGGCCACCTCTGAGCGGCCGCCGCGGCACTGCGGCCGCGACGCCCGTCACGTCTCGTCTATGGGAGCTGCGCCGCCTGAGACACCTTGGGGCTGAGACACCCCCACAGGTCACATAACGCCGTCCAGGATCAGGGACTTCGGGAGGTCACGGGCGGCAGCCTGGGACGGGCGGGATGGGCGGCACGGCCGCGGCCGGGGACCGGGGCGCGCTCAGCCGGTTGCGCGTCGGCTGGGGCCGCAGCGCCTCGCCGCCGTCAGCCCGGCGGCGGAGCCAGGACGGAAGCCGCTGGCACTCCGGTGCTGTCCTTCCGGTGCCGAGTCCCACCAAGGGGTGAGGCGGGAGAGCCCGCCGGATGAAGGTACCGCTGTGATCGACCCGGCGGACGTCCCGAGCACGGCCCCCGCGCGCGCCACCGGCCGCCGCATCCTGCTGATAGCGTCCGGAGGCGCCGCCGACCTGCGCCGAGTCGACCCGGCTCTCCTGCACCCCGCCGACCGCCTGGTCCTCAACGACGTCGACCCCGACGCCCTCCAGTACGCCCTCACACACCTGCCGCCCGCGGCCCGCGCCCAGACCGCCGCGGCCCCCAGCAACGTCCTGCGCACCGCCGCCCACCTGGCCGCCGACCACGGCCCCTTCGACCTGGTCCTGGCCGGAGGCCTCTTCGACTACCTCGAAGAACGCTTCGCCCGAGCCCCGATCCGCACCACTCTGTCCCGCCTGTGCCGCCCCGGAGGCACGTTCTGCTTCTCCAACATCGCGACCCCGAACCCCTACGCCGCCCTGATGGCCCACATCGGCCGCTGGAACCTCGTCGAACGCACCCCCGCCGACATCGAGGCCGGCCTCCGTGCCGCCGCGCCGCCGGGAACCGTCGCCGGACTGGACATCACCGCCGATGCCACTGGCCTGACGATTTTCGCGACGGTGCGGCGCGCTGACGAGCCGGGGTGATCCCCGCAGTCGGCTTCGTGTTCGTCGCCGACGCAGCCTCGGTCGTCAGTCGAGGCCTTCGATGATGCGGAAGTCGCGCTCGACGCCGTCAGCAAGTGCGGCCAGCGCCTCCTGGTAGGCCGCACTCGCACGTGCGGCGACCGCCTGTTCGAAGCTGTCGAACTCGATCAGGATGGTGCGCTCGGCGATTCCGGCGTCGTATGCGACGACCCGGCCGTCGCGGGCGAGCAGCCGCCCGCCCGCGGCCGCTACGGCTGGACGAGCCAGCTTGTTGTAGGCAGCCAGCTTCTCGGGGTCCGCAATGGTGCGGTAGACGCTGACCCAATAGCCCTTGGACACGGTATCTCCTGTGTTCGGAATTGATGTTCAGAAGCATGCTCAGATCCATGGCCGGCGCGCTGTGGGTCAGCGAGCCGACGGAGACGGCGTCGAAGTCGGACGGCTTCGATCCTCAGCTTCCGGTTCGACTCGACCGGCCCAGGCCCGGCACACCGACTGGGGCTGTGATCGGATTGGTCTCGGGTGAGCGTCGGCGGGCGAGGGCGAGGGCGAGGGCGAGGCTGGCCATCGTCGTGATCGCCATCGCGGCGACGCCGACCAGCGCCGCGGTCGTGTAGGCGTCGTCGTTCGGGAAGAGGCGGCCCGTGGCGGTGCCGGCGGCCAGGACCAGACCGCCGATGGCGCTGCCCAGGGAGTACCCGACGCTGCGGACGACGTAGTTGAAGCTCATGGCGCTCGACGTCTCGCTCTTGGGGGTGACGGCCAGGATGACGCCGGGCATGGCGGCCGAGAAGCTGCCGACGCCGAAACCCAGCACGCCCATGGCCGCGAGCAGTTCGGCCAGGTTGGACCGGGCGGTGGCGAACAGGACGAACCCGCCGCCGACGATGGCGGCGCTGCCGGCCAGGAGCAGGGGGCCGTCGATCCGTTCGCGGACCCGCGGCGTGACCTTGCCGGCGATGAACCCCAGCACGGAGAACGGGATGAGGACCAGCCCCGCCACGAAGGTGGTCAGTCCGAAGCCGTAGTCGGCGCTGTGCGGCGTCTGCGCGTAGCGGGTGATGAGCGTGAGCAGGAGGTACATGCCGCTCCCGCCGACGAACATGGCGATGTTCGCCCCGGCGACCGCCGGGTGCCGTACCGCCCGGACGTCGACCAGGGGCGTCTTGGTTCGCAGTTCGGAAACGGTCCAGACGCAGAGCAGGAGTACGGCGGCGACGGCAAGGGTCACCGCCACGGCGAGGTGTCGGCTCCACAGGCTCCTCTCGCCGGCCAGGAACAGGACGAGGAGCAGTCCACCCGCCAGGACGAGCGCACCGGCCACGTTCACGTGAGCGGAGCGGCCTTCGGGAGCTGCGGGCATGGAGCGCCACGCGGTCACGAAGGCGATGGCGGTGACGAGCAGGCCGAGGCCGTAGGCGGCCCGCAGTCCGCCGAACTCGGCGAGCAGCGCGGCCAGCGGGTAGCCGACGCCGGCTCCGATGATGGAGACCACTGAGATCAGGGCGATCGTGGCCGCGCTGCGCTCCTCGGGAAGATGGTCGCGGGCCACGCCCATCATCAGCGCCGTGAGACCGAGTCCGACGCCTTGGGCCGCTCTGCCCACGAGCAGCCAGGCGAACGGCAGCGGCAGCACGGTGAGCGCGCTGCCGACGACGACGATCGCCAGCGTGGCGAGAATCGTGGCCCGCCGGTGCGGACCGGCTCCGAGCCGGCCGAGGACGGGTGTGGCGACGGCGCCGCTGAGCAGGGCGATGGTCAGCGTCCACTGCGCGCTGTCGAGGGAGACGTGGAACGTGGTCGCCACGCTGGTGATGAGCGGCGTCCCGAGGCTGGCGACCGCCGCCACGACCAGGGCGATGAACATCAGGGCGGGGACCAGCAGACGTGCCTCGGAACGTATCAGGACAGTGCTCATGGGCTGGTCATGAGCCTGGGCCGCGGTCACCGGTCCGACTCCTCTCGGGCGTGGCTTTCGAGCTCCGCCAGATGCAGCAGCGCTGGAAGGGCTGCTGCCAAGGCCTCGACCTCGTCACCGGTGAGTTCGTCGATCAACCGCGCGTACGCGTCGACGCCCGCCTGGCGTCGCGTCCGGACGTACGACGCGCCGGCCTCGGTCAGGCACACCAGGGTGACCCGCTTGTCGGACGGATCGCCCTTCCGTTCGACCAGCCCGGATTCCTCCATCACCCGGACCAGGACGGTCATCGCGGGCTGGGTGACGCCCTCGGACACCGCCAGATCGGTGATCCGTCGCGGGCCGGTCTTGTCCAGGGTGGCCAAGGTGGCGGCGGACGTCAGGCTCATGTCGCGGGGAAGGCGTCTCACGGCCCTGGTGGCCAGACCGTAGAGGGCTGACCCGATGGCATCGGAAGCGCCGTGCGCGGCGTCTCGGCGACTCATGCCTGAAGCATAGCAGCTTTATATGAATCCTTTATGCATCTCCCGATCAGGGTTCGGCGATACTTGACTTACAACGCGTTCGCGTAAACATGAACGACGTCGGTTTTGATCGCCCTGTTGATCCCTTCGGAGGCGGCGCTGGTGACGCCGGTCGTGATCGCGGCGAGGATCTGCGGCCACCACGCGCTGACGTGCGGCAGCGAGTCGCGCACCGCGGCTTTGAACACGGTGCACATGTCGATCGCGACCACCTGGACCCCGGCCCGCCACTGGCGAGTCTGGGCGCCGATCCACGCCGACACACTCGCCGCGGTGCGGCCCTCGACCTGCCCCAGCAGGCCGGCACCGCCGAGCAGGTCAACCAGCCCGACATGCCACCGGTCGGCGACGACTTCCCAGATCTCACCGCCGTCGGGCGCCTCGACCAGGCGGAACTTCGCCTTCCCGCGTCGGGTCTCGTCGATCCCCAGGTGTGTCACCGGCGGCGTGTCCTTCGGCAGCGCAGCCTCGGCCGCGGCCGTGAACGCGGTGTTCGCCACCGGCCACGACACCTCGAAGTCGCGCGCGGCCTGCACCATCGTCCGTCCGCGGTCGGCGACCGCTTCCCCGACCGAGGTACGCAGCTGCGACGTCAACCGCGACCGCGGTGGGATCGACGGCAGCGCCTCGGTGAACGTCTTGCGCCGGCGCTGCTCGTTGGCGCACCGCCATCGGCGCTTGGTCCAGGTCAGACCGGTTCGCCGCCCGGCCACAGTCAGAGGCCGCTCACTACGGGTGTCGGTTCGCCCTTTCCAGCGGGGTGAACCCCCAGGCCCCGGTCGGCGTTCAGGGCGGGACGCCGACCGGGGTACGTGCGCCGTGTGGTGGCCAGGTCGCGCTCGTCGAAGGCGCCCGTGAAGAGCAGCACGCCGGAGAAGAGCTCCACCTTCTGCGCTCCGGTGGGCCACCGGTTCAGCAGTGCATCGACCGTCATCGGGGCGGTTGAGGGCGGCAGATCCGGTCCGGGTACGAGCAGTCCTTGCGACTCCGGCGGCGCAGTCGGCGCATGCGCCGACTCAGCCCGCGGCGCTCTGGGTCCCGCTCGCTGCGGGCTCATGCATCAAGGAGCGAGACCGATAAAGGCCAGGTAGTTGCGGGGGATTGCGTTCGTGGCGAGGGCTCAGGCGCCGGTAGCCAGACAGCCAGGACATCGTTCGCTCGGTGACCCGGCGGCGTCGCCCTGACCAGCCGCCGATAGCCGACATCGGCCTGTCCGGCTGGACGAGGGATCAGTCGTCCAGGCTCGTGCCCGCCTTCTTGCCCCGATGGCCAGGCGCCAGACGCGGGCTGTCTCCTCGTCGGGGACGCCGGAGCGCAGGGCCGCTCGCAGGTCCGTCTCCTCGCGGGCGTAGGGGCAGGTGCGGACCTGGCCGTCGGCCGTGAGGCGGGTGCGGTCGCAGGCGGCGCAGAACGGACGGGTGACGGAGGCGATGACTCCTACGCGGTGCGGGCCGCCGTCCATCAGTCAGCGTTCGGCCGGGGCCGAGCCGTGTTCCCCCTGGATGGACAGAACCTACGCTTTGCGGTCCTGGTACCGATGGTGCCAGCCACCACCGCCGTCGCCGGTCTGCGGGTGGTGCGGTGGGCGGCTCTCCTGGCGCGTTGCCATAGGGCCGGTTGCCCAGGAACCTTCGGCCCCCTCGTCGAAACCAATCACCTCCTCTCCGTACAGATCCTGCAGCCAGTTGGATTGGTAGACGGTGTCGAGATAGCGCTCGCCGAGGTCCGGGGAGATGGCCACCGCGGTGAGTTCACGTCCGTCATCATGCTCGGCCAGCCAGCGCATGGCGCCGCTGACGACCGTGCCGGTGGAGCCGCCGAACAGGAATCCGTGTCTGGCCATGCGATGGCAGGCACGGATGGTGTCCGTCTCTTCGACGCTTATCACCTCGTCCACGTAGGACTCGTCGAGCAGTGGCGGCCGCATGCTCATGCCGAGACCGGGAATCATGCGGCGGCCAGGCGCACCACCGAAGATCACTGAGCCTGCGCTGTCCACCGCGACGATCCGTACCGGCCGGGGCCACTGACGGAAGTAGCGTGCGCAGCCCATCAGAGTCCCGGTGGTGCCGGCGCCGACGAACAGCACGTCCAGGCGCGGGAAGCCCTGGGCGATCTCCGGCGCCGTCCTGCGGTAGTGCGCCTGCCAGTTGCCCGGATTGGTGTACTGACTGAGCCACACGTAGCGGTCGTCGGCATCGCACAGCGCGCGGACGCAGTTGAGGCGTGCGCCCAGGAAGCCGCCGTTGGCGTCCAGGTCGGAGATGGTGAGCACCCGGCTGCCCAATGCCTCCATCAGGAGTCTGGTCGACAGGTTGCACCGGGAGTCCGTCACACACAGGAACCGGTAGCCCTTGCTCGCCGCGATCATGCTCAGCGCCACGCCGAGGTTGCCCGACGAGGACTCGACCAGGATCGAGTTCGGCTTGAGGACTCCGTTCCGCTCGGCGGCCTCCACCATCTCGGTCGCGGCCTTCAGCTTGATCGAACCGGCAAAGTTGAAGCCTTCGCACTTCAGGAACAGGGAGCGCCCGTAGATGGGCTCAAGGTCGACATAGAGCTGTCCTTCGTTGAAGGCATGGGGAGCGGTGATGACGGGCATGACGGCCTCCTCCTCATCTGCAGCAGGACCTTCTCCAGAGCTGAAAGCGCTCTCGGACGGTCATCCGTACCGGCGCATGTCATGGAAGAAGTCGTCGATGACGTGCAGCTCTCCGGAGCGGACCACTTCGTCGTAGACGTACTTGCCGACCGCGAGGTCGAGCACCCCGAGGCCGAAGGGCGAGAACACCACCGGCCGGTCCGCCGGCACCGCCACCCGGCCCGCTATCACGTCGTCCAACGTGCCGTGCAGGAAGTCCCGGTTGCCGGTGAGCTGTTCGGCCAGATGCGGTGAGGTGTCGGCCTTCAGACAGTGCTCGACGTCGTCGACGATGTTGGTCGAGGCCAGAACGATCTCCGGCGCGAGGTCGCGCAGCGACACGTGCAGCACCACGGGATGGTGCGAGAACCACGCGGGGTCGCTGATGTGCGGCTCACCGGCGACGGTGGCGAAGACCACCAGGTCGCTGCAGCGGATCAGCTCCTCGGCGTTGTCGTGCACCGTGATCCGGCCCGCGGTGCCCGACTGCTCGAGGTAGCGGCGGAACCCGGCCGCGCTGTCGGCGGACAGGTCGTGTACGCCGATCTCGTCGAACGACCAGCCGCTGCCGGCCAGGAACATGTGGATGTAGCGGGCGATCAGGCCCGTCCCGAAGAACCCGACGCGCGTGGGCCGCGGTCGGCCCCGGCTGAGCCGGTCCGCGGCCAACGCCGCCGACGCGGCCGTCCTGGTGGCGCTGATGATGGAACTCTCCAGGCAGGCGAACGGGTAGCCGGTGTCCCGGTCGTTGAGGATCAGCACGGCGGACGCCCTCGGGATGCCGGCCTGTACGTTCTCCGGGAAGCTGGAGATCCACTTCAGGCCGTCCACCCCTACGTGCCCGCCGATCGAAGCCGGCAGCGCGATGATCCGGGAGGACGGGCGGTCGGCGAAACGCAGGAAGTACGACGGCGGGTTCACCGAGTGACCCGCGCCGTGCAGCCGGTAGGTGGCCTCGACCAAGTCGACGATCTGCTTCTCGCGCCCCTCCAGCACCTGCTGGACCTGGGCACCGGAGATCACCGCGAAGGGCCGCACGCTGTGCTGCTCGGTCGTCGCCGAAGCCGCCACGGCGGCGGTGACGGTGGTCGACGGTTGGTTGCCGGTCATCGGACGGTCACCTCGAAGTTCGGCGAGCAGTCGGACAGTCGTACCGAGTCGGCCATCGCGACGAGCACCTCGCGCGATCCCTCGAAGGGCTCCCGGCTGTGCGCGGTGCGGATGTTGTCGACGAGCATCAGGTCGCCGGCCTGCCACCGCTCGCGTGCGGTGTTGGCCTCGTAGATCTTGTTGAGCAGTGTCACCACGTCCTCGCCGATCGGGTCACCGCCTCCGAAACGGGTGTTGAACGGCAGCCCGTCGGCGCCGTAGTCCTCGACGAGGTACTCGCGGACCTCGGAGGCCAGCGTCCACTCGTTGAGGAACGCGATCTGGTTGAACCAGCAGCGTCGGCCGGTGACCGGATGGCGCATCACGGCGCTGCGGCGCTGCCTGGTGCGCAGGCCCCCGTCGGGTTGCCAATCGAACTCGATCGCATTGGCGCGGCAGTAACGTTCGACGGCGCCCCGGTCGTCGGTGCCGAAGGCCTCGATGAGGGACGACCCGATCTCGTCGTTGTAGCTGCGGGTGAGCAGCCAACCCTCCCGCTCGAACCGCTCGGCCAGCTCGGTGGGCAGCTCCTCGAGCACGGTCGCCGCGTCGGCCACTCCGGTCGCCCCGCCCTCGGCGGGTGCGGTGAGGCAGGCGAACAGCATCAGGCCGGGGAACTCCAGCGTGTAGCTCAGTTCGTGGTGCATGCACATCGGCTGGTTCGGCGGCCACTGCGCGGAGGAGTACACGCCGTCGGCGTAGGTCCGCCGGGGCGCGAAGGCCTCCCGCTCCGCCATCAGCCCGGTGCTCAGCCGCTCGAAGACCGCACCGGTCCCGGCCACGTCGCGCAGCCCGAGGCCGCGGATCAGGACGCAGCCCTGCTCGGCGACGACGGCGCGCAGCGCGTCCCGGTGCTCGGCCGCCCAGCCCGGCGCGTCGCCGGGGGGCTCGGTCCGCAGTATCGGAGGCCGGCCGGGTTGGAGCTCGACGTCGTCGAGCAGCGGCGCCGGGGATGTGGAGGACATCGTGGTTTCCTTTCGGTGTGTGACTGTGTGCCGCTCAGGCAGAAGGCAGCAGTTCGGCGGTGCGCAGCACGGCCTGCGCTGCCTCGGTCGGACAGGTGCGGGGGAAGTAGTGGCCGCCCTCGGCGAGTTCGTGCAGGTCGACGCGGACCGCGAGGAGCTCCCAGTCGCGGTGGCGGTGCGCGTGTCCGGTCGTGATCGGGTCGTCGGCGGCGACGACCACGGTGACCGGCGCGGACAGCTTCACCGCCGGGGGAGTGTTGAGGAGGCCGGTGAAATAGCGGTGTGCGGACACGCAGTCGTGCCGGTAGGCGGCACCGACATGCTCGGCACGCTGCGCATCCAGCTGATGGAGTCCGGTGTAGTCGCTGTCCGTGCTCAGTTTCGCGGCGATCTCGGCGTTGCTCTGTCCGGTCAGCTCGGTGACGGCGTTGCGCCGGTCAGCGGCGTTGCCGAGCAACTGCGCGCCGACGAAGACCCGTTGGACATCCACCCCGCGCTCCTCCAGCTGCCTGGCCGTCTCCAGGGCGAAGGCCGCGCCCGAGGAGTGACCCCACAGCAGGACTCGGGGCAGGCCGCGTTCGGCGATCTCGGCGATCTCGGCGACGACCTGCGCGACCACGTCTGTCATCGGCGCGAAGGGCTCGCTCTCGGCGCCGACATCGTGACCGGGCAGCTCAACGGCGTAGACCGCGATCCCACTGCTCCGCAGCGCCTTGGCCATCGGCTGAAAGTTCACGGCGTTGCCGCCGGCGTGGGGAAAGCACACCAGAGCAGCGGCCGGCGCACCCTCCGGCTCGCACAGCGACTGAAGCAGCCCGGAATGCCGATCGGACCTGCCGTCGACCAGAGCGGCCAGATCGGCGAGGACCGGATGGCGGGTCACGTCCTTGAGCGACACCGCGCGCTCCAGGGCGATGGCCAGCTTCACGGCCGACAACGATGTCCCGCCCCGGTCGAAGAAGTGGTCCCGTCGTCCGATCACGTCCTGCGGGATGCCGAGCACCTTCGCCCAGGCGGCCGCCAGCCACCGCTCGGTCGGCGTACCCGGCGTGTCGTGGCCTTCCTTGTGGTCTCCGACGACATCGAGCTCTCCGGCGAGCACCGCCAGTGCCTTCTTGTCGGTCTTGCCGTTGGCGGTCAGCGGCAGTCTCTCCAGCCAGTGGAAGGCCGACGGCACCATGTACTCCGGCAGCGTCCCACCCAGCCGGTCCACCAGATCCCCGGCCGAGAGCGACCGCGGGCCGGAGCAGAAGGCCACCAGGTGCGTGCTCCGGTCGGGCCGCTCCACGACCACCACCGCACCGTCGCGGACACCGGGCACCCGTAGCAGTGTGTTCTCGATCTCGCCGATCTCGATCCTGAAGCCACGGATCTTGACCTGGGTGTCGCGGCGCCCGAGGAACTCCAGCTTGCCCTCGGGCAGCCAGCGGCCGTGGTCGCCACTCCGGTAGAGCCGGGCGCCCTCGCGGTGCGGATCGGGCATGAAGGCCTGCTTGGTGCGGTCGGGGTCGTTGACGTATCCACGGCCCACGCAGACGCCGGAGAAGACGATTTCGCCGGGCGCGCCGAGCGGCACCGGTGACAGCTGCTCGTCGACGACGTAGATGTGCACGTTGCTGATGGGGGGACCGAGCGGGACCCGTTCGCGGGCCGGCACCCCGTCCATGACCTCGTGGTTGGTGTCGTCGGAGGTCTCGGTCAGTCCGTACGCGTTGACCAGTTTGATGTCGGGCTCGGCCGCGAACCAGCGCTGCGTGAGCTCCTTCTTCAACGCCTCACCGGTGACGGACACGCACCGCAGGTCGGGCAGTTCGCGCGGGTGTTGCTCCAGATAGGTCAGGACGACCTCGAGGTACGACGGCACGACCTGGAGCACGGCGACCCGGCCGCGGACGATCTTGTCGACGAACTGCTGGACGTCCAGGATCACCTCCTGCTCCACCAGCACGGTCCGCCCACCGACCAGGAGCGAGGACACCAGTTGCCACAGCGAGATGTCGAAGCACTGGGGGGCGGTCTGGGCGACCACCTGCCCCTCGTCGATTCCCAGGTCGTCGATCTTGGCGTAGAGGTGGTTGAGCATGCCCGCGTGCTCGCACATCGCTCCCTTGGGCTCTCCCGTGGAGCCGGAGGTGAAGTAGATGTAGGCGAGTTGGTCCGGCGCGACGGCGATGCCCAGGTCGTCGCCGCCATGGCCCTCGTCGTACGCCGTGCCGATGAGGAGCTTCCGGACCCCCGGCAGCGAGTCCAGGGCCTGGTCGAGCGAGTCGGTGCTGCCCGGTTCGGTGAGGACGAGCCCGCACTCGGCGCGGGAGAGCATGGCCGCGATGCGGTCGGCCGGGAAGTGCGGCTCGACGGGGAGGTACACGCCTCCGGCCTTGAACACCGCGAGGACCGCTGCCATCCAGTCCAGGTTCCTCCCGGTCACCACCGCGACGACGCCTTCGCGCTGCAGCCCCCGCGCCAACAGGGCCCGTCCCAGCTGGTTGGCACGGGCGTTGAGTTCCTCGTACGTCCACTGCCGGTCGCCGTGCACGGCGACCACGGCATCCGGACGTACCCTCGCCTGCTGCTCGAACAGCTCGTGCATCCGGACGTCCGGCAGGGCACGGCGCGGTCCGGACAGCCCTTCGAGCTGGAACCGGAGCTCCTCGGTGGACAGCAGGCTCTGTCGCGCGTGCTCCGCGTCCGGATCCGCGGCGATGAACGTGAGCGCGGCGAGGTGGTAGCCGGCGATCCTGGCGGCGTGGTCCGCGTCGAGTACGTCGGTCCGGTACCGCAGTCGCAGCACGGCCCGGCCGCCGTGCTCCGAGAATCCCACCCACAGCACGGTGTCTCCGAAGAGACCGCCGCCGACGTCCGTCGGACGGGGACCGGAGGCCGGATGCGGATCGAAGACGGTCTCGATCGGCGCTTCGGACAGGCCCAGTTCGCGCCTGAGTGCGTCGACCGGAAAGTCCTTGTGCGACACCAGTTCCGACGCGCCGCGATGGGCGTCCACCAGCAGCGCCCGCCACGACTCGGGTGCGGTCGCGAGGCGGCAGGGCAACGGCCGGCCGCCCTCCTCGGCGACGTAGCCGGTCGTGACGTCCTGCTCGCCGGCCAGCGCGGCGAGCACCTTGGCGTGCGCGGCCAGCATCACGGAGCCGAGCGGCATCGCGAGGTCCGTCGCCAGACGGCGCACATCGTCCAAGACGTCGTCAGGGATGGTGGCCTCGTGCTCGTCCACGCCCGTCATCGGATGGAGCGTCCACCGCGGGATCGTGGTGGATCCACCGGCGACGAGTACACCACGCCAGAACTCCTGGTCCGTCTCCACTTGCGTTGCCATCGATCAGTCCCTCTTCACTCGCCGTGGCCGGCATGTCTGTCACCGCCGACCAGGGCGGCTCCACTGTCGTCGTTACCGGGCGCGGGGGCATCTCTCGTCTCCGTGGCCGGGTTTCCACCCCACCGCGCGTGCTGCGGGACTTCCTCGCCCTTCATGAGGAAGGAGTCGGGCGCAAGCACTGAGCCGTCACCCATCGTCACGCCGTAGTGGACGTGGGAGCCGACACCGAGGGTGCATCCGTCGCCGATCGTGCTGCGGTCGGACTTGAAGGTGCCGTCTTCCTGCGAGTGACACTGGATTTTGCTCCCCGCATTGAGGGTGCAGTCGTCACCGATGGTGGTGAGCATCCGCTCCGTCAGATAGCAGCCGTCATCGAAGACCCTGCTGCCGAGCCGAACACCCAGGAGCCGCCAGATCACGTTCTTGAAGGGGGTGCCATTGAAGACGTTGAGGTAATGGTCAGGCACCTTCCACAGACGCTCGTGCCACCAGAAGTACGGGTCGTAGATGGAGCACAACTGCGGTCGCAGTCCGCGGAAGGCAACGATGGCGCGCTCCACCAGCACGAAGTAGAGCGGGGTGAACACCAGCGTGAGCACCAGGAACACCACGATCGGTACATGTCCGTAGGAGTCGTACAGATCGATATTCGCGAGGGCGAGCAGGGTCAGCACGAAGAAGTACAACCACCGCACGAGCAGAAAGAGGATCATCGACCGGATGTTGTAGCGGTTCTTGGCGGCGAGATTGCGGCGCAACTCGCTTCCGGTCCGCATGTCGTCGAATCGGAGGTCGCGCTCCACCGACCGGGGAATCTCGAAGCACGGTGAGCCGAGCAGACCCACCCCCTCGCGCATCTCACCGTCGAGCGGAATCATCACCTTCGTCGCAAGAAGGCAGTTGTCGCCTGTCTTCGCACCGGACGGATACGCGATGTTGTTCCCGAGAAAGTTGTGCTGCCCGATCGTCGCCCGGGACACCCGGAATGACGTGCTCGAGAAGTCGGCGTTCACGATCGACAGGCCGTCGGCAACCATCGTGCCGCTGCCCACGGAGCAGAGGTACGGGGTCTCGTGTTGCACTTCGGTGCCGAAGTTCGACCCCGTCTGCTCCACCCGGGACAGGTCGTATCCAAGGCCACGCAGATAGTGGACGATGTAGGAGCTGTCGCCGAACAGCCAGGTGAAGAACTTCACGTTGGTGATGCGTGCGATCGCCCGGTGCGTCGAGTAGTGAAAGCCGTACAGCGGATAGACCCTGTCCGGCTTCACGACCCGGTTCAGCAGGCGCGGAACAGTGAACAGAACGGCGACGCCCACGACGACGAGGCCGAAGAACAGAACGCAGGAGACGACCAGTGCGTCGACGTAGAGCTCCGGCGACGTGACCCCTGCCGTGCCCGGCCCCAGCCGCTTGCTCAGCGCCGGGACCTCCGTCAGCAGCATGTACATTCCCCCGACTACCAGCGGCACGGAGAGGAAGAACATCTGCCCCAAGGCGGCGAGGCCGAAGCCGGCCCGGCGCAGGGGGCCGCACCTGGCGGGCGGGATCCTCACGTAGTCGACCTCCGTGCGCTGCGCCGGAGATCCGTGCCACCGCTGGCCGTCCGGGACCGCTTGGCCGCTGTACAGCGAGGACGTATGACCGAGCTGCGCCCCGTCACCCATCGACGTGTCGATGTCGAGCACGGTCTTCTCACCGATGAACACATCTCTGCCGAGGGTTACCGGGCCCGTCTGGATACGGCTGGCGTGCGCCCGGTAGCAGAGGAAGAACGAGTCCTTGCGGATCACCGTACCGGCGCCGATCGTGAGCAGGTCGGAGCAGACCGGAACGTTGCGGGAGAGGATCGTGACACCCCTGCCGATGCGTGCACCGAGTGCCCGCAGGTACAGCACGTAGAGGGGGTTGCCGATGAAGAAGACCATCGGGTTGGCATGGAGCAGCACCTTGACGGTCCAGAAGCGCAGATAGGTCAGGCCCCAGACCGGGAATGCGCGTGGTTTCCACCGGCCGACAAGGATCCATTTGGCCGCGATCGGGAAAGTGCACGCGCCGACGAAGGCGGCGCCGCCGAAGACGGCCGAGCGGATGTAGACGTCGACCAGGTTCGAGCCGGCGGATATCCATGCATAGCCGCGTGCGGTGAGCATTGCGGCGAGGAAGGAATATCCCAGGAAGAGCAGGAACTGCAGCGTTCCGCAGAGCGTGTACTGCAGTGTGCCGACCCGAGTCATTTCCTCCGACGACGCCGGAACCTGCGAGCTGACCGGGGCGGGTGTGGCACCGGTACCGGCACCGACTCCGGGATCGGTGTCGACGAGCGCCGTCGCCAGGCTGCGGATCGTCGGGTAACGGTAGATGTCTTTCATCGAAACCGATGGCAAGTCCGTTCGCTTCCTGACGCGTGCACAGAATTGAGCCATCACCAATGAATTTGCGCCGAGGTCATTGAAGAAGTTGCTGTCGACCGACACCTGCTCGACGCACACGACCCCGGCGAGTACCTCGGCGAATTTCCTCTCGGTCTCCGTCGGCTGGATGTTGTCTGACTGCGAGGTGTTGTCCGTCGGACCTTTCGTTCTGTGTTCGGCGACTGAGGATTCATCCGGGGCGGACGTCAGGTAATCGGCAGACCTCTCCAGCATGCAAGCTCCTTGAGAAAAATCTGATCACCGTCGGCACGTGCGGCCGACGACCGGTTTCCTCGCGCCGAGTGCTGAGCGGACAAAACGATTCAGGCGCCGCGATCTCGTGAATTGGTGACTTCACGAAACGATCACGCCCATAGTTTCCGTTGCCCACCGGCCGGGCGCCACTCGCCCCGATCGCGGCGGCACGACATCGGGACTCATCGGTGCCCGGGGGCCAGGTTCCATGGGCCCAGCGCCTGTCATGCAGGCCAGGTACGTGTTACTGCATACAGGTGGCGTGGACCTGGTCCGCGGGGGAGCTGAGCCGGTACTCAGCTGGGAGTTCAACGGATCACTCAGTGGTGATTCCTGCAGGTGGTGCGGAGCGGTGGCGCGCGGGTGAGAGCAGTGGGTTCGGTGTGCGGGACTTTTGCGTACACCTCTATGCGTTTTTTGTGGCCCTTGTACATGCCGTTCGATTGGCTTTTCTCGGCGAAGGGCAATGCAGGGAATTCGATGCCCTCGTCCAGCTCGTCCGGCGTCATCATGATCTTCCGGCTCCTGCGCTGTGCTGCAGCCATGCGCGCCTCTCTTCGACTGACATCCGGCCCGGATCCGAGTGGCCGAGGCACTCGGATCCGGGCTTTGTTGGCTGGGCACAGTGACGTCACGGACGCCGCGCGGCCGGGGCGGGTAGCGTCGCTGTCGCACGAGCGCGACTGCGTCGGCCGTCCGAGATCGGCCTGACCTATTGGGCTGGCAGATGAGCTCAGGCCACTCCTGTGCCCGGCGGCCCAGGCAGCGTGACCGCGCAGCTGACCGAGGACCCCGACACCCTGCTGCTCACTACGGGGCCTTTGGCGCCCCAGGGGGTCTGCGGTGCCCACCGTTTCAGCGACCGCGGCTGGTCTCAGCCGCCCCCCCACCCCAGCCCCAGGGGGCCTCCGAGGGCCCCTCATGGGAACGTCATGGGAACGGAAGGCCATGTAAAGGCGGGGAACGATCAGACAAGGCCGGAAGACCTCACATCGCTGACCAGCAGGAACGGTGAATTCAGGGAAAGGCCATCATGGACAGGGCGGACTATGAGGCCTCTCCTAAAGCGGGTGTTGCAGGTTCGAATCCTGCCGGGGGCACAACGCGTTACGCCGCTGACCTGGGGTTTCTCCCCCGGGGAGGCGTTCCATTCGGCCTCGGACTCCTCGTCCGGCCGTTTGCGTGAGCCGTGCGTGAGCGGACGGAGAGTTGATCTCCGAAGTGTCTCCCAACGGAGCAGCATCATCCGGCACGGACTCCACACCGGGCTTCTCCGTGTCATGGGGCTCTTGCTCCGCTTCGAGAGCGGTGTTCTCGCGGTAGCGCGGGCGCGCGGTGCGAGCCGGGCTGCGGCCTCAGCGATGGCGAGATCAGCCTCGGGGAACAGGCTCGTGTACGTGTCGGCCGTGATGGTGATCGAGGAGTGGCCGAGCGTCTCCTGGATGTCCTTCAGGTCGGCTCTCCGAGCTGACCACCAACGCGATCGTCCACGCACTGCCTCCAGCAGTGCTGCGGCTGTCCATGCCAGAGACCGGCAGCCGCCGCGCCCTCCGCATCGAGGTCACCGACGCGGGGCCGGTGCCCCAACGGCGCACGTCGCCGGACGGCCCCCACCCCGCCGAACACAAGGAGAACGGTCGCGGGAGTGGCATCGTCGCGACCCTCTCCACACGCCACGGAATATCCCGCCGCCCCGAGAGGACCACCCGATGGGCCGATCTCAACATGGAGACCTGACCACCCGCGGCGCAGCAGCCGCACATCCCTGAGGGGACGTCGCGGCCGGCACGAACCCCAGCGTGCACCGCTGCGGCCTTCCATCAGGCTGAGCCAGCGGCAGCGCGGTGTGGCGGCTCCGATGTTCCTGGTTGCGGAGTCGCCGAGGAGCTGGATTCGATCAGTGACGGCCTGGTGGAGATGGCGTACTTGGCCGGCTCGGCAATCGGCCTGGCCACCACCGCCCTCCTGGATGCCGGTCGTACGCGGTGAGTTCTTCGCCGACCGGGGCGTAGTTGCCCGCCTGGTGGGGCCGGGCCTGTTGTGCGGAGGTCATCGGGCACCGGCCTTGGCCTGGACGTGGGCGACGTAGCGGACGGTGAAAATCATCGGGAGGGCGAAGCCGGCGACCTGGATGAGCGTGGCGGGGGTCGAGTGGGCGTTTCCGGCGTGCGCCAGGACGGCGAGCACGACAGCGGTCAGGGCGAAGGCCGCGGTCCACACGGCGGTGATGATGACGTTGGTCTGGATGAACGGCTTGAGCCCCCAGACCTCGCGCGGGGTGGTGCGCTTGGCGATGCCCAGCGTGAACGGCTTGCCGATGGCCAGTGAGACCCCGGCGATGACCGCCAGTGTGCCCGCCGACAGCGCCGCCGAGTAGTCGTGCACACCCGAGTCCGGGTTGGTGAAGGCGATGACGGCCAGCACGGCGAAGAAGACCGCGGAGCCGGTCTCGATGATCAGCGCGTCGAATCCGGCACCTGCCCGTATCTGCTGGACGATCACTGCCACTGCGACCACCAGGGCGGCCAGCGCCGCCCACTGCCAGTCCCCCGAGGGCAGCGCGGCGAAGACGATCCAGGGGAGGAAGGTGCGCAGGTAGGACATGTGGGTCTCCGCTTCAGCGTTTCCATTTCGACATGTGAAAACTAGAAGGTCCAATGCTGACATGTCAATAGTGGAATGTAGACTGAGGGGCATGAGTCTTCGACACGCGCTGCTCGGGCTGCTCTCCGAGCGTCCCGCCAGCGGCTACGACCTGCTGAAACTCTTCGAGACGTCGCTGGCCACCGCCTGGCCGGCGACCCAGAGTCAGATCTACACCGAGCTGACCAAGCTGGCGGGCACAGGGCTGATCAACGTGGCGGCCGAGGGTCCGCGAGGCCGCAAGGAGTACGCCCTCACCGACGAGGGGCTGGCCGAACTGCGGCACTGGCTGACCGAGACCAAGCCGCAGCGGAACACCCGCAGCGACATTCTCCTGCGGGTGTTCTTTCTCGGGGTACTGACGCCCGAGCAGGCACGCGGCTACCTCACCGAGCTCATCGAGCTGTCCGATCAGGGGTACCAGGGTCTGCGCCGGCTGGAGGAGTCCGTCGACTGGGATGACGACAGTCTTTCGGTCTACGGCCGGATCGCCCTGGAGTACGGCCTGCGGTTCAACGCCATGCGCCGCGAGTGGGCCGAGTGGGCGGCCGGCCAGATCACCTGACGGCCGGCGGACCGGGGATCGCGTACGGGCCGAGTGATCGCCATCGTTCAGCGATCACTCCCGCTCCTTCGCGGAGTTCACGGCATGCGCAGTCGGGGTCCTGCTGGACGTCGACCACCGGGTTTGCCGAACTGCTGGTGACGCCGCCACGCCAATCCGACGGATAACGCCCCAGTGGTAACGAAGGGTTAGCTGACACCACATACGGTTGATCGGGTGCGAAAGGCTCCTCATGGCGGATGAAATGGCCTAGATTATTCCGATTAGTATGAGATGGACGTGTGTGGATCGCTGCAGGTCCACATCCGATCACATGCGGTCCAGCGGGTACCCATGCGGTGAGCGGAGGCGACAGTCGGCAGTGGTGAATACCAGAGGCGGCGAAGCGGACAACACCGGCCCGTCCATACCCCACGTCCCCCATCCGCTGCACCAACCGCAGGGCCTGCGGACCATACAGACCGTACGGCCCTTGAAGCGACACCGCGTGCGGATGCGGCTGCTCGACGCCGTGGACGAGGATCGGCGCGATGTTGAAGTGCTGCTGACCGCGCTCCAGCAGGTGGTAGCCGAGGTGCACGGCCTGGGCGGCATGGTGCATCTCCCGGGTGGCGGCATGAGCGGCATCCTCTACCTGGTCGCCGACAGTGGCCTGCCGGAGTCGATGACCCGGCCCTGGCTGATCATCCCGGCACGGGGAACTGCGCCGCCCAGCGGGGCCGCCCGCAACGACACCACCACCTGGCAGCGCGACCTGGCCCCGCCCGACCCGGTGCCAGGCCGGGACCCGGCCGCCCTGTGGCCTTCCCGACTCCCCGCCGGCATCGGTCACCTGGCCGTCCCCATTCCGAGCCTTGGCCGGCGACGCGGCGCGCTCTCCGTTCTCTTCGCCCCGGGCGCCGAGCCCGACGCGTCGGAGCGCGCGTTTCTGAACGAGGTGGCGGCCTGGATGTCCAGGAGGCTCAAGTCGTCCGGGATCCTCAATCCGTCCCCCACCCTGCTGCGCGCCTTGGAGAACGGGCCGGAACCGCGGGAGGCCGCCCCCCTGTGCGACGCGGAAGGGACGCCCTCCGTCACGTACACCTGGGACCTGCTCACCGGCGAGCTGACCTCCGACCGGCCCGTCGTGGAGGTGCTGACCGGCATCGATCCGGAGGTGATGAGCGGCGGCATCGAGGCGTGGGCGGCGCTGATCCACCCGGACGACCTGCCAGCGGCGGTAGCCGGCTTCGACACGGGCATCCAGCTGCGCGGCGGCTTCCAGAACGAGTACCGGATCCGGCGCCAGGACGGCACGTACCTCTGGATCGAGGCCCGTGCCCGGACGATCACGGACGAAGAGGGGACGCCGGTGAAGGTGATCGGCACCCTCCGGGACAGCAGCGAAACGCATACCGCCGCCGAGTCGGTGGGGCGGGCGCTGCGACACATGAGCGACGGCTTCGTCTCCCTGGACACGGACTGGCGCATCGGATTTCTCAATCAGGCCGCCGAGCGGCTCTTCGGCGCCGCGGCAGATGTGGCCGGAGCCCTGCTCTGGGACATTCCCGCGGTACGTGCCGTACCGGGGCTGGAGCAACGGTGCCGGGCCACGGCTGCCGAGGGCCAGCCGGCCGGATTCGACGTACCGGGGCCGGACGGGACGTCCTGGTACCACCTGCGGCTGGTGCCGGTGCCGGAAGGCCTCACGCTCTACATCACCGACACCACCGAGCGGCATCTGCTGGAGGCCGAGCGGGCCGCCGCGGAGCGGGCGGCCGCGGAGCGGGCCGCCCTGGTGCAGCGGATCACGCGGGAGCTGGCCGAGGCTGTATCGGCCCAGGATGTGATCGCAGCGGTGGCCGACGGGGTGATGACACCCCTCGGGGCCACCGGACTCATCATGCTCGGCGTGGTCGGCGACCGGCTGACCGTGGTCGGCTCCCGAGGATATTCGGAGCGCTGCACCCGACTGCTGGACGGGCAGTGGACAGTGCGGGACACCACGAGCCCGGTGGGGGACGCCCTGCGCACCCGTACCCCCCTCTGCATCTCCTCCCCGGAGGAGTTCCTGAAGCGTTACCCGGGGACCGAGACCCTGATCCGGGAGGGCGGCAAGGAGGCGTGGGTCTTTCTGCCGCTGGCCGTATCGGGGCGTGGGATCGGCGCGGCGGTGATCGGCTTCGGCCGACCGCGGGTGCTGGACGATGACGAACGAACGCTGCTGACCGCGCTCAGCGGACTGATCGCGCAGGCCCTGGAGCGGGCCGGGCTCTACGACGAGGCGACGACCCGGGCCCGTACGCTCCAGCGCGGCCTGCTGCCGCAGGCGCTGCCCAAGCTGCCCGAGGTGACGGTGGCGGCGCGCTACCAGTCGGCCAAGCAGGGAGCCGACGTCGGCGGCGACTGGTACGACGTGATCCCGCTCTCCGCGGCCCGGGTGGCGCTGGTGATCGGCGACGTCATGGGCCACGGCATGGCCGAGGCCGCCACCATGGGCAGGCTCCGCACGGCCGTCCGCACCCTCTCGGAGCTGGAGCTGCCGCCCGACGAAATCCTCGGCCACCTCAACGACATCGTCGGCGAGCTGGGCACCGATGCCTTCGTAACCTGCCTGTACGGCATCTACGACCCGGTGACCCGGCATCTGTCGTACGCCAGCGCCGGTCAGCCGCCCCCGGCGGTGGCCCACCCCGACGGCACCGTCACCTTCCTGTCCATGACCCCGGACCCGCCACTGGGGGTGGCCGCTCCGCCCTTCGAAACCCTCGAGACCCTACTGCCCGCCGACAGCCTGCTCGCCCTCTACAGCGACGGCCTGGTCGTGAGCAAGGACAGGGATGTCGCCACCGGCATGAGCCGCCTCGCTGAGCTCCTCTTTCAGTCCGTGAACGCGACGCCGACCTCCCCGGCGGACGCGTCCGACCTGGACGCCCTCTGCGCCACCCTCACCTCCGCTCTCCTCCCCGCCCACGGCGCGCTGATAGACGACGCCGCCCTGCTGCTGGCCCGCACCCACCCGCTGGACGCGGAGAACGTCGCCGAGTGGCCGTTGCCGGAGGACCCGGTGGCGGCGGGCCAGGCCCGGGAGCTGGTCCGCGCCCAGCTCACCGACTGGGGCCTGGCCGATGAGGACCTGATCATGACCACCGAACTCGTGGTCAGCGAGCTGGTCGGGAACGTCGTCCGGCACGCCTGCGGCCCCATCCGGCTGCGCATGCTCCGCAGCCGCGCACTGATCTGCGAGGTCTCCGACGCCAGCCTGACCACGCCGCACATCCGCCACGCCTCCGCCACCGACGAGGGCGGCCGCGGCCTCCAGCTCATCTCCGCACTCTGCCAGCGCTGGGGCACCCGCCACACCCGCACCGGCAAGTCCATCTGGACCGAACAGCCCCTCCCACCGCCGCGGTTTGAAATTTAAGAAGCCGTATCTCAACCGAACATGATCGTTTGATTCTTGCTGGTCAGGCATGGTTTCGCTCGGGGTGAGGGAGGGATGCGGCGTCTTGTGTCCGCTTCGTGGTCGAGGGGTGCTCGGTGGCGTCGGTGCTGGGAATGCTCGAGGAGCGGGAGGCGGCTGCCCGTGTGCGGGTGGAGGGTCTGTGGGAGGAAGCCGCACGGCTGGCCGGGGTGTTGGAGGCCGCGGAGATCGAGCTGGACCGGCGGGATCGCTGTCGGCGACCTGCGTGACCTGGGCGTCCGATGAACGACTTCCGGCTCGCACCGCCACGGCCCCCCATATGGAGAGGTAAGTGGAAGGCTTGGGGCATGGCCCTTCGATCACGGCTGGACTTGCGGCGCTCCTGGCGGCCGGGTCACGCACCCGCGCTGGTCGTGATCCCAGTGGGGCTGATCGTCACGGTCTGTGTCGTCGATGTGCTGGCTCCGCCGCACATCCACCTCGGTCCGCTGCTGGTGGCGGCACCCGCGATCACGGTGGCGTTCGCCGGTGCCCGCGTGACGGCGCTGATGGGAGCTCTCGCGGTGGCGGCCCAGGTGCTGATCGGCGCGCTCAGAGGGGTCCTGCCCACCGCCAACATTCAGGCCCAGATCGCCGCCCTGATCGTCGTCTCCATCGTCTGTGTCACCGCCTGCGTGGTGCGGGACCGGCGCGAGCAGCAGTTGCACCGGGTGCGGTCGGTGGCCGAGGCAGCACAGAGTGTGCTCTTGCAGCCGCTGCCCGCACACGCCGGCCCGCTGCGGATCGCCGGCATGTACCTCCCCGCCGAGGAAGAGGCCGACCTGGGCGGAGACCTCTACGCGGCCGCACGGACCGCCCACCACAGCACCCGGCTCCTCATCGGCGATGTACGCGGCAACGGCCTGGCCGCGATCAACAACGCCGCCCTGCTGCTCGGCGCCTTCCGCGCAGCCGCCCATCGGCAGGCCACCCTTCCCCGCCTCGCCGTCCACCTAGACGCCGCGTTCCGCTGGGACACCAGCCAGTGGCGACCACAGGCAGAGCAGGACACCAACGAGGACTTCGCCACCGCCACGCTGCTCGACATCCCCGACAAGCATCCGGTCGTTCACCTCATCACCTGCGGCCACCCACCCCCGCTCGTCCTGCGGGGGGATCACCTCACCCCACTCATGGCCGAGGCCAGCCACCTCCCGATCGGATTCGGCGGGGTCTTCGGCATCGACGCCTACAGCGTCCAGACCTTCCCGTTCGAGGTCGGCGACCTCCTGCTCCTCTACACAGACGGCGTCATCGAAGCACGCAATTCCGACGGACTCTTCTACCCCTTCACCGAACGGGCGCCACAGTGGACCAAGGACGACCCCGACGAACTGCTGCGCCACCTCCAGGACGACCTGCTGGCCCACGTCCACGGACACCTCAACGACGACGCGGCCGTCGTCGCGATCCGCCGCCTGGCGGACTGATCCCCGGCCACCTGGGCCGACGGCGTGGTCAACAGACTCCGTCCATCCTCGGCCTGGCCACGGATCCGGCTGAGATCCGTCGTCCCCGGCAGTGATGGCATGCGTCCTGCCCAGACCTGAGGGCGGCCTCGAACAGGGGGAGCAGGCCAGTGCGAGGCGGCCGGTGATTTCGTAGGCGAGAACGGACGGGGCCGGCGCCGACTCCGCGGTCAGTCCCGCTCGCGGTTCGACGTCGCCGCCCCGGAAGACCTGGCACGGCAGCTGCATCTGCTGTACGACGGCGCCGGGGTCTCGGCGCGGATGGACCGGGACCCGTCCGCGGCGACGACCGCCCGCGCGGCACCCGTGGCGCTGTTCGACGCTGCAGTCAAGGACAAGGAACTGGTCGACGCCGGGCAGTAATCCGGTGAGACGCCGAAGCCCCAGCTGAGGGCCAGCTCAACCGGGGCTCCCGAGGGGATTCATCCCGATCCCGAAACGCTGGGCGGTGAAAGCGCCGACGGATGGCTGACATCCGCCGCCTGGCCCGCGACCACGAGACCCTCGTGGCCCGCTCCGAATCCGTGATCCACCTGGCCGTGACGGACCTGATGGCCCGCCGCCTCACCGGCGAAGTCACCGTCCCCTGGCGTGACCCGGCAACACCGGAGCCATCGTAAATTCACGGATGAAACACCGAGAGAAGACCACCGCTACGCCTGGAGCCCTCCTTTGAGGAACAGGTCGGGCGCTTACGGCCTCACCCACGATTGAGTTCGGGGCGTGCCGGCCTGGCGATTCGGCTGGTGGGTGATCAGCAGGCGGTGTCGCGGGCGAGGACGAGTTCGGTGCTGTGCTCGCGGTGGGTGGGTCGCTTGGCGGCCCGGTCGGAGATCAGGGCGGCGATGGCCCGCTGGGTCTCGGGGAAAGTCTCACGGCGGCCGGTGAATCGCCGCAGCGGGGCCCATTGCCGCAGCTCGGCGTTGGTGTGTTCGACGCAGATCCGGGCCGAGGACTGTCGGCGCCGGGCCTCGCGCCAGGCCCTCTTGTCGCCGTCACAGGCGTCCTCCTTGGGCTTCTTCGGCGGGGAGGTGACCTGGCCGGGGAACTCCTTGGCCAGGTCCTGGTAGCCGGAATCGACCTTCGCCTTCACGTCGGGACGGGCCCGGAACTGTTCGGCGATGCCTTCGGTGCGGACGGCGGTCTGGTCGTGCATCCGGCCGGGCCGTTCCACTCCGGAGTAGAGAAGGCGGCCCTGTCCGTCGCTGAACGTGGTGGTCTTGATGGTGTTCTGCTTGCGCTTGCCCGAGACGAACGCCCGGCGGCCGGGGCGACCCGTCTGCGGCCGGCGGACCTGGGTCTCCGCGCCGTCGAGCCGCAGCTCGATGTTCTCGGCCTCGGCATAGGCGAACACGTCCTCCAGCGTGCGCAGGCGCAGGCCGGGCCGGTCGGGGACGGCGAAACCACGCGCCGCGAGCAGGGGCCGGAGCTCGCGGATCGCCCTGCCGATGGTCGAGGAGCCGATGTCGTAGACCACGGCCAGCGCGTCCTGAGGCAGACCGGTACGCAGGTAGGCCAGCGTGATCACCAGCCGGTCGCAGAAGGCGAGTTCGTACTTCGGCCCCGCTCCGGCCTGACGGCGACGGTCGCGCCCGCGCCGGTCGTGACGCTCGCTCTCGCACCGCGATTCCCACCGGGGTTCGATCTCATCGAGCAACTCGCCGAAGTGTTGGCGCGTCACGCCGCAGAAGGCAGGATGAGACAAGGCCGCGCGGGCCCACTTCTTGATCACACTCGAAGAACCCGCGCGGCCATCGTCATGTCACGGCCCTACACCGATCAATCGTGGGTGAGCTCGTTAGAAGGCGCCTGGTGTGATCGTCGGCGCATCCCTCCTGACCTGGTGCTCCACGGACGCCGAGCGCGATGGATCGGCTCCTTCGACACGTATTCGACAGGGGGCGCCAACGTTCACTGGCTACGGCTGCTCCTGCCGGGTATCTGGCTGAGCATGTTTGCTCTGATCCATACCTCGCACAGCGCAGCAACCACGGTGTGGGCCTTCGTGGGAGCCATGCTCATCGTGCTGGCGGTGGGTTGGCACGTCCGGATGAATCTCACCTGGGGCGCGATCCAGAATCTTTCGGAGTTCGGCGGTCTGCGGATGTCGAGAACGTGCCACCGGCTCCGTCCCAGGGGCATCAGCGGCCACCACCGGCCGCACGAGGAAGAAGGAGAATCCAGCATGGCGATTCAGCGGATGGACAACGTCGGCATCGTCGTCGAGGACATGGATGCCGCCGTCGCGTTCTTCGTGGAACTCGGTATGGAGCTGGAGGGCAGGGCGGAGGTCGAGGGCCTCGTCGCCGACCAGTGCACCGGACTCGACGGCGTCCGCTGTGACATCGCGATGGTCCGGACCCCGGACGGTCACAGTCGGCTCGAGCTGGCGAAGTACCGCAGCCCCGCGGTGATCAGCGCCGGGCCGCGCAACCGGCCGCACAACGTTCTGGGCACGCACCGCGTCATGTTCGCCGTCGACGACGTCGAGGACACCGTTGCCCGCCTGCGCCCTCACGGCGCCGAACTCGTCGGCGAGATCGCCCGGTTCGAGGACAGCTATCTGCTCTGCTACCTCCGCGGCCCGGAGGGCATCATCGTCGGACTGGCCGAGCAACTGCGCTGAGAAGGAGGAACCGAACCATGCAGCCGAACGGAAGCCATGAGATGGACCTCGGAAAGAGGTGGCTCGCCACCTCTGAAGTCGTTTACTAGCGTGGCGATAACTTCGCAATTCTGGCTATATTGGGGCGTATTGATCGCGAGAGTATTGGCCCAAAATCGGCTATGACACTCAGCTGTGATCGCGGTTGGCTCCGCGGCTTTGGGCGGGAGCTGTTATGGGGCGAGTGATCATGGCCCATGAAGGTGATGGCGAGTCAGCGTCCCGGCGGCTCTCGTGTCGGCGCGGTGCGTCCGGGCGTCGTCGTACCCTATTCGGCGATCGCCGTGCTGTACATCCACCGGAGGACAGGCAGCCGGCAGCCGTCGATCTCGGCGGTCTCGTCGGTGAGTTCGTAGTGCTCGTGGCGGCCGTAGTAGGCCAGAATCACTCGCTCCGGCGGGCCCGCCGTCTCGGCCGACCGCACCCCTTCCAAGGCTGCCGGTCCACCCTTGAGCAGAATGTCGCACATGGTCATCGCTCCTGTCGTGCGTGCTGAGGCGAGTCGGGTTCACTCCGGACAACCGAAACGAACCGGCGGACGGTCACGGAATATCGATGCTGGTCGTGTAGTCCCTGTCAGGGGGAGACGAGAGCGAGGTACGCGGGGAGATCGCTCACGGGAACTCCGTTGATCGCCATCAGGTATTCCGCCGCCATCCAGACGGCGATGGTCGTGCTGACCCAGCCGACACCGGCCATGACCCGTACCGCCGAGCCCTTCGCTCCGGGAATCTCTGTCAGTCCCCGGTAGATGAGCGGTGTGCCGCCCGCCTGCCACGTCTGTCGCATGAGGGCTAGCGGGGCGGTGCACAGACCGCCGAGGATGAGGGTGTCCGGCAGCGCGATCTGGTACCAGTGCCCGCCCCAGAGCGAAAGTGCCTGCACCCACTCCGCGTACATGTCCATCGAGTAGGTGCCCGCCATGATGAGCGCTCCCTCGACCATTCCCTGGATCAGGAAACTGGCCAGGAAAAGCACCCCGAGACGCCGCGCCGCTCCCCAGTCGGGCCGGCTGCGGAAGAGCCGCCGGGTCACGCGGTCGACGATGAGGACGGGCAGCATCATCGCGGCGTAGTCCAGCCCGGCCGGCGAGATCACCGTGGCGAACTCGTCGCCGTAGTACATGGAGTTGCCGAGGAACGGGACATCCGTGAGCCAGGTGTCCCAGTGGAACACGTACGGGTTCCACTGCACGGCACGTCCGCAGAAGACGTCCAGCCACATGGTGAGGAGCCAGCCGAGAAAGATCGTCGTATCGAAGCCGGGACGGCCCAGGCGCCGCCACTCCCGCGCGGCGATGACCGCGCACCCGATGACCGCGAGGACGATCACCACCTCGGTGATCCGGACCGTCACCGCGGTCAGGTCCGGCAGCGAGGGAGGGCGGGTGTACGTGATCTTCCACCCGCCCCGTGCGGCCCAGTGGGCCAGCGTCCATGCCTGCATGCCGAGGAACAGCAAGCCGAGCACCGCGAACACCTGTCCAGGGGCGAGCGACCGCTTTCTGATCACGTGCTCCGCAACGGTGTCCTGGTAGTTATGACGCACCGTCATTCCTCTTCCCTTCCCAACTCCTGTCGGGGCTTCGCCCAAGGGCGGCTTGGCGCCCGCAGTCCCGGCTGCGACCGGGACCTGCAGGCCGGCGACTACGAATCCGGCGAACAGAGCCGCGTCGAAGGCGGCGCGGGCGCGCGTGACGGCAGGCCCGGATCACCAGGTTGGCGACCTGCACGATGCGGACTCCGCAGACCGCTGCCCATGCCCAGAACGCCATGACCCGCGAGTTGCTGTTCCCGTTGCCGGTGACGCGCGGCTTTCTGCTGGAGGTCCCGGGGCGAGGACGGTGGATTGCGCCACGACGGCGAGGATCCCGACCGCATCCCACAGCAGGACGGGGCGGACTTTGGTGCGCCGCCGGCCGGTCGGCGGGGCAGGCGTGCAGCGCGGATCACGGTTGCTCCCTCGCGGCGGAACGGGGCGCGTGATCGGGATGCGGTTCCGGGACCGGGTGATGGCGGGGTGGTGCACCGGGGCCGAGCAGGACGTCCCACAGAGCGGCGGGAGTGGCCAGTCGGTGCGCAGGTGCGGACAGCGCGACCGCCGCGAAGAACGCAGCGGAGGCGGCGGGCCGGGTTGTGGCGGCGGTGCGCAACCGGTCGGCGGCGTACTGGGCGAGGCGAACGGCCGGCCCGGGGCGGGGACCAGTGGCGCCGGGGTAGCGGATGTCCTCGGTGCTGCACAGCAGCCATGGCAGGTCCGCGGTGCGACACACGGTCCGCTGGATGCGGTGGCAGTCGGTCGACGACGTGAGTGCGCTCAGTCCGGTGGTCCGCAGCGCCTGGCGCAGGGCGAGCGCACTGTGCGCGGCGACGCTCATTCCTTGTCCGTACAGCGGGTTGAACGTGGTGGCGGCGTCGCCGATCACGAGGAGTCCGGCGGGCCAGGCCGGGGCCCGGTCGTAGTGGTGGCGGCGGTTGGCGGTGTTGCGGTGAACGACGGTCCGGCCGGCCGGTTCGGTCCTGTCGAGGAGTTCGGCGATCAGGGGGTGGCGCAGGGAAGCGGCGAAGCGGCGGAAACCCGCATCGTCGGTCGGCGGGTGCGCGCCGCGGGTGCCGGAGAGGGTGACCATCCAACAGCCGTTCTCCACCCGCAGGAAGAAGCCTCCCCGCCCAGGCTCGCCGCACCGCGGGTCGGGCTGGACGGTGACGCAGTCGGGCAGGGGCTGCGCTGCGGTGGGCCGGAGCAGCCGGCTGGCGTAGGCGAGCTGGGAGTCGACCACGGTGGTGTGTACAGGGGGCAGGCCGAGTCCGGTGAGCCACCGTGGGGTTCGGGTGGAGCGGCCGGTGGCATCGACCACGAGGGTCGCGGCCAGTGTGCTCTCCGCCCCATCGGGGCGGCTGCGGGTGAGCACTCCGGTGACCCGTCCGGCGGAGCCGAGCAGACCGACTGCCTCGGTGGCCGGCAGGAAGCGGACCTGTGGGGTGAGGCGGGTGCGCAAGGTGTGCTCGACCAGGGGCCGGGTGGCTCCCACGATGTAGTGCCGGCTGGGGAAGGGGTGCATCCAGCCGTGCGGGCCGTAAATCTGCGTCTGGTGCGGCAGCCCGATGCGGTGTGCGCCGAGGGAGTACAGGGCATCCATGGTCCCCGGCAGCAGGGCATCCATGGCCTCGGCGCCGCTGGACAGCAGTCCGTGCAGATGGCGTCCCTGAGGTACACCGGCACGCGGGGCCGGACCGGCGGGCGGCCGGTCCCGGTCGAGGACCGTAACCTGTGCGCCGTGGGAGGCCAGTGCGGCCGCGGCAGTCAGTCCGGCGATACCGCACCCCAGCACAATCACCTGGGCGGTCATGGCTGCTGCACTCCTCGATTCAGCCCGCGGGGCGCTGCCGCGGGTGCTGTCCGAGGGCTCCCGCCCGCCGCCAGGGCTGCGGCCACCTGGTCGGCGTCCGTCGCCCGGCAGGGCGGGCCCACCATCGTCGCGTCACGGGGCAGGCAGGCAGCGGTGAGTACGCCTCTGCGCAGGACGGGCCCATCGGGCAGGGTGTCGCGCTCGGCGATCGTGACTGTGTCCAGGTGCGGGGCGAGTGCCACGGCGGCGGTCAATCCGGCGATGCCGCGGCTGAGGACCAGCGCATGCCCGCTCACGGCTGGTCCTCGATCTGGGCGCGGCTGATGTCGGCGCCGAGCGTTACGGCGCTTTGGATGATCTCCGCCGGCCAGGGTCCGGGCTCGTAGTGGTCACCACGTCGGTGGGCGCTGGCCCACATCTGCTCTCCTCGGGCGACGAGTTCGCCGTCTTCTTGGCCCGGCTCGGTGATGCGGTGGTACTCGAACTCTGCCTTCATCAGGTGCATGCGTGCCCAGGGGACGGTGATCCGGATCGCGACCCGGTCGCCGTACCAGAGTTCCTTGAGGTATTCGCAGGAGCAGGACTGGGTGAGCATGGCGTAGTCGCCGGAGATGTCGCTGCTGAACATGGGCGCGGTGAGGATTCCTGCCTGCTCGCGGCAGCGGCCCTGCCAGTCGATGAGGCGGGCGTAGTAGACGGGGCCGACGGCGCTGGTGTCGCCGGCGGTGACGGTGTGTTCGAGCGTGAACCAGCGCTCGGGTGTGCCCGTCCGGCTGCCGGTGCCGGTCGTTGTTCCGCTGCGGCGGGTCACGTCGTTGAGGTGCGTCATGGGGTTTCTCCCGGGGCGGGCAGGGTGACGAGGGCGGTCGCGTACCCCGTGCGGTGCGGGACGGGACGGGTGACCGGCCAGGCGGCCGGCGGGGCCGTCAGGTCGTACGCCAGGCATGGGCCATACATCCGGCACGGACCGTCGGCCGACGTGGCCAGGGCGATGTCGACCTCGGTGAAGCAGCGGGCCAGGGCTCGCCCGGTGGCCTTGGCGACGGCCTCCTTCGCCGTCCCTACGGCGTGGAAGGCGAGGGGCCGTTCGCGCGGCGCGAATTCGGTCACGGCGGCCCGCTCACGCGGCGTGAGGGCGTAGCGCAGCATGCGTCCGGTGGCCCGGTCCGCGCGGAGGCATTCGGCGTCCACGCCCACCGGTGACCCGTCTCCGGTCACCGCGAGGGCCGCGAGCGGCCCGCTGTGGGAGATGCTGAACCGGGTGTGCGGATGTCCGGCCAGTTCCGGTCGGCCGTACCGGTCCGTGGTGATGGTGACCTCCCGCACCGGCAGTCCGGTGCGGTGTGCGGGCGTCTGCTTGATCAGGGCTCGGCGGACCACGAAGCGCCGCCGCAGCAGTGCGGTGGGCAGGGCGCGGGCCCGCTGCTGCTCGGCCGCGTCGAGCAGCGGCCACCAGCGGTCGGTCGGCCGGTCGAGGCTGAGCCAGAACACGTCGGCGATGGGGGCGGGGGCGGGGCGCGTCATGGCCGCCACTCCGGGTAGTGGACCGCCGCCGGGAGCTGGTCCGTGACGTGCATCTCGACGCCGGTGACGGCCAGTTGGACCTCTCCGTTGCGCGTTGCCGCCACCGCACGGTCGTCCTCGGTCCGGAACCACAGGTGCAGGCCCTCGGGATGGTCGCGGACGAGTTCGGTGTCGGTGGAACCGGTGAACAGGTCAATGCGGGCGATGGCGACGGGTACGCCCATGACGTGGTCGCCTTCTGGCTGCGGCGGGTAGCGGAACAGGCGGGCGGTGGAGTCGATGAGCAGGGCCGGTACGGCGATGCGCGAGAAGATTCCGTCGGATTCGAGCCGGGGCAGCCAGAGCGCCTCGCTCCCCTCGGGGCCCGCGCAGGGGCGCAGGTTGGTCCGCCAGACGCCGGAGAGCTGGACCGAGCAGTCGGGGCGGGCGGTCGGGCACTCCTCCATCGGGGGCTGCGGAGGCGGGGCGGGCAGCGGAGGCGGTGAGGGCCGCTCGCCGAGAACGACGCCGACGCGGCAGTGCGGGCGCCCCTGCCGCAGTATCCGGCCGGTGCGCGCGACCAGGTCGGAACGGAGTTCGACCCGGACCCGCCCCGTCCCTGTCACGTCGGCTGTGATGTGGCAGACGGCCTCGGCGCTCTTCGGGGCGGTGTAGAAGGGTTCTTCGATGATCACGTCCCGGAAGCCGGTCACGTCGGTGCCGGGCAGCAGCTGCCGGGCAGCTTCGGCGGCCAAAGCGAGCATCATCACCGCGGGCAGCAACGGGCGCCCGTCGACGAGGTGTTCGGCGAGATAGGTGTCGCGGCGCGGATCGGGGCGCCAGATCCACCGGGCGTCGGTGGCGGTGACCTGGTCCGGCGGCCCGAGCAGCCCGCCCTCGAGCGACGGATCCGGGGCGAACCCCGTTGCGCCACCGGTGCTCCAGGCCTGCCCGAGCAGGGGTGCGGGGTCGAGGGGGCGGGGGAAGGCGAGTTCGGCGAGGAAGGCGGCGGCCCCCTCGGCGTTGCTCATGCCGTCGGTGCCCAGGCGCCGGGCGATGCCGCCGGCGAGGTCCTTGACCATGCCGGTGTCCCGCCACAGACCCCAGCCGATCGTCACCTCCTGCGTCGTGTCCTCACCTCCCGGCCCCTGCTGTTCGGCGCGCGCGGCGGCGAGCAGGTATTCGTTGGCCGCCGCGTAGTCCGTGTCGCCCGCGTAGCCGGTCAGGCCGCTCGCGGATCCGAAGCTGCACCACAGGCGTGGTGCCGGGTCGGCGAACGCCTCCTTCAAGTGGTGGTATCCGGCGACCTTGGTGTCGCGCACCGCGCGGAAGTCGTCCAGCGTCTTGTCCGCGGCGGCGGCCGACCGGATCTGCCCCGCTCCGTGGATCAGCAGATCTACGCGGCCGTCCTGTTCGTGGACGCGCCGGGCCGCCCGTACGACCTGGTCGCGGTCGCGCAGGTCGCACACCAGGTAGTGGACGCGGTCGACGCCGCACAGGGTGCGCAGGGTGCGCAGGGTCAGCTGGATCTCGCGGGACCGCAAAAGCGCGTTGAAGCGCCGGTTGAGCGAGCCGACCGGGAGACCGGCGCCGGTGCGCAGCTCGCGCGCCAGCCAGGCGCGGCGGGCCTCGGTGAGCCGGTCATCGGGGGTGTCGAGCAGCTCGCCCGGAACATCCCCCTCCGGGGTGGTGCCCAGGAGCCAGATCCGGGGCCTCGCCAGGCCCGCCAGCGCGAGGAGGCACGCCGCGGTGGCGCCGCGCGCGCCGCCGGTCGCGACCACCACGGAGTTCCGGTCCAGCGGCGGTGTCGCGGTGCGGCGATCGGCGGGCAGCGGGGCGTCACACACCGCTTCGGCGTACCGCAGCCCCTGGCGGTACTGGACGACGGTCCGGTCGCGGCGCGCGGTCCGCTCGGCCGCGACCTGCGCGAGCCCGGACTCCAGACCGGCGTCGCTGACCACTGCGCAGACCGGGCACTTCAGTTCCAGGGCGAGGCTGCGCAGAAAGCCGGTGAGCAGTGTGAGATGGGGGTGGGTGGTGTGGCCGCGCAACGGGTCGAGCAGCAGTGCCGCGACTGATCCGGCGGCGTCGGGGCGCACCTCGCGGACCGCAAGCAGGACGCACTCCTGCAGCCTCAGCAGCGACGGGGGCGGCGGCGCGGGCCAGAGGCGTTCGGGGCGCCGGGCCGAGGCGACGACGAGGAGATCGCCGCAGCGTCCCGCCGCCCGGCGAGCGTTGCGTATGGCTTCGGCGATGGCTGCTTCCTGTGGCCCGGTCCCGGTGACCGTCACGACCTCGTCGTGTGCGGTGCCGGGATCGGTACTGACGATCCGGGCGCCGTGCCGGCGGGCCAGAAGCGTCAGTGACAGGGCCAGGGGGGCCGAGTCGACCAGGATCAGCGTGCCGGGACGGATCGCGGAGTCCGCCGCCGCACCGGGTGACGACGGCTCGATCGGGACGGCGTCGCGGCGTCGGTAGGCGATGACGGAGCGAGACAGGGAAGTCGGCCCGGGGCCGGGCCCGGCGGGTGTCATGCCCTCTGGGGCCTGGGCCACTTCCGCGTGTTTCGCGCCCGGGGTTGCCTCTTCGCGCGCGGTACCGGGTTTCTCTTCTCCCGCGATCGGCGGCATTTCGTTCCGTGCTGCCGGCGGTACGTCGTCGCGGACGGCAGGATTCGGCGTTTCCTGTACAGGAATGGGCCGTTCCATCGGCGCGGCCGCGAACGCGAAAGCCTCATCCGGTACGGCCGGATCCCGAGCGGACGTGGGCACCGGCATGGGGGTCACCACGACGCACGGCCCCGGGTCCCGGTTGCGTACGGCGGCGGTTGGCAGGCCTGAGTACACCGCGCGCAGGACGGCGAGGGCGCCCTCCGCGCCCTGGTAGTCGGGCGTGTCCTCGGAGAGACCGATCTCCGGGACCTCGTCACGGGCTGTGCCGGCGGTGCCTGGGGCCTCGGTCCGCAGTTCGGCGAGTACGGGCCAACCGTGCTGCTCGGTCCGCGACTTGCGGGTGAGCACCAGCAGGACGGCGCCCTCCGCCAGCTGCCCTGCCCGGCTGCCGGTCAGCGCCTCGGCCAGCGGGCCGGTGTGGCCGGCGGTGCCCAGCACCAGGGCTATGTCCAGCTCCCCGGAGGCGAGGTAGCGGCAGGCCGTGTGCAGGGCGGCCTGGGTGGAGGAGCGCCCGGTATCGAGGGCGAGTGCCATGCCGTGCAGCTGGTGCCGGTTGGCGATCTGACAGGAGATCATGTTGGCGAGCTGCCCCGGCATGCTCGCGTCGTTCGCCGCGGGCAGCCGCGCGCGCAACCGGTCCAGGTACCCGCGCAGCCGATCGCCGCTCCCGGTTCCGCACGCGGCGTCGGCCGCTGCCAGCAGGTCGTCGGCGGCGACGCGGACGGTGTACTCGGTCATAGCACGGGTCGGCCCGGTGTGGCCGGTGAACACCCCGGTGGTGTCCCGGTACGGCTCCCACAACTCACCGTGCCCGTCGGCGAACCTTGCCGCGGCCGAGATCGCCATCAGATGCGTACGGTCGATGCTGCGCGCGCTGACCGGGGGCATCCGCAACTGCCGGAAAGGCGGCAGCGGATACTCCTCGCCGAAGACGGCGGCGGGCGCGGGCCCCCGGCCACGCAGCCAGTCCACGATGTGCTGGTCGGACGGCTCACCGGGCAGGTGAGCACTCCAGCCCACGAGGACCGCCGGATCGGCGGTGGTTTGGTGGCGGTCTTCCTGGCTCTCCCCGTATCCCGCGCTGGCGTGCGGTACGGGACCGTACGCCGCCTCGGGGCCGTGCACGACGAGGTGGGCGTTTCCGCCACCGAGGCCGTAGGCGCAGATGCCGGCCGTACGGATGCGGCCGGCACGCGACAGCCAGGGGGTGTCGGCGATCGGAACCGTGAGGTTTCCGGCGCGCAAGCCGTCCGGCAGGCGGGAGAAGTAGCGCTCCGCGGGGATGCTTCCGTGCCGCAGCGCGAGCAGGACGTGGACGAGGGAGACCGCGCCCGCAGCCCAGGCGCCGTGCCCCACCAGCGGCTTGTTCGAGGTGATCAGATGGTGGGCGTCTCCGGCGAGTTCGGCGAGCCCTTCGAGTTCGGCGGTGTCGCCGACCCGGGTGCCGGTGCCGTGCCCCACGATCCAGTCGATGTCGGCGGGTTTCGAGCCGCCCACACTGCGGGCACGCAGCACCGACAGCTTCTGCCCCTCCGGGTCGGGCGCCACCACGCTTCCACTTCCGTCGACGGAGGCCCCGAAGCCGCCGAGCAGGCCGAGGATCTCGTCGCCGTCCGCCAGAGCCCGGTCGAGACGCTTGAGCGCGACGACGGCGGCTGCGTCGGAGAAGAGGACTCCGTCGGCGTCCGCGTCGAACGCCCGTACCTGGCCGCTGCGGGAGAACCCCTGCGCCTTGGAGAACAGCACGAGGTCGCGGCGGGGCCCGGTGTTCGCACCGCCGCACAGCACCAGGTCCCGTTCCCCGGCCAACAGGCTCTTGACCGCCAGATCGACGGCGTACAGGGAGGAGGAGCAGGCGGCATCGACCGCCTGGAACTCGCTGCCCTCGGGCAGCAACCCGGCGCCCGCGTCCCGGATCATCTGGTCGGCGAAGGCCGCACGGGGGTGTTCCGGAGAGTGCGGGTAGCGGGTGGTGAGCAGTTCGCGCAGGGGCCGCGCCTCGTCCTCGGTGTCCGCGACGGCGTCGGCCGTCGCCCGCAGGGTGGCCTCTTCGAGGGCGAGGCTTCCGGGCGGCACAGCGATGTAGGCGCCCATCCGGTACGAATCTTCGCGGGCGACTCCGTCCAGCGCCTGGCGCAGGCAGCGGCGCAGCATCAGACCGGTGCCGTCCGGTCGGACGGCGGTGCCTTCGTCGTCCGGGTGTACGGGTACGGCGTGCGGATATCCCGCAGCCCGGATGTACGACTTGTCCTCGGCCTTGTCGTCGGGGGAGTACCAGTGCTCCAAGGAGAAGTGGCTGGGTTCGCCGAACGTGTTCTGGTCCTGGTTGAGGACGTCCCAGAACTGCCCTGGACTGCCGGCGCCGGGGACAACGATCCCCATGCCCACCACCGCGACCGCCTGGGACGCCTCGGAGGGGCCTGCCTCTGCCGGGGGCGGGGCGGGTTCCGGCGCGGGAGTGAGGAGCGCGATGGCGTCGGCCAGGAGGGTGGCGAACCCGCGGTCACCCGCACCGGCGCAGGCCGCCATGACCGTCTCCGTGCGCACCCGCAGCGGTATCGCACTCCCGGCACCGGCGACGGTTATGTCGACCAGGGTTCCGGCGACCTCGGCCATGAGCGGTGCAGCGGCCTCGTGGCACCAGCGCACCCAGTCGGCAGGGGAATTGGCACCGTCTCGCGATGCCCCGTCAGACGCACCGCCGCCGACGCAGGTGACCAGCCCATCCAGGCGGCGGCCCGACTCGGCGACGGCGCCGAAGGCCGCGCGCACGCCGCTCCTGGTCCGGCCCATGCCTCCTGCACACTGGCCCGATCCGCCCTCGGCGTGCACCTTGGCGAGGATCTGCTCGCCGTCCTCCCGACCACCGCCGCCGTACGCCACGACGACATGGGCACCGCGTCGCGCGCATCCGAGGGCGACGGCTCGCACGATGCCGTACCCCTCACCCACGACCATGACGGTCCGGCCGGCGAGGGTCCCGCTCATGTGGTGCCGCCACGTGCTTCGGAGTCCTGGCCGTCGGCGGCGAGCAGGATCATGAGATCGGCGAGCTTGGGCAGCGTGTTGTAGTCGCGTATACGGAAGTCCGCGGGCGGGGTCGGCAGGTTGTACCGGTCGAGCAACGCGACCAGCAGCTCGGTCTTCTTGACCGAGGCGATGCCGAGGTCGGCTTCCAGATGGGCGTTGTCGGTGAAGACGTCCTCCGGATAGCCCAGGGCCTCGGCGAACGTCGAGCGCAACTCGGCGACAAGCGCACCGTATTCAGGCAGAGCGCCAGAGGAGGCGGGGGCGGAATCTGCCGGGGCCGGTTCCCCGAGGGAAAGGGACTGCTGAGTGGCACCCGCCGCCTGAGCAGGGGCGGCTTCCCGGAGGGACACGGCCCCCGGTGCGGGAGCGGGTGCCGGCACGGAGCGGGCGGCGACCGGTGCAGGGTCCTCGGCGGCCACCGGGCGCGGGGAGGTGACCGCAGTCCGCCGAGCGGGAGCCGCGGCGGCGGCCGGCGGCGCGTCCGGCGCCAAGTGGCGGCCGGAGTGCAGCAGCGCGTCCAGGATCTTCAGTCCGTCCGTGCTCCCCGGCGGCGGGCCGATCAACTCGGCGTCCGGCGGCAGGCATTCGACGGCGCACTGGGTCAGCAGCGGCCGGGGCCCCGCCTCCAGGAAGACGCCCACCTGGTGATGGGCGTGCAACTCCCGTATCGCCCGCAGATAGTTGACCGGGTCGCTCAGATGCCGGTTGATGACGCGCCGTACGTCCTTGACCGTGCGTACCGGGCGTCCCAGCAGCGGGGAGAAGACACGGATGCGCGGTTCCTCAACCCGGTAGGAGGCCGTGGCCTCGGCCACCTGCCGGGCCGCCCCGGCCAGCAGGGGATTGTGATGCGGGTACACCACGAGCAGCCGGGTGGCCTGGATGCCCAGCGCACGCGCCGCCTTCTCCAGGCGGGCGAGCTCTTCGGCGTTGCCGGACACCACGGTCTGCTGGGGCGCGTTGAACAGCGAGGGCTGCAGCGACCAGCCGCCGACGGCCCCGCATAGATGCCCGGCCCGCTGCGCGCCGACCCGCAGAGCCGTGAGCCCGCCAGCGAAGTCACCCTCTGCCAGGGCGATTTCACGCTCGCAGAGCACACGGGCGGCGTCGTACGCGGACAGACAGCCGGCTGCGGCCAGTGCGGTGAGTTCCCCGGTGCTGTGGCCGATCAGAACGTCACCAGGACGGCCGTGCGCTGCCAGTTCCCCGTACAGGGCGAGCCCTGTGGCCAGCGAGGCCAGGTGCAGCCGGACGGGAGTCTGGGCAAGTTCCTCGATCTCCGGCCCGTCGGGGTCGGTGAGCGGGACGGACACCGGCGGAAGCCCGTAGGCACGAGCCGCCCGGTCCACCTCGCGCAGCAACTCGGACACCGGGTGCTCGGTTGCGGCCAGATGCTGCAAGGTCCCGGCCGCGTAGCCGCCGAGCCCCGGCAACTGTATCGCCGTGTGTGCCATGGGGGCGCCTCCATAAATGAGGGGCTACAGAAGACAGGGAAATGTCGAAACGTTTCTGCACTCCCGGCCGAACCAGGCAATAGCGCGCGGCGTGATCGAGTCAATAGCATTGAGAGGCAATGGTGCACTTTCGTGCGATCTCGGCACACGGAATGTACCGACGTGATAGTTTCGGAGGTTCTTTTTCCCTGCGCGTCGGGGAGTTTGCGACAATTTGCACTGACTGTACCTCCCGCTTCGGGTGGATGGCGCTCTCTAGTCGATCACCTTGATGTCATGTGTCGATCAATCACTGGGGAGGGGTCCGTGCGGAATCCATTGGGTTTCCTGCCTTGTTCTTGATTGTTCGGCCTGTCCGGTCCATAGGATTGCATGTTGCGGAATCATGGAGGCGGCCGGAACGTCGTTGCTTCTGTGCAGGACGGCGTCAAATCGGCGTCAAAATCCGATCAAGGAAATCCGGCGAGAAGTTCCGTAACTGATGTGCGTCGGAAAGTGAGGTGGTCGTGCGCAACATCTCGGTAATGGAATTCCCGGGATACGGTGGCTATGTGCCCGGCGCGCTCCGGGGCCTGCCCGGTCGAGTGCCGGAGGTGCGGGCGGTCCTGGACGAGACCGACGCCGCCCTGCGGACGTACGGGCACGGACCGCTGTCCGGTGTGCTCACCGACTCACAGGGGCCGGCCTTCGAGGACCTTGCTCGCTCGACCGTGCTCATGCACGTCGCCACGTTCGCCGTCTCCACGGCGCTGTTCGCTGCCCTGCGCGCCAGGGGGGTAACCGGTGACATCCTTCTCGGCCACAGCGAGGGGGAGTACACGGCCCTGGCGGCGGCGGGCTGCTTGTCCGTCTACGACACGGTGCGCCTGCTGTGCGAACGCGAGGAGGCCATCGAGGAACTGGGAGAAGGAGTCGGCGGCGGCCTGACCGTGCTGATGGCGGACGCTTGGCGCGCCGCCGATCTGTGCCGGGCGGCGGGCGGTCGCACGCTGCGGCTCTCCGTCTTCAACTCTCCCGGGCAGACCGTTGTTTCGGGCCATACCCGGGACTTGGAAGCGCTGGAATCCCTTGCGCGGGCCATGCGCCTGCGGGTGACACGGCTCCTGGTGCCGCACCCGCATCACAACCCGATGCTGGCCCGGGCCGGCCGCCGACTGGCCGCCGTCATGGAGGACTTCACGGTCCACGCCCCGAACACCCGCCTGTTCTCCCCTGTCGCCCTGCGCTTCGTACGGGACGAGCGCGACGCGCGGACGACCATCGTGCAGAGCCTGACCGACCCCGTGCATCACGTCGAGGCGGTACGGATCCTCCATGATGACGAGGAGGCCGGAACATTCATCGAGGTCGGAGTGCGCCCGATGCTCGCCGGGCTCACCGCTGACTGCCTCCCCCGTGGCGTCAAGGTGGTGGGCCCGCCCTACGGGGCGCAGGACGCCAGGCAGGTCCTGGACGCACTGACTGTCGCGCACCAAGCGCCGGGTATTGGCCTGGTCCAGTGGGAAACTCCTGGTTCCTCGCCTACGCGACCGCGAACCTCATCATGACCAACAACCCCGGCCCGCTCCCCACCGGCATGCCCAGCGCCCTCTGGCCCGCACAGCCCCTGAACGCCAGGGAGTGTCTCTCGGCTGGGGCCTCAACGGAGCAGGGTGCAGATCTTGTCAGGGTGCCTCGTTGGGGTGATTCGCAGGAGTTTGACGTTCTCTGGGCCGGACGCCGCCCTCGCCCGGCTGACCAAGAACGTGGAGGCGCTGCGCAACGAAGGGCCACGGAGTTCCGGACAGGGACCCAACAGGGTTGTCCTGGACGGGAAATGAGGAAGAAGTGGCGCCACCCAGTAAAAGGGCGTTTTGTCCTGGCGATGGTGTTTGGTTCGAAGTCAGGTGTCGCGCCAGTTCAGGGTGGATTCGCGGGTGAGGCGTCTGCTTATGACGTCGATCATGGCGAGGCGGATCATGGCTTCGGAGCGGTGCGGGTGTGTCTCGTAGTCGTTGGCGAGGCGGCGGTGGTGCATGAGCCGGCCGAAGGTCCTCTCCACCACCCAGCGTCGCGGGATCACCTTGAAGCCCTTCGCGGTGGGATCCCGGTGGACGGCTTCGACGTCGATGCCCAGGCGACACCCCGGACCTGATCGGCTCCGCGGTCGCCGCCACGCTCGCCGAGCACTCCGGCGATGTGGAAGCCGCGACCAAGGCACGGGTGAAGCGGGCGATCCCGGACGCGATGGCGCTGCTGGACCACAGCCGCAAGGGCAACCGCGACGACGTGGTCGCCCACCCCTGGCTGCCCGACGTCCTGCGCAAGCAGTCCTCCCACGGCACGGACCAGATCTGCGAGGCCCGCCCCAAGTGGGCCAGGCCCGAACTGCCGCCCGGCGAGCACGAGGTCACCGCGCTCGACATCAACGGCGCCTATTTGAGCGCGCTCAAGACCCATCTGCCGCTTGGCCAGCTGGAGCACTCCACCGGCAACCACCACGGCCGCCGCCGAGCCGGCGTCCACCTGATCACCCCGCCCGACTGGGACCACGACGACTACCTTCCGAACCCGATCGGCAGCCGGGACGAGCCGGGCCCGCTGTGGGTGACCGAACCGACCCTGCGCCTGCTGCTTCGGATTTCGGGACCCAAGTACGGCCTGTGCGACCCGCCGGAGGTCCACGAGTGGTGGACCTCCGGTGCCACGGAGGGCCTACTGGAGAAGTTCCGGGTCGCCCTGAAGGACGCTCGGGACCGGGTGATCGCCGAGGACGACGACGTGACGCTGGAGTACGCCAAGCAGATGTACTCCAAGTTCGTCTCCACGCTGGGGGAGTCGAACTACAACCGGGAGCTGTACCGCACCGACTGGATGCACCTCATCCGCTCCCAGGTCTTCGCCAACCTGTGGTGGAAGGCCCACCGCGCCTACGACCAAGGCCTGATGGTCGTCCGCGCCATGGGCACCGACGAGCTCGCACGCCGCCGCGAGGCGTTCCTGGTCTGGGTGGCGGAGCGTGTCGACTCCACCTCTGAGACCTGTGAGGCGGAGGGAGCCGAGCCGATCGCCCCGCAGCGCGAGCCGCGGCTTACCGAGAAGACGCCGACGCGAACCAGTTCGACAGTCGCACCGTCGGACGTCCAGGCCAGCGAGTGGCCTGTGGGGGAGGCCTTCCTGACCGTGCCCGAAGTGGCCGGGATCATGAGGGTGTCGAAGATGACGGTCTACCGCCTGGTGCACAGCGGTCATCTGCCGTCGATCCGCGTCGGCCGCTCGTTCCGGGTATCGGCGCAGGCCGTACGCGAGTACCTCGGCTGCGTGCGGGTGACCGACGGCCGTTGAACGCGTGCGGCAACACGGTTTCCGCGATCGGCCTGCTGAACCCCGCCTTCGGCAGCTCCTGAGAGGACACGGAGACCCGACGACGGTGGGAGCCGCCTGACCGATGCGACGAGTCGTGGCTGAAGCGATAGTCGAGGCGAGGGCTCTCCATCACCGCCGGATGACGCGGGCTACGACGCCGGCGATGGCGGCCAGCGCGCTCATGACAGCGGCTCCTACCCCCAGGGGCTGCGCGAGTGCCGGGTGCACGCGGGCGAGGTAGACGGCTGCACCGGTGATCAGCAGCCCCACCAGCAGGGCGGGCTCTGTTGCCGATCGGCGGCGGAGCGTTGGCGCGCATTCACTCTGATGCTCGACAGCCGTTGCTCGGGCCCGACACGAGCACCACATATGGTCGGAATCGATCACATGGAGCCGTCGCAGCATTCGGCTGTACTCGGCCTGCTCATCGTCCCGGATGGGGCATTTAACAGCCGGAGGTTCTCGGTGGTCCTGCGTCGTGTCTCTCAATCGCCACTCGTGGCAAGACGGCTCGGGCGGCGCTACTCCGCGGCAGGGTGTGCCGGCCTTCTTGCGGCAGGGATGCTCGTGTTCGGTGGCGCCGCAGAGGCTGCCGCGCAGCCGACGTGCTTCGGCCTTCCGGCCACGATCGAGGCACAGCCCGGAGTGCCCACCACCGGGACCGCGGGCGACGACGTGATCGTCGGTACCGCCGGGCTGGACAGCATTGATGGTGTGGGGGGAAATGACCGGATCTGCGGGCTCGACGGGAACGACTTTCTCGTCGGTGGCCTCGGTGACGACCACATCGACGGCGGCGACGGGACTGACACCATCACAGGCGACGTCTTCGCACAGACCGGCAACGCCACCGGGGGTGGAAACGACCACCTCTACGGCGGCAGCGGTTTCAGAAACTTCCTGGTCGGCGACAGTCGTGCCGCGAACGGCAACGCTTCTGGCGGTGGAACCGACGAACTCTTCGGCGGTGACGACCATGACGATCTGATCGGGGACAGCTTTGCCCCGAACGGTGGCAACGCATCCGGCGGCGGGAACGACCACCTGGAAGGCGGCGACGGCTTCGACATGTTGGTCGGTGACTCCACCGCGTTCGGATCGGGGGAAGCAGCGGGCGCCGGGGACGACGTGCTCTTGGGAGGCCCCGGCGAGGGCGACGGCCTGGTCGGTGACTGCTACAGCTTCACGAACGCGCGCGGAAGCGGCGGAGACGATCTGCTGGACGTGGGAACCGGTGGCGGGGAGTTCGCGACCGGGGATCATGTCGTCGACAACCCCAGGGGCGGGACTGCGTTCGGCTCCGGCAACGACCGGATCTTCGGCAGCGACGGCTTCCCGGGCAGGCCCGGCATCGATGACGCTCTCGTGGGCGACTCCGTCGTACCCGGCATGCCCCGCACGGCCGGTGATGATGTGATCTCAGGCCGCGGAGGGGACGACCTGGTGTTCGGTGACAACGCCAAGCTTCCGCGCCCGAGATACGTCTACCCCTCCAGGAGCATCGGGACTGTGGGCGGCGAAGACGACCTGGACGGCGGCGATGGCGTGGACACGCTCCGGGCGGGTCCCGGCAACGACTTCCTCGACGGTGGTCCCGACGCTCCCGACGACTGCAACGGTGAAACAGGGACCGACCGCGCGACCGAGTGCGAAATCCTCAGAAGGATCCCGTAACCGCAGCGTGAAACGGCCCACCGCCAGGCTCTGTCTGCGTACCTCGTGGGTTCACAGCGAGCGGTCCGACTCCTCATCCACGGTCCCGTCCGGCCACAGCAACGTGCAGGCGCGGGCCAGAGCCTACGCAGCAACGCAGCGCACAGGAGGGGGCTGCGCAGCCACAACTGATCGTCGGCGGCTGATCTGCGGCCGCCTAGGGCCTGTTGCGAAAGTGGATCTTGGTCGTAGATGATCACGTTCCGTGGGGCGTGGTGATCTGACGAACGAGCAGTGGGCCCGGCTGGAGACGTTGTTGCCGAAGGGCATCAAGCCGGGCAGTCCGCCGATGTGGACGCGACGGCAGCTGATAGACGGCGTACGGTGGCGGACGCGAACCGGTGCTCCCTGGCGTGATGTGCCGGAACGCTACGGCCCCTGGGACCGGGTCTACGACCTCTTCCGGCGCTGGCAGCGTGATGGGACCTGGGCCGGGATCGTCACTCAGCTTCAGGCCCAGGCTGACGCGAAGGGCCTGATCACCTGGGACGTGAATGTCGACTCCACCGTGTGCCGGGCTCACCAGCACGCCGCCGGGGCGTCGAAAAGGGGGACCTGCAAAAGGAGCCGCCCGGCGGCCTTGCCGTCGAGCCGGTCGACCACCGTCTCGGACGTTCCCGGGGCGGGCTGACCGCGAAGATCCACCTCGCTGTCGAGCAGGGACAGAAGCCTCTGTCGGTGCTGATCACGGCCGGGCAGCGGGGTGACTCGCCGCAGTTCGAGCCGGTCCTGGAGGCGATTCGGGTGCCGCGGATCGGTCCTGGCCGGCCTCGCAGGCGACCGGATCGGGTGCGGGCCGACAAGGCGTACGACTCCCGCCGCAACCGGGCCTACCTGCGCAGACGCGGAATCAAGGCGACCATTCCGGTCCCTGCTGACCGTGTCCGCAACCGTCAGAAGCTCGGGTCCCGGGGCGGTCGGCCGCCGAAGTTCGACAAAACCGACTACCGCGAACGCCACGCGGTCGAGTGCGGGATCAATTGCCTCAAGCGCCACCGGGCCGTGGCCACGAGGTACGACAAGCTCGCTGTCCGCTACGAGGCGACCGTGCTGGTCGCAGTCCTCAATGAGTGGCTGTGACCTGCACTTTCACACAGGAGCCCTGGGCTAGGTTTCCTCTGAAGGTGGAGAGTCGGTGTATCTCACTGTTGACTATGGGCGTGCCGAAGAGCGATGACTACGCGAGAACCAGTATGCGACTGACTATATGGGGCTGCCTTGCCGGGTTGGCCGTGGTCTTCGCTATTCCGGTGTACATACTGGTGGCTGTGCTGCTGTTCGGGTGACCCGCACTCTCACAACAGGCCCTAGGCCGTGTTTTAGAAGTGCGCTCTGTTCCTCGCCTCAGACCGTCATGATCTCGGTGTGGGGCGAGGGGATCTTTCTGACGGGCAGTGGGCGGTGCTGGAGCCGTTGTTGCCGGTGGCGGTGGTGGGCAGGCCGGCGGTGTGTCGGCGGAGGCTGATCAACGGGGTCTGCACCAAGGGCGCCGATGTGGTCCTCGCTCTGGCGACCCGGTTCGCCGAGACCGACGCCAGCTCCTGGGATCCGGCGTACACATGGAACTTCCCGCCCAGCCGGCTCCTCCAGATCGACATCGACCCCGCCGAGATCGGCCGGAACTATCCCGTCGAGATCGGTGCCGTCGCCGATGTGGGTGATGCAGTACGGGCCATCGGGGCCGCCGTACAGGCCGCCAGGCCCGAGCCCCAGGTGAGAGAGGGTCTGCGCGCGACCATCGCCACCGCCCGCCGAACCGTCTTCGACACCGCCCGCGAGGACGGACGCAGCGACGACTTCCCCGTGCGCCCGCAACGCATCCTCGCCGACCTGCGCGACGCCTGCCCGACGACGCGGTGCTCGTCACCGACGTCGGCTGGAACAAGAACGGCGTCGCCCAGTGCTACGAACTCCCCGAAGGCGGACGGTTCATCACCCCGGACGGCGCCTCGACCATGGGCTTCGGACCGGCCGCCGCGGTCGGCGTGCAGATCGCCCAGCCGGACCGCGTGGTGGTCGCACTGATCGGCGACGGCGGCATGAGCGCACAGCTGCCCGCGCTGCCGATGGCCGTCGAACAGGGGATGCCCGTCGTCTTCGTGGTGATGAACAACCGGGCCCACGGCACCATCGCTGACCTTCAGTCCGCGTCGTTCGGACGCTCCTACGGCTGCGAGTTCACGGACGCCGAAGGGCAGCCGTACAGCCCGGACTTCGCGGCGCTCGGCCGGTCCTGCGGAGCCGACGGATACACCGTCGCCGCCCCCGCCGATCTCGGCAAGGCGCTCGCCGATGCGATCGCGCGGCGCCGGCCCGCCGTCATCGACGTACCGATGGTCAACGAACCCGTGCCGACGCAGGGCCACTGGAACATCAAGGACATCTACCGCGGGTCCTTCACCGACTGAACTGCCGACTACCAGGACGCCCCACCCGCGCTGGTCGCCCGCGCCCGGGCGATCGCCGAGGTCTGCGCGGTGCACGGGACCACTCTGCCCGCCGCCGCGATCGCCTTCCCGCACACCCATCCCAGTATCATCAATGTCACCCTCGGCATGCGGAATCCGGAACAGGTCGTACGAAACGTGGAACTCCACGATCAGCACATCCCTGACGGTCTCTGGGACGATCTCCGGGCTCAGGGGCTGATCAGGTCGGACGTACCCGCTGAGCACGGTCGGGGGAGGGAGTCGCGGTGTCTCTGACGGACAAGGCCATCGAGCAGATCCGTGAGCTGATCCGGACCGGTGCCCTGCCACCGGGCTCGAAGCTCCCTCCGGAGCCGGAGCTGGCCGCACAACTGGGCCTGTCCCGCAACCTCGCCCGCGAAGCGGTCAAGGCGCTGGCCGTCGCACGGGTCCTGGAGGTCCGGCGGGGCGACGGCACGTATGTGACCAGCCTTCAGCCGAGCCTGCTGCTGGAGGGACTTGGCGGTGCGGTGGAACTGCTGCAGGGCGACTCGGTAGCCCTGCAGGACCTCATGGAGGTACGCCGGCTCCTCGAACCGGTCGCCACCGCGCTGGCCGCCACCCGGATCTCCGACGACCAATTGGCCGACGTGAAGCGGCACCTGGACGCCATGCGCGAGGCCCGCGACGACGTCGAACAGCTCAACTTCCACGACGCCGCCTTCCACCGCGCCGTCATCTCGGCCACGGGCAACGAGACCCTCCTCACCCTCCTGGAGGGCATCTCCGGTCGCACCCTGCGCGCCCGCATCTGGCGCGGTCTGGTCGACACTCAGGCCGCGGCCCGCACCCTCGCCGAACACGAGGCGATCTTCAACTCCCTGTCCACCCGCGACGCCGCCCTCAGCCAGGCCGCCGCACTGCTGCACGTCAGCAACACCGAGCGGTGGCTGAGGGAGCACCTGCGCTCGGGCGACGCCCTCCCCTTCAGGACGACAGCGCGGAAGTGACGGGCGGGCGTTGCCCGCCCAGCTCCTCATTCTCCTGGCGTTCACCCGGGTCGCCGCCACTTCTCGCATACCACCAGGGGGTGACTTGTCCCGGTTGCGCAGCACGTCCAGCGCGAAGGTGACGCGGTGGCCTCCGCGATCGCGCGTACGTCGTCGTGGACCGGGTTGCCGTGGATGATGCCCCAGGTTGCGCGCGGGTCGCCGATGCGTGCCGCATCGTCATGCTGGCGAGGGGCATCCCCTCGCGGGCCCGGTGCGGCTTCGGGACCTCCTTCCGGGATGGCTGCGGCGTCGACCACTGGATCACCGAGTACTGGGACGCCGACCAGCGGCACTGGGTGCGCGTCGACACCGAACACCTCGGCAAGACGGAGAGAGGCGAAGCCGCGGGGGCCGCGCCGTCACGCGGCACGACCCTCGCCGGACGCCGTTACAGTGCGAGGATCTGCCAGTCCTGGTTGGACCCGCCGGTCGAGGGCCACTGGATGACCCGGGCGCCGTCCGCGGTGGAGGCGTCCTTGACCTCGGCGCACCAGCCGTTGCGGACGTTGACGAGCTGGTGGTAGCCGCTGGTCTGGGAGGGGACCAGCTTCCACCACTGGTTGTCGCCGCCGTCGTCGGTCCACTGGTCCACGCCTGCGCCCTGGCCGGAGCCGCCCGGACTCTCCAGGATCTTGCCGCTGCGGACGTTGGACAGCCGGTAGGAGCCGTCGGTGTTCGGCAGCAGTTTCCACTGCTGGTTGGTGCCGCCGTTCCACGGCCACTGGATTACGGCGGCACCGTCGGCGGTCGAGCCGTCGCTGACGTCCAGCACCTTGCCGCTCTTGCGGTTCACCAGCCGGACGGCGCCGACGTCCGCGCTGAAGGGCCGGTCGTAGACTTCGAGGCTGCGGATCGAGGCCCAGGCGCCGGCGGGAAGGCCGGTGACCGGCACCCGTACATACCGTGCCCGCGCATGGAAGACCGAGACCTGCGCCTGACCGGTGCCGGTGGTGGCGGTCAGGTCGGCCAGGTTGGTCCAGGTGGTGTTGTCGGTGGAACCCTCGATCCGGTAGCGGTAGTTCGTGGCCGCGGACTCCCAGGCGATACGGGTGCCGGTCAATGACCTCTCCGACCCCAGGTCCACCTTCAGCCACTGTCCCGTGTTGCCGTTGTTCGCGCTCCAGCGGGTGGCGGTGGAGCCGTCGACGGCCTTGGCCGCGGTGTTGCCCTTCGAGGTCTCCTCGCTGCTGGCCGTCGCCGTCCTTCCCCGGGCGATGTCGGCGGGCAGCACGGAGCGGTCCAGGGTGACGCCGACGATGCTGTTCTCGGGGAAGCGGTTGCGGTTGATGCCGGTGATCGTCACCGAGCTGTCCGAGTCGACGGTGTACGGCAGGTCGGCGCCCGACGCGACGTCGAAGACGCGGGTGACCTGCGCGTCTCCGGTGGACGGGGTGGTGAAGCCGGTGCCGCTGTAGCCCGGCAGCAGGTGGACGTAGAAGGTGCTGTCCTTGGACGTGTAGCCGTACCTACCGTCGACCGGCTGCCACGGGCCGCCGCGCGTGCCGTAGACGGCTTCGCCGCAGGAGCTGAGGAAGGAACCCACCTTGCGCACCGCGGCCGCCTGGTCGGCCGGAATCGCGCCGGTACGGTCCGGGCCGATGTTGAGGAGCACGGTCATGTTGCGCACCCAGGCATTGACCAGGATGTTCATGATGTTGCTGTAACTCATCACGGGGCTGCCGGCCTTGTAGCCCCAGGCGCCACCGATGGTGAAGCACTTCTCGGCCAGGTGGTCGGTGCGCATGGCGCCGCTCGGGACGGAGGGGCCTTCCTCGCTCTCGTAGTCGCCCATCCAGCCGGAGCGCAGGTTGACCAAGACGTCGGGCTGGTGCTTGCGCACCATGCCCATCAGGCCGAGGGGGCGGCCGGTGGCGGGGTCGGTCTCGCCGTAGGCGGCGTCCACCGGCCACTGGTTGGCGGTGTCGCGGAACTCGCCGGGCTCCCAGAAGAACGCGGCATCCGCATCCGAGCCCTGCTGGCCGAGCCAGCCGCCGTCCCACCAGATGTCGTCGATCTTGCCGTACTGGCTCACCAGCTCCTTGACCTGCTGGTACACCTCGTTCTTCATGATCCGCGCGTTCTCCTTGTGCGCGGGATCGGTGGTGTAGCCCCAGGCATTGGGCAGGCAGTTGGTGCCGCTGACGTCGTAGTATCCGGGGTAGCGCCAGCTCAGTGGGGAGAAGTACAGGCCGACCTTGAGTCCGGCGTCCCGGACGGCGGTGACGTACTCGCCGACGAGGTCCTTCTGCATCGGGGCCTGTCCGGCATGCCAGGCATTCGGATGGGTGGACGGCCACAGCGCGAAGCCCTCGTGGTGACGAGCCGTCAGGACGGTGTACTTCGCGCCCATGTCCTTGGCCAGCTGGGCCCAGTCGGCCGGCTTGTAGGCGCTCGCCGTGAACTGCTCGCCGGTCGCGTCGGTGAAGTACTTCTTGTAGTTCTCCGGCGTGACGGCGGACTCCTGCATGTACCACTCGCCCCTGGCCGGGCCGGAGTAGACACCCCAGTGGATGCGGGCCAAGGTCGCCGTCTCCGGTGCCAACTTCGCGGCAGCCGACACCGGAACGGTGGCGGTGGTGGAGTCGGAGGGCAACGGGCGGATGTGCCTGACCCTGCCGGAGACCCTGATCACCGTCATGGGCATCGAGAAGGTCCTGCCGTCCTTCGCCGATCTGGACGTGTTCCTCCAGCTCCTGCCCCGCTCGTCGCCCGGCGAGCGGATGAACCCGTACACCTCGCTGTGGACGGGCGACACCGAGGGCGACGGTCCCCAGGACTTCCATCTGGTGCTGTTCGACAACGGCCGCACCGCCACTCTCGCCGACGAGGTGGGCCGCCAGGCCCTCGCCTGCATCCGCTGCTCGGCGTGTCTGAACGTCTGCCCGGTGTACGAGCGCACGGGCGGCCACGCCTATGTATCGGTTTACCCCGGGCCGATCGGCGCCGTGCTGACCCCGCAGCTCGTCGGCATCGAGAACGCGGCCTCGCTGCCCTTCGACTCGACCCTGTGCGGCGCCCGCTACGGCGCCTGCCCCGTGAAGATCAACATTCCCGAGGTGCTGGTCCATCTGCGTGCCAAGGCCGTGGAGGCCAAACGCCGGGACCGGCTGCTTCCCACCTCCGAGGCGCTCGTCATGAAGGCCGCGGGCGCCGTGCTGTCCTCACCGCGGCGGCTGACCGCCACGGGCGCCCGGTTGGTGGCCCGTGACGGCCGGATCGGTACCCTGCCCGGTCCGTTCGCCCGCTGGTCCGGAACCCGGGACACCCCGGCGCCGGCCCGGGAGTCCCTGCGCGCCTGGTGGCGCCGTACGAGAACACCCACGAGCGAGGACAGCCGTACGACGGCGGATGGGAAGGGGCGACGGTGAACGGCCGCGAGACCGTCCTGAGCGCGGTTCGGGAAGCACTGTCCGGTGTTGCGGAGTCCGAACTCCCCCAGGATGTGCCCCCTGCCGCCCGAGCGCCGCGCCGACCATGCGGGACCGGACGTCGTCGGGCTGTTCTCCGAGCGTGCCGCCGAGTACAGCGCCACGGTGGTCCGTGTTCCGGCGGCCGGTGCCGCGGCGGCCGCCGCCCGCGCGCTGGCCCGCACCGGAGCACGGTCCCTGGTGGTGCCGCCCGGGTTTCCCGAGGACCTGGTCCCGGAGGGGCCGTGGTAGCGGCTGGCCGACGTCCCGCCGCTGACGGTCGGACAACTCGAGGCGGCGGACGCCGTGGTCACCACCGTCGCCACCGCCATCGCCGTCACCGGCACGGTGACCCTCGATCACGGTCCCGGGCGGGGGCGACGGGTTCTGACCCTGCTGCCGGACCAGCACATCTGCGTGGTGCGGGCGGACCAGATCGCGCCCGACGTGCCCGAGGCGCTGCGTCTGCTCGATCCGTACCGGCCGCTGACTCTGATCTCCGGCTCCTCGGCCACCAGCCACATCGAAGTGGACCGGGTCGAGGGCGTGCACGGGCCGAGGACTCTGGACATCGTCGTGGTGGTGGACGCGTAGCCGACGGCACCGGGATCTGACGGCAGGCGGGCAGCGCGACCACCCGGCCGCGCTGCGTAGTCATGCCCTCTTCACTCCCTGAGGCCTACCCGCTATACATCCGATGTTTCGTGGAGTCGAAATATTCAACAGGCCGGTGAACAGGTTTTATCTGAATTCTCTGTCATTGCTCTAGACAGTGACCACGTCCTCATCTGTTAATACATCCCATGTCCGTGAGGGCCGGAGAGCCCGCCGGACCCGAGCCGCTGTTCTCCACGGGTCTGTGCTGTGCCGCGGACAAGCAGTTTTCGACGCCCTGTGTTCTTCACCCCCTCCAGGAGCCGCACGATGTCCTCCGCCCCCTTCAGCAGGCGCTCCATCATCAAGGCCGCAGCCCTCGCCGGCACCACCGTGGCATTAGGTCTGCCAGCCGCCCTGTGGCCCGCCACGGCCGAGGCCTACTCCGTCTCCTCGAAGCTGGACTGGTGGTACCAGGCCCGGTTCGGGATGTTCATCCACTTCGGGTCCTACTCCTACCTCGGCAAGGGCGAGTGGGAGTTCAGCCAGGGCCACTGGTCCAAGGCCGACTGGCAGAACAATGTGACCAAGCCGTTCAACCCGTCCAGCTTCAACGCCGCCCAGATCGCCGAGCTGGCCAAGAATGCCGGCATGAAGTACCTCGTGATCACCTCCAAGCACCACGAGGGCTACGCGATGTGGGACTCGAACGTCGCGGGCTTCACCGACACCACCGGCACCAAGCAGTACAACCTGCACGACTACAACGGCTTCCAGCCCGACCTGCTGGCCCAGTTGAAGACCGAGTGCACGAACCGGGGCATCAAGTTCGGGCTCTACTACTCGATCATGGACTGGAACCACCCCTCGCAGACCTGTCGTCCCGGCAACTACGACTCCTCCATCGACCCGACGGCCCGCACCGGCTACATCAACGACATGAAGGGCCAGCTGCAGGAACTGCTGGACCGCTACGACCCGGCCGTCCTGTGGTTCGACGGCGACTGGTGCGACTGGTGGGCCAAGTCGGACGGCGAGGACCTGTACAACTGGCTGATGCAGCGCAAGCCCGGCCTCGTCGTCAACGAACGTGTCAAGCGGGACCAGGGTCTTGGTGACTTCGCCTGCCCGGAGCAGTCGGTTCCCGACGCGCCGCTGGACCGGCCGTGGGAGACCTGCGCCACCATGAACGGCAACTGGGGCTACACCGACTGGGCGGAAAACCTCTACCGGCCCGTCAAGGACATCATCCAGGAGATGGTCACCGTCGTCTCCCGGGACGGCAACTACCTGCTCAACATCGGGCCCAAGGGCGAGGGTTCCGCGACCCCCGGATCCGTGACCATTCTGAACGGCCTGGCCTCATGGATGGCCACCCACAGCGACAGCGTCCACGGCACCAGCGGCAGCCCCTTCGCCACCGAGCCGTCCTGGGGCAGGATCACCAAGAAGAACGGCAAGCTCTTCGCCCACGTCTTCAACTGGCCCACGGGCGGCACCCTGCAGATCCCGGCCGTGTACAACACGATCAACCGCGTCTACCTGATGAACAACCCCGGCACCAACCTCAACTACTCGGTCAGCGGCGGGCAGATCAACGTCAGCGTGCCGAGCACAGCGCCCAACGCGAACGACTCCGTGGTCTGTGTGGAGGTCAACGGCATGCCGGCCGTCCTGGCAGGCGGTGTCTACCGGTTGGTCTGCGCCCAGAGCGGCAAGGCTCTCGACAACGGCAACACCGGCAGCGACGGCACCCCGGTCATCCAGTGGACCGTCAACGGTGGCACGCCGCAGCAGTGGACGGTCACCGACCTGGGCCACGGCTACTACCAGCTGGTCTGCGTCCGCAGCGGCAAGGCCCTCGACGACAACAGCAACACCTCCGACGGCGGAGTGATGGTGCAGTGGACCCCCAACGGCGGCGCCCAGCAGCAGTGGGCCATCACCGCGCTGGGCGGCGGCGCGTACCGGCTCATCAACCAGCACAGCGGAAAGGCGCTGGACAACTCCAACAACGGCGCGGACAACACCCAGATCATCCAGTGGACCCCCAACGGCGGTGCCCAACAGCAGTGGAGCATGACCAAGATCGGCTGAACACCCCCGGGGTGGCGCCCTGGGCCCGCCCGCCACCCCGGTTCACACGGCACAGCCACCCCGCTCAAGCCGTGACCCTCGCCCGAAGCAGGCCGTGCTCTCACCTGAGGACCCAAGGGTGGGAGCACGGGACCACCACAAAGACCGTGTCCAGCACGTCCGTCCGGCTGCTCATGTCCCAGGCCCCGACCCGATGGAAAATCGGCGGCAACCTTTTCGCCTCCGGCGGCCACTGAGCAGTGCAACACCGACTCGCTCTTCCGAACGGATGGACATGCAAGAGACAACACGTCAGGCCGCGCGGCAGCGCAGGCGCAGACGCCGGCTGATGGTGGGCACCACCACGGGGCTGGCCGTCACAGGACTTCTCGTCTGCCTGGTCATGACGATGCACCCCGACCGCAAGGAGGATGCCGGGTCGGGGACAGCCACGGCCGTCGCCAACTCCCGGGAGACTCATCCGCCGGCCTCGCCGGGGCACAAGCCGTCCTCGCCGTCCCCCTCCGCCGCCTCTGCGCCCCCCAAGGCTGGCGCGGCCACGCCGAAGGCTTCCCCGTCCAGGGCCAAGGCGCCGTCCTCGGTCTCCCCGCGCAAGGCTCCTGCCACGACCTCCCTGGCCGGGCGGATCCGGCCCAAGGTCACCTACCCGGGCGTCGCCACGGTCTACAAGGCCGGGGTCGGGGACGGCGCCTGCTCCTACGGCCCGAGCAGCGACATGATGATCGCGGCGATGAACACCACCGACTACGAGGCGTCACGGGCATGCGGGGCATACGTGCGCGTCCACGCGGCGAACGGTGCCTCCGTCACGGTCCGGATCACCAACGAATGCCCCTTGCCTTGCGCACCCGGACAACTCGACCTGAGCGAACAGGCCTTCGCCAAACTGGCCCCCACCTCGACCGGCCGGATCGCAATCACCTGGAGCCTGTTGAGCCCCAGTACGTCGGGCACCATCTCGATCCGCTACAAAACCGGATCCAGCCCCTACTGGTGCGGCATCCAGGCAATCGGTCACCGCAACCCGCTCGCTCGGCTGGAGGTCCGCACCAGCAGCGGTTGGCGCCAACTCGCCCGCACCGACTACAACTACTTCCTCTCCCCCAACGGCAGCGGGTGCGGCGGCGCGATCAGGCTCACCGACATCTACGGAGAACGACTGACCATCAACGGGATCGCTCTACGCCCGGAAGCCGTGCAGCCGACACGGGTGCAGTTCGCACGGCACTGACCCCGCCGCCCACCATGGCGCCCCTCCGAACGGAACGCTCGGAGGGGGCGGTGTTGGCTGGCTCATGGCTCGGCGTGGGGCATGCGGCAGAACACGGCGGTGACTCCTTTCTGCCCCCCATCCCGTCGGCCTTCGGTGTGCCCACGACAAGGTCACGAGGCCGGCGGCGCGGGGGACGAGCCAGGTCGCGTCGGCATCCCGAGGCAGCTGCGTCGGAGGCGAACGAGCCTCCGCCGGAGGTGATCCAGACCTCTCCCTCGTAGCGGTTCAGATCGCGGTTCAGGAAGTTGTACGACTGCCAGGAGACGCCCTTGCCGCTGTTGTCCTTCCCATGACCATGGCCGCCTCGGACGGCTCGGTGTCGCCCCGCAGAGGGCGACGACGCAGTCGATGTCGGTGCTTGACACCTTTTGGGCCACCGCGCGTGCGTGGGCCACCCTCTTCCCGTACAACCGGTTTCGGAGCCACGCATGAGCCCGCTCTCGTCCAGCACGTCGGGCACGACGTTGTGGCTGTGCATGGCGTCGACGCCGATGATCGTCGGGGTGCCGAGCGGAGTATCAGTGCGGTGCGGTGCGCTGCGCCTTTCCGGGAGTGGCACCAGGGGGGAGGGGGCGCTGTGCGGCCTCCGGGGCCCGCCGGGCTGCGTGGAGGAAATCAGGCGGACCCCGGAGGGTGAACGTGTGTCACACGGTGGTGCAGGCACCGCCGTTCAGGCTGAAGCCGGAGGGCTTGGCGAAGGTGCCGCTGGAGGCGCCCTGGAACCCGAAGGCCACCTGGCCGCCGGCCGCAACCTCTCCGTTGTAGGCCATGTTGCTCGCTGTCACCGCTCCTGAAGCCGGGGACAAGTTCGCGTTCCAGGAACTGGTGATCCGCTGCCCGGAGGGCAGGGTGAACGCGAGCTTCCAGCCGCTCACGGGGGAGGAGCCGGTGTTGGTGATGGTGACGTCGGCGGTGAAGCCGCCCTGCCAGACGTTCGTCGTGTAGGCCACCTTGCAGGCCGTGTAGCCTCCGGGGCCGCCTGGGTCACCGGAGGCGCCCGTGTTGACGGTGGAGGAGAATGAGTTCACGGCGAGGCCCGTGCCGTTCTTCGGGGTTCCCCGCCGCGGCTTCGAGGGCGGCCGCGATGCCGGGTGAGCTTGCGGTCCGCTCGGCCGGAGCACGCCTCAGAGCGCCCTGCCGTTGACTCGCGGCGGCCGGCCGGTGAGTGCCGCGGCTGTGCTGGAGCGCAGCGTGATGGGGGGCGCCAACAGGATGTGCCGAGGCGGGGTGTCCGGCGCGGCGATGCGCTCCACCAGCAGAGAAACGGCTTTCGCGCCCATCTCCAGGGCCGGTACGTCCGCCGCCGTGAGCGGCGGGCAGAAGTCCTCGGCCCAAGCGTTGGCCACTACTCCGGTGATGGAGAAGTCGTATGGCACTTCCAGGCCCGTGTCCACCAGTGCCCGCTGGATGCCCGGCAGGGCGGCCTCGTTGATGGTGGTGACAGCGGTCAGGTCCGGATGGCTGCGCAGGAGCGCTTCGACGCATTCCTGGCCGGAGCGGGCGTCGTCCCCGCAAGGCACTTCGATGCCGTCAATGGCGCGTTCCGCGAGGGCGGTCTCGAAACCCTCCCTGGCCCTGCGCGCGGGGCCGTATCCGGCGGCGATGAGTTCCGGGGAACGGGTGACCAGCGCCACCCGGCGGTGCCCCAGGTCGGCCAGGTGCCGCACGCAGTGCTGGATCAAGCCGGCGTAGTCGACGTCGATCCAGGACATCTGCTGGTCGTCGGCGGTGTGCCCGATGCCGACGAAGGGCAGCCCGGCATCCTGCAGGCGCCCCACACGAGAGTCCTCCAGGCGGATCTCCATGAGGATCACTCCGTCCACGCGGCGCTCCGAGACCAACCGCTCGAACGAACGGTCATGATCCTCGCCGGAAGGGGACAGCAGCACTTGCAGGTCCACACGGACGGCGGCGTCGACCACGCTGGCGACGAAGTCCAGCTGCATGTGCGTGAGTCGGCTGCCGGCCGGCGGGATCACGAGACCGATCGTCCGGGTCCGGCCCTCCTTGAGGGCCCTCGCGGCGGCGTTGGGCCGATATCCCAATTCGTCGATCACGTCCTGGATACGTCTGCGGGTGTTGGTCGCGACGGGGCGTTTGCCGCTGAGCGCGTATGACACCGTGCTGCGTGACACGCCGGCGCGCCGGGCGATCTCCCCGATGTTCATGCAGCTCCTTACCCGCGGGGCGCAAGAATACCTCGCGGGAATCGGTTCGCCGTCGGGCAAGGAGCGCAGTGGGGGTGAGTGATGCCTTCGGTGTCAGGTGGACGGAGCTGGAACGGGTAGGACGGTATAGGCCGGTGATGGCGGTGGCCCTGGGTCTCGCCAACACACCGATTCCCGTGGTCGGTTCGACTCAGCCGGTGATGTGTCACCGCCGTGCGCGGTGACCGCCGCACCGCACCGCGGAAGTGCCGGCGCGGTGGTCATCCGAAGGCCCACTGCTGGTTGGATCCGCCGTTGCAGGTCCACAGCTCCACGGGGGTGCCGTTGGCGGTGGCGGCGCCGGTGACGTCCAGGCACAGGCCGGACCGGGCACTGGTGATGGTGCCGTTGGCGTTGAGGTTCCACTGCTGGTTGCTCTGGCCGTTGCAGATCCAGGTGATGACCTTGGTGCCGGGGCTGGTGCCCTGGTTGGAGGCGTCCAGGCACAGCCGGCTGCTGCCGGAGTACACGGTGAGTTCGTGGGAGGAGGTCAGCGACCACGTCTGGTTCGCCGCACCGGTGCAGTCCCGGATCTGCGTCTGCTTGCCCGGCGTCGTGGACGCGCCCGGCACATCCAGACACCGGCCCGCACCCACCGCATGCAACGCCCCCGTACCGCTGGGCGGTGTCGTGGTCGGCGCTACATACGGGCACTTGCCGTGATAGATCGAGATGCCGGTGGGGTCGGCCAGGGTCGGGCAGAGAAACTGGGTTTGACTTGCTCCTCGGGCTGAAGCCCGAGGATTCCGGCTTCTCGTCCGTTGCTGTGCCGCTACGCGGCACGGGGTTCGGGAGAGAATCCGTGGCTTCCTGCTTCGTCGCGCTGTGCCAGAACGCGTCTTGGTCTTACCTGCGCTCCACAGGCTGCAACCGCCAGTCCGGCGGCCGTTTTCACGTTGATCGCGGCGTTGTGGTCCCGGTCATGGAGGGTCCCGCAGGCGGTGCAGGTCCATTCCCGGACGTTCAGGGGCTTGGGTCCGTCTCCTTGCCGATCTCCGGGGTTGGGGCGCGGGTCGTCGTGTCCTGCTCGGATTCGGCGCCACTTCGCTGCGGCTGTGCGGTGCATGGGCAAGGGGTCCGCGGCGGTGAGCCGCGCGTACGGCGTCGCGGCCGTCTCCCGAGCGACTCGTCAGGGGTGGCGCTGGACGAACGCCCTGGTGCCCGGTGATGCCAGGCGGGTGGCCTGCGCATTGTGATGGGCCCGGGCGGACGAAAGGTGCCGGAGTGCCATGAATCCGCGGGGAACTGCGTCGGGCTGCCGGGCACCGTCACACGCTCCGCGTCTTACGCATTACCGGAAAGCGTGGAGCGAATCGATTCCACGCAAGCGCTTCGACGGATGTTACGACCGGCCGGGGATGGGGTCAATGGCGTGCCGCGAGGCGAAGGGGGTGCCGACGCGCCGGGCCGGGGCTCCCCGCTTCGGCCAGTGAACTTCCAACTGGCTCCCCCTCGCTCGGGTTTGGTGGTGCATCCCTGTTCACCGGTGTGACAGCGGGTCATCCGGGTTGTCCGGCCCGGCTGTCGGAGTCGCCCGCGCGACTCACCGCGCCCCGCGACGGAAGGGCATGCCGCCACTTGCCCGCCGACAGGTCGGGCGTGCTCGAGCGCGCCGATCGGTCCCGAGTCGCAGGAATCGGCCTATCGAATCGATTCGCGACAAGGTTCGCGGCAGGCGACTCCACACCCTTGACAGCCCAGCGGAATCGGGAGCACCGTCACCCTCCGAAACCTCTCTGCAATCCCACTGCAAAACGGCACCTTCCAGCGCTTCCGATTGCCCGCGATACCAACACACCCCGACTGGGGCTGCGTCGCACGCTAGGGAGATCAGATGGGAACCACAGGCACAAGACGCCCCCCGCTGTCCGGGCGCGGTGGCGTCCAACGGCTGCTCGCGGCGTTACGACGCCGTGTCAGGCCGGAAAATGTCCCGGATCAGCCACATATCGGTCCGTCGGCGCGCTCGCCCCGCTCTCGGCTGCGGACGTTCGCCCGGGCGGGGGCCGCGGCCGCCCTCGTCGCCGGTGCGCTGGCCGGAGCCACGGCCACTGCCGGCACAGCCCGGGCCGCCACGTCGGGGCCGTGCGACATCTACGCGGCAGGCGGTACGCCCTGCGTGGCGGCGCACAGCACGACGCGCGCGTTGTACGCCTCGTACAACGGGGCGCTCTACCAGGTCCGGCGGGCCTCCGACAACGGCACCCGGGACATCGGCGTCCTGAGTGCGGGCGGGTACGCCGACGCTGCCGCGCAGGACTCCTTCTGCTCGGGGACGACCTGCCTGATCACGATCATCTACGACCAGTCCGGCCGCGGCAACAACCTCACCCAGGCGCCCGCGGGCGGTGCCGCGGGCGGCCCCGACAACCTCGCGAACGCGACCGCCGCGCCCACCATGGTGGGCGGTCACAAGGCCTACGGCGTCTTCGTGGCACCCGGCACGGGTTACCGCAACAACCACACCAACGGCATCGCGACCGGGGACAACCCCGAGGGCATGTACGCGATCTTCGACGGCACGCACTACAACGGCGGCTGCTGCTTCGACTACGGCAATGCCGAGACGGACAGCAACGACGACGGCAACGGCACCATGGAGGCCATCTACTTCGGCAACATCAGGGTCTGGGGCTCCGGTTCGGGCAATGGTCCCTGGATCATGGCCGACCTGGAGAACGGCCTGTTCTCCGGAGTCAACGCCGGCAACAACGCCAACGACCCGACCATCAACCACCGGTATACGACAGCCATCGTCAAGGGCGGCCCGAACCACTGGGCGATTCGCGGGGGCAACGCGCAGTCGGGCGGCCTGTCCACCTTCTACGACGGGGCGCGTCCCAACGTCTCGGGCTACAACCCGATGCGGAAGCAGGGTGCCATCATCCTCGGCATCGGCGGTGACAACAGCAAGGGCGCCCAAGGCACTTTCTATGAAGGCGTGATGACCTCCGGCTACCCGTCGGACGCCACCGAGAACGCGGTTCAGGCCAACATCACCGCGGCCGGATACAGCAATTCCTCCGGCGGCACGAGCACCGGTGCGCTGCACGCGGTGGGCGCGGGCAAGTGCCTGGACGTGCCGAACTCGTCCACCACGGCCGGCACACAGCTGCAGATCTGGGACTGCAGCGGCGGCGCCAACCAGACCTGGACCCGCACGTCCTCCAACCAGCTGACCGTCTACAGCGGCAGCAGTCAGATGTGCCTGGACGCGTACAACAACCAGACCTCCGCCGGCACCAAGGTGGTGACCTGGCCCTGCAACGGCGGCGCCAACCAGCAATGGCAGGTGAACTCCGACGGCACCGTCACCGGCACCCAGTCCGGACTCTGCCTCGACGTCACCGGCGCCTCCACGGCCAACGGCGCCCTGGCCGAACTCTGGCCGTGCAACGGCGGATCCAACCAGAAATGGAGCCTCAGCTGAGCTGAGCCGCTCCAGCCCGTGGCCGGCTCACCCGCCGGCCACGGGCCGCACTCGCCGTCGGACGCAGGCATCCGCGTGCCCGGCGCCGGCCAGCGGCCGGGCACGCTCCGCGGGACCTTCCGGCCGCACGGCCAGAACGACCGGTCCACCCTCGACCGATGGCAGGCGGGCGCGTCATGCCAGCGGTTGCGACGGCGAAGAACGCCAGACCGCCCCGAAACCACCGGATCACCGGCGCAACCACTGGAGGATGAGGATGTCCAGGCCCAGAGTGCTTCGCGGCTGCTGGGCCGACCCCGTAGCCCTGCTCGCCCTACTGGCTGGAAGCGTGGCCACGGCGGGGGCCGTGAGCGCGGTACCGGCCGAGCGCAAGGCGGCGGCCGCCGCCCTGTACGTGGCGCCGGGTGCGGCTCCCGGCGGAAACGGCACCGCCCAGCAGCCGTTCGCCACCATCGCCCAGGCGCAGCAGCCAGCGCACCAGCTCGCGGCCGATGCGGACGTCGTGGTCTACCTGGCCGGTGGCACCTACCGGCAGTCCAAGCCGCTGGCCTTCGGCTCCGGCGACGGCGGCCAGAACGGCCACACCATCACCTACCAGGCCATGTCCGGGCAGCAGCCGGTCGTGACGGGCGCCCAGCAGGTGACCGGCAACTCCGGCAGTGCGGGCGCCGCGATCGTCCAGTGGACCTGCAACGGGCAGAGCAACCAGCAGTTCCAGTTCGTGCCGACGTCGGGCGGTTACGGCCAGTTGCAGGCGCGGAACTCCGGTCAGGTCGTGGCGGTTTCGGGCGGCTCCACGACCGCCGGTACGCCCGACATCGTGCAGCAGGCTCCCAACGGAGCATCCAGCAGCCTGTGGCTGCCGGTTCAGCAGTCCGACGGCTCGTATTCCTTCCAGAACCAGAACAGCGGCCTGTGCCTCGACGTCTACGGCGCCGGCAGCAACCTGGGCCAGCAACTGGACCAGCAACTGGACCAGTGGCAGTGCAAGAACGCGCCCGGCACCAATCAGGACTTCACCCCCCGCTGACCAGCGGTTCGTTCACCCCACCCACTGTCCCGCACCCAGTGAGGAACGCTGATGAAGAAGTACTGGGCACCCTTGGCCGCGGCGCTGACGGCCACCCTCGGCATGGGCGCCGCATGGCCCGCCGCGGCCGCCACCGGCACCGAGGCGCCGCCCTCCGCCGCACGGGCCGCCGCCGCGCCCGCGTCCCTGCGGGTGATGCCGATGGGCGACTCGATCACCTGGGGCGTCGGCAGCCCGTCAGGGAACAGCTACCGCGGTCTTTTGGGGAACCGACTGGCGGCGGAGGGTCACGCCCTGGACTTCGTCGGCTCGGGCCGCAACGGCACCATGTCCGACCCGGACAACGAAGGCCACTCCGGCTGGCGGATCGACCAGCTGGCCGGCATCGCGGACTCCGTGCTGGCCCGCTACCGACCGAACGTGGTCACCCTGGAGATCGGTACCAACGATCTGAACGGCAACTATCAGATCCCGACCGCCGCCGACCGGCTCCGCGCGCTCATCGACCAGATCACCAGCGACGCACCCGACGCGACCGTCCTCGTCGGCACCGTGATCATCTCCACCAGCGGTACCGAGGAGGCCAACCGGCCCGCGTTCAACGCCAAGCTCCCCGGAATCGTCCAGGCCGAGCAGGCGGCCGGCAAGCACGTACGCCTGGTGGACATGGGCGCCCTGACCGCCGCGGACCTGTCGGACTCCCTGCACCCCAACGACAGCGGCTTCAGCAAGATGGCGGACGCCTTCAACGCGGGGATCCAGGCCGCGGACGCGGCAGGCTGGATCAAGCCGCCGGTTTCCGTGGGCGGGCAGGTGCGCTCCGGAATCGCGGGGAAGTGCCTGGACGTCAACGGCGGCAACAGCGCCAACGGGACCGCCGCGCAGATCTGGTCCTGCAACACCTCCGACGCGCAGGTGTGGTCCGCGCGTTCCGACGGCACCCTGCAGGCGCTCGGGAAGTGCCTCGACGTCACCGGCCACGGCACCGCCAACGGCACCAAGATCGAGATCTGGGACTGCAACGGAGGCGCCAACCAGCAATGGCAGGCGTACAACGGCGGCTACCGCAACCCGGCTTCCGGCCGCTGCCTCGACGACCCCGGCGCGTCCACCACCGACGGTACGCAACTGGTCCTGTGGGACTGCAACAGCGGCGCCAACCAGCAATGGACCGCTCTGCCGGTCTCCTGAACCCGTGACCCGACTCCACCGCGGCACCGGCTCGTGACCGGTGTCCTCCCCATCCAAGGAGAATGATTCCTCATGTCCTGGCTCACCGAAGAGCCCCGCCTCCGCAAGGTCCTGGCCTCGGCCACCGGCTTGATGGCGGGCACGGTACTGGCCCTGACCGGGGCAGCGAGCCCCGCCGCACACGCTGCTTCCGGCACGCTCGGCGCGGCCGCGGCCGACAGCGGCCGCTATTTCGGCACCGCCGTGGCTGCCGGAAAGCTCGGCAACTCGACGTACTCCACGATTCTCGACCGGGAATTCAACATGATCACCCCGGAGAACGAGATGAAGTGGGACACCATCGAACCGTCCCGCGGCAACTTCAACTTCGGCCCGGCCGACCAGATCGTCAGCCACGCCACCGCGCACGGGCAGCGGATGCGTGGCCACACCCTGGTGTGGCACAGCCAACTGCCCAACTGGGTCAGCTCCATCGGCGACGCCAACACCCTGCGCAGCGTGATGAACAACCACATCACCACCGAGATGAACCACTACAAAGGCAAGATCTACGCCTGGGACGTGGTCAACGAAGCCTTCGCCGACGGCTCCACCCAGCACCGCAGCTCGGTGTTCCAGAACGTGCTCGGCAACGGCTTCATCGAAGAGGCGTTTCGCACCGCCCGGGCCACCGACGCCTCGGCCAAGCTCTGCTACAACGACTACAACATCGAGAACTGGACCGACGCCAAGACCCAGGGTGTCTACGCGATGGTCAAGGACTTCAAGTCGCGTGGCGTGCCCATCGACTGCGTCGGCTTCCAGAGCCACTTCGGCACCGGCGGCCCACCGGCCAGTTTCCAGACCACGCTGTCCAACTTCGCGGCCCTCGGTGTCGACGTCCAGATCACCGAACTCGACATCGCGCAGGCGCCGTCGACCGCCTACGCCAACACGGTCCGGGCGTGCATGAACGTGGCTCGCTGCACCGGCATCACCGTGTGGGGGATCAGGGACAGCGACTCGTGGCGGACGGGGGAGAACCCGCTGCTGTTCGACAACAACGGCAACAAGAAGCCGGCCTACGACGCGTCCCTGTCCGCGCTGGGCGGCGGTTCCGGCAACCCGGGGGGCATCGTCTCCGGCGCGGTGTACTCGCTGAGCGATGTCGCTGCGGGCCGGGTGTTGGACGTACCGGGCGGACAGCCGGGTAACGGCACGCCTTTGCAGATCTGGGATGCCAGTGGCGCGGCGAATCAGCAGTGGCGGGCGAGTCAGAACAGCGATGGCTCGTACACGCTGACGAACGTCGGCAGCGGGCGGGTTCTGGACGAGCCGGGCGGTCAGACGGGCAACGGCACGCGGATGGAGATCTGGGACTCCAACGGCGGTGGCAACCAGCACTGGCGGGCGAGTCAGAACGGCGACGGTTCGTACACCTTGACCAACGTCGCTTCCGGCCGGGCGCTGGAGGTCCCCGGCGGGCAGAGCGCCAACGGGACCCCGGTCCAGATCTGGGACTCCAATGGCGGTGCCAACCAGCACTGGAGCTTCAGGTGAGGTGATCTGCGCCAAGCGCGCGCTCCGGCCCCGACCGCTTCGGGGGAGGCAACGAACACTCGCGCCCGGCAACCGTCGCCGGACGCGCGTGTCGTCATGCCGTCACGCCGGGCTGACCAGGCAAAACATGGGATGGATCGTGAGTCTGATGAGGCGTCACATCTATTGACAGCGGGGAAGAACCTGTGGAATCACTATGGAACATGGGATGTCTGAGTGCCCTTTGTGGGTGCTCCCGGGCTCCCCTTCCCCCACGTCTGCAGAGGTGAGTCACGCCATGACCTCATCCGGATCACACCCCCGGCCGCGCCCTCCACCGTCGGCCGCACCCGCCGGGAACGGTCGACGGTCCGCCTGAACTGCCGGTCAGGCCGGCTGCCGTGACGTTCCGAACGCCTCGGACGGCTCGGACGACTCGAAGCCGAACGGAACTCGCGTGTGCGGCCGGACGGTCCGACCCGCCGGCCGCACACGCCACGGAAGTCCCCGTGTCACGAAACGCCCGGAACCGCAGGCCGGGCCGGTGGCAGCGGCGGCCCTTGAGCGTCTCCCTTCGGACAGGCACGGCACGCTCTGTCGCCTTCCCCCACCTATTCGAGGAACAGAATGCAGCCTTCATCCGTTCCGTCCCGGAGCCCCGCGGCTCCGCGCCTACCGGTGGCCGCCGCCCTGTGCGTGATGGCGCTGCTGGCCATGACGCTGGCAACCGCGTCGACATGGCCGGCGTCGGCGGCGACGGCCCGCCTGGTGAGCTCGGCGTCGGGGCGGTGCCTGGACGTCAAGGGCGACGTCGACACGCTGGGCACGGCGCTGGACATCTGGGACTGCAACGACCAGGCGGGTCAGGCGTTCGAGTTCACGTCGGCGGGTGAGCTGAGGACGATGAGCGGCACCCGGTGCGTGGACGCGTACAACAACCAGACCGCTCCGGGAACCCCGGTGATCATCTGGTCGTGCAACGGGCAGTCGAACCAGCTCTGGCGACAGAACTCCGACGGGTCCGTCACCGGCGTTCAGTCCGGCCTGTGCCTGGACGTCAACGGGGCGGGCACGGCCAATGGCACCGCGGTCATCCTGTGGACCTGCAACGGCCAGAGCAACCAGAAGTGGAGCACGTCGACCTCTCCGCCGCCCGACGGGTCGGGCCCGTGCGACCTCTACTCCGCGGGCGGTACGCCGTGCGTGGCGGCGCACAGCACGGTGCGGGCGCTCTCCCGTGCGTACAGCGGCAACCTGTACCAGGTCAGGCGCTCGTCGGACAACGCAAGCAGGGACATCGGCGTGCTGGCGCCCGGCGGTTTCGCCAACGCGGCGGCGCAGGACTCGTTCTGCGCGGGTACCTCGTGCGTGATCACGGTCGTCTACGACCAGTCCGGACACGGCAACGACCTGTGGTACCAGGGGTCGGCCCAGGTCCCGGGATCGAGTCAGAGCAGCCCGGCGAAGGCGACCTCCGAGTCGCTGACCGCAGGGGGCACCAAGGCGTACTCGCTGTACATCAACCCTGGGAACAGCTACTGGCGGGACGGCCACCTGACGGGCGTGCCGACCGGTGCGGCGCCCGAAGGGGCGTACATGGTGACCAGTGGCACCCACGTCAACGGCGGCTGCTGCTTCGACTACGGCAACAGCGAGACGACAAGGAAGGCCGACGCCGCCGGGGCGATGGACGCGATCAACTTCGGCACCGAGTGCTGGTTCGGCGGCTGTTCGGGCAGCGGTCCCTGGGTGCAGGCCGATCTCGAATGGGGCCTGTTCTCCGGGGGCAGCCAGTCCTGGAACCCCAACCAGCGGGCCTTCCCCAATAAGTTCGTCACCGCGATGCTGAAGAACAACGGGACGTCGAGATTCGCCCTGAAGGGCGGCAACGCGCAATCCGGCAGCCTGGCCACCTTGTGGGACGGCGGGCTTCCGAGCGGATACAGCCCCATGAAGAAGCAAGGAGCCATCGTCCTGGGAAGCGGCGGTGACTGCTGCAAGCCCGGCGGCGGCGCCAACCTGAGCGCCGGCACCTTCTACGAGGGCGCCATGGTCGCCGGCTACCCCTCCGATGCGACCGACAACGCGGTGCAGGCCAACATCACCGCCGCCGGCTACCGCTGACGTCCGTTCGCACGTTCGGCAGGTGGCGGTCCTCCGGCCCGTCCGAAGGACCGCCACCGGACCTGCCCCGCTTCCCTGCACGCAGGCGTGTTCTCCCCCAACTCGGCCCAGGAGTCGATAAATCATGCCCATGACCACCGCGAGAGTCAGACGTCTGTCGCCATTGTCCCCGCGACTGTTCTTGCGCGGGATGCTGGCGCTCGTCTTCTCGGCCGCGCTGTTCTGCGTCGCCGTCCCCCTCGTATCCCTAGGTACGGCGCAGCCGGCCGCCGCGCTGGGCAACGGGCTCGCGTTGACTCCTCAGATGGGCTTCAACGACTGGAACGCGTACGGCTGCAATGTCACCGAGTCCCTGATCAAGTCCACCGCGCAGGCGATGCACACCAACGGCATGCAGGCGGCGGGCTACTCGTACGTCAACATCGACGACTGCTGGATGACGCACAGCCGCGATTCCGGCGGCCACCTGGTGCCGGACCCGGCCAAGTTCCCGGACGGCATCAAGGGGACCGCGGACTACGTGCACTCGCTGGGACTGAAGCTGGGGATCTACGAGGACGCGGGCACCGCGACCTGTGCGGGATATCCGGGCAGCCTGGGCCACGAGACCACGGACGCGCAGTCGTTCGCGTCGTGGGGCGTGGACTATCTGAAGTACGACAACTGCAACAGCAACGGGGCACCGGCGCAGGGCCGGTACACCACGATGCGGGACGCCCTCGCGGCCACCGGCCGGCCGATCCTGTACAGCCTGTGCAACTGGGGTCAGGAGAACGTGTGGACCTGGGGCGCGGGCGTGGGCAACAGCTGGCGCACCACCGGGGACATCAACGCGAGCTTCTCCAGCATGCTGTCGATCTTCCACAGCAACGTGGGACTGGCCTCCTACGCCGGCCCCGGCCACTGGAACGACCCGGACATGCTGGAAGTCGGCAACGGCTCGATGACGGCCACCGAGAGCCGCAGCGAGTTCAGTCTGTGGGCAGAGATGGCCGCTCCGCTGATCGCGGGCACCAACATCCCCTCGGCCAGTGCGGACACGTTGTCCACGCTGACCAACTCCCGGGTGATCGCGGTCGACCAGGACTCCCTGGGCAAACAGGGCACCATGGTGTCGTCCTCGGGCGGCCTGGACGTGCTGGCCAAGCCGCTGGCCAACGGGGACGTGTCGGTGGCCCTGTTCAACGAGACGGGCTCGACGGCGACCATCACCACCACCGCGGCCGCGATCGGGAAGACCGGGGCGTCCAGTTATGCCCTGACCGACCTGTGGTCGGGGGCGGCCTCGACCACCTCGGGCACGATCAGCGCCTCGGTGCCCGCGCACGGCACGGTGATGTACCGGGTCTCCGGCGGCACCAGCGGCGGCGGCACCAGCGTGACCGGTGAGCTGCACGCGGTGGGCGCGAACAAGTGCCTGGACGTACCGAACTCGACCACGACCGTCGGCACCCAGGTGCAGATCTGGAGCTGCAACGGCGGGGCCAACCAGACCTGGACACACTCCACGTCCAATCAGCTCACCGTCTACTCGGGCAGCGGTCAGATGTGCCTGGACGCCTATGACAACCGGACCGCCCCCGGGACGAAGGTGGAGATCTGGTCGTGCAACGGCCAGAGCAACCAGCAGTGGACACTGAATTCCAACGGCACGATCACCGGCGTTCAGTCCGGCCTGTGCCTGGACGTCACCGGCGCCGCCACCGCCAACGGCACCCTCGCCGAACTGTGGACCTGCAACGGCAGCAGCAACCAGCAGTGGACGCTGGGATGAGCCGCCCGGCGCGACTCGGCCGGGCACCGGCGGGGTCGGCCCGCAGCCTGCCTCCCGCGGACAGTCGGGCGTCCTCCCATCGACCGCCGACAGTGTCGGTGCCGTGGGACGGCACCGGGACGGAGAAGGTCTCCATGCTCAAGCCGGCCACCGATCGCCGACGAAGGCGTTTCCCCACCGTGTTCCTGGTCGCCCTGGTGATGGTCGTGGCCGCATTCGGCGCACCCGCGTTCGCCCGGTCCCCGCAGACCGGCACCACCGCCACCCGCCAACCCGTGGCCCACTCCGCGAACGCCCGCGAGCAGGCCGCGGCCGCCACGTCGCTTCCGTGCGACATCTATGCCGCGGGCGGTACGCCGTGTGTGACGGCGCATGCCACCACTCGGGCGCTCTTCACGTCGTACAACGGCCCGCTGTACCAGATCCAGCGGGCCTCCGATCACAGCTACCGCGACATCGGAGTGCTCAGCACGGGCGGGTACGCCGACGCCGCGTCCCAGGTCTCGTTCTGCTCGGGCACCTCGTGCACGATCACGAAGATCTACGACCAGACCGCCAGGCACAACGACCTGCCCATCTCCTGGGGCGGCTACTGGAAGGGCCCCGGCCCGAACGGATCCGACGTCGGGGCGGACGCCATGGCCCTGCCGGTGACCGCGGCCGGCCACCAGGTCTTCGGCGTCAAGGTCACCCCCGGCGTCGGCTACCGGATCGACCACGCGAGCGGCGTGGCCACCGGCTCCCAGCCCGAAGGCATCTACATGGTGACGTCGTCGAACTACACGAACCAGTGGTGCTGCTTCGACTACGGCAGCGGTGAGAACTCGCACACCGACACCGGCAACGCCACCATGAACGCCATCTACTGGGGCAATGCCTGCTGGTTCGGCGGTTGCACCGGCAGCGGCCCATGGGTCGAGGCCGACCTGGAGAACGGCATGTACCACACCAACACCGGCTCCAACAAAGACCCGAACAACTCCGGCGTGCACTACCCCTTCGTCAGCGCGTGGCTGAAGAACAACGGCACGAGCAACTTCACTCTCAAATACGGCAACGGCGCCAGTGGGGGCCTGACCACCACCTTCTCCGGCCCCTTGCCGAACGGCTACTCACCGATGAAGCTCGACAGCTCGGTCCTGCTCGGCACCGGAGGCGACAACAGTCCTACCGGGGTGGGCGAGTTCTTCGAAGGCGCGATGACGGCGGGCTACCCATCCGACGCCAATGAGAACGCCGTCCAGGCCGCCATCACCGCTGCCGGCTACGGGGCGGGAAGCGGTGGCGGCACGACGGGGGCGTTGCATGCGGTGGGTGCGGGCCGGTGTCTGGATGTGCCGGGGGCGTCGACGACGGCGGGTACGCAGACGCAGATCCGGGACTGCAACGGCGCGGCGAACCAGACCTGGTCCCAGACCTCCTCCCACGAACTCACCGTGTACTCCGGCAGCAGCCGGCTGTGCCTGGACGCCTCCAACCAGGGCACCAGCCCCGGCACCAAGGTCATCACCTGGATCTGCAACGGCCAGAGCAACCAGCAGTGGAACCTCAACGCCAACGGCACCATCACCAGTGCCTGGTCCGGCCTGTGCCTGGACGTCACCGGCGCCGCCACCGCCAACGGCACCCCCGTGGAGCTGTGGACCTGCAACGGCGGATCCAACCAGCAATGGTCGCTGAGCTGACCTCGTAAGGAACCTCCACCGGGGCGGCGCCCGGCCGCCGTCCCGGCGTGCCACCGCACCGGACTGCCCTCACAGGGGAGCCGGCCCTGTGCATCATGCGCGCCGCAGCGCGGCGGCGCTGAACCGCGGGAGGATCGGATGAGGACGAGAGTGAGACCCGGCCGTCTGATGCTGGCAGCCGGCGTCGTCCTGGCGCTCATGCTGCAACTGCTGTCGACGGCCGCGAGTCAGGCCGCCTCGGGCGAGTCGCTGAGCGTGAACCTGGCGTCGCCGCGCGGGCCGTCCACCGGCGTGGGGGAGGGGTTCCTCTACGGATTCAGCGAAGACGGCAGCCAGCCCGTGGACCAGTTCATCCAGCCGCTGGGCATCAACGCGTTCCGCGGCGGCGGATGGTTCTCCGGCGGCTGGATCAAGGACAATTACCAGTACGGTTCGGCCACTCGGGCCGACGTCGGCTCGATCATCTCGCAGGCGAAACGGCTCACCCAACCGCCGTATCACGCGCAGTACCAGGTGCTGGTCAGCGACATCTACGGTGCGAACGGCGGCCAGCCGTCGAACACGATGTACCCGTGCGACAACGGCAATTGCTCCAACTGGATCAGCTTCATCGACTCCACGGTGGGAGCGCTGCAGGCTTCGGGACTGAAGTTCTCCTACGACATCTGGAACGAGCCCGATATCTCCGTCTTCTGGACTCGGGGCGTGAACAGCGCCCAGTACTTCCAGATGTGGGACACCGCCTACCGGGAGATCCGACGCATCGCCCCCGGGGCGCAGATCGTGGGACCGTCCCTGGCGTTCACCCCGCAGGGCAACCCCGGTGAATGGCAGACCTGGCTCGCGCACGTGAAGGCGGCGGGGACGGTGCCGGACATGATCACCAACCACGACGAGGGCGACGTCGACGACCCGGTCACCGTCGGGCAGTCCCTCAACAGCGCCCTGACTGCGGCGGGCATCGGTCCGTTGCCGCTGTCCGCGAACGAGTACCAGCCGGCCGACCGGCAGACCGCCGGCGTGACGGCGTGGTACCTGGCGCGGTTCGCACAGTCCGGGTACACCAACGCGATGCGCGGCAACTGGGTGTGCTGCGTCACCCCGAACCTGACCGGAGTCCTGACCCAGAGCGGGGGCAGTTGGCAGCCGACCGGCAACTGGTGGGCGCTTCGGGACTATGCCGACATGACCGGCACCCTCGTGGCCACCTCCGGCCAGGTCGGCTCGACGGCGATCTCCGCCTCCGAGGACTCCACCGCCAAGCGTGCGGTGGCGATCATCGGCGACTCGAACGGGAACACCGGCTCCGCGTCCGTGACCTTCAACGGGCTGGCGTCCGTGCCCTGGCTGGCGAACGCCGGCAGCGTGAACGTCACCGTGCACCGCATCCCGGACCAGGCGCCGCTCGCCGCCCCGCAGATCGTGTACAACCAGAACGTGAGCGCCTCGGGCGGCTCGATCACCGTGCCGATCACGTTCCAGGCCTCGCACGACGCATTCGCCGTCTACCTGACACCTGCCTCGTCCAGCGGCGGCTTCCCGAACGGCTACCACCAACTCGTGGTCGCCAACAACAACTTGTGCATGGACGTCTACGGCAACTCCGGCAGCGCGGGCGCCTCGATCGGCCAGTGGACCTGTAACGGGCAGAGCAACCAGCAGTTCCAGTTCGTGCCGGCCTCGGGCGGTTACGGCGAACTGCGGGCCCAGAACTCCGGCCAGGACGTGGCCGTGGCGGGCAGCTCCACGACGGCGGGCACCCCGGACATCGTCCAGCAGACCCCGGGCGCGGCGGCCAACAGCCTCTGGCTGCCGCTGCGGCAGTCCGACGGCTCCTACGAGTTCCAGAACCAGAACAGCGGCCTGTGCCTTGACGTCTACGGCGCCGACAGCAACCTGGGCCAGCAACTGGACCAGTGGCCGTGCAAGAACGCGCCCGGTACCAACCAGGACTTCATCCTCCGCTGACCACGCCGTCAGGTCCCGTAACGGGAGCCACCACACCGGCCACGGGACGCCTCCCCCTGCGAAAGGAACGCATCGTGTCAGCATTCAGCCGGTTGTTCCGGCGCTTACGCGCCTCGACGGCCGTGCTCACGGGTCTCGTCCTGGCCGCCGGCGGGATCGTGGGCACGACCGCCGAGCCGGCCCATGCCGCCACCTCGATCACGATCAACGGCACGTCCGGCGGCCGGACCTTCGACGGCGTCGGCGCGATCAGCGGCGGGGGCGGCAACAGCAGACTCCTGATCGACTATCCCGAACCTCAACGCGGCCAGGTCCTGGACTACCTGTTCCGGCCCGGCTACGGCGCCTCCCTGCAGATCCTCAAAGCCGAGATCGGCGGCGACACCAACTCCACCTCGGGGGCCGAGCCGAGCCACCAGCACACCCGGTCCGACCTGAACTGCAACCGGGGCTACGAATGGTGGCTGATGGAGCAGGCCAAGGCGCGCAACCCGGACATCAAGCTGTACGGGCTCGCCTGGGGCGCGCCGGGCTGGATCGGCGGCGGCAACTTCTGGTCCACCGACATGGTCAACTATCTGGTCTCGTGGCTGGGCTGCGCCAAGCAGCACGGGTTGAGCATCGACTATCTCGGCGGGTGGAACGAGCGAGGCTACAACATCTCCTGGTACGAGCAACTGCGCAGCGCGCTCAACACCAACGGCTACGGCAAGGTCAAGATCGTCGCAGCCGACTCGGACTGGTCCGTGGCCAATGACGTCAACTCCAACGCGGCGTTCGCCGCCTCGGTGGACGTCATCGGCACGCACTACCCCTGCGGCTACCGGTCCTCCCAGTCCAACTGCGCGGTGCCGTCGGCCGCCACCTCGTCCGGCAAGCCGCTGTGGGCGAGCGAGAACGGCTCGGACGACTACAACGCGGGAGCGCCGGCAGTGGCCCGCGGCATCAACCGCGGATACATCGACGGCCGGATGACCGCCTATCTCAACTGGCCGGTGGTCGCCTCGCTCACGCCTAACCTGCCCTACCCCACCATGGGTCTCGCCCTGGCCCCGCAGCCGTGGTCCGGCTACTACGCCATCGGCAAGAACGCCTGGGTGATGGCACAGACCAGCCAGTTCACCGCCCCGGGATGGCGCTACCTCGACGCCTCCAGCGGCTACATCGGCGGCAACCGGAACAACGGCAGCTACGTGTCACTGAAGTCCACGAACAACTCCGACTACTCCACGGTCATCGAGACGATGGATGCCGGCAGTGCTCAGACGCTGGACTTCAACGTCACTGGGGGACTGTCCACGAAGACCGTCCACGTCTGGTCGACCGACGTCAACTCCAACAACCCGGCCGACTACTTCGTGCACGCCACGGACATCACCCCGTCCGGCAGCGGTTTCAGCGTGACCGTACAGCCCGGCCGCGTGTACACCCTGACCACCACGACCGGACAGGGCAAGGGCACCGCCGTCGGTCCCGGCCAGGGCGCGATGAGCCTGCCGTACAGCGACTCCTTCGACAGCTACGCCAACGGCACCGAGGCCAAATACCTCATGGACTGGCAGGGCGCCTTCGAGGCGGTCGGCTGCGGCGGCGGCCGCAGCGGCAAGTGCGTACGCCAGATGAGCCCGCAGAAGCCGATCACCTGGGACGCGCTGTCCGATCCGCACGCCCTGCTCGGCGAGGTGAGCTGGAGCAACTACACCGTCTCCTCCGACGTGATGCTCGAACAGCCGGGATACGCCGAGCTGATCGGACGTGCCAACGCACAGGACTACGGCAGCACCGGAGGGCTGAACGCCTACCGCCTGCGGGTCAGTGACACCGGAGCCTGGTCGATCCTGAACTCCAACACCAACGGCAACGTCTCCACCCTGGCCCGCGGCACGACCACAGCGCTGGGCACGAACCGGTGGCACACCCTGGCCCTCACCTTCTCCGGCAATTCCATCACCGCCGTCATCGACGGTTCCACGGTCGGTTCCGTGAACGACTACAGCTGGGCCGGCGGCCAGGTCGGCTACGCGACCGGCCAGACCGAGACGGCGCAGTTCGACAACCTGTCCATCACCCCCGGCAGCGGCGGACCCGGCGGCGGCACGACCGCGGCGATTGTCGGGGCCGGTTCCGGCCGGTGCGTGGACGTGCCGAACCAGTCGCAGACGGCCGGCACCCAGGTGCAGCTGTGGGACTGCAACGGCGGCGCCAACCAGCAGTGGACGAACACCTCGGCCGGTGAGCTGCGGGTCTACGGCGGCGACTGCCTGGATGCCGCGGGCCAGGGCACCAGCCCCGGTACCAAGGTGGACATCTGGACCTGCAACGGCGGCGGCAACCAGAAGTGGAAGATCAACGCCGACGGCACGATCACCGGTGTCCAGTCCGGCCTGTGCCTGGACGCCACCGACTCGGCAACGGCCAACGGCACCTTGCTGGAGCTGTGGACCTGCACAGGCGGCAGCAATCAGAAGTGGACGCGCGACTGAACCGGTGACCGGCCGACGAACGCCGACTCCCGCATCACCTCCGTCGATTCCCCCGAGAGGCCCCCACATGTCCTCCTCTTCCCTGCCGCTCAGCCGGCGCCGACTGCTGTCGGCGGCCGGCGCGGCGACGGCCTTCGGCCTGCTGCGGTTCGCCCCCGAGGCCGCCGCGACCGACGGCCCCGGAAGTTACACCGCGAGCTGGTCCTCCGTGGACCAGCACCCCCCGGCCCCGGCTTGGTTCCAGGACGCCAAGTTCGGCATCTACTACCACTGGGGTGTCTTCAGCGTTCCCGCGTTCGGGAACGAGTGGTATCCGCGCAACATGTACATCGGCGGCTCGAACGAGAACCAGCACCACATCGCCACCTACGGCGACCCCTCGGTATGGCCGTACAGCAACTTCATCGACGGTGCCCGCGACAAGGCCGGCAACTACGTGCAGTTCGCCCCCAAACTGGCCTCCCAGGGCGGCAGTTGGGTCCCGAACGCCTGGGCGCAGATGTTCAGGGCCGCGGGCGCGAAGTTCGCCGGCCCGGTCGCCGAGCACCACGACGGCTTCTCCATGTGGAACAGCCGCTCCAGCCCGTGGAACTCGGTCCAGCACGGCCCCCGACTCGACCTCCTGGGGCTGCACGCGCAGGCCATCCGTGGGCAGGGGCTGAAGTTCATGGCCTCCCTGCACCACGCCTACCACTTCAACGGCTTCTACGACCACGTGCCGAACCAGTCGGACCCGGCGCTGCGCGTCCTCTTCGGCCAGCAGGGCTCGGCCGCGGAGAACAAGCTCTGGTACGACAAGCTGGCCGAGGTCATCGACGGCTACCAGCCCGACCTGGTCTGGCAGGACTTCGACCTGGGCCTGGTGCAGGAGTCCTACCGGCTCCAGTTCCTCGCGCACTACTACAACCAGGCGGTCGCGTGGAACAAGGACGTGGTCGCGACCTACAAGGACGGCCTCGACAACAAGGGCGAGGTCTACGACTTCGAGCGCGGCGGACCGGCAGGGCTGCTCACCCCCTACTGGCTGACCGACGACAGCATCTCCTCCTCCAGTTGGTGCTACACGGTGGGCATCGGCTACTACTCGACGCAGGCACTGCTGCACTCGCTGCTCGACCGGGTCAGCAAGGGCGGCAGCATGCTGCTGAACATCGCTCCGATGGCCGACGGCACCATCCCCTCCGGCCAGCAGTCGATCCTGCTCGCCATGGGCGACTGGCTCGGCCGCTTCGGAGAGGCGGTCTACGCCACCCGCTCCTGGGCCAGTTACGGCGAGGGCCCCACCCAGATGGGCGGAGGCTCGTTCAGCGGCCCGGTGGCCGGCACACCGAAGGACATCCGGTTCACTCGCAGTCGGGACAACAAGGTCCTGTACGCCACCGCGCTGGGCTGGCAGGGCGGAACCATGACCATCACGACGCTGAACGCGAACCAGATCAACCTCAGCAGCCTGACCGGCGCGCAACTGCTGAACAACACGGCCGGCACCTACATCAACCTGCCCGCACCGGCCCAGGATGCCTCCGGCCTGCACCTCGCCATGCCGTCGTCCAACCCGCCGTTCAGCGCCCTGGCGTACACGGTCAAGCTCACCTTCTCCGGTGAGATACCCGTTCTGGGCGCGCCGGGCGGCTCCACGACCTGGGTGCAGATCGCCAACGTGACCAGCGGGCTGGTGCTCGACAGCGGGGGCAACGTGGCCTCCGGCTCCAACCTCAAGCAGTGGAACTACGACGGCAGCGCCAACCTGCAGTGGCAGCTGATCGACCTCGGCAACGGCTACTGCCGCATCATGAACCGCACCAACGGTATGGCCGCCGACAGCTGGGGCGATGCCGCCAACGGCGCTCCCGCCCGGCAGGCGGCGTGGAACGGCGGCAACAACCAGCAGTGGTCGCTCAACAGCCTTGGCAACAACCGCTACCAGATCGTCAATCGGGGCACCGGCACCGCCCTTGACGGCAGCGGCAGCACCACGGTCGGCTCGACCACGGTGATGTGGACGCCGAATTCCAGCACCAACAACGAATGGACCATCACCGGGGTCTGAACCGCCACAGCGAACGGCGCTTGGAACGGCATCACCGAATCGGTTCGACCACTGTCGTGTCACCGCCGCACACAGCACCCGTACCCGGGCGACCGACGACGCTCTCTGCCCATCCCCCGACTACGGAAGAAGGCGCGTATGAAACGCACACCGCTCTTAATGTCCATCATGACCGCGGTACTTCTCGTCCTGGCAGCTGCGGGCACCTCGTTCAGCAGCGGCCGTGGCGCGCCCGCGTCGGCCACGACCGCCGACGCCGTCCAGGCCGCCGCCGGCTGCGGCAAGGCCCCCACGCTGACGAGCGGCACACACACGATTCAGAGCGGCGGCCAGACACGCAGTTACATACTGCGGGTTCCTGCCGGCTATGACAGCAACCACCCCTACCGGCTGATCTTCGGTTTCCACTGGCGGGGCGGTACGGCCAACGACGTCGACTCGGGCGGAACGGACGGGTACAACTGGTCCTACTACGGCCTGCGGCGCCTGGCCGACAACGCGAACAACAGCACGATCTTCGTCGCCCCCCAGGGCATCGGCAACGGCTGGGCCAACTCCGGCGGCCAGGATGTGGCCTTCGTCGACGCCATGGTCAGCCAGATCGAAGCAGGTCTGTGCGTCGACACGACGCAGTTGTTCTCCGCCGGCTTCAGCTACGGCGGCGCCATGTCGTACGCCCTCGCCTGCTCCCGGGCGACGGTCTTCCGCGCGGTCGCGGTCTACTCCGGCGCGAACCTCAGCGGGTGTAACGGCGGCACTCAGCCCATCGCCTACATGGGTCTGCACGGCATCAGGGACAACGTGCTGCCCATCTCGTCGGGACGAGAACTGCGCGACACCTTCGTCCGGGCGAACGGCTGCACTCCGCAGAACGCGCCCGAGCCGGCCTACGGAAGCCTGACGCACATCATCACCACCTACTCCGGATGCAGGTCCGGATACCCCGTCGTCTGGGCCGCGTTCGACGGAGCGGGCCACGACCCCGGCCCCATAGACGGCTCAACCGGTGACGGCTGGCGCACCTGGACGTCGGCAGCGGTGTGGCAGTTCTTCACACAGTTCGGCTCGAACCCGCCACCGTCCACCGGCAATCAGGAGATCATCGGCCAGCAGTCGGGGCGCTGCCTCGACATCAACAACTCCACCACGGCCAACGGCACGCAGGCACAACTGTGGGACTGCAACGGCGGCTCCAACCAACGGTGGACCCACACCGCCGGAAAGCAGCTGGTTGTCTACGGCAGCAAGTGCCTGGGTGCCTCCGGCCAGGGCAGCGGCACCCCGGCGGCGATCTGGGACTGCAGCGGGCAGGCAGACCAGCAATGGAACATCAACTCCGACGGCACGATCACAGCAGTGCAGTCGGGCCTCTGCCTGGACGCCAACGGCCAGGGAACCGCCAACGGGACGAAAGTCCAGCTGTGGAGTTGCACAGGCGGTGCGAACCAGCACTGGCGCCTGGCGAACTGACACACCGGGGCGCGGCCCTCGAACACGGAGCGCATGGCGGCGACGTACCGGCCGAACGTCGCCGTGCGCTTCCCGCTGTCCCGCATCGCGCGCGTCAGGTCCCCGTTCGGGAAGAACGACGCACGCAGGGCGTGGGACATCTCCAGTTGGACGCCGGCGGCGATGCTCGTGCGGTTGGCGACGTTGACGGGGTCATTGCCGCTGATCTCCTGCGCCGCGTCGATGACCAGGAACCCGGCCCGTGTCAGGGCGGAGCGGAGACGGTCGGCGGTCGCGGTGTCGAGGCCGCCGAGGGAGGTTTCGGGTACGCCCGCCGTGCCGGTGTAGCCGTGGAAGGACAGGCAGCGCAGCGACGAGGTGACGATGGCTTGGCAGGTCGGTTCGTCGAAGTTGGTCGACGTCACGTGCAAGGACGTGTTGCCCGTGGACTTGATGCCGGCGAATTCGTAGTGCGCCATCAGACCCGCGCCGACCGCGCGGGCGACCTCCCCGGAACCCGGTTCGATGCCGCCCCCGTGGATGGCGATGCTGGACCACGTCGCGTCGGCCACCGGCACCGAGCGGCGTACGTAGGACACGCCCTCGGTCTCGTGCGCGGCGAGGTCGGAGTACGAGGCGTACAGGTCCGCCACGCTCACACCCCCTTCACGCTGTAGTCCGCTGTGCTGCAATCTCTCCTAGCCGGCACGTTCGGCGGTCCAGGTGATGTGCGGGGGCTGGACTCGTGCGCAAAGAGGCCCGCCCTGCGCGTCGGTCAGGCCGAGGCGTCCGACGAGCAGTCCGTCGCGTGCGGCGGAGGCGAGTACGTCTTCGGGGATGACGTCGAGCATCAGCTTGGCGCGGCGGAACATCGTGAAGGTGCCCGACTCGTCGACCGTGCCCCACGAAAGGTAGATGAACCGCCGACCCAGACGGTCCTGCACGTAGGGGCCTTTGACCTCGGTTCCGGTCGGCGAGACGCGCGTGGTGCACTCCAGGGTCCAGGTCGCGGACGGTGCGTCACCGTGCTGGGGCGCGAGGAGTTCGGCCGGACGGTCGCGGCGTTGCACCGCGACGTGGATGTTGCCGTACTCAGGGACATTGCCGTCGACAGGGGCCGGGCAGGTGAGGCCGGGCAGGTCGACGGCGTCGATGCGGATGCGCATGCCTGCCATCATCCCGCCAACGTCCGCGCCGAGGGCAACCGACCTCAAAGGGGGGTGGGCCCGGGCCGCGGTGACCGGCAGCGGAGCATCGCACTGATGCCTCGCTGCCGGCGGTCAGCGTCAGGACAAGAAGCTCCCGGAGGGGCCGTTGAGGATCTGGTTCTTCTGGCTCTGGTGGAAGTGGGTGTTCGGGTAGTCGTAGAAGGATGCGGACATCGATGTGCCGTCGGTCGAGGCCGAGTCCGGCAGGCCGAAGGCGTGGCCGAGTTCGTGCACCATCCCGCCGTACCAGCGGTTCATCGACTGTCCGCTGGTGCCCGCGGCGCCGTCGGCGTCGTGCCCGCTCAGCACGACCCATCCGGGGCTGGCGCCCCCGCCCGCGCCTTCTCCCTCGGCACTGATCTCGCCCACGTTGAGCCACCGGCTGTCGGGGTTGTTCAGGCGAACTTTCTGGCGAGTTCGTTCTGCATGTTCGTGACGGCCCACCAGTAACGGTCACCGCCGTTGGGCGTGTTCTCGTACCAGCTGCGCGGCTGGTCACCGCCCACGACCTCGACCACGGGGTTGTTCAGCGTGAAGGTCTTGCCGAGCTCCTGCTTGTAGTAGCGCTGCGCCTCCCGCATCACGTCGGCGATGCCGTCGGGGTATCGCTGGTCGAACGGAACGTCGGAGGGCTTCAGCCAGAACACCCGGACGGTCTTCGTCGGGGGAGTGGTCGAGCCGCCGTCGCTGCCGGTGAAGCCGGGCAGCCGCCACGCCCGTGATGTCGCGTTGCTGCAGGGCAGTTGAACGAGACCGGTGTTGCCGGCCGAGGAGTCCCCTGACGGGGCGACGCATTTGCCGGAGTGGACCGCGTGAAGGTTGAAGACGTTATTCGTTCCGTTGATCGTCACCGATACCAGACGGAACTTCTGGTCGGCCCCGGTGCCGCAGGTCCGCTGAACGATCGTGGCGTTGTCGGCGCTGGATGCTCCGTTGACGTCCACGCATTTTCCGCTGGTCGACGTGCCGATGCCGTATTGGTCGGTGGTTCCGCCGACCGGGGTGAAGATGATGGTCTGGTTGCCGCCGCCATGGCAGGCCCATTGGATGAGCTGGATGCCGTCGGCGGTGGAACTGCCCGGCAAACCAAGGCAGTTGCCGCCGTTCTGGTTGACCGCGGTGGAGGCGAACGCCGTCGCGGCGTGAGCGGGAGGCGCCGTCGCGACGGTGCCCAGGACCGAACCGATCGGGCGCGCTGCGGCGGATCCTCCTCCCGGCGGTGCGACCCGGACTGATCACCGTCGGTCTCTTCGCGTTCCTCGCGGCCTGGAACGACTTCATCGCACCGCTGATCCTCATCTCCGACAGCGCGAAGGCGCCGCTGCCCCTGGCCGTCGCGAACCTGCGGCAGCAGAGCATGGGCGCCGTCGACTACGGCGCCACCGAGGCGGGCGAACCGGACGGCTACCTGAACACCGCCTTCGGCCACCCCGGACAGCAGCCCAGCAGCATGACCGCGGACGGAGAGGTGCGGTCCAGCACCGCATCATCCCCGGCGTCCTCTGGTCGTCGGCCTCCCATGCGGACGGCTTCCACGTCGCCGTCATCGACGCGCCCGGTCGCCCAGACCGAGGCCCGCGACCGGCTGGAAGCCGCACTTCACAACAAGGCCGACGGCCGGATCCGTCCGGTGGCCTGATCCAGCCGTCTCACGACAGAGACCTAAGAGGGCGGTAAGTCCGTTTCTGGTGGCGGCCTCGTCCGAGTTGGGTGAGGGCTCGGGTCGACCCCGGTCTGTGCGAGTTTCGCGATGATCTTCCGGGTCGTGGCGAGTTCCGTCAGATGTGCCTCGGTCTCGGCCAGAGTGGCGGTCAAGTGCTCGATCTGGTCGCGCAGGGCCGTCCCGGCGGCGTCGTCATGGGCTGATGCGCCCATGGCGACGCCGCCGGCGATCAACCCCAGGACGTCGACGGCGAGTCCGCGCTTGCGGCCCGGCGTCCTTTTGTTCGCGTCCCGTCCCGTCGTGGTCTTCGGAACCCCCGCGGGCGCGCGCACGGACTGGGTGTCGATGACCACGTCGGGACGGGTCCTCTCATCGGCGGGCCTTCTCCCTCACCTGGCAGCGCAGGAGTCGCGTTCACGACCTCCCGGAGATCGCAGGTCCCGGGGTCGCCGATCGTCGAACGAGCGATCCGAACCGAGAGAGAAGGAACTTGACGCCCTCTCAGAGGTCCTCCAGCAGCAGGCCGACGCGCGCCACGCCGTCGCATGGAGCGGTCAGAGCTGGTTGATCGGGCGCATCGCCAGGCCCTCGGTGCCCGCCCATCCGTTCACGCGCGCAGCGTCGTCGTAGGAGACGGAGTCGAGACCGTCAGGCAGGTCGAAAAGGAGAGTGCCGCTGAGTTCGGTCCCCTCACCGGCGACCAGGGTGGCGGTGAACCGGTCGGCCTGGTCGTATTCCGCCTCGCCGCCCTCGTCGTTGCCGAAGATGTACAGGCCGGCGTACGCCTTGCCGCCTCCTTCGACGACGAGGGGCTCGGTGTCCGGCTCTTCGAGCGACTTGACGATCGGGGCGTTGTTACCGGCCCCGAGCCGTACCTGGGGTGCCTTGTTGAGGACGCACGGTGTCTTGTTGCCGTTGGTGACCGTCAGCAGGAAGTGGCGAGGGGTTTCCCCGGACGAATCCTGAAGCTCGACCCCGGTGCGAAGGTCGGTGACCTTGCAGTCCTGGAATGTGGTGCCGTTGCCGCCGCCGGTTTCGCCACTGTCCCCGGTCTGCTCGTCAGCCGCGCTGCTGCTCGCGGTCCCGGTGCCGGTGTCGCCCGAGGACGCAGTGGACTTGTTCCCCCCGGTCGACGCCGAGTTCGAGGGGGCGGCGGCCTTGCCGTCACCCTCGGAAGGCTGGCAGGCGGTGACCCCCAGCAGGACCGCGACCACGGCCGCTCCCAAGAGGGTGCCGTGCAGGCCCTTACGTCCCGAACCGGCTCTGTCTGGCTTCTCGTTCATACCGAGTTCCTACTCCCCCGAGACCGGTACCAGGACCGGTCGATGCGCAAGCGATGCGGCCATTCTGATCGTTGTCGATCAGTCAGTTCATCCAAGATCTGGGTTTGTTACCGTCCTCGCACGATCCTGTCGTCGTGACGTGATCATGACCGAAGCTGTGGTGGGCTCAAGTGGTCGGCGCCTCACCGCCGCTGCGAGCGATCTCGCGGAAGACAGCTGCCGCCGATCTGGCCGTCAGCGGATGGCGAGGAGGCCGTCCACCAGGGCTCGGAGCCCGTCCAGATACGTGTCCTCGCCGGTCAGCGATGCCCAACGGTCCGCGACCTGTGCCAATCGGGGCAGTTCGCCCGGGTCGAGATTGCCGAAGACCTGCTCCCGGTACGTCGCACGGTCATCGTCTTCGCGCCGCCGGGCCGCTGTCGCCCGGACCACGATCTCGCCGGCGGTGTAGTACCAGATCGCGCGGTAACCGTGCACGGCCTGCTCGGGGGACAGCCCGCATTCGACCAGGCCGTCGACGATCTGCTCGACGAACCACAGCGCTGACGTGGACATCAGGTCATCGGCGGTGAGCACCTCCACGATCCAGGGACAGGCGGCGAGTGCCTCGTGGATCGCAGCAGTCGCAACGACGACTCGCTCGCGGGGGTGGACGGGCGGTTCGGGGCGGCGCAGTGCCCGCGCGGCGTAGTCGTCCAGCAGCAGGACGAGCAGTTCTTCCTTGTTGCGGACGTGGTGGTAGAGCGCCATCGGCGTACTGCCGATCTCCGTGGCCAGCCGCCTCATGGTCAGCCGGCTCACGCCTTCCTCGGTCACGATCCGGCGGGCCGTCCCGATGACCTCCTCGCGGGAGATGCGGGGAGGTCGGCCAGGGGATTTGCGCGGTGCGGACGGCTGCGGCATGTCCCCATCATTCCTCAGGTCTCGACAACGGTGATCCCTCGACGCTAGTTTCTATACATGTATAAAAACTCACGGGGGCGACCCGGAGCGGTGCTGGCGGCGGCGGCCGTCGCCCAGTTCGTCTTCGCCCTGGACATGTCGGTGGTCAACGTCGCACTGCCCGCAATCCGCACCGCGTTGGGATTCGCGCCGCTCAACCTGTCGTGGATCGTGCACGGTTACGCGCTCACCTTCGGCGGACTCCTGTTACTGGGGGGCCGCGCCTGCGACCTGTACGGCCACCGTCGGCTGTTCGTGCTGGGCCTGGCCGTCTTCGGGCTGTGCTCGCTGGGGGGCGGACTGGCGCAGGAGCCCTGGCAGTTGATCGCCGCCCGTGCCGGCCAGGGGCTGGGTGCTGCCGCGGCCGCTCCCGCCGCACTGGGGATGCTCACCACCACCTTCCCCGAGGGTCCTCGGCGCGTCCGGGCGCTCGGGGTGTGGAGCGCGGTGAACGCCGCAGGGGGAGCGCTGGGGGTCCTGGCAGGTGGTCTGCTGACCGAGTACGCGGGGTGGCGCTGGGTCATGCTGGTCAACCTGCCCATCGTGGCGGCGGCTCTCGCGCTGGTTCCGGCGGGCGTGCCCGCGGGAGCACAGCCCGACCGGCGCGAGAGGCCGGACGTGCTCGGCGCCGTCCTGGCGACCGGCGGAGTCGGGCTGCTGGTGTTCGGCGTCGTCAGCACCGACGTCCGGGGATGGGGATCCCCGGCCACCGTGGCGACGCTCGCCGCCGCAGCCGCGCTCCTGGCCGCCTTTGCGTTCGTCGAATCCAAGGCCACCGCGCCGCTGCTGCGCCTCGGCCTGCTGCGCAGCCGCTGGGTGGCCGGCGCCAACGTACTGGTGTTCCTAGCGGCGGCAGGGCAGTTCGCGGCGTTCTACTTCGTGTCCCTGTACATGCAGCAGGTCCTGGGCATGGGCGCCGCAGCGACCGGCGCCGCGTTCCTGCCGTTCTCCGTGTGCCTTCTCGCGGGCATCATCATCGCGACCCGCGTCACCGCGGCCCGCACCCCCCGAGCCGCCCTCGTGCCCGGCGCGCTGCTGGCTGCCGCGGGCCTGGCCTGGTTCGCCTTCATCAGCCCCGGCGGCGGCTTCCTCACCGACGTGCTCGGCCCCTGCGTCATCACCGGCGTCGGCGTCGGACTGGTCCTTGCCCCGGTCGCCGCCGCCGCGACCACCGGCGTCGCCTCCCGCGAGGCCGGCATGGCCTCCGGCCTTTTCAACAGCTCCCGCCAACTCGGTGGCTGCGTCGGCCTGGCCGTCCTGGCCACCGTCGCCGCACTCCGCACCGGCCCGGCCACCGATCCCGCCGCGCTCAACGACGGCTACGCCCTGAGCCTTGCCCTCACCGCCGGCCTCTTCGTCGTCGCGGCAGCCGTGGCGATCGGAGTGTTGCCCCGAAGCCGGGCCGCCCTACCTGACCCGCAACCCGCAGCTCCCGCAAAGAACGCACTGGAAGGAACGCCCTCATGACGACGCCTCCCATCGACCTGTTCGCCTCCGCGCTGCAGTTCCGCCCCGACGGCGAGGTCCGAGCCGCCGAACGGCAGATGACGAGCACCGACTCCGACGCCTGGCAGATCGCGACGTTCCACGTGGAGACCGACGCCGACGTCCACGCCGACCACTGGGAGATGCACCCGCAGGCCGAAGAGGCGGTGTGCTGCCTGACCGGCGGCGTCCGCCTGTACTTCCGTTCCACCATCCCCGGCGGCGCGGAGGACATGGTGCAGTTGCAGGCAGGCACCGCAGTGATCGTCCCCCGCGGCCGCTGGCACCGCCTGGAGCTGAACGCCCCCAGCGACCTGATGTCGATCACCCTTCGCCACGGCACCCGCCTCGAACGGCGCACCGACACCCACTGAGAGGAAGGTGGCCCGCCAGACGCGCTGACGGGCCACCCTAGGCCTCACCCAGTCCTGACGGAGTTGCGCCAAGCTGGGCACCTGTCGCACGCATCAGCGGGATGAGCGCCTGGCTGTGGTGGAGTTGGCGGCCGAGATGCCCACCAGGGAGGTGGCCTTCCGGTGGTTCCGTGGAGAGCGCCCGAGGGTCAGCGCCCGGTCTCGTCGCGGCGGCAGTGCAGGAAGAGGTGGGGCTCGGGTCCGGCGCTGGGGTGCTCCGGGGCGAAGATGGTGCTGTGCCGGGCCAGCACCGTCAGCCCCGCCGCCTCCGCCATGCCGATGAAGTCCTCCTCGGCGAAGCTCGTCGCGCGGACCGGCCGGCCCATGAAGACCACCTCGACGTCCTCCACGTCCGCGGGCACGGTGGCCAGCACCAGATGCCCGCCGGGCTTCAGAGCCAGGGTCAGGCGCCGGGTCAGAGCCGACTGCTCTGCGCGGGTCATCTGCAACAGCGAGAAGAACACACACACGCCGTCGAGCGAGTCCGCTTCGAGCGGGAGATCCCGGACGTCGGCGCAGCGGAACTCGGCCTCGGGGACCTGACGGGCGGCGAGTTCGACCATGACGGGGGAGACGTCGACGCCCAGCACCGAGTGCCCTGCCGCGGTGAGCGCGGCCGCGGTCGGCCGCCCGGTGCCGCTGCCCACGTCCAGTGTCCGTGCGGCGGGCGGTAGCCGTTCGATCAGCCACTCCAGCGCCGACAGGTGGGCGGGAGCGTGGGCGAAGGCCTTCTCGTAGTCGGGGCCCAGTGCGTCGAACAGCACGGCGGCGGGCGGCCGTTGGTCCTCGTGCGTCACGTCGGTGGTGTCCTTTCGCCGACCGGTCTGCATCGTCGCACCCGTCGGAGGCGTGCCACAACCGCCGCCCGGTGCGCGTCCCGGTGGGCCGGGCAGGGGGAATGAGGGCCGTACGAAGCGGTCGCCTCTTGCGGAGGAGCGGGAAGAGGCAGGACGCGCGAGCGGGGCAGGTCGCCGGGCCCGAGGACCTCATCGATGTGGCCCGCCTGGTCACGGCGTACTACGCGCTGCACCCCGACCCGGCCGAGCCCGGGCAACGGATGGCGTTCGGCACCTCGGGACACCGCGGCTCCTCCCTCGCGGCGGCGTTCAACGAGGACCACATCGCGGCCACCAGCCAGGCCATCTGCGAGTACCGCACCGCCCAGGGCACCGACGGCCCCCTCTTCCTGGGCGCCGACACCCACGCCCTGTCCGAGCCCGCGCGGATCGCGGCGCTGGAGGTGTTCGCCGCCAACGACGTGAGCGTCCTCATCGACCAGGCCGACGGCTACACGCCCACCCCGGCGGTCTCGCACGCCATCCTCACCCACAACCGGAACCGCACGTCCGGCCTCGCCGACGGGGTGGTGGTCACCCCCTCGCACAACCCGCCCGCCGACGGCGGCTTCACGTACAACCCGCCGACCGGCGGCCCCGCCGGTTCCGAGGCGACCTCCTGGATCCAGGACCGCGCCAACGAGATCATCACCGGCGGCCTGAAGGACGTACGGCGCATCCCGTACACCCGCGCCCTGGCCGCACCCGGCACCGGCCGCTACGACTTCCTCGGCACCTACGTGGCCGACCTGCCGAACGTGCTGGACCTGGAGGCGATCCGGGCCGTCGGCGTGCGCATCGGCGCCGATCCGCTGGGCGGCGCCTCCGTCGCCTACTGGGGCAGGATCGCCGAACAGCACCGGCTCGACCTGACGGTCGTCAACCCGCTCACCGATCCCACCTGGCGCTTCATGACGCTGGACTGGGACGGCGAGATCCGCATGGACTGCTCCTCGCCGTACGCCATGGCCTCGCTCATCGAGCAGCGCGACCGGTTCGACATCTGGAGTACAAGGCGGTCAGGTACGGCCGGACCCTGGTCAAGATCGGCCGGTTCACACCGACCTCCCAGACCTGCTCGGCCTGCGGTATCAAAGACGGACCCAAGCCCCTGAACGTCCGGGAATGGACCTGCACCGCCTGCGGGACCCTCCATGACCGGGACCACAACGCCGCGATCAACGTGAAAACGGCCGCCGGACTGGCGGTTACAGCCTGCGGAGCGCAGGTAAGACCAGGACTCGTCCCGGCACAGCGCGACGAAACAGGAAGCCACGGACTCTCCACCGAACCCCGTGCCGCGTAGCGGCACAGCAACGGACGAGAAGGCCAGAATCCTCGGGCTTCAGCCCGAGGAGCAAGTCAACGAAGAGTCAGACGTTCAACTGCCGTGCCCAGAAGCTGATCTAACGGCCCGTACTGCTCCACGGGGCGTGACCGCAGGCATGATGTAGGCCATGACTCACACAGCTCGCCGCATGTTCGAGCTCCTGGAGCCGATCTGCTTGGTCACCTACTTCGCCGACGAGTGCAACGAGGAGCTGGCCGCGCTCGGCCACCGCACCTACTGGGACGGCTACTTCGCCAGCCGCGCCGCGCCGCTGGGGCGGGTGCCGGCGCAGGTCGTGCACGCGGCCTTCTACAGCTTCGCCGACGGCGAGGCCGCGCGGCACATCCCGAGCGCGTGGGAGACCATCCCGCCCGAGGCGTCCGTCGCCGCGCGGGAGCGGGGCAGCGCGGCCTCCGTACGGCGGATCCTCGGCGACGAGCTGGCCGACTCCCCGGGCCTGGTGCGCGCCGCTGACCTGGCGACCAAAGCCGCGACGAACGCGCCCACAGAAGGTCGGGTGATGTACGCCGGGATGCGCACCCTTCCGGTGCCGAGCGACCCGGTCGCCCGGCTGTGGCATTCCGCAACCATGCTGCGCGAGCACCGCTGTGACGGGCACGTCGCCGCTCTCGTCGGCGCACGCATCGGCGGCACGGAGGCCCACGTGCTCAGCGCGCTGGAAATGGGCATCCACCCGCCGGAGTCATTCGGGCGCATCCATCACCTGCCGAAGGAGCGGCTGGTCGCGGTCATGGACGGTCTGCGCGAGCGCGGGCTCGTCGACGCCGACGGCTGGTTCACCGACGCCGGCCGAGAGACCAAGCAACGCATCGAAGCCCTGACCGACGAGCTCGCCGCCCCGCCGTACGACGCCCTGTCTCCCGCCGAGCTCGACGAGCTGGTCGCCGAGCTCGAACCCATCACCGCGACGCTGGTGGCTGCGGGGTCGCAGTGACGAGCGGCGACTGACGGGACGAGGAGTCCGCCGTGCGGTACGGCGAGTTCTCGGCCCGGCGTTCGCGCCCGAGGTGCTCGACCCGACCGTCGACTTCCTGGCCGCATCCCGATGCCGACGAGTTGGTCGGCCTGGGCACCGCCTGGCCCGCCTGCATCTGCGTGCCGCCACACGGAGCGGACCCGAGCGCTCGTTGAGCACCCGCAACGAGGCGGCCACCAACGTGCCCGAACAGCACAGATAGGGAACGGTTGCCGTGACCGTTCCCCGAACGCGTGACGTTGTGTGATCCACACGCGCGTGTGATCGTGGCACGTATGTAGTTGGGGCCACGTGCGCTCTCATCTCCGGGGCCGAGGAAAGCAGGGTGTGATGGCGGCGAACGAGCCGTGGCGGATGTCGGTCGACGGTGAGGAGTTCGAGGTCAGCCAGCCGGACGGCAAGCCGGGTTCCTACAACTTCACCTGGCTGACCGGACCCGACCCCCAGTACGGGTTCGGGTTCAGCAACCACCCTCCGGTGCAAGTCGGCAGGGCCGTTCTGGAGGAGTCCATACGGGACTTCCTCTCGCAGGTGGACCCCGACACCGGATACATCGAGTGATGTGGTGTGGCGGAGTTCGGGGTCCGGTCGGGTCTTATCCGGAGGTCGCGACGTCGAATCTCGTACCGGATCCGCTCACGAAACTGTCGCCGCTCAGCGGTCAATCCGCCGCCCTGCGCGTACCGCATACCACCGGCCTACCGCAGGGATCAGTACCCGACAACAACCCGAAGAGATCAGTAACGGAGTCCTATTAGATCCCCAGGTCAGCACATCGCCTATCTGGTGATCGTTAGCAGATTTGTCAGAGCGAGGAGCTCCGCGGCAACGCCGAGCCTGCGCCACGGCAGGCGCCCGGGGAAGGCTCACTCCGACACGACCGGGGGCAGCGGTTCGCGGGCGGCGTGCCAGGCAGGGGGAAGGGCGGTGACGCCCGTTCGGGCGGCGATCACCCCGCCCGCGATGGCGCAGGTGGTGTCGATGTCGCCGCGTCCGGCGACCGTGAACCACAGGCCCTCGTGCAGGTCGTCGAGGTGACTCGCCGCGCACCACAGGGCGTACGGGACGGTGTCGGGCCCGGACATCCGGTAGCCGGAGCCCAGGATCTCCGCGGCGTGCCGGACCGAGGTGCGCTCCGACATCCGGGCCGCGACCCGCACTCCCGACCGGACGTCGCTGTCGGGGAGGCGTTCGGCGACGGCGTGGAGGAAGTCCGGGCGGGCCGGAGCGGGCTCGCCCCGGCCACGGGTTGCCAGGGCGGCGGCAAGGGCGACGGCCACCGCCGCGGCCACCGCCTCCGGGTGGTGGTGCGAGACCACGCCCTGGCGGGCGGCCTGCTCGGCGGCCGCGTCGAGGTCGGCGGCGTGCCAGGCGCCGAGCGGCGCGGTGCGCATCGCTGCACCGTTACCCCAGGAGCCCTGGCCGCCGAACTGCCCAGCGACCACCTCCCGCCAGGGCTCGCCCGCGCCGATCCGGCGGAGTACGTCGTGCATCGAGGCTCCTTGACTTGCTCCTCGGGCTGAAGCCCGAGGATTCTGGCCTTCTCGTCCGTTGCTGTGCCGCTACGCGGCACGGGGTTCGGGAGAGAATCCTTGGCTTCCTGTTTCGTCGCGCTGTGCCAGGACGAGTCCTGGTCTGACCTGCGCTCCACAGGCTGCAACCGCCAGTCCGGCGGCCGTTTTCACGTTCTTCGCGGCGTTGTGGTCCCGGTCATGGACCGCACCGCACGCGGCACAGGTCCATTCCCGGACATTCAGGGGCTTGGGTCCGTCCTTGGCCCCGCAGGCCGAGCAGGTCTGGGAGGTCGGCTCGAACCGGCCGATCTTCACCACAGTCCGGCCGTACCGGGCCGCCTTGTACTCCAGCATGGTCACGAACGCCGACCATCCGGCGTCGTGGACACTCTTGGCCAGTCTGGTGCGCGCGAGTCCTTTGACCGCTAGGTCTTCCACGCCGATCGCTTGGTTGTCGCGGATCAGCTGGGTGGAGAGCTGGTGGTGGAATTCTTTGCGCGCGTCGGTCACCTTCGCGTGGGCGCGGGCGACCTTGAGGCGGGCCTTCTCGCGGTTCTTGCTGCCTTTCTGCTTGCGGGACAACTCCCGCTGGGCCTTCTTGAGTTTCTTCTCCGCGCGGCGCAGGAACCTGGGGGAGTCGATCTTCGTGCCGTCGGACAGGACCGCGAAGTGGGTGAGGCCGAGGTCGATGCCGACGATCTGGTCGGTGTCGGGCATCCGGGTGGCGTCGGTGTGCGGGTCGGCGTGCGGGTCGGTGTCGATGACGAAGGAGGCGAAGTACCGCCCGGCCGCGTCCTTGATCACGGTGACCGAGGAGGGCTGGGAGGGCAGGGCGCGTGACCACTTCACCTTCACCGCCCCGATCTTCGGCAGGTTCAGCCGCCCGGAGTCGGTGATCGACCAGCGGGCGTTGGCCGTGAAGCGGATCGACTGCCGGGTGTCCTTGCGGGACTTGAAGCGGGGCGCACCCATCTTCGCGCCCTGCCGCTGGCCCTTGAGGGAGGCGAAGAAGTTCTTGTAGGCGGCCTCCGCGTCGCGCAGCGCCTGCTGGAGCACGACGGCGGAGACCTCGCCCAGCCAGGAGCGGGCCTCGGTCCGTTTCGCCTCGGTGATCAGCCTCTTCGACAGCTCACCGGCCGCCGGGAAGGCCTCGCCCGCTGTGCGGGCGTGTTCGCGGGCGCGCACGGCGTCGTTGAACACGACGCGGGCGCACCCGAACGCCCTTGCCAGCGCGGCGCGTTGGCCGGAGTCCGGGTACAGGCGGAAGCTGTACCGAAGCTGCATGACCGTCACGCTAGACACTTGGGTTACCGGCGGCATGCAGAAGATCAGAACTGGTCGGCACTGTGTTTTCGTGATGTATGTGCACTTGGTCTTCGTGACAAAGTTCCGGCACAACGTATTCACGGACGATCACCTGACGCGGATGGAGGAGATCATGCGGTCGGTGTGCGCGGACTTCGAAGGCGAGCTGGCGGAGTCGACGGCGAGGACCACTACGTCCACCTCCTGGTGAACTTCCCGCCCAAGGTCGCCGTCACCGAACTCGTCAACTCTCTCAAGGGCGTCTCCTCCCGCCGACTGCGCCAGGAGTTCCCCGACCTGGCAGGCCACTACTGGCGGGCCAACAAGCTCTGGTCCGGGTCCTGTTTCGCCGGCACTGTCGGCGGCGCCCCGCTCTCGGTGGTCAAGCAGTAATCGAGCAGCAGAACCGGCCGGTGTGAGCATCGCCCGGCTCCGCCGGACCGGCCATCGTGGCGCTCCGCGCCATGGTGGTGAATACGCGGCATCCGGCTCCGCCGGACCGGAATCCGCGACGCTCCGCGTCGCCACCGTCAGATTCGCTTCACCCCCGGCCTGAAGGCCGGAGCACTGCGAATGAATCCCGGTAGCCGCGATGCGTGTCGCCGGCGTAGGCGGCCGCGAAGCGCCCGGCGAGGCGGTCCTGGTCGACGGCGCCGCCGCCCACGGCAAGTTCCTGGACAAGGACGAGCGCCTGGGCGGTGTCGTCACTCCACCGCCACATCGGTTCCGCGGGCAGAGTCCGCGTCTCAAGGGCCGCCGGGCCGTCCCGGCGCAGGATGCCGAACCATCGGTCGCCGAATGCGTCCCCGAAGGCGAGTCCGTGCAACGAGTCCAGCACGGCGGCAGGCATGGTGATCATCGTGGCAGTTTCGCAGCCTGGCAATGGTGGGGGTGACGGTCGGGGACCGGCCGTCGGCCTGGGCCGCCTTGGGGGCCTCCAGGGCCACCGCAGCAGCACGTGGGCGGCGGTGCGGTCGCCGATGTCCGCGGCGGTGACCATCACGCCCAGCAGCAGGCCGCCCCTCGCCCGCCGTCGTGTCAATGTTTTGTGGGCGATGATCCGTGACAGAGAGTGCTGACACGCCTCACTTCCCGCCGCGGCATCGGCTTGACATCAGCATTGGGAAGTCCCGTATGGGGCATGAGTTATCCAGTGAGAGCCAGGTTGTGGAGCCTGGGCGATGCCGAGCATCGCCTGGTGAACGCCGTGGCCCTTGAGCCGGCAGTCCCGCAGGATCCTCCACTTCTTCAGCCGGGACAGGGCGTGTTCCACCCGGGCACGCGCCCGTCGGTGAACGGCGTTCTCCGCCTCCTGCTGCGGGCTGAGGTGCGTCTGACCGCGTCGTTTGCGGTGCGGGATGAGCAGGCCGGTTCGTTGGCAGCCGCCGTAGGCGATGCTGAGCGGCCCGGAGTCGCGTGATGTGAGCGCAGGTCTACGACCAGGACGGTCCGTGCGTCGGCGTCCCGGTCCTGCCGCTGTTAGGCGGAAGCCAGTTGCTCGTTTGACTGAGGTGTGAAGCCCTCCGGGGCCCGAGCAGATACGACAAGACCGCCGCCTCGTATGAGGCAGCGGTCTGTCTGACCTCGTTGCCGCTCTGGGCAAGATCCGTTTGAAGACGGGCCCTAGCCGCAGGTCAGGGTCGGCATCGCCCAGTCACCGTGGTCGTTGCCGTTGCCGTCTCCGGCGTCACCGACCTTGAGGTCGACCACTTGGGCGCCGCTGACGTCGACGTCGATGGGTACCGCGGCCTGTTTGCCGCGGATCGTCGGCGTGGTCACCAAGGTCTTGCCGTCGGCGATCACGGAGAACGTCACCGTTCCCGCACCACCCGTCTCGTCGTCGACACCGCCGTCCGCCGTCAACCGTGAGCAGTTTCCGGCGAGGTAGAGCTCGACGTCGCTGACCGAGTTGGTGCCCAGGCCCTTGGCGTAACCGACACCGGCGATACTGATCGGACGGCCGTCCCCGGCCGCCTGCTCACCGACGCTGCTGTCGCGCTCCACCGGGCCCCACCCGTTGGTGGACGACAAGAAGGGTAGGTCGCTCACGGCGCTCTTCCCGGTCGGCGGAGCCGGCGGGATCCCGCCGACGATGCGCTCGTCACCGCCGGTGGCCTGCCGTCCGTTCTGCAGGTAGTGGACTGTCGCGGTGAGTGCCGAGGCGGACGGCAGCTTCCCCGTCGGCGGCTGGACCTTCCAGGTGAAGGTGGCCGACTGGCCGGGTTGCAGGCGCTCGACCGACGCGGGGCTCGCGGCGCTCACGTCCCAGCCGTCGGGCGCGGAGAGTGAGGCCGTCAGTCGGGAGGCGGACGGTCGGTCCTTCGGCACCCGCACCGTCGCCTCGGCTGTGAAGGCCTGTCCTGGCTGTGCGGTGTCCGGCACGTCCAGGGTGACGTCCGCTCCCGGCCGCTTGGGCATCGCGTACGTGTGGGCGTCGTAGCGGGGGCTGTCGTTCTGCGCGACGTGCAGGGACGAGGCGTAGCTGCCGTAGTTGGTGAGCGACACCTTGCCGAGGCCGCCGGTGCTGCCGTCCAGGTTCCATACGGCAATGGCGATGCTGTTGCGGCCGTTCGGGTTCAGGATCCCGTTCGGCACCGGGAACGTGTGCTGCGGCCCGAGGTAGTTGACGTAGTTGCCGACCTGCCAGCCGTTCACGAAGATCGTGGCCCGGTACTTGCGTGACGGGTCGTCGGTGAACGTCAGTCCGAGCGACGTGTCCTGGCCGTGCGGCAGATCCAGGGCGACGTCGGAGCGGTACCAGGAGACCCCGGGACGGGTGTCGGTCGTCGGAAGGGACGTCTTCTTCCACTTGCCGTCCGGGAAACCGGGCAGGGACCAGCCGGCCCGCTCGCCATACAGGCCGCCCGTCGAGAGCGGTCCGCGCACCGTGTCCTGCAGGTCCTCGCCGCCGCGTACGCCCTGCAGCCGCCAGGTGACGGCGGTCAGCGGTGCCCCGGCGAGGGAGGCGCTGATCAGGCCGCGCGCGGTCTTGTTGCCGTTGGTCGAGTTGTAGTCCTCCTCGTGCCCCATGTTCACGGTGAGCACGGAAATGACGTTGTCACCCTTGGACTTGAGCGCATCGGCCGGGAAGGTGAAGTCGGCCCTGCCTGTGGTGGAGCTGCCCAGGAAGGTGCCGTTGAGCCAGGCGGAGAACGCCTGTGCCCCTCCGCCGGAGTCCGAGACCAGGCGGATGCCTGTCTCCTTGCCGGTGGCGTGGAAGCGGCCGCGGTACCACGTGTTGCCGGTGTGGAAGCCGTAGTCGTCCGCGTAGAGCACCGGCAGCGCGTTGACGCCGGAGACACTGTTGGTGGTCGTCTTGTCGGCCACCTGCCAGCTGGTGTCGTCGAAACCGGGGGCCGCTTCGGGCGACTCCTCGCTGTGCTTCCAGTTGGTGAGTGCCGGCAGGTGTATCGGGGCCGCCGTCGGGATCTTCCCGGTGAGGCTCCCCGTGCCGCCGGCCCGGGTGTCGACGGTCCGGCCGTTCCAGGTGATGTGGTCGGCGGAGGTGAACACCTCGATGTTCTTGTCGTCGGCGTTGTCGCCGGTGAGTGCCAAGGTGCGGTCGCCGTTCAGGCTGGTCGCCGTCCGCAGCAGGTGGCTGCCGCGCACGAGGACAGGGCCGGCCGCTGTGTCCTGACGCCAGAAGGTCTTGGCCGTGGCCTTGTCGCCGACGAGCAGTTCGAGCGGGCGCTGTCGGCCGCCGGTGATGCTGACGCGGATCAGGTCCTTGTGCGTGTAGTTCAGGCGCAGGTCGCCGGTGGCCGCGTCCCAGGTTGTCGTGACCGGGCCGCCGCTGGTGGTCACGGTGGGCTTGGAGGCGTAGCGCAGCACGGTCTCGCCGTCGCTGCCCGCATCGCCGTAGAGCACGGCGACGTCCCGGTCACCGATGGTCGCGCTGGTCATGATCTCCGAGGTCGAGTACTGCAACTGCGAGTCGCCGAGCCGGTAGTTGGCCACGATCACGTGTGAGTCGCGTCCGTCGAGCGTGATCGCGGTGCCCGGCTGCTGGGGCACGACCGGGTAGGTCGGCTCTGCGGCGGCGGTACCCGTCGGCACGTCGATGGCGTCGATGGCCACGTAGTCGTCGGTGGAGCCCGAGCTGTGGCTGCCGTCCACGACGATCTTCAGGGTGTGCGCTCCGTCCGGCAGGCCGGTCTTCTGGAAGATCACCGCCTGGTTCTCGGCGCCGGAGTCGTCGACCGTCGCGACCTTGGTGCCGTCGAGGTAGACGTCGGCATTGCCGTGGTTGTTGGTCTTCGACCCGATCCAGCGGATCGCGGTGCCGTCGAAGGGGACGGTCACCGAGTCACCGGCCTTGTTGGAGAAGGACTCGGTGTGCTTGTAGTCGCCGCCGGTGTAGCTCTGGTCGGCCACGTGCGACCACGAACCGGTGTACTGCAGCGCGGAGTCGGGGTCGTCCCAGGTGTAGGTGGTGTCCACGGCCGGTTGGGCGTTGAAGTCCAGCGCGATGTGGGTCTTGTCGACCGCGGTGGACGTGGAGTTCCCGTGCCGCAGGACGTGGAACTGCGTCTTGCTGTCGGGGTTCATCCGGGCGGTGTCGACGACCGCGGAGTCGTCCGGCGGCGTGGCCCTGATCGACTCAGTCTTGGTCAGCGGGGCGAGGGACTGCGTGAAGTACCCGATCAGCTTGTCCTCGTAGTACTTCGGATCCAGCTGGCGGTTCTCGCGGATCGCGGCGCCGTAGTCGTACGACGTGTAGTTCTCCGGCATGCCCAGCCAGCCCCAGTTGGTGCCGCCGTACGTCATGTAGAAGCTCTGTGCGGTGGCGCCGACGGCTATGTTCTGCTTGTAGAACACGTTGGCGAACTGGTCGTTGATCAGCTCGGCGCACTTGTCGTAGCCCGGCCCGCCCCAGGGGTCGAAGGCACCGCCCTGGAACTCCGGCGAGTACAGCGGCTTGCCGGCGGGGTGGTCGTAGCTGATGTCCGGAACGCCGTTCCACTTCGAGGGGTTCGAGCAGTCGAAGCCCTGCGGGTAGGAGTCGGGGCCGTCGACGTCCAGGGCGCCGGTACCCGAGTTGAAGGTGCCGTTGTTGTTGCCGGTCAGCGGCACGGTGATGCCGTCGGCGCGGGCCTTGTCCTCCAGGTGCTTCATGTAGGAGTGGCCGGCGGCCGAGCCGTTGTAGTACTCGTTCTCGACCTGGTAGGCAATGACGGAGCCGGTCCCGTTGGTCAGTTGGTGACGGGCGATGATCCGGTCGATCTGGGTCAGCCATTCGTCCGCGTACTTCAGGAACCGCGGATCGTCACTGCGGTTGTTCCCCGCCTTGGTGGTCAGCCAGCCGGGCAGGCCGCCGCTGTCGACCTCCGCGTTGATGTACGGCGCCGGGCGGGCGATGACGTAGAGCCCGGCCTCCTCGGCCATGTCGAGCAGCTTGTCGACGTCACGCACCCCGCTGAAGTCGTACACGCCCGGCTTCGGCGAGTGGTATCCCCAGTCGAAGTACAGCGACGTGGAGTTGAAGCCTGCGGCCTTCATCTTCTGGAAGATGTCGCGCCACAGGTCCGGGCTCGGGAGCCGGAAGTAGTGGAACTCGCCGGACCACAGGTAGGTGCGCCTGCCGTCGACGAGGAACGAGTAGCCGTCGAGACTCACCGTGTGTGCCCCCGCACTGGCGGCAGCCGCAGCGGCGGGTTGCTTCCCGCCGACGTCCTGCGCCGCGGCGGGCGCGGTCATGCCCGCGGCCAGGGCGATGGTCGCGGCCGTGGCGAGGATCACCCTCCACCACCGACGGCGGCCGGGTCTCGCAGCTTCTGAACCGATCCGTTTACTCCGCACTGCGGCCTCCATACCGCCTGAGCGATCAGTATCAAACAGACTCAGGCAAAGCCGAACAGTAAAGGTGCGCAAGGCTCAACACAATGGGGCGGGAGAACACGGTCGAGGTGGCAGTGGTGGTGCGAAATCCCCACGCACGGCCGGTCACTGACCCCTCGTCACGGGATACGGCCATCAACCGCCACGAGATGGACGGGAAGGGCACGCCGCGCATCGTGACGACGTGGCATACGGTCCACAAGCTCACCACGGAAAGGACGTGGCACCTGCGCCCGAACAACGGTCGCGAGCGCCACCCGGCCGGCGCGTAGGTGGGTATAGGGCAACTCGCTTCGCCGGCATCGGCGTTCAGGGCTGCCTGGACGTGTCTCTGCTCGTGCGGGGAGCTGGGCGGTCGACCGTGGCTTCACTCGCCCCATCCCAACTCAGTCTGATCGGTGGCCGCGTAGAGCTGTACGGGAATCGTTATCTAGATCTGGCTCTTAGCTTCGCTTTTATCCCTGAGGGTGGTGGGTCGCGGGTCTTGCGGCTGTTTTGACTGCGGGGTGGCGGGGTGCGGGTCCTCGCCGGGTGCCTTGTGGACGGCCTGCGGAGCGTCCGAAGGGTTGTGGCGGCTTGGCTGGTGTTCCCACTGCTGCCTGAACGTGACGAAATCGTCGGCGGACACGGCCAGGTGTGAGCCGGGCAGGCGGCAGCGGTTTCTCCCAGGGCAGTCGGTGGTCGGCCACCAGGGTTCGGGCGAGGCGAAGTTGGGTGTAGGCGGCGATGATGAGCCAGGTCCACCGGTCGGCCTGCTCGGGAGTGCGGGGCCGGGGCAGGGTCCAGTTCAGAGTCTGGCGGGCGAAGCGGAAGGTGTGTTCGATGTCGAAGCGGCGGGTGTAGGCCCGCCAGAGCAGGTCCGGATTGGGGGTGTGGCCGGGTGGTCCTGTCCACCACAGCCACAAGGTCTTCGGTGCCCGGCTCCGGCCGGGCAGCCGGTCGACGGTGAGCCGGACCAGGGTGCCGGGGACGATGGGGCGGGGGCCGCGGCTGCCGTGGCCGTCGTGCTGCTGGGTCTTGGCGTGCAAGCGGTGCCATATCTGCACGGTCACCGCGCCGTATTGCTCGTCCGTGCATGTGTGGACGGCGTCCGGGGCCGGCCAGGTGGTGGGGTCGGGGCAGGCGAATTTCGCGCCGTGGCGGCGCGGCCTCCCGGCAGCCGTCCTGAGCCGGGGCGGCGGTGAGCTCGAGGGCCAGGCGCACGGAGTCGTAGCCACGGTCGAACACGAACAGCGGTGTCTGCAGGCCCAGTTCAGGACTCTGTTGCAGCAGGCCGCGGATCTGGCGGGCGGCGACCGTGCTCGGGTTCTCGCCCGGGACCAGGCGCCGGGCATCGACCGGAGCGGTCCACGAGTTCGTCGTCAACTCCAGGCCGGCGAGCCAGGAGTAGGCCCAGCCGGCCACGATCGGCTGTCCCGCCGAGTGCCTCGAGGGGTGGTAGTAGTAGCCGCGTCCGGGTGAGCACTCCGCGTCGCTGCGGACCCACACACTCACGTCCACCGCGAATACCGGACACGACGCGCGAGGCAGCGAGTCGGCCAACAGCGCACGTGCCGCTTCGGCCCCCGCACGGCCGTTGGCCAGAGCCGCATAGGTGCTCCCGTGACCACGACGGTGCAGCCCGTCCAGCGACAGGTAGGGCAGGGAAATGACCGGACCGGCTGCCAGCAGGGCGTCCGTCAGCTCGAACAACGCATCCGCCCGTCGGGACAGACAGTCGTACCAACCCGTGCGGAAGCGCATCAGGTTGGCCTTGCCCTGGCGGCCTGCCCCCGCCCCGAGCACACTGACAGGGACACCAAGCCGTACATGTCGGCGAAGAAGGTGCCCGGGCAGACGCCGGCGGATCCGCTCCACCGGACGGTGAGCGCACGCCGCATCGACGACAACCGGAAGGCGGCGGTCAAGCAGTGCAAGCGGTACTGGGGACGCAACTACACCAACGGAGGGAAGGAGTGCGACGAGTACCCCTTTGCGAGCACGTATGAAGGGGCTGCGGAGCATGACTACGACGCGGAAGCACGAGAGTTCAACTTCTCCGCGAAGCCGATCCCGGGCGACGACAACCAGGCGGGCGGCAACATCCTGAAGAGCTCCTACGCCAAGAACCGCGTCATTGACGGAATGGATGACGGCTTCATCGTGAAGATCGTCACATGACCTATGCTGCGGCGGGCCAGAACTGCACGAGGTAGCGCTCCACACCGTGGCCAGTGCCTTCGCCCTCCGACAGGGCCGCGGCCTCGGCCCGGCCTGCACAGTGGACACGGACGTGCCACGAACCGCCGGAATCCGCCAGCGTGATCAGGTCGTCCATCCGGCCCGTGTGCATGGACCACACGGCTACCTGACCACTGGTCGACTCAAATTTGGCTTCGGCCATCTCGTCCCAGTCGGCCCGGTTCTGCTGAGGCGGTGGCCCATCCCACACTTCGGCGCTGACCGCGGCGGTGTGGGTATGGCCGCCGCTGGTGATATCCAGGCGCCCTGGGTGAGTGCTGAGGAACACGTGCCGGTTGAAGTCGTCCGGGAAGGGAACCGGCAGGTCCGCGTCATCGGACTCCTGCAACCCGAAGGCGTGAAAGCCCACGTACGCATTCACATCCTGCTGCCGCACAAGCTTTGCCATGAGCGCCCTTCGATATCACACACGACTGGCCATCCCCGAGATCGTAGGCCCGTGCTGACCCGACGGGCACAGGCGCATGGCCGGGTCACCGGGCGCAGGCCAGACCACGGGCCCGACCACGCTGTAACCGCCCCCATGTCTGGGTCCGCCAGGCAGGGCGGGGCGGCCTGCCGGTGGGTGGCGAGGGCAGGGTGGTATCCGCAACTGGCTACTCCCATGTCTTTGCCGACGTTTTGGGCCTACGGAGCGGATGTCGCCGTACGGAGGATCGAAGGCGAAGGCGAAGGCGATCAGCAGAGGCCTCGGCGGCCTGTACTTCATGTGTCCGCTGCCAGGCTGCGTACCAACTCCCTTTGCTTGTCGTGTAGGAGCGGCCACTCACCCTGTTGTACGTGCAGCCACTACCGGGTCTGGTCTTCGTCTGGTGTATCGGGCCACCAGGCGATGTCCGAGGGCAGGCCGTGGAGGTGATGGCGGGCGGCCCAGTAGTGCCGCAGCCAGTCCAGTGGCCAGGGCGGGTTCCACCAGGTGTCCAGGGCAGTGAGTTGCCGGCCGAGGCGGGTGGGTTGGGCGGCGATGCGCTGGCGGTGGCGTTGCTGGTTGAGCCATTTGCCCAGAGCGAAGCCGTCATAGATGGTGTGAGGCTGATCCTTTGGAGCGGACACCCTGACAATGGATCTTGATGGTCCAGGGAGGGATGTTCAGGTGGGACGCAAGTCTCCGCATCCGGAGGAGTTCAGGAAGGACGCTGTCGCGCTCTACCGCGCCGCCGCCGGGAAGCGGACGTATGCGGCGGTGGCTGCGGATCTCGGTATCACCGCGGAGTCGCTGCGGACGTGGGTCCGTAAGGACGAGGCCCAGGCCGCGCCCGAGGGCCGCGACGGCAGCGTCAGTACGGCGGAGGAGCTGGCCCGGCTGCGGGCTGAGAACGCCAGGCTGCTCAAAGCCGAGCATGAGTGGCGGCTGGAGCGCGAGATCCTGCGCCAGACAGCCGCTTATTTTGCTCGGGAGGTGAAGTGAGCCCCCACCGCTGGGCCTTCATCTCCGACAACCGCGCCGACTTCGGCGTCAAGCGGATCTGCCGGGTGCTCGGGTGTCCCGCGCCGGCTACTACCGGCACCTGGCCACCGAGCAGGCCCGCGCCGAGCGCCAGGCCGAGGAGGAGCGGACCGTGAGCGAGATCCGCGCCATTCACACCGAGCACCATGGTGCCTACGGCGCCCCGCGTGTCCATGCCGAGCTGCAGGCGAGGGGCCGCAAGATCAACCGCAAGCGCGTGAGCCGGCTGATGCGGATCAACCGCATCGTCGGCCGGCACCTGCGGAAGAAGAAGCGGACGACGATCGCGGACAGGACCGCGCCGCCCGCGGCGGACCTGGTGATGCGCGACTTCACCGCGGACGCCCTGAACACCAGGTGGTGCGGCGACATTACCTATATAGCCGTCGGCCCGACCTGGCTCTATCTCGCCACGGTGATCGACATCTGCTCTAGGAAGGTCGTGGGCTGGTCGATCGCGGACCATATGCGCACCTCGCTGGTCACCGACGCGATCGAGATGGCCGTGGCCGCCCGCGGCGGCGGGGTTCACGGCGTCGTCTTCCACACGGACAGGGGCGCCCGTACAGCGCGGCCGCCTTCGCCGAGGTGTGCCGCCGGCACCGCATCCGCCGCAGCATGGGCCGGGTCGGCTCAAGCTACGACAACGCCCTGGCCGAGTCGTTCTTCCAGGGCCTCAAACCCGAGTTGCTCCACAGACGCCGCTGGACCTCGAAGGCGCAGACGCGGCTCGAGCTGTTCCGCCGGCTTTCGTACTACAACCGGCGCCGCCGCCACTCCGCCCTCGGCTACCTCACACCAGCTGAGTTCGAACAACAACTGATCACGACACGTACGCTGTCACTCGTCGCATGAAACCCGGTGTCCACTCCCCGGGAGCAACCTCAGAATTCCCGTACCCCGCGCAAGGAGACGACGCGGGAGGGGGCCGACCGCAATTACGGCGAGCTGCTCCAGGAGTTGAGGATCATCCAGCCCGGGGGGTCCAGATCCTGTTCGCGTTTTGCTGACGCTGGCCTTCACCGCCCGCTTCCCCACGCTCGATACGGCGCAGCGCACCATGTGCATCACCACGCTGCTGCTCGCGGTGCTCGCTGCGGCCCTGTTCACTGCGTCGGCCGCCTTGCATCGCACGCTGTTTCAGCGCGGGGCCAAGCCCGAGATCGTGCGGACCTCGTCACGGCTCGCGGGGGCGGGCATGAGCGTCTTGATGCTGGCTCTCACCGGCTCCGTGCTGCTCGTCGTCGACGTGGTGCTCGGCCGGGTCGAGGGCGTGATAGCGGGGAGCGCGACGCTGCTGGTGTGCGGCGGCCTGTGGGGGCTGTTTCCACAGCTCGTCAGGCGGCACGCCGCACGGTCCGAGGCCCGAGTGGCCCTGGGACCGCCGACCGGAGCGAACCAGGTGGGCGCCAGGCACCACGAGTGATGCCCGTCATGCCGAACCTCGTTGCCGACCGTGACTGCGATGCGGGCGACCGTTCGGATCCCCCTGATTCCAGAACACAGCCGCCGCAGTCAGACCGGTGTGGTCCAGGCACCGGTTTCCTGTGGCGGCTGTGCTTCCTGCAGGGAGGGCGGTGTTACTGGCTGGCGGGTGCTGCCATGTGCAGCAGCCGTTCGGTGATCTCCCGGTACTGCCGGAACGCAAGCCGTAGTTCCTCGGTCTGCGCATCGGTGTCCTGGTCCTGCCAGCTTGCGCGCAGGACGCGGCGCCGTTCTGTGAGGCTGTTGGTGAACTGGGTGGCGGCCTTGTCGAAGACGGTGTCGGCTTCTTCCACGGCCTGGCGCGGGCTGTCGACGAAGGTGCTGAGAGCCTGCTGGAGGCGCAGGGTGAGCTTGTCCCGGTCGCCCCGCGGGATCAGGTCCGGGCCGGGTTTGCGGTCGGGGCTGTCGGTGCTGGTGCCGGGCTCACGCGGTGCGTGAGCGGGTTCGGTGCGGGGTGCCTGTGGGGCGCGCTGCATCGCGGGATCCGGGGTTCCGGGCTGGGGGTGCGGTGCGTGTTCGGCATTGTGCGACATCATGTGCTGCTTCCCTTCGCGTGGCGTCGGGTCAGTGCCCACGCGTGGCCGTTGTCGTCGGGGGACGGCGGACGGTGCCGGTCGAAGTCGCCGGCTTGTTCGGTGACCAACGTCTCGAAGAGGCTTCGGGCTTCGACCATGGCCTCCCGCATTTCCTCGGTACCGCTCTGGTCGCGGGCCGCTGCGTGCACGCTGCGGTAGCCGTGGACATGGGCGGCGTGGTGGACGGAGAGGGCGGCGATCTGCTCCTCGAACTGCTCGCCGTCGGGGAAGCTGCGGTCCCCTGCCAGGCGCGCCAGCAGCGCGTCCGCCTCGGTGACGGCCTTCTGTGGCGAGTCGACGAACTGTTCCTGAATGTCGGCCCACTGAGCGTTTTCAGCGTTGCCTCTCCAGGGTGAGGACGGCTTTGGCGATGACGGTCATGCGGTTGGGGCTGATGTGGGATCTGCGGAAGATCTGCCAGGACTTCAGCCGTGCCATGGCGCGCTCGACCGGAGCCCTGGCTTGGGCAAGGGCCCGGTTGACGGTGTGCTGGGTCGGGGTCAGCTCTCCGCATGGTGGCCGTTTGAGGCCGGTGGTGACCCAGGTGCCGGCGCCCGTGACGGGCCGCCATCTCGCGCGCCACGGGTTGAGGAGGTGTCTGTCGAGGAGTGCAGCTGTCCATACGTGGCAGCGACAGGGTGTCCCCGGCCCCTCAGGAGCGCCAGGTTCAGGCCGAGCCGGTCGAGCCGGGCCTCGCTCCGGCGGGCCCGCCCACGACCGTGAGTAGGTCCACGACGAAGATCAGCGTCGAGCCCGCCGGGATCAACGGAGAGGGTGACTGCTTGCCGTAACCGAGACGCGGGGGAACGATGATCTCGCGCCGGCCGCCGACCTTCATTCCCCTTACTCCCCGGTCCCAGCCCTTGATGACCCTGCCACCGCCCACGGCGAACTTGAACGGCCGGTCCCGCTCCCAGGAGGAGTCGAACTCTCTTCCGGACGCGAACGTGACCCCTACATAGTGAACCTGGACGACCCTGCCCGGCTGCGCCTCGGGGCCGTCCCCAACCACGAGGTCCCGGATCGTCAGCTCGGTGGGCGCGTCACCCTCCGGAACCTCGATTCTGGGCTTCGTCAGTTCGCTCATCGCGGTCCCATCGCTCGCCACCGGAATCCCTCGCACGGGCCGGCCGGACACATGGACATTCCATGCGGCAGGCGATCACGCTACCGGCAATGCCCATGCTCCGAGGTGCACCCCGTGCCACGGAACACGGCTCTCGCGTCCGGGGGATGTACCGGAGGGAGAGCCGGCCAAACCAGGGCGCGTCTCGGGCCGTGTTTCGTCTGCGCGTTCCTCAAGGGAGACCCTGACTACAGACACGAGTTGGTCTACGCCACGCTGACCACGCGCGTTTATGGATCAGTGGCCCACGGTGCCGGAAAAGGTTCTCGTCGCACCCACGGCGCACGTGAAAGACGTCGTCAGCGGGTTCTCCGAGGACGGCTACGTGCTGATGATGCAGCCGTGCGCCATGTGGCGCTCGCGGTTGAAGAAGTGCTGGCGCCGGAGCGGGTGTATCTGCTGTCGCTGGGGTCGCAGCAAGGAAACACTCATGTCCACTGGCATGTTGCGGCCCTACCGCCCGGGGTCCCTTACGAGCAGCAGCAGTTCCATGCGCTCATGGCCGAACACGGAGCGTTTTCAGCGTGGTCACCGGTCGGATGACGGAAGCGGCGTGAGATGGTTTCGCAACAGACAGTGCTCCTGTGCCGTTGAGGGAGGTGTTCGACGTCTCAACCCACCGGCACAGGAGCCCTGTTGGTTCCCTATCCTGCCGCACTCGACCTCCCGCACGCCCTGGTCGAGTGGGTCACCATGCTCATCGTCACCCGCGAAGGTGACCGGCGGTGCAAGCTCCCGCCGCACCAGCGCGCACTCGTCGCTCTGGTGTACCTGCGCCGCCACGACAGCCTCGTAAGGATCGCGGCTGGTTTCTGCATATCCGTCGGCACCGCGCACGCCTACGTCACCACCGTGACGAACCTGCTCCCCGACCGGGCCCCGGGTCTGCTGAAGACCCTGCGCGAGAACGACCCGGACTTCGTCCTCCTCGACGGAACCCTCGCCGAGTGCGACCGCGTCGGCGACAGCCGCGCGGACTACTCGGCCAAGCACCGCCGGCACGGAGTGAACGTCCAGGTCCTCACCGATCCGACAGGCGAGCTGCTGTGGTTCTCGCCCGCCCTGCCGGGCGGCACCCACGATCTCACCGCAGCCCGCACCCACCAGATCATCCGGATCTGCGAACGCCAGGGTGTCCCCGTCCTCGCCGACCGCGCCTACACGGGCGCCGGCACCTGGGTCACCACCGGCCTCAAACGGCCACCATGCGGAGAGCTGACCCCGACCCAGCACACCGTCAACCGGGCCCTTGCCCAAGCCAGGGCTCCGGTCGAGCGCGCCATGGCACGGCTGAAGTCCTGGCAGATCTTCCGCAGATCCCACATCAGCCCCAACCGCATGACCGTCATCGCCAAAGCCGTCCTCACCCTGGAGAGGCAACGCTGAAAACGCTCACTGAGCCCTGTATTGCGCGCGGGCCTCGGGCGACAACGGCTGCTCAAGACCGTGTCGCGGAGCGACGGGCCTGCGGTGATAGCGCACGGTGACGGTTCAGGATGCGAGGGTGATCGGGCACTGATTGGCTGATGGGGCCCGCTCTTCCCGACAGTCCAAGGAGTGACTATGAGCGCCGCAGGCGAATCCGGCAACCGAGCACAGCAGATGCGCGAGAAGGCCCAGAAGCTGACCGAAGCCGCGGAGCGTACGACCGACCTGCAGGAGCGTCAGAAGCTTCAGGAGCAGGCCCGTGGCCTGCAGGAGCAGATCAAGCAGCAGGGCCAGCCTGGTGAGAGCAGGTCGAAGGGCACTCCTGGCGGCGGGCGGAACCAGTAGCCCCCTGAATGAGGCACGGCCACTCAATCGCAGATGGTCTCCAGCCCCGGCCGGGGCTGGAGACCATCTGCGACCGGTTTGTGTCGCACGGGCAAGGAGTAGGGCCAGGGCAGTACTTCTCGCATGTCCGTCCTTGTCGTGACCAGAAGTCGCTGCTCTCTCAGCCTCCCCGCACCCGGTTTCAGAAATGGATTCACCGATCGGTGCAGTCTTCATCTTCGTGTCACGCGAAGGAAGGGATTCTGTTGTGAGTGAAAGCATTTGGGGCTACCACCCAGCGTCGGGACATCAGATGGGAACCGATCTGATCGGTTTCAAGGTCGAGGCGACCGATGGCGGCATCGGCAAGATCGACAAGCACTCTGACGATGTCGGCGCCGCCCACCTTGTCGTCGACACCGGTGCTTGGATCTTCGGCAAGCACGTGCTTCTCCCGGCCGGGATCATCACGCGCGTCGACACTGCCGAGAAGAAGGTCTACGTCGACCGCACCAAGGACGAGATCAAGAACGCACCCGAGTTCGACAGGGACAAGCACACGGGCGACCCCCGCTACCTTGAGCAACTCGGCAAGTACTACGGGCACATGTGACCCCTCGTTCGCTTTTGGTACGGCTCCCGCCGGTAGCTGGTCACCGGCCAGATCAGACCGCTCACGGGCGCTGCCTGGTTTTCGTTAGCAGGACGGTGCGTTCTGCCGGTCGCACCGTCAAGTCGTCTGCAACAAGTGGCTGGTGAAGGCAACACAGGCGAACCGTAACGAGCCCGCCGTCGAGAGTGGCCCCTCCACCCGAGGAGGCGAAGCGCCATGGTCCCGGTCCTGGTCCTGCTTGTCGTCGCGATCGTGCTGGGCATCATCGGCGTGGCCGTCGAGGGCATGTTGTGCCTCCTTTCCATCGGCGTACTGCTCCTCATCGCCGACGTGGGGTATCTCGCCGTGCGCTCGGCAGCGCGCCGACACCGCACCCGCTGACCTGCCACCCTCACACCGTCCGGCGGCCCTGCGGCTGGCGCCCGAAAACCGCACGGCGATCAAGGCCACCCTGCGGCTCCGGCACACGCAAGCGGCCTGCGATCGCCCAGCCAAGGCGACCCGGCAGGGGAACGAGGAACGCTCCACACATCGGGTCGTGCGAGGAACGGATCATGACGATCCCCAGGTTCAGAGCGTCTACCAGTAGTGCCGACGTCCACGGACCGCGTGACCCAGCGATCCCAAGATCCACAGGATGACCCCGATGATGACCAGGATGTCCTCCGATCTCGCGGAGTGATCCCCCTGTCCGCAGGTCCCCGGCGGCCTTCAGCACAAACCCACACCTGGATGCGTGGACGTTGGCACGGGTCACGGCCGAGCGGCATCTCGCCCGGTCGATGGACTCCAGCGAGTGGGCCACCAGTCCCGGCGAGCCTGCCGTCCCTGCCGCCGTGGCTTTGTGGACGGTGCGGTTCTACTGTGGGAACAGGTAGATCCCTGGAGCGCGTCATAATGTTCATCCTCGGACTCATCATCTTGATCGCCGCGGTGGTCGTCGGCGTGGCTGGTGTTCTCACCAACAGCGGCAGCGGGCATGAACTCACCGGCGCGTTCTCGATATTCAGCCACGACGTGACCGGCTCCACCGGCACGCTGTTCCTGTACGGCATCGTCGTCGGAGCGGCGGCCCTGCTCGGGCTGGTCCTGCTCTTGACCGGTGTACGCGGCCGTCCTTCTCGCCGTGGCAGCAGCTCGCGCCGCGGACTGAAGCAGTCGCGCTGCGATACGGCCTCTGCCGGGAGAGGCCGCGACGACCTGGTCGACCAACGCGAGCCCGCCCGCGCGGACAACGCGAGTGCGCGGGGGAACGGCTCACCCCCGGGTGATCGCACTCCCGCCCCGGACGGCGGTCATCGGAGCAGACTGCACTTGTTCGGGCACCGTGCAGAACGGTGACCGGCTCAGCGCCGCGGATGCCCCTCCCATCGAAACCCAGCAGACAACTCACCCAGGGCGGCCTCTCATGAGTATCGCGAAGAAGATCGCGCACAAAGCCGAAGCGATGAAGGGCGGTGCCAAGAAGACGACCGGCCGCGCCACCGGCAGCTGGCGCCTGCAAGCCGAAGGCCGCGGAGACCAAGTCAAGGGCAACATCAAGCAGGCCGGGGCAAAGATCAGGGACGCCTTCAAACACTGACCCCCTCCGTCAACCCGACTAGGGCCACGCGCGTGTCAGTGCGCGCGGGCCCGGGCCAAGGCCATCGGGGTTCCGGGCATCGACGTCGTCCTCGCCCGCGGCCTGCGTGAGCGGGCGGCGGGCGCACGAGCCTCTCAGAAGCCTTGGTCCGCCCCGAGCGGATCCGTGGCCCATTCCCCGTCCTGATGTCCTGCCCGACGACCAGGTCGATGGCCGCGTTCAGGACCCGCTCCGGTGCAGCAAAGTCCACCCGCCCAGGGCGTACTCGACGCCGTACCGGCGGCGTACGACCTCGGCGGATCCTCGCGAGAGTCCAGCATCGGTCAGGCGGGTCGACGGCAGCCAGGACAGCACCCAACACTGCTTACAGCAGTCGCAGTTAAACCCCGAACGCGCCACCCGACGGGCCATCAACCAACTCAACCAGCTTGGCTACACCGTCACCCTCAACCCCAGGCAGGACGCGGCCTGACCGACAGCCCGGCACTCGACGGTCCTCTGCGACCACCGGGCACCCTGCCCTGCCCACACCCAACCTGACCAGGCTCTATTTACGCGTCAGTGGTGGGGGATTAGGTGGGCGGGGCAGTGGTGGCCGCGGACGTGGGCGCCGTCGGCCCGGGTTGCTCAGGGGGCTGGCCTGTGGTGGGCGGATCCGCGGCGCGGGTCACCGTCGGCCTGCAGGAGCTTGCGGCGGTCGAAGGCGACCCGGACGCGGGTGATGCGGCCAACCTCCATGCGGGCCGGCCGGCGACGGGGAAGGGCTCGCCGGCCCCGCGGGTGTCGCCCTGCCCCCGAATGAGTTCCGTCCTGCCTCCACCGGGACAGCTCGCGTTTGCCCCTCACACTGAGGCCCCGTTCACCCCGGTTCTCCCCGACGTACGAGGGTGAACGGGCGGGTTCCGCCGCATCCGCCGGCTCGGCTCGCCGGGGCTTCTTCCGACAGTCGGGGAGCCTGGCTCCGTTCAGCACGGGCCTTCGTGAGCCGAGTGCGCTGCGGCACTGTCCACTTCGCGGGAACGCCGGAAACGATTCGCACTCCAGGTTGGACCGGGGTGCAGGCCGAGGGGAGTTACTCGGACTCCTCCGCCGCAACGTCACGGCTGTTGATCGCGTCGGTGATGGCGTAGGCGATACGGACGAAGGACTCTGCCTGCTGCGCCGACAGGTTCAGCGCGGAGGTCTCCTCCAGGGCCCGCCACATGGCTGCCAGAGGCTCGCGCATGGCACGGCCCTTGTCGGTGAGGTGGACGACCATGACGCGTCGGTCGTGTTCGGCCGGCTCGCGGTTGAGCAGGCCGGCGTCCTGCATGCGGCGTAGGGATTTGGAGATGGTGGAGTGGTCCACGTCGACGCTTTCGAGCAGCTCGGACTGGGTCTGGCCGTCCCGGTCGAGGAGTTGCATCAGCAGCAGTTCCTGACCGGGATGCAGGTCCATCTCGCGGAGCATGGCGGCGGCGCGGGCGCGGTGAGCGCGGGCGAGCTGGAAGATCGCGTAGCTCATCGGCCCCTCGCTGGCCGTCGTGGGGATGCGGGGTGTGGGGGCGGCCATGGTTCGGTTCCTCAGACGGTGTGGGTGGGGTAGTCGGTGTAGCCGGCCACTCCGCCACCGTAGAAGGTCGCCGGATCGGGGGTGTTCAGCGGCGCGTCAGAGCGTAGCCGCTCGACCAGGTCCGGGTTGGCGAGCGCGAGGGCGCCGACGGAGACAAGGTCGGCCGTGCCGTTGTCGACGTCCTTGGCGCGGGTGGGCAGGTCGGTGCCGCCCCGGTTGAGGATCAGCGTGGTCGGCCACAGCGAGCGCAGGGTGCCCAGCAGCTCCTCGTCGCCCGCGTGCATCACGTGGAGGTAGGCGAGGCCGAGCGGGCTGAGGGCGCGCAGGAGCGCCGGATACAGCTCGGCGGTGTCGGACTCGGCGATGTCGTTGTAGGGGTTGCCGGGGGAGATGCGCAGGCCGGTGCGGTCGGCGCCGATCTCGTCGGCCACGGCAGCGGCCACCTCGACGGCGAAGCGGATGCGGTTGTCGAGGGAACCGCCGTAGCGGTCGGTGCGCTGGTTGGTGTTGTCGGACAGGAACTGGTGCACCAGGTAGCCGTTGGCGCCGTGGATCTCCACGCCGTCGGCGCCTGCCGCGACGGCGGACGCTGCGGCGCGGCGGAAGTCGTCGACGGTCGCCGCGACCTCCTGCGTCGACAGCGCACGGGGGGTCGGCATCTCCTGGGGCCCGGACGCCGTGAACATCACGCCCTGCGGCCGGATCTCCGAAGGGGCGATCGGTCGGCGTCCGTGGGGGGTGTTGTTTGGGTGGGAGATGCGTCCGGTGTGCATCAGCTGGATGACGATCCGACCGTCGGCCGCGTGCACGGCGTCGGTGACCTTGCGCCACCCGGCGATCTGCTCGTCATTGTGGATGCCGGGGGTGAGGAGGTAGCCCTGGCCGTCGGTGGAGGGCTGGGTTCCCTCGGTGATGATGAGCGCGTGCGAGGCCCTCTGGGCGTAGTACTCGGCGTTCAGCTCGGTCGGTACGCCTTCAGGTGTGGAGCGGTCACGGGTCATGGGGGCCATGACCAGACGGTGCGGGAGGGAGATGCCACCGACGGTGGTCGGCGTCCACAGGGCGTTGAGCATGAATGGTCCTTCGGTGCGGTGATGAACAGATGGTGATCGGGAAAGCGGGGGCGTGGCGGAAGGAGAGGCGGGCGTGATCAGTCGACGGTTAGGACGAGCTTGCCCCGGACATGCCCGGCGTCGCTGACCTGCTGGGCCGCGGCGGCCTGGGCGAGCGGGTAGGCGGTGACGGTGGTGACGACCTTGCCGGTCGCGGCGTCCTGGGCCAGGGCGGCCAGGCCGGCGGCCGAGCGTTCCGGGGAACCGCTGGAGAAGGTGATGCCGAGCTGGTACGCGCTGAGGTCGGCGATGGTGACGATGCGCTCGGTGCCGCCGCGCAGGGTGATGGAGTCCTCCAGGGCGCCCTTTCCGGCCAGGTCGAACACCGCGTCCACGCCGTCGGGGGCGAGTGCCCGGACCCGCTCGACCAGGCCCTCGCCGTAGAGGGTCGCGGTGGCGCCGAGCGAGGTGAGGTAGTCCTGATTGGCGGGGCCGGCGGTGCCGATGACACGCGCTCCGCGGGCTGTGGCGAGCTGGACCGCCAGGGTGCCGACCGCTCCGGCCGCGCCGTGCATCAGTACGGTCTCCCCGGCGACGACACCCAGCAGGTTCAGGACCCGCTCGGCCGTCGCACCCGCCACTGGCAGCGCGACCGCGTGCTGCCAGTCGAGACCGGCGGGCTTGGGGGCCACGGTGGTGGCCAGCGCGTACTGGGCGTACGAGCCGGTGTCCGACCAGCCCAGCACCTCATCGCCCACCTTCACGTCCTGCACGCCCTCACCCAGGGCGTCCACCACGCCGGCGAGCTCGCCACCGGGGATGGCGGGCAGCGGCGTCGGGAACCTGGCCTCCAGGGCCCCGGAGCGGATCTTGCCGTCCAACGCGTTCAGCCCGGCCGCCTTGACGCGGACGCGGACCTGTCCGGGGCCGGGCTGCGGGACCTCGACGTCCGCCTCGTGCAGCACTTCCGTGCCTCCGAAACGGTCGAACAGGATGGCTTTCATGACGACTCCTCTCGTGTCACCACCCATTTAGGTGGCTGGACACATAATCAACGTAACAGCAAACATGTGGCTAGCCAAGTATTTGCTGTTGCTCGGGCTGCGCAAGATCGGTCGCGGTCGCGTCGGTCACCTCGGGGGGGGGAGAGAGGGGGAGGGGGCGCCCCGCAGGAGCGCGCGTTCCGTGGTCAAGGGCTACCTCGGCTGGAAGCTGGACGACCGGGCCGGCCGGACCCTAGCGGTGCGCGGCTTCCTTCTGGTTCGGGCCGGCGTTGACTCGCGGTTGGCCGCCCGGGCAACCTCCAGCTCCGCGTCCCTCTCTCCAGCCGCGCCAACAGCTCGGTGTTCGCCTGTTCCAGGCGGGAGACCTGGCGCCCCCCCGTACGGCCCGACCTGGTTGCGGAGTTCCCTGCCGCCGAGCGGTCGTCCAGGGCCAGTACCGTCACCCCGTCCGCTTCCTGTGCTTGCGCGACGACCTCACAGTCCAGCAGGCTTCGCCCTTCGGCAGCTGACAGAATCCAGGCCGCCCTTCTCGCGGAGCGTGTGGCCGAGCGCGCCTGAACGGCTCCTCGGTCAGGAGGGGCAGCGGCGCGTCGTTGGTTCGGCAGCTCGGTGCTGTCGAACCTCAAGGAGCTCCGCCCCGGCTCGGCAGGGCCGACTGAAGTGCGGTTGCTGTTCGTGTTCGACCCGGACCGCCAGGCCGTGATCCTGGTCGGCGGTGACAAGGCGGGCAACTGGTCCGGCTGGTATCGCGTCGCGGTACCTCAGGCGGAGCAGGCATACGCCGAGCATCTGAAGCGAATCGATGGAGAGGACGGGGCACGATGACTGATCACCTCAAGGACCCGCAGGCCGTCTCCTGGGGAGGCCTGGCCGAGGATTTCGCCTTCACTGATGCCGAAAAGGACCAGATCCAGAAGGGGGCGCAGGTGATGGTCCTGGCCTCCCGTGTGCACCGCCTCGCCGGGTTGCGGAAGCGGCAGCACACCACGCAGGTCCAGGTCGCCGAAGCCATGGGCGTCACCCAGGCCCGCGTCTCACGCATCGAGAAGGGCCAACTGGAGCGCAGTGAGGTCGACACCCTCGCTGCCTACGTCAAGGCGCTCGGCGGCAAGCTGAAGATCGTCGCTGACTTCGGTGATGAGACCTACGTCCTCGGCTGACCCGATCGGCAAGCTGTGACCCAGGTTCATGCGCAGTCCCGTGGGCAAGTTCGCCTCTTGACGTCAGGGACGAGGCTCCGCCCCGGGACCAGGGGTGGAGCATCGTCGCGTCGGTAAGAGAATCCGCTGTGCGAAGGTTCCGTTCCCTCAGCGGAACTGGGCGCGGACGCGCCTGCTGCTGTGGTGGGCGCCTGACTCAAAGACCCTCAGGGGCCATTGAGGGGCCACAAGGACAGGAAGGGATCGACAAGGACCGTACAGGGCTGACATCGATCAACCCGATTGACCTGCGGAAACGTCACAGATCGGCGTTGATCGACAAGGACCGCCAAGATCCCCAAAGGACTCATCATCCGTCGGCCGTGGGTTCGAGTCCCACCGCCCCACCTCGGTACTGCCCTGACCTGCGGAAACGCCTCTCTTGGGGTGCTGGAACGCGAAGTTGGGCTCAACGGAGAGAATCCGCTGCTCAACACTTTGGAGCGAGTCTCCGCCTGAGCTCGTCAGGAAGCAGAGGGGCTTCTGGGCTGCGGGAGCCGTCTGAGCGTCCCGTACCGGGGCGCAAGGCGCATGCATCGCTCGCCCCCGGCGGCCGATTCCTCTGAGCGGCGGGGCCCCGGCCCCCGTACGGCGAATGGGCGGGCCGGGTGGCGGTCACGTGGACGCCACGGTGGGATGGGACGATGAGTCGTCGGACGGTTCGCTGGGATCCCGAATTGCCCGCAGCGGCCGGTGCCGCGGCCATGGCCACCGGCATCGTGTCCGTCGGGCTCCAACTGGCCGGCCACCGGACGCTCTCATTGATTGCCCTCGCCGTCGACATGGCCCTGTGGCTCCTGCTCGCCACGGCTTTCACCAACGAGCTGCTCCGGCACCGGGACCGCTGGACCGCGCAGGCCGCCACCCCGCCCGCGCTCACCGCGGTGGCGGCCACCACCGTGCTGGGCACTCGGCTGTCACTCCTCGGGTGGCAGGAGGTCGCGGCGGCCCTGCTGGCGATGGCGGCGCTGGTGTGGCCATTGCTGCTGGTGGACGTCCTATGGCACGAGGGGCGCCGGATGCCGGGTGCCGTCTTCCTCATCTGCGTCGCCACTCAGGGACTTGCGGTGCTCTGCGGGAGGCTGTCCGCCGCGGAGGGCGGTACCTGGCTCGGCTGGGCGGCCCTGGTCTTCTTCTGCCTCGGCCTGCCGCTGTACGGGGTCGCGCTGGCCCATTTCGACTTCCGGCAGGTCTATGAGGGGACGGGCGACCAGTGGGTGGCCGGGCAGTGCGCTGGCCATCTCGGCCCTCGCCGGGTCGTACCTGACCGGTTCCACGCTGTGGACCGGGGGGCGCGCACACCGTGCTGCGGGCCGCCGCGCTGGTGCTCCTTGCCGTTTCCCTCGGCTGGTACGCCGTGCTGATGTGTGCGGAGATCCGACGGCCGCGCCACATGTACGGCATCCTGCGCTGGTCCACGGTCTTCCCGCTCGGCATGACCGCGGTGGCGTGCCTGTCCCTGTCCACGTCGGCCGACGTGGACTGGCTGGAGCCTCTGGGACGCGTCCTGCTGTGGATCGCGGTGGGCGCCTGGCTCCTGACGTGCGCCGCGCTGATCCGGATGCGCACCCGGGCGCGGCGAACATCACAGGGGCGAGGGCCGCCCCGAGCGCATACGAATATACCCGGCTTGTTGTCCGTTTCCGCAGGTCATGCGGCCTGTTCTGTTTGGAGGGTCACTTGGTCGCCGAGTTGGTTGAGCTGGCTCACCAGTCGTCGGGTCCGGCGGGTTCGGCCGGTGCGTTCGAGGAAGTAGCCGCCGCTGAGGTCGGCGTACTCGATGTCGTGGGCGAACGTGCGCCAGACCGCGATGAGGATGGAGTGTTCCACGACGACCAGGGCGCGTTTCTTGCCCCGGCGGTAGCCGATGCGTCGGTACCGGGCAGCGAGGCAGGTGTCCTTGGTGCGCGAGGCGCTGACGGCGGCCTGGCCGAGCGCCGCCTTCAGCCGTGGATCGCCGTGACGGGTCTTGCCGGTGGGCTGCCTGCCCGCGGACGCGTGGTTGCCGGGGCGGACGCCGACCCAGGCCGCGATCCGATCCCGAGCGGCAGCCGACCATGATCGGACACCACCCCTCCCATACGAACGATGCGAGCAATCCGCACTCCGAGGCCCGCTGGCCGATGGCCGGAGCCGTCATCGCCGCCGTGGTGTTGACTCTGGTGCTGCCTGACGACCTGCGCCTGGGACCCCGCTGGGCGCTCCCTCTCGTCGAAGGACTGCTCCTGGTGGCGCTGGTCGCGGGCGACCCCGTTCGGATCAGCCGCCGCTCGGATGCCCTGCGCGCAGTATCGATCGCCCTGGTCAGCGTGCTGATCTGCGGCGCCGTCTGGTCGACCGTCCGGTTGATCGACGACCTCATCAGCGGCGGGACCGAGACCAACTCCGCTTCCGCCCTGTTGCAGGCAGGCGGCAGCGTCTGGGCCTCCACCGTCCTCGCGTTTTCCCTGCTGTACTTCGAACTCGACAGTGGCGGAGCAGCCGCCCGGGCCCACCACATGCCCCCCACCCCCGCCCTCGCCTTTCCCCAGCACATGAGCCCCGAACTGAACGCCGCGCACTGGCGCCCCCGCTACATCGACTACCTCTACCTCGGACTCACCAACTCCACCGCCTTCAGCCCCACCGACGTCATGCCACTGGCCCCTTGGGCCAAGATCGTCATGGCCGTCCAGTCCCTCGTCTCCCTGCTCGTCCTCGGACTCGTCATCGCCCGAGCCGTCAACGTTCTCGCCTGACAACCCGCCGCGGCAGACCACCGCACGGCGAACCGCTACCGGGATTCATTCGTAGTGCTCCGGCCTTCAGGCCGGGGGTGAAGCGAATCTGATGGTGGCGACGCGGAGCGTCGCGGACTCTGGTCCGGCGGAGCCGGACGCCGCGTGTACACCACCGTGGCGCGGAGCGCCGCGATGACTGGTCGCAGCGGAGCCGGGCGATGCTCACACGCGCCGGTTCTGATGTTCGATGGACTGCTTGACCACGAAGAGTGGGGCACCGCCGACTGTGCCCGCGAAGCAGGAACCGGACCAGAGCTTGCTGGCGCGCCAGTAGTGGCGTACCAGGTCGGGGAATTCCTGGCGCAGACGGCGGGAGGAGACGCCCTTGAAGGAGTTGACGAGTTTGGTGACGGCGACCTTGGGCGGGAAGTTCACCAGGAGGTGGACGTGGTTGTCTTCGCCGTTGAACTCCACCAGCTCGCACCCGAAGTCCGCGCACACCGACCGCATGATCTCCTCCATGCGGGTCAGGTGAGTATGGGTGAACACCTTGTGCCGGAGCTTGGTCACGAAGATCAAGTGGACATGCGTCACGAAAACACAGTGCCGGCCAGTTCTGGTCTTCCGCATCCTGCCGGTAACCCAAGTGTCTAGAGATCTTTAACGGTGTGGGTTACGTGGGGTCGTGACGGTTGGTGGGGGCCGCGCTATGCCGGAGGGATGAGGTATCCCGATGGGGGTGGGCTGACGGCCGAGGAGCGCGATCGGCGTGAGCAAGTCCGGCTCGCGGCAGCTGACTTGATCGATGCGGGGGCCAGTGACCGGGAGGTGGCCCGGCGGTTCAGGGTGACCCGGATGTCGGCGAACCGCTGGCGCCGGGCTCTGGCTTCGGGCGGCCGCCAGGCGCTGGTCTCCAAGGGTCCCGGTGGCGCCCGCTGCAAGCTCGATGCCGGCCAACTACGTGCCCTGGAGGCGATGTTGGAGGCCGGGCCGGCCGCGTGCGGATGGAGTGACCAGTGCTGGACGCCGGCCCGCATCGGCGAGGTCGTGCGCCGCCGGTTCGGCGTCGAGTACACCCTGGCCGGGCTGGATCTGCTGCTGCACCGCATCGGCTGGAGCGTGCAGGTCCCGGCCCGGAAGGCCAGCGAGCGCAACGAGGCGCAGATCGCCGCCTGGAAGGACGAGCAGTGGCCCGTCATAAAAAGAGGGCGGCGGACCTGGGCGCCTGGCTCTGCTTTGAGGACGAGGCAGGTCAGGGCCTGAGGCCGCCCAAGGGCCGCACCTGGGGCCGCCGGGCCTGCACCCCGGTCGTGAAGGTCACCGCCGCGGGCACCAAACGGGTCTCCATGGCGGCGCTGATCTGCACGAAGGCCGGCCGCAGGCCACGGCTCATCTACCGCATCCACCTGGACCGCGGCCCCGCCAAAGGCCGGCGCAAGGGCTTCACCGAGACCGACTACGCCCGCCTGCTCGATGCCGCACACCAGCAGCTCGGCGGTCCCATTGTCTTGGTCTGGGACAATTTGAACACACACGTCAGCCGCACCATGCACGGTCTGATCGCCGCCCGATTATGGCTGACCGTCTACCAGCTGCCCCCGTACGCTCCCGAGTTCAACCCGGTCGAGGGCGTGTGGTCGCACCTGAAGAGATCACTGGCCAACCTCACCAAACACAGCCTCGATCAACTCACCACGTTGGTGAAGACGCGGCTGAAACGGATGCAGTACCGACCCCACCTCATCGAAGGGCTCATCGCCAAAACCGGACTCGACCTCCAACCACCGCAGCCTCAGCCGTTAAAGATCTTCTAGAGGGCGCCAGGCGGCAGCAGGCGTGGGGCGCGGATGCCGAGGATGCCGAAGACCTCATCCTTCGCCAGGCTGCGCAGTTCCGCCAGGAAGGCGGGGTCCACGTGGCCCTCCCTGGCCCAGATTCCGGCGAGGGACTCGGCGCAGCTCTGGGCCAAGTCGCTGCGGAAGTCCCCCGCCCGGATGGCCCGGATCAGGGCCGCCTCGACGAACGGACCGGAGAGGAACTCCAGAGCCGACGCCGCGTCGTCTTGCTCGTCCTCGCGCGCCGTGGGGTCTTCGATGAGGCGTACGAGCAGAACCGCGCGCTCTTCGTCCGGGATCTCCGGATCGCTCCATACCGGGCCCGGCGACGAGACCGCCGCCGCGTCCTCATTCACGCTGCGGGGCCGCTCCTTCCTGAACAGCCTGTCCAGCCAAGTCCTCATCTACGACAGATCCTCGATCCCGTCCACGATGCCGATGCCGACCACGCCACCGACGACACCTCCCAAGATCCCGCCGACCGCGGGTCCGACAGTCCGGAGGTCTGCCCCGAACCCGGAACCGCAACCCGCGCCCGCGAGGCCGCCCGCCGTGCTGACACCGTCGTGGAGGCCGCCTGGATCCGCTCGGTGCGGACACCACATCGTAGACGTGCAAGGCGACGGTCGCAGCGATCAGCAGCATGCCGCCGATCTTGGCGGTCGACTTCCCCAGAGCGATGGCTCCGCGCGGCATCCACAGCCCTTCCAAGGGGATGTGCTCCTTCGTAATCCCAGCCGTTAAAAATCTCTAGCGTGGCTGTCATGCAGCTTCGGTACGGCTTTCGCCTGTACTCGGATTCCGGCCAACGCGCCGCGCTGGCAAGGGCGTTCGGGTGCGCCCGCGTCGTGTTCAACGACGCCGTGCGCGCCCGCGAACACGCCCGCACAGCGGGCGAGGCCTTCCCGGCGGCCGGTGTGCTGTCGAAGAGGCTGGTCACCGAGGCGAAACGGACCGAGGCCCGCTCCTGGCTGGGCGAGGTCTCCGCCGTCGTGCTCCAGCAGGCGCTGCGCGACGCGGAGGCCGCCTACAAGAACTTCTTCGCCTCCCTCAAGGGCCAGCGGCAGGGCGCGAAGATGGGTGCGCCCCGCTTCAAGTCCCGCAAGGACAACCGGCAGTCGATCCGCTTCACGGCCAACGCCCGCTGGTCGATCACCGATTCCGGGCAGCTGAACCTGCCCAAGGTCGGGGCGGTGAAGGTGAAGTGGTCACGGACTCTGCCCACCCAGCCCTCCTCGGTCACCGTGATCAAGGACGCGGCCGGACGGTACTTCGCCCCGTTCGTCATCGACACCGACCCGGCCGCCGACGCCGCCCGGATGCCCGAGTCCGACCAGGCCATCGGCATCGACCTGGGGCTCACCCACTTCGCGGTCCTGTCCGACGGCACGAAGATCGACTCCCCGCGGTTCCTGCGCCGCGCGGAGAAGAAGCTCAAAAGAGCGCAGCGGGAGTTGTCCCGCAAGCAGAAAGGCAGCAAGAACCGCGAGAAGGCCCGCCTCAAGGTCGCCCGCGCCCACGCGAAGGTGACCGACGCGCGCAAAGAATTCCACCACCAGCTCTCCACCCAGCTGATCCGCGACAACCAAGCGATCGGTGTGGAAGACCTGGCGGTCAAAGGACTCGCGCGCACCAGACTGGCCAAGAGTGTGCACGATGCGGGCTGGGCGCAGTTCGTGGCCATGCTGGATTACAAAGCGGTCAGGTACGGCCGGACCCTGGTCAAGATCGGCCGGTTCGAGCCCACCAGCCAGGTCTGCTCGGAGTGCGGGGTCAAGGACGGCCCCAAGCCCCTGCACATCGGGTCATGGACCTGTGCCGCGTGCGGTGCGGTCCATGACCGGGACCACAACGCCGCGAAGAACGTGAAAACGGCCGCCGGACTGGCGGTTGCAGCCTGTGGAGCGCAGGTAAGACCAGGACTCGTCCTGGCACAGCGCGAAGAAACAGGAAGCCACGGATTCTCTCCCGAACCCCGTGCCGCGTAGCGGCACAGCAACGGACGAGAAGGCCAGAATCCTCGGGCTTCAGCCCGAGGAGCAAGTCAACACTCCACCTGGCCGCTCAACTCCGCCCAGGTATAGCTGTCCATACTGTCGTGAGGGCCGATCCTGGAGAGTTCCGAGCCATCGCACCCCACAGCGACGATGAGCGGTCGTATCCCCCCGCGGCCCGTGGATGGGGACTTCCAGACCACGACGAGCCTGCCTTGCCTGGGCACCTCGATCCGTCGGTCGCCGAGGAGGAGATGATCCACCTCGGCCGCCACCCGGAGTTCGCTGGACCCGACCCATGAGCCCATCCCGCTGGAGTCCGGATGACGATGCCGCAGGCGATCAGCATGACTCAGGCAACCTGCGCCTCCGCCGAGCTCGATCATGCCGACCTGCCCCGGCTGGCCCACCGCCAGCCTCTCGGCTGGCAGATCACCACCCAACGCACTCCCACGACCTGGGCACTGCCACTTCTCCCCGCAGCGCTCGATCAATGCGGTATGCGTCTCTTCTCCCGCGGATCCGGGACGCCAGACGAGCCAGACTGCGCCGACGCCTGCATCCAGGTCGATGTCCCCCGACACCAGGGTCAGCCACCGGCGAGGCAACCAACCGGGCTGCGACACCGTGCCGTTGATCACGCGCCGGACCACTCTCGGCAGAATGATCTCCATCCAACGGTCGATCTGGCGCATGCGACGCAACTCGGCACGAGTGGACATGTACACACGGTACCCAGCGGCGAAGCCCGTGACGACGGATCACAGCCTTGGATCACACTCGTTCAGGTGAAGTGCAGATAAGCACTGGCTCCCTGCGCGCCACCCTGGCCGCCTCCAAACCCGGCGGGCACCTCGTGGAACTCGGAACAGGAGTCGGCGCAGGCGCGGCTTGGCTCCTGCACGGCATGCACCCGGACGCCCGCCTCATCAGCATCGAGGCCGACGAAGCCGTCCAGGCCATCGCCACCAAACGTCTCGCCGCCGACCCCGGCGTCACCTTCGAGACAACCGACGAAGACCAGTGGCTGGACACCTACGAAGGCCCAGGCCTCGCGCTCGCCTACGTCGACTGCCGCCCGGGCAAGTTCCACCTTGCTTTCGGGCAGGGTGCCCGGTCCTTCAGGGCCGGGGTGAATGCCCGCTCCCGCGTAGCGGGGCAGGGGAAGCCGGATCGCCGCCGGGGCGATCCGGCGTTCCGGGAGAGATGACGCTGAGGCCGGCCTCGAGCAGGTGCAGCATCTCGGAGTTGAGGGACCGCCGGTCGGTGTCTGCCTGGTCGGTCAGCCGTTGGTGGAGTTCTTCGGGGAGACGGAGCGTGAACTTGACCATGCCGTCATTCTGCCGCCATTATGACGGCATGTCACGTTTCCGGATGTACCCGACGGGCGAGCAGGCGGGCATCATGCTCGATCACCGCGCGCACGCCCGGTACGTGTGGAACCTCGCCGTGGAGCAGCATTCGCACTGGTACCGGGGCCGCAGGGCCGCGCCCGGCTTCGCGGAGCAGTGCCGCCAGCTCACCGAGGCCCGGCGTGACAACGAATGGCTGCGTGCGGGTAATGCTGATGTGCAGCAGCAGGCCCTGAAGGACTTCGCCCAGGCCAAGAACGCCCGCTTCACCTCCGGCTTCGGTGAGCCGACGTGGCGCAGGAAGTACGTGCACGAGGGATTCCGGGTCATCGGCACCGACCGGGTTGGGGAGTTCGAGGTGGACGGGTCGCCGAAGCTGAACCCGAAGACGGGCAAGCAGGTCATGGGCCGCTCGGTAGTCGTGCAGAAGCTGAACCGGCGGTGGGCTCAGGTCAGGGTGCCCGGCTGTGGGTGGGTGCGCTTCAGGCTCACCCGCGCCGGGCTGCCGAAGGCGAAGACGTTCCGCGTCACCTTCCGAGGCGGTCAGTGGCACATTGCGTTCGCCGTCATCCCCGAGCCGATCGATGCCCCGGGCGCAGGCGAGATCATCGGTATCGACCGGGGCGTGAAGATCACTGCCGCTCTGTCGGACGGGCGGAAGCTGAACTGCCCGCAGCTCACGGTCAAGGAGCGGGCCCGGATCCGCAAGCACGAGCGGCGGGCAGCTCGCGCGCCGAAGGGCAGCGAGCGGAAACGGCCGAGTACGTCAAGGTTGCCAAGCTCAAGGCACGCGAAGCTGACCGGCGCAAGGACTGGTGCGAGAAGACCAGCACCATGCTCGCCCGCACCTATGACCTGGTGCGCTTCGAGAAGCTGAACATCAAGAACATGACCGCCTCCGCGAAGGGGACGGTCGAGAAGCCCGGCAAGAACGTCAGGCAGAAGGCCGGGCTGAACCGGGCGATCCTCGCCCAGGGCTGGGGCCTGCTCCGGCAACGCACGGAGCACAAAGCCCCTGGCCGGGTCGAGGACGTACCCGCCCCCTATACGAGTCTGCGGTGCAGCGCCTGCGGATGGATCGAGAAGAACTCGCGCAAGAGCCAAGCCGAGTTCGTCTGCGTGTCCTGCGGGTTCACCTGCAACGCGGACACCAACGCAGCAGTCAACGTCGCGGCAGGACAGGGCGGGATTCCCCGCCCCCGGCGCTCAGCCGGTGCCGGAGGGATGACAGCGGCCACCAGCCGTTCGAGCGTCCGTGAACCTCAACCCGCCTGGGTTGGAATCCCCCTCTTTTAAGAGGGGGAGGATGTCAAAGATCCGCGATTGTGAGCCGCAGGCGTCGGTCTGGCCGCCTCCACGGCCAGCACCCGCACGGACAAGCCGCTGCTGACGTTCAAGCAGATCGCCGTGGTGGTCGCGTGGATGTAGGGGTGAAGCGGCCGGACGGCGCCGACTACGACGCTCCGCACAGGGCCAGCGCGGTTCGCGCCAGCCCGCGCAGCCAGGCGTGGGCGTGGTCGGTGTCGTAGCGCTGATGCCACGACAGGTATATCGGTGCCGACGGCAGTTCGAGCGGGAGGGGGAGCACGACCAGGCCGAGGTCGGCGACCGCGGACCGCGTGGTGGCTTCGGGGACGCTGATCAGGAGATCGGAGCCGCGCGCGAACTCCAACGCGGCCGCTTCCGTGGGCGCGGTCGCCACCACGCGGCGGGTGAGGCCGAGCCGCGCGAGGGCGTCGTCGAGGGCATTGCTGAGGTTTCCACGTCGCGAGACGGTGACGTGCTCAGCGGCGGCGTACCGCTTTGCGGTGACGGTCCTGACGCGGGTGAGGGGGTGCCCCTGCCTCACGACGATGACGAGGCGGGTCTCGCCCACGTTCTCGGCACGGATGTCCGGTGCGCTCGGGCGGTTGGCGTTCGCCTCCAGGTCGACCTCGCCGCGCCGCAACTCGGGGGTGTCGATGCTCGATTCGGCGACGAAGCGCAAGCGCACGCCCGGGGCCTGTTCGCGGACAGCCGCGAGCAGTGCGGGGCCGCTCAAGGCGACCAGGGAATCGTGCCAGCGGAGTGTGAACGTGCGCTCCAGCGTTGCCAGATCGAGTTCACGGCTCGGTGCCAGCACCCCGTGGACCTGGTGCAGCAGCTCGTGCACCTGTTCCCGGACGGCGATCGCATACGGCGTCGGGGTCATCGTGCGGCCGGTGCGCACCAGGATCTGATCTCCGGTGGTGCGCCGGATTCGGCCCAGACTCCGGCTCATCGCGGGGGCGGTGACGTGCAGGCGCGCGGCGGCCCCGGCCACACTCCCCTCCTCAAGGAGTGCGTCGAGCGCGGTGAGCAGGTTCAAATCCAATTGCATGTGAGTAATCCTAGCCGTGCTTGACATGCATTTGAAGTTAATGACGGGGCTCTATACCTTCGAGAGCAGAGCGCAAGACGGAACGCACAGCTCGATCCGACCGGCCTCAACACCCCTTCCTCACACGGGAGTACCGCCATGTCCGAAACGCTTCAGACCACTGACCTCGCCGCCTCCGACGCCGACCTGCTCGGCCAGACCGCGATCGCCGTGCGCGCGGCTGGTTCGGCGCTGCGCGAGCGCTTCGGCGAGGTGGTCCGCTACCAGACCCGCGAGGAGCTGATGCGCGCGCTCGCCGCCAACGACGACACGGCCCTCGACATCCTGCGCCCCCGCCTCACGCGCCTGCGCCCGGACGCCGGCTGGGTGGAGGACGAACTGGACGGCGGGGCGCTGCCGCCCGGCGAATGGTGGGTCGTGGATCCGGCCGAAGGCAACGTCAACCACCTGCACGCCCTGCCGGAGTGGGCGGTGACCGCCACCCTCGTGCGTGAGAACCAGCCGGTACTCACCGCGGTCCACCTGCCGTTGACCGGCGAGACCTACACCGCGCTCACCGGCGCGGGCGCCCACCTCGACGGCCGGCCGCTGCACGTCTCCCAGACCGCGGACCTCGGCCTGAGCATCGTGGCCACCAGCCAGGCCCGGCCGGACGAGGACGAGAAGGTCGTGCGGCGCGTCGGCTCCTCGATCACCGCGATGCTCTTCGACGCGCTCGTCGTCCGCACCGCCGTGCCCGCGACCCTGCACCTGACGAACGTGGCCGCCGGCCGGATCGACGCCTTCTGGCAGTTCGCCGGCGCCCGCGCGGACCTGCTGCCCGGGGCGCTGCTCGTCACCGAGGCCGGCGGACAGATCTCCGACGCCGAGGGCCGCCCCTGGACCCCGCAGAGCGAGAGCTTCCTGGCCGCCGCGCCCGGCGTCCACGCCGAGGCCGTCGCCACGCTCTCACGCTGACCGCGCACCACAACCTGCACGCACGGAAGGACCAGATCATCATGACCACGATCGCAGTACTCGGAAACGGCCGCGTCGGCGGCAACCTGGCCACAGCCCTCATCCGGGCGGGGCATGAGGTGACCGTGGCGGACCGCGCGCCGGGCGCCGCCGCCGGCGCTGCCCGGACGGCCCGGATCGTCATCAACGCCACCCCGGGCGCCGGCTCGCTGGAGCGGCTCGTTGCCCTGCGCGAGGAACTGCGCGACAAGATTCTCGTCGACGTCTCCAACGCCACCGTCGACGGACCGGACGGACTGCCCGCCGACCTGATCTACCCCGGCTCGAGCCTCGCCGAGCAACTCCAGGAAGCGCTCCCCGAAACGCGCGTCGTCAAGACACTCAACACCATGCTCTTCCCGGTGATGACCGCGCCGGCCACGCTCACCCAGGCGCCCGACGCCTTCCTCTCCGGCGAGGACCCGCAGGCCAAGCAGACCGTCCGTGAACTGCTCATCAACCTCGGCTGGCGCAAGGAGTGGATCACTGATCTCGGCGGGATCCAGACCGCCCGCGCCACGGAGGCCGCAATACTGTTCGTACCGCACGTGATTCGGTCCAGCGGATTCGCGCCCTTCGCGATCTCGATCGCCCGCTGATCCGCACACAGTGCACCGCCCTCGGCGGGCCCACATCCAGAACGGATACGACAGCGCAGCCAGGGCCGTCGATTCAGCGCCGGACGGCGACCCGTGGCCACCCTTCCCGGGGCCGTCGGCCTCGCACCGAGGAATCGGCCCATCTCACGGCGGACGCGCTTGCGGAGCTGGTCGCGAATCTGCCCGCCGATACCCGCGACGGCCGCCGGCACCGGCCTCACACTCGCCGATCCAAGTGCGTGTGCATGGTGCCGGCGCCGGACGGCATCACGCTGCCGCTGAAGTAGTGACCTGGCATCGATGGTCACGCTGCCTGGCCGTAGCCGTCCGCGCCGGGGCCGTCGCCGCGCAGCGGGCTGAAGTCGACGTCCTGGTGCGGGTCGTACGCCTCGGGCTCAAGGTCGAGTTCGTGGGTGGAGTACTCGCCGAAGCGGCGGATGTGCTCGGTCACGTACGGCGAGATGTGGGCCAGGTCCGACCCGCCTCCCGGCACGCCCGGACCCCCACAGCAGTGCCCCGCGGGATGTCGCCCACCCCTTCGACCGCCCTTCCTCCGCCGTACCCCCCCGAGACGATGCATCGACAGGTGGGAAAGACCGCCACACGGTGACCCACCGGCGGGGCCAGGCTCGCCTTGAAGTTTCCCCGTGATCTTGGGCACGTTGTTGTTACGCCGCGAGGGCTTGGTCTTGCCGGTAGCGGAGGCGTGTTTCGTGGGGCGTGAGGTAGCCCCCGTGGATGTGCCTGCGCAGGCGAGGGCTTCGATCGTGTCGGGACCGGAGGTGAGGGTGGGATGATCCTGTCCTCTCCGGTACGCCTGGCGACGCCACGTTTACCGGATCACCGGTGACCGACGAGGAAGACGAAGGATCGATGACGCTGAACGTGGGTCAACGGGTGCGGCTGGCGGCGGATCTGCGGTTGGCCGGATCGGTGACCCCGGCCGGGGAGCCCCCGGAGGAGACGGGTGCCTTCGCCGTCTCTGTGGCCCTGGCAGCAGGCATCGAGGGCACCGTCGAGCGTGTGGACGAGCATCACCGGCAGCAGAGCCACGAGGTCCGTGAGTACCTGCGCCTCAAGTCGCTCCTCGACGACTTCGGCCACCAGATGCCGTCGGCGAGCAGAGAGCAACTGGAGGAGCAGGTGGGGGCCTTGGAGGAGCAGTGGGTCGCCTACCAGCGACGGATGCTCCGCGTCACGGTCCGTGTCCGGCTCGACAACGGATTCGTCCTCGACGACGCCCCCGAGGAGGCTTTCGCCTCCGCCTGACCAGGCGTTGCGGCGCTCCCTTTCCGCGTGCCGGCCTGTCAGCCGGGCAGGACACCCGGATTGAGGATGTGGTGCGGGGTGAGACGGTTCTTGGCGGCTCGCAGCGCCGGTGCGAAGGGTTCGGGGGCTGGAGGTCGAAGGCGGGACGGTGGTCGCGGCCGTCGTCACGCTCGATCGCTCGGCGGGCCGGCTGTGCCCGTCGTCTCCGCGAGACGGTGTTCGAGGCTGCCGCGACGTTGGACCTGCACGGCATCCTCGGCCCCATGCTGGAGGAGACCAGCGCCCCGACGACGAACGACCCTTGTGGGGCGGTCCGTAGGACAGGCAGATCGCTTTGCTTGCATCCGCGTCCTCGCGTGCGGGCGCTGTCCGGTGGTCGTGCAGTGATGCCGACGGCCCCCGGTGTCCCGGTAGTGGCTTGACCTGTGCTGACGGTTCGGGTGTGTCAGCGGGTGCTGTTGGCGAGGGCTGCGGTGCAGCCGCCCGCTGCCTCCAGTTCGCGTGGGGATCCGAGGAAGATCTTCCGCGAGGCGTGGAGGACGATCGCGGTGTCGCAGGACGCTCGGACCGCGAATGAGGACTGGCGAAGCGCGAGTCGACACCTCTTATTCCACCCCACAAGGGCTGGATGATCTGGGCGGTCAGGGCCGCAAGCGACGGATCACCGAGGAGGAACGGTCGAGGATCGTTTCCCTGGTCAAGACTGTGCCGCCGGGGCGGCTGCGGTGGGAGCCGGTCGGGGAGCTGTGGGCCTTCGACGAGTCCGGGCCACCCGAGTGGACTCTGGATTCTCTGGCCGCGGCGGCGCGGGCCGCAGGGATCGAGGTGAGGCGCTCGCAGGTCAGGCGTATCTTGCTCGCCGAAGGCGTGTGCTGGCGCCGCCCCCGGTCCTGGACGCGCTCGAAGGACCCGGACTTCGTCCCAAAAGGACACGGATCATCGGCCTCTACACCCGCCCGACGACGCGACGGTGATCTGCGCTGACGAGCTGGGGCCAGTGATCCGGCGGACCTTCCTGCCCGCACCCGCCTGGTCACCCGACGGGCACCGGGTCAAAGCGGAACTCGACTACAGCCGCGGTCCCGAGGAAACCTGGGTCTACGGCGGTCTGCGACCAGCGGACGGTCAGGCAGTCACGATGACCGCTTCCTCCCGCAACAGCGTCTTCTACCAGCAGTTCCTGCAACTGCTCGAGGACGCCAATCCGGACGGGGAGATCTGGATCGTCACCGACAACCTGTCCAGTCACAACAGCGTGTCCACACGGACCTGGCTCGAGGACCATCCCCGCATCCACCACACCTTCATCCCTGTGGGCGCGTGCTGGCTCAACCTGCAGGAAGGCTGATGGCGCATCTTCCGCAAGGCCGCCCTCGCCGGCCAGTCATTCGGCAACCGCGACGACATCGACCAGGCCACCGCCCTGGCGACCGACCAGCTCAACGCCCATGCCAACCCCTGGATCTGGGGCAGGCCCGCACCGCCAACCCGCTCACTACGGCGCCGATACGTGTACACCGTTTGAGGAACCCAGCATTAGACGCCCTTGGGAGCAGTGCGGCGGTGAATGGGACCGCCGGGCGTGTACCAGCCCGCCTTCTTGCGCACGGCCGGGGACGGATCCTCGTCGCGGGAGCGGAGCAGCGCGGCGACGGCGTCCGCGTCTTCGTGCACCCACAGTCCTAGGAGTTCGGCCGCTCTCATCCTGACCTGCGGGTCCACGTCCTCCTGGAGGAGACGGACGGCGCGCGGCAGAAGCCGGACGCGGTCGGGACGGCAGGCATCCGCGTCCGGCTTGCACCGCAGACAGGAAAGGGCGTGCAGGGCTGCCACCCGCACCCGGGCGTCGGGGTCGTCGAGCCTCGCGATCAGCTCGTCCATGGCCTCCGGGGCGAGCAGTTCGTCCAGCAGGTTGCAGCACTGCTCCCGTACCCGTGGTTCGGGGTGGGTCAGTCCGCGCCGGATGGCCGAAAGAGCCGCGGGGCCGCGCCGCAGGAGTGCCCGGAAGGCGTCCGGGCGGCGTGGCTCGCTGCCCAGCGCGTCGATGAGTACGCCGTCTTCGACCGTCACGGACCAAGCGTGCGCGCTCGCGGCCTTCGACCCCAACTCCTTTTTGAATGCGGCGAGTTCAGGACCTCACACGGTGAACTCCCGTATCACTGTGTTCCGGAACACCGCCGTGCCCCCGATCGAGAACAGCGCGAGCCCCGTGTCGATCAGATACGGGAACGCCTCCGCGGAGTGCACGTACCGGCCGTCGTCGATGAACATCTCGACGGACGTGCGGTCGACCAGGATCCGCAGCCTCACCGTGCGGGCCGACGGGTCGAAGGGGCTGTGACTCTCCTGCCACTTACCGGAGTTGTCGGGGTTGACGGTGGTGCGGCGGTTGACGAACGCGAAGTCGTCGTAGATCCCGGCGTCGATGTGACGCCCCCCGTCGGGAGAACGGCGCAGCTGGAGGCCGGCGCCGGTCACTCTGTCCCAGGTGATCTCGGTCGTCACCTCGTAGGACGTGCCGGTGTAGTCGAGGACGCGGGTGCCGTCGACCTCCAGGTCGCCCAGGTCCACGGTGCGCGAGACGTGGTCGTCCAGGGCGGAGACCGGGCGCGAGGCAAGGTAGTACGTCCCGTTCGAGGCCCGCTTCAGGGTGATCTCTCGGACGATCGAGTCGGTGCCGTTGAAACCGTCGCAGTCGATGGTGGGGGTGGTGTTGGCGTAGTCCCAGTTGTTGAGCCAGCCGATCGCGTGCCGGACGGAGGGATCAACCGAACCGTCGTCCCGGCGCTTCTCGAACGTGACGGCCCCGTACCAGTCCCACCCGTGGTCGAGCCACTGCGGATCGCTCGCGTCGGCGGTGAACGCGGTGCCGTCGAAGGAACCGGTCCAGTACGCGTACGTGTTGGGCAGCCCGGCCGCTTTGCCGTTGGCGCTCGCGCCCAGCACCCACTTCGTCGTGCCGTCGTCCGCGGTGCTGCGGAACAGGTCGGGGCACTCCAGGACGCCGAGGCCGTCCTTGATGAATCCGCCGGCGTACGTCCAGGACTTCAGGTCCGCCGAGTGGTAGAAGCCGATCTTGTTGTTCTCGGCGAGGGCCATCACCCAGCGACCGTGTTCCTCGTCACGGACGACCTTGGGATCGCGGAAGTCGGGCACGCCGGGGTTGGCCAGCACCGGGTCGGTGCCGTGGTTGCGGAAGGTGCGGCCGCCGTCGGTGGAGTAGTACAGGTACTGCGCCTGAGTGACCTCGTCGGGCGCCATGGTGGCGATGACGATCACCGCGCCCGCGCCGAAGCCGGCCGTGTTGTCGGTGTCGACCACCGCCGACCCCGACCAGACGTCGCCGCCCGCGGTGGTGTCCTTCGGCACGGCGATCCCGCGGTCGGTGAACGCGACCAGGTCGGTGCTGGTGGCCAGCCGCCAGGCGGTGCCCGCGGTCGTGCCGCCCGTCAGGTAGTCGGCGTTGTAGAGGTAGTAGTAGTGGTACTCGCCGTCGATCCACAGCGGTCGCTGCGGATCGTTCTTCCACTGGTCGGGGACCGTGAAGTGGTACGCGGCGCGGTAACTGGCGCAACCGGTCGCGGACTTGGGTTTCGCGGCGGCCGGGGGCGCGGCCTGCAGCAGCACGGCTGCCGCGCCCCCGGCCGATCCGGCGAAGAGCGCTCTCCTGGACATCCCACGCATCACACATCGTTCCTCTCGTCATTGAGCTCGTCGAGCTCGGAACGGCGGCTCATGGGGTCAGGACTGTGCGGCCTAACTCGTTAAAGGTCAAGGGGTGCACGACTCTTGACAGCGCCGTCGCGCACTTCCCATCATCTGGGGCATCAACCCTGAACTAACACGAGTTAGGCCCGTTGGATGACCGACTCGCACGTCTCCCGCCGCACGCTGCTGCGGTACGGCGCCTACGGCGCGGGTGCCGCCGCCCTGACCGGTACCGCAGCGAGCTGGGACCGGCTCACCGGAGCCGACATACCCGGCCGCGACGACGGGTCCCTCGTCGTCGCCACCCTCGGCCCCGCCTACGGGCCGGAGGCCATTCGCACCCTCACCGAGGGCTTCCGCGAGGTGCACCCCGACATCAAGCTCCGGATCAACGCGGTGCAGGCCGTCGACTGGTCGGACTTCTTCGCGAAGATCCTCACCCAGATCGCGGCGGGTACCGCCCCCGACCTCGTCTACGTCGCCACCGAGGGCGTCCAGCTCTTCGCCCAGCGCCTCGGTGTCGCGCTGGACCAGTGGGTGAAGCGGGACGCGGCCGAACTGCGCGAGTACTTCGCCGACGTCCATCCCTCGCTGGTGGAGTCGATGATGTACGAGGGCAGCCTCTACCAGCTGCCGGTCGAGTTCAACGCGGCCGACATGTACCTGAACAACCAGGTCCTGAAGCGGGCGGGCGCGAGCTTCCCCGCGGCCGACTGGACCCGCGACGACTTCACCGCGCTGCTGCGGGACATGAAGAAGTCCAGCGGCAGCCAGTTCACCCCGTACTTCTGGACCAACCGCCTGTGGGGCGGCGTGGTGCCCTGGCTCTTCGCCAACGGCACGAACCTGCTCACCGAGTCCAAGGCGCCCGGCGGCGCCTGGCTGTGGGACTCCTTCTACCCGGCCGCCGAACGGCAGGGCCGCGGGGGCGGCTTCCGGTGGACGACCCCGCAGGCCACACACGACCGCGTGGAGGAGGCGTACGACTATCTCGCCTCCCTCATCCAGGAGGACCTGTGCACCCGCCCCGAGGGCGGCAACGGCCAGAACCTCGTCGGCGTGTTCTCCACCGGCCGGGTCGGCGTGACGCCGGCCGGCGGCTTCTGGGCGGGCGGTCTGCATCTCGCGGGCATGCAGGCGGCCGACTACGACGTGCAGTACTTCCCGCGCTGGCGCACCCAGCGCATGCAGTTCGGCGCTGCCGGCTACGCCCTGCTGCGCACGTCGAAGCGGCAGGAGGAGGCCTGGGAGTTCATCAAGTACGCCGCCCGAAGGGACACCCTGATGCGGCTGTTCACGACCAACCAGACCACCCCGGCCCGCCGTTCGATGCTGACCGCCGACCGCTACCGGGAGACCGGCCCGAACCACTGGCAGACCTTCTACGACACCCTCGACAAGTTCCCCGACACCGGGCCGATCCCCGCGCCGCCGCAGGTCGCCGAGGTCGAGCAAGTGCTGCTCAAGCACACCGGAACCGCGCTCGCCGCACGGCGCTCGGTGGGTCCCGCGCTGCGCCGGATGCAGGGCGATCTGGAGAAGGCCATGGAGCGTGACGTATGACGAACACTTCGACTCCCGCCCGGACAAGGACGGTGGCTCCTTCGCCCGTGGCCCCCGCGCGGCCGTCCGCCCGCGACCGCGGCACCCGCCTGCTGGCCACTTTGTTCCTGGCCCCGACGATCGTCGGCATCGTTGTCTTCACGGTCGTCCCGATCGTCGGCTCGGTGGTGCTCAGCCTCTTCCACTGGAACGTGATCGACGACCCGAGCTTCGCGGGGGCCGCCAACTACCGCGAGATGCTGAGCGATTCGACCGTTCTGGTGTCCTTCCGCAACACGCTCGTGTTCATGGTGCTCGCGGTCGCCCTCCAACTGCTGATCGCGCTGGTGCTGGCGCTCGCGGTGAACGGGCGGATGCCGGTGTGGCTGCGCTCGGTGTTCCGTTCGGCGTTCTTCTTCCCGCTGGTGCTGTCCGCCGCGTCGATCTCGGTGGTGATGAAGTACCTGTTCAACCAGGACTTCGGTGTCGTCAACTGGCTGCTCGGGCTGATCGGCATCGCTCCGGTGCCGTGGCTCACCTCCGAGAACTCGGCGATGGCGGCGGTCATCCTCGTCTACGTCTGGCAGCAGTTCGGCTTCTCCTTCCTGCTGTTCGTCGGGGGCCTGAACAACATCCCCAAGGAGATCCACGAGGCCGCCTCCCTCGACGGCGCGACCGGTCTGCGCAAGCACCTCAACGTCACGCTGCCGCTGCTGTCACCCACCCTGCTGGTCGCGTCGGTGGTCGGCATCATCAACGCCCTGCAGGTCTTCGAACAGCCGTACGTCCTCACCAACGGCGGGCCCGGCGACTCCACCCGCACCGTCGTGATGGTCATCTACGAGAGCGCGTTCGAGCAGCTCCGCTTCGGCGAGGCGTCCGCGGTGGGCGTGCTGCTGTTCGTGCTGATCATGGCGGTCACCGCCCTCCAGTTCCGGCTCAGCCGGCGTTTCGTCCACTACCAGTGAGCCGGTGAATCCCCTATGACCCAAGCGACTTCGACCGTGAGCCGGGCCCGTCACTCGCTCGCTCCGTGGGCGCGGATCACCGGACTGGCGGTGTGCGCCCTGCTGACGCTCGGTCCGGTCATCTGGACCGTCTCCACCTCGCTGCGCACGCCGGCCGAGTCCTTCGACCTGCCGCCGAGGATCATTCCGACCAGCCCGACCCTGGAGTCGTACCGCGGGGTCTTCGACCAGATCGATGTGTGGCTGCTCGCTCTGAACTCCACACTCGTGACCGCTTTGATCGCGGTCGGCCAGATGATCACCGCAGGTCTCGCCGGTTACGCGTTCGCTCGTCTCGAATTCCGTTTCAAGAAGCCGCTGTTCGCACTGGTCCTCGCGACCATGATGGTCCCCTTGCAGGTCACGATCGTTCCGGTGTTCCTGGTGCTCAAGTCGATGAATCTGACCGACACGCTGCTCGGTCTGATCATTCCGGCGTTTCCGACCGCGTTCGGCACCTTCCTGATGCGCCAGTACTTCCTCGGCATGCCGAAGGACCTGGGCGAGGCGGCGATGCTGGACGGCTGCGGGCCCTGGCGCATCTTCCGCTCGGTCTACGCCCCGCTGGCCGCGCCCGGCCTCGCGATCGTCGGCGTGCTGGCCTTCAACTACCACTGGAACGAGTTCTTCCGGCCGCTGATCCTGGAGACCTCCGGCCAGAACTACACCCTGCCGCTGGGCCTCGTCTCCCTCCAGGGCAATCTCGGCACCGGCTCCATCTCGGTCGTCCTCGCCGGTGTCGTCCTTTCCATGATCCCCGCCGTCGCCGTGTTCGTCGTCGGCCAGCGCCCTCTGCGCGAGGGCATCACGTCCGCAGGAGTCAACCGTTGAAGCACGACCCCGACGCCCCGCGTTTCAGGGTCCGTCCGCCCGCCCACTGGATCAACGACCCGAACGGGCCCTTCCGCTGGCGCGACCGCTACCACCTCTTCTACCAGCACAACCCCGACGCCCCGCGCCACGAGAACATCCACTGGGGCCATGTCTCCAGCCCCGACCTCGCCCACTGGGAACACCACCCCGTCGCGCTCACCCCGACACCCGGCGGCCCCGACGAGGCGGGCTGCTGGTCCGGGTGCGTGGTCGACGACGACGGCGTACCGACCGCCGTCTACACCGGCATCGACCGCCACCACAGCGGCCTCGGCACCATCTGCCTGGCCCGGGCGGTCGTCCCGGACGACGAGACCCTCACCGACTGGAAGCCCCTGCCCACACCGGTCGTGACCGGCCCGCCGGCCGGCCTGGACGTCGTGATGTTCCGCGACCCGTTCGTCTTCCGCAGCGGTGGGCGGCGCTGGGCACTGGTCGGGGCGGGCCACGCCGACGGCGCGCCGTCGGTCCTGCTGTACGACTGCGACGACCTGGCCGACTGGCGGTTCGCCGGTGTGCTGCTCGACGGCAACGACCCTGTGGCGACGGACGTGTTCGGCGACAAGGCGGTCGGCTGGGAGTGCCCGCAGCTGTTCGCGACGGCGGGCGGGCAGTGGGTGCTCGTGGTGTCGCTGTGGGACGGCGACCCGATGGCCACGGGCTTTCTGACGGGCCGTCTGGAGCCGGACAGCGAAGGTGGGTTGCGGTTTGGGGCACGCACCGGCGGCCGGCTCGACCACGGGCGGGACTTCTACGCACCCGCCGTCCTCCAGGAGGCGGACCGGGCCCTGATGTGGGGCTGGTCCTGGGAGGCCCGTGAGCAGGGCGAGGTGGACGCTGCGGGCTGGGCCGGTGTCCTCACCGCGCCGAGGGTCGTGGACGTCCGTCCGGACGGCGCGCTGAGCGTCGTACCGGCTCCGGAGCTGCAACTGCTGCGCGCGGCCGAGCCGTTCGCCACCGCACCCGAACGCACCCCGCTGCCGCAGTCGTACGACCTGACGGTCACCGCCCGCACACCGACCACCGTCAGTCTGCTGCGCTCTGCCTCCGGCGCGGAGCTGACGATCCGGCTGGACCCGGACGAAGGCACCGTGACCCTGGATCGCAGCGACTGGCCGCGGACCCGGAGCGAGCAGTCGGCGCCCCTCGTCGTGCGGGCGCCCGCACGGGAGGTGCGCATCCTCGTCGACGGCTCCCTGTTCGAGCTGTTCGCCGACGATCGCGCCACCGTCACCGAGCGGATCTACCGACGTCCGGGCGACGTGCCCGAGCTCGTCGTGACCGGAGCCGGGGCCACCGTCATCGGATGGGAGCAGGTCCCACCGACGAGCGGCTGATCACCGGGCAGGCGAGACGCCGTACCGTCGCGGGCGGCGTCTTGCCGGTCTCGATGGCGTCGAGGAGGAGCCGGGTGGCCGCCTCGCCCATCGCCCGGTGCGGGAGGGCGACGGTGGTGAGGGGCGGGGACAGGAAGGCGGCCATGTGCTCCTGGTCGTCGTAGCCGACCACGGACAGCTCTTCGGGGACGGTGATCCCGAGCCGGGTAGCGGCGTGCAGTGCGCCCGCGGCGACGCGGTCGTTGTAGCAGAAGATCCCGGTGGGGCGGCGGTCGGCGGGCACGCCGTCGAGCAGCCGCAGCGCTCCCTCGTAGCCGCCGGAGATCTCGCCGCCGGTCCGCACGACCCACTCCTTGGGGACGGTGATCCCCTCGGCGCGCAGCGCGTCACGAAAGCCGCGCAGCCGCTCGACCGAGGCGACGTCATCGAGGCCGCCGACGTGGGCGATCCTGCGGTGCCCCTCGTCGAGGAGCAGGCGGGCGGCCGTACGGCCTCCGGCGCGTTCGGCGGGGATGACGGCAGGCAGCGAGTCGTCCTCGGGGACGCAGTTGGCGAGGACGGAGTGGGTGCGGTGCAGGCCCTCTGGAACGCGGACGCGGCGCAGGGAGAAGGCGGCGTAGATGATGCCGTCCACGCGTCGGTCCAGGAGCTCGGCGACCGCGGCGTCCTCCTTGGCGGGGTCGCCGCCGGAGTCGACGGTCAGGACGAGGTGCTCGTTGTCCCAGGCGGTGTCCATCGCGCCGCGCAGCAGCCGGCCGGCGAAGGGCGAGGAGGCGATCTCGTCGGTGACCAGGCCGATCACGGCCGTACGACGGCGGCGCAGGCCGCGGGCGACGGGGTCGGGGCGGTAGCCGAGCTGGGCGGCGGCCTGGCGGATGCGTTCCTGGGTGGCAGGCGAGAGGTTGCCCTCGGCCCGGCCGTTGAACACGAAGGAGACCGCGGTGTGCGACACACCGGCGAGCCGCGCAACGTCCCGGGACGTGGGGCGTCCATGGCCTGCCGGCTGCTTCTCCTCGGTGCTGCCCATGCCGTCCGCTGCCTTCATCCCCCGCCAGTTCCCCGCCCGTCCACTTGATCACTGCTCACCCTATCCGTGACGCTGGGCGGACGACACAGCCGAAGGGAAGGTCCGATAGTCATCAGCATCCCGGTACACACGCTCAACGACGGCACCAGGTTCCCGGCGATCGGCCTGGGCACCTGGCCCATGAGCGACGCGGAGGCGGAAGGGGCGGTGGCGGAGGGCCTGCGCCTGGGCGACCGCCTGGTCGACACGGCGACGAGCTACCACAACGAGGCCGGTGTTGGGCTCGGCGTCGCCCGCAGCGGCGCCCCCCGCGAGGAGGTCGTGGTGACGACAAGCTGCTGACGGTGCGGGCGATCGGGCTGCCGCCGGATCTGTTCATCGACGTCGCGCCGAAGGTGGTGGCCGGCTGGCGGGCGCGGGCCGCAGTGGAGTCGCCTTCCCACCTGCGGACGCACCCGGTGCCGCTGCGGGTGACCTTGCTGGCAGCGCTGCTGTACGAGCGGGAGCGGGAAATCACCGACACGCTGGTGGAGCTGCTGATCTCCACGGTGCACCGGATCGGGGCGCGGGCGGAGAAGAAGGTCACCGAGCAGTTCATCAACGCGTTCAAGAAGGTGTCGGGCAAGGAGAACATCCTCTTCAAGCTCGCCGAGGCGTCGCTGGGCACCCCGGAGGGGACGGTCCGCCAGGTCGTGTTCCCGGCGGTGTCCGGGGGCGAGGCGACGCTGCGGGAGCTGGTGCACGAGTTCAAGACCCGGGGGCCGGTCTACCGGCGTACGGTGCAGACCACGTTGAAGGGGTCGTACACCAACCACTACCGGCGCGGGCTGATCAAGCTGCTGGACGTGCTGGAGTTCCGTTCCTCCAACCATGCTCACCGGCCCGTGATCGAAGCGTTGGGTGAGTGCCCGATTCTGAACCTGGAGGGTTGCCGGGGTTCAGGCTTCGGTGTGGTGGGCGAGCGCGGCGTCTGGTTTGCCGTGGCCGTCGGTCAAATCGGTGTGGACGGTGGCGGCAGTCAGCCGGGGGACGGCGTGGATGAGGCATGTTCGGCGGCGACCGCGAGTTCGTGGGCCTGGACCACGGTGAGCTGCGGGGCGACGACCAAGTCGGCTTCGGCACGCAGTGTGTGGCCGATCCACGCGCATGCGGACCTGTCCGACGTCTCGGCCGCCGTCGACATCGCGCAGGGCGTGCTCGGCCGTGACGACCAGATTGGGGTCGACGGAATCCATCAGTCGCCGGTAGCCTCACGGGCTCCTCGAACGGCGCGGGGGGCCTCGTGCGTTGCAGCCACCTTCCCCCCCCCAAACGCCTCGGCCGACCAAACGCTCGACCGCCCCGCCGTCCGCCCCCTGACATGGAGAGCCTTCTCGTGTATTGGTGCGGCCTGCCCACAACCGCCCGCCATACGCGTAGCGACGCCGCGAGAGGCGTCACTGACGCTGCCGGCCTGCTCAGCCGTGGAAAAGTTATGCGTTCCCCGCAGTGTCCCACCGTCACGACGCGCGTGTGCTCGCATAGTTGGCGACAAGAGTCATGCTGGAACACGCGCCGCCTTCGAAGTGCCACCGGCCCGCTGTGCCATCAACGTTCACCACGCTCAGCTCACTCAATGGCGGAGTCGATGAGATGCGGCATCCCCGGTATCAGCTCCGTCCGCCTCCGCTTAATCTCCCAACAGGTGCGCCGCTCTCAGCTTGGCAAGAAGTGCGTTGAAATCCTCCTTCAGTTTGGCAAAGTCCGTCGCGTTCGAGTCCAGCTGATCTGGCACGCGCCGTGGAATCGGTTCAATGTACTTTCTGTTTGCGGGAACATCCAAGTCATAGAGCGTCTCCCACACTAGGCAATTGTCCTCAGTCTCACCACCAACACTCTGACTCCAGGGCGGCTGCTGACTTTGAGGACCGGAGACGTTGAGGTGCGGGTCAAACGGGCCACCGGACTTGTACTCCTTCAGCCGATATATGAAACGATTGGCGGGCGTCGGCTTGACGGTTTGCCCTATGTGGTAGTGCGTGTTGGGAGCCCAGTCTTTACAAGACTTCGCTGACCTCCTTCCACACGCAGCCTTCACCGTCCACCCGATCTCGTCTGGGGCCGTTGGATCTCTGACGGCATTGACAAGGAGATCACCCGGGCGATAGAAGTTGCAGCTACCCACAGGATTATCGTAGGGGGTTCCGCCAGTCACAACACAGATTCGCCGCTCACTGTAGACCCAGTTTCCAATCCAAGCTTCCGGAAGCATCAGCGCGCCGGGAAACGGACCGTTTTCGTACGCGGTTTGATAGTACGTATGGAAAGACCCATTACTCAGCAGGGACGTTTCAATCCTGCCCTTGATATCCGGGGGAGCTGTCTGGACTTGGGTACGGAAGAGGGAAGACCCATCGACGGTATTCAAATGACTGTCCAGCGGGACAGAATCAAAATCCTGAATGATCGTGGAATCCGAATTGTTTCCGAGGGTGTTGGACGTTATGACCATTGGGACGGCGCCGGTGCCCGGCTTCAGTTCACCCAAGCATAGCCAATTCACATCGCCATCTTCTGTCAGGCTCCCGGCCGTTTTCTTCCAATCAGGCTCACCACTCGGGTGGTCAGGACGAACAACCCCGCGAGTACGCCCGGCATTTTGCGCTTGATATAGATATCCTTGCGCTTTAGATCCTTCCCCGCCCGTCTTCAGCTCGTCCTTGTCGATGTCGATCCCACCGGAGACGATCCGATACAATTGCACTTTGGAAAAGTTATTTAGCACTTTCAGGGCAGAGGGTCCAGATCCTCCTCTGACGGCGCCATAGCCCCAGTACGTTGAGTCCGGGGTGATATCCATGTCCCCTCCGACTACAGCGATATTCCCTCCCTTGAATACCGCTGGCGCATCCCCTTCGGCGTAGCAGCCGACGTACACAGAGCGCGCGATTGAACTGTGTTCGGAGCTGATGTTTCGGTGTTTGTTTGCTGCGGTGCGACACGCAATAAAGGTGCAGCCCAAAAATGAATTATCATGAATTCCATCACGCCCATTACCGGAGGCATCAACACTCATGACCAGCATAGCATTGGTCTCCATGTTGCCCTCGCTGCCGATGTCGAGCCCATGTTGGCCATTATTATCGAGAACGCAATCACGTATCTGCGTGAGGCTGGCATCAACTTGCGGCGTAAAGAAAGGCACATCGCTTGCGTATATCGTTATTCCGTTACGCCTGAAGCCAGAAACCCCAATCGACGCGATCAATGAGCCGGGCGCCAGAACCCGTACGGCGTCCATCTGCGGGGCCTGATAAAAGGTTTTAGCAGATATCCCTTGGTCGGGGCACGACTCGAGGGTAAACTGACGAAGCTCGGCATAGTCCGCACGAGCACGAGAGGGCACTACAGCCGATCCGGAGGTGGTGGTCCAAGCACCCGTCAAGGCAATTGCGCAATAGACAGTCTCCCCTCCCACTGGACCGATACCGGTCGCCCTGGAGAGGTTGAAATCTGCCGGCTTCGGATCGTCGGTTTTACCTACGACATCTGCGAGTATGCGAGTATTTTGAGTGCCACTAAGGACACGCCCCCCAGCTCCCTCCAGAATGCAATGCTGCCTGACGACAAGAGGGCTGGTAATCCGATAGTCTCCTGGAGGAAGATAGACGACTTTTCCGTCGGACACCTGCTCCGTATCGAATCCCGTTTTGCATTCCAGCGCTTTGAATCGCGTTGCGCAGTCCAGGGCTGCTTGGAGTGGGCCCGTGTCGTTGGCCTTTCCGTCCCCTACCGCTCCAAAGTCGAGCACGTTCAGCCGCGTGTCGCGGCGGGGTCGGATTGTCACCATTCCCGAATTATCGCAGTCACCTATCCAGTTCGGAGCGCTCATGCACTTTGAATCCGAAGCGCGCACTATTCGTCCCGAGCTGTCGACGCCAACCGCGCCAGCCCGACCGGAGTCAAGGGGGACATTGAAAACGCCGCCTATTTGAACTGTAACGTTATGTCCAACATCCGCCCTTTCCAGAGCAACCCCAAAGAACGGACTGGTATGCAACTTTTCCTTCTCGACAGCAGGGGTGACGGTGGTCGGTGATCCGGTGGTGCGGACCACCTGGCCGCCGGCTGTAATGGCCTGTGCGGCTCGCATGGTGACGGTGACGATGTCCATCGGAACTTCTCTTCCGTTGAGACTTCGTTGGCAAACGCAGGTCCAGGGAACACAGTAGTTCCGGGAGCGGCCTCAGCGGTGGCCGGGCGGTGGTCCGCGTTAATCGGCGCCGGAGGTATTGCTGAATCCTTTATGGACGCGTCCTCTAAGGATAGGCGCGCCAAGCCGTTTCAGCGATTTCAAGCGCCTCTTGGAGATCGCGCACCACCGCCGGTGCCCTGGTCCGGGGCACCGCAAAGGACGACGCCAACGCGCCCGTACGCGACGCCCTAGTTTCCATGAACTCAGGCCCCTCTTCCACGTCCCGGCTCGACGCGGCCGGCCAGTTCGCAGGGTGAGCGGTCGGCGGGCGTCGCGGGCATTGTGCCGACGGGCGGAAGCGGTGCTGGTCTTGCCGGTCAGGCGGCGGGCACGGATGGCCAGGTTGCGCCAGGTCGCCATCCCGGCGTGGGAATTGAGATCCAGGCCGCTTGCTTCGAGACGTGATTTTCGAAGCCATGTTGGAAAGGGCTGGCCGTGGGTGGAGCCGCTGGCCAGCCGTAGCCGCCCGGTGTCCTGCCGAGTGGCGTACGAGCTGTCCGGCACCGGCGAGGCCCGCCAGAAGCGCGCGCCACGGCTGATCGGCGCCAGCTTCGCGCTACTCGCTCTCTACCTGCTCGCGCAGTCCGTCCTGGTCCTGGGCACCGGCTTCCGCCCCCACCACTCTTCCCTCGGTATCGCCTGGACCGCCGTGACCGCGGCCGTGATGTTCGCTCTGGCGGCGGGCAAGGCCCGCGCCGGGGCCGCGCTGGACAACCCGGTGCTCAAGACCGAAGGCCGGGTCACCCTCATCGACGGCCTGCTGGCCGCCGCGGTCCTCGTGGGCCTGGTCCTCAACAGCGCCCTGGGCTGGTGGTGGGCAGATCCGCTGGCCTCTCTGGTGCTGGTCTACTACGCGATCCGCGAGGTCCGGGAGATCTTCGCCGGGCGCGGCGCCGTACCGGCTGGCTGACCGTCGAGCGCGCAGCCTCCGGCGGGCAGTTGCCACTACCGGTATGAGCTGGGGGAGCCGTTGGAGGACCTGGCGTGCACGCCAGGCGCGATCTCCCCGGCGGTCACGCAGGCGAATCTGACGTCGACGATCTGCCGCAAGGGCGGCTACACCTTCGGCATCCGGTCGTCCACGTCCACCACGGGCAAGGAGAAGGAGCTGAACGCCGCCTCCTACGGCTTCACGGGCAGCATGCGGGATGCCGAGTACGACCACCTCATCAGCCTTCAACTCGGCGGCGACCCCAACGACTCCCGCAACCTGTGGGTGGAGCCGGCCGACCCCGGCCACCGCAAGGGTTCCGGGGTCAACGCCAAGAAGGACCCGGTGGAGACGAAGCTGCACACCGCGGTCTGCAAGGGCCAGGTCACCCTCGCCGCCGCCCAGCAGGCAATCGCCCCGGCGCAGAGGCGACTTCAGGGGAGACAGCGTGCCGGGGCGGCGGGTAGGACACCGTGGCGGTCAGCTGGCCCGTCGCAGCGGGCGAGGGCGGCGACAAGCTCACAGCCATACCCAAAACCCCCGGGTCCGACGATCTTATGAATGACCGCCTCAGACCCACGCTTGGAAGGTAGGACAAGCTCAACTTCCGTGGCAGAGACGGATTTCGCTCAGCGAAGCCGTCGCGCACAACACCCCTGCGTGGCCATACTGCCGGGAGGTGCTCAACAGGACAGCGGTGACTGCCGGTCCGGCGGCACCACGTTCTTCCAGCCGGTTACCGAGGCTCTGGCCAGGTATAACGTGTCGGTGTTCTGACTCGGAACCGACGGTGCGGCGCCGGCGGGTGATTCCCCGTCGGCGCCGCCGACAACCGTTGTGGCACAGCGAATTGGCGGGTGCTACACCGTGCTCGGTGGTTCGGCGCGGTCGAACACCACGAGGTCCCAACCTGTGCCGACCACGATCTCCCCGCGCGGGCCGAGGCACAGCGCACCGCGGATCATGCCGGCGACATCGAGCGCGTCACGCTGCGTGCCGGTCCGCAGGTCCCAGAACCGCACCGACCCTCCGCTGTCGACGGTGAGCGCGGTGGGTACGCCGTCGAGTGCGCGGCAGTCGATCGCGGCAATCGGGTGCTCGTGCCCGGCGAGGGCGTGCAGGGCGGCACCGGTCGTCAGGTCCCACACTCGGACGTACGTGTCCTGGCCGCCGGTGACCGCCACGGGACGGCCGTCGACCGATCCGCATGCCACTGCTTCCACGGTGCCGTCGTGTCCCGTCAGCGCCGCGCGCCGGGTGCCCGTGGTCAGGTCCCACACCCACGCGGCTCCGTCGTAGCCGACCGAGACCGCGAGCGGCCGCCCGCCGACGACCGAGCACGCGACGCCGTTCACCGCGATCTCGTGTCCGGTGTGGATCTCGCGGCACACCTCGCCGGTGTCGAGCCACCAGACGAACAGCGAGTCGTGGTACGCCCCGGCGCTGACTGCCACGGGCCGTCCCGCCAGAGTCGTGCACGCGATCCCCCTCACCGGTCCCCGGTGACCGGTGAAGGTGGACGTCGGCGTCCCGCTGTCCAGGTCCCAGACCCTCACGGTCTCGTCGTCCCCGCCGGTGATCGCTACGGGCCGTCCGGCCACGACGGCGCACGCGGCAGCATAGACGGCGCTCGTGTGCCCGGTGAGGGTGACGCGGAGGCGCCCGGTGCCGAGTTCCCACACACGCACGACGTCGTCGTGCCCGGCGGTGACTGCCACGGCAACGCCGTCCACGACCGCGGTCGCGACCGCGCCGATGTCCGAGGTGTGGCCGGCGGCGGGCAGGCGGGCGCGCACGGACGCGGTGAGGTCCCACACCCGCACCGTGCCGTCGAGCCCGGTACTCACCGCCACCGGCTGTCCGCTGTGGACGGTGCAGGTCACCGACGACACGAAGTGCTCGTGGCCGGCCATGACCGCGTGCGACTCGCCCGTGACCAGGCCCCACACCCGGACTGTGCCGTCGATCCCGCCGGTGACCGCGACGGTCTCGCCGTCGATCACCGTGCAGTCCACCGAGGTCACCGTGTTCTCGTGACCGACGAGGGCAAGCACCTCCTCGGCGGTGTGAAGGTCCCACACCCGGGCACTGCCGTCGGTGCTGCCGGCCACCGCGACCGGACGCCCATGGAGGACGGCGCAGGCCACCGCGCGGAACCTGTGACCGCCGAGGAAGTCGTCGGTGATCCTGCGTTGCGCGCCGGTGGCCAGGTCCACCACGAGGACGGCCGAGTGGCTCGCGACGACGGCCACCGGCCGGCCATCGAGGACCGTGCACGCCAGCGCGTCGACGAAACAGTCATAGGCGGCGACGCGAGTGCTGCTGCGGACGTCCCACACCTCAAGCGCCGGTCCGCCCACCACCGCGACGGGACGGCCGTCGAGTTCGGCGCACGCGACCGCGTTCAGGTGGCGGCCGTGGCCGGTGGGCATGCTCCGCACCGCGCCCGTGGCCGGGTTCCACACCCGCAGCTCAGCGTCGCGGCCCGCGGTCACCACGAGCGGACGCCCGTCCACGAACGTGCACGCGACCGCGTCCACCGTGTCCGTGTGACCGGTGAGCGTGGCACGGACGGCCCCGGTGTCGAGGTCCCACAGCCGGACCACGCAGTCGTGGCCCGTGGTGACCGCGACGGGGCGACCGTCGAGGACGGTGCACGCGCTCGCCGTCACCGGCTTGTCGCCGCCGACGAGCGTCGCGCGGAGGGCGGGGCTGATCTGCTGCCCGGTCGCCCAGCGCGGGAACCACCGCAGGGGCGGCACGAGCGCCCGGTGCAGTTCGGTCGCGCCGAACCTCGCCGCGTCCGTGGCGAGCACCAGGCGGCGCCGCTGCGGCGGCAGGCGCCGGTGCACGCCCGAGGAGGCGCGGTAGACCGAGCGCACCAGGCGGGCGCCGGGCGTGGTGACGTGGTCGAGCGCGGGGAGCAGCTCGTCGGGTTCCGCGTGGGCCAGGTAGCCGGGGTCGGCGACGAGCTCGTCCAGCCGCCCGCACCGCGCGGCGTGGGTCGCGAGGTGCCGCAGCAGGTACGGGTGCGCTCGCGACCAGAGCCGCTCGCCGGTGTGGTCGAGCGGGACCCGCGACATCAGCACCTCGGTGAACGCGCCGTGCGCCGCGACGGCGTCGACGCCCTCGCGCAGGTGCTCGGCCAGCGCCTGGTGGTACAGGCGGTAGGCGGAGCGGTGCGCCTCGACCGCCTCGACGACGTACGAGCCGGCGTGGCGGCGCAGCCACAGCAGGTCGTCGTCGCCGTACCCCGTCCCGGCCAGCCGGGCGGCGAGTGGTGCCCAGATGTCCTCCCACGGCAGGCCCTGCCCCTCGGCGAACGCCAGCGGCCGCAACAGGTCGCACACGCGTTCGGCGTCGCCGCCGAGCCTGGTCACGAGGTCGTGGCGCATCGCCGGCCCGGGCAGTCGCGGCAGCGCCGCGCGCCACGCCGGGTCGCGCCAGTCGGGGATCGCTGTGTCCGCCGCGAGGGTACCGCTGGTGATGCGGGCGACCAGGAACGACGGGGTGGCGGCCGCCGCGACCGCCGCGGCCACGGCGGCGGTCGCGTGGGGTCGGTCCCGGTAGGGGCTCTCGGCCGCCGACTCCCGCAGGCAGCGCGCCGAGTACGCGGTCAGGGCGTCGAGGTCGGCGTAGCGGGACGCGTCGAGGTCGACGCTGTCGTCCCGCCGCAGCCCGAGGTCCGCCAGCAGGTGCGGCCGCGTGCCGACGAGCAGGCGCAGCCGGCCCGCCGCGTGGTCGGCCAGCGGCCGCAGCAGCCGCAGGACGAGGTCGTGCGGGTAGGCCGCCTCGTCGAGCGCGTCGATGAGGACGGTGACCGGCGTGGTCAGCGCGTCGAGCAGCGCACCCGGCGTCTCGGCGTGCACGCGGGCGCCGGCGGCGATCCCCCGCAGCACCTGGTCGGTGGTCAGGTTCTGCGCGTACACGGCGACGTCGACCGCTCCGACGGCGGGGACGGCGTCCGGCGGCAGGCCGATCGTGTCGACGGGCACCATGGGCCGCCGGTCCGGGTGGGTCAGCGTCGAGACGAGGCCGAGGACCGCGGTCTTGCCGGACCCGGGCGCGGCGGTCACCGTGAGGAGCGGTCGCGCCGGGTCGGGCTCGGCGAGCCAGCGTGCGATGTCGCGCAGGGCGGCCACCCGCCCGGAGAACCACCACCCGTCCCCGCCCTTGGCCCGGACCAGCAGGGTGGCGCGGAACTCGCCGTCCCGCCGCCGCGCCTCGGCGTCCCACTCGACGGCCTGCTGGATCGCGAGGTCCACGCCCGACGGGCGGGTGTCGCGGCGTGGGTTGGGCAGGAACGGCGGCACTTCGCCGGTGAGCCCGGCCATCGCCGAGCCGATCATCTGGAAGCGCGGCCGGGCGGGGTTGGCGTTCATCGCCTTGACCACTGTGTCCAGCGGCAGGGTGGGTGGCGCGTGGCCCGCGGTCGAGACGTCCACGACAGCGTCACCCAGCAGTTGCGGGAACGTGCCGACGCTGGCCTGTTCCACGGGCTGGGCGGAGGTGATGACCACGAGCCCTGTGCCGGCCTCGCCCGCCCAGTGCCGGGTCATCCTGGTAAGCGCTGCGGCCGTCAGCTCGTTGCCGCCCTGGCCGGAGTAGCAGGTGTCGAGCATCAGCAGCAGCCGCCGCACGGGGGTGTCGAGCAGCATTCGCCGGGCCAGTTCCACCGTGGGCAGGGCGTCGGCGACGTCGTCCGGGTCGGTGTCCGCGGTGAGCAGGACGTGGTCCTCGCTGCCCTCGAGCACCTCGCCGTGCGCCGCGACGTACACCGCGAGCACGTCGTCCGGCCGCCGGTCGGGGGCGCGGCAGAAGGCGCGGAGCCGGCTGGTGAGCTGCTCGCGGGTCGGGTCGAGGCCGAGGTCGTCGACGTGGGTGTAGCCGAGGGTGCCGGTGAACAGCTCGACGATCCGCTCCCGCGCGTGCACGAGGCCGGGCCGGTCCCACCGCGGCGCCTTCGCGTAGTGCGCCACCGCGGTCGCGATCAGGAACCGCCGGACCGGGTCGTCATGGTCCACCGAGCCCTCCGGCGATGGCGGCGCCGGTGAACCGGTCGGTCAGGTACGCGGCGGCGTCGTGCGCGTGGGAGCCGTTGTGCACGACGACGTTGCGCACCCGGTCGCCGAACCGGCAGCGGAGGTCCTTCTCCAGTGCGACCACGTCGCCGCGGTCCACGATGTTCGTCCACACCAGGTCGTCCGGGCCCGGCCAGGCCCCCAGCCTGTCGACGGGCGCGGGTTCGAGCCGGTCGAAGATCAGGTTCCGGATCCCGAGCGGCGACCCGAGCGTCACCAGCGCCCTCACGCTGTGCGGCCGCGCGCACAACGCCTCGTACGCCACGAGCGTGCCCAGCGAGTGTGCGACCACCACCCGGGTGTCCGGCCCGATCAGCGCCGCCAGCCGGGACCGGGCCGCCGCCCGCAGCTCGGGATCGGTCAGGTAGCGGTGCACCTGCTTGAGGTCGAAGACCAGCGCGCGTGTCGCGATCCCGGCGAAGAACCCCGAGCGCGACAGCTGGCGCAGCGCCGCCTGCACGGATCCAGGCACGCGCGCCAGCGTGTCGGCGCCGGGTGGCGCCACCGCCGGATCGGCCTCGGCAGCCGCGCGCCACCACGCGAGGAGCTGCTCCTGCTCCCACCCCGGCTCGACGTCCTGGGGTCCGAGGAGGGGGTCGCCGACGGCCAGGGATTCACCGGGCGGGCGGAACAGGTCGCCGTAGAACGCCATGGCGCCGTCGCCGGCGGCCGCCTCGTCGCCACCCGCCCTGGTCAGGCCGTCCAGCAACGCAGGCCACCAGTCCCGCAGCAGCATGCGTTCCCCCAGCAGCTGCTTGCCCACTCCGTGCACGCAAACGACGCGAGCCACACCGCCCCCTCAGCCCTTGCGGACGCAATTGTCACACAGCCCTGCCCGCCACTCGTCGAGCTGAAGAGCCGCACGCTGGCGGCCTCCCGCCAACTGGCCGCGCGGCGCAGGCTCCCACGACTCCGACGGCCCAACGCGCCAGCATCGTCAGGGCCTTCAATCAGGCACGGGAAGCCAGGGACAAACCCAGTTATCACCGGATCCCGTTCCGGATCACTCCGAACTTCGGATCGTCCGGGGCGCGCTGGCGGCGTCCCCGCCGTCGGCTGGATCTCGGCCTCGGCCCCGCGAGACTGATCTCTAATCCCTTGATCTCGCCGAAGATGCCTTCGCGCTCGGCTTCGGCGATCCGGGCTCGGAGGCGGGTAATGAATGCGCGGTGGGCCCCGACCGCTTTCGCGGGGCCATCGTGCTTCATGCCGCAGGGCTACCCGTCAACGCCGGTTACGACAACCGACTTGCCTAGTGAACGGTCCACAGATCGCCGGTGAGCAGCTGGGGTTCGGTGATCTCGTCCAGGACCTTGTGGTGTTCGTCGGCGAGTTCAGCGACCTTGCGTACGTCCGCGGCGTCCAGCCCGACGCGGCTGACATCGTCCGCAATGGCGGACAGGGAGGCCAGCACGGCCTCGCTCCACGCGGCGTAGCCGGGTCCGGCGACGTGCCAGAAGCGCGGGTCGTATACGGCGTGGATGTCCTTCGCATCGTGCCGAGCCGGGCGAAGAAGCCCGGCCAGAGAGTGCGGGGGTAGTCGCCGAGACGGTCGGGGGCGGACGTGCCGTCGAGGTGGCTCTGCACCATCCAGTCCCGGCCGGTGATCTCCTGCGACCAGTCCGCGAACAGGACCCGCGGAACGAGGTCGGCGATGGGGGAGAGGTAGGGGGACGGTGGCGTACTCGTTACGCATCAGCTCCCGCTCGGAGGCGAACTGCCGTTTTGGAGCGGGGGCGATACACAGGATGACCGGTCCGCCGAGGCCGTCCGCGGAGAGCCGGTAGGTGTGCGATCCCGCGATGACGGCCTTCACCGACCGCGAACGCGAACAGGCCGCGCACTACGACGAATTCCATGCCGCCCGCGCCGCCAGCCCCCTCGTCTCCCGGCTGTACGCCCAGGCGATGGGCGACGCCTACCCGGCCGAGGTCGCCCCCAACAGCTCCTGCGACTGGACGCTCCTGGGCGCCATGGTCGCCCGCCTGCAGCTGCGTCCCGGCCAGGTCCTGGCCGATATCGGCTGCGGCACCGGCGGCGTCGGCCTGTGGCTGGCCCGCGCCCTGAACGTGCAGCTCGTCGGCATCGACATCTCGACCACCGCCGTCCGGCTCGCCACCGAGCGTCAGGGCAACTTCGTCCCGGTCGACCGCGCCCGATTCAATGTCGGCAGCCTGGAGGCCACCGGACTGCCCGACGGGCACGTTCACGGCCTGGTGTGCGTCGACGCCCTCTTCAACGCCAGTGATCGCGTCGCGGCCCTCACGGAGTTCCACCGCGTCCTCGCTGCTGGCGGTCGCGCCGTCATGACCCGCGTCCTGCCCGTCGGTGTCCGCCACGCCATCGGATCACAGGCACGATCGGCGGGGTTCAAGTCGAGTTCATCGAGAGGCGGCGGGACGAACCGGAGCTGTGGCGCCGGGCATACCGGCTCTGGATCAGCCACGAAGCCGACCTGCGCAGCGAGGTCGGTCACGACCAAACCGACAACATGCTGGCCGAGGCCCACCGCATGCTGCCCCGCCTCGATGCCCGCCGCGCCGTCGTCGTCACGCTGCGCCGTCCCGCACCGACCGCTCCCTCGGCCGCCGGTTAGGCTCGCCGGACACAATTGAAGGAGAAAGAGCAGGATGAACCGGATCGCGGTGCTTTCCGCCGGCTCCTGGGGTACCACCATGGCGATGGTGATGGCCGACGCCGGCAACGCCGTCACGGTGCACGCCCGGCGGCCCGAGATCACCGACGCCATCAACACCCGCCACCACAACCCGGCCTACCTGCCGAACGTCGCCCTTCCCACCTCGCTCCGCGCGACGACCGACCCGGGCGAGGCGCTGGACGGCGCTGCCCACGTCATCGTGTCCATCCCCGCCCAGACACTGCGCGCCAATCTGTCCGCCTGGGCGCCCCTCATCCCCGCGAACGCCGTGGTGGTCAGCCTCATGAAGGGCATCGAGACCGACACGGGCCTGCGGATGAGCCAGGTCATCACCGAGGTGACCGGAATCCCCGAGGCACGCGTGGCGGTCATCTCCGGCCCCAACCTCGCCCGCGAAATCGCCGCCCGGCAGCCCGCCGCCTCCGTCATCGCCTGCACCGACGAGGCCGCCGCCAAGGCGCTCCAAACCGCCTGCCTCGCCCCGTACTTCCGGCCCTACAGCGCCACCGACGTCGTCGGCTGTGAGCTCGGGGGCGCCGTGAAGAACGTCATCGCGCTCGCCGTCGGTCTCGCCTCTGGAATGGGCCTCGGCGACAACGCGAAAGCTCTGCTCATCACCCGCGGTCTCGCCGAGACCGCCCGCCTGGGCAGCGTCCTGGGCGCCGACCCGCTCACGTTCTCCGGTCTCGCCGGTGCCGGCGACCTCTACGCGACGTGCGCTTCGCCGCTGTCGAGGAACAGGACCTTCGGCGAGCGTCTGGGCCAGGGCATGACCGTCGCCGAGGCCACCGCCGCGACCCGCCAGACCGCCGAAGGCGTGAAGTCCTGCCGGGCCATCCTCGCGCTGGCCCATCGCAACGGCGTCGAGATGCCCATCACCGAAGTCGTCGCGGCCGTCATCGACGGCAGGTCCACCGTCCACGAAGCGGCGAGCCTGCTCATGGCACGCACGCCGAAGCCTGAGCTCTACGGCATCTGATACGAAGCCTCGGAGGGGGTACGAGTGCGTACCCGTACCCTGATCGAGTCAGTGGAGCTGGCTTGAGGGCGGGCGCGACGGGGTGGGTCTCCCGGACGTACTTGAAAGCCCAGGTCGGCACGAGGTTGGACTGACGGCCGGCCGTGAGGCAGGACCGGTCGCCGCCCGGCGCCGGTCCCTCTCCGCTGTTGTCCCCAAGCAAGGGTATGGATCCGGAACTCCCCGAAACTGCTACCACCCTGCTACCTTCACTCTATGGCCTCCACGAAGAAGCAGACGCAGGTCCGACTGGAGCCCGACGTGCTCGCCGCCGGCAAGGATGCCGCGGCCGCCCGAGGCCTCGACTTCAACCGGTACGTCGAGCGCCTCATCGTCGAGGACACCACCGGCGCCCGCGCCGCTGGCATGGCCGCCGCGCAACGCTTCATCGACCAGCACGGAGCCTTCCTCGACGACCTGGAGCAGCAGCTCGACCAGCCGTACGGCCATCCGCAGTCAGGCGCCGCCGCGTGATCGTGCACATCGACGAGTCCTGGGTCCTGGAAGTCGCCGAGCGGGCCGGTCAAAGCGACCCCGGCGTCGACGACTACGGGGTGCCAGTCGCAGCCGTCGCCCGCCACCGCGGCGAGCTCCTCGATCACCCCGTCTACGACGGCCCCTATGCCCGGGCCGCTGCCCTGGTGCACACCCTGGGCCGCTGTCGCTGGCTGGAGCGCTCCAACCTCACCGTCGCGTGCGCCGTCGCCGTCCTGTACCTCGAAGCCAGCAACGTCCCTGTCAACCCCACTCGCGAGCAGCTGACTGCGCTCGCGCATGAGCTGAACAGCCCGCGCTGCACAGCGGTCCGGATCGCCGAATTCCTGCGTACCTGGAAGCCCTGACGCGCTCGCCGCGCAGTAGCCGGCACATCGTCGAATCCCTCGGGTCCCGTGCGTAACACCGTCCCCCTTCCCAAGCCTGCTCAGGTCACCAGACTGCTTCGTCTGGGCGAAGGCCTGCGCCAGGCCCACCGCAACGTTGACCGCACCCAGCTCAGACGCCTGAACCGCCGGCAGCACACCCTCGTCGGCGCACTGACACGGCAGGCCCGCGACCTGGCGGCTGAGGCCGGACAACCGCGCTCAACCGCGGAAGAGTCGTCGTCGCCCTCGTACTGCATCGGCCAGTCGGCGGCCGCCTCGGAGGTGCTCCATGGAGGCGTCTGCGGGACCGGCCCGTCGCCGAACAGCGAGTCGGGAGCGACGGTGTCAGGCCAGATCACGTAGCCGAGCATGACGAGTTCGCACCCCGCCGCATGCGCGGCGTCGACCGGGAATGTCGGCCAGTCGGGCCAGTGTGAGAGGTCCTTCTGGGCTACCGACGCTACGGATTGACCTGCGGCTTTGCGGCACTTCATGAGTGAAGGTCCGGTGATGTCGTGGGGAGATTCCTGGAGCACGCTGGGGTCCGGTCGCTGATTTCGGATGGATCGAGGCGGATCCCAGATTGGGCGTCGGCGCGGAGCGCAGCCTTCTCGCGTGTCGGCACAGTCGAAGAAGCCGCGTCCAAAGCGGCCTGATCCGTCGTGAACATCAGGCAGGGGTGCACTACGGTGGAATAGTCGCGCCGACGAGGGTGGATACGCTGGCGCCACTTTGACGTCGGTGCTGGCGGAGGGCGCCGCGAACCGATGAGAACCAGCTGGGTCGGGCGTGCCTCGGCGGGCGCCAGGTTGCGAATGTCGCAGACCCGAGGTCAACGTACCTGGCGGTCAAAGGGCCGTGGGCTGGGGCGTGTAGGGACGTTCAGAACGTCTCGGCAGCGTGGCGTCGGACAGTACCGGGCCCTGTCGGGTGTCATGGCGGGGTGAGGAGCAACTCCGGCAACGGACGACTGAGGCGGATTGCACATCGACGGATCGACAGGCAAGGGCAGCGCAGTAGCCGCGGCTCTGGTCGGCGCGGCGACGGCGGCATGGGCCAGGTGCAGCGGCTGAGCTTGTTGGCGGCAGCTTTGCCGGGCTTGACTGCACTGGTCGCGCTGCTGTTCACATGGATGTCGGTCGGGCAGACGCGGTCTGAGCTGCGGATCGCTGAGCAGGGCCAGATCACCAACCGCTTCAATGCCGCGATCAACAATCTCGGCTCGGGCTCCGAGGATGTGCGCCTGGGTGGGATTCACGCCCTGCAGCGCATCATGCAGGACTCCCCACGCGACCAGCCCACGATCGTCTCGGTGCTGTCGGCGTACGCACGCCGGCATGCCCGGGTGCCGGCCAGTGGCTTCGTCAAGGAGCAAGAAGACATTGCGGAGAGTCTGGAATCCCCGGTCAGGCCGGCCACTGATGTAGAGGCCGTTCTGAGTGTGCTGGCCGATCGATCGGCCGACCATGACGAGCGGGCCAGGCTGGACCTCAGGCGCACGGATCTCCGCGGAGCCGAGGTGATTGCACGGGTCGAAACACCCAAGAGCGGTGCACCGTTCCGTGCTGCTAGCTTCAACGAAGCGGATCTCCGGCACTCGACGTTCGACGGCGTAGACCTGCGCAATGTCGGCTTCTTCCGTTCAAACCTGGCAGCAGCAAGGTTGGACGACGTGGACCTGTCCAGCGCCTCGATGGAGGGGGCGGACCTGACGCGCACAACGATCTGGCACGCCAATCTGACGAGGGCGGATCTCAACTACGCGAAACTTCATGAAGCCCAGCTGAACTGGGCCGTCAATCTCACCAAGGCGACCCTCCTGACGGCGGATCTCACCGGTGCAAACCTGGAAGGCGCAAACCTGCGCAACGCCGCTCTCATTGGAGCGAATCTGAGGGACGCGTACCTCGCCAAGGCGAAGCTGCACGGTGCGCGACTGAGCAACGTGGACCAGGAGGCGCTGGCAGTCGAGTTCGGCTGGTATATCGAGAAAAACGGCAACCTGGCGAAGGCAGACCTCACAGGGGCAGACCTGACGAACGCGGACCTTCGTGGCGTGGACCTCACCGAAGCAGTCCTTGTCGACGCAGACCTGCGAGGTGCCAAGCTCGCCGGCGTGAAGCTGACTCGGGCCAAGCTCAACGGCGTACGAGGCTTGCCGCCATCGCTCCGCCCTTAGCAGGCCTCGGCGGGACCCGACGCGTGGCCCGCCGAGGGTGAGGTCGAGGCGCAGGGCCCTGCATGCCTGCGAGTGCTTGCTGTCCTTTGACAGCGAAGTTAGTCCGGCCGAAGCCGCTGACCTGCGCAGACTAACTTCGCTGTCAACGCGGTCGCATGACGCTGCCTTCGGCCCGAACCCTCTGGCTTGCGGCAACTGGGTTGGATGGCAAGGAACGTCATGGGCTGGGTTCGTGTCAGCCCGGGCCTCTTTGAGCTGGCTGACGCCGAATCCGGCGACGCGGTCCAGGGGCTCGGGCTCAGGCGTCTTCGCGGTAGAGGTCGGTGAGCAGGGCGACGGCGGCGTAGGTGGCTGGGTGGGGGTCCTGGCGGCGCCAGATGAGGTGGGCGGGGACGGGGGCGGCGTCGCGCAGGGGGCGATAGGTGATGCCGTCGCGGCGGTACTGGGTGACGGTGCGCGTCAACCCGGTGTTCGCCGCTCTGATCGGCATGCTCGTCCTGGACCAGCACCTTGGCGCGGCATCGTGGCTGGTCATCATCGTGATCGTCACCGCCAACGCTGTGTCCGTGGGCACCGCCGCTAGCCGCTCGAAGACCGACCTCTTTGCGGTGAGCCCCGCCGGCCGCCCGCGCCCGGGTGTGTGCCTGCGCCCTCCGTCACGGCGACGTACGGGCCCCTTGGGAGCGGTAGCTCCGCGCGAAAAAAGGTACCCAGCACGACTGGGCTCACGGCGCCGGTACGGCACCGATCTGCTGCATCACCCCGAGGAGATCGGGCTGGCCCCGTTCGCCGACGATCCAGCCGTCGGCCAGGTAGTAGAAGTTCATGGCCTGCACCGAGATCTTGTTGCCGCTCGCCGGGATCCCGAAGAATTCACCGTCGTGGGTTCCCCGCATGGTGAACCGCGCGGCCACAGTGTCGCCTTCGGTGACTGTCTCTTCCAGCGTCCACTGGACGTCGGGGAAGGCGCTGCGCATCATCCCGATGACTTCCATGTACCCATCGGGCCCCCGCAGTGGTTCCGGGTGGCTTGGTGCGTGGAACACCGCGTCCGGAGAAATGACCTCGCGGGCGAGATCCTCGTTGCCCGTGTTGATGAATTCGACGAAACGGTTCATCACTGACTCGGTGGACTGCGATGGCATCTTGCTGTGCCTCTCCAGAGACGTTTGGGCGGATACCTGAGAGCGTAACATCGAATCGATGTTCGCATCGATTCGATGTTCGCGTGGGAAGATGGACTCATGCTGGAACTCGCGATACTCGGCTTCCTCGCCGAGGGACCCCTGCCCGGACACGAGCTGCGCCGCCGCGTCTCACAGCTGACCGGCTATACGCGGCCGGTCAGTGACGGCAGCCTGTATCCGGCGATCAATCGTCTGACCAGGGCGGGCTTGATCGAGCGGCGCGCAGCCCCGGCTGCGGGGGCGGCCCGGTACGTGCTCAGCCTGACCGCGGCCGGGCGGGCCGAAATGCTTCAGCGCCTGCGCAAGCCCGCCGACCACGAGATCACCGACTTCACCCGGTTCTACGTCGTCCTGGCCTTCCTGTCCCACCTGCCCGACGTGGCCGAGCAGCACGCGGTGCTGCGCAGGCGGCTGGAGTTCCTGGAAGAGCCGGCGAGTTTCTTCTATGAGAACGAGCGGCCCCTGCGTGCCGAGGAGGTCGCCGACCCCTACCGGCGGGGCATGCTGCTCACCGCCCGCGCGACCAGCCGCGCTGAGCGGACCTGGCTGCGCGAGACCCTCGGCGAGGAACCGCCCGCATTCGACACCGCCTGCACCGACAGCGATCCGCATGCGCCCGCCGCTCCCGCGAGCTGACTGCCCACGGAGGTACCCCCATGCTTGCTTCCTGGTACGACGACCAGGGCCCCGCCGCCGATGTCCTGCACGTCGGTGAACTCCCTGATCCCGTTCCCGGCCCCGGCGAGGTCCGCGTCCGTGTCACCGTCTCGGGCGTCAACCCCGGCGACACCAAGAAACGGCGCGGCTGGCTCGGCTCGTCCATGCCCTTCCCGCGGGTGATCCCGCACAGCGACGCCGCCGGAGTCATCGACGCCGTGGGCGCCCAAGTCGACGCCCGCCGCGTCGGACAGCGGGTCTGGGTATACGGCGCCCAGTCCTACCGCCCCTTCGGCACAGCTGCTCAGTACACCGTCGTACCCGACCCCCAGGCCGTGCCTCTGCCAGATCATCTGAGTGATGAGCTGGGGGCGAGCCTCGGCATCCCCGGCATCACCGCCCACCGCACCGTCTTCGCCGACGGCCCGGTCGACGGCCAACTGGTCCTGGTCCACGGCGTTCTCGGCGGCGTCGGCTCCCTGGCCGCCCAGCTCGCCCACTGGGCCGGCGCGACTGTGATCGCGACCGTCCGCCGCACCGCGGACCTCGACCGCGTCGACCCGGCCGTCGTCTCCCACGCCGTCGCCCTGGATACCAGCGAGCCCGCCGCGGCCATCCGCTCGTACGCGCCGCGGGGCGTCGACCGGATCATCGAGGTCGCGCTGTCCGACAATTCCGACCTCGACAACGCCGTCGCCGCCAACAACGCCGTCATCGCCGCCTACGCCACCCGCACGGACCGCACCGAGATCCCCTTCTGGCCGCTGCTGTTCAACAACGTCACCCTGCGGCTGCTCGGCAGCGACGACTTCCCCGCCGAGGCCAAGCGCCAGGCTGCCCGCGACCTCACCTCCGCAGCCGCCGTCGGCGCCCTCACCGTCGACGTTCGCGACCACTATTCGCTGCACGACATCGCCAAGGCCCACGACCACGTCGACGCCGGCAGTGGCCACGGACGCATCCTGCTCACCATCCCGTAGAAACGACCGGGTTCGCTGTCAAACGACTCGATTGGATGGCGAGGGAGTGCGCCACGAAGTACCACGTAATCGAGTGGAGGTGAAAGGCCGACACCGCCGGGCCGTCGCAGCGGTCTGGTGAAGCTGGGGGCAGCCTGATCCGGGGAACGCCGGGGAGGGTGGCAAGCGGCCCCGACAACGGCGGGACGTGCTGGGACTACCGGACGGCACGGGTCCGTCTAGCGAGGTCAGAAGGTGTAGCGAGAGCGAACCAGTGGTTGAAGCTCCGTAAGCATTCAGCCGGCTCAAACCTGGTGGATACGGGCCGGTATGCAGCGCGTGACTCGGCCGTCCTCGGATGGGCGGGTCAACTCCGAAGCCGGGTTCCTTTTCCGGTGGGGAGGCCACGTTGAAAGCCTGCGGCGTAGGCGTGGCGATGTTGCCGGAGTAGAGCTGGGCGTCTCCCTGACCGATCGATTGTGTGGTGAACGTGGGAACCATCCGCGGTCGCCCGAGCTGCCGGACAGCCGGTCCGGCGGTGGGCAGGTCCGTTGCTGACTGATGGCCGTGGGTGGGGCGGAGGCCCCGTAGTAGTCGCGGGAGTGACGACCCGTCGTGGAGACCGGGAAAGCCGGTCGCAGGGCCAAGGGGGCCAGCAAGTCAGTGGCTGACGTACTGGAATGTCGGGAGGGTCGCCGGTGAATACCGACGAGCTGGAGCGCGCCTTGTATGAGGCGGAGCGCCGGGTACTGAAGATCCAGACCAAGCTGCACCGTTGGGCTCGTGATGATCCTCATCGCAGGTTCGACGACCTGTTCAATCTCGTTGCCGATCCCGGCTTCCTGCTGGTGGCCTGGGATCGGGTGCGGGGTAACAAGGGTGCACGCACGGCCGGGGTGGACGGGCGCACGGCGTCGTCCATCGCACTGTGGGTCGGGGTCGAGGAGTTCCTCGACGCTCTGCGGTCGCAGATCAAGGACCGCAGTTTCCAGCCCATGCCGGTGCGGGAACGGATGATCCCCAAGTCTGGCGGCAAGCTCCGCCGTCTGGGGATTTCGACGATCACCGACCGGGTGGTGCAGGCGTCCTTGAAGCTGGTGCTGGAGCCGATCTTTGAGGCGGATTTCCTCCCGTGTTCCTACGGGTTCCGCCCGAACCGCCGGGCTCATGACGCGGTGGCCGAGGTGCGTCTGCTCACGTCTATGAAGTACGAGTGGATCGTGGAAGGCGACATCAAAGCCTGCTTCGACGAGATCTCGCACCCCGCTCTCATGGAGCGCGTGCGGGTACGCGTCGGGGATAAACGTGTCCTGGCCTTGGTGAAGGCATTCCTCAAGGCGGGCATCCTCGGTGAGGATGGCCTGCTGCGGGACAACGACACTGGCACCCCGCAGGGTTCGATCCTTTCGCCGTTGCTCAGCAACGTCGCGCTCTCGGTCCTGGACGAGCACATCGCCCAGGCGCCGGGAGGCCCCGGGCCTGATGCCAACGAGCGCCGGAGGCGTCGACGCCGCAGTCTGCCCAACTACCGGCTGGTCCGGTACGCGGACGACTGGTGCCTGATGGTGCACGGCACCAAGGCAGACGCCGAAACGCTACGCGAAGAGATCGCGGAAGTCCTCACCACGATGGGCCTGCGCCTGTCGCCGGAGAAGACTCTGATCACCCACATCGAGCAGGGCCTGGACTTCCTCGGCTGGCGCATCCAGCTCCACCGGAAACCAGGCACCAACCGGTACTACGTCTACACCTACCCCGCCAAGAAGGCCCTGCGGGCCATCATGGCCAAGGTCAAGACGCTCTGCCGACAGGTCGGCACGAACCAGCCGCTCGACGCCCTGCTACTCCGGCTCAACCCGGCAGTACGGGGCTGGTGCGCCTACTTCCGGCCCGGAGTGTCTTACGCGACCTTCTCTTACCTGCGCCACTATCTGTGGCACACGGTGTGGCGATGGGTGCAGCGCAAGCACCCCAAGACGGGCCTGAGGAAGATCTACCGGCAGTACTGCGGCCGTAGGTCTTGGTGGGCCAGTGAGAACAGGGAGCTGTTCGACCCGATCACGGTAGGCACTACTCGCTACCGCTACCGGGGCATGGCGATTCCCACTCCCTGGGACACCACGGGATGAGGACAACCACCACGAAGCCCTCGGGGCTGGTGGAGAGCCGGGTGCGGTGCCAAGTCGCATGCCCGGTTCGGGAAGCGGCTCCGGGGAAACGGGCCGGTCGAAAGACCGGAACCGCGCCCCGGGCCGACTTCACCAGCAGTTCGTGTCCTTCGACAGTGAAGTTAGTCGTGCGCAGCGCGCTGACCTGCGTCGAATGGGTTGGATGTCAACACGGCGGTCGATAGCGTGGATCATTGGGTCGGAGGAGATGCTGGATGCGGACGGTGCATGACATCTGCCGTGGGTTGGCTCTGGACGCTGCCCACGTGTCCGCGTCAGCCGCTGCGTCGGCGGGCGCGCAAGGCGTTCCAGTGCTGTAGCCGTTCGCTGATCTGGGCTTCGTAGCCGTTGCGGGTGGGCTGGTAGTACGTCTCGTGGTCCATGCCGTCGGGGAAGTAGTCGTCACCGCCGTCGGTGGTGTCCGGGTCGTACTGGTAGTCCTTGCCGTAGCCGAGGTCCTTCATCAGCCGGGTCGGCGCGTTGAGGATGTGGGCGGGCGGCATGAGTGAGCCGGTGCGGCGGGCAGCGCGGTGTGCGGCGTTGAAGCCGCGGTAGACGGCGATGGACTTGGGTGCGGTGGCGAGGTAGACGACGGCCTGGGCGATCGCCAACTCGCCCTCGGGGGAGCCGAGTCGCTCGTACACGTCCCAGGCGGCGAGGGCCTGCTGGATGGCGTGCGGGTCGGCCATGCCGATGTCCTCGTTCGCGAAGCGGGCCAGGCGGCGGGCTACGAACAGGGGGTCCTCGCCGCCGTCGAGCATGCGGGCGAGCCAGTACAGGGCCGCGTCGGGGTCGGAGCCGCGCATGGACTTGTGCAGCGCGGAGATCAGGTTGTAGTGGCCCTCCTGCGCCTTGTCGTACAGCGGGGCCCGCTGCTGGATGTAGTGGGCGAGCCCGGCGGTGTCCAGGGGGGTCTCGGTGTCCGGGAGGGCCTGGAGCTGTTCGGCCATGTTGAGGAGGTAGCGGCCGTCGCCGTCCGCCATGGCGATCAGGGCGCGGCGGGTGTCGTCCTCCAGCGGCAGCCGGTGGCCGGTGAGCTGCTCGGCGCGGTCGAGGAGCGTGGACAGTGCGGCTTCGTCGAGGCGCTTGAGGACGAGGACCTGGGTGCGGGAGAGGAGGGCGCCGTTGAGTTCGAAGCTCGGGTTCTCCGTGGTGGCGCCGATCAGGGTGATCGTGCCGTCCTCGACGTAGGGAAGGAAGCTGTCCTGCTGGGCGCGGTTGAAGCGGTGGATCTCGTCGACGAACAGCAGGGTCCCCTGGCCGATGCCCCGCCGGCTGCGTGCGGCGGCGAACACTTTCCGGAGCTCGGCCACGCCGGAGAAGGTGGCCGACACTGGTTCGAAAGCCAGGTTGCTGCCGTCGGCGAGGAGCCGGGCGATGGTGGTCTTCCCAACGCCGGGCGGGCCCCACAGGATGGCGGAGCTGAGGCGCTGCTGGGCGACCATGCGGCCCAGTGGAGCGTCCGGGGCAAGGAGGTGGTCCTGCCCGACGACCTCTTCCAGCCGGGTGGGGCGCAGGCGGTCGGCGAGGGGCCGGGCGGGCTCCTCGCCGAAGAGCGGCAGAGTCGCTTCGGTCGGTTCCATCGGTCTCTCGGGTGGTGGGAGGCGGGCGTCTGCGGATGTGACGAGCCTTGCACGTGACGCTGACAGGCGGGGGCTCAGTCGTTCGCGGGGAAGCTCGCGGCGCTCATCGGGCACCGGGGCGGTCGCGTTGCGGCAGCCGCTTGGTGACCAGGTCGTAGGAGTTCTCGACCGCGTCGGTGACCAGCCGCTCGGTGATGCCGGGACCAGGACCGAGGGAGATCCAGTGCCGTTTGTCGAGGTAGTGGCCCGGTGTGATCGAGGCGTAGCCGCGTACGTGAGCGCGGGCGTGTTCGGGTTCGCACTTGACCGTGATGATCTGGTCGTCCGGGTCGTCGGTGACGATCAGGAACACTTTGCCCGCGACCTTGTACACGTCGAGTCCGGGAGTGAAGGGGTATCCGTGGCTGACGTCGGGCAGGGTGCGGGCCGCCCGGCGGGCGGTGTCTTGGAGCCGGTCACCGGCCGCGCTCACCGGGCCGGCCTTCCGCTGCCGTAGGTGTGCGGGTCGACGGGCTGCTCCGCCTTGGGCAGGTGAGCGACGACGAGCCGGTATGACTCGGTGACGAGCTCCCCGACGAGCTCCTTGTCGACGCCTGCCCCGCCCTCCAGCGTGATCCAGTGCTTCTTGTTCATGTGGTAGCCCGGGGTGATGTGGCTGTACTGCTCCCGCAGGGCGTGGGCCTCGCCGGGGTCCGCCTTGAGGATCACGACGGGACGCCCCGGGACCTCGGTCATCAGCATGAACACCTTGCCGCGCACCTTGAAGACCTCCAAGTCGGGGCCGAAGGGATGCTCCAGCGCTGCTCCGGGAAGTCCTTCGGCGCAGTCGACGGCGGTCTTGTGCAGGTCCGTTCCGTTCATGGGGCGGTGCCTTCCTCAAAAGGGTGGTCGCGGCGGCACGTCCCATACTTCCCTCGAACCCGACAAGGAGGGCGGTAGGCTGCGGACACGTGATGGTCGACAAGCGACACTCCGGGCCGAGCAGGCAGGCCGGACCAGCTGCGGTTCCGCTGTACGGTTTCCAGCCCCCGGTCGGTACTCCCTACGGCCTTGAGGTGAGTACCGTCGAGGATTTCTTCGCCCAGCACGACGACTGGCCGTGGAACCCGCCCCGTCCGGGCCGTGCCACCTTCCACTACCTCATCGCGGTCACCGAGGGTGAGTTGCGGCACGACGTCGACTACGTCACGCGGACCGTCGCCCCCGGCCAGTGGCTGTGGGTGCGTCCCGGGCACGCGCAGTGCTGGCATCCGCCCGGCGCGGCCCGCGGTACGTTCATCCTGTTCGAACCGGACGTGCTGCGGCCCGACCTCGCCCGTCTCCTGGCCCCGCTCACCGCGCACGAGGCCCCCGCCGTGCTCAGCCCGCACCCCGACGACACGGCCTGGCTCCAGCAGACGGCACTCCAGCTCCTGGACGAACACCGCGCACTGGGGCGCCGCCCCCTCGACGTCCACCGCGCCCTGCGGCGCAGCCTGCTCGAATCGCTGCTGCTGCGCCTGGCCAACTCCCCGGACATCGCCCTCGATGGCACGGCCGCGGCCGGCACGGGCCGCGCCGACAGGTACGGACGCTTCCTGGACGCCCTGGAACTGCACTTTCGCGAGCTGCACCAAGCCGCGGACTACGCCGAGTTGCTCGGCTGCTCGGTCCGCACCCTCAGCCGTGCTGCCCGGGACGCCACCGGCAAGGGGGTACGCGAACTCATCGACGAGCGGCGCCTCCTGGAAGCCCGGCGCCTGCTGGGAGCTGCCCGGTGGGATGCCCGGACGGTGGCCGTCCACCTCGGCTTCACCGACCCCGCGAACTTCGGCCGCTTCTTCCGCGACCGCACCGGCCTCACCCCGGCCGTCTTCGCGGCCCGCGAAGCGAGGTCCGACGCTTGACGGAAACGCGGCTAACGCCCCTTGCCCGTCAGGAGGCAATGGCTGTCTTCGCAGTCTGCGCGTTGTCGCACCGTTCACCTGTCGAGAGCCCGCCGGATGAACTCCTCGCGGGTCGCGTTGGAAGCGCGCGACACAGCCGCATGACCCACCGACATGTCGAACCCGTGGAAGCCTCCGCCCCACATGTGGAAATCGACGCTCACGCCCGCCTCGGACAAGCGGCCGGCGTAGATCAGGATCTCGTCGCGGAACCCGTGGTTTATGGGCAGCTCGGCAGTGATTCATGGGGTCTGATCTGGTGTTTTGTGTGGTGGACATGTCCGTGACCGATTCCGCCGCCCCTGCGGGCTGCGCGGCGCCCTGGCCCGGAAGTGGATGAGCCGTTGCCGGAGCGGGAGTTGCCGGCCGGCTTTGTGATGCCGGCCGAGACGGCGACGTGCACGCTGTTGCGCAAGGAGCTGGTGTGACGCTGAATTTCACAGCGTCGTCACCGAGGCGACGGCCGACCCAGCCGTCGTCGGGCCGATCTGCATCGCCACCCGTCGCTCCCACCACGACGACCTCTACGTCATCCTCGCCAACGACGCGACGAGCGAGCCGCCTGCGCTCGACGGCTGCCGCTTCGCGCGGCTCGGCCTGATCGTCACCACCCTCAACGATTCCGCCAGTCCGCGGACAATCGGGCAGAGCGGCCCAGAACGTCCTCCCAGTCGGACGCCCTGCCGAGTCTCAGTCGAGGCTTCTGTCAGGTCGGGTGTAGAAGGACTCGACGCCCCGCCAGGGCGAGGGGCCGCCCAGTGATCGGTCCAGGCGCCGTTGGGACGGGTCGAGGGAACAGCGGGCCGCATTGACGAAACTCAGGTGAGCCTCGCCCAGCGCAGTATGAATCGGCCGCAGTTCTTCAAGGTTGGTCGGCTGACGAGCATGGAAGAGGATGGTGAAGTCCTCCAGGATCTCGCAGACCCGCTCGGCTGCGGCGCTGGTCGCCGGGTCGGCAACGAGGCTGACCGAGTGCTGGGCGGCCACGAACGGCACCCAGTTGACGGCGGGCCTGCGCTCGTCGAGGAAAGCCTCGCGCAGCTCTGCCTCCACGGCCCCGAACGCCTGCAGGAACTTCTCGTAGGCGGCGGTCTGCGTCCCCTGCAGCCATTGCTGGTGCTGGCCGCGGCGCCCGACGACACCGCCGGCGATGACGCCCACGACCGTTGCGGTGACAGCACCTGCGGTGGATATCAGCAGATCCCATGAGACAGTCAAGCGAGTCTCCTCACGATGGATGACGGGGAGCCCACCGGCAGCCCCGCGCTGAACGAAGCCGACGGCATGAACGTCAATTCTTCCCCAGCGAGGATCATTTCGGGCTTGTGCGGAGCGGGACCGCTACGGCTGTGTTGTCGTGGGCCGCAGCAGTCACGCGAACGACGGCCACCGGTCGGCGGCCCACTCCCGCCAGTCGCCCCAGCCGGGCGGCGGGCCGGCGACCCTGCGGCCCTCCAGCTCCGCCGCGTCGGGCTCCTGAAAATGCGCCCGCCCGTGCAGGATGTCGGCCTCGGACATCGGCAACGTCTCCTCTGGGGCGGTCGCCCAGCGGTGGGCGATACGGGCGCGCTGGGTCTCATCGTCCACCGGCAGGTAGACCATGCGGAAACACGCCTCCTCGGCCTCCACCAGCCAGCGGATCGCAGACCGTTCGTCCCGTGACCAGCAGCCGTAGTCCACGACGACGTCGGTGCCCAGTCTGACCGCCTCCAAGGCGAGCCAGAGCATGCGTCCCTCCAGCACGTCGCGCTTCCCGTCGGCCTCCGCCTCGCCGAACAGGGGAATCATCCAGTCGTCGGGCGTTAGGCGCAGCGCGCCGTGCTCCGCGGCAAGCTGCCGAGCCCGCGTGGTCTTTCCGGCCCCTGGCAGGCCGACCATCAGGAACAACGTGGTCACAACCAGATCGTGGCAGGGAAGCCAATCAGACGACCACCGCTTTATCCGCCCGCCGATCATCGGCGAGCCACAGGCGGGTGAAGGCCACGGTGACTGTGCATGTAAAACGCAGGCGGCACAGGACTCGACTACATGCCTTACATCCCTGACGACTCCAGATGCCCGCTGACCTGCTCAATAACCTAGGAACCCCAGATAATGATCTCCGAGGCAGTGGCCGCCGAGCCGCATCATCAGGGCAACGGCCGTTCGCTGCGGAGCCTACGGATCTCACCGTATGCGGTCTCCAGTCGTCGGGCGAGGTCGCTGTTCTCGGCTCGTAGCTGCTTGATCCGTGCGAGCGCGGCCTCCAGCCGGCGCTGGATGGATGCGACCGACGCGGGCTGTGAGCCTGTCCGCTCGGTGGCGGGCTGGCGATTCTGCAGCTGCCGGATGGCTGTGACGAGGTCGGGCTGGGTGTATAGCCACGACCTCGACACCCCAGCCGCTTTCGCGATCGCCGCGAAGCTGATCCGGCCGCCGCTGCGGCGGGCTGCCGAGACGGCCTTCTCGGCGTCGTGGCGGGCGCGTTCGCTGCGGCGCCGGGTGGCCTCGGCCAAGGCGGCGGTGTTGTCAGCTGGCGGCATCGACGTCCTCCACCTGGCCGCCGACGACGATCTGGTTCTCGGCGGCCCCTTCGAGAGCGTCGATAATCGCCTCGAGCTTGCCGAGGGTGCGGCGGTTCTTCTCCGCGACCCGGGCGAGCCCGGCCTGCTCGGCCTGGGCGATGAGTTCGCTGGTCTCCTGCCGCTGCTGGCGGTGCTGCTGGAGGAAGTCACCGGTGGTGATGAAGAACCGGCAGTCCAGACAGGGGTTGGCGTACTCACAGTCGGTCTGCACCGGGGCTCCGCAGTAGCCGTTGGGCAGCGTCACCTTCGCGCGGACCAGGCTCATCTTCGCCCAGGCCGCCCCGGCGAGCGGGTGATCGGCAGCGATCTCGGCCTTCTGTCCCTCGTGGTTGACCTTGAGAGCATTCTCCCAGTGCCGCCGGAGCGTCTTGTCGTGGAGCTTGGCGTAGACGGCGGTCATGGCCGGCGACATGTGATCGAGCAGGGTCTGAATCACGGGCTGGGGAACGTCGGCGTTGATCATGCGGGTGGCCAGGGTGTGCCGGAACTGGTGGAAGGTCACCTTTACTGGGCGGCCGTGTTCGTCGGTGAGGCTGAGCCGCTCCAGCCAGATTGCCAGGTGATCGCGCATGCGGCGGTCGCTGACCTGCTTGCTGCCGTCGACGTTCTTCAGTGAGGCGGGGAAGAGCCACTTGCAGCCCTGCGGGAAGCGTTCGAGGACGGCCTGTTGCTGGCGGCCGATCTCGGCCGCGAGTTCCTCGCTCAGCGGGAAGAACGCCGGGCGATCGTGGATCTTGCGGTTGAGCCAGGCCAGGTAGGGGTTGTTCTCGGCGTCTCGGACGATGCAGTCGAAGGGCAGCCAGCGGGCGTCCTTCGTGCGCAGACCGCAGGCCATGAGGATCTTCAGCAGCACCCGTCCGTCGTCGGACGGGAACTGCGCGACTGCCTCGGGAGCCTCCAGCTGCCGCATGAGGTGCTCGGGGATGAAGCGCGGCTTCAGCCCGCGCGGCTTCGGCGCATCATCGTAGATCAGCGCGTTGCGGGCCAGGTCCGGCTGCCACTCATAGCGGTGGACGTCGCGCAGGAAGACACCGACGCAGCTGATGGCGCGCGAGCGGAAGTGCTCGCTGTGCCCTTCGGCCTGCAGGGCAGCGAACCATGTCTCGATGCGGGCCCGATTGAGCGCCGCCGGTCCACCATTGACGCCGTCGACGTCGGCCAAGTGGCAGGCCAGGCGGGTGATGGCCTGGACGCTGGTGGTCAGGCCGGCCGGGTTGCTGCCGCGGGTCAGCCGCCAGCGGGCCCAGCGCTTGGTCAGATCCTGCAGCCAGGTCTGGGGAATGCCGCCGAAGTGCAGACGGCAGCAGTCCTCGTTGGCCAGGTCGAGCAGCCGCAGATCCCAGCTGTCACGCGGGAACTGGTCGGCCCACGGATCGTCGGCGATCAGCAGCCGCTGCAGCTCGAAGCGGGTGCCGCGGATGAACGCGTAGGACAGTGACTGGTAGCCCTTGCGCGCTACGTGGCAAAACTCCAGCCACTGCGTCTCGTCCCAGTCCATCAGGCTGTGCACGCCCGATTCGCGGATCCAGCTCAGCGCGCGGGTCACCGTGCGCGGAGCCGTGTGTCGGTCCCCGATGTCGGCCCGGCGCTGCAGCCCGAATTGCATCTCCAGGCGGACCTGGCGCCCCAGGTCGTGAAACCGGATATAGGGGTCGCGCCGCAGCTCCAGACGCGCGAACCACTCGATCAACTGCTCGTCCGGTAGCTCGGGATGGCCGTTGTTGCGCCAGCGGATGTAGTGCCGCCGGCACAACACCGAACCGGGCCCTGTCGTCCACCACGGGCAGTCGGGCAGCACACAGTCCTGCTCCCCGTGCGGCGGCGGCTCGTAGCGCGCGGTGGCCAGCCATGCGTCCAGGTCCGGCGAACCGGCCGCCTGCCACAGCTCTGTGTGCCGGGTGCAGATCCGCGGGGAGCACCCGTTCATCGAGCGGCGGCAGTCCGTCACCGCGCAGCCCCGGATCACGCGGTGGTGCCGGTGGTAGGCGTCCCCGCCGGGCACCCACGCCTCGAACTCGGGGCGGCTGGCCTGCACCCACCGCTGGTAGTGCGCGGTGCACAGCTGCTTGACCGAGTAGCTCAGCATCCGCTCGCACGACGGGATGCGGCACTCGCCCTGGAAGAACACCCGGCTGTCACGCGGCGGATAGAACTCCTCGCCCCGGAATTCCGGACGCACGACCTCCATCAGCCGCTCCAGCAGTCCGGCCGTCGGCTGAAAGCGCTCCAGTGTGCTCACGCCTCCACGCTCCCGTTGCTCAGCAGCCCTGCAGAGACAAGGACTTCCCGATGATCCGCCACCGCAGGGGCGCGGACGCCGCCGGGGGTTCGCTGCGGTAGCGGTGTTCGACCTGGTGGATGGTCCCGGTAGCTGCGCCTTCGCGGATGGACTGGGCAGGTGACGCGGCGCCGGTGCATGACTCGGCGGACCTCGATTCCGCCTCGGCCCGGCGTGCTGGACCGCTCGGCTGGGTGATCGGGCGGAGCAGCCCTGAGGCGTAGCTGATCGTGGGGTGGCCGAATTCAAAGATTCCATCAGCGCAGCCCGTGGTCGTGGACGACGGGACGGGGGCGGGGGCGGGATGCCTGGACCCCGTCGGACGTCACGTGGGCGGGGTCGTCGCTGCCCGGGGGCCGGAGCCTGCTGAACGCCGCCCAAAGGCGGGTGGGTGGGTGTTCGCCGGCGGCGTTTTTGTGGGCTTTTACCTGATGTGTGGGGTTTGGTCAAGCCACGACTTGTCGGAGCGTGACGGTGGCGGGTGTGCGGGGCCTACTTGAGGTGCGGGCCTCAACGGAAAGGAAATGAGGCAGTGCGGTGGGGGTGGAAATTCCTCACCGAGGTTGTCCCTTTCTCCGGTCCGCTGGCCATTGTCCAGAATTCCTGGGGCGCGTGATTGGGCCCCTCTGTATTGCTAGGAGAAAAACCATGACTCGTAATGTTCACACCCACAGTGATGTCCGTTCCCGGCGGCGTGGTCTGCGTTTTGCGACGCTTTTCGCTTCGGCCGCAATGATTTCGGGGGGCATTCTCCTTCCGGCGTCCTCCGCGATGGCTGCCCCGATGCCGGCTTCGCATGTTGTGAGCTTTGTTCACGGCGGCGGTGTCGGTGGTGACGGAGGGGATGGCGGGGGCGGCCTCATCGGCGGTGGCGGCGGCTCCGGCGGCTCTGGTGGCGGCAGTGTGCTGGGTGTCGGTGGTGACGGCGGCAAGGGCGGCAACGGCGGCAACGGCGTCCTGTCCGGCGGCGGCGGCGGTGGCGGCGGTGGTGGCGGCGACGGTGTTGTCGGCGGCAACGGCGGCAAGGGAGGCAACGGTGGCACCGGCTTGTTCGGCGGCAACGCCGGCGGTGGCGGTGGTGGCGGTGACGGCGTCCTGAAGGGCGGCAACGGCGGCAAGGGCGGCACCGGCGGCGACGGTGTCTTCCAGGGCGGCAACGGAGGCAAGGGCGGCAAGGGCGGCCTGGGTGGTCTCTTCGGCGGCCTGGGCGGCGGTGGTGGCGCCGGGGGCAGCAGCATCTTCTGACGCTCCCGCGCCGGCAGCCCCGCAATGGGGCTGCGGTGTCCGGGCCCTGGTGGCCCGCCCCGGCGGGGTGGAGGTCGAAGCGGCCTCCACCCCCCACCCCCCATCTCCTTCAAATTTTCACCTCGTGTGACATCTCGTGACGGAAACGGAGAACTCTCATGTCCAGAAGGCTTTGGCAGCGTCCCCTCATCCTGGCGGTGGCCTCGGTGGCCCTGGCCACCGGCACTGCGTGCGCCGCGCAGGCGTCGCCGAGTGCCGCGGCGGTCACCGGCCATGTGGCCGTGGCTGACCGGTCCTCCCACTGCGGCAGGGGCGGAGAAGGCGGGGAGGGCGGGAAGGGCGGGGAAGGCGGCAGGGGTGGTGAGCCCGGTCGGCCGGGTGAGCCCGGCAAGCCCGGCACGTCCTGCTTGCGGTTCGGCGATCTGCCCGACAAACCCGCATCGAAGCTCACGATGATCGACAAGATACGGATCGTGATGGCGGTGGAGTCCGGCCAGGCGAAGAAGGCCGAGGTCGCCAAGAAGTACAAGGTCTCGGAGAAGGAGATCGGCACCTGGGTCAAGCAGTTCCGCGACGGTGACTGGGCCGCGCTGACGGGAGTGGACTTCCTCTTCGGCTCCTGAAGGGGCCTTGGCGCCGGGCCGGCCTGCTCGATTGCAGGGCCCGCCCGGTGGCCTCTTCCGTACTGTCCTCGCGGGCGGACCGGGGAGAGGCGGAAATAAGGGAAACCGCGTCACGGACCGGAAGCGGCGGAAAAAGGAAGCCGCGTCACGGGCCGGAAGAGGCGGAAAGGGAATCCGCGTCACGGAAACGAATTCTTCGGGAAGGGAGAATTTCATGCGTATGCGCTCTTGGAAAATCCGTCTCGGTCTCACGGTCTCGGCTGTCCTGGCCGCTGGTCTGGCGGCCGGTGCGCTGGCGCCGGCCGCGATGGCGGCGCCGATGCCGCAGGGGCATGCGGCCGCGGCGCAGGCCGCCCGGGTTCTGCCGGCCGCGGACGGCGGGGGCGCGCAGCCGGGCGGCACTGTGTTCGGTGGCACCGGGGGGTCCAACAACATCAAGGTGGGAGGCGGCAGTGTCCGTATCGGTGACCGGGTGTGCGCGGGCAACTGCAACGGGACGGTCAACGGGACTAGTGGCGCGGGCGGCGGGATCTGTGCCGGGATCTGCAACGGCAGCGCCAACGGCGGCAACGGCACGGCCGGCGGTCCGGGCCAGGCAGGGGCGGACGGCGGGGGCGGCGGGATCTGCGCCGGGATCTGCGGCGGCAGCGCCAACGGGGGTAACGGCGGCAATGGCGGGGATGCGGTGGGCTCCGGTGACGGCGGCAGGGGCGGCAGGGGCGGCAACGGCGGGATCTGCATCGGCGCGGGCTGCCAGAGCAGCGGCCAGGGCGGGCGCGGCGGCAACGGGGGAGCCGGCTGAGGCCGGGCCGGCCCGTGCCGCCGTCACGCCGGCGACCCGGGCGGTTTTCCAGTCTGTGAGGTGTCGGCGTACACGCGAACGTGGCCCTGGCACGATTTCCGCAGCCGGAGATCACCACGGAGGGGCGGTCCGGTGGGAGCCGTGTCGTCTCACCTACGCGATCAGGACGACGCGTTGGCGTAAGAGCGCGATGCCAGCGCGGCCGCACCCCCGTCCTGGTCCTCGACGAAGCCCACCTGCTCAACTACGAACAGCTCGAAGCGATCAGGATGCTGCCCAACACGGCCGTGGACCAGGACTCGCCGCTGTCCTGCCTGCTGGTTGGCCGGCCGACCCTGCGGCGGACCATGAAACTCGCCGTCCTGGCCGCGCTCGAACAGCGGACCGCCCTACGTTGCACGATGCCCGGCATGACGTCCACCGGGACAGCCGGTTACATCAAGCACCACCTCGGCCTCGCTGGTTGTAGCGACCAGCTGTTCACCGACGACGCGGTCACCCTCATCCACACCACATCGCGTGGCTTCCCCCCGTGCGGTCGACAACCTCTGCCTGCAATCCCTCGTGGCCACCTTCGCCGCCGGCAAGTCTCTCGTCGACGAGAAAGCCGCCCGGTCCGCCGTCACCGAGGCCCTCGACTGACATTCCACGCCCTCGAAACTCGATGTCGGTGGCGCTGATGAGGACTCCTGAAATTCCCCAGGGCTGCTCGCGTTCCCCACTTGGTTGCGCAGTGAACGGAGGGGTCGGATCCGCTCGCGAGTTGAGGGTTCGGACGGCTCCTCCCCGTCAAGGGCGCCTACGGCGTCATGTATCCGCTCTGACCGCCGGCACGGAGTGGCATTGCCGCTCTACCGCCCGGCGGTGCCGTCCGCACCGTCAATCTCGTAGATCCGCCCTTGAAGCCGTTCACCGGCCCAGTCCAGCCCGACGCCCAGGTCAAACCAGTGCCGATCCTTGCGGACTTCGGGCGGTGCGAGGTTCACCGCCGCCCAGGAGAACACCCCCAGGAGGATGGAACGCCCGTGCTGCGTTGTGCGCACGGACAACGCAAACGGCGCGGCGAGTGCCGCGCGGGTGACCAACATGACCTGATCGTGCTCAGAATGTCGACGCCCGCCCGTGAGGAACCGGGGCGTTTCAAGGATCTTGACCCACTCGACCACTGCGTCTGCCACCTGGGCACGCAAGGACTCTTCGATGCCTTTCCGGACGGCGGTCGCGGGGTCATCGCCGAGCCAGCCAAGCCAGTGATCAGGATCAGTGAGCTTGCTGAAGTCGTCCTGTGGCACCCCGTGACGGGGATTCTCCTGGTACTCACCTGTCAGTTTCCCGCTGCTGTCCACCAACCACGCGCCGCAGATTGCCTCGGGAGGTACGTAGCCGTTCGGGTCGTCGATATACGTCGGGTCGATCTCGGCGACGCTGCCACCGGGATTCTCAGCAGCCGCAGCCAGTAGCGCCGGCTCGCTCGGTATGCCCTTACGTCGGCCTCGCGAGTCAAAACGCCCCATGTTCCCACCCTCACCGTTGTGCCCGCCCAGTTGACCGCGATTGTGCCGTACCGGTCAGGACCGCATGAGGGGGTGCGCGTGACGGCGACGGGTGGGTGGGGAATCTCAGCGAGCAGGTCTGTCCCCACTCCCCAGCAAGGGGTGGGGACTTTCAAAGAGCGTCATCAGCGCCGGATACCTTGCATCAGACGATGCACACCACTGGAGGGGACATGCCAGCCTCGGCACCTTGCCGACGACCGCGACACCTCGCCGGCAAACGCCCCACTGGGACCACCCCAGTGGGACGATCTTGTTCTCGGTGATCGGCACCTCCAGTGCCGGACCCGTCGGCATTTTCAGCGTCGCCCAACAGCCGGGTGCTACCGCCGACGGGCAGCGTGCCGTACACCTCTGCGTACAGCGCGAAGTCGACGTCCGGCACCCGCGGCGCCGCGATGGCCGGCAAGGGCACTTTCATCAGCTTCAACAGCACGCCGGTACGTGAGAGCGGTGCGTTCGGCAGCCCCGGGAGCCGCGCGCCGCCCCGCCCGGCGGGCAGGATGCCGGCCATCTCGACCAGGGCCTGCAGCAGCGGGATGCGGCGCGGGCAGCGCACCGTGAGTCCGTCGGCCTGCCCGGCGGAAGTGACCTTCGGGCAGGCCGGGTTCCCGCAGTACAAGCGGCGCACACTCAACTCGATGCGCACCGCCCGGCTATTGGTCGCCATGCCGGAGAGACGGCGTACACAGCGGCTGTGCACCCAGTCGCCGGCCATGCCACAGCCCGTACACCGGGCAGGGCCGTCCTCACGCGTACTGGCTCTGACGATCACGGCAGGACCCGCCGCGGCGACTGGGACGACCCTCACGCCGGTCAAGTGCGGGAGCAGAGAGGGCAGTTCGAGAACACACAACGAGAGGATGCCCGGCGCCGGGCAGCGCGCGCCGTACGTCCCCGTGGTGATCTCCGGCTACGAAAATCCTGTCAGGGCCAGACAAGTGGCTCATCGCAGTAGAGGGTGTAGTCGGGGTTTGTCGGTTTTCGAGGTCGTCGACACGGATTTCAGGCTCAGCTGCACTCCTGTCAGGGCGCGACGAGACGTGCGCCGCGGAACGAGCTATGCGCCGGCGTTGCCATCGCGCAGGGAATGGATCATCCTCTGCAGGATCCGGAACGCGTCTGACTGCTCGGTCTCGGTCAGGCCGGCCAGCATTCTGGCCTCGACGGACCGGACGGCTGCGCTCGCCTTCTCGAGGCTTCGTCGGCCGCGAGGCGTGAGCCGCGTGGGAAGCACCTTCCCGACGGGTGCCTCCGCAGGCCTGGTCACGTAGCCGTCTCGTTCCAGGGCCTGGAGCAGCACGTTCATCGTCTGCCGTGTCACGAACGCGCCCCGCGCGAGCTCGGAGTTCGACAAGCCCGGTCGTTGCGCCAGCAGCTCGAGGCAGGAGTAGTGCGTCACGCTCATCCCGAGCGGCCGCAGCACCTCCTCCATGGCCGCGCGGAGGGCGCTCGACGCTTCTTTGAGCAGGTAGCCCAGTGACGTCTCCAGGTCGACGCCGATACCTTCTTGACTCATGTCAGCATTCTGACATAGGTTGATGTATGTCAGGAAGCTGACACGAAAAGAAGGAGCGTCATCATGCCCGCCACCGGCCCCGACTTCATCTCGCTCCAAGTGCGCGACCTCGACGCTTCGCAGGCGTTCTACGAGCAGTACCTGGGCCTCGTCCGCTCGCCGGCCGGACCTCCGCACGCCGTCGTCTTCGAGACGAAGCCGATCGCGTTCGCACTCCGCGACGTCATTCCCGGCACCGACCTCGCATCCGTCGCTCAGCCCGGCATCGGTGCCGCGATCTGGCTCCACGCCACAGACGTCCAGTCCATCCACGACGCGCTCGTCGCCGACGGTCACACCATCGTCTCCGCACCGATCGACGGTCCCTTCGGCCGGACCTTCACCTTCGCCGACCCCGACGGCTACCAGGTCACGCTCCACGACCGCGCTTGATCGACCAAACGCCACCGGACGATCATCAGCGGTTGCGCCCTAAGCTCGTGCGTGACGCTACCTTCTGCCCTGCTGACCTGACGACGTTCTGCCGGCTGGATGACCTCGGCTTGGAAGTGGTCGGCCAACCGTTGCATCCCGACCACGCCGTGTTGCTCTGTCGAGTGGTCGACCCTGATGACTGGTGCCATGCCTGCGGCTGTCTGGGGGTGCCGCGCGACAGCGTGCTGCGCCGACTGGCGCACGTCCCGCTCGGCCGGCGGGCAACGATCCTGCACGTCCGCATCCGCCGCTACCGCTGTTCGGGCTGCGGGCAGGCCTGGCGCCAAGACACGACCGCGGCCGCCGCGCCGAGGGCGCAACTCTCGACGCAGGCGGTGATGTGGGCGTTGAAGAGTGTCGTCATCGACCGGATGTCGATCGCCCGGATCGCCGCCGGGCTCGGGGTGTCCTGGCACACCGTCAATGACGCCGTCCTGGCGACCGGCCACCAGTTGCTGATCGCCGACCCGACCCGCTTCGACGGTGTCCAAGTCTTAGTGCTGGATTCCTCTTTCGCTGGGTATATGTCCTGGTGGCGGGGTAGTTGATAGTGCTCGGGGGCGGGTGCTGGGCGATGGTTTTACGGGCACGGCCGGGGCGTGACGAGGACGAGCGGTCCGTCGTTCGCCGCCTTTCGCGGGCGAGGAAGGCTCCGCGGGATGCGGTGATGCGGGCGCGGATGATCGAGCTGAGCTGGTCGGGGCTGCGGGTGCCGGCGATCGCCGTGGAACTGGGCTGCAGCCAGAAAACGGTCCGGTGCTGGCTGCACCGCTTCAACCGCTCGGGCCTGCAAGGGCTGGATGACCTTGGCGGTCAGGGACGCAAGCGGCGGATCACCGAGGAGGAACGATCTCGGATCATCTCCCTGGTCAAGACCGTGCCGCCGGGGCGGCTGCGGTGGGAGCCCGTCGGGGAACCGTGGGCCTTCGACGAGTCCGGGCCAGCCGAGTGGACTCTGGATTTCCTGGCCGCGGCGGCGCGGGCCGAAGGGATCGACGTGGGCCGCTCGCAGGTGCGCCGCATCCTGCTCGGTGAGGGTGTGCGCTGGCGCCGCACCCGGTCCTGGACACGCTCGAAGGACCCGGACTTCGTCCCAAAAGGACAAGGATCATCGGCCTCTACACCCGCCCGCCCGACAACGCGACGGTGATCTGCGCCGACGAGCTGGGGCCAGTGATCCCGCGGACCTTCCCGCCCGCCCCGGCCTGGTCACCGGACGGGCACCGGATCAAAGCGGAACTCGACTACAGCCGCGGACCGGAGAAGACCTGGGTCTACGGCGGTCTGCGACCAGCCGACGGCCAGGCCGTCACGATGACCGCGTCCTCCCGCAACAGCGTGTTCTACCAGCAGTTCCTGCAACTGCTCGAGGACGCCAACCCGGACGGGGAGATCTGGATCGTCACCGACAACCTGTCCAGTCACAACAGCGTGTCCACCCGGACCTGGCTCGAAGACCATCCCCGCATCCACCATGCCTTCATCCCCGTGGGCGCGTGCTGGCTCAACCTGCAGGAAGGCTGGTGGCGCATCTTCCGCAAGGCCGCCCTCGCCGGCCGGTCATTCGCCAACCGCGACGACATCGAATACGCCACCACCCTGGCGACCAACCAGCTCAACACCCATGCCAACCCCTGGATCTGGGGCAGACCCGCACCACCAACTCGCCTGCTACGGCGCCGATATGTGTACACCGTTTGAGGAACCCAGCACTAGCCTCGATTTTTCGTGACAGTCTGTCGGATTGCCCGATGGGCCGTTTCGGCTTGTCGGGGTGGTGGTGGGCAGGCCGAGGGCCCGGCTGTCGCGTCGGGTGGGCGCCGGGTTCCACGGTTCCGGAGGTGTTCGGCTGCTCGTCGGGGTGGGTCGTTGTCGCTGGTCAGTCGGGGTTCGGCAGGGCTTTCAGCCGGGTGAAGGCGCTGTTGATCGTGTCGGTCCAGGGCCAGTGGTGAGCCAGCCGCAGGATGCGTCGACGGCCGGTGGTGACCAGGCGGGCGGCGGCGGAGAACAGTCGCAGTCGTAGGCGTTTGGGTTCCCAGCGGCGGGCGGTGCCGGTCAGGGCAAGCATCGGCATCCAGGCCAGCAGGTCCAGGGCGATCTGGACGATCTCCAGCCAGACCTGGTTCTGCGCGGCATGGTGCAGGGGAAGGTTGCGCAGGCCGGTATCGCGGGCGGCGCGGATCCGGTCCTCGGCGCGGGCCCGTTGGCGGTGGCGCAGTTCCAGCCTCGGCCTGGACCCCGGCAGGCCAACCCTTGAGGATGCCGCCGGCCAGTTCGGCCACCCAGGCACCGTCGCGGACCTGGCCGGTCGGTTCTACTGCCGGGGTCCAGGCCGAGGCCGGAACCTGCAGCACAGCGTGGTGGACCGCGTCGGTGATCGTCATGCCGACCGAGTAGGACAGCCACCGGCCGCGCACCGTGAGCCAGTTCAGGAACTCGTGGGTGCCGCCGGCGGAGTCGGTTCGGATCAGCGTGCGGCGTCCGCGCCGGTAGGTCTTCGGAAGCTGGGCCAGGGCCAGCCGGGTGGTGGTGATGTGGTCGGCGGCGGTGTTGCTGCCCGCGTTGCCCGGCCGCAGCAGTCCGGCCACCGGCTCCCCGGACCCGGCCTGACCGTGGTCGACGAACGCGACCAGTGGATGGTGCCCGAAGGTCCGCTTCCACGTCGCGGTGGCGTCCTGCTTCTCGGAGTGCGCCAGCACCAGTACCCCGTCGATGTCCACAATGACCTGGCCACCGGCGTCGGGGGCGTCGATGCCGGCCAGCTTCCAAACGCGCTCACGGACTTCGGCCCTTGCCCGGCGGATCGCCCGTCAGGGCACGGGGACCGGCCGCGGCCAGAGCCTCGACGAGTCGTGAGACGGTGGGATCGGAGGCCACCGGCCCGAACACCTGCGGCTCGGCCCGCAGTACCGCCACATCCGACAGGCAGTCTCCGCCCAGCGCCACCGCCAGCGCGAGGTCCAGCAGCACCTTGCCCGGATCGTGCACCGCCCGCGACTTGCGCCACGGCATCAGCGCCGCCGATATCGCCGTGTCCAGACCGGTCTTGCGAACGGTCTCCACCTGCAGCACCCCACCGGCCTGCGAGACCACCGAACCCCCGCCGCCCTGGACGCGGACATGCGGGTACGACCCGATACGCTTGTTCACCTGGAGAGTGCTTCTTTCCTTGCAGTGGACAGGACCCTAGACAAGTTCCATCGTTGCAGGTCAGGAGTACTCTTCGCCTTTCTGGCCGCCTACTGGGCACGATGATGGACGAGGCGCGAGGCCCGTGATGAACGACCGCAGAATCACCATCGGCTTGCTGGCAACGGGAGCCCTCCTGCTCATTGCAGGAGGAGCCTGGTTTCTACTGGGAGAGCACGCGGGCAGGGGCGTTGCCGCCTTGGCTGTCGGCTTCGGCTTTGCGTTGATCTGCTTCTCGCAAGCGACGCGGATGCTGGCCAAGCAACGATAGAAACCCGGAACTGCCTGACTCGCACGCGAATGGGCGCTGGCCGGGGGCACCTTCAGGGTGACCAGCGACAGGGCGTCGCACCGAGACATTATTGACCCATCACCCCAGCTCAGCGACCCTGCCTCCCTACCTGGCCGCTCGTCCCTCGTCCACTCGGTGAAAGCGCGAGGCTAGGGCCTGTCCGGCGGATCTTCGTGGCGTCCCCGGTCGCATATGGCCGTCGCTTCTGATACTCGGCGCCCCGTCAAGGAAGACCAGTTGACTCCGCATTCCCTTGGGTTCTACATGGACGTGGTCGCCTCCGGAACGGTGCTCGGTGCCAATCCGACGGACAGTCCCGACCGGGTGACCGCGATGCTGGGTTCCGATTTCGCCGAGAACTCCCTTGACGACCACAGCATGTGGCGCGACTACGGAATGGCTGAGTTCTTCTGGATTCGGGAAACACCGGACCATCCTTGGGAGGGTCGCCACTTCACCTTGCAGGTGCATCGGCTGTCGTACTGGGGCGGCAGCATCGTCAACAGGGCAATTCGCGACCGGTACGGGCGCTTCGACCGCCACCTCCGGTTCGACAAACTGGAGCGGCTGCTGGGGAAGCAGGGTGTACCCCTGGAAGACGCCCCGGATGTGAATGCTCCGACCTTCACACGGCATTGGCAGCCTGCTTCACAGGTGTCCGTCATGGTGTTCCGGGCTCACGAAGAATGGCGACAGCGTCGGCGCGGCGACGACCGTATCGGAGATGTGTACACCATCCAGTCATCGGTGAGTGCCGAAGGGGTGGCGCGGGATAGGGAGCGCTACGGCCGTCAGGACAGCCGGGAGCTGTCCGGCAGGTCCTCATCGGAGTCATAGCCGCATCGCGGCGAGGGTGACGGTGCCGTGGAAGACACAGGCCGTGCTGCGCCCGCTGCCCCGTAAGCGGTCCGCGCCCCCGTACGAGCGGGTCCGCCTCGCTGCCGGCGCCTTGGCCGCCCGGGTCAACGCAGCGCGACGTGCGGAGCGCCTGGGCTCCCGGCCGTACGCCGTCGCCGTGCCTGCCGCATCGAGGTCGCACTCGCGGCCGTTCCACACCGGCCGGAGGGCCGGCCGCCTTCTGGAGCAGGAGTCCGGCGTCGACGTCGACACGGTGGAGCAGTCCCGCCGGACCTTCGAAGCAGCCGCCAGGCTCCAGGACGGCATGCGGGAGCGCGCCGTCGCCCGCGGTCCCCGGCCACAGCCCGCCCCGGTGACGGCCTCGCCGCCGCACACCGAGCAGCCCGGCGTCCAGCACACGCCGGGCCGGACCGCAGGAGGAGTCGCGTGAGCACGGGGCGGTCTAAATTTCTGGGCACTCTCGCGAGCCGTGCTGTCGAAGGCGGCTTGTATCCTGCACGCATTCGATGATCGGACGATCATGGGTACGGGCATGCGGGCACGGGGCGGGCGTCCAGGGGCGGGAGCGCGGGGATTTCGATGAGTGACGCACCTCCGATACGAAGCCGCAGACCGGGCCTCTCGGTCGGTGCGCGCATCATCGCGGTGGTCGTCCTCGTCGCGATCGGGGCCGCCAGCGCCTGGCTCCAGCACGACGCGCGCGGCCGAGATGCAGAGCCGCGTACGGAGTTCACCGCGAGCAACCCGCCCTCCGGACTGCCCACCGCGCTCACCACCGGCCAGCACCTGCACTGGTCCAACTGCACCTCGCCGCGCACCGCGCGCACGGGCTATGACTGCGCCACCATGAAGGCCCCCCTCGACTACCGGAAACCGGACGGCAGGACGATCGACGTCGCCCTGATCCGCCGCAAGGCCACCGGCCCGAACGCCCGGCGCATCGGCTCGCTCGTCCTCAACTTCGGCGGCCCCGGCGTGTCCGGCGTGATCGGACTGCCCGAACGCCTCAACCAGTACGAGCCGCTGCTCGACCGCTACGACCTGGTCTCCTTCGACCCGCGCGGCGTCGGCGCGACCATCCCCGTGCGATGCGGGAAGACCGTGGACGACACCGGCTACGACGGGACCGACGCCTGCGCCGAGCACTCCAGGGCGCTCCTCCCGTACATCGGCACCTCGCACACCGCGCGCGACCTCGACCTGATGCGCTACCTCCTCGGAGACGAGCGGCTGCACTACTTCGGCGTCTCGTACGGAACGGCGCTCGGCGCGGTCTATGCCCACCTGTACCCGTCGCATGTCGGACGGCTCGTCCTCGAAGCGTCCGTCGATCCGACCGAGGACCTCGACGAGGAGCAGGTGTCGCAGGTCAAGGCGGTCCAGGCGGCGTTCGACCGGTTCGCCGCGCACTGCGCGGCCCGTATCCGCCACTGCCCGACCGGCGACGGGCCCGAGGAGGCCGCTCGACGCATGGCGCACCTGGCCGACCGTCTGAAGAAGAAGCCCGCCCCGGCCGGCGGCGGAAGGACCCTCGACGCCGACAAGCTTGCGCACGCCGTCAGCGAGCATCTCCGCCTCGGCACGGACGGCTGGGCGCCGCTCGCCAAGGCTCTGACCGCGCTGATCGACCACAACGACGGCCGTCTGCTGAGCAAGAGCGCGGACGACATCGGCTCCGCCGACCGCGCGGCGACCCCGCGCGACGACAACCACGCCGCCCAGACCGCGATCACCTGCGCGGACTCCAGCCTGCGCCCGGACTTCGAACGTCTCGACCGGGACAAGGCCCGCGTCAAAGCCGCCTCACCCGTCTTCGGCGCTGCCTGGTCCACCGGCGTCTACCTCTGTTACGACTGGCCGTTCGACGGCGAGCGCACCACGCTCCAGGTGAACGCCGCCGGCGCGGCCCCCGTCCTGGTGGTCGGCGGCACCGGCGACCCGATCACCCCATACCCCGGCGCCCGCCACATGGCCCGCGCCCTGGGCGACGGTGTCGGCGTGCTCCTGACGGCCGAGGAGGAGGGCCACGGCACATACCCGCAGAACCGCTGCGTCACGGAGACGGTCGACCAATACCTCCGCACGGGCCGCACCCCGGCCCCGGGGACGGTGTGCCGGGGCAGCATGTCCTGAGGCTCGTACGGATCCGCCGGGCGGCCGTCAGCACACCGGTTCGCTCGCAGGGGCCCCGGGCGTGCGCCACCACACCGCCCGGTCCGAGACCGCCTTCGAGTGGGTGCCGGGTCGATCGCCTGGGGCATGATCGCCGACGGATACCGCCCGATCGCTTCGACGTCATCGGAGCCCTCGTCTGCCTCACAGGAATGGCCGTGATCATGTACGCCCCGCGTGGTAACTGACGACCTCAACCGCAGGCCATTCCGCAGGTTCTGATAGCCGGACTTACCAGCATCCTCAGCGGGCACGATTGCCTCCCGGGCGGGCGTGCTGGGGTCAGGTGTGCGTGATGAGATAGGCGGGGCCCTCGCCGCGACGGGCTCGTTCGATGGCGTCGAGGCGGGCGAAGGCGCGCGGCGCCATCAGCTCCTGCCAGGTGGCGAGGTCGTGGACGGCCCACATGTCGTGCTCGGCGGGGTCGAGTCGGATCCGGCCGAGCTGGTCCGCGGTCAGCCGCCCTCCGTCGAAGATGAGCCCCACCTTGTTCAGCGGCAGGCGCGGCCCGGCGTGCAGGAAGTGCGTCAGGAGCAGCCTCGGAGTGTCCAGGCCGAGTTCGAGGCCGGTCTCTTCGACCGTTTCGCGCCGGGCGGTCTGTAGCGGGTCCTCTCCTTGGGCGTCCAGGTTGCCGCCCGGGAACTGCCAGAGACGCGAGCCGTAGACCGAGCGCAGTTGGATCGGCCGGTCGTGTTCGTCGCGGATGTACAGGCAGCCGTACACCGTGTGGTGGGGGACCGTCTGCGCGTACTGCGTGGGCGTCATCGGCATGGGGCGGCCCGGACGTGCTGGGCGGTGGTCGAATTCGAGGGCGAGGGCGCCGAGGGCTTCCTTGGCCGGCGGGTAGATGCCGCGGAGGTTGGCGAGCAATTTTCCGGGCGGCTCGTCCGGGTCGATGCGCGCGGGGGTCTCCGAGCTGAGCAGATCCTCGAAGGAGGGGTACGGGGTGATCCGGTGCACGATGACGTCGAGTTCCCGCCCGGTGTCGCGGTCGTGGAAGACGACCGTGTCCCCGGCTGCGACGTCGCGCTTCTGCGGGGTGGCCACCCTCACTTCGATCGTCTTGCGGCCTGCTTCCACTTGGCGGTAGTACCGCGGGGGCAGGTGCATATGGTGCTCCCGCGGTACATCTCCTGTCGCCGGGCTCGGGACGGCTGGGATCGCCTGTTGGGTGTCGTCAGGCACGCGTGCCTCCGATGGATGCGGTGTGGTCCGTTGCGGTCTGTGGCCCGTGGAAGGTGAACCGGAGTTGCTCCGTGACGGAATCTCCGGGTGGCCGTTCACTGGTTGCGGCCCTGGGATCGCAAGCGCGTCAGGGTGCGGTGGCCGCGCTCCTGCGTTTCCGTGTCGGCGTGGGTGGCGCCGTACTGGATTCCGGAGAGGGCGTTGAGCGTGGAGTCGATGACGAAGCGTTCTTCTTCTGCGGGGGTGAGGTCGCGGCCGTAGCCGGACATGAAGGCGTCGTGGAGGCGCGGTTGCGTGGCCCAGGCATCCGAGAGGCGGACCAGGTCGCGGATGGCCGGGCCGGGCTCGCTGCGCTCGAAGTCGATCACCGCGAGGCCGCCGTTCTCGTCCAGCAGCAGATTACGCAGCTGGAAGTCTCCGTGTGTCGGCACGCGGTCCAGGGGCGGACGGCTTCGGCGCGCGCCACGATGCTGCGGATGAACTCCTCGTCCCCCGGGTCCAGGTAGGGGTGTGCCCCTTCCAGGTGCCGCTCGACCTTCGCGAGCGCGGGCACTCCTTCGACCGCGGGGAACGGCATTGCCGCGCTGCGGTGAATGGCCGCGGCTAGGGCGCCGATCTGGTGGAAGAGGTGTCGTCGCTGCTCGGGCGGATGCACGAGGCCGTGCAGAGGACGGCCGGGCACCGTGGTGATGACGACGGCGAGCAACGCGCTGTCGGCGGTCACGAGGGTGGGGACGGCTGCTTCGAGGCGCGGTACCCGGCTGCCGTACGCGTCCACCTCGCGGTGATGGAACCGCTTGTTCTGGTGGATCTTGACGTACCAGGTCCCGCCCTCTACCCCGTCGGCTCGCCATACCCGGCTGCTCTCGCGAGTCCAGGAGGCATCCGTCCAGGTGGCGATGCGTCCCACCGCCTGCTCTGCGAGCTGCCGCACTTCCTCGGGCGGGAGGTCCGGGTGCGAGGGCACGGGCGTGCTCATGCCCATCCCGTTTCGGAATAGGGGCGGCCGGCGCGGATGCCTTCGATAGCAACTCGGGTATAGGAGACGAGGTCGTCAGGGAGCGCGGCCGGGTCCCAGAACTTCCACTGGGTGCACTTGTCCGGCTCGCGCAGTTGCGGCTCGCCGGTCCATGTCCGGGCGCGGAAGAACAGGCCCATGCGGGGCTGGTCCCCGGCGCGGTCGATGTGGTGGACGACGTGGACGAGTTCGACGTCCTGGGCCTGGATCTGCAGGCCGGCCTCCTCCCGGGCTTCCCTGATCAGGCAGGTAATGGCGCTCTCCTGCTCGCAGTGGCCGGCCAGGACGTGCCAGGTGGAGGGCGCGAACGCGGAGTCGGGGTGGCGTAGCCCGAGCAGCACTGTTCCGTCGGGCCGCTCCAGGTAGAGGTGGACGCCGATGACGTTGAGAACCGTGCCGTGCGGGGAGGCCGGGCGGCGCTCCTTGTTCGATGCGGCCCCGCTCGGCGACGCTGTGCTGGGGGCGCCGGCCGGGCGGCTGGCGGCGTGACGCCGTACGAGGTCGCTGGTGGAGGGCGCGATGCGCAGGCGGTGGAGGTCGGCGGGGGCGAACCAGGCCAGCATCACCCCTTCCGTCAGGTGGAGTTCGCGGGGGTCGCCGTTCCAGCGGCCGGCGTAGATGGCGATGGGCACGGTCGCGCTGGCGCCGTCGGTTGCTTCCTCGGTGCCGAACGGGGTCAGGTCGGCGATGTGGAGGCCGGCTTCTTCGTCCAGTTCGCGTCGCACGGTGTGTTCCAGGGTGGCGTCCTGGGGCTCTCGGCCGCCGCCCAGCAGTGACCACATGCCCGGCTCCCAGATTTGGCCGGGGAAGTAGTCGCGCAGGTGGAGCAGGTACTCGCCGCGGTCGTTGTAGATGAGGGCGGAGGCGTTGGCGGTCTCCGGTTCGGCTTCGGGCGTGAGCTTGAGCAGCTTCTCGCGCAGGCAGGGGGAGGTCACCCTGTCCATGGGCCGCCACTCGATGCCGGCGACTTCTTCTTCCTGCAGCACTACCGGCACGTCCGTCGTGGTGTGCAGGCGGAAGAGGAAGCGGAGGTCGAAGTGCTGGTGGCCGGGTTCGCCTTTGCCCGGGTGGGCGTCGATGTCGTGGATGTCGATGTCGAACGGCACGGTCTCGTAGCCGGGCCACGGCGCCACGCTCTGGGGTGGGATCCCAGTCTCCTCGTGCAGCTCCCGCAGGGCCGCCTCTGCCAGGGACTCGTCTTCGGGCTCGGTGTGTCCACCGGGGGCGAGGACTTTCCCGCTCGCGAGGTGCAGCACGTGCAGGACGCGGCCGAGCTGGTCGACGACAATGGCGCCGCAGGTGACGTGTCCGGAGAAGGTGGAGCGGCTGGCGATGTCGGTGGGCCGGTCGAGGGCGTCCAGGAGGCCGCCGAGTTGCGGTCGCTCGTGAGGGTGGCGAGCGAGGTAGGTCTCGACGGTGGTGCGGATGTGGTTGTGCGACAGCGGCATGGGTGTACCTCAGAGGGGCGCGGAGCGGGTCGAGTTGAGGCGGGGTGGTTGTTCGTGTCAGCTCAGCCGCATCCCCTCCGCAGGGACTTCCTCGATTGCGGTGGGGCGAGCGAGGGCCAGGCCCCAGTGCTCCTGGGCTGTTTCGGCGGCGAGTTGGGCTTGTCGCGCTCCTGGCGGACCCCATCCCAGTAGGGCGGCTGCCTGGGCGGGGGTGGCGAGCAGGCGCGCGAAGGGGTGGCCGGTGGCGGGGTCGACGGCAGCCGGCCCGATGGCGGTGACCCGGACGGCCAGCCGGAGGCGGGCGTTGGGCCCCACTCCGCCGTAGACCTCGCCGGTCTCGTCCAGCACCCAGCCCAGTCGCACCGGATCGGTGAGGGTGAGCTGGGCTTCCTCTGCGGCTTCGCGGCGGAGGGTGTCCTCGGGCGTCGGGTCGGTCTTCTCCACGGTGCCGCCGGGCAGCATCGGCAGGGCGCCCCGAGGGCCGGGGTCGGCAACGAGGACGACCCGGCCGTCGGGAACGAAGCACCACGCCCAGGCTTGCTGCACGGGGAGCCGCTCGGGAACGGGACCGCGGTTGAGGGGGCTGTCCCACAAAGGCCGGTAGCGGACGTGGACGTCATGCCGGTCCAGCGCAGGGATGTCGAAGATGTGCCGACCGTCGGCGAGGTGGGCGGTGGCGGTGTTGCCGAGCCGGGCACGGTACGCGGCGAGCATGATCTGCCCGTCCACGGGGCGCAGCCGCTGCACCGCGTCCCGAGTCTCCAGGAAGGCGAACTCGGACAGCTCCTCGCGAGGCAGACGGATCGCCTCCACCTGGTCGAGGGTCAGGGTTCCACCGTCGAAGACGTACCGGATCTCTCCGGGGCAGGGCGTGCCGGGCCCGATGTCGGGGTGGCGCCGCGAGAGGGAGTGGACGGCGAGCACGCCCGACAGGGGCAGATCCGGCAGGCCCAGTTCCTCGGTGATCTCGCGCCGACAGGCGACGTGCGGGTGTTCGCCGGGTTCGACGACTCCTCCGGGCAGCAGCCACCAGTCGCCCTCGCGGTAGGTGGGGTGCACCAGCAGGACGCGGCCGACCTGATCGGTGACGATCGCGGCGGCGCCGAGCCACACCGCGTGCCGGGACGCGGCGTACTGCGCTGCGGACAGGGCGGCACGCGGTGCAACGTGATCCGAAGGGGAGACGGGAGAGGTCACGAAGCTCTGCCTTTCAGAACGCTGGGCGGGTGTACGGCGCGGACCGGGGAGCGGTGATCAGGCGGTGCCGCCGCTCATCCGGCGCTGCAGCTCCCACAGGGACTGGAAGAGCCCCGGCTCCTGGGTGAGCTGGGCGTAGGTGCCCTCCTGCACGATCCGTCCCTCGTCCAGGACCACGATCCGGTCGGCGACGGCCACATTGGTGAGCCGGTGCGTGATCAGCAGGACGGCGCGGTCCTTGGCCAGTTCGCGCAGGCCGGAGAAGATCCGGTGCTCGGCCCGTGCGTCGAGCGCGGCCGTGGGTTCATCCATCACCAGGAGCGCCGCCTGCCGGTGGAAGGCGCGGGTGAGGACGAGGCGCTGCCACTGCCCGCCGGAGAGCTGCTGCCCGCCGAACCACTCGCTGGTCAGGAGGGTGTTCAGGCCGGAACGGAGGTTGGGCAGCATCTCCGCGGCGCCGGACGCCTCGCACGCGGCGAGCAGGGCCGCGTCGCTGGTGTCGCCCTGTCCGAAGGTGATGTTGTCGCGCATCGTCAGCGGCAGATACGTGAACTTCTGCGGGACCAGAGCGACGTGCTCCCATGCCCCCCAGGGATCCAGGTCCGCCGTGGAGGCGTGGTCCCAGGCCACGTCGCCTTCGGTGGGCAGGAGCAGTCCGCACAGCAGGCGGGAGAGGGTTGTTTTGCCGGAGCCGTTCTCCCCGACCAGGGCCACGATCTCGCCGCGCCGCACGTGGAGGGAGACACCGCTCAGGCTGTCCTTCGGGGCGCCGTCGTAGCGGTAGGTCACGTCGCGGACCTCGAAGCGCTCCGGGACCGCGGGCAGGGCGGCGGTCCCGCGGGAGTCGGTCATGGCCTGGCCGTGGGCGTTGTCGAGGAAGTTCTGCCAGTCCTGCACGTACCAGCCGGTACGCACCAGGCGGGCCCCGCCGTTGATGATGCCGCGCACCGAGCCGGTGGCCGTCTGAAGGGCGAAGACGGCGCCGCCTCCGGCCGCCAGGCTCATCCGGCCGGAGGCCAGGAGCCACAGCAGCGCCGCCCACACCGCGGTCGAGGCGATTCCGCCGGCGACAGCTCCGGCAAGCCCCATCCAGGCACCTGTGTTCGCGGCCTTGCGTTCAGCCGCGTTGACCGAGGCGGCCAGCTTTCGGTATCGGCCGATCAAGAAGGGGCCGGCCAGGCAGGCGCGCATCTCCTCGCTGGACTCCATGTAGGCCATGTGCCAGCGCAGCTTGCCCAGCATCCGGCGCCTCCCGGAGGTCTCCAGGCTGGCGAGGTAGATCACGCGTGCGGAGCGGACGTAGGCGGCGGCCTGCGGCAAGCAGGCGAGGAAGAGGAGGGGAAGGAGCAGCGGGTGCAGGACGGTCAGGACGGCCGCGCCGGCCGTGAGCGTCGCGGTCGCAGCGAGCACGTCCTGTGCTTCCTCTACCAGGTCAGGGGTGACCTGGGCGCCGCGGTCCGCGATGTCGTATGCATCGTTGTAGCCCGGCTTGTTGTTCGCGGCCAGTTCCGCGCCGAGCGCGGCCTCGACCATCGTCACCTCGGCCGCCCGGCCGAGCACCGGGCGCAGACGGCCAGTCAGCCAGACCACCGTGATGCCCAGCAGCGAACGCAGGCCGGTGGCCGCGGCGATGACTGCCAACTGCGGGGCGGCATCCCACAGCCGCTCGGTGATGTCGCCCGAGGAGATCAGCGCGGTGATCGTGCCCGTGACGGCCAGGAGGCCAAGGGCCGCGAGGACACCCGTCCCGATCTGACACACCAGCAGTCCGATGGTCGCGCCGCGGTCCACCCGCCAGGCCATCTGCACCGACCGCCGTACGAGCGAGGGCAGTCGCCGTGCCATCGTGCGGGAGGTCAGCAGCGACCCCGCCTGGAGCCGCGACTCGTCGCGGTAGAGGTATTCCTCCTCTCGAACACTGGCCCCCTGCGGTTCGCCTTCCTGCGAGGTGCCCTTCGGTGGTTGTGGCGGCTGATCCTGCTCAATGGCCGAGGTCATCGTTCCCCCTAGGACGGTCGCTGCGGCGGAGTCGTGAGAATCAACGACCCGGCTGCGATTTCGAACACACGTCATTCGGTCGTGCTTGGGAGCCCGCAGTTTCCTGTGCGAGGAGACCCTGTGCACCCAGATCCCTGGTCTGGCTTGAGGCGGCTCCGGTCCGGACATGGCCGAAACGCCGACACCGCCCCGCTGTGAGGGCAGTACGGCAGATCCACCTCGGTCGGCTCCCCGCCTGGCTGAGGCCGGCGGCAGCTTTCCCAGCTCTGTCGCGGCGTGGGCGGCCGCGCCCATCAAGGCCTCGCGGTGGTGGGCGGGCAGGACGCCGGCTCCCAGTCCCGCCGCCGCGAGCACCGCGCCTAAGCCGCAGGGTCCCGGCGATCACCGGAGCCTCCTCTTGCCATCCGTCCCGTGCCGCCATAGCATTACGACCGTAAGTCAAACGATCGTAATTCAATGATGCAGGGAGTCTGTGATGACGACAGATCGGCCACTAGCACTCGTAACGGGGGCGTCATCGGGGATCGGCAACACAACCGCTCGTGCCTTCGTCACAGCCGGGTTCGAGGTGATCGGAACCGGACGGAACACCTCGGGACTCACCCCGCCCGCCGGTGTGACCTTCCTCGACCTCGACGTGACCAGTGACGAATCCGTCGCCACCGCCGTCCAGGAAGTGATCAAACGGTTCGGACGGATCGACGTCCTCGTCAACAACGCCGGACTCGGCTCGGCCGGCGCCGCCGAGGAGAACTCCGTCGCCCAGGCCCAGAGCCTCTTCAACCTCAACTTCTTCGGTCTCGTCCGCATGACCAAGGCCGTCCTGCCGCACATGCGCGCCCAGGGCCGTGGCCGCATCATCAACCTCTCGTCCGTCCTCGGCGTCATCCCGCAGCCCTACATGGCCCTCTACGTCGCCGCGAAGCACGCCATCGAGGGCTACTCCGAGTCCCTGGACCACGAGGTCCGCGAGCACGGCGTCCGCGTCCTGCTCGTCGAGCCCGGCTACACCCGGACCGCCTTCGACACCAATGCCGCGCAGCCCGACACCCCCCTGTCCCTGTACGCGGAGCGGCGGCGTGTCTTCGACGAAGTGGTCGCCGCGGCAATGAAGACCGGCGACGACCCTGCCGTCGTCGCCAAGGAGATCGTCACGGCAGCCACCGCCCCGAAGCCGAAGCTGCGCTACACCGCCGGACCGCTCGCCTCACGCATCACCACCGCGCGACGCCTCGTCCCTGCCGGGATCTTCGACAAGCAGATCCGCAGATTCAACCGGATGCCCGGCTGACGTCGCACCCGGCCCATCGACCTGCAGTGCGCGCGAGAGGCGCGTTCAGTTCTGACCTGACAAGGAGCATCACCATGGGAATCAGCACGGAATCACAGCAGTTCGCGCAGTTCCTCGAGAGCGTGCGCGCGAAGGCGTCGACACCGGGCCTCGACCTGGCCGTCGTCCGCGCCATAGTCGATACACATGCTTCGGCATCGACCGAGCCGGAAGGCGTCACCTACGCCGACGTGGACGCGGACGGCGTCCCCGCCCTGTGGGCCATCCCTGAGGGCGCCGACCCCGACAAGGCGCTGCTCCACTTCCATTTCGGCGGATCGGTCGCCGCCTCGATCACATCGGACCGCAAGGCCGCCGGCCACATCGCCAAGGCGGCCGGAGCCCGCTCACTCGTCGTGGGCTTCCGTCTGGCGCCCGAGCACCCCCACCCGGCGCAGATCGACGACGCCGAGACGGCCTACCGGTGGCTGCTCGCACAGGGCTACGAGCCGCGGAACATCGGCAGCACCGGCCACTCCATCGGAGGCACCCTCGCGGTCGCGCTGCCGCTGCGCCTGCTGGCCAAGGGCGAGGCAGCCCCCGGGGCGATCATCAGCATCTCGCCGTGGACCGACCTCACCATCAGTAACCCGAAGGTGGACGAGAACGAGGAACTCGACAAGATGCTCAGCCGGGACATCCTCGAGCAGTTCCGAGCGGCTTGGCTGCAGGACCCCAACGTGGACTTCACCGACCCCGACATCAGCATCCTGAACGCCGACCTGACCGGTCTGCCGCCCACGGCCCTCCACTACGGAGAGTACGAGGCGCTTGCCGGCGAGGGCGCCGACTTCGGCCGCCGACTCGCCGACTTCAAGATCCTCTCCGAGGTCCGTCCGCTGCCCGAGGGGCAGCACTCGTTCATCCTGGGCGCGGGGCGCGTGCCCGAGGTGGACCGGGCAATCGAGCAGATGGGTCAGTGGCTTCGACGGCACCTCGGCAGCTGATGTGGAAGCTGGCCTGACATGCGCATCGCCCGCCGAAAAGCAATCGAGAAGATCACGCAAAGGGATGGCTGACATGAAGGCATTCATCGTCGAGAAGTACGGCAAGGACGGCCTACGCGCCGCAGACGTTCCCGAGCCCACCGTCGGCGACGGCGACGTCCTGGTCCGAGTGAGCGCCACCAGCATCAACCCGCTGGACAAAATGGTCCGCAACGGGGAGTTCAAACGACTCCTGAAGTACAAGCTGCCCTTCGTGCTCGGCCACGACGTCGCCGGCATCGTGACGCAGGTCGGGTCCGCCGTGCGCGACCTGGCCGTCGGCGACGAGGTCTACGCACGTCCCCGCGACCTGCGGATCGGAGGCTTCGCCGAGTTCATTGCGATCGACCAGGACGACGTCTCGCCCAAGCCGGAGTCACTCACCCTCCGCGAGGCGGCCGCGGTGCCGCTGGTGGCCCTGGCCGCCTGGCAGATCCTCGTCGACCGCGCCCACGTGAAGCCGGGCCAGAAGGTGCTCATCCATGCCGGTGCCGGCGGCCTCGGATCGACGGCCATCCAGCTCGCCAAGCACCTCGGCGCCACAGTGGCGACGACCGCGAACACTGCTTCCGAGAAGCTGGTCAGGAGCCTCGGCGCCGACATCGTCGTCGACTACACCAAGGAGGACTTCTCGCAGGTGCTGTCCGGCTACGACCTGGTGCTGGACTCCCTGGGCGGGGCGAACCTCGAGAAGTCGCTGACCGTGCTGAAGCCCGGTGGCCTGGCCATCAGTGTCGTCGGCCCCCCGGACGCCGCGTTCGCCAAGCAGCTCGGCGCCCCATCCTTTCTGGGCCTGGTCATGAACGTGCTCAGCCGCAAGATCCGCAAGCAGGCCAAGGCCCTGGGCGTGCGCTACCAGTTCTTCTTCATGCAGGCGAACGGCACCCAGCTGCGCGAGCTCGCCGCCCTCTACGACAACGGACAGCTCCGCCCGGTCATCGACCGAACGTTCCCCTTCGACCAGATGCTCGAGGCGATGGCGCACGTCGAGCAGGGCCGCACCGCGGCCGGAAAGGTCGTGATCTCGATGGCACCCGACGACGAGTGAATCGGGCCAGCCGCAGAGAAGGCGTGGCGGTGCTCCAAGACACCCGTCGGCACACCATTGGAGTACGTTCGCAATCCAATACGATAGGGAAGCCGGCGGAGGGCAGGTGACCCTTCCGGCGCACAAAGGAGCGAGCGCGTGCCGCGTTACGGAAAAGAGCACAAGCAGGCGACGAGGCAGCGGATCATCGAGACCGCCGGCCGCCGGTTCAAGCGGGACGGTATCGACGGCTCGGGCATCGCAACGCTGATGGCGGACGCCGGACTGACCAACGGCGCCTTCTACGCCCACTTCGCATCCAAGGACGACCTCGTGGCCACCGCGGTCACGGACCAATTGCGCGCGCAGTACGCGAACATCATCGAGCAGGCGGCCCCCGGCATCGCCGGACTCGAGCAGATCGTACGGTGGTATCTGTCGCCCCAGCACCGCGACAGTCCCGACGACGGCTGCCCCTCCGCGGCACTCCTCGATGAGATCGGGCGCTGCCCGGACGAGACCAAGCAGGCGTACACCGACGGCGTGCTCGCCGTCATCGACGGTATCGCCGCTCGCCTGGCGCCCGCCGATCCGCCCTCGGTGCGCACGAAGACCCTCAGCGTCTACGCCATGATGGTCGGAACGCTGCAGCTCTCCCGCGCCCTGGCCGACCGGCGACTCTCCGACGAACTCCTCGACGAGGGCATCCGCAACGCACTCACCCTGCTCGGTGTACAGGCGTCCCGCTGACGCGGCGCAGGACCACGCGGCAGCCTCGGCGAGTCGCTCCACACCACCCCAGCGGAGCGCCTGCCGCTTCGGCGGGGCCTTCTTGCCCTTCGCCGCCACCGCAAGGAACTGCGTCACCCTCGGCCCGGTGAGTGTCTCCACCGACACCCGCTCTGCCCTCAACATCCCAGGCGTAGGCCGGAGATGCCCAGGTCACGGCCTTGTTTGACTTGCTCCTCGGGCTGAAGCCCGAGGATTCTGGCCTTCTCGTCCGTTGCTGTGCCGCTACGCGGCACGGGGTTCGGTGGAGAATCCGTGGCTTCCTGTTTCGTCGCGCTGTGCCGGGACGAGTCCTGGTCTTACCTGCGCTCCGCAGGCTGCAACCGCCAGTCCGGCGGCCATTTTGATGTTGATCGCGGCGTTGTGGTCCCGGTCATGGAGGGTCCCGCAGGCGGTGCAGGTCCATTCCCGGATGTGCAGGGGCTTGGGTCCGTCTTTGATGCCGCAGGCCGAGCAGGTCTGGGAGGTCGGCTCGAACCGGCCGGTCTTGACCACAGCCCGTCCGTACCGGGCCGCCTTGTATTCCAGCATGTGTACGAACTGTGCCCAGCCCGCATCGTGCACACTCTTGGCCAGTCTGGTGCGCGCGAGTCCTTTGACCGCCAGGTCTTCCACACCGATCGCTTGGTTGTCGCGGATCAGCTTCGTGGAGAGCTGGTGGTGGAATTCTTTGCGCGCGTCGGTCACCTTCGCGTGGGCGCGGGCGACCTTGAGGCGGGCCTTCTCGCGGTTCCTGCTGCCTTTCTGCTTGCGGGACAACTCCCGCTGCGTTCTTTTGAGCTTCTTCTCCGCGCGGCGCAGGAACCTGGGGGAGTCGATCTTCGTGCCGTCGGACAGGACCGCGAAGTGGGTGAGCCCCAGGTCGATGCCGATGGCCTGGTCGGACTCGGGCATCCGGGCGGCGTCGGCGGCCGGGTCGGTGTCGATGACGAAGGAGGCGAAGTACCGTCCGGCCGCGCCCTTGATCACGGTGACCGAGGAGGGCCGGGTGGGCAGGGTCCGTGACCACTTCACCTTCACCGCCCCGATCTTCGGCAGGTTCAGCCGCCCGGAATCGGTGATCGACCAGCGGGCGTTGGCCGTGAAGCGGATCGACTGCCGGTTGTCCTTGCGGGACTTGAAGCGGGGCGCACCCATCTTCGCGCCCCGGCGCTGCCCCTTGAGGGAGGCGAAGAAGTTCCTGTAGGCGGCCTCCACGTCGCGCAGCGCCTGCTGGAGCACGACGGCGGAGACCTCGCCCAGCCAGGAGCGGGCCTCGGTCCGTTTCGCCTCGGTGATCAGCCTCTTCGACAGCTCACCGGCCGCCGGGAACGCTGCGCCCGCCCGGCGGGCGTCCTCCCGGGCGCGCACGGCGTCGTTGAACACGACGCGGGCGCACCCGAACGCCCGCGCCAGCGCGGCGCGTTGGCCGGAGTCCGGGTACAGGCGGAAGCTGTACCGAAGCTGCATGACCGCCACGATACATATGTGGGTTATGGGTGAGATGCAGAAGATCAGAACTGGCTTGGCTTTGTTCGCGAATTACAGGAACGCCTGTAGCTCAACCACGGGAACACCCTCTTCCACTGAAGAGTGATGTTGCTGAGTTTCGAGAACGCCCCGGTGCTTGATTCGGGACCCTGGTTGTGCTCTGCCCGGCGCCACCGCCCTCGACCAGGCCCGCGCCGCCGGCCGCTTCACCCCCATCCACGACGCCTGGTGGCAGGCCGCGGTGAAGGCCCACGGCGAACGCGAGGGCACCCGGGCCCTGATCGAAGTCCTCCTCCTCAGCCGCCACCTGCCCCACGAACACCTGATCACCGGCCTCGCCGCAGCGCTGAAATCCGGCGCGTTGACCGCGGACGCAGTCGCCCTGGAAGCCCGCAAGGCGGCCGACGCCGAGCCCGAGGCCCCTGCGCAACCCGTCGTCCCTGGAAGTCAGCCCGGTATCGCTCCGCTGCCCGCTGCCGTTCGGGCCCGCCTGCCGCCCGACACACGCCCGCTGCCTTCCGTCGCCCACTACGACCAGCTCCTGCGGCTCCGCCGATCTGACCACCCCACCCCTTGAGGAGAACGCCGTGTCCCTTCCCCGCCAGCGAGGACTCACCGAGCAGGCCGCCAACACCGCCGTCGACCAGGCATGCAGGATGCTGCGGCTGCCCAAATCCGGTCCCAGTTCCCCGAGCTCGCCGAGAAGGCCGAGCGCGAGCAGATGTCCTACCTCGGGTTCCTCGCCGAACTCCTCCTTGCCGAGTGCGACGACCGGGCCCGGCGACGCTCCGAACGCCGCATCAAGGCCGCGGGGTTCCCCCGCGACAAGGCCCTGCGCAAGTTCGACTTCGACGCCAACCCCAACATCGATGCGGCCATGATCCACACCCTCGCGAAGTGCGAATGGATCAAGAAGGGCTTGCCGCTCTGCCTGATCGGCGACTCCGGCACCGGCAAGTCTCACCTGCTGATCGCGCTCGGCACGGAGGCCGCGATGGCCGGCTACCGGGTCAAGTACGTCCTGGCGACGAAGCTGGTCAACGAGCTCGTCGAGGCTGCCGACGAGAAGCAGCTGACCAAGACCATCGCCCGTTACGGCCGCGTCGATCTCCTCTGCATCGACGAGCTCGGATACATGGAACTCGACCGCCGCGGCGCCGAACTCCTCTTCCAGGTTCTGACCGAGCGGGAGGAAAAGAACAGCGTGGCCATCGCCTCGAACGAATCCTTCTCTGGGTGGACAAAGACGTTCACCGACCCCCGCCTCTGCGCGGCCATCGTCGACCGCCTCACCTTCGGCGGCAACATCATCGAGACCGGAACCGACTCCTACCGCCTCGCCACCACCCGCGCCCGAGCCGAACAGCAGGCCGCTGGCTGACCTCGCTTCATCGGTCGGCAGGGCCCTCGATTCGCCTTGTCAGACGTGTGGGGCAGGATGACGCCATGCCACAGCAGATCTTGCCCCCGTCGGAGTCCTGGCGCCTGATCGACGCCTGGCTGGCTACTCACGTGGCCTCCGATTTCGCACTCCTCAATCCGCCAGCGACACCGGACGAGATCCGAAACGCGGAACGGATCCTCGGCGCCCGACTGCCCAATGATCTCGCTGAGTCTCTGCAATGCCACAACGGCGTGAGCGCCTGGACAGCCATCCTGCCGGAGCAGTCCCCGCTCGCAGTGAGCGGCATCGTGGACCATTGGCAGACCTGCATGGACGTCGCGGCGGAGAACGAAGGCCTGACCCCTCGCCCCTGGGAAGAGGAGCCTTGGTGGCACCGCCTCTGGGTTCCCTGGGCTGAGAGCGCCGATGGCGCGGCGCAGGTCATCGACCAACGTCCTGGTCCTGACACGGGGCGTCTCGGCTGGGCGGGCCACAGCGGTGGCGGCGACTTCACCGATTCCTGGCCTGATCTGGCGAGCCTTCTCCACGCGGTCGCGCAAGCACTTCATGAAGGTGGAGATGTCCGCGGACTACACCCCTACCTCACCACGCAAGGTGGGATGTGGTGGGACGAAGAGGGCTGCGGCGAGCTGAACGGTGACCCGCTGAGGTCCGCACCGATCGGTCTGCCCTAACCACCAGCCAACGCAGACCGCCGCCGAGTCGACGCGAACCACCCGACCGCTCTTACTTCTCACCAACATTTCCGAGGTCTCTGACCCACGGTCGCTCTCACAACGCATCGACAAACGTTCTTGCTCGTGACCTACGCAGCCACTGGCTGGCACTCTGTTTTCGTGATGCATGTGCACTTGGTCTTCGTGACAAAGTTCCGGCACAACGTATTCACGGACGATCACCTGGTGAGGATGGAGGAGATCATGCGGTCGGTGTGCGCGGACTTCGAGTGCGAGCTGGTGGAGTTCAACGGCGAGGACAACCACGTCCACCTCCTGGTGAACTTCCCGCCCAAGGTCGCCGTCACCAAACTCGTCAACTCCCTCAAGGGCGTCTCTGATGAGGATCTTTGGAATCGGCCAGGGTCGCTCTTCCCTTCATATTGTTGGATCTTGAAGCATGTGGGGAGACGGGGAGCGAAGAGCAGGTGTGAGGACCCGGCGGCCGAAGGCCGCCGGGTCCTGGCGATTGGTGAGGGTCAGGCGGAAGGGCCCGCGAGGTCATCAGGGTGCGGGGACGGGTTCACGGTGTCCTCCGCAGCGGGGTGACGTCGGGGACTCGGCTGGTGATCGAGGGGCGGGCGGCTTCCGGGGTGGCCAGCAGGGCGACGATCGTGATCGGCTGGTCGCAGTGTGGGCAGTTGCGGGTCGCGGTGGGCTCCAACGGGTCCCGGGTGCCCCGTTGTTGACGAGGTGCAGGCCGCGCCGTGGGTAGTTCACCCACCGGTCGAGGGGATCGTGGGCTTTCCCCGAGCCGGCGGGCCCGTTCCTCGTCCCTGGCCTGGCCGCGGCGCCGGTCGGCATCCTTGGTGCCCTTCGTCGACGCCTGTGTAAACCGCGGGGACGAGGTCCTCGCGGTAGTGCCGCCGCCGCTGGAACACATGCTCACGGAGCGCGGGATACCGTTCCGGACCGGGGCAGAGCCGGATCCGGCCGAGAGGGCGGCGATCCGCGACCGCCTGCTGAGCGCATCCCGCGAAGAGGCGGCGGTGCTGGTCAACCGGGAGCTGTTCGGGCGACTGTGCACCGCGGCGATGATCCCGGCCGTCGAGGAGGCGTGCCGCCAGTGGCGGCCCGATTTGGTGCTGCACGACCCGTGCGAATACGCCTCGGCGGTGGTCTCCGAGCGGCTTGCCATCCCGCACGCCCAGGTCGCGACCTCACCGGCGAAGATCGAGGCATACTCGCTCGACCTCGCGGCACCCGCGTTGGAGCCCTACGGCCGCGATCTGGTGAAGCGGCTGCGGGCGACGCCGTACCTGACCCGCTTTCCGGCCTCGCTGGAACCGTCCGCGTACACCGTGACCCGCCGTTTCCGGGAGACGACCCATCCGGTCTCCACGCCGAAGCCGCTGCCCGACTGGTGGGGCGACTGCGCGGGCCCTCTCGTCTACGTGACCTTCGGCACCGTGTCGGGCGGCATGCCGGCTGGCGCCGCAGCGTGCCGGACGGCTCTGGACGCGGTGTCCGGGCTGCCGGTGCGGGTGCTGCTCTCCGGGGGCCGAGCCACCGACCTGGCCGCCATCGGACCGCTGCCGGACAACGTCCAGGTCGAGGAGTGGGTATCGGCCCCGGACGTGCTGGCCGCCGCATCCGTGGCGGTTTGCCACGGGGGTCCGGCACCACCTACGGCGCACTGGCGGCCGGCACCCCGCTGGTCGTCATGCCGCTCTTCCCCGACCAGCCCGCCAACGCGCGGCTCGTCGAAGCCGCCGACGCCGGAACGGCCGTCCTTCCCACAGGCGGCCCCGCAGACGCCATGGGCCTACCTGGTCCCGCCGACGTCCCGCCCCTGCGAGCCGCCATCGAGACCGTTCTCGCCGACCCGTCGTACCGGAGGGCGGCCAACCGGATCGCCAACGAGATGCGGACCGCACCCACGGTCCACGAAACGCTCGTCTCACTCACCGCCGACCTCGGCCTGTACCCCTGACCATCGATCCGGACCCGCCCAACCATTGTCGGCAAACCCGTTCAGGGCAAGGCCGTTCCCCACCTGCCCCCCGAATCGTGGACATGATCCTTCAGCGGGCGGGGGAGCCGTGCCCTTCACCTCGCCACGTCAGCGTGAGGATGAAAAGGGTCCACGGTCGGCGAAGGCGCGCAGCAGTTGCCGTTCGGCGTCGGCGAGGTAGACCGACAGCAGGAGTTCTGCCTGCTGGGCGTCCCGGGCCTCCAGGGCTGCCAGGAGTTCACGGTTGCGGGTGAGGTAGGGCGCGTGGAAGCGCCGCGGGTCGCCCATGGCGTGGAAGGCCAGGCGTAGTTCGGCGTGGATGCGGAGCATGAAGTCCGCCAGTCGCGGTGATGCGGACAGCCGGACGATGCCGTGGTGGAAACGCAGATCGGCGGTGGCGACATCGGGCCAGAGCTGCTCGGCTGCCGCCCGCTCGCCCTCCTCCACGGATGCGCGGATCTCCTCGATGACCCGGTCGGGGGCGCCGGCCACCTCGCGCACGGCCGCGCTCTCCACGAGTCGGCGAAGCCGGTACAGCTCTGCCACGTCGTCGCCGTCCAAGGTGCGTACGAATACGCCGCGGTTCAACTCGTGTACCAGCAGCCGCTCATGGGCCAGCAGTCGGAAGGCCTCGCGCAAGGTGTTGCGGGACACGCCCAGAGCCGCCCCCACGGCTTCCTCGGACAACCGTGTTCCGGGCGGGATGTCACCCTCCGTCACTCGCTGGCGTAGCACACCGGCCACCCGCTCAGCGGTGCTGCCGCGACCGAGCCGGTCCTTGTCCTTCTCCAGTCCGGCAATCCACGAGCTGGGTGCGCTTGTGCCCATCCGTCCTCCTCGGCCATCGACGGATCTGCTGACCGCCTCGATCTTTCGTTGAACAAAAGCTACCCCTATCTGCCCAGTAGCGGAATCCGGGCGAGAGAGATGCCCAGGCTTACAGGGATGACCTCTTGAGGGATCGTTGAACAATCCATACTGTGTGGCGGGAAGCCTTGTGCGATGGCTGCCGTGGAGCATCCGGGATGCGTGGAGGACGGAGACGAGCATGGGCACGGACGAAGAGGACGCCGTACGGAGCCCCTCGGGCCCGCGGCTCCCCACGGCAGGAGCGTTGAGTCGACGGCTGGGTGCTGCTGCGGCAAGCGTCGGGGGCGCGTGCGGGTTGTGGGCGATCGTGCGCCTGGTCGCACGTACTTCCTTCTTCAGGCATGCCCTGTGGATGGACGTCCTGGGCGTGCTGGTGCTCCTGGGTGCCTGCTTCCTTACGGGCGTCTGCCGCTTCCTCGGCCTGCGGTGGCTCCTGGGTGTGCTGTGTCTGCTGGCGACTTTGGTCCTCCAGAGGTCCGAGCTGAACCAGCAGGCGTTGCATCAGCACGGGCGCACCGAACACGTCACGGTCCTGGGGATCCGGGTGACCGAGGACGGCATGAGCGGCGGGAGCACCGAGGCCTACACCGTTTCCGTGCTCGACGGCCCACCGTTGGGCCCGATCCAGGGGGGCACCCTCGTCGACTGGCACTGGGCGGTAGGTGGCACCTACGTGGTGACCGTCGACACGCGGGGGCAGGCCCCGGCCGAGCGGGGAGGCGTCCCCGGCCCTGCGGTGGTCCAGCAGGTCCTCCAGGTCCCGCTCGCGCTCGGTCTGGCCTGGAGCCTGTGGCGACCGGTGCATCTTCGCCTGCGCCGCAGCCGCTCGGCCGAGCCGGGCCTTGAGGGGCTGATGCGCTGATGGGGCGCGATGGCTTGCAGGGTTGGTCCGACGGCCTGGGCGCCGAGGGTGCCGACGCCGAATCCGCCGCTGCGAACGCGGAGTTCCCCGATCCGGCGTTTATGGTGCACGCCGACCCCGAGGCGGTGCTCGAGCTGTTGGAAGCAGCCCCTGGGCCCGCCGGGCGGTTGGCGGCAGCGGTGTACCGGGCATCGGCGCACCTGCACCGGCAGGCGAGTCCGGGGGTGCGTCGGCAGATGCTGGCGCTGGACGCCGCGCGCTACGGGGCTCTGGGCCTGTCGGCGCGGATCACCGCCGTGCCGGTCGACGACGGTGCGGACAGCCGATGGGAGGTGGCCTGGGCCACCGGCAGCACGGTCGACCACCGGTTCCGTCAGGCTCTGATCGGCCACACCGAGCGCGTGCGCCAGGTGGCGACGGGGATGGTCGGGGGCCGCCCGATCGCCGTCACCTGCAGCAGCGACGACCGCACGGTGCGGGTGTGGGACCTGGCCACCGGGCACCCGGTCGGCGAACTCCTCACCGGCCAGGACGACGAGGTCTGCGCGGTGGCGACGGCAGTGGTGCGGGGCTGCCCGGTCGTCTTCGGCGGCAGCCGGGACGGAACCGTACGGATCTGGGACCTGACCACCGGACGCCCCGTCAGTACACCCCTCACGGGCCACACCGAAGTCGTCACAGAGGTGGCCACGGTGGTGTCGAACGGGCGCCCGCTCGGCATCAGCGGCAGCCGGGACGGGACCGTAAGGGTCTGGGACCTGACCACCGGCCAGCCGGTCGGCAAGCCCCTCACCGGCGGCCACGGCCCGGTGGAGGCGCTGGCGGCGGCGGTCGTGGACGGCCGCCCCGTCGCCGTCGCCGGCACCTGGGACGGGACGGTGCGGGTGTGGGACCCGGCCACCGGCCACCCGGTCGGCGAACCGCTCACCGGTCACAGCGACGGGGTGTGGGCCCTGGCCACCGGGGTGGTGGACGGTCGTGCGGTGGCTGTCAGCGGCAGCCGGGACAGGACCGTGCGGGTGTGGGACCTGACCACCGGGCGCCCGTTCGGCAAACCCCTCACCGGCGACCCCTACGGGGTGCAGGCGCTGGCCACCGGGTCGGTGCAGGGCCGTCCTGTCGCGGTCGGCGGTGGTCAGGACGGGATGGTGCGGGTGTGGGACCTGGCCACCGGCCGCCCCGTCGGCAGACCGATGGTCGGCCATGTCAACGGGGTGTGGGCGGCGGCCACCGCGGAGGTGAACGGTCGTCAGGTCGCTCTCACCGGCGGCAACGAGGACGGAGAAGTGCGCGTCTGGGACCTGACGCCCGGCCGCCCCGCCGGCGCCCCCCGCATTGGCCACACCGACGACGGACGAGCCGTGGCCGACGCGGTGGTGAACCGCCGCCCGGTCGCGGTCACCAGCAGCCGGGACGCGACCGTGCGGGTCTGGGACCTGGCCACCGGTCGGCCCGTCGGCAAGCCCGTCGTCCACCCCCAGGTCGTGGAGGCGCTGGCCACCGCCGTGGTGGACGGCTGCACGGTCGTCCTCACCAGTCGCTGGGACGGAACGGTGCGGATGTGGGACCTGGGCACCGGTGCACCCTTTGGACAACCTCTCGTCGGCCACACCGAGCCGGTGTGGTCACTGGCGACGACGGTGCTGGCCGGAACCCCGGTGGCCCTCGCCGGTGGCTGGGACGGAACGGTTTGGGTGTGGGACCTGACCACCGGACGCCCCGTCAGCCAGCCCCTCGCCGGCCACTACGGCGCGGTGGGGTCGGTGGCGACCGCAGTGGTGGGAGGTCGCCCGGTCGCGGTCACCGGGAGCTGGGACACGACGGTTCGGGTCTGGGACCTGACCACCGGACGCCCGGTCGGCGATCCGCTCACCGGCCGCATCGGCTTGGTCAGGGCGACGCCAATGGCGGTGGCGACCGCCGTGGTGGACGGTGACCCGGTCGCCGTCACCGGGAGCCGGGACGGGACAGTGCGCGTGTGGGACCTGACCACCGGCCGCGCCGTCTGTACCCTCCTCACCAGCCACACCGACGAGATACGAGCGGTGGCGACGGGAGTGGCCGACGGCCGTCCGATCGTTGCCAGCGGCAGCCGGAACGGGACCGTGTGGGTATGGGACCTGACCACAGGCCGTCCCACCGGACCTCCCTTGGCTTTCCCCGCGCCCGTCCATGCGGTGAGCCTCACCCAGGACAGCCGACTGCTGGTGGGCTTCGGTTGGGAGGTCGCGGTCCTGACCCCGGTGACGCAGCCATGCGGCGGGACGACGACCTGAACGCGATGCACCGTCGCATCGCAGGTGCCGGAGCGTGAGCAGGGCCTGGTGGCCTGGGGACAGGCGTCGCCATCGACTGCCGATCTCACGACGGCGCCGACGCAGGTGACGCGCCAGGAGCTGCAGGGTCGAACTGGATCACCATGCATGCCATCGCTGCACGGATAAGTGATTCGCGGCCGCCTCGGCAGCACCGACTCGATCACAGGCGGTGGCCGACATCACGAATTCAAGTTCAGTAGTGCGGTCCGGCATGAGAAGTGAGAGGCCTGCCCAGCGAAACATTCGATTACTAAAGTAATCCGCAATCAAATTCGACCCCGAATCGACCCCAACGCCCCAGCTGGATCTACATCATGGCCCTGACCTGCATAAATGTAATTGAACTAGAGTCAAGGCCTACAACCGCCAGTAGTGGTAGACCGTCTGCCATGGCGGCAGGTCATGCGGCAGCAGTCTCCAGGCACAGCCGGCCCGCAGCCAGTACGACCACGCGTTGAGAATCTCCCGCCGCGTGTGTTTCGCCGGCCGTCCACCGGGCCTGACCGCTGGAACCAGCGGACGGAGGATCTCCCACTCCGGATCGGACAGATCCGTCGAGTAACGGGTACGCAGCCCGCACACCCTAGCCCCCGAAAGTGCGCAACGACTCCGCTACCAGGCGACTTGCCCGCTGACAGGCTTTTCAGACGCCCTCTGGACGCCCGCAAGGCCCTGTGCGGGATCCTGTTCGTGCTGTCGATGAGTGCCCGAACAGGCTGAACACATCATCTGATCACCGAAGCGCACAGCAACGGAGTTCTCAGGATGTGCCGGATCCCGCCGCGGCCGATCCGCCTCGGTTGCTCATGGTGGTACTTGCCGGATCAGGGGCGTACATCGACGTAGTCGCCGGCGGCCTTGGCTGGGCCGGTGGTGGTGGTGCCGGTGAAGTTCCAACGCCAGTAGCCGTCCCTGACTGCCTTGACCGTGGTGCGCAGGGTGCCGGTGTTGCTGGTGTTCACCGTGGCCACCGTGGTGTAGGTGCTGCTGGCCTTCGGGCGGAACTGCAGTTTGACGGCTTGGCCCGCGTATCCCGCATACCGGTAGGTGTCCCAGTTGGCCCGCACGAGCTTGCCGGTGACGGTGATACGAGAGCCCTTGGCCACCGGTTCCGGTGAGGCGTTGACCGTGAGCCGCGCGGCACGCTTGAGGCTGAACGACCCGGCGCCGGGGGCAAAGACCGAATCGCCGTCGTTGGCGTCGACCAAGGCGTCAACCGACCATGTTCCCGCGTTGGCGTTGGCCAGGTCCACCGGATCGTCGCTACCCGGTGCCGGGTGGGCGTTGGCGGTGAATACCGTCGTGCATGCCGTCGCGCTCTCGCAGAACGCGTCGGTGGTGTAGAAACCGCCGTGCGGCCCCTTCAGATCCACATCGGCGAAAGACAGGCCGGAGTCGTCCGATCCGGTGACCGTGACCGGGAACACCACGTTGTGCGTGATACCCACGATGACGTCATGTCCGGAGTTGACGGTGGCACCGCTGACCACCGGGTCGCCGGGGGCGGCATCGGCCGAGGCGCCGGCCCCCGCCAGCAGAACGGCGACGGCCCCCACCACGACACTGCGGCTTGTCGCGCGACCGACGGGCTTGCGCCGTGGGGCATGTGCGGCGGCGATGGGTGGGGCGATGTCGCGCCCGCCGCTTTGTCTGTCGCCAGGTGGTGCGACGAAGCTGGTCATGAATCCTCCCAGGGATGACAGGCCCTTATGCCAACCAGCTCGCGAGCGAGGGCAGTTGGCGGCGAGCGGGGGAAACGGATGTGTGTCACTCCCTACGACTGCCGAACCGGCCCGATCGTTGCCCCCGGCCGCGTGGCAGGCGGTGTTCCGGCGGGCGAACGCGCGGTGCGCTTCGTTCGGGATCGGCATCGAGGTGCACCCGCATACTCTGCGGCACACCTATGCCGTGTACTTGCCGGGGTTGTTGCTGCGGCAGACGGTCCGGGCGCTGGGCCGCCGGCTGGACGGGCTGCTCTCGCACGCCGAACTGCGGCGGCTGCTGATCGGGGATCCGATGCGAACCCTCCAGTTGCAATTCGACTCCACACAACTCGGGGCAGGCCGCGGACTCTACGAAACTCGGGGCAGCTCAGGCTGCTCCGGATCCAGTGTCGTACGGTCTGATGTCGCGGCCGCCCGCCGTCCGCAACGGATCTCACCGAACCCGGTGGTGCCGCCGGTACGGCCGAGAGGTCTGAACCGATACCGGGAATCAGGCGGCGACGAGCTCCTGCTCGCGGTCCGGCGTTTTGACCTTGGGCTTCTTGTTCGGCAGTGAGAGCCGGAAGACCTTGTGCCACGCGGAGAAAACCTGCTTGGGCAGCGGGCCGGTGACGTACTCCAGCTCGTACTTCTCGAACAGCGCGCGCACCTTCACCGCGACCTCGGCGTACCGGTTGCTCGGCAGGTCCGGGAACAGGTGGTGCTCGATCTGGTGGGAGAGGTTGCCGGTCATGAAGTGCATGGCCTTGCTGCCGCTGATGTTCGCCGAGCCCATCATCTGGCGCAGGTACCACTGGCCGCGCGTCTCGCCCTTGATCGAGTGGCGCTCGAAGACCTGTACGCCCTCGGGGAAGTGCCCGCACATGATCACCGAGTGGGTCCAGACGTTGCGGACCAGGTTCGCGGTGAACGTGGCGGCGAGCGTGGTGAAAAACGACGGGCCCGACAGCAGCGGGTGGATCACGTAGTCCTTGAGCACCTGCTTGCGGATCTTGCGGCCCACGGCCTTGGCCCGCGCGCGGAACTCCGGGTTCCTGCGGCGGCGCTTGTGCAGGTTCTTGCCGAGCTCCAGGTCGTACGCTGCGATGCCGTACTCGAAGAAACAGGCGTTGATGAAGTTCCACAGCGGCTGGCCGAGGTGGAACGGGTGCCACCTCTGGTCCTCGTCGACGCGCATGATGCCGTAGCCGAGGTCGTTGTCCTTGAGCCGAAGCACGATGGTTGTCACATAGGCACGCTGGTTGTCACCGACGGCGTTGTGGGCGGTTGAGCCTGAGCGCGACAGGTCGACGACTGTGATCATCCGTGTCCGGCCTCCTAGACCACGTCACATCGTGCCCGGCAGCGCGGACACCTGAGCCCGGCTGGCCGCAACCATTTCCGCACCTCGCGGGTCACACCTGTGAAGCACGGCGGGCCGGGACCCTCCCGGCGCGCGGGGAAGGGTTCGGTCGGATGGCACGACGATCACGGGTACGCGCGGTCGCGACGGCGGCGGCGGGCGCGGTGGCGCTGGTGGCGGGGGTGTTCGGCACGGGTCCGGCCCGCGCCGACACGGCGGACGCCGCACGAGGGATGACGGTCCAGTTCGCCGAGCACGAGCTCTTCATCGGGACGGAGCCGGCGAGCGTGGACCTGTCCTACCGGTGGAAGGTGGCCGGCGGGGGCACGGCACACCACGTCCACCTGACCGTCGACCTGTCCGGAGTGGCCGACTTCGCCGAGCCGGCACCGTCGGAGCAGTGCAAGGGCAACCTCTGCACGCTGGACCTGGCGTCCGCCACCTCGGACTTCCACGCCATCACGCTGGTGCCGAAGCCCGGTGCGGCCGTCGGCAGCAGCGGCACCGTGACCGTCTCCGGCACGGCGTCGGACGCCACCGTCACCGGCGACCACCTCACCCTGACCAACGGCGCGACGCAGCTGAAGGTGAGCGCGTCCGCCGAGCAGCTGCACCAGGTGCCGGGCGACACGCTGACCTTCCCGCTCGACGTGTGGAACAACGGCCAACTCCCGGCGGCCAAGGGGGTGGAGCTGCGGATCGACACCACCGCCGGGCTGCACCTCCAGGGCTCCTGGGCCAACTGCCGCGACGTGCCCGCGAGCGACCGCGGGGGGCACATCGTGCGCGAGACCCTGTGCGACTTCCCCACCCCGGTGGAGCCCGGCCGGCAGTACGCGTTGTCGTCGCCGCTGCGCGTCAAGGTCGGCGACGAGGCCCTGCGCGACAAGATCTTCTACGAATTCACCCCGCTGACCAGCGCCGCCCCGGCGAACGGCCCCGGGACCCCGCTGACCCTGGTCCCGAGGGGCGCGATGCCGTCCGACGGGAACATCGACCCGTACTTCACCACCTACGTCAACAGCGTCAACCACGCCGACTTCGCCGTCACCGGGGACACCGTCACCGGGCGGCGCGGCGGTCACGCCACGCTGCACGCCACGGTGATCGACCGGGGGCCGGCGGTGGTGGAGGACCTCCTCGACGACGACGCCTTCCTCCCGGTCCTCGTCAAGCTGCCGCCGGGCACGAAGGCCACGAAGATTCCGGACAACTGCCAGCCGCCGCCCACGGACGACGGGTCGGACCCCGGCCCCCGGATGGGCCGGTCCTCCTACCAGTGTTACTTCGGCGACCCCGCCCCGGGGGACAGACACGTCCTGTCGTTCACCGTCGCTATCGGCCCCCGTACCCCGGCCGTCTCCACGGGCCAGGTCCGCACGCTGGAGGTCATGAAGGGGCTCGACCCCGACGCCTCCAACGACAGCGCGGCGCTGACCCTGCGGCTGGCGCAGGGCGGCTCCGCGGGCGGCGGCACGGCCGGCGGGTCCGCGGGCGGCGGCACGCCCGGCGGGTCCGGCTCCGGCGGCGCGGCCGGAGCGTCCGGCTCCGTTTCGGGCGGCCCTTCCGCAGGGTCCGGACCGCTGGCCGACACCGGATTCGGCGGCGGCTGGATCGTCTGGGCGGCCGGCGCGCTGTTGCTGGCCGGTGGTGTGGCCGTAGCGCTCTCCCGACGGTCCCGCGGCGGGAACTGACACGTCGTCCGGGGGTCCGGAGGGGCCCCCGGACGGGTCAGGGACGGAAGCCGTCGGTGACGGTCGCAGCAGCAGCCGCGCCCGCGACTGCGCACGCGACGGCATGCTCTACGCCGACCCAATGCAGTCCGGCACCGGGATCGGGGCTGTGGTCCCCGAGGGCTGGAGCGCGCTCGGCTTCACATCGCCCGGAGCCGGCCTCACTCAGTTCCCGGCACTGTGGATGGTTGGCCAGGAACCGGAAGGTCACCCGCTCCCGGATGCCGTCGGCCTTCACCAACTGCACCCGGCCCAGGTGCGGTTCGCGCCGCTCGACCGTCCACTCCGTCCCGTCCAGCACCAGCCCGGCGCCCGGGGAAAGGTCCAGCACCGCCGCCGCGGTCACCGGCCCGTCCCCCTGGCGGGCATCACGACCGAGCGGTCCTGAAGCGGGCCGGCCAGGTCGACTCCCAGCTGCCGGGACCACAGCAGGTGCAGCAGCTGGGCCCGGGCGACCGGCTCGCAGCCCGTTTGCGGGCAGGTCCGGTCTGGATTTGGGTGGCGGCTGGACGAGGCGGTGGGCGGTCTCGTGGCGGGCGGGGACGATGCGTCGTGCTCGGTGCACGACCTCGTACAGGAGGCGGTGCTCACGAGCGACCCGATGCGGCACTTCACCTGGCGTCGGGACCAACGGCATCGTCCTGGCCTGCAGTTCCTGACCAGCACCGGCCGTCACCACGGCGCGGAGAGCCTGGAGGAGAGCCGGGTGCTGCTGGCCCTGGACTTCGCCGGCGACGTGGTCGACGTCGTTTCGCAAAGCACCCTTGTTCTCGCCTTGACCAGCCAGATCACACGCCTGAAGAAGCAGCACCGAGAAGAAGTACAGGCCCTGCGGGACGCATTGGAGCAGGCCCACGGCGAGAACCTCGACCTCCGACGCGAACTCGCACGCCGCGGCGGGCCCACGCCACCCCCTCAGTGACGGCCCATTTGACCAGCCATCCAAGCCGCGTGCTTACGGATTCGGGCCACGTCATCGGGAAAGTAGCTCTCCCAGCCCTCGTCCAAGCGCATCCAGGCCACCGGCTGCCCGGCCTCCGCGACGAACGGCGTCGCCACATCAAGGACCGCGGCATACGACAACCCCAACGTGACCGGCCAGTCCGGGTGAAACGAACGAACTGCGACCGCCGCCGGCTCAGACAGCAACTCCGGCTGAAGCCCCGCCTCTTCGAAAAGTTCCCGGCTCGCACCCTCACGCGGTGTCTCTCCGGCCTCGACCTTTCCACCCGGCGGAACCCAGCCCCGCCAACGGTGCTTCACCAACACCACCCGGGCAAGATCCTCGTCGAATACCCAGACCTCGGCAGCAAGCGGCTCCATCGGCCCCTGCCTGGCAGAAGCCAGCCACTGGCGAGCCCCGTCGAACTCCGCCACCGCCCGCTGGGAATCAACTACTGCCGCCTCGAAGACCCGCTCGTCGACCATGTTCCGACTCATCGGGACAACATATGGGGACGCACTGACATCGCAGCTCTGTCACTTCAATCTCATGAACGTCACACGCTGCGGTGACATGCCGAAGCTCGCGGCAAACCGTTGATAACGCCCGGCGTCGGCAAGACCCACATCGCCGTCGGCCTGGCTGTCGCGGCCTGCCGGGCTGGCTTCACCATCTACTTCACCAGCCTCGACGACATGGTCCGCCAGCTCAAAGAGGCCGACTCCATCGGCCGGTTGCCTGCCAAGATGCGGCTCTACCAGCGGCCCGACGTCCTCGTGGTCGACGAGGTCGGCTACCTCCCGCTTGACCGCGCCGAGGCCAACCTCGTCTTCCAACTGATCTCGAGACGCTACGAAAAGGGCTCGATCATCCTGACCTCGAACAAGACCTTCGGCGAGTGGGGCCAGGTCTTCGGCGACGAGGTCCTGGCCACCGCGATCCTTGACCGCCTTCTGCACCACTGCGTAGTCGTCTCGATCAATGGCAACAGCTACCGGCTCCGCAACAAGCTCTTCGCGATCGACGGCGGCGACGCAGCGACCGCCTGAACCTGCGGGTTCACCCCACTCGGCCGGGTCGAGGGCTGACGCCCTCGACCCGGCCAAAACTTCGTACACACCTCTGCACATGAGCCCGTACTTCGCTCTGCAGATGAGCTAGTACGCCGACAAGGGGTGGGCGGAGTAGTCGTCAAGCGCAACACCACCGTGCTCAAGTAGCAGCGCGACCAGTTGGTGAATCTCTGTGGTGCCGTCGATGCGCCCGGAGATGTCGATCTGCACTGCCCAGCCGGGGTGGTGTCCGACAGCCGCTTCAAGGACTGCAACCTCGTCGGGATCCCAGTCGGAGAAGAGGTGCCCGGATTCCGCATCGTCGATGTCGATGTAGAGGTTGCCGTCCAGGCTCCACGGATCACGCTGCTGTGGCAGGTGCTGATTGAGCGAGGCGACGGTCTCAGCTCGCTCACCTGCAGGGAAGACAAACACGCTGCGCACGGGGTGGAGCGTAGGCGGTGCAGGTTCGCGGTGACCACGGATATTCAGGGCAGGTGCGGGTCCGTCGACGTAGTGATGCGGACGGCGACGTCAGCGAAGGTAGTCAGGCCGAGGTCGACGGCGGTGCGCCGGCGGTTGTCGAGCTGGGCGAGTTTGGCGTTTGCAGCAGCCAGGCTGACCTTGAGCCCCTCGGCCTCGCCGCCCCAGTCTTCGCGTTCAGCCTCGGCGATGCGGGCGATCAGGCTGTCGCAGATGTTGATCAGCCGTGGCCGCTGGGCCGGGTCTGCCCGTAGTAGCGGGCATCGAATGCAGCCGTGCTCGTGAATGCAGCTGGTGCCGTAGGCTCGCCCACAGTCGCCGAGCGCGACCTTGCGGCGTTCGAAGTGGCCGAGGAATTCTTCCCATTCCTCGTCCGTCGGGGACCGGTATTCGGTGGAGGGCCGCTGGTCACGGCGGCGGGCGAGGTAGGCACCCCTAGTTCGCGGTGGCGACCTCGTCTCCAGGGCCTGCGCGCGGATGTAGTTGCGGTCCAGCCGGGCGGCGACGGCGCAGACCATGTGGCTCAGGGTCCCGGGTAGTATTCCTGCCGCCCGCCAGCGAAGATGCTCGCGTGAAGATGCCGATCGGGCGGCCGAGTCTGCGGCCCTACCTGCCGTACAAGCAGCGCCCCGCCACTGGCAGTGACGGGCTGACCGCACACTTCCTGGGCACCAGCTCGGTGCTGCTGTCGGACGGGCAGACCCGCGTGCTCAGCGACGGGTTCGTCACCCGGCCGGAGATGCTGCGAGTCGGCGTGGGCAAGATCGCTCCCGACCGCGCGCTGGTCCGGTCCGCCATCGACCGGCTGCACGTGGATGACCTGGCCGCGGTGGTGTGCGCGCACTCCCACTACGACCACGCCCTGGACGCACCGGTGTGGGCGTTGGAGACCGGCGCGGAGCTGGTCGGCTCGCCGTCCACCGCCAACATCGGGCGCGGCCTGGGCGTGCCCGAGCCACAGCTGCGGGTGGTCGGCGACGGCGACACCCTCACCTACGGCAGCTTCGAGCTGACGTTTCTGGACTCCGTGCACAGCCCCGGCGATCGCTACCCCGGCACCGTCGATGAGCCGCTGGTCCCTCCGGCCCGTGCCCGTGCGTGGAAGACCGGCACCGCCTACTCCGTGCTCATCAACCACCCCCGCGGGCGTCTGCTGCTGCACGCCAGTGCCAACTGCCGCCCCGGCGCCCTGCGCGGCCGCCACGCCGACGTCATCTACCTGGGCATCGGCAGCCTGGGCAACCAGACCCCACGGTTCCTGCACACCTACTGGGACGAGGTCGTGCTCGCGACCGGAGCCCAACGGGTCATCCTGGTGCACTGGGACGACTTCTTCACCGGCCTCGACCAGCCCCTGCGCCCCATGCCCTACTTGCTCGATCGCCTCGACATCACCATGAGCCGGCTGCTTCCCTTGGCCCGCCGGGACGGCATCGACGTCGTCCTGCCCGTCACCTGGCAACCAAGCGAACCACTCATCGGCCTCGGATGAACGCGGCGCCTCAGCCTCCTCGTCAGTCGAACTCACCGCTCCTCGTCGTCCTCGTCGGGCGTGGCCGGGCGGGCCCGGCGCGCCGAGCGGGACGGGGCTTCTGCACGGTGAGCCGCCGGTTCATCTGCCGCCGATCGCTGCGGGGCGGCACCACGTCCTTCTGGCCGCTCGAGCAGGGTCGGCTCAGAACGCTGAGTTGGCGAACCAGCGGTCCAGCAGGGCGGGGTTCCCCTGGCGTTCGAAGCGGTCGTCCATCGGGTCCAGTCGGCCGTAGAGCAAGAGCAGGAGGTCGGCCGCGGCGCCGCGGAGGGTGGCGTCGACGGCGGTCTCCCGGCCAGGGCCATCCGTTGCGATGCCGAAGCGGTCCGGCTGAAGACGGACCAGCCAGTCGCCTTCGCCGTCGATGCAGCGGAAGCGGATGGTCTGGCCGGTCCCGCGCAGGTGCGCCGTGTTCGGCGCGAAGAAGGCCGCAAAAGGCAGGTTGACCAGGAACTCGTCCACACCGTCCACCGCCAGCGCGCGGTCGACCATCGGCCGCCGTCCGAGGGCGAGCTCGGCGTCCACCCGGTGCACCAGCGTCTCGTACAACATCCGGCGGGCCCAGAACCGGGCGTGCTGGTCGGCCCCCCAGGCCCACATCGGGGTGTCCGGGGCGGTGGCCGCGAACGCCCCGGCGGCCTCGACCGCGCTCGCGGCCAGCCAGTCGGGATAGTCCTCCGGCCGCGGCGGGAGCTGTAGGTCCACGTCCCTGCTCGTCGGCGGCTGCTGGATCTCCTTTCGCAACAGCACGGCGAACCAGCGCTGCACACTGCCGGTGTGCTTTACCAGATCGGCCAGGTTCCATCCGGGACAGGACGGGACAGGGGTCGTCGGATCGGCGCCCTGGACCGCGGCCACGAACGCGGCGGTCTCGGCCGCGACGGACGCCCGGTGGTCGACCGCCGTCGTGGGATGTGCCGGTCGGTGTGTACTCATGATTGGTCGTCCTCCTGGGTTGCGGGGTCAGGCGACCCAGCTGCCGGTCAGGGCCAGGACGGATGAGCCGTCGAGGTCGCCGAGCTTGGTGCCGGCGAAGGTGCGGGCCGCCTCCGAGGTCTGGATCCGGAAGGCGGGCCGGTCACCGCTGAGCGCCTCGATGATCGGTGCGGCGGCGTCCGCCGGGGGCTGTGCGGCGTTGGCGAAAGTGTTCCGGGTCCGCTCGAGGTAGGCGCGCAGAGCGGGCGCGTACGGACCTGCGGCATCGATCACGGCCGGATCGAAGCCTACGTTGCTGACGAACTCGCTCGCCACCGCGCCCGGTTCGACCACGGTGACGCTCACTCCGGTGGTCGCGGCGACCGGCGCGAGCGACTCCATGAAACCCTCGACCGCGAACTTGGCGGCGCAGTACGCCTCATTGAACGGCTGGCCGACGACGCCGCCGACGCTGGTGACGGTCACCACCCGCCCACCGGTCGCGCGCAGGTGCGGCAGTGCGGCCTTGGTGACGTGCAGCACACCGAAGAAGTTGACCTCCAGTACCTGGCGGACGTCGGTGATCGTCTCTTGTTCGAGGGTGCCCACGTGCCCGGCCCCCGCGTTGTTGACCACGGCGTCGAGGCGCCCGTGGTCGGCGATCACGCCTGCGACGGCGGCCTCCACGGAGTCCGGGTCGGTGACGTCCAGCTGCCGTACCTGGATCCGTCCGGCCACTCCGGCCGCGTCGGCGGCGGCGAGCAGGGCATCGGCCCGGGAGGTGTCGCGCATGGTCGCGACGGTGTTCCAGCCGGCCTGGGCCGCGGCGACGGCAGCGGCCAGGCCGATGCCCGAGGAGGTGCCGGTGATCAGGACGGTTTTCTCTGGAGCCGGGGTTCCGGTGGTCATCTCGGTCTCACTCCCACAATAGTTATGGTTGACCACTAATATGTTCCATAACTATGGTGACCCATATCTGTCACTGTCAAGCCAATGGCTAGAGTGGAGCGATGTCCTACCGACCGGATGACGTCACCCGCCAGATCGTCGCCCTGTTCGCCGCGATCAACCGCCGGTACGCCCGGGAGTCGGAACAGGCGGCGGCCGAGCACGAGCTCACCCCGCTGCAGGCCAAGGCGCTGCTCGCGGCAGAGGAGCCGGTACCCATGCGCCGGATCGCCGAGTATCTGCACGCCGAGCCGTCCAACGTCACCACGATCATTGACCGCCTGGAGGGTCGCGGACTGGTCGAGCGGCACCCCGCGCCCGACGACCGCCGGGTCAAGCTGGTCGCCGCCACCGAGACCGGCCTGCGCGTGGCTGCCGATCTGCGGACCCGGATGCCGTTCGCCTCCCGGCCGCTCCACGCCCTGGACGACCGACAGCGCGAGGCGCTGCGCGACCTGCTCCAACTCGTGGCAGGTTCCGAGTCGCCGAACTGACACCGCCCGGCGGCGCGGAGGACGCGGGCAGGGGTGGATCCGACTGAGCTTGTCCTACGTTTCTAGCGCGGGCCCACGCCGGTCATTCGTAGGATCGGTGAGCCCGAGGACTCCGGGTATGGCAGTGAGCTTGTCGCCGCTCGATGGCTGAAAAGACTTGGCCGCCCGGAGTCCGTGACGGTCGAAACCGCTCATACGAAAATGAATCGTTCTCGCAGGTGAGGGTGTGTCACGTGGCCTCCAGGGACTGGAGGGTGACCTGGAAGCCGAGGTGGTTGAGCTGGCTGACCAGGCGACGGGTGGCGCGGATCTTGCCGGTGCGTTCCAGGAAGTAGTTGCCGCCGAGGTCGGCGTAGGGGACGTCGTGGGTGAACATGTGCCAGGCGGCGATGAGGATGGAGTGCTGGAGGGCGACCAGGGCTCGCTTCTTGCCGCGGCGGGCCGCGAGGCGTCGGAAGCGGGCGGCGAGGTACGTGTCCTCGGCGCGGGTAGCGGAGATGGCGGCCTGCCCGAGGACGCCCTTGAGTCACGGGTCACCGTCGCGTGCCCGTCCTGAAGTGCTCTTGCCGGCGGACCGCGCCGGCTGCTCAGCATCGCTTCCGCCAGCACCGCCACCCCCGCGGGACGCGCCCGAATTGAGGAGACCCTGCTGCCCCTCATCGCCTCCGGAGCCCCGATACCCAGCACGGGATGCGACGGCGGCCACACCCTGGCACGCGCTTTCATCGCCGCAACCACCGGTGCCAGCCTCGGTCAGGTTGTTGCCCGGCGTTGAAAATGCGGACGGATGCTGCGTTCACGGTGCCGACGAGCGGTGATGGCGACGCCCCGCCGGTGGGTGTTCCGGCGGGGCGATCGTCGGCAAGATGTCGTTTTCGTCGGCAAGGTGCCGGTGGTTCAAGGCTGCGCGATGCGTGAATCGTCAGGCGGCAGGGCTGTCTGGGACCTGCCCGCCGTCCTGGCAACTGTGCGATGCAAGGGGAGCAAGAACGCAACGACGAACAAGCCGAAGAGGGTGATGGGCGACAGCCAGCCGAGTCGCGCGGGGTCATCCTGCAGCCAGTGCCGGTTGCCCCACCAGTTCGCGAAGACGTCCGTCACCATCACGACGCTTGCCAGCCAGACTCCTTCCCGCCGCACGAGTCCCACCAGCACGGCAACCAGCGGATCTAGGATCGCCAAGCTCACGAAGAACACCTGCAGGGGAACCTGAGGAAACCACGCATAGGCATGGATGCCGTCACGGACCAGATCAAGAATGTGGACGTAGGATCCTTCGAGGAATCCGATCAAATACCCCGCGAGAACCCATCTCGCCCACAATGGCTGTCCGCTCCATCGTTCCCGCAGCTCACACCCCATCCGGCCACCCTAATCGCCGACCACCTCGCTCACGGAGGCGCGGGCGGCGGCCTCGTCGACGAGGTTCTTGCCGGTGGCGAACGCGGCGACGAGGGACTGCAGGGCGAGGTTGTTGACCGCCCGCGGATAGCCGCGCGAGGTGGTGTGGATCAGCGAGAGGGCGTCCTCGGTGAACAGCTGGTCCAGACGGCCTGCGATCTTCAGATGGTGGCCGCCGTAGCTGGTCGTCTCGTTCGAGGTCATGCCCGGCATCGTGTAACGCAGGGCGGTCCGCTGCTCGAGGGCCGCCAGGACGGCCAGATTCATCGTCCGCCTCAAGGTGGGCTGTCCGACGAGCAGGCAGGCCAGCGGCGAGTCCTGGTCCATGCCCTGGTTGGTCAGCATCCGCACGGTTTCCAGCTGTTCGTAGGACAGCAGATGGGCCTCGTCCAGGACCAGGACGGGGGTGCGTCCGCGCTCTTCTCGCTCGGAGAGCAGGGCCTTGGCGGTCTGGACGGCCAGACGCGAGCCCAGTACTCCAGCCGTAGATCGTGATCTCGATGGTGAGGGGCGCCGAGGAGACAGGTGGTCAGTGTCGATCATCTGGACGAGATCGACCACGCCACCGAGGGTGTCCGTTCCTTCTCCGCCTACCCGACTACTCAAGTCCACCGAGACGGAGGGCGTCCCTTAATGCGCTGAGCTTCTCGGTCGTCGCCGGGGTCCGCTCCTTCGCCTGTCCAGCGAGTCGGAGGGCATCCTCAATCTCGTTGAGTTTCGCGTAGGGCAGGGCGCCCGCCCGCTCGATCAGGTCATCCCGGGACACGGTGGTCAGCCACGTGCAAGGGGTAAAGCCCGGACATGGGAACGCGAACCGCAGCACGCCTTCAAAGGGCAGTCCTTCCATCGCGCCTACTGCCACTTCGACGCCCAGACCGCTGATGTCGACGCCCGCCGGAGCCACGACCTGCATCACCCGGATCCCGGACGCGTCGCCTTCCGACAGCAGTACGACCGGCCGCCGCTCGTCGAACTCGACCCACCAGACTTCGCCACGTTGCACATGTCCTCCTGACACAGGACCGCATGCGGACGCTGCACGACCCTGACGCGCTCTGGAGACGGGTGCGGCCACGTTGATCATCGGTGTGTGAAGACAAACGATCACGCGGTGGCCGCAATCACAGCGTAGACCCTGCCCGCTGGCAGGAGGCGTTCGATGGCCTGATGAGCCGGATAGCCGGGCGGTTCGCGCGGGTCGAACCCCGCCTCCGGGCCAAGCGCTTGGTGCTGGGCCTGCTGTCGGATCTGCCGCGCAAGAACTGCTGGACGATCGCAGAGTGGGCCGGGGAGGCCACCCCGCACGGCATGCAGCATCTGCTGTGCAGGGCCGCCTGGGATGCCGAGGCCGTCCGTGACGACGTACGCGAATACGTCGTCGAGCACCTCCACGACGAGGCCGCAGTGCTGGTCGTCGACGAGACCGGCGACGTGAAGAAGGGCACACGCACCGTCGGGGTCCAGCGCCAATACACCGGCACCGCCGGGCGGATCGAGAACTCCCAGGTCGCCGTCTACCTCGTCTACGCCGGCGAGCGCGGGCACGCGGCGGTGGACCGAGAGCTGTACATCCCGCGCTCCTGGACCTGCGATCCGGACCGCTGCCGGGCCGCGGGGCTCAGCGAGGACACCGTCTTCGCGACCAAGCCGGAACTGGCCCGGGTGATGATCGAACGGTTCCTGGACACTGGACACCGCGTCGGCTGGGTCACGGGTGACGAGGTCTATGGCGGCAACCCGAAACTGCGATCCGCGCTGGAAAAACGCGGCATCGGCTACGTCCTCGCAGTGGCCTGCTCAGCCCAAATGACCACCGGAGCCGACACGTTCCGCGCCGATGCGCTGGTGAAGAAGGTGCCGAAGCGGGCCTGGCAGAAGCTCTCGGCCGGACGCGGCGCGAAGGGACAGCGGTTCTACGACTGGGCCGTCATCGACCTCGCCGAGGCGGCACCGGGCCACCACCAGTTGCTGATCCGTCGCAACCGCACCACCGGTGAACTCGCCTATTACCGCTGTCACTCCACCACGTCGGCATCCCTGGCCACCCTGGTCAAGGTCGCAGGTTCCAGATGGCGGGTGGAGGAAACCTTCCAAAGTGAGAAGGGGCTGGCCGGACTGGATGAGCGCCAGGTCCGCCGCTACGCGTCCTGGGCCCGCTGGGTCACCCTCGCGATGCTGGCCCATGCCGTCCGCGCCGACGAACACGCACACCGCCCCACGCCGGCCAACCTGATCCCGCTGACCTGTTCATCAGTGTTGTTGTCCGGCCCGCTCACGACCCGGCCCACCGGCTCAGCTGGTCCGCCTGGCGACGCAGCCACCAGGCGCGATCACGAGCCAGCCACTACCGGAGACAAGCGTGACTGAGCACTTCAGCTGGCCACCCTGAGCACCGTAGTCGGTCGCCCCTAGCCAAAAGCTGAGGGGTTCATCGGTCGCTGGGAGTAGGTCCTGCGCCTCAGGCGCGCTTCGCCCCTGCTGGCTAGGGTCGGTCCGCATGGAGACCACGGGAATCGTTCGCCGCCAGACGGCGGAGCGTATGCGCGACGCTCTGGAGCGGCTCGTTAGCGAGCGGGATGTATGGGTGTCGACGGCTCACCCTGATCACGGGCCGCACCAGGTGCCGCTGTGGTTCTTGTGGGATGGACGAGCAGTGTGGATGTGCACCAGCGCCACTTCCGTGACTGCGCGGAACGTCCGCAAAGAGCCGCGCGTGCGCCTGGCGCTACCGGACACCTTCGACGTGGTGCTCCTCCAGGGGGAGGCGGAGTGCTTCCCGGACCAGGAGGTGCCCGGAAGCGCAGCGGAGGCCTTCGCCGACAAGTTCGGGTGGGATCCACGCGTGGAAGAGGGTTCCTTTCTGTATGTACGCGTGGCCCCGAGGACTGTGCGTGCTTGGCGCGGCGAGCCGGAACTACGCAGGAGAGTCATCATGCGCGACGGAATGTGGCTGGAATAACGGCCGTCCCTCGCCGACGCGCCTCTTTCGGATCACGATCTACAGCTGGAGTACCAGGTGTTAGGGGGTCTGACCGAAGGAGTTGACGATCTCCTCGTGGATGCCGCGGACCCCGATCATCGGGTTGGGAATGTAGATGACGGAGTACTTCGACGGGTCGAGGGTGTCCAGGCAGGTGCGGACGGAGACGGTCTTGCCGGCGCCGACCTCGCCGGTGACGACGCCGATGGAGCGTTCGGCGATGCACCAGGAGATGCGGGCGACGGCCTGGTTGTGGGAGTCGTGCCGGTGCAGCATGCCGGGCGCCAGGTTGCGGCCAAAGGGCATGCGCTCGAACCCGTAGTGGGCCTGCAGTTTCTCAATCATGTGGATTCTCCGGGAAGTTCGCGGGTGGGGACAGGCGCCGGCTGTTCGGTGGCCAGTTCCAGCGAGACGGTGATCCAGTCGACGGCGGTGTCGAAGCCGAACTGGTCCGCCAGCGCCTGGTCGACGCTTTCGTCGCAGGCTTCGAAGAAGCCGTGCAGCTCGGCCAGGAACACCGAAAGCCCGGCTGGATCAAGGGGCTTCGGCATCACTGGCCGCGTCGGTCGACTGGGGACTGGTGGGCCCGTCCCAGCCCAGGGCCGCATAGTCGATCTTGCCGCCGAGGTGGTTGGAGTGGGCGTTGTCGACCAGTCCGAGGTAGTCGATCCCGGTGGTCACCCTGGGCTCCTCGGCCGGGACCTCGGGCCGGGCCTTGGGGTGGGAATGCCGGTTGATCTGGAACGGCTCGGCGGTGCCCGCGTCCTGGCCGTCGACGCGGACCCGCAGGAAGGTCAGGTCGAACGGGTCGAAGACCAGCTCGACCTTGCGGCCGACCAGTTGCGGGTCGACCTGTTGACTTGCTCCTCGGGCTGAAGCCCGAGGATTCTGGCCTTCTCGTCCGTTGCTGTGCCGCTACGCGGCACGGGGTTCGGGAGAGAATCCTTGGCTTCCTGTTTCGTCGCGCTGTGCCAGGACGAGTCCTGGTCTGACCTGCGCTCCACAGGCTGCAACCGCCAGTCCGGCGGCCGTTTTCACGTTCTTCGCGGCGTTGTGGTCCCGGTCATGGACCGCACCGCACGCGGCACAGGTCCATTCCCGGACATTCAGGGGCTTGGGTCCGTCCTTGGCCCCGCAGGCCGAGCAGGTCTGGGAGGTCGGCTCGAACCGGCCGATCTTCACCACAGTCCGGCCGTACCGGGCCGCCTTGTACTCCAGCATGGTCACGAACGCCGACCATCCGGCGTCGTGGACACTCTTGGCCAGTCTGGTGCGCGCGAGTCCTTTGACCGCTAGGTCTTCCACGCCGATCGCTTGGTTGTCGCGGATCAGCTGGGTGGAGAGCTGGTGGTGGAATTCTTTGCGCGCGTCGGTCACCTTCGCGTGGGCGCGGGCGACCTTGAGGCGGGCCTTCTCGCGGTTCTTGCTGCCTTTCTGCTTGCGGGACAACTCCCGCTGGGCCTTCTTGAGTTTCTTCTCCGCGCGGCGCAGGAACCTGGGGGAGTCGATCTTCGTGCCGTCGGACAGGACCGCGAAGTGGGTGAGGCCGAGGTCGATGCCGACCATCTGGTGGGTGTCGGGCATCCGGGTGGCGTCGGTGTGCGGGTCGGTGTCGATGACGAAGGAGGCGAAGTACCGCCCGGCCGCGTCCTTGATCACGGTGACCGAGCTGGGCTGGGAGGGCAGAGTCCGTGACCACTTCACCGGCACGGCCCCGATCTTCGGCAGGTTCAGCCGCCCGTTGTCGGTGATCGACCAGCGGGCGTTGGCCGTGAAGCGGATCGACTGCCGCCTGTCCTTGCGGGACTTGAAGCGGGGCGCACCCGTCTTCGCGCCCCGGCGCTCGCCCTTGAGGGAGGCGAAGAAGTTCTTGTAGGCGGCCTCCACATCGCGCAGCGCCTGCTGGAGCACCACCGAGGAGACCTCACCCAGCCAGGCCCGTGAAGCGGTCTGCTTCGCAGCGGTGATCAACTTCTTGGACAGCTCGCCGGCCGCTGGGAAGGCCTCGCCCGCTGTCCGGGCGTCCTCGCGGGCGCGCACGGCGTCGTTGAACACGACGCGGGCGCACCCGAACGCCCTCACCAGGGCTGCGCGTTGGCCGGAGTCCGGGTACAGGCGGAAGCTGTACCGAAGCTGCATGACCGCCACGCTAGACACTTGAGTTACCAGCGGCATGCAGAAGATCAGAACTGGCCGACACTGTATTTTCATGACGCATGCGCACTTGATCTTCGTGACAAAGTTCCGGCACAACGTATTCACGGACGATCACCTGACGCGGATGGAGGAGATCATGCGGTCGGTGTGCGCGGACTTCGAAGGCGAGCTGGTGGAGTTCAACGGTGGGGACAGCCACGTCCACCTCCTGGTGAACTTCCCGCCCAAGGTCGCCGTCACCAAACTCGTCAACTCCCTCAAAGGCGTCTCCTCCCGCCGACTGCGCCAGGAATTCCCCGACCTGGCACGCCACTACTGGCGGGCCAACAAGCTCTGGGCCGGGTCCTCCTTCGCCGGCACCGTCGGCGGCGCCCCGCTCTCGGTGGTCAAGGGAGTACATCGAACAGCAGAACCGGCCGGTGTGAGCATCGCCCGGCTCCGCCGTGACCAGCCCTCGCGGCGCTCCGCGCCATGGTGGTGAATACGCGGCATCCGGCTCCGCCGGACCGGAATCCGCGACGCTCCGCGTCGCCACCATCAGATTCGCTTCACCCCCGGCCTGAAGGCCGGAGCACTGCGAATGAATCCCGGTAGCCGAAGTCCTCCTTCGCGAAATCGGGGTGGGCGTCCTGCTGCGTCGCGTACTCCCACGAACCCATCAGCTCGAAGCCGGCCTTGCCGGTGGCGAGCAGCGTGGGGGAGCCGTGGTCGGTGAACTTCACGGAGTCGAAGTTCGAACCGAACGCGCCCGCGTCCACCAGGTCCCTGATCATGCCGAGCGCCTTCTTGCTGTCGGTGCTCTCCCAGGCGGACTTGTCCCCGTCGAGGGCCTTCTGGAACAGGCCCGGCCCGGCGACACGGTCGAAGAGGTACTCGAACCACATCAGGGTCGGCCACCGGTCGCCGCCGCCGAGCGCGATGGGCGTGACGCCCGTCGCCTTCAACGCCTTGACCGCGTCGAGGAGTTCATCCCAGGTCTTCGGCGGCTGCACACCAGCGTCGGCGAGGACCTTCTCGTTGTGAAAGAACAGCACCGGCTGAGTGCCGCGCATCGGAACGCCGTACGCCTTGTCGTCGATCACCGCGCTGTTGAACACGGAGGGAAGGAACTTCGACTTCAGGGCGGGATCGTCGGCGATGAAGTCGTCCAGCGGCATCAGCAGGTCCGCGTCGACGAACGGCTTGATGCTGCCACCGCCCCAGTTGAAGAACACGTCGGGCGCCTGCTTGCTGTTGATGATCGTCTGCAGCTTCGCCTGGTAGTCCGCGCCGGGGATGGTGTCCAGGACCGCCTTCACCTTCGACTGCTTGTTGAAGGTGGCGATCAGCTGCTTCTCGACCTTGTTCGCCGCGTCCCCGTAGACCAGGACGTGGATCTTCCCGTCGTCGCCACCTGCCGCGGATGAGCCGCCGCCGCACCCGGACAGGGACAGCAGCAGGGCCAGGGCAGCACCGCCCGCTGCGACCGATCTCGGCAACCGTGCGCGTAGAGTCATCGCCTCGCTCTCGAAACTGTTTCGGTACAATCACCGAAAGTTCACGAGTCGGGACGCTAGGTCGCGCCCGGTGGGCGGTCAAGCCCGATTCGTCGAGTTATCAAAGCGTTACGATGCCGAGAGGTCTGACCGTGCCTTATGCTCCAAGGCATGCGTGATGACGATGACTTGGGCCGCATCACCCTCGCCGAGGTGGCCCAAAAGGCAGGCGTCTCCATTTCGACAGTTTCGAAGGTGCTCAACGGGCGGCAGGATGTGGCCGCCCCGACCCGGGTCAAGGTGGAGCGCCTTCTGGAGACGCACTCCTACCGGCGCACGACGCGGGCCGCCCGCGAGGCGCCCCTCATCGAGTTGGTCTTCCACGAGCTGGACAGCATCTGGGCGATGGAGCTGATCCGTGGCGTGGGGAACGTCGCCAAGGCGCACCAGGCAAGCCTCGTGCTGACCGAGAGCGGCACCCGCCACGCACCCGCCCCCGACTGGATCGAAGGCGTCATGCAGCGCAGGCCGCGCGGCGTGGTGCTCGTCTTCTCTGCGCTGCCCGCCGAGGTCAAGCAGCGGCTGCAGTCGCGCTCCATCCCGTTCGTCATCGTCGACCCGGCCGGCGACCCCGACCCGGACGTACCCTCGGTCGGCTCGGCGAACTGGAACGGGGGGCGGGTCGCCACCCGGCACCTGGTGGAACTCGGCCATCGCCGCATCGGGATCATCACGGGGCCAGACGACATGCTCTGCTCCCACGCCCGCCTCGACGGCTACCGCTCCGCGCTCGGCATGGCGGGCATCGAAGCCGACCCCGCCCTCGTCCGCTACGGCGACTTCCATGTCGAGGGCGGCTTCGAGCGCGCCCTCGAACTCCTCGATCTGCCCGAGCCGCCCACCGCGATCTTCGCGGGCAGCGACCTGCAGGCACTCGGCGTCCTGGAGGCGGCCCGAGTCCGCGGTCTCCGGGTGCCGCAGGACCTGTCGGTGGTCGGCTACGACGACGTGCCGGTGGCTCGCTGGTCGAGCCCGGCCCTGACGACGGTGCACCAGCCATTGCGGGAGATGGCCGAGGAAGCGGTGCAGATGATCATGCGGTTGCGTGACCAGGAACCGGTGACCACGCGTCTCGAACTGGCGACGAGCCTCGTCGTCCGCAAGAGCACGGCGGCACCTGCTTCTTGAGGGGCGCCGCCGTGCGGCACCGCTCACGGTTGACCTTGGCGACATCGTTTTGGGCTCGCCGCGCCTGACGCACGGCAGCGGTGCCGTCCACGCCACGGTGGAGCGAGGGTGGTCCCGAAGCGCCCGGTGCTTGTCCTGATCTCGTTGGCCGGTCTCCAGGACGCGCCGCGCGAGCTCCTTCAAGCCGCCCGAGTCGGGGGTGTGATCCCGATGCTGTCGCGCGTTCTGGCCTTTCGTTCCGCCAGTTCTTCGCCGGGCTGCCCCGCGAGCTGGAGGAGGCGGTCCATGTACGTCGTCCCGATCCCGCCTTCCTGGTGGCGCGGCGCGACTTCATCGCGGGGACGTGGGCATCCGGGCCCAAGCGGCGTGGTGACGCGAGCGTCCACGGCAGCGACTGTCGTGCCGTCCGTCAGCCCCGGATCACGCGGGGGTGCAGTCCAGCCGGAGTCCCGTGAAGTCGGCGGTGAACGCCGCGTCCACGAGGTCGTCCGCGTGGATCCCGGTAAGCGATCCGGTGAAGCGGAGCCACTCGGTGTCGTCCGCGCCGTTCTCCTCCTGGAACCGCATCTGCATCTGGTAGACCCCGATCACGGCGTCGAGCGGCATCAGGGCCCAGCCGCCCAGCATGAGATCCGAGCCGTCTACGCCGCTCTCACCGGCGGACAGCCGCCACAGCGCCTTCAACTCCTCCGGAAGGCTCACGCCGAAGGCTTCTTCCAGAGCCACGATCTCGTCGTCGGAGGCGCCGGGCTTGAGGACCGCGTACGACGGCGGAACGGCAATCGGATGTCGGACCTCGGGGTCACCTTCTCCGTCACGCTCCCGGACGGTCCTTCGGGCGATCGGGCCCGCGCCATCCTGCCGCGGGCGGTGAAGACCTCGCACGACCGGCTGTGCACGGTCAGCCGGACCGTCGAGGCGGGCGCGCCCTGGTGGGGGACGGTGCGATCCGGCTCGATTCACCGGGCTGGATCGCGCGCGACCCGGACGCGTAGCAGGCACTCCGCCGCGTCGCGGGCGCAGTAGCAGTGCACATGTGCCCGGCGTTGTCGCGCGACCGGGGTGGGCTCGGCCTTTCGCCGAGCCCGCCACGCCGGCTCCGTGCCGGAGCCGGACCCGTGTCACGCCGTCAGCGCTGCAGTGTCAGCAGACCCGGACGGTAGGGCAGGAGGCCGTAGTCGCCACCGGAGTTGGGGCTGCGCCCCTGGTAGAGCAACTGCAGATTGCAGGGATCGACGGTCATGGTCTGATCGGCGCTGGTGCGGATCAGTTCGCCGTGGCTGATGTCGTTGGTCCAGGTGGCGCCGCTGTTGGCCTTGCCGGCGAAGGGGTTGCTCTCGGTGGCGGCCTGGGGTGTCCATGAGCCGTTGAGGCTGGTGGCGGTGAACGAGCGGAAGTAGCGGCCCTGGGAGCCGATCGCCTCGACCATCATGAGGTAGCGGTTCTGGCCCTGTAGCTTGTAGACCTGCGGGGCTTCGAACAGGTTGTTCGTCGTATCGCTCATGACCACTGTCGAGTTCGTGCCGAAGCTGCCCGGGAAGTTCCCGATCGGCATGCTGGCCCGGTAGATCTTGCCGTTGTCACCGGCGAAGAACAGGTACATGTTCGTCCCGTCACCGATGAGTGTCTGGTCGATGGGTCCTGTTCCGGAGCCGGTGATGCTTCCGGAGAAGAGCACCTGCGGTGATGACCAGCCGTTCGGGTTGGTGGGGTCGCTCGACGTCCGGTAGGAGAAGGCGGTCCCGCCCCACTGGTAGGTGAGCACCCAGATGTTCTTCGGCGCGAAGTAGAAGAGCGTGGGCGCGACGGTGGCGGAAGACATCGTGTTCTGGCTGGCCGAGGCCATGTCCGACCAGTTGGTGAACAGGCCGAAGTTCATCGAACCCCAACTCGTCCCCGTGTCGTGCGTCGTCGCGTAGACGAGCTGCTTGCCGTTGTACGGGACGACGGTGAAGTCCTTGAGCGAGGCCCATCCCGGCTTGGGCTGCGCAAGCGCGCCTGTTGATGTCCAGCGGTACGTCGACGGAAGATCGCAGGCGCCGGGAGTGTCCCCGCCGACCTTGACGAGCTTCCACTGCTGGTTGGTGCCGCCCCAGTCGTCGTACTGGACGATGTTCGCGCTGTCGGCGGTGGAGGCGCCTTGTACCTCGAGGGCCTTGTTGCTGTGGCGCGAGATGAGCCTCACGTAGCCGTCCGAGCTGTCGGCCAGCCGCCACTGCTGATTCGTGGCGTTCAGGTCGGTCCACTGGACGATCGCGCCGCCGTTCGCGGTGGACCAGTTGTGGACGTCCAGCACCTTGCCCGAGTGCCGGGACTTGATGCGGTAGTAGCCGTCCCCGGAATCGACGAACTGCCACTGCTGCTGGTTCTGATCGTTCCTGGTCCACTGGGTGATGCGGGCGCCGTCGTCGGTCGCCATGTTGTAGACATCCAGGGCCTTGCCACTGTTGCGGTTGACCAGCACATACGAGGTGTTGGGGTCTACGGTCGCCGCGCCAGCGGGATGGGCACCGAGGAAGGTGGCCACGAGCAGCAAGGGCGCAAGGACGGCGAGTAAACGTCTCAGGCGGACCGGGGACGGATGGCGTAACCGCATCAGAGGGTCTCCTTTGGGGGCGGGGGTGAGGTGGCCCCGATGAACCGCGGAGCGGCCACGCCGGGGTAGGGGGACAGCGGCGATCCCGAAAACTTTTCGGAAGGTTCCCGGATTCATTGACGCCACAAGCTAGGAATGAGAGGCCCTCCGGTCAAGGCCTGTCGCCGATCTGTCTACAAACGGCGCCTCCCCGTTGGGCTCGACAGGCTGTCGTGCCGACTGGAAATACCGTGCACAACACCCCGAACCGGCCTTACGGCGTCCACCGGTCGTGGCGTCAGGAGTTCGCCGCTGACTCGATGGGATGTCGGAAAGTTTCGGGCGAGGAACGGAAACTTCTTCTGCGGGGAGTATTGACGAGTCATCGTCAATACCTCAATCATCCCTGTCTGAGACACCGGCCATAGTCCGGGATTTCGAACCATGTTGACCCTGGACGCTCTGTTCTGCACGGCAGATCCACGTCCACGCACAGCCGCGCGGCAGATCCGCGCACCACAGCACCTGCGCCACCCCGTTTCGTTCCGGTGAGGTTCGCACCCACGCATCCTGGCTCTTCGCGTAGTTGGAGAGGTACGCGACGCCGCGTGGTGGTTCCCCGGCTGAGCCGCGATGGAGTCCTTTCGTGCCGGTCGACCCCTGCGCTTCAGTCCTTCCGTGATTTCTACCTTGGAGGCACAGTCATGGGCTCGTACGCCCTTCCCAGACCCGATATCCGCCGGAAGACCCGCGGGCTGCTGTTGGCGCTGGTCGTCGGCGTCTTGGTTGCGGTCGGCGCCCTGGTCGCCCCGCCGAGAGCACACGCCGCCGAGAACACGCTCGGTGCCGCGGCGGCGCAGAGCGGCCGCTACTTCGGCACCGCCATCGCCTCGGGCAGGCTGGGCGACTCGGCGTACACGACGATCGCGGGCCGTGAGTTCAACATGGTGACGCCCGAGAACGAGATGAAGATCGACGCCACCGAACCGCAGCGGGGCCAGTTCAACTTCACCGCCGGTGACCGCGTCTACAACTGGGCGGTGCAGAACGGCAAGCAGGTGCGCGGTCACACCCTGGCCTGGCACTCCCAGCAGCCCGGCTGGATGCAGAGCCTCAGCGGCAGCACGCTGCGCCAGGCGATGATCGACCACATCAATGGCGTGATGGGCCACTACAAGGGCAAGATCGCCCAGTGGGACGTCGTGAACGAGGCCTTCGCCGACGGCAGTTCGGGCGCCCGGCGCGACTCCAATCTGCAGCGCACCGGCAACGACTGGATCGAGGTCGCCTTCCGCACCGCGCGCGCCGCCGACCCGGCCGCCAAGCTCTGCTACAACGACTACAACGTCGAGGACTGGACCTGGGCCAAGACCCAGGCCGTGTACGCCATGGTCAAGGACTTCAAGCAGCGTGGCGTGCCGATCGACTGCGTCGGCTTCCAGTCGCACTTCAACAGCGGCAGCCCCTACAACAGCAACTTCCGCACCACCCTGCAGAACTTCGCCGCCCTCGGCGTCGACGTGGCCATCACCGAACTCGACATCCAGGGCGCCTCGTCCACGACCTACGCCAACGTGACCAACGACTGCCTGGCCGTCTCGCGCTGCCTCGGCATCACCGTCTGGGGTGTACGCGACACCGACTCCTGGCGCTCGCAGGACACGCCGCTGCTGTTCAACGGCGACGGCAGCAAGAAGCCCGCGTACACCGCCGTCCTCAACGCACTCAACGGCGGCTCCACCACGCCCCCTTCGGATTCCGGACAGATCAAGGGCGTCGGGTCGGGCCGCTGCCTGGATGTGCCCAGCAGCAGCACCACCGACGGCACCCAGCTCCAACTGTGGGACTGCAACAACGGCACCAACCAGCAGTGGACGTACTCCGCCGCCGGTGAGCTCAGGGTCTACGGCAACAAGTGCCTGGACGCCGGCGGCACCGGCAACGGCACCAAAGTCCAGATCTACAGCTGCTGGGGCGCCGACAACCAGAAATGGCGCCTCAACTCCGACGGATCCATCGTCGGCGTCCAGTCCGGACTCTGCCTCGACGCCGTCTCGGCCGGTACTGCCAACGGCACCCTGATCCAGCTCTACACCTGCTCGAACGGCAGCAACCAGCGCTGGACCCGCACCTGATGAAGACCTACGGTGCGGCTCCCGCCCCTCCACGAAGACATCGCTGATGGTCCCGGGTCGCCGCCATGGTGGTGGCGACCCTCGGGATCGGCCTGCTCACCGCGGTCAACGCCGGCCGCCACGCGTTTCACCCGAGTGTCAGGCTCACTTGCACCGGCAGGTGATCGCTGGGGTACTGGCCGCGCGGCTCGTACGTGTTGATGGTGGCGGAGTGCACGGTCACGCCGGCCGTGGCGAGGATCCAGTCGATGCGGTCGCCGTCCGGAACGAGCGGACGGTAGCCGTGGAAAGTCGCGTAGAGCTTGCTGCGCTGCGCGGCCGCGTCCCAGGTGTCCTTGAGGCCCAGGGCGAGGAGCTGGTCGTAGACCGGATTGCCGTGCGCGGCGACGTTGACGTCACCGGTCATCAGCAGCGGCAGGGACGTGTCCCGGCGGCGACTGCCTGGACGCCTCGGGCCAGGGCACCACCCCCGGAACCAAGGTGGACATCTGGACCTGCAACGGCGACAGCAACCAGAAGTGGACGATCGAGGCCGACGGCACGATCACCGGCGTCCAGTCCGGCCTGTGCCTGGACGCCACCGGCGCGGGAACGGCCAACGGCACCTTGCTGGAACTGTGGACCTGCACAGGCGGCAGCAATCAGAAGTGGACGCGCGACTGAACCGGTGACCGGCCGACGAACGCCGACTCCCGCATCACCTCCGTCGATTCCCCCGAGAGGCCCCCACATGTCCTCCTCTTCCCTGCCGCTCAGCCGGCGCCGACTGCTGTCGGCGGCCGGCGCGGCGACGGCCTTCGGCCTGCTGCGGTTCGCCCCCGAGGCCGCCGCGACCGACGGCCCCGGAAGCTACACCGCGAGCTGGTCCTCCGTGGACCAGCACCCCCCGGCCCCGGCCTGGTTCCAGGACGCCAAGTTCGGCATCTACTACCACTGGGGTGTCTTCAGCGTTCCCGCGTTCGGGAACGAGTGGTATCCGCGCAACATGTACATCGGCGGCTCGAACGAGAACCAGCACCACATCGCCACCTACGGCGACCCCTCAGTCTGGCGTACAACAACTTCATTGACGGAGCCCGCGACAAGGCCGGCAACTACGTGCAGTTCGCCCCCAAACTGGCCTCCCAGGGCGGCAGTTGGGTCCCGAACGCCTGGGCGCAGATGTTCAGGGCCGCGGGCGCGAAGTTCGCCGGCCCGGTCGCCGAGCACCACGACGGCTTCTCCATGTGGAACAGCCGCTCCAGCCCGTGGAACTCGGTCCAGCACGGCCCCCGACTCGACCTCCTGGGGCTGCACGCGCAGGCCATCCGCGGACAGGGGCTGAAGTTCATGACCTCCCTGCACCACGCCTACCACTTCAACGGCTTCTACGACCACGTGCCGAACCAGTCGGACCCGGCGCTGCGCGTCCTCTTCGGCCAGCAGGGCTCGGCCGCGGAGAACAAGCTCTGGTACGACAAGCTGGCCGAGGTCATCGACGGCTACCAACCGGACCTGGTCTGGCAGGACTTCGACCTGGGCCTGGTGCAGGAGTCCTACCGGCTCCAGTTCCTCGCGCACTACTACAACCAGGCGGTCGCCTGGAACAAGGACGTGGTCGCGACCTACAAGGACGGCCTCGACAACAAGGGCGAGGTCTACGACTTCGAGCGCGGCGGACCGGCAGGGCTGCTCACCCCCTACTGGCTGACCGACGACAGCATCTCCTCCTCCAGTTGGTGCTACACGGTGGGCATCGGCTACTACTCGACGCAGGCACTGCTCCACTCGCTGATCGACCGGGTCAGCAAAGGCGGCAACATGCTGCTGAACATTGCGCCGATGGCCGACGGCACCATCCCCCCAGGCCAGCAGTCGATCCTGCTCGCCATGGGGGACTGGCTCGGCCGCTTCGGAGAGGCGGTCTACGCCACCCGCTCCTGGACCGGCTACGGCGAGGGCCCCACCAAGATGGGCGGAGGCTCGTTCAGCGGCCCGGCGGCCGGCACGGCGAAGGGCATCCGGTTCACTCGCAGCCGGGACAACAAGGTCCTGTACGCCACCGCGCTGGGCTGGCAGGGCGGAACCATGACCATCACGACGCTGAGCTCGGACCGGATCAACCTGAGCAGCCTGACGAGCGCCCAACTGCTGAACAACGCCGCAGGCACCTACATCGACCTGCCCGCACCGACCCAGGACAGATCCGGCCTGCACCTCACCATGCCCTCGTCCAACGCGCCGTTCAGCGCGCCGGCGCACACGGTCAAGCTCACCTTCTCCGGCCAGATCCCCACCCTGAACAGCCCGAGCGTCCCCACCACCTGGGTGCAGATCGCCAACGTGACCAGCGGTCTGCTGCTCGACAGCGGGGGCAACGTCGCCTCCGGCTCGAACCTCAAGCAGTGGAACTCCGACGGGAGCACCAACCTGCAGTGGCAGCTGACAGACATCGGCAATGGCTACTACCGCATCACGAACCGCACCAACGGCATGGCCGCCGACAGCTGGGGCGATGCCGCCAACGGCGCTCCCGCCCGGCAGGCGGCGTGGAACGGCGGCAACAACCAGCAGTGGTCGCTCAACAGCCTTGGCAACAACCACTACCAGATCGTCAATCGCGGTACCGGCACCGCCCTCGACGGCAGCGGCAGCACCACGGCCGGCTCGACCACGGTGATGTGGACGCCGAACTCCAGCACCAACAACGCATGGACCATCACCGGCACCTCCGTGAACAAGGACCGATGAACAAGGACCGATGAACAAGGACTCGATGAACAAGGAGAAGTAGATGCGATGTAGATCCCTCTTCATGCCCCTGGTGGCTGCGGTGCTTCTCGTCATGTCCGCTGCCGGCACGGCGCTGAGCAACAGCGCCGACGCAAGCACGCCGTCGCCGTCCACAAGTGCCGGTGCCGCCGCGGCGACTCCCGGATGCGGCAAGGCCCCGACGCTGACCAGCGGTACGCATACGATCTCGAGCAGCGGCCAGAACCGCAGCTACATTCTCAGGATCCCGGCGAACTACGACAACAACCGCCCCTACCGGCTGGTCTTCGGATTCCACTGGGTGGGCGGTACGGCCAACGACGTCGACTCGGGCGGAACGGACGGGTACAACTGGTCCTACTACGGCCTGAGGCGGCTGGCGGACAGCGCGAACAACGGCACGATCTTCGTGGCGCCCCAGGGCATCAACAACGGTTGGGCCAATTCCGGCGGTCAGGACGTGACCTTCGTCGACGACCTGGTCCGGCAGATCGAGGCGGGCCTGTGCGTCGACACGGCGCAGCTGTACGCCGGGGGCTTCAGCTACGGCGGGGCGATGACGTACGCCCTGGCCTGCTCCCGTGCGACGGTCTTCCGTGCGGTCGCGGTCTACTCCGGCGCGAACCTCAGCGGCTGCGGCGGCGGCACTCAACCCATCGCGTACATGGGGCTCCACGGCATCAGTGACAACGTCCTGCCCATCTCTTCGGGACGGGCGCCGCGCGACACGTTCGTACGGAACAACGGCTGCACCGCGCAGAACCCACCCGAGCCGTCGTCCGGCAGCCGGACACACATCGTCACCGCCTACTCGGGGTGCACGTCCGGGCACCCCGTCGTGTGGGCCGCGTTCGACGGTGGGCACGACCCCGGCCCCCTCGACGGGGGCGGCAGCGGCTGGCGGACCTGGACGTCGGGAGAGGTGTGGAAGTTCTTCACCCAGTTCGACTCGTCGACCCAGCCCCCGCCCACCGGCCGGCAGATCGTGGGCGGGCAGTCCGGCCGCTGCGTCGACATCGACAACTCCACCACGACCAACGGCACCCAGGCACAACTGTGGGACTGCAACGGCGGCACCAACCAGCGGTGGACCTACACCGACAGCAGGCAACTCATGGTCTACGGCAACAAATGTCTGGACGCCTCCGGGAGGGGGACCGGCAACGGCACCGCGGCGGTGATCTGGGACTGCAACGGGCAGACGAACCAGCAGTGGAACATCAACGCCAACGGCACGATCACAGGAGTGCAGTCGGGGCTGTGTCTTGATGCCGTCGGCGCGAACACCGCTAACGGAACCAAGATCCAACTGTGGAGCTGCTCGGGCGGAGCGAACCAGCAGTGGAGTCTGCAGGGCTGACAGGAGCTGCGGAGCCAGGCGCCACGGCCCTCCCACCCGGTGCTCAACACACCGAGTGGGAGAGCCGTGGTGTCAACCGGTCGGCGCCACCGCACGTCCGGACTGCGGGGAGATCATGCCCGCGCACAGCCCCTTGGCCGCCAGGCCCTGCGCGATACGCGGGATCGCGGCGCGCGTGTTGGCGGCCCAGTCGTGCATGAGGATGATCTGGCCACTCGTGAGCCGTGCCGCCGCTTGCACGATCGCATCGGTACTGGCGCCGTTCCAGTCCTGCGAGTCGACATCCCAAATGATCTCGGTCAGGCCGTACTTGGCCTCGACGTTCCTCACCGTCGCGTTGGTCTCGCCGTACGGAGGGCGGAACAGCCGGGGCGTGCCACCGCCCGCGTTGGCGATGGCCTGCTGGGTCCGGGAGAGCTCGGAGTCGATCTGCGCCTGGCCGAGCTGGGTCAGGTGGGGGTGGGTGTAGCTGTGGTTGCCGACCCACATGCCGGCGGCGACCTGTGCACGTACCAGGGACGGATTGGCGGCGGCGTACTGCCCCTCGTTGAACATCGTGGCTCGCAGCCCGTTCTGCCGGAGCGTGTCGAGCAGCGCCGGTGTGCTGCTGGACGGGCCGTCGTCGAAGGTCAGCCCGACGTAGCCGGTGCAGGTGGCGGCCTGCGCCGAGGCGCCGGTGTCGACGGCGACGGTGCATGCGCCAAGTGCCGCGGCGACGGCCAGTTTCGCTATGAGGGAGGGTGACGACCGGCGAGGTCGCGTGGTTCCTGGTCGGCTTCTCATGCGTGCTCCTGCGGCCTGAGGCGGGGACAGGGACGGGACGGGGCTTGTCGACGTCGACAGGTTGGTGCCGGGCTCGTGGACTGTCAACTGTTTCGACGTGATGGGCGAAACTTTTGATCCACGACATCTCTCCGTCGTGCATCAACGTCCCTGGATGCAGGCCTGTTTGGCGTACGCATCAAGGGCAGTGCGGGGGAGTGGTCAGATTGGGACGGCATGGCGATACGTCAACTGGAAGGGTCGTCTGAAACTCTTTCGAACGCGGATTTCCATCGAGTCGCACCGGCAACTCCCGTGCCATGCACATCAGTTGACGACTGTTGTGCGCGTCGTTACTGTCCAACCTCGGTTCTTCGATCCATTGATCAATGTTCGGGATATCGGCCATTGGGAGCGCTCCCAGACTCTGCGCCGAGCCCGGCCACGACCGCCATCCCCTGAGCACCCCCGACACCGGCGCGGACCTCTGACCGTCCAGCGCTACAGCTCCCACACGTCCGGCGCCGGGGAGTCGACCACCTCCGCCTGCCCTGGCGAACGGGCCTGCTCACCCAGCCCAACTCCTCCTGATGACCAGCCTCGACATAGGAGCCGCTCATGCCCTCCGTTCCTTCGGTACCCCGCCCCAGACGCCTCGCCGCCACCCTGCTGACGAGTTCCCTCCTCGTCGGCGGCCTCCTCACCACGCCCGCCGCGGCAGCCGTCGTCTCCGATGCGGCGGCGACCACGGCCGTACGCGTCAACCAGGTCGGCTATCTGCCGGACGGCCCCAAGCGCGCCACCGTGGTCACCACGGCGACGCAGCCGCTCACCTGGCAGTTGCGCGACGCGTCAGGGACGGCGGTCGCCTCCGGTGCGACCGTCCCGCGCGGGGCGGACGCCCCCTCCGGGCAGTCCGTCCAAGTGGCCGACTTCTCCTCGTTCCAGGGGTCCGGGTCGGGATACGTCCTGACGGTGGACGGCAGCAGCAGCGTGCCCTTCGACCTCCGCGCGAACCTGTACGACTCTCTGCGCTCCGACGCGATGGCGTTCTTCTACCACCAGCGCAGCGGCATACCCATCGACGCCTCTCTTGTGGGCTCCGCCTACGCGCGCCCGGCCGGACACCTCGGTGTCGCGCCCAACAAGGGCGACACCTCCGTCCCGTGCCAGGCCACCGTGTGCGACTACACCCAAGACGTCAGGGGCGGCTGGTACGACGCGGGTGACCACGGCAAGTACGTGGTGAACGGCGGCATTTCGACCTGGCTGATGGTCAACTCCTTCGAGCGGGCCAAGCGGGCGGGCAAGGACGCGGCGCTGGGCGACTCCTCGCTCCAAGTCCCCGAGCGCGGCAACGGCGTACCCGACGTGCTGGACGAGGCGCGCTGGGAACTCGACTTCCTGATGCGGATGCAGGTGCCCGAGGGCAAGCCGTACGCGGGCATGGCGTTCCACAAGATCCATGACGCGGCCTGGACCGGCATGCCGCTGCGCCCCGACCAGGACCCCCAGCCCCGCGAGCTGCACCGTCCGTCGACGGCGGCGACCCTCAACCTCGCGGCGGCCGCAGCGCAGTGCGCCCGGGTCTACAGGGCCTACGACACCGCCTTCGCCGACCGCTGCCTGTCGGCCGCGCGCCGGGCCTGGACGGCGGCCCGCGCTAACCCGGCGCTGTACGCGCCGGATTCGGACAGCACCGGCGGCGGTGCCTACGGCGACACCACGGTCAGCGACGAGTTCTACTGGGCGGCGGCCGAGCTGTACGCCACGACCGGCGAGAGCGGCTACCGGGACGCGGTCACCGACTCCTCCTGGCACACCTCCTCAACTGCCTTCTCCGCCTACGGATTCGGCTGGGCGGACACGGCCGCACTCGGCCGGCTCACCCTGGCCACCGTCCCCAACGGCCTGCCCGCAGCCGACCGGGACCGGGTCCGGACCTCGGTCACGGCAGCCGCCGACGGCTACCTGTCCCGGATGGCCGCCCAGGGCTACGCGGTGCCCGTACCGGCGGACGGCTACTTCTGGGGCTCCAACGGAGAGGTCGCGGGCGACGCGATCGTCCTGGCCGTCGCCGGAGAACTGACCGGCAACGAGCGTTACCGCACCGGCGCGCTGGAGACGATGGACTACCTCCTCGGCCGCAACGCCCTCGGCCAGTCCTACGTGACCGGCTATGGCGAGACGTCCTCGCAGAACCAGCATCATCGCTTCTGGGCCCACCAGTTGGACGCCTCGCTGCCCCATCCTCCGGCGGGATCGCTGGCGGGCGGGCCCAACAGCGGCCTCCAGGACCCGGTGGCAGAGGAGAAGTTGGCCGGCTGCGCGCCCGCCGCCTGCTACATCGACGACATCGGCTCATACTCCACCAACGAGGTGGCGGTCAACTGGAACGCCCCGCTGGCCTGGCTCGCCGCCTACGCCGCCGAGCGGACCTCCACCGGCGAACAGCCCACCGGTGCTTGCGCGGTGACGTACAAGACCGACAGTGTGTGGAGCACGGGCTTCACCGCGACGGTCACCGCCAAGAACACGGGCCCGACCGCCATGGACGGGTGGCAGCTGAGCTGGGCCTACGCGGCCGGGCAGCGCGTCACGAGCGCCTGGAACGCGACCGTCACCCAGAACGGCACCGCAGTCGTCGCCCGCGGCACCGACTGGAACCGGACGATCGCACCCGGCGCGACAGCGAGCTTCGGAGTCCAGGGGACCTACAGCGGGACCAATCCCACGCCCACGGCCTTCACTCTCAACGGGAAGACCTGCACCTGATCAATCCACGGTCGGCTTGGCCCGCGGCGCGCAATTCCGCCCCGGGCCAGGCCGCAGCGATCTCCTCTCCCCGCAGCCACCCCAATATCATCAACGTCACCCCGGGCACGCCCAAGTGTCCCCGACGGCCTCCGGGGGCTGGAGGAGCGCAGGGTGTCGCTGACCGACAAGGCCATCGAGCAGATCCGCGAGAGCGACCCGGCGGCGCTGCTCGACCTGATGGAGGTCCGCCGTCTCCTCGAACCGGCGGCCACCGCACTCGCCGCCACCCGGATCTCCGACGCACAACTGGCCGATGTACGGCGGCACGTGGACGCCATGCGCGAGACACGCGACGACGCGGAGGAGCTCAACTCCCACGACGCGGCCTTCCATCGCGCCGTGATCTCGGCTGCCGGGAACGACGCACTGCTCACACTCCTGGAAGGCGTCTCGGATCGCACCCTGCGCGCACGCGTCTGGCGCGGCCTCGTCGACGCGCAGGCCTCGGAGCGCACCCTCGCCGAACACGAGGCCATCTACGCGGCGTTGGCCACGCGCGACGCGTCCCTCAGCCAAGCCGCCGCACTGCTGCACATCAGCACGACCGAGCGCTGGCTGAAGGAACACGTCGACAGCAGCGAGTCGTAGTCCGCGAGTTCCCTCATGTCGGTTTCAGTACATGACGGGAAGGCATAGCCCGGGGCTTCACATGTTGGCGGAGTGCTGATATCCGCAAGGCCCGGGCCGTCGACAATTTCGCCAGACCGCCCGCAAGTTTCGACTCGCCTCTTGACAGGTGCACCCCACTACAGCAATTTGGGAGCGCTCCCACGACTTCAAGGCTTGCAACATCTCCCATCAGAGCCGCGGGGGAGGAGACGGTGCGCCGCGACCGGTGGGACCCCGGTCGCAGGGCTCCGGTGACGCTTGAGCGTCCCCCTCCCGCATTCGGAGAGAGGAACCAGCATGACGCTGGAGCCCATACCCCCCGCCCGAAGATGGGCGTCTCGGAGCATCGCCGCCCTGATCGCCACCCTCGCCCTCGCGGCGGCCGCGATCGGGCTCACGCCGTCGCCGGCGGCCGCGGCCGAGCCGCCGACGCTGCATCAGCTCGCCGACGCCAAGGGCAGGTACTTCGGCTCGGCGACCGACAACGGGGAGCTGTCCGATGCCCCGTACACCCAGACCTTGGGTTCCCAGTTCGGGCCGATCACCCCCGGCAACTCCATGAAGTGGGACAGCACCGAGCGCACCCAGGGGCAGTTCAGCTTCACGGGCGGCGACCAGATCGTGAACTTCGCCGAGGCGCACGGCCAGAGCGTTCGCGGCCACACGCTGGTGTGGCACAGCCAGTTGCCCGGCTGGGTGGGGCAGCTGCCCGCCGCGCAGGTGCGCCCCGCCATGGAGAACCACATCGCCAATGTCGCCGGCCACTACCGCGGCAAGGTGTTCGCCTGGGACGTCGTCAACGAGCCCTTCAACGAGGACGGCAGCTTTCGCAACTCGCCGTTCTACAACGCCATGGGCAAGGACTTCGTCGCCCACGCCCTGCGCGCCGCCCGGGCCGCCGACCCCGACGCCAAGCTGTACATCAATGACTACAACGTCGAGGGGCTCGGCGCGAAGAGCGACGCCCTCTACGCACTCGCCCGCGATCTGAAGGCCGCCGGCGTGCCGCTCGACGGCGTCGGGCTGCAGGCGCATCTGGCGATCCAGTACGGATTCCCGAACCAGATGCAGCAGAACATCCAGCGCTTCGCCGACCTCGGCCTCGACGTGGCCGTCACCGAGCTCGACGTGCGGATGCAACTGCCGAAGGACACGGCGAAGGAGGCCACCCAGGCCGACTACTACCGCCGGGTCACCGAGGCCTGCCTGGCCGTCACCCGGTGCGTCGGGATCACGGTCTGGGACTACACCGACAAGTACTCCTGGATCCCCGGCGTCTTCAACGGCGAGGGCTCGGCCCTCCCGTGGGACGGGAACCTGCAGCCCAAGCCCGTCGTCATGGACGCGATCCGCAAGGCCCTCGGCGAGACCGGCGCGGTCGACACCCAGGCCCCGAGCGTGCCGTCGGGGCTGCGGGTGACCGGCACCACCTCGGCCTCCGTCTCCCTGGCGTGGAACGCCGCCACCGACGACACCGGCGTCACCGGGTACGACGTCTACCGCGGCGGTACGAAGGTGGGGACGGCCTCCGGTACGTCCTTCACCGACAGCGGGCTCGCCGCCTCCACCGCGTACGCCTACACGGTGCATGCCCGCGACGCCGCCGGGAACGTCTCGGCGCAGTCCGCTCCGGTGAGCGCCACGACGCAGCCGGCGGGCACGGGCGGCGGCGCCCTGAAGGTCCAGTACAAGAACAACGACCAGTCCGCCGGCGACAACTCGATCAAACCCGGGCTGCAGTTGGTCAACACCGGCGACTCGGCCGTCGATCTCTCCAAGGTGAGCGTCCGCTACTACTTCAGCGGCGAGTCCGGCGTCACGACGTACAGCACCTGGTGCGACTGGGCGGTGCTCGGCTGCGGGACGCTCACGCACCGGGTCGTCGCGATGAGCAGCCCGACGGCCGGCGCCGACCACTACCTGGAGGTGGGCTTCTCCGCCACGGCGGGCAGCCTCGCCCCCGGGGCCTCGAGCGGCGAGGCGCAACTGCGGTTCAACAAGAGCGACTGGTCGAACTTCAGCGAGGCCGACGACTACAGCCGCGGCACGAACACGTCCTTCGCGGACGCACCGAAGATCACCGTCCACCTCGACGGCCAGACGGTTTACGGCACCGCCCCCTGAAGCACGGTCCGGGCGGCAGGCCCCGCCCGCCCGGACCGTTCCAGCGTGCCGCCGTGCCGGGATGGGGAGCAGCCCCGGCACGGCGGCACCTCCACCACCTCCACCACTCGCACCCGGACCCTCTCTTGGAGGACCTGTGTCCGCACACCCCGAATGGCCCGAAAGGTCCGCGTCACTCTCCCGGCGGTCCTTCGTCGGCGTGGCCGGCGGCGCGCTCGTCGCCCTCGGTGCCGGGCAGGCGCTTGCCCGGGCCGTCGAGGCCCCGGCCGGTTCCGCCGCACAGGCGGCCGCCGCCAACGGCCCCTACACGGAGGCCTTCCTCACCCAGTACAACAAGATCAAGAACCCGGCCAGCGGCTACTTCAGCCCGGACGGCATCCCCTACCACTGCGCCGAGACCCTGATCGTCGAGGCCCCCGACCACGGACACCAGACCACCTCCGAGGCGTTCAGCTTCTGGATCTGGCTGGAGGCGGCGTACGGCCGGGTCACCGGCGACTGGGCCCCGTTCAACAAGTCCTGGGAGGTCGCCGAGGCCTCGATCATCCCGCCGCACATTGACCAGCCCACCAACGACTCGTACACCCCCTCCAAGCCCGCCACCTACGCGCCCGAGCACCCGCAGGTCACCAGCTACCCGTCCCAGATGGACTCGTCCGTCTCCGTCGGCTCCGACCCCATCGCCACCGAACTCGCCTCCGCGTACGGGACGATGGACGTCTACGGCATGCACTGGCTGATGGACCTCGACAACGTCTACGGCTTCGGCAACAAGCCCGGCACCGGCGACGAGCTCGGCCCGGGCAAGATGGCGTCGTTCGTCAACAGCTACCAGCGCGGCGCGCAGGAGTCCGTCTGGGAGACCGTCCCGCAGCCCAGCACCGACCTCTTCAAGTACGGCGGTCCCAACGGCTACCTCGACCTCTTCGTCAAGGACGCCTCGTACGCGAAGCAGTGGAAGTACACCAACGCCCCCGACGCCGACGCGCGCGCCGTGCAGGCCGCGTACTGGGCGCTGACGTGGGCGACGGCGCAGGGCAAGGCGAGCCAGGTCTCCGCCTCCGTGGCCAGGGCCGCGAAGATGGGCGACTACCTGCGCTACGCGATGTTCGACAAGTACTTCAAGAAAATCGGCAACTGCACCAGCCCGACCGGCTGCCAGCCCGCCTCCGGCCGCGATGCCCAGCACTACCTGCTGTCCTGGTACTACGCCTGGGGCGGCTCCGCCGGCACCGGCGGCGGCTGGGCCTGGCGCATCGGCGACGGCATCGCCCACCAGGGCTACCAGAACCCCCTCGCCGCCTGGGCGCTGTCCACCATCCCCGCCCTCACCCCCAAGTCGCCGACCGCGAAGGGCGACTGGCAGAGGTCGCTCACCCGGCAGCTGGAGTTCCTGCGCTGGCTGCAGTCCGCCGAGGGCGCGCTCGCCGGCGGCTGCTCCAACAGCTGGGACGGCCAGTACGGCACCCCGCCGGCCGGCACACCGACCTTCTACGGCATGGCGTACGACTGGCAGCCCGTCTACCACGACCCGCCGAGCAACAACTGGTTCGGCTTCCAGGTCTGGTGCATGGAGCGCGTCGCCCAGTACTACTACGTCACCAACAACGCGACCGCCAAGGCGGTCCTCGACAAGTGGGTCGCCTGGGCCACCCAGCAGACCACCGTCGGCTCCGACGGCAGCTACCGCTTCCCCTCCACCCTTGGCTGGACCGGCGCCCCCGACACCTGGAACGCCGCGAGCCCCGGCGCCAACACCGGCCTGCACGTGTCGGTCGTCGACTACAGCGACGACGTCGGCGTGGGCGCGGCGCTGGCCATGACGCTGATCTACTACTCCGCGAAGTCCGGGGACGCCGACGCCGCCGGACTCGCCAAGTCCCTGCTCGACGCCATGGCCGGGCACGCGGACACCAAGGGCATCGCCGTCCCCGAGACCCGCCGCGACTACGACCGCTTCGACGACCCGGTGTATTTCCCTGCGGGCTGGTCCGGCACCTCCCCGCAGGGCGTGAAGCTGGGCTCCGGTACGACCTTCATCGGGATGCGGCCGTGGCTCAAGCAGGAGCCGGGCTGGTCGAAGGTGCAGACGTACCTCGACGGCGGCGCCCCGCCGGTCTTCACGTACCACCGCTTCTGGGCGCAGGCGGCGCTGGCGCTCTCCTTCGCCTCGTACGCCGAGCTCCTCGGCGACGAGGGCGGCCCCGGCGGCGGCAGCGACACCACCGCGCCGACCGTCCCGACCGGCCTGACGGTGACGGCGACGACCGGCACCAGCATGTCGCTGAGCTGGACGGCGTCCACCGACGACACCGGTGTGGCGGCGTACGACGTCTACCGCGACGGCACCCCGGTCGGCACCCCGACCGCGACCACCTACACCGACACCGGGCTCTCCGCCGCCACCGCCTACCACTACCGGGTCGCCGCCCGCGACGCGGCGGGCAACGCCTCCGCACTGTCCGCCGAGGTCACCGGCACCACCAAGACCGGCGGCGGTACGGGCGGGGCCAAGGTCCAGTACAAGAGCACCGACTCCAACGCCACCGACAACGCCCTGGGCATGTCCCTGAAGGTCGGCAACACCGGCGGCGGCGCGCTCAGCCTGTCCACGGTGACCGTCCGCTACTACTTCACCGGCGACGGTGGCCCGTCCACGTACACCACCTGGTGCGACTGGGCGATGCTCGGCGCCGCCAACATCACCCACCGGGTGGTCGCCATGGGCAGCCCGAAGACCGGCGCGGACCACTACCTGGAGGTCGGCTTCAGCGCCGGCGCGGGCAGTGTCGCCGCGGGCGGCGACTCCGGCGAGATACAGCTGCGCGTGCACAAGAGCGACTGGTCGAACTTCAATGAGACCGACGACTACAGCCACGGCACCAACTCGTCCTTCGCGGACGCCTCCAAGATCACCGCGTATGTCGGCGGCGAGCTCGTCTGGGGGACGGCGCCGTGACAGGACGACACCTGCGCGGCGCCCTCGCCGCCACCGCCGCGGGCATCCTGCTCGCCGGGCTCGCGCTGTTCACCGGCGCGGGCCCGGCGGCGGCCGCGCCGGTCACCGACTGCACCCAGTGGGGCACCACCGAGATGCAGGGCGGCGCGTACACATACCAGCAGAACGAGTGGAACTCCTCGGCACGCCAGTGCGTCAGCGTGGACACCGCGACCGGCGCCTGGAAGGTGACTGAGGCGAACTTCTCGCTCACCACGGCGGGGCCGCCGGCCACGTACCCGTCCAGCTACAAGGGCTGCCACTGGGGCGCGTGCACCGCGAACAGCGGCCTGCCGATCCGGGTGAGCGAGCTGGGCAGCGCCCGGTCGACGTTCGACACCACGCAGGTCGCCTCCGGCGTCTGGGACGCCGCGTACGACCTGTGGTTCAACTCCACGCCCACCACCGACGACCAGCCGGACGGCACCGAGTTGATGATCTGGATCAACCACCGCGGCGGCGTCCAGCCCATCGGCTCCCGCACGGCCACGGTCACCCTGGACGGCCGGACCTGGGACGTGTGGACCGGGCCCGGCGCCTCCGGGTGGAAGGTCGTCTCGTACGTGCTGCAGGGCGGCGCCACCGCGGTGACCGACCTCGACGTGAAGCGCCTCGTCGACGACGCCACCGCACGCGGCCAGATCAACCCCGCGCACTACTTGATCGACGCCGAGGCCGGCTTCGAGATCTGGCAGGGCGGCCAGGGGCTGGGCGTGAACTCCTTCTCGTTCGACGCCAGTAAGGACCAGGCAGGCGGCGGGGACACCACGCCGCCGACCGCGCCCCGCAACCTGCGGTCCACCGGATCGAGTTCGTCGTCCGCCTCGCTGGCCTGGGATCCCGCCACGGACGACGTCGGCGTCACGGCGTACGACATCTACCGCGGCAGCACGCGCGTCGGCTCCACCGGCGGCACGGCGTACACCGACACGGGGCTGACGGCGTCCACCGCGTACAGCTACACCGTGCGCGCCCTGGACGCGGCCGGGAACGTCTCGCCGCCCGCCGGTCCGGTGAGCGTCACCACCGCGTCGGCGGGTGGGGCTGGTACCGGCAACCTGAAGGTGCAGTACAAGACGAGCGATACGAGTCTGACGGACAACGCCATCGGGATGAACCTGCAGTTGGTCAATACCGGGAGCAGTGCGCAGAGTCTGAAGGATGTCGAGATCCGCTACTGGTTCGACGACTCGGCTTCCTCGTACACGACGTGGTGTGACTGGGCGCAGATCGGCTGCTCGAACCTCACCCACTCGGTGTCGACGAACGGCACGACGACCGGGGCCAGTCGCTACCTGAAGGTCAATGTCACCGGCGGCACGCTCGCCGCGGGTGCCTCGACGGGTGACATCCAGTTGCGGCTGCACCGGGCCGACTGGTCGAACTTCAACGAGGCCGACGACTACAGCCACGGGACCGCGAGTTCGTACACGGACGCACCCAAGATCGGCGTCTACTCCGGCGGCCAGCTCCTGTGGGGCACCGCGCCCTGATCCACCCCCAGACACCCAGTGGCGGGAATCCTTCCCGCTGCCTCCCGCCACCGGGCCGTACCTCCGCACACCCTTATTCGAGAGGAGCACCAGAGCCGCGATGAACACCACCACGCACCTCAGACGCAGGAGCCGCTTCAGGAGGCTCGCGGCGCTGCTGCCGGCGCTCGCCATGGGCGCCGCGCTCAGCGTCGCACTGCCGGCCGCGCCCGCCTCGGCGGCCGCGGCGGCCCGCGTCGACAACCCGTACGTTGGCGCCAAGCCGTACGTCAACCCCGACTGGTCCGCCAAGGCGAAGGCCGAGCCGGGCGGCTCCGCCATCGCCGATGAGCCCAGCTTCGTCTGGATGGACCGGATCGCCGCGATCACCGGCACCTCCAACGGCCGCGGCCTGCGCGCCCACCTCGACACCGCGCTGACGCAGGGCGCCACGCTCTTTCAGGTCGTCATCTACGACCTGCCGGGCCGCGACTGCTCGGCGCTCTCCTCCAACGGCGAGCTGAAGGCGGAGGAGCTCAGCCGGTACAAGTCGGAGTATATCGACCCGATCGCGGCGATCCTCGCCGACCCGAAGTACGCCGCACTGCGGATCTCCGCGCTGATCGAGCCGGACTCGCTGCCCAACATGGTCACCAACGCGGGCAGCGCGGCCGGCGCCACGGACGCCTGCCGGCACGTGAAAGAGCTGGGGGCGTACGAGCACGGCGTGGGCTACGCGCTGAACAAGCTCGGCGACATCCCCAACGTCTACAACTACATCGACGCAGGCCACCACGGCTGGCTCGGCTGGGACACCAACTTCGACCCGGCCGTCGACGAGTTCAAGATCGCCGCCACCACCGAGGGCGCGACGGTCGACGACGTCGCCGGCTTCATCGTCAACACCGCCAACTACGGGGCGCTGCACGAGCCGAACTTCAAGGTCACCGACTCGGTGAACGGCACCACCGTGCGCCAGTCCAAGTGGGTCGACTGGAACTACTACGTCGACGAGCTGTCCTACGCCCAGGCGCTGCGCGACCGCCTGGTCAGCCGCGGCGGCTTCAACTCCGGCCTCGGCATGCTCATCGACACCGCCCGCAACGGCTGGGGCGGCACCGCACGACCCACCGGACCCGGCCCGCAGACCTCCGTCGACGCCTACGTTGACGGCGGCCGCATCGACCGCCGCCTCCACACCGGCAACTGGTGCAACCAGCAGGGCGCCGGAGTCGGCGAGCGCCCGCAGACCGCGCCCGAGCCGGGCATCGACGCGTACGTGTGGGCCAAGCCCCCGGGCGAGTCGGACGGCAACAGCGAGCCCATCGACAACGACGAGGGCAAGGGCTTCGACCGGATGTGCGACCCGACCTACGGGGGCAACGCGCGCAACGGCAACAACCCGACCGGCGCCATGGCCAACGCCCCGCTGGCCGGCCGCTGGTTCTCCGCACAGTTCCAGATGCTGCTGACCAACGCCTACCCGCCGCTGAACGGCGGCGGGGACCCGGGTACCGACACCGAGGCGCCGAGCGTCCCGGCGGGGCTGAAGACGACGGGCGTCACCTCGTCGTCGGTGTCGCTGTCCTGGACCGCCTCGACGGACAACGTGGGCGTCGCGTCGTACGACGTCTACCGCAACGGGACCCTCGTCGGCTCCACCGGCGGCACGACGTACACCGACAGCGGTCTGACCTCCTCCACCACCTACCAGTACAAGGTGCGGGCGCGGGACGCCGCCGGGAACGCCTCGGCCCAGTCCGCCCAGGTCGCCGGCACGACGACTTCGGGCGGTGGGACTGGTACCGGCAACCTGAAGGTGCAGTACAAGACGAGCGATACGAGTCTGACGGACAACGCCATCGGGATGAACCTGCAGTTGGTCAATACCGGGAGCAGTGCGCAGAGTCTGAAGGATGTCGAGATCCGCTACTGGTTCGACGACTCGGCTTCCTCGTACACGACGTGGTGTGACTGGGCGCAGATCGGCTGCTCGAACCTCACCCACTCGGTGTCGACGAACGGCACGACGACCGGGGCCAGTCGCTACCTGAAGGTCAATGTCACCGGCGGCACGCTCGCCGCGGGTGCCTCGACGGGTGACATCCAGTTGCGGCTGCACCGGGCCGACTGGTCGAACTTCAACGAGGCCGACGACTACAGCCACGGGACCGCGAGTTCGTACACGGACGCACCCAAGATCGGCGTCTACTCCGGCGGCCAGCTCCTGTGGGGCACCGCCCCGTAACCCGCAAGGCCTGACTCACGTACGGCGCGACGCGCCCCCGGGGTTTTCCGCTCCGGGGGCGGTGGGCCTGTCGCACAGCTCGCCCGCTCCAGTACAGCGGTCGGCGAGCCAGCGGCCTACTGCCCGGTCCAGGGCATCACCGTCGATGCCAGCCAGGAACCGGCGGACCGTTGTCTCAGCCGGAAGGCAACGGCCGGGGAACACGGGGTCGGCGCGTACGCCGAGCCGTTCCCGAACCTGGGGAGGGGCGTCGGCGTTGCAACCCGTTGACACCGCAGTAGGTCAGCGGGTTCTGGACACCAGCATCCTCCGGTCCTTCAGCCCGGAGAGCAGCAGCGTCGGATTCCTTCGTGCGTTCCGGGCGCTCGACGCTGAACAGGTGTTCATCTGATTTCCCACTCGCGGCTCGTGCTGTTGAAACGGACGCGTGTGTTGCTTCGGTTTGTCGACTGCGTGTAGCTGGCGGCTCCGTCGACGCTAGCCCCGCTGCCGGCGATAGTGACGGTGAACGGGCCGTTACCTTTAATCTCGTGCGTCTCGCCATCGAACGGGTCCACGGGGAGCGTGACCGTCTTCCCGGAAGCTGTGACGGTGACGAACCCCGCCGCTGCACCTGGCAAGGGCTCGCAGGCAGCGGCGGTGCTGGGCGACGGTCCGTTCTGCGGCCTCGCTCAGGTTGTGCCAGAGGTGCCACCGGTCCGCGACCTGGACGGCCTGCGGGGCGCCGGTGGAGGCGCCTTCGGCGAAGAACGGCGCACGGTCGCGGCTGACGACCTCAACGCCCGGCCGTTCGGCGAGCCAGGCCGCCAGGCTGGACGCCTCCCGGTCCGGCAGCAGATCGACGGGGCGGCGGGTCTCGATGTCGACGAGGACGGTGCCGTAGTGGCGGCCCTTGCGGGTGGCGTACTCGTCGACGCCGACCACCCGCGGCGCGGGGACATCGGGCTCGGGCAGCGCATCGACCAGCCGGAGCACCGTGCTGCGGCTGACGGACACCCCGAGAACGCGGGCGATGCGGGCTCCGGCCCGGCCCGCGAGGGCCAGGCCGACCGCGGCCAGGGTGGAGCGCAACCGCTCGGTCCGCTGACCGTGCCGACGTGTCAAGCCGGGTATCTGCTCGACGAAGGTACGGCGTGCGCAGCCCGAGTTCCCGCAGGTGAACCGACGGACCCTCAACTGGAGAACAACGCTTCGGCCACCGCTCGGCACATCAGCGGGAAACCGCAGGTAGGAACCATGAACCCGGTTCGACCAGACTCCGCAGACCGGGCACAGGGTACCGCTCGCGATGCATTGCGCGTCAACGCGCACTATCTCGATGTTCACGTCCACCGACAGCACCGCGACGTCCGCGATCGACGGGAACAACAACTCCTTCAGCCAGTGTGCGACCTCTTCCACGGCCCCGAACTGTCGGCCCAACTGTCTTGTCCACGGACCGTTTTCGGGCGACTTCGCGCGCGGCTCGAAGGTGTCCGGATGCCACTCAGAGTGGCCATGTCACAGAAGTTGAGCCAGAACCGCTTGAAGTGAACGAAGCCAGGGCGCGAAAGTGTCATCCGCGCAGCGGTCGCCGAGTTCGCACTCAAGCTACGGCACCTCTGATCTCCGGGAGTCAGGGACATGAAGCCATCAACCCGGGGAGCGCACGGTCAGGGCACCTGCTCGAAAAGGGATGCGTCAGCGCATGCCTGCCGCGCCGAGCAGGGTGGCCACCGTGGGCGCGACGAGCCCGGTCAGTTTGTCGGCGCCGATCCCGGCGCGGGCGCTGGCGCCGTCGAAGACCAAGATGAGCTGCCGGGCCAGCAGGTCGGGATCGCTCGCCCCGCCCTGTTCGGCCTCGGCGCGGAAGAAGGCCGTCAGGTTCGCCTTGACCCGGTGGGCCACCCGGCTCGCGGGGTGGCTCTGGTCTTTGAGCTCGATCTGAGCAGCCAGGTATCGGCAGCCTTGGAAGTCGGGCGCACCCGCCTGCTCCTCCAACTGGTCGAAGACGTGCAGGATCCGCTCGCGAGGTGACCGACCGTCGTCCGCCGCGGGCAGGAGGGTCGCCACGAAGGCGGAGGAGCGCTCCTCCAGACTCGCCGCGAGCAGTTCGTCCTTGCTCTCGAACAGCTGGTACAGGGAGCGCTTCGACACCCCGGCCGCCCTGCACAGTGTGTCGACGCCGATGCCGACACCGTCTCGGTAGGTGAGCGTGGCCGCTGCCTCCAGCAGCCGCTCTCTGGTACTTGGCTTCACTTCGGTGGTCATACCGCGAGGTTAACTCGATGTGGACAAAATGAAAACCGATCGGTTTACGGCGCTTTGCCGGGCGATCTTCGCGCCGCCCACGGGCCGGGCGGGCATGTGAGTACGGTTCCGCTACGCCGGGGCGGCGGTCTTCTCGGGGCTTCGTCCGGGCGAGGACGCGGTGCGGCCCCTGGCGGCCGCCCGTCACCCCCGAAGCCGGCGAGTGCGGCCGCGATGAGGCCGACGGCCATCCACACCCAGCCCCTGGCCGGGCTCGCGCCCACTGGGCGCCGTTGTAGAGGATCGAGCGGATACCGCCGGTGTCCTGCGGCAGTGGCTCGAACTCTGCGAGGAAGCGGTAGCAGACGGGCAGCACCCTGAGCCCACCGATCCCGGAGATCGCGATGGCGCACACCGGGTACAGCCACAGCAGCGGCAGACAGGAGGGGCACATCCCCATGAGGCCGGCCGCGCCCGCCAGACCGGTGTGACCATCGGCCCCGGAAATGCAGCCCATCGTGGATCTGACGCGGTGTTGACGGAAGATGCCCGCTACCGGGATTCATTCGTAGTGCTCCGGCCTTCAGGCCGGGGGTGAAGCGAATCTGACGGTGGCGACGCGGAGCGTCGCGGATTCCGGTCCGGCGGAGCCGGATGCCGCGTATTCACCACCATGGCGCGGAGCGCCACGATGGCCGGTCCGGCGGAGCCGGGCGATGCTCACACCGGCCGGTGCTGCTGTTCGATGTACTGCTTGACCACCGAGAGCGGGGCGCCGCCGACGGTGCCGGCGAAGGAGGACCCGGACCAGAGCTTGTTGGCCCGCCAGTAGTGGCGTGCCAGGTCGGGGAACTCCTGGCGCAGTCGGCGGGAGGAGACGCCCTTGAGAGAGTTGACGAGTTTGGTGACGGCGACCTTGGGCGGGAAGTTCACCAGAAGGTGGACGTGGCTGTCCTCGCCGTCGAACTCCACCAGCTCGCACTCGAAGCCCGCGCACACCGACCGCATGATCTCCTCCATACGCGTCAGGTGATCGTCCGTGAATACGTTGTGCCGGAACTTTGTCACGAAGACCAAGTGCACATGCATCACGAAAACACAGTGCCGACCAGTTCTAATCTTCTGCATGCCGCCGGTAACTCAAGTGTCTAGCGTGGCGGTCATGCAGCTTCGGTACGGCTTCCGCCTGTACCCGGACTCCGGCCAACGCGCAGCCCTGGTGAGGGCGTTCGGGTGCGCCCGCGTCGTGTTCAACGACGCCGTGCGCGCCCGCGAGGACGCCCGCAGAGCGGGCGAGGCCTTCCCGACGGCCGGCGAGCTGTCCAGGAAGTTGATCACCGCTGCGAAGCAGACCGAGGCCCGGTCCTGGCTGGGTGAGGTCTCCGCCGTCGTGCTCCAGCAGGCGCTGCGCGACGTGGAGGCCGCCTACAGGAACTTCTTCGCCTCCCTCAAGGGCCAGCGGCAGGGCGCGAAGATGGGCCCCGGTTCAAGTCCCGCAAGGACAACCGGCAGTCGATCCGCTTCACGGCCAACGCCCGCTGGTCGATCACCGATTCCGGGCGGCTGAACCTGCCGAAGATCGGGGCGGTGCGGGTGAAGTGGTCACGAACTCTGCCCTCCCAACCCCCTTCGGTCACCGTGATCAAGGACGCGGCCGGGCGGTACTTCGCCTCCTTCGTCATCGACACCGACCCGCACGCCGACGCCACCCGGATGCCCGACACCGACCAGATGGTCGGCATCGACCTCGGCCTGACCCATTTCGCGGTCCTGTCCGACGGCACGAAGATCGACTCCCCGCGGTTCCTGCGCCGCGCGGAGAAGAAACTCAAAAGAGCCCAGCGGGAGTTGTCCCGCAAGCAGAAAGGCAGCAAGAACCGCGAGAAGGCCCGCCTCAAGGTCGCCCGCGCCCACGCACAAGTGACCGATGCCCGCCGGGAGTTCCACCACCAGCTCTCCACGAAGCTGATCCGCGACAACCAAGCGATCGGTGTGGAAGACCTGGCGGTCAAAGGACTCGCGCGCACCAGGCTGGCCAAGAGCGTCCACGACGCCGGATGGGCGGCGTTCGTGACCATGCTGGAGTACAAAGCGGTCAGGTACGGCCGGACCCTGGTCAAGATCGGCCGGTTCACACCGACCTCCCAGGTCTGCTCGGCCTGCGGGGCCAAGGACGGGCCCAAGCCCCTGAACGTCCGGGAATGGACCTGCACCGCCTGCGGGACCCTCCATGACCGGGACCACAACGCCGCGATCAACCTCAAAACGGCCGCCGGACTGGCGGTTGCAGCCTGCGGAGCGCAGGTAAGACCAGGACTCGTCCCGGCACAGCGCGAAGAAACAGGAAGCCACGGATCCCCGCCCGAACCCCATGCCGCGTAGCGGCACAGCAACGGACGAGAAGGCCAGAATCCTCGCGCTTCAGCCCGAGGAGCAAGTCAACTGCGAGGATCAGTTCCCTGAAGACGGATCGCGCGCATAGCAGTGGGCACCATCTCGGAGACTGCCCTGCCTTCCTACGCTGATCTGTGCCTTGAGGACACCAATCAGCGCAGGTAGCAGGGCATTTCCCGCAGTCCACTCGTTGTGGCAGGCGCGTATCCCCGGTGGATTCAGGCTCAGTGGGCGATCACGGGCTCGCCCTCCGACGGCGCCAGGGCTGAATTCGGCATCAGGAACGCCGCGAGCACGGCACCGACGACGAAGATCCCGGCGCCCCATGCCAGGGTGGCCGTGTAGCTCTCGACCCCGGCCTGGGCCGCGGTCAGCGCGCCGGGCTTGTGCGAGGAGAGGTAGTCGGTCGCGGCCGATGAGGCAACGGTGGTCAGCAGTGCCGTGCTGATCGAGCCGCCCACCTGCTGGCTGGTGTTGATCAGCGCCGAGGCGACGCCCGCGTCCTCGTGGTGCACGCCTGCGGTCGCACCCTGGAATGCGGTGGTCATCACCCCACCGATACCGAGACCCAACAGGATCATGCCCGGCATGATGTTGGCGAGGTAGCTACTGTCCAGCGTGAGCTGGGTCAGCAGGGCCATGCCGGATGCGGAGACCAGGAAGCTGACGCTGACCACGGCCTTCGGGCCGACCTTGGGCAGCAGCAGTGTAGGCACCGTGGTCGACGAGGCGACGATGCCGCCGACCATTGGCAGGAAGGACAGACCGGCCTCGATCGGCGAGTAGCCGATGCTGGCCTCCAGGTAGTAGGTCAGGAACAGGAAGATCGAGAACATTCCCATGCCCAGGACGAACACGGCCAGGAACGAACCGCCTCGGGTCCGGTCCAGCACGACGCGTAGCGGCAGCAGCGGATGCGCGACCCTGAGCTCCAGCCAGGCGAAGACCGCGAGCAGCACCACGCCGCTGATCACGGAGCCGAGGGCGACCGGGTCGGTCCAACTGGTGGATTCGACGTGCGCGAACCCGTAGACGATGCCGAACAGTGCGGCGCTCACTGTGACGGTGCCCGGAATATCGATTTTGGGTCGCTCGGTGACCACGGGCTTGGCCAGCAACAGCAGCGCACCGGCCAGCGCGACGGCCGCGAAGATGACGTTCACGTACATCACCCAGCGCCACGACGCCCATTCGGTCAGCATGCCGCCGAGCAGGAGTCCGACCGCTGCGCCCGCACCGGACAACGCACTGAAGATGCCGAAGGCTTTCGGCCTTTCGGCCGGCTGGGTGAAGGTCACGCTGAGCAGTGAGAGCGCCGCGGGCGCGAGCAGCGCGGCGAAGAGGCCCTGGGCCACACGCGCCGCGACGAGCATCTCGAAGCTGCTGGCCGCGCCGCCGACGACGGATGCGCCCGCGAAACCGATCAGGCCGGTCACGAAGGTCGTACGTCGGCCGAACAGGTCGCCGAGTCGGCCCCCGAGCAGCAGCAGGCTGCCGAACGCCAGGGCATACCCCGTGATGACCCACTGCCGGCTGCCGTCGCTGAAACCGAGGTCGTGTTGCGCTGCGGGCAGCGCGATGTTCACGACTGTCGCATCGAGCGTGACCATGAGCTGCGCCACGCCCAGCACGACGAGCACCCACCAGCGCACGGCGTGTGAGCCGCGGCGGCCCGAGTCTGCTTTCCCGGAGGCGGGTGCCTCACGGTCGAAGGTGGTAGTCATGTCTTCCCTTTGTTGCTGGTCATAGGCTGAACACCGACCGGAAACCGATCTGTTTCCACTCAGGTAAACAGATCGGTTTCCATGGCGCAAGTGAGCGGGGAGCCGCTGACCTGTGAGCGATCCGAAAACGCGCACGCCCGCGCCCGCGCCGGCCGCCCTTCTCTGCCCGAAGGCCAATGCCTTCCAGCTGCGCCGCTGCAAGAAGGCCGCGCGGTCGACGATGGCGAGCGAGGGCGTCACTATCGGCGTCGAGGCGTTGTGTAAGGCGGCGGGGGTGTCCAAGCGCTCGATGTACCAGCTGTTCGAGAGCAAGGACGACCTGCTGGCGGCGAGCCTGGAGCGGCGAGCCGCTTCCTGCGCTGCCCGTCTCCTGCCTGAGGCAGGAGACGGGCTTTCCGCCCGGGGGCGGATCCTGCATGTCTTCGAGCAGTTGGAGTCGCAGGCGGGGGCGCCGGAATTCAAGGGCTGTGCGTACCTGGCTGTGCAGATCGACCTGAAGGATCAGAGCCACCCCGCCAGCCGGGTGGCCCACCGGGTCAAGGGGAACCTGATGGCCTTTTTCCGTGCCGAGGCCGAACAGGGCGGGGTGAGCGATCCGGGACGGCTGGCCCGGCAGCTGATGGTGGTCTTCGATGGCGCCAGTGCCCGTGCGGGGATCGGCGCCGACAAGCTGACGGGGCTCGTCGCGCCCATGGCGGCCGCCCTGCTCGATGCGGCAGGCATGCGCTGACGCATCGAGCAGGGCGGCCTGGGCAGACGGATGTGCGCTGCGATGGAGCGTCGACAAACGTCCCTCCCAGCCAAACGGGAGGAAGGCGCAGGGCTCCGGCCGCACGGGTTCAACCCGTGGCGAAGAGTCCGGTGCTGGCCGAAGCGTGTCTGCCGGGTTGCGGACGACGGCCGGGCGCCGGTGCAGGGGTTGCCGGGTCTCCGGTCATCCAGGCTGCCTGGCACCTGCATCTGTCCTGGCCGACCGTGATGGGCGTCTTCCGTGCCCAGGATCGTGAGGTCGTCGAGGCGCCACCGCCTGAGACCTTGCCGCACGGAAACCGATCGGTGTAACGTGTTTGAAACCGATCGTTTTCCCAAAGGTTTTCTCGATCGCCGGGCTGATGTAGATCAGTCTCGAACGCACCGCGCCCATCGCGTACTGATCACGTGCGTACTCAACCTCCGGAGTCGAACGCCATGTCTTCTCACACCACCTCCAACATCTTCGTGATCGGCGGTACAGGGGCTCAAGGAATGCCCATCGTCCGCTCTCTTGTCGCCGACAAGAAATACTCCGTCCGGGTTCTCACTCGCGATTCCAGCTCCCCCCGAGCCCAAGCGCTCCTCGCGCTCGGCAACGTCTCCCTCCTCGAAGGGTCGTTCGCCGACGAGGACGTGCTGCGGGAAGGGTTTCGAAGCTGTGACGGCGCATTCATCAACATCGACGGGTTCAACACCGGTGAGAAAACGGAGACCTACTGGGCGATCCGCAGTTACGAGATAGCGATTGAAGAGGGAATCAAGTTCTTCGTCTACGGAAACCTCGACTACACCCTCAAGAAGTCCGGCTACGACTCGAGGTTCCGCACCGGGCATTATGACGGTAAAGGCCGCATGGCTGAATGGGTGCTGTTTCAAAATGAAAAGAACAGGGACCGGATGGGAGCAGCGGTCTTCACGTCAGGTCCCTACATTGAGATGGTGATCTCACCGCTCACGCCCATGACACCCAGCGTTGAAAACGGTGTCGTCACGTGGCGAGTCCCTCTCGGCGAGGGAGCCGTTCCTCACGTGGCCCTCGAAGACTGCGGCTTCTACGTTCGCTGGCTCTTCGACCATCCGGAGCGCGCGAATGGCATGGATCTTGAAGTCGCCATCGAGCACATGACCTATGCCGACATGGCTGCGGCGTTCGAGAAGGTCACCGGGCATCCGGCGCAGTACATCGACACTGATCTGGACACTTATTGGAACGCGCCGGACGTGAAGGGCATTGCTGATCAGCCTGCCGGTTATAACGCCGATCCCAACGACAAAAGCACCATGAGCTTCCGGGACAACTTCACGGGCTTCTGGAATACGTGGAAGCATGGAATCATCACCAGGGATTACGCTCTGCTCGACGAAATCCACCCCCACAGGATCAGGAGTGCTGAGGAGTGGTTCCGCCGGGAGGATCAGGTGGGAAGGGAACTCGGTAAAGGTAGTCTCTGGGAGAGGGTCCAACCGGAGAACTGGAGCCTCGACTCTGCGATCCTCAAGAGCAGTGCTGATATGAGGACGGGCAAGTTGTAAACGGGTGAGCGGTATGGCGGCTCGGTAGATGCTGAGCGATGAGTTGAATGTTCGCGATCTTCGCCGGGAGTTGCTGCCAGGGAGCGTACGGCTCCGCGGCGGTTCGTCCGACGGCGACGGCCGCGTCAGCGCAAGTCGTGCGCGTACGTGGTGACGGGGCTGGGGGCAGGTCCGGGATGGCCCCGTACTCGCCGATCCCGGCGTCGCGGATGGCATCCGTGAAGCGGCCTGCCGGAGCTGGGCAGCGTGACAGCCGTGGCGGCGGGACCGAGCCGACGAGCGTCCGGCACTGCGGTCCACGAGGTGCGGCGAGGCGACGCAGCACGGCCATCGTCGACCGGCTGACCTTCACGGTGCGATCATCCAGACCGGGACGGAGTCCTACCGCCTCGCTCACACCAAGGCGCAGGCCGAACGCGCCGCGGCCGGCTGAGTTCATCCCCGGTGAGGACGGCGGCTCCGGCGGTGCCGATGGCCCGCCGCCCCACCCACTCATGGCCGCCGGCATGCCTTTCCCGGACTGGCCCCTGGAACGAGTGCGCCGCGTCGAGGCGGCGGTTGCCGATCAGGGTTCAGGGGCAGGCGTGGTCCGAGAAGGTCTCGATCTTCAGGCCGGCTGCGTGCCGGTGCTGATCTGTTGGGTGAGCTTGAGCAGTTCTTCGACGTGGTAGATCTCGGTGATCTTGCCGTCGACAACGCGGAGGATGTCGGTGCCGGTGATGTCGACCGGGTTGCCGCTGGCGGCGAACCCGAAGGCGTCTCCGGTGTGGGTCCCGGTCATCCGCCAGTGGAGGACAACCCAGCCGCCGGGGAGCTCCTGCTGGAACAGGATCCGGTGCTGCGTGTCGGTGAATCCGTCGCGGACCGCGGCGATCAGCACTCGCATGCCGTCGAGGCCCGAGGCGGCGCCGTCAGCGGGGTTGTGGTCGATCACGTCGGGGGCGAACACCTCGTCCGCCCCGGCGACGTTGCCGGTGTCGTAGAGCTCAAGGTTGCGCGCGGCGACCCGCAACGCGGTGGTCGTGGCCGAGCGCACCATCTCGCTCGCGGTGTTGGCCGTACTGATCGCGGTCATGAGGTCCTCCATGGTGTGGGGTGCGGGCTGCTCCGGCTATAGTTCCCTGAGGGAATCAGTTCCCTCAAATGAACTAATGGGGAGAGTATGAGTGAGCTGGATCACCCTTTGCCGGAATGTCCGATCGCCCGATTCCTGACCGTGCTGGACGGGCCCTGGGCGACGCTGATCGTGAGGGAGCTGCTGACCGGCCCGAAACGCTTCACCGAGCTGCGCGCCGGACTTCCGGGGATCAGTCCCAAGACCCTGTCCTCACGGCTGCGACGATTCGTACTCCTAGGGCTGGTCACCCGCACGGCCTATCCGGAGATCCCGCCCCGCGTGGAGTACGAACTCACCCCGGCAGGCGCACGACTCGAGGTCGTGCTGGCCACCATGGGCGCCTGGGCCGAACAAGACCTTCCCCGCACAGGCGCGTTCCTCATCGAAGATCGGTAACCAGGACCCGCCGACTGGGCGACCGAAACAGTGCCTGACAGGGCATCGCAGGCCTAAAGGGCGGCTGGCTGGCGCGGCTTGGAGAATCCGGGCCCGCAGACAAGCACTGACGCAGCGGCACAGTGACATCGATTCCCATGGACATTGATCATAAAAACGCGCGCCAGGTGACTCCCGAACTCAGGTCGACACGACATCCACGGAAAGTGACACAGCCAGACACCCGCACAGCAGTGTCCAGCCAACTCCTAGTCAGTCCGCCCAACTGAACACAAGGACTTGACAGGGAACGTGAAGTCCGCGGCCCCGGCCTGGCTCCGGGGCCGGGATGAACGGGCCGACTTCGACTTCGCCCGGCCGGACGGGGCGGCGATCGGCTCGGTGGTGGACATCCGGTTCAACGCGCGTGGGCTGCGTGTGCACTTGGACCAGGCGGTGGAGCCGGTGTGGGACGAGGACGGCCAGGAGCCGGTGCTCGGGGTGTCGGTGCCGGTGGACCGGGACACGCTGATCCGCCGCTGGTATGTCCACCGCGTCCGGCTGGACAGTGAGGGCACTGCCCGCCGGGTCCGTATCGGACCCGAGGCGTTCGCGCGGCCCACCGGGTGGTTCGCGCTGGACGAGTGGGAGATGACGGAGCGGGGGCTGTCGACACCGGCGGTGGAGCAGATCGTTCGTTCCCGCAGCACCCGCCCGGTCTCCCCGTGGACCGTGGGCAGGAGCAGGGAGGTCCCGGACGCGCACGCCGGGCGCAGGTGCTGCTGCGGAAGCTGGCCGACGCCCGCCGGGTGGGGTCGGTGGTCGTCGTGACCCGGGTGTGCCGCGACATCGTCGCCGTGACCGGCGTGGAAGGGGAGCTCCAGGACCAGTTGACGGCTGCTGTGTCGGACGCGGAGCGGTGGCTGGTGGGGCAGGCAGAGGCGCGGCGGGAGTTGTTCTCCCGCCTGGAGGAAGCCGTCGCCGCGGGCAACACCCTGGAGGCTGGCCGCCTCTTGATGCGCGCCAATGCGACCGCGAGCCACGACCGCACCGAAACCGAGATGGGCATCGCGGACTCGGCAGCCGAATGTCTGGCTGCCTACGCGCAGCAACGGCAAGCCGCGCTGCTCGCCCACGCGCTGGGGCCCTGAACAGGCCGGACGTCCGCAACGTCATCGACCGGTCCCTGGCCCGGGCGACGGACGCGGCCCTGACTCGACTGGAGACCGACCCGCGCGTGGCCGTCGGCATCCTTGCTGGCGCGGGCGGCCGCTTCTGCTCGGGCATGGACCTCAAAGCCTTCCCGACCGACGGCGTTCCCGTTGTCGCCGGCCGCGGCTCGCCGGGCTGACCCGAGCTCGCCTCCGCAAGCCGCTTATCGCGGCCATCGAGGGCGCGGCCGTCGTCGGCGGCTTCGGACTCGTCCTCGCCTGCGGCCTCATCACCCGCCGCTGACACCGCGTTCTTCGCCCTGCCCGAAGTCGCCCGCGGACTCGTCGCTGCGGAAGGCGGAGCCATCCGTCTCCCTTGCCACGTGGCCGTGGAGATGCTCCTGACCGCGGCTCCGCTGCCCGCCCCGGGCGCGGCCCGGTACGGATTCGTCAACCAGCTCACCTGCGAAGGCGAAGCCCTTCAGGCGGCCCTGGCCCTGGCCGATGGTGTCCAGGCCCCCTCCCGCGACGCCGTCTTCGTGACGAAGCAGATTGTCCAGGACACCCGCGGCTTCGACGACCACACCGCCTCCACCGTCCAGGACCCCCTCAGTACCCCCGTGTTCGCTACCGCCGCCGCAGCGGGAGGCGCCCATGCGTTCACTGAGACAGCGGCTGCCATCCGTAGCCCGGGGACCAGATCGGCTGAGGTCTTCGGCAACTGGCCGTCTCAGAGACCTGGTCGCCGCACGTCACAAGCTCGTGCACTGGCCAGATCATTTGAGACGGGACAGCGGTGGCGGCCCGTTCAGCCGGTGGCGGGGTATACGAACAGCTTGGTCTTCCAGCCGTCCACCTTCGCCAGGGCGAGGCCCGCCGAGCCGTTCACCAGGACCGGGGCGATGTGGGGGCTGGTGGGCAGGTCTTGGCCCGTGCGTGCGTCCAGGGTGACCGGACCGTTCTTGGTCTTGCCGTAGGCCCGGCCGTGCCAGGCGGTGGTGATCTCGGGGGCGATGCGGGCGGCCTGTTTGTCGGGCAGTTGCCACAGCGTCTTGCCGGTGGTGGCGTCCAGGCCGAAGGCGGCGTTGTCGTCCGTGCCGGCGCCAGTGCCGTGGCAGACGAGGGTGCTCTTCTCGTCGTACACGCAGGTGCCCTTGGAGAGTTGAATGGGCAGTTGCTGTTTGGTCTTGCCGGTGGCGGGGTCGAGGAGCTGGACGTAGGGCTTCTCGCTGCCCCAGTGGCCGCCCTGCAGGAGGACGAAATGCGGGCCCAGCGCGGACACGGTCTGGCTGACCATGGATTGGCCCTGCCAGCGGGGCGCGCCGGTGGCTGCGTCGTGTCCGGCGGCGTGCGCTTCGTCATTCTTCGTGTTCCAGCCGACTGCGGTGCCCTCGGCGATTCCTGTGGCCGCGAATCCGTCCTGGACCCAGATCTGGCGGTGGGTTGTCAGGTCGATTCCGTAGGTGACGGCGTGGGAGTTGCTGTGGGACACCGTCACCACGCCGGTGTTCCCGTTGGCGCCGACTGCTGTCGCGGTCAGCTCGGTGCTCGGTTCGTCGGCCCACTCCGGCAGCCGCAGGGTCACCTGCCACCGCACCTTGGCGGTGTCGGGGTCGCTGACGGTGATCTCAACTGCCTTGTGGGAGGCCTGGGTTCCCGTACCGGACTGTTCGACCGGGAACGGTGTCAGCAGGGCCGGTGTGCCACTGATGGTGACGATCGCGGGCGCCCCGGCCTTGTGCTCGGTGCCGTCGCCCTCGGGCAGCGCTTCGCCTGCGGGCTCGATGGTTGCCGTGACGTGTCCGTGGGTGGTGTCGATGGCCTGCACGTGATCGGACGCGCCTACGTACACCGTGCTTCCGTACAGAGTGACCGGGAGCGGTCCGACGAGTCTGTTGTCGACGTCCAGGATGTCCACGAGCAGCCCGTCGGGCATTTGGGCGCCCGTCGTCGCGAACGTCGCCGGCGGATCGTGGACGGGCCGCGACGTGGGTGCGGCGGCCGACGGGGCGTCGCCGGCCGCCTGGGAGTCCTCGCCCGAACCGCAGGCCGTCAGCACGCTGCCGACGAGCGCCACGGCCGCGAGCATCAAACTCCTTGAGGACAGAGGTATTTGGGAGTTTCGCATGGGTGTTCCCCGTTCGGTTCATTCCAAACGGTGATCACCTTGCTGCCCCCACTCCGGCACGGCCCGTGACGTGAGAAGCCAACCAGTATCCAGACGGCAGGTCTGTGTGGCCGGACAGGGGCCCGGTTGCGTGATCCGGGGGCTCCCGCTTCGCTCGATTTCCCCCATGCACCCCAACTGCCCGCCCACGCCACCCCCGTGACGTTGCTGGCTCCTTCGGGACGGCGGCGGACGCGCACTCGGCGAGCACACCGCCGCCGAGCTGAAAGAACGCTGGCGCGCGTTGAAGTCCCTCGAGATCGTCGGCTGTTCGATGGCCGACCACCATCGCGCCTCGCTCGTCGTGGACGCGCTGACGGTGGCCGTCGGGAGTGGCGTCACTGCCGTCCTGTCAGCAGGGAGGCGAGGAGCTGAGCTCGACCGGAACGGCGAGCTGTAGCGGCCCGGCCCTCTACGCACCTCGTTCCGGCGTCCCCGTCGGCTGTGGGGCTGTCCAGCTGGTGAGGAGCTGCAGGGCTCGGGTGGTGTCGGAGGCGGGTTCGACGTTGTAGACGCACAGCGTCTGGTCCGTGTCACCAGGCACTTGGAAGGACTCGTAGGAGAAGTGCAGTTCGCCGACCAGGGGGTGGTGGTAGTACTTGGCGCCGTGGGTCCGGCGCAGCACCCTGTGATCGTTCCACCATGTGGAGAACTCCGGTGACTTCAGCGTGAGTTCGCCGACGAGGTCGGCGAGCTGGCGGTCCTGGGGGCTTCGGCCCGCTTCCAGCCGGAGGATGGCGACGGTTTCGGCGGCGATCTGTTCCCAGTCGCCGACCCGTTCACGGGCGTCGGGGTCCAGGAGGTAGTAGCGGGCCAGGTTTCGGCGGGGTGCGGGCAGGGCGTCGAAGTCGGTGAGGACCTCGCGGGCCAGGCGGTTGGAGGCCAGGATGTCGGTGCGCCGGCCGAGGATGAACGCGGGCACGTGGTCGAGGGTCTGCAGCATCAGGTGCAGTCCGGGGCGCACGCGCTGGGGGCTGGTCGGAGCTCGGCGAGCCGGTGCAGGACGTGCCAGGAGGTCGGTGAGGTGCTCGCGCTCGGAGGGGTCCAGCCTCAGGGTGCCGGCAAGGGCTTCGAGGACTTCGGGGGAGGGGTTCTGTGCCCGGCCCTGCTCGATGCGGGTGTAGTACTCGGTACTGACTCCGGCCAGTCTGGCGACCTCGTCGCGGCGCAAGCCGGGCACGCGGCGGGCCCGGCCGTCCTCGGGCAGCCCTGCTTGGTCGGGGGTGACCCGGGCACGGCGGGTGCGCAGGAAGTCGGCGAGCTCGTTACTACGGTCATCCATGTCCCCAAGTGTGGCGGGCGAGAGCGGGACATGTCCCGGGCCGGGTGGTACTGCCAGTACCTTCCTTGTGGATACCTGCCTGGTCAGGGCCCTTCCCGGCGCCCCGTGAGGCGTCCGTGGGTGGTGTCCTTGTGGAGGAGCCGATAGCGACAGGCCGCGGCCCCAAGCCCCTCATCTCATTCACCTTGAAAGGTGTGTCTCATGACCACGCAGACTTCCGCCCGTCCCCTCAATGGCCGCGTCGCGGTCGTCACCGGTGCCTCCAGTGGTATCGGCGAGGCGTCGGCCGAGCACCTGGCCGGACTCGGTGCTCGTGTCGTCGTCCTGGCCCGACGTGCGGACCGGCTGGAGCAGTTGGTGGTCCGGATCGGGAAGAACGGCGGTCAGGCCCTGGCCCTGGCTGCCGACGTGACGGACGCGGCGGCGGTACGGGCGGCGGCGGACCGGGTCGCGGCAGAGTTCGGCGGTGCCGACCTGCTGCTCAACAACGCTGGCGTCATGCTTCCCGCCCCGATCGAGGAGCTGGCCACCGAGCAGTGGCAGCACCAGATCGATCTCAACATCACCGGCATGATGAACGTCATCGGCGCGTTCACGCCGCAGCTGGTGAAGGCCGCTGAGGAGCGCGGTGTCGCGGACCTGATCAACACGTCGTCGATCGCGGCGCAGAACATCTTCCCGAACTTCGCTGTCTACTCCGCGACGAAGGCATACGTCACCCACCTCTCCCGGCACCTGCGGGTCGAGCTGGGTGCGAAGAAGGTGCGTGTCTCGGCGATCGAGCCCGGCATCGTCGGTACCGAGCTACAGAGCCACGTCACCGACGAAGGCGCTCGTGCGTGGCTGGAGGGATCGAAGGAAGCCATGGAGTGGCTCGCGCCCGAGGACATCGCGCAGACCGTCGGGTTTGTCGCGTCCCTCCCGCCGCGGGCCAACCTCCAGCAAGTCACCATCATGCCGACCGCCCAGGCCAGTTGACCGTTTCCTGTCGGTCCGCCCCGGCCCGGGGTGGTCCTGGGTCTCGGCGCCTGGTCGCGCGGTAACGGCACCCGCGTACGGCCTCGCCGATGAACCAATGCTGTCCGATGATCTGGACCTGTTGAGGGTCGAGGTCCGACGCCATCAACTGGCTCCGTTCAGCGTCTCGTCCGGATCGGTGAGCGCCGCCGGCACGGTCGGGTCGGTGACGCTCACCGAGTTCTTCGCCTGCATCGAGACCTTCCGCGACCGCGGGCGTCTACGGAAAGCAACCCGGCCGGGGCTATCTCACCTCGTTGGAGATGCGACAGCGACACGAACAAGGACACGCCCTCGCGGCGCAGGCGTCGGGTGTCGTCATGGGAAAACTTCACACTACCGAGGTTGGTCGGTCGCGGTGGGCGCGGGTGCGGGGTTTGGCTGCGAGCGGCTTTCGGCGCGGGTCTTGAGGGCCTGGTTGAGGGCGGCGAAGTTCTGCCGGGTGGCGGAGATGGTCTTGGCGGTGAAGGGGACGAGCAGGCCGGAGAACTTCTCGGCTTGCAGGAGCTCGGTGCCGCCGGTCGCGGTGGTGGTGAGCGTGAAACGGTGCTCGCCGTCGAAGATGCCGGGCAGGACGAAGTGGCCGATCCAGCGCAGCTCCACGCCGGGGTCGGCAGCCAGGACGCGCGGGCGGAACGTCATCGGCTTCCCGCCGGCGGGGAACATCCTCAGCGTGAGCCGCTGACCGACTGTGACCTGGCCGGACGCCTCGCGGATGAAGGGATTCCAGTCCGAGTAGGCGGTCAGGTCAGTGAGCACCTCCCAGACTTCCGCGGCCGGAGCGTTGATCTCGATCGAGTGGGAGATCGTCTTCATCGTGGGCCTTCCTTGCGAGAATCAGAGCCAATATACTTGCTTCTGATCCGATATATTGAGCGTGGGGAAGAGGTGATGTCAATGAAGGATCCAGCGGAGATCGTGGGCCGGACACTGGCCGCGAACCTGCGGGCGATGCGACGGTTGCGGGGCTGGCGGCTGGATGACCCGGCTTCACGGTCGGGGGTCAGCCGGGGGATGTTGCAGCAGATCGAGACCTGCCGCACCAACCCCAGCGTCGCCACGCTCGCCCGGATCAGCGCCACTCCGGGCACCTCGATGGGCCGTCTCGTCGAACCGCCCGGGGAACTCGGCCAGGTGGTGCGCGCGGCCGACGCCGAGGTTCACCGCGCTGGACAGCACAGTGTGGGGCGGCTGCTCGCCAACGACGGCCAGGCCCCGTTCATCGAGTTCTGGGACTTTCTCATCGCCGAGCACGACGAGATGGGCTCCCCCGCGCATCCGCCAGGAACACGGGAACTGCTCCACCTCTACGAGGGGCGGCTCGAGGTCGAGGCCGGCGGTGCCGACTTCACCCTCGAAGCAGGCGACGCCCTGCGCATGCGCGGCGATCGCGACCACGTCTACCGCAACGCCGGCCCCGGTCCCGCCCGGCTGACCATGGCCGTCACCTACTCCGGCGACCCCCGCTACGCGCCCCCTCCAGCCCAATGACCGCAAGTCAGTTCGGGGCAGGTAGGCGATGTCGGGCCGGGCCCAGTACCGGAGCGTGCGGTCGGGGGACAGGTTGACGATCTCATCGGTGCTGATCAGAGCACAGATTTCCTCCGTGCCCTGCACGGTGGGGCCGCGTTCGATCGCGCGGCCTTGGCGCGTGTGGGGCGGGATGAAGCTGTCGACCCAGTAGTCCGGTGCCCCGGCGTCGGAAGGGAGGAAGTCGCCGAGCATCTCCGACGGAGCTGGTCACATTCTCGAGCCGCGCTCCGTCATCGAGTTGAAAGCCCACCAACTGTCCAAAGAAGGTAGCCATCATGCAGAAGCCCACCAGGATCGCAGTCGTCGGAGCGACGGGCCGTGTCGGCAGGCACGTTGCGCGGGTGCTTGAGGAACGCGACCACCAAGTCGTGCCCATCTCACGCTCCTCGGGCGTGGACGTGGTCACCGGGGAAGGCCTGGCCGAAGCCCTGAACGGCGTCGAAGTGATCATTGACGTGTCCAGCACACCATCGCCCGAGCAGGCGGCGGCCACCGAGTTCTTCACCACCACCGCTCGTAACCTGCACCAGGCCGGACACAAGACCGGCGTCCGCCGGATGGTGGTGGTGTCGATCATCGGCATCGACGGCTCCACCACCGGCTACAACGCGGCCAAACTGGCCCACGAGAAAGCAGCGCTGGCCGGCCCGCTCCCCACCCGGATCGTGCGGGCCGCACAGTTCCACGAGTTCGTTGAACAACTGGTCGGCTGGGGTACCCAGGGCGAGGTCGCCTACGTACCCAACATGCGCACCCAACTCGTCGCCGCCCGCACCGTCGCCGAGAAACTGGTCGAGGTCGCCACCGATGCGGAACCGGCGCCCGCAGGCGCACCGTACCCGGAGATCGCCGGCCCCCGAGCCGAGAACCTGGCCGACGCAGCACGCCAGCTGGCCACTCGGCAGGGCAGCCCGTCCCGCATCGAGGAAGTGAGTGACCCGACCAACCCCGACCGGGACCTGTTCGAGAACGGCGGCCTGCTCCCCAGCCCACACGCCACCCTAGCCGGACCGACTTACGCGGACTGGCTCGACCAACCCACCCCCTGAAGCGCAGCCCAGGAAGTTGCTCCCTGCGACTGGGGTGTTGATGTCCGACAACTGCCATGTGTAACTACCGAGGTGTGGCGCAGGTGGCCCGGGGTGGCCATGGGGTGGCCGGACGCCTTTGGACTGTTCGGCATGAGTTACGCGTGCTCAACGTGGGGCATGTGGTCTGATCAGGCTCGAGCGCATGCGGTGTCATGAGTCGTCACGAGGCGACATGATCGCTCGTGTTCTCGTAATGCGTAGGTCTCGCTACCGGGATTCATTCGCAGTGCTCCGGCCTTCAGGCCGGGGGTGAAGCGAATCTGATGGTGGCGACGCGGAGCGTCGCGGATTCCGGTCCGGCGGAGCCGGATGCCGCGTATTCACCACCATGGCGCGGAGCGCCGCGAGGGCTGGTCACGGCGGAGCCGGGCGATGCTCACACCGGCCGGTTCTGCTGTTCGATGTACTGCTTGACCACCGAGAGCGGGGCGCCGCCGACGGTGCCGGCGAAGGAGGACCCGGCCCAGAGCTTGTTGGCCCGCCAGTAGTGGCGTGCCAGGTCGGGGAATTCCTGGCGCAGTCGGCGGGAGGAGACGCCTTTGAGGGAGTTGACGAGTTTGGTGACGGCGACCTTGGGCGGGAAGTTCACCAGGAGGTGGACGTGGCTGTCCCCACCGTTGAACTCCACCAGCTCGCCTTCGAAGTCCGCGCACACCGACCGCATGATCTCCTCCATCCGCGTCAGGTGATCGTCCGTGAATACGTTGTGCCGGAACTTTGTCACGAAGACCAAGTGCACATGCGTCATGAAAATACAGTGTCGGACAGTTCTGATCTTCTGCATGCTGCTGGTAACTCAAGTGTCTAGCGTGGGGGTCATGCAGCTTCGGTACAGCTTCCGCCTGTACCCGGACTCCGGCCAACGCGCCGCGCTGGCACGGGCGTTCGGGTGCGCCCGCGTCGTGTTCAACGACGCCGTGCGCGCCCGGGAACACGCCCGCCGAGCGGGCGAGGCCTTCCCAGCGGCCGGCGAGTTGTCCAAGAAGTTGATCACCGCTGCGAAGCAGACCGCTTCCCGGGCCTGGCTGGGTGAGGTCTCCTCGGTGGTGCTCCAGCAGGCGCTGCGCGATGTGGAGGCCGCTTACCGGAACTTCTTCGCCTCCCTCAAGGGGCAGCGGCAGGGCGCGAAGGTGGGTGCGCCCCGGTTCAAGTCCCGCAAGGACAGGCGGCAGTCGATCCGCTTCACGGCCAACGCCCGCTGGTCGATCACCGACAACGGGCGGCTGAACCTGCCGAAGATCGGGGCGGTGAAGGTGAAGTGGTCACGGACTCTGCCCTCCCAGCCCTCTTCGGTCACCGTGATCAAGGACGCGGCCGGGCGGCACTTCGCCTCCTTCGTCATCGACTCCAACCCGCACACCGACGCCACCCGGATGCCCGAGTCCGACCAGATGGTCGGCATCGACCTCGGCCTGACCCATTTCGCGGTCCTGTCCGACGGCACGAAGATCGACTCCCCCAGGTTTCTGCGCCGCGCGGAGAAGAAGCTCAAAAGAGCGCAGCGGGAGTTGTCCCGCAAGCAGAAAGGCAGCAGGAACCGCGAGAAGGCCCGCCTGAAGGTCGCCCGCGCCCACGCGAAGGTGACCGACGCGCGCAAAGAATTCCACCACCAGCTCTCCACGAAGCTGATCCGCGACAACCAAGCGATCGGTGTGGAAGACCTGGCGGTCAAAGGACTCGCGCGCACCAGGCTGGCCAAGAGTGTGCACGATGCGGGCTGGGCACAGTTCGTGGCCATGCTGGAGTACAAGGCGGTCAGGTACGGGCGGACTGTGGTGAAGATCGGCCGGTTCACACCGACCAGCCAGACCTGCTCGGAGTGCGGGGCCAAAGACGGCCCCAAGCCCCTGCACGTACGGACCTGGACGTGCGCCGCGTGCGGTGCGGTCCATGACCGGGACCACAATGCCGCGAAGAACGTGAAAACGGCCGCCGGACTGGCGGTTGCAGCCTGCGGAGCACCGGTAAGACCAGGACTCGTCCCGGCACAGCGCGAAGAAACAGGAAGCCACGGATTCTCCACCGAACCCCGTGCCGCGTAGCGGCACAGCAACGGACGAGAAGGCCAGAATCCTCGGGCTTCAGCCCGAGGAGCAAGTCAACTTCCCGCGGGTGAGGGGAGCATGAACCGGGATGGATCGCGCTCGACGGAATCCAAGGACCATCCCCGCCCCTGCGGGTATCCACCGTGGAGGCCAGTCGGCGAGAGAGCCAGCGATGCTCGGGATGGTTCCTCGACGGGTTTGACGTCGGCATCGGGCGGTGTGGCTTCAATTGCTCCGGGAACGGGGGAGACTCTGCGAGCCAACGACAGCAGTTGGTTGGGGCAGGTAGTGATCGCAGTAGTCGGCACTGAGCCGGGGGGTGAGTGGAGTTGAGGCTCGTCTAAGTATTTGGGCAGTCCCCGCCGTGTGCCACCGCGAGCGCGACACTCCGTCCCCGAGCGAGGAGATCGTCTGCGCAGTCCACAGCCTCCCGAACCCGGTCGGCAACTTCCGGACGTCTGAGGTCACTTGGCGTCCTCTTCGGCCTGCTCGCGCGGTGTCGGGTGGAACAGTGCGAAGAGCAGTGACGCGTCCGGCAGCGACGGATCGGACAGCTCCCGGTACTCGTCGGCCAGTGCTTGCAGCCGCGCCCCCAGCTGCGCGAACTGCTCCTCGGTGAGCCGCAGATGCGCCATCCGTACGTGCCGTTCGCTATCCACCGGCGCCGCCTCCAGGTCTGCCACCGCATGCCGCATCAGCACATCCGGCTGCCCCGCTCCGGGATCCGGCAGCACGATCGCCCGTGCGGCCATGGCGTAGTACCGCTCGGTGACCCCCCGCACTTTCCGCGTTCGTACCACCTTCACCAGGCCGGCCTGCTCGAGGAGCCGCACGTGATAGCTGGAACTGCCCTTCGCGAGGCCCACCTGGGCGGCGATCTGCGTAATCGTCGCCGGCTCGAAGCGGAGCACGGCCATGATCCGGTGGCGCGTGAGGTTGGAGACGGCGCGCAGCTGCGCGTCAGTGGTGACGTGGAACGTCTCGGGAAGATCATCGGTAGGCATACGAGCAATGGTCAACGATCCTTGACCATTGGGCAAGGGGATTTCGCGCGGGCCGTCGTCGCCGGCCTGCCCTCGACATGGAGCTCGGGCCAGGTCGAGCAACACAGCACCGGAGCGAAGCTGATCAAACGGACGGGCTACGGCCGCGCCGGCTTCGGTCTCCTCCGCAGACGCATCCTGACCAGGGCCCGACCGGTTCCCTCACGTGATGAGCGACAGAGCCGACGAACGTGCTCAGTCATAGATGTGCTGAGGCGGCACGCGGCGTGGCAGTGGCAGACGCCATTCGCCCAGCCGGGCGACGAGGATCCGGCGGGCCACAGTTCGTACCTCACTCCAGGCCGTATCGGCAGTCAGTGCATCGGCCCACCGGCCGGCCGGGCCGCGGACGGCCATCTCGCCGAAGAACCGGTCGATGGTCTTGAGGCCCTGGAGGGCTTGGGGTTCGAGAGTGCCCCGCTCGGCCATTCCTTCGGCCAGATGCAGGATGAAAGCGGCGTCGTCGGCGACGGCGGCAGTCCTCACGTGGTGCTCGCCGGCCCAGGCCAGCTGATCAGAAGGATCAGCAGCAAGGACGGCCAGCAACCTCGCTATCCAGCGCTGCCAGTAGTCGTTGTCGTCGAGGCTCATGCGAGCAGGGTCGCACCGGACCCGTTCGGCCCACCAGCCTGGACCAGTTCAGCCCACCAGGCTGGGCACGTTCATCGGATCCGTCACAAGATCAGCGACAGAGCCGCCGAACGTGCCCAACATGCCTGCCGCTTTGAGCTGGTGCGGTCGCCGAGGCCACCCGCTTCGTCAGGATGCGGTACAGGCGTCGCCGTCAGAGTCTGTGAACAAACCCCCGGCCTTCGCGCCGCCTTGTGCCGCCGGTGACCGCACGGGGCGACATCTGCTGCTCATCGCGGAGCCGGGCAATGGGAGCGGGCTGCTTCCGGGCCACTCCGCTCTTCGCTCTCTGATTTCAGAGCATGATGAGCAGACGGGTGTTCGGCTTGAGCTTCCTGTTCACCGAACGACTCTGTACGTACACCTCCAACTTGGGGTTGTTCCCCGCCTTCACGGAGACGGTCCCCTGAATTCCGGTACCGAACAGAAGACTGCGCGCCGCGTCGCCCGTGTAGGCGCGGTCGGTGTCTTTCTCGACCACGATGACTTCCTTGTTCTGCTGAACCTGAGCCCGGGCGCCCAGCTGGTAGTAGCACGAACCACGTTCGTACGTCACGCCCGGATGTGAGTTGACGAAGGGTCGGATCTCGACCTCCTTGTCGACTTTCAGGATCCGGTACTTGTCGGCCGGAATCGGTTCGAGGTTCGCCCGCACCTCGTCAACCGATATGTCCTGGCCGACGGCGAACAGGTTCTTCGTGCCGCGCACCCCCTGCTCCCGCCCGCGGAGGAAGCTGGTGGCGGCAGCGCGCACGGTGCCGATCGCCTCCTCGACGCCCTTCTGGGAATCCGCATCCCAGATGGCGATGTTCCCGGCCGGGAAACCGTAGTTCTGGGCGGTCCGCTTGGCCAGGGAGTTCGGAACGAGGATCGCGGAAGTCCAGTGGCCCAAAAGCCCGCTCATCCTCGCCGTGATCCTGTCGAGCCAAGGGCCGAGGATGGCCATGTCGCCGTCGTGCCGCCGGTCGCCGCCGGACGCGTTCTCCTCGCCGTCCGTCACCACGATCTGGAGGAAGCTGTGCTCGCCGTATTCCTCCCAGATATGGTCCAGGTCGTCCAGGGACTTCAAAGAAGCCTCAATGAGCGCCGTAGCGCCATTGTTGACCCGGTACAGCCCCCGCATGGACGGCAGATGCTTCACGTCCATGTCCCAGACCAGGTTCTCCACCTTGTGGTCGAAGGAATAAAGACTGATCCGCGTCTCGTGTCCGAGACTGTCCGATTCGGCCTTCAATCCCGCCACGAACTCGTCCACAACGCGAATGAGTTGACTCTCGTGCGGACGCATGGAACCCGAACAGTCCACTACCAGCGCGACGTGATTCACCTTGTGCTGGATCTTTTTTGCGGACATGTTTCTGCTCCCCCTCCGAGGATCCCCGAGTGATGTGTTCACTCTATGGGGAGGCACTGACAACGGCGTTTGACGCCCAATCACCTGCCTTCATCCAGCGCTGTGTCCGGTATCGAGGAGACGTCCCGCGATCGTCCACGGCGACTCACCACAAGCGGACCCTCGCGCGGCTTCCTCACCGTCCGGCCAGAGCGTACGCAAGACCGCCACCGCATCCCGGACGACACTGCTCAGTTGGCACAGGAAGCAGACCACCTCGCCTACATGCGCTACTGGGTCGCCGAGCACCACAACTCCGGTTCGGCTCGGGCGGGGTGATACTTCCCCACCACGCCGCGCTCTCCATCGCCGAACAGGTCTCGCTGCCGGAAGCGCCGAGCGGGGATTCCATGGCGAAGGCACGGCGCGGTTCACGAGCCGGTGGCACGGCATCCTCGTCACGCACGCAGGCGAGGAACGCGCCGTCACCGTGGACTTCCCGGCCGCGCCCTGCACGAAAGTGCCCGTGCCGCAGGGGCTGTCCGGGGCGCCGGGAATCGCGCCCGGGGCCGCCTTCCGTTCCTTAGCTTCGCTTTTATCCCTGAGGGTGGTGGGTCGCGGGTCTTGCAGCTGTTTTGACCGCGGGGTGGCGGGGTGCGGGTCCTCGCCGGGTGCCTTGTGGACGGCCTGCGGAGCGTCCGAAGGGTTGTGGCGGCTTGGCTGGTGTTCCCACTGCTGCCTGAACGTGACGAAATCGTCGGCGGACACGGCCAGGTGTGAGCCGGGCAGGCGGCAGCGGTTTCTCCCAGGGCAGTCGGTGGTCGGCCACCAGGGTTCGGGCGAGGCGAAGTTGGGTGTAGGCGGCGATGATCAGCCAGGTCCACCGGTCGGCCTGCTCGGGAGTGCGGGGCCGGGGCAGGGTCCAGTTCAGAGTCTGGCGGGCGAAGCGGAAGGTGTGTTCGATGTCGAAGCGGCGGGTGTAGGCCCGCCAGAGCAGGTCCGGATTGGGGGTGTGGCCGGGTGGTCCTGTCCACCACAGCCACAAGGTCTTCGGTGCCCGGCTCCGGCCGGGCAGCCGGTCGACGGTGAGCCGGACCAGGGTGCCGGGGACGATGGGGCGGGGGCCGCGGCTGCCGTGGCCGTCGTGCTGCTGGGTCTTGGCGTGCAAGCGGTGCCATATCTGCACGGTCACCGCGCCGTATTGCTCGTCCGTGCATGTGTGGACGGCGTCCGGGGCCGGCCAGGTGGTGGGGTCGGGGCAGGCGAATTTCGCGCCGTGGCGGCGCGGCCTCCCGGCAGCCGTCCTGAGCCGGGGCGGCGGGTCGGCGTAGAAGGACCGGTCGGACCGGACCCGGACAAGGATCTGGGCCGGGGCGGCGGTGAGCTCGAGGGCCAGGCGCACGGAGTCGTAGCCACGGTCGAACACGAACAGCGGTGTCTGCAGGCCCAGTTCAGGACTCTGTTGCAGCAGGCCGCGGATCTGGCGGGCGGCGACCGTGCTCGGGTTCTCGCCCGGGACCAGGCGCCGGGCATCGACCGGAGCGGTCCACGAGTTCGTCGTCAACTCCAGGCCGGCGAGCCAGGAGTAGGCCCAGCCGGCCGCGATCGGCTGTCCCGCCGAGTGCCTCGAGGGGTGGTAGTAGTAGCCGCGTCCGGGTGAGCACTCCGCGTCGCTGCGGACCCACACACTCACGTCCACCGCGAATACCGGACACGACGCGCGAGGCAGCGAGTCGGCCAACAGCGCACGTGCCGCTTCGGCCCCCGCACGGCCGTTGGCCAGAGCCGCATAGGTGCTCCCGTGACCACGACGGTGCAGCCCGTCCAGCGACAGGTAGGGCAGGGAAATGACCGGACCGGCTGCCAGCAGGGCGTCCGTCAGCTCGAACAACGCATCCGCCCGTCGGGACAGACAGTCGTACCAACCCGTGCGGAAGCGCATCAGGTTGGCCTTGCCCTGGCGGCCTGCCCCCGCCCCGAGCACACTGACAGCGACGGCCATCGCGCCCTCCCCTGGTCTTCACCTACCTGGAGAGTCCCGCGATGGCCGTTCCATGTCCCGGCCCTCGCCCAACCAACCGTCCACGGGCAGAGCGCAGGGATAAAAGCGAAGGCTTCGCGGCGATAGGTGGTCGCGGGCGGAGCGGTATCAGCTTTCAGGCCGCGTCTGCTCCGGTGGGACGGTCGCGGAGAGGGCGTGCAGATCGTCGAAGGCTTCAAGGAGATGTGTGTCCAAGCCCTGTGAGGGGTCGTCGATCCAGGCTTGGGCGGCGTGGTGGAAGGTGGCCCAGCCGGTGTGTGCGGCCAGGCTGGCCAGCCGGTCGGGGACATCGCGCTGGCGTAGCGCCTCCGCTAGGGCTTCGGTGAGGGCTGCGGCCTTGGCCAAGTCACGTTCTCGCAGGGCTGGCGTCTTGGCGATGACCGCCAGCCGTGGCTCGGCAAACGGGCGGTTGTCCTCAAGGATTCGTCCGGCTTTCCGGAAGGCGCACAGCAGAATGCCGAGTGGCTGCAGGTCATCGGGGGCGTCAGCGACCTCCTGCGTCAGCGCGGCGCGCAGGTCGGCCTCGCCGCCGAAGAGCACCTCGCGCTTGTCCGGGAAGTGCCGGAAGAACGTGCGCTCGTTGACGCCTGCCCGGGCGGCGATCTCAGCCGTAGTGGTCTGATCGAACCCGCGCTCCCGGTACAGCTCCAGAGCCGCCTGTTGAAGGCGGCGGCGCGCTTCTGCTCCGCTTCGTGGCACCCCTCGAAGATACCGCATACGCCAGCGGCTGGCACTACTTGACGTCAGTGACTGGCGCTACGTAATGTCAGTCACTGGCACTACTTAGCGCCAGTGGCCGACATTAAGTGGGAGGTTTTCGTCGCTGGTGGCAGCGACCCCGACCTTTCGGTCCGAACGCCGTCGAGGCGATCAAGGTCTCCGTTCCGCCTCGCAGGCGCTGACAGGGCGCATGCGACACGTGGCTGCGCTCCCGTCCTCGAAGGCAGGCCACTCCCGCCTCACCCACACCGGAACCGTTCAGCGGCCCGGTGGACACACCCACAGAGGAAGCGTTTCGTGCATATCTTTGTCACTGGTGGTTCTGGCCAGACCGGCCCCGCCGTCGTCGCCGAGCTCGTCGCGGCCGGCCACAACGTCACTGGTCTGGCGCGCTCGGATGCCGCAGCCACCCGGCTGGAGTCGCTGGGCGCCACACCACACCGCGGCTCCCTGGACGACCACGACAGCCTGCGCCGCGGCGCCGAGGCCGCCGACGGTGTCCTGCACATGGCCTACGGCGGCGACTTCTCCGACCTCGACGACATGATGAGGCGCGACCGGACCGCGATCGAGGCTCTCGGCCAGCCGTTGGAACACTCGGGCAAGCCGCTCGTCATCACTTCGGGCACGCTGGTCATGCCCGCCGGCCGGGAGACCACCGAGAAGGACGAACCCGACGCGGCCGGGATCGCCGCCTTCCGTATCGCGGGCGAGCGAGCCTGTCTGGGCTTCGCCGCCCGCGGAGTACGCGCGAGCGTGGTCCGCCTCGCTCCTACCGTCCACGGCCCTGAAGACCACGGCTTCATCCCCATGCTCATCGCCACCGCGCGAAAGACCGGCGTCTCGGCCTACGTCGGCGACGGCACCAACCGGTGGCCCGCAGTGCACCGGATCGACGCCGCGGTCCTGTTCCGCCTGGCCCTGGAGAAGGCTCCTGCGGGCAGTGTGCTGCACGGAGTAGCCGAAAGCGGCGTCACCATGAAGAGCATCGCGCAGACCATCGCCCGGGGCCTGGACCTGCCCGCGGTCTCGCTGACCCCCGACGAGGCTGCCAGGCACTACGTCAGCCCGTTCATGGCCAGGGTCTACGGCTTCGACGCGCCCGTCTCCAGTGCTCACACACAGGATCTGCTCGGCTGGTCTCCCACCCATCCGACACTTCTCCATGACCTGGAGCACGGCGACTACTTGGCCACGCCGGCCTCGTGACCCCCTCACACCCATCCGAACTCCCGTCGTCGGTGTCCTCGGGAGCGTCCGGGTCGTGCACAGGCTGCAGTCCCTGGCGGAGACCGCCGCTCTGTCCGTCAGCCAGTTCGCCGTCGACATAGGCGAACTGCCGAGGTGACGGACGTCCAGACCCGCAAGCTGGGGCCAGGAGGCGCGGGCGCGGGCGGTCAGCTTCTGGGCGAGGGAGGGACTTGGTCGACTCCGGCACGGTGGGCATGCGTCCATCCCGCCCGGTCGTCGTGGCGGGGGCGCTGCAAACTCCCGCAGGGAAGATCCACTTCTGCTGATCGGCTTGCCTGCCTTGCCCGTTGCCGCCGCCTGCCCGATATCCCTGACCGCCTCGCAAAGGCAGCACCTGAAGAAGGCGGCCTCCGGTCACAAGACCCCTCACCAGGCCCGGATCCGGGCGCAGGTGGTGCTGCACGCGGCGTGGGGACACTCCAACGCCCGGATCGCCCGGGAGACGGGCCTGCACCTGGACACGGTGCGTCGGTGGCGAAACCGGTTCGCCCAGGGCGGCCTGCCGGCCCTGGCCGACGCCAGACGCTCCGGGCGCCCCGCCCGGTTCACCCCGGTGCAGGTCGCCCAGACCAAGGCCCTGGCATGCCAGTTACCGGCCGAGACCGGCATCCCGCTGTCGCGCTGGTCGTGCCCCGAACTGGCCGCCGAACTGACGGCGCGCGGCATCACCGGCCCCGTCTCGGCGTCCACCGTGCGCCGCTGGCTACGCCAGGACGCGATCAAGCCCTGGCAGTACCAGTCATGGATCTTCATCCGCGACCCGGCCTTCCGTGCCAAGGCCAAGCGGGTCCTGGAGTTGTACGCCCGCACGTTCGAGGGTGTTCCGCTGGGCGCGGAGGAGTACGTCGTCAGCTCTGACGAAAAGACCTCCATCCAGGCCAGGTGCCGCTGTCACCCCACCCTGGCCCCCGGAGCGGCCCGCGCCATGCGGGTGAACCACACCTACGGGCGGGGGCGGCGCGCTGGCCTACCTGGCTGCCTACGACGTCCACCGTGCGAAGGTCTTCGGCCGCACCGAGGCGCGCACCGGCATCGAGCCGTTCATGGCCCTGGTCGCCCAGGTCATGAGCCAGGAGCCCTACGCCAGTGCTAAACGGGTGTTCTGGATCGTCGACAACGGCTCCTCCCACCGCGGCACGAAAGCCGCCGACCGGCTGGTCGCGGCGTTCCCGAACGCAGTCCTGGTGCACACCCCTGTCCACGCCTCATGGCTGAACCAGGTGGAGATCTACTTCTCCGTGGTGCAGCGCAAGGTCGTCTCGCCCAACGACTTCACCAAGCTGACCCAGGTCAGGGAGCGGCTCCGAGACTTCGAAGACCGCTACAACGCCACGGCACAGCCGTTCCAGTGGAGGTTTACCACCTCCGAACTGGACGATCTGCTGGCCAGACTCGACCGGCGCACCACCGAACACCAGGAAGAATCCTCCGCCGCCCAGTCAGCCTGATCAACCCCCGCAGGACTTCCGGAGCCGACCACTTAAGGCTCGGTGATCTGCTGACGATCCTGCCCGGCGAGGCCGCCGTCCGGGCCGTGACTCCCGGCCCGGACGCAGTGGCAGCCCTGACGAACCGCCAGGGCCTGCGCGGCATCATCACCACTGCAGCGGACGGGCCCGGCCCAGACCGCGACGTCGTCTCCCGTTACTCCGCGCCCGCCAGAGGCATCCTGGAAGACCCGGCCACGGGCAGCGCCCACACGCTCCTCGCCCCGTACTGGCCGGCGCGACATGGCCGGCGCGACATGCCCACCGGCCTCCCTACATCCGCGCGCACCGGCCTACTCCGCACCGCAGTACGCGGAGACCGCGTCCACCTCACCGGCCATGCCGTCACCGTGCCGGATGGCACCCTGCACACCCACCGCCGACGGGCAGATCATGTGCGCAGACGGTGGCCGCAGCCCTGTGCACACAGGCCCTGACCGGCAGTATCACGAGCCACGGTCGGAGTACGGGCACCGTTCCACTGGAGTGCTGGGGTGTCGCACCACGGATCCCGGGCGTTACTCCCGACCCCGACCCCGACCCCGACCCCGACCCCGACCCCGACCCCGACCCCGACCCCGACCCCGACCCCGACCCCGACCCCGACCCCGACCCCGACCCCGACCCCGACCCCGACCCCGACCCCGACCCCGAAACCCCGACTTCGGTCAGCAGTTGTACGCGTACCAGACCGGCGAGAAGTTGTAGCTGGAGTATCCGTGGATCGTCCCGTTCACCTCGCGGCCCGGAATGCTGCCGATGACGGTGAAGGTGCTGTTCTTGAACGCGGCGACCGTTCCCACCGTCTGGTTGTTCCAGGCTGATCCGTAGCCGTTCCACTGGGCCAGCCGGTAGTCGCCGCAGACGTAGAGGTCGAAGCGGGTTCCCTTGAAGTTCGGCTGAGTGTAGAGGCAGAGCCGTCCGTAGGCGCAGTCGCCGCCGTCGCCCCGTGCCGGCACGCCGTCCACTCCCTCGACGGTCGCTTGCGCATTGTCGCTCCCGCCCGCCGGCGCGGACCAGGCAGGATCGGCGAGAGCGCCGGTGGCCAGCGCCACGGATGCCATGACGAGTGCCGCGCTCTTGCGGAATCCCATGGTGATGCCCTTTCGTTCGCTCTCTGTTCGGTCCGCACGATCGTCGCCCCGCGTATACGGCCCGGACCAACACTTCGAGGAGGATCGAAGGGCGCCGGGGGTGCTCCGGCGTTTCCCGGCCACACCGGCCCGCCGGCACCGCTGACAGTCATGCCCGCCGGGGCCGCTGACAGTGATGTGGGCAGCCTGTGCGGTGAGCGGGTCGCCGCCCAGGCCCTCGCGATTCTGAACGGCGACGCCGAACAGGTCGCCGACGCCATCCAGGTCCAAGTCAACGAGGCCGAGTTGAGCACCGGACAACGTCATCGCGCCGACCTGCGTGTCCGCTACCTGCGCACCAAGAACGAGTACCTGCACTACGATCAGGCGCTCGCGAACGGCTGGCCCATCGCCACGGGCATCATCGAGGGCGCCGCCCGGCATCTGATCGCCGACCGCCTCGATATCAGCGGGGCCCGCTGGGGACTCGACGGCGCCGAGGCCGTCCTGAAACTCCGCGCCGTCACCGCCAACGGCGACCTTTCAACCTACCGGCAGTACCACCTCACGCAGGAACACGGAGGCCTCTACCCGTCCTGCGACCAGGGAAGATACGCCCTCACCGCCTGATTCGTACCGCACTTCGCCGAGCATGGACACGAGACGCCGCGTCTTGATCCAATAGGGGATGACCTCATTCTGGAACGGCAAACGGATACGTCTGCGCGGTATTGAGCCTGACGACTGGACGGCGTTCATGCAGTTCGCCGAGGACGAGGAGCGGATGGGTGACCTGCTGAATCCGCCCCGGTCCGCAGAGAGCTTCCGTGGCTGGGCGAAGGAACAGGCCACCTCCAAGTCCGACGGCGACTGCTTCGGGTTGGCCATCGAATCCGTCGAAACAGGGGAAGTGGTCGGTGCTGTCGGCTCGCACCATGCCGACCCACGGATGGGCTGGTTCGAGTACGGCGTCACGATCGGCGCTGAGCACCGCCGCAAAGGCTATGCTGCAGAAGCTGTCGTGCTGCTGTTGCGCTTCATGTTCGCCGAGCGGCGCTATCACAAGTGCGAAGCACGGATCTTCGCCCACAACGAGGCATCGCTGGAGCTTCATCGACGGCTCGGGTTCGTCGAGGAAGGCCGCCTGCGCGACCACGTCTTCCTCGCTGGCCACCACCGCGACCTCCTCATGATGGGCATACTCGCCGACGAGTTCGCCCAACTGCACTCGATAGACGGCCTTTAAGCAGGAGCGCGGACGACATCACAGCCCGTCCGCTCAGGTCCCTGCAGGAGAGCTAGGCTCATACAAGATTTTCGTAGCCGGTGATCGTCCAGAGGTCGTCGTTGGCGGGTCGTTGGAGGCTGCGGCGGGAGTGGGCGACGAGGATGACGCGCTTGCGGAGTAGCCGGATGCCGGCCCTGCCCGCCATCTGGCGTTTGACCAGTTTCAGGTCCGTGACCCGGCCCTCCGCCACCCCTGAACTGTGCGGGAGGGTCACGCCGGCCCGGACTGCGTCGAGGTCGTCGAGCAGACCGGCGGCATAGCGGGTCAGCTGGGCGATCCCGTCCATCTTGGTCTGGGTGATCCAGAGGTCGAGCAGATCGCTGCGCTTCTTGGCGAAGACGTTCGCGAAGGAACGGATGCGGTTGGAGAGGGTGGTCAGTTCCGGGCAGCGTTCCAGCAGTTGCTTCAGGAAGGTGCGCTGGTCCTCGTCCAGGCGGTCCGGGCGGGACATCAGCAGCCGGGAGACTTCGAAGGCACTGCGGGCCGGTGCAGGTGGGGGCAGGCCGGCGTCCAGAGCATCGCGGTGCAAGGACACGTAGAGGCGGACGGTGGCCTCGCTGCCGGGAAAGCCACGGGCGGCGACGTCTCGGAACAGGGCGGCGATGTTGTGCTCGCCCTCGGCCCACCGCCGGTGCAGATAGCCCTGGTAGGGGGCGAGGATGCCGGCCCTCTTGGGCCAGGTCGGGGCGACTTGCTGCCAGGTTGCGGCGCGCGCGTAGCGCCGGACGGCGTTGCGGTCGAGGGCCAGGTGACGGGCGATGGCCCGCAGCGCCATCCCCTCGTCCAGCAGGCTGTGCACGGCGGCGTGCAGACGGCGCGTGCGGGCGGCGGTCAGACCACCCGGCACCGCGGCCGTGGTCGCATCCGGCCCGGGCTCGGGGAGACAGCCTCGGTGGGCCGCGACGACCTCGTAGACCTTGCGCCCGAGCCCCTGCCACAGGTGGAAACGGTCGCTGACCTGGATCGCCTCGGGCGCACCCGCGCTGAACGCGGCGCGGTAGGTCTGCGAACCGTCCCGGCAGACCACCTCGATCCCCGGGTGCGCGCGTAACCAGGTGGCCAGCAGCTCGGCGCTGCGTGTGTCCCACACGTCGACCGGCAGCCGGCTCTCCGCATCGACCACGAGCGTCCCGTAGCGGCGGGAGCGCCGCAGCGCGAAGTCGTCGACCGCAAGCACGCTCAGCCTGGGCAGCGGCGGATCGGGCACCCTCATCACGCAGTTGAGCAGCGTGGCCCAGCTCAGCGCCTGATGAAGGTGGTGCAGCAGACGGGAACCGGCCTTGCCCGCCAGAGCCACGCCGACCGCGGTCGCCACGGCTTGCAGGGCCGGGGTCCGCCGCTGGTAACGCACCGTCAAGCCGTTCACCTGCTCGGCGAACGTCGTCTTGGGCACGACAGGTTCTCGCAGTAAAGACGCCGCACCGTCAGATCGATGCGTACGGGCCAGCCGCCGACCGCCTCGTCAGTGACATGCCGCTGGTAACTGCTGTGCGGCCACGCGGACTTCTGCCCGCACCCCGTACACGGCGCCGGGCCGTCCCGAGTATGCGCGCAGACGACCACGACGCCGTCGACAACCATGACCGACTCGACGGCCACGGAGGCGAGTTGCGGTAGCAGGAGGTACAAGACTTCATTCGACATGCCCCAGCATCTCGCCGTAAGGGCACCAGGTCACGCTCCCGGACCGAGCGATCACCGGCTACGAAAATCTTGTATGAGCCGAGAGCTACACCCAACCCCGCCTCCCCCAAGCGGCGGTTGCATGAACCAGCCCACGGGCAGGTCGGTTCAGGTCAACACCGTGTCGTCTGTCCACGCCGAGATCTGCGCGGCACCCCGCCGGACAGTTTCTTCCTGGTCCCGGGCGAGCTTCCCGCAGGCCGCTGCGACATCCGGCACACCGTCCGGTCCCACGAGCGCGTCATGCACCCCGGTCTGCAGCCAGTCAGCCTGGTTGCCGTCAGCTTCGACAACCGCGAGAGCGATGAGCCTCACGGCGGCCGCCGTCCCCTCTCGGGCCAGGGCCTCTGCCGTCTGTCGCGTCACCGCAGTGTCCTCGACATCCAGCAGCAGCCCCACCAGCACTTCCTCAGCTTCAGGAACATCAGCGAAGGAAGCAAGGTCACGCCCAGCGCGAGCACGTTGCGTCCACGAAGGAGACGACGCCTCAGCCAAGGCCGCCTCCAACCCACCCATCATCTCTGGCACGACCAGACAGTCTCATGCCCCGCGAAGAAGATCGAAGCTTGGGCCAGACCTGACTACACGCGTGACGAAGAACGATTGAGGCACCCCGTCCCGACAGCCCTGACCGTGAACCCGGTCGGAAGGCGCTCCGACCGAAGTGGACCCCACGGCCGGCGGCAGCCACCGCCAGGCCATCGCGCCCCGGGCATCCAACACCTCAGCCACCGAACGCGGATGAGCAGACGTCAGCCAGCCGCAGGCATCCAGGCCTACCGGCGCCGAGCGGGGCCTGGCGGCCAGCGGCAGCTGGCGCCGTCGGGTGCCGCGGCCGTGGTGACGGACCCGCAGGCCGGCGGGCAGTAAACGCAGGGCGGAGCGGGACACGCCGGTGCCGGAGGGGCAGACCAGTACACGAGCCGTCAGCCTGACCGGTAGGCCCACACGGCAGGTAACAGACCGTTCACCGGCGTGTGGACCGAAATCGCCCGCCGTGGAACACCCTCGCGGCGCGCCCGGGCCTACCCACCAGCGGCGAAGCGGGCCCTCCACAGGTCGCGGAGCAACGCGATCTCGGCCATGTGATGGATGAATTCTAGGCTGGTCGACGACAGCACACCGCTGTACGGATAGTCGCAGTCGTTGCTGTACGGGTACTGCGAGAAGCCGACCGTGTCGAGCTGCTCCTCGGTGACGGTGGCGACGCTCTCGCGCCAGCGGTCGATCACCGCCCAGAACCGATCGAGCGTCAACGCGGCGGAGGGGGCGAAGTCGACCATCAGCTTCGGATCCTGCCGCCGCTCACCGAAGGTCCACTCCCATGCACCCGCGAACTGGAAGTGCAGGTGTCCCAGCCGCCACGCGATGGTCGTGATCGGCGTCGCGTCGGGCTCCGGGGCGCCGGTGCGGGCGAGGATCTGCTCGACCCGCTCGACACTCACACTCCAGTCATCGGCGATCTTGGCAACGGTCATGCCACCGGCGGCCTGCCGGGCCACCTCGGCGTACTCATGTGCCGGGATGTCCGCAGCGCCCAGGTCGAGCACCCACTCACCCGGCCCGAACGCCCTGGGCGTCACCGCCTCGCCCCGGCGCCGGATGGACCAGCAACCGGGCACCGGCTCCCACAGGTACTCCTCGTCGCCGAGCTCCGTCAGCCGCACCTGGGCCATCTCCCTGGCCTGGTCGAACTGGCCGAGCAACAAGCCCAAACGGTCGGCCCGCGCGCCCTCGGTCTCCATGCCTTACCCCCAACGTGGTCGTCTCTCACACCTCACTGCGCTCAGGCGGAAGGTAACGGCTCACCGCACGGGGCGCGACCGATTTCCCCGCCCACGAAGCGGTGCGGCACCACCCGCATCGCCGCACTCGGTCAGACCGTCCTCACCCTCCACGTGACCTGCTCAAGCTGAGGGTTGGAAAGGGAATCAGCCCCGTGAGTGAGGGATTCCTTCGATTGAGGAGTGCTGGGAGAACGAGGGCTTCGCGGAGCGACGTCGTGACGCCTCGTCAGGGCAGCGTTCGTCAGCAGACGTTCGATGCCTACGAGGCTTCGGTGGACTGGGGCGACGAAGAGCATGCCCGCCGTGCCATTCGTGTTTTTGAAAGCTTGCTGCGCCGACTGGACCGCGACAGCCGCAAGTTCGGGGGAGACGGCCTGGAGCCGAGCGTCCTGGAGGAGTTGCGTGAGGCATTCGACCGGGCCGGCTGCCAGCTGGATGACCAGCTCCGTGTGTAGGTACGCCGCGCGTCAGTTTTATACCGACAGATGGCCTTGTTCTCGCGGGCATCCCACAGATGTGGGGAGCAGAGCAGCGCCGGGCATCAGTCGCGGTGTGCGTTGGGAATATCCCCGCGTGCGCGCGGGAGCAGTATTGCGACGAGTGCATCGCCATGGCGAAAACGGAACAATCCCCGCAAGCGCGGGGAGAAGGAGTCCGCCGACAACCGGTTCGGGTTGGAGACGGGACCATCCCCGCGTGCGCGGGGAGCAGCCCTGCATGGGCGGACTGGGCGACACCAAGACGGGACCATCCCCGCGTGCGCGGGGAGCAGAATTGGGCAAGGTCGCCACCGATTTTGCCCGTGGGACCATCCCCGCGTGCGCGGGGAGCAGATTCGCAAGGGATTGAGCAGGATTCGTTGGGTGGGACCATCCCCGCGTGCGCGGGGAGCAGCTGAACACCGCGACGGCTACCCACTGGTGGACGGGACCATCCCCGCGTGCGCGGGGAGCAGCGGATCAAAGAGATCGCCAAGATGGTCGACCGGGGACCATCCCCGCGTGCGCGGGGAGCAGAACTCCTCCGAGCTCGACATGCTGTTCCCCGGAGGACCATCCCCGCGTGCGCGGGGAGCAGGTCGACGTCCATCAGGCTGCCTCCATGGGCTGGGGACCATCCCCGCGTGCGCGGGGAGCAGACTGCGTGACCTGCGACGTCATGGCTAAGGTGCTTGGTTTTCGCAGAGTTTCACTGAAACCGTCAAACCTGACATACCGGGTCACTTCCGAGCTGTTGATGTTGGTCGGCAGCGGATTCTACGGTCTGCCTACTACGTGCCGAGCGGTCCAGGCTTGAAGTCGCGCAGATAGCGGGCAATTTCCTGCAGAAGCCTACGCAGCCTGGGCTTTGCATGTATTCATCGGGCCATGACAGGTGACGGGCGGCGCCGATCAGGGGTGGGTGGCCGACTTGCAGGTCCGGTGCGGACGGTGTGGCTGGCTGCCGTTGTGGCGGCACATGGAAGACAGTGCTGCTGTGGCGGGGCTGTTGTGGGACAACTGGGTGCCGACCAGTCTGCGCGGCTTGATCGCCGAGTCCTTGCCAGGGGGTGAGACGGATGCCCGGTGTCTCGTGGTCTGGCTCGCTGCGGTCCACGACATCGGGAAGGCGACGCCGGCCTTTGCCTGTCAGGTCGATGAACTTGCTGACCGGATGCGTGCGGAGGGTCTGGAGATGCGGACGGCTCGCGGGTTCGGCCCCGACCGGAGGATGGCTCCTCACGGCCTGGCCGGGCAGTTGCTTTTCAGTGAGTGGCTCGAATCGCGCGGCTGGACGGGTCGGCAGGCCGGGCAGCTCACGATTGTGGTGGGGGGGGGGGGGGTCATCATGGGGTGCCGCCGGACCACGGTCAGATCAAGGCGCTGGACGATCGGCCGTACCTGCTGCGCACCCCAGGGCCCAGCCGCCCACTGTGGCGGCGGGTGCAGGATGAGTTACTCAATGCTTGTGCTGATGAGTACGGCGTGCGCGGGCGGTTGGGGGAGTGGCGAACGGCGAGATTGTCGCAGCCGGTGCAGGTGCTGCTCACCGCCTTGGTGATCATCGCCGACTGGATTGCCAGCAACCCGGAGTTGTTTCCGTACTTTCCGGAGGAGTCGCCGCGCAGCGGGGAGGAGCGGGTGGCTGCGGCATGGCGGGGGCTGCGTCTTCCGCCGCCGTGGCGGTCTGACGTTCCGCGCGGGGATGTGCAGGAGCTTTTTTCCTCCCGGTTCGATTTGCCTCCGGGGGCGAAGGCCCGGGCGGTGCAGGAGGCGGCGGTCCGGCTCGCGCGGGAGATGCCTGAGCCGGGGCTGTTGATGGTCGAGGCGCCGATGGGCGAGGGGAAGACAGAGGCGGCTCTTGCTGTTGCCGAGATCTTCGCGGCGCGTGCGGGTGCTGGGGGAGTGTTCTTTGCGTTGCCGACCATGGCGACCGGAAACGCGATGTTTCCTCGTCTCCTGGATTGGCTTGAGAGGCTGCCGGCCGAGGGCGGCAGCCGCGTCTCTGTGCTGGTGGCGCACTCCAAGGCTGCCCTGAACGACGAGTACGCCGACCTTATGCGTGAGAGCCGCCAGCCCATCACGGCCGTTGACTCGGATGCTGTGATTGAGCAGTGGCGGCCCTCGACTGCGATCCGGGCTGCTGCGGCGGAACTTGTAGCGCATGAATGGCTGCGGGGCCGTAAGAAGGCCATGTTGTCCTCGTTCGTCGCGGGAACTGTGGACCAGTTGTTGTTCGCGGGGCTCAAGTCCCGGCACCTGGTGCTGCGTCACCTCGCGATCGCCGGCAAGTCATCGTGATCGACGAGGCGCACGCCTACGACACCTATATGAGCGCGTATCTGTACCGGGTGCTGTCGTGGCTGGGTGAGTACCGGGTGCCGGTCGTGGTGCTCTCGGCGACGCTGCCCGCGGCCAGGCGTCGGCAACTCGCGGAGGCCTATGCGGGGGTTGGCGAAGGGACTGCGGCCTTTGAGTATTGGGGCAGGCGAGCGCATATCCGCTGCTGACGGCAGTGGCGCCTGGGTGTGAGCCGGTCGTCGAGCAGCCCGGAGCCTCCGCACGCGGTGGAGACATCCGAGTTGAGCGGTTCGACGACGACCTGGACGTCCTGGCCGATCGACTCGCCACTGAACTCGACGGCGGCGGCTGTGCGCTTGTGGTCCGCAATACGGTCAAACGGGTCTTGGACGCGGCTCGCGTCTTACGTGAGCGGTTCGGCGACGAACACGTGACGGTCGCCCACTCCTGCTTCATCGACATCGACCGGGCCGCAAAGGACGCCGATCTCCTCAAGCGTTTCGGGCCGCCGGGGAAGGCTGCCGGGCGACCGGGGACGCACATCGTTGTTGCCAGTCAGGTCGCGGAGCAGTCCCTGGACGTCGACTTTGATCTGCTCGTCACGGATCTGTGCCCCGTCGACCTCCTGCTCCAGCGTGTGGGCCGTCTTCACCGGCATCAGCGCGGTGAGGCTCAGGGCGAGCGTCCCGAGCGGCTTCGTACGGCGCGCTGTCTGGTGACCGGCGTCGACTGGAACACGGATCTGAGACCCACCCCCACCGCTCCGAGGCCATGATCAAGGTGACGATGGTTGACCTCATAAGCCGTCGGCTCACCCGCGAATCGACCTCGAATTGGTGCGACTCATGACCACTTCGCGCGTCGTGATCACGAGTTCGTCGACCCCTGTCGCAATACTCTGAGTCGCTGATCCACTAGATCAACACACTGGTGCAGACCCGGCGCCGGCAGGCCGACATGCTCACGCACACAGCGATCGCCTGCACGTTCCGCCCGGCCAAAACGAGGCTGTCCACCTCCGACCGCACCTCGACCGAGAGCCGGTCCCACAGAGCATTTTCCGTACCCGCATTGAATCCCGTGCTCGCACTCAAGGGCGACCACGATCTGCTTGAACCGCCGCTTTATCAAACAGCCCGGCCGGGATAAAACGCCCTTCAAGAGGACTCGGACTCGCCTCCGCCTCAGTGCAGCCTTGTATCCCCGCGTACGCGGGGAGCAGCGGGGTTTCTGTGGTCACGAAGGCTCTCCGTCGGGACCATCCCTGCGTGCGCGGGGAGCAGAGCGCGTCACGGAAGACGCGGTCGAGCATGCCGGGGCCATCCTCGCGTGTGCGGGGAGCAGGGCTTCGACACTCTCGTGGAGCAGGACGACCTGGGACCATCCCCGCGTGAGCGGGGAGCAGGCCGGCAACAACCTGCCCCGGATCGTCGACTGGGGACCATCCCCACGTGCGCGGGGAGCAGAAAGCGGCGGCCACAATCCAGACGAGGATCGCGGGACCATCCCCACGTGCGCGGGGAGCAGCGGTGGGTCCGCAGGACGGAGCCGAGCCGGTAGGGACCAGCCCCGCGCGCGGGGAGCAGATGGCGATGAGGTCGTCGTCCCACGTCAGGTAGGGGCCATCCCCGCGTGCGCGGGAAGCAGATCTTCGTCAACCAACCCCGGGACATCGCCCCGGGACCATCCCCGCGTGCGCGGGGAGCAGCCGGTCGTGCCGAAGATGATGATGCGCTGCGCGGGATCATCCCCGCGTACGCGGGGAGCAGCCCATTGAACGGTGAGGTAATGAGACGGGTGGCGTTCACCATCTCGCCTGCCTTACCCGCTGATGCTGGTCGAGAACGTTGACGACCCTGTGTACGGTTCCGGGGATCTCTCGGCCCAGCACCGGCAGGGCCCAGAACCAACTGCCGGTACTGAGGACCTCGATGACGAGGTTCTGCACAGCGGCATCGTGGCCAGGTCTGGCCGGATAGACGTGGTGGGCGAGGACCCGAAGCACGGAAAGTGTCCAGAGGTCCTCGTCGACGGTCAAGTCCAAGTGTGCCGGGATGCCCGCCAGATATGCGGCCAAGGTCGCTTGTGCCACCCCCCGGGCCTCTGGGTCCTGCAGCTCTGCCGCCATGTCGCATGCGCGCTCGGTGTCACCGAGCATGGCGTGGAGCAGGGAGAGCCCGGTGGCGATCAGGGGATCCGTGTCGAGACGAGCGCGTGCTGTGGTCTCCAGGGAGGTCATCTGAGCGTCCGTCCGTTCTCCGGCAGCTCGGCGGCTCAGCACCCCCAGCAGGTCGGTTCCGGAAGCACTGAGTCCGATCCGCGACGGGTTGTCAGCGAGGGTGCGGGTGACGGCGAACTTCGGGTTCAAGCCCATTTCAACGGCCAGGGTGGATCGCCGATAGAGGATGCCTGACTTACCGGTCGGCTTGCCTCCGCGAGGAGGGGGAGCCCACCGGGTGGTTTGCTCGAAGTCACCCACGTGCGCGAACGCTTGGGCGATGATCAGCGACTCGAGCGGCTGGGGGGCCGTCATACGCTCGGCGATCCCCGCCGCCTTTTCCACGCATCGCAGTGCTTTGTCACGACGCCCCGCGTCAGCGTGCGCCAGGGCGGCCGAGGTCAGAACCCGTATGTGTAGGGGTGTGTCAGAAAAATCGCCTTCCAAGCGGGAGAGGAGGCCATTGTCAACGTTCTCGGAGGCGCTGGAGAGGGCTTGCGACAGGAAGGGCAGCCAGACGGCGGCGGGGCTCTGCTTGGCGGTTGTCCTCATGAATTGGTCGAGGCACCTGCGCAGTTGGGCGCTGTCGCCGAGGGCTGACAGACGCTTCATTTCGTTGAGTAGTTGCTCGTCTTCCTTCACTTCGGCGAGTAGGGTGCGCACCTTGTCCGGGGCCTCTCCCACGGCGAGTAGCTCCTGTCCCACCCTGGTTGGCGTCTCACAAAGTTCGCTCTGCGGAGCGTTCCTGACCCCGCGTCCGGAGGGGTTGGTCAGTTTGCGGACTTCCTCCGGTAGGGCTTCGGCGAGCGCGGGATCCGTAAGAGCGGAACCGTCGGCTGCTGCCTGTCCTGCGGATTCCTCGTCCAGCCCTTGGGAGAATTCCTTCATCCTGCGGCGGGCTGGCCCGGCTCGTCCCGGGTCGGCTTTGGCGATGGCCGCCCAGATGCGTATCGCGAAGGCCGGGCTGCCTTCGGCGGATTCCGCCTGGTGTTCCGCTTCGGATGCCAACTCGTCGAGCAACCAGCCCGCGAAGGCCGGATCGGGCTCGAGTAGCAGAGCCGCGGCCTCGGCTACTGCCGTGACGTGGTCCGGTCGGCAGATGTCGACCGTTGTCAGCATCTGGATGGCTGGCTCCGGCTGCCCTGTTGCAGCAAGTGCGACGGCGGCTCGGGAAACGATCGCCTCGGTGTCCAGCTCCTCTGCGGGGATGGTCACTGGGTTCTGCTGTCGCGCTCGCTCGGCCCAAGCGGCCGCCTCACGCGCGAGTCCCGCTGCCTGATCTGCAGCCTTCTGGGTCTTCACGGTCAGAAGGGCTTGTACTAGTTCAAGGACTCGTACCGCCTTGGAGGCAGGGTCCGTGGGCGCCAGCGCGAGCGAACGCGCGCGCGGGACGTCGCCGGCCACGCTCAGAATCCGCAGGACCTCACGCGGTACCAGCGGGTTCTGTGCCGTGAGGAGCGACCGGGAAGCCGCTGCTGATGCCAGGACAGCGGGTGTGGGTGTCGCTTGCATGACGTCATCGAGCGAGGCCAGGGCGACGTCGGGACGTCCCCGGTCGGTGAGGCGCAGCAGACGGCGGTGGTCGAGCGCGAAGGCGGTGAAGCGGTCGTGGTCGCTAGTGCTCCTTAGGAGCTCTTGGTAGTGGTGGAGCAGGTACGTCGGAGTGGATTCGGGCCAGCCGTCGGCCCGGTATCTGTCGGCCCAGGCGTGCAGGCGCTGGGTCAGTTCGGTGAGCTTCTCGGGGCCCAGTCCGTCCGTGACCGCTCCGTACAGCTCCTCGTGCGCCAAGACGAACGTGTCCGGCTCCAGGTCCTCGGGCCCGAGCACCCGCCCGACCACACTGCAGAACAGTTCCTGCAGTTGGAAAGGAATTGGCACAGGCCCGTGTCCGCCGAGTTCCACCAACTTGATCAGGTCCCGCTCGCTGAGCCCACCGTTGGCCAGGGCCAGAAAACCGATGATCTCGCGCGCCCACTCCCGGGAATCACCTAGCAACGTTGCCAGGTCGTTCAGAGCGGTGCTTCGCAGGACGCCAGCTTGAGGAGAGGGCCGGAAGCCTGGAATCTGCTCGGCTCCGCGTACAGGGTGGTCCCTGGGCACGTCGCCGGGCAGGGGCGGGTGCCATCGACGACTGATCAGAACTCGCAGACCCGGATAGGGCTGTGGCGGCAGCAGGGAGGCAATGCTCGGTCCTCCTCCGATATGTGCCCTGGCGTCTTCGTCCAGTCCATCGACGATCAGGAGCAAGTTCCGGCCACCCGCGGTGCTCGTCCGAGCAGCCTCCTCGTACAGGGCAAGCAGGGCGGCTCTGTCGGCTCGGCCCGGCGGCCTACCGACATGCTGGCTCAGCTGGGACACCATGGCCTTGAGGAAGGCATCAGCGTTGTCCGTCCCATGCCTGCATCGGACGAAGTACGCGACAAGGTCAATGTCGTCCGCGGTGCAGCTCGTCGCGAAGGTGGCGAGGAACGCGGTCTTCCCAGCCCAGGGCGGCGCGACGAGGACCAGGTATCCCAACCCCGTACGGATCAGTTCCTGCAATTGATTGAGTTCGGCTTCCCTCCCCGTCAGTACCTGAGGCCGGTACCACTCGGCGTCGTGGCAGTAACGAGACGGGGCTACGCGGCTGAGACGGGGCGCGCGGGAAGGGCGCCCACCCGGATTACTGTCGCTCTCTGCCCGGGCCAACGAGATGAGCCGCTCCCACCCCGCGTGGCGGAGACGAGGTCGTCCTACACGTTCTTCCAAGTAAGCGATCAGTTCGCGGTACTTGGGAAGGTTCTGATCTGACGGCGCTGACTTCCCCTTCAGCCAATCGTCGAGAGTCGATGTGGGGATAGCCAGCCTTCTGCGTATCTGCTCGCGTGTGAGGCTCTCGCCCCGTGCCCTCTTGGCCTCGTCGTACAGCGACTTCAGGGAGGCGCCAAGTCGTGCGACGGCGCTCTTGGGATCCCCGGCGTTCTCGGCGTTCAATCCGTCTCCTCGTCGGAAAGTCCCCGGACACTTTTTAAGCAGCGTACGAGCAGCACGGATGCCGCTTGACCGGGATCACCGAAGTCGCCGGAAACTCACCGGATGCGGGACAACTACTGCACCCGCTGCTGGCAGACCCGCCGGACAGCCCGTCTGGGAGAGGACCCCCTCCATGCCCGCACTGCTGACTGAGGCCACGGTTCTGGCCGCCGCATCTGGCCTCAGCTACTCGGCGGCCCTACTCGGCGCCGCCCTCGTCTCGGTCGTCTCGCGCACCCCGGCGCGCCGCCGCGACGCACGTGCGACCCTGGCGATCCTGGTGCGACGAGCGCCTCGGGAATGACACCCTCGGCGACCCCGCTAACTCGGCAGCGTACGTGGACGGAACTCGGTGGCGGTTGTTGTACTCATTTCCGCCGAACCGAGGACATGTCTCGGTGCGGCGTGGCAGCCTGGGGCTCTGACGGTGCCCATACACCTCCCGCTGTTCCGCTCCCTGGCACGGGCCAGAGAGCGGAACGCAGGAGGAAGGCGCACGGTGAGCGATCATTTACGGCGCTGGCTGGGGACCTGCCAGGTCGACGCGAGGAGGTGGTTACGGAGACGCAGGGGCGACTTGGCCTGGTTGGTGGTTGAGGCTGCCGTCGCGACCTTGGTCGCACGTCTCATAGCACTCAGGTAAAAGAGGTCTCTCCCGGCACTCGAGATGCCGGGAGAGACTGCCTCTGGCCACGGCTGGCATCTTGCTGCCGAGAGGCAAGGCGTCTCAGCCGCGGCAGCACTGGGTGTTACCCCGGACGATACCGGAAGCTGTCCTCTACGACCTGGCACACTTCCTGCGCGAGCAGGGATGGACCGTCGGTGGCGTTCGTTGACACACACGTCTCACTCTTTTCCCTGCGTTTGCGGGGATGAAAGTCCGGGCGACCGCAGCCGGCCGTAGAGGTTCGATTCGGATCATCGGTGTGCCCGGAGGCCTTTCGATCAGGACACGCTGCTTCACCCAACCCTTCGGCCCTGACCCGAGCGCCTGCTAATTTCTTGCTCCCTTCGGGTGGACATCCGCGAGACACCGAGGTCAAACGCCATGCACCTGGCTGATTTACCCCCGCTCAACGGCACGGGCAGGCGCCCTCGTTGGGACCCCCGCGAGCACAAGTGCGTGCGGACACTGTCGCTGGACGGCGAGGTGTTCGAACAGAACCTGATGGAGCTGTTCGCTCAGGCTGAGAAGACGGCGGACGTGGACGGGGACATCCCCGGCGAGAAGGTCGCATTCGTCGAGTTCCTACTCGCCGTGTGCTACGCCTCGGGTACCTACCCCACGTCGACGGAGGAGTGGCGGCAATGGGTCGAGGAGGCTCACCCGTTGGCGGAGGTTGCGTCGTGGGTGGAGCGACAATCGGAGGGGGACTGGGACCTGTTCCACCCGGCGCGGCCCTTGGGGCAGAACGCCCTCCTCGCAAGGTTCCTGGAAGAGCACGGAACGGGGCCGGCTCAACTCGTCATCGAACGTGCGGGTGACTACAACCAGTTCGCCGATCACCACCATCTTGAACACCCTGACCCGCTGCCTGCGGCCAAAGCCTTCCGAGCCATGCTGACCCAGCATGTCTTTGGCCTGTCCGGCCGTGCCCGAATATCAGGCAAGGCGACGCTGGGGGCCGCGATCACCAACCTGGCCACGGGACGGCTCGGTGGCCGGATCAGGGTTCTCGCCGTAGGGCGGACGCTGGGCGACACCCTGCGCCTCAACCTGGCGCCGACCACAGACGATCCTCGCGTGCTCAACCTGACCTGGACGCAGGGGCCGATCGAACGCAGAGGCTTCAAGGCCAAGCCGCCGGCTCGTGCCGTGCAGGGCTACGCGGACCTGCACAGCTACCTGGGCCGTTCGGTGCTGATGAGGCCGAAGGCAGGGCTGGACGGCGATCAAGCGGTGGTCGACCGCGTGCTGATCGGAGCCGGTGAACTATTGGACCTGGATGCCGAGTTGCATCTTCAGGACGCCGTCGTGTCCGTCACGCGCTCAGGGGAGAAAAAGCCGCTGTGGCCGTCTGCCACCCGAGACCTGTGGCGCGAGGCGCATTCCCTCTACGCCGCGGTGGAGACGGAGTCCGGCGGACTGTATGCCCGTCTGGCGAAGCTGCCCAAGGAGAAGGGAGCCGATCGGCACCCCTTCGACCTGCTGGCGGTCGGGCTCCTGTCGAACAAGACCACCCCCATCGGCTGGGTCACCAGTGTCTTCCCCTTCGCCCCGGGCCAGGCCCCGGTTCTGTACCAGGCCTCGCTGCGCGGTTCCCAGGTGGCGGAGCACGTGGCGCGGAGCCTGGACCGGGCGGCCTACGCGGCCTGGGAGGTCATGTATCCCAATCCCAAACCCAGCGACAAGAAAGCGCAGATCGCCCGCTTCGACGCCCGGGGCGAGCAGTGGAAAGCAACCGAAGAGCCCTTCCACACCTTGCTTTTGGATGTGGCCGATGGGGCGATGGTCACCGACTGCATGCCTGGCTATGTGGAGTGGCTCGTGGAGACGGCGCGGGACTTCCTGGGAAAACGCCTGGACTCGCTCCCGAAGAACGGGCAGGGCCTCCGCGCCCGCGCCGCGGCACTGAGGCGCTTCACGAGCGAACTCGCCAGCCCCCGGGCGCCGGCCGACCTCACCGCCTCCAAGGACGGAGAATCATGACCAGCGCATCCGGGCAGGAGACCACGGAGGAAACCGCAGCCCAACTCACGGCCTGGCTCACCTCGTTGGTGCACAACCGTCAGTACGGCGACCTTGCCCAGCTCCGACGCGTCACGGCCGACACCAGCGCAAGAATCCGGGCCGGCTGGTACGCCCCCAACCAGGACAACAGGGAGATCTACGAAAAGGTCGCCCTCCTGTTCGCCCTATACCACCGGGGTGTGGGACAGCCCACGCGAGGCTTCGGCAGTTTCGGCGCAGCGGCCCGGAGGATCGGCAGACCCGGCGACAGGGGGCCCGAGGACCCCGGAGCGGTGCGGTTGGTCGACAGGATCGTGGCCAGCCGACGCGTCCCCTGGCGACACCTCCAGCACGCGATCACCCGGCTGCGTGCCTGCGAACAGCAACCTCCGTCCTGGACAGACCTCGTCGTCGATCTCGACCAGTGGAACGACCGGAAGGCCCGCATCGCCTATGGCTGGGCGGTCGACTTCCACGCGCCGTCCGGCGAAGGCCGGAAGACCTCCCAGAAGGGCAGGACCACGTGACCGAAAGCCCCGCTCCAGGCGGCCAGTTCCTCTCCCTCCACCTGCTGGAGACTCTTGTCGCGGTCCTGCCTGTACGCGACGAGAACGGCTCTCCGAAAACCATCGTGTACGGCGGCGCCGAACGCCACATGATCACGAGCCAGGCCCGGCGCCGAGCAGAGCGGATGCATGCCCGCAACCGGGCCAACGCCGGGGTCGGCCCACTGGCCGGGCGCACAACCGGGCTGCGAACCCGGGAGTGGGCGTTGCTCACCGCGCGTGAGTTGGAGACCGCTCACGGCTGGGAGAGGAACGAGGCCCTCCTCACGGCACGGGCCGTACTGGAAGCGACAGGACTGAAGTTCGGCGATCCGGCGAAGAAGACCGTCGCTAACCTCACCAAGGTGCTCCTGTTCGCCCCCGCCGACACCGGCGAGCGGATCGCCGCGCACATCGCGGCTCAGGTCGAGCCGCTGCGCGCATGGCGGGATGAGTACCTCGCCGCGCAGAGCGACCTCGCGAAGCCCAAGCGAGGCGCGCGCAAGGCGTCCGAAGACGCCGAGAATGCAGAGGGCGAGGTGGCGGACGCCAAGAGCCTGCCCACGCTGCCCAAGGAGTCGCGCGCCGCGGTGCTCACCGCACTGGCCCCGCGCGACGCCATCGACATCGCGCTGTACGGCAGGTTCCTTGCAGAGATCGCCGATTCGCCCAACGTGGACGGCGCCGTGCAGAGCGCGCACGCCTTCACGATCCAGGAAGCCGAACAGGTCGACGACTTCTACGCCGCGGCCGACGACGCCAAGCTCGAGCGGAAGAAGAATGCGCTGGACTTCCTGGACGCCGCGGATGACGCGGGCGCGGGAATGACCGGTTATCAGTCACTCATCTCCGGCACGTTCTACCGGCACGCTGTACTCGACCGCCGCCAGCTGAAGACCAACCTCCAAGCCGCGGGCATGACCCAGGTGGAGGCGGCAGAGGCCGCGACCGCTGCAGAAGAGGAGTTCGTCACCGCATTCGTCGAGGCGTTCCCCGAAGCGAAGAAGAACTCCACCGCCTCCACCGGCTCACTGCCGGCCCTGGTACTGGCCTTCGAAGGCGAACGCCCCTACAACTACGCGGCCGCCTTCCAAAGGCCCGTCGACGAGAACCCGGAGGACAAGGGCGGCGAAGGACCGGCCGGACCGGCCGGCGTGAGGCGACTGCTCCACCACCACGTGTTCGTCGACCAGCGCCGCCCCGACATCTGTACGGCCCGTCTGCTCACGTACGACCCCCAGATCGACGCACTCCTCGACGGCCTGGACATCCCTGGAGCGACTCGGGTGAACACCATCGAGGAACTGACGCCATGACACACGTGCTGCTCGTCCGGCTGGCCGGGCCGCTGCAATCGTGGGGAACGGCCAGTCGTTTCGCCGCACGCCGCGACTCGCACAGCCGGCCCACCAAATCGGCAGTGGTCGGAATGTGTGCGGCAGCCCTCGGACTACCGAGAAACATGGGGCTGAAGCAACCGGAGCAACTCACAGACGACAAGGAACGGACCCAGCTGACTGCCCTCGGGGAGTTGGCCCGGATCGTTTTCGGGGTGCGTGCCGACCACCCCGGCGTCCCTGTCCGGGATTACCACACCGTCGGCGCCGGGACCTATCCACTGCGCCCCCGTGACCTCATCACAGACCACCGGCGGGCCGCCGCCGTCTCAGCCAGTCTCGACTCCGCAACCGGCGACCAATTCGGCCACCACACGCTCACCGGCTGGTACGGCGCACCCAAGAAGATCGCGGCGGACCCCCTCTCCGGCGTGTTCGTCTCCGGCGAACTGGCCCGCTCCGCCCTCGTCACCGAGCGGTGGTACCTGGCCGATGCCACATTCCTCGTAGGGCTCCAGCACGAGGATGAAGCCTTCCTGAAGTCCGTGGCCCGAGCACTGGAGCACCCGCAGCGCCTGTTGTGGCTGGGCCGTAAGTCCTGTCCCCCGTCCGGAACCCTGGCTCTCAAAACTGTCCCCGGCGACCTCGACACAGCGTTCCGCAACCACCGGCTCCTGCCCGGACCCGACGGCACCGCCACCCCGGCGCGTAAGCCCTGGGCATGGCTCCAGGCCCCGCCTTCGGAGCACGGTGCCACGCCCGTGCAGGACCAGCCGGTGAGCTTCGACTCACTGCAGCCCGAGCACACCACCCGCTGGGAGATCCGACGCAGAGTCACGATCAACCCGAACGCCACCGACTGGGAAGACATCATCCCGTGAACAACCCCCTGCAGACCGGCACCGCAACAGCTCGCTTCGTCGCGACCCACTCCGTGCTGACCTTGGACGCGCGGCACCCCTACGTGGCGAAGTCACTGATCGACGCCCAGGACATGCACCGTACGGTGATGAGCGGTTTCCAGGGATGGGTCGACGACGGCAGCCGCGACGCCCGTGCTCAGCTGGGTGTTCTGTCGACGTGGACCCTGGACCTCAAAGAGGCCGTCCTCGTACTCGTCGTGCAATCCAAGGTAGCGGCGGACTGGGGAAACGTTCCCAACGCCGCCCTGCGGGACGTCCCCCAGCTCATCACCGTCGACCACACCTTCCGTGCAGGCGACACCGTCGTCTTCCGCTCTGTCGTCAATCCCACTTACAGCAAGCCGCGAACCGGGCCCGACGGACAGATGATTCGGGGCCAACGGGTGGCGCACACCAAGCCAGACGGCGTCAGGAAATGGTGCTCTCGCCTGTTCGGAACCGGGGACATCCCAGGCCGTATCGGCGCCGCTGCAGAACCCGACGCCATCTCGGTGCGCATGCTGCCCGCCGTCTCTAGTCCCGCCACCCACAAGGGCCTCAAAGTAGCCCGTGCCGAACTGCGCGGCTCCCTGACCGTCACCGACCCCAAGGCATTTGTCACCGCGCTCTCCGACGGCATTGGCCACGCCCGAGCGTACGGTTGCGGACTCATCCTGACACGATGACCCCGAGCATGCCCGTCTGCCGCCCATCCGAACGGCCAACCGGACCATCACCTGGAGGGTGTCCTTTTCTGTGTAAGCCCGGTGTGACGAGTTGGGTCAGTAGTCGGCGATGCGGTCGCCGCGGTCGGCGAGGGTGTTGATCGCTTCCTTCCAGTTGCGGGTCTGGCTGGAGATGTGGGGGCCGGTTGGGCGGGCGGTCGCGGATGACGAGGTAGAGCACCTTCAGGGCGTAATGCTCGTCGGGGGACCGGGTGGCCTGGGCGAAAGTCGGAGTTGAGGGACTCGATCATGTTGGTGGTGGAGACGATCTTGCAGCTCTCGGGCGGGAACCGTAGGAACATCACGAAGTGCTCCAGGACCTGCGCCTGAAATGGTCCCCGCACCCGCGGGGATGTCCCCGGCGGCACAGGCGGCGGCGGATACGCCGGGCTCTGCTCCCCGCGCCTGCGGGGATGGTCCCAAGGTGATGGCGGAGCTCGGCTACGAACTGGTCTACTCCCCGCACGCGCGGGGATGATCCCACGCCGGGCGTCCAGCAGTACACCGGTCTCGCCTGCTCCCCGCACGCGCGGGGATGGTCCCCGGACCACCTGGCAGACCAAGGGCGGCCACTTCTGCTCCCCGCACGCGCGGGGATGGTCCCAACGGCAGCTGCTCCTGGAAGAAGCCGACGCTCTGCTCCCCGCACGCGCGGGGATGGTCCCGAGCATTCCGTGCCGGTCCTGGGGGAAGAGCACTGCTCTGTCGGCGACGGCTACATCGACGGCACCCACCCGAACTGCTCCCCGCACGCGCGGGAATGGTCCCCAGCCGATCACCGTGGTGATGATCGGCACCAGCTGCTCCCCGCATGCGCGGGGATGGTCCCTGCACAGGCACGTTGCACGGGCCGCCACGGTACTGCTCCCCGCACGCGTGGGGATGGCCCCACGCCCGACCTGGATCGCATGGTCAAGCGGGTCTGCTCCCCGCACGCGGGGGATGGTCGCAGGAACGACGGCGTGGTGCCGGAGATCGTCCACTGCTCCCCGCACGCGCGGGGATGGCCCGGTGTCCTCCCCATCGACTACGCCGGGCCTCACACGCCCGCGAACGCATCACCATCATCGCGCAGCAGCCCGTGCGCCCGGCGAGAGGTGGGTGAGCCAGGTGACGACCGGACGTCGGCCCGAGGCCTGGAAGCCTTCCCCGTCCGCCCTTTGCGATCCCGGTGTGGCTCGACGTCAACCAGCACCCCGAGCACGGGGGTTCTCCGTCACCGGCGCCGTGTGTACGGGCGTCTACGGCCTGGCCCGCGCGGCCTACGAGACCCACCACGCGCTGCGGGCCTTCGGCCTCATCGACGTTACGCCCGACCTCGACCGCCATCACGACGGTGAACACACCGGCTACCAACCGGAAGGCCGCCCGCCGTGCCGCCGCGTCACCGTGACCGCCGACGGCCTGCGCCAGGACGCCGCCGCCCGGATCACCGACGTCCTCAACTGGTATGCCGCCACCGCCGACTGGGGCCGATCGCTCAGCAGCCGGCTCGCCTACGGTCAGGCGCTTCTGCCGCTCGGGCGGGCGCCGGGCGGCGGGGTGCCGGGGCGGTAGGCGGTGTGGACGCCGGCCACGGCCTGCTGCCAGACCGCCCGGCCGTGTGGTCCCTCGCCAGCCCGGACCACGTGCCGGGCATGCGGGTGCGGTGTCGCGCTGCCGGTGGTGATCAAAGCGGCCAGTGGCTGGGCAGAGCGGGAGCGGTCGGAGGCGGACTTCAGGGCCTGGCGCTGCTGCTCGTGGCTCAGCTCACGCAGTCCTTTGACCTCGGCGCACAGCCGGTCCCAGGAGATGGTCGCGCCGAGCCGGGCGACGTGCTCGAGGACATCGCGGGCCGTGTCCGCCACGGCGTCGAGGTTGGTCGGTATGGCGGCTGGGGCGGTGGTCGACCGGTGCGAGCCGCTGCGCTTGGGTCGCGCCGCGGGCGCGGGGCGAGCGGGAGTCCGCGGGGCGGGCACCGCCGGCGGAGCGAAGACCTGGGCCACCGGCTTTGTCGGCGGCGCGGGAGATGCCGGAGCCGGCTGGGTGCGCTTCTCCCAGGCGGTGATCCGTTTGCGCTGTTGGCGGGTCAGCCAGGGGCCTGCCTCTTGGGCCTTGTCCTGCAGCTGGGTCACCAGGCGCTGCTGCTCGCCGGGAAGAAGGTGCCCGTGGCGCCGGTCGAGGGTGTCCAGGAGGTCGGCGACCGCCTCCGCGGCCTTCCCGGCGGGGCTCGAGCCGGTGCGCCGGGCCCGGGAGGCACGGCCACGTCGTGGGGGAGTGGCTGGGGTGCTGACGCCGACACCGCGTTCTCTGGCCAGAAGCAGGTCGATGGCGCGGCGCAGCAGTTCGTTCTCCTCGGCGCTTGCGCCGCCGCGGGTGGCTGCCTCTGCATGGGTGAGGCAGTGGCGCACTGTGCTGGTGGACTGCTCGCCCTCGACGGCCTTCCGGAGGGCGTCGAGCGCGGTGCGGCGGTCGTCCGCCGCCTGGGGAGCGGCCACCGGCCGCACCGCGACCGCGGGTTGGACCGGCACGGTGCGGTGCGGGAAGGCGGTCAAGGTGCGGTTGTTGCGCAGGCGGCGGACCTCCTCGACCGCGGGCGTGGACAGTCCCCACGACTGCAGGCTGCACGCGTCAAGGCTGTGCCACTCGGTGCGGCCGTGCCGCTGCGTTCCGATCATGACGCGGCGCGCATGGCCGTCGGTGTCGCAGCGGATGCGCAGCACGTAGCCGTTGAGGGTGATTTGGTGCGGATCGTGCACGACGTGCGGGCCGAGCAGCAGCTGCGTGCCCTGCGCAGGCGCCGGCAGCGCGGCGTCCTGGTCCAGCAGGACCCGCAGGCAGCCGAACCCGCCTGGCTCGAATACGACCTCACCGCCGAGCCGTTCGGCATCCTCGGGGCAGGCACGCGGCGGCAGCGATGCCCTGGCTGTTCATCCACGCGAGAATCTGCTGCTTGATGTAGAGGTGGTCGGCGCCGGAGACGCCCACCGACGCCCTGCGGCACGTCACGCGCCCAGGTCCGGGGACATGCGCGAAATGTGGGACACGACCAGCGGGCGTCTTGATCGTCAGACGTCCCCGGCAGCCGCCCAGCCACTGCCCGCACCAGAACGTCTCCCCGTCGTGAGCCTGCCGGTATTGGCGAGCCTGCTCGGCCTGCATCGGCAGCAGGACGGGTATCTCCGACTCCGCGCTGCCCATCACCGCGGTCTGCACCAGGCGCTGATCTCGGGTCACGCCACCTCCCGCACCGGTTGGTTCGTGATCTCCAGTGTCCCGCTCGGCGCGGCGATCACGAAAGCGCTCGCCCGCGGCACCGGCGGCGGGTCAGCTCGAGGCCGAGGGTGAGCAGCAGCTGCCGGCCCACCTGGTCGAACTGCTCCTGGAAAGTGGGCTCGCGCAAGAGATCGGCCAACTCACCCGCAGAAAGACCGGGGTCTCGGCCAGCCGCCGCGTGATCGCTTCGGTTCGCTACGCCATCACGAACCCTGATCAGGTGGACCCCCTCCACCAGGTCAACCCGCCTCTCAGCGAGCTGCGGAATGCCGTGTCCGAATTCGTGAAGCAGGCGCGAGCCTGCCTTCTTGAGGAGACCGTAGGTGGTCCTGCGGCGGGCTGATTGAGAGGGGTACGGGGACGGGCGGGAGTCTGGGTCACCCGTGCCCGCCGATGAGGTTCTCGTGGTGGTCGCACAGGGCGTTGACGACGCGGGCCAGGCGGCGGGCGTGGGCGAGCCCGGGTGCGCGGCCGGGGCGCGGGTGGACTTTCAGCTTGCCGCGGGCCTCTCCGATGCAGGCGAGTGCGCAGTACCTGGGGATGTCGTCCTCGGGCATGCGGTCGGCTTTGGTCTGTACCTCGGGGATAAGCAACTCGATGTGCCCGCGCAGCTGCAGCGTGAGCGTTTCCAGCTCGTCGGCGGCCGGCTCCTTGGTGCCCCCGGCGAGCAGGTGGCGTGCGCACTCACGCATGGTGGCGATGTCTGGCGGAGATTCCGTGAGCCCTGCCGGGTCGGGCGGTGGGGCTGTACGGTGCGCCATGTCGACTCCTAACCAGTCGGCCACACCCGGGGCCGTTAGCGCGGCTGCCGGGGTCTTTTATGATCTGGCCAGCATGTTGTGACGCATGGTGTCGGCTCGATACCCCACCGGTAATCTCACGGTGGGATGGTTTCCCATCCTGTTCGCGATACCGGGGGCTGCGCCATGACGACGACGCTCGGGCCGATCGAGCTGCCCGACTGGGCATGGGAGCGCGCCGAGGTGCGGCAGGCGCTGCGCGCACGGGACATGGGCGCCGTGTTCCGGTGCGTGCAGCAGTACGCCGGCGCCAGCCAATCCCGCATTGCCGCGGCGGCGGGAATGACGCAGGCCCGCGTCAACGAGATCATCAACGGGCGCCGGGAAGTGTCCCGCCTCGACGTGTACGAGCGGATCGCCGACGGGCTGCGCATGCCCGACGACGCACGCCACCTGCTCGGTCTCGCCGCCAGCCGTGAGAAGCGTTCAGGCGGTGCGGCGTTCGACCTTGCCGCGTTCCCCGAAGTGGTCCGCGTGTATGCCGCGCAGAACTCCGCGGCCGACGAGATCCAGCAGCAGGCCCGAGAGGCGCAGGAGTTGGATGTTCTGGCCGTGCGCGGCCTCGGCCTGATCGGACTGAACGATTCGCTCCTGCGCGCCTGTCTGCCGCGCGAACAGGGCGGCAAGGGCCTTCGCGTCCGCGTGCTGCTCCTCGACCCCGACAGCGACGCCCTGATCCAGCGGGCGGCCGAGGTCGGGGAGTCTGCCGAGTCCCTCGCCGGCGGCGTGCGGCTGGCCGAGGCGCGGCTGCGGGAGCTTGCTGACTCGTCCGACATCCAGGTGTACCGGTATCGCATGCTGCCTACTTGGCGGCTCATCCGGACGGACTCCACCATGTTCGTCAGCGCCTTCGATGCGGGGTGGGAAGGCCACGAGAGCGCCACGTACAAGGTGATGGAGACACCGCACGGGCCCCTGTACCGGGGGTTCCGCAGGATGTTCGAAGCGGTCGTCGACGGCGCGGAGCGCACGGTCTGAAGCGAGAGGGGAACCGCACGTGATCGAGGCGGAGTTGAAGGCCCGGGTCCACTCGCCCGAGGCGGTCACGAGACAGCTCGACGAGCGCGCCGAGGCGCGTGTCGAGGTGTACCAGGACACCTACTACGACCGGCCGGACGGCTCGCTGGAGAAGGCCGATCAGGAACTGCGGCTGCGGACCGTTCACGGCACGGCTGGTCCGCGAACGGCCAACGGCCCGACTGGTCTTCGGACCGTGCTCACCTTCAAGGACGCCGCGGTCGACGAGGGCTCCGGATCGAAGCCCGAGCACGAGACCCGCGTCGAGGACTCCCAGGCGGCGCATGCCATCCTGCGAGGCCTCGGCTACGTCCCGGCGATCGCCTTCGAGAAGCGGTGCCGCAACTACGACTTCGAGGCCCGCGGCCGGCAGATGCTCGCCACCCTTGTCCGTGTCCCTGAGATCGACGGGACGTTCCTCGAAGTCGAGACCTTCGTTGACGAGGACGACGTCGCGGCCGCACTGGACGACATCCGCGCCGTGCTCGCCGAACTCGGCATCGGGCCCGAGGATCTGACGCGCGAGCTGTACACGGACGCGGTCGCCGCGCAGCGTCGCTGACCCGAGACATAAAGAAAGTCCCTGCCCGAGGGCGGATTCCAGGGGTCTTCGCCGTGTTCAGCCGGTCCCGCTAAGACGCCCGGGTGGCTGCTCTCCGCAAGCGCGGGGATGGTCCCACGATCGCCACCGGCCTGCTGAAGACCCTGTCCTGCTCCCCGCACGCGCGGGGATGGTCCCTTGAAGATCTTCGGCTCCAGCGTGTTGTAGCGCTGCTTCCCGCTCGCGCGGGATGGTCCCATCGCCACGCTCATCAAGGACCGCGACGAACTCTGCTCCCCGCACACTGGGGATGGTCCCAGCACGGCGCCCAGGCCCGGGGGAGTGGTCACCTGCTCCCTGCATGCGTGGGGATGGTCCCTACGCGAAAGCGGCTCGCCCTGGGGCCGGTGGCTGTTCCCCGCACGGGCGGGGACGATCCCAAGGCCGGCGAAGCGCTGAAGGCCGCCGAGACTTGCTCCCCGCACGCGGGGATGATCCGATCGCCGGGTTCAACTGTTCCTACCTCCCGCTCTGTTCCCCGCTTGCGCGGGGATGGTCCCGGGGCGATCCCAGCGACCGGCCTGACGATCGCCTGCTCCCTGCACGCGCGGGGATGGTCCCGGGTCGTAGATCCAGGCCCGCCCGCTGTAGATCTGCTCCCCGCACGCGCGGGGATGGTCCCTCCACCGAGACCGACTTGTAGGTACCGGCGGCCTGCTCCTCGCCCGTGCGGGGATCATCCTCTGCAGCGGCTCGCCGCCCATCAGGTCGACGAGGCCTGCTCCCCGCATGAGCGGGGATGATCCCCTGCAAGTCCAGCTCGACGGCAAGGACACGCTCTGCTCCCCGCACTCGCGGGGATGGTCCCGGCCTGGTCTACGGCTACGGCGCCAAGGGCGACTGCTCCTCGCTGCGCGGGGATGGTCCCACGGGCAATGAGCTGGAGAAGTCCGCCGAGTTCGCGGCCGCGTGTGGTAGCGATAGGGATGTCTCAGTGCCACGGCGGAACGCCAGCAGGACGTAGGGCCAGACCTCGGCCTGTCAGGCAGGGCCGGCTCCGTGGGAAGATCGCGTGCATGGACCTGCCCGCACCTGAGGATCTGACCTCGCTCGTCTTGCGTACCGACTTCAGCAGTGCTGCGGCATGGGAGGCAGCGCGGGCCGCGATCGATGGCTCCGGCGAGCGCCGTCATGCGACGTACGTCAGCGATCACTTGTTCAACGGCGTGGGTGTTCAAGCGCTGGTCGACGCGGATGCAGCCGCTGACGATGATGACAAGCTCTGCTACCTGTTCATCGCGGACACGATCACCATGACGGACGATGAGCATCCCCTCCTGGCCGTCGATCTCCATGACGAACCCGGTCGGACGTTCCGGGTGCTGCCCCGCTGGTACGTCGACGTCTCCGCCAATCTCACGATCGCCAACATGGACTTCGCCGAGTTCGCCGACGCCGCGGACGCATCCGGCACGTTCCGCGACTTCGAGGGCGGCTGACCCGGCGCACCGTCTGCTCCTCGCACGCGCGGGGATGGTCCCGGGCAGACCTGCCCCGACGGGTACAGCTTCCACTGCTCCCCGCACGCGCGGGGATGGTCCCAACAAGGACATCCAGTCGAGCGAGCGCGTGGCCTGCTCCCCGCACGCGCGGGGATGGTCCCATGCTGCCCAACCGGCTGCACCGCGGCAGCCCCTGCTCCCTGCACGCGCGGGGATGGTCCTTCAACAACCACGTAGGGTGCTGCCCTGAGAGGCTGTTCCCCGCACGCGCGGGATGGTCCCACCATCAACCCCGGCACGACCAACGGACTGACCTGCTTCCCGCACGCGCGAGGATGGTCCCCGTACGCCTGCACCGGGTGCGGCTACGACGGCCTGCTTCCCGCACGCGCGGGGATGGTCCCCACGGCGCCTTGTCGGCGATGACCGCAATGAACTGCTCCCCGCACGCGCGGGGATGGTCCCCGAGGTGACCCCACCCATGCCCGAATTCACCCCTGCTCCCCGCACACGCGGGGATGGTCCCCGCCAGGTCCTGGTAGCGCTCCAGGACGATCGCTGCTCCCCGCACGTGAGGGGATGGTCCCATGATCGTGTTGATCGGGCCGTTGTAGCGGAGCTGCTCCTCGCACGCGCGGGGACGGTCCCGCGGTCCAGACCGCGTATGACAAGCACTTCGACCGCTCCTCGCATGCGCGGGGATGGTCCCGGTGACCTCGCGCACGGTTCAGGTACTCATCACTGCTCCCCGCACGCGCGGGGATGGTCCCCGCGCACCGCAGCTCGACGGCGCCTCTCTGTGCTGCTCCCCGCCCGCGCGGGGATGGTCCCTTGTGCGTCGTCGCGTCCCGGCGAGCCGGGTTCCGGAGGCCGGGGCCTGGTCCTGCCCGTCCCCGGAGCTCATGGGGTACGGGGACGGGCAGGTGCTGGGTGCTAGGTGCGCGCGGCGCGGTACGCCCTCCACAGCTGGTCCGCCTCCGCGCACCGCCGCTCTCCGTGCCCGCAGCCATCGCACGTGGTGGCGTGGGCGATGTAGGCGCGATACGCGGTCTGGATGCGGTTGTACGTGCCGCTGTCGGCGACCGTCTGCATGTGGCCGGGCGCGCTTCCCGAGTCGCGCCACTCTCGCCTGACGCTCATGACCTGCCGCCCTTGTGGGGGTGGTTGCGGATCTCGACGCTGCAGTCCGTCGCCTTGGACGGGTTCCCTGCGGCCGTGTGGTCGGTCCGCTGCCGGGCCAGCGCCTCGCAGACGATGGTGTCCCGCCGAGTGGTGTAGCTGGTCAAGGTTTGTGAACGCGCGGGTCTCTGCCCGGGGCGTGCATCCGCTGCCGCTGCTTGCTCCCTGAACAAGGGCAGGCCATCGCGCAAGTCTCCCTGGTGAACGGGCAGTTCAACCGGAGGAGTGCACGATGGCCTTGTCCCAGTCTGACCTGATGCGGCTGCTGGAGTCACTACGTACGGCCGACGGAGTTGAGACGATCAGGGTGTTGTGCGAGCGCATCCTGCAGGAGCTCATCGAGGCCGAGGCGACCGAGGCCATCGGTGCTGCCCCGGGCGAACACTCCGACCAGCGCACGGCCTGGCGCAACGGGCACCGCGACCGTCTGCTGACCACCCAGGCCGGCGACCTGGACCTGAAGATCCCCAAGGTGCGGACCGGGTCGTTCTTCCCCTCGCTGCTTGAGCGGCGCCGGCGCATCGACCGGGCGCTGTTCGCCGTGGTGATGGAGGCATACGTGCACGGCGTCTCGACCCGCTCGGTGGATGACCTGGTCAAAGCCCTGGGTGCGGACAGCGGGATCTCCAAGTCCGAGGTGTCGCGGATCTGCGGCGAACTCGACGCCGAGTTGGAGGCCTTCAAGGAACGGCCGCTGGACCACACGGTCTTCCCCTACGTCTTCCTGGATGCCACCTACTGCAAGGCCCGCGTCAACCACCGGATCGCCTCGCAGGCCGTGGTCATCGCGACCGGTATCTCCGTGACCGGCCACCGCGAGATCCTCGGGCTGATGGTTGGCGACAGTGAGTCGAAGCCGTTCTGGACGAAGTTCCTGCGGTCTTTACGGGCCCGCGGCCTGGACAACGTCCAGCTGGTCATCTCCGACAGCCACAGCGGGCTGGTGGCCGCGATCCGCACCGTCTTCCTCGGCTCGGCCTGGCAAAGGTGCCGAGTTCACTTCGTCCGAGACGTCTTCAGCGTGATCGAGAAGGGCTCGGGAGAGATGGTGGCGGCGACCATCCGCACCATCTTCGCGCAAACGACTGGCGAGGCCGTCCGCACCCAGCTGAATGTCGTGGCCGACATGCTCGGACGGCAGTTCCCCAGGTCAAGACGATGCTGCTGGACGCCGCAGTCGATATCACCGCGTTCCCGGACTTCCCGTCGGCCCACTGGAAGAAGATCTGGTCCACCAACCCGCTGGAGCGGCTGAACCGGGAGATCAAACGGCGGGCCGACGTGGTCCAGGTCTTCCCCAACCCCGCAGCCCTCGACCGGCTCGCCGCCGCCGTCCTGGCGGAACTCCACGACGAATGGCAGGTCTTCGACCGCCGCTACCTCTCCGAAGCCTCCATGGCCGAACTCCTCACGACGCAACCGGCCACGGACGATCAGTAGCTTCCACCACAGCAGAAACCGAATCAGCTCGACCAGTGACTACACCACTCGGCGGGACACCATCGGACGTTCGACCGGCGCGAACATCCGTACGGCAGCGCGACTCAAGGCGCCCGTTCACGCTCAGGCGTGTGAGCAGCCGGTTGGTGAGGCTGTCCGCAGGTGCTCTACCGCTCACAGCCTTCCCTTGTCACGCTGAGCCATGGAGTGGCTCAGTTCGGTACTGACACTGATCGGCGTAGCACTGGGCGTGACTGCGACTCTTGCCGCAGATCATCTGAGGTGGCAGCGGGAAGCCTCCCGGCAAAGGGTGTTGGACCTCAGACAGCTCTACGGCGAGTACCTGAGTAATCTGCATCAGGCGGGGGAAGCCCTGTGGGCGCTCGCGCAAGGCGACGACAGGACGCTGACGGCCGGGCGGGAACTGGCTGCCCGAGCCCGGGAAGTCTTTCGTGCAGCAGGCCTGTATGCGTCATTGGAACGGATCATGATCGGTGCTCCGGCTCCAGTTCAAGGTGCAGCCAACGATGCCTTCCACGCGATGCGTGACGTACGGGACCGCGTGGCAGAGGGCTTGCTCTACGGAACCCCCGAACATCGAGACGCCGAGAAGGCATGGGAGCTGCGTCGACGCGATCTACGAACAGCAATGCGCGCGGACCTTGAACGTCTCGACAGGTCCTGACTGCGAGGCTGTGCCGAGTAGAGCCCTGAGCGCTGGGCTTGGTGAAGTATGCAAGCCCGCTGGAGCGCCGGGCGCACGCGGCGGACCACCACTGTGTGGTCGGGGCGCCCGGCCGTGGGAACCCGACGAGGTCGGTCCTCTGCCGCTTCCCTGCCCACGACCTCGTCGTCGACAGGCGTATCCAGGAGCGAACCGCCCTTCGACGTCCCGCACGTGTCAGCTCTCTCTGCAAGGGCACCCCGCGGTGTTCTGCGCGTCCGCTCAGCTAATGGGCCCTCCCTAAAGCCGGGAAACATAATCGGAAGCTAAACGTGTCCGGCAATTGTGGGCCCAAATTATCCTTCCGAATAGTGGAGCCGGACGGGCAGTACGGCATATTTGCCGGAACGAGCCCCAGGTGCCAGTATTTCCACACCGCCCCGGACTGCTTTCGTAGCCCAGATGCTGCTTCTTGGCGCTGCCCGCGAGGTGGGTCCGACATCAAGGAGGAATCGTGGACATTCATTACACCGTCGGGTCACAGAAGACCGGGGATGGTGCAGAGAACCTGCCCGGCCAGGCGTTGCGGCGACAGGAAGCCCGCTCGCTGATCGACGCTGGGGCGACGAAGCGGGTCGCGCTGCAGGAAGCCATCTCCTTGGTCCGATTGGGAGTGGGCAGCCACTTGCGCGTCCCGCATGAGGAACATTTGAAAGACCCCAGGACCCGCGCTGTCGCCTGCGCGGAAGCTCTGGCTTCCGGGGCGTCGGTGACCATCGGGGGAGAGGTGGTCACGGCTGATCGCGGGTCGGCCGGTGTGCAGACTCGAGACTGGGAAGCGGCCTGTGAAGCAGCCCGTGAACGGCACCGGCTCCTCCCCCCGACCACAGGCTCTGCAGGGAGAGGAACGTACTTTTCTCCCGGCTGGCCAAACGGAAAAGAGTGCGCCCGCCTAGCGCATAAGCTCGTTTATGAAATGGGGTATCCTCAGTCGGAGGTCGCCCGCATCTTCGAAAGAATTGACGGATACGAACGGCCCACGATGTGGACAAAGCAGGGAATCAATCGAATTCTCCGTGAAGAATACGAAGGTGGGGAATCCCGCTTCAATACAGAGTCCGGCGCCACGTCACGCCGAGAAGGACACCTGCATCTGCTTGGAGGCCCCCTCAAAGTAATGGCGGTACTGGGCGATGAAGGCGCGGAGGCGGAAGCGAAGAGGTTCGCCGACGGCCTCGCCGAGCCACACTCTCTCGTTTGTCCGGTCGACCCCGGGCACCCGGAGCAGGCCCTGCCCAAGATCATGCAGACCATCATGGACCATGGCAGTTTCCGCACGCTCTATGTGACCAGCCCCAACGCAGTCTTCTCCTCGCGGATGCAGCGCAACGTGGTGTACGACTTGGCCCTCTTCCGCGGTGTGCAGGTAGTGGAGGACGGCACCCGGATCGATCCCGGGAAACACCACCGGCTTCTGCGCGAGGGAACGGAACTGTTCGCGGTCCTCCGGATCCGCGACAACGCCACCGTCGTCGAGGAATCCCGCTCCCGCGCCCACGCCTGGAAGACAGCGGCCGAACTGCACAGCCAGGGCTACTCATTCCGGGAGATCGCTGCCGTGCTCGATGAAGAAGCGATCCCGACATCGAGTGGCCGGGGAAAATGGAGCGCCAGCGCAGTTGCGAAGCTGCTGAGCTCCAAGCCGGAGGATGACCGGTGAGGAATCGGGGCCGCCCCGAACGCCAGCGTCGAGCACTTGGCTGTGCTCGACGGCTACCTGATCAGCGACCTGGCCACGGTTGTTCAGGAATCCGAGGGCACCGGCACCGAAGGTGCTGGCCAGACCGAGAGTGGCGGTGAGAGGAACAAGCCACTGATCGTTCATGCCGGTCATCCTGACCCGTGGGAGCCAGACACGGACACGGTCCCGCGCCGCGCCGGCGTCCCCGCCTACACACACGACCCGTTCCTCGTCAGTGACCGGTCGGCTGAGCCGCCGATCGTGGGCCGTGGGATTACGGTACGTGCTGCCCAGCCCCTTGACCAGCATTGCGAACCCCTTGTTTCGGCATGGATCGCATTCAAAGGATGCTCACGGCATGAAGCTGACATCGCCCAGGAGCACGGTCCGCGCTGGGTCTTCCTCGCTGCATGACTGAAGAGGCCAGCAGGATTGCCACCCGCCGCAACGACTGCATCCCCTTACGACGTCCGGCGGTGCGTGCAAGGTAGCTGGAATCGAGGAGGTGGTCCGGTGTGCCTGGTGGGTCAGGCGAGTGAAGCGATCTTCCGCAGGAGGGAACGCGGTTGAAGGCCGCGTTGCACCGAGAGTAGGTAGGCAGCAGGATTCCCGGCTTTCAGGACTTTGACCTGCTGTTTGTGCGTGTGGCGGGCGCCTACGACGGCGAGCGCCGCACCAACTGCCGTACCCGCCATGGGCTGACCGACGAAGCCGCCGACGACCGCAGGGCCGAAGGCGCTCACCACGGAGGGCATTTCGAACTTCACGTTGGCCAGGCCGTACACCGTGCCGATGCCTTGCGCTTTCATCGCGTCGCGCAAGGCACTCAAAGGAGCATCGAAGCGCTGCTCGACCGCCATCTGCACGTAGCTCTCGCGCGCCACCGCCAGCGTTACCCCGGCCAGCTCCTGTCGCAGCTCGTCTACGGTCTGGGACACGGCAGCGTTGAACGCGGCGAACTCGTCACGGTGATTCTCCCGCAACTTGACGATCTTCTCGACTGGTACGTTGTCCAGTCCGGCCGGCACGGCCAGACGGACGGCCAGCAGTCCGACCGCGTCGGCGAAGTTGTCCGGCTGGGCACTCATCGCCGTGCCTGTGGTGCCGAGCAGGGTCTCGGCGACCCGGTCGGCATCCCAGCCGGCCGACGCCAGGTGCGCGTCGGGCTGGTCCGTCGTGGGCGTGTACCGGCCCTGGCGGGCGAGCACTTCGACGAACGCACACGTGTAGACCCAGGCGAGCCCGGCATCCATCGCCATCCAGCGACCGTTCGTCAGGGAACGTCGCCCCCGAAACCCAGGACCTCGCCGCACGTCGGTTGCCAACCCGGAGTCCATGAGTGCCGCTCGCAGTTCGGGGGTGAACTCCTCCCAGTAGGCGGCTGCGACGCCTGGGCGTTCCGGTCTCGTGCCGTGGGTGTGCCTCGACCCGTGCCCGAACGAGCGCGGAGCCACTGGATCAAAGGGATTGCGCGTACGGCCGTCCCAGTCGTCCCACGCAGGCGACACACCGTATCCCGCTGTGTGTAAGGCCTCCGCGTGACGGGTGAGGACTTCGAGGAACATCGGTGCCACCTGTCGAGCGGGCTCCGCTGGATCCACCGGCTTGATGAAGCCGAGTTCCTCGCGCAGTACACGGGCGGTCCGCGAGTCCGACAACCGATAGCCGTCCGGTACGACTCGCGCCAGTTCTCGCCAGTAGAGCGCGGCCGTCTTCAACCATCGCTCGTCGCGGAAGTGGATGAACGGGTAGTACAGACCGATATGTGGCAGCATGACGACTCCTGACCGACGACCGCCCCCTCGGCGGTCCCGCCAGGGAACCGTAGTGGACCGAGGCACACGCGGAATGCCGGCCGGAGTGACGCCGTAACTACTCTGGTGCGTCGATTACTTGGGCGGTATGCGCCCTGTGAGGGCTTTCCAGTTCTGGAGAGCATCTTCCAATTCAGAGTCTGCGACCTTGCGATGCGGGTCCTGGCGGTTGCGCTGCCTTACAAGAGTGACCTCCTTGCGTGCCACCTCCTGTGCACGGGTGTCTGCCCGGGCCTCCTCCAGCTCTTGTTCAGCCTGCGTGAGCTGGCGCGGGATTCGGGTGTGCAAGCTGTTCTCGTTCGCGACGGCGTTCTGGACGGCCACGGTGAAGTCGCGCACCGCTTCCTCGTCGAATCGCTGCTGATCAGGCATCGCAGGTTGATGGTGAGGGTATTTCGCGCGGTGCACTCGTCCGGCGACATCGGTGAGATAGATCGAATGGTTTGTCTGGCCCGTGTCGAAGCGGGCGTCGAGACCGGCCAGCTCGATCGAGCGCGTTCCCGGTCCGGACGTCACCACGAGGACGTGCTGGAACAAGACGAGCTTGCCGAGACTGTCCAGTCTTTCGCCGGTGCCGGGATTGCGCAGCCTTGCAATCTGCTGCTCCAGCTGACGCAGCCTTCGCTCGTAAGCGGCCTGCGCCGAGGTGAGTTCGGCCAGCGCGGCTGACTCGGCCTCAGCCGCCCTGCGGGACAACTCACGCGCCTTACTGCGGGCAGCCGAAGCGCTCAAGGAGGTCTACTTCCAGGACGGCGGCCGCCGCGCCGGGAGCCTGGAGGAGGTGCGGTTCACAGACGTGGAACACCTGGAGTTCGACCTGTAGCAGCTATGTCTGGAATAGCCCGCGCCCTTGGACGTGATCCGGCTACCCGGAGTTCGTGCCTGCGTTACATCGCTGGCTCGGGGAGCGGATGACGTCTCAGGCCTGTGGCGGGTCAGGGTGGTGGGCGTGGATGGTGAGTCCGGTGATCCGGCCTGATTGGATGACTGGGCCGACAGCTCCTCAGGGAGGCGCACGGTGAGCTGGACGCCGGCCCCAGGCCGTTCGCGGCCTTCCTGGACGTCTCCGGCATATGGGCCCCGACCGCGGCGTTCACCGCTGCCGAGGCCCATATGCCCTCTGCCACCCAGCAGTTCGCAGCCCTGGCCGAACAGACCGCAGCCCGCCTTGTCCGTGGCCGCGGGCAAGGAGCTGTCGCCGGCGCAGTGCGTGTTGTACGCGGGCGTTGCCGGGCCCTGCGCTAGAAGGTCAGATTCCAGGCGTCGATCTTGCCTGTGTCGGAGGCGGCGTTGTCGTTGACGCGCAGCTTCCAGGTGCCGTTCGCGACCTCCGAGGAGGCGTTTACGGTGTAGGTCTGGGCGATGTTGTCGGCGCTGCCGCCGGCGTGGTTGTGCAGCGTGTAGACGCTGCCGTCCGGCGCCACCAGGTCGACCTTCAGGTCACCGATGTAGGTGTGCTTGATGTCCACACCCACCTTGAGGGTGGCCGGGGCGTTGCCGGTCACGCCGGTTATGGCGATTGGGCTCTCCACGGTCGCGTTGTCGTTGATGGCGAAGTCCGCGAGGTTCTCGAAGTACTTACCGGGCGGCGGGGTGGTCCCGACGGCCTTGAGGGCGTCGACTTGTCCTTCGCCGAAGAACGAATTGTTGGCCGTCGTGCCCGTGCAGCGGCTGTCCGAGGGGCAGGCGATGTCGTTGGCCTGGGCGGCCAGCTTGGCGCGGATCTGCGCCGGGGTGATGCCCGGGTTGGCGCTGGCGATGAGTGCCGCCACGCCGACCACGTGCGGGGTGGCCATCGAGGTGCCGCTCTTGCTGCCGTAGCCGCCGCCGGGGACGGTGGAGTACACGTTGCTGCCCGGCGCCGCGACGTCGATGACGTCCTGCCCGTAGTTGGAGAACGAGGCCTTGGTGACACCCGTGGCGTTGGCCGCGACCGTGACCACGCCCGGCAGCTCGGTCGGGATGTCGAGGCAGGCGTTGGTGATCGTGCGGGTGACCGGCGTCGAGTCGTTCGGGCTTGCGGAGTCGGTCGTCTTGTGGGCGAGGTCGTAGTTCTCGTTGCCCGCGGCGGCGATCTGGAGGGAGCCCTTGCCCTCGGCGTACTCCTGGGCGCGCTTGACGCCCTCGATGATGGCGGCCTGGTCGATGTTGTCCGGGCAGTTGAACTGCCACGGGTCCGTGTAGTAGCTGTTATTGGTGACCTTGAAGCCGTGGTCACCGGCCCAGACGAAGCCGCAGATGGTGTTCTCGGCGAAGAAGAAGGAGTTGCCCGGCTCAGCGACCCGGACCGCGGAGATCTTTACCCCGGGGGCCACGCCGACGACGCCCTTGCCGTTCTTGGCCGCGGCGATGGTGCCCGCTACGTGGGTGCCGTGCGTGTCGACGTCCCGCCAGGCGCCGACACGGGTGTCGGGCTTGCCGTAGGCGCAGGAGACTGAGTCGGCCGCGTTGAAGTTGGGCGCCAGGTCCTGGTGCTGGTCGTCCACACCGGTGTCCAGGATGCCGACTGTGACGGAGGCGGAGCCCGGGTTCACGGCCCAGGCCTGGTCGGCCTTGATCTGGCTCATGTCGGCCCGGAGCGGTTCTCCGGCCGGGGTCGAGGCCTGGGCCGGATTGGCCGGGAGCGCCGGGTTGTAGGCGTCGGCCGGGACGTCCGAGGTGCGCGTGGCGCCGACCTGCTGCACGCCGGCGACGCCGCGCATGGTGGCGGCGAATTCGCTGGACGCCGAGTGGGCGACGATCACGCCGATGGCGTCGAAGTTCGAGAAGACGGTGCCGCCGTTGGCCGCGATCGCGGAGCGGACCGCCGAACTGTCACCGGGGGCGGTGATCACGAGGTAGGCACGCGTGCCGGCCACCCAGGTCGCACTCTGGGAAGCCGGCACGGCGGCCGGAGCGTGGGCCTTGGCGGCTGGCGCGGGGGAGGGGTCGATGGGGAGCGTGCCCGCGAGGGCGCCCGGGGCGCCGAACGCGAGGGCGGCGCCGAGCGTGGCCGCCAGGACCAGCGTGCGTCTAGTCCGGCTGGATATGTGGGGTATCAAAGCGTCCTCCGGAGACGGCCCGGCCGTGCTGAGGGCACCGGCGGGGCCGTACGAAACGAGTGGTGGATGCAAGATGTCAGGCGCGTGCTCCCGTACGGAAGTACCTTTCTGTGCAGGGGCGTTATAGGGGAATGGCTGAAAAGAGACGTACTCCGGGCATCGGGGGGTCGGGATCCACCGGGAGCTCGGCGACGTCGACCGCGCCCTGGCGTACGCCGCCGACCTGGTGCCGGCCATCGACGGGGTGGACCGGCTGCTGGCGTGGTGGCTGACCGAGGTGCGCCCGCAGTTCGGTGACGAGCCCGCTGGCGGGCAGGCCGTGCTGCTGCCCAGCCGCCGGCACACCATCGAGGGCGGGCGGCGTCCGGCCTGTGCGGTCACCCTGCGCGACGGAGACCAGCGTCCGGAACCCGTCCCACTTGGGCTCCGCAGCGCAGCCCGGCCGTAGATCGGGCTCGGGCCCGACTGCGTCGTCTACGCGGCCAACGGCGAGAGCCCGCTGGACTTCCTGCCCTACCGGGAGGGCAAGCCGCTGCCCGGCGGCTTCAAGCTCGGCATCAACCGCGGCCTGGTCAAGCACGAGGGCACCCAGACCGTCCTGTGGGGTGAGGAGGTCCGAGAGCGGTTCAACGCGCCGGAGCTCAACCTCGCCCGGTACATCAAGGACGGCACCGTCACCGACGTCGACAGTGGAGAGTAGGAGTAGGCCACGATGAGCCTGTTCGGGGACGGCCTGGAGGCCGCGGTGCAGAAGGCGTTCACCCGTCCGGCACCCAAGAGCGCGGGTGCGCAGATGCGCTACCTGGTCAAGCAGCTCAAGGGCACGAAGGCGGTCGCCCAGATGCTGCGGATCTCCCAGCGCACCGTCGAGCGGTACGTGAAGGATCAGATCAAGAAGCCGCGCCCGGATCTCGCCGCGCGCCTAGAGCGCGAGGTGAAGAAGCGGTGGCAGCCGCAGATCCGGGCGAAGACCAAGGCGAAGGCAGCGTCCACGGGCGGCATTCATCGACACCCGTGCCCGCATGGGCTACACCGCGCCGATCGGGTCGACGGACCAGGACCGCACCCGGCACCTGACCGTCGCCCTGCCGCCTCGCTACGCCGCCCTGTCCTGGCTGGCCGGCTGCCGACGCCTGCACCGACGCTACGAACGGAAGCCGGAACACTTCCTCGCCTTCGTCGGCCTGGCGGCACTCCTGATCGGATACCGCCGCCTGACCAAGACGGTCAGGGCCTGAGCCGATTCTGCTGAGGATCGAAGCAGACCAGTCCCATCGAGTCCGCGAGGGCCGCTGCATGGGCAGAGACCTCCTCAGCCACGCTCCAACTCATCGGGAAGTAGACGAGCGGACCACCGGCCCCGCCGATCAACGGTCCTGCGGCCCAGGGCGAGGCGTCCTCCACATCTTCAGTCACGTCACCCCATCGCTCCACAAGCGCGGCAACGTAAGCCGCAATGCGCTCGGTTGGAGGATGGCCCACCTCTGTGTCCAGGTAGAGGTCGGTGAAGGCTCGGCCGGCGGTCCTGTCATCCGCCGGCTGCTCTCCTTCCCACACGGCCAAGTCGTAACTCATGCCCCGGAGGCTCACAGAACGCCCACTTAGAGGCCATCTCATTTGGCGAGTCTGCGGTAGCAGATGAGGGTGCAGGCGGAGATGTTGGTCGCACCCGCTCAGCCGGCCGAAGTGTTCTGTGTCGCCTCGCGTGCCTCGGTGAGGGCTCGCTGCCTGAGGTTGCCGCCGAACAACTGAATCGTGGTGGCGGCCAGGATGTCGTCCCTGCCGATGGTCCGCCCGTCCCCCCTGCGGGCGGACAAGGCCCGGAGGGAATCCTTGAGGAACGGGGGTGGGGCCGGTTCGCCCGACATCACTAGGGTGACCGTACCGAAACGATTGACCCCGCCCTCGCGGACGACCATGGCCGTGTCCCGGGCGAGGTCCGTCAGGAACACGCTCGCGATTCCGTCCAGTTCGCGGACCATCGCCGGGACGGCCGTCGCCCCCTGGCTCCACAGCAGCTTCTTGACCCCGGCCTCGAACCTGTGGGCGCCGACCACAGCACTCGGTTTGCGCGACCTGCTGCGCTTACGAGAAGGCATGATGACACCCTCGGCGTCGTACAGGACACCGGTCAGGCCTTGAAACGTCGGGCTGTGGTCGTACCACTTGTCCCCCACCTCGAGCTCGACGTTCCGGTCGATCGCCGAGAGAAGGTCCCCGGGAATCAGCTTCTTCCGGGCCTCCGCCGCCGCTCTCCTCGCGCCGTCGATGATCTCCGTCAGCACTGTCCGCGTCACCGACGCGGCGGCCCACGCGGCCGACCGAGAGACGTGCATCGGGGTCACGTCCCTGAACACCGCTTTGACGAGAGAAGGCTTGAACGGCGAGACATCCATGACCGAGGCGGTCTCGGGACCGCTGCGCTCAGGGCGTACGGGCTGTGCGGTCATCGGAAGGAACGCTCCCTGCTGTCGGAGTCATCAGAGGCCCACACTTCACCACGCAGACCCGCTCTCTTCGCCCATCCTCCGTCGAAGCGGCACCCGGTCAAGGGTCTGACGGGCACATCCCAACGGCCGGGCCGATGATTAGCCACCTCCCGCACGCCCTCGTACCGTGGCACCTGCGTCCCCCGTCCGGCTGTACCCCGTTCTCCCTGGCCCCTGCCACTGAGGAGGAGCGGCCGGTGAAGCGCACGCAGGACGACAAGTGGGCGGCCAACCTGCGGGGCGGCGAAGGCGTTCCACGCCCGCGGGGGCACTTGAACGTGCCCCGCAGGGCCTGCGGCAGCAGATGAGGGTGCAGTCGATGCTGGTGAAGGCGAGGAAGTGGTCGGCTTTGCGTTCGTAGCGTCGGTGGAGGCGGCGGCAGCCGGCGAGTCAGGCCATGGTGGGTGCTCTACGGTCCAGCGGTGGCGGCCCAGTCGTCCGGCTGCCCACCCCGGCCCTCCAACCACGGCGGAACCGGCATCGCGTCACGCACAACTGCCCACTCCGCGTCCGTCATGTCGGAGGGATACCTCAGCCGCCTGTGCGGCCGATCCCCCGCGTTCCCGAACCGATGAGCGAGGCAATCACACTCACGGGCAACCGAGTTGGACGATGCGGGACACACGGCGGAAGACTGCGACAACAGGGCCCCCTGTTGCTCGGTCGGATTTGAACACCCACAAGCTGTGCAGGAGGCCCTGTCTCCATGCGCGCACGGCTAGGAGACCACCCAACCGGGCGACAGGCGTAGAAGTCGCGCTCGCCTGGATCGGTAGCAGATGCCTTGCTATCGGTCCAGGCCGCAGGCAGCCTCGGCGGCCGTGAGCCACCCGAGGTACCAACCAGCGAAGTCCGACAGAGACCCGCCAGCGTCACGTATCGGATGCAGATCCTTGCCGTCGGAGCGCGGGTCACGCCACATTCGGCCGCGCTCCGATCCCGTGACAACCAGCCAGGCCGTCAGCCCGCAGCCCTCATCACACAGGCAAAGCGCCCCGGCAGTGAAGCGCGGGTCGTACTGCACATCTGCCAGACGCTCCTCCCACGCCTCAAAGGCTGCTTCGAGATCGGCGAGGTCGTCGAACTCCTCCCTAAACGGCCGCTCGGCCAGGATCCCTGCCGCTGTCTCCGGATCCGCCCCTCCCGGAAACACCTCGGCAACCACGCCCGGCTCGACCTCCTCAGGGGCATCTCCGTTCCAGCGCCAACCGCCGGAACCCTCGCGCCGCACCGGAAAAACGCCGTAAGCCGGGCCAGCCCCGCCAGCTCCGACGTGCAGCAGGAACGAGCGATAGTCCTCGGGCAGCTCAACACCCAACCACGCCTCGAGATCGGCTACCTCGGCCGCCGTCAGAGGTACATCGAGTGCAAAGCCGTGCCCCATCGCCCCGAACACCTTGTCGCTGCCCGGGACTGCGGCCAGAGCCAGAACCCGCTCGCGTACCCCGGTCCAGTCGGTCATAGCGCCCGACCCTATCGGCTGCCGCCCACCGCCCATGCTCAGGCCTGGCGTGCGCCGGCAGCCAGTCCTGGGTGGGCGAGACCGATTGGATTCGACACCCACGAACTACAGAGGAGGCCGCGCCTCCATGTTCAGCCAGCCAGAAGATCACCCGACCGATTCGGCGACCTCGAACTCACGCCCATCGAGATCGATAGAGCAACGACCACTCAACAAGCAGGCGATTCGCGTTGTGCGACGCGGGCCTTGAAGCGAGCGGTGTAGGCCGTGAGGTGACGATCTGCGAAGTAGTCGGCCTGCCAGTTGTAGGGGAGAACCTCCCCGTCGGGCCAGACGCAGGCCCATCCCGTCAGGCCCTCCGCGAGAGTGATCTCGCGAAGGTCGTATCGGTCGTCCTCGAAGTCGTCGAGGATCTTCCACTCGGTCGGCGTCAAGTCCTCCATGAGGAGGCCGGTCGCGGTGGCCCCTGGAGCCGCGACCAGGCCGGGGTAGACCCGGCGTTCGAGCGCGGCGGCGCGCCATCCGGGCGCGGCCGTTGGCCTGCCAGATGGTATTCGACCGATCAGTGCTTCCAGGACCGTCGGGAATTGCAGCGTTCCATATACGAAGAGAGCGCCTGGCTCGGAGGCCAGACGATCCCGGGAGCCCGCGGTCAGCGCGACCGGGGCCTCAGAGTGAGGGTGGCGCATACAGGTCTTCCTTGATCAGCTAGAGGGCAGGAACATTGCGTCGTAGACGGGGCTCTCCGGCGCGTGCTTGATCTATCCCATCATGCTGTAGCCCCAGCGAAGGTATGCATCGTGGGCAGGCTGGTTGTCGATGATGCAGGTGAGAGTCGTGATCGTCTCCGCGCGTCCGGCGATGATCGTGTCGTGCAGCTGCCTGCCGAGGCCCTGATTCGTGCGATTGGGACGCACCATCAGCTCTCGGAGCCAGAAGATCTGTCCGTCCTCGGCCGCACGACGGAGTTCTTCAGGGCGGTCGTCGCCGAGTGACACCCACCAGGCCCTGTCCGACGCCAAGGTCACGCCATGGACGTAGCCGATGATCTGCCCGTCCTGGCTCGCGGTGACGGTCTCGAAGCCGGGCATGTCGAAAGCAGCGAGCAGACTGTCACGGTACGACTGGACGGAGAAGAACGGGTCTCCGATGTACGGAGGCACGTTGTACACCTCCGCGTAGACGTCGACCAGCTCTTCCAAGACGGCCTTGGCCGTAGTCCCGTCATGCCGCTGAAACTGCGCGTCCACTCTGTGCGACTTCCCTTCAATGCGATGATCACGCGACGCATTCGCGGATCTGTTCCAACGGGTCCCGTACCTCGCTGCTGCGGTGGTGCGGGGCCAGTCCATCCCGGACGATCGTCAGCTGCTGGACTGTGCGCGCCGAGCGCATGCCGCCCTGGATCAGCCGGAGCGACTCCGCTGCCGCGTCGACGCTGTGGTTGAGATCTCCGGTCGACAGAGCGGCGGCGGACAGCCGGCCGAGGCACATCCCCCGGTTCCGGGAATGCGCAATGTCCTGCAACGCCTCGGATCGTGCGAGGAGCTTCTGTGCCCGGAGGTTCTGTCCGAGGTCGAGTCGGCACATTCCTTCGAGGCATACCAGTTCGGCCTCGTTGAGGAAGGTCGTCCAGTCCGGGTCGCGGTCGTCCAGCCCGCGTTCCCATTCCTTCCAGGCGCGCCGGATGCTCGCCTCGCAGGAGATGTCATCACCCACCGTCGCGTGGCCCTGGGCCTCTCGGATAGCGAGGAGCGCCGCTACGCGCGGCGGCGCGGACCATTCCTGGGCGTGAGCCCGTGCGAGCCGCGCGAAGCGTACGGCCTCCCTGCCCTTGCTCAGGTCCACGGCCTGGCGCGCCATGTTGCTGAGGGTGCGGCTGGCAAGCGCGTCGTCGCCCGTGAAGTTGGCAGTGTTCAAGGCTTCGGAGAAGTAGGCACGGGCCTCCGCTTGGAGTCCGGCGTCGTAACAGAACCAGCCCAAGCTGGTCGTGAACTTTCCGGCAACAGTGTGGAGTTGTCGGCCGAGCTTGTCGTCGTAGATGCCACGGTCGATCATCTGATGGACCCACATCAGGTGAGCGCGGGTGGGTCGCCACAGGCGATTTCCGCCGAACTGCTGGTCGATGGCGTCCATGTCGTCAGCGGCCGTGCGTAGGAGTTCGACTTCGGCTTCGCCGATCCGCCACTCTGATGCGCTGGCTGAGCCGGTGCCTGGGGACATGAGCCATGGAAGGCTCTGGCTGGCGGCTGGGCCGGCCATGCGTAACACCCCGCCTCCCTGCCCTCGCAGGCGGTCAGCGGGGGCCGAAGGCGACCGGCTTCAGTGTGGAGCGGCAGCCGAGGGCGATTGGGCCCGAGCCAGCCCGCATCCACACTGACGACTCCCTGAACGCTGGCTCGACGCATCCGATCACCGCGCAGGACGCCCGCGCGGCGCTGCTCGACCCGATGGTGCAGGCATGCGGCTTCTGCCGACCGGACACGGAGCTCGGCATCGATCTGGACTGAGCTGGACGGGGGCTGGCCAGCCACTGCGGCACCCTGCCCGCTGATGTGTTCGGCCTCCCCTTCGGGGAGGCCGAACCACGCAACTGATCAGCAGGCAGGCGATTCGCGTTGTGCGGCGCGGGCCTTGAACCGAGTGGTGTAGGCCGCGAGGTGACGGTCTGTGAAGTAGTCGGCCTGCCAGTTGTAGGGGAGGACCTCCCCGTGGGGCCAGAGGTACGCCCATCCCGTCAGCCCCTCCGAGAAGGTCGTATCGGTCGACCTCCAAGCCGTCGAGGATGAGGACCAGCGAACGCTACCGGTCCATTACATGATTCCCTTCCAGCGCCACGGGCGCGGAGTTGCGCGGCCGCGCAGACAATTCACGCGGTACTGCGCCTCGGCGCGCCACTCCGGCCGCGTCGCGGCGTGCTGGGCCGCGTATGTAGCCATCCTCAGCTCCCTTGCCCCTGCGAGTAGTTCGTAACCCTCCCACTGCGTCACGTCGGCACCGTAGAGCGAGCAGAATTCGGCGTACTCGGCTGCGGACACCGCGCCGGTCGTGGTCATCTTCACCGCTGTTGAGACGAGGTCCCACTCTGGTGGCCCGACGGACACTCGCTCGAAGTCCATGAGCCTGGGCCCCGCGTCGGTACCAGCGACGTTGCCCACCCACGCGTCACCGTGCACGACGCACTCGGGCAGCCCGGCCGGTCGCTGGTTCCACCGCTCGCTGAGTTCGGCACGTCGACGGTGTAGCCAGGCGCGATCGTCATCCGACAGGGTGGTGGCCGCGTCGATCCGTTCGGCTATCCGCACGAACGGATCCAGACGGCCCAGTGTGAACTTGGGAACCGGAAGGGGGTGGAGCCGCTTGAGAAGGTTCACCACGTCGAGGACGGTGCCGTTCTCGTACGGCGGTAGCTCCTCCCAGAACGTCACCGGCCGGTCCTGGGGCTTGACGGGCTGATCGACCGGCAGCGCACGAACAGCAGGCACCTCGTTCTCTGCGAGCCAACGAGCTACGCGGACTTCGCGGACTGCGGCCTCCCACTGCCCGGGGCGCGCGATCCTTACGATCACACCCTGGTTGGGGAGGCGCCAGATCTCGTTCTCGGCGATGCGTAGCGGCTCGGCGCCCGCCGCGTCGAATCCTGCCTCGGCGCAGGCGTCCTCCAGGATCGAGCGGGACGCGTTGACCGAGATCGCCATGCCTGCAAGGTAGCGGTGATCCGATCGCGCAGGTAGGCCGCTTCTTGCAACTGACGGTGTTGGCCGGCGAAACGTCCGAGTTCCTTGAGATCGTCGGCGGCACGTCGAGAGGTGAGGCGCCCCACGTCGTCGAGAGCCCGGTGCCCCAGCGCAGTGGCCTGGTGGGGGTCGCCCGTTGCCATCTCCAGGCTGGCCCATTTGGTGCACGAGATCGCGCGCGAGCGTGCAAAGTCGTTGCCGTGACCGGCGACCGCGATTTCGAACCGGCGACCGGCTTGGCCAGGGTTCTGGCCGGCGTTGATCGACAGATCGAAAAGCGCGTGAGCGGTGTCACCATGGTGCTGCGCCTCGTCGTAGTACGCCATCCACGGGGGGTCTACTGCTGGGTCCCGCTGGGCGAAGGCGTCGTCTGCCGCGCCGACCGCGGCAATGGTGCCCTGAACGTCGCGCATCTTGCCGAATGCTCGGGCTCGCGCGCTATGCAGCATGGCCCTCTCGGTGGCCGTGATCCGATCCGACCGGACCAACCCCTTCTCTGCGTACGTCAGGCCGCTGTCGGGGTCTCCGATCCAGATCGCCTGTCGTGCCAGGAAGGAGAACGTCTTGGCGCGCAGGTGCCAGTCGCCGGCCTCCTCCGCGCACTCAGAGGCAATCTTGAAGGCGACCCTGGCGTCGTCGTGGGCGTAGGCGTCGAAGTGCGATGCGCCGACCACGATGCCCAACCGGGCTACTGCTGCCTGGAGTTCACTGACGAGCGCCTCTGGGCAAGGGATGGAGAGCAGGCCCACGGCCCACTCCATGGCCCGGCTCGCGAGGACACCGACAAGGCCACCGCCGCCGTGGGCGTTGTCCCCGCGGTGGATGTCGTCCGCGGCCTTGAGGATCTGCGCGATCTCCTGTGGCCGGATGCGGGCAGGAGGCTGCGGCGGAGCTGTCGGAGCGACGAGGGAGGCAAGGTCTATCGGGGCGAAGGCAGCCAGGCTGCTGGCAGCCAGGAAGGCGCGACGGTCCACAGGCGCAGAGCTCCCAGATGGTGATGGGGTATCACTGCCCAGGATGCGGTCTGTTCGGGCAGGAATGGCCACCTCCGCCCCCTGGCGGAGCCTCTTGTCGGCATCAGCCCTCTTTTTATCGGCATCAGCCGACCCGAAGGCCATGGGCCAGGACTCGGTGAACAGGCCATCCGTGCCCAGGACTTCGTCGAGCAGTTCTGCCAGTTGAAGCTGACAGCTTCGGTACTTCCCCAGCTCGATGTTCAAGATCATGTCATCGCTGACCTGCACTAACTTGCCTAGGTCTTTGGCCGTCAGCTTCTTCTGTTTGCGATGCTTCCTGAGCATGTAGCCGAACCATGCCTGGGGAGAGGCCCCGGGATTGAGCGTCTTTTCTGGCTGCGGCATTCATTGCCCCCGTCCCCGTGATGCCGATATCTGAAGTTCTCGGCATCAGCTTCTGCACGGCGTCCTTCCGGCCTGACTGAATGGTTGTTGACCGGTTCCGCTCCAGTACACACCGCAGTCGGAACTCGTAGACGAGGTTTCGCCACAACGAAGTGGATCCCTTTCTGCCGCACCGACCGCAAGCTCCGCCACGGCCTGGACGGCCAGCGGGCCTGCCGCGCCTGCTACGAGAAGTTCCGCCTCCTGCCCTGCTCACGCTGCGGGCGAACCAAGCCGGTCGCCACCAGGACGGTCAACGACCAGCCACTGTGTCACCCCTGCACCCGAGCCGACCCGGCCAACCACGAGCCCTGCACCAGCTGCGGACGTACCGCCAACATCGTTCGCCGCAACGGTGACCAGCGACCTTGCGGACGGTGCTTCCGGCCGCCGACAGCCGTCTGCGCGGACTGCGGCCGGACCCGGCCCTGCCACTTCGCCCAGAGCGAGGCGCCACGCTGCGAGGCGTGTTCCAACCGACTGCGGCCGCCCCAGACGTGCTCCCGCTGCGGCAACGAACGGTCGGTGAAGGCCCGGTTGCCCGACGGCGGACCTCTCTGCCACAGCTGCATTCGGGTTCCGGTGACCTGCCACATCTGCGGCAGGTCCAAGCCGCTCACCGGACGCGGACCGAACGGGGAAGCGCTCTGCCGGGTTTGCTACGACAAGCACCCCATCGCCAGACGCCACTGCGTCCAGTGTGGTGTCCTCGAACGCCTCTATCACCACGGGCTCTGCAACTCGTGCGCTCTCGAACGGCAGTTGATCGGCCTGCTCGGCGGGCCGGACGGCATCATCCGACCAGACCTGGAACCGGTGCTCCAATGCTTACACCAGGGCGATCCCCTCTCTCTTCTCTACTGGCTTCGTGAACCCGTTCCGCGACGCCTGCTGGCTGCTCTCGCCGCCGAGAAGGGGCCCGTGACGCACGACCTTCTCGACGGCCTTCAGCACCCGGTCAAAGCGGTCCGGCACCTGCGGGCGGCCCTGGCTGCCGACGGTGTTCTTCCGGCTCGCGACGAGCGCCTCGCCGAACTTGAGCGCTGGCTGCCCCGGGCCGTCGCCCGAATCGCGGACCCAAGCGAGCGCCAGGTCGTCCGCGGCTTCGCCATTTGGCACCACTTGCGGCGGCTCCGGCGAGACGCCGAGAATCGGCCCGTCACGCTTCACCAATCGGTGGTCGTCCGCCGTGAGGTCAAGGCCGCAATCCGGCTGATCGAATGGCTTCGGGCCCGCAGTACGAGCCTGGCTACCTGCACCCAGCACGACATCGACGACTGGCTGGCCACCGACATCTGGGTCCGCTACCTCGCCCGGACCTTCCTTGTTTGGGCAGTACGGAAGCGCCACGCTCACCGCGTCCTGATCCCGATCCCGCCCAAGGACGCGTCGATGGTCATCATTGAGCAAGATCAACGATGGGCCCACGTCCGCCGACTCGTGAAGGGAGACGGGGTCGACACTGCCACCCGCGTCGCGGGCCTTCTTCTCTTGCTGTTCGCACAGCCTCTGAGCCGGACTTCCCGGATCCGGCTCGACCAGGTCACCCGCACAGAGAACGGGGTTGCGCTTACGCTCGGGTCCTACCCGACCGACCTGCCGCCGCCGCTGGACTCCCTCGTGTTGGAGCTCGTCCAGCAGCGGCACGGCTACTCCATCCTCGGACGCAGTGACGGTCACCCATGGCTCTTCCCTGGGATTGCTGGCGGACAACCGATCAGTAGCCGTCAGCTCATGCGCAAACTCACAGCTTTAGGAATCCGGGCTCGGCCCGCCCGCAACACCACGCTCATGGAGCTCTCTGCCGAACTCCCTGCTGTCGTAATCAGCCGCCTGCTCGGACTACACATTTCTCGGGCCGAGAAGTGGACCAAGGAGGCAGGCTCTACAGGCGCTGACTACGCTGCCGAACTCTCCCGCCGACAGACACGCGGTCAGTCCTAGTAGACGGAGCCTGGAGACATGGTGCTTCTGGGATTTCAGCGCCAAAGTGACGTCAATGTGACGTTCATGTATGGCCGGTCTCGGCGATGGTGCCATCGAGGATGCTGAGCCACGACATCGGTGTACCTCATGCCACCGGACTACACCCACCCACGCGTTCTCGTCGCCCAAACCGAAAAAATCTCAGTAGACCTCGGGGAGTACGACCGGACGGACTTCGTCCGCCGCTAGGCTGGTACGCAAGGATAGGCTCGCGGCCTAGGGAAGGCCAACGTCAGCTACACAACCTGCCGACTAATTCCCACAACCTGAAAAATTATCGACCCGAATCGATCTTACGGCTGTCGTCAGCGGATCGACGCGAAGGCGCTCTGGATCGAAAAGGGAAAAGAATTTCATCTCTCAGTTGAGAACGGAGAGCTGATGGCTCGATACGATGCCGACGATCTTTACCTGGATACCTACGGCGAGTTCTCACGATACGGTGACCAACTGGGCGACTCCTACGAGGCATCGCGGCGCAGCGACTTTACCCAAGCCGCCGAGATGGCCATGCTTTTTGTCTTTGGGGGAATCGCAAATGGTCTCCTCTCATGGCTAGGGGAGAAACTGGGAGATACGACGCGATCTCAGATTCAAAGACTTCAGTTTCTTCGAATCTCCGAGGAAAGTACTGAGAGATCGGAACTCGCCGAGGACGACGTCATCGAGGTCATCCCATTTCTAGGCCAGGGCCTAAAAGAGCTTAACGACGAGCAGGTCGAGCAGCTCGTCGGGCTTCTCGCGACGGGGCTCACTGAACGAGGTTTCACGGAATCTACTGCCCGCACCCTTGCGTATGGAACCGTTGAGCGGATTAGAAAATTTGGGCGCGACAATGGCTGAGCCCACACCAGAGATACCGGCTCCCGTAAATCTCTCGGTTCTATACTTATGGGCGAATCCAAGGTGTTCCGCAGATAGGGCCCGCCGAGGGAATGCCCATGCTTGGGCGTACATTTTCTTGCAGGCTTATATTTCAGAGTATCTACTTCCAGAAGAAGGCGACGCGGCTGAGCCTAGCGTCGAGGAGCTTCTAGAAAACAAGATGCTTCCCTTCGGTGAAGATGACGACATTGCAGCAGGCGCGCCGACATACGCGATCGCCCTGTATCTGACACAGGTTCCCGATGTCCTAGCAGACTACTATGGCATTGACGACAGCCTATCGTCTGGCGATACTCACGAGATGAGCGCGAACGAACAACAGTACGCTTCAGATTTCTCGGTCCTGTTTCATTTGGCGTTCATGGCATTACGCAGCGATCTAGATTTCGACTATATTGAGTCGGCTGGGAATGAGCTGGAATCGCGGGGCATTAGTGTGAGCGATTTTCGCGACAGCGTTCAAACACTTCGTGCGGCCGACATTCCACATTGGGGCATACCGTCCGCCTTCGGACAGTACTTGTGGGCGACTGGCCGGAACGGACTGCTACTCAAAATTGCGGAGTACGTTCTCGACTGTCACGCGGCGCGCGATGCTTTTCTCAAGGACATACCGTCCGGAGGAGATCCGTACTCGACCTGGCGCTTGCGTGCTCTTGATCTGATGTCCGTCCTTCACGTGGTTCGTGTCGGTCCGGTCACTCAACTACTCATCGATCACCGATCGTGCAAGGCAAGCGTGTTGGGCGAGTTGCTCGCGAGATTCGGAAAAAGTGCATGCGATCGGATTGCCACATTGGCGATTGAAATCGATGAATGCGCCGCGAACCTATTCGCTGGATATCTCAGCTTCGAGGTGTACGGCTCTCACCTGTTTAGCGCTCTCTGGCGGGAGCTCGACAATGTGCGAAGAGAACGCGGTAAGACTCGTTCTCGCATGATGTTGCGGGAGATGTTCGAACATCGCCTGATCATGCCTCCTCCTTGGCGGGATGTATTGGACAGAAGTATTCGCGCCGATCGCGGATCGCCGCCGCTTCCGCCGTCAGACTCGGTCATGCAAACTGCATATTTCGATGATTTGATTCGAGAACATGACATTGAACCACAAGTAGTCGGCCACTTGTGGCACGAGATTCACCATCTTATGCGAGCATTTTGGACTGGTTACCCCATTGATAGGAATGCTCAGCCCAATGTGATTGGATCTGTGGTGCCCTACGTTGAGCGAGCCGGTGTCGGGTCAATTGCCCTCAACGTGGCAGCCAAGGGCCGCTCGTTCGACTTCGGTCGAGGGGTGGCTGGTCTGGCTGAGGATGATTTTCGAGACCATCAACACGACCCCGAATTCCGCCGTGATCTGATTCGATTGGGATTCGAGATGTGTCAGGTGCCACCCGAACTGATGAAGGACCTGCACCTTGCAGGGAAATACACGTCCATCTCATTGAGTGGGTACAGTCTTTTCGAGCGGTGGGTTGATCCGTCCGGGTCGACCGCTGCCAAGTTCTCGCCGCATCCACCCGTATTGAGCTCCAAAGAACGCATTGAATTACTTGGCTTTGCGGCCTCGCTAAGCGAACTCATCGGAGTGCAGATGTCCACCGAAGGTGATGCTGAGCGGGTTGAGACCTATTTCGCCGTCGTGGGCTCCCTCACTGACGGACTAGAAGTCGAATTTATGGAACCTGTATCCGCGAAGCTCCTTGAGATTTGTTTGCGAACGACCCGAAATCTTGCGGAGGCGGGGAGCGGCTTAGCTCAACAATCTTGGGAGGCATCGAACCGGCTCATCCTCAACACTTTCCGTCTGGTTGAGAGAGCTGAGCCCGATGCCGCCGTTGTCGCTCATCGCCATATCCGGATTCTGATACGAAATGGCTTACCCGACCGGGCTTGGGAGTATACGAAGCTTCTATATATGATCTTGCGCCGAAGATGGCAACCGGCGCAGTAGTAGCTAAAGCTCATTTTGCTTCGAGGCGATGTGGTTGTCGTGTGTGGGTGTATCCCGGTGTCATGCGGTATCTCGATGGAGGCGGGGCGAAGCGAGCCGAGAAAATCGGCCTATGCATGGCGCACCAACTGGCGGGAGGGTGGGATGGGCGCGTTGCGGTCCAAGAGGCCGTCGGGGTTGGCGTAGAGGATGCGACCGTCCTGGCGGGCCTGGCTTGCGGGGGCGTTGGACAAGGGGCCGGCCGTTGGGCGTTGGACCAGGTCTGGTCAGCTCCGATTCACCCGAACTCACAGTCGGAGCCTGGTCTGCGTCCCTGCTAGTCCCTCGTTCTGCTATTCCGCAGGTTGTGATAGCCGGACTTACCGATATCCGCATGCGCGCGGGTGGCCGGCCACCAGGGCTCCGTCGTTCTCGCGATCGGTGAGGAATGATCACGTGAGTCCGAGGGCGGCCGGCGGCCGGGTCATGTCCCGCCCGTGATGACGCAGGCCCTCGGCGATGTCGTCCCACCCAGGTGTGTCGCTTCCGAGACGGTCGTTCCGACACAGTCACCCTGAGTTCGTGAGCAACCACCCTCTCATCGTCGTGGAGGCCCCGGACGCACAGGGGCTGCGGGCCGTGCGCGTCCGAGGAGAGACCATCGGACGGGTCTGGTCGGCGCGCGGGCTGAGACGCCTTCTCCGGCGGGCCGGCCTGCCTCCGGACAACCTTGATATCGACGACCCCGGCCGGGTCCACTGGGAGGCGGACAAGTCCTCCTGGCCCGACAGTCCATGGCGAAGACGCGTCGCCGGCGCCTTGATGGCGCTGGGCCTCCTGGTCTCGGCCGCGGTCCTCTTTCGTGTGGGCACTACGGACGCGTTCAACGCCCTCGCGTACGGCGGTCGCGTCGTGGGCGTCGCCTTCATCGCCGCGGCGCTGGCCGAAGCGGTGGCAGCGCTGGCCGTGTGCGACTACTGGGGCAAGAGGGCCATCCGATACTCGGGCCCGGTCGTCCTGGCGGGCGTCGGCACCGTGCTGGTCACGGATCTGATGTTCCTGATCACACAGATCCAGGGCCGGGATTACACCCCGTTCCTCTGGCTGTGGATCGGCCTGGTGCTTTGGGCGGCCTGGGCCCTGTGGACTCTGACACGACAGAAGGTGTGGCAGGCGATCCAGCATCCCAGGGGCATCGCACTGAGCGTCGTGGTGTCCGGAGTCATCGGGCTGGTGAGCCTGACCTATTCACAGATGTACGTCCCGTACTCCACTCCCGTGAAAATCCCGTTCAGCATCTCGTTCGGCGAATCCACCTTAAGTGCGGACGGTACCGCGCTTCACGTTCCGGCACATGTGGAGTTCCGCAACACCGGTTCGGTGAGGGTCTATGTCGTCGGCACCATGTGGACGGTCCTAGGGTGGCCGACTCAATACTCGGAAAAGGGTATCGGGGAGAGCCAATGGAAGTGGGAGACATTGAATTACGACCGAACATTCAGGCACGTAAAGTATGGGTACTCGCACATGTTGGGCACCGGGAAGTTCGCCAACCCGGGCGATCGGCTTGACCCAGGGATGAACCTCTCGCACGACTTCGTCATCGATGTGCCGCTGCGATCCGGGCTCGGTCGCATCGAGATCGACGCGACCGCCTCCTTCGTCCGAGCCGACCGAGGCAAACTGGGAAACAGCTATGCGAGTTCGCACGAAGTCTCCTGGGACCCGGAAACCGGGAGGCATCTCCAGGATGCCCCGGACTGGCTCACACCGAAAGGAGACGATTTCTATCGCTTCCACTCCAAGATTTACCACAGCAGCGAGATGCTGAACCTGACGCATTCCACGGACTATGCCACGGGCTGGTGGGTGTTTCCGAAAGGGGGAATCGACGTAGCCAAGGGAGACACCAAGCCCTACCTGTACGTCTCAATTTTCCGAGACTCGGAAGGCAAGGAAAGACTGAGCGATTCAGAGCAAGAACCATATGGAATGACCACAGAAACCCAATCGACTGAACGCACAGTCGATCAGCTCCTTCGGTCCGCGAAGAAGTAGCGCTCCGCGGCCCAGGGCTCTGTCGTTCTTGCGATCGGCGCGGAGTGATCACGTGAGTCCGAGGGCGGCCGGCGGCCGGGTCATGTCCCGCCCGTGATGGCGCAGGCCCTCGGCGATGTTGTCCCACCCGGCCAGGCGGAGCGCGCCGATAGCCAGATTCCGCAGGGAGGCCATCGCCCGCGGCGCGCCGCCGGTCCGCACCCGCGAGGCGTCCTCCCCGAACGTCACATCCCTGACGTGGTGCTCACGATTCTCAATAGCCCAATGCCCGCGAATACGTTCCGCCAGGTCAGCAGCGTTCGCCTGGTGCACCGTCAAACTCGTGATCGCGTAGACGCGCTCGATCGACACCTTCCCGGTGCGTAGGGTGCGCCGCCGACGGACGATCTGCAGTGCCTGGTCGGCGTGCGGGAACGGCAGCCGCGGCACGGTGGCGGCTTTGAGCCGACGGATCTCGTCACGGCCGTGCGCGGTGGCCCGGGTGCGGTCCAGCAGCGGAACCTCCCTCCATGGCAGCTCCTTCACCAGCGCGTGCAGGCTCGGATGGTTGCCCTTGAGCACGGCGATGTAGTGCGCTTCCTTCTCCTCGACCAGGAACTTCGCGTCGGTCTGAGTCAGCATCGCGTCGAAGGTCACCACCGCGCCGGTCAGGTCCAGTGGGTCCAGCAGCGGCCGGAACGCGGTGATCTCGTTGCTCCTGGCGTCGACCTCACGCTGGGCCAGCACGATGCCGTCGTCCCGCAGAGCGGAGATCAGGTGGACGCAGCGGCCGTCGGCGCGAATCGCTCCGCGCAGGGACTTGCCGTCCACCGCGACCGCTGCCCGCACCGGGCGGGCCAGCGGGTTTCTGTCCTGGTCGGCGGCGCGGGAGGCGGCGGCACGGCCCATGAGCCAGCCGCCGATCGCCGCGTCGAACGCGTCGCCGTCAATGCGCTGCAGCACCCGGCGCACGGTCGCCTCGCTGGGCGCCCGGCAGGGCCGGTCCGGATCACGCAGCGCGGCCCCGCAGCAGAACAGCAGCCGGTCAGAGGCATCGGCAGCCCATTCGGCAATCGCGGTGAGGGACTTCGCTCCGGCCAGGACCGCGCAGGCGGCGACCGCCAGGACATACGGCAGCGGGTGACGGCGGCCCCGGCGGCGGCGCGGGTCGGGCAGGTGGGACAGCCGGGCCAGAAGGTCGGGCAGTTCGTCGGGACAGGCCGGATCGCAGCCCGCGAGTTGGCCCAGCCCGACGGGGACGGGTGATGATGGCGCAGCAGGCACGGTCTTCCGTTGTGGTGATCAGCGAACTCGACACTCCATGATCACCGGAAGCCGTGCCCGCACGCGTACCCACCGATCGTCACAAGCCCGCCACCACCGCCGACTTGGGCTCGGGTCCATACCCGCGGCTCCGGGACCAACCGCGAGAACGACGGAGCCCTGGGCCGGCCACTCGTCCCCGGTGAGCTCGTGCAGCACCACAGTGCGGGCCAAGTCGACTCTGTGGGCGGCCGGGTCCTCCAGCATCTTCACCATGTACGCGGTTGAATCGACCCCCAAACCCCAGTTGATGACCAGCTCGACGCCCTCGCCGTCGTGACGGTGTACGGCGTTCGTGCGACCGCACCCCTTTGGTCGGCCTTCGGGTACGGGTAGGAGGTGGCGGTGAGCAGCCGGCCGGTACGCGGCCCGATGTAGGCGGCGTAGCGGTGTTCTGTGGACATACGCTGTGTTGCCTCAGGTCGTGTTGCGGCTGAGAGTTGAAGTGGTGGGTGAGTGGCGGCTCTTCTGGGTCGGTCATGGGGGCACATCAGCAGGCGACGGCCCGGCGGCCGGGTGGGCGGACCTCGCGGAGCGGGAACGCGTGCTGGGGCTGCGCGAGCGGCAGCCGATTCTCGTCTCGCCGGAGGGCCCGGGTGGATGCCCGGCTCAGCGAGTGCTTCCGGTGGTCGGCGTACTCGGCGCAGGAGCAGGGGACGCAGACTACGTACACCCCGCTGTACCGGCTGTTCTTCACCTTCCTGCGGCAGCGCGGGCTGAACGGGGACGAGGCGACGGCGGACGACGCCGAGGACTGGGAGGACGGCGCAGCTGCTCGACGCTGATCTGGGTTACCGACGGAACCCTGCTGGCCTGGGGTCTCACCGGTTGCCCTTCTGTAGCGATCCCGTGATCGGATCGCCGGATTCCAGGTGAGATATGCCGCTTGCTCCTGCCCGCGAACGTTGGGCTTGCGCAGGTCGCCTTCCGGTTCGGCAGCGGCGGCGAGGTCAATCATGGGAATGCCGTTCGGGGCCCTGCATGATCACTATGTGAGACGTGTACCGAAGTGGGTTGGGCTGTTGTATGTAGTCCTGGTCGGCGTATTCCTGGCGTGGTATATCGCGCGCGGTCACCAGGTCGACTATCTGATCGCCGTTGTGGCCGCGTTCACCGGCCTGCTGGCGCTACCTGCCGCAGTGATCGCCGTGCTCCGCCCCCGTGAGAGCGGACCGGAACCCGCTCGGCTGGAGGACGTGGCCGACCAACTCGCCCAAGGGGTGCGTCAGCAGTGGGAGGCCGAGGCGCAGGTACGCCGCCTCAACGACCCTTTCCCGCTTTCGGTCGAATGGGTCGCAGCCGAAGCTGACCTGGTTGAGTCGTGGCCCCACTTGAGGGAGCTGGCGGGGGACTGGCCGGGCCAGCCCCCCGAAGCCACGTCCACGTGGATTGTCAGCCCCAGAGGGCTAGCTGGCGGTGGGGGTGACATCGCCCAGGTTTTCGAACGCGTCCCCACCCGCCGCCTGGTCATCCTCGGTGAACCTGGTGCTGGCAAGACCATGCTGCTAATCCGCCTCCTCCTGGCCCTGCTCGAACGCCGGCCGCCCGACGGACCGGTCCCGTTCCTGTTCCCCTTGGCCGCCTGGGACCCAGCCCAGCAGGACCTGCACACATGGATGGCCGACCAGCTCGCCCAAGACCACCCCGCCCTGCGCGCCCCCGCCATTCCCCCACAGGCCAGCACCGGCACCCAAGCACGCGCCCTGCTTCAGCAGCGGCTGATCCTGCCCATCCTCGACGGCCTGGACGAACTCCCCCAGGCCTTGAGCGCCCGGGCCCTACATGCCATTAACCAGGCACTGCCAGCAGGCCAGCCGCTGGTGCTCTCCAGCCGCACCGCCGAGTACCGCCATGCCCTTACCACACAAGCCGGGACCACCGTGCTCCTGAACGGAGCCGCAGGCATCCAGCTCCTGCCTCTGGATCCCGCGAAAGCTGCCGCCTATTTGGAACGCGACGCCGGAGGTCCTAACACTGAGGCCGCAGCCCGCTGGAGGCGGGTCACCGCTTCACTGAGCACCGACACCCCCGCCTCCCAGGCACTGAGTACCCCGCTTGGACTCTTCCTGGCCCGCACCATCTACAACCCCCGCCCCGACGAGGACCTCGCCAGCCTCTCCGGCCTATCCGACCCCAACGAGCTCTTCGATCAGGCACGCTTCCCCACCCGCCAGGACATTGACACGCACCTGTTCGCCGCCTTCATTCCCGCCGCCTACCGACCCCACCCTCACCACCCCACTCGCTGGACCGCCCAAAAGGCCCAGCGCACCCTCACCTTCCTCGCCCGCCACCTCCAACACACCTTCGCGGGCACCCCCAACCTTGCCTGGTGGCAACTCCCCAAAGCTCACCCCCAACACGGACAGGCGCTTGCGGTCGGGCTCACGGCCGGGCTCGTGGGCTGGTTCCCATTCGTCTTCCTGATGTGGCTCACGGGCCTCCTCTCGACCGGGATCGAGTACGGGCTCATGTTCGGTCTCCTGTGGGCCGTGATGGCAACACGGATCGCCTCGTCCGCAAGAGAGAGAAACCCAAGTTCAGGGATCCGCTGGAGCTGGAGAGGGAAAGCCTGGCTCACTGTCGGGGTCCCCAGCGGACTCATTTTCGGATTTGTGTTCGCGGCCCCAAGTGTGGCCAGGGTCGGGTGGACGGCCTGGCTCCTTTACATGCTCGCAATAGGGCTCCCGTTCACATTTTTGGGTGGAATTAGGCCAGTGCGCCCTGCCCTGGACAAGGCCGTGGGGCCAGGCGTGGTCCTGTCACGGGACCGCCGCACCTTTTCGGCCCTTACGCTCGCGGGCGCGCTCATGGGCATGCTCGCGGAGGCGCTCAGGGCTGCGCTCGGACTCTGGTTTGAGGGCGAGCCCCAGCTCGCGTTCGACCTCGCGTTCGGGCTCGCCGTCGGGTTCCCGGTCGGCCTCATGCTCGGACTCGCCGGGTCCGTTGGGATGGTGTTCCTGGTGGCGCAGATCCGCCTGGCAGTGCTGGGGCACGTGCCCTGGCATTTGATGAGTTTCCTAGCCGACGCCCACCAGCGGCGAGGCGTACTGCGACAGGTGGGAGCGGTGTACCAGTTCCGTCACATCGACCTCCAGCGTCACCTCGCAGGACATCAACCTTGATCAGCCGATGCCACACACCGCCGCACTGGCGCATCTGCCGACGTCAAGGCCTACATTTCGTCACCAAATGGTCGGCATTTCATCGGTTCCGCGATGTGGCCGGGGGTGTCCATCCGCTGCTCGTACAGCAGGAGTTCGTCGTCGAGGCGGACGAAGCCATGCAGGGCGGAGAGCACGAGGACGCGGCGGGATCAGCGATCTTCTCCGCGGCTCGCCGGCACATGAGGTGATACGAGCCGGTGTAGAGACGGCGAGCGGGGGTGGGTCAGTCCACTGCGAGTTTGGCGGCCGAGCAGGGCAAAGCGCGTGGGTTCGCAGAATCCCGTAGCTCAAGTGCCGGGAACCCGGCTGCTGATGAGGGTCCAGGTGGCGGACAAGTGCGGGTTCACCCTGGCCGCTGGGCAGATTCTCCACGGCCAGGTGCAGCACTTTCTGTCGCTCACCGTGGCAGCTGTGCCAGTACGGTTTGAGGGAGTGTCACCCGGGCGCGTGGACGCGCGATCCTATGGGCCAGGGTCTTTGCCTGCCGGTACGGGTGCAGATTCGAGCAGCGCGATGCCCTCACCATCGAGGCCACGTTCGCGGCGGAAGGTGACGGCCCGGGGCACCCTGGTCGCCACTTCGAGATCGACGATTCATCCAACCGAGTCCAGGTGGCGTCGAACAGCTCCGGTAGGGAGCCGCGACACTTCGCGTAGCAGAGCTCAACGCTGTCACGCGTTCGGTGTCCAGAATCTGCCGCACCCACGGTGACCCGAAGACGTCCTGCTGCACGGAGGTCAGGAAGTCGCTCGCGATATGACACCAGGCCACTCATGGCGCCTGACCTGCCAAGGGCGCTGCAAAACTGATCCAGTTGCCTCGTAGAATCGAGCCTCGCCATAGCTCAGATGCATCGGTTGGTCGCGATGGTTCCCAGCTTTCCGGACCACGCAGGTTTCGTCATCTCGCTCTTTGGAAAAATGCAGCAGCGCCGATCGCCACTCACTTGATCCAATGGAGGCTTCATCGACACACGTGAAAGTTTTGCGGCGAGCCTCAAGGATTTGATCCTGGGGGCTTACGTGCTGCGTGCTGCGGAGAAGGCGACCGCTGATTTGCAGAATGCTCAGCCTGAGTTGACGTCGTTCGCACATCAGTTGCAGGTAGTGCCCCGCAGCACGCTGCACGCGATCCTCAATGGCAAGCGGCTTCCGAGCGAAGCGGCGCTGCGGACCCTGCTGCGCCTGCCGCGGTTGGACCCGCCGCCCGACGAGGACCTGTGGATGAATGCACTGCGCCGCCTGCGGGTGGATGAGCCGGAGCGGGCGACGCTGTTCGTCCGGGAGGCTGATCCGATCAAGCTTGGTGTGCACCCGCCGATCGAAAGCTCGGCAGGGGTCGGTGGGGCGCTACCGCAGTATGTTGCTCGGGACGCCGATGGCGGGCCGGACGGGATCCGGGCGAAAATGGCTGAACTCGCCGAACGTGGCGGATTCCTGCTCATCACTGGCAACTCGGCGGCCGGCAAGACCCGGTCGGCATACGAGGCGGTGCTTGAAATCGTCCCGGATTGGAGGCTGGAGGCGCCGCTGGACAGCGAGTCTCTGGGCGCGCTGATCGGGGCGATTCAGACAGATACCGTGCTCTGGCTGGACGAGCTAGGGCTATTCCTCAACACCGACGACGGGGCTACCGCGGCGCTGCTTAGGCTGTTGGTCGATGGCGTGCCGCGGGTCATCGTCGTGGGGACACTCTGGTCGCAGCGGTACGCCAAGATCACAGCGGACGCAGCTAACGACCCCGCAAAATGGGTCCAGGGACGGCTGCTGGACCTCGCGATGGTCCTACCAATGGCAGACGTGTTCAGCGACGACGAACGGGACCGTGCCGAGGAGTACGCGCAACAGGATGACCGGATCGCGGCAGCGTTGCGCTCGGAGGACTACGGAGCTACGCAGGTTCTCGCTGCTGCGCCCCAGCTGATGGCCCGGTGGCGGCACGCCGAGGAAGTCGACCGTGCCTTAATGGACGCGGCGATTGATCTGGCGCGCTTCGGGGGGCCTCGCAGCCTCACTGTCGAGATGCTGCGGGCGTTAACGCCGCTCTATTGCTCGGAACGTACCCGCGGCCGGGCGCGGACATCGTGGCTTGCCGACGCGTTGGCTTACGCCACTGCCAAGCTCAAAGGGGCGACCGCGACGCTGGAACCGATCGCGGAGCACATAGGTAACGTCAGCAGGTACGTCGTGGCCGACTATCTGTTGCAGGCCGCGGACCGGGCACGTCGCCACCTGATGCCGCCGGAACCCGTGTGGTGCTGTTACGTCGCACATCTTACCGACGCCGTCGACCTTGTTGAGTTGGCGGAGACTGCGGAGTACCGGGGCCTTGTCCTGGTCGCTGAGCAGCTCCTGAGGAAGGCTGCGCCGGACAGCCAGATTGCCCGCTCCAGCCTGGGGCGCATCCTGGAACAACAGGAGCGATGGTTCGAACTGTCCGGGCTGCGACGGTGGAAGGTTGCAGCTCTCGATAAGGATGCGTGCCACGATCTAGCCGTATTTCTCTTCAAGTTCGAGCGGGACGCTGAAGCCCTAGACGCACTGCGGCTCGGAGTAGAGCGAGACGAGGAATGTTCGTGCCTGCTGCTCGCTCAGCGCCTTGAGGCAGCCGGAAAACTGGAGGAGGCGACAGAGACGCTGCGGCGGGCAGCGCGAGACGGCGGCGAGACCGCGAATAGTGCCTTGGCCGAGTTGCTCGAGCGCCGCGGCGATTACGAGGCGGCGCGAAATCTCTTCATCTTTCTCGCCAACCGATACCAGCAGTGGGATGAGCTTTTCGCATACCTGAAACGCAGGGGACAGGCGATCAAAGCCGCCTACCTGCGCACCCAACTGGTCGCACAGAATCCGAGTCTTAGGCTGGCCCCCCTCGCCGGTCCCGTCACCCCCAAGTACAGCCCGCACCAACGCTTCTGGTGGGAGGCCCGGGACGTACGTTCCGGCGAACTGATCCACACTGGCCCAATCATCGACGATGAAGGTCTGCCTGTCTTACCACGCCACCGCGACGGCACTGGCACTGTCTTTCGCTATCGTACGCAGGACGGGAACCCCGACGGCATCTTCGGCTGCCCACTACTTATGGGTATATCTATACAGGCTTGTTTTGCTCATATCTCGGATAAACCTATGCTTATGGAGGTCGTGCGCGAGGTGTACGTGGAGCCCGAGCTGCGCGAGCGGCTACAGGCGGTCGACACCACCGAGAAGGCAATCGAGATCCTCCGCGCCTTGCCACGGCAGAACGCGTGGACGCGCAACGGCATCGCCCGCATGGTGGCACACACCGGCGAAATCGACGGCGGGGTCGCGCTAGCCCGAAAGGCCATCGAACGCGGCGATACCCTTGCCACCAACCTGCTTGGTTTCATTTACGACGCGGCCGGCGACCGGGCTGCCGCCACCACTGCTTGGGCGAGCGTCATCCTGCGCGGCGGCGGGTTTCATTGGCAGACTCAAACTCGATTTGGCAATCTCATCGAGAGCGACGCCGACCTCAATGCACGGTTTCGCAAGTACGGCCTGACCTTCGCCGGTGAGGTCGCCGGGCCCGGGGCGGCCGATGAACGTCGCTACGGCAGCGAACTGATTGCGCTCTCCACCTCATTTGAAGCGGCGCAGAGCGGCGAGGACCGGGAGGCCATCGTCGCCGCTGTCGAGCAGAAGCTGACGGAGCTATGGGCGTGGTATGAAGCGGTGGGTACGGACTTCCATCCGCTCGACTTCGTCTACTTGTCGCGCGGAGTGGCGCGCGTGCAGCGCAACTGGAACCTGCTGCCACAGTATGGGCGGACCATGATCACCATGATCCAGCGGCTGCGGGGCTATTACCCCATGGCACCTGGGCCGACCAGGGAACTCTTCGTCGAGCTGTTGTCCCAACTCATCAGGGTGTGCCGCAAACAGCAAGAGACGAAAGGGCTCATTGACGAGCTGATGCCTGACCTGCACCTGCTGCTTGCCGACGACCAGCTTGCGCTTGGCGAGCGGGCTACTCTCGCGGAGGCGGCACTGATGATAGGTGAAACCTGGGCGCAGGCATCGCGGTACGTGGAAGCCCACGACGCGCTCGACCTCGCCGCCTGCCAGCATGAGCGCTGCCCGGAGAGCGACATCTTCGCTTCGCTACGTGCCCGGAGCCTGGGAGTACAGGTCTGGATGGTGATGGCCACCGCCGACGCCGGCTACTCGGGGCTCGAAACCGCGTGGCGGGAGATCATCACGCTCGTCGACAACCTCACCGACGACGAGGAGCGCACAAAGTGCACCGGCGCGCTCTGCCTAGGCCTGATAGATGGCGGGCAGCTCGCCGAAACCGCGGAGGAAGCCTCCAAGCTACTCGAACGATGCCGAGCGCTATTGGGCTCGCCCCTGGCGGTGCTCTCAGAAATTGAGCGTCTCGCACTGCACACGGCAGCTACCGTACAACTGGCTAAGGTCATGATCGAGATCGGCGACCTCGCCGTAGCCGAGCGCCTGCTAGCCGAAGCGCGTGCGGAAGCCCCTGATGGCGTCGAGGTTCCTGACTTGCAGGATCTGCTTGACGCGGAGTAACGACTCCGCCGAAGAGTTTCACGACGGCGCCGAGGAGATTCAACGTCCCTGTAGCAAGCGCCAGATAGTCCACAATCGAATGCATCGAGACTCCCTTGACGGGTTGGTCACGTGACCAGCCTGTGCTTCCAGGAGACCTCACCGCGGCTGTGTCCCACCACGACCCGGGACAACCGTGGACAGCGGTTTGCGAGCCGGTGCCTCGGTCCAGCTACACGAAATGCAGCAACTCGAAAGGAGAGCCTCATCGGCGTCTCGCTCGACTCTGCCAAGGCGCAAGCGTGGGGTGCCGAGCCTCGCCGACATTCCGTGCCAACTGCCGATGACAGATCCTTCGACACCGCAAGTCGACGTGCGAGTAGTTGGCCGACAACGGACAAGACGCGGGCGCGCTTGGTGAGTGGATCCTGCTGCCGGCCTCCCGCAGGAGGTGGGCGGAGGTCCGAGGCCGGGCGGTCCTGCTTGGCCGCAGGAGCTCGTACGCGACCATTGGAGCGTAGGCCCCTGTGTACGGGGTGATGACTGCCGCTCGCCTCATCGGGGAAGCTTCGCGGTGCGTTCGGGGTGGGCCGCGGTGATGTACCGCATCGCCGTGTGCGAAGAGATACCGAACAGGCGCATCAGGTGAAGCGGGTCGTCGACTTCGAATGCCTCGTCGCGGATTCGGTCCTGCCTCAGCGTCGGCATCGTGAGTCCGGTGGGCCGGAAGATGGCGGTGAATGTGGTGCCGATGGGCGCGTGAGTGGTGTCTACCGCAGTCCATCGGTTGATCAGCAGATGCGGGTTGGTGGTCACCGGCCAGCGGCGGTGACGTTCACGGAGCCATGCGGAGGCGCAGCGGTAGGTGAGTTCGTCCAGGTAGACGACGTGCCGCTTGCCGGGGCGCCGGACGATGAGCCGCTCACGGGACAGGTCGAGGTCGGTGAGCAGCAGGTGGCGTATGTCGGTGCCGCTGAGTGCGTGGACGCAGACCAGCACCATCACGAAGCGCTGGAAGTCGTTCCGCGCGTGACTGAGGACGCCGGCCAGTCGGTCCGAGGGCACGGAAGGCGGGGTTTTGTTGATCCCCGCGAAGACGAGGCCGCGGGTGGGATCGCGGAAGATCACGCCTTCCTGCCGAAGGGCCCGGAAGACGTTCCGCAGGACGATGTGGATCGAGCGGGCCGGTGTCCCCTTGCGGGTGGCGATGGCCCGCTTGACGTCGTCCTGGGTGATCTCGCGCAGGCTCTTGACGCCGTCGGCAATCCACCCCTTGAGAATCGGGTCGAGGACATGCCAGTAGCGGGCGATGCTCCGGTAGGAGCGGCCAGCGTGCTCCCACTTGCCCTCTCCACGCACGGCCTTGATCCAGACCGAGAGTTCCTGTGCAATTATCGCGGGCAGTGCGGTGAGCTCGGCCTCCAGGCGCTTCTGATATGCGTCCCGGCGAAACTCGGCATCCGGGATTAGCAGCCCGCGGGCTTCCAGGAACTGCGTGACCCGCCGCCCACTGAACTTCAGGGGACGGTTGTCGACGAGCGACCGGATGTCTGACTCCAGCAGCGGCGCATCGGCACCGAGCCAGGACACCAGGATGGTCAGCGTGTTTCGGGTCTTGGTGGCGGGGACCTGGGACCACATCTCCTGCTTCGTCACGCTGCTGAGGTCGTCGAGCAACCGCTCGGCCGAGTCCGTGAGCGTCGGCAGATCATGCCGCGCCAGCTCGACCACCGGACGCCAGTCTCGCCCGAGCTCGAACAGCCTCTCCTGCCCAGGGGCAACCAAGTGCTCGGACACAGGTCGGCGCGGAGTAAGCGGGCCCATGGCCGAGTGACGCAGGCTTGTGGGTGCGGGGACCGGAGAACCGAGCCACAACTGCGTCCCGAACCGGGTGATGTCCCCTGGGCCGTAGTTGGCTACGTGCCATCGGCATCCACGGCAGTATCCGTCGGCGAGCGGAAGGTCGACACGGAGGCAACGGTCGCACGCTCCCACGGAGGCCGGGCTGTTCCCTCTCTTCCGGGCGGCGAAGGATGAGCAGGGCTCGCAGGTGACCTTCGTCTTCGCTGTGAACCAGGAGCCGCACTGCTGGCAGGCCCTCGGTGTCATCGCCCGGGGCGACCAGACACGGCGCGTGGTCCGTGACATCCGTGCCCGTCGGGGACGGTCGGGTTCGCGCGGCTCCGGCAGGAGCCTGAGCATGTCCGCCCGCAGAAGGATCGCCCGGACGGACCGGACGTAGTTGGGGATGTCGTCGAGGACCAGTTCGTCCACGAGGTCGTCGCCGTCGGCGTCGCGCACGGCGAGCGCGAGGCGGAGCATCTCGTGCAACTTGCGCTGCATGGGCTTGGTGATGCCGGTGTCCGCCGCGAACGCCGCGGTGTGCTCGACGACCTCGCGGTAGCCGACGAGCGGCCTTTGCAGAATGCCCCGGCAGACGTCGATGGACAGCATCCGGCGGACCGGGAAGAGCGATAGCTGTCCCGGGACGGCTGGTGGGAGGACCGCAGGGTCGTCTCGGGTCGGGGCCGCGGCCGCGCGTAGGTGTTCCACCCAGTTCAGACGCTCGCGCTGATCGACGCCCGTGCGGCCGGTGCGCCTGCCGTACTTCTTCAGGGGCTGGGCGTGGGTGGGGGCCAGGCCGTAGTAGAGGAACATCAGCTGGCGGCTTCGCGCGCCGGCCCCGTCAGGGTCGGTGACCCACGCGGCGTCGGCATCGAGCCGGACAGCGTGCAGACACGCCCGGCACAAACGATCCGAGTTGAGGTATCCGATGTGACGGCAGCGCAGACATAGGCTCTGCTCAGGATGGTTCTTCCGCCATTCCGTGCACCCCTGGCACACAGTTAGCCCGAGGGCCCCCCAGCCCTTGCAGTCCGGGCACTGAGCGGGATGAGACCGTGCCCGCATCTGTCAGTTCGGCGGCAGCGAGCGACGGCTGCCCTGTCGACAAGGCGTCGGCCGTACGGGACCCCCGCCGGAGCCTTCAGCTCCCACGGCCTTCGGCAGTGCCTCGCTCTCCCTCACAGCGGACTCCAGGGGCTCGGCCTGGAGCAGATCGCCAACGGTGCAGTTCAGCACCGCGCAGATCTTGTCCAGATCATCGAGCCGCACCGTGACCGGCGTGCCGCTCCACATCGCAGCGACCTTGCTCAGCGACGGTGTGAACCCGACCGTCTTGAACGCCTCCAGCACCTCGGTGGGACGCCACAGGTCCCGCTGAGCGGCCACCATCCTCAGATTCCACTTCACCGAAGGTTCCCCTTGTCCATCACCAGGCGCTGAGCCGCCCGCGAGCTGGCAGCCACATTGGCATGCTCGGGATCGGCCTGTGCAGTCGCCATGTACCGAAGAGTCGTGGTGGCCCAGTGGTGGCCCAAAATGCGCTGCACCTCCCACAACGTCATGCCTCGCTCATAGTTGTGAGTTGCGCATGCGTGCCGAAGAAGGTGTGGGAAGAGATCGGTGACCGGGCCGGTCAGGTAGCTCGCGGCAGCCCCGTGGAGCTGGCGCCGGAACGTCGACGGTGTGATCGCCGGCGCGATCGGCAGGTTCAGCGCCGCTACGGCCTTGGGCTTCCGCTCCGACGGCCACAGGGGCGCCGACGGGTGATCGGCATCGTCGCCGAACTCCGCCCGGACCTCCTCGATGTACCACCAAAGTAACTCGCGCCCCTCGCGGAACAGGTACGCCTCGCGGGGCCGCGGCCCCGAGCCGCGGGCGCCCTTGCCCTGGACGACGAACCGGCCCCACTGGCCGTGTTCCCAGTGGACATCGCCGATGGTCACTGGGCAGAGCTCAGCAGCCCGCACACCGGAGATGTACCCGATCTTGGTCATGACGTAGTCGCGGCAGGCCACGGCGTACTTCCGGGCGTACGGCAACTGCTCCCGCCAGCGCGTAAAGAACTCCTTCATCGCCGTCTGCGAGGGCGGGATCCTCAGCCCGAAGTCCCCACGGTGGACAGGCCTGTTGAACGGGTCGACCGGTGACTCCACCGCCGCCCCGAACCGCATCATGATCTCGTGTGCGTAGCGCTGTTCGAGGAAGGCGAAGAACGCGTCGATGTGGTTGAGCTTCTGACGGTGCGTGTTGTGTGCGCGCTTGCCCGGACCGGCGAAGTACTTGCGGCTCACGGTCCACGGCTGGCACGTCCGGCTCCGGCGTGGGCAGCCGGACGGTGCTGGACGGGTCGGTGATCAGGAAACGCGGGATGCGGCGGAAGGTGCCCAGCTGCCGCATCAGGGCGAGCACCCCGATGAACCCGGCCGTCAGGAAGGCCAGCACCAGCTGTCCGAGCAGGGTGGAGTAGGGCCTGGTGTAGCTCGGCACGAAGAACCCGGCCACCACGACGCCCACGGTGATGACGGTCATCCACCGCACAGTGGTCCGCGGCTTCGCCCGGTCCGCCTCGATGGCGCGCTTCTTGGCGACCTCGTCGCGGACCGTTCCCGCCAGATCCTCCAGCGCCTGGGCCAGGCCCGGGCCGCGGTCGTTGACCGACAGGATGAGCGCGGCGACCACCTTGTCCGCGGTGACGTCGTCGAGCTCCTGGGCGAACGCGCGTAGCGCTCCATCCGGGCGCCAGCCCAGACGCAGCCGGTCGGACAAGTTGACGATCTGCGGGGCGAGTTCGTCCGGTGCCCCCTGACGGCTGGTGGTCATCGCCTGTTCCAGGCCCATCCCCAGCCGCAGCAGGCCCGCCAGCCGCTGGGTCCACTCGCTGAGCGCCTCCAGCTGGCCGATGCGCGCCTGCGCCATCTGCGCGGGCGTGATCAGCCAGGGCACGCCGACGACGGCCCCGCCGAGCAGGGCGCCGCCCACGAAGTTCCCCGAGACCAGCCACACCGTCACAAAGACGACGACCGCCAGGACCGCGAGGGTCCGCCGGCGCAGCCGGACATCCTCGCTCTGGTCCTTCCTGGAACGCAGAGCCTTCCACCGCTCCCGCAGCCGGGCGCGGCGCGGCGCCGTCGTTCCCACGACGCCGGACACGAAGCCGATCAGCCCGCCGATGACGGCCATGCCGCACAGCAGCCCCCACAACAGCGTCATCGGCGCGCCTCCACCAGCAGCGGCAGCGGCGCCTGCCAGGCCCCGTGGGGCTGCTGCAGCAGGGAGGAGTCGAAGCCGACGCGGCGCAGGTCGTCGACGCAGCCCGGGTCCATCCGGGGAACGGCCCGCAGCTCACCGAACTCGGTACCGGGGGAGAAGACCGTGTTCGTGGCCGGCCGGCCGTTCTCGCCGATCCCGGTCAGCTCCAGGACATGGGAGACGTAGCGGTGGCGGCGGCCGCCGATCTGCGTCTCGTCCGTCATGTCGACGTACACGATGAAGTCCAGGCCGTTGGCGGTCTGCCGGTAGGCGAGCTGCTCGGACAGGTTCTCCTGGGCGAGCGCGTACAGCTCGGCGATCCGGTCGAAGATGATGTCGGGCCTTCGGGCGTGGATCGTGCACAGATTGCCGCCCGATCCGTTCGTCAACGCCTGCATCATCGCGACGACTTCAGGCCCGCGGACCTCGCCGACCACGATCCGCTCCAGCGACATCCGCAACGCCGGGTGCATCAGGTCCAGGAGCGTGACCTCGCCGGCGCTGCGGCCGGTGACGTCCTTCTCTCCGTTGGACTCACGGCCCACCAGGGAGACGACCTGGCGGTGGTAGCCGTTGTCGTGGGCGAACAGCTCGTCCTCGGTCTGGATGGTGGCGAACCGGCACTCCGGGTCGAACTCCTTGAGCATCGCCCGCATCAAAGTGGTCTTCCCGGCCTTCTGTTTCCCCGCGATCATGATGTTCTTCTCGGCACGCACGCACGCGCCGAGGAACGAGCGCAGGACCGGGTCGATCGTGCCCAGCCGGACCAGGTCGTCGAGATCGGCGTGGGAGACCCGGTGCCGGCGGATGACCGCATAGGTCATCGGCCCGAGACCCGTGATGGCCTGGAGGCGGGAGCCGTCCTGCAGGGACAGGGCGAGGGTGGGGTTCGCGGTGGAGATGGTGCGCTCGTTGTGCCCCGATCCCCGGGCCAACTCCCGCAGCAGCTCCAGCAGTTCCTCTTCCGACTCGGCGATCGGCCCGACCATGCGGCGTTCACCGTCGCCGTAGTCGAGCCACACCTCGTTCGGACCCTGGATGATGATGTCCTCGACCCGGTCGTCGTCCAGGTACGGCTGCAACCTCCCGGCCCGGAAGAGAAGGTCGTACACGGCGCGCCGCAGCGGTTCGTCCTGCTGTGGCGTCATCGCCCGGGCGTCCGACCACAGGGCGACCGCCTCGGCGATCCAGTTCAGGCAGCGCTGCTCTTCGCCGGCCCGGTCCATATCGGGCTTGGTCTTGAGCAGCTCCTCGCGCTGCCTGGCAACCTGGGACGCAATGTCCCGGGCCACCTTGTAGTCGACAGTGACCTGAGGAGCCGCGGCACCGAGCACGTGGGTACTCGAGGCAGCACCGGCAGGCGCCGGCGCCCCGTTGGCCTGGCGCGTCCACGTCTGGGACATCGGCGCCACCGTGGGGTTGGGGTGCAAGGGCCTAGCGTGCACGGGTCACCTCCCCGTCAGCGGCGCGCATGCCGCGTGGATCCAGGCGGGCCCGGCGCAGGGCGGCCCGCTGGACCAGCAGGGTGCCGGCCGTGCGGGCAGCCTTCATCAGCGACGACCTGGTGAACCGGCGGGGCTGTTCGGCGCCGTCGGACAGCACGCGGGCGTCGTCCGGCGCGAACGGCAGGGTCGCCACCACCGGCACCTGCAGCACACGCTGCACCTCGCCCGCGGGATACGGCCCCTCGTTGACCATCAGCACACTGACGTCACCGACCCGCTCCACAAGCGCGCGCACCCGGCCCTCCGCCGCTTGCAGACAGCGCAGCGTGTTGCGGACCACCACGAACACTGCGTCGGCCTGCTCAGCCAGCACACCGGAGGGCCCGTACGCCCCGCGGCGGCCGAGGTCGATCAGGACGTCGTGGCCGGCTTCGGTCTCGATGCCACGGAACATCTGCGCGAGGACCTTCCACACCGAGCTGAGGCTCGCCGACTGAGCAGGGTCGGTGATGCCGGGCAGCAGCAGTCGGTCGCGTGGTGACTCCGTCTTGGCGTCCTCGCTGCTCAGGTCGATCAGCTGCCGCCAGAAGGCGTCGCTGAACTCGCCTTTGCGGGCGGCGACCGAGAGGTTGCGCAGCCCGTACCGGTCGCCGAGCGTGCCTGCAGCAGGCCATGGAGCACGGCTCCGCCGTCCGGGTCGCACTCGGCCAGGATCATCCGCCGGCCCGGCTCCAGAGGCCACGACAGCAGCAGGGCGAGAGCGCTCGTGCTCACGCCGGGCGCGCCACTGCAGCCTGCGAGCGCGATCACCGCCATCAGCTACCGTCCGGAGCAGCGAGGACCAGGCGCAGGGTGCCGGCCGCCACCCACGCGGCGGCGGTCGGTCCTTCTTCCGCAGTTGTGGCGACGTCGACGACCACGATCCCGGTGCCGGGAGCGGCGCTGGAGGCCTTCACGACCCGGCCTTCGATGGTCTCCGGCGGGGTGCCGGACGTCTTGCCGGTGTCCGCCGCGCCCTGGGCCGGGACGTGCACCAACTCGACCTTCTGGCCCGGCACCAGTGCCGTGGCCGGCACCTGCTCCGGCTTCAGCCCGATCGGCACAAGCTGCTCACCGGCCTTCACCAGGCTGTCCTTCGTCACCTGGGACGGAGCGAGCAGGGAACCGGGCCTGAGCTCGACAGCGGCCCGCTTGCCCACCACCGAGTCCAGGTCGTTGCCGCGCACCGCCTTGACGGCCGGGTCCAGGGCAATGGACGCCGTCGCCAGATCGCCTTCGGTGACGACCTGGCCGACCTGGACGTCGCGGACGACGGTCACCACCTCGGTGCGGTGGCCGACCTGCAGCAGCAGGACGGCAACACCCGCCCCTCCGGCGGCGATCAGTGCCAGCGACAGGGCGATGACACCCGGTCGGCGACGGCGGGCCGACACCCGCGGAGGAGTGACGGGCCTGGCGAAATGCCCCTGAGGGGGGACACCGTTGGAGGTGACTGCGTCCACACGTTCTTGGGTCCTGCTCAACGTTCCGTCCTTCCGGCAGCGTTACCTGACGACCTGCACTTCGCCGATCGCCACCTGCACGTTGGTTTGCCGGATCTCGGTGAGCTGACCGGCCGCCCCGCCGCCCTGCCAGTCGATCGTCCATGTCGAGGTCGCGGTGACCTGGTACTTGCCGCCCTGGGAACCGGCTGAGGTCTTGGAGTACGGGTGTCCACAGGTCGGGGACTGGGCCATGCCCTCGGATGACTGGTAGGGCGTGCCCGGGCCGTTGCAGGTCACGGAGGCACCGTCGCCCATCGTCCACACGATCTTCGACACCTGCGCGGTCGCGGTGACAGTGATCCCGCCCGCCGAGGCCGACGCGGTGTTCGGTCCGTAGGTCGTGGCGCTCTGGTTGACCCACATCCACATCGGGACACCCACGGTGTACTTCCCGGCCGCGCGCGGGCTGGCGATGTCCGGGCCGAGCAGCGTCATGGAGTCGACCGCGCGCTGGGCCAGCACCTGCGGGTCGACCTGCGGCACCGGAGGCTGCCCCAGCGGCACGACGACAAAACGGTCTGGATTGTCCTGGCCGCCGTCCGTGCAACCGTAGAGGTACACGTCGTTCTTCTTGGGGTCGGCGCCCTTCCACCCCGGCCATGCGGCCGGAGGCTTCGGATCGACCTTGGTGTACTTACACTCCACCTTGCTGTCGCCGCCGTCGTCGCCGCCTTGTGAGCCGCCCGCCTGCCCGCCGTTGCCGCCGGTTTCGTCACCGACGCCGACATCGACGCAGAACTTGATGACCTGGCACTTGCCGGCACCGACGTCAGGATCATCGCCAGCGTGTGCGATGCCTGCCGAGGCCAGGGCGAGGGCGCCGGTGAGTGCGGCGAGGCGCCGGGTTAGCAGGCTTGCTCTTGAGCGGTCAACTTTGTGACCATCCACTTCGTCCCCCACTTTTCAAGCGTTGCGGTGCTGACGTATTTGATGAGCCGCGACGTGGGCAGCGAGACCTTCTTCTTCGAGGCCTTGTCGATCAGCGTCCAGTGCGTCGTGTCGACGCAGTCCGTGACCGTGGCTGTGGGGATCTTGGCGTCAGTCACCTTCACGACCTTTGGATTGATCGCCGGCTTGCCGGTGGTCACCTGTCCGGCCTTCCGCATGACCTCGAGGTCGTGCTCGATATCGAACAGGGCCCTCAAGGTGGTGTTCTTCTTCAGGTCGGTGCCCGCCGAGGAGGCCTTGCTGTAGGCCTCGGTCTGTGCTGTCCACGAGCTGGTGTACGTCGCGATAACTGCGGCGTCCTCGGCGTCAGTGGTGGAACTGGGGGACGGCGAGCCAGACGTTTGCGTAGGGCTCGACGTTGACGGTGAAGCGTCCTTGTCGCTGTCGCTACAACCGGCCACTGCCAGCAGACTGCCGGCGAGGAGCAGGGCGGTTGCGTGCTTCCGGGTGCGAACAGCGGCGATATGTTGCGCTGATGAGCGTCGTTGTGTAGCTGTCACGTTGTCTCCCCGTACGACGCGGTGCGGATGACCGCCGCCCCGGCCCTCCGACGTACGGCGGCCCAGAACCGCGGCCTGGTCCAGCTGCGGTGATGCGTTTGCGTGATCGCAAGGTTACGCATATGTAGTCAACTTCCCAGCTTGATATCTGAGTTCACTCGTACAACTTGGGACGTGTCCGGTCACTTTCAGAACCCGAAGTTGATTTGCGTCCTGTGTATTCGCGCGTTCCGCCCGTGCGCGATCCGGCGCGGCTCCCGGTGTCTGTGCGCCGGGGTGGAGGCTGTTCGGAGGGGGAGTTGGCCCACCGGGTGGGCGGGGGCGGCGACCATACGGTGATCACGTCGCCGTCGAGGGTCACGAGCCGGTCCGGGAACTGGCGGCGCACCAGGTGCAGATCGGCCAGGTCGAAGTCGCCGATCCCTTCGACCACGCAGGCGCTCCCGACGTGCGTGACGGCTTGGGTTGAGACGGCCACCTGCCCACGGTGCACACTTCGTTTCTGCGAATTTCGCCAGTAGCTTGTGTCATCTGGCATCCCCTAAGTTCGGTGCACGCAAGGCTGGTTCAAGCTGGCGCCAGGCCGTGCAGAAGTAAATTACTAGTTCGCGTGAGCAAAGTTCAAGTGGTTTCGGTGACAGTTGCAAGGCTGCGACATTCGGCCTCAGGCGTCATGCGGCGTCACAGTTCGGTCCATGGGCGTGGTTCGCCGCCGGTCAGTGGCACCCATACATCGCTGGTAGGTCCGTGTATTTCGAGGTCGTTCAGGACCGCTGCGCCGAGCGGTACGTGCCGGGCCAGTGTGGCCACGAGCGGGTGTTGGGAGACCATGGCCTGCAGGTCGTGGATCCGGTTGCTCAGGACGTACGGGGAGGCTCCGGTGAGCACGAACAGGACGCGGGGGAACACCGGATACCAGCGCAGCCAGGCGGCCCCGGGAACAGCCGACTGGCGCGCTCGGGACCGGCCGGCAGGCTGCGGCTGGTACGACCACAGCCGCGCGTAGTCGATCAGCTTCGACGCGAGCCGCTCGCTGCTCATGGTCGTCCGGTCGACCTCGACGAACGCCCTGAGCTTCGTCCGCTGTTCTTCGCCGATGAGCGTGTAGTGCATCAGCGCGTCCGTGATGATCTTCTCGCCGTCGCTGAGCGGGTGGGAGACCTCGGGCGTCCAGTCCAGGTGACCGTGCTCGTCACCACGCCTGCGGGCGTCGGTGACGAACGCCAGGTGGGTTCGGATCACGGTCAGGGTGTGCGGCGTCTTCAACGAGGCAGCGGTGGCCGAGGTGATCGGATACGGCGGCCGGCCCCGGAGCGCGGGGAAGTCCCGGACCAGCCGGGCCCCCTCGCCCGTCAGATACCAGGCGCGGGAGCGGTTGGACTGCGGCAGCACCGTGTAGTCCACCAGGCCCTCACGGCGCAGCTTGTTCAACGGAGTGGAGAGGGTCTGCCGCGCCGTGCCGGGCCGCAGCAGGTCGTGTAGCTGACCGGTGGTCGCCATCCGGTGCTGCCCCAGCACGGCCAGGAGCTGATGCGGCAGCGGCTCGACCGGACTCGGCGTGCGGCCGGACGACACGGCTTCGAAGGTGGTGGTCACTGGTAACCCTTCTTCTGCAGCCGTACGGCTGGCGGGATGGTGGGGGCGAGTTGGGCGAGGAAGTCGCCGACCCGGCCCAGCTGGTCGGTGGCGCGGGCCGTGAGCTGGTTAAGGGGTGCGGCGCCGGCCGTGGCCCTGGCGGCGCGCTCGAGTGCCGCCGCTTGGCGGGGGCGGGCGTACTCGGCGAAGACCTCGTCGAGGTGCGGGCCGGTGATCCGGACGGGACCGACGCGACGGCCCCGGACCGTCAGCGACATGTAGTGCTCGAACCGGTCCAGGGCTGCGACGACGTCAGGTCCGGGACGGTCGCCCCATTCCGAAGTGATCGGCGCGATGGCGGACTGCGAGCCGGCGGTGGACGCCAGAGTGGAGGCGTTCTGGACCAGGGACAGCCGCACCGGGATGGGCAGGCGGGCCAGCAACTGGGTCATGCCGTGGACGTGGACCCGGTACTTGCGGAAGTCCTCGAACATGCTGGCGATCGTCTCTGCGGCCGCACCGGTCAGGGTGATCAGCTCGTCGAAGTATGGGCGGAACGGGACACGTTGGCCCTCGGGGGTATCCCGGCGGGAGCGCACGGCGCGCAGCAGGTCCCGGGCGAGGAGCGCGGTGATCAGCCGGTCGGTGGGCCCGTTCCCGCCCGGGCACACCCACACAATCATCTTCGAGTCCATAGCGGCGCGGATGTTGTAGCGGCCGGCCGGCTGCCCGAGGAACGCGCGGGTGACGGGGTTGGCGGCGAGGCGGGCGATCGGATTGAGGACCACGGCGAAGGAGTCGACGGGCAGCGTAGGGAACACCGTCTGCCACCAGGAGCGGGTCTCCTCGTCCAGGCGCCCCTGAACCCCGGCGAGCGCCGCAGCGCGGAAGACCGGGTCGGTGAGCAGCGCCCGCACGTGGAAGACCGTGGCCTGGTCTTCGGGGCGCCCGGCCAGGCAGGCGGCTTCGTTGACGGCCACCAGCACCGCCAGGGAAGCGGTGAGGATGGTCAGCGCGCGGGGTGCGCCGGCGTCGTCCCAGCCGAGCGCGGACGCGAAGGCGTCCGTCGTGGCCTCGACGACCTCGTGCGCCACCTGGCGCTGGTGCATGCCGAGCGGGTTCCACGAACTTACCTGTGGAGCAGGCCCACTGGCGTTGAGGTCGATGAGCGCGATCCGATCCATCAGTGCGTCGTGGGCGAGGAACGGCAGAGCGCGGGGCCAGGAGTCGCGGTGCGGGTCGACGAACATGAGCCCGCCTCCCGCATGAGCCCAGCCGATCGCCTGCGCGAGGGCGCGTTCGGTCTTGCCGCCGCCCGCCTTGCCCACGCCGACCTCGAACAGCGTCTCCTTCGCATAGCTGGCGACCAGACGTCGGCGCCCGTCGGGGCCGCGGTAGACGCCCTGCAGCAGCAACGTGGGGTTCTCGAACTCGAAGGTCGGCAGGTCTCCGGCGAGCAGCGGCAGCCGGCAGTGCACCGTGGGCGGCTTGAGCAAGCCGGTCAGTTCCTCCAGACGCACCCAGTTCGGGCGGGGCGGCTGGCAGTGACCCAACGTCCAGCGGCGCTCGAAGCCGCGGCGGCTGGGCCAGCGGTCCGCCCCGAACCGCCACGGGCCAACCCGCCATCCGCGCATCGCCCACCGTGAACCGCCGCCGAACACGTCGAAGGCGGCCTGAAGCTGGGCGAGCCGGGCCTGGCACCGGCCTTCCGTGTTCGACGCGCACATCACCAGCAGCTGCACGCGCACCAGGTGGTCGTCATCGGCGAGCTTGCCCAGCGCCTCGGCCGGCTCGACCCGGCGGGGGACGGGCGGCATGACCAGACGGCGCCCGCCCCCGCCCTGCTTGCCGCCGGCCAACTGCTGGAGCTGCCAGGCCAGTGAGTCCTCGAGACCGGTGGCGTCCTGGCGCACCCACCGGGCGGCGCGCTGGGCCTCGCGCCGCTCCCTGCGGCGGGCGTCCGACATCAGATGCAGACGCCGGGCCCGCAGCGCCCACTTCGGGGCCCGCTGGATGTCGAGCCGTATCTCGGCCAGGTCCCCCAGCTCCGCCCGCAGATCGGAGACGGCATCGATCAGAGGCTGCAGTGGGTCGGGGTTGAGCGGGACATCCCGCAGCGGGGCCGTGGGCTTGCCGCGCAGAACGAACTCGGCTCGCACCACATGCTCACGCGGCTTGTCGACGAGGGGGCGGGCCCGGTTGACGGTGATGTCCGGCCCGAACGGGGTGATGGACAGTAGACGTTCACCGCCGGCAGGACCTTCGATCCGGTAGCGCAACGGGCTCGAGCCGTCGGCGCGCAGCCGGATCTGCACCGCCTTCGACCTCCGCGGCGCCCACCACGGCATGCTCGTTGAAGCCCGGGCGAGCTGGACCCCGCGGCGGAAGATCTCCTCCAGGCCGGGGTCGAAATGCTGCGACGGCACGAGTTCCAGCGCCATCCGCTCGGCCGAGGCCTTCCTTGCCAGACGGCGTACCACCATCTCGCCAACGGCCCAGGCGACGGCCGCGGCCGCCACGGGCACGTACCAGTGGGTGATCACCCAGTCAGCGGCGTTGACCAGGCCGGCCAGCAGACCGAGGACATGACCGGCCGCCGTGTCATCCGCCCGGTCGGTCAGGTACGGGGCTGAGGCGTCCACGTGAACGCTCCTTTCGTCGAAGTGCGTGCGAAGTACCAGTCGGTGATGCGCCGGTCGGTGTAGGTGCCGCCGCGGTCGGCACCCGCCCACACCAGGTGCACGACCGCCTTGTCCGGGCTGCCGTCTTCGCGGGCGATGGCGGCCTGGATACGGAAGCGGGCGGCGGCGAAGGCTGGCGCGATCGCCTGGTCCGGGTTGCCGAAGAGCGCCGGCCACTTGGCGCGGCCGATCCCGGTGGCGTCCGCGCGCAGCAGGTCACGGCCGGTGCGGCTTCTCATTTTGGTGTCACCAGTGGTTCTCATCTGGATGTCGTGCATCTCTACTGGTCAGAGCGCAGAAGTGGTGACATCAAGTGAGGAGTCTTGGTGACATCGTGTGAGAATCCCCAGCGCACTGAAATGAGAAGGCCGTAGGAGTGGCTATCTGACCTGCTATTTTGTGCTTTGACCTTGCTAGGTGAGAGCCGTGCGTGATGGCTGAGAAGCCTGATCCCCAAGGACCGCCGCTGGGGGCGAATGAACCCGAGCGCTGTGACCGGGCATTACAGGTTGCTGTGTCCGTCCGCCGGCTGATCAGCCATCACCGTCCCGCTGAGGGCCGGGACGAGCTCACGGGCCGGGACCGAGTGAGAGTACGCAAGCACAGTGCTCCGACGGTTTGTCCGTAGTGACAGACCCCCACCTGTGTGGGGAAGACGACGCCGCGAAGGCAGAGCTCTCCATCGACCCGGAGAGACCCCCACGCGTGTGGGGAAGACGAGCTGCGACTTCAGCCCCATCACGTCGATGTCGACAGACCCCCACGCGTGTGGGGAAGACGTCTTCCCTCTGGGGCAGGGGGTGTTGAGCCGGGGACAGACCCCCACGCGTGTGGGGAAGCCCAGCCGGGCGGCGTCGACCAGGACGTCACCATGGACAGACCCCCACGCGTGTGGGGAAGACTCCTCCTATTCCGGCTGCAGGCCGGCCACGCCGGACAGACCCCCACGCGTGTGGGGAAGACCCTTGCTCACCTGTGGTTTTGGAGACCGGTAGGGCATTTTTTGGTCACTTTACATGACTTGGCCGTGCTGGTGAGAGCCGCTGCCTGGCGGCGGTTGCCTTTGGTGGTTCGGCCTGAACTGCCCGATCGGTAGGTGGATTTGGGATCGCCACTAGCGCGGTAGTTGCGCTCACCTGTGGGGTTTCTTCCGTTGGGCGCGGGTTGACCGGCGGGGTTGCTGGCGGGCTGTAGCCGGCGGCCGGTGCTGAACGGAGGGTGCGAGCTGGAGGTGGACGGATACGAGTCCTGCGGCGAGGAGGCCGTTGTCGCTGGCGCTGTTGATGTGGCGGCCCAGTTCGGCGGGTGAGGCCATGAGTCGCCGGTGCGTGGGGGAGTCGTGGAGGGCGAAGCCGTAGCCGAAGTAGACCACCGCGCTATGGCGGGAGCGGGCCGCCTGTCGCCATTGGCTGGAGGCCTGCACGGTCGCGCGGGCGATGACGGTGCCGTCGTCGTGTTCGAGGGTCAGCTGCTGGCCGGTCAGCATGAGGGTGAGGTGCTGGGGTGAGATGAGGGTGGGCTGCGGTCCGGCCAGTCGGCGCAGGCCCTTGTCGCAGGCTCGGTGGACCTGGAGCTCGATGGACTTGCCGGTGTTGGGGGAGGTGGCGCCGACCATCTTGTGGGGTTGCAGGATGGCCAGAGCCTTCGGGCCGGGCAGGAACTTTCGGGCTTCCGGCAGGAGGAGGTCGATGGTGGAGCGTCCGGCGAGGCTGCCGTAGACCGGATCTGTGGACAGCGACAGCACCGCGTGGCAGCGGGCTGCCTCGTAGGCGTCTTTGACTGTTGGATCCCGTTCGAGCGAGGGCAGGTCGGTGGCCAGGATGGCGTCTCCCTCCTCCTGGTAGTGGCGGTGCACCGTCTCACCCATCACGGCCGCCAGCCGCGGCATCAGTCCGGAGTAGATCCGCTCCCACACGTTGTCCGGGTCGTAGGGTTCGGTGAACGTCTTGTCGTTGAGCCGGCTCATCTGCTCCAGGAACCCTTCGTCCTGGGAGCTTCCGTTCATGGCCCGCCAACTGTCGTGCACCACCTGCAGCAGGATGAACCGGGCCTCATCGGTGGCCGTCTCGAGCGCCGGATTCTCGGCGATGCTGGTTTCCTTCAGCAGCCGTCCCAGCAGTTCCACTGCACGCTGTTCTCCTTGGGTCACCCACGTCCAGGCGCAGTGGCAGCCGACGTTGTGCACCAGGTGGTGCAGGGCGAATCCGTACAGTGTGCGGGGGCCGGCATAGGGCAGGAAGTCGCTGAGCGCGGCATCGGCCTGCTCCCACTTGTCCTGTAGGACGAGCGCCTCGATGAGGAGGCGTTTGAGGTCGGCCGTGGCCCGCGACCATGGATCGGTGCTCCTGGTCAAGGCTGTTGCTGCGGCGTGTTCGGCGCGTTCGCCTTTGCTGTGTCCCAACAGGTCCTGGATGGCGAGGAGGTCTTTCGTCGCCTGCGTTGACTCGGTGGGGGGCAGTGCATCTGCCAGGACACGGAAGTCCTCCAGCAGCTGCGCGAGCGCAGGGTCCGGCTCGTCGCGCAGGTGCCTCTGCAGGATCCGCGATGCCTCGGCTGCGAGGTGGGCGACGGGCTCGGGCGGCGGCCCGTCGAGCCGGCGGAGGTAGGACAGCACGGGCAGCAAATGGGCAGAAATGCGGTGGCCGGCGTCGGCCTGCTTGCGCAGCTGGGTGAGGTGCGCGAGCAGGGTGTGCGTCTGGGCGGCCATCCCCTCGTCCGGGTCGCCAGCTCGTGCCAGCCATTCCAGCTCAAGCTCCAGCAGGGCGTGGGCGGCGTCGTACTGGCCGTGAGCATGGTGAAACGCTGCCAGATTGCCCATGAGCAGGGCCGTGTACCCGTCGGCCGTGTGTGTTGAGCGGATGTGCCCGACCAGCGCGGTGGCGTGCTGGGCCAGTTCCCAGGTCCGTTCGGCCTGCCCGGAGAGCAAGGCCCCGCGCAGCCAGCGGTCGGTGTGGCAGGCCACGTGCGCCAGACCCGCAGCTACGTCTGACTGCGACAGCCCCAGGTGTCGGGCCAGGATGTCCTGCAGCACCGCGTTCATCGACACGGTGTCCTCACTGCCGGGAAATGCCTCCTTGCGGGCTGGTAGCGGCTCGTCGTACCGGACAAGGGAGACATCGGTCAGTTCGCGGATGACCTCGCGCACCGGGACCTGCGCCTCGTCGAACACCACCCATCCGGGAGCCGGCGGCAGGTCTGTGGGGCCGACGAACGTGCTCGCCAACGCTAGATGCACCGGTGCCCGGCGCGGGGCGAGCCAGCACAGTGCGGCCACCGTGGCCAGGGTTGGCTGTAGCAAGCCACGGGAGCGGGCACTGCTGATCAGACGCTCGGTGCTCAGCGCGACGGCCGCCGCCAGCGTCCGCGGATACCCGGCAGGCACCAACCGCTCATCGTCCGCGGCCCGGTGGATCAGCGTATTCGTGTAGGCGGGAAGCCGGTCCAGGCCGATACCGCAGGTGACCAGATAGCCGCAGGCCACCTCGATCGCCAGCGGCCAGCACTCCAGGACCTGGGCCAGCCCGGACAGCGACGACGCGTACTGCTCAACCTGGCCCTCACTCAAGTCCAGCCGCAGCTGCACCAAGCGGAGTGCTTCCTCGCTGCTCATCGGGCTCAGATCGATGCGCCCTTGCACACCGTGCCAGTGGCCGCCCAGAGTGGTGACAATGATCCTGCCCCGCCCGCTACGTGGTATCCAGGCACGGGCAACGGGCGCACTGGCGTCGTCGAACACCATTAGCCACGGCCCCGGCAGGGACTGCAACTCGGCATGCACCCGCTCGCGCACCAGCCGCGGATCCCGCACCTCGGCCGGTTCCTCACTGCCGGTCAGATGTGCCAGCACGCGGGCAAACGACGCGACCAAGGCCTCCTCGCTCTCGGCGTCTACCCAGAACACCGCGTCATAGCGGAAGGCCTGATCAGCGATGTGTGCCGCGGCCAGGCTCGACTTGCCCAGTCCCGACAGCCCGGTGATGACACACGTTCGGATGCCCACGGCGCCGTCCCCACCGGAAGAGAGGATCTCTCCGATTCCATCGACGAGATCCGCGCGCTCAACCTCAGGAAGGGGCGGCATCTGTCCGTAGACGATCCCGAGCTCGTGCCGGCCGACAGCTGAGGTCAGTTCCTCGTCGCTGACCAGCACCGACCGGCGAAACTCCCGCACGTCCCAGTGCGCCAGGTCAGGGTCGGCCGCCCGGCGCATGACCTCGGCCACCAAGTGGCCCAGCACCAGCCCCCCGGCCCTGTGCGACAACCCCTGCCCGGCATGCTCCCGTTCGGTGCGCAGCGCATTGTGGAGATCCTCACGCAACTGCCCGTCGCTGCGGCCATCGAACTCGATCCCCGCACGCCCCAGACGTTCCCAGTGCTCCTCGGACAAAGCCTGACAGATACCCCACGCGGTCGGCGCCCGAACCAGAAGCTCCCGCAAGTCCGCTTTGAGCAGAGGAACATCACCGCCATGACGGCGCAACACCTCAGCCAGCCGCAGACATCCTTCGTCCGGCGCAGCCGAGGTGATCAACCGGTACTGCTCGGCCTCGAAACCGGTGACCAGATGCACCAGCACCGTCACCGCCTCTCGCGCCCTCACAGTCCGCCCCGCTCCGGCGCTCTTCACCTGTACCGCCATCAACGAGCGGCCAGCGGCGTCGGCCAGATCGAAATCGACCGAATCCACATGCTGGAGCGACACCGCGTTCCCAGGCCCCTCGATACGGCACCCAGCTGCTTCGCCGTTCCGCACACTGGCCAGCAGCGCTTCCACCGTGCGCAGATACTGGTACTGGAATCCGCGAGCAGCAACCCGCCCACCGTCGAACGCCACGCAAACCCCCTGCGCTGAAGCCGACTTGTCGCCGTAAGACTAGGCACGGGGTCTGACAACGGGTGTCCACACAGCAGGATCTGCGACGGCTTTCGGCCTCAGGTCGCTGCAGGCTCACGCGCTATGGATAGGCCCCCAACTGTGCGGGGAACACGCGGTGGGCTGGATTGGGTGGGCCCAGTTCACCGATAGACCCCCACGCGTATGGGGAAGACGGCGTGAGGGTCAGCCGGTAGGGACCGGCGTACGAAAAACCCCCACGCGTGTGGGGAAGACTAACGACAACTCCCGATTCGTCGACGAGGCCACGGAAAGACCCCCACATCTGTGGGGAGAGCAACTCGCGCAGGCAGGTGTTGACGGCCAGGGTCGACAGACCCCCCACGCGTGTGGGGAGCCCTCGCTGCGGCCACACGGACGGAGGGGTCTGGTGGAAAGACCCCCACGCGTGTGGGGAACCCCAGTTACCCGCCCTCACGCCGTAGATGGCCGGGGAAAGACCCCCACGCGTGTGGGGAACCCAGATCGTGCCGGCCGTTGAGCCGGGCGGCCTCGAAAAGACCCCCACGCGTGTGGGGAACCCCCTCATTCACCTGCGAGTTTGAAGATCAGCCAGCCGATTTTTGCCTACTTTAGCCGAGTTGGCGGGACGACAAGTCCCTGGACTGTCTCCCACGTGCGTGGGGAGAACCTGAAGAGCGTGCTGCTGGCCTGGGCCTTCGTGGACAGACCCCCACTGGCGTAGGGAAGGCCGCGCATCGCTCAGCTCGCCGCCCTGCTGTACGGCTGACCCCCACGCGTGTGGGGAGCGCCCTCGCCCGCCTGCAGGTTCAAAGATCTACGGGACGAGTTGCTCGCTTTACCCGGGCCGATGATACCGGGGTAGCGCGCCTGTGAAAGTGCTTTGCCCCGAGCGGTTGCAGTGCGAGAACGAGGTTTCGGTCGAAAGTCTTGTGGCGTTCGCCTATGAGTTCGCATGCCATGCCGCCGCGCGCGGGCCTCCTATGGGGCAACCGCTCGTACGTGGGGAACGGTGGGCACATGCACGATGGCGTCATGACCAGCAGTAATAGATCCTCACGGAGTGGGGACGTCTCGCCCCGGAGAGACTCCGGCACCGTGGTCGAAGAGCCCGCCCGGGCGGCCGGTGGCCGGGGTGGTGATCACAACAGGGCAGGATGTCTTAACGCAACGGTTCTAGGCGGTAGTTGGAGTGCGGAGGGTGATTGTGGGGGTACGGGAGGACGCCCGGTTCGGTGGGATTGACCTGACGCCGTGGGGCAAGTTCGACCGGGGTCTGCTGGCGGTGTATCCGCTGTTGTTTCACCTGCTGGATACCGCGGCGATCGCTGGTGAGGTGTGGGACCGGTTCTTGACGTGCGGGCAGCGGCAGTTGATTTCCGCAGGGCTTGGGGTGGCGGTGGCGGAGGCCCGCTGCCTGGTGATGTTCATCGCTGGCCTGCATGATCTGGGCAAGCTCTCTGCTTTCCAGGAGCAAGAGGAGCATCCGTGGGCGCGGGTGAGCGAGGCGCTGCGCGCGGACACTGCTGGCTGGCGGCGCATGCGGCATGAGCGGGCTTCCATGCACGGTGTGCTGCAGCTCCTGGCGGAGGCCGGTTACCCGGTCGGCACCTCGGACAGCCCTGGGGTGCGGGTGGCGCAGATGCTGGGCGGCCATCACGGCCGGTTCCTTCAGCTCGACCTCGACGGTGCGGCCCAGGCGGCGCGGGTCAATGGCGCGTTGGGCGGCCCGCTCTGGCAGGACCTGCGGCGCCGCTACTTTTTCCTCCTGCGGCACCTGACCGGTGCCACCGCGGTGCCCGCCAGGGTCTCGGTACCGGCCGCGGTACTGATCACCGGTGTCGGAGTTGTCGCGGACCGGCTGGCCAGCCAGCGCCACTACTGGCTGCCCAAGGCGCAGGCGCCCGCCTTCGGTGCCGGCGAGCACTACGCCCAGGCCGTCAAGGATGCCGCGGCCGTGCTCGACCAGTCGGGTCTGGCCCGCATCACCCTGCCCGACACCTCGTTCGCCCAGGCCCACCGCGGTGTCGCGCAACCGAACGACCTGCAGGCCTCCCTGATTCGGCAGCTCACCGCCGTCGTGGGGGAGAAGGGGCCGGGCATCGTGGTGGTCACCGATGCCACCGGTGGCGGCAAGACCATCACCGCTCTGGAAGCCGCCCGTATCTTCAACGCCGGGGGCGATACGGCTGGCATCGTCTGGCTGCTGCCGACGACCGCCACCACGGACGCCGCCTACGACGTGCTTGAGGCGTATGTGGCCGCGCACCGCCCCGAGCATGCCCCGGTCTCCCTGGTGCACAGCTACGACTATCTCAACACCGCCTACACCGACCACCGCCTCGCCGCCCACGAGCCGTCCACCACCGACGAGTTCTGGCCCGACGATCTCGGCGGTGGAGAAGGCGACGGGGAGGGGACGGCGCAGCGGCCCGAGAAGCGGGTGACCGTGCCGGACGGCTGGCTGCGCGGCTGGGACCGCGCGCTGCTGGCCCAGTTCACCGTCGCCACCGTCGACCAGGCCCTCATGGCCGCGCTCCCAGTCCGCTTCAGCATGCTGCGCCAGCTGGCTTTGTCCGGGCGGACCGTCATCGTGGACGAGGTGCACGCCCTGACCCCGTTCATGCAGCAGATGCTGGGCCGCCTGCTGAACTGGCTGGGGGCACTGGGCTGCCCCGTCGTCCTGCTGTCCGCCACCCTCCCGGCCCGCACCAGCAACGAGCTGGTGCGCAGCTACCTCGCCGGAGCAGGCCACTCCCGCACCGTGCTCGCAGACCGGGACTGGACGCCCGCCTACCCGGGCTGGCTGTTCGCCGCGGCCGCCGACGCCTCACTCACCCGCATCGACCCGCAGGCGGCCGACGAGCATGCCCGGCGCTTTCGCCGCACTGCTGAGATCCGTCTCTACCCGGTACGCCACGACACGCAGACCGACCCCGGCAATGCGCCCGCCCGCGAGAGCCGACTCGAGCGCATCACCGCCGAGATCGCGCCCGTCGTTGAGAACGGCGGCTGCGCCGTCGTGGTGTGCGCGACCGTGGCCGACGGACAGCGCACCTACCAGCACCTCCACGACATGCTGGACTGGCAGGGCGGACCTAACGACCAGCTGGTGCTGCTGCACGCCCGCCTGCCCGGCCACCAGCGAGAGACCCTTACCCGCCATATCCGCAGCCGCCTCGGACGCACCGGCGAACGCCCCGCCCGCCTCGTCGTCGTGACCACCAGCCTTCTCGACATGAGTCTCGACGTCGACGTCGACGTCATGGTCAGCGACCTCGCCCCCCTGCACACCCTCCTGCAACGCCTGGGCCGCCTCTGGCGCTTCGAGCACCTGTGGGGCCCCGCGTCCAGCCGCAGACCCGCCTGGCTGCGCCGGCGCACGCACGCCCGGCTGATCGTCCTGCAGCCCACCGGCCATGAGGGCGACACGCTCCTCCCGGCCGCCTGGCGCACCCTGGACCCTCCCTTCCTGCCCCACGCCACCGCCGCCTACCTGGCCCGCCAGCCCGAGGGCACCCTCACGCTCAACCTGCCCGACGACGTCCACCACCTGGTCGAAACCGTGCATGGCGACGCCGAAGACCTCGCCCGCACCGCACCCGCCCTCGAACACCGCTACCGCGCCTATCAGACCCGACGCCGCGTCGAGGAACACCGCAGCGCCCTGCACCTCATCCCCACCCAACGACACACGCTCGCGCTGGCCGACCTGCACCGACAGCGCCTTAACGCCCGCGACGCCGCCACCCGCCTGGGCATCATGCCCCGCCGCCTCCTGCCCCTCTACCGCACCCCGGCCGGCCGCTTCGCCCTCGATGCGGACGGCGCCCAGCTGCTCTCCCTGGACCGGGAGCCGACCCTCGCGCAGATCCGCACCATCCTGCGGCACACCCTGCCCGTTCCCGCCGCCTGGGTCGCCGACCTGCGCCGCGAACATCACGCCCCCACGGCCTGGCAGAAGCACGCCCTGCTCGCAGACCTGGTGCTGCTGCCGCACACCGCCGCCCACCCCCACGAGGCCGTGCGCTTCGGCCGCCACACTCTGCGCCTCGACCCCGTGCTGGGACTGGTTCACGGCAGGGAATGAATGCCTCGTCGCCGGCCGTGCGAATGTGTCGTCTCTGCCAGACAGCTGACCTGGACGTCCCACCCCGTCCGCCCCGTTCTGCGAAAGCACGTGCGGTCAAGTGCGCACGGAGCCAGGCAAGTTGCGCTCTTGAGCCGGTGATGACGACTCAAAAGAGGTGGACCCGCCGGTAATTAAAAGGTGAACGGTGTGGTTCGGAGAACTGTCGGCGCTGGCTAATATGGAAATGTGGCAACGGGGCGCACGTTTGAACCCGTCGTCACGCATTCCCTCCTGCGCTGCCGCGTTGGTAAGCACCGCACCCCCTGGTGCTCTACCGGCGGCAACTCCGGTCTCCTGGGCGCGACTTGACCGTCGCCTGCATCCTTACCGGACCGGCGGCCTTCTGCTGCTGCCTGGTTGCCGTCACACGACGGACCAGCCCCAGTACTGACAGGGAAACCCTCTCCCTCACCGTTCCCGCCATTTCTTCTGCCCGGCATTTGGAGCGCCTCTGTGCCTGCGCCGTTATACCCAACGGACAAAGAGCCCTGTATTCCCGCCCTGTTCCTCGACGGGCACCAGGAATACCTGGGATGGCGCGAGCTGCTGCTGCGCGCCCACGAAATCGAGGATCTGGCACTGCCCCTGCCACCGGCAGCCTCCGCGGTGCTGCGCCTGCTGATCGCGATCGTGGCCCGCACGACGGGGCTGGACGATCCGGAGATGGGCGTGGGGGAGTGGGCCGCCCGCCGCCGCGCGCTGCTGAAGGAACCCGACGGCTTCGACGCCGACGCGATCCACGGCTACTTCGAGAAGCACACCTGGGACCTGTTCGATCCCGCACGGCCCTTCCTGCAAGACCCCAGGCTGGCCGTGCAGTGCAAAGACCGGGCCGGAGTCAACAAACTGGTCTTCGGCCGCCCAGAGGGCAACAACCTGGCCTGGCTGAGCCCACACACCGACACCGACCCGCAGCCCGTCCCCAGCGCACAGGCACTGTGGCACCTGCTCATCCACCACTACTACGGCGCTTCCGGCACATGCTCCGTGCGCGCCATCGGAGACCGGCGCCTCGGCAACGCAACGGCCGGCCCCTTACGCTCCACCCTCTCCTTCCACCCCCTGGGCCGCACCCTGTACGAAACGCTCCTCGCGGGCCTGCCCAAACCCGCCGACCACTGGCCCGACGCAACAGACCGGTGCCCGTGGGAAGAACCCGAACTGCCGGACCCACTGGCACCGCCGCCCGCAGTGACCTGGCCGGGCCGGCTGCTGACCGGCCGCTCCTGCCACGCCCTCCTCCTGATCCCCTCCGCAGACGGCCGACAGGTCACCGACGCCTACGTGACCTGGGCGACCGAGACCAAACTCCTCGCCACAGACCCGTTCCTCATCCACCACCTCGACACGAACAAACCCGTCAATGAACGCCACAAGCCCCGCCGCGCGGACGCCGACCGCGCCCTGTGGCGCGACCTGGACGCCCTCCTGCTCGCCGGCGACGAAACCTCCACCGTCCAACGCCCCGACGCCTTCACCACTCTCAACGACCTGCCCCCCGACCTGCGCGCCCGCCTCCGTGTCCGCGTCCACGGCTTTGACCAGGAAGGCCGGACCAACAACCGCACCTGGTACACGGCCCTGACCCCGCCGATCTGGCCCTGGACACAGGAACACGACCCGGACACCGCGGAGAGGATCGCCGAATGCCGGATCGCGGCCGAAGACATCGGCACACGCCTGGACGAGGTCTCCCGCCAGGCCTGGCGCACCGTCACCACACCCTCCACCGCAACCCACCGCAGCTCCAGACCCCCCAAACGGCTGCCTGCATGGACGAAGCAAGCCCGCGCCGCGTACTGGCCCCGCGCCGAGACCGTCTTCTGGCGCCTGCTCGAGCACCCCGACCACAACGCACGGGCAGCGTTCGCCGCCGAGGCCGTCGCCGTGCTGCAAGACGTCACCCGCCCGGCGATCACCCAGCACTTCCTCACCGCCCGCGCGGTCGCCGCAGCGGTAACCGAACTGCGCCGCCCGCCGCACCCCACCCCCCGCCGCACCTCCTGACACCCCCTGCCGGCCACCGCCTTCACCAGACGCCCTCCGCACCGAGGAACTCCCCTTTGCCCACGCTCACCACCGCGCAACGCCGCGCCCACTACGACGACTTCGTCGCCGAGGTCATCGAGCTGTGCTCCCTCAACGGCGTCCGAGCCGACCTCGCCTCCGGCCGGGGACGCCCCGTCGAAGAATGCGAGCGGATGCAGAAATACCTCTCCGCCCGGACCGCCCGCTTCGGTGCCCGCCGCGCGCACTACACCGTCGCCAGCCTCATCGCCATGCAGCGCCACCTCGCCCACGAAGACGGCCCCTACACCCCGGAGTCCGCTCACCCCGCCCCCGACGGCCCAGCCGACGATCCGCTTCTGCCGGACATCGAGAACGCCTCCCAGCGGCAGGAACCGCTCCGGGCGCCCGCCCCGGGCGCCACGGCGGCAGACGATCCCGCACCAGGGCAGAAGACACCCGGACCGCACTGGCGGGCCCGCCCGAATCTCGGTACCACTCTGGCCCTCGCCGTGGGCCGCCACGGCTTCAAACAACCCCGCATGGACGACCGCGTCAAAACCCTCACCCGGCTGTCCACCCCGCTGCTGCACCCCCGGCTGTGGACCCTGGCCGCCCACCTGAGCAGCCGTCATGCCGCCCGCCTCGACTTCGCCGTCCTGCTGGAAGACCTGGCCTGGTGGGACGACGACCGGTTGCACACCGCCGCCCGCTGGCGCGATTCCTACTTCCAGACCCTCGACCGCCTCGCGTCCCAGGAAGACTGACATGACCCCCTACGCACCCGCCCGCTACATCGACCTGCACGCCCTGCACCCGGTACCCGCCTCGCTGCTCAACCGAGGGGAGGACGACGAGCCCAAGACACTGCTGCTGGGCGGCGCCGTCAGAGGGATGGTCTCCTCGCAGGCCTGGAAGCGGGCCATCCGCCTCATGCTGGAGGAGGAACTCGACGAACACGCCGCCCGCACCCGCATGCTTCCCCTGCGCGTGGCCGACGCCCTGAGCGAGACCGGCTGGCCGGCGGAGCTGGCCGCCTTCGCCGGCGCCCAGATCGCCCGCTCAGCCAGCAGAGAGGGCCTGAAGACCGAAGAAAACCAAGGCGGCATCACCTCCGCCCTCCTCTACCTGCCGCGCGACACCCTCTCCGACATGGTCGACCTGTGCCAGGAACACCGACCGCAGCTGGAAGAGGCCCGCACCCAAGCGGTCGCCGCTGCCGCCGAGTCCAAGGGCGGCCGCAAAAAGCCCAAGGACAGCACCGTGCCCGCCGTCCTGCCCACCCGCACGGTCGCATCCCTCATCAAGCGACGGACGGCCACCATCAACCTGTTCGGCCGCATGCTCGCCGAGCTCCCCGGCGCCCACGTGGACGGCGCCGTGCAGATGGCCCACGCCTTCACCGTCCATCAAAGCGACCCGCAGCCCGACTACTTCACCGCCGTCGAGGACTGGGCCGCCCCGCACGACACCGGCAGCGCGCACCTGCAGACCGGCTTCTTCACCACTGGCATCCTCTACCGCTACGCCACCGTCAACCTCACCGAACTCACCCGCAATCTGGACGGCGACGACGACCAGGCCCTGTGCCTACTGGCCCTGTTCACCGAGGCGTTCATCGAAGCCCTGCCCCAGGCGAAGAAGACCTCCACCGCCCCGCACACCCTGCCCCACCTGGTCCACTACGCCATCCGCGACCGCCGCCCGGTCTCCTACGCCGCCGCCTTCGAACAGCCCGTCAAACACGCTCGCGGCGGCGGCCACACCCAGCCCGCCGTCCACGCACTGTCCCAGCACGCCGACGCCCTCAACCGGCTACTGGGCGACCGCCGCCGCATCACCCATGGCTACGCCACCCTGCAAGACACCCCCGTCGACCACATCGGTACCGCCCACACCTCCTTCCAGGACCTGACCGACGCCCTCACCAAAGCCGCCGCCCAGCCGTCCCCCTCACGGTCGGCCGCATGAACGGCATCCTGCTGCGCCTGGCCGCCCCGCTCATGGCCTTCGGAGAACACGCCGCCTTCCGCTACCGCGACACCGTCGCCTTCCCCACCCGCTCCGCCCTCATCGGCCTGTTCGCCGCCGCCGACGGCCGCCCTCGCGAACAGGCCCTGACACCCGACCCGGCCACCGGGACTGTCCCCTACGCCGACCTGCGCTTCACCGTCCGCATCGACCGACCCGGCCACCGCCACACCGATTACCACACCGCCGGCGGAGGCCGCCCCCACAAACAGGGCCTGTCTACCAGCAGCGGCAACTACCGCAGCCAGAAGGCATCCACCTTCATCAGCCACCGCGTCTACCTGGCCGACGCCGTCTTCACCGTCGCCGTCCAAGGACCCGACCCGCTCCTGGAAAAGATCACCAGCCGCCTGGAGCAGCCCGCCTTCGCCCCCTACCTGGGGCGCCGCGCCTGTGCCCCCGACGAACCCCTCGTCCTGCGCGGCCCGCATCCCGACCCCGTCCACGAACTCCTGACCCGGGCCCCGCTCAGCCTTCCCGCCCCACCCCGCCCCGAACAGGACACCGTGCCGGCCGACTTCGTCTGGGAGCACCCGCCTGTGCACACCCCTGCCGCCAACGTGCACCGCGAACTCGCCGACGTACCCGTCGACTTCACCCCCACCCGGCGCTTCCACCACACCCGCCGGGTCTGGCGCACCACCGAACAGCTGCCCGCCACCCTGTACGCCGCCCAGCCCACGATCAACGCCCTGGCCGCCTACATCCAGCAGGACACCCCCCGATGAGCCTTCAGACCGAACCCGACACCAGCACAACAACCCTGATCCGCATCCACCTCAACCTCCGCAACCCCGACGTCCGCCGCGACCTGGCCCACCCGGGCAGCCTGCACAAGACGATCATGCTGCTGGCCCCCGAAGGACTGGGCGAACACCCCCGCCAGCAGGCCGGACTGCTCTTCCGCCTCGAACACGCCACCCGCCACACCCCGCCCACCCTGCTCGTCCAGTCCCAGCTGCCGCCCGACCTCACCCGCCTGCCCGCCACCTACGGCAGCGCCGAAACCCGTGACCTCACCCCCATGCTGACGGCCCTCACCCCCGGCCGACGCGTGCGCTACCGCATCACCGCCAACGCCAGCGCCCGCCGCCAATGCACCGACAGCGACCCCTTCTTCGACACCGAGACCAAACCCCGCCACACAGACGTACCCCTGCACGGCGACGACGCCCTCACCTGGTGGAAGCGCAAAGCCACCCACGCAGGACTCGCCCTGCACAGCACCGCCCTCACCCCTGTACGCCGATCCCGCCACCCCGTCACCAGACAGCACGGCGGCGACAAGCAACCAGACGTCTTCCGGCACGCACTGACCCGCTTCGACGGCCTCGCCACCATCACCGACCCCGACCAACTGCGCCACGCCGTACTCACCGGCATCGGCCGCGGCAAGCCCTACGGCGCCGGCCTGCTCTCCCTCGCCCCCGCCTGACCCACCCCCACCCACCACCCCAAGGAAGATCCCGGACCCCGTGCCCGCCACGCCCTCACCCGACGGCCCCTACGACACCACCTCCCTCCGCGCCGCCGCGGTCCGCCGCCTGCTGCGTCTGCGCGACACCGAACGCCTGACCCACCACGACGTACGCACCATCGCCGACGCCTTCACCGTCCACTGGCGCACCGTGCGACGCTGGATGGACAACGCCGGCGCCCACAACGGCACCTACACCCCCCAAGGCCGTCGCCACTTCACCCTCACCCCGGCCATGCACGAAGCCCTGGCCCAATGGCACGGCAACGTGGCGAGCGCCTACCTCGCACTCGTCGCCGACGGCCACCTCGGCACCCCGCCCCGGGCCTCCCAGGCCACCTTCTACCGCGCCGTCAACCGCGAACTCAGCGCCGGGCAGCGCGCCGCCCTCAAGAACGGCGAAGCAGGCCGCCGCCGACACGACGTCCACGCCCTACGCCCGCACGGCAACCGCAACGACGTCTGGGAGACCGACCACGTCGAAGCCAGCGTCTTCGTCAACGTCGACGGACACCGCAGCAAACCGTGGATCACCTGGTTCATCGACCACGCCACCGCCGTCATCTGCGGCCTGGCCATCACCCCCCACCAGCCCAGCCAGGACGCCATCCTGGCCGCCGCCCGCGACGCCATCCTCTGCACCGATCACCACCGGCCCTTCGGCGGCATCCCCCGCAAGGTGAGAGTCGACCGCGGCCGTGACTTCCTGGGCAAGTGCGTAGCCGAGGCCTTCCAGAAGTTCGGCACCGAACTGATCGTCCTGCCGCCCTACAGCCCCCACCTCAAAGGCACCGTCGAAGCCATCAACGGCGCCGCCAAGCACATGCTGTTCAAGGGCCTGCCCGGCTACGCCCACACCCCCCGAAGCCGCCGCGACCGCCGCGGACAGCCCCTGTGGGCCCTTAACGAACTCCTCGACTACGAAACCTTCGTCACCGTCGTCCTCGACTGGGTGGACTGGTGGAACAACGACCACACCATCGCCCGCCTCCACCGGCGCACCCCCGCCCAGGCCTGGCACGCCGACCTCACCCCCATCGACACCCTCGACCCCGGCGACCTGCACACCTACACCCTCAACGACGCCGGGCCACCCCTGAAAATCACCAGCAAGGGCGTCCGCTGGAACAGCGCCTACTACGTCGGCGAATGGATGCACGGCCACGGCAGCGCAGGCGAGATGGTCCGCCTGCGCCACGAACCCCACCACTACCACCGCGTCGAGCTCTACGACGCCGACACCCTCACCTACCGCGGCCCCGCCTTCCGCAGCGACGAGATGAGCCCCCGCCAAGCCCGCGCACTGCGCAACGCCCGCCAGCGCGAAGCCGACCGCTACGCCGCCAAAGCCCGCCGCGCCCGCAAGAACGCCAAACCCCGCTACGCCGCCACCAGCGTCGCCGCCACACCCGAGCCCCTCAACCGGCTCACCGCCAGCCAAGCAGCCGCACAGCTACGTCAGTTGCAGACACCGGAAGCAGACCTGCACATCGAGGCCCGGCCCGACCTCCTCAACCGGCCCACACCCTCCTCCACCCGCTGGACCAAACCCCTGCCCGACCCCAAGCCCCAGGACACCGAGTGACCCACCCGACCACCACGCCCGAAGGCCAGTTGGCCACCGGCCCCAACTACCACTACATGGGCCTGCCCGGCGCCCGCGCCATGCTGACCGACGCCAGCGCAGAGACCTACGCCAACCTCGTCACCACCCTCAACGCCGACGCAGGCAAGGGCGCCATCATGTGCATCCACGGCGGCGTCGGCCTGGGCAAGACCTTCGCCGTCAACAGCCACCTCGACGACCTCGCCCCCCACACCACGCTCCGCATCAAAGTCGGCTCCGCCAAAATCCAGGCCCTGCGCGCCGCCCTGTACAAAAAGCTCGACCTGCCCGGCGAGGCCCCCCTCAACAGCACCCGCTGCGAAGCCATGCTCAAAGAAGCACTGTCCGACACCTCACGCGTCCTGGTCGTCGACGAAGCACAGTGGCTGGACACCCGGACCTTCGAATTCATCCGCGAACTCTGGGACGACGAGGACACCCGCCTCGCCGTCGTCCTGGTCGGAGCCGAAACCTGCTACCAGAAAATCAAGAACCGGCCGGCCCTTGACTCCCGCATCCTCATCTGGCAGCGCTACAAGCCCCTCACCCCCGCAGAAGTCCTCACCGTCATTCCCCAGTACCACCCGCTCTGGGCGGACGTACCCACCGACGAACTGCTGTGGATCGACGACGCCGCCTGCCACGGCAACTTCCGCCAGTGGGCCAAAATCACCTACCTGCTCTGGGAAGAGCACGGCGGCCCCGACACGAAGGGGCACACCGCAGATCCGCCACACCAGCCCACGCCACACGACGCGGCCGCACCGTTCCCTGCCCCTGCCTACAGCCGGAACCTAGTGCGCGCCGTCCTCAGCCGCCTCGACCCCACCCAACGCCACACTGACTGAACGGGGCCAGGGTTGATGACCCCGGAATTCTGGCTGCACCAGCGGTACGGGAATCCCGCGACGCTGACGGCTGCCACGCTCATGCCCCCACTCCCGGTGGCCGTCAGCGTGGGGGGAGTGGCCAGCACATCCATCCGCGGTGCCGGGCTAGGACAGCCCGTCACAACCAGCGCGCTACACAGGCCGGTTGATGCAGATGTCCGGGTGCCGGGCATCAACTTCACTCCTAGTGCAGCGTTTTGACCGACTCTCGCCTTTCCTGTGTTGAGGACCGCCAGTGGGCGGGTGCCGTAACCGGCGGATGGAGACGGTGTGGGAACACTGACTGACGTGACACCAGTACTTGCCGCCGCAGCTGCCGGTCTGGCAGCCCGGCATGTCGGCGGAGCGCACGCGTGAGAGCTTCTCAAGGAAGCGGTCCGCTTCCGCGAAGCGGTGCGAGCTGAGCGGGAACGGCATGCTGGGCTGGTGGCCTTGGTGGAGCGCCTCCCGCCGGGCAACCGTCTCGTCGTGCGACAGGAGCTGGGTGGCCGTCACAGCATGGAGATCCGCACGGAGCCTCGCCCGCCGGCGCCCACTTCGAGAACGGCCTCCTCGTTGAACGAGACGAGACCCTCGCAGTGTGATCCACCTCAACTGATCCACAGGTTTTGACAATTACTCCGACACCAACGCGATGCGCTCTTCTACCGTAGGCCGTCGCGCTGACGGTGCCTTGTGAAGCCGGTGCAAGACCTCAACGGAGCACGGTGAGCAGGCAGTCGGTGACAGGAAGACGTGGCTCGCAAGCCACCACCCGCACATGGTGCGCCGTCACTCCGGGCGCCAGCCTGTCGCGTACTTCTCGTACAGAGCCAGAGCGGCCGCAAGGTCCTCGTTCAGCTCGACCGTCCCCTCCTGCAGGGACTGGTGCAACAACGCGACGGCTTCGGCCAGATACACCTCCCCGCCATAGACACTCACCAGGGAGTCCCACACGAGCCGCTGCTCGGTCCGCACGGCCACACTACCCATCGTCTGGCTGTGCACCGGCGCCACTCCGCTTTCCAGCAGGCGCGCGACCACGCGGGCATCGAAGACCGGCTCAAGGACGGGAGAGCCGTCTGTGTCGGCTGTTGCCACAAGGACCGTCCGCAGCAGCATCCGCTCGTCGGCAAGGTTCTCGGGACGGGCCGCGTGGAGCTGGGAAAGAAGTTCCCGCTTCAGCAACCGGGCGGATTCCTCCGGGATCAACCCCTGCTTGTCTGGACGGCCCGCAGCGATGTCGAGCAGAAGGACCTTCCCGTACAGGCTCGGGATGCCGTGGAAGAGGCTGCGGACGGTGTGGTCGGCCACGTCGCTGCTGAGGTTGCGCAGCAGAACGCTCACCGGGCTCAGCACCGCCCATTCACCACCGAGGGAGTACATGCCCGAGGAGCCCAGCCGGATCCGCGGCAGCTGCCGCACCAGAGCCGCGGCCGTCGGCAGCACCGTTTCCTCAGGTACGTCGCGACAATGGGGCACCAGACGCTTGAGCGTGTCGTCCAGCAGGGCGTCCGGTACCTGCCCCAATGCCTCGTCGAGCATGCTTTCGTTGCCGATGCAGGCCACGACCTGGTCGGTGAATGCAGCGGGTGCCCGTCCGGCCGGCAGCTGGCGATGGAGATAGAAGTCCAGCACCGTGCTGCAGGCGACCCGCCGGTCCCGTTCCCAGGTCGGGATCCAGTCAGAACCGTAATTCTGGCCGCCGAAAATCCTGTCGGCGGCGGGGAACAACAGGCGGATGACCGGCTGGGCGTGGCCGTTCAAGAGGCCGGTGAACTCTTCCACGAACGCTTTCTCACGCGTTGGCCGGTCCGTTCCGGGTCGGTACATCGTCTTGGCTGGCGTCAGCAAATCCGTGGCGGTATGCAGCATCGCGTGCGCTGCGGGGTAGCGCACGCGAAGGGCCTCAAGCGCCAGAACGTCGACCAGATTCACCTCCAGACCCAGGCTTCGCACGGTCAGTGGCACCGATGCCAGGTACCGCTTCACATCCCGGATGGTGGAGAACATTGGGAGAATCACCTGTACGAGTACGTCCGGCCACCGCGCCGCGTGGAACGGTCCGGACTCGATCCCGTCGAGCGCCTCGGTCAGTCCTTTGGCGATGACCGGTGAGAGTGCCTGCGAGGGCAGCGGCGGCACCTCCATCGACATCTTCACGATCTTCTCGAGGTACGTGGCCCCCCTGACCGCCTCATCCGTCAATGCCGCCTCCACCACTTCGCGGTCGAAGCACAAGACGTAGACGATATTTGGAAACGAGCCGGTCAGACGCACCAGACGGAAGAGGTCGCGGATCTCCTGCTGCGACAGCCGGTCAATGTCATCGATGAACACCACAATCCGCCCCGGCAGCGCGCCCAGGAGTTCAGTCAGCTGCGCTCGTTGTTCATGGACGGTTCCCTGCTCCTCACCAAGGAGCTTCGACGTCCCCGTGGCGACAGCGCCAGCGCCGTCCAGGACGGCGCTGGCCCCGGGGACGAATTTCAGCGGCGACAGGGCGGCCGAGTACTTGCCCAGCCGTTCAGCGACGGTGCGGCCCGCGCTCTTGAGTTTGTCCTTCAGACGGCGTCCGTCCCGCAGCTGCGCGGCAAGTTCATCGAAGAAGAACCGTATGAGCTGGTCGGTGCCGGAGAAGAACCAGGGGTTGAACTTGACGACTTGCACGTCGTTGACCGTGTCCAGAGCGCTGCAGGTGAGATTCGCCAGCGACGTCTTGCCCGAACCCCACTTCCCCGTCAGAGCTACAACTGCGCCGTGCTTCGCGGACGTTCGACGGATTTCCGCCGCGAACGCATCAGCCAGGTCTGTCCGCTGCAGCAAGTCCTGGCTGGCGTCATCGATCGGTTCATCTCCGTTGAGGAGACTGCCGACATTGATCGATGCGTTGTCCGTCATGCCCCACCCGTTCTTGGTCCTGGAGCAAGCGAGCGTAACGTTGTCCTCTGACAGCGAGGCGGTGGCCAAACACGTCGATGTCCGGGATCACTGCCTTGATGTTGCGTCTGCCCAGGTGGGCGCAGGTGGCGCGGGAGGAGTACGCGGCACTGTCATCGAAGCACAGGACGCAGACGATATTCGGGAACGAGCCAGTCAGACGGCTGCTCTGTCGCCACTGAGGTTCATCCTCCGGGGCCGGCGTCGGCGTAGTGGTTCGCTGTCACTTCGCCTCTGCTGATCCGGCACCGCTTCACGCGGGACTGCTCCTGGCTCGTGGAGGAACTGGCCGTAGGTTCACGGTGTGCCCCACTCGCGCAGCGCCTTGAAAACGGAGTCACTGTCGAGTTCGTGGCCTCGGTCCAGACTCTTGAGGAGAGCTGTGGAACTCGTCATGCGGTCGGGGTAGTACAGCTCGGGTGCCAGGCACGCGGGGCAGTCGCTCAGGAGGCAGAACGGCGAGAGCGGGAGGGGTTCGTCGTTGGGGGAGATGAGGTAGAGCCGGTCGTCTGCCAGAGGGTGTGCCGTGTCGAAGGAGACCGTTGCGAAGTCGGGATGGTCACCCATCAGGGCCAGGCCTGATACGCGGAACTTCCCGGCGGCAGGCATCCATTGGAGCCGGTCGGTGTGAACCCATCGGGTGTGGGCGAGGAATGCGCATCCCGACAGGCTGCTGAGCATCAGCGGTTCGATGCGCCCAAGGCTCTTCTCCAACTCGGCTCGTGTTCGGGGGCCCGCACCGTGCCGGATCTTGTTGCGGAGCTCGACCAGTTGGTCGAGATCGGCGACCAGGCCTTTCCTGCCCTTCTTACGAGCTGTTGCCTCGACGAGGCCAGCGGCGGGGTCACCGTGCTGACGTGCGTCTTCGGCCACTGCCCTGACCACCCCCACCCAGTGGCCGAGGGAGACACCACCCCGCTCAACGGACTGGCTCCACTGGGCGATGGCCGGCAGATCCTGACGGCCGCGATCAGCAGCCAAGGCAAGGGCCATGATGCCCAGAGAGAGGATCAAAGACTCGGCGCACTGGATGGCCGCCTCGTGTCTTTCTGCCAGGGACAGGGAGTGCCGGAACTTGCGGACCGCACGGGCTACAGCGTAGGGGTAGGAGTCCTGGAACAGCTTGTAGGGCTCGTTGTGTCGGCGCAGGTTCTGCGCGGTCAAGGAGCTGATCGCGGCGGCGTCATCGAGCCGCCCGCGGCGGGTTGAACCCGTTCCGCTTTCGAAGATCCGCATCCGCATCCGGTGGAGGTCGTCCTGGATGCGTGCGGCTTCTTGTTCCCCTTCGTCGAGCATGGCGAGGGAGGCGCGGATTTCCGACAGGTCGCCGTCACACTTGGGAATCCAGATGTCGGCCATCTCGCGGGCCTTGATACGCGGGATGGTTCCGTACTTCGGCAGCTGCTGCTCGGCCAGGGGACTGGACAGGTAGGCGATCACGTACTCGTGGGGCAGAACCTCCTCGGTGAGCCGGATGACGATCAGGCCCTGGCCGGGCTGCACGCCGTCGTATTGGCTCGGCACGCACGTCCAGTAGCGGATACCGGCGAGATCCCGTCCGACGATGTCGCCCTGCCGCAACCGGCGAGGGGGTTCGCGCTGGTCCGCACGCAGGGGCAGGTCTGCCACATCCGGCAGCGTGCTGGTCAGCAGGGTGGGGGGCAGAATCCGTCGGCGCCCCTCTGTGTCCGTCGCATCCGGTTCCTCGTCCAGATCGGATCTGCGCACAGACCCGGGAAAGATCTCAGCGAAGTCCCCCAGACGAATGCCTTCTTGAGCTGCCCGCTGCATCTCATGTATCTGACGGAATCGCTCCAGCGACAAGTTGTAGTCCTCCGCGGCGATCTCCGCGCTGGTCACGCAGAAGCTCTGCTCAGACCGGGCACGCCGGCGCTCACTGCTGTGCCGCAGCCGCCAACGCCGCATGAGATCCGGGAGGTTGTTGCGCGTGTGATCGACGGTATCCAGAACACTGTCGGGAGCCAGCCCGAGCTTGTCCTGCGCCAGCAACGGCTCACGCCGGTCGTCCAGGCTCCAGCCGTCCGCCGTGAGATCGTAGAACCACACGCTGTCTGCCTGCCCGGCGTCCTTGGTGAAGAACAGGATCGCCGTCGACACACCCGCATACGGCCTGAAGGTGCCGCCGGGCAGCTTCACCACAGCCTTCAGCCCGTGCTGGTCCACCAGCAGGCGCCGAAGTTCGATGTGCGCGGAACTCGAGCTGAACAGCAGCCCGGCAGGGACAATCACGGCCGCGCGTCCCCCTGGCCTCAACAGCCGCAGAATCATGGCGAGATGAAGAAGCTCGGCCTTCTTCGTACGAACCATCCCGAGCAACTCCGGTGCGACAGCCTCGTAGTCGAGGCTGCCTGCGAACGGGGGATTGGCCAGGACAACCGAGTAGCGCTCACTCTCCGCTCCCGGCGCCTTCCGCCAGGTTGTCCCGGTACCGCAGGTCAGCACCCTCGAAGCCCTGAAGAGCCAGCCGCATGCTGCTCAACCGCAGCATGGTCGTGTCGAAGTCAGACCCGTGGATCCTGCCGCGCTCTGCCGCGCTCCGCTGCGCGATGTCCGGCTCGGATCGGTGGATAAACCGAGCCGCAGCAGTGAGCAGACCCCCCATGCCGCAGGTCGGATCGCACACCTCGTCGGCAGCTCCGGGCTCAGTCATCGCTGCCATCAGAGCTGCCAGATGAGGAGGCGTACGGAAGGCGCCGAAGGGACCGGCCGTTGCGACCCGGGCGAGCAGGTGCTCGTACAGACCGCCCGCGTTGGCATCCCCGGCCGTGAGCACCTCCTCGAGAAGGCCCACAACCTTGGCGAGGAGACTGGGGGTCGGGATCGCGAAGCGAGCATCGTTGACGTGCTGCGAATAGGCCAGCTCGGCGAAAGCGTGGCTACGCAGCCAGGGAAACACCTCGTCGGTCATCGACGTATACATGCGTTGAGGCGTCAGGCGGATGAGACGGGACCAGCGCAGATGCTGCTCGTCCTGAGCGAAGACAGGCGCCCTCTCCGGTGCTTCCTGCCGAACTGCCTCCAGCTCCCAGAGTTCCTGCACGCCGTCTAGCTCACGGAGATACAACAGATGGGATATCTGCTCCACGATCTCCAACGGACTGGAGACTCCCGCTGCCCAGAAGGCGTCGAAGAGCCGGGTGGTGGTACGCATGAGACCGTCGTTCATCACCTACCGGAGACTATCCGCCGGGTGATTGCCGTCTCTACGACGGCTCTACCTTCAGCGGCCAGCCGAGAGCGGCAAGTCCTGCCGGCCCGGCAATGTGCACACGCTGCCTGTTGCCGGTGGTGTGCACGATGTTGGTGACTGGTGCCGCGGTGAGTAGGAAATGCACGAGGCGTCCCGGAGGGGGGGGGTCCCACAGCCGCATGCCGGCGACCTGCTCTCGTCCTGGGGACGCAGCGAGCCTGCCCCACTACCTCGGCAATCTCAGCCCCGCGAGATTCATTCAAAGATGGCGACGTTCATTTGCGGTGGGTGCGTGGACAAGGAACGGAACGAGTACGAGGAGCAGTGGACGGTCCTCCAACAGCCCCGGCCGGACTGCTCTTCGAAGTCAAGCGTGCCCAGGCGGCAAAGACGAGTTCGGTGCGGTGGGGTGGGTGTTGATCCATGAGAGGCCGCCGAGGTCGAGGTGCTGGCGGGCGCGGGTGACGGCGACGTAGGCGAGGCGGGCGTCGGTGTCGTTGACGGGTTCCGGGATGGGGTGTCCCTGGTCGTCGTGCTGGTCGGTGTCCTTGGGCGGTGGGAAGTCGTTGCCGATTTGGACGGTGGGCCATTCGCGGCCTTTGGCGGTGTGGGCGGTGGAGACGGTCACATCGGCGTGGGTCTCATCAGAGAGTTGGTCGACGGCGGTGAGGATGGCGTCGGGGCCGTGGGTGTCGACGAGGTCGACGAAGGGCTGCAGGTCACGACCGGCGGGATCGTAGACGGCGTAGTCCTGCAGTTCGCCCCAGGAGGGGAAGAGGACGAGTTCGGGGTGGGTGGTGCGGCGGCCGTCTTTGAGGTCGCGGGCGGCGAGGGCCAGCGCAGCGAGCTGCTGTCCGCCTCGGGTGAGGGCGACGCGGTGGCCGGTGGCGAGCAGGCGCATGACTTCGGCCATGGCGCCGATGTTCGTGCGGCACAGCACCGCGTCCGGCCGGTCGAGGTTGCCGACTTCGGTCGCGATGGTGTCGGTGCCGGTCAGGCGGATGGGCGCGTCGGCGAGCGTGAGCCAGCGGTTGGCCTCTTCTGCGATCGGGGGGCCGAAGCGGAAGGAGCGGGTCAGGGTGAGGGGAGTGGCGTCGAAGCCGGTCATCACGTCCCGGGCGCCGCGCCAGCCGTAGATGGCCTGGGCGGAGTCGCCGACCATGACGAGCTGGACGTGGCCGCGCTGGGCGGCGAAGACCTCCTCGAGGACCGGGTTGGTGTCCTGGGCCTCGTCGAGGAAGAGGAAGTCGGCTTCGATCGTGGGCTCGGTGAGGGCCCACATTTTCAGGTAGTGGTCGTGTTCGAAGCGGACCACGCCCCGCTCGGGGTTGTGCAGGTCGGCCCAGGCTTTGAGGGCGAACGGCAGGACCTGGTGGGCGAGTTGGGCGTGCCCGGCAGGTGTGTCGAGGCCGCGCATGCGCGGCACGTGGTGGCGGGCCAGGGTGCGGTCGGCGGAATAGCAGTAGTGGGTCACGGTGCGCACCACGGAGTGGGAGAGCGCCCGGGGGCTGATCTCGTGATCGCCGATGCGGACCGGCCGGGTGATGCCGAGTGCCTGGCCGGTCTTCCATGCGGGCTGGCGGGGGCTGTTGAGCCGGTTCGTGAAGCGGTGGCCGAGGGCGGCGTAGGCCGTGGCATGGGCGGTCTTGCACCGCACTGTGCGCGGGAAGCGGGTGGCGGCATCCCGGGCGATGTCTTTGTTGAAGGCGAGGTAGCGGCCGCGGCGGCGGGTGCTGTCGGCGAGCAGGCCGAGCGTGCTGGTCTTCCCCGTCCCGGCGCCGGCCTGCAGGACGAGATGGTGACCGGCCCGGAAGGCATCGACGGCATGGGCCTGTTCGTCGGTGGGCGTGTGCAACAAGGGCTCCGAGGCAAAGGGATCGAGGAACGGAAAGTGGGATCTGCAACCGCTGTGCCGGGGGTGTTGCGGGGGAGGAGGGGTTACGGCGCTGTGCGGGTGGAGTGGTGCTGACGGCCGTACAGCAGGCCGGACACGCAGGCCAGTACTTCGTCGGGCGTGTGGTGGGCGAGCAGGCTCTCCAGCCGGCCCTCCAGCCGCCGGGCGCGTTCCTGCTCGTCCCGAGCGAGCGCCGCGGTCACGCGACGGCGGAGCACGTCCTGGGGCCTCCGTCCCAGGACCGCCGCGGCCTGGTGCAGGGCTCTGTCGGCGGCGTGGGTGAGCGTGACGTTGAGCAGGACCTGACCGCGCCCGTCTGGGTAGTGCGTGGTCAGGAAGTCGATCGGCAAGCGTGTACCCAGTTGACGCCGAAGCGCATGCAGAGCGCCGCCGGGACGGCGTGTGCTGTGGACCGCCATCAGCCGGCTGCGGTCCGCGTTCGCGGCCAGGGGCACGCCGCAGCGCGCATGCCGGAGTTCGCCGGGGGGTGGCGGGTCTGGTCAGGGTGATCTCGACGGCGTGGTGCGGCGTCACGGCCGGGCCTCCTGCCGAGCGCGGCCCGTAGACCCGGGGCGCCGGGCGGGGGCGGGCAGTCGGCTGTGGATGTGCTCGTGGTGGCGCAGTGGGTCGAAGGGCTCCCACTCGGCCACCGCCAGGTCGGCGGCCGTGGGCGAGGCAGCGTGCTGCGGGCAGCGCTGGGCGCGCCAGCGCAGCTGCTCGGCGTAGGGAACGCGGCCGAGGTCGTAGACCGCCATGACCTCAGCGGGCAGGGCCAGTTGGCTGCTCGTCGCGGTGGCGGGCATCAGCATCCAGGTGCCGCCGGGGGTATCGGGGGCGAGCAGTGGGCTGGTGCAGCGGTGGCGGCGCCGGGTCTGGGCGACACACTGGATCTCATCCACCGGCCGGGCAGCGAGGTAGCGGACATACAGCAGCTGCACGATGGGCCGGGCCGGGCGGCAGGCGGACGGCTGGGGCGCCGGGCTCTCCGGCGAGGCCGGGGGAGGGGTGAAGGCGCCTGCGTCGATCAGGCGGCGGGAACGCACGGCCAGAGACCGGCGCAGCCCGGCCAGCTCGCGGGGGGACGGGGGAGTGTCTCGGGCGGGACAGACGACGGCGTGCGGCAGACGGCACCAGCTGCTGCCGTCCCCGGCCGGGTGGGCGACACCGGAGCTGACGTGCCAGCGGCAGGCGACGGGCACCCTGGCGGCCGGCAGTTCGTGCGGATGGAGGCGTACCGGCCGGCGGTTGCCGCAGTGGTACCACTCGATCCGGTTGCCGCACTCGCGGCACCGGTCGCTTTGGCCGCAGCGCAGCAGCCGGCTGACGCCGTCGGGGGTGACCTGCAGGGAACGGCGCGTGCGGTGGGCGAGGACCGGGCTGCCGTCCCAGTGGCGGGAGGCGGGAGGTGTGGAGCGCATGCGCGTGAACCTGCCAGCCAACACGCCGCATCCGGGGCGGCGCTGCCGCCGGATCCCCCGCCTGGCCGCACGCAGTGGAACTGGAGCGCGAATGGGCGGTCGCGTGTTTGAGATGGTCTCGCCGGTTCGGGTGATCCGTGGCGGCCGCTCGGGCGGGGTGTCAGTCTCCGCCGGACCCCGGTAGGTCGTGTCTGCGGCACAGGGTGCTGAAGAGCTCGTCGAGCGGGGTGTCCAGGGCGTGGGCGAGGGCGTGCCAGGTCTTCAGGGTGCCGATGGTGCGGCCCTGTTCGATCTCGATGACGGTGCGTCTGGCCAGGCCGCTGCGGGCGGCGAGCTCGTCGTAGGTCCACCGGCGCGCGGCCCGCAGACGCGCGAGTTCCAACCGCAGCGCGTCGAGGTCCGGATCGGGCGGCAAGATCGTCACCCGTCCATCCGACGGTGCAGACCCCTGCCCTGTCAGTGCAGACCTCTGCCCTATTTTCCCAGGTGGCAGCGGCCATCGGAGGGCAGAGGTCTGCACTACGGTGGGCGGTCGCCCCCACCACCAAGGACGAGACCAGCGCGGAAGCAACCGGAGGAACACGCGCCCATGAGGCTGCGCACAGCATGTCCGGCGACACCACGCGCCTGGAGCGTGGAACTGCGCTCGCACCCCAGCGGGCTCGTCCTCGTATGCCAGCACTGCCCCCACGGCACCACGCCAATCACCGCAGCCTCCGCTCGCTCGGCTGCCCTGGCCCACCTCGCACGGCACGTGCGCGGCGACCTGCGCCCCCCGCACCTGCGGATCTGCCAGTGCCACGAACGCGGCTGCCGCTGGCACTCCCGCCACCGCGGCTGCGCCGGCCCCATCCGCCTCCTCCTCGCATGCGAACACGGCGGACGGCTATGGCGACTCGTCGACGCCTGCAGCGCCTGCGCCGCAGCGACAGCCCAGGCCGCCGTCGTACCCGACACGGCCCTCGCCCGCGCACCTCTGCAGCCGACAACCGGCCGGCGACGCGGCAGACGCCGCCCCAAAGGCCCGGGTGAACGGGTCCGGGTCCACGAAATGCTCAGCTACCTCGCCACCGCGCTCCCGCAGGACACCTCGGCCGTCGCGCGCCTGCTGGCGCTGCAGTGCGCGCTCCGCATGAACGCCAGAATGCAAGTCCGGCTGCCCAAGGGTGTGTTGCGCAGCCTCCGCCTCAACGCCGCCTCGGGTCCATGGCGCGAGTTGGAGCACGCGCGATGGCTGCGTCCAGATCCCGGCAACGCGCCCAACGAGATCGCCGCTGAACTGCTCGACGTCACACTGCTCGGCCAGGCCTCAGCCCGCCCCGACCGGCGGCGCGCCGCGGACTGGGCGCTGCGCGCCAGCTCCTCCGCTGCAGTAGGGACGATCGAACCGCTGCCCCAACTGGCAGGCGTGTACCTTGCGGCGCACACGGACCCGGAATCCGGCAGCGGCCTGGGCGAGCTCGACCAGATGGCGCGCGCCTGCGGTGCCCGGCCCGCGGAACTGGCCGGCGCGCTTGACCATCTGGAGGCAACAGGACTGCTGGGGTCATGGCAGGCCTGCCCGGACTCGGGAGATCTGCAGTGGACCCTTGCACGCGGCGCGGGAATTCGCGCCAGCGATCGTCGGCGAGGAACGGCCGAGGAATCTCGCGTGGGGTAGACCGATACCCCAGGACATGTGACGGCTGCTACGACGGACCAGGCTCCGGGGCATGTAGCCGTCACGCGTCTCCGCCAGCGCCCTGACGTAGGCGAGTGGTTCTGGATCTGTGACCGGCCTGATGGAGTCCTCTTGCCTGCCAGGGAACCGGTCGATGACGACGGCTGGCCGGGAATGGAGCCCTGTCTTCCGGGCGCTCCTGGTGCGCCGTGTGTGCTTCTTTCACGCCCTGCGTGCGCTGCAACTCCCTCTGCCTGTAGGTGCTTTGGGATTCGTACGTTGGTCTGTTCGCCTGCAGGGGGCGGGCTCCGGTGCTCGGTGGGCCGGGTTCGGTGGACGGACCAGCCAAGGGGTGACTTGTGGATGCCATAGTGCGGCATGCTCGTCGGGAGAAAGTGGCGGCTGAGGCGCAGCAGTGGGCTGATGCGCTGGTCGATTTCGGGCCCTACAACACGCTGTTGCACTTCAAGGACACCAAGACCGCGTCGCTGGATGTGACCGACGCTCCTCCGTCGGCCCTGGCCTCGCTCCTGGACGGCCGTAAGACCCGCCTGATCGGCCTGTTTCCCGATACTGCCGACCACGGTGCTGCCTGCACCCGGGCACGAAGCCTGCGCCGCAGGATGGTGGAGCTGGATGAGGAGCAGGGCATCGAGGCCGGTCGCCTGGCTCTTGGTCTGTTGCGTGTCGACCCGCCGCCCACGCGCGGGAGTACGCCGGTGCCGGCGCTGCGCGCCCCGTTGTTGCTGCAGCCTCTGGTCATCCAGCCGCGCACCGCGTCCGAGAACGACTTCGTCCTCGAGACGGCCGGTGAGGCGGAGATCAACCCGGTGCTGCTGTACGCGCTCAGCCGTCAGTACGGCATGGACGGCGACACGGAGGCTCTCGCTGACAAGGTGTCCGCCGCCCTGGAGGAGTGCGCGGATCCGGCCGGTCGCCTCCGCATCGCGTACGGGATCCTCGAGGCCGACCTCGCACGCAGCAGCCTGACGGCCGAGCTGGAAGAGCGCATCGTGGCGGGCGTCTTCAGCTTCGACCGGCTCCCTATGGTCCAAGACCTGCGCAGCGCCACCGAACTGCTGGCCGGCCACCCGGTCATCGCCGCTCTGACCGGTGACCCGGAAGCAAACCGGGCCCTGGCCGAGGACGACACCGGCTATCGTGCTCCAGCCGGCGCCGACGACATCCCGCCCCAATCGGAGTACCTGGTTCTCGACGCGGACGCCTCCCAGCAGAAAGTCATCAGTGCCGCGCTGGCCGGCTCCCACCTGGTGATCGAAGGACCGCCGGGAACGGGCAAGAGCCAGACCATCGCCAACCTGATCGCCACCTTCTCGGCCCTGGGCAAACGCGTCCTGTTCGTCGCCGAGAAACGCGCCGCGATCGAAGCCGTCACCGACAACCTCGTCACCGTGGACCTGGACGGCCTGGTCTTCGACCTCCACGGCAACAAACTCAGCCGCCGCCAGATCGCCCAGCAACTCCACGACGCCCTGGAACAGGCTGGCCAACAAGCCCCGCCACGCCCGGCCGACCTGCACACCGGCCTGGCCCACTACCGCGAGGAAACCCTCCGGCACATACAGGAGTTCCACCAGCCGCTTACTCCCTGGCAGGTGAGCCCGCACCAGGCGATCACCCACCTGATGGGCTGCCCGCCCGCCCACCACACCCGCCTGCGGCTGCGCGGCCCCGCACTGGGCCGCCGGTACCCCGCGGCGTCCCGCAGCCGGGCGCAGCCACGGCCAGGCCGCCACCCCGCAGGACTGTGCGGACTGTCGCCGCGTCGGCGGCCCCTGGTCAGTTGCTGGTCGCAGTCTTGATGGCGCTACGGATGGCTATGTCCACGGACCGCTCGCCGATCAGCTCGTAATAGAAACGTGCGCTGCCCGGGTGTTCCCGCAGAACACCGGCAAGGATCTGAGCGGCCTGGCCGTGCACCTGGCGCAGCCAGTCCCGGGTCGCGTTCTGCTGGTCGAACTCGTTGAAGGCCTCGTCCCAGGTGCACATGCCGCGGGCCGCCTCCTCCAGTAGGTCCCACTCCTCTTCCTGGGCGGCGTGCCGGGCGACGCGGCGCAGCCACGCGATGGCTCGTTTGGCTTCGCTGTAGTGCGGCCAGCCGGTGCCGTCGCCGTGCACGTGCCCGACCATCGCCGCGACCAGGGTGAGGGCCCGCTCGGTGTTGGCGAGCAGGAGCGGCGCGGCGAGGTCCATGTCCAGGCGCGGCAGGACATCCAGGTATAGCTCGTAGTCGCCGTCATGATCGGCGACCAGAGCGAGCAGCCGGCGGGCCGCCTCGGTGTCCCCGTCCTCGACGTCCTGCACCAGCTGCTGGGCCCGCGCGATGGGCAGGTCCAGGTCCGCGGAGGTCGCGTGTTCGACCAGATCAAGGAATTCGGCGATGGTCTCCGGACGGTTCGACGGCTCATGGAACGTGCACTGCCGCACCACCGCACGCCAGGGACCGGGTGGCGGCAGGAGGGGGACGTTCGGCTCGGGGTCGGTGCCCGTCAGCAGCCAGCCGATCACTCTTCCCAAGCTGTAGATGTCGCTCGCGAACGTCGCGTTGTGAGGATCAACGGACAGTTCGGGGGCACCGAACTCGAGCGTGCCGATCATCCTGCCGGTGCGTCCGGGGGTCGTTGTCTGACCGCGGGGACGACGCGCGATGCCCCAGTCGCCGAGGACCCACCGGCCGTCGAGATGCAGGATGTTGGCGGGCTTGATGTCCCGGTGCAGGTAACCGAGACGGTGGGCGTCTGCCAGAGCGGCCGCCACCGCGTCCACCAGGGCCCGCAGTTCCTTGCCGTCGCGCTGCAGTTCCGGCTGGCGCTGTTCGGCGGTGGCCTGGGCCATCGGCATGACGAACCACTCGGCACGGGGACTGAAGTCGAGGACCGGCATGACGTGCCGGTTGTCCCCGAGTGCCTGGGCGACTTCGATCTCACACAGCATCCGCGCGGTGAGCTTCTCGCGCAGCGACTTGGCCTTCTTGAAGGCCACTACGGTCTGCGTCGCCTTGTGCACGGCCTCGTGGACGATCCCCATGCCGCCCTCGCCGCCCGGCAGCGGGAACGTCTCCAGGGCGTAGTCCTTCTTCACGCCGCGGGCCTGCCGGCGCACCACGGTGTACAGATCGGCGGCGGGCACCGGCGGCTGCTCCTCTACCGCGGCCGAGGTGGCAGGGAAGTGGCCGGTGATCTCCATCAGGACCGGGTGGAGCATGCCGATATCGTTCGTCGGCAGCGCACCCAGCAGATACGCGGGCCCGCCCTCCGGCCTCTGCGCCAAGCCCAGCACCTCGCCGAGCTGTACCTCGGCGACCGGGTAGTTCGTGCGGGTGGCCGCGTTGACGGTATGCAGTTCCACGCCGATGCCGGAGCCGGCTCGCCCGGCCACCAGGACGACACCGCGGCCGCCTCGGGCCACGTGCCCCGGGTAGGACACCGGGGTCACCACCCAGTCCTCTCGTCCGCCGGCGCTCGTGCCGACGTCGAGGTCGACGACGGCGCTGTGCCCACTGGCCGAAAGGAGAAAGCGCCGACCGTCCAGCCAGACAGCCGACCGCACTGCCGCGTCGAAGGCGATTGAGAACCGCTGCTGATCGCCTACCTGGTCGCCGAGCCGGGTCAGCGCCAACGTCGAGCCGGTGCCGGCGCCGAACGTAGCCCCGGATCCGGACAGCACCCACACACTCTCATCGGGGCCGCTCAGCAGGCTGGCATTGGCATCGAATCCTCCGCCCACCGCCTGCAGCACGCCGTCATGCCACATGACCACCGCCGGCCCGCACAGCACATACACCGCTGCGTCCGGCATCACGACGGCGGCGCCGTGCACGCCGGGCAGCGGTAGCCGCCACCGCAGCCCGCCCCGTTGCAGATCCACCTCTGCAAGCCCCGACTCGGTGGTGACCAGCGCCCTGTTCGGCGTCTCCCAGGCAAGTCCGCTCGGCCGCAGCGGCCAGTCCTCCCCGGCCAGAACCACGGAGGCCGCGATGCCCGGCTCCGTCCGAGTCGGCACAGTAGCCAACCCCGCCGGACGCGTGCGCAGAGACAGCGGTGGCGCCGACTCCTTAGGCTCCTGCAGCAGGAATTCGTGCAGCGGCGTGTACGGCGGCCGCGGCGTGCGGAAGGCAGCACGGATCAGCGTCGCGAGCGGGACAAGCCCGCACACAGCTGCTTCCAAGTGGTCCTGGTCGAGAAGCACGCCCTCCTCACCCAGCGCCGCACGCAGGTCATCGTCCACCGCACGACCGGGAGTTCGCGCGCACACCAGCACACGACGCACCCCTGGCCCAAGACCCTGTTCATCGAAGGCCCGCACAGTAGCCCGGGCCGTGGCGACCACATCGGGTCCTGATGCAGCGGTCACAGTGATCACGTAGTCGCGTCCGGCGAGTTCGGAGAAGACAGCCGGCTCGTCCGGCGCTCGCTGGTCCACAGTCGCGTCCGCGTCGGTGCGCCGGATCAGTGCCGTGACCACCTTGACGAGGAGCTGCTGCCGGACCTGCTCCGGCAGCTCGCTGTTGTGGCACTGACCGTACTCGGCCAGCAGTTCCCGTACGTCCTCCATCGCCCCACCCGAGCATCGTGCCCACCGGGCACAACGCCCGAAGGACCGATTGTTGCGCACAAACAGGACACGACGCGTACCGATCGCAGAGGCCGCCCGGCCGCCGACGCAGACCGCGCCGCTCCGCCCGATGCCGGGGCAGAGGCGCGGAATGTGACGTGCGCCCTTCCACGCCCAGCGCATGCCGATCGCGGGCAGTTTCTTCGCCTGTTGGTGGAAGTCGGCGGCACGGCCCGCGGAGAGCGCCTGCTTCAATCTTGACGCGGATAGGCAGCGCTTTGGGCCCCTCGTTCGACTCCATGGCGTGAACACTCTTCTGGAGCGCTGGACAGGCAGGCTGTGGATGGCCCTATCGCAGCCCAGGGTCTGGTTGGGGGACTGTCTCCTTGCCGTCCTTGCCAGCGGTCGGCTGTGGTGGCGGAATGGCAGCGGCGAACAACCCTGATCGCCCTGGTGCGCAACGCGCCTGCCGGGACGGTGGTGGTGCAAGAACGCGGACGAGGTGATCGCCGCTATCGGCCCTCCACCGTGTTGCGAAGCCCTCCAGGGCCGATGACGCCCACCGACCTGGGTGCTGCGTGGGTTGAGGTATCCGGGTTGCAAACCCTTCTGGGTTGATGACGACCCCCACGGACTGCCTCTGGTGGCTCGGCACCATCAAATTGTGAACCCTACTGGGCTGATGACGACAGTGAGTGGAGGGCGTCCTGGTGCCCGGCTACCTGGCGTTGCGAACCCTCCTGGGCTGATGAGGTGCAGTGCCGCTGGAAACGCTGACGGTGCCGTTTCCGATGATGTTGTGAGCCCTCTTGGGCTGATGATGATCACGCCGGGTGCTCCTGTCGAGTACGACGTGTGGGAGTTGCAATCCCCCAGTGGGGTGATGACGACTCGAGGCCCGCTGTGCTTTCAGGAAGGCCTGGCGAGGTTGTGATCCTTTCAAAGCTGATGAGGATGTACGAGGGCAAGGAAAAGAATCACGACGGATACATCTTGCGATCCCTTCGGGGATGATTTGGGGTCAGGCTATTTCTTCTGGCTGGTACTTGGAGCCTGGGCCTCTCACGGCCATGAGGCCGTGTTCGCTGTTGTAGTCGCCTTCGATGACGTGAACTTTGAGGCGGGTATCGAAGCGTGATCGTGGGACGGCGCTAGCGGGGAGGGGGATGAGGTAGTCGTCGGCGAGGAGTCGGCTGGCGTGGCCGTCGGCTTGTTGGAGTGCGGCGGCGTAGTGGTTACGGTCTTGGGCGAGGATGGCTTCGGTTCCGTCGAAGAGTTCGTCGAATCGCTCGGCGAGGTCGGTGCGGTTGTCGTACGGGTAGGTGAAGTCGAGGAACGTGGTGCTGAATTGGTCTCGGTGGCGCAGCACTTCTTCCCGCCATGTGGCGCCCCAGGGGGTTGCGTAAATGGTGTCCAGCCAGCCGTTGATCTCGTTTTCGTCGACGGGTTGTCCGTCGTGGGCCGTGAGGATGCGCCACGCTGCTGCGGTGGGGGCTTGCGGATAGATACCGTCGGCGAACCACTGGCCCGGGGCGTCTTGGCGAGGGGTGTAGCGAGCGGCGTGCACGATCACGTCGGCGGGCGGCCTGGCAGCGATCCGATTGGCCCGACCGAAGCGCTGGGCGAGGGCTTCGAGGTCTGCGGCGGCGGTGAACAGGACGTCGAAGTCGACGTCCATGGAGACTTCGAGGACCTGGGTGGAGATGACCAGGCCGGGCAGCCGCTCGCCGACCCGAGTGCGGTCGGTGCTGTACCGGGCGGTGATGTGCTGTTCGATTCGGGAACGGTCCCGGCGCTTGTATCGGGAGTGCAGCATGGTCGCCGCCTGCAATCCGTGCAGGGCGCGCGCTGTGGGGGCGAGCTGGTCGTAGAGCTGCTGGGCCTGGCGGATGTTGTTGGCGATGACTAGGAGGGAATCGCCCCGGTGTAGATGGTGGGTGATATCGGTGATGGTGGCGGGGTCGGTGATGTGGTGGGGGCGGGTGCGGATGCGATGTCTGGCCGGTGGGTGGCTGTCGGCGTCGTCGGTGCGGGTGACGGGCTGGGCGAGGGTGTCGGTGATCAGGTCGGCGAGGGCGTTGGGCAGGGTCGCGGACAGGATTGCGAAGCGGCCGCCGAGCCGTTCGAGCAGGCCCATCATGGCCAGGATGTAGCCGAGGCGTTTGGTGTCGTAGGCGTGGAGCTCGTCCATGATGAACACGGAGTTCGTCGCGTCCACCAGTAGCGAGGCATGGGCGGGGCCGACCAGGGCGGCGCGCAGGAGCTGGTAGGGCGTGGTGACCCGGACGGTTTCTTTGAAGAGCCGGGTGGCGGCTGCTCGGGCCACCGCTTTGCGTGCGGCGGTGACCCGTTCTTCGTCGCCGTCTTCGGGGCAGGCTGCGTTGGCCAGGTGGTAGGCGGCTGCCCGCCCGTGCGCCACTCCGACCTGTTCGGCCGTGCCGAGTTCCCGGGTGGTGCGGTCGGCGTTGGCGTTGATGGAGGCGAGGTAGGGCAGGGAGTAGAAGACGCGGGGTATGCCCTGTCCGGCGGCCTGCATGGCGGCGGTCTGCCGGCAGGCCCACAGCCAGGAGGCTTCCGTTTTGCCGCTGCCGGTGCGGGAGCGCAGCAGCAGGTGGCCGTCGGTGGCGGCGGCGCGCTGCTGGTGTGGCCGCAGTGTGTAGCCCTTGGCGGTGATGGTGTTTTCCAGCCGGGTGGCGAAGGCCGGGCCCATGGGCTGCACCAGGTGGGGGCGAGTGCGGGCGGAGGAGAGGTGGTCGGCCATGGTGACGGCGCCCTGCACCAGCACCGCTGCCAGACCCTCGTCCGGGTCGGTGCCGTACTCGAAGCGGTCCAGCAGCTCACCCAGTTCGGCGTGCGCCTGGGCGACCCAGTCGGTGCCGGCCTGGAGCGGTGTGACCGGCAGGCTGGCTGCAGCGGCGGTCTCGTACAGCCACACCGCCAGCTCATCGGCGGTGGATTGCTCCAGCGATTTGAAGCGTGCCCGCCACTCGTCCAGTGCCGCCGTGCCGTACAGCGCGGCCAGCGACCGGGGGGAATTCGTCAGCGGCCGGTGATGAGTTGCCACCCCGGCCGCCACCCATGCCCGCAGTTCCATATTCGGCACCAGCGGCATGAAGGCCAAGGACAGCACCTCGTGCCGCTCGCCCCACATCGGGCCCCCGGCGAGCATCTGCTGGAAGCCGGGCGGGATCTTACCCGCGTCGTGCAGCAGATCGGCCAGGCACACCGTGTCCCAGAACTGGGGGAGGATGCCGGCCACCGCGGCGATCCGCCCGGTGCGCCGGGCCACGAGCCCGGCCGCGTCCAAGGCCGCGCTGAGATGGGCGGTGAGCTGCTCGGCCGGTCGGCTCCGCCGGGCGCTCTTGGCCAGGACCGTGTGCAGCACACCCTCCCTTGCCGTGGTCGGTGCCGTCGACGAACGTGGCTGTGTCGGCATGAGGGGGCTACGCCTCCGCGGTCGCGGGGTGGGTGGGGGGCAGCAGGCTGGCCGCTTGCCCGGTGGGGGTGCGGTAGCTGCCGGGCACGACGGCGGACGTGGCGCCGGTGGGGTCGTGGCGGTAGGTGCCCCAGACGGTGCTGGTCCGGTCCAGCCGGATCGCGGTGGGCAGGCGCAGCGCGGTGCCGGCCGTTCCGGGTGCGTCCTCGACAACAGCGCCGCGCTGCTCGCCGGCGTAGTGGGCCAGTTCGATGGTGTCCAAGCGCAAGCCGACGAGGTCCTGGCTGCGGCCGAGGCGGAGCGGCCAGACGGGGCGGCGCAGGATGCTGCGCCACCGCTCGGGTTGGTCGGTGATCCAGACCGTCAGGGTGGGGAAGACCAAGAACTCCCGCTCTTTGGGCACCGGTGTTGTGGGCCGTCCCGCGGCGTCCAGGGGGTGGTAGGTCTCCAGGTCGACGCCCTGGCCCTGCGCGTGGAAGGCCATGCCGAACTGGAAGGTGTGGGGGATGTGCTGCCAGCCGCCGGCTGCGGCGGCGAGCATGCCGCCGACCGTGGACGGCGGCGGGCATGGCAGTCCGACCTGCACCCCGGAGTACAGGGGGTTGCGGAAGCTGGCGACGGGGGCCGTGAAGGTGGCTTGCAGCGCCGTGACGGTTCCCGCGGTCATGCCTTGGCGTCCTCGAACCAGGCGTCGTGGGCGCCGTCTTCGATCTCCTTAGCCAGGCCGTTGAGGATGGTGCGCGGGTGGTCGATCACCACGGTGCCGTCCTCGATCAGGTTGGCGAGGTCGCGGCGGGCGCGGTCGCGCTGGTCGCCGAGGAATCCGGGCGCCCACCCGATCCGCACGCCTCCGTCGAGTTCGTCGCGCCAGGCGGCGATCTCCTCGGCCAGGGTGTCCGCAGAGAAGACGGGCTTGCCGTCCTGGTTGGCCAGGACCCGGGTGAAGGGGTTGACGCCGCCCTTGACCGGTGCCAGGAGGATGAAGGCCGGGGTGCGGTCACCGTAATGCGAGGCGGGCTTGGCCCCGCCGCGCAGCGTCGCGAGCGCGCGCAGCACCAGCGCGGCCCGGCGGCGCCGCTCCGCGATGCCCAGGACCAGGGCCGATACTCCGCGGAAGGTGGCCGTGGCGGCGCCCGCGGCGGCGGCTTCCTCGGCGGCCTGCGGGTGCAGGGCGATACGGATGCCCTGTCCGTCGGTCTCGAAGGTGCCGATGCGGGGCAGATCGAGGTTGAGGTCACCGGCGCAGACGGCAGTGTAGAACTCGTGCTCGTGGATGACGGGACTGTCGTCGGCGGCGAATCCGCGGGTCATGGTGCCGAAGTCGGAAGCGGGCCGCTGGGGGGTGACACTGACGAACGTGCCGGTCGCTAGGACGGTGTCCCGCTGGCAGGAGCTGTCCGATCCCTTGACGGCGACCATATAACCGAACAGGTCGTCGTCGGCGTACAGGTCGGGGCGGCCCTTGGTGTAGGCCTGCTGCTTCTTGCCCTTACCCTCCCGCAGGACGGGGGAGACGGGCTCGTCGGCGGGGAAGCTGTTGCGCAGCCAGCGGCGTACGGCCTGGGGCGAGATGTAGGGGTAGGTGTCCCGGCCGACCTGCATCCTCTTGACGACGCCGACGTTGTCCTGGCCGCGGCCGTTATTGGGCGCGCCGGCCTGGATGTCTAGCGCGAGCTTTCCGGCAAGGTGCGTCACAGGGTGATTCCTTCCTCGAGGGCGTCGGTGTCGGCAGGGTCGATGGCGTCGGGATCGAAGTCCTCGACGATGCTCTTGGCGTCTTTCGGCTGCCAGCCGCGGCGGTGCAGCTCAGCCAGCACGGACGTCAACAGGTACTGCCGGAAGAACCAGGCATTGCCGTCCTGGCTGGGGGAGAACAAGAGCTCGAACCCGCGCTCGGTGATCAGCGGTGCGCCGTCCTCCGGCCGCGTCAGGACCCATTCGACACCGTGGCGCTGCAGCCAGCTGCGCAGATCCGCGCCGCGGCCGGCGCGGAACAGGGCGTGGAAGCCGGTCAGCTTGCCCCCGGTGTCATCGCTCTTGAACAGGGCGGCGATCCGCTGGGCGGTCCCACGGATCTCCGTCAGGTCCTTTTCTTCCATATGCATCACCTCGTGCAGGTAGGAGCCGGTCAGTTCGGCAACGGCCGGGGACTCGGGTGCCGGCAGGCCACAGGCCTCGGTACGGGCGACCAGGTGGGATGCGAGGACACCAGGCAGGCTGTCGGACCGGTGGAACACCCGCCAGGCCAGGTTCTGCGCGCCGCTGCCCTTGTCGGTGCGGCAAGCACGCAGCAGGCACGCGAACCCGGTACGCCGGGCGGGCAGCCGCGTCGTGGTGCGCAGCCACTCGGCGAGCGGCTGATCTACGGCATGCGACGTGAGGACTTGGTCCTGGTTGTTGTTGGTGAACACCAGCAACTCCACTCCGGCCGCGACGCGGTGTTCATAGCCGCGCAGCGCCGCCAGCGCGGCCACCTCCGGTTGCGGACTGGACGGCTTCGCTCCGGCCGTGATCAGCAACCCGTTGCGCTGCACCTGCCGGCGAGTTGCGTGTGCCGCCAAACGCTCATCCCAGGTGTGCACAACCGTGCTCGGGCCACCGGACAGCTGACTGCCGAACGGAATCGCGTGGAAGGAACAGACGCAGGGCCAGCACAGGGCAACACCCGAGTGCCCGCGGGGAGTGCTGTTGCGATAGGCGATCGACTCGGCGAGAACGACATCGCTCTTCCCGTAGAACCCGACCGCCGCAGCACCACATAGAACGCACCCGGCCTCGGGCCAGCACTCCGGCGCGGGAATGGTGCGCCAGGCTCGGACCGCCGCGCTGACCTCCGCATCGGAGAGCTTCTTGTTCCGCGGGTGATTCATCTTGCTGTTCGGCCACAGGCTGTACGAACACTTCAGCAGGAACCCGGCCTCGGCCTTGGTGTCCCGCACGAGCGCGGCCTGCACCGCAGCCTCGGTGACCTTCTCGGTGGCCGCTGCAAACAAAGGGCCCGCAACCATGTCCGGATGCCCCGCTCCGGCGAACGCCGCGAGAGCGAAGGCCCCGACCCTCTGCAAGGGGTGAGGGGTCAGTCTCAGCGAGGTCTGCTCGACGGGAAACTCGCTCATGCCGTCACCCAGCCGAACCCGGCCCCGGTCTGCTGGCCCAGCCCCGCAGACCACAGCGCGGACAGCCCGTCGGCACTGCCGCTGAGCTCCACCTCAACCGGCGCACCCGTCCGCTGCCCCGAGCGCCCCTGGCCGGTCACCCGGAACGAACGGCGCACACCCACCCACGTGATCCCCTCAACCGTGATATCCGAGGCGTGGCCGAAGGTCTCGGCCCGACGGTTGAGATTGCGTTCGAGGGCCACCGGATACGCCGCGTCCTCGGGAAGCAGCGCCCGCACGGGGGTTTGCTCGCCGCCGGGTTCGGGCGCCCGGTAGTCGGAAAGGTGCAGCGGGTTGGTTGTGCGCAACCGGGCCCGGCCAGCGGTGAAGTGGGGCGGTTGCAGAACGGTGATGCTGCCGACCTGCAGGGCGACCCCGCCCCAGTCCAACAACGAGCGGGCAGGGTCCATGAAATCCAGGGCCAGGGCCTGTATGAATTCGGGCAGCGGACTACCGATCTCCAGGTAGCCGGCCCCGCCCGCCGCATACTTCCCGCGAACGCGGCGCGCGTTCGGGAACATGGGCGCGCTGTACCCGAAGGGAGCCATCCCATACGGACCCCATCCGTTCTCATGGATCTTCTCGGCGAGATCGGGCGCAGTCCGGCGCAGCGCGTCATATACGATGCCCCGCCCGGGAGCAAGGATGTTCTCCCATGGGATCTCCCGAGCCCGTGTGCTGATCTCCAAACGAAGGCGCACGATCCCCCTCTCCCTCTCCCCACCCAGGGCAAATGAGTCCACGTCAGGAAACGCCAAAAACGCCCCAGAACGGGGGTGTTGGCCTACCGAGGAGCAACGTACACGGGGGGACTGACAACGACCGCCGAGCTGGAAATAGCCGCGCATTGCGGCCAACATCCGGTGCTACGGTTCCACAGGTCGTCATCAACCCAGACGGGTTCGCAACACCGTGCCTAGGTGCACACGCCACGCCGCCTGGCTGGTTGTCATCAGCCCAAAGGGTTCGCAACATCACGATGAATTCCGCCGGGGTTGCGAGGGCGACAGTCGTCATCAGCTCAAAAGGGTTCGCAACGCGGTGACCAGGTACATCCCGACGGCCTTCTGCGGCGCGTCGTCATCGGCCCAGAAGGGTTCACAACAAGACGATCTCGGCGAGTTTGGCGCGTGCGGCCGTGGCCATCATCAGTCCCGGAAGGGTTCGCAACGTGATGGTGGAGCCGCAGTCGGGGCTGTCCCACCACGTCGTCATGAGCTCAACAGGGTTCTCAACTACCCGATGGCGGCCACCTCAATGAGGGCGGTGGGGTCGTAGAGGTCGGTCGTCATCGGCCCAGAAGGGTTCAGGAACACGTCCTCGAAGAACACCACCGCCGTCGCGTACAGCTCTCGGTATGGCCAGGAAGGGTTCGCAACGCGAGCAGCCACTTCGACTCGAACACTTCCGCCAACGTCGTCGTCAGCCCAGAAGGGTTCGCAACATCATCGGGAAGGGGACGCGCGCCGAGTCCATCGGGGTCGTCATCAGCCCATAAGGGTTAGCAACACGATCTACCACGCCCACGAGCACCAGCTGTACCGCGTCGTCATCACCTCAGAAAGGTTCGCAACATGGTCTGGATCGCGGCTTCGCGCACGTAGATGCCGGTCGTCATCAGCTCAGAAGGGGTCACAACATGTCCTCGAAGAACACCACGGCCGGCGCGTACAGCTGTCGTCATCAGCCCCAGAAGGGTTCACAACTGCGAGAGGACCGCGGACACGGACAGCTCGCCCGCGTCGTCACCAGCCCGAAAGGGTTCGCAACTCGAGGTCGCCGACTCACTCGAAGGGGATCCCCACCTCCCCGGTCGTCATCAGCCCAGAAGGGTTCGCAACTGTTTGGTGAGCGGGATGAGATCGGCGTCGGTGTCGGTCCTCATCAGCCCAGAAGGGTTCGCAACATCGTCTCCAACCAGCTCTCCCCGGGCACCGCAGGCGTCGTCATTAGCCTAGAAAGGTTCGCAACAGCGCTCGCTGGAGTATGAGGACGTGGCTAGTGTCATCGTCATCAGCCCGAAGGGGTTCGCAACGTCTCCCAGTACGGCGGGGCGCAGTACATGTGCTGCACCGAGGTCGTCATCAGCCCAGAAGGGTTCGCAACCCGCTCACCTCAACCCACCCGGCACCCAGGTCGGTGGTCGTCATCAGCCCGGAAGGGTTCGCAACGTGTAGCGCTCCACGTCGAGCCAGTGGCAGAAGCCCGCCGCGACCAGCCCAGAAGGGTTCGCAACACCATCAACGGGGCCGCGGACACTGCGGCGGAGAGCGGCCGTCATCAGCCCAACAGGGTTCACAAGGAGGGAGATTTAGTCAACGGGTGTAGTCACCCGTACTCGTCTACCAGCGCATGCCGAGTTGGCTGAGGTCGGCGCGGCGCTCCGTACTCAGTTTCCCGGCACGCCTGCGGGTGTTGCTGATGAACGAGCCCAGCCCAACCGGTGTGCCGTCGACGTCTTCTACATGCTTCCTCGGGACTGTGAGGTGGCCTTCGCGGGCGTGGAACTGCCGGGCGGCCGCGATGTTGAGCGCCCACTTGTCGTCCTGGGTCCGCTTCACCGGCCGCTCTTCCGGCGCGGCGGGCTCGAGTCCGAGGGTGCTCTCCAGGAGCCATTGCTGGGCGGGCAGGAGATCGTCCCAGTCCAGTCGCGGCGCGTGCACCCATGCTCCGAGGTCTTCGCCCTGGACGATGACCTCGCCCGCGGCCGCCGGTAGCGGGCCTCCGGCCGCCACGCGGGCGAGGCGGAAGCGGCGTTGCCAGGCGATGTCCCATCCAAGCGGGCACCATCCGGGGTCGATGGCTTCGAGAGCCTCCATGCGGCTGGGCGCAAGTTCCCCGGTGCTGGACACGCGCTCGCCCGCCGCGCGCCGTTCCGCGTTCTGCAGCGTCCGCCGCGCCGCGGCCCGCATATTCTTCGCCCAGATGCCGATAGGGAACCCGCCCTCGCCGACCGCGTTGGCCGGCGGGAGCAGCATCCCGTCGTGCGCGGCCGCCCACGCCCTGGCCGCCGCGAGGCCTTCCTCGAAGGCGACGTCATGGTGGGACCACACCATGCCCAGTGCCTCGAGCTGCTGCACGCGCGCAGCCTCCAGCATCGCGCTGTTGTAGTACTTGCGCTGGTCGGCCAGCCACACCCCCAGCGGAAACGCCCCGGCCCGGTCTTGAGGGGTGACGTAGTCGTAGGGGACCCGCAGTTGGTCGCTGCCCGTCTCACGCAGCCACCTACTGGCGGCGGCGATGCCGCGCCGCCTGTAGGTGTTCTCCGGGTCGATCACCCGCAACTGCACGAACTGGGCCAGCAGCGCCGCATCCCGCGGCTCCGAGAACCGAAGCAGCCCGGCAGCCGACTGACTGACCCACGCCTCCCCAGCATCCTCGTCCGCGCGCGCCTGCTCCTGCTCCTCGCCGCCGACGGTTTCCGCCTCGCCTCCGGGACGCTGGGACCGGCCGCTGCGGACGCGAGGGTCGGCAAGCGCCTCGATCGTCTCGGCATCGTGCGCCCTGAGCCCTCCGAGGATCTTCGCGAGGGTGCTGTAGGCATTCGAGGTCAGAATTTCGCCTGTGCCTTCGCCAGGTCCGAGGAATACCGGAACGACCAAAGACGCGATTTTCCCTCCCCCGGGCTTCATACGCAGCGCCCTGCCGACCATTTGTGGCGTTAACGGTCTGAACTGGCCCCACTTTTCCGGCTTGGGTTCTATAGGTCGTTGCAACACCAGTCCTGAGGGATGTTGCGATGACCAAGCCGCGTCGGAAAAGTGGGGCCAGTTCAGACCGTTAACGCCATTCCACCGCGTTGAGTGGATCGCGCATCTGCCCGCAGAATCGCTGGGCGGGCTGCTCGCTCACCCACAATGGGCTCACGGCCGGGCCGTCCTGGCCGGTGTCTTCGGACTGCCGGGCACCCTCGTCCTGCCCGACACCAGCCAGCAGATCCTCGTCGCCCCAAATCCCGAACGCACGCGCAACGACGAGGAAGGCCCTTGGAACATCCAGCCCGCACACATCCTGACCGGAGCGCACGAGCCAGACCTTGACACCCTCGAAGCCGCCGACCAGATCCAGCGGCCTGCCGCTCCCGACGACGAACTCGACCTGTACCCAAGCCTGTTCGAGGACCCGGTGGAGCGCGACCTGTTCCTGCGCGGCACTCTCGGCGTGCGTCCCGTTGCGGCCGCGGACCTGCCATGGCCACACGCACTGGTCCTGTGCGGCCCACTCAGCCTGTTGGAAGCAACTCGCCGCCGCCTACCCCAAGGGTGAGCGCGCCATCCATGTTGCCCACGCCGAGCTCTTCGCGCGCTTGCGGGACCGTGACTTTGCCGCCTGCCCGTATCACCAGGCCAACTGGCAAGCGATCGCGCAGACCGCGCTTGAGTTCGCCGCCGCCCAGGCCACAGGCAATGAGGCAACAGCCGAGAGGAAGACCGTCAGTGGGCACGCGACCTTCTCCACGACCACATCGCCTGGAGCGAGGGGAACACGGCCCTGACCAACGGCCAGCACCGTCTGTGTGCGATGCGCGCGGCTGGCGTCACCCGCGTCCCCGTCTACGGCCGCTACCTGCCTGAAAAGCCGACCGGCGCAGGTTGCGATGCGAAGCAACACGCACGAGCGACGGTGGAGCTGTACTGGGCAGATCGCCTGCCGCCGCGGTGGCGCTCGACGCGCTTCGCCTCCTGGATTGCCCGCCATCCCTTCCTATATCTGGTGCTGTCCAGAAAGGCCTCGCGCGCCTGAGTCCTGTCCGCGGCGTGACGGGCCTCGCACGGCGCGATCTGACGCACGGTCATTTCTCAGACCAACTCGTCGGGGAGGGCGGCCTATTGGCGCAGCGTGGATGTGTTCAACCGGTTACGGACTGCATCTGGAGTGTGCTAAGTCTGGGATCTTCGAATTCACCGGCGGGACCGAGGCGGGGGCTGCGTGGCGGAGTCTGGAATGCGGCGCGCGTCGCGCGTGCAGGACGCGGTGCGGCTGCTGTTTGTGCTCGACAGGTGCGGCGCACAGTGCGGGCCGGATACGAACGGGCGGGTGCCGCAGGGCTCGGTGGCGGTGGTGCAGGGTCAAAAACGCCTGCAGGCGCTGGATTTCTGGTTGCGGAACCCGGACTATCTCGCGGACGAGTTGCTCAATCAGGTCGAGAACGGTACAGCGCCGGATGCCGACTGGTCGCTCACGAAGGCGCGGGCTTTGCTGGAGGGCGATGAGCCGGACATCTCCCGGTACCCGATGCTGCGCTGGCGCTTCGGCGCCTGGGAGGCGCTCGACGACGCCCTGGCACTCCTGTTCTCCCACGGCCTAACCGCGGTAGAGGCCGTCGGGGAACCGCCGGCCAAGGTGGAGCGCTGGGACTACTACCTCCTGGCCGCTGGCCGCGATCTGGCCGCCGAGCTGCGCGCCGACGCACCGGACCTCGCCTGGTACGACGAGCGGGCCGCGATCGTCCTGGCAGTGGCGGGACAGCGCAGCGGCACCCAGCTCAAGGAACTGCAGTACCAGCAGGCCGAGTACGAGCGCACGGTGTGGAAGGCCAGCATCAGCGGCATCACCGAGCGGGTACGTGAGCGGCTGGAGCGCATCAGCGGGCAGAGGACGGGGAGCGACGCATGAGTGACTTCGTTCAGGCAGTGGCCCGCCGGGTCGGCGCCGAAGGGGAACAGGCCGGGGAGGTTCTCGCACGGCACGGTGTGCGGGAGAGCAGTATCCTGCCGCGCCCCCACCGGTTGCTGGTCAAGCGCATCGCCTTCACCGGAGAGAAAGCCGGCAAGTCGACCGGGCCGGTCGACTTCTCCTGGGACCTCGATGCCGGCCTGTGGTGCGTGACGGCGGACAACCTGCGCGGCAAGAGCAGCATCCTGGAGATCATCTGGTGGTGCCTACGCGGCTCCAACGACCTACAAGCAGACGTACGGCACTGGATCCACCACGTGCACCTGAACGCACAGATCGACGATGAGCCGTTCACCGTGAACGTCGACACCACCGGCGACCAGCTCGCTGGCAGCCTCACCATCGGGGCCCAGGAGTACGTCACACCGTTCGCCGGGGAGGCTGAATTCGCCTCCGTGATGGGCGCCTTCATGATGGACCGGCTGGGCCTGGAGTTTCTGCGCGGCTGGCGCAAAGACAGGACCGCCTCCGCCGCCGGCGACGAACAAGACGCTGACGGCCAGGTGATCGTCACGTCCTGGCCCGCCTTCAGCCACGCTCTCCTGGCCCGCAACCGCGAGGGCGACGCGCTACTGGGAGAGACCGCCCAAGGCGGAACCATGATCAGCCTGCTCCAGATGTTCGTGGGCCTGCCCTGGACGACCACACGCCGCGACGCCAAAGCAGCACTGGACCTGCTCCAGCAGTCGGTGAAAGGGCAGCGTCGACGCGCCCAGCAAGACCTCCAAGCCCGCGGCACCTCCCTACAACAACTCGAAGACCAGCTCGCACGAGCTCGGGAAGCCGCCGCCCAGACCGACGCGGCCCCCAGCCTGGAAGCCGCCGCCGCAGCCATCGAACAAGCCGGTGCCCACCTGGCTGAGCTGACGGCCCGGCACACCGACCTGGTGCAGCAGATGCAGCAGACGCGGCAGGCCGAGGACGAACTCCACGAGACGCTCGTCCTGGACCAGGCCCGCCTCAGAGACCTTCGCGAGACGGCAGTGGCACAGCGCTTCTTCGGAGCCCTCAAGCCCACCTGCTGCCCCCGTTGCTCGACCGCACTCGACCAGATCCCCCACTCGGGCCTCGACGAACACCACTGCCGAATATGTGGATCCGCCCCCACCGAGGCACCCGTGGACACGGCCGCGACCGACGACCTCGCCGCCTCCGTCGACACCCTCGGCCAAGCCCACCAGCAGGCCAAGAAGGCGGCCCGGCAGGCCGCCAACGCCGTCACAGTCTCCGAAGCCGCCATGACCCAGGCCCATACCGCGCTCACCGCGGCGCAAGCCGCCATGCCCCGCGAGTCCGCCCTGCGCGCCCACCTGGAGGTCGCCCGTCTCGAAGGCGCCCTCACCGAACGTCAAGCAGCCGAACGCCATGCTCAGCAGCCCCAGACGCAGTCGATGGAAGAGGCCGTCCTAGACGCGGCACACAAGGAAGCCAACAAGCGTGCGACTGCCGCCTCGGAGGCGCTTCTGGGCAAAGTGAGCACCGAGATCTGCCGCTTGGCGATCCGCCTGGGCATGACCGAACTCCAAGCCGTCAAGCTGCAGGGCAACGGAACCTTGAGCGTCACCAAAGGTGACAGCAAGACCACCTTCACCGCTGTCACCCCAGGCGAACACGTGCGGCTGCGGATTGCCACGCTCCTCGCCCTCCTGCGTGTGGGGAAGGAAACCGGCGTGGGCCGTCACCCCGGCCTGCTGCTCCTCGACTCCGCCGGCGCCCAGGAGACCGTCGACGTCGACCTGGCCGAAGTCCTCAGTGAGCTCAAGGTCATCTGTGCAGAAACACCGGACCTGCAGCTCATCACCGCCACCGCCAAACGCGATGTCGCCACCACGATCATCTCCGCCGACAACCTCAAGGCCGCAGGTCCACGCGACTACATCTGGTAGACCGGCCAGTAACCTAGCTGTCCGCTCGCCACCCCACCCGCACTCGAGAAAGGCCACCCACCGTGACCCCACTCGAGACCCTCCTCGCCCAAGACGGAGATCCCCCTACCGTCGCTGAGCTCGGCGGCGAAGACACCCTCTGGCAGCACATGGACGACCTTGCCGCCTCCCGACTGTGGTTCCGCGCCGCCGAGACCCTCCTTGCGGAATGGGACACCCTCAATCACCCCGACCACGCGGCCACCTTCATCACCCGCGCCTTGACCACAACCACCAGCCCAGCAGCCGCCGACGACATCCTCGACCAGATCGTCGAGCACCCCGGCTACCTCCAACACGCCGCTGGCCCCCTCAACAACATCGCGCTGGAGCGCAGCCGCAACCACAGCGCACCCCTCGACGCCGAACTGGCCGGCATCTTCCTCGAAGCGGCCCTCCGCCTCGCCCTGCCCGGCACCACAAGCCGCTACGGGCTCTTCGATCGCCTCGTCGATCCCACCGCCGCCACCGCGCCCCCTGCCTTCGCCCGCCGCACCGTCCGGGCCCTCGGCACCGCCTACGAACACTGGCGCGAGCACGATCTCCTCACCGCGCTACAACGCTTCACCAACACCGCCGTACATGGCGACGCCGCCTACGAGCTCGCCATGTGCCACCTCGCCGACGCCGCCAACGCCCCTGACCGCCCCACCCTCCTGCAGGCATTCACCACCGCGCGCAGCCTCCTACAACAGGCCGTCCACGCCGACGAGGACCGGCCCGACGCCATCGCCTACCTCGCCGCCATCGACGCAGTCCTCGCCTTCGACACCGGCCACACCCCCGCTCTCACCACCGCCACCCAGCAGCTACGCCGCTCGCTAACTGAGCACGCCATGTGGCTGACCGGCACCCGCACCCACTGGCGGGCCGGCCGTTACGACACTGAGGCCGCCTGGTACACCCTCAGCGCCGACCTCGAACACGCTGATGCTCACCTCGACAAGCCCCTCACCACGTGGCCGAACCAGACCATCCAGCACATCCTGGCCGCCTACACCGCCCACCGAAGCGTCCGCCTACAGCCCGCCGACGCCGTCCCAGGCCTGAAAGTCCTGGTCGCCCCACGCATTGAGGACGCCTTCGCCCACCGCGAAGGGCTCCTCCTTCACCTGCGTGGCCTTCTCGCCGACGCACCCCCGGACTGGGACGCGCACGCCGCCCAGAAACTCCTCCAGGCCGTCGACGAACGCCTGCAGACCGGGAACACGACGGCGCCGCCAGGGGGCCTGGGAAAAGCCCCACAGGCGGCCTACCCCCAACTGGCGGCCGTCCTCGGTAACCATCTACTCGCCGGCCTGCCCACGCAGATGCTCGACGCCCTTCAAGCTGGCCTGACCGATGACGAAGCAACCCTGGCCGCCCGCCTCCCGGCAGCCCAGCAGGAGATCTTCTACGACATCCTCGCCGTCCTCGACGACTGCCCCGACTTCCGGCAACCGGTGATCCGGCAGGGCTTCGTACGACTGATCACCCAGACCATCCGCTTCCTGCACAACCGGACCAACCGCGCCCGCGCCCACCACACGCCCCGCTTCGCCTACCTCTTCGCTCCCGAACCAGACAAGAAGCTCCCCCTGGAGAACACCATCCAGGAAGACCTCCAGGACTATCTGGACGGCAACCTGGAAGACGTCGACATCGAACTGGCCGACCGCAGCGGCGGCCGGGCCGACATCGAAGTCCGCTTCCCAGGCTTCACCATCATCATCGAGTGCAAGCGGACCGAAGGCAGAACCACCCGCAAGGGACTACGGCGCTACCTGGGCCAAACCATCGCCTACCAGGCCGGCGGAATCGCACTCGGCATGCTCGTCGTCCTCGACCTCACCCTCAAGAAGGACTGGATCCCGAATATCCGGGACAACATGTGGGCCGAGCACATCCCGGCTCCAGCCCCTGACCAGCGAGACCGATGGGCCGTCGTCGTCCGTGTACCGGGAAACAGAACGTCCCCGTACGACATGGCCACCCCCGCCATGCCACTGCTGTGAGCACTGGTCCTGCGCAGATCTACTGGGATGGATGAGCATGCAGCCTTGCCCTCGCGGCGCAAATGAATAGTGAAAGGGCTTACAACGGCTATAGCCGTTGTAAGCAGCAAAGGCGTCTCATGGACGCAACTGCACTGGCGAGGGTGCCGGGGAGGGCGGCCGGATGAAGTGGCTGGTCCTATCAACAGTCCGATGGCCGCCCCGCGGCTCAGAAGGCCGTTGAGTGTCGGACTGACGGTGCGGAACAGTGGTGGTCCCCTCGATGACGGCGACCTCTCTGGGATGCGCGGGCGCCACGGCGGCCCACACCGTTGCGAACAGCAGGATGAACCCAGCGATGCCGATTGTCACAGTAGCGAGCTCGTAGAGGCGGAACGGCTTCTGTGGTGCTCCATTCTCCGGATTTGCGACCCGACCACGTTCGCATTGGGTAATGAACCATTGCACAGAGAGTCGGGCGAGGCCCAAGAGGGTAGCCGCGGCGATCACGGCGGTGACAAAGGCCACCCGAAGCCACGCGGTGCTCTCCGCGAACGAATCTCGGGCCAGTTCTCCGAAGAGAATCAGCCCAGCGAGCGCGCCCCCGAAGAAGATAATGAGTTCGACCAGCCTCTGACACTCTCGCTTCCCTTTAGGGCCCGGAACTCGCCAATGGCGCCAGATGCGCTTTAACCAACAGGGCTGGTTGGGAGGGCGATTGACGGGTTGTTCGACGGCGGGAGGCCGATGTCCTTCAGCTTGCTCGTGTCTCGCCCCTGCCTGCAAGGCATCCACTCTGGCCGTGGTCTCGGAGAACAGCCGGCCAGCCTGCACGACAGTGTCGGCCAAAATTCGCCAAACTTGCCGGTCGGCGTCCTCGCGCGCCACCTCGGGCTGAGCCTGGCTGGGCGTCCGCCTTCGTGTTGCAGGGTGTAGGCGACGGGGACGCACACGTACTTTCGGCAACCGGCCAGCTGATCTTCGCGGATTCATTGGGCGACCGATCAGTAATGCCAGCCACTGTTGAAGAATCCCTTGAAGAAGGTCAGGCTCTCTGCAACTTCCTTCTGATCCAAAGCAGCCCCATCATCGAAGGTGAACCGACATGCGGCCGCCATAACGACGTTGGCAATGAAGAGATCTACTGCCCGGTCTGGGGGCGGCGATCCCTCTGGAAAGCTCTCGCGGATCACACCCATCGCCACCTCGACGGCCGACGCGACCCTATCGGGTGGTGTATCGAGCCCATACTCATCAAGGTAGGACATCCCACGGCGGTAACCGCTGGCAACGGCTGGCCACTCAACGAAACGATCGAAGTCACTGAAGCCATTTGGCATGCTCCCGCCCTCTCTCCCGCGCACCACTAAGTCCACGCAATGGAAACACTAATCTGGATCACTTCCCCCACACCTAATATGACGCGCCGTTGGACAGCCCCCACGCCGGAGCCTTCGCCGTGCCATCACTCGAGCAGGCTGACGTCTGCTCCGTTCGGTGCGGTCGCGCGCCAGGGCTCTCGCCCGGATGCGGGCTCTCTCACCAGTATCCGGCTCCGGTGCGTGGGGGTGGTGGGTGCGCTCCCGGCCTGCTGGTGCGGGCTGGAACTGCCGGGCGGTGGGTTGTCCACGCTCGTCGCAACCTGTGGCCACAGGTTGCCGGAGAGACCCGGCGGGCGTAATCTCGTCCACGCGTAATTAAATTGAAAATGGGCAGAATTGAGGAATGGTCAAATTCCGTTTCTCGGAAGGGAATTCAAGCAGCCTGATTCAGGAGAGGAGACGTTCGGAATGAGTATATCCCGTAAGGTTATTGACCGATCGTCAGAGAAAGTCGGACACTACGCCTTAGTGCGCTTTCAGGAATTCGCGGAGCGAATTCCTTGGGCCGAATCGCGGAGCGATTCGAGCCGTCGTCACGGAGTGACGACATATCAACTCCCTTGCGAAGCAAGGGAGTTGGCCCGCCGCGTAGCGGCGGCGCGTCGTGTCTGC